>NZ_CP033055.1:0-5876609 GCF_003668775.1 Serratia sp. 3ACOL1 | reverse complement strand
CGCGCCACGTTGATGATATGCTCTTTATCATGTGAGATCAGCGGGCGCAGGATCAGGGTATCGGAAGCGTTATCGATCAGGCGCAGGTTGGTCAAGGTCTGGCTGGAAACCTGGCCCAGCGCTTCGCCGGTTACCAAAGCCTGGACGCCATAACGTTCAGCAACCTGGGAAGCGGCACGCACCATCATGCGTTTGAGCACCACGCCCATCTGGCCATCATCGACCTTTTCCAGGATCTCACCGACCACCGGTTCGAAATCGATCGCCACAAAGCGCACCTTGTGCGAGCTGCCGAAGCGGTTCCACAGATAGTAGGCAACCTGCTTGACGCCAATTTCGTGCGCCGCGCCACCCAGATTAAAGAAGCAATAATGTACGCGGCAGCCACGGCGCATCAGCATATAGCTGGAAACACCAGAGTCAAAACCGCCGGAAATCAGTGACAGCACATCTTCCTGGGTGCCGATCGGGTAGCCGCCAATGCCTTCGCGGCGCGCCTTGACCAGCATCAGCTTGTCGTCATCGATCTCCAGGTTCACCGTGACCTGAGGGCGAGAAAGTTTGACGCGTGCGCTTTCAATATGCTGGTTCAAACCGCCACCAACGTAGCGCTCTACATCCTGCGAGCTGAACTCATGCTTGCCACGGCGTTTCACCCGCACGCAGAAGGTCTTGCCTTCCAGTTGATCGCGGTAGGTTTCCAGCGTCTGCTCAAAGATGTGGTGGACATCGGTATAGGCGCGATCTTCCACTTCCAGGATATGGTGAATGCCGGGAATACGCGTCAGGGCATCGGCAATCACCGGGCGCTGATCTTCGTTTTTGGCACGCACCTCGATAAAATCCAGTGACGGACAACCGCCAGAGTTTCATCATACTGCTTCAGGACGTTACGGATGTTGGTAGTCAGGATCTTAATGAAGCGCAAGCGCACAGATTGACTCTTGATGGTGATTTCCGGGAACAATTTAATGATAAACTTCATGGCGGTCTTTATAGTCTGATGAAAATGAGGCAATACCTCTGCCCTATGGGGTTCAGCGGCGGCGGTTAGCTGCCACTGCAAGGCTATTAGGTATACAATGGCGATAAGATTGATAAAATCGCGGGCTGGCCGAGCTTTTATCAATCTTATCTGGGCGCGAAGTATATCACTATCTGCACGCGTGCCGTGCACAAAACCACATAGACGTGCCATGATTTGCTAATCAAGATCCGCTAGGATAGGCTCGGGCCCACTGTTCACATGATGATGTAAAAAGAAAACTATGGCGAAAAAACCTGCACAATCAGACAGTAAAGAGCAAAGCATCAGCTTTGAGAATTCTCTGAGCGAACTCGAGAGTATCGTAACCCGTTTGGAATCCGGCGAGTTGCCGCTGGAAGATGCGCTCAACGAGTTTGAACGTGGCGTCCAATTGGCTCGTCAGGGCCAACAAAAGCTGCAACAGGCGGAGCAGCGCGTACAGATCCTGCTCAACGACCAGAACGACGATGCCGCACTGACCCCTTTTACCCCGGACGCTGAGTAATTACGATGTCTGAGTTCCACGATCAGTTACAGGCCTTCCATCAGCGCAGCGATCGCGCACTGCTTGGCTATATCGCTCCACTGCCGTTCAATGATGGCAAAATGGTTGAGGCGATGCGTCACGGTGCCTTGCTGGGCGGTAAACGGCTACGGCCTTTCCTGGTTTACGCCACCGGGCAAATGTTTGGCCTGAGCCTGGAGAATCTGGATGCCCAGCGGCGGCAGTGGAGTGCATCCATGCCTATTCGCTGATCCATGACGATCTGCCAGCGATGGATGACGACGATCTGCGCCGTGGGCAGCCAACCTGCCATATCAAATTTGGAGAAGCTAACGCGATTCTGGCGGGCGACGCCCTGCAAACGCTGGCTTTCTCGATCCTGGCTGACGCCGACATGCCGATGTGGCACTGCGCGATCGGCTGGCGATGATTTCCGAACTGGCCAAAGCCAGCGGCGTTGCCGGTATGTGCGGTGGCCAGTCGCTGGATCTGGAAGCCGAAGGTAAGCAGATCGATCTACAGGCACTAGAACAGATCCACCGCCATAAAACCGGCGCGCTGATCCGTGCTGCGGTTCGCTTGGGGGCATTGGCCGCCGGTGAGCCAGGCCGTGCTGCACTCCCTGAACTTGACCGTTACGCGGCGGCCATCGGCCTGGCGTTTCAGGTGCAGGACGATATTCTTGACGTCGTGGGCGAAACCGAAAAAATCGGTAAACGCCAAGGCTCCGACCAACAGCTTGGCAAGAGTACCTACCCGGCCCTACTTGGGCTTGACAGCGCCAAGTTAAAAGCGTGGATCTCTATCAGGAAGCCTTGGCCTCATTAGACTCGTTGGCCACACAATCTTATAACACCGCACCATTACGTGCATTGGCCAACTTCATTATTGAACGCGACAATTAACTCCTCTGATATGAGTACTGAATGAGTCTTGATATAGCCAAATACCCGACCTTGGCCTTAGCGGAAAATCCTGAAGAGCTCCGCTCATTGCCAAAAGAAAGCCTGCCGAAGTTTGTGTGATGAACTGCGGCAATACCTGCTGGACAGCGTCAGCCGTTCCAGTGGCCACTTTGCGTCTGGGCTGGTACCGTCGAGCTGACGGTGGCACTGCATTACGTCTACAACACCCCTTTCGATCACCTGGTTTGGGACGTTGGTCATCAGGCTTACCCACATAAAATCCTGACCGGACGGCGTGACCGCATCTCAACCATCCGCCAGAAAAACGGCCTGCACCCGTTCCCGTGGCGCGCCGAAAGTGAATATGACGTGTTGTCCGTTGGCCACTCTTCAACCTCGATCAGCGCGGGTCTTGGCATGGCCGTGGCCGCCGCGCGTGAGGGCAAAAATCGCCGCACCGTCTGTGTAATTGGCGACGGTGCCATCACCGCAGGCATGGCGTTCGAAGCCATGAACCATGCGGGTGATATCACCCCGGATATGCTGGTAGTGCTGAACGACAACGAAATGTCGATCTCCGAAAACGTCGGAGCATTGAATAATCATCTGGCGCAGCTGCTGTCTGGCAAGCTCTACTCCACGCTGCGCGAAGGCGGCAAGAAGGTGCTCTCCGGCGTACCGCCGATCAAAGAACTGCTCAAGCGTACCGAAGAACACCTCAAAGGCATGGTAGTCCCCGGCACGCTGTTTGAAGAGCTGGGCTTTAACTACATTGGCCCGGTAGACGGGCATGACGTGCAGGGATTGGCCGCTACGCTAAAAAACATGCGTGACCTGAAAGGCCCGCAGTTACTGCATATCATGACCAAGAAAGGCCGTGGCTATGCTCCGGCAGAAAAGGATCCGATTAGCTTCCACGCGTGCCAAAATTCGATCCGGCCAGCGGCACCCTGCCAAAAAGCGCTGGCGGCCTGCCAACCTATTCCAAGATCTTTGGTGAATGGCTGTGTGAAACGGCGGCCAAAGACAGCCAACTGATGGCGATCACGCCAGCCATGCGCGAAGGTTCCGGCATGGTGCAGTTCTCTCGTGACTATCCGCAGCAATATTTCGACGTGGCGATCGCCGAGCAGCATGCGGTGACTTTCGCCGCCGGATTGGCGATCGGCGGTTACAAGCCGGTGGTGGCGATCTACTCCACCTTCCTGCAGCGCGCCTACGATCAGGTGATCCACGACGTGGCGATCCAGCAGTTGCCGGTGATGTTTGCCATCGATCGCGGCGGAATTGTCGGTGCCGATGGCCAGACTCACCAGGGCGCCTTTGATATTTCGTTCCTGCGCTGTATCCCGAACATGGTGATCATGACGCCGAGCGATGAAAACGAATGCCGCCAGATGCTGTACACGGTTATCACCATAATACGGCCCAAGTGCGGTACGCTACCCACGGGGCAACGGTACGGGTGCAACGCTGGAACCTCTGGCTGCACTGCCGCTCGGTAAGGGCATAGTGCGCCGCGAAGGGGAAAAGATTGCCATCCTCAACTTTGGTACCCTGTTGGCGGAAGCCGCTCAGGTCGCCGAAGCGATGAACGCTACGCTGGTGGACATGCGTTTTGTCAAACCACTGGACGAACAGCTGGTGCTGGAAATGGCCGCCAGCCACGAAGTGTTGGTGACGCTGGAAGAGAACGCCATTATGGGCGGCGCTGGCAGCGGGGTTAACGAACTGCTGATGGCCAAACGCCGTGTGGTGCCCGTACTGAATATTGGCCTGCCGGATTACTTTATCCCACAGGGAGGCCAGGAAGAGATCCGCAGCGATCTGGGCCTGGATGCGGCCGGTATTCAGCGCCAGATCGAAACCTGGTTGGCATAAACTAGCTAGGGGCGCCGCACTGGGCGCTCTTATCAATCCCACCCTTCAACGCCACACCCATCATTTCTGCATCATTTTCCGCTACAGTTATTTTTTGAACGGTACACAGGAGAGAGGCATGAAATATCTAAAGCTAGGTAACACCGATCTCAACATTTCCCGCATCTGTTTGGGTTGCATGACCTACGGCGAACCCTCACGTGGCAACCACGCCTGGACGCTGCCGGAGGAAAGCAGCCGCCCGTTGATCAAGCAGGCGCTGGATGCGGGCATCAACTTCTTTGATACTTCCAACAACTATTCCGATGGCAGCAGCGAGGAGATCGTTGGCCGGGCACTGCGCGACTTTGCTCGCCGCGACGAGGTGGTGATTGCCACCAAAGTCTATAACGCCATGAGCAACCTGGAGCGCGGCCTGTCACGCCCCAAGATCATGCAGTCGATCGACGACAGCCTGCGGCGTTTGGGTACCGACTACGTCGATTTACTGCAAATCACCGTTGGGACTATGAATCCCCGATCGAAGAAACGCTGGAAGCCCTGCATGACGTAGTAAAAGCTGGTAAAGCACGCTATATCGGGGCCTCTTCGATGTACGCCTGGCAGTTTGCCAAGGCGCTGTACACCGCCGATCTGCACGGCTGGACACGTTTTGTCAGCATGCAGGATCAGTACAACCTGATCCAACGGGAAGAAGAGCGCGAAATGCACCCGCTTTGCGCCGCCGAAGGGATTGCCGTACTTCCCTGGAGCCCGCTGGCTCGTGGCAGACTCACACGCCCCTGGGGCGAAACTACAGCGCGTCTGGTCAGCGACCTATATGGCAAAACCTTGTATGACGCTACCGAAGGGGTTGATGCCCTGATTGCCGAGCGCGTAGCCACTATTGCTGAAGAGCGCGGCGTTTCGCGAGCGAAAATCGCCCTGGCATGGCTGTTGAGTAAACCAGTGGTTACCGCGCCGATTATTGGTGCCTCACGCAGCGAACACTTGGTCGATGCCTTAGCCGCCGTTGATCTGGAGCTAACATCGCAAGAGATTGCAGAGTTAGAAACGGCCTATGTGCCGCATCATGTGGTCGGCTTTGAATAGCAACTGAGGCGTACTCCAAAATGCAAAAACCCGACTGGTGAGGTCGGGTTTTTACGTTTCGGCCAATAGCTCTGGCCGGAGTAGAGCCATCTCTTACTAACAGTCTCAGTATGAGACCAAAGAGACTCATACCGCAATACTAATAACTATTGAGCGCTCCCGAAGTGATCGTAACCACTCCAAGGCAGTTCAACCTCTTGCTGATCGCGGTAGAACTTCATCCCTTCAGACTGCGGGCCGATCTGGCCAATACAGGTGTAATCCGCACCTAAATGGCTTAATGCCACTTCCAGCGCACCCCGATTGATCTCTGGCACGGTGAAGCACAGTTCATAATCTTCACCGCCGGTCAGCGCCCAGCGCAACGCCTGATCTTCATCGGTATTGCTGGTCAGCGTCTGCGACAGCGGCAACTCATCCAACTCGATACGGGCACCGCACTCAGAGGCGTTCAGCACGTGTCTCAGATCTGAAATCAGACCGTCAGAGATATCGATCGCCGAGCTGGCCAAATCACGCAGCGCCTGGCCTTGCAGCACACGCGGATGCGGACGCAGATGGCGCGCCAACAGATATTCCTGAGCAGCCCGATCGCTCACTTGCAAACGATCCTGCAGGATTGCCAGCCCGGCGGCGCTGTCACCCAGCGTACCGGTCACGTAAATCCAGTCGCCAATGCGTGCTCCGCTGCGGGTTAGCGCCCGCCCGACCGGGATATGGCCGTGGATCGTCAACGTCATGCTCAGCGGGCCACGGGTGGTGTCGCCGCCAATCAGCTGCATGCCGTAGTAATTCATCTGTTCGAACAGGCTATCGCTGAATGCCTTGAGCCACTCTTCGTTCACTTCCGGCAACGTCAACGCCAGCGAAAGCCACGCGGGATCGGCGCCCATTGCTGCCAGGTCGCTCAGGTTAACCGCCAGGGCTTTATAGCCGAGATCGGCGGGATCGATATCCGCCAGGAAGTGAATACCCGAAACCAGGGTATCGGTACTGATGGCTAAAAGCTGTTTTTCCGGCACTGTAAGCAGTGCGCAGTCATCGCCAATGCCGAGCTGTACGTCGCGGCGCACACTTTTGAACCGGTCAAAATAGCGGGCAATGAGATCAAATTCGCCACATGCCATAATTCGTCTTCCAAAGAAGTAAGGCCGGTTTCCCGGCCTTATATTTTATTTTTTCCTACGGATGCTGGGGGCTGCTTTATCCAGCACGCCATTTACAAACTTGTGGCTATCTTCCGCGCCGAAGGTTTTCGCCAGTTCGATCGCTTCGTTGATGGCCACTTTGTAAGGGACGTCTTCACGCATTTTCAGCTCGAACAGCGCAATGCGCAGTACGGCTCTTTCCACCTGGCCCAATTCTTCGAGCTGGCGCGACAGGAAGGGGGCCATCAGGCCATCCAGCATACCTGCGTTGACTGCCACACCGGACAGCAGCTCACGAAAATAGGCGACGTCAACATCTTTGACATCCTGCTCCGTCAGGAACTGGTGTTCAACATCGGCAATGTCATTTTTAGACAACTGCCAAGAGTAAATCGCTTGAACAGCGCACTCACGAGCGCGACGACGAGCAGCAGGTTTCACGGAATTCCCCTTAAACTAAATTCAGGCTTTAATAGCTTTGATTACATTAATCATTTCAAGTGCGGTCAGGGCGGCTTCTGCGCCTTTGTTGCCCGCTTTGGTGCCAGCACGCTCGATCGCTTGTTCGATGCTTTCGGTGGTCAGCACGCCAAAGGCAACCGGGATCTCGGTATTCATAGAGACTTGGCCCAGACCGGAGCTGGCTTCGCCCGCCACATATTCGAAGTGCGCGGTGCCCCCACGGATCACCGTACCCAGAGCAATCACCGCATCATATTTACCGGTGTTAGCCAGCACGCGTGCGGTTAATGGCAGCTCGTAAGCGCCTGGGACCCAAACAACGGTGATGTTGTCATCAGCAACCTGGCCGATACGCTTCAGTGCATCAATGGCACCTTGCAGCAGGCTGTCGTTGATGAAATTGTTAAAACGTGCAATTGCGATCGCCACACGGGCATTTGGAGTTGCAACAACACCTTCGATAACTTTCATGGGCTTTCCTTAAAAATGGGTTCAATACCCCGCAGGGGGGCGGATTCTATCATATTCTTTGCCCGCCTGCGCGGCGCTTTTGTAAAACGCGGCTGCACCGGCAGGCAAAGGTTACATTCTCTATTTGGCGGTTAACCGCAGGCGCAGATCGGGGCCAATCTGGCGTACCTCGCTAAAGACAAACTCGGGCGCATCGGCCAACTGCGTCAACCCCGGCAGTTGGCACAGCCCACGGGCATTATCACCCAATAATTTGGGCGCGATGTACACAATGAGCTCATCCACCAGCCCGGCCTGCAGCAGCGCACCGGCAAGCTGCGCGCCCGCCTCGACCCAGATGCTGTTCACCTGGCGCTTGGCCAGTTGCATCATCATTACCACCAGATCAATACCGCCGCCGTGCAGTGGGAAAGATAATTGCTCCACACCTGCTGGCCAAACCCGATCGTCCGGCTGCTGGCGTGCCAACCAGGTCATCCCCGGTTGCTGCACGACCCGGTGCTGCGGCGTAACCCGGTTCTGGCTGTCTAGAATAATCCGCAGCGGCTGACGTAGGTTGTCACGCGGGTAAATCTGCTGGGTTTCACTGCTCAGCTCATCCCAGCGCACCGTCAGCGCGGGATCGTCGGCCAACACGGTCGCACTGGTGCTGAGGATCGCCGAACTGGCCGCCCGCAACTCCTGTACATCCCGGCGGGCCTGCGGTGAGGTGATCCATTGGCTTTCCCCAGAGGCCATCGCCGTACGGCCATCCAGTGAAGCGCCCAGCTTGAGCTGTACATAGGGAAACCCGGTGCGCATACGCTTGAGGAACCCCAGATTGACCGCTTCAGCCTCTGCCAGCATTACGCCGTGGCGCACTTCAATGCCCGCCTGTTGCAGCTTGTATAGCCCACGCCCGGCAACCTGCGGGTTGGGATCTTGCATGGCAGCGACCACGCGGCTGACTCCCGCTGCGATCAAAGCATCTGCACAAGGTGGCGTGCGACCATGGTGGCTACAAGGTTCCAGCGTGACATAGGCCGTGGCCCCCGCGCCTTTTCCCCCGCCATGCGCAAAGCGTGTACTTCCGCATGAGGCTCACCGGCCCGCAAATGGAAACCTTCACCCACGATGCTGCCATCGCGCACGATCACGCAGCCCACGTTCGGGTTCGGCGTGGTGGTGAAACGCCCCAGACGCGCCAGCTCAAAGGCACGCGCCATATAGAATTCGTCGTTTTGCATGCGGATCCCGTTAATCCTGCAGTTTGGCGATCTCTTCGCCGAATTCGCGAATGTCTTCAAAACTGCGATATACCGAAGCGAAGCGGATATATGCGACCTTATCCAGCTTCTTCAACGCATCCATCACCAGGTTGCCGACCATTTTGGTGGGCACTTCACGCTCGCCGGTGGCGCGCAGCTGGGATTTGATGTGGTTGATGGCGTTTTCTACGTCGTCGGAGCTGACCGGGCGCTTTTCCAGCGCTTTCAGCATGCCACGGCGCAGTTTATCTTCGTTGAACGGTTCGCGAACTTCATCACTTTTGATCACCCGCGGCATCACCAGCTCGGCCACTTCAAAAGTGGTAAAACGTTCATTACAGACCAGACATTGGCGACGACGGCGCACCTGCGATCCATCACCCACCAGGCGGGAATCAATCACTTTGGTATCAACGGCAGCGCAGAAAGGGCAATGCATAACTCGTCCTGATAAGCGTTTACATAGTTGAGCACAGTTTACCCCGAACTCCCGCCACAACAAAGACCGCCGGGCATTTGTTGCGAATTGCTTCCACGATTGCGCAATAAAGCAGCCATACTTAGTGGTAGACATGACTTTGGCCAGCGATCGGGCTAAGCTGGGAGCCAGTGTTATTGAAGAGGAAATTGCCGTTATGACAATCCGTTATCGCCAGGTTTGTCTGCTCACCGCCATGATCCTGCTGGCCGGTTGCGCACAGAACCGCGAAGTGCCGAAACTCACCAACCAGGTGGTTGAGCTGAAACAGGTGCTGGGGGAGTTGACCGAGCAGGCTACCGCCCTGGAGCGCCAAAATCGGCTTAACCAAAGCTCAACCAACGGCGTCTACCTGTTGCCAGCCGCCAATAATGCCGCCAGATTACAAAGCAGCGTGGGTGAGCTTAGCCTGTCGCTCAACTATGTGAAGAGCGAAGCCAACGGCAGCCAGGCAATACTGTATGTGCGCACGCTCTCAGGCCAATATCTGCCAGGCTTTACCGCTAAGTTGGAGTGGGGGCAACTAGATGCTGCAACCGGTATGCCACTGACCGCGCAAGCACAGTCACAGCAAATTCAGAGCGCCAGTTCGCTGCTGCCAAAAACCGAGCAAATCTTTGAACTGCGCCTGAGTGGCGTAACGCCATCACAACTGGGCTATATCCGTGTGCATAGCGTAGAGCCCATAACTCAACGTTGATGCGCTGAATGCCCCACCCCGGTGTCAGGGTTGGGGCATCAGATTGCTGACAAACCAGTCACTTGAGATCGCACATATTCCACCTTAGGGGCGCCGCATGCTGCGCCCGCTTTAAAGTATCTCAGCTATCCCAAGCGCTGCAGCTTCGCCGGTAATCCCTGCCGTACCGCCGCCCCGCTAACCCAGTCCAGCCAGCTATTGCCGACTTCACGAGTCGGATCGGCCAGCCCCAGATCGTTGAGGTTGATCCCTGCGGCAATGCGTGGATCCGATGCCAATGCCTGCCCATCCAGCGAATGAACCCGAGCCCCCATTTCACGATGCCCATAACCGTGTTCAATGGCAATCACGCCCGGCATGACCCCGTCGAGCAAGCTGATTTGCGCTTCCACGCTGCCGCCCGGCGTCTGCAACCTGACCCGGTCGCCATGTTGTAACCCATAGCGCTCGGCATCTATCGGGTTGAGCGCGACTAGATTAACCGCCTTCAAGGCCCGCAAACGCTCGATAGGAGCAGTTGAGCTGCTCATCAGGTGCGACTTGAACGACATCAGCCGGAACGGCCACGCCTCACTCGGGTAGTGCTGCGCCACGTCGGAACCGTCGGCAAAACGCGGTGGATAATAGGTTGGGCAGCCGCTATAGCGCTCCCCGGTCATGGCATGGCGATGACGTGCCACCTCTTCATTCCAGATATTCAGCCCCTGCTTCCGCTGTGGGCCGGTCGCCTCCCCTTGCCATGCTTGCTCATGGGGCGCGAAACGGCCACCACGCGCCAGCATATAGCCCACCCGCAACCGCTCATCCGGTTTTAATACCTGATTCAGCGCCGGTTGCAGACGATCGACGCCGGTCAGATGCAGCTCGCTCTCCGTCGCCTCAGGCACTGGCTCACCGGCAAACGCCACGTTGGCCGCTGCGCGCAGGTAGTAATCTTCGGCACAATGCAGCCCACAAAGGTTTCCTTGCGCATCCTGCAACGCCCCGTCGCCGAAGCCCGGCAACCCCATGGCCTTCGAGAGCGCAATAACAAAGCTCTCCAGCGCGATCGGCTGCCCATCCGCCGTCTTGGCTGTGCGCGCTGGCACCACCGGCCAACGGGCGGTACTCGCCTTGACCATTACGCCAGACCAGGGAGAGGTAAATCCCCAGCTTTCAAAGTTGTGCGTATCCGGCACGATATAGTCCGCCAACGCGCTGGTTTCGTTAATAAAGGCATCGACGGAAATAAACAGTGGCAGATGCTGCGGATCCTTCAGCCTGCTCTCCACCACGTCGCGTAATCCGGCCACACCGTAGAGCGGGTTGCCCATGTGATTGATCCAGGCTTTCAGTGGATAGGGGTATCCCATCAACGCCGGAGCTAGCTGCTCGGTAAACTGACCTGCCACAAAGGGATACCACGGCCCCCGCGCCGGATAAGGGTTGACGCCTTGTTCCATCTTGCGGCGATATTCGTCTGACTTTTCGTACGCCTGCTTACTGCGCGACAGCACCAATCCTTTCGGCTTCACCATCTCAGGGAAGGTCGCGAGGTTATAACGTGGCCCTTCGGCAAACTCCTTGAACTTGCCGCCGCCCACCGAGACGCCCCCCTTGAGATTAAGGTTACCGATCAGCGCATTGAGCATCATCACCGCCCAGCTGCTGTAGAAACCGTTGCCACTCATCATGCCGCCATGGGAGATCACTGCCGCCTGCCGCTGGTAGGAAGTAAACTCCTTGGCCAACGCCGCAATGGTTTCAGCGCTAACGCCACACTGCACGCTGTATTCGGCCAGCGTAAAGCGTTGCGCCGCCAGTTGCAGACAACGGAAGCTGGATCGCACTCGCACCTGTGAGCCATCGGCCAGTTGAACCTGCTGCTCAACCAGCAGTTGCCCACGCATGGCCTCAGTGGCGGGCTGTGGTTCGTCTCGCTGTGCGTCCCACACCAAGGCAGGGCTTTCCTCATCACCGCCAGCCCCACCTACCAGATGTGACTTACGCAGGAACTGGCCGCACAGAGGATGATCGTCATCGATCACCACCAGGTGGGTGGCATTCGACCAACTTTTTTCACCGGCCGCCTGCATGGCCGCCTCGCCAGGTAACGCCAGATAATCGGCGTTATAACGCTCCTGGTCGATAATCCAGCGGATCATGCCCATCGCCAGCGCGGAGTCCGTCCCCGGCAATACCGGCACCCAGCGGTTGTGATCGTTGGCCAGCGTGGTGGTTAACGGCAATGCCGGGGCCACCACCACGTAGCGGAACTCATCGCGCAAGCGGGCATTGGCTAACTGACGCCCCTGCCGTTTGAACGGGTTACCGGACTGTGCGGGTGACGTCCCCAGAAACAGTGCAAAGCGCAGATGATCCCAGTCGGGTTTCACATGAGCGTTTTTGTCCAGATCGCCCATCAGCGCTCCGGAACCTGCTCGGTAGGCTAGACCACAGTAAGCGCCGTGATGGCCGAAGTTGCGCGTGCCAAAGGCGTTTTGTGCAAAACGTTTGATAAAGGTATCCCGCCCCTCATCACCTGCGTTGGTGACCAGCAGTTGGTTAGCCTTCGGCCCAAGCGTTGGCTGTGCCGGATCGAGTGGCGTTTGCAGATCGCGGATGGCCCGTAATCCCTCCACTGGCCCTTCACCAAACAGATCGCCACCTTCAACCACTTCCTTGATCAGTTGTTCAAAACTGATGCGCTGCCACTGCCCGCCACCGCGCGGCCCTACCCGCTTCATCGGTTCCAGCACCCGGTACGGGCTAGTCAGCCCTTCCAGCAGGGTAGCACCGCGAGCGCAGGCGGTTGAGCGCTGTTCCAAACCGGCATCACCGCCTAGCCGGTTGAGTGCATCACTCACTGGCAAACGATAGGGAAAATGGTGATCGTGCGATAGCGGATGATAAGGGTTACCCGCTACGCGCAGTATCTGATTGCTGTCACGATCGACCCGCACGCGCAGGCCGCACAGCGTCCAGCAGCCAAAACATTGCGTCATGGAAACGGCCTGCTGCGGATTGGCCTGCCAGCCTTCGGGATGTTGGCGGCCTTCTGGCGGTAACGCATTAGCGCTGATCCGGTCCAGCGTCAGTTTTCCACTGCTGCCATCACGCAGGCCGGTAAACACCTTCTGCACCATTTCGCTGTAGCTGGCACCAAACACGACCAGCCCACCCAAAGCGAGCCCGCCTTTCAACCACTGACGACGCGTTGATTTAGCCATAGCGTTTATTCTCCATCAACCCATGCTGTAATTCACGAACCCCGATGATTAATGCCAGCCACAGCCCGAAGGTACCGAGGATGGCCAATAGCCCCTCGCTGCCGAGCGGTAACACATAGGGGTTGAGCAATATATTGAACTTGGGCAGCGTCTGGGTTTGCATCAGCAGCATCCAGCGCACGCCCCAACAGAGCAGCAACGCTGCCACGCATTGTGCTAACAGACCTGCCGTCCCTAGCGCCCGATGACGCGATCGCCAAGCCGAAATCATCAATAGCAGGATCAAGACGGCAAATGCGCTGCCAACCCATGACCAAACGCTCCCCTGAGTAGGTAACTGACGCAGCGCAGCGGCAGAGTCACTACCGTCCAACCACCAGCCCAGGCTGGAGAGGCACAGCAACAGCAGAGAGATCCCTTGATAGCGTGCCAAGCGCGATTGCCATTGCGGTTCATGGCGTAACCAATAGGCCAGCATTGGCGGAACGGCCTGCATAGCGGTGAGCAGCAATAGCCAAGGTAACCACAGGCTGTACCACAGCGGTTGTGAACGCAGCACGGACACTTCCCGGCCGGTATAGAGCAGGATGCTGACTGCTGAAAGCAGCGTGGCCAATGCCACCCAACGCAGCCATTTCTCTTCTTGCCAAGCGGGCCAAATCTGTAACCAACGCGCCCAGAACGGCAGGGCTTTTGCCCTCAGTTGGCAACGCAGCAGCAAAACGAAATAGGCCACGACCAGCAAGGAAAACAGTGGTAAAAACACCGAGCCGAGAGACATCCACGACCAAGGTGCGAAATGGGCATAGAAGTGCCAGATTCGAGCGGGCTGATGTAAATCCGCACTCAGGGCCAACGGAGCCACGGTGCCGCTCACCACCGCCAGCGAAACGGCAGCCAGCTCCAGCCGAGATGCCTCAGACGCCGAACGCCAGCGTAACCAGGCCGCAATGGCAATGCTGCTACATGCCAGACCGATGAAAAAGAAATACTGTACCGCCCAGGGCAACCAGGCGATCTCCTGCGGGCGAGCCATCACTTCGCGGATCATGAGTGTACCTCCTGCCACAGCGCCGGTTGTCCCCGGACATGGCTGACAAAAGCCTCATCCAGCCCCAGATAAAACACCTGTGGGTGCGTCCCCTGCTCGGGTTTCAGCACCTTTAGCTCCCCTCGATGCTGTTCCAGCGTGCGCCTTAAAGTGCCTTGTTCATCGTTAAGATCGCCGATCATGCGCGCACCACCGACGCAGGATTCAACGCAGGCAGGCAACAGCCCGGCATCCAGGCGGTGGACGCAGAAGGTGCATTTATCCGCGGTTTGGGTTTCATGGTTGATAAAGCGCGCCTCATAGGGGCAGGCTTGCACACAGTAGGCGCAGCCGACACAGCGGGTGTTATCGATCACCACAATGCCGTCCTCACGCTGGAAGGTTGCCTGTACCGGGCAGACCGGCACGCAAGGCGGGTTATCGCAATGATTGCACAGGCGCGGTAGCAGCACGTTGGTGGGGATACGCTGGCTATCCGTGACGACCTGATACTGCAGTACACTGGTGCGAAACTGTCCCTGCGGCAGCTGATTCTCTACCGCACAGCTAACCGTGCAGGCCTGGCAGCCAATACAGCGGCGCAGGTCGATCAACATCGCCATACGCTTTTTGCCGTCGCCTTCACGCCGCTCGGGTTGCAACTGCCAGCCGGAGTGCGCCAGCGGTACCAACGCGGCACCCGCAGTCAGGACACCGAGGCGTTGTAAAAATTGCCGTTTTCCACTATCCATTGATTTCTCCCAAAAAGTATCAACCGGGGAGCTGATACAAAGGAGTGTAAAAGTGGCGTACGACCGCCCATATTGTGGTTTACCACATTCCCTACTGCGGCTTGATCCAGGACAATTCTTGCTGGCGATCGAGATCATAAAAATGGAGATGATGTGAAAAAAGCAGTACTGATGATCTTGCTATGCGGCTGGTTAAGCCCGGCCTGGGCGGGGCAATGGACCATCGCCGTGCTGGCATTACGCGGCGATACACATGCCCTGGCCCAATGGCAGCCGTTAATTAACCATCTCAATCGTCAGTTCCCAGACGAAAGCTTTCAACTGTTGCCGCTGAACCTGGCCGATATGGGGGAAGCCGTCAGCAACGGCCAGGTCGATTTTCTGCTCACCAACCCGGCGCAGTATATTCAGTTGGACAATAGTTACCCGTTACGCTGGTTGGTCTCCTTACGCTCCAGCCAAAATCAGCAGAACGCCTCAAACAACGTGATAGGCAGCGTGGTATTGGTACGCCGCGATAGCCCAGTGACCGAGGCTAATCAGCTCACTGGTAAAAAAGTGGGCGCGGTCTCCCCTGACGCGTTTGGCGGCTATCTGCTGGGCTATAAGGAGCTGCTGGCCGCCGGCATACATCCGGAAAAAGATCTGCAACTGCACTTCAGCGGTTATCCCGTGGACGCCCTGCTTTATCTGCTGCGCGATCGGGCGCTGGATGCGGCCATAGTGCCGGTTTGCCTGTTGGAAGAGATGGAGAAAGAGGGATTACTCAAAGCCGATGATTACCGTGCCCTGCTGGCCAAACCCAGCACACAGCCCTGCCTGACCAGCAGCGTGCTTTATCCCAACTGGTCGTTTGCCGCCTTGAACCACGTGCCCGATCCCCTGGTCGATGAACTGACCCGCCAGCTGTTGCAAGTGGATACCCCAGGTCTCCCCGCCTGGGGCGCTCCCGCCTCATCCCGCCAGGTAGATCAATTGCTGCGCGATCTGGATCGCCATCCTGCACAGCGTTCACTCTGGCAAGAGATACACAGTTGGGCATTGCAACATCTGCTCCTGCTTGGCACGATCGCCGGAGGCATGTTACTGCTTGGCGCTAACCATCTGTGGATCGGCCACCTGGTCCGCCTGCGTGGGCGCGAGCTAGAACAAATGCATCTGACGCTGCGGGCCAGAGAAGCAGCGCTAGCCCGGGCGCAACGCCTCAGCACCCTGGGTGAGATGGCTTCCGGTTTCGCTCACGAACTTAACCAGCCACTGGCGGCGATTCGTCACTACGCCGAAGGTTGCCGTATTCGCCTTGAGCGCAGCGATCCGCAGCACGAGCTGTTGCCAATCCTCGAACAGATCGGCCAACAGGCGCAGCGAGGGGCAGAAACCATCGTCAATCTGCGCCAATGGGTCAGTAAAACGCCACACCATGAAAGCACGCAATGGCTAACGCTGCGCCCCCTGGTGGAAAACGTCATCAAGCTGATGCGCATCGAACAGCATTACCCGCAGTGCCGGCTGGCCATCATCATCGCCCCGAAAAGCCAGTTGTATAGCCAGGCCACGCTGTTGGAGCAGGTGCTCACCAACTTGTTAAGCAACAGCCTGCAGGCCGGTTCCCAACAGATCACCCTGCGGCTGGAAACCGATGGCGATCGGCAGACGCTAATACTGGAAGACGATGGCGGCGGCCTCAGTGCCGAACAGTTAGCACAGCCGTTCGTGCCTTTTCGCAGCACTAAATCGGAAGGACTTGGCCTGGGGCTGGTGATCTGCCAGCGGCTGCTGAGAAGCCAGCAGGGGGAACTGACGCTGGAAAATTATTCGATATCGCCACAACGGCAGGGGCTACGCGTTACCCTGCTCTTCCCTGGGATCAAAAAGGAAACACACCATGGCGCTGATACATCTGGTCGATGACGATCTGGCAGTCACCGACGCCAGCCGCTTTTTACTCGAAGGGCTGGACTATCGGGTGAAGATCTGGAACGACAGCCAAAACTTTATCGAACAAGTCGACCCTTACCAATGCGGCGTCGTGATGCTGGATATTCGCATGCCAGGGATCGATGGGCAGCAAATCCATCAGCGGCTACGCGAGCGGGAAAGTACGCTGGCGGTGGTGATCGTAACCGGTCATGGCGATATCGCTATGGCGGTAGCAGAGATGAAATTGGGGGCGTTGGATTTCCTGCAAAAGCCGATTGCTACCGCACCGCTGATCGCCGCGTTGGAACGCGGGATCGCCCATTCTCAACGCCAAGTGGAGCGCTACCAGTTGCAGCAGCGTTTCAGTACGCTGACCTCACGCGAGCGTGATATCGCCAGCGGCGTTGCCGCCGGTATGACCAACAAGGCCATCGCCGATCGTTACTTCGTCGCCGTACGCACCGTAGAGGTACACCGTTCTAAAGTGATGGAGAAGATGCAGGCCACCAGCCTGGCGGAGTTGGTGAGCTCGCTGAACCTGCTGGCGGCACAGGAGCAAAAAAAATGCCGGTCAGCGTAAACTGACCGGCATCTGGTTCAGACGGTGCGTGGCTTATTCAGCCGCACACCAGGCAATCACGGCAGGATCGAAGGCTGATCGGCGCCCTCTTTCTCCACTTTCTGCTGCAGCATGTGTTCGCGTTTCATACCCAGTTTCAACGCCAGCGCAGAGGCGACGTAGATAGAGGATATGGTACCAATAGACACACCGATCAGCATGGTCAGTGAGAAGCCCTGCAGCATCGCGCCGCCGAAGATGTACAGCATCAGAACCACCATCAACGTAGTGGCGGAGGTCATGATGGTACGGCTCAGCGTCTGCGTCAGCGAGACGTTCATGATTTCATAAGGCGTACCGCGACGGATCTTGCGGAAGTTCTCACGAATACGGTCAGATACCACGATACTGTCGTTCAGCGAGTAACCGATCACCGACATCAAGGATGCCACGATGGTCAGGTCAATCTCGATATGGAACAACGACAGCACACCCATGGTGATGACCACGTCGTGCGCCAGGGCGATAACGGCCCCCGCGGCCAAACGCCATTCAAAACGGAAGCCCACGTAAATCAGGATACAGATCAACGCCACCAGCAGCGCCATGCCGCCGGTTTGTGCCAGTTCTGCCCCTACGCTCGGGCCAACGAATTCAATACGCTTGACGGACGCATTCTTATCGACTGATTCGTTGATCACGCCAATAACTTTGTTACCCAGTTCTTGGCCTGCAGTACCGACCGCCGGTGGCATACGCACCATCACGTCACGGCTGCTGCCAAAGTTCTGGATAATCGGGTCCTGGAACCCGGCTTTTTCCAACGTATCGCGCATCAGGTCCAGATTCGCGGGTTGTTCCAGAGTAATTTCAATCACCGTACCACCGGTGAAATCCAGACCCCAGTTAAACCCACGCACGGACATGGTGGCGATCGACGCTACCAACAGCACCAAAGAGATGCCGAAGGCCACGTAATCCCAGCGCATAAAGTCATAGACTTTACGGCCGTAGTTGAGTTGTTCAACAGTATAATCCTGTGCCACAACGCACTCCTCAGATAGACAGCTTGTTAATGCGCTTGCCGCCGTAAAGCAGGTTGACGATGGCACGGGTACCGACAATCGCGGTGAACATGGACGTCGCCACACCGATTGCGGTGGTAATTGCAAAGCCCTTGATCGAACCGGTACCGACTGCGTACAGAATGATCGCGGTGATCAACGTCGTGACGTTGGCATCAACGATACTGGAGAACGCGCCTTTATAGCCCTCATGGATCGCCTGCTGAATGGATCGTCCATTCTTCAGTTCCTCCTTGATACGTTCGTTTATCAGTACGTTGGCGTCAACCGCCACCGCCAGCGTCAGCACGATCCCGGCAATCCCCGGCATGGTTAGCGTCGCCCCTGGTAGCAGAGACATTACGCCAACGATCAGCACCAGGTTAGCCATCAGCGCGGTAGAAGCGATCAGACCAAACTTGCGATACCAGACCACCATAAAGACGATCGAAGCCACCAGGCCCCACAGGCAAGCTTCCAGGCCCTGGGTGATGTTCTGTTGCCCCAAGGTTGGACCAATGGTCCTCTCTTCCACGATCTGGATAGGCGCAATCAACGCACCGGCACGCAGCAGCAGCGACAGCTGACGTGCTTCGTTAGGGTTGCTGATACCGGTGATACGGAAGCTGTTACCCAGACGTGACTGAATGTTCGCCACGTTGATCACTTCTTCCTGCTTCACCAGCACGGAACGGCCGTTGGCATCTTTCTTGCCGCTGTCTTTATACTCCACAAACAGCGTTGCCATTGGCTTGCCAATGCTGTCTTTGGTGAAGTTGGACATAGCAGTACCACCAGCGCTGTCCAGCGAGATATTGACCTGCGGCTGGTTGTATTCATCGGTGCTGGAGGTGGAGTCTGTAATGTGGTCACCGGTCAGGATCACACGCTTGTACAGCACAACCGGTTGGCCTTCACGGGTGTATTTCACCTCGGAGTCACCCGGCACACGGCCATTGGCCGCAGCGGTCGCATCCGCGTTGGTATTTACCAGACGGAATTCCAGCGTAGCGGTCGCACCCAAAATTTCTTTGGCGCGCGCCGTATCCTGGATACCTGGCAACTCAACGACGATACGATCGGCACCCTGGCGCTGTACCAACGGTTCGGCAACGCCGAGCTGGTTGACACGATTACGCAGGATGGTGATGTTCTGCTGCACCGCATACTCACGTGCTTCGCTCAGGCGAGCGTCGGTCATCGTTGCTTTCAGGGTGTTGCTGCCGTTGGCAGAAAGCACCAGATCGCGCTGACGTGGCGTCATGTAGCTGATGGCCTGGTCGCGAGCGGCGTTGTCACGGAAGCGAACTTCCACGCCGTTGTTGTCCAACTTGCGGATCGCAGCGTAAGGAATGCCCTTTTCACGCAGCTCGCTGCGCAGGGTATCCATAGTTTGTTCTTGCAACTTGCTCAGCGCGGTGTCCATGTCGACTTCCATCAGGAAGTGCACACCACCACGTAAATCCAGACCCAGCTTCATCGGCTCGGCGTTGAGCATCGCCAGCCAGGCAGGCGTTGCCGGGGCGAGGTTCAATGCGACGACATATTTGTCACCCAGTTCAGCCATCAAGACTTCACGGGCGCGCAGCTGAACGTCAGGATCTTTAAAGCGAGCCAGGATGGCACCGTTTTCCAGCGCAATCGACTTGCTCGCAATATTGTCTTTTTCTAATACAGTACGGACTTGGTCCAGCGTAGTTTCACTGGCGGCGACTCCGCGCGCGCCAGTGATCTGTACGGCCGGATCCTCTCCGTAAATGTTGGGAAGCGCATATAGCAGTCCGACGAGGATCACTACGATCAGCATCAGATACTTCCACAGAGGATAACGGTTTAGCACGGCAGTTCCCTTAGGGAAAACAAAATTACAGGGCCTTCATAGTACCTTTCGGCAGAACGGCCGCCACGAAGTCACGCTTGATCATCACTTCCGTGGTGTCATTCAGCGCGATGGCAATAATACCGGTATCTGCCACTTTAGTGACACGGCCAATCAGGCCACCGGTGGTCAACACTTCATCACCCTTGCCGATGGAGTCCATCAGTTTTTTGTGCTCTTTAGCACGTTTCTGCTGTGGGCGCAGGATCATGAAATAGAAGATCAGACCAAACACCACCAGCATAATGATCAAAGAGTACGGGCTACCCTGAGACGGAGCCCCTGCTGCTGCCACTGCATCGGAAATGAAAAAGCTCATTAAAATTCCCTCATTAAATTTTCAATTATTAATTCAAGCGTTTAAAGGTGGTATCGGTTTGCCGATCCGACCATAAAAATCCGCCACAAACAGCTCTAATTTACCCTCTTCAATGGCCTGGCGTAAACCCGCCATCAAACGTTGGTAATAGCGCAAGTTATGGATGGTGTTCAATCGGGCACCGAGAATCTCGTTGCAGCGATCGAGATGATGCAAATAGGCACGACTATAATGGCGACAAGTATAGCAATCGCACTCACTGTCCAGCGTGGAAGTATCATCCTTGTGCTTGGCATTACGGATTTTTACCACACCGTCCGTCACGAACAAATGGCCGTTACGGGCATTACGCGTTGGCATCACACAGTCGAACATGTCGATGCCGCGACGCACGCCTTCAACCAGATCTTCCGGCTTGCCAACCCCCATCAGATAGCGTGGCTTATCTTCTGGAATCTGTGGGCAAACGTGTTCAAGAATGCGATGCATATCCTCTTTTGGCTCACCTACCGCCAAACCGCCCACAGCGTAACCATCAAAGCCGATCTCCACCAGCCCTTTTACCGATACATCACGTAAATCTTCGTAAACACCGCCTTGGATAATACCGAATAACGCATTGTTGTTATTCAGTTCATCAAAACGCTGGCGGCTGCGCTGCGCCCAACGCAGAGACATTTCCATCGAACGCTTGGCATAGTCCCAATCCGCCGGGTAAGGCGTACATTCGTCGAAAATCATCACGATGTCAGACCCCAGATCGTACTGGATCTCCATCGATTTTTCCGGGCTGAGGAACACTTTATCGCCGTTGATCGGGTTACGGAAATAAACGCCTTCCTCTTTAATCTTGCGCATTGCCCCCAGGCTGAACACCTGGAAACCACCGGAGTCGGTCAGGATCGGCCCGTGCCACTGCATAAAATCGTGCAGATCGCCGTGCAGCTTCATGATCTCCTGCCCTGGGCGCAGCCACAGGTGGAAGGTGTTACCCAACAGGATCTGCGCACCGGTATCTTTCACTTCTTCCGGCGTCATGCCTTTGACCGTGCCATAGGTGCCCACCGGCATAAAGGCCGGGGTTTCCACTACGCCACGCTCAAAGACCAGGCGGCCGCGACGAGCACGGCCATCGGTTGTCTGTAATTCGTACTTCACAAAACCTCCAGCGTCAGAGATACAGTCTGACGTGATTAAAACAGGGCCACGCAGTGTGCGTAACCCGGGAATTTATTCCCCGACGGATTCGCTTTCCGCCAGTGGATTACGGCTGATAAACATCGCATCGCCGTAGCTGAAGAAACGGTACTGCTCGGCCACTGCCTGATGATAGGCGTTCATGGTGTTTTTATAGCCAGCAAATGCCGAAACCAGCATGATCAGAGTGGATTCCGGCAGGTGGAAGTTGGTTACCAGCGCATCGATCACCTGATAGTGATATCCCGGATAGATAAAGATGCTGGTGTCGCCGAAGAAAGGCGCGATCAGCGCATCCTGGCAGGCATTGGCCGCGCTTTCCAGCGAACGTACCGAAGTGGTGCCCACGGCAACCACCCTTTTGCCCCGCGCCTTACAGGCTAATACCGCATCCACCACATCCTGCGGCACTTCGGCGTATTCCGCATGCATCACATGCTCTTCAATCGTTTCTACCCGCACTGGCTGGAAGGTGCCAGCGCCAACGTGCAAGGTGACAAACGCCATCTCAATGCCCTTGGCGCGCAGCGCAGCCAACAGCGGCTCATCAAAATGCAGGCCCGCCGTCGGGGCCGCTACGGCTCCCGGCTTTTCGCTGTAGACGGTCTGATACAGCTCGCGGTCGGCGTCTTCATCCGGGCGATCGATATACGGCGGCAGTGGCATATGGCCCACCGCGTTGAGGATGGTGAACACGTCACGATCGTCGTTAAAGCGCAGTTCAAACAGCGTGTCATGGCGTGCGACCATGGTGGCGGCAATGCTTTCGTCATCGCCCAGCAGCAGTTCGGTGCCCGGCTTGGGGGATTTGGAGGCACGTACATGGGCCAGCACCCGATGATCGTCCAACACCCGCTCGACCAACACTTCGATCTTGCCGCCGCTGACCTTGCGGCCAAACAGGCGCGCAGGGATCACGCGGGTATTGTTGAACACCAGCAGATCGCCCGCTTCCAGGTTATCCAGCAGATCGGTGAACACGCCGTGCGTCAGGCCTCCGCTTGGCCCGTCCAGCTGCAGCAAACGGCAACCGCTGCGCTCAGGCTGTGGATAGCGGGCAATCAAAGACTCGGGGAGCTCAAAAGAAAAATCGGCGACGCGCATGGGTATTCACTTCTTCAGCTAGCTAATTGGGAAAAAACAGGCGGTACAGTCTAAAGCCGCGGGCGACAAGCAGCAAGGAATAAGGAGGAATTGCATGACTTGGGTTATAGTTGGCAGATGAATTTTCTCGCTCATCTCCATTTGGCCCAGCTTGCGGAAAGCTCGCTGCTTGGCAACCTGCTCGCCGATTTCGTGCGCGGCAACCCCGCGGGTGATTACGATCCGGCGGTAGTGGCTGGCATCATGATGCATCGGCGCGTCGATGTTTTGACCGATATCCAGCCGGAAGTCAAAGCCTGCCGCGACTATTTCAGCCCGCAATTTCGCCGCGTCGCCCCCATTACGCTCGACGTGGTCTGGGATCACTTTCTGGCTCGCCACTGGCAACAGCTTGAGCCAACCTGCAGCTTGCACTCCTTCACCCAGCAGGCTCGCAGCCTGATTGTGCCGCATCTGCCGCAGACGCCGCAGCGTTTCCAGAACCTGAACAGCTATCTTTGGCCCGAACGCTGGCTGGAGCGTTACGCCGAGCTGCCGTTTATCGGCGATGTATTGGCAGGCATGGCAAGCCGCCGCCCACGGCTGGCCGCACTGGCTGGCTCCTTTGCCGACGTGGAACGCCAGTATCATCAGCTTGAAACACAGTTCTGGCAGTTTTATCCCCGTATGATGGAACAGGCCAGAAACAAGTCATTGTGATCGCCGGATAAAAAGCCCTATTACTCATTCAGTTAACGGAATGTGGCTTTTTGTCCTTGCCCTTTTGTACGAAAAGGTTATTTTGAAAGACTGCTAGATTTATTCTCTCGGTTTGATAGGTGGAAGCTATCTCATTGATTGGTCTTTCACCCTTCCCTCACCGAGTGGTGGCCCTTATACTGGCCCCTGCTTTTACATCAACCCATTGAACTACTATTACAGGAGTAATTATGGTCCTGGTAACTCGTCAAGCCCCTGACTTCACCGCTGCAGCCGTTTTAGGCAATGGCGAAATCGTAGAAAACTTCAACCTGAAGAAGCACCTGAATGGCAAACCAGCCGTACTGTTCTTCTGGCCGATGGACTTCACCTTCGTATGTCCTTCTGAGCTGATCGCTTTCGATCACCGCTATGAAGAGTTCCAGAAGCGCGGCGTTGAAGTTGTAGGCGTTTCCTTCGACTCAGAATTCGTCCATAACGCATGGCGTAAAACCCCTGTCGACAAAGGCGGCATCGGTGAAGTGAAATACGCAATGGTTGCTGACGTTAAGCGCGAAATTCAGAAAGCTTACGGCATCGAGCACCCAGACGCGGGCGTTGCCCTGCGTGGTTCTTTCCTGATCGACAAGAACGGCGTTGTACGTTCTCAGATCGTGAACGACCTGCCAATCGGCCGTAACATCGACGAAATGATCCGTACCGTTGACGCGCTGCAATTCCACGAAGAGCACGGCGAAGTGTGCCCAGCTCAGTGGGAAAAAGGCAAAGCAGGTATGGGCGCATCTCCAGACGGCGTAGCTAAATACCTGTCTGAGAACGCTTCCAAGCTGTAATTTCAGCCTGTAAGTGTCAGAACCGGTCAGCCCTGCTGGCCGGTTTTTTTTATGCCCAAAATCGGTGCAACCGCCCCCCGCCAGTGCAATATTCCCCTGTTTCGCTTCACATTTTTCACTCTGCCCACCGCCATATCCTCTGTTCGTAGCTACGCTTCATAGGTTGGCCTGCGCTTTGCAGCACCTGCGGGACAAATAAAAACACAGGGATCAACACAGGAGTCGTTATGTTTTTGCAAAAGTGGAGTCAACCGCTGACCTTGGCAGCCTTGCTGGTCAGCAGCCAGCTGTATGCAGCCTCAAACCCGGCGGTGGAAGCGCAAAATGGCATGGTGGTCACCTCGCAGCATCTGGCCTCACAGGTCGGCGTAGATATTCTCAAGATAGGGGGCAACGCGGTGGATGCGGCGGTCGCGGTCGGCTATGCCCAAGCGGTGGTTAACCCCTGCTGTGGCAATATCGGCGGTGGCGGTTTCATGACCCTGCACCTGGCCGATGGCACCGATACCTTTATCAACTTCCGTGAAACCGCTCCGGCGGCAGCCAGTGCCGATATGTATTTGGATGCGCAAGGCAAGGTGAAAAAAGACGCCAGCCTATATGGTTATCTGGCCGCTGGCGTGCCGGGAACGGTGCTGGGAATGGAGACCGCGCGTAAAAAGTACGGCAAGCTGAGCCGCGAGCAGGTGATGGAACCGGCCATCAGGCTGGCCCGTGAGGGCTTTATCCTGACGCGAGCCGATACCGATATTCTCGACACCACCGTCGCACGCTTCAAGCAAGACCCGGAATCGGCCAAAATCTTCCTGCGTAAAGACGGTTCTGCGCTACAACCGGGCGATCGCCTGGTGCAAACCGACTTGGCTAACACACTGGAAGCCATCGCCAAAGAAGGTCCCTCCGCATTCTATCAGGGCAAAATCCCGCAGGCGGTTGAAGCCGCCGCCAAACAGGGGGGAGGCATTCTCACCGCCGCCGATTTCGCCAACTACAAAGTGACCGAGGCTACGCCGATCACCTGTAGCTATCGCGGTTATAAATTCGTCTCTGCGCCACCACCTAGCTCCGGTGGCGTCACGCTGTGCGAGATCCTCAATATCGTTGAGGGCTACGATCTGAAAAGCATGGGCTTTAACTCGGCTGCGACGATCCACACCATGACCGAGGCGATGCGCCATGCCTATATGGACCGCAATACCTATCTCGGCGACCCCGAGTTTATCAAGAATCCGATCGATCGGCTGGTGAGCAAAAGCTACGCCGATGAGATCCGTAAGAAAATCGTCGCCAATCAGGCTACGCCTTCTGTCAATGTACAACCGGGGATGGAGCCGCACGAAAAGCCGGAAACCACCCATTATTCGATCGTCGATCATGAAGGGAATGCGGTGTCGACCACCTATACCGTCAATGGCCGTTTCGGTGCCGTGGTGATCGCACCGGGCACAGGCTTCTTCCTCAACGATGAAATGGATGATTTTACCGTCAAGGTCGGTGAGAAGAACCTCTATGGCCTGGTGCAGGGAACGGCCAACGCCATCGCCCCCGGTAAGCGCCCACTATCCTCCATGAGCCCTACGCTGGTGACCAAAGACAACAAGATCTTTATGGTGCTCGGCTCGCCAGGCGGTTCACGCATCATTACCATCACGCTGCAAACCGCGCTGAACGTGATCGATCATGGCATGGCCCCGCAGGAAGCAGTGGATGCCCCGAGGATCCATCATCAATGGTTGCCGGATGAGGTCTATTACGAACAGCGCGGCGTCTCTGCCGATACGCTGAGAATCCTCAAGGAGATGGGCTACAAGATGGTTGAGCAAACCCCTTGGGGCGCTGCGGAACTGATTCTGGTGGGATTACCGGGTGCAGCGGGTGTCAGCCCGGCCAACTCGGGTAACGACTCTGCCGTTTCTGGACGCGTACGTGAAGGCTACCTGTACGGAGCCAACGACGTACGCCGCCCGGCAGGATCTGCTGTAGGGTATTAACGAGACTGCTGACAAACGTCACCGACTCACACTGTAGGGGCGCAGCATGCGGCGCCCCTACCTATTCAGCAATATTGCCGGCATCACCCACGTAACCGCCACACGCTGGCCGACTCGGCCGCTAGCTGCAACCGCAGGCCACCTTCCTGTGCAACCAGTTCGCCTTCCCCTTCCACAAGCTGCCATTTCCCCTCTCGCAACAGCGGGTTATAAGGCAGTTCAACCTCTCCACTACCGCTGCGCTGCAACGCCACCAGTACCTGCTCCCGCTGGTAAGTACGCACAAACACCAGCGTTTCCCCCTGCGCATACAGCACCTGGCAGCCGCCACGGCGTAGCGCCTTGCTCTGCTTACGCAGTTCCGTCAGGCGGCTGAACAAGGCCAACAGTGGCCGATCCCATTGGCTTTCGTCCCAAGGGAACGTCTTGCGGCAGAAGGGATCGTTGCCGCCATCCAGACCAATCTCATCACCGTAATACAGGCAAGGTACGCCAATCCACGCCAGCAGCCACACCGCCGCCATCTGCATCCGGCGCGGATTGTTATCCAGCAAGGTCAAGAAACGCGCCGTGTCATGGCTATCCAACTGATTGAACTGGATCAGTTGGCGGTTATGGGGCAATCCGGCCCGGTAACCGTCCATCCAGTGCGCACAGTCTGCCGCATCCAGCAGCACCGAGTGATAAGCCACATCGACACCGGCCAGAAACGCCCGCACCGGCAGGGCAAAACCCATATAGTTCATTGCCGCGTCTTCAACTCCGGCATGCAGCCAGCGGCGCGCGTCGCCAAAATGTTCGCCCAGCACATAGGCATCTGGGTTCTCTTGCTTGATTGCCTGATACATTCCGGCCAGGTGATGCAGGTTCCCCGCTGCACCGCCGTTTTCCCCCAGCATATGCACCACGTCCAACCGCCAGCCGTCGATGCTGTACGGTGGGCGTAACCAATGGCGTACCACGCTGTTGTCCGCCCGATAAATAGTATCGACCACCTGCGGTTCGGCAAAGTTGAGCTTGGGCAGATTGGTATTGCCCTTCCAGCTCAGCACGTTACCGTCCGGGTAGAAGTTGAACCAGCCGCGATAAGGCGAATCGGGATGATGGCACGCGCCACCCTCTGCCTGTTGATAACGATCGAACCACGGATGGGAGTCGCCGGTATGGTTAAATACGCCGTCCAGCACCAGTTTCATCCCCACCTTGTGAGTGCTCACTCGCAAACGGAGCAAGGCGTCGTTACCGCCAAAGTAGGGATCGACCTGATAGTAATCTTCGGTATCGTACTTATGGACGCTGGGTGAGGTGAAAATCGGGTTTAGATACAGGGCGGTGACGCCAAGCCGCTGCAAGTAGGGCAGCTTCTCGCTGATGCCATCCAGATCGCCACCATAGAAAGTCGAAGCAGCGTGCTCATCCTCAAGCGGATGTTGCCAGTCACGACGTATCACATCACTTCCGGCTGCATGATGGTGATAACTGCCATTCTGGATGCCATGTTCCCCACCGCTGCTGGCAAAGCGATCGGGGAAAATCTGATAAAATACCTGATCGGCCACCCAGCCAGGGCTGCTATCTGGCTCATCCACGGCAAACTGTGCCAGCTGCCCCGGCGGGGTCAGCGACCAGCCCTGCGGGCCAAACCACTGCTGACGATCGGCCCACAGCAGTTTAAAACAGTAGCGCCGTACCGGTTCCCCTTCGTGTAGCGTCAGGCTGGCCTGATAGCGCCACAGCCCCTCTGCTGCCTTCGGCTTCATGATCAGCAACCACTCTTCATTGTCCGGCTCGACGCGTAGAAAAACCTGTTCAGGCAACTCATCACTTTGTAACCACAAAGCGATTTCCAGACGCTGCCCCTTATTCACCACGAAAGGTGGAACCGGCTGATGCCAGGCATTTAGCATGAATTTTCTCCTGATGTAGCAAACCAAATCGACGACGAATGCAATGCCACGCACCATGCCACGTTGAGCACCGTTCTCCCTCCTCTTTCAATGATAAACTCGGGGATGAGCCGAGGGGTGGAGATGCTGATTTACAATGTAAAAGTGGGTAAACAGACACATATCATGCCCGATAACCTTTAGGCTAACGGGTTTTAGATTTATTGGATGTTTTTTAAGTACTTTGGAGGGAGCGAGCATGCAACAACAAATAAGGCAATGGCTGGAAAGTATTGGGCTGGAATTCACCGACATGATGTCACTGGCAATGGTGCTTGGGCTGATTGCACTGATTTCCGTGGTGATCCATCTGGTGCTGCACCGCGTGGTGCTGACGGCTATCCAGCGCCGTGGCCAGCATTCACAACGTCTCTGGCAGCAGGCTATCACCCAACATAAACTCTTCCAGCGTGCCGCCCTACTGCTGCAAGGGGTGATCATCAACGTGCAGGCGGTACTGTGGCTGCATAATGGCAGCCAGACTCAGGCAATTATCGTTACGGCGGCACAGGTGTGGATCCTGTTATTCTCCCTGCTGACGTTGTTCTCACTGCTCGACACGCTGTTGACTCTGATGCGCCAAAGCCCGCTTGCCAATCAGCTCCCGCTGCGTGGCATCTTCCAGGGGGTGAAACTGGTCGCCGCCATTTTCATCGGCATCATGATCATCTCACTGCTGATGGGCCGTTCACCGCTGCTGTTACTCAGCGGTTTGGGTGCCATGACGGCCGTCTTGATGTTGGTGTTTAAAGATCCCATTCTCGGCCTGGTCGCCGGGATCCAGCTTTCCGCCAACGATATGTTGAAAATCGGCGACTGGCTAGAGATGCCTAAATACGGTGCCGACGGCGCGGTCACCGATATCGGCCTGACCACGGTCAAGGTCAGAAACTGGGACAACACCGTCACCACCATTCCCACCTACGCGCTGATCTCAGATTCGTTCAAGAACTGGCGTTCAATGTCTGAATCCGGTGGCCGCCGCATCAAGCGCAGCATCAATATCGACACCACCAGCGTCCACTTCCTGACGTCAGAGGAGCAAGAACGCCTCAACCGCAACCCACTGTTGCAACGCTATCTGAACGATAAAACCCAGGAGCTGGGTAAGTACAATCAGCAAAGCGAGGTGGATCTCAGTTCGCCGCTCAACGGCCGCCGCCTGACTAACGTGGGTACTTTGCGCGCCTATCTGGTGGCTTATTTACGTTCGCACCCGGGGATCCACCAGAATATGACGCTGATGGTGCGCCAATTGGCCCCAACGCCGGAAGGGTTACCGCTGGAGATTTACGCCTTTACCAACACCACGGTGTGGGCAGAGTACGAAGGAATTCAATCGGATATCTTCGATCATCTGCTGGCGGTGATCGGTGAATTCGATCTGCGCATCCATCAGACTCCAAGCAGCAACGACATGCGCAGCATGCTGGCAAACCTGCAGCCCGCGCCCAACAATCCCTAACGTAACCTGACGAAATTATTTCTGTTGGTAATTATCTTCAACCGATTGCCAACAGATATCTCCTCTGACTTTCTTTCTGCCGCCGAATGGCTATTAATACGCACACGCCATTTTATCGTTCGGAGCAGGCATCTTGTTAACATCGTCAAAACACCGTCTGATCACCCTGTTGGCCACGCTGATGTTTGCTGGCTATCTGCACAGCGCCACGCTGGATGAAAGCCAGATGAGCCGCACATTGCAACCGGCACTCAGCGCCTTGAGCAGCAGTATGATGGATATTCGTGAAGTGCTGGCACGCTGCTCTAGAGAAGGGAAGGAAGAACGGTTATGCGAAAGCAACCTGGTGATGGAGGCTAGAGCCGCCGGTGATGGCGATACGGAAGAGGAAAACACACTAATACGGTAGTGAGGAGCGCTGGCTTCAATATTACGCCCCTCACCCTAGCCCTCTCCCACAGGGAGAGGGGACCGATCGAGTGGGCCTGAAAATACGGTGATGCACCTTGGATGAGAAGACTCGCTGATTTTTCTGCGTAATGCCTTTACTCCCCACTTTCCGAAGCCGCACGAACCAACCAAGTGCTCCGGACAGCCCCCTCTCCCTGTGGGCTGTCTCTTATACACATCTCAAGTTGCGGTCAAATGGCCGTAATTTGAGAAACATAGCAGGCTGATTTTAAAGAGAATTTTTCCGAGTGCCCTATTGATTTGCTTGAAATAATTCCCATAAAAAACAGTAAGATGCCGAGTTGTGTATAAGAGACAGCCCTGTGGGAGAGGGGACCGATCGAGTGGGCCTGAAAATACGGTGGTGCACCTTGGATGAGAAGACTCGCTGATTTTTCTGCGTAATGCCTTTACTCCCCACTTTCCGAAGCAGCACGAACCAACCAAGTGCTCCGGACAGCTCCCTCTCCCTGTGGGAGAGGGTTGGGGTGAGGGGCAATCTTACTGTGTCAATACGGCTCGCTTTTTCTGGCGGTTCACCTTGATGTAGTAGCCCAGCAGCAGCACCGCGACCCACACCAGTCCGGCATACAGGGAAATACGCGTCGTTGGGAAGTAACCGATCAGGCCAATGATAAACACCAGGAAGATGATGGCAACCACCGAGGTGAATACCCCACCGCGCAGTGGGAACGCCAACTTGCTGACCTGGTCTTTGCTCAAGCTACGGCGGAAAGCGATCTGCGAGAACAGGATCATGATCCACACCCACACGGTGGCAAAGGTCGCCAGTGAGGCAATCACCAGGAACACGCTTTCCGGCATGATGTAGTTGAGATACACAGCGATCAGCATGGCCGCCATCATCACTACCACAGTCACCCACGGAATACCGCGTTTGGAGATTTTGCTGAACACCTGCGGGGCATGCCCCTGCTCCGCCAAGCCATGCATCATACGGCCAACGCCGAACACGTCGCTGTTAATCGCCGACAGTGACGCGGTGATCACCACGAAGTTAAGGATACCCGCCGCAATGGTGATCCCCATATGCTGGAAGGTCAGCACAAACGGGCTTCCGTTGGTCCCCACCTGGTTCCACGGATAGATGGACATGATGACGAACAGCGTCCCGACGTAGAACACCAGGATACGCCAAGGCACCGAGTTGATGGCCTTGGGGATCGACACTTTAGGATCTTTCGCTTCACCGGCGGTAATACCAATGATTTCAATACCACCGTAGGCAAACATCACCAGCTGTAGCGACAGGATCATGCCGATAAAACCGTTACTGAAGAAGCCGCCGTTGACCCACAGGTTGTGTATCCCGGTCGGTTGTCCCCCGTTGCCGATGCCCCAGACGATGATGCCGATACCGGCGACGATCATGATGATAATGGTCGCCACCTTGAAGAACGAGAACCAGAACTCCAGTTCACCGAACACCTTCACGCTCATCAGGTTGATGGCACCGATAATCAGCACCACGCTCAACACCCAGATCCAATGCGGCACTTCCGGGAACCAGACGCCCATGTAGATGCCAAAGGCCGTCACGTCGGCAATGGCAACGATCAGGATCTCAAAGCAATAAGTCCAACCGGTAATGTAACCCGCCATCGGGCCGAGATAATCCTGGGCATAGCGCGAGAACGAGCTGGCCTGCGGGTTATTCACCGACATTTCGCCCAGTGCGCGCATGATGATAAAGGCAATAATACCGCCGATCAGGTAAGCCAGCAGGACGCTGGGGCCAGCCATTCTGATGGCCTCTGCGGAGCCGTAAAACAGACCGGTACCAATGGCCGAACCCAGGGCCATAAAACGAATGTGGCGCGTGCTGAGGCCACGTTTGAGCTTATTGGCTGGAGCTGCGGTGGGTGACTGTTGTTGCATGAAAATGACCCGTCTTAATTTAAACGTAAAAAAGCCACGGACAAGTCCGTGGCCTAAAATTCAGACCGTAGGTTTAAGGGTGAGCAGTCACTTGGCTGCGTGCAAAAACCCGATCATAAATCGCGACCAGTACCAGCATCAGCAGCGAAGGTGGCAACCATGCCAGCCCCTGCGCCGCCAGCGGCAGGTGATTGGTCCATTCTGGCATCAAATGCTGGAAGTTGGACGCTTTCACCGCATCAAGGATACCAAACAACAGGCTGACTAACATCACCGGCGCAACAATACGTGATGCACTGCTCCACCAACGCAGGGTGAAACTCAGCAGCACCAGCACGATGCAAGGCGGATAGATCGCGGTCAGCACCGGGATCGAAATCTGGATCAGGTGGCTCAGGCCAAGGTTGGACACCACCATTGAGAACAGGCCGAGAATGAATACCAGCGTTTTGTAAGAGAAAGGCAGGTACTGCTCGAAGAACTCCGCACAGGCACAGGTCAGGCCCACCGCGGTCACCATACAGGCGATGAAGATCAGCGCCGCCAGGAAGAAGCTGCCCAGGCCGCCGAAGGTATTTTGCACGTAGGCATGCAGCACTACCGCGCCATTAGTAGCATCCGGCGTCAGCACACCGCTGCCGGAGCCCAGCTTGAACAGGCTCAGATAGACCAGCGTCAGGCCCACACCGGCGATCAGACCCGCCAGAATGGTATAGCGGGTCAGCAGACCAGCGTCCTTCACCCCACGAGAACGTGCGGCGTTAACGATCACGATACCGAACACCATGGCGCCCAGCGTATCCATCGTCAGATAGCCATTAACAAAACCGGAAGAGAACGGCACGGTTTGGTAGGCATCCACCGCCGGGATCGGTGTCCCTGCAGGCCACAACACTGCGGCAATACCCAGCACGGCCAACGCCACAATCTTCAGCGGAGCCAGAATATGGCCCACGGTGTCAAGCAAGCGGCCCGGATAGAGCGAGATGCCAATCACCAATGCAAAATAGACCAGGCTATAGATAAACAGCGGCATGGCTCCGTCACCGGTCAACGGGGCAATACCCACTTCAAAGGAAACGGTCGCGGTACGCGGGGTGGCAAACAGCGGGCCAACGGCCAAGTAGCACACCGTTGCCAGCAGCAGACCGGCGCTACGGCCAATCGGTGAGCTTAATGCATCAACGCCGCCACCAACGCGAGCCAGGGCAATCACGGTTAGAACCGGTAGACCCACAGCGGTGATCAGGAAACCAATCGCCGCAGTCCAGACGTGTTCGCCAGACTGCAAACCCACCATCGGCGGGAAGATGATGTTCCCGGCTCCGACGAATAAGGCAAAGGTCATAAAACCCAAAGCCAGAATATCTTTTGACGCTAAACGATGACTCATAATCTGTTGTGCTGCCTGTTGAAATAAAAAATTGCCGATAAGCATGGTGGCAAAAGTGCCCCACTTCGGTTCGGTTGCCGGCCTGCTCTCTCATCGTGATCCCCATAGGCAACAGACAGCGCGCAATAGCAGCGTCTGACCTTGATAAAGGCGAATACTCATGATGACGAGCAGATTTTTAGACGTTTTTTCCCCTGCTGAATTCCTGGTCGCAATCACCGCAGAAAGCTGGGGAAAATGGAGGTTTAGTCCGGCAATAGGGGGATAGTTAAACGTTTATAGTGCCAAAAGGCAATACGCAGGACGGAAAGCAGAGTGATCGTCCAGATAATATCTCTCATCCAGTCGAACATAGGGGTTATCAATAAATATGCACTACATGATTTGTATTATTTTTGAGCACATCACTCACGAAATGTGAAACAAATGGTTACACGGTGCGTGAAAACACCAATAACCAGACGTTGAACGCGTGTCATGTGCTCATTTTACTGGCGCTTACCAGACCGACGCTGCGATATTGACCACGCTACGCAGCTTATCCCACTGTTGCTGCTCACTCAGGCTGTTGCCCTCTTCGGTAGAGGCAAAACCACACTGCGTGCTCAGGCAGAGCTGTTTAATATCGACGAACTGCGTTGCTTCCTTGATGCGTTGTTGCACCACCGCCGGATCTTCCAGCTCACCGGTCTTGGTGGTGATCAACCCTAGCACCACCTGCTGCTTGCCCGGCCTGATAAAACGCAGTGGCTCAAAACCGCCAGATCGTTCGTTATCATATTCCAGGAAGAAGGCATCAACATTGACCTGGCCAAACAGGATTTCCGCCACTGGCTCATAACCCCCTTCCGAGATCCAGGTGGAACGGAAGTTACCACGGCAAACGTGCAGACCAATGGTCAAATCATCCGGTTTCCCGACGATGGCTTTATTCAGCACCTCTGCGTAGGTACGGGCCAATTGCTCGGGATCTTCACCCCGCTCACGGATCTGGCGCTTCTGATCGTCGGAGCACAGATAGGCCCAGACGGTATCGTCAAGCTGCAGGTAGCGGCAGCCAGCGTCGTAAAAGGCTTTGATCGCATCGCGGTAGGTTTGTGCCAGATCGTCAAAGTAGCTATCCAGCTCCGGGTACACCTGCGGGTCGATCGCCTGACGGCCACCGCGGAAATGCAGCACGCTCGGGCTCGGGATGGTCATCTTCGGCACAGCATCACCGGCTACGCTTTTCAGGAAACGAAAATCCTCCAGCATCGGATGGTTGCTAAAGCCCAGTTTGCCGGTCACCTTGATGCTGCGGGCCTTGGTTTGCACTCCGTTAAACTGAATGCCCTGCTCCACCTCGTAGCCTTCTACACCATCAAGCCCCTCAAGGAAGTCGAAGTGCCACCAGGCACGACGGAACTCACCATCGGTCACGACCTGTAAGCCGATCTCCTGCTGTTTGCCGACAATATGGCGGATTTGCTCGTTTTCTACTGCGCGCAGCTGAGCCGCGTCGATCTCACCATTCTGGAACTGCTGACGGGCCGTTTTCAGCGCCGCAGGGCGCAACAGGCTACCGACAACGTCGGCGTGAAAGGCATGGCTGGCTTTGGACATGTTCTGCTCCGATGATGCACTGAGGGCTAGCCGCCATCAGTTCCAATCATTGACAAGTTGAATTATTACGCTGGGTTACAAATGGACATCCAGACGTCTAAACTGCTTGAGTGCATCCTTTCATGTCACCGGTCACCCGGCAATGGAGAAATTTTCATGGGTGTTGAATGGAATTCAAGTTGGCCGGACTAATCCAGCCCCAAGAGCGTGCGGGTTTTGCGCAGCGTATCCGGCGGTAGCGGCAGATAACCATCGTGATTTACCAGATCCTGTCCCTGAGCAGACAGTACACGGTCAAGGAATGCCGCTGTCAGGGGTTCCAGCGGCTGGTTGGGAGCTTTGTTGATGTAGATATACAGGTAGCGCGCCAACGGATAGCTACCGTTACGCACGTTGGTTTCGCTAGGTTCAATATAACGATCGCCCGTTTCTGCCAGGGGCAACAGCCGCACCCCGCTGGCGCGAAAGCCGATGCTGGCATAGCCAATGCCGTTTAACGATCCGGCCACCGCCTGCACCACCGAGGCCGACCCCGGCAGTTCATTCACCCGCGCCATAAAATCGCCACCGCATAACGCACGCAGTTTGAAATACCCATAGGTACCCGAAGCGGAATTGCGGCCAAAGCGTTGCAAGGCACGCTGCTGCCAGCTGCCCTGCAACCCCAGCTCTCCCCAGCGGTTAATCGGCGTGTTTTCCCCGCAGCGACGAGTCGCGGAAAAGATTTGATCCAGCTGTTGCAGATTCAAACCACGTAGCGGATTGTCCTGATGCACCAGCACCACCAGCGCATCAACCGCGACCGGCACCGCCAGCGGCGCATAGCCATAGCGGTGCTCAAACGCCGACACCTCCGCCGCCTTCATTGGTCGGCTCATGGGCCCAAGCTGCGCAGCACCAGCCGCTAATGCGGTGGGTGCCGTTGAGGAACCGGCAGCCTGCAGTTGCAGGTTCACGTTGGGATAGTGCCGGCTGAAATCCTGCCCCCACAGCGCCATCAGGTTGGCCAGGGTGTCGGAACCTACGCTGGACAGGTTACCGGAAAGCATGCCGTCCGGAGCAGCCACGGCCCCGCGGCCAACCGACAACAGTAGGCAAAGCAGCAAAGCTTGGATAAATCGATTCATGGCGGGCGACCTGTTAATTTTTCACCGCATTCTCTGCTAAAGCCGCGGGAACAATCAACCGGTTAGGCAAGGTAAAGATAAAACGGGTGCCGATGCCTGGCTCGCTGAGGATCTCCAATCGTGAATCATGATGGCTGAGCGCATGCTTCACGATGGCCAAGCCGAGCCCACTGCCGCCGGTCTGGCGCGAACGTGCTTTATCCACGCGATAGAAACGCTCGGTCAGGCGCGGGATATGTTCGGCACCAATGCCCGGCCCGTTATCGCTGACCTGGAACTGAGCCCCCTGCGGCGTCTGCTGCCAGCTCACTTCGATGTTGGTACCCGCCGGAGTATGGTTGACGGCGTTGTACACCAGATTGGAAACCGCGCTGCGCAGTTGATCCTCGTTACCGAACACCTGCAGATTTTCATTCACCCGGAAATTAATCTGATGATTACCGCCGCTAAGCGACTGCGCTTCACGCTGCAATACCCGCAGCATTAACGGAATATCGACCTTCTCGTTCATATCCACGTTTGGCGCGGCCTCGATCCTGGAGAGCGTAAGCAACTGCTTTACCAGGCCATCCATGCGTTTGGTCTGCTCTTGCATGGTGCCCAAGGCTTTGCCACGCAGCGAACCATCCAGCTCTTCATCGCTCATCATCTCCAGGTAGCCTTGCAACACCGTGAGCGGCGTACGCAGCTCATGGCTGACGTTGGCGAAGAAGTTGCGTCTGGCCCCTTCCAGTTGGCGCATCTGGGTCACATCACGGGCCACCATCAGCAGTTGGCCTTCGGAATAGGGCATGATACGGAATTCGACAAAGTGCTCGTTATTCAGCTGTAGCGTCAGCGGCCGGGTAAATTCTTGCTGTTGCAGATAATGGCTGAATTCCGGATAGCGCAGCAGGTTGAGAATGTGTTGGCCGTTATCTTCCGGCCAGCGAAAGCCCAGCAGATGCTGTGCCAGGCCGTTACACCAGAAGATATTGCCTTCAACGGTGGTCATCACCACCGCATCCGGTAAGGATTCGGCGCCGCTGCGAAAGCGTTTGATCAACAACGCCAGCTCACGGCGGCGGCGGCGATTACGCTGCTGCATCTGATACAGGCCATAGAACAGCGGCTCCCAGCTCCAGCGGCCCGGCGGCGGCGTCATGCTGCGATCCACCCACAGCCAGTGGGAAAGTTTGAGTTGGTTATAGAAGTTCCAGGCCAGCGCGGCCAGCACCGAAACCAACAGCAACCAGGGCAGATAACCGAAAATCAGCCCCAGCAATAAGGCAGGCAGGCAAAAAAGGGCCAGCTCCAGCGCCAGCCTCTTCCACGATAAACGTTCTAGCACGGTAACCTCTCCAGCGCTGTGCGATCAGTAGCGCGTTGAGAACCGATAACCGGTGCCGCGAACGGTTTGAACCATCTTGTCATGACCACTGGTCTCCAGCGCCTTACGCAGCCGGCGGATATGCACATCAACGGTGCGGTCTTCCACATAAACGTTAGTGCCCCAGACGTGATTAAGCAACTGTTCGCGGCTATAAACACGCTCCGGATGAGTCATAAAGAAGTGCAGCAGTTTGAACTCGGTCGGCCCCATCTCAAGCGCCTGTTCATTGGCCATCACCCGGTGTGAGGAAGGATCCAGGCTTAACCCCTGCATTTCAATCACTTCTTCTACTGCCATTGGTGAAATACGGCGCATTACCGCCTTGATACGTGCCACCAGCTCCTTGGGCGAGAAAGGTTTGGTGATGTAATCATCCGCGCCAACTTCCAGGCCACGTACCCGATCTTCTTCTTCACCGCGCGCGGTCAGCATCATTACCGGGATATCCCGGGTCATCGCCTCACGCTTCATATGCTTGATAAACTGAATGCCGGAACCTCCCGGTAACATCCAGTCCAGTAACACCAAATCAGGGAACGGCTCAGACAGGCGCGTAACGGCACTGTCATAATCCTCGGCTTCCAACGGTTGGTAACCATTCTGTTCCAACACAAAGCACACCATCTCACGGATCGGCGCTTCGTCTTCCACCACCAGTATGCGTCTTGCCATCGTCAATCCTGCCAATGTGTTAGCGATCTCAGTTGATTGCGGTCGCCATTATGCGTCAGTTTTGTGACAGTTTTATGAAAAAAAAGCCCGATCGAACGCAGTAAGCATAGCGATTATTTCTGACGGCAAACAAAAATCATTCGGCTCTCTGCTTGATTGAACCACGACAGGAGAGATCCCCCCCTTTATAATCGTCGCCATTATGTTGTCGCCCTGGGAGTTTTATGCGCCTGATCCATACCTCCGACTGGCATTTGGGCCAGTACTTTTTCACCAAAAGCCGCGCCGCCGAGCATCAGGCCTTCTTACGTTGGCTGATCGAACAGGTGGAACAGCATCAGGTGGATGCGCTTATCGTCGCAGGCGATCTATTCGATACCGGCTCCCCACCCAGCTACGCCCGCGAACTATACAACCGGTTTGTGGTGGAACTGCAACGCACCGGCTGCCAACTGGTGGTGCTGGGCGGCAACCATGACTCCGTGGCCACGCTGAACGAATCGCGTGAGCTGCTTTCCTGCCTGAATACCACCGTGATTGCCAACGCGCAAAGCGAGCTGGAGCAGCAGATCGTGGTGCTCAACCAGCTTGATGGCCAACCTGGTGCGGTACTTTGCGCCATTCCGTTCCTGCGCCCACGGGATCTGCTCACCAGCCGCGCCGGTGAGTCTGGCAACCAAAAGCAGCAGGCTCTGCAAGAAGCCATCGCCGAGCATTACCAAAACCTGTATCAGGCAGCTTGTGCGCGCCGCGATGCGTTGGGTTTGCCACTACCGATCGTCGCCACTGGCCACTTAACCACCGTGGGCGTCACCACCTCGGATTCGGTACGGGATATCTATATCGGCACGCTGGACGCCTTTCCAGCCCAGGCGTTCCCCCCTGCCGATTACATTGCGTTGGGGCATATCCATCGCGCGCAGAACGTCGCCAAGTCTGAGCATATCCGCTACAGCGGCTCGCCAATCCCACTGAGTTTTGACGAGTTAGGCAAAGCCAAAAGCGTGTTTATGGTCGATTTTGCCGACGGAGCATTGCAACAGATCGCGCCATTGGAGATCCCCACCTTCCAGCCCATGCAGCTGATCAAGGGTGATTTACAGCAAATCGAGGCCCAATTACAGCAGTTTGCCGATTATCATGGCGAACTTCCGGTTTGGTTGGATATCGAAGTAGCCACCCAAGATTACCTCAGTGATATTCAGCGCCGCATCCAACAGTTGGCGGAAGATTTACCGGTTGAAGTGGTGTTGCTGCGGCGCAGTAAAGAGCAACGTAACCAGACCCTTGCCCAGCAGGATAAAGAAACCCTGAATGAATTAAGCGTGGGCGAAGTCTTCGAGCGCCGGTTGGCGTTGGAAGCCGAGATGGCCGAACCGCGCCAACAGCAGATGCGGCAGATGTTCCAGCAGGTGGTAGAAACCTTGCATCACCAAGAGGAGCCATCCGCATGAAGATCCTGAGCCTAAGGCTGAAAAACCTGAACTCGCTACAGGGCGAGTGGAAAATCGACTTCACGGCGGAACCCTTCGCCAGCAACGGCCTGTTTGCCATCACCGGTCCCACCGGGGCGGGTAAAACCACCCTGCTGGATGCCATCTGTCTGGCTCTCTATCACCAGACGCCGCGGCTGGAAGTCAGCGCCAGCCAGAACGAATTGATGACCCGCCACACCGCCGAATCGCTGGCCGAAGTGGAGTTTGAGGTCAAAGGCGTCGGCTATCGCGCCTTCTGGAGCCAACGCCGGGCGAAAAACGATCCGGACGGCAACCTGCAGGCTCCCAAGGTGGAGCTGGCACTGCGGGCAGACGGCAAAATCCTGGCGGATAAAATTTCCGATAAAAAAGAGCTGATTGCCGCGATCACCGGGCTGGATTTTGGCCGCTTCACCAAATCGATGATGCTGTCGCAGGGCCAGTTTGCCGCCTTCCTGAACGCCAAGGCCAACGAACGTGCCGAACTGCTGGAAGAACTGACCGGCACCGAGATTTATGGGCGGCTGTCGGCACAGGTATTCGAACAGCACAAACAGGCGAAAAGCGATCTGGACGCTTTGCATCACCGTGCCAGCGGGATTGAACTGCTCAATGATGAGCAGCGTCAGGCGGTGGAAAACCAGCTCAACGAGCTCGGCACTGAAGAGCAACTTCTCAGCCAACAATCACAACGGCAACAACATCAGTTGAGCTGGCTGCAACGCTGGCAAACCACCCAGCAGCAGACTCAGGATTATCAGCAACAGCTGGCTGGCGTGCAGCAGGAGTTTCAACTGGCCGAACCGCAGTTGCAACGGTTAGCCCGCAGTGAGCCTGCCGAGAAACTGCGCCCATTGCTCAATGAGCGTAATCGTTGTCAGCGGGATCGTTTAGCATTACAGCAACAGATCGACCAGTTGGCTCAGCAGCAAGAGCGGCAATTGGCCGAACTGACCCCGTTACAACAGCAGTTGGATCAGGCGCAAAAGGCCAGGCAAGACCAGGCGGAACATCAGCAACAGCAGCAAACGCTGATGGATGACAAGGTGTTGCCGCTCGATCATCAGATTGCTCAGTTGCAAAACCAACTGGCAGAAGCGCGTAAACAGCTTGCGGAGAGCCAGCGGCAGAGCGAAGAGCTGCGGCGCACTCTGGAACAACTCACCGAAAGACGCGGCCAACTGGCTACCCTGGCGGGTCAATATCAGACCAGGCAGCTTGAACTCACGGCGGCGTTGGATAGCCAACTCCAGCAGCAAGCCACGTTAGAGGCGCAATCCCCGCTGGAGAAACTGCGTCACCGCCAGGGCGAACTGAGTGGCTTGCGCCCGGTTCGCCAGCAGTTGTCAAAACTGGCCTTGCTGTTCCAGCAGAACCAGCAACGCCTTGAACAGCAGCGGCTCGAATTCACTACGCGACAAAAACAGCTGACCGAAGTAGAAACCCAACTCGATGCGGTGCGCCAGCAGTATAAACAGCAAAAAGCGCACCTGACAGACGTTGAGAAGACGCTCGAACTGGAAAAGCGCATCGTCAGTCTGGAAGCCGAACGGGCGCGGCTGCAAACCGATGCTCCCTGCCCGCTGTGCGGCTCCACGCACCATCCGGCGATCGAACAATATCAGGCTGTCAAACCGTCAGAAACGGAACAGCGCGTCGCCCAGTTACGCACCCAAACCGAAGAACTGCACACTCAAGGGACAGAGCTGCGCGCACGCAGTGAAAGCCTGAAAGAGCAGCAGCAACGTCTGCAAACGCAGTTGAACCAGGAAATTGAGCAGCAGGAAAGCCATCTGCAAAGCTGGCAGACCCTCAGCGCCCCCTTGGCCTTCGACTTTACGCTGCAAGACAGCGCCCGGTTAACCGCCTGGCTGGAGGCTTGCGATAGTGAAGAGCAGGCCGCTCAGCAGCTTCTGTTGCAACACGAACGGCTCGCCAAGGCCGTACAGCTTGCGAAGGATGCCCTGAATGCCCTGCAAACTGAACAGCAGAGTTCGCAACAGGAAACAGCGCGACTGAATGAGCGCTTTGAGTTGCTGCAGAAAAACCAGCAGGAAACCCAGCGCCAATTGGCACAGTGGCAACAACAGTGCCTGACGAATGAAACTCAGCTGCTGGCACAGCGTAACGAACGCATCGCGCTGTTTGGTGAAAGAACGGTGGTTGAAGCCCGTGAGCAGTTGCGCACGGCACAAATTGCCGCAGAGCACGCCTTGCAGCAGGCTACGGAGCGATTGCACAAAGCCCAGGAGCAGCGCGATCGTCTGGCTGGCCAATGGGTCGGTTTGCAGCAACAGCAACAACAGCAAGCCGAACGGGGGCAACAGGCCGAGCAGCAGTGGCAGCAGGCCTTGGCCAGCAGCACCTTCGACGATGAGGCCGCATTCAACGCCGCGCTACTGGATGACGACGAACGCCAACGCTTACAGCAGCACAAAGAGCAGTTGCAGGAGCGTCAGGTGCGGGCCACAACGCTGTTGGCGCAGGCCGTACAGGCTCTGGAGCAGCACCGTCTGGAGCGCCCTGCGGATCTGGATGAAACCCAGGCCAATATTGAGCAACTCACCACCGCGCTCAGCGAACTGGCAGAGCGGCTGAAAACACTACAGCTGCGTCAGGGCGAGGTGCGTAACCAACTGAGCAGCGATGCCGAGCGCCGCCTCAATCAACAGTCCCTGTTCGAACAGATCGCTCAAAGCCAACAGCAGTACGACGACTGGAGCCTGCTCAACCAGCTTATCGGCTCCAAAGAGGGCGACAAGTTCCGCAAGTTCGCTCAGGGCCTGACCCTGGATCATCTGGTATACCTGGCTAACAATCAGCTTGGCCGCCTGCACGGGCGCTATCTGTTGCAACGCAAAACCAGTGATGCGCTGGAGCTACAGGTGGTGGATACCTGGCAGGCCGATGCCCTGCGCGATACCCGCACCCTCTCCGGCGGTGAAAGCTTCCTGGTGAGTCTGGCGCTAGCGCTGGCCTTGTCCGATCTGGTCAGCCACAAGACCAGCATCGATTCGCTGTTCCTGGACGAGGGCTTCGGCACGCTGGACGCCGAGACGCTGGACACCGCGCTAGACGCTTTGGACAGCCTTAACGCCACCGGCAAAACCATCGGCGTGATCAGCCACGTGGAGGCAATGAAGGAGCGCATCCCGGTGCAGATTAAGGTGAAAAAGGTCAATGGGCTGGGGGTCAGCCGACTGGACGCTCAGTTTCGCATCGAATGACCGCGACTGAGGTTTACGTCAAGAGGTAACTACGGCCAGAAGTGTGATCGCGGCTACAGTACCAGCTGAAAAGCATTGAGCCAGAGCCGACAACGGTTATCATGATAATTATTACAGGATTGTCACTGTGCATACAGGCAAAACCTGACCTTCGGGATCGCTCCCGGACGTCGGGTTTTTTCGTTTTCAGCGGGCCGGGAATAGCCATGAAAATCGCTAAAATACTCAATAATAACGTAGTGATTACGCTGAATGACCATCAGGAAGAAACGGTGGTTATGGGGCGTGGCATTGGCTTTCAAAAGAAAGCCGGGGAAAGTGTGGATGAAAGCCTGATTGAAAAGGTGTTCACCCTCAACAGTGGTGAAATGAGCGAACGCTACAAAGAACTGCTGGCGGAGATCCCGCTGGCGTGTGTGACCACCGCAGACAAGATCATCACCCTAGCCCGCGAGCGGCTGCCGGGGAAACTGCATAACATTGTCTACATCACGCTGACCGACCATATCCATTTTGCGCTGCAACGCCATGCGCAGGGGCTGGATATCAAGAACGCACTGCTATGGGAGATCAAGAAACTCTATCCAAACGAGTTTGCCATTGGGCTTGAGGCGCTGACCATCATCGCCCAGCGTCTGGAAACTACGTTGCCGGAAGACGAGGCTGGCTTTATCGCCTTGCACCTGGTCAACGCGCAGCTCAATGACGAAATGCACAACACCCTGCATATCACCCGTGTGATGCAGGAGATCCTCAATATCGTCAAATACCATTTCCGTTTTGACTACAACGAGGAAACCCTCAGCTACCATCGTTTTGTCACCCACCTGAAATTCTTTGCCCAGCGCCTGCTAGGCAAGAATTACGTCAACAGCGAGGACGATTCGCTGTATCAGGTAGTGAAGGAGAAATACCGCGAGTCATTCGCCTGTGCCGGCAAGATCAACCAACACATCGAGAAGAGCTACCAGCACCAGTTGACCAGCGAAGAGATGCTGTTTCTGACCATCCATATCGAGCGGGTACGCAGCGAAAGTGAAAAGGATTACACACCTAAGGAGTGAGACGAGGGCTCGCAACGGGCGCAGCATGCTGCGCCCCTACGAAGGTTGGTTACACCTGAGGCCATAACCAGGCGGCGCCGCGCACACCGCTGGAATCACCATGTATTGCTTTGCGGATAGGAGTTTCGCACTCGCCGCCAAATACCCAAGGTTTCACCAGTGACGGCACCGTTTGATACAGCCGCTCCACGTTGCTCATGCCGCCGCCCAGGACGATCACATCGGGATCAAACAGATTGATCACGTGAGCCAGAGACTTCGCCAGCCGCATTTCGTAACGCTTAACAGCTAACTCTGCCACCGCATCCTGTTGTGCAGCAAGCGCCATAATTTCGTGACCTTTTAGCGCCTGACCACTCAGCCGCGCATAGTCGGTAGCGAAACCGGTCCCGGAGATAAAGGTTTCAATACAGCCAGGCTTCCCACAGTAACAGGGCACCTCGGCGCGAAAACGCAGTTCGTCTTCATCCAGCCACGGCAACGGATTGTGGCCCCACTCGCCGGAAATGCCGTTGCCCCCGGCATGCACCTGGCCGTTTATCGCAACTCCAGCCCCACAACCGGTGCCAATGATCACCGCAAACACGGTTTTTTTCCCAGCAGCGGCTCCATCGGTGGCTTCCGATACCGCTAGGCAGTTGGCATCGTTGGCTAGCCGCACTTCGCGTTGCAGCATGGCAGAAAGATCTTTATCCATCGGCTGACCATTCAGCCAGGTGGAGTTGGCATTTTTTACCAGGCCGGTAAAGGGCGACAGCGTCCCGGGGATCCCTACGCCCACCGAGCCTTGCTGGCCGGTTTTTTCCTCCGCCAGCGTCACCAGCCCGCAGATAGCTTCTAGCGTCAGCTGATAATCATGACGAGGGGTGGCAATGCGATGACGGAACAGCTCTGCCCCATCGTTAGCCAATGCAATCACTTCAATTTTAGTGCCACCCAGATCGATACCAATACGCACAATTTCTCTCCCCAATTCAGCACGACAACAAACTTGCCGCCCAGTGTAGCGCATAGCCCGGCTCACGCCACGCTCACCGAATGTGACGCCAATGGCAATTCCCCTATCTGGCTGTGTGAAACGCGGCAGCGGACGCAAATCAGCGGGAATGAGGCGATTTTTCAGCGTCAATTCGTTATTATGCCGCCCTGCTTTTGATGAATCTGCGTGCCAAATGCACGCCCAGCCTGGGATAACATTATGCTGTGGTTTAAGAATTTGATGGTTTACCGTTTGAGCCGCGACGTTGCGCTAACTGCGGATGAAATGGAAAAACAGCTCAGCGCCTTTGCCTTCACCCCATGCGGCAGCCAGGACATGGCGAAAACCGGCTGGGTTTCCCCGATGGGTTCTCACAGCGACGCGCTGACGCACGCGGTTAACGGCCAGATCATGATTTGCGCCCGTAAAGAAGAGAAGATCCTGCCCTCTCCGGTACTGAAACAAGAGCTACAGGCCAAGATCGAAAAGCTGGAAGGCGAACAGCACCGCAAGCTGAAAAAAACCGAGAAAGACTCCCTGAAAGATGAAGTGCTGCACAGCCTGCTGCCACGCGCCTTCAGCCGCTTCAACCAGACCTATATGTGGATCGATACCGTTAACGATCTGATTATGGTCGATGCCGCCAGCGCCAAGCGCGCCGAAGATATGCTGGCGCTGCTGCGTAAAAGCCTGGGCTCTCTGCCGGTGGTACCTTTGACCATGGAAAGCCCGATCGAGCTGACGCTGACCGAATGGGTCCGCTCCGGCGAACTGCCAGCCGGTTTTATCATTCAGGATGAGGCCGAACTGAAGGCCATTCTGGAAGAAGGCGGGGTGATCCGCTGTAAGAAGCAGAACCTGATCAGCGACGAGATTGCCGTACATATAGAGGCAGGCAAGCTGGTGACCAAGCTGGCGGTAGATTGGCAGGAACGCATCCAACTGGTGCTGGCCGACGACGGCTCACTCAAGCGCCTGAAGTTTGCCGATACGCTGCGCGATCAGAACGATGATATCGATCGTGAGGATTTTGCCCAGCGTTTCGATGCCGACTTCATCCTGATGACCAGCGAACTGGCGGCCTTGATCAGCAACACCATCGAAGCCTTGGGTGGCGAAGCACAGCGCTAAAACAGAAGGGGCGCAACAAGTTGCGCCCTCTGGGGAGTGCCGGGGAAAATCTTCATCCCCGGCCAAACTGCACTGATTACTTACTCAGATAACGACACAGGTAGGCCGTCGCATCGGCAACCTGAACGTTGAATTCACTCTGCGCAGGCACAAAGAACTTCTCGCCTGGCGTAAACACCTGCCAATCCGGTGCACCCGGTAACAGCACTTTCAATGCCCCGGTGATCACCGTCATCTCTTCCGGCTGTGCGGTACCGAAGGTGTACTCACCCTCTTCCATCACCCCGACGCTGGTACGACCGATGCTGCTACTATCGTAACCGATAGACTTCACTTTCCCGGCAAAATACTCGTTCACTTTCAGCATAGACTGGCACCTGCGTAATCATCTTTGAGGGATCTCCATATTGGGGGATGAATCTGGGTCTGTCACTGGTTTTTGATGCGAAATGCGATCGTTACGCACTGCAAAACATGAGCGGGATCAAACAATGAGTTCGATGGCCATCGCTCGACGTCCTATAGCTCATTCAATCTGGCAGACATCACGGTTATTTCCGTTGTTGAAAATGGCTCAGGCTGCCATAAAGCGCCAGCAGACGGTCATATTCAGCAGGATCGTAGAAGCTGCAGGTACCGCGCCCAAACTCTTTGGCCACTTCAACGGCAAATTTCACCGCCAGCGCGATATCCACCTCATGGCTGGCACCGGTGCCACAGCCCGGCACTACCGACTCAGTACAGATTGCCACACCTACTACTGGCGCTGCCGTAGCGGTTGAGGGTTGCAGGATACTGTTGAGGTGATGAATGTCATTACCATAGGGCGTAATGTCCTGCATGGTGATCGGGAAGGTCACTGCCGGGCGGCCACTGGTCATTTCCATGATACGCAAAAGGTCTTCCGACACCCGCAGGATGTAGCCCTGTTTCACCGTCGGTGACAACGCATAGCCCTTGTGGTTGATAATACGATTGCCCTTGGTAGTATCGATCGACAAAATGGCATCGGCTTGCGGCACCACTTCGTTATCATTCATCGTGACGTCATCGATGGGTGAATCCATAAAATCGACCGGATCGTGTGGGCGAGTGGGTGCGTTCGGGCAAATATGCGTAGTGATCACCACGTCACCAGGCAGAACGTCACCTTTGCGCTGCATTTCTGCCAGCTTTAGCGCACTGGCGATCGCCGCAATCGCCCCGTCACCGTCTGATACCAATCCTATGCGCGTGGGGCGAGCTCCAATGCCACCCAAGCGGCCAATAATGCCCAACGTTGGCGCATCACCACCGGATTGCTTGCCTGCACTGCCAGGGATCTCGATGCGGACAAAATCCGTGGTGCCCTTCTCACCGCTGACACGATGAGTGCTGGCCTTGACCAACGGGTAATGGGTAAACAGATCGACCACGTCCTGCCCTTTGACATAGGCATTATCAATCAGCTCAAAGACCTGCAGCGTTTGTTGCAAACTCATGTTAATCCCTCGCAAATGTTGCCTGATAGGTTTATGCCTCCCGCAGTTGCAGGCACGGCGTTATTTTCCCTTGCTGGAAAAGATCGAGTTGAAGAAGTTGTATAGCGCGTCACCGGCAATAAACCCGGCAGCCATGATCTCCATCGGCGCGCGGCCTTTATCCCCCCAGCGTTTGATGATCAGAATGCGCAGCGCGATACCGGCAAGCACCGCCCATCCTGCCAAGGCGTTATTAATCAGCAAACCTGTCGCAAGTAGCACGCCGAGCTGGCGTTTAGGCCCACCAATAAACTGCACTATTGCGCCAGGTATGGCCCAAATCAGCAGGCTGGACGCAATACCGGGCTGGGCTCCTGCCTCAATGGTTTTGGCGTATACCCGAGCCACCGGTGGGATCAACTCCTGCAGGAAATAGCTGGTGTAAGAGAGATAAACCACGGGAATAGCGATCACAAAAGCAATCATGGCGGCAATCAGCTGAATACGCCGCCCCAGCAGTTCCTGCTGTAAATCCTTACCGTAACCCCGCAGGATAAAGCCGGCTTTCAGATCGAACCCCATATCGGCAAACGCCGGCCCGGTCGCTGCGGTAAAACCGGTGAGAATGCACAGCGCCAGAGGAGGGAAACCAAGCATGATCCCAACGATCAGCGTGATCAACGCCACTGCAAATGCCGGAAACCAGCCGGAATGCATCGCCGCAATGCCGACGATCAATTCATGTACAAAGGCAGCAAACGCGGCATAGATGACAAACAGCACCAGCATGGTCAGCGACATTTCGCTGTATAACCCGCCTCCCAAAGCCAGCATCCCGGCAATCACGATATATCCGACAGCCCCCAGACCCAAGGCTTTGCGTACTTCGCTGTCAGGTTGGGTATAGGTCGATGTCGAACTTTGATTTTTGTTGCGGATCACCTGTACCACCTGGATCAATGCCACCAGCCCGGCACCGACCATCACGCCGTGCGGAATATAGTGCGCATTGATATCGACACCGGTCAGCGGCTGGCCATAAGCGCGCAGCAGCAGGCCAACACCGAACATGCTCAGCGCCCAGATATTGCCAATAAATGCGGTACCGAAGGCCGCCATGGGGATCTTCAACATGGAGCCTGCAATCCCCACAACAACGCCGACAACCAGCAACCAGGCCTGTTTACCACCACGGTCACCAGCCTTGATAGCCTCCGCCGCCGCGACTCCTGGGGGCCAGGCATTTGCCGCCGGGAACACTTTAGTGTCAAACATCCGGTACAGCAGGTAAGCATCCAGCAGCATCGCCGCCGCTACGCCGCAAAACATCGGCAGGATCAATTGCGGTTGCCCCATGACATAAGGCACGGCAATCGGCATCAGCAGGCTATTGGCCGCGCCGAAAGTAGCTGAGGAGATTACTGTTTGGGCCAGATTCTGGGTATGTATCGAACGATAGCGTTGGAACATGCGCAGCGGGATCCGTGCCAGCAGCATGGCGATCAGCGCACCGATAATCGAAGTATTGGGCGTCACGCCCAAGGTGGTGATCAACTGTACGCCAATTATCGCCCCGACGATGGATAACAGCACCATCACCAGTAGCGTACCGATATCTTTCAATGGATTACTCGTTGTCTCTGGTTTCATAAATCCACCCTGTGAATATCCCTGCTAAATGGCAAAAATAATATTTCGGACACGGATTTCCGATAGAGTTCCATTATTCTAAACTCTACGCGGTGAAATAAATTATTTAGTGCCTGCCTTGGCCACATTAATGGCAGAATAACTCCCTCTGCTATTAACTAATCAGCGACATGCCCTGGTGTTGGCGCGCTAATAAAGCCGGTTTACGGTGAGCTATTTGATCTCTTGCCAATAGTCATCACCGAGTTTTTCTGCCAGTTGTCGGGAAACCGTCATTAATGCCTCAAGCACCTGGGGAGAATAAGGCTGATCCTCGGCTTGTGAGGGGAAAGAAAGACATAATCCCACCGTCTCACTGCGGTGCTTATTCATCACCGAGGTTGCCAATGAACTGATACCCGGCAGCGTTTCGTTACGGGCCAATGACCAGCCCTGCTGCCGGATGGTTGCCAACTTTTGCAGCAACGCCTCCAGCGTTTTTGGAGAGTTTGCCGAAGCGACCTGGTAGCCAGCAGCAAACCGCTCACGCACCTGCTCATCACTTTCTCGCGCAAGTATCGCGCGCCCCACAGAGGTTTCTGCCGCTGGCGAACTGGCCCCCACCGGTGTCACCACCTGCAAAAAATGGCGGCCAGGCAGCGTACGCATCACCCAATTCTCCCGCCCCTCCAACATCGATATATAGCCGGTACAGAAGGTTAACTGATTAAGCTGCATCATCGCCGCCGTGGCACTTTCCACCAGCGGAGTGGAAAGATAATGGCTGGCCACCCCAAGCAGCAGATAGCCAATATGGTACTGACGGCTTTGCGGATCCCGCTCTAAAAGCCCCTGGCTTTCCATCGTTTGTAGCAGACGCGAAACGGTGCTTTTTGGCAACCTCAACCTTTCGACGACATCAGTAAAAGAAATCCCCCCTTGGCCATGCGTTATCTGCCGTTGAGAAAATAGTTTTAATACCGCAGCAGCATTTTCCAAGGTAGTCATGGCTCGCCTTGTTCCACTATATGGAACCCAGTTCCCAATCGATATTTAGAAACCTAAAACCCACACCACTTATCGTCAAGCAGTTTATTTTTATCACACGGCGAAATTACAGCGAATGATGCTTTAATATTGAAAATACTGCACAGATCGCAAAGTCATTTTCCGAGATGATTAGCATATGTCCGTCTTTCAGCGTCAATATCAGCATAAGATACCAATATTCACCAAGTCATCAGCGCGGCGGATGCCGCTATTAAAAGATTGCGTAAGATACCAATAGCGAGAGAAGTCTCGAACAGAATGATGAGGATGGACCCAAATGCGGGGGAAGACCGGTCATGGATAGCACAACGCAGTTGAAAAAATGAAGCCGGTTTATACCGGCCACTTGTTATGACACCGCAGGCTATTCGCCCAGGTTTTCATCCTCGTAACGCCGCTTGGCATCTAACGCTTCCCGCTCGGTTTCGTGCTCGCTGATCAGCGTATCGGGTTTGGGGTGATCGGCCCGTAGCTCATACCAACGAACCTGCTTGCCCACTTCGCCCTTATCTACGGCCTTGATACGCGCCGTTCTCGGGTAGGGAGGTTTACTCGGCATAGTGCTCTCCAATGTGATGACCTGCGGTTAAGTATAGACAACCCCCCTAAAATGCCAGTTATCGGCGCGACCCCAAATCCCGATCCTGGTGTTCACCGGCCAGCAGCTGCGTCAATTCAACACAGGATTGGATCTGGCTATCACGCACGGTGAAATGAGCCAACACCCTGATCTGGCTCTGGCTGCCATCACGTTTTTCAATATTCACCCAATGATGGGTGAAGACATTTTCCCCGGCGGCGGCGATGGCGAGGATCTCAAGCTGCATGCTGCAGGTGATCTGTTTAAGCAAGGCCATATGCTGGATAAACTGCGGGTAATCTAGCGTCTGGCCATCCACCGTCTGGCGATAGTGGCGGCTGAACAGCTTGGCAATCAGCTCGGGCTGGTGTTCGGGGTTGGCTACAATTTGCTGTAAAGCTGACAGGACAAGAGTTTGGTGAGTCATGCTGTTTTCTCCGGTGTGATAGCGTCCGAAGAGCATAAAGGTAATCAGTAATGGCATAATAACCGTATCAAGATATTCAATAACGCTAATCGGCCAATCTGATGAAACTGCACAGCGAACGTTTGTTGCACGCTAAAAAACACCTGACGCCTTGGCATCAGCATCAACAGGGGCAGGTTTATCTGTTGAGCCACGGGATGATGATGTTGGAAACCGCAGGGCAGCAGTGGGCGATGACCGCCGGTAACCTTGGCTGGCTTCCGCCCCACTGCCCTCATCAGGCGCTGGCCTGCGGCAAGGTGATCGGCTGGATCCTCTATTTACCTGAGGCCTGCTGCAACACACTGGCGGCAACGCCACGCCTGACCGCCGCCAACGCCTTAAGCTCGGCGCTGGTTGAACGCATTGCACAGTTTTCTGCGCCGCTCGACATGGCGCAACAACGTTTGGTGGAGGTTCTGCTTGATGAGATGCGAAGCGAGGAGGCCGAACCGCTGCAACTACCGCTGCCGCAAGATGCCCGGTTGCTGAAAATTGCCTATGGCTTATTGAACGATCCCGCCAATGATCGCCAACAAGGTGAATGGGCTGCATGGGCGGGTTTAAGCCCCCGCACCCTTAGCCGACGCTTTATGCAGGAAACCGGTATGAGTTTTTCCCGCTGGCGTCAACAAGCCAGGGTGATCCGTTCGTTGGAGGCGCTATCGGCCGGTATGCCCGTCGCTAACGTGGCCAACGAATGTGGCTATGATAACGTCAGCGCCTATATTGCCGCCTTCCGTCAGCGATTTGGCATAACGCCAGGGCTTTATTTTACTTAGCGGCATAAGGCTAAGCGGGCGCAGCATGCGGCGCCCCTACAGCACATAGCGAGTTGGTTGGGATTGGTCAGTGATATCGTGGCACAAGATGTGGCCAGAGAAAGTTACTTTACCGCCTCGCCTTGCAAGACAGCCAATATTTGCTCGACTACCTGCTGGGGATTAGCTGTACCATCCATGACATGGTGTGCGGCCTCCTGATAGAGAGCCTCACGTACCGCCAATACTTCCATCATTTCTTCGGTAATGGGGCGACCAGTGAGCGTTGGGCGCTGCCCTTCTTCCGGAAACTCTGCCAACCGTTGCGCCAGTACGCTGGCTGGGGCACGCAGGTAGATCACCGTGCCATGCTGACGCATAAAACGCCGGTTCTCTTCGGCCAGGATCGCCCCGCCGCCGGTGGCAACTATGGTTGACGGTTGGGTTACCGCTTGCAGGGTCTGGGTTTCGCGCTGGCGAAAACCCTGCCAACCCACCTGTGCAACCATGTCCGCTACGCTCATTTGCGTGGTTTGCTGCATAAACAGATCGGTATCGATAAACCGATAGCCCAGCGCCTGCGCCAATGCACTGCCGACCGTGGTTTTACCTGCTCCACGAGCTCCTACCATAAAAATGGCTTGTGTCATTACGGGTTGTCCCTTTTGCGGTGACTGAATGCATTAGATTGCCTGCGAAGCTGCCCGCAGGTCGATCGAGCGTTGGCGTTGTAACTTCATCATACCGCCCTGAATCTGTATTTCAATCTTTACGATAGTGTAAATTCCATAGCACAGCGGCTATTGGCAGCAAACCCGTGCTCTACCTCCTGCGCCAGAAGATGCTGTAGATACGCATCCAGCCGCGCGACAGGAAGGGTGCGAAAGCCCAGGCGCTGGTAATAAGGTGCATTCCATGCCACTTGCACGAAAGTCGTTAGCGTTAACCGTTGGATGCCTTGGCGCAAGGCGAGACCGGCAATCTCTTCGATCAGGCGCTTGCCCACGCCTTGCCGCTGCCAATCGGCCGCAACCGAAAGCTCGGCGATATGCCAGCTGTGCGGAAATGGCTGCACCGCGATAAAACCGGCGATCTGCTCAGTTGGGCTAGCCATCACCCACTCCTGCTGCTGTTCGATAAAATCGACGTGCTGCTGCGGGCTCATCACCTCGCCTTCGGCAATAAACTGTAACTCTGGCTGCTGGCGAAACAGCTGAGCGGCGGAACGTTCAACCGCGACCAACTGCGGGATATCCTGCGGTTGTGCCAAGCGTAGCTTCAGGCTCATGTCTGGCTCCTGGTTAGCGGCCGGCTATTTAAACAGATTTTGTCGCAGGCAGAAATCACCAATAGCGCCATAAAGTGCTATATGATAATTACTCTCATTTAAATATTCAATCAACAGCGAAGATACGGCTTCCTTTTCCAAGAACGACATCAGCAGATAAAAAAACCAAAAGCAGTCGCCACGCTGCGGCCTTGCAGGCTAAATTGGTATCACAACACCGGGGGATAAATATGGCTCAACAGATTGTTACGCTGACAGACTACCCACACTTTGCCGACGTCTGTGCCGCTTGGGCATTCGGCCAATGGGGCTCACAACGCGGCGGCACGTTAGAACGTACCCGCCAACGCTTTGCTTTGTGCAGCAAACCCAGCGAGGATTTCCTGACGCTACTGCTGATTGATGGCGAGCGCCCACTGGGGATGGCCAGCCTGTGGCCAAGTGACGACCATCATCGCATGGATCTCTCCCCCTGGTTGGCCGGTGTCTTTGTACACCCGGATCATCGGCGGCAGGGTATTGCCCAGCGCCTGGAGCAGGCGATCGTCAACGCGGCCCAACAACGCAACCATCCCGTTCTGCATCTGATCACCGATCACAGCGAGGCGTTGTACGCCGGTTGGGGCTGGCAGACTATTGAACGCCGCCAGCAATATGGCGACGAAGTGGTGGTGATGGAAAAGCGGCTGTGATCGTTAATAAAATGCAACTGGGCATCATAAAATAAAAACCCAAAAGGCTGCGATAATAATCAACCAACAAAGTATTAGACAGATTATTATCCGCAGCCGTCTATACCCGTCGCCTTTCAAGCTGCAGCGTTGTTACCTGCACTTACACACCCCAGTCACTTACTAAACGTAAGCTCCTGGGGATGAGTAAGTTTGTCGCCTAGCTGCAGCTTGAAATTCATAGGGTAATTTATATTGGCCAACCGAATTGGCCACTTAACTATTTATCGTGAATTAATTAACGATAAACTTCTGCAGTACCGCGCCAAGCGCTGGAATCCCCTGGATTATCCAGGCCAATGATTCGATAGTGTGTTGCGCCGTCTTCAGTCGCTTTTTGTTTCAACGCATGGATAGCGTCATCCGGTGAACCGCTGATACCGGAAACTGACACCACGCCGATGCTCTGCATGCTGCTGGCTTGAGCGTTATCAACCTGTTTGGCGCCCATGGTTGCGGCCAGGGTGGAGAATGAAGCGGTGGCGATCAGTGCTGCTGCGATGCATGGTAATAGTTTCATGATTGACTCCGTTATTTTCATTTGAACTCGTTCTCAGTGAGGTTAATTATGCGTTAACCATTGAAAACAGACGTCATCCAATGTAAAGAAGCTCAATCATTGTGAGCAAAATAAGGAGAAAGTAAGAGTGGGTATTTCCTGATAGCGCATAACTTTATTTATAGCGCAAATTTTACGCTCTATTTGAAAAAATGAGTAATTATATTTAGTCAACTGAGGTAACCCGGTTTATTTTAAAGCAATTTTCCTTCTCACTCCCCCCGCTCAACGGATAATTGGGCCAAACCTGGCCCAATTATCCGGCAGACATTCCTCTATCGACTTGCTGCGTCCGTTCAGCGCAAGGGCTCTGGCAGGGTTAACACCCACAGTTCGCTCAAGGACTCTGGCTGTTCCAATGGCCGCAATTCAATCGTCGTGTTTACCGGTTTACCTGCCAAACTTAGCTTCCCTTGCTGATCCAGCTGATAGTTGCCAATCTTCTTCCCTTCAGGCTCGGCGTTGACCAGCTTGGCCTGCAAACCAAAATCGTTGTCGTTAATCACCGCCAGTGTGCGGTTGTCGATCAGCGCCAATCCTTCTACCTTCTCCTGCTGCCAACCCAGTTTACGCAGATCGGCCACTTCACGTTTCTGGGCCAGCTTCACCCCTCGCTTGGCCAGTTCGCTGGCATCAGCAAATTCCAGCGCTTTGCCCTGGCCGTCGAACGATGTCAGATCGCTGGCCTGGCTGAGATCAACCAGATAGATCTTGTTCATCATCTGTTTGTCTTTGTCACCACCCTGTTCAATCAGCAGGATGTGTTGATTATCGACCGCCACGATATCGCCAATCTTGGCATCTTTGGCTTTCTGGTAACGGGTGATATCGATCGGATAACCATACATGGCCGTTTTGCCACTGGCAGGGTCAAAGCTGACCAAACGGGTAAACTGCGCCTGGTTTTTGCTCTTGCTATCGATATCCAGCGTGCTCTGCACCGCGGCCAGGATCCGTCCATCCGGCAAACGGGTTACGCCTTCAAAACCCCGGTTCGGTTGACGCCATTTAATGATGTTTGGCAGGCCGCTGGCAACCGCCTGCTCCCCCGCTAACGGCGTCGGGCCATATTTCGCCAGAATTTTACCCTGGCCATCGATATGGATCAGGAAGGGGCCATATTCGTCACACAGCCAATAGCCTCCTTTGCCGTCTGGCGTGATCCCTTCGGTATCCAACCCGCGTTTGTCACTCGGCAGCGGCTTGAGCGTATCCGTCAATGCCACTTCATTAGTTGAGCCAATCAGGTTGCCAGGCAGAGGCAAGCCGCTAATAGGGCCTTTATCATCGTGCAGAGGACGGGCTTGGGTGGCTATAGCCTTACCGCCACCAATACGGATTTCCATCAATAGGGGAACAAAAGCCGGGTTGGCAAAAATCTTGGCCTCCTGTTTGCCGACTGCTGGCGCATCGGCGTTCGGGCCACGATCGGTCACGGTGGTCAGCAGCAGATTCCCCCCTTCCTGGCCATTAAATACCAGCCCGGAACCAATCCCTACCGGCAGCCCATTGGGAAACTGGCTGGCAAAAGCGCCGGAATAGCCCACGCGATCGCCATCAGGAAAGCTGACGTTGTAACGAGCAACGCCAATATCGGCAGCATGGGACAACAGCGGTAATACAGAGGCCAACAACACGCCAAGCGGTTTGATTCTCATAGCATTAACTCTTTGTAAGGGAAAGTAACAGCCTGAGAGCCTAACCACCAACGGTGACATTTTCATGACAGCTGAGTCTAATTCAGCGGATAACAAATAGAAATAAACAATCATCCCATCATTATTGAGTGATAAAAACAAATTGAAAAATAAGAATTACCCCACGAGACAAATAAAACAGATGATTAATCCTATAGGAAATAAGAAAATTACCTACCGCAAAGATAAAAAAACAGCAAAAGGAGGATAATTTCTTAAAATACTCGCTTTCACATAGACAAAATAAAAAGATAGGGCTTTAATACCGGCCGTCATCGAAGGTGTGCGCGAAAATTTATGCTTTAGACCACTACAATATTAAAAAGGTGCTCTATAGTTTTAGTGCTAACACCCGTTAGTTTTTTCCCCAGCAGGATGGAGTCTATGTCAAAGCGACTTTTTGCCGAATTTTTCGGTACTTTTTGGTTGGTGTTCGGTGGTTGCGGTAGCGCAGTGCTGGCCGCAGCGTTTCCTCAATTAGGTATTGGTTTTGCTGGTGTGGCTTTAGCGTTCGGCCTTACCGTGGTAACCATGGCCTATGCTGTCGGCCATATTTCTGGTGGGCACTTTAACCCAGCGGTCACTATGGGATTATTTGCAGGCGGCCGTTTCCCTGCCAAAGATGTTATTCCCTATGTGGTTGCCCAGGTGATTGGTGGTATTGCTGCCGCCGCGGTACTTTATTTAGTTGCCAGCGGTAAAACCGGCTTTGATGCAACTGCCAGCGGTTTTGCGTCTAACGGCTACGGTGAGCATTCACCGGGTGGCTATTCTTTGCAGGCCGCCATCGTTATTGAATTAGTATTGACTGCATTCTTCCTGATCGTTATCCATGGTGCGACCGATAAACGCGCACCGGCAGGCTTTGCGCCTTTGGCTATCGGCCTGGCGTTGACGCTGATCCACCTGATCAGTATTCCTGTTACCAATACCTCAGTTAACCCGGCACGTAGTACCGCCGTGGCAATCTTCCAGGGTACCTGGGCGTTGCAACAGCTGTGGGTATTCTGGCTGGTACCGCTGATCGGCGGTGTTATCGGTGGTTTGATCTACCGTTGCCTGTTAGAAGACAAGAAGTAAGCATCGATTTTCAGGGCAGCCCGCAACGGCTGCCCTGAAATATTAACCTTTCACCGCTTCGAACATCATGATGTCACTGGTAAATGAGCCGTCGGCCTGAATCGCAAAGTGTTGGCTAACATCTTCTGCTACCCCCTGCTGTAACGCACGGATCGCCGTGACAAAATGCTCAGGCGTCCGCATCCGCGCCACCCAACTGCTGAACTCCAGATCCAAACGATCGGCCGTGACTTCCCGCACCAATAACCCTGACTCGGTCAACATGCTCAGCCACTCACCCGGTGCATAGTTACGCACGTGCGAAGTATCCCGCAGCACTTCGACCGTTTGCAGATAGATATCCAATAACGGATGCCCCGGGGAAACCACATCCATAAAGATGGCTCGCCCGCCTGGTTTCAATACCCGTTTAACTTCACGCAGTGCCCGACCGACATCGTGCCAATGGTGTGCCGAGTAGCGGCTGATCACCACGTCAAAGCTGGCATCATCAAAGGGTAACGACTCTGCTACGCCCTGCTGCAGCTGAATATTCTCCAATCCCTTTTCCTGCGCCGCGTTGCCGACCACCGTCAGCATCTGCGCCGACAGATCGTACGCCACCACCTGCCCAACATGGGCCGCAGCGGTAAAGCTGGCGTGTCCTGCCCCACACCCCAGATCGAGCAAGCGGGAATCGGTACTGCCTGCCAACAGCTTGGCCAGGCGTTGCAGGTCTTTCCCTTGCGCGTGTACCGCACTGGTCAGGTAGGCATTGGCCTGTTCGCCAAACTGGCGGTCGACCGCATTTTTATGGCTGTTGCTGATGCTCATAGCTGCTCCCATTATTATCTGGCTTACGCCGGTGCCGAGATGGCTGGTAATGACTATAATCAAGCAGCTATACGGGTACAATATGAGCAGTTATCCTAGTATAAACAGGTACCACCCTAATGGAATCAGACGCAATATCCAGCCAGAAAGCCCTAGGTGCCTTTTTGCGTGCGCACCGCGAGCGGATCACGCCAGAAATGCTGGGCCTGCCCACCGCTACACGCCGCCGCACCAGCGGTTTGCGCCGTGAAGAACTGGCACAAATCAGCGGCATCAGTGCCACCTGGTATACCTGGATAGAACAGGGGCGCGAGGTGTCGATTTCCCCCTATACGCTGGCACGCATCGCCACGGCGTTACGGCTGGGCCATGCCGAGCGGCACTACCTGTTCACCTTGGCACATATCACCGATCCTGAAAAAGAACAGCCGCAGGAAACGGTTAATGCCGCCGTGCTGCAAAGCGTGCATCAAATGACCGTGCCCTGTTATCTGCTGGATCTCACCTGGAATATGATGGCCTGGAACCCACAGGCGGAGGAGTTGTTCTGCGATTGGCTTAAGCAGGCAAAAACCCCCAACCTGCTGCGCTTCATGTTTTTTCACCCTCAGGCGAAGGTGCTGGTCAGCGACTGGGAAAATCGGGCTCGACGAGTGGTGGCCGAGTTTCGTGCCGAAACCAGCCATCATCAGGGAACGGAAGAGATACGCGCCTTTGTGCGCAATATGACCCACAACAGCGAAGCTTTTCACCATTGGTGGAAGCAGCAGGACGTGATGGCCCGTGAAGGCGGTGAACGTACCTTCAGCCACCCACAGCAAGGGGAGCGGCATTTTCAGCAGGTGACGTTCTACCCGGCGGAGCACAGCGGGTTGAAGTTGGTTATGTTAATGCCGTTATGCTAGCCCGCTAAAAAATTATTGCGCCTGGCAAACGGCATCAGACCGTTTCGTCTGTGCCGATCTTCGCCAGAACCTGGCGGTAGGCTTTGACTTTCTGGCGTTTCTTCAGCCAGGTGGTGGTTGAAACGATAAAAATGGCGCCGGACATGGCCAATACGCCGGTGGGATGACCATAAAACGCCATCAGAGCAAAGTAAGCGGCTGAAACAATTGCCACCCATTTCGCCGAATTGCCGACGGCATTTTTTTCTAGACTCAACCGGCGGAGTGCTTCTTCTTCACTGATTCCCATACGCGCTCCTTGTGAAATTAACACTCCATTATATGGGGAAATACCGCTGAATTTTCAATCGGTTTCTCAGTAAAGAAGCGTAAATTTCAATACGTTGCCCGTTGAGCAAAGAGAGGGGGATGAGATTTGGGGAGACGTTTTATTGGAACAGGGCGCAGCCTGATAGCTGCGCCACACCGATTACTTGCCTGAGGTCAGCGCACTGTAGCTGGTCATCAGGTTACGATAGTCTGGAATATGGTTGGCAAACAGCGTCCCCAAGCCTTCGATATCATTACGCCAGTCACGGTGCAATTCGCAAGCCACGCCGAACCAGGTCATTAACTGCGCCCCTTCAGCTTCCATGCGGCTCCATGCGGATTGCCGCGTCAATTCGTTAAAGGTACCGGAGGCATCGGTCACCACAAAGACCTCAAAACCTTCAGCCAGTGCCGACAATGCCGGGAACGCCACGCAGACCTCCGTTACTACGCCAGCAATAATCAACTGTTTGCGGCCAGTGGCTTTAACCGCATTAACGAAGTCTTCATTGTCCCAGGCGTTAATCTGACCAGGGCGTGCGATATAAGGCGCATCTGGGAACTGGGCCTTTAACTCGGGCACCAAAGGACCATTGGGGCCAGTTTCAAAACTGGTGGTCAGGATGGTCGGCAGATTGAAGTATTTTGCCAGGTCACCCAGAGCCAATACGTTGTTCTTGAAACGATCGGGATCGATATCGCGTACCAGTGATAGCAGCCCAGCCTGATGATCCACCAGCAGCACGGCGGCCTGGTCTTTATCGAGACGCTTGTAATTTGCTGTCATGTTACAACTCCTTCCTAAGGGTAAGTTCGGCCCGACGAATAGGGCCACGATACAGAGGTTGTCTTGCAATATGCGCCCGATACGGAGCTCGTTTTCCGTACCGGGACACAGAGGTTATTGATTGCTGCCTGCGGTAGTCAGCGGCATCGCGCCAAACTGACCGCTGTTGAAATCACGGAAAGCCTGTTGGATCTCCGCCTCGCTGTTCATCACGAAGGGGCCGTAACCGACGATAGGCTCATCGATAGGCTCACCACTCAGCACCAGCAAGCTGACGTCACCATTTGCCTCAAGGGTGATGGAGTCACCAGCGCGATCCAGCAGCACCATTTGCGTTTCCCGCACAATCTGCTCGCCGTTGACCAGAATCGCCCCATGCAGCATGACCACGGCCAGCGTATGCCCTTCCTCCACCTGCAAGGTGGTGGTATGCCCGGCGTTCAGCTTCATATCCCACACGTTGATCGGGCTGAAGGTACGCGCTGGGCCAGCATGACCGCCGTAGTTCCCGGCAATCACCCTGACCTGCCCGGCGTTATCCGCCAGAGGCACGACAGGAATATCCTGGTTGAGCAAAGTCTGGTAACCCGGCGCCGCCATTTTGTCTTTGGCTGGCAGGTTGACCCAAAGTTGCACCATTTCTATGGTGCCCCCTTTCTGCGAAAAGTCTTTGGAATGAAACTCTTCGTGCAAGATGCCCGACGCTGCCGTCATCCACTGCACATCGCCAGGGCCGATCACCCCACCGCTGCCGGTGGAATCGCGATGCTCTACTTCGCCCTGATAGACGATGGTGACCGTTTCAAACCCGCGATGGGGATGCTGCCCCACGCCACGTCGGCCACTGTGCGAACGGAATTTGGTTGGCGCAGCGTGATCCAGCAGCAGGAACGGGCTCATCTCTGCACCCAGCTCGTTATACGAGAACAGGGAATTCACCAGAAAACCGTTGCCGACCCAGTGAGCTTCAGGGCTGTTATAAACACCAAGGATCTTTTTCATCTTAAACTCCTGTTGCAGGCCTCGCGGCCTAACGTTGATGACAGAAGTTTAGTCCAAGGCGATTTGCAGCAGTAGTCGGCAAGATATACACTCAGTGTTCTATCAATAGAACGATAAGGGCACCGATGCAGACAGACCTGAACGATCTGTATTTCTTCGCCAGCGTGGTAGACCATCAGGGATTTGCCTCGGCAGGGCGTGCGCTGGGCATTCCTAAATCGAAGCTCAGCCGCCGCGTGGCGCAGTTGGAAGAACGGCTCGGCGTACGCCTGATCCAGCGTTCAACCCGGCGTTTCTCGGTGACCGATTTAGGGCAAAGCTATTATGTGCACTGCAAGGCGATGCTGGTTGAGGCCGAAGCGGCACAGCAGGCGATCGAACAGACACGGGCGGAGCCTTGCGGCACGGTACGCATGTCTTGCCCAGTGGCGATGTTGCATACGCGTATCGGTAGTATGGTGGCCAGGTTTATGGCGGATTATCCACAGGTGACGGTGCACCTGGAGGCAACCAACCGCCGGGTCGATGTGGTGGGTGAAGGGTTGGATCTGGCGGTTCGCGTCAGGCCACCGCCGTTAGAAGACAGCGACCTGGTATTGAAAATCCTGGCTCAGCGCAGCTGGTGCATCGCAGCAAGCCCGGCATTGGTACGCACCATCGGCGCTATCGATTCGCCTGCTGGGTTACAGCACTACCCAACGCTCGATCTCGGCCCGGCCAGAACGCAGCATCAATGGCAACTCAGCGGCCCGGAGGGGCAGACGTTCCAGTGGGAGCATCAGCCCAGACTGGTCACCGACGATATGCTGATGCTGCGTACTGCGGCAATTGCCGGGGCCGGTATCGTTCAACTACCGACCATGATGATGCACGACGAGATCCTGCGGGGCGATCTGGTACAGCTGCTGCCCGGCTGGCAACCTCAGGGTGGCGTGATCCACATTGTCTATCCCTCACGCCGTGGCATGCTGCCAGCGGTACGGCTGCTGATAGATTTTCTGGCTCAGCAGTTTGCCGCCCTGGAGGAAGCGTGATCAGGCGGTGATTTCGATCGCGTTGCCGTCTGGATCGCGAATGATGGCCTCATAAAAGCCATCGCCGGTCCAGCGCGGTGCCGCCTGCAAAATCCCCTCTTGCTTGGCCCGCAGTGCCAGTTCATCCACCAACGCCTCGCTACCGAGCGACAGCGCAATATGGGCCCAACCCACGCGTTCCTCCCCTTTCCCCCCCGGCAATAGGCCAGGAACGCACATGATCTCCAGCGCGGGGCCATCCGCCAGTTGAACAAAGCGCGAGATAAAGCCTGGGCGATTCTTGCTCACATACTCCTCCCCCGCTACGCCATTGAAATAGCGCTGCCAGAAGCCGACCTGAGCCTCAATATCCTGTGTCCATAGGGCAACATGGGCGATTTTCATCCTCACTCTCCATCATCTGCGGGAATATACAGCACGTTGCCACCGCTGAGAGTGACCTGCTGTTCGAGTTGCGTATGGCCGCCACGGGCAATCACCAGATAATCGACCTGGCTGGCGGGCATTAGCGTATAAGGCGCGTAGGTATTGAACTTGTCACGAGTACACAGCACCGCGACGTTGCCAGCGCGTGCCAGCATCTGCGTCTTGAACTGCGCCTCCTGATAGCGCAGCGCGGTAAAGCCACTGTCGGGATCGTAAGCACAGACGCCGGTGAAGGCGATGTCGAAACGAAACGAGGCAATCTCGGCCAATGCCTTGGCATCGACGCTGCCGCCAATTTCTGCATCTACCTCACCGCCTATCAAAATAGTACGGATCCCAGGGCGTTCCAGCAGGCGGCTGGCTACGCTTAGCGCATTGGTCACCACGGTGAGTTGCCGATCGCGGGGCAGCAGATCGGCCAGGTAAAGATAGGTGCTACCCGCATCGAGAAAGATCACCTGCCCGCTCTGGATCAGAGGCAAGGCTGCCTGGGCCAGCCGATGCTTTTCATCGCCACTAATCTCAACCCGTTCGGCCAAATAGCCACCGGCAGGCGTGAGCGCCAACGCACCACCATAGATCCGTTTGCACAGGTTTTGCGCCGCGAGTTGGCGCAGATCGCGGCGGATGGTGGCCTCAGTGGTATGCAGCTGCGCCGCCATTTCGATCGCCAGCACTCGCCCCTGCTGTTGCAAGGTGGCAAGGATGGCCTGGTGGCGCTCATTGGGCAGCAGTTTTGACATTCTGAAGGTCCGGCGAAGTGACAATGAACAATAATGTACACAAACGTATAAAACCGTACAAATACTTTGTCTAAAAAGAAGATGGCTAACAACCCCCACCCGCTCAAAACGTAGGTGTTGTAAAACGGGCGCAGCATGCAGCGCCCCTACGTTTTGAGCCCAATCGTTGGTGTTACAGATCGCCTCCATACCCGACGACATTGCCATCAATCTGAGAAAAAGCGCTTTTGGCGATTTTCGCCATCAGGATGTTGGCTATACTGGAAAAAGTTACGTTAACGCAGACGTAACGCTCTGATTAAACACCCATTGAAAGGCAAGTTGCGGCTTGAAAGACAGGCGGCCATAAAGGAAAAACAATGCTATTGAGAGTTGCAAGCTGGCTGTTTCAACTGCCGGGCAGACTATTGGCACCGATCTTCCGCAATCGACTGACCCTATTGATCTTCTTTATGCTGCTTGCTGCCGGGGTTTTTCTGGCTAAACGCCACTTGAGTGAAGGAGTACAGGAGGAGAGTTTTACCCTTGCCGCACCACAGAATTACGTGATCCAGCGGGAAGCCCCGTTACGAGAGGCTCGCCAACACTGCGTTGGGCCGCTGTCCGACAATCAGGGCAGCCCGTGGCCCGCTTCGGCAGGTTATCTGCATGAGCCAGATTGGCAAGCAGGCAGCAAATTGCAGACGTTGGCGCTGGATAATCAGCACAATGAATTTGCCGTGTTGGTCAAACTAGAGAACACCAGCAAGCAACTGCTGGCCGAGGTGTTCCTCCCCGCCGCCAGCAGCTTCAATATCAAGCTGGAGCCCAACGGCCGCTATGTGATGAAGGTGAAAAACATCCACAGCGGTTGTAGCTTCCGTACGGCTCTCTCGGTAGCAGATCGGCCCGATGACAGGCTGCCATTAACCTTTTCAGAGGAGGGGCCAGATCAATATCATCCAATCAGTGATAGAGATTTCTAGCGCCGTCCTAGCGGGTTATTTTTTCACTGGGTGGTCGCGGCGGAACAGCTCCCAGCTTTCAATCTCTTGCCCATCAGGCAAGGTGCAGGTGGAATACTGCCCCTGAGCATTCTGCTTGGGGTTAAGCTTGCCGCCAATCTGGCTGCAATACACATCTGCCGGATTTGCCATGCCAATCACCTTTGGCGGCGCAGGCGCATCATCATTGGTTTTCACCGTACACCCCTGTAACAAAGCCACACTAGCGAAAAGAGAAAGTATCAGCATCTTGTTCATTGAGATTATCTTCACCGTGAGTTGAGTAGGAACATCGCTGCCCCCGGGGGATCAGGAAATAAAGGACATACCCTGTTTCAGCACCAGATCGCAGGCTTTCAGCTTCACCTTCTCGGTGATTTGCGAGGTGCCAAGGCTATTGAGATCCAGCGTGTTGCCCTTGCCGGTATTTAACAGGCCACCCAGACCTTGCTGATAATCTTCACTGTTGGCATTGGCCGTGCTGGTGATGCCCAGTTTATTCAGCAGTTGGTCTTTCACCGCTTCGGTGCCGTTCGCCGATAGAACGTTATTCTGCACGCAGTACTGCAAGATCCCTGCGGCGTTGGTCATGCTAGAGGAGCTCAACGCTTTATCACCGCCGTTGAGTAATCCGCTAAGCGAAGACAGCGACATGCCGCCGTTGCTGGTGCTGCCACCCGATTTGCTCAGTTCTGTGGCGGCACTGCTGAGGGAGTCCATCAACCCGGCGGCCTGGGCACTGCCCGTAGCCATTACCGTGGTCAAGCTCAGGGCCAACAATAAGCGATGTTTGGTATTCATAACGGCAAGACTCCTTTAACTGCAAAATGACGGCGCAATTAACACCACGCTTAGCTCGGACGCCGTGCCAACCGACAAGTTCCGTTTATTCGGGCTGCCGCGCATTTTTCAGAATTTCGGCAAGTCATCAGAACTGCCAGCGTAACCAGCCGAAGAACACGTTACCGTTGTTGTAGGTACCCGGAATATAGGTGGCCTGGAAGGTCAGTTGCTTATAACCGATTGACGCCAACGGCAGCGGCGCGGGGATCGGGATATATTTCCAGTTGTCGCGAGCGGTCACGCTGGCGGTAAACCCAAGCCCCAGACGGAAATCCTCCCCTTCAATCGGCCGCCAGATCTTCTCATAGGCATAACCGCCGATCGGCTCCCACTTGTTGTAAGAGTCCTTGAACGCCATCAGGTAGATCGCGTGCCAATCACCATCGGCATCAAACCGTGAGATGCCATAGCCAGCCCCCCAAGGGCGCTCGTTATACTCGTCGGTCTTTTCCTTGTCGTAGGTCCAGCGGTTGTGCCAGGTGATCGTCGGGAGATAGAGCTCCTTATTAGGCGAGTTGTTCCAGGTTTCCGCCACGTTGCCGGTAAAACGCCCCCACCAGCCTGGCTCTTCAGCGTGCGCGACATTGCTATTTTCCGCACTAACTTCGGCGTAGGAAGGCAGTGCAGGAAATATCAACGCCAACCCCCCGGCTAACAAGATCCTTTTAACCACCATTTCACAACTCCTGTAAAAATAAAGCCGGGGATTCTTACCGATCGTCCTATCCTGAGCAAGCCGTATCTCACTGGCCCGATGCTTTTATCGCCCCTCGTTGAGAGACGGTTAAGTTTGGTGCCCATCGGCGTACGCACCCAAGTTATGCGCCTGTACACGCATTGTCTGTCAGAAAACTCCGGTTATCCTGCTTGCACCTCAACGACTTATGGAGGAACCTTAGGTTTTATTTGCCGAGGGATAGGTATGGTTATTGGTCCATTTATTAATGGTGCAGCAATATTGGCCGGGGGTATTGCAGGGGCAATGTTGGGTCATAGGCTGCCGGAGCGGGTGCGCCTGGCATTGCCAATGACTTTTGGTATTACCTCGATGGGGATGGGCGTAGTGCTGATCGGCAAGGTAGCACATATGCCGGTGATGGTATTGGCACTGGTGCTGGGAGCACTGCTTGGCGAGCTTTGCTACATTGAACGGGGCATTAGCCGCATCGCAGGCTGGGCCCGTAATCTGATGTCCCCCAAAGGCGCTGTCAGAGAGGACCAGAAAGAGTTTCTGGAGGCATATGTCGCCATTATCGTGCTGTTCTGCGCCAGCGGCACCGGCATCTTTGGCTCGATGCACGAAGGGATGACCGGGGATGCCAGCGTGCTGATCGCCAAATCTTTCCTCGATCTGTTCACCGCGCTGATTTTTGCTTCCACGCTTGGCCTAGCCGTGGCGCTGATCGCCGTCCCGCAGTTGGTCATCCAGTTAGCGCTGGCGTTTGGCGCCGTGTTCATTTTGCCGCTGACCACACCGGCGATGCAGGCCGATTTCTCTGCCGTTGGCGGGTTAATGATGTTGGCCACCGGCTTGCGCATTTGTGGTATCAAGCTGTTCCCGGTAGCCAATATGCTGCCAGCCTTGGTGTTGGCGATGCCAATTTCGGCGGCCTGGATCATGTTCTTCTGAGCGCCACTCTTCGACTCTAAATTATCGTCCTCCTGGCGTAGCGAAAAATTGACGCCCAGCCAGGAGAGAAGTGAAGATGGCGGAAAGTACCCGTCTGGCTTTTCGCTTCTGCCCTTGCCGCAATTTCCAGCGGCCATCAATGCAAGAAAAGTACCGCCCCTTGCGAAAACCGCTGCTGCTACCCCTTTTGGGTCGTAAACTCCTTGATACGATAGGCAATCCTTCCCCCAAACCCGCTCAGCTTGAACAAGCCGCCACTTTCACCAACTGTTAATGCTGACGCCCTACAAGCGACTCGCATTTTCAACGATTAACCACGCGACATCGCCAGCCGTTCCCTGCTGCGCGCGGTTAAATAACAATAAATTGACGTGAATGTGGAGCAATCAATGAGGATCACCATAGGTTCATTCATCCTGCAACAGCTGCGCGCCCTGAAAGTGGATCGCATCTACGGCGTGCCCGGCGATTACAACCTGGCGCTACTGGAAACCATCGAGCATGACCAAGAGTGCGAATTCATTGGCAACTGTAACGAGCTGAACGCCGCTTACGCCGCCGACGGCTATGCCCGCCTCAAAGGCGCCGGGGCGTTGATCACCACCTATGGCGTGGGCGATCTGGCGGCCCTTTCCGGCATTGCCGGAGCCTATGCGGAATCGTCCCCGGTGATTTGCATTGCGGGTACGCCACCGCTGCACGCCATGCAGGGCAATGCGCTGCTGCACCACTCCCTGGCAGACGGCAATTTTGATAACGTGATGAACTGTTTCCGGCAGTTCACCGTGGCGCAGGCGCTCATCACCCCGGAAAATGCCGCCACGGAGATCCCGCGAGTCATCGCCTGCGCCTGGCAACGCAAAAAACCGGTTTACCTGCAGCTCCCTTCAGACATTTGTGAAGTGGAAATTGAGGTTGCCGATAATCCCGCCCCGTATCGCTTGCCAAGCAGCGATGCCAGCCATCTTCAGCTTGCCAGCGCAGCCCTGCTCGAACGAATTAGCCGTGCTAAACGGCCAATCATCCTGATCGATCAGATGGTCGAACGATATCAACTTCAAACGCAGGTGTTAACGCTGGCGGATAAATTCGCCATCCCGTTGACCAATATGCCCACGGCAAAATGTGCGATCTCAGAGAACACGCCGGGCTGGCAAGGCGGCTACAACGGCGATCTGTCTCGCCCCGAGTTGTTTGAGCTGATGGCCCAGTCAGATTGCATCCTCAGCTTTGGCGTACGCCTGGTGGATTCCACCACCGGCTATTTCAGCCAGCAGATCCCAGAGCAGTCGGTGGTGGATATTCAGCCGTTTTCGCTGAAGCTGGATAACGTTTCCTACCCTGCGGTAACGGCAAGCGAGCTGCTGCAAGCTCTACTGGAGAAAGCTCCAGCCACCAGCCAGCCGCCGCTGAAGCCACTATCCGGACCGCAGCAAAAACTGGCGCAGCCAAGCAGCGAACCGCTCTATCAGGACTATTTCTGGCAGCGGATACGGCACTTTATTCAGGCGGATGACGTGCTGGTCGTTGAAAATGGCACCTCTGGTGCAGCGATCGGCGGCATGCGAATGCCAAACGGCATTACCGTGGTCAACCAACCGATTTGGGGATCGATCGGCTATACCTTACCGGCATTGCTCGGCACGATGATGGCCGCGCCCCAACGGCGGCAGTTGCTGTTTATTGGTGATGGCTCCTTCCAGCTCACCGCCCAGGAGCTCTCAACGCTGTTACGCCATGAGCAAAAGCCGATCGTCTTTCTGATCAATAACGACGGTTACACCATTGAGCGCTATATCCTTGGCGAAACGTCGTCTTATAACGATATCGGCTCGTGGGATTACGCCAAACTCCCGGCGGTGCTAAGCCCGCAGACTCAGGCGTTTTGCGTCGCGGTAGCAACCAGCCAACAGCTGGAGATGGCACTGGAGCAGGCTTCGCGTCAGGACCAGTTGGCGTTTATCGAGGTGAAATTGCCGATGATGGATTCCCCACCGGCGATGAAAGAGTTCTGCCGCCGCTGCAACAGCTTTAACTTTGGGCTGCACAATCCAAGGCGCATTGCCTGATAAAACCAGGGCCTGGCGCAGGGATACCGCCAGGCCAAACTGAACGGGTATACTGTGCTCCTCTCAACGGCTAGGCAAAAGGCCATTAAAGATGTATTTTATATACATCAAATATAGAGGAACATCATGATGGATCAGCAGACCACCCTGCCAGAAAACTACTACACCCAAAAATACTCCCTGACGGCCACCCATTCCGAAGTCCTTGAGGCCGCCAAACTGATCGCGCCCGGCAAGACGCTGGATCTGGGCTGCGGCAGCGGCCGCAATTCGCTGTATCTCAACCTGAAAGGCTTTGATGTTACCGCCTGGGACAAAAACGCTGCGTCGATCGCCGCAATAAACCAGATCATAGCCACCGAGCAGCTTTCACACATCAGCGCCAGCGAGCAGGATCTCAATACTCATCGCTTTAGCGGCCAGTACGACTTTATCTTGTCTACCGTGGTGTTTATGTTCCTGGATCGCCAGCAGATCCCACACATCGTGCGCAATATGCAAGACAGCACGGTTAAAGGAGGCTACAACCTGATCGTCGCGGCCATGGATACGCCAGATTACCCCTGCACGGTGCCCTTCTCATTCACCTTCAAACCGGATGAGTTAGCCGATTATTATCAGGATTGGGACATCATCAAATATAACGAGAACCCCGGCGAGCTGCACCGCGTAGATGCCGAGGGCAACCGCATCAAACTGCGTTTCGCCACCTTGCTGGCGCGTAAATAGTCCGCAAGTGTCACGCAGTACAAACCAAATGTCAGGCAGATGAAAACCGCATTGGGCATAACGCTATAGACTGTTAAGGGTAACGATCCGTTTATTCCCTTAGGAGGGCGTATGCCTAATGTGACCATACTGGACAGCGTAGTCCGTTTCCTCGATCGTCAGCACGGCCTGTATATCAACGGCCAGTGGCAAACCTCCCAGGCCGAATCGCGGCTGGCGGTCTATAACCCTGCTGACGGCAAACAGATCTCCTGCACCGCCGATGCCAACGCCGCCGACGTGGAACTGGCCGTCATCTCAGCCCATCAGGCCTTTACCGCTGGCGTTTGGGCACAGCGCCTACCCGCCGAACGTGAGCGCATTTTACTGCGCTTCGCCGATCTGGTTGAGCAACACGCCGAGGAGCTGGCCCAGTTGGAAACCCTGGAACAGGGGAAATCCATCAACATCTCCCGCGCCTTTGAAGTGGGCTGCACGCTGAACTGGATGCGCTATACCGCCGGGCTGACCACCAAGATCGTCGGCCAAACCCTGGATGTCTCCATTCCGATGCCGCCGGGAGCCAAATATCAGGTCTATACCCGCAAGGAGCCGATCGGCGTAGTGGCCGGGATTGTCCCCTGGAACTTCCCGCTGCTGATTGGCATGTGGAAGGTAATGCCAGCGCTGGCCGCAGGCTGTTCCATCGTCATCAAACCGTCTGAAACGACGCCTCTTACCCTGCTGCGTATAGCGGAACTGGCAAGCGAAGCTGGTGTGCCACCGGGCGTGTTTAACGTGGTGACCGGCAAGGGAGCGGTCTGCGGTAAGGCGCTGACGGAACATCCGCTGATCGCCAAAGTGAGTTTTACTGGCTCCACGCCAGTGGGGAAAGGGATCGCACGCGCGGCGGCGGATCGGTTGACCCGCGTCACGTTAGAACTGGGCGGTAAAAACCCGGCCATTGTGCTGAAAGATGCCGATCTGCAACAGGTGATCGAAGGGTTGATGGCCGGCAGCTTCCTCAACCAGGGGCAGGTCTGCGCCGCCAGCTCACGTATCTATATCGAAGCACCGATTTACGATCGACTGGTCGCCGGTTTTGAGCAGGCGGTGAAGTCGCTTTCTGTCGGGCCGGGGATGGATGGCAACGCCCAGATCAACCCGCTGGTGTCCAAAGAGCACCGCAACAAGGTGGCCGCCTATCTGGATGATGCCCGCAACAAACACGCCGAGTTGATCACCGGTGCCGCCGGGCCTGATTTACAAGGCTTCTATATTCCCCCAACGCTGGTGATCAATCCCGATGACAGCCTGAACCTGGCGCGGGAAGAAGTGTTTGGCCCGGTCGTCAACCTGATCCGCGTAGCGGATGCCGAGGAGGCGCTGCAGAAGGCCAACGATACCGACTATGGCCTGACGGCCAGCCTGTGGACCACCAGCCTGCAAGCGGCGATGGCTTATACGCCACGCATTCAGGCGGGCACGGTGTGGGTCAACACTCATACGTTAATCGACGCCAACATGCCGTTTGGCGGCTTCAAGCAGTCTGGCAGCGGCCGTGATTTCGGCCCGGACTGGTTGGATGCTTATACCGAGTCCAAATCGGTGTGTATTCGTTACTAACCGCACTTCATCCGTTAAATAGTCAGGGGGCGAATTCTCATTCGCCCCCTGTGTTATTAGCTGTCACCCGATATCGCTGCTCCCCTCACCCCAACCCTCTCCCACAGGGAGAGGGAGCTGGTACGGAGTTAGGCTCAGATGCAGGAGTCGTTCTTTGGCATACTGCTGACAAACGCCAACAGAACCAAACCGTAGGGGCGCTGCATGTGAACTGACCCCAAGAAGTTGGACGGTTTAAAATTAAGCAACCATCAAGGCCTGCGTTCTGTACTCCACAGGGAGAGGGAGCTGGTACGGAGTTAGGCTCAGGTGCAGGAGTCGTTCTTTGGCATACTGCTGACAAACGCCAACAGAACCAAACCGTAGGGGCGCTGCATGCTGCGCCCGTCTGGATAATCAATAGATTGCCGGAGCCCGCTGCTCCTCTACTCCTTCAATCTGGCTTACTGCTGCTTTTGCCCGTTCAGATTCAGCGTTGGCGTTTCATCGAAGAAGTTCCACGGTTTGAGCAAGGCGTGCACCCACTCGGTTGGCATAATCGGCCACTCTTCCGCTCGCGCCACATGGGTGGTGCCGGTGGTGAGCCAGACCACGTCGTCGGTGTTGTCTATCGGCTGATTGTCCGCCGTGTACTGGCCCAGCCCGGTATCGTGGATCGAGCGATTCGGGTATTTGCCTTCCGGATAGCGTTCATTCGGGTTATAGCGGGTCACCCACAGTTGCCGATCCATAAAGCTCAGACGGTGGTAAATCCATTCGTCCTTGCCAAAATTGGCCCCCTTGGCGATCGGGTGCGTACCGCCCGCATACGGGATCACCTGATAGGAAACCGGGTTACCCATCTTGTTCAACCGGTTCGGGTTGCTCAGCAAGCGGATGGTGGAAGGATCGAATTTCTGTGCCGCCTGCTGTTCGGTAGTAACTTTCACCTGATCGACCTGCATGGTGCTGGTGCGCGGGCCGCCCCGATCGTTAGGCTTCACATCCGGGTTCAACTCTACCAGGCTGTTATTTTCGCCATCCACATCCATATCCAGCCGGAAGTTGTAAATGTGCTGATGGGTGGTGCCCACAATGTTGTGATCGATCAGCGTGCCGTATTGCGTATCCTGCTTGGCCGTCGGATCCTGCATGGTTCTGGCTTTCACCCCTTTCACCGCTTCGATACCCGTTGCCCCAGCGTCGATACCAATAGTGCCGTTCTGGTGGAAAACCCAGTCGAAGATGTAATCGTAGTTGCCCACCGTACTGATCCAGCGCACCACCAGTTCGCGACGCTCGGTGCTGATATTCGGCTGCCCCATTTCCTGATGCTTGTACTCCGGCCCGGCGTAACGCTCAAAGATGGCGATGGCCCGTGGAATAGCGGTCGGCTTGCCGGTGTAATCGGCGATGGTTTCATCCAGCAACACCGCATTTTGCGGTGCATCTTTGCCAAGAGCAATCGGTGAGGTAAGCGTGCCCATGCCGTAATCCCCGGCATCCAGATAGGCTTTGAAATACCAGCCCACGTCCGGATCGCCATAAGGCACGATCATGCCGCCCAGCGCCCCTTCATACATCACCTTGCGCTTACGGCCATTATCGTTATAGGTCACGGTTGAAATCACCGGCCCGACGCGGGAATTCAGATGCAGGTGGAAATCCCAGTTCTGCCAGTGGATGGTGTTACCGGTGATGGTGTAGTTTTTGCCTTCCGGCTCAATGATATCCAACGGTTTGATTTTCGGGGCCTTACGATCGCGTCCGTCATACGGCGTTGGCTTCATCGGCACCGGGATCACCGGCCCCTCTTCAATTTTGATGATTTTCTTCTGTTCGAGGTCGACCACCGCCACCAGGTTTTCGATCGGATGAGCCCAATAGTTGCCATCGCCAACATCGAGATAGCTGACCACTTTCAGCAGGCGTTGGTCCTGCTGCAGGCCATCTTTGCCGTCAAAAAAGCCAACGGTCAGCGGCGTGGTGATCACTTTGCTCGGGTCCACAACGCCATGTTTCTTCAGGGCTTCGGCATACTCTTTACTGCCGTTGATAATGCTCTGAACGCTGGCGAAGTCATCCAGCAGCACCATTCCCTGAGCGTCTTTGATCGGCTGCCAGGACAGCACTTTTTTCTGTTGCAGATCGACCACGGTTTCAATCACGTGTACCCCGTCGAGCAGCGTGATGTCGGCCTGCCTGGGTTGCTGTACGTCGCGACCGCCTAGCACGAACTGCCAGACCTGGCTTTTTTCCGGTTCACGCAGCGAGATTTCGGTAAAGCGCACGTTGTTTTTATACTCCGGGGCCGCCTTGATGATAGCGACCGCCGCGTTAATCTCCGCCGCACTCAAGGGATTTAGCGGATGGGCCCGATGTTCCACCGCAAAGGTCTGATCCAGACCGGATTGGAACACCTCGTTGATAAACTCGTCGGACATATAGGCCGTTTTACCCTTGAACACCACCGGCACCTGTAATCTCAGCGGCTTGCCGTTAACGATGGCTTCGCGGCTATCCGGTTTGACCTTCACATAGGCACCATCTTTCACGATAACGAACATGCGGGCGTAGTCATCCCACTGCACGCTGGCACCAAACTCCTCCAGCGTTTTTTGCAGCGGAACCATATGTGCCGCAGCGCCATGTGCCAACGCCGCTGTCTGCCAACCCGCGCCGATCAGCAAGCCTAACGCCAGCGCAATCGCCGCTGGCAGACGTTTGGTTTTGATTGTTGTTGTGTTAGCTACCATCTTTCCCCCGTCACCCATCAAAGAGACATTACCGCCGTTGTTGTTGTGATGAGCCCGTTTTACGGGGCCCCAATTCACCATAGCAACTCTTCACTGGGGATATTTTGTTGTGCTTGCCATCCGATTTGTCACTCCTGACAATCTGCTGGCAAATCATCCAGGCGGGGTTACAGATACTGCTTGCGGTACGCGCTCGGTGAGACGCCAAAACGGGCCTTGAAGGCGGTGGAGAAATGGCTGTGATCGGTAAATCCCCAGTCATAACCAATATTGGCCAGCTTTTGCCGCTCCTTGGCCTGGCGCAAAACCTGGGCGCAGAGATCCAGACGACGGTTTTTAATGTACTGCGCCACCACCAGCCCCTTGCGGGCAAATAGCCGGTATAGACTACGCACGGAGACGCCGATTTCACTGGCAACCCATTCTGGGCGCAACTGTTCGGACTGAATATGCTGATCGATAAACGCCAGAGAACGGGTAAAAATGCGCTCATGGCTATCTTGCCCCTCGTCTTGCTCCATCAAGGCAGGCTGTAACAAGGTGGCCACGGCGTTAAGCACCGCTTCGCTCTCCAGGCGGCTCATCTGCGTATTCTGCATACTGCCCAACACTAACTGCTGGCTGAGTTTAGCCACTGCGTTATCGGCGGCAATACGCCGCGCACAGGGCAGATCGGTAAAACGCAGCTGCTGCTCGAGATAACTACGCGGCAGCAACAGTGATAACTGGCGGGAACCCTGTTGGTAGGTAAAGCTGCTGGGCTGCGCGGCGTCAATCAGGGTGATATCCCCGGCAGACAGCACCGCCTGCCGATCGCCCTGCTCCATAACCGCCTGGCCACGCAGTTGGAATACGGTAAAAAAGTGGCAACCGTCACTTTGCTCTACTTCGCGGCGGGTGCGGTAAAGCCGGGTCTGGGCAGCATCGACTACGCTCAGGCGTAATGCATGGGTGTGGAACTCCTGGATCGCACCGGCAAACCCAGGTGCCAGGGTTTTGGCACAAAACCGGCCACAGGCAGAATTGATTTGGCCTAACCACTGTTCAAAACTGGCATCAGCGAGCAGGGTAGCAACCACCATGATTAACCCCTTGAAACATAAGTAACAAAAGAGAACAGGCTTATCGTACTGAGCAGCATGCCCCGAAAGGTGCAGCTATTTTGGCATCAGCCAGAAAATCAACATAACAAACCGATAACATACGTTCAACATTGTTCAGGGGGTTTGATGCTGGGATCACAAACTACAGATAAAGGATAGCTTTCGTCGCGGGGATAATTGCTATAAATAATCGCAGAAAGAAGAAGAGAATAGGGGGAGAGAAGGAAAGGGACGACACCATCCAGAGTGCCGTACCTTAACGATTACTTGCGATTAAGCACCGCAGCGAGCCAGATCGGCTGGTTCACGAGTCAAAAACTCACCGAACTTGCCTTGGCAGGTGGCAACGCGACGGCAAACGGTCACCGCAGAGGTACCGGTACCTGTGGTTTGACGCTCATAGGTAATAACACAACCAAGTACATAACCACCAATAACATTTGAAACTTCAGATGCGTTTAATTTTTTCATAAATATATCCTTATAGTAATTACCAAAATGAACTTGCACTATTTTTCTAGAAAATAACTTTAATTTGACGAGATATAATCGTCTTAAAGCGAATAAATTATAATAATAGAGTAAATCCACAGTCAACATTAAAGCCTTACCTATCCCACGTTATGGATTAATCTTAATTAAAAATAAGAATAATCCACAATTAAAAACAAAAAATATAAACTCATTATATGATTAATAAAAAAATATCTGGCATAAGATATTACAATATCGGCAACAGGAATAAACCCAGCGGATAAGTTATCATCGCATTAGGCTTTGTTGAATAGCGTTCGCCCTGGTCAGTCCCCAGCAGCAGACCAAATACGAGTTGATTACGTGATCCATGTCACTGTATAAATAAACAGTAGATGTAACATAACCAACCAGGAACAACAATCAATACCACTGGAGAATACCATGAATAAAAATGTCGTTAGCTGGTTTGAAATTTATGTTACTGATATGCCACGAGCAAAGAAATTCTATGAGGCAGTATTCAACACCCAGTTAGAAAAACTGGAAACCGAGGGCATGGAATACCTGATGTTCCCTTACCAAGAAGGTGGCGAAGGGTCTGGCGGCGCACTGGTTAAAATGGCTGGCGTGCCAGTTGGAGCAGGTGGCACCATGGTTTATCTGTCATGTGAGGATTGCGCCGTAGAAGAAAGCCGCATTGTCCCAAACGGCGGTGAAATCCTGAAAGAAAAATTTGCCATCGGCGAAAATGGTTTTATTTCCATCGCCAAAGATAGTGAAGGCAACGTGATTGGCCTGCATTCCATGAAATAATGCTGTCAGGCTATAACAATACGACAATGATGCCCCTCACCCTAACCCTCTCCCAAAGGGAGAGGGGATCAGATCGAGTTCATTGATTGCTCTGCATAATACCTTATTTTTCTTCTTACGCCCTGATGTGGTTCTGAAAATTCGGCGACATACCATGAATGAGGGGGCGATCGAGTTTTCTGAGATTATCTATTTACGTCTAAAAGAGCTGGGACTAACAGCTCCCTCTCCCTGTGGGAGAGGGGATCAGATCGAGTTCATTGATTGCTCTGCATAATACCCAATCTTTCTTCTTCTTACTCCCTGATGTGGTCCTGAAAATTCGGCGACACACCATGAATGAGAAGGCGATCGAGTTTTCTGAGATTATCTATTTACGTCTAAAAGAGCTGGGGCTATCAGCTCCCTCTCCCTGTGGGAGAGGGGATCAGATCGAGTTCATTGATTGCTCTGCATAATATCCTAACTTTCTTCTTACTCTCTGGTGTGGTTCTAAAAATTCGGCGACATACCATGAATGAGGAGGCGATCGAGTTTTCTGAGATTATCTATTTACGTCTAAAAGAGCTGGGACTATCAGCTCCCTCTCCCTGTGGGAGAGGGTTGGGGTGAGGGGAAAACCCAATAGCTACATTTATTACCCGCATCCTTTTCCACCCTTGTAGATTATTAATAAATTTGACAAAAAGTCACTTTTATCATTTATTTAATGCCGCTGATCGCTCAGCCACACCCGCCGTCAAATCAGATAAAAAAACTGACTGAGGCCGATAAAAACTCTTTTTTATTTCACCAGGAAGGGAATATGCCGCTACATTTACGCCATTTAGTCTTAATACCGCTATTAACGTTGGTGGCTTGCCATCAACCCACTGCCACCAACCCCACTCATTCCCTCGCCGCTACGGCTAAAATTTCACCAGCAGTAGTCAGCAATGCCCGGTTGGAAATCTCGCAAAGCGCGCTGGAATATAACACCCACAAGATTCAGCAACTGTTGGGCGATAAAACTACCCTTTGCGCCATTTTGAAAGGCGATGCCTACGGGCATGACCTTTCGCTGGTGGCACCCGTGATGATCAAGAACCACGTGCAGTGTATTGGAGTGGCCAGTAATCAAGAGCTGCAAACCGTGCGCGAACTCGGCTTCAAAGGCCGCCTGATGCGCGTGCGTAATGCCACCGAAGCAGAGATGCGCCAGGCTACCGACTATGACACCGAAGAGCTGATCGGTAATCTGGAAATGGCGAAGCGCCTGGATGCCATTGCCGCCCAGCAGGGCAAAACCCTACGCTTCCATTTGGCACTGAACTCTGGCGGCATGTCACGTAACGGTCTGGAAGTCAGCGAAGCTGCCGGATTGGCTGAAGCCAAGGCTATCTCGGCATTACCTCATCTGAAAATGGTCGGCATTATGTCCCACTATCCTGAGGAAGATGCAGCCGCGGTGCGCAAGGATCTTGCCCGCTTTAAGGTGCAATCCCAGCAGGTGCTAGACATTACCGGGATCAAACGCAGCGACGTGACCTTACACGTTGCCAATACCTTTGCGACCCTCACCGTGCCAGAGTCCTGGCTTGATATGGTGCGCGTTGGCGGGGTGTTTTATGGCGATACCATTGCCAGTAACGACTACAAACGCGTGATGACCTTCAAGTCATCCATCGCGGCACTCAACCATTACCCTAAAGGCAATACCGTCGGTTACGATCGTACCTACACCCTGAAACGCGATTCAGTATTGGCGAACATCCCAGTGGGTTATGCCGACGGTTATCGCCGTGTGTTCAGCAATGCCGGTCATGTACTGATCCAGGGGCAGCGGGTGCCGGTGGTGGGTAAAACCTCGATGAATACCGTGATGGTGGACGTGACCGATGTGAAAGGCGTCACTCCTGGTGATGAGGTGGTGTTCTTCGGCAAGCAGGGTAATGCAGAAATCACCGCCACCGAAGTTGAAGACATTAGCGGGGCGTTATTTACCGAGATGTCGATCCTTTGGGGCGCGACCAATAAGCGTGTTCTGGTGGATTAATTAACTCCCCCAGGCAAAGGCTTGCGCCGTGACCTGGGGGAAATCTATACCGCTTACTCGTCGAAGAACCAATAACCCTGATTAACCAGACCGGTTAACTCGGCAACGAACGCCGGGTTTTGCAGCGCCTCACCTAACTCTTGCTTACCGACGATAGTGTAACGGCATAGGGCATCGGCGGCGTTAGGCTCGACGGTATCCAGGCGTTCGCTGTTGATAAAGAAGCTGCCACCCACCTCCAGCACTCTTAAGCCACTCAGGCGAGTCAGGACGGCACCGTCCATCAACGCTTCGAGAACCTCATCCTGCTCGTAAGGTGGTTGCGCTAGGGCGATATCCAACTCGTGGCGTGGCGTGGTCACGAAGCGGCCAAACCACTGTTTAAAATCTTCCGGCTGATTAATCAGATCCGTCATCATCCCACGCAGGCGATCGAGCTCATACTCTTCAACCCGGCCCGGATGTTCCCGGCAGGTTAAATCAGGATCGCTGTAATGCTCGCCCCCGAGATCGTTTTCCAGCGCATAGTCCGCGAAGCTACTGATTAAATCCCTGCCGTTAGGGCCACGGAAGCCAACGGAATAGTTGAGCGCGGTTTGGTGGGTAAAGCCGTCGTGCGGGAAGCCCGGCGGAATATACAAGATATCGCCCGGCGCCAGATCTTCATCGATAATCGGCTCGAAAGGTTCCACGTGCAGCAGCGCCGGATGCGGGCAAAACTGCTTCAGCGGCAGTTTGTCACCCACGCGCCAGCGGCGGCTCCCCATGCCCTGGATGATAAATACGTCGTATTGATCGATATGTGGCCCTACGCCGCCGCCAGGAACCGAGAAAGAGATCATCAGATCGTCAAACCGCCAGTCCGGTAACACGCGGAACGGGGTGACCAGCTCCGCTGACGGGGCATGCCAGTGGTTTACCGCCTGCGCCAGCAGCGACCAGCCGGTTTCCCCCAGGTTATCAAAATGCTCGAACGGCCCGTGGCTGGCCTGCCATTGACCATGGGTTTGGCTGACCAGACGGCTGTCTACCTCAACCTCCATCGCCAAACCGGCCAACTCGTCCGGGGTGATCGGATCGACAAAGTTCGGGAAGGCATTTTTTAATACCACAGGTTGTTTTTGCCAGTATTTCTCTAAAAATTCGGGCCAGTTAAGATTCAGTTGATAAGCCATGGTTCCACACCAGTGAGAAGACAAACGGGCCTGATTATAAAGAGGCTGCCACCCATGCCGCCTTGTCATTGGTCAATGACTGGGCGTTCAATCAGGCGAAAATAATGCCCCTCACCCCAACCCTCGCCCAAAGGGAGAGGGAGCCGTTACGGCGCTGTAGTCGAGTATGGGAGGCGAACTGTAACATCAACGGCCAGACTCAAACCGTAGGGGCGCTGCATGCTGCGCCCATCTGGATAATCAATGGTTAGCTGGTGCCCTCTGTTCCCCCCTATACGGAGTCAGAGTCAGGTGCAGGAAACAATTTGCAGCATGTTACGCCCCCCTTAAACGCAAAAAGCAGATTGAAGTGGGTTATTACCCACCGCAACCTGCCTGGTGATTCAGTGCTTGAACGAATAACGATTAATGCACTTGCTTGTCATCGACAAAAATATGGTGCGCGGAGCGTGCACGCGGGTGGATAAAGAAGTGCCCTTCTGGTGCAGAATCCGTGCTTACAGGCACCAGCTTGAGGTTGGTCGCCTTCAAGCGTTTATCATGCAGCGCATAGATAATGAACGGGATAGCCACAACCACCAGGAAACATACCACCAGCATAGTCACGTACATATGGTTGGCTTCTACCCCGGCCAGACCTGAAGGCGGGAAGAATGAGACCACAAAGGCAACCGCAGAGGTCAGCAAACCAATAGTAGCCACGGCAAGCTTGACCATGTTGCCACCCGGAATATTGAAGACACGTTCGTTTTCCGGCTGTTTACGTACCAGTTTGATGTAGCCCAGGAACAGCAGGAAGTAACTGCACAGGTAGATCACCACGGTCAACGCCAGCGCAATCAGGAAGGACATGTTATTGCCGCCCCGGTGTTGGTCAGGACAATCAACGCAATCGAGGTAATCACCAACTGAGAAATCACCAGTGCAACCGGCACCCCATTCTTGTTCATTTTGGCAAAGCGAGCAGGCAAGATCCCTTGTTGTGCGGTAACCAGCATGCCGCGAGACGGCCCAACAATCCAGGCAGCGATTTCTGCCAACACGCCCAACAGCAGCAGTGCAGCAATGACGCGAACAGCCCATTCAAACTGCGGACCGAAGTGCGAGATCAACACGCTGAAGGTTTGCATCACCCCTGCAGAAAGGTTGATTTCACCACGTGGGATCACCGCTGCGATAGAAAGCCCGCCGACAGAACTTAAACAAATGGCCGCAACCATCAGCAACAGCATGGCAAGCGGGTAATCCCGGCCTGGGTTTTTCATCTCGTTGACGTGAGTCGCCGAGGCTTCAACGCCCATATAGCTCAGGATAAACGCCACGAACACCACCAGCGTCCCCATTTGGGTAAAGTCTGGGAAGAAGGTAGAGGCGTTCATTTCGATGGCCAGCGGCGCACCAGAATGCAGATAGCTGACGGACAGGATCACCAGGACAGCCGCCGGTAACAGGATGCCGGCAAAGAAGCCAATCTTGGCAATGCGCGCGGTGTTTTTGGTGCCACCGAACTGGGTGAACGCCAGACCCCACAAGATAACCAATGCCGCGACGGTTTTAACGATCGGGTCTTCGTTCAGTTCAGGCCATTTGAGGATATAAGACAGTGCCCCCAGCACAAAATAGAGCATAGGGATAAAACCGATGGCAATTTGCAGATAGCCAAAAGAGATGGCGGCAAAGCCCCATTTTTCACCCAGAGTTTTAGACACCCAGGTGAATACCCCGCCTTCCTGCCACCCTTTTACCGTCGCCATCTCAGCGGCGCATAGACCGACGGGAATGAACCATAGGAACCCGCCTAACAGCAGGAAGAAGATCAGAGAAAAACCCGAGGTTGCAAAGGTCGGATATTCATAAACCGCCATCACCATAGATGCAGTAATAGCAAAAAAGCCTAACAACGTTAATTGTTTTGGAGCGGCGCTTTTTTCTGTGCTCGCCATAACGATTCTCCTGCAGGAAGAGGTTACTCTTCCCAGCGAATATTGGTGGGGAAAAAAGCGGGGCTGGCATCAACGCCGCCCCGAAATAATAAAGCCCTAGCCTTAGCCGTGATTGAACCCGCTGCCTTGTTGCGCAGACACTGGGTTGATGACAGGGTGATTCTCGAATTCAACCAGCGCCCTTTTGATATCTTCGATCAGCAGGCAACCGAGGTCGTAGCTCACGCCGTGGCGCACCAGAATGCGTTGAATAACCAGGTCTTCACGGTGTGTCGGCATCGAATAGGCCGGAACCTGCCAACCGCGAGCGCGAAGTTTTTCCGCCAGATCGTAAAGGGTATAACCACCGATCGCCGCGCCGTCTTTCAGTTTCCACGCCAGCGCCGGGATGCCTTTATCGCTGTCACCATCAAACAGGATTTCAAACGGCCCTAACTTGCCAATCTCGGCCGCCAAATGCTGAGCCGTGGCGTAGCAAGCGTTGTGAATTTTGGCGTAGCCTTCGCGGCCAAGGCGCAGGAAGTTGTAATACTGCGCCACGATCTGGCCACCGGGGCGTGAGAAGTTCAGCGCGAAGGTTGGCATGTTGCCACCGAGATAGTTGACGTTGAAAATCAGCTCTTCGGGCAAATCCGCCGCTTCACGCCATACCACCCAGCCAGCACCCAACGGCGCCAAACCAAATTTATGACCGGATGAGTTAATGGATTTCACCCGTGGCAGACGGAAGTCCCACTCCAGTTCTGGCGAGCAGAATGGAGCCAGGAAAGCGCCGCTGGCACCATCGATGTGCATCGGAATATCCAGGCCGGTTTCCTGCTGCAGGCGATCCAGCGCATCACTGACCTCTTTCACCGGCTCGTACTGGCAGGTGAACGTCACGCCCAGGGTTGGCACGACACCAATGGTGTTTTCGTCAACGCGCTTGAGCACTTCTTCCGCGTTCATGATCAGACGATCGCCTTCCAGCGGGATTTCACGCAGCTCTACGTCAAAGTAACGAGCAAACTTGTGCCAGCAGATCTGTACCGGGCCACAAATCAGGTTCGGTTTATCGCTAGGCAACCCCTGCTCGGCACGCTTTTTGCGCCACTGCCATTTCAGCGCCAGCCCACCCAGCATGGCGGCTTCAGAGGAACCGATGGTTGAACAGCCAAGGGTGGTTTCCGGCGTTGGCGAATTCCACAGGTCGGCCAGCATTCTGACGCAGCGGGCTTCAATTTCGGCAGTTTGCGGATATTCATCTTTATCGATCATGTTCTTGTCGATAGACAGATCCATCAGTTCACGAATTTCGTCATCCACCCAGGTCTGGCAGAACGTCGCCAGGTTTTGGCGGGAATTACCGTCCAACATCAGTTCATCGCGGATAGCATTAAAGACGTTACGCGGATTACGCTCGGTAATGGGGAAAGTTGACTTAGGTAATTCACCCGCTAAATCTACTGACGCGTAAACATCATCATTTTCATTATAAGCTGGGGTGTTATTTGCCTTATTCATAATAATAACCTTTTAAGAGAGACCTATTAATCAAGAATTAAATTCGCGATATCAGGCAGCATAAATAGCGTTATTATTTGAACGCTACGTTCGCCGCAAAACTTGATAAGGATATTAGAACAGGCATCGTTTCGAAGATATGAGAGGGATTGGTAATTACTGTAGGTGCGGGACTACAGTTGTAGGCTTATATCAAGGGGCGCAGCAAGCCGCGCCCCTACTGGGTATGAATATACCTATGGGCGGGAAAATGCCTCAATAGCTGCATTCAGCCCCTGCAGCAACTGTTCCAGCTCGCGCATGCCCTCATCGATCACCGCCTCATGCTGTTGTGTCGCCAGCGCATTTTCCAGTTCTTCGCTAAGCAGATGTAGTGACGTGGCCCCCAGCAGCTGAGCCGTACCATTAATGCGGTGTAAATGGCTTTGCAGAGTTAGCCAGTCCTGAGAGTGGAGTGCCTTTCTCGCCGCCAGCAAATCTTGGTCATTTTCCAGGCGCGACTGTTCAAGCATCTGGCGCATCAGGGCGTTGTCACCCAAGCTGAGTGCCTGCAGCGTAGCCATATCGATAAACTCGCTGAGTGGATCGGCCTGCGAAGGTCCTGTCACACCTTGTAGCGCCGCTTCCAACTGCGGTAAATCTACCGGTTTAAACAGGCACAGGTTCATGCCCATCGCCAGGCAGCGCTCTTTCTCTTCCGCCTGTGCGTTAGCGGTTAGCCCCCAGATAATGATGTCCTGATTGAATTCACGCACCCGACGGGTCAGCGTTATGCCATCCATATTAGGCATGTTGAGATCGGTGATGAGCAGATCGTACGGATTGGCCTCAATCAAGGCCAGGGCTGCCACACCATCAATGGCCTCGTCGACCCGATAGCCAAGCGTAGCCAACTGACGACGCAGCAGCAGCCGGTTGGTGGGGTGATCGTCAGCAATCACAATCCTCAGCGCTGTAGGCCCACTGACGAGCGATTTAGGTGTGAATGAAACGGCGATAACCTTTTCCAGATCCGCAACCGCGGTGGTGAGCGTCACCGTCATGGTGGTGCCCCTGCCCGGCTGGCTGGCCATGTCTATGGTACCGGCCATGCGTTCAACCAACTCACGGCAGATCGTCAGACCCAATCCCGATCCGGTCTGTTGCTTGCCCCACTTGGTCTGACTAAAGGGCTTGAACAGGTGTTGCTGTTCCTGCGGGCTAATGCCCGCCCCACTATCTTTCACGCTCAGCGTCAGGCGAGTGTGATCGGTGCCCTGCGCGTGCGTTTGCGCTATCACTTCGATCCCTCCCTCAACGGTAAATTTGATGGCGTTACTGAGGAGATTGGCCAGCACCTGTTTCACCGCCTGCGGATCGAGCCACAGCGCCTGCGTTTTTTCCAGGCGGTAATCGACCGACAGCCGCAGGTTTTTCAGCGTGGCCCCCCCTTCAAAACTACTGACCGTCGTAGCTAACAACGAGGCCAGATCCACCCATTCTGGCGCCAGCTCAAAGTTGCCAGACTCAATTTTTTCCATGTCCAGCACATCGCCAATCAGGCCGAGTAGTGACTGAGCGGTGGAATAAGCCAACTGAATAGATTCCTTCTCTGCTGCCGGACTTTGGCTATGGGTCGTCAGTAACTCCAGGAACCCCATGATTGCACTCACCGGCGTACGGATCTCATGGCTCATGGTGGCAAGGAAAGTGCTCTTGGCCCGATTGGCATCGATGGCCTTGTCTTTCTCCACCTGCAACGCCCCCATCAGTTGCCTGGATTCGGTAATGTCCTTCCAGCCGCAAATCAGCGTTGGCGGCGTGTTGGCGGGCAGTTGGCACAGCGTTAACCAGTGCAGGATCAGGCGCTCTTCCGTGCCATTATTCAGCACCAGTTGATGAGGGATAACCTGGTTGACTTGCAACCCTTGCTGGATATCGGGTTGAAGCGCTGCGAAAATGTCTGCCAGCGGATGACGGCGATCGAACAATGAATGATGCATCGCGGCATGTAACTCGGGGGTGAAGAAGGCCCCGAAGGCGCTGTTGTAGCTTTCAAGCTCGCCTTCCAACGAGATCACGTACACCGGTACGGGGATCGAGTTGAATAAGGTCTGGCGGAAACCGAGCTGATACTCCAGCGCAGCCTGTGCCTCTTTGCTTTTACGGATGGCCCGCAGCAGATAGGCTCCCCACAGCAAGCTGCTGACAACCAGCAGCGTAGCCAGAACGATCACCAGGTAAAAAGGCCGGTTATAGAGGTTCCAGGTGTCAATTTTCACTTCGGGGGTTTTTACCCACTTCCCGGCCAAATTCATCAGTTCTTTGGGGGGAATATCGTCGATGGCCTTATTCAGAATGCTTTGTAATTCTTGCGAGCCACGTGGAATGACAAAGGCGATCTGGGCGGTGCGCTCGTCGGGGATACGGAAATAGCTCAACCGATTGGGATAATAGTGATCGATGATGTAGCGCGAGGCGAGCTGTGTGGACACCACCGCGTCAATTTCCCTCCGATCCAGCATGCTCAGCGCCGCGCCGGTGTTCTCTACCTCAACCCATTGCACACCCGGATATTTGGCTTTTAGCTTTTCCGATAACGTATGGTAGGCCGGAATAGCGACTTTCATACCAGGCTTCATCGTTTCGGTCTGCTTGACTGCAACGCGGGTGACGATCACAAAAGGAGTCGCCAAAAACGGATGAGTGAAGGCCGCCTGTTCTTCCCGCTCTGGGCTGTACGTGGCCGAGGACAGGATATCCCAATTGCCACTACGTATAATGCTGGCCATCTCTTCATTGGAATTGGCAATCACCGGTTCAAAGGTCAAACCGGTTTGCAGCTGGATCAGGTTAAGGATATCGCCAACTATCCCGCGTATTTCCTGGTTTTCATCCACCATGCTGAACGGGGCGTAATAGGGATTAATCACTATGCGCAATTTGCGGTTTTTTTCCAGCCAGCGAGTTTCCTGGGGGGTAAAAGCCAGGTCCCTGGTTAAAAAGGTGAGGTTACCCATATCAATCCAGGACTGAGCAATCTGGCTGTGCTGAGGTTCGGTCAGTGAACTGATAAATCTGTCGACAATGTTGACCAATTGCCGCTGACTATCGAGCGCAATAAGCACGTCGCCACTTTGCGGTGCTCGCCAGAACTTCACCATTCCCAACGTCTGGTAGAAATCGCGCGCGATAATAAAACTGGTGGTGAGGTTATTGCCGAGAAAGTAGTCACTCTGATGGCTGGCAACCGAGGCCAACGCCTGATATTCATCGGCAAAAGAAACGACGCTGGCGTTAGGAAATGCCTGTTTAATAAATGATTCTGGGGGATAATCCCGGGTGATCGCTATCTTGAGCTTATCGCTATTATCGTGAAACGGCTTCATCACCTCGGCAAGCCGCGTCACCAGCGTTGGATAGCCTTGCACCAGCGGCAAGCTGGCAATAAAGGGAGCCTTTTGCGGGCTAATCCTACCGGGAGTAGTGAGAACAAGATCGACGCGGCCCGCAAGCAGTGCCGCCAATGCCTGTTGCTCATCGGCGTAGAGTTTGACGTTCACATTGATATTCAGCGCCTTTCCAAACAGCGCAAGATAATCCGCATTCATTCCCCAATAGCGTCCGGTAACACTATTCATACTCAACGGTTGGGATTCAACACCATACACCGCGACGGTAAGACTGTGCTTTTGCGCCAGCCAGATAAAGTCGTCGTGGCCCAAGTAGACGGCCGGTGGCGTGACCAGGTGGTTACTCGCCAGCGCTAACGTGATCGGCCCGTTGATCACTGCTTGTGCAGGCAGCATCAGACACAGTAAAACCAGCCAAAACCCCAATACCCGTTTTAGCATGCACTCACCCAATTTTATTACGGTTGGCGAAAGCAAATAGATCGGCTAACGAGCTACAGCCAAGCTTCTCCATTAAACGGCTTTTATAGGTGCTGACCGTTTTATTGCTGATAAACATCGCCGCCGCAATCTGCATATTATCTGCCCCGCTGAGGAGGGAACGCATCACCTTGATCTCCTGGCTGGAGAGCGACAGCAGCATTTCCTGTTCCGAAGAAAGACTGCCGACAAAACCGTTCAGTGAGAAAGGAAAATAGCTGTAGCCATTCTGGGCAGCATGCACCGCGGCGATGATATTGGTCATGCCCTCTTTTTTACTGATAAACGCATTGGCCCCGGCATCCGCGCTACGCTTGCCGTAGAACAGATCGTTTTTGGCGGAGACCACGATAATGATTTGGCTGAACTGCTGCTTTCTGAGCTTTTCAACCACCTCAATGCCGCTCATGATAGGAATATCGACGTCGACAATCACCACGTCTGGCTGCTGCTGCGCCACCTGTAGCAGCGCCTCTGCCCCGTCCCCCGCCTCGCCAATGACGCTAATGCCTTCACTTTCCAGCAGGTTCTTGATTGCCATACGAGCCAGAGGATGGTCGTCAACAATTACGGCGCTCAAAGACTTGGTTTCACTCATTGTCGTTTCCTGGTCATATAAAAAACACGGGCAGCGTTGGTCAACGATGTTTCTTCGCTTACGAAATATCTTAAGGATTTCAAGCTATCTACGAGCTTATAGCATAACCCTGTTTATAGTTCTAATTCGCTGTTGTCCCCTCACCCCAACCCTCTCCAAAAGGGAGAGGGAGTTGTACGGAGCCGAAGTCAATCTGTGGCATATTCACTCCCCTTCCCCTGTACCTGTAGTTGCAGGATGGACTTCACGTGTAGGACGCTGCCTGCAATGATTTCCGATGTCTCTGCTGTGTTACGGCAACGCCTGCTTTTATAATCACTACGAACTTTCAGCGTTTGTTCCCATAGGCCTATGCCGCTTTAAGCTGAAGGTGATTAACCAAGCCATTCAATGAATAAATTACGCGCTGAGCTTATTGCCCACAGCAGCGTAATGGTTTGCTATTGCTCATAAAACAGACAAGCAAGGGTTTTGCCATGCCACAACCACCACAGTCAGACAGTAATCAGGTGAAAACACCATTAGAAAAAAGAAAGCAGTGGCTGCTCATTTTTCTAATGGTGATTATTATTGCGGCCTTGGCCAGTGCAACCTGGTGGTATTTCAATTCGCGCAATGTGCAAAGCACCGATGATGCCTATGTAATGGGCAATCAGGTCACTATTTCTTCGCAGGTTAATGGCAGCGTGGTCAGCGTGAATTACACCAATACCGATTTAGTCCAGCAAGGGGATGTCTTGGTCAATTTAGATGATACCGATGCCAACCTCAACTTTAAAAAAGTCAAAAATAAGCTGGCGGAAACGGTGAGAAAAACCAAACAGATCTATGTCAACGACGCACAATATAACGCCAATATTGCCCAGGCTAAAATCGCTTACCAGCAAGCGCAGGCCGATTATCAACGCCGTACCCAATTGATGGGTGCGGGAGCCTTTTCAAAAGAAGACCTGCAACATGCGCGCAATGCCGTTAGCAGCAGCAAAGCAGCGCTGGACGTTGCTATCGAGCAATATCGCAGCAATCGTACCCTGATCCAGAATTCCACGCTTGAACAGCAGCCGGCCATCCTGTTGGCGGCAGAACAAATGCGCGAAGCCTGGCTCGCGCTTCAACGCACCAAAATTCGCAGCCCGGTGACCGGCTATGTTGCTCAACGCAATGTGCAGGTGGGCGAAACGCTCAGTGCTGGCCAGGCCTTATTATCCATCGTCCCGGCCGATCAGCTGTGGATTGACGCCAACTTCAAGGAAACCCAGCTCAGCGGCGTGCGCATTGGGCAAAAGGTGAGCGTGGTGAGCGATCTGTATGGCAGCAACGTGGTGTTCGACGGCGTGGTTGAAGGGATCAATATGGGGACCGGCGGAGCGTTCTCGGTGCTGCCCGCGCAGAATGCCACCGGTAACTGGATCAAAGTGGTTCAACGCCTGCCGGTGCGTATTACCCTGGATGCGGAACAGCTCAAGGCATACCCACTGCGGATTGGCTTATCCACCACGGTGACCTTGCGCGAAAACAACACCAATGGCCCTGCCCTATCTACCACCCAACGCCTGAAACCGGCTTACCAAAGCCAGGCGCTGGTGCTCGATACCTCCAGTATCGACGGGGAAATCCAAGACATCATCAAAGCCAATGCGATGTGATTTATGAGCAACAACACACTGCTGCCGTTAAAAGGCTGGTCATTGATTCTGTTGACGCTGTCGCTGTCGATGGCGACCTTTATGCAGATGTTGGACTCCACCATCTCCAACGTCGCCATTCCCACCATTTCCGGGTTCCTGGGTGCCTCTACGGACGAAGGAACCTGGGTGATCACCTCGTTTGGCGTCGCCAATGCGATCTCCATCCCGATAACCGGGCGTCTGGCGCAGCGGTTCGGCGAGAGTAAGCTGTTTTTAGCTTCGGTGACGTTGTTTGCACTGGCGTCGCTGTGCTGCGGGTTCTCCACCAATCTCGATATGCTGATCTTTTTCCGCGTCATTCAGGGATTGGTCGCAGGCCCGTTGATCCCACTATCGCAAAGCCTGCTGCTGCGTAACTACCCGCCGGAGAAGCGTAATATCGCGTTGGCGCTGTGGTCGATGACGGTGATTATCGCCCCGATCTTTGGCCCGATTATTGGCGGCTATATTTGCGATAACTACGACTGGGGCTGGATATTTTTAATCAACGTTCCATTCGGCATCATCGTCGTTGCCATTACCGCATGGAAGCTGAAAGGAAGAGAAACACCCACCGAGCCGGTAAAAATCAACCTGTTCGCCCTGAGCCTACTGGTGCTCGGTGTGGGTAGCCTGCAAATCATGTTGGATAAAGGCAAAGACCTCGACTGGTTTAACTCTACCACCGTGATTGTGTTGGCCGTGATCGCCGTAGTCGCGCTGATTTTGCTGGTTATCTGGGAAGCTACCAACGATAACCCGATCATCGATCTGAGCCTGTTCCGTTCACGTAACTTCAGCATCGGCATCCTGTGTATCAGTTGTGCGTATCTGATTTATGCCGGGGCCATTGTGTTGATGCCGCAACTGCTGCAGACGGTGTTTGATTACACCTCGGTGTGGGCAGGGCTGGCCTATGCCCCCATCGGGCTGATGCCGCTGCTGATCGCGCCATTGATTGGCCGCTACGGCGATCGTATTGATATGCGGGTATTGGTGACCTTTAGCTTTATCGTGTATGCCGGTTGCTACTACTGGCGTGCGATGACGTTTAATCCGGCGATTGATTTTACTGCCGTGGTGTTGCCGCAGCTGATGCAAGGTTTCGCCGTGGCTTGCTTCTTCCTGCCGCTGACCACCATTTCATTGTCAGGGCTCGCACCAGAAAAATTCGCAGCGGCCACCAGCCTGAGCAACTTTTTCCGGACGTTATCTGGCTCGATCGGCACGTCACTCACCATGACCCTGTGGAGCCACCGGGAATCGTTTCACCATGCGCAGTTGACGCAGTCAGTGACGCAATTCAACCCGGCTGCGATCAACCTGGATCACCATCTGCAAAATCTGGGATTCAATCAGCAGCAAGCCGCGACCTATATCAACGATCAAATTACCCAGCAGAGCCTGCTGATGTCGGCCAACGATATTTTCTATCTCTCTGCCGGGGTATTCCTGATGCTGACCCTGCTGGTGTGGTTCGCCAAGCCGCCGTTTAATACGGCCAAGGCGGGGTGATAAACGGGGAATTAGAGAGGCGCTGGCGCGCCTCCCGATTTACTTAATCCGTTTGCCGGAGCCATCAACAATCTTTTCGCCGTCCTCTTTGGCCAATGCCCCTATTTGCGGATTAGGCAGGATATCAAGCACCGTTTCGGAGGGGCGGCATAGGCGGGTCCCCAGCGGCGTCACTACAATCGGCCGGTTAATCAGAATCGGCTGTTGCAGCATAAAGTCGATCAACTGCTCGTCGGTGAAGACGTCTGCTGCCAGCCCTAACTGCTCATAGGGTTCCACGTTGTTACGCAACAAGGCCCGCACGCTGACCCCCATGTCTGCAATGAGTTTCACCAGTTCAGCGCGGCTGGGGGGTGTCTCCAGATAATGGACGATCGTTGGCTCTGCACCGCTGTTGCGAATCAGCGCCAGCGTATTACGTGAGGTGCCGCAGGCCGGGTTGTGGTAGATCGTAATCATGGGTGTTCCTCGCTACAAAGTGATGGATAGACGTAACGCCAAGGCTGTCAGCGTGACCAACAACACAGGTACGGTCATGATAATTCCGGTACGGAAGTAATATCCCCAGGTGATCGTCATGTTTTTCTGTGACAAGACATGCAGCCAGAGCAGCGTTGCCAAGCTGCCAATCGGCGTGATTTTTGGCCCCAGATCGCAGCCAATAACGTTGGCGTAAATCATGGCCTCCTTAATCACTCCTGACGCAGTACTCCCCTCAATGGACAGCGCGCCAATCAACACCGTTGGCATATTGTTCATAATGGATGACAGGAATGCGGTCAGGAAGCCAGTGCCAAGCGTGGCGGCCCATAAACCATTCTCCGCCAGCAGGTTCAACACGCCGGAGAGGTACTCCGTTAGCCCGGCGTTGCGTAGGCCATAAACCACCAGATACATCCCCAACGAGAAAATGACGATCTGCCAAGGCGCGCCGTGCAGCACCTTCCCGGTGTTGATGGCATGGCCTCTTTTGGCCACCGCAAACAGGATCAGCGCCCCCACGGCAGCAATAGCGCTGACCGGAATGCCGAGCGGCTCCAGCACGAAGAAACCCACCAACAGCAGGATCAATACCACCCAGCCAGTTTTGAACGTGGCCGGATCTTTGATGGCTTTCGCCGGTTGTTTCAGTCGTTCAAGATCATAGGTCGGCGGAATGTCCTTGCGAAAGAACAGGTGCAGCATCACCAGCGTCGCGATAATCGCAGCGATATCGACAGGCACCATCACCGAAGCATATTGCGTGAAGCCCAGATCAAAGAAGTCTGCCGAGACGATATTGACCAGATTGGACACAATCAGCGGCAGACTGGCGGTATCGGCAATAAACCCGGCAGCCATGACAAACGCCAACGTGGTGCCTTTGCTGAACCCAAGCGCCAGCAGCATGGCGATCACGATGGGGGTCAGGATCAGCGCAGCTCCATCGTTGGCAAACAAAGCCGCCACGGCTGCGCCTAGTAACACGATGTAAGTGAACAGCAGGCGCCCCCGCCCGTTTCCCCAACGGGAGACATGCAGCGCAGCCCATTCGAAAAAGCCAGACTCATCGAGCAACAGGCTGATCATGATCACGGCGATAAAGGTCGCCGTGGCATTCCAGACAATATTCCACACCACCGGGATATCGGCAATCTGCACCACTCCGGTAAGCAAGGCCAGCCCCGCGCCAAGTGTGGCACTCCACCCAATCCCTAACCCTTTCGGCTGCCAGATCACCAGCAAAATGGTCAGGATAAATATCGCCCCAGCCAATAACATACTTACCACCTCAATTATATATATGTATTTTCATATGTGTTTGCGCAAAAAAATTAGCTACACAGGGTTTTGCCCTCGCTGGAGCCATTCGCCACTGCCAGCTTACGTGCCATAGTGTGGACTTCGTCCTGTTGGCTCAACCAGGCTTGTTCAACAACCAGGGCTGCCCAGGCAGGAATATGCGGGGAAAGACGATAATGCACCCACTTGCCCTGCTTACGATCCAGCAGCAACCCGCACTCTCTTAGCATTGCCAAGTGGCGCGAGATCTTGGGTTGCGACTCTTCCAGCCCGGTGCAAAGATCGCAAACGCACAGTTCACCCAGCTGTTTGAGCAGCAACACGATACCCAGGCGGGTTTCGTCCGACAGGATTTTGAACAGCTGCAAGGAAGTCAGGGTCATAGGTCTCTCCACTACGATCGGTGGATAAATCATACCCACAGGCGCTTTCAAGTCAATAACACATTTGAATTTTCATATATGTTTTTCTCTTCCCTTACCCCAGAAAGATGTCAACGTTGTGTCGATACGTCGCTCCGGCAATATGGCTTTACATTTAAGCCAATTAAAAAGCTATAATGCGGTAATATATTCACACCCCGGCAACAAATAATATTGCACCAAATAGTGTGAGCCTGTTCAAGACGAAAAACGCCCAATAATGCTATTTATTCTGCATGGTTTTCTCTAACGTGGATCTGCGTCATCATGAATCATTTAGAACTGCAGGCACTGCGTCAGCTTTTTTTTATGACGGTCGAAGAATGTGCGGCCTATATTTCACCTGACAACAATTTAGCTACATGGCAGCAATGGGAGCGTGGTGAAAGTGAAATACCGGACGCTATTATTGATACATTCACAAAAATGATTAGAAAAAGAAAAACCCACATCAACGCCATCATCGACAAGATCAACAATCGCATTGGGAATAACACCATGCGCTTCTTCCCCGATTATGCGTCCTTCCTGGCTGTCTACCCCCAAGGTGATTATCTGGAATGGAAAATTTATCAGTCGGTCGCCGCACAACTTTATGCTTATGATCTAGAGCGGCTATGTTAACCCAAACTAATAGGATAAATCGCGCTCGTTAACCTGGACGGAATTTAATAAGGACGGCTTATCAACACCGCCTGCCCATAGTTTTAACTGACTATCACTCCTGACAGCAGGCTAACGCCTGTAACAATCTCGTGCCCAGCCGTTTTTCCCGGCACGAATTATTTATTATGAACGAGTTTCTGAGCAACAACCTATGGAAAACAAGTATGTACCAACGGCCTTGGGGCTGTATCTGAACTATCTGGTGCACGGTATGGGGGTGATATTAATCAGCTTGAATATGCCTTATCTGGCAGAACAATGGCACACCGATGCCGCAGGCATCTCTATCGTCATCTCTTCTTTGGGCATTGGCAGGCTAAGTGTGTTATTAATCACCGGCATGTTATCCGATCGTTTTGGCCGCAGACCCTTTATTTTCCTGGGGATAGTGTGCTATTTGGGCTTCTTTTTCGGCATTCTGCTTAGCCACACCATTATTATCGCTTATGTGTTTGGTTTTTTAGCCGGCGTCGCCAACAGTTTTCTCGACTCGGGCACCTACCCTACGCTGATGGAGGCGTTCCCCAAGTCGCCAGGCACCGCCAATATCTTGATCAAAGCCTTTGTCTCCGGCGGCCAGTTTATGTTGCCGATGGTCATCAGCCTGCTGGTCTGGGCTGAGGTCTGGTTTGGCTGGTCCTTCCTGATAGCCGCCGGCATTATGCTGCTCAACGGCCTGTTCCTACTGCGCTGCCCATTCCCCGCGCACCCGGGGCGACGAGTGGCCGCCGAGCCCGATGTAGCTACAGATGACAATCACCGCTGTTCCATTGTTGATCTGATCAGCTATACCCTCTATGGCTATATCGCCATGGCCACCTTTTACCTGATCAGCCAGTGGCTGGCACAGTATGGCCAGTTTGTGGCGGGCATGAGCTATACGATGTCGATCAAGCTGCTGAGCATCTACACCATCGGCTCACTGATGTGCGTATTCATCACCGCCGGGCTGGTAAAGAAAAGGTTTAAATCAACCACCTTTCTGATGCTGTATACCTTTATCTCTTTCATTACCTTACTCACCGTTTGCCTGTATCCCAACATGTACGTCGTGATGGTTTTCGCCTTTGTTATCGGCTTCTCTGCCGCTGGCGGGGTCATGCAGTTGGGGCTGACGCTGATGGCTACCCGCCTTCCCAATGCGAAAGGCAAAGCCACCGGCATCTATTACAGCGCCGGCAGCCTGGCAACCTTCACCATTCCGTTGATTACCGCCAAGATTTCCGAAACCAGTATCGCCAACATTATGTGGTTCGATACCGCTATTGCAGCCTGTGGTTTTCTACTGGCGCTGTTTATTGGCTACCGTAGCCATAAAGAAGCTAACCGTCCCTTCAAGATGGCCCAAGTTATCAACTGATCCCACACCTTTTACCTCCTCCTGAACACGCAGATAAACGGGCGCAGCATGCAGCGCCCCTACGTTATGAGCCGGTTGGAAAATGTGGTTTTATTCCTCCAACTGGCTGCAGAGACAATATTATTATGACCGCATGCAATATGAGACAGTATTCAGCCTGATGTTGCCCCACAGACAAAGTAAATAGCTTGTTAATAACCATTAGCTTTCACTGCTCCCAAAAAGGAAACACCTGGCTACAGCCCTTCACACCTAATTTAGCCGGGGAAATACCGGCACAATTCGGCAACACCATCAAGCGCCGTCTCAGCATCTTTCCCTGCAATAAAGTTGAAAACTAAAACGGCATATTACGTATTTATCACCTACTGCATTACCTATACTCAGCACACGTCAGGTTGCCGGTGTATTGGCGGTTATCCATGACCCAAGTTATTTACCGCAGTGTGACTTATCGGGATATTTTCACCCATTACTTTCCCGCAATGATTAACGATTGATTAAAAAGAAAGGCCACCAGAACAACAGGTCCCCTGGATCCAAAAACGTAAAAAATTAGCGACAAGCGGAGAACAGCATGAGCCAGAGCAAGGCCTTCAAAGCGCCATTTTTGTTAGCGGTCATCAGTATCTATTTGAGTTATTTTCTCCACGGCGCCAGCGTCATTACGCTGGCGCAAAACATGACGCCACTGGCCGAGAAGTTCGGCACCGACAACGCGGGTATTGCCTACCTGATATCCGGTATTGGGTTGGGCCGGCTAGTCAGTATTCTGTTCTTCGGTGTGATATCGGATAAGTTTGGCCGCCGCGCCGCCATTTTGATCGGCGTCGCCCTGTATATTCTGTTCTTCTTTGGCATCCCGGCCAGCCCTAATCTGATCGTCGCCTTTGGCCTGGCGGTTTGCGTTGGCGTTGCCAATGCGGCGCTTGATACCGGCGGCTATCCTGCCCTGATGGAGAGCTATCCCAAGACTTCCGGCTCGGCGGTGATCCTGGTGAAAGCCATGGTCTCTTTCGGCCAGATGTTTTATCCGATGCTGGTCAGCTACCTGCTGGTCAGCCACATCTGGTACGGCTACGCGATGGTTATCCCGGGGATCCTGTTCGTCCTGATCACCTTGCTGCTGCTTAAAAGCAAGTTCCCCAGCCAGCTGGTTGATGCCTCCGTGGCTAAAGAGTTGCCGCAGATGAACAGTAAGCCGCTGGCCTGGTTGGAGGGCGTCTCCTCCGTTATCTTCGGCGTGGCCGCATTCTCTACCTTCTACGTGATCGTGGTCTGGATGCCGAAATACGCAATGGCATTTGCCGGTATGGCGGAGGCCGACGCGCTGAAAACCATCTCCTGGTATAGCCTTGGCTCGCTGATGTGCGTGTTTATCTTCGCCCTGCTGTTAAAAAGCACCGTACGCCCGGTGTGGGCCAACGTGTTTAACGCCGGTGTTTCGGTGATCGCGGCAACCATTATCTATCTGTATCCGTCACCGCTGGTTTGTAACCTTGGCGCCTTTGCGATTGGTTTCTCTGCCGCCGGTGGGATATTGCAGCTTGGCGTCTCCGTCATGTCGGAGTTTTTCCCGAAAAGCAAAGCCAAGGTCACCAGCGTTTATATGATGATGGGCGGGTTAGCCAACTTCTTGATCCCATTGATTACCGGCTACCTCTCCACCATTGGTTTGCAATACATCATCCTGCTGGATATCGCCTTTGCCCTGCTGGCATTTGTTACCGCCATCATCGTCTTCATTCGCTATTACAGAGTATTCAAAGTCCCGCAAAGTGACCTGCGATTGGGTGAGCGCTTTTTCCAATAACCCAAAACAGCAATTACGCAGGTTTGCGCCCCACACGAACATGGTTAGACAAGGAGTTTAGAATGGATGTAACCGCAAAATATGAGCTTATCGGGCTGATGGCCTATCCGATCAGACACAGCTTATCGCCAGAGATGCAAAATAAAGCATTGGATAAAGTCGGGCTACCTTTTACCTATATGGCTTTCGAAGTCGACACCACCACCTTCGCCAGCGCCATTGAAGGGCTGAAGGCGTTAAAAATGCGCGGCACCGGCGTCTCGATGCCTAACAAGCAGTTTGCCTGCCAGTATGTCGATGAGTTGACGCCAGCGGCCAAACTGGTCGGCGCTATCAACACCATCGTCAACGACGATGGCTATCTGCGCGGCTATAACACCGACGGTACCGGGCATATTCGGGCCATCAAGGAAACCGGTTTTGATATCAAGGGCAAAACCATGGTGCTGGTCGGCGCGGGTGGCGCATCTACCGCTATCGGCGCTCAGGCCGCCGTTGAAGGCATCAAAGAGATCAAGCTGTTTAATCGTAAGGACGAGTTCTTTGAACAGGCGCTCGCCTTCGCCAAACGGGTCAACGACAACACCGACTGCAAGGTAACCGTGACCGATCTGGCAGACCAGCAAGCGTTTGCCAGCGCCATAGCCAGCGCGGATATCCTGACTAATGGCACCAAGGTCGGGATGAAGCCGTTGGAAAACGAGAGTATCGTCAGCGACATCGCCATGCTGCGCCCGGAACTGCTGGTGACGGAGTGCGTGTATAACCCGCACATGACCAAGTTGCTGCAAATGGCCCAACAGGCAGGTTGCAAAACGGTGGACGGTTACGGCATGTTGTTATGGCAAGGCGCCGAACAGTTCAAACTTTGGACTGGCAAGGATTTCCCACTGGAATACGTTAAGCAGGTGATGGGATTCGAGGCGTAGCATTCCCGTAGCGCGTGGTGATGGGCTTAAATCACCACCTTATTGATTGCGGCAAAACAGCATGCAAAAGGTAAAAATGAAAACCATAACCGTAAAAAACATTGTGTTCGGCGAAGGCGCGCCAAAAATCATTGTCTCGCTGATGGGTAAAGATATCCCTAGTGTGGTGGCTGAAGCGCAGGATTATCGTCACGCCGATTTCGATATTCTGGAGTGGCGCGTCGATCATTTTGCGGATGTTGCCACGCTCAGCAACGTGATAGCCGCCGCACGTCAGATCAAAGAGATCATTGCCGACAAGCCGCTGCTGTTCACCTTCCGCAGCGCCCAGGAAGGCGGTGAGCAGGCGTTGCCCGCACAGGCCTATATCGCGCTCAATCTGGCGGCGGTGGACAGCGGCCTGGTCGATATGATCGATCTGGAGCTGTTTACCGGTGACGAACTGGTCAAAGAGGCCGTGGCCCATGCCCACGCCAAGAACGTCAAAGTCATCATGTCGAATCATGATTTCCATAAAACGCCGCCGCAGGAGGAAATCGTCAAACGCCTGTGCAAAATGCAGGAATTGGGCGCCGATATTCCGAAAATCGCCCTGATGCCGCAAAACAAAAGTGACGTATTGACGCTGCTGGCCGCGACGCTGGAAATGCACGAGAAGCATGCCCACGGGCCGATAATCACCATGTCGATGGCCAAAACCGGCATTGTGTCCCGGCTAGCGGGCGAAACCTTTGGCTCAGCGGCTACCTTTGGCGCAGTCAAGAAAGCCTCCGCACCTGGGCAAATCTCCGTCACGGATTTACGCACCATATTAACGATACTGCATTAATTCAGTGGTGCACTGATATTACTGTCGGCGGGAATAATAGTATTCCCGCCGAATAAAACAAGTCACTAAAAAGAGCATTCAATTTTAATGCAGCTTAATTGCGGCATCCGCACGCCTGCGTGTGGGTTTGGTCGCCCCGCAAAATAAATGCATCGGTCATCAACAGGAGTAGTTATGGATCTGGTAAAGCCGAAAAGAATCAATGGCAGAGTCCCGGTATTATCGGCACAAGAGGCGGTAAATTATATTCCTGACGAAGCCACCTTGTGCGTATTAGGGGCCGGTGGCGGTATTCTGGAGGCCACCACCTTAATTACCGCGCTGGCAGAGAAATATCAAACCACGCAAACCCCGCGTGACCTGTCATTAATCAGCCCGACAGGGTTAGGTGACCGGGCCGATCGTGGCATCAGCCCGCTGGCACAGGTTGGGCTGGTGAAATGGGCGCTGTGCGGGCATTGGGGGCAATCCCCACGCATCTCCGATCTGGCCGAGCAGAACAAGATTGCGGCCTACAACTATCCCCAAGGCGTGTTGACCCAAACCCTGCGGGCCGCAGCGGCGCACCAGCCGGGGATTTTAAGCGAAATCGGGATTGGTACCTTCGTCGATCCGCGCCAGCAGGGCGGCAAACTCAATGAAGTGACCAAAGAAGATCTCATCAAGCTGGTCGAGATCGATAACCAGGAATATCTCTACTACAAGGCCATTGCGCCCAACGTCGCCTTTATTCGCGCCACCACCTGCGACAGCGAAGGCTATGCCTCGTTCGAAGACGAGGTGATGTATCTGGACGCGCTGGTGATTGCCCAGGCGGTGCACAACAACGGCGGCATCGTGATGATGCAGGTGCAAAAGATGGTCAAGAAGGCGACGCTGCACCCTAAATCGGTGCGTATCCCTGGCTATCTGGTTGATATCGTGGTGGTCGATCCACAGCAGACGCAGCTGTATGGCGGCGCCCCGGTGAACCGCTTTATTTCCGGCGATTTCGTGCTCGATGACAGCACCCAAATCGCCCTGCCCCTTAACCAGCGCAAACTGGTGGCGCGACGTGCACTATTTGAGATGCGTAAAGGAGCGGTGGGCAACGTTGGGGTGGGCATTGCCGACGGCATCGGCCTGGTCGCTCGCGAAGAGGGGTGTGCCGATGATTTCGTGCTGACGGTCGAAACCGGCCCCATCGGCGGTATTACCTCTCAGGGCGTGGCCTTCGGTGCGAACGTCAACACCCGCGCCGTGCTGGATATGACCTCTCAGTTCGATTTCTACCACGGCGGTGGGCTGGATGTCTGTTACCTGAGCTTTGCCGAAGTGGATCAACAGGGCAACGTCGGCGTGCATAAATTCAACGGCAAAATCATGGGAACCGGTGGCTTTATCGATATCAGCGCGACGTCGAAAAAGATTGTGTTCTGCGGCACCCTGACCGCCGGCAGTTTAAAAACCGAGGTCGCCGACGGCAAGCTGAACATTGTGCAGGAAGGACGTGTCAAAAAATTCATCAAGCAATTACCAGAGATCACCTTTAGCGGCAAAATCGCGCTCGAACGGGGATTAGACGTGCGCTACATCACCGAACGCGCCGTCTTTACGCTCAAAGCCGATGGTCTGCACCTGGTTGAAATTGCCCCCGGCGTCGATCTGGAAAAAGACATTCTGGCAAAAATGGATTTCGCCCCGGTTATTTCCCCGCAGTTAAAACTGATGGACGAAAGACTGTTTATCGACGGCGTCATGGGTTTCACTTTACCTGAAGCAGTATATTAAAAGGAGTAAGGCTATGGACTTTTCTTTAACTGAAGAGCAGGAACTGCTGCTTGCCAGTATTCGGGAACTGATCGGCAATAACTTTTCGGAAGAGTATTTCCGCACCTGCGATCAGACCTCAACCTACCCTACCGAGTTTATGCGCGCGCTCGCCGATAGCGGTATTTCCCTGTTAGGTGTGCCGGAAGAGTTCGGCGGCATTCCGGCGGACTATGTCACCCAGATGCTGGCGCTGATGGAAGTCTCCAAATGTGGCGCACCGGCGTTCCTGATCACCAACGGCCAGTGTATTCACAGCATGCGTCGTTTCGGCTCAGCCGAACAGCTGCGCAAGACGGCAGAAAGTACGCTGGCCACCGGCGATCCGGCCTATGCGCTGGCCCTGACCGAACCAGGCGCAGGCTCGGACAATAGCGCCGCGACCACCACCTACACCCGTAAAAACGGCAAGGTGTATCTGAACGGGCAAAAAACCTTTATCACCGGTGCGAAAGAATACCCGTATATGCTGGTACTGGCGCGCGATCCCGAGCCCAAAGATCCGAAAAAGGCCTTCACCCTGTGGTGGATGGAATCCAATAAGCCGGGCATTAAGGTCAATCCGCTGCACAAGATCGGCTGGCACATGCTGAGCACCTGCGAAGTTTACCTCGATAACGTTGAGGTGGATGAGAGCGATATGGTCGGTGAAGAAGGCATGGGCTTCCTCAATGTGATGTACAACTTTGAAATGGAACGCCTGATCAACGCCGCACGCAGCGCCGGCTTCGCCGAGTGCGCGTTTGAAGATGCCGCCCGTTACGCCAACCAGCGTATCGCCTTCGGCAAGCCGATCGGCCATAACCAGATGATCCAGGAAAAGCTGGCGCTGATGGCGATCAAGGTCGACAACATGCGCAATATGGTGATGAAGGTCGCCTGGCAGGCGGATCAGAAGCAGTCACTGCGCACTAGCGCCGCGCTGTGTAAGCTCCACTGCGCCCGTACGGCGATGGAAGTCATTGATGATGCCATCCAGATCATGGGCGGGCTGGGCTATACGGATGAGGCTCGCGTTTCCCGCTTCTGGCGTGACGTGCGCTGCGAAAGGATTGGCGGTGGCACCGATGAAATCATGATTTACATTGCTGGCCGCCAGATCCTGAAAGACTACCAGAGCAAATAAGGCACTAAAACGCCAGGAGGTAGCCAAAGCCAACCTCCTGGCGAGTTATCAATAAGCCACCAGCAGATTCAACCCGGTAAACACACCGGTTCCGCCAAGTTATTATTGAACTGTTTACGATAATCACTTGGGGAACATCCGACATGGCGCATAAATAATTTGGCAAAATGATCGACGTTTTCGTACCCGACCCGCCAGGCGATCTCATTAAGGCTGTTATCGGTATTAGTCAGCGTAAACTTGGCCTCGGTGATCCGGCGTTGAATAACGTAGTTAATCGGCGATATATGATACTCGCGAGCAAACTCATGGCAAATATAGCTGACGCTGGCGCGGAACTTTTTAGCTAGCTGTTCGAGAGTGATCTTTTCACGATAATTATTATTCAAATAAACCAGCACATCCTTCACCAACACATCTTTTTTAATGTATCCCAACTCTGAACGGTAAGCGTTTTTAAAGTTCTCATAAAACAGCGCGGTGAGGGCATAACCATAAGCATCATAAATCGATGAGGTTAACTCGTTTTTCTGCTGGGGTAACCTGACGCCAAGTTCATGAAGGATCGTTTTTATCACCTCCCCCCCTTGCCCAACGGAAACTACCGGGCAGGAGTGAGGCTGTAAAATCTGATTTTCTTCCCAGCCCTGAAATTTGAAACCATAGACAGCGCAGGTATAGGTGGTGGCCGGGGAGGCGCTGTCCGATGCCACCGCGTGCAGCCGGCCAGGCTCAATAACCACGATATCACCAGCGTGTGCCACGTAGTAAGAGGAGTCGATGACCAGCCTGGCCACCCCCTGCTTAACGTAAATCAGCTCGCTCTCATCATTATGCACATGATGCCCAGACTCCCAGTTGGGATCGTCACTGATGACGAACCGCGAGAGTTTTGGCGTCATCCCCTGCGCAAAAAGGGCTTCTTTTTTATTATCGAAACAGCGCTGAAACATGGCAACCTCCACACAATACAGTTGGCTTTGGCAAAATGATCAGTGGCTAAAATAGAGCGACAGAAAACAATATACAATATGAGCCCAGACGACTAAAACAAGATAGTTTGCCCCGCATGCAAGATGGCACGAAAATAAAATCTCTACGATCGCGCCGCCAGCTTACCTTGCTCACTGGCAAACCACTTTCCCGCACGGCAATCCATCCGTTATTAGCCGTTTTTTTGCAAGATTGTTAGCAACAAAAACAGATTATCCAGTCGTAAATCCCCCTGCGCACTCGCAATATATTGTCATGCTTTTTGTCCTTTCCGCTGATAGAACGCTCTCTGCCGCCAGCGAGCGACCCACAGGAGATATCATGAAAATAATAACCTGCTTTAAGCTGGTCCCCGAAGAGCAAGATATTGTGGTTACCGCACAACGTACGCTCGATTTCGATCACGCCGAAGCCAAAATCAGTCAGTTCGATTTGAATGCGATCGAGGCAGCCACCCAGTTGGCAACCGAGAACGATCAGATTACCGCGCTCTGCGTGGGCGGCTCGCTGCTGCAAAACTCCAAGGTGCGTAAGGACGTGCTGTCGCGCGGCCCTCATGAGCTTTATCTGGTGCAGGATGCGCAACTGGAAAACGCGCTGCCGATGGATACCGCACACGCGCTAGCCGCCGCCGCAGACAAAATCGGCTTTGATCTGATGCTGTTTGGTGAAGGTTCCGGGGATTTATACGCCCAGCAGGTGGGCCTGTTGGTTGGGGAGATCTTGCAGCTCCCTACCGTTAATGCCGTTAGCCAGATCCAGTTTGCCGGTGACCGTGTGCTGGTTGAGCGCACGCTAGAAGAAGAGGTGGAAGTGCTTGAACTGCCACTTCCAGCGGTGATCTGCGTAACCTCAGACATTAACGTTCCTCGTATTCCGACGATGAAGGCGATCCTCGGCGCCGGGAAAAAGCCGGTCAATCAGTGGCAAGCCAATGACATTGCCTGGAGCCAGACGCCGCCTTTGGCCGAGCTGGTCGAGATCACCGTACCGCCACAGAAACAGCGCCAACGCATCATTCTGGAAAACGACTCGCCGGAAGCCATTGCCGAGCTGGCGGACCATCTGAAAAAAGCGCTGAACTAACCCACGACTGGAGAAAATCATCATGAGTAAACTGACAAACGTATGGGTGTTCAGCGACAACGTTGAGCGCTACGGCGAACTGATGGCAGGCGCACGCCAGTGGGGCGAGCATGTTTATGCCATCGTGCAGGACAGCGAACAGGTTGCCAGGCTCAAGTCTCTGGGTGCAGACGGCATCTACGTGCTGGAGAAAACCTCCGCACTGCAGCGCATTGAAAATTATGCTGAGACCCTGGCGGATATCCTGAAAGAGGTCAACGGCGAACAGACTCCGGCCCTGGTGCTGATGGCAGCCACCAAACGCGGTAAAGCACTCACCGCCCGCCTGGGGGTGTTACTTAACGCAGCGGTAGTGAACGATGTAACCGCCGTACACGTCGACGGGGCTGATTTCATCGCCGAACACCGTATGTACGGCGGATTGGCCTTCGGTAAGGAAAAAATCAATACCACCACCGCCATCATCACCTTGGCTCCCGGCGTGATGGAGCCTGCCGCTACCGACCCGGCGCATGACTGCCTGGTCACTCAGCTCAGCTATGTTGCCCCACGCCAGGAAATCCTCTGCAAAGAGCGCCGTGCCAAAGCGCTGAGCAGCGTCGATCTCAGCAAGGCCAAACGCGTGGTTGGTGTCGGACGTGGGCTAGCAGCACAGGACGACCTGAAAATGGTCCATGAGCTGGCAGCCTTGTTGGGAGCGGAAGTTGGCTGTTCTCGTCCTATCGCCGAGGGTGAAAACTGGATGGAACGCGAGCGCTATATCGGGGTGTCTGGCGTGCAGTTGAAATCCGATCTCTACCTGATGTTGGGCATTTCCGGGCAAATCCAGCATATGGTCGGCGGCAACGGTGCCAAGATCATTGTCGCGGTGAATAAAGACAAAAACGCCCCGATCTTCAACTATGCCGATTACGGCCTGGTGGGCGACATTTACAAAGTGGTCCCTGCCCTGATCGACCAATTAGGTCGTTAACCCTTTGATACACCGCACGCATCCCGCCGCATACCCGCGGCGGGATAGGGAGCATAAGCATGTCGGATGATAAATTTGATGCCATCGTGGTCGGTGCTGGCGTCGCAGGTGCCGTAGCCAGCTACGTGATGGCGCAGGCCGGGCTGGATGTGCTGGTCATTGAACGCGGCAACAGCGCTGGCAGTAAGAATATGACCGGGGGCCGCCTGTATGCCCATAGCCTGGAACGCATCATGCCGGGATTCGCGGAAGAAGCGCCGGTAGAGCGCAAGGTCACCCGCGAGAAGATCTCTTTCATGACGGAGGAAAGCGCCGTCACGCTCGATTTTCACAGCGAAAAACCGGACATTGCCGCTCAGGCGTCTTATACCGTGCTGCGCAACCGCTTCGATCCCTGGCTGATGGAAAAAGCCGAACAGGCCGGAGCACAGTTTATCTCGGGCGTCCGCGTCGACGCGCTGATACGGGAAGGTAATCAGGTTACCGGCGTGCAGGCGGGCGACGATATCCTGAAGGCTGACATAGTGATCCTGGCTGACGGCGTGAATTCCATGCTCGGCCGCTCGATTAACCTGTTGCCCCCTTCTTCGCCACATCACTATGCCGTAGGCGTCAAAGAGCTTATCGGTTTATCCCCCTCGGTGATCGAAGATCGCTTTAACCTCTCTGGCAATGACGGGGCCGCCTGGCTGTTTGCCGGTTCTCCGTCCAACGGCCTGATGGGGGGCGGATTTCTCTATACCAACCGGGACTCCATCTCTCTAGGGCTGGTATGCGGCCTGGGAGAGATTGGCCACGCGGGGAAAAGCGTGCCCCAGATGCTGGAGGACTTTAAGCAGCACCCATCCATTCGCCCGCTGATCCAGGGTGGAAAGCTGCTGGAGTACGGTGCTCACCTGGTTCCGGAAGGTGGCAAGGCGATGATACCCACGCTGGCTGACGGCGGCGTAATGATCGTCGGCGATGCGGCAGGATTCTGCCTGAACCTGGGCTTTACCATACGCGGCATGGATCTGGCCATTGCATCGGCCCAGGCGGCTGCCAATACGGCCATTGCGGCCAAGCAGCGGCAGAACTTTTCCGCCAGCAGCCTGGGGGAATATAAGCACGCCTTGGAGCAAAACTGTGTGATGCATGAGGTGCACCACTTCCGCAAAATCCCTGCGCTGATGGAAAACCCGCGCCTGTTTACGCAGTATCCGCGCATGGTCGCGGACATCATGGGGATATGTTCACCATCGATGGCAGCCCTACCCAGCCCGTGCGTAAGGCTCTGATGAAAAGGGTGAAACAGATTGGGCTGATGAATTTATTAAAAGACGGCATCAAGGGGGCGACAGCGCTATGAGCAACGAAAATCCGGTCAACGTAGACGTCAAGCTGGGCATCAACAAGTTCCATGTTAATGAGGGCCACCCGCACATCATTCTGGTGGATAACCCCAATATGGACGAGTTCCGTAAGCTGATGCTGGCCTGCCCTGCCGGGCTGTATAAGCAAGACAGCGCAGGCAATATCCATTTCGATTCTGCCGGTTGTCTGGAGTGCGGCACCTGCCGCGTGCTGTGCGGCGACACCATTCTTAAGCAGTGGGAATATCCTTTGGGGACGTTTGGCGTCGAGTTTCGCTACGGGTGAGCGTCTGCCTGAAAGAGCGTGCCAGCCCCTCACCCCAACCCTCTCCCGTAGGGAGAGGGAGCTGATAGCCCTTGCACTTTTGGCAGTAAAGAGACCATCTCAGCAAACCGCTCGTCACTCATCAAAGGTGAGTCACTACAATTTCAAACACGCTCGATCGGTCCCCTCTCCCTGTGGGAGAGGGTTAGGGTGAGGGGCAATGTTTACCGGACCAGAACAGTTCAACATCCCCCCAGAAATAATGAATAGAGATAAACAATGAGTGTCACGATAAAACTCAATCCCGAACGCCGGGCCAAATACCGGCAACAGGGTTTTTGGGGCGACGCCTCGCTTGCCGATTACTGGCATCAAACCCTGCAGGCCATGCCGGAAAAAATTGCCGTGATCGACAATCGGGGGACTTCCTACACTTATGCCGCCCTCGACCGCGCGGCAAGTAGCTTGGCAACATGGCTGATCTCCTGCGGTATTCAACCGGGTGACCGCGTCGCATTTCAGCTTCCCGGCTGGTGTGAGTTTACCGTGATCTACCTGGCCTGCCTGAAAACGGGGGCGGTTTCCGTTCCCCTGCTCCCCTCCTGGCGAGAGGCCGAGCTGGTCTGGGTGCTGAACAAATGCCAGGCCAAGGTGCTGTTCGCGCCAACCTCGTTCAGAAACACCCGGCCAATTGACCTCATCCTGCCGCTGCGGGATCAGCTTCCCGATCTGCTAGAGGTCGTTGCCGTCGACAAGCTTTCCCCCGCAACCGCAACACCTGCACTTAGCCAGTTGCTGCGGGATACTCCGCCACTGACCACACCGATCAGCGTGCATGGCGATGAACTGGCCGCGGTGCTGTTCACCTCTGGCACCGAAGGCAAACCCAAAGGCGTGATGCTGACGCACAATAATATTCTGGCCAGCGAGCGTGCCTACTGCGCGCGGCTCAATCTCACCTGGCTGGATACCTTCCTGATGCCCGCACCGCTGGGGCATGCGACCGGTTTCTTACACGGCGTGACGGCCCCCTTTCTGATTGGCGCACGCAGCGTCCTGCTGGATATCTTTAATCCACTCGATTGCCTTGCCCTGCTGCAACAAGAGCGCTGTACTTGCGTGCTCGGAGCGACGCCTTTTGTCTATGACCTGTTATGCACCCTGCAACAGCAGCCACATGACATCTCATCGCTGCGCTTCTTCCTGTGCGGCGGTACCACCATCCCGAAAAAAATTACCCAGGACTGCCTGCAAATGGGCATTAAACTGCTCAGCGTCTACGGCTCGACGGAAAGTTCGCCCCACTCGGTGGTCAACCTGGACGATCCCCTTTCCCGCGTGCTCAACACCGACGGTTTTGCCGCACCTGGGGTAGAAATCAAAGTGGTGGATAAAGAGCGCAACCCACTCCCCAACGGCGAAGAAGGCGAAGAGGCCTCGCGTGGCCCCAACGTATTTATGGGGTATCTGGATGAACCCGAGCTGACTGCCCGCGCGCTGGATGAGGATGGCTGGTACTACAGCGGTGACCTGTGCCGCATGGATGCTGACGGCTACATTAAAATCACCGGCCGCAAGAAGGATATTATCGTGCGCGGCGGGGAGAATATCAGCAGCCGCGAAGTGGAGGATATTCTGATGCAGCATCCGCGTATCCATGATGCCGCGATTGTCGCCATGCCGGATGAACGATTAGGGGAGAGATCCTGCGCCTACGTGGTGCTAAAGGCCGCTTACGGTTCGCTCACCCTGGAGGAGGTCATCACGTTCTTTGGCCGCAAACGGGTCGCCAAATACAAATACCCGGAACATCTGGTGGTGGTGGACAACCTGCCGCGTAACGCCTCGGGTAAGATACAAAAGTTCCTGCTACGTCAGGATATTATCCAGCGTCTTGGTGAACAGGTCGCTCATTGCTGATCTATGTGGGCGCAGTATGCTGCGCCCCAAGGTAGGAAGCCGGTTATGGCTTTATCAATCTGACTTCTTTGTGTGATCGGCACGTATATCAAGAAAATCAGTATAGGTCACTACGACGCTCTGATTCACTTTCAGATCTTTCAGGCGCGCCTGGATAGCAGGATCTTCAACAGAAACGACCTTCTGACGCCCCGCTGGCCCTTCAAAGGTGATCTCGTGCTTTTTCACATCAATATGCGTGATTTTCAAGGTCAGATTGACCTGATGCACGGCATTGACGTTAGGATTTGGATTGTTCTTGGTGGCATTGCTTTCTTCATAAAGGCTGGTGATCGCCGGTGCAGCCTTATTCAGATCGGTATCAAGTTTAACGATGCGCGAGCGCACTATCGTGGCTTGGATCGTATCCCCCGCCTTTAAATGGGTTAAATCCTTTGCCTGATCGGTCAGTTTAAAACTGACGTTATGCCCTTCTGCCCCAGCCAAAACCACCACACGGTTTTGTTGGTCGACTGAAACCACTTTCGCAGCGAACTGATCGGTTTGGACCTCTCCGGCCAGAGGGATAACGTCTGCATAGGCTGAAGTGATACTGATGGCCAGGAGGGAAAGTGCGGTGGTGGCTTTAATCAACGAGCGGATAACTTTCATTATACAACTATCCTTATTTATCAATGGTCAATCAAACGGAAATGCATTTCCCTACTAGTCATTCATCACTAGCAAAAGAAGTCATGCATTTAAACCACATGGCATTGAATCACCACGCTAATCGTACCACAGTTAGGATAGTCAAAACTTATGCCTCGGGCAAAGGCACAGCAAAAATGCTGTCACGATCCGTGGCCGCAAGCCCTGAAATAACAAATAAAATTGATAGATTTCAACAGGAGAAATGAAAGGCTCTGGCAACAGGGCTCGAACCTGTGTCCAGTCGGATGGAGAGCCGACTGCTCTACCACTGAGCTATACCAGACATCCAAATGACATACTGTTGACTATTTTGATAGAGGTCAATTGATCAACCAGTTTAGTCGTGAAATACCCCCTGCGACCAAGTTAAACTCACCGAACCTGGCCAGCTTTGTTATTCCTACCGCGTTCACCGTGGAGCACAAAATTGTTTAAATACCGGATAAATCGGCTAGCGCTGATCACTGTCATCGCCTTGCCCACCGCTGTCAATGCGGCCCCTAACGTGCAGGTAGGGTTTTCGCCCGAAGGCTCGGCGCGGGCGTTGGTGCTGAACATTATCAGCCATGCACATCAGTCCATCCAAATGATAGGTTATTCTTTTCAGGCACCAGATATCACCCAGGCGCTGGTAGCGGCGCACAATCGGGGAGTGGAGGTGCGCGTGGTAGTCGATAAACGCCGGAATCAGGGCAAAACCAGCCAAACCGCGATTAACTACGCAGCAACTCACGGCATACAGATGCGCATTGATGGGCATTATCATATTCAGCACGATAAGACGATGATTGTCGATGGCAAGACGGTGGAAACCGGCTCGTTTAACTATGCTCCCTCAGCTGAAACACAAAATAGCGAAAACGTGGTGGTACTGCGCCATATGCCCGACGTTACCAGGCAGTTCATCGCACACTGGCAAAGCCGCTGGGATTTGGGCCTGCCTTACAAAGTGAGGCTTGAAGCCACGAAACTGCCACAATAAGTTCATCTGCAAGCGTGGCCACTTCGGGCAAGATACAAAAATTCCTGTTACGTCAGGATATTATTCAGCGTCTTGGTGAAGATGTGTGCTCTGAATCAAAGCGGGAGCAGCATCGCATGCTGCGCCCCTACAGCCGACTATGTAAGGCCCCTACCCATTGGGTTAAGACGGGCGAAGTGTACAGCGCCACGACAATGCCTGGTGTGGTGTTGGACTACTCGGTTAACGCACCCCAAAAACGCCATACTCCACGGTCGCCAGGTAAAAACAGAAGGCCTCTCTGACCATATCGATAAAACGGGGTTTAAGCTCGATGGTCTTGCCATCTTGCCTCAAGTTCAATAAATCCAACCGCTCGGCGGCCTGAAAACATCGCTTGATATGTGAGCGGGATACCGAAAACTCCGTTGATGCTTTTAAATAGTTGTATTGCACCGTTAACGTTTCTTGCCTGAGACTTTCGATATACAGGTGAAACATCATCATGTGTCCCCCATCCTTGGTCAAAAATACGCGGCTATCTGGCACCGCGTCATACACAAACAGTTCTTTCCCTATGACCTGTGTATAATTTTTGAAAAAATCCGCCATGAAATCATCGTGATCAACCCTAGGTGTAAGAGCGAACTCAGGGTAGATCATCGCGTAAGCCAGCAGCAGGCTATCAATCAACTCACGAACCTCATTTACCCCTTTGGCTGTCGGTTGGTAGGTTAATTTGCGTTTATCCTGTTCATCACGCCTGATCGCCAAGCGCCCTCCTACCTGCAAGAAAGAGATAAACGAATCCAAGGCATTACTACTTAACAACTCATTGTTAATACAGAGCTTTTTAACTTCTTTGAAAGAAGGATTATCTAAGCTGTAATAGCCACCTAAAATGGCCGACAAAATAATAGCCCGATTAGCTTTAAATATTATCTTAAAATGAAGAGGGTTAGACAGGTAAATTGGCTTAATCGCATTATAATAAGTCACTACCGCCGCATCCAAACCCTCATTTAGACCAATCTTACGCCTCCTGCCATTGATTATTGACACTACCACGCCACTAGCTCCATCTCAGTTTATTTATCGACAACAAATAAGCAATAAATCAAAACAAAAAAACAGACTAGTGTTAAGCAAGACTAATGTCAATGGTTATACCCCCGATTTATCAAGTAGGTGGATAATAATTTAAGCAATTGAATTTAAACAACTTAATAATCAAAACACCTTAACTAAAATTAATTATAAACAAACTTAATTATAATTATTATAAACACCAAAAATTAATAACAAAAATGGACAGTGACTCATCCAGGGTACTGTGAGAGTCTCATCCCCCCAAGGAAAGGCCTGCTAAAAAGGACACCTATTGCTAATGATTTATGGTTTTTAAGAGGCCTCACACCTGGCAACAAGATAAGGCGTTATGCGTGAGGCCTTTTATATAAGCAACCTCAAGGAAAGGTATAGCCGATTTATACCAAAGACTGCATGTATATATGGAGATTAAAAATGACTATCAAGAAAACCCTGCTAAGCGCTACCGTATTAGCCTCTTTAGCACTGAGCGGTACCGTTCTGGCTGAGGTTCCCCCTGGTTCCCAAGGCAATGGCCAGATCCTGTTCAAAGGCTCGGTGTTAAAAGCCCCTTGCGGTTTAGCTCCAGGTATTGATGGAGACAACCAATCAATCAGCTTGGGACAGGTTTCTGACGCCCAGTTGAACACTATCGGTTACAGCACCCCTATCGAATTTAAAATCAAGCTTATCGGCTGCACGTTTGATCCTAAGGCTGCCGCCGAAACCAAAGTCAACGTCCGTTTCGATGGCATGTCTGTCGGTGGTGCCAATGGTTTCCTGGGGGTCACCGGTGATGCCAAGGGTCTGGCCATCCGCCTGATAGATGCAGCTAACAAACAGGTTAAAATTGCGACAAAATCTGAGCCTTATAGCCTGCGCACCGGAGACAACACCCTGCAATTCTCCGCTCAGGTAGTTGCCTTGGAAGGGGAAGCGGTAGTTGCCGGTCACTATGACGCATTAACCAGCTTCTCTCTGACCTACCTCTAAAACCCCCAAGTGCATTAGCGGTAATTATCACCTAGCAGGTATGGCCTGGCCAAACCTGCTACTTACTAGCGTTCAGAAACTATTATTATGAACAATAAGAAAAATTACTCACCCGCTTCAACCCTATTGTTTTTTATTATTGTTGCGCATTCAGCCCAGGCAAAAAACAATGATATTGAGTTTGAAACCAGGGCATTGGACGTTCTCGATAAACAGAGTGTCAGTCTGAGTAATTTTTCACGCCCTGATTATATTCCGGCGGGAAACTACCTCCTTTTGTTAAAGTTGAATAATAGAACTCTCGACACCCTTCAGTTCCAGATAGTCGATGTCGAAGGTGATAGCAAGGTTTGCTTTACCCCGGAACTGTTGCAGAAATTTGATTTAAAAAGTAGTGCATTGCAGGGAATGTTGGAACGCCACGCACCAAGGGATAGCGCCTGCATTATCGTCCAGGATTATGCAGGCAGCACGCTGAGAATCGATCGAAAAAAGAGCGAACTGCTGTTGACGATCCCGCAAGCCGCTTTAAAGTATAACGATCCCAACTGGACACCACCGGCACAATGGGATGAAGGCATTCCCGGTATCCTGCTTGATTATAACGCCAGTGGCAACGTCTATCAGAATAAGCAGGGTTCAAACTACCTGTCATTATCTGGCTACGGGACTGCCGGTGTGAACTACGGTTCCTGGCGTCTAAGAAGTAGTCATCAGGCATTTTTATATAAAAGCAGACAGGGCGAAAAACAATCCCGCTTCAGCACGCCAACGGTTTACCTGGCGCGCTCACTCAATAATGCCGGTGCCCATTTAACTATCGGCAGAAACTACCTTTCATCCGATGTTTTCGACGCCATTGACTATACCGGGGTTGCCATGGCCAGTGACGACCGCATGCTGCCACCGGCATTGCGTGGCTATGCGCCGGTCATAGAAGGGGTTGCCAACAGCAACGCCAAAATCATCATCACCCGCGGTGATAATAACGTTATCTATGAAAGGATGGTGCCGCCCGGTAACTTTATCATCAACGATCTCACCGACATGACTTCTGGCGAGTTAAAAATGACCATCCGCGAGGAAAATGGTGAGGAGAGAACCTCAACCATTCAAACCTCCAACGTCCCTTTCCTGACGCGTTCCGGTCATGTCAGATATAAAGTCATGCTGGGGCAATCCAATGAAAACAGTGGCGGTTTCAACCCGTATCTCGCCACCGGTGAAGCCTCGCTCGGCATCCTTTCCGGAACGTCACTGTTTGGCGGCTTTATCCTTACCGATAAACAGTACTACGCCATCAACGGGGGGATTGGTTACGATATGAGCGTGCTAGGTGCCCTATCCTTTGACGTAACCCACACCGATGCACAGCTGGCAAACTCCCGCCCGCGGGGCCAAAGCTACCGTATCAACTACTCGAAAATGTTCGACAGCATTGATAGCCAAATTACCTTTGCGGGCTACCGTTTCTCAGAGGAAAACTTCCTGACGCTCAATGATTTTATCACGCTGAAAAACAGTCCGAATTATGTCAGCACCAGCAAGGAAAGTTACAATATCGTCGCCAGCAAGAACTTTACAGATCTCGGTTTTTCACTGAACGCCATTTATAGCAAGCAAACTTACTGGCAGGACGCTTCCGACAGTAATACCTACGGGTTAAGCGTGTCAAAATCCTTTGACTTCGCCGGCATGAAAAACATCAATACCTATCTCTCGGTAAACCGAACCGAGTATAAGAAAAGTTTTTATTCACAGAGCCAGAAAAACAACAACTCGATCTACCTGAGCTTTAATATTCCATTAGGTGACCAAAGCTATATGAATACCGCTATGCGTACCAACAACGGTAAATTATTACCTAGCCTGTCCTATACCAATAATGTTGACCCCAATAATATCTGGTCCGTTGGCGCCAGCGCCTATGACGGCTTGCGGCAAGGTAAGATCAATGCCAACTCTTCGCAAAAAATGGCCAAGGTTGCCACCACCTTAAACGCATCGATGAGTGACGACGATTACTATCTGGGCGGCAGCATCAAGTCCGGCTTCACGGCTACCGCTCATGGCGCCGTTATGCACCGTGACGGCTACTCCGGAAACTCAAGATTGCTGCTCGACACCAAGGGTATTGCCGGTGTTTATGTTGGCAACGGTGACCGCAACGAGCCAACCAACGCTCAAGGCTTGGCCATCATCAATGACGTCCCGGAATATTTCCGTACCGATTACTCGGTTGATGCTAAACGGCTCCCCGATGATGTTGATGGTTCAGTCGCTAACATCCAAACGGTGCTAACCAAAGGGGCGATTGGCTATCGCAGACTGAATGTTTACCGGGGGATCAAAGCATTTATTCGGTTAACCGACCCCCAGGGCCAGCCGATCCCGTTTGGCACCACCGTTGAAGACGCTGCCGAGAAGAGAAGCGTTGGCATGGTGGGTGAAAATGGCGAGGTCTATATTTCCGGAGTCAGCAATGAGTCCACCCTGAAAGCGATGGATGCGGCAGGCCGACACTGTTTCTTCAGCCTGCAGGGCCAGAATGTGTCGCTGTCTTTCAGCTCCTCTACGGTATGTAAAACCCAATAATCTCACAAGGATATTCCCATGTTCCCACAGGCTACCAAGCTATTTTTTATTCTGACGCTGGCAGGTTTGAGCGTTTCCCAAGCCAACGCGGCGATCTCTATTGATAGAACCCGCGTAATTATTATGGGGGATGAAAAATCGGCACAGGTTAATATTATTAACCACAGTAAAAAATTACCTTATCTGGCACAAAGCTGGCTAGAAAATGAAAATGAGGAAAAAATAAACTCCCCCCTTACCGTGCTGCCACCGTTACAACGGCTGGAACAAGACACTACGGTGCAGGTAAACATTACCCCGTTGCCGGCTGCGGCTCAATTACCTCAGGATAGAGAGTCACTGTTCTTCTATAACCTGCAGGAGATCCCACCAAAATCTGATAAGACCAACGCCGTGCAGTTAGCTTTACGGATTAAAATAAAGGTCTTCTACCGCCCTGCGAGCCTGAAAAAAATGGCCACGGAGGTTTGGCAAGAGAAGTTAGTGCTTACCCCCGTCAATAATGGCGTGAAGATCGTCAATCCTACGCCTTTTTATATCGTTATCCCGACCCTCAGCGTAGCGAACAAACCGCTATCACTGTCGGATGAGGCTATAACGCTTAAGCCGCTGAGTGAAGTCACTGTGCCAAACGCGCTGGTAAAAAACCAGGCCATCCAACTACAGTACATTAATGATTATGGCTCTTATAACGCAATAAATTATCATTGCACGGCAAGCCAGTGCGATGTGGTTAAAAACGGTAAAAATCGCCCTTGATATTGAGGCTATTGTTATGATCAAGTTTATTCTAAGCCTCTGTTTAGGGTTGTTCTCTGTTAACTCCACCTGGGCTGATTCATCTATTGCCTGCGATTTTGAGCCAAGCTCTAGCCTCGTTCCTAGCGTAAGCCTCGCGACCCTTATCACGGGAAGAGTCCAAAAGGACACTGAAAAATATAATTGTCAGCAAGACGAAAATGGTATTACGCAATGTGACACTAAACTCATCTGGAGAATTCCCAACGTCACCTACTCCGCCAGCCAAACCACCAGGGTGACCTGCGTCAACTTTAGCGATAAAACAGAGACGATCACCTATAAGTTTGCCAAGGGTAGTGATTTGCATATCCCCATCCCTGCCAATTCTAACGTATGGAAAAACCTGACCTTAACGATCTCCGGCGCGGGCTCGCAGAAAACCTTTAGCAATATTGAAAACATGGAACACGATAAGCTGTTTTCCTGGAGCGATAGCACTTTGGCACCATGCCAAAAGAACTGCTGGGATTTAGCCCTCGCAACGCCGCGCTATACCAAGAATTTAACGTTTGATTTTCGCGTACAACCAAAAATATTTAAAACCGATTTTGTGGTTAACCCTTTCTACGATCTGCAAGACTCGGTCGGTACCCTGTGGATAGCTGCTAGCTCGGATAACGAAATGGCTTGGGGGGTAAGCAGCACCCCCTACTTGATGATCTGCGGCCTTGACATGAAGGTTTACTGCTATCTTAGTACCAGCATCGGTGGTGGTGGTGGCGGCGGTGGCGGCGGTGGTGGTGGTGGCGGCGGTGGTGGTGGTGGATCAATCAAGCCACCGATCAAGCAGTGCACCTTGACCGTTGTCACCCCTGATGTGGTGGCATTCCAGCCGATCTCGTCTGACGATCTCAGCCGTGGCAGAGTCCGTAGTGAGGACTTCACCATGACCGTGATAAAAGGACCAGACCAATCCACCACCTGTATGGGCAGCGCCTATAATCTGCCTGGTGAAATCAAAACCCAAGGCGGTTACCCAATCAGCTCGACCTTTTGGGGGATTAGCCATAGCTCAGGAGCACCACAGGGTATCGGGCTGAAGCTGTTTGATTTAGGTAAAGGTGCCTACTTGAAATTCAATCAAAAATACTCCCGCTTTATTAGTGATATCAGCAGCATCAGCGAATCAAAAAGGATGCGGGCTGAAATATCCGCCACCACCAAGGATCTAAAAAAAATCAAGGATGGTGAATACAGCCAGGTGCTGACCTTCGAAGTTGCCATGCCGTGAATGTTATGGGTAAGGAAAGCAATAATGAACAGTAAATGTTTACTTTTTTTAGCCGCAACGCTGTTGGCAACCACGGCTCATGCGGAAATTACGGCGAGCAGTAGCACTCAGTTTGTGGGGAGGATCACCGTCGCCACCTGCAATATCGTGGTCGGTGACGATGATCAAACGATCAACATGGGCGAAATATCCAGCGCCGAGCTAGATGCCAAAGGGAAATCCACACCGGTGCCCTTCCTCATCAATTTATACGGCTGCGATACAGAAAATAAGAACGTCAAGATTGCGTTCGACAGAACAGGGACCGGCGCATCTGGCAGCCTGATCCCGGTTGATGGCGTGAGTGGTATCGCGTTAGGCCTGCTGGATAGTGATGGCAGCCCACTGTATTTTGGCCGAAAAAACATCGGCCAAAAAATAAAGAAAGGCGATAATACGCTGCTTTTCTCGGCTTACATTGCTAAAACGGGGCAGATTAATTCAGGCACATTTAGCCGCTTGCTTCACTACACGCTTTACTATGATTAACCGCCCTTTGCACCTCGTCATTATTCTGCTTAACGCCTAGGTACCGGCTGGGCTCATTCATTAATGAGCCCAGCTAATTAACCTTAGCAAATTACACCCTCTAATCGAATAAATCACTCTGCGTTATGCTTTTCACATACCACAGTGAAGGGTAGTGCATGCAAACAATAGAACTGAACAACGGTATTGCATGCCCCCTGGTGGGCTTTAGTGTCTTCTAAATGACGCAAAGAACGAGCGCACATCGCGCCGGCCCGGCGATGGTGGAATGGCTCACCGGCCGCAAACTCGACGTTTAACGACATAAAATTGGAGGAACTCCCGAATGCAAACACGTTATCTCGGTAAGTCCGGGCTGGAAGTATCAGCACTGGGCCTGGGCTGCATGGGGTTGAGCTTCGGCTATGGCCCGGCAACGGATACGCGTCAGGCCGTTGAACTGATCCGCGCAGCCGTTGAGCGTGGCGTGACCTTTTTCGATACCGCCGAAGTCTATGGCCCGTATCTGAATGAAGAAGTGGTCGGCGAAGCCTTAAAACCCTTGCGCAATCGGGTCGTGATCGCCACTAAATTTGGCTTTACCTTTGGTGATGACAACAAACAGCAGATTTTAAACAGTCGCCCGGAGCATATCCGCCAGGCGGTGGAAGGCTCATTGCGTAGGCTTAAAACCGACGTGATCGATCTACTGTATCAACACCGCGTCGATCCCGATGTGCCCATTGAAGACGTTGCGGGCACCGTGAAAGATCTGATTGCTGAAGGCAAGGTCAAACACTTCGGCCTGTCAGAGGCTGGCGTACAAACCATTCGCCGCGCTCATGCGGTACAGCCGGTTACCGCCCTACAGAGTGAATACTCAATGTGGTGGCGCCAACCTGAGCAGGAAATCCTGCCGGTGCTGGAAGAGTTAGGCATTGGGTTTGTGCCATTCAGCCCATTGGGCAAAGGCTTTTTGACCGGAGCCATCAAGACCGGCACGACCTTCGGTGAAGATGATTTCCGCAGCAAGGTGCCGCGTTTTGCCGCAGAGGCGCTGGAAGCGAATGAGCAGTTGGTCAGCCTGCTGGCAATGCTTGCCGCAGAGAAAGGCGTGACGTCAGCGCAAATTGCTCTAGCCTGGCTGCTGGCACAAAAACCGTGGATTGTACCCATCCCAGGTACGACCAAACTGCATCGGCTGGAAGAGAATCTGGGGGCCGCCGATCTCATTCTTTCCCAGAATGATTTGCACAAGATAACTCAAGCGCTGGAGAAGGTGAAAATCGTTGGTGAACGTTATCCGGCCGCCTTACAGGCTCGCGTGGGTCGTTAAGGTTTACTCTGGCTTGCGGTTTCCCGCAGGCCATTCAATCACCATAACGCAACGCATCAATCAAAAGAGCAAACGCGGGAGGATGCTGCTTTCTACTTGGGTAATAGAGGTAGTAACCCGGGAAAGAAGGGCACCACTCTTGCAGCACCTGAATAAGTTCTCCGGATTTGACCAAGCCCTGGACCATATCCTCTGGCACGCAGGCAAGGCCAAATCCTGACAGCACCGCGTCTATTCTTTCCGACAACAGATTCAGCGTCAGTTGCCCCTCAACCCTGACGCGCAGCGGCTTACCTGCTTTCTCAAACTCCCAGTGATATAAACCGCCTGCGGTAGGTAAACGCATATTAATGCACCGATGATCTTGCAGTTCATGTGGTGTCTGCGGAATGCTGTTGGTGGCGAAATACGCTGGCGCGCCAACCACCACCATACGCATATCCGGGCCGATCTTCACGGCAACCATGTCCTTATCGACGCTTTCGCCAAGGCGTACTCCGGCATCGAAACGCCCCTCGACAATATCGACAAAGCCGTTATCCACCACCAGCTCAACGTTGATTTCCGGGTATTGCCTTAAAAACGGCTTTAGCTTTGGCCATAGCAGGCTGCGCACCGCGTGCTCGCCCGCCGAAAGCCGGATATTACCGGAAGCGGAACCATTCAGTTGAACGAGGGCTTCCAACTCCTGTTCAAGGTCTGCAATACGAGGTTCGAGACAGGCAATGATCCGCTCACCCGCCTCCGTGGGGGCAACGCTGCGAGTGGTTCTAGTTAGCAGACGCAGGTTTAAACGCTCCTCCAGCGCCTTTATAGCGTGGCTGAGTGCAGACTGTGAAACACCCAGCTTACCCGCCGCTTTGGTAAAACTTCGCTCCCTCGCCACGACGAGAAAAACCTGTAGCTCATTGAAGTTTTCTTTCAGCATGCGTATTTCCTTGGTTGACGTAAACCTTGCCAGTTCGGACCGAACTTATGAAATTGATTCATGGACACTACCATTTTAGCCCCGTTACCGACAAAGGTTGTTGATAACACTCCAACAAAAACGTTCTCGTGCCACCAGATTTTTTGGATGGTGCTATATTTTATGAACTGACCTCTCCCCACCGAGAAGATATATGAAAAAACATCCTTTTAGCGTTGCCGTAGGTGTTTTATCTACCGACATGTCATTTTCGGTGGGCACTGCCAAAGTAGATGAAAAATATCAATATTCATAAATCATTATCGACTACAGTCAATGATAACCCACTAATACACGCCTAACAGACAAGGTGGCGCAACCCATAGCGCTCTTACCTCATCCGTCGGGTTAGTTTACTTAGCCGAGGCCACCATGTTCCTAAATTACTTTGCGTTAGGCGTACTCATTGTTGTCTTCCTCGTCATTTTTTACGGGATCATTATTCTCCATGACATTCCTTATCTGATTGCAAAAGCACGCAATCATCCGCATGCGGACGCGATCCATGTCGCAGGTTGGGTCAGCTTGTTTACTCTGCATGTGATATGGCCTTTTTTATGGATATGGGCAACGTTGTATCGCCCAGAGCGCGGTTGGGGCATGCAAGGCCAGCAAGATCCATTTGCCCGTTTAGAGCAAAGAATAACCGAGCTGGAACAAAGCATCAGCGAAACCAAAACACCTTCTGCGGAGTAACTCCATGGACTTGCTCATTATTCTTACTTATGTCGCGTTGGCCTATGGCATATTCAAAATATTTAAAATTCCGGTCAACAAATGGACGGTTCCTACCGCAGCATTGGGGGGCGTTGTTTTAGTGGGCGCTCTGATTTTATTAATGAATTATAACCACCCCTATACTTTTCAAGCGCAAAAGGCCGTGGTTTCCATTCCCATCACACCGCAGGTGACTGGCATTGTCAGTGAGGTTACTGATAAGCAGAATACCTTTATAAAAAAAGGTGACGTACTTTTTAAAATAGAGCCCACGCGATACCAGGCGCGTGTCGATAGATTACAGGCCGATTTAATGACGGCAATCCATAGCATCCAGGTGCTTCAGGGACAATTAGATGAAGCCGTCGCCCATACCTCGGGGGTAATTGCCGAACGCGATCGTTTATATAAAGACTACCAGCGCTATCTTAGAGGGAGTCGGGCCAAGGTAAACCCGTTCTCCGAAAGCGATATTGATAACGCCAGACAAAATTTTCTGGCACAGGATGCGCTGGTGAAAAGTTCATTGGCTGAACAGGCACAGATTAAAAGCCAGTTAAACAGCGTCGTCAACGGAGAACAGTCGCAGATTGTCAGCCTCCGGGCCCAGTTAACGGAAGCCAAATACAATCTCGACCAGACCGTGGTTCGCGCCCCAAGTAATGGCTATGTAACCCAAGTGCTTATCCGCCCAGGAACTTACGCGGCGGCGTTGCCACTGCGCCCGGTAATGGTGTTTATCCCGCAACAAAAACGGCAAATCGTCGCGCAGTTCAGACAAAATTCGCTATTACGCCTGAAATCGGGCGATCAAGCCGAGATCGTCTTCAATGCGCTACCTGGCCAGGTATTTCAGGGGAGACTGACCAGCATACTTCCCGTCGTTCCCAGCGGGACGTACCAGGCGCAGGGAACCCTGCAATCATTGAGCATGATACCGGGCTCCGATGGCGTGCTGGCGGTGATTGAGTTAGAGCCGAATGCGGATGTTGATGCTTTGCCAGATGGCATATTTGCCCAGGTGGCGGTGTATTCCGACCACTTTACCCATGTTTCCGTGATGCGTAAGGTGCTGTTACGCATGACAAGCTGGATGCACTATCTCTATCTTGATCATTGATCCCGTGTGGCTGAATGGGCTGGGGGCGAATAGGTTCGTCCCTGGCTATCTCAATGGGCGCAGCATGCAGCGCCCCTACGTGGCGTAGCCGGTGAAAATTTGTTAGCACCTGCAACCGGGCTCAATACCTGAAATATTTCAATGATTTGGTCTTGGGTTTGTATGACACTATCCTGTGAACCGGGACGGCCGTAGCAGAAGAAGATGCAACAAGTAATATCCCCCCAGAGAAAATAGCTTCACGTAGCAAAGTGGGACTCAAAGGTGGCATAACCTGGCACAAATGCTTCAGGTCACACTTTTCAGTGCCAGCTTATCCCCACACAAACAATGTGTGTTACTATTCCCGCCGTAAAACCCTTTCAACTCATACCGAGGCTTTGATGCTGGAGAATGTAATCATCCGATAGTCAGCTTCCCGACCTTTTCAGGCCGGACTGATTATCAATGCGCCGAAATCGAATGCGGACACCGCTGTGTGTTTGCACGTTTTGCACATGATGATTAACAGGTTTTTCAGCATGAATTTATCCCGTCAGGAACAACGTACCTTACACGTTCTCGCCAAAGGTGGACGTATTGCGCACGTCCGCGATACATCCGGCCGCGTCACCTCCGTTGAATGCTACAGCCGTGAAGGGCTGCTGCTCAGCGACTGCACGCTAGTCGTGTTCAAAAAACTCAAAACCAAAAAGCTGATCAAGTCCGTCAATGGACAACCGTACCGCATCAATACCAGCGGGCTGAACAACGTTCGCGCCCAGTTGGACAACCGCTAAGGAGAGTGTGATGGACATCAACACGATTATTTCTGGCTCCCACCCCATAAAACTGTCGCCAGATGAAAGCAAAATCCCCTGGGACGATCCAGCGTTTAGCCAGCGCATGTTGGAGAACCACTTGTCACAGGAGCACAACTGGGCCAGCCGGAAGCTACCGGTCATTGAGCGGCAGGTGGCATGGATCGCCAGCCAGCTCCCAGCAGGCGCACGCATTCTCGATCTCGGCTGCGGCCCCGGCTTTTACACTCATATGCTTACAAAGCGCGGCTTTCGCTGTACCGGCGTGGATTTCTCTCCGGCATCTATCACCTATGCCCGTCAGCAGGCAGAGGCGGCAGGATTAGACATTGAGTACCTGCAACAAGATGTACGGGTGTACTCCCCGGAGAACCGGTTCGATTTCATCATGATGACCTTTGGCGAACTGAATGTCTTCAGCGCGGTGGACGCCCGCACCTTGCTTAGCCGTTGCGAACAGTGGTTAGCTCCAGGAGGCAAGCTGCTGGCAGAAGTACATACCTTTGATGAAGTAAAGCGTCAGGGCATGACAGCACCGAGCTGGCAACGCTGTCCGCAAGGGCTGTTTCTCGCCAGACCTCACTTGCTGTTGACGGAACACGCCTGGGATGAAACAGCGCAGACCAGCTCAACGTTGTTCTGGGCCATCGAAGAGAATGGTGACGCCACTCGTTTTGGTAACCAAATGACGGCCTGGCACGATGAAGAATATCTCCGCCTGATCGGTGATAGCGGCCTCACCGTGATCCCCGGGCCGGATAGTACAGCATGGCCAGCCAGCGAAACGTTCGAAGGAAAGCTGATTGCCCTGCTGGCAGAAAAAGCGATGACAGCAACCTCTGACACGACACAAATCAATGAAAGGAATTCTGCATTGGATATCCCACGTATTTTCACTATCTGCGAAAGTGCTCACCGCATTCATAACCCGTTCACACCCGAGAAGTACGCCACTCTCGGCGCAGTGTTACGTATGGAACCGTACGCGCGAGTGCTCGACCTCGGCAGCGGTTCAGGGGAGATGCTCTGCACCTGGGCACGCGATTACAACATCATCGGTACTGGTATCGACATGAGTCCGTTATTTACTCAGCAGGCCAAACTGCGAGCAGAGGAACTCTGTGTCGCCGAACGGGTCGACTTTATCCATAACGACGCTGCCGGTTACGTAGCCGATGAAAAATGTGACGTGGCGGCTTGCGTCGGTGCAACCTGGATTGCTGGAGGCGTCGCCGGGACAATTGAGCTACTGAGCAAAAGCGTCAAGACTGGCGGGATCATCCTTATCGGTGAACCTTACTGGCGTCTGATGCCACCGACGGAAGAGATTGCTAAAGAGTGTGGTGCCACTGCCCTCGCCGATTTTCTCCCCCTGGCAGATCTTGTCACCTCCTTCGACACACTCGGCTACGACGTTGTGGAAATGGTGTTGGCAGACCAGGAAGGTTGGGATAGGTACGTCGCGGCCATGTGGTTGACGATGCGCCGGTGGTTAGAGGCAAACCCCGACGATGACATGGCGGAGGAAGTCCGGACGCAGTTAACGACAGAGCCTAAACGACACGTGATGTACACGCGTGAATACCTTGGCTGGGGGGTGTTTGCTTTGATGGCACGGTGATCAAAAACCGCGATTGAGCCAATAACCAGAAACAACAAGGGCGCAGTATCTACACACTGCGCCCTTAAACATCGTTCAAATCTGGCTAGCGGAAAACCTAGCTGCGCACCAAATCGTCGCCGTAGCCAATCCACTTATAGGTGGTCAGCGCGTCCAGCCCCATCGGGCCGCGAGCATGCAGTTTCTGGGTGCTGACCGCGACTTCCGCACCCAAACCAAACTGGCCACCGTCGGTAAAGCGGGTGCTGGCATTGACGTATACCGCAGAAGAATCCACCGCGCGGACAAAATACTCGGCGTTGCTCAGCGAGCGCGTCAGAATGGCATCGGAATGGCTGGTGCCGTGGGTGCGAATATGATCGATGGCCTGATCGATACCGTCCACCAGCGTCACGTTCAAATCCAACGATAGCCACTCATCGTCGTAATCTTCCGCAGCAACCGCAACCACCTTCGCTGGTCCTTCCTGCAACAACGGCATGGCGTTATCGCTGGCGTGCAACGTCACACCAACGGCGGCCATACGCGCGCTCAATGCAGGCAGGAAGCTGTTAGCGATAGTCCGGTTAACCAGCAGGGTTTCGACCGAGTTACAGGCGCTTGGCCGCTGTATCTTGGCGTTTTCGATGACCGTCAGCGCCTTGTCATAGTCTACGCTGTCGTCTACATAGATATGGCACACGCCGATACCGCCGGTGATCACCGGAATGGTCGATTGTTCGCGGCACAGCTTATGCAGCCCAGCACCACCGCGCGGGATCAGCATGTCTACATAGCGATCCATTCGCAGCAGTTCATTTACCAACTCACGATCCGGGCTTTCGATCGCCTGCACCGCCGCCGCTGGCAGGCCGCACTGTTCCAGCGCCTGCTGGATCACTTTCACCGTCGCCTGATTGGTGTGGTGGGTCTCTTTACCACCACGCAAGATCACCGCATTACCGGTTTTCAGGCACAGGCTGGCGACGTCGATAGTGACGTTGGGGCGCGCTTCATAGATCACCCCAATCACCCCGAGCGGCACACGGCGGCGCTCCAGCTTCAAGCCGCTGTCCAGCAGATTGCCGTCCAGCACATGGCCAACCGGATCGCTGAGGCGGCAGACCTGGCGTACGTCATTGGCGATCGCCGCCAGACGCGCCGGAGTTAGCAGCAGGCGATCCAACAGGGCTTCACTCATCCCGGTGGCACGCGCCTGCGCCATATCCTGCTCATTCGCCTGTAGAATCTCTTCGCTGCGTGCTTCCAGCATGTCGGCCATCACCGCCAATACCTGGTTCTTTTTCGCCGTGCTCAGTACCGCCAACTGCCAGGAAGCCTGTTTGGCGGCTTTCCCCATCTGCTCGAGCATGTTAACTCCTTAACTTACGATCATATCGTCGCGATGCACGGCCACCGGGCCATATTCATAGCCCAGGATCTCGCTGATTTGCTGCGAGTGGTGCCCGGCAATCATGCGCATGGCATCGCTGTTATAACGGCTGACGCCATGAGCCAGATCGCGCCCCGCCAGATTGCGGATGCGGATCACCTCACCACGTGAGAAATCACCTTTAACATCGCGGATGCCCTTCGGCAGCAGTGAACTGCCACGGGCCATCATGGCTTCTACCGCTCCATCGTCAACGGTGATCTCGCCCGCAGGCGGTGCACCAAAGATCCAGCGTTTACGGTTCTCCAACGGGGTTTCCAGCGCATGGAAACGGGTGCCCACCGGATTGCCTTCAATCACATCTGCCACTACGCCTGGCTTGCTACCGGCTGCGATAATCACATCAATGCCCGCACGGCAGGCCACATCGGCGGCCTGTAGCTTGGTACCCATGCCGCCGGTACCCAAACCGGAAACGCTGTCACCGGCAATGGCACGCAGCGCATCGTCAACGCCATGCACTTCGCGGATCAGCTCAGCTTCCGGGTTATTACGCGGGTCAGCGGTATATAAGCCCTGTTGATCGGTCAGCAGCAGCAGTTTATCGGCCCCGGCCAAAATGGCAGCCAGTGCAGACAGGTTATCGTTATCGCCGACTTTGATTTCTGCGGTGGCAACCGCGTCGTTCTCATTAATCACCGGGACAATGCGGTTATCCAGCAGCGCGGTCATGGTGTCGCGCGCGTTGAGGAAGCGCTCGCGGTCTTCCAGATCGGCACGTGTCAGCAGCATCTGCCCGATATGAATGCCATAGATCGAGAACAGCTGTTCCCACAGCTGGATCAGTCGGCTCTGCCCCACCGCCGCCAGCAACTGCTTGGAAGCGATGGTGGCGGGCAGCTCGGGGTAGCCCAGGTGTTCACGCCCGGCAGCAATCGCCCCGGAGGTCACAATAACGATGCGGTGGCCCGCTGCATGTTGCTGGGCGCATTGGCGCACCAGTTCGACAATATGGGCACGGTTCAGACGCAGCGAACCGCCGGTCAACACGCTGGTGCCCAATTTCACAACCAATGTCTGGCTGCCGTTCATAATAGTTCTGCCGTTGGAGTTAAAAGGAATGCAAATGACGTTGTAACAGGAGAGACGCGTTATGCCAACAGGCACAACGCGATTTCGGCGTAAATATGCGGGGGAATTGATTTAGGCGGAGAGTTTTATCGGCTGCTCGATGAAATCATCGGCGGGTTCCAGCTTCAGCTCCATGGTGGCCAGCAGTTCACCCAGCCGACGATGGAACACGCGCAGCGTGGTTTCCAGCTTCTCTTTCACTTCAGCATCTTTAATCTTTTCTTCGTTCCAACGCCCTTCCTTGTCAAACAGACCAAAGTGGTAGCTATAGGTGAAACGGGAATTATCGGCCTGCAGTTCGATCCACCAGCCCCAGAACTCACGTTTTTCCGGCGCTGGCTTGACGTTGACGCAGACCGCCAGGCAGTCAAAGAAAAAGCGGTCGTTCTCACATTGCCCTTCGCGCAGATAAGGGCCCAGGCTGGCAAAGCGTTTCATTAGTCGGCTTTTAGGGTGGCCACTCGGTAGCGTCATTTTTCAACCTCCACAATGTAGTCCCCCCTTTTTAACAAACTGTTAAAAATTAGCAACTAGTTAGCGCATTTTATCTCTTAGCCAATCACAAATTTGCAGTAAGGATTGATGGAAACTCTGATAAACCGGCGTACGCGGGATGGCGAGCAGTTTGCCGTTCAATGAAGAAGACGCGATCAGCTGCGACTCTTCTTTTGGGCTGAGCGGATCGTCATCCCAATAGGCGGCCAGCATCGGCGTTGGGCAGCGGCGGCCCAGCAGCCCCTGGGTTTTCAGGGAGTAGCGGTTCAGCTCGGTTTTCAACACGCTGTCAGAGGCATTGGCCATGCCCATGCGGCTGGCCAGCACGTCCATATACATATCCGGCACGTGGTCCTGGCATTTCAACTCACACAACAGGCTATGCACCACCGGCCCTACGCAGGCTACACCGCGCAAACGCTGCGACTCCAGATAAGCCAGGCGCACCGCCACGTTGGCACCAAAGCGGAAGCCGAAGGCGCTGACACGCGTATGGTCAACCCAAGGCACGGAAGGCAGTTGAGCCAACACCTGCTGGTGCAGGAAGCTGGAGTCTTGCGTCAGCTTCCACTTATAGGATGAACCGATAGACGGCATATCGATGGTCAGCATTGCTATACCGTGCGGCGCCAGATAATCACGGAACAGGCGGTGGTAATCGGTCTGCAAAGTATCCAGGCTGCCGCACATCAGTACCGTTGGGTACGGTGCCTGGCCGTTATCTGGCATATGCAGGAAGCCGGTGATGGAGCTGCCCCCCTCAATGGCGAACTCCAGCTCTTTGAGCTGGTATGGCAACAGCAGTGCGGCCTCTTCATAGGCGCGATTGGAGAGCACCTCTGCCTGTTCGGCAAGCTCATCCCCTTTCAGATGCGGATAACCGGCAATGCTGTAGAGATTGGCGGCATTCAGCCAATACTGCCCGCCGACCAGCGGATCTTGTTGCTCCAATGCCCGCTGCTGCCACAGCATCCCCTGGCGTACCCACTCGTAGATCCAGTTGCCGTTTCGGTAACCGATCACGGTATCCAGCAGGTGATCATCGCTATGCTCTGCGTTGGAGGCCGCAATGCGCGCCAACACTTCGCTGATTTCCAACGGATCGGTGCCGCGCCAGGTCCACAGCAGATGATTGAGCATGCGATACCAGTTGCCGTCGGTGTCCCCCTCCAACGCAGAGTGCATATCAGCACCTACCGCATGATGGGCACGGGTGACTAACGTCGAGGTTTCGACATGTTTAAAGGAAGGTTTGAACAGTACTTCGGAAAGGTTGGCCTGTGCCATGGTAACAACAGCCTCCTGAGACTTACATCAAGGCTTGAATAGCCGGGATATCTAGGTGTTAGTGTACCTAACTCTGGGGGTAGAAGGCGGGGAATTTACCGAATTTGACGAAACCACCGTATAAACAACAACGCCCGGTATTGCCGGGCGTTTGAAGCAGGGGCTGATTAACGGCCGCCGATCGGTGGCACGAAGGTCACCGCCATATCCCAAGGCTGCTCGATCCAGGTGTCCTGCGGGATATCAACCACGTAATCGTCAACCAGCGGGCGGCCAGCAGGCTTGGCGAAGATGGTCACGAAATGGGCTTTCGGGTACATGTCGCGGATCGCTTTGGCGGTGCCGCCGGTATCCACTAAATCGTCAACAACGATAAAGCCTTCACCATCGCCCTCGGCGCGCTTGAGCACCTTCATTTCGCGTTGGTTGTCATGGTCATAGCTGGAGATGCAGACGGTATCCACATAACGGATGCTCAGCTCACGAGCCAGCAGCGAAGCAGGCACCAGGCCGCCACGGCTTACGGCAATGATGCCTTTCCATTGATCGGCAGGCAGCAGGCGGTGAGCCAGCTTGCGTGCTTGCATTTGCAACATATCCCAGGTAACAACGTATTTTTCGCTCATAGAATGGTGTCCCAGCCAGCAATAGATGTGGCTTACTCAGTAGTTCAGGGGGAAAAAAGGTTGCGCGAGATTATAGAGACTGCGCGCCACGAATACCAGTTGAACCGAGGAGTTGAGGCGTTTTTCCTGTGAATATGTTTGTGGCGAGCCGCGTGGCTTATCTGCGCAACCGCCCGTAAAACGGGGAGCCCAAGCCGATAAACAGCGTTATACGGGGCGCGCACAGCCGCAAATAAAATGATATTCTCAGGCTCACGTGCCTGAAGCACAGATAGCCACTCACCCTAACCGCACAGCATTCACTCCCTGCTGAAAATGCTGTCACAGGAGACTTATAGTGTCTGAATTGTCTCAACTTTCGCCACAGCCGCTGTGGGATATTTTTGCCAAGATCTGCTCAATCCCGCACCCTTCTTACCATGAAGAAGCGCTAGCGCAGCACATCCTCGACTGGGCCAAAGAAAAGAACCTGCATGCCGAGCGCGATCAGGTCGGCAATATTCTGCTGCGTAAACCTGCCACCAAAGGCATGGAAAACCGCAAGCCGGTGGCGCTGCAAGCGCACCTGGATATGGTGCCACAGAAGAACAACGATACGGTTCACGATTTCACCAAAGACCCGATCCAGCCTTATATCGACGGCGAATGGATCAAGGCTCGCGGTACCACGCTGGGTGCCGATAACGGCATCGGTATGGCGTCTGCGCTGGCGGTGCTGGCCGATGACAGCGTAGAGCATGGCCCGCTGGAAGTTCTGCTGACCATGACGGAAGAAGCCGGTATGGACGGTGCCTTTGGCCTGCAGCCAAACTGGTTACAAGCCGACATCCTGATCAACACCGACTCCGAAGAGGAAGGCGAAATCTACATGGGCTGCGCTGGGGGGATCGATTTCATCACCACCCTGCCGCTGCAACGTGAAGCACTGCCAGCCGGTTACCAAACGCTGAAGCTGACCCTGAAAGGGTTGAAAGGCGGCCACTCCGGTGCCGATATCCATCACGGCCTGGGCAACGCCAACAAGCTGCTGGCTCGTTTCCTGTTTGCCCACACGCCAGAGCTGAATCTGCGCCTGCTGGAGCTGAACGGCGGTACGCTGCGTAATGCCATCCCACGTGAAGCTTCTGCCGTAGTTGCCGTTCCGGCCGCCAAAGCCGATGCGCTGAAAACCCTGAGCCAGCAGTTCCTGGCTACGCTGCAAAACGAACTGTCTGCCAAAGAGAAGAACATTACCGTTCTTCTTGAACCAGCCACCACCGCTTTGCAAGCGTTAACCGCAGACAGCCAGAGCCGCTTTGTGGCACTGCTCAACGGTACGCCTAACGGTGTGATCCGCATGAGCGACGAAGTGAAAGGCGTGGTAGAAACTTCGCTGAACGTCGGCGTGGTGACCACCAGCGAGCATGAAGCCGAGATCATTTGCCTGATCCGCTCCCTGATCGACAGCGGTAAAGACTATGTGGTGGATATGCTGACCGCCGTGGGCCAACTGGCCAACGCCAAAGTGGCACCGAAAGGCGGCTACCCAGGCTGGCAGCCAGATGCTAACTCTCCGGTGATGCAACTGGTGCGTGAAACCTACCAGAAGCTGTTCAACAAGACGCCGAACATCATGGTGATCCACGCCGGGCTAGAGTGTGGTTTGTTCAAGAAGCCTTACCCAGAGATGGATATGGTGTCGATTGGGCCGACCATCACCGGGCCACACTCGCCGGATGAGCAAGTGCACATCGCCAGCGTTGGTCAATACTGGACGCTGCTGACCGCCCTGCTGAAAGCGATCCCTGAGCGCGGATAAGATGTTGGGCCCAGTTCACCCCTGGGCCCTGAAACTGTTGGTAAAATCTACCGGCCTAACATCCTGGGGCGCGGCATGCAGCGCCCCTACGTATCAGCATTGCGTTTCGGTTTTAGGATTGCGTTTCTCTGTTAGCCAGATTGCCATTGATCTCATTCATCTGCGACTGTATCAACGCCGCACTAACAGGGGGTAACAGGAAAGCAAACAGGATAATCAGCCAGGTTTTATACCTTGCGGTTTGCCCATGGCTTTCAATGATGGCGCGTAGATTGTCGTTGAGCGTGGAAAATATCGCCGGCGTGACAAAGGCGGTAACAAAAGCCGACCATCCAGCCCCTCTGGGCGTTAGCAGAGCCGCGGATTGGGTGTAATTTCTGATCTCCCCGTGGATTTTTACCAGCCAGTAAATATTGTAAAACGGCACCAAAAACAGCAGGAAAGTCACGGCAGGATCGCGGTATTTAATCGGCTGTGGTATTGCTTGCCGTACTGGCGGCTCGCCATTAAATAAACAGGCCTTAAGCGGCAGCAGGAACAGTGTCCCGATAATGACGGGGACCGATAGCAGGGTAAAGAAGTACTCCGGGCTGGAAAATAACCGCTCCATATCAAAAAGCCATCCGGATATCGCCATGATGGCTGAGCCAAACACCATTTTTAACGTCACCATCAGGCCAAATGACAGCACAAATGCCTCTACGCTGCCAACGGCCCCTGCGATAAAGGCCGGAACGATCAGCATGATAGCCCCTAGCCCCATCCCTATCAGGACCTCTCCCGCCATCATCAAAAACTGATTGCTGGTATAAAAGCAGAACAAAAACAGGCCAAACAAATACAACCCGCTAAAGAGATACAGCAAATAATAGCTTTTCATCCGGCTGGCCATCCAGGCCAACAAGGCTCCAAACAGCATGCCAACCTGTTGTAATCCCACTGCGACCCCAATCATCGAGATCGGTAAGTCTGCGGTTTGCCGGATATAGAGTGCCGAATAGGCATTAAAGAGATATTGACTAGTCACAATCGCGATGAAATAAACAACCAGACCCCAAAATCGATAACTGCTTTGTAAATCGGCCCATGTCCATCTTGTGACCGGTTTTTGCTGAATCACGTCCATTTTTAACTTTTCCCGTTGAATGTCTTAATCCCAAAGAACCGGCAACGATTGTACCTACGGTGGTGCATTTAAACACACCCGATTTTACTATCACCACGTCAGTACCAACTGCCGCTCCAACTGAGGATCGAGCAACGTTACGTGTAGGCCAACCAGGCGCACACCACGCCCTTCCCTCCGCTCCTGCCATGCCTGGCGGGCAACGTTGAGCAAGTCCTCAATATTGAGCACCGGCCAAACGTGCTCCTGGGTGGTTTGCTGGAAATCCTGGAACTTCAGCTTTACCCCTTGGCGGGCGATATGCAGATCCGGTTTGACCTTGCGCAGCCGCATTTCAAGCTCTGGGTAGAGCTTTTCAACGATCAACGCCTCACAATCTTCCCACTCATGAATATCGGCCACCAACGTTCGCTCAACCCCTACCGATTTGCGTAAACGATCGGGAGACACCTCACGCTCATCGATACCCTGGCAGCGTTCCCACAGCACCCGGCCAAATTTGCCGAAGCGCTTTAACAAATCGGCCAGATTATAGTTCTGCACATCGGCGCAGGTGATTAGCCCCACCTCTTCCAGCCGTTTGGCGGTGACCTTGCCCACGCCGGGGATTTTACTCAGCGGCAACTGCTGCAAGAAAGCGGGCACCTGGGCCGGTGTGATGACGTATTGGCCGTTTGGCTTGTTCAACTCGGAGGCGATCTTGGCGAGGAATTTGATCGGGGCAATGCCCGCCGAGGCGGTCAGGTTCAATTCAGCAGCAATTTCCTGACGGATCTGTTGGGCGATCAGGGTGGCGGAACCGTTGCATTGGGTGCTGTTGGTGACGTCTAGATAGGCTTCATCCAGAGAGAGCGGTTCTATCAGCGGGGTATAGCGGGCAAAGATTTCACGGATATGCAGCGAGGCTTCTTTATAGGCCGCCATGCGGCCTGGTAACAGCGTCAAATGCGGGCACAGCTTGAGCGCCGTGGCGGTGGGCATTGCGCTATGCACGCCATAACGGCGCGCCGGGTAGTTGGCGGTGCTGATCACACCACGCCGATCGGCGCTGGCACCGATAGCCAGCGGGATATCGCGCAGGCTAGGGTTGTCGCGCATTTCTACCGCTGCGAAGAAGCAGTCCATATCGACATGAATGATTTTACGCATCGCGCCTCCAATAATACTGTATAAGTATACAGCCAATTATTAAAAGCTCAATATGGAGAGTGTAGACTAGCAGCGCCCCTGTGTAGGAAATCCCGAGCGGCTAGAGGATTCGGTGTTTTTCCAACATCTCGCGGCGCAGCGCTTCCTTGGCCATGCGCTTTTTGCGCGCATCGCAAGGCTCCGGGCAGTCGCAGACTTTCTCCATCCCCAGCGCGGTAATGCCACCACAGCTGCCCTGCAAGGTTTTGCGCTTGAACACATAGCCCAGCGACATCCCGCCAACCACCAGCAGAAACAGCACAAAGGATGCAGCGAACATCGTCAACATAACGTCTACCCTTTCTTCAGATAGGGTTTGAACGCGTCGGAATAGCGCTCCTCAAACCCCTTGGCGGTTTTCACGATCATAAACACCGGGATCCCCAGCAGGTTGGCCAGCGCCATACCCCGCTCCGGCCCCATCACGTTTAACCCGGTAGAAAGCCCGTCCGCCGTCATACACAGCGGGCTGATCACCGTGATCGACACTAAATTGTGGTGGATCGGTTTACCGGTGAGCGGGTCGATAGTATGAGAATAGCGCACTCCGTCCTGCTCGAAGTAGTTTCGGTAATCCCCGGAGGTGGCCATCGCCATCTCACCCGGCTCGATCACCAATAGCGCCTGCTGCTCCCCCCCGGCGGTTGGCCGTTCGATGGCAATGCGCCAAGGCTTCTTCTCGCCATTATGGCCACGGGTGCGGACTTCCCCACCGATATCGACCATGTAGTTTTTAACCTGCTGCGATTGCAGGTAATGGGCAATCTCATCAACACCGTAGCCTTTGGCAATGGAAGAGAGGTCGACATACAGTTCAGGAATGCGCTTCACCAGCGCATTGCCTTCTACCGCCAGCTTGTCGATCCCCGTCCAGTTACGGCGCTGTTCCAACTCGGTGGCGCTCGGCACTTTATCCGGCCGCCCTTCCGGGCCAAAACCCCACAGGTTCACCAGCGGCCCGACGGTCACGTCCAGCGCGCCGTCGGTCACACGGTTAATGCGCAGCGCTTCCAGCACCACTTCCGTAGTGGCAGCAGAAACCGGGAAAGGTTTGTCCACTTCCCGGCTGGCGTTAAAGCGACTCAGCTCAGAATCAGGTTGATAGGTCGACATCTGATCGTTGACCTGTACCAGCCGTTTGTCGATCTCCGCTTGCAGCGTTGCCAGCGAAGGTGTTCCGTCCCCAGGGAGATAGCTGATTGAGTAGGACGTCCCCATGGTTTTACCCTTGAGGTTTTCCTGTTTCGGCTCACAACCGGTCAGTAACACTGCGGTGGCCAGCGCCACCACCATCATCCAAGCCTTCATTCCTTCGCCGCCTGCTGCTCGCATTTAACCGCCAAAGTCATCGAGCATGATGTTTTCATCTTCCACGCCCAAATCTTTCAGCATCTTGATCACCGCCGCGTTCATCATCGGCGGCCCACACATATAGAACTCACAATCTTCCGGCGCTGGATGGTTACGCAGATAATTTTCCAGCAGGACATTATGAATAAAGCCGGTGTAGCCCGTCCAGTTATCTTCTGGCTGCGGATCGGAGAGCGCCACATGCCAGGTGAAGTTTTCATTCTCTTCCTGCAGGTGGTTGAAGTCGTCCTCGTAGAACATCTCACGCAAGGAACGTGCACCGTACCAGAAGGTGATTTTGCGCTTCGACTTCAGGCGCTTCAACTGATCGAAGATGTGTGAACGCATCGGCGCCATCCCGGCCCCGCCGCCGATAAAGATCATCTCAGCGTCGGTGTCTTTGGCAAAGAACTCGCCAAACGGCCCGGAGATGGTCACCTTATCCCCCGCCTTCAGCGACCAGATATAGGAAGACATAATGCCCGGCGGCACGTCCGGGTTGCTCGGCGGTGGCGTAGCGATACGCACGTTGAGCATGATGATGCCTTTCTCATCGGGATAGTTGGCCATCGAATAGGCGCGCACCGTCGGCTCTTTGACTACCGAACGGTAGCGGAACAGATTGAATTTATCCCAGTCGCCACGGTATTCCTGCGGCACGTCGAAATCGGCATAGCTGACTTCATGCTCGGGCGCCTCGATCTGGATAAAGCCCCCGGCGCGGAAAGGCACATCTTCCCCGTCCGGAATGCGCAGCTTCAGCTCTTTGATAAAGGTGGCTTTATTATCGTTGGAGATCACCTCGCAGTCCCATTTCTTCACGCCGAAGATCTCTTCCGGCAGCTCGATTTTCAGGTTCTGCTTCACGTTCACCTGGCACGCCAGGCGGCAGCCCTCTTTGGCTTCACGCTTGCTGATATGGGAAAGCTCGGTTGGCAGAATATCGCCGCCGCCCTCTTTGATCACCACCCGGCACTGCCCGCAGGAGCCGCCGCCGCCACAGGCCGAGGAGACAAAGATCCCCTGGCTGGACAGCATATTCAGCAGCTTGTCCCCCGCAGGGGCGGTAAAACTTTTGTCTTGATCGCCGTTAACCTCAACGGCAATGTCACCGGTGTTCACCAACTTGGATTTGGCAAACAGGATCAGTAACGCCAGCACCATCACGATGCAGGTAAACATCACCACGCCTAAAATAATTTCCATAAATGCTTCCTGCCTTTACAACTGGACGCCGGAGAACGACATAAAGCCCAATGCCATCAATCCGGTGGTAATAAAGGTAATGCCCAGGCCACGCAACCCGGCTGGCACATCGGCATACTTCAGTTTTTCACGGATCCCCGCCATGGCAACAATCGCCAACATCCAGCCAGTGCCGGAGCCGAAGCCATACACCACGGATTCCATAAAGTTGTAATCACGCTGCACCATGAACGACACGCCGCCGAAGATGGCACAGTTCACCGTGATCAACGGCAGGAAGATCCCCAGGGCGTTGTAGAGCGCCGGGAAGAAGCGATCGAGGATCATCTCCAGGATTTGCACCAGCGCCGCAATCACGCCGATAAAGGTGATGAAGTTGAGGAAGCTCAGATCGACGCCTTCCACCAGCGCCCCGTCACGCAGGATCAGGTTATAGACCAGGTTGTTGACCGGTACCGAGATACCCAGCACCAGCGTCACGGCAATCCCCAAGCCAAACGAGGTCGAGACCTTCTTCGACACCGCCAGGAAGGTACACATCCCCAGGAAGAACGCCAGCGCCATGTTCTCAACGAACACCGCACGTACAAACAGGCTGATATAGTGAGCCATCGGCGGTTACTCCTTTTCTATCTGCGCTGGCTTGAGGGAACGCAGTCCCCAAATCAGCAGGCCGATGATAAAGAACGCACTCGGCGCCAGCAGGAACAGGCCGTTGGGCTGATACCAGCCACCGTTCTGCACCGTTTCCAGCACCGTCATGCCAAACAGCTTGCCCGAGCCGACCAGCTCGCGCAGGAAGCCCACCAGGATCAGGATCACGCCGTAGCCCAGGCCGTTGCCGATACCGTCCATAAAGCTCTCAATCGGCGGCGATTTCATGGCGTACGCCTCGGCGCGGCCCATCACGATACAGTTGGTGATGATCAGCCCAACGAACACCGAAAGCTGTTTAGAGATTTCAAACGCATAGGCTCGCAGCAACTGATCGACCACGATCACCAGCGAAGCGATGATCGTCATCTGCACGATGATGCGCACGCTGTTGGGGATATGGTGGCGGATCAGCGAAATAAAGAAGCTGGAAAACGCGGTGACCAGGGTGACCGCAATCGTCATCACCACCGCCGTTTCCAGCTTGGTGGTCACCGCCAGCGCCGAACAGACGCCAAGCACCTGCAGCGCGATCGGGTTATTGTCAAACAGCGGCCCCAACAGGACCCGTTTAACCTCTTTGGAATCAGCCATTTTTCAGCGCTCCTTCACGGACTTTCTGCAGGAATGGGCCAAAGCCGTACTCGCCCAACCAGAAATTAAACGTATGCTGTACGCCGTTAGCGGTCAGCGTTGCGCCGGACAGGCCATCCACACCGTGGATATCCCCTTGCCGCGCTCCGCCCTTCACAATGCGGATAGCCGGGTTGCCGTTGTCATCAAACAGCTGCTTGCCGATCCACTGCGCGCGCCAGCTGGCGTTCTGGATCTCGCCGCCCAAGCCCGGAGTTTCGCCGTGCTGATAAAAACTCAGCCCGCGCACCGTATTGCCGTCGGCATCCAACGCGACAAAAGCGTACATCATCGACCATAGACCCGTGCCGTAGACCGGCAGCACAATCTTGTCCACCGCGCCGCTTTCATCGCGCACCAGGTAGATTTCAGCCTGATTGCTACGGCGGCGAATGCCGGCCTGATCCTGCTCGGCAGTCAACGCCCGGCTCTTGGCATCACTGCGTAGTGCAGCGGCCAGATCGAAGGCGGCCGCATCGCCAGGCACAAACTCGCCGCTGTCCAGATCCAGCAAACGCGGTTCGATGCGCTTGCTAAAGGTGGCTTTCACCTGTTCGCCAGTCATCCCCGGTTGCAGTAAACCGGCTACGTCCAGGATGTTGCGCTGCTTATCCAGCAACCGCTGTTCCTGCTGTTTGGATTGCAACCCAACGGCAGAACCCGCGACCACCACAGAACACACCAGACACAGCAGCAGCACTACCAGCAGCGTTTTGCCAATGCTGTCATTTTTAGATTCATTCGCCACGTGCTTTTCTCCGCTTGATGTTAGCCTGCACCACCAGGTAATCGAACAGCGGTGCGAACAGGTTGGCGAACAGGATCGCCAGCATCATGCCTTCCGGATAGGCCGGGTTGACCACCCGGATCAGCACGCACATCACGCCAATCAGGATGCCGTACCACCACTTCCCTTTGTTGGTAAACGAGGCGGAAACCGGGTCGGTAGCCATAAACACCATACCGAAGGCAAAGCCGCCCAACACCAGATGCCAGTACCAAGGCATGGCGAACATCGGGTTGGTAGTTGAGCCGATGGCATTGAACAGATACGCCGTGGCGATCATGCCGAGCATCACGCCAGCCACGATGCGCCAGGAAGCGACGCGGCCAAACAGGATAATCGCCCCGCCCAGCAGGATCATCAGGGTTGAGACTTCCCCGATCGAACCAGGGATGTTACCGATAAACGCGTCCATCCAACTGATGGACTGGCCGGTGGTGACGTTGGTCAGGCTGTGAACTCCGCCGACGCTCCATTGCGCCAACGGTGTCGCACCGGAGAAACCGTCTGCGGCAGTCCACACCAGATCGCCAGAAATCTGCGCCGGATAGGCAAAGAACAGGAAGGCACGCCCCGCCAACGCCGGGTTGAGGAAGTTACGCCCAGTACCGCCGAAGATCTCCTTGGCAACCACCACACCAAAGCTGATGCCCAGCGCGGCCTGCCATAACGGCATAGTTGGCGGCACAATCAGGGCGAACAGAATGGAGGTGACGAAGAAGCCTTCGTTGATCTCATGTTTGCGTACCATCGCAAACACCACTTCCCAGAAGCCACCCACCAGGAATACCACGGCGTAGATCGGCACGAAGTAGGTCGCACCAAGCACCATCTTGCTGATCCAGCCAGCATCGGCGCCGAGCGTTGCCCCCAGCATTTGTGCCAGCCAGTAATGCCAGTCCCCCGCCAGCACCTGTTGCAGCTGCTCGCCGCTGTACAGATGGTGCAGTGCAGGAATGGTCTGCTGGCCCACGTTATACATGCCCCAGAACATGGCCGGGAACACCGCCAGCCACACCAGGATCATCATGCGTTTCAGATCGATGGCATCACGTACGTGCGAAGCCCCGCGCGTTACCGTGCCGGGGGTGTAGAACACCGTCGCCGTCGCTTCAAACAGCGGGTACCACTTTTCCAGCTTGCCGCCCGGCGTGAAGTGATGCTCAATCTTGTCAAAAAAATTCTTCAGGCCCATCGGTTATCCTTCCTGCTCAATCTTGGTCAGCACTTCGCGCAGCACCGGGCCATATTCATACTTGCCGGGGCAAACGAAGGTACACAACGCCAGATCTTCTTCATCCAGCTCCAGACAGCCCAGTGCCTGGGCACTGTCCGTATCGCCCGCCAGCAGATCGCGCAGCAGATGGGTCGGCAGAATATCCAGCGGCATCACCCGCTCGTAATTGCCGATCGGCACCATCGAACGCTCACCGCCGTTGGTGGTGGTGGAGAAAGCGAACAGCTTGTGCTTGAGGAAATGGCCCAGCGTGGTGCGGGTGATGGAGAACTTGTCCGATGCCGGAGCAATCCAGCCGAACAGCTCTTTCTCCCGGCCTTCCAGCAACACCGAAACCTGGTTGTGGAAACGGCCAAGCCAGGCACTCGGGCCGCTGGCATGGAAGCCACTCAGCACCGAGCCGGAAATCACCCGGTTTTCACCGGCCTTCAGACGGCCCGCAGTCAGTTGATCCAGGCTGGCCCCTAAACGAGTACGCAGCAGCACGGGCTGTTCCACCTGTGGCCCCGCCAGGGCGACCACGCGCTGGGTATCCAGCTTGCCGGTAGTAAACAGGGTGCCGATGGCGATCACGTCCTGATAACCGATATGCCAAACGGTCTTCTTCAGGCTGACCGGCTCCAGGAAGTGAATATGCGTGCCCACCAGCCCCGCAGGGTGCGGGCCAGCAAACTCGCTGTAATCAATCTGCGCCCCAGCAGCCGTATCCAACCGCGTACCCGCTGCATGGCAGACGTGTACTTTGCCGTCTGTCAGGCGTGCCAATACCGTCAGCCCGGCATTAAATGCCGCCAATTGCTCGTTGATAATCACCAACGGATCCGCTGCCAGCGGCTGGGTATCGATAGCGCTGACGAAAATAGCGCGCGGTGAGGTACCTGGAAGGGGAGTTTTGCTAAATGGGCGAGTACGCAGTGCGGTCCACAAACCGCTGGCGATCAGATCGCTTTCAATCTGTTGGCGCTCCAGCATCGGCAAATCGGCCTGCTGATAATAGGCCAGTTCCACCTGCTCTTCGCCGTCGTTTTCGATGTCAATCACCACCGATTGCAGCATGCGGCGTTCGCCGCGATTGATAGCGGCGATCTGCCCGCTGGCCGGTGCCGTAAAGAAAACCCCAGGGATCTTCTTATCTTCAAACAGCGCCTGGCCTTTCTTAACTCGATCGCCAACCTGTACCAACATGGAGGGACGCATACCAACATATTCCTGGCCGAGCAGCGCCACTTGTGTGACCGCTGGGCCATCCTGGATCACCTGCGAAGGCGCCCCAGCGATTGGCAGATCTAACCCTTTTTTTATTTTGATCATAGGATTTATACGATGTTTTGAATTTTCACACGCCTAACCAACCCAGAGGTAGGCACAAAGCATGCAGGATGATGAGGTGGCCCTAGCCCCCTCCGGATGAACACGATGACCTCATGCCCAACTTGAATATTCACACTGACCTCCGACACCCAGGCCAATGATTAAACCAATACTGCAGAATGTTAAAACATTGCTATCAACGATGGCGGAATTGTTGCTATTTCACACAATATCCCTGTACTGATTACCGATTAATAACGATGCAGCATGGGCAAGATATTAACATTTTCGACAGAATTTTTCCGTGCTATCTAGTGACCTGAGTCGAGGAAATGCAATTAAACACCTGTTATCTCTTGACACTACTCGTTAAAAACGTGGGTTCATTTCACTTTTACCGAGGATTGTAGTTTTTTTATACACTTCGCATATTGCTAAAAAACAACACGCTGGTAATCTGACGGGGTTAAATACACAAACTCCGTCAGTGGCACGCTGGCTGCGTTCTAAAAATAAATAAGCAGGAATAATTAAGAATGAGCAAAATCGCGCTGTTGTTTGCGATGCTATTTTGTACGCCGCTGATCACGGCGTGCAGCGCCAGTGAGCCAGCCCCGGCTCCCCAGGCCCCTTTGGTTGCACAGCAGTTATTAGGTTCACCGGTCTATATCCAGATATTCAAAGAAGAGCGCAAGCTGGAGTTGTACGCCAAGATGGGCAACGAATTCCGTCTGGTGAATAGCTTCTCTATCTGTAACTTCTCCGGTGGGCTTGGCCCGAAGCGCCGTGAAGGGGATTTTAAAAGCCCGGAAGGTTTTTATAGCGTCGATACCCGCCATCTGAAGCCAGACAGCAAATATTATCGCGCCATCAATATCGGTTTCCCTAATGATTACGATAAAGCGCAGGGATATTCCGGTGCCTATCTGATGATCCACGGGGAATGCAAATCGATTGGTTGCTACGCGATGACCAACGCTTATATGGACGATATCTATCGTTACGTTGAAGCGGCTTTTGCCCATGGGCAAAGCCGGGTGGACATCAGCATTTATCCGTTCCGCATGACCGAACAGAACCTGCAACGCCACCGCTCATCAACCTACATCAGCTTCTGGCGTCAGTTAAAACCGGGTTATGACTACTTCGTCAAAAACCGTCAGCCACCGCTGGTTAGCGTGACCAACGGCCAATATGTGTTGGCACAGCCGGTGATTGGCAGCGGCCAGCCAACGCAATATGCCTCAACGATTGAGACCAGCAACAACCCGTTCGCCCGCAGCCAGCCGCTCACCGTAGTGAAATAACGCAAACTCGCCTGGTGCAATCTTGTGCCAGGTTTCGTTGCCCGTCAGCGGTTGGGTCGCAATGACCGTGACCACGTCATCCGGCGTGGTCTGCCGCTGAAAATCAATCTCTACATCCTGATCGAGCAAGGTGGCTTTGCCAAACGGTGCTCGCCGAGTGATCCAGTAAAGGTTGGTGGAGCAATAGGCCATTACAAAGCGCCCATCTGACAACAGCATGTTGAACACCCCTTTCTCTCTGAGCCGATCGGCCAATAACGCGATATAGCGAAACACGGCTGGCCAGTTGCTGGGAGTGCGCGGATATTTCAGCGCCAACTGGTGTAACAGCCAGCAGAAGGCATATTCACTGTCGGTCTGCCCTACCGGGCGGAAATTGCCGGTCGCCAGTTGGCGATAGCCTTTCAGTTGCCCATTGTGAGCGTAAGTCCAGTTGCGACCCCACAGCTCACGGGTAAAGGGATGGGTATTTTCCAGCGCCACCTCACCGCGATTAGCCTGGCGGATGTGGGAGACCACGGCACAGGACTTGATCGGGTATTCCTGCACCAGACGGGCAATAGGTGAATTAAAGCTGGGTTGGGGATCCTTGAATGTGCGACAACCGTTGCCTTCATAGAAGGTAATGCCCCAGCCATCTTTATGTGGCCCGGTTCGGCCACCGCGCTGTACCAGCCCGGTAAAGCTAAAGCAGATGTCGGTTGGTACGTTGGCGCTCATCCCGAGCAGTTCACACATCGATTGCCACCCCTTGAGGACTACTGACATTGGTATAAGGGCGCAGCTTGATGCCACGCCCTATATTTAATGCTGATCTCGCCGTTAAGCTTTAACCATCTCTTTTTCGATCAACATGATCAAGATGTGGATCGCTTTGATATGGATTTCCTGGATACGGTCGGCGTAGCCAAAGTGCGGCACACGGATTTCCACATCGGCGCTACCGACCATTTTGCCACCGTCTTTACCGGTCAGGGTGATCACTTTCATCCCCTTGGCGCGGGCGGCTTCAATCGCTTTGATGATGTTGCCAGAGTTGCCGGAGGTGGAGATCCCCAACAGCACGTCGCCTTCACGGCCTACGGATTCCACATAGCGGGAAAACACGTATTCATAGCCAAAATCGTTGCTGACGCAAGACAGGTGGCTAACGTCAGAAATCGCGATGGCCGGATAGCCTGGGCGATTCTCACGGTAGCGGCCAGTCAACTCTTCTGCGAAGTGCATCGCATCACAATGCGAACCACCGTTACCGCAGGAGAGCACTTTCCCGCCGGCTTTAAAGGAATCCGCCAGCAGTACTGCCGCGCGTTGGATGGTGTCAATGTTGGCGTCATCGCTAAGGAATTTAGCCAGAGTATCAGCCGCTTCATTCAGTTCACTGCGAATTAAATCGTGGTACATAGAGATCGCCTCTTGTTGTGCGGTGGCATCGTCAATCTTTCGTCTCGCAGTGTAACGGATTGCAGAAAAACCTAGAAGCGTTGCGACGCAAACAGCGCTAGTGTGAAGCGACCCGGCGATTTTTTGACAATTGATGCTGTCAGTTTGTGACTTAAGTTGTAATTAAAGTGTAAATACATTGATAAAAAAATGGGTATGGACTAAAACCATTAGATATACACAACAGGTCAGACCTCTTACTACTTCGGAGCTTCTTATGATGGTTCTTAGTATCGTTGTTTTACTCGCACTCATTGGTGTGGTGTTTTATCACCGAGTGAACCTGGCTCTCAGCAGTCTGCTGCTGTTGGCCTTTACGGCGGCCATGGGTGCTATTGGCCTTTGGACCTACTGGATGCTGGTACCGCTGGCAATCGTGCTGTTGCCGCTGAACATCGTTTCGCTGCGCCGCTCGCTGCTTTCTGCCCCCGCACTGCGCGCCTTCCGCAAAGTGATGCCGCCAATGTCCACCACGGAAAAAGAAGCCATCGACGCCGGGACCACCTGGTGGGAAGGCGATCTGTTCCGCGGCCAACCGGATTGGAACAAGCTGCACAACTATCCGCAGCCTAAGCTGACAGAGGAAGAGCAAGCCTTTATCGACGGCCCGGTGGAAGAAGCCTGTCGCATGGCCAATGACTTCGAGATCACCCACGAACTGGCCGATCTGCCGCCAGAGCTGTGGGCCTATCTGAAAGAGCACCGCTTCTTCGCGATGATCATCAAGAAAGAGTACGGCGGGCTGGAATTCTCCCCTTATGCTCAGGCCCGCGTCCTGCAAAAACTGGCGGGTGTCTCAGGTATTCTGGCGATCACCGTCGGCGTGCCTAACTCCCTCGGCCCAGGCGAGTTGCTGCAACATTACGGCACTGAAGAACAGAAAGATCACTACCTGCCAGGCCTGGCGCGCGGTGATGAAATTCCTTGCTTCGCACTGACCAGCCCAGAAGCGGGTTCCGACGCCGGGGCCATCCCGGACGTAGGCACCGTGTGCATGGGCGAATGGCAAGGCAAACAGGTGCTGGGTATGCGCCTGACCTGGAACAAGCGCTATATCACTCTGGCACCGATTGCCACCGTACTGGGGCTAGCCTTCAAGCTGCATGACCCAAGCCGCCTGCTGAGCGATAACGAATCCCCCGGCATCACCTGTGCGTTGATCCCAACCAACACCCCAGGGGTAGAGATCGGCAACCGTCACTTCCCGCTCAACGTGCCGTTCCAGAATGGCCCAACCCGCGGCAACGACGTGTTCGTTCCGATCGATTACATCATTGGCGGGCCAAAAATGGCAGGTCAGGGTTGGCGGATGCTGGTTGAATGCCTGTCGGTTGGCCGTGGTATCACTCTGCCGTCCAACTCCACTGGCAGTCTGAAATCGGTGGCTTTGGCGACCGGCGCTTACGCCCATATTCGCCGCCAGTTCAAAATCTCTATCGGTAAGATGGAAGGGATTGAAGAGCCGCTGGCACGTATTGCCGGTAACACCTACGTGATGGATGCCGCCGCCTCGCTGATCACCTATGCGTTGATGCAGGGCGAAAAACCTGCGGTACTGTCTGCCATCGTGAAATACCATTGTACCCACCGTGGCCAACAGGCCATCATTGATGCGATGGATATCACCGGTGGTAAAGGCATCATGCTGGGTGAAGCCAACTTCCTGGCCCGTGCCTACCAGGGCGCGCCAATCGCCATCACGGTAGAAGGTGCCAATATCCTGACCCGTACCATGATGATCTTCGGCCAGGGAGCGATCCGCTGCCATCCTTATGTGCTGACCGAAATGGCCGCCGCGCAGAACAACGATCTGCACAGCTTCGACCAGGCGCTGTTTGGCCACCTCGGACACGTTGGCAGCAGCAAAATGCGCAGCCTGTGGCTTGGCCTGACCAATGGCCGCACCAGCAGCACGCCAACCAAAGACGCTACACGCCGCTACTATCAGCAGCTCAACCGTCTGAGCGCCAACCTGGCGTTGCTGTCTGACGTTTCCATGGGCGTGCTGGGCGGCAGCCTGAAGCGCCGCGAGCGTATCTCTGCCCGCTTGGGTGACGTGCTGAGCCAAATGTACCTGGCCTCGGCCACGCTGAAACGCTTTGAAGATGAAGGCCGTCAGAAAGAAGATCTGCCATTGGTTCACTGGGGCGTGCAAGACAGCCTGAACCAGGCGGAGCAAGCGCTGGACGACTTGCTGCGCAACTTCCCGAACCGCTTTATCGCCGGGGTGATGCGCCTGGTGGTGTTCCCATTCGGCCGTGTGCATACCGCACCTTCCGATAAGCTGGACCACCAGTTGGCGAAGATTATCCAACAGCCTTCAGCCACCCGTAGCCGCCTTGGCCGTGGCCAATACCTGACGCCAAGCGAGCACAACCCGGTTGGCCTGCTGGAAGCCGCGTTGCTGGACGTGATTGCCGCAGAACCTATTCACCAGCGCCTGTGCAAACAAGCCGGTAAGAACCTGCCGTTCACCCGTCTGGATCGTCTGGCACAGCGTGCATTGGATGAAGGCAAAATCAGTGCCGACGAAGCCAAGATCCTGGTGAAAGCGGAAGAGAGCCGTCTGCGTTCAATCAACGTTGATGACTTTGCACCAGACGCGCTGGCGGCGCAGCAGCCGGTAAAGCCAGTAAAGCTGGAAAAACGCCAGCAGCAGACTGAAGCCGCATAACGGTCACCGGCCGTAAATGCCAAAGGGGCGATACCATAACGGATCGCCCCTTTTTCATTGCAGATTCAGATTGGCTCAGCCATGTTGGCGGATACGCGCCAGCAAGGCATCGATATGTTCTATGTGCGGCGCATTGACGATCAGCGCACGGCCCAAATTGAGGGTGTTACACTGACATTCGGCACGCATTTCCGCATCGGTGATGCTGTCCAGATCGGCCACGTGCGCCAGCCCGATAGTGCGGCGTATCAGCTCCGTACCGCAGTAACCCACCGCATCTGTCCATACCTGTTGCAAGAACTGCTCGGCATAGCCCGGCAGCGCCAGCGTTGCGTCACGGCTATGTTGATGGCACAACGCCAGAAAGCGATCGGCAAAGATCAGCCACAGTTCACGCACATCCTGCAATCGCTGCTCGCGCCCCGCCGCCGCATCACGCGGGCCGAACAAGCCAGGCAAACCGCAATAGTTCAGCAGCAGATTACCCAGCGCAGTGCCAATATCAAAGCCGATCGGCCCGTAGAAGCCAAACTCGGCGTCGATCGCCTTCAGCTTACCTTCCGCGACAAAGATCGAACCGCTATGAATATCACCGTGCAGCAGCGCTTCGGCCTTGCTCAGGAAGCGATGCTTCAGCCCGGCTACCGCCAACTTCAGCGCCGCGTCATCACGCAGTGCCAGCACTTGCGGCAACAGCGCCTCGTCAAACTGATTACGCTCATGATCCTGATAGGGATCGCTAAAGAACAGATCTTCGGTGATCTGGCACAGCTCCGGGTTGGTGAAACGGCTGACTTCGGCCTTTTTCAGCTGTGCGGTCTGGTAAAAATCAGAGGTGTGGAACAGAGTTTGCGCCAGGTATTCCGCCAGTTGCCCGGCGGCCAGCGGATAGTAACGCCCCTTCACCAGCTCACTGCGCCAGATGTGATGGTCAGAGAGATCTTCCTGCACCATCACCGCCAGCTCAGGATCGTGATGCAGCACCTGCACCGTGTGACGTGGGCACAGCGCCCCGTGGATCAGCAGCGTTTCCGCTTCGATACGCGCCCGATCCAGCGTCAACGGCCAGGATTCCCCCACGCAACGTACGTACGGCAGAGCCTGCTTGACGATCACCCGGCTGATGCCGTCAGCATCACGGATTTTAAAGACCAGGTTCAGATTGCCATCGCCGATCTCGTCGGCACTTACCAGCGCCTGTGGATCGGCCAGTTGCCCATATTGACGCGCGTATTCAACGGCATCGGCAGCAGTAAACGTACGATATTGTGACATCCCCCAACCCCTCTGTTCTTTCCCATAGCGATGATTTTTTTATTTTTAGCCGCAAAAGCGTTTGGACGTCTATACATCCGGATGTCATGTTGGCAGAATGGGTTCACAGATGCAATAAGAAACACACAAGGATTTAACCACTGATGCAAGCACTTAACACCACCAGCCTGAGCCTGCAAGACAACCGCCTCCAGATCCTTGACCAGCAAGCTTTGCCGCAGGAAAAATGCTGGCTGCCCTGCGACAGCGTGGACGAGTTGGTTGGGCATATCCGTGCCCTGCGGGTGCGTGGCGCACCGTTGATCGGGCTATCTGCCAGCCTGCTGCTCGCTCTGTTGGCCGAACGTGGTCTGTCGCAGGCTGAGCTGGAGCAGGCATTGCAGACGCTACGCGCCTCACGCCCGACCGCGGTGAACCTGATGAACAATCTGGATCGTATGAAACAGGCTTTGGCACAGCCGGATTGGGTGAGCGCGATGGCCGAGGAAGCGCTGCGCCTGGTAGAGGAAGATCGGACCCTGTGCGATCGCATCGCCGATAACGGGGCCGAGTGGGTGAAACCGGGCAGTCGCCTGCTCACCCATTGCAACACCGGGGGACTGGCGACGGCGGGCGTGGGTACGGCGATTGGCGTTCTATTGCGAGCGCACCAGCAAGGCAAGATCGCCCAGGTTTGGGTCGATGAAACTCGTCCGTTGCTGCAAGGGGGCCGCCTTACCGCCTGGGAGTTGGGAGAGCTGGGCATTCCTTACCGCTTGATCTGCGATTCCATGGCCGCCAGCCTGATGGCTACGGGCCAGGTTGATGCCGTCTGGGTAGGCGCAGACCGCATTGCGGCCAACGGTGACGTGGCTAATAAAATCGGCACTTACAGCCTGGCGGTACTGTCTCATTACCACCGTATTCCGTTTTACGTGGCCGCCCCACACACCACGCACGATCCTCATTGCCCGGACGGCGCGGCCATTCCTATCGAACAGCGCGCGGCAGAGGAAGTGACAGGGGTCAGCGGTAGCTTTGGTTCCTGCCAGTGGGCACCGCTCAATGCGCCAACCTATAACCCGGCATTCGATGTCACTCCAGCAGCATTAATCAGCGGCTGGGTGTTGGATAGCGGTGTCATTACGCCAGAACAGGTTGCAGACGGCATTTTCCAGCGCGCATTGGCATAACTTTTTGCCCTTCAATCTAGCTTTGGATATGCCCCGGCAATCTGGTCGCCGGTGAAATGGGCCACCCAACCTTCCGGATTATCAAAGACGCGGATGGCGGTGAAGTTGGGGGCCGAGCCCATATCAAACCAGTGGCGAGTATTGGCTGGCACCGAGATCAGATCGTTTTTCTCGCACAGGATTTGGAAGATTTTGCCTTCCAGATGCAGGCAAAACAGCCCCGCCCCTTCGACAAAGAAGCGCACCTCATCCTCGCCATGAGTATGCTCGGCCAGGAATTTTTCCCGCAGCACTTCACGCTGGGCGTTGTCCGGACGCATGCTGATCACATCCCAGCTCTGGTAGCCCTTTTCCGCCACCAGCCGGTCGATCTCATGCTGATAGGCGGCAATCACCGCTTCTGGCTGCGGGCTCTCGCCCAACTCGCGATCGGCCTGCCAACGCTCAAAACGTACGCCAATCTGCGCCAACTGCTGCTGGATAGCCTGCGCATCCTGGCTCTGCCATAACGGCTGCTGCGGCTCTTTATCGCTAAAAATGGTCAATCCACTCATTAGACAAACTCCCCTAATTGGATGTGATCAAAACGGTTAACCTGCCGGTGCTGGCTTTGCGGATCGGCGGCATCACGGCTCAGTTGGCAGGTATGCCAGCCCGCTAGCCGAGCCGCGTCCAACTCCTGATGGATATCGGAAAGGAACAGCAGCTCAGTTGGCGCCAGACCGATGGCTTGGGCGATATTGTGGTATGACGCGCTTTCACGCTTGGCCCCTACTTGCGTATCAAAGTAACCACTGAACAGCGGTTGTAGATCTCCCGCATCGCTGTAACCAAACAGCAGCTTTTGCGCTTCAACCGAGCCGGAGGAATAGACGAACAGTTTCAATCCTTGCTGCTGCCAAGCGGCCAGCTGTTCGGCCACCTCCGGATAGATATGCCCCTGAAAATCGCCGTTTTGATAGCCGCTGCGCCAGATAATGCCCTGCAAAGCCTTCAACGCGGTCGATTTGCGATCTTCATCCATAAAGCGATAAAGGGTGGTAATAAGCAGCTCATTATCGGCGTCCGGCTGCGCGATCTCTGCACGCAATGCCGCCAGCGGAGCCGCAACTTCGGCGTCGTTGGCATGGCGGCGGATAAACTCCCCCAGCCGCTCACGGGCATAGGGGAACAGCACCTGATGCACAAAGCGGATATCGCTGGTGGTGCCTTCAATATCGGTGACGATGGCGCGGATCATTTGGCCTCCAGTAAACGGCGTTGCAGTTCGCACTGGAACAGGAATTCCAGCCCTTCAAGATGGCGGCGCGCTTCCTCCACCTGTTTGCCCCAGCAATACAAGCCGTGGCCGCGCACCAGAAAACCGTACTGCAAGGGCGTTACCTCGGCAAATGCGGCCACACGCGCAGCCAGCGCCGGAATATCCTGGTCGTTATCAAAAATGGGGATGCTGACGCTGTCGAGGTGGCTCTTCTGCCCGCTGAGGGATTTCTGCATTTCATACCCTTGCAGCACCAGCGCTTCACTTTTCTCCACGCGGGAAAGCACCGTGGCATTGACCGAATGGGTATGCAGGATGGCACCGACGGTGGGATAAAGGCGGTAGATCAGCGTGTGCAGGCCGGTTTCCGCCGAAGGCGTACGGCTGCTGGGGACATGGTTGTTTGCCGTTTCCACCAGCAATAAATCCTGTTCACTCAGGCTACCCTTGTCTTTGCCGGACTCGGTCACCAGGCAATGTTGGGTATCAAGGCGCAGCGACATATTGCCGCCGGTCGCCGGGCACCAGCCTTTTTCACCGATCCAGTGGCAGGCGGCCAATAGGGCTGGTAGTTGCGGGTTTACTGTCATTCCGTCTTGTTTCCTGATGGATACGGACGTCTAAACGTCTTGATTGCTAAACATTAACATCGTGCTATATTATTCGCAACATACGCGCCAGGAGAAATAGCCGGATATGAGTACCGCACCTGTCCCAGCCAGCAAGTTACCCGACCTCGGCACCACCATTTTTACCCAGATGAGCGCTCTGGCGCAGCAGCATCAGGCGATCAACCTGTCGCAGGGCTTCCCGGATTTTGATGGCCCGGAGTATTTAAAACAGCGCCTGAGCTGGCACGTCAGCCAGGGGGCAAACCAATACGCACCGATGACGGGCGCAGCGCCGCTGCGTGAGGCCATTGCGGAAAAAACTGCTCAGCTCTACGGCTGGCAGCCCGATGCCAATAGTGAAGTGACCGTCACTGCGGGTGCAACCGAAGCGTTGTTCGCTGCGATCAGCGCCCTGGTTCGCTCCGGCGATGAAGTGATTTGCTTCGACCCAAGCTACGACAGCTATGCCCCGGCGGTACAGCTTTCCGGCGGCGTTCTGCAGCGCATTGCCCTGCAACCACCCGCCTTCAAGGTGGATTGGCAACGGTTTGCCGAACAGCTTTCACCGCGTACGCGGCTGGTGATCCTCAACACTCCGCAGAACCCCTCCGCCACGGCCTGGTCGGCAGAGGATATGCAGCAGCTATGGGCCGCCATCGCCGATCGGGAAATCTATATCCTGAGCGATGAGGTTTACGAGCATATCTGCTTTGCCAAAGGGGGTCACGCCAGCGTGTTGGCCCATCCGCAACTGCGTCAGCGGGCGATCGCCGTTTCCTCGTTTGGCAAAACCTTCCATATGACCGGCTGGAAAGTGGGTTATTGCGTGGCCCCGGCAGCGTTAAGCGCCGAGGTGCGCAAGGTTCACCAGTATCTGACGTTCTCGGTCAACACCCCTGCCCAGTTAGCCTTGGCCGATATGCTACGCAATGAGCCAGAACACTGGCAGCAGCTACCCGCGTTCTACCGAGCCAAACGCGATCGATTTGTGCAGGCGCTAGCTAACAGCAGGCTGGAAATTCTGCCCTGTGAAGGCACTTACTTCTTACTGGCCGATTACAGCGCCATTTCCGATCTGGATGACGTCGCCTTCTGCCATTGGCTGACCGAGCACGCTGGCGTGGCGGCGATCCCGCTGTCCGTTTTCTGTGCCGACCCTTTCCCTCATAAACTGATCCGGCTGTGCTTTGCAAAGCAAGATGCCACGCTGGATGCCGCTGCGGAGCGCCTATGTCGACTCTAAAAATTACCCTGTTGCAGCAACCGCTGGTCTGGCGCCAAGGTGAGGCCAACCTGCGCCAGTTCGATGCCTTGTTGCCCTCAATTACCGGCCGCGATCTGATTGTACTGCCGGAAATGTTTACTACCGGCTTTGCTATGGATGCCGGGGAAAGCGCGTTGCCAGAACAACAGGTGATTGACTGGTTACATACCTGGGCGGTGAAAACCAACGCCTTGGTGGGTGGCAGCGTAGCGTTGAAAACTGCCGAAGGGGCGGTTAACCGTTTCCTACTGGTGGAGCCCGGCGGCAAGGTGCATGGCTATGATAAACGCCATCTGTTCCGCATGGCCGGTGAACACCAGCATTATCAGGCTGGGAAACAGCGCACCATTTTCGAATGGCGCGGCTGGCGTATCCTGCCGCAGATCTGTTATGACCTGCGCTTCCCGGTGTGGTCACGCTATCAGCAGGATTACGATCTGGCCCTGTATGTGGCCAACTGGCCAGCTGCACGCAGCATGCATTGGCAAACGCTGCTGGCGGCACGGGCGATTGAAAACCAGATTTACGTGGCGGGGTGCAACCGCGTGGGCGAGGACGGTAATGGCCTGAATTACAGCGGTGACAGCCTGATTATCAGCCCGCAGGGGGAACGGTTGGCCAGCGCAGAAGCGGGCCAGGCGGCGAGGCTGGATGCCGAGCTTTCGCTGGAAACGCTACAAACCTACCGCGCCGCGTTCCCGGCCTGGCGTGATGCAGATGGCTTCCAGCTGCGCGATTGAGTCGATACCCTTGTATGTTTAAAGGCACTTTAAACATACAAGGGGTCAGTTATATCCAAGACCCGGCAGTAAGCCTGGATCGCTAGCGCCACGTCGCCCGCTGTGACGGCCTCATCGGGATGATGACTGATACCGCCCTCGCAACGGACAAACAGCATCCCCACCGGCCAACGGGCAGCGATAGCAATGGCATCATGCCCCGCGCCGCTAGGCAGCATTAGGCAATTCTCTTGCACCTGCATTACCGCGTCATGCCAGCGCTGCTGCCACTGAGGGTCACAAGCGGTGGCCGGTATGCGGTAGAACTCCTCGCTGTCGAAGCCGACTCCGCGACGCGCGCCAATGCTCTGCGCCTGTGCCAGTAATTCGGCCAGTAACGCGTCTAGCAATTCATCTTGCGGGCCACGAACGTCGAGGGATAACCTGACCTGCCCAGGGATCACATTAACAGCCCCCGGCAAGCTTTCGATCTGACCGACCGTGGCGACCACATGCGGATCGTATTCCATGGTGAGCCGCTCAACCGTGACCATCCATTCAGCGGCCGCAGTCAGCGCATCCCGGCGCTGCCCCATCGGCACGGTCCCTGCATGACCAGCATGTCCGGTAAAGGTGCAATTGAGGCGGCGGGCACCGTTAATCGCCGTGACCACTCCCAGAGCCAGACCAGCAGCTTCCAGACAAGGCCCCTGTTCAATATGCAGTTCAAGATAGGCGCAGATCGAGTCTTGTGCACGCTCGGCAGAACTCACCGCCGCAGGATCAAGGCCCACGTCACGCATAGCCTCAGCCACGCTGATGCCCTCAGCATCGGTACATGCCAGCCAATCCTCTGCCCACTGCCCGGTGATCCCTTTACTGCCGAGCAAGGTAATGCCAAAACGCGTGCCCTCTTCGTCGGCAAAACCGATCACCTCGATCGCCTGCGGCAAACGCCAATTGCGGCTATGCAATAAGGCGACAACCTCGAGCGCGGTCAAGACCCCCAACATGCCATCGTAGCGCCCCGCGTTGCGCACCGTATCCAGATGAGAGCCCAGCAGCAGCGCCGGTGCGGCCGGTTGCAGCCCTTCATAACGCCCGCAGATATTGCCCACGCCGTCTTGCCAGACCGCCATCCCCAGCTCGCGCATCCAATTCCCTACCAGCTGGTTGGCGCGTAAATGTTCTGGGGAGAGATAAACCCGCGTCAGTTGGCCTGGCGTGCTGCTGATTGCCGCCAGTTCGTCGCAGCGAGCCATCACTCTGGCCGCGGCTCGTTCCGCTTCCAGAGGGGTCAGCAACATTGCCATCAGTTCTGCTCGGCGTCGTAAACGTTCCATGCTGCCTGCATAGCTTCCCCATGCGGGCTAACAAAACCGAGACGGTTGAGTACCGCTTCCAGCGCGGCCAACGTTTGCAGCACGCAGTCTTTGCGCGCGTTATACCCCATGGTGCCAATGCGCCAGATCTTGCCCTGCAACGGGCCAAACGAGGTGCCGATTTCGATGGCGAAGTCATTGAGCATCATCTGGCGTACCTGCTCGCCATGGATGCCCTGCGGGATCACCACGCCCAGCACGTTGTTCATCTTGTTGGCGATATCACCGAAGACCTCCAGCCCCATCCCCTGGATCCCGGCCAACATCGCCGCACCATTCAATTTATGACGGGCAATAGCCTTATCCAGCCCTTCCTCCAGGATCACCCGGGCGCATTCACGCGCGGCAAACAACATGCTGGTGGCTTCCGTATGGTGGTTCAGGCGCTCCGGCCCCCAGTAATCCATGATCATGCCGAGATCGAAATAGTTGGAGTAGATCATCTCGTCGTCACCGTCTGCGTGATCGACGGTACGGATCCCCTCTTCAACGCACTTACGGCGGCGTACGATCTCTTCAAACTGCGGGCTAAGGGTGATTGGAGAACTGCCGGAAGGGCCACCGAGGCATTTTTGCAGCCCAGCGGATACCGCATCCAAACCCCAGGCATCGGTTTCCAACTCGTTACCCGCGAACGAGGCGGTAGCATCGGTATAGAACAGGACGCCGTGACGGCGGCAGATGTCCCCCAATTCAGCCAGCGGTTGCAGCATGGTGGTGGAGGTATCTCCTTGCACCGTCAGCAATAGGCGTGGCCGTACTTTCTTGATCGCATCCTCGATCCGATCGGGACTGAATACCTCCCCCCAAGGCGCTTCGATGGTGTGCACTTCGGCACGGCAGCGGCGGGCGATTTCACACAACAGATGGCCAAAACGGCCAAATACCGGCACCAGCACTTTATCGCCAGGCCGAATCGCAGAGACCAGCATTGCCTCGATACCAGCACGCGAAGTCCCGTCTATCAGCATTGTCCAGCGGTTCTGCGTGCGGAACAGAGCGCGATACAGCTCCATCACCTGATTCATATAGCCGGTCATGGCCGGATCGTATTGGCCAATCAACTGGCTGGACATGGCACGCAGCACGCGCGGATCGGCATTGATCGGCCCTGGGCCCATCAGTAGGCGGTGCGGAGGATTGATTTGATCGAATTGGTTGATAGCTAGCATGTTCATTCCTTGTCAACTTAATAACTTAGCCTGGAGATTGCTACGTCAGCGACCGGCCGGTTTTTTGTTATTGCTAGATTATCGCCAAGCGAGAAAGTATGAAACAAAAGATTCTTAAATTATTTACCTGCAACTAATGAATCAATCGGGCGCAGCATGCAGCTGCTAAAGAATCATGTAGGGGCGCCGTATACTGCGCCCGCTCAGATAACCCATGCTTCAGCGCTGCTCCAACTCCTCCAGATCGCTGAACAAATTGGCGACCTGATGAATACGTTGCCGCCCTTGCGACAACCTGTCATGCAGCAACGCATTGCTCAGCAGGCTCGCCAGGCTCATGGCGCTGGAGTAGCTGTCAAACGCCGAGACGCTATCGAGCGGCGTCATCAAATGCCAGCTAGCCAACGGGATCAACGCCTGGGCCTGCGGTTCGCAGATCAATAACGTTGGCACCTGCTTGATCTGCAACTGTTGCAATATCTCTCGCACCAGACGTGGACGGCGGCGAAACGCCACTACCACCACCATGTCCTGTGGCCCCAGATCCACCAGATCTTCGGCCAAGGTTTGGCCCGGCTGCGGTATTAACAAAACCTGCTCACGTACCTGCATCAGTTGCTGGCGCAAATGCATCGCGACGGGATAACTGTTGCGCATTCCCAACAGCAGCAGCCGCCGGGATTGCCCCATGGCCGCGATCACCGCGCCAAACTGTGCCGCATCAATCTGCTGCACCCAGTGGGTCAGATTGGCCATTTCCTGCTGGTAATGGCGGGCTAGTAAGGTGTTGCCCTGCACCGCGTCACGGCTGTCGGTCAATGGCATACCGCTTTGGCGTAGGGTGCGCAACTCGTCACGCATTGCGCGATAGCTGGCATAACCCAGGCGTTTGAACAAACGGCTGACCGTGGCCTTGGACACCCCACTCAGACGCGCCAACTCGGTGCTGTTATAGCTAATCAGGTCGTCAAAGTGATCGAAGATAAAGTCGGCCACCCGCTGCTCTTGAGGGGCCAATTGCGGGTATTCGCTGCGCAGGCGTTCATCAATCTGTTTCATCGCTACTCCCGCTGTAACTTTTGTTTCAGCGGAACATAGCACAGCAGCCAAAGCGGCTGCCAGCGTTGAAATTTGAACGACCATGCATGTTCAAAAACTAGACAACAACTGTTTGAGCGATTTATTGTAGGGAATGAATTTGCCTCTCACGACTTAGGACGACTTATGGCGGTGATAACCCCGATCAAAGTTGATGATGACCCCAGACAACGCTTGCATTTGGATCTGTTACAAGCACGGGAAACCTACCAAACCGAAGGTAACTTTCTGACAATTGAAGAAGCTGATTACTGGCTGGCTAAATTGGAGAATGGTGAGGACACAGAGATCCCGCTTTGATGGCATAGGCTATAAGATAACGGTGTTTAAACCGCGACACATTAAGCCTGAAGCAGGTGGGAGTCATGCAGGTTAACCGACCGTTGAGCGCATGGATGCGCGATTCGAGCCCCCAGGGACGGGTTCACGGCGTGTCGGTGATCTGCATGACTTCCACCTGTAGCGCTATTAGACACAGCAATTTAGTAAGCTCAGAAACTTAGCACCAGTACGCCATAAAGTTCACCGTGGAACGGTCCAGATCGCGTTCGCCAATCAGGTAACGGCGCAACGTTTTAACCACCGAAGACTCAGCAGCCACCCAGGCGTAAAAGGTCTTAGCCCCTTCAGCACGCTCCCACAGCAAATCCCCGCCGAGGCTGTTTTCAGCCAGAGACTGCGCTTCAGCACGTGCCGAGGTCGGGATGTTAACCCTCTGGCGCACCGCCTCCACCAGCAGCGTGCCATGCAATTGCTGATGCCCAACGTCACGTGGCAACCAGTAAACCTCGGCAAACGGAAAGTGCGCCATATCGAGGCAGTCCCCCGCTACCGGTACTTCGAAGAAAGCCTGAACACGCGGCGGGTTTACCTGCTGCGCCAACTGCTCGAGGATACCCATCGCCGCTGGCAGTGCCGTTTCATCGGCGATCAGCAGCGCCTGCCGGGTTTGCACCGGAGGGGCCCACTCATAGCCGCCGCTGTCCTCTGCAAAATCGGCATTCGGCGCTACAGCCTGGAGTTTATCTCCCGCAACGGTATGCGTTGCCCAGGCAGAGGCCGGGCCATTAATGCCATGGAGCACAAACTCCACATCCATTTCATTCTCAGCAGCGCGCAGTGCCCGCAACGTGTAGGTACGCATCACGGGCCGTTGCTCCTTCGGTATCGCCATGTAGTTACGGTACCAATCGTCGCTATTCGCCAACTGCGGGTTCTGCCCTTCCGCTACCGGGAACAACAGCTTGATCCGTTGATCCGGGGCTTCCAGCTTCATGCGCTGTACCTCTGGGCCGGTAAACACGCAGCGCAGCAGCGAGGGGGAAACATTTTCCTTGTGCTTCAAGGTAAGATCAAAGATGCGATAGCTTGCGGACATATCACTGACTCTCCCGCGCAATGTCTGCCATTCGATGCTGGCACCAGAGCCAGCTGCTAATGCCGCCCAACAGGACGGCGGCTACCAGTGCCGCCGCAACCAACTGCGACTCACCGTAAAATTTACTCACCACCGGAACCATCAGCGCGCTCGCGCCGTAGCCCAGCGTATGGCTGGTGGCGATAGCTCCCGCCCCTTTGCCGGTAGATAACCTATCGTTCAGCATCAGTTGATAGCCCGGCGTCGCCATCGCGGCTCCAAACGAAGCCAGCGCACAGCCGAGATAAAACAGCGCCAGCGGAGCGGTACACATCAACCCCAAGCCAGCGATCATCAACCAAGCGGCAACCATCAGTAGCTGCGGCGGAGTAAGACGCTGCGGTCGCACCACCAAAAACTGTGCCAACAGCGTGCAACCCGCTGCCACGCTGAGCAATACCGCCACATGGTGGCTAACGGTCGTCGCCGAATGGCTAAACAGTTGCTGCAAATGCGGAGCCAAGCCCAACTGCATCAGGCTGACACAGCCCGCCAGCAGCAACGCACACAATAAATAGGGCATCATCGTCAGCCGCAGGCGGTTTTGCTGATGCGCCACGGCTGGCAGTGGCGGATCGTTATGCTGGCGACAGATCACCAGTAACGCGATCAGCGGCGCAATCGCCATCAACCACAGCGGAGCCATCGGGTGCAGAGACAGCGCCAGGGCCGCACACAGCGGACCAAGCAACCGGCCACAACTGAGGCCGGAACTGATAGTGGCCAACGCCGCCATACGTTGTTCATACCCAGCGCGTTGCAGCGCCCAAGTCTGGCTGGCTGGCACCATGCCCGATACTGTCAAGCCGTAGATAATGCGCGCCACGATCAAGCCACCCAACCCAGCCATTTCAGGCAGCCAGCCAGCAGCCAGCCCCCACACGGCCAACGCCAATAACGCAAAGCTGAGCAGGTAACCCGCCAGGGCCATAACCACCACGTATTTACAGCCGCGAATTTCTGCCTGCCGCCCCCACCAGGGAGAGCCGACCAGAAACAGCATCGATCCCAGCGTTAGCAATCCTGCCCAAACCGACAGCGAGAGCTGGGTCAGGCTGACCAACACGGGTAATGCGACCAGCAAACCATTTTGCCCAATGCCCAATAGCCCGGCACAAAATGCCAGCGGCCAGTTTGAAGGAGAATCATTACCAATTGCAACGATTTTTGAACCCGGAAATAAGCGCATTAAGTAAAATAACCGTTAAAAAAATGATGTTTTTGTGTGTGATTAATCAAAAAATTGTATCATGCAGTGATTGATAATAATAAGAACTATTGATATAAGAATCATTCTCAATCGCTCCAGAGTGACAAGGGTCATGACCATCCAGTTAGCAAGCGCAGCAACCGATGTGGCTGCGCAATGTTTCCTCAACGCGCTAATGCGTGAAACCCGGGACTGGCACATCGTGCCGGCAACCCATAGCCAACAACCTCAGCTACATCTCCCACTTTCGGATAGCCAGTTCATTCGCATTCCATTACGGCATATCTCGCCAACCCAACATCATCAATATCAGTTCCCCGCCTGCCTGAATGGCAACGGTGAAGCGCTAAGTTTTGAGCGGTTGGTTACGTTGTTGCTGGCCAAACCGGCGATAAAAGGCCAACTGAGTGAGGAGGTTTTGGCACGCTTTCGCCAGCGAGTGCTGGAAAGTCATGACAATACCCAACAGGCGATCGCCATCCGGCTGGACTGGCCAAAGCTACGTGACCAGCCGCTGAATTTTGCCCAGGCGGAACAAGGGTTATTAGCTGGCCATGCCTTCCACCCGGCTCCGAAATCCCATGAGCCCTTCGATCAGCAGCAGGCACAGCGCTACCTGCCAGATTTTGCTGGCAGCTTCCCCCTGCGCTGGTTTGCAGTAGATAAGCGCAACCTGTGTGGCGACAGCCTGGACCTGACGTTACAGCAGCGCCTGCAACGCTTTACCGCAGAAAGCGCGCCGCAGCTGCTAGGCCATTTTACCGATGACGTCTGGCTGCTGCCGATGCATCCATGGCAGGCCGATTATCTGCTGGCACAAAGCTGGTGCCGCGAATTGGTCGAGCAGCACAAGCTGTGCGATCTGGGTGAGGCCGGTGAACGTTGGCTGCCAACCAGCTCTTCACGTTCGCTGTATCACGCGGGCAGCCGCGACATGATCAAGTTCTCCCTCAGCGTACGGCTAACCAACTCGGTGCGTACCCTGTCGGTCAAAGAAGTGAAGCGCGGTATGCGTCTGGCTCGACTGGCACAGACCTCCCGCTGGCAGGAACTGCAAGCTCGTTACCCAACGATGCGCGTGATGCAGGAAGATGGTTGGGCCGGATTACGTTCCGCAGACGGCAGAATCCAGGAAGAAAGCCTGATGGCGCTGCGCGATAACCTGCTGTTCGGTCAGGCGCAGAACCAAACCAACGTGTTGGTTACCCTGACACAGGCCGCGCCAGACGGTGGTGATAGCCTGTTAGCCGCGGCAGTTCGTCGCCTGGCTGCCCGCCTGAACTTGCCGTTGCAACAAGCAGCCCATTGCTGGCTGGACGCTTACTGCCAGCAGGTGCTGCTACCCCTGTTCAGCGCCGAAGCCGACTACGGCCTGGTGTTGCTGGCCCATCAGCAAAACATTCTGGTGGAAATGCAGCAGGACTTGCCGGTGGGCATGCTGTACCGCGATTGCCAGGGCAGCGGCTTTACCCGCGATGCCACGCCTTGGTTGGATGAAATCGGCGAAGCCGAAGCGGAGAATCGCTTTAGCGAGCAGCAGCTGTTGCGCTACTTCCCCTACTACTTGCTGGTGAATTCTACGTTGGCCGTGACCGCCGCAATGGCGGCAGCAGGGTTCGACAGTGAAGAGAGCCTGATGAGACGAGTACGGGATGCATTAACCACGCTGCGTAACACGGCGAAAAATACCCGTTGCCTGGACTATGTGCTCGACAGCCAACATTGGAACTGCAAGGGCAACTTCTTCTGCTATCTGCACGATCACAATGAGAACACCATTGTCGATCCGGCGGTGATCTACTTTGATTTCACCAATCCGCTGCGCGTGGAGGCCGCTCAATGATGCCCGTTGCCAAGATTGTTCACGCCACCAGCGGATTCCGTTGCGAACTGCTGGGGAAAAACCTGTCCCTTAGCCTGGGATTGGACGGCAGCGCTGAGTTGCATTATCCAGGCTCACTGCCAGCAGGCTGGTTGATCCAGGCATTGGATCAGTTGCTGATCGCAGCTCCACAGCTGAGCGGCATTGCTCTTCCCTATGCCGAATGGCGTGAGGAGCCACAGGCTCTGGCACTGTTCGCCCAAGCCAGCGGTGATTACCTAGCCCGTGAAACCTTCTATCAGTTGCCGCTGTGGCTGATTGCCGAACGCCATAGCGCTGGCGGCCAGATGCAATACGATGCCGAGCGCGAACTGTGGTTCCCGCAGCGCCCTGCCCGGCCCAGCGGTGAGGTGTATCGCCGCTACGATCCGCAAATCAAACGTAGCTTGAGTTTCCGTTTACCTGAAGTCGAGCGCGACGCCGAGCAGTTCACCCGTTGGATGAATTCCCCCCGCGTTGACGCCTTCTGGGAAATGAGTGGTCCGCTCGAGGTTCAGGCCGCCTATTTACAGCGCCAGCTTGATTCCAGCTATTGCTACCCGCTGCTGGGCTGCTTTGACGACCAGCCGTTTGGCTATTTCGAAGTTTACTGGGCGCCCGAAGATCGCATTGGCCGCCACTATCGCTGGCAGCCGTTCGATCGTGGCCTGCACATGCTGGTCGGCGAAGAGGACTGGCGTGGTGCGCAGTACATCCGCAGTTGGCTACGTGGCCTGACCCACTATTTATACCTGGATGACCCCCGCACCACTCGCGTCGTGGCCGAGCCGCGTGCAGATAATCAGCGGCTGTTCCGCCATCTCCCCACCGCTAGCTACCAAACGCTGAAAGAGTTTGATTTCCCCCATAAACGCTCACGGCTGATCATGAACCAGCGTGATGACTTCTTCCGCGAGGGACAGGTATGAGCCGCCACGATTACGCTGATTGGCAACGCGTTAACCTGCAGATGATCGCCAAAATCCTGGCGGAACTGGAGTACGAGCGCACCTTGCAGGCCGAGGAACACGGCGGCCAATGGCAAATAGCCCTCGGTGACGCGACTTACAGCTTTAACGCCAAACGCGGGATCTGGGGTTGGTTGCACATCGATGCCAACAGCCTGAGCTGCGATCGCCTGCCGCTGGCCGCCGATCAAACGCTGCGGCATCTGGCGCAGGTGCTGAAGATGGACGACGCACAGATCGCCGAACATTTGGAAGATCTGTACGCCACCCTACGCGGTGACATGCAGTTACTCACCGCTCGCCACGGGATGAGCGCCAACGATCTGATTGCGCTGGATGCCGACGCGCTGCAATGCCTGTTGGCAGGCCACCCGAAGTTCGTCTTCAACAAGGGGCGCCGTGGCTGGGGGCTGACTGCACTGCAACAGTATGCGCCAGAATATCAGGGCCAGTTCCAGCTGCACTGGGTGGCAGCTAAACGCAGCAGCTTTGTCTGGTGCATTGACGAGGACTTCCCGCTAGAAAACTTGCTCAACAGCGCGATGGACAGCGGGGAACGCCAACGCTTTGACCGCCGTTGGCACGACCTGAAGTTGGACAACGACTGGCTGCCGGTGCCTTTGCACCCATGGCAATGGCAGCAAAAAATTGCGCTGCATTTCCTGCCACAACTGGCCAGCGGTGAACTGGTTGAGCTGGGCGAGTTTGGCGATCGCTATCTGGCTCAGCAGTCCCTGCGCACGTTGACCAATACCAGCCGCCGGGTGCCCTTCGATATCAAGCTGCCGTTGACCATTTACAACACCTCCTGCTATCGCGGCATTCCGGGCAAGTACATCAGCGCCGGGCCTGCGGCTTCACGCTGGTTACAGCAGATTTTCGCCAGCGACAGCACTTTGCAGGCCAGCGGCGCCCAGATCCTGGGTGAACCGGCGGCGGGCTACCTGGCCCATCCAACCTACGGCGCGCTGCCCAAGGCTCCCTACCGTTATCAGGAAATGCTCGGGGTGATCTGGCGTGAAAACCCGTCCTGTTATATGCAACCGGACGAGCAGGCGATCCTGATGGCAACGCTGATGGAAACCGACAATCAGGGTGAACCGCTGATCGCCGCCTACATCGCCCGTTCCGGCCTGAGCGCAGAGGCGTGGCTGGCGCAGATGTTCCAGGCGGTGGTGCTACCGATGTACCACCTGATGTGCTGCTACGGGGTGGCACTGATCGCCCATGGCCAGAACATCACGCTGGTGATGAAAGACCATGTGCCGCAACGGGTGCTGCTAAAAGATTTCCAGGGCGATATGCGCCTGGTGGATCAGGACTTCCCACAGGCCGCGTCACTGCCACAGGTGGTAAAAGACGTAACGGTGCGCCTGCCTGCCGACTATCTGATCCATGACCTGCAAACCGGGCATTTCGTCACCGTGCTGCGTTTCATTTCGCCGCTGATGAGCGGCTGCGGCATAAGCGAACCGCGTTTCTATCAAGTGCTGGCACAGATGCTGGAGCGCTATATGGCGCAGCATCCGCAGTTGGCCGACCGCTTTGCCCTGTTCGACCTTTTCAAGCCACAGATTATTCGCGTGGTACTCAACCCGGTGAAACTCACCTATTCAGAGCAGGATGGCGGCAGCCGCATGTTGCCGAACTACCTGCAAGATCTGGATAACCCTCTTTATTTGGTCTCCAAGGAGTTTGCCCAATGAATCAGCCTCTGGATTTCATCGGCATCGGCGTCGGCCCATTCAATCTGAGCATTGCCGCACTTGGCAGTGAGGTTACCGGCTTTAACAGCAAGTTTTTCGAACGCAAACCGCACTTCTCCTGGCACCCGGGCATGATGGTGCCGGACTGCCATATGCAGACCAGTTTCCTCAAGGATCTGGTCAGCGCGGTTTCGCCGACCAACCCGTACAGCTTTCTCAACTACCTGGTGAAAAGGAAGAAGTTCTACCGTTTCCTGACCACCGAGCAGCGCACGGTCTCCCGCGAAGAGTTCGCCGACTATCTCGACTGGGCGGCTAACGGGCTGGATACGCTTGAGTTCAGCCAAGACATCCGCAGCGTGGATTTTGACGACCAGCAACGCCAATTTGTTGTCACCACCCAGCGTGATGTCTACCGTGCGCGCCATATCTGCTTAGGGATAGGCAAACGCCCCAAGCTGCCGGACTGCGTCAGCGAACAAAACGATCGCTGCTTCCATGCCAGCGAAATGAGCCTGCGTAACCCGGACCTTACCGGCAAGCGCGTCACCGTAATCGGCGGCGGCCAAAGCGGTGCCGATCTGTTTTTGAATATTTTCCGCGCCGAGTGGGGCCAGCCCAAGCAGTTGAACTGGATCTCGCGCCGCAACAATTACAACGCGCTGGACGAAGCCGCCTTCGCCAATGAGTACTTCACGCCGGAATACGTAGAAAGCTTCTACACTCTGAGCGACAGCGCCAAACAGCGCATGCTCACCGAGCAGAAAATGACGTCGGACGGCATCACCAGCGGATCGCTGCTGGCGATTTACCAGGCGATGTATCACCGCTTTGAAGTATTACGCGAAAAGCCTTGGGCCCACCTGCTGCCTAGCCGCTCATTGGCCGCGATGCACGCATCCGGCAATGGCTATCAACTGGTCACCCATCACCACCTCGATCAGGGCAAGGAAACCTTCGACTGCGACGTGGTGATCTTCGCCACCGGCTATCAGCAAGACCGCCCGGCGTTTCTCGCACCATTGGCCAATCGCCTGCTGACTACGGCGAACGATGAGTATCGCATTACCCCTGACTTCACCCTGGAATGGCAGGGTCCGAGCGAAAACTGTCTGTTTGCCGTCAATGCCGGCATGCACAGTCATGGCATTGCCGAACCCCAGCTCAGCCTGATGGCTTGGCGTTCGGCCCGTATTCTCAACCGGGCATTAGGACGCGACCAGTTCGACTTAACGTCCACCCCGGCGGTGATCCAATGGCGTAGCCAGCAGGCAGCGGTAACCGCCCAAGCTGCACACGACGCCATCTTTAACTTTAACTAACCATGGAAACGTTTGAACAATAATGAAACGCAGACACCTCTGGGTACTAAACCCTTGCCTGTTAGCAATGCTCGCACCAACGGCCTGGGCAGAAGAACAAAAAAATGATGACCAACTGGTGGTTTCCGCCAGCCGCTCTCATCGCAGCGTAGCGGAAATGGCCCAGACCACCTGGGTGATCGAAGGCCAGGAAATTGAGCAGCAGGTGCAGGGCGGTAAAGAGATCAAGGATGTGCTGTCGCAGCTGATCCCGGGCATGGACGTCAGCAGCCAAGGCCGTACCAACTACGGCATGAACCTGCGTGGCCGCTCAATGATGGTGATGATCGACGGCGTACGCTTGAACTCATCGCGCAGCGACAGCCGCCAGCTAGATTCGATCGATCCGTTCAACATCGCCCATATTGAGGTGATTTCCGGGGCTACCTCGCTGTACGGCGGCGGCAGCACCGGTGGCCTGGTCAACATCGTGACCAAGAAGGGCCAGGAGGAAAAACAGGTTGAGCTGCAGCTTGGCGGTAAAACCGGCTTTAACAGCAGCAGCGATCACGACGAAAACGTGTCGGCAGCGGTCAGCGGCGGCACCGATAAAGCCTCCGGGCGCCTGTCGGTTTCCTATCAGCGTTACGGCGGCTGGTATGACGGCAAAGGCGACGAGGTGCTGATCGACAACACCCAAACCGGCCTGCAATATTCCGATCGTATCGACCTGATGGGCACCGGCACCATCAACATCGACGATCACCAGCAGCTGCAACTGACCACGCAATATTTCAACAGCGAGTCAGACGGTAAGCACGGCCTGTATCTGGGGCAAAACTTCTCGGCGGTGACCGGTAACGGGCAGGCCTACAACAGCGGTAATCTGGATTCGGATCGCATTCCAGGCACCGAACGCCATTTGATCAACCTGCAATACTCCAACACCGATTTCTGGGGCCAGGATCTGGTGGCACAGGTTTATTATCGTGATGAATCGCTGACTTTCTATCCGTTCCCAACCCTGAGCGGCGGCAAGGTAACTAGCATCGGCGCCTCACAACAGAAAACCGATTTCTACGGCGGTAAGCTGACCCTGAACAGCAAACCGATCGACAGCCTGACGCTGACCTACGGCTTCGATGCCGATCATGAAAGCTTCAATGCCAACCAGCAGTTCTTCAATCTGGCACTGGCCCAGCAGTCTGGCGGGATGACGCTGCAAAATGCCTACAACGTCGGCCGCTACCCGAGCTATACCACCACCAACCTGGCACCGTTCATGCAGGCCAGCTACGACATCGATCCGATGTTTACCCTGAGCGGCGGCGTGCGCTACCAGTACACCGAGAACAAGGTGGATGATTTCGTTGGCTACGCACAGCAACAAGGGATCGCCAACGGTCTGGCGACCTCTGCCGATGCCGTGCCGGGTGGTAAAACCGACTACAACAACGCGCTGTTCAATGCCGGTTTGCTGGCCCATCTGACAGAACGCCAACAGACCTGGTTCAACTTCTCACAAGGGTTTGAGATCCCGGATCTGGCCAAATATTACGGCTCCGGCACCTATAAGCTGGTGAACGGCCACTATCAGCTGCAAAAAAGCGTCAACGTCAATGACTCCAAGCTGGACGGCATCAAGGTTGACTCCTACGAGCTGGGCTGGCGCTACAATGGCGACAACCTGCGTACCCAGCTTGCGGCCTACTATTCCCTGTCAGACAAGACCATCACCATCAACAAGACCGATATGACCATCAGCATGAACACTGATAAGCGTCGGATTTACGGGATGGAAGGCGCGGTGGACTACTTCTTCGACGACAGCGAATGGAGCACCGGTGCCACCTTCAACCTGATCAAGTCGGAAACCAAGACCGATGGCAAATGGGAAAAGTTGACCGTCGACACCGCCAGCCCGTCGAAAGCCACCGCCTACGTTAACTGGGCACCGGGTGACTGGACGGTTCGCGTGCAGTCGCAGCAGACCTTCGACGTTTCCGACAGCCAGGGCCGCAAGCTCGACGGCTATAACACCATTGACGTCCTCAGCAGCTATGCCCTGCCGGTGGGCAAGGTCAGCTTCAGCGTAGAGAACCTGTTGGACAAAGACTACACCACCGTGTGGGGCCAACGGGCGCCAATCCTGTATAGCCCAACCTACGGCGCGCCGGAGTTATACAGCTATAAAGGCCGTGGCCGTACCTTTGGTTTGAACTACTCAGTGCTGTTCTAAGACCTCTCCGATGTCACCAGGCCGAATTCCTCTATTCGGCCTGCTTTTCATCCGCACAAGGGATGCGAGCCCCACCAACACCAAAATCATAAATAAAAAAACACAGATATGTTTAATATCTATACACACCTGTTATTATTGCGATTTATCCTACTTGCGAACGACGAAAATAAAATATAAGATAAAAAGTCATTAAGATTCCTCCGAATAGAAAACATGTCAGATCGCAGACTATTTCAACCTTAACTTCACTCACGCGATTTTTAAAAGAAAAAACAAAAAACAAAGACTATAACGCTCCCAAAACAGCATATTATGCTTATGCATTAAATTCCCTACAGTAATGATATTAAATATCAAAATCCAGCCAAATAATCGACAAAAACAAACGAAAATATCAAAAAAACGCCAACAACAAGATTTAAACTCTTTTTATTTCGGTTATTTTTTTATTTTTATGAATTGACATTAACTCTTCAGGCAATAATATATAAAGCCAATGTATGGGAATGACAGTTCCGATTGATGAAGTCAGAGCCAGACAGTTTTAGCAGCGGATGCGGCGGAGTTGATAATGGATGATACGATTCAAATTAAATATGTAGCAGCCCCCATCACCAAGACGAGTGAGAGCGGATTATTGCTTTTTGGCTATATTATCAATGATGAGTATCAGGTAGATATCAAATCGAGTTCGGTAATCAAACTCTATAATACGATAGAGTACCCCCATCAGGGTGAGGAACGATTTACCAACTATCTAAGACTGCGTGAAACGATGCTGCGGTTGCTGACTTATCTATTGGCACACGCCAGCTGTGGCTATGTTTCCAACCAGGAGTTACTGGTGCAGGTTTGGGAGAATTATAACCTCTCCTCCTCAACCACAAGATTGACCCAAGTTATTTCCGAACTTAAAGCAAGGCTAAGTAAAATTGGTATCGCCGATGACTTTATTAAAAGTTCGAGAGGAAAAGGATATACCTTACGTGGAGCCCATGTGACTCCACTATATATAAAAAAAATATGATTTGATTGTTTATTACCGCCATAAAAGGGAACAGTATTTTCACTGCCATAGTGAAATGACGGCTCTGATGTTACTCCATGTAACGCTCAGAGTATTTTAAGGATAATTAACAAGGAACATATGCAATGAAAAAAACCACATTAGTAATGGCTCTCTCACTGGCTATCGGCGGCTTCGCTGCGCTTCCGGCTTCCGCCGCTATCACCGTAGCGGGTGGTAATATCAATTTCACCGGTGAAGTCACTGACGCAACCTGCCTGATCAACGATCAGACGCCAAATGGTGCTGTTGATCTGAACGTGCCTTTAGAGACGGTCAGCGCCAGTGAGTTAAGCTTTGCCGGTGCCACGGCCAAGCCTGCACCATTTACCATCAAACTGGGTGGCCCTACTGATTTAAACTGCACCAACGGTAAGATTGCTTCAGTGTATTTTGAACCAACTAGCCCGGCTATCGATAATGCGACTGGTTGGTTGAAAAATACTTCAGCCACCAATCCAGCGACAAATGTTCAGGTACAAATCCTGAATGGCGAAACCAACAGCCCGATCAACCTGGTTTCCGGCAATAACAACCATGCGCCAAAAACCATCGCCAATCAAACTGCCGAATATACCTACTTTGGCCAGTATGTTGCTGTTGGTGGCGCGGCGGGCCCGGGCCAAGTTGCCTCTACGGTTAAATACAGCATCGTTTATCAATAAAACCTGATTGAATAGGTTATGGCCCTGTTACCACAGGGCCATATTTGCCACGTCTTTACTGACGAGATTGTTATGTGCTTGATTAAAAAATATTGGCTACTGCTATCGCTGCTGTTGAGCGGATTTTTTTCCACCTCTTTACATGCTGGTATCGTCATATCGGGTACGCGCGTGATCTACCCAAGTGATGCCAAAGAAGTCACGCTGAAACTGGAAAATAAAAGCCGTTTCCCGCTATTGGTTCAATCTTGGATAGATGCCGGCGATGCGAATTCAGCTCCTGAAGACAGCGATGTTCCTTTTATGATCATGCCACCGGTTTCACGAGTTGAACCCGCCAAGGCGCAAACCTTGCGTATTACCTCAACGCCTTTGGTAAGTCACGCCACCGACCGCGAGACGCTATATTGGATCAACGTGCTTGAAGTCCCTCCCCAGTCGAAAGGGGATCAGAATTACCTCTCCATCGCCTATCGCAACCGCCTGAAGGTATTTTACCGCCCCTCAACGTTGCCAGGGCTGTCACTGGAAACCCTGGATAAGGTGAGCTGGCAACGGCAAGGGGAAAAACTGCTCGCTAAAAACCCCACGCCATACCATATCAGCTATGCCTCCGTGCAGTTATCTGGTTATGGCATCGCCTCGGTAGCCGGCACAGATGGCGGCATGATCGCCCCCTTCTCTGAGCAAACCTTTCAACTAAAACGCGATAACAAGGTCATTGCGGTGCCGCCAAATAGCGTAATCACCAAGGCGATTAATGACTACGGGGCTTTTATTGAAAAAACATACCCGTTAGGCCGCTGACATAACCCTTTTTCAGAGTATTGGCTTATCTGAGTCATCAAGGACGCTATGACTAGGTGTAAACCGACAATAAAAACCGTGCTGAAGTGGTTTCTTTCATGTGCCATGGTTTCGGCCACTTCCAGCTATGCGGCAGACACGCCGGAAGAAGTGACATTCGACCCCAGTTTTTTCCCTGGCGGTAAGGTAGGAACATTTGATCCGGCCCAATTCAGCCGCAGTAACGTCGTTGTTCCTGGCATCTACACCGTGGCGATCGAGCTTAACGGCCAACGGATCGGCAATGAAAAAATCCAGTTTAAGGCCCAGCCGGGCAATAACCTGCAAACCCTTCCCTGCTATCCGGGCAGTTTCTTTTCGTTGCTCAATTTGAGCGCAGAGAAACTGTTGGCTCAGATCCCTGCCGTGCAATTGGCGCCATTAGTGCAAGAGGGCTATTGCGGTTCACTCAGTGAACTCCTGCCCGGGACGACCGTCAGTTTTGATGTCGGCGAGCAAAAGCTGACGTTGACGATACCGCAGTTGTTGCTCAACAGGATACCGCGTGGCTATGTCAATCCCGAGCTGTGGGAGGATGGCTTAACCGCCTTGATAGTGAACTACAACGCCAACGTTTATCAGTCAAGACAGCGGGAAAACAGCAACACCTACGGCTATCTCGGGCTGCGTAACGGTCTGAATTTCGGCCCTTGGCGCGTGCGAAATAACGGCAGCATCAATTGGTCCTCGGGAGAGAGTGGCGGGGATTACACAAGCACATCTTCCTATATCAGCCGCGATGTTACCGCGCTGCAATCTCAATTGATCCTGGGTGACGCCTTTACCAGTGGCGAACTGTTTGACGGCATACGTTTCCGAGGGGTCAGACTTTATTCTGATGACCGCATGCTACCTGACGCTCTACGTGGCTACGCCCCCGTAGTTCGTGGCATAGCCAATACCAACGCCAGAGTGATCATTACTCAGAATGGTTACACGCTCTATACCACGACGGTATCTCCGGGGCCTTTCGAGATTAACGATCTCTACCCCACCAGCTATGGAGGGGAATTGACCGTACAAGTAGAAGAGGCCAATGGCCAAGTCAGAACCTTCACGGTTCCTTATGCTTCAGTGACTCAAATGTTGCGGCCAGGAATAAGCCGCTACGAAGTGGCTGCGGGTAAAGTGAATAGTGATGGGTTGGCAAACAAGCCTGAGTTTGGCAGCCTGACCTACCAGTTGGGCCTGAGTAATTTCATCACCGGCTACACCGGCGCTACCGCCAGCAAAGGGTACCTTTCGGCCTTATTGGGTGGTGCCATGAACACGTTTATCGGCGCACTTTCATTGGATGTTACACAAGCGAAAACCCGGTTGCCCGGCCAGCATCCGCGTTCAGGACAAAGCTATCGTATCGGCTTCAGCCAGATGTATCCAGAAACACAAACCAGCTTCTCAGTAGCCGCTTATCGTTACTCAACCGACGGTTTCCTGAGCTTAAATGACGCTGTGCAGCTGCGCGATCTGGCACTGCGTAATGGAAATATCGATGCCTATGGCCGTCAACGCAGCCTGTTTACGCTTTCGGTCAACCAGCAACTGGGAGAAGGCTGGGGAAGCCTGTATGCCACCGGCAATTATACCTCTTACTGGAACCAGAGCAGTTCACAACAGAGCCTGCAGCTAGGCTATAGCAACTTCTGGCGCAATCTCAGCTATACCCTTTCGGTTAACCGAACGCTAAGCGGGCAACTCACAGGAAATACAGAAGAGACAACGGCGGATCGGCGGGAAACCCAATACGCGTTGACGCTCTCGTTACCGCTAGGCTCGAACCTCCATGCGCCAACGCTCAATGCTACCGGCACTACCGACGACAAGGGGAGCACTGGCCTGATTGGCCTGTCGGGCAATGCGGGTGAACAGAATCAGTTTAACTATGTCGTCAGCACCAGTCGTAATACTGAAGGCAATAGCAACTTTTTCAACGGTGGCGTTGGCTACCGCTCATCCTTTGCCCATATGGGCGCAAATTATAGTTATGGGCAGGGAAACCGGCAGGTTTCAGCAAGCATGGATGGTGCTCTGGTAGCCCACCGTGGCGGTATCACTTTAGGGCAATCACTTGGCGAAACAGGCGGTCTGGTACGGGCACCTGGTGCTGAAGGCGCTCTCGTCACCGGCGCTCCCGGCGTTCAGATCGACCGTTTTGGCTATGCCATCGTCCCTTACCTGCGGCCCTACTATCTCAATCAGGTCGATATCGATCCCAAGGGCAGTTCACAGGACGTGGAGTTGCTGTCTACCCGCAATACCACCGCCCCCCGCGCCGGGGCATTGGCCCTGCTTGATTATGAAACCAAACGCGGCAAGGTGACCTACATCAGAGCCAAGCGACCGGACGGTAGCCCACTGCCCTTCGCTGCCAACGTCTATGATGCACAGAACAACGCCGTGGGGGTTGTCGGCCAGGCCAGCCTGGTGGTGGCGCGCGATCTCGACCTGAAAGGCGTGTTGCAGGTGAGATGGGGGGATAGCCAGGCAGAGCATTGCAGCATCCATTATTCGCTGCAGCCAGGCACCTCTGTAGACAGCAGGCAATTGATTCAAGGAGTCTGCCAATGACGAAGTGCCCACACACAATGAGAAACAACATGAAAAGACTATTCGCCTCAGCAACGGCGATATCACTGATGTTCTGCGGCGGCCTGTATGCGCAGAATGCGCTCGCAGCAAGTGCGGGTTGTGATTGGGATAGCTCCTCCGCAGTCAAAGCTCCGCTTGATACCCGATTGACCATCGGCGGCTATGTTACCGTGGGAGAGGACCTTCCCATCGGCAGTGTCATCTATTCCCAACGTATCCAGACTAATGGCAACGGTGCCAGTCTGCTGTGCCGTGCGGGGGTTTATGATCTGGTTAACACCGTAATCAGCGCCCCCCATGGCCAATCCAGTTACCGTGACGCGACGTTTCCCACCGTGTTCAATACCAATATTTCTGGCGTCGGGGTAGCCCTGTGGCAAGGTACCCCCGATGGTAACAGCGGCTCCCATCTACAGCTCCCTGGTAGGCTTACTGCTTTCTTTTCACCCAGCAGCGAAAGCGTTTTCAACTTTACCGGCCAAGACGATGCCGCAGTCAGTTTTAATATTGCAATGATTAAAATCGCCGCCAACATCGGCAGCGGAACTATTAGCAGTAGCGATCTCCCCAGGTTCAAAACCTCATTCGACGGCAATGGTGAAAGTTTTGTCTATCAACAAGCGAGGATAGTGGGCAACCTGACGGCGATCCCGGCGACCTGCAACGTTGGCAACAATTATTACCTGCCGCTCGGGGAGCACTATCCTGATGAGTTCAACGGTATCGGCAGCACGGCAGGCAGCGCCGAGACCCAGATTGTTCTGTCGGGTTGCCCTGCCTTCTACGGTTCAACCTCTTACGGCGTGTTCAAGCCCAACGTTATCAGCCTCAAGCTGACACCGCGTAACGGATTTATTGATGCCGAACGCGGGATCTCGAAACTGAATACCACCGCCGGTGACGCAGCCTCAGGGGTAGGTGTCCAACTGAGTTTCAGGCAGGAAAACGGCAACTACCAATGGGCCAAATTCAACCAGAGCATCAATCTGGCAAATTACATTACCTTCCTTGAAGACCGCGGCAGCGATTACAGCCTGGGCGTCAAGGCGACTTATGTTCAAACCTCAACCCCTATCCGGGCGGGCAGGGCTGATGCCCAAATAGAGTTTATGATCACTTACCAATAACCGGGAGTGGAGAATGAAGATAACGAATACGCAGAGAATACTGTCTCTGCTGGTGCTGATTTGCTGCGGTAACAGCGTTGCAGCCGCCTCGACTGGCATACTGAACGTCACTGGCTCCATTAAGCTCGCGACCTGTTATTTTGACAGCGTCGAGGGGCAAGAACACAAGGACTACGACTGGATGATGCAGCAGGTCTCTGTGGGGAGCCTACGCACAGCCGGTATGACTCATGGCCGTTCGCTAGGCAGCATCCATATCGGCGGGGTACATTGTACCAACGGTTACACGCCCTATATTACGCTGGGAAATGGGCCCACGGTCAGTCCGGATACCGGCAACCTGGTCAATACGCTGAGCGGCGAGGCCGAAAACGTCGAAATCCGGCTTCTGATGAATGACAAGCCGCTGGATTTACGCACCGGCCCGCGCGTTGGCTGTGCCGTTATTGTCGATAACCGCAGCCAGTGTGATATCGGCTATGAGTATTATGCCACCGGGCGCGCAACCCCCGGAAAAGTGAAGAGTGCGGTACTGTTTAATATCAGCTATGACTGATTTCTTCAGTGCACCGAGCAAATTGATGCCTGCGCTTGTCCGGTAGCAGGCATCACCCCATCTACGGCATATTTCGTCCAGAGTAAATCTCCTGCATCTCTTTACACAACAGCTTGCTGATCTCCAGTTGCCGGGCCTCGCTGAGGGTGTGCAACCTGGTGCTGAACAGGTAGTCATGCAAATCGAACGCTTTTAGCAACATCTTAGTATGGAAGATATTTTCCTGATAAACGTTTACATCCACCATCTGGTATAGCGACTTTATCTCTGGCGAAATGAAGTTTTGGATCGAATTGATCTCATGATCGATGTAATGCTTCACCCCATGCACATCCCGGGTAAAACCTCTGATCAGGTAATCGACCGTCACAATATCTGACTCCAACTGCTGGATCAGGTAGTTGAGGGCTTTCAGCGGTGAAATCACCCCGCAGGTCGAGACGTCGATATCGGCACGAAAGGTGCAAACCCCACACCCAGGGTGACTTTCCGGGTAGGTATGAACGCAGATATGGCTTTTGTCCAAATGCGCCACGACGGACTCTGGCTGGAGAGGTTTGACGCCATTTGGACTTATCGGCTCCTCACTGGCGAGAATAGTCACGCTGGCACCTTGAGGCTCATAGTCCTGGCGGGCAACGCTCAGCACGTTGGCCCCAATCAGCGAACAGGTTTCAACCAGGATCTCGGCCAGACGGTTGGCATTATATTGCTCGTCTATATAGGCGATATAGCCGTCACGCTCAGCTACCGTCTCGGCGTAACAAATATCGTAGATACAAAAACTCAGACTCTTGGTCAGATTATTGAATCCATGCAGCTTGAGCCTTGGCAATTGACTTCACCTCCCTTATCCCTTCACCTGCGGCCACTACCGCAATTGCATACGGGCAACACATTCCGGCAGCCCCGCCTTAATCATGGTTTCATCATTTTTGACGGTGATAAACAGGCACTGCTTATCCTCACCAAACGCCAAACTATTGGGATGCGGAGCCATAGGTATGGTCTGCAGCAGGCAATAGCGGGCTGTATCAAATACCGTTAGTGTGCCCTCGCCAATATCCACGCGAATTCCTTTGCGATTGGCGACGTAAAGCCTTTGCCGCTCGCCATCCCATGCCAGGCCGATCGGTACTTCATCCGTTGCCATTCGTGCAATAACGTCGCCATTGTCGGCGTTCAGAGCGAAGACCTGATGACCCGTGCTACGGGCAACATATTCACGTTCCAGATGATTGTTACGCCAATCACTGCGGTCAATGCCCTGATCGACACCGAAGATCCGGTTTTGCTGTGGGTCATAGACCATATTAAGCAGTTGATCGACTTCGATCTCCCATTGGGAAACAACCGCCAAGCTGTCTGGATCCACCACAAACAGCTGGCCCTGCATGTTAGATACGAAGACGCGGCGCCCCGTTTCATCCAGCGTGATCCCCACCACGTTATAGCCGAAACCGTGAATAATCTTCTCTAGCTGACGCTTGCGGGTATCCACCACAAACAGCACGCTATCGATACCCAGCCCCAACCCCGGCAAGAACAGACGCTCACTACGGGGATCGAAAACCAGCTCCCGCAGCTTCCATGGGAAGCCTTCGCTCACGCCAAAGCGCTCCAATTCCCGTAATAAAAAAGCCTGACGCTCGCCGACAATCCCCTCCCGTTGGTACAGTTGCTTGAAAGCAATCTCCTGCATCAACGCAATGGTGGCGATCGGCCGATTGGCGGCAATATCCACTACGGCGACGGTCCCGTTAAACCCCTGTGAGAGATAAAGATGCCCACGGCGATCGTCCAGCGCCACGCCAAACCCTTTGACCTGTAACGATATCTCCTCCTCAACGGCCAGGGTTTGCGGATTTATCCGCAGTACACGGGATTGCCCCTCATCTTCCCAATCGGGAGAGCTGACAAACAGCGCCTGCTGTGAGGCACTGTAAACCAGCTCTACCAAGGTTTTGGCCGGATAGATGCGCTGAATATCGGTCAACGGCTCCTGCTTCATAACACACTCCTTTTATGGCGTAATGCATCAAGCCGTAGCGCCGGTTGACCAACGGAATCGGCCATAACGGCAAACACCTGACGTGTTGTTTGGACGATCTGCTGTACCTGCTCGCATGAATAGCGATCGGTGCGATAGCTCAGCATGACGCGCACCGAAGGCTCGCCGTCGATTTGCTCTTCCATCACCTCAAACTGTAACCCCAGCACCGATTCCGTTTTCTCGGGATCGATCTGGCGAAAGCGGATCTGCTGACCATCGGCCAAGCTAAACGCCCCGTTAAGCTTATTTTTGGCATGAAGCTGAATGAAGACCTCAAACATATGGCTGTCGTGTGACGCGCGATCGCCAAACAGCCCCTCTTCGACCAGATCGATCGGGATGTCGCTAAAAGGCAGTGAATCATTTATCTGCCGTTTCACGTCATCGATCAGCGCGTTCAGCGTAGTGTCATCAGTAAAACCGATCCGATGGGCGACAACGGTGGTGAAGTAACCGATGGTATCGAAAAATTGCGCGTCGTTACGCCCAGAGGCCGAGGTGCCAATGACCAGATCTTTCGCACCACCAAGCAGATGGAGCGCCGCAGCAATTCCGCTGTATACCACGTTAAACAGTGAGGCGCCCTGCTGTTTCGCCAGACGATAAAGCCCAGTGGAGACAGCCTGCTCCAGCTTGAACTCAACCCAGTTGCCAGAGTGAGAAGCCGCATCGGCCTGTTGCACTTCGCTGGCGAAAATCGACGCCGAAGACGGTGCTGGGTGCAAACGTTCCAGCCAGAACCGCAGATGTCGATCGTTAACCCCGGCCTGTTGCTGTTGGATTGCGAACGCGTGGAACGGCGGGGGTGTCTGCTGCCACTCCGGTGCCGATCCGGCGGAACGGCTTGCCATCGCCAGGGCCAATTCATCCATCAGGATATTCACCGACCACTCGTCCAGCACAATATGGTGGAACAGTAGCGAAACCACCTGTTGGCCATTTTCCTCATCCCGTAGGAAGGTGATGCGTACCGGTAACTCATCATCTAGCTCAAAGTGGTGGCTGGCTGCGCGCTGTAGCGCCTGATCCAGCGGTATATCCTGAGACTGCGAATGCCAGAACCATTCGTACTGAGAGAGCATCTCCGGTGGAACGATCTGCTGATAAACCTCGCCGGAAATGTCGACAAACAGGGTGCGCAGAGCCGGATGACGCAGCAAAATATCCTGGAAAGCCTGGAAGAACAGCCCTTCATCAATCGGGTCGAGAAAGCGCAGCGCAAAGGGAATATTGAAGGCTTCGCCGCAGCCTAGCGCCTGATAGATTTTCCACAATGACCGTTGCGCCAGCGATAAAGGAGCCTGCGGACTCAGCAATGCCAAACTCTCCGCTTGCTTACCCGGCGAAGCGGCCACGTTATTAGCGATGTAGGCATAGCGCGCCAGTTGAGCCGCGCTGGGATAGCTGAAGAGATCGTTGATATTGATCTCAAGATGCTGCTGGCTCTTCAAGCGGCCAATAATGCGTGTGGCAATCAGCGAGTGCCCGCCGAAATCGAAGAAATCGTCATGTTCCCCCATAGTGGGCACAGCGAGCGCCTCGCGAAAGGCTTGAAGGATATGTTGCCGTATCGCCGCATCAGTTCCCGGTGTGACAGGGGAAGCCACTGCCTGCGCAAAGACCTCAACCGAGCTCTGCCGAGCGGCACAATCCGGCTGCGGCAAGAGCTCCATAATGAATGGCTCAGAGGAGTGCGGAGGAACTTGCTGCTGATACAGTGCTCTGACCTTGTGCGGTATATCTCGCCAATCCAGCGATGCTGACAGAATACGATGCACTACCATCCCCAGAATGCCGTCTCTGTCGCCGGAAAACAGCATAAAGCGCAGCGGCGGAGACTGCTCCAGGTCAAAAGGTATCGCTTTGGCACTTAACAGGGCATCAATAGCTTCCTGGGGATGGCGGATCGTCTGGATGGTCACCGCTGGCGGTGAACATGAATTGTCACTGCGCATCAGCCCGCGCTCACCATAAACGTAACGGGCGTTCATACCTGGCCACTGCCGTTGGGCTTGTTCCAGTACGTTGACCAAGCGGCCATAATCCACGGCACCGGTTAACTGCCAGGCCAACACCTGTTGGCCTTCCCCATGTAGCTGTTGCTGGTGTTCGAACCAGGCCTGCTGCTCAAACTCGCTGGCGGCTTCTTCTTCACCGCTGAACTCGCTAAAACTAGTGTTCACATTTCCCTCCCAGGCAAAAACCTGCTGCGCCTTTCATTGGCGATAGATGACCTTAGAAATCCAGTTGGACGACGGCACCCACCAGGCGTGGCCGCTGAATAACCGCGGTAGAAACGTCGTTATTCATCACCATGATGCGTTTATCAGAATCAAACAGGTTTTGTGCAAACACGCTGACGCGCCCCTGCTTGAAGGTGTAAGCCAACTGCATATTGGCAATCACTCTGGAAGGGATTTTCCCGCGTTGATCGTTGTCGTACTGGGAATAATAGGTATCGGAAAGCGTCACATTACCGCTTAACTCCAACCCTGGCATAAGATTATATTTCGCCCCCATATTGGCGGTGACTGCCGGAGCGCGTGGTAATTCATGGCCATCAATTCTGCTGTCGGAGAATTTCTTGATTTTGGTTTTTAATAACCCTACTGAGCTATTTAGCTCAAAATTCCCCGTCGGTTTCCAGATAGCCCCAAGTTCAGCGCCATAGGTTTCGACCTTATCTGCATTGCGGATCATCATTGAGTTCATATTGGAATCCAGATAATACGGCAGTTGCATGTCTTTATAGTCGTTATAAAACAGGTTGGTGATCACCTCGAGATTAAGATCTTCAATACCATGGCGGCTATACAGCTCATAGTTCCAGACATATTCAGGATCGTAGGTATAGTTGATCAAAGGGGCGGAAAACGTCATCCCAGCGCCACCGCCGTTGTAGCCGCGAGCCACCTTGGCACCAAAGGTTTGCCGCGATGAAGGCTTCCACGCGACATCCAGCTTGGGCAGGAACACATCCCAGGTTTGATCAAAATCGACCTTACGCGCCTTGCCGCCCTTACGTTGACGGTGCTCTCTTTCCACCCGGCTGGCGGCGGTAATATCGATATGTGGCAACACGGCCCAGGTCAATTCGCCAAAAGCAGCGTAGGTATCTGTTTTATCCTTGAACGGGCTACCGCCAGGGAACAGGTTCACGAACTCATCCTGCGACGCATGGAAGTAACGCGCACCAGCCAGGCCACGCCAGCGATCGTTTGGTGTGCCGAAAAGCACCAGCGGCTCCATTTGGAACTCTTTCCCTTCAATGTCGGCCCACGGCAGCGCTTCTGCGGTACGGCGATGGTTACTAAAATCGGTATAAATAAACTTGTTCTGGACGCTTAACTGCTCCGACGGCTCCCAGGCAATATCCCAAATACCACTGGTGGATTTGGTCTCAACGACTGGGCGACGCTGGTCAAAACGGGAGCTGGCGTGGTCGGCCGGGCTTAGTGCTTCATTCTGCGGTGCCTGGCTTTCATAATGATTTATCGAAAGTTTAGTGGTGAGATCGCGTAGCCCGGCCGGGTTAAACAACAGCTTCCCACGGATGTTGGTCACTTCGATTTCACGCGGATTACCCACCGGCTCGTAGGAGATCAGATCGACAAAACTCTCCCGCCGCTGGCGGTCGGCACTTAGACGAAATGCCAATTGGTCCTCAACAATCGGCCCCGATAACATGGCAGAAGCCTGGGTGGAATCCTGATTTCCGCCCCCGGCCCTGACCGCCGAAGTCCAGTCAAACGTCGGGTCCTTGCTGCTCATAACCACCGCACCGGCAATCGCATTACGCCCCTGAATGTAGTTTTGCGGCCCTCGGTAGACTTCGACCCGTTGCATATCCCACAGGGATTGCGGCCCGACGGCCAGTTCGTTGTAGGTTAAAGAACGCCCATCAAGCGAGAGGTTCATGCGTGGCCGGGTACCGCTGAGGAAGGCGTTGGCACCCGTGGCGGGCCCTGAGCCATCAATGCCGCGAATGGTTGGAATATCGTTACCAATGCCCGTATCCAGGACGTTGGCCGTCATTTTTAATAAATCGGATACCTGCGTTGCACCGGGCAGTGAATCGATGCGCGCATCGTCAAACACCTCAATACTGGATCCGGTATCGTAAATAGTACGCCTTACTTTTTCCCCGGTAACAATAATGGTATCAGGCTCGTTATTCTCATTACGTATTGGGGCATCATCGGCAGCAATGGCATCCGCTGCGGCGAAAACACATAACCCCAGTATAACGGAGGGCATATGATATTTTTCAGAAATACGCTGGGGCCTGTTACATAATGAAACCGGGCGTTTTTTATCACCCTTTAATTCGCTCATTGATCTCTCCTTTGCCAAATGCACACTAAATTTTTAGCTTTTCAACTGAGCGACAAAGAACACACTGCTTAGTAACTGGTCTTTACGACCTTATTATTAGTCATCCACTTAATAACTGCGTTTATTACCGCAACACCCAAAATTAGGCACAGCTATTATTTAGAGTTTCCCTAGGTACATCGACCAAGAGACAAGCAAGTCAATAATCACAAACGATAATCATTTACAATCTTGAATGCAAATCAATTTGATCATATTTGCGACACCCCTCCCTTAGCCTTAGCGACAGCCGCCACGCAGTAACAGAGCCAGCAAGTACCCGCCACCTATCATCCCCGTCATTAATCCTACCGGCATCATCAGCCCTGATGGCTGTATCTGGGCGACCATATCGGCCCCTAACAACAGGCAGCCGCCCACCAGACCCGCACTGACCACCGGCAGGTTTGAATTGCGTGTCAGGCGTATTGCCAGCTGTGGTGCCATAAGCGCGATAAAGGCAATCGGCCCCGCCGCGCTGGTTGCCACCGCAGCCAAAATCACGCCGCAAAACGTCATAATCTTGCGGGTGAGATCGACACGGACACCCAACTGGTGGGCTACCTCATCCCCCATGGTCATGATGTTCAATCCTCTGGCACATATCAGCACCACCGGCAATAACAACGCAATGCTGGCGGCCACCGGGATAACGTGCAGCCAGTTTCGGCCCTGTGTGGTTCCCGCCAGCCATAAAGTGGCCATCACGGCGTTATCAATATCGCCTTTAACCAGCAGCAACCCATTGAGGGCACTGAGGACCGCACCGACACCAATGCCCATCAAGATCAGGCGGTATCCCTTCACCACGCCGTGATGATGGGCTAGCCAGTAGACCAGCAACGACGTCGCCAACCCCCCGCCCATGGCCGACAGCACGATCGCCACGGTGTTACCGTTGAACAGGACAATCTGCACAATCGCACCGGTTGCCGCACCGGTGGTGAAGCCAATGACGTCTGGCGATCCGAGCGCATTGCGCGATACGGACTGAAAAATCGCCCCGGAGATGCCCAAGGCGCACCCTACTAAAACCGCCGTCAATACGCGCGGCAGGCGGATCGCCCTGACAATTTGCTGCGCCATGGGATTTCCTTCCCCTGCGATGGCTTGCAGCACGCTCGATACCGGCAACGTAAAGCGCCCCACCGTCAGAGCGAAAGCGGCAGCAACCAGCAGCAAAGAGGCCAAAGCCAGACATACCAGCACCGTCCGGTTGACGCTCATACCCGTTCCCCCTGCCAACGCTTCACCAGCAGCACGAAGCAGGGGCCACCGATCAGCGCCACCATGACGCCAACGCTGACTTCACCGGGATAGCCAACGATGCGCCCCAGAATATCGGCCAACAGCACCAGCATGGCGGAAAACAGCATGGCCCAGGGCAATAGCGCTCGATGCTGTAATCCGGCAACGGCACGGGCAAAATGCGGTGCGGTCAGGCCAACAAAAACGATTGGCCCAGCCGCCGCCGTGGCTGCCCCCGCCAATATCACGATAATCAGCGCGGACATGACCACCAGCCAGCGCGGACTAACGCCGAGCGCCTGGCCGGCATCTGAGCCGAGTGCCGCAATATCCAGCATTTTGCTGCTGGCTAGCGCCAGCAACAGCCCCACGCCCACCAGCATGGCAACCGGGAGCAGTACCTCGAACCCTCTTCCCTGTAACGATCCAATCACCCAGTGCCGGAAACGATCGAACGCTTCTGGTTCACTGTTGATGATGACGAGCTGAGTCAGGCTAAGCAGCACAATGGTCAGCGCGGCCCCGGCCAGCACAATCCTTACCGGGTTATTGCCATCAATGCCGCCAACCAGCAATACCGCAACGCTGACTATCGCCGCACCGGCCACGCCAAACCACATAGTGCTAAAGACATTCGTCACATCAAACAGCGCGATCGACAGGACGATCGCCAATGTGGCACCGGCATTCACACCGAGCAAGCCGGGATCTGCCAGAGGATTACGGGTGAGCGTCTGCATGATGACGCCAGCCGCGCCAAGTGCCGCTCCAACCACCACCGCCAATAAGGTGCGCGGCAGCCGTAGATAGCAGACCAGTAAATGCTCACTATTGTGCGGATCAAACTGCGTGAGCGCCTGCCAAATCACCGCAGGCGGAATGGGGCGAGCACCGAAATAGAGGCTAAAGCAACTGAGAACCAGCAGTAAAACCAGCCCAGAGACCAGGCCAGCCTGTCGCCAAGCACACATTTCACTGCTCCTGCGTTGGGCTACCGGCAAAATGGCGGACAATGTCTGCCACCATCTCACTGGCGCTGTAGTAATCCACCCGGAATGCATGTGCGCCGAGGCTGTAAACCCGGTGTTGTTGTACCGAAGGCAAGCGCTGAAGCAGCGGGTCATGCAGAAATTCGTTTATCCTGACGTCGCCTGCGCTCAACAGAAACGTGGTGCCCGCCGTTAACTGCGTCAGATTCTCATATTCAGCCCAGATAAAGTCGCCGGAGCGGGTGAGATTGCTCTGCCAGGCCGGGTTTGGCGCTTCGATCGAAAACCCTAACGACTCAAGTAAACGGGCGTGCACACTGGCCGGTGTCGCCACGGGATTGACCGTTCCCGGGCCGTTAAAATTGATAATATTGGCTTGTCCGTCAGGCAGATGGATTTGCTGGCGGGCGTTGGTCAGCAGCGCGTCAAAACCGCCGATCCGCCGTTCAACCTGCGCCTCAAGCCCCAGTGCGGCTCCCAGCTCACGGGCCAGAGCTTGCCAGGTCTGGTTGCCATAATTCACGATAATGACCGGTGCAATAGCCCGTAGCTCAGCCAAATAGGCGCGCGATGAGTCTGCGCCATTGATTGAAACGACGATTAAATCGGGAGCCGTGGCATAGGCCAGTTCGAGATCGACACTGCCCGCGGGCCAGGCTTTAGCGATGTGGCGCTGCTCGGCCACCTTGACCCATTGCCCAAAGAACTGGCCGTTTACCGCCGTCGCGCTGGCGACAACCGGAGCATCGATCGCCAGTAGCGTTCCGGTGACGCTGACGGAGGTAGAGAGAATACGGCCCGGAGGGGCCGGGATTTGAGTGACGGAGCCATCCGCGTTGTGAAACGCCCTGGGCCAACCTTGCGCAAAACCATGGCCGCTGCCCATCAGCAAGGCCAGTAATAATAAAAACCCCAATGCGGGATGACGACGTTTACCCGGTAACAACCTCATCTTCTGCTTGCTCCCTGTGCATAACCCCGAGGTGCCATCTCAGTGGCCACGGAGTGAACTTATGTGTCTCGCATAACCTTACCCTGCTCAATGTATCGCCAACAACATAAAAAAGAATAATTTTCATTCGCATTAAGCTCTGTTATATATTTAGGCGGCTTCCGTTGGCCAATCAGGAACGATATGCGATGAAATCATTGACTCCAATGCAGGCAGCTTCATGGGTAGGCAGGCACTCTGCGCAGGCATTAGGCGGTGTTGCCGCGCATTTGTACGCAGAATTCGATGGCACCATCACCGATATCCCCCGCTTTCGGCAGGCTGTGGACGCACTCTATCGCACGCACCCAATGCTGCGTCTTCATGTCACCGCAGAGGGGCTACAGCATGTAGTTGCCAGTCATCCGCCACTGGGTATCGATGATTTTTGTCATTACCCACCAGACGAAGTACAACGATTACTGGCTGGCAAGCGGCGGCGCATGGAGAACCAGCAGTTGCTGCGCGATCAAGGCTACCCTTGCGAAATCAGCCTGACGATATTGCCAGGGCAGGCCAGCCGGCTGCATATCGATCTGGATATGATCGCCGCGGATGCCCTCTCCTTTCGTATCGTGATGGAAGATCTCGCCCGCTTCTACCAACAACCACCGCCGCAGTGCACCCCAGTGATGGAGGTCGCCTGGTTTAGCTATCTGGCGAAGCGTACCCACGATCCACTGCTGCTTAGCGCCAGAGAACGAGACCGCGCCTGGTGGCGGCAACGTTTAGCGGATATTCCCCCTGCTCCCGCCATTCCCTATACGGACAGGCAGTGTCAAACCCGCAGAATGGCAATCCAGCTTAATCCCCAAATCAGCCATGCCTTGCAGCACTGCGCGCGTCATCACCATCTGACGTTAAGCTCGCTTTTCCTTGCATTGTTCAGCCTGACAATGATGGAAGGTTTCAGGCAGCCCGCGTTGCGTATCAACGTACCGACCTTTTTCCGCGCTCCCAATATTACGGGCGGTGACGACATCGTCGGTGATTTTTCCGATCTGTTGTTGTTCAGCGCCGAGCTGCGCCCCGATGAAACGCTGCTGCATTATTGCCAACGCACCATGACGCAGTTGCACGAAATCCTTGGCCACGGCGGCTATTCCGGGGTGAGCGTGATGCGCGACCTTTCGCGCCTGAAGGGCCAGCTGCAATACTCCCCCATCGTCTTTACCGCCGGGTTCGGTATCTCCGGTGGCGTGCTGTTCTCCGAGCGGGTCGGCGGGCAATTGGGTGAACTGGCGTGGGTCATCTCTCAGGGGCCGCAGGTCGCGTTGGACGCGCAGGTAGCCTGGATTGGCGATGGAATTCTGATCAACTGGGATGTGCGTGAAGATGCGTTTCCCCCCGGCCAACTGCATCAGCTCTTTACACGTTTTCACACGCTCGTCGAACGCCTGGCCGCGGCTCCGCAACACATTGATGACAGCGTTTCGGGCTGGTTGACACCACCAGCGGCATTACGGCAAAAGGAGGAGCGAATGGGGAAACCATTAACGGCTCTCCAGCAGGCTTATCTGCTGGGAAGCAGCGAGCAATGGCCGCTCGGTGGCGTTGCCATGCACGATTTCAGGACCTTTAGGGGGCTCATCGATCCTGCGCACTTCCGCCGTCGGCTGGCAGAGTTGGTTAATCACTTCGCCGCATTACGCACCTGGATCGAGGAGGAAACACAACAGCAGCACATTCTGCCTGAGCTGGAACCTCAGCTGGAAGAGATCGACCTGCGCGATGCCAGTGAAGCAGAGGCGGCTAAGAAAGTGCAACAGCTGCGGCAGCATTACCAACAGATCCGCCACGATCCGTCGTCGCCCCCCTGGCGGATCATTCTGATTACCTTGCCTGGCGCAACGGAGTACCAGATTTTCACCAGCTTTGATGCGCTGATCCTCGACGGCCAAGGGATCTCGCATATCATCGCCCGGCTATTTGATGAACAGCCGCTTGCAGTACTTGAACATGACGCTGCACCGAACGAAGCAGATGAAAAAGAGCGGGAACGGGCAAAAACCTGGTGGCAAGACAAACTGGCGCAGGTGGTTACCCCTTCCCGGCTTCCCTGGCAGCAACCTTTGGGCGAGATCGTACAACCCCGCTGGCGGCGTGAACAACAAATTCTGGATGCCAGCCATCTGAAGCAACTCACCCGCCTTGGCACATCTCGGGGACTGTTTGCCAACACCACTCTGTCGGCTATCGTGCTCGACACGTTGGCGCTCTGGTCGGAGGATGAAGCGCTCACGGTAGGCATTCCCGTTGCCTTCCCAGCCAAAGAGGGGCAACCCACCAATCGTTCGACGTTTATTGCCATTCACTACGTCCGTCATCACCAGCCGTTAGTCGACAGCGCCCAACGTCTGCAGGAAGACATTCTTGGCGGATTGCAAAACCTTGCCTGGTCAGGTGTGGATCTGGCTCGCCAACTGTCACCACGAACCGCGCGTGCCCCCGCGCTGCCGGTGATCCTGACCAACTGCCTGAGCTGGGAAACGCTACCGGCCAACGCGCCAATCCGTGCCGAAAGCGGTCTGACCCAAACGCCGCAGGTCGCGCTGGATATTCGCCTAATGTACGATGAACAGCGCAATTTACTGATGATTGCCGACTATGTTGAGCAGGCTCTCGCGCCCGAACAGGTCAGCGCCATGCTGAATGCAATCCACCAGCGCATGCTGCATATAGTCTCTCAAGGTTCGCTGGATATCCCCGTCCGCGAAACGATGAATTATCCGCATTACCAGGCTAACACTCCCGCCAGCGCCGCCGTGAGCAACGATTTTCTGGGCCGCATCGCAAAAAATCTGTTTTCCAATACTCGTGATGGGGTGGCCGTGATCTGCGGCGAACAACAATTACGCTGGCAGGCGCTGGGTGAGCTCGTCGCCAGCATGACCAACGGACTGCTCGCACGCCAGCTGGGGCCGGGGAGCGTGGTAGCAATTTATCTTCCACGCAGCCTGGAGCATATCGCTATCTCGCTAGCCTGCTCCCTGTTAGAGATTATCCGGGTGCCGATAGATATTAATTCTCCTACAGAACGAACGGCGTATTTACTGGAAAATTGCCAACCCAAGCTGGTGATATGCGATGAAGACGCCGCAATCCCAGGCTCAGTCACGCCTGATGCGCTCAAATCCGCCAACGTCCACCCACCTCGGTTTGACGCTCAAAGCGACAGCACCCAACCCGCCTATTATCTCTATACCTCCGGTACCACGGGCAAACCGAAATGCGTCGTGCTGAATAACCGGGCAACGGCCAACGTGCTTGGGCAAACCCTCGCTCACTGGCAGATCACCGAACGAGATGTCTTTATCTCGGTGACGCCGCTGCACCACGATATGTCAGTGTTTGATGTGTTTGCCTCACTCAGCGTGGGCGCAACGCTGGTGCTGCCAGCCAGGCATGAGGAAAAAGACGCCATCAGTTGGGGCCGCCTGGTGGCACAACACCGGATCACACTGTGGTGCTCTGTGCCAGCGATCCTGGAAATGCTGCTGGACTGCGCAACGCCAGACCAACTCTCCTCCCTGCGGCTAGTAGCCCAGGGCGGCGATTACATTAAGCCCGCCACCATCCGGTTACTGCGTTCTAGGCATCCCCATTTGCGGCTGATTTCACTCGGCGGCCCGACGGAAACGACGATCTGGAGCATCTGGCACGAGATCACCGCTAGCGATACGGAGCAAATTCCCTATGGTAAGCCGCTGGCGGGTACTCAGTATTTTATCTGTCATGACAGCGGTGAACATTGCCCTTGCGGCGTCGCTGGACGCATCCACACTGCAGGGGCCAATCTGGCCTGTGGCTATCTGGAAAATGGGGCGTTGGTGCAGCACGACTTTGTTGACGTGCTGACTCCAGATGGCATTAGCGAGCGAACGTTCCGTACCGGGGACATTGGCTATTACCGGCCTGACGGCGCCATCATGTTTGCCAACCGCATTAATGGCTACGTTAAAATTCGCGGCGTACGGGTTTCACTGCCGGAAATCGAGGAGGCGTTGCGCCAGCATCCAGCCATCGAGGATATTGTGGTGCTCGATTACGCGGTGGACGATACGCCAGAAAAGTCGCTGGGTGCGGTCTATCTGGCAGCTAATCAAGTCCCACCGAGCATGTCGGAGCTACGCATCTTCGCGCAGCGCTATTTGCCCTGTACTCACATCCCTGGCCGCTTCATTGTGCAAACCCGCTTTCCCCTCTCGGCAAATGGCAAAGTCGATCGCCATGCGCTGCGTAGCGAACTGGAGCAATCTCATTCGGCAACGCTCGCCGCTCCGGCGACACCCCAGCAAACGGTGCTGGCAATCTATTGTGCCGTGATGGGTCAGCCACTGCGGCCTGAATGGCATCCGCAGACCCCGTTTCTTGCCATGGGGCTGAAACTCAGCCATATGCCAGCGCTGAGGGAGAGGATCAGCGTGGAACTCGGCGTTTCACTGCCAGCAGCGGCCTTGATTAAGTGCAAAAACGCCGAAGAGGTTTGCTCTCTGCTGCAATAAAAAGCCAATCTCCGCCAGCGAGCCAGCCCGTTGGCGGAAGATCTTACTGGTTCAGCAGTTGGTAAACCGGCTGCTGCCCCGCTTCGGGCATCATCGCCCTACTCAGGAAGCTGTGCAGATGTGTGAACATCTCCTCGACGTTCAGGGAAGCATACATCGCAGGATCGGCGTCGATATCGATATGCAGTTCGCTAGCATCCGTTCGGCCACGCCAGGTAATGTTAAAACCATCCCCTGGACCGCTCGCCATAACATCGCGCTCTGCTTCACAGCCTGCAAACAGCGGGGGATCGAAGGGAAGCACGTTGATCAACGGTGAGAAAAAGTAACGCGTTCCTTTTCCCAACCCTTGATCGGCGGCCAGGGTCTCAATGCGATAACGCCCGTGAGCACGCAGGTCGCGCAACGTTTTCGCGGTGCGTTTGACGTAGTCCACCACCTTCTCCTGTGGTTCGACCTGAATAAACAGCGGCAGAATATTCACCGCCAACGCCGGGACGCTGGCGGCCACCATGCCACGGCGATTCATGACGGGCACCCAGATTGGCTGTACCTCAGCCTTGTTCTCCCCATAAAGCCGAAACGTCAGCCAGGCAGCAGAAAGTGCCAGTAGCAAATCCGGCCAGCCTGTACCGCAGCGCTCGGAAAAGGCGCTCAACTGCTGGCTAAAGTGTTCAGGTAGTACCGCTTCGCTGTGTAGACACTCCGCACCGTAGTCCTCCCCTCCCTTCTGCAGAACCGGGAGCGAAGGCGCATCGGTAACATACCGGCGCCAATACTCGGCGTCCTGCCGCGATTTTTCGCTACTGGCGTAGTGCTGCTCTTCAGCCAGAAAATCATAAAACGCGTGGAAAGGTTGGCTAGCGATGGTTTTTTGCAGACGGGCACGATAAAGCTCAGCGAGACGATGTTCGATCAGCGCCATGCCGAAACCATCAATAATAATGTGATGTGCCCGGATATAAACGGTGTAATGCGTAGGCGAAAAGCGGATCAACCAGACGACCGCCAGCGGCTGACTCAGTAAATTGAGCTGACGCTCGATGTCGACCTGCATCATCGACTCGGCAACGTCGGTCTGTTGTAACTCAATCAGGCGTACCCGAGGACGCAGTTGGGGATTGCAGCGCTGTAGCGGTAGATCGTCATTGTCAGGCAGTTGAAACTGGATGGTAAAAACATCGGTTTCAGCAACAACCTGCTCCAACGCCGCTAACAGCCCCGGTTCATCAATCTCGCCGCGTAGCGTAATGCGGTGGGCGACGGTAGAGACGGGCTGATGCGGGTGAAAGCTAAACTCCTCCCAAAAATCAAACTGTGCCGGTGTCAGCGGCAACCAACGGACTGACTGAACAGTTTCCAACATGTTCCATCCCTTTTCAGTTTTTCAGTGTTGTGAAACAGCGACGTTTTATTCACCACCGGGTGAACGCCCTGCTTCATCCCAGAGAACGATGTGTAGCTCACGACATGCTCAGCACTGAAAATAAAAAGAAGTGTTTGCTCGATCTGACAGGATGAGTAGCCCATCCATTAATGGAAATAGTAATCATTATCAATAAAAAATGAAATATCTTTGCGGTATTTTCAGCAAAAGCCAACGGGGGAGGAAGGTGTGAAGACGGCACGATAGAAAAGACGAAGCCCTGAGTTATTGCTAACTCAGGGCTTCTGAATGTTGGCGGAACGGACGGGGCTCGAACCCGCGACCCCCTGCGTGACAGGCAGGTATTCTAACCAACTGAACTACCGCTCCGCAACGTTCCCTCTTGCGGGGGAACGAGCCGAATATTACGGTTGCCTCGCCATTCCGTCAACGTCTTTTCTTATAAAAAGAGTCGTTTGCACAGTTTTTCAACGAACACGCGTTGATTATGCCGCTTAAGCGTCATTTCTACCCTGACAGGCTGTTATTCGGCTGGTGCGCCACCACGCCACAGGCAGCTACCACCCTTCTTTTGCACCAGATCCAGACGTGATTCGTGAGCCTGCAATTCTGCGTCACTGGCATAGATCACTTTCATCGCCGTAGCCGGGCGTTGGATGCGTTGGATATCCTGGGCTGAATCCGTCTGCTGGGTGTCCCCTTCCATCTGGAAAGCCATCGAGGTCTGGCCACCGGTCATCGCCAGATAGACTTCCGCCAGGATCTCGGCATCGAGCAAAGCGCCGTGCAGCGTTCGCTTGGTGTTGTCTATCTCATAGCGGTTGCACAGCGCATCGAGGTTGTTACGCTTGCCTGGAAACAGGCGGCGCGCCATCAACAGGCTGTCGGTGATGGTGCAGAAAGTATCCGTCTTCGGGATATCTCGCTGCAACATGCGGAACTCGTGATCCATAAAGCCGATATCGAACGCTGCGTTATGAATGACTAACTCGCCACCACGGATAAAGTCGATAAATTCAGCGGCGATCTGATCGAAAGTAGGCTTATCCGCCAGGAACTCATCGCTGATACCGTGTACGCCGTAAGCTTCCGGATCCACCAGCCGATCCGGCTTGACGTAAACGTGGAAATGGCGCCCGGTCAGGCGACGGTTGATCACCTCAACGGCCCCGATCTCAATGATACGGTGACCTTCGTAGTGAACCCCTAGCTTGTTCATACCGGTGGTTTCGGTATCGAGAACGATCTGTCTGGTTGGTGTAGAGATCATAATGCTGTGCTCATGGCGCTGGTTTATGTCAGACTTGGTTTTTATAAAACTGATAGGAAGAGTCTACCAGAGATGCTTAAACAGGTAGAAATTTTCACCGACGGCTCTTGCCTTGGTAATCCAGGCCCCGGCGGTTACGGCGCAATTTTGCGTTATAAACAGCACGAGAAACTGTTCAGCGCGGGTTATTACCTGACGACCAATAACCGCATGGAGCTGATGGCCGCCATTGTGGCGCTCGAAGCCTTGACCACCCCCTGCGAAGTGGTGCTGAGCACCGATAGCCAATACGTACGCCAAGGGATCACCAGTTGGATCCACAACTGGAAAAAGCGCGGCTGGAAAACTGCCGACAAAAAACCGGTGAAGAACGTCGATCTTTGGCAGCGCCTGGATCTGGCGATTGCCCGCCACACCATCCGTTGGGAATGGGTCAAAGGCCATGCCGGGCACCCGGAAAACGAACGTTGCGACGTGCTGGCACGCGATGCAGCTGGCAGCCCGACGCAGGACGACGTTGGCTACAAACCCGAAGCTTAAGGCAGTTTGCGATAACTCTTGGTCGCGCCCACTGCGCGGCTGAGAGAGTGTTTTCTCGCCCCCACTTTCATCGGCGTTGGCGTCAGCGGCAAGGTTCGCTTGCGGGCTACAATCACGCTCATACAGCCAAGCGCCGGTAAATGCGTACTCAAGAAAGTCCCTCCTTTGCGCTGCCAAGGCAACACGTGGAAGCGCGTCTGATCCAACACCTCATAATTGAGAAGGCTGAGCCAGTCCAGCAGGCGCATCTGGGTAAACATCCGGCTGACGTAAGGCTGGCGTTTGCGCAACCTGGGGATCAGCTTCCCCAAACCTAGCAGGCTAAAAGGGTTGAAACTGCTGATCACCAGCCAGCCATCGTCAATCATGACGCGATCCACCTCACGCAGCAAACGGTGTGGGTCATCGGCATAAGAGAGCGTATGGGCCAATAGACAGGCATCGACGGACTTGGCCGCAAAGGGCAACTGATAAGGATCGGCCTGCACATGCAGGTTATCCCCGGCCAATCCCACGTTAACCTGATGCGAGATGGCGCACTTTTCGCTATCCAACTCGGCGCTGAGATTGCCGATCTTCAACAGATGGAAACCAAACATCTTGGGCCACCAAGGCTGCAACTCCCGCTCCAACGCCTCACGATAGTATTCGCCCCACGGCAACCCGGCCCAGGAGTAGGGGCTAGTGAGCTTTTGTAGAGTCTGGGCTGGTTTCATGGTTTAGTATCTTCTTTCAAGCCGTTGCCAACGAGAGGTGTTCCATGAATCTTATCAGCATTCCCGCTTTTCAGGACAATTACATTTGGTTATTGGCTAACCAGCAAGGGCGCTGTGTGATCGTCGATCCCGGCGAAGCTGGTCCGGTATTATCGGCGTTGTCCCAACGGCAACTGACCCCCGATGCCATATTATTGACCCACCACCATCACGACCACGTCGGCGGCGTTGCGGAAATCGTTGCGCAATATCCGGATCTGCCGGTGTATGGCCCTCAGGAAACCGCTAATAAGGGAGCAAATCGGTTGGTTCAGGATGGCGATATCCTGGAAATTGGCGGGCGTAGCTACACCACCATCGCGGTTCCAGGGCATACCCTGGGTCACGTGGCATTCTACAGTGCACCTTATCTTTTCTGTGGAGATACGCTTTTTTCTGCGGGCTGCGGACGGCTTTTTGAAGGGACGGCAGAGCAAATGTACCACTCATTTCAACGGCTCGCGCAACTTCCCGACGAAACCCTAATTTGTTGCGCACACGAGTACACGCTCTCAAACCTTAAGTTTGCCAGGACAATTTTACCGCAAGACCGCCAGATTGAAACATATCAGCAACAAATTGAGCAATCAAGGGCAAAAGGAGTACCCAGCCTGCCCACAACGTTGCAATTAGAGCGTAAAATTAATCTATTTTTACGCTGCCATGACACTGATTTACAAAAGGAAATAGGCTTTAATTCGCCGCCGAGTCAGCTTCATTCGGTTTTTTCCGAATTACGCCTGCGCAAGGATGCCTTCTAAGCTTTTAGTTGTGTTTTTTGGCGAAGCAAAGTATCCTTGCTCGTCTTTTAAGCAACTATATTGACACACACATGAAGGCTAAAGCGATACTTCTCGCCTCGGTCTTGTTGGTTGGTTGCCAGTCATCCTGGCAGGATGTATCGGCGCCAAAGCAACATGCACAGAGTCTGTCTTCGGCAGGTCAAGAAAGTGAAGCAGGAGAGTACACAGCGAGTTCGGCACGGTGGCTAGACAGTAACAATAGCGCCGCTCAGCAGAACCTGTGGAACTTCATTAGCGACGAGCTGAAGATGGAGGTTCCGGAAAACGACCGGATCCGTGAACAAAAAAGAAAATATTTAAAAAGTAAGAGCTATCTCCACGATGTAACACTACGGGCAGAGCCGTACATGTACTGGATAGTCGGGCAGATTAAGAAACGCAATATGCCGATGGAACTGGTACTGCTACCCATAGTGGAGAGCGCTTTTGACCCTCACGCCACGTCAAGTGCCAATGCCGCAGGGCTATGGCAGATCGTGCCGCAAACGGGTCGCAATTATGGTTTGAAAAACAATCAGTGGTATGACGGGCGCCGTGATGTTGTGGCCTCGACGACTGCTGCGCTTAACATGATGGAGCGTTTGAACCGCATGTTTGACGGTGACTGGTTATTGACCATCGCCGCGTATAACAGTGGTGAAGGCCGAGTCATGCAGGCGGTTAAGGCGAATAAACGTCAGGGTAAGTCCACCGAGTTCTGGGCATTGTCGCTTCCGCGTGAAACGTCAATCTATGTCCCGAAAATGCTGGCACTGAGCGATATCATCAAGCACAGCAAAAAGTACGGCGTCAAGTTGCCAAAAACTGACGAAACCCGTGCACTGGCGCGTATTGATGTCGGTCAGCAGATCCAGCTGACTCAGGCGGCAGAGATGTCTGGGCTTTCTCTCACCAAGATGAAGGCTTATAACCCTGGCTACAAGAAAGGCGTTACGGCACCTAATGGGCCCCATTACATCATGGTTCCCAAAAAGAATGCCGCACAGTTGAAAGACTCGTTGGCCGACGGACAGATAGCTGCAACATTACCAACCACCCAGTTGGCGAAGAACAGCGGCCTATCAGGCGGAAGTGCGTATAAGGTTCGCTCCGGCGATACGTTATCCACCATCGCCAAACGGTTGAACGTTAAGACCAGCGATTTGCAGAGTTGGAACAATTTGCGTGCCAAGAGCACGCTGAAAGTTGGGCAAACCCTGCAAGTGGCCAGCAATGCCAGAGATAACAGCAGCATCACCTACCAAGTGCGTAAAGGTGATTCGCTATCCAGCATTGCACGTCGTCACGGCGTCGAAATTAACGACGTGATGCGTTGGAACTCAACGATCGGCAAAGCCAGCAGTTTGCAACCTGGTGTGAAGCTGACGCTGTTTGTCAGCAACAAATCGTCGCCGGAAACCTAAGTTTTCGCCACAAAAAAAGCATCCCTCGGGATGCTTTTTTATTGGCCAAATTTCGCTACCAGACCGGTTTATCGGTTTGCGAATGGAACTCCACCAGCAGCGGATTGTGGTCTGAGGCCTGAGTCACCAGCACCGAGGCCTCTGTAACGCCCAGGTTGCGGTAAAAGATAAAATCCAACGGACGGCCAAAGGCTTTACGGCGATGATCGTCGGCGAAATTGACCTCGTGCAACGCCATATCACTGGCAAATTGATACAGCGCGTTGATGCGCTTGCGACTCCAGGCGTTAAAATCCCCCGCCATGATCACCGGCCCCCGATGCAGGGCTATCTGCTCACCAATCGGGCCAAGCTGTTTGCTGTAAACATCCACTCCCAGGCTAAAGTTCACCGCGTGGATATTCACTACCATCAACAGCTGACCATCTAATAAAGGGTAGACGGTGATCAACGCCGACTTGGCCAAACGCAGCAGCGGCTCCCGTTCGCGCAGCGGGCAACAATACACCGGATGTGCCGCCGCCAGCGTCATCACACCTGAAGGGTGTTGCGGCAACACAAAGGCGGGCACCTGATCGGCAGCCAGATAGTTAGAAGTAGCAAAGCTGACCAATTCCGGCGTGGTCTGCGCCTCCTGCAATAGCACCAGCTGCGCATCTTTACCGAAGTCTTTCAATACCGAAAGCCAATCGGCACGCTGCTGTTTGAAAATATTCCATACCATTACCCGCAGCGCGCCAGACGTAGGCAAGGCGGCCCCGGCCGGTAGCGGCTGATTGATGGCACCAGGGAAAATCCGTTCAACTGGCTGGCCCGCAACATACCTCATTGCATAAGTTCGTTTCGGCACGTTATTCGCCTATTTCCCGTTCGGATGAAGATCACGTTGATAGCAACATGGCTACCAAGACTAAATTGAGTATACGCCTGAGCGGCTCTGCCAACATGGCTTTTAGAGATCCAGTTATAGGGGCAAGGCGGGCCGATTTCAATCAATGCCGTGTATGTGTCTGTAAAGGTTCGCGCTGAATGCGAAAAGGCCCGCCAATGCGGGCCAAGAAGAGTACAAGATGGGATCAGGCGAACTGCCGTGGGTATTGTTTATCCAAGCGGCCACTGAGACCAATCAGTAACAATGCCCCCACCACAATCAGCGCCCCGATCCAAGGCGTTTGCGCCAACCCTAGTGAGGCCACGGTCTGTCCGCCAATCACCGAGCCCAGTGCGATCCCCACGTTAAAAGCCGCGATATTCAGGCCAGAAGCAACGTCCACCGCGTTCGGCGTGTACTGCTCGGCCTTCTGCACCACATAAACCTGCAAGCCCGGGACATTGCCAAAGGCAAATACCCCCATCACCACCACCGTCAGCAACGCGGCGATGCTGTGGCTTGCTGTAAACTGAAACACCAACAGCAAGGCGGCTAACGCGGCAAAGATAAAGCTCAATGCCCGTACCGCGCCATGACGGTCGGCCAGCTTGCCGCCCCAAATGTTACCGATGGCTACCGCTATGCCATAGGCCAGCAAAATCCAACTGACGGCCGGAGCCGAAAAACCAGCCAGCTCCTGCATCATCGGCGCCAGGAAGGTGAAGGTCGTAAATACCCCGCCGTAGCCCAGTGCGGTAACGGCATAAATCAGCAGCAGGCGCGGGTGAGTTAGCACTTGCAGCTGATCGCGGATGCTGGCACTGGCCTGGTTCTTGATGTTATTCGGGATCAGGATCAGGCTGGCAATAATCGCCACCATACCAATCAACGACACCGCCAGGAAGGTCTCACGCCAGCCGAAGTGCTGGCCGATAAAGGTGCCTAACGGCACGCCGGTCACCAACGCGACGGTCAAGCCACCAAACATGATGGCGATGGCCGTTGCCGCCTTCTCTTTGGCTACCAGGCTGGTCGCAATGGTTGAACCCACCGAGAAAAACACCCCGTGCGCCAGGCCAGTCAGTAAACGAGCAACCACCAGTGACTCATAGCTCGGTGACTGCCAGGCCAGCAGGTTGCCAAGGGTGAACAGCACCATCAGGCCCACCAGCAGCATCTTGCGTGGCACTCGGCCGGTTAAAGCGGTCAGTACCGGCGCGCCGATCGCCACCCCAATGGCGTACAGGGTCACCAGCAGCCCTGCGGAGGGCACAGTGACGTTCAACTGCTCGGCGATGGTCGGGATCAATCCGACAATCACAAACTCCGTGGTGCCGATGGCATAGGCACTGATGGTCAAGGCAAGTAAAGCGAGAGGCATTGCTAACTCCAAAATAGCGTTCGGGTTGATAGCGGTGATTATCTGCCTGTGCTTAAATGATAAAAATGCTCAAAATTTCAAATAAATTTTGCTGACGGAGCAACAATGAAGGCAAATTCGGATGAACTGGTCACCTTTGTCACCGTGGTGGAATGCGGTAGCTTCAGCCGCGCGGCGGAGCACTTGGAACAGGCGAACTCGGTGGTCAGCCGTACGGTTAAAAAGCTGGAAAGTAAGCTGGGGGTCACGCTGCTCAATCGCACCACCCGCCAGATCAGCCTAACGCAGGAAGGCGAAAACTATTTCCGCCAGGTGCAGAAAGTCCTGAGCGATATGGCCGCGGCGGAAAATGCGCTGATGGAGAGCCGCCAGCGGCCCCAGGGCCTGTTACGCGTGGATGCCGCAACGCCGGTCGTGTTGCACGTGCTGACCCCATTGGTTGGCGAGTTTCGTGCCCGCTACCCGGAAATGTCGCTCTCGCTAGTCTCTTCAGAAACCTTTATCAACCTGATTGAGCGCAAGGTCGACATTGCCATCCGCGTAGGGGAACTGACAGACTCAAGTTTGAAGGCGCGTAAACTGATGAACAGCTATCGAAAAATTGTGACGTCACCGGCCTATCTGCAGCAGTTTGGTACCCCGCAAAGCGTGGAGGAACTGGCGCAACATTGCTGCATCGGCTTCAACGATCTGCCCAACCTGAACCGCTGGCCATTAGCCTGCGCCGATGGCCGGCAGTTGGAGATTACACCGGGGCTGACTACCAACAGCGGAGAAACACAGCGCCACCTTTGCCTGCATGGCAACGGCATCGCCTGCCTGTCGAACTTTATGATCGATGAGGATATTCAGCGTGGAGACTTAGTGCAGATCCTGGTCGAGGAGACGCTGCCGGTTGCCGTACCGGTGAATGCGGTTTATTACAGCGACAGTGCCGTAAGCAACCGCCTACGCAGCTTTATCGACTTCCTTAGTGAAAGCCTGACACCCCGCTAACCTGGTCGATGCTGTAACCAGAATGCGGTGGGCGTCAGGCCACCCAGCTTCTTCTGGGGCCACTGTTGGTTATAGCTGGCACAGAGCGCCTGCAACACGTTGTCTAGTGATGAGTTCTCCGCCGCCGGTAGCAACTGCACCAGTTGGCTTTCGAGCCGCAGCACAATCTCCATTTGCGGTAGCGCGGGTTGTTGCAGCGTTATCCCCTGCTCCCGACACCATAGCTGTAGGGGATGGGTCTGAGACTCGCTATTGCCGAACAGCTTTTTATTTTCAGTCTCAATAGATTGTATATCACCAGGGCAGTGCGGTAACAGTTCCTTCAGCCAGTTGACCACCAGCATCGGCGAAGCGCCCGCAAAGGCTCGTGCACTCAGCCAGCCGCTGACCTTCTCTTCGGCCCACAAGAGGTGCTGTTCGCCGCCATCCTCGGCCGATAGGCTAATTCGTTGATAAAAAAGGGCGAGAGTTCCCGGCAGTTCACCTGCCTTCACCGCCTTTTTACCGCGTAGCACCCTGCTCTGTTCCTCACCGCGCTGGCCCACGCCGCGTAGATAGCGATCCAAACCCGCACGGGAGATCGGCTGTTGCATCCCCTGATTCACCACCACCAGCAGCTCATCCAACGGCAACTGTAATTTTTGTCTCAGCCAGTTGATAAGCAAACTCTGCTCGTCCGTCAGCAGTTTGCGGGTAGTTTTGGGCACCGTATGGCGATCGGCGACATCCTGGCGCTGCCGCCAACGGCGTACTGTCGCCACGGAGATGCCCAGCTCCTGCGCCAAAACGCGGTCACTTTTATCCGATTGCTGGATATAACGCCGCACTCGTGGGGTGGTGGTCGCATTGGCATGCAGCTTGATTTCCATCGTGGACTCCACACTAAAATTGATGTCCTATCATAACTAATCTTGTGAGATATTTTATAAATTCACCTCACACTGTGAACTGATTCACCTTTCTTTAAAATCCATTCACTGATAATCCCAGCCAATAAGTCGCCACCCTTACCTGTTTTTCTCCAATAAGCATACCTACGGGGTTTAGCATGAACAACGTTCTGGGATTTCTTGAAGCCAAGCTGATGCCTCTGGCGGCCAAGGCCGCACAGCAGCGGCATTTGTGTGCCATCCGCGGTGCCTATGTTTCCTTTATGCCGTTCATTATCGTCGGCTCTATCCTGCTGGTGATCTCGTCGTTCCCCAATCAGGGTTACCAGCAGTTTATGGCAGGCCTGTTTGGCGCCAGCTGGAGCAATATCATCGAGATCCCGTTCAACGCGGTATTCTCCACCATGTCGCTGTTTGTCAGCTTCCTTACCGCTTACCGCCTGGCGGAACATTATGACGAGGATCGCGTCTCCAGCGGTATTCTGTCGCTGGTGTGCTTCCTGATCCTCACGCCGTTTATCAAGGTAGAAGCCTTGGGCAATATCAATGTGATCCCGACCGAGTGGATCGGCAGCAAGGGGCTGTTTGTGGCGATGATCGGCTCACTGCTGTGGACTGAACTGTTCTGCTACCTCAAGCGCCGCAAACTGATTATCAAAATGCCCGAAGGCGTGCCACCTGCGGTACAGGAATCCTTCGCCGCTCTGCTGCCTGCTCTGTTCGTGATTATCCTGGTGCTGGCGATCCGTATTCTGTTCGAACACACCAGCTACCAAACCATTCATCAGTTTATTTATAACGTGGTCGCTACGCCGGTACGTCACTTTGGCACTTCCTATATCGGCGCGCTGCTGACGGTATTGAGTATCACCATCCTATGGTCAGTGGGGATCAACTCCGGTTCGATGGTCAACGGCATCATTCGTCCACTGTGGATGGAAAACCAGACCGACAACATCGCCGCTATCCAGGCCGGGGTTACGCCACCGCACATCGTTACCGAACAGTTCTTCGATATGATCTGGATGGGTGGGGCCGGTGCCACCCTGTCGTTGGTGATCGCCATTCTGTTCTTTGCCCGTAGCAACAGCATCCGCGAAGTAGGTCGCATGGGGGCGGCGGCCTCAATCTTCAATATTAATGAACCGATCCTATTTGGCCTGCCGGTGATCATGAACCCCATCATGTTGATTCCCTTCAACCTGGTTCCAGTGGTGTTGGTTACCGTGCAATACGTGGCGATGAAGGTGGGGGCCGTCGCCGTCACTACCGGGGTATTTATCCCCTGGACGCTGCCGCCGGTGATCAGTGGCTTTATCGTGACCGGCCATTTGAGTGGCAGCCTGATGCAGATCGTTAACCTGCTGATCGGCGCCATGCTTTATCTGCCTTTCCTGCGCATTCTGGACAAACAGTATCGCGCAGCCGAAACATCAGGAGTTTGATATGTGGGGAATGATTGCAACCTGGCGTATGGCCCTGGAAGGCGTCACCCAGGCCAGTGAAACGCTGAAAGCCGGGGCAAGTGCCGCACAAAGCGTGGTTAGCGCGGTGGCGGAAGTGGAGGATTTTCCGTTTTATAAATCTGTCGGTTTCGGCGGCCTGCCTACCGAAAATGGTGAGGTAGAACTGGATGCGGCCTTTATGGATGGCGATACGCTGGCCTTTGGTGCCGTTGGTAACCTGGTGGATATCGCCAACCCGGTGAAGGTTGCCCAGGCGCTGAGCCGCGAACGCTTCAACAGCGTCCTGGTGGGGGCTGGCGCACGTGAGTGGGCCCTTAGCCAGGGTTTTGCCGACAAGACCATGCTCACCGAACGTGCAACCCAGCACTATCGTAAACGCTGCCGCGAAACCATCGATAAGGGCCTTAGCCCCTACGATGGTCACGATACCGTCGGCATTATCGGCCTCGATTTGCATGGTTCAATGAGCGTGGCCACGTCTACCAGCGGGTTGTTTATGAAACGCCGTGGCCGCCTGGGTGACTCACCGGTGATTGGCTCCGGTTTCTACTGTGACAGCCAGATCGGTGCCGCAACTGCCACCGGAGTGGGTGAAGACCTGATGAAGGGCTGCACCAGCTATGAGATCGTGCGCCGTATGCAGCAAGGTATGACGCCACAACAGGCGGCCGATTCGGTCGTCTTCGAGCTGGAAGACCGGCTGATAGCCCGCTTTGGCCGGGTGGGCGATCTCTCCGTAGTCTGCATGAATCGGCAGGGAGAGTTCGGCATCTCAACCAATATCAAAACCTTCTCGTTTGTGGTCGCCAGCGCCATCCAGCCACCGACGGTGTATCTGGCAGAACGCCGTGCCGAGCATACCCACTACACTCCAGCCAGCGAGCAATGGCTAACCGACTATGCCGAGCGCATTCGCGCGCCGATTGAGGAGATCCATTTTGATTAATTATCGGTTACTGAGTGACATCCCCGCATGGGAAGTTAACAACCATGTGATTAGCTATCCCGACAGCCCATTGCAATTACCCTGCAATGCAGCCCTGTTACAGGAACTCCAGGCCACCGCCCAACAGCAAACCGCCGACTGCGCCTATGGCTGTGCTCCGGTAGGCCGCGTCACGCTGTTGCCAAAAACGTTCTGGCTCGATGGGCAAACCAGCAAGCTGGTCACCGCACTGCGTCCTCTACTACGCAGCGGCTCTAGTACGCAGTTGATCGTCGACTGCACGGTGTTTGATCACCGCAGCCTGCCGGCACGGAACCCTCTGCTGCATTTCCTGTTCAACCTGGATTACCAACTGAGCGATCTCGGTCTGAAAAAGGCAGAAACGGCGCCTGTACCGCGCATCCAGGAATTGGTGTTCTATTGCCAGCCGGAGCAACGAGCCACTCTCGAACCGTGCCTGTCTCAAGCAGCAGCCACCGCCATGGGGATGAAGGCAGCACGACGCATTGCCGACATGCCAAGCGATCGTTGCACCCCGGCATTTTTCGCCAGCGAGATCGCCCGCCAGATTGCACCCTATCCCAGCCTGAGTTGCGAAGTGTTGGATGAACAGCAGATCGCTGAGCAAGGTCTTGGTCTGCTACAGGCGGTAGGTAAAGGTGCCGATAATCCTCCACGTTTGGTGGTGATACGTTACCAGGGGAGCGATACCGGCCCCTTCAGCGCCTACGTAGGCAAAGGTATCACCTTCGATACCGGCGGCCTGTGGCTAAAGGGCGGCGATGGCATGTACACCATGAAATATGACATGTGTGGCGCCGCCAACGTCTTTGGCCTGATGCTGGCCGTGGCAGAACTCAAGCTACCGGTACGTCTGGTTGGCGTACTGGCGCTGGCCGAAAATATGATTGGCCCGGCCGCGATGCGCCCTGGCGATGTCGCAACCAGCTACAGCGGCTTAACCGTGGAAATCAATAACACCGATGCCGAGGGGCGGTTGGTACTGGCCGATGGTATCGCCTACGCCAGCAGGTTGACCAATAATCAGCAGCCGCCTGAATACGTGATCGATCTGGCTACGCTCACCGGCGCGGTGGTCAAAGCCTTGGGTTACGATCTTAGCGGCCTGATGACCGAGGATGAAAACCTGCGTCACGATCTTACTCTGGCAGGCTTGCACAGTGGCGATCCTTTATGGTCGTTGCCGTTGGATGAGCGCTTCAGCAAACAGGTCGAGAGCCATATTGCCGATCTGTGTAACACGCCTACCAACAATGCGGCGATCAGTACCTCTGCCGCCTACTTCCTAAGTCGCTTCAGCCGGGCGGATATTCCCTGGGCACACCTTGATATCAGCGGCACCGCGCTGTGGCGCGAAAATGGCCGTAGCGTGGCCTCTGGCCGACCGATCCCACTTTTAATCCAGCACCTGCTGGAACGCCTGGAGAAATAACATGAAAAAGATCCTGTTAGTGTGTGACTTGGGTATGTCCACCAGTCTGCTGGTGAAAAAGATGCAGGAAGCCGCCAAAGCGCGTGGTATTGACGCCGAGATCTGTGCCAAGTCGATCCGTGAATACAAAACGGCAGTAACCGAATTTGACGTCGCGCTGCTGGGGCCGCAGATCCGCTATAAGCTGGCAGAATGCGAGAAGATAGCCCACGAGCACCATAAAAAAGTCGCCTGCATCGATATGATGGCCTACGGCACCATGAAGGGTGACAAGGTATTGGATCAAGCTCTGGCACTGATTGAGGAAGCCTGAAATGGATTTGGAAAACGAAGTGATGGAGCTGATTGCCAATGCGGGTTACGCCCGCAGTCTGGTGTTTCAAGCCATGCGCTGTGCGCGCGAAGAAGAAGACTTTGTGCAGGCCGAACAGTATATGCAACAAGCGCAGGAGGCACTCTCTGGCGCTCATCACGTGCAGACCAAACTGATCGAAATGGACGAAGGCAGCGGTAAAATCCCGGTTCATCTGGTGATGGTCCATGCACAGGACCATCTGATGAACGCGATTATGCTGATGGAAATAGGCCGTGAGATTATCGCCTTACACCAAAAGATCGCTCGTTAAAACGAGCTAAGCCGTCTGTGGCCTCAAAACCACAGACGGCCAACCTATCAATCCCAGTTTGGTGCCAGACCTTCCGGGCTAACCAGACGGCCATTGCATTCTAATGCAGCAATTTCAGCCATTTCATCATCAGACAGCGTCAGTTGCTGGGCCAACAGATTGCTCGCCAGGTTTTCACGCTTGGTCGAGGACGGGATCACCGCATAACCCAGTTGCATAGCCCAAGCCAGGATCACCTGAGCCGCGGTCACATCACGACGCTTGGCGATATTGTTGATGGCTTCATTCTGCAACGCCTTGCCATAAGCCAACGTCATATAGGAGGTGATGGCAATGCCATGCTGTTGTGCAAATTCAACCACCTGACGGTTTTGCAGATACGGCGAGAGTTCGATTTGATTGGTGGCGATCGCATCAGCACCCACCGCATCAATAGCACGCTGCATCAGTTCAACGGTAAAGTTGGAAATACCAATCTGGCGCGTCAGTCCGAGTTCCTTAGCCTTCACCAGCTCCGCCATCGACTCGGCAACCGAGACTTCATCGTTCGGTGACGGCCAATGGATCAGGGTCAGATCCACATAGGAGGTTTGCAGCTTTTTCAGGCTTTCTTGCAGGCTTGGGATCAGTTGGTCTTTGCCCAGGTTGGCGATCCAGATTTTGGTGGTGATAAATAGCTCTTCACGTTTCACGCCGCTGGCTACGATAGCTTGGCCAACGGCCGCTTCGTTCTCATAGATTTGTGCGGTGTCGATGGCACGGTAGCCCAGTTCCAGAGCGGTGCTCACGGAATCGATCACCACTTGATCTTGTAGACGGAAGGTACCTAAGCCAAATGCAGGGATGCTCATAATTATGTTCTCTCGGTTTGTTTATCAAAACAGCTTGAGAGGATTATGGCAGCAGTTTTGTTGATCAAAAACGCCCTATTGTGCATAAGACTTTTGATTAATTGGCAACAATAGACCTTGATTTGGCAGGAAATCCCCTCACCCCAACCCTCTCCCAAAGGGCGAGGGGGCGGTCCGGCATCGTGGATTAGCTCGGTGCCCCTTGATTGCTTTATGAAGTGTGGGAAATTTAGCAAATGAAAAAGCCCTGAGTCAGAGACTCAGGGCTTATCAATTAAGTGGCGGAACGGACGGGGCTCGAACCCGCGACCCCCTGCGTGACAGGCAGGTATTCTAACCAACTGAACTACCGCTCCACCGATTCTTTTACGTCGCATCTTTCGATGCTGGCAAAACCACCTGAGTGATTTCGCGCATTACCAGGTGTCATACTGATAACGTTTATTTGATGCCTGGCAGTGTCCTACTCTCGCATGGGGAGACCCCACACTACCATCGGCGCTACGGCGTTTCACTTCTGAGTTCGGCATGGGGTCAGGTGGGACCACCGCGCTATTGCCGCCAGGCAAATTCTGTTTCGTTCTTGGCCGTTACTTTCGTAACCACCAGAACCAATCTCGGAACTTCGCTGAAAATCTCTACAATCTCTCTAAAACACCTTTGGTGTTGTAAGGTTAAGCCTCACGGATCATTAGTACTGGTTAGCTCAATGCATCGCTGCACTTACACACCCAGCCTATCAACGTCTTAGTCTTAAACGTTCCTTCAGGGGCCTTAAAGGCCCAGGGAAGACTCATCTCGAGGCAAGTTTCGCGCTTAGATGCTTTCAGCGCTTATCTTTTCCGCACTTAGCTACCGGGCAGTGCCATTGGCATGACAACCCGAACACCAGTGGTGCGTTCACTCCGGTCCTCTCGTACTAGGAGCAACCCCTCTCAATCTTCCAACGCCCACGGCAGATAGGGACCGAACTGTCTCACGACGTTCTAAACCCAGCTCGCGTACCACTTTAAATGGCGAACAGCCATACCCTTGGGACCTACTTCAGCCCCAGGATGTGATGAGCCGACATCGAGGTGCCAAACACCGCCGTCGATATGAACTCTTGGGCGGTATCAGCCTGTTATCCCCGGAGTACCTTTTATCCGTTGAGCGATGGCCCTTCCATTCAGAACCACCGGATCACTAAGACCTACTTTCGTACCTGCTCGAGCCGTCACTCTCGCAGTCAAGCTAGCTTATGCCTTTGCACTAACCTCACGATGTCCGACCGTGATTAGCTAACCTTCGTGCTCCTCCGTTACTCTTTGGGAGGAGACCGCCCCAGTCAAACTACCCACCAGACACTGTCCTCACCCCAGATTATGGGGCCGAGTTAGAACATCAAACATTAAAGGGTGGTATTTCAAGGTTGGCTCCATGCAGACTGGCGTCCACACTTCAAAGCCTCCCACCTATCCTACACATCAAGGCTCAATGTTCAGTGTCAAGCTATAGTAAAGGTTCACGGGGTCTTTCCGTCTTGCCGCGGGTACACTGCATCTTCACAGCGAGTTCAATTTCACTGAGTCTCGGGTGGAGACAGCCTGGCCATCATTACGCCATTCGTGCAGGTCGGAACTTACCCGACAAGGAATTTCGCTACCTTAGGACCGTTATAGTTACGGCCGCCGTTTACTGGGGCTTCGATCAAGAGCTTCGCCTTGCGGCTGACCCCATCAATTAACCTTCCAGCACCGGGCAGGCGTCACACCGTATACGTCCACTTTCGTGTTTGCACAGTGCTGTGTTTTTATTAAACAGTTGCAGCCAGCTGGTATCTGCGACTGGCTTCAGCTCCGAGAGCAAGTCTCTTCACCTACGCGCCAGCGTGCCTTCTCCCGAAGTTACGGCACCATTTTGCCTAGTTCCTTCACCCGAGTTCTCTCAAGCGCCTTGGTATTCTCTACCTGACCACCTGTGTCGGTTTGGGGTACGATTTGATGTTACCTGATGCTTAGAGGCTTTTCCTGGAAGCAGGGCATCAACTACTTCTGCACCGTAGTGCATCGTCATCACGCCTCAGGGTTGATAAGTAACCGGATTTACCAGGTCACTCCCCCTACACGCTTAAACCGGGACAACCGTCGCCCGGCTAGCCTAGCCTTCTCCGTCCCCCCTTCGCAGTAACACCGAGTACAGGAATATTAACCTGTTTCCCATCGACTACGCCTTTCGGCCTCGCCTTAGGGGTCGACTCACCCTGCCCCGATTAACGTTGGACAGGAACCCTTGGTCTTCCGGCGAGCGGGTTTTTCACCCGCTTTATCGTTACTTATGTCAGCATTCGCACTTCTGATACCTCCAGCAAACCTCACAGTTCACCTTCAACGGCTTACAGAACGCTCCCCTACCCAACAACGCCTAAGCGTCGCTGCCGCAGCTTCGGTGCATGGTTTAGCCCCGTTACATCTTCCGCGCAGGCCGACTCGACCAGTGAGCTATTACGCTTTCTTTAAATGATGGCTGCTTCTAAGCCAACATCCTGGCTGTCTATGCCTTCCCACATCGTTTCCCACTTAACCATGACTTTGGGACCTTAGCTGGCGGTCTGGGTTGTTTCCCTCTTCACGACGGACGTTAGCACCCGCCGTGTGTCTCCCGTGATAACATTCTTCGGTATTCGGAGTTTGCATCGGTTTGGTAAGCCGGGATGGCCCCCTAGCCGAAACAGTGCTCTACCCCCGAAGATGAGTTCACGAGGCGCTACCTAAATAGCTTTCGGGGAGAACCAGCTATCTCCCGGTTTGATTGGCCTTTCACCCCCAGCCACAAGTCATCCGCTAATTTTTCAACATTAGTCGGTTCGGTCCTCCAGTTAGTGTTACCCAACCTTCAACCTGCCCATGGCTAGATCACCGGGTTTCGGGTCTATACCTTGCAACTATTCGCCCAGTTAAGACTCGGTTTCCCTACGGCTCCCCTATACGGTTAACCTTGCTACAAAATATAAGTCGCTGACCCATTATACAAAAGGTACGCAGTCACACCACGAAGGTGCTCCCACTGCTTGTACGTACACGGTTTCAGGTTCTATTTCACTCCCCTCGCCGGGGTTCTTTTCGCCTTTCCCTCACGGTACTGGTTCACTATCGGTCAGTCAGGAGTATTTAGCCTTGGAGGATGGTCCCCCATATTCAGACAGGATGTCACGTGTCCCGCCCTACTCATCGAACTCACAATTAATGCATTTTAGTGTACGGGGCTATCACCCTTTGCTGCGCGACTTTCCAGACGCTTCCACTAACACAAGAACTGATTCAGGTTCTGGGCTGTTCCCCGTTCGCTCGCCGCTACTAGGGGAATCTCGGTTGATTTCTTTTCCTCGGGGTACTTAGATGTTTCAGTTCCCCCGGTTCGCCTCGTATGGCTATGTATTCACCATACGATAGTGTGTCGAAACACACTGGGTTTCCCCATTCGGGTATTGCCGGTTATAACGGTTCATATCACCTTACCGACACTTTTCGCAGATTAGCACGCCCTTCATCGCCTCTGACTGCCTAGGCATCCACCGTGTACGCTTAGTCACTTAACCTCACAACCCGAAGGTGTTTCTGTAAACAGAGAACACTGTCGTGCTGTTTATTTGAGAGACTCTATGACAGGTTAATCCTTACCCCAATAGTTCTACGGAGGGATAAGTTTCAGCTGTCATGTTTCAATTTTCAGCTTGTTCCAGATTGTTAAAGAGCAATATCTTAAACACGACTCGCAAGAGTCATCTTTAAGATAATCAGTCACGAATGACCGGTGATAATGTCTTTCACTCATTATCGGATGGCGTCCCCAAGGGGATTCGAACCCCTGTTACAGCCGTGAAAGGGCAGTGTCCTAGGCCTCTAGACGATGGGGACCCGAAATTTTCTTATCGAATCACTGATTCGATAATTTCGGGTAAAGGTGAGATTTTTCGTGAAAAATCGAGCGCCATTGTTGTTTGTCACTGCACTAGACAGCCACAAATTTCCCGGCACTTACCTATACCACAAGGTTTTGTTTGCTCATTACTTTTCATCAGACAATCTGTGTGGACACTGCACTCAACTGCATATCTTTAGGTAAGGAGGTGATCCAACCGCAGGTTCCCCTACGGTTACCTTGTTACGACTTCACCCCAGTCATGAATCACAAAGTGGTAAGCGCCCTCCCGAAGGTTAAGCTACCTACTTCTTTTGCAACCCACTCCCATGGTGTGACGGGCGGTGTGTACAAGGCCCGGGAACGTATTCACCGTAGCATTCTGATCTACGATTACTAGCGATTCCGACTTCACGGAGTCGAGTTGCAGACTCCGATCCGGACTACGACATACTTTATGAGGTCCGCTTGCTCTCGCGAGTTCGCTTCTCTTTGTATATGCCATTGTAGCACGTGTGTAGCCCTACTCGTAAGGGCCATGATGACTTGACGTCATCCCCACCTTCCTCCGGTTTATCACCGGCAGTCTCCTTTGAGTTCCCACCATGACGTGCTGGCAACAAAGGATAAGGGTTGCGCTCGTTGCGGGACTTAACCCAACATTTCACAACACGAGCTGACGACAGCCATGCAGCACCTGTCTCACAGTTCCCGAAGGCACCAATCCATCTCTGGAAAGTTCTGTGGATGTCAAGAGTAGGTAAGGTTCTTCGCGTTGCATCGAATTAAACCACATGCTCCACCGCTTGTGCGGGCCCCCGTCAATTCATTTGAGTTTTAACCTTGCGGCCGTACTCCCCAGGCGGTCGACTTAACGCGTTAGCTCCGGAAGCCACGCCTCAAGGGCACAACCTCCAAGTCGACATCGTTTACAGCGTGGACTACCAGGGTATCTAATCCTGTTTGCTCCCCACGCTTTCGCACCTGAGCGTCAGTCTTTGTCCAGGGGGCCGCCTTCGCCACCGGTATTCCTCCAGATCTCTACGCATTTCACCGCTACACCTGGAATTCCACCCCCCTCTACAAGACTCTAGCTTGCCAGTTTCAAATGCAGTTCCCAAGTTAAGCTCGGGGATTTCACATCTGACTTAACAAACCGCCTGCGTGCGCTTTACGCCCAGTAATTCCGATTAACGCTTGCACCCTCCGTATTACCGCGGCTGCTGGCACGGAGTTAGCCGGTGCTTCTTCTGCGAGTAACGTCAATGAACGGTGCTATTAACACCGAACCCTTCCTCCTCGCTGAAAGTGCTTTACAACCCGAAGGCCTTCTTCACACACGCGGCATGGCTGCATCAGGCTTGCGCCCATTGTGCAATATTCCCCACTGCTGCCTCCCGTAGGAGTCTGGACCGTGTCTCAGTTCCAGTGTGGCTGGTCATCCTCTCAGACCAGCTAGGGATCGTCGCCTAGGTGAGCCATTACCTCACCTACTAGCTAATCCCATCTGGGCACATCCGATGGTGTGAGGCCCGAAGGTCCCCCACTTTGGTCCGAAGACGTTATGCGGTATTAGCTACCGTTTCCAGTAGTTATCCCCCTCCATCGGGCAGTTTCCCAGACATTACTCACCCGTCCGCCGCTCGTCACCCAGGAGCAAGCTCCTTGTGCTACCGCTCGACTTGCATGTGTTAGGCCTGCCGCCAGCGTTCAATCTGAGCCATGATCAAACTCTTCAATTAAAAGCTTGATTTGCTGCAACTCGTGCAGCGATGCTCGAAAATTAACTTTCGTAATAATTCATTCGCATGAATTACTGCTTGGTCACTCTTCAAGACTTGATATTTTTTTGCTACCGAAGTAGCTGGATATCGTCTTGTGAGTGCCCACACAGATTGTCTGATAAATTGTTAAAGAGCGTTCGTTACCGGGATATTTCTCGGTAACGCGGGAGGTGCATATTACGCTTTCCCGCTGAAGAGTCAACCTTTTTCTCTTACGAGACGCGGTGTTTTCACCGGGTTGCTTCTTCCTGGCTGGGCGACTTGTTCGTCGTTGTTCCCGGTCAGTGGAGGCGCATTATAGGGAGTTCTCAGAAGGGCGCAACCCCTAAATTCAAAAAATTTTTCAAGCGTTCAAAAAACCAGCCAGAACGTCATTTATGGGTATTTATTGAGCAAAAAAGGAAGGTTTTAAGCGTTTTGCTCGAAGAAAACCCGTCAACCAGGCTAAAGCCAAAGAAAAGGGGGCGGTAAAAACCGCCCCCTTCTATATAGCTACCAACAACTACTTTTATTGCTTGGCAACGATATGGTCGTTTTCTACGTCCAGCGTCACCGGTTTGCCTGGGATCAACTTGCCAGACAAGATTTGCTGTGCCAGCGGGTTTTCGATTTCCTGCTGGATAGCGCGTTTCAACGGCCGCGCACCATACACAGGGTCGTAACCGGTTTTGCCCAACAGCTCCAAGGCTGGCTCCGTAATACTGACTTCGTAGCCACGCTCTTCCAGACGCTGGTACAGACGCGCCAACTGGATCTTGGCAATCTGCGCGATATGTTTCTGGCCGAGCGGATGGAACACCACCACTTCGTCGATACGGTTGATGAATTCCGGACGGAAATGTTGGCTCACCATCTCCATGATCGATTCCTTCATCTGTGGATAGCTCATCTGACCGAAATGCTCCTGGATCAGATCGGAACCCAGGTTAGAGGTCATGATCACCACGGTATTACGGAAATCAACGGTACGACCTTGTCCGTCTGTCAGACGTCCGTCATCCAACACCTGCAGCAAGATGTTGAACACGTCTGGGTGCGCTTTTTCCACTTCATCCAGCAGGATCACTGAATACGGACGACGGCGCACCGCTTCTGTCAGATAACCGCCCTCTTCATAACCGACATAACCCGGAGGTGCACCCACCAGCCGCGATACGGAGTGTTTCTCCATAAACTCGGACATGTCGATACGCACCATCGCGTCATCACTGTCGAACAGGAACCCAGCCAACGCCTTACACAGTTCGGTTTTACCCACCCCGGTAGGCCCCAGGAACAGGAATGAACCAATCGGCCGGTTAGGATCGGAAAGACCAGCACGGCTACGGCGAATAGCATTGGACACCGCGTTCACCGCTTCATCCTGGCCAATCACCCGTGAGTGCAGTTCCTGCTCAAGACGCAGCAGTTTGTCACGCTCACCTTCCAGCATTCTGGCCACCGGGATACCGGTCGCTTTCGCCAAGACTTCAGCGATTTCGGCATCGGTAACGCGGTTACGCAACAGCTTCATGGTCTTGCCTTCTGCCAGTGTGGCCGCCTCAAGCTGTTTTTCCAGCTCAGGGATTTTGCCATACTGCAGTTCTGACATGCGCCCAAGGTCACCTACGCGGCGCGCCTGCTCCAGCGTGATCTTGGCCTGCTCCAGTTCCGCCTTGATATTCTGGGTACCAGACAGCGAAGCCTTTTCCGCTTTCCACTCTTCTTCCAGTTCTGAGTATTCGCGCTCTTTCTGCTCCAGCTCGCTACTCAGCATTTCCAGGCGTTTCTTGCTGGCGTCATCCGATTCCTTGTTCAGTGCCTGCTCTTCCAGTTTTAACTGGATGATGCGGCGCTCCAGGCGATCGAGCGATTCCGGCTTAGAGTCCATCTGCATACGAATGCTGGAGGCGGCCTCATCGATCAGGTCGATGGCCTTATCCGGCAACTGACGGTCGGAAACATAGCGGTGCGACAGCGTTGCCGCAGCTACGATCGCCGGGTCCGTTATCTGCACGTGGTGATGCAGCTCATAGCGTTCTTTCAGGCCACGCAGGATGGCGATGGTGTCTTCCACGCTCGGTTCCGCGACATAGACTTTCTGGAAGCGGCGCTCCAGCGCAGCATCCTTCTCTATATATTGGCGATACTCGTTTAGCGTGGTCGCCCCTACGCAGTGCAGTTCCCCACGGGCAAGCGCGGGTTTGAGCATGTTGCCAGCATCCATCGCGCCATCGGCTTTACCGGCACCCACCATGGTATGCAGCTCATCGATGAACAGGATGACGCTGCCTTCCTGTTTGGAAAGATCGCTCAGCACCGCCTTCAGGCGTTCTTCAAATTCGCCCCGGTATTTCGCCCCGGCAATCAACGCGCCCATATCCAGGGAAAGCACGCGTTTATGCTTCAGCCCTTCGGGAACTTCGCCGTTGATAATGCGCTGAGCCAAGCCTTCAACGATGGCGGTTTTACCGACACCAGGCTCACCAATCAGTACCGGGTTGTTTTTGGTACGGCGTTGCAGCACCTGAATGGTGCGGCGGATCTCTTCATCACGGCCAATCACCGGGTCAAGTTTGCCCTGTTCCGCACGCTCAGTGAGATCGATAGTGTATTTTTTCAGAGCCTGACGCTGATCTTCAGCACCTTGGTCATCCACGCTGTCTCCCCCTCGCATTTGTTCAATGGCTTTGGCTATTTTGTCCGCTGTGGCACCGGCAGCTTTCAGCAGATCGGTCAAGTTACCGCGATCTTCAAGCACCGCCAGCACAAACAGCTCGGATGAAATAAACTTGTCTGCCCGCTTTTGCGCCAGCTTGTCGCACAGGTTGAGGACGCGTACCAGTTCGTGTGAGGGTTGAACATCCCCACCGGTACCTTCAACCTGCGGCAGACGAGATAATGCCTGATCGATGTCGGTACGCACTCGCGCAGCATCAATCCCGGCAGAAGTCAGTAATGGGCGAACCGTGCCCCCATCCTGATTGAGCAGTGCGCTCATCAGATGTAACGGTTCAATAAATTGATTGTCGCGCCCAAGGGCCAAAGACTGGGCATCGGCGAGGGCAAGCTGGAATTTGTTAGTAAGACGATCCAGACGCATAACACCTCCAATGTAGGTCAAAATTGCTACTGGAGATTAAATGAGGTCATCCCTCAAATTTTCAAGGTTATCTCGACACTATATTATGAGTACAACGTCATGCATCAGTGGATCGTCCTAGGGCAGTAGGTTATCTCACCCAGATCAAACTTGCCATACGTCCGGTTGTTCCGTCGCGCCGATAGGAGAAAAAATGACTCATTTCGTTCATTGTGCAACGATTACCGCCATAAATGGCGAAAATACCAGCACATTGCAAGCGCTGGCGAGCCAAAAGATAGAGGTCTGCGAGGAATTTTTCACCGTGGGGAGTAAAAGCGGCAGCGGCGGCGCTATCAATATCCATAAATGCCGCACGCACTTCAGCCCCAACTTCGAACCGGCTTGGGCCGATCGCCGGGCCTAGCCAGGCAGTGATGTTTTCTGGTGCCGCAGCAAAGCGCGCCACGGTATTTTCCAGCACGCCATGACATAAGCCACGCCAACCGGCATGCGCGGCAGCAACTTCATCACCCGCATGTGAAGCAAACAGCACCGGCAGGCAATCCGCCGTCATCACCGCGCAGACCAACCCGGCCACATTGCTGTAAACCGCATCGGCGCGCAAATCTTCAGGCGTTTGGCCATCCAGCGTCAGCACACGAGTGCCATGTACCTGTTCCAGCCACAAAGGCATCTGCGGCAAGCCAGCCGCCGTTACCAGACATTGGCGGTTACGCGCCACGGCCTGTGCATCATCACCAACATGCTCACCGAGGTTCAGCGAGTCGTAGGGAGGAAGGCTGACACCACCATGACGAGTGGAGCTGCAGGCTGTTACCCCTGCAGGCAGCGGCCAATCGGGTAAAATCAGCGAACTCATTACCAATCCATCTGATCTTTGAATTCTTCGGTATCGAGCTTCAGCGCGTTGATCAGATCTACCATATCCTGTGGGATTGGCGCATGCCACTCCATCTGGATACCGCTGATCGGATGATACAGGCGCAACATGGTTGCGTGCAGTGCCTGACGGTCAAAGCCGCGCAACGTGTTGATAAAGGCCTCTGACGCCCCTTTTGGCGGACGTGGACGGCCACCGTAGAGTTGATCACCCACTAGCGGATGGTCGATATACGCCATATGCACACGGATCTGGTGCGTACGGCCGGTTTCCAGGCGCAAGCGCAAACGGGTATGGGCGCGGAAATGTTCCATAATGCGGTAATGAGTCACCGCAGGTTTGCCCATTGGATGCACGGCCATGTGAGTACGTTTGGTGGAGTGGCGAGCAATAGGTTGCTCCACCGTGCCACCCGCAGTCATGGTGCCGATCGCTACCGCTTCGTACTCACGGGTGATCTCACGCTCCTGCAATGCCTCAACCAGGCGGGTTTGCGCCGGAACGGTTTTGGCAACCACCATCAGGCCGGTGGTATCTTTGTCCAAACGGTGAACGATACCGGCACGCGGTACGTCGGCAATCTCCGGGAAATAATGTAACAATGCATTAAGCACCGTCCCATCAGGATTACCCGCACCTGGGTGCACCACCAGGCCGCGAGGCTTGTTGATCACCAGAATATCGGCGTCTTCATAGACGATATCCAGCGGGATGTCTTGCGGTTCCCAACGGGCATCTTCTTCAATCTGTGCATCAATGGCGACCGTCTCTCCCCCCAGTACCTTCTCTTTCGGCTTGTTTATCGTTTTGCCATTGACCTGTACCCTGTCTTCCAGGATCCATTCTTTTATGCGAGATCTTGAATAATCAGGGAACAATTCGGCCAAAGCCTGATCTAAACGTTGTCCGAGTTGAGTTTCGGCCACCGTTGCGGTGAGTTGTACTTGTTGTGCCATATGCAGCTTCTTCGTTAACGTTGGGTTTTCACGGCGATGCCGTTTAATATAATGTGCTATTGTAACTGGTCTTTTGTCGGGAGCTTAACGGACAGTCTCCCAAAATAACACCCTGAGGATAATCTAAACGTCATGACGCGTATGAAATATCTGGTGGCGGCAGCCACGTTGAGCCTGGCGCTGGCAGGTTGCTCCACATCCAAGGATACGGTTCCCGACAGCCCGCCTTCGGAAATCTATGCTACTGCCCAGCAAAAACTGCAGGACGGTAACTTTAAGGGCGCGATTACGCAACTCGAAGCGTTAGATAACCGCTATCCATTCGGGCCGTACTCTCAGCAGGTCCAATTGGACCTGATTTATGCCTACTATAAATCTGCCGATTTACCTTTGGCACAGGCCTCTATCGATCGCTTTATGCGTCTCAACCCAACGCATCCGAACATCGACTACGTCATGTACATGCGCGGTCTGACAGATATGGCGTTGGATGACAGTGCACTGCAAGGCTTCTTCGGGGTTGACCGTTCTGACCGCGATCCACAGCATGCCCGCGCCGCATTCCGCGACTTCAGCCAGCTGATCCAGCAGTATCCGAACAGCCAATACGCGACCGATGCCTACAAGCGTCTGGTATTCCTGAAGGACCGTCTATCCAAGTACGAGCTCTCAGTGGCGGAATACTACACTAAACGTGGCGCTTACGTCGCGGTAGTTAATCGCGTTGAGCAGATGATGCGTGAATTCCCGGATACCAAAGCGACGCGCGATGCGCTGCCGCTGATGGAAAACGCCTATCGCCAGTTGCAATTGAATGCTCAGGCCGACAAGGTAGCGAAAATCATCGCCGCCAACGCGTCTTGAGTCTTTGAGATGAGCACAAAAACAAAACGGCAGCTTCGGCTGCCGTTTTCATTTGCTGTAAATTCAGCCATTTTCAGGATAAATACACAAGCAAAAACACGGTGTTAGCAAGGCTGCACCACCGGTTAACCTATCGATAATGCGCGTTCTGCTGCCAAGACTCAAGCGTTAGATGGCAGTTTCAGACGCTAAATCACAGATTGAACTAACTTTGCAAAAAGTGACAAAAATTTGTGTTTTCCATCACGCATTTCGGCAAAAAGAGCGGTATGCTGAATCTATCCAAGACGGAAAGACAGAGAGGTAAGTTATATGACACTCAACATTACCAGCAAACAAATGGATATCACCCCCGCAATCCGTAATCATGTCGAAGACCGTCTCAGTAAACTGGAAAAGTGGCAGGCGCAGCTGATCAACCCACACATCGTCTTATCTAAAGAACCTAAAGGGTTTGCCGTCGACGCTACCATTACCACGCCTAACGGTCCGCTGGTTGCCAGCGCCAAACATGAAGACATGTATACCGCCGTTAATGACCTGATTGCCAAACTTGAGCGTCAGTTGAACAAGGTACAACACAAAAGCGAGGCACGCCGCGCTTATGCCAGCGTGAAAGACCTGGCTCCGGTAATCACGCAGGAAGAAGAGGAATAACCCTGCAAGTGATTGTTTCACATCAAACGCGCCCGAGGGCGCGTTTTTTGTCTGCCGGTTTCTATTGACACAATGAAAAGCCAGCGGTTACTTTAAACCCTGATTTACACACATTTTGGAACGCCATGAGCCGTAAACCGTTTTTCTTCGCATTCTTTTTTACCTTCCCCTGATTGGGAGGCGTTTCGTCGTGTGAGAAAGAATGCGAAGACGAACAACCAAGCCTCCTCAAGCAGGGGGCTTTTTTATGGCTATTTGACAACCCGCCCCGCTGGGCTTCAAGCTGCGGCTTGCAAGACGACGGGATTAGAAGAATACAAGGCAAAGCTGATTATGACTGATAACCCGTTACTCGTGCTGCGCGAACGCATCAGCGCACTGGATATGAAATTGCTGGCCCTGCTGGCAGAGCGTCGTGAACTGGCGGTGGAGGTGGGCAAAACCAAACTGCATTCGCACCGCCCGATCCGCGATAAAGAGCGTGAGCGCGATCTGTTGGACGCCTTGATCAGCGCGGCCAAACCTTATGACCTCGATGGTTTCTACGTCACCCGCCTGTTCCAGCTGATTATCGAAGACTCCGTGCTGACTCAGCAGGCCCTGTTGCAGCACCAGCTTAACCAGACCAGCCAGCATTCCGCGCGTATTGCCTTCCTGGGGCCAAAAGGCTCTTACTCACATCTGGCCGCCCGCCAGTACGCCGCCCGCCATTTCGATCAGCTTATCGAATGCGGCTGTCAGAAATTCCAGGACATCTTTACCCAGGTGGAAACCGGCCAGGCGGATTACGCCATTTTGCCGATCGAGAACACCAGCTCCGGCTCTATCAACGATGTGTACGACCTGCTGCAACATACCAGCCTGTCGATCGTGGGTGAGTTAACCTTGCCGATCGATCACTGCGTGCTGGTAGCCAGCGACACCGATCTGCAGCAGATCGAAACCGTTTATAGTCACCCGCAGCCTTTCCAGCAGTGCAGCCAGTATTTGAACCGCTATCCCCACTGGAAGATTGAGTATTGCGAAAGCACCGCCGCCGCGATGGAGAAGGTCGCCAAGCTGAACTCGCCAAAAGCTGCGGCGTTGGGCAGCGAGGCCGGTGGAGCACTGTACAACCTGCAGGTGCTGGAACATAACCTGGCAAATCAGCAGCAGAACATCACTCGCTTCATTATTCTGGCGCGTAAGGCGATTGAGGTTTCTGAGCAGGTTCCGGCCAAAACCACGCTGATCATGGCCACCGGTCAACAATCCGGTGCTCTGGTGGAAGCCCTGTTGGTGCTACGTGATAATGGCATCATCATGACCAAGCTGGAATCACGCCCGATCAACGGTAACCCGTGGGAAGAGATGTTCTACATTGATGTGCAGGCTAACCTGCGTTCTGTGGCGATGGAGAAGGCGTTGAAAGGGCTGACACCGATCACTCGCTCGCTGAAAGTGCTGGGCTGTTATCCAAGCGAAAACGTGGTGCCGGTCAATCCGTCTTAAATAGCAAAAAGGGTTCGGCTATGCCGAACCCTTTTCCCTCTATTGACGGCTATCGTTCGCCTGGCGCAGCAAAGAACGGCTCTCAACCAGGAAGCGCTGGGCATAATCACCAAACCAGTGCTCCACCTTCTGGAAGCTTTGAATAAAGGCCTGCTTGTCGCCCTGCTCCAGCAGCTTGATCGCCTCACCAAAGCGCTGATAGTAACGTTTGATCAGATGAATGTTGTCTTCCGAAGACATGATGATATCGGCGTACAGCTGCGGATCCTGCGCAAATAGCCGCCCCACCATCGCCAGCTCCAGCCGATAGATCGGCGAAGAGAGCGCCAGCAATTGCTCCAGCTGTACGTTCTCTTCGGCCAGATGCAGGCCGTAAGCAAAAGTAGCAAAGTGGCGCAGCGCCTGGATAAAGGCCATGTTCTGATCGTGTTCGACGGCGCTGATACGATGCAAACGCGCCCCCCAAACCTGCAACTGTTCCAGCAGCCACTGGTAGGCCTCTGGCTGACGACCATCGCAGTACACCACCACCTGTTTGGCCACGCTGCCAACATCCGGGCCAAACATCGGGTGTAACCCCAATACCGGGCCGCTGTGTACGGCCAGCATCGCCTGTAACGGCCGGTTCTTCACCGAAGCCAGATCGACCAGAATACAGTCCTGCGGCAGCGGCGGCAGTTGGGCGATCACCTGCTCGGTGATATGGATCGGCACGCTGACAATCACCATACCGGCATCCGCCAGCAGGCTATCCGCCTGCGGCCAATCCTCTTGATCCAACACTTTGACCTGATAACCCGACAGCGTAAGCAGCCGGTTAAACAAGCGGCCCATCTGGCCATTACCGCCAATAATGACGATAGGGCGTAGCTGTGGGCACAGCGTTTTGAAGCCTTTGTCGTTCTCACTGGTGTAGGATTCGCGCATCACGCGGCGCAGCACGTCCTCGATCAAATCGGGCGGAACGCCAAGGCTTTCCGCTTCCTGGCGGCGAGAGGCCAGCATTGCCGCCTCGCGCTCAGGTACGTAAACCGGTAAACCGTAGTGGCTTTTGACTTCCCCTACTTCCGCCACCAGCTCCAGGCGTTTCGCCAACAGGGCCAGCAGCGCTTTATCCACTTCGTCAATTTGATCGCGCAATGCGGTCAGTTCAGCCACCATAACTCACTACTCTCCAGTGCGTGCCATCAGCGCAGCGCCGAGTTCTTGATGCATTTGGCGCAGCAGCGTCTCCGTGCTTTCCCAGTTGATGCAGGCATCGGTCACCGAAACGCCGTAGCGCATATCTACACGCGGCTGTTCAGAAGACTGGCTGCCCTCATGCAGATTGCTTTCCAGCATGATTCCGGTGATCGAACGGTTACCCGCTCTGATCTGCTCAACTACGGATTCGGCAACCGCTGGCTGACGGCGATAGTCTTTATTTGAGTTGCCATGGCTGCAATCTATCATCAAGGACGGATGGAGTCCCGCATCCTGCATCTGTTTTTCGCAGGCGGCAACGTGCTCAGTGCTGTAGTTAGGCGTTTTACCACCGCGCAGGATCACATGGCCGTCTGGGTTACCCTGGGTTTGCAGCAGGCAAACCTGGCCTGCCTGATTGATACCGACAAAGCGGTGCGCCATGGATGCGGCACGCATCGCGTTGATGGCCGTGCCCAGGCTACCGTCCGTACCGTTTTTGAAGCCCACCGGCATTGAGAGGCCGGAAGCCATTTCACGGTGCGTCTGAGATTCTGTAGTACGCGCACCGATCGCCGACCAGCTGAACAGATCGCCCAGGTATTGCGGGCTGTTCGGATCCAACGCTTCGGTCGCCAACGGCAGGCCCATACCGACCAGATCCAGCAGCAGGCGACGCGCAATGTGCAAACCCGCTTCTACATCAAAGGATCCATCCATATACGGATCGTTGATCAGGCCTTTCCAGCCGACGGTGGTTCTTGGCTTTTCAAAATAGACGCGCATAACGATATACAGCTGATCGCTCAATTCAGCCGACAGGGTTTTCAGGCGACGCGCGTAATCCAGCGCGGCATCAGGATCGTGGATCGAACATGGCCCACAGACCACCAGCAGACGGTGATCTTGCCCTTTAAGGATATTGGCAATGGTCTGGCGGGCCGTCGCGATTTCCGTTTCATCGTTGGCACTGAGTGGGAACTGGTTCTTCAGCTCTTCCGGGGTGATCAGAACCTGTTCTGCACTGATATGTACGTTGTTGAGCGCGTCTTTTTGCATGATGCTATTCCTGTCGTTTGCCGTTATGCGTGTGTAGTTAAAACATTGAGCGTTACAGGTGCTACCTTAACCACTCCTTGTAAAGTTTTCAATCCATTTACTGTAAATAAAAAATTACCATCATAAACAGGAAAGCGAATCACCGGTCACAGGAAACAAAAATCCATTTAAGCAACTGTTTTATTTAAATAAAAAAGAAAACCACTAATAAAAAACAGCAAAGAACAACCAACATCAGCCTCCCTGAAAATCACAGAACGTAAATAAAAATGAACACAAAAGTAGGTTGCTCATTGGCCCTGGCGCGATCAAAAAACCACCTCTTCGGCGTGTAGTGGCACTGCATGCCACACCCGCGCAGACAACAAGTTCCTTGGCAAACCCGCCCCATCCATCGCCAAATTAAACAACTATAAAACAATTGTCATACATTTAACTGGCAATTGATTTTCATTCTTTATTCATTTCAATCTATATCAGAAATAATAGTCACTCTATTGAATAAATATTGCGGAACCTCACAGTTATCCCTCGCCAAATAAATAACTATGGCATAAATCGCTCACACCTCTTTAGGGTTACTCTGCGAAGACAGAGCCCGTACCGCCTGCATTGAGGAGCGATGAGCGTTAGCAGTTTTTTCTTTCTGACAAGGGACTCTCATGATCACATTGCAATTCGCAATTATTATTATCTGCCTATTAGTCGGCACCCGATTTGGCGGTATGGGGCTAGGCTTAATAAGTGGTATTGGCTTATTTCTGCTGTGCTTTATATTCGGTTTGGAACCAGGCAAACCTCCAGTAGATGTCATGCTCACCATTTTGGCGGTGATCGGCTGTGCCTCGGTGTTACAAACCGCTGGCGGTCTGAATGTCATGATGCAATATGCCGAGCGGCTACTGCGCCGCCACCCACAACACATCACCTTACTCGCCCCCTTTACCACCTGGACGCTGACCTTCCTGTGCGGTACCGGCCACGTGGTCTACACCATGTTCCCGATCATTTCTGATATCGCCATCAAAAAAGGGATCCGCCCAGAACGCCCTATGGCCGTTGCCTCTGTCGCCTCACAGATGGCCATCACCGCATCCCCGGTTTCTGTGGCCGTGGTATCACTGGTTTCGATCATTGCCGCCGGTCATGGGATCGGCAAAGCCTACTCGCTGCTGGAAATCCTGGCCGTTTCGATCCCGGCTTCACTGGTCGGTGTATTGATGGCGGCATTATGGAGCCTGCGTCGCGGCAAAGATCTGGATAAGGATGCCGATTTCCAGGCCAGGATCCAGGATCCGGAGCAGCGCGCCTATATCTATGGCGGCACCGAAACCCTGCTCAATCAAACATTTCCCAAGCAGGCATACTGGTCAACGCTGATCTTCTTCGGCGCTATCGCTATCGTGGTCATGCTCGGTGCCTTTGCCGATCTGCGTCCTTCCTTTGCCGATGCCAAAGGCGTGCTGAAACCGCTGTCGATGAATCTGGTGATCCAGATGATGATGCTGATCGCCGGTGCGGTGATCCTGATGGGCTGTAAAGTCAAACCTAGCGATATCGCCAACGGTGCCGTATTCAAAGCGGGAATGGTCGCCATCTTCTCGGTATTCGGTGTGGCATGGATGAGTGATACCTTCTTCCAGGCACATATGGGGGAGTTAAAGGTGGTGCTGGAAGACGTGGTGAAAAGCCAGCCCTGGACTTATGCCATCGTCCTGTTCCTGGTTTCCAAACTGGTTAATAGCCAGGCCGCTGCTCTGGCCGCCGTTGCACCCATGGCCTTGCAGTTAGGCGTCGAGCCTAAAATGTTGCTGGCCTTCTTCCCGGCGGCCTATGGTTACTTCGTGTTGCCCACTTACCCAAGCGATCTGGCCTGCATCGGCTTTGACCGCTCTGGCACCACTCGCATCGGTAAATTTATCATCAACCACAGCTTCATCATTCCTGGCCTGATCGGCGTGCTGTGCTCCTGCATCACCGGTTATCTGCTGGTGATGACCTTCCTTTAATCGCGTTTCTGCCGGCAACGGGCGATCCCCGTTGCCGCTGTTAACACCGCCGCAAAAAGCCAACGATATCACTAGACGAAAAGTGCATAAGTCCCCTGTTTAAACTAAAAACATAAGCTAACCAGGCCTATTTTTGTCCCCTCGGCGAATCGATATAATGTGACCGCTATCACTTATAATCACACTTAACTACTGGATCCAAAATGCACTCTTTACGCGCTTGTCGCGCCATTCCGCTGTTCTTTAGCTGCTTGACCGCCTTCACCAGTGTTTCCGTATTCGCCGACAATACCCTCTTCACCGCGATGGACGATCCGGCCACCGCCAAGAAGCCGTTCGATGGTAATGTTCAGGCAGGTTATAACGCCCAGTCGGGCAACACACAGAACTCGACCCTGCTGGCCAACACCACTATGACCTGGTTTAACAGCGATGCGGCTTACAGCCTGTGGGGCTCGGCGAACAACACCACCTCCTCCAACGTACGCTCCTCGGAGAAATACCAGGCCGGTGGTCGTACCCGTTATAATCTGACAGCTCGTAATTATATGTTTGGCCAGGTTGGCTGGTTGAACGATCGTTACAACGGTTACGATTCACGCTCTACGCTGACCGGGGGTTACGGGCGCCAGATCTTTAGCGACCCGCGTCAGGACCTGCGTGTCGAATTCGGCCCAGGCGTACGTCATGATGAATACCACGGCGGTGGCCGCACCACTCGCGCCCTGGCCTATGGCGCAGCCAACTATTCCTACAGGCTGACAGACACGGCCCGCCTATCCGAAGGCCTATCCGCTTTGGCGAACGACGAAACCACCGTTAACTCCGAAACCGCGTTAAACGTCGCCATCAATAACGACTTCGCCCTACGGCTGGCCTACACGGTGGTCTACAACACCAAACCACCGGCCTCAGCACCGAAAAATACCGATACCACGACTTCAGTGACGCTGGTGTACGGTTTGTAATCTCGTCTTACCGCTCCGCGCAGTCCTTCTCTAAGCCCATAATTAATGGGCTTTTTTTATGCCCATCCTCGTGCTTACCATTTTGCTAAAAATAGTCCTATCCTGGCTTGACGACTTTAGCATTTTGATTAATACTGTATGCATATACAGTAATTATTGCTAAGGTAAAAACCATGATAAACCCGGCAAATGAGGCCAGTATCGACCCGCTTATCGTGGCCGACAGTCGCGTTATCCTACAAAACAACCCTCTGCGACAGCAGATGTGGGGTTAATGGGATGGAGAGATTAACCTCATTCATTACCTACTCCGCGGCGCTATTTCTCGCCTGGCTTGGCAAGCTCTCACCGCAGGATGTGGCCTTTCTGATCGGCGCGGCCGTAGGAATCGGCACCTTCCTGGTTAATTGGTACTACAGACGCAAGAGTCTGGAGATCCTCAAAAGCATCGAGCGCGATGCGGCAGCACGGAGACTTTTTGATGAACTCAATCGTTAAGCGTTGCAGCGCCCTGGCCATTCTGGCGATCGCCATGCTGCTGCCGCAGGCCAATCACATTAAAACCTCCGAACAAGGGCTATACCTGATTGCCGATTTTGAGGGGTGCCAGTTAACCCCGTATCAATGCGCAGCAGGGGTTTGGACGCAAGGTGTCGGCCATACGGCTGGCGTTATTCCAGGTAAGTCCATCACGCCAGTGCAAGCGGCGGAAAACCTGCTGGAAGATATCCGCCGGGTAGAGAGCCGCATGGCGGCCTGTCTGCCACAGCAGATGCCCCAGGCCACTTATGATGCCGTCATGGCGTTTGCCTTTAACGTCGGTACGGGGGCCGCATGTCGCTCTACCCTGGTTTATTTCCTTAACCATGGCCAATGGCAGCAGGCTTGCGATCAGTTACCGCGCTGGATTTATGTCAATGGCGTCAAAAACCGCGGGCTGGAACGCCGCCGGGCCGCCGAACGTGAGCTGTGCCTAAAAGGTCTCAGCACGCCGAATACCACCAGTTTCTCAGGGAAAGAACAGCTCGCTCAATGACTTTTTCGAGCATTGCTGACGAATAGTTTTTCACCGTATTATCAAGAGGGGGTCTCTATGATGCATTGTCCACTGTGTGGTAGCGTGGCACACACTCGCTCCAGCCGCTATCTGAGTGAATCGACCAAAGAACGCTATCACCAATGCCGTAACATTAACTGCAGTTGTACCTTTGCCACCCATGAATCCGTGGCCCGGGTCATCGTTTCACCCGGCGACATCATTCCGGCGCAGCCTCATCCACAAGAAGGCAAACAGCGCGCCGCCGCGATGTAATGAAAAAGGGGGGTTACCATCTGGTAATCCCTTGGTTTCACCAGAATAACGATAATCCAACCAGAGGGAATAGATGGTAAGCTTTGGAAAACCGGGTCCTTGAGATGATAGGGAGATCAAATGCAACAGCTGGTCTTGGAACACTGGAGTTTTCATACGCCAAAAACGACACGGCAAATTGTTGTTCCTGATGGCTGTCGGGATCTAATTTTTCTGACTGACAGGAATGGGCAACAGGAGATGAAGATCACTGAGATCGACACCTGTGCCTATGGCGTGGAAAGCGCTGCAGGGGACCATTATGATGGTTTCCGGTTTCGACCAGATTGTGTTATCGATGAGGGCAAATTATTCCATTACCTCAACGCATCCCGATTAACACCAGAGCATCCAACATTACTTTCCATCATTCACGATACCGTTCGTGTGGATACGCAGCTTGCCGAAACATTGCAGTCGTTAAGGCTTGCCAACTCACTGACTCAGGCAAGTCAGGAGTTGGGGATCAGCGTTCGTACTCTGGAACGACTGGTGAAAAACAAAACTGGCAAGAGCCCATTATTCTGGCTTCGTCTATTGCGGATGAGAAGAACTGCATCTGTGCTAACTGCCTGCGATAGTGTCTCCCTGACAGAAATCGCACTGAACAGTGGCTATTGTGACCAATCGCACATGAACAGGGAATTCCAGCATTGGTTAGGGATCACGCCTGCCGCATTCCGTATCAATCCACATTGGCAACAGGCGTTTGGTGAAGGCTACGATTAAGCCATTACAGAACAGATCTCGACAAGGTTATGCTCTGGATCTGCCACATAGCATATCGTTTGCCCCCAGGGCATGTGCTGAATATCTTCGACCAGCACCGCACCGGCATCCAACGCTTTTTTCAGCGCCTTCGACACATCGTCGGTAGTGAAGGCAATTTCAAAAACCGGATGTTTATAATCACTTTTAGCGCTCTTTTTGCCCTGCCCAGCCAGCAGCTCTCTTGAGCAAAATGACAGCCGCGTGGCACCGGTAGCCAATTCTCCCCAGTCCCCGCTTTCATGCAAACAATGGATCTCAAAACCAAAGGCTCGATGATAGAAATCCATCGTTTGTTGCACGTTATCAACATATAAAATCGTATAGGCAAATTGCATTGCAGGCGCTCCATTCAGTGGTCAGTGGCGGTAGTTTCACAAATCCGCCTTCCCGCGTATTGGATAAATCCGACAGACGAATTAACGAGTGTGACCATATCGTCAAACCGCAACGCGCCATGCCCGGCGCACTAAAAAAAGGGGATTACCATGACGGTAATCCCCTTATAACTATTAACTTTTGGATGCAGCGTTAGTTAACGCGGTTCAGACGCTCTTTGATACGAGCAGACTTACCAGTACGTTCACGCAGGTAGTACAGTTTGGCTTGACGAACGGCACCACGACGTTTAACAGTAATGCTGTCGATTACTGGGGAGTGAGTCTGGAATACACGCTCAACACCTTCGCCGTTGGAAATCTTACGAACAGTGAATGCAGAGTGCAGACCGCGGTTACGAATAGCGATAACCACGCCCTCGAATGCCTGCAGACGTTTTTTGGTACCTTCAACGACCCATACCTTCACTTCCACGGAATCACCCGGACGGAATGCAGGTACGTCTTGCTTCATCTGCTCTTGTTCAATTTGCTTAATAATGTTGCTCATAATATGTCTCTTACCCTAGGTAAACTGATATATCGGTCTCGTCGAGACAACGCTCAGACGTTCCCTTCATAGTCCTGTTACTTAGCTCGATGTTCCCGTTGGAACTCGGCCAGCAACACCTCTTGCTCGTCAGTCAGAGCTAGGCTTTCTAGAAGTTCAGGTCTTCTAAGCCAGGTACGGCCCAGCGACTGCTTTAAGCGCCAGCGACGTATCTCGGCATGGTTGCCCGACAGCAGAACTGGCGGAACCTCCATCCCTTCTAACACCTCCGGGCGGGTATAGTGCGGGCAGTCCAGCAATCCCTCAGCGAAAGAATCTTCTTCTGCCGAAGCCTGATGGCCCAGAACACCCGGTATAAAGCGGGCGACCGAATCGATCAGGGTCATTGCCGGTAGTTCACCGCCGCTGAGAACGTAATCGCCGATTGACCATTCTTCGTCAATTTCGGTTTGGATCACGCGCTCGTCTATCCCTTCGTAACGGCCACACACCAGGATCATCTTCTGGTTAGCCGCCAGTTCACGCACACCGGTTTGATCCAGCTTGCGCCCCTGAGGTGACAGATAAATCACCTTTGCTCCCTCGCCTGCCGCTGCTTTTGCTGCATGAATAGCTTCCCGCAAGGGTTGCACCATCATCAACATTCCCGGGCCGCCGCCATAAGGGCGATCGTCCACGGTACGATGCCGGTCGTAGGTGAAGTCACGCGGACTCCAACACTGCACGCTCAGCAGGCCATTTTTTACTGCCCGGCTAGTTACCCCGTAATCGGTGATTGCGCGAAACATCTCAGGAAACAGGCTTACGATACCAATGAACACCAGCCAATCCCCATGTTGTTATTCCACTTGCTTCGACCATTAAATCCGGAGGTCAAAAACCAGGATCCCACTCAGCCTCGATAATCTTGGCGGCGAGATCGACTTTCTTGATAACCTGCCCATGAAGAAACGGGACCAACCGCTCCTTCATACCGAATGCATCTTTCAGGTTTGCCCGCACGACCATTACGTCGTTAGAACCGGTTTCCATCATATCGATGACTTTACCCAGTTCGTATCCGGAAGTGGTGACTACCTGGCAGCCCATAAGGTCTTTCCAGTAGTAATCATCGCCTTCCAGCGGAGGCAACTGCTCTGAATCTACGACAATTTCGCAATTGGTCAGTAAATTCGCTGCATCCCGATCGTCAATGCCTTTGACCTTGATGATCAGATCCTGACTGTGGCGTTTCCAGTCTTCCAACTCGACAAACTGCCACTGACCAGAGCGCTGGATTAACCAGGGCTGATAGTCAAATATGCTTTCGGCGTTCTCGGTGGATGAAAATACTCTGAGCCAACCACGGATGCCGTAAGTAGACCCCATCTTACCGAGTACAATCGGCTGCTTAGGTGCTACCGGTTTGAGTTGCTTGCTCATTGCCACCACCGCGACAGATTAAGCTGCTTTCTTAGCGTCTTTGATCAGCGCGTGAACGCGATCAGAAACGGTAGCACCCAGACCAACCCAGTGCTCAATGCGATCCAGGTCCAGACGCAGTGCTTCAGCCTGACCAGATGCGATTGGGTTGAAGAAACCTACACGCTCGATGAAACGACCATCACGAGCATTGCGGCTGTCGGTCACTACTACTTGATAGAACGGACGCTTTTTAGCGCCGCCACGTGCCAAACGAATTGTTACCATAACATCCTCTTTAGTTAATAAAACAGCCGGGCCCCATTGAGGGACGGGGCCCGGTTGCAATATAAAAAGCCCGAAAATTTTACTCATTTTGGCGCAAAAAGCAATCTAAAGCGTAGATTGCCGGTAATTCGTTTTTGCACCATCACGCTCTCGGACAGGTTTTACCGTGATCGGTAAATCGGCAAACCCGCCACAGCCTTGCTGCGGCGTGGTTTTAACGGCCTGGGAAGCCCGGCGGCATCATACCTTTCATGCCACGCATCATCTTCGCCATTCCGCCTTTTTTCATCTTTTTCATCATGCGCTGCATATCGTCGAATTGTTTTAACAACCGATTAACATCCTGCACCTGCATGCCGGAGCCCATCGCAATACGACGCTTGCGAGAACCCTTGATAATTTCCGGCTTGGCACGCTCTTTCAGCGTCATTGAGTTAATGATCGCCTCCATGCGTACCAGCACTTTGTCATCCATCTGCGATTTGACGTTGTCTGGCAGTTGGCCTGCGCCCGGCAGTTTGCTCAGCATGCTGGCCATACCGCCCATATTACGCATCTGCTTAAGCTGGTCGAGGAAATCGGTCAGATCGAAACCGTCGCCCTTCTTCAGCTTGCTAGCCAGTTTTTCCGCCTGTGCGCGGTCAACCTTGCTTTCGATATCTTCGATCAGCGACAGCACGTCGCCCATGCCGAGAATACGTGAGGCCACGCGATCCGGATGGAATGGCTCCAGCGCGTCGGTTTTCTCGCCCACGCCGAGGAATTTGATCGGCTTGCCGGTAATGTGGCGAATAGACAACGCCGCACCGCCGCGCGCATCACCATCGACCTTGGTCAGCACTACGCCGGTCAACGGCAGCGCTTCGTTAAAGGCCTTGGCGGTGTTGGCCGCATCCTGGCCGGTCATGGCGTCGACCACAAACAGGGTTTCCACCGGCTTGATCGCCGCATGTACCTGTTTGATTTCGTCCATCATCGCTTCGTCTACGTGCAAGCGGCCCGCGGTATCGACGATCAGCACGTCGTAGAACTTCAGCTTGGCCTGTTGCAGCGCACGGTTAACGATGTCGATCGGTTTTTCTTTAACGTCTGACGGGAAAAAGTCGATGCCGACGCCTTCCGCCAGGGTTTCCAACTGCCGGATCGCCGCAGGGCGATAAACGTCGGCAGAAACCACCAAGACTTTTTTCTTCTGCTTTTCTTTCAGGAATTTGCCGAGCTTGGCCACGCTGGTGGTTTTACCCGCACCTTGCAGACCCGCCATCAGCACCACCGCCGGTGGCTGCGCCGCCAGGTTCAGCTCGGTGTTCACTTCGCCCATCGCGGCAATCAGCTCGCTCTTGACGATTTTGACGAATTCCTGGCCCGGCGTCAGGCTTTTGTTAACTTCATGCCCAACCGCGCTCTCTTTTACACGGTTGATGAAGTCACGCACTACCGGCAGCGCAACGTCCGCTTCCAGCAATGCCATACGCACTTCACGCAGGGTTTCTTTAATGTTCTCTTCGGTCAGCCGCCCGCGGCCGCTGATATTGCGCAGGGTGCGCGACAATCGATCGGTTAAATTTTCAAACATCGTCTCATGCTCAACGTAAGAGTCAGGCCGCAGTGGCGACACAATTGCGGCGATTATAACACGTTGCTACAACGATCTCTGCCTCAGCGTTGGAGATTGGTTGGAGTAGGGGCCGCTCAACGTTATACTGGCATTCCAATTAACCATGCCGATGCTAAATAACGCTATGCCAGTATTCTCTCTTGTGGCTTTGATGGCCTACCTGCTAAGCCTTGGACTGATCATTCCCAGTTTGTTGCGGAAGAATAGCGCATACCGTCGGCTGGCGCTGGTCTCGGCCGTAGTGGCGCTGGTCTGCCATGCCATTGCCCTCCAGCAGCGCATTTTTGACGTCAGCGCCGGGCAAAATCTCAGCCTGCTGAACATTGGCTCCATCGTTGGCCTGATTATCTGTTCGGTGATGACTTACGTCGCCTCCCGCGATCGCGGCTGGTTCCTGCTGCCGATCGTCTACAGCTTTGCGATGATCAACCTGGCGTTTGCCAGCTTCCTGCCTGGGGAGTTTATTACCCATCTGGAAGCCAGCCCGGAACTGATGGTGCATATCGGCCTGGCGCTGTTCTCTTACTCCACTCTGATTATTGCCACGCTGTACGCCCTGCAACTCGCCTGGCTTGATTACCTGCTGAAACATAAAAAACTCAGTTTCAGTGCCGATATGCCGCCGCTGATGAGTATTGAGCGTAAGATGTTTCATATCACCCAGATCGGTGTGGTGCTGCTGACGCTGACGCTGTGTACCGGCCTGCTGTATATGGACAACCTGTTTAGCAAAGAGAACGTGCATAAGGCCGTGCTGTCCATCATGGCGTGGTTTGTCTATATCGTGCTGCTGTGGGGCCATTATCACGAAGGCTGGCGTGGCCGCCGCGTGGTCTGGTTCAGCTTTGCCGGCTCTTTTCTGCTTACCATGGCCTACTTCGGGAGCCGCCTGCTCCAGGAGCTGATGATGGTGCGCTAAGTCTGGTCTGGCGCTCCATCGCCCCGCCTAGGCACCCTTCTCACCCAACATAAGGAATACCGCGTTGGAGCACGTTTCGACAGAGACCCTCATTTTCATTTTGGTGATTATGGTCGCGGTCTCCGCTTATTTTTCAGCATCCGAAACCGGCATGATGACGCTCAACCGCTATCGTCTGCGCCACCTGTCCAAACAGGGCAACCGCGCCGCACGCCGGGTAGAGAAGCTGCTGCAAAAGCCTGACCGCCTGATTGGCCTGGTGCTGATTGGCAACAACCTGGTCAATATTCTGGCCTCTGCGCTGGGGACCATCGTCGGGATGCGCCTATATGGCGATATTGGTGTGGCAATCGCCACCGGGGTGCTGACTTTTGTCGTGCTGTTGTTCGCCGAAGTGTTACCCAAAACCTTTGCCGCTCTCTATCCTGAACGAATTGCCTTCCCTAGCAGCTTCCTGCTGGCCCCACTGCAAAAAGTCATGTTCCCGCTGGTGTGGCTGCTCAATGGCATTACCACCCTGGTGCTGCGGATTTTCGGCATCCGCACCAACGTCCGCATCAGCGGCGCGTTGAGTAAAGAGGAGTTGCGCACCATTGTGAACGAGTCCCAGTCGAAGATTTCGCGCCGTAATCAGGACATGCTGATTTCTGTGCTGGATCTGGAGAAGGTGACGGTGGAAGACATCATGGTGCCGCGCAATGAGATTGTCGGGATTGATATCAACGACGACTGGAAGTCGATCATGCGCCAGCTGACACACTCCCCACACGGCCGCATCGTGTTGTACCGCGATTCACTGGACGACTCCATCAGCATGCTGCGCGTACGCGAAGCCTACCGGCTGATGACCGAGAAAAAAGAGTTCAACAAAGAGAACCTGCTGCGGGCGGCTGATGAGATCTACTACGTGCCAGAGGGCACGCCACTGAACGTTCAACTGGTGAAATTCCAGCGCAACAAAGAGAAGGTCGGCATCGTGGTCGATGAGTATGGTGATATTCAGGGGCTGGTGACGGTTGAGGATATTCTCGAAGAAATCGTCGGCGACTTCACCACCTCAATGTCACCTACGCTGGCGGAGGAAGTGAATCCACAGAGCGATGGCTCGGTATTGATCGACGGCAGTGCCAACGTGCGTGAGCTGAACAAGGCCTTCAACTGGACGCTGCCCGCTACCGAGGCCAGAACCATCAACGGCATGCTGCTCGAAGAGCTGGAGGAGATCCCCAGCATCGGGACCAGGGTGCGCATCAGCCACTATGATATCGATATCCTCGACGTGCAGGACAATATGATCAAGCAGGTGCGCGTCACGCCGATTAAATCCTTACAGGCCAGCGTGCAGAACCACTAGATACAAGCCAAAGAAAAAGACGCTTTCGCGTCTTTTTTTCACTGCGTTTTTGCACCGAATCTAGATGTGCAACTCTTGCAGCTTATCTTTCGGCAGTGCCAGCTCTTCGTTATGGTTCACTACCACGCCGTGCTCAAGAATATGCTTGGCGATTTCCTGCGCCTCTTCCAGCGAGTGCATATGGTAGGTACCGCACTGGAACTCATTGAGTTCAGGGATCTTGCGCTGGTCAGTCACCTTCAGCACGTCAGCCATCGCGGCTTGCCAGGCATCGGCCACGCGCTGCTCTTCCGGTACGCCAATCAGGCTCATATAAAAGCCGGTACGGCAGCCCATTGGCGAGATATCGATGATCTCCACGCCGTTACCGTTCAGATGGTCGCGCATGAAGCCAGCGAACAGATGTTCCAAGGTATGGATCCCACGCTCTGGCATCACTTCCAGATTCGGGCGACAGAAACGCAGATCGAATACGGTGATGGTATCCCCATGAGGGGTTTGCATGGTTTTAGCAACGCGGACAGCCGGCGCCGCCATGCGAGTATGATCTACGGTAAAGCTATCCAGCAGTGGCATGTCATCACCTCTTGGTAAAATGAATTTATTTCGAAACTTTTTTCGTACCGATGAAACCTTTTCCAACCCTGCGGGTCTTAATCTATGAAAGACGCGCATTTGTTATCATCATCACTGTTTTCAGAGATGTGTATTTGGCCACAGTGATGTGGCCTTTTTCTTTTTCAGCCCCCGCCGTTTTCCTTCAGGAACTGTTCAAAGCTTAGCGTATCACTGGCTTCTATGTCGCGCTGGCGTTGCCACGAGGCTTGCTGCTCCTGAGCGAGTTGCTCTTCGGTCAGCAGTTCCAACGGCTCCTCTATCAGCATTTTGCGATATTTTTCCGCCAGTTCCAGGCCAACGTTACCGGTGCCTTGCGCTTTCATTTCCTTGAGGATACGGGCCGAGAACGTCAGCTCCGGATCGTCAAACGCCGCCACCAGTTGTTCACACACCTGCTGATATTGTCGATCGCCCGCTTCGCTATCCAACACCTCGGCCACGCGCTTCAAATCGCCAAACAGCGCTTTGCCGACCTTATCCAACGGTTCACGGGTATCGTTACAGCCGATGCCGATGGTCTGGCCTGGCTTACGCCCTTCCAAAATCACCCGGTTCCAGTTTTTACGGGTGCACAGCAACTCATCGCTGCTCATTTCTGGCGCATCCGCCAATACGCACCACACCAGGAACAGATCCAGGAAACGCGCCTGCACCGCATCCACACCGATTGGCGAGAATGGGTTGATGTCCAGCGAGCGCACCTCGATATATTCGATACCGCCGCGTAACAGCGCATCTGACGGCGTCTCACCGCTGTGGGTGACGCGTTTTGGCCGGATCGGGGCATAGAGTTCGTTTTCGATCTGCAACACGTTGCTGTTCAGTTGCAGATAGCGATCGCCCTCTTTCACTCCCAGCTTGGCATAGTCTTCTGAAGGCGTCGCAATAGCGCGTTTCAGACCTTGCACATAGGTTTGCAGATCGTTAAAGGTAATGCCCAGATTGCTCTGCGACTTATTGGTATAGCCCAGATCGCTCAGGCGCAGCGAGGTGGCATAAGGCAAATAGCACATGCCCCGTTCATTGCGCTCAAACGGCAAATCGGTTTCCCGGCCTTTGAGGAACGAGGAACAGATGGCTGGCGATGCCCCGAACAGATATGGGATCACCCAACCAAAGCGGTAGTAGTTGCGGATCAGGCGGAAATATCCCGCAGAGATCTGCTCTTTACCACTCTCTTCATCCTCAACGCCAGCCCACGCCTGCCAAAACTCCAGCGGCAGGGAGAAGTTGTAGTGCACCCCGGAAATGGTTTGCATCAACGCGCCGTAGCGGTTCTTCAACCCTTCCCGGTACAGCGTTTTCATCCGGCCAATATTGGAGGTGCCAAACTGCGCCAGCTCGATATCCTGCTCGGCGTTGATAAAGCATGGCATACTCAGCGGCCACATGCGCTCATCACCCAGATTACGCGCTACGTGACGATGGATGTCACGCAGGAACGTCAGTAAGTGATCGAGGTCATCATCAACCGGTGTAATAAATTCTAACAGCGCCTCGGCAAAGTCCGTAGTGATCCAATGGTGCGTTAATGCCGCCCCCAGTTGTTCTGGATGACCCGTGCTGGCTAGCGTGCCATCCGCGGTTACCCGCAGTGTTTCACGCTCAATACCGCGCCGGATCCCTTTTAATGCATGAGGGTGGGCTTCCAACCAAGAAAGCGCCTGTGATACGTCCGGGATCAAATTGACCTCCCGCTTCTAAAAACGATAGCTGTAAGCATACTGAATCCGCTCCCTAGAGAATATTGAGTTATATTCACTTGGTTAATGCCACCAGGCGATACCCTGCAGCGTAATCATCGTCAAGATGATGTAACGCAACGCTTTTCCGATACACAGAAACAGCGTGACAAAGCCCCATGGCATGCGCAGCCAGCCTGCCAACACGCACAATAAATCGCCCACAACCGGCACCCAACTGAGCAACAGCGCAGCCGGGCCAAAGCGTTGTAACCAACCAAGAGCCGTTTCCAGCCCGCGTTGTGGTTTCAACGCCGGTAACAGGCGCCCGATAATGACGTTGGTCAACCCACCCAGGGTATTTCCCAACGTTGCAGCCAGCACCAGTAAACCTGGTGAAGCGCTGCTGTTGGTCAACAACGCAACCAACACGATCTCTGAATTGCCAGGCAACAGCGTCGCACTAAGGAAGCTGCTGCCAAACAGCGACATGACCGCCAGCGTACTACTCACAGCGTGCGAACGTCTACCACGGCCATATTGGCGCTTCTGGCGGCCTGAATGCCGAATTCGGCATCTTCAAACACCACGCAGTGCTCAGGAGGCACGCCAATCAACTCCGCACAGCGCAGGAAGGTATCCGGCTCCGGCTTGTGGCGTTGAACATCATCAGCCCCGACGATGGCATCAAAGCAGTCGAATAGCCCTAAATGACGCAGCAACATCTCCGCCATCCGGTGCTCACTGCCCGTCCCTACCGCCATGGGACGGCGGCCATGATAAGACTTCACCACCTCAATCAGCGGTAACGGACGCACCGTGTCTAATAGCATGCTTTCTACCGCGCGGGTTTTCTCGGCGGCCAGTTGATGAGGATCAAGATCGGCCTGATGTGCGGCAATCACCGCCTGAGCAATGCGCCAGGTAGGTGAACCGTTCAGCCCTGTCATGGCGGCCGCATCAAACTTCATTCCGTAACGTGCCAACACCTCGTGCCACGCCTTGAGATGCGTTGGCTCGGTGTCCAGAATGGTACCGTCCATGTCGAAGATCAGACCCTGATAGCGATCGTACATCGTGACTCCATGACCATTGAGCAAAGAAAGCTACTTTAGCGTAAAGCCGAAAGGTTGTCGCTGCCAGAGCATGACGGAAAATGCGGTGTAGATAAGAGGTTGCGTAAGACAGAAAACAGAAGGTGGGAACTTAGAAATGAAAAGTAAAAAACCCGCCGAAGCGGGTTTCTCTAAGAAGATGGTGCATCCAGGAGGATTCGAACCTCCGACCGCTCGGTTCGTAGCCGAGTACTCTATCCAGCTGAGCTATGGATGCAATCTAATTTTTGTAGCGAATTTGTTTCGTTCCGTGAAACGTCACTGAAGAATGGTGCATCCAGGAGGATTCGAACCTCCGACCGCTCGGTTCGTAGCCGAGTACTCTATCCAGCTGAGCTATGGATGCACAGGAATTCTTTTTTGATACCGTATGGTATGTCGTTACTACCCCACCATACTGCAAAATATGGTGCATCCAGGAGGATTACTCAGCGTAACCGCTTCGCCCGCAGGGCCGTTGCTAAAGCAACGTTATCCCCCTTTGTGCTACCTTTCAGCTCGCACTCATCTGTGAGATAAACACTCTCAGACAAACACTTAGTAATATGGTGCATCCAGGAGGATTCGAACCTCCGACCGCTCGGTTCGTAGCCGAGTACTCTATCCAGCTGAGCTATGGATGCAAATGGCGGTGAGGCGGGGATTCGAACCCCGGATGCAGCTTTTGACCGCATACTCCCTTAGCAGGGGAGCGCCTTCAGCCTCTCGGCCACCTCACCAGTACGCTTCTTGCGAATCGTGCCTAACTTGCTTTAGAGAAGCTCATCGGCACTGCGTGGCGCACATATTACTTTCGTGGGTTTATAAGTCAAACAATTTTTCCCAACTCTCGCGCGTTTGCACAAATCACAGGCAACATGAGTGATTTCGCGGCAAAAAGAGTGCTTTATCAACAAGAAAATGCCGTGCTACCGCGGATAGGAGTTTGATCGCAGGAGAAAGTTATTGGCAAAAAAATGGGGGGAGATAACAGTTAGTGTGAAAAGAAGGGGGAAAGCGGGTCAAGAAAAGCAAGAAGCGTCTCGTTGTAGAACGAGACGCTACTTAGAAATCAGTAAGTCGTCTGTTGAGACTTCTCGGCCTGGATGCGCTGGTAGATTTCTTCGCGGTGAACAGACACCTCTTTGGGGGCATTCACACCAATACGAACTTGGTTGCCTTTAACCCCTAGCACTGTGACCGTAACCTCATCGCCAATCATGAGGGTTTCACCAACTCGACGAGTCAGAATTAACATTCTTTGCTCCTTGAAAGATTAAAAGAGTCGGGTCTCTCAGTTTCCCCGCCATTATCCATTATATGCAGTGAAAACGTAAGTCAAGAACCCACAATAAATGTAAGCAGACTTGGTGTCACTCCAGATTAAGAATAAGTTTAGCCGACCTGGAAAACTTTGTTCCCGCAATTGTCACTACATTGTGTTAGCACAGTCTAAAAACGCCATAAGCCACAGTGGCTTACGGCGTCAGTAACGCGCCTATTTATTTATATTCACAGTTTCGCGGCCACCCAGGCCTCTACGCTGTTTAATGCCGCAGGCAAGGCGTTGGCATCACTGCCCCCAGCCATTGCCATATCAGGGCGTCCACCGCCCTTGCCGCCAACCTGCTGTGCGATGTTGCCGATCAGCTCGCCGGCCTTAACCCGGTCGGTCAGATCTTTGGTAACACCCGCAATCAGGCTGACTTTGCCTTCTTCCACCGTGGCCAACACGATGATCGCAGAACCCAGTTGATTTTTAAGATCGTCAACCATGGTACGCATGATCTTTGGTTCAACGTTATCCAGCTGGCTGACCAGCAGCTTCACGCCATTGACCAGCTTGGCTTGACTCGACAGCGAAGCACTTTCCTGCGCAGCTTGCTGATCTTTCAGCTGTTGCAGCTCTTTTTCCAGCGCACGAGTACGATCGAGTACCGCACGCACCTTATCAGTCAGGTTATTGCTGTCACCCTTCACCAGGTGAGCAACATCTTGTAACAGGTCACTTTGCTGATGCAAAGTCGCTATCGCCCCTTCGCCCGTCACAGCTTCAATACGACGGATACCCGCTGCGGTACCAGACTCACTCTGAATGCGGAACAGGCCGATGTCACCGGTACGTTTGGCATGCGTACCGCCACACAGTTCGGTAGAGAAATCACCCATAGTCAGCACACGCACGTGATCATCGTACTTCTCGCCGAACAGCGCCATAGCGCCCTTCTCTTTGGCATCATCCAACGCCATCACTTCGGTCTGGACCGACAGGTTACGACGGATCTGCTGGTTAACCAAATCTTCTACCGCGCGGATTTGTTCTGGCTTCATCGCTTCGGAGTGCGAGAAGTCAAAACGCAGGTACTTGTCGTTAACCAACGAGCCTTTTTGCGCTACGTGCTCACCCAGGATCTGGCGCAATGCCGCATGCAGCAGGTGAGTGGCGGAGTGGTTCAGGCGGATACGGTTACGGCGTTCGCTGTCGATTACCGCATCAACGCGGTCATTCAGCTTCAGCGAACCGCTAGCCAGCTTGCCCAGGTGACCGATAGCCTGGCCATATTTCTGCGCATCGCTCACGACGAACTCGCTGCCAGCCGCTTTCAGCAAGCCTTTATCGCCGACCTGGCCACCCGACTCGCCATAGAATGGCGTTTCGTCCAGCACCACCACGGCCTCTTCACCCGCATGGATCTCATCCACCGGCTGACCATCACGGAACAAAGCGGTCACTTTCGCCTGTTGCTCTTCGCGATCGTAACCATTGAACTGGCTTGCGCCGTCAACACGGATCAGGCTGTTGTAGTCCGCACCAAAACCGCTGGACTCACGCGCACGGCGGCGTTGAGCCTCCATAGCTTGCTCAAAACCTTGCTCATCAACCTTAAGGCCACGCTCACGGCAGACGTCTGCGGTCAGATCCACTGGGAAACCGTAGGTATCATACAAACGGAATGCCGTTTCGCCATCCAGGGTATCGCCCTGCAGCTTGGCCAGTTCGTCATCCAGCAGCGCCAAACCGCGCTCCAGCGTACGGGCAAACTGTTCTTCTTCGGATTTCAGTACCTGCTCAACCTGTGCCTGCTGGCGTTTCAGTTCTTCGGCAGCCGGGCCCATCACTTCAATCAACGGAGCAACCAGCTTGTAGAAGAAGGTATCCTTCGCGCCCAACATGTTGCCATGACGGATCGCGCGGCGAATGATACGGCGCAGCACGTAGCCACGGTTTTCATTCGACGGGATCACGCCATCGGCGATCAGGAAGGCACAAGAACGGATATGGTCCGCAATCACGCGCAGCGACTTGTTACCCATATCGGTTGCACCGGTCAGTTTAGCGACGGCGGCAATCAGGGTGGTGAACAGATCGATTTCGTAGTTGGAATTGACATGTTGCAGCACCGCAGCGATACGCTCGAGGCCCATACCGGTATCCACCGAAGGCTTCGGCAGCGGCAGCATGGTGCCATCCGACTGACGGTTGAACTGCATGAACACGATGTTCCAGATCTCGATATAGCGATCGCCATCTTCTTCCGGGCTACCCGGAGGGCCACCCCAGATATGGTCGCCGTGATCGAAGAAGATCTCGGTGCACGGGCCGCATGGGCCGGTGTCGCCCATCTGCCAGAAGTTATCGGAAGCAAAGGCCGCGCCTTTGTTATCGCCGATGCGGATGATACGTTCCGCAGGCACGCCAATCTGTTTTTGCCAGATGTCGAAGGCTTCGTCATCGGTCTCATAGACGGTGACCCACAGCTTTTCTTTCGGCAGGTTGAACCAGTTTTCACCGGTCAGTAGTTCCCACGCGTAGCTGATGGCATCGTGCTTGAAATAGTCACCGAAGCTGAAGTTGCCCAACATCTCAAAGAAAGTATGGTGACGGGCGGTATAGCCGACGTTTTCCAGATCGTTGTGCTTGCCACCGGCACGCACGCAACGCTGTGAAGTGGTGGCACGCGAGTAGGCGCGCTTGTCCAGCCCCAGGAAAACGTCTTTAAATTGGTTCATGCCAGCATTGGTAAACAGCAATGTCGGATCATTGTTAGGTACCAGGGAGCTGCTTGCTACAACCTGGTGGCCTTTACTATGAAAGAAATCGAGAAACGCTTGACGGATCTCAGCGGTGCTCTTGCTCATAATTTTCCCGGAAAGACTAGAATAACGATGCGTGAAAGAGGCTCGACATCCTGACGATATCCTCTGGTTCACGAACTAAATGTGGGGATAAGATAAATTTTCTTCGGGGGGAAGTAAAACGCCGTGTGCATTCATTGCGCAAAATCACGGTAAATCGACTGAATTTCCTCCTGGAAGAAGCCGCGATAGAGCAGATAGCGCAACACCTTGGCCTTCTCTTTCCATTCTACCGGTAACGGATCGCCAAATTTGCGCAACGCGATCTCCCTGGCTTGCTCACACCAGTCAATTTCGCATTCCGCCAGGGCGTCCTGCACTATCTCTTTATCTACGCCCTTTTGCATCAGTTCTGAGCGAATGCGTTGCGCGCCATATCCCTTGCGGCTGCGGCTGGCGATAAAGCTATTGGCGAAACGCCGATCGTCCAGCCAGTTATGCTGGTAGCAATAGCTAATCACCTGTTCAATGATTGCAGGATCGACGGGTTCTTCGGGGGGTTCTGTAGGGGATTTGCTACCGAATCTGGCGTTCGCCATAAATGGCGGCGCCGCAAGTTTGCGGCGCAGTTCGGCTTCACTATGATCGCGTTGGGACAATAGCCGCATCGCACGGCTAATCAACGTATTTTGCTGATTACCTGAAGGCTGGAAGCCTACGTCATTCATATCTGCAAGCCTTGGTGATCGGTATACGCCCTAAGGGGCGTATATCCACTGGCAAAGATTAAAACTCTTCGCTGGTTTCTGCTTCGTTGTCATCGGCTTTCTCGGCACTAGCAGCAGCCGGTTCACCATTGCTGTGCAGCAACAGGTCACGCAGTTTTTTATCCAGTTCCGCAGCAATGGCCGGGTTTTCTTTCAGGAAGTTACAGGCATTGGACTTACCCTGACCGATCTTCTCACCGTTGTAGCTGTACCAGGCACCGGCCTTCTCGATCATTTTGTGTTTCACACCCAGATCGACCAGTTCGCCACGGCTGTTGATCCCTTCGCCATACAGGATCTGGAACTCTGCCTGTTTGAACGGTGCAGCGATTTTGTTCTTCACCACTTTCACGCGGGTTTCGCTGCCGATCACTTCATCACCTTCTTTGATCGCACCGATACGGCGGATATCCAGACGGACAGAAGCGTAGAACTTCAGGGCATTACCCCCGGTGGTGGTTTCCGGGTTACCGAACATCACGCCAATTTTCATACGGATCTGGTTGATGAAGATCAGCAAGGTGTTGGCGTTCTTCAGGTTACCGGCCAATTTACGCATGGCCTGGCTCATCATACGTGCCGCCAGCCCCATATGTGAGTCACCGATTTCGCCTTCGATTTCCGCCTTCGGCGTCAGCGCCGCTACGGAGTCGACGATGATGACGTCAACCGCGCCGGAACGAGTCAGCGCATCACAAATTTCCAGCGCCTGCTCACCGGTATCCGGCTGAGAACACAGCAGGTTGTCGATATCCACGCCCAGTTTCTTGGCGTAGATAGGATCCAGCGCATGTTCGGCATCGATAAACGCACAGGTTTTACCTTCGCGCTGCGCAGCGGCAATAACTTGCAGAGTCAGGGTGGTTTTACCGGAGGATTCCGGGCCATAGATCTCGACGATACGGCCCATTGGCAAGCCGCCTGCGCCCAGTGCGATATCGAGTGACAGCGAGCCGGTGGAGATCGTTTCTACGTCCATGGAGCGGTCTTCACCCAGACGCATGATGGAGCCTTTGCCGAACTGTTTCTCAATCTGGCCCAGTGCTGCAGCTAACGCCTTTTGCTTGTTCTCATCAATAGCCATTTTTGCTCCTTCGTTGCGCAATGTCAGAGTGACTCACATTGCCGCTGAATGTATGTTGTGCAGGAAATTGTCGCTAATTATACTGTATGGTCATACAGTATCAAGCCTAATTTTACAAAAATTCATCAAGCGCCGTTTGCAGCGCAAAAAGGGTTGCCTGCAGGCGCACCGCATCGCGATCGCCGGTAAATTGCATTTTGCGCGCCAGCACCCGGCCGGAACGTTCGGCAAAACCAAACCAGACGGTACCTACTGGTTTTTCCATACTGCCACCATCTGGGCCGGCAATGCCGCTGACCGACAGCGCCAGATCGGCCTTGGCCGCGTGCATCGCGCCCTGCGCCATCTCGCGCACCACTTCCTCACTGACCGCGCCATGAGCCTGCAAGGTCGCTTCCGCCACCCCTAACAATTCGTGCTTTGCCGCGTTGCTGTAAGTGACAAAGCCGCGATCGAAATAGGCCGAGCTGCCGGCGATATCGGTAATTGCCTTGGCAATACCGCCGCCCGTACAGGACTCCGCGCAGCTGATCCAACGCCCATTGGCCTTTAGCCTTTGTCCGACGGCAATACTGAGCTCACGCAACCGCTTCTCACTCATGGCCTCTCCATTAATCAATGGTTTATAAAACTGCAGACATTCCCCAACAGGCTCACAACGTAAAGGGTACTGCTAGACGGGCGCAGCATGCAGCGCCCCTACGGTCGAATATGTGTGTCTTCTGCCAATTCAGCAACATTGTCACTTTGTCAGCAATCAAGGTATATGCGCCTGATGGTAGCATTTATCAAGCCTCTACGGCATTTTACCGGCCGAAATGCCATGCGCTTCGCAGTGCTGCAGTTTTAAGCCGTTGTACTAACTGCTAGTATCGGGGATACGTCCAGCTTGTTGCGGCAAACCCGTTTGCCTCAATCTTCGACCAAAACAGGAAGGCCGAGTGAAAAAAACGTTAGGTGTATTCTTTCCGCTGTATACCACCACCCTGCTGATGCTGTTGGGTTCAGGGTTACTGACCACCTACATTTCCCTGCGGTTAACCTCCATCAACGTCAGTGGCGCCCTGATCGGGGCCATTATCGCCGCCAACTACATCGGCCTAGTGATCGGCGGCAAGGTCGGCCACTTTCTGATTGCTCGCGTAGGGCATATCCGCGCCTATGTCTCCTGCGCCGGGATCATTACCGCAGCGGTGCTGGGCCACGGCCTGACGGAATACATCCCGGTTTGGGTGGTGCTGCGGCTGATTATCGGCCTGTGTATGATGTGTCAGTACATGGTGCTGGAGAGCTGGCTGAACGATCAGTCAGAATCCAATCAGCGCGGCATGGTATTCGGCTTTTATATGGCGGCCTCCTACCTTGGCATGTCGCTGGGGCAGATCGTGCTTATGCTACAAGCCAACCTTGGCATCAGCACGCTGCTGCTCATCGCGCTGTGTTTTTCCCTCTGCCTGGTGCCGATCGCCCTGACAACCCGCACCAATGCCCGGCATATGTCGCCCGCCCCCATGGAGCTACGCTATTTTGTGCATGCTATCCCTAAAGTGTTGGCCACCACGCTGGTGATCGGCATGGTGGTAGGCTCCTTCTACGGGCTGGCGCCGGTATATGCCAGCCAGCAGGCATTAACCACTCAGCAAACCGGTCTGTTTATGGCCATTGCTATCTTTGCCGGGCTGGTGGCGCAGTTTCCGCTGAGCTGGTTGTCAGACCGATACAACCGCACGCTGCTGATGCGGGTTAACGCCCTGCTGCTGGTGATTGCCGCCTTACCACTGGCCCTATTGCCCCATATCGATTTCCCGGTGTTACTGATCGTCGGCTTCATGGTCAGCATGTTGCAGTTCACGCTGTATCCGTTGGCAGTAGCGTTGGCCAACGACATGATTGAGCCAGAACGCCGCGTCTCCCTGGCCGCCTGTCTGCTCATGGCATTTGGCGTGGGGGCCAGCATCGGGCCGCTGGCCGTCGGTGCGCTGATCCAGCCTTTGGGTGGGAATATCCTGTACGTGTTTTTCGCGCTGTGTGGTCTATTGATTATGGCCTGTAGCAGAACGGTCAAACAGGATGAGTCGCAGTTTGTACAGGATGCGCCTGTGCCCCATATCGCCATGCCAGACAGCCTCTCCAGTTCCCCACTTTCCCCGGCATTAAACCCGACGTTCGATGAGCAGACCATTCAAGATACGATGCCAGCACCGGAGGCCGCTCCCGATCCGCTAGTAGAAGCTCAGTTAACGGTGGAACCGCTGCAGGAAGAAGAGCCCGCCCAGCCTCAAGGTGCAGATCCCGAAGAAGACACCGGGCTGAAAAAAGCCTACACCATGCTATAGGTCAGCCAGGCGTGGTCCGCCACGCCTCACCCCAGAATATGAAGGCTTTCTTATACCGCCCCATAAAATCAGTAGCATAACTTATAAATAAAAAATCTTTACTTCACAGTTTCAAAAAATACCCCTTTATTAGTACGCATTTTAATGTCACTAAAACCCGCAGTAAAGGTTAGTTTTGTAATGTAATTATCTTATTTCTCCACCTGGTAGCACCTGTTTTTAAACATGTACAACCCACAAAATGAAAATGGTTAACCGAATGATTTAAATTGAATTTATTTATAAAGCCCGTTTAATAACCGGTAAGTAAAATGCATTTTATCTAGCCAAAAATAAATCAACCAAGGAGTTTAAGAAACCATTAACTAACTATGGATATTTATCTTCGCTAGCAAATAAGAATTTTTATCAATAACGGCCTGGCACAATAATTATTGCCGCCTATGGCATTTTTATCAAAGCTCGCTTATACCTTACCTCACAGATAAGTTAGGAAACTTAATCATAAAATCCTATCAGGGAAGATTTATTAGTTAATTTTGCATTAATTAGTCATCTAAACACCAGGTTGAATTTAGCTCGAGGGCACCCCCCTCGGGCATTCCAGCGCGTCTACAAAAGCCACACAAGCGGCTTTGGTGCGCTATGCAAATTAACTTTGGCGTTCAGAGGCTAACCACATGGCACAATCCAATTTTACCCTTGGGGCTGTTGATATTATTGCTCGTCATGGCGGCGCTAAAATCGCTGACGTAGCAACCGGTACCCGTTCCGTCAGCCTCACACAAAGCAGTATTGTGCGGATCCATGGTACTCAGGCTTTGGTGAGCAGCTATGAACGCCAAGGTAACGACCTGATCGTGCATATGAAAGATGGCACCACGGTACGTTATCAGAGCTTCTTTGAACTGGACGCCGACGGCAAACACAGCGAATTGGTGTTTGATGATGGCAATGGTGCCATCCAGCACGCGATATTCCCGGCAACCGCCGCTACCAGCGAACCAATGCTGATCACGCCGCAGTTTGAATCACTATCTGACGTTTCACCTCTGCTAATTGGCAACCATGATTTATCCAACGGTGCCATCGCCGCCATTCTGGCTGGCCTGGCGCTGGGGGCTGGCGTCGCCATTGCTACCGGGACGGGGAAGAACGACCACAACAATGACGAACCGTCCGTAACGCCAGAACAACCGACTCTGACCGTCGGGAAATTGGGCCAGGACAACGTTCTGAACGCCAGTGAAGTTAAAATTGCCCAGTTACTGAGCGGCCTGACCACCGGCGTTGCCGCAGGTGCGACCATCACGCTGACGCTCAACGGTAAAAGTTACACCACTACCGTCGGAGCCGATGGCAAGTGGAGCTTTGACTTTAGCTCCGCTGCGCTTTCTGGCCTGAAAGACGGCAATTACCAACTGACGGTTAAAGTGACCAACCAGGATGGGGTTAGCGTCGAAAAAACCATCTCCGTGCTGGTCGATACCACTCCGCCAGCCTTGACCGTCAACAAGCTGACCGGCGATGATCATCTGACTGGCGCCGAGTTAAAAGCGGCACAGGCTCTGAGCGGTACCGGCGAGGCCGGGCTGACAATTACCATTACCCTGAACGGTAAAACCTACACCACAACGGTGGGTAGCAACGGTAAGTGGAGCCTGCAACTGCCTGCGGCGGATCTGGCTTTGCTGAAAAACGGTAACTACGAGTTAATCGTGACCTCCGTCGATAAAGTGGGTAACCAAACCACGGTCGATCATCAGATCTCGGTGGATACCACCGTAGTTAATCCTACCCCGCAGATTACGATTAACGCCCTGACCGGCGATAACGTGATCAACGCCAACGAAGCGAAAAGCACCCAAACGCTGAGTGGCCATACGCAAAATGTCGAAGCAGGGCAAACCGTTACCATCACCTTGAATGGCAAAACCTATAGCGCCGTGGTTCAGGGCGATGGCAGCTGGTCACTTTCACTGCCTGCCGCCGATCTGGCTGCGCTGGCTAATGGCTCGATCACGCTCAATGCCACCGTCACCGACAAAGCAGGCCAAAGCGCCAATGCGCATGAGAACATCACCGTCGATTTGGCCGCCCCGGTACTGACCGTCAACAAACTGGCCGGAGACGACGTACTCAACGCCGCCGAGGCGCAAACACCACAGACCCTGAGCGGCACCAGCAATCCGGGCCAGGCCATTGTCGTTACCCTGAATGGTAAAACCTACACCACAGTTACTGGCGCGGATGGCAAGTGGAGCCTGGTACTGCCTGCCGCAGATCTGCAGGCGTTGGCCCAAGGGGATAATACCCTCACTGTGACGGCCACCGACGGCGCAGGTAACAGCACTACCGTAACGGAGCATTTGCAGGTAGATACCGTGCCACCGGTGCTGACGCTGGATAAATTTACCGGCGATGATGTCGTCACCGCCGACGAGCAAAAATCCGCGCAAAATATTACCGGTACCGCCTCCGTCAGCGAAGCCGGGCTGGTGGTCAGCGTGTCATTCAATGGCAAAACCTATACCGGGATCGTAGGCGCAGATGGCAAATGGAGCATCAGCGTGCCTGCCGCAGATATGGCTGCCCTGACCAACGGCAGCTATGAGATGATCGCCACGCTTAGCGATCAGGCGGGCAACACGACAACCACCGCGCCGCAGCTTATCACCGTAGATAACCAACTCTCGGCCATCAATATCGGCATTGTCTCTTCCGACGATAAGCTCAACGCCGTCGAAGCCGGGCTTCCTCTTGCCATCAGCGGCACCACGGCCAACGTCGCCACCGGGGCTACCGTTACCGTCACGCTCAATGGCAAAACCTATACCGCGCTGGTATTGGCAGACGGCAGTTGGACATTGCAGGTGCCTAGCGCCGATCTGCAACTGCTGGCCGAAGGCAGCAACACCATTTCTGCCAGCGTGACAGGCAACGATGGTTCTACCGTGACCACCACGCACAATCTGGACGTTTACACTCATGATTTGCCTGCGGTGACTCTGGACACGCCGTTTGGTGATGGCATCCTGAATGGCGCAGAAGCGGCTCAGCCACAGACGCTTACCGGCACCACCGGCATCACCAGCCCGGGCCAGACCATCACCATCACCCTGGGCGGTAAAACCTATACCGGCACCGTGGATGGCAGCGGCCATTGGAGCGTCACCATCCCTGCCGCCGATCTGCAAGCGTTGCCAGACGGCACACCGGCCTTGACCATCACGGTTACCGATGCGGCGGGCAACAGCAATACGCTGAACACCATCGTCACCGTCGATGAGACCGCGCCAACCCTCACCATCAACACCATCGCGGGCGACGATATCCTCAACGCTGCCGAGGTGCTGGTGGCGCAGACCGTGTCCGGCACTGCGTCCGTTGCCGATGCGGGCCACACCGTCACCCTGACCTTGAACGGCAAGACCTACACTGCTGTGGTACAAGCGGACGGCACCTGGAGCGCTTCACTGCCAGCAGCTGACCTTGCCGCTCTGGCTGACGGCAGCCATAATCTGGTCGCCACCCTCACCGATGCCGCAGGTAACAGCACCAGCGTCACCCACGGCGTCAGCGTCGATGCCGACCCGGCCACTCTGCCAACACTCAGCATCAACGTGTTCGCTGGTAACGATATTGTCGACGGCGCAGAGGTGAAAACCGCCCAGACTCTGTCTGGTACCACCACCCATGTGCAAGCCGGGCAGACCGTCACCATCACGCTGAACGGTAAAACCTATACCGCTACCGTATTGGCAGACGGCTCATGGACCACCAGCGTACCGGCAGCCGATCTGGCGCTGCTGGCCAACGGCCAGACCACCATTACCGCCACCGTCAGCGACAGCGCCGGTAACCCGGCCAGCGCCAATCATGACGTGACCGTCGATACCGACCTCAGCGGGCTGTCTATCGCCGTGATCGCCGGTGACGACAAACTCAGCCTGGCCGAAAGCCAACTGCCGCTGGCCATCAACGGCAGCAGCGCCAACCTGGCCGTCGGGACTACGGTTACCGTGACCTTGAACGGTAAAACCTACACCGGCACCACGCTGGCAGACGGCTCCTGGAGCGTCACCGTGCCTGCCGCCGACTTGGCGTTGCTGGCCGATGGCACCGCCACTGTCACCGTGACCGCTGTCGATCAGGCCGGTAACCCGGTCAGCGACAGCCACAACCTGGGCGTATTTACCCATAGCCTGCCGGACGTGACCCTGAACACGCCGTTTGGCGATGGCATCCTGAATGGCGCAGAAGCGGGTCAGCCACAGACGCTTACCGGCACCACCGGCATCACCAGCCCGGGGCAAACGGTCACCGTGACTCTGGGCGGTAAAACCTACACCGGCACCGTGGATGGCAGCGGCCATTGGAGCGTCACCATTCCTGCCGCCGACCTGCAAGCGCTGCAAGATGGCACGCCAGCCTTGACCGTTACGGTTACCGATGCGGCGGGCAACAGCAATACGCTGAACACCACCGTCACCGTCGATGAGACCGCGCCAAGCCTCACCATCAACACCATTGCGGGCGACGATATCCTCAACGCTGCTGAGGTGCTGGTGGCGCAGACCGTGTCCGGTACCGCCTCGGTCGCCGATGCTGGCCGCACCGTCACTCTGACCTTGAACGGCAAGACCTACACCGCGGTGGTACAAGCGGACGGCACCTGGAGCGCTTCACTGCCAGCAGCCGACCTCGCCGCCCTGGCCGACGGCAGCCATAATCTGGTCGCCACCCTCACCGATGCCGCAGGTAACAGCACCAGCGTCACCCACGGCGTCAGCGTCGATGCTGACCCGGCAAACCTGCCAACGCTCAGCATCAACGTGTTCGCCGGTAACGATATTATCGATGGTGCAGAGGTGAAAACCGCCCAGACCCTGTCTGGTACTACTACCCACGTGCAAGCCGGGCAGACCGTCACCATCACGCTGAACGGTAAAACCTATACCGCTACCGTATTGGCAGACGGCTCATGGAGCACCAGCGTACCGGCAGCCGATCTGGCGCTGCTGGCCAACGGCCAGACCACCATTACCGCCACCGTCAGCGACAGCGCCGGTAACCCGGCCAGCGCCAATCATGACGTGACCGTCGATACCGACCTCAGCGGGCTGTCTATCGCCGTGATCGCCGGTGACGACAAACTCAGCCTGGCCGAAAGCCAACTGCCGCTGGCCATCAACGGCAGCAGCGCCAACCTGGCCGTCGGGACTACGGTTACCGTGACCTTGAACGGTAAAACCTACACCGGCACCACGCTGGCAGACGGCTCCTGGAGCGTCACCGTGCCTGCCGCCGACTTGGCGTTGCTGGCCGATGGCACCGCCACTGTCACCGTGACCGCTGTCGATCAGGCCGGTAACCCGGTCAGCGACAGCCACAACCTGGGCGTATTTACCCATAGCCTGCCGGACGTGACCCTGAACACGCCGTTTGGCGATGGCATCCTGAATGGCGCAGAAGCGGGTCAGCCACAGACGCTTACCGGCACCACCGGCATCACCAGCCCGGGGCAAACGGTCACCGTGACTCTGGGCGGTAAAACCTACACCGGCACCGTGGATGGCAGCGGCCATTGGAGCGTCACCATTCCTGCCGCCGACCTGCAAGCGCTGCAAGATGGCACGCCAGCCTTGACCGTTACGGTTACCGATGCGGCGGGCAACAGCAATACGCTGAACACCACCGTCACCGTCGATGAGACCGCGCCAAGCCTCACCATCAACACCATTGCGGGCGACGATATCCTCAACGCTGCTGAGGTGCTGGTGGCGCAGACCGTGTCCGGTACCGCCTCGGTCGCCGATGCTGGCCGCACCGTCACTCTGACCTTGAACGGCAAGACCTACACCGCGGTGGTACAAGCGGACGGCACCTGGAGCGCTTCACTGCCAGCAGCCGACCTCGCCGCCCTGGCCGACGGCAGCCATAATCTGGTCGCCACCCTCACCGATGCCGCAGGTAACAGCACCAGCGTCACCCACGGCGTCAGCGTCGATGCTGACCCGGCAAACCTGCCAACGCTCAGCATCAACGTGTTCGCCGGTAACGATATTATCGATGGTGCAGAGGTGAAAACCGCCCAGACCCTGTCTGGTACTACTACCCACGTGCAAGCCGGGCAGACCGTCACCATCACGCTGAACGGTAAAACCTATACCGCTACCGTATTGGCAGACGGCTCATGGAGCACCAGCGTACCGGCAGCCGATCTGGCGCTGCTGGCCAACGGCCAGACCACCATTACCGCCACCGTCAGCGACAGCGCCGGTAACCCGGCCAGCGCCAATCATGACGTGACCGTCGATACCGACCTCAGCGGGCTGTCTATCGCCGTGATCGCCGGTGACGACAAACTCAGCCTGGCGGAAAGCCAACTGCCGCTGGCCATCAACGGCAGCAGCGCCAACCTGGCCGTCGGGACTACGGTTACCGTGACCTTGAACGGTAAAACCTACACCGGCACCACGCTGGCAGACGGCTCCTGGAGCGTCACCGTGCCTGCAGCAGACTTGGCGTTACTGGGCGATGGCACCACCACTGTCACCGTGACCGCTGTCGATCAGGCCGGTAACCCGGTCAGCGACAGCCACAACCTGGGCGTCTTTACCCATAGCCTGCCAGAAGCCACGCTGAACACGCCGTTTGGCGATGGCATCCTGAACGGTGCAGAAGCCGGCCAATCCCAGACCCTCACGGGCACCACTGGCATCACCACGCCTGGGCAGACCGTTACCGTCACCCTGGGTGGTAAAACCTACACCGGAACCGTGGATACCAACGGCAACTGGAGCGTCACGCTACCAAGCGCTGACCTGCAAGCGCTGCCAGATGGCACGCCAGCCTTGACCGTTACGGTCACCGATGCGGCGGGCAACAGCAACACGCTGAACACCACCGTCACCGTCGATGAGACCGCACCAACCCTGACCGTGGGCTTGATTGCTGGCGATGATGTGCTGAACGCCGCCGAAGTGTTGGTAGCGCAGACCGTGTCCGGCACTGCCTCGATCGGTGATGCGGGCCGCACCGTCACCCTGACCTTGAACGGTAAAACCTACACCGCCGTGGTGCAGCCAGATGGTTCATGGAGCACCAGCCTGCCTGCGGCCGACCTCGCCGCCCTGGCCGACGGCAGCCATAACCTGGTCGCCACCCTCACCGATGCGGCGGGCAACAGCACCAGCATCACCCACAGCATCAACGTCGACGCCAACCCGATCAATCTGCCAACCGTCAGCATCGGCGTGTTCGCCGGTAACGACATTGTCGACGGCGCCGAAGTGAAAACCGCCCAGACCCTGTCTGGTACCACCACCCACGTGGAAGCGGGCCAGACCGTCACCATCACCCTGAACGGCAAAACCTACACCGCTACCGTGCTGGCAGACGGTACCTGGAGCACCAGCGTACCGGCGGCCGACCTGGCGCTGCTGGCTAACGGCCAGACCACCATTACCGCCACCGTCAGCGACAGCGCCGGTAACCCAGCCAGCGCCAATCATGACGTGACCGTCGATACCGACCTCAGCGGGCTGTCGATTGCCGTGATCGCCGGTGACGACAAACTCAGCCTGGCCGAAAGCCAACTGCCGCTGGCGATCAATGGCAACAGCCAGAACCTGGCCGTCGGGGCTACGGTCACCGTCACCTTGAACGGTAAAACCTACACCGGCACCACGCTGGCGGATGGCTCCTGGAGCATCTCCGTACCTGCAGCCGACTTGGCGTTGCTGGCCGATGGCACCACCACCGTGACCGTCACTGCCACCGATCAGGCCGGTAATCCGGTCAGCGGCAGCCACGATCTGGGCGTGTTTATCCATAGCCTGCCAGAAGCCACGCTGAACACACCGTTTGGCGATGGCATCCTGAACGGCACGGAGGCAGGCCAGCCGCAGACCATCACGGGCTCTACCGGCATCACCACCCCAGGGCAAACGGTCACCGTGACTCTGGGCGGTAAAACCTATACCGGCACCGTGGACGGCAGCGGCAACTGGAGCGTCAGCGTTCCTTCTGCCGATCTGCAAGCGCTGCCGGACGGCACGCCTACCCTGTCCGTAACCGTTACGGATGCCGCCGGTAACAGCAATACGCTGAACACCACCGTTACCGTCGATGAGACTGCTCCAACCCTCACCGTTAACGTAGTGGCCGGGGATGATGTGTTGAATGCCGCCGAAGTACAGGTGGCGCAGACCGTGTCCGGTACCGCCTCGGTCGCCGATGCGGGCCGCACCGTCACCCTGACCTTGAACGGCAAAACCTACACCGCCGTGGTGCAACCAGACGGATCGTGGAGCACCAACCTGCCCGCCGCCGATCTGCAAGCACTCAGCGATGGCAGCCATAACCTGGTCGCTACCCTCACCGATGCCGCGGGCAACAGCACCAGCACTACCCATGTCCTCGGTGTGGATGCCAACCCGGCCAACCTACCGACGCTCAGCATCAACGTGTTCGCCGGTAACGACATTGTCGACGGCGCGGAGGTGAAAACTGCTCAGACCCTGACCGGTACCACCACCCATGTGGAAGCGGGCCAGACCGTCACCATCACCCTGAACGGCAAAACCTACACCGCCACCGTGCTGGCTGATGGTTCCTGGAGCACCAGCGTACCGGCTGCCGATCTGGCACTGTTAGCCAACGGCCAGACCACCATTACCGCCACCGTCAACGACACTGCAGGTAACCCGGCCAACGCCAGCCATGACGTGACCGTCGATACCAACCTCAGTGGGCTGTCCATCTCCGTGATCGCAGGGGATGACAAACTCAACCTGGCCGAAAGTCTGCAACCGCTGACGATCTCCGGCGACAGCGCCAATCTGCCGCTCGGTGCCATCGTCACCGTGACGCTGAATGGCAAGATTTACATCGGCCTGACCCTGCCAGACGGTTCCTGGAGCGTTCAGGTCCCGGCCGCCGATTTGGCCCTGCTGGCCGATGGCACCGCCACCGTCAGCGTCAGCGCCGTCGATCAGGGCGGCAACCTTGTCAGCAACAGCCATAATCTGGGCGTGTTTATCCACACTCTGCCGGACGCCACCCTGAACACGCCGTTTGGCGATGGCATCCTGAACGGCACGGAGGCAGGCCAGCCACAGACCATAACGGGGTCCACCGGCATCACCACGCCGGGGCAAACCGTTACGGTCACCCTGGGCGGTAAAACCTACACCGGCACCGTGGATGGCAGCGGTAACTGGAGCGTCACCGTCCCAGCAGCCGACCTGCAAGCGCTGCCAGACGGCACACCGGCCTTGTCTGTAGTGGTCACCGATGCCGCTGGCAACAGCAACACGTTGAACACCACCGTCACCGTCGATGCAACCGCACCAACCCTGACCGTGGGCCTGATTGCTGGCGATGATGTGCTGAACGCTGCCGAAGTGCTGGTAGCGCAGACCGTGTCCGGCACCGCCTCGATTGGTGATGCGGGCCGCACCGTGACCCTGACCTTGAACGGCAAAACCTACACCGCGGTGGTGCAACCGGACGGCACCTGGAACGCTTCACTGCCTGCTGCCGATCTGCAAGCGCTCAGCGATGGCAGCCATAACCTGGTCGCTACCCTCACCGATGCCGCGGGCAACAGCACCAGCGTGACACACAGCATCAACGTCGATGCCAACCCGGCCAACCTGCCAACCGTCAGCATCGGCGTATTCGCCGGTAACGACATTATCGATGGTGCAGAGGTGAAAACCGCTCAGACCCTGACCGGTAGCACCACCCATGTGGAAGCAGGCCAGACCGTCACCATCACGCTGAACGGTAAAACCTACACGGCGACCGTGCTGGCCGATGGTTCCTGGAGCACCAGCGTACCGGCGGCGGATCTGGCGCTGTTGGCCAACGGCCAGACCACCATTACCGCCACAGTCAGCGACAGCGCCGGTAACCCAGCCAGCGCCAGCCATGACGTAACCGTCGATACCGATCTCAGCGGTCTATCGATTGCCGTGATTGCCGGTGACGACAAGCTCAACCTGGCGGAAAGCCTGCTGCCACTCACCATCAACGGCGGCAGTGCCAACCTGGCCACGGGTGCAACCGTGACCGTCACGCTCAACGGTAAAACCTACACCGGCACCACGCTGGCAGACGGTAGCTGGAGCGTCACCGTGCCTGCGGCCGATCTGGCCTTGCTGGCCGATGGCACCGCCACCGTCAGCGTGACCGCCGTCGATCAGGCTGGTAACCCGGTCAGCGGCAGCCACGATCTGGGCGTGTTTATCCATAGCCTGCCAGACGCCACGCTGAACACGCCGTTTGGCGATGGCATTCTGAATGGCGCAGAAGCGGGTCAGCCGCAAACCATCACGGGGTCCACCGGCATCACCACACCAGGCCAGACCGTCACGGTCACCCTGGGTGGTAAAACCTATACCGGCACCGTGGATGGCAGCGGCAACTGGAGCGTCAGCGTTCCTTCTGCCGATCTGCAAGCGCTGCCAGACGGCACGCCAGCTTTGACCGTCACGGTTACTGACAGCGCAGGTAACAGCAATACGCTGAACACCACCGTCACCGTTGATGCCACCGCGCCTACCCTCACCGTGGGCCTGATTGCTGGCGATGATGTGCTGAACGCCGCCGAAGTGCTGGTGGCACAGAGCGTCTCCGGTACTGCCTCGATCGCGGATGCAGGTCGCACCGTCACCCTGATCTTGAACGGCAAAACCTACACCGCTGTGGTGCAACCGGATGGCTCGTGGAACACCAGCGTGCCCGCTGCCGATCTGCAAGCGCTCAGCGACGGTAGCCACAACCTGGTGGCAATCCTCACCGACGCTGCAGGCAACAGCACCAGCGTCACCCACAGCATCAGCGTCGATGCCAACCCGGCCAACCTGCCGACCGTCAGCATCGGCGTATTTGCCGGTAACGACATTGTCGACGGCGCGGAAGTCAAAACTGCTCAGACCCTGTCCGGCACCTCCACCCATGTGGAAGCGGGCCAGATCGTGACCATTACGCTGAACGGTAAAACCTACACGGCGACCGTGCTGGCCGATGGTTCCTGGAGCACCAGCGTTCCGGCTGCCGACCTGGCGTTGTTGGCCAACGGCCAGACCACCATTACTGCCACCGTCAGCGACAGCGCCGGTAACCCAGCAACTGCCAATCATGACGTGACCGTCGATACCGACCTCAGCGGGCTGTCGATTGCCGTGATCGCTGGCGATGACAAGCTCAACCTGGCAGAAAGCCAACTGCCGTTGGCAATCAGCGGTAGCAGCACCAATCTGGCGGTCGGCGCCACGGTTACCGTGACCTTGAACGGTAAAACCTACACCGGCACCACGCTGGCGGATGGCTCCTGGAGCGTCTCCGTGCCTGCTGCCGATCTGGCGTTGCTGGCCGATGGCAACTCTACCGTGACAGTCACTGCCACCGATCTGGCCGGTAACCCGGTCAGCGACAGCCACAACCTGGGCGTATTTACCCATAGCCTGCCAGAAGCCACGCTGAACACGCCGTTTGGCGATGGCATTCTGAACGGCGCGGAAGCGGGTCAACCACAGACCATCACGGGTTCTACCGGCATCACCACGCCTGGGCAAACCGTTACCGTGACTTTGGGCGGCAAAACCTATACCGGCACCGTAGACGGCAGTGGTAACTGGAGCGCCACCATCCCTGCGGCCGATCTGCAAGCGTTGCCAGACGGCACACCGGCCTTGTCTGTAGTGGTCACCGATACCGCTGGCAACAGCAATACGCTGAACACCACCGTCACCGTCGATGCAACCGCACCAACCCTGACCGTGGGTCTGGTTGCCGGGGATGATGTGCTGAACGCCGCCGAAGTGCTGGTGGCGCAAAGCGTATCCGGCACCGCCTCGGTCGCCGATGCGGGCCGTACCGTGACCCTGACGCTGAACGGCAAGACTTACACCGCCGTGGTACAGCCGGATGGCTCGTGGAACACCAGCCTGCCTGCCGCCGATCTGCAAGCACTCACCGACGGTAGCCACGATCTGGTCGCTACCCTCACCGACGCGGCTGGCAACAGCACCAGCGTCACCCACAGCCTCAATATCGATGCCAACCCGGCCAATCTGCCAACGCTGAGCATCGGCGCATTCGCCGGGGACGATATCGTTAACGGGGCCGAAGCGCTGGTCACTCAGGCCCTGTCCGGTACCACCACCCATGTCGAAGTCGGCCAGACCGTGACGCTAACCCTGAACGGCAAAACCTACTTCGCCACCGTGCAGTTGGGCGGCGGCTGGAGCGTTAACGTTCCGGCGGCAGATATGGCACTGCTGGCAAATGGCCAGGCTACCATCACCGCCAACGTCAGCGATCAGGCAGGCAACCCGGCTACCAGCAGCCATACCATCAGCGTTGATACGGCGGTGGAAAGTATCGCCATCAACCTGATTGCCGGTGACGATCAGTTGAACCTGACCGAAGCCTCACAGCCGCTGACCATCAGCGGGACCACGGTCAATGTGAACGCTGGCCAAACCGTTACCGTCACCTTGAACGGCAAGACCTACACCGGCGTTGTTCTGGCCAACGGCAGTTGGAGCGTATCGGTGAACAGCGCCGATCTGCTGGCACTGCAAGACGGCCTGACGACGGTCACCGCCAGCGTCTCCAACCCGGGTGTCGATCCGGTCAGCGACAGCCATTCACTGGATGTGCATATCCATACCCTGCCGGAGCCAACCATCAACCTGCCGTTTGGCGATGGTTTCCTCAACCAGGCTGAGGCCGCCACGGCACAACTGCTGAGCGGCAGCACCGGCATCCCTGGTGCGGGACAAAGCGTGATCGTCACTCTGGGTGGCAAAACCTATACCGCAACCGTGGATGGCAGCGGTAACTGGAGCGTTTCCATCCCATCGGCCGACCTGCAAAACCTGCCAGCGGGCAGCAATACCATCAGCGTATCCGCTACGGACTCCGCAGGTAACAGCGTGCCTGGCAGCACTACGGCACAGGTCGATCTGGTGCCACCAACTCTGGCGGTCAAGCCGTTTGCCGGGGATGACAAGGTTAACGCCCTGGAAAGCCTCAGCGACCAGGTGGTTTCCGGCACCGCTTCCATCGGCGATGCCGGGCGTACCGTCACGGTGACCCTCAACGGTAAGTCCTATACCGGGGTAGTTGCCAATGACGGCACCTGGAGTGCCACCATCCCAAGCGCCGATCTGCAAGCAATGGGTGATGGCAGTTATCCATTAACCACCACCCTGAGCGATGCGGCGGGCAACTCCACCACCGTCACCCATACCGTGACGATCGACGCCAATCCGCTGGATCTGCCTACCCTGAGCATCAATGTGTTTGCCGGTAACGATATTATCGACGGCGCAGAGGTGAAAACCAGCCAGACGCTGAGCGGCACCACCACCCATGTAGAAGCGGGCCAGTTGGTAACCATCACGCTGAATGGCAAAACCTACACCGCTACCGTGCAGGCGGACGGAACCTGGAGCACCAGCGTCTCCGCCGCCGATCTGGGCCAACTTGCTCAGGGCAACAGCACCATTAGCGTCAGCGTTAGCGATACCTCCGGCAACCCGGCATCGGCAACGCATAACGTGGTAGTCAACACGGCCCTGAGTGGCATCGCCATCGACGTGATTGCCGGTGACGATAAGCTGAACCTGGCCGAAAGCCTGTTGCCATTAACCATCAACGGCAGCAGCCTCAACCTGGCTACCGGCGCAAGCGTGACCGTGACGCTGAACGGCAAAACCTACACCGGCACTACGCTGGCGGACGGTTCCTGGAGCGTGCTGGTACCACCGGCCGATCTGGCGCTGTTGGCAGACGGCAATATCAACCTGAGCGTTTCCGCTGTCGACCAGGCCGGTAACCCGGTCAGCAGCAGCCATACCTTGGGCGTGTTTATCCATAACCTGCCAGACGCCACCCTTAACACGCCGTTTGGCGATGGCATCCTGAACGGTACGGAAGCAGGCCAACCGCAGACCATCACCGGTTCCACCGGCATCACCACGCCGGGGCAAACCGTCACAGTGACCCTTGGGGATAAAACCTACACCGGTACCGTGGACGGTAGCGGCAACTGGAGCGTCACCGTTCCGGTTGGCGATTTGCAGGCATTGCCGGATGGGACGCCATTGCTCAGCGTAGTGGTCACCGATTCTGCAGGCAACAGCAACACCCTGAGTGGTACCGTCGTGGTCGATAAGGTCGCTCCGACCCTCACCGTCAGCGTGATTGCCGGGGATGACGTGCTTAACAGCGCAGAAGTGCTGCTCAACCAGACGGTTTCGGGCACCGCCTCCATCGGGGATGCAGGTCGTACCGTGACGCTGACGTTGAACGGTAAAACCTACACTGCGGTGGTTCAGCCGGACGGTTCGTGGAGCACTTCACTGCCAACCGCCGATCTCACCGCACTGTCCGATGGCAGCTATAACCTGGTCGCCACCCTAACCGATAGCGCCGGTAACAGCACCAGCGTCACCCACGCCATCGGGGTTGATGCCAGCGCGTTGAATGCACCGGTGCTGACCATCGGCACCTTTGCGGGCAACAATATTATTGACGGTGCCGAAGTGCAGGCAACGCAAACCCTGAGCGGCAGCAGTCTGAATGTTGAAGCCGGGCAGATCGTTTCCATCACCCTCAATGGCAAAACCTATACCGCCACCGTGCAGGCAGACGGTTCCTGGAGCACCAGCGTACCGGCGGCCGATCTGGCTCTGCTGACCAACGGCAGTGTAACGATCACCGCCGAGGTGGCCGATAAAGCCGGTAACCCGGCCAGCGCCACCCATGACGTTACGGTCGATCTAACCCAGAGCGCCCTGGCGATTGCCCCAATCACTGGCGATAACCAGTTGAACGCCATCGAAGCCGCCGCAGGGATCAGCATCAGCGGGAGTTCCACCAACGTTGCCGCCGGTGCGACCGTCACCATTGCCCTGAACGGTAAGTTCTACGAGGCGATAGTGCAGGCCGATGGCAGTTGGACGACGACCGTTCCTTCAGCCGACCTGACGATCCTGGGCGATGGCAACCTGACCGTCACCGTCAGTGCCACCGACGAAGCGGGCAATCTGGTCACCGGTTCGCAGCAGTTGGGCGTGCTGATCAACAGCCTGCCGGTTGCCACCTTGAACACACCGTTTGGTGATGGCTATCTGAACAAGGCGGAATCCACCAGCGATCAAACGCTGAGCGGCACCACCGGCGTCAGCGGTAGTGGGCAAACCGTCAGCGTGGTACTGGGAGGGAAAACCTATACCGGCATCGTCGATAACAACGGCAACTGGAGCGTGAGCGTACCAAGTGCCGATCTGGCGGCTCTGCCTGACGGCCCAACCAGCATTGGGGTCACCGTCGGCGACGTGGCTGGCAACACTTCCAGCATCACCTCCAGCGCCACGGTCGACCTGACCGTGCCGGTGCTGACCATCAACACCATCAGCGGTGATGACATCATCAACATCGCCGAAAGCCAGCAAGCGCTGCAAATCACCGGTACCGCACCGATCAACGACAGCGGTCAGCCAGTGGTGGTGAAAGTCACCATCAACGGCTTGACCTATAACGGGCTGGTGCTGGCGGATGGCAGTTGGAGCGTCACCATTCCGGCTGGCGATCTGGCTAACCTGCCGAACGGTGCCTCCTCCATCACCGCCACCTTGACCGACGCCGCTGGCAACACCGGCAGCGTCAGCCACGGCATTACCCTGGATACCGACCCGGCCCAGGCGCCGCTGTTGACCATCAACACCCTGTCCGGCGATGACTACCTCAGCCTGGCGGAATCCAACCTGCCGCTGACCATCAGCGGGGGTAGCCAACGCGTCGAACAGGGGCAACAGGTCACCGTAACGCTCAATGGCAAAACCTATACCGCCATCGTCGGCGCGGACGGCAGTTGGAGCCTGCAGGTTCCGGCTGTGGATGTGGGGGCCTTGCCAGACGGTAAAGACACCCTCACCGCCACGGTTAGCGATACCTCTGGCAACCAGGCTACCGCCAACCACAACCTCACCGTGATCACCGATGCGGGTAATCTGCCGCAGCTGTCGGTCAACGTGATTGCCGGTGATGACATCATCAACGCCAATGAGGCGAATGCTGCCATCATCATCAGCGGAGGATCCAGCCATGTGCAGCCTGGCCAAGTGGTCAGCGTGCTGCTTAACGGCAAAACCTACACCGCAGTGATACAAGCAGACGGTAGCTGGAGCGCGACGGTTCCATCAGCCGACGTGCAGGCATTGCCACAAGGCCCGCAAACCGTGACAGCCTCGGTGACCGATATCGCCGAGAACCCGGCCAGCGCCACCCATAACGTGACTGTTGACACCGTGCCACCATTACTGGAGATCGATATCTTCGCTGGTGACGGCATCCTGAACCTGGCGGAAGCGCTGCTGGGGCAAGTGTTGAGCGGGCATACCGACCCGGGCCTGACCGTTACCGTCACGCTGGGTGCCAACGTTTACACCGCCCTGGCGGATCCGACGACCGGTGCATGGAGCGTCAATATCCCAAGCAATATCCTGCAAGGCCTGTTGGATGGTAACGTGACCATCGGCGTGAGCGTCACCGACGCCGCAGGTAACGGCGTGTCAGACTCCATCACGGTGGCGGTCAACACCCATACGCTGCCATCGCTGACGCTGAACCCGCTGTTCGGTGACAATATTCTTAATATTGCCGAACTGGGGATCGCTACGCCAATCGGCGGTGCAGCAGCCAACCTGCTGGTTAACACCCCGGTATTGGTCCAGATTGGTACCTACGTGGTGAACGGTATCGTGAATAACGATGGTACCTGGAGCGCGCTGATCCCAGCCAATGCCCTGGCCTTGCTGGCAGACGGCACGGTGCAGGTGGTGGTCTCCGCCGTGGATGCGGCAGGTAACCCAGCCAGTGCGGGCGGTTCGCTGGAGATCCTGTCGCATATCCTGCCGAATCCAACCATTAACCTGCCGTTTGGCGACGGCGCTCTGAACCTGGTGGAAGCCGGGGTCAATCAGCTGTTGACCGGCACCACCGGCATTATCGGCAACGGTCAAACGGTGGTGGTCAGCCTCAACGGTAAAGACTACAACGCCACGGTCGGCAACAACGGCCAATGGAGCGTCACCCTGCCAACCACCGATCTGCTGGGGCTACTGGATGGCCCACACACCATCAGCGTGGTTGCTACTGATAAAGGCGGCAACAGCCACGGCGCGACGCTGGACTTTGACAGCATCCTCACCGCGCTGCCGGTCGCTGAACTGGACACGCCGTTTATTGATGGCATCGTCAACCACGCCGAAGCCTTGCTGGGCGGAGCCCTCACCGGCACCACCGGCATCGCCAGCAATCTTGGCCAGACCGTGAAAGTGAACGTTAACGGCCTGACCCTGAACGCCACGGTAAATGCCGACGGTAGCTGGACGCTGCCACTCGACAGTGCCACCCTGCTTGGCCTGCCGGATGGCACCTGGCCAATCACGGTAACCGTAACGGATAGCGTGGGTAACACCAGTAGCACCAACGGATCGGTCGATATTCTGGTCAACAAGCTGCCGTTGCCAACCCTGGACCTGCCGTTTGGCGATGGCCTGCTGAATATTGCCGAAGCCGCGCTGACCCAAACCCTGACCGGCAAAACCGGTCTGATCGGCAGCGGCCAGATCGTCACGGTGACGGTGGACGAAGGTCTGCCAAATCAGCAGACCTTTACCGCTCAGGCCGATGGGCTGGGTGGCTGGTCTCTGCAACTCAACGCAGCACAGCTTGCCGTATTCACCAACGGGCAGCATACCGTTGAGGTCACCGTCGAGGATCGTGGCGGCAATACGGCAACCACCGCGCCGCTGGACGTTAACGCCCTGCTGACGCTGCCGACTCCTACCATAGTTCCGCCGTTTGGCGTGGACGGTGTGCTGAGCATCAGCGAAGCCGCCGGTGCGCTGACGATCACCGGCACCACCGGGGTGAATGGCGCAGGCCAGGCGGTGAAAGTGGTGATCGATGTCAATGGCGTCAGTTACAACGCGCAGGTTGATATCAACGGTAACTGGTCGTTACCGCTGCCTGCGGCCACCCTGAGCACCTTGCTGGATGGGCCACACGTGCTGACCGTCACGGCGACCGATGCCGCGGGCAACACCAACAGCAGCGCCCTTAACTTCACTAGCGATCTCACCGCACCGGTACCAACCATCAACACACCGTTCGGTGATGGTTTCCTCAACCTGGCCGAAACCAACCTGGGGCAAACTTTGACCGGTAACTCCGGTGATGCGACCGCGGTTAACGTGAAGATCGGCAACATCAACTTTGCTGCTCAGGTCAACGGCAATGGTACCTGGAGCCTGGCGCTCAACAGCGGCGCGCTCAGAGATCTGGTTGAAGGTGATAACACCATCACCGTGACCGCCACGGATGCCGCTGGCAACCAGGGCACGGCCGGCTCTTCGGTGCACGTCTCAATCACCACTCTGCCAACCGTGACCATCTCCAACTTCACGGCGGATAACACCATCAACTATGCCGAAAGTCAGTCGGTACAGTTGATTAGCGGTACCTCCACCAACGTCGCGGTTGGGCAACAGGTGACCGTTACGCTCAACAGTAAAACCTATACCGGGGTGGTGTTGGCGAATGGCAGTTGGAGCGTATCGGTGCCACCAGCCGATCTGAAAGCCCTGAGCGGGACGCCAAGCATCACGGCTCAGGTCAGCGATCAGGCCGGTAACGTCGCCGTCGATAACCACAGCTTCAACGTTAACCTGACGCCTCCGGGCCAGATTATTACCGTTGATCCGATCACCGGCGATAATATCGTTAACGCCAGTGAAGTCGGATTGATCATCAACCTGACCGGTAAAGTGGTCGGCGGGATCGGGCTTGGTCAGGTAGTGACTATTATCGTTGGCGGCTTGCCGCTCGGGATCCCGGTCACTACTCTGGCGGATGGCACCTTCAGCACCGTGGTCACCTTCCCGATTGACGGCAATATCGTGGTTTCCGCCAGCACCACCTTGCTGACGCCGCTACCGACCGTCTTCACCGCCAGCGAAACCGTGTTGGTCGACCGCATTCCACCGACGCTCACTATCAATACCTTCGCGGGTAACGACGTGTTGAACGCCAGTGAAAGCACCGTCGCACAGGCGATCTCCGGTACCGCTTCGGTTTCGGAAGCGGGCCGCATTGTCACCGTCACGCTGAATGGCAAAACCTACAGTGCACAGGTCAGTGGCACCGGCACCTGGTCGGTCAACGTGCCACCGGCAGATCTGGTTAACCTGCCGCAGGGCAGTAGCACCATAAATGCCACCCTGTCCGACGCAGCAGGCAACACCACGCCAGCAACGCACGTCATTACTACCGATACCACGGCTCCGCTGCTCTCGGTCGATCTGCTGACCGGGGACAATATCCTGACGCTGGCAGAAGCCCTGCTCGGCCAGACATTGACCGGGACCGGCGGCATTGGCGAAACTGTCACCGTTACATTAGGGCCGTTGACCGCCAGCGTGGTGGTGGGTCCGGATGGCAAATGGAGCATTCCGCTGCCGTCGCTTAATCTGCAAAGCCTGACCGATGGGCCGCAGATCATCGGCGTCACGCTGACCGACACCGCTGGCAACAGCAGCCATACCGACGTAACGCTGAACGTGGCGTTGAACAAAACGCTCGGTGCGGGGGTTAACGCCCTGTTTGGCGGTGATGGCGTGCTGAACCTGGCCGAATCGCTGCTGACTCAGGTGATCAGCGGTAACGCCACCGGCGATTACAATGGTGCGGTGGTACATGTCACCGTTGCCGGGATAACGCTGGATGCCAACGTGGGCGGCAATGGCCAGTGGAGCGTCTCGCTGCTGCCAAGCCAACTGAGCCTGTTGGGTGACGGTCTGGCGCAGATACAGGTGCAAATCGTCGATTCCCACGGCAACGTGGTCAACGACCTGATCGATATAGATGTCCTTACGCAGAACCTGCCGGTGATCGGCCCGGTCGTGGCCTTTGGCGATGGCCTGCTGAATGCGGTAGAAGCCGGTGTATCACAGACTGTCAGCGGGGTGATTAACGGTCTCGGTATCGGCGGCGGCAGCGTTAGCGTCAGCCTGGGCACCAAAACCTACACCGCCAGCGTTGGCAGTGACGGTACCTGGAGCCTGGCGATCCCACCGCTGGATCTGGCTGCCCTGAGCGACGGCAATCTGGCGCTGGGCGTATCGGTGACCGACTCTGCCGGTAACGTGGTAAGCAAAAACATCGATATCACCGCCATCATCCACAATCTGCCGCACATCGTGCTGGATCCGATCTTCGGCGACGGCATCCTCAACGTGGCAGACCTGTTGCTGAACCAGACCATTGGCGGCACCGTCACCAATCTGGCGAAGGGCGCCACCATCAATCTGGATATTGCCGGTGCGCAGACGCTGACGGCCATTGTGGGCGACGGCGGCAAATGGAGCGCCACCGTCACGCCGGATATCCTCGGTATCCTGCAAGGGCTGGGCAACGGTAACTTTACCGTCACCGCTTCGGCGACCGACGCTGTAGGTAACACCACCAGCGCCACTGCCGGGCTACAGCTGGATGTGAAACTGCCGGTGATCACGCTCGATCCGCTGTTTGGCGGTGATGGCTTCCTCAACGCGGCGGAAGCGTTGGTGGCGCAAACCGTCAGCGGTACCGTGGCCTTCGCCAGCGCAGGTGCGCAGGTGCAGGTTTCTCTTGGCGGTAAAAACTTCCTGACCACCGTCGGTGCCGACGGCAAGTTCAGCCTGGTGCTGCAACCTGCCGATCTGCACACCCTGCTGGACGGCAATATCAACGTTGGCGTTTCGGTGCTGGATGGCTCCGGCAACACCGGCGTGCTCAATACGGCGATTAATGTGATCGTCAACAAGCTGCCAACGCTGGCGCTCAACCCGCTGTTTGGCGGCGACGGCTTCCTCAATGCGGCCGAAGCGCTGCTGACCCAGACCATCAGCGGTACCACCACCAATGCGGCGGCGGGTTCCCAGGTGGTGATCAAGGTCGGTACGTTGCAACTGAACGCCACGGTCGGTGCCGACGGTAGCTGGAGTACCACCATCAATCCGCTGCAGTTGGCGGATCTGGCGGCGGGTAACCTGATCGTCAGCGCCACGGTCACCGATCCGGCAGGTAACACCAGCGGTGCCAGCGTAGGCCTCAACGTGGCGACCATCCTGCCAACGCTGACGCTGAACCCGCTGTTTGGCGACGGTACGCTGGATCTGAGCGATCTGCTGTCACCACAGATCCTGAGCGGCAACGCAGGTAACGTGTCGGCCGGGACCACCATCACCTTGACGCTGGGCAGCCACACCTACACCACCAGCGTCGATGCCACTGGCAAATGGCAGTTGCCGATCCCAACTCTGGATCTGCAAGGGTTATTGGATGGCGTGACCAACGTCACCGCCAGCCTCACCGATGCGGCAGGTAACACCGTGAGCAAGGTCAGCCCGCTCAACGTGCTGATCAACGCCCTACCAACCCTGACGCTCGATCCGCTGTTCGGCGGTGATGGCCTGCTGAATGCACTGGAAGCGACCGGCAACCAGATCATCAGCGGTCACGCTACCAACGCACCGGGTTCGACCATTCAGATTCACCTTGGTAGCAATACCTTCACCACCCAGGTGAAAGCCGATGGCAGTTGGTCACTCAGCCTGACACCGCTCAACCTGTCCAGCCTGCTGGATGGCAATCTGTCACTGGGGGTTTCGGTCACCAACTCCGCAGGGAAAACCGGCAGCATCAGCGCCGATCTGGGCGTGGGCATCCATAACCTGCCGACCGTTAACCTGGGCAGCCTGTTTGGCGATGGTTTCCTCAACCTGAGCGAAGCCAACCTGAACCAACTGATCGGCGGGACCACCACCAACGCCATCGGTGGTAGCGTCAGCGTCAATGTGGGAGGGCTGGTATTGACCGCCGCCGTAGGCAACGACGGGAAATGGAGCGTCAGCGTTCCTACCCTGAACCTGGTCAATCTGGCTGATGGGCCATTGTCGGTCGGCGTTACCGTCACCGACCGCTACGGTAACACCAGCTCGGCCAACGCCAGCGCTACGGTGAAAACCCACGCGCTGCCGTTGTTGGGCATCGATGCCCTAGGAACCCTGACGGGTGCTCTGGGCATTCTGACCAACGGCCTGACCGTCAGCGGTACCAGCCTGAACGTGCAACAAGGCGCGAAGGTTAGCGTGACCTTGCTGGGCAGCACCTTGCAAGGCACCGTGGATGCCACCGGACATTGGACGGTGAAATTCGACACCACCAACGCCCTCAAGGGTCTGAACGTGCTCAACCTGATACCTACCCTATTGGGCACCGTGGTGGCGGCTTCTGTCACCGACCTGGCGGGTAACGGGGTCAGCGTCTCTGCGGGGCTGACATCCGGTATCGAACTGCCACTGCTGCTGACGGCCAACGCGGCGGTCGAAACGTTGTCGCTGGATACGTCGGGTTCAGAAAACACCGGCACCCACAGCACGACCGATAACACCGCTGTACAGCATGCTCAGGTAGCTGCAGTGCAGCACACCACCACCGATACCAGCACGCCAACCAGCGAGGTCAGCACTACCCAGACCACCACAGATACCAGCGAGCCAGTCACCAGCACGCTGGTGGTGAACCCAACGCTGCCGGTGGATACCGCTGGTGTTACCACGGTTGAAGACACCACCTTCAGCATTGGCGGCGTCACCATCAATCTGGCGGATGGCACTACTGCCAGCGGCGACACCATCCATGGCAGCAGCGGTAACGATGTGATCCACGTCAACGCCCTCGACTTCCTGTCGATCGACGGCGGCGCGGGTATCGATACCCTGGAGCTGGATGGTAAAAACCTCAACCTGGATCTGACGGCCTTGGGTCTGAAGGTGCAACACATCGATATCTTCGATTTGGGCACCAGCGGCACCAACAGCATCACGCTGGATCTGCACGAGGCGCTGAACGTCAAGGATGCTGCCAGCGACAACCTGCTGATCAAGGGCAGCGTCGGTGACCAGGTCAATCTGACCCAGGCCGAAGGCGGCACCTGGAGCTCAGTGGGTCAACGGACGGTCGATGGCCAAGTGTTCGACGTTTACCACAACTCCGCCCTCGAAAGCGGCAACACCCTGGGAGATGTTCTGGTGCAGCAAGGCCTGCACGTCAACCTGGTGTAGTACCCGGCCTCTCCGTCAGCCACTGGCCCGTACACGGCGAGCCAGTGGCATGGGAATGACAGAGTTCAGGCCAAGGCAGTGCGGCGGTTCCGTTCGGGAGACGGGCCGCCGAAATTAACGATCGTCACAATAACAAAGCCGAAACGGCACAACGTGCGGTTATCGGCCCAGACGTGGTAGCGATAATGAAAAAACACCCTTATGACACGGATGGATATCGGCTCACGCTTCGGCGTGCGGCCACAATCGGACTGTTTTTGGGCGGATTAGGCGGGCTGACAGGTCAGACTCTCGCCGCACCGCAGGTCGAATTTAACTGGCAAGCTGCACCGACTGAACGTTCGGTGATGACGCTCACTTTACAGGAGGCGATCCTGCGAGCCTTTGCGCGTAACCCGCAAATCGCTCAGGCTTCGGCACAGATTAACGTGGGTAAAGCCGATCTGGCGCTGGCACAAAGCGCCTGGTTTCCACAAATTGCCCTCAACAGCAATTTTGGCAAATCCAGCCAGACCGACTCCTCCGGCACCTTGAACAACACCGCCTCAGCGGGCGTGACCCTGAACCAGTTGCTGTATGACTTCGGCAAAACCAGCGGCAGCATTGAGGAGCAAAATAACCTCTCCGACGCCTATCGCTACACGCTGTACCAAACCATGACCGAAGTAGGACAGCAAACGCTGCAGGCTTACCTACAGGTCAAGCGCTATCAGGACTTGGGCATTGCGGCGGAGCGCAATCTGGTGTCGCTGAACCGGGTCAAGGAAATTGCCGAGCTGCGGGCCAATGCTGGCCTCAGTTCACAATCCGACGTGTTACAGGCGCAAACCCGCATCGCCGGGATGAACGCCACGCTGGAACAGTATCGCGCCCAACACCGTTCGGCCTTGGCGCAGCTTTCCGTATTGACCGGCGTCGTGCCGGATAAACTGCCCGACCTGCCGCAGCAACTGCTGCAACAGAAAATCACCCTCAAGTCGCTGCCCTATCAAAAAAGCAATGCGGTGCTCAGCGCCCAGGCCAAGCAGGAGGCCGCTACCCAGCGCATTCGCCAGGCCGAGGCCCAGCACTGGCCTACCATCTCGGTTCAGGCCGGCCGCACCCGCTATGAGAGCGATGGCAACGACGCCCAATCATACTGGAACGATCAACTGCAGCTCGTCGTGCAGGCACCGATCTATCAGGGCGGCGCGGTCAATGCCAAGGTTGATGCCGCCGAGGGCGATCGCCAGGCAGCACAGGCTCAGGTTGAAGCCGCCAAACTGGATATGAACCAGAAAGCCTCCACCGCCTATGCCGATCTGATCGGTGCGCAGCAGCGGGAGCTGGCCGGAGCGCAACAGCTGAGCAGCGCGGACTACACCCGCAGCGTCTATCAGGACGAGTACAAGCTCAGCAAGCGCAGCCTGAACGACCTGCTCAGCGTGGAACAAGACGTACTGCAGGCAGAAACCTCACGCGTCACCGCCCTGTACGACGGCTGGGACGCGGCGGTGCGCTACGCCTCCGCGGTCGACAACTTATTGGATATGTTGGGTATCGAGCGCCAACGAGCCAGTGGCGACAGCTTACCGTCGCTGTAGTCTGAATGATTTTGCCAGGAGCGCTTATGTCACAACCTGCATCACTCGAAGCCTGGATCGCAGCCATGGCCCGGGCGGCCAACGGCTACGGTCTGGCTGTCGATATCAAATCCGTCCGCCAGCAAATGCGCTGGTATGAACAACTGCCTGCCCCGCGCCGGCTGGAACGTCTGGGCCACCTGATGGGGCTTAGCGTCAGCTTGCAGCCGCGGGAGAAAGTCCGCTGGCGTAACGAGATCCTACCCGCCCTGATCGAGATCGACGACGGCGGCCTGATGGTGATCGAATCCCTCGACAGCGAAGGCAAGGCGCTGTATTGGCTCAACGACAGCGGCGACGTGCAACGAGAGGCCGAGTTGGTGGAGTTGCTGCTGAAAGGGCAAGGCAGCATTGTGCTGCTGGGGGCGGCGGAGCGCGGGCAGGATGCGCGTATCGACGACTTCGTGCAGCCCTACCGCAAACACTGGTTCTGGCAACATTTTCGCGGGGCGAAACGGCAAATCGGCGAGATCTCGCTGGCCTCGATCATCAGCAACGTACTGGCACTCGCCGGTATTCTGTTTTCGATGCAGGTCTATGACCGGGTTATTCCGGCTCAGTCTTACTCCACCTTGTGGGTGCTGTTCTTTGGGGTGCTGATCGCGGCGGCGCTGGAGTATGCCATCCGCCTGTCGCGCACCGTGATCTCCGATCTGATGGGCAAGAAAATCGACCTGAAGATCTCCGGCATGCTGTTTGCCCGCGCCCTGGCAATCAAAAACGAAGCGCGGCCAAAATCGACCGGCTCGTTTATCTCGCAGCTGCGGGAGATCGATCAGGTACGGGAATTGCTGACCTCCACCACCGTGGGTGCGGCGGCGGATATGCCGTTCGTGCTGCTGTTCCTCGCCATTATGGCGCTGGTCGGCGGCCCGCTGGTGTTTATCCCGATGCTGGCAATCCCGCTGATCGTCATTCCTGGCATCTTGCTGCAATGGCCGATGGCCAGGCTGGCGAAGGAAGGCATGCGGGAAAGCGCTCTGCGCAACGCGGTGCTGGTTGAGTCGATCGAAGGGGTTGAAGATATCAAGGCACTGCAAGCCGAGCCCTACTTCCAGCGCCAATGGGAACAGACCCACGCGGTCAGTGCCAACATCGGTATGCAGCAGCGGCTGTGGGGCGCGCGGCTCAGCGGTTGGGCCTCAACGGTACAGCAGTTGACCTATGCCGGGATGCTGGTGTTTGGCAGCTATCTGGTGCTCGCTGGCGATATCACTACCGGTACCATGGTGGCCTGTAGCCTGCTTTCCTCACGCACCATCGCCCCGCTGATGCAGTTGACCATGGTGTTCTCACGCTGGCAGCACGCCAAAACCGCCATGACCGGCCTTGACGATCTGTTGAAGAAGCCGCTCGACAAGCCGGAAGAGGGCAAGATGGCTCATTGCCCGGTGCTAAGCGGCCATTTCCAACTGCGCAATCTGCAATACAGCTACGACGTGGAGAAAGGGGATAACTCGATCACCGTCAATAATCTGGAGATCAAACCCGGCGAACGGGTAGCGATCCTCGGCAAGGTCGGCGCGGGGAAATCGACACTGCTGAAGCTGCTTTCCGGCCAGGCCAGCGCCACCCGGGGCAAGGTGATCATCGACGGTGTCGATATCAGCCATATCGATCCCAGCGATGTGCGCCGCCAACTGGGCTTTCTCTCGCAGGAGTCGCGGCTGTTTTTCGGCAGTCTGCGCCAGAACCTGATGCTCGGCCACCCTCATGCTACCGAATCGGAAATGCTCCAGGCGCTGCGGATCTCGGGCGCACTGAGCCTGGTGCAACAGGACGCCGCCAGCCTGGATCGCATTATTCATGAAGGAGGCCGCGGCCTGTCCGGCGGCCAGCGCCAGATGGTGTTGCTGAGCCGTATGATCCTGCGCAACCCGCAAATCGTGCTGCTGGATGAACCTACCGCCTCCATGGATGAACAGCTGGAAGAGTACGTGATCCGCCAGATGCACGGCTGGCTCAGCGGCCGTACGCTGGTGCTGGTCACCCATCGGCCAGCGCTGTTGAAGCTGGTGGATCGCATCGTGGTGCTGGATAACGGCCGCGTGGTGGCCGATGGGCCACGGGATCAGATCCTGCAGGCAGCCAATAAGCCGATCAATAAAGAACAGGGCGTAGCATGAGGAGCAAGCAATGAGCAATATCACCATGCAAGACGATCTGGCACGCCAGGGGCGGCGGCATTCCTCGGTACTTTGGTTGACGCTGCTGGGGATGATCCTGTTTGTGGTCTGGGCCTATTTTGCCATACTCGATGAGGTCACCGTCGGCACCGGCAAGGTCACGCCCTTAAGCCGGGCGCAGCTGATTGAGAGCCTGGACGGTGGGATTATCGATCATCTGTATGTGCACGAAGGGGACATCGTCAACAAGGGCCAGAAACTGGCGCAGTTGGATGTAAAACGCTTCCAGTCCAACTATGGCGAGGCCTTTTCCCGCGTGCGCACCCTGCGCGCCTCCGCCGAACGCCTGCGTTCCGAGCTGACCGGCGAGCCACTGCAGTTCAGCGCCGATACGTTGAAAGAACCAAGTCTGGTGGCCCGTGAACGCCAGCTGTATGAGTCCCGCAAGCGCAACCGTGATGAAACCGTCAGCAACCTGCAACAGTCGATGCAGTTAGTCCAGCAGGAATTACGCATGACCGAGCCGCTGGTTGCCAAAGGGGCCGCCGGTCAGGTTGAAGTGATCCGCCTGCGGCGGCAGGTCAGCGAACTGCGCGGCAAGATTGACGAGGCAATTAACCAGTATGCCGTGCGGGCGCGTGAGGAGCAGGTAAAAAACAACGCCGATCTGGACGCCCAGTTGGAGCTGGTGAATGGTAAGGAAGATCAGCTGGATCGCGCCACCATGGTCTCGCCAGTGCGTGGGATCGTGAAGGATATTCAGGTGACCACCGTGGGCGGCGTGTTGCAGCCAGGCGGCAAGCTGATGGAGATCGTGCCGTTGGAAGATCAGTTGCTGATCGAAACCCGCATCAACCCACGCGATATCGCCTATATCCGCCCTGGCCTGCCCGCCACCGTCAAAGTAACCGCCTATGATTCGTCGATCTACGGCAACCTGAATGGCGAGGTGGAGAACGTTTCTCCGGATACCATTCAGGACGAGGTCAAACGTGACCAGTATTACTACCGGGTTTACGTGCGCACCAAGCAGGCGGAGCTGATGAATAAGGCGGGCAAGAAGTTCCCGATCGTGCCGGGGATGGTGGCCAGCGTGGAGATCAAAACCGGGCAGAAAAGCGTGCTGGATTACCTGATCAAACCGCTGAACAAGGTGAAAGAGTCACTTCGCGAGCGTTAATGACCCCTCACCCCAACCCTCTCCCACAGGGAGAGGGAGCTGATAGCCCCTGCTTTGTTGGGAGAAGGAGGTCATTTCAGCAACCTTTGATTGTCACTTCAACCACCGGTGCTTATGTAGAATCACTACATTTTAAGTCCCACTCGATCGGTCCCCTCTCCCTGTGGGAGAGGGTTAGGGTGAGGGGCAGATCTCCGAGCTAAAATCAATCACCCAAAAAACTCACTGCCCGCGCCGAGCCCTGCCCACCGCTTCACCCAACTGCCACACCGCCATCGAATAATGCACGCTGTGGTTATAGCGGGTGATAGTGTAGAAGTTCGGCAGACCGTACCAATATTGATAACGGTTGCCCATATCCAGGCGCAGCAGGCTGACCTGCTGATTCCCTTCCAACGAGCCTTGCGGCGTCAGCCCAGCCGCAGCCAGCGTAGCGACCGAATAGTTGGTTTTAAAACCGGTCTCTAAACCAGGAGCCTGGCCATTAGCCGGCACCGCCACCGTTGCCCCACGCGTCCAGCCATGAGCTTTGAAGTAGTTGGCCACGCTGCCGATGGCATCCACCGGATCCCACAGGTTGATATGGCCGTCGCCGTTGAAGTCAACTGCATAGCTCTTGAACGACGAGGGCATAAACTGGCCGTAGCCCATCGCACCGGCGTAGGAGCCACGCAGGGAAAGCGGATCGTCACCTTCGGCGCGCGCCATCAGCAGGAAGGTGGCCAATTCACCGCTAAAGTACTCGGCACGGCGTGGGTAGTTAAACGACAACGTCGCCAACGCATCGATAATCCGCGTTTTGCCCATCACCCGGCCCCAACGGGTTTCCACCCCGATAATGCCCACGATAATTTCTGGCGGTACGCCGTAAACCTGGTAGGCGCGCTGGAGATCCGCCTCATACTTATTCCAGAACACCACCCCGTTCTGCACGTTGTCCGGCGTCAGGAACTTGTTGCGATAGCGGATCCAGGCGCCGTTTGGCGACGTCGCTGGCTTACCCGCGGGTGCCTGCTTATCCATCAGCGCCACCACCCAGTCCAGCTGTTTGGCCTGGGCCAGTACGTCATGCAACTGCTGGCGCTCAAAGCCGTGCTCCTGCACCATCTTGTCGATAAAGCGCGCCGTCGCCGGATTATTGGCAAAGTCGCCGCCGAGTGGATGAATGGCATGCTCCGGTTCAAGCACAAAACCACTCTGCACCAGGCTCTCTGGGGGAGCCAATTGCTCAGTAGGTTTAGGCTCGCTGCTACAGGCAGCCAGCAAAGGGATCAGGGGTAAAAGCGTAACCAGATGACGCATCGGATATCCATATAGGCCAGGCAAAAATAGTTGTCGCTATGTTAAGCCATTGTCTGGCGCGAACAAACAGGAATCTGGTCCCCGGCGACCTCATTTTGTTCACAAAATACCCAGCTGAAAAGCAAGGACACATATACACTTACTAGTGCTTACCTTTATCAAGGCGATACCCGTTCAACGCCACCACGCCCGGTTGTTTCATTGCCCCTGGGAACTGGCGCAATCAACGTGTTTTCTCTCCAAAACAGCACACGAGGAATAACGTATATGAGTAAGCTCCCCGATCAAGAACCGCCACGCCGTGCCCTGCTAAAACGTACCGCAGCCCTTTCAGTATTAGCCATGACCGGCATTGCCGGTTTCACCGCGCCGTCAGTGGCCTTTGCCGCCGCGATGACCAAAGAACAGCGCGATAAAATGACGCCGGACGACATCATTGCCAGCTTTAAACAAGGCAATATGCGCTTTCGGGAAGGCAAAATGCAGCAGCATGACTATGTTGCCCAGAAGCAGGCCAGCGCTCAGGGACAGTTCCCGGCAGCAGTCATTTTAAGCTGCATTGATTCACGCGCTCCGGCGGAGATCCTGCTGGACACCGGCATCGGTGAAACCTTTAACGCGCGCGTTGCCGGTAATATCCAGAATGACGACATTCTGGGCAGCATGGAATTTGCCTGCGCCGCTGCCGGAGCCAAAGTGGTGCTGGTGATGGGGCATACCGCCTGCGGCGCGGTAAGAGGGGCCATCGAGAATGTCGAGTTGGGTAACCTGACCGGGTTGCTCAACAAGATCAAACCGGCCATCGACAAGACCGAATTTAAAGGCGAACGCAGCGGTAGCAACTATGAATTTGTCGATGCCGTCGCCAAAACCAACGTCGAGATGACCATCGCCGATATCCGCAAAAACAGCCCGGTGCTGAAAAAGCTGGAAGAGGAAGGAAAAATCAAGATTGTAGGCAGCATGTACCATCTGGACGGTGGCAAAGTTGAGTTTCTCGCTTAACCCTTAGGTAACCCCTCACAACAGCGGTGGGCATTGGCTCGCCGCTGCTTATAACTCTTCTTGAGTATCAATGCATTACATCACATCCTGTTTCAATAATTATTCTGCTAATTATTGAAAATCCCTCTTTTGATCAAACAAGCCTCCAGCCATCAACATAGAATTCACAAAAAATTAAACTCATCAAGGATAGGGTTTTACATGGAAATTAAGGTTAATGGCCGTTTGGTCGCATTGAGCAATATCCCACCAGAGACTCCCCTGCTGTATGTCCTTCGCAACGATTTACAACTCAACGGCCCCAAATATGGCTGTGGCCTGGGTGAATGCGGTGCCTGTACCGTACTGATCGACGGCGTTGCGGCCCGCTCTTGTTCCACCCCGCTGTCTGCTGCCCAGGGGAAAGCGATCACCACGCTGGAAGGGCTAAGCCAGGAAGGCCATTTACATCCGGTGCAACAGGGCTTTATCGACGAACAGGCCGCACAGTGTGGCTACTGCACCAACGGCATGATTATGACGCTGGTGGCGCTGTTTGAACGCGATCCCGAAGCCAGCGAGCAACAGATCAAAAACGAATTAGCCTTCAACCTGTGCCGTTGCGGTACCCATCTGGAAATTCTGGCTGCGGCGCAACAGGCCAAGCGGCTACTGGCCGAGCGCGGTGCCCAATGATGGAAATGCAAATAACCCGTCGCCGCCTGCTGCAGGCGGGTGGCGTAGTGATGGTCAGCAGCCTGTTACCCTTCAACGCGCTGGCAGGCAGCCCAGCCGCCGCAGGCAAAGCGATCCCCCTGGACCGTATCAGCAGCTTTATTGCCCTCAGTGCCGACGGCAAAGTGACCGCGTTTAACGGCCACGTCGATCTCGGCACCGGCATACGCACCTCACTGGCGCAGATTGTCGCCGATGAACTGGACGTGGCTTTCGACGATGTCACGCTGATCCTGGGCGATACCAATCGCACGCCCGACCAAGGCCCAACCATCGCCAGCGCCACCATTCAGGTAACCTCGGTTCCCTTGCGTCAGGCGGCAGCGCAGGTGCGGCAATTGCTGGTGGAACTGGCAGCTCTTGCCTTCAAGCGCCCGGCCGCACAGCTGACAACCGCCAATGGCTTCGTGTTTGCCCCAGATGCCCCCTCAGCCCGCCTGAGCTACGCCGAACTGGCGCGTGGGCAGGATCTGCATCTGCCGCTGGACAGCAATGTGGTGCTGAAAAGCCCGCAAAGCGGCCAGTATGTGGGCAAACCGGTGGCGCGCGTCGATATTCCGGCCAAGGTTCGCGGCCAACTGACCTATGTGCACGATATGCGCCTACCTGGCATGTTACATGGCCGGGTAGTGCGCCCCCCTTATGCCGGAGCAGACAGCAGCGCGCCATTAGGAAAAGCGATGATCTCCGTCGATCGGGGCTCCATCGCCCACCTGCCCGGTATTGTCAAACTGGTGGTCATCAATGACTTTATCGGCATCGTGGCCGAGCGTGAGGAACAGGCGATCGCAGCCATGCGCCAACTGAAGGTGCAATGGCAGCCCTGGGCCGGGTTACCGGATCTCTCTTTGGACAAGCTGCACGCTACGCTGGAAGCCATGCCGAAAGCCGAGCGAATTCTGCGCGACGATCCGGGCACCACCGACGCCCTTGCCGCAGTCGCAACGCCGGTCAATGTCGACTACGTCTGGCCTTATCATTTACATGCCTCTATCGGTCCTTCCTGTGCCGTGGCCGAGGTGAACGCGCATCAGGTGGAAATCTGGTCCGGTACGCAAAATCCCCACGACCTGCGCAAAGACATTGCCAAATTGCTTGGCCGTGAGCCGGAGCAGGTGCATATCAACCGCATGGAAGCTTCCGGCTGCTACGGTCGTAACTGCGCCGACGACGTTTCGGCAGATGCGGCCTTACTGTCACACGCCACCGGCAAGCCGGTGCGGGTGCAGTTAATGCGCGAACAGGAAGCGGGTTGGGAGCCAAAAGGTACCGGGCAATTGATCCGCGTACGTGGCGGGCTGGATGCCAATCATCAGGTCGCCGCCTATGAGCTGAGGACCAGCTATCCCTCCAACAATGCCGTCACCCTGCCGCTGGTATTAACCGGCAAGGTCGCCAATCGGCCAGACGTACAGCAGATGGGGGACCGTACCGCCGTGCCGCAGTATGAATATCCGCATATGCGGGTGATTTCAGAAGATGCGGCCCCCATCGTGCGGGCTTCCTGGATGCGTGGCGTGTCGGCGCTGCCGAACGTGTTTGCCCATGAAAGCTGGATCGACGAGTTGGCCTACCTCGCCAAACAGGATCCGATCGCCTATCGGCTGCAATATTTAACCGATCCGCGCGCCATTACGTTGATCCACGCGCTGAAAAAACAGGCGAACTGGCAGGATGGCCCCGCCCATCGTAATCCGGTGGCCGAGGATCAAGAGGTGGTCAATGGCCGAGGTTTCGCCTATGCCCGTTACTTCCACAGCAAATTCCCCGGGTTTGGTGCCGCCTGGGCGGCCTGGGTCTGCGATCTCAGCGTTAATCGCCGCAACGGGCAGATCAAACTGAACAAGATCTACGTGGCCCACGACTGCGGGCAAATCGTCAATCCGGCCGGGGTGCGCCATCAGGTGCATGGCAACATCATCCAGTCGGCCAGCCGGGTCCTGAAAGAGTTTGTCACTTTTGACAGCAGCGGTGTGACCTCACTGGATTGGGGCGGTTACCCCCTGCTGCGGTTTGACGAACTGCCAGAGGTGGATATCCAACTGTTGGATAACCCGCATGAGCCGCCGATGGGAGCAGGGGAATCCGCCTCCGTACCGAGCGCTGCCGCCATCGCCAATGCGTTATTTGATGCGCTGGGCGTCAGGCTGCGCGAAGTCCCCTTCACCCCGGAACGGATCCTGAAGGCTTTAGCTACTGCAACCTCTTCCAGCCATGCAAACGGGTAACACATTATGCACAAGATAAAGAAAATCGCCGGGCTGGGCGCGCTGGCCGTTGCCATCATCGTCGCCGTGGGGGCGATTGCCACCTGGCAGCCAGAAATGGTGCAAATCGATCGTCTGGATACCCATACCTTCAGCCAGGCGCAGATTGAAAAAGGTGAGCGTCTGGCCGCCGTTGGTGATTGTGCGGTTTGCCACACGCGCCCCGGTGGCGAACGCAATACCGGCGGGCTGGCAATGGAGATCCCGTTCGGTACCATCTATACCAGCAATATTACGCCCGACCTGGAAACGGGGATTGGCGGATGGTCCTACCCCGCCTTTGAGCGCGCCATGCGTCACGGGGTCGATCGCCAGGGCAATTACCTCTACCCGGCTTTCCCCTATACCGCATTTACGCGCACCAGTGACGAAGATCTCAAGGCACTGTACGCCTACCTGATGACACAGCCAGCGGTGCACTACCAGCCGCCGAAAACCTCATTGCATTTCCCGTTCAATATCCGTCAGGGGATCGTGACCTGGAACTGGCTCTATCTGACGCCCGGTGCCATGCAGCCAGACGCCAGCCAGAGTAAAGAGTGGAACCGGGGGGCCTATCTGACGGAGGGGCTAGGCCATTGCAGCGCCTGCCATTCGCCACGAAACTTCCTGTTTGGGGAGCAAGGGGGCAGCAAACACTTGAGCGGTGGTGTCGCAGAAGGCTGGACCGCTCCGTCCCTGACCGCTAATCCTCAGTTGCCGCTGGCCTGGAGCCAGCAGGATCTGCTGACCTTTATGCAAACCGGCTACTCCGCTAACCACGGTGTGGCTGCAGGGCCGATGGCACCGGTGATCGAGGAAGGTCTTTCTCAACTGCCACCAGAGGATTTGCAGGCCATTGCCACCTATCTGCATTCTTTCCATACTCAGGATGAAAACCTCCCGGGTAAGGCCGCAGAGATCAACCGGTTGGCGGAGCAAAGGGTTGAGCCGCTGACTTCGCAGGGAGCGCGGATTTTCTCCGGTGCCTGTATGGCTTGTCACTCTCAGGAGAAAGGCGCGCAGATGCAGGGCGTACGCCCTTCCCTGGCCCTGAACAGCAACCTGTATAGCGACAGCCCGGATAATGCCATCCGCGTGGTGCTTTCCGGTATCCAGCATCCGGCCAAAGGCGAATTAGGCTATATGCCTGCGTTCCGTTATAACCTCAACGACGAGCAAATCGCTGCGCTGCTGCAGTATCTACGGCAGGACTTTACCAAGCAAAAACCGTGGCCTGATTTGCAACAACGGGTGGCTGAACTACGGGTGGAGACTGACCCCTCACCCCACCCCTCTCCCACAGGGAGAGGGAGCTGATGACCCCTGCTCTTTTGGAAGTAAAGAGATAATCTCAGCAAACTCGATCACCCCTTCTCCAAGGTGCATCACCGAATTTTCCAATCCACTCGATCGGTCCCCTCTCCCTGTGGGAGAGGGTTAGGGTGAGGGGTGTGAACGAAAGCCAGAAGCTACTTCTGTAACTTGGCCAACAGCGTTTTACGGGTAATGCCCAGCTGTTTGGCCGCCTCGGTCTTGTTACCGGCGGTTTGTTCCAGCGCCGCCAAAATCGCCTGTTTCTCTACCTGCTCCAACGGCTGGATCGCTTGGCCACATTGGCGATCTGGCTGCACATCAACACACTGGCTAATGCTCAGCGGCAGCTCTTTTTCACTGATAAAGTCCCCACTCAGCAGGATCACCCCACGCTCAACGCTGTTTTCCAACTCCCGCACGTTACCAGGCCAGGAATATTTCAGCAGCATATCCATCGCTAACGGGGTGAATCCCTTAACCGGCTTACGGTTACGCTCGGCAAATTTGGCCAGAAAATGCATTGCCAACAGGGGAATGTCTTCGCGGCGCGCCCTGAGCGGCGGGCTGTCGACCGTCACCACATTCAGCCGATAGTAGAGATCCTGACGGAACCTGCCAGCCTCCACGTCCGCCAACAGATCCCGGTTGGTCGCTGCGATCAGACGTACATCCACCGACAGGGTCTGATTACTGCCCACCCGCTGGATCTCCCGCTCCTGGATCGCCCGCAGTAATTTTGCCTGCATCAACGGCGAGACTTCTCCAATCTCGTCCAGGAACAGCGTGCCCTGATCGGCCTCCATAAAACGCCCTTCCCGGCGTTTATCGGCACCGGTAAATGCCCCTTTCTCATGACCGAACAGCTCCGACTCCAGCAGAGATTCGCTCAAGGCGGCGCAGTTGATGCTCACCAATGGCCGCTCCTTGCGCAGGCTGTTGGCGTGCACAGCTCTAGCTATCAGTTCCTTGCCGGTGCCTGATTCGCCACTGATCAACACCGTCGCTTCGGAAGGGGCGATCATGGCGATCATTTCCAGCAGCTTGCGCATCGGTTCACTGCGGCCAATAAAATTTTGCTGATCGAACCGCAAACGCTGCTTCAGATCCTGGTTCTCGCTTTTTAACGAGGTATGCTCCAGTGCGCGTGCCAACGTGAGCTGCAACGTATCGAAATCGAGAGGCTTGGTCAGATAGTCATAAGCCCCCGCCTTAATCGCTTCAACGGCAGACTCCACGTTGGAGTAGGCGGTCATGATCAGGATCGGGATCGCCGGGTTATAGCTTTTGATGGCCTTCAGCGCCGCGATGCCATCCATTTCCGCCATTCGCACGTCGCTGAGGATCAGATCGAACGGCTGTGCCCTGACCTGCTCCAACGCTTGTCGGCCGTTATGCGCCACGCTGACCCGGTAGCCCCAGCCGTTTATCAGCGCCTGGAGGATGGTGCAGTGGCTGAGATCGTCCTCAACCAGCAAAATATGTGCGTTAGGCGTCTGCATGAGCCTCCCCTTGTAGATTGTTGTGCCTGAGCGGGATCACTATTTCAAATCGGGTGCCCGTTGGTTGGCTACTGGTAACGGCGATCGTCCCCTGGTGCTCCTCGATCACTTTCTGCACCATGGTCAGGCCCAGGCCAGTGCCCGCCGCCTTGGTGGTGAAGTAAGGGTTAAAGATTTTTCCAAGCTCGTCAGGTGGGATACCAGCACCCGAGTCGCAGACGGCAATGCGCATCGCCCCCTCCTTGGTCGCTTCAACATCAACCTCGAGTACGCCATCCGAGCCAATCGCCTGGATGGCATTGAGATACAGATTCAACAACACCTGAGTGAGGCGATCGGGATCGATCTCCACCAGCGACAAAGCTTCATCACAACGGGAACGAAGGGCGATATTGTTACTCTCAGCATCCTGACGGATCAGGTGCAGCGAATGTTCGATCACCTCGTTAATCGCCACCCGCTGCAAACACAGATCGGCAGGGCGCACCAGCGCCAGTAACTCGGTGATCACCCGGTTGAGACGGTCGACCTCTTTCGCCATCACCTTGGCCAGTTCATGCTGTTCGCTACCCGCAGGCGAGCGGTCGGCAAAATACTTGGCGAAGCCTTTGATGGAGGAAAGTGGGTTGCGGATCTCGTGGGCCACGCCAGCCGCTAAATCGCCGATAGCCGCCAGCTTTTCTTTGCGGCGGATCTCCTCTTGCAGTTGGCGAATTTCCCGCATATCGCGGAAGATAAATACGTTACCCAGAAAATGGCCGCTGTGATTAACAATATTCGCCACGCTGAGGCTCAACGGCAGGCTCTGCCCACCAGCCAGACGATGGTCAATATCCTGTTCGATAATCGGCTGGCCTTGACTACTTTTCTGTGCCAGTTGCTGCCATTCGGCTGGCAGCGCCTGATGGCTAGGCTGGCCAAACAGCTCGGCGGCGCTACAACCCAGCATCACTTCTGCCGCATGGTTAACCACCCGGATCTGGTGCTGATCATTGGTGGTGATCAAGCCCATCGGCAAGTTACTGATAATTTCGCTGGAGAAGGCCCTTGAGTCCTGCAACTGTTGGCTGGAGCGTTGATAACGCCGCCCCCAGAACAGCGCCAACAAACTGGCTAACGCCAGCAACAGCAGGATGGACAGCAAAATCGAGGTGTTGCGCATATCCTTTGCCTGGGCGGCATCCAGCGCGACGGTGTCTAACGCCGCAAAAATAACGGCCTGCTCATCATCCTGAGGCTCGGCAGCCTCCTGCATACGCGATCGGTTCATCATATGGCCAGAGTGGCCGCTGCCGCGCTTGAGCGGCTTAAACCAACGGTAGGCTTCGAAAGCATTCTGCTGCTGAGCCTGCGGCTCATCAAAGGTCGTCATATGCCACTGTGCATCGCTGGAGACCTTCAGCTCAGCCATCTGTTGCGGGCTATACAACTGCTGACCAACGCGTTGCGGATCGCTGTGCGCCAGGATACGGCCAGAGCGATCGGTAATGGCGATGTACAGCACGTTTGGCTGATAGGCCATCTCCTCCAACAGGGTTTGACGCTGATCGTGGCGCCAGCGCATGCCCATACCGGTACGAGCACCGGATTCAAACGAGCTCATCAACACCGCGCTTTTTTCTCGTAGCGTCTGGATTTCCACCTCACGCCCACGCTGCAGATCTTTAATGGCCAGCGTGATGATAATGCCAAGCAGTAACGCGACCGCGGCGATCGCAATCCAGGCAGGTAAGAGCGTCGATTTGGTTTTAAATTCCATTGGCTTCCTCTGCAACCGGCACGCCAGCGTGCGGGTAATTATTACCCACACTATCAGTATGGCGAGTAAAAATAACCCACTTTATCTCTGGATTGCGACCAGCCAACGGCCATCCTCCACCCTCAGTTATTTTTATTACTGTCATAAACTTAACGCGCTGCATGCTGGAGTTCCTTGGCTGGCGCCCGTTGGCTGAGATAGCCAAGCCCTAACGGCGATCCTGGATCTATACAATTCCCATGCCAGCCTGAAGCTGGCACGCGGGTTGCAATTAAAGAAATGGAATCCATGAACCCTAAATAAAAGGAAATCAATCATGACGCTAACTAAAACCACCTTCGCCGCCATTATCTCCGTTGCCCTGCTGGCCGGTGTTAGCACTACCGCATTGGCGCAAAATGGTTACCACGCCAATATGGGCAATGCACAGGGAACCCATCAAGGGATGGGTTATCAGCACGGTAACCGCGCGAACTTGACGCCTGAACAGCAAGCCGTCAGCCAGAAAGCCTTTGATGAGTTCCAGTCGAAAACCGCCGATCTGCGCCAACAGCTGATGTCCAAGCAATACGAATATCAGGCCCTGCTGACCAGCAAGCCTATGGATGAACAAAAGGTTTTGGCCGTGAGCAAAGAAGTTACCGCATTGCGTGACAACCTGTACCAACAACGCGTGGCGCTGGATACCGATCTGGCCAAGGCCGGCGTGCCGATGATGGGCCACGGAATGGGCGGAGCGGGGATGCACGGCGGACGCGGCTGCCGTTAAGCCCTAACATTACCCTTAGATAAAACCGGGAGAACCCCAGACCCGCTCTGGTTTCTCCCGCCAATGCTTCGCCATTCCAGAATCGCTCAGGCTGTCACCCCGCTATTCATTTATCCCTTCAGAACAATTAATCATGCTGATTAATGAGAATATTCTCAGTAAATTGACTTAAAACAACATACTAAAATTCTTAATCCTTATTCTTACGCCCGAATATAATTTTTTGTCGTACCACCTGAATAAAATCAAGTTCCTGCCATACTTATTTGCATGAGACAACGACTGTCTCTTTGCGCACTTAACTTGCTCGGAGTTTTCTCATGAATAAAACCATCATTGTTGTCGCTCTTGCTGCCGCCGTTCTGAGCGGATGTAACGCTAATCGCACCGCTTCCGGCGATACTTTTACTGCAGCACAGGCCAGGCAGGCCAACTTCGTCACTTATGGCACGCTGGTCTCCGTGCGTCCGGTCACCATCCAGGGTGGTGATGGCACCAACGCCGCTGGGGCTATTGGCGGGGCCGTGGTCGGTGGCTTCCTGGGTAATACCGTGGGTGGCGGCTCAGGACGCAGCCTGGCAACGGCGGCGGGTGCCGTGGGGGGCGCAGCTGCTGGCTCAGGGATCCAAAGCGCCATGAACCGCAGCGCCGGGGTGGAACTGGAAGTGCGCCGGGATGATGGCGTGAATATCGTGGTCGTTCAGGCACAGGGCTCAACCCAGTTCCATAACGGGCAGCGCGTCGCACTGGTGACCAATGGCAGCACCACCACCGTATCACCACGCTAAAGGGAACAAGTTGCTTCACGGTTTAGGTGTCAGGCCGCAACATGGCCCCCTTGCTGATAGGATACAGAATTCAGGGACGAACTCCCCTTGCGGGATAATAGCGAGTTTTCCGGCTCGGCCATTACAATAAAAAACGGAGTTAAACCTGATGTTTATCAAATGGATTAAACGCATTGCCCTGCTGCTGGTGGTGTTAATCGTCGGTGCGCTAGGCATGCGAGTTTATGATACTCAGCGTGGGCCATCGTTAGAGCTTTGGCATACCTTTGTCCCAAATGAAATGCGCGCCGATGAGATCGATAAGGCCAGTTGGGCGGATTATCTGACCGCCGAGGACGCCATTTTCAAAGAGGTCCGCCAGAATGTGACCGACAAGCTGGACAGCAGCCAGCAGACCTCGTTGAACCGCTACTTTGTCGACAGCCCGATCTATCCCGAAAAGTTTCCCACCGACTGGAACCGCTCCTACATCATGATGCCGGACGGCAAACCGAAAGGCGCCGTGGTGCTGTTGCATGGTTTGACCGATACCCCTTACAGCCTGCGGCATATCGCGGATAATTACCGTGAATATGGCTATGTGGCGGTCGGTATTCGTTTACCGGCGCACGGCACCGTACCGGGGGCGCTGACCGACGTAGATTGGCAGGATTGGATGGCCGCGACACGGCTGGCGATCCGTGAAGCCAAACGCCTGGCGGGTGACGACGTACCGCTGCATATCGTTGGCTTCTCAAACGGCGGCGCATTGGCGATGAAATACACGTTAGATGCGTTGGATGACCCTCGCCTGACGAAACCCCAGCGCGTGGTGCTGATTTCGCCGATGATCGGCGTCACCAGCTTTGCCCGTTTTGCCGGTATTGCCGGTTGGCCAGCCATCTTCCCTGCGTTTGCCAAAGCAGCGTGGTTGGGGATCGTGCCAGAGTTTAACCCGTTCAAATACAATTCGTTCCCAGTGAATGCGGCACGCCAGTCCTTCCAACTAACCCAGGCATTGCAAAAGCAAATTGCCGCCGATTCGCGCAACGGCAAAATGGGCGAATTGCCGCCGATCCTGACGTTCCAATCGGTGATGGATTCTACCGTCAGCACCCGCGCGGTGATCACCGCCCTGTATAACCACCTGCCAGCCAACGGCAGTGAGGTGGTGTTATTTGATTTAAACCAGGCGGTGGCGTTTGGGCCGTTACTCAGAAGTTCATCCTATACCGCGCTGCCGCGGCTGCTGCCACCGGCACCGCGTAACTATACGGCCACCATCGTCACTAACGTAACGCCAGAAACCACGGATACTGAGGCACGTACCATCGTCGCAGGACAAACGGCAGAGACCACGGATCCGCTCGGTATCACCTACTTGCCGGATATCTTCTCGCTGTCGCACGTCGCCTTGCCGTTCCCGCTGAGTGATTCCCTGTACGGGCGTTACCCGGAACCGCGCAATCAATACGGCATCAGCTTGGGGACCTTTGCCGCACGTGGCGAGCGGGCGGTGCTGGTGGTTGGGCTGGATTCACTGATGCGTCTGTCCTCTAACCCGTTCTTCCCTTATATGCTCAAACGTATCGATGACAACATCGGCCCGGCACCAACGAAATAAGGTAGGTTAACCACGGCCAGTGCCCCCTGGGCGCTGGCCGTGTTTTCAACTGGCAAAAATAGCCGAATTGAGCACGCTGGTTTTTATGGGGCACGCCTGAAACAGGTTACGCACCCCCAGCTTTTGCAAGGCATTACGCCGGTGGGTATACACGGTTTTGGTTGAGATACGTAAACTGTGGCCGATGGCCTGCATATTCATGCCATCGATCATAGACAGCAGTACGGCCTTCTCTCTGCGGGTTAAGCTATCCTGGAGAAAAGTCGCTACGGGAAGCTCCCCACCGACTATCTTGACTAACTCATTGAACACCGCGTCTACATCAGCATCCTCTGCAAAGGCAATATGCCGCCCAAAATCCAGGTTGAATTTTATTTTCATTTCACGTGGCAAAAAAATTATTTTCCCCGGAAATTTAGCAACCGCAATCAAGAACGACATCTCACTGATTGAATTCAACATATGAAAAACCAGCACATCTTCTTTGCCAAAGCTACTGGTGCTGGTGTTTTTCAGTTCATTGAGTGCCATTTGGTTAATCACTCTACCCTCGGCATACAAATACGCCTTGAGCCCAACAAAAAAATAATAGTTATCGGTAATTATATTAATTTTCCCAGGCATATTAATGGCATTCCTTTATAAAAAATAGATCTCCATCTCATCGCTGTCACAGCAAACTGAGGCCAAAATATGGCGAGTGGAACGTTTGTATAGTCATGAGTTATGCTATCTACGGGCCACAACTCAATAATAGTTAATGGTAAATACCACTTTGCCATTCGCCTTGCCTGGCGTAGGGTTCGCAGCCGTTTGAATATAACGGGCAGCCAGGGGAATACGAATGGTTGAACTACCGTCTTTCGGTAAGGTCACGCTCTTTTCCGCCGAGAAGTTAAACAACGTCGGCGCTTGAGCGCTCTCTCCCCAGCCGAGCTGGATACCCACGCCGCTGGCCGCTCCGGATACCGTTGAGTCGATAGCCATAATGCCATTGGCAGCATCCAGCACCGTGGTCGTTGGGGTTAGACGCACGCCTACGCTGTTATTCAGCGAGGTGGTGGTAGTACTTGCCCCGGTATTGTAATTCATTAATAGCGGTGCATTAGTCGAATTGTAAAATCCATAGAATGTTGGGCAGTTAGTCAGGTTAATAGAGGCATCCACCCAGGGTGTGGTCGCATTCGTCGTGCTAAAATGTTCACCTATATCATAACTCCCTAAGTTAACGTTAACGTCAGGCGTAGTGCAGGTTTGTGCCGATATGGTGATATTGCCTTGGAAACTGAACATCCAAGTATACAATGGCAACCCACTGATTGCAGCGGCGTTAGTGTGGCTGGTTTGCGAAACCTCAATCGCCTGGCGAGCGGTAGGGAAATTTGCAGCACTGATGCTGTAATTTCCTGGTGTCAGAGGGCCAGTTTTAACCAACGCAATACTTCGCGATTCGAGTGCGCCCGTAGCAGTAATCCTCAAACCTAATGACGAGTCTAATAAATTCTGACTCTCAGCATAAAGCTTGCTTGTGGTTAACGCTCGATTTGACACGTTGGTTATAATCGCCACACCGATACCAGGTATACCAGTCTCATACACCCCATTGGCATAAGGCCCGACTGTCAGACCAGAGAGAGGCTTTGGCGTAGTGATTAAATTCAATGATGTCGCATAATACAGATATTTTCCAATATCGCTGGTTGGCCATTTTAATTCAGCATAGGTATCTTTCATTATCAGGCTTGCCTGATAAAGTACAGTTCCCACAGGAGCATCTACACCAGCTGAAATCGTTGGTGGATTCACAGGAACGATAGCAGTTTGTTGACCGCCTGTTAGCGTCACGGTTATCGTTGCCCAGCCAGGGCAAGAAATAAGCGTTAGCACTATTCCCATCAGCAAGCCTGATACTTTATTGATCGATCTTTGCATGATTAACATCCTTTGTCTCATAATCTATGTAGGCCATGACAGAAAGAATAAAGTTGGAATTAGTGGCTACGCTAACTTAGGTCAACCGGCTTTATTTATTCGAGAAGCAAATTTGTCATTGCTCAATAGTAGTTAACGGTAAATACCACTTTGCCCTCCGCCTTCCCCGGCGTCGGTGCCGCAGCCGTTTGAATATATCGGGCAGCCAGTGGAATACGAATGGTTGGGCTACCGTCTTTTGGCAGCGCCACCGATTGTTCTGATGCCAAGTTAAACAGCGTCGGTGCCTGGCTGCTGTCGCCCCAACCGATCTGGATACCTACGCCTGATGCCGCGCCAGACAGCGTCGAGTCAATAGCCATCACCCCATTGGCAGCATCGATCACCGAGGTTGTCGGGGCCAATCTCACGCCAACACTGTTATTCAGCGCAGTGGAAACCGTCGCCAATCCCGTGTTGTAATCCATCAGCTTCGTGGTATTGGTACTATTATAAAAACCGTAAAATGTCGGACAGTTAGTCAGATTGATGGAGGCGTCTACCCAAGGGGTAGTCGCACCAATCCGGGTAAAGTGTTCTCTTATATCGAAAGAACCCAATTTCACCGACACATCCGGCGTCGTGCAAGTTTGTGACGAAATCCTCAGGGTCCCCTGGAAATTGATATTATAAAAAGTAAACGGCAGCCCGGTGACGGCGGCGGAGCCAGGATGGCTATTTACCGGTGGTTCGAGCACTGTCTTGACACTAGGGAAATTTGCACCACTCATCGTAAAGCTACCGGGCGTGATCGGCCCCGTTTTAATGAGCGAGACATAACGTGTTGAACCCACAAAATCCAAGGCTCCACCTAATTCATTGCCAACCTGCCTGATAGGGTGCTCTGCATCGGTGGTTACTGCAGGCCTAGTTGGTATTATCGGATTGCCACTAGCGGCTCGTGAAATCACCACGCCAACTCCTGGAATATTCGTCTGATAGACTGCACCCGCAAACGGCCCCGTCATCAAACCACTCAGAGGCAGCGGAGCATTGCTGATCAGCGTTGAGTTGCTGTACCAAAATGACTTACCTACGTCGGCCTGCGCCCATTGGCACCCCATCTTGGTGTTTTTCATCGACCAACTGCCTTGATAAAGTATCGTCCCTACGGGAATATCGGCCCCGGCAGAAATCACCGGCGGGCTCAACGGCACCGTTTGCGTTTGGGTTGCACCAGCATCAAACGAACAATTGGCTACGGCCCAACTGTTGGAGCTGATAACGCTTAACAAGAGACCGCCGAGCAAACCCGACACTTTATTTATCGATAGTTTCATCTGTCTTTTACCCACTTTCTGGCAGGCCATGCCAGAAAGAAAAATAGTTGTCATCCTTGGCTGCTAACCAGAGTTAGCAGCCGATATCGCATCATTGTTCGCCAGTTTCACTCTCTGGGAACTGGAAGAGGCCGCTGCCGTGCAAGGAGAGTTGAATTGCTGTATCTGCTCCTGCGTCTGGCCCTTGGCCATGGGCATCAGCATATAGCTGACGGTGCATTGCATCTCACCGCCTTCGCCCCATTTCACTTGCAATTGACCCTTGTCTTGCGCCACACGCGCATACAGTTGCCCGCCCTGGCCTACGGAACCTACGCTATTGCCTTTGCTATCAAAGATATCGGCCCCGAACGGCACCGGCTCCCCTTGATAGGTCGCGTTCACCAGAATTGGCGTCCCTTGCTTAGTAGTATATTTCACCTTCACCACCGCACCGGAATATGGCGCCACTTTCTGGCTGGTGTTATCCAATTCCACACCGGCCGCCGTCCCTTTAGGATCGAGACTGATCTCGTTCATCTGGTACGGATTCAGGTAAGGCACTATCGCGTAACCCCGTGAATCGATGCTCACGCCCGGATAGGAAGAAACTTTCGCTCCCTCTGCACCCTTGGCTTCCACTAGCGCGAAGGTGTCCGACGTGTACGGCGTAAAGGTCACTCCACCAGAGTGGGCGATCACCGTGCCGTTCATCCCGGCAGAGGCGCTTTGATAGCCTTTACCGGTGCTGTAAGTACCGCTCAACGCCGTGGCCGGGCTGCGATAGTTACCGCTCAGCGAGCCGCTGGAGCCCATGCCCTGATTGGCATTCATCGCAGTAACGCCATAGCTGAACTGGTTATCCTGCCCTGTGGTGCCGGATACCGTAGCCTGCTGGCCATAACGGCCGCTGCTGTCATGCGACAAATCCATCCGCAACTGTGGCGTGTGGGTTACGTCGCTACGCCCCAACGGCAGGCTGAAGCTCAACAGATAGTTGGTCTGCGCCGTGCCCAGGCTGGAGAAACTGCGGTTCACACTCAGGCCGTAAGACAGATCCTTATAACGACTATTGTAGCCCATCTGGTACTGCTTCTCGCTGCCGTCCTTGTTCCAGTAGTTCTGCAAAGAACCACTGATATACAGCTGGCCCCAGTTATCCGGCAGACCTTGTCCCGCGGTCACCGTCAGGCGATTTTTGGCTCGCGAGATCGACTCCGGCGAGAACCCTTCTGCTACCGCGTCACGAGTCTGCATCGCGGTCATAAAGTCCATAAAGCCATCGGTTGAGAAGCGGTACGCCGCCAGCGACAGGTTGCTGTTGGTTTCGCTGATCAGCTTGCTGTAGCTCACCTTATAGCTTTGCCCACTCAGGCTATTACCCGCCTCATGTCGGCCATTGGCATCGGTGCGGTTGCCCAAATGGGTACGCGCCTGAGTAACGTCTAATGCCCAGGCACCAATCGGCGTGCCAACCGCCGCCCCCAACTGCAGGGCGTAGTAATCCTGGCTGGCCTGCAGGCCACCATAGCCGGTGATGGCGTTAGTTAGCCCCAGTTGATAGGTGCCCTGATACAGTGCCGGTTTCTCGCGCAGGTTATCGCTGCGTACTTCACCCGCGGTGATCGAATAACGTGATGACCCAGGCCGCAGCAGTTGGGCCACCGAGGCATAAGGCACGCTGAAAGTCTGCTCGGTACCGTCGGACTCACGTACCGTGACCTGTAGATCCCCACCGTAGCCGGTCGGATACAGATCGTTGATCAGGAACTCGCCCGGCGTGACAGTGGTTTCATACAACACCTGACCGCCCTGGCGTACGGTAACGCGGGCGTTGGTGCGGGCAATGCCACGGATATCCGGCGCATAACCGCGCAGGGACTCCGGCAACATCCGCTCATCACTGGCCAGTTGAATACCGGTAAACGGCAGCGTATCGAACAGTTGCCCGGTAGTGTTCGATTGGCCCATCAACACGCGCGCCTTGAGCACCGGAATATCGCGCTGCAAATACGTGTTGAGGTTGTTGTACTGGTTCGGCCCATTGTCCATGCGGGTATAAGACCCGTTGTGACGTAGATACCAGGCGCCAACATTTAGCCCGGCGTTCACGCCGGCAAACAGCGAATTAAAGGTATTGCCGTGCGATTCGCTGGTGTAGCCGTTGACGTTGTAGCCCATCAAGAGTGCCGGTACACCGCTGTCCCACAGCTCCGGGCTAACGGTGCCGCGGGCAGTGTTGAGCATGTAAACCTGCGGAACCATAATATCCAGGCGTTGCTCATTACTGTCGTAATTTACCTGAGCCTCTGGCAACTGACTCTTGAGATCGAAACAGACTTCCCCTTTGCTCAGCGAGGTTAAAAAATCCGCGGGCAGCTTGGCGTAATCAAACGCAATGTTTTTAATCAGTTCGCGGGTCAGGCAGGGATAAACGCTTTTATCTGCCCGCGCTTTGAATTCAATGTCGGTATTGCTGATCGGTTGATTATTAACATATAAAGCCGTTTTATAAACCCCAGGCAAGCCCGAGGAACCATTGGCAAAGCGGCTAAGGTCAACCGACTTCTCATCATCCACATTCAGGAAAGAGGCATCGAACTCAAGGTTTTTGGCAATATCTTGTGGTGTAGAAGCCGCGATCTCAGCATTAACGTTAGCCGCAAAAAAAGTTGATAAAATAGCTATGGCCAGTGGCGATAACTGTGCACGCAGACCATATTGAAAATATTTAGACATAGATATCCCTTCAAGAACTGATTCCTGAATTGCGATCAACAAATTAATGCGGGAGTGTTTTATATAGTGGGGACGTTATTTTATCACTGCATCAAAAGTATTAACCGCACCGTAATCATTTACGAAACTCCCTGTAACCTTACTACCTGCACTGCCCGCCAAGTCCAATGTCATGGTGCTACGAGGAGCCACCATCGCATGGTCAAGTTTTTTACCATTAACCGACAGGTTGACCAACGAGACATAATAAGGCGTTGGGTTACTGGCCTGTACCCGATTACCCTGGCTGTTCCAGGTTAGCGCTTTAGCCGCTTCATTGGCGTTACCTTGCAGACCCGCTGGGCGATAAAACAGCTTGATGCGCGAACGGAACGCCATCTGCAAGCGGTTCTCAGTTACTTTAGCCTGGGCTTTGGCTGGGACTTCCAGCACGTTCAGCCAGAACACCGATTCTTTATCCATCGGCAGCGAGCCACCGGCGTAGCTGATACGTAACGTCTGGCCTTTGCTTGGCTCCACACGGTTCATCGGGGGCGTCAGGACGAACGGCACCTTGATCGCAGCCGGTTTGGCGTCGGCGTCACCGTTATCGATCCAGCTTTGCAATAAGACCGGTGATGGACCACCGTTACTGATTTTGACGCTGACTTCTTTGGCATCAGAGGGGTAAATCACCCGCGTACCACTAATCACCACGCTGGCCAGGCTACTGACGCTGAACAGGGTTACTGCGGCAACAACGCCAACTTTTAGCACATTAGTAGAAAGTAACTTCATCATAAACTCCGAACACACTGACAGATTGGGAGGGGCGTACCCCTCCCACAGTCCATTACTGGTACTGAATAGAATAAACAACGTTGCTGACTACGGTACCCGCAGTGGTCGGTGCCTCTGCGTAGTAACGTACGATGTACGGCAGTGTAGCGCTACCACTGGTAACCCTTTGATAAGTCATCGCGGTAACCTGATCTTGGCTACCGGCTTTGATCACGGCCTGAGTCGGGCTTGAAGCGTCCAGCAATTGCAGGCTGACGTTGGTAGCACCGCCGGTAGTATTAAGCAGGCGACCAGTTACGGCATCAACGGAAGCACCGGCCTGGAAGAAGGCAGAAGCAGTCTCCAGGGTGCCTGCGCAGTTGCTCAGGGCCATTACGAAACCGGTATCACCGGCAGTGCGAGTGGCGGTTTGCAGTTGGCTGGTGCTTACGGTTGGCAGAATAACGGTCGCATCCGCTTGCTGGCCATCAACCACGACGTCACAGGTATTTGCAGTCAGTTCACCGTTAAAAGTGATGGTGCCGGTAGAAGCAGCCTGAGCCATACCTACAGTACCGAAAACAGCGATCAGGGATGCAACGATAGTTAACTTTTTCATATATATTCCTACTTACCTTGTATTATGAATACCATTTTAATATCCATTAAAATGGCCTGGTGGATACCCATAGGTATGGATATAGCTAGATGACTCCAGCATTTATATTTACAACAACTTACTTAATAAATAGCGAGGAGATTCGCTGGTTATCGACGCAATAGCCAATACCATGAACGTTCGCTATAAAATCTTCCGGGAGTCCAAGTGACGCCAGTTTTCTACGTAATTCATTTATTGCATGCCATAAACGCTGGCTGGATGAAGATAAATTAATCTCCTCCCAAACGTTTCTCATTATGTCATTTTTATAGATGACGGCATCCCGGCTGTTCGCCAGCAAATAAATCAGTAATCGGGTCTGGATCTCGTTTAGAGAGATAACCTTGAAAAACAGGGTGCGCTCCGAAGCTCCATCAGAGTAATAAAGGAGTCTACGATTGGCAATATCGAATTGAATGTCATCATCAATTAGGAATCCATAAAGTCTATTTTCCATATGTATCTCGGATTATTATTTTGGTTTTGTAACAAAAATAACAAACCTCCCTTAGGTGAGACATTATAGGAGCAATTTCCACTATGGCAACTGCGCCAAGATGATCACATTGCCATCTCCAAAAGTCTCATAACAGTGATAAATGCTGATCAATTCAACTTCCTAAGAACTTACCGCTAACCGAAACGAATCATCCTGGTGTTTTTCATATCTCATTACTTCACCCTTTTTTAGTAGTCATAAATGTCAAAGATTTTTATCTTACAATATTTATATCTGCCAATTAAATTTTACTCTTTGCTATTCAAACCATTACCTACAAACTCAAGATTAGGATTTATCTGTCACGCCGATATATTAAAGCCTTTACCGGTGAAGCTATCCTTTACCTCAGTAAGATGAAGCCGCTTTACTTCGCTCTCCCCTTGCTGATGGAGTAAATACTAAGTCATGAATGAGATTCTTCTGAGTGAAGTAGTTTTAATCTTAATAAAAAACAAAAAAACACATGATAATCAATAATTTAAAAGAAAATATTAAATCATAACAGATCGTTCTAAATCGCTCTTAAATGATATCAGATCTCATTTGAGGTTTATTATTAACACATTGTTTTTTAAATGAATAAGAATTGTTATTTATTTTACCCACCATCAGGAATGCTTAAACTATACTTCAAACAAACTAGGCACTCAGACCATAAAAAGTTAATATATTGAAATGAAACAAAATATCATCATTAACGACACCGTACTGTACCTTCCCGAAGAGCACCGCCTGTGCCCGCTGCGCGCTCGGGGCAAAGAAACCGTTTTAAACGTTCCTGCCAGCCGTTGCCTGCAATTAATGTTGCAACGCCCCGGTGAGGTGATCAGTCAAAGCGACTTTTTTAACGAGGTATGGCAAAAAAACGGCCAATATGTCACCGCCAATACGCTCTATCAGAACATCTCGTTGGTAAGAAAAGGGATGCGGGAAGCCGGGTTGAGTAAAAATATCATCCGAACGGTTCCTAAAGTCGGGGTGGTTTTTTCTGGAACCATTGAAATACAGCCAGAAGAGAGCGCCAACATCATAGTGCAGCCAAGCAATAAGCCAGAGCCGATCCCTGTCGAGATCTCACAGGCCGAAACGCTGCCGCCAAAACGCTCGGTTTTAAACCAGACCAAGCTATTGCGCTATGGCCTATTTACGGCGTTCATCCTGGCTATGCTGATCCTGCTGGCCAGCAATCAGTCGCAAAGCGCGCGTTTTTTTGACAGCCACAATAAAGCGGCCACCATCAATCAATGTTCTGTCTATATAGATAGAGACGATCTGGAAACCAATGTGGCCGGCTACAAGGAGTATTTAACCGTTAACAATGTGGTCTGTAATCCGGATGAGTTTGTCTACATTACCCGAATCCCGGCAAACCACAGCACCCTGGTATTATTTTGCGATACGACGGCACAAGGCGATCTGAGATGTTCCTCACGATTTCAAATCGATAATCAACACGACCCTCTTGCCGGCCTGCGACCCGCGGGGAGCCAATAGCGGTTTAGCTATATAAGGTGAAGAAACAACGAACGGCGGCGGCGTGGTTGACCGGCAGATTGCAAGAGATCTGCAAGTGGGTTCCCTGCCGAATAATGGTTATTAGGGGGGCTTGCGGCCCCCCTCCTCTCTCCTGCCAACCTCAACCTCAGGCCAGTGCTTTAGCCTTAAGCTGCTGGTATTCACTTTCGGTGATCACGCCGTCATCCAACAGCTTTTTGGCGTCCGAAATTTGTTCGGCTGGCGATTTGCCTGCAACCTCACGGATGTACTCGTTGGTGGCAGAGACGGATTTCTGCACCTGCGCACGATGCCGCTCGGCCATGCCTTTACCACGGGCAATCAGATAGACCAGGGACGTTAACAGCGGGATGAACAGCAGGAACACAATCCATACTGCCTTATAAAAGCCGCTCAGTTGGTGATCGCGGAACAGGTCGGAAACGACCTGGAACAGGATAAACAGGTAGGCGATGAAAAAGAAAAATGAAAACGTGGTAACCAGAATATCCCACAGGGTAAGTAGGTGATATGTCATTAGCGCTCCTTATGGTCTAGCAAAACCAGAATAAAACGGCCTTCGATAACAGATTGATGTTTAGCACCATAAGTATATGTCGTACTTTCATTTTTTCCATGTTGGGCGGGAGAAATACGGGAAGGGCATATGTATGGGCAAAGCACGGGCCCCTCACCCTAACCCTCTCCCACAGGGAGAGGGAACCGATCGAGTAGGCTGAAAATGCGGTGATATACCTTGGATGGGGTCGTTCGAGTTTGCGGAGATGACTTCTTTGCTTCCAAAGAGCAGGGGCCTCTCCAAAGGGACCGATCGGGGTTGCTGAGATTATCGCTTTGCTTACAAACGAGCACTAACTAACAGCTCCCTCTCCCTGTGGGAGAGGGTTGGGGTGAGGGCTATGCGTTACGCCAATGGCCATGCAGGATGACATCGTCGACAATTTCCTGCACGGTCAATTTTGCCTCAACGTCGTTAAAAAAATCACTGGTCGCGATCTCAGTCTTATCATTCAGCCCTGCAATCACCGTGAGGTGACTAGCCGGGTAGACCTCATGGACGCGAGTTTGCAGTTCGTCCAGCAACGCCTCACGGGCCTTCTCAGACAGGTTGTCGAACAGATTGTTATCAACTTTTATTTGAATATTCATTTGGCAGTCTCTAGCAATGGGCTTGGGGTTATCCTTATCATGATAGGCTCAATGTACAATTTTTGGCTAGTACCGGTTCACTACGCTATACATCAACTTTTTATTCTGACAAATGTGAAATTTATTACACATTACTCTATTAAGAAACCCAATATTCATTATATTTGCGGGAAACAGTCAAATTATAGACTGTATTATCAATGCTATTTAAACAGTGCCGTTCCCCTCCCCCGTAAATGCTGGATATTGTCGGTAGTCACCTGTAACATCACAATAAACAGCAAATAGGAATTATCCTATGAAATTACCTTTAGCTGAATTTTTAGCAAACTTTTATTGCACTCTTTAGATTTAAAAACGGTAGGTAAAAATTTTATTCTATTTAATCCTAACTCTGGCGTTTTTTAAGCGAAAAAATAGGAGTTTTCTTTGGTACAGCGTAAATTTCTCACTCTAACAGAAGTCCGCAACCTGATGAGTGCTGCCAGAAATACACAGACTGGAGTACGAGATAGCTGCCTGATCTTACTGGCTTTCCGCCATGGATTACGTATCAGCGAACTGCTACGACTGCGCTTTCGCGATCTTGAAATGGCTGAAGGACGGATAAATATACGCCGGCTTAAAAATGGATTCTCTACCGTTCATCCTCTGATGAATGACGAATGCGAGGCAATTATGGAATGGAAGCAGCTCAGGGCCCAATGGAAACCCGGTGCAGACCCGGACATTATCTTTATTTCTCAGCGAGGAACCCAGCTATCGCGCGGTCAGGCCTGGCGCATTATCCGCCAGGCTGGCGAACTGGCAGGCACGGTCATCAACACGCATCCCCATATGCTACGCCACGCCTGCGGCTATGAACTGGCGGAAAGGGGCGCCGATACCCGCTTGATCCAGGATTATCTGGGGCACCGAAATATCCGCCATACCGTACGCTATACCGCCAGTAATGCGGCACGATTCGCGGGGATATGGGAAGCGGGTAAACGAAAAAACGGCTGAACCCGCCGAAATAACCTTACTATTAGTATACCATTCAGCAAACCCTGCTTTACTACCGCCGGGGATCGCTGTCATCAGCGAACTCCGGCGGTAGTAATAGCCGATATAGGGCTATTGATTAAAACAGGCATAGAGCTCGACTTCACTCTCAATGCCAAGCTTGCCCATCATGTTGCGTTTATGCGCACTCACGGTCTTGACGCTGCGGGAAATCTTCTTCGCTATCTGCGAAATACTGAAGCCCTCTTGCAATAAGCTATAAACCTTTATTTCCGAGCGGGAAAAAGGTCTGGCATCGGCATTAGACAAACTAGCCCCTTGTTCACTACGCAGAGACGGACTGATAACAATCTTGCCAGCCAGAACCTGATCAACCTGATTAACTAGCTGACGAATATCTTCTGATAAAGCAATATAGGATGCCCCAGGCAGGTAACCCGGGCAACCCAACACCTGTTTTCCTGGCACATCAGTCATAATCAGTAGCGGTTTGTCCTGCCTGACCGATTGAACAAATGACAGCAGCTTCGCCCCCATAGTGATATTTTCATTCAGGCCATAGAGCTCACTGACGATCAGATCGGCATCAGATAAATCATCATTAAATACCAAATCATAGATGGAGTGTGCCGGTACGATCTCAGCGTCGGGCAGTTTGCGCCTGAATAACTGATGCAAACCATGCCAGGTAACAATGCAGGGATGCATAATCATTATTTTTTTCATCGAGTCTCACCACTCAGTCCGTTTATCTTGGTTAAATAAACCAGCTTACCCGCCAGCAGGTAGAGCTCCTCATTGGTTGTCATCTGTAACTTTCTAATGATCGATTTCTTCTGCGTGCTGATGGTGCGTACATCTTTGCCGGTCACATTGGCGATAGCCGTGGCACTACGCCCGCGCAGTAAGGCCAGAGCAATTAATCTTTCCTGCTTACCTAATAAAGCCGCATTTTTGGGCGCTTTGTCAGTCTGATTGCTGCCTAAACATTGGGTGATTTGATAAAGGTTAACCGGATCGATCAATACCGTATCTACGCCGAAAGCATGGAGAAGTTGCACCATCCAGGCCATATCATGCTGCAACCAGATCACCGAGTTGGTTTTATGATGATAACTGGCAATATCTGACAAAAAGGATAATAACGACAGATAGTCAGTGCCACGAGATAATGAGCTAAACAAGATCACATCAGGTTTAAATTCATAAACTTTCTTTTTGGCATCGGTCAATTTACTGACCCGGCAAAAACTTAACTCCGTGCTGCCCGCGTCCCCCAGTAACCGTTGCAGCCCGATCCAATTGATCCTGGATGGCTCGACAACCAAAATTCGTTTGCGGCTTTCCGCTGTCGCATGCTCAGCTTGCTGATGATTTGCCTGCTGCATTTTTCCTCCTAAATAACCGTGTTTAGTGCCGTTCCCCCAGGCTTGAGGCCTCGTTCAAAGGCACATTCAAGGATACAAAAAGGTCACACCCACCACGGCCTTGACATTACCCGCCACTACCTGACCGGTAGTGCGCGCATAGTTGGCGGTCAAACCTAAACTGACTGCAGAACTACCGACGGTCCCTAGCGCGACGTTCCTGTTGGTCGGAATAGCGCCATTGCGGTTGGCAACCTGAATACCAATTCCCTGAGCCACCGGTGCAGAGGCAGTGTTGGCAAAAATCGTGGATGCGGCATCCGTGGTTGGCCCGGTCAGGTAATAGGCCAGGTTTTGATTCTTGGCGCAACGCACCGTCAACGGTATCGACACCGTTCCCGGATATTCTGGCAGATTCACGGTAACGTCGCGGGAAGAGACATCACAGCCACCAGTAGGGATCACCACGCTATTGCTGGCATAGATATTCCAAATATAGGAATGCGATTCCCCTACGTTATTGGTTTGGTGCATATTTAACACCGCAATCAAAGAACCACTGGTTATCGCCACGCCACCTGCAGTGCTGATAGGCGTGAGATAAAGCACGGCGGGCCATGGCGTCATAGTGGTGGTTCTATAGACAACGGACTTGGTTTCAGAGGTTGTCGGGAATGGGTAAGAAGTACCGTCATACACAAAGCTACCGGTGAAACTTGCCAATACGCCACCATAGGCCGAGCCTCTCTGCAGAGAAACGTAGTCTATTCTGTTCTCTGGAAAGTCATTACGGCAGGAGATCTGACGGGACAAATCAACGATCAGGTTTTGGCCCACCCCGATCTGCGGAGTCAAATCAACAAACACGTTGGCGCTGCCGCCGCCGATAGGGATGGTCGCCCCGGCCGCCGTTCGGCAAGCAAATGCATGAGCACTGGATGAATAGCCAATCAAGAGCGCAGCTGCACCGAGATATTTCAGAAATACGCGGATTAAGTCTTTCATATGTTCTTCATCATCAGGAATAGGTGTAAGTCACGTTGATCAGGGATTGAATCGAACCCTGCGTCACATTGCCGCTGGGCGTGATGGCCCTCACCTGCAAAACCAGGCTGGCCGCCAGCGATGCATCATTCACCGCCACGACTTTGGTACTGCCGTTGGGCAGATTCCCCCCGTTGCTATCAGCCAGTTGCAACGCAATATTGCGGGCCGCGCCCTGATTGGCGTAATAGTTCCGGGTGCTATCAGCCGTGCCGGAAAAGGTCGCGGTTACCTTTGAGGTCCCCACCGGGCAGTTGGTAAGGTTCAACGTCACCGCATGCCATGGCGAAGTCGCACCTACCGCCAGCAGGTTGAAGGTATACAAATCACCCAGCTCTACCGTGGTGGACACGGTGGATACCGTGCAGGGTTTTGCCACCACCTTGCCATTGATGGTGATGTTGACATCTGCCGCATGCGCCAAGGGGAGTACCATCATCAGTAACCACCCCGCGATCGGAACCAGCTTGCTCATGTTCATAGCCCTTTTCTCCGGTTACTGAAATTCCAGGGTGAAGTTTGCCGTCGCTCTAACCTGCCCGGCAGTCACCGGGGCACGGGTCGCCATCAGACGCGCATAGAAATACAGCGTATTGGATTGCCCGGCGGTGATATTTGACCAGTTCAACCCGCTCGAGAGCTCATTGAGAGCAATGGCATTGCCGTTGTTATCGAGGATCTGTATGCCCGTGCCGGCTGCCGCACCGGCCCCACCGTCGATTTTCAGCAAAGTCAGATTGTCGCTGTCTGCCACGCCGGTGAAACCCGTCTTCACCGCGATGGCTGAACCGCCGCATTTATCGAGCACGATGCTGAACGGCACCATCGGCGTCGTCGCCCCTACCCGATGCAGCTGCTTGGCCGCATTACTCATCAGATCCACCACAAAACTTTGCGACCCCGGCGCTATAGAGCAGGCATTGTCCTTAACGTAACCGTTAATGGCGATAGTGCTGTCCGCAGCCTGCGCTACCCTGGTGCTAAACAACGCCAGCAGACACAGGCTATAAAGTTGTATTCTCATTGCTCGCCTCTCCCGCCCGGCGTCATCGGCATACTGCCGTTAGATAGCTAAGTGCACGCTGCTGACTTTCCGGTGGCAGTTGGTAACTCGCTACGCACTGCCCGCCCGCACCCTCGCCCCATTTGGCTTTCACCTCGCCACTTGGCGGCAGCCCGGTCAGATATACCTGCCCACCGTCGGCAACAATGCTGCCAGAGCGGCCATTATCGAAGGACACCACCGACCCGAATGGCAACGGTTGTCCGTTATAGGTCAGCGTCATCAGTACCTTAAGCCCGATATGGGTTTTAAAATCAGCCAGCACCACCGCGCCATGATTCGGCACCACGCTGACCACCGCGTCATCCAGCTCGACGTTGTTTGCCAGCGTATTGGGGTTCAGCGCCACGCGGTTTTCCCGGTAATCCATGGCAAACGGTAGTACGGCATATCCCCGCCAGTCGGTACGTATCCCGCTCTGGTTTTCCACCGACACGTTCCCCGCCCCCGGCGCTTTGACCAGGATCAGGGTGTCGTTCAGCGGTTGGCTAAGGGTGATGCCATTCTCATGCGCCAGCACGCCGCCGCTCAGCCCGTAATACAGTTGGCTGGTACCACTGCTGCGGCTGTAACCCACGTTGGCGTTGCCAGAAGCCCCTCGATAGTTCAGCGATGTGTTACCCGTCCCGCCTGAAGTGCCCGTTCCGCCTCCGGCGTAACCGGCCTGCACGTTGTAACTCAGGTTGTTATCCTCCAGTAACGTGCCATACACCCCAGCCTGATTGGTCATCCTGCCGCTCAGATCGTCAGACATGCTGTAGCTGACGCTGGAGCGGTTGAAAGCGGACTGGCTGTCGGAACGCAGCCAATGGCTGAACGGGATGCTGATGTTGAAGGCCAGCATATTGTCGCGTCCGTCCTGCCAGGCATTTTTGGTCAGGCTGTAGCTGAGGGTATAAGTGATATCCTCCAACGTACCGCTGAAACCGGCCTGCAGTTGTTCATCCGCCTTACCGACCCCCCAATAAGTCTGGTGGCTACCGGTCAGATAAAAGGTGCCATTTTCCCCAACCTGCTGAGTCACCGTCATCTGCAACCGCCCACGCTTGTTGTAGGCCAGATTGTAGTAATCGGTGAGTTTCGGAATGAGCTCGACGATACCTTCATCGGTTGACGCCTTGTAGCCGCTCATCTGGCGCCAGGTCGTGTCACCCAGCGCGTAATAGCCGCTGGTTGAATAGCGGTAACCGAGCAGTTGCAGGTTGGTGCCCCACTCGTTTAATGCCTTGTTATAAAGGAAGCGCAGCGACTGCCCCTGATGGGTGCTGTCATCCGGCAAAGTCGCGCTAGCCTGAGTGATGTCAAGCGACACAGCGCCGAAAATGCCCAGGTTTTTAGCCACTCCAAGGTTGAACGCACGATAGCGATCGGCAAGCTGAGTCCCGCCAGACAGCGTCCAGCCGTCGGCCAGCCCCCACATCAGGGTGCCTTGGCCGAAGGTAGGTTTTTCTTGCTGATCGTTACCGCTGCGATACTGCCCCACCATCACCGTATATCTCACCTGCCCTTGGCGCAGCAGCCCAGGAACCGACGTATAGGGCACGGTAAAGACCTGAGCCGTGCCGTCGGCTTCCTGAATGCTGACTTGCAAATCACCGCCGCTGCCAGATCCAGACAGATCGTCGATGGTAAATGGGCCTGGCGGCACCGTGGTTTGGTACACCTCGAACCCATTCTGCTTGACCGTGACCCTGGCGGTGCCGCGGGCAATTCCACGGATCACGGGAGCATACCCTCGCTGGCTGTCTGGCAACATATTGTCATCCGTCGCCACCTGTACGCCGCGGAAGTTCGCGCCGTCGAAGACGTCCCCTGAGGTATAGCCGTCACCCAGCGTCAGGCGACTGCGCAGTAGCGCAATGTCCCGCTGCAAGTAGGTATTGACGTGCTGCCAGCGGTTTTGATTAGAGCTCGAACCGCCGCCGCTGGTGTAGCTCCAGGTAGTATTATCCCGCAGCCGCCAGGCTCCCAGATTCACGCCGCTTTGTAAGTTAAGGAAGGCGTAATTGCTGTTGCTCGACTGGCTGTTACGGACATTACTGCCGGTGAAGCTGTAATTGAGCAGCCCGGCAGTGATGCCGTTTTGCCACTGGTCAGGCGGGATATAACCACGGGCAGAGTTGCCCATGTAAGCCTGCGGAACACTGATAGACAGGCGCTGCCGCCCGACGTCAAAATCAGTGGAGGCTTCCTTGATCAGCGAGGTTAATGGTACGCAGGCTTCCGATGCCAAGATGGCCATTCCCGGGACCGCCCGGGTATTGACACCCATGGTGGCCAATTGGCTGCGGGTCAGGCAAGGCACCAAGGCCTTGTTGTCGGCATCGGGCCGGAAAGAGACATCCCGGGTCGACATAAACCCGTCATTCATATAAATGTCGACACGGTAGATACCCGGAGGCGCCTCAAGTCCCTTTTCGAATCCAGACAGATCGGCCACCTTCGCCGGATCGTCAGCCAGAAAACGAGGGTTGAAGTAATTTTCCGCTCGAGCCGATGCATCGCCACATAGCGCCCACAGCATCAAAGCCAAAGGCGTTAAAGTCAGCTTTAAGATGGGGGCACCCTGGTGGTTATCGTTTGTCACTCTGCGACTTTCCGTGCCGTTTTTCAGGTATAGCATGATCCCTCCGGTTCGATACAGGTCGCCCGGCTGCCTGATTTATCTGGTTATAGCTTGATGAAGTGGGTGGCGGCTCCAGGCCTTACTGCATCACACCCTTGAATGCTGGCGTTTGGGCACCGTAATCGTTGATCGTCCGATAGGAAATCGTGCTGCCTGCATCGGCAGGGAGCGCCACATTGGTCGAACCCATAGGCGACACCATAGTGTTTGCCAACTGCCGCGTGCCGGCGTTCAACTCGCTCAGCGTGATGAAATAGGGGGTGGGATTGACGATCGTCAACTCTTTGCCGCTACGTTTAAAGCGCAGTTGCTCCGGAGCCTTGTCTGGTGCAATACTCAGCCCATTGGGGCGATAAAACAGTTTGATACGGCTGGTAATAGCCAATTGCAGGGTGTTCTCATCCTGGCGTGATTTGTCCAGTGAGGGGATCGCTTTGACGTTAACCCAGAACAGGCTCTCCCGATCCTTCGGCAAGCTTTGATTCGTCGCATCAATAATGCGCAGCGTGTTCTCTTTTTTTCCCTGCATCAAATATAACGGTGGCGTAATAATCAACCGGCCATCTTTTTGGCCATCGGCGTTTTCTACCCAAGATTGGATCAGATAGGTGCTTTTCTCATCGTTATTGCTGACTCCCAGAGTCACCTGCTTCTGATCGGCAGGATAAATCACCCGGGTCGCGCCCAGGCCGACTCCGGCGTTTGCCATACCCACATGCCCCGCCGCCAACAGCAGCAGCGCGGACATCACCTTTCCAACCATAGAAATTGTTCTCACATTTACCTCGTCCATCAGGATCTGACTTCCATAACACTGCGTGGCCAAGGGCCAAGCATTCGCAGCGCTATTACTATTCATCTTGCGGCCAAGGCCTACTGATAAGTCAGTGCGAACCAGGCCTGAGCATTAGCCAAACCATTGTTCACCGGCTGTCCGGTGGCGCGGTATTTCGCTACGAAATGCAGGATCACCGGCCCCTCTTGCAACGGCACCCAGTACCGCGGCGCAGTATTGAGTGGAATAAATCGGCCTCTGTCGTCAAACAGCGCCACGGCTACGCCAGAGGCGACACCTGGCCCGTCACCAACAGAAAGCACCTGCGGATTATTGCTGTCTGCCATGCCATGGAACATCACGCCCACGTTACGACTGACCGTGGTAGTGCAGTTCTGCAGATGTAAATCAAAGGGGACTGGATCGGCCTCATCGCCAGGCATACGAAACCGGTCAGTGGTGATATTCCCCATCGATACCGTCAAGTTGCGATCTCCGGCTTCCACCGAACAGGTTTCAGCGATCACTTCACCCTGAAAGCGCATCAGGCCACCGAGAGGTTGTTCCTCCCAACGATCGTCAGCAACGGCCTTCCCCGCTAACAGCAGGGTTAGCAGGAGCCCCGCTCCCATTCTCCACATCGCACACTCCTTGCCTCCGGTAGCTGAAAATCAGGCCTCCCTGGCCTGTAATCATCATCCTTGATAAGCTAATTCAGCTTACTGATACTGCACCTTGAAGGTCGCATCAGCGTTGGCAATACCGGCAGTGGCTACGCCGGTCGCGATATAACGAGCCTGGAATGGAACAATAACGGTGCCATCAGAGAGCGTAGTAGCCGCACTGAAGGTAGCGCCATCAACCGCTAACGCAGTACCGGTGCGATCAAGGATCTGAACGCCGACGTTGGTTGCGTTACCCGCCGCAGAGCCTTGCAGGGCCAGCGCGGTAGGATAAGTGGCGTTAACCGCTGTGCCGCTGAAAGCGACAGCTGCCTGGGTAGCAACGGTAGAATCACAATCATTCAGTTGGATGTTGAACCCGGTAGCGGAGCTAACATCACCAGCGGTAGCCAGTGAAGTCGTTTTAACCTGCCCCAATTGCACTGTCTGGCCAATAGAACCGGCATCCACGGCACAAGCCGCATTAACAACTTCCCCTTTAAAATGGATAGGGCCACCGTTGACGGTAGTAACCGTTGCCGCATTAGCGACGCCAGCCAGAGAAAGAACTGCGGCAATACCAGCAACCAGTGATTTGATTTTCATACTATTTTCCTTTGAACACATAATGTTTCATAACCATGAAAAAGTGTGGAGGTCGATTCCCCTGGCGGGCAACCGCACAGACTTCATTTCTACTCACGGCCGGACCTCCCTATTCCGTTCAGTTTTCGCCAGCAACATGAGACATTTGGGGCTATTTTGTTGCACCCTATAAAAAAACGGTAAATACATCAATATCGAATTAATTGACTATTTTTATTATTTAAACTTTAAAATAAGAAATTAAATGCTTTGCCATTACTAGGGAGATGTGTTTTTAGGTGTTTTGATTTTGCAACAGCGGGCTGGCGCAATGGCCAAAATTTAGGGGAGGAGAGAGCGATTTGCGGAGGTAAAAATATAACTTTATTTTTCAGTTAGATAGATCTCGATCAAGGAATATTCTAATACAGGGCATTGCAAATTCTTATCTTTCGTTTAAGAATTAGGAACAGTTTAGCCCCAATTGTTCCATCTTTCGCCTGATCATTTACCAATAAATCCTTTATAACCAATCCTTTACGATCCCACATCCCGACAAAGCGCGCCGCGTTGCTGGCGGTATAGCGGACGGTATGCCTGATGTTACGATGCCCCAGATAATCCTGAATCAAGCGGGTATCGGTGCCCCTTTCCGCCAATTCATAGCCGCAGGCATGGCGCAGCATATGGGGATGCGTTTGGGTAGCGGTGCCCGCCAGTTCCCCAGCCTGACGGATAATGCGCCAAGCCTGACCGCGCGATAGCTGGGTGCCACGCTGGGAGATAAAAACAATCTCTGGATCCACGGCAGGCTTCCACTGCGCCCTGACCTGGTTCCACTCCATAATCGCCTTGCATTCATCACTCATCAGAGGATGAACGGTAGAGAATCCATTCTTAAGCCGGCGTATATTTATCCGTCCTTCAATCATTTCCAGGTCATGATAACGCAAGTTCAACAACTCGCTGATACGAAACCCGTGGCGGAAGGCAAGCAGGATCAGGCAACTGTCCCGTACCCCGGTCTGTTTATTCCGGGCAGCACTCATCAGATTGTTAACTTCAGTGAGAGTGAGAAATTTACGTTGTGCCACAAAAAACTCCTATTGCAATTATGCTGGATATTACTCGCTCAAGAATTAATAAAATCTGTCGCTGACAGATTGTTTAAAGCATAGCCTATTGTGATGAAGGATTACCAAATAAAAATAGATTTACTCACCCACTGGCTAAAACTAAAAAAACAACAAGCCCCTAAAAACTTAAAGGTTTATTTTCCACACCCTATAAACATAAGATTTATCTCACCAAAAGTGCGTTTTGTAAGCAAAGCCAGAGCAGACCTGCTACCTACCGCCAAAGTAAGGATTTATCTTACCCACCACTGCTAGACAGTAATTAGCTAAATAGAATTTTAAATTTTGTAATGAGATGAAAATTCCGTCACGCAATTTTGCTAATCAATTGTTGATCCTATTATTTTTAACCAGCCAGAATGTCACATAGCCTTAGCGGTAATACATTCGCTAATGACGTGCATCCGGTTTATTGATTGGGAAGTTCAGATAAAGGAAAGGCAGACAAGCGGTAATAAAAACCACCCGCCAGTCGATTGTGAAACAGGTCGGTAACGGCTGGGGATATCAGCCTACAAAACGCAGGCTGACGTCTTCAGGAGAGAACGTTAAAGAATATCCACATTAATCACTGCCGAGCCGCGGAAAGCGCCCCCCGCCAGATTACCGTTAACCTTCAATACCGAAGAGATGGGTACGGCCATCGTTTGGTTGGCCGCGATCTTTTCCAGGGTGCCAACATTGGCTGGCTGGTCACGCACAAGCACATCCGCCGTCAGTGAACCATCCGTACGCAGTTTGATACCACTAGAAGTGTAGCCGACCAGCGTGACTTTAACCGTGGCGCTGGCCGTGCATTTAACGTACAAGTCCGAGCTTTTTTTCAATCCTGGCACACTATCGGCCTGAATATCCCCATAGCTGATATCTACCGAAGTACCAACCAGTGAACAAGCGGGGCCTGGCGGTAGCTGAGGTTTCCAGCCATCACCGGTTCCGCTGTTATGTTCAAGAGAAACGTTCATAGTCGGACCATCCGCAGGGCGTCTGCCAATTTCTTGACCCAGCCCGAAGAAATTTAATTCATTGGCTTGCAATGTAAACGTGATAGGGAGGACTTTTGCCAAAACTTCACTACAGTTTCCGCTTGCCACCCCCGGCGCGGAGGCAATCATTCGTTGGTACATCCCCGTGGTGGTACTCAATATCGCGTAAAAGTAAACTGTCTTGCCGGTTTTACACAACGTGGTGTAGCCACCGATACCATCAGGCTGGGCACTAATGGTCTGTTGCTTTGGCCCCGTCCAGCTCACATCGATTCCGGCGGTGTAACCATATAGAGGCATCAGCAGACCAGCAATCAGCACGGTTTTTTTGAGTAGTGCTGTTCCTATTAACGTCATTATTTGTTCCTTATTGCTCTGCGCTGCTGCTCATTAGCCCCTTCACAGGGGCCAAGCGGCATCAGCCCTTAGTCATAGGTCAATGCAAAGGTCATGCTGGCACTGAAAGGGCCGCGGTTAATGGTTCGGTTGGTAATCGCGTCTGGCTCGCCTTGCACATAGGCCATCATGCGCAGATAGTTGTCCCCTGTTGCTAACGGGTAGCGATGAGTGCCTAACTGGTTCAATGACACTGGATTGCCATTTTCTGTCTCAACACCAATACCAATGCCCGACGCCTGGCTGGAGGCATCCAGCGCCAGTAATCCCGGCAAGGCGGGGTTTTCCACCCCGGTGAAGGTGACCTGCACCGATTTGCCCAACGTCTGATCGCAGTTGCTCAAGTGCAGTTTGAACTCCCTACTGCTGGTTTTTTGATTGTGATACAAGTGTTTGTCAATCACCGTGCCAAAATCCAGTTGGATGGTTTCCTCACCCGGTGGGATGATGCAAGGTTCCGCCACCAGCGTGCCATGTAAACGCATCTTTGCCGCCTGAACGCCCTGGCTCAGCGCTAGCAGAGCGACGGTGGCACAGAGAGATCTCAGTATTTGCCGCATATCAGCTCCTTATTGGTAATCCGCAAGCAGCGTCGCCGTGACTTCAAATGCCCCTTCTGTCAGCTCAGTGCCCGGTTTTTTAACCGGTACGGCTTCTAACACCGGTGGATTTTGTGGGTCAATAGAGATAGGCGTACCGAGCTCAAACGGCTCGCCGTTCTGGTAAATTTTGATGCCCAGATTGGCAATGTTGGTCTGTAGCGTTGCCGGCTCAAAGGCGGCACCGGGGCCGATCAGCGTCAGCACCATGCTCCAGGCGGAGCCCGCCGAACAGTCCAATATGTAATCAACCTGCCTGCGGTGCTTCACCCCATCCACGCTATTGACGCCGATCCGGTCAAAAGGCACGTCGAGGTCTTTGCCGTTGTTCACCTGGCACGGGGGTGGCTCAATCAACGTACCGCTAAAGCCCATATTTTCTGCCGCTTGCAACGGGCTTATGGCCAGCAGAGCAAACGATAGCAATAGTGACATCCCTGCAACCGATCTCATTCCTTTCTCCCGTTTCACTGGTAGTCGACCACCATCGTGGCTACCGACGTAAAGTAGCCAGCGGTGAGAGTGCCCCCTGGGCGCTTCACTAAGGTGGCAAACAATGCAGGCTGATTTGGCAGCGTGAAATTCAGCCAGCTATTCACTGGCATTGCCTGGCCGTCATTCGACAAGGCGATCCCCAGATCGCCTTTCGAGGTTTGCAGAGCACCGGCAAAACCGGCGTCTATGCCCAGGATCTGCATTTTTAACGCGTTGGTATTACCTGCCGAGCATTCCAACGTGTAAGGCACCGGCTGGCGGTAGTTGATACCATCAACCCGGGTCGTCAACACCTCGTTGGTGAAATCCACCATGATGGTTTGATCCCCGTTAATCACGCAGGGTGGCGGCAGTAAAATGTTGCCCGAGATAGTCAGGTTGGACGTCGCAGCAACGGCTGATGACATGCCCAAAACCAGTATCAAACCTGCAAGTCCCGTCGACGTTATCCACGGCATAGTTCACCTCTGTTGCGCGTAGGCTATGAGTTACGTTTGCCAGGTTCTGCCTGACAGGTATCACCCGCACAGCGGAAAATAAGTTCTGGGCGGCCACCGAAGTCATTCACGTAGGTCAGCACCGGCGCGCTACCTAAAGCACTGACGCTGGCGCTTAGCGGTGCGGTAGATTTAGGCGGCACCATCAACGGAACAAACCCTTTGGCGCTCTGGCCACCTTTAGTGGTGCTAGCCTCAACGATGGTGATGTAATACGGCGTTGGATTGTTGATCACATAGCGATCGCCTTGGCGCGTCAGCGTCATTTTCTCCTGCCACGGCGTACTCATCTGTTCCTTGGTCGGTTCAATCGCCTGTGGGCGGTAGAACAGTTTGATGCGTGTCTGCAACGCAATTTGCAGCGTGTTCGGCTTGTCGCTGCGCGGCGGGATTTCGCGCAGGTTGAAATAAAACAGCGATTCACGATCCTGTGGTAATTGCTGCAAAGCAGGCAGCCCCTGCACTTTCACCTGGCTTTTAGCACCAGACTCAATACGCTGCACCGGAGGCAGAACGATCAGCGGGCTGGTGATCTTATTGCCCTGTTCATCCTCAATCCACCCTTGGGCCAGATAAGGCAGGTGTTTGTTTTCATTGCTGACGTTCATACTGACAGACTTGTTGGAAGCGTTATAAATCACCCGGGTACGATCCAGGGCAATCGCCGCATTAGCCTGTGAGGTAAAGATGGCCAGCAGCAATGCGCCAGCGGTTAATAAATGTGTGGTCGTTAATTTCATCAGTCTCTTTCCGTTCAGCTTCTGTTTTCCGTTTCCGGATTTTCCCCTGCGGCGATGGGCCGGCAAGGCAGCAGTAAATTCTGTGTCCCGTGTTGTGGGATATGCGTTGGCAGCGTTATTTCGCACTGGGTGATACCATTCCAACTGGTAGTCATCTTGGCGCCGGGCTGAATACCACTCAGGTAAACGCTGCCGTCATCGTTGATAATGCCAACGTCCCGTTTCTTGCTATTTTGTACCGTGGCACCGAAAGGCGGTGATGACCCATCAGCCAGACGAACCACCGCCATCGCTTTTTCACCAGCCACCACTTCGAAACGCCGCAAACCAATCGCCCCTTCGGTCAATGTCGCCTGCTGCACCGAGCTGAGCGCTTCGGTTTTGTCGTCCAGTGCGTTCAGATCGATGCTGACCTGGTTGCGGTAGTAGCTGTTGAGATCGGACACCACAGCTTTACCAAAGCGGTTGGATAAAGTGGTGGCACCATAGCCGCGCACAGGAACGCCTGCGACCCCGTCGGTATCCAGTAAAATGCGCGTTCCGCCTGGCATGCCAATCCGATGCATAGCCACGCCCTCCCCGGTCGCCGTCACCCCACCTTGCAGCATCAGGCCCAGAGAACTGGATCGCCCTGCTTGATAACCCGCATTGGCACTCACTTGTGCGTCGTTGCCCAAGTGGGTGTAGTAACCGCTGGCAACCGCGCCTTGGCGAGCAGCGCCTGCACTGATCTGATAGGAGTCGGCGTCATTCACACGGCCGAAATAACCCACCTGGTGAGTATTTTCATTGCGATCCCATGACCCGCTGTAGGTGATGGAACTTGAGTGACCCCAGGGAATGGTGATCGCCAGATACATGCCGTCGTCGTTGGTGCCGTTAAATTTGTTGCGATAGGCGGTCAACGAGAGGTTAAGATCCTTGAACTTGCCCAGATCGAAGTATCTCGCCAGCGACAGGTTGTAATGATCGTTGGCACTGTCGTTCCAATAGGTCTGGTGGCTGTAGTTGATAAACGTGCTCAGACCCAGCTCGACAAACTGCTTATTGAACGTAACGGTGTACATCTCCTTGCTGCTCTGGGTGCGGTAACCGGTAGTCCGAGCATCCAAAAATTCGCTCATGTTCATAAAGTTGCGTTCGGAGAAGCGATAGCCCGCGAACGTCACCTGGCTGTCATAATCGTCAAAACGTTTGGAATAGCTGAGGCGATAAGAGTTACCAAACAGCGAGCTCTCCTGCGGCAAATTAGCCCGGGATTGGGTGACATCGAACGACAGTGCGCCCAGCATCATCAGATCGCGGCCAACCCCCAACGCCAACGCGTTATAGTCGTCGCTCCCTACGCCGCCACCGTACAGTGACCAGCCGTTGCTAACCCCCCAGGAGAATTCGCCGGTGGAGAACAGTGGCCCGCTGACGTTGTGTTTCCAATCGCTTGGCCGGCCTGCCGCGAGTTTATAGCGCAACGAACCTGGACGGGTGAGATAAGGGATGCTGGCGGTGTTCACGGTGAACTCCTGCACGCTGCCATCCTGCTCCTCAACGCGAACCTGCAGTTGGCCGGAAACCGCATCATTCAAATCCTGAATGCGGTACGGGCCTGGCGCGACCTGCGTTTCATACAACACCCGGCCCTGCTGACTTATGGTCACCTTGGCATTACTTTTGGCGACGCCACTCACTTCCGGGGCATAGCCGCGTAAGTTAGGTGGCAGCATGTTGTCATCGGTATTGAGCGTAACGCCGGTGAAACGGAAACTGTCGAAAATATCTGAATTGAGGAAATTTTCTCCCAGCGTCAGGCGGGCAAGCAGCTTGGGCAAGGCGCGATAAGCGTAATAACGGCTCCAATCCAGGCTATTCTCGCCGTTGCTGCCAGACTGATTCCGCATCTGCAACTGCCAATCCGCGCGCAGACGCCAAGGGCCAAAGTTAGCCCCGGTGGTCCCATTACCACTCAGGCTATAGGCCTGATCCTGGTGCTGCTGGCGCGTGGTCAGGAAATTCAGGTTATAGTCAAACAACGCACCGGTAATGCCGTTATCCCAACGGGAAGGCGGATCCCAATTCTCAGAACTGTATTCAAGATAGGCTTGTGGCACGCTGAGCTGTAGGGACGAAGTCGCCAGATCGCCCTGAACCGTCAATCCTGGGATGCTTTGCAGATCGATACATTGCCGATCGTCTTCCCAGACAATGTCCTTAAGCACGCTGTCTCTCAGGCCAAATAGCTCGATCAGTTCAGGCGTCAGGCAAGGCTCGCTACTTTTAGGATCTGCTTTAGATGGCGCGAAGGTGATTGAACGCTCCGCTATTTGCTGCCGGTTGAGAAACACCGCCATGGTGTAAGTCCCTGGCATAATATAGCCGCCACGGGAGAAATGACTGAGATCGAGATTTTCCCGATCTTTAATATCCAACACATCGGTATTGAACTGGATATCATCTGCGGCATGCGTAAGATAAACCGGGCTTCCCAGCGATAAAGCAATACAGACCCACAATCCGCGCAGCCGGAAAGTAGAATTCGCAACAGGTTTGGCCATCGATAAAAATTCCGTTTATCAGTAATAATCCATTTTGAAACGCACGGTGGAACGGTACTCACCGGCTCGCAGTATTTGGTGATTCGGCAACAGGTTTATGGTGTATTGCAGCAGCTTATCTCCGGAGCTTAACTCTGCCAGGGGCATAGCCACGCCGGGTAATGCGATGTTGCCTGATTGGTCTTTGATCTGTAGCCCAACGCCTTGGGCCTCGCCTTCAATACCCAGTAAGGCGCCATCCTTCAAACCATCAAAGGTAACGCGAAATGCCTGCCAATCGGGCATTGTGGGATCGAAGCGTGGCAAGGTGCAGTTAATTAAGCGAATGACAAAAGGTTTAGCGATACCTTGCCCATCAAGAGCAATCTGTGACGTAGGAACGGTGATCATCTCAATCACTTGCTCACGGCTGCTCATCTCAATGGCGCAGGCAGTTTCAATAATGCTGCCTTCCATGACGACACGGCCCCGTCCCAAAAACGTATCCGCCGTTGCGGTTACGCTAAACAGAGCGCTGAGCAGGCAACTCGCCACGATATATTCCATTTTGTTCACGCTGTTAATTCCCTTCGACACCATGACCTTCAGAATAAACATGCGGGTTTCCCCGCATGTGTGACCGCTTGACCGGTTAAAACTTACTGATAAGCCAGGGTAAAGGTAGTAGTGGTGCTGAAGTCGCCTGGGACGATTGTTGCAGCAGTTTTACCGTCTACACCCATGTCGCCCTGCAGGTAAGCAGAGAAGTTCAGGATGTTGGTTTGATCCTGGATGCCCTGTGGAGCAGTTGCCTGGCCCAGTTTGATCAGTGTGCCGCTACCGTCGGTGATAGCCAGGCTAGCGCCACGTGCAGTACCGGTGATGCCCAGCAGATCGGCGTTACCTGCAGAAGTTGGACCTGTGAAGGTAGTGGTTACCGATTTAAGGGTAGATGCATCACAGTTTTCCAGGTGGATGTAGAAGTTTTCAGGGGTAGATTTACCGCCGTCTTTCAGTGCCACGTTAGCGATCTGGCCCATTGGGATACGCTGGTTGTCATCGCCTGGGGCGATAGAGCAAGGTGCATCAATGATGGAACCGTAGAATTCGATTGTGCCATGGCCCGCGTCCTGTGCAGCATTGGCAGCAGAAACAAAACCCAAAGCGATTGCGGCAACCATGAATTTGTTCAGTTTCATATTTCTATTCCTTTATTAAATAAATTGATATAAACAACTAATAACCATCCATGCCAAGCATGATCTGGGGACTGCAAAAAACATGAAGCGCCCGCCCAATATCCAATGGGGACGTGCTTCATTTTTTATACTTAGGGCACTCAAGGTAGGTTATAACGGTCAGCCTTCTACGCTGGTACCGTAATAGACCCGCAAGGTCTTATATAACCCTATCTTATTGGTGCAACCAATTTTCTTCATAACGGACACGCGATGACTGCTGACCGTTTTAATATTAATCCCTAAAATCGCACCAATCATCTTTGGCGTGTAACCACGAAAAAGATAATAGCAAATCCGTTTTTCTCTGTTGCTTAACGCAGCCAAGGTCCCTTTAGGGATAAATTTGTCGCGTTTTGCCCATGTTGTATTTGGTGAATCGGCAATCTGTGTCAGCAGAGCATTAGAACACTCATTGGCCGCAATAAAAACAACCCGGTCTCTGTAGCGTTGCTCAATGCTTAGCGACAATATGTTCAATAACGCAGTACTGGCAATCACCACCATCAACGTTCGGCTTTTCTTTTCACGTATCATTTCGCTAATCAGCAATGCACTGCGTGCCGAACCATCCGATATCGAATGTTCAAAGGCAACATGACTATGCTGCTGCTGTAACTTAAGCAAGCTGCATCTGATACCTTGTAAAAAGTAGCTATTATTGCTGGAGATATGGAACGAAATCTCAGTTATATCTTCACTATGAAAATCGAAATTATATTCGCTCACACCGTACCCGTCGTCCATAACGCTACCAAACTTATCGCCAAATCCATGTCGGCTATCGTACATCTGCTTCCCGCCACTATCGCTGAAAAGTTGGATGCATGTTAGCGACCGACGCCAAAATGCCATAATCAATTTATATCAACCTGTGAAATTTCATTTAAGTAATATAAAAAAACCAATAAAATCATAGTAATGAGAAAAATTTCACTTAAGATCAACTAACCTTAAGAAGATGCCTAGAGCGATATATTTGAGCATTAATCGGCATTAATCAATTTACTAATCAGAAAAATCTTGCTAAATTTTATAACGCAAACCCGGGAGCAGCCTGGATCCTGGCGGTTCAACGGTGATGCATTAGCAATCAACAAGAAAAATCTCATTTAATAAATTGTATGCTGTCCGTTATTTTTTGTTTTAATAACGCTCGTGATTTTGAACAAGGAAGTGAAAGGAATGACTAGTAACTGTAGCGGTTATTATTATCTCATCGGTGACAGCGTTGAGTTCTGGCCTGAGGAAAACTTGCTTTACTCTCGTATCAACGGTGAGAAAATCACGCTATTTATCGCAGCCTCACGCTGCCTTCAGCTCTTATTAAGCCAACAAGGTGAACTGGTTCCTCAGCGGGATCTGTTTGAAGCCGGATGGCAAAAAAATGGTTTAGAGGTATCTAACAATACCTTTTACCAAAACATCCTTATGCTACGTAAAGGATTAAAGCTTGCCGGCTATGAGCAAGCAGTGATAAAAACAGTGCCCCGCCAGGGCCTTACCATCCCCTCAATGGTTCCGGTTGCCAGAATAATACCGGACATAAGTACAACCTCTGCCGAAGAAATACCTAGTGTGGAGGAAAACCAACCGCCGACACCCAGCAAAGTGGATAAAAAAGCATCCTCTCGGCCTCGCTATGTGTGGGCAATATTGCTTAGTCTCTCTTTTGGTGTCGGTATTGCGCTGTTAGCTGCATGGAATAGCTCAGAGAACAAGAATTTCTTCTCTACTTTTAACTTCGTAGGGAATATAGAGCAGTGTTCTGTCTATCTCCACAGCGGCCAGACATCGTTGCAGTCCTACATGCAATTTATTGCGCAGAACAACTTCACCTGCAAAAAACAGGAGGTTGTCTACTTTACCGCCAACCCATTGGTTCCACGAGCCTCAGTTATTCGCTGCGAATGGCCATTTGCTTCAGGGACAAAGAATCTCTGTATTTCTGAATATTATCTGGAGTGGCAGCATAATGAATAAGCCCCAACTGTTCGGCGTATTTACACTACTCTCTTTGTTGTTCCTGTTGCTCGCGCTGGGGGCATACCGCCTCTATAGCCAATATCAGCAAACACATTTTAACTGCGAAGCCATGCTGCTGGTTCACAAAGATGATGCGGAGCTGGCCCTCATGGTTAACTTTATCTTCCAGGGTAATAATGGCATTGTCAGCCTGAAGGGCACCCTTAAGCAGGGCGACAAGACCACCAGCGTCAGCAGAAAAAGCTATTTTGATTTCAATCAGATGAAACAAGTTTATCATCTTAAGTCAATTTCAGCGGTAACCACACCGGCCGACAACAGTGACAGCAAAGATCTCGCCCGTTACCTCCCTCTTTTTTACCTGGAACCGGGGCTGAAGTTCGACTTCACCGCTTACCCCGCATCTAAAGAAGGGTACGTTTTTTCTACCGGGCAGGTGCCGTCATTTTACTGTGCACGTAAGTGAAATGCTGCGATACGGAGATGGAGCGTTCGATATGACCAGCAAAGGGCTGTTTGACGTAAACGAGTTTCGCTTTGGGGAGGACACGCTTTAAAGCTGGCATCGAATGGCTAAAACAGAAAACCGGAGGAAAGAATCTCTTTCCTCCGGTGATGGCATCGTCGTGGTTTGGTACGGCTAACCTAAAGAACATCCACCACAACAACCGCAGACCCGCTGAACGCGCCAGCCTTGACGGTCCCACCCGTGGGGGCTAGAGTCGATTCAATCTTCACATCTGCCGAACCATTAATGGTGATTGGCGGTGGGAATTTCGAACCATTGATGGTGATAGTCGATTGTATTCCATTGCCTAAACCGGTGGTGTTATCCGATAGCGCGGGTACAGTTATCACAACTTTAGCTGGAGTCGGGCACGTTATCGTCGCCGTGAGGCTGGCGATATTCCCAGCTATGGCAGTGCTGTCCACCAAGCCATGGTCGAGAACTGTGGGCCCGGTTATATCACACCCGGTGGTGAAGGGCCTGAGAACAGTATTTACACACGACGTTGTCAGTCTCGCATTCCGGCTGTTAGGACCTTCATAGACAACACAGGTGCGAGTGTTTCCTGTATTCGCATTGACACGCCAGGCCTTGCCCTTCCAACTCCCGCCGGATCCGAGCCCCGTTCTCTTCATTACTTCCGTTTGGAAATCCGACCAGTAATAGTAATTACTTGCGTAGGTTTGAGTAGAATAACTAAAGGCGCAATACGTATCTGTAGCATAGGCATTCCACCCAACATTATTTTTTGTCACACACACGTCAAAGAACGAGGTCGTGCCCGGGCGGATGCTTGTTGTATCGAATTGTTCGACACCGTCGGTATAGGTGAAGAACAGCTCTTGTGTTGCTTGGTCGAATTGCGCACTGGTGATGACGAACGCAGCAAAACTGGACGTACTGGTCATCAGGCAGAATAAAGCAATTAGCGATTTCATTCGTTTAACAATGTCGTACATAAAGTTAGTCTCGATAACAGGAAAGGAAGGGGCCGCTATGCGGCGGCACGGCGTGCTACTGGTACTCCAGCGCGAAGGTCGCGGTGGCTGTAAATGCCCCCTCTACTATCCCTTGGTTGGCCTTGGCTGCAGGTTCTGCCTGCACGTAGGCCTGCAACGCAATCACCATGTTGCCCTGCGTCAGTGGCGTGGTGGAGCCCTGGACATTGAGTGGTAACGCCTGGCCAGCGCTTGTTTCCATCCCCACCGCCACTCCGCGGGCCACGCTGGCAGCATCCAGCGCCAACAGCCCTGGCAATGCCGTGCTCTCGGTGCCCATAAAGCTCAGCTTCACACCCGTTGCCACCGCCGTATCACAGTCATCCAGATGCAACGAGAACGTCTGGCTTGGGCTGCGCGTATTGGTGTAAAGGAACTTGTTAACCAACGTGCCAAAATTCAGCTCTATCGCCTCGTCACCCGGGCGCAGGGTACAGGGCGCATTCACCAGCGCGCCTCTGAATTCCACGTTCTCGACCGCCTGTGCCGGTGCGCAGAATAAAAACGGGCAGGTCAACATCAGTGCCAGACCGATCCGTGGTAACGCTTGCCATTGCTTCATCAAACGGCTCCTATTGATATTCGGCCAGCAGCGTGGCTCGGGCAGTAAATGCTCCCGGGCTCGGTGGCTGCGCTGGATCGGCCACTGGGACTGCGGACAGTCCCGGGGGAGATTGCACGTCAACATTCTCAAAATGCGTGTACTGCCAAGAGAAAGGCACCCCACCACCCAGCAGAATACGGATACCTAGCCCCGTCAGATTGGTTTGAAGGGCCGTGTTGTCAAAACTGCTCGGCTCCCCCTTAATACTCAATCTGACCACCCCTGCCGCACTGCAATCAATCTGATAAGGTATCGGCTTGCTGTAGCGCACCCCGTCGAGATTGCGGATCACCAGATTGTCGCCAAAATCTACTTCGATCAGCCCACCGTTATTGATGGTACAAGGCAACGCCTCCACCAGGCCGCCCTGAAAGTTCACCTGCACGGCATGCGCCGATTGAGCTATCAGGCCCATCATGGCTAGCCCTGCGGCAAGCGCGACATATTTTGCTTTCATCGGTCATCCCTTACTGATAATCCACGACCAGCGTCGACGCTGCGGTAAAAGTCCCGCCACTCAGGCTACTACCTTTGACCGGAACGGCCGTCAGCACCGGACGAGCCGGGTTGGTAAAATTGAGCCAGGTATTCATCGGCAGCTTGACGCCGTCACTGCGCAGTTCCAGGCCCAGATCGGCTTTACTGGTCGCGAGCACGCTGGCATCAAAACCTGCGCCACCGCCCTGAAATTGCAGTTTCAACGTGGCAGAGGTCGCTTCAGTGCAGTCCAACGTATAAGTGATGGGCTGTTCGTAATTCACCCCATTTATCCGCCCGGCCAGCATATCGTTGCCAAAATCCACGGAAATATCGCTGTTGCTGTTAATCACGCAAGGCGGTGGCACCACCAGGGTGCCGCTGAACTTGACGTCCACGGCCTGCGCCGGTAACGCGCAACCCAGAGCGATCGTCAGGGCCAGGACAGGCCATACCGCTGTTAGCTGTTTCATAACACCTCCACCAGCAGCGTTGCCGTACTGTTGAACACACCACCAGGCAGAATGGACCCCGCCCGTTTCACCGGCACGGCACTGATGGCAGGCGGCGTGGCCGAATAGCTGAAGGTAAACCATTCACCCAACGCTAACGCACTGTTGTCCGGTTTCAACAGCTTGATCCCCAGATCCGTAAAGTTGGTTGCCAACACGTCAGGATCAAAGCCGCTGACCGATCCCTGGAACCGCAGACGCAAGCTGGAAGTGCTGCCGGTACAGCTCAGAGAAAACGGCACCGGCGTGGCATAGTTGTTGCCATCAATGCTGGTGGTCTGCAAGGCACTGCCAAAGTTCACGTCAATCGCGGTGTTGCCATTCACTATGCAAGCGGGTCCCGTCATCACGATCCCTTTGATGGTGAGCGCAAGCTGGTTGCTGGCCTGTGCCGCAGCCAGGCACAACGTCAGGCACCCCACCGTACCGATAGCAGTACGCCAAAGACTCCTGAAAGCGGAGCGGCCCTTGGGCCGATAAACCAACCTATTCATAGCTCAGCCTGAAGTTGACATGGGCCAGATACGCGCCCGCTTGTAGCGGCGCCTCGGTGCGCTCCGGCGCGATATAGTAGGTCAGTACATTGTTGCCAGGTGTCAGCAACTGCGGTTGTCCGGCCAACCCCGGCACGACGTCACGGCGGGAGGCATCCGTCAGACGCAGCCCCATACCGCCCACACCGCTCGCCAGGAAAAGATTGGGTTCGTAGTTATCCTGCACGCCGGTAAAGGTCAACGACACCGCAGGCTGGTTGGTGCTCCAGGTCAGGTTGCCCTGCTGATCACGATTGTTGGCCGCGCTGCGCAGGCAGTCTTGCAAACGCAGTTGTACCGCCACCGCCGTGCCGCGATCGCCCACGTGTTGCAGACGGCCTGTTCCCACATCACCCAACTCGACCGACTGGTCGGCACTGCTCATCTCCAGGCGGCAGGCGCTTTCGGTCAGCGCCCCCGACACGCGCAGCACGCCGTGTTCACCGTCAATCAACCCCGTTGCGGCCTGTGCCAAGGGAGAAAGCAAGGCAGCCAGTACCATTCCGCTCAGGACGGAATACTTTGCCGTCTTGCCGGGCAGTCTTCTCTTTTCCATGATTGTTTTCCTTGTTCGTCCTTCACGGTTCATGCCCGCCGGGCACCGCCCATCACCACCACTGATGCCGGGTGATTATTTGTCGCGCTTGCTTTCATCCACCTGGCAGCTGCTGCCACTGCATTTGAAAGTCAGCGCCGGTTGACCGCCGTAGTCATTGACATACACCAGCACCGGGGTCGCCCCTAACGCCGCCGCACTGCCGCCCAGCTTGACGCTGCCCTTTGGTGGCACCATCACTGGTTCAAAACCTTTCACCACTTCGCCTTCTTTCCTGGCGCTGGCACCAATCAACGTCACAAAATACGGCGTTGGGTTGTTGACGGTGTATTGGTCACCCTTTTTGCTCAGCGTCAGTTGCTCCTGATACGGCGTCGCCTGTTGCTTGGCCGCCGCTTCGGCTAGTGCAGCCGGGCGATAGAACATCTTGATGCGCGTTTGCAGCGCTATCTGCAATACGTTCGACTTGTCGCTTTTCGGCGGGATTTCCCGCAGGTTGAAGAAGAACAGCGATTCGCGATCCTGTGGCAACATGTTGGCTCCCGGCGTTGCCTGGATTTTTACCTGGGTCTGCCCTTTGGGTTCGACACGCTGTACCGGTGGCAGCACGGTAAACGCACTGTTCCCTTCCAGCTTGGTGCCGTGGGCATCCTCCAGCCAACCCTGAGCCAGATAGGGCAGTTCCGGGTTCTGGTTGCGCACGGTCAGGCTCACTGACTTCTCATTCCCCGGGAATACCACGCGGGTCCGATCCAGCGAAATGGCCGCCTGCGCAGATGGAACCAATGTGGCTACCGCAACTCCTGCCAACAGGCTCATCACAAAAAATCTTTTCATCATCATTACCTATACTCTTCCTATCGGACGCCATCTCGGCAGGCTCAAAAGCCTGCGGACAATGACGCCCTTTACTGTTCATTGGGTTTAATTCGCTGCCGTTATCCGTTTACACAAGGCAACAGCAGGTTGGCGGTCATTCCCGCCGGTATTTCTTTCGGCAGCGTAATGCGGCACTGTTCGGCACTGTTCCAGTGCACCGTCATGGTCTCACCCGGCTTGATACCGCTGAGGTAGACGTTGCCTGCATCGTTCACCATGCCGGTTTCCTGTTGCTTGGCGTTCAGCACCGTGGCACCGAAAGGCGGCACCGAACCATCGGCCAGACGTATTACCGCCATCGCCTTCTCACCCGCTACCACTTCAAAGTGACGATAGCCAATGGCCCCTTCGGTCAGCGTGCCTTGCAGCACTGAGCCGGTGGCTTGGGCGTTGTCGGCCAGTTTGTCTACGTCGATACGTACGCTGCTGCGGTAATAACTGTTCACATCCGCCACTACCGCTTTACCGAAGATATTGGAGTTGACCGTGTTGCCATAACCGCCTACTGGCACTCCTGCTACACCATCGGTATCAACCAGCATCCGCGTCCCACCCATTATCGATGTACGATGTAAAGCGCCGCCTTCACCCGTCAGGGTAGCTCCGCCCGACATCGACACTCCTGCCGAGCTATACTGCCCGGAGCGGTAACTGGCCATGCCATTCACCTGTGCCAGGGTGCCACGGTGTGAGTAATAGCCGCTGAAATCAGCATCGCTATTCGCCATCCCAGCTCGGACCGTATAGTTATCGGTATCACCGATCCGATCGGAATAGGTGACCGAGTTGGTATTGTCACCCGCAGCATAAGAGCCGTTATAGCCCAGCATGCCGCTGTTTCCCCATGGCATGGACAGCGACAGATACATGCCGTCATCCTTGGTGTTGCTGAAGTTGTTGCGGTAGGCCGTCAGCGACAGGTTGACGTTACGCAAACTGCCAATATCAAAGTAACGTGCAACCGTTAGGTCATAACGGTCACTGGTGGCCTGGTTCCAATAGGTCTGATGGTTGTAGTTAAGGTACCCACTCATCGCCAGCGACTCGAACTGCTGGCTGAAGGACAGGGTGTACATCTCCTTGCTACGCCCAGGGCCTATCCGATTGGCGTTATCCTTGGCACTCAGGTAGTCCGCCATCGACATAAAACCACTGTCGGAGAAGCGGTAACCGGCAAACGTCACCTGACTCCCGGTATCATCAAAACGCTTCGAGTAGCTCAGGCGGTAGGAGCCCCCCTGCTGAGTGCCTTGATCCGGTAGCCGAGCCCGGGACTGCGTCACGTCCGCAGACAAGGCCCCAAAAGCCATCAAATCACGCCCAATCCCCAGTGACAGGGCCGAGTACTCATCGCCTCCCAGCCCGCCGCCGTACAGCGACCAACCATTACTCACGCCCCAGGAGAACTCCCCCGTGGCAAACATCGGCCCATTAACCTTATGTTGCCAGTCAGATGGACGGCCTGCCGCCAGCTTGAAACGCACCTGCCCGGGTCGTGTCAGGTATGGAATGGTGGCGGTATCCACCTGGAAGCGCTGTACGCTGCCATCGGCCTCTTCGACCTGCACATCCAATGCGCCAGAGACCGCGCTATCCAGATCCTGGATACGGAATGGCCCAGAGGCGACCAGGACTTCCTTGATCACCCGCCCCTGCTGGCTAATAACGACCTTGGCGTTGCCGCGCGCCACACCGGTCACTTCTGGCGCATAACCACGCAGATTCGGTGGCAGCATGTTGTCATCAGAGACCAGGCTGCCCCCGGTGAAACGGAAGCTGTCGAAGATGTCGGAATTCAGGAAATCTTCCCCCAACGTCAGCTTGGCGCGCCACGGTGCAATCGCCCGGTAGGCGGTGTACTGTGTCCAGTCAAAACTGCGGGTATTCTCTTTTGCCGAATCACTCTGATGGTCGATCCTGGTCTGCCAACTGGCCCGCAACCGCCACGGCCCCAGGTTGGCTCCTGCCACCCCATTACCGCTGAGGTTGTAATCCTGAGTGCCGTCCTGGCTCTTGCGTTGAACCTGAGTATTCAGGTTGTAATCCAGCAAAATGCCCGGGATCCCCTCTTCCCAGCGCGAAGGCGGATCCCAGTTCGCACTGCTGTATTCCAGATAAGCCTGCGGGATACTGAGGTACAGCGTGTTGGTCCCGAGATCGGTACGGGCCTGAAGCCCATCCAGACTAGCCAGATCCAGACACTCGCCCTGATGCCACCAGGTCAACCCTGCCAATGCGGCCTTGGTCAGACCCAACTGGTCCACCATCTCTTTACTCAGACAGACCTGGCTGCCTTTCGGATCGTCGTCCGGCGCCAAGAACGTTACCGGGCGTGCAGGTTGCACCTGATTATTCAGGCTCAAAGCTAGGTCATAAGTGCCCGGCAGGATAAAGCCCTGGTGCGAAAACTGGCCTAAATCAATGTTGTCACGATCTTTGAGATCCAGGACATCCGTGTTGAACTGGATATCTTTTGCCTGGGCCACGCTCACCGCACCGAGCAATACGCTGCTGCCTAGGCTGGCTTGACACAAAATGGCAAGCAGGGAGCGGGAAAAATAACGCGCCATGAAAAGAGTCCCTTTAGTAATAATCCATTCTGAACCGTATAGCCGAACGGTAATCTCCTGCCCGCAACGTCTGTTGGTTACCCACCAGGTTCAGGGTGTAATGCAGTTGCATCTCTCCTGGGGCCATGGCGCTGGCCAGCATGGCATCCCCTGGTGCTGCCACCTCGCCTCTGGCATCACGTATCATCAACGCCACGCCGCTCGCCTCTCCGCTCACGCCGAAATGACCGCGATCGTCATCACCGTCAAACGTCACCTGAAAGCGCTGCCAATCGGGAGCTCTCGCATCAACACGTACCAGCACGCAATCCACCAGGCGGATGGCAAAATCTTTATCTGGCCCGCGACCATCCCGGATCAGTTGGCTGACCGGGAGGGTGTCCATTACCAAAGTCTGGTCACGGTCCCCGACTTCAATTGCACAAGGAGTCTCAACAATGGCGCCTTCCATGCTGACGCGCCCCTGCCCCAGCACATCAGCGGAAAATGCACTCCCGGAGAGCGCCAGGGCACAACACATCAACAGGGAAGGCACCACACAAGGTGAAACGTCATAAGTCCATTTCATTAACAGCTCCATGAGTCGCAAAAAAACCTGCGGCAGAGCCGCCGCAGGTTGTTCAGCACTACGCAACAGACTTACTGATAAGACAGTACGAAGTTGGTTGGAACCTGGAAGCTACCTGGTTTGATCACAGCATCTTCGCCACCACCTTTCAGAGCAGCAGTGAAGCTCAGGGAGTTGTTGGTACCATTAACCAAAGTTCGAGCTGCGGTAGGGGTGTTCAGAGCCACTTTGGCACCGTCAGCCTGAGACATCAGAATATAAGCACCTTCAGCAGTACCGATCAGACCCAGACTGGTAGCATCATATGAAGAAGCCGTGCCGGTGAAGGTCACAGAGACTTTATCTTTGGTGCCTGCAGTAGCAATGACGCAATCTTTCAGCTCAATGCTGAAAGCTTCTGGCGTTGAGACACCCGTATTATTGTTAGCTGCCAGAGCAACGTTAGACACGGCACCCAATGGGATAACCTGATCAAGTGAACCTGCTGCGATAGAGCAAGGTGCATCAGTGATAGAACCGGTAAAGGTGATCTTGCCTTCGCCTTGGTTAGCTGCGTAAGCCGTGCTAGCCACCAGGGAAGCGCCAATGATCATTGCAATTGCTTTAACTTTCATGAAATCCGTTCCTATGATTTATATATTAACTAAAATATTAGGCGGACTGTGAAATACACTGCCACGCCTTTTATCACTACCCAACAATAATTCCGTTGCTTAGGATTGGCGCTATAATACCGTCAGAGGAAAATACTTATATAGGACATTCCTCTTTGTTTCTTCTTGCTGTCTTATAAAAAAAACCACCTCAACGAATAACTCAGCAAGCCTATGTATACACTAGGAAATATCTAACTTTAGTATTTTAAATAAGCATTTATTGCTAGAAAAAAAAGCAATGAAATGTTCATTTCAGCATGAAAGACATTAACGATCTATTTTTTACATCTATGCAACTTCCCGTTGCGAGTTGAGCGTCCCCCCCCCCACACACATCCCGTCATGCCTCAAGCTGGGGACAATATCGGCTATAATATAAGATTGTGAGATTGCGACGCTGTACTGTAATCTGACAGCAGAGTAGGCTGGTTTAATCAGGTGTAGTCAGGTCTTACCTACAGGGGGGGACATGGTCTTTACAATTTTTAACATGATTGCGTTCAGAAGCGAAGATGGTGCGATGTGGAACATTGCGCAGCCCGAAAGAAGGCTCTCCTTTACTACCATTCCGACTCGGTTGTTCACCTACCTGTTGGAAAACGCCGATAAAATGGTAAGCCGGGAAGAATTACTCAATAATATCTGGAATAAATATGGTCTGGAACCTTCGAATAACTCGGTCAATCAGTATATTTCGCTGATCCGTAAGTCATTGAGTGAGTTAGGCTGTGAAGAAGAGATCATTAAAACCATACCTCGAGTCGGGTTTTATATCTCTGGGGAATCGGTGTCTTACCAACAGGAAACACCGCAGAGCGTTGAAACCACGAACACCGAAGTTCAGCCTACAATAAAGCAATCAAGGCTACGCAGAGGGTATAAAACCGCGTTGCTCGCCATCAGCTTGATCATCTCAACCTTTTTGGTTCTGCAACCTTTCCGTTCCGCTACTGGCCACCTGGATTACAGTTTCCCAAAGTCTACGTTGTATCAAATTGGCAATATAGCGACCTGCCCCCTCTATGCGCTTAGCGCTAGCTCGCCTGACGTCGCTGCACGCAAGGAAAAACTGGCCGAAGAGTTGGCTGCCGTGCATGCTCCATGCGTTAACAATGAGGTGTTCATTTTTCACTCAGGCGAACACTATGCCTACCAACAATCTGGCAGAGCATTCATAACCCGTTGCACCAATAGTGACCATACCCTGTCTCATTTCTCTGACTGTAAGGCCGTCTATGCTTTCGCTAAATAATCGCTCAGGCAAGTTCTTCGGGTTGGTTGCTCTCGCCTTGGTCGCGGCAGCCCTGTTATTCAACCTCCTGATGCATAAATTTTTCGTTATCGAGAAAGGTCCAAAAGTGAGCTGTGCCGCCTTTTTCCTGGTACAGAGCGACTTGCAAACCCAAGGCGTCATGAGTTTGCATATTGATGGCGTCAACCATGGGAGAATGCATATCTCCGCTACGGTCAGGGATAGCGCTGGCGCAGTAAAGTATAATCTTCTGCGTAATGTCAATTTTGAATATCGTTATGAAGGTAATGGTCACCTCGCCTTGCAGCTGGTGGATGTCAATAAAAATGCCAGCGATAATATGCCGAATGAGTTGTTTAACCAGTCCATTTTTGATTTTTCGGTGAAAGCCAGGCAGCTGAGGATCACCGAAGTGGGAGATGGCTATTTATTGTGGAATGACTTTTCGCCGGTGATGATGTGCATCCAAAGCCAATAATAAGCCAATTCATGACAGAACAGTAAAGCGCTCTCTCTTCCCACTCGGCGAGTGCGATGGCTGAAGGATAGTATCCAACGCCATCGCACAGGTGTTTAGCGGTTTATTGCACATGAGTATTACCGAACTTAAGCATATACAGCTCATTGAAGTTTCTTGCCCCATGTCGTTTTACCGCCTTGGCTTTATAGCCACTGACCGTTTTTATCGACAGGTGCAGCATCTTGGCTATCTGTGATTGAGAATACCCCTCCACTAATAGCTTTAATACTCGGTGCTCTTTCTGCGACGACTTCAGGACCTCCCCCCAAATATCGCCAAAGATATTGTCCGCTACCGTCTTAGGTTGCGCTGAGCCCATAGCTCTGACCAGGTTTTTCAGATCGGCATAGGCGATTTTTTTATCGACTATAAAGTCGGATAAATGCTTGACCATCGCAGAACACTCTTTACCTTTGGAAAGCAGCGTAATGACATAAATCGTTTTATTCTCCTTTTTCAGGCCATAAATATTTTTTATGGTGCTGTATATATCGCTTGAGTCCCCATCAACAAAAGCAACGTAACCTTCATCATGACGCAAGCTTGAGTTTGATTCCGCGTTTAAGGACTCGATAATTGAATTGAAGGCGACCTTATTTAAAGGGCATGGGTAACTCGTGTCAAATAAAAACATGGGTGACTTCCTGCAAAAGTAATACTTGAATTTGGTGAAGCACCAGGCCTAAGGCTATCCAAGATAACCCTATTCATTGTTAACTGACGTCAGAGACCAAACCCCTTAAGGGTTTTGCCGATGCCTACCTGGTGCTGAACTTATCGTTACTGCTCAGGATTGACGTTGCGCCTGCCAGGCCTAAACCCGGCAAACGGCGCCCCACATCAATCTGAGCCTTAAGTTACAGGAAAAGTTACCGCGCAGTTATTTATAACTGAAATTACGTTATTTATAGGTTTAAATTCTAATTTTTAAGTTTATTAATGATTCTTACAGGACTTAAATCCTCATGGCTGGGATGGAATTCAGCAACATGTCACCCTATTGCTTAACCTAAACGCCAAGGATACTGTCTATTAGGTGATATCAAGCATTATTGCTTAGCTTTAACATGTAGAGCTCGTTGAAGTTTCTTGCCCCATGTCTTTTTATCGCCTTAACCTTATAGCCGCTGATGGTTTTTATCGATAAGTTTAACATTTTGGCTATTTGGTATTGGCTGTGGCCATCCAGCAACAGCTTCAGCACCAGATATTCTTTCTGAGAAGACTTCAAAATGTCCCCCCAGATATCGCCAAAAACATTATCCGCTAACGCCTTGGGTTTTGCCGTAACCATGGTGCTGATCAGCCGTTGCAGATCGTCATAGGTGATTTTTTTATCCACCACGTAATCAGATAAATGCCTGATCACCGAGGAGCACTCTTTATCTTTTGACAGCAACGTGACCATATAAACAACTTCGCTGTTCTTGCGTAACTCGTAAACCGACTTGACGACGCTATAGATATTAGCCGAATCCCCATCAACAAAAGCGATTGAACCCTCGCCATAATGCAAAGCAGGGGCTGGCTCACACCTTAAGGAATCGATGAGTGATTTAAAGGTTATTTTGCTTAACGAGCAGGAATAGTCTGAGTCTATTAGAATCATTGGAATACTTACCTCCTGGTAAAAATAATCCATCCATATTGGAACGCGCAGCATTCAGGAGCACCAAGGACTGGCGACCCAATATCGTCTTTAATATATATCCAGGTTCTAATACCATAGGTAGAGCAAACCAAAATTAATTCCTGGCTCTTTTATTTATGTAAACAACTCTCTCATCACCTGGATAAAGTCATGACATTCTTTTACACCCAGCCTTATCAGTATATTCTTATAAAATTATTATCGTCAATCAATTTTATTGTTTAAAATAGCCATTAAACATCATGACAAACATTCCCCATATTTTATAATCGCTTATGGATGGATTTATTCAAGCATGCAACTAATTATAAGACAAAAAGAAAAAACAAAGAGAAAACTCCCATTTAAATCCGTTATGAACGGCAATACAATAAAGCAAGACATTCAATACAACCCAGCAAATTAATTTTCAATCAGAATGTCTAACCCAATCAATGCGTATTTTTACGCTTTGATTTTTTGGCAATTGAAGCGCTGAAGTATCTGGCCATAGGGATGGGCGGGCATGACACAGCAGGGCATCAAGGACAAGACTGTCACGCAATGCCATGCGCAAACTGTGCATCAAGACTAACCAGGAGTTGTACCGGTGGATGGAACTGCGTGACTCCTCTCATCTGGTAGGCCTGTCTTTGATCTGATTCCGCAAGAGTCTCGAGCTGCTCATCCAGACTTAGGATCGCCGAGAGTTGCCCCCCCCAGGTGAACGCAAAACCACTTTTTTTATTCTATGAACGTAATAGCGACATAATTATTTTTTAGACTATCAATCCGCAATATAATTAAATAGGTCTACACCCCACTTAATTTAGATAATTTCCATAATTTTTTATTATCTATAGCTTACAAATGCCTTTCCCTCACCTACCCCATAAAAAAACACCCCAAAAAAAGACATAAAAACCAAGTAAATATTAATATTAGAATAAAAACCCATGCAAACATAAAGTAGCAAAATTAAAAACTAATATTTTCACATAAAAAATCCATAAATTACATAATAAACCATATAAATCAATGCATTAAATTTAAACCATGCACCACCCTTACATTTTGACAACCATGACGTATTTTGAAATTATTAAAAGCGAAATACAGAGGGAGACACCCTCGGAAGTAAATACCTCCTACCTAGCGTAGTAAATGAATAAAAAACCCGTTAATCGATATACATCCAGTTATTTCTGAGCAGAGATAACTGTAAGTCTAGCAAGCATCAACTCGTTTTTAATAAGCCATCTCAATCTAAAGGAATAGCACTCATGCGTAAATCTATCTTCACTCTGGCTCCGGCTGCATTGGTTTTATTGGCCGTAGCGGGTAACGCCCAGGCGGCAACTAACACCCAATTAACCGTAACGGCCAACGTAGTTGCTGCCACCTGTGACATTTCACTGTCTACCAACAGCCTGGATCTGGGTAACTTTTCACCAAAGCAATTTACCGGAGTTTTGACCCCTATCACTGCCAGCCAGAAACAGTTCACCGTGGGCCTGAACAACTGTGAAGCCCCCGTTGCGGCTGCCGATACGGCCAACCTGGTAGTCACCGGCCAAACGCTGGCTGCCAACTCAAATGTCTTCAACTCCACCGGCACCAATACCGGCATCATGCTGAGCGAAGTTAGCAAGCCAAACGTCTATATCAAGGCCGGCGACAAACTCCTGGTCGCTACCGCAGGCGCAACGCCAGCAGCTGGCGATTTTAATGCCAAAACGCTGAGCCTGCAGGTGGGCCTGGCCTCCACCAGCGCGGACAAAACCAACATTGGCGCCGTCAAGGCACCGATCCTGTTCGCTTTCTCCTATAACTGATTTACCTCTGGGCAGGTGGCTTCGGCTGCCTGCCATTTTTTTCATACCAAGGGGCAATAAATGACGCGCTTAACGCTATTTTTTCCCGTCGTAATGGCGTTGCTGTGCAGTTCACCCGCCGTATTGGCAGATGGATTTGGCATTAATGCCACCCGACTTATCTACCCACAAGGGGCAGGCAGCATTGCCGTCACGCTACGCAATACCCAGCCCGCTTTGCCTTATCTGGTACAGGCCGCGGTAAGCCTGAACCCAAATAATCGTGATGCAGCCCCATTTACGGTAACACCACCGGTTTTTCGGCTGGAAGCCAAGAGCGAGAGTCAGGTCCGTATTACCGGTAATGACGCATCATTGCCCAAAGATCGCGAGTCGGTATTCTATTTCCAGGCCATGGCGATCCCAGCCGCAACCGAGCCGACCGCCAGCCAACAGAGCGCCAACGTGAGTGCTACCGCCCAATTTGGCGTCGGCAACATCATCAAGCTGTTTTATCGCCCTAAAGAGCTAGCATCAGATTCGGGTTCAGCACAGAAAAACCTGCGCTTCACCTACGTCAATAACGGGCTACAGGTCAGTAACCCCTCCCCCTATTTTGTCAGCCTGGCCAGCCTGACCTTTGCCGGGCAACGGCTTAAGTTAGACACACCAGCTGCGCTGATGATTGCGCCATTCGGTTCCCATATCTATCCCACCACGGCTAAAAGTGGGGCTATTGACTGGCAAACCATTAACGATCAGGGAGGCGTTGATGCGTTTAAACAGGCTCTGCCTTAAGAAGGTATCCCTCTTCTTACTCGCTATGGTTGCCGGATTAACCAGCAGCACGGCCCCCGCCGTGACGCTGAACTTTTCCGCAACAATCATGCCAGGCACCTGTTCCCTAAGCCTGGATAAAAGCGTACTGCCGCTGGACGAGATGTCGCAGGCACGCTTGCGTAGCGGTGCCCTGATCAACTCACAGCCGTTTACCCTCAAGGTTGGCAACTGTGACGGTGTCGCCACTGCTGGCCTACAGCCGATGATTACGGTCAGCGGTGAGGGCATGACCCAGAATGGTAAATGGCTGTTTCGCAGCAGCGACTCCAGTGCCGGTGGGAGCGGAGTTATGTTGGTACAAAGTGCCAACATGCCCAATTACAACAGTACCGAGGTCAAACCTACCGACACTTATCCCTTGTCGGCCATAGGGCAGATACCGGTCGGTAAAGACCTGCCCTTTTTTGCTGGCGTCAGCTGCGGTGGCAGTACCGGCTGCGCGACGGTGAAACCGGGTAAGGTCATCGCCCGTATCACCTTCACATTTATCTACCGCTGAGGTTGCCATGCCATCTGCCTGCTATTCATCTATCGCACTGCTGCTGTTGCTCTTTACCGGGCCAATGGCAATAGCCGACGGCGGTATCAGTTTAAACCAGACCCGGGTGGTGTTTTCCGCTGCGGACAGGGCACAAACTGTCACGGTGAATAATAGCGGCACACAAAATTTTCTGATCCAAAGCCGTATCCAACGCGCGCTTGACGACCAAGCCCCAACGCCGTTTATCGTCACACCGCCGCTGTTTCAGCTCGGCCCTGAGCGCAAGCAATTACTGCGCATCCTCAAGCAGGATCAGGCATTGCCCACGGATCGGGAATCGCTGTTTTACCTTTCGGTATTAGCGATCCCCGCACAGAAACAGGCGGCACTGGCAGAGGCGCACTTATCGATGGGGTTTCGCTTTGCCATCAAACTGTATTACCGCCCTGAGGGCCTCAAAATCGCCCCGAAGGACGCCAGTTGCCAGCTGCGATTGACGCCTACGGCAGCAGGGGTGCGCATTGACAATCCAACCCCCTATTTTCTCACGTTTGCTTCACTGAAGTTCGATGGCCAGCTTATCGATCTCGATACCCAGTCGGCGATGATTGCCCCGATGAGCGCACAGACGTATCCCGGCAACCCGTCGGCCAGGCAAGCCGTTTGGCAAACCATTACCGACTTCGGCGGCTTATCTGCGCCATGCCAGCAGGCCCTGCCATCACCAAAGGACCCACCCGCATGAAACACCTTGGCCAAGCGATATTGCTGCTGTGCAGCCTGTCTTTTTTGACCGCTCCCCAGGCGGCAGAGCCCGACTCCACAGGGATCTCATTTTATGTTCTGCGGGTGATTTACCCCGAAAGCGCCAAGCAAGGCGTCAGTTTGGTGGTAGACAACAAAAGCGCAGACGCCTATCTGATGCAGTCCCGGGTGCGCCCGGTCGATAACCAGACCGGCGATGTCGATTTGAGCGAGGGCGAGCAAGCGAAAATGCCGTTTATTGTCACGCCACCGCTGGCGCGCTTAGAGGCCAAGAGTGAACTGACACTGCGTATCCGGCGCAATGGAGAACCCTTGCCGACAGATCGCGAGTCGGTATTTTTTATCTCCATGAAAGCGATCCCCGCGCAGGCGCAAAACGTTCAACCACAGCCGGTAGGCCAGATGGCGGTGACGGTAGTCAGCAATATGAAATTGTTCTACCGCCCTAAGGGATTGGCTAAACGCGCCGTGGCCGACGTGGCCTGCCAACTGCGTTTCCACCGCTCGGGCAACGAGTTGATTGCCGATAATCCGACTCCCTATTGGCTCACCTTTTCGCGGCTGAAATCGGACCGCGTCGCGCTGGATAAACCCGCGTTACGTTTGATGGTGCCGCCGAAAGGACAACAACGCTATCCCGCCCCTACCGGGACCAGCAGCCATGTCGAGTGGCAACTTATTGATGAGGATGGTTGGAATACTCCCGTTTGTCAGCAGGACTTGCCCCCATTGGATGTTTAAGGACGCGCTAAAATCATGGATAGAACATCAATAAAAAACAGGCCTGGCACACCAGGTCTTTCACCTTCTTTGGCCGGAGCCCTGCTGCTGGCCGGTGCCTTACCCGCCTGGGGCCGAGACTATTTCGATCCGGGCCTGTTGGCGCTGGGGGGCACCCCGTTGGCCACCACCGATCTGACCGTGTTTGAATCCTCCGGCCAGACCCCTGAAGGGCGCTATCTGGTGACGCTGTGGGTGAACCAGTCGGAACAGGGGCAACACAGTCTGGTGTTCAAAAAAGATGCGCAGGGCCAGGTGCTACCGCAACTGACCCCGGCATTCCTCCACGGGCTTGGCGTGAATACTGAGGCACTGCCCAGCTTTAGCGGCTTGTCGCCTGAGGCTCCCATCGCCAACTTGGAGAAGCTCATTCCTGAATCGCAGTTACGCTTCGATTTGGCCCAATTACGTCTGGACATCAGTATTCCCCAGGTCGCCATGCAGCAACATGCCCGGGACTACGTCGATCCCGAACAATGGGACGAGGGTGTCCCTGCATTGTTGATGAATTATAGCCTCAACGGCAGCCGTAACTGGCAAAGCGCACAGCACGGCATGGGCAAAAGCGAGCAGAGCAATATGTTCGCCAACCTGCTGGGCGGGGTGAACTACCAGGGGTGGCGCCTGCGCAGCACCATGACCTATACCTATAGTGAAAGCCGTGGGGGAAGTTCCTCAAGCCGTTATCAGCGCAGCCAATTCTCCGATACCTATTTACAACACGATATCCGTGCGTGGCACGCCGAGATCCTGGCGGGTGAAAGCAGCAGCGGAAATGATGTGTTCGACAGCATTCCCTTCCGGGGCATCAAACTGAATTCCAGCGAAGATATGCTGCCTAATAGCCTGCGCGGCTTTGCTCCTGTGATTGCCGGCATTGCCCAAAGCAACGCACGGGTGACGGTCAGCCAGAACGGCAACATTGTGTATCAAACTTATGTGGCTCCGGGCCCGTTTCGTATCAACGATCTCTACCAGAGCAGCCAAGGTGGCGATCTGACGGTGACCATCACCGAAGCAGACGGCTCGGTACGCAGCCAAACCCTGGCTTTCTCGTCATTGCCGGTGATGCAACGCCCTGGCGCACTCAAGTATGAGCTCACCAGCGGGCGCTATAACGGGGGTATCACCAAGAGCTCCCGGGAAGCGACCTTCGGGCTTGGCACATTCATGTATGGCCTACCGTATAACGTCACCCTCTACGGCGGTGCGCTGGTTGCCACAGATTATCACTCTCTGGTAGCAGGTTCTGGCCTGTCGTTGGGTGACTTTGGCGCCATATCGGCAGACGTCACCAGTTCGGATGCCCGGTTAGCGGGGCAAAACGAACGCCAACAAGGGGCTTCATATCGGTTGCGCTATGCCAAAAGCCTGCTCAGCACCGGGACCTCGGTAGATCTCGCGGCCTACCGCTACTCCACCCGCAACTATTACACCTTCTCCGACTTTAACAACCTGGGTTTTGAACTCAACGCTGGGCAAACTCCCTGGGCGTTGACACGCCAACGCTCCAATTTCCAGCTGCGTATCAGCCAACAGTTGGATTCTTGGGGAGCCATTTACCTATCGGCCTCACGCAACGATTACTGGGGGAATAGCCAGGTGAACAACACCGTTTCCGTTGGTTACAACGGCAGTTATCACGGTGTGAGCTACGGCATGGCCTACAGTATTGACCGCATCAAGGGTGACGGCAGTTGGCCGGAAAACCGCCAGCTGTCGATGACGGTGCAGATCCCCGTCAGTCTGTTTAGCAGTGCGGTTACCAATAACCAAAGCTATGCCAGCTACCAGGTAACCCATAACAATCAAGGCCAGGTACAACAACAGGCGGGCATCAGTGGCAACGCGATGGACGATCGCCTCTCCTACAACCTGATGCAGGGCTGGTCGAACGATAATGGTAGTGATAACAGCAACTTGAATATGGGCTATCGGGGTAGTAAAGGCCAGGCCAATCTGGGCTACAGCTACAGCAACCAGTTCCGCTCACTCAACCTCAGCGGCAACGGCAGCCTGCTGCTGCACCCGGAAGGCGTGACGCTAGGGTCCATGCTCGGCAATTCGGTGGCGGTGGTCAGCGCGCCAGGTGCTGGCGGCGTTGAGGTGCTCAACGGCAACATCCGCACCGACAGCCGCGGTTACGCGCTGGTGCCGTATCTGGCGAACTACCAGAACAACAGCATCAGCCTGAACCCCACTACCCTGCCGGAGGATGTAGATATGGCGCAATCAAGCCTTAACGTCTCCCCAACCAAAGGGGCCGTCGTCATGGCGAGATTTGACACCCGTGTGGGTTACCAGGCACTGGTGACGCTGCAGCAGGGGGAAACCAGCGTGCCATTTGGCACCGTAGTGACGGTGGCGGACACGCCGGCAGGCAAAAGCAATACCGGCATCGTGGGTGATGCGGGCCAGGTGTATCTGAGCGGGTTACCGGAACAGGGCACACTCACGGCGAAATGGGGGCATGGTAACCATCAGCAGTGCCGTGCCAGCTTCAATCTGAGCGGTATTGCCGCCCCTTCGGCCAGCAACCCGATCCGCCAACTGACGGCACGTTGTGAAACGGGCCGATAACCATGCGCAAACCAATCCACAAGGACAAGTGACAGTGAAAGATACCGCCAGTGTGCCAAGACATAGGCTAAACCGCCGCCACCAAGCCCCCTGCATACTGCTGTTAGCCTGCCTGGGCCAACCAGCCGCACTGGCGGAAACCATTACTATTGGCAAAGGTAAAGGCATTTTGTGGGAAGGCCTGCCGTTTAATGTCACCTTAAGTGGCAGTTTGGATGACTCAAGGCTTAGGTCCGAGTATGGGCTAGTGGCGGTCTCTTCAGAGAAGGGTGTCTGCCAAAAAACGCAAGCTCTGACGACCATTGCGGGTTATCCGGCAGTAAAGCTAACGTCAAACGTGGGGCTCCTCCCCAGAGCCACCGGTCATGCAAGCTATTACAGGTTTAATGCCGGAACGCCTTCGTCGCTATCCGGTACGCTGGGGCTACCAGAAACCAAAGGGGAGACCAGCGATGGAGCTAAAGTGACCGCGCCTCCTTCTTATAGCTGGTGCCTGCCGCCAGACTTGATATTCGAAAATTACTACTATGCCACTAACCGTATGCGTACAGCCACGATATCAGGCAACTGGGTACTGGTTGCCGATGGTCAGCAGCAGTCTGGTGAAATAGCCGTCCCGGCGATGTATGCCGGCAGTTTCTCAGAGGTCGCGTCTGGGGATAGATCGGCCTCAATCCTCCCATCCAATATCACGCTGCGCATATCCACGCTCGAGTGTACGGTCAATACCCCCACGGCAATCACCTTTGGCAAGGTGATGAAAAACCTGCAGGCCGGGGCCGAACTGGGCGTGAAATCCTATCCACTGACGACCCACTGCGGGCAGCCCTCTGACCAGATCGATGCCAATATCAACCTGCAGTTCCGGCCGTTAACCGGCCTGTATCAATCAGCCCCTACCCGTTTGGCCCTGCGCGAGGGCGGCGGCTATATCACCGGTGAGATTAATAACAGTGTGACCGGCAGTGGAAGCTGCAGCGCCACCAGCGGGCTGCCGTTCGATAATAGCCAGCTAAAAATCGGCAGTATCACCAAGGCGCAAACCAGCCTGAACATCACCCATCAGGTGACCTGGCGGCTGTGTTCGGGGGGCAAAGATCTGCCACTCGGTGACGTTAGTGCCGCCGCCGAAATGCTGGTGACGTTTAATTAGCATAGCTAGGACAATAAAGTGAAAAACAGCGCCAGTACGCCAAAGCCTACTCTATATTGCCACCGCTGCTGCGCACTCGGCCTGCTGGCGCTGTTATTGAGCCTGACCCCACCAGCCGTTCTGGCAAAAACCATTATCATTGGTAAAGGGACGGGGATTTTGTGGGAAGGTCTGCCGTTTACGGCAAGCTTAAGTGGCTCTATGGAGCATGCACGCCTTAATGTCAAACACGGGCTATTGGCTGTTTCTTCAAGTAAGGGCAGTTGCCAAGGGACTGGTTTTCTGAAGGTCATTGCGGGTTATCCAGCCCTAGAGATAGCACCGGGCGTGGGGCTCATACCCAGAGCCAGCGGTAAGGTAGGCTATTACACCTTTATGGGCAGCTTCGTTTTGCTATCCGGTACGCTGGGGCTGCCAGAAACCAAAGGGGTAAGCAGCAACGGAACTCAAGTAACCTCACCTGAGGCTTATAGCTGGTGCCTGCCGCCAGCAATGACTTCTCAGGAATATTTTTATTCCCCTTCCACGACTCGTGCTGCCGTAATATCGGGTACCTGGGTGCTGGTTGCCGATGGTCAACAGAAGGCTGCCGAAATAACCTTACCGGAGATGTATGCTGCCAGTTTCTCAGAGGTAGCGTCTGGGGATAGAAGAGCTTCAATCCTCCCGTCCGATATCAAGCTGCGCATATCCACGCTCGAGTGTGCGGTCAATACCCCCATTTCAATCGCCTTTGGCAACGTGATGAAGGACCCGCAGGCCGGGGCCGAGCTGGCCGTGCAATCCTATCCACTCATCACCAGTTGTGGACAATCCTCTGACCTGATCGATGCCAATATCAACCTTCAGTTCCGGCCGTTGACCGGCCTGTATCAATCAGCCGCAACCCGTTTGGCCCTGCGCGAGGGCGGCGGCTATATCACCGGTGAGATTGATAACGGCGTGACCGGCAGTGGAAGCTGCAGTGCCACCAGCGGGCTACCGTTCGATAATAGCCAGCTAAAAATCGGCCGTATCACCAAGGCGCAAACCAGCCTGAACATCACCCATCAAGTGACCTGGCGGCTGTGTTCGGGGGGCAAAGATCTGCCGCTCGGTAATGTTAGCGCCGCCGCTGAAATGCTGGTGACGTTTAATTGAGGATAGCTCCCTTCACTTCTGATTTGCTTGCGCTAGGGCAAGCTTAGTCACCATTAAATATCTAGTTTGCGTAGTGCTTCCAATTTTTAGCTGTGACAGCCTATTGCCGGCTAGGCTAGTATAACGACCGAATGAGGTCCTAATGCCTGCGGCACGCAAACGTCGGATCTTGCTGGGTTCAGCCTGGTTTTTGTCTGTTGATTTGGTCATTGTGCAGGCTTTGAACGACAAAGGTTTGCCAGCCTGTTTGCCTGTCATATATGCTCGATCTCTTGACCAACCGATTGATTTATTTGAGCAGCGCTTGCTGTTGCTCATCCTGAACGTTTTGGCGGTTTTTTAATGAGGCGACGTGATACCCAATGACGACAACGAATATCACAATCAACTTTAAATTCAATGGATTGGAAACGGTAACGTTATGACTAGCACCGAAAAACTCGATTCGCATACCCCTATGATGCAGCAATACCTGCGCCTTAAGGCGCAGCATCCGGAGATCTTGCTGTTCTATCGAATGGGGGATTTCTACGAGCTGTTCTATGACGATGCCAAACGTGCCTCTCAGTTGCTGGATATCTCGCTGACCAAACGCGGTGCCTCCGCGGGTGAACCCATCCCAATGGCAGGTGTCCCCCACCATGCGGTGGAGAACTATCTAGCCAAGCTGGTACAGCTTGGGGAATCGGCCGCGATCTGTGAACAGATTGGCGACCCTGCCACCAGTAAAGGCCCGGTAGAGCGTAAAGTGGTGCGCATCGTTACCCCTGGCACCATCACCGACGAAGCCCTGCTGCAAGAGCGCCAGGACAACCTGCTGGCCGCCATCTGGCAGGATGGCCGCGGCTTTGGCTATGCCACATTGGATCTCAGCTCCGGCCGCTTCCGCGTTGCCCAGCCAGAAGATCTTGAAACCATGGCGGCAGAGCTGCAACGTACCAATCCGGCAGAGCTGCTTTACCCGGAAAACTTCGAGCAAATGGCGCTGATCGAACAGCGCCACGGCCTGCGCCGCCGCCCACTGTGGGAATTTGAGCTGGACACCGCACGCCAGCAGTTGAATCTGCAGTTCGGCACCCGCGATCTGACCGGCTTTGGCGTCGAGCAGGCCCATCAGGCGCTGCGCGCAGCGGGCTGTCTACTGCAATATGTTAAAGATACCCAGCGCACCTCACTGCCGCATATCCGTGGCCTCACCATGGAGCGCCAGCAAGACGGCATCATTATGGATGCGGCCACTCGCCGTAACCTGGAAATCACCCAGAACCTGTCCGGCGGCAGTGAAAATACCCTGGCAGCCATCCTTGATCGTACCGTTACCCCCATGGGTAGCCGCATGCTCAAACGCTGGCTGCATATGCCCACCCGCGACGTTCAGGTGCTGAACAACCGCCAGCAGGCCATCGCCGCATTGCAGCCATTGAGCTGTGATTTGCAGCAACCCCTGCGTCAAGTTGGCGATCTGGAGCGTATTCTTGCCCGTTTGGCACTGCGCACGGCTCGCCCACGGGATCTGGCCCGCATGCGCCACGCCTTCCAACAGTTGCCGGATATCCGCGCCCTGCTGGAAAACGCTGATGCACCACAGATGCAAAAGCTGTTGTCACGGGTCGGTCAATTTGACGAGCTACAGGCACTGCTGGAGCGCGCCATTGTGGAATCCCCACCGGTGCTGGTCCGTGATGGTGGCGTGATTGCCCCGGGTTATAACGAAGAGCTGGATGAATGGCGGGCGCTGGCCGACGGTGCCACCGACTATCTGGATCGTCTGGAAATCCGCGAGCGCGAGAAGCTGGGTCTGGATACGCTAAAAGTGGGTTTCAACGGTGTGCATGGTTACTACATTCAGGTCAGCCGTGGCCAAAGCCATCTGGTGCCGATCCACTATGTGCGCCGCCAAACGCTGAAGAATGCGGAACGCTACATCATTCCCGAGCTGAAAGAGTATGAAGACAAGGTGCTTACCTCAAAAGGGAAAGCCTTGGCGATCGAGAAAGGGCTGTATGACGAGCTGTTCGATCTGCTGCTGCCGCATCTCGAGCAACTGCAACAGAGCGCCGGAGCCTTGGCCGAGCTGGATGTGTTAGCCAACCTGGCAGAACGTGCCGAAACGCTGAACTACGCCTGTCCGACCATCAGTGAGCAGCCCGGCATTCGCATAGTCGATGGCCGCCACCCGGTGGTGGAACAGGTGCTGAGCGAACCCTTTATTGCCAACCCGGTTTCCCTTTCACCACAGCGCCGTATGCTGATCATTACCGGCCCGAATATGGGCGGTAAAAGTACCTATATGCGGCAAACGGCACTGATTGTGTTGCTGGCGCATATCGGCAGCTATGTACCGGCGGCAAAAGCCACCATCGGGCCGGTGGATCGTATCTTTACCCGCGTGGGCGCGGCAGACGATCTGGCTTCTGGCCGCTCAACCTTTATGGTGGAAATGACCGAGACCGCCAATATCCTGCATAACGCCACGGAAAACAGCCTGGTACTGATGGATGAGATTGGCCGTGGCACCTCCACCTACGACGGGCTTTCCTTAGCCTGGGCCTGTGCAGAAAACCTGGCCAGCCGCATCAAGGCTATGACGCTGTTTGCCACCCATTACTTTGAGCTGACCACCTTGCCGGAGAAAATAGAGGGCGTGGTGAACGTGCATCTGGATGCGCTGGAGCACGGCGATACCATTGCCTTTATGCATAGCGTACAAGATGGCGCTGCCAGTAAGAGCTACGGCTTGGCGGTGGCGGCGTTGGCAGGTGTGCCGCGTGATGTGATCAAGCGTGCGCGCCAGAAGTTACGTGAGTTGGAGAGTCTCTCCAGCCAGACGGCAGCAGGTACGGTGGATGCGACCCAGATGACGCTGTTGAACGAAGAGGTTTCACCGGCGGTGGAAGCGTTGGAGACATTGGATCCGGATTCTCTTTCGCCACGCCAGGCGTTGGAGTGGATCTACCGGCTGAAAAGCCTGGTGTGAGGCTGTTCCATTGATTTGGGCATGTGACCCCTCACCCTAACCCTCTCCCACAGGGCTGTCTCTTATACACATTTCCCCGGCGCAAACGCCGGGGAGTTTTTGAACTTTCTCCCCGTCTGTTGATCTCTCTTTATATTCTCCTCTTCTTCGGTTTTTAGTATGGTGCTTTCTGATTGCTATTCATGGGCTAACGAGACTTTTGGTCTCGCTCAACTTGGCGACTATCGGCGAACTCAGCGTCTCGTCAAATTCACTGCCTCGTTGGCTAAAAAAACAGGACTTTCTATTGTGAAATCATCCCAAACCGCCGCTGAAGTTGAAGGGGCTTATCGTCTGATCCGCAACCCCAATGTCTCACCCGACGCCATTGCCGAGGCGGGCTTCAATGCGACGGCAAACGCTGCTCATACACACACGCTGCTCCTTGCACTGGAAGATACGACCTCTATTAACTTCGCCCATACCACCGCGTATGACGAGTTGGGGAACACCACAACCAGCAAGAATACTCATGGTCTACTCGCTCACTCCGTCCTGCTTTATGCTCCCGATGCCGCACAGTTCCTGGGACTTATCGACCAACATCGTTGGAGTCGTGAGGCTAATGAATACGGTAAAAAACACCAACGTAAACACGTGCCTTATGAAGAAAAAGAGAGTTACAAATGGCAACAGGCATCTGAACGGACGGCACAGCGGCTCGGTGACACACAAGCAAAAGTTATCTCCGTCTGTGATCGAGAAGCGGACATCTGGCATTACCTTGATTATAAAACGAAAAATAGACAGCGCTTCGTCGTTAGGGCGGCTCAGAACCGGTTGCTGAGTGGACAGGATAAAAAACTGTTGGAGTTGCCAGAAACACTAACAGAAGCAGGCAGTTATCTACTAAATGTGGTTCAGAAAGGCGGGCGTGCTGCGCGTGAGGCACAAATGAGTATCCGCTATAGCTCGGTCGAACTCAAAATGCCGGGGAGTACGTCAGAAGAGAACAGTGTCCCGCTGACATATATCTGCTGTCGTGAAGAAGCTGAAGAGGGAGCATGCTGGCATCTTCTGACATCAGAAAAAGTTACTTCAGCAGAAGAGGCTCGGGTCATTATCAGCTACTACGAGCGTCGCTGGTTGATAGAGGAATACCATAAAGCCTGGAAAAGCGGTGGAACGCAGGTGGAACAGTTGCGGATGCAAACGCGAGATAATCTGGAGCGAATGATCGTGATCCTGAGCTTTATAGCGGTACGTGTGTTGGCCTTACGCCAGGGCGGGTTGAGTGAAGAAACGCTCAATGAAAGCTGTGAACGGGTACTGAGTCCACTAGAATGGAAGCTGCTGTGGGTGAAACAGGAAGGTAAAACCTTGCCAAAGACGCCACCGAGCCTGAAGTGGGCGTACCTGAATCTGGCAAAGCTGGGGCGTTGGTATGACAGTAAACGAACGGGACGAGCGGGATGGGTGGTGATGTGGGAGGCATGGTTCAAGCTTCAGGACATCGTCGAAGGGTATAAACTGGCGAAGTCTCTTGATCAGGAGATCTGATCAAGAGACAGCCCACAGGGAGAGGGGACCGTCCGAGTTCGCTATCAGTTGCAGAAACCTACCTGACCATGGCTCTGAATCAGCTCCCTTTTGTCTCGGGAAACAGATCGCAGTACCTGACCATAACACTGAACTGACCCCCTCTCCTTTTTGGGAGCGGGTCGGGGTAAGCGGGAGCAGCGATCGCTGGCTGACCATTGATTATCCAGAGGTGGCACAGACCGCATCTAAAACCTAACCACAGCGCCGTACTGGCTCCCTCTCCTTTTTGGGAGCGGGTCGGGGTGAGCGGGAGCAGCGATCGCTGGCTGACCATTGATTATCCAGACGGTGGCACAGACCGCATCTAAAACCTAACCACAACGCCGTACTGGCTCCCTCTCCTTTTTGGGAGCGGGTCGGGGTGAGCGGGAGCAGCGATCGCTGGCTGACCATTGATTATCCAGACGGTGGCACAGACCGCATCTAAAACCTAACCACAGCGCCGTACTGGCTCCCTCTCCCTGTGGGAGAGGGTTGGGGTGAGGGGCAAATATCGACGACGTTATACCCTAAACAAGAGTAAATTGCCGTCAATCACAGCAAATCGCAGGCACAAAAAAACGGTGAGCGTCATCAACGCTCACCGTTCTTATTTTATGGCTATAACGCGTTTATTCGCGGAACAGTGCCTCAATACTCAGGCCCTGCATTTGCAGAATTTCACGCAGGCGGCGTAAGCCTTCAACCTGGATCTGACGAACACGCTCACGTGTCAGGCCAATCTCACGGCCAACATCTTCCAGCGTAGCCGCTTCATAGCCTAACAGGCCGAAACGGCGAGCCAACACTTCACGCTGTTTGGCGTTCAATTCGAACAGCCATTTAACGATGCTCTGTTTCATATCATCGTCTTGCGTGGTGTCTTCAGGCCCGTTGTCTTTCTCGTCGGTCAAAATGTCCAACAGGGCTTTCTCTGAATCCCCACCTAACGGCGTATCAACAGACGTGATACGTTCGTTCAGGCGCAGCATACGGCTGACGTCATCAACCGGTTTGTCGAGTTGCTCCGCAATCTCTTCAGCGCTGGGTTCATGGTCCAGTTTGTGAGAAAGCTCGCGCGCGGTGCGCAAGTAAACATTCAGCTCTTTGACGATATGGATCGGCAAACGGATAGTCCGGGTTTGATTCATGATCGCCCGTTCAATCGTCTGGCGGATCCACCAGGTCGCATAGGTGGAAAAACGGAAACCGCGCTCTGGGTCAAACTTTTCCACCGCACGGATCAGACCAAGGTTACCCTCTTCGATCAGGTCCAGCAGCGCCAGGCCGCGATTGCTATAACGACGGGCAATTTTCACTACCAGCCTCAGGTTACTTTCTATCATGCGGCGGCGGGACGGCACGTCTCCGCGCAGTGCACGCCGCGCAAAATAAACTTCTTCCTCTGCGGTCAGCAGAGGGGAGTAACCGATTTCGCCCAGATAGAGCTGCGTGGCATCCAATACGCGTTGGGTAACACCTTGAGACAACAGCTCGTCTTCCGCCAAGTCATTCTCGCTGGTCTCTTCTTCTACCTGCGCTTTTTCATCGAATGACTCAGCCTCCATGGCGTTCTCATCGAAATCTGCATCGTCATGTAACTCGTTAACTTTCAGCGTATTTTGGCTCATAAAGCGGCTCCTACCCGTGATACCGCGAGCAGAATACAGCGCATTCTGCCCAATCTATCGCTGCGGAAGATAACGCAGCGGGTTTACGGATTTCCCCTTGTAACGAATCTCGAAATGCAAACGTACTGAACTGGTTCCGGTGCTTCCCATCGTTGCTATTTTCTGCCCCGCCTTAACTTCTTGTTGTTCCCGGACCAGCATGGTGTCGTTATGGGCGTAGGCACTCAAGTAATCATCGTTGTGTTTGATGATGATTAGATTACCGTAACCCCGTAAAGCGTTGCCTGCATACACTACACGGCCATCGGCGGTAGCGACAATCGGCTGCCCACGGGAACCAGAGATATCGATGCCTTTGTTCCCACCTTCCGATGAGGAGAAGTTATCGATGATCTTACCGTCAGTTGGCCATTTCCAGGTGCTAACTGGGGCGCTGTTGCTGGCGGTGCTGCTCGCCGGTGGCGTAGCGGCTGGTGCGGTAACAGGAGCTGCGGCTGAGCCTGCCACAACGACTCCTGATGTAGGTAACATTTTACCTACATTCTGTTTACTCGAGTTATCAGAATACGCGTTCGTTGATTGAGAATCAACCGTTACAGTTTGTATCTGAGTGGTAGAAGGCGGTTTTGACACCGTACCATTACCACCCGCTAACATCCCACCGCCGCCGTTGGCAGAACCACTCCCCAGTTGCAGGGTTTGGCCGACTTCCAGGCTGTATGGCTGCGGAATATTGTTGCGTTGGGCCAGATCGCGGAAATCGTTGCCGGTGATCCAGGCAATATAGAACAGCGTGTCGCCACGTTTAACGGTATAGCTGCTACCACCGTTGTAGCTCCCTTTAGGGATCGAGTTATAGCTACGGTTGTAAACAATACGCCCCTGCTGTGATGCGTTACCACCACCGGCGTTAGCCGATGCGGCAGCTCCACCACCGCCGACGCTGCTGATAGGTGCTGAGGTAGAATTTTTATCCGAACAGCCAACTAACCACACACTTAACATCGTACACACCGCAACTCGGCGTAAAGAACTCATTGGGCTTCCCGTGCTCATGCTTCCCCCATGACAGCAATATCAAAAAATACCTTATACATCGTAGCCGAGCTTTATCGTTCTACAGCATAAGGTTTCCCTGGCCGATCCCTGAAAACCAGAAGATCACCCACCAGGGAGCTAAAAAACCGTGGCGCCAATGCTAGCCACATTGGCACGATCACGCCATAAGACAACTGCATACTGGAACAATTCTATTGAAAATTAATATTATTCAGCTTGATGACCATGGTAGACGGGCTCAGCATGCAGCGCCCCTACAAGTCTGTTATCCACCTTGATGACCGATCGGCTAAGCCAGTTCACCCTTCACCAAGGGAACGAATCGCACCGCCTCAACGGTATCGATGGAAAACTCACCGCCCCGCCGCTGAATGCATTGCAGTACCTGAGCCTGTTCGCCCACCGGCAACACTAAAATGCCACCGTCGTCCAACTGCTGCATCAACGCCTGCGGGATCTCCGGCGGCGCGGCCGTCACGATGATCGCATCAAATGGTCCACGCGAGCCCCAGCCTTGCCAACCGTCGCCATGGCGGGTCGATACATTATGCAGGTCCAACTGCTTGAGGCGACGCTTGGCCTGCCACTGTAGCCCTTTGATGCGTTCAACAGAGCAGACATGCTGCACCATATGCGCCAGGATCGCGGTCTGATAACCCGAACCGGTGCCAATCTCCAGCACGCGTGAGTTCGGCTGCAGGTTCAGCAGCTCGGTCATGCGCGCGACCATATAAGGCTGAGAAATCGTCTGCCCCGAACCAATCGGCAGGGCCGTGTTCTCATAGGCTTTATGGGCTAATGCTTCATCAACAAAACGCTCACGCGGTACGTTCTCGATTGCCTTGAGCAGCCGTTCGTCCCTGATCCCCTGCTGGCGTAGCTGTGCCAGCAGCGTTTGTATGCGTTTGTTCACCATTCCCCGCTAACCTCTGCTTTGGTTAACCATTTTGATAGCACATCTTGCGCCCCGTAGGCGGTCAAATCCACCTGCAAAGGCGTGACCGACACGTAGCCCTGCTCCACGGCGGCAAAATCCGTGTCTGGGCCCGCATCGAATTTATCACCCGGCGGCCCGATCCAATACAGCATCTGGCCACGCGGATCCGGTTGGCTAAACACTTTATCGGCGGGATGCCGGCTGCCACAGCGAGTCACGCGTATCCCTTTAATTTCCGCCAACGGTAAATCAGGGACATTGATATTCAGGATTTTACCGGTACGAAGCGGTTCTTGTTGCAGCGCGCGCAAAATACGGCAGGTGACTACCGCCGCCGTCTCATAATGCTGATGACCATTGAGCGACACCGCCAACGCGGGCAGCCCCAGATGGCGGCCTTCCATCGCGGCAGCCACCGTGCCGGAATAGATAACGTCATCACCGAGGTTTGGCCCAGCGTTAATACCGGACACCACGATCTCCGGTGCTGGTAGCATCAGTTCGTTAACGCCAAGGTAGACACAGTCCGTCGGAGTGCCCTGCTGCACGGCAATATCGCCGTTGGGCAACGTCAGAGTACGCAGCGGCGACTCCAGCGTCAGCGCATTGGAGGAACCACTGCGGTTACGATCGGGGGCCACTACCTGCACTTCGGCGAATTCACGTAACGCCGCCGCCAGTATCTGGATACCCGGGGCGCTAACGCCGTCGTCGTTGCTTAGGAGTATTCTCATATTGTCGTTAAACAACTTTCTTGCTGAAAGCGATAAAACGAGGGTTGTGCCCTATTTTTTTACATCTATCTGTTTTTAATAATATTTTCAATAGTAAGCCCAACCCGCCGTGTTACCCATTGTGACTTGCGTGGTACAGCAAGGCTTGCCTCGCTGATGCTGATAGTATTAGCCAAAACAGCCAGCTATGCGATCTACTATACAATTCAACGGTCATCAGTGGCAAACGGGGCAGGTTAGCCCCCTCGACAAAGGGGGCTGGGATGATTACCTGAAGTGGGTCGTGAAATTCCCAGATTATGGGGCCGTCTGGGTGGTTGGTGTGTAAATAATGCGCAACTTGCCGGTGTAATCCCCCGCCGTTTTATCCGCCATTGAGAAGGCTGGCGTTGTCAGGGTCAGCGGGGCTGGCACGCAAAGTGCCGGGGCACCGCCGCCAGGTAACACCACCGGCCGCTGGATATTGCGGCGATTGGTATCGCTCCAGATGACCTCTTTGCCGTTAGCGATCTCTTGCACTGCCCCGGTGGTGGGATTGATCACGCTGACCTGGTAGTCCAGCCGGTCACGCGCCTTGGCTTTATCACCGCCACGGCGATACAGTGAAAACTGCCCCTTGATGCGATCGGGAGCCGTGTCCCCTTCGTCCTGCAACAGCAGGCTGATACGGTTACTGGCCGAGTCGTTACCATCGTAGAGGCACATATCCAGGCCAGTACTGCCGCTGACGCTCTTACCCGCGCCGACTCCCGGCCGGGTATTCAGATTCAGGTTGATAACCGGTGCCGAAGTCGGAAAAGCGGGTAGGTAAATCTGTTGGTTACCATAATCCGTCACGTTAAGAGCCAGACTCGCCTTCCAGGTAACGCGGAAAATGCCTGGGCAGCCGTAGGCAGATGCACTGCAATCATCCCAAGCTTTCACCTGCATCTTGAGTTCAGCGCGCCAAACACCGGCATCAGATAGTTTGTTCAACTCGGAGGCGGGAATAAAAGTACTGAATCCCTGGGAACCCACACTGGTGCCGGTGATCCAGGAACTAAATTTACCCGTAGCTTTAATAGAGGTGACCAGTAAATCTTTGGTCTTTCCACTGCTGTGAGTAAAGCGCAGCGTCAGAGTTTTCGAATTATTATTGAAAGTACTATCCCACCACCACAATTTTACCTGGCAGGCACCATTGGTTGGATCGGTCTCGGAATAGCACGTTAGGGAGTTAAGAACATCCTTGTCTTTGCAATTAACAGCCGTCGAACATTCGCCACTATCAGTACTCCCGCCGAATGCCTGATCCCAGATATAGATATTTGCTGGCAGGCTCATGCGATCGTAGGTCGCATTGACCTTGGTATTCTGTGCCTGCGGGGCGATACTGGCACCGTACGCCTGTACGCTCAGCCCCCCTAGCATAACGCACAGGTTAAAAGGGTTAATGGCTCCTGCAATGATAAATTTAAAACCGCTAATTATTTTCAATAACATCAATCATTACCTAGTTCGTTTTCATCGCTACCGGCACTCCAGAGCCATGGCCCTGCCGCACGGTCATCAATTGCGCCTGCTTCTGCTCAGCTGGCGGTATGTTAGCTAGGGTCACCCCGGCACAGCGGGTAGTACCGACATAACGTACCACGTCACGCATGGCCTGCACTTTCATGGCACACTGATAGAACTGTGAGCCACGCATCATATACAGCCGCTTCATCGGCCGGGTGGTTTCCAGGCTAAAGCCACCTTCGCCCAGCGGGGTCCAGGACAGTACGTTAAGAGGGATGCCGTTAACCAAAGGCCGATCCTGCTCATCCAGCATTCTGCCCAACCAGGTGTAGCGTGAAGTCACCTCGATTTCCCGCCGCAGCACTTTCCCCGGCACCATAAACGCCGTACGCGTTCCCGCCCCTCGGCGGATCTCACTGCTGATACCGGCTGGCGCGCTCAGTGATTCGTTGATATCAAAGGTGGTTGGCTGATAGCCCGGTACGGTAAACAGTGCCCGGCTGTTGCTGCGCACATCCGTCTGACCGCTGCCGTCTACCGCTACGCTGATCAACGCGGCACGGCTCTCTTCGCCTGCGTCCACTCCAACCGTGATCGCGGAGGCCGGGCGGCCATCCCCCCAACGTCCCCAATAAAGTCCGCTGCGATCGACCAGTAAAGAGGAGCTATAACTGCCACTGCTGCTGAGCGTGTGCCGGTTCGCTACCTTGTAATAGGCATCACTGACGGCGAAACTGCCGTTACCGTACTGCCCACCGGCACGGGCGTAGGTTGCTGCGGTCAGGGTCTGGCTATTGACGCCATATATCGAAGCTCCCAGCTCATTTTGCCCACTCTCGTCCATATAGCGGCTGTAGTTGGCGTTATAACTGAGTTGCCCTTCCCCACGCTGGCTATTGCGATAGTTGGCGGCCAGAGAGGTATTGCTGTTAGTGGCACCGCCACGGCGCCCAGAGAACGATAGGCTGACGGTGAGGTAGCCGCCTTTGTCGGTTCCCTGCTGGCCGCTGTCGTGACGCCTGAAAGCACTGACTCCGCTGTTGATGTTAATGTCGTTGAACGCAAAGGAACGGCTGATCCCCATCTGCCAGGTTTGACTGCGCGAACGCGTCGTGTAGATCTGCTCCCAAGGGGCTGCGTCCAGATGGTTATCATCATTGTCGGGCAGTTCACTGCGATAGCGGTAACGCCCGCCGCTGCTGTTAAGCGAGTAGCCAATATTGGCGAACCACTGCGCGAGCGGGACTGAAAACATCAGGTTGGAACTCTGGTAACAACCGCTAAAGCCATAGTTTCTCTGTTGAGAATCGCAGTCAGGCACCGAGAGGGCCGAGCGATAGAAACTCAATGAGAATCCGTCGTTATAGTTAATTTGCTGAATATTTCCCCGCGTTCCCTCGCTGCCGGCCAGATAACTGGCGCGAACCGTCATGACGCCATCCAGCGGGCCACTGTTAAAACCGTGGCTCCAGTCTGCCGCCCCTTCCCAGTAGTGTACGTCGCTCAATACCGTGCTCCCCGCCGTCAGCGACAGCGTATCGGTCAACGGAATGCGCAGCCCGCCTTGTACCACCCGCCGATCGTCCGCCATAGGATGCGTATCGTGGTCTACCTCAACCCCGGCTTGCAGGAACCACTGAGGACCATTGAGCTGAGCCACACCGGTGTTGGTATAAGGGACGGTTTCTGTCCTGACCAACTGGTTATCCTCATAGATCCGCAGCGTGACGGTATAGCTGCCGCTGGGGAAGGTGCGCGTATCCAGCTCCTGTGCCCCGGCGTTCAGATAAAAGGATGACAGTAACTGTTCGTCACGATAGGCGTCGATGCGAGCGTTGCGCGATAGGAAGACCGAAACCGGGGTCCCCCGGGAAACCTGGCTCTGGTTGACCCAAGCCGTGGTCGAGCCTGTCCGTAGCCCACGGATTTTGCCAATCGGCAATTGGCTCAGGTTGATATTGCCCCCAGCGTTGCTGAAGATGTCGCGGGAGTCCATCATGCCGCCTTGCAGATAGAGGCTTTTCCACAGATCCTGCCGAAAATAGGCATTATTCATCTCTATCTGCTGATGGTTACTATGGCGATAGCGCTGCCCCGTATAGAACCAGTCGGCATTAAGATAGCCATTTTCAGTTACGCCCAGTGAGCCAGTGCCCTGAAGCGACAATGACTGATAGTTTTCATCCGCAACAAAATTGAGGTTTTGCTGATGGATCAGCGCATTTTCACTTTCTGCCGTCGCCTGATAGAAACCGCTACCGGCCGCTTTTTTCGGGAGATACCGACGGTCAAGGAACAGGTTAACCCGGGAATTATTCTCGTCATAGATGATGCCAACCGTCTGGGTTTCCAGATAGTCACAGCTTGGCGCATTACCGTTACCGCTGCAGGCAAGGTTGCCGTTACGCGCGAGCGGTTGCACCAACGCAGTCATCAGTTGTGCACCCAGTTCAGGATCGTCGTTGAATTGCTGCTTCACGGCATCAGCCAGTTCCGCTGGCTTTATGAAGACAACCTGTTCCAAATTAATATTGGCTTCATAAAGCCCGAGAGACTGGCCATAGAGGGAAACATCGACCCAAACAAGCTGCCCTTGTGCCAAGGACTCAAAGCCTGGTGGAATTTTAGGGGTAGCCGACAAATCGTGTTGCATAATCATAAGGCCTACCAACAACCCTGCGGATAGGCGAGCGCGAAAAGCCATTGTTCATCCCTGATAGAAAGTGGGGCTAAAAAGCCCCACAAGATATGAATAAAACTTTTGAATTGGGCAGCCTTAAGGAGCCTTGGTCGCCTGAGTCACCACCAGGCTGACAATGCCGCTGTAGGTGCCAGTGGCGATAGTGCCTTGCGTGGTCTGCGCAAAACGCAGCGGCAGAACGTCTGAACCATTTTCGATTCCCGCAGGGAACAGGGTCGCCGCTTCCAGCAACTGATTGGTAGTGGTCAGTACCTTGTCACCCAGGCTTACGGTCAATGGGATCTTGTTAGCCCCATTGACATCCGCCAGGCTCGCCGCTCTAACCAGGCGAACGTTAACACCAGCGGTAGCGTTGTTAGACCAGACCTTGGTGTTCAGGTTAAAAGGCGTCAGGCCTTTGCCTGGCAAATACTGCATATCGATGCTGCTTGGCAAACCGGTATTATCAGGTTGCGTCATATCAATCGTCGCATCCACGTTGGCATTCACAGTAATATCTTTCTGTACTGCCTGAGCTGAAAATACGGCAGCCATGGTTGAAACGATCAGCAGTGGTTTAATAAACTTTTTCATAAAATCTCCATTTTATTTTATAAATAACATCCAACTTTACTCACCCCATACAACCGGGGCTATACATGATTTGACTCCACATTTAACTCTTTACAGACAAATCAATTTCTTCAACGCGCTTCTTAAGCCAGTTAAAATAACGCGCCTTATATTTCTTCCCGGGCTTTACCATGAGCGAGGCAATTTTAAGCTCGGTACCGGGATATACCGTGGTGGTTTCTTTTTTCCAGTCGCAAACACCACCCTGGTCACAAACCCCCACCTCTCGTAGCGGAATACGCAACGTACCATCATTGATAACCTGGCCACGCTTTGCATCCAGCGTCAGGCTGGTAACGACCTTTTTAGGTGCAACGTGGACTAATGCCCCCCACACCAGGTTGATACCCACCTTGGTCGTGGTCATTTGTGGGCTGGCAGCAGCGGCGTTATCTTCTAATTCCGGCACGCCTTCAAAATAGACTCGCCAGGTGGTTTCCTTTTCCGGTAACTCCAGAGCAACCAGCCGTACCAGGCGTTGGCTACCTGCCGAAATAGCCAGTTTTTGCGGCGTTATCACCAGCGAGCTTTGTCCAAATTGCTCAACGCTTGCTTCCTGTTCTTGTTTAGTGCCAGGATTCAGTATTTGTTTTTCTGTTACCTTGACGAATTGCACCCCATCGCTTTGGGATATAACCCTTATTTGCGCGGCTCCGGTTTCGCCGATCCCGATTTCCATAGGATAAACGCTCATATTGGCCAATACAAAACCTGGTAAAAAACAAAAAATAGCAACACCACTCAGGCGTTTAATAATATTGAGCTTCATGATTAATCCGTAATGAGAGTCTCTTATATCAAACTTTAAAACACAGCCAACTCCAGCCACGCTTAGTCTCGTAAAATTCGCAGCAAGTATAAAAACCAATGAGCACGCAGATCAACTTAATAATTATAATAATAACAACAAGAATAAAGGACTCAGTAAGCCAATGATAATAAATAAGATAATTTTTAATTATAACAAACAGAAATAAACAAATTATAATATTTAAGGTGAATTAGAAGATGAGGTTTTAATCAATGGCGCAATACGGGGGAAATTAGCTTGGTAAGCCAGGACGGTGACAGCATTTTCGCTGTCTTATTCAGTTCAGGCAGAGTTCCCCTCTGCCTGAACGAGAAAGCAAAAATTGATTAAGCTAACGGCTACTCGGCAATATCCGTGTCACTGCTAACCAATTGCATTATTTCGCGTACCACGCTGGTAGCGAAACTGCCTGCCGGTAACCAGAAACGTAATTCCACGGTGACATCATCCCACCAGTTCCACTGCATTTTCTGCGGCTGTAGCAGCAAGGCCCGTCGTGCAGGCTCTACGCGCTCACGCTTTAACAGACTCAGCAATTCCGGCTGCTGCGCCAGGCAACTTTGTTCAAACTCCAGTACCTCTGCGGCAGTTCCCGGCTCACCATCCCCCGGCAATGGAGCGGTGATCATCAGTTCACCCGCGTCTAACCGTTGTTGCAGGGTGGCTAGCTCTTCCGCTTTGGCCACGAACCAGCTCCCGCGGCCAGCCAGCTGTAACGCATCCCCTTCCAGCACCGTTTGCTGCTGTTGGTTAGCCAAGCGCTGGCTGGTAATGAGGTTGAACAACGCGCTACGGCTGGCAGACAGGTAGAAGCTGCGTTTGCTGCGCTCCTTGACCCGGATCTCATCGTTGGCCCAGCGACGTGCCATCGTCAGGTTGTTGCCGCCACGGCCAAAGCGCTGGCTGCCAAAGTAGTTCGGCACGCCGTCCGCCGCGATGGCCTGCAAACGCTGCTCCACTTCTTGGCGATCGCTGATCTGGCGCAGCACCAGGGTAAATTCGTTACCCTTCAACGTACCGATGCGTAGCTTGCGTAGGTGGCGAGCGGCCTGAAGCACTTCGCAGCCTTCCAACGCAAACTGGCTGAGATCGGGAGATTCTTTCCCCGGCAGATGCAGACAGAACCACTGCTCGGTGACCGCATGGCGATCTTTCAAACCGGCATAGCTGACCGAACGGGCATGAATGCCGGCAAACTTCGCCAGAGAGTCCGCCACAAACTGGGTGTTGCAGCCGTTCTTGCGGATGTTCACCAACAGGTGCTCACCTTCGCCGTCCGGCGTAAAGCCCAGATCCTCAACCACCACAAAGTCTTCCGGGTTGGCTTTCAGCACGCCGGTAGCCGCTGGCTTGCCGTGCAACCAGGTCAGATTAGCCATGTCCATGCGTTATTCCTTGATCAACAGGGCAACCGCTTCGCAGGCAATGCCTTCGCCACGGCCGGTAAAGCCCAGTTGCTCGGTGGTGGTCGCTTTGACGTTAACATCGTCCATATGGCATTGGAGATCTTCCGCCAGGAAGATGCGCATCTGAGGAATGTGTGGTGCCATCTTCGGTGCCTGCGCAATGATGGTGACATCCAGATTACCCAGACGATAGCCCTTGGCACGAATGCGTTTCCAGGCTTCACGCAGCAGCTCACGGCTGTCTGCCCCTTTGAAGGCCGGATCGGTATCCGGGAACAGCTTGCCGATATCCCCCAACGCCGCAGCCCCCAGCAGGGCATCGGTGGCCGCATGCAGCGCCACGTCACCATCGGAGTGAGCCAGCAGTCCTTTTTCATAAGGAATGCGAACACCGCCGATCACCAACGGCCCTTCGCCGCCAAATTTATGGACATCAAAACCGTGACCGATACGCATGATGCGCTCCTTTAGTTGTTCAACTGAGTCAAATAGAACGCCGCCAGCGCCAAATCCTCTGGCCGCGTCACTTTAATATTGTCCGCACGCCCCGCTACCAGCAGCGGATGATAACCGCAATGTTCCAGCGCCGAGGCTTCATCGGTTACCGTCGCCCCTTCATCCAGGGCGCGTTGCAGGCAGAGTTTAAGCAGTTCCAGCGGGAACAGCTGTGGCGTCAGTGCATGCCACAAATCCTGGCGTTCCACGGTGTGCGAAATAACGCTTTGGCCCACCTGCGCCCGCTTCATGGTATCACGCACCGGCGCGGCAAGAATGCCACCGACCTTACTGTGTGCCGTGATCGCCAGCAACCGCTCCAGATCGTCGGGATGCAGGCAAGGACGGGCAGCATCGTGTACCAAAACCCAGTGTGCGTTGCCTGCCAATTGCAGCCCGGCCAGCACCGAATCGGCACGCTGTTGCCCACCCTCGGTGACCAACACCCGCGGATCGCTGGCGATCGGTAGCGTTTTAAACTGTTGGTCTTCGGGGCTGATAGCCACGATCACCTGGGTAATACGCGGATGACGTAACAAGGCATGGATCGCGTGCTCAAGAATGGTTTGATGGCCGATGGTTAAATATTGCTTCGGGCAATCGGCCTGCATACGGCTGCCAATACCGGCAGCGGGCAGGACGGCGATCACCTGAGGGGAGGAGCCTACGGATGGATTCATGCGTTACTTCGGTGGGTTATTCTGTGTGGCAGACGCCGCGTTGCGTCCGGAGGGTTCAGGCACCAGACGATAGAAAGTCTCGCCGGGCTTGATCATGCCCAGTTCATTACGTGCGCGTTCTTCTATCGCTTCCTGACCACCGTTCAGGTCGTCGATCTCGGCAAACAGCTGATCGTTACGCGCTTTCAATTTGGCATTGTTGCTCTGCTGAGCCACAACGTCATCATTGACCCGTACATAATCGTGAATACCATTCTTCCCCAGCCACAGCGAATACTGTAACCAGCCAAGCAGCGCCAGCAATAGCAGCGTCAGTTTTCCCATCTCCGCCCCCTAAAAAAAGCGCTTAATCATCCCACAACTTGCCGTTTGACTCCACAGCAGCAGCGGCTTTTCACCTGCAGCCATCAAGCGTAATCAGAACTTCCTTAGTTTAGCGCCTGATTGTCGCCTGAAAGCGGCATTAAATCCAGGCGGCGTAGAGCGCGATGAGCTCAGACTGTATACGGTTCGACGGGCGCAGCATGCGGCGCCCCTACAACGTGCACACATCTGCATCCAGATCATGCACACATCAGCATCCAGATCATGCACACATCCCCACCCCACATCAGTATGCAGTAAGAATAACTGGGCTGAGGGTATTTTCACCGACATTTACGCCAGCTTTTAAATAATTATTCATATTTAACACTGTTAGCATTTTCATCATCAGGTAGGGGTTGTGTTTTTATTCATGTAAGTTTATTTTTATGCATCTAAAGTGCATAAATAAATCCAATGTATAACCAATGAATTTCAAGTTGCAGCTAGGCGACAAGCTTGCTCATCCCCAGGAGCTTACTTTTGGGTAAGTGACTGGGGTGGGCAAGCGCAGGTAACAACGCTGCAGCTTGAAAGGCGAAGGTTATAACCTTTACTCAACTTATTCGGGGAATGCTCATGTTAAAACGTCTAGTGCTGATTAGTGCCTGCCTGGCGGCCACTTTTTCCGCCGCTTCCTTTGCCGCAGAACCGACGTATGTTGTCGGCTCCGGCGGTACCTATCGTCCGTTCGAATACGAAAACAGCAAAAAAGAGCTGGAAGGCTTTGATATCGATGTGATCAAGGCCGTCGCCAAAGCGGAAGGTTTCCAGGTGAAGCTGGTGAATACGCCGTGGGAAGGCATCTTTGCCACCCTGAACTCTGGCGACCGCGACATCATCATTTCCGGCATCACCATTACCGACAAGCGCAAGCAGATGGTCGACTTCTCTTCGCCATACTTCCCGGCAGAGCAGGCTATCGTGGTGCCGAAAGAGTCTAAAGTAGACTCCATCGACGCGTTGAAAACCCTGAAGGTGGGCGTGGTTAACTCCAGCACCGGCGACATCGTGGTTTCCGACGTCTTGGGCAAAAACAGCACCTCCATCAAGCGTTTTGATAACACGCCACTGCTGCTGCAAGAGCTGTATGAAGATGGCATTGGCGCGGCCGTGGGTGACGTTGGCGTGGCCAAGTTCTATATCAAGACCCACCCGGAGAAAGAGTTCAAGCTGGTGTCAGACGCCAAGTTTGAGCGCCAGTATTTCGGCATTGCGGTGGCCAAGGGCAACGATGAACTGCGTAACAAGATCAACAGCGGCCTGAAGAAAATCATCGCCGATGGCACCTACGCCAAAATCTACCAGACCTGGTTCGACAGCAACGTCCCTACGCTGCCAGCAGAATAAACCGGCTGTAAATAGGGGCGCAATTGACTGTGCCCCTACGTATCAATGACCTGCAAGCTCGCACTACCACCGTAAGGATTAAATTTTGTCAGCATTCCGTTGGGAGATCATTGAGGAATACGCTCCGCTGTTTATGGAGGGTGCCTGGATGACCATCAAATGTACCATCATCTGTGTGATCCTGGGCACCACCTGGGGGCTACTCCTCGGGTTAGGTCGCCTGGCGCAGGCACCGCACGGCATCTGGAAACCGATCCTGCACTATTGCGTACAATGGCCGGTGCGCATCTACATCAGCGCCTTCCGGGGCACACCGCTGTTTGTGCAAATCATGGTGGTCCACTTCGCGCTGGTTCCACTGTTTATCAACCCGCGTGATGGCCTGCTGGTCAGCAACGGCTTGATGAGCGTCGACTTCGCGCGCGCATTGCGCTCCGATTACGGTGCCTTCCTGTCTTGCGTAGTCGCCATCACGTTGAACGCCGGTGCCTATGTCTCGGAGATCTTCCGTGCCGGGATCCAGTCTATCGACCGCGGCCAGATGGAGGCTTCGCGCTCCTTGGGCATGGGCTACGGCAAAACCATGCGTAAGGTGATCCTGCCGCAGGCCTTCCGCCGCATGCTGCCACCGCTCGGCAACAACGCCATCGCCATCGTCAAGGATTCGTCCCTGGCCTCCGCGATTGGTCTGGCGGATCTGGCTTATGCCGCGCGTACCGTTTCCGGCGCGTACGCCACCTACTGGGAGCCCTATCTGACTATTTCAGTGATCTATTGGGTCATCACCTTCCTGCTCTCGCTGATGGTGCAACACATGGAAAAAAGGTTCGGTAAAAGTGATTCGCGTACATAACCTGCAAAAACAATTTGGCGAAGCCCACGTGCTGCGCGGGATCTCCTGCCAGATCGCGCCGAAAGAAGTGGTGTGCATTATCGGCCCCTCCGGCTCCGGTAAAAGTACCTTTCTGCGTTGTATCAACGCGCTGGAGACGCTCTCGGGCGGTGAGATCGACGTCAATGGTTTTGCCATTCATGACCAGAAGACCGATCTGAACAAGATGCGTGAAAGCGTGGGCATGGTATTCCAACGCTTTAACCTGTTCCCGCATATGACGGTGTTGGAAAACATCATCATGGCGCCGATGGGGGTGAAAAAACTGTCCCGCAGCGAGGCCATTGAGCGTGCCGAGGTACTACTGAATAAAGTGGGCCTGCTGGACAAGATCGATGCCTATCCCAGCAGCCTGTCCGGCGGGCAGCAACAGCGTGTCGCCATCGCCCGCGCATTGGCGATGGAACCGCAAATCATGCTGTTTGATGAGCCTACCTCGGCGCTGGATCCAGAGTTGGTCGGTGAAGTGTTGGCGGTGATGAAGGCGCTGGCCCTTGAAGGCATGACGATGGTGGTGGTGACCCATGAAATGGGCTTCGCCCGCGAAGTGGCTGACCGGGTGCTGTTTATCGATCAGGGGATTATTCAGGAAGAGGGCACTCCGGAGCACATCTTCGGTAACCCGACCAATCCGCGCACCCAGGCATTTTTAAGCAAAGTTTTGTAACCTTCGGCACCGCTTTGACATCTGTTGGGCGCGATTTTATCGTGCCCTTTTCATTACCAACCACTGAGAAAGCTGAATACCAGCCAGAATAAGCAGATAACGGTGATACCGGTCAGCAGCAGCGTGAGGAACAAACGCCCGCGCAGCACCACGCTGAAGACGATACCCAGCAGCACGGAGGCCGGCATCAAAGCCAGGAAAAACGGCCAGGTATAGAGAAGGAAAAACAAGGTATTAGAGCCGTAAACCATAAAAGGCACGGTAAACGCCAACCAATAGAAGACAAAGCCGCTGGTGCCGCCCAAAAAGGAGTACGAGGGTTCCTCTTGCTCGAGTTGGCTATCAATCACTAGTGGCGTGGCATTTTGCATAGCGTTCCCTGGTATATTGGCTCGCTCTGCGGCGACTTACTAGAGTAAAAAGCGCGTGGCTGGATCATGCCACGCGCTTTTTGCGAATTCAGGGTTTGATAATAGCCTGACCACGCAGCAGGTCTAACAATTGCGCGGTCAAATTTGTTACCAATTGTTCACCATTAAGCCGGATATCCGGCCGTTCCGGCGCTTCATACACTGAATCGATACCGGTGAAATTACGCAGCTCACCAGCGCGAGCCTTTTTGTACAATCCTTTTGGATCGCGAGCCTCACAAATCGCCAGCGGGGTGTCGACAAACACTTCGATAAACTGCCCCTCGGCCAACATTTCCCGCACCATCTGCCGTTCGGCACGGTGCGGTGAGATAAACGCCGTCAACACCACCAGCCCGGCATCCACCATCAGCTTGGCCACTTCGCCCACCCGGCGGATATTCTCGCGCCGATCGTCGTCAGAGAACCCCAAGTCGCGGCACAGGCCGTGGCGCACATTGTCGCCATCCAGCAGATAGGTGCTGACCCCCAGCTGATGCAGCGCCTGTTCCAGCGCGCCAGCCACGGTCGATTTACCCGAACCAGACAGGCCGGTAAACCATAGCACCACGCCCTGATGGCCGTTCGCGGCTTCGCGCTCCGCACGCGTTACCGCATGCGGGTGCCACACGACATTTTCGTCTTTCGCTAACTCAGCCTCAGCCACGTTAATTCCCCTTCAGCAGGTCACGCGCACCCCAGTGTGGGAAATGCTTGCGTACCAAGGCGTTCAGCTCCAGTTCAAAGGCGCTGAAATTGCCCGCCGCTGCCGGATTATCCTGGTGCAAGGCTTCGCGGATCAACCCTGCGCCAACCGTGACGTTAGTCAAACGATCGATAAAGATCAGGCCGCCGGTATCATGATTCTGTTGATAGCTGTCCAGCACCAGCGGTTCGTCGAAGGTCAGTTCCACCAGCCCGATGCCGTTCAAAGGCAACACATCGGCCTGATGCTGCGCCAGCGAGTTGATCTCCACCTGATGGCGAATGCTCTCAACGCGGGCGCGAGTTTTCTTCCCGGCTATCTTGATGTCGTAGCTTTGGCCCGGCAACAGCGGCTGTTCTGCCATCCATACCACGTCCGCCAAGGCGCTTTGCGTGGCCTGCAGGGTTTCGCTGGCATCCACCAGCAGGTCGCCCCGGCTGATATCGACTTCGTCTTTCAGCACCAGCGTGATCGCTTCACCCGGCCCCGCCTCCTGCAGATCGCCATCAAAGGTCACGATGCGCGCCACGGTGGATTCAACGCCAGACGGCAGCACCTTGATACGCTGGCCCACGCGAACCACGCCGGCAGACAACGTACCAGCATAACCCCGGAAATCGAGATTCGGGCGGTTGACGTATTGCACCGGGAAGCGCAGCGGCTGATGTTCACGCTCGCTGATCACATCCACGCTTTCCAACACTTCCAGCAGCGTCGGGCCGCTGTACCAAGGCATCTGGACGCTCTGGGTAGCCACGTTGTCCCCGTCCAGTGCCGACAACGGGACGAATTTAATCTCCAGGTCGTTGGGCAACTGCTCGGCGAAGGTCAGGTAATCCTGTTTGAACTGTTCAAACACCGCCTGGCTGTAATCCACCAGATCCATTTTGTTCACCGCCACCACCAGGTGGCGAATGCCGAGCAGCGTGGCGATAAAACTGTGGCGACGAGTCTGATCCAGCACGCCCTTGCGCGCATCAATCAGCAGGATCGCCAAGTCGCAGGTCGAGGCACCGGTAGCCATATTGCGGGTGTACTGCTCGTGCCCCGGCGTATCGGCGATGATAAATTTGCGCTTTTCGGTCGAGAAATAGCGGTAGGCCACGTCGATGGTAATGCCCTGCTCACGTTCTGCCTGCAGGCCATCCACCAGCAAGGCCAGATCGAGCTTCTCCCCTTGGGTGCCGATGCGTTTGCTGTCGGTATGCAAGGTTGAGAGCTGATCTTCGTAGATCTGGCGGGTATCGTGCAGCAAGCGGCCGATCAGGGTGCTTTTGCCGTCGTCCACGCTGCCACAAGTCAGGAAGCGCAACAGGCTCTTGTGTTGCTGCGCGTGCAGGTAGGCTTCTACCCCACCCTGTTCGGCGATTTGTTGTGCAATAACGTTGTTCATTCCGGCGGCTCCTTAGAAATACCCTTGGCGCTTTTTCAGCTCCATCGAACCGGACTGATCGCGGTCGATCATGCGGCCCTGACGTTCGCTGGTGGTGGAGACCAGCATTTCCTCGATGATCTCCGGCAGCGTCTGCGCAGAAGAATCCACCGCGCCGGTCAACGGCCAGCAGCCGAGGGTACGGAACCGCACCATACGCTGGCTGATCACTTCACCCGGTTGCAGATCGATACGATCGTCATCCACCATCATCAGCATGCCATCACGTTCCACCACCGGGCGTGGTTTGGCCAGGTAGAGCGGAACGATATCGATCTTCTCCAGGAAGATATATTGCCAGATATCCAGCTCGGTCCAGTTCGACAGCGGGAACACGCGGATGCTCTCGCCCTTGTTGATCTGGCCGTTATAGTTGTGCCACAGCTCCGGGCGCTGGTTTTTCGGATCCCAGCGGTGGAAGCGATCGCGGAAAGAGTAGATACGCTCTTTGGCACGGGATTTCTCCTCATCGCGGCGGGCACCACCGAAGGCGGCGTCAAAACCGTACTTGTTCAGTGCCTGCTTGAGGCCTTCGGTTTTCATGATATCGGTGTGCTTGGCGCTGCCGTGGACAAACGGGTTAATCCCCATCGCCACCCCTTCCGGGTTTTTGTGGATCAGCAGCTCGAAACCGTACTCTTTGGCGGTACGATCGCGGAATTGGTACATTTCGTTGAATTTCCAGCCGGTATCCACATGCAGCAGTGGGAACGGCAGCGTACCCGGATAGAACGCCTTGCGCGCCAGATGCAGCATCACCGAGGAGTCTTTACCGATGGAATAGAGCATCACCGGATTGCCGAATTCGGCGGCCACTTCACGGATGATATGGATGCTCTCCGCCTCCAATTGCCGCAAATGAGTGAGTCGTTTTTGGTCCATAACAGATCCTTTAAGCCAAATTCACGACGGCCGGGCGCGCTGCCACTGCCGTCTGCGATTGATGCCCAAACCAGGCGATTTGATGATGTAACTCCACCACTTCACCGATCACCAGCAGCGCCGGTAACGGGGCCTGCCGAGTTAAGTGTTCCAGCTGTTGCAAGGTGCCAGTCTGCACCTGTTGATCGGCCCGCGTACCCCGGCTGATCACGGCGACTGGCGTATCCGCATCGCGGCCATGGGCGATCAGGTTGCGGCTGATATCCGCCGCCTTCATGGTGCCCATGTAGATCGCCAACGTCTGACGCGCCCGCGCCAGTGCGGGCCAATCCAAGCCGTCGTCATCGTCCCGGCAATGGCCGGTAATAAAGGTCACGCTTTGGGCATGATCGCGATGCGTTAGCGGAATACCGGCATAGGCCGTAGCCCCTGCAGCGGCGGTTACGCCCGGCACCACCTGGAAAGGGATCCCGGCAGCGGCGGCCACCTGTAACTCTTCGCCACCCCGGCCAAAGATAAAGGGATCGCCGCCTTTTAACCGCACTACCCGCTTCCCCTGCTGCGCCAGTTCCACCAGCAGCCGATTGGTCTCTTCCTGGATCACCGAGTGCGCACCGGCGCGTTTGCCCACGCAGATACGTTCGGCGTCGCGACGCACCAAATCCAGCGTCTCTTCGCTCACCAGGTGATCGTAAAGCACCACGTCGGCCTGCTGCATCACCTGCAGCCCGCGTAAGGTCAACAAGCCGACATCGCCCGGGCCTGCCCCGACCAGTGCGATCTCACCTTGCGCCCCCTCATTACCCTGCGCAAAAGCCGTTAAATCCTGTTCCAACTGCTGCTGCGCCTGCTCCGTCTGGCCATTAGCCACCAAAGTCGCGAAACGGCCGTTGAAGGTTTTCTCCCAGAAACGGCGTCTGGCCCCGATGGAAGCCAGCCGTTGCTTCACTTTGCCACGCAACCCTCCAGCCAGTTCCGCCATCTGCCCCAGGCTGGCAGGCAGCAATGCCTCCAGCTTCTCACGTAACATCCGCGCCAATACCGGTGCCTGGCCGCTAGATGACACGGCCACCACCAACGGTGAGCGATCGATAATCGACGGGAAGATAAAGGAGCAGCGCGGTTGGTCATCCACCACGTTAGCCAACACGCGGCGCTTATCCGCTTCGGCATACACCTCGGCGTTCAGCGCGCTATCGTCGGTAGCGGCAATTACCAGAAAGACGTCGTCTAACTGCTGCGGCACAAAGTTCTGCCCCAGCCACTCAACGCGCCCTTGCAGGTGTTGGTGCTCCAGCTCTGCCGAGAGCGCCTGCGCCACGATCCGCACTTGCGCCCCGGCACGTAGCAGGAGGTCGACTTTGCGTGCAGCCACTTCGCCGCCGCCAACCACCAGCACAGGGCGGTGTTTCAGGTCGGCAAATATTGGTAGATAGTCCACAACGGCCTTTTCATATAACAGATTGATAGGGTGACTATACGGCGTGCGATTTGCCCCCTGAAATGACGAAAAGGCATGAGATGTTCTTAAATGGAATAAGGCTGTTGGCAGTGCGCCTAACTCGCTGTACGTAATGAAGTTACAGGTGTGGGCTTGATGTCTCCCCTTCGGTCGAACAGTCGGTGCCACTAAACGTGGATAGCAGAGGTTTAACGGCGCGCACCTCAGACAAAAATAGGACGCGAAGAAATTGTCTTATCGGCGCTGGCGTCCCATACTAACTACCGCAAAAATAATCGGCATCACCGCTGTCAGAGAAGGATTTTTCGGTATGTTTTCCCGCTTGTGCCTGAGAGCAGGGCTGTTGTTAGTCGCTCTCGGCAGTGCTGTAAGCGTTTCGGCCGCTACCAAACCCGTAAAAGAAGCCCCTATGGGCCAGTTCGCCGCTAAACAGATCCGCCATATCGCTACCTACTTCCCCGGCCGCATGGCGGGCAGCCCGGCAGAATTACTGGCCGCAGACTACCTGAAACAACAGTTTACCGAGATGGGCTACCCGGCTGACACCCGCACCTTTGACGCCCGTTATCTTTACACCAACAAAGACACCAGTGAAAACTGGCGCAAGATCAGCGTCACCTCGGTGATTGCCACCAAAAAGGGTGAGCGGCCCCAACAGGTCATCATCATGGCGCACTTCGATACCTATACCCCGCTTAGCGACGATGAGGTAGACAATAACCTCGGTGGCCTGACGCTACAGGGGGTCGATGACAATGCCTCCGGCGTGGGCGTGATGCTGGAGTTGGCCAATAGGCTGAAAAATATCCCCACCACCTATAGCCTGCGCTTTGTGGCCATGAGTGGTGAAGAGCTTAAGTCTGTAGGCGCTAAAAACTACCTTGGCCGTATGACGCCGGAGGAGCGGAAGAACACGCTGCTGGTGATTAACCTCGACAGCCTGATCACCGGCGATCGCCTCTATTTCCATTCTGGGCGTAACACCGAGCCGGAAGTGGTGGTCCGATCCCGCGATCGGGCACTGAGCATCGCCCACCGTTATGGCATTGAAGCGGCCATCAACCCAGGCAGCAAAGGTTTTCCAACCGGCACCGGTTGCTGTTCCGATCAGATCGTCTTCGATAACGCCAAAATTCCGGTGATGGCGGTAGAAGCCACCAACTGGTCGCTGGGGGATCGAGACGGTTACCAGCAGCGTGCTGTCAGCCCCAACTTCCCGCAGGGCATTACTTGGCATCGCCCGCAATACGACAATCTGCAATATCTGGAAACCCACCTGCCAGGGCGGATCGACAAGCGCAGCCGCGACAGCGTACGGATCCTGTTACCGTTGGTAAAAGAATGGGTGCAGGCGCATCCGGCCCCTGAGCCGAAGAAGAAACAGAAGAAATAATTGGACGTAAAATCGAGTACAAATTTTGTACTCACCATCTTGGTTAAGTATACTGAGAGAAACCCGTATTCGAGAAGAAACCAATGAGTACGCACAAAACCTTATCGCAACAAGCGACACGAGAGAGTCTCGGTTCACCTGATAGTTTCAAAGGAGGTGTTTGGGTGACTAAAAATGGAACCGCAGAATTATTCGTCCAAACGGCCTTGGAACGACAAGAGGAATTGGCTGCCTGGGAACAGGAACAGCAAACCCATGCACTGCTAAAACTGGTGCTGAAATCCAAGCAAGAAGTCGCCGAAGGGAAAGTCCTGACTCCTGATGAAGCATTAAAAAGGCTAAGGGCTGCAAGAGGTTAAGGAGTAACCAACCATGTATGAAGTGCGTCTGACCGAAACCGCATTTCAGTGCCTTGCCGATATAGAGTCGTTCAAAACAGCCACTATTGGCTCAGTGGATGCAGGGCACTTTGTAGACCAATTGCTCTTGGAAGCTACTGCCACGTTGCGAGAAGATCCCAAGCGCTATCGTTTTAACGCCACTTTGTCTGATTATGGCTTGGCACTACGAGAACGTCTGGATAAACACGAATACCGGACGCTGTATGAAATCACCGGTCATACCGTCGACATCTTGCTGTTTTTGCATACCCGCCAAGATTTGACCCGCGCCCTCAGACGTCACATGTTATTGAGCTAGAACTTAATTAGTCGGGCCCTCGCAGAACCCGGTTCGTTAACTATGCGCTCATCAACCTTCGTGCAGACCACACTCGCGCTTCAAGCCGAAGAAGCGGGTTTCTTCCTCGCTCATGCCTTCCTCCCATTTACGGGTGGTATGGGTATCGCCCACCGACAGGTAGCCCTGATCCCACAGCGGGTGGTAGCTCAGCCCATGTTCGGTTAAATATTGGTAAATCTGGCGGTTATCCCAGTCGATGATCGGCAGGATCTTAAATACCCCACGCTGCACCGCCAGCACCGGCAGATTGGCACGGCTGCCCGATTGCTCACGGCGCAGGCCAGCAAACCAGGTTTGCGCACCCAGCGTTTCCAGCGCGCGGTTCATCGGCTCAACTTTGTTGATTTGGTTGTACTGCTCAATGCCCTCAACGCCCTGCTCCCACAGCTTGCCGTAGCGTGCTTCTTGCCAGGCCGGTGAATGCTCGGCGCGGAATACCTGTAGGTTCAGGTTCAGTTGGTCGGCCAATTGGTCGATAAACTGGTAGGTTTCCGGGAACAGGTAGCCGGTATCGGTCAGGATCACCGGGATATCCGGCTTGATGCGCGTGACCAGATGCAGACACACCGCCGCCTGAATACCAAAGCTGGAGGAAAGCACAAACTCCCCCGGCAGATGTTCCAGCGCCCAGGCAACCCTCTCCTGTGCCGAAAGCTGTTCCAACTGGCCGTTGACGACCGCCAATGCCAGCGCCTGCCCGGACTTCGGTAGCGCGTTCAGCGCCGCCAGATCCAATTCAGCCATGATGCGATCTCCTGAAAATGATGATGTGGCCCCTCACCCTAACCCTCTCCCACAGGGAGAGGGGACCGAAATGTGCCCTCGTCGGCATATCACTCTACACAGCGACCGAAAGGCCCGGGATAAGGGAGGCTGGCTGCTCCCTAATAACATGCAGCCGCGAAAGTTATTCCCAGAAATCCTGCGCGGGATCCACCACCGGCCGGATAATCCCGGTTCGCACGGTGAAATCGCCAAAACCTTCGCCAGCGGTGCGTTCTGTTGCCCAACGCCCTACCAGTTGGTCGATGGTTTGCAGGATTTCCTCTTCGTTAATATTTTCCCGATACATGCGGGGAATACGCGTCCCTTCACGGTTACCGCCCAGATGCAGGTTGTAACGGCCAATCGCTTTACCCACCAGGCCAATCTCCGCCAGCAGCGCTCGGCCACAGCCGTTCGGGCAGCCGGTGATACGCAGCACCACGTGCTCATCGCCCACGCCATGCCGATGCATGATGTCCTCTACCTTGGTCACAAACTCCGGCAGGAAGCGCTCGGCCTCCGCCATCGCCAGTGGGCAGGTTGGGTAGGACACGCAGGCCATCGAATTCTTGCGCTGCTCGCTGATACCATCGTCGATCAGGCCGTGCTGGCGCGCCAGGGCCTCGATCTTCGCCTTTTCGCTTTCCGGCACACCGGCCACGATCAGGTTCTGGTTGGCTGTCAGACGGAAATCGCCCTGATGGATCTTGGCGATCTCGGCCACGCCGGTTTTCAGCGGACGGCCTGGATAATCCAGCAGGCGACCGTTTTCAATAAACAGCGTCAGGTGCCAGTGATTATCAACCCCTTTGACCCAACCGATGCGATCGCCGCGGCCGGTAAACTCGTACGGACGCACCGGCGCAAAGGTGATGCCAGCCCGTTTTTCTACCTCGGCGCGGAAGGTATCAACCCCCACCCGCTCCAGTGTATATTTGGTTTTGGCGTTCTTACGGTCGGTGCGGTTGCCCCAGTCGCGCTGGGTGGTCACTACTGCTTCAGCAACGGCCAGCGTGTGTTCCAGCGGAATATAGCCAAACTCACTCGCCGTACGCGCATAGGTTTTCTTGTTGCCATGCTCGATAGACAGGCCGCCACCCACCAGCAGGTTAAAGCCCACCAGCTTGCCGTGCTCGGCAATCGCCACAAAGTTCATGTCGTTGGCGTGTAGATCTACATCGTTCTGCGGCGGGATCACTACCGTGGTTTTAAACTTGCGCGGCAGGTATGTAACGCCCAGGATCGGCTCTTCGTCCGTGGTTGCGACTTTTTCTTTATCCAGCCACACTTCGGCATAGGCACGGGTACGCGGCAGCAGGTGCTCGGAGATTTTCTTCGCCCATTCGTACGCTTCCTGATGCAGCTCCGACTCCACAGGGTTCGAGGTGCAAAGTACGTTACGGTTCACGTCGTTAGCCGTCGCCAGCGCATCCAGCCCCAGGCGGTTCAGCAACTGGTGCACCGGTTTCACGTTGCCTTTGACGATGCCATGGAACTGGAACGTCTGCCGGTTGGTGATACGGATGCTGCCGTACAGCGTGCTTTCTGCGGCAAATTTGTCGATCCCCAACCACTGTTGCGGGGAAATAATCCCGCCCGGCAGGCGGCAGCGCAGCATCATGGCGTGGCGCGGCTCGAGTTTTTGTTCGGCACGTTCGGCGCGAATATCGCGATCGTCCTGCTGGTACATGCCGTGGAAACGGATCAGCAAGAAGTTATCGCCGGTAAAGCCGCCGGTCAGACCGTCCTGTAAATCTTCGGCAATGGTTCCGCGCAGGAAGTTACTCTCTTTCTTCAGACGCTCGGCATCGGCCAGTTTGCCTTCAACCACCAGAGGCCCAGGGTGTTTATCACTCATTAGTAAACGTCTCGCTGATAACGGCGCTCAAGGCGCAGCTCGCTTAAGAATTCGTCTGCCAGCTCGGTATCCATACCACCGTGCTCGGCCACCAGTGCTAACAATGTGTTTTCAACGTCTTTCGCCATGCGGTTGGCATCGCCACAGACATAGATGTGCGCGCCCTGCTGGATCCAGTTCCAGATTTCCGCGCCCTGCTCACGCAGCTTGTCCTGCACGTAAACCTTATGCTGTTGATCCCGTGACCAGGCCAGATCGATGCGAGTCAGCAGGCCCTCTTTCACATAACGCTGCCATTCGACCTGGTACAGGAAGTCTTCGGTAAAGTGCGGGTTGCCAAAGAACAGCCAGTTCTTGCCCCCAGCACCTTCGGCTTCACGCTGCTGCATAAAGGCGCGGAACGGAGCGATACCTGTGCCGGGGCCAATCATGATCACCGGAGTTTCCGGATTGGCAGGCAAACGGAAGTTGTCGTTATGTTCGATAAACACCCGCAGTTCGCCTTCTTCTTCCAGACGATCGGCCAGGAAGCTGGAAGCCCCACCGGCACGGCTGCGGCCATCAATGTCGTAACGCACCACGCCAACGGTGATGTGCACTTCGTTTTCATTCTCTGCCTGAGAGGAGGCGATGGAGTACAGGCGCGGCGTCAGCGGGCGCAGCAGGCTGAGTAACTGCTCTGCGTTCAGATCGGCGGGAGCCTGGCGCACCATGTCTACAATCGGGGTGTTATGGGCGTAGTGTTGCAGTTTAGGTTTGTCAGCCAGCAGGCTAATCAGCTGTTCATCCCGCGACAGACCGGCATATTTTTCCACAATCAGCGTGGTGTTCTGCGTCAGTTCAAAGTGGCTGCGCAAAGCTTCACGCAGCGGCAGGGTTTGCCCCTCAACCTCAACCGGTTCGTCACCTTTAAGCCACAGCAGTTGTACCAGTTCATCCACCAGCGCCGGATCGTTGTCAAACCATACGCCCAAGGCATCGCCCGGCTGATAGCGCAGGCCGGAATCGCCTAAATCGATCTCGATATGGCGTACGTCTTTATCGGAAGCGCGGCCAGTGATCTTTTGCTTGGCCGCCAGTTGCGCGGTCAGCGGCTGTTCTTTGCTGTAGGGGCTGCTGTCCAACTGATCGACCGCACCGCTGGCCAATGCCGCCGGAGCGCTGTTTTCCGCTGGTGCTCGAGCCTTCAGGACTTCCACCACCTGCTTACGCCAGGCGATAGCCAGTTCCTGATAATCCACATCAGCATCGATGCGCTCCACCAGGCGCTCGGCACCCAGCTCGGCCAGCTTGCCATCAAAGTCTTTGCCGGACTGGCAGAAATTCTCATAAGAGCTATCCCCCAGGCCAAACACCGCAAAGGCGGTTTCAGTGAGTTTGGGGGCTTTTTTCGAATGCAGGAATTTGTGCAGCGCCACCGCTTCTTCCGCTGGTTCCCCTTCCCCTTGGGTGGAGGCGATCACCACCAGTAGACGCTCCTGGGCGATTTGCTTGAACTTGTAGTCACCGGCATTCACCAGGGTGACGCTCAGCTTCGCCGCCAGCAGATCGTCGCGTAGCTGTTCGGCCAGACGGCGTGCGTTACCGGTCTGGGAAGCAGAAATCAGGGTGATGCTGGCCGCAGGGGCAGCTGCAACCGGTGCTGAAGCCACGCTTCCCGGTTGCTGGTTAACCATGCCCCAGAAATAACCAGATAGCCACGCCAGCTGCGTTGGGGAGTACCCGCCAATGACGGCCTGCAAACTCGCAAGCTGTTCGGGGGTCAGCGGGAGCAAAGATGTTGGAGGAACCTGAGTCGTCATCGCGGTACGGATATCCTATGCTTAGCCAGTGTCAGTCGCTGTAATTGTTGTTGTGTCATGTCCTGAAAAGACCAGGAGAGTTTGTAAGGTTACCGAGCGTCATTGCAACGATTAAATAAGGGATAGCAATAATTAATAACCAAAACGACTAAGCAGTTTTCCTGGTAAGGGATAGTGGCTAAATCGTTAGATGTTTATTTTTAATTAATTGATATTTAATGAGTTAATTTTTAAAAGTTTGAATGAATCGCATTTGAGGTTGATAACCGCCCCCAATCGGCTCAATCCCGCCCAAATAAAAATGCCAGCAGCGCTACATGCAGCCCCCCTGGATCTCCCCTGAAGCAGCCCAAAAGATAGTAACCAGGGCCGCTTTCCGTTAGTATTCGGCGGTTTTTGAGTCAATGAGGCCGTAATAATGGCAACCACGCTATTTAAAGATTTTCAGTTTGAAGCCGCACACCATCTGCCAAACGTGCCGGAGGGCCACAAATGCGGCCGCCTGCACGGGCATTCGTTTATGGTGCGTATTGAAGTGACCGGGGAAGTGGACGCGCACACCGGTTGGGTGATGGATTTTGCCGAGCTGAAGGCCGCCTTCAAGCCGATTTGGCAGCGCCTGGATCACTATAATCTGAACGATATTCCTGGCTTGGAGAACCCGACCAGCGAAGTACTTGCCGCCTGGATCTGGCAGCAGTTGAAACCGCAGCTGCCTGAATTGTCGGCAGTGATGGTCAAAGAGACCTGTACCGCAGGCTGCGTATATAAAGGTTAACAGGGCAAGGCTCAGGGTGAGGCGATTGGCTGCGGTGCGATCTCCCTCACCCTCTCCCCAAGGAGAGGGAACCGATCGAGTTCGTTGATTGCTCAGCGTTTTACTTTCCTTTCTTGTTCTTACTCCCCTTTTCCGAAGCAGCACGACCCCACCAAAGGCTCCGGGCAGCTCCGGGTTGCGGTGAGGGGTAGGTCTTAAGCGATATTCAAATACTTATGCGTCTGCATTGAAAGCCGCCAGTTGCGGGCAATGCAGGTCTCAATACACAACCGCGTTGCCTCTTCTTTTTGGCTGATCGGCTGCAAAGCGATAATACGGTGTTTTTCGTCGTGCAACGTTGCCAGCAACTCATCCAACGCCTCAATATCACGTTCACGCCCCACCGGATGCTTGATCTCATCGGCCCGCATCAGCGCCTGCTCTACCACCTTCAAACCACCGCGCATATTCACTTTGGGTGAAACGGTGACCCAGGTATTGGGGGAACAGAGAACTTCATGGGTGCCGCTGGTTTCGATCTGGCAGCCGTAGCCTGCGTTCTCAAACAGCTTGGTCAACGGGATCAGATCGTAGATACACGGCTCACCGCCGGTGATCACGATATGGCGTGCGGTATAGCCCAGCTGTTCAACCACCTCCAGCAACTGTTCTGCACTGGCGCTCCCCCAGGCATCACTCTCGGCAGTTTTCACCAGGATGCGTTGCATATCCACTTCCCGATCGGCGTCCTTTTCCCAGGTGTGTTTGGTATCGCACCAGCTGCATCCCACCGGGCAACCCTGTAGGCGAATAAAAATGGCCGGCACGCCGGTGAAATAGCCTTCGCCCTGCAAAGTCTGGAACATCTCATTAATCGGGTATTGCATCGCTTTCTCAATCTAGAAAAGTATCCCCGTCGCCTTTCAAGCTGCAGCGTTGTTACCTGCACATAGCTACTCGGCCCATCCCTGGGCCTCACCCCTTCGGGGCCGCTGTGTACAGCGTTCAAATCTGTTCCCGACAGATTTGTCACCCCAGTCACTTACCCAAAAGTAAGCTCCTGGGGATGAGTGAGCTTGTCGCCTAGCTGCAGCTTGAAATTCATAGGGTATAAAAAAAGCATTATCGCAGATCCCGACCGGGCGACCAAACCTGGAAAAGTGTATTAAATTTTGTCCGTTCGGCGGTGGCCAGCAGCTTTCTCCGGCTAACCCACTAATGGGTGACGTTTATTGCAGACTTAACACCAACCACCAATGTTATCCACCGCTCAAAACAAACATAAAATTAACATTTAAAACGAAAATATTTGACATAAAAGCGGCTCTGACGCAGATGTATAGACAGGCAGGCACAAGTCGGGCGCAGTTCCGACGATCCATCAACATCCTATCTGCGTTTAAGGAAACTATGGCCCATTCCACCGAATTGAATATTCAGCAGGCTATCGACGACAGCAAATTTTCGCTGTTTCACTGGACCCTGATCATCCTGGGTTTCCTGATCCTGGCAATTGACGGTTACGATACGGCGGCGATGGGCTATATCGCCCCTTCGGTGGCCAAAGACTGGGGGATCGTGAAACAGGATCTGGGGCCGGTATTAAGCGCAGCGCTGCTTGGCCTTTCGTTGGGAGCCCTGGTTGCCGGGCCGATTTCTGACCGCGTTGGCCGCAAACGGGTGCTGGTGTTCTCCTGCCTGTTCTTTGGCCTTTCCAGCCTGGCCACCGCCTACGCGGGTTCACTCAACAGCCTGACGCTGTGGCGCTTCCTCACCGGGCTTGGCCTGGGTGCCGCCATGCCAAATGCCATCACGCTAATCTCAGAATATGCTCCGCAACGCTGCCGATCGCTGGCCATTAACACCATGTACTGCGGCTTTCCGCTGGGAGCGGCAGGCGGTGGTGCCATCTCTTCCTGGCTGATCCCCGCTTACGGCTGGCACAGCGTGTTGCTGCTGGGGGCCATTGCCCCACTATTGCTCACCTTGCTGCTGATCCTGCTGCTGCCGGAATCGGTGAAATACATGGTTAACCGTGGTCAGGATGCCGCTAAAATCAAACAGATTGCCCAACGCTTTATCAGCCATAACATCAGCCACATCACCCGTTTCTACCTGTATGAAGACAAGCTGGCCCTGTCGAAGACCAGCGTCGGCCTGCTGTTCAGCCGCCCCTACCTGGTGGGGACACTGATGCTGTGGCTCACCTACTTTATGGGGTTGGTGATCTACTACGTATTGCTGAGTTGGATGCCGCTGTTGATGCAAGGGTTGGGGTATCAGCTTGAGCAATCGGCGATCCTGACGTCGCTGTTCACCTTCGGCGGTACGCTGGGGATCCTGATGGCCGGTTGGTTGATGGACCGTTGGAATGCCCACAAGGTGGTTTCCACCGGCTTTGCCATCAGCGCCCTGCTGATTGTGGCGATGGCCACCGAGGATAGCCAGATCGTGCTGCTTGGCACCTTTATCTTCCTGATGGGCATTACCATGAACGGTGCGCAATCCGGCCTGCAAACCCTGGCTGCCACCTACTACCCAACGCACAGCCGCGCTACTGGTATTGCCTGGATGCAGGGCATTGGCCGCTTTGGCGGCGTGGCAGGCACCATGATGGCAGCTCAGCTACTGGCGATGGAGTGGCAGGTGCAGAGTATTTTGCTGTTCCTGGCGATCCCGGCGCTGCTAGCCAGCCTGGCCACGGTATTCAAGATGACACGTTCAAGCGCATTGCAACCGGCTATCTAACCTATTGATTATATTAATGGGCGCTGCATGCGGCTAATCGGGCGCAGCATGCGGCGCCCCTACAAATCATTGTCTCCCAATCCCCCGGTAATACGTTTTTTTTATCGCTGCCGCTTAGTTGTAATCCATATGTAAAATTATTGTGATTTGTCGCTCAAAAATGACACTATTTTAATTCATTTTTGTAGAGCAGCTCACTGTTTTGCCATGTCCGGCTAATAGCCTTAATCCGAAAACAAAACATAACTAAATGATTTAAAACATAAATAACCTTTGCTTATGCCATTTTTCTCAAATTGTCGCCGCTGTTGCATATGCTTGTACATACAAGTATATGTTAATAAACCCCGCTCATTGTTATGGCCTGTGAGTTACCGTCATAAGATGAGATTTGTACCGATACTGTTTGAGGAACTAGCTGTGACTGCAAATAACAAAGTTCGCCATGTTGATATTCGCGCGCCCCGCGGCACACAATTAAACGCCAAAAGCTGGCTGACCGAAGCGCCACTGCGGATGCTGATGAACAACCTCGATCCTGAAGTGGCTGAAAATCCACACGAACTGGTCGTTTATGGCGGTATCGGCCGCGCAGCCCGTGATTGGGACTGTTACGACAAGATCGTTGCCACCCTCAAAACCCTGGAAGACGACGAAACCTTGCTGGTGCAGTCCGGCAAGCCGGTCGGCGTGTTCAAAACGCACAGTAACGCCCCGCGCGTGCTGATTGCCAACTCCAACCTGGTGCCTCACTGGGCCACCTGGGAACACTTTAACGAGCTGGATGCCAAGGGCCTGGCAATGTATGGCCAGATGACCGCTGGCAGCTGGATTTACATCGGTAGCCAGGGCATCGTGCAGGGCACTTACGAGACCTTCGTCGAAGCTGGCCGCCAGCATTACGACGGCAGCCTGAAAGGCCGCTGGGTGCTGACCGCCGGGCTGGGTGGCATGGGTGGCGCACAGCCACTGGCCGCTACCTTGGCCGGGGCCAGCTCGCTGAACATCGAATGCCAGCAGAGCCGCATCGATTTCCGCCTGAAAACCCGCTATGTCGATGAGCAGGCCACCGATCTGGATGACGCTCTGGCGCGCCTGAAAAAATACTGCGCCGAAGGCAAAGCCATCTCGATTGCCCTGTGTGGCAACGCGGCAGAAATCCTGCCAGAGCTGGTCAAGCGTGGCGTGCGCCCAGACATGGTCACCGACCAGACCAGCGCCCACGATCCGCTCAACGGTTACCTGCCGAAAGGCTGGAGTTGGGAAGAGTATCGCCGCCGTGCACAAACCGAACCTGCGGTGGTGGTGAAGGCCGCCAAACAGTCGATGGCCGAACACGTAGAAGCCATGCTGGCGTTCCAGAAAATGGGCGTGCCTACCTTCGACTACGGCAACAACATCCGCCAGATGGCCAAAGAGATGGGCGTTGATAACGCCTTTGACTTCCCGGGCTTTGTACCTGCCTATATTCGCCCGCTGTTCTGCCGTGGCGTCGGTCCGTTCCGTTGGGCTGCGCTGTCTGGCGATCCGCAGGATATCTACAAGACCGACGCCATGGTCAAAGAGCTGATCCCAGACGATGAGCACCTGCACCGTTGGTTGGATATGGCGCGTGAGCGCATCAGCTTCCAGGGTCTGCCAGCCCGTATCTGCTGGGTCGGTCTGGGCCAGCGTGCCAAGTTGGGCCTGGCATTCAACGAAATGGTACGCCGCGGCGAACTCTCTGCTCCAATCGTCATTGGCCGTGACCACCTGGATTCCGGCTCGGTCGCCAGCCCGAACCGTGAAACCGAATCAATGAAGGACGGCTCTGATGCCGTATCCGACTGGCCGCTGCTCAACGCCCTGCTCAACACCGCCAGCGGTGCCACCTGGGTGTCTCTGCACCACGGCGGCGGCGTCGGCATGGGCTTCTCCCAACACTCCGGCATGGTGATCGTCTGTGACGGCACCGATGAAGCCGCCGAGCGTATCGCCCGCGTGCTGCATAACGATCCGGCCACCGGCGTCATGCGCCATGCCGATGCGGGTTACGAGATCGCTATCGACTGCGCCCGCGAGCAAGGTCTGAACCTGCCAATGGTTGCCGCTACTCAGGGAGAAAAAGCATGAACGCTCTGACTATCCGCCCAGGTAAGCTGACGCTTGCCGAACTGCGCCAGGTTTATCAGCACCCGGTCACCCTGACACTGGACGACAACGCCTATGGCGCGATCCAGCAGAGCGTTTCCTGCGTGGAACGCATTGTGGAAGAGAACCGCACCACTTACGGTATCAATACCGGGTTTGGCCTGCTGGCTTCCACCCGTATCGCCCGCGAAGATTTGGAGAACCTGCAACGTTCCATCGTGCTGTCACATGCAGCCGGTGTGGGTGCCCCTACCGATGACAGCCTGGTGCGCCTGATTATGGTGCTGAAGATCAACAGCCTGTCACGTGGTTTCTCCGGCATCCGTCTGGAAGTGATCCAGGCGCTGATGGCGCTGGTGAATGCCGAAGTGTATCCGCATATCCCGCTGAAAGGCTCCGTTGGCGCTTCAGGCGATCTGGCCCCGCTGGCACACATGAGCCTGGTGCTGTTGGGCGAAGGTAAGGCCCGCTATCAAGGTGAATGGTTACCGGCCACCGAAGCGCTGGCCAAAGCGGGTCTGAAACCGTTAACGCTGGCAGCCAAAGAGGGTCTGGCACTGCTGAACGGCACCCAGGTTTCCGCCGCCTTTGCGCTGCGTGGCCTGTTTGATGCCGAAGATCTGTTTGCTGCCGCCACCGTAACCGGCAGCCTGACCGTGGAAGCCGCTCTGGGATCTCGTAGCCCGTTCGATCCACGCATCCACGAAGTACGTGGCCAGCGTGGGCAGATCGACGCCGCCGCCGCTTATCGCCACCTGCTTGGCGCGCGTAGCGCCGTGTCAGACTCACACGCCAACTGCGAAAAAGTGCAGGATCCTTACTCCCTGCGCTGCCAACCGCAGGTGATGGGTGCTTGCCTGACGCAGATCCGCCAGGCCGCAGAAGTGCTGGAGATCGAGGCCAACGCCGTTTCCGATAACCCGCTGGTATTTGCCGAACAGGGCGATGTGCTGTCCGGTGGCAACTTCCACGCTGAACCAGTAGCCATGGCCGCCGATAACCTGGCGCTGGCGTTCGCCGAAATCGGTTCACTCTCCGAGCGCCGTATTTCACTGATGATGGATAAGCACATGTCGCAGTTGCCACCGTTCCTGGTGGATAACGGCGGGGTGAACTCCGGCTTTATGATCGCCCAGGTCACCGCCGCCGCGCTGACCAGCGAGAACAAGGCACTGGCACATCCGGCCAGCGTTGACAGCATCCCAACCTCGGCCAACCAGGAAGACCATGTCTCGATGGCACCGGCAGCGGGCCGTCGCCTGTGGGAAATGGCGGATAACGTCCGCGGCATTCTGGCTGTAGAATGGTTAGCGGCCTGTCAGGGGCTGGATCTGCGTAAAGGTCTGCAAACCACCGCAGGGCTGGAGCAGGCTCGGCATCTGCTGCGCGAGCATGTCGCCTACTACGATAAGGATCGGTTCTTCGCCCCCGATATCGAAGCTGCCAGCCAACTGTTGGCAGCAGGCCATCTGACCGCGCTGATCCCAGCCACCTTGTTACCTAGCCAGGCGTAACGCCTTTAGGCCGTGCCCAGTCAGTCTGGGGCACGGCCTATTACCCTGCACAATTCGTCCTCTATCCCGCCGGGGTTCGTTCCCCCTGTGCGGATAGCGCTGCCTGTCCGACAACAATATGATTAAAACGGAGAAGCAACATGCGTAATGAGAAACCCCAGCTCCGGCGTGGCCTGAACGCGCGACATATCCGCTTTATGGCCCTGGGTTCGGCCATCGGTACCGGTCTGTTTTATGGTTCCGCTGGCGCGATTCAACTGGCTGGCCCGGCCGTACTGCTTGCCTATCTGGTGGGTGGAGCGGCAGTATTTATGGTCATGCGTGCCTTGGGGGAGATGGCGGTGCATCAGCCCGTCTCCGGCTCCTTCGGCCACTACGCTAGCCATTACCTAGGCCCGTTGGCGGGCTTCCTCACCGGTTGGACCTATACCTTTGAAATGGTGATCGTGGCTCTGGCCGACGTGACGGCCTTCGGCATCTATATGGGGCTATGGTTCCCAGACGTCGCGCAATGGGTCTGGGTACTGAGCATCATTCTGTTTATCGGCGCGCTTAACCTGTGCAGCGTCAAAGTGTTTGGCGAGATGGAGTTCTGGCTGTCACTGGTCAAGGTTGCCGCCATCGTGGCGATGATCATTGGTGGGGCCGCGGTGATGCTGTTCGGCTTCGGCGTCACGCAGGAAGCGACCGGTTTCAGCAATCTGTGGCAACACGGCGGCTTTATGCCTAACGGCATCGGTGGCGTCATTGCCTCCCTGGCGGTGGTGATGTTTGCCTTTGGCGGGATTGAAATTATCGGTATCACCGCCAGCGAAGCCAAAGATCCCGCCAAGGTGCTGCCCAAGGCAATCAACGCCGTGCCGGTCCGTATCCTGCTGTTCTACGTGCTGACCCTGCTGGTATTGATGTCTATCTATCCGTGGAACAGCATCGGCCAGAACGGTAGCCCATTTGTCGAGATTTTCAGCCATATGGGCATCAGCTCGGCGGCTAACGTGTTGAACGTGGTGGTGATCACCGCCGCCATCTCCGCTATCAACAGCGACATCTTCGGCGCTGGCCGCATGATGTACGGCATGGCGCAAGATGGGCAAGCACCGAAGGCCTTCACCAAACTGACCGGTAACGGTGTACCTTGGATGACGGTGTTGGTGATGTCCATTGCCCTGCTGTTGGCCGTAGTGCTCAACTATCTGATCCCCAAACAGATCTTTATCATCATTGCCTCCATCGCCACCTTTGCCACGGTGTGGGTGTGGCTGATGATCCTGCTGTCGCAGATCGCCATGCGCCGCACGCTCACTAAAGATGAAGTGGCCAAGCTGAGCTTCCCAGTCCCTTGGTGGCCAGTAGCTCCTGCTTTGGCAACGGCGTTTATGGTGTTCGTCATCGGCCTGCTCGGTTACTTCGAGGAAAGCCGTATCGCGCTGTATGTCGGGCTAGTCTGGGTAGCCTTCCTGACGCTGGCTTATACGTTGTGGGTACGCAAAAAAGGTGGGGAAACCCCTGCCGTAGTCTCAACAGAAAGCCACTAAACCCAGTCCACCAGCCTCGACTCATGAGGCTGGTGGTCGCTGCAGCAGGTTTACTGGCAACGCGCCAGCGCCTGATTGATATCCGCCTTCAAATCTTCAACATCTTCCAATCCTGTAGAAAGCCGGATCAGCCCGTCGCTGATATGGTGCCGCTGGCGTTCTTCGGCACTATAGGCGGAGTGCGTCATACTCGCCGGATGCTGCGCCAACGATTCGCAATCCCCCAGGCTCACCGCCCGCAGGATCAGATTTAATCCGTTGAGGAAGCGGATCCCGGCCTCCATTCCCCCTTTCAGCTCAAAGGCCAACATCCCGCCAGGGCGGCTCATCTGCTGGCTGGCCAAGCCATGCTGCGGGAAGCTCTCCAATCCTGGGTAATACACGCGCTCCACCGCCGGATGCTGTTCCAACAGCTCTGCCAACTGCTGAGCGTTGTCGCAATGGCGCTCCATGCGCAATGGCAGGGTTTTCAGGCCACGTAGCAGCAGAGACGCATCCTGCGCCGACAGCACCGCACCGGTCATGTCCTTCAAACCGACCAGACGGATCTCCTGCGCCAACTCAGCCTTGGCGATCACCAGCCCGGCCAGCAGATCGCCATGCCCACCCAGATATTTGGTGGCGGAGTGCACCACCATATCCGCCCCCAACGCCAGCGGCTGTTGCAGGTAAGGCGTGCAGTAGGTGTTATCCACCAGCAACTGCGCTCGTGGTTGCCCGTGAGTGATTTCAGCGATGGCCGCAATATCGATCAGGCGCATATTCGGATTGGCTGGTGTTTCGCAATATACCAGTCGGGTGCGTGGCCCAATGGCCTTCGCCAATTGCTCAGGACGTGTCAGGTCAACGTGGGTGATTTTCACGCCGTAACGCGCCAGGCCATGATGGAAGTAGCTGAAGGTGCAGCCATAAATCGTCTCATCGACGATCAATTCATCGCCCGGTGCCAGCAGCGTCCAACAACAGGCAGTGATCGCTCCCATGCCGGAGGAGAAGGCTACCGCGGCCTCTCCGCCCTCCAGGTTGGCGATGCGCTGCTCCAGTAAATTCAGCGTTGGATTGGCAATACGCGAGTAAAAATAGCCAGGCTCGGTACCAGCGAAACAGGCACCGCCATATTCCGCCGAGGGAAAGGTAAAAGTCGAACTCATAAAAACCGGTGGGCAAAGCGCACCCAGAAATTGCTGCGGGTCATAACCGTGATGAATGGCACGTGTGGCGAACGCCTGTTTGGATTGCATTGACATAAAGCTGTCCTATTGGGGGGAGAAGAGTTGCCGTCAGCTTTCTGCTGGCAACGTTGAGGTACGCAACCGCTGGCCGATGATTTGCAACGTGCGCAACACCAGCATCAATCCCAATAGCGTGTCCGGCTGGCGCAGCAGCGCATAGACCGAACGGTAGTTGGCGGGCGAGGTGTTCAATTGCAGCTCGCTATGCGCCATCTTCAGCGCCATACCGCCCTCCCAACCCGCAGCGACCACGCCTTCGAACACCCCGGCCAGTTTTTCCACCAGCGCGTTGTCCGCAATATCCGTTATGTCAGACAGCAACGACAGCAGATCGACCACATTATCCAGCCTGCCGGTCGCCAGCAGCGGATCGAGCTTGGCCAACAGGGCATCTAACGGCTGTGCTTGCGATGAGTCCATATTTCCTCCGTTCAAATCAGTCCGCGTACGGTGGCCCAGTACAGGCCACGGTTAAACCCGTTGCGCAGCATGCCGCCCAGCTTAGTGGCAGGTGTGGGGATCACGTCATGGCGATAGTCGTAAACCAACGGCATACCGGCCTGTAGCCCCATTTGGGCGATGGCCTGCACTTTGCCGTCGTAATGGGTGTGGGGCTGGCCTAAGCGCAGTTCCGCGACAATATTGTCGGCAATCACCGGGGCCTGGTTATGGCAGGAACCGCCCGCCTTGCTGACCGGCAGATCGACGGTATCGCCAATCACATAAACGCCCTGCTGCCCATAAACCTGCAGCGTCTGGTGATCGGTGGGGAGCCAGCCTTCGCCGTTATCGATATCGCTCAGCCCGGTGTTGCGCACCGCTTCCACCGCACGGATCGGCGGGGTAGCCATCAGGATGTCGAAGGGTTGTTCGTCACCCTCAGAGGAATAGGCAATGCGCCGTTCGCTATCCACTTTGCTTAGGGTAAAACCGCGCTGATGCTTGATATCGCGGGCCGCAAAAATGCTGGGCAGAGCCTCGCCGGTGGGGCGTTGCAGGAACAGGCAATTACGCAGGAGCTGTGAAATGGTCGGGTAGGTATAAACAATTTCAACGTTGTTACGCACCCCGCGCCGCCGCAGATAGTCATCCAGCATCAGGGTGGTTTCTATCGGGGCAATACCACATTGGTGCGGTACGTTGGGCGTTTGCGGAAACGACACCGTGATAAAAATTCGCCCTTTCTCGATAGTGGCCAACTTTTGCGCCAACTGGCGAGCCGCCTGATATTGGTAAAAGTGATCACCCGCCTGGGCCAATCCTTCAATCTGTTCTGGCCAGGGTACGCAGCCGGTGGCAAAGACTAAAAAGTCGTAGTGATATTTATTGCCACTGCGGGTATAAATACAACGCTGGGATAAATCGAATTGTTCAGCCTTATCAACAATAAACTGTATCTCTGGCCGTAATAGGCTTTGCTGTGGCCTGGTCAGTTCTTGTTTGAAAAAAGCATTAAAGGCGACATACATAAACGCGGGCTTGTAATAATGCACCGGTGAGTCAGAAATCATCATGATTTCAACCTGATTATTGATAACCTCCCGGTGTAACTTGGCGGCCAAGAGATTGGCCAGTATGGTACCTCCCGTACCACCACCTACAATAATTATCCTACTTCGCATTCCAACCTCTCAGTCTGTATGCAACAAAGTACGATAGCCAATGGCATTATTCCACCGGCTCTATTTAAGGTATTTAATCGAGGGGGAAAGCAGATATTTTCCCGATAGATTTTAGAGTCTAGTAGCTAACAGCTATAAGACATAATAAAAAAGAATATAAAAATAGGATTTTTATTACAGCAATAAAATCATGGCGTTATAAATATTAAAAACAAAATAAATACCATGATAATTAGTTGAATGCTATAAATTGCATATTGTAGCTATATCACTGTCGTGATTTTCCTGGCAGTTCTAGTTATTATGCTGCTGACATGCTCCATCCAGGCTATAACCCACCATCGCCATATACAGGCTAAAGTAGCGCTCTGCCATCTCAATAAACGAGCTATTTAACTCAATCAGCACGTTATTTTTGGTGGTGAGCAGGCCCGATTTTTCCGCCGCCAGCAGGATCCGATTGATATGCGTACGGGACACCGAGCTAAACTTGGCGATCTCCGCCGAGGACAAAAACAGCATGTGGGAATTGTGGCGGATACTTTCCATAAATAGCATCAGCAACACCATATGGCCCGCATCTTTAGTAATAAATAATGCGGCCTGTGGTACCAGATCGTTCAGATAGATCTCCTGTATCATCAGTTGGCCGTAAACCTTGAAGAACGCAGGTAAAAACCAACTCTGATCCAGCAGGTCGGCAACCGGAATTTCGGGGGCCAACGTTTGATAGGGCAACGCCATCGAGGAAACCAGCTCATGGGTTTGGCGCAGGGCATTCGGGGTAGGCCTAAACAACAGCGTGCGCCGGTCTTGATCGTCCTTCTTGACCTCTAGCCAGCGCCCAACGCGCAGGAAGAACAGAAACGAATCCAACGCGTTCTCGCTGATAATATCTTTGCCTTTAAAAAAGGCTTTAACATCCTTCAGGGCTGCCTCGCCTTGAGTGTAATAAATGGCCAGCAGAGTCGAGCAGATAATAAAGCGGCTGTTACGAAAGATGATTTTGTAGAACATGGGATGATTCCGATAGGTTTCATCTATCAGCACGCCGTGTTTAATTATCGCCTGATGGAACCGCCCCGAGCTTCTTATCTTGGTGGCTCGTTGTGCCAATTCTAGTTCGATCTGATGTTTAGTGGGTGTCATCTTATTCTCTATTTGACCACAAGGTGCGGCCTGTTATTTCCGTACGGCATATTGCTGATCGACCGCATTACCCTGATCATCGATAATGGCGGCGTTGACCATCGCTGAAGAGATAGCCCCTGATTGAACAATATCATTAATCCGATACTTTTTACTGCCGTAAGGCGGCGTCATCATATCGCTCTCTTGTTGCACCGGATAATCCTGCTGGCCAACGCGCAGCGCAAGACGGGAAAAAGAGAGATAAACCGGCGATGGGTTATCGCACAGCAAGACGTAATGATTATCTTCCTTTTGCAGGGTGAACACCGGCTTAGGGGCATCCTTCTCGGCCGCGACCACCGCCTTGGGCCGATAGAAAATCTTCATCTGGGTGTTCATCGCCATGGTCACGCTAGGCTGCAGCGGGGGGATCACCGGGCGCGTCGGTGGGATTTCGTACAGATTAATCCAGAAGACCGATTCCCGATCCTTTGGCAATGACTGCTGGTTATAAATCAGCCTCAGCCCTTTCATGGTCTTGGGCTGCATGCTAAATACCGCTGGCAGGCTGACAAAAGGCGCTGTTGATTGTTCAGGGGCCGCATTGACATCCCCATCGTCTACCCAGGTTTGCACCACGATCGGGTAGTCGTTGGTATTGAGGAGCATCAAGCTTTTTTCATTATCGCCCTCACGAAAAATCACTCGCGTCGCGGAGGCAATAATGCCGGCCTGAGCCAGCATTGCAGGTAACAAGCCAGCGAGCAGCAGTAGCGTACAGACGATTTTCTTCATAATGTTCTCTACTGTACCTTAACCCAAACATACGCCTTGGCATCAACTTTGCCCGCCGTAACGGTCTGCCCCGGCAAGCGCGATAATGTGGCTGTCAACTGCGTGGTGTAATGGGTATACCCCGTCGCGGTGCTGCCCCCGTTGCTTGCGCCATCGAGAACAGGGTACCAACCCGCATTGTTACCCTGCGGGCACTGGCCAGCACTACAGCGGGCCCAGCCGACAAAATTCATTGGTGTACCGTTGCTACTGTTAGAGAGCGCAATTCCCACGCCGGTCGCTACACTGCTGTCCGTGCCATAACCGTCAGAGAGCAGATAGCTGACGCCCCCGCTAGCGTTGACCAGACCAAGCTGTTGCGCCAGAGCAAAGCTGGCATAAGGGACTTGCAGGCCTAGGGCGGTGCGATTGGTGCTAATCCCCGAAACGGCAGCATTATCACATTCGATATTGATGGTGAATTGGGCCTGAGAAGTTCGCCCCGCGGTTAATTGGCCGACGGAAAGCGTCGGCAGGATCACCAGCGGCGTGACGTTGCGTGCCACACAGGTGGCGGTGTAAGAAAGGGAAGAAATCGGCGACGTTCCCATCCCCATGGCATTCCAACGCCCGGTTCCCCAGGTCGAATAGTTGGTGGCCGAATCGCTACCGATAGGATCTGACGCAATGCCCGGCCCTTGGAAGGTCACATAGCCATTAGGCTGGATGCAAGTATAGTTCGAATTACCCGTGGTGGAAGCCATACCACTCAATGGATTAGACGCGCTGTAACCACAGTAGTTACTGGCACCACGGCCGGGGAGTGAACTGATGCGGATCAGATCGGCCCGGATGGGGCTGAAATCCTTGACCCGGATCTGGATCTTATCACCCACCGTGGCATAACGGGTGATCGGCGTTGCCTGCCAGTAACGGGTAAATACCTTGCCCGAATCCAGATGGGTTAGCCGAATGCCGACATAGGGAAAGTAGGTGGCATAATAATTGGGGTTGCCGTCTGCCGCCCCTAAATCATAATAACCCCCCACCCGGTCGTCACCGTTGGTGGCAAACACTTCAAAAATCTGCCCGACGTCACTGGCATCGCACTGATACAAGACTTTGTTCGGATCCGGGTAACGGACGCCGGAGGTGAAATCAAACACGCTACTTCCCAGCGGCGTGCCTACGGGCTGCAGGTAAGTGCTGGTCAGGTTGATACGCCCCAGGCCGACCCCGACGCCACAGGCGTCGCAACCGGAGTCAATAGCTGGCGAAACGCGGGTGCATCTGGCCGCCGCTGGCAGGCCGATCCCTGCAAGTAGGCTCCCCAACAGCGCCAACCGCAGCAGTGAAATTAACTTCATGGCATAACCTCCAGTGAATAATCGGTGAATCAGCGGCATGTCGCCTTCAGCAGCAGGAGCGGCTCATCGGTTGGCGGGGGTAATTTATAGGGCAGACTGCATCGCTCAGTCGCCCCTTCTCCCCAGCGTAAGGTCAATTTCCCTTGCGGTTTATCACTGCGCAAATAGACCTGATTAGCCTGGCCGACCATGCCAACATCGTTATTGTTCTCATCAAAGACCGAGGTACCCATCGGGATTATACTGCCATCCGGCCGCTGAACTTTGATCAGCACGGCCTGGCCCCGTATCGTCTTGAAGTGCACTCGCACCGTGGCTCCTGCGAAAGGAGCCACGCGCTGTTGCCCATCTTCCAATTCTGCCTTGCTGCTCATCCCCTGCGGATTCAGAGCCACGGTATTGAAATGATAGGGCACCAGCGAAGGAACCAGGGCATAGCCGAAACGATCGACGCGGGCGCCCTGCCCATCCATCACTTGCGCACCACGCGCACCAGGGGCATCGATCAGGGCAAAGGTATCACCAACATAAGGCCCGAGCGTGACCCCACCACGGTGGGCAACCACGGCCCCCTGTAGTGCAGCCGATCCCTGCCAATATTGGCTGGATGCTGAAACCGAGCCGGTGGCACTGGCATAAGGCAGGCGGGTTTGCAGGTTACCCCCCCAGATACTGTTATGGTTATTATCGTCGGTGGTGAAATTAAGCCCATAGCCGACCGGCTGCGTCTCCCCCACGTTGCCCGAGATCGCCGCCTGATAGCTCCCTCCCTGCCCCTGGCTATGGTTAGAGAACAACGATGCCGTTGGCGCAGAAGAAGAGCGGCCAAGAGGAAAGGAAACCGAGAGCGAGCTAACGGTTTGCGAGGTATTGCTACTCGCGAGATCATTGGTATTCACATAGGGCTGGCTGCCGTCGTAATAGGCGCTATTGTTGCCGTTCAGGCTACGGGTACGCGTCACCGAAAGGTTCAACGCGACGCCGTTGCCAAAGACCTTGCCCCAACCCAACTGTAGCTGATTATCCCGGCCGCGCCCATCGCGGTAATCCTGGGTAGAGCCTGATAGCGTCAGGTTACCCAATGAGCCGATCCCCTGATTGACGGCCACTTCAAAGCGCGACTGCTGGCGATAGGAATCGGATTGCCAGCTTTGCCCACTGCTGTCGGCCTGACGTACGCCAAGCACATCGCTCAAATCACGAAACCCTTCGGTGGAGTAACGATACCCGGCGATGGAAAGCGTGGTATCCGTTGGGGTAAAGCTTTTGCTATAGGAGAGGTGCAGCATCCAGCCAGAGGTATCGCCTTCCGGCAGGCTGGCATGGGAAAAAGTGCTATCCAGGCCAAAAGCCCCCAGTGAGTTACTGTAGACCCCACCCAGCATCAAGGCCTGATAGCCATCAGCTAGCTGGTTGCCAGCGTTAAACGTCACCGAGTTGCTCAAACCATACTGCCAGGTCAACTCACTGAACAGATCGTTGTCGCCGATAAAGCGCGATCGCCCAAGGGTCGCCGAATAGCGTGAGGATCCGGGGCGCATGGATTGGGGAACGGCAGAGAATGGCACGGTGAAGGTGCTGACGCTACCATCGGCCTCGGTCACCACCACCGTCAGGTCACCGGAGAAGTTGGTGGCAAACAGATCGTCAATCGCAAAGGGACCCGGGGCCACCGTGGTTTCATACAGTTGGCTTTTACCCTGAAATACGGTCACTCTGGCGTTACTGTTGGCAATACCGCGCACCACAGGAGCATAGCCTCGCAGCGAGTCCGGCAGCATACGATCGTCCGACGTCATCCGAACGCCGCGAAACCCCAACCCGGCGAAGAAATGGCCGTCAGTAAAGCCTTCCCCCAGCAACACCTCACTGCGTAACGGCAGCACCGCCCGCTGAACATAGCGGCGGCTGGTCTCCCAATGGCTGCCAAGTTCATTATCAAAACGGAAGCTGGATTGCTGGCGGTAACGCCATAATCCCAGGTTAAAACCCCCGTTCATGTTGGCGAAGGTGGAGTTGAGATCCTTGGTCTGCCCCTGGCGGTAGTTGACGTGATATTGGTTAACGTTGTAGTTGAAAAACGCCATTGTTTCACCACTGCTTAGGCTGTCAGGGCTAACGCTGCCACGGGGTTTATGGTTCAGCAAACTTTGTGGAATGCTGAGATCCAGTCTCAGCTGTGACATATCGGCCTGAACCTGAATATCTTTAAGATCGCGTCCAGGTTGCAGGCAGCCTTCCGCAGGCACCGCCGGCACTTCCTTAAGGCCAAGGCGCTCCAGCTGTTGCTGCTCAAAACAGGGCAATACGTGCCGATCGTCGCCCAGGACAAAGCGGATTTTGCTGCGTTCAACAAACACACCGTTAGTAAACAGTTCGACCTCATAGTTGCCCGGCGTCACCAGATCCTGTTGGTTGAACTGTTCGAGTTGCGTAGTGCTGAAAACGCTGCCACGCAGTAAATCGGCGTCGAAGGCGTAGTCGTCCGTCGCGCCTTGTGCCAGGGAGATCCCGCCCAGAGAGAGCAAAAAGAGGCCATAGCGGCAGCACGTTGATAGCAGAGACGGAAATGTGGGATAGTTTTTGAGCGACATCAGGACCTCCCTGTCCTTTTTTATTGCGGCGTCTCTAGCGTTACGGGAACCTCTACCCCGTAGTCATTCATAACGCCGAGCTCCACTTTCAGCTTCCCTTTGGGGAACGCCGAACCTAGCGGCCAACTCACCTGCGAAAAAGGCGCGACCATATCGGCCGGTTCAATATGCAGGTTTTTATTGCCGCTTTTGGCATAGCTGATGCTGACGTAATAAGGCGTAGGATTACTGACCTGTAATGCATTGCCATTACGCTGGATACGCAACTGTTTGCCCGCCTGGTTGCCTTCTCCCGGCAGCCCTTCGGGCCGATAGAACACTTTCAGCCGATTGCTGACCAACAGCACCAGCTTGTTTTTATCCGTTTCGCTTTGTTTGACGGCTGGCACCTGGAGGAAGTTAAGGTGAAACAGGGATTCGCGGTCAGTCGGTAACCCTTTCCCGGTGTACATCAGCCGTACCATTTGCCCGCTATGGGCATTCATCCGGAAAATCTGCGGCGATGCAATAAAGGGGGCATCGGCCGTTTCCGGCGTCGATTTGTCATTATCGATATCAAGCCAGACCTGGATCAGCGCCGGGGCAGCATCATCGTTGGTAAACTGCAGCGTCTTTTCGCGTGCCTGGGCCGGGTAGATCACTCGGTTGCCCAGCATGGTGACGCTGGCAGCAGCGCTATCGACAATCAGCAACGTCAGGCTGAACAGCAATGCCGCCCAACAAGAAAAGGTACGTGTGGTATACGCCATAAGAGAGACCAGTCAACAAGACTAATAACCCAGCACCCCTTAGCTTTTCGGGCAGTGCTGACATTATTGTGGGTAACAGGCTATTTCCCGCCATCGGGCTTGAGCCCGCTGGCGGAAACAACCTGGAGCAGCAGAGTGTTATTTATAGGTAATCGCATATTGTGCCGTGGCGATCACTGAACCAGCAGTCACCCCAGCCTCTTCGGCATAATAACGGGCAACCAGTTCTTGCGAGGTAGATGTCGCGCCGGTTGCCAGCGTCATTGCGCTGGTGGTGGCCGTTGAACCCGTAGCAAAGCTCAATGGCGTGGTGGCATCGCTATCCAACAGTTGAATAGAAACCTTGGTTGCATCACCGGTGTTACCCAGGTTGCCATTGGTGGTCGCGTTATTGCCCACAAATACCGTTTTGATGGAAGTATCGCTGGTCGCGGTAGTACAACCGGTTACGTTAACGGTAAAGGTCGTTTCCCCTGCGGTGGCACCTTTGGTCGCGAGCGAGCTGGCCGCCACCGTCTGCAGTAACACCACCGGATTGGCTTCATTGCCGTTAATATTCACCGAGCAGGTTTGAGTACTAACTTCACCCTTGAATTGCACTGTGTTGGCAGAATCAGCCATGGAGGTACTAGAGAATGCAATTAAAGCGAGAGCCATCATTTTGATTTTCATAAGAATCCTTTTAATATACTTTTTCCAATAAAGCAGTCCTGGCAGTAAATATTTACTGGCTTAAACTCACTAAGAATATACATGTCACACCATCTTTCTCAGACGCCCTGTGGACATGTGAGATTATTCTAGCAAACCAAGATTTTTCTTAACAACTGTTTTTTCGTAGCAATAGCAGACAATAGATTTTAATTACATCTTGTTACACTTATTAATTTTGCTTTATGAACAAATTAAAGCAATAAATATCAATGAGTTAAAAACAAATTTGAATTAATATGTTATCATTTGAAATATTTTGAAACATATAGGTTTTTTTAGGGGTATTACCCATGGTTAGGATTATTCCCAACATTTTAATATTTTAATGTCTTTGTTTAGGCCCTTATTGATTACTCAGTAACCAATCTGATATCAAAACTTGCTTATCCGGGCAGGAAAATATCAGCACCAAATAGGATAATTAGCGCTGAAATAATTTTTTCTGACCAAGTAAAATCCCAAACCCATTATTGCGTTATGTTGCAGATTGGTGAATCTATTTAACGCAGGCAAAAAAAACGGAGAGTACCTTTACGGCACTCTCCGTTTGCTTACTGATTCAGTAACGAATCAAACCGTGATATTACTGACCTTTAACTTCTTTCAGGCCATTGAACGGTGCACGGTTGCCCAGCGCTTCTTCGATACGGATCAGTTGGTTGTATTTAGCAACGCGGTCAGAACGGCTCATAGAACCGGTTTTGATCTGGCCAGCTGCAGTACCTACCGCCAGGTCAGCGATGGTCGCATCTTCGGTTTCACCTGAACGGTGAGAGATCACCGCAGTGTAGCCTGCGTCTTTCGCCATCTTGATTGCAGCCAGAGTTTCGGTCAGAGAACCGATCTGGTTGAATTTGATCAGGATGGAGTTAGCGATGCCTTTCTCGATGCCTTCTTTCAGGATCTTGGTGTTGGTCACGAACAGGTCGTCGCCCACCAGCTGGATTTTGTCGCCCAGCACTTTGGTCTGGTATGCGAAACCATCCCAGTCAGATTCGTCCAGGCCGTCTTCGATAGACACGATTGGATATTGCTTGGTCAGGTCTTCCAGGAAGTGAGTGAACTCTTCAGAAGTGAAGGCTTTGTTGCCTTCGCCGGCCAGCACATATTTGCCGTCTTTGTAGAATTCAGACGCTGCACAGTCCATAGCCAGAGTAATGTCTTTACCCAGCTCATAGCCTGCCGCTTTTACCGCTTCAGCGATAACAGCCAGCGCTTCGGCGTTAGAACCCAGGTTTGGCGCGTAGCCACCTTCGTCACCAACAGAAGTGCCCATGCCTTTAGACTTCAGCACTTTAGCCAGGGTGTGGAACACTTCAGAACCCATACGTACGGCTTCTTTCAGAGTTTTAGCGCCAACAGGCTGGATCATGAACTCTTGAATATCAACGTTGTTGTCTGCGTGCTCACCACCATTGATGATGTTCATCATAGGCAACGGCATAGAGAATTTGCCTGGGGTGCCGTTCAGTTCAGCGATGTGCTCATACAGCGGCATACCTTTAGAGGCAGCAGCGGCCTTGGCAGCAGCCAGAGAAACAGCCAGGATGGCGTTAGCACCAAACTGGGATTTGTTCTCGGTACCGTCTAGATCGATCATGATCTTGTCGATGTTAGCCTGGTCTTTGGCATCTTTACCCACAACCGCCTGAGCGATTGGGCCATTTACTGCGGCAACGGCTTTCAGTACGCCTTTACCCAGGAAACGAGACTTGTCACCGTCACGCAGTTCCAGTGCTTCACGGGAACCGGTAGAAGCACCTGACGGCGCTGCAGCCAGACCGACGAAACCGCCTTCCAGATGAACTTCGGCTTCAACAGTTGGGTTGCCGCGTGAGTCGATGATTTCACGACCGATGACTTTAATGATTTTGGACATTAGGTTTTCCTCAGACAAGTTAAACTAAAACTCCAGACAAACAACGCGCGGTTTTGGCCGCGCGTTGCTTACTAAAACTCTTATTTCACCTGACGCTTCTGGTGCTCACCAGCCGCCTTGACAAAGCCAGCGAACAACGGATGTCCATCACGCGGCGTCGACGTAAATTCCGGATGGAACTGACAAGCCACAAACCACGGATGATCAGGCAATTCAATAATCTCAACCAGCTTGTTATCCGCAGAACGACCTGCCACACGCATACCCGCGGCTTCGATCGGCTTCAACAGCATGTTGTTGACTTCGTAACGGTGACGGTGACGTTCCACGATGGTTGGTTCGCCGTACATCTTGCGCACCAGGCTGTTGTCGGTCAGGTGGCATTGCTGGCCACCGACGCGCATCGTGCCGCCCAGATCGCTTTCTTCGGTACGGACTTCGACGTTGCCGTCTTCGTCACGCCACTCGGTGATCAATGCGACAACCGGGTACTTACAGTCTGGCACAAATTCGGTGGAGTTAGCATCTTCCATCCCCGCCACGTTGCGCGCAAACTCCATCAACGCCACCTGCATACCCAGGCAAATGCCCAGGTAAGGAATTTTGTTTTCACGCGCGTAGCGTGCGGTCATCACCTTGCCTTCCACGCCACGATAGCCAAAGCCGCCAGGGATCAGGATTGCATCCAGATCTTTCAGCACTTCAACGCCGCGGGTTTCAACATCCTGCGAATCGATCAGCTTGATGTTGACGGTCAGACGGTTTTTCAAGCCACCGTGCTTGAGCGCTTCGATCACCGACTTGTAAGCATCTGGCAGTTCGACATATTTGCCGACCATCCCGATGGTCACTTCGCCGCCTGGATTGGCTTCTTCGTAGATCACCTGCTCCCACTCGCCCAGATTGGCTTCCGGCGGTGTCAGGCTGAATCGTTTACAAATATAATCATCCAAGCCCTGAGATTTCAAGAGGCCTGGGATTTTATAAATGGAATCAACGTCTTTCAGGGAGATAACCGCTTTTTCCGGTACGTTACAGAAAAGAGCGATTTTAGCGCGTTCATTAGCAGGAACTGCGCGATCGGAACGGCAGATCAGCACATCTGGCTGAATACCGATGGAAAGCAGCTCTTTTACCGAATGCTGGGTAGGTTTGGTTTTCACTTCACCCGCGGCAGCCAGGTATGGCACCAGCGTCAAATGCATGTACAGAGTGTGCTCACGGCCCACTTCGACGGCCATCTGACGAATGGCTTCCAGGAACGGCAGGGATTCGATATCGCCGACGGTGCCGCCGATTTCGACCAGCACCACATCGTGGCCTTCGCCGCCTTCGATAATGCGTTCTTTAATGGCATTGGTGATGTGTGGGATCACCTGTACGGTGGCACCCAAGTAGTCGCCACGGCGCTCTTTGCGCAGCACATCAGAGTAGATACGCCCGGTGGTGAAGTTGTTACGACGCGTCATTTTGGTACGGATGAAGCGCTCGTAGTGACCCAGATCCAGATCGGTTTCTGCCCCGTCTTCGGTGACGAAAACTTCCCCATGCTGAATCGGGCTCATGGTGCCCGGATCCACGTTGATGTACGGGTCCAGTTTCATGATGGTAACGTTGAGGCCACGGGCTTCAAGAATAGCCGCCAAGGAGGCTGCGGCAATGCCTTTACCCAGAGAGGATACGACCCCGCCGGTTACAAAAATATAGTTAGTTGTCATGCTGAACCTGAGAGTTTAGGTTTAAAGACGATGGAAGAACCAAGACGGGAAAGTAGTATACCCGAACCTCTCTTGACCTACAAACGATCGTTTTACCTGCCATCATCTCTGCCACCCTCGTGAGTTCATCCCGGTTTAATCGTTCGGCCCCTGTTTTAGAGCCTTTTAGAAACAATGAGTTAGCGTAAAAAACTGCGTGCAAACCGACTTTTGATGCAATAAAACACCTTAGATTTCAGTTTGTTGAGCTTTTCTGCCGGTTAAACCAGATTCAGCAATCCACAACTCGAGCTTAACCGTTTCAGCTTGAGTAAATATTGTCGCCGATCAAACAAGCGACACAGTTAGGACAACGCGATGAGCAATTAGTTTTCCAGGCGTTTGACCTGCTGCCAGGCCTCTTCCATCTGCTCCAACGTGGCTTCCTGCATTGTCAGACCGCGGCTTTGCACGATCTCCTCAACCTGGCGGAAACGGCGTTCAAACTTGCGGTTGGCCACCTGCAATGCCTTTTCCGCTTTATGCCCCAGATGGCGGGAAAGATTGACCGTGGCAAACAGCAGATCGCCAATCTCCTCTTCCAGCTTCTGCTCGTCTACCACCGCTTGCTGGGCTTCGTGCATCACTTCATCCAGCTCTTCATACACTTTGCCTACGACCGGCCCCAAGGTGTTCCAGTCGAAGCCGACCGCGGCACAGCGCTTCTGGATTTTATGAGCCTTCATCAGCGCCGGTAAGGCGTTGGGAATATCATCCAGCGCCGAGTGCAGCGCTTTCTCTGCCCGTTCTCCCGCCTTCAACTGCTCCCAGCGGGCGGAAACCGCCGCGCTGTCTGCTGCCTCTGCCTCACCGAAGATATGCGGGTGACGGCGCTCCAGCTTGTCGCTGATGGCGTTACACACCTGATCGAAGTCAAACAGCCCCTGCTCCTGCCCCATCTGGGCATAAAACACCACCTGGAACAGCAGATCGCCCAGTTCATCACGCAGATCGGCATAGTCCTGGCGCTCAATGGCATCCAGCACTTCGTAGGTTTCTTCCAAGGTGTAAGGCGCGATGGTGGCGAAGGTCTGCTTACGATCCCACGGGCAACCCACCTGCGGATCGCGCAGGGTTTTCATAATGGTCAGCAGGCGTTGTAACGGCATAGGTTGGGTCATGTTGAGTCTCTGAATAATTAGGCTCACCACGTAGGGGCGCCGCATGCTGCGCCCGTTCCATTGATATCTGAATGGGCGCGGCATGCAGCGCCCCTACATTGGGAAACGGGTGCAACATTGTCAGTATGCTGCCCCTTGAGCAAAAAAGAAAAATCAAGCGCCGTGCAGGCGTTTGGCGTCGATAACGTCGGGCAGTTGATTGAGCTTGGCCAGCACGCGGCCCAGCACCACCTGGTTATAGATTTCGATGTCCATATCGATGGTGGCCAACTGCTTTTTGGTGTCGCTGCGGCTGGCGACGCCCAATACGTTGACCTTCTCGTTGGCCAGGATAGTGGTGATATCACGCAGCAAACCGCTGCGATCGTTGGCCACGACGCGCACCACCAGCGAATAACCGCTGGAGTAGCTTTCCCCCCAGACCGCATCCACGATACGTTCCGGCGCGTGAGACTGTAGCTCCGCCAGTTGATCGCAATCCGCACGGTGGATCGAGATCCCGCGCCCCTGGGTGATAAAGCCGACAATGTCGTCACCCGGGATTGGCTGGCAGCAGCGAGCAATGTGGTGCATCAGATTGCCGACGCCTTCGACCACCACGCGGCCATTATCTTTGCTGCGGGCCGAGGTTGCCGGGGCTTTCTGCTGGGTCAGTTGGCGTAACGCTTCGCGATCCTGCTCCTCGGCGCTAGGCTTGTTGAGCTTGCCCTGCAGGAAGTTCACCATCTGGTTCAGACGGATATCGCCGCCGCCAATGCCCGCCAACACTTCATCCAGCGAGTTGACGTTATAACGTGGGATCAGCAGCTTTTCGGCTTCCCGCAGGCTGATACCGAGGTGTTCCAGCTCGTTGTCCAACATCTGCCGCCCGGCCAGGATGTTTTTATCGCGATCCTGCTTGCGGAACCAGTTGTGGATCTTGGAGCGCCCACGGCTGGTGGTGACATAGCCCAGGTTCGGGTTCAGCCAGTCGCGGCTCGGGTTCGGCTGCTTCTGAGTGATGATTTCAATCTGATCGCCCATCTGCAGTTGGTAGGTGAAGGGCACGATACGGCCGCCGATCTTGGCACCGATACAGCGGTGGCCGACGTCGCTGTGGATATGGTAGGCAAAGTCCAGCGGCGTGGAGCCGGCTGGCAGATCCACCACGTCGCCCTTCGGCGTAAACACGTAGACGCGATCGTCGAACACCTGGCTGCGCACTTCGTCGAGCATTTCGCCCGAGTCCGCCATCTCTTCCTGCCAGGCGATCAGCTTACGCAGCCAGGCAATACGTTCTTCGTAGCCGGAACGCGCCGTAACCACCGCGCCTTCTTTGTATTTCCAGTGTGCAGCGACGCCCAGCTCGGCATCTTCGTGCATCTGGCGGGTGCGGATCTGGATCTCCAGCGTTTTGCCACGCGGCCCGAGCACCACGGTATGGATCGACTGATAGCCGTTCGGTTTCGGGTTGGCGACGTAGTCGTCAAACTCATCCGGCAGATGGCGGAAATGGGTATGGACGATGCCTAACGCCGCATAGCAATCCTGCAGGCGCTCCACCACTACGCGCACCGCACGCACGTCGAACAGCTCGTCGAACGCCAGCGATTTCTTCTGCATCTTGCGCCAGATGCTGTAAATGTGTTTCGGGCGGCCATAAATGTCCGCCTTGATGCCTTCGATCTCCATCGCGCTATGCAATGAAGCCACGAAGTCATCAATAAACTGCTCGCGATCGATACGGCGTTCATGCAGCAGCTTGGCAATGCGTTTGTATTCATCGGGATGCAGATAGCGGAAGCAGAAATCTTCCAGTTCCCATTTCAACTGGCCAATGCCGAGGCGGTTGGCCAGCGGGGCGTAGATATTGGAACACTCTTTGGCCGCCAGCACGCGTTCGTCTTCCGGCGCATCCTTCACTTCACGCAGGTGGGCAATGCGCTCTGCCAGCTTGATCACCACGCAGCGGAAATCTTCCACCATCGCCAGCAGCATGCGGCGCACGTTATCGACCTGCTCGGAACCCATCGAGTCGTTGTGGGTGGCTTTCAGTTGGCGGATGGCGTCCATATCGCGTACGCCATGCACCAGGGAGGTAATGCCGGCACCGAACTCTTCGGTGAGGGTGGCTTCAGGAACGATCGCCGCGTCCACCAGCGGGAACAGCAGCGCCGCGCGCATACTGTCGTTATCCATGCTGAGGGTCGAGAGGATCTCCACCATCTCCAGGCCACGCCATAGCAGCAACGGCGCATCGGGATGGTCTTTCGTCTGCTGTTCACAGTAACGCCAGGTTGCGGCTAATCGCTCACCTGACTGCGGGTTGGGCAACCCCAGGCTGGCTATCCAGTCATCAAGCGCGAATTCACCCGCCGTATTCAGATGTGCAGTTCTTACCGCGACCATAACTTCTCCCTACTTTTTCCGCGACCCGTGGATAAACAGCGCCATGGATTCAAGATGCCCCGTGTGCGGGAACATATCCAACATCCGCACACGCGCAAGACGATAACCGGCGTCCAGCAACACTTTGCTGTCGCGTGCCAATGTCGTGGGGTTACAGGATATATACACCACGCGCTCTGGCGCCAGTTTTACAATATGTGACATCACCCCAGCCGCACCTGCGCGGGCTGGATCCAGCATCACCTTATCAAATCCCTGTGCTGCCCATGGTTGTCGCGCAACGTCATCTTCCAGATTTTCATGGAAAAAGGAGACATTACTGAGCCTATTCCTATCGGCATTATATTGCCCATTCGCTACCAGCGTGGCAACACCTTCAATCCCGACCACCGCCTTGGCCCGCTTGGCCAGCGGCAGGGTAAAGTTGCCCATGCCACAAAACAGATCCAATATGCGATCATTGGGCTCAATCTCGAGCCATTCAAGGGCCTGAGCCACCATTTGCTGATTTACCGCATCATTTACCTGAATAAAATCGCGCGGATTGAAGTCTAAGCGTAGCCCGTCAACCTGATAATACGGCGCTTCACCGCACAGTTTTTCCAGCCGATCGCTGTCCGGTGCCAAATAAACGGTGGTGCCATTTTGCTGGGCAAACTGCTGCAAAGCCTGACGATCGCCCTGCTTGAGCACATCCAGGTGGCGCAACACCAGCACCGGTCCGTTATCCGCCAACACCAGCTCCGCATGGCCCAGACGCTGCACGGCCTGCAAGCCGATCAGACATTGATACAACGGTACCAGCAGCCGTTCCAGTTCCGGTGCCAATACCGGGCACTGCTTCACCGCCACCAGATCGGACGAGGCGGCCTGGTGAAAACCCATCAGCAAACGATGCTGCTGGGGTTGCCACTGTAACCCCAGCCGCGCCCGCCGACGGTAGCCATATTGTGGCCCGGCAATCACCGGTTCCTGTTGCGGCGTCACCCCGGTTTCGCGGCAGATCAAGCGCCCCAGCGCCGCCGCCTTGCTTTGCTGTTGCAGCGCCTCGGAGACATGCTGCTGCTGGCAACCTCCGCACACACCAAAGTGTGGGCAGCGCGGCTCAACACGTTGTATGCTGCAATTTAACAGTTGCCTGAGTTGACCTTTGGCGAACTGTCGTTTGTCCTGCGTTAACTGGATTTCGGCCTGTTCCCCCGGTAAAACTCCGGGGACAAATACCGCTTTGCCTTCATGGCGCGCCACTCCCTGGCCAAATGGATCGAGGTCCGTTACCGTCACCGTGAATATTTGTGAAGCTTGCCGGGTCGTCACGCGGCGTTTCGGAGAGTAGAATTGCGCCATAATTATTGATTGTGTGTTGGTTAATTCAGCTTAAGATTAGCCTCCAATTCTCCCACATTGGAATCCCATGACCAAATACAGCTTGCGCGCGCGCATGATGATCCTGATCCTGGCACCGACTTTATTGATCGGTCTGCTGCTCAGCACCTTCTTTGTAGTGCACCGCTACAACGAGCTGCAGGAGCAATTGGTCGATGCCGGTGCCAGCATCATCGAACCTCTGGCCGTCGCCAGCGAATATGGCATGACCTTCCGCAGCCGTGAGTCGGTGCGGCAACTGGTCAGCCTGCTGCATCGCCGCCATTCGGATATCGTCCGGGCGATCACCGTGTTTGATGCGCAGAACAACCTGTTTGTCACCTCCAACTATCATCACAATTATACCCAGTTGCAGTTACCCAAAGGTGTGCCGGTGCCTACCGATATGATGCTGACCCGGCGCGGCGATTCACTGATCCTGCGCACGCCAATCCTGTCGGAGTCGCAGTTCCCGGACGAAGGCACCAGCGAGGAGGCACATCCCGACAGCAATCTCGGCTATGTGGCGATCGAGCTGGATCTGCAATCGGTTCGCCTACAGCAATATAAAGAGGTGTTCGTTTCTACCCTGCTGCTGTTGTTGTGTATGTGTATTGCCATTCTGTTTGCCTACCGCCTGATGCGCGACGTCACCGGCCCGATCCGCAATATGGTCAACACCGTCGACCGTATCCGCCGGGGCCAGTTAGATAGCCGGGTCGAAGGCTTTATGCTCGGCGAGCTGCAAATGCTGAAAAACGGCATCAACTCGATGGCGATGTCGCTGACCGCCTATCACGAGGAGATGCAGCAGAACATCGACCAAGCCACCTCCGATCTGCGTGAAACGCTGGAACAAATGGAGATCCAGAACGTTGAGCTGGATCTGGCGAAGAAACGCGCGCAGGAAGCCGCCCGTATCAAATCGGAATTCCTGGCCAATATGTCCCATGAGCTGCGTACTCCGCTCAACGGGGTGATCGGCTTTACCCGCCAGACGCTGAAAACCGACCTGAGCGCCACCCAGACCGACTATCTGCAAACTATCGAACGCTCGGCCAACAACCTGCTGACCATCATCAACGACGTGCTGGACTTCTCCAAGCTGGAGGCTGGCAAACTGATCCTGGAACACATTCCGTTCTCGCTGCGTGAAACGCTGGATGAGGTGCTGGTACTGCTGGCCCCTAGCGCACACGACAAAGGGCTGGAGCTGACCCTGGATGTGCAAAACGATGTGCCAGAGCAGGTGATTGGCGATTCACTGCGGCTACAACAGGTGATCACCAATTTGCTCGGCAATGCAGTGAAGTTCACCGAAACCGGCAATATCGATATCCGCGTCGAGCTACGTAACCAGTTGGAACGCCAAGTGGAGCTGGAAGTGCAGATCCACGATACCGGCATCGGGATTGCTGAACGCCAGCAATCGCAGCTGTTCCAGGCCTTCCGCCAGGCAGATGCCAGCATCTCGCGCCGCCATGGCGGTACTGGGCTGGGCCTGGTGATCACCCAGAAGCTGGTGAAAGAGATGGGGGGGATATCAACTTCCACAGCCAACTCAACCGTGGCTCGACCTTCTGGTTCCACATCACCCTCGATCTCAACGAAGGCATGTTGTCGCTGCCACCAAGTCTACCGGATTTGCGCGGTAAGACGTTGGCCTATATCGAAGCCAACCCAACGGCTGCCCAGGCAACACTGAATATGTTGAGCGTCACCCATTTGGTGGTAACCCATTCGCCAACCCTGGGGCAATTGCCGAAAAATCATTATGACTTCCTGTTGGCAGGCGTACCGATCCCTTATCGGGATGCTAACGGCCAGCATCGAGACAAGCTGCTGGAGTCGCTGAAACTTGCCGATCGGGTGATCCTGGCGGTGCCTAGCCAGTCGCAGATCGATGCCGAAAAAATGAAAAAGCTGGGCGCTATCGGCTGCCTGACCAAACCGATCAGCAGTAATCGCCTGTATCCGTTACTGCGTCTGGAGGCCCCGCTGCGTCAGAACGCGCCAAAGGTACATAGACGCTTACCGCTGACGGTGATGGCAGTCGATGATAACCCGGCCAACCTGAAGCTGATCGGTGCCTTGCTGGCCGAGCAGGTAGAAAAGACGCTGCTGTGCGAAAGCGGTGAGGAGGCCATCGTGCTGGCACGTGATAACGTGCTGGATATGATCCTGATGGATATTCAGATGCCGAACATTGACGGCATCCGCGCCAGTGAGCTGATCCGCCAGATGCCGCATCACAACTCCACGCCGATCGTCGCCGTAACCGCCCATGCGGTGAGCGGCGAGCGCGAACACCTGTTGCAGGCCGGCATGGATGACTATCTGGCCAAGCCGATTGACGAAGCCATGCTGACACGGGTGCTCTCCCGTTATCACACCGTCGAACTTGAACCAGAGGCAGCCCAGCTGCGTAGCCCAGCTGAACCACCGTTATCGCTGGATTGGCCGTTGGCATTGCGCCAGGCCGCCAATAAAGAGGATCTGGCGCGCGATCTGTTGCAGATGCTGATTGAGTTCCTGCCGCAGGTCAGCGATCGGGTAAAAGCCGTGCTGGAAGGAGAAGAGGACGACACCATTCTCGATCTGATCCACAAGCTGCACGGCAGTTGCAGCTACAGCGGCGTTCCGCGCCTGAAGCAACTCTGCTTCTATCTTGAGCAGCAACTGCGTCAGGGTGTCAGCAACGGTGATTTAGAACCGGAATGGCTGGAGCTGTTGGATGAGATTGAGCTGGTGGAGACGGAAGCGAAGTTCCAGTTGGGATAAGCTAGACGCCCCTCACCCTAACCCTCTCCCACAGGGAGAGGGGACCGATCGAGCTCGCTATTTGTTGCAGAAACTTACCTGACCATGGCACTAAACCAACCACCTTTTACCCAGCTAACAGATTAACACAGCACCTTGCCACAACTCCGAACAGCTCCCACATGCCAAAGAAAAGCATGCGGCTAAAAAAACCTTAATTAGTGTTCAATATTACTAGACCACATCATTTACCCAGCTAACAGATTGAGCACCGCACCTTGCCACAACTCCGGACAGCTCCCTCTCCCTACGGGCTGTCTCTTATACACAACTCGGCATCTTACTGTTTTTTATGGGAATTATTTCAAGCAAATCAATAGGGCACTCGGAAAAATTCTCTTTAAAATCAGCCTGCTATGTTTCTCAAATTACGGCCATTTGACCGCAACTTGAGATGTGTATAAGAGACAGCCCTACGGGAGAGGGTTGGGGTGAGGGGCGTCACCTTAACTAACCAGTACTCTGCTGCCCCTATCGCGTAACCTCTGCCTTGGCCAACTTTTCGTAATAACACGCCAGTGCGCTGTGATCGGCATTGCCCAGACCATCGGCGCGCAGAGCCTGCATCATTTCCATCACCGCAGCGGTCAGTGGTAGCTGTGCCCCCACGCCATGGGAGGTATCCAGCGCGTTGGCCAGATCCTTGATGTGCAAGTCAATGCGGAAACCCGGTTTGAAATTGCGATCCATCAACATCGGTGCCTTGGCTTCCAACACCGTGCTGCCCGCCAGCCCACCGCGGATCGCTTGGAATACCAAATCTGGATTAACCCCGGCCTTGGTCGCCAACACCAGCGCCTCGGACATGGCCGCTATATTCAGCGCCACGATCACCTGATTCGCCAGCTTGGTGACGTTGCCAGCGCCAATATCGCCGGTATGCACCACCGAACCTGCCATGGTTTTCATCACGTCAAAACAGCGATCAAACACCTCTTTATCGCCGCCCACCATCACCGACAATGTGGCATCGATCGCCTTAGGCTCACCACCGCTCACCGGTGCATCCAGCATGGCAATCTGTTTGGTAGCCAGTGCTTCGCTGATTTCACGGCTTGCCAATGGAGCAATAGAGCTCATGTCTATCAGCACGCTCCCCGCTTTGGCTCCCTCAATAAGGCCATTTTCTCCCAATGCCACTTCCCGCACCTGCGGTGAGTTAGGCAACATGGTGATCACGATATCACTCAGTGCGGCCACCGCCTTTGGTGTGGCGGCAACATCGGCACCCAGTGCGGCCAGTTCAGCCACCGCTTCGGCATTGCGGTCCATCACCACCAGCGAATAACCCGCCTGCAGCAGGTTTTTACTCATGGGTTTCCCCATAATCCCCAAGCCAATAAATCCAATTTTCATCCTGTACTCCTTATTCAACACCCTGTTTAAACCGATCGCACAAGGCCTGCGTGGCCGTGCGGAATACACCAAGATCGCTACCAACGGCCACGAACCTGGCTCCCCATTCCAGATAACGGCGAGCATCAGCCTCAGCCGGTGCCAAAATGCCACTGGCTTTACCGTGCGCGCTGGCACGCTCGAAAATATGACGGATCACCGCCTGCACCTCCGGGTGATTAGGCTGGCCGAGATATCCCAAAGCGGCGGAAAGATCCCCCGGCCCGACAAAGATGCCGTCAACGCCCTCAACGCCAGCTATCGCATCCAGGTTATCGACACCCTGCTGGCTTTCGATCTGCACCAGCACCGCAATCTGCTGGTTGATCTGGGCGAAATAGTCCGGCACGGTGCCGTAACCGTTGCTGCGGTGTGACACAGAGACCCCACGGATCCCCGCAGGGGGATAACGCGTCGACGCTACCGCCTGTTGTGCCTGCTCGGCACTTTCCACAAACGGGATCAGAAAGTTATAGAAACCGATATCCAGCAGGCGTTTGATAATCACCGGTTCGTTGCAGGGCGGGCGTACCACTGCGGCGCTAGGGCTGCCCTTCAGCGCCATCAGTTGTGGCACGAAAGTGCCTATGTCATTCGGCGCATGCTCGCCATCCAGCACCAGCCAGTCAAAACCAGCCAGCCCCAAGACTTCGGTGGAGATCGGGTTGGCAAGCGCAGACCAGCAGCCGATCAGGGTTTCACCCGCGAGCAACGATTGACGAAAAGGGTTATGGCAGCTCTTCATGAGATTTCCTCTGTAGACGGATTAACGCACCAGGCACGGGCGTTTGTTATCAAAGATCCAGCCAGGGATGAGGTACTGCATACCCTGCGCGTCGTCGCGTGCTCCAAGCCCGTGTTTCTGGTAAAGCTCATGGCCCTGCATCAAACGATCCCGATCCAGTTCGATCCCCAATCCTGGCCGTTGTGGAACCTGTACGCGGCCACCGACAATCTGCAGCGGTTCCCGCGTCAGCCGTTGGTTGCCCTCCTGCCAGATCCAATGGGTGTCGATCGCCGCAATGTTGCCCGGTGCCGCCGCGGCCACATGGGTGAACATCGCCAACGAGATATCGAAGTGGTTATTGGAGTGTGAGCCCCAGGTCAGGCCGAACTCATGGCACATCTGCGCAACGCGCACCGATCCCTGCATGGTCCAGAAATGAGGATCCGCCAATGGGATATCCACCGACTGCAACTGCAGCGTGTGCCCCATCTGCCGCCAATCCGTGGCGATCATATTGGTCGCGGTAGGTAGGCCAGTGGCACGGCGGAACTCCGCCATCACTTCCCGCCCGGAGAAGCCCTGCTCTGCCCCGCAAGGATCTTCGGCATAGGCCAGCACGTTACGCAGCTGTTTGCCGAGCACGATCGCCTCCTTCAGCGACCAGGCGCCGTTGGGATCGAGCGTAATACGTGCCTGAGGAAAACGCTGCGCCAACGCCGTGACGGCTTCGGCCTCTTCACTGCCCGCCAATACGCCGCCCTTTAGCTTGAAATCGTTGAAGCCGTACTTATCAAAAGCCGCTTCTGCCAGGCGCACAATGCTTTGCGGCGTCAGCGCTTGTTCATGACGCAGGCGATACCAGTCGCAGGCATCATCCGGCTGGCTCTGGTAAGGCAGCGGCGTTTTGTTGCGATCGCCGACATAAAACAGATAACCCAGCATTTCCACCGAGTCACGCTGCTGCCCATCCCCTAACAGGGCAGCTACCGGCACATCAAGGAATTGCCCCAGCAGATCCAGCATCGCCGCTTCAATGCCGGTCACCACGTGGATGGTGGTACGCAAATCGAAGGTTTGTAGGCCGCGCCCGCTGGCATCCCGATCGGCAAAGCGTTCGCGCACCCGGTTCATCACGTTCTTGTATTCCCCAGGGTTTTGCCAACCACCAGGGACTGAGCCTCTTCCAGGGTCTGGCGGATTTTCTCGCCTCCTGGGATCTCCCCTAGCCCGGTGTTACCGGCGTTATCCTGCAAGATCACGATATTACGGGTGAAGAATGGGGCGTGAGCGCCGCTGAGATTGAGCAGCATGCTGTCGTAACCGGCCACCGGAACAACCTGCATGGCAGTAATTTTTGGTGCTGTAGTCATAGAGATGTCCTCAAAATTGTGGGTTCAATTGCCAAACTCGCCGCCGTGTCACTGCCTGCTGGCCTTGGCCATCGGTTTCAGTTCGATACGCTTGATATCCCCCACGATGAACAGGTAGCTGGCCACCGCCAACAGTGCATGGATCCCGACGTAGACCAGCGCGCCGTTAAACGATCCGGTGGTACCAATGATGTAGCCGATGGCGATCGGCGTGACGATGCCGGAGATATTGCCGAACATATTGAACAGGCCACCGCTCAGGCCGCTGATCTCTTTGGGGGCGGTATCTGCCATCACTGCCCACCCCAGCGCGCCCAGCCCCTTGCCGAAGAACGCAGCGGCCATGATGCCCACCACCATCCACTCGGTTTCAACGTAGTTGCAGAAGATCATCGACATCGACAACAGCATGCCCAGCACGATCGGCGTTTTACGGGCGAAGGTCAGCGACTGGGTACGGCGCATCAGGTAGTCGGAAATCACGCCGCCGAGCACCCCACCGACAAAACCACAAATGGCCGGAACCGAGGCAACAAAGCCAGCCTTGAGGATCGACATCCCCCGCGCCTGCACCAGATACACCGGGAACCAGGTGATAAAGAAATAGGTCAGCGCATTGATGCAGTACTGGCCGATATAGACGCCAATCATCATGCGCGATTGCAGCAGCTGCTTGATCTGGAACCACTTCTCGCCTTTGACCTTCACCTGTGTGGCCTGTTTCTGATCCATATTGATCAAGGCACCGCCGGCTTCGATATAGTCCAGTTCGGCCTGGTTGATGCTGGGGTGGTCTTTGGGATTGTGCAGCACCTTAAGCCAGACAAAGCTCAGGATGATGCCCAGCCCCCCATAAAGAAGAACACGTGCGACCAGCCAACGGCATGCGTCAGCCAGCCCATGATCGGTGCGAAGATCACCGTGGCAAAGTATTGGGCCGAGTTGAAGATTGATACCGCCGTGCCACGTTCATGGGCAGGGAACCAGGCGGCGACAATCCGGCTGTTGCCGGGGAATGACGGTGCTTCTGCCAGGCCGACCAGGAAGCGCAGCGCAAACAGCGCTATCACGATGCCAAAACCGCTGAAGATATCCACGAAGCCTTGCAGCAAGGTAAACAGCGACCAGATGAAGATGCTCCAGAAGTAGACCCGTTTGGAGCCGAAGCGATCCAGTAACCAGCCACCGGGGATCTGGCCAATCACATAGGCCCAGGAAAACGCCGAAAAGATATAACCCATTCCAACCGGATCTAGGCCAATATCCTGAGCCATTGCGGTACCGGCAATAGAAAGCGTGGCACGATCGCCATAGTTAAATGAGGTGACGATAAACAGCATTACCACGATCCAGTAACGCTTATTGGTTCGCTTGATGGCACTGTTGGCAGCGCTGATAGTAGACATGGTGCTCTCCTGCATTACTATATTCATCCTGAAAAACCGCTAAAAATATCTCAGAACGAAAGGTTTAAATTAAATTGCAGCCTTTTTTGAGCAGTTCGATTAATACGGCATCGGCAATTTTTAAACGCATTAACGCTTGGTGGAGAAAAGTATAGGGAACCGGCTGCCGGGACTCATCGGGCAAATAACCCAATAACAGGGCTAATATGGCGGCTTGTTTATGGCGTATGCCCAATCGGGCGCGGGCTGGCTCACGGATCCCCCAGTTGCGTGAGCTATCTCACAGCGGATTAGCACAATGCCAAAGATTGACGCCCGGGAAACGCCAAATCTAGGTCATTTGCATAATGCCCGACACAATTGCGAATGTTATGCTTTTTGCTGAGCCAGTTTTTCGATTATTACCCACGGCATACATAAATCAGAGTACGTGAGGTTTCACTATGTCCGAATATGCAGTTGGCAGTATTAAAGCATTACCGCGCTATATTCAGGTTCATCGGCAAGATAACGTCGCCATTGTGGTTAATGACCATGGGCTGCCTAAAGGGGCAAGCTTCCCATGCGGTCTGACATTATTGGAACATATTCCCCAAGGGCATAAAGTTGCGCTGCAAGATATTCCTCAAAACGGCACTATTTTGCGCTATGGCGAAGTGATTGGCTTTGCCGCACGGGATATTCGCCGTGGCAGTTGGATTGATGAATCGCTGGTGCTGCTTCCTCCGGCACCCGAGTTGGCCAGCCTGCCACTCGCCAACAATGTACCCCAGGCATTACCGCCCCTGGAAGGTTATACCTTTGAAGGCTACCGTAATGCCGATGGCAGCGTTGGCAGCAAGAACCTGTTGGCTATCACCACCAGCGTGCACTGCGTGGCCGGTGTGGTGGATTATGTGGTGAAAATCATTGAGCGCGACCTACTGGTGAAATACCCCAACGTCGACGGAGTGGTGGGTCTGAATCATCTCTATGGCTGCGGCGTCGCTATCAATGCTCCCGCCGCGGTGGTCCCTATCCGCACCCTACATAATCTGGCGCTCAACCCAAACTTTGGCGGCGAAGTGATGGTGGTGGGGCTAGGCTGCGAAAAGTTGCAGCCGGAACGCCTGCTGCAGGGAACCCCAGATGTCCAACCCATTACCGTGGACGAAAGCCGGATTGTGCGCCTGCAGGATGAGAAGCACGTTGGGTTTCAGGCCATGGTGGCCGATATTCTGGCCGTTGCAGAGCAGCACCTGCAACGCCTGAACCGTCGCCAGCGGGAAACCGTGCCGGCCTCAGAGCTGGTGGTGGGGATGCAATGTGGCGGTAGCGATGCCTTTTCCGGGGTGACGGCTAACCCGGCGGTAGGTTTTGCTTCCGACCTGCTGGTACGCTGCGGGGCAACCGTGATGTTCTCCGAAGTCACCGAAGTGCGTGATGCCATCCACCTGTTAACCCCACGGGTCGCCGATCAACACGTTGGCAAGCGCTTACTGGAGGAGATGGCCTGGTATGACGATTACCTCAACCAAGGGCAAACCGATCGCAGCGCCAACCCTTCACCCGGCAACAAGAAAGGCGGTTTGGCCAACGTGGTTGAAAAGGCATTAGGCTCAATTGCCAAATCTGGCAGTAGCGCGATTGTCGAAGTGCTCTCCCCTGGTCAACGCCCCAGCAAACGTGGGCTGATTTATGCCGCCACTCCCGCCAGCGACTTTGTTTGCGGCACGCAGCAGTTGGCTTCCGGCATTACGGTGCAAGTGTTCACTACCGGCCGGGGAACCCCTTACGGCCTGACTGCCGTGCCGGTGATCAAAATGGCAACGCGCAGCGCGCTGGCTGAACGCTGGCACGATCTGATCGATATCAACGCCGGAACTATCGCCACCGGGGAGGCGACCATTGAGCAGGTGGGTTGGCAACTGTTTGAGCTGATCCTGGATATCGCCAGCGGCCGCAAGCAAACCTGGTCAGATCGATGGGGTTTGTTCAACGCGTTGGCGGTATTTAACCCGGCACCTGTTACTTGAGTGCAACGCCCCTCACCCTAACCCTCTCCCCAAGGAGAGGGAACCGAATGTGCCACTGTTTCACTTCTTAGCGGGACCTCGATCCCGTATTAGCTGGTGGTTTAATTACCGCGACACCTGAAGGTTGAGGCTGGCGGACAGCTAGGCTAGTCTTCATCCAGCTGTAACCCCACATACAGCAAGAGGCGAGCATCGAAATTGGCGAGGTTCAACCCAGTCAGCTCGGAAATGCGATTGAGACGATACTCCAGCGTATTGCGGTGAATATAGAGTGCCTTGGCGGTCGCGGTGGGCTGCACATTATTCAGGAACCAGGCATTTAAGGTACGCAATAACAATCCATTTCCGTCCATGGCCTTTAAACGCTCCAACGGCCGAGCCAGCTCATCCGCCTGCCAACCGCTACGCAGGCTGCCCAGCAACACCGGCAGCATCAGATCCTGATAATAATAGGCCCACCGCCCAGGCATGCGCTGCTTGCCAACGGCCATGGTGGTACGCGCAGTGCGGTAGGAACGCACCAGGCTGCCTGGGCCAATGAAATAGTTGCCGAGCGCAATACGCACTCGCAAACGGCTGCTTTCATTGATCCGCACCAGCAGATTCTCCACTCGCCGCCGGTGGGCCTCCGCATCCCAGCGCCCGTGGTGATTCAGCGCCGGTTTAAGTACCACCATCTCGCTGAGAGAAACAATGGCGATCAGGTTGTCACGTTCAGGTAGCGTCAGCAGCTCCTGTAACTGCTGCAACTCGGCCATGGCGCTGTCGACCCCCAACTGGCCGCTATCCACCTCTACTACCGCCGCGACGCGGGGTTGGTTGGGATCTATCCCCAAGCGGTGCGCCCATTCCATCAAGGCCGGTGACAACTCCTCCGTACGGATCAGGTTCAACACAAACTCTTCACGAAAGCGGCTGTCCTGCGCCAACAAACTCAACAATCGCGCCTGCTCCAGCATCATTTCAGCGGTCATGCAGACCAGTTCACCGTACTGCCGCAGTTGCACCGGATCGCCGGTCAGGCCGATGACCCCAACGATATTCCCGTCAACGTGCAACGGCAGATTAATACCGGGCCGAACGCCGTGCAAATGACGGGCAACGGCATCGTCGATAGCGACCACCCTGGCCTGAGATAGCACCAGCAATGCCCCTTCATGCAGTTCCCCCAGCCGCTCAGGGTCGCCACTGCCAATAATCCGGCCACGGTTGTCCATCACGTTGATATTGCTATCAATAATTTTCATGGTGCGAGCGACAATTTCCCTGGCTAGCTTGGCATCAAGATGATACTCCGCCATTGCGTCTTATCCCCGTCGGATGATAAACCAACGTTCAGCATACCGACGCGCCTCTACTGGCACATTGTGCAGATGCCCAAATGCGTTTTGGCCGGGCACAAGTTGTGTTCAAACTCACAGTTTTTAGCCATAAAAAAAGGCACGCCGTAGCGTGCCTCTGTAGAACAACGGGACAACATTACTGCATCAGCAGATACAGCGTCGAGTCACCACGTTGGATGTTCAACGCCAACACCGCAGGCTTGCTGTCGAGCACCTTACGCAGTTCGCCCAGGTTATTGATTGGCTGCTGGTTCACACCCATGATCACGTCGCCTTTTTTCAGCCCGATGCGCGCAGCGGCACTGCCAGGTTTCACCTTCTCAATCTTCACACCTTTCACTTTATCGGTGCTGTTGCTCAGTTCTGCACCTTCAATACCGGTGTAAATATTGCTGGAATCAACCTGCTCCTGGCTGCTTTGCTGAAGCGTAACGTCAATGGACACTGGCTTGCCGTCGCGGATAATGCCCAGCGCCATCTTGGTGCCCACCGGCAAGCTGCCGATCTCGGCACGGAACGACGCAAAGCTGGAGATGGCTTTACCGTTCAGGGTGACAATCACGTCACCGGCCTTGATACCAGCCTTGGCAGCGGAGGATTTCGGCACAACCTGGCTGACGAATGCGCCACGCTGGGCATCCACTTTCATCGCTTGCGCCAGCTCGGAGTTCAGCTCGGTACCCATAATGCCCAGCTCACCGCGTTTCACCTGGCCGTATTCCACCATTTGCGAGGTCAGGTTTTTCACCATGTTGCTTGGAATAGCAAAACCGATACCGATGTTGCCGCCGTCCGGCGCCAGGATCGCGGTGTTAATGCCAACCAGCTCACCATTCAGGTTAACCAACGCACCGCCGGAGTTACCCCGGTTGATCGCCGCATCGGTCTGGATAAAGTTTTCGTAGTTTTCAATGTTCAAACCGCTACGCCCCAAGGCAGAAACGATCCCGGAGGTCACGGTTTCACCCAGGCCATACGGGTTACCGATCGCCACGGTGTAGTCACCCACGCGCAGCTGCTCGGAATCAGCCATTTTGATCGCCGACAGGTTTTTGGCGTCTTTCAGCTGGATCAACGCGATATCAGAACGAGGATCCTTGCCGATCACCTTGGCTTCAAAGCGACGACCATCGCTCAATTGCACCGTGATCTTGCTGGCATTGTCTACCACGTGGTTGTTGGTGACCACATAGCCTTTTTCCGCGTTGATGATGACGCCTGAACCCAGGGCTTTAAAGGCTTCCTGGGTAGTTGGCCCACCCGGTGCGCCACCTTGGCACATTGGGGAACCCTGGAAGGGTGAACCATCCTGGCAGAACGGCGACATTTGCTGTACCGTTTTCGCATTCACCGCGGCACTCCCTTCCACGTTAATGCTTACCACTGAAGGCATCACTTTTTCCAACATCGGTGCCAGGCTTGGCAACGGTTGGGCGCTAGTGGAGGCAGAAGCCGTTTCTGCGGCATTGGCGGTAGTTACCGGACCCATTGCCAAACCAATACTCAAAGCCAGGGCGCTTAAAACCAGTGCTGTTTTTTTCATCTGTGTGTCTCTTAAAAGTCGTTCAATAGGAATAACGGGTCTTGGTGCTTAGTAAGAGCCTGCTGATTAGCTGAAGTTCCCCTGGTGCGGCTGGCTAATAGTAAACAAATATTGTCGGTCTTTACAAAACTCGAAATAATGTTCCAGCTTGAGAGTCATCTCGCCAAAATAAGCGAGAATTATCTCATGAATTTATTCCGCAGCCATTAAACGACGATATTCATCATAGGCATAAAGGTCGGTCATGCCGCTGATATAATCCTGTAACAACCGTGCCCGGAAATAATACTCCCTAATAGCCTGTTGCTCGGCCGAAAGATGCTGCAAACCTTCCACCGCCTCGACATAGGCCAGACGGTGTTTGGTAGAAAGCTTGTGAAACAGCCGCGTTTCAATCGGGAACGCCCGGTGGCTGTCTTCCCGCACCAACTGGCTGAAATCGGCCAGCGACATGGCCAGCAGCGGGCTATAAATATCCAGCAGGCCGTTGATCACCCGGTAACCCTGGAGTTCCAACTGCTCCACTTCCGGGTGGTTGAACACGTGTTTGAACGCAACGTTCTTGAAGATAGCGAGCAGGCGGCAAGCCGGGCTGGCATCCTCCAACAAGGCTCCGTTGAAGTGGCCGTGATACACCGCGTCCAGGTTATCGATAAACCGCTGGGCCGCATGGGGAACCAATTTGGCAACGGTAAATACCCGCAGGTACATAAAGAACTGATCTTCTGAACTGCGGCGCGCTGCGCTGCGCTCAATTTTTCGAAACGCACTGGCCACGGTCTTATCAAACAGATCCCCTGGAGCAATCTTGCCCCATTCCTGGGTTAAATGCTGATACAGCTGCTCCACGGTAAAGATGTTCTTTTCTACCGCGTCTTCCAGATCGGCCACGCAATAAGAAATATCATCGGCGGCTTCCATAATATAGGTGAGAGGGAAACGATCGAACTCTCCCATATGTAATTCGCGCCGCAAGCGATCGACAAAGGCTTCTTCCGCCAGATAAAACCCCGGCTTCTTCATCAGATAGCTGTGGCTGGCGGGAATATCGCTCGCCCAATAGGCCGGACGGGTATATTTCAGGATGCAGCCAACCTGCGCATAGGTCAGGTTCAATTTCAGCAACGTGTAGACCAGGCGGATCGCCTGAGCATTGCCCTCAAAGTGGCTGAGATCGTGGCGAATACGGCTGCGCAGCCGGTTAAGGTCGCTCTCCCCCTCATGTAGGCGTAACACCTCTACCTGGCAACGATCGTGGCTACCCGGCTCACTGCCACAGCTGGCGGGATCGAGCCGCTGGCGGAACCAGTCGTTGATGGCAGATTCGCCGAAATGGCCAAACGGCGGATTGCCGATGTCGTGCATCAGGCAGGCCATTTCGACAATGCTCTCGAAAGGATCGAGCAGCTTGCTCAGGCCGAGCGCATCAATACGCTTTTCCTGTTTGAAACGGTTGAGGATCTCTTTGGCAATATGCCGCCCCACCTGTTGCACTTCCATCGAGTGGGTCAAACGGCTGCGCACCGCCGCGTTACGCTCCAGCGGAAACACCTGCGTCTTCTGCTGCAAACGACGTATTGCCGCAGAATTGACGATGCGACCGCGATCGCTCTCGAACTGGCGAATGATGTCGTACTCTTCTTCGGCTTCAATCGGCTTGCTAAAAGGCCGCTGAAAGCTGATCTTCTGCTTAAAGTCGATCCCGGACATCTGCTTCTCCTCCCGTTGCGCATTCCCTCCGTGATAACAATTCCCGGCGGCGGATGCAACGGTATTGCGGATTATCTCTCTCACAGAGCCATGATAGACTATGGCGCAATTTCCATACCCTATCAGCGAGTATTATTTATGAAAGTAGGCATCATCGGCGCAATGGAAGAAGAAGTTACCCTGCTGCGCGAGCAAATTGCGAACCGCCAGACCCTGCAACGTGCAGGTTGTGAGATCTATACCGGCCAAATCAACGGCGTGGAAGTCGCCCTGCTCAAATCGGGCATCGGCAAAGTGGCGGCTGCTCTAGGTACCACCCTGCTGCTGGAACAGTGCCAACCCGATGTGGTGATCAATACCGGTTCCGCCGGTGGCCTGGCCGCTACGCTGAACGTGGGCGATATCGTCGTGTCTGAAGAAGTGCGCTACCACGACGCCGACGTGACCGCCTTTGGCTATGAGCCGGGCCAGATGGCCGGTTGCCCGCCAGCGTTCGTTGCCGATCCTGCGTTGATCGAGTTAGCGGAAAACTGCATCAAACAGCTTAACCTGAACGCGGTACGCGGCCTGATTTGCAGCGGTGACGCCTTCATTAACGGTGCCGAGCCTCTGGCCCGCATCCGCAACACCTTCCCAACCGTTGCCGCCGTTGAGATGGAAGCCGCCGCCGTTGGCCACGTTTGCCATCAGTTCGGCACGCCATTCGTGGTGGTACGCGCGATTTCCGACGTTGCCGATAGTGAATCCCATATGAGCTTCGACGAGTTCCTGGCGGTGGCCGCCAAGCAATCCTCGCTGATGGTCAATGCCATGCTGCAAGCCCTGGCCAAGCGCGGTTAATGTGAAGCTGCGTCTGTGCGCCCTGCTGAGCTGGCTGATCCTGGGGATGCTGCTGCCTGCCAGCGCCGCCCAACGGGTGATCAGCCTGGCACCGAGCACCACGGAGCTTGCCTACGCGGCCGGTATGGGGGATACCCTGCTGGCCGTCAGCGCTTACTCCGATTACCCCCCTGCCGCCAAGCAGTTGGAACAGGTCGCCTCCTGGCAAGGGATCAACCTGGAACGGATCCTGGCGTTGAAACCCGATTTGGTTCTCGCCTGGCGTGGCGGTAACCCCCAGCGGGTATTGGATCAGCTCGCCTCCTTCGGCATCCCGATTTTTTATGCAGATGCCAAGAATATTGACGAAATCGCCCAATCTCTGGATGCGTTGGCGCAGTACAGCCCTCACCCAGAACAGGCACATCAGGCCGCAGCCAGCCTCCGCCAACAGGTAGATGAGCTGAAAACGCGCTATGCCAGCAATTCGCCAAGGCCTGTGCTGCTGCAGTTTGGCACCCAACCGCTGTTCACCAGTTCGGCGGCCACGTTGCAAAGCCAGGTGCTGTCCTTGTGCGGCGCAGAGAATATCTTTGCCGATAGCCCCGTGCCTTGGCCGCAGGTAAGCCGTGAGCAGGTGCTGGTGCGTAAACCACAGGCCATCGTGATCAGCGGGAATGCCCAGCAGATCGCCAATGTGAAAGCCTTCTGGGGCCCACAGCTGGACGTGCCGGTGATTGCCCTTGAGGAAGATTGGTTTAACCGTGCCGGGCCACGCATCATGCTGGCGGCACAATCACTATGCGGTCAATTGGCGGAGATCCATTGATGGTATTTTGGCTGGATATTCTTGGTACTGCGGTGTTTGCCATTTCCGGCGTGTTGCTGGCGGGCAAATTACGGATGGATCCCTTTGGCGTATTGGTACTGGGGGTAGTGACCGCGGTAGGCGGCGGGACGATCCGTGATATGGCGCTCGCCAACGGCCCGGTATTCTGGGTAAAGGATCCCACCGATCTGGTGGTGGCGATGATCACCTGTGTGCTGACGCTGCTGCTGGTACGCCAGCCGCGTCGGTTACCGAAATGGATCCTGCCGGTGCTGGATGCCATCGGGCTGGCGGTGTTCGTGGGGATCGGCGTCAATAAGGCGTTCGCCGCTGGCAGTGGACCGCTGGTGGCCGTCTGCATGGGAGTGATCACCGGCGTCGGCGGCGGGATTATCCGCGACGTGCTGGCCCGCGAGATCCCGATGATCCTGCGAACTGAAGTCTACGCCACCGCCTGCATCGTCGGTGGCACGGTGCACGTCACGGCGTTCTACACCTTTGGCATGCCGTTACAGCATGCCATGATGCTGGGGATGATCATCACGCTGGGTATCCGCCTGGCCGCCATTCGTTGGCATCTGAAACTACCGGCGTTTATCCTCGAACAGTAATTCTTGCCTCCGCCAGCTTCGGCGGAGGCTTTCCTGCCAAGCAGTATATTCGACTATTATATAAGCAATGTGCTATTATTTTGCGCTAATAAAATGCGCTTGAATAATGTAATCATCTGGTTAACTCTTCGTTAAAAATTATCCCGCGCCGTTAAGTTCCGTTCACTTTTGCCGATAGGCCCTATTGCTGTGGCCTGCGGATAGGTATTGTTTTGAGTTTAAGCATGAAGAAAAATCTTTTGATCGCCAGCACACTGTTGTTGAGCAGCAGTGTGCTGGCCGAAAACACCAGCGGCAAGATTGGTATCAGTCTGACGATTGTGCCTACCTGCAGCGTAACCACGACCGGCAACACGCCACAGGTAGAATGCGGCAATGGCACAGTCTTGCAGCCGAAGATGAGCCATAGCAAACGGATAGTAGACGATCGGGAAAGCGAACTGATCACCGTGGAATGGTAGGCACAAAAAAACCCGCGCACCGTACAGGCAGGCGGGTTTTTTAACGGCGGCAGATCAAATACTGAATGAAGAACCGCAGCCACAGGTGGTTTTGGCATTCGGGTTAGTCACGATAAAGCGTGAACCTTCCAACCCTTCGGTGTAATCCACCGCGCCGCCAACCAGATATTGCAGGCTCATCGGATCAACCACCAGCGCAACGCCCTGTTTCTCGATGGTCATATCGCCGTCGTTGATCTTGTCATCAAACGTGAAGCCGTACTGGAATCCACTGCAGCCGCCACCGGTAATGTAAACCCGCAACTTCAGGTTTGGATTCTCTTCGTCAGCAATCAGGAATTTCACCTTGCTTGCTGCTGCCTCGGTAAATTGCAGGGGCAGTGCTGTTTCATCACTCATACTCGTTACTCCCAACAGTGTTTCACATCAGGCGACGACGACGGTAACCTGATTAATGGTACTGATTATCTAATACCTGAGTGTTGCGTTCAAGTATTCACCGCATTTGTTGTATTTTCTTTACCTGTTTTCTCGGCCAATTCCTGCTGCTGCTTTTGTAAGGTGCGGGCTAAAATGGCGGAATACAATGGCTTACCGCCCAGGAACTGCGCCACCAGGGTCGCGCCGAGGCAGGTAATAATCATCGGCAAAATCAGCTGATAGTTATCGGTCATTTCCAATACCAGCACAATACCGGTTAACGGGGCACGCACGGTAGCGGCAAACAGCGCCCCCATGCCAGCAATAGCAAAGGTGCCAGCCTCAAGCCCATATTCAGGGAACAGGTGAGCGCCAAAAAGACCAAAAGCGGTGCCTAGCAGCGTCCCCAGGGCGAGCATCGGCGCAAAAATACCACCCGGTGCGCCTGAGCCGAAGCATAACAGCGTGGTGATCACCCGTGCGATAAAGATAAACAGCAGCATGCCTACGCTGTAATTGCCCGCCGCCGCGATCGGGATCAAGGCCGAACCGCCACCCGCTGCTGCTGGCTCGATCAGCCCAAGCACGCCACAAACGCCCCCTAGCAGGGCACCAATCAGCAGGATCTTGCTCATCTTGCCGCCATGGAAACGGGCAAACATATCCTGCGTACGAAACACTAGTGCGTTAAACATCACCCCTACCGCGCCAAACACCGTCCCCAACACCAGGTACAACCACAGCGTATTGAGCGGTGCCGAAGCAAGTTTACCCACCTCGATCAGCGGACTTTCACCATTAAAAATGCGAAAGACAATGCTCGACATAATCACGCCGATAAACACCGCCTTGATGGAGATCAGGTTGTAACGAAACTGCGGCCGCATCTCTTCGATAACGAACAAGATCCCCGCCAGAGGGGCGTTGAACGCGGCGGAGAGACCAGCAGCGGCACCGGTGGCCAGCATGGAATGGCGCGCTTCCGCACTGCGCATACGGAAAATATCCAGCACCATTCGCCCGGCATTGGCCCCCATCTGTACCGTCGGCCCTTCACGCCCTAGCACCATACCAGCGCCGAGCGTCCCCATACCGCCGATAAATTTCACCGGGATGACCCGCCACCAGCGCACCGGGCGTAACTCTTCCAGTGCCCCTTCGATCTCCGGGATCCCTGACCCCCCGCCTCTGGCGCAAAACGTTTGACCAGATAAAAGCCAAAAGCGGCCAGCACGGCAGACAAAATAAACGCCAGCGGCCACACCAGGAACCAGGAGTTGGCGACAGAGGCCAGGCCCGACAGCCGCTGCTGTTGCACCCACTCCACCGCTTTATCAAAAGCGACGCCCAACAATCCCGCCAACGTCCCTACCACCGCCGCCATGATCAGGATGACAACTGGCGTTTTATCCTGGCGAATAAACTGACGGACCCTATAGTTGCGAGTCAGGCGCACGCCTGAAGCCGCAGGAGGCTGTTGCTGTAATTCAGTCATAGTGAGTTCATTATTGAATTGAAAAATCAGACTAATAGCGATGTAAGCTATTCTAGCTCAGTCGTTGTCTTACCGCCCCCTCAAAATAGGTATCGGTCTATGATCGTTTCATAACTCCGTACTCTCCACTAGAATAGCGCGGTCAAATCATTCAAAAGCAAACCCAGGAGCCGGTTTATGAGCTTACACAGTAAGTCCGAAAGTCTGTACGCCCAGGCGCAACAGCTGATCCCAGGCGGAGTCAACTCCCCAGTGCGTGCATTCACCGGTGTAGGCGGTACCCCGCTGTTTATCGAACGTGCCGACGGTGCCTATCTGTTTGATGCCGATGGTAAAGCCTATATCGATTATGTCGGTTCCTGGGGCCCGATGGTGCTGGGCCATAACCATCCGGCGATCCGCAATGCGGTGATCGAGGCGGCGCAGCGCGGCCTGAGCTTCGGCGCACCTACCGAGATGGAAGTGAAAATGGCCGAGTTGGTGACCAATCTGGTCCCAACCATGGATATGGTGCGTATGGTGAACTCCGGTACCGAAGCCACCATGAGCGCCATTCGTCTGGCGCGTGGCTATACCAACCGCGACAAGATCATCAAGTTTGAAGGCTGCTACCACGGCCACGCCGACTGCCTGTTGGTAAAAGCCGGTTCCGGCGCACTGACGCTGGGCCAGCCGAACTCACCGGGCGTGCCGGCAGACTTCGCCAAGCACACGCTGACCTGTACCTATAACGATCTCGACTCCGTGCGTACCGCATTCGAGCAGTACCCTTCAGAGATCGCCTGCATCATCGTTGAGCCGGTCGCGGGCAACATGAACTGCATTCCACCGCTGCCAGACTTCCTGCCGGGCCTGCGCGCCCTGTGTGACAAGTATGGCGCGCTGTTGATCATTGACGAAGTGATGACCGGTTTCCGCGTCGCGCTGGCCGGTGCTCAGTCTTATTACGATGTGGTACCAGACCTGACCTGCCTGGGCAAAATTATCGGTGGAGGGATGCCAGTGGGGGCCTTCGGTGGCCGCCGTGAAGTGATGGCCGCACTGGCACCTACCGGGCCGGTGTATCAGGCTGGTACGCTGTCTGGCAACCCGATTGCCATGGCCGCCGGTTTCGCCTGCCTGACCGAGGTTTCCCAGGTTGGCATTCACCAGACCTTGACCGAACTGACCAACAAGCTGGCAGAAGGCCTATTGGCGGCGGCCAAGGCAGAGAACATACCGTTTGTCGTCAACCATGTAGGCGGCATGTTCGGGCTGTTCTTTACCGATGCGCCAACGGTCACCTGCTATCAGGACGTGATGGGTTGCGATGTCGAGCGCTTCAAGCGCTTCTTCCATCTGATGTTGGATGAGGGGGTTTATCTGGCCCCGTCGGCATTCGAGGCGGGCTTTATGTCTGTCGCACACAGCGACGAAGATATTCAGCGCACCGTCGATGCCGCGCGCCGCTGCTTCGCCAAGCTGTAATCTTCTGGCGGGCGCCACTCGGCGCCCGCCGTTACCTTCAGAGCAAGGTACCGTAAATCGTCAATATCGCCACGACCACCACCACAATCAGGGTCACTTTACGCGCTAACGTTACCGCTGCACGCGGCGTCTGAACCGGGTCCATATGCGGTTCACGGGCCAGAGAGAACTGCGCCAAACGCGTCAATACCTGGTACTGCGGAGTATGACGATCCCCCAGCGAAGCAAACCACGCGGGCAGTGCCCTTTCACCATGCCCAATCAGCGCATACGCCACCCCAGCCAGACGAACCGGGATCCAGTCCAACACATGCAGCAGGAAGTCGATCCCCGTTTGTGAGCGTTGCAGCGGTGAATGATGCCGTGCCAGCCAGGTTTGGTAGGCCCGCAGAAAAGCATAGCCTGCCAGAGCGAGCGGCCCGTATGGCCCGCACACCGCAAACCAGAACAGCGGTGCCAGATAGTAACGATAGTTAATCCACACCAAAGCGTTTTGCAGTTCACGCAAGCGCTCTGCCTCGCTGCAATCCACCGGTAAACCGTGGATCAGCGCCAGCTCTTCCGCCATCTGATCGCTGGCGTGGGTATCGCCCTGCCGTGCGGCCTGCAAATAGGCCCGATAATGTTTGCGTGTGATCCCGGCCCCAACGCACAGCAGACCAATCACAATCCACAGCAGTAGCGCCACAACGCCGAAGAACAGGCCCTGGGCCAACCACAGGATGCCCCAGACGATAAACATCCAGACCAGGGTCATTGCCAACGTTTGTGCCAAAGAAAACCGATGCAGCCGCTGAAACACCACTTCTAAACGATGATCCAACTGCCAATGCTCACCCAGTTTAAACAGGCGTTCCCACGCCAAAACCAGTAACAGCGTAAACAGCGTCATTAGCTAATCCTCTCCTTCTGTCTGTTCCCCAGCATAATGCTTGCGATGGGACGAGTGCCAGCAGCAGAGTAGCATGTTTCCGCGAAGTGAATTTAATGCGTTGATAATAAATGGATTAGTTACCTGCGCCGCCACATCAAGCACTGTCCCCGGCAGTCGCGGCCTGTTGATGTCAGTCAGTACAAAAAATTATCTTAACGTACACTCTTTTTCGTTTCTCAAAGGTAGTCCTAAAATAACGCGGTGAATGGCCTATATCCAGCATCTTATTAATACTGAATATAGGCCTGATTACCCTATGATGAAAACGTTATAGGTTAAAAAACACGTTCGTCACCATTGGCCTTCAATAATATTAAGGCTCCAACGCTTCCGTATATTCAGACACACTCACTCTAATTGCTGAGTATTGGAAAGTATTCACGGAAAGAGGGTAATTCGAGGGATCACTGAATGGCTCTTTATACCTTACCACAGAGTAACCGAAGGAATCGGGAACGATCACTTCTGTGGCACTTTGACTTGTCTGATAGTATTGCCCATCGGATAAATCCTTAAATGCGAACTGGTAGGTAGTATTTCTCTGGAGCAACCCATTATCATCGACACTACGATCATCATTGGTCATCCAACCGCCTGTTAGACGAACATAAGTATTATCAATGGTATCGCCAACTTCGGCTTTATACAGTCGATAGAGAACATTTAACGGTAATTTTTTCATATTAAATCCTCGTAATACACCTGTAGTGTAAGTTATAAGTTATTGCAAAATTCTATTGATGATTTTATTTATCCAGCAGGACACTGTCTGGATAAACAGTATGCCAAATAATGGAGGGTTGAGATATTCAATGCGGTTGTGTTGGCGGTAGAACAACTTGCAGCATGGCTAAGGTGGCACGCCGTAGGGGCGCTGCATTGTCGCGCCCGTGTTAAGGTCAGATGTGGGAGTAAAATTGTGGCACATTCAGTCCCCTCTCCCTGTGGGAGGGTTAGGGTGAGGGGGATTACAGCATCACTAACCTATTGATATTACGTAGAACTAGCGGCTGGCGCGGGGATATAAAACAGGGTAGCATGTGCATTCACCGCTTATAGCCCATTTCCGGAGTTTGCCATGCCGACCCGTCGCTACAGTGCCGACAGCCGCCGTACCGCGCTTCTCGAACGTATTGCCAATGATGTCCCTGCCACCGTCGCCCAGGCGCTGAGTGAAGATCTTGGGGGAACCGTAGATGCCGAGCGCGATATCACCGCACAACTGCTACCCGCAGATAAGCAGGCCAATGCCACGGTGATCACCCGTGAACCCGGCGTTTTCTGTGGCCGCCGCTGGCTGGAAGAGGTGTTTATACAACTGGGTGGGCAAGTGAAGATCGAGTGGTTGGTGGAAGATGGCGATAAGCTGGTACCCAACCAGCCGCTATGCCGCCTGAGCGGCCCGGCGCGTATCCTGCTGACGGGCGAACGTACCGCGCTGAACTTTGTGCAAACGCTGTCCGGCGTGGCCTCGGCGGTAAACCGCTATGTCGAACTGCTGCAAGGCACGCAAACCCGGCTGCTGGATACCCGCAAGACACTGCCCGGCCTGCGCACCGCGCTGAAATATGCCGTGCTGTGCGGCGGTGGCAGCAATCACCGTCTCGGCCTCTCGGATGCTTTCCTGATCAAGGAAAACCACATCATTGCTTCTGGCTCGATCAAAAACGCGGTAGAGAAAGCCTTCTGGCTGCACGCCGACGTGCCGGTAGAGGTGGAAGTAGAATCGCTGGATGAGCTGCAACAGGCGCTGGATGCCGGTGCCGATATTGTGATGCTGGATAATTTCAGCGTCGAGATGATGCGTGATGCCGTTGCCCTGGCCCAGGGACGCACGCAGTTGGAAGTTTCCGGCAACGTCACCGATCAAACCCTGCGCGAGTTTGCCGAAACCGGGGTGGATTATATCTCTGTCGGGGCGCTGACCAAACACGTTACCGCGCTCGATCTGTCAATGCGTTTTAACTGATCCGGTTATTGGCAACGCCTCTTCCTGGGGCGTTGTTGAAAGCCGGCTCACTACGTAGGGCGCAGCATGCGGCGCCCTCAAATTGCCATTTTTTCGCCCATATCAGCATAACCCCTGCTTGTTCTCGATATCCCCGATCAATACCAATACATAGCCCTCCAAACTTATCACCTGCTGCCGCAATCTACCGAACCGCTCCTGACCGAAACAGAAGTATAACTAATCCGCATCGCCTATAAATAAATATTATCTTACATAAAACAAAGAATGATCCTATAGTGCCAGCCGCTGACAACACAGATATATCTTAGCTATTAAGCTAATCTTTATCCTATAGAATTTTATGTTTGCTGAATATTTTGATCATGGATTGAACTCATTCCAAATAACCTTTCGAAAGGGTTATTTGTATAAAGCTCAGTAATAAACGCAGGAGACGTTTCTTAACGATAAGGACGTCAAAATCATTTAATAAGGGAAAAACATGAAAAAGATCCTTCTGTCTGTAGTCGCTGCTGCCATTCTGTCGTCCAGCCTGGCTAACGCCGCCCCTGGCATCAACAAAAAAATCTCTATCGTTGCCACCATTAACGATGCGATTTTTGTTTCCAAGCCAGATGGCAGCACCTGGTACGACACTGAAGAACTGTTCGCCAGCGATCGCTATCAGACCAAGTTCGCCTCTAACGATTTGCCAGTTCGTATTTACAGCACCACTGACCAAGTTAATGTAACCATGGTTCAACCTTTGACCGTGGTCCGTGGAGATAGCACTCAGTTATCCGCCGTAAAAGTGACTCTGGGCGGCCTGGAATTGAGCACTGCAGCTGCTGCAGAACTCACTCAGACCACCCCGGTAACCGGTGGTTTTGATAATACCTACACCCTGAAGATCAATGCTGATGCACCAACTGTTGCTGTTACTGGCTCCACCACCAACGGTGACTACCAGGGCGATCTGGTGATGCTGTTCGAACCAATGCCATAAGATTTTACCTTTGACAAGCTGACTATGTTTGGTCTGATAGTTATCCAATAATGGGATGAGACTCAGCCCTAAAATATAGAAGTAAAGATAGGGTTATATTTTTAACCCTATCATTTATCGTCATCGCCGCTATTTTTCATCATGGTGATTTCGGCTTAGTGTCAATTACCGTGTTATGAAATTATTAAAATCCACTCAATGACGGATTGCTTAATTTAACCAGGAGTTTTGGTTAAGCAATTATTCGCGGCACTCTTTAATCTACTTATGGAACGGACTCTCCATGGCCAAAGCTATCCCAGGATGGGCAACCGGATTATTGCTGCTGGCACCATCAGCAGCAACCTATGCAGATAATGCCCAAATTGAATACCAGGTTCCTGCGGGTTTTTCCGAGGCCGAACAGGACAAATCCATGCAGTTTCTCGCCACGCTGGATGGCAAGCCCTTACCAGGTGCGATCAGTTGGTCCGCGCAGAAGAACCGCCTGACTTTTGATGAAACACTGTTCCGCCACAACGGTATCCCAACCGAGCAGATAGATCTGCTGAACAAAGTGTTGACGCAAATCCCCTACGCCGTCTGCCCCAATGGATGCGACTATACCATCAGTGGTCAGACCGTTTCGCTGGACAAGGTCAAGCAGTCGCTCACCATCACCGATGGCAAGCAGCGTTACGTGCAGCCACAGACCATGATGGGATTTATCCATAACCAATCGCTGGATGTGCGCACCGCGTCCAACAACTACCACTCGGTTGCGGCGATGGGTCAGGCCTATCTTGGCATGCCATTCCAGAGCTATGGCTACCTGAATTGGTATTACAACGAGAGCAAAAGCTACGATACCCAGACTAACGATCAGGGTGTCAGTACCTGGTATCTGCAGAAAAACTTCTCCAGCACTTACCTGCGCAGTGGCCGCCAGGACAGCCGGGATTTTGCGGCCGGCAGCGTCAGCACCACTATCAGCCCGAGCTTTGACCAATTTGTCACCCTCGGCAGCCAGGATAACCTCAAACGCGATAACCAGTCGGCTGGCAAGATGGTGCTGTTCGCCACCAGCGATGGTGACTACGAGTTCTACCGCGACGGGCGCCTGATCCGCCGCCTACCTGCCACGATTGGCCGCAACGAGATTGACTACAACCAGTTGCCGGGCGGCTTCTACAACCTGGAAATCCGTCTGGTCAACCGGAGTGGTCAAGTGGTTAGCCGCGAAAACCAACAGATCGCCAACCTGAACTATGGGGCTGGTGCTGGCTGGTTCATCACCTTGGGTAAAGAACTGGATACCCAGGAAAACCTGGCGAGCGCCGGGGCCAACTTCAGCAACAACTGGTTTGCCATGAGTAGTGCGCTGCTCAAAGGGACGGGTAAAAAATGGGCGATGGAACACAATATCACCCGCCCCATGCAGGTTGGCGATGTGGATATCACCCCTACCGCAGGCGTCATGGCGGGCGAGAAGAGCGTCGGTGGCTATGCCAGTCTGAGCGTTGGCAACCCACTATTAGGCTATCTGAGTGCCTCGCAGTACCAGAACACCACGGTATCCGATTTCTATCGGGGCAATGACAGCACCACGCTGTCATACAGCCGGCAGTTCGGGGCAACGCGTATGGCCTATAACTACAGCCGCTTCGCGCGCAGCGAGCGCCACCAGTTACAAAGCACCTGGAACGTGCGCGGTAATGGAGTCTGGGCGGTGATTTCTGCTGGTTTACAGAAGGGCGGGTTTGATATCAGCAACAACAACTACGGGCTGTTTCTGAATACCACCATCATGCTGGACCGTAACACCGGTACGTTTAATGCCGCTTATAACGGCGGTAAATTGCACACTGGCGGCAGCTATAGCCGTGAGTTTGAAGACGTCAACGGCACAACCTACGCCGGATTGGACTTCAGTGAAATCGGCCGTACCAACGCCATTGGCGTCAACGCCCGCCGCAGCGGCTCTCGTGGTGACGTATCCGGCCGCATCGGTGTAGACGATCGCATCACCAACACCAGCTTTAACTACAACGGCATGCTGGCGGCAAGCCGCGACGGTATTGCCCTGGGGCGTACCAGCCCGAGCGGTGCCGCAATGCTGGTGACTACGCCTGCGTTAGGCGATGTGAAGTACGGTTTCAAGGTCGAAGGTTCTCCGGTTGCCGGTGGCAGCACTTATGCGGTGCCACTGGCCAGCTATCAGGACGTGGCCTTCGCCCGCGCGCAGTCGGTGGATGCCAATTCGGATATGAACATTCGCCTGCCAGCCAACGTTCTTCGCGCCCATCCAGGGCAGGTGTACCCGGTGATGGCGGAGGTCGAAATGAGCCTGCTGTATAACGGTTTCATGATGGACAGCCACGGGTTACCGGTAAGCGGTACGCTGCAAGAAACCGGCGATACCGTCTACCCGAACGGTCTGTTCTCGGTAGCGACGTCGATGATGCTGCAGGTGGTCACCGTCAATGGCAAACAGGGGCGTTATCAATGCGATCTGAGTCAACGCCAGAAAAACAACCGTTACCTCTGCCGGCACCTGTAAAGGCTGGCGGTTAACGCATGGAATAGAGTGGAAAAATGAAATCGATAATCAGCCCTTTGCACATCACCCTGGCAAGCTCCCTATTGGCTATGAGTGGGTTAACTCTGGCAGATGGCCAACTGATGGTGATGCCCGCACGCAGCACCGTTGAAGGCGATCAGAATCGTACCGTTCAGGTCAGTAACCTTGGGGATAAACCCCTGTATCTGAAAATCGATATGGTGCGCATTGAAAATCCCGGTGAAAAACCAGAGCGTAAAACGCCGATTGGCGATCTCACCGTGCCGGAAATGATGGCTAACCCGGCCAAATTGACCTTAGGCCCGGGCCAAAAGCGCGACATCAAGCTGGTGGTGCTGAAGGCACCAGCCAAAGAGACCGTCTATCGCTTATACATCGTGCCAATCAACAGCATCAAAGTGGTGGGTGAGGATAGCAAAGAGAAAATCAAGGCACCGATCACCTTTGGCATAGCCTATGGAGTTTTAGTGAACCACTTACCCTCCTCCGGTTCACAAACCCACGGCTGGGCTCACCAATGCCAAGCCAGCGGGCTACAGCTGACCTCCACCGGCAACATGCATACGCTGTTTAGCGGTTTGCAGGCGGTTCCGGCGGGCAGCATGCCGAATGCACAAAAAATCTTCCCGGGGTTACCGCGCGTATTCCCAGTGAAAGCCCTGAAAGGCCAAGCCGATGGAAAACCCTTTGATCTGCGCTGCCCGTAAGGCCGCAGCGGCGATGGTGCTCTATGCGATCCCCTGGGGAATGGCACAGGCGCTGATTGATATCAGACCGAAAATCGTCGAAATGACAGGCGAAGAGGCAGTAGTGAGCGTGATCAATACCGGCGATAAATCCGAGTTTGTCGAAATTGGCCTGTTCGAACTGGTTAACCCCGGCGTACCGCCAGAACAGGAACAGCGGATACCCTTGGGTATCATCAAAACGCCTTACCTATATGCCGCGCCGTTCAAGCTGTCGCTGGGCCCACGCCAGGAAAAACGGTTACATTTGAAGGCGTTGAAACAGCCTGAGCAGGAAAAAGTGTATCGGCTCTCGGTTATTCCACAGCAGAAGCTCAACATCAGCGGCACCCGTGGAAATGTGATGGTGGTCAATCTGGGGTATATGGGCCTGGTGCGCCAATTGCCCGCTAACCCTACCACCGCCTGGCAGCACCGCTGCGGATCGGAAGGAATAGAGTTGGCAGCGACCGGCAACGTGCGGGTTGAGTTCAGTGAACTGATGCAGGATGGCAAGGCCGTGGACAGCTTTAACGTCTACCCTGGCACGCCGCGTCATATGGCTGGCAAAACATTACGCGGCAAGGCGCAGGACAACACTTTTACCCTGCAGTGTGGCGCATAAAAAGGAATGAGCACCATGAAGCTATGGCAACAGATGATAGCGGCGGCGTTGTTGCTGCCAGGAATTGCGGCAAATGCAGCCGACTCCCCCTTGCGTGGGGTGCCGATCACCATCAACCTGACCAACCTGCCACAAATTACGGTAGAAAAACCGGTGGGTGGCTGGTATGACACACTGGCGCTGGATAACAGCAGCGGTAGAGACATCACCCTTTATCAAGCTCAAGTGCCGGTGAAGGTCAGCATCCGTAATGAGCACAATTTCAGCGTCACGCTGGTTAACCCGTTGATCCTGACCCACAGTACGAACCCCTCGCTGACGTTCAGCACCGCGCTGGTCGAGTTTGGCAGCAGTACGACTACGCTGCAGACATTAAGTGCTACGCCGATAGATTTCAGCAACCCGATCCCCCTGGGAGATACCTCGGTAGGGAGTTATCTACTGTCGGTGTCAGCTCATCAACCTGCAGGGGCTCGGGGTGATATCACTGGCGACTATGTGGGTGAGCTGATGTTGCTGTTTGAAGTCAATATATAACGTTTATCCCCAGTGATGACGGTGTTTTGAACCAGATTTATTTTATCAAGGAATTATGATGAACAGACGTTCCCTAGCGCTGGCCCTTCCCGGCATCTTTCAGCTGTGTAGTTTGCTCAATCCAGCGTTAGCTGGCGAGTGGTACCGAACCGATCTGTCTAGCTGTATGATTACCAATATAGGTAATCAACAATGGCAGGTCAGTTTTACTATGACCACCATAGTCGCTGGAAGTGGCGCTAGCGTTGGCCCAGCAGTGTCTAATTACCTCGTTATAAAAATTCCAACTATTTCTGGCACTGGCGGCATGAACTCGACAAGTTTTGTCTGGAATCCGGTACCGGTTGAAGATCTCAGCCTGCCCTCTTTGGTTGCAGTCCGGGGTACGCCTTCGAGTGCTACTCCTGGATTAGTCCTCGGACCACCAGGGACAGGTGCCCTGGTACTCACATCCGGGAGAAATGGGAGCGTGACATTTACTATCAAGCCGACAACCGCAAATAATGCTTACCCCGCGGCAGTCGTTTATGTCACTGCCGTCAGTTCAACCGGTGAAGGACGGACTGGAAACTACTGGTTCATACCTAACTATACCAAGGGTAGCTGTTCTTTCGGTAGTGGGAGCAATCCCCCCGTGACCCCACCGCCAGTGACAGAGATAATGCCTGTCGACCCCGAATTTACCATGAATTCGCCAGAGTGGATGCTGCAAACGACCGACCTGGTTGACATACCAAATGTCACCTCTGCAGGCACCGGCTACCCAGTAACGATAAACAATGTTAACAATAACAATCTGTGCGTGCGATACGTGACGGCGGGAGTCACCAACAAGCAATATGCGGTGGCTGTAACCAATAGCGCCAGCTCACAAGGAGGGCGCAACCTGTTTACGCTACCGGGCCCAGATAGCAGCCAATTATTTTATAATTTGCAGTTAGCGAGTAATGATGGTAATAGCGCCAACAACTTTAATTTCCCGGCAATAGGCACTCCAAATTATATCACTTTAGGACAAGCGAACAATTACTCGTCTGACCATAGTGAAATGTGTTGGACGCCAAAAATAAACCTATTCAAAAATGCGTCAACCAAGGAAGGCCTTCACTCTGACACATTGAACTTTATTATTACCCCAAAGGCATAACTGATGTAAGTCGCACGGATAGGTGGTTAAATCTCCAGGAGGTAGTATGCTTAATAAAAAAATAATCATTCAGTGTCCCTGCTATTTTACCCGCAGGGGAATTGAGGCAACTTTGCAAGATATACATCTGGTAGTTGAACACGAAGTCATTGCCAGTTTAGATAGGCTTAGCCAGTGTATCAAACTGTTAAATTCGGGGCCTGCGCCCGACGTCTTAATCATGACCCTGAGTAGCATGGTGAGCAACCCGTCAGCCACACTACACCTGCTCGGTGAATATTACCTGGTAAACCCAAGGGTAAAGACCATACTCATTAACGATATGGTGTCTTTCGGCGTTATGGGACGCTATATTTGCGAATTCAAGAATGTTTTGGCCATATTGGATATCTCAAGTTCGGTAGAGACACTGGAATTTCAACTACTCAATACTTTCCAGCCTTTCACATGCCGTTCCCCGCAGCGGTATTCCACAACCCCGTCTCTCTCACCACGTGAAATGACGGTATTGCAGAGGTTGCTGGATGAGCAAAAAACGGTCGACATCGCCTACGACATGCGTATCAGCCCGAAGACCGTAAGCAGTCATAAACGGTCGGCACTGTGTAAGTTAGGTATCCGCTCATTACAACCGCTGATGATCAAAGACTACAATAGAAAAGCTACAGTCAACGGATCCTTGTCAAATATCATAGACAAATAAATTTAAAACCATGAGGCAACCTTACACTTTAAAATAATCATGACAATGTAATCATTAGCGATGAAATTATAATGACAACGATAGATTTATGGATTATTAAACATATTGAATTGCGGATGTTCCTATTTACAGATTCTCCTGAGGCATGGTATTTACATGAATTTTTCGCCTTTCGTTTAAATAAAGTTTGCGACACATAAAAAGAGGTAATATGAGATACCTACCCAAGCTGCAACAACTCCAAACGTTTCAAGCCGTTCTTCTGCATGGCAGTATTCGCAACGCAGCTAAAGCACTTGGCCAGTCGCAACCAGGAGTAACACGCAGCCTGCAGGAGTTAGAGCAAATATTAGGCATCTCCCTGATGACAAGAGGAAACGCTGGTGTGGTCCTTACCGATGTGGGGCGGTTATTTAACTCTCGTATTGAGTTGGTATTAAATGAGTTAGATCGTGCTTTGGATGAAATCGAACATTATAATCTTTCAACATCAGGCCCAGTGACCATTGGGCTATCATTGCTACCTATTTTGACCATTTTCCCTGGTGCAATAAAGCGGTTCAAATTAAAAAACAAAAAGTCATGCGTGACCAACTTTGAGGGGCACGTCTCCGAATTACTGCCCGATCTACGGAGTGGCAAGTTAGACTTTATCATATGTGCCCATGCTCCTTTAGATTATTTAAGCGGATTAACCCAAGAGTCCTTAATCCATACCCACTACTTTATCTATGCTCGTAAAGGACATCCATTGGCTAATTGTACCTCATTGGTCGAGTTACAAGAGGCTGACTGGTTTTTACCCGTCACAAAAATGGGATACAACGATCAGTTAGAGCAATTATTGTTTAAACACAGCAACCAGAAAAACAGGTCCATCATGCGCGGTACGGGTGTTGCTGCGATGCAGATGATGATTAATTCCGATTATTTAACCATTGCAACCGGAGAGATGGTTAACAATAATCCATTAATGCATAACTTTTGCATTATCCCTGTAAAAGAAACGCTGCCCGAAGCTAACTTCAGCTTAATCTACTCATCCGAGCGCCCTTTAACCTTGGCAGCTAAAAAATTGATGAATGAATTCCGTTTGGAAAGTCAGCATTACGATTGGAGTTAGCCTATTACTTCCCTAACTGTTTCTTAACATTATGATTCGTGGGCCCGGAGAGGGAATGTCTGGATAACAGGGACTAAACCGGTTTCACCCTTTCGGGTTGATAAATTCAGCCGTAGTACCAAAGGCTTGGGGTCAGCTCCCCGACCATCTGGACTCCATCATGGGGCAGCCAACTGTCGGTAAAGACGCTTTGTATCGCGATCAGTTGGGCATAGTGGCGGATCCCCAGCTTGTGCATGGCTATGCCCTTCTGTGTGGAGATGGTTTTGATACTGCGCTTCGTCAGCGCGGCAATTTCGGCGGGAGTCATCCCCTGTATCAGGTACTCGACCACCTGCCGCTCCCCCATAGACAACGTTTCCTCATCACACCCCGGTAAAGTGCAGCCAGCCCGGCTATCCTCTCCCAATAGAATCTGACGTAACTGCGTATGCCACAAGACTAACGGTTGCCCCAGATCCACGATATGTCTCACCCCCAGACGGCGCAACCGAGTCACCAGATAAGGAATGGGGTCATCCAGAATAACCATCAGCGCGACGCCGGGAAAAGAGATACGCGCCTGCTGAATAAAGCGCAAGGCTAGCAATAAGTCTGCCTGTTGCCCAACGTGCAATGACATCACCAGCACATCCACCGGCTGTTCATCCAGATACCATTGTGCTTCAGCGGCTTTCTGGCAGTGCCAGACCCGCGTTAGCGAGTGGGTGTTGAGCAACGCCCAGATCCCAGCCTGAAAGAAACGGCACGGTGAAACTACTGCCACGCGGTACCGCTTCTGGTTAATCATGTCGTTACATACCAGGGGGAATTCGGCGTATTGTAGGGTGTGTCAGTGACCTGACTGCGTAAATGCTGGAACAGTTCCGCATCATTGCGAACCCCCAACTTGCGCATGCTATTGCACTTATGTGCGCTGATGGTTTTGACACTGCGATGCAGTAAATCAGCCACGTCAGAAACGCTCATTCCTTGCTGCAAGTACTCCAGTACCTTATGTTCCGCCTGCGTCAACACCACCAAACTGTCCTGCACTTGCGCAGGAGTGGCACTGTGCAGCAGGTACATTGCCATACTGGGGCTACAAACCTTGGCACCGGTCAGCGCCTGTGCCATATCACGGCGAGTCTGCTCCTGCGACTCCTGGCGGGCAAGCAGGCTGATGTGCGGCCGGAGATTCAAACGCGTCAACAACGCAATGTCCCGGCAATAGGTGCACACCACAATACGCAGCGCGGGCGCACGTTCAGAGAGCATCAGCAACTGTTGCGTGTCGCGAGCAATCTCCTGCGGCGAGCCACTGAGCACCACCGCCAACAGGTCAATTTGTGGCGGCGCCCATTGCGCCAGCAATTGCTCAAGCGAAGAGACCATCACCACCAGATGCATAGGGGGATCAAGGTTCTGAATAAAATGTGCCATCCCTGCCTGAAGCAAGGGGATAGGGGCAACAACGGCCAGTTTGACAACCGATAAAGGCGTATTCATGAGCGACTCCTAGATCAGTAATCCATTACGCGCTAGATAATCTCCACGAGTATAGAGATCGCTATCACTATGGAAGCCGAGCTTAATCATGGCACGGCGTTTATGGGTGCTGATGGTGCGCACATCCCGAGCTAGCACCCGCGCCGTGTCTGTCACGGTTCTGCCAGCAAACAGGCACTCCAGTACGTCCATCTCACGTCCGGTTAGCGATAATGACGGCGCGCCATTGCCAACCAGGTTCACCGCTGACGGGCTAAGACTGGACAACCCCGCCATCGCGCAGAGAACGCCTTGTGTCAGTGATGACAAGGGATCCTGTTTAAGGTAGATACCGCTGACCCTCAACGTTCTCAACTGTGCAAGCAGGTGCGGTTCCTGCAAAGAGGTGGCAACGATAAGCGGCACCCGTGCCCAGTACTGGCGTAAATGGCTAATCATTCGCAGCCCCTCCAATACCGATTCACCTTCGCCACACAGCTCGGTGATCACTACATCCACCTTGCCTTGCTGCATCGCCACTGGCAGATCGCACACCTTTTCTACATGCACACAATCCATGACCTGAAACTGTGGTGGTTGGAATGCAGAGCAGATCCCGGCACGCGTTATCGGGCAAGCATCCATGAGCAATACCCGGTCGATGCGGCATGCCGTCTGCATTTTCGGTAGGGGTGTGTTGTTCCATACGGTTGATGTCATCATGATAATAGTTCCGTTATTAATGACTCAGCTTGTCCTGATAGGTGCTGGCACCCAAAATAGACCTGGGTGCCGATGTTAAAGCTTGCTACGCCAATACACACAGCGGCTAGGTAAACCAACGCCGGCCGTCTAAACTTGACCGTGTTTTACCCGCCGCGCGAACTGATCTTGCTCCATCAGTTATAGGTAAAATCGACTGACATTACCGCAGCGATATTACCCGGCGTAACCGCCCCTTTGGCATAAGCACTGGCTCTCAATGCAAATGTTGCCGAGGTTCCTACCACCGTCATATCCATGGTAGATCCTGGGTTTTGCAGGGCATTCGGAGCCACATCCTGTTTAACTTCTACCGCCACGTTATCTGCCATACCCGTACCGCTGGTCGTCGCGTAGCGCCCGCCAGCCGCAGCGTCCGCCGTGCCGCTAAATGTTGCGGTAACTTTGCTGGTTGTCGTCGGACAGTCCTTCACTACCAGCTTGAATGGCACCGCCGTGGAGGTGTTTCCTGCCGTCGCCAGGTCCTTCGCCTGAATATTGGTCCCCAGATTGACGTTCAAATCTGAGTTGGTGGTGTCTACCGTACAGGGTGAAGCGACCACAACGCCGGTAATATTGACTTGAGTTGGGGCTGCCACAACCTGATGAACACCAGCCCCCAAAACCAATAAGGCCAGCAGCGTACGTTGAGTTTGTTTTTTCATGATGTTTCCTTACTGTTCCCGTCTATATTCCAGGCAGGGAATTCCTGCCTGATTTCCTTGAGTTAAAAAACTTAATTAATTTCGGCATTAATGGTGGCTACGGCCTTAAACTGTCCTACCGCCGGGGTATTGCCAGTCACGTTCATGGGTGCCAGACTCATAGAGCTGGAGCCAGATTGTGAGGAATAGTCGAAGGTGACGGGCAAACTTCCATTGACCGGCGGCACGATATTATTGTTCGCGTCGCGTACCCGAACCCCGATATCATTATTGTCCGTCTTCAATGCGGTTGGGTCCCCACTCGATGGCTCTCCACTAAAGGATAAGCTGACGACAACACCGTTAGAAATATTGTTACAGGCCAGCGTCATATTAACGACTTTGGGGGTAAAGCCTGTGGCAATGGCACCGGGAGTCTTGATGTCATTTGACCTGATATTGCCAAAGTCGACATTAATGACCTGCCCGGCATTAATTTCACAAGATTGTGGTACCGTTACCGATCCGCTCATATAGATAGATGACATCGGCACCCCACCAAATGACTTATCGACTTTTGAACCATAAAGGTCCAGGATCTTGGTGCTGGGTATGACGACCTGCCCCACAAATGGCCTGGTAAAGTACAAAGACACAAAACCACTACTACCGGACGTCCAGTTGGTCATACCCTTGCAAGCGCTGGGATACAGGTTGCTTACGCTAGCGAATGGGGTAGCAATATTTGCCTGCTTACCCCCTCCGACCCACAATTCAGTGGCAACTTCCAAATATCTATTTATTGAATAAAAATGTAAGCCATCATAGTCCCTTGTAAAGGTCAGATTGCTGGGCACCTCTGCCTTATAGAAGGTTATGGGCGAGTCTGTACAATCACAATTGGCAGCATAATCCCCACCTAAATTCCACTGATAGGTCTGCTTATAATACATGCCAGCCGAGTTATCCCCTGGATTTTCGAACTGTTTGACAAAGGGGAAGTTATATATCTTCGTGCCACCTACCGTGGTACACCACCCGGTTGCCGCAAAGCTGGATACGGAAAACAGGCACAGCAGGCCGCCCAATGTAAATTTAACTAACCTGATTAACTTCATCATCGTTCCTTACCGGCACTGCGCATTCAGCATCTGAATGCCAGCACTTTCCGTTGTCTGTTTTGTCAGTGAGTAACTCACCTGACACTGTTGGTCTGAACCGCTGCCCCACTTCACATTCAGGCTGCCGCTGTCTGCCATCCCGGTCAGATAAACCTGGCCACCGTCCCCAACGATAAAGCCCTGTGCTGTTTTCTGTGCCGGATCGCTCACCGTGGCACCGAAAGGTACCGGTGCGCCGCCCTGCCGTAACAGAGTCATCAGTATTCGCTGGCCCACGTTGGCCTGGAAGTTGGCTCGAACTACAGCACCACGGGTTGGCACCACGTTCTGAGAGGTCAACTCCACCTCAACGTCATCCGCCAGCGTTTCGGTATTCAACTGCACCTGATTCTTGCGATAAGGGCTGACGTACGGCACGATGGCATAACCACGCCAGTCGGTTTTAACCCCGGTCTGGTTGTTAACCCCCGTACCACCGGCTCCTGGTGCTTTCACCAGCGCAATGGTTTCCCCCAACGGCTGGCCGAAGGTCACCCCGTTCTGGTGCGCTATAATGCCGCCCTGCAGGCCGTAGTTCAGACGTTGACTGTTGCGATCGTAGGCATAACCCGCCAACACTTCCCCATAGGTACCGCGATAGTCGGCATTCAGGTTGCCGCCGTTGCCGATGCCTTTGTTGCCATAGCTTTGCTGTAAGCCCCAACTCAGGTTGTTGTCCGCTAACGCCGTGCCGTTCAGGCCGACGGAATTGTTGGTGGAACCCTTCTGGCTGGTGTTCAGGTTGTAGCTGGCATAAGTCCTGCTCAACCAACGATCCAACGGTATGCTGACGTTAAGCGCAAATATCTGATCGCGGTCATAAACGGCGCCACTGCTGTTGCCACTGGCCGTCGAGTTTTCGTTATAGCTGTAACTCAACCCGTAGCTGATACCATTCCAGCTGTTGTTATAGCCGGCACCAATCGAGCGTAAGGTACGATCGCTGTTCCAGTAGTCTTCGCTGACCCAGTTTAATGACAGGGTTCCCGCCGCATCTCCCAGGTTCTGGCTGATGGTCAACTCGCTGCGGTTGCGCTTGCGGTCGGTGAGCCGGTAACTACTACCGTCACGGTAGGTGTCCAATACTTCCTGCAAACTGTAGTAGCCAGCGGTTGAGTAACGGTATCCGGCAATCGAGAAGTTGGTACCCGTCTGTACCAGGTTCTTGCTGTAACGAACTCGCCATGATTGGCCATCGGTTTTAGGTTGGTCTTGCATCGTAGACCATGCCTGGGTCACGTCTGCCGATATGGCACCGATGTCACCCATGTTTTTGCCCAGCCCCAAGGCCACAGACTGGTACTTACTGGCAAACTGGCCACCGCCGTAGGCAGTAAAGCCATTGGACAGACCATAAATCGCCGTACCCTGGCTGAACAGGGTCTTGTCTATGCTGTTGTCATAAGAACGGTACTGTCCGCTGGTGACCGAGTACTTCAAACGACCTTGACGTTGCAGCACTGGCAGCGAGGCAAACGGCACCACTATCTGCTGTTGGCTACCGTCGGCTTCCTTGATGGTCACCATCAGGTCACCGCTGCCCCCGGTAGGGAACATATCATTGATTTCAAAGGCACCTGGCGCCACGTAGGTCTGGTAAATCACGTAGCCGTTCTGGCGGATAATCACCTGCGCATTGGTTCGTGCAATACCCCGTACCATTGGCGCATAGCCCTTCAGGCTGTCCGGTATCATTTCGTCGTCCGAGGCCAACTGCCCACCACGGAACGGTACGCTGTCGAACACGTCCGAAGGCGAACTGCTATCCCCCAGCGTCATCTGACTTTTCAGCGCGATAATGTCACGCTGGGCATAGGTATAGATGGTGTCCCATTTATCCTGGCCGTCACTGCTTCGGCTCCAGGTCGTGTAATTACGCAACCGCCACGCCCCGAGGTTGACACCTGGCCGCAGGTTGACGTATTGGCTGTTGCTGTCTTGGTTATTACCATTACGTGCATAAGTGTTGGCTCCGCTCATGCTGTAGTTGAGCAGCAATGCCGGGATACCTTGATCCCACTGGCTTTCAGGAACGTAACCACGTGCTTTCTGTGAGAGGGCTGCCTGAGGAATACTGATCAGTAATTGCTGTTCGCTGAAACGGAACTTGGCGCTGGCCTGGGGAATGGCACTGATGTTGGCGCATTGTGACTTGGCATCACCGAGCCCTGGGAATAAATCGGTTTTCACCCCCAAGGCATTAAGTTGCTCTACGCTCAGACAAGGTTGCAGATGCTCTTTGCCATCAGCCCCTTTTTGCATACTGAACGTCACATCCCGTGTGTCCTGCTGTTCGTTATTGAGATAGATATCGACCCGATAGGTGCCTGGTGCCTGACCTATGCCTTCCTCAAAAACCGTTAAATCTGTCGCGCCCTGGTTTGGGTTATCCATTTGCAGCAGTGCAGGGTTAAAATAGTCACGCGCCTGTACGCTAAAGGATAGGGTTCCCATCAATGCTAGCTGGGTAGCAATCAAATAAGCCAGCCTGCTGATGCGTGGCGAATGCCCGGCCTGGCTTTTATTGTTATTCATCCGTTTTACTCCATTGCCTGCAGGGTAAAATCCCCCCCTGTGTCCTGTGCCCCACGGCCTGTGGGGATGCCTATTCAATCAACGCTATACCTTGCAAGTCCTGCTACAACGCCGCGAGTTGCTCTTTGCTTACAGCCCCGTAGTCATTGATAATCTTCCAGCTGAGCGGGCCGCCGCTCACTCCGGTTGGCAGTGCAAAGCTTGCCGTACTCATCGGAGCCACATAGGTCACATCACTCAATTTCTTGCCTCCAACCTTCACTTCATAGAAATTCATATAAAACGGCGTCGGGTTGGTCACCTGCAGGTTATTACCACTGCGTTGCCAGGTCAGTTTCTCTGTGACTTGCTCCGGCGTGCCTTTGATGTCCTGCGGGCGGTAAATCAGCTTGATGCGCGTCTTCACTGCAATTTGCAGCGTATTGCGGACTTCAGCTTTGCTGGCGGCGGGGATGGACTTGATGTTCATCCAATACAACGATTCTTTATCGGAGGGCAGATTGCCCCCGGCACGCACCACGCGCAGGACGTTTTTCTGGTCGCCATCCAGGCGGAACAGCGGCGGGGTCACCACAAAGGGGGCTTTCTCAGCGCCACCTGCGGTGGTCTCTACCCAGGTCTGGATGAGGTACGGCCCCTTGTCTGGGTTACTGACGCTCAGTGAAGACTCCTTTTTACCGCCTTCATAAATCAGACGCGTACCGCCCACAATCACACCGGCCTGAGCAGCACAGCTCATCATCAGCAAGCTCGTCAGCACTGTGGCAGGAATAAATTTCATACAAACACCCCGTGAAATGAGACATAAAGGCCAGCTCAACTACCGCTGGCCTGAAATCAGAACAACTAATCTCTACGTCGAATTGGTAAAGTCTTAGTTGTAGTTAAGGGTGAAGCTTGCAGTGGAGTTCGCAACACCAGAACCAATGGTGGCGGAGGTAGAGATATAGCGTGCAACGAATTTCAGATCGTTATTACCCGCAACCAGTGGATATGATTTAGATGCGGTAAACAATGGAACTACAGCGTTAGCGTCATCGCTCAGCTGAATACCAACACCTGTTGCGCCACCAGCAGTCAGTGCCAGAACGGTGTTGTCACCAGACACAGCGATACCGTCAAATTTGACTGCAGCTTGAGTTGCCGCAGCCGGGCAACCTGTCAATTTGATGGTGAAATTGGTTGCAGAAGATTTAACACCCGCAGTCGGAACGCCACCCACGTTGAAAGAAGTGGTAGCGACTTCACCCAGATTCACTTGCAGTGGGCTGCCTGGGTTGTTAGTCACAACACAAGCGTCGTCGGTGATTTTACCTACGAAATCCACTTGACCATCAGCAGCAGCAGCAGCGGTAACGGCAAACACAGAAGAGGCCAATACGGCAACAGCAATCAGATTCTTTTTCATACAACACTTTCCTTTAATGTAATGCACCCATGTGCATAGCAAAATTATTTGACATAGCCTTATGTCGTTCCCTGTTTATTTAGTTCCTAGCGATAACCTCGCCCGTTAAATAACTGCTCGGGCCGTTAAGCCTTGTCTAACCGACGAGTCATTTTGAACTAAAGTGTACCGTCCAAATATTTATGCTGAAAATTCTTAGCCACCAGCATTAAACTTCAACCAGTGAGCAATTAATGAACAAACATGAAACATTAAGACTATCTTCAATGCCGAGGGGGATTTTTTAGACCAGTCAGGAGTGGGCATGAACAGCCACTAATGGGGAGAGCTCAATGATAAATAATCGTCCCGAAACCAACTCAAATCATTGATATTATTCATTGTTTAAAAATTAGGAATGTTGCCACAACAAATTTGTTGACTCGCGAAAAGATAATCCCTAGAGTGCGTGACAGTTTAGTTCAAAGTGTACCGGGTGAATTAAATTATTACATTTTGTTTACCAGACTTCTTTAAATCTCCGCGCATTGCTGGCCGTATAAAGTACGGTGTGCTGAATATTCTTATGCCCAAGAAAATCCTGAATCAATCGAGTATCTATCCCGCGGTCTGCCAGCGCGAATCCACAACCATGTCGCAGCATGTGAGGATGAGCGTTAATCTCCAGACCAGCCAACTCACTGTAATTACGCATTAACCAGTAGATACGCTGGCGGGATAGATGGTTTCCCTTCTCGGAAAGAAATAACCAGTCGCTGTCCGCACCTCGATAAGTGCGTCTGACCTTTAACCAGGCGCGTAACGCTTTATGTTCTTTGGCATATAAAGGATGAATGGTGGAAAAGCCGTTTTTCAGGCGATGGATATAAATGCTTTTTCCCTCCAAATCGATATCGGAAAGGCGCCAGCGGTTGATCTCACTGACGCGACATCCGTGGATAAAACACATCCAAATCAAACAGTAATCGCGTTCAGCATGTTTACCATGCTGAGTAGCTCCTAGCAGACGCGCAACTTCGGAAGGAGTCAGATGCTTGCGATTATTCATAGTGCCTCACTGTGACTTTACTAAAAAATGTGCAGGGCTATTCATCCTTTTACATACCTACAAGATTCATAGGATCGCTGATGCAAGGGTTGCTACAGCTTCAACCTATCCCAGAATCAGTATAGCGGAGAGGAAAAAAGACAACAGCCATGGAATTGCTAAGGATATCCGACAAAAAAAAAGAAACGCCATAGAAAAGCCAATACCCTATGATTTAAAGGATTATTCTTTCTTAAGTGGGAGATAAATCCGAAAAAATTCATTCACAATGTAATGAAATACTCTATCAATAATGAGTGCAGTAGCCAACATTGGATTTATATATTATATCTTCATAACATTCTTATCCATGACTGCATAATAGGTTAGAGGTGGCTATATATACAATATTAGACTCAACCTAGGTTGGATGAGTCTAACTATTATAGATGAATTAAATAAACTGCTTTTCAAGCAGGTTTTAATTATATTCTAATCGAGCGAAAGCGCCCCGCGTTACTGGCTGTATAAATTACCGTATTCTGAATATTTTTATGACCCAGATAATCTTGGATTAAGCGAGTATCGATGCCGCCATCAGCCAGCGCATAGCCACAGGCGTGGCGTAACATATGCGGATGTACGGGGACATTCAGTCCAGCAAGTTCACCGTACTCGCGAAACAGGCGATGCATCTGCTGGCGAGAAAGCCGCCCCCCCTGGCGTGAAAGAAACAGAAAATCACTGTCTGCTTCAAGATATTGCGGGCGCAGGGCCAGCCAACTGACCAGTGCGGAGTGTTCACGCGGCTGGATCGGATGTTGGACAGAAAAGCCATTTTTCAGGCGATTAACGTACAATTTTTTGCTGAGTAAATCCAAATCTTGCAGGCGCAGATTACAGAGTTCGGAGACGCGCAATCCATGAATGAAGCAAACCAGCAACATACATTTATCACGGACGGTATTCTTATGATCAGGAATTGCATCAAGTAAACGCTGTACTTCATCCATGCTCAAAAACTTACGATTGGTGTTAGCCGACATGCGGTATTTCCCTATACACATTTTTCCAGATATTGGATTTAACGACATAAGAAAATTCTGGTCAAGCTACAACCTGATGCTCATCATAACTTTGTGGAATAAATCGAATTTCAGCGGGTTTAGTGCCATTTATTCATTTCACATCGTAGTAATAACGTGTGGGACAGTCTGTTTTTTGAACAAGCAATTTTAACATCGGTGCTTTATTTAACCACGCAAATCGTAAGCTAGACTCACCATTTGATAGAAGGAGGGGGTGTTCGCGTATGCTCTGAAGTGAGGAAATAGGGAGTTATCGAAAACACTTGGGGTATGCAGAGATACCCCAATAGAAGAGTTAATCAGGCTTGCCTTAGACGGTCAAACCCCCGTCAAGGATCAGGCTTTGCCCCGTCATATAACGGCTATCATCACCGATGAGAAACGCGGTGGTACGCGCCACTTCGCTGGCTTTGCCCAGGCGGCGCAGAGGAATTTGCTTGCGCAGCGCCTTCAGCGCCTCCGGCGGAATGGCCTGCGTCATCTCGCTTTCGATAATCCCGGGCAGCAGGCAGTTCACCCGGATACCAAAACGGGCTACTTCCAGCGCCAGAGATTTCCCCATGCCGATCATCGCCGCCTTACTGGCCCCGTAAGCCGTTTGCCCGGTGTTGCCCTTGATGCCCGTCACTGAAGACATCAGCACCATCGCCCCTTCCCCCTGCGCCATCATGGCGGGCAGCAGGTGACGGTTCCAGTAAAAGATGGCGTTGAGGTTGGTGTCGATCACCTGCCGCCAGCGCTCACCGGTTTGCTGGATATGCAAATCATCCAGCGTGATCCCGGCGTTGTGGATCACCGCAAAAGGCGCTCCGAGGCGTGTCAGCAACTGTGGAGCCACAAGGTTCACCGCCTGCTCGTCACTGCCGTCACAGACGCAGCTTTCCACCCAACCCGGCAAACCCGCGCAGGTCGCAATCACCGCCGCGCTGGCCGACTGGCCGCTACGGCAGGTGAACACCACGTTCCATTGCTTGGCCAGTTCTTCCACTAACGCGCGGCCAATCCCCCGGCTACCCCCGGTCACTAATACCCATTGTTTAGTCATAGGATTACTTTTGCGTGTCAGCCAGGCTTTGACAGAGCTCACCCAGCGTCATATTCGGCTGATTGATGAACATTTCGGCGTTGAGCGTGACTCCGAACTCACGCTTGGCCAGCACCATCAGCTCCACATAGTCCAGGCTGTCCAGCTTCAACTGCTGCAGGGGCATCTCTGGTGCCAGATCGGCCATCTCAAGATCTTTGGCATCACAAATCATTTCAGTAACGGTGTCGTAAACCTGTTGGTAATTTCCCATGGTAATATCCCTATGTTTAGTTGTCGGCCATTGGCCATGTTTTTAAGGTCACCGAGGTGACAAGCAACGCTTGCCGCTGCGTTCTGGCCTCGATCACCGCGCGTAACACAAATCCGCTGCTTCGGTCCCCGATAATCAGCATCGGCTGAATGCGGTAGTACAGCCGATCTTCGGGTTCAAATAGCGTTTCGGGGTTGAATAATCGGGCGCTGAAGTGGGTCTCATGGTGCGTCTGTACCACCGGGATCTGAGCAAACACCTCAACCAGCGTAGCGACCTGCAGTTCCGGCAGCGCCGTCGTCAGCGCCGCCAAGGTTTCCGGGGATTTCACCAGCAATTGGAACAGCAGGGCGTCAAAGAAACTCCACGCCTGAGTGGCCTCCGATGCCTGTCCCGGGAACCGCAGGCTGAGAGCCATCACCTCGTTAACGGTCAGCGCATGCTCATACTCAGAAGCTACCAGCTCTAACGACTGAGCCGGAGCCAGTTTGCTGTTGAAACAGCTTTCCTGCGTGACACTGTCCAGCATCTTGCCGGTGATCTGCTTGCCGCTGCCCGCTATCTGCAAGTGATACGGCGTCTGGCACAGCACCGGTCGGCGCATGCGAGCGCTGAAAACATAAAAGTCATGCTCCAGCGGAGTTGCAAGCAACACCGCACTCAGATGACGTTTCATGTCCAGCATCGCACGCATCCCGTGGACACTTAGCTGATCGGCCCCCATTTTGCGCACGTGCTGCAGATCAAAATGGATCGGGTTGTAGTCGCCGGAAAAGGCGGCCCACTCTTCAGCATCACGCAGGGTGTAGTTGAGGATCATGCTCATGCCTGCCCGATAACCAACGCCGCGTTAGCACCACCGAAACCAAAGCTCAGATTCAAGATATTCTGTAATCGGGCCGGGCGATGCCCTTCGCTGATGTAGTCCAGATCGCACTCCGGATCGGCGTTTTTCAGGTGGCAGGTGGCAGGCATCAGCTGATGCTGCAACGCTTGAAGGCAGATGATGGATTCAAAGCTGCCTGCCGCCGCAATCAAATGCCCGGAGTAAGACTTGGTGCTGGAAAGCGGGGTGCTATAGGCCGCCTCGCCGAAGGCCAGCTTGATCGCCTGGGTTTCATTCAGATCGTTGAGAGGCGTAGACGTGCCATGCGCGTTGATATAGTCAATCTCCTCCGCCGTTACCCCGGCCTGGCGCAAGGCATGCTGGATGGTTTTCACCCGGGCAATCTTGTCTTCCGCCGGTGCGGTAAAGTCGAAGGCATCGGAGTAATTGCCATAGCCCTTGATTTCCCCCAGGATGATTGCCCCACGCGCCAGTGCGGCTTCGCGCTCTTCCAGGCACAACACGGCTGCACCTTCGGAAAGGACAAAGCCGTTGCGATCGAGGCTGAACGGGCAGCAGGCCTTGCTGGCATCATCCTGCTCACTCGCCAAGGCGCGCAGGATATCGATGTTCCATACGGCGGCATCGGTACACAGCGACTCGCCAGCCCCGGCCAGCATCATCGAGGCACGGCCACTGCGGATCACCTCAAACGCATCGCCGATGGCGATCGTCCCGGTAGCACAAGCAGCAATCGGGCTATTCTGATAGCCGCGCAGTCCCCAAAACAGGCTACAGGCCGCCGTTGCGGCATTCGGCATGGACAGGAAACAGCCAAACGGCGAACCCAACCCGGTGCGCAGATAGCCTTCGTAATTAATATGGGTTTCATCCTGACCCGCCCATCCGCTGCCGATGATGGTGCCGCACTCAAGCAGATCGTAATAGGCCGCCGGGCTCTCCCCGTGGAAGGCCATCTCCATCGCTTCGCGGGCCGCCCCCAACGCCAGGCGGGCAAAACGTGGCAGGCGGCGACGGATCGCTGCAGGAACGCCTTTCAGGCTGGGTTCATCGTCGATCACCCCGAAGAAACGTGACTGGATCCCCACGGCGGACCGATCGAAATAGCGGTAGCCCAACTGATAATCCATAATCGCCGCCCAGCTTTGCTCGGCATTCATCCCCAATGGCGTGACCGCACCAAAGCCTGTAACCACCACGCGACGTGACAAAGCATCTTTATTCATGATCTCATCCTGTTATATCACTGTCTTTTTCCACACCGCCGCCCAACGCCAACCACAGTTTCATAGTGGCATTGAGGTAGTTGTACTGCAGATCTGACAAATTGGTTTCGATGGTCAGCAGATCGTCCTCAGCATCCAGTAGGCTCTGGAATGAGACGGCCCCCGCCTGGTACTGGCTTCTGGCCAATACCAGGCGCTGCTGGCTAAGCTGCAGATTCTGTTGCTGATTGATTTTTTGCTGTTGATAGCTGAGCCGTTGCGACATGGCGTTATCCACGTCGGCAAGCGCGTTGTAGACCTGGCTGCGAAAGACAATCGCCGCCTGTTTGACGTCCAAATCCGACTTCTCAATGGTCAATTGCACCGTGTTCCATTGCACAAACGGCAACGCAGCGTTGGCTCCCAGCGTCCTGACCGGATTGCTGAACCATTGAGAGAAAATGCTGCTGGCAGAGCCGAGTGACGCAGCCAGTGACAGCGATGGATAGAAGCTTAAACGCTCCACATCCGAACCGGCAAGGGCTGCTCGCAGACGCCCTTCCGCCGCCTTCACGTCTGGACGGCGGGCAATGACCTCAACCGGCAGCACTTTGGCAATTGGCACATCCTGATTGATATCCAGCGAGCTGCGCTCTGCCTGACGATCGGTGGGCGAACGGTTAAACAGGATCGCCAGCGCATTACGGTTCTCTTCCCGCTGCTGTTGCAACGTGCGATAGGTGTTCTCGCGATTAAGCAACGACTGTTTCGCCTGTAACAGATCGAGCTGTCCGGCAGCACCGGAAGCATAACGTGACTGCACCAGAGCCAGCGTCTGCTGACTGATTTCCAGACCCGCTTGCTGCTGTTTTATCTTCTGGTTAAGGTTGGCGATCTGCCAATAATATTGCGCCGTATTGCCGATCAGCGTCAGCGCGGTGTTTTGCCGATCCTGCTCCGTGGCTTCAGCCTGCCACTGCGCCTGTTCTCTGGCACGTGCCAATTTTCCCCAGAGATCCAGCTCATAGCTCAGCGACACCGTCGTGCTGTAAGACTCCGTCGGAGTAGTATTATTCCGCAGGTTTTTGCTGTTGTTGGCGCTACCCGTCACTGAAACATCAGGCGTTAAATTGGTATCGGTTAACCCGGCCGCCAATCGGGCCTGCTGGAGCTGTATGCCCGCGATGGCCAGATCGTTGTTGCTGGTCAGCGCTCGTCCGATCAGCATCGAGAGCTGTGGGTCCTCAAAGTTATCCCACCAGTGGTCATTGTGTTGCAGATAGCCAGAACCGGTATCCTGCACTCGCCACTCGGCGGGCACCGACAGCATTGGCCGCTGATAATCGCTTTTCGTCAAGGAACCACAACCGCCCAGCAGCAGGGGCAACAAGATGGCTAGAGAGAATTTGTTCATCATCATTCGCGCGCCAGCGCCTCCGTGGGATGAAGACGTGCCGCATTGCGCGCCGGGAAAAAGCCAAAACCCAGGCCGATCAGTGCAGAGAACCCGCAGGCAAGTACCAACGGTGGCCAGGTAAAGATCATGGTGAACTCTTTGGTTACCCACGAGAAGATCACCCCGGCCAAACCGGAGCCAATAATGCCGATCAGCCCGCCCAGCGAGCAGATCACCATCGCTTCAATCAGGAACTGGCGCATGATGTCCGCTGGCCGTGCGCCGACCGAAAGACGGATGCCGATCTCGTGGGTGCGTTCGGTGACCGACACCAGCATGATATTCATCACGCCAACCCCGCCCACCAGCAGCGAAATCCCGGCAATGGCGGTGATCAGCAGATTCATGGAGTCCGACGCCTTGCGGATGGCCTGCGTCATCTGATCGTTGGTCTGGGTGTAAAAGTCACGCTGGCCATGAGCCTGTTCTACTAGTTTTTCCACGCGTCCCTGCACCTCATGCGGTGAAAGCCCGTCACGTACACGCAAGGTCATGGACTCGATCGGCATATCGCCGGACATGCGCTCCAGCAGCGCGGTATAGGGCATCCAGGCGCCCAGCATCATGCCGCTGAATTTGCCGCCTTTACGCTCGGCAATGCCGATCACCCGGTAAGGCGTACCGCCAAGCTGGATGATTTCCCCTTCTGGTGTTTCATCCGTTTCAAACAGCGTATCGCGTAATTCCGGATCGATAATCACCACCGGTTCCCGCTCGTCCAGATCGCGCTGGGTAAAACCGTTACCAGAGATAAAATGCAGGCCCTGCACGCGGAAATAGGCATTGCTGATGCCAGAAATCGCCACCGTAACCTCTTTGCCACCGCGCACCGCGGTCACCGCTGTGCTGACCACTGGCGATACACTGTCGACATAAGGCTGGCGAGCCAACAGCTCTACATCGGAAACCTTCAATGCGCGCGCAAAGTCAGGCCGCACTTTCCCTCTCCCTTCACCAGGGCGGATCTCCAACGTGCTGTTGCCCAGTTGGCCGATCTCCCTGAGAATATTTTGCCTTGCACCCTCACCCACCGCCATCGACGACACTACGGAGGAGACGCCGATAATGATGCCCAGCATCGACAGGAAGGCTCTGGCACGGTGCCCCATCAGCGCACGCCAGGCCATCTTGATCGCCTCTTGCACACTCTGCCAGAACGGGTTACGCCCAGTAGCAGCAACCACCGGCAATACGGGACGGGTGTCCAGTGGCGCAACCGCTTCATTGCGCCGATCGTCAATAATTTCACCGTCGCTGATTTCGATAATGCGCTGCGCCTGATTGGCGACATCCCGATCGTGAGTGACGATAATGATGGTGTGCCCCGAGCGGTGCAGAGAGTGCAGAATTTCCATCAACTCCTGCCCACTGGCGCGATCGAGCGCACCGGTCGGCTCATCGGCCAGAATGATTTCGGCCCCGTTCATCAACGCTCGGGCAATACTGACGCGCTGCTGTTGCCCGCCGGAGAGCTGCGCCGGTTTGTAGTTCATCCGCTGTTGCAACCCAAGCCGGGTAAGCAGGTATTCAGCCCTCGTCTGACGTTCCGCCGCTGGCATCGCGGTATACAGGGCAGGAATGGCGACGTTTTCGCTGGCGCTCAGATAAGGCATCAGGTGATAACGCTGGAAGATAAACCCGATGTACTGGCTGCGTAACTCGGCCAACTGCTCACTGCTGGCAAGTTGGGTGGAGATACCTTTGATCTGCATCTCACCTTCGGTGGGTTTATCCAGGCAGCCGATGATGTTCATCAACGTGGATTTCCCCGAGCCGGACGCGCCAACGATCGCCACCATTTCGCCAGGTTGGATGGAGAGGGAGACATTTTTCAGAACCGCCACGGTCTGCAACCCGGAAACAAAATGCCGGGAGATACCGCTCAGTGAGATCAATGCAGAGGATGGCTTAACCATTGCTAGCGCTCCCCGCCAGCACCACGCGGTCGCCCTCTTTCAGCCCTTCTTTTACTTCGGCAAACTGGCGATCGTTCAAGCCGATGCGCACCCAGCGTGACTCAAGCTGTTTACCGTTCATCACCTGCACCTGATAACGATCTTTACCCTGTTGTTCACCAAAGGCGGCCACCGGGACACGCAGGGCGTTCTTCGCCTGCTCGGTAATGATAAATACCTGGGCGGTCATAGAGGTACGCAGCAGACGTTTGCTGTTGGCAATGGCAAATACGCCACTGTAATACACCGCCGAGGCTTGCTGATTAGAGGAACTGGACGGGTTATCTTCCTGCAAAGCGTCACTGGGCGCTTCCTGGATCGAGCCCATCACGCTTTCGTAGCGCTGTTTTGGATCGGCCACCACGTAAAACCACAGCGGTTGCCCCACGCGCACTTTCAGGATATCGGTCTCCGAAATACGGGTGTGTACCGTCATGGTATCCACATCCGCCAGCACCAGAATGGTCGGGACGGTTTGTGATGACACGATGGTCTGCCCTTCTTTGGTGACGATCCCCAACACTTCACCGTCGATCGGCGCAACGATGCGGGTAAAGCCCAGATTGGCCTTGGCCGTTTCCAGCTCCATCTGCGCCTGGACGATCTGCGCGTCGTTGACCTTCAACTGGGCAACCTGGGTTTGGAACTGCGCCTGCGCCTTTTCCAATTCGCTTTTCACCCCTGAACCATCGCGATCCAACTTCATCTGACGCTTCAATTCCTGCTGATACTGCTTGAGCGTTGCCTGGGTGACTTGCTTTTGCGCTTCGGCGCTTTGCAAGGCGGCTTCCGATTTACGCAGTGCGTTTTGTTGCAAGGTCGGGTCAATTTCCGCCAGCAGTTGCCCGCGGGTAACACGATCGCCCTGCTTCACATACAGCTTTTGCAATTGCCCGTTAACCTGGGCACCAACGCTGACCTGCAGCGCCGGTTTAAGAATGCCGGTGGCCAGCACGGTTTTTTCGATATCGCCACGGGTGATCTCTTCGGTGTCATAGGTATGATCCTGCGCTGGTGTCGAGACGTACCAGACGATCGCGCCGATCAAGGCCACCAGGCACAGCAAGGCGAGCATTACCAGACGGCGAGCCTTGCCAAACATCTTCAGCTTCATCAGCACACCGCCGTAGTCAGTGTCGGTGGTGTTTCGACGCTAGCCACATGGCCATTGCTCACGCGGAACACCCGATCAAACATCGGCAAGACGCTCTCGCTGTGCGTTACGGTGATCAACGTTTTATGCCGTTCGCGACAATGTGCCAGCAAGGTGGTCATCACCTGATGTGCCGTTTCCTCATCCAGGTTGGCCGTGGGTTCATCCAACACCAGCACCGGGCGATCGCTGTACATGGCACGTGCCAGCAACAGGCGTTGGCGTTGCCCCAGAGACAGCCCAGCATGGCTTTCACGGATCAGGGCATTCAGGCCGCCGGGCAATTTCTCGATCACCGGGGCAAGATTCAGCCCCTCCAGCGAACGCTCAATCTGCCGATGCTTTTGTTCATTAAAGTTCTCATCAAACAGCGTGATGTTTTCAAGCACCGTAGCATTGAACAAGATGTCCTCCTGGCTTTGCAGGAAGAACAGCGCGTGCACCTGCTGATAATCGAGCGGCTGACCATCCACCATGACGTCCCCTTGCTGTGGTGGCATCAGGCCGGTCATCACCTTCAGCAAGGTGCTTTTACCTGCACCAGACTCACCGACAATGGCAATGCTTTGCCCCGGCCTGAGCGACAGCGAAAGATCGTGCAGCACCGGTTGCTGGGCGTCATAGGCAAAGGCGATATGGTTATAACGCAGTTGCGAGGTGAACGACGGGATGGGCGCAGGAACCGCATCATTGCCTAACGCCGGTGCAGAACGTGACGGAAACAGATCCCGCGCGCGGGTATCAATCACGTTCAACTGATTCTTTTGCAGGATGGAATAGAAAATCTTGGTGATGTAAGAGGTGAAAATTTCACGCACAAAGCTATAGGCAAAGAACTCCCCGAGCGTGATAGTTTCGTTTTTCAACAACGGCAGCGCCAGGAACATAAACAGCACCATCTCCAGGCTGCCGATTAGCTGATACAGGCTGCTTTTGACCTGCTCGTACATTCTCTGTTGCTGGCGGCAGGTAAACAGCGCCAGGGCATATTTGGCAAACAGGCCCTTACGCTGGCTATCGAGCCCAGCGGACTTGATGGTGGCGAACCCTTGAATGCTCTCCAGGATAAAGTCGCTCTGTTCGGCCGTTTTGACCTGCATTTGCTGGGTAAAATAGCGGTCACGATAGATGGCCCAGACGCTAACCAGCCCCATCAGGGTGACACTGATACCAGACACCATCGCCAGCAGCGGGCTCATATAGCACATCACCGCTAGCGCGATGGCACCGATGATCCAGTCGGTACGCAGGCCATTATCCAGCTCGATTTTAATGCCCGAGGCCATCTGCCAACTGGCAAAACGGCTAAAGACGTCACCCGGCGCACGTTTATCAAAGAAATTCAGTGAATTACTGAGCAAGCGCGAGAAACCGGCCACGCTGTTGACCACCACAAAGCGTTTAATAAATCGCTCGGTGATCCAGCGCACCCCGAAGGCCAACGTGGTCGAAACGACAAACGCCAGCAGGAAGTAAAAATAGGGGAAATCTGTTTTTCCCGCAGAGGAAAAGACCTGGTTGATGGCGCTACTGACCATCGTCGGCATGATAAACAGGGTTAACGAGATCAGAAACGCCAGTATCATCAACCGGTAAATGCCGGGGATACGTGCCGTTTCTTTCAGACTCATGGTGTCGAACATGCGAAAGCGTTTACTGCGCTGCACGTTGGCCAGCGCCTGCGGATCGGGCTGGGTTTCATTGTCCAGCACCAGCGCATAACCGCTGATATCCAGTTTCAGCGCATCAATCGGCAACAGTTGCTGACCAATGCCCGGATTCATCACGCAGACATGGTTGCCTTTACGGTAGGCCAGCACCACGTAATGGCTGGCGCCATAATGCAAAATGGCGGGCAGCGGTAATTCTGCCAGCTCATTATGTTCAAAGGCCACGGGATAAGCGGGCATCGCCAATTCACCCATGATATCGCACAGCCTGGCCAATGAAGTGCCATGCTGTGAGGCCGGATAGCGTTCGCGCAGGCTTTCCAGCGAGACATCAATCCCCTGGGTTTCCGCCATCATGGCGATGCAGGCCAGCCCACATTCGTTAGTTTCGCCTTGAAAGACCAGCGTCGGGATTATCTTTTCCATGATCTGACTTCTTCAATTTCCGGTTTATTCATTGATAAAAAATAACGAATGTGCGTGCCATAACAGCCAGTCCTCGGGGTGCCGGACGATCGAACTCTCAACAATTTCCGGTAGCCTGGCTTTCACACTGCGCGCCGGCATCGGCGGATCAATGTGGATTTTTATCTCTTTGTCGTAATACAGGTAATAAAACACCACCTGCGCCGACAGCGCTCGGGCAATGCGGATCACGCCGCTGTGCAAATTGGCCGGGCGATCAAACAGACGGCAACTGAGCTTTGCCGTTTGCGCCGTATTGGTATTAACGGTGTAATCCGGCGAGATATCCGGGAAAATCATGATATTGCGTTGATGATCGGCCGCTTCCATAATCGCGCCCATCAGATTGCCGGCAATTTCCCGGTTATCATCATGGATCGAGCAATAGGACAGGTTAACGCCCCCTAATTCCCGCGCCCTGGCGTGATACACCTCCACGCTCACGGAGACAATCGCCGTTGCCTGTCCCGGAAATACCCCCGCACCGACCATACCGGCCAGCACGTCAGAGAGCATATGCAGCGGTGCCAGCACCACTGGGTGCCCTGCCTGATGCAAAGGCTCGACGACCGCATTAAGCTCTGCCTGGCAGCGAGCCAGTTGGGCTGCGACCTGAGGGCTCTGACCATAGGTTGCGGCCAGCTCCAGTAAACGGCGGCGCTGACTGGTGCGGGCAAAATTCCCTTGGTAGTCAGCCCCGAGCAGGGATTGCTTATTCGCCTCGGCCACAAAGGCACGCCGACGATCGCCCCGGTCATTTAATCGCAGCCAGCGGCCCAGCGCCCCCAGCCCAAGGAACCAACGGTAGTTGCCGTGGCGCAGCAGCCAACAAACCGTCTTGCCGTATGCTCTGCGCAAGGGCAATGAACCGCGTGCTAGGGTTGTGAGCGCCTCTCTCCACGCCAGATACACCCACACGGCAAATAAACGCATTATTGCTCCAGCGGTTTGTCATGCTGTAACAATGACAGCAGATGATCGGCAAACTCAGGGAAATCGCGATCCTGCACGGCCATCCACTTTTTGTTGACGATAAACGTTGGGGTCGCCTTGAGTTGGTAATGCCCGGATATTTTGGTCATATAGTCCAGTAGCTCTGCCACCTGCGGTGTCTGGCTGGCTTTGTTATAGGCAGCAAGATCGATACCGTTTTTCGTTAACCATTTATCGCGATTGACTGGATTACTCAGATCGATTTTGTCTTTGATTATGGCGTTATAAGCGCTCTCACGGTGCTGTGGTTCAATGCCCATCACCGTCAGGGTCGCAAACAACGGGGCAAAGCTCGCCAGGCCATCATTGTTCAGGTTGGCGATATGCACACGGACCAGTTGAGTCCCGGCTGGCATCCGCGCTTCCATCTTGGCTACATTCTCTTCGTTCAAGGCGCAATAGTGGCAGCCGTAAGAGAAGATCTCGACAATCGTATTATCCGTGTTTATCGGGCTGGTTTTAACGTCGCTCTCGCTGACCATAGTCAGAGCCTGTTGTTCAGGACCGGCATTCTGATTCAGCACAAAATAGTGAAAATAAGCCGTGGTGATCAGCGAAGATATAATAATAACCAAAAGGGTATAGGCGAAAAGATAAAAGGGCTTCTTGAACATGAGCGCTACGTCCTAAATTACATATACCCAAAATCTTTCAAGGTTGCGTGTGAATAATCACAAACCTTAATGTATAAGGGTAAATCGATTAGCACTTAATAACGGAGGGATATTGATTGTTTTAGTCAGGCAGGCTGCAATAATCCTTGCAGCAGTCACATCCCTGTCCATTAAAAATGCACGAGAATCAAACAGGCTGATGCGATAAATCCTACCGCATCAGCACTGGCATTAGTTCCTGTTAAACAGGAAACCAACGTTTACATTATGGCTTCAGAGCACAATTGGCCAAAGAAACTGGCGCGCTGTCAACGCTAACAACCTTGCCATCTTTGTCTACACAAGTGGTAACGGCATTACAAGTAGATGGGGTAAGGTTTACATACTCAACGCTACAGGTTTTGCAGGTGCCGCCAACGATTGTGCTAGCTTCAGAAACGTTTAATTTTTTCACAACATCATCCTTATATAAAAGTGAAATAAATAGCCCTAGTTATGTCTATCGTCAATGATAGAACAAATCTACGCTTAATATAAAGGCACGATAACCCATGCCTTTATTAAAGCGCAGAATATATGATATTTATTAACTTCTCTGTTACGGCGAGGGCAAAGATACCGTGATCTCTAAAACAGATCAATGGTATTTTTATTGATAAATATTATATAAGAATTATATTACGGAATTATTGATAAAGGATTATTCTTATAAAAACCAAGTATCACACCCAAAAAATCAGGGTTAAACCCTAGCCTTATCGCATTAATTAAAAAAATCTAGGTACAGGATCATTCTTACATCATAAGAATAATCACACCAAGAGAGTGGGAAATTTTAGAGAAAAAATGGACACTCCCCAGCTCAGTCAACGGCTCTAGCGGATGAGGTAATACGCAAACAGGCATCATTTCCTCCCGGTTGTGATGCACTACGCATTATTTTTCAACGCCACGCAACACGGACGTATTGTGGTGGAACAGCCACGCATAATCCGCATTCCTCCCTCGCTACCTGCTGTTGGCCATTTTAACGTTGCCTCCTGATGACACGGAGGAAACAACAGATGGAAACACAACGCGGTTTTACCCTGATCGAATTAATGGTGGTTATTGCCATCATCGCCATCCTCAGCGCCATTGGCATTCCCGCCTATCAGCGCTATATCCAGAAGGCTGCCATGACCGATATGTTGCAAGCCATGGTGCCGTACAAAATGGCGGTTGAATTGTGCGCATTGGAAGGCGGTGGCCCGTCTGGCTGCGATGCTGGCAGCAAAGGGATCCCTGCAGGGGCGACAACACGTTACGTCAACAGTATCAAGGTTACAGGGGGAACCATCAGCCTGGTCGGCACACAAAGCCTGCAAGGCCTGACGGTGACGCTGGCTCCCACAATGGACTCCACCGGCCCCATGCGCTGGACACGCCAATGCAGCAGTAGTAACGCCAGCCTGCAGGAAACCTGCCAGGAAGTTTTCCGTTTTGATGATGCAGCGCAGTAAAGGGGGCAGCATGGAAATCAGCGATGAAATCCACGCGCTGTGCCAACGCTATCAGGCCCTGGCACTCAGCGAAGACGAGCAGAGGCTGACTATCGCCCTGCATGGTGAAATCCCTGCAGAACTGGTGAGCGCTCTGCGTTTCGCCACCGGCAAAAGCGTGGGGATTGAGCAATGGCCCGTTGCGCGCCTGGAACAGGCACAGAACCAGCGGCAATCCCTCGCTCTGGTTCCACCTCCGCCGGAAAATACCGAGGAGCGGCACCCTTCGCTTAACGACGATAGCGACACGCCGGTAGTGCAATTTATTAATCAAACGCTGCGTAGCGCCATTCAACGGCGTGCCTCTGACGTGCATTTTGAACCTTATCAGCAGCGATTCCGCGTCAGACTCAGGATTGACGGAGTGCTGCAGGCAATCGCCTCTCCACCCTTTTCGCTGGCGGCCAGGATCACTGCCAGGCTGAAGATCATGGGGCAACTGGATATCGCCGAGCGCCGCCTGCCACAGGACGGCCAACTCAGCGTGCAACTGGATAATGCCAGTTTCTCAATGCGGATCTCCACCTTACCCACGCTGCATGGTGAAAAGGTGGTACTGAGGATCCTGCAAACCGATCGCCAGGAGCTGCCGCTCGAGCAGCTTGGTATGAGTCTGGAAGCACTTGGGTGGTATGCCAATGCCCTCTGCAACCCGCAAGGCATGATCCTGGTGACCGGCCCGACCGGCAGCGGTAAAACCGTGACGCTGTACAGCGGGTTACGCCAGTTGAACGATGCACAGAGCAACCTGTGCAGCGTTGAAGATCCTATCGAGATCCCGGTGTTCGGCATTAACCAGACGCAGATCAACAGCAAAACCGATCTGGACTTCGCTCGGGTGTTACGGGCCCTGCTGCGCCAGGATCCGGATGTCATCATGATCGGCGAGATCCGCGATAAAGAAACGGCAGAAATTGCCGTTAAGGCGGCACAAACCGGGCATTTGGTGCTATCGACCCTGCACACCAACTCCACCTGTGAAACGCTGACCCGCCTGACCCAAATGGGCATTCCCGGTTACCTGCTGGCGGCCTGCCTGAAACTGGTGATCGCCCAACGCCTGGTGCGGCGTTTGTGCCCCCATTGCCGCTATCCACAAGTTGAGATCCTGCACTTCCCGGCCACCATTTGGCCGGAACCCCTGATCCCGTGGCGTGCGGCCGGATGTGAGCATTGCTTTGGCGGTTATTACGGCCGGATCGGCGTTTACGAACTACTGAAGACCACGCCAGAAATCCAAAATGCCCTGATGCAAAATGCCTCAGTGATCCAGTTGGCCGATATCGCACAGCAGCAGGGTCAAACAACGCTGCTGCAAGCGGGCCTGGAGCTGGTCGCCCAGGGGATAACCTCGCTGGAGGAACTGTACCGCGTGGTCGGGGTGAACACTCAGGGTGAGAGCACAGCATGAAAACTCGCCGTCTGTTTGTTTGGCAAGCCATCGACAGCCAAGGTGGAATTCGCCATGGCGAACTGCTGGCGGAGGAGAAAAATCAGGTCTATCAGCATTTGCTGGAGCAAGGATTGCAGCCTTACCAACTGGGGGCGGGGAAACGGATCTCTGCACGTCAATGGCGTGGCGAGCCAATGATCCAATTCACCCGCCAGTTGGCTACCTTGTTGCAAGCCGGGTTACCGCTGGTCAACAGCCTACAGTTGCTGGCTCAGGAGCATCAGTCGGCAGCCTGGCGCTGTTTGTTGCTGGAAATCAGCAATAGTGTGGCGATGGGGCAGCCCTTTTCCGAAGTGATTGCAGATCAACATCGCGTATTCCCCCTAATCTACCGCCAACTGATCGCGATCGGCGAATTGACGGGCAATCTGGATCGCTGCTGCCTACAGTTGGCACAGCAACAGGAAGCCCAGCAAAGGCTACAGAAAAAGGTGCTGAAGGCACTGCGCTACCCGCTGTTTATCTGCCTGGTGGCCATTTCAGTCACCATTCTGATGTTGGTGATGGTGCTGCCGGAGTTTGCCAAGATTTATCAATCATTCGACGCCCCGTTGCCCTGGTTTACTCAAGGGCTGCTGGCACTGTCCGGCGCATTGATCGCTACCGGGCCTTATCTATTGCTCACAGTGGCTGGGCTGGCAGGATTTTATTGGCGCAGGTTGCATCCGTTAGCAAATTGGCAGCAACGTGAGCAGGCGATGCTGCTACGCATCCCGTTGATTGCCTCGTTGGTCAAGGGCAATTGCCTGAGCCAGGTATTCCGTATTCTGGCCATGACACAGCAGGCAGGATTGACGCTGGTGGCAGGGCTAAGCGCCGCGAAGCTATCGGTGAATATTGTGTTTTATTGCCAGGCGCTGACGGCGATCGAACAGCAGCTCTCGCAAGGGTATCCCTTCCACAGCGCGCTAGCTCAACAGCCGCTGTTTCCTTCGCTATGCCAGCAATTAGTGCGGGTGGGAGAAGAGTCCGGCACGCTCGATATCCTGTTGGACAAGCTGGCGCTTTGGCACGAACAACAGACCTATGAGCTCGCCGATACGCTGGCGCAAACGCTGGAGCCGTTGTTGATGATAGTGGTTGGCGGGATTGTAGGTACGTTGGTGATCGCGATGTATTTGCCGATATTCCAATTGGGGAATGTATTGGGGTAATGCAATCAATTTTCGCCCTGTTTGATACGGGCACAGCATTGCTGCGCCCCTACCAGGTCAGGCAATTATTTGCTGCCGAAAACGCGGTTTTCCTGCTCCGCCACGCGGATAAAAGTGGTGCGTTTGGTCAGCTCTTTCAGACGTTCTGCGCCCACATAAGTACAGGCAGAACGCAGGCCACCGAGGATATCGCGCACGGTAAACTCGACTTCACCACGCAGCGGCAACTTGACGGTTTTACCTTCCGCAGCACGGTAGCCGGCTACCCCACCCACATGGCGTTTCATGGCAGACTCTGAGCTCATACCGTAGAACAGCATGAATTTCTCACCGTTCTCTTCCACCACGGTGCCTTCACATTCGTCGTGCCCGGCCAACATCCCGCCCAGCATGACAAAGTCTGCGCCGCCGCCGAAGGCTTTTGCTACATCACCCGGTACTGAACAACCGCCATCGCTGACAATCTGCCCGCCCAAGCCATGTGCGGCATCGGCACATTCGATCACCGCGGAAAGCTGCGGATAGCCCACACCGGTTTTCACACGGGTGGTACAGACCGAACCAGGACCAATCCCGACCTTGACGATGTCGGCACCGGACAGCACCAGCTCTTCCACCATTTCACCGGTAACCACGTTACCCGCGCAGATCACATGGCTAGGGCAAGCTTCACGGGCTTTTTTCAGGAAGGCAACAAAGTGTTCGGAATAGCCGTTGGCCACGTCGATGCAGATAAACTTCAACGCTGGGGAAAGTGCCAGGATCTGCTTCATCTTGACGAAGTCGGCTTCAGAAGTACCGGTAGACACCATCACATGACGCAACACGGAGTCGGACGAGCGCTGAACAAACTCGGCCCATTGCTCAACGGTGTAGTGTTTATGAACGGCGGTGAGAACGTCGAAGGTTGCCAGGGCCTCGGCCATGCGGAAGGTGCCAACCGTATCCATATTGGCGGCAATAATCGGCACACCGGACCAGTTGTAACCTGAATGTTTGAAGGTAAACTGGCGCTCCAGTTCAACTTCCGAGCGGCTTTTCAGCGTGGAACGCTTTGGGCGGATCAACACATCTTTAAAGCCTAACTTCAAATCTTCTTCAATACGCATGACTTATGATTTCCTGGTTTTTGGCGACGGATCGCAAGGGGATTTCGAACCACTACCCTATGAATTTCAAGTTTTACCTTGAAAGGCGGCGGGTATTGTTATTGCCAGTTCCAGTGGTGTTATCATACGCACTAATAATCGCTCGGCAAGACTGCGATTTCGCCTTTATTTACGGTACAATCCCACAAATTTACTTGTGACATCCCAATGTGATTGCCGCCTCATTTTCCCAATCCCGCGGCTCAAATTACCCCTCTCAAAACACCAGGCGCAGGGCAAGTCACACGCACCCGCTTGCACTTCTGCGCGATCGCTTTATGATTCGTTTATAATTTTTGGTGAATATCAGGATCCCTTCGGCCATGTCCTACATTGTTGCATTAACCGGCGGTATCGGCAGCGGTAAGTCCACCGTTGCCAACGCCTTTGCACGTTTTGGCGTGGCCATTGTGGATGCGGATATCATTGCTCGCCAGGTGGTTGAGCCTGGAACCCCGGCATTGGACGCCATTGCGGCACATTTTGGTAATGAAATGTTGCTGATGGACGGATCCCTCAACCGTGCGGCTTTGCGTCAGAGGATCTTCAGCGATCCCGACGAAAAGCGCTGGCTAAACCAGTTGCTGCACCCGCAGATCCAGCAGGAAACGCAACGCCAACTAGCCAACGCCCAGAGTTGTTACGTACTATGGGTAGTCCCCTTGCTGGTAGAAAACGGCCTGCAGGATCGTGCCGACCGCGTTTTAGTGGTGGATGTCGACAGCGAAACACAATTAGCCAGAACCATGGCCCGCGACGGCATCAGCCGTCAGCAGGCACTGAATATTCTGTCTGCACAGGCCACGCGCGAACAACGTCTGGCCGTGGCGGATGACGTAATTGACAATAGCGGTAGCGCACAAGGAATTGAATCCCATGTCGCCGCATTGCATCAACACTATCTTGAGCTGGCAACCTCAGCGACCCGACAGGATCACACCGAATGAGTGACGCTTCCCCGACCGTTCTCTTTGAACACCCGTTAAACGAAAAAATGCGCACCTGGCTGCGGATCGAGTTTTTATTACAACAACTGCATGGCCAAAGAGCACTGAGCGAAACCGCTATCGCCCTGACCTTTTTCCGTACCGTTGCGGACCTGCTGGACGTATTGGAACGTGGCGAAGTACGCACCGAACTGCTCAAAGAGCTGGAACGCCAGCAGCAGAAATTACTGCAGTGGGCAGAATTGCCCGGTGTCGATATCTCGGTGGTCAATCAGCTACGCAGCCAGCTGAAAGGCTGTGCATCTGCGCTGATGTCTGCCCCGCGTATGGGCCAGGCGCTGCGTGAAGACCGGCTGATTAGCCTGGTTCGCCAACGTCTGAGCATCCCTGGCGGTTGTTGCAGCTTTGATTTGCCTACGCTGCATATGTGGATGCACGTAGCACAGCATGAACGTGATGCGGACGTGGCAGAGTGGTTGCAAACTCTCGAACCCTTGAATCAGGCGCTGACCATCGTGTTGGATCTGGTGCGCCAGGCCGGGCCGTTTCGCAATCAGATCAGCCTCAACGGCTTCTTCCAGGATAACGCCGAAGGGGCAGATCTGTTACGCTTGCGTATTAATCTGGCTTACCAGCTTTACCCGCAGATTTCCGGCCACAAGACGCGCTATGCCATCCGTTTCCTGCCGCTAGACAGCGAAACCGGCACAGTGCCAGAGCGTCTTACCTTTGAGCTGGCGTGCTGCTAACACACTGAATTACCCCTTTAACTATCAGAGGGAGAAAGGAATGAATATGACCGTAGTAAAATGCCCAACCTGTGGCAAAGGCGTGGTTTGGGGTGAAGTCAGCCCGTATCGCCCGTTCTGCTGCAAGCGCTGCCAGTTGATCGATCTCGGTGAATGGGCCGATGAAGAGAAACGCATTCCCAGCAATAATGAGCTGAATGAAAGCGAAGATTGGAGCGAACGACAAATCGGTCAGGAACCGATTTGAACGCTGCTTGCAGCGGCCCTGAAAGGGCGAGGCTCATGGATGAGTCGAGTAAGACAAGGATCTTTAAAGTGGTGTTATTAGGCCTGTTAACCCAGGCCTAAAATGACTACGCGGCACTGGCCTGCGCCACCAACAGTTTAATGATACTGACGTTGGCTTCGGGGAACTCTTCCTCGCGCAGGTCGGCCTGTTTCACCCAGCGCATCGGCTGGCCTTCACGGCCATAGGGCTCGCCCTTCCAATCCTCTACCAGATAGAAATTCAGCGTCACGATCCGATCGGTAAAGCGGTGCTCCAGCACTTCCAGTAGCCGTGCCTGATTGGCGTGGATCCCGGTTTCTTCCAGCAACTCGCGGCCTAATGCCTGCTCCGGCGTTTCGCCCTGCTCAATCTTGCCACCAGGGAATTCCCAAAAGCCGGCCATATGCGAATCCACAGCGCGGCGTGTGATAAAGATTTCCTGCTGCGGGTTACGGATAATCCCTACGGCGATGTTCAGGTGCTTCATCGCATCCTCCAGATGTTACCACTTAAAAAAAGGGCTCAGCATGCTGAGCCCTTCGATTGATGTCATATACAAGGGCGCAGCATGCGGCGCCCTCTACATTGTGACCCGGCTTACTTTTGCAAACGGCCGTGGCACTGCTTGTATTTCTTACCGGAACCGCATGGGCAAGGATCGTTACGCCCTACTTTACGTTCGGCGACAGCCGGAGCGTTCGGATCGGTGACCGCCAGGGCATTTTCTTCCTGGTGGCTTAGCTGTTGCTGGCGAGCCAGACGCTCTGCCTCTTCACGACGTTGCAGCTCCAGGGCTTCAACCTCTTCCGGCATGCGTACCTGAACCTTGCTCAACACGCTGATCACTTCATATTTCAACGATTCCAGCATGGTGGCAAACATGTTGAAGGATTCACGCTTGTATTCCTGCTTCGGATCTTTTTGCGCATAGCCACGCAGGTGGATACCCTGACGCAGGTAATCCATCGCCGCCAGGTGCTCTTTCCACAGGGAATCCAGCGTCTGCAGCATCACGCCTTTTTCGAAGTTGCGCATCATTTCGGCGCCAACAACCTCTTCTTTGCGCAGGTAATCTTCCTTCGCCTTCGCCATGATACGTTCACGCAGCGTTTCTTCGTGCAGTTCAGGCTCTTTATCCAACCACTCGGAGATCGGCATATCCAGATCGAAGTCGTTTTTCAGGCGCTCTTCCAGCCCTTTCACGTCCCACATCTCTTCCAGAGACTGCGGCGGAATGTAGCTGTCGATGGTGGTTTTAAACACGTCTTCACGGATGCTGTTGATAGTTTCACTCACGTCGGACACGTCGAGCAATTCGTTACGCTGGCTGTAGATCGCACGGCGCTGATCGTTGGCCACGTCATCGTATTCCAGCAGTTGCTTACGAATATCGAAGTTACGGCTTTCAACCTTGCGTTGCGCATTGGCAATGGCTTTGGTGACCCACGGGTGCTCAATGGCTTCGCCATCCTTCATACCCAGTTTACGCATCATGCCAGAAACACGATCCGAGGCGAAAATACGCATCAGCGCATCTTCCATTGACAGGTAGAAGCGGGAAGAACCGGCATCACCCTGACGGCCGGAACGGCCACGCAGCTGGTTGTCGATACGGCGTGATTCGTGACGTTCGGTACCGATAATGTGCAAGCCACCAGCGGCCAGCACGGCGTCGTGACGAATTTTCCAGGCTGCTTTAATTTCGGCAATCTGCTCTTCAGTCGGATCTTCCAGATGGGAGATTTCACTCTGCCAACTGCCGCCCAACACGATATCGGTACCACGACCGGCCATGTTGGTGGCGATGGTTACTGCGGCAGTCTGACCCGCATTGGCCACAATATCCGCTTCCATGGCGTGGAATTTGGCGTTCAGAACCTTGTGTTCGATCCCTGCCTTGGTCAGCTCACGGGAAACCACTTCGGATTTCTCAATCGAGATGGTCCCCACCAGCACTGGCTGGCCGTTGGCAGTGCGTTCACGAATATCTTCAATGATCGCCGCGATCTTCTCTTTTTCGGTCATGTAGACCAGATCCGGCATATCTTTACGGATCATTGGGCGGTTGGTCGGCACCACGATGGTATCGAGCTTGTAGATGGAGCTGAATTCGAAGGCTTCGGTGTCCGCCGTACCGGTCATACCGGCCAGCTTCTCATAGAGACGGAAGTAGTTCTGGAAGGTGATCGAAGCCAGCGTCTGGTTTTCGTTCTGGATCTCTACGCCTTCTTTGGCTTCTACCGCCTGGTGCAGACCATCGGACCAGCGGCGGCCCTGCATGGTACGGCCGGTATGTTCGTCAACGATAATGACTTCACCGTCTTTAACGATATAGTCAACGTCGCGGGTGAACAGCACGTGGGCGCGCAGCGCGGCGGTGACGTGGTGCATCAGCATGATGTTGGTTGGTGAATACAGCGATTCGCCTTCATCCATGATGCCCGCTTCCATCAGCATCTCTTCGATCATGATCAGGCCGCGTTCGGTCAGGTGTACCTGGCGCGCTTTTTCATCGACTGAGAAGTGCCCTTCACCCTGGAAGGTGTCGGAGTCTTCTTTTTCCTGACGGATCAACTGTGGGATCAGCTTGTTAACACGCTTATACATCTCTGAGCTGTCTTCGGCCGGGCCGGAGATGATCAGCGGCGTACGCGCTTCGTCGATCAGGATGGAGTCAACCTCATCCACCAGCGCATAGTGCAGCTTACGCTGTACGCGCTCTTCCGGGCTGAACGCCATGTTGTCACGCAGGTAGTCAAAGCCGTATTCGTTGTTGGTACCGTAAGTGATATCTGCGGCATAAGCTTCACGCTTGGCCGGAGCAGGCATGCCAGGCAGGTTGATACCCACGCTCAGCCCCAGGAACTCGAACAGCGGACGGTTGTTTTCGGCGTCACGCTGGGCCAGGTAGTCGTTGACGGTAACCACGTGCACGCCACGGCCGCTCAGGGCGTTCAGATAGGCAGGCAGGGTTGCGGTCAGGGTTTTACCTTCACCGGTACGCATCTCGGCGATACAGCGGTCGTTGAGCACCATCCCGCCCAGCAGCTGTACGTCGAAGTGACGCATGCCGAAGACTCGCTTACTGGCCTCACGCACTACGGCGAAGGCTTCCGGGATCAGGCTTTCCAGCACTTCGCCCTTTTTCAGACGCGCGCGGAATTCATCGGTCTTGGCCTGCAGTTCGCTATCAGACAGTTTTTCCATGTCTGGTTCCATACGGTTGATCATCTCAACCGCTTTGCGCATACGGCGCAGGGTACGATCGTTGCTGCTACCAAAAACTTTGGTCAATAGTTTGATTAACATGATTCTTTATATCTCTTACGCGACGACACCATAATGGCCGTCAACAAGCTGTTGTGTTGTTTGTTTTTTTGCTGCCCTGAGGGCAAAGATTAGCCGAGGGCTGCAGGCCCGGCGCGAATACCTTGCACCTGAGCGAGCCACAGCCCGGCATGATGCTGCGCCAAAGAAGGAACGATGGGGTGATGGGTATCACGAATGATAGTCGGTGGTTTTGGCTCGTGCGTCAGTAGCGCATTGAGCGTGGAGAGCAGAGCAAGCTGAGCCACCTGTAATGGAGGTTCAACCGCAACGGTCTCCGCTTCTTGCACCCGGGCATAGACGGCCTGAGGCGCCAAAGCAAAAGAGAGGTGACGGATGACGGTTCGAAGCGCATGCTGGTGCCAGTAATCAACGTTAAACGTTGGGCGACGATGCACTTCTTGCAGTAACGCCAGGCTGTTAAAGGCGTGACTGACGGAATTTTGCCGGTTAAGACTGGACGAGGTGCTCGGTAATGCGCTTTGATCGACGGTGCCGGACAGATTCTGCGGTACGCCAAGCGTGGCCGCTACCATCCCCAACAGGAGATGAGGCCAGAAATAACGTCTGCCAAATTGTCGCCAACGATTTAGAATACCGATCACGTGTTTATTATCCGCCGGAGCCCATTATGCGCGATAGCCGTCCACAATTATTAGATATCCTGTTTGACGACGCGTCTGCAACAGAGAAAGGACCGCTGCATAACGTTCAGCAACGCGCTACCGCGCTACTGAAACTCAATCGTGCCGTGAAGGGGTTATTGCCCGCTCAGTTGCACCCTTGGTGCCGTGTCGCCAACTTCAGACAGGGTATTTTAGTGCTGGAAACCGCCAATGCCAGTTGGATGATGCGCTTACGCTATGAACAACCCAGCCTGCTATCCGCACTACGAGCGCAAATTCTACCATCTTTGTCGTCAATCGACATCAGGATTAATCCCTCGTTGATGGCAAAAGGCAGCAGCCAGGTACAAAACCACGGCAAAAGCACGGAAAATGGCCAGCAGGCAGAGGTGCCTATGCGTCATTTGAGCCTGGAAAGTGCGGATGCATTACGGGGATTGGCGGCGCAGAGCCCAGAAAAATTACGCAAGATATTAGAACGACTGGCCGCGTTGGCAGGAGAGAGAGCCAACGAGACCGGTCGTGATAAATAATTGACGTCTTGGCAGCTTAAGCCAGTACGGTTGACGGAGCCTTGAATGCCAACGGCATTTCGGCTTCATCCTGGAATGTCACGAATTCCCAAGCTTCCTGTTTCGCCAGCACGGCTTGCAGCAGCTTGTTGTTCAGCGCATGGCCTGATTTGTACGCGGTGAACGCGCCAATGATGTTATGGCCGCACATGAACAGATCGCCGATGGCATCCAGCATTTTGTGGCGTACGAATTCGTCTTCGAAGCGCAGGCCGTCTTCGTTGAGGACACGATAGTCATCCACCACAATCGCGCAATCGAAGCTGCCGCCCAGGGCCAGGCCACGGGACTGCAGATACTCGATATCACGCATGAAACCGAAGGTACGCGCACGGCTGATTTGGCGTACGAACGAATCGGCTGAGAAATCCAGACGATAGCGTTGGGTACTGGCATCAATCGCCGGGTGGTTGAAGTCGATGGTGAAGTCCAGGCGGAACCCGTTATGCGGGGACAGCTCTGCCCACTTGTCGCCATCTTCAACGCGTACAGTGTCTTTCAGACGCAGGAATTTCTTCGCCGAGTTCAGCTCTTCGATGCCGGCATCCAGCAACAGATAGACAAACGGGCTAGCACTACCGTCCATGATCGGGATTTCGGCAGCGTCAACTTCAATAATGATGTTGTCGATACCCAAGCCCGCCAACGCAGCATTAAGATGCTCAACGGTGGAAATACGCACGTCTGACTCATTCACCAGGCAAGTACAGAGCATGGTATCACGCACGGATTTTGCATCAGCCGGGAAATCTACCGGTGGATTCAAGTCAGTGCGACGATAGATGACCCCGGTATTAGCCGACGCTGGGCGCATTGTCAGCGTGACTTTCTTGCCGGTATGTAAACCGACACCAGTCGCCTGCACAATACGTTTTAATGTCCTTTGTTTGATCATCGTTTTATCTCGCAATGTTATCAATCCAACCAGCCCAGCATACAGCAAGGCTGGCGGGACAGTTTAGCACAAAGAGCGGAGATTCCAAATTATCAGCTTATTCCTAGTCTGCCTGCTTACGCAAGAAGGCCGGGATATCCAGATAATCAGGCTCTTTGTTTGGTTGCGCGTTCTGATCGTTCACCACCTTGGCGGCAGGTTTCACTTCCTGCTGCAGCGGTGACATACCATGCTGCTGGTAACGGTGATCCATCACTGGCTGGCTGGCCTGTTTATTGGTTACCAGGGTGATTTCAGGACGTTTGTCCATACCGATACCGGTCGCAACTACGGTCACGCGCAGTTCGTCGTTCATTTCCGGATCCAGCGAGGTACCGATTACCACGGTCGCATTGTCGGAAGCGAAAGCACGAATGGTGTTACCCACGGTTTCGAACTCATCCAGACGCAGGTCGAAGCCAGCGGTGATGTTGACCAGTACGCCACGGGCGCCGGACAGGTCGATATCTTCCAGCAGTGGGCTGGAGATCGCCATTTCCGCCGCTTCTTCGGCACGATCTTCGCCACAGGCAACGCCAGAACCCATCATCGCGTAGCCCATTTCGGACATCACGGTGCGAACGTCAGCAAAGTCGACGTTCATCAGGCCTGGACGGGTGATCAGTTCGGCAATACCCTGCACGGCGCCTTTCAGCACGTCGTTGGCCGCGCCGAACGCGTCCAGCAGAGAAATGCCACGGCCCAGAACTTTCAGCAACTTGTCGTTCGGGATGGTGATCAGCGAGTCCACGTGCTTGGACAGCTCGGCGATACCCTGCTCCGCGAATGCCATGCGCTTCTTGCCTTCAAAGTTGAAAGGCTTGGTCACTACGGCCACGGTCAGAATACCCAGATCTTTTGCGACTTCTGCCACCACTGGCGCAGCACCGGTACCGGTACCGCCACCCATGCCGGCCGCGATGAAGACCATGTCTGCACCTTCCAGGGCGGCGCGCAGGGCTTCACGGTCTTCTTCCGCTGAATTACGACCCACTTCCGGGTTCGCGCCTGCACCCAGACCTTTGGTAATACCGCTACCAATCTGGATGGTTTGGCCAACTGCCGTTTTACGCAGCGCCTGAGCGTCTGTATTAACGGCGAAGAATTCAACACCTTCGATGCGCTCGCGCACCATGTGTTCAACGGCATTGCCACCGCCACCGCCGACGCCGATGACTTTAATCACCGCGTCATTGGTTAGTTCCATTGGTTCAAACATAGTTTCTCTCCGTTTTGTGCCTGTCGCTGCGAGATCATAAAAAGATTACTCAGCATGATCTCTTTGTCTAAACATTAAAACTCTTTTCTCAGCCAGCTATTGATGCGTTTAAACCAATTGCCCACCGAGGCGCGTTTTTCTACTTCTGCCTCACCGCTCAGGTGAGACTCTTTTCCATAGTGCAGTAGCCCGACCGCTGTAGAATAGTAAGGCTCTTGCGCGTAATCCGTCAGACCCGTGATGTTCAAGGGTTGGCCGATGCGTACCTGGGTATGGAATACCCGTTGCGCACAGGCTGCCAGGCCATCAATCTGGGCGGCACCGCCGGTCAGCACAATACCCGCTGCCAGATGATGCTTCACCCCTTGCTGACGCAGTTGCTCCTGCAATTGCAATATTTCATCGTTAACCAGATTCAACAGTTCGGTGTAGCGCGGCTCAATCACTTCAGCCAATGTCTGTCTTTGCAGACTCCGAGGAGGCCTTCCCCCCACGCTAGGAACCTCAACACTTTCATCCTTGCTAACAATCGACCCAAGTGCACAACCGTGTCGAACTTTAATCGCTTCCGCGTCGGTCGGCGGCGTGCCGAAGGCGTAGGCGATATCGCTGGTGACCACGTTCCCGGCGTAAGGGATCACTTTGGTGTGGCGCAGAGCACCGCCGGTATACACCGCCATATCCATGGTGCCCCCGCCGATATCTACCACACAGACGCCGAGCTCGCGCTCATCTTCGGTCAGCACCGCATAACTGGCGGCCAGACCGGCGAAAATCAGTTGGTCCACTTTCAGACCACAACGTTCTACTGCTTTGACAATGTTCTTGGCCATATCGTTATGGCAGGTGATCAGGTGCACCTTGGCCTGCATACGCACGCCGGATAACCCAACCGGGTTTTTGATGCCTTCCTGATAGTCGATGGCATATTCCTGAGGGATAACGTGCAGGATGCGGTGTTCGTCACGCACACGCACCGACTTGGCGGTATGCACCACGTTCTCCACGTCTTCCTGCGTCACTTCCTCTTCGGAGATCGGCACCATCCCGATCTCGTTCTGACAGCTGATATGCTTACCCGACAAGGCCAGGTAAACCGAAGAAATCTGACAATCCGCCATCAGTTCGGCCTGATCGATAGCGCGCTGTACGCACTTGACTACCGATTCCAGATCGTTAACGCCACCCTTATCCATACCGCGAGACGGGCAACTGCCCACCCCGATAATGTTGACCATGCCATCGGGCAAAACTTCCCCCACCAATGCGGAGACTTTTGCGGTACCGATCTCCAGTCCAACTACCAGTTTTCTGTCCGTCGACTTGATCATTGTTGTTTTGCCTGTGCCTGATTCTGTTGCTGATTACTGTTTGGTCGATCGCCCATGGCTGCCTGCGGGTCGATAAACGCCGGAGCCCAGCCAACTGAGGCACCGGAGTCATAGCGTAAATCGACATAGCTGACGCGCTTGTTTTCCGCCTGCGCCTGCTGCAACAGCACCGGATAAAGCCCGATGAAGCGTTGCAAGCGACCCATGCGATCGTCACGTCCCAGTTCCAGCCGAACATCGTTATCCAAAGCCAACTGCCACGAATGGCGGGCCGTCATGGACGCCATCTTAAGCTGGTACTTGCTGGCTGCCAGCACGCCGTTCATCGCGCGGTAACCTTCCAGAACATCCTGTTCGCTGCCTTCCGGACCATAGAGCAACGGTAATTTCTGATTGCCCAAACGCTGCGCCGGAATGCTGAACGACTTGCCCTCGGCATCAACCATGTGCAAATCATTCCAATGCGCCACCGGGACATACTCCACCAGGTGGATTTTCAGCTCATCCGGCCACTGTTTACGTACGCTGGCCTGCTTGACCCACGGCAGACGCTCGATCTGCTGCTGGATGATGTCCACATCCTGCGTCATAAAGGTGCCCGGTGCTCCCAAAGCCAAGATCGCCTGGCGAACATCGTCGTTAGTGGTGAAATGGCGTTCACCGGTCAATACCAGCCTTGAGAGCGGCAGACGGCTGGCATCTTGCATCCAACCTACCACTACCCAGCCGCACCACAGGATGGTGCCTAACACCATCAGCAGGAAAATTACCCCTGCCAGTTGGGTGCCATTGCTGCGGCGTGGGCCGTTATCCGCCTCGCGATCGCGTGCATTCAGAGCCGCTTGCGACATTTCAGTCAGCCAACGCCAGAATTCCCGCAACCAACTGCGAGAAAGTTAATCCGGACTGCCGGGCCGCCATCGGGACCAGACTGTGGCTGGTCATGCCCGGTGAAGTGTTCGCTTCCAGTAGGTAGAAGCTGCCATCGCTGTCTTGCATGACATCAACACGCCCCCAGCCGCTGCAATCCAGCCCACGGTAGGCCCGCAGTGCCAGCGCAGCCATAGCGGCTTCCTGCTGTGCATCCAGACCGCTCGGGCAAAAATACTGCGTATCGTCGGAAATATATTTGGCCTGGTAATCGTAAAACACGCCAGCGGGCTGAATACGGATGGAAGGCAGCACCTTGTCACCCAGGATCGCCACGGTGTATTCCGGGCCGCTGAGCCATTTCTCTACCAGCACATCCTCATCATGACGGAACGCTTCTTCCAACGCCCCTTCCAGGGCTGCGCGTTCGGTCACTTTGCTCATGCCAACGCTGGAACCTTCGCGGCTTGGCTTCACAATCAGCGGTAATCCCAGAGCTTCAATGGCAGCCAGTTGGCTTTGCCGATCGTCGCCCAGATACTGGCGGCGGCTCAGCGCCACGTAAGGCGCCACCGGCAGCCCCATCGACTGCCACACCATTTTGCTGCGCCATTTATCCATGGTCAGCGCCGAGGCCATCACGCCACTGCCGGTATAAGGCAACTGCAAAAACTCCAGCAGGCCTTGCAATGTACCATCTTCACCGCCACGCCCGTGCAGCGCGATGAACACTTTGGTGAACCCCTGCGCTTTCAGTTCGGTGACAGGGAAGTCACGGGTGTCGATGCCATGTGCATCAATGCCCGCTTCTCGCAACCCGGCCAGCACGGCCGCGCCAGATTGCAGTGAAACTTCACGTTCTGCGGAGGTACCACCCAGCAATACGGCGACTTTATCAGCCATGATGATCCTCCTCTTTGATCTGTGGTTGCAGTTTTAGTTCAGCCAGCCGGCGCGCGATTTTACCGACATTGCCAGCCCCTTGCACCAGCACCAGGTCGTCCCCTTGCAACAGCTGCGCCAACAGCGTTGGCACGGTATCCGCATCGGACACCAGGATCGGATCCAGTTTGCCGCGATTGCGAATGGTACGGCACAGGCTACGGCTATCAGCGCCAGGGATCGGAGCTTCACCCGCCGGATAGACATCCAGCATCAGCAACACGTCAACCTGCGACAATACGTTGGCGAAATCGTCATACAGATCGCGAGTACGGGTATAGCGGTGCGGCTGGAAGATCATCACCACCCGCTTGGTTGGCCAACCGGCACGCGCGGCCTTGATGGTCGCATCCACTTCCGTTGGGTGGTGGCCATAATCGTCCACCAACATGGCACTACCCTGTTTTTCGTTCACCGCCGCCAGTGGGAACTCCCCCAGGAAATCGAAACGACGCCCCGTTCCCTGGAAACCGGCCAGCGCACGCAGAATGGCTTCGTCGGCAATGCCTTCTTCCGTCGCCACGGCAACCGCCGCCGCCGCGTTCAAGGCGTTATGGCGGCCCGGTGCATTCAGGGTCACCGTCATCAACGGTTTGTCCTGACGGCTCAGGGTAAAGTGCCCCTGCGGCCCGATCTGGCTATAGCTCTCGATGCGCACATCCGCATCTTCGCTAAAGCCGTAGGTGGTGATATGGCGACCCACGCGCGGCAACAACTCACGCACGACCGGATCGTCAATGCACATTACCGCACGACCATAGAACGGCAGGTTGTGCAGGAAGGTGATAAACGTCTGCTTCAAATTCTCGAAGTCGCCATGGTAGGTATCCATATGGTCGGCTTCGATGTTGGTGACAATCGCCACCATCGGTTGCAAATGCAGGAACGACGCATCGCTCTCATCCGCTTCCGCAATCAGGTAACGGCTAGAACCCAAACGTGCGTGGGTACCTGCCGCCTTCACTAGCCCACCGTTAACAAACGTTGGGTCAAGACCGGCTTCGGCATAAATACTGGACACCATCGCCGTGGTGGTGGTTTTGCCGTGTGTACCGGCGATGGCAATGCCATGGCGATAGCGCATCAGCTCGGCCAGCATTTCTGCCCGCTGGATCACCGGAATGCGCGCCTCACGGGCTGCGACGATCTCCGGGTTGTCTGCCGGGATAGCGGTCGACACCACTACCACGCTGGCATCCAGCACGTTTTCCGGGCGGTGATGAAAGTAAATCGTTGCCCCAAGCTCGCTCAACTGCTGGGTGACCGGGTTCGGCGCCAGGTCGGAACCGCTGATCTGATAACCCTCGTTGGCCAACACCTCGGCGATACCACCCATGCCGGCACCACCGATGCCAACAAAGTGAATGTGCCGGACGCGTCGCATCTCGGGCACGAAAGTACGTAGTTTCGCCAATTGTTGTGTATTCATCACTTCTCTATCTATCAGGTTCGATTTAGCTCAACAGGGGTAACCCCGACGGCCTTACAGGGCTGCACGAATAATTTCTGCCGCCACACGTTCTGTTGCATCCGGGATCGCTACCGCGCGGGCCTTTTCGGCCATCTTCAACAGCGTTGGGCGATCCCAGCTTGCCAGCAGTTCCGCCACGACATCGGCAGTAAACTGCGGTTGTTCAATAATTTTGGCTGCACCGGCCTCTTCCAGAGGACGCGCGTTCCAGTATTGCTGACGATCTTTATGCTGGAACGGCACAAAAATGGCCGGTAGTCCCGCCGCCGCCACTTCGCTGACGGTCAGCGCGCCAGAACGGCACACCACCACATCCGCCCAGGCATAAGCCTCTGCCATGTCATCAATAAACTCGGTCACCTTGTGCCCGGTCTGCCCTACCCTCTCGTAGTCTTGCAGTACCGTTGGCAATGCGCCCTTACCTACCTGATGCCAGAGAGCTATTCTATCGCCCAGCAGCGCGGCGACTTCAGGAACTGTCTGATTCAGCACGCGTGCGCCTTGGCTACCGCCGATAATCAGCACGCGGATTGGCCCTTCACGCCCGTTCAAACGCTCAGCGGGCAGCGGCAGCGCCAACACATCTGTACGCACCGGGTTACCCACGACGTCCGCATTCGGGAACGCGCCTGGGAACGCCTGTAACACTTTCTTGGCAATCCTGGAGAGCCAGCGGTTGGTCAGGCCAGCAATGCCGTTCTGCTCATGCAGCACTACCGGGATACCGCACTGCCAAGCGGCCAAACCGCCAGGGCCAGAAACGTAACCGCCCATCCCCAGCACTACGTCCGGCTGATAGCTGCGCATAATCGCTTTCGCCTGACGCACCGCCTGCCAGATACGCACCGGTGCGGTCAACTGCGCTTTTAGGCCTTTGCCACGCAGCCCGGAGATGCGGATAAAATCAATCTCGATCCCGTGCTTTGGTACCAGATCGGCTTCCATTCGGTCTGCGGTACCGAGCCAGCGAACTTGCCAGCCCTGCGCCATCAGATGATGCGCGACCGCCAGCCCCGGAAATACGTGCCCGCCGGTACCGCCTGCCATCACCATTAAACGCTTAGCTTTACCGCTCATCCGCTACCTCTTCACAAACGCCTGCGCTTTGGTCAGGCGCGTTTCATAATCAATTCGCAGCAACAGCACGATCGCCGTCGACATAATGATCAGGCTCGAGCCACCGTAGCTTATCAGTGGCAAGGTCAAGCCTTTGGTTGGCAACATCCCCGCTGCCGCCCCGACGTTCACCAATGCCTGGAAACTGAACCAGACACCGATCGAACACGCCAGAAAACCGGAAAATCGCTGGTCTATCTCCAACGCCCTGCGGCCGATCGACATGGCGCGAAAAGCGACGAAGAATACCATTAACAGGGCGAAAACCACACCGATATAGCCCAGTTCTTCGCCCAAAATGGAGAAGATAAAGTCGGTATGCGCCTCGGGTAAATACTCGAGTTTCTGTACCGAGTTACCCAGCCCTTGCCCCCAGAACTCACCGCGGCCAAACGCCATCAGCGACTGGGTTAACTGATAACCACTGCCAAACGGATCGGCCCATGGGTTCCAAAACGAAGTCACGCGGCGCATACGGTAAGGTTCCGCGATGATCAGCAGCCCCACGGCAAACACGCCCGATCCGATGATCGCCAGGAACTGCCACATCTTTGCCCCGGCCAGGAACAGCATCGCCAGCGTGGTGATAAACAGCACCACCACCGTCCCCAAATCCGGCTGGGCCAGCAGCAACACCGCCAGCACCACCATCACGCCCATTGGCTTACAGAAGCCCCAGAAGTTGCTACGGACTTCCTCTACCTTGCGCACCAGATAGCTCGCCAGGTAGCAAAACAGCGACAGCTTGGATAACTCTGCGGGCTGGATACGCAATGGGCCCAGTGAAATCCAGCGTGAAGCCCCGTTGACCGAGCTGCCAACCACCAGCACCACCAGCAACAAGACTATCGATAACAGCAGCATGACGTTGCTATAGCGCTGCCAAACGGCCATCGGGATACGCAGCGTCACCAGCGACAGGCCGAACGCCAGGCCAAGGTAAAGTGCATCACGCTTGGCAAACAGGAAAGGATCCTCTGCCAGGCGCTGGCCGATAGGCATTGAGGCCGACGTCACCATCACAAAACCAACAATCGCCAGGCCAAAGGTCAGCCACAGCAGGGTACGGTCATACAGCACCATGCTGCTCGTATCGCTTTCACGCGATCCCATCACCCAGTCTTTCAGCTTGTTGGTCAGGCCGAACGTCGGCACCCGTAGTCTCATCCGCCCAGCTCCTGTGCCAGACGGGCAAACTCGTTGCCACGCACTTCAAAATTACGGAACTGATCCAGGCTGGCGCAGGCCGGTGACAACAGCACCATATCGCCTGATGTCACCTGGCGGGCAATGGCCTGCATCGCCTGCTCCATCGTTTCTGTCTGGGTCGCGACTTCCGGACGCAACTGTGCCAACTGAGCGCCATCGCGGCCAAAGCAGTACAAGCGCACGTTGTCACCTTGCAGATAGCGTGCCAGCGGCGAGAAGTCCGCAGACTTGCCATCACCGCCCAACAGCAGATGCAGCGTACCCTTAACCTGCAGGCCGTTCAGCGCGGCCTCGGTGCTGCCGACGTTGGTGGCTTTGGAATCATTAATCCAGCGCACGCCGTTGTTTTCCCACACCAGTTGGAAGCGGTGCTCCAGGCCGGTAAAGGTCGTCAGCGCTTTCAAGCTGGACGCACGCGGCAGCTTGACGGCATCGGCCAGGGCCAGGGCCGCCAACGCATTGGTAAAGTTATGGCGACCGGTGAGCTTCATCTCGCTGGTGTTGAGGACTTTCTCACCATTCACCCGCAGCCAGATTTCACCCTGCTGGCGATTCAGATGATAGTCCCCCACGTCGGCACCAAAGCTGACACAGCGCTCATCGGCACCGCGCACCGGCATGGTCAGCGCGTCGTCCGCATTCACTACGCAGACTTCGGCATTTTCATAGACGCGCAATTTGGCGGCACGGTATTGCTGTAGGCCAAATGGATAGCGATCCATATGATCTTCGGTCACGTTCAAAATGGTGGCCGCTGCGGCATGCAGGCTGTGAGTGGTTTCCAATTGGAAGCTCGACAGCTCCAGCACGTACAGTTGGCACTCCTGGCGCAACAGGCTCAGCGCAGGCAGGCCGATATTGCCCCCAACGCCCACGGCCCAACCGGCGGCCTTGGCCATCTCACCCACCAGCGTGGTGACGGTGCTCTTGCCGTTGGAACCGGTGATCGCCACGATTGGCGCCTGGGCTTCACGGCAGAACAGCTCAACGTCACCGACGATCTCAACCCCGGCATCGGCGGCAGCGCTCAATTCCGGAGTCGCTAATGCCATGCCTGGGCTAGCCACAATCAAATCCGCAGACAGCAACCATTCCTGGTTCAGGGAACCCAGATGACGTTCAACGCTCTCGGGCAGTTGATCCAGCCCCGGCGGCGAAATACGGGTATCCATAACCCGCGGCGTCACGCCACGGGTCATAAAGAAATCAACGCAGGACAGGCCGGTGAGGCCCAACCCGATGATGACTACTTTTTTACCCTGATAATCCACCATAATCAGCGCACCTTCAGCGTCGCCAGGCCAATCAGCACCAGCATCAGCGAAATAATCCAGAAGCGCACGATCACCCGTGGTTCTGGCCAGCCTTTCAATTCATAGTGATGGTGGATCGGCGCCATGCGGAAAATACGTTGCCCGCGCAGCTTGAACGATCCCACCTGCAGGATCACCGACAGCGTTTCAACCACGAACACACCGCCCATAATCAGCAATAAGAACTCCTGGCGCAGCAGCACGGCGATGGTGCCCAACGCGCCGCCCAGAGCCAGTGAACCCACGTCACCCATAAACACCTGAGCCGGATAGGTGTTAAACCACAAGAAACCTAAACCGGCCCCGACGATCGCGGTGCAGACAATGACCAACTCACCGGCATGACGCAGATACGGTATATGCAGGTAGTTGGCGAAGTTCATGTTACCGGTCGCCCAGGCCACCAGCGCAAAGCCCGCCGCCACAAACACGGTTGGCATGATCGCCAGGCCATCCAGCCCATCGGTCAGGTTGACCGCGTTGCTGGTGCCGACAATCACGAAGTAGGCCAACACCACGTACAGCAAGCCCAGCTGCGGCATGATGTCCTTAAAGAACGGCACAACCAGCTCGGTGGCTGGCGTGTCTTTTCCTACGGCATACATGGCAAAGGCCACGACCAGGGCAATCACCGATTGCCAGAAATATTTCCAGCGGGCAATCAACCCCCGAGTATCTTTGCGCACCACTTTGCGATAGTCATCGACAAAGCCGACGATGCCGTAACCCACCAGTACGAACAGTACGCACCACACGTAAGGGTTGGACGGATAGGCCCACATCAGCACCGAAATGGTGATGGAGGTCAGGATCATGATGCCGCCCATAGTCGGCGTGCCGCGCTTGCTAAAGTGCGATTCTGGGCCGTCGTTACGCACTACCTGACCAAAGGACATTTCCTGCAGGCGTTTGATCACCTTCGGCCCCATCCACAGGGAAAGGAACAGCGCGGTCAGCAGGCTGACAATGGCCCGGAACGTCAGATAGGAAAAGACGTTGAAGCCTGAGTAATATTTGACCAAATGTTCGGCCAGCCAAACTAACATGGTGCTTTCTCCTGTAACGCGCGTACTACCTGCTCCATTGCGGCACTACGTGAACCTTTGATTAACACGGTAATTACCGCATGTGCTGAGAGTAGTTCCGCTACGCGCGCGGTCACTGCTGTTTTATCCTGATAATGTTCACCGTTACCGGCGGCGGAGCTCAATACCTGGCTCAGCCCACCCACGCTGATGACTTTATCAATACCGGCCAGACGGGCAGCTTCACCCACCTGACGATGACACTCTTCGGCCTCTGCACCCAACTCGGCCATATCGCCAACGACCATCACGCGATAACCCGGCATTTCTGCCAGCACCTGCGCTGCTGCCGTCATGGAGCCAACGTTGGCGTTATAGCTGTCATCGAGCAACAGCTTGCCTTGCGCCAAGGCGATCGGGAACAAACGCCCTGGCACTGCCTGTAGCTGTTGCAAGCCTGCACTCACGGCGGCCAGCGTAGCGCCAACCGACATTGCCAGTGCTGCTGCTGCCAACGCATTGGCCACGTTATGGCGGCCTGGCAATGGCAACTCGATCGCCACCGTACCGAACGGGCTGTGCAGGGTGAAGTGAGTTACGCTCCCTTTCACCTGGATATCGCTGGCAAAGAAATCCACTGATTCCGCAGCCTGGGGGGAGAAACGCCAGACTGTCTTGCCCTGTAACTGCGCCTGCCAGTGCGGCCAGTCGTTGCTATCGGCGTTGAGGATCGCCACACCATCCGAGGTCAAACCGGCAAAGATTTCACCCTTGGCCTGCGCAACGCCAGCCAGTGAGCCAAAACCTTCCAGATGGGCAGCGGCCAGATTATTCACCAGCGCGCTCTGCGGTTGCGCCAAAGCGGTGGTATAGGCAATCTCACCGATATGGTTGGCACCCAGTTCAACCACCGCAAAATCATGCTGCGGCTCTAAACGCAGCAGCGTTAGCGGCACGCCGATCTCGTTATTGTAATTCCCGGCGGTATGCAGCACTTCGCCACATTCACGTAAAATGGCCGCGGTCATCTCTTTCACCGAGGTCTTGCCCGATGAACCGGTCAGCGCCACCACTTTGGCTGGCACCTGCTGACGTACCCAGGCGGCAAACTGCCCCAGTGCCAGACTGGTATCTTTCACCACCAGCTGCGGAGCCTCCACCAATAAGCGCTTACTTACCAGCAAAGCGCCTGCCCCAGCGGCGACAGCATCGGCGGCAAAGTCGTGAGCATCGAAACGCTCCCCTTTCAGGGCCACAAACAGGCAACCCACAGTGACCTGACGAGTATCCCTCGTCACTTCGGTAATGATGCAGTCGGTGCCGATCAGCTCGGCATCCAATACCGCCGCCAGCGTCTGGAGGGAGACCGGGATCATGCCAACACCCCCAGCAAACGTGCGACGGTAGTACGATCGGAGTAATCCAGACGGCGGTTACCCACCAGTTGGTAATCCTCGTGGCCTTTACCTGCTACCAGCACCACATCCTGCTCTTTGGCTTGCATGATGGCGCTGGTCACGGCTTCGGCGCGCCCATGGATCACCTGTACATGCCCGGCATCCAGCAGCCCGGCCAGAATATCCTTGATGATCGTCTGCGGTTCTTCGGTGCGCGGATTGTCATCCGTGATCACCACCCGATCGGCAAACTGTTCGGCAATGCCACCCATAAGTGGGCGCTTACCTCTATCACGGTCGCCACCGCAGCCAAACACGCACCACAGTTGCCCTTGGCAATGCAGACGAGCGGCTTCCAGCGCTTTTTCCAGGGCATCCGGGGTGTGGGCATAATCCACCACCACCGTCGGCTTGCCTGGCGCATTGAAGACTTCCATCCGGCCACAGACCGGCTGTAGCTGATTGGCCGTGTTAACCAGCGTCTCCAACGGGTAACCGAGGGACAGCAGCGTCGCCAATGCCAGGATCAGGTTACTGACGTTGAAGGCCCCCATCAGGCGGCTTTCGATCTCGCCGTTGCCCCAGCTTGAGCTGAAGTGGATGGTGGCACCGTTATCGTGATAGTCCACCGCCGTGGTTTTCAGCCAGCGGCCATGACAACCAGGCTGCAAATTGTCCTGCATGGTGACGGCCACCGCGTCTGGCAATTTGGCCAGCCAACGCTGCCCGACTTCATCGTCGGCGTTAATGATCGCCTGACCAACGTCGTGGCCCGCAAACAGTGACCATTTGGCCGCTTCGTAGCTGGCCATGTCACCGTGGTAATCCAGATGATCGCGGCTCAGGTTGGTGAATACGGCTGCGGCAAAGGGTAAAGCCGCCACGCGGTGTTGCACCAGGCCATGAGACGAAACTTCCATCGCGGCAAAGGTGGCCCCTTGCTGCGCCAGATCGTTAAGCACGTGCTGCACGTCGACGGCAGAGCCGGTGGTATTTTCCGTTGGGCAAACCTGGTCTAACAAACCGTTGCCCACGGTGCCCATCACGGCGGCAGTTTCACCCAACAGTTGGCTCCACTGGGCTAACAGTTGGGTAGTGGTGGTTTTACCGTTGGTCCCCGTCACGCCAATCAGGCGCAGACGTTCGGCAGGCTGATGATAGAAACGCCCGGCCAACGCCGACAGGCGCTGGCCAAGTTGGCTCAGGTAAATCACCGGCACGCCATGCATTTCGCAAATTTTACCGTCTTCAGCTTCGCCTTCCGCTTCAGCGATAACGGCGGCAACCCCTTGGGCGATGGCTTGCGGAATATAGCGGCGTCCATCCGTTTGATGGCCAACTACGGCGACAAACAGATCCCCGGCAGCCGCAATACGGCTGTCTAATATCATTTCCCGCAGCGCGCGCTCGGGTGCCGTTGGCACCCACGGAGCGAGTAAATCGCGCAAATTACGATCGGCCACCTGAACCCTCTTTGTTATTAATCACTAATTCGCTTTTGTCACCGGTGGGCAACGCATCTGGCTGAACGTTCATGATCCGCAGCGCGCCCCCCATGATGGCACCAAACACCGGCGCGGAAATCGCACCACCGTAGTATTTCCCACCCTGTGGATCGTTGATGACCACCACCAGAGCAAAACGAGGCTGGCTAGCTGGCGCCACCCCCGCGGTATAAGCGATATATCGGTTGACGTATTTACCATCCGGCCCGACCTTTTTGGCGGTACCGGTTTTAATGGCAATACGATAACCCTTGATGGCGGCTTTCACCCCACCACCGCCCGGCAAGGCGACGCTTTCCATCATGTGCACTACCGTACGCACGGTAGCCTCAGGGAAGACGCGTTCACCGGCAACCGGAGGGTCAACCTTGGTGATCGACAACGGGCGATAAACGCCCAGGCTGCCGATCGTGGCATAGACTCGCGCTAACTGTAACGGGGTTACCATTAGCCCATAGCCGAAAGAGAAGGTGGCCCTCTCTATGTCAGACCACCGTTGTTTTTTTGGGTATAAGCCACTGCTTTCTCCGACCAGCCCCAAATTGGTCGCTTTTCCCAGCCCAAAACGTGAGTAAGTATCTACTAACGCTGAGGACGGCATCGCTAACGCCAGCTTTGAAACACCGACGTTACTCGACTTCTGCAAGATCCCGGTCACGGTCAGTTCCGAATAACGCGCCACGTCTTTGATTTCATGGCCGCTAACGCGGTAAGGGATGGTATTGAGCACGCTATTTTCTTTCACTACACCGCGCTGCAACGCCGTCATTACCACCATCGGTTTCACGGTAGAACCAGGTTCAAAAATATCGGTGATGGCACGGTTACGCATGGTGTCTTTCGGCGTATCGGCCATATTGTTCGGGTTGTACGATGGGCTGTTGGCCATCGCCAGCACTTCTCCGGTGTTCACGTCCACCAGCACTGCGGTACCAGACTCCGCCTTGTTGAAGGCGACGGCGTTATTCAGTTCACGATAAACCAGCGCCTGCAGGCGTTCATCGATGCTCAGCGCCAGATTGTGCGCCGCCTGGCTGTCTACCGAGGAGATGTCCTCGATCACTCGGCCATAGCGGTCTTTACGAACGGTTCTTTCGCCCGGTTGGCCGGTCAGCCAGCGATCAAAGCTCTTTTCGACCCCTTCGATCCCTTCGCCGTCAATGTTGGTCACGCCGATGATATGAGAAGTAACCTGGCCAGACGGGTAGTATCGGCGCGATTCCTGGCGCAGGTAGATGCCAGGCAATTTCAGCTTGTGGATGTAATCACCAATCGCCGGGTTAACCTGCCGGGCCAGATAGACAAAGCGCCCCTTCGGATTGGCATTAATACGATTGGAGAGCTGATCGAGCGGAATTTGCAACGCGTCGGACAGCGCTTTCCAGCGCGAATCCAGCGTAATACCCCCGCGTTCGTTCAACTCTTTCGGATCGGCCCACACGGCGTTCACCGGCACGCTCACCGCCAACGGGCGGCCAGAGCGGTCACTGATCATGCCGCGAGCAGTGGGAACCGACTGCACACGCAGCGAGCGCATGTCGCCTTCTTTCACCAACCGATCCGGATTGATCACCTGCAAATAAGCCACACGCAGCATCAGCCCAACCAGCGCCAACAGAATACAGCCGCACAGCAACGCAAAACGCCAGCTGACAAAGCTGGCCTGATCTTCCTGGCGTTTCAACTTCTTACCGGGACGTACTGCTTTCATGCGTTAGCTATTTGCTCCGTATCGTGACTTCGGCTAAACCACTCATGGCTTGACAATGATAATTTCCTGCGATGGATCAACGTGTTGCATCTGCAGTTTTTCGGTGGCGATACGCTCAACGCGGCTGTGATCGCCAAGAGCATTCTCTTCCAGGATCAGGTTGCGCCATTCGATATCCAGCGCATCCCTCTCCAGCACCAGCTGTTCGCGCTCGGCGGTCAGCAGGCGGGTACGGTGCGCGGTGGTCACCACAAACACGGCGGAAACCAGCGCGGCAATCATCAGAATCAGCGGGATCTTGGCGTTACGCAGCAGATCGCCACCAATGACGCCAACTAAACCGTGGCGCTCATTACCAATCACGCAGGCATCCTCTCGGCAATACGCAGCACCGAACTGCGCGCCCGTGGGTTTTCCGCCACTTCAACATCACCTGGCTTCATTTTGCCTAAGGCTTTCAGCGTGCGGCCGCCCATTTCACGCAACTGCGCTTCGGTTAGCGGAATTCCTGCCGGAACCTGGGCACCACGGCTGTGGTGGCGCATAAAGCTTTTGACGATACGGTCTTCCAACGAATGGAAGCTGATGATCGACAGGCGGCCTTCTGGTGCCAACACGGCTAATGCACCGTCCAGCGCGCGCTCGATCTCTTCCAGCTCGCTGTTGATGTAGATACGGATCGCCTGGAAGCTGCGGGTTGCCGGGTGTTTATGCTTATCACGGAACGGGCTGGCATGGGCGATCAGCTCGGCCAGTTCCTTGGTACGGGTCATCGGCTCAACTTGGTTTCTTTCCACGATGGCGCGGGCAATGCGTTTGGCGAAGCGTTCTTCACCGAAGGTTTTCAGCACCCAGGCAATATCGTCGGCTTCCGCTTTCATCAACCATTCGGCGGCGGATTGGCCACTTGAAGGGTCCATACGCATATCCAGCGGGCCGTCACGCATAAAGGAAAATCCGCGTTCTGCGTCATCCAACTGCGGGGAAGAGACGCCCAAGTCGAGCAACACGCCGTCGATCTTGCCCACCAGTTCCCGTTGCTGCACATAGTCAGCCAAATCGGAAAACGGGCCGTGGATGATAGTAAACCGTGGGTCTGCAATAGATTGAGCTGCGGCAATTGCCTGCGGATCGCGATCGATAGCCAACAAGCGCCCTTCCGGCCCCAGTTGGGACAAGATCAGACGAGAATGACCACCGCGACCAAAAGTACCGTCGATGTAGATGCCGTTACTGCGAATATTGAGACCCTTCACGGCCTCATCCAGCAGTACGGTCGTATGTTTATAATTTTCCAGCATGCTTATAGTGACAAGTCCTGTAGCCGCTCAGACAACGGTTCCTGAGTGGATTGTTCCGCGTCAATATCATCCTTGACTTGTTGATACCAGGTCTGTTCATCCCACAGTTCAAACTTGTTGAACTGCCCGACCAGCATCACTTCTTTAGTAAGCCCGGCATGTTGGCGTAGCGTATTGGCTAACAGCAACCGGCCGGCATTATCCATCTGACACTCACTGGCATGCCCCAACAGCAAGCGCTGGACTCGGCGCTCGGCGGGATTCATGCTCGACAGACGGGACAACTTTTGCTCGATGATTTCCCATTGAGGTAATGGATAAAGCAGCAGGCAGGGCTGATGGAGGTCAATGGTGCAAACCATTTGGCCTTGCGATTCCTCATTCAGTAAATCCCGATAACGGGTTGGTACGGCGAGCCGCCCTTTACTGTCGAGGTTGACCATCGTTGCCCCACGAAACATACCTGAGCTACCCCCTCGTGACCCTTTTCACCACTTTACACCACAAATTCCCACATAAGGGAGTTTACGGAGGGTATGAAAACCTTGTCAAGCCAGAGCAAGAGCGGTTTGGCAATATTTATAGGCATATTTTGGAGGCTGGCTCACGAAAGGAACTCTATTTATTGCATGAATATAAATTAACATCATGATTAAAGAGGAGAATTTTCTAAGCGGAAAGAGTGTGATTAAAATAAACACAAATTGACGATTAAATAACTCATTATGTCCTTCTGCAATCCAGGTCTCACTTTTCAACATCGCTCTCGGCGGGGACAACCCCACCGCACCCCGCATCGGTCAAGGCTTGGCCGCAAGCCGCCTGCCAGCAGGGAAATGCCATAAACCCTTGACTTAATAACACTCGCTGAGTATTTCGCTGCCAACGGCGCGCTATTTTACTTCAATTATTCCGTCAAAGAACAACCCAACGATAAAATAAATGGCGAAGCCCTGGCTCAAGCCGCTAATTATGATTCAAATCAAAATGGTAAGATTATTCTCAAAACACCTATTTACAATTCATCTGGATTTTTTTGCGACTTTAGGAATATACGTAAAATTAGTGAGCCTTTCGCTAAATCAGCCGCAAAACCGTCATCTCACCGTTGCCATATAATCATAACATACTGTTTATAATCATAATTTTTAAAGCCACCATTTTAAATTCCTGCTTTACGCGCTTTCCCCCCTGTTGTCAGGATAAAAATCACTCAAATGTTAAAAATAAAAATTTTAAGCCACTTATAACAATCAATGCAGTCAAGTAGACTACTAAATAGCAGGATGGTCAGTTAATAACACCTAATTAACATTAACAAACAACATATTAACCGATAAATTCAGGGATCGTGTCATGTCTAGAGGCGTTTCACCATGGCGCAGCGCTGCCGCCGATACTTTTGCGCTGGTGGTGTACTGTTTTATCGTCGGGATGGCGATTGAAATACTGATTTCGGGCATGAGCTTTAGCCAATCGCTCTCTTCCCGACTGGTGTCGATCCCCGTCAATATCCTGATCGCCTGGCCCTATGGTCGCTACCGCGATTTCTTTATCGCCACCGCACGCCGCAGCCCACACGGGCAGTTTTTGCTGCGTAACCTGGCCGATCTGTTGGCTTATGTCAGTTTCCAATCGCCGGTTTACGCTGCCATTCTTTGGAGTGTGGGTGCAGACGGCCAGCAGATCCTGGCCGCGGTGACCAGTAATGCGGTGATCTCAATGGCGATGGGCGTAGTGTACGGCTATTTTCTGGAATATTGCCGCAGGCTGTTTCGCGTGGTGGGTTACGTTTAGGGGCCGAATTACGGCCCCTTGAAGATTACTTGCGGCTCAGGCTGCCACGGCGGAACAGGTTACGGCGAATGCGCGTCATACCCGGTTTGGGTTTGCGTGGTTCATCCAGGCTGGCAAGTACCAGCTCCAGCACCCGCTCGGCAACATCACGGTGGCGCTGGGCCACGGCAAGCACCGGGCACTCCAGGAAATCCAATAGCTCATGGTCACCAAAGGTGGCAATCGCCAGATCCGCCGGTAAACGCCCACGTTGTTTCAGCGTTACGTCCATCACTCCCTGCAACAGCGAGAATGAGGTGGTAAACAGCGCCTGTGGCATCGGATGGGTTTTCAACCATTCCGCGAACAGCACACCGGCTGCTTCACGTTCATAGCTGTTGGCATACAGATAATCTACCTGCCGCTCATCATCCTGCCAGGCCTGACGGAAACCCTGCTCACGCAAGAAGCTGACCGAAAGCTCAGGCAAAGCCCCCAGATACAACACCGACTTGGCGGGGAAAGTGCGTAACTCCTGCGCCAAGGCAAAGGCGTCTTCCTGATCGGCCCCCACCACGCTGATAAAGTGTTCACGATCCAGAGCGCGATCCAACGCGATAATCGGGAAAGGATCGTTAGCCCAGCGTTGATAGAAAGGATGCTCCGGCGGTAACGCCGTGGAGACGATGATCGCATCAACCTGGCGTTGCAGCAGGTGCTCAATGCAGCGCATTTCATTATCCGGCTGATCTTCCGAGCAGGCGATCAACAGTTGATAACCGCGCTGACGCGCCTGGCGTTCCAGATAGTTGGCGATGCGGGTATAGCTGGTATTTTCCAGATCCGGGATCACCAGGCCGATAGAACGAGTGCGGCCTGCACGCAGCCCTGCCGCTACGGCATTCGGGTGATAATTGTGCTCCCTGACCACGGCCATCACTTTTTCGACGGTTTTATCGCTGACACGATACTGCTTCGCCTTGCCGTTGATGACATAACTGGCCGTAGTGCGCGAAACGCCTGCGAGACGCGCGATTTCATCCAGTTTCACGTTAACCCCTTTAAATGACTCTCAAAATGACAATGGATCGTGTGGCGTTGTTTACCCCACGCTTTCAATGTACGGCTAAGCATGCAGCGAACCGAAAGCGGAAGGGTAATGAGTAACCATGATAGTCACTATGGTTATTCAACCCGTAATGGCGATCTAACAGCAGAAAACACGGCCGAGCAACCGCTTTCGCCCAAAGGTGCCAGCAAATGGGCAAAAAATTAAAAAGAAAGGGCGCAGCAAACCTGCCACGCCCCGGATACAGTGCAGAAAACCCGCTATCAGCGCATAATCTTGTCGCCGCGCGACACGCCAACAATCCCCGAGCGGGCCACTTCGACGATTTCCGCTACTTCACGTACGGCGTTGAGGAAGGCGTCCAGCTTGTCGCTGGTCCCCGCCAACTGCACGGTGTAAAGCGACGAGGTGACATCCACAATCTGGCCACGGAAGATATCCGTGCTGCGTTTCACCTCTTCACGACCGTAGCCGCTAGCCTGTAGCTTCACCAGCATGATTTCACGCTCAACGTGAGCCCCTTGCACCAGCTCACTGACGCGTAAAACGTCAACCAGCTTATGCAACTGCTTCTCTATCTGCTCCAGTACCTTTTCATCACCCACCGTCTGGATCGTCATGCGCGACAAGGTTGGATCATCGGTAGGAGCAACCGTCAGGCTTTCAATGTTGTAGCCACGCTGAGAGAACAGCCCGACGACGCGCGACAACGCACCGGATTCGTTTTCCAGTAATACCGATAAGATACGGCGCTTCATCAGGTTCTCTCCGTTTTGCTTAGCCACATTTCGTCCATGCTTCCACCGCGGATCTGCATTGGATAAACATGTTCGGTCTCGTCGACGGTCACATCGACAAACACCAGACGTTCTTTTTCAGCCAGCGCCTGCGCCAGCTTGCTTTCCAGCTCATCCGGAGTACGAATGGCGATACCAACATGGCCATAGGCTTCGGCCAGCTTGACGAAGTCCGGCAAGGAATCCATATAGGACTGCGAATGGCGGCCAGAATAGATCATGTCCTGCCACTGCTTCACCATCCCCAAGTAGCGGTTATTGAGGTTGACCACCACCACCGGCAGATTGTACTGCAGAGCCGTGGACAGCTCCTGGATATTCATCTGGATGCTGCCGTCACCGGTGACGCACACTACCGTTTCGTCTGGCAGTGCCAGTTTCACCCCAAGGGCGGCTGGTAAGCCAAAGCCCATGGTGCCCAGGCCACCAGAGTTGATCCAACGGCGCGGCTTATCGAACGGATAATAGAGCGCGGCAAACATCTGGTGCTGGCCAACATCGGAGGTGACATAGGCATCGCCCTTGGTCAGGCGGTGCAGCGTTTCGATCACCGCCTGAGGTTTGATGGTGCCACTGTCTTTGTTGTAGCCCAGGCAATCGCGCGCGCGCCACTGCTCAATGGACTGCCACCAGTCACGCAGCGCATCGAAATCCTGCGCTTTGTCCTCATGCGCCAGCAGTTCCAGCATCTGCGTCAGCACCTGTTTGGCATCGCCAACGATAGGAATATCGGCATCCACCGTTTTGGAAATGGAGGTCGGGTCGATATCGATATGCAGTACCGTGGCATCCGGGCAGTATTTGGCCAGGTTATTGGTCGTGCGATCGTCAAAGCGCACCCCAACGGCAAAAATCACGTCGGAATGATGCATGGTCTTGTTGGCTTCATAGGTGCCGTGCATGCCCAGCATACCGACGCTTTGGCGGTGAGTCCCTGGGAACGCCCCCAGCCCCATCAGCGTACAGGTGACCGGCAGGTTCAGCTTTTCCGCCAGTTGCAGCAACTCTTCATGGCACTCCGAATTGATGGCACCGCCACCCACGTACATGATCGGCTTTTTTGCCGCCAGAATGTTCTGCAGGGCGCGTTTGATCTGCCCGCGGTGGCCTTGCACCGTCGGGTTGTAGGAACGCATGCTGACGTCCTGCGGATACGCGTAAGGCATTCTTACCGCCGGGCCGACGATATCCTTCGGCAGATCGACCACCACTGGGCCAGGACGGCCGGTAGAAGCCAGGTAAAACGCCTTTTTCAGCACGGAAGGTATGTCTTCGGTACGTTTGACCAGGAAGCTGTGTTTTACCACCGGGCGGGAGATACCCACCATGTCGCACTCCTGGAAGGCATCGTAACCAATCAGCGAGCTTGGCACCTGGCCAGACAGCACCACCATCGGGATGGAATCCATATAAGCGGTGGCGATGCCGGTAATGGCGTTGGTTGCCCCTGGGCCGGAAGTGACCAGCACTACGCCCACTTCACCGGTCGCTCGTGCATAGCCATCGGCCATATGCACCGCCCCTTGCTCGTGGCGCACCAGAATATGATCGATGCCCCCCACCGTGTGCAGGGCATCATAGATATCGAGTACCGCCCCGCCCGGATAGCCGAATACATGCTTAACGCCCTGATCGATCAGCGATCGGACGACCATCTCGGCTCCTGACAATATTTCCATGGGTTTGCCTCCAGGCTTACATAGCTTGCTCTTGTCTGACGCCGGAACGTAGCGCCTGTCCTGTCTGGGGCATGGCCCCAAAAATCTTATGGACGTTTTGGACTCTTAACATAGCGTCAGAATATGGGGCAGGCAAACGGCAAAATGGCTTATCGTGGGCAAGGGTATTGCCATCAGGCTGGAGATGCGCGGCTTGGCAAAACTATGCACTAGCTGAGAGGTTATTCAGCTAGGCATTGTTTTGCATAGTGGGATAATTACAGAACTATATTAGGCAAGCTAATCGGGCGCAGCATGCAGCGCCCCTACGTACAATGAACCGGTTGAGGGATGTCTATCCCTCATTTTTCCTGATACATGGACTCAATTTCATGCTGGTAACGCTGGAGGATCACCTTGCGGCGCAGTTTCAGGGTCGGAGTCAGTTCCCCCAATTCCATCGAGAAGGCGGCTGGCAGCAGGGTAAATTTCTTCACCTGCTCAAACAGGGCCAACTCTTTTTGCATCTCCCGCAGACGCTTTTCGAACATTTCGATGATATGGCTGTTGCGCAGCAGTTCGAGCCGATCCTGATACTTCAGATTGACCGATTTGGCATACTCTTCCAACGACTCGAAGCTCGGAACGATCAACGCGGAGACAAATTTGCGTGCATCGGCAACGATCGCGACCTGTTCAATAAAGCGATCCTGCGCCAGGGTGCCTTCCAGCATCTGTGGCGCAATATATTTGCCGCCAGAGGTCTTCATCAGATCCTTCAGCCGCTCGGTAATAAACAGGTTGCCGCTATCGTCGATCATGCCGGCATCGCCGGTTTTCAGCCAGCCGTCAGCGGTAAAGCTATCGGCCGTCTCCAACGGTTTATTGAAATAGCCGCGCATCACGATTGGCCCCCGCACCTGGATTTCATTTTCATCGCCAATGCGCACTTCCACACCGGGCAGTGGCTTGCCGATCGAACCAAATCGGAAGTTGTTTTCTTCCCAGCAGGAGACCGTGGCACAGGTTTCCGTCATGCCGTAGCCGTATTTGATGTTGATGCCCATCGCCTGGAAAAACAGAATCACGTTGTCATCAAGTTTGGCACCGGCCGCTGGCAAGAAGCGCACCCGCCCTCCCAGGATCCCCCGCAGCTTGCTTAACACCAGCTTGTCAGCCCAGCGGTGAGACAGATCGAACAGCTTGCCTAACGGTTTCCCTGCCCTTTCCTGGAGGAACTTGCGTTCACCGCAGACGATGGCCCAGTGGAATAAGGCACGCCGCAACCAAGGCGCACGAGCGACCTTTTCATGCACCGCACTGAAGATTTTTTCATAAAAGCGTGGCACTGCGCACATCAGGGTCGGTTTGACATCGGCCATCGCTTCCCGCACCCAGTCGGTATTGGGCAGATAAACGTTCTGCGCGCCCGAATGCATGATAAAGAAGCTCCAGGCACGTTCAAACACGTGTGACAGTGGCAGGAAGCTCAGGGAAACGTCATCCGCCGTCACCGTCAGGCGATCGTCATGCAGTTGCAGCTGTGCGGCCATATTGCGGTAGTCAAGCATCACGCCTTTCGGCTCCCCGGTGGTGCCTGAGGTGTAGATAAGGGTGAACAAATCCTGCAAATCGCGCTCGGCAATTCTTTGCTGACGCAGGGCATCGAAGCGCTCGATATCCGCAAGACGTTCGAAATGATGCAGGTGTTGAGCAATCTCACAGCCGCGCAAATCGGCTGAAACATCAAAGACAATAATGTGGGTCAGCTGCGGGCATACGCCACGCAGCGCAATCGCGGCATCCAGCTGTTCCTGCTCGCCGACAAACAGAATGCGGATATCGGCATCGTTAATGATAAATGCCGCCTGAGCCGGGGTGTTGGTGGCATAAAGCGGCACGCTGACCGCCCGCAGTTCGAGGATCGCCAAATCGGCCAACGACCAGGCCATGCTGTTGTTGGCAAAAATCGCGATGCGTTCCTGTACCTCAACGCCCAGTGCCAGCAAGGCGCAGGCAATATGTTGCATATGCGCCCCGACCTGCGACCAGGTCAGCCGTGTTTCTCCCTGCGGGGACCACTGACGGAAAGCCGTATGTTCGGCACGGTTCGCAATGTGATGCTGTATACGTTCGACCTGATGGTAATGCTGCAAGGTATTGGTCATAGCGCTCTATGCCTGAAATTAATCAACCAGTTAACCGCGATTGGAGCGGAAGCTCTCACATCTCAGCTTACACGTGTTTACTTTTTTTTCGCAGTCTACCTAGTCTCCGGCTGTGGGAAAAGGGATTTCAGCGTAGAAGTGTGAGCTAAAACGCGCTTGTGCTCATTTCTCTTGATCTTGGACAAAAGGGAGTGCAAAAGGTTTACGCCAAACAGACAAAGTGGGATCGACGACCAGAAGGGAGAGGTGACAGGTTAAAATAGCGACAGTATCGTTTCGGGCAGAATAGAGTTTCACCCGCTCAAATTAATTAACCCTCGTGGGTCAATGATATTTCCCACGGTGTTATTAACCGGAATTATCTTAGTTTTTCTTGAGCCTATTCTTATTATTGTTTCGCGCTATCCATTATCAACCCGACGCACTCGAAAGCGCGCTGGGCCAATAAATCACTAATTAGCGCAATACACCCGCTTGGCTAAGTACGGACTTCATCCACTGATGGCCTTCATCACGCTCGGCAGACTCATGCCATGAGAGATAACAGGTGGCGGTTTTTCTCTCCCAAGGCAGCGGAATTAATTTTAGCTGCAAGGCTTGCGCGTGCTGCTGGGCAAACCAACGTGGAGCGATTGCTACCATCTCGGTCATGGCAACTAGATTCAATACGCTGAACAGGTCGGTACATTGCTGGGTGACACTGCGTTGTAGGGTTTCGTCCAGATAGTAGGGTTTGCTAAAGGAACAAAAACGCTCTAATGCGATGACGGCATGCTGCTCCGCCAGCATCTGTTTCTGGCTAATGGTACCCACCAGGCGTGGGTGAGACTGCGCGGCAACCAGGGTCAATTCATCATCGAATAAGGCAATGTCCTGAAACTCGGGATGTTCAAGGCGGCTATAGCCAATAACAAACTCGGTCTCCTGATAGCGTAACTGATGCTCGATGTTAGTGCTCATGTAAGACTTGGTCTGTATCTGCACGTTGGGAGCCATGCTCTTGACGTTGTTGATTATTTTGGCTGTCAGACGAATATCTAGCGGGCTGCAGATAGAAAGCACAAAGAGGCGTTCGCTGCTCAGGGCATCAAAGCCAGCGCCTGGCAGCTCATTTTGTACCAGCTGCAGTGCCTGGCGTACCGGGCCAAAAAGTTGGCGGGCGCGCATGGTAGGCTGAATGCCACGGCCGAAACGGACAAACAGCTCGTCGTTGAACATGATCTTCAAACGCGATACGGCATTGCTGACCGCCGGCTGCGACATCCCTAAGGAATTTGCCGCCTTGGTAATATTCTGCATCTGCATAACTGCATCAAAAACAGTGAGTAAATTAAGATCCACACTGCGCAAATGAATATCACCGTTTTCTTTCCTCAAGACAGTTCCTGAATTATATTCGGACATATCCAAACTCCACTAAGTCCCATGTAGATAATCTCGCTAGCGCGCAGGGGGAATAACGGGAAAAGACACGCTACGTTATTCCCACACAGCGAAATTAGTTATCCCTTTTGACTACCCTTGTAAGATAGCAATCAGGCATCATCCTATAAAAATATGTCACAGCGGTGCATATTAGGCATTGCTCGTCGTTAGGTAGCCTTGGCACATCGGTTCGCAACTCGCAGATGGCATACAAACAAAATTGGCAGGCAAAACACCTGAGTTATGGATACCTGTTGGCCCCATCAACCTCTGGATCAGACCATAAAATGAGTTAATGGACAATCATGCAAAAGCAAAATAGGTCTCTTTAGCATCACTTAATTGATTGTAGCCGCTCAGTTCAGCACTAAGAATACGAATAACGAATAGAATAAAGACAACAAATTGACACCATGAATACCAAACCCGCAACGTCAGCATCCCATCAAACCATGTCTGCTGCTTTTTTGCGCCAACGATAAATGTTAACCGTGTAGTGTTGTTAATCAATGCGACAGCGCCACTTTCAAACCATTTATGCTAATAAAACCCCGATCACCTGCGGATTTAGCGCTGACCCTAGGGAGTTTTACCGAGTTTCCAACTGGCGCCATCCCCGCTGGCACCACGCTTTTCAATACCCCTGTTTTAATCAGGTGTTGACATGCCCCGGCCAATAAAGTATCAAATTAGGCAACGAAACAATTTTAGAGAAGCTGACCGCCATGATCCGTACCCACCGTCTACTAGGCCTACTACTAAACGCATCTTATGTGCGCGGTACGCTGGTGGACGGGGTTCAAAGCTGATTCAGCCCATCATCTGCAAAACCCGCGCTACTGCGCGGGTTTTTTTTTACCCGCTTAGCGTGAAACAAACACGACAAGGAACAACACGATGAGCCAACAAGTCATTATTTTCGATACCACATTGCGTGATGGTGAACAGGCACTGCAGGCGAGCCTGAGCGTTAAAGAAAAAATCCAGATCGCCATGGCGCTGGAAAGAATGGGTGTCGATGTAATGGAAGTCGGCTTCCCAGTCTCCTCCCCTGGGGACTTCGAGTCGGTACAGACCATTGCCCGCCAGATCAAAAACAGCCGCGTTTGTGGTCTGGCACGCTGTGTTGATAACGACATTGACGTCGCTGCCGAAGCATTACGCGTGGCCGAGGCCTTCCGTATTCACGTCTTCCTGGCCACCTCCACCCTGCATATCGAATCCAAATTAAAGCGCTCTTTTGATCAGGTCCTGGAAATGGCGGTGCGCTCCGTGAAACGCGCCCGTAACTATACCGATGACGTAGAGTTCTCCTGTGAAGACGCTGGCCGTACCCCCATTGATAATCTGTGCCGCGTGGTAGAGGCCGCCATCAACGCCGGTGCCACTACCATTAATATCCCAGATACCGTTGGCTACACCACTCCCAACCAGTTCGGCGGCATCATCACTACGCTGTACGACCGCGTGCCTAATATTGATAAGGCAATTATCTCTGTCCACTGCCACGACGATTTGGGCATGGCCGTGGGTAACTCTATCGCAGCCGTCCAGGCCGGTGCCCGCCAGGTAGAAGGCACCTTGAACGGCATCGGCGAACGTGCCGGTAACTGTTCACTGGAAGAAGTGATCATGGCCATCAAGGTCCGTCAGGACTTTATGCAGGTGCACACCAATATCAATCATCAGGAAATCTACCGTACCAGCCAGTTGGTCAGCCAACTGTGCAATATGCCAATCCCGGCCAACAAGGCCATCGTCGGTTCCAACGCCTTCGCTCACTCTTCCGGTATCCACCAGGACGGCGTGCTGAAAAACCGCGAGAACTACGAAATCATGACCCCACAGACCATCGGTCTGAAAGATGTCCAGTTGAACCTGACCTCTCGTTCCGGCCGCGCGGCGGTAAAACACCGTATGGAAGAGATGGGCTACAAGGAGCAGGATTACAATCTGGACGTGTTGTATGCGGCTTTCCTGAAGCTGGCCGACAAGAAAGGCCAGGTGTTTGACTACGATTTGGAAGCCCTGGCATTTATCAACAAGCAGCAGGAAGAGCCTGAGCATTTCAGCCTGGAATACTTCAGCGTGCAGTCTGGCAGCAGCATTATGGCTACCGCCTCGGTCAAACTGAAATGTGGCGACGAAGAGAAGTCCGAAGCCGCCACGGGCAACGGTCCGGTCGATGCGGTTTACCAAGCCATCAACCGTATTACCGACTACCCGATTGAGCTGGTGAAATATCAACTGACCGCCAAAGGCCAGGGCCGCGACGCGCTGGGTCAGGTTGATATCGTGGTGTCTTACAATGGCCGCCGCTTCCATGGCGTGGGCCTGGCAACCGATATTGTGGAATCCTCTGCCAAGGCGATGATCCACGTATTGAATAATATCTGGCGCTCTCAGCAAGTAGAAAAAGAAAAGCAGCGCTTGCAGCAAACCAAACATCAAAATAATCAGGAAACGGTGTGAACATGACTAAGACTTACCACATTGCCGTCTTGCCCGGAGACGGGATCGGCCCGGAAGTAATGGCTCAGGCCCATAAAGTGTTAGATGCAGTGCGCCAACGCTTTGGTATCCGCATCACTACCAGTGAATATGACGTGGGGGGCATTGCCATCGATCGCCACAGCACCCCATTACCCGCAGCGACCGTTGCCGGCTGCGAGCAGGCCGATGCCATCCTGTTCGGCTCGGTGGGCGGCCCCAAATGGGAGCACCTGCCACCGGCAGAGCAGCCGGAGCGTGGTGCGCTGCTGCCGCTGCGTAAGCACTTCAAACTGTTCAGCAACCTGCGCCCTGCCCGCCTGTACCAAGGGCTGGAAGATTTTTGCCCACTGCGTGCCGATATTGCCGCGCGTGGCTTCGACATTCTGTGCGTACGTGAGTTAACCGGCGGCATTTACTTCGGCCAACCCAAAGGCCGTGAAGGCCAGGGCATGCATGAGCGCGCCTTTGATACCGAGGTCTACCACCGCTTTGAGATCGAACGCATCGCCCGTATCGCCTTCGAGTCCGCCCGCAAACGCCGCAACATCGTCACCTCGATTGATAAAGCCAACGTGTTGCAAAGCTCCATCCTGTGGCGTGAAGTCGTGACTCAGGTCGCCAAGGACTATCCGGATGTGTCGCTGTCGCATATGTATATCGACAACGCCACCATGCAGTTAATCAAAGACCCGTCCCAGTTCGACGTGTTGCTGTGCTCCAACCTGTTCGGCGACATCCTGTCGGACGAATGCGCCATGATCACCGGCTCGATGGGCATGCTGCCTTCTGCCAGCCTGAACGAACAAGGCTTTGGCCTGTACGAACCCGCCGGTGGTTCCGCACCTGACATCGCGGGCAAAAACATTGCCAACCCGATCGCGCAAATTCTGTCTGCCACCCTGCTGCTGCGTTACAGCCTGGGCGCCGATGAAGCCGCAGATGCGATCGAGCGCGCCATTAATCAGGCGTTGGAACAGGGCTACCGTACCGCCGATCTGGCAGGTGCCGGCAAAGCCATCGGCACCAATGAAATGGGCGATATCATTGCCCGCTTCGTGGCTGAGGGGGCATAAATCATGGCCAAGACCTTATATCAGAAATTATACGATGCCCACGTGGTGTATGAAGCGCCAAACGAGACGCCGCTGCTGTACATCGATCGTCATCTGGTGCATGAAGTGACCTCCCCACAGGCCTTCGACGGCCTGCGTGCCATGGGGCGCAAAGTGCGTCAACCGGGCAAGACCTTTGCCACCATGGATCACAACGTTTCGACCCAGACCAAAGACATCAACGCTAGCGGCGAGATGGCCCGCATTCAGATGCAGGAGCTGATCAAGAACTGCGCAGAGTTCGGCGTCTCACTGTATGACCTGAACCACCCCTTCCAGGGCATTGTGCACGTTATCGGCCCTGAGCAAGGCATGACGCTGCCGGGCATGACCATCGTCTGTGGCGACTCCCATACCGCCACGCACGGTGCCTTTGGCTCGCTGGCGTTCGGTATCGGTACTTCGGAAGTGGAACACGTGCTGGCGACCCAAACCCTGAAGCAGGGCCGCGCCAAGACGATGAAGATTGAAGTCACCGGCGATGCCGCAGAAGGTATCACCGCCAAAGATATCGTGCTGGCCGTGATCGGCAAAACCGGCAGCGCTGGCGGTACTGGCCACGTCGTTGAATTCTGTGGCAAAGCTATCGAAGCATTGAGCATGGAAGGCCGCATGACGCTGTGCAACATGGCGATTGAGATGGGGGCCAAAGCGGGCCTGGTTGCGCCAGACGACACCACCTTCAATTACCTGAAAGGCCGCCAGTTCGCCCCTACCGGGGAAAACTGGGAGCAGGCCGTGGCCTACTGGCGCACCATGAAGTCCGACGCCGAAGCAAAATTCGATACCACCATCACCCTGCGGGCGGAAGATATCGCACCACAGGTGACCTGGGGCACCAACCCTGGGCAGGTTATCGCGGTCGATCAGGCGATCCCAACCCCTGATTCCTTTAGCGATCCGGTGGAACGTGCCTCAGCTGAAAAAGCGTTGGCCTACATGGATCTGAAACCCGGCATCAAACTGACTGACGTCGCAATCGACAAAGTGTTTATCGGCTCTTGCACCAATTCACGCATCGAAGATCTGCGCGCAGCCGCCGCCATTGCCAAAGGCCGTAAAGTGGCCGCAGGCGTGCAGGCGATTGTGGTGCCTGGCTCCGGCCCGGTCAAAGCGCAGGCGGAAGAGGAAGGTCTGGACAAGATCTTTATCGAAGCCGGTTTCGAATGGCGTCTGCCAGGCTGCTCCATGTGCCTGGCGATGAACAACGACCGTCTGAACCCTGGCGAACGCTGTGCCTCAACCAGCAACCGTAACTTCGAAGGGCGTCAGGGCCGCGGTGGGCGTACCCATCTGGTCAGCCCGGCGATGGCCGCCGCTGCTGCCGTTACCGGCCATTTTGCCGACATCCGTGAATTGCACTAAGGAGCACCAGCGTGGCTAAATTTACTCAACATACCGGCTTAGTGGTGCCTCTGGACGCGGCCAACGTCGATACCGACGCCATTATCCCTAAGCAGTTTCTGCAGAAAGTCACCCGCACCGGTTTCGGCCAGCATCTGTTCAACGACTGGCGCTTCCTGGACGATGCGGGTCAACAGCCAAATCCTGAGTTTGTGCTGAACCTTCCGCGCTATAAAGGGGCCAGCATCCTGTTAGCCCGGGAAAACTTTGGCTGCGGCTCATCCCGTGAGCACGCACCATGGGCACTAACCGATTACGGCTTCAAGGTGGTGATTGCACCAAGCTTTGCGGATATCTTCTACGGCAACTCGTTCAACAACCAGCTGCTGCCGGTCACGCTGAGCGAACAGGATGTGGATACGCTGTTTAAGCTGGTGGCAGAGCACGAAGGCACGGAGTTTGTGGTCGATCTGGAAAACCAGACGGTGAATGCCGGGGGCAAAAGCTACCCGTTTGAGATCGACAGCTTCCGCCGCCACTGCATGATTAACGGTTTGGACAGCATTGGCCTGACGTTGCAGCACGAAGCGGAAATTTCCCGCTACGAGGCGCAGCAACCGGCGTTTCTGAACTAATATCACTTAGGGGCGCAGCTCGCTGCGCCCTTCTAGATTGCTTCTAAATCACCAATAACCCAGCCACTTCCACCATACTCCCCCGATCAGTGCCCAGATCAGCAGGTTGACCACGCTCATGATAAAGCCGGTTTTCCACCATTCCCCCAGGGTGGCATAGCCCGATCCAAAGATGATCGGTGCGGTACCGGTGGCATAATGGGTTAACGACATCATCAGTGAAGACGAGAAGGCCAGGATCAGGCCAAGCAGAGCCGGAGGCGCACCAAGGGCAATACCTGCGGCAAAGAACGCGGCGAACATGGCGGTCACGTGCGCGGTGGTACTGGCGAAGAAGTAATGCGAATAGAGATAGACGAGCGTTAGCAGAATGGTCCCTCCGACCCAGCTCATCCCCATATGATCGATACCCGAACCTACCGTTTGTGACAGCCAGGCAATCAGGCCCAGTTTGCCGAGGTAGGTCGCCATCATCACCAAAGCGGCAAACCAGACCACGGTATCCCAGGCCCCTTTGTGCTTCAGCACGTCGTCCCAGCTCAGTACGCCGGTTGCCAGCAGGATCGCCAAACCAATCACCGCAGCCGTCGTTGGGTTAACCGCCAGTACGGAGCCAAAAATCATCGCCGGAACCCCGGCCCACAGCACCAGCAACAGGGCAAACACGCCCAGCGTGATTTTCTCTGGCAGGGTTATCCGCCCCAGAGTTTGCAGTTTATCTTTCGCAAACAGTGGCGCATCTGGGGTGCTTTTGATTTCCGGTGGATACAGCAGATAAACCACCAGCGGCATGACGATCAACGAACAGATTGCCGGTACCAGCGCCGCTACCGCCCACATGCCCCAGGTGAGTTCGAACTCGGAACCGGCCCCTTTGGCGATCAGATTGACAATCAGCGGGTTAGGCGCAGTTGCGGTGATAAACATCGCCGAGGTGATCGGGTTGATGTTGTAGTTCACCAGCGAGAGATAGCGGCCAATCTTGCCGGAGGTATTCAGCTCGGGCTTGGAGCCAAAGCTGTCCGCTATCGATTTCATTATCGGGTGAATGATCCCGCCGCCACGGGCGGTATTACTCGGCGTCACCGGGGCCAGCACGGTTTCCGCCAGGGTTAACGCATAGGCGATCCCCAGCGTTTTTTTGCCAAACAGCGAGATAAAGTAGTAGCCAATGCGCGATCCCAGGCCGGTTTTATTCAGGCTCAGGGAGATCATGATCGAGAAACCGATCAACCAGATGAGTTGATTGGAGAACCCACTCAGTGCATCGTCCAGCGCGGCCCCCGGCTTGCCAGGGTTGGTCACTCCGGTCACGGCCACCAGCGCAATGGCAATGATGGATACGGCGCCGATCGGCATCGCCTTGCCGATAATGGCAATGATGGTCCCAATAAACAGTGCCAGCAAATGCCAGGCATTCGGTGCCACCCCTTCGGGTACGGGGATCACAAACCAGATCAGCAGAGCGACGATAACGGCACAGAGGGAGGGAACAGGTTTGAGCGGCGTTAGTTTATCCATAACATACCCACTTTTATCAACGGGATCGGCATCTCAATAGCAAGATGGATAAGAGCGTGAAGCTCACGCTCTGAGTCCGTTTATCTTAGTGAGAATGGAGCAGTTTTCTCAATGATATGTATCAACTAACCGTGTGTTACAGCTCACACTTCACGAACTTTGGCACACATCCACAGCGCCAGGATGGCAAGCAGGGTAATCAGGTAGTAAACCGCATAGTGCCCAAAGTTTTCCACCAGCGCGCCTTGCAGTACACCGGCCAAGATCACCCCGGTCGAAATGCTGTTGGTAAACATGGTGGTCGCAGCACCGGGCCGCCCCGGCATCAGATCCTGAAAATACAACATGCCGATCCCGGCAACGATGCCGATAAACACCGCGTTGAACAACTGCAATACCATCAGGGCCGACTGGAACTTGAACAGCACCAACCCGGCATAAAACAGTACGCCTGCCGCCACCGCAAACAGCATCATATTGCGTTTGCCAAAGCGTTTGACGTAATAACCCGCCAGCAGCATAGCCGGAATTTCCAGCCCGGCGGCGGTACCCATCAGCCAACCTGCCAGCCGTTCTGGCAAGCCCAGGTCGGCAGTGATATACAGTGGCATATCGATGATATACATGGTGTTGCAGGTCCACATCAGCATCGAAGCCACAAACAGCAGGCGCACATCGGGATCGCGCCAGGCGCTGATTGGTGCGATAGGCGGAGAATCTACGCTGATCTCAACGTTGGCACGGGGCACCGAAGGCAATATCAGCCACACCAGCAGCACGCTGACGACAAAAATCCCCGCCGCAATTATAAACATCACGGTAAAGCCGTAGTTCAGTGCCAACATAAACGACAGCGGCGGGCCGATCACCCAGGCCAGTGAAAGCTGAGCGCGCATCACCGAACTGAACATCACTACTTCACGTGCCGAGCTGTCCGCATACTCACGCGCCAGGGCAAAAATCTGCGGCATGGCAGTATTGGCAATCGCGGCCAGCAATACACCAGCAGTGATCAAGGTCAGATAATCACGGTTGAACGCAAACAACAGGCTATTGCCCACCGCCATGGCACAGCACACCAAGATCAGCTTGCGCCGATCCCCACGGGTATCCGAGCGCTTGGCCAACAGGAAGCTGACGGCAATCCCGGCGATGGCATTCACGGTATAGAACATACCCACCCATAGCGGGCGCACCTTTACCTCGGTGGTCAAAAACAGGCTCAGCGTGGGAGCTTGCAGCGCTCCGGCAATGCCGGTCAGGAAGGCTATCAGCAGGAAGGCGGCAAAAACGGGATTAAAACGGCGCGGCAACCAGCGTCTGAAACTCATGGCGATATCCCTATCCAGAAATAAAGAAGGCTATGCTACAGAAGGAAAATTGCCGAAGGAAGTAAAGACGGCAGATAAAAATGCCAGTGGGTGTTACCCCACTGGCTGGTGAAAAGCACCATTACTCAGAAACACTTTTGCGGTGAACGTCAGATACGCTCACGGTATTGCTTGTCGCTCAGCGTGGCGATGTCCCACTGGGTCAAGTGGGCCAGCATCTCCAGCCGCGCCTGTTCAGGTACCACCCGCAGCCAATCTGCCTGCTGGCGGCGGATCGCGGTGAAATAACGCTGATAAAACTGTTTAGTTAACAGAACCGTCATTTGTTATCCCTCCGCTGATTCAACTGCCCTCATTATCGGCGTAATATAGGGAAAGATAAATTGACGACTTGATGCCAGAGAGTTCCTCTTTTATGTCCACCTCACGCCTGCAACAACAGTTCATCCGCCTGTGGCAACGCTGCCATGGCCAAACCACCGAAACCACACTGCAAGAGTTGGCGGAGGTGCTCAGTTGTTCCCGCCGCCATGTTCGTTCGCTACTGGGAGCCATGCAGCACGAGGGCTGGCTGACCTGGCAGGCCGAATCCGGCCGGGGTAAGCGTTCGCAGCTCAGCTTTCATTACACCGGATTGGCACTGCAACAACAACGCGCCGAGGAACTGCTGGAACAGGATCGCATCGACCAACTGGTCCAACTGGTGGGCGATAAAGACGTGGTGCGCCAAATGCTGCTTTCCCAGCTGGGGCGCAGCTTCCGCCAGGGGAAACATATCCTGCGCGTGCTTTACTATCGTCAGCTTTACAACCTGTTGCCCGGCTCGGCACTGCGCCGTTCAGAAACCCACCTGGCAAGACAGATTTTCAACGGCCTGACGCGAGTAAACGAGGAAAACGGGGAACTGGATCCGGACCTTTCGCATCATTGGCAAACGATCACCCCTTTGCACTGGCGCTTTTATCTACGTCCGGCGATCCATTTTCACCATGGCCGTGAGCTGGAAATGGAAGATGTGATCCATTCGCTTAACCGCCTGATCCCACAGCCGCTATTCTCACATATTGACAGGATCGACTCACCTACGCCCTATGTCATCGATGTGCATCTGCACACGCCGGACTACTGGCTGCCCTGGCTGCTGAGTAGCGTACATGCAATGATCCTGCCGCGCGAATGGCAGAGCTTGCCGGACTTTGCTCGCCATCCGATCGGCACCGGCCCCTATCGCGTGATACACAACAACCAAAGCCAGATGAAAATCCATGCCTTTGACGACTACTTTGGCTATCGTGCTCTGATCGATGAGGTCAACATCTGGGTATTACCGGAAATCACCGAAGAGCTGGCGCACTCCGGCGTCCAGTTGCAGGGAGATGACACCGGTAGGAACGAGCTGGAAAGTCGCCTGGAGGAAGGTTGTTATTTTCTGCTGTTCGACCAGCGTTCGGCACTGGCGGCCGATCCGGAAATCCGCAGTTGGCTAAGCGAACTGATCAACCCGATCGCGCTGCTGAGCCACGCCGGGCCACTCTACCAGCGTTACTGGGCTCCGGCCTATGGCATTCTCCCGCGCTGGTTGCATAACCGCGTATTGGGGCAGCAACCCAAGCCTGCAGGCTTAACCGAATTGACTCTGACCTTCTACAGCGAACACTCCGAGTTCCATGCGATCAAGCAGGCTATCGCCTCTCTACTGGCTGAACAGGACATCAAACTCAATGTGCAGGTCGTGGATTATGAAGCCTGGCATAAGGGCAAGGCCCAAAGCGATCTGTGGTTAGGCAGCGCCAACTTCACCCTGCCGCTGGAGTTTTCTCTGTTTGCCACGTTGTATGAACTACCGTTGATCCAACACTGTCTGACGGAGGATATCGCGCAGGATGCCGCTCAGTGGCGGGAAAACAGCCTGTCCATGGCCGAGTTTTGCCAGCGCCTGGTCAGCAGCCATCAGTTGCATCCGTTATTCCACCACTGGCTGCAACTGCATGGTCAACGCAGCATGCGTGGGGTTCGGATGAATACCCTTGGCTGGTTCGATTTTAAATCTGCCTGGTTTGCGCCGCCGGAAGCATAATCGCCTTTCACCCACGCCGCTAAGCCTCTACAATAGCGCCGACTCAACGGGGTGCGGAGAACCCGCCAATTTTTGGCCAACGGTTTTCCGCTGAGAGCACACCCGTCGAACCTGATCCGGTCAATACCGGCGGAGGGATTTGAGCATGGCGCGTTAACCCTTGTTAACCCAGTCCTCAGATACCTTTGCCCCTTTATTATTAGGAGTGCAAAGTGGTCAAAAAATACCTGCCCTGTTTATTACTGCTAGCGGCGATGCCCGTCCTGGCCAAGCCAACGCTGACGGTCTATACCTACGACTCTTTCGCTGCCGACTGGGGCCCAGGCCCGGCGATAAAAAAAGCCTTTGAGGCCGAATGTGACTGCGAATTGAAATTCGTGGCGCTGGAAGACGGCGTGTCGTTACTCAATCGCCTGAGAATGGAAGGCAAGAACAGCGGCGCCGACGTGATTTTGGGCCTGGACAACAACCTGCTGCAAGCCGCGCAGCAAACCGATCTGTTCTCCGCCAGCCAAGTTGATACTAGCAAGCTCACGGTTCCCGGTGGTTGGCACAACCAGACCTTCGTTCCCTACGACTATGGCTACTTTGCTTTCGTCTACAACAAAGACAAACTGAAGAACCCGCCGACCAGCCTGAAAGAGTTGGTGAGCAGCGATCGCCCCCTGAAGATCATCTATCAGGATCCACGCACCAGCACTCCTGGCCTTGGCCTGCTGCTCTGGATGCAGAAAGTGTATGGCGACGAGGCACCGCTTGCCTGGCAACAGTTGGCGAAGAAAACCGTCACCGTGACCAAAGGCTGGAGTGAAGCCTACGGCCTGTTCCTGAAAGGGGAAGGCGACATGGTACTGAGCTACACCACCTCCCCCGCCTACCATCTGATCGAAGAGAAGAAAGACCTCTATGCGGCGGCCAACTTCACTGAAGGCCACTACCTGCAAATCGAAGTCGCTGGCAAGCTAAAGGCCAGCAAACAGCCAGAACTGGCCGAACGCTTCATGCAGTTTATGGTCTCCCCGGCCTTCCAGAACACCATTCCCACTGGCAACTGGATGTACCCGGTGATCAAGACGGAACTGCCCGCCGGTTTCGAACAGATGACCGTGCCGCAAACGGCATTGCAATTCAGCGCCGAGGAAGTGGCACAACAGCGTGGTAACTGGATCCGAGCATGGCAAACCGCCGTCAGCCACTGATCCCCCACTGGTTATGGCCGGGGCTGATAGCCGCCGGTCTGATCCTGTTGATCGCGTTGGCGGCCATGGGCTCGCTGTGGCGTCATGCGCCCGAGAGCGATTGGCGCAGCCTGTGGCAAGACAGCTACCTGTGGCACGTGGTGCGCTTTACCTTTTGGCAGGCGCTACTCTCCGCCGTAATCTCGGTGGTGCCTGCCATCTGGTTGGCCAGGGCACTGTACCGGCGGCGCTTCCCTGGCCGCAACCTGCTGCTGCGCCTGTGCGCCATGACGCTGGTGCTGCCGGTGCTGGTGGCGGTGTTTGGTATGTTGAGCGTCTACGGCAGGCAAGGCTGGCTGGCAACGCTGTGTGGTTGGCTGGGCGTGAACTACAGTTTTTCGCCTTATGGCCTGCAAGGTATTCTGCTGGCACATCTGTTCTTTAATATGCCTCTGGCCACCCGCCTGCTGCTACAGGCGCTGGAGAACATTCCCACCGAGCAGCGACAACTGGCCGCACAGCTGGGGATGAACGGCTGGCAGCAGTTCCGCTTTGTGGAATGGCCTGCGTTACGCCGCCAGATCCTGCCCAGCGGCGCACTGGTGTTTATGCTGTGTTTTGCCAGCTTTGCAACCGTGCTGTCGTTGGGCGGGGGGCCACAGGCCACCACCATAGAGCTGGCGATCTATCAGGCCTTGAGTTACGACTACGATCTCAGCCGCGCTGCGCTGCTGGCGCTGATCCAACTGGCTTGCTGCCTGGGGCTGGTAGTACTCAGCCAGCGTTTGAGCCAGGCGCTGCCGGTTGGCCATACCCACGCCCAGCGCTGGCGCGATCCGCAGGACAGCCTGGGGCGGCGTATTAGCGATACGCTATTCATTGCTGCAGCGCTATTGTTGCTGTTGCCTCCGTTGCTGGCGGTGATCATCGACGGTGCCAACCAAACGCTGATCACCGTGCTGCAACAGCCAATTCTCTGGCAGGCCCTGTTCACCTCGCTGCGCATCGCACTCGGTGCAGGTGTTTTGTGCGTGGTATTGACCATGATGCTGCTATGGAGCAGCCGTGAACTGAAGCTGCGGCAACGGGCCGCCTGGGGCCAAACGCTGGAACTGAGCGGCATGGTGATCCTGGCGATGCCGGGTATTGTGCTGGCTACCGGTTTCTTCCTGTTGCTGAGCGATACCACTGGGCTGCCGCAGTCGCCTTATGCGCTGGTGATCCTCACCAATGCGTTGATGGCGATACCCTACGCGCTGAAAGTGCTGGAAAATCCGATGCGCGATCTGGCCGAGCGTTATAATCCGCTATGCTTGTCGCTGGATATCCACGGCTGGCAGCGGCTACGCTGGATCGAGCTGAAAGCTTTGCAACGCCCACTGGCGCAGGCTTTGGCCTTTGCCTGTGTGCTGTCGATTGGCGATTTCGGCGTGGTAGCACTGTTCGGCAACGAGCAGTTCCGTACTCTGCCTTTTTATCTCTATCAGCAGATTGGCGCATATCGCAGCAACGACGGGGCCGTGACCGCCCTGCTGCTACTGCTGCTCTGTTTCCTGCTGTTTACCCTGATTGAACGTTTACCGGGCCGCCATGCTGACGCTTGAAAAACTGACCTATCTGTACGAACACCTGCCGATGCGTTTTGACCTGCGCATTCAGCCGGGAGAACACGTTGCGGTGCTGGGCCCTAGCGGCGCAGGCAAAAGTACCTTGCTCAGCCTGATCGCCGGTTTTCTACCGGCGGCCAGCGGCAAACTGTGGCTCAACGGTAGCGATCATACCGCTTCGCCGCCAGCCAAACGCCCGGTGTCGATGCTGTTTCAGGAAAACAACCTGTTTGCCCACCTGACGGTCAGGCAAAACGTCGGCCTGGGGCTGGATCCTGGGCTGCGCCTAACCGCCGCACAGCAGGAACAACTGGCACAGATTGCCCAACAGGTCGGATTGGAGGGGCATCTGCAGCGCCTGCCGTCACAGCTTTCCGGCGGGCAACGGCAACGGGCAGCCTTGGCGCGTTGCCTGATCCGCCAGCAGCCGATCCTACTGCTCGACGAGCCTTTCTCTGCACTCGATCCGGCATTGCGCAGTGAGATGCTGCAACTGCTGCAAAACGTCTGCGACCAGCGCCAACTCACGCTGCTGATGGTTTCACACAATCTGGAGGATGCCGCCCGCATCGCGCCGCGTACCTTGCTGGTCGTGGATGGCCGGATTTATTACGACGGCCCGACGCAGGCATTGGTAAGCGGTAGCGCACCGGAAGCCAAGGTGTTGGGTATTCCGGTTAAACCGTGATCTACCACGCGTTTTTTATGCTGAACCAATAAACCTGTTGTGCGAATTTTGCACCTGTGGTTTTATAAAATTCTGTTTTTTACTACTGATGATAAGGCTCCCTGTGATCGCATCCTCGCTGACCTCGACCCTACTAACAACCGCGCTACCAGCCGCGGTGGTCGTCGTGCGTGTGGTGGTGGTCGTCGGCAACGCGCCGTAGGGTCCGAATCAACGCGATTCCCAAACCCCGCCGGCGCAAACCGGGCGGGGTTTCTTGTTTTAGTCCCCCTGCCCAGAAAAGCTAACCGGCCCAGAGAAAAGGATAGGCACATGGCAACTTCGGGCACGCCACACCAAGGCCAACGTATTACCGGCGCACAGCTGATCGTGCATCTGCTGGAGCGTCAGGGTATCACCACTATTGCAGGCATTCCCGGTGGCGCAGCGCTGCCGCTGTACGATGCTCTGAGCCAAAGCACCGTCATCCAGCACGTTCTGGCCCGCCACGAGCAAGGGGCCGGTTTTATGGCGCAGGGCATGGCACGTACCAACGGCAAGGCGGCGGTCTGTATCGCTTCCAGCGGCCCGGGAGCCACCAATCTGGTGACCGCCATTGCCGACGCCAAACTCGATTCGATCCCATTGGTGTGCATCACCGGCCAGGTATCTTCCTCGATGATCGGCACCGATGCCTTCCAGGAAGTGGATACCTACGGTATTTCCATCCCCATCACCAAATACAACCACCTGGTCCGTGATATCAGCGATCTGCCGCAGGTGATCTGCGACGCGTTCCGCATTGCCGAATCCGGCCGCCCAGGTCCGGTGTGGATCGACATCCCGAAAGACGTGCAAACCGCCGAAATTGAGTGGGATTTGTTACCGCCAATGGCCGTACCAGACGCCCCACCGGCCTTTGATAACAAGCAGGTCGAACAGGCCGCGGCCATGATCAATCAGGCCAAGCGCCCTATTCTGTATCTGGGCGGCGGCATTATCTGCGCTGAAGCCCATAAACCGGCGCTGGAAATGGCCGAGCGCTCCAACCTGCCAACCACCATGACGCTGATGGCATTGGGCGCAATGCCAGTAGAACACCCGTTGTCATTAGGCATGTTGGGGATGCATGCAGCACGCAGCACCAACTTTATCCTGCAAGAAGCCGATCTGCTGATCGTGCTGGGCGCCCGCTTCGACGACCGGGCAATAGGTAAAACCGAGCAATTCTGCCCGAACGCCAAAATTATCCACGTGGATATCGACCGTGCCGAATTGGGCAAGGTTAAACAAGCCAATATTGCCATCCATGCCGACGTCGGCCAGGTGCTGCAACAGCTGTTACCGATGATCGAAGCACAGCCGCGTACCGAATGGATGAACACCGTTAACGATCTGAAGCGTGAATTCCCGATCAACATGCCAAACGTGGCAGATCCATTGAGCCATTACGGGCTGGTTAAAGCCGCAGCACGCTGCGTGGACGAAAGCGCCATTATCACCACCGATGTAGGCCAGCATCAGATGTGGGTAGCCCAGGCTTATCCGCTGAGCCGCCCGCGCCAGTGGCTGACCTCCGGCGGTTTGGGTACCATGGGCTTTGGTTTACCTGCTGCGATTGGTGCTGCACTGGCAGAGCCTCAGCGCAAGGTACTGTGTTTCTCCGGTGACGGCAGCCTGATGATGAATATTCAGGAGATGGCGACCGCCGTTGAGCATAATCTGGATGTGAAAATCATCCTGATGAACAACCAGGCCTTGGGATTGGTACACCAGCAGCAGACGCTGTTCTATCAACAGCATATCTTTGCCGCCACCTATCCAAAGCGTACCGATTTCCTGAAGATTGCCGCCGGTTTTGGCCTGGACACCTGCGATTTGAATGCCGAGGCAGATCCACAGGCTGCGCTGCTGGCAGCGATCCAACGCCCTGGCCCTTGCCTGATCCACGCGCTGATTGATATCAACGAAAAAGTCTACCCAATGGTGCCACCAGGTGCCGCCAACATCGAAATGATTGGAGAATAAGCCATGCAATCACTACAAAAGAATCCACAGGTGATCCTGGAGTTGGCGGTACGGAACCATCCGGGCGTAATGACCCACGTTTGCGGCCTGTTTGCCCGCCGTGCCTTTAACGTGGAAGGTATTTTGTGTATGCCGCTGAAAGATGGGACCCAGAGCCGCATTTGGCTATTGGTAGCCGACGATCAGCGCCTGGTGCAGATGATCAGCCAGGTTGAAAAGCTGGAGGATGTATTACAGGTGAAACGCCATAACGAAGATATGCGGGTGTTTGAGCAGTTGGAGGCTTTCTTCCAGTAAGCTTTCGCGGCTGAATGTTAAAGGCCGGGAAGTGGTTAACCCCCGGCCTTAGCTACGTTTCCGTTATCAGTTCAGTAACTGAAGCACATAACGGATCAGTTCCAGTAACGCGATCAGCGCCCCAAGAACGATGATTGCCTTATCAATATCAATCACCCGTTTTCTCCATAACATGGAGTGAGCCACCGCCGCTTACCCTTACATTGCCTGTCACAGCGCAGCACTCAGTTGTTAGATGAATGCGGCTTCACTCCGGCCAGAGCATCGGATAACGGCACCACCCGTACACCCGACCAGGGCTTGAATATGTACATGCGCACACCGAAGTAAAGACAGCAACAGAGCTAACCCGCTGATTATATCTTAATCAGCCCAAGGCACGACATACTAGATATCCGATTTCTGAGCTTTTGACATTAGAGGGGATCAAAGATAAAATTGATCCTGTTAGATGAATGCGGCTTCAACCGGTCAGAGTTACCCACTCGACACCGGGAAATAAAAAAACCGACCTCACCAGTCGGTTTTTTTATGCCCAAATTTTAGCGTCAGCCCGCCAGCACTTTCCACAGCAGGTGTCGATATACCGGCATCAACGCCTGCTGATGCATATAATAGAAACACACCAGCGCCCCTACCCAGCTAGCAATACAGGCCAACCGCAGCCGCTTCGGCGTTAGCCAGCGTGTAAGCTTATCGGCACTGCGCTTTCCTTCACGCCACCAGCGCCAACTCAGCCAAGCTGCCAGCCACAACAGTACCACCACGCCAAACAACAGCCATTTGAACAACGCGCTGTTGGCGCTAGCAGGAATATCGATCGCGACTCCCGCCAGAATGCCGGGAAAGAAATAGACCGGTGGCCAGGTCAGGCAACCGATGATATTCGGCAGGGCAAATTTGTAGGGAGGCAGATCGAGCATGCCAGCTACCATCGGCACCAGCGGGCGCGTCGGGCCAACAAAACGGCCGATCAAAATCGTAACGATACTGTGCTGATGCAGCGCATGCTCGGTTTTATCCAGCATCGCCTTGTTCTTTTTCAGGAACGACCAACGGTGCAGCGGCCCCTTGAAAGCCCGGCCGATAAAGTAGGAGATCCAATCCCCCAGCAGACAACCGACAATGCCCGCCCCCCAGGCCATATAAAAATCCACCTGTCCGCTGCCGATCAGTGCGCCAATGCTGGCCATCATCACCGTGCCCGGCAATAACAAACCGACCAACGCCAGCGACTCCAGGAACGCCACCAACATGACCACCACCAGGGTGAAAGCCAATGACTGGGTGATCAACTGCTGTAAATAGGCTTCCATTAAACCTCTGTTGGTAAGCTAAACGTATGGGCGAAGGATTGTCCGGCGCGGGCCAGGGGGAGTCAATCGTTGAATTGTATGTAGATTTAGCCAATCCGGCCAATAATAGACAATTACTGTATAAAAACCCATACTATAAACATCTATAGATCATCGATGCTCAGGAACTAGTGACATCTCTACAACAGGGTTTCTTACTCACTCGCCATTGGCGTGATACACCCGCCGGGACCGAAGTTGAGTTCTGGCTGGCAACCGATAGCGGGCCACAGCGGCTACGGCTGGCCCCACAGACCTCCGTGGCATTCATTCCCGCCGAACAGCGTCAGCGGGCAGAGTTGCTGCTGCGTGAAGAGCGTCATGTCGAGCTGAAACCCTTGCCGCTGCAGGATTTCCACTCCCGTCCGGTGATGGGCCTTTATTGCCGCCAGCATCGTCAGTTGATCAAGCTGGAAAAGCTGCTCAAAGAGGGCGGCGTCAACGTGTTTGAGGCTGATATCCGCCCGCCGGAACGCTATCTGATGGAGCGCTTTATCACCGCCCCGGTGTGGTTCAACGGCCAACCCGACGGTCATGGCCTGTGGCTCAACGGCCAGATGAAGCCTGCCCCAGACTACCGCCCCACGTTAAAGCTGGTATCACTGGATATCGAAACCACCGCCCATGGCGAGCTTTACTCCATCGCGCTGGAAGGCTGTGGCCAACGCCAAGTGTATATGCTCGGCCCGGCCAACGGCGGCACTGAAGCGCTGGATTTCGAGCTGGAATACTGCAACAGCCGCCCACAGCTGCTGGAACGCCTGAACCAATGGCTGGAGCAGCACGATCCAGACGCTATCATTGGCTGGAACCTGGTGCAGTTCGATCTGCGGGTGCTGCAGAAACACGCCGAGCGTTATCAGATCCCCCTGCGCTTTGGCCGTGGCGGTAACCTGTTGGAATGGCGCGAGCACGGCTTTAAGCAAAACCACTTCTTCGCCTCGGCCTCCGGACGATTGATTATCGACGGTATCGAGGCGCTGAAATCGGCCACCTGGAACTTCCCGTCCTTCAGCCTGGAATATGTGGCGCAAACGCTACTTGGGGAAGGAAAATCAATCGACAACCCTTACCAGCGGATGGCAGAAATAGACCGCCGTTTTGCCGAAGATAAACCCGCCCTGGCCCGCTATAACCTAAAAGACTGCGAGCTGGTGACGCGCATTTTCGCCAAAACCGAACTGTTGACCTTCCTGCTCGAGCGCGCCACCGTGACCGGCTTGGCGGCCGATCGCAGCGGCGGTTCGGTAGCGGCCTTCAACCACCTTTATATCCCGCGCATGCATCGTCAGGGCTATGTGGCTCCTAACCTTGGGGAGTTGCCGGAAGAACACAGCCCCGGCGGCTTTGTGATGGATTCACAGCCCGGTCTGTATGATTCGGTGCTGGTACTGGATTACAAAAGCCTGTATCCGTCGATCATCCGCACCTTCCTGATCGATCCCGTTGGGCTGGTAGAAGGTATGCAGCACCCGGATGATGAACACTCGGTGCCGGGTTTTCGCCAGGCTCGCTTTTCCCGCACCAAACACTGCCTTCCCGAGATTGTTCGCCAAATCTGGCAGGGGCGCGAAGCGGCCAAACGCCACAATAACAAACCGCTATCGCAGGCGCTCAAGATCATCATGAATGCGTTCTACGGCGTGCTGGGATCGAGCGGCTGTCGCTTCTTCGATCCCAGATTGGCCTCGTCGATCACCCTGCGCGGCCACGAGATCATGCGCCAGACGCGGGAGTTGATCGAAGCTAAAGGTTACCAGGTGATCTACGGCGATACGGACTCGACCTTTGTCTGGCTGAAAAAGGCCCACAGTGAACAGCAGGCCGCCGAGATTGGCCGCGAGCTGCTCGATCATGTCAATCAATGGTGGCAGCAGTATCTGCAACAGCAATATGGGCTGGAAAATGCGCTGGAGCTGGAGTTTGAAACCCACTATTCCCGCTTTTTAATGCCCACCATTCGCGGTGCCGAACAGGGCAGCAAAAAACGCTACGCCGGGTTGATCAGCAAACCGGACGGCAGTGAAGAGATGGTGTATAAAGGATTGGAAACGGTACGCACCGACTGGACCCCACTGGCACAGCAGTTTCAGCAGCAGCTCTATCAACGCATCTTCAAGCGCCAGCCCTATCAGGACTTTGTGCGCGATTACGTGGCCAAAACGCTGAACGGCGAATTTGACGACCGGCTGGTCTACCGCAAACGCCTGCGGCGCAAGCTGGACGACTATCAACGCAATGTCCCGCCACACGCCCGAGCAGCCCGGCTGGCCGATGACTATAATCGTCAACAGGGGCGGCCGCTGCAATATCAGAACGGTGGCTGGATCAGCTATGTAATGACGCTAGCCGGGCCAGAGCCGCTGGAAACCCGGCAATCTGCGATCGATTACGATCATTATCTCGAACGCCAGCTGCAACCGGTGGCAGACGCTATACTTCCCTTCCTGTACGACGATTTTTCGGCGTTGGTAACCAGGCAGATAGGCCTGTTCTGAGCGGTCAAAGCAGGGGGTAATACCACCCCATGGGGAAACCCTTTCTTTTTACTGGTGTTAGTCGGCATTTGGGAAGAAAAAATCATCGGGTTTTACAGGTGACGAATGCGCCGCCTTCCATTACCATAGCGCCCTTCCCAAATTCTGAACCACTATTCACAACATCGTTGTCGCCATGCCGTCACCAGACGTCTGGCGTAACAGGCTATTACCCGCTAAATGAAAATAAAGCTCGCCAACCGGTAACAACGCGGTGGCAGGCAAGATGCCGGGAATAGCAAGCAGTTGAAACAGGTTACCCTGGGCTTATCTGCCGGGTAGCAAGACTTACTTAATAAGAATCGAGCCGACAAACTATGCCTTTTACACTTGGTCAACGCTGGATCAGCGATACGGAAAGCGAATTGGGACTGGGAACCGTGGTCGCACTGGACGTGCGCATGGTCACCCTGCTTTTCCCCGCAACCGGTGAAAACCGCCTCTATGCCAGAAACGACTCGCCAATCACCCGCGTGATGTTTAACCCGGGCGACACCATCAGCAACCACGAAGGCTGGCAGTTGCAGGTGGAGGAAGTCAAAGAGGATAACGGCCTGTTGACCTATATCGGCACGCGTCTGGACACCCAGGAAAGCGGCGTCGCTATGCGTGAGGTGCTGCTGGACAGTAAGCTGACCTTCAGTAAACCGCAAGACCGCCTGTTTGCCGGTCAGATTGACCGCATGGATCGCTTTGCGCTGCGTTTCCGCGCCCGCAAATACCAGAGCGAACAGTATCGCCTGCCGTTCGCTGGCCTGCGTGGTATGCGCGCCAGCCTGATCCCGCACCAATTACATATCGCCTACGAAGTCGGCCAGCGCCATGCGCCGCGCGTTCTGTTGGCCGATGAAGTGGGCCTGGGTAAAACCATCGAAGCCGGGATGATTATTCATCAGCAACTGCTGGCTGGCCGCGCCGAACGCGTGCTGATCGTGGTGCCGGAAACCCTGCAACACCAGTGGCTGGTTGAAATGATGCGTCGCTTCAACCTCTATTTCTCACTGTTTGACGATAGCCGCTATTCCGAAGCGATGCTCGACAGCAGTAACCCGTTCGAAACCGAACAGTTGGTGATCTGCTCGCTGGATTTCGTGCGTCGCAACAAACAGCGCCTTGAGCAGTTGGCCGATGCCCACTGGGATCTGCTGGTGGTAGACGAAGCTCACCACCTCGCCTGGAGCGAAGACGCGCCGAGCCGTGAATATCAGGTGATTGAACAGTTGGCGGAACACATCCCGGGCGTACTGTTATTGACGGCAACCCCGGAGCAGCTTGGCCAGCAAAGCCACTTTGCCCGCTTGCGCCTGCTGGATCCCAGCCGTTTCCATGACTACCAGGAGTTTGTCACCGATCAGCAGAAATACCGTCCGGTAGCCGATGCGGTGACGCTGCTGCTGAGCGGCGAGCGTCTGGCGGATGACAAGCTGAACCTGCTGGGTGAGCTGATCGACGAGCAGGACATTGAACCCCTGCTGAAAGCGGCCAACAGCGATACCGACAACAGCGAACAGGCGCGCCAGGAACTGGTCACCATGCTGATGGATCGCCACGGTACCAGCCGCGTGCTGTTCCGTAATACCCGTAACGGCGTAAAAGGCTTCCCACGCCGCCACCTGCACCAGATCAAACTGCCGTTGCCAACGCAATATCAGACGGCGATCAAGGTGTCCGGCATCATGAGTGCCAAGAAAACCGTCGAAGCCCGCGCCCGCGACATGCTCTACCCAGAACAGATTTATCAGGAGTTCGAAGGGGAGAATGCAACCTGGTGGAACTTCGATCCGCGCGTTGAGTGGCTGCTGGATTATCTGGTCGCCAACCGTCATGAGAAAGTATTGGTGATTTGCGCCCAGGCCGCGACCGCTCTGCAACTGGAGCAGGTGCTGCGTGAGCGCGAAGCGATCCGTGCCGCCGTATTCCACGAAGGGCTGAGCATTATCGAACGCGATCGCGCCGCCGCCTACTTCGCTTCACAGGAAGAAGGCGCGCAGGTACTGCTGTGCTCCGAAATCGGTTCGGAAGGGCGTAACTTCCAGTTTGCCAGCCAGATGGTGATGTTCGATCTGCCGTTCAACCCGGATCTGCTGGAACAGCGTATTGGCCGTCTGGATCGTATTGGCCAGATGCACGACATCCAGATCATGGTGCCTTACCTGGAAAACACCGCTCAGGCCGTGCTGGGCCGCTGGTTCCATGAAGGGCTGGATGCCTTCGAGCACACCTGCCCAACCGGCCGGCCGATTTATGACAGCTGCTACGAGCAACTGATTGGTTACCTGGCTGCCCCTACCGAGCAGGAAGGCCTGGACGAGTTTATCCATGCCTGTAACCAGCAGCACAAACAGTTGAAAACGCAACTGGAACAGGGCCGTGACCGTCTGCTGGAAATGCACTCCAACGGCGGTGACAAAGCGCAGGCGCTGGCGGAAGCCATTGCGGCACAGGACAACGACGTTAACCTGGTGAGCTTTGCGCTCAACCTGTTCGATATCGTCGGCATCAACCAGGAAGACCGTAGCGACAACCTGATCGTCCTGACCCCATCCGACCATATGCTGGTACCGGACTTCCCGGGGCTGCCGCAGGATGGCTGCACTGTGACGTTCGATCGCGAGCAGGCGCTGTCGCGTGAAGATGCCCAGTTTGTCAGTTGGGAACACCCGATTATCCGCAACGGGCTGGATCTTATCCTCTCCGGCGACACCGGGAGCTGTGCGGTTTCCCTGTTGAAAAACAAGGCACTGCCGGTGGGCACCCTGCTGGTCGAACTGGTGTATGTGGTTGAGGCCCAGGCTCCTAAACACCTCCAGTTGACCCGCTTCCTGCCGCCAACGCCGATCCGCATGTTGATGGATCGCAAGGGAACCAACCTGGCGGCACAGGTCGAGTTTGAAAGCTTTAACCGTCAGTTGAACGCGGTCAATCGCCACACGTCCAGCAAGCTGGTCAACGCGGTGCAGCAAGAAGTGCACGTGATGCTGCAACAGGCAGAAAGCCTGGTGGAAGAACAGGCGCGCGCCCTGATCGAACAGGCCAAGCAAGAGGCCGATGACAAGCTGAGCACCGAGCTGGCACGTCTGGAAGCCCTGAAAGCGGTTAACCCGAATATCCGTGATGACGAAGTCGAAGCGCTGGAGTTCAACCGCAAGCAGGTGCTGATTAACCTCAACGAAGCGGGATGGCGGCTGGATGCTATTCGCCTGGTCGTGGTGACGCACCAGTGATCCACTTAACGGGGAGCCAAGGCTCCCCGGTTTGCCCTTCTCAGCGGAGCTAACATGGAACCTTACAATCCCCCGCAAGATCCGATGCACGTGCTGTATCAGGATGAGCACATCATCGTGGTCAACAAACCTAGCGGGCTGCTTTCCGTGCCTGGCCGTGCCCCGGAGAACAAGGACAGCCTGATGACGCGCATCCAGGCAGACTTTCCTGCGGCGGAATCCGTGCATCGCCTGGATATGGCTACCAGCGGGGTGATCGTGGTGGCACTGAACAAGGCCGCCGAGCGTGAGCTAAAACGCCAGTTCCGCGAACGCGAGCCGAAAAAATGCTACATCGCCCGCGTATGGGGGCATATGGCACAGGATGAAGGGTTGGTAGATTTACCGCTGATTTGCGACTGGCCGAACCGGCCCTTGCAGAAAGTCTGTTTCGAAACCGGCAAGGCCGCGCAGACCGAATATGTGGTGCTTTCCCGGGATGCGGATGGCAGCACGCGGGTCAAGCTGCTACCCATCACCGGCCGCTCACACCAATTGCGTGTACATATGCTGGCATTGGGTCACCCCATTCTCGGCGATGGCTTCTACGCCCCGCCAGAGGCCAAGGCGATGGCACCGCGCCTGCAACTGCACGCACAAGAGCTGCGCATCACCCATCCCGCGTTCCAGACACCGATGCATTTTCGCGTAGAACCGGATTTCTGAATTTCCAGGGGCGCCGCATGCGGCGCCCCTGCTTTTATTTAAAACCCTTCTCGCGTTTGATCAGGTCGTAGGCTGCCTGGATCTCCTGCGCTTTCTGTTTCGCCATCTCCATCATTTCCGGCGGTAATCCCTTGGCAACCAGCTTATCCGGGTGATGCTCGCCCATCAGCTTACGGTAGGCGCGCTTGATGGTGGTGGCATCGTCGCTGCTGCTCACGCCCAGCACCTTGCAGGCATCTTCCAGCGTCGGGCCACGTTGCGCCTGCTGGTAGCCGCCCTGGGAGTATCCCCCTTGCTGCCCCTGCCAACTGCCGCCGCCAAACTGACGCCCGCCTTCAATCATGCTGAGGAACTGATCGAACTGAGCGCGGGAGATCCCCAACTCTTCGGCGATCACATACAGCACCTGGCGTTCATTCGGATGCAGCGAGCCGTCGGCAAACGCGGCCTGGATCTGAATTTCCAGAAACATCCGAATCAGGTCAAAGCGACCAAAACAGATGCTGCGTAACTGCTGCAAGGTTTCACGCAGCGGAAACTGGCTGTGCTTGCCTTCGCGGAACGCCTGCTGCGCCGCGGTACGGGCCTCGCCATGCAGTTGCAGGCGATCCATAAACAGGCTGGCTATCTGGATATCGGCTTCAGTCACCCTCCCTTTCGATTTGGTCAGATGCCCCATAACCTGAAAGGTAGTGCGGAAAAATAACGTCTGCCGCGTTTGCTGATCGGTAAAGAAGCCCCGGCTGCGCTTGTTATTACGTGCGGTATCGATCATATGGCCAACGATCAACCCCAGCACGACACCCCAGAATCCGCCGCCAGCCCAAATGGCGACAATCACTCCGAGCAGTTTTCCCCAATACTGCATATACTCCCCAACTATCAAACCGTAATAAGCCGTGTATCCCCATCGGTACGCGCAAGGGTTAAGGCGATTTTTTCCAAGAATTCGATTATCATACCTGTCATTTATCTCTGCGCCTAACGACGACGCAATCGAACGGCAGGATTTAACACTAGCGCAACGCTGATGAGTGATATAGTCTCTGACCGTTTGCCGGACATGACGCCTCTGATGACGGAACACCAAAACCGCGTATGAAAAAAAGTTTCCCAACACTGCTGGCCACGTTAATTTGGACGGCGATATATAGTCAGCACGCGCTGGCAGATCTGGCCGAGCAATGTATGCTCGGTGTGCCTGTTTATGATAAACCCGTGATCAGCGGCGACCCCAACAGTCTGCCGGTCACCATCATTTCTGATGATTCACAAGCCAACTATCCGAACAACGCGCTGTTCACCGGCAACGTCAACGTCGAACAGGGCAACAGCACCCTGACGGCGAAGCAGGTTGAGCTGAAGCAGACGCAAAAAGACGGGCAGCCGGATCCCATCCGTACCGTTACCGCCACCGGTGACGTGAACTACGCGGATAATCAGATCAAACTGAAAGGCCCTAAAGCCTGGTCAAACCTGAACACTAAAGATACCGACGTCTATCAGGGCGACTATCAGATGGTGGGCCGCCAAGGGCGTGGTGACGCCGACAAGATGAAGATGCGCGGTCAAAACCGCTACACCATCCTGGAAAACGGTACCTTCACCTCTTGCCTGCCTGGCGATGACAGCTGGAGCGTAGTGGGCTCCGAAGTGATCCACGATCGCGAAGAAGAAGTGGCCGAAGTGTGGAACGCCCGCTTCAAGATTGGCAAGGTGCCAGTGTTCTACAGCCCCTATTTGCAGCTGCCGGTGGGCAATAAGCGCCGCTCCGGCTTCCTGATCCCCAATGCCAAATATGGCAGTAATAACGGCTTCGAGTTCATGCTGCCGTATTACTGGAACATTGCGCCAAACTTTGATGCCACCATCACCCCGCACTACATGACGAATCGTGGTCTGCAGTGGCAGAACGAATTCCGTTATCTGTTGCAACCGGGTCTGGGCACTATGGCCTTTGACTGGCTGCCAAGCGATAGGGAGTACGAAAAAGATCACGGTGATGTCGACGACAGCAAGCGCTGGCTGTTCTACTGGGGCCATAACGGCGTAATGAATCAGGTGTGGCGTTTCAACGTCGACTACACCAAGGTCAGCGATCCTTATTACTTCACCGATCTGGATTCCAAATACGGTTCCACCACCGATGGCTACGCCACGCAGAAATTCAGCGTCGGTTATGCCGATGAGAACTGGGATGCCACGCTGGCCTCCAAGCAGTTCCAGATCTTCAGCGGTGCAGGTAACCAGAACGCCTACCGTGCACAGCCGCAGTTAGATCTCAACTACTATAAATCGGATATCGGTCCGTTTGATTTCCACACCTACGCCCAGGTTGCCAACTTTACCAGCGTCAACCCGAATAACCCGGAAGCCACCCGTTGGCATATTGAACCGGCGATCAATCTGCCGCTGGTCAACAGTTGGGGCAGCCTGAATACCGAAGCCAAACTGATGGCGACGCATTTCCAGCAGACCATCCCGAACGGTTTTGCCGCTGACTATGCCAGCCGTAACCCGGGGAGCCCGGTTCCCGACCTGGAAGATTCGGTAAACCGCGTACTGCCGCAATTCAAGACCGATGGCAAAGTGGTGTTCGATCGCCCAATGGATTGGTCAGAAGGTTATACCCAAACCATCGAGCCACGTATGCAGTACCTGTACGTGCCTTATCGCGATCAAAGCGATATCTATACTTATGACTCAACCCTGCTGCAAACCGACTACTCGGGCCTGTTCCGCGACCGCTCCTACAGCGGCCTGGATCGCATCGCCTCGCAGAACCGTGTGGCAGCCGGTGTCACCTCGCGTATTTATGATGACGCACTGGTTGAACGTTTTAACGTTTCCGTAGGTCAAATCTACTACCTCAGCCGCTCGCGGACCGGGGATCAAAGTAGCAACTTTGATAATAGCGATGATACCGGCAGCGTCGTCTGGGCTGGTGACACCTATTGGAAGATTGACGATCGCTGGGGCCTGCGCGGTGGTGTGCAATATGACACCCGTCTTGACAGCTTCGCGTTAGGCGACGCGGTAGTGGAATATCGTCAGGATCAGAATCGTATGGTGCAGTTGAACTACCGTTATGCCAGCCCGGAATATATTTCGGCAACCCTGCCGGATATCAGCAACCCGGGCTATCAGGACGGTATTTCACAGGTCGGTCTGGTAGCCAGTTGGCCGATTGCCGATCGTTGGGCAGTGGTCGGGGCGTATTACTACGATACCCGTGCGAAACAAACCGCTAACCAGTTGGTCGGCCTGCGCTATAACACCTGCTGCTGGGCGATTAACGTAGGTTATGAGCGCAAGATCACCGATTGGGACTACGGCAATCAGGTCAGCAAGTACGATAACAAAGTTTCATTCAACGTCGAACTGCGTGGTTTGAGCAGCGATCACAGCCTTGGCACCAATGAAATGCTGCGTTCGGGTATTCTGCCTTACCAACGCGCATTCTGATATTGATTAACGAATTGAAAAAAAACAACTTTCACCCGCATTTGCGGAAACAGATAACGGGAAATGTATGAAGAACTGGAGAACGCTTCTTCTCGGATTGGTGGTTTGTGCCAATACCGCGTTCGCAGCACCGCAACAAATGGATAAAGTCGCCGCCGTCGTCGATAACGGCGTAGTACTCGAGAGCGACGTGAACGGCCTGATGCAATCGGTGAAACTCAACGCACAGCAGGCTGGCCAGCAATTGCCAGACGACAATACGTTGCGTCACCAGATTATTGAACGTCTGATTATGGATAACATCCTGCTGCAGATGGCGCAAAAAATGGGGATCACCGTCAGCGATGCCGACCTGGACAAGGCGATCGGCAATATCGCCGCCCAGAACAAGATGAGCCTGGATCAGCTGCGTAGCCGCTTGGCGTATGAAGGTCTGAACTACAACACTTACCGTGCGCAGATCCGCAAGGAAATGCTGACCTCGGAAGTGCGTAACAACGAAGTGCGTCGCCGTGTCACCATCCTGCCACAGGAAGTTGACGCGTTGGCCAAACAGGTCGGCGCGCAGAACGGCGGTGAAACCGATATCAACATCAGCCACATCCTGATCCCGCTGCCAGAAAACCCATCGCAGAAGCAGGTTGATGAAGCCGAAGCGCTGGCGAAACGCCTAGTGGGTGAAGCGACCGGCGGTGCCGATTTCGGCAAGCTGGCGATCACCTACTCCGCCGACTCACAGGCGCTGAAAGGCGGCCAGATGGGTTGGGGTAAACTGCAGGAAATGCCAACGCTGTTCGCAGAACGTCTGTCCAGCGCCAAAAAAGGCGACGTGGTTGGCCCGATCCGCTCCGGCGTCGGCTTCCATATCCTGAAGGTCAACGATATCCGTGGCGGTACCCAGTCGATTTCCGTGACCGAAGTGCATGCCCGCCATATCCTGCTGAAACCTTCAGTGGTGATGACCGACGATCAGGCACGTGCCAAGCTGCAAGAAGTGTCTGCGGCCATCAAGAGCGGCAAAGCGAAGTTTGAAGACGAGGCTAAACAGCTGTCACAAGATCCAGGCTCTGCCCTCCAGGGCGGCGATCTGGGTTGGGCTTCACCAGACATGTACGATCCAGCCTTCCGCGATGCGCTGCTGAAGCTGCAAAAAGGTCAGGTCAGCGAGCCGGTACACTCTTCCTTTGGCTGGCACCTGATCCAGTTGCTGGATACCCGCCAGGTGGATAAAACCGATGCGGCGCAGAAAGATCGTGCCTACCGCATGCTGTTTAACCGCAAGTTTGCCGAAGAAGCGCAAACCTGGATGCAGGAACAACGTGCCGCTGCTTACGTGAAGATCCTCGATGGAAGCAATGCACCACAATAACCGTATCGTCATAACCCCCGGCGAGCCTGCCGGGGTTGGGCCGGACTTGGTCACCGTACTGGCACAACAGGATTGGCCTGTTGAGCTGGTGGTGTGCGCCGATCCGGCCTTGTTGCTTGAGCGCGCCCACCAGTTGGCGTTACCGCTCACGCTGCGCGACTACCAGCCAGGCCAACCTGCACAGCCACAGCGTGCCGGAACATTAACCGTATTGCCCGTTGCAGCCCCGGCGGCCGTGGTCGCTGGCGAACTTAACGTCGCTAACAGTGCCTATGTGGTAGAGACTCTGGCACGAGCCTGTGACGGTTGCCTGAACGGTGAGTTCGCCGCGCTGGTCACTGGCCCGGTCAACAAAAGCATCATCAACGACGCTGGCGTCGCCTTTACCGGCCACACCGAGTTCTTTGCCGATCGCAGCCATTGTGAACGCGTGGTGATGATGCTGGCTACCGAGGAGCTACGCGTCGCTCTGGCAACGACCCATCTGCCGTTACTGGCAGTCCCGGGCGCCATCACCCAACAGAGCCTGTTCGAAGTGATCACCATTCTCGATCGGGATCTGAAAAACCAGTTTGGCATCCCACAGCCACTGATCTACGTCTGTGGGCTAAACCCGCATGCGGGGAAGGTGGCCACATGGGGCGTGAAGAGCTGGATGTGATTATTCCGGCTTTGGAGGTGCTGCGTAGCCGCGGCATCCAGCTGATTGGCCCGCTCCCGGCGGATACGCTGTTCCAGCCAAAATATCTGCAACATGCAGATGCGGTGCTGGCGATGTATCACGATCAGGGCTTGCCTGTACTAAAATACCAGGGGTTTGGTCGGGCGGTGAATATCACCCTCGGTTTGCCTTTTATCCGTACCTCGGTCGACCATGGTACCGCGTTGGAACTGGCTGGCAGCGGCACTGCCGATGCAGGCAGCTTCAAAACGGCCTTGGCTCTCGCCATTAAAATGATAATTAACAGCAATGAATAATAGAGTCCACCAAGGGCACTTTGCCCGCAAACGTTTTGGACAGAACTTTTTAACCGATCAGTTTGTCATCGATAGCATTGTCTCGGCCATTCACCCACAGCCGGGCGAAGCGGTGGTCGAAATCGGCCCAGGCCTGGGAGCCTTGACCGAGCCGGTTGGCGCGCGTATGGATCGCATGACGGTGATTGAACTTGACCGCGATCTGGCAGCCCGCCTGGCCAATCACCCACAGTTGAAAGACAAGCTGACCATTCATCAGCAAGATGCCATGACGGTGAACTTCGCCGAGTTGGCAGCCGTGGAAGGCCAATCGTTGCGCGTGTTCGGCAACCTGCCGTATAACATCTCAACGCCGCTGATGTTCCACCTTTTCAGCTATACTTCAGCTATCCGCGACATGCACTTTATGCTGCAAAAAGAGGTAGTCAACCGTCTGGTTGCCGGCCCAAACAGTAAGGCATACGGGCGCTTGACCGTGATGGCGCAGTATTACTGCAACGTTATTCCCGTGTTGGAAGTGCCACCGACTGCGTTCGCACCGCCGCCTAAAGTCGATTCTGCCGTGGTTCGCCTGGTACCGCATCTGGTGATGCCCAATATTGTCGGCGATGTGCGTATGCTCAGCCGCGTGACCACCCAGGCGTTTAACCAACGCAGAAAAACCATCCGCAACAGCCTGGGCGATCTTTTCACCCCGGAACAGTTGACGGAACTCGGCGTCGATCCGACGCTCAGAGCAGAGAATATTTCTGTAGCGCAGTACTGTAAGCTGGCAAACTGGCTTTCACAACAGCAGGCGCAGCAGCAATAAGGAGCCGTTGTCATGATTGATTCGCCCCGTGTATGTGTGCAGGTACAGAGTGTGTATGTGGAATCACAATCGATACCTGAGGAAGAACGTTACGTCTTCGCTTATACCGTTACCATCCGTAATCTGGGGCGCTTTGACGTGCAACTGCTGGGCCGTTACTGGCTGATCACCAACAGTAACGGTCGCCAAACCGAGGTTCAGGGCGAGGGAGTGATCGGTGAACAGCCCATTATCCAGCCCGGCAGCGAGTTCCAATATACCAGCGGTGCGATACTCGAAACGCCGCTGGGCACCATGGAAGGCCATTATGAAATGGTTGATCAACAGGGTCAGCCATTCCGTACCGCTATTCCGGTGTTCCGTTTAGCCATCCCAACGCTGATCCACTAATATGTCGACATATCTTATCGGCGACGTTCATGGCTGTTTCGATGAACTGCAGTCGCTATTAGCTCAGGTTAATTTCGATCCCCTGCAAGACCAACTGTGGCTGACTGGCGACCTGGTCGCCCGAGGCCCCGGCTCGCTCGAAGTGCTGCGCTACCTTCGTTCTCTCGGCCCGGCATTGCGCATGGTTTTGGGTAACCACGACCTGCACCTACTGGCGGTGTACGCCGGTATCAGCCGTAACAAACCCAAAGACCGCATTACCCCATTACTCGAAGCGCCTGATGCTGACGAGTTGATCAACTGGCTGCGTCGCCAACCGGTGCTGCAGGTGGATGATGAACGCAAACTGATTATGGGCCACGCTGGCATTACCCCACAGTGGGATATCGAGACCGCCCAGATGTGTGCCCGTGAAGTGGAAGCAGTGCTCAGCAGCGACAGCTATCCCTTGTTCCTGGATGCGATGTACGGCGATATGCCCAACAACTGGAGCCCGGAACTGAGTGGGCTGGCACGCCTGCGCTTTAGCACCAATGCGTTGACCCGCATGCGCTATTGCTTCCCTAACGGCCAGTTGGACATGATCTGCAAAGATGCGCCGGGCACCGCTCCCGCTCCGCTGAAACCCTGGTTTGATCTGCCGCGCCTGGTCGATCCCGAGTACAGCATCATCTTCGGCCACTGGGCATCACTGGAAGGCAGAGGCACGCCGGAAGGGATCATCGGTCTGGATACCGGCTGCTGTTGGGGCGGGGATTTGACCCTGCTACGTTGGGAAGACAAGCGCTACTTTACCCAGCCAAGCAACCGCCGTGATGCGATAGACGGCGCGGATACGTTGGCCGCTTCTTAAAACGACAATGGGCACCCAAGGGTGCCCATTTGATAACTAGCCCGCCTTAGCGACGTTCCAAAATCTCAAAACAGTAACCGTGCGAGTTCAGCGCGTCCGCATCGTGGAAGGCACTGAAAGAGGTTTCCCATTCGTCTGGCTCGTAATCGGGGAAGTAGGTATCTCCGCCCACTTCGGCATCGATATGGGTCAGATACATACGGGAAGCCCGTGGCAGGAACTGGCTATAAATGCTGCCACCGCCCATCACCATCACTTCTTCCACCTCGCCAGCCGCAGCCAAGGCCTCCTCCAGCGAAGTCACCCAAGTCACGCCAGGTTCTTTACCCGGCTGGCTGCTTAACACGATATTATGGCGGCCCGGCAAGGGGCGGCCAATCGACTCAAAGGTCTTGCGGCCCATAATCACCGGTTTATTTAACGTGTTACGTTTAAACCACGCCAAATCCTCCGGCAGGTGCCACGGCATGGCATTTTCCATACCAATAACACGATCCGCCGCCAAAGCAGCAATCAGGCTGATAATCATTGTTTAACCCTGTATAGGCAGCAAAATTGTTCACACTATACGTAAAGCCCCGGCCACCGTCGATAGACGAATCGAGCGATAGTCATATATCGGACGGCTCTGAAGATAAACTCCAATAATCCCAGATCCTTAGAAAAATCCCTAAACGCCGGGACGTTTACGATACAGCCACAGACCCGGTACCGACAGGCCGATCGACAAGGCTCCCACGATAAAACAGGCTTTGAGGAAGTTGGAGATCATCACCGACATCAGGGCTTCGCTGTAGCCCAAATGTGAAATCTCCACCACGCTGATCATTGCGGTATAGGCTGAAATACCGGGGAACATCGGGATCACCGCCGCAACGGTAAACACCTTGGGATGCGCCAGCAGCCAGCGTGACCAGTAAATACCGATGATACCGATCAGGATAGCGGCCAGGAACGAGCCCCACTCGATATTCATGCCGAAATGCATCATCAGCATTCGTGAACCGTGCCCCAGCGCCCCGAGCAGGGCACAGTAGCGCAGCGCTCGCACCGGCACATTGAACACCATGGCAAAGCCGAGCGCGGGTACCGCCGCCAACAGCATGTCCTGTAACAGCGCCCACAGCAGGCTCATGACCACCCCCGTAAATCCCACAGCGACATCGCCATCACCACGCCGATGCAGGTTGCCAACGTCAGCAAACTGGCCATCGCCCAACGGGCCAGGCCGGTATTCACGTGGCCTTTAAACATATCGGCTACCGCGTTGATCAGCGGGAAACCGGGCACCAGCAACAGCACGCTGGCCGCCATCGCCACGCTGGAGGTTTGATGGAAAAACGGCACGCGTAACAGCAGGCCGGAGACCGACGTGGCAACAAAGGCCGTCAGGCAAAAGTTGATCAGCGGATTCATATGGCGAGCGGTCAACATCTGGCGCACAAACATCGCCAGGCCGCTGGCCATAAAGGTGACCGCAAAAGCATCTGGCCCGCCGCCGTTGAGCATGCTGAAACAGCCACAGGACAACCCCACCATCAGCACCACCAGCCACCGCGGATAGCGCAGCGGACGGATCTTTTCAAAACGCCGAGCCACGTCATGGACATCGGCCAAATGGTGTTCCGCCAGGATCACAATGTGCTGCACCTCAGTCACCATTTGCATGTTGATCCCGCGATCGACGTTCTTCCGTGTGGTGGTCAGGCAGGCATCATTGCTGATGGTGGTCAGCACCACCGCGTTGGCCGAGATGGAGCTTTCTACACTATCCATGCCAAGCGCCAGGCCCAAGCGAGTCGAGAGTTGTTCCACCACCATGCTTTCCGCCCCGTGCTGTAGCAGCAGCAACGCACACTGAATACACAGACGGGTGATTTCACGCTGTTGCTGGTTTACACCGGGTATCTCTGCGGTTAATTCCTTTTTCATGTTGCTCAGTCACTTCCTCTTAATGAAGACCCATCATATAACCAGAGATTAGTGTAATAGGTTGATGCACGTCAGGAGGAGTGGCGTTATTATCAGCAGAATTAGGCCTTTTTCAGAGACTCGCTCATGCTTGAAACCTCATTGTTTGTCGCCGGTATTGCCACGCTCGGCATGCTTTCCCCCGGGCCAGACTTTTTTCTGGTGATTAAAAACGCGGCGCGCTATCCGCGCCTGGCAGCAATGATGACTGCGTTCGGCGTGATCTGCGGCGTGGCAACTCATATGTCTTACTGTGTCGCGGGTCTGGCGGTAGTGATCACCACCACGCCGTGGTTGTTCAACGTGCTGAAATACGCCGGTGCGGTGTACCTGATTTGGGTCGGCATTCAAGCCCTGTTGTCACGCGGGGGCAGCAAGATGAACGTCAGCAGCCTGCCGCAACAACAGGTCAGCCTGAAAAGCGCCTTTGTACAAGGTTACCTGTGCAATCTGCTCAACCCGAAAGCCACGCTGTTCTTCCTCGCGGTGTTTACCCAGGTATTGCAAATCAACTCCGGCCTGGGTGAAAAGCTGTGGTATGCCGGGATTATTTTCGGCCTTTCCGCCGTTTGGTGGCCGGTGCTGGTGTTTTTAATCCAAAGCGGGCCGGTGCGCCGTGGGCTGGAGAAAACCCAGAAGGTGGTCGATAAGCTGTTGGGCGGGATGTTAATCGCCTTGGGCATCAAAGTCGCGCTGAGCTGAAAAACCGGCGAGGGGTAACCCTCGTCAGGCAATTACCCTTTCGCTTCCACCACCTCTTCCTCCGGCGCTTTGCCATCAATACTGCCGCGCCAACCGGTTTGCGGCACCCGCGACAACCGCGTCTGATCCTGCTCGATAGCGGACGAAAGCATCTCTTTGGCCCGCTGCATGCTGGCGATGCGGAACTCGGTATCTTCGTAGTTCTCCAACGTATCTTCCAGCATCTTCACGTTATACCGCCGGAAGGTATCCGCTTTTTCACGGGCTTCGTAGGCGTCCAGCCCCAGCAGCTCGAGGGTTTCTCTGCCGATCAGTAACGAGCTTTCAAAGGTTTCCCGCGCAGGTTTTTCCACCCCCAACTGGCGCAGTTGATACCAGTGGTCCACATCGCGGGCACGCGCCACCACTTTCAGGTGTGGGAAATGGCGTTTGACCAGCGCCGTCAGTTGCAGGTTCGCCTCCACGTCGTCGATGGCGTTAATCAGGATTTTGGCATGTTCCGCTCCTGCCGCTTCCAACAGATCGGCCCGCGTCGCATCACCATAGAACACCTTGGTGCCAAATTTGCGCAGCGTTTCGATGTGGTCCGGATCGTGATCCAGTACTACGGTATGCACGCCGTTGGCCAGCAACATACGGCCCGCGATCTGGCCGAAACGGCCAAAACCGGCGATGATCACGCTGGCGTTCTCTTCGTCGATCACGTCTGCCGGGCGTTCGTCCTGCGGGGCATTCTTGGCCAGACGAGCGGCAACCACCAGCAGCAGCGGCGTGGCGGCCATCGAAAGTGCAACGGCCAACGTCAGCGATTTAGCCCATTCGAGTGGTAACACGCCCGCCATCTGCGCCGCACCAAAGATCACAAAGGCAAACTCACTGCCCTGCCCCAGCAAAATGGCGAACAGCCCGCGCTGACGCTTGGGTACCCCAAGCATTGGCGCAACCAGCCACAGCAACGCCGCCTTCAGCAGCATAAAGCCCAGCAGCAGCGAGGCAATCAGCAACGGGTGATGGAACAGCGTGCCAAAGTCGATCGACATCCCCACGCCGATAAAGAACAACCCAAGCAGCAGGCCTTTAAATGGCTGAATATCGCTTTCCAGCGCATGGCGGTATTCGGAACTGGCCAGCAACACGCCAGCCAGAAAAGCCCCCATCGCCATCGACAACCCGGCCATTTCCAACAGAATGCCAAAACCAAACACCAGGAACAGCGCCACGGCGCTGAAGACTTCACGCATGCCGGAACGCGCCACAAAGTGCAGCAAGGGTCGGGTCACATAGCGCCCCAACAGCACCACGACCGCCAGTGCTCCCACCACCTTGGCGGCAGAAAACACGAAGGCTCCCAGCGTGGTAGCCGCACCGCTACTGGCTAGCAGTGGGATCATCGCCACCAAAGGAATAGCGGCAATATCCTGGAACAACAGCACCGCAAACGAGCTGCGGCCAATCGGCGAAGGCGTCAGGTTACGCTCACTCATCGCCTGCATGGCAATTGCGGTGGAGGAAAGTGCCAACGTCAAGCCAATCAGCAAGGCGACCTGCCAATTCAGGCCGAGGAAATAGCAGAAGGCGCTCAGCACCAGGCCGCATCCCACCATCTGGATGCTCCCCCCGCCAAATACCGCTGCCCGCAGAGTCCACAACCGCCGGGGATCCAGTTCCAGCCCGATGATAAACAACATCAATACCACGCCGATTTCGGCAAAGGTCAGTATCGACTCCGGATCCGAAACCAGTTTCAGCCCCCAAGGGCCAATGACGCAACCCGCAATCAGGTAACCGAGTACCGATCCCAACCCCAGGCGTACGGCAATCGGCACCAACAGCCCGGCCGATCCCAGATAGATCAGCCCTTCAATCATCATCGAGTGATTATCCATTCACGGACTCCTGCTCTACTGCTTGCTCGCTGTGTTCCATCAGATACTGCACCAGCCGCTGGCGATAGGCTTCCCCGGCGGCGATCAAGGCCGGTTCGTTACAGGTGAAGGTGTTGTGCACGGCAAAATATGGCTGCCACTTCATACCGCAGTAAATCGCCGTGGCCTGTAGCGGCTGGCCCAGCGCGGCAAAGTTGGGGTAATCGCCCAAAACGAAATGCTGCTCATCTCCGCCACTAGTGACCGCCCACAGGCAGTCTTTCCCTACCAGGGCGTTGCCCTCGTGGCCATAGGCCCAGCCATGCTCCAGCACTTTGTCGATCCACAGTTTCAGCAGCGGCGGCAGGCTGTACCACTGCATCGGATGCTGTAAAACCACCATATCGGCCCGTTCCAGCGCCCTCTGCTCGGCATCGATATCGATATTAAAATCCGGATACAGTTCGTACAGCGCACGGACCTCCACGCCGGCAATGTCTTTTACCGCCTGTAGTAAACAGTGATTGGCATGGGAATGCCGGGGATAGGGATGGGCGTAAATAATCAGGATCATGCGGTTCTCACCGTGCTGTGTGGTCTATCAAGCATATATCTTGACGCTTTACGCAGGGATTAATAGCGGAAATTTTTATCGGGCCTATACAAATTGGCTGATGGAAATCGCGAAAACAACCTTGCTATCATGTGACCAACTCAACATTAGGAGGAAACGATTATGGCCAAAGGGAAATCCGTTAAAAAAAACGCCGCCAAAAAGCAGGGGCCGAAAAACCCGCGCCAACAGTTCAATTTCCACTGTCAGGCAATTAAGCAACAGCATTTACGGCTGGATACCTTACACCGACAGCAGACAGAACTGGTCACCCGTTTCCAGCAAGAACAGTTGCCTTTGGAAAAACAATTTGTCGATGCCGTTTATCAAAAGGCCGAGCGGTTACTTTCTTTTGTCGATAAAAAATCACTCTCAGCCTTGCAACGCGACAATCTCCTCAACTGGATCGGCGAAGATTTGATGTACCTGGAGGAATACCCGTTCGCGGATCATCTGGATATCCAGCCACTCCGGGAAAAATACCTCAACGCCTGTGCCACAATGGTGAACGATAAAGATCTGGATGAAGACGAACTCCAGCTTATGCGTAGCATGTTAGAGAGTCAGCTTCCCTTTGTGCAGGATATCTCAGACGAGGAGCTGCGGGATTTAGTCCGTGAGCCGCATAAATTCAAAGCCAAAACCGAGGAAGCGTTCGCCAATTCGGCCGCCAATGAAGACGAAGAATTTGCAGATGACAGAGACCCTTTCATTGACGAGATTGAAGAAGAAGCGCTTGCTGCCAGAGAGCAAAGGCAACAAGAAATCACCACCCTGTTCAGCGCTTCGGCAGCCAACCGCATGTATAAACAGCTCGCTAAGGTATTTCATCCTGACCGCGAAATGGATGAAACCATCAAGCAAGAAAAACATCATTTGATGGTGCAACTGGCGCAGGCCAAGCAAAACCACGATATCTGGACCATCATCAATCTGTATCAACAACATATTGATCCCAACGGCGGCTTCGAAGAGAAGGATCTGCCAGAAGTCAATCGGCTACTTGCCGAGCAGGTGATTACCCTGAAGTTCGATTATCGCCAAAAAGAGTATGGGAGCGATCCTATGACCGCACTGCTGTGGTCGAAATTTGGCGATGCCAAAACGCCTCAAGCACTGGATAAAAAACTGATCCGTCATGCCAATGAACTCAAAGCATTGCTGGCTGAAGAAAGTGAGGCGCTGGAAGAGCTGACTTCTCTGAAAGTGTTGAAGCAGCATCTGGCAAAGCGTGAGCAGGAAATGGAAGAGGACGAGATGAGCTTTATGGCACAGCTGTTCAAATAGCCGCAAAAATACCCGCCCTGGACCATCCAAGGCGGGCCGGCGTGGGTTAATCCCCGCTTCGCCCAGCACCACGGCGGTGCCGTGAGTCGCATCCAGCTCAAAGCCCTGCTTGAGCAGGCTGGCAGCTAAATCCACTACGCGAGCCTTATCCCCACCGCGCACCGACAGCAGCGTACGGCCTTTCTTCATGCCGGAGTTACTGCCCAGCATCGCCTTGGAGAAGGCTCCTGCTCTGTTGCTGGCTCGCTGTGTTCCATCAGATACTGCACCAGCCGCTGGCGATAGGCTTCCCCGGCGGCGATCAAGGCCGGTTCGTTACAGGTGAAGGTGTTGTGCACGGCAAAATATGGCTGCCACTTCACACCGCAGTAAATCGCCGTGGCCTGTAGCGGCTGGCCCACGATGCCCCCATCCCCTGTTCATCAGGATATGGGGGCAATATGGCATCACCGGCTTATGGTCATGATTGACTCAACGTGTTGATAATCTCAAACAAGCGGTCAATTTCCTGGCGGGTGTTGTAATGCATCAATCCGATCCGCACAACACCACCACGTTGCTCCAGACCCAGTTGGCGGATAAGCCCCAGCGCATAAAAATGCCCGTTGCCGACACAAATATTGTGCTCGCCCAGCGCTCTAGCAACCGATTCAGGCAGCACGTGCGCAAACGTCACGGCGAAAGTCGGGGTCCGGCTGTTGGCATCGGGCCGATCGATACCGTACAAACGCGCACCTTTGACTTGCCGTAGTTTATCCAGGAAATAAGCGCTGAGCGCTTCTTCATGTTGGCTGAGTTGGCTAAAGCTGTCTTGCAAGCGCTGCCGCAATGGCGCGCCCGCTTCTCCCCACTGAGCCAGGTATTCGATCGCAGCAGTCACCCCCGCGAGTCCCTCAAAACTCTGAGTCCCCGTCTCAAAACGCCCAGGGCCAAGATCGGTGGCCGGCTCGACCTTGTAAGGACGTAACGTTTGCAACCACGGCGCAGCCAGATAGGCAATCCCGACGTGTGGGCCAAAAAATTTATACGCGGAACACAGGAGTATGTCGCAACCCAGCGCCTGAACATCAATAAGGCGGTGTGGGGCATAGTGCACAGCATCTACATACACCAAAGCGCCAACCTGGTGCGCCGCCTCAACGATACGCTTTATATCCACGATCGAGCCTGTGGTATTTGACGCATAGGTGACAGCCACCAACCGGGTTTTGGCGTTAATGAGCGCACAAAGTTTATCGACGTCTAACGTACAATCCTGAGCGTTAACTGGAGCCTGATGGACAACGACCTGTTTATCGGCAGCGGCCTGTTGCCAGCTCGAAACGTTCGCATAGTGATCCAGAGCGGTGACGATCACCTCATCCCCCGCTTGCCAGTCCCGGCTGATAGCGCGGCTCAGTTGAAAAGTCAGTGAGGTCATGTTGGCGCCAAAGACAATATTGTCAGCCGAACCGGCATTCAAGAAGGCCCGAACAGACTCTCTGGCTTGTAACATCACTTGCTCAGTGGCTTTGCTGGAAAAGTAGTGTCCCCCCAGGTTGGCATTATGGTGACCCAAATAATCGACCATCTTGTCTAACACCGTGCGCGGAACCTGTGAGCCACCAGGGCCATCAAAGAACACCACGCTTTTTCCTTGATGCAGCTGATCCAGAGCGCTGAATTGCGCCCGGCTTTGTTCAGGCGTAAATGTCATACCACCCTCGCTGTCAGAACAAAAACATCCATATGCCCTTCTTTATCGGTCTCGACGGCACGGATTGGGCAGGCGTTATGCCACAACTTACTATCAGCAATCATGGCAACTTCACCATTTTCCAACACCTTACGGAAAAATGGCTCTTCGCGATTGCTGTTATAGAGCAGGATATCCCCTCCGACAATGTTATGCCTGTCGATACCGACTATCGCGATATGATCAAAACCATCACGATGGATGCCTTCCGGCGCCACCTGAGTTTCATCATAGGTGGTGGTAATGCGGATTTGGTGGATCTCTATTTCCTGGTTGTTCGGTAGAGCATTGCTTTCAACAAAGACCCCACACATTTCACGCATCCCCTCATTTTGCCAGGTTGTGGTCAGGAGCGGTTCGAACTGGCGGACAATATTGCCCTGAAAGCGGTTGATATCCTCAGATTGTACAAACTCATGTTTGCCCGTCTCTACGACCTTTCCATCCTGAAAACGCATGACAGAATAACGCCGCAGGCGGTACTTGCCATCTGCATGTTGGGTGTGGGGAAGCGTGTTGAATGAAGGAGCCAGTTGAGCAATCCCTTCCCGGCTAAGATGGGTGATCTGCAGGATGTTCTCGTGTTTGTTTAGCATGATGACACCTTATTGAACAGGTCCGTTTTACAACAGAAAATAACAGTAATCATCATTAAAAGTAGATAAAGATAATGGGATATCAAATTTGTCACCCCAAAAATATGACCTACCCCCATAAAATCAGCACAAGCCGCAAATCATCACTATTGGGTTGCTCCAGCAATAAAAAAGGCGCTGCAAAAGCAGCGCCTCAGTGGTAGCCAAGTTATTAACTTACTTGGTGATACGTGCGTGCAGTTCCTGTACCGAAGTCACCTGCTCGGTTGGATCTGCCTTCATCGCCATCGAGGTAGCAAAGCCACCGTTCATCGTGGTGTCGTAGTGCACTTTATACTGCAGCGCACTGCGGCGGATCAGCTTGGAGTCTTCAATCGCCTGACGCCCCGCCGTGGTATTAACGATGTAGGTGTACTCGCCGTTCTTGATGCGGTCCTGAATGTGCGGACGCCCTTCATGCACCTTGTTGACCAGGCGTGGGTTAATCCCCGCTTCGCCCAGCACCACTGCGGTGCCGTGGGTGGCATCCAGTTCAAAGCCCTGCTTGAGCAAGCTGGCAGCCAAATCCACTACGCGAGCCTTGTCCCCACTGCGAACCGACAGCAGCGCACGGCCTTTCTTCATGCCGGAGTTACTGCCTAACATCGCCTTGGAGAAGGCTTCGGCGAAGGTGCGGCCAACGCCCATCACTTCACCGGTCGAGCGCATTTCTGGCCCGAGGATCGGGTCAACGCCTGGGAATTTGTTGAACGGCAGCACCACTTCCTTGACCGAGTAGTACGGCGGGATAACCTCTTCGGTCACGCCCTGTTCGGCCAGCGATTTACCGGCCATCACGCGCGCCGCCACTTTCGCCAGCGGTACGCCGGTCGCCTTGGAAACGAACGGCACGGTACGTGCGGCGCGTGGGTTCACTTCGATCAGGTAGACTTCGTTGTTCTTCACCGCAAACTGCACGTTCATCAGACCACGGACCTGCAGTTCAAACGCCAGTTTTTCTACCTGCTGGCGCATCACGTCCTGGATCTCTTTGCTCAGCGTGTAGGCTGGCAGTGAACAAGCGGAGTCACCGGAGTGGACGCCAGCCTGTTCGATATGCTCCATGATGCCACCGATCAGCACGCGCTCGCCGTCACAGATAGCATCCACATCCACTTCTACCGCGTCGTCCAGGAAGCGGTCCAGCAGCACTGGCGCATCATTGGACACGCTAACCGCGTTCTGGAAGTAACGACGCAGGTCGATGTCGTCGTAAACGATCTCCATCGCACGGCCACCCAGTACGTAGGATGGGCGCACCACCAGCGGATAACCGATACCGGCCGCTTTCTCAACCGCCTGTTCGATGGTTGCCACAGTGGCGTTGGCCGGTTGCTTCAGGCCCAAGCGGTTAACCGCCTGCTGGAAACGTTCACGGTCTTCGGCACGGTCAATCGCATCCGGGCTGGTGCCGATAATCGGCACGCCTGCCGCTTCCAGCTCACGCGCCAGTTTCAACGGGGTTTGCCCGCCGTACTGCACGATCACGCCTTTTGGCTTCTCGATGCGCACGATTTCCAGCACATCTTCCAACGTCACCGGTTCGAAGTACAGGCGATCCGAGGTGTCGTAGTCGGTAGAGACGGTTTCCGGGTTACAGTTGACCATGATGGTCTCGTAGCCGTCTTCGCGCAGCGCCAACGAGGCGTGTACGCAGCAATAGTCGAACTCGATGCCCTGGCCGATACGGTTCGGGCCACCGCCCAAGATCATGATTTTCGGGCGATCGTTGGTCGGGTTGGATTCACACTCGTCTTCATAGGTGGAATACATGTAGGCGGTGTCGGTCGCAAATTCTGCCGCACAGGTGTCCACACGCTTGTAGACCGGGTGCATGTTGAAGCTGTGGCGCAGCTTGCGGATTTCGCTTTCCGCCACGCCAGCCAGCTTGGCCAGGCGCGCATCGGCAAAGCCTTTACGCTTGAGCGTGCGCAGGAAATCAGCGTTCAGGCCGTTGATGCCCGCTTCGGCAACCTGCTCTTCCAGACGCACCAGCTCTTCAATCTGCACCAGGAACCAGCGGTCGATGTTAGTCAGGTTGAACACGCCATCGACGGACAGACCGGCGCGGAAAGCATCGGCGATGTACCAGATGCGATCGGAACCCGCATCCTTCAGCTCACGGCGGATCTTGGTCAAGGCTTCCGGATCGTCCAGGCTCACTTTCGGATCAAACCCGGTCGCGCCCACTTCCAGGCCGCGCAGCGCTTTCTGCAATGACTCCTGCTGAGTGCGGCCAATCGCCATCACTTCGCCGACCGACTTCATCTGGGTGGTCAGGCGATCGTTGGCACCGGCAAACTTCTCGAAGTTGAAGCGCGGGATCTTGGTGACGACATAGTCGATGGACGGTTCAAAGGAGGCTGGCGTACGGCCACCGGTGATGTCATTCATCAGCTCATCGAGGGTGTAACCCACCGCCAGCTTGGCGGCGATCTTGGCAATCGGGAAGCCGGTCGCTTTCGAGGCCAGCGCCGATGAACGGGATACGCGTGGGTTCATTTCAATCACGATCAGGCGGCCGGTTTTCGGGTTCACCGAGAACTGCACGTTGGAGCCGCCGGTTTCCACCCCGATCTCACGCAGCACCGCCATCGAGGCGTTACGCATGATTTGGTATTCTTTGTCGGTCAGCGTTTGCGCTGGAGCCACCGTGATAGAGTCACCGGTATGGATACCCATCGCATCGATGTTTTCGATCGAGCAGACGATGATGCAGTTGTCATTCTTATCGCGCACCACCTCCATCTCGTACTCTTTCCAGCCGATCAGCGATTCGTCAATCAGCAGCTCTTTGGTCGGGGACAGATCCAGACCGCGCTCGCAGATCTCTTCGAACTCTTCGCGGTTATAGGCGATACCGCCACCGGTGCCGCCCATGGTAAATGACGGGCGGATAATGCATGGGAAGCCCACATCGGCAGCCACCGCCAATGCTTCTTCCATATTATGGGCGATGCCGGAACGCGCCGTGTCCAGGCCAATTTTCTTCATGGCGATATCGAAACGGCGGCGGTCTTCGGCTTTGTCGATGGCATCGGCGGTAGCGCCGATCATGGTGACGCCGAACTCGGCCAGTACGCCCTGACGTTCCAGCTCCAACGCACAGTTCAACGCGGTTTGCCCACCCATGGTTGGCAGCACCGCATCCGGGCGCTCTTTCTCGATGATTTTACGCACCACTTCCCAATGGATCGGCTCGATGTAGGTGGCATCGGCCATTTCCGGGTCGGTCATGATGGTGGCCGGGTTCGAGTTGACCAGTACGACGCGGTAACCTTCTTCACGCAGCGCCTTACACGCCTGGGCACCAGAGTAGTCAAATTCACACGCCTGGCCGATAACGATCGGGCCAGCGCCGAGGATCAGGATGCTTTTTATATCTGTACGTTTTGGCATGGCTTTTCTGGCTCCTGATTATTTGGCGTTGGTACGGTAAGTCTCAATCAGTTCGATAAAGTGATCGAACAGCGGCGCGGCATCGTGCGGGCCTGGGCTGGCTTCTGGGTGGCCCTGGAAGCTGAACGCGGCTTTATCGGTACGATGGATGCCCTGCACCGTGTGGTCGAACAGGGATTTATGCGTGACGCGCAACGTGCTCGGCAGATTATTTTCATCTACGGCAAAGCCATGGTTCTGCGCGGTGATCATCACGGTATTGTTATCCAGATCCTTCACCGGGTGGTTACCGCCGTGGTGGCCAAGCTTCATCTTCATGGTTTTGGCACCGCTGGCCAGCGCCAACAGTTGGTGGCCCAGGCAAATACCAAATACCGGGATATCGGTTTCCAGGAAGCGTTTGATGGCGGTAATGGCGTAATCGCATGGCTCCGGATCTCCAGGGCCGTTGGACAGGAAGATGCCGTCCGGATTCATTTTCAGCACGTCTTCCGCAGGGGTTTGCGCTGGCACCACGGTGAGGCGGCAGCCGCGATCCACCAGCATGCGCAGAATGTTACGCTTGGCGCCGTAATCGTAGGCCACTACATGGTAAGGCAGTTCGCCCGCAGGTTTAGCCTCCGGCAAATCGCCTTCCAGCGTCCAGCTCCCCTGTTGCCAGGCGTAAGCCTCTTTGGTGGTGACCTCTTTCGCCAGATCCATGCCTTTCAGGCCAGGGAAAGCCTTGGCTTTTTGCAGCGCCAGCTCGGCATCGGTGAGGTCGCCCGCGATGATGCAGCCGTTCTGTGCGCCTTTCTCACGCAGCAGGCGGGTCAGCTTGCGGGTATCGATATCGGCAATCGCCACAATGTTGTGACGCTTGAGGTAATCGGCCAGGCCCATTTCGTTGCGGTAGTTGCTGGCAATCAGTGGCAGGTCGCGGATGACAAGGCCTTGAGCATGAACAGCGGAGGATTCTGCGTCGGAATCATTGGTGCCGACATTGCCGATATGAGGATAAGTAAGAGTAACGATCTGGCGGGAGTAGGAAGGATCAGTGAGGATTTCTTGATAGCCGGTCATCGAGGTATTGAAGACCACTTCCCCCACTGCCGTACCTTCTGCCCCGATGGCCCGACCGTGGAATTGGGTTCCGTCTTCCAGAACCAATAGCGCTGACTTAATCAAAACACCCTCCGAGGAATAATCAATCACAATATTTGCATATTAATTCAGACTTCACGCCCTAAATCAATGCAAAAACCGCCCTCAAGGCCAATTTTTGGCAAATTGGGCGCATTTTAATGATGAGCGTCCCGCTTGTCTAGATAAAGCGCCATTTTTTCCATTATTTTTGCTGCCCTCAGGGTTTAAAGGGGGTCACAGGCACAAAAACACCAGCAAACTTGACCGAGTAAACGGTTGCGAGACACAGTGACAGAAAAAATGGCTTAAAACAGCTAAAATCGATGCGGGGAGCAATAAAGATGGCAGTAAAAACAGGAAATAGACCGGATAACATATAAAAATAATAGCCACACAATTAAAATCAATCGTAAGCTTCATTTTTGATGTTAAAAAAAAGGACAATAAAATTATTGTCCGATTATCATATCATTATGATCAACACAACCACATCACGATGGTGTTCATTAAAATTATAACTGGTCTAAACCGAGCACGTCACGCATATCAAACAGCCCATTATGCTGGTTTGAGATCCAGGATGCGGCACGCACCGCGCCATTGGCAAACGTCATCCGGCTTGAGGCTTTATGAGTGATCTCTACCCGCTCGCCAATATCGGCAAACATGGCGGTATGTTCACCCACAATATCCCCGGCACGAATGGTGGCAAAGCCGATGCTCTTTGGATCGCGCTCGCCGGTATAGCCCACGCGCTCGTAAACCGCGCACTCTTTCAAATCACGTCCCAAGGCACCGGCAATCGCCTCGCCCATGGCTAACGCCGTTCCTGAAGGGGCATCTACCTTGTGGCGGTGGTGAGCTTCCACAATTTCAATATCGGTATAATCGCCCATGACCTTGGCCGCTTTTTCCAGCAGCTTGAGCACCACGTTGACGCCCACGCTAAAGTTGGCGGCAAACACGATGCCAATCTGCTGTGCCGCGTCCTGGATCGCCGCTTTACCTGCATCATCAAAACCGGTGGTGCCGATCACCATGGCTTTGCCGTGGGCCACGCAAAACACCAGATGGGCCAGGGTGCCTTCCGGGCGGGTGAAGTCGATCAGGATATCGAAATCGCTGACAACCTTTTCCAGGTTATCGCTGACGGTGACGCCCAATGCACCAACGCCAGCCAGTTCGCCGGCATCGGTGCCAACCAGGCTAGAACCCGGGCGCTCCAACGCAGCCCCCAATACCACACCTTGTGCCTGCTGCACGGCCTGGATCAATTGGCGCCCCATGCGGCCACCGGAACCCGCAATCGCGATGCGGATTTGTGAATCAGTCATACTTCGCTCTCTTTTATGGTCAAAAGCCACTCCTCGGCTATGGATTCAGGGTAACTTCCCTACCCTATCACTACCAGAGGATTTGCTTACGGATTAGAAAATTATGATATGCCCGGTATGTTATCAGTAACGCTGTCAATTGATTAACAATCACCCGATTAGCGTCAACCTTCTGGTTTTACATAATCATGCACTATTTATGCATTACGATGAATGGCGTAAAGGGGGTTTCTGCAAGTTAAATAGCGGCTGTTATTATCGCGACACATAAAGCCCGAAGCAGAAGGTTAGCCGACCGTTGAGCGCATGGATGCGCGATTCGAGCCCCCAGGGACGGGTTTACGGCGTGTCGGCGTTCTGTATGGCTCCCACCTGTTACACCATTAATTACAGCTAGTTAAAATGCAAAACGGGGAACATGAAAGCTCCCCGTTCAAATAGATGACAAAGTGGTAATGTTGCAGGCTCTTAACGGGCGCAGCATGCAGCGCCCCTACGTAGCAACACTCAAGCCTGGGGTAAGAAAAACCATCAGTCGATCTGCTTGATATCCATGCGCAGTTCTTTCGGCACTTCAAACACGATGTTCTCTTCACGGCCGCTGAGCTCATGCACGTCCTTGCCGCCCAAAGCTTTCAAGCGGCTGATGACGTCCTGAACCAGCACGTCCGGCGCAGAGGCTCCAGCGGTGACGCCAATGTTGCTCGCATCTTTCAACCAGGATTCCTGAATGTCCGCCGCCGAGTCAATCAGATAGGCCGGTTTCCCCACACGCTGGGCAAGCTCGGCCAGGCGGTTGGAGTTGGAGGAGTTCTTCGACCCCACCACCAGCACCACATCGGCATCACCTGCCAAGCTGCGCACCGCTTCCTGACGGTTGGTGGTGGCATAGCAGATATCGTCCTTGCGCGGCCCGATAATGTCCGGGAAGCGCTTACGCAACGCATCGATCACGTCGGAAGTATCGTCTACCGATAAGGTAGTCTGGGTCATAAAGCACAGGTTATGCTCGTTCTTTACCTGCAATTGCCAGACATCTTCCGGCGACTCAACCAGGTACATGCCCCCCTGAGGGTTACTGTACTGACCCATGGTGCCTTCCACTTCCGGATGCCCGGCGTGGCCAATCAGGATCGCTTCGGTGCCCTTACGGCTGGCACGGGCCACTTCCATATGCACCTTGGTCACCAACGGACAGGTAGCATCGAACAACATGGTCAGATCGCGGGCTTTGGCCTCGGCACGAACTGCCTGTGAAACACCGTGGGCAGAGAAGATCAGGATCGAGCCATCCGGCACTTCCGAGATCTCTTCGATAAATACCGCACCGCGCTCACGCAGGCTTTCGACCACGTAGCGGTTATGTACCACTTCGTGACGGACGTAAATCGGCGCGCCATAAATCTCCAGCGCACGCTCTACGATGCTGATCGCACGATCAACCCCGGCGCAGAAGCCACGCGGGTTAGCCAGCAATATTTGCATGCGCTTCCTCCTGCTGCGGGTCGATCTCCAGCACTTCGATATCGAAGGTCACCGGATGCCCCGCCAACGGATGGTTGAAATCAACGGTGATCGAATCTTCAGCGACTTCACGCACCACTCCAGGCATTTCACTGCCGTCGATGGCGGTAAACAACATGATGGTGCCGACATCCGGTACGCCGGTTTCGTTGAAGTCGCGGCGTGAGAAGAACTGGATGAGATCCGGGTTCTCCGCACCGAACGCGGCTTCCGGTTGCAGGGTAAACGCACACTTGTCCCCAGCCCGCAGACCGATCAGTTGCTGTTCCAGCGGAGCAGACAGGCTGCCATCGCCCAGGCGGAACAGCGCTGGTTTGCCGTTGCCCTGGGTGGATTCCGCCGTCGTTCCATCTGCCAGTTTCAGCGTAAAATGCACCAGCACTGCGCTGTTGCCGTTAACCTGAGCCGTCATATTACTTACCTTCGCTGTTGACGCTTTTCTTCGCTGGCAAGAACCCTTCCAGCACGATCATGGCGGCACCGACGCAGATAAAGCTGTCCGCCAGATTGAAGGTCGGGTAATGCCAGTTGCCGATATAAAAGTCGATGAAATCGACCACAAAGCCATGCCACAGACGATCAAACAGGTTGCCGAGCGCACCGCCGATAATAAAGGCATAGGCGATATTGTTCAGCTTCTGCTGGGCACTGCTGCGATACATCATCACCAGCAGCACCACCACGATGGCGACCGCAATACCGGCAAAGAACCAGCGCTGCCAGCCACCGTGATCCGCCAGGAAACTGAACGCCGCGCCGTAGTTACGCGCGTAGTACAGGTTGATTGACGGGAACAACGGCTGGGTCTGGCCCAGCACGAAGTTACTCAGGATCCACTGTTTGCTGAAAAAATCCAGCGCCAGCACCACCACTACCAGCCATAACCAGCGCAAGCCGGTCGAACTTATCGGTCTACTCATCAGGCGCGTGTTCTCAAGCAAAGTTACGTTTTTCGCCGTCACCGGCTACGTTGGTCACACAGCGGCCGCAAAGTTCTGCGTGCTCCGCCACCTGGCCGACATCGGTGGTGTAATGCCAGCAGCGCGGGCACTTCTCACCATCCGCTTTGCTGAACGCAATTTTCAGCCCTTTCAACAGTTCGCTTTGCTGCGCATCTGCCGGAGCATCCGCAAACGGTGCTACGCTGGCCGAAGAGGTCAGCAACACAAAGCGCAGCTCGTCTTGCAGGCTGTTCAGACGCGCTGCCAGATCGCTATCGGCGTACAGCGTAACCGCCGCCTCCAACGAACCACCAATGTGCTTGTCTGCACGCGCCTGCTCCAGCACCTTGTTCACTTCGCCACGCACTTTCAGCAGATCGGCCCAGAACGCATCGTTCATGCCTTCACCTGCCGCCAGCCCGAACAGACCGTCATACCACTCTTCGGTAAACACGTACTGCGTACGCTCACCTGGCAGGAAGGCCCAGATTTCATCGGCGGTAAACGACATGATCGGCGCCATCCAACGTACCAGCGCTTCTGCAATGTGGAACAGAGCGGTCTGGCAGCTGCGGCGGGCAACGCTGTCGCTTTTCGCGGTGTACTGACGGTCTTTAATGATGTCCAGATAGAAGGAACCCATTTCTACCGAGCAGAACTGCATCAGGCGTTGCACCACTTCGTGGAAATCGTAGTTGGCATAGGCCTGCTCGATATCCTGCTGCGCGGCCATTGCACGACCTACGGCCCAGCGATCCAGCACCACCATCTCTTCCGGGGCCACGCAGTCAGTGCTCGGATCAAACCCGTTCAGGTTGGCCAGCAGGAAACGCGCGGTATTACGGATGCGGCGATAAGAATCGGCAGCACGCTTGAGGATTTCGTCGGAAACCGCAATCTCGCCGGTGTAGTCGGTAGACGCGACCCACAGACGCAGAATGTCGCCACCCAGCTTGTTCATCACGTCCTGCGGGCTGACGGTGTTGCCGATTGACTTGGACATTTTGCGGCCCTGACCATCGACGGTAAAGCCGTGGGTCAGCACTTCTTTGTAAGGCGCTTTGCCCTTCATGGCGGTCGAAATCATCAGCGATGACATGAACCAGCCACGATGTTGGTCGGAACCTTCCAGATACATGTCTGCAGAGTGGCCATTGAATTCTGGACGCACGTCAACCACGGAAGAATGGGTTGAACCTGAGTCGAACCAAACGTCCAGCGTATCTGGCACTTTCACATAATCGGCCGCTTCGGCACCGAGGATATCGGCAGCGTCCAGATCCCACCAGGCCTGGATCCCGTCCTGTTCAACACGCTTGGCCACTTCTTCCATTAGCTCTACGCTGCGTGGGTGAAGCTGCTCAGTGTCTTTGTGCACGAACAGGGACATTGGAACACCCCAGGTACGCTGACGTGAGATACACCAGTCTGGGCGGTTAGCCACCATGGTTTCGATACGCGCCTGGCCCCAATCCGGGATCCACTGTACGCCCTTGATCTCTTCCAGCGACTGCTTGCGCAGGCCCTTTTGATCCATGCTGATAAACCATTGCGGCGTGGCACGGAAGATGATCGGCGTTTTGTGGCGCCAGCAGCACGGGTAGCTGTGTTGCAGTTTTTCTACGTGCAGCAGAGCGCCCTTTTCACGCAGCAGCTCAACGATCAGATCGTTGGCCTTGAACACGAACTTGCCGTCCAGCGTTGGATAGGTGCCAGTCAGGTAGCAGCCGTTCGGGCCAACCGGATTGGCGACTTCCAGGCCGTATTTCTGGCCGATCACGAAGTCATCCGGGCCGTGGCCAGGTGCGGTATGTACGGCACCGGTACCGGCATCCAGCGTAACGTGATCGCCCAGGATCGCCGGCACGTCAAAACCCATAAACGGATGGGTAAAGCGCATCAGTTCCAGATCGCTGCCCTTGCAACTGCCCAGCACTTCCCAATGGGTGATGCCTGCGCGTTTCATCACGCTTTCTACCAGATCCGCTGCCAGGATCAGGCATTGGCCTTCAACCTGTACCAGATGGTAGCTGAATTCTGCATTCAGCGAGATCGCACGGTTGGCAGGCAGCGTCCACGGTGTGGTCGTCCAGATCACCAGTGACACCGGGCCATTCACGCTGGTTACGCCAAACTTGCTGGCCACCGCCGCCGCATCAACCGCGTGGAACGCAACGTCGATGGATGGCGAGGTTTTGTCGTAATATTCAACTTCAGCTTCCGCCAGGGAAGAACCGCAGTCCGTACACCAGTGCACCGGCTTGGCGCCTTTGAGCAGATGACCATTGCTGATGATCTTGCCCAACGCACGGATGATGTTGGCTTCGGTTTTAAAATTCATGGTCAGGTACGGATGATCCCAGTCACCCAGAACCCCCAGACGGATAAAGTCTTTCTTCTGGCCTTCAACCTGCTCGGCAGCATATTCACGGCATTTCTGGCGGAACTCTGCCGGTGTCAGTTTCTCACCCGGTTTGCCATACAGTTGCTCAACCTTCAGTTCGATAGGCAGACCGTGACAGTCCCAGCCTGGAACATAAGGCGAATCAAAGCCAGCCATCCCTTTTGACTTGATAATAATGTCTTTGAGGATCTTGTTTACCGAGTGACCAATGTGAATGCTGCCATTCGCATACGGAGGGCCGTCATGCAGAATGAAGGATTTCTTGCCCTTTTTGGCGGCACGAATGATCCCGTACAGATCCTGTTCATACCAACGTGCGAGCATGCCAGGTTCACGCTTGGCGAGATCGCCACGCATCGGGAACCCTGTTTCCGGCAAGTTCAGGGTATTCTTGTAGTCACTCATTAGATTCTCGATCTCGTTTCGGTTCGTAGATTAAGCCGGTGTCTGTAGCCCGAAGAACGTCCGGGCCGTCACCACATCATTGGCGATTTGCTGCTTTAGCGCATCGAGCGAAGCAAAACGCTGTTCATTGCGCAATTTTGCGCGCAGCACCACATCCAGGTGGCGCCCGTAAAGATCCATGGTTACGTCCAGCAGGTGCACTTCCAACTGCTGACGTACGCCTGCCACCGTAGGGCGGGTGCCGATATTGGCCACGCCCGGCAAAGGCTCGGGGCCCAGGCCATACACATCGACGGCATACACCCCTTTCACCGGGGCAACCAGGCGTTTGAGCGGCAGGTTGGCGGTTGGGAAACCAATGGTTCGCCCCAGTTCATCGCCATGCACTACGCGCCCGGAAATACTGTAAGGATGCCCCAGCAGGGTTTCTGCCAGTGGCAAATCATCATCACGCAGCGCATTGCGGATGGCGGTGCTGCTGATGCGCAGGTCGCCTTCACGGAAGCTTGGCGTGCTGACCACCTCAAAGCCGAATTCTTGCCCGGCAAGCTCTAACAGCGGGAAGTCCCCCTGGCGACCAGCACCAAAGCGGAAATCATCGCCCACCATCAGGAATTTTACGCCCAGCTTTTCGACCAGCAGCTCGGCAACGAATGCCTGAGCGGTATGGGCGGCAAAACGGGGATCAAACTTGACGCACAACAGGTAATCAACCCCGGCCTGCGTCAGGTATTTGGCTTTGTCACGTAAACGCGTGAGGCGGGCCGGAGCCTTATCCGCGGCAAACAGTTCCAGCGGCTGTGGCTCAAAGATCATGACGATGACGGGTAACCCCAGGCGCCGCCCTTCCTGCTTCAACTGCCCCAACAGCGCCTTGTGACCGCGATGGACGCCGTCAAAGTTGCCGATGGTGAGCACACAGCCACGGTGGCGTGCCCGGATATTATGGATGCCGCGAATTAGCTGCATAGCTGGCCCAACACAGTGGAAATCGGCGGATTATACCTTGTACAGCGGTCAAGGTTAACCCGCGATTGGTTCCTTTGATGTAATAGTCATACCATACCGGAGGATAATCGCCTTAACCACCGTTTATCTGGCCCAATGCGTGCTATATTAGCGCGCTGATAGCGAGCTTGGCTTCTGGCCGACGCTTGAAAGACGGGGGATAACCCACCAGGACCAACAGCTTGCAGACTGTGATGCAAATCACATGGCGATTTTTCTCGTGAAACACTGTATTCCCATGGCTGAAGCTGGTAAAATCCTGCGCCATCACAACGTAGCAAGTGCCGCCCGTACAAACGGCGCTTATTTGCACAAATCCATTGACAAACGAAGGCTAAAAGGGCATATTCCTCGGCCTTTGAATTGTCCTCAATATATATATTTGGGAGTTGGACCTTGGCTAATATCAAATCAGCTAAGAAACGCGCCATACAGTCTGAGAAACGTCGCAAGCATAACGCTAGCCGTCGCTCAATGGTGCGTACCTTCATTAAGAAGGTTGACGCAGCTATCGCAGCTGGCGACAAAGACGCAGCACAAAACGCATTCCTCGTAATGCAACCACTTGTGGATCGCCAGGCTGCTAAAGGCCTGATCCACAAAAACAAAGCAGCGCGTCATAAGTCAAACCTGACGGCGCGTATCAACGCAATGCAATAAGCATTACGTTGTGTGCTTGTTAAAAAAACCGGCCTCGGCCGGTTTTTTTACGCCTGGCGTTCAAGCCTACAGCGCGAACAACGCCGAGAAGTCCTTGTTGCATACCCGCTGTACCGCCGGGTGCTGGATCATTCGCTCGGCAAAAATGATGTAATACTCTTCCTGCACGCTATCGACACGCCCGATCTCCACCACGTCATCATCGCTATAGGTATCCAGCGCATACAGCGTTGGCGCCACGAAGATCGCATTATGGTACAGGCCGAAAGCCTTCATCAGGGCCGCATCGTCAAACTCCCCCAGTATTTCGACCTTGATACCTTGCGTGTTGAACCAGTTGAGCAGCTTGCGCCCCAGCATTGAACGCCTTCCCGGGATCAGCAAGCGGCGCTGTTCCAGACAGGCCGGAAACGGTAAATCGGGTATCGGCTGACGACAGAAGAAACTGACCCCACACTCGCCCAGCTTAAGCGAAAACAAGCCTTCCTGCTGGCTGGAGTCGACCGGGCAATCCGACAGGATCATATCCAGCTTATGCTGGCTCAGTTGCTCCAACAGCATCTCATGGGTTGATTCAAAACAGCGCAGGTGGATCTGCTCGTTGTCCACCACCGCCGTTTCCAAGACCTGGCTGACCAGACGTTTGGATAGCGCATCCGCGACGCCCACGTCAAACAGCAGGTTGGACTCCTTGCGGTAGTTGACGATATCCAGCATTTCCTGGCTGAGCATAAACATCTTGTCGGCATAGCGGAACACCAGTTGGCCTAGCTCGGAGGGTACCAGCCCGCGCCCCTGGCGTTTGAACAACTTACCGTTGAGCCGTTCTTCCAGTGCCTTGATTTGGCCGGTGATGGTCTGCGGCGTGAGGAACAGGGCTTCTGCCGCTCCCACGACCGACCCCTCCTTGCAGACCTGCCAGAAGTAATACAGATGGTTAAAGTTGATATGAGACATTCTCAAAACGTTCTCTCCTTAGGTTTCTCATCGGCAAACGGTCTGCCGTGATGAGCGACAAACTCCCTATCGTTAATTTCGGACAACGCAAAGTTATCTTTAATCCCAAGTGCAGCGTGGCTGACGAAGCCACGCTGCCGCTACTATTGTAATAGCCCTTCAGCAACGAGGGGTAAACACAAAGGTCATCGGCTGCGAGGCAAGCTCAAACGCAACAGGCCGTAACCTACTACCGCAGCGCTGGTCGATCCCAATAGTATGCCTAATTTGGCATAGGTACTGAGAGCCACATCCGCATCGGCGAAGGCCAATGAGGCAATAAAAATCGACATGGTGAAACCAATACCACAGAGCACGGCCACGGCAAACACCTGTTTAAAGCCGATATCCTGCGGCAAACGGGCAATCCCCAGCTTCACCGCCAGCCAGCAGAAGACGAAAATCCCCAGCGGCTTGCCAATAAACAGCCCGGCAGCAATCCCCAGCGGCAGCAGTGAAGTCAACCCGCTCAAAGACACCCCTTGCAACGAGACACCCGCGTTGGCAAAGGCGAACAGCGGCAGGATCAGGAAGGCGACCCAAGGGTGCAGCTCATGCTCCAGGGTTTCAGAGGGCGAAGGTTCACTCTTGGCGTTCAGCGGGATCATAAAGCCGACAATCACCCCCGCCAGCGTAGCGTGAACGCCTGACTTGAGGATCGCTACCCACAGCACCAATCCGACCATCATATAAAGCGAGGTCTTACCCACTCCCCGCCAGTTCATTAGCGCCAATACCGCAATCGCGGCAGCCGCAACACCCAGCGCCACCATCGAGACTTGATGGGTGTAGAACAACGCGATAATGATGATGACCCCAAGGTCATCGATAATCGCCAAGGCCAGCAGGAATACTTTCAGGCTGGTCGGCACCCGGTTGCCCAGTAAGGCCATCACCCCCAAGGCAAAGGCAATATCCGTTGCCGCCGGGATCGCCCAGCCCTGACGGGTCACTTCATCGGCACCGTTGAACAACAGATAGATCAGCGCCGGAGCCAGCATGCCGCCTAACGCGGCAATCGCCGGGAAGATAGCCTTCTCACGCCCAGCCAGGGAGCCTTGCAGCAGTTCACGTTTGACTTCAAGCCCCACCACCAGGAAGAAGATGGCCATTAAACCGTCGTTAATCCACAGCAGCAGCGGTTTGGCAATTTCCAGCGAGGCGATGCTGACCGCCACCGGTAAATTAAGGAAGGCCTGATACAGCCCCTGTACGGGGGTATTGGCCATGATCAAAGCCACCACGGCGGCAGCGATCAGAATAATGCCCCCAGCGGCTTCTTGACGCAGAAATTGACGAATAATAGTAGTCACAGTAAGTCGCTCCAAAATGCCCATCGTCTTTCAAGCTGCAACTCGAAATCCATAGGGCATAGATAATGGGGGCAAAGCGCCCCGGTTTCCAGACAATGAAACGAGTATAGTCGAGTAATCACCTCGAAAAAATCAGTTTATAAATGCAAAATAACTCGATAAAACCGATCTGTTTGAGCTGTATATCACACTTTTCATAGGGGCATTCAGGCAGCAAAAGATAAAAAAACCCCGGTTTGCTTAAACCGGGGTTTGAGGATTGATGCGCGGGGAACGTTGATTAACGAGTCAGGTCGTCAAAAAACTTTTTCACGCCGTCGAAGAAGCTTTTCGAACGCGGGCTGTTTTTATCCCCAGAAGGGCCACCCAGGCTCTCTTCCAGCTCTTTGAGCAGCTGCTTCTGCTTCTCGTTCAGACTCACCGGCGTTTCTACCACCACGCGGCACAGCAGGTCACCCTGGCTGCCACCCCGTACCGATTTCACCCCTTTGCCACGCATACGGAACAGTTTACCGGTCTGAGTTTCCGCCGGGACTTTCAGCTTGACGCGGCCATCCAGCGTTGGCACTTCAATCTCGCCACCCAAAGCAGCCATAGCAAAGTTGATCGGCACTTCACAGTAGAGGTTATTGCCTTCACGCTCAAAGATCGGGTGAGCACTCACCTGAACCTGAACGTACAGATCCCCTGCTGGCGCACCGTGTTCACCGGCTTCACCTTCACCCGACAGGCGGATGCGGTCGCCAGTATCTACGCCCGCCGGGATTTTCACCGACAGGGTTTTGGATTTCTCTACGCGACCGTGGCCGTGACATTTATTGCACGGATCCTTGATGATCTGACCACGCCCGTGGCAGTGCGGACAAGCCTGCTGCACGGTGAAGAACCCTTGGCGCATCTGCACCTGGCCCTGACCATGACAGGTCGGACAGGTTGCCGGCGAACTGCCCGGCTTGGCACCGTTGCCATGGCAGACATCACACTCTTCCAGCGTTGGAATACGGATCTCTTTGGTCACGCCACGCACGGCTTCTTCGAGCGTCAGATCCATGTTGTAACGCAAATCGGATCCACGGCTGGCACGTTGACGGCGTCCGCCACCAAAGATATCGCCAAACACGTCGCCAAAGATATCGCTGAAGTCGGCACCGCCGCCACCAAAGCCACCACCACCGCCCATACCACCTTGCTCAAAGGCCGCATGGCCGTATTGATCGTAGGCAGCACGTTTTTGATCGTCGGTCAGGATCTCGTAGGCTTCCTTGACCTCTTTAAACTGGCTTTCGGCGTCTTTTTCCTGATTACGATCAGGGTGATACTTCATCGCCAGGCGCTTATACGCCTTTTTGATTTCGCGCTCGTCTGCCGTCTTGGCAACGCCGAGCACCTCGTAATAATCTCTCTTCGCCATTATTTCTCTTACCCTTAACATGCGTGCACGGGCGTAGAGTTGCCTCGACGCCCGTGCTGGTTTCCGGTTACGGCCTGTGACCGCACCGTGCCCGCTTAAGGGCGATTATTTTTTGTCTTTAACTTCTTCAAACTCGGCGTCAACCACGTCGTCGTCTTTCTGCGCCGCGTTGTCTGCACCGGCATCAGCACCCTGTGCCTGCTGCGCTTGAGCCTGGGCCATTTCCATCAGTTTGCCGGAAACCTGCACCAGAGCCTGGGTTTTCGCTTCGATTTCGGCTTTATCTTCGCCTTTCACCGCCGCTTCCAGATCTTTCAGCGCGCTCTCGATAGCGGTTTTGTCTTCAGCTGGCAATTGCTCGCCCGCTTCTTCCAACTGCTTACGAGTACCGTGGATCAGGTGATCCGCCTGGTTACGAGTTTGCACCAGTTCTTCGAACTTACGGTCAGCTTCAGCGTTCACTTCGGCATCGCGTACCATTTTCTGGATTTCTTCTTCGTTCAGACCTGAAGACGCCTTGATGGTGATCTTCTGCTCACGGCCGGTGTTCTTGTCTTTCGCAGACACGTGCAGAATACCGTCGGCATCGATATCGAAGGTCACTTCGATCTGTGCCATACCGCGTGGTGCCGGCTGGATGCCGTCCAGGTTGAACTGGCCCAGTGACTTGTTGTCATTGGCACGTTTACGCTCACCCTGCAGCACATGGATGGTCACCGCTGCCTGGTTGTCTTCGGCAGTAGAGAACACCTGGCTGTGCTTGGTCGGGATAGTGGTGTTTTTGGTGATCAGCGGCGTCATTACGCTGCCCATGGTTTCGATACCCAGTGACAGTGGGGTAACGTCCAGCAGCAATACGTCTTTCACATCACCGGCCAACACACCGCCCTGAACCGCAGCACCAACGGCAACCGCTTCGTCCGGGTTAACGTCTTTACGTGGTTCTTTACCGAAGAAGTCAGCAACTTTCTTCTGAACCATAGGCATACGGGTCTGGCCACCGACCAGGATCACGTCCTGAATGTCAGAAACCGACAGGCCTGCATCTTTCAGTGCCACTTTCAGCGGCTCGATAGAACGAGCAACCAGATCTTCTACCAGCGACTCGAGTTTTGCACGGGTCACTTTGATGTTCATGTGTTTTGGACCGCTGCCATCTGCAGTGATGTACGGCAGGTTGACGTCGGTCTGTTGAGCGGAGGACAGCTCGATCTTGGCTTTTTCAGCGGCTTCTTTCAGACGCTGCATCGCCAACGGATCGTTGCGCAGATCCATGCCCTGCTCTTTCTTGAACTCTTCCACCAGATAGTTGATCAGGCGGCTGTCGAAGTCTTCACCACCCAGGTGGGTATCACCGTTGGTCGCCAGAACTTCGAAGGTTTTTTCACCGTCAACGTCGTCGATCTCAATGATTGAGATATCGAAAGTACCGCCACCCAGGTCATAAACCGCGATGGTACGGTTGCCCACTTCTTTGTCCAGGCCATAAGCCAGGGCCGCAGCAGTCGGTTCGTTGATGATACGTTTCACTTCCAGACCTGCGATACGGCCAGCATCTTTGGTCGCCTGACGCTGAGCATCGTTGAAGTAGGCAGGAACGGTGATAACCGCTTCAGTTACCGGCTCACCCAGGTAATCTTCCGCCGTTTTCTTCATTTTCTTCAGGACTTCCGCAGAGATCTGCGGAGGTGCCATTCTCTGGCCCTTCACTTCCAGCCAGGCGTCACCGTTATCGGCAGCGACGATGTTGTAAGGCATGATAGCCTTGTCACGCTGTGCTTCTTCATCCTGGAAGCGACGGCCAATCAGGCGCTTGATCGCAAACAGGGTGTTTTGTGGGTTGGTAACAGCCTGACGCTTAGCAGGCTGGCCAACCAGAATTTCACCATCCTGGGTATATGCGATGATTGAAGGAGTGGTGCGATCGCCTTCGGCATTCTCCAGCACGCGCGCCTTGCCACCATCCATAATTGCTACACAAGAGTTGGTTGTACCCAGGTCGATACCAATAATTTTGCCCATCTAAACATCTCCACTAATAAATTCATAATCGGTCAGGTTGCTAACTATATGCGGGCGTTTTTTTGCTTTTCAACTGCCCGGCATCTCAGTGTTACCCGCGGTCAGCAACTGCGGTTGCCAATAAGATGGGGCCATCCACACCAGCATCAAGGGGCAGGGCAAAAAAAATTTCGTTTTTATCCGCAGCAAGATCATTGTTTCCTGACGTGGGGATCATTATGATGCCGCGCGCTCTGATGGAAGTTATGGTTTTTTCGGCCATTCAGACCATTTATTAAATTACCTATCCATTTTCGTTACAATTCTGTTATCGCAGAGGACATATGCACTCCAACAAGTTGGCAAATCCCGGCCCCCTGGGTCTGATGGGCTTCGGGATGACTACCGTCTTGCTGAACCTGCACAACGCGGGCTTTTTCCCACTGACTTCCGTCATCATCAGTATGGGGATTTTCTTCGGTGGCATGGCTCAGATTTTTGCCGGTATTCTTGAGTTCAAGAAAGGCAACACCTTCGGCTTGACCGCCTTCACCTCTTACGGCTGCTTCTGGCTGAGTCTGGTAGGCATCCTGCTGCTGCCACGCATGGGCCTGGCAGAACCGACCGACGCGAACGTCCTCGGCATCTACCTTGCTCTGTGGGGCATCTTCACCCTGTTCATGTTCTTCGGCACGCTGCGCACCAACCGTGGGTTGCAGTTCGTGTTTGCCAGCCTGACCGTGCTGTTCGCACTGCTGGCCGTCGGCAACATCACCGGTAACCACGCGATCCTGACGTTCGCCGGTTACGAAGGCATCATCTGTGGCGCCAGCGCAATCTATCTGGCGATGGCTGAGGTGATCAACGAACAGTTGGGCCGCACCGTACTGCCAATTGGTCCGGTGGAAGCTCAGCAGGCAACGCCAGCTGCTGTCACTGCCTGATACCCGTCGTCTTTCAAACTGCAGCGTTGTTACCTGCACTTACTCACCCCAGTCACTTACCCAAAAGTAAGCTCCTGGGGATGAGTAAGCTTGTCGCCTAGCCGCAGCTTGAAATCCATAGGGTATATGATGAAAATAAAAAACCCCTGCGATGCTTAATCGCAGAGTTTTTTATTGGGCGAAAATCGCTTAGTTCAAGAGCGGTTTTTCACTGTTCAGGTCGCGACGCAGGTAGATCCCCAGCAGCAGGCCAAGCGTCGATAACGCCAGCATATAGTAAGCGGGCGCTAACGGGGTTAACTTCATGATCAGCGTGACAAATACCGGAGTTAAACCCCCAAAAATCGCGTATGCCACGTTGTAGGAGAACGAAATCCCGCTAAATCGCACTTCCGCCGGGAAAGCCCGCACCAGTACGTAAGGAACCGCGCCGACGATCCCCACGCTGAAGCCAACCAGCGCATAGGTGGCAAACAGCATTTCTGGATGTGTTGCCACCGACTGATAGAACAGCCAACTGCACCCTGCCAACAGCACACTGCCGACGATAAAGGTTTTGCTGGCGCCAAAGCGGTCCGCCGCCGAACCAGAAACGATGCAGCCAGCAAACAGCATGATGATCGCGATGCTGTTGGCTTGCAGTGACAACGCCGGGGCTATGGCAAACTGTTTTTGCAGGTAGGTTGGCGTCATCAGGATCACCACCACAATGCCTGCCGACAACAGCCAGGTCAGCAGCATCGAGACTGCGATCTCTTTGCGGTGATTCATCACCACCGATTTCAGCGGCAACTCTTCTGCCAGCGCCTTACGCGCCTGCATCTCGATAAAGATTGGGGTTTCCTGCAACCAGCGGCGTAGATACATGGCAAACAGGCCAAAAATACCGCCCAGGAAGAACGGAATACGCCAGCCACCGTCATGAATGGCCTGTTGGCTGAGCGTGGTATTGATAATCGTGGCCACCAGCGAGCCGAGCAGGATACCGGCTGTCAGGCCAGCAGTGAGCGTGCCACAGGCAAAACCAACGCGTTTGCGCGGCACATGCTCCGCCACAAATACCCAGGCACCAGGGACTTCACCACCGATCGCCGCGCCTTGCAGAACCCGCATCAACAGCAGCAGCAACGGTGCGGCGATGCCGATACTGGCGTAGGTGGGCAGCATCCCCATCGCCAGCGTCGGTAACGCCATCAGCAGGATGCTCAGGCTGAACATCTTTTTACGGCCCACCAGATCGCCGAAGTGCGCCATGATAATGCCGCCCAGTGGCCGAGCCAGATAGCCCGCCGCAAAGATACCGAAGGTCTGCACCTGGCGCAGCCACTCAGGCATATCCGCCGGGAAGAACAGATCGCCCATTACCGCGGCAAAGAAAACAAAAATGATGAAGTCATAAAACTCCAACGCACCGCCCAGGGCAGCCAACGTCAGAGTCTTATAATCTTGCCGGTTGAGCCGACGATTATTATCGTGATGCATAAGATACCGTTAGAGGAAACAGGAAAGACACAGAAAGCATAATGGCTGACTGTAAAAAGTTTCTTACTATAACGGCAAAATACTTTCACACCAGATGCGCTGAAGGTTATCCCGCAGATTGCTGAAATTTAGAGATTTATCTCGCGCCGCGCATTCTTGGGACGAAATGCTGCTACCACGGCCTCGTGGGTCTCTACATAAGGGCCTTCGAGCAGTTGGATGCAATAAGGCACGCTGGCAAAAATACCGTGCACCACCACCTTGCCTGCCTCGTCCTTCACCCCTTCCAGCGTTTCTTTAATCGATTTGGGTTGCCCCGGCAGGTTGATGATCAACGCCTGTTTACGGATCGCCCCAACCTGGCGTGAAAGAATTGCCGTTGGCACATAGTGTAGGCTGATTTGGCGCATTTGCTCGCCAAAACCAGGCATCACGCGATCGGCAATCGCCAACGTAGCATCGGGAGTGACGTCACGCCGGGACGGGCCGGTACCGCCGGTAGTCAGCACCAGATGGCAGCCCATTTCATCAACCAGCTCACACAACGTATGCTCAATCAACGTCTGCTCGTCTGGGATCAGCCGGGTCTCCAGGGTGAACGGCGTCGCCAAAGCGCTGCCCAACCACTCTTCCAGCGCCGGGATCCCTTTATCCTGATAAACGCCCCCTGAAGCGCGGTCCGAAATAGAAACCAAACCAATGCGTAATGTATCCATGTTTTACCTCTGTCTTTTGCCCCGGTTACCGAAGGGATATTAATGACGGGAGTATAGGGGGTTTGTCCGATGAGGTGGATATTCAGATATAAAAAAAGGTGGCCGAGGCCACCTTCTGCACGACTTTTCGTAATTACAGCAAGTCGGCGATCATTTTTTCCAGCTTGCCCTGGTCTACGGCAAACTTGCGGATACCGTCGGTCAGTTTCTCAACCGCCATTGGATCCTGGTTGTGCTGCCAGTAGAACTCAGGCTCGGTCAGCGGTGCCGGACGCGCTTTCACTTCGCCGGTATAAGACAGTTTACGCTCCAGTGCGCCTTCGCTCTCTGCCAGCTCTTTCAGCAGTGCAGGTGCGATAGTCAGACGATCGCAGCCCGCCAGTTCGATGATTTCACCGACGTTACGGAAGCTGGCGCCCATCACCACGGTTTCATAGCCGTGCTGCTTGTAGTACTGATAAATTTCGGACACCGAAACCACGCCCGGATCTTCGTGCGGGGCAAACTCTTTCTTGTCGCCATTGGCTTTGTACCAGTCAAGGATACGGCCAACGAACGGCGAGATCAGGTACACGCCAGCTTCGGCGCAGGCACGTGCCTGAGCGAAGGAGAACAGCAACGTCAGGTTACAGTTGATGCCTTCTTTTTCCAGACGCTTGGCAGCACGGATACCCTGCCAGGTGGAGGCCAGCTTGATCAGGATGCGATCGTTACTGATGCCCGCTTCGTTATACAGTTTGATCAGGCGCTTGGCTTTGGCAACGCTGGCTTCGGTATCATAAGACAGACGCGCGTCCACTTCGGTGGAAATGCGGCCCGGGACCAGTTTCAGGATCTCCAGACCAATGTTGACGGCCAGCTTGTCTGCGGCATCGGCAACCTGCTGATCGCGATCGCTGCTCTGCTCGCGCGCCCAGGCAATGGCTTCATCGATCAGTTTACGGTATTCAGGAATTTGCGCTGCGTTGAGGATCAGCGAAGGGTTGGTGGTGGCATCTTGCGGTTGATATAGCTTCATTGCAGCGATATCACCCGTATCCGCAACTACCGTAGTCAGCTGGCGTAGGGACGTTAATTTATCGGTCATGTTGGCATTATCTCATCGTTTGTGCATGAACTTTTGGCATCGTTCAACCATGCCTTGTCCTGATAATAACATGCACGTAGCCCGGCGCAAGGCAGGAAAATCACGCGCTGGCGGCGGTTGTTTTATCCTTGCACGAGCAACCGGTTACGCACCGATAATTCGCAATTACCGAAGCAATGCCACGGCATTAACGCGCTATCCCGCCTGGAAATTATGTTAAATTCCCGCCAGCTGTTTTATTCACCTAAAACCCAAAAGAAGGCTGTAATTCCCGTCAATGGGATGATTTTAGCCAAGTTCTTGTCGAGAACTGACTCAAGTTTTCCGAACCAAGGTCGAAGACCCTGAGGAGCAGTAATCTTAACAAGGAGAAACACGTGACGGATCTGATTAACTTTATCAATAACATCCTGTGGAGTTCAGTACTGATCTATTTGCTGTTGGGTGCCGGCATCTACTTCACCTTACGTACCCGCTTTATTCAAATTCGTCACTTCAACCATATGTTTTCCGTGCTGAAGAACAGCACCAAAAGCGACGGTGTGGGTATTTCATCCTTCCAGGCACTATGTACTTCTCTAGCCGCTCGTGTCGGCACCAACAACCTTACCGGCGTGGCGATAGCGCTTACGGCTGGCGGCCCCGGCGCCATCTTCTGGATGTGGGTGATCGCGTTTATCGGCATGGCGACCTCTTTCATTGAGAGCACCCTGGCGCAGCTCTACAAAACCAAAGACGATAACGGCCACTACCGTGGCGGCCCTGCTTACTATATGGAAAAAGGGTTGGGCATGCGCTGGATGGGTGTGATGTTCTCCATTTTCCTGCTGATCGCTTTCGGCCTGGTGTTCAATGCGGTACAGGCCAACTCCATCGCCCTGGCCAGCTCGGTGGCCTTCAACATCGACCCCATGTACGTCGGCATAGTGTTGGTGGTGCTGAGCGCCATGGTGATCTTCGGCGGTATCCGTTCCATCGCCCGCGTCGCAGAAAAAATCGTGCCGTTTATGGCCTTGGCTTACCTGCTACTGACGCTGTGGATCATCGGCCTGAATATCGAGCATATGCCAGCTATCCTGGCGTTGATCTTCAAAAGCGCTTTTGGCCTGCAGGAAGTCGCTGCCGGTACCCTGGGTTACGGGATCTCGCAGGCCATGACTCAGGGTATACAACGCGGGCTATTTTCTAACGAAGGCGGGATGGGGTCGGCCCCCAACGTGGCAGCTTCCGCTACCCCTTATCCGCCACACCCTGCCTCGCAGGGCTATGTGCAGATGCTTGGCGCATTTGTCGATACCATCGTCATCTGTAGCGCAACGGCAGCGATAATCTTGGCCTCTGGTGCACTGGATAGCCCCCCATCCGACATCAGCGGCATCGATCTGACCCAGCGGGCCATGGCCAGCGCCGTCGGTTCCTGGGGCGCGCCCTTTGTCGTGATTGCCGTATTCCTGTTTGCCTTTACCACTATCATTGCCAATTATGCCTATGCCGAGAACAACCTGATCTTCCTCAAGCACCACCATCCGACCAAACTGACGATTTTTCGCTGCTTTGCCTTGGGTATGGTGATGTTTGGCTCAATGGCAGAATTATCCACGGTGTGGAAAATGGCGGATATCTCGATGGCGCTGATGGCGATCACCAATCTGACCGCTATCTTGTTACTGTCCGACGTGGCCTTCAAATTGGCCAGGGATTACAACCACCAACGTTCACTCGGCAAGCTGCCCACCTTTGACATCAACCATTACCCGGAGCTGGGGTCGCAACTCGAACCGGGGATCTGGAAGCCGAGCAGGCAGCGTTAAACCTCCAGGGCGTGCGTAAAGTGCGCCCTATCACAGCCATACCTCCTGGTCTTGCGCGCTTTTTGCTACAGTAGCCACATGTTGATAAACAGGATGTGACCATGCTTATTATTATTTCACCTGCCAAAACCCTGGATTATGCAAGCCCGTTAGCCACCGAACGCTTTACCCAGCCCGAATTGTTGGATCAGTCGCAAAAGCTGATCAAAATCTGCCGTAAGCTGACCCCGGCGCAAATTTCCGGCCTGATGAGCATCAGCGATAAGCTCGCGGGCCTGAATGCCGCACGCTTTGGAGAATGGCAGCCTGACTTCACCCCGGACAATGCTCGTCAGGCGCTGTTGGCGTTTAAAGGCGACGTTTATACCGGCTTACAGGCGCAAGACTTCAGCGAAGAGGATTTCGACTTCGCACAGCAGCATCTGCGGATGCTCTCTGGCCTGTACGGGGTGCTGCGTCCGCTGGACCTGATGATGCCTTACCGGCTGGAGATGGGGATCAAGCTGGAGAACCCGAAGGGCAAAGACTTGTACAGCTTCTGGGGCGATCGGATCACCGCAAAACTGAATCAGGCCCTGGAGCAGCAAGGCGATGATGTGGTGGTGAACCTGGCTTCGGATGAATACTTCAAATCGGTAAAACCAGCCAAGCTGCACGGTTCGCTGATCAAACCGGTATTCCTGGACGAGAAAAACGGCAAGTACAAAGTCATCAGTTTCTACGCCAAGAAAGCGCGTGGGCTGATGAGCCGCTTTATCATCAAAAATCGCTTGGAGCGCAGAGAACAGCTGGTTGATTTCAATCTGGAAGGGTATGCCTTCGATGAGGCGGCTTCGGCGGGTAATGAGCTGGTGTTCAAACGCCCGGAGCAGTGAGAAATCCGTTCCCTCTCCCGACAAGGAGAGGGAACGGGTTTTGTCAGACTGGCAACGTCATCATGAATTGACGCAGCGCGGCAAAGTCCGCTGCCATGTTATGCGACAACAGCGGCAACTGTGCACGCACCGCCAAGGCCTGTGGCAGCGGTAACTCCTGGCCGAGGATCTCTTCGACGCTTTCCTTGAACTTGGCCGGATGTGCCGTGCCCAGGAACAGGCCAAACTCCCCTGCTTGCAGTTGATCGCGCAGAACGCGGTAGGCGATCGCCGCATGAGGCTCTGAAAGGTAGCCCAAAGCAGCCAACTCTTTCATGGTTTCCTTGGTGGTTTCATCACTCACCGCGCCATGAGCCAACTCCTTCAACTGCCAGATTTTACGGCGGAACAACTCTTCCACACGCGGCCAGTTATTCGGCTGGCTGACGTCCATCGCGTTGGATAACGTCGCCACAGTGGTGTTTGGTTCCCATTGGCCAGTAGTCAGGAAGCGTGGCACGGTGTCGTTAGCGTTGGTAGCGGCAATAAAGCGTTTCACCGGCAGCCCCAGGGATTTCGCCAGCAACCCGGCGGTCAAGTCACCAAAGTTGCCGCTTGGCACGGAAACCACCAACTGATTGCGGGCTTCCTGCGGCAGTTGCGCCACCGCTTCAAAGTAGTAGCAGATTTGCGCCAGCAGGCGGCTGATATTGATCGAGTTGGCCGAGTTAAGGTGTACCGCCTCTTTCAGCTCCTGATCGTCAAACGCCTGCTTGACCAACGCCTGGCAGGCGTCAAAGTCGCCATCGATAGCGATGGTGTGGATGTTGCCACCCAACGTGCAGAACAGCTTTTCCTGCAGCAAACTGATCTTGCCCTGTGGATAGAGGATCACCACGCGCACGTTTTTCAGGCCGTAGAAGGCATGAGCAACGGCAGCGCCGGTATCACCGGAGGTTGCAGTCAAGATGGTTACTGGCTGGTCGCCCGCGACTTCCGCCAGCATCTGCGCCATAAAGCGGCCGCCGAAGTCTTTGAACGCCAGCGTCGGGCCGTGGAACAGCTCCAGGCAGGCTACATCGCTCTCCACCTGCGCCACCGGGGCCGGGAACTCAAACGCGGCCTTCACTCGCTTGTACAGCGCCTCTTCGCCGATCTCGTCGCCAATAAAAGCGGACAGGATCTTGCTGCTACGAGTGACAAAGTCCATCTCCAGCAGCTTATCAATCTCGGTCAGTTCGAATTCTGGCAGTTCCAGCGGGAAAAACAGCCCTTGCTGCTTACCCAGGCCCTGTTTGATAGCCTGCGCGAAGCTGACCTGTTCGTTATGATCTTTCAGATTGTACAGTTTCATGCGTTATCCCAATAGTCGAGCGCCAGCGGTATCCAGGCGGCAAATATGAACAAAACCTTCGTCGTTTTGCAGGTAATGGTTGGTCAGCCAATCGGCCATGCGTTGCGCCGTTGCGCCGTCATCACAGACCGCAAACAGCGTCGGGCCGGAGCCGGAAATGCCGCAGGCCAAGGCACCGATATCCTGTGATGCTTTACGCGCTTCGGCAAAACCTGGCAACAGGCGGGTGCGATAAGGCTCGGCAATCACATCCTGCATCAGCTTGGCCGCCAGACGCGGTTGCTGAGTGTGGCAAGCGTGAATAAAGCCCGCCAGATAGCGGCCATGGCTGATACAGTCCTGGCGGCGGTATTGCGCGGGCAGAATGGCACGCGCCTCAGCGGTGGACACTTTGATGCCCGGATAGGCCATCACCCACAGCCAGTCTTTAAAGCCAGGCACTTCCTGGCTGATGATCCCTTCTTCTTCCAGCATCAGCTGCAAGCCGCCCAGATAGCACGGCGCAACGTTATCGTAATGCACGCTGCCGGAAATACGCCCTTCCAGCTCGCCCATCAGGGCCAGCAATTGCGTCTCGTTGAGCGGGCGATCGCAAAATTCGTTCATCGCCATCAGACCGGCCACCACCGAGCAAGCGCTGGAGCCTAGCCCGGAACCGATCGGCATGTTCTTCTCCAGCCGCATCGCTACCGGCACTTCACGGCCAATCGCCTGGCAGAAACGCTCCCAACACTGGTAAACAATGTTCTCTTTTGGATCGCTCGGCAGCTTGCTGACAAAACGCCCACCATTCTCCAGGCTGAAGCGGCTGGCCGCTTCTACGCTGACGCAATCCCCCAGCAGCGTGCCATCGATAGGGGAAACCGCAGCTCCCAGCACATCGAACCCGACGCTGACGTTACCAATTGAGGCCGGTGCATACACCTTAACCATATTAGACTCCCAACTTCCATGACAGTGTGCGCAACAGATCGGCAAATACCCCGGCCGCCGTCACATCATTACCGGCACCATAACCGCGCAGCACCAGCGGCAATGGCTGATAGTAACGGCTGTAGAAGGCCAGGGCGTTCTCACCATTCTTCACTTTATACAACGGATCGTTGCCATCTACCGCATCAATACGTACCAGGCAGCGGCCTTCTTCGATAGCCCCCACATAGCGCAGCACCTTACCTTCCGCGGCAGCAGCCGCCACACGGCGGTTAAATTCGGCATCCAACTCCGGCAGGCGGGCAATAAAGTTCTCCACATCACCGCTGGCATCGAACGACGGTGGTAACACCGATTCGACTTCAATATCGCTCAGTTCGAGCGCATAACCCGCTTCACGCGCCAGGATCAACAGCTTGCGAGCGACATCCATCCCCGAGAGATCGTCACGCGGATCTGGCTCGGTGTAACCAAGGGCCTTGGCCTGCAAGGTGGCCTCTGACAGCGACATTCCCTCATCCAGTTTACCGAAGATAAAGGACAGTGACCCCGACAGGATACCGGTGAAGCGCACCAGCTCATCGCCCGCATTGAGCAGGTTCTGCAGGTTTTCGATCACCGGCAGGCCCGCACCCACGTTGGTGTCATACAGGAATTTGCGGCGAGAACCGGCTGCGGCGGTGCGCAGTTGCTGGTAATAATTCATCGACGAGGTGTTGGCCTTCTTGTTTGGCGTTACCACGTGGAAACCATCGGCCAGGAAATCGGCATACTGATCGGCCACCGCCTGGCTGGAGGTACAGTCGACAATCACCGGATTGAGCAGGTGGCACTCTTTCACCAGGCGGATCAGGCGGCCCAGATTGAAAGGCTCTTTGGCTTCGGCCAGTTCGTCCCTCCAGCTTTCCAGCGAGATGCCGTGCACGTTGGTCAACATCGCCCTTGAGTTGGCAATGCCACAGATGCGCAGATCGATGTGTTTTTGCTTCAGCCAAGGCTGCTGACGATAAACCTGCTCGATCAGCGCCCCGCCGACGCCACCCACGCCAATCACAAACACTTCGATCACCTGATCGGTGTTGAACAGCATCTGATGGCTGACGCGCACGCCAGTGGTGGCGGAATCATTATCGACCACCACGGAGATTGAACGCTCGGAAGAGCCTTGAGCAATCGCCACGATATTGATGTTGGCGCGTGCCAGAGCAGAGAAGAAACGCGCAGAGATGCCACGCAGGGTGCGCATACCGTCGCCGACGACCGAGATGATTGCCAGGCGCTCCATAACGTCCAGCGGCTCCAGCACGCCGTCTTTCAGCTCCAGGTAGAATTCGTCTTCCAGGGCGCGACGAGCGCGTTGCAGCTCGCTCTGCGGCACACAGAAGCTGATGCTGTATTCGGAAGAGGACTGGGTGATCAATACCACCGAGATCCCGGCGCGTGACATCACGGCAAACACACGTGCCGCCATGCCAACCATGCCTTTCATACCTGGGCCGGACACGTTGATCATCGCCATATTGTTCAGATTGGTGATGCCTTTTACCGGCGTATCATCAGCCACGCTTTCGCCACCGATCAAGGTGCCGGGAGCTTGTGGGTTGGCGGTGTTTTTAATCAGGCAAGGGATTTGGAACTGGGCAATCGGGGTGATGGTACGCGGGTGGAGAACTTTAGCGCCGAAGTAAGAGAGCTCCATCGCCTCGCGGTAGGACATCGACTTCAATAATCGAGCATCCGGCACGGTACGCGGGTCGCAGGTATAAACCCCGTCCACATCGGTCCAGATCTCGCAGCAGTCGGCACGCAGGCAAGCGGCCAGCACGGCGGCGGAATAATCGGAGCCGTTGCGCCCCAGCACGACCAGTTCGCCTTTGTCGTTACCGGCAGTAAAGCCCGCCATCAGGACGATATGGTCAGAAGGAATAGCCGCTGCAGCGATACGCAGAGTGGACTCGGCAATATCTACGGTCGACTCCAGATAGTGGCCCTGAGCCAGCAGCTTCTCTACCGGGTTAATCACCGTCACCGGGTAGCCCTTGGCTTTGAAGACGCCTTCCATGATGGCAATAGAGAGCTTTTCACCCCGGCAGATGATGGCCGCATTGACGCTATCCGGGCATTGCCCCAACAACGCCACGCCATGCAGTACCTGTTTGAGCTGCGCGAACTCCTGCTCGACCAGTGCCTTCAGGCGATCGTACTCAAAGCCCGGCAGCTCCTTGGCCAAACCGCTGAGCAGGTCGGCAAAGATGCGCTCAGCGTCGCTCATGGTTGGCAGAATATCCTGGCCGGCTACCGTTTTTTCAATCATCGCCACCAGGTGATTGGTGATCTTGGCCGGTGCGGACAATACCGTGGCTACCTGTCCCTGGCGTGCATTGTTCTCCACGATATCGGCAACGCGCAGAAAACGTTCCGCATTCGCTACCGAGGTTCCACCAAATTTAAGCACTCGCATTTCTGTTATCTCCTGAATTTATGCCGAAAAAAAAGCCCGCACTGGTTAGGTGCGGGCTTTTTTCTTCTGTTTCCTGTACGCGTCAGCCCGCCCCGTTACCTGTGGTATCGGTGGTGGTAATAATTGTCGTATTCAGGCTGATGTTTCGCATTTTGTCTGTCTGTCTCTTTAGAATCTCTGTCCCCTCTATTGGTTAAAGCAATCGTCTGGCCAAGTCAAATTATTTCTTTGTTTTGCCTATTTACTGGACACAGTGGGATCTGCGCGATGAAGCCGATAAAAAAACAGAATTGCAGAACAAAAAATCATAAGAAAGCCGATCAAACAGTGAATAACACCAGCCAAACAACAGAAAACGCCTACATCACTTCGTCAGTTTTTTTTCAATATCATGCAGCAACCGGTGCAGCATGACGGTATCGCGCTGCTGCAAGACCCCGAGCCGCTGGTGTAACCAATCGCGCAATTTTTGGTCATTCGCCACGTCCAACGCCTGTAACAGACGATCTGCCCGTTGCCGCAACGCGTTGAGCTGCCCGGCATCGGCCAGAGGTTCCTGCACCGAGCTGACAGCCATTAACTGCGCCAGTTGATAGCAATACACCATCACCGCCTGGCCGAGGTTCAGCGAAGGATAATCGGCCACCATCGGGACGCCGGTCAGCAGATCGGCCAACTCCAGCTCTTCATTGGTCAAGCCCGAGTCTTCACGGCCAAACACCAGTGCAGCCTGATGCACCCATTGCTGGCGTTCCGCCAACTGCTCCGTCAGTTGCTGAGGGGTACAGTAATAATGGAAGCGTGCGCGGCTACGAGCGGTGGTCGCAACGGTAAAGTCCACATCTGCCAATGCCTGTTCCAGGGTAGAAAACGTCTGCACCGCATCCAGAATATCGCCAGCGCCGTGGGCGACCCAGCGGGCGGCGGGCTGCAGATGGGCCTCGCTGTCGACGATGCGCAACGAGGTGAAGCCCATGGTTTTCATAGCCCGCGCCGCTGCGCCAACATTTTCCGCCCGAGCGGGCGCGACTAACACGATATGAAGCTGCATCAAGACTCCGGAAAAATAAAGAGAATAGTTCTTTGACTGTTGGGATTTGTCTGATTATATTTACAAACGATTAACATCGCAAATAGTCTCTTGCTATAATATTATTAAATAGGCACTTCAACCTATAAAGCAGACGAAACAATCATAACTACAGGTTAACTTTTAATTTTCATTAAAAACAAAGCACTATATTTTCAAGCCAAACAGTTAGCTTTCAATTGTAACGCATCAGCCCCAACAAAGCTGAATCGTTCACAGAATTTGACGATCTGTGACTTAACTTGGCAGTTCTGTAAGTGTTTTTCACAAAACTGTTAACGTGCTACAATTGAATTTGATATATGTCAACAAAGCGTAGTTTTGTTAGGTGATGAATTCGGCACACACTGTTATATTGCTGTTAATAGGGTTAGGATATGCGCCGTTTTGGCATCATTCGGGGTGGTAAAATATAGCCCCCCCACCCAGCTAGCGATCTTGTTGACATTGATGGAAAGCGCATCAAGAACGAGTTTACGTACTGTAGTCGTTTGGTAATTGAGGGAACGTGAGCGGTATCTCTGCCCTCCATGGAAGAACACCGAGACTGCTGTACTTCCTATTTTCTATTTTGTTGGCAATTTTAGGTAGCAAATATGCAGACCCCGCACATTCTGATTGTCGAAGACGAGTTAGTCACTCGTAACACCCTGAAGAGCATTTTCGAGGCGGAAGGCTACATTGTTCATGAAGCCAATGACGGTGCAGAAATGCACAACATCCTGTCCGAAAATGATATCAATCTGGTTATCATGGATATCAACCTGCCAGGCAAGAACGGCCTGCTGCTGGCGCGTGAACTACGCGAACAAGCCAGCGTCGCGCTGATGTTCCTGACCGGTCGTGATAATGAAGTCGATAAAATCCTCGGCCTGGAAATCGGCGCCGATGACTATATCACCAAACCGTTCAACCCACGCGAACTGACCATCCGTGCGCGCAACCTGCTGTCACGCACCATGAATCTGGGTAGCGTCGGCGAAGAACGCAAACTGGTTGAGAGCTACAAGTTCAACGGTTGGGAGCTGGACATCAACAGCCGCTCTCTGATCGGCCCTGCTGGCGAGCAGTACAAACTGCCACGCAGCGAATTCCGCGCCATGCTGCACTTCTGTGAAAACCCGGGCAAGATCCAGTCCCGTGGTGAGTTGCTGAAGAAAATGACTGGCCGTGAGTTGAAGCCGCATGACCGTACCGTAGACGTGACCATCCGCCGTATTCGTAAACACTTCGAATCTACGCCGGACACGCCGGAAATCATTGCCACCATTCATGGTGAAGGTTACCGCTTCTGCGGCGATCTGGAAGAATAAGCCTGTCTTAACGTCACAGGTTAAAAAGGGTTCAGCTTGCTGAACCCTTTCAGACTGATGACGAACCCCATTATTTTGATGGGGTTCGTTGTTTTTAGCGACCGTAGGTCGCGATCGCGATATTTTCACACCACACTGCTTTTTGCTTTTTCTGAGTGCCTCTATGGGGCTCCTGTCCTTCCATAAGCCCTTTCAGCCACTTATAAACAGCATTAAGAAGCGCCAGCAGCGCCATCTTCTTCATATTTTGCGCTGTCGCCGCAAGCAGACACTGCATCTGCACTTTCGACAGACCGCGGAACCGCGCATATCGATGCCCATGGTGCTGTTTCGCATCCGCGAAGCTTCTTTCAACCGTTTCTTTGCGCCGCGCATACACCTTCTTGCCCCATTTCGTCAGTCGCAACCTGTTCGCTTCCTCTTTCGCCCCTTCCCATACGTGCCGCGTTATCGTTTTCTGTGCTTTGCTGTTCTGCGTGCATTGCCCTCTCTGCTCGCACCGCTGGCACACTGCCGGCTCTGAACGATAATGCCGATAGCCGTTGCGGTCCGTTGTGCCGTATATCAGGAGTTCCTCCGCCGGACACACATACACATCACGCGCCTCGTCATACCTGAAGTGCTTTTTCTGGAAGTCATTCAGCCCTTTGTGTGGCCTGCGATAACCCGGTACCAACGCGATACTCATCTCCTGCGTCAGATGGCACACCGCCGAGGTAAAATAACCCGCATCCACACCCACGGCGACCGTATCAAGGTTGAACCGCTCCACCTGCCGTGCCAGCCTGCCAATGAACGGCTGGCTATCGTGCACATTGCCCGGCGTGACATGGGTATCCATGATGATGCCGTGCTTGCCGTCCACCGTGCGGTGGTCCAGATAGAAGAAGCCCTTTGGCTTGTTGTCCCGGTGCATAAAGCCGCTTTCTGGGTCGGTGATGCTGACTTTGGTGTTTTTAACGGCGTCGTTTTTGGTTGTTTTTCTTGCGGCGGGCAGCGGCTTTTTTTCGCGTTTCTTCCTGTCGGCCTCCACGGCATCATTCAACTGTGTGAAGTATTCACTGACGCCTTCAGGGCGCAGTTCATTCACGGCCTTGCGCGGGTTGGCATCGGCTTTCAGGTGGGTGCTGTCGGTGTAGAGCACACGTCCGTTTGCCATCCCCTGACCCAGAGCCTGTAACACGATATGGTCAAAAATCTGCTGGAAGACATCGCTGTTGTTGAAGCGACGAATGCGGTTCTGGCTCAGGGTTGAGGCGTCGGGGACCTTCTCGGTCAGCCCCATACGCAGGAACCAGCGGTAAGCGACATTGACCTGGATTTCCTTGACCAGACGGCGCTCTGAGGGGACACCGAAGAGGTAGCCCAACAGCATCATTTTAATCAGGCGAACGGGGTCGATTGCGGGTCTGCCATTATCGGGGCAATAAAGGTGAGCAACGGCATCGCGGATAAATTCAAAATCAATGGCGGCATCGATTTTACGGACCAGATGGTCTTCGGGAACCAGTTCATCAAGGGTAATGGTTTCAAACTGGTACTGATGGGGAGAAGGTTCTTTGAGCATGGCAGTCAGTCCGTTTTTTGCACTGACCTTATTAGATCAAAGTCCTGGCCTCACGGCCAGGACTTTGTCATCAATCTGAAAGGGTTCAGCTTGCTGAACCCTTTTTTATTGAGACCAGACACGATGCCATCTGCGGCTCACAAAGTAGGGGCGCTGCTACGCCCGTCTGAATTATTTGGCTTCACCCCAAGGGATGATTGGCACCGCGCTCAGGGCATTTTTCGGTGAACCATCTACTACCCGATCGGAATAGCTCAAGTAGATCAGCGCATTGCGATTGGCATCATAAAAACGCACTACCTGCAGCTTTTTGAACACCAAAGAAGTGCGCTTCTGGAACACCACTGTTCCCTCCGTCTTGCCCTTTTTAATCTTGTCGCTCAGCTCGATCGGCCCAACCTGCTGGCAAGAAATGGCGGCATCCGAAGTATCCTCTGCCAGCCCTAACCCACCCTTTATCCCACCGGTTTTAGCACGGCTGATATAACAAGTTACATTTTTCACGTCGGGATCGTCGAACGCTTCAACCACAATTTTATGATCTGGACCAAACAGTTTGAATACCGTATCGACCGATCCTACCTGTTCCGCCTGCGCGCTATTAACCGTTGCGCAAACCAGACCGAACAAAAATATCCATCCTTTTTTCATTCACTTAACTCCAATAGAACAGCGTGTTAAATCACAGGGCTGCTAATAAGAACGCCGATGCTTCAGGTCACAGAAATGGGTTTTCCTCGGCCCAGGAAGCTCTTTTTAGCACAGAGAGCGAAAAAAATCTTTGGGAGTCGTGGAGGAAAAAAGTTGCTATTATGCGGCATCGTCATCGCTTAATGCCTGTTAACACCAGTTTCCCCCGCTTCCCGCAACGCATATCGCAAAAGCGCCGTATGTAATGCAACTGATTGATCAATAAGTCAGTGAGCATCAGGTATCAGCATGACAAATCAAACAGTTCGGGTTCCGAACCTGAAGCTCTACGAGGAAGATCTATGGATCAAGCCGGTATCATTCGTGATCTGCTTAGCTGGCTGGAAAGCCATTTGGACCAACCTTTGTCACTGGATAACGTGGCGGCAAAAGCGGGTTACTCTAAATGGCATCTGCAACGGATGTTTAAGGATATCACTGGGAACGCCATCGGGGCCTATATTCGGGCAAGAAGATTGTCCAAAGCCGCCGTCGCATTGCGCCTCACCAGTCGGCCTATTCTGGATATTGCTTTGCAGTATCGTTTCGACTCACAGCAGACCTTCACTCGCGCATTCAAAAAACAGTTTGCGCAAACCCCGGCGCTGTATCGCCGTTCAGAAGACTGGAACGCCTTCGGCATGTGCCCGCCAATACGTCTGGGCGCCTTTACGCTGCCACATCCAGAGTTTATCACGCTACCAGAGCTGGACCTGATCGGCCTGACGCAGAGTTACTCCTGTACGTTAGAGCAGATCTCCAACTTCCGCTCCGAGCTGCGTACCCAATTCTGGCAACAGTACCTGGGGCAGATAGAAACCCTGCCACCGGTGCTTTACGGCCTGCACCACTCGCGGCCAAGCCAGGAAAAAGACGACGAGCAGGAGGTGCTGTACACCACTGCCCTGGAGGCGCAACACATTCCGACCAAGGTGCAGGAAGGCCAGCCGATCACGCTGCAGGGCGGTGAATATGCCATGTTCAGCTATCAGGGGCCAGCATCCGGCCTGCAGGACTTTATCCTGATACTGTACGGCACTTGCCTGCCAGCATTGGAACTGACCCGCCGCAAAGGGCACGATATTGAGCGCTTCTATCCGCAAGGTGACCGGCGTCCGCCTCAGCCACCCAGCGAGATCCGTTGCGACTATCTGATCCCGATCCGCCGTTAGCGCTGTAGCTCATCCAACGCGGGCATGTCCAGATGCGAGATATCGCCCGCGCTTTCCACAATCCAGCCCGGAGCCAACCAGGGGCTTTGTTGATAGTCGACGCGTGACAACGAGCAGTTGCGCAAACGCAGACGGCGCTCGGCATAGGCCGGTAACCCTAATACCGTCCCGATCAGGCACCCCAGCGCAATGCCGTGGCTGACAATCAACGGCTTGCTGCCCTGCGGCAGTTTCAGGCACTCTGTCAGCGCCGCATGCATCCGCGTGGCCAACTCCGTCATAGATTCACCTTGAGGGATACGGCCGTCAGCAGTACCATCGACCATCTGTTTACGCCACAGCTCTTCCTGCGGTGTCAGGCTGTCGATCAAACGTTCTTCCAGAACGCCCATATGCAGCTCACGCAGCCGGGCATCTACCATAACGTCGCAACCGCAAGCGTCCGCAATGATTTGCGCGGTCTGACGGGTGCGGCCCAGATCGCTGGAAATCACGTGCGTCACGCCCTCACGGCTAACGCGTTTGCCAACCAGATGAGCCTGGTGAACGCCAGTGGCGGTTAATGGGCTGTCGGATTGGCCCTGAATGCGACGTGCTGCGTTCCATTCCGTTTCGCCGTGGCGAACGAGGTATACCTGTAACATTATGCTTTTCCGTTATACTGCGTGAAACTTGAGTTTATCTGTGGCTCGTGCCTTGCACTTCGCATAACTTGCCGCCATCAAAAATCATGGCAAGACACAGCCCCACTTTAAGGAAGCTAAAGCCGTTATGTATCATGTTATCGCTGCAACTACCAACCCGGCAAAGATCAGGGCTATTCAACTGGCTTTTGAAGATACCTTTGGCGCAGACCAATGCCGCATAGAATCGGTTGACGTCGCCAGCGGAGTTTCACTGCAACCCATTGGCAATACCGAAACCCGTACCGGCGCACGCCAGCGCGTGATGGAAGCGCGGCAGGTGCGGCCAGAAGCCGACTTTTGGGTCGGAGTCGAAGCCGGGATCGAAGAAAACATGACGTTCGCCTGGATGACGGTAGAAAACCCGACGACCCGTGGCGAATCGCGTTCTGCCAGCCTGATGCTGCCAGAATCAATTTTACAGGGTATTCGAGCTGGTCGCGAGTTAGGCGATGAAATGACCTTGATCACCGGCAATAGCGAAGTCAAACGTCAGGGGGGAGCGATCGGTATCTTTACTGACGGTCGGCTGAGCCGCACCAGCGTTTACCATCAGGCGCTGCTGCTGGCACTGGTGCCGTTCCACAATCCGATTTACCGCAGCCACAACAGCAATAATACGCCACAGCAATAAGCCACCGGGGTGATGGCTTCACCCCAGTAGTTGCTGTTCCAGCCACTGTTTCAGCGCTGGCGTTGCCATCTTCAGGCTGTTTGACCCTCTGGTGATGGTTGCGATACCTGCCCCGAGCTCATTCTTCAGCTCGCGCTGGCTCATTTCGCCACGCATCAGTTCCTGAATAATCCGCACCCGTGTGCCCAGCGCAGTACGCTCATCCGGCGTCAGCAGCAGTTGCATCAACGGTTGGTGTAAATCCTGATCGAACGAGCTTTGCAGCAGTTCGACAAAGCGCAGCCAATCTTCATTGCCTTGTTCTGAAAGAGCGGGGTCGTTTAGCGATAATTGCGTCATGCCAGCCACCATACTATTTAACTAGTACAGCAGCATAGCATACCGCGGGTAAGCGTCAAAATAGCTCTAGACGGGCGCAGCATGTGAACTGACCCCCAAATGTTGGACAAACATCTGACATTTGGAGGAGCAGTTCTGATGAAGTATTCACTTCAGTTCAAACTTGACGCGGTCCGGCACTATCTTGCCGGACTCGGCAGTCAAAAACAGACCGCCAAGACGTTTTCTATTGCCCATGTTCAACTTCGCAGATGGATTGCCGCTTATCAGCATCATGGGGAACAAGGGCTGCGGGTAGGACGCAAGCCACATTACACGCCTGACTTCAGGCTCTCTGTCGTTGAGTTCGCGCTTTCAAATCCACTCTCTTCAGCGACGATCGCCGCCAAATTCGATATTCCCTGTTACCTTACTGTGGAGCGTTGGATTAAACTCTATCAGGAGAACGGGGCTGAAGCCCTCAACCTGAATAAGCGAAGTCGCCAAATGCGTCAGCATCCCAAAACCCCCCATGCCGATAAATCGCCTGATGAGTTGACACCCGAAGAGATGCGGGAGGAAATCGAGTTTTTACGTGCACAGAATGCTTACATAAAAAAGTTGAGAGCCTTGATGCAACAGAAAGAAGCCCAGACTCGTCGAAAAGGGCAAAAATAATCAGTGCATTGAGGTCAGAACACCGTTTGGATGCTTTGCTGTGGGCCGGAAAACTGCCGCGCAGTACGTATTACTATTGTTGTAAAAGCCATCAAGCACCGGATAAGTATGGTGAAACCAAGCAGCAAATAATGGCTGTTTTTAACGAGCATAAAGGCCGTTACGGCTATCGCCGGGTGACCAGTGTTCTTCGAAAGATGGGGGCTGTGCTAAATCATAAAACCGTGCAAAAACTGATGGTTGAACTGCAATTGAAATCGCCCGTTCGCCGTAAAAAGTACCGTTCGTACAAGGGACATGTCGGTAAAGTGGCCCCGAATACCTTGCAGCGCGATTTTACCGCGCAAGGGCCTAACCAAAAGTGGGTGACCGATATCACGGAGTTCCGGGTCGCGGATGAAAAGCTGTATTTATCGCCGGTACTCGACTTGTTTAACGGTGAAATCATTGCCTATGAGATGTCCCGTAAACCGGTGTTCAGCCTGGTAAAAACGATGTTGAACAAGGCGCTGAGTACGCTAAAAACGGAAGAAAAGCCGTTGCTGCACAGTGACCAAGGTTGGCACTATCAGATGGCGGCTTATCAGCATCAGTTGCAGGAAAATGGGATAGAACAGAGCATGTCTCGCAAGGGGAACTGCCTGGATAATGCGGTAATGGAAAACTTCTTTGGCCATCTGAAAGCTGAACTGTATTATTTACACCGCTTTGAGAGTGTGGAACAGCTGTCTGAAGAGATAGACATGTACATAGATTACTACAATAACCGACGTATCAAGCAGAAGCTCAAAGGCCTGAGCCCTGTGGAATACAGAACGCAGGCCTTGATGGTTGCTTAATTTTAAACCGTCCAACTTCTTGGGGTCAGTTCACATGCAGCGCCCCTACGGCGAACTATTCAGCAACATTGCTACCTAGGTCCGATGTCGTTAACAAGCAATCACAACTGGCCGACAAGGTAGGGGCGCTGCATGCTGCGCCCGTTCAGATGGTCAATGTTAACAACAACGACTCTATTAAATTCAATAGCGTCTTTGCCACTCGGCATCCGTCAGCACCTTCGCTGGTCGATGCATGAAGTAACGATAAAACGCGTCATAGGCCAGCACGTTCTTCACGTAAGAACGGGTTTCCGAGAACGGAATGCTTTCCACAAACGCCACGGCATCCACCCGGCCATCGGTATTGCCTAACCAGGTATTCACCCGTGATGGGCCAGCGTTATAAGCCGCAGACGCAAGAATACGGTTGCGACCAAATTGCTGATACACCGACTCCAGATAGCTGGTGCCAATGGTGATATTGGTTTGCGGATCAAACAGCTGGCTCGGGCTGCTGTAGCCTGGGATGCCGAACAGATCCACCGTATGTTTCGCGGTGCGCGGCATGACCTGCATCAAACCTGCAGCCCCGACCGGCGACTGCGCTTTCGGGTTCCAGGCGCTCTCCTGGCGGGCTATCGCCATGGCATAGCTCGGCGTAATGCCTTTATCTTCGGTAGCACGGCGGAATTCCTGTGGCCAGGCCATCGGGAAACGTTCTTCAAGATGATCCCACAGTTTGCCAACAATGGTCGCCTGTACGCTCAGGTCGGCCCATTTCTGCTCAAAGGCATAGCGGGCCAGCGCTTCCTGCTCCGGACGGCTGCGGCTGGCAACAAATGAGCTCCACTCGCTGCGCGCCAGATTATCCATATTCCAGTACATCAGTTCACGCACCCGGGCAATCTCCGGGCCACTCACCAGATCGGTGCGCGGTTTTGCCGCCACGGCGACCATCACCGGATAAGGCACCTGCAGTTTTTGCGCCGCCACCATCGGGTAGAAACCGCGTTCGTTCATCAGGCTACGCAGTATCGCTTCCCCTTCGCTGCGTTTACCTTCATCGATCATGACACTGGCACGCCAGAAGCGCCATTCATCCTTGTTCCGCGATTCTTCAGGCAGGCGTGCCAGCCAGGTTTTCAGCCCCTGACGATCGCCCACGCCCAGCGCCATACGCACGCGGCGCTCCAGCAAGGCTGGCTGTTGGCTTCGCAGGATCACCTGATCGCGCCATTGGGTCTGCTCAAAGGTGGCATCATTACCCATCAACCGCCAGGCCACCTCTTCCTCCATTGCCAACTTCTCGCTTTCGCTCATTTTCTGCAGGCGGGCTAGCGTTGGGATCATGGCTCGAGCATTTTCTACGTCCTGACGAGCAAGACGGGCGAATACGATGGTGGTAGCCGAACGGGTAAAATCTGTCGGGCCGACGCTACGGGCGAAGGCTTCCAACGTGGCGGGATCGTTTTGCAACCGTACCAGCGCATCCCCCATGGTCTGATAATCGCTTGGCAGTTGGCGGTACAGGTAGTTCACCAGGCCGCTGTTGCCCTCTTTCAGCGCCAGCTTCATCCGCGCCAGCGTGTTCAACGGCGTTTGCTTACCGGCAGCCTGCCAGACGCTGAATAGCTTATCGCAGGAGCCTGGCAAGGTTTTACCGCTCATCCAGATATCATCGGCACCAGCCCAGGCAGCCTGCTGATCGCCGGTGGCCCACTTGGCGTAATAGAAATTACAGCGCGCCGCGACCGGTTTAGGCTCTTGCGGGCTGAAGGCCAGCAAGGTAGTCCAGTCTTGACGGCTCGCCAGCTCGTTCACAAAACGGGCAGAGAGCGATTTTGCGGGTGGCAACGTAGGATGCAACCGCAAAAATTGCTGGACCTGAGCCGCACTGGCCGTGCTGAGATCCTGCGTCAACTGGCGATATTCCAGATAAGGATACAGGGGGTAATCCTGCAGCGTTGGCATCAACTGCGCCACCACGTCCATCTGTTTACTGTCCCAGGCCTGCTTGATTTGCAGATAACGCTGGCGTTCGGCATCCAAAGAGTCTGCCAATGTTGCACCAGAAAATGCCGTCAGGCACAGGCCCACAGCCCACAACCGCCATTTGTCCACCTTGACCATACTTACTCTTTCCTCGCTGGGTTAGCTTGCCAGAACCGATCCACCCCGCTGCCGCGCCGCGTCAGCAGCCAACGGGCCAGTGGATCCTGCTCTGCGAGTGTCTCACACCCACCGTGGGAAACCACGCCGGGAACAAAACCGTGCCGCCACCATGGGCTGGCATCAGGTATTAATCATAGACAGCAAAAACGCGTATCCATTCATTACTTTATAACAAGTTTATCGACGGAGATGAAAACCACGCTGTCAGGCTATCGCGACAGACGGAAGAACAAGACGATGTTTTGAAAAATCACAGGATTATGGGGAATTTTTTCATCACACAATAACGCCGGTGTTCTATAGTTTTCTATGTAGGAGAGCGTTTTCCTATACAAAAAATGACATTACAGAGACATTAATACAGAAACATTTCCATACGGATTAAAACAATTCCTATTACTTTGTTTTTATTATCTCAGATCAAAAACTCAAGTTTGCGATTATTTACTATCACGCGGCAGATAATTGGCCAGCAGCTAACTGAAAATTATTACCATTCACGTCTGTGTGACAGAAAACAATGGAATATCAACCCGGCAAAAGGGCTGCCGACACAGATGGGGACTTAGATTCGAACGACTTTAAGGAGAGGCACTCAATGCCAAAACATTCCCCCACTGAATACCAAGAGCCGCCCAAGCCGGAAAAAGCCTGGTATCAATATGATATTGAACAAACGCTTCAGCATTTGAACGGCCAGCAACAAGGCCTGAGCGAGCAGGAAGCCGCCGAGCGGCTGAAGAAGTTTGGCCCCAACGCCCTGCCGGAGCAGGCAGGCAAAAGCGCCTTTATGCGCTTTATTGCCCACTTTAACGATGTGCTGATTTATATTCTGCTGGCCGCCGCCTTCCTCAAAGGCATTATGGGGCATTGGATTGATACGGTGGTTATTCTCGGCGTGGCCGTGATCAATGCCCTTATCGGCTTTGTGCAGGAAAACAGCGCAGAGAAATCGCTGAAAGGCATTAAGAATATGCTTTCCAGCCAAGCTATTGTGGTACGTGACGGAATTAACCACACCGTGAATGCGGAAGATTTGGTCCCGGGGGATATCGTATTATTGCGCCCTGGCGATAAAATTCCCGCCGACCTGCGGTTATTGGAATCTCACAACCTTCAGGTTGAAGAAGCCATCTTGACCGGCGAATCTACCGTGGTCTCGAAGCAAACCGACGCAATCCCTGATGAAGTGATGATTGGCGATCGTACCAATCTGTTGTTCTCCGGGACCACCATCAGCGCTGGGAATGCCAAGGGCGTGGTTATCGCAACTGGCGGCTATACCGAACTCGGCCACATCAGCGAGATGATCTCGACCGTTAAGACCCAGCGTACCCCGTTACTGCAACAGATGGATCGCCTGGGTAAAAACATCTTCATCCTGATCCTGGTGATGATGGTGTTGCTGTTCGTGTTTGCCTTCACGATGCGGGATATGCCGCTTGGTGAGCTGCTGGTAGCGCTGATCAGCCTGGCGGTGGCCTCAGTACCCGAAGGTCTGCCTGCCATCATTTCCATTATCCTGTCCCTGGGCGTGCAGTCGATGGCACGTAACCGCGCGATTATCCGCAAACTGCCTACGGTAGAAACCTTGGGCTCGATGACAGTGATCTGCTCGGACAAGACCGGCACGCTGACCATGAACGAAATGACGGCAAAAAACGTCATCATGGCTGACCATGCCTACCGTGTGGAAGGGGAAAGCTATGAACCGGTTGGTGGCATTTTCTTTGCCGACAGTAACAAACCAGCGCAAGTTCAAGATATCCCACCGTTAGCGCAGTTCATTACCGCGATCACCCTGTGTAACGACAGCCAGGTAAAGCAGGATGACAGCGGCCGCTGGGCGATCACAGGCAGCCCGACGGAAGGCGCACTGAAAGTGCTGGCGATGAAGGCAGGATTGGAGATCGGTGAAGCTCGCCAACTGGCTAAAATCCCGTTCGACTCCAGTTACAAATATATGGCGGTACGTAGCCAGGTAGCAGGCAAGAATCAGGTGTTCCTTACCGGCGCACCGGACGTGCTGTTCTCACTGTGCGAATTCGAACTGACCGATTCTGGCATCAAGCCCTTCCGCCGCGGCTACTGGGAAGCGGAGATGTCACGCTTTGCCGAGCAAGGTTTACGTATGGTGGCCGCCGCCAGTAAAACCACGCCAGACGGCGAAGTGGAGCTGGATCATGGCGATATCCGCCAGCAGATGGTGTTTATCGGCATCGCTGGCGTGATGGACCCACCGCGTCCTGAAGCGGTCGCCGCCATCGCCGAATGCCAGCAAGCGGGGATCCGCGTGAAGATGATCACCGGCGACCACCAAAAAACGGCCATGGCCATCGGGGCTATGCTGGGTATTGGTAATAGCCAGGATTCCATTACCGGCTCCCAGCTGGAACATATGGATGACCAGGCGTTGGCAGAAGCCGCCGTACGTTACGATATCTTTGCCCGTACCAGCCCGGAACATAAGCTGCGTCTGGTAAAAGCGCTGCAGGATAAAGGCGGCGTGGTAGGGATGACCGGCGACGGCGTCAACGATGCACCAGCGTTGAAACAGGCCGACGTCGGTATCGCCATGGGGATCAAAGGCACTGAGGTCACTAAAGAAGCCGCCGATATGGTGCTGACCGACGATAACTTCGCCACCATCGCCAGCGCGGTAAAAGAAGGCCGCCGCGTTTACGACAACCTGAAGAAAACCATCCTGTTCGTGCTGCCGACCAACCTGGCACAGGGCCTGCTGATCATCATCGCCATTCTGGCCGGTGCCATGCTGCCGCTGACGCCCATCCAGATCCTGTGGATGAACATGGCCACCTCCACCACCCTGTCCTTCGGCCTGGCCTACGAACCTGCCGAAAAAGGGCTGATGCACCGTAAACCGAGGGTGCCGGGCAGCAACGTGTTGGATCTGCACGCTATCTGGCGCATTGGCTTCGTCGGCGTGCTGATCGCTATCAGCGCCTTCGCACTGGAAGCTTGGATGGCACCACGCGGCTACAGCAGCGAGCTGATCCGTACCGTGTTACTGCAAACCCTGGTCACCGCACAGTGGGTTTACATGTTCAACTGCCGCACCGCAGACCGCTTCCCGCTCAACCGCCAGCTGTTCCTCAATAAGGGCCTGTGGTTGGTGAGTGGCGTACTGTTGCTGCTGCAGATGGCCATCATTTATCTGCCGTTTATGAACTCGCTGTTTGGCACCGCGCCGCTGCCGCTGTTCTATTGGGGAGTGACGCTGATGATAGCCATTGGGCTATTTCTTATCGTAGAAGTAGAAAAATGGGTGATTAACCGCATCAAAGCGAGCCGAAAAACGCTATTATAAGCGTGTAAGGAAACGCAACTTTCGCTAAAACGCCCGGCAAAATCTGCCGGGCGTTTTATAACGTTAAAAACACCTAGGAAAAATCTCATAAAACCGAGCATAAAGCGCACAACAAACGGCTCTTATAATACAATCCGCCTCCAAGACGGTCAGGTTATGCTTTTTGGGTAGTGCGATTGATTGTACGTGGCAAAGTTTTACCCTTTTCGACTAGGCTCAATTATTTAGTATCAGACTGCCGCGCCACCAAGCCGGCCGTAGGCAGGAATGGCAAATGAAGATGTCGATACAGGCCAGAAGGTTGGCTGCCAGGATACAGGGTTTATGTAGCAACCCGGTCCGATCGCGTCGCATGTTACCGATCCTGCTGCTGGCTATGTTGACGTTTCCCAGCTTGGCCGGGGCTGATACACAAGATCCCTACCAAAAACGTATTCATACCGTCACCACCGTGGTGGTGGGGATTATCAGCTATGCTCGCTGGCCCGCCAAACCTGATCCGATCCGCTTGTGCGTGACTGCGCCTGTGCAGTATGCCGAAGGTCTGTTCGACCCGGTATTGCTGACGGCACCGCAGCCAATCAAAACCCTGCGGATCGAGATAGATAATCCGCAATTGGCAACTAGCTGCGATGTAGTGTATTTGGGCGACGTTAATGCCGTTCAGAAACAAGATTTTTTCCACCGGATTTCGGGTCACTCGATCCTCAGCATCAGCGAAAAGGATATGGAATGTGCTGTTGGCAGTGCCTTTTGTTTGCAAATCAGCAACGATCAGGCGGGTTTTAAAGTGAATCTGGACTCACTGGCGCGCAGTGGCGTGCGAGTTCACCCTAACGTGCTGCAGTTGGCGCGTAAAAAGGGGCCGCCGCAATGAAACTGTTAGGTCAAAAAGGTTCGGCTACCTCTCGCCCTACGCTGGGCCAAGTACTGCAACGGATGAACCTGGGGCTGGCGCTGATCGCCGTCAGCGCTGCGGGGATCTTCCTGACGTTGTTAGCACTGTTTGCCCTGCGAGCCTATGCCAACCATAACCTGCATCTGATTGCCCGCTCGATCAGTTATACCGCTGAAGCCGCCGTGGTGTTTGAAGACCGCCCCGCCGCTCGCGAAGCGTTGATGCTGATCGCTTCCAACGAAGAAGTGTCGGAGGCCAAGATCCTGGATATGCAGGGGATCGCCTTGGCCAGTTGGAGCCACCCAGCGGATAGCCCATTACATGGCTTGGAACAGATGGTGGCCCGCTGGATCTTGCCGGAAGCGGTGGTTTTGCCCATCGCCCGTGAAGGCAAACAGATCGGCCTGGTCTGGCTGACCGGCAACGGCAGCAGTCTGCTGAAATTCTTGCTGCGCGGCATGGTAGGCATGATTGCCTGCCTGATGCTCAGTACGTTGTGCGCCCTGGTGCTTTCCCGCAGAATGCTCAGAGGGATCGTGACCTCCTTGGACGATATTACCAACGTTGCCCATACGGTACGCCGCGATCGGACTTTCGAACTGCGGGTGCCTTCAGCACCGATTGCCGAACTGCACGAACTGAGCTGTGATTTTAACGGCCTGCTGGATGAAATCGAAGCCTGGCAACAGCACCTGCAACAAGAAAATGACGCATTAACCCACCAAGCCACCCACGACAGCCTGACCGGGTTGCCAAACCGGGCCTTCTTTGAAGCTCAGTTGGGCCGCGCGCTGTCAGAGCTCGAACCCGATGAAAAGCTGGCGGTACTGTTTATCGACGGCAATCGTTTCAAGGAGGTGAACGATAACCATGGCCATGCTGCCGGTGATACCGTCTTGATCACCATCGCAGAGCGCCTGCGTAGCAGATTGCGCAAGCACGATCTGGTCGCCCGGATGGGGGGCGATGAATTCGCCATCCTGCTGGCACCGCTCAAAGACACCAACGATGTGCTGCCGATTGCCGACATCATCATCGAGTGTATGCAACAACCCATTGTGTTACCCAACAAGGAAAGAGTGATCGCCGCACTGAGTATCGGCATCGCGTTTTACCCTGAACATGCCTCTACCACTCAGGAACTGCTCAACGAAGCGGATGACGCCATGTACCGGGCAAAACACCTGTCCCACGGAGGCTGGCGGTTAGCGATGCGCAAATAGCGCCAGCACCGAGCCTCAAACAACCATAAAGAGAAAAATCAATGTTACAGCAAAATTTTAAACGGTCTTATTCCCTACTGGCGTTAGTGTTTATCACCTTGCTCACGCTGGCAGGCTGCCAGAGCAAACCACAGGGGCTGACGGCGGAACAGATCGCCTTACTGCAGGCGCAAGGGTTCAAACTGACCGATAACGGTTGGGAATTTGGCTTTTCCGACAAAGTGCTGTTCGGTAACAACGTCGGTAAATTGAGCCCGCAAAGTACCGAAATCGTCGAGAAGATGGGCAAGGCGCTGAAGAGCGTTGACATCGTGCAATTCCGCCTGGACGGCCATACCGATAACTACGGTGAGGACAGCTACAACGACCAGCTTTCACTGCGCCGCGCCAACGCCGTGGCCGATGTCCTGGCCGGTATCGGCATCCCGCGTGCCAATATAGAAACTCGCGGCATGGGTAAACGCCAACCGGTAGCCAGTAACGCCACCTCCAGCGGCCGCGCTGAAAACCGTCGCGTGGCGATCGTCGTCACCCCTTAAGAAACAGCAAAGTTCACCTAATGGTGGGCATTAGCGGTTATACTTGGCGATCGTCATAGGGGATCTGGGAACCGGTGCTGAAACGGGCTACACTCAGGCCGCCAGACAACCTATAAAAACTGATAGAGAGGCTCGGAGCAACGTGGCTCAATACGTCTATACCATGCACCGCGTCGGCAAAGTGGTTCCGCCGAAGCGTCATATTCTGAAAAACATTTCCCTGAGTTTCTTCCCTGGGGCCAAAATTGGCGTACTGGGCCTGAACGGTTCCGGTAAGTCTACCCTGCTGCGCATTATGGCCGGCATCGATACTGATATCGAAGGGGAAGCTCGCCCGCAACCGGGCATCAAGATCGGCTATCTGCCGCAGGAACCGCAGCTCAATATGGAGCACAGCGTCCGCGAATCGGTTGAAGAAGCGATGGCAGAAGTGGTCGGTGCCCTTAAGCGCCTTGATGAAGTGTACGCGCTGTACGCTGAAGAAGGGGCCGACTTCGACAAGCTGGCCGCTGAACAGGGTCGTCTGGAAGAGATCATTCAGGCTCACGATGGTCACAACCTCAACACCCAGTTGGAGCGTGCCGCCGATGCACTGCGCCTGCCGGAGTGGGATGCAAAAATCGCCAACCTGTCCGGTGGTGAGCGCCGCCGCGTAGCGCTGTGCCGCCTGCTGCTGGAAAAGCCAGACATGCTGCTGCTGGACGAACCGACCAACCACCTGGATGCCGAATCCGTGGCTTGGCTGGAACGCTTCCTGCACGACTTCGAAGGCACCGTAGTGGCGATCACCCACGACCGTTACTTCCTCGATAACGTGGCTGGCTGGATCCTGGAGCTGGACCGTGGTGAAGGTATTCCATGGGAAGGTAACTACTCTTCCTGGCTGGAGCAGAAAGACGCTCGTCTGGCACAAGAAGCCTCAACCGAAGCCGCTCGCCGCAAGTCGATCGAGAAAGAGCTGGAGTGGGTACGTCAGGGTGCCAAAGGCCGTCAGTCCAAGGGCAAAGCCCGTCTGGCACGCTTTGAAGAGCTTAACAGTACCGAATACCAGAAACGTAACGAAACCAACGAACTGTTTATCCCACCAGGCACTCGCTTGGGCGATAAAGTGGTTGAAGTTAACAATCTGCGTAAATCCTACGGCGACCGTCTGCTGATCGAAGATCTCACCTTCGCGGTACCTAAGGGGGCTATCGTTGGCATCATCGGCCCGAACGGCGCGGGTAAATCCACGCTGTTCCGTATGATGTCCGGCCAGGAACAGCCTGATTCCGGCAGCATCGTGCTGGGTGATACCGTCAAGCTGGCTTCGGTCGATCAGTTCCGCGACAGCATGGATAACTCCAAAACCGTGTGGGAAGAAGTTTCCGGCGGCCAGGACATCATGCGCGTGGGCAACACCGAAATGCCAAGCCGTGCCTACGTTGGCCGCTTTAACTTCAAGGGCGTCGATCAGGGCAAACGCGTGGGCGAACTGTCCGGTGGTGAGCGTGGCCGTCTGCATCTGGCCAAGCTGCTGCAGGTTGGCGGCAACGTGCTGCTGCTCGACGAACCTACCAACGACCTGGATATCGAAACCCTACGCGCGTTAGAAAACGCCCTGCTGGAGTTCCCGGGCTGTGCGATGGTGATCTCGCACGACCGTTGGTTCCTCGACCGTATTGCCACCCACATTCTGGACTACCAGGATGAAGGCAAGGTGGAGTTCTTCGAAGGCAACTTTACCGAATACGAAGAGTACAAAAAACGTACTCTTGGTGCCGATGCGCTGGAACCTCGTCGTATCAAGTACAAGAAAGTCACCAAGTAACATCAGGTTGGCTATCTCTCTCAAGCCCGCATTTTGCGGGCTTTTTGTTATCCCCAATCCAGTGCCTGCGCATAATCCACAAAGACCGGATGCTGGATCACCACATCAATAAAGCAGGCCAGAGCCGGAGAATTAAGCTTGCGGCTCGGGTAAACCAGATACAGTTCATTGCCTTCGGCCTGCCACTGCGGCAACACTTCCACCAATTGCTTTTGTGCGACCACTTCGCGGCTGAGAAACGCGGGCAGCAGCGTAATACCCGCCCCCAAAATGGCACATTCGCGCGCATATAACAGATTATCGGTGGTATGCCGCAGCGGCAATTGCCAACGGTAGTACTCTTCACCCCGGCGCAATATCCAGGCGGGCCAGGCGCGGTGAGCGATGCAAAGATGCTGCTGCAACTGCTGCGGATGCAGCAATGGCGGGTGTTGAGCCAGATACTCCGGTGCAGCCAACAAATAACGGGGAGCATGCCCCAGACGACGGCCAATCAACGAAGAATCCTGCGGCCTGCCGGTACGCAATGCCGCATCAAAGCCCTCCTGCACCATATCCACCATGGCATCCGATACTGACACTTCCAACGAGACATCCGGATATTGGCGCTGGAAATCTGCCGCCAGACGCGGAAGCAACGTCGCCCCCAGCCCGGCTGGCGTAGAGATGCGTAGACGGCCACTGGGGTTATCGCGTAAGCGCTGCAAGGCCAGATCGGCCCGTTCAGCAGCAGAGAGCATCTCCTGGCAATGTTCAAGATAGCGCTCACCGGCAAAGGTCAAATTTAACTGCCGGGTGGTACGGTTGAGCAAGCGCAGGCCAAGCTTCAACTCCAACTGGCTGACACGCTGGCTGACGCTGGATTTAGGCAGACCGGCACGTTTGGCTGCCGCAGTAAAACTGCCGCACTCTGCCACCAGCGCAAACAACGCCATATCCTGCAACTGCTTGAACATAATTGTTCACCTCAGACGAACACTTAGTTAGTTATTGTCCATCTTATCACTCTACTCCTCAGGGTCTACACTGGGACTATTCATGCGAAGGAGCACAATTATGTTAATCAAAGCCATTGCCGTCGATCCGAAAAATCCAGCCGGTTTTATCGAGATCGCTCCAGAAAAACCCGCACCGGGTCAATACGATCTGCTGGTGGAAGTGAAAGCCGTTTCCGTCAACCCGGTCGATACCAAGGTTCATGCTGGCCTGCAAAAGAATGGTTTGCAGCAGCCACGCATTCTCGGCTGGGATGCCAGCGGCGTGGTGCTCGAAGTGGGCAGCAGCGTCAGCGGGTTCAAACCCGGCGATGAGGTATGGTATGCCGGGGATATTACCCGTCCGGGCAGCAACAGCACCCATCAGCTGATTGACTCACGTATCGTGGCACATAAACCAGCCAGCCTGGACTGGGCACAAGCCGCCGCGATGCCGCTGACCGCGCTCACCGCGTGGGAAGCCCTGTTTGAACACCTGAATATTCAGCATGCGGCTGCCGGTAAAACGCTGTTGATCATCGGCGGTGCCGGTGGCGTGGGCTCGCTGGCGATCCCCCTGGCGGCACAGCGTAGCAAGGTGAAAGTCATCGCTACGGCCTCTCGCCCGGAATCAGCTGCATGGTGCCGCGAACGGGGTGCTGAACTGGTGGTGGATTACCGCGACCTGAAAGGCAACCTGGCTAAAGAAGGGATTGAGAGCGTGGATTATATCCTGTGCTTGAACGATACCGACGGCCACTGGCAAGCCATCAGCGATCTGGTCGCCCCGCTCGGCCATATCTGCACCATCGTCGAGAACAGCCAACCACTGGATCAAAATGCGCTGAAGCTGAAAAGCGCGGCGCTGCATTGGGAATTCATGTTTACCCGCAGCATGTTCACCACGCCGGATATTGCCCAGCAGGGAGAGATCCTCAAGCAGGTAGCGCAGTTGCTTGATGCAGGCAAGCTGACCACCACGCTGAGCGAAACGCTACAGGGGCTGACGGTGGACACGTTGACCGCCGCGCACGCCAAACTGTTGGATGGGCATATGCAGGGCAAGCTGGTGATAACTTACTAAGTTAGTGGGAGCGTCGATTTATCAGGTATTAATAAATTGCTATGGCCCCCTCACCCCAACCCTCTCCCACAGGGAGAGGGAGCTGATAGCCTCTGCTCGTTTGGAAGTGAAGAGAACATCTTGGCAAACTCGATCGCCTCCCCATCAAAGGTGAGCCACGACAATTTCAAACACACTCGATCGGTCCCCTCTCCCTGTGGGCTGTCTCTTATACACATCTCAAGTTGCGGTCAAATGGCCGTAATTTGAGAAACATAGCAGGCTGATTTTAAAGAGAATTTTTCCGAGCGCCCTATTGATGCGCTTGAAATAATTCCCATAAAAAACAGTAAGATGCCGAGTTGTGTATAAGAGACAGCCCTGTGGGAGGGGGAGTTATTAGCCCCCTGCTCTTTTGGAAGTAAAAAGATCATATCAGCAAATTCGATCGTCCCCTCGTCCAAGGTGAGTCACTACAATTTCAAACACACTCGATCGGTTCCCTCTCCCTTTGGGAGCTGTCTCTTATACACATCTCAAGTTGCGGTCAAATGGCCGTAATTTGAGAAACATAGCAGGCTGATTTTAAAGAGAATTTTTCCGAGTGCCCTATTGATTCGCTTGAAATAATTCCCATAAAAAACAGTAAGATGCCGAGTTGTGTATAAGAGACAGCTTTGGGAGGGGGAGTTATTAGCCCCTGCTCTTTTGAAAGTAAAAAGAACATCTCAGCAAATTCGATCGTCCCCTCGTCCAAGGTGAGTCACTACAATTTCAAACACACTCGATCGGTTCCCTCTCCCTTTGGGAGAGGGTTAGGGTGAGGGGCACAACATTAACCAATCTAAAACTTCACCAAGCGGCTGGCGTCCGCCGCTAGCAGTTGCTGAACCAGCTCGACACAGCGCAAGAAGCGCTCCTCGTAATCGCTCGACTCTACGTGAACATATTCGATGTTATTGGCGTGCAGCATCTCTTCCAACAAATACTGAAACGCCTTTCGATCGACCGGGCTACCCAAGCTACGCAAGCCGTCGGCCACCCAAGGAGTATTGTTCTCCAGCAGGATCACCAGATCGAAACGGTATTCGTCGATCAACGCCTGAACGAACGGATGCTCCCGCCCTTCATACTTTTTACAGAACGCCTGCGTAGTGACAAAGTCGGTGTCGATAAACGCCACTTTATTGGCGTATTTCACCGCAAAATCCACGTACTGGGCCTGCCCAAGCGCGATCTTGTCATAATCGGAATACTGCAACGCCATCTCGTCACCGCCCAGGTGGGAGAAGACGTAGTCACGGCCATATTCCCAGGCGCTGGTGGTGTTGAAGATGTTCGCCAGCTTGTTGACCAGCGTTGACTTACCGCTGGACTCACCGCCCAGGATCGCCACCGTGCGCACAAAGAACGGCTTCACTTCGGTCGGGATGTAGTCCCAATAGCGGAACGGATCCTGACGGATTTGGCTGCCGCTGATATTCATAAAGGAGCGTTCCGGATCCACCAGGATGGTTTCAATCCCCAGATGTTCGCGGTAACGGGGGGCATCCAGCTCTTCGCTGGAATAGATAAAGCTCGGGACGATGCCCTTTTGCTCCATAAAGCTCTTCATGCCGTTACTCCACACGTCCCAGCCGTGCGGGTAAGGCTCGATGCCCTTCTCGTCGAAAGAGTGAATATGGATATTTTTCTGGTATTTAAAGGTCTGCAACAGCCAGCGCAGACGATCGCTGACCGTCGGCTGCTGTGACATGGAGCTGTTCTCGAACAGCAACAGATCGCGCGGTTCATCGTGGCACAGGATCACATGCAGCTCGTCAACCTGGCTACAGGCGCGCTGGATCAGATAGATATGCCCGGTATGCAGCGGGTAAAATTTACCAAACACCACGCCAACTTTCTTCTCACGGCGCGGGAATTCCAGCCCCAGGAAACGGTGCAGGGCTTCCAGCTTCTGCGCGCTCGGGCTTTTGATTTTGTCGTTCAACAGCTGGCTGAGGTAGCCTTTGGTCATGCTACTGGCATCAGCCACCTGCTGTAAGGTACATCCCTGTTGCTTAATCGCTGCCTTGAGGTAATCGAACTGCCGCATAAACCCTCCCGTTTATTATGCTAAACAAAATAGCATATTCCGCGCAGCGGGCGGCAATTAATAAAACTGTTCCAGCACGTCCAGCGCATCCGCCAGCTTCTTGACACCGAACACCTGCATATTGGCCGGTGGTTTCTTCGGCACGTTGGCATGTGGCACGATCGCCCGCTTGAAACCGTGTTTGGCCGCTTCGGAAATACGCTCCTGGCCGCTAGGCACCGGGCGGATTTCCCCTGCCAGCCCCACTTCGCCAAACACCACCAGATCGTTCGGCAATGGGCGGTCTCGTAGGCTGGACACCAACGCCAGCAGCAACGCTAGATCGGCACTGGTTTCGCTAACCTTGACGCCGCCCACCACGTTGACAAAAACGTCTTGGTCGGACATCTGCAAGCCACCGTGACGATGCAGCACCGCCAGCAGGATCGCCAAACGATTCTGTTCCAGGCCCACCGCAACGCGGCGTGGGTTAGACATCATCGAGTGATCCACCAGCGCCTGGATCTCGACCAGCAGCGGCCTGGTGCCTTCCCAGACCACCATCACCGAACTGCCGGAGGTCACTTCATCACCCCGGCTGAGGAAGATGGCGGAAGGATTACTCACCTCACGCAGCCCCTGCTCGGTCATGGCGAACACGCCCAGCTCGTTGACCGCACCAAAACGGTTTTTATGGCTGCGCAGCGTACGGAAACGGGAATCGGCATCGCCATCCAGCAACACGGAACAGTCGATACAGTGTTCAAGGACTTTCGGCCCGGCCAGTGAACCATCTTTAGTGACGTGGCCAACCATCACGATCGCCACACCGCGAGTTTTGGCAAAGCGGGTGAGATAGGCCGCCGTTTCCCGCACCTGCGCCACGCTGCCTGGCGATGACTGGATATCCGCCATATGCATGACCTGGATCGAGTCGATCACCATCAGCCGCGGCTGCTCCTGCTCGGCGATCAGGCAGATCTGCTCGATGCTGGTTTCCGACAGCATGTTCAGGCCGCCAGTGGGCAATCCAAGACGATGGGCTCGCATCGCGACCTGTTGCAGCGACTCTTCACCCGTGACGTACAGGGTTTTCATCTGCTCGGCGAGTTTGCACAGCACCTGCAACAGTAGCGTACTTTTCCCCGCGCCGGGGTTGCCGCCAATCAGGATCGCACTGCCCGGCACCACGCCGCCGCCCAGTACGCGGTCAAACTCCAGAAAGCCGGTAGAGAAACGCGGCAACTCTTGCAGACTGATGTCCGAAAGCTTCTGCACCTTGCTGATACCGGCATCGCCCGCATAGCCGCTTAAACGCTCGCTACGGGCAGCGGAAGAGGAGACTGAAGCCAGGCGCACTTCTGTAATGGTGTTCCAGGCCTGACAGGCACTGCATTGCCCCTGCCAGCGAGGATAGTCAGCGCCGCATTCATTACAGACAAACGCCCGTTTTACTGCTTTTGCCACAACTTACCTCACATCGTGTTTCAAACTGCCGCAGAGCACACAGAGCACTCCCAGCAGATCGGCATGGCGGATCGAGACCTGCGCCTTCTCATAGACCTTAGGCTTCGCGTGATAGGCAATACCCAGCCCAGCCACCTGCATCATTTTCAAATCGTTGGCACCGTCGCCGATCGCCACGGTTTGCTGCGGTGGGATCCCCAGCTTCTCTGCCAGCGCCACCAAAGTATCGGCCTTGAATTGCGCATCCACGATCGGCCCCAGCACCTCACCGGTCAGTTTACCGTCGCGGATCTCCAGCTCATTGGCGGCCACGGCCACCAGCTTGAGCTTGTCACGCAGGTATTCGGCATAATAGGTAAAGCCGCCGGAGGCAATGGCGACGTGCCAGTCCAGCGCCTGCAGCTTGCGCACCAGGCTGGTCAACCCAGGCATCAACGGCAATTCGTCACGCACCTGTTTGAGGATATTGGCATCGGCCCCTTTCAGCGTACCCACGCGTTGGCGCAGGCTGGCGGTAAAATCGAGTTCGCCGCGCATCGCGCGTTCGGTCACTTCACTGACCTGCTCGCCTACCCCGGCCAACTTGGCGATTTCGTCGATGCACTCAATCTGGATCGCCGTCGAGTCCATATCCATCACCAACAGGCCCGGCTTGCGCAGGTTAGGGATTTTGCCCAATGGGGCAACGTCTAGCCCACTTTCGTTCGCCAACAGTTTGGCGCGCGCAGATAGCGTCCCCGCCAGGCGAACCACCTGATAATCTTCCACCGCCCAGGCCGTCACGATCACCATCGCGGCCCCTAGCTTGCGCTGGAACTGAGTAATACGCTCTTTATCCAGTTCTCTGCCATATAGTAGCCAACCGGTGTGGCCTGCCCGATAGTCCAGCGGCATGACTTCGTCACCGCTCAACGAAAGGGGCAACCCCGGCCATTGAGAGATCTCTGCGGGGAGATCGCAATAGGTCAGACTATTTGGCATCCTTAACTCCTGAATAACACTGCATGATAAAACGACGCATCAAGCTATCCTATCGCCATTGCTTCTGGCAACATATTACCCTATGAATCTCTAGTTGGCCGCTCTAGCGCATCCATGCGCTCGCGGTATTGGTACATCCCGGTACCGCACAGCCAGGTGGTCAATCGTGACTCCCGGATGACCGCCCTAAAGGAAGCCTAATGGCTAAAGCTAAACTGAAATTCCGCCTGCATCGCACCGCTATTATCCTGATTTGCCTGGCGTTGCTGGTGCTGTTGATGCAAGGTGCCTCCTATTTTAGCCTGAGCCACCAAATGGCGCGATCGGAACAGGTGGAAGAATTGGCACAAACCTTGACCAAGCAGGTGGCTTTTAGCCTGACTCCGCTGATGGATGGCGACAGCGACATAGACAATCAGCAGGTTGAGCGCATTCTCACGCAGCTGACCGATCACAGCCGTATTCTGGACGCCAGCGTCTACCAGTTGGACGGCACCCTGATCGCCCATTCCGGCGAGCAGATTAGCGTGCGCGATCGCCTGGCGCTGGATGGCAAACGTGCAGGCAGCTACTTCAACCACCAGCTCGTCGAGTCAATCCAGGGCAAAGATGGCCCGCTGGGCTTTATCCGCGTAACGCTGGATACTCACGTGCTGGCCACCGAATCCAAACAGGTGGATAACACCACCAACCTGCTGCGCCTGATGATCCTGCTGGCGCTGGCCATCGGCATTATTTTGGCCCGTACCCTATTGCAAGGCCGCCGCAGCCGCTGGCAGCAGTCGCCATACCTGCTAACCGCCAACACGCCGCTGGCAGAAGGCAACACGGTAGATGATGGTGATGACGAGAAACCGGCAGAGCAGGAAGAGACAAAGAAAGATTAAGCCAAGCGCTGAATACGATCGTTCAGCGCCTGAAGCTGTACCAGCATTTGAGCAGCAATGGCCCGGAACGATTCGCTGATTTGCGGATGTTGTGCCGTACGCTGCCAGAATTCAACCGCCATCAACTCGGCCTGCCGCCAAATGGGGCCGTTGACCTCATTGCCCAATCTGATTTCCACCGCTGTTTCTCGCATATTACCGCTATTGGCAGGGGCAAACGCCATCGGCAACATGTCATACAACGGAGCCAATACCATCGGCCACTGCTCCGTACGCAGGAACGATAGATTCCCCTGGTGCATATCGCTATTGGCGATCAGCCTGCCAAATGCCCAATACAGACCGATTGTTTTCCAGGTTTGATGATCGATGATCCCCTGCTGCAATAGCTTTTCCGCTGCGGTGACCCAGTTAGCCCCGCCGCTGCCGCTAAACTCGGCATCCAACGCCTCCAGTGAAACCAGAGCGACTCGCCCATGTTCACCAATACGGTCAAATCGTTCGATCTCCAAAAAACACTGTTGGTTATCGCCAAACAGCACCTTTGTCGGTGCGGAACACAATCCGGCCTCTGCAACCACTTGCAATGCCAATGACTCAGCGATCAGCAAATCGCTCCAGCGTTGCGCAATGGAGTTGTCCGGTACCGCACTGAACTTCACCAGCACATGACTACGGCGATTTCCCGACAGTTCGGCATAGGCAGTAAACTTGGGCTGCTCGCCACCTGCAGAAGAACCAATCAGTTCCCCCGCTAATGCGCGCGCAGACAGCGTAGCGTAATACTTGGCCTTGCCCGCCATCGGTACCGGGATTTCAGCCGCGCGCGTTAACCAACGCTGATAACTCTCTGCGCCCGGCAACAGATCGCCACTCATATCCTCACCATAATGACAAAGCGCTACCAGGCGCTGTTCTTCATTCCATTGCAGAACGTCTTCCGGCAACTTTAGCTGCCGTGCAACAGCTTTCCCCCAGGCGCGGCCAAGAAAACCTACCGGGCGCAGATCGTTCAGATACCAAGGCAAACCATCATACAACTGCCACTCACCGCTTTGTTCATCGAACACCGCGCAGCTGTCTGCCGGATATAGGGAATAGAGCGTGGCAAACAGATGCGCCTTACCCAGCTTATCGATTTGATACAGTGGGAAATACGACTCACCAGCCACCTCCCGCCTGAGCGCATAACGCGTGGATCTGCCTTTGTCGATGACCAGAACCGATCTTGCCAAATCGCGGATACGGCGCGACAGCGTGGGTTGGCTGATCCCCAATGCGGCAGTCAGTTCCCGGGAAGAAGCGGGTCCATTACGCAGGATTTTTTCGACTGTGCTCATCGCTGAATAGATTAGTGAATAGATAGATGAATAGAGTAATAGCGCTAATTAGCGGAAAGGTAAAGAATTAGCTAGAAAGGTTGGTATAAGGGTGAATAGATAAAATGGGGCGCAGCGTGCTGCGCCCGCGAGGTCATTACGCTTTGTCGCCCAGCAGGACAGATTCCAGCGCGATAACGATCATCTCGTTAAAGGTGGTCTGACGCTCGGCAGCGGTGGTCTGCTCGTGACGCAGGATATGGTCGGAAACGGTGCAGATGGTCAACGCCGTGCTACCGAACTCTTCATACAGCTCTGCGGCTACGCCGTAGATGCCTGCCGCTTCCATCTCTACGCCCAGGATGCCGTACTTCTTCATCACCTGGAACATATCCGGATCTGGCGTGTAGAACAGATCGGCGGAGAAGATGTTACCCACGCGTGCAGGGATGCCCTGAGCAGCCGCAGCGTCTACCGCATTACGCACCATGTCAAAATCCGCAATGGCCGCATAGTCGTGGCCTTTGAAGCGCATACGGTTAACCTGGGAATCGGTACAAGCCCCCATGCCGATCACCACATCACGCAGTTTGACGTCATCACGCACCGCGCCACAAGAGCCGACACGGATGATTTTCTTCACGCCAAACTCGGCAATCAGTTCACGCGCATAGATAGAGCAGGATGGGATGCCCATGCCGTGGCCCATTACCGAGATTTTACGACCTTTGTAGGTGCCGGTGAAACCCAACATGCCACGCACGTTGTTCACTTCCACCGCGCCTTCCAGGAAGGTTTCTGCGATATATTTTGCCCGCAGCGGATCCCCCGGCATCAGCACTACGTCAGCGAAATCACCCATCTCAGCATTAATATGTGGCGTTGCCATATTCACTTCCCTCAATTCATGGAAAAAAAAGACGCTGGCGTGAAGGCCAGCGTCATTAAAAGCGGTATTAAAGCATGGATTTGCCGTAATCCATCGGCGACACGCCAAAATAGCTGGCGACGGTCTGGCCGATGTCGGCGAAGGTTTCGCGATGCCCCAGAGAACCTGGTTTGACTTTCGGGCCATAGACCAAGACCGGGATATGCTCACGGGTGTGGTCGGTGCCTGGCCAGGTCGGGTCGCAGCCGTGGTCAGCGGTGAAGATGATGATGTCATCCCCTTTCACCAGCTTCAGCAGCTCTGGCAGGCGGCGGTCGAACAGCTCCAGCGCAGCAGCATAGCCAGCCACGTCACGGCGGTGGCCGTAGGAGGAGTCGAAATCAACAAAGTTGGTGAACACGATGGTGTTGTCACCGGCTTTTTCCATCTCGACCAGAGTGGCGTCGAACAGGGCGTCGATCCCGGTAGCTTTCACCTTCTTGGTGATCCCCACGTTGGCATAGATATCGGCAATCTTACCGATGGAAACCACTTCGCCACCCTTCTCATCAACCAGCTTTTTCAGCACGGTTGGAGCAGGGGGTTCCACGGCCAGATCGTGACGGTTACCGGTACGCTGGAACTCACCCGGCTTATTCCCCAGGAACGGACGGGCAATCACACGGCCGATGTTGTAGCCACCTTCGGTCAACTCTTCACGAGCGATCTCACACAGCTCGTACAGGCGATCCAGGCCGAAAGTTTCTTCATGGCAGGCAATCTGGAACACCGAGTCCGCAGAGGTGTAGAAAATCGGCTTGCCGGTTTTCATATGCTCTTCGCCCAGTTGATCCAGGATCACGGTACCGGATGAATGGCAGTTACCGAGGTAGCCCGGCAGGTTGGCACGCGCCACCAGCTTGTCCAGCAGTTCCTGCGGGAAGCTGTTGTGCTCGTCTGAGAAGTAGCCCCAGTCGAACAAGACTGGCACACCAGCAATTTCCCAGTGGCCTGATGGCGTATCTTTACCGGAGGAAAGCTCGCTGGCATGGGCGTAAGCACCAATGATTTCAGCGTCTTTATCCAACCCTTCCGGGAACTTGCCGGTCGATTCTTCCGCCGCTTTTCCCAGGCCCAGACGGCTCAGGTTTGGCAGGGTCAGCGGGCCGCTACGGCCCACGTTGGCTTCGCCACGCGCACAGGCAGCAGCAATATGGCCAAGGGTATCGGAACCTTCATCGCCAAAGCTTTTGGCATCTTCACTCGCGCCAATGCCGAATGAGTCTAATACCATAATAAACGTACGTTTCATCATACTCTCCTGCGTATTCACGCTGATACCCTGCGTCTTTCAAGCTACAGCGTTGTTGGCTGCGTGCGCTCACCCCAGTCACTTACTTAAGTAAGCTCCTGGGGATTCACGCACTTGCCGCCTAGCTGTAGCTCGAAATCCATTGGGTATAAACAGTCACAAAATTCAAAACTGCCATTGAACGTTTAAAAAATGTTATTGAGAGATGCGTTTGTAAACCACCGGCGTGACTTCTGGCGCTTTGTCGCCCAGAGCCATCGCGCTGCGTACCGCATCCGCCGCCTGCTGCCAGCTCTCTTCGTCGTTGGCATGGATCACCGCCAATGGACGCTGGGTATCGACAGTGTCGCCCAGACGGGCCACATCGGTCAGGCCCACGCTGTAGTCGATGCTGTCGGTCGCGCGACGACGGCCACCGCCCAGTGACACCACAGCCATACCCAGTGCACGGGTATCCATCGCAGTAATGATACCTGGTTTCTCGGCATAAACCGGCTTGGTTAACGTCGCGGCTGGCAGATAGCTGTCGTAACGCTCGATAAAATCGCTTGGGCCTTTCTGCGCCGCCACCATGCGGCCAAAGATTTCCGCCGCTTTGCCGTTATCCAGCACCGCCTGCAGTTTGGCACGCGCATCAGCATCGTCGGTGGCCAGGCCGCCAGACAGCAGCATTTCCACGCTCAACGCCATGGTCACTTCCAGCAGACGCGGATTGCGATATTCCCCGGTCAGGAAGCGTACCGCTTCACGCACTTCGACCGCATTACCAGCGCTGGAAGCCAGCACCTGGTTCATATCAGTCAGCAGCGCGGTAGTCTTGCAACCGGCACCATTCGCAACGCCCACGATCGCCTGCGCCAGATCGTCAGAAAGCTGGTAGGTCGGCATAAAGGCACCGCTGCCAACTTTCACGTCCATAACCAACGCATCCAGCCCTTCGGCCAGTTTCTTCGCCAGAATAGAGCCGGTGATCAGCGGAATGGAGTCGACGGTGGCAGTGATATCACGCGTCGCGTAGAAACGCTTGTCTGCCGGAGCCAGTGAACTGGTCTGGCCGATAATCGCCACGCCAACGTCTTTGATAATCTTACGGAACGCGTTGTCATCAGGGAAAATATCAAAGCCTGGGATCGCTTCCAGCTTGTCCAGCGTACCGCCAGTGTGACCCAGGCCACGGCCTGAAATCATCGGCACGTAGCCGCCACAGGCTGCCACCATCGGGCCAAGCATCAGCGAAGTCACGTCGCCCACGCCACCGGTGGAGTGTTTATCCACAATCGGGCCGTTCAGCGACAGGCTTTTCCAGTCCAGTACCGTGCCGGAATCACGCATTGCCATGGTCAGCGCAACGCGCTCAGGCATGGTCATGTCATGGAAATAGATGGTCATCGCCAGCGCAGCAATCTGCCCTTCTGACACCACGTTGTCACGAATGCCATTAATGAAGAAGCGGATTTCGGCTTCGCTCAACGGTTGCCCGTCACGTTTTTTACGGATTATTTCTTGTGCCAAGAACAAAGTAGCCCCCTGTTTTAGCTAAATAGAGTCATTCGATACGCCTGCGCGCTGCGTTAACGGGGCCGCTTGGCAGCCCCAACGCAACAAGACGTGAGAGAAAATCAGTAACCGTTACCAGCGGCTTGGGTGCTATGCCCCAGCGTGGTCAGCAGGCTGGCTAACAGGCTCGACGCGCCAAAGCGGAAGTGGCGCGCATCGGCCCAGTCTTCGCCCAGCAGACGCCCGGCAAGTTGCAGATACTGTTGAGCATCTTCTGCGGTACGCACGCCACCGGCTGGCTTGAAGCCAACGGTTTTGCCTACGCCCATATCACGGATCACGGTCATCATCAGCTCAGCGCTTTCCAGCGTGGCGTTGACCGGCACTTTACCGGTAGAGGTCTTGATAAAATCAGCCCCGGCCTTGATGGAGATCTCGGAGGCTTTACGGATCAGTTCCGCCTGCTTCAGCTCACCGGTTTCGATGATCACTTTCAGCAGCACGTTGGCAGCGGCGCAGGCCTGCTTGCACTGTTTGACCAGCTCAAACCCGACTTCCTCGTTACCGGCCATCAGGGCACGGTAAGGGAATACCACGTCAACTTCATCGGCACCGTAGGCGATGGCCGCACGGGTTTCTGCCACGGCGATGTCGATATCATCATTGCCATGCGGGAAGTTGGTGACGGTGGCGATACGGATATCTGGCGTCCCCTGCTCACGCAGCGTTTTGCGGGCAATCGGGATAAAACGCGGATAGATACAGATGGCGGCAGTATGGCCTGCCGGGCTGTTCGCCTGACGACACAACGCGATCACTTTCTCGTCGGTGTCATCTTCGTTCAGCGTGGTTAAATCCATCAGGTTCAGCGCACGTTGCGCTGCTGCGGTTAATTCGGTCATAAAACTCTCCAACTGAGCATTCTGATGTTGGCGAGCGGACTTGGTTCCTTGAAGATAGCGCGCGGGATAGTCTTCCCACGCCAGCAACTGAGATCCTTCTCACCGCACATAGCCCTTCGATTTTCGAATAGCCAGCCATCGCTATTTCAACACGATCACTCTGGCATATTTGTGTTCTGATTCACACTACACAGGATAGCACTGTAACAGGACTGAATTATATGTGAAGATCATCACAAAATAACGCGATATTGTTCACAAATTCACTAAAGAGACGGCGGTCATCAGGCGAATGCCCTTTTTGCAGGCAACCAGGCCCCTTCAGGAGCCTGGTTGTTGATACCAAGTATAGCTTACAACGCCAGGAAGAATCCGGCGATGGTGGCGCTCATCAGGTTAGATAAGGTACCGGCTGCCACCGCTTTCAACCCGAAGCGGGCAATATCGTGACGACGGCCTGGTGCCATGCTGCCTAGACCACCCAGCAGGATAGCTACGGAAGAGAGGTTGGCAAACCCGCACAGCGCAAAGGAGATGATCGCCTTGGTGTGCTGTGACAGCACCTGTAGCCCCTCAGCGGCCACCACGTCATCCGGACGCAGGTAAGCCCCAAAGTTCATGTAGGCCACGAATTCGTTAACGATCACCTTCTGGCCGATAAACGAACCCGCCACCATCGCCTCACTCCAAGGTACACCGATCAGGAAGGCGATTGGTGAGAACACCCAGCCCAGGATCAGCTCCAGTGACAGTTGCGGGAAATCGAACCAGCCACCAATACCGCCAAGAATACCGTTAAGCAGCGCGATCAGAGCGATAAATGCCAACAGCATCGCCCCCACGTTCAGCGCCAACTGCATACCGGATGCCGCACCAGAGGCAGCAGCGTCGATGACGTTGGCCGGGCGCTCGTCTTCGGCGATCAGCTTCATCGCATCGGCTCGGTCTTGGGTATTTTCGGTTTCCGGCACCATCAGTTTGGCAAATAACAGCCCACCCGGTGCAGCCATAAAGGAAGCGGCGATCAGGTATTCCAACGGTACGCCCATCTGGGCATAGCCCGCCAGCACGGAACCGGCTACCGAAGCCAGGCCGCCGCACATCACGGCAAACAGCTCCGACTGAGTCATGGTGGCGATATAAGGGCGCACCACCAGCGGCGCTTCGGTCTGCCCCACAAAAATATTGGCCGTGGCTGATAGCGACTCAGTCCGCGAAGTACCCAACAGCTTATGTAAACCACCGCCGAGGAGCTTGATCACCACCTGCATGATGCCCAGGTAATAGAGCACCGCAATCAGCGAGGAGAAGAACACAATCACCGGTAACACACGCAGGGCGAACACGAAGCCGCCACCGCCGAACACTTCAAACATTTTGTCGGAAACCAGGCCACCAAAGATGAAAGAGATACCCTCGTTACCGTAAGCGATGACGTTTGCCACCCCTTCCGACATGCCACCAAGAATACGTCGCCCGATCGGGACATAGAGCACCAGCGCGCCAATGCCAATCTGGATGATAAACGCGCCGAGTACGGTACGCAGTTTAATAGCGCGCCGGTTGCTGGAAAGCAGCACCGCAATGGCGATCAAGACCACCATACCGACCAGGCTCATGAAGAGTTGCATACGAGTATGTCCCTGTTGCGAAGAAGAAATGCCCCCGGCCCGCTGGATGAAGCGGGTTGCCCAAGGGCGATAATGGGACGCAATTATACTGAGCCAGGCGGGATGAGACTCGTTTTATGTCACAAATATATACAAGTGGAAGTAACTGAAAATCACACAGCGTGACTCAAGTCACATTTAAAGTGGAAGGGGGGATCCAATGCAAACAGGGATTGGCTATTTTGTTGTAGCTGTCCGGCAATGTCGTCGGCAGATTCAGGCCGCAGTTGGCAAAGTACCTGAAACACCTCCGCAGCCCGTTCGGGCCGGTTCGGCTGCCCTTGATAGCCCGCCAACGGCATGTCCGGCGCATCGGTTTCCAGCAGCAGCGAGGTCAACGGCAACTGCGCCATCACCTGGCGGGTCTTCTGCGCCCGTTCGTAGCTGATCGTGCCGCCAACGCCAATGTAATAACCCAGGCGAATAAAGGCCTGCGCCTGAGCCAGACTGCCAGCAAAGCCATGCACCACACCACGGCGCGGTACCTCGGTACGACGCAATGCGGCAGCTAACTGATCGTGGCTACGGCGGGAGTGCAGGATCACCGGCAGATCATACTGCTTTGCCAGCTTCAGCTGTGCCTTGAGCAACGCCTGTTGGCGTTCAAACTGCGGCTCGGCCATATACAGATCCAACCCAATCTCCCCCACCGCCACCAGCTTATGCGGCTTGCTTGCCAGGCAACCTGCCAGTTGTTCAAGCTGCTCATCATGGTGCTGGGCGATATACAGCGGGTGTAACCCCAGCGCGGCAAACAACGGAGTATGTTCGCGCGCCAGCTTGAGAATACGCACAAAGCGATCGGCCGTTACCGCTGGCACAATAATTTGCTGCACCCCGGCTTGCGCGGCCAATGCCAGGCTCGCCTGCTCATCCCCGCTGAAAGGCGGGAAATCAAAGTGGCAATGGGTATCCGTAAAGGCGTAACTCACAGCACATCTCCGTCACCTGGCAGGATGATTTTTGGTGGCGCTTCAGGCTGCACGGCATGGCCCTGCGGGTTAAGCACATCGGTAATAATCGGCGAAGGCATCCGTACGGTTTCCGGCTGGATCAGACGACGGGAAAGTGATGTTGTTACCGTCATGCCATCGTTCTTTTCCTGCTCCAGCAGCCAGTGGCCAACCGTCGCCAGGAAATAGCGTCCACAACGGCGGCCCAGATGATAATCGCGATTCAGCGCGGGCAAACGGCTGCCGAGCGCATTGCTCGCCAGCGGCTTAGGCGGGAATATTTCGAAGATGCGCAGTTTACCGGGGGGTTTTTCAATAAATTGCTGGATGCGCAAATAGCTCTGCTCATGATGCTGCAACACCCGCACCATTTGCTGCAGGCTGCTTTCACCCAGCCATTGCTCCATGCGTTTCATCCACTTCGGCGTATACACCATCTGTGAAGGCACGGTGCGGATCACCACAATGGTATCCGCCCCACGGCGATAGGCCTCTTCCACCGGGATGGCATCGCTGATGCCGCCATCCTGATAGCTGATGCCATCCAGCTCTACGCCCATACGGTAAAAACCGGGGATGGCGCTGGAGGCCTTGATGGCCGGTAACCAGCTATCCCGTGCAGCAGGCAGATAAACCGGCGTAAAGTCATCGCTGCGACAGGCACACATCAGAAATTCACGGCCATCAATCAGCTGCTTTTCCGCCACGTCAAAAGCCAGCGGCAGCTGTTGTGAGGTAATATCCAATAACCAGTCGAGATCGATAAGGTGTCCACCACGTACAAAGCGCAGCGGGTTAAAGAAATTGGCAGAGGTGGTGTAGCGGGTGATCACCCGCCGTGCGTATCCCATCTGGCCACAAACAAATGCCGAGAGGTTCTGCGCACCGGCAGAGGTGCCAATCATCAGATCAAAAGGGTTAAAGCGGGCGCGCTGGAATTCATCCAGTACGCCGGCGGTAAAGATACCGCGCTGTCCGCCGCCCTCACACACCAGCGCCATTTTACCGGGCCGGAATGGTTTATACGCCAGGGGTTCTATATTACCGAGCGTGATGGGTATTCTGTATCCCAACCCCGTATCCTCAATGTGGCCGTTTTCCCGAGGATACCTCTTCTTGCTCTCTTCCGTAATCTTCTTGTAATACGCCAGAGAGGCAGTCATTGCTCCCTGCCAGCCACAGGCCGTCATTGCCGGAAAACTCCGCCCATGCCTGCCAAACCTGGCCTTTCAGCTGTTTCCAACGGCCAACAATGATGTCGCTGTTCATGAACTGCCTCCTGGCGTTAAGGAAAGGAATCAAGCTTTGTTACAGTTTAGAGTGACGCTAAGGGCGCCGACGGCCGGTAAACAGGCTGACCAGGAACAGAATGATCCCTACCACGAACACTACTTTGGCGGCCCAGGCAGCAGTACCTGCCAATGAACCAAAACCCAGTGCTGCGGCGATCAATGCAATAACTAAAAATATAATGCCCCATCGAAACATAAGCCTCTCCTTACCATGGTGATAAAAATTTCGCGTTTGGCTCGCCCCTGCTGGGTGCGGCTTGAAACTGCGGATTATTCTATTTCTGGTAGTACATCCCAGGCGTTAGCCTGGGAGTTAACGCTTACTGTTACTGACGATTAAGGTTTTACCGCCAGATCGTTCTTGACGCTTTTCACGCCATCAATGGCTTTGGCAATACTTTCTGCACGGTCAGACTGCGCCTGGGTTTTCACCTCACCGGAAAGCTGTACCACACCATCGGTGGTTTCTACTTTCACGTTGCGTGAAGGCACGATGTCATCGGCCAGCAGTTTAGCTTTCAGTTCGCTGGTAGTCGCGGTGTCACCGGCATAGGATTTCACCGACTGGGTCGCTTGATCTTTCACGTGCAGCTTATCGCTGACGGATTTAACCCCTTCCACCCGGCCTGCAACGCTAACCGCTTGCTCAGCCTGAGCCTGAGTGGCGACAAAACCGCTCAACGTCACCACACCTTTTTCGGTTTCCACCGAGATGTCGGTACTTTTGATGGCTTTCTCGTCAACCAGCGCACTTTTAACTTTAGCCGTTATGCCGCTGTCATCCATATAGTTGTCGACTTTTTTCATGGAGCTATCGATTTTGGCACCAGTACTATCAACGACGCCTGATGCTTTGTTCATCATGGTCTCTTCAGCCAGGGCCGAACCACTAACCAGTACTGAACCCAAAACGACTGCCATCAGCGAATGTGCAAACTTGGTATTTTTCATCGATCTCTTCCTTCTTGTTGTAGAACCCCAAAATGCTGTGGGCTCTGGTGCCGCCAGAGTGCGGCTAACTCAAATGAATACTTCACGATCTCTATACAATCAAACGTTCACGACCGGACTATTGCTCTACGGTAAGTATACATGCAATGCCCGTGCCAAGTTAAAAACGCCGTTAAAAATCAACAACAAAAAAACAAATGAGCAACAATTAAGCGCAAAACCGTCGTCTATTGGAGACACATGGCCGTTGATTTGCGATCCACATCACTATCTTGTTGATATTACTAAGGTAGGACTGTCTCCGATCGGCAACACCACCGAATAACTCTCTAAAATATGTGGATACAATAGTGTTTTACGCTCAGATGCCGCTATGCACCCTGATAAATATAGACCATAGGCGAAAATTTGCCGCCAGATCGCGGAAAAATCTTGTTCGGTTTAGACGAAAGAATTAGTGAGAAGGGTTTAATAATTAGCAGGATGGGGGCTGAAGAAGGAAAACACAGGGCGCTTAGAAGCGCCCTGTTGACGAGATTAATGCTCGCGAGTTTTGCGGAACACCACTTCTGGGTAGCGTTCTTGCGTCAGATTGAGGTTAACCATGGTTGGTGCGATATACGACAGGTTGTTGCCACCGTCCAGCGCCAGGTTCAGCTCGCTCTTACGCTTGAACTCTTCGAATTTCTTCACGTCGTCGCACTCTACCCAACGGGCAGTGGAGACGTTCACCGATTCATACAGCGCTTCCACGTTGTATTCGCTCTTCAGACGGGCAACCACTACGTCAAACTGCAGCACACCCACCGCACCGACGATCAGATCGTTGTTGGCGATTGGGCGGAACACCTGCACCGCGCCCTCTTCCGACAACTGGACCAGCCCCTTCAGCAGCTGTTTCTGCTTGAGCGGATCGCGCAGGCGAATACGGCGGAACAGTTCTGGCGCAAAGTTCGGAATACCGGTGAACTTCATATCCTCACCCTGGGTGAAGGTATCGCCGATCTGAATGGTACCGTGGTTATGCAAGCCAATGATGTCGCCCGGGTAGGCTTCTTCAACGTGCGAGCGGTCACCGGCCATAAAGGTCAGCGCATCGGAGATCACCACGTCTTTGCCGGTACGAACCTGGCGCAGTTTCATGCCTTTCTCATAGCGGCCAGACACCACGCGCATAAACGCCACACGGTCGCGGTGTTTAGGATCCATGTTCGCCTGGATCTTGAACACGAAGCCGGTGAATTTCTCTTCGGCGGCGACCACTTCACGGGTATCGGTTTTACGCGGCATTGGCGCAGGCGCCCAGGCCACCAGCCCATCAAGCATATGATCGACACCGAAGTTACCCAAAGCGGTACCGAAGAACACCGGAGTCAGCTCGCCTGCCAGGAAGGCTTCCTGCTCAAATTCATGGGAAGCCCCTTGCACCAGTTCCAGCTCATCACGCAGCTGGGCGGCCAGATCTTCGCCTACGGCAGCATCGAGCTCCGGGTTGTTCAACCCTTTAACGATGCGCACTTCCTGAATGGTGTGGCCTTTACCGGTCTGGTACAGATAGGTTTCATCTTTATAGAGATGGTAAACCCCTTTGAACAACTTGCCGCAGCCGATCGGCCAGGTGATCGGCGAGCAGGCGATTTTCAGTTCGCGCTCAACTTCATCCATCACTTCCATCGGATCGCGGATGTCACGGTCAAGTTTGTTCATGAAGGTCAGGATCGGCGTATCACGCAGGCGGGTAACTTCCATCAGCTTGCGGGTACGATCTTCAACGCCTTTTGCGGCGTCGATGACCATCAGGCAGCAGTCCACCGCCGTCAGGGTACGGTAGGTATCTTCGGAGAAGTCTTCGTGCCCCGGGGTATCGAGCAGGTTAACCAGGCAGTCACGGTACGGGAACTGCATCACAGAGGTGGTGATCGAGATACCACGTTGTTTTTCCATCTCCATCCAGTCGGATTTGGCGTGCTGGCTGGAGCCACGGCCCTTTACCGTACCGGCGGTCTGGATAGCGTGTCCGAATAACAGCACCTTCTCGGTGATGGTGGTTTTACCCGCATCGGGGTGCGAGATAATGGCGAAAGTTCTTCTTTTCGCAACTTCGCGGGCGAATTCACTAGGAGACATGTTTTTCACGTTTCTATGGTTAGTCCGCCCTGCTCATCATCACAACGCGCCAATCGCGGCGCCAGGCAAAGCGGTAATAAAAAGATAGTAGCCGAGTATTTTCGCTGATTTACCAACCGGTGACAATCAATGGTTTCTTCGGCATAAGATAATGGCAGGCCAAATCGGCTGCACAAGGGAACTATAAGTCGCTACCCCAGCGGCAGCGCCATAACGATCGCGTCTTCGCGGCCACTGGCTGCGGGGTAATAATTGCGACGCACCGTGACTTCATTGAAGCCAAGGTCTTCGTAGAGTGCTATCGCACCGCTGTTGGAGGCTCGAACCTCCAGCCACAGAGTGACCACACCACGTGCTTCTAATTGCTCGATCACGGCAGTCAGCAAAGTGCGGCCAAAGCCCCGGCGCTGCCAGCTTGGATGGATGGCAATATTAAACAGCGTGGCTTCGTCCAGCACGATTTGGGTAATGGCAAAACCCGCCATTTGCCCTTCAGCTTCCAGTTTCAGGTTAAGGTAACGTTCGCCCTGATTGCTGGCTAGTGTCGCCTCGGTCCAGGGAAACGCATGGCTGGCTTGTTCAATCTTGAAGGCTGTGGCCAGATCGGCCGCTGTCAGGGTAGAAATGCTGTTCATGATGACAAATCTGCTGCCAGAGTGCGCGTTTCGCACTCGCATCTTGAGAAAGCTCGGCCAGCGCCGGGCTATGTAGCTGCGCGCCGGCCACCGCTAACGGCTCCGTGACGCCCAACCGCCAACTGTTGCACTCGGTATCTTGTGGCAGCATCGCTACCTGATCCGGTGTCAGGCCATAGGTTTGTGCCGCTGTCAGCCCCAGGCTGCGCAGAACGTCACAAAACAGCGGGTCGTTCTGGTCTGGCAATGCCTGCGCCACCACCAGCAGGCGCACGTTTGGGGGCACGCTTACCGCCACCTCCCCCTGCAACACTCCAGGGCGGCGTAATGTCCACTGCGTAATTCCCAGCTGTTGTAACAACCAGTCGCGTTTTGATGCCATGCCGATCCCCGTGTGTGACGCACCCTACCTGCCCTATGCCGCGCTATGCTAACAAACCCGCGCAGCCTGCGCTATTAACCGTTAACTATTCAAATTATCACCGCGGCCTATCCCCAATAGATTTCAAGCTGCGGCTAGGCGACAAGCGCCCTTATCCCCAGGAGCTTAGATTAACTAAGTGACTGGGGTAAGGGCGCGCAGGTAACAACGCTGCGGCTTGAAAGATGAAGGGGATAAAACCCGTCGAACATCTGGCCACAAACCTCTATAATCCCCAGCTAAATCTTGAGGAGCCGAAAACTGATGTCTGCATTAACCCCCGCCAGTGAAGTCATGCTGCGCCACAGTGATGAATTTATGGAACGCCGCGTGCTGTTTGCTGGCGATCTGCAGGATACCCTGCCGGCCCAATTCGAGGCCGCGGATGTGCGTGTCCACACCCAGCAATACCATCACTGGCAGTTACTGAACCGGACGATGGGAGAGCATGCACAGTTCGGCCTGACGGTCGATCCTGCCTTCGTCGCCGAGTGCGATACGCTGGTGTATTACTGGCCAAAGAGCAAGCAGGAAGCACAGTTCCAACTGTGCAATATCCTGGCCCTGCTGCCGGTTGGCGCAGAAATTTTTGTGGTCGGTGAAAACCGCAGCGGCGTGCGCAGCGCGGAACAAACCCTGGAAGGCCACGCCACGCTTGCCAAAATCGACAGCGCTCGCCGCTGTGGGTTGTATCATGGCCGCATTGATGTGCAGACCCAGTTTGATCTGGCCGACTGGTGGGAAAGCTATCAGTTGCACGATCTGGAAGTGAAGACGCTGCCGGGCGTGTTCAGCCGTGACGGCCTGGACGTTGGCAGTTCACTGCTGCTCTCCACGCTGGAAAAACACATGAAAGGCAAAGTGCTGGACGTGGGTTGTGGCGCTGGCGTAATGGCTTCGGTGCTGTCTAAACTGTCGCCGAAAATGAAGCTGACCCTCAGCGACGTCAACGCCGCTGCCGTAGAATCCAGCCGAGCAACACTGGCTGCCAACGGTATCGAAGGGGAAGTGATCGTCAGTAACGTCTACTCCGACATTACCGGCCGCTTTGACCTGATCATCTCCAACCCACCGTTCCATGACGGCCTGGCCACCAGCCTGACCGCCGCAGAAACGTTGATCCGCGGAGCGTTAAAACACTTGCCAATCGGTGGCCAACTGCGCATCGTCGCCAACGCCTTCCTGCCTTATCCGGATATTCTGGATGCCACCTTCGGTAGCCATGAAGTGTTGGCGCAGAATGGCCGCTTCAAGGTGTACAAAGCCACCGTGGCCCGCCAGCCACGCGATGCGAAGAAGAAAAGGTAACAAGCCCCTCACCCTAACCCTCTCCCACAGGGAGAGGGGATCGATCGTGCCACCATTTGACTACAGCACCCTACCTATACAGCAATGCTACTGAATAACGTCTGTACCTGAACACAGCTCCGTACCCGCCCCTCTCCCTCGCACAAGTGTTCCTGACACCTCCGATTTGTTCATCGGGAGAGGGTTGGGGTGAGGGGATATTGCTCGCCTTGACTGACAAACATTTCTCCCAAAGGTATGCCATCAGCCGTTAATCAACTCCATACCCACCGTTGTATAGCGTGCACCTGCCACGCCTGTCTGTGGGAATACCGCCTCGATCGCCGCCAGTTCCTGCTCGCTTAGCGTGATCTCCGCTGCCGCTACGTTCTCTTCCAGATAGCGCCGACGTTTGGTGCCAGGGATTGGGACAATGTTTTCCCCCTGCGCCATCACCCAGGCCAACGCCAGTTGCGACGGGGTCACGCCTTTCTGCCTGGCCAGTTCACTGACCTTGGTGACCAGCTCCAGATTGCGAGCAAAGTTTTCCCCCTGAAAACGTGGATTGTCGCGGCGGAAATCGTCTGCTGCCAAGTCCTCGATACTCTGGATCGCCCCGGTCAGGAAACCACGCCCAAGCGGGCTATAGGCGACAAAGCCAATGCCCAAACGTTGGCAAGCGGCCAGTTGCCCCTGCTCGGCATCCCTGCTCCACAAGGAATATTCAGTCTGCAACGCGGTGATCGGATGCACCTGGTGAGCGCGTTCCAACGTGGCAACCGAGGCTTCACTCAGACCAATATGACGGATCTTGCCCTCTTGGATCAGATCCGCCAGGGTGCCAACCACCTCTTCGATCGGCACCTTCGGATCGACCCGATGCTGGTAGTAAAGATCGATGGTTTCTACCCCCAGCCGCTGCAAGCTGCCTTCTACCGAGCGGCGGATATAGTCCGGTTTGCTGCTCACACCCCGCGCAGTGGGATCGGCCGGATCGCGCACAATACCGAACTTGGTGGCCAGAAATACCTGGTCGCGTTTGCCTTTGATCGCCTTGCCTATCAGTTGTTCATTGGTGTGCGGGCCGTACATATCTGCGGTGTCCAGCAGAGTCACCCCCAGTTCCAGGGCCCGATGCAGCGTGGCGATCGCTTCCTGCTCGTCATAACCGGTGGAGTAGAAATCGCTCATCCCCATGCAACCTAAACCCAGGGCTGAGACGAGGGGGCCATTAGTACCTAATTTGCGCTGTTGCATTGTGTGGTCCTTGTTGAACATGGATGTCGGAACAAAGTCTGGTTGTTTATGCCACAAAGATAAATAATGCAGATTGCACATCACTGTTCATAAATCACCAACAATGCGGGCGGCAAAATGGATCAGGTTCAGGCTATGCGCATCTTTACCCGGATCGTGGAACTAGGCAGCTTCAGCCGCGCGGCCGAACGGTTGCAGCTGCCGCGAGCCACGGTAAGCAACGTACTCAAACGCCTGGAACAGCGGCTTGGCGTCAGATTATTGGTGCGTACCACGCGCCAGGTACAGGTCACCGCCGAGGGGACGCTGTACTACCATCGTTGTCTGCACCTACTGGACGCCCTGGAAGAAGCAGATACCCTGTTCAGCCACCATAAGCTGCAACCCACCGGCAAGGTACGGATCGATATGCCCCATTCGCTGGCGCGGGAAATCGTCATCCCGGCGCTGGATGAGTTCTATCAGCGCTATCCAGAGATAGAAATTGCGCTGGGGGCCAACGACACCCACGTCGATCTGCTGCGCGAAGGGGTAGATTGCGTGCTGCGGGCTTGGGAGACCGAAGACGATACGCTGGTTGCCCGGCGGATTGCCCAACTGCCACAGCTCACCTGCGCCTCCCCCGATTATCTAAAAGCGTTTGGTACCCCACAATCGATCGACGAGCTGCAACATCATCGGGCGGTGGGCTATTTCTCATTGGTGAATAACCACAATTACCCGCTGGAATTTTGCCGTGATGGCCGCCTTGAGCTGCGCGAATTACCAGGCAGATTGAGCGTTAGCGGGGCCGATGCCTATACCAGTGCCTGTCGTTCCGGGTTGGGGCTGATCCAGGCGGCGCGTTATATCATCTCCCCCTGGTTGCAAAGTGGTGAACTGGTGGAAGTGCTGGCCGATACGCCACCACCGCCGATGCCGATCTACATCATGTATCCACCAGGCCGTTTCCTCGCGCCGCGTGTCAGGGTATTGATTGATTGGCTGATTACGTTGTTTGAAGGCCATAAAAACCACTGATATGCCGTTTTTTACAGCAAACGCCGCTAATCCAGGAAATAACTATTGACGTACCCGCCAAAATCTCTAGAATTCGCCTCCGTGGTAGCGTTACTCCGGTAGCGTATCTGGTATGCGAAGGTGGCGGAATTGGTAGACGCGCTAGCTTCAGGTGTTAGTGTCCTTACGGACGTGAGGGTTCAAGTCCCTCTCTTCGCACCAAATAACCACATGATTTATATTGCACAGCATCGAATGCGAAGGTGGCGGAATTGGTAGACGCGCTAGCTTCAGGTGTTAGTGTTCTTACGGACGTGAGGGTTCAAGTCCCTCTCTTCGCACCAAGCTGGTGATATAAATCGACATCAAAGCAACACATCAGACTGTGCGAAGGTGGCGGAATTGGTAGACGCGCTAGCTTCAGGTGTTAGTGTTCTTACGGACGTGAGGGTTCAAGTCCCTCTCTTCGCACCACTTGATGGGTTCTCTTCTAGCTGTTCCTGCATTAAAACTCACTGAATAAAACCAACACGCTCAGGCGTGATTTTGTCGTTTCAGTCAAAGCTGAAATGCAGGCTGATTGCGGCTAGGCCACCGGCTAAAGCCATGCAGGAAGGGAGCAGCAGGTAATGACGCCAGCGGCTGTTAAACAGCATCACCAGCGTGGCCAGCATGGCAACCACGATCAGAGTGCGCAGTTGCATCATATCCAGATCAATCAGCGCCAGAAATGGCATCAGGGCACAGGGCAGCAACACGCCCCAGGCGCTGGCAAGCCGATTCCCCAGGCACCAACTGATGCCCCACAATCCACAAGCGGTAACCATGGCAGCTAACATGATAACCCTACCTTTCAAGTGATAATGATAACCAATATCATATAACACTTTTTTTGGACCCGCACTCTTTTCAAGATCCAGCTGAACGCGGATGACAGCCTGCGCGAAAAATGTTAGTTTCATATAAGAAAATTCTTAACATTTATAGTCTGTTAATAATAACCAATTGGAATTATTCAGCAGGCATTGTCTAACATTTTTCCTTCGACCGGCCCCATTGGTAAAGAGTGATCCCCGTATGAACTCGCGTTCTTATCAGCAACTGCAAACCAGCAAACAGCGCTTATCCCTGTTTCTTTTCTTGTTGATGAATGCAGCCTCTGCCATTTTTACTTTATTCGTGCCCTTTAAAGAGACCCCGGCCTTAACGCTGCCGCTAATCTGCATTCCGGCGATTTGCCTGACGGCCATGCTATTTACGCTGTATTCGCCCCGCCACTACGTCCAAAGGCTCAACCTGCTCGCCATTATCCTTGGGCTGCTATGGGCGGCGCACATCTATTGTAAGAGCCAGCTTACCGCCAGTGACAACCACGGCTTCTTGCTGATCAGCCTGTTCAGTATTTTCTTTATCAGCGCGATCTCGCTGACGGATAACCTGCTGGCCTTCTGCCTGCACGCCGTTCCCTCGGCGCTGATAATCCTGTGGCTGGACGGCATGCATAACACCATGCGTATTCTGTTCACCACTCTGCTGCCGATCGTCGCCTTCTCGGTGCATCATTTGCTGTTGAAGCGCAGCGAAATGTTTACCCAACATCTGGTGGCCAACCTCTATCATGAACGGGATAAGTTCAGCGATCTGAGCATGATCGATCCGCTAACCGGCCTGTATAACCGCCGTGGGCTGGAGAGCAAACTGGATCAGTTGCTCTCGCCAACCTCGGGCAACCACTTTGTGCTGCTACTCGATATCGACCACTTCAAAGTCTACAACGATCGCTACGGCCATACCCTGGGCGATCAAGCACTGGTCCAAGTGGCAACGGCCATCCGCGATGCGGTGCGCTCAAGGGATATCGTGGTACGTTACGGCGGAGAAGAGTTTTTGGTACTGCTGACCAACGTCGGTGAAGACTACGCGGCCTATCTAGCAGAAAAGGTGCGCCAACGTGTACAGGAATTGACCATCACCCATCGTTTCCAAGCGCAGGAGACGACCAAGGTAACGTTAAGCGCCGGGATTTCTGCGCTGGATAAGCTGGATATCGACTCTGCGATCTGTGCGGCCGACGCTGCGCTGTACCGGGCCAAAAACAGTGGCCGCAATAATATTCAGCTAGCCCCCCACCCGCAGCCAGTAGCCTGATCCTTTCTCCTTCGCCGGAAGGGGAAAGGTGAAAAACTTTTACCTGTCGCCACTTTTACCACATGCCAATCGCTCCGTAGCGCATTACACTAGCGGACAACTTACGCCTTCCCTGCCACATTTTTATATGGAACACGACCGTTGAAGACCTCACTCTCCACGTTATTGCTGGCGCTTGGCCTGTGTGCCACGCCCTTGGCCAGCCAGGCGACCGACGCGCAGCTCACCTCACAGATTGTCGATCAGTATGCTGAACATATCTTCTACAACAGCGGCGCAACCGGCATGGCGCTAGTAGTTATCGATAATAATCAGGTGGTTAACCGCAGTTTTGGCGATACCAAACCGGGCAACGATCTGCGTCCACGGCCAGACTCCCTGATCCGCATCGCCTCCATCACCAAGCTGATGACCAGCGAAGTGATGGTCAAAATGGCGGCGGAAGGTAAGGTCAAACTCACCGATCCGCTGCGCAAATATGCTCCCAAAGGGGCCGTCGTCCCTGCCTACAATTCACGCCAGCCAATTACCTTGCTGAATCTGGCAACGCACACCAGCGCCCTGCCGCGTGAGCAACCCGGCAAGAAACCGCCAAAAACGCCGGTGTTTACCTGGCCCACCAAGGCACAGCGTTGGCAGTGGTTGTCTCATGCCACCATTACCGTGCCACCGGGCGTGCGGGCTGCCTACTCCAACCTAGCCTACGATCTCTTGGCCGATGCGTTGTCACGTGCCGCTGGCAAGCCTTATAACGCCTTGTTGCGTGAGAAAGTCACTGGCCCGCTGGGGATGGTTGATACCACACTGACGCCAAGCGCAGAGCAGTGCTCACGCCTGATGGTGGCAGCCTCTGGGCCAAGCGCCTGCCGCGATACTACAGCCGCCAGTGGCAGCGGTGGTGTTTACTCGACGCCGCGCGATATGCAGCGCTGGATGCAGCAGTTCCTCTCCTCCAACGTAAGCGGTTCGCGCAAGCCAACGGCCTTAACTGAACAAACCATGTATTTCCAGCGCAAAGATCTGACGTCACTGAAAGGCATGGATGTACCGGGTGAAGCCTCTGCTTTAGGGCTGGGCTGGGTCTATATGGCGCCGAAAGATGGCCTGCCAGGGATCATCCAGAAAACCGGCGGTGGCGGCGGCTTCATCACCTATATGGCGATGGTGCCGCAGCAAAATATCGGCGTGTTTGTAGTCGTTACCCGCTCGGAGTTGACCAAGTTCACCAATATGAGCGATCCGGTCAACCGGCTGGTCGCGGATTTGGTGGCCAACAAAGGCTGACCCGCTCCTGGTTACGATAGAACGTGTTGCGTTGCGCGATAGGCGGAAGGCGAACAGCCTTCCAGCCGATTGAAGAAGCGAGCGAAATAGGCGGGATCTTTGAACCCTAGGCTGTAGGCCGTTTCATGCACCGTGCAGGCGCTGAACAGCAGTAGCCGTTTGGCTTCACGCAACAGGCGATCGAAGATCAGCCGTTTGGGTGGCCGGTTGGCGAAGCGGCGGCACAGGTCGTTAAGCCGTGATTCCGTCACCCCCAGCGACTGGGCATATTCCGGCACCGACAGGTGATCGCGAAAACGCTCGTCCACCATCTTGTTAAAACGCTGGAACAGCTTCAGTTCGCCACGCACGCCGCTGGCGGCCTTGTCATCCAATGAGGTATTGCGCAGCATCAGCGTGAATACCGCCTGGGCCAGCAATGCCAACGTCTGCTCCCGCCCGGCCATCTTTTGGCTAAATTCGCGGGCGATCAGTTCCCAATAATGCCCAAGCGCCGCCAACTCCTGCGGCACTGCGGCCAGCGAAAGGCAAATCCCCGGCATATCCAGCGCCAGATTGCTGCCCGGATACAAGCGTTCCAGTAACGGCCAGATCAGTTCCTGGCGCACCGTTAACACGTGGCCGTCGCTGTCTGGTTCAGTGAAAAAGGCGTGTGGCACCGAAGGGGGCGTGAGGATAAACAGCGGGGCCTGCACCGAATAGTGCTGATCGTCCAGCTGCAGCTCTATCCTGCCGGTGGCCAGATAATGCAGTTGGAAGAAACGGTCGTGCCAGTGCACCTGCATATCCCGGCCAAAAAACGCTGCCAGCCCGGCAAAGGTTTCGTAGTGCACCTCATCAGCGGCGTAACGCGCGTCATACTCTTTGCCAATATCGATATTGGCGATAAAGCCGGTACTTTTCTGCACGTTGTCCTCCGGTGAAAATAAATTCCGATCCCCTACACCTAATTGTAGGGGCGCCGCATGCTGCGCCCGTTTAGCCGCATGCGGAACCTATCGCCAAGATTGTTTAAGGTGTGGCCCGTGGCCGCGAGTCCTTCATCGGGATGCGCCATACCAGCACGGCCCCGATAATCAACAACGCCGAGACAAAATAGAGCCCGGAGTTAAAGCTGCCGGTCACGTCCTTGAACCAGCCGATCAGCAACGGACTGACCGCCGAGCCGATGTTACCGGTGGCATTGATCACCGCGATCCCCACCGCTCGAGCTTCGAAGCTGATTGACTGATCCGGCGTGGTCCAGAAGATCGCCATCGCGGTAAACGAGCCGACCGACGCCATCACGATCCCCAACAGTTGAACCATGCTGTGGTTGGTCGCCGAAGCCAACAACCAACCCGCCGCGGCAAACAGATAAGGCAGCGCGGTATGGAACTTACGCTCCTGCAGGCGATCCGAACGTTTACTCCACCAGATCATACCGGCGATGGTACAGATTTGTGGGATCGCCGCCAGAAAACCGATCATGATGTTACTGCTGCTCTGGTTGAAGCTCTGCAAGATTTGCGGCGTCCAGATATTGATGGCGCTCAGGGTATTGGTGAGGCAGAAATAGGCCAGCGTATACATCAGCACCACCGGCGTCAGCACTTCACGCCACAGGCTGCGCTGTTGCAACGCCCGGTGGCTGCTTGGCCCTTCCGGCTGCACCAGTTGCAGCTTGTCGGCTTCCATCATCGCCTTCAGGCTGGCCTTCTCTTCGCTGGTCAGCCACTTGGCCTTGGCTGGCGTGTCGTCCAGATAGAACCACACCACCACGCCTAGGATCACCGAAGGGATCCCTTCCAGCATGAACAGCCATTGCCAGCCTTTCAGGTTCATCATGCCGTCCAGCGCCAGAATATAGCCGGACACCAACGAACCCACCGCCATCGTGACGGGCATGGCGATCATAAACAAAGCGTTGGCCCGGGCGCGGTAGAACGCCGGGAACCAGTAGGTGAGATACACCAGGATCCCTGGCAGGAAGCCCGCCTCGGTAATACCGACGATCATTCGCAGCACGTACAGGCTGGTTGGCCCAGTGGCGAACATGGTGCAGGTAGAGGCAATGCCCCATAGCACCATAATGGTAGCGATCCAACGCCGTGCTCCCACCCTGCTCAGCATCATGTTGCTGGGGATACCGAAGATCACATAGGTGACGTAAAACAGCGTTGCGGCCAGGCCGAACATGGTGGAGCTAAGACCAAGGTCCTGCTTCATGGTCAAACCGGCAAACCCGATGTTGATGCGGTCAAGGAACGAGAAAACAAACAACACAAATAAGAAAATAATCAGGCGCCGAAATAACTTTTTAATCACCGACTGCTCGGTGGCGGTTAACGCTTTATGTTGCTCTGCCGGGTTCAGCGGCTTGAGCGAATCGACGTTGCTCATGATGACTCCGATTAGTAAACGCCCTGGGATGATTGCTCCGCCGGTTTATCCTGTTTGAAACTGCTGAGCAGGGAGTCTGCCGCCCGCACCAGCAGGGTGGTATCCACGCCAACGGCAACAAACAACGCACCAGATGCCAGATAGTGCTGTGCCAGTTCCTGCTGTGCCATCAGGATGCCCGGAGCCTTGCCTGCGGCACGGATGCGGGCAATGGCATCGTCGATAGTGCGCTGCACTTCGGGATGCTGTGGATTACCGGCAAAGCCCATGTCGGCGCTCAGATCCGCCGGGCCGATAAAGACGCCGTCCACACCTTCCACTTCCAGAATGGCGTCCAGATTTTTCACCGCCTCGCGGGTTTCTATCTGCACCAGCACGCACATCTGGCTGTCGGCAAGCTGCAGGTAATTCGGCACCCGGTTCCAGCGCGAGGCGCGGGCCAGCGCGCTGCCAACCCCGCGAATACCGTTTGGTGGATAACGGGTAGCCCGCACCGCTTCCTGCGCCTGCTCGGCGTTTTGGATCATCGGGATCAACAGGGTTTGCGCACCGACGTCCAGCAGTTGTTTGATCAGCACCGGATCGTTCCAGGCCGGGCGCACCACCGGATGGCTGGCATAAGGTGCGACGGCCTGCAACTGCCCCAATACCGTTTGCACATTGTTGGGCGCGTGTTCGCCGTCGATCAGCAGCCAATCGAACCCGGCCCCGGCCAGCAGTTCCGCGCTGTAACTGCTGCACAGACCCAGCCACAGACCGATCTGCTGGCGTTTTTCCTGCAGGGCCTGTTTGAAATGATTAGTTAGCATGGTGTTTCTCCTTAGACAAACCGGCAGCTGATGCAGCCCATCGGGCCATAATCGGCATGGAAGGTATCGCCGCGCCGTGCTGCCACCGGGCGGGTAAAGGAACCGCCAAGAATGATCTGCCCAGCCTCCAGCTCCACGTCATACGGGGAAAGCTTGTTAGCCAACCAGGCCACGCCGTTGGCCGGGTGATTGAGCACCGCCGCCGCCACGCCAGACTCTTCAATCACGCCATTGCGATACAGCAAGGCACTGATCCAGCGCAGATCCAGCGCGTCCGGCTTGATCGGTCTGCCGCCCATCACCACACCGGCGTTAGCAGCATTGTCTGAAATGGTGTCGAACACCTTACGTGGCCGCTGGGTTTGCGGATCGACGTTATGGCTGCGAGCGTCGATGATCTCCAGCGCCGGGATCACATAGTCGGTAGCGTTATAGACATCAAACAGCGTGCAGTTCGGCCCGCGCAGCGGTTTCGCCAGCACAAACGCCAGCTCCACTTCGACGCGCGGCACGATAAAGCGATCGATCGGAATGTCGCTGCCATCGTTAAAGAACATGTCGTCCAGCAGCGCGCCGTAGTCCGGCTCGGTGATCTGCGAGCTGACCTGCATGGCGCGCGAGGTCAGCCCGATCTTATGCCCCTTTAGCGTGCGCCCTTCGGCGATCTTCAGCTCAACCCACTGGCGCTGGATAGCATAGGCATCTTCAATAGTGATCTCCGGATGATCCAGCGATAGCGCGCGGATCTGTTCCCGGCTCTGCTCAGCCTGATGCAGGCGCTGCACGGCTCGGCTCAGTACGTCTTTATCCAGCATTTACCACTCCTTGTTCAGTCCTTGCTAAACAGCGCATGGACATTGTTCTGCTTATAGTTGAGCACCGGATCCAGCTCTTCCATGGTGAAAGAGAGGGCCAGATAGCGCTTGGCCATCAGCGCGGCAAAGTGATCCTTAATCAGGATGAACAACATTTCGCCCACCTGTTGGCGGCTTTCCAGGCTGCGGCCGTGGCCAATCTTCAGCGTCATATGCACAAAGGCATAGTTCTGCTTGCCGTCGGCCATTTGCCAGGTATCCAACCAGATAGCGCGACTACGGATGCCCGCCAGCGGGAAGATGCCGGTTTCCGCCAGCGCGTGATTAACCTTGTCGAATAACCCGGGTAAATCCGCCTCCCGGCGGATGTTGTCGGTACATTCAGCGTAAAAATGGGGCATTGGGTATCCTCAGGCTTGAGGGGGAAGCGGGAATATGCCGTTGACCTGGCCGGTCCCGGAACTGGCAAACAGCGGGGTAACGAACTCCACCTTGCCCTGATACTTGTCCCAGCCCAGCAGGCCCAGCAACATCACGGTGTCGTGCATATTGCCTTCGCCGTAGCAGTAGTCGGCGTACTCCGGCAGCATTTCGCAGAACTCACGGAAGCGCCCTTCTTCCCACAGTTTCACTACCCGTTCGTCCATCTGCTGGTCGAACTGGCGGGTGTAGCTGTTCATGCCCTGCTCGGCACGCTGATCGTCGATAAAGCGGTGTGACAGCGAGCCGCTGGCCAATACCGCCACGGTGCCGTCGTATTTCTCAATCGCGGTTTTGATCGCTTCACCCAGGCGGCGGCTATCGGCAAAATCATGCACGGTGCAGAAAGCAGAAATGGAGATCACCTTGAAGTGGCGGTCGCTGTTCATGTAGCGCATGGGCACCAGCGTGCCGTATTCCAGCTCCAGGCTTGGGATCTCGTGCGCCTTGGCACGTACGCCAAGCTTGCGGGCTTCATCGGCAATCATCTGCCCCAGCTCCGGGTTGCCGTCGTATTCATAGGTCATGTCACGAATGAAGTGCGGCAGCTCGTTGCTGGTGTAAAGCCCTTTGAAATGCGAGTTGCAGTTGATGTGGTAGGCGCTGTTCACCAGCCAGTGGGTATCGAACACGATAATGGTGTCGACGCCCATTTCGCGGCAGCGGGCACTGATTTCTTTGTGACCATCAATGGCGGCCTGACGGCAGCCGTGATGTTCACCGGGTAATTCAGACAGGTACATCGAAGGAACGTGTGTAATCTTTGCGGCTAAAGCTAATTTACCCATATGTCCTCCTATTCCCTTTATCTTTCAGCCTGCGGCACAGCTGGCCGCAGGCTGATGTCTATCGGGTCTAGTCATTGGTTGTTGTTTTAAAGGGCACGGAGCTATCTCACACTCCCCAACGTGGGATCGGATGATCCCCCATGGAGATACAAACGTTTTTCATCTCGGCAAACACTTCGAAGCTGTACTCACCGCCTTCACGGCCGGTGCCAGAGGATTTCACCCCGCCAAACGGCTGGCGCAGATCGCGTACGTTCTGGGTGTTGACGAAAACCATACCCGCTTCAATATTGCGGGCCAGACGCAGTACTTTGCTGACATCCTGCGTCCAGATGTACGACGCCAGGCCGTACTCCACATCGTTGGCCATGCGCAGGCCGTCTTCTTCTGATTTGAACGGCAGGAGGCAGGCCACCGGCCCGAAGATCTCTTCCTGCGCGACACGCATATTGTTGTTAACATCGGCCAGCACCGTTGGGCGCAGGAAGTTGCCGTGGGTCAAACCGGCCGGTTTATCCGGGCCGCCAGCCAGCAAAGTGGCTCCTTCTTCGATGCCCAGGCGGATATAGCCAGAAACCTTTTCCCAGTGCTGCGGGCTGATTAAAGCGCCGACCTGGGTATTGGGATCCATCGGATCGCCTACGCGCAGGCGGTTGGCACGCTCGGCAAAGCGTTTAACAAATTCCGGATAAATGCTTTCTTGAATGAAGATGCGTGAACCCGCAGTGCAACGTTCACCGTTGATCGAGAAGATGGTGAACAGCGCCGCATCCAGCGCCCGCTCGATATCGGCATCCTCAAAGATCAGCACCGGTGATTTGCCGCCCAGTTCCATCGAGAATTTCTTCAGCCCGGCGCTTTCAATAATGCGGCGGCCAGTTGAAGTACCGCCGGTGAAGGACACCGCACGCACGTCTTTATGACGTACCAGAGCATCACCCGCCGTCGCGCCATAACCTTGCACTACGTTCAGCACCCCGGCAGGAATACCGGCTTCCAGCGCCAGTTCACCCAGGCGATCCGCCGTCAGTGGCGAAAGCTCGGACATTTTCAGCACCGCAGTGTTACCCAGTGCCAGGCAAGGCGCGGTTTTCCAGGTGGCGGTCATAAACGGCACGTTCCACGGCGAAACTAGCGCACACACGCCCACCGGCTGGATCAGCGTGTAGTTGAGCATCTTGTCGTCCACTGGGTAGGTGCGGCCATTCATCTGCTGGCAGATCTCGGCAAAGAACTCAAAGTTGTGCGAGGCGCGTGGGATCAGCACGTTTTTGGTCTGATGGATCGGTAACCCGGTGTCAGCAGTTTCCATCTCGGCAATCTGCGGCACGTTCTGGTCGATCAGCTCACCCAGGCGACGCATCAGGCGCGCACGCTCCTTCATCGGCGTATTGGCCCATTTCGGGAAAGCTTCTTTGGCTGCCGCTACCGCCTGATCGATTTCAAGCTGGCCACCGGACGCCACTTCCGCCAGCACCTCGCCGTTAGCCGGGTTAGTAGTGGTGAAATACTCTTTGCTGGCGACGTTCTTGCCGTTGATCCAATGGTTGATGGTTTTCATCCCTTGCTCTCCTCGTAATCTTTTTCACTGATGATGTGGTTAACCAAGCGGCCAATGCCTTCGATCTCCACCACAATTTCATCCCCGGGCTGCACGTCGGCCAGCCCTTTCGGCGTGCCGGTGGCGATCATGTCGCCAGGCTGCAACGTCATAAATTCACTCAGGTATTCAATCAGGTACGGGATGTCGAAAATCATGTCGGCAGTAGTGCCGCGCTGGCGCAGTTCACCGTTAACGTAGGTACTGAGCGTCAGGTTATGCGGATCCGCGACATCGTCACGATCGACAATGTAGGGGCCGATTGGCGTCAAGGTGTCGCGGCTTTTCACCCGCAGGTTGGGGCGGTAGTAGTTTTCCAGGTAGTCGCGGATGGCGTAGTCGTTGCACAAGGTGTAACCGGCCACGTAATCCATCGCCTGCTCGCGGCTGACGTTACGCGCGGTTTTACCGATCACCGCCACCAGCTCGGCTTCGTAGTGCATGTATTCCACCTGCGCTGGTCGCACGGAAACCTGACGGTGGCCGGTCAGGCTGTTTGGCCCTTTGAGGAACACCAAAGGCTCTTCCGGCGCTTTAAACTCCAGCTCGCTGGCGTGATCGGCATAGTTCAGGCCGAGGGCAAATATCGTGCCCTGCGCCGGTGGCAGCCATTCCACATCGTACTCATCGAGCTTGCTGCCATCGGGCAGGGTAACGCTTAACTGGTCGTCTACGGTGACGTTAACAATCTGGCCATGATGGCGGATACGAGCGTGTCTCATGGTTATTCTCCTGCCTGCGTCACGTGGTTGGTAAGGGTTGGCAAACCAGAGGCCCGCACCGTCACTTGGTCACCCGGCTTGATCTCAACCCGCTGGTGTGGCGTGCCAATCAGCACCGCATCCCCCGGTTGCAGGGTAATAAAGTCGCTGATGGCGGCAATCAGTTCCGGCACCGAACGCACCAGATCGGCCGTTGACCAACGATCCTGTTCCACGCCATTGATTTCGGTGATGATTTCCAGGTTGCTGGTGCTAGCCAGTGGAGCAACCTCTCCCAGCGGGCAGAAACCGTCGCGGCATTTAGCTTTGATTGCTGGGCGATAGAAGCTGGTTTCCGGCAGGCTGACGTCATTTGCCAAGGCGTAACCGGCCACATAATCAGCCACCTTATCCGCTACCACCTTGCGGGCGATGCTACCAATCACTACTGCCAGCGTTGCGCCACTTTGCACGGTTTCACCGGCCGGGAACGGAATGCTGCCACCGTTGGCAAGATAGGTATTGCGCGGTTTGATGAACCACACCGGCGTCTTGGGCGGCGTTTGGTAAGGGGCGGCGCGAAACGCCTGATCCCAGGCATCAAGCTGGCTGCGGTGGTTAAGTGCTACGGAAAATACGGTGCCTTTCATGCAGACTCCTTCTACGGATCGCCAATCATTAATATGTTAATGAATACTTTTATACGCTGTTCAGCATTTACGCAACGTTGTTAATTTAATTTGTGATCGTGATAACGAAATATTCACAAATTATGTACATTAGCGTTATTAATCAGCAAATTAACCTTTATTGCAGGATTTTTACGTGACGGATCGCGTTTTGCCGTTCTCCGCCGGTCAAAAATTGGCTACTATTAAGTTGTTAATAAAATTAAGCCAAGGCCATCGACATGCATGAATCGTTAACCATCGCCCTGTTGCAGGCGCGTGAAACCGCCATGGGGTTCTTCCGCCCGATCCTGAAAAGCCACAATCTGACGGAACAGCAATGGCGCATCATTCGCGTATTGGCCGATAACCGTTCCATTGAGTTTCACGAGTTAGCCGCAGAGACCTGCATCCTGCGCCCCAGCCTGACCGGCATCCTGTCGCGCATGGAGCGGGATAAGCTGATCTTTCGCCTCAAGCCGGTTAACGATCAGCGCAAGCTGTACGTGTCCCTGACGCAGCAGGGCCAGGAGCTGTATGAACTGGCACGCCACCAGGTGGAACAGGGTTATGGGGAGATTGAAGCGGCATTCTCGAAGCAGAAGATGGATCAGTTGATGACGTTGCTCGATGAGCTCATCCGCTTAGGGGATCAACAGGCTAACAACGTGGTTGCTCATAAATAGGGGCGCTGCTCGCAGCCCCCATCTGCACCTCGAGGGTTCCTCAGTTAATGACAGGTTGGGCTTCCGGCAATAGCGCACCTCCATCCACCACCAGCGTCTGGCCGGTGATATAACTCGCAGCCGGTGAGGCCAAAAAGACCATTGCGGCAGCGATATCCTCCGGCTCCCCCAACCTACCCAACGGTACCGCAGCGGCAATTGCCTGATTCAGCGATTCCCCACCCAGATTAGCCATCGCTGGCGTGCGGATCATCCCCGGCTCCACGCCGTTCACCGTGATCCCGTCACATGCCAGTTCCAATGCGGCGGCACGAATAAAGCCGTTAACCCCCGCCTTGGAAGCCGCATAGTGCGCCAACCCTGGGTAGGCAACTCTTGGTCCTGTGACCGACGAGGTCACCAGAATACGTCCGCCCCCCTGGCGCTTCATCCACGGCAACGCCGCCTGCGCCAGAAAGAAAGGGGCCATCAAATTGACGCTCAAGGTGCGTTGCAACAGCTCGGCATCAATCTGGTTAAACGGCCTTAGCGGAAAATAAGCGGCGTTGTGGATCACCACGTCCAGCCGTTGATGCTGCTGCGCTGTCTGTTCTACCAGCTCGGCGATCTGCCCTGCATCGGCCATATCACAGGCTGCGGCCTGCACTTGCCAACCCTGCTGGCACAGGCTTTCAGCCGCCTCCTGCGCCTTTTGCAGTTGTAGATCGGCCATCACCACCTTGGCCCCTAAACGAGCAAAGGCGCTGACGATCGCCAGCCCAATGCCCTGCGCACCGCCGGTCACCAGCACCACCTGCCCGGCAAACGCATCACTGGCATAAATCGCCGTCATCGGCTCAGGCCTTAGGATAATGCGTGGTGTTAAGGATCTGCGCGTGAGCGCCCACGGCAAAGTTGCTCAGGCTGCTGAAATCACTGCCCTGATAGCCGAGGATCTTGCCATCGGTGCGCATCTCTTGCAGATCGATCATCACTACGCCTAACGTCGGAATGATCTTTTCGCGCCAGACGAACAGGTACAGCTTCTCCGCCACTTTGACATAATGGCAGCGATCAACATCCGCCAGCCCTTTCTCGACCCCGTCCAAACACTGCCAGGCGTAGAAATTATTGTTCAGATAAATATGCTCGTAGCGCTCCGTCGGGCTGTAGGTATACATATTACGCATTCCAATCAGCTCGTCGGTAAACTGCGGCAACGGTGCATCGCTGTTATCCAGGCGGCCAAAGCGGAATTCGGCATTCACCGCAGTGAGCGGCAAACCCTGCTCCACCCGGCTAAAGGCGTCCAGCCGCGTCTGTGACTCATCCGGCAACTGACCATAAACGGCGGTAAAGTTGCCTTGCTGACGATCGCACACCAGCGTAATGCTGCCGTTGGCCCGCTGCGGATCGAGGAAATCGATAAACAGGATCCCCGGGCGGATGCTGGTGGCCCGGTAATCAACTCGTTGATCTCCCCAGAGCAGGGTTTGATCGTCGTTAAAGTGGCACCGTACCGTTTCACCTTCGGCAAAATGGAATGCCAGCGTGGTACCGGCCAAATCCTGCTGTGCCAGCGTATGGCTGTGAGGAGCGAAACCTTCCGCCAGTGCGCCAACCTGAATAAATACTGCTTCTGAACTCATGACAATCTCCTTACAGGGAAGTGAAAGCTAAGGTCGGCACATCGACAATGGTGGAGCCGCCATCGGCCACCAGCGTCGCGCCGGTAATAATTGACGCCTGCGTTGAGCAGAGAAAGCGACACACTTGGGCGATCTCCTGTGCACTGGCCGGGCGGCGCAGCGGCACGTCGCGACAGACGTGTTGATAGGCCTGCTCGAGCGTTAAGTTATGTGCCGCCATCAACGGCTGCATCTCTTCATCTGCCATCGGTGTGGTCACCCAGCCGGGGCAAACGGCGTTAGCACGCACGCCCTGTGGGCCATAATCACGGGCGATGGAACGCATCAGACCGATCAGCGCATGTTTAGCGGTGACATAGCCACACACCTCAGGCCCGGCGGCCAACGAGGCAATCGATGCGACAAACAGTAGATTGCCACCGCTTTTCACCAGCTCCGGCAAACAGGCCCGGGCGCTGGCAAACGCGCTATTGAGGTTACTGTCCAGCGCCTGTTGCCACTGGGCATCGGTGACTTCGGTGATACGGCCCAACCCCATTCCACCAGCGCTAGCGATCAGGCAGTCGATACGTCCGGCCTGCTGTAAAATCGCTGGCAGAATGTCGGTTTGCCAACTGGCTCCGTTGGCGGCGTCCCCAACTACGGCATGTGCCCCAATCTCTGAAGCCAAGGCGTTCAAGGGTTCGCGGCGGCGGCCAACAATAAAGACCTGGTCGCCCTCCTTCGTAAGCAACCGGGCACAGGCGGCACCGATGCCTGTACCACCGCCGGTGATCACCACCACTCTACTCATCACATTTCTCCATCAACTGGCTGACCATCAGGAAACTGCTCAGCAGCAAGCGCCGCTGCTCGGCTTCCAACCGCAGATAGCGGCGGCTGGCAGGCAAGCGGCTGACCACTTCGGAAGCGGCAAAATGCTCAATATCCAACTGCCAGCGGCCTTCTGTTATCGTGAGCGTGGCGTGGCGGAAATCGAGCTTGGCCAACGTATCGCCGATTTGCGGGTATTGCTGCAACGTGGCGATCAACTGCCGAGCGCCCTCATGTTTGGCCTTGGTGCGATAAATCACGCCTTTACGGCGCAGCCAGCCACCGGTGATGATGTTGAGCACCAGCGGTTCGGTAAAACGTGCGTTGCCCTGCAAGCGAAAACGATGGGTGACGATGTGCGCCAAAAACAGCGACTGCACCTGTTCGGCCACCTCTATCACTGGCCCTTGCGGCAGCGTGAGCCGTAACTGATTAACGGCAACGCGTTCACAGGCGTAAGGCTGCAAGTTCGCCGTCAACCGGTTGAGCGTGGTCCCCACTTGATAACCGGGAGGGTCACGCCGCCAATAACGATTAAGTGAGGGAAGTAAGCCGATCAAATTCCACCTCCGCAGCTTCTGCCTTGTTGAAGGCGCTCTCCAGCACCTCTTCTACCGGTACCGGTTTAAACGGATTGACCTTCTGCACGCACAGGGTCCAGAACAGCGCATAGGCGGAGGTCAGGCCGATCATGATGCCAAACGGGATGTAGACATCGCGTGGGTTCATGCCTGGTGGTGTGATGTAGAAAATCGCCAGCACGATACCGATACTGGAGACAATCTGCGGCAGCGGGAACCAAGGCGATTTATAGGCGCGTGGCAGATCCGGGCGGCGGATACGCAGGATCACCACAGAACAGGTGACTAGCAGATAAGCCACACCCCAGGCACAGACGGCGGCCAACACCATCGGCATGATGCGGTCCAGATTGCCCTGAATAGCGAAAGCATGAACACAGGGGATTAATACTGCGGCGGCAATCGCGACTACCGGAGTTTTAAAACGCGGGTGCAGATAAGCGAAGATGCGTGGCATAGCGCCATCCAGCACCATGCCGTAGATAATACGTGGCACCGCCGCCATCAGGGTGTTAATGGTGGCCGCCCCGGCCAACAACAGCCCGACGCCCAGCCAGTATTTACCGAAGTTACCCATGATCTGGCCAGCAAATGCCGGGATAGCCATTGGCGTATCCAGCAGATGCACGTTATTGGCCGCATCCACCACCACGTTTTCCACTTGATGGCTCAGTGCCGCACCGTATAACGCCATACACAGCGCCACGCCACACAGCCCAAGGGACATGGCGCGCGGGATCACACGGTGAGAGTGCTTAATTTCCGGGGCCATCGGCGTCACCAACTCGCAGCCGACGAACATAAACATCGCCATACCCACCAGACTGAACACCGCAAGGGGATCGCCGACATCCAGCGTGGTGCCAAACCAGCCTTCTAGCGGTACAGCATGCGGTAACAGCAACCCGGCGATCGAAAAGATCATCAAGGTGCTCCACATGCAGAACGTCAGCACGACCTCAGCCTTACCGAAGGCTTCGATGCCAAACGCATTCAGAATGCCGAAAATGATCACCAAGCCCACGCCGATCATCCACGAGCTGTTGTTGCTCTCCATCAGGGTGTTGAGATGTTCAAAGTTCACCAGCGCCATGATGCCGGAAAGAATGGTTTCGGCGGTGCCAGCAAAGATATGCACGATCAGGTAGGCAGACAGGGTGCCGGTAATGGCAAAAAAACGCCCCATGCCACAGGAGATATAGTCATACACCGAGCCGGTGGTGGGCAGGATCGCCGCCGCTTCGGAGAAGGTGGTGAGCTGGGCTTGCATCATGACAAAGGCGATCAGCATCGCCAGCGCGAAGGTGTCACCGCCGATACCAAAACCGCTGGTAACGGTGAGGATCACCGGGCTGGCCATGATCACCCCAACCGAACTGGCTAACGTGGTGGGGAACCCGACCTTGCCCCGTTCTAGCTGGGCACTGAGCCGCGACGACAGGTTCATGGTTATTTCCTCTTATAGTGGTTTTTACCCGGTGTTGTAGCCGCCAAGGGCGGTAATCTCACTATAGGAAGGAAAACAAAAGGCTGGCTATCGTCCTTAAGGACGAGAGAGGCAGAGGAGTTAATGGGAGAGTTGAGTTACTGGGCAAAAACGCTATCAACGAGAAATTACTTTAAATTCAGTAGTAACCGCTCGGCCCCTTTCATTAATGTGTTAATGAAACTGCTACTCACCACCTGTTGGATACCCCGCCACTCAGCATAGGGATGTTGTTATTAATGTATTTTATTGCAATCCGGCTCACGTTGTTAATATGTTTTCATTGTGTTGCATATTTGCTACACCTATGCTTGTATCGTTCACATATTGTCCAGATACCTTTGCAGGCGCCCTTCAGGGGACTGAGCGATCAACGGAGGAAAATGCATTTTGACAACCACATCATCCTTCATGCGTAACGACGCTTTTATCTCGAGCTGTCTGAATACCATTGCGCATCTGATCCCAGTTTCAGCCGGGGTTTTTTATCTGGTGGACCCGGACCTGCGGCCAGAACACTACATTCTTCATGGCATTAGCGATGATACCCATCAGCAATATCTGGATCATTTTCAACAGCTGGACCCGTTAAAACCGGCCAACTTCCACCAACAAGACATCCAGATGGTGAACATGACACCAGCGGCGATCGCCAATAACCGCCACTATTATCACGACTTTATGCTGCCCAATCGCATGCGTGACATGACGGAGATTTTTATCCGCCAGCGTAAGCGGATTATTGCCGGGGTTTCTCTGATCCGCGATACGCCGTTCACCGAATTGGAGCGCAGCCGCTTACGTGCGGTGCTGCCGCTGATCGAGTTGGCCACCCGCGATCTGCTGCCAGACAGTGAAGCCCAGTTGCTCACCGCCAAAGAGCAGGAGATCGTCAATATGGTGCGTGAAGGGGCCAGTAATAAGCGTATCGCCTTAAAGCTCGGTATCTCTCTATCGACGGTGAAAACCCATATGCGCAACATCTTTGCCAAAACCGCCGTGGTCAACCGCACCGAACTGGTCTCCAGCGGTTTTATTGCCTACGGCTGATCCTGACTAAAGCAGCAACAATCAACCATCCGCCAATGCTGGCGCGGCCTCCCCATGCTTAAAAAGCGTGGAGGGTAACGATTGACGAAACTCAAGGATAACGACGATGTCCAGTGATGCAGTTTCTGTGCCTTCTGCCGGGGCCTTGCTCCCCTGCCCACCCAGGCTGTTAACGGCGATTATCGTGTTTGCCGCCATCGCGCCAGGGATCCTGATGACCGCTCCCGCCGTCGCTGCCCAGTTAGCTAGCCAGTGGCACCTCACGCCTGGCCAGATCGGCCATCTGTTTTCCACCGAACTGGGAGCCATGAGCATCGCCACGCTGCCAGCCTGGTGGTGGATCAGCCGGATCAACTGGCGCAAGATCGCCACGCTGGCGGCGGTGGTGTTCCTGATCGGTAATCTGGCCTCGGCCATGGCCACTGATTTCAGCCTGCTATTGGTCTTGCGATTTATCGCTTCACTGGCCGGTGGCACGCTGATGATCCTCTGCATTTCTTGTGCGGCAGGTACCGCCAACCCCAGTCGAGTCTATGCCTTTTGGGTGCAGGGCCAACTGCTGCTAGGCGTGTTCGGCTTGCTGGCATTGCCCCCGCTGTTTGCTCATTTCGGCCTGATGGCGGTTTACCTGATCCTGGCGGCGATCATGCTGTGTTGCCTGCCGTTGCTGAGCGCGTTCCCCAGCGGCTTCCGCCATAGCTACAGCGCGGCCAGTCAGATGCCTCCAAGCCCCCCCATCTACAAACTGTTTGCCGTGCTGGCGGTATTAGCCTTTTACATCAGCTTGAGTGCGGTCTGGACTTTTATCGGCACTATCGCCGAAGCCGCGGGCCTTTCACCGGTGCACAGCGGGCAGGTGCTGGCCGCCGCCACCCTGTTTGGCATCATCGGCGCTGGCGGGGCGGCACTGGTTGGCGCAAGACGCAGCCACAAGCCGTTGTTGTGGATCGGCTACGGCCTGCTGATTGCCAGCGTCCTGCTGCTGAGCCGCAACCCGCTACTCATTCGTTTCACCCTCGCCGCCGTGATGTTCAAGTTTACCTGGACCTTTGTGCTGCCCTTTATTCTGGCGCGCGTTTCGGTGCTGGATAACAACGGCAAGCTGATGAACAGCATCAATCTGGTGATTGGCGGCGGCATGGCCATTGGCCCTACGTTGGCAGGTTATCTGATCGAATCTTCCGGCGGGATCAACGCATTGCTGATCGGCGCATTGAGCTGTGCGCTGCTGTCACTGCTGCTGATCTCGCTGGCTTCACCGCGCGCGCCGCGCCGTTTAACAGGAGTCATAAGGTGAAAAGAACAACCGGCTTTTTCTTCGATGAACGCTGTTTCTGGCATAGCACCGGCTTACATGCCACCACGCTGCCGGTGGGCGGCTGGGTGCAACCGCCATCTGGAGCCGGGCATGCCGAGTCGCCGGAAACCAAGCGGCGGATGAAAAACCTGATGGACGTTTCCGGCCTGTCGCGTCAGCTCAAGCTGCTGAGCGCCGAGCTGGCCGATGAGAAAGATTTACTGCGTATCCATCCGGCACATTACCTGCAGCGTTTCAAACAGCTGAGTGATAACGGCGGCGGCATGTTGGGGGAAGAGGCACCTTTGGGGCCAGGCAGCTATGAGATTGCCAAACTCTCCGCCGGGCTGGCCTGCGCTGCGGTCGAGGCGGTGCTGAAGGGCGAACTGGACAACGCCTATTCCCTCTCACGCCCGCCGGGCCATCACTGCCTGCCGGATCAATCGATGGGGTTCTGCTTCCTGGCTAATATTCCCATTGCCATCGAACGCGCCAAAGACCGCTTCGGGCTAGGCAAGGTGGCAGTGATCGACTGGGACGTGCACCACGGCAACGGTACCCAGCACATCTACTGGCAGCGCGACGACGTGCTGACCATCTCGTTGCATCAAGACGGCTGTTTCCCGGCGGGCTACGCCGGTGAACAAGATCGCGGTGAGGGAGCCGGAGCGGGTTACAACATCAATATTCCGCTGCTGGCCGGGGCCGGTGACGACGGCTATCAATACGCCATGCAGCAAATCGTCATTCCGGCACTGGAGCAGTTCAAGCCAGAGATGATCATCATCGCCTGCGGTTACGATGCCAACGCCATCGATCCACTGGCGCGGATGCAGTTACACAGCGACAGTTTCCGCGCTATGACCGCTCAGGTGCAAAGCGCTGCTGACAGGCTCTGTGGTGGCAAGCTGGTGATGGTGCATGAAGGGGGTTATGCCGAAGCCTATGTGCCGTTCTGCGGCCTGGCGGTAATGGAAGAGTTGAGCGGCATACGCACCGAGGTGCAGGACCCAATGCTGGAATTTATTCAGCAACAGCAACCTCGCGAGGCTTTCAACCAGTTCCAGCGTGCCGCTATCGACCAACTGGCACGCCAATTCGATTTATAGCTGTGTTCAGAGGCGTGGCAACCCACGCCTCTGACCTGTACTTATCGGATAAAACGGAAGGTTTTCGACTGGCAAGGAGCCAAGGTAGTGAAATCCCCTTCTACTATGCCTTGCTGTGGCAACGGTTGTTCATCCATCCCGGTTTCCAGCCATTCCTGCGCTGGAGCCGCCAACGTTAGTGCCCCACCGATCGACACCTGCTCTGAGGGGTTATACACGCGGATAATCAAAGCATCGGCATCCTCAGCCTTCTTCAACACACTCAGCACCGGGCCTGACTCAGGCATCGAAAGCAGGCTAAAGTGCAGCGGCGTGCGGAAGGCTGCCAGATTGAGCTTCATCGCATCAAACGGGATTTTGTTGTAACAGCGCACCGGTGTGACGTACGCCCGCGCCTGCTGCATCACGCCCGCCTGATGTGGATCTCCTGCAAAACCGAACAGGCTGAACCGGCAATGCAATTTGCCACGCATCTGGGAATCTGGCGTTGGCAGCTTGATACCGGATGGGCGACCCGGCCGCAACAGCAATTCTTCTTTACCCAACACGCCTACCGAACGGAACAGCGTCAGGGCAAAGGTATCGCGGCGCTCACCAACAATCTCGAACTCGCGCAGCCCCTCGGTAAACAACGCCAACCCATGCAGATCGTCATGCAGGGCGGCAAAATTCATCAGTTGCCACACCGGGATCGGCGCCTCTTTCCAGCCCTCTTGCTGCCAAACTGCCATGGCCGGATCGTCCACCGGACGAGTAATGCAGCCAAACTGGTTATCCGCCAGCACGCTTTCACTGGCGAACGGCGTTGGGATCAACACCCGTACGCGGTGATCGTCGGCCTGGTTATCCAGCCACATCTCAATATCGATCCGGCGGCTGTTGTGGGCTAACGTTACTTGGCACTGCACATCCAGATAACCGTCACTACGGCGCTCCGCCCGCTGTTGCAGGTTGGCTGGCAATGCCATACGCAGTTCCAGTGTGGCGATACTCTGCCAAGCCTCATGTTTGATTGAGGTAGCCACTGCGCTTTGCGTGGAATAGATCAACCACTCTTCACGGGAAGGCGAATAGTCATACTCATCGCCATCGTCGGAGCCATCCTCCAGTTGCAGCACCTGCTGATAGAGATAGCCGCTTTGTTTATCGGTAATATCCAACGTACCGTTGGCATTCAGGGCAATGCGGTAATACTCGTTTTCCAACAGTTCTGCCGGTTGCGACGCAGCTTGGCGTTGCTGGCCTGCCTGATTGGCATGAATATGCAAGGTGCAATATCCCATCGCGGGCAATGGCTGACAGAGTTGAATGTCGTACTCCATAAAGGGATCGTAGTTGCCGTAATGCACAATCTGGCGATCCACCAGCCCAGGATCGATCTCCCGCGCGGCGCGGATAAAATACTCCACCGGCTGGCCCTGTTCGTCCACCAGCGAGAACTGCTGGGCACGAATACGAATGGTGGTATTGATCATCTCTTCACGCGAGTAAGGCAGCAGGTTGAAGAACGTCAGTTTGTCGGCATCTGCGTGCTGTACCGGCATATTGTCGACGATCTTGCGCATATAGAAGCGCACCAGGTTTTCCGCCATGTCGTCCGCCAGAATAAAGCGCGTCATGATCTCCTGATGTACCTTGTCGCTACAGCAACAACCGATGCTGTCGTGGGCGTGGTTTTTCAGGATCTCTTTCCACATTTTCTCCAGCAGGCCGTGATGGTATTCAAAACCCAGCGACCAGGCGATCGCCGCCAACGGCTCGAGGATATTGACGATCTTATTCTCGATCTCGGCGTGGGCGATCTTGATATCCATGCGGGTAGACGAGATAGTGCGGTGCACGCGCATGTATTTACCGTCGTTAAATTCCCCCTTCAGCGTCGCCAAACGTTCACGACTGGCCTCGATCCGCTCAAAGACCTCTTCAAACCGGCTCATGACAAACTCGCGCTGCGGGTAAATCTCGCGCAGTTTGGCCATCACCTGGAAGATATTCTGTTGCAGCGGCATCTGATCGTGGCCGTTCGGCAACAGGATGTCCTTGGTAACCGAAGCGTTTTCCAGCACAGTGAAATAGCTGTCCAGCCGTTTACGCAGACCGGCTTCATCTTCTGGCAGGTATTTACCAATGGCGTAACCGAGCGGCAGCACCTGTGCCGCAACTTCGCTGCCGTCGTTGCTTTGCCACAGGAACTCGGTCTTGTCGGTGCCGTGACGCTCGGAGCAGCCGCGCCAGAACATGGCGCGCGTGATACCGAACCCGTTGAAAATATGCGGTAACTGCGAAGACATGCTGAAAGAGTCCGGCAGATAGCCGATCTTCATCGGTTCGCCAAAGGAGAGGCAGTCGCGCATGCCATACATCAGGTTGCGAACGATCGATTCCCCTGACACCACCATGGTATCGGTTTGGGTATACCACGGGCCGACGATCAGCTTGCCAGCCTGCACCAACGCTTTCACCCGCTCGTGATTTTCTGGCTTGATGGCGAAGTAGTCTTCCAGCACCGCCGTTTGCCCATCCAGCACATAGAAGCGGTACTCGGGATCGGTTTCCAGCCGGGTCAGGATCTCTTCCATGTTGTTGATCAGCAGGATGCGTGACTCCTCGGTGGTGAAATACCACTCACGATCCCAATGCATATGCGGCGTAATGTGAACACGTGATACAGCTTTCATAATCAATTCCTAAATAAGACAGCTAATTCGTCTGGAATTACTGCGGCTGAACGAGGGTGTATTTGCCCTGCTTCATCGCCTGACGGCGCCAAAGGATCAGCACCAATGTTGAGATCGCCGTGCCAAGCAGCGCCGCCCCCAGCCAGACGGCTGCCGACAGCAAGCCACCGAGGCCATTATCGTGCAGCAGGAACAGCGAGAAGATCCCCGCGCCCGGCGTCGACAGGCCAATCCCCATACCACCAACGATCGCACCAGTCACCAGCGATCCCACCAGGAAGGAACCGATCACCCGCACAGGATCTTCAATTGCCATCGGGATTGCCCCTTCGGTAATGCCTGCCAGGCCAAGCAACCAGGTCGATTTACCGGTTTCAATCTCGAACTGTTGGAACAGCCGTGGGGCCAGCAACGTTGAAGCGGTAACCGTAAAGGCCGAGACCATTTTGACCGCGCCAAAGATCGCATAAGGGCCGAACACACCGTTGGCCATCGCACCCAGGCAGAACGCATAGGCTGCCTTGTTCACCGGGCCGCCGAGGTCGAAAGAACACATAAAACCGAGGATCGCTCCCAGCACCAACGCGTTGGTACCAGACAGGCCGTTAAGCCAGGCGGTCAGGCTGTTGTTCAACCAGGCCACCGGCTCGCCGATCACAAACAGCATCAGGCTGCCCGCTACCAGCGTGCCAATCACCGGGTAAAGATAAAACGTCAGGAAACCGTTGAAGTTGGGGCTGAGGCGCACATGGTTTTTCACCCAGCGCATCAGATAGCCGGCGATCAGGCCGCCCACAATACCGCCAAGGAAGCCGGAACCAATCATGTTTGCCGCCAGCCCGGCCGCAAAACCTGGGCCAAGGGCCGGTTTATCCGCCAGCGAATATGCCGTGTAGGCCGCCAATACCGGCACCATCAAGATACCCAGCATGCCACCACCCAGCTTGCGGTACATCCACAGCCAGGAGTTCTCTTGATCGAACAGATGCTGCAGACCAAAGATTTGCGCCAGCAGTACCGAAACGGCCAACACCGTGCCACCCGCCACAATCAGCGGCACTGCAAAAGAGATCCCGCTGAGTAAGGCCTGTTTGAGTTCGGTCTTCACGCTACTTTTCTGCACCGGCACTTCGCTTTGCTGCACCCGCGCAGCACCGTTAGCGGATTGGCCCACAGCCAATGCCTGCTGCAAAATGCGTTCGGCGTGTTTGATTGGCTCGGCGACCGGCGTTTCGATACGGGGGATACCGTTGAAGCGCTCCACTTCTTTAATCGCGACTTCGGCTGCGAACACGCAGGCCGTCGCACTATTTAGCTGTTCCGCCGTCAGGCGGCCTTCGATCCCGTTGGCCCCTTGTTTCTCCACATACACGTTGATGCCGAGCTTGCGCCCCGCTTTCTCAAGATATTCCGCCGCCATATAGGTATGGGCGATACCGGCCGGGCAAGCGGTGACGCACACCACCGTAGGCCGCGAATCATCCTGCGGTTTGGGGGCAGATTCCGGCGTCCCTCCTGCCAACAGGGCCAACAGCTGTTCCGGAGTGCTGGCCTGTAACACTGCCGCGCGGATATCGTCATCCACCAGCGCCGTCGTCAGACTGGTCAGTAATTGCATATGCGTGGTACCGGCCTGCGCCTGCGGGATCGCCAGCAGGAAGATCAGGTTAACGCTTTCCGGCCCATCAATCCCTTCCCACTCCAACGGCGTATTCAGCGTGGCAACGGCAAATGCGGCTTCCTTTACCGCATCGCTTTTACCATGGGGCACCGCCAGCCCTTCACCCAGCGCGGTAGGGCCTTGCGCTTCCCGGGCAAAGACCTCGCGTAGAAAAGCCGCTTTGTCGCGTAATTTGCCTTGCGCATCTAGTTGGTCGGCAAGCAGATGAATGGCTTGATCGCGCTCCGCAAAGGCTACTTGCAGGTTTATCAGGCTGGGGTGGGTCAGGCTGCTCAGGTCCATCTTAATCCTCACGCTGAAGCCAGGGCGGCTCCGTCAATAAACAGGCGGCGATCATACCAACACAAGCCACACCAATTTGTGATCAATTTCAAATCAACGCCATTTTTGTATTAAATTTGCATTAATTCAATTTAAGGACAACTTAACGAGATATGGCGTTATTGGTTTGTTTATCCCTGGCCTAAGGCTAGAATGCGGGCAGCAGATCCAACAACCAGCCGGGGACACCAAAGCGTGAGCAAAAAGCCAATTTATCGCCAGATTGCGGATACCCTGCGCCAACAGGTTGCGGATGGTGAACTGAAACCCGGCGACGCGTTACCGACCGAGGCTTTACTGCGCGAAGAGTACAACGTCAGCCGGGTAACGGTGCGCCAGGCGTTGAAATTGCTGACCGAAGAGCAGGTGATTGAGAGCATTCAGGGCAGTGGCTGGTACGTCAAAGAAGAGAAGGTCAATTACGATATCTATCAGCTCACCAGCTTTTATGAAAAGTTGGCGGATCGCAACGTGGAAACCCACAGCGACGTGCTGATCTTTGAAGTCGCCAAGGCCAGCCCAACCATTGCCGAAGCATTGCACCTGACCACCGAAGACAAAGTGTATTACGTCAAACGGGTGCGTTATATCAAGCAAAAGCCGGTCACCCTGGAAGAGACCTGGATGCCGTTGGCGCTGTTCCCCGACCTCAGCTATGAAGTGATGCAGAAATCCAAATATCACTACATCGAACAGGTTAAAAAGCGGGTGATTGATCGTAGCGAGCAGGAGATCATCCCGGTAATGCCGAGTGAAGATGTGGTGAAGGCGTTAGGGATCGATCCGCAGAAACCAATCCTGGAGAAGGTCTCCACCGGTTTTCTCAACGACGGCACGGTGTTTGAGTTCAGCCGCAACTTCTTTAAAAGCGAAGATTACAAGTTCACCCTGGTAGCCAAGCGAACACGCTGAGTTTTTCCCATAAAAAAAGACGCCCGCAGGCGTCTTCTGAAACTGCAGACATTCCCCACCAAACTCACAAGGGGGCCCGTACGGCCCCCTACAAACTCCACAATATTGTCAAACTGAGATTGCCGCAGGCGTCTGTGCAATTTTTCTGTACAATAAACCATCAGAACTTGATTATCGTACTATGTACGAGTATTGTGAATGATATGGAGGCGTCGTAATGGAATACTTTGAGTTCATCGAAACCCCAGTTTTTAGCAGGCAACGCGAAACCCTATTAGACGATGATAGCTTTCGTGAGCTACAAACCCACCTGTTAAAATATCACGCAGACGGCGATACTATAAGTAAAACAGGCGGTTGCAAAAAAATCCGATGGAACCGTCCAGGCATGGGGAAACAAGGTGGTGTAAGAGTTATCTATTACGTCATCACCCGCAGCGGCAAGGTTTACCTGTTGATTGTTTATCCTAAAAACGCCAAAGACGACTTAACCGAAGCCGAGAAAGCGATACTTAAAGCGTTAACCGATAAACTGAATTACACGGTGCCGCACAAGGCATAGCACTTGCTTAGAGGTTGCAAAGTGGACAAAGAACTTTTTAACGATCTGGTCGAAAGCATGGAACAGATGGTCGCGATTGAAAAAGGCGAAATGCAGCCTGCTCGTGTCCATCGCCATCATATCCCCAACGTGAAATCACTACGCGAAGCCAGCGGCATGAAGCAGGAAGAGTTTGCGCAGGCGGTTGGAGTTAGTCCTTCCCTGGTGCAAAGTTGGGAACAAAATCGTCGAATACCCTCCGGCTCTTCACTCAAAATCTTGCTGATGATTGAGCGCCACCCCACCATTATTAACGATCTACTCGCCATCTAAATTCCATAAAAAAAGACGCCCGAGAGCGTCTTTTTTATCGCAATAGCAAAAATCAGTTCACTTTAACCGGCATACCGGAACGTGCCTTGATGGCCGCGTCCACGACGCTCTGGTCAACGGCTGGATCCATCAGCACTTTGCCAACTGGCGCGGTGATGGTGATTGGCACGGGTTCTTTCGACTTCAGCTCATCTTCGTTGGCAGACAGGGGGTTGTGCACTTCCAGGTAACGTGAACCGTCTGGCTCTACGGAAACCTTCACCGGCTCGTTGATGAACTGCACGCGAGTACCTACCGGTACGCTGTCGAACAGGTATTTGATGTCGTCAGCACGCAGACGCACACAGCCGTGGCTCACGCGCAGGCCGATACCGAAGTTGGCGTTGGTGCCATGGACCGCATACAGACGGCCAACATAGAGCGCGTACAGCCCCATCGGGTTATCCGGGCCTGCCGGGAATACGGCTGGCAGGATTTCACCATCGGCAGCGTACTCTTCGCGCATTTTAGCGGTTGGCGTCCAAGTTGGGCCAGCCTTCTTACGCTGTACGGTGGTAACCCAGTCCAGCGGAGTATCTTTACCCAGTTGGCCGATACCAATCGGCAGCACCACGACGGTCTTGGTGCCTTTCGGGTAGTAGTACAGACGCATTTCTGCGCTGTTGATGATGATGCCTTCACGCGGGGCGTCTGGCAGGATCAACTGCTGTGGAATGGTCAGCGTGCTGCCTGGCAGCGGCAGGAACGGGTCAACGCCAGGGTTAGCCTCCAGCATGTTGCTCAAGCCCATCTGGTATTGAGCCGCAAAGCTCTCCAGCGGCAGTTTGCTGTCTGCAGGCACGGTGATCTGAATATTTTCCCCAACCAGACGGCTGTCTTTGGCGGGCAAAGGGTATACAACGGCGAAGGCAGCCTGGCTGAATGCAACCAGAGCGGTAAACAGGGTTAATAACGCGCGAATGCTCATTTTCATCTTCGTAGTAAAGTGGTGGCCGCACTGGCTAAAAATGGTATGTGTTCTGCCCGGCCTGCTTTGACCGGATGCGCATTATATGTGCACTTGCCGCCAAGATGGAAACATTACTAACGCAAATACCTCACTTTTTTGTAGCCGGATATAGGGAATAGTGTCCTTTTGGTAAATTCCTACCCTAGCGTAGCCCACTGCCCTCTTCGCCACGGCGGATCGGGATAAGATATTCACAGCTGATCGCCGCCTGATCGTCACCGTAGCAAACGCCCAATGCCGGGGAAAAACGCTCAATATCCTGCCCTGGCCGCCGTACCGCATTCATCTGCGGAATGGCAGTGTCATACAGCCGGGCGATAAAGTTCTGTAGCCCTGCAACCTGCCCCTGATAGGCAAAGCGGGCATACTCCCCGGGTTCGATCGTCACCGTTTCACCTGCCGCCTCTTCCTCTGGCAGTGCCGCCGTATACACCATCTGTTGACGATCCCGCTGCCGGGTGTCTGCCTTCAGGCTCATCAGGCCATAGGCGACGGCGGGTAACCCGTGTTCCGGATGCAGCAAATGCCGCCAGGCATGTTGACGCAACAGCTTTTTCGAGGGCCCCAACTGCCCCAACGTGCAGCTACCCTGATGCGTATGGCCGACTAGTTTCATTGAAGGCAGCACAATAATCTCCGCTTCAGGCATTGGCTCGTTGGCCATATTCAACGGCGGTTGCAAGCCATAACTAGGCCAGTCCAGGCTCCGGCGATAGGCCGCTGGCGGTAAACCAAACTGTTTTTTAAACCCACGGGTGAAGGTCTGCTGGGAATCAAACTGGTATTTATCTGCGATACAGGCCACCGTGGCGCTGGTCAGGCGCAACTCACGCGCCGCCGCCGTCAACCTTCTGCGCCGGGCATAGGTCCCCAACACTTCACCGGTGTGCTGCTTGAACATCCGTTGCAGGTGCCATTTGGAATAGCCGGATTTGGCCGCGATGCTGTCCAGCGTCAAAGGCTGATCCAGGCTTTGCTCAATCCAGGCCAGAAGTTGACTAATGACATTTTCCTGGTGCATGGCCTCTCCTCTGCGTTGTCGGTCATGAGCGTGTTACCACAAAACACGCCAGTGGCGCTTACTCTAACGACGTTGGCGCTAGACCACATTGCACAATCAAGACATAATATTGCTCAAACACGCCAATATGATAATTATTCTCATGAAAGCCACCTGCCAGGATCCCAGACCCGATATCGATAACGTGCCACGCGCCATCTTCGCGGTTCAGGCATCAAGTGTGCAGAAAGACTGGGAATGCACCCATCATCGCCACCGCAAGGCACAATTGATTTACACGGTGCGCGGCATGATCCGCTGCGAAGTGGAAAATGGCCTGTGGCTGGTGCCGCCACAATGTGCCTTGTGGATGCCCAGTAACGTCAGCCACAACGCGCGGGCCACCAGCCAAAGCGAGTGCTATTGCCTGTTCGTTGAGCAGGACGCCATCCCTGGTTTGCCGCAAAACTGCTGCACCTTGACGGTGTCACCGTTGCTGCGAGAGTTGCTGTTGCAGGCCAGCCAGTTCGATATTCTCTACCCGGAAGAGGGCCCGGAAGGGCGTATTGCGCAGGTTTTGTTGGACCAACTGGCCGCAGCGCCGCTGGAGAACCTGCACCTGCCAGTGTCCAATGATGCCCGCATCCGCCAATTGACCGAGCAACTGCTGGCCAACCCGGCCGATAAATCCACTCTGGGCCAGTGGGCGCAACGCATTGGCATGAGCGAACGTTCGCTCAGCCGCACGCTGCAACAACAGATGGGCATGAGCTTTGGCCACTGGCGGCGGCAATTACATGTGATGCTGGCTCTGCAACGCTTAACGCAGGGAGAAAGCGTCCAGACCGTGGCGTTAGATCTCGGCTACGAGAGCGCCAGTGGCTTTGTCACCATGTTCCGTAAAGCAGTTGGTAAGCCCCCGGCCCGTTATTTGGCGGAAAAAGCCGCAGCAGATCAGGCAATTGCTGGTGCGATAAGGCTGTGAGCCCGCACTTCGACTGATCATGTTGCCAGCATCTGTTCTGGTCAATTCTTACACAACCTGCTATAACTGAGGATAGTTTGGTTAGAATGGTTAAAACGGTTAGCTTTAGCTAACGGGAGAAAAGAATGCTGGCCCGAGAAATCGACATCAACAGAGATGGCCTCAGGATCAGGAAAGATGGGCTGCAGATGGTCATCAGTAAAAGGAAAATGAAGGCGCAGAAGCCTTTCTTTCAGCTGAAAGTTGATATAGACAACTCAACGTCTCTCGGTGTGGTTGAAGAGCACCTGAAAATCATGTTGCAAACTCTCCGCCAGGTTAGAGAAGCTGAAAATGATCATGGCGACGTCTGCCACATCGACGAAACACGTTTTGAAGCCATGTTTCATAGCCTGGAGCAACAGATCAATCCGGATGACACTGCCCGGATAATTCTTCCGCGGGATACGCAAGAGCCCATCAACCACAGCGGGCTGGTTGATATTTCCAAGGTAGAGCGCGGTCGTGAGCATATCCTGGCAGCCAGCGAATGGCTCACGGCGGAGCAGATTTCCCATCTGGCAGGCTTTGCTACCGAGAATCCCTCGGCCCAGCCAAGCAAATGGAAAAGCCATCAACGCATATTTTCTTTGAAGAAAGGGGCAACACAACTCTTTCCCCGTTATGCGCTGGATGATAACTATCGCCCGCTTCCCGTTATGGCAGTGTTACTCGCCAGCTTTAAAAACCTGAAACACGGCTGGGGGCTTGCCCAGTGGTTCGCGACGTCAAACAACCTGTTGGCTGGCCGCCGTCCCATGGAGATGTTGCAGTCATATCCTGCCAATGTGATTGCGGCGGCGGAATATGAAGCGAAAAGGATTGTCGATGGAGCAGAACAAATTTAAACAGAAGGGTGAGCCCAAAAAGGGAGATTTTGGTTCACCCGTTTTTCTTGGCCGCAAGATAGCCGCCCCTGGCAAGACCCTGCGGGTAAGAATCGAAGTCATTCCCAAAGGCACGGTGTTACATCGCTGCCATGACGCGCAGTATCCCGGCGACAGTTTTAATCCTGGCAGAGTATTGCTCCCCAATGAATATGGAGCCCGTTTCAGCCCTATCAGAGATGCGGCTTTGGATCTGATCCCCACCATGTACCTGGCCAGCAGTTGCGAAGCCGCTATCGCGGAATCGGTTTTTCACGATGTAGTCGCCACCGGCAAAACAGAATTTTTCGACTTACGCCCATTTACCAAAATGCATTACATCCAGTTAAAACTAGAGCGGGATCTGAACGTCGTCAGTTGCCGAGCACAGGATTGTATCTATATGGGCATCGATCGCGATGAATTGATCGGCAGTACCCAGCTCGAATATTCACAAACCCGAGCCTGGTCGCAGGCTATTTATCAACAGCATCATAACGTTGACGGATTGAAGTGGTACTCAAAAAGAGATGACGACCATTTTGCCTTGGTCCTGTTTGGTGGCCAACGGGTCATGAATAGTGCACTCTCGATAACCGAACCCTCAAGCCGTCTCCTCAGCCATAAAACCATTGGCCAAATTATCCAAAAGACCGCCGAGCGTCTGGGCCTGATCCTGACCGAAGAGTAGACACTGGCCGGATATTCTCCTCCCTCGCTGATTGCCCTAAACGTGACAGTTATCGCCCCAAGCAACAAAAGTGCTCCCCTTCCGTAAGAATAATGATTATCATTCACAAATATAGTGAGCCGCATGCGATGACATGACCGGCCTGATTTTGCTTTCGATTCAATGTTGAGCCCAATTTAGCCGCCGAGCAGCAGCCCGGTGGTGACCTGTATTTTGATGAAATGGAGCTTTTATGAACGCTATGATGACCACCAGCCGTAAGTTTGGCGGACGTGCGGTTTACCCTCTGTTGCTTCTCAGCAGCCTGATGTTTTCTACCTCTGTGCTGGCACAGACAGAGACGGAACTGCTGCGTAAGCCGGTAGGTAAAGGCGCTTACGAGATGGTGTACAGCCAGGGCGAGAATGCGCTGTATCTGGCAACTTCACAGAGCCGCAAGCTGGATAAGGGCGGCATCGTCTATCGCCTAGACCCACAAACGCTGGATATCACGCAGATCATTCATAACGATATCAAACCGTTTGGTGCCGCCATCAATACCAAGACCGACACTCTCTATTTTGGTAACACCACCAGTAACTCACTGACCGCTATCGACGGTAAAACCGGCGAAGTGAAAGGCCGCCTGGTGCTGGACGCTCGTAAACGCTCTGATGCCGTGAAACCATTGGCCCCACGTGAACTGGTGGCAGACGCGACTACAGACACCGTCTATATCACCGGCCTGGGCGAGTCCAGCGTGGTTTGGGTTGTGGATGGCAAGGATCTGACCCTGCGCACCACCATCACCGAAACCGGTAAATACGGTACCGGTCTGGCGCTGGATGCAGCGGCAAGCCGCCTGTATGTGACCAATGCCGATGGCGAGTTGGTGACTATCGATACCAAAACCAACAAGGTGCTTTCACGTAAGAAACTGGATGAGTCTAAGGAACACTTCTTCCTGAATATCAGCCTGGATCCGGCAAACCATCGCGCGTTTATTACCGACTCCAAGCAGCCGCAGGTGCTGGTTGTTGATACCAACAACGGCAACATTCTGCAGAAGATCGACGTGCCGGAATCCCTGGCTGTGTTGTTTAACCCAGCGCGCAATGAAGTGTATGTCACTCATCGCAAAGAAGGCACCGTGAGCGTAATTGATGCCAAGAGTTACAAGCTGTTGGAAACCATCAAGACGCCAACGCATCCAAACAGCCTGGCACTGTCACCAGATGGTAAAACGCTGTACGTGAGCGTGAAACAGGCTTCAAGCCGTGAAAAAGAAGCGACCGATCCGGATGATGTGATCCGCATTGCGTTGAAGTAATAGCGTTATTCTCCCTCACCCTAACCCTCTCCCCAAGGAGAGGGAATCGAACGTGCTACAGTTTACGCTTGCGTTTGAACACCACAGCGCTGGGGTGGGGGAAGAATAGTCTCAACCAGGCTTTTTACCCTTTGGCTCCCGCTTCTCTCCCACTAATGTCAATCCACGTCAAGCTCCTTGACGAAGCTTATCACTTAATTTACCTGAGCTTATCTTGAGCCAGCGATCGCGATGTCCTACGGTATCGGTAGTTTGAATGGAAAGCTAACTGACCGTAAAAAGGATCAATGATCATGGTTAAGTCTTTGAGAAATCCGCTGATTGGTTTGCTGTGTTTGTCGACGGTTGGCTGTGCCAATATGACCAACGATGAGGTCGCGATCACCGGTGTGGTGATCGGGCTAGGTGCACTGGTCGCGCTGGCACTATTAAGCGATGGTGACGACAAGGATCATAAAGAACCTCCCCGTAAAGAGCATGGCGACAAAGGTGGCCATAAGGGTGGTAATAAGCATGGGTATGGGAAGGATCATGGGAAAGGTCATCCCGGACGCCGTTAATCCCTGGCAAAATCCGCAGACTCCCGAGACTACAGGCATTTATTCATCGGCTCGCCACCTAGGGGCGCTGCATATTATCGATGAGGGTAGGCAATAACCGATGTGCCAGGCATAGTAAGTGGCCCAACTAACACAATTAAGTTATGCCACAACGAGGCCCTGATGGCTGCCGTCAATCTCTGGACACGGGAACAGTTGCTGGTAGCTTTTACGCTATACAGCCAAATCCCTTTTGGTAAGTTGCACGCCAAAAACCCCGACATTATCCACTATGCTGGGTTAATCGGCCGCTCACCTTCCGCATTGGCAATGAAGTTAGTGAATATCGCCAGTCTGGATCCGTTTATCGTTAACTCTGGCCGGCGTGGGCTGACGGGAGCCTCCAAAGCCGATCAGGCGCTGTGGCAGGAAATGAACTTCGACAGTGAAACCTTTGAACAGCAGTGCCAATTGGCGATGACACAATTGGAACCACCAGTTATGGCATTGCATGACAGCGGCATGGAAGACTTCAGTGGCAGAGAAAGAACCACCATCATCAATGCGCGTGTTGGTCAGCAGCTGTTCCGCAAACGGGTGCTGGATGCGTATGAAAATCGCTGTTGCCTGACCGAACTGGAAGAACCGATGCTGCTGGTCGCCAGCCATATTCGCCCGTGGAAGCATACCGTTGAACATCGGCTCAACCCCAACAACGGCTTATGTCTGTCCAACCTGCACGATAAAGCGTTCGATCGCGGGTTAATCACCTTTAATGAACACCTTGAGCTGGTACTTTCACCGCGCCTTAAACAACTGAAAAGCGCCATCAGCGAAGAGAATTTCGCCAAATATGAAGGTCGCAGGCTGAGGCAACCGGTCGATTTCCCTCCGGATGCCAGCCAGCTGGCCTATCATCGGCAAAACATTTTTATCGCTAAAAACTGAAGAATTAAACGGGCGCAGCATGCAGCGCCCCTACGGTCGGACTGGGGAATACCTAGCCTGACAAATCCCAAACAACTCAACTCGTAGGGGCGCCGTATACTGCGCCCTTATATAATCAATGAGTTAACCATTTTTTTATATCCTCAGTGTTACCGGGGAGCCTTCCTTCTCCCCGGTTGATTACACCATCACCGTGCGATAAAGCAGTTCATCCAGCGATTTGTCGCTGCGGGCCGGGCTGTCGGGCAAGGCTTCCTGCCGGGCATCCGCCGTCAGTTCCTGCGCGATAAACGCGTGGATCCTTTCCCTACGTGGGCCGTACTCTGCCTCACCTGCGCGCCGTTTGGCCGCCAGTAATTCATGGATTTCCGCCAATAGCAGCGGATCCTCCACCGTGCCAGCCAACAGTTGGTCAAAACGCATCGGTGGCACGCCCTTGCCCGCTTCTATCCAGCGCACCGCCAGCAGAGGGCGCAGCACGTAGAAATATTTCTTCAGCCTTACCTGCTCCCCCTGCAGATAACCACGGAAGTTTTTCCTGGCCATCGACAGATAGTGCCAGCGCGCCCGCTGCGCGGAGAACCACTCCGGCACCACATCTCGCAACGCCGCGACGCTCTCGGGGGCTTCCTGATACACCACGGGTGAATCCAGCCACTCGATCAGCGTCGGGTTAGCCCGTTTCAGCAAGCCGAGCGCCTTACGCCATTCCCAGCCACAGACATCCAGCTCATGATCGATTGGCAGCTCTATCACATCCCTCTGCGCTTCTACCCGCAGATACCATTCCGGCGGGTGGACATACAAAAAGCGTACGTCGTAATCGCTGTCCGGCGAGGCAAAACCCCAACCACGGCTGCCAGATTCGCAGGCATAAAGCACCCGCACGTCATAACGTTTTTCTACCTCGCCCAGCACTTGTCGGACTCTTTCCCGCATGGCGCTGTCCACGCCGTTTAATTGCTGTTCCATCACGTTATCCTTTTACGCATACCACCTGCCGCAGGGTATGAACGATTTCCACCAGGGAGGACTGTGCCGCCATCACTGCATCGATATCTTTATAAGCCATTGGGATCTCATCGATCACCTCGCTGTCCTTACGGCATTCCACATGTTCGGTAGCCCGGATCTGGTCGGCCACGGTGAAGCGTTTTTTCGCCGCCGTACGGCTCATGGTGCGGCCTGCTCCATGGCTGCAAGAGCAGAAGCTCTCCTCGTTACCCAATCCGCGCACGATGAAGCTTTTCGCCCCCATCGAACCGGGGATGATCCCCATCTGCCCTTTCTGCGCAGACACGGCCCCTTTACGCGTCACCAACACCGGCTCACCAAAGTGCGTCTCACGTTGCACATAGTTATGGTGGCAGTTCACGGCCTCTTGCTGGGTGGTGAACGGTTTGGTCACGATACGCGACAGCGCCGCCAGCACGTGCTCCATCATCACTTCCCGGTTATGACGAGCAAAGTCCTGCGCCCAACCCACGGCTTCCATGTAATCGTCAAAATGCTGGCTGCCTTCTTCGAAATAGGCCAGGTTACGATCCGGCAGGTTAGCGATATGCTGTTGCATATCCTGCTGCGCCAGAGCAATAAACAGCGAACCGATGGCATTCCCCACGCCACGGGAACCGCTATGCAACATCACCCACACCTGCTGCGTTTCATCCAGGCAAACTTCGATAAAGTGGTTACCCGTTCCCAACGTTCCCAGATGCTGATAATTGTTGGTGTTGCGCAACCGCGGGTATTTATCGATCAGGCGGTTAAAGCGCGGAGCCAGTTCGGCCCAGTGGCGATCGACGGTTTGCGGCGGAGTGGTCCAACTCCCTTTATCTCTTTTTGAACGGGTTGAGCTACGCCCATGCGGCACCGCCTGTTCAATGGCGCTACGCAACCCAGCCAGGCTATCCGGCAGATCGGCGGCCACCAGCGAAGTACGCACCGCAATCATGCCGCAACCAATATCCACGCCAACGGCCGCCGGAATAATCGCGCCACGGGTAGGGATCACGCTACCAATGGTGGAGCCTTTACCCAAATGCACATCCGGCATCACCGCCAGATGTTTAAAAATAAACGGCATTTTTGCCGTATTCAGCAACTGCTCACGCGCTTCTGGCTCAACGGGCACGCCCTGTGTCCACATTTTGATTGGTGCGCTGTTAACCGGTGCCATCAACTCATAATTATTCTTCATTCTTTAGTCATCCTTTTTCTTTTGACGTAGTGGATATAGCGAAAGACGTGCCAACTCGGTAAAAAATCCTCATTAAAATCACAATGTATTGATTTTTAACTAATAAATAATTAATCACGGATAACTGGCGATGATGCCAATAAGACGGTATTTTATCTTTTAGGATAGTATTTTATCGCAAGGGATAATATGAAGCGCAGAGTCGTGATCGGAGTGCTGGGCACCACGCTGGATAAACGTGGCAAACGGGAAAACCGCTGGAGCAAGTGGCGGCCAACGGTAGGTCTGTGCCAGCAGCCCGAGCTGCCGATCGATCGCCTGGAGTTGCTGCATCAGCCACGCGATAAAGGCATGGCGCAGCAGGTGGCGGAAGATATCGTCGCGGTCTCGCCAGCCACTCAGGTGGTATTACAGGAAGTAGCACTCAAGGATCCCTGGGATTTGGAAGAGGTGTACAGCGCCTTTCTGGACTTCGCCAGCCGCTATCCGTTTGATACCGAGAACGAAGACTATCTGGTGCATATCACCACCGGCACGCACGTGGTACAGATCTGCTGGTTCCTGCTAACCGAGGCACGATACCTGCCTGCTCAACTACTGCAAACCGCCCCCGGTGACAAAAGCGATCGCCCATCCCCCCAAGGGATCTACTCGGTGATCGATCTGGATCTCAGCCGCTATACCGCCCTCACCAGCCGTTTTCTGCATGAACAACAGCGTTCGGTGTCGTTCCTCAAAGCCGGCATTGAAACGCGCAACGCCACCTTTAACACGCTGATCGACCAGATTGAACGCGTGGCCCTGCGCTCCAATGCGCCCATGTTGCTCACCGGCCCCACCGGAGCCGGGAAATCCTTTTTGGCGGAGCGTATCTACCAACTCCGGCATTCGCGCCATCTGGTGAAAGGCCGTTTTGTCGCGGTGAACTGTGCCACCCTGCGCGGCGATAACGCCATGTCGACCCTGTTCGGCCATGTCAAAGGGGCGTTCACCGGTGCGTTGCAGGCACGTTCAGGCCTGCTGCGTGAAGCCGACGGTGGCATGCTGTTCCTTGATGAGATCGCCGAGCTGGGGCTAGACGAACAGGCTATGTTACTGAAAGCCATCGAGGAAAAAACCTTCTTCCCCTTTGGTGCCGATAAAGAGGCCAGCAGCGACTTCCAACTGATTGCAGGCACCCACCGTGATATGCGCGACTGGATAGCCCAAGGCCGTTTCCGTGAGGATTTATACGCTCGTATCAATATGTGGACCTTCCCACTGCCTGGCCTGGCTGAGCGCCGCGAAGATATTGAGCCGAACATCGATTACGAGTTACAGCGCTTTGCCCGCAGCAACCAGACGCAGGTCCGTTTCGACAAAGACGCCAGGCAGCGTTACCTGGCTTTTGCCCGTTCCCCGCAGGCGGTCTGGCGCGGTAACTTCCGCGAACTGGGATCTTCCATCGCACGCATGGCAACGTTGGCAGAGCAAGGGCGCATCAACCTGCCGTTGGTCGATGAAGAGATAGACCGGCTGAAATCCCATTGGCAGGGGAATACCAGCGTGCCATTACCTGTCGAGCTTGCCGATATCGATTTGTTTGAGCAAAGCCAGTTGGAGACGGTGCTTAAAGTATGCCGATCTTCCACGTCACTTTCCGAAGCGGGTAGACAGCTGTTTGCCGTCTCGCGCCAGCAGAAAAAGCAACCCAATGATGCCGACCGGCTGCGTAAATACCTGGCGCGCTTTGGTCTGAATTGGGACGAGGTGCGAAATAGAGGCTGAATGGGCGCAGCATGAAGTGCCCCTTACATTGAGAGACGGGTGTTATAGTAATAGTTGTACATCGCGATTAAATTGGAATCTTCATGACCCAGCAGCATGTCGTTTTACTTGATGAACAAGGTCAACCCACCGGCGTGATGGAAAAATATGCGGCCCACCAGCGACAAACGCCCCTGCATCTGGCTTTCTCCTCCTGGATCTTCAACCCGCAGGGCGAGTTACTGATCACCCGTCGAGCACTGAGCAAAAAAGCCTGGCCCGGCGTTTGGACCAACTCAGTCTGTGGCCATCCGCAGTGGCAAGAGAGCGCCGAACACGCCATCGAGCAACGCTGTCTGTATGAAGTGGGCCTGAGCGTTGAACAGATCACCGCCGTCGCCCCCGACTTTCGCTACTGCGAGACCGACGCCTCCGGCATTATGGAAAACGAAATCTGCCCGGTTTACGCGGCATTGGCTTCGGGTGTCGTTGCAGCCAGAGCAGATGAAGTGATGGACTTCCACTGGGTGGATTTACCCGCGTTGATCGCAGCGGTAGCGGCAACCCCCTGGGCCTTCAGCCCTTGGATGGGACAGCAGTTGGCGAATGCCAAAACGGAGCAAAACCTGATCGCCTTCGCCACTCGCACTTCCACCTAAACCACTCACCCCGCCATTCCAACCGTTCACCAGCGTATAAAACCGCTGGCTGAAATTCAGATGTCTTTCCCTATCCAGCCTAGCAATGATGAGCTGTTCCTAAACCTGACCCTAACCAGGGGAAGACGCTACAGCTAAATGTCCGACATCTAAGAATCGGATTTATCACTCAATTTTTGCAGATAGGAAAAGGATACCTCATGAAACGCGAGGGAATTTTAAAACACCTCCCATGGATGCTGCTGGGGATACTCGGGGCTTCCTGCCTAGGTGTCATCGCATTGCGCCGTGGCGAAAGCATTAGTGCACTGTGGATCATCGTTGCTTCGGTCGCGGTCTACCTGGTGGCTTATCGCTACTACAGCCTCTACATCGCCACCAAGGTGATGCAGTTGGACGCCACCCGCGCCACACCGGCGGTGGTGAACAACGACGGTCTGAACTACGTCCCCACCAATAAAAACGTGCTGTTCGGCCACCACTTTGCGGCAATCGCCGGTGCAGGCCCGTTGGTTGGCCCCGTGTTGGCGGCACAGGTCGGCTATCTGCCCGGTACGCTGTGGCTGCTAGGCGGTGTGGTGTTGGCAGGGGCGGTACAGGACTTTATGGTGCTGTTCATCTCCTCACGCCGTAACGGTGCCTCATTGGGCGAGATCATCAAAAAGGAAATGGGTCCAATCCCAGGCACCATCGCGCTTTTTGGCTGCTTCCTGATCATGATCATCATCCTGGCGGTGCTGGCGTTGATCGTAGTGAAAGCCTTGGCCGAAAGCCCATGGGGCGTGTTCACCGTCTGTTCCACCGTGCCAATCGCGCTGTTTATGGGCGTGTATATGCGCTTCCTGCGCCCTGGCAAGGTGGGTGAAGTGTCGATCATCGGTATCGTGCTGTTGATCGCCTCCATCTGGTTCGGCGGCGTGATTGCCCACGACCCATACTGGGGCCCGGCGCTGACCTTTAAAGACACCACCATCACCTATACGCTGATTGGTTACGCCTTCGTTTCTGCCCTGCTTCCGGTATGGTTGATCCTGGCTCCACGTGACTATCTGGCCACCTTCCTGAAAATCGGCGTTATCGTCGGGCTGGCGATCGGTATCGTGATCCTCAACCCAGAGCTGAAAATGCCTGCGGTAACGCAGTTTGTGGACGGCACCGGCCCGGTCTGGAAAGGCACCCTGTTCCCGTTCCTGTTTATTACCATTGCCTGTGGTGCCGTTTCCGGCTTCCATGCGCTGATCGCTTCAGGTACCACACCGAAACTGCTGGCCAACGAAATGGACTCCCGCTATATCGGTTACGGCGCCATGCTGATGGAATCTTTCGTCGCCATCATGGCGCTGGTCGCGGCTTCCATCATCGAGCCTGGCCTGTACTTCGCCATGAACACCCCACCGGCAGCACTGGGCATTACCATGCCAGACCTGCACCGTCTGGGCACCGAAGATGCGCCGATGATCATGGCCTCTCTGCGTGATGTCTCCGCACATGCTGCCGCAACCGTCAGTTCCTGGGGCTTTGTGATTACCCCTGAGCAGATCCTGCAAACGGCCAAAGACATCGGCGAACCTTCGGTACTGAACCGTGCCGGTGGCGCACCAACTCTGGCAGTCGGTATCGCTCACGTGTTCCACCAGGTCATCCCTGGCGCAAACATGGGCTTCTGGTATCACTTCGGTATTCTGTTCGAAGCACTGTTCATCCTGACCGCACTGGATGCAGGTACCCGTTCCGGCCGCTTTATGCTGCAAGACTTGTTGGGTAACTTCGTGCCGTTCCTGAAGAAAACCGATTCGCTGGTGGCCGGTATTGCCGGTACTGCGGGCTGCGTTGGACTCTGGGGTTACCTGCTGTATCAAGGTGTGGTCGATCCATTGGGCGGCGTTAAGAGCCTGTGGCCGCTGTTCGGCATCTCTAACCAGATGTTGGCTGCGGTAGCACTGGTACTGAGCACCGTAGTATTGATCAAGATGAAGCGCACCAAGTACATCTGGGTGACCGTGATCCCAGCCGTTTGGCTGCTGATCTGTACCACCTACGCGATTTGCCTGAAGCTGTTCAGCGACAATCCGCAGTTGGAAGGCTTCTTCTACCAGGCCAGCCTGTACAGAAACAAAATCGCCGAGGGCAGTGCTGAACTGACCGCACAGCAGGTTGCCAACATGAACCATATCGTGGTGAACAACTACACCAACGCCGGTTTGAGCATCCTGTTCCTGCTGGTGGTGTATAGCATCATCTTCTTCGGTATTAAAACCGCCATGGCGGCGCACAAAAACCCGAAACGCACCGATCAGGAGACGCCATACGTGCCGGTTCCTGAGGGTGGCGTCAAAGTTTCGTCGCACCACTGATGGTGATTTGATCGATACCCTGCATAATATAGACAGAGTAAGGGCACCCTAAACGGTGCCCGTTTTGCCATCGTAGGGGCGCTGCATGCTGCGCCCGTTATGTAGGGTATTTTTTCTTTGGAGCAGACCCATGTTCGGAAACCTCGGCCAGGCGGGTAAATATCTCGGGCAAGCCGCACGCATGTTAGTGGGCGTGCCTGACTACGATACCTACGTCCAGCATATGAAAGACAACCATCCGGACAAACCGGTGATGACCTATAAAGAATTTTTCCGCGAACGCCAGGATGCCCGCTACGGTGGCGATGGCAAAGGCGGTATGCGCTGTTGCTAGTTAAGTAAGAACAAGGACCAGGCATGAAACCCATTGCAGTCACCATCCTGACGGGCTTTTTGGGCGCAGGCAAAACCACCCTGCTGCGCCATATTCTGAATGCAAACCACGGTTACAAGATTGCCGTCATCGAGAACGAATTCGGTGAAGTGCCGATTGATAACGCGCTGATTGGCGACCGCGCCAGCCGTATCACCACCCTCAGCAACGGCTGCATCTGTTGCAGCAAATCCAACGAACTGGCAGACGCGCTGCTGGATCTGCTGGATGGCGTCGATCAGGGGCAACTGGAGTTTGACCGGCTGATTATTGAATGCACCGGCATGGCCGATCCCGGCCCGATCACCCAGACCTTCTTCTCGCACGAAGTCATCGGCCAACGCTTCCTGCTGGATGGGATTATCACGCTGGTGGATGCGGTACATGCCGATCAGCAGTTGAACCAGTTCACTATCTCGCAGGCCCAGGTGGGTTATGCCGACCGCATCCTGCTGACCAAGACCGATGTGGCAACGGATAACGACGCGCTGATCCAGCGTTTACAACTGATGAACGCCCGCGCACCGGTATATAAAGTGACGCACGGCGATATCGATCTCAGCGTGCTGTTCGATATCGAAGGCTTTGTGCTTAACGATAAGCTCAACGTGGCAGCACCGGCCCCACTGTTCCGCCGTATCCCGCAGGCACAGAACAACATCCAGTCGATCGTGGTGTACCACGACCAGCCGCTGGAACTGATGCAGATTTCCGAAGTGATGGAAGGTTTATTGCTGAAATTCGCCGATAACCTGCTGCGCTACAAAGGGATTTTGTCGATCAAAGACGAACCGCGCCGCTTGTTGTTCCAGGGCGTGCAGCGTCTGTATAACGCCGACTGGGACCGTGAATGGTTGCCGGAAGAAGAGTGCAAAAGCACGATGGTGTTTATCGGCATCGAATTACCGGAAGATGAGATCCGCGCGGGGTTTGCTGCGCTGGGTTGATGAGTTGGGGGCGGTTTTGGGTGTTAGAACTGCAAAGTCGCCTTCCTTCCATGGAGTTATTACATAGATACAATGGAATCGCTCCCAATCTATTGTATATAAGTAATAAAATCGAGTAAGGATAGAGCAAAGACTTTAAGCTAGCCCTCATAATCTGCAAGTCTCTACCGCATTTTGCGATCACAATTCCAACCTATGGAACAACTTCTTGTAAATCCATCCAGTCTGTTTTTTGCACGGATTTATTGCGGTATTGTCTCCCTAATGAAAACGCCCTGTCATTTTCTTCAAGGCAATAAAAAGGTATATACTTAGTTAGTACCTTGATGAGGATTTATCTATGAGTAAACAGGCCGTTTTTACCATGAAGCTTGAAGCCGAACTCCGCGATACTTTTATGGCTGCCGCCGAGGCGGAGCATCGCCCAGCATCACAAGTTGTTCGTGAGCTTATGCGGCAATATATTGAACACCATGAGTATCGCCATTTTTTGGAAGAAAAAGTCAATGCAGCCCGTCACTCTATAGCAAACGGGGAGAGTGTTGAACATGAAGATGCCAAGGCTATTTTTGCAGCGCAAAGGGCAAAAAGTTCATTGGACAAAACAGGCGCTTGATGACAGCGAACAGTTTGGCCTAAAACAAGTCCATAGGCGATAAGCTAAAAATAGTGACTGGGCGAACCAATAGACAACCAAAAGGAACTCAGCATGATCGCCAGGCTTCAACGCGCTAACCCTCACCGTAGTACAACATTGGCCAGCCATCCTTTATCGCGCTTGTTGCTCTGCCTATGCCTGGCGTTCGGGGCCAATACGACGGTGCAAGCCGCCTCTTTCGACTGTGCCAAAGCCACCAGCGATGTCGAGCATAGCATCTGTAATAACCCGGATCTGAGCAGCCTAGACGGACAGCTGAGCGAAAATTACCAGGCGGCGATGGCAAGCCTGCCAGGGGATCAGGCCGACGCGTTACGCACCGAGCAACGTAGCTGGTTAAAGCAACGGGATGCCTGCAACGGTCAGGAAAGCTGCCTGAGCGATTTATTTAGCCAACGCGCTACCCAGTTGCAGAACACTTCCAAGCAGGCCGCCTCGGCGCTAGATAACATCATCGCCAGCATTCCGGCAGACCCAGCCGCTGCGGCACAGCAGTTGCAGCAGTATCGCGGCCCGCTGGCCTCCGCCTGGCTGATTTACCTGCATCAGTTTGCCCCCACCAGCAAGGTCACGGATACAGAGGTAGAAACCAGGCATCAAAGCGTGATCAAGGCGATGAACGACGACACATTCTCCCAGTCAGTGTTACATGATATCGAGAACGATCCCAAGACCGGCCATGATGTTGCGGTTTTGACGCTATTGCGTATGACCATTGAGCGAGCCGGGTATGAAAACGCCGATGGCCGCCCCTATGTGCACTGTTTTATCTTCAAGCAGCAGGGCGCAGCGGCTTATGAAGCCTTTGGGGCATTATATGGATCGTCTCGTGATTCACAGGCCCCCATTTGCTCACCGCAGGGAGATCTGTTCGAACGGCCAGCCTGGCAGCAACTTACTAAGTTAATAGAACCGATGATTGGCAAGGCCAGTGAAAATAGCGGCACCATTCGCTTTGCCAGCTATGCCGATTGGGCGATGTTCCGCCTGCGCGCCACCGTCTCTCCCGAGGATTTCCTTAAACCAAGTCAGAACACGCCAGCCACGGGCGATCCTGCACAGATAATCCGCAGTTGGTCTGATGATAAGGTTTGGCCGAAAGAACAACGCGAGCAGGTGCTTGTCGCCATTGAACCAGCACGTCTAGCAACCATGGGCTGGTTGCAAACCGAGAAGCATTTCTCGGCCAGCGATGCGGCCAAAGCCGCCGATGCGATAGTGAACACCTGGCTCAGTGACAGAATGGACTTTATCGGCGAGATGAGCGGGCCGGAGGACTGATAAGTACAGTGAGGCCCCTCACCCTAACCCTCTCCCAAAAGGCTGAGGAATCCCCACAAAAAAATGAAAGGCACGATGAAGTGTGATCTACTGGTTGCGCTAACAAAACAGAAGAGACCTCATCGTGCCTTTACAAACAGTTTGCCAGAAATTTTTCTCCGCGTCTTTACGTGGTATCCATTCCTTTCGGATCAATGTGCTTATCTCTATGACCATTGCACTTTGCAACGGCGCTGACTTGACGCTGACCAGTCTCGGCCGTTCGCTTCCAGGCAGGGCTCACGTCAAAAATAAAATTAAGCGTGTTGATCGGGCCCTCGGTAATACTGCTCTTCATCACGAGCTTCCCCTTATTCAACAGATGCTTACCCGGTCTATCACCTCACTGATGCCGTTCTGCGTTATTGCTGTCGACTGGAGCGGATGGCATGACAAAAACTGGCATCTGCTGCGAGCAAGCCTAATCTGTAATGGCCGTTCACTCCCTCTGATGAGCGAAGTGGTGCCCGCCTGGCTGGCACAAAACAGCCAGGTTCAGTGCGCCTTCCTTGACCGTCTCCACGCGGCCATTCCCGACGGAAAACCCGTCACAATAATCACGGATGCGGGCTTCAGAACTGACTGGTTCAGGCACATAAGCCAACTGGGCTGGTGTTTTACGGGCAGGGTCAGAGGGCTCGTCTGCTTCCAGTTGGAAGGAAGCACCCGCTGGATGAAAATCAGTGACTTGCAGGCGGAGAGCACCCCCATAAAAGTCGGTTACGGTGTACTTGCTCGTAAGCCGAGGATGCCTTGTTACGGTAGCTTTTATCTGCAAAAGCGCCCATCGGCGGGACGTCACGGAAAAGGCAGACGGTCAAAAACGGAGAAAGAGCATCGAAGTAGCGCTCAGGAACCGTGGTTGCTGTTCAGTAATGTTGAAGGCCTGGAGCCTCATCAGATAATGACCCTCTACAGTCGTCGGATGCAGATAGAGCAGAACTTCCGCGACGAAAAAAGTCCGCGCTTCGGATATGGGCTGAGACTAAGCCGCAGCCAGGGCTGGGGTCGCCTGGCGGTTCTGAGTGTAGTGGCAGCGATGGCCAGCCTGGTGATGTGGCTGACGGGGTATATGGCGGAAAAGAAACAACTTCATCGGCATTATCAGGCAAATAGTGAGAAAGGGAGGCGGATCCTGTCGTATCTGAGGCTTGCTGGTGAGGTCCTGAGAGACAGACCGGGAATAGTGAGACGGATGAATATAGTTAATATGCTGAAAAAGTTAGGGAATGAGTACAGTAATATGGTCATGGGATGCTGACCATATTACTGGGGATCACTCAGCCCAAAAGGAGAGGGGACCGAATGTGCCACGGATTAACTCCCACATCTGACCTCAATACCGAGAATGCTAAACAGCGAAGCATGCTGTGCCACAGGTTAACTTCTGCACCTGACTACAGCTCCGGACAGCTCCCTCTCCCTGTGGGAGAGGGTTGGGGTGAGGGGTCGAACGCCGCACTCAATGTTGCCCAATAAAGCTATCGGGCTTAAAACGCATCCTGCTGCAAGTAGCTCCAGGCATACTGCGCATACAACTCCGCGCCGGTCGCCATCACGTCTTCATCGATATTGAAGCAGCCGTGGTGGTGCGCCCAGTCGGTGCCTTTCTCTGGGTTGCCGCAGCCTAACAGAGCAAAGCAACCGGGGATATTTTCAATAAAGAAGCTGAAATCCTCACCGCCGGTCGTCGGTTTTTCGGCAAACAGCACCTCGTCGCCGAAGGCCGAACGCACTACCGATTGTGCCAACAACGCGCTGCGTTCCTCGTTGATCACCGGCAAGGTGCCGTATGTGTATTCCACCTGTGAGGTCGCGCCATAAATGGCCGCGGTATGCTCTGCGTAACGCTCAATCGCAGCCTTGATACGCTCACGTGCCTCGACGTTAAAGCAGCGCACCGTGCCATCCAGCACCGCATTTTCAGCAATCACGTTAAACCGGGTGCCAACTTCCATTTTGCCGATGGTAACGACTGCCGACTCTAACGGCGAAGTTTCACGGGAAACGATCGCCTGCACGTTCATCACGAAGGCCGAAGCAACGACCGCTGCATCCACACAGGCCTCTGGCATTGAGCCGTGACCGCCTCGCCCTTTGAACTTCACCTTCAGCAAATCCGCAGAAGCAAAAGTAGAGCCGACATTACAAGACACCTTGCCCGACGGGCTGGTAGTCCAGATATGCATGCCAAACGCGTTATCCACGCCCTCGATCGCGCCCTGCTTCACCATTTCACGCGCACCTTGAGCAATCTCTTCAGCAGGTTGGAAAATCAGCCGTACGTTGCCACGCAGGCTCTCACGGTTTTCATACAAGGCTTTCGCCGCCGTCAGTAGCATGGCAGTGTGGGCATCGTGCCCACAGGCGTGCATCTTCCCATCGGTTTGCGATTTATAACTTAATGAGTCGTTGAGTTCCTGTACCGGTAACGCATCCATATCGGCGCGAAGGGCCACGGTCTTGCCAGGCTGCCCACCGGTAATCTCGGCAATCACGCCCGTTGGCGTCGTCAGACGATAAGGAATACCGATCTCCTCCAGCGCTTGCGCCACCTTCTGGGTGGTGCGTACCTCTTCCCAAGGCAGTTCCGGGTGAGCATGCAGATCGCGACGGAACGCAATCATCGCCTCCACGTGGGCTTTAATGGATTGCGCGATAGCTTTATTAGTCATAACTGCTTGCCTCTGTGATCTCTTTTACCGTTTGAAAAATAACGTCGATGCCTTTCTGAATTTGCTCATAGTCGGTCCACTCGTCGGGATGATGGCTCAGGCCGTCCTTGCTAGGAACAAACACCAGTCCCACATCGGTGATCCCGGCAAAAATCATCGCATCATGCCCGGCTCCGCTGACCATGGTCCGGTGGCTCAGCCCCAGCGCTTCGCTGTGTTTTTGTAGCTGGCTGTGGATACCGCTGTGCAGACGCGTCGGCTCTACCAGCAACGGTTGTTCAATCTGGCAGGCGATCCCCGCCCCGGCCTGCTGTTGGATACAGGCTTTGGTTTGCTCAACCACCTGTTGCAGCTTATCCAATCGCTTGGAACGGATATCGACGGTGAAAATCACCTTGCTTGGTATCACGTTCGCCCCGTTAGGGAACACCTGAATTTTCCCCGTGGTGGCGACCGTTTCATCACCAGCCTCACGGGCAAAATCGCCAACGCGGGCGATCACCTGACTGGCGGCCACCAACGCATCATGGCGACGATCCATCGGCGTGGTGCCCGCATGCCCGGCCTTACCGGTGATGGTGACAACCAACTGAGTGATACCGACGATCACGTCTACCAGGCCAACGTCTAACCCTTCCTGTTCCAGCACCGGCCCTTGCTCAATATGCAGCTCGATAAACGCCTTGAGAGTTTGCGGCTCCCGCACCACGCTGGCCACCCGATCGGCATCAAAACCGACCTGCGCCATGCACTGTGCTGCCGATTGCCCCTGGCTATCCCGCAGGCGGTGCAACTCTGCGGCATCCACCTTACCTGCAATCGCACAGGAAGCCAGCAGGCCACGGCCAAAGCTAGCCCCTTCCTCTTCCACCAGCGCCACCACTTCTAGCGGGTAACGCGGCAATAACCGATGTTCCTGGAACAGCTTGGCCACTTCCAACCCCATCACCACTCCGGCGGGGCCGTCGAAAGCGCCACCGTTGGGCACCGAGTCAAAGTGGGAGCCGATCATCACGCTCGGCAATGCCGGGTCCTGCGCCTGACTCTTGCCGAAGATATTGCCGATGGCATCCTCACGTACGCTGAGGCCAGCCGCCTCCATCTGTGCCTTGATATAAGCCCGAGCCTGTTGGCCCTGCGGGCTGTAACTCATACGCGTCGTGCCTTCGCCCGGCGTAGCCGTAAACTCGGCCAGTTGTTCCAGGTGCTGCTGAATACGCAGCTGATTTGCATAGCTCATGACTTATCCTGCGATTGGGGTGATGTAACCGACCATAACGCCCGCCAACACCACGGAAACCATGGTCACGGAAATAAATCCGCCGACCAGCATCGGTGCCAGCATATGGTGTGTCAGGATCTCACGCTCTTTTTCGTCTTTGGTCAGCGCCGTTATCGCTTCGTTAGTGATGATGTAATCCGCCGGGAAGCCATACATCGCCGTAAGGGAGATCGCGAAGGCCATCTCCATGCTGACGCCAAGGAATTTACCCACGATCCACGAGACGATAAACATGCCCACCACTGCAACAGCGATCAGCACCAGCATCGGGAATACCAGCCGCAGCAGCATTTCCGGGGTTGCTCTATTCAGGGTGTCAAAGATAAACAGCATCAGCCCCATCACCGCAAATCCGAAGCCGTTGGCTTTCTGCAGCGGTTGTTTTTCCAGGAAGCCGATCGTGGCGGCCACGACACCAAACAGCAAACACAGCACGAACGGGCTTATGGCGACCACCGGGGCCAGCAGGTCTGATACCAGATAAGCCAGGTAGCCTACCAGCGCCAGGCGCAGGAACTTGAAGTAGCTGGTATTGTAATGGGCCGGGATCAGGCCAAACATACGCGGCATTTTTTCTTCCGCGCTGACCGTGGTTGGCATTTTATCGGCTGGCAATTGCGCGGCAGATTCGTGCCATTCGCCATTGCGATACTTTTTCAGCACGCGTTTGCCTTCCCGCTGCAGCATGATGGCGGTTAACGGATAACCGGCAAACCCTTGCATTACGTAGATCAGGATAGCAAATACCGAGAGATCGACCAGGCCCGCGCTGGCTGCCCCCTTCGACATGATCAACGCCGAAACGATGCCACCAACCAATGGGGGAATGGTCACGATGGCGGTGTTCATATCAAACATCAGCATGCAGGTCGCAAACACGGCGGCGATAATGCCAGCAATCCCCGACAGCGAGATCACAATGGTTTTCCATTGCCGCATCAGCTCAGGCACCGAGAGCAGCGTCCCCATGTTGGTGATCAGCAGATACATCAGCATCACCGCTACCGCCGGTGTGATACCAGCCAGGCTGACGATATCCTTCGGGAAAAACGTCCAGTAGCCGAACAGGAACAACACCGCACAGACAAATACAGAAGGGATCCAGGCTTTAGTACGCACGGATACCGCATCTCCCAGGTATAAAATCACCATTACAATCAAAAGCGCTAACATCTGTGACATAGAATATTTCCGTTCTTATATTTTTTAGAAATCCGTTTAGGATAGTTAAATCCACTAAGTTACAATCATAATGCAGTTAACAACTCTACTATCTTGGGCGGGGATAGCCGATTTTCAGAAGAAAACCTCAGAAAATGGGTCATTCTCATCAATTCCGATACTAAACAGCTATGGCTGGGGAATAAAGGGAAAACAAGAAAAAATCAGAAATAAATCTGCTCAGTGATCTCAATTTAGGCCGCAGAGGATCGCCCCGCTTGCACTCCCCAGGCAATTGTCAAAATGCGGTAATCCAATGAGGCGCCTCAATGCTTAACGGTTGCTTATAAATAACTTACCGTCAATAAATTGAGGGGAATGAGCAACGGCTGAATCTGCTGGTTCAGAGTGGTTAAATGTTTTATAACCCTATTTAGTGACCTTGAGTGGCAAACATTTTAAAAAGGACCTTGAGTTTGAAATATGCATCGGTGCCGTTAAATCAAAACCAAAATGGTTGGTTGAAACCTGACCTTCGCCCCACCGTTTACCCAACGCTGATCGGCGATACCGAGGCTGACTGGGTGGTCGTAGGCTGCGGCTTCGCCGGGATTTCCTTCGCAAGAAGGCTAGCCAGCCACGATCCTAAACTGAAGATCATCATCGTTGATGCGGCCTGTGCGGCTGAGAGTTCTTCGGCCAGAAATTCAGGGTTTATTATCGGCTTACCTCATAATATTGGCAGCTCTACGGCGGAGTTGAAAAAAGCCCAGTCGTATCGTTCTTTATTACAAGAAGGGATCAATCAATTAACCCAGCAAATTGAGCAACAAGGGATCGAATGCGAATGGGAGAATGCCGGCAAATATCACTGCCAGGTTGACGCCGCTAATCAGCGGGTGCTCAAAGAATATACCGACAATCTCGATGCCATGAGCGAGCCTTATCAAATATTGGATAAGGAAGCGCTGTATCGAAAATTGGGTACTCGTTTTTATAATAAGGGCATCTATACCCCAAGCTCGATCCTGGTTAATCCTGCCAGCCTGATCGTCGGCCTGGCAAATAATCTGCCGGACAACGTGACGATGTATAACCATACCCCGGTGATGGCGATCCGGCACGGTAACGTGACGCAGGTGGTCACCCCCTTTGGCACGATTAGAGCGGCCAACGTGATGTTAGCCACCAACGCCCTCTCCAGGGAGTTGGCTCCGGTCACCAGCCAGCAGGCGGCAATGGCCACCTTCGCCAGCATCACCGCGCCATTAACCGCAGAGCAACGCCAAAAGCTGCCAACCATGAGCAGTTGGGGGCTAACGCCGGTCAACGCGATCGCTGGAGCAACGGTGCGCTATACTCAGGATCACCGTTTCCTGATCCGCCAACATGTGACGCCAGCCTTGAACGGCCGGATCACCGCTGCGCAGACCTATCAGGCAACCCTGTTACATCAGCAGATTTTCAACAAGATTTACCCACAGCTGCGGGATGTGCCTCTGACCAGTACCTGGTCTGGCACCATCAGCGTCACCCGCAATGGTGCGCCGGTTTGGGGCGAATTAAAGAAAGGCATTTATACTGCCGGAGGTTGTAACGGCGCAGGCGTGTCCAAGCAAACCATTGCCGGGACGTTATTGGCAGACTATGTGCTGGGGATCGACCATCCGCTGATTGGCGCGATGCAGGAACTCGGTAAGGCAAATTACCTGCCGCCTTCGCCAGTACTGGATATTGCGATTGGCGTTTCTTTGATGAAAGAGCGCTACCTGGGGCGCAAGGAAGTCTAGCTTTGGTGGTGAACTGGGGTGGGGATCCTACTCCTGCCCCTGCTCGAAACACTGCTCCCCAAGACGCTGATACTTGTTGAAACCGATAATAAACTTGCGATTCTGCCCACGCAGATCGGCACCACGATAGCTTTCACCCGGCAACAGATTGAACACTTTGGCGGTGTCATCCTGCCCGTCGCAGCCCTGATGAATCATCACGCGGAAATAGGTATTGCCGGTGTTTTTCAACACCCCGGCCAGCGGTTCATAGTGATAAGTGAAACGCATCTTGCGCGGGCGAACGACCATGATGGTATCTAGCGCCATGGTCGGGGATACCAGCGGTGTCTTGTCTTCCCCCTGCATCTCCATTAAGTTGGCCGGGATCTCTTGGATCACTATGCGATAATAGCGCTCGCGCTCGTCCGCCGGGCCGCGATAGAAGATCTTGAAATATTCCCACGCCCCCGGCTCCAGTATTTTGCGCAGTGGGGTATAGAGCAGTTCGCCCTGTTCTAGCGGCTGAGGTTGTTCATCAACCCCCGGTTTGGCAATCCGATAGGCACCGATCACATACAGATTGGTCTCTTTGGTGTTGTTAACAAACTGGCGCGAGAAGAAGGTGCGATCGCTCTCCAGAGTAAATACTCCGGACGAGAGATAAACTGCCTGCACCGGAAACGCCAACATCAGCCCCGCTAGCCACCACCCTAGTCTTATCGTCATTTTCAATCCTAATGGATATCAGGGCCGGTCCAGACCGCCCTGACCCTTACCTCACCGGTGGCGCTGACAATCCCCATCCAATCCCGTCCATCCAGGGTCCACATCGAATTGCCCTCATTCATCGGGAAGCTGAGAGACAACTCGGTACGATAAAAGCTGCCGTCGTTTTGTGAGGGAACCGGCCAGGCGGTTCTTACCCAACGAGCCGCATTCAGGCTGATAGGTACATCATCACAGCTGGCACGCGTGCGGACCACTTGCCCAACGTTATCGGTATAAGCCAGATAGGCCGAGAACGGCACCCTAAGCTTACCGTCGGTGGAGGAAAAGACGCAGTACGGGCGCCCATTGACCTGCCCTGCCGGACCGTAAACCTGCGCGGTAATGCTATCAGCCTGCCTTGGGCCAGAGGTAGTCAAAATATAGTCGAACACGATCGGCGGTTCTGTGCTGCCGACTTTGCCTTCACGCTTGGGATTAAGTACCAAGTCCTTGGAGATAATGCTAATCCCATAATCGCGCGGAACCAGCAAGATAGTGTTCGAAGGTGAAAATTCGTAATATCCGGACTGCGGCGCCACCGTACTGGTGAACAGGAAAGTGAAGAAGTCCTTGCTGTGGCTCAGATCCACTCCCCGATCGATCAGGTTCTTCAGGAAGGTCTGCGATAAAAATACATAAATACCGCCGTTACCGGCTTTGATCAAATTCGCCGCGTTGGTCGTGGCGCTGTAGTTTACCCAACCACTGGCACCATCGGCACTCAGGCGAATGGTATTTGCCGCAGGCGTAAACCCAAGCGCAGCAGTGTTGAGCTTCATGTTCATGCGCATCGGCGAAAGGGTGCTCCCCTGCATCTGATAAGACACCAGCTTACAGATCGCGCCACTCAGTGAGCCAATATAGCCCACAGAGCAGAACTGAGAACCCGTTCCCATCACCGGATTGCCATTGCTGTCGATAAAAATTTCCTGCAGTGCGTTGGTAGATTCCAACCGCAAATTACCCGCTTTGGTGATGGTGAATTCATGGCTGGTCTGCGAGCCGCCTACGCTGACACAGCTTTGCCCTGCTGCAGGGTTGTAGTCCGTGCGGGTAGAGCAGAAACGGTATTTATAAATCTCCGTCAAGCCTACCGACACATTTTTAAAATACTCATAAGCCGAATCAGAGAAAATACCACGTCCATAACGCGCTTCGCCGTTGCTGGTGTTAACCTCCACGTGATAAACGCCATTATCGCCAATATAGCCCGGCAGATAACCGTTAGAGGGGCAAGCGCTACCATTATTCATACAGCGGTTACCGATAAATGGCCGAGCGATGGGAGAATCCTCCAACCAGATATCGGCGAACGAATTGGTCTGGATCAGCCCGGTATAGCCCATATAGCCCAAACTGCGTTGATCGCCTGACGCATATTTGGTAAACGCGTTGGCACCGCTGAAACGGGGATCGGTGCTCTGTGGCGTGATGAAGTACTCTCCATCCACCTGATTTTCGATAAAGAAATAACTGTTGCTCACGTTGGCCGCCTGGCTAGAGAAGGAAACCAACATCAGCACCCCAGCCCACTGGCAAATATTACGCAGTTTCATGTCAAACCCTTTGCTCATCGTTGTGCCAGAATGGTCTGCACGTTGCACACCACATCGCCGACCCACTTCACGCCCTTGGCCTTGGCCAAGTCCAGATCGACTTCGCAAATACCATGATCTGGCATGGTCAATGACACGCTCGGGTAGCGTTTATCAACGTCCATCTGGAAGGCGCCCGTCGCATCCGTAATGGTTTTACCGATGTGGTTACGCACAGAGGCATTGGCGATCGCCCGGCCATTTTCCATGGTCATACGGCCGAACACCGTCACTAACTGTTTCACTTCCGGCTCATAAACGGCGACGTTGCCCGGATACAGCGTGACGTTGCGGGTGCGCCCCTTGACGATGTCAAAGCTGTCCATCGAGTTTTTATCGTTCATCAGTTCAACCTTGTAGCTCGAGTACGGCGGCAACGGGATAAAGTTATTCGTACCGCTCAGCGGATAGCTGCGGCCATCGATCTGAGCCGACAGCACCGCATCGTCGATGAAACCGGTTTTTACCAACACCCCGGACTTCTCCTGAATACCGCTGGCGGCGAAGTTCTTATCGCTGTAGGCCACCGCACCTCGCGCAGTCAGGTTGCCATTGAGGCGATTGTTGTCCGGCCGTGAGAGCGACATCGTGCCCGCGCTGTATTTGGTATCGAAGGCGGCATAGCCAGAGGCCGAATAAGCGCTGTCACCGTTGTGCTTATCCTTGACCAGCTTGGCCAGGTTGAAACCGGCAGAGGTAAACGCCGAGTCATCGAAGCTCTTGTTGCCGGCCAGGTTGGCCCGCACGTTGCCATTGTTGGAAGACACACCGGTGCTTAACCAGGCGGCCAGCGGCAAAGAGAAGTCCAGCGAGATATAGCGCTGGTTGGTGCTATTGGACTGGTAATCATAGCGATAACGCTGGATACCGGCGCGTAGGTTGACCGTGCCATAACGCCCGGAGAATAGTGACGTTGAGTATTCCAGGTTGTTAGAGGTGCTGCGATCGCGCTTATCCACCGTACGGCTCAGCGTAAGCTGACCACCACGTTCAAAGAACCGGCTCAGGCTAAGGGTACCGCCATAGGAATAACTGTCAGACTCATAGACCGGCAACGCCTTACCGATATGGCTCTTCTCCCGGTTAGCCCACACGCTGCCGAAGCCTTTCGGTAGCATAAGGCTGGCGCTTAAAATATTGCGGTAACGCCCGCCCTGTGACAGCAACCCCTGCCAGCCCAAGCTCGCGAACTGGTTCACGTTGAGGTTGATCGAGGTTTCATTCACCACCTTCTTGTCGAAGGTATAGGTCGAGGTTTGCACCGCCAGGCCAAATATCGCCGGGACCGAGGCGATCTTGAGAATTTCCGGGATCGACATCGCCGCCGACGCCCCTGCCAGATAGGTTTCGTTGGTGGTACTGTCGTTGGTGCGGTTATTGCGGTTGTCGTAATTAACATATCCGCCATATAGCTGCCAGTTCAGTTCTTGCGCCACGCCATTACTGCCAGAGAAGGCTTTGTTGATCGTCTGGCGCATACGCGAATGGGTTTTGCCGTCGATCACCACTTCGACATCAACGTCATAAATCCCATACGGCAGGCGGCTGGTATCGACCTCAAAGCTGCCCATCGGGAAGTTCTGGATGTTCAACAGACGTCCCTGCCGGTAGATATGGACTTCACCCGCGCTAGGTAAGAATACGGTAATTGGCGTTAGCGAATATTGGGTATTCTGGATCTTGGTAGCAGACTTATTGCCATAGGTGACGCCATACACCTTGCTGGAGTTAAGTGCCGACAGGCTCCCCAACGATTGCAGGTTCCAGGTGTCAACCAAGCCAAATGCCAGACGGCGTCCGCTCATGTCCCGTTCATACATGGCACGGTAAAGCTGAGAATCCTGCTGAGACTCCCCAATACCGTAAAACGAGCCGTTCACATTGAAATGATGCTCCGCGAAGCCGAAGGTGTTATCCAGGGTCAGGTAGTTATTCGAGGTGTTCTCGCCCTTTTTTAACTGCGAGCGGTAAACACCGAGATCGTAATTCAGCACCGAACTGAAATTCGGCACCGAAGAGAGTCCCAGCAGACTCGTTCTTGGGATAATAGCGGTCCCTAAGCTTTTTTCACTCACGTCCAGCGTCAGGACAAATGAACGGATATTCAGGTTCAGATCGGCATCGGACGAAACGGCAATATGGGTATTTTGATCAAAGAAACGATCTTTCAGACCGCGGATCAATGTCTGGGTCGTTTCCGCCAACGTTGCCCCTTCAGACTCTTCCGCCAGCGTAATATCTCTTATCATCAGGCGGTCTTTTTCCAGCACCACCAGCGCATCCGCTACCTTTTGTTTTTCTTGTTGGTCGCCACCTTTGTAACGCAGCAGGACAGGAATGGTCATACCTTCGGTCAGCGCCTGACCAAATACCCCCGGGATAAGATAATTTCCTAAACGAACATCCTGTAGGTTTCTGGCGTTAGCCTGCATAGACATCAGAGCCGCAGCAATACATAGCGCTACAGCCTTGGTTCTTGTCCTTAAGATGAAATTATTACCCATTTGCTTCCCCAAATAGCCCCCTAATCCACACCTGGAAAAAATTCACGATGCAGGTAATGAGTAAAGAGGCTATTTCACGTTGATATAATCTTCGTTGTGCCAAATGCCAACGTTGAGTTTTTGATTATTAATATCAACAAATTTCAAATGCACGCCTAATCCCGGCATAACGTAATAACGCTCACGGCACCCTTTATTTTTCTCTTCACTGGTCTGTGGTTGCTTACAGGGGCCAAATGCCACCACGCGGAAAGAACTGTTTCCGGTGTTATAAACAACACCATCTCGGTATTGATAGTCGAACTTGTCCTTCCGTGGTGTGACGACCATAATGGTGCTTATGGTTGCCGAGGTGGTTGCCGAAGCGGCTTTTTTGGTCTTTGACAGCCCCTCTTCGGTAACCGGATTATCATTCCAGATTAAACGATAATAACGTTCCTTATCGTCCTTCGGCCCGGAATAGAAAACGCGGAAAACATCTTTACCCTTGCCGGGCAAAATCAGGTTGGATGGCGTGGCCATTATTTCCTGCTTGCTCTCCATTGGGATCACTTTGCCCCCTTCCATCGGGGAGGAAATACGCTCAACCCTCAGGCTGACCAGACGGGCATCATCCACAGTATTAATCACCTCCTTGGCGATAACGCTCTGGCCAGGGGAAATGATTGATGTAATCGCGCCAACGTTAATTGCACCGGCGTGAGTACAATAAAAGAGTGCTGAGCACATCAGCGTAGGAAACCATCTGTTCATCATGCGTTCCATAAGGATCGGGGCTATCCACCCCGATCCTGACTACGTTAAGACAACAAAATCACTTACAGCGTGGTGAAAGTACCGTCCCAAGTTGCTGTGAATTCAACGTTTACGTTGCCATCCCAGTAACCATCGGTCAGGTCTTTGAACGCAGTGTCAGTGCCGGCAACTGTTGCTTTAGCGATCTCAAAGGCGAACACGCCCTGAGTGCTGGTACGGTTAGCACCAGCATAAGCGCCTGGTACGGCCAGTGCAGACAGACCTGCGCTGATACCTGCAGAAGTATCGATCATCACCATCTCGCTGCTTTCAGACAGTGCTTTGCCGTTCCACTTAACGCCAACGGTCAGTGCAGAGTCATCGCTTGCGCGGCTCAGGGTGTTGGAGATGATTTTAGAGGTCAGTTTGAAATCACTCGCGCCAGACTGGCCAGCGATGGTGATATCGAACGCGCCGTCTTGAGAGTTAAAACGCTCCAGACCTTCTGCGTAATTAAAGGTCAGTGACTTTATCGGGGTAACAACCAGCATGCTGCTGGTATCTTTAATAGCTTTTGCATCCCAAGACGCTGTCGCGTTCGCAGTACGAGTGTCCGCATTAGCCAGATTAATTGTTCCCAACGCTGAAGCTGCAATCAAAGCCAGAGCTAACTTCTTCATAAAATTTCTTCCTTTATTTATATCAATTAATTTCCCGCCAATATTCACTGGCGTGGCACAATAAATGCGACACAAGGGCGCATTCGAAAACTAAATTTTCGAAAAGGTCCTACGGCAATTAAATAATAAAAACCCTGCGATATAAAAGCATCGCATATTTTATTTAGTTTCGATAACCATATGACAATAGGTAGTTATAGCTTATCTGACAGAAAGATAGGCCCGAGTGAAAATATCATTCATTTTAGTCAACCCCATCTTGCCCAAAATATTGTGGCGCAGGGCATAAACTGTTTTAGGACTAAGCCGCAACCTGTTGGCAAGATCACCCACGGTGACACCATGGATCAGAGTACGTAATAAACATATCTCACGCGAAGACAGCCTGACTTGCGATGTCGAAGAAACCTGCTCCCCGGCAATAACATGATCGATTTTAGCAAAAATATCACTGGATGCCCCCGTTCTCTGGATCACAGAATCAACCTGCCGAAACATGCTCTTATAGTAATTGGCCAAGGGTAACAGGTAACTATCGGTTACCAGCACAACGCGATTACAAGCGGAATACATTAGCCAGTCCTGATCCAGGAAAAGGCGCAGGTTAGCCAATTGAAAGTCAATAAATACGACTTTGAGTTGCTCTGGGGAAGTATTAACTGAGTCACAGTAGCCTACGATACCTTCATGGAAATACTTATTGGTATCAGGCCAGGTTAAAGGTCTTTTTGAGCGAGCACCGCCCCGTGGGGGATACCCACCATCTACTATCTTTAGCATAAGACTCCCTTCCTTTCTTCTTCATTTACCAACTCCATTACGCCGTTGGACAAGCAGAATACTATTTTCAAAAACTAAGTTATTTCCTAACTTTCAAAACAATATTAATGGCGAAAAACAATTATTCAAAATCGGTTAAAACGATCGCATAAGTACATATTCATCGCCAATACCTATCAAGTTGTTATTATCTATTCAAGAAGTAGCGAGGATTAATGGTATATATTTCAGTTCAAATAACAAATTAGGAGGCTTATAGTAAACTAAGAATATTCTCTATTTTTATCCTGATTTTAAAATAAGTCTTTTCTTATCACCTACTGACACAGCGGTAGAAAAAGGGTATTAACAAGTAAATAACTCGGAAGGGTAATCAAGAATATTTCCATACTGGGAACGGTAAAACGAGCTGCTTGACTCATTAGCCAGAATAGTCTGTTCTCACCCCATTTAGCAGACACGAAAATGCAACATAATGGCAACGGAATGGCTATTTAATGAACGACTCTAGGGTTGTTATTTGTGATTAACATCACTTTTTCATTAAAAATAAATCATTTCTATCTCAAACAAGCCCGTTTGAAGGCCATTTCAAGGCCTCCAGCCGGATGGTGAGGCCTCACTTTTCGGCTATCGGTGAAGCTCAAGCTTCGGGTCACCGTGACAACAATCTATGGGGCAACGCATAGAGCAGGCTTGAGGTTACGCTTTAATTTTTTCTGCACGCCAGCATGGCAGACCTGTTCCACCCAATGATATCAACAGCACGATTAGCGTCTTATAGCTGGCTGTAAAACAGCAATAACGTGGACTCAATATGGTTATATTGAGGTCCTACAAGAGTTTTCCGTTAGAAAAACAGGCTCGAAACTGATCAAATAATGATCAATTAATAGTGAATGACCAACGCAGCCCTGAGTAACTACCTCAGATAATGCCAAGAATTAGGAGCAAGAATATCAATGCAGATGCCGTGCCGCTGCAATGATCGACGTAAGGCAATACTAATCCTAGACCGAATAATGGTGATAGACAGCCAAAATCCAGCATAGAGCGCTTGCCTCAACCAAGAAAATAGCTTTAAGATAATGGCAGTAAAAATTTCCCTGGTGTTGGCCAATGTGGCAACCTGACCCAACGAGGTCAGGTTTTTTTTGCTATTTTATCGAAAATCGCAGGCAAGCCAGTATATTATCTGGCGTTCAATAACGGTTAGGTTAGTAGTGTTATTATTTCATATTTAGGTAATTTGATGCCTACATTATTCTCTGCTAGCCACGATAAAAAAATGCATTTAAAAATCATCTAGATAAACAAATAACGGAATTTGGCGATGCTGGCGCTTAATGACAGCAAATCCATCGATATAGAGGGTCAAATACCCCCTAACAAAGCCCGTTTGCAGATGCTGTTGGCTAACATCCACGAAAGGATCACCACCCGGCACCGGGAAACCGCGCGAAATAATCGCTACAACTTCAGCGCAGAAAAATATCCCTTGTCAACGCGGGAGAACGAAGTGTTCTATTGGGCCAGCATGGGGAAACCTACCAGGAAATTGCCATTATTTTAGACGTGAAGGCCCGTACTATAAAATTCCATATCGGCAATATTGTGAAAAAGATGGGTGTGACTAATGCCAAACATGCCATCAGGCTGGGGGCCGAGTGGCAGCTTGTCAAACCGATTACCCGCTGAGGCAACCATTCCCGCTTAACCCACCCGATGCTCCCTTTAACGCCTAAACGACACCGTCACCCGCTGTAGATGGCCAACCGGCTGTTTTGCAAACTGCCAGGTCCAGGCGGCGGCCAATGCGGCCTCATCATACAACGCAACGCCGCTGCTCGATGAGATCAGCACTAACTGCGGCTTCCCTTGGGCACTCACATCCAGGTCTATCACCACGGTTTTCTCCCCCGCCGCCTGTGGACCAACGTCCGGGAAGAACGGCAAGGTGCGCGTTGCTTGAGTGACACCGGCTTGTTCAAAGCTAACGCTGACTATGCCAGCAGAGTATTTCTTCTCCTGAGGCACTTCAGGCACCTGCAGTTCCAACGACCTAGGGAAAGGCATCGGCCTGATGGCGACCTTCTCAACCAACTGCGAGGATTGCTCTTGGGACATATATGCAGGTTGACTTGGGGCACCAGAGCCGGTTGAAATCATGTCCTGATAATTTTGGCTGACGCGCGCGCTCAGGATATCCAACCATCCGACGCGTTGATGCTGTAAATTCATCCCCAGCAGCAGCCGAAGCTTCAAAAACTCTAGCGCACGTTCCGATTGGCTCATAGTCTCAGAGTAGAGAGTAGACTGGGATGTCTCCGCTTGATGTAGCAGGCGCTGAGCATAAACCAGCGCCCCCACCAGCTTTTCCGGATCTTCATCGGCCCACGACAGCCCCCAGCCGTACCAGGCATCTGCCCGCTTGGGATCCATAGCAATCGCTCGCCCAAAATTGCGCCGTGCATCCCACAGTAAATGTGCCCACGGGTTACTCACGCCAGAAGACGCGGCCTTCTGCTTTTCAGCACTCTTGAGACGCATGCCGTAACTGAAATACAGCATTTGCTGGCGGGCCAGCAACAGTAACAACTCCGGGCTTTGGTTATATTTACCAACCAGGCTGTCTATTTTATTAATGGTGGTCGTGAAATAGTCGTCATTCAGCGTTTTCGGCATCAGCATTTTATTCAGCTCATAGACCTCATCCCGCTTCAGGCCAAAATTCCGTTTCCCTACCCAAACCGTACCATTCAACCTGCGGATCAACGCTTCTTGCTGGCGTAAACCGGCGTGGTCGTGGCGGGCTACCAGGTTCGCCAAGGTTGCGATATGTTGCTGCATAAGCTGTAAATACATGCTGGAGGTCAGCTCGGTATTCACAAAATCAAACGGTATAAAACGATGCTGAGGCTGATTGGAAGCAGGGAAACGCCAGCTGTACGCCAGCCTTATGGCGCTCAGATCCAGTTCGCGAGCGCCGCTGCTAACAAAGGGCAGGACAGAGACCGGTTCACCACGCTCATCGACATCAACGGATAACATCGTGGTGGCGTAATCTTTGTCTTTGCCGAAGACGCGTCGAACCCCGTCAGTCGACAGCCCGGCACGGCTGAATGGCTCCACGCTGGCAATGTGAATGGAGCTATCCGCAACAGGCTTACGGCCGCTCTCATCAGAAGACGCCGGTATCAGATTCTGATTGGCCAGCTCAACCACCGCCGGATCAAAAGGCTCTGCCGACCCCACCAGCAAGGTAGCTCGCGCCTGCAAGATATCCAGCTCACGTTTTTCTTTGGCTGGTAATGCGTCAATAAATTGCTTTAAGCGCCGATGGATGATTGGCTGATATTGCCCCTTCTTTTCCAACTGACCGGCGACTATCAACGCATTAGTCACCTGCTGGAGCCGCGGTGCAGGGGAGCCATATAGGGGGAGTTCGCTGTCGCCTACCAGCAGCGTGGCCAACGCCCAGCCCATCCAGGCATCCGCATCCCGAGGATTACTTTGAATAGCTGACTGAAAAATTTGGCTAATCGCACCAAACGACTCTGGCGCTATGCCTGACGTTGGCGTTATTGTCAGGCTAAACAGCCCCGTGGCCAGCCACAATTCGGCCTGATCGGGCATCCAGAGGGTGGCGTCTTTCATCTTGCTCAATGCACTGATTTCGGCTTGAGTATCCGGTTGTGGCGATTGCAGGGCAGCGGTCCACAGCTTGGTGATGTGCTCACTGTCCTGTGGCGAATAGCCGAGAGGCGGGAACTTTTCTCTATTCTTTTCCAGCGCGTTTAATACCCGCCATTCATCCAACTGCCCGGGGAAGCTCTGTATCAGTTCATCAAACTGTTGCCCGCGGTAGGCCGTAGCCTCTTTCCATTCACTCTGCTCAAGCTGATGCCCAACCAACCAACGGCGTTCAGCCTCTGGCGTGAGCGGCATATTGAGATAACTGAGCAGCAACAGCGATACTGCCGCCAGCGCCCCTCCGGCAGCATAGCTAAAGCTACGACGCCGGAACGCCACATACAGCATACCGCCCGTCATCAGGCTGCCAGCCAGCCATAAACCGGATAAGAAGCCGCGCTCGCGGCCATTTAACACCGCAGGCCAAAGCTGTGCGCCAATCCACTCAATCCCCTGCCATAACCCGGCAAGCGCGGCCATGATGAGCCAGGGGAGAAAGACCACCAGCAACACCAGCAACGTAATGACAAACTTGATAAAACCCGAAGACATCAGGGCTTACTCCGCACTATCGAGCTAAAAGCCCATTTGAATACCAACACTAGAACGAGGGCGATGCTGCAATAGATTATGCTCCTCACCCCCATAAACCACTGATCCTTCCAGGGCATGGATAAGAACGTTGAAAGCCCTATTTGTAAGCTGGTCAGGGAAGCAAACTGGCTGAACAACCAGGCGAACACCAACGGCAACAGCACGGCAAACGCGGTATGCAGCACAACGCCAGGGACAAACGCAGGCATCGTCAGTTTAAAACTGGGCGGTGGAGGTGTGGGTGCAGGGCGCGGAGGTGGCACATAAGCAGGCGCGAGCTGGCGCTGCGGAGCCTGCCGCTTGGCCGAACGAGCCGCTTGTAGCGCTTTCTGCATCTGCTTTTTACGCGTGCATTCCGGGCAAGCCAGGCCAGCAAAATGCTGATGGCGCTTATTTGCCTTACAGACAACGATCTTCTTCTGCGCCGGCAAGGCATAGGGCCGCAGTACGCTAGCCCATTCCCGTGCAGAAGGCCGTGACGCCGCCAGCGGGCCAAACGCCTTGTCAAACATCAGCCGCAGATCGTTCGGCAACAGGGTATGCATGCTTACTGGCGCAGGAGCCATTAATTTATTGGCGGTCAAGCCATAGGCATAACAGCCCGCGGCAATACGCCCAGGCAGATCGGTAGCAATCTTCGAGGACTGCGGGCGACCACTGTAGGGATGCAGCCCAAAGTTCAGCAACTGGAACAGGATCACCGCCAGCGCAAAACGGTCCTGCCACTCTTCCTGTTTCTCTGGCACCTTGCCGGTTTTCTGGAATTCAGGGGCCAGATACTCTGCGGTAAACTGCCCGGCAGGGAAGCGCTCGCCGCCCCCCTCAATGCTGAAACCATCGCAATCCAGCAGCGCAACGTACAGGCTTTCCCGATAAAAGCGCAGGTTAACCGGCTTCATATCGATAATGCGATGCTGCTGTTGATGCAACGCGGCAACCAGCGTGCAGAGGTTGGTGGCCAAGCTGACCTTCACCCCGATCCCGTCTGGTAATTTCGCCACCTCAGCCTGCCGAGGCTGCAGGATATATTCCAATTCGATACTGCGTTTGACATCCAACTCAGGCATGACAAAACCAACGAACTCACCCCGAGTATTCAACAGCGGCGAGGTTGGCCAGGCCAGTTGCACCAGCGAATCCTCGGCCAGGGCTATAGGCGGAATATCGGGCACGTGCTGAAGCATTGCCTGGATTTTGCGCTGATAGAGCGCTTTATCGATGCTGTCGTGATAGATTTTTGCGACGCTGCCAGGCTGCGAGGCAAGGTGATAAACGCTGCCCGCCCCGCCGCTTTTGATCAATGCCCCTAGCTGCAATGGCTGGCGCTTTTCGTTGTAAAAGACCTGGGATTTATTTTGAGCCATGGGGATTAACTGCGTAGCGCTATGAGCAGTGTTTTATCGTCGCCGGTGATTTCACTGGTACGCGGATCGCCCAACGTGGCCTGTAAGGCGGAGCTACCCGGCTCCTCTGCGGTCTGCTGTAAATAGCGGATCACCGGCCCCATAAACGGATCAAACAGCGCCTGCCCCGACTTATCTAACGCAAAGGGCTGCACGCCGTCTGACATTAATATCAGTTGGTCTACCGGCAAGCTCACAAAGGTGATACGTAAATGTTCACGCCAGTTTTCGCTGGTTAAAAACCACGTCTGGTTGGCATATTCCCCGTTTTCGGGCACGGACAGTTGCTCATCTCCGCTGGCGGCTCGCACCGCAGCCACCCCATCGCCAAGATGGATCAGGCAAACCTGCTGCTCGTCGATCCATGCCGCCACTAGCGTGCAGGCATAATCTTCCAGCTGGTTATTGGCCTCGGTCGCCAGAAAGTACAAATCCATGCGGATTTGTTCCAACATCTGCTGAATAAGCTCGGGCGTCAACGCCCCGGAGGGTTGCCATGATAGGCGCTCCACCAGTTGGCGAGAGACAAAGTCCGCCCCCGTTGCACTTTGGGATGCCGACCCCGCTCCATCACAAACGGCGGCGACCAGGCGCTCATCAACCACGGCCCAATGAAAAGCATCCTGGCACGGAATATCCCTTGCCAGATGTGCCGCACCGGTGGCCGATGCGGCATATACCTGCCATTTTTTCATATCACACCGGGACGTTGGACCAGCTATCGGTCGCTGGCAACTGTGCTTTTCCGCCCGGTACAGACTGGGAGACGACTTGCATGCTGGCGCTCAACCACAAGAACAGCTCGCGGAACTGCAAGCCACTCAGCCGTTTGACACCATTACTGCCATGCTGGCTAAAACGCCCCATGACTTCGGTTGAAGCATCTGCCACGCTAATCGGGAATACGGCGACTTTGTTGCTAGCCTCTGCCTGGCGGCACAGTTCGGCAACGCCTTCCCATTCATCGGTAGGCTGCCCGTCGGACATCAAGAATAACCAGGGGCGGGTATAGGAAATCCCGGCCTGCTTCAGGCGTTGTTTCTCTGCTTCGATCTCGTTCAATGCCAGCATGACCGCTTGCCCCATCGGAGTTGTGCCCCCGGCGGCCAGACGTGGCGCGACGAAATCCATGGCATCTGTCCAATCCCCGTGCAGTTTGCACTGGTCATAACCGCCGTATTCAATAATCAGCAGCCTGACCCGTTTGGCGGCAATCACATCGTCCTTCAATTCCTGCTCCAGCAGAGCAAGGCCTTGATTAAGCTGATCGATCGGCTCACCGCCCATACTACCTGAGCAGTCGAGCACCAAAATTAAAGGGGTTCTTTGATCGCTGTTGTTAATAAAAGCCACATCAGGGATACCACGATCCATGTTAAATCCTTGTTTATCAAAAGCATAAAAAATACACAACTCAATAAACATACCATAGCAGAAATAACCGAGAATGTGTCGTGGCTTTAGGCATTTAGGATTGTTACGTAGAGCTGCGCTCAATGCTGGCGGGCACGCTCTTCCCTATTTAATGAAATAACGAGGCTCTGTCTTGCCCAAGATATGTGTAGAAGCGATTGAATCCCTTCCCTTTTGCGAGCATGATCGCAATCACTTTCGCCGCCCGCCAGGATGCACCGATGAAAACCAGCCAGGAACTGCAAACCGCCATATCTCATCTGACCGTGTGGCGCAAAGGCGATCAGCGTGCACCACATAAGCCGTTACTGCTGCTGTACGTGCTATCCCAATATCAGCAAGGGCACGATCGGCTGTTCAATTACGGCGAAGAAATCCACGGCCCCTTGCTGGCATTACTCAATAGCTTCGGCCCACAGCGGCGTGACCATTACCCCACCATGCCGTTCTGGCGTTTACGCGGCGACGGGTTCTGGGAATTACAGAATGCGGAGCTTTGCAGCCCGCAGAAAGGCAGTAAAGAGCCACCGAAGCGAGAGATTATCGAACATGGAGTCAGCGGTGGCTTCGACGAAGAGAGCTACCAGCTGTTATGCAGCCAACCCGCTCTGATAGACAAACTTGCACAGCAAATTCTCTGTGAGCATTTCCCCGACAGCGTTCAAGAATTGATAGCCAACCGCTTGGACTTTCGGCTTGATGGGATACGTAAAGCACGCGACCCAGCATTCCGGCAAACGATCTTACGCGCCTATAACTATCAATGCGCGGTGTGCGGCTATAACCTGCAGCACGACACTACGCCCGTTGGCTTAGAGGCGGCGCATATCAAATGGAAGCAACACGGCGGCCCCTGCACCGTGACCAACGGATTAGCGCTATGCTCGTTGCACCACTCCGCATTTGATATGGGAGCTATCGGGCTCGACGACAGCATGAAACTGTTGGTTTCAGCAGGTGTGAACGGTACCCATATGATCGACCAATTGTTCTGGAACTTTGCTGGGAAGACGATTCGGTTGCCAAAGATCGCCGAACATTATCCTTTGGATACGTTTGTGGAGTGGCATCGGGGGCAGGTGTTTAAGGGGTGAGGCACATATTTAATCACCCAGCACTCACTCCAAATACCGATACCCCATCCCATGCACGGTGCGGATCAGCAACGGACTATTCGCATCGAGCTCAATGGTCTTGCGCAGCTTGGAGATATGCTGATCCAACGTGCGGCTGTTAGGCAGGAAGTCATAGCCCCAGGCGGCATCGAACAACATCTCGCGCGTGACGACCTTATTCTTGTGCTGATAGAGGCACTCCAGGATTTTCACCTCGCGTAGTGAAAGCTCCAACCTCGCCGTCTGGCGCAGAGCGCATAGCTCATTCGGGTACACTGTTAAGTCACCAAAGCAAAAGCTGACATCTGGCTGCGCGGTTTTGCTACGCAGGCAACGCCTGGCGATAGTTTTGATCCTGGCGCGGATCTCGTGAATGCCAAACGGCTTGCTGATGTAATCATCTGCTCCCAGCTCTAACCCGACCACTCGGTCGATCTCTTCATCCTTGGCGGACAAAAAGATAATCGGGATCTGCTCATCCTGTTTGCGGATCTCTCGGCATACCGCGTAACCATCCAGCTCCGGCATCATGATATCGAGGATGATAAAATCCGTTTTTTCCCGCTGATACATCTCCAGCGCCACTTTGCCATTCTCTGCGGCGATCAGGCTGTAGCCCTCACGGGAGAGCGCTTCTACCAATCCCTGGCGGATGTTCGTATCGTCTTCAACGACCAGTATTTTCATTACGACTTCCTGTAGTTAATGCGATTAGCGGTGGCGATTACCGCCTGACGCGGGCGATATCATCGGCTACAGCGCTGTGTTTTCCCCTCTCCCCAAAAAGGAGAGGGAGCTAGAGCGCGGTTGTTGTCAGGTATAGAAGTCACTCTGCGGCACTTATCCAAAAACAGCGGCTACGGTGCTGTAATCAGGTTACGTGCCAGCCGCAAGGTGAAGCGCACCCCAGGCGACTGCTGAGCCACCAGGATCTCCCCGCCCAGGCTGTGCGCCAACTGCTGGGCAATCGTCAGGCCAATGCCGGTGCCTGATACACCCTCGGTAATACCTGACTTCACCCGGTAAAAGGGCAGGAAAATCATCCTGAGCTCTTTCTCAGCGATACCGTCACCATAATCCCGCACGTGGATATCCACATTGTCCGCACTGCACTCCACCTGCACATCGACCTGTTTCCCGGCCGTGGCATACTTTTCCGCATTACTTAGCAGATTGTTGATAATCTGCGTCAGGCGATCGATATCACTCTGCACCACCACGTCTTCGCCTAACGAGAGGGAAATCGTCATCCCCTTGGCCTGATATGACAGAGTGAAAGTCTGAGTAATCTTCGCCAGCAGCGGGTTGAGGTCAATGGGCTGAATGTGCAGCTTCGGCTCGCGGGTAAAACTCAAAATGTTCTGGATCAGGCGCGATAGGCGCTGGCTCTCGCCGATAATCACGTCCAGGTAACGCAGTCCTTCATCATGCTGTTCGTCCAGCTCTTCTTTCAGCAACTCTGCATACAGCGTGATATTAGTCAGCGGCGTTTTCAGCTCGTGGGACACCTGGCTGACAAAACCCACCTGCTGGCGCGCCAGCCGTGCCGTCTGGGTGTATTCCCGATAGAGGCGGAAAATGATCAAGCCCATGATGGCCAGCATTAGCAGGATAAACGCCCCGCCCCACAGGTAGACCGCCGTAGTACTGGCCGCTTTGCCGTAATAGCTCACCTGCCAACCTGTAAGCGGATAAGGCAGGCTCTGTTCGGCCAACGGCTGCAGGTTTCCCAGCTCGACATACGGATTGCTTTGGTACAGCAGGCGTCCGTTCTCTACCAGCACCAGCGTGTCTTTGCCAAAATCGAAGTTAACCGCATTGATCACGTCCGATAGCAGTTTGATATAAGGAACCCGAAATCCGATGGTCTCGCTGCCGATAGTGCGCCAGTAGATCAACAGCGGCTCCTGCACCTCGCCGGTGATATACCAGCCGGATTGTGGGATAGCCATTTCGCTTTTTACGTTGTGGCCATACAGCAAGGAAGGATCGTTCACCAGCGGTGTAATGGCCTGAACCCAGGCGAGTTCTTTTTGGCTCAGCGGGCCGTTTTCGTTGGGGTACAACAACCGATTTTTCTGCAGGACAAACACGCCATCAATGTCGTGATCCTTCTCAACCAGCTCCTTGAGCGCCTGTTCGTTGGGTTGAATGTAGTCGGTGATCGCGTCCAGCCGCGTCGCTTTCTGCCGCAGAATATCCATAACGCTGTCGCTGGCTTGCGTAACGCGCGTTTGTGCCATGGTCTGGGATTGGTAATGGCGTAGCAACACTTCGTGCTCGAGGGTGCGCACTCCCAGATAGGCGATCAGGCTGAAGACCGCCACGGTGATGATGATAAAAACCGTCAAACTTCTGGAAGTACGCTGGCTCATTTGGCTCCCTGCTACTGGTTCTTCTGGGTTTTGATATTGTAGTTCTGTTCTTTCACTGCCTTACGGGTCGATTCCTTGCTGTCGCTCTCCATTTTACCCATCAGGTCTTTGTTCTTCTGCGCGCTGGCTTCGGCTTTTTGTCTGGCTGGAGCGGCACTGACGGGTAGGCTTTCCAAGGCTGCCGCATTAGCGCTAAACACCTGTTTGGCCTCTTCCATTTTACCTGCATCCATCAACTCTACCGCGCGCTCATTTTCAATCGCCGCCTTCTGAATGGCTGAATCCACCAGCACTTCATCAACCTGCGCGGCGCTCACGTCCTTAGCGGACTGGCTATAACGTACCGCCACCTTCTCATTGAAGGTATCGACCTGTTTGGTGCTCAGGTTGGCGTAACGCACGTTCACATCGGCCAGCGGTTTGCTCTGGGCGTTGCTGCCCTTGGCCGGGATCACTTCCAGCAGAACATATTTTTCCTGATTGGAATACAGCTGGTTCAGTTTCACGGTGACCGTATTACCGCTGATGCTGCCATCACGCCCCAACAGACGAACCGGCGTAACCTTATCGGCGGTTTTGATCACCACCACCACATCCTGCGCCACCACGGACATGGCGTCGTTAAACTCGTGGGCGAAGGTCTTTTCCAGATCGCTGGATTGCTCAACAAAGACATGGTTGCCATCGCTATAGCCCGCAATGGTGGTCATCAGATCTTCGTTATAACCATCACCAATGCCGATGGTAGTAATGGCGATACCTTTCTTGGCCGCCAGTTTAGCCAGCTCGGCCAGCTCACTGTTGGAGGTTGGCCCAACGTTGGCCTGCCCGTCGGAAAGCAACACAATGCGGTTCACCTGCTCTTTATCCAGATGCTTGCTCACCTGATCGATACCCTTGCTCACCCCGGCAAACAGCGCCGTCATCCCACGCGGTTCAATACTTTTGTTAATTTTATTAATCAGTTCTTTTGTATCTTTGACCTTGGTCGCCGGGATCACCACCTCAACCCCGGAGTCATAGGCAACGACCGAAAGCGTGTCATTACCGTTGAGCATGTTAACAGCGGCGATCGCCGCCTTTCTGGCGTTTTCGATACGATCGCCACTCATTGAGGTGGAGCGGTCGATGACCAACGCCAGATTGATCGGGCTACGTTTTTCCTGCGGCAGCGGATAGCCCACCAACGAGATTTTCAGGTAGTTTTTATCCTGGGTATTTTCCAACACCACTGGCGAGGCGACTTCAGACTTTACGACGACCTTGGGGGCAACCGGAGCGGCACTGGCACTCCATGGCAGCACAGACAGGGTGAATAACGCAAAAATACATTTCAGATCCATGGTGAAGCTCCTTGTCAAAAGAATCGAATCCATTCTTGCCCGTATCGGCCGGAGAGTTGTCTGTTATCTGTATAAAGATGTAAAAAATAGGTAAAAGTTGCCGTTGCCGCTCCCTCGGGTTCGCACTCGGTAAGAAACATATCACTTTTAAGCCCAGAGTGTCGCCTAAAATGCCCCACCCAACACCGGCTAAAACCAGTTTATTCCTATAATAAGGTTAGCGTAAATCTATTAAAAAGCATTATCATTCCTTTGTACCGGCATGCTCTTAATGAAACTTCACTGATGTTACCGGATGAACTTATCTCTATATATTCATTCACAGGTGACATTATGTTTAATATTTACAGCGTTAACTATGCTTCAATGAGCAATGAGAAATCTGAAGATCTCTTTATGTTAAGAAAAAATACTTTTAAAGACAGACTGCAATGGGCAGTCGACTGTTCGGACGGCAAGGAGGTCGATCAGTTTGATAATGACAAGACCAACTATATTTTTGGCGTGGAGAACGGCATGATTATATGCGGAACCAGGATGATAGACATGAAATACCAAAATATGTTGAACAGTACATTTTCCTCATTCTTTAACAATATCAACATTCCAGAAGGTAACTACATTGAATCCACGCGTTTCTTCGTGGATAAAGAAAGAACCCACTCGCTGTTAGGCCGTAAGTTTCCCGTCACTATGGCTTTGTTTCTCTCACTGATTAACTATGCGCAACAACATCATTATGATGGCATTCTTGCCGTTGCCAGCCATGCGATGATGCACATCATCAGAACCTCAGGTTGGAATGTCACCGTGTTGGAAACCGGTGTTTCCGAGAAAGATGAGCCGGTCTATCTGTTGCTCGGCCATGTCGACTCTGAGAGCCAGAGGAAGCTAAAAGCCAAGATATTCAGCAAGTACAGCACAGCGGACGAAACCAGGCTGAACGACTGGCCGCTGGCGGCTGAGCCTTCTTTGTAATCAACTAACCGGTTTAATCAGTTGAAGTTCCACACCTAGACGTATTGCATGCCGGGCATTTGCGACTCCCAGCTTTTTGACGATGTTGGACATATGAAACTTGACCGTACGCGTAGTGATCCCCAGGATCATCCCCGTCTCCTGATAGGTTTTGCCCACGCTGGCCCAGTAGAGGATTTCGTTTTCCCGTTCGGTAAATTGGGCGCTCTTTTCCGAGCGAGAGGCGTTTTTTTCCGACAGCGAATTCAGGGTTAGATAGATCTCATGCACTGACGCCAGTAAAACAGAGATGTCACCTTTATTCTTGATCAGCGTTTGGGTTAATTCCGCTCTGGTTTCAGGGGCAAGAATAAAAGATAACGTGACCAGGTTATTATTATAATCATGCAATACAAACGTATAGCCGTTATTCAGCCCAAATTTCCTTGCCCGCTCGAAGAGTTCGGAAAAATGAAACCCTCCCCCCGTCATTAGATTTTCATCCCAGGAAAAAGGCGTTAACCGGTTCAGCGCCGTGATCACCACCGGATCGGTATACTGTAAACCGTTAGCTTTATAATGCTCTACCCACTCACCAGGATAGTTGGTTACCCCAAAGATACAGGACATATCTTTTTTCGATAACACCACATACGCCCAGATAAATTCCCCGAGATCGTTTAATGTCGCTTCGAGGTGCGTTTTTATAATGTTACTGATATGTTCTTCGTTTTCCATTAACTGCTCGCCCCCGACAACATAAAATAATTTCCACCTGGCGAATATAGCAGATAAGGACGCCAGGCAGAAGGCTCCTGGCTTTCTGCCCAGGAGCGGTCCCACTCATAGCCAAGCATCTGTTATTCGAAGTACACCTCGGGGTTATCCGCGAGCGAAACGAAATTCTTGGTATTTTTGTCCAGCGTGCGGATCTCACCACTTTCGATGTCGTACACCCAGCCGTGCAGGCGTAGGGCGTTGTCGCGCAGACCAACGGCAACGGACGGGTGAGTCTTAATATTATTTAGCTGGGCTATAACGTTCTCTTCAACCATAGCGTTAACTTTGTCGATTTCGTTATCCCAGGTTTTCTTCTCTACCACCGCTTTTGCCGCGTCCGCATAGTGCAGCCAGTGGGCAACAGCAGGCATCGAGTCAAGGCACTGGCAAGAAGCTATAGCCTTCATGGCGCCGCAGTTCGAGTGGCCGCAAATCACGATATCAGTAACGCCTAACGCCACAACCGCGTATTCGATGGTCGCCGACACCCCACCCGGCTCCGGGCCAAAGGAAGGGACAATGTTGCCTGCGTTACGGATAACGAAAAGCTGCCCCGGCTCTTGCTGGGTCACCAACTCGGGTACCAGGCGGCTGTCAGAACACGAAATAAAAAGCGCTTTAGGGTTCTGGCTGGAGGCAAGGCTGCGGAAGAGCTCCTTACGCTGCGGGAAAATCTCTTTCTGGAAACTGAGGAAACCTTCAATAATATGTTGCATAGCACACTCTCTAGATCTGTAGTCTCAATAGTATGATAATCCTTGCTGGCTGAGCTGGAAAGCGGGCCAAACCTTAAGCTAGACGCCCCAGAGGTTCAGCGGGGTGCTTTTAGTCTGAGTAGGCTATCTGCAAGGAACATAAGAGCCCAGGTAACACAGACGTTGCATAAATGGACGATGCAGATACGGGGGTAGTGAATACGTACAAATCCCCTTCCCTCCTTCGAAGCAATTTGAAAAGTGCTAATATTCTGGCGTTTTAAACCATTTTTAGTAAAAATATTAGTATCACATGTCATCCCCTTGCTGCTTCATGTCAAAATTATGCTAATATTATGGCGTAATCAGTACTGAAAATATAAAATATTGACATTATGGCGAAAAAAACAGCACCATTACTTCCTACAACTAACCAGTTGCTGACTGATTTTGGTGAGCGGCTGAAACTTGCGCGTCTTCGGCGCAAACTAACGGCCAAACAGGTGGCAGAACGGGCTGGTATGTCGCCAATGACGCTACGTTCGCTTGAAGCCGGGGGGGCAGGCGTGACGATAGGTGCATATCTATCAGTCATGCAGGTGTTAGGGCTTGAAAGCGACCTGAATAAGTTGGCCGCCGAAGATCAACTAGGCCGCCAACTTCAGGATTCCCGGCTGATAAAGAACGAGATCGTTTTCACTTCCAAGGCAAAACCGAGTAAAGCACCAGCAGACAAAAAGCCGCGCCCTGAGGTTGCCCACAGGTACGAAGGATCAGATAAGCAGGCAGCTACAACAACGAAAGCTGGCTCCGTAGCAAACAATACGGCCCGCAGCACAACGTCGGCCGATCTGGCTGCCCTGCTAAAACCATTGAAGAAGTCAATCAAAGGGAGTTAACGATGGCGATGATCGGGGTGTATGCAGACTGGGATGGAATGCACGGGCCAAAGCGAATTGGCTTCCTGTATAGCCGACAAACTCGTACACGAGAGTTATTTGAATTTCAGTATGATCCTCTAGCACTGGCCGATCCCGACCTCAATCGTTTGCAACTTGATCCAGAAATTCTTTTATTCGAAGGTGCCCAGTACCCCACTCTCCCACGGGATAAATTCGGCATATTTGGCGACTCCAGTCCCGATCGCTGGGGCCGAATACTGATGAAGCGTCGCCTTGAACGGGATATTCGTGCCGGTATCCAAGCTGAAGGAACCAGGCTATACGAATCAAATTATCTCTTGGGTGTACATGATCTTTATCGAGTAGGAGCTCTACGCTACAAGCTTAATGATGAAGGTGAATTTCTTGATAACCGAGCTGACGAAGCGGCTCCTCCCTTTACCGAAATTCACGCTTTAGAAAGGGCAAGCCGCGCACTGGAAGATGATCCAGACAATACATCCCTACAGGGTCAGGAATGGTTGCGGATGCTCATTGCGCCAGGTGGCTCTCTAGGTGGGGCAAGGCCCAAAGCAAGTGTCGTGGACAAGCATGGCCATCTCTATATCGCAAAATTTCCCAGCACCAAAGATGATTACGATGTCGGCGGCTGGGAGATGGTGGCCAATGCTCTCGCCGTTGGCTGCGGGCTGAACGTCGCAACAGCTGAAGCGCATAAATATGCCAGCGATGACCACTGCTTTATGGTCCGTCGGTTCGACCGTACAGGATCCGGCCAGCGCCTTCATTTTGCTTCTGCCATGACAATGACCAGACATCAAGATGGTGATGATGCCTCTAGCGGCGCCAGTTATCTTGAACTTGCAGACGTTCTGATAAGACATGGCGCACAAACAAAAACCGACCTGCAAGAGCTCTGGTCAAGGATTGTTTTTAATATTCTTGTCTCTAACACCGATGATCACCTACGCAATCATGGTTTCATTTTGGTCCCTGGCAAAGGCTGGCGGCTTTCTGAAGCCTACGATATGAACCCCGTTCCCTGGTCTGACGGCCTAAAGCTTAATATCACAGAAGCAGATAATGCACTCGATCTCGAACTGGCACGTGAAGTCGCTGAATATTTCCGTTTGAGCTTGGCGCAGGCCGATGAAATTATTGAAAACTTTATGGGGATCGTGGCTCAATGGAGGACGATTGCTGATGGTTTGGGACTACCTCTTCGGGAGCAGGAACGAATGTCTGAAGCGTTTAGAGTTGCGAATGGTTAACCCTAGCAAACATACGACACCCAGCCTACTGTTCTACTAGAGTACTGAGCACTGGTTAGCAATGAAATCACTGAGTTTTTCCGTTCAATCAATCCGGTGGCAAAGCAAATTGCAGACGTTCGTACGTAAACCCTAAGTTGATGTTGATTGAATCAGGTTGACTAAAAAAATGCAGAAGTCTTGCGGGGACCGGACTTGCACATAATGATTAACCACCTGATTTTAAATAAATAAAAAATTAATTTTGTATATTATACCAACATTGATACCAATATATTAAATCATTGATTTTGGGACTAGAATCGGGGGAAACACTACTGGGGAAGATACCGATACCCGATCCTTCAACTCAGCCCCTCGACGCGCTAATAACCCGGTTTCATGCTGCTTTACTCCAGCGTACCAACACATTTATCGACAGTCGCCAAGCAGCAGGTAGACCAGCACCGCCGACACAAATCAGCCTGTTGTGGGGGGTTGAGAGCGATAGCGTTATCCCGATACTGTTGTTGTTGAACCAAGATACATTCTACAGCGTCCGCCATGATGCGACCTTACAGACGCAAGTTGGTGCTGTTGACGCCCTCATCAGCAACGCCTAGTCATCAGCCATCGGCCCGTCTAACGAGTGGGTGTAGGCTCTGCTGTTGGAAACCATTTGCATCCAGGTTTCCCGTGGTGAACCCAATACTTATCCGTCCCAGTATGCTGTGCTTAGCTACAACGCGATGCAGTTATCTTCAGTTGTACGCACTATCCAATAAACCACCGAGTATTAACCCGTTGCGTCACCCCGCTCGTTGACCTGTTTTCACTCATTTCCCTTCAATAGCACGACTTTATGCCCATATAGGGACGGATGTCCCCTGCGCGTAAAGTCGTGCGGAGAACCAACATGATGTACACAAAATCCTTTATGGCATTGGACGGCAATGAGCGCTTGACCAGGGCTAGAACTGCACAAACGGCACCTTACGACCGCTACCGTTGCCATCTTTGCGGCAGCGCTATGACGTTCCATCCGGAATATCACACGGAACGCCCCTGGTTTGAACATCTGCAGAACGCACTAATAGCCCGAGGCCGACAATGCCTCTACGTCAAGCCGGAGCGTGTAGAAATGCGGCGTATCAAGATGGTGCGTCGCCATATGCCGGATGCTCGACCGCTGGTTCGAAAAGCCGACTGGTTCTGTGTGGGTTGTAACACCCTTGCGACGCTGATGAAATGTGCAAATCTGGATCCCCAGGTGAAAGCCGATGTGAGGCACAGTCAGTTACGAAGAACGGTGGGAGGACTGGCAGCACATGTCGCGGTACGGTCCTGATACTGCGTCAGGTGCCAGAGCCATTATCAGGGGGAAAAACACTGCGTTACGTGTAACACCGGGATATACAGCATCAAAGAAACACGCTGGCAGGAAAATTATACCTGAATTTGTTTTTGTCAGTGGCATATCGATGACTTTGCGTAAACTAAAGCCATACTTGTTCAGGCATTAAGTTTCCGATAATACCTTGTCAGGTTTCAAGGCTGCTCCAAAAACAGCCATCTTCTCAACGTAGTGTACCAAGTTTCAATCGCTACAGGGAGCTACCTCCTGCAAATTGACTTCCGGATATCGTAGACCGTTGATAAAGTCACCGATGGGTAGGTTAAGGGAAACCAGCATGGTCGAACGTATTGATTACCCGATTGAAATTACAACTTCGTGGAAGTTAATGAAACGCCACGTCTTGCGCTGCAATGGACTGAGGTCTTAGAGGGATGCCGTCAGGTGCATGCAGCAAGTGCGGAGCGCCTGCGTATTGCTTTACTGAATGTGGACTATGCCACCAGTTTTGAGCTGCCCTTTCGTCGTTAACCATGTCCTTGAACACCTGTCTACAATGTCCCCGGTCTGTACACCCGATAGGTTGAGGGTTGATGATCTAAATTGGCATTATCTCACTGATTTTAGGAATTTTATTTCAGTACTGTAAGGTGTTTTTTAGGTTGGAGTAAATTCAATTACATCTGAGATTTTCAAATAATCTCGTAATGTTCGATGTGATATGTAATAACTCTCACGGGACTGATTTATGGACAAACACATTATATCAACATAGTTCTTTGTCTGTTAATATTTTTAGCTCGATTTGTAATGCACATGAGCATTACTATTTTTTCATGCTATTGAATCAAGGAATTGATGTGAGCTTACGTGAAATGAACCAAGCCGAAATTAAATGTGTATCTGGAGCTAATCGACTGGATTATACATCACCTGATGTAGAAAAAATTGTTATTGCGGGTTTCGATAAGCTGAAAGACTTAGCAATTGCATTAGATACTAGCCGTGACTGGCGTTACGTTGTAGCAACAGCGCCTTCTTTGCAAGAGTCGTTTTATACTTGGATTGAGTATATTGGTGGTAGTGGTCAGGGAACGGCTGCGTCTTGGGCTAAAAAGTACGCCTAACTATTGTTAGTGTTTTAACTATATAATTTTAATGGCGAACTTGTTCGCCATTTCTGCATTGTACGAGTCGTGAAGCAGATTTATTACACGATCAGCAAGCCTGCGTCACGACCCGTGATTGGTACTCAGTATATGACCGGTGAAGAGGCAATGATGTGGCGCTAATGCCACTTTCTTCGGTTGGACATTGTACGACCTCGTTTCTCTTCGTTTCAAAATAGTTTAAAAGCAGGTGTGGGATTTGATAACAAAGGGTCAGATGAGGTTTATCAACCATCAACTGGGTACTTCGGTGCCCATTTACTAACTTAAATCGAACCATTACTGGCGATCACCTTCAGATACCAGTAAAGCGATCTCTTTGTAGCTCTGGCTAAAGTGCCAATCCCTGATCATTACGATCCATATAGACGAAACCATAGTGCCCATTTATTTACGCTGCGCAAGCAAAGCCCCCTACTAGGGCAGTTACACCATCAAATCAGCACAACTATCCTAGTCTGAATAACGAGATTTATAGGTTGGTGAATCTCGGAATAGTCGCTTTCCATATTTGTAAAATCAACAAGAATGGTCATACACATCGAAATCAATTGTGAAACAAGAATCATTATCGTCAGAAATATATAAATCAATCTTAGACGACATAGAACCAAAAAGAACAAAAACCTTCTTATCGCTAATTTTTAAGAACATAATTCTATATTTATAGAGATATGGCTATATATTGATTTGAGCTGTCGGGGCTGTATCATTCCTCTCGTCAAGAAAGCACCTCTAGTTATCAGTGAGCCATGCATGCAGACATTTTTGGTGTGATTAAAAAAACCACTTATTTAACGGTTAAACTAAAGGACTATGAAATGAAAACTATCCCATCCGCAGCATTGGCAATTTCTCTGAGCTTATTCTCTGGGTATCCCATGGCAATCGATGACACTATCGAATTCATCGGGGATATTAACAACAACATCTGTGCTGTAAGTGTTAATGATGGTACAACAGTAAATGTGATTTCCGTACAGGTATCCAGCATGAAAAAACAATGATATAGCCGGTGGTGCTTCATTTTTTCTTAGTATTACACAAGATGAAAACTGCAATTTAACTGGGAAAACAGGTAGCGTTCGACTCACAACCATGAGAGGTACTTTTCAACTGGAGTAGCAAATACAGGTAAAGATGATACCAAAGCAAGCTTTATTATCAGTTACAAGTAGTTGATAAAGGCCACAAAATAAATCATAACTTTACCGACACTATGAAAATAGTATAACTGGTTGAATAACAACTCTCAAACTTAATGAGACAAGATAAAGCCTAAAGTGGAAAGCGCCCTTCCTCTTAATAGCATTATGAAAAACTGAAACTAGTTAATCTCATTTCAAATTAACTAGAAAATCGCGTGAAACCAAACAAAATCACATAATATACCATAAGGACGAAAATGAAAAAATAATAAAAATTCAAAATCAATGAAATTATACTATGCCTTTTTATTCGCAAACCAAATAAAAACACCATCTGTAATGTTAGTATTATTGCCAGAGAATAAAAACTCTACCTAAAGGAACGTAGGAGAATCATGATGCCAACTATTTACATCATAAATAATGCTGTAGAATTCAATGCCAAAGAAAGAACGTTAACCTCACTTGATGATTCGAGTAATAAAGTACTTCTGTATGTTCCTGCAGCACGCTGTTTGATGCTACTACTCAAAAACAGAGACATAATATTAGATAAAGACATCTTTTTTAACGAGGTATGGAACAAAAATGGTGTACATGTCACCGCAAACACTTTTTACCAAAATATATCTATACTCCGTAGGGGTTTTATAAAATTAGGCTTAGGAAATGAAGTTGTTAATACAATCCCCAGAAAAGGATTGCAACTGAGCAAGTTTCTAGATATTAAAGAAATAACTGAAGGAGATAAGGAAGAGAACAACCAAAAGCAACCACCTGAAATAAAAATTGAAAATCAGGTATCAATACAGAGGACTAATAAAACAAACAGATTAACATTGCTGTTTATTTTATTGACGGCTATTATTACGATATATTTCATAATTGAAGGCAACATGAAAAATCAAAGTGATTTTTTCATGAAGTATAAGTATGCGAAAAATATAGGAGAATGCAGGATTTATACTGATAACATGATGACAAAGGTCGATGAATCAGAGAAATACATAAGAATCAATGATAAATCTTGCAAAGAATACAAATTTAATTACTTGACAAGACACCAATTCTCGCAAAGAGTATCAATAATAAGATGTAACAAAGAAATTAGGGACGAAGACACTGATTGTATATCTGAATACCACATCATTACAACCCCAGACTAATAAACACCTGGGGTTCCTATAAGCCCGATTGAGATTGATATGAAGCACACCTTAAAATGACTACTAAAACATAAGGTTAGATAATGGTACATATTTTGAATACGCCTATCGCCGCAACTGTACCAAATAAAAACTCAAACAGCAACCAGGTTACAATCTAAGTATCTTGGAGAAAAGCTGAGTCACATTATCTACACCTAGCTTTCTCATGATTTTTATTTTATGAGCACTGATTGTTTTTACGCTCTTAGAACAATCTATAGCAATTTGCGAAATACTTCTACCACTCAACAAGTGGAATAATGTTTCTCTCTCCTTGATGGTAAGCAAGTTAAGATCATCAAGTTCCATCTTATTCTTTGAATTCAATATAGTTAGTATCTTCGGACTTAGTGTTTCATATCCTCTCAATGCCTTATCTAATTGTAATTCAATAATACCACACTCCTCTTGAGAGGAGATTATTGAACAACTATACTCACGAATAATTGGTGATATTTCATTTCGGTCAGTACATGAAGTAAAAATTATCACATCTGAAATTAACTCATTAACTTCAGATAAGAAATCACTTGTTGTATTAGTTGCTGAATTATCAACAACAGGAATATCACAAATGACCGAACTAACGGTATTTTTTTTAAGAAAAGCTAACAGCTCCACAGTGGTACTTGTAGAGTAATTAACACTCGCACCCAACCCAGCGAGAACCGATTTAATTCCTAACACTGTTATTGGACAATTATTCATTAAAGCTATACTAGTCATGCTTCGCACCGAGGCCTTATTTATATAATTACGTATAAAATGAAAATCTGTTTAACACACCGCCAAGAGCAGAAAACTCACTATTATTATTTATATTAAGTCGTTTCATTATACTTGTTTTTTGAGTAGATATGGTCTTTATGTTACGTCCATTTTTTTTAGCTATATCTGTAACTCTTTTACCTTCGAGCAAGTCGAAAACCAAGTTGGTTTCAGCCGGAGTCAATAACGCAGGTACCTTCCAGTCCATTTGCTCCAAAACATAAGGACCGAATCTTCTTTCTTTATTCATAATAGAAAAGAAAATATCAAGAAAAACGCTACTACTCTCTTTATAGAACATAACTCCATTGATGCCCAACGAGGCAATAAGTGCGTATAACTTGGCGTTTAAAACATCAGAGAATAATAAAACAGGTATACCTGAGCTCGATATTTTCCATGCCTTCTTTATAGAGTCCAACGTGTTACCACACTCTTTCGAAATGGATAGAATAACTAATGCAATCGTTCTGTCAGTTTCATTGCCAATATCCCACACGTTATTAATATTAACTACCGTATAATCCCCCCCATTAACCGACTCGAGTGTACTACGCACACCAAATGCATTGACTGGCGTCAAGTCAGTTAAAATAATATTTTTTTTAGATAAATTAAAAGCATTCATAAAACCACCAAGCGAGAATATAGAAATGCGTATCAAATACGCACCTAAATGTATGATATCGTATAGACCATCGTGCTATTGGCCGTGCCTGGAGTAACATTACCTTGCGTTTGATAATATCTTACTGAAAAAGGGATACTTATTTCTGATCCACTTACTGGGAATGAACCAATCTGCCAGGGAGTCCCAAGCTTAACTGGATTTTCGGTGCCGCCAAATAGTATTTGCAATGCCACACCTTGTGCATTATCGGTATTTGGAGACAATGACAACAATCCCGAAACTCCCCCACCCTGAGGGCTTGCACCATCCAATTGTAACATAATTTTAAAAGCACTCATTATTTCCGTATCACAGAGCAAACTAATATTAAACCCCTTAGATTTACTATTAGAACCGACACCAGAACCAAAACCACTCTTTTTATTTATGGTTGTTTTATCCAAAGAAACAGTGAAAGATGCTGGACCTTTTATCTTACAGGTTTCAGTTGTATAAACTACACTGTTAGGATTTTGCATTATGAATATTGCACTATCTGTAGGATATGCCGTAGCTCCTCCCATAGAAAAAAGGTCTACACTTTTTGCAATAATAGCTGATTGTGAACTGTTAGACGTTTTGATAATTTGAACGTCAACAGTAAACGTGTTTTTAGGCCAATATCCACTTGTTGACCCTCCTCCGACGGCTGTCTTGTCGTTAATTGAAACACCAGAGGAAATTGTTTGGGCAGCACTACCATTACTCCCATTAAAATTAACATTTAACGTTAACCCATATCCCAAAGCCTGAGAAAGATCTTTTCTCTTGAAATATATCACCTGCGCTTTGTCCGTAAGCTTATTTAAGCTACAGGATGTTGTAAACTCATATGTTTTACTGAAAAGCACGGTACCAATTGGTATTCCTGGCGTAACTTTTATTGCCGGCGTATCAATGCCAAGGGAAAACAGAGCATTCCTCCCGTCAGCCGCTCTGCAGACTAAATCCGCATAGACAGAAGTATTCCCCAAAAAAAACAAAATAATCACAAGAGATGCTCTTACGCATATCAATTTAAAATTTAACGTTTTCATTATTATTTTACACCGTTATTATTCATTAAAGATTTAATCCTAAAATTTAAAAAAGAAACCGCAGTAAAATCTTACAAGCACTTACTGTTAATGCTTAATATATTAGCCACCTTTGCTTTATCACCATTATTACTCTTCGGTACGCTAACCTTAAATGTACAGCGTTCTTGCTTCCCCTTCCCCCACGCAACGTTTAATTGAGATACTGCAACTGGTAAGCGGGCATAAATCGTGCCCCCCTGAGCAACAGTTCCAACAGTATTTCCTTTTTCGTCCCTTACTGCCGCGCCAAGAGGAAGTTCTTTCCCATTTGTACCAATATTTATCAGTACAGGACGCCCAACCGACGTGCGATATCTCAACCGGACAACCGATCCGGAACGTGGTATCACCTGTTGCCGCGTGTTTTGTAATTCCACATCCATAGGTAAGCCTTTTGGATCCAGAGAGATTTCATTCAAACGATAAGAGTTCAAATAAGGTACCAAAGCATTACCGCTATTATTGATAATAACACCCGAATACCCTTCAACTTTAGCACCTTCGGCATTAGGTGCGCTAATAATGGCTAATGTATCAGAGCTGTATGGGCTTGCAGTGATACTATCTGAAAGTACGACAACAGACCCTGTTGCCCCGGTTGAGACTGAACGATAATTTTTACCCTGACCATAGGATCCTTGCAAGGAACTGTAAGGCGAACGGTAAACCCCTGAAACACTCCCGGCGCTATTATTATTTTCATCTCTGCCGGCGGCCAGATTATAGTTAAACTGGTCATCACTCCCCAACATGCCATTAATACTTGCCTGGCTATTTAATCCGTTAGATGTACGGCCAAGATTCATATTCAGATTTGGTGAGTTTCCTCCTGAACCTAATGGAGCAGTGAAAGTGACTAAATACTGAGTTTCTTGATCGCCACCAACGTTTCTTAAGCGGTTTGCTGAGATTGAATAAGATAACCGCCCAAAATTATTGCTGTAACCAATTTGGTACTGCTTATCATTACCACTTTGATTCCAATAGTTCTGACTAAAACCACTGACATATAACTGCCCCAGACCTTCAGAGAAAGACTGACTTGCAGTTAGCGATAGTCTATTACGCGGGCGCTGAAGGGTTAAAGCCGCGTCATCATTATTATAACGATAATGGTCGCTAAACAGCATCGCATTTTTTAGATCCAGATAGCCAGATGATGAGAAACGATATGCAGCAATGGATACGCTACTGCCGGTTTCCGCAAACATCTTACTGAAAGTCGCTCTATAACTGCTACCCTGGTTCGTATTGCCTCCTGCTGAAGCTCTGGCATGAGTAACATCCAGGGCTAGCGCACCAAACTGGGTACCTATCGCTGCACCGACTAAACCAGCGCTATAATCTCCGGTTCCTAAAAAGCCCGTATAACCCGTTAAGCTATTTGCCAGCCCATGTTGGAGTGTTACTTGTGCAACTCTTGGCGTATAAGAGATATTTAAATCCCTGATAGTACCTATAGCAGCATTGTATTGTGTCATTCCAGGACGAAGTAGCTGCGGTACAGAAGCATAAGGAACGCTGAACGTAGTTTGACGCCCATCGGCTTCTGTGACTTTAACCTTTAAATCGCCACCATAGCCTGTTGGGTACAAATCATTAATTACGAAAGCCCCAGGCGGCACGGTCGTATCATAAAGGACTGCACCACTTTGTTCGATAGTGACGCGTGCGTTGGTCTGTGCAACTCCACGCACCACGGGTGCATAGCCTCGCTGGGAGTCGGGCAACATTTTATCGATGGTGTTAAGAGCAACACCGCGAAAACCAAATGTGTCGAACAGCTCACCTGAAGTAAATGCATCACCAACCGTTAATCTGGCTTTGAGCGGGGTTATATCATGCTCAACATAATTTCGTATGCTGTTATAGTCCCTACGATCATTTTTCTGCCAGGTTAAGGATCCGCTGTGACGAAACATCCAACCAGCCAGGTTATAACCGACGTTAGTGCCACCATAAAATGATTGAGACTCTTTGCCATTGGCTACTGATTCATAATAGTTCGTATTATAGCCTAATAATAGTGCATTAGCTCCGTCGTCCCACATGGCAGGATCAACAGAGCCGCGAGCCGTTTGCAGCAAGTCGGCCTGAGGTATTTGTATATCAAGACGCATTTCTGTACTGTCAAAATGAACTTTTGCCGCGGTAGTTAGCTTTCCCAGCTCATAATAGTCATCCGAGGAATTCAACTCATTGAAAGCCTTAGTGTTTAATGCACTCGATTTGATCCCAATTTTATTAAACAATCCCTTATTGATGAGAACCTTCGGTTTCCCCTCTATTAAAATGACGGGGACTGATTCCAGACCAATAAATTTCTCATTGAGATATGTCTCAGCTCGATATTCTCCTGGCTCTAACTGGTTGCCATACTCAAAACGCGCCACATCAACTTCATTACCAGCTGCCTGCATAAGGAAACCAGGGTCAAAAACGGCCTTCGCAGAACGACTCCCATCCTGAACCTCTTGAGCGATAACATTATGGGATTGAAGAGAAATCGCTGAAGTGATAGCAACCTTCCAAAAGCTGCCATTCACTTTTCTCACGCTTAAACAATCACGTATTATTATTAATAAACTTCTCATAATTATCACCCGGTAAAAATCCCTATTTCCATGGTAAAGAAAATAAAAATAAAGTTATCAATTTGATTATTTAATGGCTACTAAAACCCATTAATATAAGAATCGGATACCGCCACTCCGCCAAAATCGGTTATCGCCTTATAGGTTAGTTTACTACCAGCTAAAACCCCGGTAAGTGGAGCGCTTTTAAATACTTTAATTTCCCTAGGGGCTAGCATTTCACCTTCAGTAGTATTGATTTTTTTACCATTAACTGAAATTTCTACGCCTGCAATATTGACATAGTAGGCCGACGGGTTTTTACCCTGTAATTGCCTATCTTTAGTCAATGACCATTGTACATTCTTCAAGGCTTCACTGGCTCCGTCAGCATCAAGAGAGCCAGGTCTGAAGAATATTTTTATACGAGAACGTATGGCCATCTGAAGCGTATTTTGGCCTGAATTTGCATTCTTAGGTGGTATGTCTAATATATTCAGAAAATAAACCGACTCTTTATCCTCTGGTAAAGTGCCTCCAGTATAGCTGATGCGTAAGGTTTGACCTTTATTGGGTTCAATCCTGAAAACAGGAGGTATCAAAACAAAAGGCACCTTGATTTTATTTATTGGTGTATTAGTATTGCCGTCATCAATCCAGGCCTGTATTAAAGAGGGGAGTTCTCCATCATTTTTCAACTGAACTGTCACCTCCCTTTCACCCTGAGGATAAATAACTCTGGTACCAAGCGTAACTACGTTTGCGAAGACAGACTTAGATAGAACAATAATCGTCACAAACAACAATATATTAATACGGGAGAATGTTTTACTCATGGAATCCGCCGGGGAAATTAACTTTACTATTTTTACACTCAATTAAATAAAAACACAAGAAGTATAAAACCTCTTGTGTTTCAAAAGTATTATAAACTAATTACAGGTAGTTGATAGAATAGGTTACTGAAGTATCAACATCACCAGCTTCAACTTTACCGGTAGCAAAGTATTGGGCAGCATAAGTCAATGTGCCATTACCAGCAGTCAGTTTTACCATTTTACCCGTAGTCTGGGATGTATCACCCGCTTTCAATACTTTACCATCGGCATCCATCAGCTGAACCTGAACGTTGGCTGCAGTACCGTTGTTTTTCAGGTTACCGGTAATAGAATCCACGTTTGTACCGGCTTCGAAGAAGGCCAGAACAGAGTCAGCAGTACCGCTACAGTTGCTCAAAATCATGTTGAAATTAGTTGAACCAGCAACCTTGTTTTTCTCTGCAAGCAGATTAGCAGAGACTTTTGGCAGGTTTACGGTTGCATCTTTATTTGCACCATTAATGCTTACATTACAGGTTGAGCTGTCAATCAAGCCTTTGAAGGTGATGGTACCGTCTGATGCATTTGCGGTAGAAGCAAAGAAAGTCATAGCAGCGGTCAATGATGCAGCGATAATTGTTTTGTTCATAATTAATACCTTTTCCTTAAAGTTTTAATATAAACAGAAATATTAATATTCCTGTTATTTAAACGTAGAACACGTTTATTACTTGAGTTTATTTGCTACTGCGGCAACACCAAGGACACCTGCAAGTCCTGCTGATGCGGCACTAAATAAGGCAACTGCAGCAACAATACCCGCGGCTACTGTCATCCCAATACCAATAGCTTGCCCAATATGGCTACTACCGGATAAAGAACCATCAGGAACAAACCAAGACCCAGGTTCGCTAGGTTTGCTTGTTGAATGTGTTACCTTATTAATAAAACTCATAATATTAGACGGTGACCACCATGCTGCACCAGCAACCGCTTCAATTTCGTTAACGCTTAATTCGCGCATTACAATCGATCCTTAATGAACTTCATCACTCGAGTTTATTTTCGAATAAATGATGATAATACCGTGATCACCGAATTAATCATTGGGTACATAATGTTTCCGATGGCACCAGAAATGGTTTTACCTATAACTGTACCATTTAGTGGATTCTTTTCACTGCGCAGGAAATTATAGAACCCCTTGGCAGAATCCAAGAAATTAAATGCACCACCAGAAACGGTTGTTAATTCTGCTGTTTTAAGTTCTCGCATATTAAATTCTCTAAATCTCCCTGATGTATACCTATCACATCAAGGAGATTAATTATAATTTACTTAGACTTTAGGGAAAATAGAGCCCTGGCCTAGCCATTCTTCAGTTGAGGAGTTAACTGCTGAGATTGTTTTATCCCAGTCATTAGTGAAACCGTAGATAGCCCCCTGCATAGCGCCAAACACGCCACCCAGGACAACACCAACTAATGCACTGATAACACCAACACCAAGAATACCGCCAGTACTACCACCCGCAACACCTACTTTCATCATACCTGTAGTTGCAACACCGAAAGCACCTACTGCTGCTGCTGCAATACGAGAGAAGAAGCCAGCACCAGAAACCATTTCGACTTCCATGATGTTAAGTTCACGCATTTTTAAATCTCCATATTTAAGTTATTTTAGTTACAATTTTGATACTACACGATGTCGCTTTATGAAAAAGCCATAATAGATTAAAACCTGAAGCAGTTGTAATCCATGACCGCCATTATATGTGTATTTCCCATGAGGTATATCAGTAAAAATCCATACTGCCTGTTATTTAGCTAGAGAATCATCCATAAATGACTCATGGTTTTTATCATAGAATAACTCACTAACTTTCCCCTTATTTAATAGAAAAACGCGATCCGCACTGCGAATGGTTTCTGGCCTATGCGCAATGATCACTCGCGTTATCGGCATTGCTTTAATTTCCTGATTTATTAACCTTTCACGCTCGACATCAAGATGGCTTGAAGCTTCGTCTAGCACTAACAAATCAGGTTGCCTATAAAGAGCCCTGGCTAGCAACACCCGCTGATTCTGGCCACCAGATAAGGATGAGCCCATATCACCGACAAGACTCTGATATGCCATTGGCATAGCCATGATATCCTCATGAATTTGAGCTAATTGTGCAACTTTTTCAATCAAGGCCTGATCTGGTTTAGTATCAAAGAAACAAATATTATCAGCAATAGAACCCGCAAAAAGTATGTCATCTTGCATAACGCAACCAATACGCTCTCTGTGCAGTTGCATACCTTGTTTACGAATATCAATGCCGTCGACCTCGATACTACCAGCCTCGGGTTTCAATAAACCAAGCAACAACTTGGCCAACGTGGTTTTACCTTGCCCTGATGGCCCAATGATGGCGACCGACTCCCCCGGATTTATAGTGAAGGAACACTCATCAATCACCAGAGGTTCAGTCTCTGCATAACGGAAGCTCAATGCTTTAATATCAAGCCCAGGTCCAGGTGATTCACCATCTTGGGCTGGTACCGCAATTGTCGCTTCCATATCCTCTTCTTTATCGGTTAGTACAATGTCAGCCAATCGCTCACCATGTAGACGAAGCATTCTAAAGTCGATGAGAGCATCGATTAACCCTGATGCGCGCCCGATGAATTGATCGGCAAAACTGACAAATGCGGTTAACATCCCTACAGAGAAATTGCCATCAAGAACTTCTCTGGCGGCTAGCCAGATTAAAACAACCCTTCCGATCCCACTGATAACCCCCTGAAGGGCACTGAAACCAATAGATAAACGTTGAATTACAATCCCTTTGTTGGTTGTTTCAACGACGGCGTTTGCATAGGATGTTAAACGGACCTCTTGCTTATTATTAAGTTTTACAGCTTGTACACCACGAATAGATTCAAGCAATATTGATTGTGCACGTGCACCGGTAATAATTTGGTCTTCATTTGCCTGTCGGAACGGACGAAATGACACTAGGCGAATGATTGCATAAGCCACAAAAAGGCCTATAACAATCCACGTTAATGTGGTGTTATAAACAAACAGCAGTGCTAGCGTGGCGAAAGCCATGATGCCATCAAGTATGGTACTGATAAATCGACTCGTTAAGGTGCTTTGAATTGTACCAATTGACCCAAACCTGGAAACGATGTCTCCCACATGCCGTGTTTCGAAATACGCCATCGGCAAACCTAATAAACGAGAGAAAACGTTAGCAGTCCATTGAACACTGAGTAAACTCGAAAACCATGTCGTCACCCAGGAGCGTATGACAGAGATTGCGGTCTGCATAACAACTACGCATATGAATCCGATTCCCAGCAGAGTCAGTAAATCACGGTCTGCTGAAACCAGGACCTGATCCATGACCCATTGCATATAGAATGGCCCAAGGATTGCGAAGAGTTCCATCGCCACAGATAAAATAAAGATTTGGGCAAAAGCAGAACGGATGCCAATTACGCTACCAATCAGCGTAAGCATGGATACCGTCTGTTTTTCTTCGATCTTCTTAAAGTTTGCGGTGGGCATTAACTCAAGTGCAACCCCGGTGAAGCATCGGGATACTTCATCCATTGGTACATCACGGATCCCGCGAGCAGGGTCATGAATAGTGATCTTATTTTTGGATACACTCTTTAACACCACAAAGTGGTTTAACTCCCAGTGTAAGATACAAGGGCGGCGTAATTTGACTAATTCATCCATCTCAAGTCGTAATGCGCGTCCCGCCAGGCCTAGTTGATGTGCTACCAACATCACGTCAGCCAACGTTGCGCCTTTTAATGACGTTGAAAAACGTCTACGCAGAGTGACCAAATCAATAGAATGTCCGAAGTAGTTGGAAATCATCCCTATGCAGGCCAGCCCACACTCTGTGGCCTGGGTCTGTTGCATCATAGGTAAACGCCTGCCCCAGCCAAAATTTAGCGCATTTAAAAAACTCATTCCTAGTGTTCCTTTAAAAACTGAAAGTAATACTTATTTCTTCAACTCTATGAAGCAGAGCGTCGCCCTAATGCGTAAAGGGGTTCCAGAACCCATTCAATTAATCGACGGTTATCAATCAGGAAGTCAGCCTCAAGTGCAATACCTGGTTTAAGATGCTCTTTTTTTCCGTAGACAAGAATATCTTGCTTATCCAATTCGACGACTACGCGATAATGTTGTTCACGAACCTCATTATTCCCAGTCAAAGTAGCCACCTCCTGAGGAGACAGGGCCGTACGGGATACCTCAGCCACACGACCATACTGTTGGCCGAATTTTTGATAGGGATATGCCTGATAACGCAACACAACCCTCTGACCTGCTTGGATAAATCCAATTGAACGGCTACTAACCATCATTCTCGCCTGTAACTTGCCATTTTCTGGCAATAGGGAAACGACAGATTGCCCGGCATTGACAATTTGCCCTTGTTTGGTAAGAACTGCGCCAACAACACTATCTTGCGGGGCCTGTAAAACAACGGAGCGACGCGATTCGTTTTCTGCCAGTTGCTGATCTATGTTCGATAACTTGCTTTGCATATCATGCCGCTGATTCAATGCATTAAGCGGTTGTTCGCGTAACTGTTGATATGTCTGAGCAATCTGTTGCTGCAAATCCAACTGCTGCCGAGTGGTCTCCTGGAGACGAGTGTCCGTATCCAACAAATTGGTTTCCTGCTGCTCCACTTGAGTATTAGAGGCGTAACCTTCCTTTTGCATCTGTTGGATTTTATCGAGCTGAACGCGGGCAAGTTCTATCTGCCTTATACGCTGTTTTCGTTGCATCTCGGTTTGCTTAAGCTGAGATTGCAAAAGTGCCAAGCGCTCTTTAAGGCCGAGTATCGCCTCCTTATTGAGCGTATCCAATGCGGCTAGATCGGCTTGCAATCGGCTTCGCTGCATTTCCAATTGGTCCGCAACCATGTGGCGTGTCCGTCCAAGGGAAGTGGCAACTTCGGAGGATATCTCCATTAAAGGCTGCCCTTTATGAACGCTCTCCCCTTCAGTGACAGATAAGTTAACAACCGTTCCCGATACCGGGGGGGAAACAGTAAGTATTCCGCCTATCGGGAGTAACTCCCCCACGGCAGTTTCTCTTTTTGTATAACTTCCAAAAACGAAAAAAAGTGCTATTGAAACGGTAATCAAAGCTACAATACTAATGACAAGCCAGCGATACGGCGGGCAATAGAGCGCCACTGCCCCAATCATTTTTGTTCGGTTAGATTCCAGTGCTTCCTTTCTGAATAATGACTCACTCATTACAATTCATCCATTTTTTGTTTGTTGCCAGTATCTTTACTATAATCTGAACAATTAAATTCAGACAGTTGTTCATAATTGAGCCTTCCGGAAACATGGGACAACTCCAGTATAGATGTTAAGTATTTAAATCTAGCCTCTGATATAGCCCGAAGTGATTCATAATAATTTTGTTGAGCAGTTAGTTCATCGACAATAGTGCGCAGACCTAATTCGTGGCCATACTGTGTAGAGTTAACTTTATTCTTGGCAGAAATAGCAGCTTTTTGCTGCGCTCGCAATAATGCTAAGCCATTAGTGATCCCTAAATATGCCGACCGTGCATCTTGCTTTACCTTTCGTTGGGTATCTTGCAGGTTATTTTTGGCTTGTTCTCGTCGATATAATGCCTCCCTAGATTGAGATAATTGTCCTCCCCCCTGGAAAATTGGCATGGATACATTGATACCTACCATCGTGTTACGTGTCTTAGAGGTTGTGCCAAAAACCTCATCTAACGCATTTTCCCCTTCACCACGACTCCAGTTCCCTCCATATGAGCCCTGCAAGGAGACAACAGGCAGATGGGCACTCGTTGCCGCGAGTACATCGGTATCGGCCTTTTTTAGCTGAAACTGGGCAGTCCGCACGTCTAAGTTATTTTTTACTGCCTCATCCATCACAACTTTAAGATCGGTTGGAATATTCGAACTAACGCACGAGGAATTAATCGGCCTAATTTCATCCGCACTAAGGCCAGTCAAACGCTGATAGAGACCATTTGCAACTTCAAGGTCGTTACGATTAGCAATTTCTTTTGCCGAGGCTGCATCATAATTTGCCTGTGCTTCATCGACATCAGTACGTGTACTGTCACCTAGGCGCAGGGCTGCTTTAGCTTGTCCTAACTGCTTTCCAAAAGCCTGTGAGGCAGCACGCGTTGCTTGGAGCACTTCTCGCTGATATAGAACCTGGAAAAAAGCATCTGAAACATCGACAATCAGCTTTTGTTGTGCGGCATAAAACTCCACGTCAGCCATATCAGCAATCACCATTCCTTGCTTTAGTGCCGCAATTCTAGACATGTCAAATAAAGGTTGCGTAATGTTAAGTCCATAACTATGACGTTTGACTTCCGCACCATATGAAGCATGGGGTTGATCTTGTTTCGTATAACTTGATTCTACTCCAATACTGGGTAATAGACCTGCAACGCCTTGGTCAAACTTTTCATTACCTGCTTCTTTTGAGAAACGGGCTGCATTAATCCCTGCATCGTAAGTGGATGCCGCATTTACAGCCTCTTGCAAGGTTGTAGCATAAGCATGGCCTACAGATGAAAAAAGCAGTAACGCAATGATAGATTTATAATAATGTTCAAACATCTTCACACTCAATAATAATTAATAAATATTAAATCAAACCGTTTTCATACGCATATCGAATGAGATCGGTATTGGTAGATATACCCAACCGACGCATCGCGTTGTATTTTTGGGTTGAAATAGTGCTTATACTTCTATTCTGACGATCGGCAATTGATGCGAGCGTATAACCAGAAGAGAATAGTCGAATAACCTCAAGCTCTCTAGGTGTTAGCACCGGGCTTTTTTTAAGAAAGTAATCTTTCGGTCGAAGTATCTCATAAGCACTCGATGATAAAAATTTTTCATTATATTTCATCACATGATCGCATGCCCTGATAATTTCTTCTACGCTGTCAGCTTTACTGACAATAGCATCAACGCCATAATCCAAAGTTTTGCTAAGGATTGCGGAGTTCCTTTGAGAGGTCAAAAGGATCAATTTTACCCTTGGTGCCTCAGCATGGATCATCTTTATTTTTGAGAATCCATCTAACATCGCTTCATTGTGGTCGGATGCAAAATCAGTGATCGCGATATCAGTCGGGGCTTCTGACAACCTGGCTAACAAATCTTTCCCAGCATTTGATTTATACAGTAATTCATATGCATCCTGCTGTGAAAATATTGCCGACAAGGAGTTCAATACATGGGGGTGATCGTCGGATACGGCAACAGTTTTCTTTCTCATATACATCAAACTCTCATTATGAAAAAATGATTATTAACATACAAATGAGTAGTTAATTTCCCTAAATTACATACTGTCAAATTCTTCTCGATATAGTTGCAAACAAACGCAAATACCAGGAATTATCTTACTAACCAAAATCTACAGCATTAACACCAAGTTAAAAAAATGATTTCTCGCATTAAGTGATAGTTAAGATTGTTAAGATTTTTAAAACTGAGGGTTTCGTTCAAATTATGAGTCATAGCAGCTTTCCTGCATTGATTTTTGCACGCTTGTGCTTATGCGCTCCGCGGTTAATCGCCCATATAGCCCCTAGTTACTACAAAATAAAACAGCTAACAAACTGATTTTATTAGTTATTTTACAATTTCTGTTGAAAGATGAGTTAATAGATACAATGGATAGGGCATACTTTTCTATGAGGGCCACGGCGACTTTTCATACAACCCAATCTTTTTGCGAGCAAAACGCATAATTCGAGTTCATTATGTCAGTTTGTTAAATACAATACGCTTAGTGAAAGTTAAATGCTTAACCCTTAGCACTTCCGAGCTATAGCTGTTTCAGCCGTCGCAAGATATCATCCCGACTGTGAAAAGGCTTGACATCGCCAACAAACTCGCGGCAGACTCATAACGAATAGATAGGCCAAATACACTACCGGTTCTGCTGTTGTCTGTTTACCAAAGTCTGTGCTCAGGAGCCTTGTTGCCGACAAAGTTCCACGGTTAATCTACTTCGCAGATAACTACCACATCTGCATGAGCGACTGAGCGGCATGTTGTAGCGAAGATGCACATGTTATGAACACTCTCAGCAAAACTTTGGCTATCTGCGTCAAGAGTGAATCGCCAACGATTTTAGCGAAGCATAATTAATCTCAAAGTCAACAATTCATAATTTTACAAGGATAATGCAGTTGTCGCATATAATAATAAATTGACAATGGTTGGCTAAAAAGGTACGGGACAAGAATACAATCGCAAAAATTATGAAAAGTGAAAGTTATTTCCAGCAGAGCCCTTCATGTTGCGGTAGATGAAGTGTAATACTTCAGTAAAAAGACACCATACCTATATTTATCAGTAAGTTAAAAACACAACAATGCGTGTTCTTTTGGTATGGATTTATATGACTTATTATGGATTTTTTATGATTTTAAACTCACGCCAATTTAACCATAATGAGCCAATATCAAATGGTAGCAACCAATGTTTTAAAATTAGTTTGAAAAAGTTATCCTCTGATAGAGTCACTTTAACAAGGTTACTAAAAAAACTCAATTTAACCTAGGTCAGCTGGTACAGAGTTGAACGCATTTTGTAATCTATGAATAAATTTCCATTTTTAAAAAAATATTATTCTAGTTGATAGCATTTCGATGCGAATACAGAAGTAGAACTTCCCCCCCAGTTATCCTTGTCAGATTTACTCAAATAATATATAATGGCAGGAATAATCTGATGGGATTTTTAAGATGCATTACGAGATAGATGACAGCGTTGGTTTTGAGCCTGTAAGCGGGTTACTATGGCTCATTAGCACACCTGACAGTCGTATAACGTTACCTAGATTTGCATCTCAACTGTTGGAAATATTGATAATGAAGAACGATCAGTCCCTCAGTAGAGAGCATCTATTGGATATTATATGGCATAATAATGGCCTAACTGCATCAAGTAACAATCTTAATAATTATATATCTATTATTCGTCGCTCTCTTTCATCTATCGGATTGAATAATATAATCATTACCATTCCTAAGCATGGCTTTAGCTTTCATGCAAAAAACATCATTAAAGTTGAAACCCCACTTGTCATTTCACATGAAGAAATTACAGACATAAATAACACTCAAGATGAATGCGAACCACATTATATAGAAGCGCCGTTAGGAATATATAAAAGCAGAAGTGCCACGGTTAAACTGAAATGGATTTCGTTTATATCATGCTTGATAAGCTTGTTGTTAATTGCATTATATGCATATTACCCATATTACTTAGGCATGCCAAAGTCTGCAATGGAGAAATACCAAGGTAAATATGAAAATTGTGAGGTCTATGCAATCTGGAACGGACAGCGTACTTTTTATTCAATGGATAGTATATCTACTGAAATAAAAGATCTTGTTGATAAAAAAATAATAAGTTGCAGACTGGAGTCAAAGATATATTTATATAAAAGCTCTGCATCTGACGAACTTCCCTTTGCTTCACATAGAGTCGTAATTTCGCAATGTCCAAATGATAAGCAAGCTATATGCAGAAATGTTCATAAAGATATTATCAGTGACAATTGATAATACAACTTCACTGCAAAGATAAATTTTATATTTAACTGATAACCTCCTGTCTATTTTCATAAGAGTCGATAATAAATAAATCAAACCAAGTATATCATTTACATAACGGCATTGTAATCTGATTATTTTTCCACTTTGAGTAATATGAAACTCAGTACTACTTTACATCAGAAAAAGTTGATATTGTAATTAAAATGGATTTATTATGATTGGTAATAGAGTTTTCTTTGTATTGTTAAAACGAGTATCGCTGCGTATTAAAATTATTTGCGCTATTTTTCTTCTGTTCATCTTATTATTACCAATTACATTAAAATGCTTTAATAAAAACAAACCAATAATGTGTGACTCTAGCTTTATTATTTATAAAGATGATATATACATCAAACTATTTATTAAATACTACATATTTAGTGATGATGGCTTTGTTAATCTAACTGGAAGTATGTTTAAATCAGATAAATTTATAAGAAATATAAGCTTGAAAGTTATTTTTGATTATACAAGAAAAGGAAATAGCTTTTATTTACATTCTACAAATGTAGACTCATCATTGCTTAATGATCCTGACTCCATTCCAATTAAAAATTACCTACCTTTATTTTATCTAGTAAATAACACTAACTGGTCAATTGAAATATTAAAGCAGGAAGCTAATCACTTCATATTTCTCTCCGATAGCACACCATCATTTTTATGTTTTAATAGAAATTAATTCTATAGCATTAGTTTTCTATAGACTTATTTTTTTACGAGTTATTCAATGAATACAAAAAGTCTCTTTACTTTACACAAAAAATTTATCTGGATAACTAGATTTCCAGACATAAGTCACATTCTGAGAGTTATGGCTGAGAAACTCCAATACGGGGAGTGCTGTTAGTCACCTTCCCGCTAAGTGGGTATAACTTGATCAAACGCGATGCACTGCAACTGAAGAAACGTTAGATGATTAACCCATATCACAGAAATTTCAATACATATTATATGTAGTAGCAGCCAACATTTTTTGTTAAATCTCACGAAGTCGAAGTGTTTGCTCAGCATTGATTGAATTTTACAGTACTAAACACCATAAATATCAGCAAGATATGGATATTTGATATCTATGACATTTATTAATATAAGACTATTCCAATTTTCTATTTTCAATATATAATACTAATAGTCACCTCACTAAACTTCATTCTTATGGAATAATTCATGATTAAGATTGATCTCAAAGTCGTCTATTTCTCAGTGCCTATCATTACACTTATCATTGGCTCTCTTGCTACTTTTCTCATTCCAAAAAAAGCAACATTTTCGTGTGATAGTGATGTCTCATATTTTGAGAATGAACAGTTAAAACGTAGTTTACAGTTGTCTTTATATTTATTTAATGATAAAACCGGATCATTAGATTTATACGGGCATGTTAATGACGCGGCAAAAAAAACCACAACTAAAATAGCACGCAGATTAAACTTTAATTACATGGAACAAAATGGAATATTTTTTATAGAACATACCAGCACTGATAAATATAACAATGATAACACTGAGCAAGGTAAATTACCTGAATTCATTAGTAGTTCAAAGCAGATTGTCCACATAGAAAAGTTAAACTCAACTGACTATTTGATATATGACAAAGTATCACCAGCGTTTGTTTGTAGAAAGTCTTCCTCAAACTAATTCCTGGTAAAATCTTATTGCTTTTATTTACTGAGTCCAGGAAAAATTATTTTACCGGAGTGGTTTAACCTCCTGTCTTCGCGCACTACCGTAACTTTGTTGAATAAATCAAACTTCTGACGTCAATCAAGATAAGATCACCACGTTCCTTAGCCTGTAGCGATATCCATTGGCAAAACAAAAATTTGAAATCAACAACTGGGTGGCCAACAACAAGGATCTCATCAATCGTGGTTCGCTGACATTCTGGCTTGATGAGTCGGCCATCCAGACCTGGAACGACGAGCCAAAAACATCTTCACGAAGGCGCCCACAACATTATTCTGCGTTAGCTATTCCCACTGTACTGACGCTCAAACGCGTCTTTCGCCTCACGCCAGGTGCAGCTCAGGGCTTCATTGATTCCATTTTTACGCTAATGAAGCTCCCGCTTCGTTACCCGGATTATTCCTGCGTCAGCAGACGGGGCAAGTCCATCTGCACCCCGTTGAAAACCCTACGCGCGGCGAGATAGCCCATCTCGTTATCAACTCTACCGGATTGAAAGTTTCCGGTGAAGGCGAGTCGAAGGTGGCAAAAAATGACCAAGAAAAGCGCCACGTCTGGCGAAAACTGCACCTGGCTGTGAACGCCGATACTAAGATTATTGCCGGAGGATTTCCAACCATTTTTTGCCAGATGCTTTCCAACATATGGTCCCTACTTAGAGATTTTAGATTTTCAGCACTTAAAACATCAAGCAAGTTACTTGCAAATCGGAGTAAAGTAATAATTTCTTCAGGTGATTCAATAGCCCAAAGAGCCCCCTCAAGCGGCCTGAATGGTACAGTGTCATTGATCTCTTAGAACATTTTTATACCTAAGGCTTTGAATATAATTAGCAGTATAGCCATTCAGTGTTAAATAGGGATTATTTAGGCGACAGATGTACTACATGTTAACAGCTAAGAACATGATAAAAATCAACGCTCACCTCACTTGTAATAGAATTGTGCTCCCCACAGTTTCATCATCCCGAACACTATAGATCCCCTTATATATAACAGGGGTGATTTGCAAGTCGAAACTAAAGAGCCTGCCTTTCCCTGGAATGATTATCTCTGTTGTCGGCGTGACCTCCGCGACTATATTATTAAAGGTTTTTCCATTGATATCAGTTTTTTCAAAAACAGTGAAACCTTGGGAACCTTTACTTGTTGAAGATAAAGTCACTTTTAATTTACCATGTTCACCAAATCTAAAAGCAGATATTTCGGCATCACTGGAGGTAAAGTTTAGTGTAACCTGTTCAGGCTCATCACAGTTAATAATTACGGATGCAATTCTGGTACCAAGAGCAAAATTGGCGCCTGCGCTGTTTTTTGTTTGTATGTTGAGTTGACCGTAGTCCATATTAGGTGTACTGACGGATGTTGTACATTCCGCATACGCCGCAATAGGTAAAAAAACAAGCCCCATCTTCAACAAAAGATTAAAATTAAACACACGTGACAGCCATATCTTTATAGAGAACATTACCCTCTTCCTTATCTGTATTAAAATATGAAAACTTACATTGCTCCTTTGTATCAATATTCTGTGCGAACATCGTTGCATTCTGTGGAGCATTGCTTAAAAAAACCAGACCATCATCTACCACGCTTGCCAAAAAATTAAGGTTAGCATCGAGTAGAGAGCTTCCTTTAGGCAGTAACTTTCCGTCTGATAATGATATTTTAAACAGCATCTGATTGTTGCGAATAATATTATACCTTATCGTATCAACTGTTCCCCTGGCTAATGTTGACTCACGATGTCCATTAGCAATGTCGATGTTTTTGGGTAATGATTTCGTATCAACATCATAATAAGAGTGGCGATACGCTGGTATCGAAGAGACTACAGCTCTACCCTTAAAGTCAGTCCAGACATTACCATTTGGCGTAGTAATTTTTACGCCAGCTCTCTTTTCGTTTAATTCAATAATACCGAATGTTTCATCAATCGCGTTGGGTGAAAAAGTCATTCCATTCTGATGAAGCACTGCACCACCCTGTGTTGAGACTGAGTAGCTTGATGATTGCTGATTATCCCTACTGATGCTAGCCCCCACGGTCGTATAGTGAAGATTGGCGTTCACACCGCCCAACATAGTATTATTCGAACTAGAAAGATTACGTTCTGTTGAAAGACGATATGAAATTTCATCATTCATACTTCCGGCAAATTGGCTCCCAACCCTGCCATTATCGTTTGAGCTCCGATAATAACTATTCAGTTTGTTCTGCCCTAACGGAATGCTGAGGTTGATATTAACTTGCTTGTTTTTTTTTCCACCGTAGCCAGAACCATTGCTTCCGCTCATTGATACGGTTACTTTATCAAACCTTCGGTTCCAACGTAGCATGTTATAGGAATACGACCCCGCCAATCCATACTGCGTTGTTTTACTGTGCCCTAATGAGAAAGTGCCTAATTTCCAGGGCGTCCAGGCCAGGGAAACACTCATTTGTGTATCCTGCTTGTTGTTCACCTCGCCAGAAAATGCAGACTCTAGTAATGTACGGAAATTTGGCGTATTTTTGACCACTGCAACGCTTAATGAAACATTGTTTTCAGTCACATAGCTTGCCGTTAACCCAGCTTGAGCCCCTTTGAGATGTTGAGTATCATCATTTGATAACACCATACGCGCAGAGAGGCCTGTGCTGCGGAAAGGAACAGCATTGATATTCGATGCTATTGATCGGTATTTATCTGACGCTAACAGCCCCGCCTGAACGCTTAAACCTGAAGCAATGGCCCATTGATTCGACAATGTGAGCAGCTTAGGGGTGTCCCCTCCCTCTGTAGGGTGAGATATTCTACCTAGTGCCAATGAATAACCGGATGCTTTACTGACCATTGGGCGATTAATCGAACTGGCAGGAACGATGAAATGCTGCGTCTGCCCATCAGTTTCAACCACGGTCACATCCAAGTCAGCATTGGCATTTCTGACCGGTACATTGGGTAAGTTAATGGTACCAGCAGGAACCAGGGTAGTAAAAATCAACATGCCGAATTGCCTTACTTCAACACGTGCCTGATGGGTATTGGCAATACCTGTTATCGATGCACCATTTTCCCCCTGGGTATTTAATGCCTCTTCAGGCATTAGCTGAACCCCGCTTATTGAACTGACTTCAAATAAACCTGTTGCAACATCAATATCCCCGGCCTGAAAAATTTTATCAATAGCAGGAATATAACGCTGAGTATAGGCCGATAGCGTATCGGATTTAAGCCCCTCGTCAGTGCTCTGGAACTGTTGTTTGCCTCTAATGATCCAGTTATCAATGTTTATCCCGCTCCCCAGCGAGAGATAAGAATAGCGATACTTGCCCGATAGGTTAGTATTGCGGGAGGAAAAGAAGTCGTAGTTTATCAAGGCCGCAACGCCGCCAGATTTACCTTCTATTTTTTTATCATCTGACGCTAAATACTGATCCGTAACCACAATACTGATATCCAACTTATCAGGGTTATAGATGATCGTAAAGTTTGACGGGTCTCGTCTTTCAATGCCACAAAGATTGTCTGTGCCTGCATCTGCAAAAGTGTTTCGTAAGCTGTCTGGTAAATTCACCCCCAACTCAATTAATAACTTATGCGTAAAGCACAGCGCCCCTTCCCTATCAAAATTCACATTGAATGAGCCACGGAATTCTCCATTAACGCTGATGTCGACAACATTTTCACCCGAGGGGAAAACGTCCTTTCTTTCAAGCTGTTCAACTATGCTTGGATCGATGCCTCGGGATGCAAGGCCTTTCAGATCATATTCAACCGCATGGGAATACATTGGCAATAAAAGTCCAAAGACAAATATACGAGATTTATATTTTGGCCACATAAAATTTCTTTATAATCATGAATGAATAGAACATGAGATGGTCATATCACCGACAGTTCATTCATTATTAACGATTGGATTAGGCTTTAATAACCCATAAGAAACATGGTCAATCATAAAATAATCTACGAACACGGAAAATAATAATTATTACTAACGTGATATTGGCATCTCAAAGCTGCCGACTTCATAGCCATATTTAGACATGGTTTGTATCGTAACAGCGTCACTGCCACTCAATGTAGACTTGTCATCAAGGGTTAGCGTTAATTTCTCACCGGGTAAGATATATGCATTTTTAAGTGTGAGCTTTTTACCTGATGGTGCCACGCTGATATTCTGGTTTAATCTGACCACATAAGGACTCGGGTTGCTTACCTGTAATGATTCATTCACAACCGTCCACTTAAGATTTTTCCATGGTTCGGCCACAAGCGGTAATGCTTTAGGGTGAATAATGATCGGGATATCCTGCCGGATGTTGATCCCTATTTTATTACTGGCGGCATCACTTTTGGGAGGGATACCTTCAAAAATTACCCGTTTCATATATTCAGTTTTCAGCGGTAAATCACCGCTAACAATAAAACGCACACGCTGGGTTTTACCCGCGCCAACGCGAGTGACAGGCTGTGTAACCAGTAATTTTGGCTGTGTCTGTCTGGCATTGGGTAGGTCGTATACTTTCACATATAATAGCGCATCTTTATCGCTGGTGTTTTTTACGTTAATACTGCCACCGTCTTCGTCTACGAATACCATTGATGTTTCTGGTTTCATAATCACGGCCAACGACTGGAAAGACATACCAAAAATAACCAGGATGGTGAGTATTGTTTTAAAAAAAAGGGTTCTAGACATTGGAGGGCCTTATAAAATAATGCAGAAGCTAACAGCAGCTTCTGCATTCACTATCAAATTAGATTACTGGTAAACCACATCAAACGTTGCGTTGCCGTCTAGTTTAACGTCATCGATAGAACCCAGTGTATTTACTGGTGCAATCGAAGGAGTGATGTTCAAGCTTAAAGTGACGTTCTTCGCAACAACCGGGGTTTTTATCTCTAGATCACCCCATGACAAAAGTTCTGATCCATCATTTAGGAAGTATTGAGAAGCACCACTTGTCCATGAGACACCTTCAGTTAAAGAGTACAGAAAAGCATTTGGTGTGGCATTATCTACCAATGCAGTAGACGTTCGGGTTCCAACATTATAGCCACCGATAATTTTATCCGCCGCAGTCTTGCCGAGACTAAACCAACGGTTTTGGTTTTTGACGGCGCTTTCACCAATTGCTTCAGCCACCCCTTCGCTCGCCCCTTCAGCAATATCAGCACTGCGAATTGCAAACAGAGTCGGTGCCGTACAATCAACATTAAGCTTGGTTGTTTTGGTGGCCAGTTCGGTAGCGGTGGCTGCATTCAAGGTCGCGCTATTGATATCACCGTAATCGAGTACGGTATCACCATTGATGCTGATATCGCATGAACCCGGTTTGATAGTACCGATAACTTTAATAGAAGCCTGCTCTGCTGCCATTGCCGCAGTACTGGCAGCCATACCGATAACCAGAGCAACGGATACAGCGATTTTGTTTAAAGAAGCGTTCATTTTATAGTTCCATTATTTGATTGTGAAAGACGAAAATCATTTTGAATTTGCCTGACGTTGTACAGCACATCTCGTTTTGCTGTGACGACAATAATAGCTATTTTTCTTATGAATAAAACGATATGTTGATAAAGTTATATCTATAGATTTTTATGCTTACAAATTAGATGGGAATGGATTTATATGTTGTTTTTTAGTTTTTATAACCATGCGTTAAAGATCACTAAGCTTTGTTTAAAATCTGGTTTCCAGCAGGATAAGAACACCGCATTCCTGACGATATCCCGGTGTTCAGTGACAAAACCAAAATTCAAAAATTGGCTATTACCACCGTACTGATGCTCAAACGTTTTTTGTCTGACGCTGCTGGCCGCTCAGGGATTCATTGATTCTATTTTTATCTTAATTAAGCCTTAACTCCGCTGCCCAGATTATTCCTGCGTCAGCAGGCGAGCCAAATCCGTGAGCATACTTTCAAAAAACCCACGTGCAGGGAGATTACTCATCTGGTTACCGATCCCACCGGTTTAAAAGTCTTCGGTGAAGGCACGTGGAAGCTGAAAAACATGGCTACGCCGGGACAGAACCAAAAGCATTATCTGGCAGGTGCACTACTTTCGAATAAGATTATCTGTCCAAGAGTCGGATACGTTAGAAGCGCATGTCCAGTTCAATGAGCGGCATGTGGAAACGGGATTTATGGTCGGTACAGTAAGGCACCGTCATTCGAAAGAGGCGGCAACAGATATGCCTGACCTACAAAATTGCCGCGCCACATCTCGACTCTACCGGTTATTTTCACTAGTGTTTCCGACTGAAACGACTGCTGTATAAATCCATAGGGCTAAATACAAGCACCAAATAATAGATTACTGGGGGAACTCAATCAATTTTTAGCGTAATGCTCAATCGCCAAACATCACAAACCCTCACCGCAGGACTGACTAATGCTGACCATACCTCCCCCGTAATTATTGGATCCTCCGCACATATGCTTGCCTGATGACACATATCAACTTTGATTTCATATCTGATCAGGAATAATACCTTAGTTGACGTTTTTTTATCCACCGAACGACATTGATGGCTAAAAATGACAAAAAAATATGCAATGGCGGAAACCAACAACGCCTATATCCCTACTGACGCTGTTAGCCTTGTGAAACAGGTAACTACGTTGCTGGTAGTTTCGGCCTCCCATGGCACATTTCTAGGCTATCTAGGTAATCGACGTGCCACTGCATCATCTCCCGCCAGCCCTCGAGGTACAGGGCGTGGTTATAAGTACCCCGAATACTATTTTTGTCTACATACGCCAACTGGAGCTCAATCCTGGAAGTGTTAAAGTTTTTTCATGCCGGATGGTACTCATCACGCAGAGGAAACCATGGTCAATCACCGCCTAAGCGTGGCAAAATCAAATGGACTCCCCCCTTCTCCCTATTCACATCCAAGAAATCCGCCCACCACTGGAGCATCAACTTGCGCTCATCCAGATGCTCCGCCTTATGGATATAGGCTGCTCCCACAGAGTTACGTTCCATATGACTCATCTGCCACTCAACGGCATCCTTCGACCATAAACCCGACTCGATCAATGAACTACAGGCTATGGTTCTGAAACCGTGGCCGCAGACTTCAACCTTAGTGTCGTACCCCATTACACGTAGTGATTTGTTCACCGTATTTTCACTCATTGGCTTACGTGAGTCATGATCGCCAATAAAGATCAGTTCATGATTACCTCTAATATATTGTATTTACTTAAAAATGCTTAACGCTTGTCGAGAAAGTGGTACCAGATGAGGTGTTCGCATGTTTGAACCGCTCTGTACGGCATAACGCATCGCTGCTGAAGCCTTAAAGCCACTTCTAGACGTCCAGATAGCTCAATAGCTTTGTACGTTGAAGTCGGTTGACCTTGAGAGAGCTAATATAGCGAGAAAGGTGGGGAACTTCTGGATTTCAGGCACAAAAAAAGCCGCTCGAAGGCGACTTGATTTGCGTACTGACTAATGGTGCCGAAGGCCGGACTCGAACCGGCACGTATCTCTACGGTTGATTTTGAATCAACTGCGTCTACCGATTTCGCCACTTCGGCACTGAAGTAGTATGCGGAAAACGTGGGCATTATACCTTCCCACTTGCCTCGCGCAACACTTATCAAGCATTCAACGAGTTGAATGTTGAAAAAAACGTCATCCGTCGATTTTTTCGGCTTACTCTGCTTATTTATTACCCTGGACTTACCCAGTCAACGCGGCTAGAAGGTGTTGGAACAGTGGTGCAGGGCTCAAGCTATTAACGGGCGCAGCATGCAGCGCCCCTACGTTTTGCACCCGTTGAAGTTTGTCAGCATGCTGTCCGAGCCCGGCAATCCCCTCACCACCATCCTGCACTTTTTTGTTACACCTCACACTTTTCATCACAACCTTCTGTGACTCCCAATATCGCAAAATAAAAACACAACATATTGAATATAAATAATTTTATAACAATACATCCTGCCACTCCCCACCTCCCTTATGTGACAACCCTCGTTTATTTGTTAAATCAAATGATTGAATATTAATAACATAACAAAAAATAACAGCCACCCAGCGGCACCATCGCTACCGACCAGGAGTTGAGCATGATCCCATCGGAACGCCGCGATTTTATCTATCGCTATGTACATGAGTATCAGTTGGTCACCATCGTGGCCCTGGCCGAGTTAATGAGCGTTTCACATATGACCGTCAGGCGCGACATCCATCAACTGGAAGAAGAAGGCAAGGTGATTAGCGTCAGTGGCGGCGTGCGCCTGAGTGACGCGCTACGCCAGGAGCTGGCCTACAAAGAGAAGGCCCAACTGCACCATCGGCAAAAACGGGCCATCGGCAAATATGCCGCCGAGCTGGTCGAAGATGGCCAGGTGGTCTATCTGGACGCAGGTACCACCAGCTTCGAGATCGCTCGTCAGTTGGCCGAGCGCTTCAACCTGACCGTGGTCACCAACGATTTTTCTATTATCCAGCACTTGATGAACCGCCCACAGCTCAACCTGTTTCACACCGGCGGGCGAATCGATCAACGCAACTATTCCTGCGTCGGCAGCTGCGCCGCCATGCTATTGCGCACCTTGAATATCGACGTGGCCTTTATCAGCACCAGTTCCTGGGATCTGGAACATGGTCTGTCTACCCCACACGAGGAGAAAGTGCTGGTGAAACAGGCGCTGCTGGACGTGGCCCGGCGCAAGGTGCTGGTCTCCGACAGCAGTAAATACGGCAAGTACGGCATGTTTCGCGTCTGCTCACTGGCGGCGCTCGACGACATCATCTGCGATGCCGCCCTGCCGCAAGAAACGCAGCAACAACTCCAAGAGCGTGGCGTGCGGCTGCACAGCATCAACCTCTGATAACAACCCCTACAAAAAAAGGAATGTAACCATGAAGGTCATCATTACTGGCGGAGCAGGTTTTTTGGGTCAACGCTTGGCAACCGCGCTTCTGCGAGACAATACGCTACCTTTTGACGAACTGGTGCTGGCAGATATCCAACAGCCTAACGCCCCGCTAGCCGATCCGCGAGTTCGCTGCCTGGCGCTCGATCTCACTCAACCCGATGCCGCCGATCGGCTGATCGACAGCGATTGCAGCGTGCTGTTTCACCTGGCCGCCATCGTCAGCAGCCATGCGGAAAGCGATTTCGATCTCGGGATGCAGGTGAACTTTGACGCCACTCGCCAACTGTTGGAAGCCGCGCGCCGGAATGCCCCGGCAATGAAGTTTATCTTCACCAGCTCGCTGGCGGTGTTTGGCGGCCAGCTTCCAGCCACCGTCACCGATGAGTGCGCTGTGCAGCCACAATCCTCCTACGGTGCACAAAAGGCTCTGTGTGAACTGTTGATCAATGATTACGCCCGCAAAGGATTTGTCGATGCGCGGGTGCTGCGTCTGCCCACCATCAGCGTGCGCCCCGGCAAGCCGAATAAGGCAGCGTCCTCCTTTGCCAGCGGCATCATCCGTGAACCACTGCACGGGGAACATTCAGTCTGCCCGGTCTCCCCAGAGTTGACACTATGGCTGTCCAGCCCTGGCACCGTGGTACGCAACTTTATCCATGCCGCCACGTTGCCTGCCGCGCAGTTCGGCACCTCACGCATCGTCAACCTTCCCGGCATCAGCGTCACAGTAGAGCAGATGCTAGCCGCACTGGAGGAGGTGGCCGGTGAGCAGGCTCGCGCCAAGGTGAACTTTGTGCCGGACGAAGCCATCAATCGTATTGTTGCCAGTTGGCCGGGCAACTTCGATGTACAACGTGCATTGGCGTTGGGGTTCTGTGCCGATGAAAACTTCCAGCAGATCATCCGCGCCTTTATGCGCGATGAGATGCCGCAGGCCGGGAGCTGAATATGGCACTTTATACTCCCATCATTGGTTTGGCGGTGGCCGTGTTCGTACTGGTGTGGCTGGTATTACGCACGCGGGTTCATGCGCTGATCGCCATGCTGGCAGCGGCCTCCATCGCCGGTATCAGCGGCGGGCTGAGTGCCATGCAGACGGTAGATACCATCTCCAAAGGGTTTGGCAGCACGCTCGGCAGTATCGGGATTGTTATTGGTCTGGGGGTGATGATGGGCCGCGTGCTGGAAGTTTCCGGCGCGGCGGAGCAGATCGCCTTCAGCTTTATCAAGTGGCTGGGTAAAAAGCGTGAGGAGTGGGCGTTGGCGATCACCGGCTATATCGTCAGCATCCCGATTTTTGTCGATTCGGCCTTCGTCATCCTTTATCCGCTGGTCAAGGCGCTGGCCAAGAAGGGCAAACGCAATCTTCTGACACTCGGCGTAGCCTTGGCGGGTGGCCTGATCATTACCCATCATGCAGTGCCCCCAACACCGGGCCCATTAGGGGTGGCGGGGATCTTCGGCGTGGATATCGGCGCTATGATGCTGGCCGGACTGGTGTTAGCCATTCCCTGCGTGATCGGCATTGTGATCTATGCGCGCTGGCTCGGCACCTATTACCCGGATTTTACACCAGAAGACCAGGAAGATGAGCCGGAAGACCTACGGGCCGCCCACCAGCGCTATCTGGCTGAGAAAGAAGCCAAGGTGCTGCCAAGCTTAACGTTATCGCTGCTGCCAATCATCGCCCCCATCGTGCTGATTTTTATCAACGCGGTGAACAATATGCTGGCCAAGTCAGAAGGAATGGCCTGGCTGGGAGAAAGCCTGTGGGGGCAAGCCTTTGCCTTTCTCGGTGCACCGGTGATTGCATTGGCCATCAGCGTGCTGCTGGCGGTTTACACCCTGATGCCGAAGGTCGACAAGCACGAAACGCTGGAGCGGCTGGAGGAAGGCTTGCAGGCCGCCGGGATTATCTTGCTGGTGACCGGTGCCGGTGGCGCGCTTGGGGCAGTATTACGTGAAAGTGGCACCGGCACCTTGCTGGCGCAGCACGTCGCCAATCTGCCGCTGTCCCCGGTATTGATCCCGTTCTTTATCGCTACGCTGGTGCGCTTGATACAGGGTTCGGGCACTGTCGCCATGATCACCGCAGCCTCCATCTCAGCCCCTATCGTCAGCCAGTTGCCCGGCGTCAATATGCTCGCTGCCGCGCAGGCCGCCACCATGGGCGCGCTGTTCTTCAGCTACTTTAACGACAGCATGTTCTGGGTAGTCAACAGGATGATGGGGATTAAGGACGTGAAGCAGCAGATGATGGTCTGGTCAGTGCCCACTACTATAGCCTGGGCGATCAGCCTGGTCGGTATTTTGTTGCTGGACTGGATCTTGTAGCCCCTCACCCCGACCCTCTCCCACAGGGAGAGGGAGCCGTCCGAGCCACTTGTCAGCCTTAACGCCCCAGTTAGCTCCCAACCCCGATTAAGCTAGTAAAAACTTTCCTAATTTATTGATAACTAAAATAGTTTGACCTACCTATCATTATTCAGGATTGGTCAGACCTTTAGGGTTAGCGGATTGACCTCGATCAAAAATGACATACCGGCTGGTCGGTATGATCGCCGCATGAATACCCATGTGCATCGCAAAAAAGACCCGGAACGGCTGCAAGAGCAGCTGCTGGAAGCCGCCAGTATCATCGCCGCTAAAGATGGGATTGCCGCGCTGTCGCTAAACGCCGTCGCCAAGCAGGCTGGGGTCAGCAAGGGCGGGCTGCTGCACCACTTTCCCGGCAGGCAGGAGCTGATACATGCGCTGTTTATTCGCCTGCTGGCCGTGATGGATCGCGGCATTATGGCGCTGATGGCCGTGGACGATAACCCGCGCGGGCGCTTCTCCCGGGCCTACCTGATGTACCTGGCAGGCATCAGTGAAACCGACACCAGCCGTCAATTGGCCCTGCTGTCGCTGGCCATGCCGCATGAAATGGTGTTGCGTAAATGCTGGCGGGACTGGGTGCTGCAACATCTGGCCAACGCCGATGAACTGGATCGCAGCTACGTAGGTAATTTGGTGCGCTATGGTGCAGACGGCCTATGGCTTTCTGAACTTACGGAAGGAGTCACTATGACGCCGGAAGAGCGGCTTGCATTGGTGACGAGGCTGGCGGCAATGACCTTCGAGGAGCTTTAACCTCCGCGGTTTGCGGGCAGCCAATCACCCAGGGGCGATAATGAAATACAAAATTAATGCCTTTCTTATTTATGACGCCACCGAAGGTTCGCTAAAGCTGGACGATGGCGGCAAGTCAGATAGCCAGCTCACCATCACTGCCAACGCCCTGCTGTTCTTCATGATCCAGCATCCTGGCGTGATCAGCCGCGATACGGTGATGCAACGGGTCTGGGACGACAACGGGCTGATGTCCTCCAACAGCAACCTGAACCAGTACCTGAGCATCCTGCGCAAAGCCTTTCGCCGTTATGGCATTGAGAACGTGATCGTCACCGTGGCCCGTGGCAGGTTGGAAATAAATCCAGAGCTGACGATCGAGGTGATCGATGACTCCTTGTTGCATCCGGTAATACATGCCAGCGAACAGGAACCCTCTGCCGAGGTAGCTCCAGAACCAACGCCGGTAGCGGCGGCCACCAACAACAACGATCGCTACTGGGGTTATGCCGGAGCAATGATATCGCTGTTGGCCATCGCGCTGATCGGCTGGTCGTGGAGTAACAACGGCAGCCTGACCCCTCTCGTCTTCACCCCCGTCGCGCAGGAACCCATTGAGGTGTTATCCACCGACGCCATGATAAATCCAAGAATGCGCGAGAATTACCTGAAAAACTTTATTGCCGTCAAAGAAAAAAAGAACATAAAGTATGATAAAGACGAACGTTTTCTGTTCTTTTATGGTGATAAGCTGCAATCCAACGGGTTAGGCCGGACGTTTCTCGCACACTGCGCCAAACATCAAGATAATACATTCAGCTACTGCGATAACTATTTTTATTATTCATGGAAATAAATTATGAAAACAATGGGCTGGGGGAGAAGGCTGTTTGCCGTCTCTATCATATTGCTACTGGTCTCACTATTTATCACCGTTAAGCATAATGTTATCCAGCGCGATGATGTTTTAAATTGCTCAACCAAAGCCATTATGCACTTTGAAGATACCGTTACCGAATCCGTTAACGTCAATATTCACTTTAACTTTAATGTCAAAGGTAAAGGTTCCATCGTGGTGGAAGGATATTCAGACTCGGAGGCAGGCTGGCTTTATTTACAACGCTACGTACAGTTTGATTATACCAGCAAGCGTGTTTCCCCCGGAGCCCGCTATTATCAGATCAACCGCTGGGTGTCCAGCAAGTCCTCTATCGATCAATCTCCCGACGTGATCTTTGATTACTTTATGCGGGAAATGTCAGACAGCCACTACGGCCTACAATTGGCGATGGAGAAAATCAATGCCGACACCGTGCTGCTCAGTTCGATCAACTCCCCACTGTTTATCTGCGCGTTGAAACCCGGCAGCCAGTTAGAGTAACCCTCGTTCTCCAGAAAGCCTGTTTCCTCTTGTCATAAGCCTCTGGCCTGCCTCCCATTAGCCCTTACAATCCCCTAAAAACCCCCCTGATAGTCATAATGCCTGTCGGCTATTCGGCGATCGCTATTTCCCCTCACCCCAACCCTCTCCCCAAAAAGGAGAGGGAGCCAGTACGGAGCCGAAGTTAGGTACAGAGGCTAATCTGTGGCACGTTCAGTCCCCTCTCCCTACGGGAGAGGATTAGGGTGAGGGGAGATTGCCGACCTTAACAACTGCCCCAAAAAAACCTGCGCTACTCCACAGTCTGCAAGCCCCTCCGCTACCTAAAAAACCCATTTGAATACCATAGATTTAACATTATTTTCAGCCCTTAAGTGAATGCCAAAACCCGCCATTTCTTGCCAGGGAGCAGAACTATTATCGGGCTGATTATCAGAGCAAACAGATAAACAGAGGATAAATCGAGGCTTATTATCAGAACAAAAAACTAAATAGATATCGATTAATGAATTTATATTTTGAATAACCACCGGAGGGGTATAGTGCCCTTAGCCGTCGGAAACCTTGATCCCCTCATGGCCGAACGGCACAGCAGATGACAACTCATAAACCGGCTTTGTGGAGGAAACAACAATGGGTGATGCATTAGGCTTAATCGAAACCAAAGGGTTGGTGGCCTGTATTGAAGCGGCGGATGCCATGTGCAAGGCGGCCAACGTCGAACTGATCGGCTATGAAAACGTCGGTTCCGGCCTGGTCACCGCCATGGTGAAAGGTGACGTCGGTGCGGTAAAAGCCGCCGTCGATTCCGGCGTGGAATCCGCACAACGCGTGGGTGAAGTTGTGACTTCACTGGTTATCGCCCGCCCACACAACGACATCAACAAAATCGTGATTAAGCACAAAGCGTAAACAGCGCATCAAGGAGAACGGATCATGGGTGACGCATTAGGATTGATTGAAACCAAAGGGCTGGTGGCCTGTATTGAAGCCGCCGATGCGATGTGCAAAGCGGCCAACGTGGAGCTGATCGGCTATGAGAACGTCGGTTCCGGCCTGGTTACCGCGATGGTGAAAGGCGACGTGGGCGCGGTCAAGGCGGCAGTGGATTCCGGTATCGAATCGGCCAAACGCGTGGGTGAAGTGGTTACCTCACTGGTGATTGCCCGCCCGCATAACGATATCCAGAAAATCATCTCGCAGTACAAAATCACCGAATAACAAGGAATTCACTGATGAAAGATGCACTCGGATTGATCGAAACCAAAGGGTTGGTACCTGCTATCGAAGCCGCCGATGCCATGTGTAAGGCCGCCAATATTGAACTGATTGGCTATGAAAACGTCGGCTCCGGCCTGGTCACCGTAATGGTGAAAGGCGACGTGGGTGCCGTTAACGCGGCAGTGGAATCCGGTATTGAAGCCGCCAGCCGAATTGGCGAAGTGATTTCATCACGGGTTATTGCACGCCCACACAATGATATTGAGAAAATCGCCTCACAGCATAAGGCGTAATTCAGCCTGATTACCGGCGGTGGCAGATAAGTACTCTACCCGATTGCAGCAAGTAAAAAATTAAACTCCTATTCAGGGGAATAGACTAATGACCACATTAGATCCGGATTTACAATCCATTCAGCAGGCTCGCACGCTGATTAAAAATGCCAAACAGGCACAGTTGCTGTTTGCCAAATATTCACAGGAAAAGATCGACGGCATTATTAAAAATATTGCCAGCGAAGCGGCCAGGCATGCCGAAGAATTGGCAAAGATGGCCCATGAAGAAACCGGCTTCGGCAATTGGCAAGACAAGGTGTTAAAAAACATTTTCGCCTCTGAAAAAGTTTTTGAGCATATTAAAGATTTAAAAACCGTCGGTATTATTCGTGACGACCAGCAGAATAAAGTCATGGACGTGGGCGTCCCGTTAGGGGTTATTACCGCCCTGGTGCCGTCCACCAACCCAACCTCAACCATTTTCTATAAAACGCTGATCGCGCTGAAGGCCGGGAACGCCATTATTTTCTCCCCGCACCCTAATGCGCGCCAGTGCAGCCAGCGGGCGATTGAGATCGTCAAGCAGGCCGCGCTCCAGGCCGGTGCCCCAGCGGGTATCGTTGACGGCCTGACCCAGCTGACGCTGGAAGCCACCAAAGCCCTGATGCACAGCAAAGACGTCGCGCTGATCCTGGCTACCGGCGGCGAAGGCATGGTCCGTGCGGCCTATAGCTCCGGCACACCAACCATCAGCGGTGGCCCAGGCAATGGCCCGGCGTTTATCGAGCGCAGCGCCAATATCCAGCAGGCGGTGAAGGACATCATCACCAGCAAGACCTTCGATAATGGCGTGATCTGCGCCTCTGAGCAGTCGATCATCGTGGAAAAGTGCATCTATCAGGACGTACACCGCGAGTTGCTGGCCCAGGGCTGCTACTTCATGAACGACGATGAGTCTGCCCGCCTGGCCAATATCCTGTTACGCCCGAACGGCATGATTAATCCTGAAGTGGTGGGCAAGACCGCCATCTACCTCAGTGAACGCGCCGGGTTCTGCGTACCTGCGACCACCAGGGTGCTGATTTCGTTGCAAAACAGCGTCTCGCGTAAAAACCCTTACGCCCGTGAAAAACTCTGCCCGGTGCTGGGGCTGTACATCGAAGAAGACTGGATGAGCGCCTGTGACCGCGTGGTGGAACTACTCACCAACGAAGGTCTGGGGCATACGCTGGTCATCCACACCCAGAACCAACAGGTGATCCGCGAGTTTGCGCTGCAAAAACCGGTGCACCGCATCCTGATCAATACGCCCGCCGCGCTTGGAGGCATTGGCGCAACCACGAATCTTATACCTGCGTTAACGCTCGGTTGCGGTGCCGTTGGTGGCGGCTCCAGCTCGGACAACGTCGGCCCGATGAACCTGCTGAACGTACGTAAAGTCGGCTATGGCGTTCGTAGCATCGAGGATCTGCGCCAACCACAACCCGCAGCTCAGCCGTGCAGTGCGCCAACCAGCCATAGCACCAGCATCTTCGACGATAACCGCTTTGCAGCGCCAACGGCGGCGGTAGCCCCGCAGGCCGCACCGGCACCGCTGTATGCCCAGGGCGACGATCGTTTCGGGGCGGTCACCCGCGCAGTGGTTAACGCCGCAGCCAATGACATCACCGAAGAGAACGTCGAACGGATCATTACGGAAGTGCTTGGACGCCTGTCCCGGTAACACATCAACCAAGGGTGAAAACATGATCCTCGCAAAGGTAACCGGCCATGTGGTGGCCACGCAGAAAAGTGACGAACTACGCGGCAGCAACCTGCTGCTAGTCACAGCTCTGGGTGACGACCTGGAAGCCATCAAAGATCGTACCTACGTTGCCGTCGACAGTGTCGGTGCCGGTGAAAACGATCTGGTGTTGGTGGAAGAGTATTTCGCACTGAGTAAAGACCGCTACAAGGCCATGTCGATCGTTGCCATTGTCGAGAAGGTTCACCGGGAGCGTTAAGAGTAAGAGGAAGTAGGCATGAATGAGTTTCTGATTAAGCCAAAAATCCATTTCGGTGAGGATGCGCTGCTCGCGCTGAGCAGCCTGCCTGGACGCTCGGCGTTTTTGGTCACCGATCAGGCGATGGTGAAGTTTGGCTTGGCCGAGCGGGTGACCAGCCTGCTCCAACAGCAGCAGATCCGCTGTCGTCAGTATGACCAGGTGGCCTCAGACCCGGATATTTCCGCCATCGTCAGCGGCATGAAGCTGATGGATGACGACTACCCGGACCTGGTGATTGCCTTGGGTGGCGGCTCGGTCATCGATGCCGCCAAGGCGGTGATGTATGCGCTGTGGCATTGCCGTAAAGACAGCGGCCGTAGCAAGCCCTGTTTTGTCGCCATCCCCACCACCAGCGGCACCGGTTCCGAAGTCACCAGCTTCTCGGTGATCAAGTCCCGCAGCCAAAAGCTGGTGTTGGTGGACGAGTTCATGCTGCCCGACATCGCCATCCTCGATCCTCAGCTAGTGAAGTCGGTGCCGGCCAGCATTACCGCCGATACCGGGATGGATGTGCTGTGTCATGCCCTGGAGGCCTATGTCTCCCGCAAGGCCAGCGACTTCAGCGATGCGATGGCCGAAAAAGTGGTGCAGATGGTATTCGGCCACCTGCTGACCTGCTACCAACAGGGCAGCAATCTGCCTGCGCGGGAAAAAATGCATAACGCTTCATGCATGGCCGGGATGGCGTTCACCAACGCATCGTTGGGTATCACCCACAGCCTGGCGCACGCCCTCGGCGGCATGTTTGGCATCCCGCATGGCCGAGCCAATGCACTGCTGATGACATCGGTGGTCGCCTTCAATGCCGACGTTGACGGCAACTGCGACACCCCGGCCGCGCACAAGTATGCCGCCCTGGCACGCCTGTTGGGGCTACCAAGCACCTCGGTACGTGATGGCGTCAATAGTCTGTTGGTGGCTATCGAAACGCTGAAACAGGAAATGCAGCTACCGGCCAATCTGCAAGCCGCAGGGGTAGAGGAACACCGCTTCCAGGTTTGCCTTGGCGAACTGGCCACGCAGGCGCTGCACGACAGTTGCACGCCAACCAACCCGCGCGACGTTAACGCGGCAGATTTGGAGAAACTGTTCCGCCTCGCCTACAGCGGCGGCCCGGTACAGCTTCAATAACGCACTCATTACAGTCAACGGATTTTGCCAATTTGTGTGAAAGCCGCAGGACATCAGGAGAGATTTGAACATGGCCCATTATTCACTGACGCCACGCGTAAAACTGCTGGCAGAAAGACTCTTATCCCAAAACAGCACCATCAGCACCGAACGTGCCGCCATTCTGGAAACGCTGGGTGGCGATGTGGCTGGCATGCCGCAGTTGGTCAAGAATGCCAAGCTGTTCAATGAGCTGGTCAAGCAACTGCCCGGCTACATCGGCCCCGATGAGTTGATTATCGGCAGCCAATCCTCCACCCCGCGCGCCGCCGTGTTCCACAGCGAAAGCGAACTGCGCAGTCCTTCGGCCTTCACCGCATTTGGCCAGACCTCACCGGACTATCTGGCGGTGATCACCAAAGGGCTGTTCGCCATCGAAGCAGAAATGGAAGACCGCGCCAGAAGCATCGGCAGCGCCGTCAGCCGTTCTGGGCTGGACGAAGTCAACCAATGCCGCGCCATGATCTACGCCTGCAATGCAGCGATGCATCTGGCGCAGAAACTGGCTAGCAAAGCCGAAAACATGGCTGCGGTAGAAAACCATCCGTACCGCAAGGCGGAGCTACAAGAAGCAGCCGCCATGCTGAAGAAAGTCCCGGCTTACGGGGCCAGCAGCTTTAAAGAGGCTTGCCAGTCGTTCTACTTCTTCCAACTGGCACTGCACCTGGAAAACGGCAGCTACGCGGTTTACCCAGGCGGCTTCGACAAACTGCTGTACAGCTTCTATCAGCAAGACATCACCCGTGGCGTGCTGACGCCGGAGCAGGCTTATGAAATCGTCGAGTGCCTGTGGCTGAAGCTGTGTGAGCTTTCCGAAGTGCGCGCACCACGTGAGTTGGACGGCTACCCGATGTTTGACGCCATGCTGCACGGCGTGCGCCTCGACGATCCGGCATTGGTGATCAACGATCTGTCCGCCATGTTGCTGGCAGCCCGTAGCAACCTGATGACACTCAACAGCAACTTGCAGGTAAAACTGTTTGCTGGCCAGGCAGGTGCTCGCCCACAGTACAGTGCGCCATCGGCCCCGTTCGTGGCGGCCTCCGCGCAAGACGTGGCAACGCACAAACTGATGGAAGGGCTGACGCCGCGCCTGCAACGCCTGCGTGACAACTACCTCGATGCTCGCCCTAGCGTTTCTATCTATCGTGCCATCACCTTTACCGAAATGGCAAAAAACAACCCAGGTCTGCCAACCATTCTGCTGCGCGCCAAGTCTTTCCGTGCTGCCTGTGAAACCGCACCGCTCCTGATCCAGAAAGATGAGCTGATCGTCGGCCATCCGTGCGGAAAACCGCGTGCAGGGGCGTTCTCACCAGATATCGCCTGGCGCTGGGTGCGTGACGAGCTGGATACCATGGGCACCCGCCCGCAGGATCCGTTCGTTATCTCCGAGGCCGACAAGAAGACGATCCGTGAAGAGATCGTACCGTTCTGGGAAGGCCGTTCGCTCGATGAGATCTGTGAAGCGCAGTACCGCGAAGCGGGCGTTTGGGCCTTCAGCGGCGAAACCTTTGTCAGCGACCTCTCCTACCACCAGATTAACGGCGGCGGCGACACCTGCCCAGGCTACGACATCCTGCTGTTCACCAAAGGGATGAACGGCATCAAGGCCGATGCCCAGCAGCACCTCGCGGCGCTGAGCATGGAAAACCCGGCGGATATCGACAAGATCTACTTCTACAAAGCGGCCATTGAAACCTGTGACGGCGTGGTGGCCTACGCCAAACGTATCGCCGACAAGGCCCGTGAACTGGCTGCCGTTGAGCAAGATCCGGCACGCCGTGCGGAACTGCTGACCATCGCAGAAACCAACGAGAACGTCCCTGCCAACCCACCGAAGACCCTGCAAGAAGCGCTGCAAAGCATCTGGACGGTAGAGTCACTGTTTGAAGTGGAAGAAAACCAGACCGGGCTGTCGCTGGGCCGTCTGGATCAGTATTGCTACCCGATGTACCAGGCCGATATCGAATCTGGCCGCCTGACGCAGGAACAGGCGTTGGAACTGTTGCAGGCCTTCATCATCAAGTGTGCCGAACTGATGTGGATGTCCAGCGAACTGGGCGCCAAGTACTTCGCCGGTTACCAGCCGTTTATCAACCTGACCATCGGCGGGCAGAAACGCAGTGGCGGTGATGCCTGTAACGACCTGACCTATCTGATCATGGACGCCGTGCGCTTCGTCAAAGTGTACCAGCCGTCGCTGGCCTGCCGTATCCATAACCAGTCACCGCAGAAGTACATGGAGAAGATCGTTGACGTGGTGAAAGCGGGTATGGGCTTCCCGGCCTGCCACTTTGATGATTCCCACATCAAGATGATGCTGCGCAAGGGCTTTGACTTTGAAGATGCGCGCGACTACTGCCTGATGGGCTGCGTAGAGCCGCAAAAATCCGGCCGCATCTATCAGTGGACCTCCACCGGTTATACCCAGTGGCCGATCGCCATCGAGTTCGTGCTCAACCGTGGCCGCATGGTGCTGTTCGACAGCTATCAAGGCTTGGATACCGGTGAGCTGAGCACCCTGAAAACCTACGAAGAGTTCGACAATGCGGTGAAGGCGCAGATCGCGCACATCGTCAAACTGTCGGCTATCGGTACCGTGATCAGCCAGCGTGTGCACCGCGATGTAGCACCAAAACCGCTGATGTCGCTGCTGGTGGAAGGCTGTATGGAACAGGGTAAAGACGTGGCCGCCGGTGGCGCGGTGATCAACCACGGCCCAGGGCTGATCTTCTCCGGCCTGGCGACCTATGTCGACTCCATGGCCGCGATCCGCAAGCTGGTGTATCAGGATGGCAAATACACCCTGGAGCAGATCCGTGACGCGCTGCTGGCCAACTTTGAAGGCTTTGAACAGCTGCGCCGCGACTGTCTGAATGCGCCGAAGTACGGCAATGACGATGACACGGTCGATCAGTACGCGCTGGACATCACCGAGTGGACCGAGCGCGAGTGCCGCAAGTACAAGATGCTCTACTCCACGCTGAGCCACGGCACCCTGTCGATTTCCAACAACACGCCGATCGGTGAACTGACCGCCGCAACGCCAAACGGCCGCTTGGCCTGGATGCCACTCTCCGACGGGATCAGCCCGACGCAGGGCGCAGACAAACAGGGCCCAACCGCCATCATCAAGTCCGTCAGCAAGATGAACGTGGAAACCATGAACATCGGCATGGTGCACAACTTCAAGTTCCTCAAAGGGCTGCTCGATACCCCGGAAGGCAAGAACGGACTGATCACCCTGCTGCGTACCGCGTCCATTCTGGGCAACGGCCAGATGCAGTTCAGCTACGTGGATAACGAAGTGCTGAAACAGGCGCAGGTGGAGCCAGAGAAATATCGCGACCTGATCGTCCGTGTGGCCGGTTACAGCGCCTACTTCGTCGAGCTATGCAAAGAAGTGCAGGACGAAATCATCAGCCGTACCGTTATTGAGAAGTTCTGACTTTAGCCTTGGATAAGACAAGGATGTCTTATCCCATCAGCCTTCGAAGAAAGGGGAAAATAGTATGGATAACACACTGGAGAAAAAGGGTCGGATTTTCAATATCCAGAAATACTCGATCTATGACGGAGACGGTATTCGCACCCTGATTTTTTTCAAAGGTTGTAACATCCTCTGCGCCTGGTGCGCCAACCCCGAGGGGCTCACCAGCAATTTCCAGGTGATGTATTCACATGATAAGTGCGTTGACTGTGGGCAATGTGTCAGCGTCTGCCCGGTGGGGATCCACTCCCAGATCCAGAATGCACAAGGCGATCTCAAGCACCATCTCGATCGCAACATAGACTGCATCGGTTGCCGCAAGTGCGAAGAGGTCTGCATCTCTGGCGCGCTGGACATCATGGGTAAGGACGTCACGGTGCAGGAGTTGATGGATATCATCCTGCAGGACGTCGATTTCTATCATGCCTCTGGCGGTGGCGTCACCCTGGGCGGTGGCGAGCTGAGCCTGCAAACCGACTTTGCGGCCGCGCTGCTGACCGAATGCAAAAAACAGATGATCAACACCGCCATCGAAACCAATGGCACCACCACTTTAGCCAATTATGAAAAGCTGGCGACCTGCACCGATATGTTCCTGTTCGATATCAAGCATATCGATAGCGCACGGCATAAAGCGTTGTTTGGCGTCGGCAACGAAGGCGTAAAAAGAAACCTGGAGCGCCTGGTGGAACTGGGCAGCCATATCGTGGTGCGCATGCCTTTGGTACGCGGCTATAACGATTCTTATGATGCCATCACCGGTGCCATTGACTATGTCATGGCCCTGGCACGCAAAGGCAATATCAGCCGCATCGACGTTTTGCCTTATCACCAACTGGGTAAAAACAAATACCAGCGGCTCGACATGATCTATCCGGTCAAAGACGACCCAAGTTACAGCAATGAAGAACTGGACCAACTGGCGGCTTTTTTCCAGCGCTTTGACTTTGATATCCGCCTGGTAAGGCACTAAGGAGATTGAGATGAACTTAAGCCTGGGAGTGATTGAAACCTATGGCCTGACCGCCGCGATCCACGCGGCCGATGCGGCCTGTAAATCCGCTGCGGTAACGGTGCTGGGATACAAGAAGATTGGTTCCGGCCTGGTTAGCGTGTTCTTTGCCGGGGAAATCAGCGCGGTGAAAACCGCCATCGACAGCGGTGTGGCAGTGATCAAACAACCGGCGTTTATCAAAGGCCAGTTGGTGATTGCCCGCCCGGAAAAACAGGTTGTCGCGCTGCTGACCGGGCTGAAAGGCAAGGAGCTTACGTCGCCAGCGACCAAAGTACAGCAAGAAACGCCTGCGCCAGTAGCAGAGGTGGCCGCCCCGCAGGCAGAGGCCGCAGCACCGGTAGTCGAAGCCCCTGTTGCCGACAACAAGCCCGCCCGCACCGGCGGCAAGAAAGAGTCTAAATAACCGTACAGCTTCTGAGATCGGGTAGGAATAACAGTATGTTTAATGAGTCGTTACTGGAAAGGATCCGCCATAACCTGGCAGAGAACTATTCTTCTCCCACCGGCATCGCCATCCCGGTTGGGGTTTCAAACCGGCATGTCCATCTGTCGCAGCAGGATATTGAAACGCTGTTTGGTGCCGGTTATCAGCTGACGCCATGCAAAGAGCTACGCCAGCCTGGGCAGTTCGCCGCGAAAGAGTGCGTGATGATCGTCGGCCCGAAAGGCTCGCTCTCCAAGGTGCGGGTGTTGGGGCCAGCACGTGATTGCACTCAGTTGGAAATCTCCAAGGCGGACTGCTTTACCCTGGGGCTGAAGGCTCCGGTACGCGAATCCGGTAATCTGAACGCCTCCGGTGACGCCATGCTGGCTGGCCCGGCGGGCTACGTTTCGCTGCATTCACAGGTGATTTGTGCCCAGCGCCATATCCATATGAATCCGCAGGATGCCGCCAGACTGGGCGTGCAGAACGGGCAGAAGGTGCGGGTGAAAGCGGCAGGGGTGCGTGGGCTGATCTTTGACGAAGTCATCGTGCGGATCAAAGCCAGCTTTGCGCTGGAACTGCACATTGATACCGATGAAGCCAACGCCGCCGGGCTGGCTTCCGGTGACAACGTGGTTATCGTTCCCTAAGGCGGCAAATATGATGCAGCGTGAAGTCATCGACAAGTTGGTCAATGAAGTGCTCTTACGGATGCGGCCACGGGCGTTGGTGCTGTTAACCGCAGCGGATGGCTACCACGAGATTATTCGCGCGCGCTTGCAGCACTGCCAGGCGTTCTCGCCGGTGATCCTGTTTAGCGATAATGCCCGGCAGTTTCACGCAGAAACAGATTGGAGCCAACTTGGGCCAATAACTTCGCTGGCGGAAATCAGCCAAACCGGCGCGCTGGATAGTATTGCGCGAGTATTAATCCCTTTTCTCGATTTCGCGACGGCGGCGGAAGTGGCCAACGGTTTATTACAGTCTGACGCTGCCCGGTTTATTCATCTGGCTCGCATGAGCGGCAGGCCAATAATGGCACTGGATTATAACTGCAACCCGACCAGCGAATTAAATCAGCTGAAAGGCCTGAGCCGCGCAGGGGAAAACGCCCCCCAGGCAGATTATCTGCCGAAGCTGGCGGCACAAGGCATTGAGCTCTGTACGTTGGATCGGATGTTATCGGCCCAGCCCGCAGCTACGGAGCCGTTGGCAGCGCCGCCACAAGCCTATGTAACGCTTAGCGAACTCAAGCGGCTCAATGGTCGTTCACCACCGGGAGCCAAGCTGACCGATTTGGCATTGGAATATAGCCGAGGAAAAAAATAACCAAACTTCAAAATTTTACTTTATATCAATAATTATTTATCAGGAGCGAACTCTATGTCTACCAAGGCAAAAGCATGGGTATGGATGTTATTGGTCATCTTCTCCGAGACCTCGGCCACCTCTACCTTAAAAATGTTTGATAACAGCGAAGGTACCACCAAGACGTTATTACTCGGCTTGATCGTCGTGTTGTATTGCGTTTGTTATTACTCATTATCCAACGCAGTGAAATACATTCCTGTCGGCCTGGCTTACGCCACCTGGTCAGGCACCGGGATTTTACTGGTCTCAAGCCTGGGCATGGTGTTTTACGGCCAGCACCCTGATATGCCAGCCATTATCGGCATGATCGTGATTGCCAGCGGCATCGTGATCATGAACCTCTTCTCCAAAATGGGCTCCTCCGAAGAATAAGGGTATCAACTATGTTTAATATTGGCTTCTTGTGGCTGGCTCTGTCGATCGGTTCAGAAATCACCGGGACCTCGATGATTAAAAAAACCAACAACTTTAAAAAGCTGGGGCCTTCGGTGCTGGTGATTAGCGCTTACTGCCTGTGCTATTTTGCCCTGACCAAGGCGATGGGGTTTATCCCGGTGGGCGTCGCCTACTCGCTGTGGTGCGGCTTTGGCATCGTCGGGGTGACCTTCGTTTCCATGCTGCTCTACAAGCAGAAACCGGATCTCCCTGCCATCTTCGCCATGGCGCTGATCATCAGCGGTGGCGTCATTATGAACATCTTCTCGCAGATGTAAGCTTTCAGGCTCTACCAGATAAGGCGCAGCGGCAACGTTGCGCTTTTTTGTTGGCTGGGGAAATCTCCCTTCAAGCTCGCACCAATCTGCCTCCCCTCACCCCAACCCTCTCCCCAAAAAGGAGAGGGAGCCAGTCCTGAGTGCGTAGTTAGCCCGTGCAGCTTCGGAAAGAAGGGAGTAAGAACAAGAAAGGCACGGTAGTACGCAAAGCAATCAACGAACTTGGTCGGTCCTTCTCCCTTTGGAAGAGGGTGCCATTCAGGAGTTGTGTTCAGATGCAGAGGTTGCTCTCTAACAGAAGAGATTCTGAGGACGAATGCCGTAGCCAAGTTATAGCACGGTCAGTCCCCTCTCCTTTTGGGAGAGGGTTAGGGTGAGGGGAACAGCCAGCTATTTCCGCTTCAGCAGCAGCACAAGGCTAATTAACAGGAACAGCAAGCTTGGCAACAGGGCACCCAGAATTGGCGGCATGCTGTACACCATGCTCAGCGGGCCGAAGATCTGATCCAGCACGTAGAACAGGAAGCCGAAGCTGATACCGATCACCACTCGCACGCCCATTGGCACGCTACGCAGCGGGCCAAAGATAAACGACAGCGCCATCAGCATCATCACCGCCACCGACAGCGGCGAGAAGATCTTGCTCCACATATTCAGCTGGTAACGGCTAGCCTCCTGGCCACTCTGCTTGAGGTACTTCACATAGTTGTGCAAGCCGCTGATGGAAAGCGAGTCCGGATCCAACGCCACCACGCCCAGCTTGTCCGGCGTCAGGTTGGTTTTCCACACCCCGGTTAGCGTCTGGGTACTGGTGACCTGATTCGGATTGGTCAAATCGGAGGTATCCACCTGCGAAAGCTGCCACGCGCCATCTTCAAAATCTGCGGTACCGGCATAGCGGACCGTCTCTAACCGACGCTGATCGTTGAAGTGGTAAATGTTGACGCCAGCCAGCTCTTTTTCACCCGCCACCCGTTCGATGTAGATAAAGTCATTGCCGTCCTTCGCCCACAGGCCGCTCTTGGTAGAGAGCAGCGAGCCACCATACATCTGCTGCGCACGATAGTTACGCGCCATCTGTTCGCCCTGCGGTGCCACCCATTCGCCGATTGCCATTGTCAGCAAGACCAGCGGAATAGCGGTTTTCATCACCGAACCGGCAATCTGCAGCCGGGTGAAGCCAGAAGCCTGCATCACCACCAGTTCGCTACGCGTAGCCAAGGTGCCCAAACCGAGCAATGCCCCTAGCAACGCCGCCATCGGGAAGAAGATCTCAATATCCTTTGGTACGCTGAGCAGGGTATACACCCCCGCGCCAAATGCCGAGTATTCACCCTGCCCGACTTTACGCAGTTGATCGACGAACTTGATGATGCCGGAAAGCGAAACCAGCATGAACAGCGTCATCATGATGGTGTTGAAAATCGTTTTACCGATATAACGGTCCAGTACACCAAACATCAGGCCGCTCCTCTCAGGCGTGCACGCAGTTTGCGCATCGGCACGGTATCCCACAGGTTAAGTGCCAGAGCAATCGCGAAGTACGCCAGGTTCACCAGCCACATCCACACCAGCGGATCCAGCTTGCCCTTACCGGCATTGGAACGCAGCGAGGTCTGCAACAGGAAGAAGATCAGATACAGCAGCATCGCTGGCAACATGCTCAACACACGGCCTTGGCGCGGGTTGACCACGCTAAGCGGCACCACCAGCAGCGCCATCAGCACCACAGAAACGACCAGCGTCAGACGCCAGTGGAATTCGGCGCGCGCATCCGGTTCATTCGATTCCCACAGTGTGCGCATCGACATCTGCTCGGACTGGGTATTATCGATAGTGACCGACTGATGGCCGATAACCGCTTTATAGTCGGTGAAGTCGGTAATGCGGAAATCACGCAGCAGCGCGGTGCCTTCAAACCGGGTGCCTTTGTCCAGCGTGACAACCTGCGATCCATCGCGGCCCTGATTGATCATTCCATGCTCGGCCACCACCACCGAAGGGCGTTGGTTACCGTTCGGGCGTAGCTGCGCCAGGAACACGTCGTTGAAGGTGTTGCCCTTTACGCTACCGACAAACAGCACGGCGTTACCATCCTGTGAGGGCTGGAACTGCCCTTCAGCCAGCCCGGCAATGCTGGGGTTGGCTTTGGCTTCGGCAATCACTTCGTCCTGATGGCTGGCCGCCCATGGCCCGACCCAGAAGACGTTTACCGCAGCCACCGCCGAGGTAAAGATCGCCAACACCATAGCGGCAATGATCAGGGTCCGTTTCCCCAGACCGCAGGCGTGCATAACGGTGATTTCGCTTTCAGTATACAACCGACCAAGCGTCATCAAGAGGCCAAGAAACAGGCTTAAGGGCAAGATTAGCTGCGCCATCTTCGGCACACCCAATGCAAGCAGGGATAAGACTAAATTTGTCGGGATATTGCCGTCTACCGCATCACCTAACACCCTGACCAGGTTCTGACAAAAGAAGATCAGAAGCAGGATAAACAGGATGGCAATTTGGCTCTTCAGCGTTTCCCGTACCAGATATCTAATGATGATCACGCTTATTACGCCTGTGAAAACTTGTCTTTTTGCAGGAAAATCGATAGTTTCATCGCTAATCCGCCATTTTTTCTCATCATGTGGCAACCTTCACAGCTAAAATAGTATTAGAACATCAAGCTGTTTGGTCATCCTATAGGAACAGACCTATAGTAGCCAAAACAGAACGTTTACGCCGTTCAGGTTAACCTAGTTAGTTAACTCAATGACGGAAGATCTTGGCGGAGTAGGTCATTCTAGCCGTAGCTTTCGCCGTTGTCTTTAAGATTCAGGAGAGTGCATGGAGTTCAGTGTAAAAAGCGGTAGCCCGGAAAAACAGCGCAGCGCCTGTATTGTAGTAGGTGTTTTCGAACCACGCCGCCTGTCACCTATCGCAGAACAGCTCGACAAAATCAGTGATGGTTATATCAGCGCACTACTGCGCCGGGGCGAACTGGAAGGCAAAGTCGGGCAGACGTTACTGCTGCACCATGTGCCGAACATTCTCTCCGAACGCATCCTGCTGATTGGCTGTGGCAAAGAGCGCGAGCTCGATGAACGCCAGTACAAGCAGGTGATCCAGAAAACCATCAATACCCTTAACGACACCGGTTCCATGGAGGCCGTCTGCTTCCTGACCGAGCTGCACGTCAAAGGCCGCAATACTTACTGGAAGGTGCGCCAGGCGGTAGAAACTGCCAAAGAAACGCTCTACACCTTCGATCAGTTGAAGAGCAACAAGGTGGAGCCACGTCGCCCGCTGCGTAAAATGGTGTTCAACGTGCCAACCCGCCGCGAACTGACCAGCGGTGAACGTGCCATCCAGCACGGCCTGGCCGTGGCTTCCGGCATCAAGGCCGCCAAAGATCTCGGCAATATGCCACCAAACATCTGTAACGCCGGTTATCTGGCCTCACAGGCACGTCAGTTGGCAGACGCCTTCAGCACCCACATCACCACCCGCGTCATCGGCGAACAGCAGATGAAAGAGCTGGGGATGAACGCCTATCTGGCGGTCGGTGCCGGTTCGCAAAATGAATCGCTGATGTCGGTGATGGAATATAAGGGAAATCCTAACCCGGACGCTAAGCCGATCGTGCTGGTAGGCAAAGGGCTGACCTTCGACTCCGGCGGCATCTCGATCAAACCGGCCGACGGCATGGACGAGATGAAATACGACATGTGCGGTGCGGCAACCGTGTACGGCGTCATGCGTGTGGTGGCGGAGCTCAACCTGCCGCTGAACGTGATCGGCGTGCTGGCTGGCTGTGAAAACATGCCGGGCGGACGTGCCTATCGCCCAGGCGATGTGTTGACCACCATGTCGGGCCAGACGGTAGAAGTGCTGAACACCGACGCCGAAGGCCGCCTGGTGCTATGCGATACCCTCACCTATGTGGAACGCTTCGAGCCAGAGCTGGTGATTGATATCGCCACCCTGACCGGTGCCTGTGTGATCGCACTGGGCCACCACATCACCGGCCTGATGTCGAACCACAACCCGCTGGCTCACGAACTGATCGGCGCTTCCGAGCAATCGGGTGACCGTGCGTGGCGCTTGCCGATGAGCGATGAGTATTACGAGCAGTTGGATTCCAACTTTGCGGATATGGCCAACATCGGCGGCCGCCCAGGTGGTGCCATCACCGCCGCGTGCTTCCTTTCACGCTTTACCCGCAAGTACAGCTGGGCGCACCTGGACATCGCCGGTACCGCCTGGCGCTCCGGCAAGGCCAAAGGAGCCACTGGCCGCCCGGTAGCCCTGCTGGCGCAGTTCCTGCTCAATCGTGCTGGTCTAAACGGCGACGATTAAATCCGCGCGGTAATTCAGGTATAATCACCGAGGGCACAGCACGCTGTGCCCTTACATTTTTTGGCCACGGTGAATTGAATCATGAAACAGGCAACGTTCTACCTTCTTGAACACGCAGAACCCGCTGGTGCGCTCAGTGCACACGAGGCTGTGGCCTGTGCCGTTGCCGCCGAAAGATGGCGCGCTGGCAAGCGGGTGCTGATCGCCTGTGAAAGCCAGGAGCAGGCCCAGCGGCTTGACGAAGCCCTGTGGCAACGTGAGCCACACCAATTTGTGCCGCATAATCTCGCAGGCGAAGGGCCAAACTTTGGCGCCCCGGTCGAGCTGTGCTGGCCAGGTAAACGCGGCAATGCCCCGCGCGATCTGCTGATCGCCCTGCTGCCGCAGTTTGCAGATTTTGCTACTGCTTTCCATGAAGTGGTAGACTTCGTCCCTTACGAAGACACCTTGAAACAGTTGGCGCGCGAACGTTACAAAGCCTATCGCAGCGTCGGCTTCCATTTGACCACGGCCACGCCGCCAACTAACTGAACCTTGAAATAAAAATGGAAAAGACCAACACCGATCTCGATACCGCCTATGACCCAACCCAGATCGAACAGAAGCTGTACGATCACTGGGAAAGCCAGGGCTATTTCAAACCGAATGGCGATACCAGCCAGGAAAGTTTCTGCATCATGATCCCGCCGCCGAACGTTACCGGCAGCCTGCATATGGGCCACGCGTTCCAGCAGACCATCATGGACACCATGACCCGCTACCAGCGCATGCAGGGTAAAAATACCCTGTGGCAAGCCGGTACCGACCATGCCGGTATCGCGACCCAGATGGTGGTTGAGCGCAAGATCGCCGCAGAAGAAAATAAAACTCGCCATGATTATGGCCGCGATGCGTTCATCGATAAAATCTGGCAGTGGAAGGACGAGTCCGGCGGCACCATCACCCGCCAGATGCGCCGTCTGGGCAACTCCGTGGATTGGGAGCGCGAGCGCTTCACCATGGATGAAGGCCTGTCCAACGCGGTGAAAGAAGTGTTTGTCCGCCTGTACAAAGAAGACCTGATCTACCGTGGCAAACGCCTGGTGAACTGGGATCCAAAACTGCGCACCGCCATCTCCGATCTGGAAGTGGAAAACCGCGAGTCCAAAGGTTCCATGTGGCACCTGCGCTATCCTCTGGCCGATGGGGCAAAAACGGCGGAAGGCAAAGACTACCTGGTGGTTGCCACCACCCGTCCGGAAACCGTGCTGGGTGATACCGGCGTAGCGGTAAACCCGGAAGATCCACGCTACAAGGATCTGATTGGCAAAGAGATCATTCTGCCATTGGTGGGCCGCCGCATCCGCATCGTGGGTGACGAGCACGCCGATATGGAGAAAGGCACCGGCTGCGTGAAAATCACCCCGGCGCACGACTTCAACGACTATGAGGTGGGTAAGCGTCACGGCCTGCCGATGATCAACATCCTGAGCTTCGACGGTGACATCCTCGAAGTGGCCGAGGTGTTCGACACCCTGGGCGAAGCCAGCACCGCCTACAGCGGCGAGCTGCCAGCGCAGTTCCGTGGCCTGGAGCGTTTCGCTGCTCGTAAAGCCGTGGTTGCCGCCTTTGACGAACTCGGCCTGCTGGAAGAGATCAAACCTCACGATCTGACCGTACCTTACGGCGACCGTGGCGGCGTGGTTATCGAGCCAATGCTGACCGACCAATGGTACGTGCGTACCGCACCGCTGGCGAAAGTCGCGGTTGAAGCGGTTGAGCAAGGTGAGATCCAGTTCGTGCCTAAGCAGTACGAAAACATGTACTTCAGCTGGATGCGCGATATCCAGGACTGGTGTATCTCCCGTCAGCTGTGGTGGGGTCACCGCATCCCGGCCTGGTACGACGCCGAAGGCAAAGTCTACGTTGGCCGCACCGAAGAAGAAGTGCGCCGCGAAAACAACCTGGGTGCCGACGTGGCACTGAATCAGGACGAAGACGTGCTGGATACCTGGTTCTCCTCCGGCCTGTGGACCTTCTCGACCTTGGGTTGGCCAGAGCAGACCCCGGATCTGAAGACCTTCCACCCGACCAGTGTGCTGGTCAGCGGCTTCGACATCATCTTCTTCTGGATTGCCCGCATGATCATGCTGACCATGCACTTCGTCAAAGATGAAAACGGCAAACCACAGGTTCCGTTCAAAACCGTATACATGACCGGCCTGATCCGCGACGACGAAGGGCAGAAGATGTCCAAGTCGAAGGGTAACGTCATCGATCCGCTGGATATGGTTGACGGTATCTCGCTGGAAGACCTGCTGGAAAAACGTACCGGCAACATGATGCAGCCGCAGCTGGCAGAGAAAATCCGCAAGCGCACCGAGAAGCAGTTCCCGAACGGCATCGAACCGCACGGCACCGACGCCCTGCGCTTTACCCTGGCAGCACTGGCCTCCACCGGCCGTGACATCAACTGGGATATGAAGCGCCTGGAAGGCTACCGCAACTTCTGTAACAAGCTGTGGAACGCCAGCCGCTTTGTACTGATGAACACCGAAGCGCACGACTGCGGCTTCAACGGTGGCGAAATGCAGCTCTCCTTGGCCGATCGCTGGATCCTGGCAGAATTCAACCGCACGGTGAAAGCCTACCGTGAGGCGCTGGACACCTATCGCTTCGATATCGCAGCGAGCATCCTGTACGAATTCACCTGGAACCAGTTCTGCGACTGGTATCTGGAATTGACCAAACCGGTCGTGATCAACGGCAGCGAAGCGGAACAGCGTGGCACACGTAATACGCTGATCACCGTGCTGGAAGCGTTGCTGCGCCTGGCGCACCCAATCATTCCATTTATCACCGAAACCATCTGGCAGCGCGTCAAGCCTCTGACCGGTGAAACCGCAGACACCATCATGCTGCAGCCGTTCCCGGCCTTCGACGCCGCGCTGGAAGACCAGCAGGCATTGAACGATCTGGAGTGGATCAAGCAGGCGATCATCGCGGTGCGTAACATCCGTGCCGAGATGAACATTGCGCCAAGCAAACAGCTGGAAGTGCTGCTGCGTAACGCCAACGGTGATGCCCAACGTCGTGTGCAGGAAAACCAGAGCTTTATCGAACGCCTGGCGCGCCTGAGCTCGATCACCCTGCTGCCTGCAGGCGAGAAAGGCCCGGTTTCAGTCACCAAGCTGGTCGACGGTGCCGAACTGCTGATCCCGATGGCAGGCTTTATCGACAAGGATGCGGAAATCGCGCGCCTGTCGAAAGAGATGGGCAAGCTGGATGGTGAGATTGCGTCTATCGAAGGCAAGCTGTCCAACGAAGGCTTTGTGGCTCGCGCACCGGAAGCGGTGGTGGCCAAAGAGCGTGAGCGTCTGGCAGCCTGCAAAGAAGGCAAACTGAAGCTACAGGAACAGCAGGCGACTATCGCCGCACTGTAATTCTGCAAACTACCGATCAAAAACAGCGGGTGATTTTTCCCCGCTGTTTTTTTATCGGCATTGCCAAGAGCCAGGCTTAAGTGTTATTACAAAGTATTATTGATGCGGTGCATTCCGTAATAACAACGAAATTCCGGGTCCCCTCAGGTTCCCTTTGATGGTGAGTGTAAACATGACAACAGCCACCCCAGTGCGCCTTCTGGTGCGCCCAATCACGGCCGACGATAATGCCGCTATTGCTCACGTCATTCGCGAAGTCTCCGCCGAGCATGGCCTGACGGCGGATAAAGGCTATACCGTTTCCGATCCCAATCTGGACGCTTTATACCAACTCTATAGCCAACCGCGCAGTGCCTACTGGGTGGTGGAGATAGACGGTCAGATTGCCGGTGGTGGTGGCGTTGCGCCGCTGCAGGGCGGTGAGATCGACGTTTGCGAATTACAGAAAATGTATTTCCTGCCGGTGCTGCGTGGCAAAGGTTTGGCAAAACGCCTGGCGCTGCAGGCGCTGGAGTTTGCCCGCCAGCAGGGGTTCGGCCGTTGTTATCTGGAAACGACCGCCACGTTGCAGCAGGCGATCGGTCTGTATGAACATCTTGGTTTTGAGCATATCGACTGTGCCATGGGCAATACCGGCCACGGCGACTGCGAAGTCACCATGCTGAAGACGCTTTAACCGCCGCAATGGCACCTCACCCTAACCCTCTCCCACAGGGAGAGGGGACCGAATGTGCCACAATTTAATTACGGTATACACCCTCGATATCCCCCTGTTACCAATTAACTTCTTTACCTGACAACTGCGCCTATCGGCTCCCTCTCCTTGGGGAGAGGGTTGGGGTGAGGGAGAGAACACATCACTCACACAAAAATTATTAACATCAACATTATTCAAAAATTCGCACTGTAATTTTATATTTCAAACAGTTAAACTGATGCTCAGTTCTGTAATGTAAATTTATTGTGATATTCATTAATAAATTAACGATCGTAAATTGACCTCCCCTTCCTCTGAGTTACTCTGCCATGACAGTCTCCAACCATCACGCACAGGGAACGGTCATGTCAGAAAATAACTTCGATTACATCATTGTTGGCGCAGGCTCGGCGGGTTGCGTGCTGGCAGCCCAACTCATCCGCCGTACTCAGGCCCGCATCCTGCTGCTGGAAGCCGGTGGCGACGACAATAATCTGTTTATCAAAATGCCCGCCGGGGTCGCCAAGATCATCGCCAAAAAAAGCTGGCCGTATGAAACCGAGCCAGAGCCGCACGCCAATAACCGCCGCATGCAAATCGCCCAGGGCAAGGTGCTGGGTGGCAGTAGCTCGGTCAACGGGATGATCTATCTGCGTGGCCAACCGCAGGATTACGACGGCTGGGCGCAACAGTATGGCTGTACCGGCTGGAGCTATCAGGACGTACTGCCCTATTTTAAACGCGCAGAAGCCAATGAAAGCCTGGCGGATGAATATCACGGCACCGAAGGGTTGTTGCCCGTCAGCGAGAACCGTTATCGCCATCCACTCAGCATGGCATTTATCCGCGCGGGCCAGGAGTTGGACCTGCCCTATCGCAACGACTTTAATGGCGCTAGCCAACACGGCGTAGGGTTCTACCAAACCACCACCCACAATGGAGAACGCGCCAGCACCTCCCGCACCTATCTGCAAGCCGTGCGCGATAACTCGCGGCTAGTGGTGAAACTCAACGCGCTGGTGCATCGCGTCACGTTCGAAAACAACGTGGCAACTGGAGTGGTCTACAGCCTGAACGGTGGCAATGAGATCGTCGCCCACGCCAGCCAGGAAGTGATCCTCAGCGCCGGGGCGATTGGCTCACCGAAGATCCTGATGCTGTCCGGCATTGGTCCGCGCGAACATCTGGAGCAGTTGGGTATTACGCCGCTGGCCGATCTGCCGGTGGGCAAAAACTTCCACGATCACCTGCATATGTCGATTAACGTCAGCACCCGTGAACCTGTCAGCCTGTTCGGTGCCGATCGGGGCTTGCAGGCGCTGCGCCACGGTGCCGAGTGGCTGGCGTTTCGCAGCGGCGTCTTGACCTCTAACGTACTGGAGGGTGCCGCCTTTGCAGACTCCCTGGGCAATGGCAGGCCAGACGTACAGGTGCATTTCCTGCCGATACTGGACAGTTGGGACGACGTGCCCGGCGAACCGCTACCGGCGATCCACGGCATGTCGCTCAAGGTCGGCTATCTGCAACCCAAAGCGCGTGGTCAGGTGCAGCTACGTAGCCGCAACCCTGCCGATCCGGTCAAGCTCCAGGCCAACTACCTTGGTCATCCAGACGATCTGGCGGGCAGCATTCGCGCGGTGAAATTTGGCCTGCGCTTCCTGGAAACCACCTCTCTCAAGCCGCTGATTAAAGATCTGCTGATGCCACAACCGGCGTGGGTGAACGATGAGGCGCAGATGGAGGAGTTTGTGCGTAACTTCTGCAAGACCGTCTATCACCCGGTGGGCAGTTGCCGTATGGGGCAAAATACGGAGGACTCGGTGACCGACTTGCAGCTACGAGTGCATGGCTTTGAACGCCTGCGGGTGGTCGACTGTTCGGTGATGCCGCAGGTCACCAGCGGCAACACCAATGCCCCAACCATTATGCTGGCCGAGAAGGCGGTGGATTTGATATTAGGGGAAATGCTGTAATCCCCTCACGCCACCGGCACGCCGCTGTGGAAGCGGAACTCGGTGTCCGGTGAACGGATCAGTTCCGCCTCCAACTGGCCAAAAAACGCCACGCGTTCGCTGATATCGCCGCCGGCAATCTGCTCTGCCAGCGTCAGGTAATCCTGGTAATGGCGGGCTTCAGAACGCAGCAGCGAGACGTAAAACCGGTTCAGCTCATCGTCCAGGAACGGGGCCAGCTTGGCGAAGCGTTCGCAGGAGCGGGCCTCGATATACGCGCCGCAGATCAGCTTATCGATCAGAGTGGCCGGATCGTGAGTGCGCACCTCGCGGATCACGCTTTTGGCATAGCGGCTGGCGGTGATCTTTCTATAAGGGATCTGTCGAGCCTGCATGATCTCCAGCACCTGCGAGAAGTGATGCAGCTCTTCTTTGATCAACAACACCATTTTGTCGACCAGATCCTGGCCATAGGCCGAGCCATTCTTCGGTAGGATCTTCCTGGTAAACGCGCTCTGACGGAACAGCTCTTCTGGTACTTCCTGCGCCTCGTGCACAAACGCCTCATAGGGCCTCAGCAGCGCCAACAGGGCATCGCCACTCTCTTTATCGGCCACATAGCGGCGGATCAGCCACATGCCGGTCTGCGCCGCTTTCAGCTCGCATACCAGGTGGTCGGTCAGCAACAGTGGCAGGTTTTCCGGGCGATGGGCCGCTTCGATCCATCCATCCGGGGTTTCACAGTGCAGGAAGTTTAAAATCGGGGATAACAGAGATTGGTATTTCATCGGGTTCTATCAGGGGCCAGCTTGCGCCAGCCCGCAGGATTTAATTAATGACGTTTGCCGTCGTCGTCTTCATCGATAAAGTCGCCGTCTTCTTCTTCGTCGTCGCCTTCTTCACCGTTCGGATCTTCATAGTAGGTGCCCCAACCGTCGTAATTGACACCGCATTTTTCTGCCAGTGCCACCAGTTGTTCTACCTGGCTGTCGATCAGCTCGGCATTCAGCGCAACTTCGCTGATCACGTCACAGCACATCACCATGGAGCCATCTTCCACTTCCAGCTCTTCGGCATCGGTCACTTCGTAGCCCAGCTTGAAGGCTTCCACGGCGGCCTGCTCCAAAACTTCAAACTTTTCGGCAGAGAAATGGTGCTCGATAGTGTAGAGCGCATCCGGATCGCTGCCGTCTTCCAGCAGTTCTTCGATGATCAGGCGGGTTTCTTCACGTTGTTCTTCCAGCAATTCGCGGTTTGCCATGCCTCTATCCTCAATAAAATGGGCTTCGTTACTTCTATTTTCACACACCGCTGTCACCGCTGCCACGATAAACGTGAAAGATTTCTGCTTCGGGGTTGAAATTGAATATTCATACATATAAAGTGAATTTAAATTCAATCAAAACGATAGGGATTTACGGAGATGAGCCAGATGAACCCGTTCTACAGTCGTCACTTTTTGAGATTAATGGATTTTACCCCCAGTGAGATCCAGTCTTTGCTGCAGTTGGCCGCCGATTTGAAGCAGGCCAAAAAGCAAGGCCAGGAAACCCGCCATCTGCAAGGCAAGAACATTGCGCTCATCTTCGAAAAAGACTCCACCCGTACCCGATGCTCTTTCGAAGTTGCCGCATTCGATCAGGGCGCTCAGGTGACCTACCTTGGCCCAAGCGGCAGCCAGATCGGCCACAAAGAGTCGATGAAAGACACCGCCCGCGTGCTGGGCCGGATGTACGACGGTATTCAATATCGCGGTTTTGGCCAGTGCCTGGTGGAAACCTTGGCAGAACACGCTGGCGTGCCAGTCTGGAATGGCCTGACCAATGAGTTCCACCCAACTCAGTTGCTGGCAGATCTGCTCACCGTGCGTGAACACCTGCCGGGGAAAGCGTTGAGCGAGGTGAAATTCGCCTACATTGGCGATGCACGTAACAATATGGGCAACACCCTGTTGGAAGCCGCCGCGCTGGTGGGCATGGACCTGCGGTTGGTCGCGCCGAAGGCCTGTTGGCCGCAAGCCGAGCTGGTTGCAGAATGCCAGGCGCTGGCACAGCAGACCGGCGGTAAAATCACCCTGACGGAAGATATTGCCGAAGGCGTGCAAGGTGCCGATTTCCTGTATACCGACGTTTGGGTCTCGATGGGAGAAGCCAAAGAAGTCTGGCAGGAGCGGATTGCCCTGCTCAGGCCGTATCAGGTGAATATGGCGATGGTGAAACTGACCGGCAACCCACAGGTGAAGTTCCTGCACTGCCTGCCAGCATTCCATGACGATCAAACCACGTTGGGTAAACAGATGGCCGAGCAGTATGGTATGCACGGCGGTATGGAAGTGACCAACGAGGTGTTCGAGTCGGAGCACAGCATCGTGTTTGATCAGGCAGAGAACCGCCTGCACACTATCAAGGCAGTGATGGTCGCCACGCTGAGCAAAACCCTGTAAATCGCTCTCTCCAAAAACCCTTCTTATAGAAGGGTTCAGATTGCTGACAAAGTGGCAATATTGCTGAATTGGTCGGGATCTACCTATACCAGTATTTTCTAACCCATTGATTATCAAGACGGGCGCAGCATGCAGCGCCCCTACATTGTAAGCCCGGTGAGGGTTTGTCAGCAGTCTCGTTTATTCTGGTTAATCCCCCCTTCTGGCTCTATAGTCTTTTTCGTTATTGTTAATAACTTATTGGCCTTTGCCTGTTTTTTACCAACGTTCTACCGTGGCATTCTGGCGGCGGAAATGCCGTAAAAAACTAATGAGAACAACCTCTTCTCCGTTCTGGTTTACCGGCACATTTAAGGGAAAACGTCTATGAAAGCCAAAGTCTTGCCGCTGTTTATTCTTGCCGCCCTCTCCACCACTGCACTGGCCGCCACGCCGCCGAATACGCTGGTGGTGGTGCAGTCACTGGATGATATTGTCAGCCTGGATCCGGCGGAGGCCAATGAGCTTTCCAGCATTCAGACCGTGCCCAGCCTCTATCAGCGTCTGGTGCAGGCCGATCGTGATAATCCGGCCAAGGTGATCCCGGTACTGGCGGAAAGCTGGCAGGATGATGCCGCCGCCAAGACCCTGACGGTCAAGCTGCGCCCACAGGCAGCGTTTTCCTCCGGTAACCCGCTGACCGCCGACGACGTGATTTTCTCTTATACCCGCGCGGTAAAGATGAACAAGTCACCGGCGTTTATCCTCAACGTGCTCGGCTGGCAGCCGGACAATATCGAACAGCAGTTGAAAAAGATCGACGACCATACCGTGCAACTAAGCTGGACGGCAGACGTCAGCCCGGCGGTTGCCCTGAATATCCTCTCGACGCCGATCGCCTCAATCGTCGACAGTAAAGCCGTGCAGCCCAACGTGAAGAGTGATGACTTTGGCAATGCCTGGTTGAAGATGCACTCTGCGGGCAGCGGCCCGTTCAAGATGCGGGTTTACCAGCCGCATCAGGCGATCGTGCTGGACGCCAACCCAACCTCACCGGGCGATAAGCCACTGCTGAGCAACATCATCATCAAGAACGTGCCAGACCCAAGCGCGCGCCGCCTGCTGATCCAGCAAGGGGATGCCGACGTGGCGCGTGAACTCGGCCCAGATCAAACCGCCGCGCTGAAAAGCCAGGCGGGTGTGAAGGTGCTGGAAATCCCTTCCGCCGAGCAAAACTATCTGGTGTTCAACACCGGTAATACCGCCAACCCGCTGCTGAAGAACCCGGCCTTCTGGGAGGCGGCCCGCTATCTGGTGGATTATCAGGGCATCACCAAAGATCTGCTGAAAGGGCAATACTTCGTCCATCAAAGCTTCCTGCCGGTCGGCCTGCCGGGGGCGCTGGAAGATAACCCGTTCAGCTTCGATCCGGCCAAAGCCAAGGCGATCCTGGAAAAAGCCGGGATCACCAACGCCAGCCTGACGCTGGACGTGGAAAACAAACCGCCGTTTATCACCATAGCTCAGTCGCTACAGGCCAGCTTTGCCCAAGGTGGCGTGAAGCTCGATCTGTTGCCTGCCGCCGGTAGCCAGGTCTATGCCCGCGTACGCGCCAAGCAGCATCAGGCAGCGATCCGCCTATGGATCCCGGATTACTTCGATGCGCACTCTAACGCCAGCGCCTTCGCCTATAACGATGACAAAAGCAGCACGGTAGCCGGGCTGAACAGTTGGCAGATCCCTGAGTTGAGCAAACAAACGCTGGCAGCAGTCGCAGAGGCCGATCCAGCCAAACGCACCGCGCTCTATACCGCCATGCAGCAGGAATTACAGCGTAGCTCGCCGTATGTGTTTATCGATCAGGCCAAAACGCAGGTGGTGCTGCGCGATAACGTCAAAGGCTATCAACAGGGCCTGAATGCGGATATGGTCTATTACGATCGCGTTAGCAAATAATCAGGATTGTCATGTCGGTAGCAATAAAATCCACGCCGGTAAGTAGTTCCCGGCGTCGTCTTTGGAGATTGGCGCAGGGGCTACTCACGCTGGCGCTGACCCTGTTCGGCCTGTTGTTGATCACCTTCTTACTGTCTGCGCTGTCGCCAGTAGATCGCGTGTTGCAGATCGTCGGCGATCACGCCAGCGCTGCCACCTATGAGCAGGTAAAACAGCAGCTTGGCCTGGATCGCTCTTTGCCGGTGCAGTTCTGGCACTATCTGGAGCGACTGGCCCATGGCGATCTCGGCACCGCCAGCGCCACCGGCCAGCCAGTGTTGCTGGATTTGCTGCATGCCTTCCCGGCCACGTTGGAATTGGCCACGCTGTCGTTGGTGATTGGTGCCCCGCTCGGCGTGCTGGCAGGCGTCTTGTGTGCGCGTTTTGCCGGCAGCAAGCTGGATATCGGCGTACGTTTTATTACCCTGCTCGGTAACTCGGTACCCATCTTCTGGCTGGGGCTGCTGATGCTGTTGCTGTTCTACGCCAAGCTACAGTGGAGCGCCGGGCCGGGGCGGTTAGACGATATCTACCAATACACCGTGGAGGCCAAAACCGGCTTCGCGCTGATTGATACCTGGCTTTCCGGCGATGCAGGAGCCGTGCGCAATGCGTTGGCACATCTGGTGCTGCCGGTCTGCCTGCTGGCTTATTATTCGTTAGCCAGCATTACCCGCCTGACTCGTTCCGCCTGCCTGAGCGAACTGAATAAAGAGTACATCACCCTGGCGCGCGCCAAAGGGGCCAGCGAGATGCGCATCATGTTCCGCCACGTACTGCCCAATATCAGCGGTACCCTGCTGACGGTGATCGCCCTAGCTTATACCAGCATGCTGGAGGGGGCGGTTCTGACCGAAACCGTGTTCTCCTGGCCAGGCATTGGCCGCTATCTGACCACTGCGCTATTTGCCGGGGACACCACCGCCATTATGGGCGGCACGCTGCTGATCGGCCTGTGCTTTGTAATTATCAACAATCTCACCGACCTGCTGGTGCGCTTGCTCGATCCGAGGGCGCGCCAATGACCATGACGCTACTTAAACGTTCGCCTTCCGCCACCTGCGGAGCCACCATTCTGCTGTTACTGGTGTTGATAGCGCTGTTCGCGCCTTGGTTGGCACCTGTTGATCCCAACTGGCAAAACGCCGCCAACCGCTTATTACCGCCGGGGGCTGGCCACTGGCTTGGCACCGACAGCTATGGCCGCGACGTGCTTTCACGCCTGATCTACGGCACCCGGCCAACCCTTGGGCTGGTGCTGCTGGTCACGGCCATCACCCTGCCGCTCGGCCTGCTGATTGGTGTACTATCCGGCTATTACGGCGGCTGGCTGGAGCGAGTGCTGATGCGCTTTACCGACGTGGTCATGTCGATGCCACGGCTGATCCTGGCCTTCGCCTTTGTGGCGATGCTCGGCCCTGGGCTGGTTAATGGCGCGCTGGCGTTAGCACTCACCACCTGGCCCGCCTATGCCCGCCAGGCCAGAGCCGAGATCCAACTGCTGCGTAAAAGCGACTACCTGGCCGCCGCCGAGATGATGGGCATTCAGGGGCCGCGCCTGCTGTGGGGCCATATTCTGCCCATGTGCCTACCCTCTGCCGTCGTTCGCCTGGCTTTGGATCTGGCGGGGATTATTCTGGCCGCTGCCGGTCTGGGATTCTTGGGGCTGGGTGCCCGACCGCCGATGGCGGAATGGGGATCGATGGTAGCCGACGGGATGCAAGTGATCTTCGATCAGTGGTGGATCGCCGCGATCCCTGGCTGCGCGATCCTGATCAGCAGCCTGGCGTTTAACCTGCTGGGCGACGGCCTGCGCGACTTACTGGATCCGCATCATGACTGAACCACTGCTGGCAGCACAGAACCTGAGTATCGAATTTAACGGCCACAAAGTGGTGGATAGCCTTTCTTTCAGCATTGGCCGGGAGAAAGTGGCGCTGGTGGGGGAATCCGGCTCTGGCAAATCCATGACCGCCCGCGCCCTGATGGGGCTGGTGCGTAAGCCGGGCATCGTCACCGCCGATAAGCTGCACTATCGTGAGACCAATTTACTGAAGCTTCAGCCACGCCAATGGAACGAGGTACGCGGCGCCAAAATTGCCATGGTGCTGCAAGATCCGCGCTACGCATTGAATCCAGTGCGCAGCATTGGTAAGCAGATTGAAGAATCCCTGGTGCTGCATAACGCACTGACCCGGGCCGATCGCCATGAGCGGGTGCTGAACTCACTGGCCGCCGTCGGCTTACCGGAGAGCCTGTATCACAGCTACCCCGGCCAGCTTTCCGGCGGTATGGGGCAACGCGCGATGTTGGCGATTGCGCTGGTCAACGATCCGCAACTGCTGATTGCCGATGAGCCAACCTCGGCGCTGGATGCCAGATTGCGTAATCAGATCCTCGATCTGATCGTCGAACAAACCACGCGCCGTAACATGGGGCTGTTGCTGATCAGCCACGATCTGCCGCTGGTGGCCGAGCGTTGCGATCGGGTGTTGGTGATGTATCAGGGAAAACTGGTGGATCAGGGGATCGCGGCCAACCTGCCGCTAGCGACCCATCCTTACACCCGCACGCTGTGGGCCTGCCGTCCTAATGCCAGCACCTACGGCCAGGATCTGCCGGTGCTGGATCGCAGCATCGATTTTACCCGGAGTGAACATGGCGCTGATTGAAATTGAAAATTTGCAGGTCAGCTTCCCGCAGGGCAACGGCCATAAGATCGCCGTGGAGTCAGTGAGCTTTGCCGTTGAGGCGGGGGAAACCTTCAGCCTGATTGGCGCTTCCGGCTGTGGCAAGTCCACCGTGCTGCGCGTGCTGGCCGGTTTGCAACGTGAATGGCGTGGCGAAATACGGTTGCTCGGTCAGACCTTGCAACCACTGCAACGCTTCACCGGCCAGTTACGCCGCGACGTGCAGATGGTGTTTCAAGATCCTTACGCTTCGCTGCACCCGCAGCACCAGATTACCCGTACGCTGGGTGAACCGTTAAAGATCCACGGTGAAAAACACATTACGGCGCGGATTGACGAAGCCTTGAGGCAGGTAGGGCTGAGCGCGGCCACGGCACAGCGTTATCCCCACCAGCTTTCCGGCGGCCAGCGCCAGCGCGTCGCTATCGCCCGTGCCTTGCTGCTGCGGCCTAAGCTTCTGCTATTGGATGAACCCACCTCGGCACTGGATATGTCGGTGCAGGCGGAGATCCTCAACCTGCTCAACCACCTGAAACGCGAGCATGGCATGACCTATCTGCTGGTCAGCCACGACGGTGACGTGATCGCCCATATGTCCGAACGCGCCGCCCTGATGGAGAACGGCCACATCGTGCAGCATTACGACCGGGATGCCTTACAGGCCGGTGAGCATATGCGGGATTAAGCGCTACCGGCAACATGCTCAAACAACCAGACACCGAGTTCTACTCGCAGCGGTAATCTCCAAGCCAATCGATTGCGAAATCGCAAAAAGTGGTGTTTTTACCCTTGCAGAGAAAAAAAGCGCGAGTATAATGCGCGACAATTTGCCAGGAGAAAGCATGAAAAACGACCTTTGTTTTGTTCGCCACACTCGACAAAACCGCCAGCCAATCGGCGGGCAACTGCCGTTATTTCCCCTGTTGCATGAACCATCATTTAAAGCCCCTCGTTGAGGGGCTTTTTTTTGTCCAAAGCATTGCTATTACATTGAAAAGCCCCGCGCCAAGGGCACGAGTCGAGGAGAGTGAACATGGCCAATCCGCTGTATCGCAAGAACATCATCTCTATTAACGATCTCAGCCGTGAAGATCTGGAGCTGGTGCTCAGCACCGCCGCCAGCCTGAAAGCTAACCCGCAGCCGGAGCTGCTCAAACACCTGGTGATCGCCAGTTGCTTCTTTGAAGCGTCTACGCGTACCCGCCTGTCGTTTGAGACCGCCATCCAGCGCCTGGGGGCTTCGGTGGTCGGCTTCTCCGACAGCAGCAACACCTCCCTCGGCAAAAAGGGCGAAACGCTGGCCGATACCATCTCGGTGATCAGCACCTATGTTGATGCCATCGTAATGCGTCATCCGCAGGAAGGCGCCTCCCGTCTGGCCGCTGAATTCTCTGGCGGTATCCCGGTGTTGAATGCCGGTGACGGCTCGAACCAGCACCCGACCCAAACGCTGCTGGATCTGTTCACCATCCAGGAAACCCAGGGTCGCCTGAGCAATATCAATATCGCCATGGTCGGCGACCTGAAATATGGCCGCACCGTGCACTCACTCACCCAGGCACTGGCAAAATACGAAGGGAACCACTTCTTCTTCATCGCACCAGATGCCCTGGCGATGCCGAGCTATATCCTGAAGATGCTGGACGAAAAAGGCATCTCTTACAGCCGCCACAACAGCATTGAAGAAGTGGTGCCGGAACTGGATATTCTGTATATGACCCGCGTGCAGAAAGAGCGCCTGGACCCGTCCGAATACGCCAACGTGAAGGCGCAGTTCATCCTGCGGGCTTCCGATCTGGCCGGTGCCCGTGACAACATGAAAGTGCTACATCCGCTGCCGCGCATCGATGAGATTGCCATTGAGGTGGACAAGACACCGTATGCCCACTATTTCCAACAGGCAGGCAACGGTATTTACGCCCGTCAGGCGCTGTTGGCACTGGTTTTAAACGCAGATTTGGCTCTTTAAGGGGGAACCGTCATGACTCACGATAACAAACTCCAGGTTGAAGCGATCAAGTGCGGCACGGTGATCGACCATATTCCGGCGCAAATCGGCTTTAAGCTGCTCTCGCTGTTCAAACTGACCGCCACCGATCAGCGCATCACCATCGGCCTGAACCTGCCCTCCAAAGAGCTGGGCCGCAAGGATTTGATCAAGATCGAGAACACCTTCCTGACCGAGCAGCAGGCCAACCAGTTGGCGATGTACGCGCCCAAGGCTACGGTCAACCGTATCGATAACTATGAAGTGGTGCGCAAACTGACGCTCAGCCTACCGGATCATATCGACGGCGTGCTGACCTGCCCGAACAGCAACTGCATCAGCCGCAGCGAACCGGTGGCATCCAGTTTCAGCGTCAAATCCCATGCAGGGGAAGTGCACCTCAAGTGCCGTTACTGCGAGAAAGAGTTCGATCATCAGGTGGTGTTACAGACCGACTAAAATCCTCCGTTTTACCAGGGTATGCCGCTGTTAATCTGGCGGGTACCCTTTATAATGGTGCGTCGTAGGGCGCTGCATGCTGCGTCCATGTGAGTTTACGGCGGGTCGACTCGCCGTTTGAACAACAACAGGATATCAGGAGAAAAAATGTCACGTAATATCAGCACTGAACTCGCGCCAGCCGCCATTGGTCCTTACGTGCAGGGCGTTGACCTGGGCAGCATGATCATCACTTCCGGCCAGATCCCGGTCGATCCAAAAACCGGTGCCGTACCCGATGATGTTGCCGATCAAGCGCGTCAGTCATTGGCCAACGTGAAGGCGATCGTGGAAGCCGCAGGCCTGAAAGTGGGCGACATCGTTAAAACCACCGTTTTCGTCAAAGATCTCAACGATTTCGCTACCGTTAACGCGGCCTATGAAGCGTTCTTCACCGAGCACAACGCCTCGTTCCCAGCGCGTTCTTGCGTTGAAGTAGCACGTTTGCCAAAAGACGTGAAAATCGAGATCGAAGCCATCGCCGTTCGCCGTTAATCGGCAACCCGGTGCGATCGAATACGGCCAGCCTTTGCTGGCCGTTTGTTTTTTCGTCATCATCAATCTGAAACATTCATCCGCAAAATCACTCTCGTTCAAAGCCACGAGTTAGATGGGTTCTACAAGCTCGCCAAATGTTCTGGTTTTACCAAGATGCGTTCTCCCTCACCCCAACCCTCTCCCCCAAGGAGAGGGAGCCAGTTCAGTGCTGTTGTCAGGTGTAGGAGTCAATCTGTGACATGTTCCGTCCCCTTCACAAGGAGAGGGAGCCAGATCGATGTTGTAGTCGAGTGTGGGAGTCAAATTGTGGCTCGTTCAGAGCTGTCGCTAGTCGGACACAAAGCCCAATCGGTGGCACGGTAGGTCCCCTCTCCCTGTGGGAGAGGGTTAGGGTGATGGGTCACTTCAGACGCGCAAAGCCCGCCTCCAGATCGGCGATCAGGTCGTCAATGTTCTCAAAACCAATATGAACGCGCACTAACGTGCCGGTAAAGTCCACCTTGGCCGCCGGGCGGATTTCGTTCAATTCTTCCGGCTGGTTGGCCAGGATCAGCGATTCAAACCCGCCCCATGAATAGGCCATGCTGAAGTGCTCAAAATGGTCCAGATAGTGGGCAACCTGCTCATTGGTCAGCCGTGCCTTCAGCACAAAAGAGAATAGCCCGCAGCTGCCGCTGAAATCCCGCTGGAAGAATTCATGCCCTTTACAAGAAGGCAGCGCCGGATGGTTAACCCGCTCCACCTCTGGCCGCGCCGCCAACCATTGGGCAATGGCAATGCTGCTGATCTCATGTTGCTTGAGGCGGACACCCAATGTTCTCAGGCCACGGCTGCCATTATAGGCGGTATCCGCATCGGCCATTTGCCCCATCAAGTAGGAATTCTCACGCAGTTGGTCCCAGCATCGTGCGTTCGACACGGCGGTACCCAGCATCGCGTCGGAATGGCCGATGATATATTTGGTTCCAGCCTGAATAGAGATATCCACATCAAAATCCAGAGCCTTGAACAGAATGCCCGCCGCCCAGGTGTTATCAATCATGATGACAATCTCTGGATTCACCGCACGAGCAGCCTTCACCATCGCCGGTACGTCCTGAACTTCCATGGTGATAGAGCTTGGGGACTCCAGGAACAGCACTTTGGTATTAGGCTTGATCAGCTCGGCAATCCCGGCACCGATCAGCGGATCGTAATAGGTGGTTGCCACGCCCAGCTTGCTCAGGATCTTGTTGCAGAAATCCTGCGTCGGCTCATAGGCGGCCCCTGTCATCAGGATATGGTCGCCACTGGCAACAAACGCCAGGATAGCATTGGTGACGGCGGCGGCCCCGCAAGGGTAAAGCGAACAGCCTACCCCGCCTTCCAGTTCTGCCATCGCATCCTGGAATGAGAAATGCGTCAGGGTGCCGCGACGCCCGTAGAATAACTCCCCTTTGGCACGGTTGGCAGTGGCAAACTTTTTGGCCTTCACCGTATCGAAAGTTAAGGAAGAGGCGCGTTGGATCACCGGGTTGACCGATCCTTGAGTGAATCGAGGCTTACGGCCAGCGGTGACCAGGGCGGTTTCTATCTTTTTAGATGTCATAACAATTTGCCTACTTTTATCGTTAATCAAAAATAAGAGGGCTATGTAGCGGCCCTTACGCGATTTTTTCTGCTACATCCGTAAGACTTGCGTTTTCAGAGACCGGCTGCGGCTTTTTGCCCGCAAAGCGCTCAACAATTTGTGCGGCGTTCAGATCGTGGATCACGTTGATCAGCGTGGCCGGAGCGTCGGTTATAGTGCCCAGCACCACCAGCATCGGGATAGTTTCCAACGGCAGCCCCAACGTGGTGACAATGAAGATCTCGCCCAGGAAAGCCCCGCCGGGAACGCCACCGACGATAATTGCCGACAGCACGGAAATCAGCATCGTCAGGAAGAAGGTCTCCATCGTGAAGTCCAACCCCAGTACCGCGAAGATAAACACGATCTTCAGGGCCGCAATCATCGCCACGCCGCCCTTATTCAGGTTTACCAGCAGCGGCAGGGAGATGTCCACGATTTCCGGATTAATCCCCATCGCTTTGGCCGCGCGGATATTGGCAGGCAAGGTGCCCAGAGAGGAGCAGGTGCCCAATGCGGTGGCCGAAGGCTCGATGGCGTTACGCCAGAAGGCACGTATCGCAGGCACGCCGCCGCCAATCCAGGAGTAGAAGATGGAACCAAAAACGTAGTACAGCAGCGTCGCGGCAAAGAACAGACCGATGGCTCTGGCAAAGGTGACCAGCAACTGCGAGTCTTGGCTGGCCATGGTGGAGGCAAAATAGCAGCCCAGCCCGACTGGCGCGCCCTTCATGATGATAGAGACAATCTTCATGATGATGGTGTTGAGATCGTTGAGCGAGTTTGACACCCGCTTGCCCTGCTCACCCGACTGGCCGATGGCGATGCCGGCAATCACGGACATGATAATCAGCGCCAGAATGTTGGATTTGGACAGCAGCCCGACGAAGTCGTTGGTGGTCACCATGCTGACAAAATCCATGCCCCCACCACCGGCATTAAACTTCTCCGCCAGTTCAATGGTGACGCCCTGCGCAGGGTTGAATAAGGTGGCCAGGCCGACGATACCGGCCGCAGGTATCAGCGCCATCACAATGGAAACGGTAAAAATCACCCCCATGATGCGCCCGAGCTTTTTCAGGTCGGTCATGCCGGCGATCGAGGACATCACGCTGACACTGACCAACGGTACGATGATCATAAACAGCAGATTGAGGAATATCTTACCGATTGCCTGTAATTTCAACGCAATATCGGGGGCGTATATACCGACGATCCCCCGAGCGTTAAGGCAAATAACAGAATAAAAGATGACTTGTAGGGTTCTAGACGTTTCCACATATTCAGTTCCTTATTATTATCTTTTTTGTTCATGTGACTTATGTCACTTTTTTATTTTTCTCAACAATAGTATGTGACTTGTGTGAGACAGGTCACCCCCTTGGTGTTTGGTTGTGATCTGGTACAGTACAGCGTATTCTGCGATTAATAATGGCATCTTGTTTCCAGCGATGTAATAGCGCATTCGTACCGTTTAAAGAAATCACTCGTGAATTAAAGGAAAAAATGAGCAGCCCAGCGTCGTTAAAGCAACTGGAAGTTCTGGTCAAGATTGTGGAATGTGGTGGGCTGTCGGAGGCTGCCGCACACCTGAACGTCTCACCCTCGGCGGTCAGCAAGAGCCTGGCGCAGCTGGAAAGTCAGTTGGGCACCACCTTAATAAAGAGAACCACACGCAGCTTTACGCTCACCGAACCTGGACAATACTTATACAATCGTGCAACGCAACTGTTGCTTGATTTTAATGAATCACTCAACACCACCGCCGGTTACTATAATCACCCCAACGGTGAATTACGGATCACCTGCTCGATGGCTTTTGGTTATTCCCATTTGGCAACGTTGGCGAATCATTTTCGTGAGCGTTGTCCTGATGTTGATTTATATATTAACCTTAATGACAACTTTGTTAATCTTAATGAAACCAACTTTGATATCGCATTGCGCATTTCTTCGGAACCGCCTGTTAATTACGCAATGCGTAAATTAGCCACGGTGAATTGGGCCTATTGCGCCAGCCCAAAATATCTCGAAAAGTACGGTACGCCGCATTCCATTCAGGATTTAAGCCATCATCAGTGCCTGATTTACCCTGGTTTGACCCCGGTATGGAAGACTATTGATGAGCAGGGCGTCGCCCACCACTTGAAGACACGCACCCCGATCCAGGCCAACAGCAGCCTGGTGTTGCTGAAATCGGTGCTGGAAAATCAAGGCATTGCCTATCTGCCAACCTACCTGTTGGGCGATTTAATTGAGCAAGGCGCCTTGGTTCCGCTAGCGCTGGACGGCACACTGACCCACCCGACCCACGGCCTGTATGCCCTGTATTTCCCCAGCCGCTACAGCAACCCCAAGGTACGTGCCTTTATCGATTTTCTGCTGGAGCAGCTACAGCCGGTGCCCATCTGGGATAGCTGGTTGGCGCAGTCTTAACCACGCCATCCCCTGCCCGGTTAGCGCACCGCAACTGCGCGCAACAGCGTTTCCAGCGGGTACACCGCCGCAATCACCACTTCATCCCGGATCTGTGCTGCCGCGTCCAGCTGTTGCTGGGCCTGTTCCGCCTCCGCGTTACTCAAAGGCTTCCCTTGCTGATAGCGTTCCAACAGCATCAAGCCCAGATCGGCCAACGCGCTGACATCCTGTACCACCGGCGCCAAGTCCTTCATCACCACGTTACCGGCTATCACCTGCTTCACCGGTGCACCGTTACGTTGCCAGCGTTGTAGACGTTCACGGATCGCCTCTGCCGCTGCGCGATGGTTCTTGTCTTTGAGCAGCAACGCCACTTGCTTATCGAGATCGCGCACTGCCGAACTTTCCGGTGGGATGGCATCGGCAAAGCGGTTCAACGGCTCAAACTGGTGGTAATTACCTGCCTTGAACTTCAGGTGCTGACGGGTGTAATACTGCCCCGGCTCCACCGCTTCGGCCAAGACCTGCAATGGAGTGATATCCACGCTGTTAGCCAAACGGGTAAACTCACGCGCCGTTTCGGCGTGCTGTTGCAGGCCGACAGACACCACCGACCAGGCATCTATCGCCGCCAGGCGTTGGTACATATTGTCCTCATTGGTCACATCCTTGGCTGACCACATACGCTCCGCCACGGCAAAGGTTCTTGGCCACAGCTTGAGATCGAGCACCGGTGCGCGGATGTTTTCCGCCCAGAAGGCGGCTTCGCCCCCCAGAATATTGGCCTGATGCTGCTCATCCGGTACCACCGGCATCACGCCCGCCGGGATCGCCGTCAATTTACTGCCACTGGTTGGGTAGCGCACGTTGCCCACCAGCGTATAACCGCTCAGTTGATCTTGTTGCAAGGTGAATACCGGGCGCGTGTCACCCATCCAGGTATCAATGCGGAAGGTCACCTGTTCTGGCGTACGCCACTCGATATCCCGCACTGCACGGCGCGATTTGTCTTTGAAATCGATAAAGCCACGCCATCCCTGCTTGCCTTCGATCAGCGTGAAGGTGCCTTCTACCGGGCTCCCCTTGAAACGCGGCATGCTGAATTGCCAGCTCTGCGCCTGCTCATCCACCTGCACGTTGGTATTTACCCCCAGCGGCTGCGGCAAAATTTCATTGCGATAGTGATAGGCGGTGCTGTGCGGCTGATCGAGATAGAAACCGGTAGAGAGGATGCCTTGATAGCCATCCTGGGCGCTGGCCCCCAAAGAATCTGGCCCACGCCAGGATTGGATCACAATGGTGCGCGGCAAGGTCGGATGGTAAATCTCATCCCAACCCACCATGCGGCGCTGATGTTGTTCGAGGATCTTTTCCAGCTTCTGGTTGAAGAAAGCCTGCAGCGCATGGGCATCTGCCAGCTGGTTCTGCTGCATAAACGCCTGGATGGTTTTGGACTCTTTCCACTGGGTGGCATCCACCTCATCCCCGCCGATATGCAAGTAAGGATCGGGGAAGATAGCCACCAGTTCGCCGATGATGCTATCGACAAACTGATAAACCTTGTCATTCGAAGGATCGAGCGTCGGCTTGTGGACGCCCCAATGGCGTTCCATTTGATACGGCCCTGGTGCACTAAGCAGCTCAGGATACGCCACGGCAATGGTAGAAGCATGGCCCGGCAGGTCGATTTCGGGCACTACCCGAATGCCACGCGCCGTAGCGTAGGCGACTACCTGCTGCATCTGTTCACGGGTGTAGAAATGACCGTCACTGGCCAGTTGCTGTAACTTTGGATAGTGCTCGGAAGCAAAGCGCCAGCCCTGATCGTCGGTCAGATGCCAGTGGAATACGTTGAGTTTAGCGGCCGCCATGCCATCGAGCTGGCGCAGAATATCCTCGACCGGCAAAAAATGGCGCGCCGAATCCAGCAGTACCCCACGCCAAGGGAAGCGTGGGACGTCGGTAATATTCACCAACGGCATAAAGGTGTTTTCGCCGTCGGTCTGCACCAATTGCAGCAGCGTTTCCATGCCGCGTAGCGCACCGAAGCGGGTGTTGGCCGTCAGCGTCGCGCCCTGCGGCGTCACCTTGAGCTGGTAACTCTCGTCGCTGTCCGGTAGCGGCTGAGCTGCAACCTGATGTTTGATGATGATGTTGATCGTTGCCGCCTGGTTTTTCTCGCTCTGTGGGGCCAGCGTCCAACCGGTTTGCCGTTCCAGGCGATCGCGCCAGCGAGCCTGCGCTTCGCTCAAGTCATCGCCCTGAACGTTGAACGATAAGCGATAATCCAGCACCAGCTTGCCTTGCGGCTGAGCTAACTCAACCTGCTGTGGCCAGGGCATCAGCGGCAGATCGCCAGCCGGTTGGGCTAGTGCATTCAGGGAAAATAACAGCGAAGAAGCCAGTAGCGTATAACTGAAGGGTTTGTGCATCGGAAATTCCTCAGAGGAAAAAATCAATCTAGCCAAGGAAGTAGATAAAGACTGAGCTGGGGAGAGATGTCCAACCGCAGGGGCAAAACGGTGCGATGGATCACAGATTGGCTCTGGAGATGCCCCTCACCCCAACCCTCTCCCACGGGGAGAGGGAGCTGGTTTGGCGTTGTCATCACGTCCGCGATCAATCTACTTCAACGCAAAAGGAAGCTAGTTCAGCATTGCAGTCAAGTACCGCGATCAAGCTATTTCGCCGCAAAAGGAAGCTAGTTAGTACCGTGATCAGGTAATTTTCTGCAACAGATGGCGTACTCGGTCGGTCCCCTCTCCCTGTGGGGAGAGGGAGATGGCTCGGCGTTGTCATGAAATATCGTGATCTAACTACTTCACTGCAAAAGGGAACTAGTTAGTGCCGTAATCAGGTAATTTTCTGCAACAGATGGCGTACTCGGTCGGTCCCCTCTCCCTGTGGGAGAGGGTTAGGGTGAGGGGACCATCAGCAAATTTACTGCCAGCCATACCGGCGTACAAACCACCCTTTCACGCACTGGGTCAGCACCATGTAACCAGCGAGGATCAGCACCAGCCACGGGAAGTAGCCCAGCGGCAACGCCTGCAGTTGCAGGAAGCCCGCCAGCGGCGAGAAGGTCAGGCCGATACCGATGGCGATCACCGCCAGCGTCATCACACACAGCGGCCAAGATGGACGGCTCTGAATAAACGGGATCTTGCGCGTACGGATCATATGGACGATCAGCGTCTGCGACAGCAGCCCTTCCACAAACCAGCCGGACTGGAACAGCGTCTGCATTTCCGGCGTATTGGCCTGGAACACGTACCACATCAGGGCAAAGGTCAGCACGTCAAAGATCGAGCTTATCGGCCCGAAGAACACCATAAAGCGGCCCAGATCGCCAGAGTTCCAACGCTGTGGCTTGGTGATCTGATCGTCATCGACGTTATCGAACGGAATGGCAATCTGTGAAATATCGTACAGCAGGTTCTGGATCAACAGATGCAGCGGTAACATCGGTAGAAAAGGTAAAAAGGCACTGGCGATCAGCACACTGAAGACGTTACCGAAGTTGGAGCTGGCGGTCATCTTGATGTATTTCAGCATGTTGGCAAACGTGCGGCGGCCCTCTATCACCCCCTGCTCCAGCACCATCAGGCTTTTTTCCAACAGGATGATATCCGCCGCTTCCTTGGCGATATCCACCGCAGAATCTACCGAAATACCAATATCCGCCGCGCGCAGCGCCGGGGCATCGTTGATACCGTCACCCATAAAGCCCACTACGTGGCCCTGCTTACGCAGCAGTTGGACGATGCGTTCCTTGTGCAGCGGCGTCAGCTTGGCAAACACCGTAGTACGCGCCGCCGCCGCGACCAGCGTGGCGTCATCCATCAGTTCGATCTCGCTGCCACGCAGGATATGCTCCGCATCCAGACCCACGTCCTTACACACCTTACCGGCGACCAGTTCGTTGTCGCCGGTGAGGATCTTGACGGTTACGCCATTCTTTTTCAGCGCAGCCAACGCCGGTGCGGTGCTCTCCTTCGGCGGATCGAGGAAGGCGATATAGCCTTCGAGGATCAGATCCGATTCATCCGCCACGCCATACTCATGATCCGTCGCTGGCAGGATCTTGTTGGCCACCGCCACCACGCGCAGCCCTTGCTGGTTGAGCTCGTCGGTAACACGGCGGATGCGCGCCAGCAGCGCTTCGCTGAGCGGGATCACCTCATCTTCCTGACGCACATGGCTACAGATCGACAGCATCTCTTCCAGCGCGCCCTTGCAGATCAGCTCATGGTATTGCGCCTCTTTCGCAACCACCACTGACATGCGGCGGCGTTCGAAATCGAACGGGATCTCGTCCACTTTGCGGTAATGCTGCAACGCGTCCGGCTGTTGGCTTTCGTCGGCACAGGTCAGCACCGCCACATCCAGCAGGTTTTTCAGTCCGGTCTGGTAGAAGCTGTTCAGCCAGGCGTAACGCAGCACCCGCTCGCTGTTGGCTCCAAACACATCGGTATGGCGCTCCAGCACAATTTTGTCCTGAGTCAGCGTGCCGGTTTTATCGGTGCACAGAATATCCATCGCGCCAAAGTTCTGGATCGCGTCCAGACGTTTGACGATCACCTTCTGGCGCGACAGCTTGACCGCCCCTTTCGCCAGGGTAGAGGTGACGATCATCGGCAGCATTTCCGGCGTCAGCCCCACCGCCACCGAGAGCGCAAACAGTGCCGCTTCCCACCAGTCGCCTTTAGTGAAGCCGTTAATGAGCAACACGATTGGCGTCATCACCAACATGAAGCGGATCAATAGCCAGCTTACTTTGCTGATACCGGCCTGGAAGGCGTTGGGCTGCTCATCCTGGCTGGTTACCCGCTGCGCCAACTGGCCGAAGTAGGTTTCGCTGCCAGTACCAATCACTATGGCCAGCGCGGTGCCGCTGACGACGTTAGTGCCCATGAAGCACAGGTTTTGGCACTCCAACGGATCGCTCACCTGGCCACGGGGATCCGCCACTTTTTCTACCGGCAGCGATTCACCGGTCAGCGCGGCCTGGCTGATAAACAGATCCTTGGCAGAAAGCAACCGCAGATCCGCTGGGATCATATCCCCAGCCGACAGCTTGATGATATCGCCCGGCACCAGCTGTGAGATCGGCAGTTCGCTATGTTCGCTTTTACCGGTATGCGCATCACTGCGGTACACCGTCGCGGTGTTACTGACCATCGCCTTCAGCGCATCCGCCGCCTTGTTGGAGCGGGCTTCCTGAATAAAGTGCAGCAGCGTGGAGATCAGCACCATCAGACCAATCACCAGCGCAGCGATCAGATCCTCGGTGGCGTAGGAAATCAGCCCCAGTACTGTCAACAGGAGGTTGAAGGGGTTGCTGTAGCAGTGCCACAAATGCTTCCACCAGCTTTCGGCCAGCTGGTTTTCGATGGTGTTGCTGCCAAACAGTCCGCGGGCAGTTTCTGCTTCATGCGCGGTGATGCCTTCCGGGTGACTGTTGAAACGCTCATACAGTTGCATCGCGCTGGCGGCGGCACATTCCAGGCGTTGTTTAGCCAAACCGGCAGGCAGCTCTTGCGCCGAGCCACTGACGCTTTCCAATAGCGCATCACGCCGCACCAGGCGGCGTGGCAAATTGCGGCTGAGCAAACCCAGCAGCCGACGGGGGATATATTTAAATTTCATCGTTCGCACCTCATCGCCCAGCGCCTCACGGCAGTGGGTGAACGGCGGATCGGCCCGCTGGCTTGATTTTCTGACGCGCCAAAAATCCTCCGCCGGAACAGATCCTATTATTTTCAATCACAACAGAGGCGAACTATCGAGCAAGTGCCGCTGCTTACCTAAACCGGTAAAACAGCAACGCAGAGCGAAGAGGTTTTACCGGGGAACCGAATGAGTAGTGTCAGGGCTCGGATCAGGATCCATTCAGGGATTTACCTCCGGTAAAGAAAAAGTGAGAACGGCAAAGGCGGCCATTCCGTTTTGCAACACTATGGGCCGCGCACCAAGATCCGCGCGTTAAAATGCGCTATGGTAGCGAGCATAAGTGGGATGTTGTATACCCTATGAATTTCAAGTTGCAGCTAGGCGACAAACTGACTCATCCCCAGGAGCTTACTTTAGTAAGTGACCGGGGTGTGTAAGTACAGGTAACAACGCTGCAACTTGAAAGGCGACGGGTATAAGTTTAAGCCTCATAACCTAAATGAAAAGTAAACCATGCAAAACCGGCTGACAATCAAGGATATCGCCCGCCTGAGCGGGGTAGGCAAGTCTACCGTCTCACGCGTGATGAATAACGAAGGCAGCGTAAGCCCACAAACCCGTGAACGGGTGGAGGCGGTGATCCGCAGCCAGGGTTTTACCCCGTCAAAATCGGCGCGTGCCATGCGCGGCCAGAGCGACAAAGTGGTCGCCATTATCGTTTCCCGTCTGGATTCCCCTTCGGAAAATCAGGCCGTGCGCACCATGTTGCCGCTGCTGTATCAGCAGGGCTTCGATCCGATCGTGATGGAAAGCCAGTTTGAAACCCGGTTGGTAGAGGAACACCTCAACGTACTGCGCCAGCGCAACGTCGACGGCGTGATCCTGTTCGGCTTTACCGGCCTGACCGCTGATATGCTCAAACCGTGGCAGGAAAAGATGGTGGTGGTCGCCCGCGAATATCCGGGGATTTCCTCCGTTTGTTATGACGATGAAGGTGCCGTGAAACTGCTGATGCAGCGCTTACGCAAGCAGGGTCACAGCCATATCAGCTACCTTGGCGTGCAGGAGTCCGATGCCACCACCGGGATGCGTCGCCATCAGGCCTATCTGGATACCTGTCGCGCGCAAAAAATCTCGCCGCTGGTGGCGTTGGGTGAACTGAACTATCAGAGCGGTTTCCAACTGGCCGCCAACGTGATTGAACCTCAAACCACCGCGCTGGTGTGCGCCTCCGATACTATCGCGCTAGGTGCGATGAAGTACCTGCAACAGCAACAGATTACGCCAATCCAGGTGTGCGCCATCGGTAATACGCCAATGCTCAACTTCTTGTTCCCAGAGACGTTTTCCGTTGAGTTGGGCTATGGTACCGCAGGGCAGCAGGCGGCCCTTCAACTGCTGGGCCAGTTGAGTGGTGAACTCAGCATCCGCCAAATCATTATCCCCTGCAAACTTGCCTAATAGCAGGCGCAGCATGCTGCGCCCCTACATATCGTAGCCAGAGTTCATTTTGACGCTATTTGCGGCTTTATTGTTCATTTTGTGATCCTCACCGCAAGTTGGGAACGTTCCCATTTAATAAAAACGGCCTAGTGGCTAAGCTTAAAAACATCAATACCTCTGAGCCTCACTGATAACAAAGGTGCCATAATGAGCAAAGTTCAGCAGCAGGACATCGATCGCCTGATCGTGCTGGTGGGTGGCCGCGAGAATATCGCCACCGTCAGCCACTGCATTACCCGCCTGCGTTTCGTCCTTAACGATCCCGCCAAGGCCAAGCCGAAAGAGATTGAGCAGTTGCGCATGGTCAAAGGCTGTTTCACCAACGCCGGGCAGTTCCAGGTGGTGATTGGCCCTGAAGTTGGTGATTACTATCAGGCGTTAATCGCAGCCACCGGCATCAACGAAGCCGATAAGGAACAGGCCAAACTGGCCGCTCGCCAGAACATGACCTGGTTCGAACGCGGTATCTCCCACTTCGCCGAGATCTTCTTCCCACTGCTGCCAGCCCTGATCAGCGGCGGTTTGATCCTGGGTTTCCGCAACGTGATCGGCGATATCCCAATGTCCGGCGGCCAAACGCTGGCCCAGATGCACCCTGCCTGGAAAACCATTTATGACTTCCTGTGGTTATTGGGCGAGGCCATCTTTATGTTCCTACCGGTGGCTATCTGTTGGTCAACGGTGAAGAAGATGGGCGGTACCCCAGTACTCGGCATCGTGATGGGGATCACCCTGGTCTCCCCGCAGTTGATGAACTCCTACCTGCTCGGCCAGCAAGTGCCAGAAGTGTGGAACTTTGGCTGGTTCACCATTGAGAAAGTGGGCTATCAGGCGCAGGTGATCCCGTCGATCCTCGCCGGTATGGCGTTGGGCTGGATCGAAACTCGTCTGAAAAAGATCGTGCCGGATTATCTGTATCTGGTGGTGGTGCCGGTGGTTTCCCTGCTGTTGGCCGTGTTCCTGGCTCACACGCTGATCGGTCCGTTTGGTCGCATGATTGGCGATGGCGTCGCTTGGGCAGTGAAGTGGGTAATGACCGGTAGTTTCGCCCCGATCGGCGCGGCACTGTTTGGCTTCCTGTATGCACCGTTGGTGATCACCGGGGTGCATCAGACCACGCTGGCAATCGATATGCAGATGATCCAAAGCATGGGCGGTACGCCAGTCTGGCCGTTGATTGCCCTGTCTAATATCGCGCAGGCCTCGGCAGTGCTGGGCATCATCATCGTCAGCCGCAAGGCCAACGAACGTGAGATTTCCGTACCGGCCGCCATCTCCGCCTATCTCGGCGTGACCGAACCAGCCATGTACGGCATCAACCTGAAATATCGCTTCCCTATGCTGTGCGCGATGATCGGCTCCGCCTTCGCAGGCTTGATTTGTGGCCTGACCGGCGTGATGGCTAACGGCATCGGCGTAGGTGGCCTGCCGGGCATCCTGTCTATCCAACCGCAGTTCTGGCTGATCTACTCCGTAGCCATCCTGGTGGCCGTAGTGATCCCACTGCTGCTGACCATGATGGTTTACAAACGCAAAGCCAGCCGCGGCGAGTTACCGGTTTAAACTGAAAGGTATTTTTTTATGAGCAATGTAATTCCCTGGTGGCAGAACGGCGTTATTTATCAAATCTATCCGAAGAGCTTCCAGGACAGCACCGGTAACGGCTATGGCGATCTGGCAGGGGTAACTCAACGGCTGGACTATTTGCAGGAGCTGGGCGTCGATGCCATCTGGCTGACGCCGGTCTATGTCTCGCCCCAGGTCGATAATGGCTACGACGTCGCCGATTACTGCGCCATCGATCCGGCCTACGGCACCATGGCCGACTTCGAACACCTGGTGGCACAGGCCCACCAGCGCAGCATCCGTATCGTGATGGATATGGTGTTTAACCACACCTCCACCGAGCATCCGTGGTTTAAGGCTTCGCAGGATCCTGCCAGCCCGCTGCGTCAGTTCTACATCTGGCGCGATGGCGAAGGTGACGCCCTGCCCAATAACTGGCGCTCCAAATTTGGCGGTAATGCCTGGCAATGGCACGCCGACAGCGGCCAATATTACCTGCACCTGTTTGCTACCGAGCAGGCCGACCTGAACTGGGAACACCCGCCGGTGCGCGAAGAGCTGAAGAAAGTGTGCCAGTTCTGGGCAGATAAAGGCGTGGATGGGCTGCGCCTTGATGTAATCAACCTGGTGTCCAAGCAGCAGGACTTCCCGAGTGATAACCAGGGCGATGGCCGCCGTTTCTACACCGACGGCCCGCGCATTCACGAGTTTTTGCAGGAGATGAGCCGCGACGTGTTTCAGCCACGCGGCCTGATGACCGTGGGCGAGATGTCTTCAACCTCGCTGGAGCACTGCCAGCAGTATGCGGCGCAAAGCGGTGCCGAGCTGTCGATGACCTTCAACTTCCACCACCTGAAAGTAGACTATGCCAACGGGCAGAAGTGGACGCTGGCCGCACCAGATTACGTCGAGTTGAAGCAGATTTTCCACCACTGGCAGCAAGGCATGCATAACCGCGCCTGGAACGCGCTGTTCTGGTGTAATCACGACCAGCCACGCATCGTTTCGCGCTTTGGCGACGAGGGCGAGCTGCGAGTCACCGCTGCCAAGATGCTGGCGATGGTGCTGCACGGTATGCAGGGCACGCCGTATATCTATCAGGGTGAAGAGATCGGCATGACCAATCCAGGCTTCCAGCAGATCGGAAGCTATCGCGATGTGGAAAGTCTGAATATGTACGCCGAACTGCAGGCTCAGGGAAGAAACGAAGGCGAACTGTTGGCTATTCTGGCCAGCAAATCACGGGACAATGGCCGCACACCGATGCAGTGGAACGCGACACCCCACGCAGGCTTCACCACCGGTACGCCTTGGATAGCCTGTGCAGAGAACTACCCCCAGATTAATGCCACGGCAGCATTGGCCGATCGTGATTCGGTATTTTACGCTTATCGCCATCTGATCGCCCTGCGCAAGCAGTATCCGCTGCTGACTCACGGCGACTATCAGGATCTGGCCCCGGCTCACCCGGCATTGTGGTGTTATCAACGTAGTTGGAATGGGCAACGGTTGCTGGTAGTTGCGAACCTGAGCCGCGAACCGTTGGCATGGGATGCCGCTGGCGTTGAATTTTCTGAACTGTGGCGGCCACTGATAAGCAACTATATGGATGCTGCAGAGCAGCCACGGGCCGGAGTTTTGCGGCCTTTCGAGGCGAGTTGGTGGCTGCTGGAGTCCTGATTGGCCACCGGGAGTTGTTTGCTACAATCCATACATAATTGTCTGAAAAACATTGATTTTGTATGGATCGAACAATGAAATTGGCGCTGGGAACACTTCCTCAGTTACTCAGCGCCTGCCAGCAAGCGCCAGGCAGGGGCCAAAAGGCAGCGGATCTAACCGCGACGCCCTGCCGTTGAATCATATATTTAACACTGAGTAATTGACCTTTATTATTCCCCGTATAAATAAATCACCCAGCACAATTATTTTTACTTTCACTTAACTTGCCTAAATTTCTTCCTAAATCATTATTACGCTATTTCAGGCGTAAAAAGATCTGCATCCAAGATCAAAATGTGAAGGATATCCCAAATTGTAAATAGATTTATTTCACGCTGTAAAAAAAACATGCAATAATAGGTAAAATTCAGATTAAAAACATAATTACATAATAAATATAACTATTTTAATTAAACCACCAGACTGATTTTTCCCATCGGCCTTTTTACCTCTCGCGAAATGGAGCACTCTTTATGACCATCAAAAGGAAGTCGATATTTATAGTCAGTGGTTTATTAGCCGCCGGATTGACCGGCTGTGACAATAATGATACCCAGATTACTCCGAGTAATCAGGCGGAGCTGGAGAGCAGAAATATTCCCACGCTTACCGTCGACGGGCTGAAATTTAAAGATCTGAATAAAAACGGCCAGCTAGATCCTTATGAAGACTGGCGTCTTGATAGCGCCACCCGCGCCCGCGATCTGACCGCCCGCATGAACGTGGAAGAAAAAGCCGGTGCCATGATGCACGGTACCATTGGCCTCGATGGTGCTGGCCGCGTCGATATTAGCGCCGCCGAAGAAGATGTGAACCAACGCTTCGTCAACACCTTCATTACCCGCATGGCGGGCGATCCACAGCATATTTCCGCCGATAACAATGCGCTGCAGGAAATGGCCGAGAAGTCTCGCCTCGGTATACCGGTAACCATCAGTACCGATCCGCGCAACCACTTCGTTAACGATCCTAATGCCACCAGCGTCGCGGCGGGCAGCTTCTCACAATGGCCAGAACCGCTCGGCTTGGCGGCAATCGATGATACGGCATTGTCCAAAACCTTTGGTGACATCGCCCGTCAGGAGTACCGGGCCGTTGGGATCCATATGGCGTTATCACCGCAGGCCGACCTTGCCACCGAACCGCGCTGGGGCCGTATCAACGGTACTTTCGGCGAGGATAACCAACTCGCCAAACGCCAGGTGCAAGCCTATATCGAAGGCTTCCAGCATGGTGATAAAGGCCTGACCCAAGACAGCGTCATCACCGTGGTCAAACACTTTGCCGGTGGCGGACCACAGCTTGGCGGGTTGGATCCACACAACATCTTTGGCAAAGAGCAGGTTTACCCAGGCGAGAATCTGGAATACCACCTGGTACCGTTCGAAGGAGCGTTTGCCGCCAATGTGGCCTCGGTGATGCCCTATTACGGCCAACCGATCAACCTGTGGTACAAGGATCAGCTGATTGAAGAAGTAGGCTTTGGCTTTAACAAGCAGGTGTTGACCGAGATGCTGCGTGGCCGCTTTGGTTTCACCGGCGTAGTGCTGAGTGACTGGGGCATCCTGGAAAGCTGCGAAGGTAAATGCGCCACCGGTATCAGCGATGCCGACATCGCCGCCGGAGTCTCGCCTTGGACTGCCGGGATCGGCATGTCGTGGGGCGTTGAGAACCTCACCCGCCAGGAACGCGTAGTGAAAGCGGTGGAAGCCGGGATCGATCAGTTCGGCGGTACCAGCGATCCTAGCGATCTGATAGAAGCCATCAACCAGCAACAGCTGCCGATCGCCACCATCGACGCTTCCGTCACACGCATTTTACAGCAGAAGTTTGAGCTGGGGCTGTTTGAGAAACCTTACGTGGATGAAGCCAAAGCGGTGAAAATTGTCGGCAATGCGGAGTTCCAGCAGAAAGGGGATGATGCACAGCGCCGTGCGCAGATCCTGTTGCAGAATAACCAGGCCCTGTTGCCATTGGCACTGAGCGGCAAGAAGGTGTTCCTGCATAACGTCAACGCTACCGTGGCGGCACGCTATGGGTTGGAAGTCGTCGCTACGCCGGAGGAGGCGGAGATCGCCATCCTGCGAGTAGATACACCGCATCAGAACGATCCGCACTACCCGTTTGGCGTTTCGGTCAACTTTGGCCAACTGGGCTTTGACGATGCCGATACCGTGGTGCTGGATCAGAAAGCGGGCACTTACAGCGGCAGTGAAGACTATCAGTTGATCAAACAGGTGAAGGCGCTCAACATTCCAACGGTGATTTCCGTTTACCTCGATCGCCCGGCGATCCTGACCAACATCGTGGATAAAACCGACGTACTGCTGGCCAACTTTGGCGCATCCGATGAGGCGGTGCTGGATGTGATCACCGGCAAGAGCAAGGCACAGGGTAAGTTACCGTTTGAGCTGCCATCCAGCTGGCAGGCGGTGCTGGATCAGAAAGAGGACGTGGCGCACGATTCTGTCGATCCTCTGTTCCCAATCGGCGCGGGTATTCTGTAATACGGCCCTCTCCTCATCCCTCTTCCCATGTGGAAGAGGGATGCAGAAAGTCACCACTTAAAAACTCTGCACCAGCTTCACTACGTCCGCCGCTTCCTCTGCCAGCTTCTCATCGCTCATATCAAATACGCCCTGCACCAGATGCGGCGGCAAATAATCCATGCCGGTCAGGTTGGCGACGGCGTTAAACGGCCGCAGCAGGTCGGCTACCGGATAGCGGTTATAGCCAGCCGGTGAATAGGCCTGCGCGTTGCCCCCGGTGCTAACCACCAGTTGCAAAGGCTTACCCTGCAGCTGAGTACCTTCGCTACCATAGGCGAAACCGTGGGTTAATACCGCATCCTGCCATTCGCTGAGGATCGCCGGTGAGCTGTACCAATAGAACGGAAACAGCATCACCACCACATCATGCGCTTGCAGCAGTTCCTGCTCGCGGGCCACGTCAATCTGGTAGTCCGGATAAACGCGCATCAGTTCATGCACGGTGACGTTAGGTAAAGGACGCAGCACCTCGATCAGCGCCTTATTGATGCGGGAGTCATCAGGGAAACGGTGGGCGGCCAACACTAAAATACGCGACATGGGGAAATCCTTGTTTATCGAAAGTAAGCCATTTTTTCATTTCCTCCGTTTCCGGTGTAGTCTGTAAACGGTCACATTAACTTCAACCTAAAGTATCAACCATTATGTCGCTGCCCATTGACGTACACCGCCTGTTACCGGCGTTTCTCAGCGCCGCTCAGACACAAAACTTCTCCGCCGCTGCACGCCAGTTGGGCGTGACCCCGGCAGCGATCAGCAAAAATATCCGCGTGCTGGAAGAGAAGCTGGCGCTGCGGTTGTTCCAACGCAACACCCACAGCGTGGTGCTGACTGATGAAGGCAAAGCCCTGCTGGAACAGGTAGCACCGCTATGGCAAGCGCTGACCGCCACGCTGGAGCTGGCCGGGGGCGCACAACTCCCTCCAGCCGGTAGCGTGCGCGTCAGCATGATCCCAGGCTTTGGCCGCCAGGTACTGATGCCGCTGATCCCTGAGTTTTTAAAACGCTACCCGATGATCGATCTGGATCTGTCGCTAGATGCCCGGGTGGTGAACCTGGTCGGTGAAGGTTTTGATGTTGGCATCGGCAGCCAGGTTGATCCCGATAGCCAGCTGGTAGCTCGCCCGCTCTACCCAATGCAGATGCTATTGGTCGCCGCCCCCGGTTACCTTGCCCAACATGGCACACCGCTGGTGCCGGAAGATCTGCTGCAACACAGTTGCCTGCTGCACCGCAATCCGGACACCGGGCGTAATGTAAAATGGCCACTGGCACACAAAATGCTGGATCTGCATGGCCGCCTGACGGCCAGCAGCCCGGAGATGTTGCTAGATTCCGCGCTGGCCGGGCTGGGCATCGCTTGCCTGTCGCGCTGGCATGTGGAACAGCATTTTGCCCAGGGAACCTTGCTACCGGTGCTGCAAGATCACTGGCCTAAACCCACGCAAATCTGGCTTTACTACGCCTCGGCAGATCTGCCACCGCGGGTGCGCGTCTGGGTCGATTTTTTACTGGCGCATTTTCGCCGCTAATCGGCATGATGCGATCGCAATCACGCTTTAACGATCTTTCGGATAATCGGTATTTTCCATTCAAGCCGCTGATAGCAAGGGTTACAAATATTCCTGTAACGGGTAACTGTACAGCGTTCAAACTGCTCCCCCCATTCTTTGACCCACGTCAAAAAAAGCGGCACCACACCCATATATAGTGCCCATATAGATTCAATCACCTATATGTAGTAGTTATCCACAATATCATCCACACCCTCCGCAGCCCTTGCGACCTGCGGTTTTGCCCTGTGGATAAGCCGACGCTCCCCCATGGGGACAGGAGTTACAACGTGAAACCAGTAGTGATTAAACGGGACGGTTGCCAGGTATCTTTTGACGAGATGCTGATCAAGCAGGCCATCGAGCGGGCCGCTTTGGCCGCTGAAGTTGTCGATGCTGACTACTGTGCTACCGTCGCCCGCGTGGTCGCTCAACAGATGGAAAATCGACCGCGTGTCGACATCCACGAAATCCAGCAGGCGGTAGAAAACCAGCTGATGTCTGGCCCGTATAAGCAACTGGCACGTACCTACATCGAATATCGCCACGATCGTGACGTCTCGCGTGAGCTGCGCGGGCGGCTGAACCAGGAAATTCGTGGTCTGGTGGAACAAAGCAACGTCGCGCTGCTCAATGAGAACGCCAATAAAGACAGCAAGGTGATCCCTACCCAGCGCGATCTGCTGGCCGGTATCGTTGCCAAGCACTACGCCAAACAGCATATCCTGCCGCGCGATGTGGTGCTGGCGCATGAGCGCGGCGAAATCCACTATCACGATCTCGACTACTCACCGTTCTTCCCGATGTTCAACTGTATGCTGATCGATCTGAAAGGCATGTTGACCAACGGCTTCAAGATGGGTAACGCCGAGATCGAGCCGCCGAAGTCGATCTCCACCGCCACCGCCGTGACCGCGCAGATCATCGCTCAGGTTGCCAGCCATATTTATGGCGGTACCACCATCAACCGCATTGATGAGATCCTGGCCCCCTTCGTCACCGAGAGCTTCCACAAGCACCAGCAGGTAGCGCAGCAGTGGCAGATCCCAGACGTGGCAGGCTATGCGATGACCCGCACCGAGAAAGAGTGTTACGACGCCTTCCAGTCGCTGGAATATGAAGTCAACACTCTGCATACCGCCAACGGCCAGACGCCGTTTGTCACCTTCGGTTTCGGTTTGGGCACCAGTTGGGAATCGCGCATGATCCAGCAGTCGATCCTGAAAAATCGTATCGCCGGGCTGGGTAAAAATCGTAAAACCGCCGTGTTCCCGAAACTGGTCTTCGCCATCCGCGACGGCCTGAACCACAAGTTTGGTGACGCTAACTACGACATCAAACAGCTGGCGCTGGAATGTGCCAGCAAACGCATGTATCCAGACATTCTCAATTACGATCAGGTGGTCAAGGTCACCGGTTCCTTTAAAACGCCGATGGGTTGCCGCAGCTTCCTCGGCACCTATGAAGAAAACGGCGAGCAGATCCACGATGGCCGCAACAATATCGGCGTGATCAGCCTGAACCTGCCGCGTATCGCTCTGGAGGCCCAGGGTAACGAAGACCGCTTCTGGCAGTTGCTGGATGAGCGCTTGCTGCTGGCCAAGAAAGCCCTGATGACCCGCATTGCCCGCCTGGAAGGCATCAAAGCCCGCGTGGCACCGATCCTGTATATGGAAGGCGCCTGCGGAGTACGGTTGAAGGCCGACGACAATATCGCGGAGATCTTCAAGAACGGTCGCGCCTCGATTTCGTTGGGCTACATCGGCGTGCATGAAACCATCAACGCACTGTTTGGCTCAGAAAAACACGTGTACGACGACGAGCAACTGCGTGCCAAAGCCATCGCCATCGTTGAGCGCCTGAAAAACGCCACCGAAAGCTGGAAGGAAGAAACCGGCTACGGCTTCAGCCTGTACAGCACGCCAAGTGAGAACCTGTGCGATCGCTTCTGCCGCCTGGATACCAGCGAGTTTGGCGTGGTCGCCGGGGTGACTGACAAGGGTTATTACACCAACAGTTTCCACCTCGACGTGGAGAAAAAGGTTAATCCGTACGACAAGCTGGACTTCGAAGCGCCATATCCACCTTTGGCCAACGGCGGTTTTATCTGTTACGGCGAATACCCGAACCTACAGCACAACCTGAAGGCGCTGGAAGACGTGTGGGATTACAGCTACACCCGCGTGCCTTATTACGGCACCAACACGCCGATCGATGAGTGCTACGAGTGTGGCTACACCGGTGAGTTCTCCTGTACCAGCAAGGGCTTCACCTGCCCGAAATGTGGCAACCATGATTCGGCAAAAGTGTCGGTGACCCGCCGCGTGTGTGGCTATCTGGGCAGCCCGGATGCCCGGCCGTTCAACGCCGGTAAGCAGGAAGAAGTGAAACGCCGCGTGAAACATCTGGGCAATGGGCAGATCGGCTAATTATAGCGAATGACCCCTCACCCTAACCCTCTCCCACAGGGAGAGGGGACCGAATGTGCCACGTCTTAACGACGGCATTCGTCCTCAACATAGCCTAGCTACAGATTAACTTCTGCATCTGAGCACAGCATCAGGTCAGCTCCCTCTTACTAAAGGAGAGGCTTGAGATGAGAAGATGGGGCCATATACGTCACAGGTAACTTCCATACCTGACCACCGCACCGTACCAGCTCCCTCTCCCCGTGGGAGAGGGTTGGGGTGAGGGGCCATATAAAAGATCGCAATACTATGAATTTTCACCAGTATTATCCTATCGACGTGGTCAACGGCCCCGGCACCCGCTGCACGCTGTTTGTCGCAGGCTGCGTGCACCAATGCCCCGGTTGCTATAACAAAAGCACCTGGCGGCTGAACTCTGGCCTGCCGTTTACCCAGCAGATGGAAGATCAGGTCATAGCCGATCTCAACGACACGCGTATTCCACGCCAAGGGTTGTCGCTGTCCGGTGGCGATCCGCTGCACCCGGCCAACGTCGCCGCCGTGCTGCAGTTGGTCAAACGAGTGCATGCCGAATGTCCCGGCAAAGATATCTGGCTGTGGACCGGCTATAAGCTGGATGAACTGGATAGCGAGCAGATGCAGATCGTCGATCGGATTAACGTATTGATAGATGGCAAGTTTGTGCAGGATTTAAAAGACCCGGCGCTGATTTGGCGCGGCAGCGCTAACCAGGTGGTGCATAAGCTGCGTTAATTGGGGAATTTTTCACGCTGATGGGCGACGGCTAAAACCTTTATCACCTCATTCGAAGTGATTTTTTGCTCTGATTTTGGCTTTAAACTCGTCCATCCGTTCTTCAGCTTGCCGGAGAGTAAGATAAGCACTCTCTTCTCCATGTAAGCGAGCAAAGGCTGCATCCACCTTTTCCTTCAACCAGCCTTCGTGTTCACCTACCGTTTTCTGCGCTAACAGTTTGGTCTCGTTCTTCGTGCAAAACTGATTATGGTTTGCCATTTGCAAAGCTCCTATTTACCCGACACTTTGATTCACTAAAGTTAGCTCATTTGTGACTTCAAAATCATCTGAAATGCCTTATTTTCTAGCAAATAAGCCAATTCCATTTCTTTAGATCATCATCTCCCTGTCCCAAATTGTTCATCAGTTCGCCACCTACGCGTCACCTGATTGTCATCTGCTCCCGGCAACATTAGCCCAACTTTGTTACCGAGTGCCGATCATGAATTCTATCGCCGCTTTTTCGCTTTCTCCCCCAACCGAAGTGCCGAGGTATTGGCTATGACGCACTTATCTAGACATCCGACCAGTTACCCCACTCGATATCAGCAGATCGCCGCCCAGTTGGAGCGGGAACTGTCCAGTCAATACCGCTGTGGAGATTATCTGCCTTCAGAACAACAGCTTGCCGAGCGTTTTGAGGTCAATCGCCATACGCTGCGCCGCGCCGTGGACGAGCTGGTTGAGCGCGGTTGGCTACAGCGCCGCCACGGCATCGGCATTCTGGTGCTGCTACGCCCGTATAACTATCCGCTGCACGCCAACACCCGCTTCAGCCAGAACCTGTTCGAGCAGGGCAGTCACCCCACCAGTGAGCGCTTACTTGCTGTTTTACGCCCGTGCAATGGGCATATCGCTAGCGCGCTCAGCCGCGAAGAGGGAGAAACCATCATCCACCTGCGCACCCTGCGCCGGGTGAACGGCGTTCCTCTCAGCGTGATCGACCACTATCTGCCCGATCTCGACTGGTGGCCCGCCTTACAACAGTTCCACAGCGGCTCCCTGCATGAGTTTATCCAACAGCAGATCCACCAGCCTCTGACCCGCCGCCAGACCCGCATCAGCGCACGGCGTGCCCAAGCCAAAGAGAGCCGCCTGCTGGAGATCGCCACCCATGCCCCCTTGCTATGCGTGCGCACCCTAAATACCTGTATCGGCAGCGATTTGGCGGCGGAATACTCCGTCAGCCTGGCGCGCGCCGACATGATCGAACTGACGATGGAGCACTGAATGCAATCCTTACAGCAGAGACAACGCTGGATGTCGGTCCTGGCGCATAGCCAACCCGCCCAGCTGCGCAGCCACTGGCAGGCGCTGAGCCTCAACCCAAGCTACCAGCGCCTGCGCGCCCCTGAGATTGGCCTGACACAGCTGCTAGGACGGATGGGAGCGACCGGCCGCCGCTTTGTGTTGGGCGATATGACCGTAACCCGTGCCGTAGTGCAGTTGGAGAACGGTTGCCAGGGCTACAGCTACATAACCGGGCGTGACAAGGAACATGCCGAACTCTGTGCGCTGATCGACGCCCTGCTACAACAACCCGCCAACCATGAATTGCTACAGCTTCAACTGATCGAACCCCTGGCCGCACTACAACAGGAGCAGCGCCAACTGCGCGCCCGTGCCGTAGCAGCCAGCCGGGTGGACTTCTTTACGCTGGTGCGAGGGGATTAAGCCATGACGTTATTAACCGGTTTTGACCAGCCGATTGAGCAATCCCAGTCTGCTTTCCGTTTGATTTTAAAGGCGTTGAGTGAACCTGGCGTGATTGTTGAACTACCAAATTGCCCGGCATGGGGTGCACTGAACGCCGCCAGCACCGCCGTGATACTGACGCTGGCGGATCAGGAAACCCCGCTCCAGCTCTGTGCTGACCTTAAAAGTGAGCAAGTGCTAACTAACATCCGTTTTCATACCGGTGCTCCGCTGGCGACCCGGCAGGAAGATATCCATCTGGCGGTATGGGATGACCAGTTACGGCCTGCCGAGCTGAGCGCATTGCCACACGGCAATGAAGTCTCACCGGAGTTCGGTGCCACGCTGGTAGTGCAGGTTGCAGCATTAGCAGGCAGCCACACACTGTGCCTTTCCGGCCCCGGCATTGAAAAACAAAGGGAAATCGCCCCGCCGTTGCCAGCTGCGCTACGGGCTTATCTACTCGAACGGCCTCAGCGCTTCCCGCTAGGTCTGGACATTATCTTGACCTGCGGTGAGCGCCTGATGGCGCTGCCAAGAACCACCCGCGTGGAGGAGTGCTGATGTACGTTGCGGTGAAAGGGGGCGAAAAGGCCATCGAGGCTGCCCATCAACTACAGGAAAATCTGCGCCGAGGTGACGAAGCTGTCCCAGCGCTCAGCGCAGAGCAAATCGGTGAACAACTTGGCTTGGCGGTTGACCGGGTAATGACGGAGGGCGGTATTTACGATCGCCAACTGGCGGCACTGGCCATCAAGCAGGCCAGCGGCGATCTGGTAGAGGCTATTTTCCTGCTGCGCGCCTATCGCACCACCCTGCCGCGTCTGGCCGTCAGCGAACCGCTGGCTAGCGAGAACATGCGGCTGGAGCGGCGCATCTCGGCGGTTTACAAAGACTTGCCCGGCGGGCAGGTGCTTGGCCCGACCTACGACTATACCCACCGCCTGCTGGATTTTGCGCTGTTGGCCAACGGTGAAACACCTCCGGCACCACAGGCGGATGAGCCGCTGCCAGAGAGCTGCGCCCACGTGTTCGACCTGCTTAACCAGCAACGGCTGGCGCTAGCAGAAGAAGATGACGGCAGCACTCCGGACGATATTACCCGCAACCCACCGGTTTACCCCTGCTCCCGCTCGGCGCGCTTGCAGCAATTGGTGCGTGGCGATGAGGGCTTTCTGTTGGCATTGAGCTACTCCACCCAGCGCGGCTATGGCCGTAATCATCCGTTCGCCGGAGAGATCCGCAGCGGTTACGTTACCGTGGAGATCGTGCCGGAAGAGTTGGGTTTCGCCGTCGATATCGGCGAGATCCTACTGACTGAGTGCGAGATGGTGAACGGTTTTGTCGACCCGCAGGACCGGCCGCCGCACTTTACCCGTGGCTATGGGCTGGTGTTTGGCCGCTCGGAACGTAAAGCCATGGCGATGGCGCTAGTGGATCGCGCCCTGCAAACCGCCGAATACGGCGAGGACGTGGCAGGTCCGGCGCAGGATGAAGAGTTTGTGCTGGCCCACGCTGATAACGTGGAGGCCGCCGGTTTTGTCTCCCACCTCAAGCTGCCGCACTACGTCGATTTCCAGGCCGAACTGGAGTTGCTCAAACGCCTGCAGCAGGAATTTGCCGCTCTTCAGGAGAACCGCCATGAGTGAAGTATTGACCGGCTATAACCTCGGTTATCTGGATGAACAAACCAAGCGCATGATCCGCCGCGCCATCCTCAAGGCAGTGGCGATCCCCGGCTATCAGGTGCCGTTTGGTGGCCGTGAGATGCCGATGCCTTATGGCTGGGGCACCGGCGGCATCCAGATCACTGCCAGCATCATTGGCCGCACTGACGTGCTGAAGGTTATCGACCAGGGCGCCGACGACACCACCAACGCGGTCTCCATCCGCCGCTTCTTCCAGCGCGTAGCCGGTGTTGCTACCACCGAGCGCACGCCAGAGGCCACGCTGATCCAGACCCGCCACCGTATTCCGGAAACACCCTTACAGGCGGATCAAATCCTGATTTATCAGGTGCCCATCCCCGAGCCACTGCGCTTTATCGAACCGCGCGAGACCGAAACGCGCAAGATGCACGCGCTGGAAGAGTACGGCGTGATGCAAGTGAAGCTGTATGAAGATATCGCCCGCTATGGCCATATAGCCACCACCTATGCCTATCCGGTGAAGGTTAACGATCGCTATGTGATGGACCCTTCGCCGATCCCAAAATTCGATAACCCGAAGATGCACATGATGCCCGCATTGCAGTTGTTCGGGGCCGGGCGTGAAAAACGCATTTACGCCCTGCCGCCGTTTACCAAGGTGGAAAGCCTGGACTTTGACGACCATCCGTTCAGCGTGCAGCAGTGGGAAGAGCCTTGCGCTCTATGCGGTTCGCGCCACAGCTATCTGGATGAGGTGGTGCTCGACGACCAAGGCAGCAGGATGTTCGTCTGCTCAGACACCGATTTCTGCCAGCAACAACTCAACCAAGAGGTACCGCACTGATGACTTCCGTTCCATTGAGTGCCACGCCGTTGCTGACGGTCGACAACCTCACCCACCTTTACGCGCCGGGCAAAGGTTTCAGCAACGTGTCATTCGATATCTATCCCGGTGAAGTGCTGGGCATCGTCGGCGAATCCGGCTCGGGTAAAACCACGCTGCTCAAGTCGATCTCTGCCCGGCTGGCCCCGCAACAGGGGCAGATCCTTTACCGCCCACAACCGGGGCAACAGCAGGATCTGTACGCCATGGCAGAAAGCGATCGCCGCCGCCTGCTGCGCACCGACTGGGGCGTGGTCCATCAGCATCCGCTCGACGGTCTGCGGCCACAGGTGTCTGCCGGTGGCAACATCGGTGAGCGCCTGATGGCCATCGGCCAGCGTCATTACGGTGATATTCGCCAGCAGGCCAAACAATGGCTGGAAGACGTGGAGATCCCGGTTTCTCGTCTGGATGATCTGCCCACCACCTTCTCCGGCGGTATGCAGCAGCGCTTGCAGATCGCCCGCAATCTGGTGACCCATCCGAAGCTGGTGTTTATGGATGAGCCGACCGGCGGGCTGGACGTTTCCGTGCAGGCGCGCCTGCTGGATCTGCTGCGCAATCTGGTGGTGGAAATGCAGTTGGCGGCGGTGATCGTCACCCACGATCTGGGGGTAGCACGCCTACTGGCCCATCGTTTGCTGGTGATGAAGGAAGGTGAAGTGGTGGAAAGCGGTCTGACCGATCGGGTGCTGGACGACCCGCACCATCAGTACACCCAACTGCTGGTCTCTTCGGTTCTGTCGTAACGTAGGTGAGATAATGACAATTAAAATCCGGGTTGAACACCTGAGTAAGACCTTTGTCCTGCACCAACAGCACGGCACCCGCCTGCCGGTGTTGCAAGATGCCAACCTGACCGTCAGCAGCGGCGAATGCGTGGTGCTGCACGGCCACTCCGGCAGCGGGAAATCCACCCTGCTGCGCTCGCTGTATGCCAACTATCTGCCAGACAGCGGCAAGATCTGGATCCATCACCAAAACGACTGGCTGGAGCTGGTTCAGGCCGAGGCTCGCCAGATCCTGGCTGTGCGCCGCCACACCATCGGCTGGGTCAGCCAGTTTCTCCGGGTGATACCTCGTATCAGCGCGCTGGAAGTGGTGATGCAACCGTTGCTGGAATCCGGCGTTGAGCGTAGCGAATGCCGTGAACGTGCCGAAGCCCTACTCAACCAGCTCAACGTGCCACAGCGCCTGTGGCAGTTGGCCCCTTCGACCTTCTCCGGTGGTGAGCAACAGCGGGTGAATATCGCCCGTGGATTTATCAAGGATTACCCCATCCTGCTGCTGGACGAGCCGACCGCCTCCCTCGACAGCCGCAACAGCGCGGCGGTGGTGAACCTGATCGAACAGGCCAAACAGCGTGGCGCAGCCATCGTCGGTATTTTCCACGACGCAGGCACCCGTCAGCAGGTGGCAGACCGTTTACATACCATGCAGGCCCCAAAGGTTCTGGAGACGCCATGATTATCAATAACGTCAAGCTGGTGCTGGAACACCAGATCGTTGCAGGTTCACTGGAAATGACCGACGGCGTGATCCGCAGCTTTGCCGATACCCCAAGCCAGTTACCGCAGGCGCTGGATGGCGAAGGCGGCTGGTTGCTGCCCGGGTTGATTGAGCTGCATACCGACAATCTGGACAAGTTTTTCACCCCGCGCCCCAACGTGGACTGGCCAGCGCATTCGGCCATGAGCAGCCACGACGCGCTGATGGTCGCCAACGGCATCACTACGGTGCTGGATGCGGTGGCGATCGGTGACGTGCGCGACGGCGGGCACCGGCTGGAAAACCTGCAAAAAATGATCGACGCGGTGATCTACAGCCAGCGAGCCGGAGTGAACCGGGCCGAACACCGGCTGCACCTGCGCTGCGAGCTGCCCCATAGCAGCACCCTGCCGCTGTTCGAACAACTGATGGATAAACCGGGCGTGTCTTTAGTATCGCTGATGGACCATTCACCGGGTCAGCGGCAGTTCGCCTCGCGTGAGAAATACCGTGAATACTACCAGGGCAAATATCACCTCAATGACCAGCAGATGAGCGAATTTGAGGTGGAGCAGATAGGTCTGTCAGAACGCTGGGCTACGCCAAACCGTGAGGCGATCGCCGCCCACTGCCGGGCGCGTAATATCGCCCTGGCCAGCCACGACGATGCCACCGCCGAACACGTCAGCGAATCTAGTGCGCTGGGCAGTGTAATTGCCGAATTCCCGACCACCGAAGCAGCAGCTCGGGCCTCACATCAGCAAGGTTTGCAGGTGCTGATGGGGGCGCCGAATATCGTGCGCGGGGGATCACACTCCGGCAACGTGGCGGCACATCATCTTGCGGCTCTTGGCGTGCTGGATATCCTCTCTTCCGATTATTACCCTGCCAGCCTGTTGGATGCGGCGTTTCGTCTGGCAAACGACGATCGCAACGCGTTCAGCCTGCCGCAGGCGGTACAGCTGATCACCCGCAACCCGGCACGGGCGTTGGGCTTGCAGGATCGTGGCCTGATCGCCGAGGGGTTGCGCGCAGATCTGGTATTGGCCAAGCCGCACGGCGAGCATATCTACGTGCAAAACGTCTGGCGCCAGGGCAAGCAGGTGTTCTGATGGCCTATCTCATCTACCTGATGGGCCCATCCGGAGCAGGCAAGGACAGCCTGCTCGAACGGCTGCGGGCAGCCACCGGTGCCGGGCCGCTGGTGGCGCACCGTTACATCACCCGCCCGGCCAATGCTGGCTGCGAGAACCATATCGCCCTGAGCGAACAGGAGTTTCTCCGCCGCCGTGCCAAAGGGTTGTTCGCCCTGGACTGGCAGGCGCATGAGCACCATTACGCCTTTGGTATTGAGGTCGATCTGTGGTTATTGCAAGGCATCGACGTGGTGGTCAACGGATCCCGCGCTCATCTACCACAGGCGCTACAACGCTACGGTGCCCAACTGCTGCCAGTCTGTTTGCAGGTTTCCCCGGCGGTGCTGCGCCAAAGGCTAGAACAGCGCGGGCGGGAGAACGCGATCCAGATCGAGCAACGGCTGGCGCGGGCGGCCAGCTATCAGCAAACCCTGCCGGTTGGCTGCCACCTGCTGGATAACAATGGCGATCTCGGGCATACCCTTGACGCACTACTGGCCTTAACCACCGGGCAGCCTGCAATGCAGTAATAAAAAGAGGAAACCAACATGCAACTGACCTTTCTTGGTACCGGCGGGGCACAACAGGTGCCCGCCTTTGGCTGCGACTGCTTGGTGTGCCAACGGGCGCGGCGTGAACCGGCGTTCCGGCGGCGGCCGTGCAGTGCAATGATCAAATTTCAGGGGGAAACGACGTTACTGGATGCGGGATTGAGCTCGTTGGAAAGGCGTTTTGCGGCGGGGGAAATTCAACGTTTTTTACTGACACATTATCACATGGATCACGTTCAGGGGTTATTTCCTTTACGCTGGGGGTGCGGAAATGCGATCCCGGTCTATGGCCCGGCCGATGAACAGGGTTGCGACGACCTGTTCAAACATCCTGGGATTCTGGCGTTCCAACCCCCGTTACACCCCTTTGAAACGGTGGAATTAGGCGGGCTGCACGTCACGCCGTTGCCGTTGATCCACTCCAAACTCACCCACGGCTATCTGGTCCAGGCCCCAGGCAAAGCCCTGGCCTATCTGACCGACACCGTCGGCCTGCCGCCAGAAACCACACGCTATCTGCAACAGGTCACCCTCGATTTACTGGTGTTGGATTGCAGCCTGCCGCCGCAGCCACAGACGCCGCGTAATCATAACGATCTGCCCCGCGCGCAGGAGATCCAGCAACACTTGCAGCCACGGCGTACGCTGCTGACGCACATCAGCCATCACCTCGATTTATGGTTGATGGCCAACGAACTGCCGCCCGGCATGGAGCTGGCATTCGATAATCTCTGCGTCGAGCTATAAACGGTGCGAGCAGTGCAACTGGTCGGATTCTAAAATCTTGACCCCGCTGCCTGGGCTGAAGGCCTGTGTCAGCAGCGTTTGCGCCACGTCTTTGGCAGCAACGCCCTTCCATTTGCCAGGCAGCAGGCCAAACAACGGCTGGCTGAGTCGCTCCAACAAACGCGGCTCAGCACGGGAACCGAACAACATTGAAGGACGTACCAACGTCAGGCGCGGCCAGTTCTGTGCACGTAGCGCCTGCTCCATCTGCCCTTTGGTGCGGTTGTACAAAAATAAGGATTTCGAATTGGCCCCAATAGCACTCACCACCAGGCAATGCTGCGCGCCGAGGCGCTGCCCGGTAAGGGCCGTTTCAACCACCAACTGATAGTCGACATGGCGGAATGCCTCTGCGCTCCCAGCCTGACTGCGCGTGGTGCCCAGGCAGCAGAATACCGCATCGACCGGCTGTGCCAACTGCGTCAACAACTCGTGCAGATCACCCCCGACCGGGTTATGCAATTTGGCGTGTGGCGGGAGCGCCTTACGCGTAGGGGCAATTACCGAAGTGACCTGCCTATCTGCCAACAGCAGACGCAGCAGTTCACTCCCCACCAGCCCGCTGGCGCCTGTGATCAGTACCCGTGCCATATGTTTTCCTCCTCACCCTCTGTTTGCCCAAGGCACAGAACCGCCCGTGGAGACTCTCTAGTTCCTTTACTGCGCCGCCTTCACCTCGGCGACGTACGTCGGTAAATCCCAGGTTCCGCCCGCATGGATTAAACGGCACAGGCCGGTGGTGGCCTCATTACTTTGACGGAACGCCGTGCCATCCCATACCCAACTGGCGGTGGACCAGCAATCGCCCAATCCTCGCCCCTTTTGCCCCATTGAGATTATCCCTTCATCATAGCCAGAGCCGGAATTGGTCACCAATACCGGGGCCTGCTTCAGGGCGCTGTCGATCACCCAATAACCGTAACCTTCGTTATAGGCCGCCCGCCAACACACGGCGGTGATCAGAGCATGGCCATTGCCGAGCGGGGTCAGCGTGATGCCATCCTCGCTTGCACCGTCATTATCCTGTGGGGACTGCATGCGGTCGCAATCATCCGGTTGCAGCGTTGCCAGCAGTTTGGGGGTCAGCGCAGCGATTTCAGGGGCCGTAAGCGGGCGTTCTACCGCCTTGGGCACCTTCACTGCCTGGATCACCGGGGCAGGAATGGCTGCTGGCACGCTGCTTTCCGGCTTGTCGCCTTTTTTAGTCAGGGCACCGGGCGTGCCGATACGCCCCTGCACATCATCCATCTTCAATAAGGTGGCCGAAGCCCCCTCTCCTGACAGCACGAAAGGTGCGGGGCCGCCTTTAAATTCAACCGTGCCACTGCCTTTGATTGCGCCGATCAGTGCCAGAGTCTGGCTTGCTGACAGGTTCCAGTTTCCATACTTGGTCGGTTTGAGCGCACCAGCCGCCTTGCCGTTGATCCATAACGTCAGCTTTGCCACCGCGGCTGAATCACCCTCTTCGTAATCCGCCAAGGTCACTTCCCCCGTTGGGACGGTGCCAGGGCCTGCAATGCGCGTGAGCAGCACCGAACCGTTCGAAGCGCTTGGCTCATCTTCATTAGCGTAGCCCGCCGCGCGACAGGTATTGGTGTTGTCACAAGCCAGCTCCCAGTTCTTATGGCCGAAGGAAACGCCGCTGTCTTGCGCCATCGCAGGGGAAACCAATGCCGCCAGTAGCGATAATGCGGCTATCTCGTTGTTTTTCAATCCATCTATCCTTAATATTCAGCTCGATAATCAACGTGCCCAGTGCAGCTTTTTGCCAAAGCCCAGGGTGTTATCTGTCATCTTCACTTCCTGCAACGCGATCTGCCAAATAGGCGCTTTCATCACCTTGGCCACCGGGAAGCGTTTGCAGTAACGCGTACGGGCCAGTTCCGCCTCGTCCCCGGCCAACAGCGTGATTTCCCCCGCGTATTGTACCCCTCTGATCAGCGCAACGGTCTTGGGCTGCGGCGCAATAGTGCCCACTATCCGATTGTTGCGTTGCATCAGTTCGCCGTGGCGAGTGTGCGGCTCGGTCATCAGCCATAGCGCCATGCGCTCGGCATCGAATACGTAAAAGCAGTTGGCGCACCACATCGCCGTGCCATCACCGGCACACAGCGTGAGCACATGCTGCTTACTGAGAAAACGGATAATGTGCAGCCGATCTTCGCTCTGATTCAACGTAAGTTCTCCTTTTCACCTCCGCTATCTTACCCGCAGATTTGAAGGCAGTCACAATTAGCGACAAATTATGCTCAACATAAAAATAGCATATTAATTAGCAATCCATGCATCTTTATGCAAGACAAGCCTGAGCGTAGTAATAACAAATAAAAAACATCCTAGCTCTATTTCTGCTATTACCTGTTTATATTGAAAGCGATTTTCAGGGGTTGGGTTAGCCTAAGCCAAATTTATCCAGTCCGCTGGTTCCATTTGTAGCAATTACTTCACATATACCCTCGTTGCAGAGTTCATAGCTATTCACTCTGATGCATAGAAAATGAATAGTTAAGTAGAAATCGCTCAATTAACGTGATCTTCATCACTTTATTTCCGTGTTTAGGGGATAAAATAGCGCCAAGTCCGAAACCCATAGGTAAATGGAAAATGGAAAACAACAACAGAAAGATGGCTCACATCCGACGAACTACACATATTATGATGATGGCTCACCGCAGCTGCTTTAGCTTTGCCTTTTTTAACTTCAGATAAACTCCCTCCTCTGCGTTCTTATTGCGTCTTGCAGCTAGACCTATGCCAACGATCCTCCCTGCGCCTGATGGCGACGGTATCGCTTTGTTTTGCTTAAAAACAGAGTGGACCTGGCATAATTGCAACCTCGTTTAAGAACCAAAAACATTTCGTCAAAATAAACTCGTAACCTAATTATGTTCGATGAACATGATTACGCTCACGCACACCTTTATTTTAACGAAAATATTTTCTGGCAAAGACCTTATTTGCCGGTGGGATATTTTCGCCTGAAGAATGATAAAAATGAACAAATTAAAAATTGCAGCGAACCAAAAAACTCTCTCTTGCTTTGAAACCACGCGTGAAATTAGCGACGTGCACCACAGCGACTTTAATGACGTAGCCGCCATCGTGCTTTCCGTAGAAGACGTGCAGCAAGGTCTGGTGGCACAGTTGGAAGAAACAGGTTTAAACATTCCGATCTTTGTCGCCGTCTGCTGTGAAGAAGAACTGGATAACGCCGTATTACCGGCGCTGAACGGCGTATTTGAACTCTGTGGCAAGAACACTCAGTTTTACGGCAAACAGCTGGAAGCCGCTGCGGTAAAATATGAAAGCGAGCTGCTACCACCGTTCTTTAATACCCTGACCCAATATGTAGAGATGGGTAATGCCACCTTCGCCTGCCCAGGCCATCAGGGCGGTGAGTTCTTCCGTAAACACCCCGCAGGCCGCCAGTTCTTTGATTTCTATGGTGAAACGCTGTTCCGCTCCGATATGTGCAACGCCGACGTTAAGCTGGGCGATCTGCTAATCCACGAAGGCGCGCCTTGTGACGCCCAAAAACACGCCGCCAAGGTGTTCAACGCCGATAAAACCTATTTCGTGCTGAACGGGACTTCAGCTTCCAATAAAGTGGTAACCAACGCCCTGCTGAGCCGTGGCGATCTGGTGCTGTTCGACCGTAACAACCATAAGTCCAACCACCATGGCGCGCTGATCCAGGCCGGAGCAACGCCGGTATATCTGGAAACGGCACGTAACCCGTTCGGCTTTATCGGTGGCATCGACGCTCACTGCTTTGAAGAAGGCTACCTGCGCCAGCAAATCCGTGAGACCGCACCGGAACGCGCCAACGATGCTCGGCCATTCCGCCTGGCGATTATCCAACTAGGGACTTACGACGGCACGATCTATAACGCCCGCCAGGTCGTCGACAAGATTGGCCACCTGTGTGATTACATCCTGTTTGACTCCGCCTGGGTCGGCTATGAGCAGTTCATCCCAATGATGAAAGACTGCTCACCGCTGCTGCTGGAGCTGAACGAAAACGATCCGGGGATCATCGTTACCCAATCGGTACACAAACAGCAGGCCGGTTTCTCACAGACCTCGCAGATCCATAAAAAAGACAAACACATCAAAGGACAAGATCGTTACTGCAACCATAAGCGTTTCAATAACGCCTTTATGCTGCACGCGTCCACCAGCCCGTTCTACCCACTGTTTGCCGCACTGGATGTGAACGCCAAAATGCACGAAGGCAAGAGCGGCCAACGCCTGTGGAAAGAGTGTGTGCGCATCGGCATTGAGTCACGCAAAATGCTGTTGGACACCTGCACCATGATCAAACCTTTCGTACCGGAGCAAATCGACGGTAAACCTTGGCAGTCCTACAGCACCGAAGCCATGGCCAACGATCTGCGCTTCTTCAACTTTGTCCCAGGCGAAAAATGGCATGCCTTCGAAGGCTATGAAGAGTCACAATACTTTGTGGATCCCTGCAAACTGCTGTTGACCACGCCGGGCATCGATACCGCCAGCGGCGAGTACAGCAGCTTTGGTATCCCGGCCACCATTCTGGCTAACTACCTGCGCGAAAACGGTATTGTGCCGGAGAAGTGTGACCTGAACTCCATCCTGTTCCTGCTCACCCCGGCGGAAGATATCGCCAAAATGCAGCATCTGGTGGCGCTGATTGCCCGCTTCGAAAAACACGTTGAACAAGACTCTTTGCTGAGTGAAGTCCTGCCAACCGTGTACAAGAACAACGAAAAACGTTACCAGAACTACACCCTGCGCCAGCTGTGCCAAGAGATGCACGATCTGTACGTCAGCTACAACGTGAAAGAATTGCAGAAGGAAATGTTCCGTAAAAGCCATTTCCCACGCGTCGCCATGGATCCACAAACCGCCAATACCGAATTTGTCCGTGGCAAGGTGGAACTGGTTTCTCTCGCTAAAGCCGAAGGCCGCATTGCCGCTGAAGGCGCGTTGCCTTACCCACCGGGTGTGCTGTGCGTAGTCCCAGGGGAAATCTGGGGGGGTCTGCTCAACGCTATTTCCTGGCGTTGGAAGAAGGGATTAATTTATTACCGGGATTCGCCCCTGAATTACAAGGCGTTTATATCCAGCAGGATGAAGATGGCTGGAACCGGGCTTACGGTTATGTCATGAAAGCATAATTAACTTCAGGGAGGCGGCATATTCTTGCCGCCAGACATATTTAGATATTCCTCGAATTTCAATCCGAGATCATACGGCTGCACGAAATTCTAGGGATATAAAAGTGAGAATAATCATGAGCAAATCCAATAATAAGATGGGGGTTGTGCAATTAACGATCCTGACAGCGGTCAATATGATGGGATCCGGCATAATTATGCTGCCAACCAAGCTGGCCGAAGTGGGGACAATTTCCATCGTTTCCTGGCTGGTGACCGCCGTAGGCTCGATGGCCCTGGCCTATGCGTTTGCCAAATGCGGCATGTTCAGCCGTAAATCCGGCGGGATGGGCGGCTATGCCGAGTATGCCTTCGGGAAATCCGGCAACTTTATGGCCAACTACACCTACGGCGTTTCGCTGCTGATCGCCAATATCGCCATCGCCATTTCTGCCGTGGGTTATGGCACCGAACTGTTCGGCGTTGCCCTGCCTCCATTGGGCATCTGTATAGCCACTATCGCCGTGCTGTGGCTGGCTACCGTTGCCAACTTCGGTGGCGCACGCATCACCGGGCAGATCAGCGGGATCACCGTCTGGGGGGTAATTATCCCAGTGGTCGGCATCTCGATTATCGGTTGGTATTGGTTCAGCGGTACCGCTTATCTAGCAGCCTGGAACCCGCATGCGGTGCCTACCTTTGAAGCCATCGGGTCTTCTATCTCGATGACTCTGTGGGCCTTCCTGGGTCTTGAATCTGCCTGTGCCAATACCGATGTGGTAGAAAACCCGGAACGTAACGTGCCTATCGCCGTACTCGGGGGCACACTGGGTGCCGCAGTGATCTACATTGTTTCTACCAACGTGATCGCCGGTATCGTACCAAATATGGAACTGGCTAACTCCACCGCGCCGTTTGGCCTGGCGTTCTCACATATGTTCAACCCAACGGTCGGTAAAATCATCATGGCATTGATGATCATGTCCTGCGTGGGTTCGCTGCTGGGCTGGCAGTTCACTATCGCCCAGGTATTCAAATCCTCTGCCGACAGCGGTTTCTTCCCGAAAATTTTCTCTAAAGTCAGTAAATCAGATGCGCCTGTTAAAGGCATGCTGACCATCGTGATTATTCAGAGCGTGATGTCGCTGATGACCATCAGCCCGTCGCTGAATAAGCAGTTTAACGTGCTGGTTAACCTGGCCGTAGTGACCAATATTATTCCGTATATCCTGTCGATGACCGCGCTGATTATTATCCAGAAAGTGGCCAAAGTACCGGAGAACAAGGCGCGTATTGCCAACGTGATTGCCGTGATTGGTGCGCTGTATAGCTTCTATGCGCTGTACAGTTCCGGTGAAGAGGCGATGATGTGGGGCGCTATTGCTACGTTCTTCGGTTGGACGTTGTATGGGTTGGTTTCACCTCGCTTTGAGATGACTGAGAAGAAGGTGTGAGATTTGATAACAAAGGGCGCTGCATGCAGCGCCCATAAAGTTTATGTCTAAATGGGCACTTCGCTGCCCATTTTGCTAACTCAAATCCGCCCCATTGCTGGCGATCACCTTCTTATACCAGTAAAACGATTTCTTTCTGGTTCTGGCCAAGGTGCCATTGCCCTGATCATCGCGGTCCACATAGACAAAACCATAGCGCTTACTCATTTCCCCGGTAGAGGCAGAAACCAAATCGATGCAGCCCCAGGAGGTGTAACCCATCACCGGGATGCCATCTTCGATAGCGTCTGCCATGGCTTTGATATGCTCACGTAAATAGCTGATGCGGTATTCGTCGTCGATCTCGCCCTGCGGATTGATTTCGTCCTTCGCCCCCAACCCGTTCTCCACCAGGAACAGCGGCTTCTGATAACGGTCATACATCATGTTCATGGTGATGCGCAGGCCCAACGGATCGATACCCCAGCCCCACTCACTGGCTTGGATATGTGGGTTTTTCAGCGATTTGACGATGTTGGCTGCGCTGCTGTTGTGCTCGTTCATTTCAGCCGAGGCACAACGGGAGGCGTAATAGCTGAAGGAGACAAAATCGACGCTGTTTTTGAGGATCTCACCGTCGCCTGGCTCCATTGCTATAGTGATACCCTTTTCCTTAAACAGACGCTTGGTGTATGACGGGTAAGCGCCGCGAGCCTGAACGTCGATGAAGAACAGGTTCTCGCGATCTTTCTCCAGCGCAGCCCAGACGTCTTCAGGTTTACAGGACCAAGGGTAGAAATTGCCCCCAGCCAGCATGCAGCCAACCTGATTGTGCGGGTTAACCTCATGGGCGATTTTGGTCGCTAACGCGCTGGCCAACAGTTCATGATGCGCAGCCTGATATTTCACCTGCTCCTGATTATCGCCTGGCTCGAACACCAGCCCCGCGCCGGAGAACGGGCTGTGCAGCAGGATATTGATTTCATTAAACGTCAGCCAGTATTTCACCAGCCCATCAAAGGCCTCAAAACAGGTGCGGGCGTAGTGGGTGAAGAACTCCACCATTTTCCGGTTGCGCCACGAACCGTATTCCCGCACCAGATGCATCGGCACATCAAAGTGGCACAGCGTGACCAGCGGTTCGATGCCGTGCTTTTTGCACTCGGTGAAAACGTCGCGGTAGAAAGCAATCCCTTCCGCATTCGGCACCGTTTCGTCCCCGTTAGGGAAAAGACGGCTCCAGGCGATCGAAGTACGGAATACGCTGAACCCCATCTCTGCCATCAGGGCAATGTCATCTTTATAGCGATGATAAAAATCAATGCCGACATGGCTAGGGTAGAACTCGTCTTCCCGCAGCTCAAAGCGCTTTTCCTGGCCCAGTTTTACTGCCAGCCGATCTTTGCCATGAGGGATCATATCAACCGTGGTCAGCCCTTTGCCGCCCTCAAGATAAGCGCCTTCGGCCTGGTTAGCCGCTAGTGCACCACCCCATAAAAAGTCTGCGGGGAAAACAGATGCTGGCATAAGATACCTCTTCTCAAATATGCATTTTTACAACAGGTTATACGGATAACGCGGGCGCCGATTTGGCTTTTTCACTTTCCGCATCTTCGGTGACCGGGATATCTTCAAAGCCCAGCAACAGCGTAAGGATGAAGGAAAGCACCACCGCCAAAATCATCACGCCAAACACCCAGACAATGGTCATTGGGTTGGCCGGATCAAAGAACTGCACGCTGGTAAATAGGCCTGGTGAGGCCATCGAGTGGCTCGCCAATCCGGCAATTCCGGCCACGCCGCCGCAGACAAAACCACTGATCAGCGCTGCGATAAGCGGGCGCTTCAAGCGTATTGCCACACCATAAAGCGCGGGTTCTGAAATCCCGGCAACAATCGCCGATGCCGCAGCGGCCAGCGCCGTCTGACGCAGCTCCGGGTTTTTGGTCCGCCAGGCTACCGCCAACGATGAACCGCCCAGCGAGAGGTTGGCACCAATTTCAGAGGGCATCACCATGCCTTCTTTGCCGGTTTCCGCGATGGTCTGAATGATGGTTGGCGTAAAGACGCGGTGCATCCCGGTCATCACCAGCAGCGGCCATAGCCCGCCCATAATCGCTACGGATAACCACCCCAGATAGCTGTGAATGGTGTACACCAGCGCGGAAATGCCGCTACCAATCCAGATGCCCAGCGGGCCAATCAACAAGATGGCGATCGGCGCAGAGATCAGCACGATCAGCATCGGTTTGAGGAAGTTTTTCGTCACGGCTGGCGTGATGCGATCGACCCATCTTTCAATATAGGAGAGCAACCAGGTCATGAACAACGCCGGGATCACCGTGTAGGTGTATTTCACCGCCGTGACCGGGATACCCATAAATTCAACCTGTTGGCCCTGCGCGGCTTTCGCCATCAGATCGATAAATGCGGGATGAACCAGTACCCCGGCAATCGCAATCGCCAGTGACATATTGGTTTTGAATTTTACCGCTGCGGAAGCGGCAACCATCACCGGCAGGAAGAAGAACGCCCCGTCGCCAATGACGTTAAGGATAATCAGCGTTGAGGAGCCTTTGCCGAACACGCCGGTCATATCCAGGATCATGGCGAGCAGTTTCACCATCGAGCCGCCGATAATGGCCGGGATCAGCGGTGACATGGTACCAATCAGCGCGTCCAGGATCCCCGCACCGATACGTTTGAGAGTGATCTTGTTCTTTTCCGGTGCCGGTTGCTGGGCTACCGCCCCTTCGGGCAACAGTTTCAACACTTCGGCATAGGCCTGTGAAACGGTGTTGCCAATGATCACCTGACACTGATTTTCGCTTCTTACCACACCCAGTACGCCACCAATTGCCTTCAGCCTGACGGCATCGACGAGGGTGTCGTCGTTGAGCACAAAGCGTAAACGCGTCATGCAATGAGTCACCGCCGCGACGTTACTCGCTCCCCCAACTGCATCCACTATCGATCTTGATACCGCCGCATAATTCTTAGACATGAGGACAACTCTCATTGATAGGTAACCGGTTCCACACAGGATTGTTGATATTCATATCGAAGATCAATCTATAATTTTTTTTATTGTCTATTTTGTGATTGTGATCGACATGAATGGGTTCGAGAAGCTGCAAAGGGTCTGCTCTAATGCGATTGAATGTGTAGAATGGGGATAATTGTTAAAAGCCGGGAAAACCCTATGTCTACCATGCAGGAAGTGGCAAAAAAAGCAGGCGTCTCAAAAGCCACTGTTTCGCGCGTTCTTTCCGGCAAAGGGTACGTCAGCGAAGCCACCAAAGATCAGGTGTTTAAAGCCATCGAAGAGGCGGGTTATCGTCCCAATCTGCTGGCGAGAAATCTGGCCACCAATAAATCCCAGTGCATTGGCCTGGTAGTCACCAACACCCTCTATAACGGCAGTTATTTCAGCGAGATACTTTCTCAGGCCGCGCAAAAGCTGGAAGACAACGGTCGCCAGTTGATCCTGGTGGACGGCAAGCACAGCGCCGCAGAAGAGCAAGAGGCGATCCGATTCCTGCTCGATTTACGCTGCGACGCCATCATCATCTACCCGCGTTTCTTAACCATCGAAGCGATGGACGACATCATCGAGCAGCACAAGCAACCCATCATGGTGGTGAATCGCAGGCTGAGAAAACACCAAAGCCATTGCATCTGCTGCGACCACAAAGGGGCCAGCTTTAAGGCAACAAAATACCTGATTGAGCAGGGCCACCGGAATATCGCCTTTATTACCGGCTCACTGGATTCACCAACGGCGATTGAGCGGCTATCCGGCTATAAAGAAGCCTTAAATCAATATGATATTGAGTTGGATGATAAACTCATCATCAAGGGAAAGTGGACGCCAGCCAGCGGTGCGGCGGCGATGGAGTCCTTGCTCAAGGATAAAATCACCTTTAGCGCGGTACTCTCCAGCAACGATGATATGGCCGTTGGTGCCATCAAGAAATTGAACGAGGCGAGCATTGCCGTCCCCAATGACGTCTCGGTTATCGGCTTCGATAATATCCCTACGGCTCCGTATCTATCCCCGTCGTTATCCAGCGTTAAAGACCCGGTGAGCGATATGATGAGCGAAGTGATCGACCGGCTGATCGCTATGCTCGACGGTGGCTATCTGTCGAAGGACAACGTTTTTACTTCGGAACTGCTGGTTAGGGATTCGGTGGGTCAGGGTCCTTTTTGGGCTCGGTAACTATTTGAACTATTACGCAGGCCATTATGAGTGAAATAACCTGGCATCTCTATATGCTGCGAATGCCAAGCGGGATGCTGTACACCGGTATCACGACAGACGTCGCCCGACGAGCGGCGCAGCATCAGGCCGGTAAAGGGGCCAAAGCCCTACGTGGCAAAGGGGAGCTGAAACTGGTTTTTCACTGCCAGGTTGGGGATCGCTCAATGGCTTTGCGGCTGGAGTATCGGGTGAAACAGTTGAGCAAAAAACAAAAAGAGGTGCTGATAGTGAATCCGCCCCTCTCATTGGAATACCTGCTACCGGTAGTTAAAAGCGACTAAAGGGCGCCGAATACTCCACCACCCCATTCACACCACTCAGCGCGTCTTCCGCCAGCGGATAAACCTGGAATGCGGCTTCCGTTCCTGGCCAGCGGCAATGCAGATCGAACTGGGCAGCCGTTTTAAAGCCGAAGCGCCCGTAGTAAGCCGGTTCGCCCAGCACCACTACGGCGGCATAGCCGAACTCATTCAGCGCATCCAACCCTTCGTAAACCAGCTTTTCGGCCAGCCCTTGGCGACGCAGGCTTTCCTCAACCGCCAACGGCGCAAGGCCAACCCATTGGCGATCCTCGCCCGCAACGTCAACCGGGCTGAATGCGGCATAACCGACCACGCCACCCTCTTCGTCGGTAGCAACGATGCCCAGCGTCAACAACCCGTCTTCACGCAGTTGTTGCACCAGCTCGGCTTCGTCATCACGGCCAAAGGCGTTACGCAGCAGCGCATCAATGCCTGCGGCATCCACCGGAATTTCAACGCGGATCAGCATGGCTGCGGCACACGGGAAGTTTGCGCCGTGCCCTCCTGCAAACCTGCTTCCACAAAGTCCGCTAACCGCAGCAGCCCAACGCGTAACGGCGTAGGCATCGCATCCAGATCGATAGCGTCCATCAGATTTTTTACATACAGGCCCAATTCGGTATCTCCTTCAATCTGCAACCGACGCTGGAAAAACAGCGTGTCGGGATCTTGTTTACGTGCCGCAATCAAGATCAGATCGTTGGCTTCGCCGCTGAAGCTGACGTCCGCCTCAGCCTGTTGGCTAACCACCAGCCTATCGTTTTCTACCGTCATAAACCATTGCAGAGCCAGATCGCGCACTTCAATCTTCAGCCAGCGCGATTCGAGAAACTCCAGATCCCCCTCAGCCAGCGCCTGACGGAACTGCCAGCTCAGCACCTGTTGCAAAACCTGACGCTGCAGAGCAAACGGCGTGAATTTTAACGGTACGCGCAACAGCGACGGCCCTTGACGCACAATGCGTGCTCGTAGTTTTTCCAACACTGTTATTCACTCCTTTCTACTCAGTCTGAGGTTATTTTGCCACATTGCGGCTACGCGTAACCGGTCTATATCAACAAATGGTGCAATTAACGCTCATCTTTCCCTACAGATTTCAAGTTACCGCTTGAATATCAATACGCCAGAAGCTGCCTCAAATCAAAGCTTGTTAACCTCGGGTTCACTAAAATTGTCTCCCCATTTACATCATTGCCAGGCGAATCAATGGCCCGGCAACGTTTATCACAGCATATACCTGGCCAGGTGTATGGCTGGAATCAGGATAGATCTATGGAGCTGCTTTGCCCCGCTGGCAACCTGCCGGCCTTGAAAGCCGCGGTAGATAATGGCGCAGACGCCGTTTACATCGGCCTGAAAGACGATACCAATGCGCGCCACTTTGCCGGGCTGAACTTTACCGAGAAGAAGCTGCAGGAAGCGGCCGACTATGTGCACCGGCATGGCCGCAAGCTGCATATCGCCATCAACACCTTTGCTCACCCCAATGGCTACGCCCGCTGGCAGCGTGCCGTAGATATGGCTGCCCAGTTGGGTGCCGACGCGCTGATCCTGGCAGATTTGGCAATGCTGGAGTACGCAGCGGAACGTTATCCACAGGTGGAGCGCCATGTTTCGGTGCAAGCCTCTGCGACCAATGAAGAAGCCATCCGTTTTTATCAACGCCACTTCGACGTTGCGCGAGTAGTGCTGCCGCGCGTACTGTCGATGCATCAAGTGAAGCAATTGTCACGCACTAGCCCGGTACCGTTGGAAGTTTTCGCCTTTGGCAGCCTGTGCATCATGGCCGAAGGGCGGTGTTACCTCTCCTCTTATCTAACCGGGGAATCGCCTAACACCGTAGGCGCCTGCTCACCAGCCCGCTTTGTACGCTGGCAACAAACGCCACAGGGGATGGAATCGCGCCTGAATGACGTGCTGATCGATCGCTATCAGGACGGCGAAAACGCTGGTTACCCAACGCTGTGCAAAGGCCGCTATCTGGTGGATGACGTGCTCTATCACCCGCTGGAAGAACCCACCAGCCTGAATACGCTGGAGTTGCTGCCGGAGCTACTGGCCGCCAATATTGCCTCGGTGAAGATTGAAGGCCGCCAACGCAGCCCTGCCTATGTCAGCCAGGTTGCACGCGTCTGGCGCCAGGCCATAGATCGCTGTATGGCCAACCCGGCTGGCTATCAAGCCGATGCAGCCTGGATGGAAACGCTCGGCGCAATGTCCGAAGGCACCCAGACCACGCTTGGCGCGTACCACCGCAAATGGCAGTAGGAGAAAACATGAAATATGCATTAGGCCCGGTGCTCTACTACTGGCCAAACAGCGAGATTGAAGCCTTTTATCAGCAAGCAATCAGCAGCAGCGCCGATATCATCTATCTCGGCGAGAGCGTCTGCACCAAACGGCGTGAGATGAAAGTAGGTGACTGGCTGGCGCTGGCACAGGAGATCGCCAAATCGGGTAAGCAGGTGGTGATCTCTACCCTGGCTTTGCTACAGGCACCTTCAGAGCTGAATGAGCTGAAGCGTTATGTGGAGAACGGCGAATTCCTGATCGAAGCCAACGACCTTGGCACGGTGAATATGGCCGCCGATCGCGGTTTGCCGTTTGTCGCCGGGCATGCCCTCAATTGCTACAACGCCTACACTCTGCGCCTGCTGCACAAGCAGGGCATGATGCGCTGGTGCATGCCTGTAGAGCTTTCACGCGACTGGCTGGTGAATTTACTGCAGCAATGTGATGAATTGGGGTTCCGCCAGGGGTTTGAAGTGGAAGTGTTGAGTTACGGCCATTTACCTCTTGCCTATTCGGCGCGCTGTTTTACTGCCCGCTCAGAAAACCGGGGCAAGGATGAATGTGAAACCTGCTGCATCAAATATCCGCAGGGGCGCATCGTCAATTCTCAAGAGAACCAACAGGTGTTTGTGCTCAACGGTATCCAGACCATGAGCGGTTACTGCTACAACCTGGGCAACGAACTGACCAGCATGCAGGGATTGGTGGATATTGTACGTCTATCGCCACAGGGGGTTGAAACACTGGCGATGCTCGACGGCTTCCGGGCTAATGAGCAAGGAAAGCAGCCACTGACGTTAACCGACCATGCCGAATGCAACGGCTACTGGCGGCGCGTAGCCGGATTAGAGTTGGTGCAATAAATCCTCTATCGCAGAACACTACATTTCATTCGGATTGTTGACAAAGCAAAGACGGGCGCAGCATGCAGCGCCCCTACGTAAAATCGGGTTGGGAGTAGCCATGACGTCTTCCCTACACCTGACGTTTACGGAATAGATTACGCAGCCCTACTCGGTTGCGTAGTGCTCCGACGCCAATACCAATCAGCGTATAAATCGCCCCCAATAGCAGCAGCATGGCAACGTCTCCGCCGACATCACGCAGCGATAGCCCCATCTGATTCACACCGGCAATCGCTTTGGTTGCCCAGGTTGAGGGGATCATCGAAGAAATCGCCCTGACCCACTGCGGCATCGCTTGCAGCGGCCAGATGGTGCCAGAAAGGTAAAACACCGGGGTGGTGATAAACGACAGCGTCAGGTAAATCATCTCCACGCTGCGCAAGCATTCGGTCACCAGTTTGCCTAGCCCAAGCACTGCAAGCAGGAACGGGAAGGTCAGCAGCAAGATCTCCGGGATCGTCGCAGTCTGGCGATAGCCCAAGACCCAGGGCCACAGCACAAATAACACAATCGACAAGAACAGCCAGATCGGCAGCAGAGCCGACAGCCCCCCCAGATAAACAGGAAGCGACGGCTTGCCGCCCGGCGTTCCTTTCAACACAATGCTGACCCGCACGCAGGCAATCAACAATGAGTGCTGCAATAACATCACCAACAAACCCGGGAAGATAATCGCCGCAAAGCTGATGCCGGGGTTGAATACGTCCAGCGTTTGGCTCTGGATCGGCATCATGATCACCTGAGCCTGCCGTTCACTGAAACCACTGCGCATTAGCAACGAGGTGTTGTACTGGCCCAGCAACTGCTGGTAAGCCGCCACCACGTCCTGTTGGATCTGGCCGTTCGCCAGCCGGTTGGTGGCATCACCGAACACCGGGATCTCGATGTTTTTGCCGTTGAGGATCTTCTTCTCCAGATCCACCGGCATGATGATCACCGCAAACAGTTTGCGCCAACCCAGATCGCGTTTTGCCTCATCCAGGTTGTCGTAGGTTTGAATAGCGATCTTAGGGGTGGCATCCAACTGGCGGATAAGCAGGCGGCTGGCGGTGCTGTGATCCTGATCGATCACTCCCACCGGCAGATCCCACACCGTGCGGTTGGCATAAACCATACTCATGATGCACAGTGACAGGATCAACATCAGCCACATCGGCCGTTCCAACATGCTCGTCAATACTTTGCGGAAAGTGAGCCAATAGCTTTTCATCCTACCGTCTCCTCTTTTGCCAGCCGCTTCAGCAGCCGGTTACGCACCAACAGTGCAGTCACCAACGGGTAAACCACCAACAGCGCACACACGCTGAGGATAGCGCTGGCGGGCACCTGCCGCAGGAAGACGTCGAACATGGCGTACAGCGCGTGGGTAAGAGGCTCGATATTAGAGATGATGCGCGCCGGTAGCGGCATGGAAAGCTCAGGCACAGCCATGCCAGAGAAAGTCAGTGCAATACTCACCAACATGCCAATCAGGGTGTAGGCAGTAATGGCGCTGCCGGTAAAGGTATACAGCAACAGGCCGATGCTTTGTGCTGCCATCACATAGAAGAAACCAATCATCAGCATAAACAGCGGGTTGCCGCTGACGCGAGCGTCAAAAATGCCCACCAGCGCGGCAATCTCCACCATCAGCAAGGTAGTGAAACACAGGGTGTAGGGAGCCAGTTTCCCCAGCAGCGCCAGGCTGAAGGGCTTGGCTTTCAGCAAGGACTTACTGCGCGCCATCACGTAAATCATGCAGGTCACCACAAACAGCTGCAGCATATGAATGGTGGCGGCAAACTGCTGATAATAGATATAGCTGCCGCTGGCATTGAACAGGCTGCCGTAGTTGAGGGTGACATCCGCCAGCGGTGGCAGCGACTTGCCCATGGCCCCGGCAATGATCGAGCGGTAATTGGCGTTGGCCTCGGTCATCAGACCACTGAAATCCTGGGTGGAATACAGCCCGGCACCGTAAAACAGCGCGTTGTAATACAGCACCACGCTCGGCTGATTGCCCGCCAGCGCGTCCGCCTCAAAATCGGCCGGGATAGACAGCAAAGCGTAGTCCTGCGCACTACGCAGACGGCGCAACGACTCATCAAGACCGCCGTCATAGGCTTGCACATGGGCATGAGAACCCGCATCCAGCTTGCGGATCAGGTTTTTGGATAGCGGGCTGTGATCGTTATCCACCACCGAGACCGGCAGATCGAGCAAGGTCCCTTCCGAGAAGTTACTGCTGATCAGGCCAAACAGGATCAATGGGAAGATCCACCCCAGCCAGTGCACCACCGGCCGGCGAAAAGCGATGCGGCACTCGTTGCTGAACGCGTGGCTGAAGCAGCGCCAACCCGCCCTTACTCTTTCCATTGCCATAAGGTGCTCATCCCTGGGCGCAGGCCATCTATCGGCTGCGACGGATACAAACGAACTTCAAAGGTTTTCAGATCAAAGTCACCGGTGGCCCGCGTGGCCCGCTTGGTGGCGTAATCACCTAGAGGGGCGATATAGCGCACTTCGGCCTCGATCGTTTGGTCTTTCAACGCTGGGACGCGCAGTTGGACCTTATCCCCCTTGCGGACATGCGCCAGAATATCTTCCCGCAGGTTAAACACGAAATAGGCGTCAGGTACGCGGATCAGCGTCATCAATGGGCTGGAGGCGTTGAGCAGCTCACCCACTTCTGCCGGGATTGGCCCCACTTCGCCATCAACCGGAGCTTTAACCAGTAAGTCGTCGGTCTGGGCCTGAATTTCTAGCAGGTCTTGCTCCGAGGCCCTCAGTGCTGCTTCATATTTCTGCCGCAGTTCGATACGATCGCCGTTGATGCCTTCGTCCAAATTGGCTTTGGCGGCCTGCACTTGTTGATAGGCGGTATCACGCGCACGGCGTGAGCTGTCCAATTCAGATTTGGATACGTAGCCTTTGCTGGCGACGCTCAGGTTACGGTCGTAATCGTGTTGGGCATTCTGGTATTGCGCCTCGGCCTGTGCCAGGTTGGCGCGCAGGTTACGGATGCTTTCTTCACGGGTGCCATGCAGCGATTGGTCCAACTGCGCTTGGGCCTCATCCCGCGAAGCCTGCGCCGAACGTAGCTGGGCCATCAGCTCCGGGCTTTCCAGCCGCAGCAGCAGTTGCCCGGTTTTCACATCGTCCCCACGCTCTACCAGGCGCTCTATCACCCGGCCCTTGGCTTTGGAAGCGACGATCACTTCGGGGGCATCCACTTCGCCCTGCAACAACAAATCCTGATTATGCGCGCGGAATAGCACCGCCATGGCGATAGCTATCCCCATCAGCAGCAGGGTAAACAACGTCTTTTTCTTCATTACTACAGCCCCTTGAACATCAGCGTGCAAACAAAAGCCATCATAGCCCTAAAAAAACCATTATTCTCATAAGGATATTGCGAGCACATATATCCCCTTTTATAACCGTATTTTCGATTATGCTTTTAACACAAAAAGCATAATCGCTTTTTTAGTTGCAGATCCCTGCAATCGCCCTTTAAGCGATCAACCAGATAAGCACAATGGACGATAAAATGACTGAACACACACAGGTGCCGCTTTCGGTACTGGATTTATCCCCAATCCCTCAAGGAGCCAAGGCGCGCGATGCGTTTCACTGCTCGCTGGATTTGGCGCAACATGCCGAAAAGTGGGGCTATCAGCGCTACTGGCTAGCGGAACACCACAATATGACCGGCATCGGCAGTGCCGCGACGTCGGTATTACTCGGTTATTTAGCCTCCGGCACCCAGAGCATTCGCCTCGGTTCAGGTGGCGTGATGCTGCCAAACCATGCGCCGCTGGTGATTGCCGAACAGTTCGGCACCTTGGAGTCACTGTATCCGGGGCGTATCGATCTGGGACTTGGCCGTGCGCCGGGTACCGACCAACGCACCATGATGGCGCTGCGTCGCCACCTCTCTGGCGAAGTGGATAACTTCCCGCGTGACGTGCAGGAACTGCAACATTACTTTGGCGAAGTACAACCGGGGCAAGCAGTGCAGGCCGTACCGGGCCAAGGGTTACAAGTGCCAATCTGGCTGTTGGGTTCCAGCCTCTACAGTGCGCAGTTGGCGGCACAGCTCGGCCTGCCGTTTGCCTTCGCCTCGCACTTTGCGCCAGATATGCTGTTCCAGGCACTGAATGTGTACCGTGAGAACTTTAAGCCGTCTGAGCAGTGCCAGCAGCCGCACGCGATGGTGTGTGTCAACGTGGTCGCCGCAGACAGCGACCAAAACGCGCGCTTCCTGTTCACCTCTATGCAGCAGCAGTTTATCAACCTGCGCCGTGGCTCACCAGGCCCACTGCCGCCGCCGGTCGATAATATCCATGCGCTGTGGACCGCTGGTGAGCAGTATGGCGTCGATCAGGCGCTACGCATGTCGATCGTCGGTAGCGAAAGTACCATCCGCCATGGCCTGCAAAGCCTGCTGCGCGAGACGGATGCGGATGAGATCATGGTTAACGGCCAGATTTTCGATCATCAGGCGCGTTTACGATCGTTTGAGATTGTTGCCGGGGTGAAAGGCGATTTAGTGAAGGGATGAATGATAAGGGCACCGTAATGGTGCCCTTGTTCTATCAACGCTGGATGAGATAACGAATGGTTGGCCCATCCTGCTGAATATCCAGCACCTTGTAGCCGTGGTTACGGGCATCGAGCGGGATATTATTGATCGACTGCGGGCAATCGCTGATCACTTCCAGTATTTCGCCCGGCTTCAACTGCGGCATAGCCTCTAACGTGGCCACCGCCGGATAAGGACAAGGCTCTCCCACCATATCCAACCGGTAATCCGGCACGATCTCTGTCTGTTTCATACTTCACTCCTTAAGTTCACCACCTGCGCATCTGGCTTGGCGCGGAAAAAGCGTTTCTCCCACCACAGCATCGCGGCAAAGGCGATGGCCAGCAGCAGATAGGTCACCAGCAAACCGCCGATCGGCCCGAAGGTGTCCAGCAGGTTAATCTTGTCGTAATTGGTCGCCAAGGCTGGTGCCAGATCGTCCCAGTAGTAGGCTAGCAGCGTAGCGCCGATAATGTTACCCAACCCCACCCACCAGTAATGGACCTGCCCTTCCACCGCACGATACATCCAGCCGGTTTCGCAGCCGCCCGCCAGCACAATACCGAAGCCAAACAGTAGGCCGCCCAGTACCGCATTGGGCCCGGCCCACATGATCTTCGGCGAGACGCCCAGTTGCACATAGCTGAAGATGCCGATGGCGCTGACCGCCATGCCGATAATAATTGCCTTGGCCATATGTGTACGGCCAGTGATCCACAGATCGCGGAACGCCGAGGTAAAGCAGATCTGCGCCCGTTCAATCAGCAGACCAAAACCGATACCAAACAGCATGGCGATGCCGAGTTTCGGCGCATCAAACAGCGTCCATAATGACCAGGCCACCGTAAGGCAGAAAACCACCATACCCAAACGGAAACGACGGCGTGCCTGCTCGGGTTTTTGCGTCAACGGTGAGGCCGCTTTCACTCTTTGCAGCTTGACCGGAATACGGAACATCGGCAGCAAGGTAAATTTGGCACCGAAGTAAGAACCAGCCGCCGTTGCCAGCGCAAAAAACCAGGCATGTAAAGAGAACTGCGGAATACCGGTAAAGAAGGCCGCCAGGTTACACCCCATCGCCAAACGTGCGCCAAAACCGGCAATAATGCCGCCCAACAACGCCTGTGCAATGCGGATACGGTGCTGCGGCATACGTAATTTGATGTTGTTGGCCCACAGCGCAGCAGCGATGCACCCCGCAAACATGCCTATAATCATGCGCCCATCGATACGGTCGAGTGGTGTGCCCTGTAGGCCGATCACCTTAAAGTAGCCCCACTGCTCGGGGTGGAAACCCAACCACTGCAAGATATGGCCGCCCCAGCGGGTAAATTCGCCGGTAACCGCCCAGAAGGTGCCGGTCATGCCGAAATAGTAGGTCGAGAGGATCCCGGCGGCAATCACCGCCGGTAGGGGCGCCCAAAAGCGCACCAGGTATTGAGATTTGAATTGTTGCCAGTTCACGGCAGCTCCTGTGCATCCGTAAGATAAACCTTGCGAATGATACGCCCTTTAGCGGTATTAACTGAGATGCCAGGCAAAAAAAAACCAGTCCGAAGACTGGTTTGATCATACTGACAACGTATCAATGTCAGGGCGCAGCATGCGGCGCCCCTACGCTGTTAACCCGTAAGGGGTTGTCAGCAATTATGCATCACCGAAACGGCGACGTGGTGCGGCAGGAGCTGCTGCATCGTCACGGCGTGGTGCTGGCTTGTCACGGTTGAAGTTACCGCCACGGCGTTCGCCACCGGCAGCATTACCGCCTTCACGACGCTCACCGAAAGAACGGCGTGGTGCTGGTGCACCTTCGCGACGCTCGCCGTTGAATGGACGGGCACCGCCACGACGCTCACCACCGTTACCACCGGCAGGACGCTCACGACGTTCATGCGGCTGCGCATCGCCCAGCAATTGCATGTTCATCGGCTTGTTCAGAATGCGAGTGCGAGTGAAGTGATTCAGGATCTCGCCCGGCATGCCTTTTGGCAGCTCGATGGTGGAGTGGGAAGCAAACAGCTTGATGTTACCGATGTAACGGCTGCTGATGTCACCTTCGTTAGCGATCGCGCCAACGATATGACGAACTTCCACGCCGTCATCACGGCCTACTTCAATGCGGTACAGCTGCATTTCACCAACGTCACGGCGTTCGCGACGTGGACGCTCAGCGCCACCATCACGGCTGTCTGGACGTGCATCACGACGACGGTCGTTGCTACGCTCGCCACCGCGATCATCACGGTCGTTGAACTCACGACGTTGACGCGGTTTGAACACTGGATCTGGTGGCAGGATCAGAGGACGTTCGCCCTGCGCCATTTTCAGCAGTGCAGCGGCCAGCGTTTCCATATCCAGATCTTCACCCGGCTGCAGCTTAGCCAACAGCGCACGGTACATATCCAGATCGCTGCTTTCCAGCTGCTGCTGAACTTTAGCGGCAAACTTGGCCAGGCGGCGCTCACCCAGCAGATCTGCGTTTGGCAGCTCTACTTCAGGGATGGTCAGCTTCATGGTGCGTTCGATGTTGCGCAGCAGGCGGCGTTCGCGGTTTTCGACGAACAGCAGCGCGCGGCCAGCACGGCCAGCACGACCGGTACGGCCGATACGGTGAACGTAAGACTCTGAATCCATAGGGATGTCATAGTTTACTACCAGGCTGATACGTTCAACGTCCAGACCACGAGCGGCAACGTCGGTGGCGATCAGAATATCCAGACGGCCATTTTTCAGACGCTCCAGGGTCTGCTCACGCAGCGCCTGGTTCATATCACCGTTCAGTGCGGCGCTGTTGTAACCGCTGCGCTCCAGCGCTTCGGCCACTTCCAGGGTCGCATTTTTGGTACGTACGAAGATGATCGCCGCGTCAAAATCTTCAGCTTCCAGGAAACGCACCAGCGCTTCGTTTTTACGCATGCCCTGCACGGTCCAGTAGCTCTGGCTAATGTCCGGGCGAGTGGTGATGCTGGACTGAATGCGCACTTCCTGTGGATCTTTCATGAAGCGACGGGTAATACGACGGATCGCTTCCGGCATGGTCGCAGAGAACAGCGCGGTCTGATGTTCAGCCGGGATCTCCGCCATGATGGTTTCTACGTCTTCGATAAAGCCCATGCGCAGCATTTCGTCGGCTTCGTCCAGAACCAGGCCTTTCAGGCCAGACAGGTTCAGGGTGCCACGTTTCAGGTGGTCCAGCAGACGGCCCGGGGTCCCTACTACGATTTGCGGGCCCTGACGCAGAGCGCGCAGCTGCACGTCATAACGTTGGCCACCGTACAGGGCCACCACGTTAACGCCATGCATGTGCTTGGAGAAATCGGTCATGGCTTCAGCGACCTGAACCGCCAGTTCGCGGGTTGGAGCCAATACCAGGATTTGTGGTACTTTCAGGGCTGCATCGAGGTTGTGCAGCAGGGGCAGCGAGAACGCCGCAGTTTTACCACTACCGGTCTGCGCCATGCCCAGCACGTCGCGGCCGTTCAACAGGTGAGGAATACACTCAGCCTGGATCGGTGATGGTTTTTCGTAGCCCAGATCGGTCAGGGCAGCAATGATCGGAGCAGACAGCCCCAGGTCAGCAAAAGAGGTTTCAAGCTCAGTAGTCATGTACACGTGCCTCATTAATAATGGCAGCCAGTCTACATAACTCGTCGAGAAAATTTTCAGTCATTTTCATTGAAAAGTGTGAACCGGCTCAAATTAGATTATAAAACAGACAAAAAAGCCCTCGCCCGTTAAGGCGATTACTTTGGTCAAAAAACCAATGTAAATCAGGCTGATAAGTGTCCGTCAGCTATTGCTGGTCCGATTCCGATAGGTCGTCTTGTTCTTGGCCCAACAGCGCCAATTCCAACAATGCATAGCGGTGCTCAACAAAGTTATGAACATTGTTAGCCACCGTCAGTTTGAACAGCGCCGAAGCGGTGTCCTTGTCCCCCAGACTTAGGTAGTGCTTACCTAAATAGAAGTCAGTTTCACTGAGATGCTCAGCGAGCGAAGTGTTATCCGTTGCATCTGCCTTGAGGCGTTCCATCAGCGTTTTTTCGCTGATTTTGCCCAGGTAGAATTCGACAATATTCCATCCCCATTGCCCTCTGTCCGATTTGTCATAACGCTGCTGGAGCGATACGGTAGCCATCTTGGGATCGATTTCTCTCTCCACCAGATAAAGCCACAGCGAACGGAAGGGATCGTTTGGGTCGTCTTGATAAAACGCCTGCAGATCATCCTGCGCCAACGGGAAGCGGCCGCCATAATACAGTGCGATGCCCCGGTTTAAACGCGCGTAATTGTAAGTTGGATCAAGCTCTAGTACAGAATCAAACGCTTCATAGGCAGCATCAAAATTGCCTGCCTGCGTTAAGTAAATGCCCAGGTAGTTGAAAACTTCTGGCATATCAGGACGTATCGCTAGCGCTTGTGAAAAGTCATTGCGCGCTAGAGCACGTAAACCAAGACTATCATACAGCACACCGCGCTCATATAAAAGCTGTGCTCGCTCATCGTCCGTTAATGCCCGGCTGGCAAGTATTTGTTCCATGCGCGCCAGGATCACTTCCTGCTGCAGCGTGGGCTGCAACGGAATAGCCAGAACTTCGTCTTTACGCCAATCATGGTTGCTGCATCCTGCCAGCAATAGTGCTGTCGCAACGTAACACCAGCGCAAGAAAGGCTTCATTTCCCACTCCCGAAGACAAACATTGGATGAACGTCCTGTCCTCCGCTTGCTAATACGCGAGTATCCTACCCACGTGATAAGAACAGCCCCTGCCCTACGGCAGGGAGCTGTAAAACTGTTGATACAGTTATTCTGCTTCTGGTGCTGGAGCCGCAGCGGATTCTGGCGCTGTAGCTTCTTTGATGCTCAGGCGCACACGGCCCTGGCGATCAACTTCCATTACCTTAACCGGTACTTCCTGACCCATCTGCAGATAGTCGGTCACTTTCTCAACGCGCTTGTCGGCGATTTGAGAGATGTGCACCAGGCCTTCTTTACCGCCGCCGATGGCCACGAAGGCACCAAAATCAACGATACGGGTCACTTTACCCTGATACACACGACCAACTTCGATCTCAGCGGTGATCTCTTCGATGCGGCGGATAGCGAACTTCGCTTTGTCGCCGTCGGTCGCAGCAATCTTCACTGTACCGTCATCTTCAATTTCGATGGTGGTGCCAGTTTCTTCGGTCAACGCACGGATGACTGAACCACCTTTACCGATCACATCTTTGATCTTGTCTGGATTGATCTTGATGGTGTGAATACGCGGTGCGAACTCGGAGATATCGCCACGTGGCGTGCTGATAGCCTGTTCCATCACGCCCAGAATGTGCAGACGAGCACCTTTGGCCTGATTCAGAGCCACCTGCATGATTTCGCGGGTGATACCTTCAATTTTAATGTCCATCTGCAGCGCGGTGATACCATCGCGGCTACCGGCCACTTTGAAGTCCATGTCGCCCAGGTGATCTTCGTCACCCAGAATATCAGACAGTACGACAAAGTTTTCGTCTTCCTTCACCAGGCCCATTGCGATACCCGCAACGGCTGCCTTGATTGGCACACCTGCATCCATCAGTGCCAGAGAAGCACCACAAACGGAAGCCATTGAAGAAGAACCGTTGGATTCGGTGATTTCGGACACCACACGCACGGTGTACGGGAAATCTTCTGGTTTAGGCATCATAGCTAAAACGCCACGTTTTGCCAGACGACCATGACCGATTTCACGACGCTTCGGTGAACCAACCATGCCGGTTTCACCAACAGAGTACGGAGGGAAGTTGTAGTGGAACAGGAAGCTGTCGGTTTTCTCGCCCATCAGCTCGTCGATGTTCTGTGCGTCACGCGCGGTACCCAGAGTGGCAGTAACCAGCGCCTGAGTTTCACCACGAGTGAACAGTGCGGAACCGTGGGTACGTGGCAGAACGCCAGTGCGCACGTCCAGACCACGGATCATGTCTTTCTCGCGGCCATCGATACGCGGCTCGCCACGCAGCACACGGCTACGTACGACGTTTTTCTCAACGGTGCCCAGGATGTCCTGAATTTCAGACGCGTCCAGAGTCTCGTCTTGCGCCAGCAGAGTTTCCACTACGCTATCTTTGATCGCATCAACCTGAGCGTAACGCTCTTGTTTTTCGGTGATGTGGTAAGCATCGCCCAGACGGCTTTCGGCCAGCTCGGTTACGCGCGCATGCAGCGCTTCGTTAACCGCTGGTGCCTGCCAATCCCACTTCGGCTTGCCTGCTTCAGCAACCAGAGCGTTAATGTTTTCGATAACGATTTGCTGTTGGTCATGGCCAAACACGACTGCGCCCAGCATCTGATCTTCGCTCAGCACGTCAGCTTCGGATTCCACCATCAGTACTGCACCAGCGGTACCGGCAACCACCAGATCCAGGCTGCTTTCTTTCAGCTCGTCAGTGGTTGGGTTCAGTACGTACTGATTGTTGATGTAACCCACGCGAGCAGAACCGATTGGGCCATTGAACGGAATACCGGACAGGCTCAGGGCAGCAGAGGCACCGATCATCGCTACGATGTCTGGGTTTACCTGTGGGTTCACGGAAACCACGGTGGCGATCACTTGCACTTCGTTCAGGAAACTATCTGGGAACAGTGGGCGGATCGGGCGGTCAATCAGACGGGAAGTCAGGGTTTCGCCTTCGCTCGGACGGCCTTCACGACGGAAGAAGCTACCCGGGATACGGCCAGCAGCGTAGGTACGCTCCTGATAGTTCACGGTCAGAGGGAAGAAGCTCTGGCCTGGTTTGGCTTTCTTCTGGCCTACTACGGTGACGAATACTGCGGTGTCATCCATGCTCACCATCACGGCAGCAGTGGCTTGACGTGCCATCATACCGGTCTCAAGCGTCACGGTGTGTTGGCCATACTGGAATTTGCGAATAATCGGAGTCAGCAAAATTTAATCCTTAATTGGTGGCGCGCAATCGTTCTTCGACTCGACACGCCTGTGGTTCACTGACCTTCTCACTACATCCTCGCGACTAATGACAATCCTTATCTCTCATGAGATAAAGCCTCTCATTAGCCGCGCGAACCTCTGTAACGGAAGATCCTCAGTAATACATTAACCTGATTTGCTTATGCTTCCTAGAAGAAAGGGGCCACATTTGGCCCCTTTCTACTGAAACTTGCTCGATTAGCGACGCAGACCCAGACGCTCGATCAGGCTGGTGTAACGTGCTACATCTTTACGCTTCAGGTAGTCCAGCAGCTTACGACGCTGAGAAACCATACGCAGCAGACCACGACGGCTGTGGTGATCTTTTTTGTGCTCTGAGAAGTGGCCTTGCAGATGGTTGATCTGCGCAGTCAACAGGGCAACCTGAACTTCGGTAGAACCGCTGTCGTTAGTACCACGACCGAAGTCAGCTACGATTTTAGCTTTAGCTTCAACACTTAGAGACATTGTCATACTCCAAAATTATAGATAATAAATACAGGCGCCGATCTCTAATTCAGCAACCCAATGCATAAGCTGCGCCATTCTACTCTTAGCGCAGGGCGATCGCAAGGCGGGCAGGTCAGTCGAAATATTCGACAACCAGGCGGCGCGGCGCGACTCGGCCATCATCGGCAATCTCGCCAATGCCGATAAATTTACGTTCTTCGCCTTCGGTAATGCGCACCAGACCCGAGACCGGAGCCCCTGCGGCCTGCACCGGCTGCCCTTGCTTGACGTAACCCGCTACCGCTGGCAGCAGGTTCACTTCAGGGAAGTCTTCGGCCGGGCTGTCCATCGGCATCAGCAACGGATCGAGCAGTTCGCTCGGCGCAATGCTCTGCTCCTGTGCCTGCTCCACTAGAGCATTCAGCTGTTCCAACGTGATCATGCGGGCGATCGGGTACTTCGCCACCTGCAGACGGCGCAGATAAATCACGTGCGCTCCACAGCCCAGTAGTTCACCGAGGTCATCCGTGATGGTACGGATGTAGGTGCCTTTTGAGCAGTGAATTTCCAGCTCAAGCTCATCCCCTTCCCAGCGGATAAACTGCAACTCATACACGGTGATACTACGTGCTTCACGCGGGACTTCGATACCCTGGCGAGCATATTCGTACAGCTTTTTGCCTTGGTATTTGAGTGCGGAATACATCGAAGGCACCTGCTGGATGTTACCCCTGAAGGTGTCCAGCGCGGTATCAAGCTGCGCTTGGGTGAAGTTTACCTGCCGCTCCTGCACGATCTGGCCATCGGCATCCGAGGTGTCCGTGCGCTGGCCCAAACGGGCAATCACGCGGTAACGCTTATCGGAATCGAGCAGGTACTGGGAGAACTTGGTGGCTTCACCCAGACAGATTGGCAGCATACCGGTCGCCAGTGGATCGAGCGCGCCGGTGTGGCCCGCGCGGTTGGCATTGTAGATACGCTTTACTTTTTGCAGGGCATCGTTAGACGACAAGCCCTGCGGTTTGTCCAGCAGCAGTACGCCGTGAATGTCACGGCCGCGACGGCGAGGGCGACTCATTAAGCCTCCTCTTCATCGCCAGATGCATTGCGACGTTCGGCATCGCTCTTCACTACGTTGGTCACCAGGTTGGACATACGCATGCCTTCAACCAGTGAGTTATCGTAGGAGAAGGTCAGTTCCGGCACTACGCGCAGGCGCATCGCTTTGCCCAGCAGCGTACGGATATAGCCAGAGGCATCCTGCAACGCTTTAATGCCGTTGGTCACCAGATCCGGATCGTGGTTTTCGGTCAGCACGTTCAGGAAGGTGACGTAAACTTTGGCGTAAGCCAGATCGCGAGACACTTCAACACCTGAAACGGTAGCCATGCCGACACGCGGATCTTTGACTTCACGCTGCAAGATCATCGCAATCTCTTTTTGCATTTCTTGTGCCACGCGTTGACCGCGGCTGAATTCTTTTGCCATTTGGAAACCCTCCAGACAAATCGGGGGGCACAAGGCCCCCTAAAAACAGATTTAAGCGTTTTTCGAGGCTTAAGCGATAGTACGCTGGATCTCGATGATTTCGAACACTTCGATCATGTCGCCAACGCGCACGTCGTTGTAGTTCTTAACGCCGATACCACATTCCATACCGTTACGGACTTCGTTAACGTCATCTTTGAAGCGGCGCAGGGATTCCAGCTCGCCTTCATAGATAACCACGTTGTCACGCAACACGCGGATTGGGTTGTGACGCTTGATGTTGCCTTCGGTCACCATACAGCCGGCAACAGCACCGAACTTAGGTGATTTGAACACATCACGTACTTCAGCCAGACCGATGATCTGCTGTTTGTACTCAGGCGCCAACATACCGCTCATCGCCTGCTTCACTTCGTCGATCAGGTTATAGATCACGGAGTAGTAACGCAGATCCAGGCTTTCTGACTCGATCACGCGGCGGGCAGAAGCATCCGCACGCACGTTGAAGCCCAGGATGATGGCGTTGGATGCCGCAGCCAGGGTCGCGTCGGTTTCGGTGATACCACCTACGCCAGAACCCACAATCTTCACCTTCACTTCGTCGGTGGAGAGTTTCTGCAGTGAATCGGAAATCGCTTCACAGGTACCCTGTACGTCGGTTTTCAGCACGATGTTCAGTTCAGAAACTTCACCTTCGGTCATGTTCGCGAACATGTTCTCCAGTTTAGATTTCTGCTGGCGAGCCAGTTTAACTTCGCGGAACTTGCCTTGACGGTACAGCGCAACTTCACGCGCTTTCTTCTCGTCACGCACTACGGTCGCTTCGTCACCCGCAGCAGGAACGCTGGACAGGCCCAGGATCTCAACTGGGATAGAAGGACCCGCAGAGGTCACTTCACGACCCAATTCGTCACGCATCGCACGAACACGGCCATACTCGAAGCCACACAGGACGATATCGCCCTTGTTCAGCGTCCCTTCCTGTACCAGTACGGTAGCCACTGGGCCACGGCCTTTATCCAGGAAGGATTCGATTACCACACCGCTCGCCATGCCGCTACGAACCGCTTTCAGTTCGAGAACTTCGGCCTGCAGCAGGATAGCGTTCAACAGTTCGTCGATACCGGTACCGGCTTTCGCAGATACGTGAACGAACTGAGCTTCACCGCCCCACTCTTCTGGCATAACGCCATACTGAGACAGCTCTTGCTTGACGCGGTCCGGATCGGCTTCTGGTTTGTCAATTTTGTTAACCGCAACCACCAATGGCACTTTAGCCGCCTGAGCATGCTGAATGGCTTCGATGGTTTGTGGCATCACGCCGTCGTCTGCTGCTACCACCAGAACCACGATATCGGTCGCCTGAGCACCACGAGCACGCATTGAGGTAAACGCTGCGTGGCCTGGGGTATCCAGGAAGGTGATCATGCCGTTTTCGGTTTCTACGTGGTAAGCACCGATGTGCTGGGTAATACCACCGGCTTCGCCAACTGCCACCTTGGTGGAACGGATGTAGTCGAGCAGAGAGGTTTTACCATGGTCAACGTGGCCCATGATGGTCACGACTGGCGCACGAGACTCGGCACCGGCGCCGGTGTCACGGTCGCTCATCAGCGCTTCTTCCAGCTCGTTCTCACGACGCAGGATAACTTTGTGGCCCATCTCTTCGGCAACCAGCTGTGCGGTTTCCTGGTCGATGACCTGGTTGATGGTGGCCATAGCGCCCAGCTTCATCATCGCTTTGATGACCTGAGAACCTTTAACCGCCATCTTGTTAGCCAGTTCGGCAACGGTGATGGTCTCGCCGATCACCACGTCACGGTTCACTACCTGAGCTGGCTTGTTAAAGCCCTGCTGCAGGGTGCTTGGCTTACGCTTGCCTTTACCGCCACGGGTCATGGTGCGAGCTTCTTCGCGGTCTGCTTTAGACTCGGAGAGCTTGTTGCCTTTCTTCTGTTTGGTCGCTTTGCCACCGCGAGTACGGCTACGGCGCTCACCTTCAACTTTAGCGTCGTTTTCGTCTTCGGCAGCACGAGCGTGCTCGGAGGTGGTTACGTGGTAGTCGGCTGTTTCAACCGCAGCGCTTGCTGCTTCGGCTTCGGCCCACTTCTCACCGTTTTCTTCGGCCATACGGCGCGCTTCTTCCGCTACGCGTTTGGCGTCTTCTTCCACCTTACGGCGTACTTCTTCTTCCGCTTTACGTTTCAGTTCGGCGGCTTCGGCTTCACGGCGTGCTTTTTCTGCCTGAGCTGGCTTGGTCATTTCGTCGGTATGTTGATTGGTCACTTTTTCTTTTTCCGCTGAATTACGCTTAGCAATCTCCGCGGCCTCACGTTTGGCTTGCTCTTCGGCTGCGCGCTTAGCTTCTGCTTCGCGTTTCGCTAGCTCTTCCGCTTCGCGCCTTGCCTGCTCTTCCGCTTCACGCTGTGCCTGCTCAGCCGCTTCAGCCTGTTGGGCTTCCTGCGGATCGCGATTTACATAAGTGCGTTTCTTGCGGACCTCAATTTGCACCGATTTACTCTTACCGCCGGTGCTCGGAATATTCAAGGTGCTGCGCGTTTTGCGCTGCAACGTGAGTTTGCTTGGCGCACTACCGTGTTCACGGTTCAGGTGCGCCAATAAGGTTTCTTTCTCATGCTGTGTCACAGAGTCGGTCTCAGACTTGTTGATCCCTGCATCAGCAAACTGCTGTACCAGGCGATCAACCGGTGTCTGTATCTCTGCTGCCAGCGATTTTACGGTTACATCTGTCGTCATGCTGTTCCTTCCTGCTACAGTTATTACGCGTTGTCGCCAAACCAACAGATATTACGTGCGGCCATAATCAGCTCGCCGGCTTGCTCATCGCTAAGCCCTTCAATATCAGCCAGATCGTCAACACCCTGCTCGGCAAGATCTTCCAGCGTACAAACCCCACGCGCGGCCAGTTTAAAGGCCATGCTGCGCTCAAGACCCGGAAGGTTGAGCAAATCATCAGCAGGTTTTTGGTCGCCCAGGCTTTCTTCCTGTGCCAGGGCCAGCGTGGTCAATGCAGCTTTGGCGCGATCGCGCAACGCTTCAACCATATCTTCATCCAGACCGTCGATTTCCAGCAGCTCTTTGATTGGCACGTAAGCCAGTTCTTCCAGCGTAGAGAAGCCTTCTTCGACCAGAACGGTGGCGAAATCTTCGTCGATATCAAGATACTTGGTGAAGGTATCAATGGCGGCATGAGCCTCGGCCTGATGCTTGGCCTGCAGATCGTCCGCCGTCATCACGTTCAGTTCCCAGCGATCATCATCACGATGCTGTTTCAACAGTTGGGAAGCTAAACGCACGTTTTGGCCATTACGGCCGATCGCCTGTGCCAGGTTGCTGGCTTCAACGGCGATGTCCATCGTGCACCGATCTTCATCCACCACGATCGAGGCAACATCTGCCGGGGCCATGGCGTTAATGACGAACTGTGCAGGGTTATCATCCCACAGGATGATATCAATACGTTCCCCGCCAAGCTCGCTCGAAACGGCCTGGACGCGGGCACCGCGCATACCGACACAAGCACCGACCGGGTCGATACGCTTGTCGTTGGTTTTCACGGCAATTTTTGCACGGGAGCCAGGATCGCGGGCTGCCGCTTTAATCTCAATCACTTCTTCGCCAATTTCCGGCACTTCGATGCGGAACAGCTCTTTGAGCATATCCGGGCTGGAACGGCTGACGAACAGTTGCGCACCGCGCGCTTCCGGACGAACTGCGTACAGTACACCGCGGATACGGTCACCCGGGCGGAAGTTTTCGCGTGGCAGCATGTCTTCACGGCCAATGACCGCTTCGGCGTTGCTACCCAGATCCAGCGCTATGCTGTCACGGTTAACTTTTTTCACCACACCGGTGACGATCTCACCTTCGTGTTGGCGGAAGGCATCAACCACCATCGCACGCTCGGCTTCACGCACTTTCTGTACGATGACCTGCTTCGCGGTCTGAGTGGTGATACGGTCGAAGGTCACAGATTCAATCTGATCTTCGATATAACCGCCCAATTCCATAGACGGATCTTCATACTGTGCAGCTTCCAGCGTGATCTCACGCGTTGGCTGGGTCACTTCATCAACGGCAACCCAACGGCGGAAGGTGTCGAAATCGCCAGTCTTACGGTCAATGCTGACACGGACCTCGATTTCCTGCTCATATTTTTTCTTGGTGGCGGTGGCTAAAGCGGTTTCCAGGGCTTCGAAAATCTTCTCACGTGGTAGGGATTTTTCATTGGAAACTGCTTCAACAACAGCCAGAATCTCTTTGTTCATCCTAGTTGCCTCATCCAAACTTTAAAAGTGGGGTACCAGGTTCGCTTTCTGAATATTACTCAGCGCGAACACTTCATCTTTCCCATCCACAGTAACCGTGATCATCTCGCCTTCTACAGACTTGATGATGCCCTGCCATTTGCGGCGGTTTTGTATCGCCATACGCAGAACAACGCTGACTTCGTCACCGAGAAAACGTTGATAGTGTTCCGCGGTAAACATAGGGCGCTCAAGGCCAGGAGAGGAGACTTCCAGGTTGTAAGCGACCGTGATCGGATCTTCGACGTCCAGTACAGCGCTGACCTGGTGGCTGACATCAGCGCAATCATCAACATTGATTCCGTTGTCACTATCAATATAGATGCGTAGTGTCGATTGGCGCGCCCGAATAAATTCGATGCCTACGAGCTCAAAGCCCAACGCCTCTACCGGTGCGGAAAGCATCTCTGTTAATTTTTGCTCTAATGTGGACAAGCCCACCCCCAAGACATAAAAAAAGGGCCTAATAGCCCAGTGATTCTGTTGCCAAATAACAAAAAACCCCGAAAATTCGGGGCTTTATGCAACTGGACCCTGTTTGCCGCAAAGCGGCTTCGGTGCAACTTTCTAGCAAGTGTCATTTTCAAATGTTGATCGAGAAAAGCGGAATTCAATCGAAAAGTGTATTTGAAAATAGACACTTAAAGGAAAGTGGTTGCGGGGGCCGGATTTGAACCGACGACCTTCGGGTTATGAGCCCGACGAGCTACCAGGCTGCTCCACCCCGCGTCCGAAAACGTGGCAAATATTACGCCGATAATTGCAAAAACGCAAGTTATCTCTGGGATTTGGTACCGAGGATGGGACTCGAACCCACAAGCCCGTTAGGGCACTACCACCTCAAGGTAGCGTGTCTACCAATTCCACCACCTCGGTACTGATTTTTACTGCTAACGGCTATTTCTATTGAGGTCGAAAACAACCGTTTTAAAACTTTTCAGCGGCTTACTGCGGGATATCACTGACCGGCTTAGCTGGTGCTGCCGGCGTGCTAGTCTGCTCAGTTTGCGCTGGCTGACCCAGGTTTTCCCACTCGCTGCCTTTCTTGCCCTGATTGGTGCTCAGGTTGCCCAGGATCAGACTGATGACGAAGAACAGCGTCGCCAGAACAGCCGTCATGCGGGTCATAAAGTTGCCTGAACCGGTCGATCCGAAGAATGTGCCAGAAGCACCTGCTCCGAATGAGGCTCCCATATCAGCGCCTTTACCTTGCTGTAGCATGATCAGAGCGACTAGCCCGATCGATATCAGCAAGAAAATTACCAGAAGAGCTTCGTACATAGTGGTACCTGTATCCTTGCGGGTTCACCGCGTGCCAAATGCTTCTCACCCCAGATGCTTCCAAACTAAAGAAGGCGTGGCGTGTCACTAAAACAGCCCACTGAAGCGGGTGTGAATACTAACCAAAGCCATCAAAGCGCGCAAGGGCAATTTGCAACCGCCGATGCGTTTGCGGAAAAAAACAGCAAAAGCAGGGCTAAACGGGAAATTACGCAGGCACTGACAGCGTACCTGCGTAAAAACAGCGTGTTAACCTGCCAACTTGACCGCATCGGCGATACGGTGCGCCAACGCGATAACCTGCTGTTCATCTTCGCCTTCCACCATCACGCGGATCAGCGGTTCAGTGCCCGATTTACGCAGTAGTACGCGGCCACGACCCGCCAATTCGGCTTCGACCTGCTCAGCGACCTTCAACACCGCCTCTGACTCCAGCGGGTTATGCTCACCGACAAAGCGCACGTTGACCAGGATCTGTGGCAATAATTTCATACCGCTGCACAGGTCGTGCAGGCTCATGTTATTCCGCACGATTGCCGTCAACACTTGCAGGCCAGCGACGATACCGTCCCCGGTGGTGGTTTTGTCCAACAGGATCACGTGGCCGGAGTTTTCCGCCCCAATGCGCCAGCCCAACTCTTGCAGTTTTTCCAGTACGTAGCGGTCCCCCACCTTGGCACGGGCAAACGGGATACCGAGCTGCTTCAGTGCCAGCTCCAGACCCATGTTACTCATCAGGGTCCCCACAGCACCGCCGCGCAGTTGCCCCTGGCGCAGGCCTTCACGAGCGATGATGTAGAGGATCTGATCGCCGTCGACCTTGTTACCCAGGTGATCCACCATCATCACGCGGTCGCCATCGCCATCAAAGGCCAGGCCAACATGTGCCTGTTCTTCCAGCACGCGAGCCTGCAGTTGACGCACATCGGTAGCGCCACACTCTTCGTTGATGTTCATGCCATCCGGCTCACAGCCGATAGCGATCACCGTGGCACCCAGCTCACGCAAAACGCTTGGGGCAATGTGATAGGTAGCACCGTTAGCACAGTCCACCACGATCTTCAGCCCGTTCAGGCTCAGTTCGCTTGGGAAGGTGCCTTTACAGAATTCGATATAGCGCCCTGCGGCATCGACAATGCGGCTGGCTTTACCCAACTCGGCAGATTCGACGCAGGTCAGCGGTTTTTCCATTTCCGCTTCAATCGCTTCCTCCACATCGTCAGGCAGTTTGGCGCCGTCGATGGAGAAGAACTTGATGCCGTTATCGTAAAATGGGTTATGTGAGGCAGAAATCACGATCCCGGCTTCCGCACGGAACGTTCGGGTCAGATAAGCTACCGCTGGGGTTGGCATCGGGCCGGTAAACGAAGCGGACAGCCCCGCCGCCGCCAGCCCGGCTTCCAACGCCGACTCCAGCATATAGCCAGAGATACGGGTATCTTTACCGATGATGATTTTGCGGGAACCATGGCGCGCCAATACCTTACCGGCCGCCCAACCTAGCTTGAGGACGAACTCAGGGGTTATCGGGCTGTCACCCACCTTGCCACGAATGCCGTCGGTACCAAAGTATTTGCGTTCGCTCATGTTTCTACTATCCCTTAGCTGAAAGTGTTGCCTCGACGACACGCATCGCCTCGACGGTTTCTTTGACATCATGCACTCTGACTATCTGCGCCCCCTGCATCGCGGCAATCACCGCACAGGCAACGCTGCCGATAACCCGCTGTTCGGGTGGGACATTCAATAGCTGCCCAATCATAGATTTACGCGACATCCCCACCAACAGTGGCAAGCCAAAGTGATGAAATTCCGCCAATCGGGCCAGAAGCTGATAATTATGCGCTAAATTCTTACCGAAACCGAAGCCTGGGTCGAGTAACAATTTCTGTTTTGCTATGCCGCCTGCAATACAGCGGTCGATATGCTGCTGGAAAAACGCATTAACGTCCGCCATCAGGTCATCGTAATGCGGTGCCTGTTGCATGGTACGCGGCTCGCCTTGCATGTGCATCAGGCACACTGGCAGACCGCTTTCGGCGGCTGCCTGCAGCGCACCAGGCTCCTGCAATGAGCGAACGTCGTTGATCAGATGCGCGCCAGCTTTGGCGGATTCGCGGATCACGCCGGCTTTTGAGGTATCCACCGAGATAAAAATCTCAAACCGCTGCGCCAAGGCTTCAACTACCGGCACGACGCGCTCAATCTCTTCTTCTTCACTGACTTCGGCAGCACCCGGGCGCGTGGACTCGCCCCCTACATCGATCATCGTTGCACCCGTCGAAATCAGCGCATGCGCATGCAGCAGAGCATCATTCAGCGAATTATGTCGCCCGCCGTCAGAGAAGGAGTCTGGGGTAACGTTGAGGATCCCCATCACCCGAGGATGGTTAAGATCGAGGATTTGGTCGCGCACGGTTAACTGCATGATTAATCTACCTTGGAGTCAATACTACTCTGTTGCCTGGAGTGGATCCCGCCCCTCTCACCCAGGAGAGGTCGCAATTTTCAGCCAGCAATAAAAAACCCCGGCTGGCCGGGGTTTTATTTTACGCTACAGCCGATGTTACTTGTCGAGCTGTTCAGACATGGTGTTGCCTGGGTTTGGCGTACGCGGCTCATCTACCGGCGTTGGCGCTTTTGGTGTGCCACCGTTGTCGGAGTTGTTGCTTTTCGCCACGTCGTCCCAACCTGCTGGCGGACGCACATCTTTACGGTTCATCAGGTCGTCGATTTGTGGTGCATCGATGGTTTCATATTTCATCAGTGCATCTTTCATCGAATGCAGGATGTCCATGTTTTCCATCAGCAACGCACGTGCACGAATGTAGTTGCGCTCAATCAGGGATTTGACTTCCTGGTCGATGATACGTGCGGTTTCGTCCGACATGTGTTTCGCCTTGGCCACGGAACGGCCCAGGAACACCTCGCCCTCTTCTTCCGCATACAGCAATGGCCCCAGCTTCTCAGAGAAGCCCCATTGGGTCACCATGTTGCGGGCGATCGAGGTAGCGACTTTAATATCGTTCGATGCACCGGTAGAGACTTTTTCCGGCCCGTAAATAATTTCTTCTGCCAGACGGCCACCGTACAGGGTGGAGATTTGGCTTTCCAGCTTCTGACGGCTGGCGCTGATCGCATCCCCTTCCGGCAGGAAGAAGGTCACGCCGAGCGCACGGCCACGAGGAATAATCGTGACTTTATGCACCGGGTCATGCTCAGGAACCAGGCGGCCAATGATGGCGTGGCCCGCTTCGTGATAGGCGGTCGATTCTTTCTGTGCTTCCGTCATCACCATGGAGCGACGTTCCGCACCCATCATGATCTTGTCTTTGGCTTTTTCGAATTCCACCATCGACACCACGCGCTTGTTGCCACGTGCTGCGAACAGGGCCGCTTCGTTGACCAGGTTGGCCAAGTCCGCACCGGAGAAGCCCGGAGTACCACGTGCAAGCACAGAAGCATCAACATCTGGCGCCAACGGCACGCGACGTGAGTGCACCTTCAGGATTTGCTCACGGCCACGTACGTCTGGCAGCCCAACTACCACTTGGCGGTCGAAACGGCCTGGACGCAGTAACGCAGGGTCCAGTACGTCAGGACGGTTGGTTGCCGCGATGACGATAATGCCTTCGTTGCCTTCAAAGCCGTCCATCTCAACCAGCATCTGGTTCAGCGTTTGCTCACGTTCATCGTGACCACCGCCCAGACCCGCGCCACGTTGGCGACCTACGGCGTCGATTTCATCAATAAAGATGATGCACGGTGCTGCTTTCTTGGCCTGTTCGAACATGTCACGGACGCGGGATGCACCCACACCGACGAACATTTCGACGAAGTCAGAACCAGAAATGGTGAAGAACGGGACTTTCGCCTCGCCGGCAATCGCTTTCGCCAGCAGGGTTTTACCGGTACCCGGAGGGCCAACCATCAGCACGCCTTTCGGGATCTTACCGCCCAGCTTCTGGAAACGGCTCGGTTCGCGCAGGTAGTCTACCAGTTCACTCACTTCTTCTTTTGCTTCGTCACAGCCTGCAACGTCGGCAAAAGTGGTTTTAATCTGGTCTTCCGTCAGCATACGGGCCTTGCTCTTGCCGAAGGACATCGCGCCCTTGCCGCCGCCGCCCTGCATTTGCCGCATGAAGAAGATCCAGACCCCAATCAACAACAGCATTGGGAACCAGGAAATAAAGATGGAAGCCAGCAAACTTGGCTCTTCCGGTGGCTCACCAACAACTTTCACGTTTTTGGTTAACAACGTATCCAGCAACTTCGGATCGTTGACCGGAATGTAAGTGGTGTACTTGTTGCTGTCTTTACGGACAACGTTGATTTCACGCCCATTAATGCGCGCTTCACGGATCTGATCTTGGGTCAGTTCGGTCATGAAGGTAGAGTAATCTACCCTACGGCCATTAGACTCGCTGGGCCCAAAGCTCTGGAATACCGACATCAAAACGACCGCGATGACTAGCCAGAGAATTAGGTTTTTCGCCATGTCACTCAAGGGATTAACCTCATATTACAACTGTGTTAACAAACAGCGTTAGGGTACTACAGTTTCCGCCCTGTCGCTACAATGTACACTTCACGCGAACGTGCGCGAGAAGCGTCTGGCTTACGAATCTTAACCTTCGTAAACAGGGAGCGAATTTCCCGTAGGTACTCGTCAAAACCATCTCCCTGGAACACCTTCACCAGGAAACTACCGCCTGGTGCGAGAACATCACGACACATTTCCAGTGCTAATTCCACCAGATACATCGATTTTGGGATATCGACCGCCGGGGTGCCGCTCATATTCGGGGCCATGTCAGACATGACTACCTGAACCTTACTATCACCTACACGTTCCAACAGTGCTTTGAGGACCAGTTCATCACGAAAATCGCCCTGAAGGAAATCGACGCCAACGATAGGATCCATTGGCAAAATATCACAGGCAATGATACGCCCGTTACCACCAATCTGGGTTACCACATATTGCGACCAACCGCCCGGTGCAGCCCCCAAATCAACGACCGTCATACCCGGCTTGAACAGTTTGTCACTTTGCTGTATTTCATCAAGTTTAAACCAGGCGCGCGAGCGCAGCCCTTTTTTCTGCGCCTGAAGCACATATTTATCGCTAAAGTGTTCTTGGAGCCAGCGACTGGAACTGGCCGAACGCTTTTTATTTGCCATCGAGTATTCCAACTATCCTAAAAAGAGTCTCATGCCAGGTTCGCTTCTCACGTAAACTCAATTCGGTGCAGACCGATTTGGTGATACACATGAGATGGCGGTAGAATGTACCGTTTTCAATCCCAACTTAAGCAAAAAAGACAATGAATCTGAATAATAAACAAAAACAACACCTGAAAGGCCTGGCACATCCGTTAAAACCGGTGGTCATGCTGGGTAATAACGGTCTCACCGAAGGGGTGTTGGCTGAAATTGAGCTGGCTCTGGAGCATCACGAGCTGATCAAAGTAAAAATTGCTGCCGAAGATCGCGAAACCAAAACCCTGATCGCCGACGCTATTGTGCGTGAAACGGGTGCCTGCAATGTGCAAGTGATCGGCAGTACGCTTATTCTTTACCGCCCGGCGAAAGAGCGCAAGATCACTTTGCCGCGCTAATCCGCAATCTGTTTGCTGAGACGGTGCCATGCGCCGGGCTCAGATAAAAGGCCGCTTGCGGCCTTTTTCCTTTCTTTACAAAACCCTGCTGAACTTTTAACCAACTCGGGCGAAATTAAAGATATTCCACTTTCAGAATTTCGTATTCTACATCACCACCCGGGGTTTTGATGACAACAACATCATCCTGCTCTTTGCCAATCAGGCCACGAGCCATCGGTGAGTTGACAGAGATAAGATTTTTCTTAAAGTCTGCTTCATCATCACCCACGATGCGGTACGTCACCTGATCTTCGCTATCCAGGTTCATCACCGAGACGGTAGCGCCAAAAATCACGCGGCCAGTCTGAGGCATTTTGGTGATGTCAATCACCTGCGCATTGGACAGTTTGGCCTCGATTTCCTGGATACGCCCTTCACAGAAACCCTGCTGTTCACGAGCGGCATGGTACTCGGCGTTTTCTTTCAGGTCACCGTGTTCGCGTGCGGTAGCGATGTCGGCAATGATTTTCGGGCGACGCACACCTTTCAAATATTCTAGTTCTTCACGCAGCTGTTCTGCGCCAAACAAGGTCATCGGGATCTGTTTCATCGTTAAATACCTCTAAATCTATCCTGTTCAAATATACCCGTGGTGTAGCAAGCATCCCCAGGGCATTAGCGTCATCCTGACGTGTTCGTATGAAATTACGGCAGGCGTTGCGCCTTCCGTCTCCAGGCGATAAACAAAAGAAACCGAGCTCGGAGGTTTGCTCCAAGTCAGCGTCGATTTTGCATTTTGATACGCATTTTAGCCTAGAGTTCCTTAAGGGTCATCGTTTACTTTATCCCTTGATGCACCGTAGTATGACAGCACGTTATCCAGCTGTTACCCCGAGATTATGCGTTTTTCACGAATTGTCAGTGTATTGGCCTGCGCATTTGCTGTTAATGCCCATGCGGCCCCGGTTGAAGATTACACCCAATATTTGCCTGATGGGGCGAACCTGGCCCTGATCGTTCAGAAGATTGGCGCGACCACGCCAACCATCGACTATCACTCACAGCAAATGGCACTCCCGGCCAGCACCCAGAAGGTGCTTACCGCGCTGGCGGCTTTGTTGCAGCTCGGGCCGGATTATCGCTTCACCACGACACTGGAAAGTCAGGGCAACATCACGGATGGCGTGTTGCGTGGCAACCTTATCGCCCGTTTCAGCGGAGATCCCACCTTCAAGCGGCAGAATCTGCGCAATATGGTGGCGGAACTGAAAAAACAGGGAGTGCGCGAAATCAGCGGCGATGTGCTGGTCGATACCTCGGTATTTGCCAGCCATGACAAAGCGCCCGGCTGGCCCTGGAACGATATGACCCAGTGCTTCAGCGCCCCGCCAGCGGCAGCGATTGTCGATCGCAACTGTTTCTCGGTTTCCCTTTACAGCGCCCCTAACCCCGGTGAGATGGCGTTTATTCGCGTGGCTTCATTCTACCCGGTCAATATGTTCAGCCAGGTAAGAACGCTGGCGAAAGGCTCTCCGGATGCCCAATATTGTGAACTGGATGTGGTTCCGGGCGAATTGAACCGCTTTACACTGACGGGATGCCTGACCCAGCGCAGTGAGCCACTGCCGTTGGCATTCGCCATTCAAGACGGGGCCAGCTATGCCGGCGCCATCCTGAAAGATGAGTTGGTCAAGTCAGGGATCCAGATTGGCGGCCATTTGAAACGCCAAACCCAGCCAGGCATGACGGGCACGGTCATCGCCCAGACGCAGTCTGCACCGTTGCATGACCTGCTGAAAATCATGCTGAAGAAGTCGGACAACATGATTGCCGATACCGTGTTTCGTACCATCGGCCATGAACGCTTCGGCGTACCGGGCACCTGGCGCGCGGGGGCTGATGCAGTACGTCAGGTTCTGCGCCAGAAGGCCGGGGTAGATCTGGGTAACAGCATCGTGGTGGACGGCTCTGGCCTGTCGCGCCACAACCTGCTGGCACCTGCTACCATGATGCAGGCGTTGCAATATATTGCTCAGCACGACAGCGAGCTCAACTTTATCTCGATGCTGCCGCTGTCCGGTTATGATGGCACGCTGCGCTATCGCGGTGGCCTGCACGAAGCCGGGGTCGACGGTAAGGTTTCTGCCAAAACCGGGGCGCTGCAAGGGGTCTACAACCTGGCTGGCTTTATCACTACGGCCAGCGGTCAGCGCCTTGCCTTTGTCCAATATCTCTCTGGTTACGCGGTGCCACCAGAAGATCAGAAACAGCGCCGAGCGCCGCTGGTGCGGTTCGAAAGCCGGTTGTATCGGGATATCTATCAGAACAATTGAGGCCCAAGGGCATGAAGCTACTGATTGTTGAGGACGATGAGTTATTGCAGCAAGGCGTGGCGTTGGCAATGTCCAACGAAGGCTACGCCTGTGATTGTGCGGCCAGTGCTGCGCAGGCCAATAGCCTGATCGTCACCAGCCAGTACAGTATGGTGATCCTTGACCTCGGCCTGCCAGATATTGACGGTGCCACCCTGCTGCGGCAGTGGCGTCGTCAACACATCAGCATCCCGGTGTTGATCCTCACCGCTCGTGACGCGTTGCAAGACCGTGTCGATGGCCTGGACGCCGGTGCCGATGACTATCTGGTCAAACCCTTTGCGCTGATTGAGCTGCAAGCCCGGGTGCGCGCTTTGATCCGCCGCTATCAGGGCCACAGCGATAACCTGCTGCAACAGGACGATCTGACGCTCAACCTGTCCAGCCAGCAGGTGTATCTGCAACAGCAGGCGATAGACGTCACGCCGAAAGAGTTTGCCATTCTGTCGCGTCTGATGATGCGGGCCGGGCAAACCGTCAACCGTGAGCTGTTGCAACAGGATCTCTATACCTGGAACGACGATCTGGGCTCGAATACCCTCGAAGTGCATATGCACAACTTGCGCCGTAAACTGGGCAAAGATCGTATCCGTACCATACGTGGCATCGGTTACCGTCTGGAGCCCGCATCTTGATCAGCATGCGCCGTCGTTTGCTGCTGATGTTGGCCCTGATCCTGCTGGTCACCCAGCTCATCAGCGCGTTTTGGTTATGGCACGAAAGCCAGGAGCAGATCAGTTTCCTGGTGGATGAAACCCTCTCAGCCAAAGCCCGCAACGAGCGGGTCGATACCGAGATTGCCGAAGCGATAGCTTCTCTGCTAGCTCCTTCATTGATCATGATGGTGGTGACCTTGCTGGCCTCCTTCTGGGCCATCAGCTGGATTATCCGGCCGCTGAATCAACTGCAGGAAAAGCTGGAGAAACGTTCGGCAGATAATCTGACCCCTTTGCCGGTATCCAACGACAGTCTGGAGATGATGGCGGTTACCAAGGCACTGAATCAGTTATTGTTACGCCTTGACCATACCATCCAGCAGGAACGCCTGTTTACGGCCGATGCGGCCCACGAATTACGCACGCCGCTGGCGGGGATCCGTTTGCATCTGGAACTGATGGAGCAACAGGGGGCCACGGGCAGTAAGCAGCTGATCTCCCGCATTGACCAACTGATGCACGTGGTTGAGCAATTGCTGATGCTGTCACGTGCCGGGCAGGATTTCGCCAGTGGCCATTACCAACAGTTTGACTGGGTGGCCAACGTTATCAAGCCACTGCAGGGTGAGCTGGAGGAGCTTGCCGCTCTACGCGGGCAAAAGATTGTCTGGCAACTGCCAGCCAGTGCCCCGACCCATGGCGATCCGGTGCTGCTGCGCTTGATGCTGCGTAATCTGGTTGAAAATGCGCACCGTTATGGCCCTGAGAAGAGTGTCATTCGTGTTCAGCTCACCCCCGAGAATAATGGACAACGCTTACAGGTTCTCGACGAGGGGCCGGGTATCAAACAAGAGATGGCGGGAGAGTTGACTCAGGCCTTCCGCCGGATGGACCAGCGTTATGGTGGCAGCGGGCTGGGATTGAATATCGTGATCCGTATCGTTCAGTTGCACCGCGGCTGTCTACGTCTGGAAAACCGCACCGATGCCAGCGGCCTGGATGCACAGTGCTGGTTACCCGATAATATTTTAAATCAGTAAACACCAGGGCGCAGCATGCAGCGCCCCTACGTAACAGATTTTCAGCCGTCCAAAAAACAACAAGGGCCCGGTTCATCGAACCGAGCCCTTACTTTATTACGCAGAATTACTTCTGGTAGACGATTTCGACGCCTTCGTCGTCATCTTCATCCCAGTCATCATCCCAATCGTCATCCGCTTCAGCTTCCACTTCAGCGATCTGCTCACGGTGGTAATCATCCCACATGAACTCGACTTTTTCTGGCGCGCTTTCTTCGATCGCCATGGCTTTAGGTTGCGTATTGATGAAGTTCATCACGTCCCAGCACAGCGCGTTAACGCCTTCGCGGTTCGCAGCGGAGATCATGTAGTACTTACCTTCCCAACCCATGCCTTCTACGATCGCCTTGGCGCGCTCGGCGGCCTCTTCCTCGTCCAGCAGGTCAACTTTGTTGAACACCAGCCAGCGTGGCTTGTGCGACAAATTCTCGCTGTACTGGTTGAGCTCGTTGATGATCACCTTGGCATTCTCTACCGGATCGGACTCGTCGATCGGCGCAATGTCCACCAGGTGCAGCAACACGCGGCAGCGCTCCAGGTGTTTCAGGAAACGGATCCCCAGCCCAGCACCTTCATGTGCGCCTTCGATCAGGCCAGGAATGTCCGCCACCACGAAGCTTTGTTCATGGTCCATACGTACCACGCCCAGGCTCGGTACCAGCGTGGTGAACGGGTAGTCCGCCACTTTTGGCTTGGCGGCAGAAACCGCGCGAATGAAGGTCGACTTACCGGCGTTCGGCAGGCCCAACATGCCCACATCCGCCAACAGCAACAGCTCCAGCAGAATATCGCGCATCTCGCCCTTGGTACCCAGCGTTTTTTGGCGCGGAGCACGGTTTACCGAGGATTTGAAACGGGTGTTGCCCAGGCCGTGCCAACCGCCCTTCGCCACCATCAGACGCTGCTGATGGCGGGTCATATCACCGAGGATCTCACCGGTGCCCTGATCCTGTACACGGGTACCGACCGGCACCTTGATTTCGACGTCTTTACCGCGTTTACCGGTACAGTCACGGCTCTGACCATTCTGGCCACGTTCGGCACGGAAAGATTTTTCAAAGCGGTAATCGATAAGGGTATTCAGGTTTTCGTCTGCCACCAGGTAGACGTCACCGCCGTCACCGCCGTCACCGCCGTCTGGCCCACCGTTCGGGATGTATTTTTCGCGGCGGAAGCTGACGCAACCATTACCGCCATCACCTGCCACGACCAGGATCGTTGCTTCATCTACAAACTTCATTTACCGTCTCCGTAACTCATTCACCGGGCCGCTTCAAAGAAGCAACCAGGTTGGTTTCTGCCCGTCGCGGCCACCAACGGTGACCAATTGCGGAAAACATGGCACCTGCAACCACCACAAAAGCACCTACATAGCCAACGACATTCAATGCCGGGGCCGTAAATACCTGTGGCCAGGCCAGCGCCAATAAATCTGAAAACAGCAGGGTAAACAGGGGAGTCAGCGTGATTAACGCACTCACCTGGGCCGCCTGCCAGCGCGCCATCGCTTCCGCCAGCGCACCATAACCAATCAGCGTGTTAGCACCACAGAACAGCAGACAGGCCAATTGCCAGCCGCTGAGCTGGAAAATCACCGCTGGCTTCGCAAGCGGGAATAACGCGATCGCACATAAAGTGTACAACAAGACCAGGATCTGCGGTGAGGCCAATCGACGCAGTAATACTTTCTGCGCCACGCCATAGGTCACCCAAACCATGGCTGCACACACGCCCAACAACACACCGAGCGTGTAATCTGTGAACTGAGTGAAGATCTCGATCAGGCTGACGTTGAAAAACAGCATCAGCCCGCAGATCAGCATCAGAGCGCCAATCACCTGAGTGATACGCATCCTTTCTTTCAGGATCAATACGCTGGCGAACATCATGCCCACCGGCGAGAGTTGGCCGATAACCTGCGAGGCCGTCGGACTCAAATATTGCAGCGAAGAGCTGAAGAAGACAAAGTTGCCCAACAACCCGGCAGTGGCGATCGCCAGCAACAGCAACCAGCGGGGTTGACGGAACATTTTCACCGGGGGTAAACGCCCGCGCACTGCCAGGATCATCCCCAGGCCGATGGCGGCAATCGTAAAGCGATACCAGACGATGGTAAACGGCTCCATCACTTCCAGCACTTCTTTCATTGCGATAGGCAGTGCGCCCCAGCAAACCGCTGTGGTGACCGCCAGAAAAATACCAACGCCAGCCTGCTGTTTTTTTTCCATCTTCTCACTGTCTGTGCGTTGTGCCGCCAAGCACAAGCAATCTATAAATGTAAAAAGCCCCGCAACGAATTGCGGGGCTTAACATCTATTTCGTAAGGCTCGAAAAATTATTCAGCTTCGATGCTGATAAATTTACGATTGCTCGGGCCTTTAACTTCGAATTTGACTTTACCGTCTTTCAAAGCAAACAGAGTGTGGTCTTTGCCGCAACCCACGTTGGTACCAGCGTGGAATTTGGTGCCGCGCTGACGAACGATGATGCTGCCTGCCAGTACTGCTTCGCCGCCAAAGCGTTTTACGCCCAGACGTTTAGCTTCTGAATCGCGACCGTTACGAGTCGAGCCGCCAGCCTTTTTGTGTGCCATTAATCCGCTCTCCTAACTTAAGCGCTGATGCCGGTGATTTTAACATCAGTGAACCACTGACGGTGACCTTGCTGCTTACGATAGTGCTTACGACGACGAAACTTAACAATCTTGATCTTTTCGCCACGACCGTGAGCAACCACTTCAGCTTTGATCTTACCGCCATCGACGAAAGGAACGCCGATTTTGATATCTTCGCCATTAGCGATCATCAGAATCTGGTCAAACTCAACCGCTTCACCAGTTGCGATGTCCAGCTTTTCCAAGCGAACGGTCTGACCTTCGCTTACTCGGTGTTGTTTACCACCACTTTGGAAAACCGCGTACATATAAAACTCCGCTTTCCGCGTGCCCAACTGTTCAGTACAGAGCGCGCTATAAATATTCACAATAGGGCGCGAATTCTACGCAATAATCCCGCATATGACAAGAGCAGATTAGGGCCAGAAGGTGAAAAAAGAAGAAAAAAAACACAGTTTCTCTCACAACGTTTATCTGGGCCGATTTTCAAGTACAATCAACAGGACAGTTACCGCCATGTACCGATGTGAGCAGCGTTCTCATCGCGGTCAACAGAAACACAGCTGAAAAAAATACAATGAACCTAGAACAAATTACTGAGTTAACCGCGCAAGATATGGCGGCCGTGAACGCAACAATTCTCGAACAGTTGAATTCCGATGTCACGCTCATCAATCAACTTGGCTATTACATTATCAGCGGTGGCGGTAAGCGCATTCGCCCGATGATCGCCGTTCTGGCGGCACGGGCCTTGCACTATCAAGGCGATAAACACATTGCCGTTGCTGCCCTGATAGAGTTCATCCATACCGCTACCCTGTTGCATGATGACGTGGTGGATGAGTCCGACATGCGCCGTGGCAAGGCGACCGCCAACGCGGCGTTTGGCAATGCCGCCAGCGTGCTAGTGGGCGATTTCATTTATACGCGTGCTTTCCAGATGATGACCAGCCTGGAATCGCTGCGCGTGCTGGCAGTGATGTCCGAAGCGGTCAACGTGATCGCCGAAGGGGAAGTGCTGCAGTTGATGAACGTCAACGATCCGAATATCAGTGAAGAAAACTATATGCGGGTCATCTACAGCAAAACCGCTCGTCTGTTTGAGGCGGCAGCCCAGTCATCAGCCATCCTCTCAGAGGCTAACCCGGCCGAAGAGCAGGCGCTGCAAGACTATGGCCGCTATCTTGGTACGGCATTCCAACTGATCGACGATCTGCTGGACTACAGTGCAGACGGCGTGACCCTGGGTAAAAATACCGGCGATGACTTGAACGAGGGCAAGCCGACGCTGCCGTTGTTGCATGCGATGCATAATGGCAATGCCGAGCAGTCTGCGATGATCCGTGGCGCGATTGAACAGGGGAATGGCCGCCATCTGCTGGAGCCGGTTCTGGCTACCATGCAGGAGTGTGGTTCACTCACCTATACACGTCACCGCGCAGAAGAAGAAGCGGACAAGGCGATCGCCGCATTGCAGATTTTGCCCGACTCGCCATATCGAACCGCACTGGAAGGATTAGCGCATCTGGCGGTTCAACGAGACTTTTAAGAAATTTAAGTTTCTTAATATTCAAATAGGCCTGTTTTGCAGGCCTATTTATTTGCCTTGCTAATGAGATCCAGCAGCCCCGCAGCCCCATTCTCCGCCAGAAAACTCAATAAAACCGCGTATTCGTCAGGTTTCATACCTGCCAGATAGCTCTGCAAACGTGCCCAAGGATCGCCATCACGGGAGACGGTATAAGCCGCCGGTTCCTCTGCGGCAAGAGGATATCGCTGGGGATACAACTCGTTTTGGGTCGAGAGGGGCAGGCTGCTGATATGATACTCCTTAGTCACTCCCTGCTTGCCAAAACGCCGCTGCCATCGCCAGTTTTGCTCACGTGCTCGCTTATTGACCCCTTGCGGGGAGCTACCCAATTCGCCCTTCTCTTTCAGTTCGTTGGCGGTAAACCACTCCTGGTCCATTCCCCCCTCCTTGATCTCGGCGTTGCCCCTAACTGACTTATCAGACCTTCCAGTTGCATGAACAACTAATGCCAATAAGTTAGTTATAACATTAACCAAGCCGTTGCCAATAACCAAAAATTTGGCGAAATACTCAAGAAACACTTACCAAATAAGGAGGATGAAACAGAGAGGCGACGCAGAAAGGTGCTTGTTGGGAGCACCATATGGCTACTCGGGCGCACATGCGGCGCCCCTACAAAGTGCACGTCAGCTGAGGAGATTTACTGTTTGTTCTTTTCGGCAATCCAGGTCAGCAGGCTATCCATACCTTCACGCATCAAAAATGCCATCACTTGACCACGCTCACTGTCTGAAAGGTGGTAATAGTATTCGATCCACACCGCCAGTGGGTCCTGACGTCCGGCCTCATAGATCGCAGGCTCTTCGCGCAATACCAGCAGGTTTTTGACGCCGGTAGGCAAGCTGTCGATATGGTATTCCAGCGCCTTGCCTTGCACGCCTTTGCGGCGACGGCTGAGCCAATTTTCGCGCCGGGCCATCAGATTGATTCCCTGTGTAGAGGACGGTAATCCTGCGATGCCTATCAGCTCCTTGGCAGCAAACCACTCGTTTTTCATAGCCATGATCTCGGGACAATTGTGTGGCAAGACAAATTTTTCAGAAACCATAAGGTATTTTTGGGAAACTTGGTGGTATCCTAGTTTCTGAATAAACGCTTCACGTTGTTCAAACGATTAATACTTACCTGTTAGTTATACCACTAACAGAACTTTCTCTAATCAAAAAAGGAATGAAAATATGAATTCACGGGACCCAGATTGGCATCCAGCAGACGTCATCGCGGCTTTGAAGAAGAGAGGTACCACTCTGGCTGCGGTTTCACGGGGGGCAGGGCTAAGTTCATCGACGTTGGCCAACGCGCTGTCACGTCCTTGGCCCAAGGGAGAGTGGTTGATTGCTGATGCACTGAACGTACATCCGGCAGAGATCTGGCCGAGCAGATATTTTGATCCGCTCACCCATCATCTGCGAGATCGGAAAAGTCGAATCAAATCATGATAAACATAAGAAAGCCGCCGGATTCGGCCCGGCGGCTTATCAAAACATCACATACTGAGGGATCAGTTGTTGATAAACTTCTCACCCAGTTCGATATCTTTGTGCAGCACGTCCAGCATTTCGCTCAACGCTTTTTGCTCGAAGGCACTCAGGGTACCGATGTCTTTACGCTCTTCGATACCGTTTTTACCCAGTAGCAGCGGCTGTGCAAAGAAGCGGGCATATTTGCCATCCCCTTCAACATAGGCACATTCCACTACGCCTTTCTCACCGCTCAGCGCACGTACCAGAGACAGGCCAAAACGTGCAGCAGCCTGGCCCATAGACAGGGTTGCAGAACCGCCACCGGCTTTGGCTTCAACCACTTCGGTACCCGCATTCTGGATACGTTTGGTCAAGTCAGCCACTTCCTGATCGCTAAAGCTTACGCCTGGGATCTGCGACAGCAGAGGCAAGATGGTCACGCCTGAGTGGCCGCCAATCACCGGTACGTTCAGCTCTTCCGGTTGTTTGCCTTTCAGTTCCGCGACGAAGGTGTTGGAACGGATGATGTCCAGCGATGTGATACCAAACAGTTTGTTTTTGTCGTACACACCCGCTTTCTTCAACACTTCTGCCGCAATGGCCACCGTGGTATTCACCGGGTTGGTGATGATACCGATGCAGGCTTTCGGGCAGGTTTTAGCCACTTGCTCAATCAGGTTGCGTACGATGCCAGCGTTAACGTTGAACAGATCGGAACGATCCATCCCTGGTTTACGCGCAACGCCAGCAGAAATCAGCACCACGTCCGCACCGTGCAACGCAGGAGTTGCATCTTCGCCACTGAAGCCTTTGATTTTAACTGCGGTTGGGATGTGGCTTAAGTCAACGGCAACGCCTGGGGTAACAGGGGCAATGTCGTAGAGGGAGAGTTCAGAACCTGAAGGAAGCTGGGTCTTGAGTAGAAGGGCGAGGGCCTGGCCAATACCGCCAGCAGCACCGAGAACTGCAACTTTCATCCTATACTCCTTTATTGTCTTAAATATAAAAGCGCCGTGAATTCTTTGGTCACGGACCTTAATTTATCACGCCTTTAAAAACAACCTCTTAACAGTCGGTTTTAGATCTGGCGCAATAAAATGGCCGATGTTGCGAGCATTTTAAAGTAAATAGCTTATGCATTAAGGGCATAGCGCACACTAATCGAAAATAGTGCCAAGCTTTTCACGATCGCGTTAACCGGCGGTTACATTACACCCTTACGTAACATCAGAACAACATCATTTTAATAACATTTTCGTTACCGGAGAGCTGACTCGCTTCCCGCACCGAAAGGGCATATTCATGAGCAACGGATTTTGTTAAAATCGCGCTCTTGCCTTTCTGTCTGGGCATTTTTGATTTTCCAGACGGCCCCCATATTGCATAAAAATGCATTTATATGCATAATAATCAGCTCTATTACCAACATTCCACGGTGCAAAATGCGTAATCCCGCAAAGCAGGAAGATCTGATCAAGGCGTTTAAGGCGTTATTGAAAGAAGAAAAATTCAGTTCTCAGGGCGAGATCGTTTTGGCGCTGCAAGAAGAAGGCTTCGAGAACATTAACCAGTCCAAGGTATCACGCATGCTGACCAAGTTCGGGGCGGTACGCACGCGTAATGCAAAAATGGAGATGGTGTACTGCCTCCCGGCCGAACTCGGTGTCCCAACCACCACCAGCCCGCTCAAGAATCTGGTGCTGGACGTGGACCATAACGACGCGGTGGTGGTGATCCATACCAGCCCAGGTGCGGCGCAGCTGATTGCCCGTCTGTTGGACTCACTGGGCAAATCCGAAGGGATCCTGGGCACCATTGCCGGTGACGACACTATTTTTGTCACTCCGGCCAGTTCATTTACTGCACGCCAACTGTTTGAAGCCATTCTCTCCTTGTTCGAACAGGAACTTTGATGCATTCAGCGCAGCCTGCGGCGCTCCGTCGCGGGCTGTGCATCCTTTATTAACCCTTCATTTACTTCTTCCGCACTGCCTACCACGTTTAAAACTGCCAAAAAGCCGACCTGCAGCACATTTCAATGACATTTCTGGGTGACTGGTGATAGTGACTGGAAGCTTCCGCACTTTTAGTCAAAAGCACTTAGCTCATTGAAATTACAAAAATTTAACATCAAAAGTGTATTTTATCGCCGTTTTTTATTCCATTAGGTTATTAAAAGTAACGGCCACCCCAATAAAGTTTCACTAGAAACTGTTAGTCAGCTATTAATTTTTGCCGTTACTAGATGTATACTCATTTTCGTGACGTAAATCACAGTTCATTGGAACTGATAAAAGAATACGAAGAGGATAAATCATGAAAATTAAAACTACCGTAGCAACAATTAGCCTACTGTCCATGCTGTCTTTCGGTGCATTCGCAGCACAATCCGTTGATGCTTCACAGGCTGAAAAACTGCAGTCTGCCGGTACCATCACCGTGAGCGGCGTCGGTGCAGCACCTTCTGATATCCGTCAGGCACTGTCTGCCAAAGCCGATGCCCAAGGCGCGACTGCTTACCGCGTGATCGAAGCTCGTAACGAAGGCAACTACCACGCTACCGCCGAGATTTACAAGTAAGTACAAGATGTTATGTGAGCATTGCACGACAACTCTCTGGTAAAAAACCAACTAGATAACGGCCTTCAAGTATAAAAAACGCTGTAAAGCCCTTCCAGGCCGTTATCTCTGAACGATTAAGGATCCAAGTATCATGAACATGAAAACTACTCTCGTTGCACTTAGCCTGCTGTCTGCCGTTTCTTTCGGTGTTTCTGCGGCTAACCTGGTCACTGATGCCCAAGCCAGCAATCTGCAGTCTGTCGGCACCATTACCGCTAGCGGCGTGGGTGGCGCACCTTCTGATATCCGTCAGGCGCTGTCTGATAAAGCGGACCAGCAAGGGGCCAAAGCCTACCGCGTGATCGAAGCCTATGAAAATGGCAACTGGCACGCAACGGCTGAAATCTACAAGTAAAACACCGAGGTCGCGCTTACTGAACTGACTACCCTCGTCACTGCCACTGCCGAGTTCTCAGGTAAACGTTATATCCTCGGAAATTGTCGTCGTCCTATCCGACGACCCCCATTGCCCTCGCACGCGAGGGCTTTTTTATGGGTATAAAAAAGGCCGCATCAGCGGCCTTGGTATTGGAACAAGCGCCGCACGCGACGCCTGTTTAACTAAACGCTAGTAGGTTTCTTTCGGTTCGGCCTTGTTAGCCAGGCCTGCCAGCAGTTTGTCATGAATGCCGCCAAACCCGCCGTTGCTCATCACCAGAATATGGTCACCCGGCTGCGCGGTTTTCACAATCATCTCCACCAGCGTATCCAGATCGGCACTCCAGTGCGCGGGCTGGACGCAAGCTTCGGCAACTTCCGCTACCTGCCACGGGATGTGGTGAGGCTGGAACAGGAACACTTCGTCGGCACGGCCAAGTGAAGGTGCCAAATCGTTTTTGCTGATCCCCATTTTCATGGTATTTGAGCGAGGCTCCAGCACGGCCAGGATACGTGCGGTGCCGCCCACTTTGCCACGCAGCGCCGCCAAGGTAGCCAGAATGGCTGTCGGATGATGAGCAAAGTCGTCATACACCGTGACGCCGTTGGCTTCACCACGCAATTCCAGACGGCGGCGAGCATTGATAAAGTCACCCAGTGCCCGGCAGGCATCGGCTGGCTGTACGCCAACATGGCGGGTGGCGGCGATCGCCATCAGGCCGTTATGCATGTTGTGTTCGCCCACAAGCGACCAGTTAACCTCCCCTACCTTCTCGCCGTTGAGGAACACTTCGTAATGGCTGGCATCCGTCGTCAGTTTGTGTGCGCGCCACGCGCCCCCTTCCCCGACCCATTCCTGTTCGCTCCAGCATCCCATCGCCATCACCTGTTTCAGATGGGTGTCGTTTTCCGGCAGGATAATCTTGCCTTGGCCCGGCACCAGGCGTACCAGGTGGTGGAACTGCTTCTGAATGGCTTTCAGATCGTCAAAGATGTCGGCATGATCGAACTCGAGGTTGTTCATGATCAACGTGCGCGGGCAGTAATGAACGAACTTGGAGCGTTTGTCGAAGAAGGCACAGTCATACTCATCGGCTTCGATGACAAAGAACGGGCTGCCGCCAAGACGGGCCGAGACATCAAAATTGCCCGGTACGCCGCCGATCACAAAGCCCGGCTGATAGCCGCAGGCTTCCAGGATCCAGGTCGCCATCCCGGCGGTAGTGGTTTTACCATGTGTTCCCGCTACCGCCAGCACCCAGCGATCGCGCAGGACATAATCATGCAGCCACTGGGGGCCAGACATGTAAGGAATGCTCTGCTCCAGCACCGCTTCTACGCATGGATTACCACGGCTCATGGCATTGCCGATAATCACCAGATCCGGAGCCGGATCCAACTGGGCAGGATCGTAACCCTGGATCAGATCGATCCCCTGCTTTTCCAGTAAGGTGCTCATAGGAGGATAGACGTTGGCATCTGAACCGGTCACCTCATGCCCCAGTGAACGAGCCAACATGGCTAGCCCACCCATAAAGGTGCCACAGATCCCAAGAATATGTATGCGCATTAGGTCTCTCATTTTAGTGCAACGATTTACTGCCTATTCTAGCGCTCAGAATCGCTCAGAAGAAATGGATTTGCCTATGAATCGCAAGTTGCTTTGGGCTACACTGCTGACGAAAACGTTGGCGGTATGTTAACAAGCCGCTATCCATCCGTAGATTCAGGGATTGTGTCATGAAAACGTTAGGCGAATTTATCGTCGAGAAACAACACGACTTCTCTCACGCCACCGGTGAGCTGACCTCATTGCTTTCTGCCATCAAACTGGGTGCCAAGATCATTCACCGTGATATCAACAAGGCGGGTTTAGTTGATATCTTGGGGACTAACGGCATTTCCAACGTTCAGGGCGAAGTTCAGATGAAGCTGGACCTGTTCGCGAACGAAAAGCTGAAAGCAGCGTTGAAGGCTCGTGGTGAAGTTGCGGGCATCGCGTCGGAAGAAGAAGACGAGATCGTGATTTTCGACGGCGAGCGAGCTGAGAATGGCAAGTATGTGGTGCTAATGGATCCGTTGGACGGCTCGTCCAACATTGATGTGAACGTCTCGGTCGGGACGATCTTCTCTATCTATCGCCGCATCACTCCGATTGGCACGCCAGTCACCGAAGAAGATTTCCTGCAGCCTGGCCATGCACAGGTAGCGGCCGGTTATGTAGTTTATGGCTCTTCCACCATGCTGGTATACACCACCGGTTATGGCGTACATGCCTTCACCTACGATCCGTCGCTAGGGGTGTTCTGCCTCTCCCACGAGAAAGTGCGCTTCCCGGAAAAAGCCAATATGTATTCCATCAACGAAGGTAACTACATCAAGTTCCCGCTCGGGGTGAAGAAATACATCAAATACTGCCAAGAGCAGGATGAAGCCACCCAGCGCCCTTATACCTCACGCTATATCGGTTCACTGGTTGCCGACTTCCACCGTAACCTGCTCAAAGGTGGCATCTATATCTACCCAAGCACCGCCAGCCACCCACAGGGCAAGCTGCGTCTGCTGTATGAATGCAACCCGATGGCGTTCCTGGCTGAACAGGCCGGGGGTAAAGCCAGCGATGGCAAAAACCGCATTCTGGATATCGTGCCGCAACAACTGCACCAGCGTGCGCCATTCTTCGTCGGAACCAAATCGATGGTAGAAGACGCCGAACGCTTTATTGCTGATTTCCCAGACCAGTAACGCTATAAAAGGGGCGGCATGCCGCCCCTTCACATCACAGTTTGAACACAGCCATACTCTGTGCCAATAGCTGCGCCTGCTCTTCCAAAGAGCGCGTTGCTGCCGCAGACTCTTCCACCAGCGCCGCATTCTGCTGTGCCACCTGATCCATTTGTACTACCGCCAGGTTAACCTGCTCGATACCACTGCTTTGTTCGCGAGTGGCCGCCGAGATTTCACGCATCAGCGCCGTGACGCGCCCGACTTCGCCCGTTATTCCGTTCATGGTCTTCGCCGCCGTAGCCGCCATCTGTTCACCTTCCCGCACACGGTGTTGTGAAACTTCGATCAGCCCTTTGATCTCTTTGGCCGATTGCGCACTACGTTGGGCCAGGTTGCGTACCTCACCGGCCACCACGGCAAAACCACGGCCTTGCTCACCGGCACGTGCCGCCTCTACCGCCGCGTTGAGCGCCAGGATATTGGTCTGGAAGGAGATACCGTCCATCACGCTGATGATATCGGCGATGCGTCGGGAGCTGTCGGTAATGGCCTGCATCTTGCTCATCACCTGGCTGACCACGTCACTGCCCTGCTCGGCAATATCGGAGACGCTCAGTGCCAACTGGTTGGCCTGTTCGCAGTTTTCAGCATTCATTTTCACCGTAGAGGTCAACTGCTCCATACTGGCGGCGGTTTGCTCAAGCGAAGCGGCCGATTCCTCCGTACGCTGCGCCAGATGAACGTTACCCGCAGCCAACTCACGGGAGCCGGTGTCGATCTGGCTGCTGGCATCGCGGACTTTACTGACCGACATCACCAGCGATTGCTGCATACGCTGCATGGCGCTTACCAGGCGCCCCATTTCGGTATCACCTTCACCGCTAATTTCGTGGGTCAGATCCCCGGCGGCGATATGCTCCAATTGGACGATCGACTCATCTAACGGGCGCAGCAAGATCACACGCATAGCAAACCAGGCCAGCACCGCCAGTAACATGCTGAGTAGCCCAGCCGCAACGATCAGGATAATCTTGGTGCTGGCATTACTTTCTGCCTCACGCGCATGCTGCTGGCCAATCTCCATGGCAAACGCGCGGAATTCACTAAGATCGGCTTCAAAAGCAATGCTCAACTTAGAGATATGATTTTCTTGAATGGCGTAATAGTCATCCAACTTCCCCGCCTTTATCGCCGCCGCCATGGGCGCAATGCCTTGCTCCAGATAGGCGCGATAGCTCGCCTGCATCCGCATTGAGAATTGGCGACCTCGTTCGGTCACCGTTCCCACGTCGACAAAGCGCGCCATTTCCTTTTTCGACTGTTCCAGATAGCCATAAATGCGCCCCACCGAGGCGTCAGCAACCTCAATCTGACCAATCTCGCGCTGGCGTACTGCAAGCGAGGCAGCCGTTCTGGCCCGTAGCGCCAGGTTGGAGCTGTTGGCCAACGAACCCAGCTCTTCCCCCAGGATCTGGTTCAGAGTCTGTAGCGAACGTGTTCCGTCGTTAATGGCTTTAACCCCGATGATGCTGACAACAATCAACAGCAACGTCATCAGGCTCAACAGGGCAATCAGCCCGGCCTTAACGGTGATCTTCTTTAACATGAGTGTTTCCCGGCTTTAGAAAAAAGTAGCTTCAGATGTAGAGGAGGCAAGAAGGCAGGGTCAGCTAGCTGCTGGACCGTTATTATTTGAGGAAGTTATCGGCAGCCGGGGAGTAAACTTCAATCAATGAGGGATTAATCTGGAAAAGGTGCTGTTATCGGCCAGGCAGCAGCTCAATGATGAAAAGGACGGGAAATCACAAAAGACTCCGCTATAATAGCCGCCACTCCATTTCTGGTTTGATTAAAGGAAACCGACATGAGCTTGAACCTGGTCCCTGCTGGCAAAGACCTGCCAGAAGACATCTACGTAGTTATCGAAATCCCGGCTAACGCCGATCCAATCAAATACGAAATCGACAAAGAAACCGGCTCGCTGTTCGTTGACCGTTTCATGTCCACGGCGATGTTCTACCCGTGCAACTACGGTTACATCAACCACACTCTGTCACTGGATGGTGATCCGGTAGACGTGTTGGTGCCAACCCCATACCCACTGCAACCAGGCTCAGTGATCCGCTGCCGCCCAGTTGGCGTGCTGAAAATGACCGACGAAGCCGGTGAAGATGCGAAACTGGTTGCCGTACCGCACAGCAAACTGACCAAAGAGTACGATCACATTAAAGATGTGAACGACCTGCCAGAACTGCTGAAAGCGCAGATCACCCACTTCTTTGAACACTACAAAGATCTGGAAAAAGGCAAGTGGGTAAAAGTGGATGGTTGGGCAGACGCTGCTGCAGCCAAAGCTGAGATCGTTGCCTCTTTCGAGCGCGCCAAGAAGTAATTCTCGCCCGAACTGATAAAAAAACACCGCCCAGATGAGCGGTGTTTTTTTTACTGCTTTTCGTCAAGACGCTTGAGCCAGTCACCGCTTTCAATCCGCGGGAAACCGTCCACGCTGTGTCTATACAGGTAGATCCACGCACTGCCATAAGGCGTACGGATCAGCTCGCGCTTGTAGTCTTTGGTATTGCTTTTCAACTCGTCCAGCTCGGCCAGAATCGATGAGTTAATACGATACACTTCGCAGTGTACCGTGCCCTCTCCAGGGATCGCCGCCGGGTAGTGCCCCAGATTATAAAGCTGGTAGCCTTCTAACTCATGTTCACCCAACCATTGGGCGTTGGTCATCCAATGGCTGTTTCCCTGTTTGCGTCGTAAACTGCCGTAGACAATTATTCGCATAGCTAAAACTCAAACTGATAGAGCACATCCAGTGCCTGGTCTAGACCAGACACCGCTTCCAGATACAACCTAGGCATCAGGCGGTATCGCAACGTCAGCGTGGCCAATGAGTCGAAGATCCCCACCCCATATTTTACTTGTAAGCCAGGGAGGACATAGCCGCTCACCACTACCTGAGAGCTGTCGCCAACTCCCTCGGTATCAAGGGCCAGATTACTTACGCCAAACGCCTCGCCGATTTTACCCACAAGTTGACCACTTTGTGCAACCCCCATACCAATTAACATTGAGGTCATGGCGTTGCCATCAGCACCGCCAGCCCCTAATCCCTGGCCACGCAGCAGGTAAGACAGCGCTTCTTGCTGAGACATGGCCGGATCGGAGAACACCTCAAGCCTTGGCGCATCGGCCATGCCGGTCACGCGGACACCAGCGGTCACGTCATTTTCCGTAGCATCCGGATTACGGATCGCCTCAATATTCAGCAGCGGTTGATCTGGTGGCCCAGAGAATATCAGTTGGCCTTTACGCACGAGCAGATCCTGGCCATACGCATGGAAACGCCCCGATGGAATATTAATCTGGCCATGTACTCCCAGACCATTCTGGTCCTGTGCCACACGCAGATCGCCACGCAATCTGGCTTTCAGGCCAAATGCATCCAGACGCACGTCGTTACCCACGCGGATCGTCAGATTGCTGTTGATTGGGATCCCTGCCGTCGCCGGTTGGATCGGCTTGAGCTGGTTATTCAACATCACTTCATCAGGAGAAACTCCGACTGCGCTTTCTGGCAGCTCCTGCACCGTGATGCGCGCCCAAGGGATACCTACGCTACCATTGAGTGAGAACAGCTGCGGTGTGGCTTCGAACACCACATCTGGTGAAACATCAATACGGACCATTGGCGGCAGGGTCACCCGCAGCCGATCGCCCTTGGCTGCAATACGTGCACGCCAGGCATTGATATCCCGCCAGTCGGCATCCCCGGACAGATTGAGCTGCCCATGCGTGGTCGCCAGCAATCCTTCCAGGGTCGAAGTCATCCCGTTGAAGTTCAGCGCCAGGCGGCCTTCGGTCATATCGAACGGCATCCAGTGGCCAACGATCGCCACCTTATCCAGCGCCAGACGGCCAAACACCAGCGGGTTCTGCGCATTGCCGCCTAATTGCAGGTTGGCATTCAGCAGCCCCGCGGCTTTCTCGCCCTGCGTCAGTATCGGGTTAAGCAGCGCCAGCGACACATTGGTGATATTGACGTTGCCGCTGATGGTACGACGTACCTGCGGATCGGCAATCTGAACGTTACCGTTAAACTGCCCGTTATTAGTCAGTTTGATCAGCCAGTCTGCCTGTGCCCGGCCATTGTTCAGGCCCGCATTGAGGTTTAGCGTGTCAAAGGCGATCGGCAATGCGGCGCCCTGCACCTGCTGCACCACTTTTACTCCTTTGCCAACCAGTGAAACCTTCGCCTGTGGCAATGCGCCCCCCGGTTGCCAACTTACGTCAGCTCGGCCAGTAAAGACCCCGTTCATGGCGGTATCCGGCCCCAGGAACGGTTTGATCATTGCCAGGTCGAAGCGGTTGAGTACCACGCTAGCCTGGCCGCTGGCCCCCGCCTCGATGGTTCTAGGTACGCACAGCTCGGCATTCGGGTTCACCCAGCAATGCGGCCCTACGCTGATTTTCTGTTGCGTATTCAGGTAATCCAACGCGATGGCACGGCTAAGACGCCATTCCCCCACCGGTGTATCAAAATGAGTGTTGTTCAGGTTGCCTCGCCAGCGTTGTTGCTGACGATCAAAGCTGCCCTCCAGGGCCAACTGCCCGGAGACTGGCTTGCCATCGATGTTCAATTGCAGCCGATGTTGGCGCTCGCTGCCTCTGGCATCCAACGTCAACAAATTGACCTGCAGCGCGTCCTGTTTGAGCTGTTCAACCCGTACCGCCAGTTGCCCCTGGATCTGATCGCTGGAACGGACATCGCCGTTGACCTTCACCCGATTGATGTGCAGCGCCTGCCATTGCAAGCCTGTCGCGGTAAGATCTGCCAACAGCTGTGGTGCCTGCAAATTCCCGCGCAGCTTCAACTGCCCGCGGACATTTCCAGCAAGGCCCGGCAAGGCGCCGTCGAGATGCGCCGCATCAACATTGGCATCCAGCACCCAGCTTTTCTCATCCAACTGGCCTTTAATGTTGAGCGTATTGCGCCCCAACGCCAGATCGATACCCGGGATCGTCCACTGCCCGGCCGCATTGCCACGCAGGGAACCGCGCGCCGATACCTTGTTTTGTTTCACATTGCCATCGAGCTGCAGCACCGGCACCTGTAATTGCCAACTGCCGCCGTGCAGGCTGCCACGGGTGGTGATTTTCCCTTCCAAACGCGCTGGCCATTCCGGCCATTGCTTGGCGGTATTAATGCCTGAAAGCGTCAGCTGTGATGTCCAACTGATCGCTTTGCTCCAGTCCACCAGCGCCGTCAGATCGGTGTTCCCCTCCAGCGCAACCAACCGCAGGCGCTCGAGTCTGAACTGTTCAAGATTACCTTTACCATCCAGCTGTAGCACAGCCGGTGGCAGATCCTGGCCTTTGAAATTGGCGCGGGTAGAGAGCGCATAATCTGCGGCCTTGCCGTTAAAGCGCAGGCGGAAGTCATTGACCTGATACTGTGGCTCGCCAGTCAGCGGCCATTTCAGCTGTTTGCTTTGCAGTGTCAGCGCCAAGGGTAAACCCACCTCTGCCAACTGGGTTTGCACATCCAGCTGCGCACCAACGGGGCCAGACAGGTTAAGCGCCACTTTCAGCTCTTCACGCAGCCCACCAGACACATTCAGCTTCGCCTTCTCGCCTTTCAGCGGATCGATATTCAGCGTGCTGTTGGCCACCATTTCCACCGGCCAACTGCCGGTCAGCGTTGCCTGCCCTTTGGCGGAAAGCATGCCTTGCGGCGATCTCACGTCAAAACGATCCAGCTGAATGTGCTGATCTTTGGTGCTGGCCTGCAGCTGCAAGCGGGTGATCGACACCTCAGTGTCCCCGGTCAGATGTAGCTGCTCGCCGTTGATTTCCTCAACGGTAATATCCAGCGGCAGGCGAATTTCTGGCAGATCCGGCAGCAGCGGTTTGGCAAACAACGCCTTCAGAGTTTCGCCCAACGGTTGCTCTTCCGCTGGCGGTGGCACCAATGCTGGCGCAACCGTCGTTTTCTCTGCCACCTTGTCTGCCACTTTCTCCGCTGCGGGCTGCAGTGCCTCCGGCAAAGGATTCACCGGCGTTTTTGGCAACGCGATCAGCAAAGCGCGCACCGTAGTTGGCATCAACGTCAATGCACGTTCCTGCCACTGTGCGCCAGTGCTGAATTCTCCCAACGAGATCGCCGTATCGTCCACGGTAACCTTGACGTTATTCAACGCCAGCTTACGCAGGGTAATGGGATAAGGCGTGCTGAGATCGCCGATCGGCTCGTTGCTTTCCTCAACCGGCGCAGAAGGCGCCATTTCGGCGGTTTTCACCACCACATCAACATCCCGTGCGGTCAGCGCATTGACGCACAATGAACTGCGTTTAAAACAGGAGAGATCTAGCGAGAGATGGAACTGCCCGGCGTTAACTGCCACACCCGGCATCTGATACTTCACACCTTTCAGGGTCAGATCGCGCCAGCCACCACTGACCGCCGCAATTTCCAACCCGGGTACCCAGCGGGCAGCCCCGTTGATCACCATATGCAAGCCGGTCGTGGTGCCAAGCAGAAACGCCAACGTGCCGATCAGCAGCAACAGCAGGATCAAAAATCCCAGACAAATCTTTTTTATCAGGCTCATAGTTCAGGCCCCAAACCGATATAAAACTGTAGGCCGTGGGTTTCTTGATCCCCAACCGGCGCGGCGATATCCAGTTTCACCGGCCCTACCGGCGATTGCCAGCGCACGCCAACGCCCGCACCGGTCTTGAAATTGCTGTCTGAGAATTTATTGACCGCCTGCCCGGAATCCACAAACATCGCCCCCCACCAGCGGCCAGTGACGTTATATTGATACTCCAGCGAACCCGTCACCATTTTAGAGGCACCGGTCAGTTTGCCGTCATCTCCCCGCGGGGAAATGCCCTGGAATTTATAACCACGGATACTGCGATCGCCACCGGCGAAGAAGCGTAAATCCGGCGGCACTTTGTCAAAATCGTTGGTTTCGATCCAGCCAACCTGACCACGGACCACAAAGCGGTTTTTCTCCCCCAAGCTACGGATCCAGACGTTTTGTGCCTGCAATAGCGCAAAGTCCACCCCGGAGCCCCAGGTAGTATCCGACACGTCGATGGAATAGCGCTGGCTGTCACCCCACACAGGCATCAGGCCTCCCCGTGAACGCGTTCGATTCACGGTCACCCCAGGATAAAGCAGCATGGTGGTATTGGTGACAGAACCCTGGGTAAAGTGGTCCAGACGCCAACTGAGGTTCACCGCATGTTGCCAGCCGCTGGAGAGATCCCAGTTACGCGAAGCCACGATCTTGGTACTGTCAGATTGGGTGTCGTTCAGATCGGTACGTTTGAAACCGCCCTGTAACAGGTAATACTGTTCTAGCGGGTTGCGTAGCAATGGGATTTTATAGGTCAGATCCAACTGCTGCTCCGGCTGAGAGATACTGGCAGCGGTTACCAGGCTGTGGCCACGATCGTTCAGCCAGGGCTTTCTCCAGGTTCCTAGCACCCGTGGACCAATGTCGGTAGAAAAACCGCCACCTAGCTCCACGATATTGCTGCTACGCGGCGTCACCACCGCATCTAGCGGCAGGATCTTGCTCTCTTTAGAGTCGGTAAAGTCTGGAGACACCACCACCGAGTTGAACCAGTTAGTGGCGGATAAACGGCGGTTCAGCTCGGCAAGATCGTTCGAACTGTAATAATCCCCCTGATGGAAGGGAAGCAGATTTTGCAGATAGTCCTCGCGGATTTGCGAGCCCTTGAAAATCACTTTACCGAAGTGATAGCGCTCACCGCTGTCGAAATCTATGTCCCAGAACGCCTTATGCAACTCTTCCGCCACGCCAAGTTGGCTCTTGAGCATTTGAGCATCAAAATAGCCTTTACGCAGCGCCAGGTTGGTCAGCGAACTTTTAAAACTGTCGAACTGGCCATGGTTGAGGATCTCGCCAACCGTTGGCCGATCGGTTCTGACCAGATTCAGATAATCTTCGTCGGTTCTGGCCCCGCCTTGCAGCTGGATATCCACACCTGCAATACGCACCGGTTCACCCGGATCGACCTTGGCGATCAATACCGGACGCGAAAGCTTCGGGTTATCATCAAAGGTGAATTCAATCGTAGGCTGATAATAGCCCAACGGCCGCAACCCCAGGCGGATGGCAGCATCCACTCGAGCGCGAAAACGCCCCTCGGCATTAACCTCTTCCGGCGTGATCGCTGAAAGGCGCACACGAACGTTGCGCTCCAAATCCCCACTCAGGCCGTCAACCTGCAGCCGCACATTCGCCGCTAACACCGACGGCGTAACGAATAGCGCACATAACACGCAAAGGACACGATATCGTGGCACAGGTGCTCCTTAATTGATTTTTCTGTCCTGTCAGTACCTTTGCTCTGGTGCTGGGGCGGTGCTATCAGACTGCCCCCCTTACCTTTAGATCCCAGACGTTGCCCATACGGCATCGACCGTTACCGAAAACAAGACGCATTCTTAGCTTTTGGCGCTCAAAATACTGCGTTAAGCTGATACATAAACCTTAGATAGGGCTTATTGTGGGCAAAGAAGCGGCCAGTTACAACTGACACGCGTTCCTATTAGGCTAATTCTTATTATGGCAACAGGAGTCAAACGTGGTGCAATCTTTTGATAAGTCTCAAAACATCGATAAGGCGAGTGCGCTTCCTGGCCGTACTACGCCGATGCCCGTCGCTACGCTTAACGAGGTGACCGGCCATTCCATGACCTTCGTGCCCGAGGGGATGGCAACGGCCATCTTTGGCATGGGCTGCTTTTGGGGCGTTGAACGCCTGTTTTGGCAACAGCCAGGGATTTATAGCACTGCCGCAGGCTATAGCGGTGGCTATACGCCAAATCCAACCTATCGCGAGGTATGCAGCGGCCAGACTGGTCATGCCGAAGTGGTACGCGTAGTGTTTGACCCGCAGGTCATCAGCTACCGCCAGCTGTTACAGGTCTTCTGGGAAAACCACGATCCTGCGCAGGGCATGCGCCAGGGCGGAGATATCGGTACCCAATACCGCTCTGCTATTTACTACCTGGATGCAGAACAACAGGCCGAAGCGGAGCAAAGCCTGCAAGCGTTCCAACAGGCGATGGATAAAGCGGGCGATCAACGCACCATCACCACCGAAATCGCACCGGCACTGCCTTTCTACTATGCAGAAGATGACCACCAGCAATACCTGCATAAGAATCCAGGCGGCTATTGTGGCCTGGGCGGCATTGGGGTTTGCCTGCCTCCACAGGGTTAAACTGTTAATTTTTAACCACTGGCGGCCCTCACGGGGCAACTGCTATACTGTGTTGGGCCGCGTTTGCGGCCCGCTTTTGTGGGCGCGTGATATAACGCCCCTTGGATCCACCTTTTTAAACGGTATGACCCCTCCGAAAGATCGCCGACATCCCGTCGGTACGAATGGATAGACTATGTTAAACAGTATTTTACTGATTCTTTTTCTGATCGCAGTGAGTGCGTTTTTCTCGCTTTCAGAAATCTCTCTGGCTGCGTCACGCAAGATCAAACTCAAACTGATGGCTGACGAAGGCAACATCAATGCCGCCAGAGTCCTTAAGCTGCAGGAAACCCCTGGCCTCTTCTTTACCGTGGTGCAAATCGGCCTCAACGCCGTAGCCATCCTCGGCGGGATCGTCGGCGATGCCGCCTTCTCCCCTAGTTTCAAATTGATTTTCGACCGCTTCCTGTCACCCGAGATTTCCGAGCAGGTAAGCTTTATGTGCTCGTTCGTGATGGTGACCAGTATGTTCATCCTGTTCGCGGATTTAACCCCGAAGCGCATCGGTATGATTGCACCAGAGACGGTTGCCGTCCGGATCATCAACCCGATGCGTTTCTCGATCATGCTGTTCCGCCCGCTGGTCTGGTTCTTCAACGGCATGGCCAACCTGATTTTCCGCATGTTCAAGCTACCGATGATGCGTAAAGACGACATCACCTCCGAAGATATTTACGCGGTGGTGGAAGCCGGCGCGCTGGCCGGGGTACTGCGCAAACAGGAACATGAGCTGATTGAAAACGTCTTCGAGTTGGAATCGCGTACCGTGCCCTCTTCGATGACGTCCCGCGAAAGCGTGATTTACTTCGACCTGCGCGAAAGTGAAGACAGTATTAAAGAAAAGATCTCCACTCATCCGCATTCCAAGTTCCTGGTGTGCGACGGCCATATCGATCAGGTCGTTGGTTATGTTGACTCCAAAGACCTGCTGAACCGCGTTTTGGGCAACCAGAGCCTGGTACTGAGCAGCGGCGTGCAGATCCGCTCGGCGCTGATCGTGCCGGATACCCTGACCCTGTCAGAAGCGCTGGAAAGCTTTAAAACCGCCGGTGAAGACTTTGCGGTGATCCTCAATGAATATGCTTTGGTGGTCGGGATTATTACGCTGAACGATGTGATGACCACGCTGATGGGCGACCTGGTCGGCCAAGGTCAGGAAGAGCAGATCGTGACGCGTGATGAGAACTCGTGGCTGATTGAAGGTGGGACGCCAATCGAAGACGTGATGCGTGTACTGCATATCGATGAGTTCCCACAGGCTGGCAACTACGAAACCATCGGCGGCTTCATGATGTACATGCTGCGCAAGATCCCGAAACGTACCGACTTTGTGAAATATGCCGGGTACAAGTTTGAAGTGGTCGATATCGACAGCTACAAAATTGATCAGCTATTGGTCACCAGGCTGGTCGACAAACCGATCACTGTGCTACCAAAAGCCCCCGACGAAACGCCTCAGGCATAAACATTAACGGCCCCTTCGGGGCCGCAGTTACTTTTGCTTTGCAGGTGGCTCTACAATTACCCTAAGAATTTCAAGTCGCAGCTAGGCGACAAGCTTGTTCATCCCCAGGAGCTTACTATTGTAAGTGACTGGGGTTAACAAGTGCAGGTAACAACGCTGCGGCTTGAAAGGCGACGGGTATCGCGCTTTAGCCCATTTCGGCCTGTAGCAACAACACCTGCCGGTTAACTTCTGACATCACGTTGAAGTGGCGCTTGTCACGAACCTTCGGCAACAGGATTTTCCCCTTGTCGAATTCGAACGCCCCCACATCCTTGATGTACAGCCGCCCCCGGAACAGGGTTTTTACATACGTAGCCACTTTCAGTGGGTTATAACGCTGGAAGATTCTCATAGTTGTTACTCTCCTCCCGTTGGATCCATGCGCTCAGCGAGCGGCCAAAGTGGCCACCTCGACATTCGGAGCGCAACTTGATTGCTTTCTAGTAGACTGAGTAAAGCCTATTTCGTTCAACTCTGCCTGGATTTCTATCCTGGATTTACACTTTCTGACAGAATTGTGTATACCTATTTATAACCTTTGCAGTATATCCATTCAAAAATCGCGTGATTGCCCCCAGAAGGAAAAACTGCGATCCGGTTAACAGGACAGACCTCGGATGAGCACCTATGCTTTAATCACCTTGAGTCATATTGAGACTTATTTCCCTCTGCAGGAGAATGCATGAAAAATAGCATGCTGATAATATCGCTGCTGTTGGCCCCGATGTTGGCCTCTGCTCACAACCTTCAACTCCACCAACGCGTGGCACCGATCGGCGTCAGCGATAAGGGCGAGTTGGACTATGTTGATAATAAGTTTAGCTACAAAGGTTGGAATAGCGCGCAGCTTGGTGGAAAAGTGCGAGTGGTGCAGCATATTGCTGGCCGCACTTCGGCCAAAGAGCTCAACGATCCGCTGATTGAAGCCATCAAGACCGCTAAGCTACCGCACGATCGTTACCAAACGACGACCATCGTCAACACCGACGACGCCATCATCGGCACCGCCATCTTTGTGCGTAACAGTATTGAAGACAGCAAGAAAGAATTCCCTTGGTCGCAGTTCATTGTCGACAGTAATGGCAACGTCAAAAAAGCTTGGGACCTGCAACCAAAAGGCTCGGCAATAGTGGTGCTAGACAAAGAAGGCAAGATCCAGTTTGCCAAAGATGGCGCACTGACGCCGCAAGAGGTGCAGCAGGTGATGGAGATGCTGCACCAGTTGCTGAAATAGCGCTTAAACGGCGTCCCGCAGGGCGATGAGCGGGGCGCTGCCTAAAACAGAGAAACCCTAAAGCCAGGGTTCAGGAAAGACTCACGCGGGGTGTATAACAGCGGCTTGCCCTGCCAATCGTGGATCTGAGCCCCGGCAGCAACAGCTACCGCGTGCCCTGCCGCCGTATCCCAGATATTGGTTGGCCCAAACCGTGGGTAAAGCTGCGCCCGCCCTTCCGCCACCAGGCAGAACTTCAGTGATGAGCCTACCGAGATGGTTTGGTGTTCGCCCAACTGTTGCAGGTAATCCTGTAATTCCTCATCGCTATGAGAGCGGCTGACCACCACCAACGGTAGCTCGGCATTACTGACGCTAATCTCACGACGTCGGCCCCCTTCTTCCTTCCAGGCTTTGCCGCGTTCAGCCAGATACAGCACGTCCATCGCCGGAGCGTAGACCACTCCCATTACCGCCTCACCCTCTTCGATCAGCGCGATATTGACCGTGAACTCACCGTTACGATTTAAAAACTCTTTGGTACCGTCCAGCGGATCGACCAGCCAGTAACGCGTCCAGTTGCGGCGGACTTCCCAGGCGGGAGGGTCTTCCTCTGACAGCAGTGGGATCTCCGGCGTCAGTGCCGCCAGACCCCGCTTGATAATATGGTGCGCGGCCAAATCCGCGGCGGTCACCGGTGAATCATCTTTTTTCTGTGCCACATCAAGCGGTTGTTCACCATGATATACCGCCATGATCGCCGTACCCGCTTCGCGGGACAGCTGGCAAATCTGCTCCAACATAGTGCACCTCAGACATTAAGTTCCATGGGACATTTCCCCTTTCTATAGCTTGCAGCCTAGTTTTTTTTTGGCGGAATATCCATCTCAACTCGCTAAGCTGCGGTATTTATTCAAGTCTTCTCCGTCACAACTTTGCATATCGGTAGGTTACATTCGGCCAATTTATGCCAGACTTCACAGTTTACTGAGAGAGGTAGTGGTAATTACATACCCCCTTGAGATGCCCCTCGAAGAATAATCCAATGGAGATAACCATGATCAAGCGCCCTTTGGGACTATCTGCCCTGGCCCTGCTGGTCTGCGCCTCAACGCAGGCAGCCACGGTTGACCTGCGCGTGCTGGAAACCAGCGACCTACACGGCAATATGATGGACTTCGACTATTACAAGGATAAGCCCACCGATAAATTCGGCCTGGTGCGCACCGCCAGCCTGATCCAACACGCTCGCCAGCAGGTGACCAACAGCGTACTGGTCGATAACGGTGACGTCATCCAGGGCAGCCCAATGGCTGACTATATGGCTGCCAAGGGCTTGAAACCCGGCGACCTGCACCCGGTCTACAAGGCGATGAATACCCTGGATTATGTTGTGGGCAATATCGGTAATCACGAGTTCAACTACGGGCTCGACTACCTGAAGAATGCCCTGGCCGGAGCCAAATTCCCCTACGTCAACGCCAACGTTATTGATGCCACCACGCAAAAACCGTTGTTCACTCCCTATATTATTGTCGATACCCCGGTAAAAGACCGTGATGGCAAAGCTCATACTTTACGTATCGGCTATATCGGCTTTGTGCCGCCGCAGATCCTGGTGTGGGACAAAGCCAACCTGCAGGGGAAAGTGACCGTCAACGACATCACCGAAACCGCCAAACGCTACGTACCGGAAATGCGTCAACAAGGGGCCGATCTGGTCGTCGCGATCCCCCACTCTGGCCTTTCCAGCGACCCCTATAAAGCCATGGCGGAAAACTCGGTGTACTACCTCAGCCAGGTTCCAGGCATCGATGCCATCATGTTCGGCCATGCGCACGCAGTGTTCCCCAGCAAGGACTTCGCCAATATCAAAGGCGCGGATATCGATAAAGGTTTGCTGAACGGCGTGCCTGCAGTGATGCCCGGCCAATGGGGCGATCATCTCGGCATCGTGGATCTGCAATTGAATAACGATGGAGGAAATTGGAAGGTTATCGCAGCGAAGGCGCAAGCCAGACCGGTTTATGACAAAGAGAACAAGCGTTCGTTGGCAACAGAAGATCCCGCATTGATCAAGGTGTTAGAGGAAGATCATAACGGAACGCGTGAGTTCGTCAGCAAGCCTATCGGCAAGTCCGACGGCAATATGTACAGCTATCTGGCCCTGATCCAGGACGATCCTACCGTGCAGATCGTCAACAATGCGCAAAGAGCCTACGTTGAGCACTATATTCAAGGCGATCCGGATCTGGCCGATCTGCCGGTATTGGCCGCTGCTGCACCGTTCAAAGTAGGTGGCCGCAAGAACGATCCCGCCAGCTTTGTCGAGGTGGAAAAAGGCCAGCTCACCTTCCGCAATGCCGCCGATCTCTATCTCTACCCCAATACCCTGGTGGTGGTTAAAGCCAGCGGTAAGGAAGTGAAAGAGTGGCTGGAGTGCTCCGCCGGGCAGTTCAACCAAATTGACGTTAATAGCAGCAAACCGCAAGGGCTGATCAATTGGGACGGTTTCCGCACCTATAATTTCGACGTGATCGACGGCGTCAATTATCAGATTGACGTCAGCCAACCGGCGCGTTACGACGGAGAGTGCGCGTTGATCAATGACCAGGCAGAACGTATCAAGCAGCTGACCTACAAAGGCAAGCCGATCGATCCTGACGCCCAGTTCCTGGTTGCGACCAACAACTATCGTGCCTACGGCGGCAAGTTTGCCGGAACGGGCGATAAGCATATCGCCTTTGCTTCACCGGATGAGAACCGCGCGGTATTAGCGGCCTACATCAGCGAAGAAACCCAGAAGCACGGCGCGGTGCATCCACAGGCAGACAATAACTGGAGTTTGGCGAGCTTCCACAGCCCACAGCCGCTGGATATCCGCTTTGAGACCTCCCCTAGCGAGAAGGCTGCTGCATTTATTAAAGATAACGCGCAGTACCCGATGAAGTCAGTGGGTAACGACAGTATCGGCTTTGAGTTGTATAAGATCGACCTAAAAGCCAAGTAATTGAGCGTTAGGCGCGTTACGGCGCGCCTTTTTGGTTCTACCCCTTTTTAACCATGGCGCACCCTTTAAATTGCATTTAAAATGCATGTTATAAATTTCTTCCTTTAAAGGGGCATCATCATGGATTACCGTAACCAATCCCTAGGCGCACTCGCCATTGCAATCCCACGAGCCAGCAAGCTGTTCCGCGACTACGATCTGGACTTCTGCTGCGGGGGTAAGCAAACCCTGGAGCGCGCTGCCAGCCGCAAAGAGCTGGATCTGGATAAGTTGGAAAGTGAGCTGGCCGCACTGGCGGCGGACCCGGTGGATACCCGCGATTGGCGCCTGGCCCCGCTGGCTGAGATCATCGATTACATCCTGCCACGCTTCCACCAACGCCACCGCGAACAGCTGTCAGAACTGGTGTTGATGGCGGAAAAGGTTGAACGCGTCCACGGCGACAAGCCCACCTGCCCACGCGGGCTGGCCAAGCAGCTAAACCTGATCCGGCTGGATCTGGAAAATCACATGATGAAGGAAGAACAGATCCTGTTCCCGCTGATTAAACAAGGCATGGGGCAACAGGCGGCAGGGCCGATTTCGGTGATGGAACATGAGCATGATGAGGCTGGCGAACAGTTGGAGGTGGTGAAATTCCTCACCAACAACGTCACTCCACCGGAAGGGGCCTGTAATACCTGGCAAGCGCTGTACAACGGTATCAATACGTTTATCAGCGATCTGATGGAGCATATCCATCTGGAGAACAACCTGCTGTTCCCGCGCGCACTGAGCGGCAGATAAAACCAGGGCGCCGTGAGGCGCCCTTACTGTAACACTAGAGCCGATTACAGAATTTCGAGCAGCTCAACGTCAAACACCAGCGCGCTGAATGGCGGGATGGATGCGCCTGCACCACGCTCGCCATAGGCCAGGTTGTGAGGGATATACAGCTGCCACTTGGAGCCAACCGGCATCAGCGTCAGGGCTTCGATCCAGCCTGGGATCACGCCGCTGACCGGGAACTCGGCAGGTTGACCACGTTCAACGGAGCTGTCGAACACATCACCGTTGATCAGGCGGCCGGTGTAATGCACACGCACGCGATCCTGACGTGATGGGATTGGGCCATTGCCCTGCTCCAGTACGGAGAACTGCAGGCCAGACTCGGTCAGCGTCACTTCGTCACGCTTGGCGTTATCTTCCAGGAACTTCTGGCCTTCAACGGCCATCGCCTGCTGTCGCTCAAGGCGTACAGCATCCGCACGTTCGTGGATTTCGCGCAGTGCACGATGGACCACATCTACCGGAACCGCCGGGGCATTCCCTTCCAGCGCGTCACGCAGGCCAGCCAGCAGAGCTTCTGGTTGTAAACCTTGCAGGCCGGACTCTTGCAGTTGCTGACCGACCTGTAAACCAATCCCGTAACTTGCTTGCGCTTCAACGCTATCAAAAGAAGGGGTTGTCATGGGGTTTTCCTTTAGTCTGTAAAAAGTCGAAAGCGCAGCATAACAGCGCGGCAAAGCCGGGTAAAATCTTGTGTGGAGAATGATGACTTTTGTCGTAGAAAAAGAAACAATAACCTGCTGTTAACGTTTGGTGTCATTATTCTCTCGGCTACCAATCGCTTCAAACAGTTAGCGATATAGACCCGGTACGGCTCAAGGCCGGCACCGAAGTGGCGCAGTACAGAGACTATTCGCCCCTCAAGGTGCACAAGTGCACTGCGGCTTGAAACCATAGGGTATACTGGGGTCAGCGATACACTTTTTGTAAAGTGACAAATTTACGCAGTTGAAGAGAGGTCACCATGGGCAGAATCGCGCCCAGGAGAAGGAAAACCACCCGTGTCTACCAGCCATTGCTGCGCACCTGGCTGAACCTGAGCCAACGCCTGAAGCCTGGCCCGGCACCGGAAACGCCAGCAACCACAGATGAGCCGGACTCACCACCGCCACAGCAGAGCGGCAAGGGGCAAAGGCTCAAAGCGTTGTTGCTGAAAATATGGCACCTGCCGGACAGCCTCCACTGGATGGAACCGCTGCCCTATTTTCACCGCCGTTGGGTGATTATTTTTGGTGCTATCCTGCTACTGTCGCTGCTTTGGCCGTATTCCGACGATAACGCGCGTCCGTTCCCGGTCACCAGCCAGGAAAACCAGATACCGTTGCAAGCTCAGTTACAAAACGATGGCCAACAAACGGCAGGCGAAAGCGATAGCTGGCAGCGATATCAGATCCAGGCTGGCCAAACTCTGGCGCAGCTGTTCCGTGACAACAACCTGCCGGTGAACGAGGTGTTTGCCATGGCGCGAGTTGAAGGCAACGATAAGCCACTCAGCAATCTGAAGGCCGGGCAAGAAGTGCGTATCGAACGCAATGCCAACGGCGTGATCACCGCGCTCTCAGTCACCACCGTGGATAACAGGGAAGCCCTGTTCCGCCGCCAGAACGATGGCAGTTACCTGCGCGTTCGCTAATCTTTAAGCTGGTCCAGCAAAAAATCACGCAGTACAACCCCCTGGTTGTGCTGTGTGTCCTTGCTGCCATACAGCAGGGTCAACGGCTCACCTCGCTTTAACAACGCCACCAGCGGCTGCCAGGCCTCATTGGCGACCAACTGTTGGCGATAGAGTGCAACAAACTCATCCCATTGGTCGGTATGCTGATGAAACCACTGGCGTAACGCCGTATCCGGTGCCACCTGCTTAAGCCAGATGACTCCCTGCAATCTCTCCTTACTCACACCGCGCGGCCATAGCCGGTCGGTCAGATAGCAGTGCTCCGGTGCCGGGCCGCTGAAATCGTAGACTCGCTGTAAGATAATTTCTGCCATTTTCGCCTCTCCTTGCCAACAGATGGCCTCAGAGTAGCGCGTTTTACCCGGCGCTGAAAAGCAAAACGCCAGCACTAGGCTGGCGTTTTAACTTGGTGTACTAAAGCCGATTAAGCTTCAGCAACCACAACTACATTCAGCTGTGCGAACACGTCGCTGTGTACCTGGAAGTGCACTTCGTGCTCACCAGTGGTACGCAGAACGCCGTTCGGCAGACGAACTTCGCTCTTGGCAACTTCAACGCCTGCCGCAGTAACTGCGTCAGCGATGTCGCGGGTGCCGATAGAGCCGAACAGTTTACCTTCGTCGCCTGATTTAGACGCGATGGTGACTGAACCCAGTTCGTTGATCTTGGTTGCGCGAGCTTCAGCAGCAGCCAGAACGTCAGCCAGTTTGGCTTCCAGTTCAGCACGGCGTGCTTCGAAGAACTCTACGTTTTTCTTGGTAGCAGGAACAGCTTTGCCCTGTGGTACCAGGAAGTTACGGGCATAACCCGCTTTAACGTTAACCTGATCACCCAGGCTGCCCAGGTTTGCTACTTTATCAAGCAGAATAACTTGCATTACCTTATCCTCTCAAAGTCGTTAATGGACAGTGGCCGATTACTGATGACGATCAGTGTACGGCAACAAAGACAGGTAGCGCGCGCGCTTGATAGCACGGGCCAGCTGGCGCTGATATTTTGCACGAGTACCGGTGATACGGCTCGGGACAATTTTACCACTTTCAGTGATGTAGTTTTTCAGCGTAGCGATGTCTTTATAGTCAATCTCTTGAACGCCTTCCGCGGTGAAACGGCAGAACTTGCGACGACGGAAATAACGTGCCATTTGGCTAGTCTCCAGAATCTATCAATTCAATCTGCTCGGCATGCAGGACCAATTTGTTCAGCCCGTTGCGCCCTTGATGGCAGCTAACGAAGCCTTGAACGGTAACCTGACTGCCGACCGTTAATCTTTGAGTTAAAGCTTGTGACTGTTGTCCGCTGACAACCACGGGCATTCGGCACCATGCTTGCCTGCTGAATCCGGCTTCCATCTGCGACGATCGGTGCTCAAGCACAAATTGGCAGTGGGGTATCCCGGAAGGACTCACTTTTCGCACCGGCGTCTTGCACACTGTGCCAGACAACACCAGACGATTAGCCGTCACGACAGCAATTACTCTTCAGAATCCCCAGCATCTGCATCATCTGCGGTTTCGTTAGCGAAGTCTTCGCGGCGATCGCCACGACGTTCGTCTTTCGCTTTAACCATCGGAGATGCTTCAGTTACCGCGTGCTTAACGCGCATAACCATGCTACGGATAACGGCGTCGTTGAAGCGGAAGTTAGTTTCCAGCTCATCGATCGCTTCCTGCGGAGCTTCAACGTTCAGCAGAACGTAGTGGGCTTTGTGCAGTTTATTGATCGGGTAAGCCAGTTGACGGCGGCCCCAGTCTTCCAGACGGTGAATCTGACCTTGCGCGTTAGTGATGGTAGCACTGTAACGCTCGATCATGCCCGGAACCTGTTCGCTTTGGTCAGGATGGACCATAAAAACGATTTCGTAATGACGCATCGAATTGCTCCTTACGGATTATTCAGCCTCCTGTCAGGGTCAACCGCGGCCCATGGAAGCAAGGAACGTGTGTATGTGTGCGGCTGAAAAATGACGCGTAATCATACCGGCGCAAGGGGGGGAACTCAAGGACTGAGTAGGATTTATTGAGGTTTATGCGTAAGGCCACGAGAAATAGCACGATTTGCTGGCAGAAAAAGCGATGTATACCGATCCATAGGTTTTAAAAATCCTTCAACAAAATCATCAGCCCACTGGAAATCATTATCATTTTTTTTGAATAAGGCCATCAAAATCTCCCCCTATTTAATCCTGACTATCGGACTAAAGTTAAATTATCCGCCGCAGAAAGCGCAGCGATAAAGGGTTGCAGTTATTCAATATTGATAAATAACTTTTTGCTTAATGAGCAGTATATCGGCTGCGGGCCAAGTGACACGCCGCTGTAGCAAAGAGTTAAGAGAGGCACCTATGAAACGTATCACCATCGCTACCGCTATCGCGTTGCTGCTTTCCGCCAACGCCATGGCCGCCACTGAAATCACCGCACACCAGGCCGCAGAACGCCAAAGCATTGGCTTCGTCAGCCTGACTCAGGAAGTGGTTTCGCCCGACGACGCGACGTCCCAAATCAACAAGATTGCCGATCAACGCGGCGCCAGCGCTTACCGGATTGTTGCGCTACATGAGCCAGGCAGCACCGCGTCTATCCACGTCAGCGCCGAGCTTTATCGCTAACCGAAAAATGCAGCACCAGGGAACCCTGCCGCACCAAGAGGCGGTCGATCAGTAACAGCCATGCCTTGCCCCCTCCCTCGGGGGCTTTTTACAGTGCATCCTGGAAGAAAGCTGCGGTAGCGTTCAACGCCCCAGGGGTAATACGATGGCGTACTTCCGCTTCAGTGAGGTAGGTCAACCTCCGATCCAGGCCGCGCTGGCGTAACTCACTGGCCAAGCGCTCACTCTCCGTCGCTGGCACCACATCATCGGTTTCACCATGCCATAACAGCAGTGGCCGCCCGGCAAAACTCTCCCAATGCTGTTCAACCTCATAAGAGACCAAGGGCGCAAGACGCGCCTTGAGCGCGGGCTGCTCCAGCGGCTGGCCCTGCGCATCCAATGGCGGATAAAGCGTCTGCGCCAGTGAGGTAAAGTAGCCCGATCCCATCAGGCTGGCGGCCGCTTTCACCCAAGGATAACGGGTAAATGCCCCTAAAGTGGTCATGCCCCCCATCGAAGCGCCCGCCACGCCAATGCGATCCCCGGCAATTAGCCCACGCTGCTCAAAGTGCGTTTTGAGCGCGGGTAACTCATCGACGTTACTTTTGAGGATTTCCCAGAAATGCGCCAGCCGCCGTGCTTCATCACCATCAAACCGCTCACCGTGCATCGCACAATCGGGCAGCACCACCCGGAAACCGACCTTGGCCAGCGCATAGGCAAAATAGGCGTACACCTCTTTCGATGAGGTATAGCCGTGATAGAAGAAGATCGTAGGCAACGGTTGCTCATAGCGCCCGGCAGGCACAGCATGGATCACCGCAACATCACCCACCCGCTCATCATGGATCTCGATCATGTATTCCCCCTGTGCTCAATCTTCTCTATGATGGCAAAAATCGGCCCGAAACCTTAGTTCAACCCATTCTACTCTATGCGAAAGAGTAATGAGGCCAGCATGAATCTTTCCCGTACGTTGATCACCCTATTGCTGTTTGGTTTGTTATCCGGCTGCAGCGTATTTAAAACCACACCCAAACCCCCACCACCGCCTACCTCTCAGGCACAAGAGATCACCCGCGCCCAAACCACCGAGTTGGAGAAAATGGGAACGATCAGCGCGCTGGTGCATGGCAGTCCGATGAACGTGGAAGCCGAGATCCAGCGCAAAGCTAACGCCAGCGGGGCACGCTATTACATGATCATCATGAACAGCGAAACCATCGTGCCGGGCCAGTGGTATTCACAGGCGATACTTTATCGATAGCGCTGGCTCTGAGAGATAAGTAAAAACGGGTGCCTGAATAGGCACCCGTAAAAGAGATTTACGCGATTACTCTTTGATTACCGGCCCAGTGACATCACCGTTATTGGTGTATCTCCCCGTCAGATTCAGTTTCACACCTTCCAGGCCGCCGATCACCGCGCCGCGCCGGTTAGTTAAATTCTGGCTGTTGATCGTGGTGACCTTCTCGGACCATAATTGACCGCTGTTGGTCAATGCCCCGTTGATGCGAATATCCAGCCCTTCTCTACCGTGGACCAAGCCGCTGTTGGTAAAGGCTGAAGTCACTTCTACGCTACTGCTACCTGTTGAAGAGATCGTGCCATTGCCGTTATCCAGACGGTTAGCCAGCAGCGACAGAGAAGCCACACTTGAAAGGGTGCCGCGGTTATTATCCACGTTGCCGGCATACTTCATGTTCAAGTTGCCGCCGCTGGCGGCAATCAGACCCCGACTGTTGTACACCCGGTTACCGGTCATGCTCAGATCGCCCATGCTGATAATGCCCCCCTGAGTGTCCTCCGGCATATCGATATGCACGCCCATCACTCGACCAAAATTCTCACCATTACGGTTATAGAGAGTCGCCGCCTTTATTTCTGCCGTCTTCTCGGCAAAAATCAGCCCCTCGTCATTGCGCAATGTGTCGGTATGCACATGAACCTCCTGCCCCCCAACAAGCCCGCATTGTTGTTGACCGTGCTGGCATACAGCTCCGTGCTACCCAGCGCGCTACGGATCACGCCATAGTTGTTATTAAGGGCATTGTTGATGCGAACGTCATTGCCCTTGTCCAGGGTTAACCCACCCGTGCGGTTATCCAGGCTGTTTGCTCGCAGCAACAACTTACCCTCACCGCTAACACTGCCATCCCGGTTGTCCATGGCGTTGATATTGTCGAGCTGGATATCCCCCATTGCAGAGATCTGCCCACTCTCGTTGAGCAGGTTACTGCCGTTGGTGTTTACGTTCAGCACCTTGGTCGCTTGCAGACTACCGGTTCTATTGGTCAGTAGCCCACTGTTGATATCCAACACCCCAGCCGACTCAATCAAGCCGTTGGTGTTATTGAACGCAGCTTTGTTTGTTGTCAGCTTAAAATCGTCACCTGCACTCATTTTGCCGTTAGCGCTATTGTTCAACGTACTGCTGGTAGACAGATTTACCTGATGTTGAGCCGCTATTTCGCCGCCACGGTTATCAAGCGTGCCGCCAACGGTCATCGACAGATCGGACGACGAAGAACCAAACGCAAAAATCTGCCCATTACGGTTATCCAGTGCACCGCTGATGATAGTGGAGTTACCACTGGTGGTGATCCGGCCATGGTTATTGTTCAACTGACCCGTTTTCAGGGTCATACCCAAGGTGCTGTAAATGCCGGTATCGTTATTGCGACCAGTATTGGTCAGCAACTGCCCATTGGTATCGATAGTGACCTGTGAACTGGATTGCACCATACCGTTGGTATTGTTCAATTGCCCACTATTGATGCTCACAGAGCCGATGGCGGCTATGTTGCCGTTGGTATTGGTAATGCGGTTTTTAAGGGTATTGATAGTGATACCACCGTTCCCGCCGGTGATTTTCCCCCTGGTATTATTAATAGTGCCTGTGGTGTTCAGTGTGTTGGCGTGTGCGGCGGATAGGGTCCCTGAACGGTTATCCAGCACACCATTAACGTCCATCACCAGATCTGAGGTGGAAGCCGCGATGGTACCGGCATTACGAACACCCACACCGCTTTCTGTACCCACCAGGGTGATCTTGCCAGCATACATCCCCCCCAATGCGGCAACGTCAATCCCGACGCCAGGTCTGCCCAACGCCGAGGCCAGCGCAGTCGCCTGGGTGTTGTCCGCATTGACGTTATTACGGCCAGTGGTCACTTTCAAATCCTTGGCCCAGACACCGGCATTAATCGCCACCGAGCGAGCAATCAAATCGGTATAATTACTGTCGCCGCTGTTCAGGCCATTGCCATTAATAACAATGCTGCCTTTTTCCGTTTTATATCCCTGTATGGCACCATCGGCAATCTGGGCAGTACCGGTGGTCAGCGTTGCTCTGCCAGCATTAATAAACCCGCAGCCGCTACAGGTAATACCGGCCGGGTTAGCAATAATTACCTGAGCCTGCTGACCTGCAACTTCCACCATGCCATTTAACACGCTGGCCCGATTAGAGTTGACCTCATTAAGGATCACCGAGGCCGCCCCACCGCTTAAATTTGCATTACCCGCAAGACTTCCCGCCAGTTGGCTATTCGCACCATCGACGCTGTTATTCAGCACCACACCGTTTTTATCAACGTTGAACTGGTTGAAGATATTATGCGAAACACCGCCTTTACCCGCTGCGTTGATATTCACCACGGTCGCCCCATTCGCCCCTGCATTAACCGCGGGGCTAGACGCCTGCCCGGCATCGGCAACGATAGCCGCATTAGCCACGGAGACGCAGCCAAAAGCCAGCAGCCCGGCAAAGTAGAGTGGTGAAAGATTCATCTGCAGAGATGAATTGTGCTTTTCCTTACGTGTCGATAAATCGGTAGTGGACGAGTGTTTACTATATGCCATGCTGTTAATTCCTTTTACACAATAGGAAAGCCTGTAGATTGCCCCGAACAAGCTGCAATAAAAACAAGACTTTCCCAAATAAATAATTAGCACAGATTGGCACTCACGAGCCGTGCTTAATCTCCATTACATTAAAAATGTAACATACAACCCGTTACCCACTCAGCCAATTAGTTAATCAGAACCCAAAAAAGGGTATACCCCATACATTAACGAGAATCATCCTTAAAATCACACCGAAATACATCTTGGGTGCTTACACGAAATTAATATCACGCGGGATATTTCTATAATTAATCATTCGAGCTGAAATCAGGCAGGAAATTATACATCCAATGCCATCAGCCTATTATCTGATGGCATTTCCCTCTAGGCTATAAGCCCCGTGTTCCTGTTTATCCCCCCATAGCCCGCTGGAGTAGCGTATCGCACACCTCAGCAGGCAGCACTCTATCTCCACGATAATCCAGAGTTAAGTGGCACCAGGCTTCTCCAATTGGCGGGCTGGCATGCTGCAGCAGTTGGGCGGCACAGCACAGATCGAATAACTGCTGGGTTAGCAAACGCCCCATTTCTTCACGCGGTTGGCGCATACGTTGTTGCCATTGCCGCCAGGCGCGATCGAACAACCTGTTCTGCCCGCGCACCGGCAACAGTTCCTGCTGCAGCAACTCTAGCGCACCAGGCAACTTGTGCAGACTGCGCATCACGTCCAGGCACATGATGTTGCCCGACCCTTCCCAAATGCTGTTTACCGGTGCTTCTCGATACAGACGCGGCAGCTCGCTGTCTTCGCAATAGCCAATCCCTCCCAGCACTTCCATGGCTTCCCCGATAAATGCCGCACCTTGATGACAGATACTGTATTTTGCCGCCGGGGTCAGTAAGCGGCTGTAGACCACTTCGCCTTCATCCCCCCGGCTTTCCCAGGCTCGCGCCAAACGGAGCAGCAAAGCGGTATGCCCCTCAAGCCGTAACGCCATACGGGCCAACACCTGCCGCATCAACGGCTGTTCAATAAGGCATTTACCAAACGCCTGCCGTTGCAGAGCATGGTACAGCGCCACCGAAAGGCTGCGGCGCATCAGTCCATGGCTACCCAAAGCGCAATCGAAACGGGTCATCCCCCCCATCTTGAGGATTTGCCTGACGCCATCCCCTTCATCGCCCAATAACCAGGCCGTTGCGTCCTGAAACTCGGCTTCGCTGCTGGCATTGGAACGGTTGCCCAGCTTGTCTTTAAGTCTCTCCAGGCGGATGGCATTGCGAGTGCCGTCAGGAAGGAGCCGGGGTAGGAAGAAACAGGAAAGCCCTCCCTCCGCCTGTGCCAATATCAAATGGGCATCGCTTTGTGGCACCGAAAAGAACCATTTATGGCCCACCAGGCGATAGGCCTCCCCATTGCCGCGACTGGCGAGCGGCACGGCGGTGGTGGTATTACTCAGCACGTCCGAGCCGCCCTGCTTTTCCGTCATCCCCATACCGATCAACAGCCCGCGCTTCTGTGCACCGGGCAGCAGATGAGGATCATAACGATCGGAAAGTAACGGGGATAGCCAGGATTGATACTCCTTTGGCAGAGAACGCTGTAGCAGTGGGATAGCGCCAAAGGTCATGGTGATAGGGCAGAGCGTGCCAGCCTCCACCTGAGCGTGCAACACAAAGCGGGCGGCACGGGCCACCAAGGAGCCAATACGGGCATCTTCCTGCCACGGCAGGTTGTGCACCCGGTTAGCGACCAGCCCCTGCATCAGGATGTGCCAGGCTGGATGAAAGCGCACGTCGTCCAGGCGTTGCCCGGTGGCGTCATAGCGCAGCAACTCCGGTGGGTTGGTATTGGCCAGCCGCCCCAACTCCAGTGACTCCTGTGTGCCTAGCTGTTGCCCAAGCGAGGCTAAAACATCGCTATCCCAACCCGCCAACTCGCGCTGCAACGCTTCACGCAACGGCGTATCAGACAGGAAAAGGTTGCTGTTCCCCAAGGGCTTGGGTTGGTTAAAGACGGTATGCGTAGTCCAGACCATGAGATTGCTCCCTGATTAACGCTTCAGGGGTAATTATGGTCATTAGCTGGATTTCTGCCGCTGGCGGGATCACAAGATAGGAGATTAGAGGTAGGGGTGACAGGTTTCACCCCTATTAAATCATCAGCTGCGCTGGCGCACCGCTTCAAACAGACAGACACCGGTCGCTACCGAGACGTTCAACGAGGAAACCGTACCGGCCATCGGAATGCTGATCAGTTCGTCGCAATGTTCACGGGTCAAACGACGCATACCTTCACCTTCCGCGCCCATCACCAGCGCCATCGGGCCGGTCATTTTGCTTTGATACAGCGTGTGGTCGGCTTCACCCGCCGTGCCCACGATCCAGATGTTCATCTCTTGCAGCAAACGCAGGGTACGAGCCAGGTTGGTGACGGTGATCAATGGGACATTCTCGGCCGCACCGCAGGCCACTTTCTTCGCCGTCGCATTCAGTTGGGCAGAGCGATCGCGTGGGACGATCACCGCATGGACACCAGCAGCGTCGGCACTACGCAGGCAAGCCCCCAGGTTATGGGGATCGGTAACGCCGTCCAACACCAGCAGGAATGGCGTTTCAACGCTTTCCAGCAGCCCAGGCAGATCGTTCTCCTGATATTTCCGCCCTTCACGCACCCGCGCAATAATGCCCTGATGGACGGCCCCTTCGACCTTCTCATCCAGCCATTGGCGGTTAGCCACCTGGATCACAATACCGGTCGCTTCCAGCTCGGCAATCAAAGGCTGTAAGCGGCGATCGTCACGCCCCTTGAGAATAAACACTTCCAGGAAACGTTGTGGATCGTTGTCTAGCAGGGCTTTGACAGCGTGAATACCGTAGATAATTTCGCTCATGATGCTCTTTTAACTGTGCGGCCGGGGGTGACCCGGCCGGGGATAATAACGTGCGGCAGGTTAACCCTGCTCGGCACCTTTCTTCTTGCTGGCACGCTTGGCTTTGGTCGCGGCCGCTATCTTTTTGGTTTTATCAGACGCTTTTTTGGCTTTCGCCTTCGGATCGGTTTTCGCTTTCGCCTTCGGGTCTGGCTTCACCTTGTCTGCGGGTTTGGCCTTGGCCCCGTCTTTTTTACGGAAGGCGCTGTCTGGCTCAAAGTTGGCAGGCGTCTTGCCGCCACGGCGTTTACGTTGAGCCTGACTACGGCCCGCTCCGGCACCGTCGCGCAGCGTACGCTGGCCGCCATTCTTGGCACGTTCGCGCTCGGTTTTGCCTTCACCACGCGGTTTGCGGGTGCTGGAAACCAGGGCGAAGTCGATCTTGCGTTCGTCCATATGTACGGCCTCAACACGGATCTCCACCGTATCTCCCAGGCGATAGACCATGCCGGAAGATTCGCCGATCAGACGCTGGCCGATATTATCGTAGCGATAGTAATCGTTATCCAGCGTGGACACGTGTACCAGACCATCGATAAACAGATCGCTCAGGCGGACGAAGAAACCAAAGCCGGTGACGCTGGCAATAACGCCGCTAAACACTTCACCGACGTGATCCTGCATAAAGTCGCACTTCAGCCAGTCCGCCACATTACGCGTAGCTTCATCGGCACGGCGCTCGGTCATCGAACAGTGCATACCCAGTTGCAGCATCTCTTCCAGATCGCTGTGCCAGCCTCCGGTTGGCGTCCAGCGCTCTTTCTGCTCACCTTGCTCCTTCGCCAACACGTACTTGATGGCGCGGTGCAGTGACAGGTCCGGGTAACGACGGATAGGCGAAGTAAAGTGGCCATAAGAAGCCAACGCCAGGCCGAAGTGGCCACGGTTTTCCGGATCGTAGATCGCCTGTTTCATCGAACGCAGCAGCATGGTTTGCAGCATTTCACGGTCCGGACGTTCCGATACTTCGTCCATCAAAGTGGCGTAATCTTTCGGCTGCGGCTTCAGGCCTCCGCCCAGGGTCAGGCCCAGTTCGCTCAACACGCTGCGCAATGCAGAAATGTGATCGTCGCTTGGGCGATCGTGCACGCGGAACAGCGCAGGTTCGTTATGCTTTTCAACAAAGCGTGCCGCCGCAACGTTCGCCATGATCATGCACTCTTCGATCAGTTTGTGCGCGTCATTACGTACCGTTGGCTCTACGCGCTCAATACGGCGTTCGGCGTTGAAGATAAACTTGGCTTCTTCGGTTTCGAAGGCGATACCACCGCGTTCGGCTCGAGCCTGATCCAACACTTTATACAGCGCATGCAGCTCCTGCAGGTGTTTGACCAACGGATGATACTGCTCGCGCAGCTCCTGATCGCCCTGCAAGATATGCCAGACCTTAGTGTAGGTTAAGCGCGCATGGGAGCTCATTACCGCTTCGTAGAATTTAAACGAAGACAGACGGCCCGATGCGGAGATGGTCATCTCACTCACCATACACAGGCGGTCGACCTGCGGGTTGAGCGAGCACAGGCCGTTGGAAAGCACTTCCGGCAGCATTGGCACCACTTCCGACGGGAAGTAGACTGAGGTGCCACGGCTACGGGCTTCGTCATCCAACGCCGTGCGCGGACGCACATAGTAGCTGACATCGGCAATCGCGACCCACAGGCGCCAGCCGCCACCGCGTTTCTTCTCGCAGTACACGGCATCATCGAAATCGCGAGCGTCTTCGCCATCAATGGTGACCAGCGGCAGGTGACGCAGATCCACACGCCCTTTCTTGGCGGCTTCCGGCACCTGCTCACTGAGGTCGGCAACCTGCTTCTCCACCTGAGGTGGCCAGGTATGCGGGATCTCATGGGTACGCAATGCGATATCCACCGCCATGCTGGTGCCCATTTTATCGCCCAGGATCTCGACGATCTTGCCTACGGCTTTGGTGCGGCGCGTTGGGCGCTGGGTCAGCTCGACCACCACCATAAAGCCCATCCGCGCCCCGCTGACCGAGTCGGCAGGGATCAGAATATCGAAGCTCAGGCGGCCGTCATCCGGCACCACGAAGCCGGTACCGGCATCGGTGAAGTAGCGGCCAACAATCTGGCTGGTTTTGGGCACCAGGACGCGCACGATACGCGCTTCGCGGCGGCCTTTGCGATCTTCGCCCAGCGGTTGAGCCAACACCACATCGCCGTGGATGGCCATTTTCATTTGCTCGGCGGAGAGATAAAGGTCGTCTTTACGCCCTTCAACCCGCAGGAAGCCGAAGCCATCGCGGTGGCCGATCACCGTGCCACGCAGCAGGTCCAGACGCTCCGGCAGGGCATAGCACTGGCGGCGGGTAAAGACCAACTGGCCATCACGCTCCATCGCACGCAGGCGACGGCGCAAGGCTTCCAGCGCTTCTTCGCCGGATAAGTTCAGTTCATTGCCCAATTCTTCGCGGCTGGCCGGCGTTTCACGTTTCGCCAAATGGGCCAGGATAAATTCGCGGCTAGGAATTGGGGATTCATATTTTTCTGCTTCTCGTTCCAGGAATGGATCTTGTGACATTGAGGTTCCTCCGTTGTCATCAGCAGGGTGTCGCTGAGCCTTGTCTTCTCAGTAACGCTTTATTCGACAAGCAAAAGCTTGTAGAGCGGTGAATTGTCTTCGACCATGTCGGCCAATGTGTGACTATCCAGCTCCTCAAGGAAATTCTTTACCGCCTGCTGGAGCACTTGCTTCAAACGGCAGGCTGGAGTGATATGACAAAAATCGCTGCTGCAGTTAACCAACGAAAGCGGCTCCAGCGCCCGCACCACGTCGCCAATACGGATGCTCTCAGCCGGTTTACCCAAGCGTATACCGCCGTTTTTACCCCGTACGGCGGTCACAAAGCCTTCACGGCTCAGCTGATTGATAATTTTTACCATATGGTTACGGGAAACCCCGTACACCTCCGTAACCTCAGAGATGCTGGTCATTTTGTCCGCAGGCAATGATGCCATATAGATCAATGCCCGTAGGCCATAGTCAGTAAAACTTGTTAACTGCACGTTTACCTCTGGGTATCTGCCGATTTTCGGCGATTTTCTTTACTATCTTATTGGATGATAAACCAGCCGGAGAGTTCGCAGCTAATTATTTAGCGCATAGGTGACTCTCAACCGGAGCAACGAAGGGATTTTGTGAGGTGAAAACGCCATCGGGGAGGATACATGAGGCAAACAAACCGGGACTTGGCCCGGTTTGTTTGGTGACAGTAGGTAAACAGATTATGCGTCGAACGGATCGCGCAGGATCATGGTTTCGCTACGGTCTGGGCCAGTAGAGATAATGTCTACCGGTACATCAGTCAGCTCTTCGATGCGTTTGATGTAGTTCAGCGCTGCCTGTGGCAGTTTGCTGTAATCTTTCACACCAAACGTCGTTTCGCTCCAGCCCGGCATGGTTTCGTAGATTGGCTCGATACCTTCCCAACCTTCTGCAGCCAGTGGCGTGGTGGTCATTTCGCGGCCGTCCGGCATGCGATAGCCCACACAGATCTTCACTTCTTTCAGGCCGTCCAGCACGTCCAGTTTGGTCAGGCAGAAGCCAGACAGGGAGTTGATCTGCACGGCACGGCGAACGGCAACCGCATCCAGCCAGCCGGTACGACGGCGACGGCCAGTGGTAGCACCAAACTCATTACCCTGTTTGCACAGGTATTCGCCGGTTTCGTCGAACAGTTCGGTTGGGAACGGGCCTGCACCTACACGGGTAGAATAGGCTTTCACGATGCCCAGCACATAGTCCACGTAACGCGGGCCAATGCCAGAACCGGTTGCTACGCCACCCGCGGTGGTGTTGGAAGAAGTCACGTACGGATAGGTACCGTGATCGATATCCAGCAGCGTACCCTGCGCACCTTCGAACATGATCAGGTCGCCACGCTTGCGCGCACCGTCCAGCAGTTCGGAGACGTCTACTACCATCCCGATCAGGATATCGGCAATCGACAGCACATAGTCAAGGGTGGTCTGGTAATCAACGGCTTCTACTTTGTAGTAGTTAACCAGTTGGAAGTTGTGGTAATCGATGATGTCTTTCAGCTTGGTAGCGAAGGTGGCTTTATCGAACAGGTCGCCAACGCGCAGACCGCGACGAGCAACTTTGTCTTCGTAAGCCGGGCCGATACCACGGCCAGTGGTGCCGATGGCTTTGGCGCCACGCGCTTTCTCACGCGCATTATCCAGGGCGACGTGATAAGGCAGGATCAGCGGGCAGGCTTCAGACAGTAACAGACGTTCGCGTACCGGGATGCCGCGCGCTTCGAGTTCACCCATTTCCTTCATCAATGCGTCTGGCGCCAAAACCACACCGTTGCCGATGACGCTGGTCACGTTTTCACGCAGGATACCTGAAGGAATTAAATGAAGAACGGTTTTTTCACCGTTGATAACCAGAGTGTGGCCAGCGTTATGGCCACCTTGGTAGCGCACAACATATTGAGCCCGTTCAGTCAGTAGGTCTACGACCTTACCCTTACCTTCGTCACCCCATTGGGTGCCCAGTACGACGACGTTCTTACCCATTTTAAAATCACCAGGTTGCTTAAAAATGGATTCTACCACCCTAATTCTTCAGTTTCAGCACTTTTAGCATACGATTGCGTACTTTTTCGGCTAAACTTTAAACCCCCGTGTGTGCACGCAACATGTAGTAGATCACACAGCCTGCAACCACTAATCCCCCACCAAAACGCCGCAGCGTGGCATCGGGTAGTTGCGACATTGTCTGAACCATTTTACGCCAGGCCTGTGGGAACAACATCGGCCCCAGCCCTTCCAGCACCAAAACCAACCCAAGCGCCAGCCAGATTGTCGAATTCATCGTTCCCCCAAAAAAAGAAAGGCCCGCGTTTAAACGGGCCTTGGTTCTACCCCTGTTCTTTCAAGCCATGGCCTGAAAGCTATCGGGGATCGCCATCATGCTGACGTTATCTGTTGCGCGTAGCAACCGGCGACTTCATGTAGCGGAAGAAATCGCTGTCCGGGCTCAGCACCAACACGTCCTGGTTGCCAGGGCCGAAGCTGGTTTCATAAGCACGCAGGCTACGGATGAAAGCATAGAAATCCGGATCCTGGCTGAAGGCATCGGCAAACAGTTTAGCGGCTTCCGCATCGCCCGCACCGCGGGTGATACGCGCCTGACGCTCTGCTTCCGCGATGGTACGGGTCACTTCGTAGTCAGCGGTGGCTTTGAGCTTCTCGGCCTCTTCCTTACCTTGTGAACGGTGACGACGGGCTACCGCCTCACGCTCTGCACGCATACGCTGGAAGATCGCATCGGACACTTCTGCAGGCAGGTTGATCTGCTTGATACGGACGTCCACCACTTCAATACCCAGTGCCGCCATGCTGTTCGGGTTAACCGCTGGCTGTTTGCCATTGGTTTCACGCTCAACACGGGCTGCAGCAGAAGCAATAGCGTCATCGGCTTCGGTAGCGGCGGCTTCTTCGCCGTCACCCACGGTACCGGTGTTCAGCGCATCACGCACGTCTGCCATCAGACGGCCACGGGAGTCGGTCACGATGTCACGCACGTCCAAACGGCCAATCTCGGAACGCAGACGGTCGTTGAACTTGCGTTTCAGCAGCAGTTCCGCCTGAGAAACGTCACCACCACCGGTGGCCAGGTAGTAGCGGCTGAAATCACTGATACGCCATTTCAGATAGGAGTCGACGATCAGGTCTTTCTTCTCGCTGGTCACGAAGCGATCGGCCTGGTTGTCCATGGTCTGGATACGAGCATCCAGCATTTTCACGGTTTCAATAAACGGGATCTTGAAGTGCAGACCCGGAGCATAAACCAGCGGTTTGTTTTCGCTGTCGCGCAGTACTTTACTGAAACGCAGCACGATGCCGCGCTCGCCTTCCTGAACCACAAACATTGAGGCGTAAAGGGCTACCAACACCACCGCGAGGATAACTATGAAAGACTTACGCATTGATTATTCTCTCCCTACGCGTGTGTTGTCGCTACGCTGCGCATTAGCCCGGCGTTGGTCCATGATGGAACCACTGCTAGAACTGTTGGTGCTCGCCTCCGATGAAGAAGTCGAAGCTGGCGCAGGGGCGAGAAGGTTCTGTCCGGCATCTTTGCTGCCTTCGGTAGCCGACTTACCGGCACCGCGCAGCATCTGATCCAGTGGCAGCACCATCAGATTGTTATTGCCTTTGTTGTCTGCCACCAACACCTTACGGGTGTGGCTCAGCACTTTTTCCATGGTTTCGAGGTACAGGCGCTCACGGGTAATTTCCGGTGCGGCTTTGTACTCCGGCAGCAGCTTGGCGAAACGAGCAACCTCACCCTGGGCTTCCAGAACGGTCTGGGCCTGGTAGGCGCGCGCATTTTCCAGCAGGCGTTGTGCAGCACCGTTGGCACGTGGCTGGACTTCGTTGGCGTAAGCTTCTGCTTCACGAATGGATTGCTGCTCGTTCTCACGTGCGGCGATCGCATCATCAAACGCGGCTTTCACCTCTTCCGGCGGACGTGCAGCCTGGAAGTTGACGTCCAGCAGAGTGATACCCATTTTGTACGGACGGATGGTCTCTTCCAGTACACGCTGAGTGTCGCTACGGACGATGGTACGGCCTTCGGTCAGGATCTTGTCCATGGTGTATTTACCGATAACACCACGCAATGCGCTGTCTGTCGCCTGTCTCAGGCTGTCGTTGGCATCGGTTACGCTGAACAGATAGGCTGCCGGATCGGAAACGCGGTACTGCACGTTCATCTCGACACGAACCACGTTCTCATCAGAGGTCAGCATCACACCGGACGCGGACAGGTCACGGACTGACTCCACGTTAACCGGGCGAACCTGATCGATAAACGTCGGTTTCCAGTTCAGGCCTGGCTGCACCAGATGGCTGAATTTACCAAAGCGAGTGACCACACCACGTTCGGCTTCTTTGATGGTATAGAAACCGCTGGCGGCCCAGATCACCACCACTGCAACCGCAGCGATGCCGACAATCTTGCCACTGAAGCCCGGCCCGATTGAACCCGTTCCACCGCTGTTGTTGCCGTTGGAGCCTTTGCCACCGCCGGTCAGGCTGCTCAATTTCTTGCTCAGCTTGCGGAAGATATCGTCTAAATCCGGTGGCCCTTGATCGCGACCGCCTTTATTGTTACCGCCAGAGTTGCCGCCATTATTATTGCTGCTCCCCCACGGGTCGCGGTCCTGTCCGTTATTACCGGGCTGATTCCACGCCATGTTTTAGCTCCATTATTCTGTGATTGGGTACTTCAGGCTAATGCTTAGCCCACTCTTCTATTGAGCGGGCACACAAATGTAACAGGATATGATCATACGATAAAGTTAATCAGTTCCTGTTCCTGCTTGCAGAGGCGACGCCACTCCACGATCGGCATACGCACCACCACGCCGATACTGCCGTCCTCTTCATTCCACTCTTTTTCGATCGCCTGAAGCTGGTAGAAACGGCTACGAAGACGGCCTGCCTGTGGCGGTAAGCGCAGCTCATAATGCGCGATTTCCCCCGATAAGCGCTCCGTCAACGCCTGAAATAGCAACGGGATACCTTCACCGCTGGCGGCGGACAGCCACACTCGGATCGGTAAATTTTCCTCGTTGCGATCGATACGCGGGACAAAATCATCCAGCATATCTATTTTGTTCATCACTAACAGTGTAGGGATTTCATCCGACTCAATCTCTGCCAACACGGAGTTCACCGCTTCGATGTTTTCATCCACCCGGGTATCCGCGGCGTCGATCACATGTAACAACAGAGAGGCCTGGCGCGTCTCTTGCAGTGTCGCTTTGAACGCGGCAACAAGATCGTGCGGCAAGTGCCGGATAAAGCCTACGGTATCCGCCAACACGGTATCGCCTACGTCCGCCACGTCAATACGCCGCAGGGTAGGATCCAGGGTGGCAAATAGCTGGTCCGCCACATACACTCCGGCAGACGTAATTCGGTTAAACAGGGTTGATTTGCCGGCGTTGGTGTAACCCACCAGCGATACGGTTGGCACATCGGCACGGGTACGCGCTCGTCGCCCTTGATCGCGCTGCTTCTCTACGCGCTCAAGGCGCTTAAGGATCAGGCTGATGCGATCGCGTAGCAGACGACGGTCAGTTTCTAACTGAGTCTCCCCCGGCCCGCGCAGGCCAATCCCCCCTTTCTGACGTTCAAGGTGAGTCCAACCACGAACCAGACGAGTGGCAATATGACGCAATTGCGCCAACTCTACCTGCAGCTTACCTTCATGGGTACGGGCACGCTGGGCAAAGATGTCGAGAATCAACCCGGTGCGATCGATCACCCGGCATTCACACAGGCGTTCGAGATTTCTCTCCTGCGCTGCGGAAAGGGCGTGATCAAACAGGACAACAGACGCGCCGCTGGCTTTCACCGCATCTGCAATTTCTTCGGCCTTTCCTTCACCGACAAAGTATTTTGGGTGAGGTGCTTTGCGGCTACCAGTAACCACTTGCAAAGCCTCGACGCCCGCAGAGGACACCAGCGATTCGAACTCACTGAGATCTTCTGTATCTTTGTCTTGCGAGAAATAGATATGAACCAGGACGGCCTGCTCACCGGCTTCATAACGGTCAAACAAGCGTGCAACCTCTCAAACGGAACAAAACCGCGAGTTTGGGGGACATAAACAGCACTGCGCTGCTTATGCTCCCCGTCATGGTTGACTCGCAACGCGCTTTATTCAGCGTCATCGCTTTCCTGCTGCGGCTGTTGCGGCGCAGACGGGTTGTTACCATGGTGATAATTGCTGGTGCCGCCGCTGCTCGGGGTGTTGCTGTGGTGCGATACCGGGCGCGATGGAACAACGGTAGAGATAGCGTGCTTATAAACCATCTGGCTCACCGTGTTCTTCAACAGGATGACAAACTGGTCAAAAGACTCAATCTGGCCTTGCAGCTTAATACCATTCACCAAATAAATAGAAACCGGAACACGTTCACGACGCAATGCGTTCAGGAACGGATCTTGCAAAGATTGCCCCTTAGCCATTCTATCTTTTCCTTATTTGTTTGTTGTTTTTAACCAAGAACCTGTCGGCTCAAAATAAACGACCTAAAAAATTTGCGCGCTGAATACTCATCAATTGTACACAATCACTCAACCTATGCACTAACAACCTGTGTTACCGAGTCTAAAGCCTCTCCCGGCTTTTCACTGTCCAACCACCGAACCGACTCCCAACCCCGTAACCAGGTCATCTGGCGTTTGGCCAACTGACGTGTTGCGCAAATACCTCGAAAAACCATCTCATCGTAACTAATCTCGCCAGAAAAATATGACCACATCTGGCGATAACCGACACAGCGAATGGAAGGCAAATCCGTATGCAAATCACCCCGTGCAAAAAGTGCACGCGCTTCCGCCTCAAAACCCGCCGCCAACATCTGATTGAACCGCAGCTCGATACGTTGATGCAACAACTCCCGGCTGACTGGCGCTATCGCAAATTGGTGAACATGATACGGCAACGATTCACCCGAAATTTTAGTCAGTTCAGTTAAAGTTTTACCCGAAATCAAAAAAACTTCCAGTGCTCTGGAGAGTCTCTGTGGATCATTCGGATGAATACGTAACGCGGAAACCGGGTCTATCGTCTGCAATTGGCGGTGTAAAGCCTCCCAACCAAGCTCTGCCGCCTGCTGCTCAATCTGCTCGCGCACGGCGGGATCGGCAGAGGGTAACGGCGATAAACCTTCCAGTAACGCCTTAAAGTAAAGCATTGTGCCCCCCACCAACAGCGGAATACGCCCGGCGGCAGTAATATCGGCCATTTCCCGCAACGCATCGGCACGAAAATCGGCCGCCGAATACGCTTGCGCAGGATCGCGGATATCGATCAAACGGTGTGGTGCCTGGGCAAGCTCTTCCGCCGAGGGTTTGGCGGTGCCGATATCCATACCGCGATAAATCAGGGCGGAATCGACACTGATCAGTTCGACGGGCAAGCGCTCACGCAGCGCCATCGCCAAGGCGGTTTTGCCTGAGGCCGTTGGCCCCATGATAAAAATGGCTGGGGGACGAGGGGTCATTTCAATTTCAGTCATGCTTAAGTGCTGCCAATGCAGCCTGCAAATCAACGGGTTGTAAAAGAGCGGCAGGAGGGGATTTGACCAGTTGCGGGCAAAGTCGTTCAACTTCTGTCAACAATTGTATCGCTTGCGAGCTGTTCCATACTTCGTGTTCGCTGCCTAATTGGCTGGCGATCCAGATGGATAGCACTGTTGGCGACATCTCCTGATGTTCGGCCAGATAGCCTAACAGCTCGGGTATCAACTTTTGTAAATTTTGTTGGCGTAATGGTAAAGGTACTGCGCGCAAAGTCACACGCCCGTGATCGGATTGCAGCTCCAACCCCATTTTGGCCAGCAGCGCCTGGTGTTGCACGCAGGCGGCCGCTTCATTTTTATTCAACGTCAGCTTAATCGGGATCAACAGCGGCTGTGGCCGTAATCCCTCTTCCGGCGGGCAAAGCTGCGCCTGACGCAGCCAACGTTCGGCCATGGTCAGATTCAGTAACGCCAGCTGCTGACGCTGTTCAACCAGCGCATAGCTCGGCGGGCAGATCATCAGGACACGGCCAAAACTGTGCTGACTACCGGCGAGCGGAGTTTCCTGCACGGCGTTAACCGGCGGGAACAGCGGCTGTTTTACCGTATCTGCTGGCGGCGTAGCCTGCAACAGCTTGCCATACAGCTCGCCTTCACGTTTTTGGTAACCCGCACCTGCCTGATAGGCTGGCTGCGGGGCACGTTCACGGGCAGCGGAGGGTTCAGCAGGCTGACGTTCACGCTGTGGCGCAGGCTGGGAGAAGTGGTTGCCACCGGCAGCAACGCGGTTCTCCGGCTGCCAGACGGGAGCCTCTTGCGCAGCGGACTCTTCAGCCATTGGCAGCGCGACATTACCCGCCTGCTGCAGCACCGTGGTAACCGCCTGGTAGATAAAATCATGTACCAGCCGAGCCTGATGAAAACGCACCTCATGCTTGGCCGGATGGACGTTGACATCTACCTGATGCGGATCCACTTCCAGATACAGCACATAGGCAGGCAGTTGATCGTCTTTCAACTGATCCTGATACGCCTGACGAATGGCATGATTAATTAGCCGATCGCGCATCATCCGGCTGTTGACGTAGCAATATTGCATTTCGCCAAGCTGACGCGCCCCTTGCGGATCGGCCACCCAGCCGCGAATGCTGAGATCGCCATGCTGCCAGGAAATCGCCAACGCATGCTGCAAGAAGGCGGGACCACAAATGCTGGCCAGACGCCGCTCATGCTGGCTTTCTTCTTTTGCCGCGCGATACTGACGCATCAGCTTGCCGTTATGGCTGAGGTTGATCGCCACATCGAAACGCGCCAGCGCTATGCGCCGCACCACTTCGTCGATATGGCCAAATTCGGTTTTTTCGGTGCGCATGAACTTGCGCCGTGCGGGGGTGTTGTAAAACAGATCGAGCACTTCGAGCGTGCTACCCACCGGATGAGCTGCCGGTTTGACGGTGACCGCCTGATCGCGCCCTTCCGCGTAGGCTTGCCAGGCTTCGCTCTGTTCCGCCGTGCGTGAGGTCAACATCAGACGGGACACCGAGCTGATACTGGCCAACGCTTCGCCGCGAAAGCCCAGGCTGACTATGGCCTCCAGATCGTCAAGCGTACTGATTTTACTGGTAGCATGACGTGCCAGGGCCAAGGCCAGATCGGCTTTGGCAATGCCGCAGCCATTATCACGGATGCGGATCAGTTTGGCCCCGCCGCGTTCGATATCAATATCAATCCGCGTTGCCCCGGCATCCAGACTATTTTCTACCAGTTCCTTCACTACCGACGCAGGCCGTTCGACCACTTCTCCGGCGGCAATCTGGTTGGCTAGCTGTGGCGGTAACACCTGGATAGGCATGGGGCTCCCTCTGTTGTTGGCATCAAGCCTACGGAATGATCAGCGTCCGATCCAGCGGCGCAACATCCGACTTTAATTTGTTAACCCGTTTAAGATCGCTGACGCTGACGCCATATCGCGCGGCGATGGATGACAGCGTATCACCGCGAGTCACCTTATGTTTGCTCGGTTTAGCGCTTTTTGCCTTGGCCTTGGCCTGAACCGGTGCTGCTGCCGTTTTTCCGGCAGGGACCTTCAGGCGTTGGCCGACCCAGACGCCATCTTTTTTCAGCTTGTTCAGCTCACGTAGCGCCGCCATGCTGGTGCCATAGCTATCGGCAATGCCGGAAAGCGTTTCCGCCCGCTTCACCACATGGATCTGCGTTTTTCCTACGCTGGCGCGACTTCTGGCCGGGCTGGTCACCGGCTCAGGCTGTCTGAGATCGTCTGTTGTGGAGTTAACCGCCGCTGCGACGTCCAGCGGGCGGTTTTCCACCTTTGGGTCGGCTTGTAGCGGATGCGCCAGGAAATAACCGCGCAGGCCGTTGTGGATCGCCCGTGCAATTTTATCCTGATATGCGCTACTGCCCAGCAGTCGCTCCTCCGTGCTATTACTGATAAACCCGGTTTCCACCAGTAAAGATGGAATATCCGGTGAACGCAGCACTCCCAGGCTGGCGTGTTCCGGACGGCGTTTGTGTAATGAACCTACGACCTGTAACTGCTGTAATACCTTGACGGCTACGTCATAACCGACGCGCTGCGAATGACCGAACTGCAGATCCAACACCGCCTGGCTCAGATAAGGGTCGGCTTGGCTGTTGGCCAACAGATCGCCCGCACCACCCAGCAGTTCGGACTGTTTCTCGTGCTGTTCCAACCAACCGGCCATCTCGCTGTTAGCCCGGCGATTGGACAATACCCAAACCGAAGCCCCTTTGGCGCTACGATTCGGCGCAGCATCCGCGTGGATGGACACCAACACGTTTGCCCCCTGCTTGCGCGCCACGTCAGAACGGCCCATCACCGAAATAAAGTAATCCCCGTTACGCGTCATCACCGCTTTGAACATCGGATCGGCATCCAACAACGCACGCAGACGATGCGCGATGGCAATGGTGACATTTTTCTCTTTCAGGCCGTTTGGCCCGATAGCGCCAGGATCTTGTCCACCATGGCCTGCATCGATCGCCACCACTACCCGATCGCCAGAACCGGCGGACACCCGGCTGCTACGTGGGGTAATGCTGGTTGCCGTACCTGATACCGCAGCCGACTTCGGAGTAAATGGATTGGCGTTACTCGACGTAACCGGCGCTTTACGCACTGGCTCAGTCACCACCGGCACAGGCACCGGTGCCTTACGAACGGTGTTGGTCGTCGTCTTGGCTTCTGAGGTGATGGTGAAGACAACAATGTAACTGTTACCCTCTTGACGCGTCGACACACGGGTTTTGGCATGTTGGGTTAAATCAAACACCAAGCGTACGGTTTGCGCATTTTTCGGCTGACTGGAACGAATTCTTTTTACCAGGTTTTGGCCGCTGAAGTTCAACGGCAGGCCGCCCACCTTGCCAGTTTGGGTAACGTCCAGCACCACCCGATCCGGGCCATGTAACGTGGCGAAGGTATACTCCGGAGGGCCGGTAAAGCTCACCGATACCGTGGCCTCACGCTGAGCATTGGTCACTTTGACGTCGGAGAGGGACGATGCCGCCCAGGCACCGAACGGCCCCAGCAACGCAAGCAAGGCAATCACAGCAAATCTTCTTAACCCATACATCATTGCTGCGTCATCCTTGTTGCTCCTGGATACTTTCTAATAATTGTTCGCCATAGGCGGAAACTGCCTGGAGCTTCGCCTGACGCCCTTCGTCATGGTAACTGAGATGCAGTTCCAGATCGGGATCGGGCAGCACGCCGGTACCCTGCTGCGGCCACTCGACCAGGCAAATCGAGTCCTGGGCAAAATAGTCGCGGATACCCATAAATTCGAGTTCTTCCGGGTCGGCCAAGCGATAAAGATCAAAGTGATAGACCGCCAGCGGTTGCAGCGCATAAGGTTCCACCAGCGTATAGGTTGGGCTTTTCACATTGCCCTGATGGCCTAACGCCTGCAAAAAGCCGCGGCTGAAGGTGGTTTTACCGGCACCCAAATCGCCATAAAGATAAATCACGCTGGCACGATCGCACGCCTGGGCCAAGACGGCCCCCAGTGCGACTGTGGCTGCCTCATCCGGCAGCGGTAAAACGAGTTCTTTCATTCGATAATGTCTATTTTGCCAACTCAGAGTTAACGTAATGAGGGATCACCGGCAGCAGATCGGTGGCCAGTAATCCCCTTGTTCCTTGTTTTGCAGCAATATGATCCGCTGCTGCGCCGTGCACTACGCAACCCGCGCAGGCAGCATCATACAGCGGCAGCTTTTGCGCCAGCAAACCGCCAATGATACCCGACAGCACATCTCCCATGCCACCGGATGCCATGCCAGCATTGCCAACGTCGGCGATCGCCATCTGTCCATGCTCATCGGCGATCAAGGTGCCTGCGCCTTTCAGCACCACAACGCCGCCGTATTGCGCGACCAACCTGCGGGTTGCAAGTAAGCGATCACTCTCAATATCAGCGGTGCGGCAGCTCAATAATCGCGCGGCTTCACCAGGATGCGGGGTAATAATGCGATTCTGACGCTTCTCGGGGTGTAATGCCAGTAAGTTAAGCGCATCCGCGTCCCATAATGTTGGTTTATCACTGGCTTGCAGCTGTTGCAACGCATTGCGGCCCCAATCACCCTGGCCAAGCCCCGGGCCAATCACGACCACATCGGCCCAGTCCAGCGCCGGTTGCAGGATATCATCACTCAGACGCTGCACCATCAACTCAGGCCGGGCGGTCAGCAGCGGCCCAATGTTTTCACTGTGAGTAAGCACTCGCACTAGTCCAGCCCCAGCACGCAGTGCGGCTTCCGCAGCCATGCGGATTGCCCCGCCAAAGCCGTGATCGCCCCCCACCAGCAGTAAACGACCCTGCTCCCCTTTATGAGAACAAGGGCGGCGAGGCTTCAGCCACCTGGCCAAATCGCCAGCCGTAATACGCTCGATCTGCGGGGACTGTGTTGCCAGCCAATCCACCAATCCTAGCGTACTGTAATGAAGTTGCCCCACCCAATCACGAGCCTGCCCGGTCAGCAAGCCTGGTTTGAGTGCAATAAAAGTCAGCGTATGGGCCGCACGGATCGAGGCTCCCGGCACGGCTCCGCTTTCAGCCAGCAGGCCAGAAGGAATATCCAAAGCAACCACTGGCGCATCGGCTCGGTTGGCCGCTTCGATCAGGGCATCATAGGGCGCTCTGGGGGCTGCCCCCAACCCGGTACCTAACAATCCATCAATGATGAGATCGACATCCTCTGGCCAACGGCTGGTCGCTGGCAGGGCTTCTCCGCCACTTGCCAACCAGGCTTGCCGGGCGTTGGCAGCCTCTGGGGGCAATGGACGAACGCCTTCGCAGGCGATGAGCGTCACCTTGATACCCGCCGCACGGGCCAGACGAGCAACCACATAACTATCGCCACCGTTATTGCCATGCCCACACAGCACCAGCCAATGCCTGCTGGCCGGATACCGGTCGCACGCCAGCTCGTAAGCCGCCGCACCGGCACGCTCCATTAACGAATACAAGGAGAGGCCCAGCGTTGCGGCAGCAGCAGGTTCTGCCTGGCGGATCCAGTCTGCAGACCAAACAGAGTGTGGTAAACTGGAACAGTATTGTTTCTCACTATGGCCCGTCATGACACACCCCCTCGATCTCGATCAACTAGCCCAACATATCAAGCAATGGGGGCAATCGCTAGGATTCCAGCAGGTGGGGATCTGCGATACCGATCTCAGCGCGGAAGAACCCAGATTGCAGGCGTGGCTGGATAAGCAATACCACGGCGAGATGGAGTGGATGGCACGCCACGGCATGATGCGCGCACGGCCACATGAATTATTGCCCGGCACACTGCGGGTGATCAGCGTGCGCATGAACTATCTACCCGCGAAAGCCGCGTTCGCCAGTACGTTAAAAAACCCGCAGTTGGGCTACGTTAGCCGTTATGCGCTGGGGCGTGATTATCACAAGCTGCTACGCCAGCGGCTAAAAAAGCTCGGCGATCAAATCCAGGCTTACTGCGGTGAACTGAATTTCCGGCCCTTTGTGGATTCGGCCCCCATCATGGAGCGAGCCTTGGCCTCAAAAGCCGGCATTGGCTGGGTTGGTAAACACTCACTGATCCTCAACCGCGACGCTGGCTCCTGGTTTTTTCTGGGCGAGTTGTTAATCGATTTGCCCCTGCCGGTGGATAAGCCGCAGGAAGAGCAGTGTGGCCGCTGTGTCGCCTGTATCACTACTTGCCCCACCGGTGCGATAGTTGCCCCTTACACCGTCGATGCCCGGCGCTGCATCTCCTACCTGACCATCGAGCTGGAAGGCGCTATTCCAGAAGAATTCCGCCCTCTGATGGGCAATAGAATCTACGGCTGCGACGATTGCCAGCTCATTTGCCCATGGAACCGCTTCTCGCAGTTAACGGATGAAGACGATTTCAGCCCCCGCGCTGCGCTGCATGCCCCGCAACTGATCGAGCTGTTTGGCTGGAATGAGGAGAAGTTTCTACGTATCACCGAAGGCTCTGCCATCCGACGCATCGGCCATTTGCGCTGGTTACGCAATATCGCGGTAGCACTCGGCAACGCCCCTTATCTGGATCAGATCGTTATCAGCTTGCAGACCCGGCAAGGTCAGGATCCGATGCTGGACGAGCACATCAGTTGGGCACTGGCTCAACAGCTTGCACGCCGTGAAGCTCTGGCGGTTGAGGTGCAGACGATGCAGAAAAAACGTTTAATTCGGGCGGTCGAGAAAGGATTACCGAGGGATGCCTAGAAAACCCTCAGACTCTCCCTGTGGATTTGTGCATAAAAATAAAAATGCGTTGTCTTTCAAGCGTCACAAAAAGAGCAAGTGATCGAGATAACGTTTTATAAGAAATAAATATTGATGATTATCAATAAGATATAAATTTCATTTGTGAGGCGTTGCAATTTTGCACAGAAGGTATTATGTACAGGATCTGTGGATAACTCTGTTCACAACATATTTTCTGAGTATGTATAACTGAAAGAAAGTCACACCGGAAGCGGCGTAGGATTGAATCTAAACTGGAGATAAATTTGGAGCGGGAAACGAGACTCGAACTCGCGACCCCGACCTTGGCAAGGTCGTGCTCTACCAACTGAGCTATTCCCGCATTGATATGCTTGAAGCATGCGGCCAACAATGAACAACATGGCCTTTGAAATTTTTGGAGCGGGAAACGAGACTCGAACTCGCGACCCCGACCTTGGCAAGGTCGTGCTCTACCAACTGAGCTATTCCCGCGTCGCATGGGTGTTACTTTAACTACTTTTTCTTCATCATGCTACATCAGCAGCATTTTTGAAGTTGGAGCGGGAAACGAGACTCGAACTCGCGACCCCGACCTTGGCAAGGTCGTGCTCTACCAACTGAGCTATTCCCGCCCGGCGTAACGATGGTGAATGGAACGAAATTCTTCATCGGTACGGGGTGCGCATTATACGAGAAATCCTTTTCGCCGCAAGCCCCTGAAAGCAAAAAAACGCGAATTTTGTCTGATTGCTGCTTTAAGCACCGAAATGGTGAATTTTCGCGCCGGGATAGGCAAAAACCTGTTTTGCGGGCAACCAAGGTCAGGATTTGGTCCCTCATCACGGTGAACAACCAATGGTTCAACTCACAGCGACTTACGCTTGGAGAAATAATGGGCGGGAGAATCGCCGAAACACCGTCTGAACATCGCGATAAAGTTGCTGGGGGTCGCGTACCCCAGGGCATCAGCAACACTGCTCACAGACATACCATTAGCCAGCATTTCCAACGCGTGAGACAACCTTGCCTGTTGACGCCATTGTGCAAAACTGTTGCCCGTCTCGGCCATAAACAAACGCGACAGGGTGCTGGGGGAAAGCCCTCCCCAAGCTGCCCAAGCTTGCAAGGTCCGCGTGTCATCAGGTTCGGCAAGGATCGCATTGGTGATCCGCAATAAGCGCCGGTCGGTAGGCATTCTCAAATGCAGCGGCTGATGAGGCGAACGCCGGATTTCATCCAACAACACCGCAATCATCCGCTCCTGTTCAACCTGCAAAGTCTCTTCAAACGACCAAGATACCGCACGGCGTACCAACGCATTCATCAACTCACTGATACCAATCACGCAGGGTTGATCGGGCAACGCTTTGCTCGCATCAGGCGTAATCAGCACCGTCCAGCCGCTCATGACGCCGCTGATGCTGACTTTGTGCGGCTCATGTGAGGGTATCCAGCCGGCGCGGTTCGGTGGTAACAGCCAGGATCCCTGTCTGGTGCGAACATGCAACAAGCCGTTCTCCACGCAGAACAACTGCCCCCGCAAATGCTGATGCCAATCGTATTCACGCGTCCCCAGACGAAACTCAAGACCCGGATCGTCTTCACCCCACATAGCAATCAGCGAAGGGCCATCGGCACGTTCACTGAGATCGGATGGATGATTGGCAAGCGCCGCTACCGTCATGACTACTTCTCATTATTTTTAGCATAAATAACGTTATCCAACTTTTCGCCAGTTGTCCATTATTCATACTTTCTCCGCTCTTTGACCAACCAGAGGTGCCTAATGAACAATGTTAAGACCACTCCCCCCACCCCGCGAAAAGTAAACGCCCTTGGCTGCTGTATTTACTGGGGGCAGCCTGTCTGCTTGCCGCCATCCTCTGGGGGGATGGTATGGCATGTATGGTCGCTGGTATGCCAGCACCGATAACGCCTATGTTCAGGGGGATGTCGTACAGATCACGCCACAGTTTCATGGCACCGTGGTCTCCATCAACGTCGATGACGGCGAATGGGTGTTCGCTGGCGATACGCTGGTTATGCTTGATCCTGACGACAGCCAACTGGCACTGGACAATGCCGAGGCCCATCTGGCCAACGTGGTGCGTAAAGTGCGAGGTTTGTTTAGTGCGGTCAGCGGTGCCAAGGCCGAAATCGCTGCCCGCCAAGCCACGCGGGACAAAGCGCGCGCTGATTACCAACGACGCCGCGCACTAACCGTTTCCGGTGCCATCTCCAAAGAGGAATTAGCCCACGCCAATAACGCCTTTCTGGAGGCACAGAGCGCGCTGGAGGCTATCGAGCAACAGTACCAGCAAAATCTCTCATTAGTGGATAACACCAGCCTGGCTTCACACCCAGAAGTGCTGGCAGCAATAGCGGCATTGCGTGTCGCTTTCCTCGATCGCTCACGCACCACCATCGTTGCCCCGGTCACGGGGTATGTCGCCAAACGTAAGGTGCAGTTGGGCCAGCGAGTACAGCCAGGCGAAGCGCTAATGGCCGTCGTACCGCTGGATAAAGTCTGGGTCGAGGCTAATTTCACCGAGGCCCAACTGCGTGATATTCGCATCGGTCAACCAGTAGAGATCTATGCCGATGTCTATGGCAAAACCATTCGCTATAACGGTCAGGTACAGCATCTGGGTATTGGGACCGGTGCTGCGTTTGCGTTGCTGCCCGCACAAAACGCCACTGGGAACTGGATCAAGATCGTTCAACGGGTGCCGGTACGAATTGCCCTCACCCAGCCTGAGCAGCTTATCAGCCACCCGTTGCGCGTTGGCTTGTCCATGCAGGTCAATGTTGATTTGCATGACCGTAGCGGTGCGCTATTAGCTCAACGCTCGCCAGAGCCCTTGCTGGCTACCGATGTCTACCGCGATCAACTGAGCCAGTCAGACACCTTGATCGAACGGATCGTTAAGGCTAATGGGGGGAATTTATGAGTCCCACGATCCCCGCCCAGGATTTCCGCCCCCCAGCGTCAACTGGACCACCTTTGGTCTGGCTCTGGCGGTATTTATGTACGTGCTTGATGGCACTATCGCCAATGTCTCCCTGCCGACCATCGCCGGTAATCTGGGAGCCAGCAGTAGCCAAAGCGCCTGGGTGATCACCAGTTTTGCCGCCAGCAACGCGATTGCCTTGCCACTCACGGGTTTTCTGGTGCGTCGCATTGGCCAGCTGCGGCTGTTTCTCTGGTCAATGGGATTGTTCACTGCCGCCTCATTAGCATGCGGAATGGCCATCAATATGGAAATGTTAATTCTCTGCCGTGTGTTACAAGGAGCCGTAGCCGGGCCACTGATCCCGACAACCCAAGCGCTGATGTTGTCGATTTACCCGCCAGAAAAACGAGGGTATGCCCTGTCCATGATCGCCATGGTCACCGTGGTCGCTCCAGTTGCGGGCCCCTTGCTCGGTGGGTGGATCACCGATTTTTATTCATGGCGCTGGACCTTCCTGATCAATATCCCGGTCGGCATTTTTGCCTGCACCCTGGTTGCCAGCCAAATGCATGGCCGCCCCGAGAGCACCATGCGTGCCAAGGTGGATCGCGTTGGGCTACTCGCGTTGATCCTGGGGGTGGGCGCACTCCAGATCTTGCTGGATAAAGGCAATGAAGAGGATTGGTTCAACTCTACCCAGATCGTCTTGCTGGCTATCGTCGCCGTGGTCAGCTTGCTGTTTTTTGTGATCTGGGAACTGACCGACTCACAACCGATCGTTAATTTGCAGCTATTTCGGCATCGCAATTTCCGGGTGGGCACGCTTGCGCTGATAGGTGCCTATTCCGCTTTTTACGCCACCAACGTCATCATGCCGCTTTGGCTACAGCGTACCTTGGGCTACCCCCCCATCTGGGCAGGGTTAGCCGTTGCCCCCATGGGGATTTTGCCGCTGCTGCTGATGCCCTTTATGGGCAAATATGCGCCGCGTTTCAACATGCGCTGGCTGGTATGCGGCGCTTTCATCCTGCTGGCCACGGCCTCTTACCTGCGCTCAGGCTTTGTCATTGATATTGATTTCCAACATATCGCGCTGATCCAACTGCTGCAGGGGCTCGGGCTGGCACTCTTTATCATGCCGATCAACGCCATCTTGCTCTCCGATCTCAAGCCGGACGAGATTGCGGCAGGCTCAGGGCTTGCCACCTTTATGCGTACGTTAGGTGCCAGCCTGGCAGTCTCCATTACGACCTTGATGTGGGATCGCCGTGCGGTTTCCCATCACGCCCAATTAGGCGAATCCCTGACCGTCTACGATCAAGAGACTCGTCAGGCGGTCACAACTTTAGAGCTGGGCCAGGCGCAGTCAGGCTATGAACGCCTGAATAATCTGGTCTCCGAACAGGCCGCACAGATCGCCTTCAATGATATTTCTTATGCGCTGGCTGGCGTGTTTCTGCTAGCCATCGTGCTGGTTTGGTTCGCCAAACCGCCCTTCGTACCTAAAGCCAAACCCTAGATCCCCAATAGAAAAGGGGGCGTGGATTACTCCTCCGCCCCCTTTTATGAACCTGATCCCGGCTACAGCTGAATAAAATGCTCGCGGTAGTACGCCAGTTCCGCAACGGATTCGCGGATATCATCCAACGCCTGGTGAGTGCCCTGCTTTTTGAAGCCTGGCAGGATCTCCGGTTTCCAGCGGCGCGCCAGCTCTTTCAGGGTGCTGACATCCAGATAACGATAATGGAAGTAGGCTTCCAGCAGCGGCATATAGCGGAACAGGAAACGGCGATCCTGACCAACGCTGTTGCCACAGATAGGTGATTTACCTGCTGGCACCCACGCTTGCAGGAAAGCGATAGTCGCCAGCTCGGCGGCACGATCGTCATGCTTGCTGGCTTTAACGCGCTCCACCAGCCCACTGCCGGTATGCGTGCGCACATTCCAGTCATCCATTCGCGCCAGTTGCTCATCTGATTGATGCACCGCGATCACCGGTCCTTCGGCAAGGATATTCAAATTGGCATCGGTCACCAATGTCGCGATCTCGATAATGCGATCGCGTTCAGGGTCCAACCCGGTCATCTCCAGATCGATCCAAATCAGGTTGTTTTCGTTTCCTGTCATGATTTTTCCTGCGTAAAAGCCGAAAGATAAACAAACCACGGGCAAACCCGCGGCTAATGCCAGCGTGCGTGGCGGTCAAGAACGGTTATTTAATATAAAATAGCGTGTATCATAGCCTTTTTGCTCGCCCCGAGCGATAAATGCCGATTCAAGTGAGGCTCAGTGAGTAAGAACAAACTGTCCAAAGGTCAAGAACGCCGCGTACAGGCCAACCATCAGCGTCGCCTGAAGCGTACTGACAACAAGCCGGAGCTGGATGATTCCCAATTGGGCGAACCGCAAGACGGGATCGTCATCAGCCGCTTTGGCATGCATGCCGACGTGGAAGCCGCAGACGGCGTCCAGCATCGCTGCAACATTCGCCGCACCCTACGTTCGCTGGTTACCGGCGATCGCGTGGTCTGGCGCCCTGGTGTAGGCACTCATGCGGGGGTCAAAGGCATCGTAGAAGCGGTGCATGAACGCACCTCGGTGCTGAACCGCCCTGATTTCTACGACGGCGTTAAACCCATCGCCGCCAATATCGATCAGATCGTCATCGTGTCGGCCATTTTGCCCGAACTTTCACTCAATATGATCGATCGCTACCTGGTCGCCTGCGAAACGCTGCAAGTCGAGCCACTGATCGTGCTCAACAAGATCGACCTGCTGGACGCCGCAGCACGTAAGGTGGTCGACGGAATGATGGACATCTATCGCCATATTGGCTACCGCGTTCTCGAAGTGTCCAGCCAGACCCGCGAAGGGATGGAAGCCTTTGAACAGGCGCTGGTCGACCGTATCAGCATCTTTGCCGGGCAGTCCGGTGTGGGCAAATCCAGCCTGTTGAACGCCCTGCTGCCGCAGACGGAAAAGCAAATTCTGGTAAATCAGGTTTCCGACGTCTCCGGCCTGGGGCAACATACCACCACGGCGGCGCGCTTGTATCACTTCCAACATGGCGGTGATGTTATCGACTCCCCTGGCGTGCGTGAATTTGGTCTGTGGCATCTGGAGCCAGAGCAAGTCACCCAGGCCTATGTCGAATTCCGCGACTATTTGGGCGGTTGTAAATTCCGCGACTGCCGCCACGACACCGATCCGGGCTGCGCCATTCGCGCCGCGATGGAAAGTGGCGCGATAGCCAAAGAGCGTTTCGACAACTATCACCGCATCCTGGAAAGCATGGCGCAGGTTAAAACCCGCAAAAACTTCCCGGACGCAGATAACTGATCCACAGTGCGGGGGTTGCGCTAATCGCCCCCTCGCCCTTATATCCCCTTTCAAGAGGTTAATGTGCTGGATAGCATCAAGATTAAATTACAGTATTGGCTGCCAAAGCTGGCGTTAACCCGCCTGGCGGGCTGGGGCGCAGATAAAAAGGCCGGTTGGCTGACAAAGCTGGTGGTAAAAGCGTTTGCCCGCTATTACCGCGTGCAGATGCAGGAAGCACAGAACCCGGATTTAGCCTCCTATGCCACATTCAATGAATTCTTCGTTCGTCCATTACGTGATGGCGCACGCCCGATCGTAGCGGAGCCTCACGTGCTGGCACTGCCAGCAGATGGTGCCATCAGCCAGCTCGGTGCGATCCGCGACGATCAGATTTTCCAGGCCAAAGGCCATAACTACACGCTGGAAGCCCTGCTGGCCGGCAACTATCTGTTAGCGGAGCCTTTCCGTAACGGCCTGTTCGCCACCACCTATCTGGCCCCAAGCGACTATCACCGCGTCCATATGCCTTGTGACGGCACACTGCGCGAAATGATCTACGTGCCGGGCGATCTGTTCTCGGTTAACCCGCTGACCGCCGCCAACGTGCCGAATCTGTTTGCGCGCAATGAGCGTGTGATCTGCGTATTCGATACCGCCTTTGGGCCGATGGTGCAGATCCTGGTCGGTGCGACTATTGTAGGCAGCATCGAAACCGTCTGGGCCGGTACCGTCACGCCACCCCGCGAAGGCATCATCCGCCGCTGGACCTATCCAGCCGAAGGCATGGAAGGCGCGATCCAACTCGTTAAAGGTGAAGAGATGGGCCGCTTCAAACTCGGTTCCACGGTCATCAACCTGTTCACACCTGGCAGCGTACAGTTCGCTCCACACCTGAACAACGGCACCGTAACCCGGATGGGCCAGGCTTTTGCTGAAGCCGCAGCCGCACCAGAAGCCACCTTCGAAGGGAATTGATGCTGTGCGCCTGATTATCGCTTTATTGCTCAGCCTGCTACTGATCCAGCCGGTTCTAGCCGCCGCGATCCCCAACGAGTCCCAGTTACGGCAAGAATTGAAGCTGGCCGAGGGCAATAAAAACGCGCCTAATCAGGCGGAAACGGTTGAGGCGCTGCAAAGCGCCATCAACTGGCTCACCGAACGCAAAGAGTCGCAGAACAATTCCCAGCAGTATCAGCGGGTGATCGACGATTTCCCGAAGATGACGCAGGAACTGCGCCGCCAACTCACCCTCGAAGAAGCCAAAATCCTGCCCAACGGCGAGAACCTGCCCGCCAGCGATCTGGAACAGTTAATTCTGCAAACCAGCAGCCAACTGCTGGAACAGGCCCGCCTGTTGCAACAGGAGCAGGACCGGACACGCGAGATCAGCGACTCTCTCAGCCAACTGCCACAGCAACAAACCGAAGCCCGGCGTGCGTTAACGGAAGTTCAGCGCCGTCTACAAGCTCAGGGCAATAACCAAACTACGCCATTGGCACTGGCGCAGCTTGCCCTGTTACAGGCAGAGGCGGCGGCACGTAAAGCGAAAGTGGATGAGCTGGATCTGGCTCAACTCTCGGCCAATAACCGCCAGGAACTGGCGCGGATGCGTGCCGATGTCTACAAAACGCGGCATGAAAAAATTGATGTCCAGTTACAGGCGCTGCGTAACAACCTCAACAGCCAACGCCAGCGGGAAGCGGAACGGGCGCTGGAAAAAACCGAGCAATTGGCCGAACAGAACGGCGATTTACCCGCCAGCCTACGCAAGCAGCTGCAAATCAACCGTGAACTTTCTGCTGCGCTGAACGATCAGGCGCAACAGATGGATCTGATCTCTTCCCAACAGCGCCAGGCCGCCGCACAAACGCTGCAGGTGCGCCAGGCATTGAGCACCATCATTGAGCAGTCCCAATGGTTGAGCGCCTCTACTGCGCTGGGGGAAACCCTGCGCGCCCAGGTCGCCATCTTGCCAGAAATGCCAAAACCCCGGCAGTTGGACAGCGCCATGGCCGATCTGCGCGTTCAACGCCTGAATTTTGAAAACCAGCTGGAAAGCCTGCCACAGCGCGCCAAAGAGTTTAAACAAGACGACGGTAGCCCCCTGACCAGCGCCCAACAGCGTATCGTCGATGCTCAGCTACGTACCCAGCGTGATCTGTTGAATTCGCTGCTGTCCGGCTGCGATACCCAGATCCTTGAGCTGACCAAGCTGAAGGTGGCCAACACCCAGTTGGTCGATGCGCTGAACGAAATTCAGGATGCAGCGCACCGCTATCTGTTCTGGGTGCCAGACATCAGCCCTATCACCCTGTCGTATCCGCTCAATGTGGCACAGGATCTGACCCGTGTACTGTCACTGGATACCCTGACGCAGCTCAGCGGCGCCTTCGTGATGATGGTCACTAGCCGGGAAACCTTGATCCCGCTGTTTGGTGCGGTGCTGTTGGTGATTTTCAGCATCAGTTCGCGTAAGCATTACCATGCGTTCCTGGCGCGGGCCAGCAGCAGAGTGGGCAAGGTCACGCAAGATGAATTCCTGCTGACGTTGCGTACCGTATTTTGGTCGATCCTGGTGGCCTTGCCGCTGCCGGTATTGTGGGCAGCGTTGGGCTTTGGCTTGCAGAATGCCTGGCCGTATCCGGTTGCTGTTGCAATCGGTGAGGGCGTCACCGCCACGCTGCCAGTGCTGTGGATCTGTATGATCAGCGCCGCCTTCGCCCATCCGCAAGGGTTGTTCATCGTGCATTTCCGCTGGCCGGTGAAACAGGTTTCCCGCGCCATGCGTTATTACCAGATGTCGATCTGGCTGATCGTGCCGTTGATTATGGCGCTGATCACCTTCGACAATCTCAACGATCGCGAATTCGCCAATACCCTTGGCCGCCTGTGCTTCATTCTGCTCTGTCTGGCGCTGGCACTGGTCACCAACAGCTTGAAGCGGGCCGGTATTCCACTGTATCTGGATAACAAAGGCTCCGGCGAAAACATGATCAACACCGCGTTGTGGGGGCTGTTGCTTTCCGCACCGCTGATTGCTGCGTTGGCTTCCACCGTCGGCTATCTGACCACCGCACAGAAACTGTTGGCACGCCTGGAGACCTCGGTTGCCATCTGGTTCCTGCTGTTGGTGATTTACCACATTATCCGCCGCTGGATGCTGATCCAACGCCGCCGCATCGCCTTTGACCGTGCCAAGCAACGCCGTGCCGATATCCTGGCGCAGCGTGCCAAAGGCGAAGAAGAATCCACACATACCCCTAACAGCATTGAAGGTGCGATTGAGGTAGATGAAACGGAAATCGATCTGGATGCCATCAGCGCCCAGTCGCTGAGGTTGGTGCGTTCGATCCTGACGATGGTGGCACTGGTCTCGGTGATCGTCCTGTGGTCAGAGATCCACTCGGCCTTCGGCTTCCTGGAAAATATCAAGCTCTGGGATGTCAACTCCACGGTGAATGGCATTGATATTGCTCAGCCGATCACCTTGGGGGCACTGCTGATCGCCATCCTGGTGCTGATCGTCACCATGCAGCTGGTGCGTAACCTGCCAGCGTTGCTCGAGTTGGCGGTGTTGCAGCACCTGGATCTGACGCCTGGCACCGGCTACGCCATTACCACCATCACCAAGTATCTGTTGCTGCTGTTCGGGGCGATCCTCAGCTTTTCCTGGATCGGTATCGAGTGGTCGAAACTGCAGTGGGTGGTCACCGCGCTCAGCGTGGGCTTGGGCTTTGGTATGCAGGAGATCTTCTCCAACTTTATTTCTGGCCTGATCATTCTGTTTGAAAAACCGATCCGCATCGGCGATACGGTGACGATCCGTAACCTGACGGGCACCGTCACCAAGATCAATACCCGCGCCACCACTATTTCAGACTGGGACCGCAAAGAGATTATCGTGCCTAACAAGGCCTTTATTACCGAGCAGTTTATCAACTGGTCGCTGTCGGACACGCTGACCCGTGTGGTGCTGACCGTACCGGCACCGGCAGAGGCGAATACGGAAGAGGTGACCAAGATCCTGATCAACTCGGCCGAACGTTGCTCACTGGTGCTGGATAACCCAACACCGGAAGCCTATCTGGTCGATCTGCAACAGGGTATTCAGATCTTCGAACTGCGTATCTACGCCGCCGAAATGGGCCACCGCATGCCGTTACGCCATGAGATCCACCAGTTGATCCTGGCAGGTTACCGTGAACACGGCATCACGCTGCCATATCCACCGTTCCAGGTTCGCACCGAGACGCTGTCGCGCATGACCAGTAATGGCCGTACGCCGCCTTCAACCCCACCGCGCAATACACGCCGCGAGTCGGGCGGGCTATAAAAGCAAAAAGGGTTCGGCAACAAACCGAACCCTTTTTACTGGATAAAAAACGGGCGCAGCATGCAGCGCCCCTACATTGCACGAGGACGCGGTTATGCCCGGCTGACCGGAAACGCGATCACTTCGCTCAGGCTTTCGGCTCCCAACGCCAACATCACCAAACGATCGACGCCCAATGCCACGCCCGCACACTCCGGCATACCATGCTTCAAGGCATCCAGCAGATTGTTATCAATCGGGTGCTCCGGCAAGCCACGCGCTACGCGTTTACGATTGTCCTGCGTAAAGCGCTGGCGTTGCTCATCGCCGTCGGTCAACTCGCGGAAACCATTCGCCAACTCAAGGCCTTTGAAATAGACCTCGAACCGCTCCGCGACACGGTGATCTTCGGTGCTGATCTCTGCCAGCGAGGCCTGTGAAGCCGGGAAGTGGTAAACGAATGCCGGTTTATCACGGCCGATATGGGGCTCGACGCCCACGGTAAACAGCAGTTGCAGCAAGGTATCGCGGTCTTCTTCCGTATCGGCAATGTTGCTCAGATCGAGCTTGGCCGCAGCCTCGCGCAGCTGTGCCTTCTCTGCCGACAGCGGATCGAGATCCAGATGGCGCAGGAACGCCTGCTGATAGGACAGGGTTTCGGCACTGTCGCAATCCAGTACCTGTTGCAGCAAATCGTCCACCTCGTTCATCAGGCGGTACATATCATAGTGCGGGCGATACCATTCCAGCATGGTGAATTCAGGGTTGTGATGCCGCCCCGCTTCTTCATTACGGAAGCTGCGCCCCATCTGATAGATCGGGCCGCTCCCTGCCGCCAGCAGGCGCTTCATGTGGTATTCCGGGCTGGTCATCATGTACAGCGTCAGGCCATCTGCCGCGCCCGGGCCGACGAAACGCGTCTGGAACGGGACCAGGTGGATGTCGGTGACTGTCGCCTGGCTCATGGCCGGGGTCTCAACCTCCAATACGCCACGATCGGCAAAGAAACGCCGGATCTCAGCCAGTATCGCTGCGCGCTTCAACAAATTGGCGATAGGTGCACTTGGCTGCCAGCTTGCCGTTTCGCTCATGGTAATTACTCCGAAATCAAACAGGGGGTGCAGTCTACTCGCATCCTCTCAAGCAAACAAATTCTTGGCTATTGTGTGCGCTGGTCTACATTAAAATCATAAAAAACATATAAGCCATATAAACCACCGACAATCGCGCTAATCAAAGACAAAGGCGAGGCAACACCTTATTTTTGCAGGAATGCCTCTTGCGTAACGGTTAAAAGGCAAAACAATCGATCACATCAAATTTCTACTACTTAACTTTAGGTATAGTGATAACCCTATATTCGGTAGCAGTTATCTATCCTTAGTGTTTAGTTTAAAAAGTCACTGAATTTAGCTTAGCACCCGAAGCACCTTTATAAATATTAAGCATAGATTAATTAAATTGTCGTTTTAACGAGAACATTGGAGGAGTGCAGTGCAAACCTTTAACGCCGACCTAGCCATCATTGGTGCCGGGGGAGCTGGTTTACGGGCCGCTATAGCCGCCGCGGAAGCCAATCCCCAACTGAAAATCGCGCTGATATCTAAAGTATATCCAATGCGTAGCCACACGGTAGCCGCCGAAGGGGGCTCCGCCGCAGTCACTCAGGATCACGACAGCTACGACTATCACTTCCAGGACACCGTAGCCGGTGGCGACTGGCTGTGTGAGCAGGACGTAGTCGACCACTTTGTTCACAGCTGCCCACGTGAAATGGCCCAGTTGGAGCAATGGGGTTGCCCGTGGAGCCGTAAGCCAGACGGTTCGGTCAACGTGCGCCGCTTTGGTGGCATGAAGATTGAACGTACCTGGTTTGCCGCCGATAAAACCGGCTTCCACATGCTGCACACCCTGTTCCAGACTTCGCTGAAGTATCCGCAAATCCAACGTTTCGACGAGCACTTCGTGCTGGACGTACTGGTAGATGATGGCCAGGCGCGCGGCGTGGTTGCCATGAACATGATGGAAGGCACCCGAGTGCAGATCCGTGCCAACGCCGTCATCATGGCCACCGGCGGTGCTGGCCGCGTTTATCGCTATAACACCAACGGCGGCATCGTCACCGGCGACGGTATGGGGATGGCGTTCCACCACGGCGTGCCACTGCGCGACATGGAGTTTGTGCAATATCACCCAACCGGCCTGCCAGGCTCAGGCATCCTGATGACTGAAGGCTGCCGCGGTGAAGGCGGTATTCTGGTTAACAAAGACGGCTACCGTTACCTGCAAGACTACGGTATGGGCCCGGAAACCCCGCTGGGCGAGCCAAGAAACAAATATATGGAGCTGGGCCCGCGTGACAAAGTGTCGCAGGCTTTCTGGCATGAATGGCGTGCTGGCCGCACCATCGCCACCCCGCGCGGCGACGTGGTCTATCTGGATCTGCGCCACCTGGGCGAGAAGAAACTGCTGGAGCGTCTGCCGTTCATCTGTGAACTGTCGAAAGCCTACGTGGGTGTCGATCCCGTTAAGGATCCAATCCCGGTCCGTCCAACCGCGCACTACACCATGGGCGGTATCGAAACCGATCAGAATTGTGAAACCCGCATCAAAGGCCTGTTCGCCGTCGGCGAATGTTCCTCGGTTGGCCTGCACGGCGCGAACCGCCTGGGTTCCAACTCGCTGGCTGAGCTGGTGGTATTTGGGCGTGTGGCAGGTGAACACGCAGCCCGCCGCGCGCTGGAAAGTGGCCCGGCCAACGGCAGCGCTTTGGAAGCACAAGGCCGCGACGTGGAAACCCGCCTCAGCAACCTGATGAAGCAGGAAGGTAGCGAGAACTGGTCGAAGATCCGCGATGAAATGGGTCTGTCGATGGAAGAAGGCTGTGGTATCTACCGTACGCCGGAGCTGATGCAGAAAACCATCGATAAGCTGGCAGAGCTGAAAGAGCGCTTCAAGCGCGTCAAAATTACCGACAACTCCAGCGTGTTCAACACCGATCTGCTGTACACCATCGAGCTGGGCTATGGCCTGGACGTTGCCGAATGTATGGCGCACTCGGCCTTCAACCGTAAAGAATCGCGCGGCGCACACCAGCGTCTCGACGAAGGTTGCACCGAGCGTGACGACGTGAACTTCCTGAAACATACGCTGGCGTTCCATAACCCGAACGGTGCACCACGCCTGGAGTACAGCGACGTGAAAATTACCAAACTGCCACCGGCCAAGCGTGTTTATGGCGCAGCAGCCGAAGCGCAAGACAAAGAGAGAAAGGATAAGGAGCAGGCGAATGGCTGAGCTGAAAACCCTGAAAATCGAGGTCATGCGCTATAACCCGGAACGCGACGCCGAGCCGCATTTCGAGACCTTCAGCGTGCCTTACGATGAGCAGACTTCGCTGCTGGACGCACTGGGTTATATCAAAGATAACCTGGCACCAGACCTGTCCTATCGCTGGTCGTGCCGTATGGCCATCTGTGGCTCTTGCGGCATGATGGTCAACCGAGTGCCTAAGCTGGCCTGTAAAACCTTCCTGCGTGAATATACCGATGGCATGAAGGTTGAGGCGTTGGGCAACTTCCCGATCGAGCGCGATCTGGTGGTGGATATGACCCACTTTATCGAGAGCCTGGAAGCGATTAAGCCTTACATCATCGGCAACGATCGCAAGCCGGAAGATGGCCCGAACGTGCAGACCCCGGCGCAAATGGCGAAGTATCACCAGTTCTCCGGCTGCATCAACTGTGGCCTGTGCTATGCCGCTTGCCCACAGTTCGGCCTGAATCAGGAGTTTATCGGCCCGGCAGCGATTACGCTGGCACACCGTTATAACCTGGATAACCGCGACCACGGCAAGAAACAGCGTATGCCGCTGCTTAACGGCCAGAACGGTGTCTGGTCCTGTACGTTTGTTGGCTACTGCTCTGAAGTCTGTCCAAAACACGTCGACCCGGCCGCTGCGATCCAGCAGGGCAAGGTAGAGAGTGCCAAAGACTTCATGATCGCAATGCTGAAACCGCAATAAGGGAGGGGAGACAGCAATGACAACACAACGTAAGCCCTATGTGCGTACCATGACGCCAACCTGGTGGCAAAAGCTGGGTTTCTACCGTTTCTACATGCTGCGTGAAGGTACTTCGGTGCTGGCGGTGTGGTTCAGCATCGTGCTGATCTACGGCGTCTTTGCCCTGAAGGGTGGCCCTGAAAGCTGGGCCGGGTTTGTCGGCTTCCTGCAAAACCCGCTGGTGCTGCTGATTAACATCATCGCCCTGCTGGCCGCCGCGCTGCATACCAAAACCTGGTTCGATCTGGCACCGAAAGCCGCCAATATCGTCGTCAACAGCGAGAAAATGGGGCCGGAGCCAATCGTTAAGGCGCTGTGGGCAGTGACGATCGTCGTCACCGTGATCATTCTCGCCGTAGCGTTACTGTAATCCGGAGGAAACATGATAAATCAATCACCTAAGCGCTCTGACGAGCCGGTTTTCTGGGGATTATTTGGCGCTGGCGGTATGTGGGGAGCGATCGTTGCTCCGGCTATCGTGCTGCTGGTCGGCATCCTGTTGCCACTCGGCCTGTTCCCCGGCGAAGCTTTAGGTTATGAGCGCGTCCTGGCGTTTTGCCAAAGCTGGATCGGCCGCCTGTTCCTGCTGCTGATGATCATTTTGCCATTGTGGTGCGGGCTACACCGTATCCACCATGCCATGCACGATCTGAAAATCCACGTGCCTGCAGGCAAATGGGTGTTCTACGGCCTGGCAGCTATCCTGAGCGTCGTTACCCTGATCGGGGTCGTCACGCTGTAATACCTCTGGCGGCCAACTCCCGTTGGCCGCCTATTCCGCTACTCCCACTCTTTCGACTACACTGTTTATCTGTAACTGAAAAACAGGAGTCACCCATGCGTTTTTGGTCAAAGCTGTGCGTCATTTTATCCGCCCTCGTTTCCGTTGCCTGTAGCGTGACACCCCGAAGGACGTCAAGGTCATAGATAACTTCGATAGCAAACGCTATCTGGGCACCTGGTATGAAATCGCGCGTCTGGATCATCGCTTTGAACGAGGCCTGGAGCAGGTTACGGCCAATTACAGCCCGCGTACAGATGGTGGCCTGAAGGTGATTAACCGGGGTTTCGATAGCAAAAAACACCAGTGGCAGGAGAGCGAAGGCAAGGCGTACTTTATCGGCTCGCCGCAGACGGCCTCGCTGAAAGTTTCATTCTTCGGCCCTTTCTATGGCGGCTATAACGTCATCGAACTCGATCCGGAGTACCGTTATGCGCTGGTTTGTGGCCCAAACCGCGACTATCTGTGGATATTGTCGCGCACGCCGACGTTGGAAGCCGCCACGCGCGACAGACTGGTGCAGATTGCCAAGGGCTACGGCTTTGATACCGAAGCGTTAATCTGGGTCAATCAGCAGCCCACTCATTGACTGCTGAATTTTAGCCCCAGGATCCCGGCCACGATCAGGCACAGGCTGAGAATACGCATGATGTTGGTCGACTCACCGAGCAGCACCATGCCCATTACCGCCGCGCCCACCGCCCCAATCCCGGTCCACACGGCGTAAGCCGTGCCCGCAGGCAACGTTTTCATGGCGTGCGCCAGCAACACCATGCTCACCACCATCGCAGCGACGGTAATCAAACTGGGGGTCAAACGGGTAAAACCGTGGGTATATTTCAGGCCAATAGCCCAGACGACCTCTAACAGGCCCGCAAAAAGCAAAATTATCCATGCCATGACACTGGCTCCAGAACTGATGGGGTCGTCCCCAGACAACAGAAGCGCAGGCGGGTCGTCCCACTTGGCTGATTGAAGACGTGGATTATAACCAACGAAGATGGCAAGTCACAAGGCGACGAAATGGCGAGGTTGCTCATATTTGCCGGTGCCGAACATGCTCGACTGTAGGGGCGCTGCACGCTGCGCCCGTTTAGCAACATGCAGTGCCCCAATGTGCGGTCTTAATTACTGTGCGCTACGCTGGATCGCCTGACCACCAGCTTCAACATCTTTGCCCACGCCTTCGGTAGTATTACAGCCCACCAGCGATGACAGGATCAACAAGGAAAAAATGGCGAAAATAGTTTTCTTCAGCATAAGATTACCCTTATTCGTTATTAGTGAAAAAGTGTAGCTCTCTAAGCGTAGTAAAAATCAGGAGGGTTGCCGGAATAAACGGATTTTTCTGTATTATCCGATTAATGGCGCTAATTGATTTCAGCCAGCGCTGCGGGAAATCGCACCGCCGAGGTGTTGAACGTCTTCACCAAAACCACGGAAGGTATTACAGCCGCTGAGAGACATCAGCAACAACAGAGAGACCACGGCCAACAGCGTTTTCTTCATCATGCGGTTCTGCCAACGAGTGACGGGAAGGGATAATACAGAGGAACCACGGGGGTTCCTCTGTATTGAAACTTATTTAACGCGGGAGACGTATTCGCCAGAGCGGGTGTCAACCTTGATCACTTCGCCAATCTGCACGAACAATGGCACTTTAACTACTGCGCCGGTGCTCAGGGTAGCTGGCTTGCCGCCGGTACCTGCGGTGTCGCCTTTCAGGCCTGGATCGGTATCAGTGATTTCTGCTTCGATAAAGTTCGGTGGCAGCACAGCGATAGGACGGCCATCCCAAAGGGTGACGATACATTCCGCGTTGTCCTGCAGCCATTTAGCCACGTCAGAAACGGTTTTCTCTTCAACCTGATGCTGTTCAAAAGTCTCAGGGTGCATGAAGTGGTAGAACTCACCGTCGTTGTACAGGTAGTTCATGTTGGTATCTACCACGTCCGCGCCTTCGCAGGAGTCGGTAGACTTAAAGGTTTTCTCAACGCGGGTGCCGGTCAGCAGGCGACGCATTTTTACACGCGCAAAAGCCTGGCCTTTACCTGGTTTAACGAACTCGCTGGATTCGACAGCGTAAGGTTCGCCTTCGAACATGATTTTAAGACCCGGACGGAAATCGTTGCTAGAATAAGTCGCCATGATGGCCCTCTGAAAATTTAAACTGGTAGCTTAGCCAAAAAAATGGCACACATTATAACCCAAAACACGGCGCATAGAGAAGATTGGTTGCATCAACTCGCCGATGTTATTACCGACCCAGATGAATTACTGCAGCTTCTGTCACTAAATACGCACCCGGAACTGCCACAGGGGCGCGATGCACGCCGCCTGTTTGCGCTACGCGTACCGCGAGCCTTTGCCGCGCGTATGCAACCCGGTGATGCCAATGACCCGCTGCTGCGCCAGGTACTCACCGCCAGCGCAGAATTCATCGATGCCCCAGGCTTCACGACCGATCCGCTGGATGAACAGCGCAGCGTGGTGCCGGGGTTGCTGCACAAGTATCGCAACCGTGCCCTGCTGTTGGTAAAAGGCGGCTGTGCGGTTAACTGCCGCTACTGTTTCCGCCGTCATTTCCCCTATCAGGAGAACCAGGGCAACAAGGCAAACTGGCTTCAAGCGTTGGAGTATATCCGTCAACACCCGGAACTGGATGAAATTATTTTCTCCGGGGGCGATCCGCTGATGGCCAAAGACCACGAACTGGATTGGCTGATCGGGGAACTGGAGGCCATCCCACACCTCAAACGCCTGCGTATTCATACCCGCTTGCCGGTGGTGATCCCCGCCCGCATCACCGCCACGCTGTGCCAACGCTTCTCGGCATCGCGCCTGCAGGTGCTGATGGTCACCCATATCAATCATGCCAACGAGATTGACCCACCGCTGCGCGCCAGTATGGCACAGTTGCGTAGCGCCGGAGTGACGCTGCTGAACCAAAGCGTGCTGCTACGAGGGATCAATGATAACGCGGATACGCTGGCAACGCTGAGTAACGCCCTGTTTGATGCGGGGATCCTGCCCTATTACCTCCACGTGTTGGATAAAGTGCAGGGCGCGGCCCACTTTATGGTCAGCGACGACGAGGCTCGTGCGATCGTGAAAAGTTTGCTGGGCAAGGTTTCCGGCTATCTGGTACCCCGCCTGACCCGTGAGGTCGGCGGCGAACCCAGCAAAACGCCGTTGGATCTGCGCCTAACGCAAAGCTCGTAGGGGCGCACACGCTGCGCCCGTTTAATAACATGCCGCACGCATATGAATGCAAAAAGAGGAATGCCTGGGCATTCCTCTTTTGTTTTATACGGGTGCTTATGCCAGCGTTACGGGCACTTATACACCTGGCCGATCATTTTGCTGTCCAACGGTGCAAAACTTGAAAGCAGGTTCTGGCTTGGGCTAGTCGCACCGTAAATCACGTTGCCGCCCATTGCTGCTGCCTTGTTGCGCAGATCGTTAGCCGCGCCGCGCATGGAGCTGCCCTCACCACCACTCCCCGACAGCCAGTTGCTCTGAGTGCCGGTGACTTCGCCTACCAACTGGCATTCTGCGGCAGGCTTGGTGTCGGTAAATTTGACCTGTTGACCTGCGGCGGTCAGTTCATTGGTGCTGCTGCACCCTGCCAGCAGCAGCGCTGCCGATAGACCCAGTAAGGCTTTAATCCGCATCTTGTTCCCCATATGATGTTGAGAATTACGCAAAAGCTTATCAGAAAGCGTTGCCATCTCTTAAGCATCCGTTGCCACCGGCCACAGGTGCCTGGTCAACGTCTTGAGCGACAGCTGATGAACTATCAGTTTACACGCTTAATAGATACGGTCTGCAAAAATATCATCAAATTCAGCACTGACGCATCGGTAGCCGCTGACGATGATAAAAACAGACGCAGCAATCAGCCCCCACACGAAGAGGGTAATAAAAAACCCGGCCGAAGCCGGGTTTTGTGGTTAGCTCACAGAGGTGAGGGGAATTACATCATTCCGCCCATACCACCCATGCCGCCCATACCACCAGCGCCACCCATGTCTAACTTGTCTTCTTTCGGCAAGTCAGTGATCATGCACTCGGTGGTGATCATCAGGCCAGCTACAGAGGCCGCGTACTGCAGAGCAGAACGGGTCACTTTAGTTGGATCCAGGATACCCATCGCGATCATGTCGCCGTATTCTTCGGTGTAAGCGTTGTAGCCGAAGCTGCCTTCGCCTGCTTTCACCTTATTGGCAATCACAGAAGCTTCTTCACCGGCGTTGATCACGATCTGACGCAGTGGAGATTCCATAGCACGCAGGGCAACTTTGATACCCACGTTCTGGTCTTCGTTATCGCCTTTCAGGCCAGAAATTTTGTCTGCTACACGGATCAGCGCTACGCCACCGCCAGCAACCACGCCTTCTTCTACCGCAGCACGGGTAGCGTGCAGGGCATCTTCAACGCGGGCTTTCTTCTCTTTCATTTCAACTTCAGTTGCGGCGCCAACTTTGATAACGGCAACGCCGCCAGCCAGTTTAGCAACACGCTCTTGCAGTTTTTCACGATCGTAGTCAGAGGTCGCTTCTTCGATCTGCTGACGGATCTGGGAAACGCGGCCCTGAATGGTGGTTTCGTCGCCCACGCCATCGATGATGATGGTGGTGTCTTTGTTGATTACGATGCGTTTTGCCTGACCCAGATCTTCCAGGGTAGCTTTTTCCAGCTCCAGACCGATCTCTTCAGAGATCACGGTACCGGCAGTCAGGGTAGCGATGTCTTGCAGCATGGCTTTACGGCGGTCGCCGAAGCCAGGTGCTTTAACCGCAGCCACTTTCACGATGCCACGCATGGTGTTAACCACCAGGGTCGCCAACGCTTCGCCTTCAACATCTTCAGCAATGATCAGCAGTGGTTTGCCCGCTTTCGCAACGGCTTCCAGCACTGGCAGCATTTCACGGATGTTGGAGATTTTCTTGTCAGCCAGCAGGATGAACGGGCTTTCCAGCTCGATAGAACCGGTTTCTGGCTTGTTGATGAAGTACGGAGACAGGTAGCCGCGATCGAACTGCATACCTTCAACCACGTCCAGCTCGTCTTGCAGGCCGGTGCCTTCTTCAACGGTGATCACGCCTTCTTTGCCCACTTTCTCCATCGCTTCTGCAATCAGTTTACCCACGGTTTCGTCGGAGTTTGCAGAGATGGTGCCTACCTGAGCGATAGCTTTAGAGTCAGAGCAAGGTACGGATAATTTTTTAAGCTCTTCAACCGCAGCGATAACCGCTTTGTCGATACCGCGCTTCAGGTCCATCGGGTTCATGCCGGCAGCCACAGCTTTCAGGCCTTCGGTGATGATGGATTGAGCCAGTACGGTTGCAGTGGTGGTACCGTCGCCCGCAGCGTCGTTCGCTTTAGAGGCAACTTCTTTCACCATTTGTGCACCCATGTTCTCGAACTTGTCTTCCAGTTCGATTTCACGAGCAACAGATACGCCATCTTTGGTGATGGTAGGAGCGCCGAAGGATTTATCCAGCACTACGTTGCGGCCTTTCGGGCCCAGAGTCACTTTTACTGCATCAGCGAGAACATTCACGCCGCGGAGCATCTTCACGCGAGCGTCATTGCCGAATTTTACATCTTTAGCTGCCATTGGTATTTCCCTTCAACTCGTTCAGTTCAGAAGATTTATAAAGCGTTATTACGCTTCAACAATTGCCAGAATGTCGCTTTCGGACATGATCAACACTTCTTCATTGTCGATCTTCTCTGCTTTCACGCCGTAACCGTCGTTGAAAATCACGATGTCGCCTACTTTCACATCCAGCGGCTGGATGTTGCCGCTTTCCAGAACACGTCCTTTACCAACGGCTACCACTTCACCACGAGTAGATTTACCCGCTGCAGAGCCAGTCAGAACGATGCCGCCAGCAGATTTTGATTCAACTTCTTTGCGCTTGACGATAACGCGGTCATGCAATGGACGAATACTCATTGAACGCTCTCCTGTAAGAAGGTTTCTATCAGATTTAGGGTTGTGCGCCAGATTATTGATACCGGCTCCGTGGGATTTGAAATGGGGGCGTTCCATCCCCCTTCAAGGGGCAGCAGCAAAAAAATTTTCGATTTGATGGCCTGCGGTGAACGCCATTAGCAAAAACGCGGCCGATCTCCCCTCACCCCGACCCTCTCCCACTATACGGACCGGATAACACATGGGTACTTGTTTAGGGAGAGGGGGTAGTCCAGAGTCGCGGTCAGGTACCGGGGGCAATTGTAGCACGTTCAGTCCCCTCTCCCTTTGGGAGAGGGTTAGGGTGAGGGGAAATTATCAGCGGTCGTCACGCTTGTCGCGATCGTCGGGTTGATGATCCAAGGTGTAGCGGTCGTCTTGCTTGCGCTGGAATTCACCGTCGAAGGTATTGCCATTGGCGGCTCCGCCGTTCTGGCCCCAACCGCCTGGGCGATAAACGGCGAGATGCGGCATCAGCTTCAGCGTCAGCGATTTCTGCACCGGCGGCAACAGCAGCAACAGGCCAAGGAAATCGGTGAAGAAGCCCGGTATCACCAGCAGGAAACCCGCCAGCACCAGTGAAACGCTTTTCACCATCTCCGCTGCCGGGCTTTCGCCCGCTGCCAGCTTCTGTTGCATCTGCACAAAGGTCTTCATGCCCTGATTACGCACCAGGGAAACACCGACGCAGGAAGTAAACACCACCAGCAGCAGCGTCATTGCCACGCCGAACACGGCGGCAACTTTAATAAACAAGGATATCTCTATGTAAGCCAGTAGAAATATCAGCAGTAACGGTAACCAGCGCACCTGGTTCTCTCCTCTAGGTAGAGTCGGCGTACCCGCCCGATGGCGCATACGTGATAAATGGGGCCGCTAATCGGCCAACCTTTCTACAATGGGGGCTTCCCGCCGCCATTTCAACCGGGCGATCTTTTTTATTCTCTTTGCCGCAAACGTGAAGCCCTTCACAGAAACCAAAAGCTGTCATTTGCTGAAGCACCATATAGTGATCTACGTTCATTCATTTATTACCAACCAGCATATGATCTGGGTAGCGACAATAGCTGCGGTCAATACTTCCGCAGTAGACCCGCTCGGCAACATTATTTTGTTATCCTGCACATAATTATATTCGGCAGCAACATAGAGAAGGTTCTCATGTCAAACAACATTCGTATCGAAGAAGACCTATTAGGAACACGTGAAGTCCCAGCAGAAGCCTACTACGGTGTTCATACTCTGCGTGCGATTGAAAACTTCTATATCAGCAACAGTAAAATCAGCGACGTTCCTGAGTTTGTACGCGGCATGGTGATGGTAAAAAAAGCCGCCGCCATGGCAAACAAAGAGCTGCAAACCATCCCACGTAAAATTGCCGACGTCATCATCCAGGCATGTGATGAAGTACTGGATAAAGGCAAATGCATGGACCAATTCCCGGTGGATGTGTTCCAGGGCGGTGCTGGCACCTCGCTGAACATGAACACCAACGAAGTACTGGCAAACATCGGCTTGGAGCTGATGGGCCACCAGAAGGGTGAATACCAATACCTGAACCCTAACGATCACCTCAACAAGTGTCAGTCTACCAACGACGCTTACCCAACCGGGTTCCGCATCGCGGTTTACGCCTCCAACCAGAAACTGATCGATGCTATCAACCAACTGCGTGAAGGGTTTGACCGTAAGGCCAAAGAGTTCGAAACCATCCTGAAAATGGGCCGTACCCAGTTGCAGGACGCGGTGCCAATGACCCTGGGCCAGGAATTCCACGCCTTCAGCGTGTTGCTGAATGAAGAAACCCGTAACCTGCACCGTACCGCAGAGTTACTGCTGGAAGTGAACCTGGGTGCGACGGCGATCGGTACCGCGCTGAATACCCCGGAAGGTTACCAACACCTGGCTGTTAAGAAACTGGCGGAAGTCAGTGGCCTGCCGGTGGTACCTGCCGAAGACCTGATCGAGGCCACCTCCGACTGTGGCGCCTACGTGATGGTGCACAGTGCGCACAAGCGCCTGGCGGTCAAACTGTCCAAGATCTGTAACGACCTGCGTCTGCTGTCTTCCGGCCCACGTGCTGGCCTGAACGAAATCAACCTGCCTGAACTGCAGGCCGGTTCTTCAATCATGCCAGCCAAAGTGAACCCGGTGATCCCAGAAGTGGTTAACCAGGTTTGCTTTAAGGTGATCGGCAACGACACTTGCGTTACCATGGCCGCCGAAGCAGGCCAGCTGCAGTTGAACGTGATGGAACCGGTAATTGGCCAGGCGATGTTTGAATCAATTCACATCCTGACCAATGCCTGCTATAACCTGCTGGAAAAATGCATTAACGGTATTACCGCCAACAAAGAAGTGTGCGAGTACTACGTATTTAACTCTATCGGTATCGTCACCTATCTGAACCCGTTCATTGGCCACCACAACGGTGACATTGTCGGCAAGATCTGTGCTGAAACCGGCAAGAGCGTACGTGAAGTCGTGCTGGAACGCGGTTTACTGACCGAAGCTGAGCTGGATGACATCTTCTCCGTAGAGAACCTGATGCACCCGGCATATAAGGCGAAACGCTATACAGATGAAAATGAACAATAATAGACTCATCCGGTAGCCTGAAAGGCACGCTAATCCTCTGGATAGCGTGCCTTTTTTCTTTCCGAAAACACAAAGCTGTAACGTTTGGTTTTCATAAAAATCCATTTTAAGGGGTAAACACTATGCTAGTAGTAGAATTGGTGATCGTTCTACTGGCCATCTTTTTGGGGGCCAGGCTGGGCGGTATCGGAATAGGCTTTGCAGGCGGTCTTGGGGTGTTGGTGCTGGCGATGATTGGCGTTAAGCCAGGCAGCATCCCCTTCGACGTTATTTCAATCATTATGGCGGTTATCGCCGCTATCGCCGCTATGCAGGTCGCTGGCGGGATGGACTATCTGGTGCAGCAAACCGAAAAACTGCTGCGTAAAAATCCAAAATACATCACTATTCTGGCCCCCATCGTCACCTATTTCCTGACCATCTTCGCCGGTACCGGTAATATCTCCCTCTCGGCCCTGCCGGTCATTGCAGAAGTGGCTAAAGAGCAAGGCATCAAACCTTGCCGCCCTCTGTCTACTGCCGTGGTTTCTGCGCAGATTGCCATTACCGCCTCGCCTATCTCAGCAGCGGTGGTGTATATGTCTTCCGTTATGGAAGGCCACGGCGTGAGTTACCTACACTTGCTGATGGTGGTGATCCCTTCCACCTTCCTGGCTGTGATACTGATGTCGCTGCTGGTCACTTGGTTGTTTGACTCCAAGCTGTCTGACGATCCTGTGTATCAAAAGCGCTTCGAAGAAGGTCTGGTTGCCCTGCGTGGTGAGAACGTCATCGTGATCAAACCGCGTGCGAAAACCTCCGTGCTGCTGTTCCTGGCTGGCGTACTGAGCGTAGTGGCTTATGCCATCATCAACAGCCCAAGCATGGGGCTGGTGACGACGCCGCTGATGAACACCACCAATGCCATCTTGATCATCATGCTGAGCGTGGCCACCCTGACCACCATCCTGTGTCGCATCGAAACCGACCTGATTTTGAACTCCAGCACCTTTAAGGCCGGGATGAGCGCCTGTATCTGTATCCTGGGCGTAGCCTGGTTGGGTGACACCTTTGTGCAGGCCAACCTTGACTGGATCAAAGAGACTGCGGGTACTGTGATCCAATCCCATCCTTGGTTACTGGCGGTGATCTTCTTCTTCTGTTCGGCGTTGCTGTACTCTCAGGCCGCCACTGCCAAGGCGTTGATGCCGATGGCGCTGGCCCTGAACGTCACCCCGCTGACGGCGATCGCTTCCTTTGCTGCCGTTTCTGGCCTGTTTATTCTGCCAACCTACCCTACCCTGGTGGCGGCGGTACAGATGGACGATACCGGGACGACACGCATCGGGCGCTTCGTGTTTAACCACCCGTTCCTGATCCCTGGCACCTTGGGCGTGGCGTTTGCCGTCATCTTCGGCTTCCTGATTGGTAGCGTTATTCTGTGATCCTCAAGCGGGGCTTCGGCCCCGCTTTCTCCTCCTCATTCCCCTGCTGTTGATAATCTAACCTTCTAGCCAACACCGCTTCAGGGTATAGTGCCCTGTTACCAAACCTGGTTGAGAGGGCCGAAGATGTCTGATTGCGAAGCTATCGTCATACTCTGTACCGCACCCGATGAAGCCACAGCGCAAGAGCTGGCGGCACGCGTCCTGGGGGAGAAACTGGCGGCCTGTGCCACGCTGCTGCCTGGGGCAACATCGCTGTATTACTGGGAAGGGAAACTACAACAGGAATACGAAGTGCAGATGCTGTTTAAAAGCGATCGCCAGCATCAACAAGCGCTACTCACCTACCTGAAACAACATCACCCGTACCAGACACCCGAACTGTTGGTGCTGCCGGTGATGGCTGGAGATAAAGATTACCTGTCATGGATCAACGCCTCATTAAACTGATATTGCTGCTGTGCAGCCTGTTCTTCCTGCCCACTGCGGCTCAGGCTTCACTGTTCGGCCAAAGCACGGGGAACCAGTTCGTCCCCGTCGATCAGGCATTTGCCTTTGATTTTAAACAACAGGGCCCCCAGCTGACGCTAAGCTGGCAAATCCGCCCTGGTTACTACCTGTACCGCCAGCAAATCAAGCTGGTGCCACAGCAGGCAACACTAGGCCAGTTCGAGCTGCCCGCCGGGCTGAAGCATAAAGATGAATTCTTTGGTGAAGTGGCGATATTCAAGGAACCCTTGGCCCTGAGTATTCCCCTGTTGCAGGCGGGTGACAATGCCAGCCTGAGCGTCACTTACCAAGGGTGTGCTGAGGCCGGATTCTGCTATCCACCTGAGACCCGTGTGATCCCGCTGAGCGCAGTGGCACTTGCCGCAGAGCCCGCAGCACCGGTAGCCATAGCACCAGCAGAAACAGCACCTGCCAATCTGCCCTTCTCCCCCTTTGGGCCTTGTTGATTGGCATCGGTATTGCGTTTACCCCTTGCGTGTTGCCGATGTATCCGCTGATTTCCGGCATTATTCTGGGCCGTGAGCGGCCACACAGCAGCGGGCGCATTCTGGTGCTGGCCGTGGTGTATGTGCAAGGCATGGCGCTGACCTATACCCTGCTCGGCCTGGTGGTTGCCGCCGCCGGGTTGCAGTTCCAGGCCGCGCTGCAACACCCTTACGTGCTGATCGGTCTGTCGGTGCTGTTTGTCGCCCTGGCACTGTCCATGTTCGGCTGCTACTCCTTGCAGCTCCCCTCTTCACTGCAAACGCGGCTGGCCAACTGGAGCAACACCCAGCAGGGTGGCTCGCTGGTGGGCGTGTTTGTGATGGGCGCTCTGGCAGGCCTGATCTGCTCGCCATGCACCACCGCCCCGCTCAGCGCCATCCTGTTATACATCGCCCAAAGCGGCAATATGTGGGCCGGTGGCGGCACGTTGTATCTGTATGCCCTAGGGATGGGTATCCCATTGGTGATCGTGACGCTGTTCGGCAACCGCCTGCTGCCTCGCAGCGGCCCGTGGATGCAGTACGTCAAGGAAGCCTTTGGCTTTGTGATCCTGGCGCTGCCGGTGTTCCTGCTTGAGCGGGTGATTGGCGACGTCTGGGGGCTGCGCCTGTGGAGCCTGCTCGGTCTGGCGTTCTTCGGCTGGGCATTCGTCCTGAGCCTGAAATCATCCCGTGGCTGGACACGAGCCATCCAGGTGCTGCTGTTAGCGGCGCTGGTGATTTCGGCGCGCCCATTGCAAGACTGGGCATTCGGCAGCACTGCTTCTGAGCAGACGGCCCAGCCGCATCTGAATTTCACCCGTATCAATAACGTTGAGCAGCTTAACCAGGCGCTACAACAGGCACAGGGCAAGCCGGTGATGCTGGACCTGTACGCGGACTGGTGTGTCGCCTGCAAAGAGTTTGAGAAATACACCTTCAGCGATCCAGCGGTGCAGACCCAATTGGCCGATACGGTGTTGCTGCAGGCCGACGTAACGGCCAACAATGCCGAGCAGGCAGCCTTGCTCAAGCACTTGCAGGTGCTTGGCCTGCCGACCATTTTGTTCTTTGACCGAGATGGCAAAGAGTTACCCGCAGCCCGCGTGACGGGCTTTATGAACGCAGAAGCCTTCGACGCACATTTGCAGAAAACCACTCGGTAAACGACACTGAGTTTCAGAACATTTTTTGGAGGGAGCACTAGTGCAACGTGAACAGGTTTTAAATACAGCCTTGGAGCTGTTGGAAAAACAGGGCCTGGCGACCACCACCTTGGAAATGCTGGCAGAAAAACTGGGTGTGCCATACAGCGACTTCAAACCGTTTTGGCCGGACCGTGAAGCATTGCTGTATGACTGCCTGCGCTACCACGGCCAGCAGATTGATACCTGGCGCCGCCAGTTGCAGCTTGATGAGACGTTGAGCCCGCAGCAAAAGCTGCTGGCGCGTTATGACGTACTGGCTGAGCACGTGCAGAATGAACGCTACCCTGGCTGCCTGTTTATTGCCGCCTGTAGCTTCTTCCCTGAGAGCGACCACCCGATCCATCAACTGGCCGAGCAGCAGAAGATCACCTCGCTGGACTTCACCCGCGATCTATTGCGTGAGATGGATGCCGACGACGCCGACTCGGTAGCGCAGCAGATGGAACTGGTGCAGGAAGGCTGCCTGAGTAAATTGCTGATAAAACGCCAGTTGCAGGATGTGGCTGTCGCCAAGCGGCTGGCCGAAGATATCTTGCATATTGCCCAGTGCCGTCAGTTTGGTGCGTTAAGCTAAAGCCTCCCTTACCGGGCTTACCACGTAGGGGGCGCTGCATGCTGCGCCCGTTGATAACCAATGGGATAAGGCCGTATTCTGCGCGCTTTGCCTGAAAAGCCAGCAATCGGCGCTGTTTTCACGTTTTTCGTCACAAATCCGTTGACGCCGCACGGCCAATACGGTTTAATGCGCCCCGTTGCCCGGATAGCTCAGTCGGTAGAGCAGGGGATTGAAAATCCCCGTGTCCTTGGTTCGATTCCGAGTCCGGGCACCATCATTTAGAAGAACCCGCCTATGGCGGGTTTTTTGCTTTTGGGTTAAAACTTCCCCGCTATAAGCCCGCTAAACGTTCCCTCTACAAAAAGCCCTGACTGATTAAAAACTGCCACCACGGCATACCAATCATCACGTGAACAACGAACGTGAGTAAGGCAATCACAGTCCCGGTGATCCACCATGATTTGATGTCATTATAGCCAGCAGAAAATACGATAGGCCCTGCGGCGCCACCATAGTGAGTAATGCACCCACCATAGGAGTTGGAAAATAATATGGCTAAAGCCAGGATCATCGGCGGTGCCCCTGCCACCATGCCGACAGTGGCAAAAACCGGTACCATCGCGGCGACATAAGCACCGCCGGAAGCAAACAGATAGCGGATAAAAATGCTGATCAACAGCAGTATAATCACCACGTAATTGCCTGAACCGCTAAAGGTAAAGTGATGAGAAAACCAATCGGCTAACCAGGTGAAAAAACCGGTCTTGGATAAGGTACTGCTCAGGCCAATAATCCCGCCATACCAAATCAGCGTGCTCCATCCACCTTTGTTTTTTAGAATATCATCCCAACTGACCACGCCAGAAAGCAAGGCAAGCACCATCACAATAATCGCAACGGTCGCCGCATCAATCCCTAACTCACCGGAGAATATCCAGCCTAGTAATGCCAACAGAAATATAATCATCAACCCTTTTTCCCTCTTCGTCATAGGGCCTAAGGTCGCCAAACCTTCAGCAGAGAGGGTTTTATTGTCGATACATTTCAACTCTGGGGGTGAGATCTTATAAGTGATGTAGGGAATAACCGCCAGCATAATTAACCCCGGTATCCCTCCGGCCAACGCCCAACCCAGCCAACTTATCTTGATATGAAAGATGTCGGACATCAGGCTCAATGCCAACGCATTGCCGGCAAAGCCAGTTAAGAACATATAACTGGTGGTTTTCGTCACCATATAGATATTGATCATAAGAAAACGCCCGGCCTTACGCGGGCTCTTCTCTGGATCGGAGCCTAAGGCTACCGCGATACTATTGATGATAGGAAAAATTATGCCACCAGCTCGGGCGGTGTTTGACGGCGTCGCCGGGGCAAGGATCAAATCAAGCAATACCGTGACATAGCCGAGCCCCAGCGTGGTACTGCCTATCCGCCCAATCAGTTTATAGGCAATACGCTTTCCAAGCCCTGTGGTGACGAAAGCAGCGCTTAGGGTAAATGCGGCAAAAACCAGCCAGGTAGTCCCTGATGCATAGCCGCTTAACGCCGCACTGAATTTTAGTTTGCCATCACCCAACGTCTCAATCACCACAGCGGATGCGGCAACCGCAGTCAATAAAACCACCGGTTCGGGGTAGGGCTTAATCACCAATCCGATAATCGCTGCCAAATAAATCCCCAAAAGCTTCCAGGCCATTGGAGAAAGACCTTCGGGTGCGGGAATAGCAAATACCAGCAGAGGGATTACCAAGATCAATCCCATTTTCCATACATTGGTTTTTATCATAATCACTCACCTAGATATCATATTAATCGCTGAAGTAATTGGCTATAGAACTCACCATCCTATTTCCCTCAAACGGATTAAGATAATTTTTGATAATATTAACGCGAATACCCCTCAGGCATTGCCGATAAAAGCCTGAGAGGCACGACCATTTAATCAAGAATGCACAGCGTACCGATTAATTTAACTGGCATTACCCTCCAGATAAAAAGGCATGCGGTTAAATGACAAATAGCGATAAGTATCCTGAGCGGTATCACTTATATTCGCCATGTAGCCAAGATATTCCTCCACCTCAGGAAGTTGCCCCGTCATGGCCGTTATCGCACTTAATTCAGCAGAGGCTAGATAAACCTTGGCATCCACACCTAACCGATTGGGAAAATTGCGGGTTGAGGTTGAAACGACACGGCTTCCCGGTTTAACCCTGGCCTGATTCCCCATACAAAGTGAACAACCTGAGGGCTCGATCCTGGCTCCTGACTTGATAAAATGACTGAAGTAACCTTCATTACTCAACTGTACCGCATCCATTTTTGTTGGCGGAGCTAGCCAGAAACGTGTCGCAACCTCACCTTTGTGCTGCGCTAACAGCTTACCGGTGGCACGAAAGTGACCGATATTGGTCATGCATGAGCCAATAAACACCTCGTCAATTTTTTCGCCTGCCACTTCAGAAAGTAAATGAACATCATCAGGATCGTTGGGCACACACAGGATCGGCTGTGTTATTTCAGACAAATCGATATTGATAACAGCGGCATACTCGGCATCAGAGTCTGCACTCAATAACTGAGGATTGGCCAGCCAGGCCTCCATTTCCTTGATTCGTTGCCGGAGAGTCGGCTGATCCTGATAACCCTGTGTCATCATCCAATTCAGTAACGCCACGTTGGATCTTAGATACTCTTCGACTTCGGGCTGGCCGAGTTTAACCGTACACGCCGCCGCAGAACGTTCAGCTGAAGCGTCGGCCAGTTCAAATGCCTGCTCAACCTTCAGCCCCGTCAACCCCTCAATTTCGAGGATACGGCCTGAGAACACATTCTTTTTATCCTGCTTTGCAATCGTCAGCAGGCCCTCTCTGATGGCGAAATATGGAATGGCGTGCACTAAATCACGCAGAGTGATCCCCGGTTGCCTCTCACCATGAAAACGGATCAAGACCGATTCGGGCATATCCAATGGCATAATCCCGGTTGCCGCCGCAAAAGCCACCAGCCCCGAACCTGCAGGAAATGAAATGCCTATCGGGAATCGGGTATGAGAGTCAGCCCCGGTCCCCACGGTGTCCGGCACTAGCATACGGTTTAACCAAGAATGCATGATACCGTCGCCGGGGCGCAGTGAAACACCACCTCGTTGAGTCATAAAGTCAGGTAATGTCTGTTGCAGATTAACATCGACTGGCTTTGGATAAGCCGACGTGTGGCAAAACGATTGCATCACCAGATCGGCAGAAAATCTCAGGCAGGCAAGGTCTTTCAACTCATCCCTCGTCATGCCACCAGTGGTGTCCTGCGAGCCTACCGTGCTCATTTTGGGTTCGCAATACTGACCCGGGCGCACCCCTACGGTGCCACAGGCTTTACCCACTATTTTTTGTGCCAAGGTATAACCGGTGTGCTTTTCTGCCGGAACAACAGCCTGCCGAAACACGTCACTAGGCGGCAATCCCAATGAAGTACGCGCTTTAGCAGTGAGATCACGGCCAATAATCAGTGGAATGCGTCCGCCCGCCCTGACTTCATCCAAAAGTACCGGGCTTTTTAACACAAACCGGCTCACGACTTCTTCACTGTCATGGCGACGGATCTCGCCTTGGGCTGGATAAAGGTCGATCACATCGCCCATCGCCAGTGAGGTGACGTCTACTTCAATCGGCAGTGCCCCCGAGTCCTCCAACGTATTGAAGAAGATCGGCGCGATTTTTCCCGCCAGCACTATGCCGCCACAGCGTTTGCCGGGTACAAAAGGAATATCCTGGCCGATATACCATAAGATCGAATTGGTTGCCGATTTGCGCGATGAACCGGTGCCGACAACATCCCCCACATAGGCTAAAGGATGACCGGCCTGGCTTAACGCCGCTAACTGGCTGACTGGCCCGATGATGCCTGGCAGATCGGGCGTGATGCCTTCACGGGGAACACTCAGCATCGTCAGCGCATGCAGTGGAATATCAGGGCGTGACCAAGCTTCTGGCGCAGGAGACAAATCGTCAGTATTAGTTTCTCCCGTCACCTTCATGACCGTTAAGGTGATTTTTTCTGCTACCGCAGGGCGAGAGGTAAACCATTGCGCGTCGGCCCAAGAAAGAAGAACCTGCTGAGCCATTACATTACCTTGCCGAGCCTTGCTTTCAACCTCGGCAAATTTGTCGAAAACCAGTAACGTCGCAGCCAGCTCTTTGGCCGCCAAAGGGGCTAACACCCCGTCATCAAGCAAGTCTATCAGTGGCTGTACGTTATATCCCCCCTGCATCGTACCTAAGAGGCGCACCGCTTCTTCTCGGATTATCAGTGGGGAATCAGCTTTTTGCTGCGCAATATGGTCAAGAAATTCTGCCTTGATTTTTGCGGCATCATCTACCCCGGAAGGCACATGGTGAGCTAATAATTGCAGTAAGAAATCCCCTTCATCCGGTACCGCTGATTGCAGCAGTTTAACCAGTTGGACCACTTGTTCGGCCGTTAACGGTTTGGGTGGGATGCCTTTTTCGGCGCGCTCAGCGCTATGTTGCTTATAGTCGGCTAACATTGCTTTCTCCTGAAAATCCATTAAATATTCATGTTAAAAATATTTTACTCATTGAATTTATTGATCACTTGCTTGGCAAACTGCCCCACCCGTGTCAGGCCGTAGTCCCAGGGACCAAACCCGGATTCCGCATTGATATGCCCTGCCTCACCGACATCAACCAGCTCACTACCCCATGCCTGTGCCCAATATTCTGCGCGAGCAAAACGCATTAACGGGTCGTTATGGCTGGCGAATGCCAGGCTCGGTACCGCCAAAGGTTGGTTATTGATGCGCTCTTCTAATTCAAAACGTAGCGGCTCGGCCGGTGCTACCAATACCACTCCGGCCACTCCCGAAATCCCACTCTGGACGACATAACAGGACGCCAAGGCACCAAAGCTGTGTCCGATCAAAATGGCCGGTTGCTTACAGGCCAATAGCTCCCGCCGGATGGCTAATCCCCAACTGTCCAAATCGGCCTGAAACCAGTCCCGTTGGCGGATCCTGCGCCACAATGGAAAACGCCGGGACCAGTGGCTTTGCCAATGCTCCTCACCGCTGTCGCGCACCCCAGGGACCAGTATCATGGTCAGGTGTGCCGCCACCTCGGCCAGTGCGTTGTCCACTTCTGTCATGTGCATCAGGCTCGATCCTTGTTAAAACCCGTCAGCATGGGTACTGAGCCAATAGCCAGGTCACAGCCAGCAGATCGGCACTGCCACCGGGGCTGAGGTTATCCGCGGTCATCCGTTGATCCAGCATAATCAACGCCCTGCGACGCTCGGCAAGCCCGGCGTCCTTCATCTCTAACAGTTGCCGGGCCTGGCGTTGCACAAAGCGCAAGCCAGCAAGCCCGCCACGCGATACCAGATTGGTATCGCAGTTATGCGCCATCAGCGTCAGCAGCACATGCCATAACACCTGTTCTTCTGCGTAGCCGGCTTTGCAAGCCTGCTGCCACGCCGGTAATGCGTATTGCCGTACCGTCATGAACCCGCTGGCTGCTTCCCCCCTGGCCCCCTTCATGCCGTATTGCTGATACAACCGCTCGCCTACCGTGACAACCCGACGCCCCTGAACCAGCTCCTGCTCCACCAGATGTGCGCTCAGGGACGACACGGCCTGGCAAAGAGTGGTGCTGGTGATCGCTTGCTGCTGCCCCGCCAGGCGCCCCGCCGCCGTACACAACAAGCCCAGCGAGAAAATGCCCCCCTTGTGAGTATTCACTCCGCCAGTAGCCCGGAACATATCCTGCTCACACGCCAACCCCACCGGCCTCACCCTGCTTAACGCCACGTAGCCTTTCTCGTTGGCCGACAGTTCCCCCGCCGTGACGAAACGACTGAACCAGGGAGCTATCGCCGCGATACTGCGGTGAAACAACGGCAAATCCATATCACGATGGGCACCGTTACCATCCCGGTCCACCAAGCCCGGTTTGGGAGTCAGTTCTACTTCACGGCGTAAAGCTTCGACGGACAATTGTGCAATGGCGCCAGCAGTAATGGGCTCACACTGATGAGCTGTTGACGTAGTCATCAATCTTGTCCTCTATACTCTGTAACAACCGCGATAGCGGGTGTTTGCCAGAACGGGCACAAGCATGCGCGGGTTCATCGCAAACCAGACAGGGACGAGCGGGCTGCCCGAAAAGACTGCGGCTCAATAACCCATCTTGTGGGCTAAAAACATCCATATCCCATAACCGCCCTAAAGAGTGATGGTTCTCCAACGCAATCGTGGCACGTTTTACCGCCGCTGCAGGTGCGGTTACCGCCCAGAAAGCCTCCGCGCCTTCAGGCAACCAGAAAACCTGATGCTGACTGATCCCCCACCCGGCTCCCTGCACCAACTGCCCGAACGTCATTAATGCCACCTGCATGACCTGACGGGCTTGCGGGCTATCTTTAACCTCGCCAGGCCAGACTAACGTCAGTGAAACCAGGGTCTCTTGCCAGCGAGCCAACCAGACTCTTTGCCGTTCGGCCCGTCGATCCCGGGCCGCCAACAACGCCTCCAGAGTCACCGGGGTTGGCGCAACAGCAGGGACGTTACTCATGGCTGTTTAACCTGGCGGACGACGTCAATAACGCTACCATCGCGGTAACGGATCACTCCGACAATGCGATCCTCAAACTCGATGGGTTTCGGCTCACCGGAAATTTCCAATGTCCGCTCATGCAGTGCTTCAATGCTCATTAGCGGCAGGCCGGCAACCAACAGGCGTTGGTATACCTCCGGGCGTGCAGGGTTCACCGCAATACCATGGTCGGTGACCAAAACATCAATGCTTTCGCCAGGGGTGACGCAGGTCGTCACGTGGCGCACCACCGTAGGAATACGGCTGCGGATCAAGGGCGCGACCACGATGGTCAGATTTGCGGCGGCAGCCACATCACAATGCCCGCCCGAAGCCCCGCGCATGACACCGTCCGATCCGGTTATCACGTTTACGTTGAAGTCGAGGTCAATCTCCAACGCGCTGAGGATGACGATATCCAACTGATCACAACAGGCCGCTTTAGCTGCCGGGTTGGCGTAAACGCTGGTCGAAATTTCCACATGTCGCGGATTTTTTGCCAGTGAGGAGGCTGCGCTACTGTCAAAGCTTTGCGTATCCAGCAGGGTTTCAATCAAGCCTTTCTCGTGCAGATCGACGAGGCTGCCGGTGATCCCTCCCAACGCAAAACTTGCCACAATGTTTTGGCGTAGCATGCGGGCTTCAAGAAAACGGGTGCAGGCCGTTGATGCAGCACCAGAGCCGGTTTGTAGCGAGAAACCGTTGTTGAAATAGCCCGAATGCTCGATCACATCGGCAGCAGTTCGGGCAATCATCAGCTCACGCGGGTTACTGGTCACACGCGCCGCCCCTACGCTGATTTTCGCCGGGTCACCAACCTCCGTGACCTGCACTATGCTATCTACCTGAGTCTGCAAAATACTGGCAGGCATATTGGGGAATGGGACGATTTCCTCGGTCAGCAGCACCACGTGGCGAGCATACTGTGCATCCACCATCGCATAACCAAGTGAGCCACAGCGTGACTGGCCTGCTGTCCCGTTGGCATTGCCATACTCATCGCTGCAAGGCACGCCGAGGAAGGCCACATCAATGGTGATTTCACCACTTTCAATCAGCTTCACCCGCCCGCCATGAGAATGGATCTGCACCGGTTCCTTCATCAGCCCGTTAGAGATAGCCTCTGCCAACGGACCACGCATGCCCGAGGTATAAATTTTGCTGATAACGCCGTTGCGAATATGTTCGATCAGTGGCGCATTGCAGGTCATCAGAGAGCTGGAAGCCAAAGTGATGTTTTTCAGTCCCTGCCTGGCCAGCAGGTCCACCACGGTATTGATGACTTTATCGCCCTCACGAAATCCATGATGAAAGGAGATCGTCATACCGTCGCGCAAACCACTGCGGGTAATAGCGTCTTCCAGGCTGGCACACAGTTTGCGCTCATGCTTTTGACGGGCATCGGCCAGGTAAGGAGTATGGACGTTGGCACCACTGAATAGCGTCCAGTGATGCTCATCGGCACAGTGCTGGCGCAATGAATCAATTACATTAATCATCGACTTTTCCCGTTGGTTCCGTTTAATCATCATTGACGTACACCTGATGCATGGGCGCGATCGAGTACGATGCGGGCATGATTAATGATCGGGGCATCAATCATTTTCCCATTCAGTGAGATGACCCCAAGTCCTGCACGTTCACCTTCTTCTGCGGCGGCAATCACCCGCACTGCGTAATCCACGTCTTCCTGTGTCGGCGCGTAGGCGTTATGCAACAACTCTATCTGGCGGGGATTAATCAGGGATTTGCCGTTAAAGCCCATCCGGCGGATCAAATCCACCTCACGTAAGAAACCCGCTTCATCATTGATATCGGAATACACCACATCAAATGCATCAATTCCTGCCGCCCGAGCCGCATGCAGCACCGCGTTACGGGCATAGAACAGCTCGGTTCCGTCACCCCGTTCAGTTTGCATATCCATCACATAATCAAACGCGGCCAAAGCAATCCCCATCAGACGTGGAGAAGAGCGGGCAATTGCCACCGCATTGATTACGCCAACAGCCGATTCAATCGCCGCCATCAAACGGGTTGATCCCACAGGGCGACCGCAAGACTCTTCAATGCGGGCGACTTCATTTTCCAGTTGGTAAATATCATCCGGGCTGTCGGTTTTTGGCAGACGAATTACATCAGCACCGCCGCGAACGGCTGCCTGCAAGTCTTTCAAACCAAATGGCGTATTTAGCGGATTGATGCGTACCACCGTTTCAATGTCGCGATACATCGGGAGCTGCAGTGCATGAAAGACCAAAATACGGGCGCTGTCTTTTTCCCGCAGAGACACCGCATCTTCCAGGTCAAACATGATTGAATCCGGTTTATACACAAATGCAGTCGACAACATGGCCGCATTTGAACCGGGGAGAAATAACATGCTTCGACGCAACTTTTTCATCACAACACCTCCCAGTTGAGCGTTTCGTCCTGTGTGCCGCGTAACACCGCACACTGAACCCTGGCTCGGATAACACAATCCAGCGCACCTTTGTCATCAATGATCACCAGCCCATCCGTGACATCGAGCGCCCTCAGGGTTTGGTGCACGACTGCCGCTATCTGCTCACCAAACTGCTTGAACACTTCACTGTTAATGACGACGTCCAGCCCTCCCTCTGACGGACTCACCTTGACCAACAAATCGCTGGACTCAAAGGTGCCAGCCAGAGCCGCCTTAGTTATTTTCATGGTATGAATTCCTGCCTCGAGACATTGGTAAAATGGGTAACCTTATTGACGGTTGATGAACGCATTTCAGGATGTACAGACCGGTAAGCAATAGGATTGTAGATAGGGCAACGTGGTCTTGGGCACAATGTCCTCAATAGCCTCGGCCTGATGTTGTCGTAATAGCTGGCGTACATCGGAAGCGGAAATCGCCCGGCCATTCAAGGTGGTTTTACGGTCGATCTCCACCACGCTTATTGCCCGTGAGATTGCGTTGTCTGAGCCTTCCAGCCAGTAATGCATGGCATCGTTATATTGTGCTGTGACTGCGCAATGGGGTTCCGTGCCGACAAAACGGTGAGTGATCCCTAACGCAGGCGCGATATAGCGGCGGAAAATAAGCAGATCCATCGCTGAATAGGTTTCGTTAATCACCTTCTGTTCTTTGAGGAAATAACTGGGGAATGTTGCCCGGGAAATCATGTAACAAGTGCCGGGGTGGACCGTCAGGCCACTGAGGTCGGCCACACCTTGGCGTACCATTTCCAACCGTTGCGCGAACGGGAACAGTGAAACATCCTCACTTACGACAAAGATATGCAACCAATCACAGGCTTGCAGTGCCTGCTCGACCAAATAACGGTGGCCGAGAGTGAAGGGGTTGGCATTCATCACGATACAGCCGATACGCATGCCCGGCTGCCTGAACGGCTGGAGCGAGGCGCGATACCGGGCTATACCCACCGGCGTGTTTTCCAGCAACACGCTGATACCTGGAACCTCAGCTATCGGGAAAAAACCGCATCCGCGGAAGAAAATCTTATTTTCAGGGCGGGTATACAAGAAAAGGTGTATGTTGCCACGCTGGGCGGCCAGCTTAGCCACCTCTTCGACAATCCGTACGCTGAGCTTTTCCCCACGCCAGGCAATATCCACGGCCACACACTTGATGGTGTTACCCGCCAAACCGGCACAGGCGATGATGTTCTTGCCCTTACGGGCAATGACAAACAGCTCAATGTCCCGATCTACCCCCAGATGGCAATGCTGTAAAAACGAGTGTATCTCTCCGATCCAAACGACATCATCGGTAACTGAAATCACTTCAAATTCAACGGAGTCAATGATATCCATCAAGGGTACTCCCAGGCTGCCGTCCATAACGTCACTCCCACCTTTTTGACATCTCTGCTGATGTTCTGGAGCCCGTTTTATTACGCAGGAATGTTGCATCGTGAACTGGCTTCAACAATTGAGTTGCGTAAATGGCCAATGTTTTCAATCTCTACTTCGATACAATCCCCCGATTTCATAAACAGTGGAGGATTACGTTTTTTCCCAACCCCACCCGGCGAACCAGTGATGATGACGTCACCAGGGCTGAGGAAGGTGAAGGTGCTGATGTACTCAATTAATTCAGCGACTTTGTAGATCATGCTGCTGGTATGGTCGTCCTGGACCAAGTGGCCATTCAGATAGGTACGGATAGATAAAGCGTGGGGATCGGGAATTTCATCGACCGTAGTGAGAAAAGGCCCGAAAGAGCCGGTTTTACGCCAGTTCTTACCGGCGGTATACCAACTGTGCTGCCAATCGCGTACCGAGCCGTCCATATAGCAGCTGTAACCCGCGACATACTCAAAGGCCTGCTCACGACCAATGTTCTCACCTGACTTACCAATAATGACCGCCAACTCACCTTCGTAATCAAACTCCTTGGTTAACCCAGGTTTGATGACATCGGTATCGTGGCCGGTTTGAGAGTCGGCAAAGCGGACGAATAACGTGGGTGCTGGGTTCTGTTCATTAAACTCTTTACGTTTCTCCGCATAATTCATGCCGACACAAAGGATTTTACCTGGCTGTTCAATGACCGGCAGGAAGGTAAGATCATCGAGAGAAATATCAGGCTGGCAACGGATAAATTCACGAGCCAACGCAAGAGAATCACCTTCCAACAATGATTTCAAAGTGGGGTACCGCGCACCAATTTTATCCCCCAGATCGATAATGCCGTTGGGAGTATAAATACCGTAACTTTTTTGACCACCGTGGCTATAGCTTGCGAGTTTCATAAAAGCGCCTATTGGATTTTCCTGGGCCGGCAAGAAACACGCTCATTGCCGGCAATAATAATTCACTGCTTAAAAACGGGGCTATTCATTACTCTTGGCGGGGACAAGTTGGATGTTACCCACAGCCCCTAAATAATTGGCTACCACAATCCCAATCCCCAGCAAGGCGATAATGAACCCTGTCATCCCTGGCCAGCCGAATGTGGCAAAAACCATTCCATTGCAATAACCGATTACCGAGCCCCCCATATAGTAGAAGAACAGATATAACCCCGTTGCTTGCCCACGAGAATGGGTCGCGTTTTTACTCACCCAGCTTAAGCCGATTGAGTGACAACCGAAGAAGCACCCGGTAAAAATGACTGCACCAACAATGAATACGGCGGTATTTTGTGTCAACGTCAGCAACATCCCGACAATCATCATCACGAAAAGGCCAGCCAATACTTTCATTCCACCAAACTTCGCAGATAAACGCCCTGCCTGTGGTGCAGTGAAGAAACTCAAAGCAAAACTGAATGAAATCAATCCAGCTTGCGCATGTGACACATTAAACGGCTCTTTAGCCAAGAAGAAAGCAAGATAGTTATACAAAGAGGTAAATACACCAAAAATAATAAAACTGACGACAAACATTAGCGCCAACTTTTTATTTTTAAAGTGTTGCGCGCCTTCTTTCAGAACACGGGTGAAATTTATACTTTTTGATGCCTGGAATTTTTGGGACTCCGGCAAGACAAAATACACCATCAACGAGACCAGCATCAAAAGCACGGCAAAGCCGTAGAAGATGATGTCGATGGAGACATAGTCAATGAGTTGGCTGGCTAGAACACGTCCTGACATACCGCCTATCGAGTTACCAAATACAAAGTATCCGGTGACCACCCCAGCGACGACGGGAGCCACTTCCTCACTGATATAAGCGGTCGCCGCTGCCGCTATACCGCTGAGCGCCAACCCAATAACACCGCGTAGCATCACCAACAACGCCCAGGATTCAACGAGGGGGCATAGGAGAGTGAGTACGCCACCGGTAAACAGCGACACTATAATTAACCGTTTCCGTCCAAATCGGTCTGAGAGCGTGCCGGTAAATAGCAAGCCTATCGCCAATAACGCGGTCTCCGCGGAGAGAATAATACTGACATGGCTAACGGCAACGTCATACTCAATGGCTAAACGAGGAAGCAGAGGTTGTATAAAAAATAAAGAGGCTAGTTCAGCCAACCCTGAGACAGCCAGGGCCAGTATTACGCGATAATAATTTCTGGCACTGACACCGCTGCCTTTTCCTGGCAGATCAGCCGATTTGGACACAGTCATTATGACCTCATATTTATATTAAGTGTAGGTACAGAGAGATAAATCACAGTTAAATAAAACATGTCTACTCATTGAGACAATACGAAATCAATAAGCGTCTTCCGTTTCTAAATCCCCTTCAGCCACACACACATTACCAACAAATAATTTTCGGGCAGTCCTTATCACTGAGGCACGGACACTTTCCATTTCACTCCCTGTTTTAACCAAAGAGATATCAATTTTTCCGCTGGGGTGCTCAATGACGACGTGTTCGAGAAAGACACCCGCCGGTTGGTCAACGAATTGATTGGCTATACTCCCTGGCATCAGGCAGGCGGTAGCAATGCCTACTGAGCCCGTAATGGCTAATGATTTATGACAATTATGGGGCATAAAATAACGGACTTTTAAGGTGCCACCTGCGCTAGCTTCACTTAATAATACCGGTTTAGGTATCACCTTTTTACTGACATCGCCCAACCCCATGGCCAACCCGGCTTTTAATCTGATATTTTCGAGCGCCTGAAGAAAGTTTTTATCCGCGTCTAATGCCTGTGGCGATTCGTCACCGCGTTTACCTAAATCGCGGGCGTTGATTAACACCATGGGCATAGCCATATCAATGCAAGTCACACCGATACCCTCTATAACATCGATGACCTTACCTGTCGGGAGTAATTTACCCGTTTTGGAGCCGGCAGAATTCAAGAAAGTCAGCCCAACCGGTGCCGCACTACCTGGCACGCCATCGATCGTGGTATCGCCTTCATAGGTCACAATTTTATCAGGGGTCTGAATATCAGCATCGATCAGGGTTCCGGTATTGAGATTACGAATTCGCACCCGGGTCACGGGATCGGTAGCAACCACCAAGCCCTTTTCAATAGCAAAAGGCCCAACGGCACACAGCATATTGCCGCAGTTTGGCGTGGTATCCACATGCCGCTCTTTTACCATCACCTGTGCAAACAGATAATCGATATCAGCATCAGCGCTGGTCGATGGGCTCACTATCGCCACCTTACTGGTTTGCGGGCTTCCACCGCCGATGCCATCGATTTCAAGTTCATGACCGGCCCCCATCAGGGACAAGAGTATTTCATCTCTTGCTTCCCGCTCCTGAGGTAAGTCGCTGGCCAATAATACGGGACCTTTAGAGGTCCCTCCACGCATGAGCACACAAGGGATCTGCAACATAATTAATCATCTCGGCAGTGAACAACTTTTGATGACACAAGATTCCCATAAGGTGATCAATTACTCTAATGCCGAAAATCGGGAGATTGATTCGATTTTGACATTAATACCGATGCTATCATTGGGGTTAAACAGGCCTCTTTCTTCATTTAGGGTTAAGCGATGCAGCATGAGCTACAAGGGATCCAAGCTTTTGTAAAAGTTGCAGAATTTTGTTGCTTTACCAAGGCCGCTGAGGCGCTGAACGTCACTCAACCCGCGCTAACGCGCAGAATTAAAAAGCTGGAAGAGAGCCTGGGTACGCCGCTGTTTGAACGTTCGACTCGCCGGGTCAGTCTGACCGCTGTCGGCAAGAGTTTTTTACCTAATGCACGGAATTTGCTCAATTTATTTGAAAATTCAGTGTTAAATATTAAAGAGATGGCCTCGCACCAGGTTGGGAAAGTCACGTTGTCTTGTCTGCCTACTGCCGCATTCTATTTCCTACCTACCGTTATTCGTGACTACAATGCCTCTTATCCAAATATTCGTGTGCGGATCCTTGAGCACGGTACAAATAATTGCCTGGAAGCGGTGCTAAATGGCGATGCTGACTTCGGCATTAACATGATCAATGTCACACATCCAAACGTTGAATTTATGCCGTTAGTTAATGAGCCCTTTGTGCTGGCTTGTCGACGAGACCATCCTTTGGCTCAAAAGCCATTGGTGATGTGGGAGGAATTGGATGGGTACCCACTTATTGGTGTGAGACGTTCCAGCGGTAATCGCCTTCTCATTGAGAAAGCCCTGGAGAATACCAAGTGGGATCCGAATTGGTTTTACGAAGTTCGCCATCTTTCTACCTCGTTGGGGCTGGTTGAGGCGGGCTTGGGAATTGCGGCACTTCCCAGCCTGGCCATGCCGAAAGATGACCACCCTACCTTGGTGAGTCGCCCCTTGATTGAACCGGTGGTGAGAAGAACGCTCGGTTTGATTCAACGCCGTGAAACCTCACTTAGCCCGGCAGCAGAACGATTCAAGGAGATGCTGTTACAACTGTGGTCAAACGACCGGAATAGCCCTTGGGTCGGGAAATTCAACCTGTGACTGTAGAGGTAGAACTTCACGACAGCAATACGAAGTTCCAGAGTGTGACGGGGTTTGCCCATAAAAATGCACCTTACTCAGTTGGTGCCCAACTTTTTGGGGTGCAGTTCATGTACGGCGGGGAGCAGTTACCCAAGCGAACGGGCAAATAGATTAAACGCTAATAGGTTTATCTGTAACTGGCTGTGTAGCAGCATGATGACAAGGATCAACAAGGTACATACCATTTGAGTGATCACCGCGTTATGTAAGCGAGCAGTGTTCTCATCCCAACCAGGTTCGCCGGGTTGTAGCGTGGTCAAAGCCTTGTTAGCTGGATCGCGCAAGCGTTTTTCGGCAAGTGAATCAATGATAAATACCAACACACTGAGGATGAACCACAGTTGAAACACTCGGTGCCAATCTTGTAACCAAAACATGACGATCCCACTAAGCATAAGTACCCAACCGGCAATATTGTAATAAGTATCAGCCGCACTCAAGCCGTTTAACAGCAGGGTTTTATTCCCCCCTTGGCAACGTTTTAAACGTGCGGAAAGCCAAGGAGAAAACAGCAATGGCCCAGTTGCAGCAACAGCCGCCAGAACATGTACTACTTTGATAAAATCGTAATTTAACATCATTTTCTCCACTCATATCAGCATTGCGCTATACAGTACGTGAGAAAATAAATGGCAGGAATGTTCAAAATAAACAATTTATAGAATGAAACGGACAATTTGCCGTTGTCTGATTAATCAATCTTACGCAAGGGATAATCCTGCAAACATTTCCGGACTCTCCCTGGGCAATTAGCGGCGACTCGTCGAAACCAATGGCCAAAAGAATCTCCAGAGGAGAAGCCTAACATTGCAGAGATCTGACCGTTAGAAAGCCCTTTAGCCAACCCCTGCCAGGCTACTGCAAGCAGTAGACGATTATGCCACTCGGTATAACGCATCCCGGTCTCTTTGAGAAACAGGCGGGCTAGCGTGCGCTCTGTTGCCCCAACCAGACTCCCCCACTCACTCAGGCTACGGCGCTGGGCTGGGTTATCTATTAGGCTACAAGTGACCTTTTTAAGGCGACTATCTTTCGGTAGTGGCAAAGATAGATTGCTATCGGGTTGTTCTTCGATCTCTTCAAACAGCATTTGCAACATACTGTTGCGACGTGCCTCTGTGAGAGGCTGCTTAGCAGCCGCCAACCGCTCACATAACGCCACGATAAGTAATGAAGAATCAAGCAGTTTAATTTGGGAAGTGGGTGCGTAGCACAGTTCTGGCGTAATGTAGAAGACTGTCAGATCAACACGGTTATAGGCCCGTCCCCAATGTATTGTATTAGGAGGTATCCACACGGCCATCCCGGGTTTAAGCAACCAGTGTTGCTCCGGCGTATGTCCGTAAAGTACCCCGTGATTAACCAAAACGAATTGCCCAAGCGGGTGGCTGTGGGGTAAATTTTCCTCCGCCACCACCCTGTCTAGCACTCGTTCAATCACCAATGCATCGTAATCTGTTGTTTCATCCATTTCTTCCACCAAATACTTATTTTTTCGGGTATGTGCGGGGCAGTAACAGCGTAAAACACAAACCCACCAGCATACTCACCCCCAGAATACCGAAGCAAACCTGAAAAGCATGAACACCGGATAAATGAAGCTGTATGGTAGCCAGAGCATTTACCCCCAATGCAGCCCCCAAATTACGTAAAAACTGCACGGTTGCGGTCCATGTTCCTAAACGATCGGTTGGTGCTATATTTTGTGTAAAAACCAACGTGGTGGTAGCCGTAAAGCCCATTCCCAGCCCGATCAACAGAAGCGCAAAAGCCACCAACGCGGTCATATGGTGCCCCAAGGCTGGGATCATCAAAAGTGCTCCTGCCGCCAGCAAAAGCATGCCGAAAAGCGCCATATACAAATAGCCTGTTCGGGACAACTTACTGCCACAGAATGCCGCCCCTATCACCCATCCCATCGCTGCCAGCATAATCAGTAGACCGGCTACTACTGCCGAACCCGCTTGTTGGCTCAGAGCCAAGGGTATCAACGTGACCGAGCCATATAAACACGCACTGGAAAGTAACACCAAAATAATGACTGAAAACAATGCCCTACGCTGAAGGAATGGTAACGGAATGGGACTACTTTCTGGACATGCGCGAACACGCAACCCTAACAGCAGCAGAGACACCAACATCATGCCCCATAATATCGGTATGATCCCGTTCATACCTTTAGGCTGGCTCAAGAGCAATAACAGGCTGCTTGCTAAAATCATCAACAGCAATTGTGCCAATATATCGACACGTACCCTGCCCCCCTTTTTCCTACCGTCGGGGTTACCCATAACATCAGCAATGCCAGAAGGCCCACAGGGAGATTGAACCAAAAAATCATGCGCCAACCAAGCGTGCTTGCAAGCACGCTTCCCAATAGAGGCCCCACAATCGCAGAAAGCCCCCATACCCCACTCAACATGCCCTGCATTTTCCCTCGTTTCTCAATGTCAAACAGGGCTGCTAGCAGCGAATAAGACAATACAATAATGCCTCCAGCCCCCACTCCCTGCAACGCCCGCGCCAGAATCAATACAGGCATGCTTGGGCTCAATGCAGCGAGAACCGAAGCCGCTAAAAATAACATTAGGAAAAGCTTGAGCGTTGCTGAAACACCGAGTCTATCGCCACAGGCTCCCGCTAACGGAGCCACCAAAGCAACTGGTAACAGGAAAGCAGACATGACCCAGGGGTAGAGGGCAGGATGGCCCAATTGTTGACCGATTGTAGGTAGCACAGTGGCAACAATAGTGCTATCCACGGCCGCCAAAAATAGCGCGGCGATCACTGCCAATACGCCCAAACTCTGCTTCTTTTGCGGTATTTCTGCCGCTATTAATGTTTGCTCTTTCATAAATGCCTCAACCCCGTATGAACCCGCGACGCCTGAGAGAACTGGCGAACAATTGCCGCAGTCTCTTCATCCATATAGTCATCCACTTTGCGGATCAAATCGCCAGACTGAACGATTTCACGAAAGCGCATGGTCATATCCAACTGGGTTTTCGCCGCGTGATTCCCTTCTGTGTAATCCAAATCAAACGCCGCTTTCACCGTTTCAGCACTTGCCTTCGCCAATTGAGTATTCAGCGCCTCCGTTTCTTGGATCAAGTGATGCATGCGCTTACGTTCTGCCGCCGTGAAGGTAGGGATTACCTGCTCAAAAATAGCGTGGTCACACTGAATATGGCGCGCTTCGTCGAGCCCATGGAAATGCAGCAGCTTCGTCAGAAAACTATGTTGCATAGGATCCAACACTTTGAGTCGATGCTCGAAGACAGTAATAATCGATTCGCCCACATAAGCCGTGGAGCACAATGCCGCCAGCTTAATTAGCGGTGCATCATTCTCATCGCAGTAAAGTTCGACACGCTGTTTGAACAGGTTGTTCTCCAGTTTGATATCGCGCCCCGATAGGTGGCGAACATACTGATAGAAACTGTTGGCGTGGTTAATTTCTTCCGCTGCGAAACACGAAACCGCGTGATAAAGGCCATCCTCCGCCATAAACGGAGTGTTATCGGCCTGCAATTCACACAAAGTGCGGCTCATAACAGTGGCCACATGCATTTCAATTTCAGCCAATTGCGCCAGTTCTTTGTACAGATAGGCCACGGCCTTATCTTCCTGACCAGCTTCTCCTACCAACGCGCACGAAAGGAAATCCAGTTCGTCACCCACTGCCGCTTGCTCCCACGGCATTCGGTTAGGATGTAGATAGTTGAGATGAGCGTATTCATTGATCTGTTTGAAAATATTCATGAGGAATGTTCCATCAGGCAATATAAGAAAGCGCATTGAAAATAGTGCGGGATTTATCTTCGATCTGGCGGCGACCATGCATCACGCGGGTGTTGTCGATCAACACTATGTCACCGTGCTGCCAACCAATGTCATAAGTGAAGCGATCGCACACAGCCTCGGCTTCTGCGAGTAGATCAGCCGGGATTTCCTCGCCATCAGCAAAAGTGATCAACGGCTTCTCATAGTTGTTGGATGGCCCAAATATGCTGTTAGCAAAGTTGAGTGCCTCACGCGGATTAATGCGGCTGGAGCGGATAGCAGGCGTCTCGAACTGATAGCGAATAGCGCCGTCATCGTTAAGCGTAATACTCGCCCCTGGAGTACCCACGACCAGCGATAATAGGTGATCCAGTGTGGTCTCCTCTATGCTGGCAGGAGCATTTGGCTGACTGGCAAGCACGTGGAAAGCATACGTTTTCCACTTTTTTTCTTCCACGCGACGGGAGTACATGATGTCTTGTGCGCTAAACGCAGCACGAGCATGCGGGCTAAGGTGCTGATAGACCTGTTTGCCATCGCAGACGGTGGTTTGTGAACCATGCTCAGGTGCCTTCTGACAATAAAACCAGCAAAGATCGGGCCAAAACGGGCTGTTTCCATTCTCACAGTGCAGGCCCACTTTATCGTAACCGGCATCAACCTTTTGCGCTGTATCACCGTTAAAGCTACGAGCTGGATCAAGACTAATACGGCCACTAGTTTGGCGTACCAGACGCGAGAAGAGTTCAATGCTGTGTTTAAAACCACGTAATACAATATAACCGTGCCTCGTAAGTTGTGAGAACAGGTAATGTGGCAATAGACTGGTGACATCACCCTCGTCCAGAGAAGTAACTATCAGGCCGGTATCACTGACATGTGTAGTTTCACGAATATTCATGCTATGGCAGTCTCATGTTGGGCAAAAAATCAAATACGGCGTTACGGCGCGGGCGACCAGTAACGGTAAACAGGTGTTCCATAATTTCGGGGCTATGTGGTAGTAAGACCGGTTCAGCAATCTGTTCGATCTCATTGAGATTTTCTCGGGCAAACGTAATGATGGCCTGACGTATGGTTTGGGCTTGTGCAATGTCATCCACCACAAAGATGCCGCTGAGGAACTGCTGCTTATCACCATAGACGATGGCCTGCAAAACTCCGGGTACAGTGCGGTAGGCTGACTCCAGCCACTCAGGCGAGATGTTGCGTCCATTCGCAGTAATGATCATGGTTTTCTTGCGGCCAATGATCGAGATATAGCCTTCGTCATCCTGGGTCGCCAGATCGCCCGTATGCAGCCATCCGTCCTCATCGATTGAGCAACTGCTGGGATCTTCATTCGAATAGCCTGCAAATAGTGAAGTGCTACGCAAGCAAAGCTCACCCTCTTCACTGATTCTGACTTCGACGTGTGCTAGCGGCTTACCCACGGTGCCAATACGGTTGGCATTGCGCGAGTTCCAGGTGGCAACAGAACTGTTTTCGCTCAAACCATACCCCTGATAAATTGGGATACCGAGCCGCTCCAACTCGAACAAGATATCTGCGTTAACCGGTGCACCACCGGCTGCCAACAGTGGCACCGTTTCTCGCCCAAACAGTGCAGTCATCAGGCCCGGCTTATCGCCATGTGCCTGCGCTTTTTCTGCCAACGCCTCAACCAATGCAGGGGTTAACGTCAGCGATGAAGGGCTCGCCTGGCGAAGGATCGCCAACCGTTCTAAAGCCGTGACTCCTGGGCTACCCAGCGGGGGCATATCACGCGGCGGCATTACCACCGCACCGCCGGAGGTCAATGGCATATACAGAGCTGTCACCTGTTCAATCAACAGGCTCAATGGCACCAGATTCAGATAGCGCTGGTAATCATCCTTTGCGGCTCGCAGCCAAAGCGCGTCAACCAACGCATCTAAACCGTGGCGACGTATCAGTACGCCCTTAGGCTGCGAAGTAGTACCGGATGTGTGAATCACTTTAATAATGGTATCTTCAGCCATACGTGCAGCAATATGCCTTAGGGGCTGCGCCTGCGTCGGCGTTTCACCGCAGGTTACCGCCATCACCGCACCAGCGAGTTGCAATCCGCTCTGCTGCCAATGCGCTAAGCGTTCGGCCCCAATCTCATCGGTTAAGATGACTTGGCAGTTGAGCAATAACCAAGCCGCCTGCTCACCTGAGAATGCCAACGGAACCGGGACTTCAATCAAGTTGGCCAACAACAGTGTCACATCAGCCAGCACCCACTCCGGCGTATTCCCCATCACCACGCCTACAAGAGCTCCTCCCTGTATATGCGCCAACAGCTTTGCGGCCAGTTGGTGCGCCTCATGAATAAGTGCCTCATAGGTGTAGTATGTCGTTTCCCGATAATGGCCATCTTGAGCTCTATGTAGTTGGATCACCGCCGCCGCCTGCGGATTTTTTTCAGCCTGGGCCAAAATTGCATTCAGGATATTCATGCCGCTACCTGCGATGATCCCAGGGCTGAGCGCACCAGATGTTCAAACTCGGAGAAAACCAAACGCCCGCAAAAGTGATTAAACAAATGCCCACACTGCTCTAGCAAAATCACACCGGTTTGTGGTGCCTGATCGTAGTAGCTACCCCAGGCGACTTTCTCTTCTGGTGAAAGACGTGCGGAAGATGCTTCTGCTAACATGGTGAAGGGGATTTGATGGAAGGCCAATAATTTACGCAGGCGTCGGGTGGAGGTACACAGAATCGCTTTGCTGCCCATTAACCACGCAATAATGGGAACAATGCGGATGAAATCTGCGGCGGCGTTGGGATTATCAGAAGCTAGCGAACCAATCTCCACCACTTGATGGCGAGATAATACATGGTCCGTTTGCTGAGAAATTAATACATCAAGCGGCGCATCTAGATAACGTTCAGAAAATAAGCATTGACCTAGCGCAGAAAAAGAAATACCGGTACAAGCGAGCAACTCCCCAGAATCTTTATCCTTGCAAGTAATAATAACATCCGGATCAGGATTAGCTGTAGCCTTGTAATTATCATGATAAACCCTAGAAATATATTCCCGTAATTTCCCAGCTTGTTCATCATGTCGCCCAATAATTTCTATCTGCGTTGAAAGTATATCACCGCACTGTTGTTTATGCATAAAAACACTCATTTTTAGCATTTCCTCAGGTTAAGTACTGCTGTAAGTGATGCTAATGCTTGGTTGTGTATTTGAAAATGACTCATTAAGACAAAAACTCGAACGAAACAGACAACCAGCCAACCCTTGTGAATTTAATTATAAAAAATCAATTAATTAGCGCATGGAAATTGACAGCATGAATACTGTAAAAATAAAGAACATTTAATTGAATCAAGAAAACAGGCATTAAAGCATTAGCAAAATGTGACCATTAATGAATTGCGACTACATTGGCAATAGATTGAGTTTCTTTTTCCGCAATCCGCCATTAATGAAAAAACTGGCTGCGCATTCAAAAAAAACCAATGATCACAAATAATTATAGCGAGCATTTCGTAATACCTTTGTGTCAAGCGCCTTGTAATCAAGAGAACGAAAGGTCGAGTTAAGCTCTATCTGCTAAATTCAAGCTGTTTACTACATAGGGATATAACCCTGAATCCTAGGAGTTCCCATCAGTTCATCGGATACAACGAGTAACCTGCTCGCTGTAGACATCGCCATCTGGAGATTGATTTTTGTTCGTTCACTTGGCCTTGGGGGGCTGGCCATTATGATGTGGGATACCGGGTTACTGGGGCGCCTGTATGCAAAAGAGCTTGAGGCCAAAGATCGCGCTCCCGGAAAGGGGCTAGACACGTTAGTGCCAATGGCCTGCAAAAGCATCGCTTTGCTATCTTCACGCAAACTTTTCCGACCTTCCTAGCTTTAAGCCTGTTTCAGACTGCATCCAACACTCGTTAAGCTACTGTGCTGGGCTTTGCCGGCTCAGGCGATGTAGGTCTTACGAGTACCTCATTAAAACAGCATAAAAAAACACCTGATTGTCCCCCGGTCATCAAGGAAGCAACTATTGTTAAGGTACGGGCTGTTTGTCTGCTTAAGGCTCTCACCACAGATGTTAGCGGAAAGACCCCAAAGAAGCCGTACCACCTAAATAATATTGTCATTTTGCGAGGTGCACATGCTTTATGTTGATATCCCTAGCCGTGAAGAATATTCCTATTTAGCTGATATTCATGCGGATGCTTGTATCTCGATTTATCTTGAAACCTCGCCTCTACGCCAGCACTTAGAGGCCAGTAAAATTCAACTTGGTAACTTCATCAAGGAGGCTCTGCTGCAGGTTGCAGACAGCGGCCTGGATAAACGCCGTGTTGCCTTGTTGGAAGAACAGCTTCGCTCTGTGCTGGAAGATGAGTCATTTTGGGACCTGCATGCACGCAGCCTGGCGGTGCTTGCAACACCAGACAGTATACGAACTTACCGGCTGGCCAATGAGCTGTCCAATCGACTTGAAGTGGGCAAACGTTTCTACCTTAAACCATTACTACGTGCGTTAACCTTCCCACATTCGGCCTACATCCTTGCACTCTCTGAAAACCAGACGCGCCTGATCGAATTTTTTGCTGATGCTCCCGCAGAAGAGATGACAGTGCCAGAGATGCCCACCGCCATGAAGGATGCCATGGGGGATGCAGCATTGAATGACCACCACCATGGCGCGACACATCATAAAGTGCGGCTGGCGCAATATACTCGCAAAATTGACCAGGCGTTACGTCCACTGTTTGCCAGACATGATTCTCCGCTTATCCTTGTCAGTACCGAGCCTCTGGCCTCGATCTACCGTTCAACAAACTCGTTGGCCAACCTGGCAGATGAAACGCTTTTCAAAAATGCAGAGCACCTTGGTACTTCTGAATTGGTAACGTTGGTGCGGCCATTAATGGATATCTATTATCAGGAGCAATTGAACGCGTTAGCCTCGCGCTTCGAAACGCGCCTAGGAGAACGCCGGGTCACTCAGGATCTTTCAGATGCGGCAAGAGCAGCCACGTTCGGCGCCATTGATTTGTTACTGATTAACCTCGACTGCAAGCTGAAAGGCACCATTGATGAACAGGGATTAATCACTTTCAGTGACAACGATGAGGATGACGCCTACGATTTAATAGATGAGATTGCCAAAAGAGCGATGGCTACCGGAGCAAGAGTTTTAGCAGTACGCAGCGACGATTTACCTTCCGGTGCCGATCTTAACGCCATATTACGTTTCCCGCTATAAAGACTCTGTCTGGTTAAGGAAGGTGCGATCAAATTAGGTCGCATCTTCTTGGATAGCCAGCACCGAGGAACAAACTTCCGTAGTATCAATTCTCATCAGAGAGAAGTTTTAAACACGCCGCTTTGACTTCATCCATCAGTTGTTTAGCCAGCGGGGGGCACTCCAACCTGTTCGTTTGCGGCTGGTAAAAATATGTTGGTAGCAACGGTGCCTCTGCAAGCTCAGAATTGTGAACGTAGCAATGGGAACCGACAATATCACTGACCAAGCGGCTAATTTAGCTGCTGTTCTGGGTTAATTGGCCTTCAGAGATTTGGGAGCCACACTTTTTCAGTGTTCTCCAACAAGTTGCTCGGCGATAGGTGTGTAATGACATTAACGTTACGTATCTGTATACTTAGTATCCAGTAATACATTGAGGACTTCACCATGTCGGCAGCTAATAGTGTTCCCGTAAGGCGTGAGACATTAAATCTGCGGATCAAAACCGCTGAGCGTGAGCTTATCGATCGTGCCGCGAAAGCCAGAGGAAAAAACCGCACCGATTTCGTGCTGGATGCCGCTCGTGCTGCCGCTGAAGAGGCACTGATTGAACAGCGTATTATCATGGTCGATCCCGAAGCCTACCAAGAGTTCCTGACACGTTTGGATCAAGCTCCTGCACCCAATGCTGCATTACGCAAGACCATGCGTTCTGTTGCACCGTGGGATCAAAAAAAGTGATCTCCTCCCCTCAGCCTCTCCGTGCCGAGCACGTCAGAACAGCTTTCTGCTGTGGCGTGGAAAGCATGGATAATTGGCTGAAGCAGAGGGCGATAAAAAACCAGTTAACGGGTGCATCTCGTACCTTCGTTTGCTGTGATGACATGAAAGTGATGGCCTATTACTCGCTGGCATCCAGCGCCATCATGACTAATGCAGCCCCTGGCCGTTTTCGCCGCAATATGCCCGACCCTATACCGGTGGTGATATTGGGACGGCTAGCGGTGGATCAAGCGTTACATGGGCAGGGGGTTGGGCGTGCATTAGTGCGTGATGCAGGTTTACGGGTCATCCAGGTTGCTGAAACTATTGGCATTCGCGGAATGCTGGTGCATGCGCTATCCGTTGAGGCCAGAGAGTTCTATCTACGAGTGGGATTTGAACCTTCCCCCCTCGATCCGATGATGTTGATGATAACGTTGGGGGATTTGATCGAGAGTCTTTAGTGGGGGGAAAATAACGGGATAATACAACCTAAGGTGAGGAGCGCTCGCAACTGATTTCTTGAAGCTTTATTGCGCTCCCTCCTCAACGGACTACTCGGCGTAAGCGGGTTGAAAAACAGTGCGCCCGATCTGACGCGCTGCATCGAGGTAAGCCTTTGGCTCCCCCAGTTTTGGCAGCAATAACATTTCGTTAGTCGCCACCTGAGCACCACAATAATCAAAAATACCGTGCGTTATCTGCGCGTTAAAGGCATCGGTAAAGCCGTGACGGTCATAAACGCCCTTGCTTGCCGCACCAAGAGCAACCAAATGCACCGGTAAATGCCCCAGTTTTTTGACCACCGCCCCATCTACAGTCTCTTCATAAGCCCAACCATTAGAAAACACGCGGTCTACCCAGCCCTTAAGCAAGGCAGGCATGCTCCACCAGTAGATTGGGAACACCAGAACCAAGGCATCCGCACCATCGATACGCTTCTGTTCTGCCAGAATATCCGCGGGAACGGTGGCCGTTTTTAAAAATGCGGCGATATCTGCGCCACCGTACACCGGGTCGAAACCTTCCTGGGTGAGATCGGCAATTTCAAACGTATGGGCAGGATTGGCAGCCGTTATCCCTTCGGCAATAGCGGCTGCAACGCCATGGGTTAATGACGTATCGAGAGGATGGGAAACAACGATGAGTGCGTGCATTGGGGTGGCTCCTATTGTCAGGGCGAGGTATAAAACGTACTCTATATACCAACAGTAAGTTACCATCGGTAAGTTACCTTTAGTATATAACTCTGTCAACGGGTAAATATGGCTATGGTCTCCAAACCACATTCGCGAGTTCGGCTATCGAGAGAAGAGCGTTATCAGCAGTTGCTGGCAACCGCATGGGAAATCATTCATCAAGAAGGCACCGAAGCGCTAACGCTCGGCCATCTGGCTGAACGCTCGGGCGTCACCAAGCCGGTCGTGTATGACCACTTCACCAACCGTTCGGGCCTGTTTGCCGCGCTGTATCAAGAGTTTGATTATCGTCAGACCGAGCGGATGGATGAAGCTATCCAAAATACCCAACCAGAGCTGGCGGCCTTGGCCTCGGTGATTGCCACTTCCTACATTGAGTGCGTGCTGCTGCAAGGCCGTGAGATGCCTAGCGTCATGGCTGCACTAGCCGGTACGCCCGAGCTTGAGAAAATCAGGAATGATTACGCAGTGGTGTTCATTGAGAAATGCCGCCAGATCTTTGCCCCCTTCTGCTGCGATAACCAGCTTCAAGACGCCGCGCTATGGGGTATGCTCGGCTCTGCAGAAGGGCTATCCTACGCCACCAGCTGTGGCGCGATTACGGCAGCCCAGGCTAAGGAAGAGTTATTCGGCATCATTATTTCGATGGTGCAGCGAAGTGGCGATCGGCCGGATATGGCTATGCCATAATAAGCACAGTGTTACCCCTCATCATGGAAGAGAGTTATGCCGACGATCGTTACCCACGCCGCGGTGCCGTTATGTCTCGGTTTAGGGCTGGGCCAAAAAATCATACCGCCCCGCTTGCTGCTCGCGGGCGTGGTACTGTCTATGCTGCCGGATGCCGACGTGCTGGCATTTAAATTTGGCGTGGCTTACGGCAATCAGTTCGGCCATCGCGGTTTCACGCATTCACTGCTGTTTGCACTCCTGATGCCTAGCTTGGCACTGCTGTTCTACCGCTGGTTCAAGGCTAACCCCGTCAAGACCTGGTTGTTCCTGTTTATCTCGCTGTTATCCCACAGTTTGCTGGATTCGGTGACCACCGGAGGCAAAGGCGTCGGCTGGCTGTGGCCATGGAGTGACGAGCGTTTCTTTGCGCCCTGGCAGGTGATCCGCGTAGCGCCGTTTAGCCTCGAGAAATACCTGACTCCTGCTGGGCATGCGGTGATCATGTCGGAATTACTGTGGGTTTGGTTGCCTGGAGCCATCTTGATGACCGGCATGATAGCGCTGCGTAAGTTCATGCAGCGCAAGTGAGAGATTGATTAGGTTGGTAAGCGGCTTAACCGACAAAATCAATTCTGGTCAGCATTAACGTGCCTTGTTGCAGAGTAAACTCTACACGCATTCCACCTTCACAAACTTCTGACAGCCCAGGGATCAGCAGGTTGGAACCAGTGCCGATAAATACGGCAAGCGTTCCGTCCTCAAAATCACCCGAACCGACCGAATCGCAGGTGCCTTCAATCAGTACTCTCTTCGTCCCATCATGGTAATAGAACTGCCCGTCCTCCTCGGCTGGGAAGTATTTTCTGGCCTGTTCCAACGGAGTTAATGAGTTCACCCGGAAATCAATTACCTGCTTTTTAGTGAGGTTGACACCCAGCAGCGGTATTTCCTTCAAACCATTCCTGACTTGCTGCGCATAGTGGTCGAACAGTGCTGGGGTTATGCTTTGTTGATGTTCATCAGGCGTTCCTGCCAGGAAGGTATCAGCGACGTTCTCAAGCGGGAAGAGAATATGCGCCTTTAAATAGGCCATATCCGCCGTCTTGATCGCCTGTTGGAATAGCTGGAACTGAGTGAGCATCTCAACCTTGAGGCTGTCATCGATCTCCTGAGGAGCTGCCGAGAGGAGTGGCTGCTTCACCGCCGCCAACAGCTTTTGTTCGGTGATCGCCGAGGCTGGCCCACTGAAGTTGCACTTCTCCACGGTCTTGCTCTCAACCATCAGCGCCTGCCACTCTGCCTTGGCATCTTTGGCCATAATGGCATCGTAGTAATTCATCCCTTGCCGATCCTGGCTCTCTTCCCCTTCCAGCCGCCCGCAGAAATACGCCATCTTGCCGGTTGTGCACAGGTGAGAAACCACAAATCTGGGTTGGGCAATAGCCCCTTGATAACTGCGTCGGACCGCGTCCAGCAACGGCTTACGTTCGGCATCATAGAACCCGACGTTTTGGCACCCGCTCGCAGCCGGCTCATCTTGAATAGTGCTATGGCATTGGGCCTGCGCCGGTGAATCGACATAAGAGTCAAAATTGCGCACCGTCGTCCAGAAACCTTCCGCTGACTGCTGCAGTTCCCGATCGTAGACCACCGTCTTGCCGTTAATTTTGGCGCTACCGCTGCCATCATTAGTTTTGGCGGTGGCGCAGAAATACGCCTGCGAGCCGGAAACGCTCAGCTGTTTAACCACAAACTGGATATCGGCGGGATAGCCGATATTGGCACGCATCTGATCCAGAATGACACGCCGTAGCGGATCGTTGGCATCCAGCGTCTGCCCTTGAACATAGGGGGATAACAATACCAGCAACAGCGCATATCTTTTCATTGGGCAAACCTCATCCTGAGCAGGCCTTACAGAGAGCGCTAGTATTGGAACAATTTGGCCATCATTCAATAAAAAAACCCGCCAGCGGCGGGTTTTGAGATAAAGAGATGGAGCGACTTACGCCTGATTGGCAGGGGTCACTTTACTGGCCAGGAACTCCTGCTCGTAGGCCAACGACTTTTTACGGTCGAACTGATGTTCCCATTTGGCAATCACCAACACCGCCAGCGCATTGCCCACCACGTTCAGAGCCGTACGCGCCATATCGAGGATACGGTCAACGCCGGCGATAAACGCCAAACCTTCCAGCGGAATACCCACGCTGCCCAAGGTCGCCAACAGCACCACAAAGGAGACACCCGGCACTCCGGCAATCCCTTTTGAAGTCACCATCAGCGTCAGCACCAGAATGATCTCTTGCCCCAGCGACAGCTCAATGCCGTATAGCTGTGCAATAAAGATGGCGGCAATACTCTGGTACAACGTAGAACCGTCCAGATTGAAAGAGTAGCCGGTAGGCACCACGAAGCTGGTGATGGATTTTGGCGCGCCGTAGGCCTCCATCTTTTCGATAATGCGCGGCAACACGGTTTCCGAACTGGCCGTTGAGTAAGCCAGGATCAGCTCTTCTTTCAAGATGCGGATCAGCGTCCAGATACGCAGGTTACACAGCCGCGCAACGGCCCCCAGAACCACCAAGGCAAAAAAGGCGATAGCGAAATAAACCAGCACTACCAGCTTGGCCAATGGCAAGAGCGAAGCGAAACCGAAGTTGGCTACCGTGACCGAGATCAGACCAAACACCCCAATAGGAGCGTAACGCATGATCATGTGGGTCACCTTGAACATGCTCTCGGCCACCGCTTTGAACACCTTCAGCAGCGGCTCTTTGGTCTCTTTCGGCAAGGAAGACAAGCCCAGGCCAAACAGCACCGAGAAGAAGATGATAGGCAGCATGTCGCCTTTGACCATCGACGAGAACACGTTAGAAGGAATTAACGAAAGGATGGTGGCAACCAGGCTATGTGAGCCGCTTTGCACCTGTTCCGTCGTTTTTTCATACTGTGAGATATCGACCGCGGTCAGCGCCGACATGTCGATGCCGTGCCCGGGTTGAAAAACATTAGCCAATGTCACACCCACGATGATGGCGATGGTGGTGATCACTTCAAAATAGATAATGGTTTTCAATCCAATACGGCCCAGCTTTTTGGTATCGCCAATACCGGCAATACCGACGATTAGCGTGGAAATAACAATAGGCACCACGATCATCTTGATCAAACGAATAAAGATATCACCGGCGGGGCTCAATATATTACTGACCATCCACTCACGCGATTCCGTTTGATTATGCAGCACTGCGCCCAGGATAATACCCAATACCAACGCGATCAGGATTTGCCAGGCCAGGCTGATTTTTACATTTTTCATACCCAAAAAGTCCTCAAAGACTCCGTGCCAACGTGTTAAACACACCTAGGCTCCGGAAGGAATACTTAATCATTTATTACAGGCTTATGTTTGTGAACCTCTGCGCCAACTGCCCTTGGTGTAACGCAGTATAAATCTGTACCATCTGAAGGCGGGCTTCTGCAAGCCTTGTTTCATCTCGACTTTGTCCGTTTCGCCAGCAAAAAACCAACAAACAAAAAACGAACTGCAACATAATTACTTGTTCTAAAAAACATAATATTATCTTGGGCGGAACAATAGCCGATAGGATAGGACGATTTTTAATCCAAATAAAAGTGCGTGATTCGTCATTGCATTTGCATATTTAGTCTAAAAGTGTGTTTCCATATTGTTAACGCAAGGTTTAAAAAAAGAAAATAAAAGCCCCATGTGAACACCTTCAACATACTAAGATAAGTCTTAATATGATTCGAAAAACTAATAAATTACTATGAAATCATTCACCAAACATCTTGTTTGTATTTTCAAAAAAACCAACATAATAAAAGCAGAAAAAAATAACCCGTCGACAGGTTACAGCTAACAATTATGCTGAGTATTTATAGCAGTCATTAATAGAGTCTGATTAGCTGTAAAATATAACTTCGGTCTTATTGTTTCCTGCATCACCAAGCCGATGCCTCGCGCTTAATATTTTTAGTTATCTAAAAACTTTTTTAACAGAAATACGCCCATTACCGTCTTTTCACCGTCAACCAAACAGTTACACAACACAATTACGACAGTAACTATTACAAATCAACATCTTCGTTGCGTGATCTGCCGCCCAAAAAAGAAACAAACCGTCATGGCAAACTATACTTAACCATCAGTTGACATATCATTAACAATTCTAAGGAGAAAAACCATGAGCCAACTGCACAAACACGCCATTCCTTCTGCAATTGCAGATCGTGCCCTGATCAATCCGGAGCAATACCAGCAATATTATCAACAGTCTGTACAAGACCCAGCGGCATTCTGGGGCGAGCACGGCAAGATCCTCGATTGGATCAAGCCCTATACCTCAGTGAAGAACACCTCTTTCGATCCTGGTCATATCAGCATCCGCTGGTTTGAAGACGGTACCCTTAACCTGGCGGCAAACTGCCTGGACCGCCACTTGGCCGAACGCGGCGACCAAACCGCCATCATCTGGGAAGGTGACGACCCGACCCAATCGGCCAAGGTCACCTACAAGCAGCTGCACCACGATGTCTGCCAGTTCGCCAACGTACTGAAAAAGCTCGGGGTGAAAAAAGGCGATGTGGTGGCCATCTATATGCCAATGGTGCCTGAGGCCGCCGTCGCCATGCTGGCCTGTGCGCGCATTGGCGCCGTGCACTCGGTGATCTTTGGGGGCTTTTCCCCAGAAGCCGTAGCGGGCCGTATTATCGACTCCAACTCCAAACTGGTGATCACCGCTGATGAAGGGCTGCGTGCTGGCCGCGCGGTACCGCTGAAAAAGAACGTCGATGATGCGCTGAAGAACCCAGGGGTGAAAAGCGTCAACAACGTGGTGGTCTTCCAACGCACCGGCAAGCCGGGCTACTGGCAAGAAGGGCGCGATCTCTGGTGGCATGAGCTGACCGAAGGCGTATCTGCCGACTGCCCACCGGAAGAGATGAACGCGGAAGATCCGCTGTTTATCCTCTATACCTCCGGCTCAACCGGCAAACCGAAAGGCGTGGTACATACCACCGGGGGCTATCTGGTTTACGCCGCGCTGACCTTCAAATACGTCTTTGATTACCATGATGGCGACGTCTATTGGTGCACCGCCGACGTGGGCTGGGTTACCGGCCATAGCTACCTGTTATATGGCCCATTGGCCTGCGGTGCCATTACGCTGATGTTTGAAGGCGTGCCGAACTACCCAGGCGTAAACCGTCTGTCGCAGGTAGTGGATAAGCATCAGGTCAATATCCTGTATACCGCACCAACGGCAATCCGCGCCCTGATGGCCGAAGGCGACAAAGCAATCGAAGGCACCAAACGCGATTCGCTGCGCATTATGGGTTCCGTGGGTGAGCCAATCAACCCAGAGGCCTGGGAGTGGTATTACAACAAGATTGGTAACGCAAAATGCCCGATCGTTGATACCTGGTGGCAGACCGAAACCGGTGGCTTCATGATCACCCCGCTACCAGGAGCTACCGAGCTGAAGGCTGGCTCCGCCACTCGCCCATTCTTTGGTGTGCAACCGGCATTGGTCGACAATATGGGCACCCCGCAGGAAGGCGCTTGCGAAGGCAACCTGGTGATCACCGATTCTTGGCCAGGCCAGGCTCGAACTCTGTACGGTGACCATGACCGCTTCGAGCAAACCTACTTCTCTACCTTTAAAGGCATGTACTTCAGCGGTGACGGCGCACGCCGTGACGAAGATGGCTATTACTGGATCACCGGCCGTGTCGATGACGTGCTGAACGTTTCCGGCCACCGTCTGGGCACGGCCGAAATTGAATCCGCATTGGTATCCCACCCCAAAATTGCCGAGGCTGCGGTGGTAGGTATTCCACATAACATCAAGGGTCAGGCAATTTATGCCTATATCACCCTGAATCATGGGGAAGAGCCAACGCCGGAACTGTATGCCGAAGTACGTAACTGGGTGCGTAAGGAAATCGGGCCGATTGCCACGCCTGACATTCTCCATTGGACCGACTCTTTGCCAAAAACGCGGTCTGGCAAAATCATGCGGCGTATTCTGCGCAAAATTGCCGCCGGTGATACCAGCAACCTGGGGGATACCTCAACGCTGGCGGATCCGGCCGTAGTCGAAAAGCTGTTGGAAGAGAAACAATCAATGAAAGTTCCATCCTAATCCGCGCTGCCTCCGGCCGTTCGTCTGCCATGCGCAGCTGAACGGCCTGTATACCTGAAAGCTTTCAACTGCAGTAAAGCCGATCCCAGACATTTGGCTGGGATGGGTCAAAGCGGCCCGCAGAGCGCCGATTTGCCAGCTGGAAGGGTATCGCGTGGCGTACTTGTTCAATACCTATTGGAGAAACTCGGATGAATGAAGATATTTATCAAAGGATTGAAGAAAACCCGCGCTTTCAGGAGCTGGTGCAAAAGCGCAGCCGTTTCGCCTGGCTCCTGTCACTGATCACACTCGCGCTGTACGTTGGCTTTATCTTACTGATCGCCTTCGATCCTCAGTGGCTGGGGACTCCACTCGGTCCCGGATTAACCATTACCCGTGGGATCCCGGTTGGCGTGGGATTGATCGTGATTTCTTTCGTGTTAACCGGGATCTATGTTTATCGTGCCAACGGTGAATTCGATCGCCTGAATGCTGAAATCCTGCGCGAGGTACAACAATGAAGCGCCTACTTTCAGCTACCGCACTGTTGGCCCTGCCAGGCCTAAGCCATGCCGATGCCATTGGTGGTGCAGTACAGCGCCAACCGCTGAACATCCAGGCCATCATCATGTTCCTGCTGTTCGTCGGTGCCACCCTTTACATCACCTACTGGGCTTCCAAACGTACCCGATCTCGTCAGGATTACTATACCGCTGGCGGGCGCATCACCGGGTTGCAAAATGGCTTGGCTATCGCCGGCGACTTTATGTCTGCGGCATCGTTCCTCGGTATCTCCGCACTGGTTTATACCTCCGGCTATGATGGGCTGATTTATTCCATTGGCTTCCTGATTGGTTGGCCAATCATATTGTTCCTGATTGCCGAGCGGCTACGTAACCTTGGCCGATATACCTTCGCCGACGTGGCCTCTTACCGCCTGAAACAGAAGCCGATTCGCTCCCTTTCAGCCTGTGGTTCCCTGGTGGTGGTGGCGCTGTACCTGATCGCCCAGATGGTGGGCGCGGGCAAATTGATCCAGCTGCTATTCGGCCTCAATTACCACGTCGCCGTTGTCTTGGTCGGTATATTGATGGTGCTGTATGTCCTGTTCGGTGGCATGCTGGCTACCACCTGGGTGCAAATCATCAAGGCCGTGCTGCTGTTGGCCGGTGCCAGCTTTATGGCGCTGATGGTGATGAAATCCGTCAACTTTGACTTCAATACCCTGTTTGCCGAAGCCGTGAAGGTGCATCCGAAAGGGCTTGCCATCATGAGCCCTGGCGGACTGGTCTCCGACCCTATATCCGCCCTCTCCCTGGGTCTGGCATTGATGTTCGGGACCGCCGGTTTGCCACATATCCTGATGCGTTTCTTCACCGTTAGCGATGCCAAAGAAGCGCGTAAGAGCGTGTTCTATGCCACCGGTTTTATCGGTTACTTCTATATCCTGACCTTTATTATCGGTTTCGGCGCGATCCTGCTGGTCAGTGGCAATCCGGCCTTCAAAGATGCCAGTGGGGCATTGCTGGGCGGAACGAACATGGCGGCGGTGCATCTGTCTAACGCGGTGGGGGGTAACTTCTTCCTCGGCTTTATCTCGGCAGTGGCATTTGCCACGATCCTGGCGGTGGTTGCCGGGTTAACGTTGGCAGGTGCTTCGGCGGTGTCTCACGATCTCTATGCCTGCGTCATCAAAAACGGCAAAGCGACCGAGCGTGACGAGCTGAAAGTCTCCAAAATCACCGTGGTATTGCTCGGGGTGGTAGCTATCGCGCTGGGGATCCTGTTTGAGAAGCAGAACATTGCCTTTATGGTGGGGCTGGCATTCTCCATTGCGGCCAGCTGTAACTTCCCAATCATCATTCTTTCCATGTACTGGTCACGTCTGACCACGCGGGGAGCAATGATCGGCGGGTGGCTTGGTCTGTTAACCGCAGTGATCCTGATGATCCTGGGCCCGACTATCTGGGTGCAAATCCTCGGCCATGCCAAACCGATTTATCCTTACGAATATCCAGCGTTGTTCTCTATGCTGGTCGCCTTTATCGGCACCTGGTTCTTCTCTGTGACCGACAATTCGTTGGTTGGGCAGCAAGAACGCGTGAAATTCCGTTCCCAGTTTGTACGTTCACAAACGGGGTTGGGGATTTCGCAGGGGAGTGCACACTAAGCCGTTGATTTGGGCTGAGGTTGACTCGGCCCTGCTTTAAAGAGTTAGCCTGCTGGGTCTTCCGGCAGGTTAATTTGAGTCAGATCGTGTGATCGCCCCTCACCCTAACCCTCTCCCACAGGGAGAGGGAACCGATCGAGTCCGCTGGTTTCTCTGTGTAACCCTTCAAATTTCTTATTACGCATCACTGCCGAAACGGCATGGGTTCATCAAAGGTTCCGACTTGCCGAAGCCGCACAGGCTCACCCACGATGCCGGACTGCTCCCTCTCCCTAACACGGGGGTTCAGGATATTCTCGATGGGTACTCTGGGAGAGGGCTGGGGTGAGGGGTTTTCACTGTTATTTCCTGTTTTCTGCGCATAGCAAAAAGGCCATCCTTGCGGATGGCCTCTTGGCTTAATTGATGCCTGGCAGTGTCCTACTCTCGCATGGGGAGACCCCACACTACCATCGGCGCTACGGCGTTTCACTTCTGAGTTCGGCATGGGGTCAGGTGGGACCACCGCGCTATTGCCGCCAGGCAAATTCTGTTTCATTCTTGGCCGTTACTTTCGTAACCACCAGAACCAATCTCGGAACGTCGCTGAAAATTGTCGTCTACTCTAAAACACCTTTGGTGTTGTAAGGTTAAGCCTCACGGATCATTAGTACTGGTTAGCTCAATGCATCGCTGCACTTACACACCCAGCCTATCAACGTCTTAGTCTTAAACGTTCCTTCAGGGGCCTTAAAGGCCCAGGGAAGACTCATCTCGAGGCAAGTTTCGCGCTTAGATGCTTTCAGCGCTTATCTTTTCCGCACTTAGCTACCGGGCAGTGCCATTGGCATGACAACCCGAACACCAGTGGTGCGTTCACTCCGGTCCTCTCGTACTAGGAGCAACCCCTCTCAATCTTCCAACGCCCACGGCAGATAGGGACCGAACTGTCTCACGACGTTCTAAACCCAGCTCGCGTACCACTTTAAATGGCGAACAGCCATACCCTTGGGACCTACTTCAGCCCCAGGATGTGATGAGCCGACATCGAGGTGCCAAACACCGCCGTCGATATGAACTCTTGGGCGGTATCAGCCTGTTATCCCCGGAGTACCTTTTATCCGTTGAGCGATGGCCCTTCCATTCAGAACCACCGGATCACTAAGACCTACTTTCGTACCTGCTCGAGCCGTCACTCTCGCAGTCAAGCTAGCTTATGCCTTTGCACTAACCTCACGATGTCCGACCGTGATTAGCTAACCTTCGTGCTCCTCCGTTACTCTTTGGGAGGAGACCGCCCCAGTCAAACTACCCACCAGACACTGTCCTCACCCCGGATTACGGGGCCGAGTTAGAACATCAAACATTAAAGGGTGGTATTTCAAGGTTGGCTCCATGCAGACTGGCGTCCACACTTCAAAGCCTCCCACCTATCCTACACATCAAGGCTCAATGTTCAGTGTCAAGCTATAGTAAAGGTTCACGGGGTCTTTCCGTCTTGCCGCGGGTACACTGCATCTTCACAGCGAGTTCAATTTCACTGAGTCTCGGGTGGAGACAGCCTGGCCATCATTACGCCATTCGTGCAGGTCGGAACTTACCCGACAAGGAATTTCGCTACCTTAGGACCGTTATAGTTACGGCCGCCGTTTACTGGGGCTTCGATCAAGAGCTTCGCCTTGCGGCTGACCCCATCAATTAACCTTCCAGCACCGGGCAGGCGTCACACCGTATACGTCCACTTTCGTGTTTGCACAGTGCTGTGTTTTTATTAAACAGTTGCAGCCAGCTGGTATCTGCGACTGGCTTCAGCTCCGAGAGCAAGTCTCTTCACCTACGCGCCAGCGTGCCTTCTCCCGAAGTTACGGCACCATTTTGCCTAGTTCCTTCACCCGAGTTCTCTCAAGCGCCTTGGTATTCTCTACCTGACCACCTGTGTCGGTTTGGGGTACGATTTGATGTTACCTGATGCTTAGAGGCTTTTCCTGGAAGCAGGGCATCAACTACTTCTGCACCGTAGTGCATCGTCATCACGCCTCAGGGTTGATAGCGTTCCGGATTTACCAGGAACACCCCCCTACACGCTTAAACCGGGACAACCGTCGCCCGGCTAGCCTAGCCTTCTCCGTCCCCCCTTCGCAGTAACACCGAGTACAGGAATATTAACCTGTTTCCCATCGACTACGCCTTTCGGCCTCGCCTTAGGGGTCGACTCACCCTGCCCCGATTAACGTTGGACAGGAACCCTTGGTCTTCCGGCGAGCGGGTTTTTCACCCGCTTTATCGTTACTTATGTCAGCATTCGCACTTCTGATACCTCCAGCAAACCTCACAGTTCACCTTCAACGGCTTACAGAACGCTCCCCTACCCAACAACGCCTAAGCGTCGCTGCCGCAGCTTCGGTGCATGGTTTAGCCCCGTTACATCTTCCGCGCAGGCCGACTCGACCAGTGAGCTATTACGCTTTCTTTAAATGATGGCTGCTTCTAAGCCAACATCCTGGCTGTCTATGCCTTCCCACATCGTTTCCCACTTAACCATGACTTTGGGACCTTAGCTGGCGGTCTGGGTTGTTTCCCTCTTCACGACGGACGTTAGCACCCGCCGTGTGTCTCCCGTGATAACATTCTTCGGTATTCGGAGTTTGCATCGGTTTGGTAAGCCGGGATGGCCCCCTAGCCGAAACAGTGCTCTACCCCCGAAGATGAGTTCACGAGGCGCTACCTAAATAGCTTTCGGGGAGAACCAGCTATCTCCCGGTTTGATTGGCCTTTCACCCCCAGCCACAAGTCATCCGCTAATTTTTCAACATTAGTCGGTTCGGTCCTCCAGTTAGTGTTACCCAACCTTCAACCTGCCCATGGCTAGATCACCGGGTTTCGGGTCTATACCTTGCAACTATTCGCCCAGTTAAGACTCGGTTTCCCTACGGCTCCCCTATACGGTTAACCTTGCTACAAAATATAAGTCGCTGACCCATTATACAAAAGGTACGCAGTCACACCACGAAGGTGCTCCCACTGCTTGTACGTACACGGTTTCAGGTTCTATTTCACTCCCCTCGCCGGGGTTCTTTTCGCCTTTCCCTCACGGTACTGGTTCACTATCGGTCAGTCAGGAGTATTTAGCCTTGGAGGATGGTCCCCCCATATTCAGACAGGATGTCACGTGTCCCGCCCTACTCATCGAACTCACAATTAATGCATTTTAGTGTACGGGGCTATCACCCTTTGCTGCGCGACTTTCCAGACGCTTCCACTAACACAAGAACTGATTCAGGTTCTGGGCTGTTCCCCGTTCGCTCGCCGCTACTAGGGGAATCTCGGTTGATTTCTTTTCCTCGGGGTACTTAGATGTTTCAGTTCCCCCGGTTCGCCTCGTATGGCTATGTATTCACCATACGATAGTGTGTCGAAACACACTGGGTTTCCCCATTCGGGTATTGCCGGTTATAACGGTTCATATCACCTTACCGACACTTTTCGCAGATTAGCACGCCCTTCATCGCCTCTGACTGCCTAGGCATCCACCGTGTACGCTTAGTCACTTAACCTCACAACCCGAAGGTGTTTCTGTAAACAGAGACACTGTCGCGCTGTTTATTTGAGAGACTCTATGACAGGTTAATCCTTACCCCAATATTTCTACGGAGGGATAAGTTTCAGCTGTCATGTTTCAATTTTCAGCTTGTTCCAGATTGTTAAAGAGCAATATCTTAAACACGACTCGCAAGAGTCATCTTTAAGATAATCAGTCACGAATGACCGGTGATAATGTCTTTCACTCATTATCGGATGGCGTCCCCAAGGGGATTCGAACCCCTGTTACAGCCGTGAAAGGGCAGTGTCCTAGGCCTCTAGACGATGGGGACACGAAAATCCGATTAAATAAAACTTCTTAATCGGTTCGTATCAGCATGAGTCCAGAAGACTCATTACATCAACAGGTAGCGCTTTGCTCATTACTTTTCATCAGACAATCTGTGTGGACACTGCACTCAACTGCATATCTTTAGGTAAGGAGGTGATCCAACCGCAGGTTCCCCTACGGTTACCTTGTTACGACTTCACCCCAGTCATGAATCACAAAGTGGTAAGCGCCCTCCCGAAGGTTAAGCTACCTACTTCTTTTGCAACCCACTCCCATGGTGTGACGGGCGGTGTGTACAAGGCCCGGGAACGTATTCACCGTAGCATTCTGATCTACGATTACTAGCGATTCCGACTTCACGGAGTCGAGTTGCAGACTCCGATCCGGACTACGACATACTTTATGAGGTCCGCTTGCTCTCGCGAGTTCGCTTCTCTTTGTATATGCCATTGTAGCACGTGTGTAGCCCTACTCGTAAGGGCCATGATGACTTGACGTCATCCCCACCTTCCTCCGGTTTATCACCGGCAGTCTCCTTTGAGTTCCCGCCATTACGCGCTGGCAACAAAGGATAAGGGTTGCGCTCGTTGCGGGACTTAACCCAACATTTCACAACACGAGCTGACGACAGCCATGCAGCACCTGTCTCACAGTTCCCGAAGGCACCAATCCATCTCTGGAAAGTTCTGTGGATGTCAAGAGTAGGTAAGGTTCTTCGCGTTGCATCGAATTAAACCACATGCTCCACCGCTTGTGCGGGCCCCCGTCAATTCATTTGAGTTTTAACCTTGCGGCCGTACTCCCCAGGCGGTCGACTTAACGCGTTAGCTCCGGAAGCCACGCCTCAAGGGCACAACCTCCAAGTCGACATCGTTTACAGCGTGGACTACCAGGGTATCTAATCCTGTTTGCTCCCCACGCTTTCGCACCTGAGCGTCAGTCTTTGTCCAGGGGGCCGCCTTCGCCACCGGTATTCCTCCAGATCTCTACGCATTTCACCGCTACACCTGGAATTCTACCCCCCTCTACAAGACTCTAGCTTGCCAGTTTCAAATGCAGTTCCCAAGTTAAGCTCGGGGATTTCACATCTGACTTAACAAACCGCCTGCGTGCGCTTTACGCCCAGTAATTCCGATTAACGCTTGCACCCTCCGTATTACCGCGGCTGCTGGCACGGAGTTAGCCGGTGCTTCTTCTGCGAGTAACGTCAATGAACGGTGCTATTAACACCGAACCCTTCCTCCTCGCTGAAAGTGCTTTACAACCCGAAGGCCTTCTTCACACACGCGGCATGGCTGCATCAGGCTTGCGCCCATTGTGCAATATTCCCCACTGCTGCCTCCCGTAGGAGTCTGGACCGTGTCTCAGTTCCAGTGTGGCTGGTCATCCTCTCAGACCAGCTAGGGATCGTCGCCTAGGTGAGCCATTACCTCACCTACTAGCTAATCCCATCTGGGCACATCCGATGGTGTGAGGCCCGAAGGTCCCCCACTTTGGTCCGAAGACGTTATGCGGTATTAGCTACCGTTTCCAGTAGTTATCCCCCTCCATCGGGCAGTTTCCCAGACATTACTCACCCGTCCGCCGCTCGTCACCCAGGAGCAAGCTCCTTGTGCTACCGCTCGACTTGCATGTGTTAGGCCTGCCGCCAGCGTTCAATCTGAGCCATGATCAAACTCTTCAATTAAAAGCTTGATTTGCTTCAACTCGTGAAGCGATGCTCGAAAATTAACTTTCGTAATAATTCATTCGCATGAATTACTGCTTGGTCACTCTTCAAGACTTGATATTTTTTTGCTACCGAAGTAGCTGGATATCGTCTTGTGAGTGCCCACACAGATTGTCTGATAAATTGTTAAAGAGCAGTGAGTTACGCGCTTTCGCTTGCTAACTCGAGGTGGCGTATATTACGCTTTCCTCTTTCAGAGTCAACCTTAATTTCAGGTTTTTTTCTCTGCGACCCCCGGAGACTCTGTGAAGTTGTTCACATGTTCCGTGTCGATGGAGGCGCATTATAGGGATCCCATTTTTTTCCACAACCCCTTTTTAGATCTTTTCTTACCGACTGCGCACTTTTCCGCCCTTTCGCACGGATCTTGCCCGATCAAGGCCATTTTACCGACGATCCTCCGTGTTAACTGGTTGTAATTCCACCGTCAAAGTCTAGTATTGCCGGTAATAAGATCCTTATACGAGGCAATCCCATGTCCAATTCAGTGCGTCCTTATCTTCATTATTCCCCTCAAATTGGCCAACGCGTCATGATCGATCCTTCCAGCGTAGTGATCGGCAACGTTGATCTGGCTGATGACGTCAGCGTTTGGCCCTTGGTTGCCATCCGCGGTGATGTCAACGCGGTAAAGATCGGCGCACGCAGTAATATCCAGGATGGCAGCATTCTGCATGTCACCCATCAATCCGATTACAATCCGGCGGGTTACCCTTTATTGATCGGCGAGGATGTCACCGTGGGGCATAAAGCCATGTTGCATGGCTGTACCATCGGTAATCGCGTTTTGGTGGGGATGGGCTCAATTCTGCTCGACGGTGCCGTAATAGAAGATGATGTGATGATTGGTGCTGGTAGCCTGGTCGCACCCGGCAAGCATCTGGAAAGTGGCTACTTATATGTAGGCAGCCCTGCGCGCCGGGTTAGAGCCTTGACTCCGGCGGAACTGGAAGGGTTACGTTATTCGGCCAATAACTATGTACGTTGGAAAGACGAATACCTTAGCGAAGATTTCTGACTGCCCGCCCTGCTTGCCAGAGCGGGGCAACCCTCACCCCGCCATTTCCTGACGTAATTGCTGCAATACCGGTTCGATCTCCGGCATCACGCCATGCCATAAAAAGAAAGCATGGGCAGCCTGCCCCACCAGCATACCTAAACCGTCCGCATAATGTTGCGCCCCCAACTGCTGCGCCCAAGCCAGGAATGGGGTGCCACCCTGTTGGTAGAACATGTCATAGCACCGGGTCGTGCTGTGGATAATGCTGTCAGGCAGTGCGGGGATCTCCCCCTTGAATCCTGAAGCCGTCGCATTGATCACTAAATCAAAATGCTGCTGATCCAGCCGATCCAGCGGCAAGGCGGCAATCTCACCTAGATGCCGGAACGCCGCTGCCAACTCCTCGGCGCGGCTGAAGGTGCGGTTAGTCAACACTACTTCACAGCCAAAGGAGAGCAGCGGCAGGATCACGCCGCGCGCAGCACCGCCCGCCCCCACCAACAACACGCGGTCATCTGGCCGAATCAACCGCTGGCGTTCAAGATCCGACAGCAAACCTATACCGTCGGTGTTATCCCCCAGCAGCTTTCCATCAGGCAATACCTTTAGCGTATTCACCGCACCGGCCATTGCCGCCCTTTCGCTAAGTTCGCTTGCTGCCTCATAGGCACATTCCTTAAAAGGAACGGTGACGTTGGCCCCTTGGCCACCAGCAGCAATAAACCGTTGCAGGGTAGGTACAAATCCGTCCAACGGAGCCAGCATGGTGCCATAGGGATGTTCGATCCCGGTTTGCTGCGCAAATAGCGCGTGGATGCGGGGGGACTTACTGTGAGCAATCGGATTGCCGAATACCGCGAACTTCTCCATAGATCTAGCCTCTAGCCCTGACGGATCAGCTCACCGGTCAAAGCATCTCTGATTTCAGAAGGGTTTAACCGGCCACCCACGTTACCTGACAGCACTGGGAAAGCGTCACCAAACTGCTGCTGCACTTCAGCCACGGTGCGGCACGGCTCTTCACCGCTTAAGTTGGCACTGGTTGACACCAACGGCTTGCCGAACTGACGGCACAGCTGTTGCACCAAGGGATGATCGCTAACGCGCACGGCCAACGAACTAAAGCGGCCAGTCAGCAAGGCTGGCGTTTGCGGTTTTGCCGGGATCACCCAGGTTACCGGGCCAGGCCAGCTGGCAAAGATCGTGGCACGCTGCTGCTCATTCAATACGCCATCATCAATATAAGGCGCTAGCTGGGCATAATCGGCAGCGATCAGGATCAAGCCTTTTTCCCACGGACGTTGTTTCAAGGCCAACAGCTGTTTGACGGCCTGTTCGCTATCTGGGTCACACCCCAGACCGAATACCGCTTCTGTTGGATAAGCGATTACCTGCTGGTTTTCCAGCGCGGCAATAATAGGCGCGAATGCGGAAGTTTGTTCTGGGTTCATAGCTTGATTATTCTGAGATAGCGACGGGTTTTCCGCACAGTTTACTGGCACAGCAAAGCGTTGGGCCTTTTGCCGTGCGCTTTTCCATCAGTAATGGATAGTGGCAGTAAGCACACTCACCGGCGACGGGTTTAAAATTGAGCACAAACTGACATTCCGGGTAGCGATCGCAGGAATGGAACACCTTGCCAAAGCGAGATTTGCGCTGCAGCAGTTGACCTTGACCACACTGAGGGCAGGCGATGCTGGTTTCATCCGGTTTGTCGATCACTTCGGTATGATCGCAGTCGGGATAGTGGCTGCAACCGATAAACATGCCATAACGCCCCTGGCGCAACACCAGCGTTGCCTGGCATTTCGGGCATTGCTGGCCCTCCAGCACTTTGACAATATGGCCATCCGCTTGCGCTTTTAAAGGCCGGATATACTCGCACTGCGGATATTGAGAACAGCCGAGGAAGGGGCCGTGGCGACCACTGCGGATCACCAACTCGGCCCCGCATTCCGGACAGGGTTCATTTTGCCTCGCGGCAAAAATCGCTGGTTTTGTCATAACGTCTTCTATGCCTGTTACCTACTCAGTGCAGGTAACCTTCGTTTACTTCAAACAACAGTTCTTCCATCTGCTGATAGGCGCTCTCATATCCGGGGATATTGAACAACACCATCAGCACTACCCATTTCAGATCTTCGAGATCAAATTCCGTATTATCCAAAGCCATAACACGATCGATAACCATTTCACGGGTTTCGAGGTTCAATACCTGGATCTGTTCTAGGAACAGGAGAAAACCACGGCAACCGGCATCTAAACGCACACTCTCTTCTTCGGTGTAGATCCGCATAGCCAGCGGATCGGCATCCATAAAATAAGGGGCATTCTCGCCTTCCTGGAGGTCTGCAAGCTTTTCGAGCCAATTCAACGCGTTGAAGATATCATCACGATCAAATCCTGCTTCGGTAAGATCGTCGGTCAAGGTATCCTGATCAACGTGCATCTCTGGCTCATTGTGGATATAGGTCTCAAACAAATACATGAGTACGTCGAACATGGCATGCCCTCCTTATTCGGACATAGCCGCCGGGTACAGCTGCGATCCAACCTGCTAACTCCAGATCGAGTAATTTGATTACTACCTCTGGCACAGGTTGGCCGGCACGTTCAGCGACGACGTCAACAGGTGTCACCTCATCTCCTACGTTAGCCAACACATCGGCAAATGGCAATTCAACTTCGGCCTCTGATGCAGAAATAGTTGTATTTTCGCTCACGGACAGCCATTGCAGCCCACTTCCCAGCTGTTCTGCGATATCTTTTGGGCCTGTGACCAGGCTGGCCCCCTGCTGGATCAGCCAATGAGTTCCCTCGCTCATCGGGTTACCCAACGCCCCCGGCAGGGCAAACACTTCACGCCCCTGTTCCAACGCGTAGCGCGCGGTGATCAGCGACCCGCTACGCAATGAAGCCTCTATGACCACCACGCCCGCACTTAACCCACTGATAATACGGTTACGACGCGGGAAATGAGCCGCCAGCGGCAAATCGGTAGCCAGATGCTCGGAAATCACCGCTCCGCCCTGTTCAATGATTTGCTCTGCCAGCCGGCGATGGCGGCGTGGGTAGATATTTGCCAGCCCACTGCCCAATACCGCAATGGTAACCCCTTCAGCCTCCAAGGTAGCACGGTGACAGATCCCATCAATACCAATAGCCAAACCGCTGGTGATGGCGAAACCGCAATGCACCAACCCGCTGGCAAAGTAACTGCCCCACTGCTCGCCATAGTGGCTGAACTGGCGGCTACCCACCATGGCAATTTGCGGTAGTTGCAAAGCCCCTACATCGCCCTGCACCATCAGTAATAACGGCGCGTCATCGATATGCGCCAAGAGTTCGGGAAACGCTGGCTCACCGTATCGCACCATATGATTGCCCGGCTGCTCCAGCCACTTGAGCGTTGCCTTGAGATACTGCCCATGCCCCCGCCGAAACTGTTTTTGCTGCTGGTCATTCAGCCCCAGGGGCTTGAGCAATCGATAAGGATCGCCGCCTTCGGCAATCAGGCGATCGGTAATCTGGCTGGCTTGCAGTGCGTCGATCTTTGTCACCGCATGCATACGTAGAGCGATTTCTTCTGGCCGCATGGAGCATTCCCTCGCTGCAATTAGGGGATTACCAATTCGTGCAATTGGTCTGGGATGCTGTCAATCAGGCCAAGAAATGTCTAGAATAGAAGCTAATCACTGTTCATCACTCGGATACAGATCTTAAGATATATGTCAGTCTTGCAGGTATTACATTTCCCAGACGAGCGGCTACGCAAAATTGCGGCCCCGGTAAAAGAAGTCAATGCAGATGTCCAGCGCATCGTGGATGATATGTTTGAAACCATGTACGCAGAGGAAGGCATTGGCCTGGCTGCGACTCAGGTCGATATTCATCAGCGCATTATCGTCATCGACGTTTCTGAAAACCGCGATCAACGCCTGGTGTTGATCAACCCGGAACTGCTGGAAAAAAGCGGTGAAACCGGTATCGAAGAAGGCTGCCTTTCCATCCCTGAGCAACGCGCCTTGGTGCCACGCGCAGAGAAAGTGAAGATCCGCGCCCTCAATCGTGAAGGACAACCTTTTGAGCTTGAAGCCGATGACCTGCTGGCAATCTGTATCCAGCATGAAATGGATCATCTGGTTGGCAAACTGTTTGTCGATTACCTGTCGCCGTTGAAACGCCAACGTATCCGTCAGAAACTGGAAAAAATGGCCAAGCTTGAAGCTCGCGCCTAACCGATCAGGAAATCAACGTGTCTGACTCTTTACGGATTATTTTTGCCGGAACCCCAGACTTTGCAGCGCGTCACCTAGACGCGCTGTTGTCATCTGGGCACCAGGTGGTCGGCGTCTTCACCCAGCCCGATCGCCCCGCAGGCCGCGGTAACAAACTGACGCCAAGCCCGGTCAAGGTGCTGGCCGAACAGCATCAAATCCCCATTTTCCAGCCTAAGTCACTGCGCCCACAAGAGAATCAGCACCTGGTTGCCGACCTGAATGCGGACGTGATGGTGGTGGTAGCCTACGGCCTGATCCTGCCGAAAGCCGTGCTGGATATGCCGCGCCTGGGCTGCATCAACGTTCATGGCTCTTTGCTGCCACGCTGGCGCGGTGCGGCACCGATCCAACGCGCTTTGTGGGCTGGCGATAGCGAAACTGGCGTAACTATCATGCAAATGGACGTGGGTCTCGATACCGGCGACATGATGCACAAGATCGCTTGCTCGATCGAATCCACGGATACCAGCGCCAGTCTATACAACAAGCTGGCAGAGCTGGGGCCACAAGGGCTGCTGATCACCTTGCAGCAATTGGCGGCGGGTACGGTACAGCGCGAAGTTCAAGACGAGGCGCTGGTGACCTACGCAGAAAAGCTGAGCAAGGAAGAGGCACGCCTGGACTGGAGCCTTTCCGCCGAACAGTTGGAACGCTGTATTCGTGCTTTCAATCCTTGGCCAATCAGCTATTTCACCATCGACGATCAGCCGGTGAAAGTCTGGCAGGCAACCGTGCTGGCGGAAACTGCCAACACAGAACCGGGTACTATCGTACACGCCGACAAGCACGGCATTCAGGTTGCTACCGCGCAAGGTATTCTCAACCTCACGCAGCTCCAGCCTGCCGGTAAAAAACCGATGTCGGCACAAGATTTACTGAATTCTCGCCGCGAATGGTTCACGCCGGGCAACCGGTTATAAGCCACTCCCACTGCCCGGCCATTGTTGCCGGGCTGTTCGTTTCTTAATGCCGATCGTAATCCGCCTTAGCCTATGAAAAACAATTACAATCTCCGAAGCATTGCTGCCAAGGCCATCGGCCAGGTACTGGATCAAGGGCAGTCGCTCAGCACCATTTTGCCCACATTACAAAAGAATATTTCTGACAAAGACCGTGGGCTATTGCAGGAACTCTGCTTTGGTACGCTGCGGGTGCTGCCGCAGCTCGAATGGTGCATTCAGCAGTTGATGGCAAAGCCTATGACCGGCAAACAGCGCCCACTGCACTATTTGCTGATGGTTGGCCTGTATCAGTTGCTGTATACCCGTATTCCACCGCACGCAGTGTTAGCCGAAACGGTTGAAGGCGCGGTCGCCTTGAAGCGCCCACAGCTGAAAGGATTGATTAACGGTGTACTGCGCCAGTTCCAACGCCAGCAAGAAGAACTGCTGGCACGTGCAGCCAATAACGAAAGCCGCTATCTGCACCCTAGCTGGTTGCTTAAACGCATCAAACTGGCTTATCCGGCACAGTGGGAACAGATCGTTGATGCCAATAATCAAAAGCCGCCAATGTGGCTGCGCGTCAACCGTCTGCACCATACCCGTGAAGATTATCTGCAGCTTATGCAGCAGGCCGGTATTACCGCCGAGCCTCATGCGGAGTATCGCGACGCAGTTCGCTTGCTGGCTCCATGCCCGGTAACGGACTTGCCCGGTTTCTCCGATGGCTGGGTAACGGTACAGGACGCCTCCGCTCAAGGTTGCGTTGATCTGCTGGATCCGCAAGACGGTGAGCAGATCCTCGATCTTTGTGCAGCCCCCGGCGGCAAAACAACCCATATTCTGGAAGCCGCGCCCAAAGCTCATGTGCTGGCAGTGGATATCGACGAACAGCGTTTAAGCCGGGTGAAAGAAAACCTGAAGCGCCTGCGCCAACATGCAGAAGTTCGCCAGGGTGATGGCCGTACCCCGCAAGAGTGGTGCGGTGACCAACAGTTCGATCGTATCCTGTTGGATGCCCCTTGCTCCGCCACCGGCGTTATTCGCCGCCACCCGGATATCAAATGGCTGCGTCGTGACAGCGATATCGCCGAACTGGCTGCTTTACAGAATGAAATTCTGGAAGCTATCTGGCCACGTCTGAAACCCGGCGGCGTAATGGTTTATGCAACCTGCTCTATTCTGCCGCAGGAAAATAGCGAGCAGATAGCCGCGTTCCTGCAACGTCACGGCGATGCCAAGCTGGTTGAAACCGGTGACACACAATCACCAGGTAAACAGAATCTGCCTCATCCTGAGGATGGCGATGGTTTCTTTTACGCTAAGCTGATTAAAATATAACTGTTCAGGGAGCGCCCGCGGGCGTTCTCAACTTTCGGCCACGGCCGTCGCAGATCGAGCAGAGAAATCGATGAAAATAATTATTCTTGGCGCAGGGCAAGTTGGCGGAACACTGGCTGAAAACCTGGTGGGTGAAAATAACGATATCACCGTGGTCGATACCGACACCGGTCGTCTACGCCAGTTGCAGGACAAGTTTGACCTGCGCGTCGTCCAGGGGCACGGCTCCCATCCACGTGTATTACGCGAAGCCGGTGCCGAAGATGCCGATATGCTGGTTGCCGTTACTAACTCTGACGAAACCAATATGGTCGCCTGTCAGATTGCTTATACGCTGTTTAATACCCCGAATCGTATTGCACGGATCCGGGCGCCGGATTATATCCGTGAGTCCGAGAAGCTATTCCATCCAGAGGCGGTGCCCATCGACCACCTGATCTCGCCGGAGCAGTTGGTTATCGATTACATCTATAAGCTGATCGAATATCCTGGCGCCTTGCAGGTGGTGAACTTTGCCGATGGCAAGGTCAGCATCGCCGCAGTGAAGGCCTATTATGGCGGCCCACTGGTGGGGAATGCTCTGTCTGCCATGCGTGAGCATATGCCACATATCGATACTCGCGTGGCGGCTATTTTCCGCCATGATCGCCCTATCCGCCCGCAAGGCTCGACCATAATCGAAGCAGGCGATGAGGTGTTCTTCGTTGCCGCATCACAGCACATACGCGCGGTAATGAGTGAGCTGCAACGGCTCGAAAAGCCCTACAAACGCATCATGATCGTCGGCGGTGGTAACGTGGGTGCCGGACTGGCACATCGGCTAGAAAAATCGTACAACGTGAAGCTGATTGAGAAGAACCAGCAACGTGCCGCCGAGCTGGCAGAGCAACTGCACGATACCATCGTGTTTTATGGCGATGCCTCCGATCAGGAGCTGTTGGCCGAAGAGCATGTCGAGCAGGTGGATGTATTTATTGCCATCACCAACGATGACGAAGCCAATATCATGTCTGCCATGCTGGCCAAACGCATGGGAGCCAAAAAGGTGATGGTATTGATCCAGCGCCGTGCCTATGTCGATCTGGTCCAGGGCAGCGTGATTGATATCGCGATTTCTCCGCAGCAGGCCACCATCTCCGCACTGCTGGGCCATGTGCGTAAAGCCGATATTGTCAGCGTCTCCTCACTGCGCCGCGGCGTTGCCGAAGCCATTGAAGCGATTGCCCATGGCGATGAAAGCACCTCCAAGGTCGTAGGCCGTATGGTAGAAGAAATCAAGCTGCCGCCAGGTACCACCATTGGGGCGATCGTGCGTGGCGATGATGTGATCATTGCCAACGGCAACAGCCGGATCCAGCAAGGCGACCACGTGATCATGTTTATTACCGATAAGAAATTTGTGCCAGACGTTGAGCGTCTGTTCCAACCAAGCCCGTTCTTCTTATAGATACTTAAATCATGCGAATGGTTTTTGACACATCCGGAGTCGAGAATTAGGAAAAACCAAAAATTTTCCTATACTGATTGTGTCAAAGGGGAATTGCTTTGTTAAAATTGCGTTACTAATTTTTTGAGGGGTGTTCTGATGGGTATGTTAAAAGAGTTCCGCGAATTTGCCATGCGTGGCAACGTCGTCGATCTGGCAGTGGGTGTGATCATTGGTGCGGCATTCGGTAAAATCGTTTCTTCCTTGGTTGCCGACATCATCATGCCACCTTTGGGGCTGCTGATAGGTGGCGTTGATTTCAAACAGTTCCATCTGGTACTGCGTGAAGCCAAAGACAATGTCCCAGCAGTAGTGATGAACTATGGCTCCTTCCTGCAGAATATCTTTGATTTCGTGATCGTCGCCTTTGCGATCTTTATGGCTATCAAGTTAATGAACAAAATGCGCCGTAAAGAAGTTGAAGAGCCAGCCGCACCGCCTGCGCCAACGGCCGAAGAGAAGCTGCTGACAGAAATCCGCGATCTGCTGAGTCAGCAACAGCAGCCCAAGCTGTAATTCAGAGCTATAAGACGGGCGCAGCATGCGGCGCCCCTACTTTTGAGCCATCTTGCGAGATGGCTTTTTTGTGGCTTAAAACCAGAAGGCCAGTGGTAAATTGTCGTTGGGCAATTTACCACTGGCCTCCCAGTTACCGCCTTTTGCGTGTTTATCTTTACGCCGGTAGCTGCCTTTCCCTTTACTGTTCTTCTCTACCCGTTGGCGGAAAAGAGGATCGTGTAGCAACGCCTCAATGGCATTGTCCTGGATCTTGCCTTTGGTATGACGATATTGAGTCATCACGGTCTTCCTGTTGGTTGGTGATAATAAACGCGCCGATAATACTGCTGGCCAGATAAAAATTAAAGTCCATACGCCACTAAACCGCACTTTTGGCTTTCTCTTCGCTAGCTCCCTGCTCCAAAGCCTCCAGAATCGAACAATAATTGCTGGTGTGTTCGCTACCACAGCAGGCATCGCTGAGTCTTTTCAGCGACTCGCGCATTCTGGTTAACTCGGTCAGTTTGCTTTCAACCTCATGTAGGCGCGCATCAACGATGGACTTCGACTCTTCGCAGGTGTGATGCTCTGGATCTACACGGATCGACAGCAACTCGGCGATAGTTTCAAGCGTGAAGCCCAGCTGTTTGGCATAGCGGATAAAACGCAGGCGCTGTAAGTCCTGATCGCTATACAGCCGATAGCCGCCTTCGGTACGAACATGGTGATCCATCATGCCTTGCTTCTCGTAATAACGTACCGTATCTGGCGTTACGTCAGCCAGCTTGGCTAATTGCCCAATCTTGAACATCATGATTTCTCCGTATTGCACTTATCACTGATAGCCTGAGCATAGCGGATATGGGGAGGGATCTTAAGCGTTGCCAGGAGGGGAAAGCACGTTTGGCGAGCTACAGACGTAAAAAAACCGGGCAAGCCCGGTTTTTCTACGCTTCTACAGATTACTCTGCAGTTGCTACTTCTGCTTGAGACTCAGCACGATCAACCAGCTCGATGTATGCCATCGGCGCGTTGTCGCCTGCGCGGAAGCCACACTTCAGAATGCGAGTGTAACCACCGGCACGGCTCGCAAAACGCGGGCCTAGCTCGTTAAACAGTTTTGCCACGATCTCGTTATCACGAGTACGGGCGAATGCCAGACGACGATTAGCAACGCTGTCGGTCTTGGCAAGAGTAATCAGCGGCTCAACAACGCGACGCAGCTCTTTCGCTTTTGGCAGGGTCGTCTTGATGATCTCATGACGAACCAAAGAGCCGGCCATGTTACGGAACATAGCCTGGCGATGGCTGCTGTTACGGTTCAGTTGACGACCACTCTTACGATGGCGCATGACCTTATCCTTCTCAGTAAAACCTTAACCTGTGATCCGGTTACTCGTCAGCAATGCTAGCCGGTGGCCAATTTTCCAGGCGCATGCCCAGAGAAAGTCCACGGGAAGCCAGCACGTCTTTAATCTCAGTAAGAGATTTTTTACCCAGGTTAGGCGTTTTCAACAGCTCAACCTCGGTACGCTGTACCAGATCACCGATGTAGTGGATAGCTTCTGCCTTAAGGCAGTTAGCAGAGCGGACAGTCAATTCCAGATCGTCAACAGGGCGCAGCAGGATCGGATCGAACTCTGGTTTCTCTTCTTTCACTTCCGGCTGACGTACATCACGTAGGTCAACGAAAGCTTCCAGTTGTTCAGCCAGAATGGTTGCCGCACGGCGGATCGCCTCTTCAGGATCGATCGTGCCATTGGTTTCCATCTCGATGACCAGCTTGTCCAGGTCGGTACGCTGTTCTACACGCGCTGCTTCAACATTGTAGGCAATACGCTCTACAGGGCTATAGCAGGCGTCAACCAACAGACGACCAATCGGGCGCTCATCTTCTTCCGAATGAATTCGGGCAGAAGCCGGCACATAACCACGACCGCGCTGAACTTTGATACGCATGCTGATAGCAGCGTTCTCATCGGTCAGGTGGCAGATAACGTGCTGCGGCTTGACGATTTCGACATCACCATCATGGGTAATGTCGGCAGCGGTCACAGGGCCAATGCCAGATTTATTCAGGGTAAGAATAACTTCATCTTTCCCTTGAACTCTCACCGCCAGCCCTTTCAGGTTGAGCAAGATCTCCAGGATATCTTCCTGTACGCCTTCTTTGGTGCTGTACTCATGTAGTACACCATCAATCTCAACCTCGGTCACCGCGCAACCCGGCATAGATGAAAGCAGAATACGGCGCAGTGCGTTGCCAAGAGTATGGCCAAAGCCACGCTCTAACGGCTCAAGGGTCACCTTGGCGTGCGTCGAACTGACTTGCTCGATATCTACCAGGCGCGGTTTTAGAAACTCTGTCACAGAACCCTGCATTGTGTCCTCTCTTTGAAACTCAAGCCTTACTTGGAGTAAAGCTCGACGATCAGGTGTTCGTTAATGTCGGCGGACAGATCGGTACGTTCAGGAATACGTTTGAACACACCTTCCATCTTCGCAGCATCAACTTCCAGCCAAGTCGGCTTTTCACGCTGCTCAGCCAGCTCCAGAGAAGCCTTAACACGAGACTGCTTTTTAGCTTTCTCGCGGATGCTGACTACGTCATTCGGAGATACCTGATAAGAAGCGATGTTAACAACGCGACCATTTACCATAACGGCTTTATGGCTAACCAGCTGACGTGATTCTGCACGAGTGGCGCCGAAGCCCATACGGTAAACTACGTTGTCCAGACGACCTTCCAGAAGGGTCAACAGGTTTTCACCGGTGTTGCCTTTCAGGCGGGTTGCTGCTTTGTAATAGTTACGGAATTGACGCTCCAGAACACCGTACATACGGCGAACTTTTTGCTTTTCACGTAACTGTACACCGTAGTCAGACAGACGCGGTTTACGCGCACCGTGTTGACCAGGTGGCTGTTCAATTTTGCACTTTGAATCTATCGCGCGAACGCCAGACTTCAGGAACAGGTCTGTGCCCTCGCGGCGGCTAAGCTTGAGCTTAGGACCCAAATATCTTGCCATTTTCTTTCTCCAACAATCCGAAAAGCAGGGGCGTTACACGCGACGCTTTTTCGGTGGACGACAACCGTTATGAGGAATCGGAGTCACATCGGTAATATTAGTGATGCGGAAACCAGCCGCGTTCAGAGCGCGGATAGTAGACTCACGACCAGGACCAGGTCCTTTGACCATAACTTCCAGGTTCTTGATACCGTATTCTTTAACTGCGTCAGCACAACGCTCGGCTGCAACCTGAGCTGCAAACGGAGTTGACTTACGAGAACCACGGAAACCGGAACCACCGGCTGTTGCCCAACCCAAAGCATTACCCTGACGATCGGTAATAGTCACAATGGTGTTGTTGAAAGAAGCATGGATATGAGCCACGCCGTCAGAGACTTGTTTTCTTACACGCTTACGTGTACGAACAGGTGCCTTTGCCATTATTCAATCACCCCGATTATTTCTTGATCGGTTTACGCGGACCCTTACGGGTACGTGCGTTGGTCTTAGTACGCTGACCGCGAACTGGCAGACCACGACGATGGCGTAAACCACGGTATGTACCAAGATCCATCAGACGCTTGATGCTCAGGGTAACTTCACGACGCAAATCACCTTCAACAGTGAATTTGGCAACTGCTTCACGCAGTTGTTCAATTTGCTCTTCAGACAGCTCACTGATCTTAACATTTTCAGCAATACCCGTCTCAGCACAGATAGACTGTGAACGAGTTTTGCCGATTCCGAAGATCGACGTTAACGCGATAACGGTATGTTTATGATCAGGAATGTTAATGCCTGCTATACGGGCCACTATGCACTCCTACTAATTTTTACGGCAACACCATTCTGAAAAGCCCGTTTTCAGGATACTCAAATAATGTTGCAGCTACATACAAAAGATTGGCTGGCTAATCTAGCCAGCTCAACCCAACTTTGCAAGAAAAATATGCGAGATAATCAGCCTTGACGCTGTTTATGCTTCGGCTCGGCGCTGCAAATCACACGAACGACACCGTTACGCTTAACGATTTTGCAGTTACGACATAATTTCTTGACGGAAGCACGAACTTTCATTTTTACTCTCCGTAACTTCTCAAACGCACCAGATTAGCGGTTATAGCCTTTCAGGTTTGCTTTCTTCAATGCAGACTCGTACTGACTTGACATCATCAGAGTTTGCACTTGAGCCATAAAGTCCATGATGACGACAACCACGATCAGTAGCGAGGTACCACCAAAGTAGAATGGTACTTTCATTGCATCACGCATGAACTCCGGGATCAGGCAGATGAAAGTAATGTACATCGCGCCCACCAGGGTTAAACGCGTCATCACTTTATCGATATATTTCGCCGTTTGCTCTCCCGGACGAATTCCTGGTACGAAGGCACCGGACTTCTTCAGGTTATCTGCTGTTTCACGCGGGTTGAAAACCAACGCCGTGTAGAAGAAACAGAAGAAGATGATTGCAGACGCATAGAGTAACACATAAAGCGGTTGTCCAGGCTGCAAATACAGCGAAATCGTTGTCAGCCAGTTCCAACCGGTACCGCCCCCAAACCATGATGCAATCGTGGCAGGGAACAGAATAATGCTGGAAGCGAAGATTGCCGGGATTACCCCTGCCATGTTCACTTTCAACGGTAAGTGTGTGCTCTGTGCTGCGTAAACACGACGACCCTGTTGACGTTTCGCATAGTTAACGACGATACGACGTTGACCACGTTCAATGAAAACAACGAAGAAGGTTACTGCAAACACTAATACTGCAACCAACAGCAACAAGAGGAAGTGCAGGTCGCCTTGCCGAGCTTGCTCAATAGTATGGCCAACTGCCGGCGGAAGACCCGCCACAATACCCGCGAAGATAATGATTGAGATACCGTTACCGATACCACGCTCAGTAATCTGCTCGCCCAGCCACATCAGGAACATTGTCCCGGTAACCAGACTCACAACCGCAGTAAAGTAGAACGCAAAGCCTGGGTTTAACACCAGGCCCTGCATACCAGGCATATTCGGCAAACCGGTAGCAATACCGATCGACTGGAATATGGCCAACACCAGCGTACCGTAGCGGGTGTACTGGCTAATCTTGCGACGGCCAGCCTCCCCTTCTTTCTTGATTTCCGCCAACGCTGGGTGAACCACCGTCAGTAACTGGATAATGATCGAGGCCGAAATGTACGGCATGATCCCCAGAGCAAAAATAGAAGCACGGCTGAGAGCACCACCAGAGAACATGTTAAACATTTCAATGATGGTGCCTCTCTGCTGTTCGAGCAGTTTGGCAAGCACAGTGGCATCGATACCAGGAATCGGAATGAAAGAGCCAATGCGGAAAACAATCAGCGCGCCGATAACAAACAAAAGTCTGCGCTTCAGCTCACCGAGTCCGCCTTTAGCACTTTGAAAATCTAATCCTGGTTGCTTAGCCATCAGCTTACTTATTCCTCAATTTTACCGCCAGCAGCCTCGATAGCAACACGAGCGCCTTTGGTGACACGCAGACCACGCAGGGTAACCGGACGAGTGATTTCGCCAGAAAGCATAACTTTCGCGAACTCGATCTGGGTACCAACAACGTTAGCGGCTTTCAGCGTGTTCAGGTCGATTACGTCGCCTTCAACAAGAGCCAGTTCAGACAGACGAACTTCTGCCGTGATCATAGCTTTGCGAGAGGTGAAGCCGAATTTCGGCAAACGACGATATAAAGGCATCTGACCACCTTCAAACCCACGACGTACGCCACCGCCAGAACGTGAGTTCTGACCTTTGTGACCACGACCGGCGGTTTTACCCAGGCCAGAACCAATACCACGACCTACACGCTTAGGCGCATGCTTGGCACCTTCAGCCGGAGACAGAGTATTTAAACGCATCTGTTACTCCTCAACCTTAACCATGTAGGAAACCAGGTTGATCATACCGCGTACAGCAGGAGTATCCTCGCGCTCTACGGTGTGACCAATACGACGCAGACCCAGACCGAGCAGTGTAGCTTTATGCTTCGGCAGACGGCCAATGGAGCTGCGAACTTGTGTAACTTTGATAGTCTTAGCCATGGTCAATTACCCCAGAATGTCTGCAACGGATTTACCACGCTTGGCAGCGACCATTTCAGGAGACTTCATATTAGCCAAAGCGTCGATAGTTGCACGAACCACGTTGATCGGGTTGGTGGAACCATAAGCTTTAGCCAGTACGTTGTGCACCCCAGCAACTTCGAGAACGGCGCGCATTGCACCACCCGCGATGATACCGGTACCTTCATGAGCTGGCTGCATGAACACACGGGAACCCGTATGAGCACCTTTAACAGGGTGCTGCAGGGTGCCGCCGTTCAGCGCGACATTCATCATGTTGCGACGGGCTTTTTCCATCGCTTTCTGGATCGCTGCTGGAACTTCGCGTGCTTTGCCGTAGCCAAAACCAACGCGACCGTTACCATCACCAACTACTGTCAGTGCGGTAAAGCTGAAAATACGGCCACCTTTTACGGTTTTAGATACGCGGTTTACCGCGATCAGCTTTTCCTGCAGTTCGCCAGCTTGTTTTTCGATGTGAGCCATCTTAAACCTCTTCCTTAGAACTGAAGGCCAGCTTCACGGGCAGCATCTGCCAGTGCCTGGACTCGACCATGATATTGGAAACCGGAACGGTCAAAGGATACTTTCGCAATCCCTTTTTCCAACGCGCGCTCAGCCAGAGCTTTACCTACGGCTGCTGCTGCGTCTTTGTTACCGGAGTACTTCAATTGCTCAGTGATAGCTTTTTCTAAAGTAGAAGCGGCTACCAGAACTTCAGAACCATTAGGAGCAATGACCTGTGCGTAAATGTGACGCGGGGTACGATGTACCACCAGGCGGGTTGCACCCAGTTCTTTGAGCTTACGGCGTGCGCGGGTCGCACGACGGATACGAGCAGATTTCTTATCCATAGTGTTACCTTACTTCTTCTTAGCCTCTTTGGTACGCACGACTTCGTCGGCGTAACGGACACCCTTGCCTTTATAAGGCTCAGGACGGCGGTAGGCACGCAGATCTGCAGCAACCTGGCCAATAACCTGCTTATCAGCGCCTTTCAGCACGATTTCAGTTTGGCTTGGGCATTCAGCAGTAATACCTGCTGGCAGCTGGTGATCGATTGGGTGAGAGAAGCCCAGGGCTAAATTCACCACGTTGCCTTTAACAGCAGCACGATAACCAACACCTACCAGTTGAAGCTTCTTGGTGAAACCTTCGGTAACACCGACAACCATTGCGTTCAGCAGAGCGCGCGTGGTACCCGCTTGGGCCCATGCGTTAGCAAAACCTTCGCGCGGGGCGAAAGTCAGTGCGTTAGCTTCTTGCTTCACTTCAACGGCGTCATGGACTGTACGAGTCAGCTCGCCGTTCTTACCCTTAACCGAAATAACCTGACCGTTGAGTTTTACCTCTACGCCGGCAGGAATGACGACGGGTGCTTTTGCAACACGAGACATTCTTTCCTCCCGAATTAAGCTACGTAGCAGATAATCTCGCCACCAAGACCAGCTTGGCGAGCTGCACGATCGGTCATAACACCTTTAGAGGTAGAAATAACAGCGATACCCAGACCGGCCATAACTTTTGGCAGTGCATCTTTTTTCTTATAGATGCGCAGACCTGGACGACTGATACGCTGAATGCTTTCTACCACTGCCTTACCCTGGAAGTACTTCAGTACCAGTTCCAGAACAGGCTTGGTGTCGCCTTCAATTTTGAAATCTTCAATAAAACCTTCTTCCTTCAGCACGTTGGCAATTGCCACTTTCAGCTTGGAGGAAGGCATGGTGACCGCAACTTTGTTCGCGGCTTGACCGTTACGGATACGGGTCAGCATATCCGCGATCGGATCTTGCATGCTCATCTGTCTTTACTCCCGTGATTCAATTGGTAATTACCAGCTAGCCTTTTTCAAGCCTGGTACTTCACCGCGCATAGCGGCTTCACGTAGCTTGATACGGCTCAACCCGAATTTGCCCACATAACCATGTGGACGGCCAGTTTGACGGCAGCGTTTACGCTGACGAGACGGGCTGGAATCACGCGGCAGAGACTGGAGCTTGAGAACAGCATCCCAACGATCTTCGTCAGAAGAGTTCACACCAGAAATGATAGCTTTCAATTCCTCGCGTTTAGCGCGGTACTTGTCAGCCAGTTTCACGCGAACGACTTCGCGTGCTTTCATTGATTGCTTAGCCATCAGTAACCCTGCCTTACTTGCGGAACGGGAAGTTAAAAGCAGCCAACAGCGCGCGGCCTTCATCATCAGATTTCGCAGAAGTGGTAATGGTAATATCCAAACCACGAACGCGATCGACTTTGTCGTAGTCGATTTCTGGGAAGATGATTTGCTCACGCACACCCATGCTGTAGTTACCACGGCCATCGAATGACTTAGCGGACAAGCCACGGAAGTCACGGATACGTGGAACAGCAATGGAAATCAGACGCTCAAAGAACTCCCACATGCGTTCGCCACGCAGAGTTACTTTACAGCCGATCGGATAGCCCTGGCGGATTTTGAAGCCTGCAACAGATTTGCGTGCTTTGGTGATGAACGGCTTTTGACCGGAGATTGCTGCCAAGTCAGCTGCTGCATTATCCAGCAGTTTCTTGTCAGCGATCGCTTCACCAACACCCATATTCAGGGTGATCTTCTCGACCCGAGGGACTTGCATGACAGAGTTGTAATCAAACTGAGACATCAGTTGTTTGACTACCTCGTCTTTGTAGTAATCATGCAGTTTCGCCATCGTCATACTCCAAATTACTTGATAGTTTCGCTATTTGATTTGAAGAAACGGACTTTTTTGCCGTCTTCGAATCTAAAGCCTACACGGTCAGCCTTACCGGTAGCCGAGTTGAACAGCGCAATGTTGGAAACCTGAATAGCAGCTTCTTTTTCAACAATGCCACCTGGTTGGTTCAGGGCCGGGACCGGCTTCTGATGTTTCTTAACCAGGTTGATACCTTCAACAATGACCTTACCAGCAGACAGGACATTTTTTACTTTACCGCGTTTACCTTTGTCTTTCCCGGTAAGCACGATAACTTCGTCATCACGACGGATTTTCGCTGCCATGGTTCGCTCCTTAGAGTACTTCTGGTGCCAGAGAGATAATTTTCATGAACTTCTCATTACGCAGTTCACGAGTTACCGGCCCAAAAATACGCGTACCGATAGGTTGCTCGCTGTTATTGTTTAAAATAACGCATGCATTACCATCGAAGCGAATGACAGAACCGTCCGGGCGACGTACACCCTTCTTGGTGCGCACCACTACCGCCTTCAGCACATCGCCTTTCTTCACCTTACCGCGAGGAATTGCTTCCTTGATGGTAATTTTGATGACGTCGCCGATGCCTGCGTAGCGACGGTGCGAGCCACCTAGAACCTTGATACACATTACGCGACGTGCACCGGAGTTGTCGGCCACGTTCAGCATAGTCTGTTCTTGGATCATGTTAGTGCTCCGCTAATGTCAACTACAACTTTAGGACCCATTACTAGGTCGTTGAAAAGCCCCATAACCGAGGGCGCAGCATTATAACACCGCTTCCAAAGTATGGGTAGAAAAAATAAACGGCTCACTTTCTGAGCCGTTTATTAAGTTAGAGTCAGCTACTCTATTACAGAATCGCTTTATCTACAATGCGAACCAACGTCCATGACTTAGTCTTGGACAGTGGACGGCATTCGCGGATTTCTACCACGTCACCGATACCACATTCGTTGTTCTCATCATGTACATGCAGCTTAGTCGTACGCTTGATGAATTTCCCGTAGATCGGGTGCTTCACCGTACGTTCGATAGCAACAACCATGGATTTCTCCATTTTGTCACTAACAACACGACCTTGCAGAGTACGGATAATATCAGTCATTTTACGCACCCGCCTTTTCAGTCAGTAAAGTCTTAACGCGTGCGACATTACGGCGCACTTGTTTCAACAGGTGAGTTTGTTGCAGTTGGCCACTCGCCGCCTGCATGCGTAAGTTGAATTGCTCACGCAGCAGGTTGAGCAGCTCAGTGTTCAGCTCTTCAACACTTTTTTCACGCAGCTCTTGTGCTTTCATTACATCACCGTCTTAGTTACAAAGGTGGTTTTGATCGGCAGTTTAGCTGCTGCCAGCTTGAACGCTTCACGGGCGACTTCTTCTGGAACGCCGTCCATTTCGTACAGGACTTTGCCAGGTTGGATCAGGGCAACCCAATATTCCACGTTACCCTTACCTTTACCCATACGCACTTCAAGAGGCTTCTCGGTGATTGGTTTGTCCGGGAATACACGGATCCAAATCTTACCTTGACGCTTCACTGCACGAGTCATTGCACGACGAGCTGCTTCGATTTGACGAGCAGTCAGACGGCCACGGCCAACAGCTTTCAGACCGAAAGTGCCGAAGCTAACATCCGTACCTTGCGCCAGACCACGGTTGCGGCCCTTGTGCACCTTACGGAATTTTGTACGCTTTGGTTGTAACATCAGCGACTCTCCTTACTTGCGGCCTTTACGCTGCTGCTTTTTAGGTTGAGCAGCCGGTTCCGGTTGTTCAACTGCAGCCATACCACCCAGGATCTCACCTTTGAAGATCCATACCTTAACGCCGATTACACCATAAGTGGTGTGCGCTTCAGATGTGTTGTAATCGATATCCGCACGCAGTGTATGCAACGGAACACGACCTTCACGGTACCATTCGGTACGCGCGATTTCAGCACCGCCAAGACGGCCGCTTACTTCAACTTTGATACCTTTAGCGCCAAGACGCATTGCGTTCTGTACAGCACGCTTCATAGCACGACGGAACATAACGCGACGTTCCAGCTGTGAAGTGATGCTGTCAGCAACCAATTTTGCGTCCAGTTCCGGTTTACGGACTTCGGCGATGTTAATTTGCGCAGGAACGCCAGCGATATCCGCTACGACCTTACGCAGTTTTTCGACATCTTCACCTTTCTTGCCGATAACGATGCCAGGACGAGCGGTGTGAATAGTCACACGGATGCTCTTCGCTGGACGCTCGATAACGATGCGAGAAACGGAAGCTTTCGCCAGTTCTTTAGTCAAGAATTGGCGAACTTTAAAGTCGCTGTCCAGGTTGTCAGCGAATTCTTTGGTATTCGCATACCAAGTAGAGTTCCAAGGTTTGACAATACCCAGGCGAATACCATTAGGATGTACTTTCTGACCCATTGCTAGTCTCCAGAGTCTCAGCGATCGGACACAACCACAGTAATGTGGCTGGTGCGCTTCAGGATGCGATCTGCACGACCTTTTGCACGAGGCATAATGCGCTTCATGCTTGGGCCTTCGTCTACGAAGATTTTCGTGACTTTCAGATCATCGATGTCAGCGCCATCGTTGTGTTCTGCGTTAGCAATGGCAGACTCCAGCACTTTCTTGACCAGACCAGCAGCTTTCTTGTTGGTGTAGGCCAGAGTTTCCAGAGCTTGCGACACTTTCTTACCGCGGATCAGGTCTGCAACAAGGCGAACCTTCTGAGCAGAAGAACGAGCGTGGCGATGTTTAGCGATAGTTTCCATCTCTTCCTCCTACCTTAGCGCTTTTTAGCTTTTTTATCAGCCGCATGGCCGCGATAAGTACGAGTCGGCGCGAATTCACCCAGTTTGTGACCGACCATTTCATCGGAAACAAATACTGGTACGTGCTGACGACCATTATGGACAGCGATGGTCAAACCGATCATGTTAGGAAAGATCGTTGAACGACGGGACCAAGTGCGCAAAGGCTTCTTGTCACCGCTTTCCACCGCTTTCTCTACCTTCTTCAGCAAGTGCAGGTCAATAAAAGGACCTTTCTTGAGAGAACGTGGCATGGCTTATCCTCTAATTATTTTTTACTACGGCGACGTACGATGAACTTGTCAGTACGCTTGTTGCTACGGGTCTTCTTACCTTTGGTCTGAACGCCCCACGGAGTTACCGGGTGCTTACCAAAGTTACGACCTTCACCACCACCGTGCGGGTGATCGACTGGGTTCATCGCCGTACCGCGAACGGTAGGACGAATACCACGCCAACGTGCAGCACCTGCTTTACCCAGAACGCGAAGCATATGTTCAGCGTTACCGACTTCACCCAGGGTGGCGCGGCAATCAACTGGAACTTTACGCATTTCGCCAGAGCGCAGACGCAGAGTTACGTAGGAACCATCACGTGCGACGATCTGAACGTAGGCACCAGCAGAACGAGCCAGCTGGCCGCCTTTACCTGGTTTCATTTCTACGTTATGAACCGTTGAACCTACTGGGATGTTGCGCATAGGCAGGGTGTTACCCGCTTTGATTGCAGCATCAACACCAGATTGGATCTGGTCACCAGCTTTCAGGCCTTTCGGCGCCAGGATGTAACGGCGTTCGCCGTCTTTGTACAGAACCAGCGCGATATTCGCGGAACGGTTCGGATCGTACTCCAGACGCTCAACCACAGCAGGGATACCATCTTTGTTGCGTTTGAAGTCAACCAGACGATAATGTTGCTTGTGGCCACCACCGATATGACGGGTGGTGATACGGCCATTGTTGTTACGACCACCGCTTTTGCTCAATTTCTCAAGCAGCGGGGCATAAGGTTTACCCTTGTGCAGCTCAGGGTTAACCACTTTAACAACGTGGCGACGACCCGGAGATGTAGGTTTACATTTAACAATTGCCATTGTTCTTACTCCTCCGACTTACTCTGCGCCGCCGATGAAGTCCAAGTTCTGGCCTTCCTTCAGGGTGACGTAAGCTTTTTTCCAGTCGCTACGACGACCAACACGCTGACCTTGACGCTTCACTTTCCCTTTTACTACCAGGGTGTTAACGTCTTCGACTTCGACTTCAAACAGTTTCTGCACTGCAGCTTTAATTTCTGCTTTGGTCGCGTCTTTGGCAACTTTGAGTACGATGGTGTTGCTTTTTTCCATCGCAGCGGATGCTTTTTCAGATACGTGCGGTGCACGCAGCACTTTCAGCAAACGTTCTTCACGGATCATGCCAGCATCTCCTCAACTTGCTTCACAGCATCAGCAGTCATAACCACTTTGTCGAAGGCGATCAGGCTAACTGGGTCGATACCTGCTACATCGCGCACGTCAACCTTGTACAGGTTACGAGCTGCCAGGAACAGATTCTCATCCAGTTCACCGGTCACGATCAGCACATCTTCCAGGGCCATATCTTTCAGTTTCTGTGCCAGCAGCTTAGTTTTAGGCGCTTCTACAGAGAACTTCTCGACAACGATCAGACGATCTTGACGTACCAGTTCGGACAGGATGCTTTTCAGCGCGCCGCGGTACATCTTTTTGTTTACTTTCTGACTGTGGTCTTGTGGCTTCGCAGCGAAGGTTACACCACCAGAACGCCAGATCGGGCTCTTTACAGTGCCTGAACGCGCACGGCCTGTACCTTTCTGGCGCCACGGTTTTTTACCGGAACCAGTCACTTCAGCACGGGTCTTCTGAGCACGGGTACCTTGACGGGCACCTGCTGCATAAGCAACAACAACCTGGTGTACCAGCGCTTCGTTGAAATCACGACCGAAGGTAGTTTCGGAAACAGTCAGCGCGCTTTGCGCGTCTTTCAATACTAATTCCATTGCTATCCCCTTACGCCTTCACAGCTGGTTTAACGATCAGGTTGCCACCGGTTGCGCCCGGTACAGCACCCTTAACCAGCAGCAGGTTGCGCTCAGCGTCAACACGTACTACGTCCAGGCTTTGAACGGTTACACGCTCGTCACCCAGGTGGCCAGCCATTTTCTTGCCTTTGAACACTTTGCCCGGAGTCTGGTTCTGACCGATAGAACCCGGAACGCGGTGAGACAAGGAGTTACCGTGGGTTGCATCCTGAGTACGGAAGTTCCAGCGCTTTACAGTGCCAGCAAAACCTTTACCTTTGGAAGTACCGGTAACATCGACTTTTTTAACGTCAGCGAAGATTTCTACGCTGATTTCTTGACCTGCAGCGAACTCTTGACCTTCTTCAAGGCGGAATTCCCACAGACCACGGCCAGCTTCGACGCCAGCTTTAGCGAAATGACCCGCTTCCGGTTTGGTCACACGGTTAGCTTTTTTGCTACCGGTAGTGACCTGAATGGCACGGTATCCGTCGTTGTCCAGGTCTTTAACCTGAGTCACGCGGTTCGCTTCAATTTCAATCACGGTTACTGGGATAGAAACGCCATCTTCAGTGAAGATACGAGTCATGCCCACTTTTTTACCGACTAAACCAATCATTGTTTCAACCTCTCAATCGTCAATGACCTGATTAACCCAGGCTGATCTGCACGTCTACACCGGCAGCCAGATCCAGACGCATCAGAGCATCAACGGTTTTCTCAGTTGGCTCAACGATGTCAACCAGACGCTTGTGAGTGCGGATCTCGTACTGATCACGCGCGTCTTTGTTGACGTGCGGGGAGATCAGAACGGTAAAGCGCTCTTTGCGAGTTGGCAGCGGGATCGGACCACGGACTTGCGCACCAGTGCGCTTGGCAGTCTCGACGATTTCCGCAGTTGATTGATCGATCAGACGATGATCAAACGCTTTCAGGCGGATACGGATTCTTTGGTTCTGCATGAGACCAGAGCTCCAATTATTTATAAACGTAAATAATTACTCCTCACACCCATTTCGATTGATGGGGGAGTGTAATCGTCAACATATAACCCCATATCGGGAGTATTGTTCGAAGGGCAAAACGTTCTTGCCAATCGACTGATTCGCTAAAATCAGGCTTACCAAGATTAGGTAAGCCCGCGCATTATACGCAAACCAGGCCAGGTTGCAAGCTACGGATGGAAATATGCTCAGAATAGACGGCAATTTATTGGTTTGGCGAGGATCGGGAGAGTTTGGGGGAAGTGCGCGGCGTAGTGTGTTACTCCCCTGCCCTACCAGTTCTGAAGATACTGGCCAAGGAGGGAGGGGAGCCGTAAATGTCAGTCTTTGCGTTCCAGCACTTGCGCCTGGCAATAGTTTTGGATGCCAAGCCGCTCAATCAGGCTCAGCTCAGTCTCCAACCAGTCGATATGCCCTTCCTCATCGGCCAAAATCTCTTTCATCAGATCGCGGCTGACGTAATCATGGATAGAGTCTGCATAGGCGATACCTTCCCGTAGGTTCTTGGCACCATCCAGCTCCAGGGCCAAATCGGACCTCAGCATCTCTTCGACATCTTCGCCGATATTCAGCTTGCCGAGATCTTGCAGGTTCGGTAACCCTTCAAGGAACAGGATACGCTCGATGTAGCGATCGGCATGTTTCATCTCATCGATCGACTCGTGATATTCCTTCTCATTGAGACGCATCAGGCCCCAATTTTTGAACATACGCGCGTGCAGGAAGTATTGATTGATGGCAACCAGCTCGTTACCGAGCAGCTTGTTGAGGTGAGCAATGATCTTTTTATCGCCTTTCATAGGTAAATCCTCCTGGGCAGTTCTAAAAGTGTAGAAGCTGCGGGCCAAGAGTCAAAAAATAACCCTACTATTTATTAGGCGACTTCATGCATATGAATCAGGGTTGCGCGTTCCTCCACCATAATTTGCCTTGCCTGACGAATGCATTTACCGCAGTCAGTTCCAATCGGCACCAGCTCACGCAGTTGCTTCATGGTATGGGGATTGTGCTGACGCACCGCCTTACGGATAGCTTTGTCAGACACAGCATTACACAGACATACGTACATAGAGAGACTCACTTCTTAACCGATGCAGTAAGTCTAAATAAGAATCGTTTTTATTTCAATTAAGATTGGTAAAAAATTGTATAAAAAAAGGGCACCGAAGTGCCCTCTTTTAGTGCTTATAAATTATTCGCGATTAAGCGATAACTTTAGCAACAACGCCCGCACCTACAGTACGGCCGCCTTCACGGATTGCGAAACGCAAGCCTTGGTCCATAGCGATTGGGTGGATCAGGGTAACAACCATGTTCACGTTATCGCCTGGCATTACCATCTCTACGCCTTCTGGCAGTTCGATGGTACCGGTCACGTCAGTTGTACGGAAGTAGAACTGTGGACGGTAGCCTTTGAAGAATGGAGTATGACGACCACCTTCTTCTTTGCTCAGGATATACACTTCTGAATCGAACTGAGTGTGCGGCTTGATGGAACCTGGTTTAGCCAGTACCTGACCACGTTCGATGTCTTCACGCTTGATACCACGCAGCAGAACACCAACGTTCTCACCAGCACGGCCTTCGTCCAGCAGTTTGCGGAACATTTCAACACCAGTACAGGTAGACTTAACGGTGTCTTTGATACCAACGATTTCAACTTCTTCGCCAACTTTAACGATACCGCGCTCAACACGACCGGTAACTACGGTACCACGACCGGAGATGGAGAATACGTCTTCGATTGGCAGCAGGAACGGCAGGTCGATAGCACGCTCTGGTTCTGGGATGTAAGAATCCAGGTGACCGGCCAGCTCGATGATTTTAGCTTCCCACTCAGCTTCGCCTTCCAGTGCTTTCAGCGCTGAACCACGAACAACCGGCAGGTCATCACCAGGGAAGTCATAAGCAGACAGAAGTTCACGAACTTCCATTTCTACCAGTTCCAGCAGCTCTTCATCATCAACCATGTCGCATTTGTTCATGAATACGATGATGTAAGGAACGCCAACCTGACGACCCAGCAGGATGTGCTCACGAGTCTGAGGCATAGGGCCGTCAGTCGCAGCTACAACCAGGATAGCGCCGTCCATCTGAGCAGCACCGGTGATCATGTTTTTCACGTAGTCGGCGTGCCCTGGGCAGTCAACGTGCGCGTAGTGACGAGTCGGGGTGTCATATTCAACGTGAGAAGTGTTGATGGTGATACCACGAGCTTTTTCTTCTGGCGCGTTATCGATCTGGTCGAAAGCACGTGCAGAACCACCGTAGGTTTTAGCCAGAACGGTAGTGATTGCAGCGGTCAGGGTAGTTTTACCGTGGTCAACGTGGCCGATAGTACCAACGTTAACGTGCGGTTTGGAACGTTCAAATTTTTCTTTAGACACGGCTATATTCCTTAACTCTTTTGCTCCCCCCTCATGGAGGGAGCACTGATCAATGTGTTAAACCCGAAAGCTTATTTACCACGGGCTTCAATAACGGCCTGAGCGACGTTGTTCGGCGCATCATCGTACTTCAGGAACTCCATGGAGTAAGAAGCACGGCCTTTGGTCAGAGAACGCAGTTGAGTTGCGTATCCAAACATCTCGGACAACGGAACTTCAGCGTGAATCTGAACGCCAGTAGCGTTGGATTCCTGACCTTTCAGTTGACCACGACGACGGCTAAGGTCACCGATGACGTCACCAGTGTTCTCTTCCGGCGTTTCAACTTCAACCTTCATGATAGGCTCAAGCAAAACAGGTTTTGCTTTCTTAAAGCCATCTTTAAAGGCGATAGACGCGGCCAGTTTAAACGCCAATTCGGAGGAGTCAACATCGTGGAAAGAACCGAAATGCAGACGCACACCGAGATCAACTACCGGATAACCGGCCAGTGGACCAGACTTAAGTTGCTCCTGAAGACCTTTATCAATGGCAGGGATGTATTCCGTTGGGATCACACCACCTTTAATGTCATTGATGAACTCGTAGCCTTTCGGATTTGAGCCCGGCTCCAGTGGGTACATGTCGATAACAACATGACCATACTGACCACGACCACCAGACTGCTTGGCGTGTTTACCTTCGATGTCAGTAACTTTCGCGCGAATCGCTTCACGGTAAGCAACCTGTGGTTTACCCACGTTCGCTTCAACGTTAAATTCACGACGCATACGGTCAACCAGGATATCCAGGTGAAGTTCACCCATACCTGCGATGATGGTCTGACCTGATTCTTCGTCAGTCCATACGCGGAATGATGGGTCTTCCTTCGCCAGACGGCCCAGAGCCAGACCCATTTTTTCCTGGTCAGCTTTGGTTTTTGGTTCTACCGCTACGGAGATTACCGGCTCTGGGAACTCCATACGCTCAAGAATGATCGGGCTAGTAGGATCACACAGCGTATCACCGGTAGTTACGTCTTTCAGACCGATTGCCGCAGCGATGTCGCCTGCACGAACTTCTTTAATCTCTTCACGCTTGTTAGCGTGCATCTGAACGATACGGCCCAGACGCTCACGCGCGGACTTCACGGAGTTCAGAACGGTGTCACCGGAGTTAACAACGCCAGAGTACACACGGAAGAACGTCAGGTTACCCACGAATGGGTCGGTAGCGATTTTGAACGCCAGTGCAGAGAACGGCTCGGAGTCGTCAGAATGACGTACAGCCGGGGTATCTTTACCGTCGTCCAGAATACCGTTGATAGCTTCAACGTCATTTGGTGCTGGCAGGTATTCGATAACCGCATCCAGCATTGCCTGCACGCCTTTGTTTTTAAAGGCAGAACCACAGGTTACCAGAATCACTTCGTTGTTCAGCACGCGCTGACGCAGAGCTTTCTTGATTTCTTCCTCGGTCAGCTCTTCGCCGCCCAGGTATTTGTCCATCAGCTCATCAGAGGCTTCAGCAGCAGACTCAACCAGATTCTGGTGCCATTCAGCAGCCAGTTCTTGCATGTCAGCTGGGATCTCTTCGTATTCGAAGGTCACGCCTGCATCAGCTTCGTTCCAGTTGATGGCTTTCATTTTCACCAGGTCAACAACACCGGTGAATTTCTCTTCTGCGCCAATTGCCAACTGCAATGGAACCGGGTTTGCGCCCAGACGAGATTTAAGCTGACCAACAACTTTCAGGAAGTTGGCACCCATACGGTCCATTTTGTTAACGAACGCGATGCGTGGCACTTTGTATTTGTTAGCCTGACGCCATACGGTTTCAGACTGTGGCTGAACACCACCAACAGCACAGTAAACCATTACCGCGCCATCAAGCACACGCATGGAACGTTCTACTTCGATGGTGAAGTCAACGTGCCCTGGGGTGTCGATGATGTTTACACGGTGCGGCTCAAACTGCTTGGCCATACCAGACCAGAAAGCAGTTGTCGCTGCAGAAGTAATGGTAATACCACGCTCCTGCTCTTGTTCCATCCAGTCCATGGTGGCGGCGCCGTCATGAACTTCACCGATTTTGTGGTTTACACCGGTGTAGAACAGGATACGTTCGGTAGTTGTGGTCTTACCGGCGTCGATGTGAGCACTGATACCGATATTACGGTAGCGCTCAATGGGTGTTGTACGAGCCATTTGATTCCTCTATTGCCTTAGGCGGTTCGGTGAAACCAAGCGGGTTGGCTTCTTAAAGCGCCCACTTGGTTAGCAAAACTACTGCATGGATTACCAGCGGTAGTGGGCGAACGCCTTGTTGGCTTCTGCCATACGGTGAACGTCTTCACGCTTCTTAACAGCAGAACCTTTGTTCTCTGCTGCATCAGACAGTTCGTTCGCCAGGCGCAGAGCCATGGATTTATCACCACGTTTACGAGCGGCGTCAACGATCCAACGCATTGCCAGGGCATTACGACGAACCGGACGAACTTCAACTGGTACCTGGTAAGTAGAACCACCAACGCGGCGAGACTTAACTTCTACAGTCGGGCGCACGTTGTCGAGAGCGACTTCGAAAGCTTCCAGGTGACCTTTACCAGAACGCTGAGCCAGGGTCTCCAGCGCGGTATAGACGATTGCTTCTGCAGTAGATTTCTTGCCATCTACCATCAGAATGTTTACAAATTTAGCCAACAGCTCGGATCCGAACTTAGGATCTGGCAGGATTTTACGTTGGCCTATTACGCGACGACGTGGCATGGAAATACTCCGTTGAAAATTTCAGGATTGTCCAAAACTCTACGAGTTTATTTTGACATTAAAATGTTTGGCCTTACTTAACGGAGAACCATTAAGCCTTTGGCTTCTTCACGCCGTACTTGGAACGAGCTTGCTTACGGTCTTTAACGCCGGAGCAGTCAAGTGCACCACGGACGGTGTGGTAACGCACACCTGGCAAGTCTTTAACACGACCGCCACGGATCAGGATTACGGAGTGTTCCTGCAGGTTGTGGCCTTCGCCACCGATGTAAGAACTCACTTCGAAACCGTTAGTCAAACGCACACGGCAAACTTTACGCAGTGCAGAGTTTGGTTTTTTCGGGGTGGTAGTATATACGCGAGTACATACGCCACGTTTCTGCGGGCAAGCTTCCAGCGCTGGAACGTTGCTTTTAGCAGCCTTCACAGAGCGTGGTTTGCGAACCAGCTGATTAATCGTAGTCATTAAAAAAAGCTCCTGGGTTTTGCTTCGTTTTTTGCTTCGTAAACATGTGATAAATCCCCCGTATGCACTATTGGCACAGTACGAGGACGCAGAATTTTATGGCTGACTGGTAGAGGTGTCAAGAAATATACAACATTGCACGCATTACCATGCCATTTGGCTGTGGTGTTTCTCGGTTAACACAACGAAGTCAGTATAACCGATCGGCGTGATTTTGGGTGAAAAATGACCAGACAGGCCTCTGGCATCCAGATCGTCCTGCAGCGCATAAAGGGATATGGGGGCATTGAGCAATAAATCAAGGCTGGCGCTACCGGCCAGGCCGGCCAGTACGCCGTCTTGCAGTAACAGCAGAGCATCACCTTCTCTGGTGAGCCTTAACAACGCAGGCAGGTCGCAACGGGTTGGGGAATGGCTGAGGGTATACAGCATCAAAATTTCCTAGAAAGTCATGACTACATCGTAAGCAGCCAGTTTCTGGCGCAGAGTATCTGGCGGCAGAATTTCGGCCTTCAGCACCCAGTCGGTGACCTGTTGCAGACCGCGCTCCTGGATGGCCGTTGCGCAGAGATAACAGTTTTCAACGTCATACAGCGGCAATACGCCAAAGGTGGCGATGTAATTGCGGGCCAGGATCTTTTCGGGTTGTTGACCTGGCAGCAGTTGCAACACGCCATCGCCGACAAAAAATACGCCGATATCCTCGCTCAGTGCCGACGTCGCCAGTACCGCATCCAGCCCTTCCCGACCAGTTGCACTGCCATGTGGCCCTTGGGTAAATACAAACGCAACTCGCTTCATTCTGCTCACTTAAAACTGTACCAGGCGATCGTTGCTCAGCGCCGCTTCTGCCAATGAGCCCAAACCGCTGAGGGTAAACCCCGGCTGCAGGTTAGCGGCCGCCAACGCCAACTGTGCGGCTTCTTGCTCATCGGTCACGCCACGGCGCAAAGCTGCCGCCACACAGACATTAAGCTCCACGCCATGTTGCTGCGCCAGAGCCGCCCACGCCCGAACCAGATCGAACTCATCGCTGGCCGGAGATGATAGCTGGTTAGCATTCAGCACCCCTTCACGATAGAAAAAGACGCTGGTAATGCGGTGGCCAGCCGCCAACAGGGCCTGGGCGAACTGCCAAGCGCTGCTAGCTTGCTGAGTGCCATAAGCCGGGCCGGTGACTAATAGGCAGTAGTTAAGCATCAGCGCTCATTGCCCAGCAGATCGCCACTCTTGAACTGGCGGATATACAGGTAAACGGTATGTTTGGAGATATTCAGACGATCGGCAACCTGATTGATCGCGTCCTTGATATCAAAAATGCCTTTCTCATACAGGTTGAGTACGATCTGGCGATTTTTGGCGTTATTGGACACGTTGCGATCGGCATTCACCTCTTCGATGGTGAACTCCAACGTCTGCGCCACCAGATCGTCAACCGAGGAGGCGAAGTTGACAGAGGAAGCCACCTCCTGCGTTTCCGGCGGCATAAAGGTCTGCATGATCTGCGAAAACGGCACATCGAGGTTCATGTTGATACACAGCAGGCCGATCACCCGCTGTTCGCGATTGCGGATGGCAATCGTCACCGACTTCATCAACACGCCACTTTTGGCCCGGGTGAAATAGGCTTTGGAGACGCTGCTATCATCGCCCGCCATATCGTGCAGCATACGCAGTGCCAGATCGGTGATTGGTGAACCGATTTTACGCCCGGTGTGTTCACCATTGGCGATACGCACGGCGGAGCATTTCAGATCCTCCAGGGAGTGCAGCACGATTTCGCAGTGCCCACCAATCAGCATCGCCAGCCCGTCGACCACGACTTCATACGACTTCAGGATTTCATGGTCCGTCTGACTAAACGGACGCTCATTCAGCAAATCAAGTTCGCTGGCTTCGCTGGATAAAAGCGAATTTGACATCGAAGATACCACCTACATAGATCGCCTGTGCCAGGGGACGCAACTAAAACGGCTCGCGCAAGAGGCAATCGCTGCCGGGAGCAGTTTTAGGTACACGCCCTAAGGGGCAGGCGCATGATTCATAAGTTCAGACCCAGAGTCTAGCAAAACGGTCAGATGCTGGTTCTTACATTTGCGCGTGATATTGACGTTAAGCCCGATGCCCGGCAGGCGTCAAGCGATCAGTAAAGGCAGGGAGTAAAGTTGCAGGATATTTTGCATTCTTGGTAGCGCAGAAATGAAAACCGCCGCGAAGAACGTTCGCGGCGGTTGGGAAAATCTCAGACTTATTTGGCTTTAGCGTCTGCAGCAGCTTCATCAGCCGCTTTTTCTGTTTTGTCGTCAGCCTTGGCTGCCGGTTTCACATCCAGCAGTTCAACGTCAAACACCAGCGTGGAGTTGGCAGGGATCCCTGGAACGCCATTTTTGCCGTAGGCCAGAGCCGGTGGGATAACCAGCTTGATCTTGCCGCCTTTCTTGATGTGCTTCAGGCCTTCGGTCCAGCCTGGGATCACGCCGTCCAGACGGAATGACAATGGCTCGCCGCGATCGTAGGAGTTGTCAAACACGGTGCCGTCGGTCAGGGTACCTTTGTAGTTTACCACTACGGTATCGCTGTCTTTCGGTGCTTCACCGGTCCCTTCTTTCTCTACTTTGTACAGCAGACCAGATTCGGTTTTCTTCGCGCCTTTTTCTTTGGCGAAGGTTTCAGCGTATTTAACGCCTTTCGCTTCGTTTTCTTTCGCGTCCTGCTCCATCTTCGCCTGAGCGGAAGCCTTCACGCGCACTTCAAAACCTTGCAGGGTTTTTTCGATGTCAGAGTCATTCAGCTTGCTCTGCTTGGCAAACGCGTCCTTAACAGCCCCGAGCATCACATCTTTGTCCAGCTTGATGCCCAGTTTTTCCTGTTCATCCAGCGAGTTTTCCATGTAGCGGCCAAGTTGCACACCCAGTGCGTAAGCTACCTGCTCATCGTCATTCTTGAACTTGCCAGTGCTTGGTGCTTCTGCAGGTTTAGCCGCTTCAGCAGCAGGCGCAACCTCACCGGTCGTGGTAACGGTGGCTGCATCAGCAGGTTTGGCCGCATCGGCTGCCATAACTTGGGTCGCATTCAGAGCAAGAGCCATAGTGGTTGCCAGAAGCGTGACTTTAAACAAAGATTTCATCCATTTCTCCAGTGTCTGAAGCGGTGCCTCAAACCATCATTAAGTAAGTTAACCGGGCTACTATAGCTGCCTGAAACAAAACAAAACAGTCACACAGGTAACCAATCGAGTCAAGATGTGACCTCATATTGGTAGCAAAGTTCAAGAAAAATAAAAATAGCATTGATAATTAACGATTTTATTTAACGACTTTGCGGATTGAATTGCCCGATCTGCGGCAGTGAAAAACTGCTTGCCGAAATTGGCAGGCACAAAGCCGACCGCTACTGATAACATAGTGCCAGAATCCCGGATTTAACAGTGCCAGAGGTAACATCATGCACGAGAAAAACTACGAGAACCTGCTGCTGCGGTTGGAAGAGATGGAAAGCCGCCAGGCCTTTCAGGAAGTGACGATTGAGGAACTCAATCAAACCGTGGTGCAGCATCAGCTTGAAATGCTCAAGATACAAGAGCATCTGCGCCTGCTGACCGACAAACTGCGCGCCAGCCAACCTTCGATGATCGCCTCGCAGTCAGAAGAGACGCCGCCCCCGCATTACTAAAAAAGGCCGCCGAAGCGACCTTTTGTTGCAGTTACAGCACCAGGATTAGTGGCAGCCGCAACCACCGTTGCCACCACAGCCGCCTTTCTTGCCGTGGTCATGATCGTGGTCGTGATCGTGGCCATGACCGCCGCAGCAGCCGTCACCGTGTTCGTGGTGATGATCGTGCTCACCGTGAACGTGGCCGTGGGCCAGTTCTTCTTCGGTCGCTTCACGCAGCGCCACAACTTCTACGTGGAAGTTCAGGTCTTGGCCAGCCAGCATGTGGTTACCATCAACCACTACGTGGTCACCATCAACTTCGGTGATTTCAACCGGAACCGGGCCCTGATCGGTATCAGCCAGGAAGCGCATGCCTACCTGCAGTTCATCAACGCCCATAAAGACGTCTTTAGGAACGCGCTGCACCAGGTTTTCATCGTAGTTGCCGTAAGCTTCGTTAGCGGCGACATGAACGTCGAAACGATCACCAGCTTCGTGACCTTCGAGTGCTTTTTCCAGACCTGCGATCAGAGAGCCATGCCCGTGCAGATAGTCCAACGGTGCACTCACCGGAGACTCATCAACCAAAACACCGTCTTCTGTACGTACTTGGTAAGCCAGGCTGACCACCAAGTCTTTTGTTACTTTCATGATATCTCCTACCGTTGGAAACTAAATCGGTGGAGATTGTAGCGGAAATCTCCAGCGCTGTACCCTTCAGCATAAAAAATCACGGCAGATAACGCTACTCCGGATGAAAAATACCGATCACCTGCTCCTGCGGGCGAACGTGTTTTTCCACCTGTTGCTCGGTCTGACGCTGATGGTGGCCACACTTGACGCACTCCACCACTTCAACCTGGTCTTCACGCCAAACCGCCAGCGTATCCATAGCGTTACAGCTTGGGCAAACCGCCCCGGCGATAAATCTTTTACGTGTTGCAGACATCATTGTGCTCCGAATTATTCGTATTCATCCCAACCGTCGAACTGCCGTTTTTCTTTTTGCATTTCACGGTGGAAAAGTTCTTCCAGCTCGCGCCGGGCTTCTTTCACGCGGGAAATCTGGGCCACGTCCCCCAGATGCGGAGGCATCAGTTCACGCAGCATGCGCATATCCAGACGGCGAAAATGCTGCTGAGCGCGATAAGCCTGATGCGGGTGCATTCCCAACTCCGTTAACGCCTTGCGCCCTAGCTCCAGAGCGCTGGAGAAAGTTTCCCGGCTAAACTGTTTTACGCCAGCCTGTAGCAACTCATGCGCTTCCACACGCCCCCGCGCCCGCGCCAAAATGGACAGGTTGGGGAAGTGCTGCTGGCACAGATGGACGATGGCCATGGTATCTTCCGGCTCATTACAGGTAATGACGATAGATTTGGCCTTTGCCGCACCGGCTGCCCGCAGCAGTTCCAGCTCCGTGGCATCCCCGTAATAAACCTTGTAACCGTAGCGGCGCAATACGCCAACCGCACTAACATCCCGCTCAAGCACGGTGATACGCATCTTGTTAGCCATCAGTAAGCGGCCAACCACCTGCCCGAAGCGGCCGAAACCGACGATGATCACCTGCGGATCGTCGTCTGCCACATAGGGCGCTTCTTCATCCTCGTCTTTGGCGTTATAGCGGCGGGCCAGAATGCGATCGATAATCTGCATCAGCAGCGGCGTGGTCATCATTGAGAGCGTCACCACGACCAGCAGCAAGGCCAGTTGATCGTCGTCGAAGATATGCTGCGTCGACGCCGCCGAGAACAGCACGAAGGCAAACTCACCGCCCTGGCTCAGCACCCCGGAAAATTGCAGACGCACCGAACGCCGCAGGCCAAAAATACGCGCCAACGAGTACAACACACCTGACTTCACCGCCACCAGGATCACCACGCCAAACAGCACTTCCAGCAGATGGGTATACAACACGCCCATATTCAGTGCCATGCCTACCGAGATGAAGAACAACCCGAGCAACAACCCCTTGAAAGGCTCAATGGCGATTTCCAGCTCATGGCGATATTCGCTCTCTGCCAGCAGCACCCCGGCGATAAAAGTCCCCAATGCCATCGACAGGCCAAGGGCATCCATAAACAGCGCAGCCCCCAGCACCACCAACAACGCGGCGGCGGTAAATATTTCACGCACCCCAGATGAGGCGATATAACGAAATAGCGGACGTAACAGGAAACGCCCGCCGATCAGCATGCCGCCGAAGGCTGCGACCTTCATGGCGATTTTCGCCCAATCGTCGCTGGTGCCTGCGCCACCGGCCAGGATCGGGATCAACGCCAACGCCGGGATCACCGCCATATCCTGGAACAGCAGCACCGAGAAGCCTAACTGGCCCCCTTCGTTGCGGTTCATTCCCTTTTCACGCATCAGCTGCAGCGCCATGGCCGTCGATGACATGGCCAGACCAATGCCGCCGATCACCGCCGCCTGCCAAGCGAAATGGCTGAAATAAAGCAGCGCGCCGAGCACTGCCGCCGTGACCAATACCTGCCCGGCACCGACACCAAAGATCGAACGACGCAGTTCCCATAGTTTGGCCGGGTTCAGTTCCAGCCCGATGATAAACATCAGGAACACCACACCCAACTCGGAGAAATGCAGAATTTCATCCACATCCCGGATGAATCCCAATCCCCACGGGCCGATGGCGATACCGGCAATCAGATAGCCTAAAACGGCCCCGATCCCCAGACGACGGGCAATGGGCACCGTCACCACCGCGGCAAACAGGAACAGCAGTATGGCGGTTAATAGCGCGGAACCTTCCATCAGTGCCTCCCGGTGTGCGGTAAAGGATTACGCAACCAATCGCCATAGGCGCTGGCATGGCTGCTCAGCACTTCCGGTTTCTGCCGGCGTGCCCAGTAGACGAGGATCGGCGTCAGCCAGTGCATATGACACATGGCCGCGGTGAGCTCAAAAGGGCGCAGAATATCCTCGATCGGATAGCGATTGTAACCGCCGGTGCGATAGGCGCCCTCCGGCTCCCCGGTGGTGATCACCGAACGCCAGTATTTGCCTGCCAGGGCATTGCCGCCCATCCCGCTGGCAAAGCCACGGGACAGCACACGGTCCAGCCACTCTTTCAGCAAGGCCGGGCAGCTATAGGTGTATAAGGGGTGTTGGAAAACGATGACCTGGTGGTCGCGCAGCAGCTGTTGTTCGTGGTGGATATCAATAAAGAAATCCGGATAGTGCGCGTATAAATCGTGCACGGTGACATGTTCCAACTGCTGTGCCGGTTGTAACAAAACCCGGTTTGCTACCGAGTCCTGGGATTCCGGATGGGCATACAGCAGCAAAACCTTCGGCGGCTGTGACATCATTCCCCTCCAAAGCGTCGTCAGGGTGGCGGATTTCCGTTACCATGCAACGCAAAGACTAATAATAGGACTGCTACGCGTCCTGTTAACGTAAACTCAATTCAATTTAACATACTCTGAACAAACGGCGCTTTATGATTGTTTTCTCCTCGCTACAAATCCGACGCGGCACCCGCGTCCTGTTGGACAACGCCACGGCGACGGTTAATCCAGGTCAGAAGGTCGGCCTGGTGGGTAAGAACGGCTGTGGGAAATCTACGCTGCTGGCCCTGTTGAAAGGTGAGATCGCCGCAGACGGTGGCAGCTACACCTTCCCAAACAACTGGGCGCTGGCCTGGGTGAATCAGGAAACACCGGCACTGGACGTGCCCGCCATTGAGTATGTTATCGATGGAGATCGGGAATTCCGCCAGTTGGAAGCCGAATTACAGGTGGCAAACGATAATAACGACGGCCACGCCATAGCCACGCTGCACGGCAAGCTCGATGCCCTGGATGCCTGGACCATCCGTTCCCGTGCCGCCAGCCTGTTGCACGGTTTAGGTTTTTCCAATGAACAGTTGCAAAGCCCGGTGCGCGCCTTCTCGGGCGGATGGCGCATGCGCCTCAACCTGGCACAGGCTTTGGTTTGCCGTTCCGATCTGTTGTTGCTGGACGAACCCACCAACCACCTGGATCTGGATGCGGTGATCTGGCTGGAACGCTGGCTGAAAAGCTATCCGGGCACCCTGGTGCTGATTTCGCATGACCGTGATTTCCTCGACCCAATCGTCGACAAGATCCTGCACATCGAAAATGAGACCATCAACGAATATACCGGCAACTATTCCTCCTTCGAGCGCCAGCGCGTCACCAAACTGGCACAGCAGCAGTCGCTGTATCAGAGCCAACAGGAAAAAGTGGCGCATCTGCAAAGCTATATTGACCGTTTCCGTGCTCAGGCCACCAAGGCCAAACAGGCCCAGAGCCGCATCAAGATGCTGGAGCGGATGGAGCTGATTGCCCCGGCGCACGTCGATAACCCGTTCACGTTTAGCTTCCGCCAACCCGAAAGCCTGCCGAACCCATTGCTGCGGATGGAAAAAGTCAGCGCAGGCTATGGCGACAAAGTGATCTTGCAGTCAATCAAGCTCAACCTGGTGCCCGGTTCACGTATTGGCCTGTTGGGGCGTAACGGCGCCGGTAAATCAACGCTGATCAAAATGCTGGCTGGCACGCTGGAGCCGCTAAGCGGGGAGATCGGGCTGGCAAAGGGCATCAAACTGGGTTACTTCGCCCAGCATCAGTTGGAGTTCCTGCGCGCCGATGAGTCACCACTGCAGCATCTGAGCCGCATCGCCCCTCGCGTGTTAGAACAGCAGTTACGCGATTACCTTGGTGGCTTCGGCTTCCAGGGCGATAAGGTCACCGAAATCACCGAACGTTTCTCCGGCGGTGAAAAGGCACGGCTGGTGCTGGCGCTGATCGTCTGGCAGCGCCCTAACCTGCTGCTGCTCGATGAACCGACCAACCACCTGGATCTGGATATGCGCCAGGCGTTGACCGAAGCGCTGATCGATTTCGAGGGGGCATTGGTGGTGGTTTCGCACGATCGCCACCTGCTGCGTTCTACTACCGACGATCTGTATCTGGTGCACGATGGCCAGGTGGAGCAGTTCGAGGGCGATCTGGACGATTACCAGCAGTGGCTTAGCGATCTGCAAAAGCAGCAGGCGCAACAGGATGCCGCACCGAAGCAGGATAACGGCAACAGCGCCCAGGCGCGTAAAGACCAAAAGCGCCGTGAAGCCGAATTCCGTACGCAAACCCAACCACTGCGTAAGCAGATCGCCAAGCTGGAACAACAGATGGATAAGCTGGGTGCCGAATTGGCCGCGGTGGAAGAACAGTTGGCAGACTCGGCGCTGTACGACATCAGCCGTAAAGCCGATCTGACCGCCTGCCTGCAAAAGCAAAGCCAGGCCAAGTCCGCTCTGGAAGAAACGGAAATGACCTGGCTGGATGCCCAGGAACAGCTGGAAAATCTGACCCAGGCGTTTGAAGCAGAGAGTTGATTTAACGCCCCCTCACCCTAGCCCTCTCCCACAGGGAGAGGGGATCTATCGTGCTACAGCTTAACTCTGGTTATAATATTTTAGATCAACCAGTTAAATATTAACTCCGTAATCACCTACGAGCTCAATTCAGCTCCCTCTCCCTGTGGGAGAGGGTTGGGGTGAGGGGCAGGCAATGCGCTGACGGATCTGCTCCAGCGACTCCTGGTTATAGAGTTTTCCATCCAGGAAGCGCGTTTTCAGTTCGCCCTGCTGCTCCTGTTGCCAGTCCTGATTATCCAGCAGTTGATATTCCCCTTCCCCATCGCGGATCACCCGTAACAAACCGCGTGCAGATTGTTTCAGGCCGCTGTCGGTCTTCGGCTGTTTGAAGATGGGGCGCCCCACTCCGTTCACCTCACCGTAGGTGGCCTTCATCGCGAAACCAAAAGTATCGCGGGTATTATACTGATAAGTAAAGGAACCCACGCCAAACACCACGTTAGAGCTGGCAAAACCTTTCGCCTCCAGACGTTGCAGAATTTCCTGGGCGCGCTCCAAAGTGATGGAGTCTCCATAAATCAGCCCGACATGCGGATCCAACACTTTGTAGCCCTTGCTGTTTACCGTGCCGCCAAAGATCTCCCACAACACTTCCACCGAGCCTTTCTCTTCGGCGCTGCGTTGCGCACTGCGGTCGCTGTCGTCGCCGGTTCCACAAAGAATAGCTACCGGATCGCCACTGTCTGGGCGGAAGACCACTCGGCCATCGCGCGCCATGATTTTGCTGTGCAACTCACGGGTAAACTCCGTCAGCACCTGCCAGTAATCCCAGGTATCCGACACGATGGAAACCAACCCATTCGGGTAGAGATCTTCAATCAGGCGGCGGAACGTTTCGATCTCCGTTGCCTGCTCACCCATGCACATTACGCTATGTTCGGTGGCGGGGATGCTGCCAGCCACGAAGTAGTCTTCAGCGGTTGGATAATACTTCTGTGCGTATAGCACCGCGGGAATGTTGTCGGTGCCCTTGAAGCTGAGCAAATGCCCGGTACCGGCCTGCGCGACATCATGCATACCCGACATACCGCGGAAGGAAAAGTCGTGGCATTGGAAATCCAGATGCGCCACATCGTCACAGGTTTTTGCCGCCCACATCTGGCAGATCTTGCGGTAATGATGGGCAATGGTGGCGTTGGTGGAAGCCTTCCACAGTTCGGCCGAGATCACCGTTTCCAGGTAGTTGACCAGCCAGAAGAACTCCTCAAGCGTATTGGTGATGGTCAGCACTGGCACCTTCATCTTCAACTTGCTGCCCTCATCTAATCCTTTGATATGCAGCGGCAGATAGCCCAACCGATGCAGCGCGCGAATATGCTCCGCGCAGACCCGATCCTGACCAATGTAGCTGTCCATCAGCTTTTTATATTCCCCTACCACCTGCTCTTCCGGTTGGGCAAAGAATTGCTGATTAAATAAATCCACCATGAACCACTGTAAAAAGCCCTGCAAACCGAAGAACACCAGTTGGCCGTCCGGCAGCGGGGAAGCAAAGAACCGATCGCTGCGCGGCGTGAAGTTGGAGTAGATACGCGTGGTGCCCAGCGGATACTGCTCACGGTGTGACACTTTGTAGCCATCAATCGCCAAAATAGGATTAGTTAACATAGTCGGTTCCTTAGTGAGCGTATACCCGTCGCCTTTCAAGCTGCAGCGTTGTTACCTGCACTCACCCACCCCAGTCACTTACTAATGTAAGCTCCTGGGGTGGGTGAGCTTGTCGCCTAGCTGCAGCTTGAAATTCATAGGGTATAAATAGATTCAATATCAATCAGTTCAACACGTTGCTCAGCGAGTTCCGCCGCAGCATAGGAAGTGGTGGTATAGATGTTATCGATGCCTTGGTTCAGCAAAGCTGCGGTGCCTTTGGAGAACACCCCGTGGGTGACATACAGGTTGACCGTACGCGCCCCCGCCTGACGCAATACCTGGGCCGAGCCGATAAAGGTGCCGCCACCGTCGCACAGGTCATCCACAATCAGCACGTCTTTGCCCTGCACATCGCCAGCCAGCAGTTCGAAACCCGTCAGTTCGCCGCTGAACACGTCCCGGTGTTTGGTCAGGATGCCGTATTGTGCGATGCCAAAGTGGGCCGCCACCGCGTGAATTTTTTTCAGCGCTCCTGCATCCGGAGCCATCAGGAACAGCTGCTGCTGGGTTAATAAATTGGCCAGTCTGCTGCTGTGCTGCATGCACTGCTGCTGAGTAATGATGTGCATGTTGTCGATCACGGCGGCAGCTACTTCACTGTGTGGATCCAGCACCGTCACACGGTCAAACGCCAAGGTGTTGAGTAATTGGCCGAACACCTTGAGCGCGAAGCTGTCGCCGGAGGTCATATGGCGATCTTGGCGGGCATAGGGCAGATAAGGCAGCTCAAGCAGACTTTCTTTGATCAGGAACTGGTGGCGTACCGCCTGCGTCAACTGTGCCAACAGCATGAAGTCATCCATGCTGCACATGGCGCTGGCACGAATACGCATCTGCGAAGCCCCCGTTGTTTCAGGCTTTGCAAACCGGGCATACACCGCCCCATCGGGAAACTGTCCGGTTGTCACCTTCACTTCAATGTCGTTCAAAAACAACTGCAGTTGTGCGCTCATATTCTTCCCTCCCCACCAATAAATGTCTTAATCGCAGCAAATTCGCTTAACCATTTGTTTATTTACGCTTTTAATAATTATCATTAGCCGGCAGCTATTGTTATATTGTCTCAAAGACCTTTTTAGCCGAGCGCCAGCATGACCACGCAAGACGAGTACCTGAAAAACTACGATCCGCGCCTCTTCCCCTCACCGCTTGTCACCGTCGACAGCGTGCTGTTTACCGTACACGGCGGGAAGCTGTGCGTGCTGTTGGCCAAGCGCGCTAATCAGCCTTTCCTCGATCAATGGGGATTGCCCGGCGGATTTATCGATTTGCAGCGCGACACCTCCACGCAAGCGACGGCCGCACGTAAACTGAGGGAAAAAACCGGTGTGGTGCCGCCCTATCTGGCACAGTTGGCCAGTTTTTCTGGCCCGGAAAGGGATCCGCGTGGCTGGAGCCTGACCACGGTCTACTTTGCTCTGATCGCCCATGCCGATTGCCAGCCGCATATCGTCGACGTAAGTGACGTAGCTTGGGTGCCGTTGGACAACCTGCAAACACAGCAGCTAGCTTTCGATCATCAAACAATCGTGGAAGAGGCACTCCAGCGGCTACGGCAAAAAACGGCTTACTCCATGCTGCCGGTCTATTGCCTACCAGCGGAGTTCACGCTTTCCCAGTTGCAGGAAGTGATTGAGATTATTTTGTCGCATACGGTGCAGCGCAAAAGCCTGATGCGGCGTTTTGACGCTTCGGAGATGTTTGAGGAAACCGGCGAGAGAGTGGCAACAGGCGCACGTAAGGCACGCCTGTACCGCAGGAAAGCGGGGGTAGATATGAGAAACTTTTCCAGAAACCTGATGGTGGAGTGATCCTCAGGCACATTTCAATTTAAACAATTATAGTTTGATCATCGCTGTAGCTTAAAGGTTAAGCACTAGTGTTAGCTGTTGACGTCACCCCACACCGGAGCCACCACCCCTGCCGAAACCACTGTCACCACCTACTACAAGGTTAGGATTATAGTTAAGGTTGTAGGAGCCAACGCCTTGAGTCACTCCAGGAACAGTTGTATAACCGTTCTAAATCCTGTCGCATATCTCACCTGCAACGTATACACCAATTGCACCTGCGTATCCGTTTCTACCTAATAACCATTGTACCAGCCGTACTGCCTACGATCTTTTCGATCAGCACCGCTCACTGTACGCAGGTTTAACCTCACTAATTCCTCTCATTTTTGTCTCGCTCCTTTTGTTTGAAAAAAACGAAGACAAAACCCACGAAAAAACAACCAAATAGCACAATAAGAAGATCAGCAATATGATCTATATTTAATTTTCGGCTTAAATAGTTACCGCCTGTATAAATAAGATAAAAATATGCTGAGCCTCTCATCCATTCATTAAAAAAATGACGAGCGAAACCTTTTATCTCCATCACATATCCTCTTTATCATAAGACAACAGAGTTTCATTTGAATCAAGACTTTTCACACTGTAATGGAAAGCTTATATCTAAAATAGGGCGAACATCACTGTAGATTACAGAGCCCAGCCTTAAACAGTCAACCTTGAATTAGGAAATTCTTGCATAACCAGAACGCATCAATTAGTTACTAACTTTACGTGACTTATTGGTTTTTATTATTAACTGGTTAAACTAACGCCTTCAGATTAGCCCATTCAGAACAGAAGTAACTATTTATCGACCACTGCACCGAAATCTCTCTACGCTGGGCCCCGCAAAAAAACATTGCAATGAAGCAGGGGTTAAAACAATATACTGGCAAGCGTTTCTATCATCCGTTGGACTTATGCGATTACCAATACTACTGTAAATGGCCCCTGGAGAGAGAATGACTTTCCCCTTGGATCAGATATCTCAGAAACGTAACGCAACCAATCTAAAGAAAAAGTAACAGATATATGCCAGCCCTACCAATTAACATGCAACATCCCGATCTTACCCATTTTTAAGTAGGCCCCTATACTTGGAGGGGGCTCGTTCGTTGATACCTGAAGTAACAGGGTTTCAGCAACTTCCCATGAAACGTGCTCGGTGATTGCAACCAGTTGGATCGCTTTTTTGAGAACAAATTTTTTGACCTCACCAACCTCCTTCTCCTGTAGAAACGTATGCAGGAAGATGTCACCAAACACGGTGCTTTTCAAATCTTCAGCTGTTTTGCATACCATCAGACGATCAAATCCATGATCATAATCATATGGAACAGCGCAGAAAAAAGCCGTCTCCATTGCCACTCGCTTAATACTTATCAATTGTATTCGCTCCATCATCGCTCCTTGACAAAGGCCTCCCCAATAGACATTAATAATTATGCTATGTCAAAGCAATTTTCTACTAGAACACTTTTACACTCCACAACATCTGATATATTAAAAATCATGTTACACCGACTTCCGTCTCCGCTAACAGTTCTGGCATCAGTATTATCCATAAGGTTGGTCAATAAGAATGCCTTATCATAATTAAGAGAGGAATCATTAACCTGACAGGTAATACATTATGACCTACATAATCAAGAGGCCTGCGTTAGATTTTCAAATTTCAATCAAAAGGGAGGGGTTTTCTCATGCGTATTCTCTTTATTGGTCCACCTTTGTACGGGCTGTTGTATCCAGTGATCTCCCTTGCTCAAGGCTTTCGTGTGAATGGACATGAAATACTGGTCGCGAGCGGAGGAAAATTTGCTCAGAAAGCAGCTGAGGCAGGCCTAGTTGCGTTTGATGCCTCGCCCGGGCTCGATTCTGAGGCCGAATATAGGCGTCGGGAGGATTTACGAAAGAAGAACAACATCGTGGGAAATTTCTCTTTCTTTAGCGATGAGATGGCCGACCGTGTGGTTGAATTGACAGGTCATTGGCAACCCGACCTGATTGTATATCCGCCACTGGGTTCCGTAGGACCACTGGCTGCAGCAAAGTATGGTATTCCGATAGTCATGCAAACTGTGGGATTCGGCCACACTCCTTGGCATGTAAAAATGGTGACAAGATCGTTGGCTAATGCCTACTCTCGTCATGGTGTCGATGCGCCGCCACGTGATCTTGCTTGGATCGATGTCACACCACCGAGTATGAGCATTCTGAAGAATGATGGTGAGCCAATAATTTCAATGCAATATATTCCCTACAACGGGGAGGTGTTTGGGAGGAGTGGTGGGAAAGGGCCCCAGACAAAAAACGTTTGTTGATTAGTCTTGGTACCGTTAAGCCCATGGTTGATGGGCTAGATCTGATTTCTTGGGTTATGGACTCGGCAAATGAGGTGGATGCCGAAATCATCTTACAGCTAGCAGCCAACGCGCGTACTGGTTTGCGAAAGTTGCCGTCAAATGTGCATCTTGTTGACTGGATCCCGATGGGCGTATTTCTCAATGGTGCCGATGGATTTATTCACCATGGTGGGGCAGGGAATACCCTGACAGCCTTACATAGCGGGATACCACAGATCGTATTTGGCCAAGGGGCAGATCGCCCGGTTAATGCCAAGGCTGTCGTGGATCGAGGTTGTGGGATCATACCTGGCAAGAATGGATTGACGAGTGACCTTATCAATCAATTCTTAGGAAATGCTGAGCTACGCACCGCTTCGGCACAAGTCGCTGCAGAAATGGCCGCACAAGCAGCCCCTTCCGTGGTTGCGCAAAGTCTTGTCGCAAAACTGAAGTGCGGCTGACAGCACAACCAGTAGTTGGCTATTACAGCTCGGTTAGTCCGTCTATGAGGGCTCCACGCCACCAGGCATAATCGTGGCCGCCGGTATAGATTGAGAGATCGCTTTTTACGCCGGTTGCAAGCAAACGTTGGTGCAATTGCTGAACATGAGGAACAGTCACTCCTTCTAAAGAACCAACGCATAGCCGGATCCGAACCTGCTTAGGAGGCCTAGATAGCACGTGTTCGCTCAACCAGGATGTATCATTCTCGGTGAACACGGAGGGACGTGTGTTTTTATCCGGTTTCCACCAGATGGAAGGAGAGTGACAAAGCACGGAACCGAATATACCAGGAGCATATAACGCGGCCATGAGTGCAGTAACGCCACCAAGGCTTTGCCCAGCTAGAACGGTATTTGAACGGCCTGCCCATGTTCTATCTGAATAATCCGAGCGCAACTGAGGCACTAGGCGCTCGGCAATATCAAGCACAAGCTCATTATTGCCCCCCAGGATCGCAGAACGGTCGAATTCATTGAGATTGTCAATCCCGAGCACGGCCAATGGGCTGATACGGCCGTTATTGATGGCGATATCGATGGCACCAAGGACGCCTACGTGGTCGAACCACGTTTCAGCATCAAGCAACACCAATAATCCCAAAGGCGTTGACCTAGATACATCGGGAATATACAGACGTACACGGCGCTGGTTGCCAGCAACAAATGGATAAGAAGTAGCAATCACACCAGCATAAGCTCCTGCGACGCCTTCCCACTCTCTTTGCTCAGGAGAATGCTCTAAGGCCAGGATAGACTCCTCGACCCCTCTTACGTTAATAACTGATGTTTTGTTAAGCGGATCGGCTTTACCGACAATCGGAGAGAAGCGACCACCAAGCTGCGAGACGATTTCGGGTGAGGTCCCTTGTGGAATTTCGATGATTGTGTATGAACCGCGGTACGTGGAATGCAATCGTAAAGTCAGCGTCCAAATATCGCTAGACGGAATGTGGGTCATTAACCCCTTGTCGACATCATCTTTATCGGTCACACGGTTTAAGCGAACATATACACCGTGCAACAACTTTCCCGTACGCCATAGAAAGGTGATATCGCGCTCGTCATTTTCTCCGTGCGCCTCAATGGAAAGAGGAATACTGACAGACTCCACGTCACGCCAGAACTGAGCTATGTCCAGTAATGTGCGTGTTGCAAGCTGGGCGCGTATACGTACCATGGCTGCGACATCATGGGGCGTAAAGGGTGATACATTCCGTATTTTTAGCATTTCACTGGCTCAAAGGTTTAATGTTTGTAAGAAAAGAACCTAGTTTGTCACAATGCATATGTGCACCTCCTTTAGCAAATAACCACCGACGACGGCCTCTTTGAGAACGTAAGTATCTGGTTTGAAGAACAGTCATTGACCATACTAAAAAAAACTTGACTCCACACGAATATCATGCAATTTTTACATAAAAATGTAAATAGTAATCATTCTCTTTATGCAAGGTGAAGATGGAACTTACTACAAAACTGATTAGTACGGATGATGGACTTCAGGCTATGCCCCTTGTAACAATGGTTGCTTTGAGCATTGGTAACTACTTTTCCTGAATATTCTTTTCCATATTTTTATAAATAATGGGAAAGAACAATTCATATATTACAGAGGGGCATAACTATGACTAATGAGGCAAGTTTCTCGTGGGTAAATAAACTAGCTGCCATACTTAGCTTTCCGCTAACAGTCATCTTTGTATCATTTTCATCACTAAAAGTTGTTGGAGAAGGCAATTCACTTGTCGACATTTTCTTATCCTTTGTTATTTACATTGGATTTCTTGGTCTAATCAGGCTGACGAGGAAGTTTTTGATTTGGTTTTCTTAGTAAGCTGAACATAAATGGAGGTTTTATGAAAGAATTGACGTCGTCACAATTAAATTACATTTCAGGAGCAGGTGGAGCACCAGCAACAACTGCAAACGCAGTGGGTGTCGGGGCTATCGCTGGGGCTATAGGTGCAATTGCTTCTAGCGCGGCTGCCGGGACTCCAATTGGGCCGCCAGGCATGATAATCGGAGCTGTTATGGGTGGGTTAAGTGTAGCCATCGGCGCAGGCATAGGAGGACCAGGTAGTTCAGGGAGTGCCAGCTCTGCTGCAGGTTTCGGCAGCTAATTATCAAGATTTTGATACTTTGAATATCCTATACATGTTAAGTGGTTATAAATCTGACGTATAAAGATACATCACTCTCGGATGTATCTTTATACTTAATAAACTCAGGCTTAAATTGTTAATTTATCAGGTGACTCGAGTGTAATAACCGCGATTTGAGGGATGCCTGCCCGAGAGTAAACAGCTCTCATACAAGGAAAATACAGTGGAGACTATAACCGGATGAGCCACTCCCCTTCACTAGCTGATCTAAGCGAAAACCTGGTGCCCTTCTGCGCTCGCCAGGTTACGTCCTCTTTGATATGGAGCGCCCCAGATCTCGAAGATAAAGAAACATTGCGCAATGCCTGTAGTTATCTAATAGATGCCTCCAGTTCAGCTCCTGCCAAAGTGTTTCATGCAGAACGTTATGGTGGCAGCGGTATTCAGCGAAATGGTGGGGGGCCCGCTGCGGTTTCGATGGTCGCTATCAGGTTAAAGGGATCGGGGCAAACCCTTTAGTTGGAAATGGTTCAGACCGGCGTCATACTAATGGTGCACTTGGTGCTATTCATGCAATTTATGAAACATTATGGGGAGAAGTGCTGGCACAGCTATTACCTTATGGCGCAGTACAAACACAGGCCGTATTACTCACCGACCAATATATAGACATTACGTTCGAACGGTCCAAGGTGCCCTCACGGCGTGCATTATTGGTTCGTAAACCGGTGATTCGCCCAGCACATTTCGAACGGGCCCCTTACTTTCAGCCTCAGTCTGAATATCGCGGACAATTGATGCACGATGCCCGGCGGGTTAGAGCAGTGATCCACATGCTGCCAGCGAATTTACCAGCTCCGCCTGCAGGGTTCAGCGAAAAAGCTTATCGCGACCCACAGCTCTACTGCATTGAAGGATTATGTGAGATGGCCCGGCGCCAAGCATGGCAGATGGCATTTTGCCGTACTCGCTTTTTGAGGCTGACAACGTCACCATCCAATATTGCAATGGATGGCAGGCTATTGGATTTCAACGGGCTGAACTGTTTGTTCCCCAGTGATTATCACTACGATTTCGGATACAGACTCAGGCTTACAGAACTGATGAAAGAGCCGGAGATTCTTCAACAAGGGCTGTCTGATCTCTGTCTGTATCTCGGCAAATACTTGTTCGATCCTGCATTCACCATGATTTCCCGCCATCAGGTTGAGGACACTTTTCAGCAGACCTTTCAGAAAGCCTGCTACCACGGATACCTGGAACTGCTGGGAATTCCTGTAGACCTCCTGTTCCTAAAAGAGATACCTGAAACACTGAAACAGCTGGTAGACAGCTTTCTTAAATTGCTCGACAACCGTAGCGGAACACTACACTGTCCAAATTACGACGAGAAAACCGGGTCACCACTGGAAAAGCTTGTATTGCACCTAATTCGCCGTAGCCAAGGGCAATTAGTCGAGGAAGACACTGACTTAGAGCATGATGTACATTTCACGCGCACATTACGGTGTTTTACCGAAACCCTCCACTGGCTAGTACAAACCTGCAAGGTTCGGCAGTTCGATATATCAATTATCCTGAAAGAAATGGAACAACATGCGCGGAAAAGAGTGCAGCCTAGAGCATGTTTGAGCAAAGCGCGGATGTCAGAGGAGATCGCAGTCCTACTGGACTCTTATGGCAATGATGCTCTGTCTCTGCAACAGGCACTTTCCACCATGGGAGCGAGAATGCAGATATTTGCCAGAAAGGCGTTGAGTAGTCAGCAACCGATCAGGTATGTGCTGTAAAAGGATGAATAAACATGACGTCATATATAAGAGAGAACACCAATGGCCGGGAGGTGTGGTCAACTCACGAACAGATTGGTTTTGCCGTAAGTTGTATGCTCCATAATCGTAATTACAGCCTCTATCCGGTTTTAAGCATTCAGCTCTGGACAGAATTCGCGATACATTACAACCAGATAAAATTCCTCTTCGATACGCGCGGTCTGCCACTGGCCTATGTCACGTGGGCCTACTTGGAAGTCGATACTGAAGAACGGTTACTCAGCGACCCTGAGTTCAGACTACATCCTTCCGAATGGAATGAGGGGGACAGGATTTGGATCCTCGATTTTTGTTGTAAGCCTGGTTTTGGTCGTAAGGCCATCGAGCGTTTCATCCAGCTACGTCCATGGGGTGAAGGACAGGTGCACTGGCAGAACCGAAGGAAAAAAATCATGATCTTTCGACCATAACTTCTTGTTAAAGGAATATATGTGCTCAATACCTTTGACTACACTCCTTTAATCGTAATAGGTAGGCTAATTGTTTATGCATTGTGAAAGATGAAATTAAGGACATTTATTGTGTTTCGTAAGGATGCGGTAGAAAACAGAAAGATGAAATGGCGGGGAAGGGCAATTTTACTTCCGGGCATCCCTCTCTGGTTGAGCATGCTAGGCTGCGTTTTTTTTATAACAGCATTCATGACATTCATCATCCTAGGTTCTTATACTCGTCGCGTTAATGTTAGCGGAGAGATAGCTACTTGGCCACGGGCCGTTAATATTTACTCTGGCTCACAGGGTTTTGTGGTAAAACAATTTACCCATGAGGGTCAGATAATTAAAAAAGGCGATCCTATTTATCAGCTCGACGTCAGTAAAAGTACGCGAAGTGGTGTTGTCAGTGAAAATAAACGCAGAAATATCGAAAACCAACTACTCCGTGTGGATAATATCACCTCACAACTAAAGATAAGTAAGAAAACCACATTGAGTACACTAGAAAAACAACATCTACAGTATAGCAATGCTTTCAGACGCTCATCAGATATCATAAGACGGGCCGAGGAAGGAATAAGAATAATGAAAGATAACATGGACAATTACAGAAAATACCAGGCAAAAGGACTTATCAATAATGACCAATTGACTAATCAGGTAGCGTTATATTATCAGCAACAAAATAATTTACTCAACCTGATTGGACAGAACGAGCAGAATGCCCTGCAGATAACCAGTCTGGAGAGTCAGTTCCATACTCAGGCGGCTGAGTTCGATAACCGTATCTACCAGATGGAGCTACAGCGATACGAATTGCAAAAGGAGCTGCTTGATACCGATATGGGGGGGGAAATTATTATCCGCGCGTTATCAGATGGAATAATAGATTCGCTGAGTGTCACCGTGGGACAAATGGTGAATGTTGGAGATAGCCTACTGCAGATCACCCCCAAAAATATAGAACGTTATTATCTGATTATCTGGGTACCCAATGATGCCGTTCCTTATATCGCTGTAGGGGATAAAGTCAACATTCGTTATGAAGCATTTCCCGCCGAAAAATTCGGACAATTTTCAGCCACAGTGACGACAATAACCAGAACTCCAGCCTCAACGCAGGAAATGCTGACTTACCAAGGCTCCCCAAAAAATACGCTGGATGCATCTATCCCTTGGTACAAAGTGATTGTTAAACCAGAAAAACAGGTCATCAGCTACAACGGGAAACCCCTGTATTTGGAAAATGGTATGAAAGCACAAAGCACCTTATTTCTGGAAAAAAGAAAAATTTATCAATGGATGCTATCACCATTTTATGACATGAAGCACAGCGCAACAGGACCGGTAAATGAATAACATTAAATTCAAAGAGATCACTAACAAACTGGATATGCGATGGGGACGACGTCTCCCCATCATTCACCAGACAGAGTCCTCCGAGTGCGGGATAGCCTGCTTAGCGATGATATGTGGCCATTATGGCAAGAATATTGACCTGATATCGTTACGCCGCCAATTCAATCTGTCAGCACGTGGAACCTCACTGGCCGGTATCAGCGGTATCGCCGCACAGTTGGGAATAACCAGCCGGGCGCTATCGCTGGATCTGGACGAGCTGAGTACCCTGAAAACTCCCTGTATCCTCCATTGGGACTTTAACCACTTCGTCGTGCTGGCAAACGTTAAGCGCAACCGTTTTGTGATCCATGACCCCGCGCGTGGACGTAGAACGGTGGGACTGGCTGAGATGTCTCAATATTTTACCGGAGTAGCGGTTGAAGTCTGCCCCGGTAGCGAATTTGCGGCGGAGACGTTTAAAAACAAAGTGAGCCTGAATACGCTTATTGATAGCATTTACGGGATTAAAAGCACACTGACAAAAATTTTCTGCCTATCGGTGGTCATCGAAGCTATCAATCTGGTAATGCCGATAGGCACACAACTGGTCATGGATCATGCAATACCGGCTGGCGATAGGGGATTACTAACCCTCATTTGCGTCGGGCTGATATTTTTTATTCTTCTTCGGGCTGCTGTAGGTATGCTCCGCGCTTGGTCATCACAGGTCATGGGAACACTCATCAATGTGCAGTGGCAATCAGGTCTGTTTAACCACCTATTGAGGTTGCCACTAGGATATTTTGAACGACGCAAGCTAGGTGATATCCAGTCCCGTTTTGGTTCTCTGGATACGTTACGTGTCACATTCACAACCAGCGTGGTCGGTGCCATCATGGACAGTATCATGGTGGTCGGCGTTCTGGTGATGATGGTTCTGTACGGAGGGTATCTGGCCTGGGTTGTTCTGGGTTTTACTACCGTATACGTCTTTATTCGCCTGCTAACCTACGGCTATTACCGGCAACTATCGGAAGAAACATTGGTCCGCGACGCACGGGCTAGCTCATATTTTATGGAAACCCTCTATGGCATAGCAACGGTGAAGATGCAGGGTATCGCAGAGCGACGGTTAACGCACTGGCTTAACCTCAAAATTGATGCCATCAATTCAGGCATCAAAGTTACCAAAATGGATCTGCTATTTGGCGGTATTAACACATTTATCGCGGCGAGTGATCAGGTAGTGATTTTGTGGCTAGGTACTAGCCTGGTGATCGACAACCAGATGACCATTGGGATGTTCGTGGCGTTTGGAGCATTCCGTGGGCAATTCTCTGATCGGGTAGCTTCGCTGACTAGTTTTCTGCTGCAATTACGGATGATGAGCCTGCACAACGAGCGCATTTCCGATATTGCGCTACATGAGAGAGAAGCTAGAAAACCAGAGATTCCCATTGTCGCCGAGATGTTTCCAGCCATGCTTGAAACGCAAGATCTTAGCTACCAATATGATAGTCAGTCTGCCCCCGTATTCAATGACTTAACTATCCGAGTTGCCCCAGGGGAAAGTGTCGCGATAATTGGCCCCTCTGGAGCTGGGAAGACAACGCTGATGAAAGTGTTATGTGGGTTGTTTGAACCCAGTTCAGGCAAGGTGTTGGTAGACGGTACAGATATACGCCAACTGGGCGTGAACAACTTTCATATGATGATTGCCTGCGTGATGCAGGATGACAGGCTGTTCTCCGGCTCAATACGGGAGAATATTTGCGGATTTTCGCAAGATATAGATGAGGACTGGATGATTGAGTGTGCCAGAGCCAGTTATATTCACGATGTGATAATAAAAATGCCTATGGGCTATGAAACGCTAATAGGGGAACTAGGAGAAGGACTGTCCGGTGGACAAAAGCAACGTATTTTTATCACACGAGCACTTTACCGGAAACCAGGCATTTTATTCATGGATGAGGCAACCAGCTCTCTAGACAACGAAAGTGAACGTTTTGTGAATCAGGCGATAAAAAAAATGAATATAACCAGGGTTATTATCGCGCACAGAGAAACTACAATCCGAACAGTTGACAGAGTTATTTCATTACAATAGAGAGTGAAAAAATATATTATTAAAAAATGAATTAACCACATAGGATTGGGGGTTAAATATTTCCATCATCATTATTTAAAAAATTCATTTTTTGTTCATAAAATAGCATTGTTCGCTCAAATTATTATGTAATTACCCTAACAAACGGATAGCATGGACATTACAATAATACACCATATTTAATGAAAAATGAGTGGCAACAGGCGCACGTAAAGCACGCCTGTACCGCAGGAAAGCGGGGGTAGATATGAGAAACTTTTCCAGAAACCTGATGGTGGAGTGATCCTCAGGCGCGATAGAACGGCTTATCCCCCAGAATGGTTGCGCGGTGCATAATGCGCCGCTGAGGCAGGTAATCCGCGTTGGCATAATGCTGCGTAACCCGGTTATCCCAGATGGCAATATCGTTGGCCTGCCAGCGCCAGCGCACTTGAAACTCCGGCTTGGTGATATGCGCAAACAGGAAGTTCAGCAGAGCATCACTCTCCTTCGCCGCCAGATCGACAATCCGCGTAGTAAATCCTTCATTGACGAACAGCGCCTGCTTGCCGGTCACCGGATGGGTGCGGATCACCGGATGCAGCAACGGTGGATTTTTCTGCACGGCCAACTGCCAGCGCTGATGCTCTTCCTCACTGCCACGATGTTTATATTCGGGGAACGACTTGGTGAAGTCATGCTCCGCCTGCAACCCGACCAACAACTGTTTAAAGGGTGCAGACAACGCTTCATAAGCGGCAATCCCGCTAGCCCACAGCGTGTCGCCACCGGTCGTCGGCAGCTGCTTGGCGGCTAAAATCGCCCCCTGCGGCGGGTTTTCGATAAAGGTGACGTCGGTATGCCAGTTGTCGTTATCCGGCGGGTTATCGTCATGAGTATCCAGCACAATGATCTCCTCCACGTCGGGAGCATGTGGATACACCGGGTGAATATGCAGATCGCCGAAGCGCCCTGCCAGCTCACGCTGTTGTAGCGGTGTGATTGGCTGATCGCGCAGGAACAGCACCTGGTGTTTGAGCAAGGCATGGTAAAGCTGTTCAAACTGACCATCGCCCAGTGGTCGCGCCAGATTGACGTTTTCCACCAACGCGCCGATATATGGCCCCAACGGGGTAATTGCTAAACGTTCGTTCATTGCTGTACTCCATGCCAGGGGGTCAAGCGGCGCTGTAAGGCACGTAGCCCCAGCTCCAGACCAAATGCGATTATCGCAATCACGCTGATACCGGCGATCACCACGTCGGTCGCCAGAAACTCACCAGCGGACTGCACCATAAATCCCAGACCGCGCGTGGCGGCAATCAGTTCGGCGGCCACCAGCGTAGACCAGCCGACGCCCAGGCCAATACGGATGCCGGTCAGAATTTCCGGTAGCGCACTAGGCAACACCACAAAGCGCAGCAATTGCCAGCGGTTGGCTCCCAAAGCCTGCGCGGCACGAATGCGCACCTGCGCTACGCTGCGTACGCCTGCCACGGTCGAAAGCGTCACCGGGGCAAAAATCGCCAGGTAGATCAGTAGGATTTTCGAGGTTTCACCGATGCCAAACCAGATCACCATCAGCGGCAGATAGGCCAGCGGAGGTACCGGGCGATAAATTTCAATCAGGGGATCAAGCAGGCCACGTACTGTCTCACTTAGCCCCATCGCAATACCCACCGGGACACCGATCACCACAGCGGCCAGTAATGCCACCAGGATCCGCCCCAGACTGGCGGCCAGGTGTTGCCACAGCGTGGCATCCATAAAGCCTTGCGGGCTGGCAATGACCACCAACTGATGCAAGACCTGCTGCGGTGCGGGCAGAAATAACGGGCTGATCAGCTGCAAGGCGGTTACCGCCCACCAGACAGCCAATAGCACCAGCAAGGTTGCAGTGCTCAGCTTGAGGCTGCGCGGCAGCGTGAAACGAGATTGGCGCACCGCTGTCGGTACTGCGGCTTTCAGAACAGAATGCAGGCTCATAGCAAGGCCTCGCGCTGTTGGAACACCCGGCCCAGCACGTATTCACGCTGGGCGATAAACTCAGGATCGGACTTGATGGCGCGGCAAGCCTCTCCGGCGGCATAGCGCTGGCCAAAATTCAGCGATAAACGCTCCACCACCTGCCCAGGGCCAGGAGAAAGCAGTAACAGCTCGCTGGCCAGGAACACCGCTTCTTCGATGTCATGGGTGATCAGCAGCACCTGCTTGCCGGTATCGCGCCAAATGTTCAACAGCAGTTCCTGCATCTGTTCGCGAGTGAACGCGTCCAGTGCCCCGAAAGGCTCATCCAGCAGCAACAGCCGAGGGTCAGCAGCCAAGGCGCGAGCAATACCCACCCGCTGACGCATCCCACCGGACAGCTGCCAGATGAAGTGTTGCTCATAGCCGGTCAGCCCAACGCGTTGCAACATCTGCTGCGCCACCTTGCGGCGTTGCGGCTTGGCCACACCAGCCAGCTGTAAGCCAAACTCCACGTTATCCACCACGTTGCGCCACGGCAGTAAGCCTTCATGCTGGAAGACCACGCCCCGCTCGGCCCCCGGGCCTTTGACGGGGACATCATCCAGCGTAATGCTGCCTGCCGTTGGCTCAATAAACCCGGCGATCAAATTCAGCAACGTGGTCTTGCCGCAGCCAGAAGGCCCCAACACCACCACCAGTTGCCCTTTGGCTATCTGGAACGACACATCGCGCAGCGCCGCACGCCCCTGATAATCGGCCGAAAGATGGTTAACGTTTAGCATGGCGGATCCCTTACGACTGCGGCGCAGCCTGCACCTGTTTGACAAAGCGGTCGGTCACATAGGCGCTGTAATCACTGTCCACCTGCGGGATCTTGCCTTGTTGCTTAAGGAACTCGGCGGTATCACGAATGGCTTTATCTACCGGCAGGCCCAGTTGAGTGATCTGATCGGCGACCGGCAGGTAGCGGTTACCCTTGACCAGTTCCGGCACCTGTTCTGGCGGCACTCCGCTCAGGCGAGCCAGCGTGCTCAGGTTGCTTGAGTCTTTCAGCCACTGCTCCGGCTGTGCCAAATAGGCTTTCTGCGCTTGCAGGGCGCTGGCAGCAAACGCGGTGACAACTTCCGGATGCTGCTCGGCAAAGTCTTTACGCACAACCCACACGTCCAGCGTTGGTGAGCCCCACTGGCCAACCTGCTCGGAATCGGTCAGCACCTTGCCCTGTTTGGCGAGTTCATTGACCACCGGAGCCCATACATAAGCCCCGTCGATATCCCCACGCTGCCAGGCCGCCGCAATGGCTGGCGGCTGCAGGTTGAGAATTTGCACCTGGTCAGGTTTGATGCCCCAGTGTTTCAGGGAGGCCAGCAGGCTGTAGTGAGTGGTGGAAATGAACGGTACCGCAATGCGCTTACCGATCAGATCCTGGGGAGATTTGATGTCCTTTTTCACCACCAGCGCTTCGGAACTACCCAGCTGCGAGGCGATCAGGAACACTTCGATAGGGAGCTTCTGGCTGGCGGCCACGGCCAGCGGGCTGGAGCCTATATTGCCAATCTGCACATCGCCAGAGGCCAGCGCACGCAACACGCTGGAGCCGCTGTCGAACTTGCGCCAGTCAACGGTCGCGCCAGACTGTTTGGCAAAGCTGTTTTCCGCCTGCGCCACCTTGGCGGGTTCGGCGGATGTCTGGTAAGCCACGGTGACGTCCACTGCCTGGGCACTGGCCGCACCGAGCGATAAAGCCAACAATACTGCACTGCGTAATGAGAAAAGTTTGCTCGCCATGATCCGCTCCGTTGATAAAATTCTGTGCTGTGACCAACAGTTTTATCTGAGCGGCGCCAGGCAATAAAAGAATAAAAAAATCTTCTTTATTACTTATGGCGATATCAACTCCACCCACTCTCCTCCCGCACGGCTACTGCGCTGAGCGGCATCAATAAATGCCATCCCTTGCACGCCGGTTTCAATCCCTGGTAACAACGGTGCCGCCGTAGGACCATCACGCAAACAGCGGGCCGCTTCACGGTAAATCTGGCCAAACCCTTCTAAATAGCCCTCAGGATGTCCTGCGGGTACGCGGGCCAGCAGGCGGTTTTCTGCATGCTGAAATGCCGAGGCGCGGGTGATGCAATAGGCGGGCGCGTCAAAAGGCCGTATCCATAGCTGGTTCGGGTTTTCCTGGCAAAACTCCAGGCTGCCCTCACTGCCGTAAACTCGTAACTTCAGCCCATTCTCATGACCACAGGCCACCTGGCTTGCCCAGAGCCGGCCTTTGGCACCGTTGGCATAGCGCATCTGCACCCGCACATCGTCGTCCAGCTTGCGCCCCGCAATGAATGACGTCAGCTCAGCGCTGATCGCCTCAGGCAACATGCCACTGACAAACTCAGCCAGTTGCCAAGCGTGGGTACCTACGTCACCGATGCAGCCGGATCCAGCTTTTTCCGGCTGCGCACGCCAACCGGCCTGCTTGTTGTCGGTCAGCTCCAGCGGTTTTGCCAGCCACTGCTGCAGATATTCCACCTCGACGAAGCGGATCTCGCCCAACTCCCCCGCCAATACGCGGCTACGTGCCTCACGCACCAGCGGGTAGGCGCTGTAGTTATGGGTCAGGATCAGTTGTCTGCCGCTTTGGCGCACCGTTTGTGCCAGTTGCAGAGCCTCGGCATAAGAGGTGCATAACGGCTTATCGCAGATCACATCAATCCCTGCGTTGAGAAAGGCGCTGGCGACTGGAGCATGCAAATGATTCGGGGTCACGATCGCGACGACATCAATCCCATCCTCTCGTGCCGCTTCTGCCTGCGCCATCTGGTTAAAATCGGCATAGCAGCGATCCGGTTGCAGATGCAACAACGCCCCGGTGCGCAGACAGTTTTGCCTATCGGAGGAGAAAGCCCCGGCGACCAGCTCAAACTCATCATCCATCCGCGCCGCCAACCGATGTACCGCGCCGATAAACGCACCTTCACCGCCGCCCACCATTCCCAGCTTCAATCTCATGATGCATCCTCCACACCCAGCATGGCTCTGACTCGTGCCCGGTCAGTATCTACTGAGGCAAAATCATCAAAGGCCCGTTCCGCTACCGGAATAATATGGCGAGCGATAAAGGCGGCACCTTCGCGTGCCCCCGCCTCCGGCGACTTAAGGCAGCACTCCCATTCCAACGTAGCGACTCCAGGGAAGCCGTACTGCGTCAGCTTGCTGAAAATCGCTGGGAAGTCGATCTGCCCGTCCCCCAACGAGCGGAAGCGCCCAGGCCTTTCCGGCCACGGTTGGTAGCCCCCATACACGCCGCTGCGAGCATTGGGGCGGTACTCGGCATCTTTGACGTGAAACGCCCGGATACGTGGGTGATAACAATCGATAAAGCCCAGATAGTCCATCTGCTGCAAATGCAGATGGCTCGGATCATAGAGAATATGGCAGCGGGGATGGTTGCCGACCTTGGCCAGAAAGCGTTCAAAGGTCACGCCGTCATGTAAATCCTCCCCCGGATGTAGCTCATAGCACACATCTACACCAGCCCGATCGAAGGCGTCCAGGATCGGCAGCCAGCGCTTGGCCAACTGTTCGAAGGCCTCCTCCAGCAGTAACGCATTATGCGGCGGCCACGGATAGAAATAGGGCCACGCCAATGCCCCAGAAAAGGTCGCATGGGCCGTTAGCCCCAAGCGCTGCGAAGCCTGCGCCGCCAGCAGCAGTTGTTCCGTTGCCCAGGCCTGCCGCTGCTGAGGCTTGCCCCGGACTTCTGACGGAGCAAAGCCGTCAAAGGCCAGATCGTAGGCTGGATGGACGGCGACCAGTTGCCCTTGCAAATGCGTCGACAGCTCGCTGATACGGATGCCGTGCCGCCCAAGCCGGGCGACGATCTCATCACAATAGTCCTGGCTACGCGCCGCCAGTGCCAAATCGAAAATGGCTGGCTCCAACGTGGGGATCTGGACGCTGGTGAAGCCCAGCCCGGCAGCCCACTCCGCCAAACCATCCAGCGTATTAAACGGGGCCTGCTCGGCGATAAACTGCGCCAGAAACAATCCCGGCCCCTGCATCATCTTCATGCTTCTCTCCCTAATATCACCGTACGTTGGCTGCGTACCGCCTCGTCCGCCGCCAGCACCACCCGTAAGCTGTTCAACGCATCCTGAAGATGCTGATTGAGATCCAGCCCCTCACGAATAGCCTGTAAAAAGTACCGCTGTTCACTCAGACACAGCGCTAAATGGTCCGGCTCATCCTGACAGTCGATCCAGCGATCCGGCCGCGTAAAGCGGTTCTCGTCGTCCAGATCGGCATAATGCACCCGCAATGATTCGGTTTTGGTATGCCCCCCAACATCGTCAGAAGCCCTTTCGTGATGACGAGCCACGATCGAAACCGCGCCGCGCGGCCCAATGACGTCTTTCACAAAGTAGGCCGTTTCACTGATCATCGGCCCCCAGCCAGCTTCGTACCAGCCGATCGAACCGTCGGAAAAACGCACCTGTAGCTGGCCGTAGTTATACATCCCCTGCGGCAGGTCATCGGTCAGCCGGGCGCCGATAGCGCTCACGCTGATCGGCTCCGCCTGTGCCATCTGGCACATCACGTCCAGATAATGTACGCCGCAATCGACGATTGGCGACAATGACTGCATCAGGTTGCGATGCACATTCCACATCTGCCCGTGGCTTTGCTGGTTGAGGTTCATCCGCATCACCAAAGGCTTACCCAAACCCCGAGCGAGTTCCACAAACTGCTGCCAGGAGGGGTGATGGCGCAGGATATAGCCCACCACCACCTGTCGTTGTGCCTGATGGGCGGCAGCAATTACCCTTTCAGCCCCTGCTACCGTAGTGGCGAGCGGCTTTTCGATAAACAGATGACATCCCGCCGCCAGCGCCGCCAAGGCGTAGGCTTCGTGGGTATCCGGATAAGTGGTCAGGCACACGGCATCGGGCCGGGTTTGCGCCAGCGCCAACTCAAAGTCGCTAAAGGTGGGATAACCGCCCCCCAAGTGTTGATTGAGCAGCTCACGCGACTCGCCCCGAGCTACCAGCCCGCAGATTGTCACCCCTTCCATAGCGTGGTAAGCCTCGGCATGGGACGCCCCCATGTTGCCGCAGCCCACCACCAGCACCCGCAAATCAGCCATCGCGTTTCTCCCCTGCTGGAATATCCCGGTAGTTGAAGGTGAAGAAGAACAGCGCGGCGATCGCCAATGCGCCGAAGGCTGGATACCACCAGAAATGCTGCCATTGTGGCAACGCCGCAGCCCCTTCCGCCGTCACCATATGGTTAAACAGCGCACCGCTGATCTGCGAACCAATCAACATACCGATGCCGTAGGTGAACAGCACCAGCAGGCTTTGTGCCTGGCCTTTTACCTTGTCGCCCGCCACTTTATCGGTATAGATAAAGCCGATAACGAAGAAGAAGTCATAGCACATGCCATGCAGGATGATGCCGAGGTAGATCATCCAGCGCATTTCTTCGGTAATGCCCAGTGCAAACATCACGTAGCGCAGGAACCAGGAAAGCATGCCGATCATCAGCATGTACTTGATCCCCAAGCGGGCAAACAGGAACGGGATCAGCAGCATGAAGAACAGCTCAGACATTTGCCCCAGCGACATCACGCCACCCACGTTGGTGAAACCGGCCGCGGCAACGAACGGCGCGGCATAGGCGTAATACGCCGCCAACGGGATGGAGATCAGCGTGGCACAGATGATAAATACCAGGAAATGGCGCTGCTTGAGCATCGCGAAAGCATCCGCACACAGCAGATCGCGCATTTTTACTGGCTTGCCGCGTTCCGGTGCCGGGGTATGCGGCAGCGTAAAGCTGTAAATCGCCAATACCAACGAGGCTACGGCAGCCAGCGTAAAGATATCGGTACTGTCCGACAGGCCGCTGGTGCCAACGAGCAGCCCGGCAACAATCCAGCCAAAGGTGCCGAATGCCCGTACTACAGGGAAGGCTTTCTCGCTGTTACTCAGGCTGTAAAACGCCACGTTATTGCTCAGGGCAATGGTGGGCATGTAGCACAGCATATAGCCAAAGATGATCCACAGCAGCCCGCTGCCCTGCCCCTCGGCAAAGAACCCTGGCATCATCCACAGCAGGCCAGCCCCAATCAGGTGCAGCACGGCTAACACTTTTTGCGAGGCAAAGAAGCGATCGACCACCATGCCCAGCACAAAAGGCGACAGGATGGAGGCAATTGGCCCGGTGGAATAGGCATCGCCTATGATCGCGGCCAGGCCATATTTACCCATCACCACGCCGAGCGTGACGTACCAGGCCCCCCAGACAAAAAATTGCAGGAACATCATCAGTGCCAGCCGTGGCACCACCCATTTGAACGTGGCGCTTTTGGCCCCCAAGGCCTGGCTATCTGTTTGCATAACTCCCCCATCGGTGTTGGTTGGTTAATACGGCAACGACGCCGGTGCTAACCGCTTTCCGGCAAAAAGGACGGCATCACCACGCCGCCGGGTTGTTGCGCCTGGCCTTTCACCTGCGCGATATGTAATTCACAAATTCGTCCGCCCCAGCGCAGCAAAACCTGGCTAAGCGCGGAGCGCTCTGCGGGAACCAATACCACCGGTGTCGTACCGCGATGATGGCGATCGAGCATCCAGCCAAGTAACTCCAGGGCGATCTCTTCGCTATGGCAGCACCCCGGCCCCAACATACGGGAGGCCGGATGCGCCACCGAGGCCAGATAACCGCCGATGCGATCGTCCAACTCCCAGACGGCAACCCGCCACAGTCCACTGATGTCATTGAGGAAATAATCGATATCGCGCTGGCGTTCGATGCCCAGTATTTCGCGCTCCAGCTCCAGGATGGCGGGCAGGTCGTCAAGCCGGGCTGCCCGTACCTGGCCGCGAGTCAGGCGTGGGTAAGCAAATCCCTGGCTCGGCACCGGGACCGCCATATCCTGATAGAGGGCATACGGGGTAAATCCCCCGCGCTGGTAGAGCGAATAGGAATCCAGGTTCAGCGCGCTGGAAAGCAAACGAACCGGTAAGCCACCCGCCAGTTCATCGGCCTTGGCCAACAAACGGCTGGCAATCCTGCGGCCAAAATAATCGGGATGAACATTCATGATGCCCAACCCCAAATGAGTTTCACGCGGGTGGAAAAAGCAGGAGCCACAGATTGCCCCTTGTTGATCGCGCGCAATCCAGTGGTGGCCCTCATCCAACTGCTGGTAAACATCAACAAACAGGCCGCAACTTTCCGGCCCGGCAGAGAAGATGTCGCCCAACCCGTGGCGCTGATACCAGGCATTGGTTGAGCAATGGATCAGAGCAGCAATCTCGCTGCGATCCTCTGCCTGCGCTAGCTGAAGCTGTATCTCCATCTGCCACCTCCTATTGCGTCGGTCTTTCGGGATTTCGCGGCAAAAGCCAAAATGAAATCGATTACATTTAGCTGATGAATAAAATGTAATCGATTTCTTTTTTTCGGCAACCCGATTAAGCTAGATAAAAGCGTCGAGAAGAGAGATCTGTAATCGGCGTCACAAATTGCCCGTAGGGATCAGATTGATGCCAAATTGGCAATGAGGCTAAATGTGTCGAGGTCGAATATATACGACCGTAGGGGCGCCGCATGCTGCGCCCGTTTAACAGCAACACAGCCTCTACATAGTGTGCATTGCCATATAGTAGGCAGAAGGAAAAGCAAACCATGTCGATAGCAAAGGTGGCGAAAATCGCTGGCGTCTCAGCGGCCACCGTCTCACGGGTGTTGAACGGCCAACAGATCGTCAAACCAGCCACTCGCGATAAGGTCCTGGCGGCGATCCGCGCATGTGACTATCAACCCAACCTGCTGGCACGCCAGCTGCGCACTGCCCGCAGCGGGATGCTGCTGGTACTGGTGTCCAATATCACCAACCCCTTTTGCTCCCTGGTGGTACGCGGTATCGAAGAAGAAGCCGAACGCCACGGTTACCATATTCTGCTGTGCAACTCGGAATCCAACCCCACCCGTGAATCCGCTTACCTCAGCCTGCTAAGTGGCAAGGTAGTCGACGGCGTGATCACTATGGATGCCATCAGCTGTTTGCCGGGGCTGACCGCCATGATCGGTGATTTCCCCTGGGTGCAATGCGGCGAAGGGGATACCCAATTCCGCGCCTCCTCCGTCACCATCGATAATCACCAGGCCGCCATGGCCGGTGTGCAGCACCTGGCAGCCAAAGGCCGCCAGCGGATCGCGTTGCTCAATGGTGATATGCGTTACCTGTATTCACAGCAACGGGAACAGGGCTACCGGCAGGCGTTGGCCGAGCTGGGGCTGGACTATTGCCGGGTGGAATACGTCGAAGGGCTGGATTACGCCGCTGGAGCCAAGGCGATGAGTGATTTGCTGGCAGACGGGCCACGGCCAGATGCGGTATTTGCCATTTCGGATGTGATTGCCGGAGGCGCGATGAGTGCCTTGCACCAGCAGGGCTTGCGTATTCCAGAAGATATCGCGGTGATGGGATTTGACGGTGTTCCGTTTGGCAGCATCACCACTCCGCCGCTAACCACCATCGTACAGCCCATGCATCAGTTCGGCGTGCGTAGCGTGCAGTTGCTGCTGGAGAAAATTCAGGGCCAACAGTTGCCCCCTTGCCACGACGTGCTGGATTGGCAACTGCTGGAACGGAGTTCAACCTGAAAGAGAACCACGCAAGAAGATGCGCGCGTAGCCACCCAGCAACGTACGTTCTCCTTGCTGCTCGCAGAACAACTCGCCGCCGCGTGATGACAGCTGCTTAGCATGCAATACGTGGCGGCCAAGGCGCGCCGTCCAGTAAGGCATCAGTATGCAATGGGCGGAGCCGGTGACCGGATCTTCGCTGCGATCCATTGAGAAATAGCGCGAGACAAAATCCACCTCATCACCCGGAGCCGTGACGATCACGCCGCAACCCACGTGGTCGATCAGCTCGGGGATCGCAGGTTGTACCGCCCTGACCTGCGCCTCATCGGCCAATACCGCCATCAGCGACTGGGCTCGCCACACTTCCTGCGGTTGCACACCGAGTAAAGCGGCCAACTGTGGCGGTTCAGCAATTTTCTGTGGTGGGCGAGAAGGGAAATCCAGGATCAGCCGTTCACCGTCGGCCGCATCGCGTTTGACATACAGCTCACCGCTTGCGGAACGGAAACGGATATCGCTCAACCCCGGGTTGACCACGTTTAACAGCACATGCGCCGTGGCCAAAGTAGCATGCCCGCACAGATCCACTTCCCGCGTTGGCGTGAACCAGCGGATCGCATACATGTCGCCATCCTGCCAGACGAAGCTGGTTTCCGGCAGGAATAGTTCATTGGCGATAGCCTGCATCTGCGCCGTTTCCAGCGGTTGTTGCAGCAGGCAGACACCGGCCGGGTTGCCCCGCAGCCCTTCGCCAATAAAGGCATCAACATGGAAATAGTTTTCGGCCATTACAGTTCCTTAATGCCAAATCAGTAATACACAGGCGGCGGTTAACAGCCCCATCGACACGTTAAAGATTATCCAGGCTTTCTTGCTGCGCAGCAGGCGGCCAATCACCGAACCAAAACCCAACCAGATGATCCCGGCAACGATGTTGACGGCAAAGATACCGAAGGCGATGGCCAGAATCGAGTGGTTGTATTTATCCCCCGCCATGCTAAAGCTCGCCACCGCCCCCAGCGCCATCAGCCAGGCTTTGGGGTTGAGGAATTGCAACAGCCAGCCTTGGTACAGGCGCACCGGCTTCGGTGGCGGCGCGTCGGTTTCCAGCTTTTCATAGGCTGCCGTCGCTACTTTCCACGCCAGCCACAACAGATAAAGGCTACCGAGGATTTTCAGGATCAGGTGCAAGGAAGGATAAATCAGGATCAACCCACCAACGCCAAATGCTACCAACACCAGGATACTTTGCATGCCCAACATGATGCCGATCATCAGCCATAATGAACGCATAAAGCCGAAATTGGCCCCTGAGGTGGTGAGCAACATATTGTTGGGGCCAGGGGTGATCGCGGCCACCCACAGGAAGCCTAGCATCGAAAGAAATAAACTCAGTTCCATGAAGCGGGTGCTCCTCACCCAAATGACTTTTTTGCAGTATGATTGCTAATACATGTGTTTGAAGCTAACAGTGCGGTTCGGATCACACAATAGCCGCCAACAAGAATTTTATTCATTATGTATGAATCCTTTCGCCCCCTGACCGGGGCCAGTAATCCACACCTGCAAACCCTGCTGCCACGGCTGGTGCGCCGCCGCATACAGCTGCAACCCCATTGGCAGCGGCTGGAGTTGCCGGACGGCGATTTCGTCGATCTGGCCTGGAGTGAAGATCCGCAACTGGCGCGCGATAAACCTCGCGTGGTGCTGTTCCATGGATTAGAGGGTAATTTCTACAGCCCTTACGCACATGGGCTGCTCAATGCCTGGCGCGAGCAAGGCTGGTTGGGCGTGGTGATGCATTTCCGTGGTTGCAGCGGCGTGCCCAACCGTAAGCAACGCATCTACCATTCCGGTGAAACGGAAGATGCCCGCTTCTTCCTGCGCTGGCTACGTGACAGCTTTGGCGAAGTGCCAACGGCGGCGGTCGGGATTTCCCTGGGCGGCAATATGCTGGCCTATTATCTGGCCCAACAGGGCAATGACAGCCTGCTACAGGCGGCAGTGGTCGTTTCCGCCCCGCTGATGCTGGAACCTTGCTCGCTCCGCATGGAACAGGGATTCTCACGCGTTTATCAGCGCTACCTGCTGGGCCAACTCAAGCAAAATGCCACCCGCAAGCTGCTGCACTATCCAGGCACCTTGCCGTTGGATCTGTCGCAACTGAACAAGCTGCGGCGCATTCGCGAGTTTGATGATGTGATCACCTCGCGCATTCACGGCTTCAGCGATGCGGTCGATTACTATCGCCGTTGCAGCGCCCTGCCGCTATTGCCGCAGATCACCACGCCGCTGCTGATCATTCACGCTAAAGACGATCCGTTTATGACCGATGCGGTGATCCCCGACCTCGCCAGCCTGCCACCTAATATCGAATATCAGCTGACGGAGTGCGGTGGCCACGTCGGCTTTGTCGGCGGCACCTTGAAAAAACCGCAAATGTGGCTGGAGCAACGTATCCCGGCCTGGCTTTCTCCTTTTTTGGAACCCACCAAGTGATTATTCCCTGGCAAGAAATTGAACAAGAGACTCTCAACAGCCTGATAGAATCCTTTGTATTACGCGAAGGAACCGACTACGGCGAGCACGAACGTTCGCTGGAACAGAAGGTCGACGACGTGCGCCGCCAGTTGAAAAGCGGCGAAGTGGTGCTGGTGTGGTCAGAGCTACATGAAACCGTCAACATCATGCCTCGCGGGCAGATCCGCGCCGGGCAGGAGGAAATTTAGTCTTATTGCGCGCTATGACTGAGGGAAAAAATCAGGTAACAATGCAGTATTGCAAACCAACGCGCACAATTTCGCCTTGGGCGAAAGGGTATCAGCCATACTAAAAATCTCATTCTGAGCCTGCGCATTTAATACGGAGTGACCCTCGATCATGTCTGCCAAACATCCCGTTATCGCGGTGACCGGTTCCAGCGGTGCCGGCACCACCACCACCAGCCTGGCGTTCCGCAAGATTTTTCAGCAGCTAAACCTGCGCGCTGCCCAGCTGGAAGGCGACAGCTTCCACCGTTACACCCGGCCGGAAATGGATGCGGCAATTCGTAAAGCCCGCGATATGGGGCGCCATATCAGCTACTTCGGCCCGGAAGCCAACGACTTTGGCCTGCTGGAGCAGAGCTTTATCGAATACGGCAAGAACGGCACCGGCCGCTCACGTAAATATCTTCATACCTACGACGAGGCGGTGCCTTACAACCAGGTTCCTGGCACCTTCACGCCTTGGGAGCCACTGCCCGCCCCCACGGATGTCCTGTTCTACGAAGGGCTGCACGGCGGCGTAGTGGCCGATCAGATCGACGTAGCCAAACATGTCGACCTGCTGGTCGGCGTGGTGCCGATCGTCAACCTGGAGTGGATCCAGAAGCTGATCCGCGATACCGGCGAGCGTGGCCATTCCCGTGAGGCGGTGATGGACTCGGTAGTCCGTTCGATGGAGGATTACATCAGCTACATCACGCCACAGTTCTCGCGCACCCATATCAACTTCCAGCGCGTCCCGACGGTGGACACCTCCAACCCGTTTGCCGCCAAGGCGATCCCTTCTCTGGACGAAAGCCTGGTGGTGATCCACTTCCGCGGTCTGGATCAGATCGACTTCCCTTACCTACTGGCGATGCTGCAAGGATCGTTTATCTCGCATATCAATACGCTGGTGGTGCCGGGTGGTAAAATGGGGCTGGCAATGGAGCTGATTATGGCACCGCTGGTGCAGCGGCTGATGGAAGGCAAGAAGATCGAATAAGTTATCGGGCGCGGCTAATCTCCGCGCCCGCCGTCGTTAGCGCATCAACAGGTGGCGGATAAAACCGACGTGCAGTTTCACGCCGATCTGCATCGCCGCCTCATCCAGTTTAAAACGGGGATTATGCACGCCATAAGTGGCACCGATCGCCTCGTTGCCGCTGCCGATAAACAGGAAGCACCCCGGCACTTTCTCCTGATAGGAGGAGAAATCCTCGCTGCCAAACATCGCGCTGGTCAATTCCCGCAACGCCTGTGGCCCCACGGCTTCGGCCACCACCTCGCGCGCAATGGCGCAGGCATCAGGGTGGTTATTACCGATGGTATAGCCACGCGTCCAGTCAACCTTGTAGCTGGCACCGTGCGCCTGGCTGATCCCAGCGACGGTTTGCTCAACCAACAGCGGCACCCGATCACGGACTTCCTGATTATGAGTGCGTAGCGTTCCTGCCAACCGAGCGCTGTCTGGAATGACGTTATAGCTGTCACCTGCCTGGAAGGTTGCCACCGTCAACACCGGGGCATTTAACGGATCAAGCTTACGTGCCACGATCTGCTGCAAAGCACTAACGATCTCCGCACCAATCGGCACCGGATCGATACACAGATGCGGCATCGAGCCATGCCCACCCTTACCCTGCAATACAATGTCGAAGTTATCGCTGGAGCCACTGAACACGCCCTGCTTCATCCCCACCTCACCGGTCGGGAAGTTGGGCATGACATGCAGGCCGAAGATCATCTTCACGCCATCCAGAACCCCCAGGTCTACCAGCTGTTGGGCTCCGCCCGGTGGCACTTCTTCAGCATGCTGGAAGATAAAACGCACCGAGCCTTGCAGCTGCGCCTGCAACTGGCACAGCACGCTGGCCGCGCCTAGCAACATCGCGCTGTGGGCATCATGGCCGCAGGCATGCATCACCCCTGGCCGGGTCGAGCAGAAAGGCTCGTCGCTTTCCTCCTGGATCGGCAAGGCGTCAATATCGGCACGCAATGCATAGCACGGCCCCGGCGCTGCGCCCTGCAATTCGGCAACCACGCTATTCGGCGTAGGACGGGTGATCTTCAACGGACCAAGGTTAGCCAGTTGTCCGGCGATGTAATCTGCCGTCTGCGCCTCTTGAAATGACAACTCCGGATTCGCATGCATATGACGCCGCCACTGCAATACCTGTTGTTCCACGCCGTCAATCAGTTGTTCAATGTTCATGTTCATACTCCTTAATTCAGTGCCGGTTGGCGTGCTTTGCCCGCCAATGGCAGGATCACCAGCCCGGAAACCACCATAGCCAGTGCCAAAAAGATAAACGTCGTCATGTAGTTGTGGCTGATGGTGATCAGATATCCCATGGCGATAGGGGCCACAAAGCCACCCAAGGTGCCGCCGGTGTTAATCAGCCCCATCGCTGCCCCCATCACTTCCGTAGGCAAGCGCTTCATAGGCAAGGTAAACACCGTGACGAACGAGGCCATCAGGAAGATATAACCCAGGAACAAGAACAGGCTGGCCGTCAGAGCCGATTCGCTGGTAAACACCAGCCAGATGCACAAGGCGCTGAGCAGGGAACTGAAGAAGATCACCCACGGCTCATGCCCTTGCAGGTAGCGCCCGACCAGCCAGCCGGTGCCGAGTGAGGAGATCCAGATCCCCAGACCGCCGGCTGCCACCACCATGCTGGAGACGTCAAGCGGCATTCCGCGCTGCTGTACCAGGAATTTCGGCAGCCAGGCCATCAGGCCGTACGACGGGATGTTGATACAGAAAATCGCCACAAACAGCAGCAGCACGATTGGGTTTTTCAGCAGAGCCTTATAGTTGGCTGCGGCTGCCCCAGCTTTGGCGGGCGCCACCTGTGGCGGATTGGGCACCAGCCACAAGATGCAGGCGGCAATCAAGAATGCCAACAGGCCAAGCGCAGAGAACGACCCACGCCAGCCGATGTGATCCAGGCAATAGACCACGACCAGCGGCCCGACGGTCATCGCCAACCCGGCGGAGGACAGCAGAATGGACTGCGCGAAGGTGCGCTGTTCCAGTGGGAAGTTCGCCACCACCGCCTTGGCGCAGGAACACGGATAGCCGGAGTGGCCAATGCCGGACAGGAAGCGGAACGTCACCAGCAGGCCCAGGCCGAACCCCAGAATGCCAAAGCACAGGGCGAATCCCCCCAGCAGCAGTAACGAACTGCACAGCACTTTCTTAAAGCCAAAGCGGTCATTGAGCCAGCCCGCCGGTATCTGGAACAGGGAATACGCCAGGAAAAACATCCCGGTAATGTAGCCCAGCTGTTCCGGCTGTAGATTGAACTCGCGTTCGATAGGTAACAGCGCAAAACCCATCACGGTTTTATCGATGTACACCACGACATAGCCCACAAACAGCAAAAAAATCATTAGCGAACGATTTTTCATCGCCGATATTCCTTTAAGTTATCACCCAGGCTGCCCACCAGCGTGGCGGGCGTAGTTTAATAATGTGATCCAGGTCACTTTATAGTTTTAATAACAGTCACTTACAACAACATGCTGAAATTATCGCCTTTTGCCGAGCGGCATAAGATACAATTTTGTAAGGGGTGATGCTTTTTATTGATAGGGTGGGAAATGCGCTATTTACCGAAGTTACAGCAGTTGAAAGTCTTCCAGCAGGTGATCCGCAGCGGCAGTATTCGCGGGGCGGCACGCGCGCTGGAGCAATCTCAACCGGCGGTGAGCCGCACCATCCGTGAACTGGAACAGATCCTGGAAACCCAGTTGATCAATCGCAGCAGTCAGGGAATGACGCTGACCGAAACCGGGCGCGCCTTCGCCCTGCGAATGCAGTTGATCCTGGAGGAATTGCAGCGCGCCGCCGACGAGATCCAGCAGTTGAATCAGCATTCGCAAGGTAACGTCGCCATTGGCTGCTCTTCGCTACTCGCCCTGACGGTATTACCGGAACTGGTCGAAGCCTTTAAACAGCCATTTCCGCAGGCCAATCTCCTAATCCGCGAGGCGCAGCTTTCTACGCTACTGCCAGCATTGCGCGAAGGTCGCCTGGATTTTGCCGTGGGTACCGTCAGCCCGGAACTTCCGCTGGAGGATCTGGTGCGTGAACCGCTGTTCAACGCCTCTTTTTGCATTATCGCACGCCAGGGGCACCCACTGGCGCAGGCAACCTCGCTGGACGAGCTGCGTGAGGCCAAGTGGTTATTACCGGAAACCGATATGGGATATTACCAACAGTTGCGCGCGGTACTAGGCACCTTCTATCAGCAATTGAGTCGCTCGCCCATTCGCTCGGACTCGGTGACCTGTGGTTTGAATATGGTGTTGGAGGCGGATTATTTGACTATCGTGGCGCAGGCGATGAGTACACCGTTCCATTTGCAGCATCGGCTGGTGACATTGCCTATCGACACGCTGCCGCAGGCTCAATACTGCGTACTGTATTCACAGAAATCGCCGCTAACCGTGACGGCACGGCGATTTCTTGATTTATTGCGTGCCCACTGCCTGCGCTACCCTTGGTAGGATCAGGCCACTTCGCGGATTTCGAAGCTGTGGGTAATGCTGGCGGCTTTACCCAGCATCAAGGAGACGGAGCAGTATTTCTCGGCGGAAAGATCCACCGCGCGCTCGACAATCTTATCGGTCAGCCCTTTGCCGGTGACGATAAAATGCAGATTGATATGGGTAAACAGACGCGGTGCTTCTTCACGACGCTCGGAGGTCAGTTTTACCTCACAGTCACGCACATCGTTACGCCCTTTTTGCAGGATCGACACCACATCGATGGCGCTACAGCCGCCGACGGACATCAACACCATTTCCATCGGGCTTGGCGCTTTATCGCCAGCATTGCCATCCATCAAAACCTGGTGACCAGACGCAGACTCACCCAGGAATGTCAGCCCTTCTACCCACTTAACTCTTGCCTGCATGTTACACACTCCGGTTAATTTCTTAAAAACAGGGTACGCTTTCGCATACATTCTGGCAACGTAACCTGACGCTAATCATGCTGAAGCGAGACAACACAAGACACCCGCCTCACTCTGTGCTACAAACAGAGCCGCAATAACTCTTTCCAGGTCACCGATTTCAGGGATATGTCCAAGGAAAGGCCCCTATATTGGTTTGTTAACAGAATGTAGCTTGCAGCTCTCCCTGCAAGTTAATATGCTAGAGCACAAGCGTATTTCTATAACACGCCTCAAAACCTGTTGATAGCCACAATTAAAACACCGGGCTATAAGCACGTTTTACAGGGAACTCTGACCCCTGTGATACAAGGCAGCGATAACAACAGAGGATAACAGCGAATGGTTCTCGGCAAACCGCAAACAGACCCGACTCTCGAATGGTTCCTGTCTCATTGCCATATCCACAAATATCCATCGAAGAGTACGCTTATTCACCAAGGTGAAAAGGCCGAAACGCTTTACTACATCGTCAAAGGCTCCGTCGCGGTGCTGATTAAAGATGAAGAAGGCAAAGAGATGATCCTGTCCTACCTTAACCAGGGGGATTTCATCGGCGAGCTAGGATTATTTGAAGAAGGCCAGGAGCGTAGCGCCTGGGTACGGGCCAAAACCGCCTGTGAAGTGGCTGAAATTTCCTACAAGAAATTCCGCCAGTTGATCCAGGTTAACCCGGATATCCTGATGCGCCTGTCCGCACAGATGGCTAACCGCCTGCAAGTCACCTCAGAGAAAGTGGGTAACCTCGCCTTCCTTGACGTTACCGGCCGCATTGCACAGACCTTGCTGAACCTGGCAAAACAGCCTGATGCCATGACTCACCCAGACGGCATGCAGATCAAAATCACCCGCCAGGAAATTGGCCAAATCGTCGGTTGCTCACGTGAAACCGTCGGTCGTATTTTGAAAATGCTCGAAGATCAAAACCTGATCTCCGCGCACGGCAAAACCATTGTCGTGTACGGTACGCGTTAATCCCCAGAGAAACGGTGCAGCAATGCGCCGTTTCTTTACCTGCTGAATAGCCAACCATGTGGCGCCGCCTGATCTACCACCCGGAAGTCAACTACGCACTGCGGCAAACGCTGGTGTTGTGCCTGCCGGTGGCGTTTGGTTTACTGATTGGCAACCTGCAACTCGGCATGCTGTTCTCGTTGGTGCCCGCCTGCTGCAACATTGCCGGGCTGGATACGCCGCACAAACGCTTTTTCAAACGCCTGGTCGTGGGCGGCTCCCTGTTCGCACTCAGTAGCCTTCTGCTGCAACAAGCCTTGCTGTGGGATCTGCCGTTACCCTTGCTGATGCTGGCAATGGCGCTGTTGCTCGGCGTAAGCGGTGAGATCAGTCCGCTGCACGCACGCCTGCTACCAGCCGCATTGGTCGCCGCCATCTTTTCCCTCAGCATGGTAGGCACCGTGCCAATCTGGCATGCCCCTTTGCTGTATATCGTCGGCACCGCCTGGTACGGGCTGTTTACCTGGGCCTGGTTCAAGCTGTGGAAAGAGCAGCCGATGCGCGAATCCCTAAGCCAGCTGTATATGCAGCTGGCCGACTATTTTGAAGCCAAATACTCATTACTGACGCAGCACACCGATCCTGAAACGGCCCTGCCCCCGTTGTTGCAGCGCCAGCAGAAAGTGATGGACCTGATCAGTCTGCTATACCAACAGCTTAATTTCCTGCCCCATGCCAATAATCTGGAGCAAAAGCGCCTGCGACGTACGTTTCAGGTGGCGCTCGATTTGCAAGAGCACATCACCGTCAGCCTGCATCTGCCGGAAGAAGTGCAAAAGCTGGTGGAGCAAAGCCAGGCCGAAGCGATTATCCGCCGCAACGCCCAGGTGATCGCCACGCGCCTGCGGGTGGTGGCCGACGATATTCTCTATCATCGGCACTCTGCGCGTTTCAGCATGAAGAATGAGCTGGCGGCGCTGGAAAAAGTGGCCTCACAGCACGCTGATAACCCGGTTGGGCAGTTCTGCTATTACCACTTCAGCCGCATCGCGCGCCTGCTACGCACTCAGCACCCACTGTACCGCCGCAATCTGATGGCCAATCAGTCACGCCTGCCTTTCTGGCCTGCGGTGGTGAGCTATCTATCGTTTAAATCCAACGCCCTGCGCAACGCCGCCAGGCTGGGGGTCATTCTGGCGGCCGGCAGCAGCCTGGGCATGCTGTTCAACCTGCCAAAACCCTATTGGATCTTGCTGACCATCATGCTGGTCAGCCAAAACGGCTATAACGCCACGCGGGTGAGGATCCAGCACCGTGCCCTCGGCACGTTAGCCGGGCTGGTGATTGCCGCTGGACTGTTGCAACTACAGATGCCGGAAAGCGTGACGCTGAGTATCATGTTGGCCATCACCCTGGCGGCCTATCTGATCCTGCGGAAAAACTACGGGCTGGCGGTGATGGGCTTCACCGTGACCGCCGTCTACACCTTGCAGCTGTTGGCGCTGAACGGTACCCATTTCCTGGTTCCCCGCCTGATCGATACCCTTATCGGCTGCGTACTGGTGTTTGGCGGCACGATCTGGCTATGGCCGCAGTGGCAGAGTGGCCTGCTGCGTAAAAACGCTCATCAGGCTCTGGAGCACGATCAGACGGCACTGCGACTCTTGCTGGAAGAACAGGAACCCGATCCCAGCGAACTGGCCTACACGCGCATGCAGGTCAATCAGGCGCATAACGCCCTGTTTACCTCGCTCAATCAGGCGATGCAGGAACCGGGGTTTGAATCGAATTATCTGGCTGATATGCGGCTGTGGATCACCCATAACCAGTTTATTGTTGAACACCTGAATGCGATGACCATTCTGGCGCGCGAGCACTATATGCTGACGCCAAAGCTGGCGCAGGAGTATCTGCAGACCTGTGAGATCGCCTTGCAGAGCTGCCAGCAGCGGTTGGAATATGACGGCCCGAGTACCAGCAACAGCATCATGCAGCCGCCAGACCTGCACCCGGACATGCCGGTCACCGAGATGGAACGACATCTGCGGCGGATCCTTTCTCACCTGACCGTGATGCATACCATATCGTCACTGGCGTGGCGCCAGCGCCCACATCATGGGATCTGGCTGAAGCGCAAACTGCGGGAAAGCTGAGGTTAGCGCGACCGCAGCCCCGCAGACTTGATTAGCCGTTAATCACATCCTGTACGGCCAATTCGAACAGCGCCATGCCTTCGTCGATATCTTTCAGCTCAACCACCAACGAAGGAGCAAAACGGATCACGTTTGGCCCGGCGTTGAGGATCATCAAGCCACGTGCAGCGGCGGCAGTGAGGAAATCGCGCGCTTTACCGTGATAGCCCACCTTCAGTTCCGCACCGATCAACAGCCCCATGCCACGAATATCGCTGAACACATCGTATTTCTTACCGATCTCCTGCAAAGCCTGAACAAACAGCCCACGACGCTGCTCAATCCCGCTTAGCACCTCTGGCGTGTTGATCACATCCAACGCTGCCTCTGCCACCGCACAGGCCAGTGGGTTGCCGCCGTAGGTGGTGCCGTGGGTGCCAACCTGCATCACCGAGGCAATCTCTTCGGTGGTCAGCATCGCACTCACCGGGAAACCGCCGCCCAGCGCTTTAGCGGTGGTGAGGATGTCTGGCGTAATGCCGTAATGCATATAGGTAAACAGCTTGCCGCTACGGCCCATACCGCTTTGCACTTCATCAAACACCAGCAGCGCCTGATGTTGGTCGCAAAGTTCACGTACGCCCTTGAGGAAGACAGGATCGGCAGCGGTAATGCCCCCTTCACCCTGAATAGGCTCCATCACTACCGCACAGGTGTGATCGTCCATCACCGCTTTCACCGCGGCCAGATCGTTGAAAGGTACATGCACGATATCGGCCGGTTTCGGCCCAAAGCCGTCGGAATATTTTGGCTGCCCGCCCACGGAAACGGTGAACAGCGTACGGCCATGGAAAGCGTTATTAAACGCGATAATCTTGGTTTTATACGGGCTATGACGGGTGATGGCGTAATGACGAGCGAGCTTGAAAGCCGCTTCGTTAGCCTCCGCACCCGAGTTGGCGAAAAACACCCGGTCGGCGAAGGTGGCAGCGATCAATTTACTGGCCAGGCGCAGCGCGGGCTCATTGGTGAACACGTTGCTGGTATGCCACAGGGTTTCGCCCTGCTGCTTTAAAGCCTCAACCAGTGCCGGATGGCAGTGCCCCAACGCAGTCACCGCGATGCCACCAGAGAAGTCGATATACTCTTTCCCCTGCTGATCCCATACGCGGCTCCCTTTGCCCTTCACCGGCACAAACTGGGCGGGTGCATAAACAGGCAGGATAACCTGATCAAAGGTGCTGCGGGTAACTGCGGTTTTTTCGGTCATTACTGGCTCCAGGCGGCTAACTATCAAGTGAAAATATAATCACAAAATATGCATAAAAAACCAACCAAGGGCAAGCTTAAAAAACCACTAACGGCTAACTTCCAAGGAAATTACCCAGCAGTTGGTGCCCCTGTTCGCTGAGAATGCTCTCCGGGTGGAACTGCACACCCTCCAGCGCCAGCGTCCGGTGGCGGATCCCCATGATCTCATCCCGTTCGCCGTCACGTTCGCTCCAGGCGGTCACCTCAAAGCACTCCGGCAACGTCGCAGCATCCAGGATCAGTGAATGGTAGCGGGTGACGGTCAGTGGATTATTCAATCCCTTGAACACGCCGAGATTTTGATGGCGGATAGCAGAGGTTTTGCCGTGCATCACCTCCCGGGCACGAACCACGTCGGCGCCAAACGCCTGGCCCAACGCCTGATGACCAAGGCAGACACCAAGGATCGGCAGCTTACCGGCAAAATGGCGAATGGCAGCCAGCGAGATGCCCGCCTCATTTGGCGTACAGGGGCCAGGGGAGATCACCAGATGCTGCGGTGCCAGCCGCTCGATATCGGCCAGTTGCAGTTCATCGTTACGCTTCACCAGCACTTCTGCACCCAGTTCGCAGAAGTACTGATAGAGGTTGTAGGTAAAAGAGTCGTAGTTATCGATCAGCAGCAGCATGTTTAAATGAACTTAGTATGAAGGATCGTTACGGTCGCCCGTATCAAATAGCTAGATAGCCGAGTTTATCTAACCTTCGCCGTTACACCTATAGCCACGTTCGAACAGTACTCCATAAAGACGGACAGTTTTGCTGATTTGAAAACGTTGAATCAGCCAAAAAAGAGAGTAATCTAGCACCAAGTGCTATAGTTAAGGTAACAGGATGTCAACCTAATGCGCGTATTTAAAACCAAATGGTTTGCCAAAACGGCCGAATCTCATGGCATCAAAGATAGGGAATTATGCCGGGCTATTGACGCAGTGATAGAAGGGAAAGCCGATGACCTCGGAGGCGGAGTATACAAGAAGCGCCTAAGGGAGAATCGTGATCGCGCCATAATATTAGCCAAAGGCGGAGTGCATTGGTTTTACACGTTCCTGTATGCTAAACAGGATATGGTCAACATCGATAAACGTGAACTTGCTGGATTTCGAGAGTTAGCAAAGTACTACGCGGTACTTACAGATGAAAAGATTATGGCATTGATTACAAATAAAGAGCTGGTGGAGATTTGTCATGACCGCAAAAAGTAAATTCAAAAGTCCTGCGTTTGAAGCCATCCATAGTGCAGCTTCTGGGTTATTCAGCGTTGATGCCATCCCGCAGGAGACAATGCGTAGCTTCGATCAAGCCTGCATCAGCAGTGTCAAAGATCTTCAACCACTTGAAATCAAAGCATTGCGAGAAAAACTCAATGTCAGCCAGCCAGTCTTTGCCCGTTATCTGAACACCAGCGTTTCTACAGTACAAAAATGGGAAAGCGGTGCAAAACGCCCCAGTGGCCTGTCGTTGAAGTTACTTACCGTGGTCCTGAAACATGGGCTTAAGGTGTTGATTTAATGACTTGCTCAATCATCCAGTTTCACACCAAGCATCCTGAGCAGTTTTAGGGCTTTAGCCTGGAAATTGCTCAGATGCTATCAGAGAAATTTGTGAGGCAAGCCATTTCGCAGACACTGTCTGCGAAATCTGCTCTGACTGCCAAGTTTGAAACCGCTGGCAAAGCTAAACGGACGCAGTATTCTGCGCCCCACAAAATAATCACAGACCTACTTTTTGCGGCCACCCATGATCGAGCCTAAAACGCCGCGCAGGATCTGGCGGCCCAGATCGCGCGCCATGCTCTTGGCGGCGGTCTGTACGATGCCGTCGTGTTTACCGCCGCGTGGACCAGTGGAGCCGAACAAGATTTCGTTCAAGCCGCCCATCAAGCCACCGCCGCTTTCCTGCCCTGCGGCCGGTTTCTGAGCCGGTTGCCCAGGCTGTGGCGTCCCCACAGTGGCAAAACCACCTGCGGCCAGTTTTTCATAGGCAGATTCACGATCCACCATATCCTCATAGCGTCCGTAGAGCGGGGATTTATTGATGGCGCTGTTCATCCCTTCGGCCCCCAACATGCCCATTTTCGATTCCGGTGCGATCACCATCGCACGCTCCACCACATTAGGCCGCCCTTTCTCATCCAGGAAGGAGACTAGTGCCTCGCCCACGCCTAGTTCGGTGATTGCCGTTTCTGCATCAAAGTCTGGATTGGCGCGCATAGTTTGGGCCGCTGCCTTCACCGCTTTTTGATCGCGAGGCGTAAAGGCCCGCAGCGCGTGCTGGACACGGTTACCCAACTGGCCCAGGACACTGTCCGGGATATCCAACGGATTCTGGGTGACAAAGTAGATGCCCACACCTTTGGAACGGATCAGGCGTACCACCTGTTCAATTTTGGTCAGCAATGCCGGTGGCGCATCGTTAAACAGCAGGTGGGCTTCGTCGAAGAAAAACACCAGCTTTGGCTGTTCCGGATCGCCCACTTCCGGCAAATGCTCAAACAGCTCCGCCAGTAGCCACAGCAAAAACACCGCATACAGCTTCGGCTGGTTAATCAGCTTATCCGCCGCCAGCAGGTTGATGATGCCGTGCCCGTTGGCGTCGGTTCTCATCAGATCGTTGATATCCAACATCGGCTCGCCAAAGAACTGATTGGCACCCTGCTGTTCCAGCGTCAGCAAACCACGCTGGATCGCCCCGATCGAGGCCGAAGAAATGTTGCCGTACTGGGTTTGGAACTGTTTGGCGTTATCCCCAACGTACTGCACCATCGCACGCAGGTCTTTCATGTCCAGCAGCAGTAAGGCGTTGTCATCGGCGATCTTGAACACCAACTGTAACACTCCGCTCTGCACCTCGTTCAGATCCAACAGGCGACCAAGCAGCAGCGGGCCAAGATCGGAAATGGTGGCGCGGATAGGATGGCCCTTTTCGCCAAAAATATCCCAAGGGATCATGGAACAGACTTGGGGTTGCCAGTCGGTAACGCCAATCGCCGCCAACCGCGCCTGCAACTTCTCGGAGGGAACACCTTCGGCCGCAATGCCCGACAGATCGCCTTTAACGTCCGCCAGAAATACCGGAATGCCAATACGCGAGAACTGCTCCGCCATCTTTTGCAGGGTGACCGTTTTGCCCGTACCGGTCGCCCCGGTGATCAACCCGTGGCGGTTAGCCAGAGCAGGTAAAATGACCAGTTCCTGCGCCGGTTTCCCGTCTTTCATCGCTTTGGCAATAATCCGTGCTTCGCTCATTTTCTGTTCCTATAACCCTGTACGGCGCGAATGCGCCCGTTGATATCATCAAGGCTATAAGCGAGACGTAAACCCGTCAAGGACAAACAAAAGGGCCCCATTCAGGTGCTCTCATGCCGAACTGAGTCGCTTACGTTATCCGCGTAACCCCAGCTCTTCTTTCAGCGATTTGAGATAGCGGCGGCTGACCGGTACCGGCTCCCCCACCGACATAATCATTTCCGCCGTGCCACTTTCTTCAAAACGGATCTCTTTGACCTGCTCAAGGTTCACCAGATATTGCCGGTGGCAGCGCACCAATGGTGTGCGGCTTTCCAACGTGCGTAGCGTCAGTTCGGTGAAACACTCCATGCCGTCATTGCGTACCACATACACCCCGGTCGAGCGTGAGCGGATAGCGATCACCTCGTCGAAACGCAGTAGGTAAATCCGGCTGTGACCGGTGCAGGGAATGTATTTCAGGTAGCCCGCGCTTTCATCTAACGCCGCAATATTCTGCGGAGCACGGCGCTGATGCAGGCGCTGCAGGGTTTTATTCAGCCGATTCGGCTCCGCCGGTTTCAGCAGGTAATCAAACGCATGCTGCTCGAAGGCCTGCACCGCGTATTCGTCATAGGCCGTCAGAAACACGATGTAGGGCATACGGTTCGGGTCGAGCATGCCAACCATTTCCAACCCGCTGATACGCGGCATCTGGATGTCCAGGAACACCACGTCCGGTTGCAAGCGGTGGATTTGGCTGATGGCCTCAATGGCATTGGCGCATTCACCAATAATGGTAATGCCCTCTTCCTCTTCCAGCAGGTGGCGCAGGTTATCGCGGGCAAAGGGCTCGTCATCAACAATCAGTACGTTCAACATCAAGCAGCCCTCGCCAAGGGAACGTTAAGGGTGATGCAAGTATAGGCTTCAGGTTCGCAGGTGACCTGCACGCCATAATCTTCACCATAGCGCACGCGGATACGCCGATCGACCAGGTTCATCCCCAACCCGCTGCCACCGGTCTGCTGACGGAACAGCCCGGCGTTATCCGTCACCTGCAGCAGCAAGTGATCACCTTCCAGACGTGCACCAATATCGACACGGCCAATCCCCAACAGATGCGAAGTGCCGTGCTTGATGGCATTTTCCACGATTGGCTGCAGTGAGAAAGCCGGTAAACGCACTGCCAGCAACTCTTCCGGTAGAGAAACGGTGATCTCCAGCCGATCGGCAAAACGGGCCTTTTCGATCTGCAGATAGGCGTTCACATGTTCGATCTCGTCCGCCAGGCTCACCTCATCGTCGGAACGCTTGAGGTTTTTGCGGAAAAAGGTCGACAGATACTGCACCAGTTCGCAGGCCCGGTCGCCATCGCGGCGGATCACCGCCACCAGCGTATTCAGGGCGTTGAACAGGAAATGCGGGTTCACCTGCGCATGCAGCAGTTTGATTTCCGACTGGGCCAGCAGCTGTTTATGGCGCTCATATTGCCCGGCCATGATTTGCGCCGACAGCAGGCTGGCAATCCCTTCCCCCAGCGTGCGGTTGATGGTGCTAAACAGCTTGGTCTTGGGTTCATACAGTTTGATGGTGCCAATCACTCGCTGGTTTTCACCACGCAGTGGGATCACCAGTGTCGAACCTAGTTTGCAATTGCCGTTGATGGAGCAGCAGTAAGAAAGCTCATTGCCGTCGGCATACACCACCTCGTTGTTATCGATGGCGCGATGGGAGTGGACCGAGGAGATCGGAGTGCCCGGCAGATGGTGGTCGTCACCAATGCCGATAAAAGCCAGCAGCTTGTCACGATCGGTGATCGCCACGGCGCCGATGCCCAGCTCCTGATAGACCACCCGCGCCACCTTCATGCTGTTTTCCTGGTCAAACCCCTGGCGCAGAATACCCTCGGTACGTTCGGCAATCTTCAACGCCTTGGAGGAGAAGGCACTGGTGTATTTCTCAAACATCGCCCGCCGATCCAGCAGGATCTGCATAAACATGGCGGCGCCGACGGTATTGGCGATCAGCATCGGCAGGACGATATGCTCCACCAGCAGCACCGCTTCGGGGAACGGACGCGCAACGATCAGGATAATCGCCATTTGCAGCACTTCTGCCACCAACGCAATCCCAGCGACAAACAGCGGGTTGAACAGCAGATCGATACGCCCGCGCCGCATGGCAATGCTATGCACAATGCCGCCAACCAGCCCTTCGGCCACCGTGGAGATCGCACAGGCGACGTCTGTCATGCCCCCCAGCGTATAACGATGCAGGCCACCCGTCAGGCCAACCAGAAAACCAACGGAAGGCCCACCCAGCAGCCCGCCCAACACGGCGCCGATGGCGCGGGTATTGGCGATGGAGTCCTGAATATGCAGGCCAAAGTAGGTGCCCATAATGCAGAACACCGAGAAAATGACGTAGCACAGCAGCTTGTGCGGCAGACGGATGGTCACCTGCATCAGCGGAATAAACAGCGGCGTCTTGCTCAGCAGATAGGCAATGACGAGGTACACGCACATCTGCTGTAGCAGCAGTAACACCTGGTTAAATTCGTACATAAAAACGGCTCATCCTGAACAACGGGGGCGATCAAAAAAGTGCCGGGTATCCGGTCTGGTTATATTCCCGTCGTCTTTCAAGCTGCAGCGTTGTTACCTGCACTTACTCACCCCAGTCACTTACCCAAAAGTAAGCTCCTGGGGATGAGTAAGTTTGTCGCCTAGCTGCAACTTGAAATCCATAGGGTATAAAAGCGGGCAATTAAATCACGTGGGATCGAAAAAAACAGTGATGCAGGCAAACATTCAGGAGGGAAAAGCAGGCCGGCCCCCAGCTAGAGACCGGCTTGGGTGATTTATGGCAGCACTTTGGCCGACAGGATCACGATAGGTTTGCTCGGGACATTCTGGTAAGGACCGACGTTGCCGGTTGGTACCTGGGAGATTTTATCTACCACGTCCATCCCTTTAACGATCTTGCCAAATACCGCGTAGCCAAAATCACGCTGACCATGATCGAGGAACGCATTGTCTGCCACGTTCAGGAAGAACTGGCTGGTGGCGCTGTCTTTATCGGCGGTACGCGCCATGGAAATGGTGCCACGCAGGTTACGCAGGCCGTTGTCGGCTTCGTTCTTGATCGGTGCATTGGTGGTTTTCTGCTGCATATCCGCAGTAAAACCGCCGCCCTGAACCATGAAACCTGGGATCACGCGGTGGAAAACGGTGTTGTTGTAGTAACCGCTGTTCACGTAGTCAATAAAGTTCTTGGTTGAGACCGGTGCCTTCTGACTGTCGAGCGCCAATTCGATATTCCCTGCCGAGGTGGTCAGCATGACGTGGGTTTCACCGGCGGCTAATGCGGCGGGTGCCATGGCTGTCAGGGAACACAGCGCAACGAAGGTCACTAAAGTACGTTTGAACATGAACGGGTCCTTTCTTTGAGATACAAACAACGGAAAGCGCTTTGATTCTAAAGAGCTGCGCCCGGCAGCGCCAGCCATTTACCTATATTTACTCAATTGCCGGACGTTTCTGAGTGCGCCCGGTTTTTTCCTGCCGACAGTATGATCCCCGTACTGATTTTTGCCAAGCCGATCACGCATTATTTGCCCATTTTCGCCCTTCAGCGGTTTTTGCGACACAAATCCCGGTTTGGATCTGCAATCCAGCTAGGCTAAACAAATGAGAGCGCTCTCATTTGCGCTGATAACCATAATAATACTGGAGAGCAATGATGAAGAAGATAGTGCTGTGCTGTGCCGCGGGGATGTCTACCAGCATGCTGGTCAAACGCATGCAAACCGAAGCGCAAAAGCGCGAACTGGCCGTGGAGATTGTGGCGGTACCGGCTGCGGATTTTGAAGCCGAGCTGCCAACCGCCAGCGTGGTGCTGTTGGGGCCACAGGTGAAGTACGAACTGGCCCGCTTCAGCCAGCTTGCCGGGCCACATGGCCTGCAGGTCGCCGTCATCGACATGATGGATTACGGCACCCTGCGCGGTGACAAGGTATTAGACCAAGCCCTCAGCCTGATCGCCTGACGCCGCGGAGAACCCCATGAGCCTATACGCTTCCCTGATGCGCGTGGTCGAAAGCCATATCGCGCCACTGGCTGGCCGGATCGGTAGCCAGCGCCATATTATTGCCATTCGTGACGGTTTTATCAGCGCCATGCCGTTTTTGATCGTCGGCAGTATCATGCTGATCGTCGCCAACCCGCCGTTTGACGCGACCACTACCTCCAGCTTTGGGCAAGCCTGGCTAGGGTTCGCCAAGAAGCACTGGGACACCATCACCATGCCGTTCTTTATGACCATGGGGTTGATGAGCGTATTTGTCTCTATTGGTACCGCCTACAGTCTGGCAAAACACTACAAAATGGACGCCCTGACCGCGGCGCTGCTGTCGCTGATGGCATTCCTGCTGGCTTCTGCGCCACAGGTCGACAACAAGATGTCCCTCGATTTTCTAGGTGGCCAGGGGGTATTCACTGCCCTGATCTGCGCCATTTGGTCGGTCGAACTGATCCGCCTGCTGAAAAAGTACAACATCACCATTCGCATGCCGGAACAGGTTCCTCCTGCCATTGCCCGTTCGTTTGAACTGCTGTACCCGGTGGTGGGCATTCTGTTGACGGTCTACCCCGTCAGCCTCCTGATGCAGAGCGAATTCCAACTGCTGCTGCCCGCCGCGATTATGCAGGTGTTCCAGCCGCTGATTTCCGTTGGCGATACGCTACCAGCCATCCTTTTGGCGGTGCTGATTGCCAACCTGCTGTGGTTTGCCGGTATTCACGGCGACAACATCGTGACCGGCCTGCTGAACCCAATCTTTATGGCTAACCTGGCCACTAACGCCGCGCTGGTCGCCAACGGTGCAGCCATGACCCAAACGCTGACCGCGCCATTCTGGTCTTTCTATGTCTGTATCGGCGGCTCTGGCTCCACGCTGGTGTTGGCCTTCCTTTATCTACGCAGCCGCTCCATTCATCTGCGCACCATCGGCAAGCTTAGCGTGGTCCCGGCGGCCTTCAATATCAATGAACCGCTGCTGTTTGGTTCACCGGTGGTGATGAACCCAACGCTGTTTATCCCGTTGATTGTGGTGCCGATGGTTAACGCCACTCTGGCTTATTTCGCCCTGCACTGGGACATGGTGGAGAAAATGGTGGCGATGGCCCCCTGGACCGCTCCGGCACCGCTGGGAGCGATGATCTCCGCCTCCTGGGATATCCGTGCCGCCGTATTGGTGCTGGTGCTGATGGTGATAGACCTGGCGATCTGGCTGCCGTTCTTCAAAGTGTATGAAAAACAACTATTGGCGCAGGAACACGAGCAAGCCGAGGCTGAACGCGAAGCCAGCAACGCCGCCGCCGCACAGTAACAGGAGAGATAACGTGACTGAACTGATGGCTGAAGTCAGCCAGGATTTTGAAAGCACCATTATGGAGCTGCTGGTATTTGCCGGTAGCGCCCGCAGCAGCGCGCTGATGGCTTTGCAACAGGCCCGTGCCGGTGATTTCACCGGTTCCGCCGAGCATATGGCCGAATCCAAGCAAGCGGTGAAGCAGGCGCATCGCATTCAGACCCAGCTGATCGGCATGGACGAAGGCTGCGGCAAACTGGCCATCACCCTAATCACCGTACACGCGCAGGATCACTTGATGAACGCCATGGTCATTCAGGATCTGGCCGATGACATGATCGAACTTTATCGCCGTCAGGTACAATTGGAGGCCCGCTCATGAGCGCATTAAAAATTGCCATTATTGGCGGTGGTAGCAGCTACACGCCGGAGTTGGTGGAAGGCCTGATCCTGCGAATTGAAGAGTTACCGGTGACCGAGCTGGCGCTGGTGGACGTTGAGCCTGGCCGGGAGAAGGTCGAGATCATTGCCGCATTAACCCAGCGTATGCTGGCCCGTAACGGCCTGGAGCAGGTAAAGGTCAGCGTGCATTTCAACCTGGACGAGGCCATTCGCGGTGCCAGTTTCGTCCTCACCCAGTTCCGCGTGGGTCAGTTGCCTGCCAGAGCAGCCGACGAACGCCTAGGCCTGAAATACCAACTGATCGGCCAGGAAACTACCGGCGTTGGCGGTTTTGCCAAGGCGTTGCGCACCATCCCGGTGATGCTGAATATCGCCCGCAAGGTTGAACAGCTGGCACCCGATGCCTGGATCATCAACTTTACCAACCCGGCCGGTATCGTGACCGAAGCCGTTTCGCGTTATACCAAGGCGAAAATTATCGGCCTGTGTAACGTGCCGATCAGCATGCATCACATGATCGCCAATATGCTGAAGGCCCCTTACGCCGAGGTACAGCTGCAATTTGCCGGGTTGAACCACATGGTGTGGGTCCACCAGGTGCTGCAAAACGGCAAGGACGTGACCGGCAAAGTGATCGACATGCTGTGTGACGGTGCCGCGCTGACCATGAACAACATCAAGGAAGAACCTTGGCCGCCGGAATTCCTGCGCGCCGTTGGGGCGATCCCCTGCCCTTACCACCGCTACTTCTATCAGACCAAAGAGATGCTGGCGGAAGAGATTGCCGCCGCAGCCGAACGCGGTACCCGTGCCGAACAGGTGATGAAAGTAGAGAAGGAGTTGTTCGAGCTGTATGCAGACCCACATCTCGACAGCAAACCTGAGCAGCTCAGTTTCCGTGGCGGTTCGTTCTATTCCGAAGTGGCGCTGGAGCTGATCAGGGCCATTCACAACAATCTCGGCACGCAATTAGTGGTCAATACCGCAAACCGTGGCGCTATTCGCGGTTTGCCAGACGATGCTGTGATAGAAACCAACTGTATCGTCGATGCTCAGGGCGCCCATCCGCTGACGTTTGGCCAACTGCCGGATTCGATGCATGCGCTGACCCAGCAGGTTAAAGCCTATGAACGCCTGACGATCGAAGCCGCCGTGCATGGCGATCGCCGCAGTGGGCTGCTGGCACTGGTCACCAATCCTCTGGTCGCCAACGCCCAAATTGCCCAGCCGCTGCTGGAAGAAGTGCTGGAGGTGAATAAAGCCTATTTGCCGCAGTTTAACGCATAACCATCAACATTGGGTTCGGCTCGCCGGACCCACTTATCTCCTGTAATCTGATCAAGTGGGGGGATAAGCCCCTAATCAGGAGCAGTAACATGGTGACACTGGAAGATGTCGCAGCGATAGCGGGCGTATCCCGCGCGACTGTGTCACGCGTGGTCAACGGCGATAACAAGGTCAAAGCGCTCACCCGCGAGAAGGTCAAACGGGCGGTGGCCGAACTGGGCTATACCCCCAACCCGGCAGCCAGGGCGTTGGCGTCCAGCCAAAGTAACACCTTGGGCCTGGTCACCACCTCATACCGAGGGGGCTTCTTTGGCGCCCTGATGGATTTCGTCCAAACCGAAGCCGAGTCCAACGGTAAACAGCTGCTGGTGACCCAAGGCCGTAACAGTGCGGAAAATGAACTGCTGGCGATCCAACGCCTGTTCAGCCTGCGTTGCGACGGCGTGATCCTGCACGTGCGCTGCCTCAGCGATGATCGGCTACGTCAGTTGGCTGCCGAACAGCGCTCCTTTGTGCTACTGGATCGCCTGGTCCCTGGCCTGGAAGATCGCTGTGTCACCTTCGATCACGTTTACGCCAGCCAGCTTGCTACCCAGCAGTTGATCGACGCGGGCCATCGGCGCATTGCCTGTATCAGCGGCCCAGCCCAGCGAGCCTCCAGCCAACAGCGATTGCAAGGGTTCCTCAATGCGATGCAGGCCGCCAATCTGCAACCGCTAGGCTGCCCGGAAGGGGTGTATGACCTGGAAAGCGGCTACCAGTGCGCTGACCAGCTGCTGCGCAGCAAAACGCTGCCTACGGCGATCTACTGCTGCAACGAAGAAATGGCGATGGGTGCCCTGCTGGCGATTAATGAACGACATCTGCGCGTACCGCAGGATATCTCATTGATCTGCTATGACAGCGGCGAGCGGGCGCCTTTTGTCCGCCCGGCGCTCACCAGCGTGCATTTCCCCATTACCGAGATGGCGCAATATGCCGCTCGTCTGCTGATAGATCCACTGACCGCACCGGTGAGCTTTGAGCCGACCATCATCCAGCGTGATTCGATCGCCACACCCGGTAGTTGATCACATAAAAATCTAAAAACCTTTCATCCCTTGCATCAAAAAATCGATGCTCGTCACATAAACTCCCGTTGTCTATGCTAGGATCCGCCTCCTGGTGGCCTGATCGGGATCTTTTCCAGTTTTTACCAGGAAAAACCTGCGGCCTTATGCCAGCTTTAAACCCTAGGGATTTCAGGTTACAGCCTGACAGCCCACGGGTATAAACCACAACAAAGATAATCAGGCCTATATACATGAATGACAGCAACCGCATCCGGCTAACCTGGATCAGCTTCTTCTCTTATGCGCTGACCGGTGCATTAGTGATCGTCACAGGGATGGTGATGGGAAACATCGCAGAGTATTTCAATCTGCCAGTTTCCAGCATGAGCAATACCTTTACCTTCCTTAACGCGGGTATTTTGATTTCAATCTTCCTTAATGCCTGGTTGATGGAAATTATTCCGCTGAAACGTCAGCTGATCTTTGGCTTTATCCTGATGCTGCTGGCCATCGCCGGGCTGATGGTGGGCAAAAGCCTGACCCTGTTCTCGCTGTGCATGTTTGTGCTCGGCGTGGTCAGCGGTATCACCATGTCGATCGGCACCTTCCTGATCACCCATATGTATGCGGGCCGCCAACGCGGTTCACGCCTGCTGTTTACCGACTCCTTCTTCAGCATGGCCGGGATGATCTTCCCGATAATCGCCGCAATGCTGCTGGCGCGAAGCATTGGCTGGTACTGGGTTTACGCCTGCATTGGGGTGCTGTACCTGGCCATCTTCGTGCTGACGCTGTGTTCCGAGTTCCCGGTTCTGGGTGACAAAGGGGAGAAAAGCAGCGAGCCGGTGGTGAAAGAGAAATGGGGCGTCGGCGTGCTGTTCCTGGCTATCGCTGCGCTGTGCTACATCCTTGGCCAGTTGGGCTTTATCCAATGGGTGCCGGAATACGCCACCAAAACCTTCGGCATGAATATCGACCAGGCGGGCAAGGTGGTCAGCAATTTCTGGACTTCTTACATGATCGGTATGTGGGTGTTCAGCTTCGTGCTGCGTTTCTTTGACCTCCAACGCATCGTCACCGTGCTGGCCGCGCTGGCAACGGGTGCCATGTACCTGTTTATCAGCACCGATAATCCTGAGTACCTGAGCTACTACATCATGGCTCTGGGCTTCGTCTCCAGCGCGATCTACACCACGCTGATCACGCTCGGCTCGCAGCAAACCAAGGTTTCCTCACCGAAGCTGGTCAACTTTATCCTGACCTGCGGCACCATCGGTACCATGCTAACCTTCGTAGTCACCGGCCCGATAGTTGCCAGCAGCGGAGTCCATGCCGCGCTGACTACGGCCAACGGCCTGTATCTGGCGGTGTTTGTGATGTGTCTGCTGCTCGGTTTTGTGACCAAGCACCGCAACCATGGGCATACCACGCATTAATTATACCAGGGGCGAACATATACTGCCGTAGGGGCGCCGCATGCTGCGCCCATTTATTGGTCGATTAAGGTTTGTCATCAATCCGAGGGTTCTGCCAACGCAGAACCCTTTTTTTATGTCTAACGCCTGAAGTCGACCTGCTCTTCCTGCTCCAGATACAGCGTGGTTTGCGCAGGCTGGGTGGCCGCGATGACCGCACCAGCACGGATCGAATAGCGTACCGGCGTCTGGCGGCGTACTGCGTCAAAACCGCTGTCTGCAGGTAAGATCACCAAATCGGCACTATTGCCTGCACGCAAACCATAATCCGTCAGATTCAGGGTTCGTGCGCTGTGGGTAGTGATCAGATTCAAACCGTCATCGATCTGGCCATAGCCCATCAGTTGGCAGACGTGGAGCCCCATATGCAGCACCTGCAACATATTGGCGGTGCCCAGCGGATACCAGGGGTCAAACACGTCGTCATGACCAAAGCAGACGTTGATGCCTGCTTCCAGCATCTCTTTCACCCGGGTGATGCCACGCCGTTTAGGATAAGTATCGAAACGTCCTTGCAGGTGAATATTCACCAACGGGTTGGCCACGAAGTTGATACCGGACATTTTCAGCAGCCGGAACAGCCTTGAGGTATAGGCCCCATTGTAGGAATGCATCGCGGTGGTGTGGCTGGCGGTAACCTTGGCGCCCATCTCCAGCTTCAACGCCAGCGCGGCCACGGTCTCCACAAAGCGGGACTGCTCGTCGTCAATCTCGTCGCAGTGCACGTCCACCAGCCGATCATATTTTTGCGCCAGGGCAAAAGCCTTGTGCAGCGACTCCACGCCGTATTCGCGGGTGAATTCAAAATGCGGGATAGCCCCGACCACATCCGCCCCGAGCCGTAACGCCTCCTCCAGCAAGGCTTCCCCATTGGGATACGACATGATCCCTTCCTGAGGGAAGGCCACAATTTGCAATGTGATCCAAGGAGCGACTTCCTGCTTGACCTCCAGCATGGCGCGCAGCGCGGTCAGTGTAGGATCAGAGACGTCGACATGGGTGCGCACATGCTGCACGCCGTTGGCGATTTGCCACTTCAACGTCTGCCACGCGCGTTGCTTCACGTCTTCATGGGTGAGCAGTGCTTTGCGCTCTGCCCAGCGTTCAATGCCTTCAAACAGCGTGCCGGACTGGTTCCATGCAGGCTGCCCGGCAGTTTGCGTGGTATCCAGGTGGATATGCGGCTCGATAAACGGCGGCAGCGCCAGCCCGCCTTCGGCATCCAACACGTCGCTGCGCCACTCCAGCCCCTCAGGCTGTGGAATGATATGCACGATCCGCCCTTGCTCAATGGCCAACTGCCATAGCCCTTCATGCCCGCTCAGGCGCAGGTTATCGATAAACTTGACCGGATTGTTCGCCATTTTTTACCTCTGCTCGGCTCACCATTTCTTTCATCATACTGGGCAATGACGAGCTGACAAAATCGCCGCTTGGCGCCTCTCCCCTTTCGCTACTCCCCAAGGAGTACTTTTTCCATTAACTGGCTCGATTCAGCTAAAGTTGAGTAAAAACCGCAACTTATCAAATATCGATATAAATCATAGATATACCACCTTAGAGGTATATAGGGGCTAGCTTGACCTGTATCAATAAATTGCCTTCTGGGAGGAATAAGGTACATCCAGGAAATCAGAATTTTGAGGCAATAATGAGCAGAGTCCAACTCGCGGTTATCGGCAACGGCATGGTCGGCCACCGCTTTATCGAAGATCTGCTGGAAAAGGCAGACAAAGACCAGTTCGACATCACCATCTTTTGTGAAGAACCACGCATCGCCTACGACCGCGTGCATCTCTCCTCCTATTTCTCCCACCACACTGCCGAAGAGCTTTCGCTGGTCCGCGAAGGCTTCTACGAAAAACAGGGTGTCAAAGTGCTGGTGGGCGAGCGCGCGATCACCATTAACCGCGCAGAGAAAGTGATCCACTCCAATACCGGCCGCACGGTGTATTACGACAAGCTGATCATGGCGACCGGCTCCTACCCGTGGATCCCGCCGATCAAAGGTTCAGAGACTCAGGACTGCTTCGTTTACCGCACCATTGAAGATCTTAACTCTATCGAATCCTGCGCCCGCCGTAGTAAACGTGGTGCAGTGGTGGGCGGTGGCCTGCTCGGCCTGGAAGCGGCAGGCGCACTGAAAAGCCTGGGCGTGGAAACCCACGTGATCGAGTTCGCGCCGATGTTGATGGCAGAACAGCTCGATCCGATGGGTGGCGACCAGCTGCGCCGCAAGATCGAGCGCATGGGTGTCAAAGTCCACACCGGCAAGAACACCACTGAAATCATCAACGGCGGCAAAAGCGCACGCAAAACCATGCACTTTGCCGACGGCAGCGAGCTGGAAGTCGACTTTATCGTCTTCTCCACCGGCATCCGCCCGCAGGACAAACTGGCTCACCAATGCGGGCTGGCTACCGCCCCACGCGGTGGCATTGCGATTAACGATAACTGCCAGACCTCCGATCCGGACGTTTACGCCATCGGCGAATGCGCCTCCTGGCAGCAGCGCACCTTTGGCCTGGTAGCGCCGGGCTACAAGATGGCTCAGGTCACCGCCGACCATCTGCTGAGCCGTGAAAACAGCTTCCAGGGTGCCGATATGAGCGCCAAACTGAAGCTGCTGGGGGTCGATGTTGGGGGCATTGGTGATGCGCACGCGCGCACCGAAGGTGCCCGCAGCTACGTCTATCTGGATGAAAGCAAAGAGGTGTACAAGCGCCTGGTCGTCAGCGCAGACAACAAAACGTTACTCGGCGCGGTGCTGGTTGGCGATACCAGCGACTACGGCAACCTGCTGCAGCTGGCCCTCAACAACATCGAACTGCCGGAAAACCCAGACAGCCTGATCCTGCCAGCCCATGCCGGCAGCAAGCCTGCCATCGGCGTAGATTCACTGCCAGAAACCGCACAGATCTGTTCCTGCTTCGACGTCAGCAAAGGCGATATCATCAAGGCAGTGAATATGGGCTGTCATACCGTGGCGGCGATCAAGTCCGAGACCAAGGCCGGTACCGGCTGCGGCGGCTGTATTCCACTGATCACCCAGGTGCTGAATGCCGAATTGAGCAAACAAGGCATTGAGGTTAACCATCACCTATGCGAACACTTTGCCTATTCCCGCCAGGAGCTGTATCACCTGATCCGGGTTGAAGGCATTAAAACCTTCGACGAGCTGTTGGCGAAATACGGCAAAGGCTACGGCTGTGAAGTGTGTAAACCGACCGTCGGTTCACTGCTGGCCTCCTGCTGGAACGAGTATGTGCTCAAGCCGCAGCACACGCCGCTGCAAGATACCAACGACAACTTCCTGGGCAACATCCAGAAAGACGGCACTTATTCGGTGATCCCACGCTCTGCCGGTGGTGAAATCACGCCGGAAGGTCTGATCGCCGTCGGCCAGATTGCCAAAGAATACAACCTGTACACCAAGATGACCGGCTCGATGCGTATCGGCATGTTCGGTGCGCAGAAAGACGATCTGCCCGCCATCTGGAGCAAGCTGATCGCCGCCGGCTTCGAAACCGGCCACGCCTACGCCAAGGCGCTGCGGATGGCGAAAACCTGCGTCGGCAGCACCTGGTGCCGCTATGGCGTGGGTGACAGCGTTGGCTTCGGCGTACAGCTTGAACACCGTTACAAAGGCATCCGTACCCCGCACAAGATGAAGTTTGGCGTTTCCGGCTGCACCCGTGAGTGTGCCGAGGCGCAGGGTAAAGACGTCGGCATTATTGCCACCGAGAACGGCTGGAACCTTTATGTCTGCGGCAACGGCGGGATGAAACCGCGCCATGCCGATTTGCTGGCCGCCGATCTCGACAACGAAACGCTAATGCGTTACCTCGACCGTTTCATGATGTTCTACATCCGCACCGGCGATAAGTTGCAGCGTACTTCGGTCTGGCTGGAAAGCCTGGAAGGCGGCATCGATTATCTGCGCAAGGTGATTATCGACGACAAGCTGGGCATCAACGCACAGCTGGAAACCGAAATTGCCCGCCTGCGCGAAGCGGTGATCTGCGAATGGAAAGCCACTGTCGAAAATCCTGCATCGCAGGTGCGTTTCGCCCACTTTATTAACAACAGCCAGCGCGATCCTAACGTTCAGGTCGTGGCCGAGCGCGAGCAACATCGCCCAGCACGCCCGGATGAACGCATTCCCGTTACTTGGCTTGCAACCGAGGAGAACAACGCATGAGCCAGTGGATCACCGTTTGCCCCATCGCCGATATTCTGCCCGCGACCGGCGTGTGTGCGCTGATCGGCACCCAGCAGGTGGCGATATTCCGCCCTTATGCCGACGAACGGCTGTTTGCCATCAGCAATATCGACCCGTTTGCCCAGGCCAGCGTACTTTCTCGCGGCCTGATTGCCGAGCATCAGGGTGAATTGTGGGTCGCCAGCCCGCTGAAAAAACAGCATTTCCGCCTGCACGACGGTTTCTGTCTGGAAGATGAGACCCGCTCCGTGGCCAGCTTCGCCAGCAGGGTAGTCGACGGCCTAGTTCAGGTGGCGGCCAAGTAATCCTTCGCCCCTCACCCCAACCCTCTCCCAAAAGGAGAGGGAGCTGTCCAGAGCACGTAGTTAGCCCATGCAGCTGCGGAAAGTAGAGAGTAGAAACAACAAAGGCAAGGTTAAACGCTAAACAATCAACTAGCTCGATCGGTCCCCTCTCCTGGGGGAGAGGGAGCTTTCCAGAGCACGTAGTTAACCCAGGCAGCTGCGGAAAGTAGAGAGTAGAAACAACAAAGGCAAGGTTAAACGCTAAACAATCAACTAGCTCGATCGGTCCCCTCTCCTGGGGGAGAGGGAGCTTTCCAGAGCACGTAGTTAACCCAGGCAGCTGCGGAAAGTAGAGAGTAGAAACAACAAAGGCAAGGTTAAACGCTAAACAATCAACTAGCTCGATCGGTCCCCTCTCCTGGGGGAGAGGGTTAGGGTGAGGGCGTTTCTTTTTGCCTAACTGACCAGCATTACCCTTATTACAAACACACTTTTTATTATTCATTTCCAGGGAAATTTATGTTCGCCGACACCATCAACAAATGTGCTGCCAACGCGGCACGTATCGTCAAACTGGCCAAAGAGAGTCCGCTCGGCTTCTGGATCAGTTCCGCTATGGCCGGGGCCTACGTCGGCCTTGGCATCATCCTGATCTTTACCCTCGGCAACCTGGTGGATCCGTCCATACGTCCGTTGGTCATGGGTGCCACCTTCGGTATCGCACTGACGCTGGTGATCATCGCCGGTTCAGAGCTGTTCACCGGCCATACCATGTTTCTGATGCTGGGCGTCAAAGCCGGTACCATCAAGCACAGCCAGATGTGGGCCGTCCTGCCACAAACCTGGTTGGGTAACCTGCTCGGTTCGGTGCTGGTCGCGCTGATGTATTACTACGGCGGCGGTAGCCTGCTGCCGATGGATACCAGCCTGGTGCATACCGTGGCGCTGGCCAAAACCACCGCCCCGGCAGAAGTACTGTTCTTCAAAGGCGTGCTGTGTAACTGGCTGGTTTGCCTGGCGATCTGGATGGCACTGCGCGTTGAAGGCGCGGCCAAATTCATCGCCATCTGGTGGTGTTTGCTGGCATTTATCGCTTCCGGTTACGAGCACTCGGTAGCTAACATGACGCTGTTTGCCCTGTCCTGGTTCGGCCACCACAGCGAAGCCTATACCCTGAGCGGTATCGGTCATAACCTGCTGTGGGTGACTCTGGGCAATATGGTCTCTGGTGCCGTCTTTATGGGCCTCGGTTACTGGTATGCCACGCCACGTGCCCAGCGTCCACAGGCTGAGATTGCTGCTGCTCGCCAAAACGCATAATGATTTTGGGGGTGAGCGATCGCCCCCGTTTACCACTTCCCCGAGGATTGCCGATGGATTACTTACCCATTTTCTGCCAACTGCAACACAAAGCCTGCCTGCTGGTCGGCGGCGGGGAAGTCGCTGAACGTAAGGCTCGCCTGCTGCTAGACGCAGGTGCTCAGTTGACCGTCAACTCGCTCCAGTTCAGTGAGCAATTCCTGATCTGGGCCGAACAAGGCCAGGTGACGCTGGTAGAAAGTGAGTTTTCTGCCGACTTGCTGACAGAAAAATGGTTAGTGATTGCCGCCACCGATCGGGTGGAAGTCAACGCCCTGGTCTATCAGTGCGCCAACCAACGGCAGGTGTTCTGCAACGTGGTGGACGACCCCAAACGCGCCAGCTTTATCATGCCTTCGATTATCGATCGTTCGCCGATTATGGTGGCCGTTTCTTCCGGGGGCAAAGCCCCGGTGCTGGCACGTCTGCTACGGGAAAAACTGGAAGCCATTCTGCCACAGCATCTGGGTCAACTGGCTCAGTTGGCGGGTTCATTGCGCCAGCGGGTAAAGCAGGAATTTGCCAGCATTGGCGCTCGTCGCCGCTTCTGGGAAAGGTTGTTCGTACACGACAGGCTGGCACAATCCCTGGCCAACGGCGATACCTCGCAGGCCAACCAGCAGGTTGAAAAACTGTTCACCGATCGGCCAGAAGAACAGGGCGAAGTGGTGCTGGTAGGCGCAGGCCCCGGTGATGCTGGCCTGCTGACGCTGAAAGGCCTGCAACAAATCCAACAGGCTGACGTGGTCGTTTACGATCGCCTGGTCTCTGAAGAAATTATGGCCCTGGTGCGCCGTGATGCCGAGCGAATCTTTGTGGGCAAGCGTGCCGGATACCACTGCGTACCCCAGGAACACATCAATCAGATCCTGGTGGAACAGGCCAGACGAGGCCTGCGTGTCGTCCGGCTAAAAGGGGGCGATCCCTTCATCTTTGGCCGAGGTGGCGAAGAACTGGAAACGCTGGCCGAAGCGGATATTCCCTTTTCGGTAGTGCCAGGGATCACGGCGGCTTCGGGTTGTTCGGCTTACAGCGGCATTCCCCTCACCCACCGCGATCACGCGCAAAGCGTGCGTTTGGTGACGGGCCATGCCAAGGCCGACGGCGGATTGGACTGGGCACAGCTTGCCGCCAAGCAGCAGACGCTGGTGTTCTATATGGGATTAACCCAGGCGGCAGAAATCCAGCAGCAGTTGATCGCTCACGGTATGGCGGCCTCAATGCCCGTGGCGCTGGTCGAAAACGGTACCTCAACTCGCCAGAAAGTGATCGAAGGCGAACTGGCACAGCTGGGTGAGCTAGCCAAACAGGCAGCCAGCCCAAGCCTGATTATCGTTGGCAGCGTCGTCAGCCTGCGCAGCAAGCTGAACTGGAATGCCTGCCGGGAAACACCAGCAGACCTAAGCAAAATAGCATAAAAAAAGCGACCCTTTGGCCGCTTCAGATTGCTAGCAATGTTGCTAAGCTTGTAGTTTCGATCCTAGGGGCGCGCATGCTGCGCCCCTAGCTGGCGAACTGACTGAGATGGTGTCTGCATCCATTAAGGATGTGGTACAAAACCTACGGCTTCATACACCTTCGCCAAGGTTTCCTGCGCACGAGCACGGGCTTTCGCCGCGCCATCACGCATCACCTGCTGTAACAGAGCCTCATCGTTGCGGAAACGGTGATAACGCTCTTGCAGCTCGACCAACATACCAGACACGGCCTCTGCTACAGCGCCCTTCAGGTGACCATACATCTGGCCCTCAAACTCGGCTTCCAACTGGGCAATGCTCTTGCCGGTCACACCGGAAAGGATATCCAACAGGTTGGACACCCCCGCTTTATTGGCAACGTCGTAACGAATGACCGGCGGATCCTGGGAATCGGTCATTGCGCGTTTGATCTTCTTGGTCACCGCCTTCGGATCTTCCAGCAGGCCGATCACGTTGTTACGGTTATCGTCCGACTTGGACATTTTCTTGGTCGGCTCTTGCAGCGACATCACGCGCGCACCAGATTTCGGAATAAACGGCTCCGGCACTTTGAACACGTCGCCGTACAGCGCGTTAAAGCGCTGGCCAACGTCACGGCTCAGTTCCAGATGCTGCTTCTGGTCTTCACCGACCGGCACCTGATTGGTCTGGTACAGCAGAATGTCTGCTGCCATCAGTACCGGATAGCTGAACAGACCGGCGTTGATGTTTTCCGCATAGCGCGACGACTTGTCTTTGAACTGGGTCATGCGGCTCAGTTCACCGAAATAGGTGTAGCAGTTCAGCACCCAGCTCAGTTGCGTATGTTCTGGCACATGAGACTGCACGAAGATGGTACTTTTCTCTGGATCGATGCCACAGGCCAGGTACAGCGCCAGCGTATCCAGGGTGGCTTTTCGCAGCTGTTGTGCATCCTGACGCACGGTGATGGCATGCAGATCGACTATGCAGTAGATGCAATCAAACTCGTCCTGCAGCTGCACCCACTGGCGCAGCGCCCCCATGTAGTTGCCGATAGTCAGTTCACCGGACGGCTGCGCGCCGCTGAAAACGATGGGCTTACTCATAGTTAAATTTCCCGATCTTCTAAAGATGACAGCCCAAGTGCGGGCAACAAATCGGCGAAGCGCTCCAACACGCGGTCGGGGTGGCTCAGGGCGATCGCTTCACCGTAGTTATATCCGTAAGTCAGACCGACGCTCGGGCAACCTGCCGCCTGCGCCGCCTGAATATCATTGCGTGAATCACCGACGAACAGCACTTCACCGGCCCGCAGGCCAAGCTTCCCGAACACCAGATACAGCGGGGCAGGATGTGGCTTTTTCTCCACCACGTCGTCACCGCCGATAATCAGTGAGAAAAAGTCGATAATGCCGAGCGACGTCAGCAAAGGGGCCACAAAGGGTGTCGGTTTGTTGGTGACCAGCGCTAGCGGGTAGCCAAGCTTGGCCAACTGGGCCAGCGTCTCTATTACCTGTGGAAACAGGCGGCTGCCGCTTTCTACGGTTTGCCCATAGAAATGGTCGAAACGTTGACGCATTTGCAGGCACAGCTCTGGCGTGGCTTCCACCTCTGCCCAGCGCAGCGCACGCTGGACCAGCACATCGGCACCGTTACCAATCCAGGTGCCAACACGGGCCTCACCGGCCTGCGGCAGACCCATTTCAGCCAACGCCATATCGATGGCCGCCGCCAATCCCGGTGCACTGTCTACCAGCGTGCCGTCGAGATCGAAGGCCAGACCACGGATAGCGCTAAAATCAGCCATGACTCACCTTTGCCAGCTCGCTGCGCATCTGATCGATCACCGCGCGGTAATCCGGTTTGCCAAAGATGGCCGAGCCTGCCACGAACATGTCCGCGCCCGCTGCAGCGATCTCAGCAATGTTGTCTACCTTCACGCCGCCGTCCACTTCCAGGCGAATGTCGCGGCCGCTTTCGTCGATCAGTTTGCGAACCTGACGCAGCTTGTCTAACGTGCCATGGATAAAGGATTGACCACCAAAACCAGGGTTGACCGACATCAGCAGGATCACGTCGATCTTGTCCATCACGTAATCGAGATAGCTCAACGGGGTCGCTGGGTTAAACACCAGACCCGCCTTGCAACCGTTCTCTTTGATCAGTTGGATGGTACGGTCAACGTGTTCGGAAGCTTCGGGATGGAAAGAGATGTAGGTTGCCCCAGCCTTGGCAAAGTCCGGCACGATGCGATCGACCGGTTTTACCATCAGATGGACGTCAATCGGTGCGGTAATGCCGTAATTGCGCAAGGCTTCGCACACCATTGGCCCGATCGTCAGATTAGGCACGTAGTGGTTATCCATCACGTCAAAATGCACCACGTCAGCACCGGCGGCCAACACTTTGGCAGTATCTTCACCCAGGCGGGCAAAATCTGCAGACAGAATGGACGGGGCAATCAAAAACTTTTTCATCCGCTTCTCCAAACGTAGGGGTCGAGTTATTCAGCTTTTTTATACAGCGCCAGAAGTTCGTTCACTTTACTACGGCCTAAAATATTGCGGCTGATGGTGCGACGAGCCTTCACCACATGCAGCGAAGCATGCTGATACCAGTCACGCGTCAGCTCGGTGTCATGGTTGGAAATCAACACCGGCACCTGACTTTCAACCGACAGCTGATGCGCAATGCGCGCCAGCCCTTGCTGATCGGCCAGGCTAAAGCTGTTGGTGTGATAAGCGGTAAAATTCGCCGTTGCCGACAGAGGAGCATATGGCGGATCGCAATAGACCACCGCACCTTGGGTCGCCTTCACCATGGTATCGTGATAGTGCTCGCAGACAAAAGTGGCATTGCGTGATTTTTCAGCAAACCAATACAGCTCTTCTTCCGGGAAGTAGGGCTTCTTGTAACGCCCAAACGGCACATTGAACTCACCACGCAGGTTATAGCGGCACAGGCCGTTATAGCAGTGGCGGTTCAGATACAGGAACAGCAGCGCACGCCGATACTCATCGGCAGTGGTGTTGAACTCTTCGCGCAGCAGGTAGAACTGCTCTGAGTTATTGAATTCGTCGGTGAAAAGCAAGCGGGCATCGCGCACGAAATCACTCGTGCGCAGCTTAACGATGTTATACAGGCTGATAAGGTCGCTGTTGATATCGGCGAGAATATAAGCCTCGTACTCTGTGTTCAGGAAGACTGAACCCGCGCCCACGAAGGGCTCGATTAAGCAGTTACCCTCTGGTAAATGACGACGGATCTCGTCTATCAGCGGGTATTTTCCACCAGCCCATTTTAAAAAAGCGCGGTTTTTCTTCATGCCGTCAGTTAGCTACTTATTACAATTCAGAGCGGCGGATATGTACTCTGCTTCAGACAGCACATCAGCGCACAAAATTAATGATTATTTTTTCAGGTCTTGCTGTACTTGCTGTACAGGACGGACCCATGGTTTTTTCGCCTGAACTTCCGCCGGCAGCGTGGCGATGGCACGCTTGGCCTCCGCCGAAGAAGCGTAGTTGCCGCTCACTAACACATACCAGGGCTTACCATCACGCTTGGTCTCGTACACCATAAAGTGTGGCAAATTCTGTTGCTTGGCAAAGGCATTCAACGTATCGGAGCGTGAGGCACTGCTCAACTGCAGCGTGTAATGGCTACCCGGTGCGGTTTTCAGTGAGCTTCCGCTGCCGCTCACCACACCACTCTTGCCTTTGGCCGGTGGGGTGTAAACCGTGGTGGTGGTCGCAGAAGGTTTGACCGATGCTGTCGGCTTGGTGGCTGATGGCTTGGTGGCAGACGTTTTATGCGGCTGCGTCGCAGCGGTTGCATTGCCATTCGCCGCCGGACGCGCGGTAGCACCGTTCATCACGGTCGCCGGAGCGGTTGGTAAAGCGGAAGCTGGGGCATTAATATTTTGCGCGGCAGCTGCATCAACCTGACCTTGCTGTGATGACAAGGCATCGGCCATGTTGCCAGGTAGATCGACACGCTCACCAGCACCGCCCTGTGGCGCTACAGGTTGTGCTTCGGTCGGCGTGCTGGAGATAGGTGGGACGCTAACAGTTTGAGGCTGAGAGGTGCTGACACCGTTGTTATCGTTGGTATCCGTAGTGCCGCCCGCAACGCCGTTGTTGCTGGTGGTCAGCGACGATGAGCCCGACAGATTGATGTCGCGGGTTGCCCCTTGTTGCGCAACCTCGTGCTTGGTAGGTGCCTTTAGCGCCGAACCGATGCCTATGATCAGCAACAGCAGCACCAAAATGCCAATCCCAATCATCATATGCTGACGTGAAACGGCAAAACGCGGCCCAGTTGCGGCTGGCCGACGTGAACGCGAAGGACGGCGATCGCTGGTATCAGGCCTGAGATCGTCTTCTGGTTTAAATTCATCCATCTGAAACCCTCCAACTAGAGGCAAAATCTCGCCACCCAGGTGGTTCGAGACTATTAACCCGATGATGGCAAAGCGACATCTGTCTCGCCCTGCGCACAATTTTTATAGAGTCTAACAGCAGCCAAGCTACTGTTATAGCCCGCAAGCTCAAGCACTGTCGACCTGCGTCAAATTACGCCATCCATGGAATTGCCCGGCGGGCAAGGTTCAGCCCGGATAGCAGCAAAGAAACGGCTGCATATCAACCTGGCGAAACGTTAATGCTATTGAGTGTAACCGACTTACGCGCGCTGTGTTGGTAAACAGTCGGCGATAGATGCCAGCACCAGCTCATGGGCAACACCGCCACGAACTTCTGCTTCACCAATGCCCTTCGGCAATACCAAACGCAACGCCCCCGCCAACACTTTTTTATCACGCAGCATGTGTGGCAGATAGGCCTCAGGCGTCATTTCCTGCGGCCCGCAAACCGGCAAACCGGCGCGCAGCAGCAGCGCCTTGATCCGTTCGATATCGTCAGCCGAGAACTGGCCCAGACGACGTGCTGTTTCAGCAGCCATCACCATGCCAGCCGCCACGGCTTCACCGTGCAGCCAGACACCGTAGCCCATTTCGGCTTCGATGGCATGGCCGTAGGTATGGCCCAGGTTGAGCAGCGCCCGCAGACCGTTTTCACGTTCATCGGCAGCCACCACTTCGGCCTTCAATTCGCAACAGCGGCGGATACAGTACGCTAACGCGTCCATATCCAGCGCAACCAGCGCATCAATATTATTTTCCAGCCAGACGAAAAAATCACCATCGAGAATAATCCCGTATTTGATCACTTCCGCCAGACCAGAGGAGAGTTCACGCGCCGGTAAAGTACGCAGGCAGTCCAGATCTACCACCACCGAAGCCGGTTGGTAGAAGGCGCCGATCATATTTTTACCGAGCGGATGATTGACGGCGGTTTTGCCGCCAACGGAGGAGTCCACCTGCGAGAGCAGCGTGGTAGGAACCTGGATAAAACGCACACCGCGTTGATAGCACGCTGCGGCAAAGCCGGTCAGATCGCCAATCACGCCGCCGCCGAAGGCAACTAACGTGGTATCGCGACCGTGGGGCTTTTCCAGCAGCGCCGAGAACACCTGCTCGAGTACGGCCAGAGATTTATACTGTTCGCCATCAGGTAGAATCACCTGATCCACCACTACGCCGCCCTGTTCCAGCACCGACCGGATTCGCTCCAGATACAACGGTGCCAAAGTCTGGTTGGTGACCAGCATGACCTGTTCACCCGCCTTTAGCGGCATAAAAGAAGCCGGATCGTCAAACAATCCGGCGGCTATGGTAATCGGGTAGCTACGCTCCCCAAGCGTTACGGTAATTCTCTCCATGTCGCGCTCAGTTCTCGGTGTGGTTTATCCCCGCCAACGCGGGGAACACAATCAGAATTTCCGCATTTGCCCGCGGCCAACACGGAACCCGCTATCAGTTACTTTCCAGCATGTTGATAATCTGGTTGGCAACCACTTTAGCGCTTTGATCGTCGGTGCGGATAGTGACATCTGCAATTTCTTCGTACAACGGATTACGCTCTCTAGCCAGCGCTTCCAGCACCTCACGCGGAGGAGAGTCTACCTGCAGCAGCGGACGCTTCTTGTCGCGCTGTGTACGGGCCAACTGCTTCTCGATAGTGGTTTCCAAATAGACCACGACACCACGCGCCGACAGGCGGTTACGCGTTTCACGCGACTTAACCGAGCCCCCGCCGGTAGCCAGCACAATCCCTTGCTTTTCCGTCAGTTCATTAATGACTTTTTCTTCACGATCGCGGAAACCTTCTTCCCCTTCCACGTCGAATACCCAGCCCACGTCAGCTCCGGTACGTCGCTCAATTTCTTGATCGGAGTCGAAAAACTCCATATTGAGTTGCTGAGCTAACTGACGGCCAATAGTGCTTTTGCCGGCACCCATAGGCCCAACCAGAAAGATATTGCGTTTCTCTGCCATGTTTTTCGGTATTACTAAGACAATTCGTTAATGATAACCCGCCCCGCCAATCAAATTAGCGGCGGGACCTAAACTGAAACCTCATGAGCGATAGTGCGAGATCAGACGAAAAATTATCTCAACACTCTTGGTAGTTTGGCAACCGAATAAATCACTATCCACGCCGCAGGAGGGAAACCATACGTTTTTAACGGCGTCTTATACCCTATGGATCCCAGGTTTCAGCCTGGAAGACGACGGGTACAGCATTAACAAAAAAACCTCGGTGCTCAATTCGGTAACCCTTGTAAGCTAAATCGGCCGCAGCGTCAAACTCAGATGCCTCTAAGGCACGAAAAAAAGTGCATTTGCTTGCCAACTTTTAAGCGTTTTCAACGGCTAGGATTTTGGACTAAGACCTCGTGAACCGAGCATTGCAGCGAGATCTCCGCCTGGAGTTTATCTGAAAAAGTCTCGGGATGTCGTGATTTGGCAGATTAACGGCAACTTTCGTCGGTTTGCCTCATTTGGCCTTGGCGTCATCACCGTGCCAAACATCACGATCGAGACAATTTAGACCTTAACCAGTGTAGGCGTGATGAAAATCACCAACTCGCGCCTTTTATGCTGTTGGTTGCTGTGTTTGAACAGCGATCCCAGCAAGGGGATATCGCCCACGCCAGGGACTTTATCGGTCGCCTGGTTGCGCTGACGCTGAAAAATGCCCCCTAAGACGATGGTTTCACCATCTTTCACCGTCACTTGGGTTTTAATCTCCTGCTTGTCGATCGCCAGCGCCTCTCCTTCGCCCTGTTTGATCGAACGCCCGGGCATATTCTGGCTGATCTGTAACGTCAGGGTGATGCGGCCATTGGGTAAAATCTTTGGTGTTACTTCCATGCCCAGCACCGCGTCCTTGAACTCGATCGAGGTGGCACCGCTGGAACCGCTCGACACCTCGTAGGGGATTTCCGTGCCCTGTTTAATGCTGGCGGTTTGCAGATGTGCGGTGAGCAGGCGCGGGCTGGCGATAATCTCCACCTGATTTTCCTGCTCCAGCGCCGACAGTTCCAGATCCAGGATGCGCCCGCTGATGCGTGCCAGGTGGAAACCGGCCGTTATGGCGCTGTTCTCTACCGGCAGGCCAACGCTGAAATTGTCTATCCGCAGCTTTTTGGCTGGCCTTTCTTCTGCCGCCAGCCCCCACCTTACGCCAAGCTCCCGCAAATTCTCGCTGCTGATGGTGACAATATGGGCAGCCAGCTGCACCTGTTCCAGCGGGGTATCCATCTCTGCCACCCAGGTTTTCAACTGGGCCAGCGCCTGAACGGTGTCACGCAGCAGCAACGCGTTGCTGCGTTTATCCACCACGACGCTGCCACGCTCGGTCAATAATTTGCCACGTTGGCTATCCAGGCTCTGCGCTATCTCGCTGGCCTCCGCGTTTTGCAGCGTGATCGTCAAGTTGTGCAGCGGCTCCTGCTGCGCCAACGCCCGCTGCCGACGAAGCAGCTCCTGCTCATCCGGCAGTGGGAAAACCATCATCACATTGCCCTCCAGCGTCATCGTCAGCTTGCCCATGCGTAACACCACTGCCAACGCCTGCTGCCAGGGAACATTGTCCAACCGCAGCGTCAGATTGGTGTCGACCCCCTCGGCTGCGACCAGGTTCAGGTCTTGATACTCCGCCAGCGCCTGTAAAATCAGGCTGACCGGGGTATCATGGAACGCCAGCGACACCGGTTTTTCCTGCTGCACACCCGCCATCACCGCTAGAGGGAGAGCCAGCCACCCCACAAAAAACCACTGATATCCTTTCATCACTTTTCCTTACGGTTTTTTCCCCAACGTTAGCACCACACTGCCCGTGCGTGGCCGACATGCTTCTGCCCTATCCTGCGCAACGAGCTCAAGCTGCCGGGGCTGGATCTGTATCACTTGCCAATCCCCATCCAGCACCCGCTGCCGGGGCAATAACCCCAACCACTGCCCCTGTGGGGTGACCACCCAGCCATAGCGCAAATCCGGTGTGCCAATAATCCCTTTCAGCCGCCAGCCCTCTGGTGAAACGGCAGGATCGGCACAGGCCGCCGTTAGCGGTGGCTGGAACGGATCGCGATACTGTTCAGCCCACAGCGGAGCCGAGAGCAACAGCCAAAACCACCACGCCTTATTCATCCACCGCCTCTTCTGAGCTAATCAGAGTCAGTTGAGTGGTTAACCCTTCGGGCTGCCTCTCGATCTTCATCTGCCCAATCCTGCGGGTGGATGGCAGCGCCTCCAGCAAGCGCAACAAGCCATCGAAAGCTAGCTGTAACCTTATCTTTTGCTGGGCTGGTTTCTCCTGCTGCTGGAAACGTAGCAGCCGCCCCCCAAGCTGATAGAGCTGAGTCCCCAAATCCTCCGGCTCATCAGGCACGATCAACACCTGCTGCCCCAACCGCTGCTCAAGCTCTGCTAACGGCGGTAGCTGGCTCAGTTGCTGCTGACGCTCGGCAATCTGGTGTACCAACTGCTGACGCTGCTCATCCAGCCTTTCCCACCGTTGCCATTCCCCCGTGATCACCCCACTGCAGGCCAACAGCCCAACCCCAGCTAATACCAGCCATTGAGCCGCCAGCAACTGCCAACCAGGCCGGGCTAGCCAGGGAATAAGCCAGTCTGGCAGGGGCTTATCCATCCTGCCCCCAGCGTGCCGTGACAGTGAACGCCAGCCCTCCCTCCTTACGCTGTGTGACTTCAACCAGGCGACAACCCTGCAACAAAGGTAGCGCGGCCAACCGCTGTTCAAAGGTGACAATCTCCCCATACGCCCCACCTTGCCCCCGCAGCAAAATCCCCCTGGCGTTCTCTTCAAAATCCGTGAGCCACAAAGTGTCCGGCAGCGCTACCGAGAGCTGTTGCAATAGCGACAAGTAACGCAGGTTGCGCGCTCGATTATGCTGGTAACGGGTGCTTTCTGCGGCCAAACGGGCCAATTCGGCCATCTTTTGCTGCGTCTGCTGAATACGCCCAGCCAGCTCAGTGTGTTGCTGCGTTAAGCCCTGCAATATCGACCGTTGCTTGGCCTGTTGGTAGAACAGCAAAAAGTAGGCTGTCGTGAGCGTAGCCAGCACCAGCAGCAATTGAGCAACGAAGCAGCGTAACCAGAAGGTGTAGCGTTGCCGCTGCCGTCTGAGGCGCCAGGGCAACAGATTGACCTGATACATCAGGCATCCTCGCGGCGCAGGGCCAACCCGCCAGCCAGAACAAACGCCATTGGCTGGGCGGGCAGCGGCGGGTATAAGCGGCTGAAAGCCGTGAACGGCGACCAGGGCATGGCGCCTTCTGGCGCGGCCTCGTCCAGCACGCTGCTGTAATACACCTCTTTAGCCCCCATGGCTGGGCAAGCTGAACGCAGGGCTGCCAACGCCTGCTTGACGCCGACGGCTTCCCCCGCAGGCAAGACGCCATAAGCAAAAGACATCGCTCGCGGCGCTACCCATAACCATTCCGACTCCAGGCGATGCAGCAGCCCGGCATCGGGAGCCAAGCCGGCAAATGCAGCCATCATGCTTAGCGCATTGGGTGCGATATCGATCACCTGGGGATGCAGATCCGCCAGTTGCAGGCAATGCAGCCATTGTTGCAGCTCCTGCTGGCGGGCCGCGGTGAGCAGCAACTGATGGGTATTGGGCTGCGCCTGGCGGTAATCCATTGCTAACGTCTGGCTGTCTAACGGGAACTGTTTCAGGCCCTGGGTGGTGATGTAGTCATGGCGAACCGGCTCCTGCAAGCGCAGATCCGGTAGGGGTAACGTCTGCTGTAATACCCGCTGTGCGGGTAAAGCAATGCGTAAGGAAATATGTCTTGGTAACCGGCTACGCCACTGCTTGAGTAGCGCCACCAGCATTGCAGAACTCTCTAAATGCCCCGCCCGCAGCGCCGAATAGGGCAATGCCTGTTGCCACCAGTGGCGCAATTGCCAACCGTTACGCCGACGCTGCGCAGCCAGCGCTCTGATGCTGTGATCCTGGATATCCAACCCCACCTGCCACGTTTGAGAAAACATATTTCACCCCACCTCCGTACCCTCAGATAACAAAAGAACATATCCATGTTGCAGGCTTGCCTTTATACTACCGCGCGGTTGTTTATAAACTGCCCAATTGACATGAAATGGGAAATCTCAGGTGAAGTTCGTAAAGTATCTTTTAATCCTTGCAGTGTTTTGCATCGTGCTGGGAGCAGCCTCGATTTTTGGCTTGTACAAATATGTCGAGCCACAGCTGCCCGATGTCGCAACGCTGAAAGACGTGCGGCTACAAATCCCGATGCAGGTTTACAGCGCGGAGGGCGAACTGATCGCCCAATATGGTGAAAAACGCCGTATACCTCTCAAGCTGGACCAAATCCCACCGGTGATGGTGCATGCCTTCATCGCCACGGAGGACAGCCGTTTCTATGATCATCACGGGGTCGATCCCGTTGGTATCTTCCGTGCCGCATCGGTCGCGCTGGTTTCCGGCCATGCTTCGCAGGGGGCCAGTACCATCACCCAGCAGTTGGCCAGAAACTTCTTCTTGAGCCCGGAACGCACCTTGATGCGCAAAATCAAGGAAGCCTTCCTGGCGATCCGCATTGAACAGATGCTGACCAAGGATGAAATTCTTGAGCTGTATCTGAACAAAATCTATCTGGGTTACCGCGCTTATGGCGTGGGTGCTGCCGCGCATGTCTATTTTGGTAAGGATGTCAGCCAACTGACGCTGAGCGAAATGGCCACCATTGCCGGATTACCCAAGGCACCGTCCACCTTTAACCCGTTGTACTCCCACGATCGCTCCGTAGCGCGTCGTAACGTAGTGCTATCGCGGATGCTGGATGAGCGCTACATCACGCAGGCGCAGTACGATCAGGCCCGCAATGAGCCTTTGGTAGCCAATTACCATGCGCCGGAAATCAGCTTCTCCGCCCCTTATCTTTCTGAGCTGGTGCGTCAGGAGATGATCAAGCGTTACGGTGAAAACGCCTATACCGACGGTTACAAGGTCTACACCACCATCACCAAGCGGCTGCAACAAGGCGCGCAGGAGGCGGTACGTAACAACATCCTCAACTACGACATGCGCCACGGCTATCGCGGCCCGTCAAACGTGCTGTGGAAAGTGGGTGAACCAGCCTGGGATCAGAAACAGATTGTCGATTCCCTGAAGAACCTGCCGAACTATGGCCCGCTGTCTCCTGCAGTGATCCTGCAGGCGGATGCCGAACAGGCTACTGCCATGCTGGCCGATGGCAGCCGCATTGCGCTCCCCATGTCTGGCATGCGCTGGGCACGTGCGTTCAAGAGCGATACGGTGCAAGGCCCTACGCCGAAGCGCGTCACCGACGTGGTGCAGCCCGGCCAACAGATCTGGGTGCGTAAAGTTAACGACAACTGGTGGCTGTCACAGGTGCCGGACGTGAACTCGGCGCTGGTATCGCTCGATCCTAACACCGGCGCTATCAAGGCGCTGGTCGGCGGCTTCGATTTCAACCAGAGCAAGTTCAACCGCGCAACCCAGGCACTGCGCCAGGTGGGTTCCAACATCAAACCGTTCCTGTACACCGCGGCGATGGATAAGGGGCTGACGCTGGCCACCATCCTCAACGATCTGCCGATCACCCGTTGGGATGCCGGTGCCGGTACCGACTGGCGGCCAAAAAACTCGCCACCTACTTACGTCGGTCCTATCCGGCTGCGCCAAGGCCTTGGCCAATCGAAAAACGTGGTGATGGTGCGGGCAATGCGCGCCATGGGCGTGGACTATGCCGCTGAATATCTGCAACGCTTTGGTTTCCCGGCGCAAAACATCGTGCATTCGGAATCGCTGGCGCTGGGATCGGCTTCGTTCACCCCGCTACAGGTGGCACGCGGCTATGCCGTGTTGGCCAACGGTGGCTACCTGGTTGACCCGTACTTCATCACCAAGATCGAAGACGATACCGGTAACGCGATATTCGAAGCCAAACCCAAAGTGGTCTGCGACAGCTGCAACCTGCCGGTGATCTACGGTGATACGCATCGTTCGGCCATGCTTTCCGATGATAACACCGAGAACGTGGCGGTCTCGCAGGAAGGCAACAATGCCAACGTACCGATGCCGCAGCTTGAGCAGGTAACCCCGGCCCAGATGCAGCAGGATAACGACCAGCAGTATGCGCCACATGTGATCAGCACCCCGCTGTCGTTCCTGATCCGTGATGCGTTGAACACCAATATCTTCGGTGAACCGGGCTGGATGGGCACCGGCTGGCGCGCAGGCCGCGATCTTAAACGCCATGATATCGGCGGCAAAACCGGTACCACCAACAGTTCGAAAGATGCCTGGTTCTCCGGCTACGGCCCAGAAACAGTGACATCGGTGTGGATCGGTTTCGACGATCACCGCCGCAATCTTGGCCGTTCCTCCGCTTCAGGTGCCATCCCGGATCAGATTTCCGGTGGTGAAGGTGGGGCGAAGAGTGCTCAACCGGCTTGGGATGATTTTATGAAGGTGGCGCTGGAAGGCCTGCCAGAGCAGAAAGTCACTCCACCGCCGGGGATTGTCAGCGTGACCATCGACAAGAGCACCGGCAAACTGTCCAACGGGGGCGGAGGTAGCCGTTCCGAGTACTTTATCGAAGGCACTCAACCCACGGAGTTCTCGGTACATGATGCCGGAACCACCCTGACAGACCCTGGTGGCGAAAGCCACGAGCTGTTCTAAAAACGACAATGGCCAGAGCAATCTGGCCATTTTTTTATCTTAACCGGCGGGCGCCGCATGTTGTGAGCCCGGGCGGGTTTGTCAGCAGCGCCCGTGCAGATGAATCGATGGAGGGTTAGCGTGAACCGCGCAGGAATGCCTCTGCCAGGAACAATGCGCTGACATTGCGCGCCTCACGAAAGTCCGGTTCCGCCAGCAGTGCCATCATGTTGGCTATCGGCCAACGCACCTGGGGTAACGGCTCTGGCTCATCCCCCTCCAGGCTTTGCGCATAGAGGTCGTGTGCCAGCACGATATTCATCTGGCTGGAAAAATAGGAAGGTGCCATCGTCAGTTTGCTGAGGAAATCAAAGCGCCCGGCCCCAAAGCCGACCTCTTCCATCAGTTCACGGTTAGCGGCTTCCAACACCCCTTCGCCAGGGTCGATCAGCCCTTTGGGGAAGCCCAGCTCATAGGATTCGGTGCCTACCGCATATTCACGGATCAGCAGCAAATCATCCCCTATCACCGGCACAATCATCACCGCTTCGCGTTCCGAAGGGCGCATACGCTCATAGACCCGCCGCACACCGTTACTGAACTCCAGATCGACCGACTCCACGTTAAATAAACGCGAGCGCGCGACCGTTTCGACTTTCAGAATTCTAGGTTTTTGCAGCTGTTTATCCATGATTGCCTCAAATAGGTTAACCGCCTAATACACTGAATACTCAGTACTCTCAGGCAGATAACCAGGATAATAATATGCGCGTTGTGGTAGACAGCAAAAGGGTCAACCACTGGCTAAACTCGATCTTGATCACATTGTGCGTTAATGGGAACCATTTCCGCAACGAGCTTAGCCTGTAATTTACTTTTTTTTAACAAACCTGACCAGCAGCTACCCCGGTGGATAAAAAAACAGGTAGGCAAATAGGATAATCCTGATATCCGGACACCATGAGGATTGCTATGCTCGTGCAGGTTAAAAAATCGTACGGTAAATGCCTAACGATAGCCACGAATGAGAGCCGGATAACAACTAATACGGTGGGTCATTCTATCTCTGGGCGGTTAACTCCGTATAATGTCTGGCTTTGCGTAAGATTGGCGGTTTCATGGGTGTAGGACGAGAATAGCATGAGCACAATAGCGTTGATATTGGCCTTAGCGCTAGCCTGCCTGATCGCTGCTGGCCTCTACTTGTGGTTTAAATTCCGCCCCCAGCCAGCCTTGGCAGGTATCCTGCCGTTCGTCAAACCTAACCACCGCAAACTGACCGCGCCAGAGCGGGCAGCTATCGAGAATTACCTCAACCAACAGAACCACCTGGGCAACAAACTGCTGTCGGGTTCCACTTCCCTGCCTTCTGCCAGGCTGGCGTTGACCGCACAGAGCGACAACGTTTACCCGATCACCCATGCCATCACCCGCTATGGTCTGGCCAGCGATGAACCCAACAACTGGCGCTACTACCTCGACTCGGAAGAGATCCATCTTCCTCCGTTTTGGGAGCAGTACATCAGCGCCGATAACCATGTCGAAGTGATCAAAACCCAGACGCTACCGCTGGTGATCTCACTCAATGGCCATTCGCTGCTGGATCATATTTACGACAGCCCACCTTCGCCGGTAGTGACTACAACCCCGACAAGGAACGCCTCCATCCGCAAAGAAGAGAGCGAACATATTGAGTTGGTGAACATTCGCAAGGAAACCCGCGAGGAACATGAGCTTAACCGGCCGAACGGCGTCAAGGAAGCGGCCCTCATCTCTGCTGCCCTACTGCTGCTGTTCCTTAGCCTGATCAGTCCGGTGGTAGTGATCCCCTGGATCATTCTGGTGGCGGTGCTGATGATCGTCTGGGGCTGCTGGCATCTGTTGCGCCGCCCGAGCGAAAAAGAGCTGAAAGAGGTGCACTGTCTGCGCGGCACGCCAAAGCGCTGGGGGTTATTCGGTGAGTCCAATCAGGGGCAAATCAGTAATATCTCTTTTGGCATTATCGATTTGATCTACCCCCCGCACTGGCTGCCTTACCTGAATGCGGACCTGGGTAAAACCACCAATGTGGATATCTACCTCAACCGGCAGGTGGTACGTCAGGGGCACTATCTTTCCCTGCATGACGAAGTGAAGAACTTCCCCTTGCAGCATTGGGGCAAGAACGCCGTATTAGCGGCCAGTTCGCTCGTGGTGCTGTTGTTACTGTTAATCTACATTCCACTCAGCCTACCCGCTAAATTGAGCACCGCGTGGTTACAGGGCACACAGAAGACGGAAGTCACCAGCGTTCAGGCGCTGGAGGCCATTCCACTGCATATCGGCGATAGGCTGAAAATTCAGGGCAACGGCATGTGCTACGTTCCTTCGGGCAACAACAGCGCCACTGCGCCGAGCTTTATGCCTTTCGATTGTTCGGGGATCTACTGGAATACGGCTACCCCGCTGCCACAACCTGAATCGGAAGTGATCGATAAAGCTGCCGCGCTGATGGCCACCATCAACCGGCAACTGCACCCAAGCGGTGCCGAGCAGAAAGTGAACCCGCAGTTGGCCAGTGCCATTGAAAAGTCAGGCATGATCCTGCTGGATGACTTTGCGGATATCGTATTGAAAACGCAGGACCTGTGTGGCACGGAGGCCGACTGTGTGCGCTTGAAGAACGCATTGGTCAATCTGGGCAACGTCAAGAACTGGGCCAACCTGGTGAAACGGGCCAAATCCGGGGCGCTGGAAGGCGTTAACGTTCTGCTCCGTCCGGTCAGTGCTGAATCGCTGGAAAACCTGAGTAACGCGGCTACCTCTGCCTTTGTGGTGCGGGAAACCCGTCAGGCCGCTGCGGCCCTCAACAGCCCACCGCCGGGCGGTTTTTTGATTACCAGTGACGAAGGCAAGCAGTTGGTGGATTATCCCTTGCCCACACAGCCGCTGAACGAATACAACTCACTTGACCAATGGAAAGAACTACAGCGTCTTAGCAGCATGTTGCTACATACGCCGTTCCGGGCAAACGGGGTGATCACCAATATCTTTGTCGATGCCAACGGCACTCGGCATATCGCCCTGCATAGTGAACCGGATATCGTGACCCTGTGGCGCTATCTTGGCACCAGCCTGCTGTTGCTGGTGTTGGTCGTCGTGCTGGGTTACAACTCCTGGCGGCTGGTGCAACGCAGGCGCAAAAACCAACATCGCCTCGCCGATATCCAGCGCTATTACGACAGCTGCTTCAACCCGCAGCTCACCCCGATATCCATACGCCCGATGGCGTAGCCTCCGCCCTACCATCCGCCTATACTAGGCTGTATGTTTTTTATCATCCGCGGGATACCGCTATCCCGCCTATGGAGTTGGTTCATGGTTCCTGAGTTTGATTGGCACGATATTGATACCGTACTGCTGGATATGGACGGCACCCTGCTGGATCTGGAATTCGACAGCCATTTTTGGCTAACGCTGGTACCGCAGGCGTTAAGTGAGCAACGGGCCATTCCCTTCGACGACGCCAGCAAAATCATTCACCAGGAATACCTGGCCGTGCAACACACCATGAACTGGTATTGCTTTGATTACTGGAGTGAACGCCTCGGGCTGGATATCTACCAAATGACCAGCGAAGTCGGCAACCGCGCTCGGCTACGTGAAGATACCCAGCCGTTTTTGCAGGCGTTACGCGATGCCGGGCAGCGCACCATCCTGCTCACCAACGCGCATCCACACAGTCTGGCGGTGAAGGTTGAGCACACCGGTTTGGATCGACACCTTGATTTATTACTTTCCACCCACACATTTGGTTATCCAAAGGAAGATCAGCGTCTGTGGCAGGCCGTGCAGCAGCAAACCGGCTTTGACCCGCAGCGCACGCTGTTTGTGGATGATGGTGAACCCATTCTGGATGCCGCAAGCAAGTTTGGTATCCGCTACTGCCTTGGCGTGCAGAACCCGGATTCCAGCATGGCGAGTAAAACTTTCCAGCGTTATCCGTCGATGAGCGACTACCGCCAGTTGATACCGGCCTTGGAACGGAGGGAGCAATGAAAGCCAAAGCAACACCGGATGAGGCCGTCCGCCTGGATAAATGGCTGTGGGCCGCCCGATTTTACAAAACCCGCGCACTGGCCCGTGACATGATCGACGGCGGCAAAGTGCACTACAACGGGCAGCGCGGCAAGCCGAGTAAAGCCGTTGAAATCAATGCCGAAATCAAGCTGCGTCAGGGCAACGACGAACGCATTGTCATCGTGCTGGCCATCAATAGCCAACGGCGTGGAGCCGATGAGGCGCAGCTGATGTATCAGGAAACCGAGGCCAGCATTGCCAACCGCGAGAAAGTGGCGCTGGCACGCAAGATGAATGCGCTGACCATGCCGCATCCGGATCGTCGTCCGGACAAGAAAGAGCGGCGCGATTTGATTAAATTTAAATTTGGCGAGCAGGAATAATCCCTCGCCTCAAAGAGAGAAAACTATGTCCAACCATGACCAATTGCACCGTTACCTGTTCGAAAACTACGCGGTGCGCGGTGAGCTGGTTACCGTCAGCGAAACCTATCAGCACATCCTGACCAACCATGATTATCCGGCACCGGTACAAAAATTGCTGGGCGAGTTGCTGGTCGCCACCAGCCTGCTGACCGCCACGCTGAAGTTCGACGGTGACATTACCGTTCAGGTGCAAGGTGACGGCCCGCTGAAACTGGCAGTGATCAACGGCAACAATCGCCAAGAAATGCGTGGTGTAGCCCGTGTCGAAGGCGAGATTGTGGCCGACAGCACCCTGCACCAGATGCTGGGTAACGGCATTATGGTGATCACCATCAGCCCGTCTGAAGGTGAACGCTATCAGGGCGTGGTGGGTCTGGAAGGTGAAACGCTGGCCCAGTGCCTGGAAGGGTATTTCCGCCAGTCCGAGCAGTTGCCAACGCGCCTGTTTATCCGCACCGGCGAAGCCGAAGGTAAACCAGCGGCTGCCGGCATGCTGCTGCAGGTGCTGCCAGCTCAGGACGGCAATGCCGATGATTTCGACCATCTGGTACAGCTGACCGCCACCATCAAGGATCACGAGCTGTTCACCCTGCCGGCTAATGAAGTGCTGTATCGCCTCTATCATCAGGAAGAGGTTACGCTGTACGAACCCCAGGACGTGATCTTCCGCTGCACCTGTTCACGCCAACGCTGTGCCGATGCCTTGATCACGCTGCCAACGGAAGAAGTGGCCGATATGCTGGAACAGGATGGCAACATCGATATGCACTGTGATTACTGTGGTAATCATTATGTATTCGATGCGTTAGACATTGCCGCCCTTCACAACGGCAATGCCGACAGCAGCACCCAACTGCATTAAGCAACACCGCGGTGTGACGTGCGTCGAGTTGTGACGCACGTCAGGCCCCACCGTTTGCACGCTTGCTTTATTCCGTGGTCTACATCTCATAACGTAACTAAAAAACGTTTAATACGTTAAATATTTGATACCTATCGCGGTTACATCTCCATGGATCCCTACAATTGTCGCCAGAAATTCTGTGATCAAGGAGTAGTGACATGCGTGTTAATGGTATAACCCACCAGGATCTTGCCGCTTATGGAATTCATAACGTTGGTGAAATCGTTCACAATCCGAGTTATGAATTACTGTTTAAGGAAGAAACGGACCCTTCACTGCAAGGGTTTGAGCGTGGTGTAGTAACCAATCTGGGTGCCGTTGCCGTCGATACCGGCATCTTCACCGGCCGTTCGCCAAAAGATAAGTACATCGTTCGTGACGATATCACCCGGGACACCGTCTGGTGGGCCGATCAAGGTAAAGGCAAAAACGATAACAAACCTCTCAGCCCTGAAGTCTGGGCAGATTTGAAACAACTGGTCACCGAGCAGCTTTCCGGCAAGCGCCTGTTCGTGGTCGATACCTTCTGCGGTGCTAACGCAGATTCCCGCCTGAAAGTCCGCTTTATCACAGAAGTGGCCTGGCAAGCGCATTTCGTCAAAAACATGTTTATCCGCCCGAGCGATGAAGAACTGCAAGGCTTTGAGCCTGATTTCGTGGTGATGAACGGCGCCAAGTGCACCAACCCGAACTGGCAGCAGCAGGGAATGAACTCGGAAAACTTCGTGGCATTCAACCTGACCGAGCGTATGCAGCTGATCGGCGGCACCTGGTACGGCGGCGAAATGAAAAAGGGTATGTTCTCCATCATGAACTACCTGCTGCCGCTTAAAGGCATTGCCTCCATGCACTGCTCGGCCAACGTGGGCGAGAAAGGCGACGTGGCAGTGTTCTTCGGCCTGTCCGGCACTGGTAAAACCACGCTGTCCACCGATCCGAAACGCCAACTGATTGGCGATGACGAACACGGCTGGGATGACGATGGCGTCTTCAACTTCGAAGGCGGCTGCTACGCCAAGACCATCAAGCTGTCGGAAGAAGCCGAGCCAGATATCTATCACGCCATCAAGCGTGATGCGCTGCTGGAAAACGTCACCGTCCTGGCCGACGGTACTGTGGACTTCAACGACGGATCGAAAACCGAGAACACCCGCGTTTCCTATCCGATCTACCACATCCACAACATCGTCAAGCCGGTATCCAAAGCGGGCCACGCTACCAAGGTGATCTTCCTGACTGCGGACGCCTTCGGCGTACTGCCGCCGGTATCACGCCTGACGGCCAACCAGACCCAGTACCACTTCCTGTCCGGTTTCACCGCCAAGCTGGCCGGTACCGAGCGCGGTGTTACCGAGCCAACGCCAACCTTCTCTGCCTGCTTTGGCGCGGCATTCCTGTCACTGCACCCAACCCAGTATGCAGAAGTGCTGGTCAAGCGCATGCAGGCAGCCGGAGCCCAGGCTTACCTGGTCAATACCGGCTGGAACGGCACCGGTAAGCGTATCTCGATCAAAGACACCCGCGGCATTATCGACGCCATCCTCAACGGTGAAATCGATAAGGCTGAAACCATCACGCTGCCAATCTTCGATCTGTCGATGCCAACTGCCCTGCCAGGCGTTGATCCGGCCATCCTCGACCCACGTGCCACCTATGCCAGCATAGAGCAGTGGGAAGAGAAGGCGCACGATCTGGCGAACCGCTTTATCACCAACTTCGACAAATACACCGATACCCCGGCAGGCGCTGCACTAGTCAGCTCGGGTCCGAAACTGTAATAGCGTTGATTACCCCCTAAGCCAAGGCGCGGAATTCCGCGCCTTTTCTATTTGTGGCTGATTTGCACTTGAGGTTGGTTTGAATTCGTGGCTGACTTGCACTTGTGGTCAATTTGTAGGGGCGCCGCATGCTGCGCCCGTTGGAGGTTGGAGGAGGCACATATGGACTTGAAACAAACGTTACTGAAGAAGCCACCGCGTTATGGATTGGGAACCTGGATGCATCAACACTTTGCCGAATTAGGCGGCGTCGAGTTGAAAATCCCGCCGCGCGGGGAGAAACCACCGCGCGATGTCACCTTTGGCGATGAAGATGAAGGAAACACGAAACCCTGACCAGGCCACAATGCTGCGGCCTTAAGTCAGGATATCAGGCGTTCTCTTTGGCTGGCGGATTCCCGCTGGAAGTTTCTTTCTTCTCGATCGGTATTGGGAGATAGGCTCGGATACGCAGCCCACCGCGCTCGCTGGTGCCGATATCCAGCACGCCAGCATGAGCGTCAATGATGCGCTGCACGATCGCCAACCCTAACCCGGTGCCGCTGGTGCTACGCGCACTGTCGCCGCGCACAAAGGGTTGGAACAGGTGCTTCAGCTCTTCCGGCTTGATACCGGGGCCATCATCCTCCACCTGGAACCAGCCGCGCTGCAGTTCTCGCCCGCTGCTGACCTTGATCCAGCCGTTGCCATAGCGCGCCGCATTCACCACCATGTTCACCACCGCACGTTTGATCGATAACGGATGCACATTCACCATCAGCTCACCCGGCAGAATATCGGTTTCAATCACCCGTTCGTAGCCACTTTCTGTCGCCACCACTTCGCCCAGAATGGAGTTCAAATCGCAAATTTCGGTTTGCATCTCCTGGCCGGTACGCAGGTAATCAATAAACTGTTCGATGATGGCATTACATTCTTCGATATCTTTATTGATCGACTCCGCCAGATAACCGTCTTGCTCGCTCATCATTTCCGTCGCCAGACGGATACGCGTCAGCGGCGTGCGCAAGTCATGACTGACCCCCGCCATCAGCAGCGTGCGATCGTCGGCCAGCAACTTCACCCCAGAGGCCATCTGGTTGAAGGCCCGGGTTACCGAACGCACCTCAGAGGCACCATACTCACGTAGCGGCGGCGGAATAATGCCTTTGCCTACCTGCAAGGCAGCATGCTCAAGCTCCACCAGAGGGCGGTTCTGAATGCGGATAAACAGCCAGGCGCCGCCTATCGCCAGCAACATAATCGCCAGGGTGTAGCGGAACAGCGGCGAGAAATCGCCTTGATGGATTTCGGTCAGCGGGACGCGCACCCAGATATCCGGCTGCAACCAGGTTTTCAGCCAGACCACCGGGGAGTTTTTGTTCACCTCGACGCGGACATCGGTCGGGCCACCCAGTTGCTGCGCCATCTGCTGGCTAAGGAATTGGTAGTGTTGCGCCCAGCGCAGGCCGCTCTCTTCCGCAGCCGCGTTGGTATAAAGCGAAATGCCCAGCTCGCGGTAGATCTCGCGGCGGAACGCTGGCGGCACCTCCAGCAAGGTACCGTCCTCCAGTTGCAGCCGATCGGTCATCAGCATACGAACTTCGTACGCCAATACCTTATTGAACTGCTGCAGACTGGGCAGGATGGCGAAGTTAAGCACCACCAGATAGGTCGTCACCAGGCTGACAAACAGCAAGGTGACGATCAACAGCAAAGTTCGGGCAAACGAGCTACGCGGTGAAAAGCGTAATCTCCTCATGCCTTACTGCCGTCCGGGACGAAGACGTAGCCAAGACCCCAAACGGTCTGGATATAGCGTGGATGTGCCGGATCTTCTTCAACCATGCGGCGCAGGCGCGAGATCTGCACGTCGATGGAACGCTCCATCGCACTGTATTCACGGCCACGGGCCAGGTTCATCAGCTTATCACGCGACAACGGTTCACGTGGGTGGCTGACCAAAGCTTTCAGCACCGCGAACTCACCGCTGGTTAATGGCATAGGTTCATCTTCACGGAACATCTCGCGCGTGCCGAGGTTCAGTTTGAATTTACCAAAGGCGATCACCGCCTCTTCCTGAGAAGGCGCACCCGGCAGTTCGTTGGCCTGGCGGCGCAGCACGGCACGGATACGAGCCAGCAGTTCACGCGGGTTGAACGGCTTAGGGATATAGTCATCGGCACCGATTTCCAGCCCGACGATACGGTCCACTTCTTCACCCTTGGCGGTCACCATAATGATCGGCATCGGGTTGCTTTGACTGCGCAGGCGACGGCAAATGGACAGCCCGTCTTCACCCGGCAACATCAGGTCTAATACCATCAGATGGAAAGACTCACGCGTCAGCAAACGATCCATTTGCTCAGCGTTAGCAACGCTGCGAACCTGGAAGCCCTGTTCGGTTAAGTAACGCTCTAAAAGCGCACGCAGGCGCATGTCATCATCGACGACCAGAATCTTGTGATTCTCTTGCATTGTCTGACTCCCAAAGGCTGTATTGCCTGATTCTAGACTGTGGCCCGCACTTATGCATTGGCACCGCTGGCGGCTATTTGGCAACAGCCTCGTATTGTTCAAAAACTCCATCATTACTGACAGCGTTTAATGGTATATATTCTAGACGAAATTGTTACAAAGCTTATTCTTTTGCCCAAATATCAACAATTTTCACTTAAACCGGAGCCGCAGATCGGTAAAAAACTTCCCGCTGCGTATGATGTACACTCTTGGCAGAAAACCGCAAGACTGGCGAATTGGCAGTGTACCTCAGGTTTATAAAAAAAACGCCAACGGATATGGTGGCCGCTTTATGCGAGAATTGCCCACTGCTCCTGTGATTCGATGATGGATGACAATGAAAACATTGCTGATCACCCGTGAGGGTTACAACAAACTCAAAAAAGAACTGGATTACCTGTGGCGTGAAGACCGCCCGGAAGTGACCAAGAAAGTCACCTGGGCCGCCAGCCTGGGCGACCGAAGTGAAAATGCCGATTACCAGTACAATAAAAAGCGGCTGCGTGAGATCGATCGCCGGGTGCGTTATCTCACCAAGTGCCTTGAGCAGCTGAAAATTGTCGATTATTCGCCACAACAGGCGGGCAAGGTGTTCTTTGGTGCCTGGGTAGAGATCGAGAATGACGATGGTGATACCAAACGCTTTCGCATCGTGGGTTACGACGAAATCTTTGGCCGTAAAGATTACATCTCCATCGACTCACCAATGGCTCGCGCCTTGCTGAAAAAAGAGGTGGGGGATACGGCTACGGTTGAGACCCCGGCAGGTATTGCCTACTGGACGGTCAACGAGATCGAATATATCAAAGACGAAGAATAGTTGAGACCGTAGGGGCGCTGCATGCTGCGCCCGTCAAAACCTCGGCCCTCTGGACTGGCATTTTCCCCCTGCAAAACGTATAACTATCCCCCTATCGATTATCGCTGCTAACAGATACCTGACTTATGACTGATCCACTGAGCCGCATTATTGCAACCGAACTGCAGGCCCGCCCGGAGCAAGTTGACTCCGCCATCCGTCTGCTGGATGAAGGTAATACCGTGCCGTTTATCGCACGCTATCGTAAGGAAGTCACCGGGGGCCTGGATGATACCCAACTGCGTCAGTTGGAGACTCGTCTGGGCTATCTGCGTGAACTGGAAGATCGCCGCCAAACCATCCTCAAGTCCATTGAAGATCAGGGTAAACTGACCGAACAGTTGGCGGGGGCAATCAACGCCACGCAAAGCAAAACCGAACTCGAAGACCTTTACCTGCCCTACAAACCGAAACGCCGCACCCGTGGGCAGATCGCTATTGAAGCCGGTCTGGAGCCGCTGGCAGACTCCCTGTGGCAAGATCCGCAACAGCAGCCAGAACAGCTGGCCGAAGGATTTGTCGATGCCGAGAAAGGCGTGGCAGACGTCAAAGCGGCGCTGGACGGCGCACGCTACATCCTGATGGAACGCTTTGCCGAAGACGCGACCCTGCTGGCAAAGGTGCGTGACTACCTGTGGAAAAACGCCCATCTGGTGTCCAAGGTTGTCGACGGTAAAGAAGAGGAAGGCGCGAAATTCCGCGACTACTTCGATCACCACGAACCAATTGCGCAAGTGCCTTCGCACCGTGCGCTGGCAATGTTCCGTGGCCGCAATGAAGGCGTGCTGCAACTGGCGCTGAACGCCGATCCGCAGTTTGAAGAAACCCCGCGTGAAAGCCAGGGCGAGCTGATTATCACCAACCATCTCAACCTGCGCCTGAACAACGCGCCGGCAGATGCCTGGCGTAAATCCGTGGTTAACTGGACGTGGCGCATCAAGGTGTTGCTGCATCTGGAAACCGAGCTGATGAGCACCCTGCGTGAGCGCGCGGAAGACGAAGCGATCAACGTTTTCGCCCGCAACATGCACGATCTGCTGATGGCAGCCCCGGCCGGTATGCGCGCTACCATGGGCCTGGATCCTGGCCTGCGCACTGGCGTTAAAGTGGCGGTGGTGGATGCCACCGGCAAGCTGGTTGCCACCGATACCGTTTATCCGCACACCGGGCAGGCAGCCAAAGCCGCTGCGGTCGTTGCCGCGTTGTGCATCAAACACAAGGTTGAGCTGGTTGCCATCGGTAACGGCACCGCATCACGCGAGACCGAGCGTTTCTTTGCTGAGCTGCAACAGCAGTTCCCGGACGTTAAAGCCCAGAAAGTGATCGTCAGCGAGGCCGGAGCTTCGGTGTATTCCGCTTCCGAGCTGGCCGCGTTGGAGTTCCCGAACCTGGACGTTTCGCTGCGCGGTGCGGTTTCCATCGCCCGCCGTCTGCAAGATCCGTTGGCCGAACTGGTTAAGATCGATCCGAAATCTATCGGTGTGGGCCAATACCAACACGACGTCAGCCAAAGCCAGTTAGCCAAGAAGCTGGACTCGGTGGTGGAAGACTGTGTGAACGCCGTTGGCGTTGACCTGAACACCGCCTCCGTGCCGCTGCTGACCCGCGTAGCTGGCCTGACGCGCATGATGGCGCAGAATATCGTCACCTGGCGTGATGAGAATGGCCGCTTCAGCAACCGTGAACAACTGCTGAAAGTGAGCCGTTTGGGGCCAAAAGCCTTCGAGCAGTGTGCGGGCTTCCTGCGCATCAACCACGGCGATAACCCGCTGGATGCCTCAACCGTTCACCCGGAAACCTACCCGGTGGTGGAACGCATTCTGGCCGCGACCCGCCAGGCTCTGCAAGATTTGATGGGCAACCCGAGCGCGGTACGCAGCCTGAAAGCCAGCGATTTTACCGATGAGAAATTCGGCGTACCAACGGTCACCGACATCCTGAAAGAGTTGGAAAAACCGGGCCGCGACCCACGCCCGGAATTCAAAACGGCTACCTTCGCCGAAGGGGTGGAAACCCTCAACGACCTGCAGGTGGGCATGATCCTGGAAGGTTCGGTCACCAACGTCACCAACTTTGGTGCCTTTGTTGATATCGGCGTTCATCAGGATGGCCTGGTGCACATCTCGTCATTGGCGGACAAGTTCATTGAAGATCCACATACCGTGGTGAAAGCCGGCGATATCGTCAAGGTGAAGGTGATGGAGGTCGATCTGCAGCGTAAGCGTATCGCACTGAGCATGCGCCTGGATGAGCAACCGGGTGAAGGTTCACCACGCCGTGGCGGGGGCAATAATAACGCTCCAGCTCGCGATAAAAACTCACGCCCTGCGGCTAATAAGCCTAAACCACGCAACAGCCCCCCGGCAGGTAACAGTGCCATGGGTGACGCGCTGGCCGCGGCATTTGGCAAGAAATAATGAGCTGAGGGGATAAACCTTTATCCCCTCCTTCGGCTATCTCTTGGACAAACCTCCTGTTCAAGAGACATCGCTGGCTTATAGATCGTCTCTCCGTTCGGACCCTTACCTGACTTAATCGGCAGGCCGCTGATGCCGGTATAACACAGGGATTTATTGGAACTTGATTGATGGAACAACAATATCAGCAATGGCTAATGGCTCTTTCAGCCCCCATGGTCGCGATAAATGCTCATACCGGCTGCACCTTTGACTCGCTAAAATATTATCCCTTCGACACCACTTTCGATTTAAAAGAAAGCTGGGGGATCACCTCGCGCTCTGGTGTGATCAATATGATATTACGCATGGTGGATGCAGGGCATGCGAGAGAGCTGGCACACTACTATTCTCTCTGGCATCGTCTCAGTCCGACGCAATGGCAGGAGCATGTGGAACAACAGTCAGTTGAAGAACAGGTGTTGATGCAAATAGTCGCTGATACGGCGGTTATTTGTGGTGATGGAGGCATCCGTTCCTGGGACCTGGGGCGGCTGAGTTTTCTTTGTCGCGTTGCTCAGCTCCATGGCTGGTTTACCGCTGAGGAAAATCTGTGGTTCCATACTCGGCTAGCACTGCGTGCCCGCCACTATTACGCGAATTGGGAAAGCTATTACGCCGCGTTTTTCGTTGGCCGAGCCTATTGGCAATCATTAAATCAGGAGACCCCTGAACAACAGCAATATGCTTTTTGCCATTACAGTGGAACGGAAAACTATATTCAGATGCAACAGCACCTCTATTGCCACGCAGATAGCCCCTTAAAAAATCTGGCCTGGCACATTGACTGCCATGAAATGGAGAAACCGGCGTCTCTGGAAGAGGTTGATTGGTCATGAATCAACGTTGCTGGCAAATATTAGGCATTGAGCCAACGGAAGATCAACAAGCCATTCGCGCCGCCTATCGCAGTAAGCTCCCCGACCATCATCCTGAAAATGACCCGAGCGGTTTTCAGCTATTACGTCAGGCTTTTGAGCACGCGCGAAAACTGGCCGAGACCCCGTTTATGCTGCGTTCTGCACAGAGTACTGAAGATGATGGTCCTCATGATGTGGGAACAGCTCAACTCGAGCAGGCCCCCGAGCCGCCGCCATCCGCTGCAGAACCATTATTCGAGAGCATGCTGGCCCAATTTGATGCTCTGTTGAATACCCCCGAAACACGTTATCAGCCACAAAGCTGGCATCGCTATATCGCTCAGTTGGATCAGTACGATATTGCACTCATTGACCGGCTACGCTGGTACTTGCTCGATCGTGTTTACCACTCACCATGCATCTCTACCGACTGCGTCAGACTATTAGCAGACCGTTTGAACTGGCGGCATCGCCTGAATGAACTGGAGCAGGACGACGCTGCCCGGATGGATGATTATTTAGATTATATCGCACGCGCCGATATCTTCGATCTTTCCACACTGTCGTCAATCAGCCTGCCTGCCCAAGTAGAAACCGTTGCCTTCTTCCGCCATGCGTATCATCTGTACTGGAATGAGCCAGAGTGGATGCTGCGTTTACTGCTGAGTAATCCATCAGTGATTTACTGGCCTGATTGCCCACGGTTGATGAAACAGCTGGCGCAATGGTACAGCCTGGCGGAAGTTCCCAGCGAAACGTTGCGGGATCACTGTTTGGCACAGCTGGAGCTGGACGCAGAGAATAGCGATTGGTTGTACCTGGCTGCCCGGCATTGTGCTTTGCTGCAGGATAATCAGCGGGCGTTTGATTATTGGCTACAGCTATATCGGTTAGAGCAACATGCGCAGGCCGAGCAAGGGTTATTGGATTGGTGCCTTGAACAACATCCAGCTTATCTACCGCTGTTGATCCAGGCTTTTGATCGGCCGGTTTACCCTGCGGCGGCAGGGATAGCGGCAGATGATGAGATGCAAGATTTCCTGACCCCGACCCAAACGGTACAGACCTTGGTACGTTGGGGAGAGGCCGCTCAGTTAAACTGGGCAGAAGTGCCGATTGCCCAGGCTTATATCTATTGGAAATCCGGTAACGGTCATGTCGGTGTGATGTATGACCAGCTAATGCTTGATGATGGTTCCGACCCTCTGCGATTACTCTACCGCCACGCCTGCATGCTAACCTTGGGTAATGAAGGCCTGTTGCAGCAAATTATTGACCAACCCACACCGGCCGCTCCCCTAGAGGCCCTGATCCTGCAAGGGCTGCAATCTCAGGCGGCACAGCGGCTGGCATGGTTGAATGATTCGAGCGTCATTGCCAACTTCATTCAGTGGCTGGATGGCCCAATTGACCACCATCTGCCAGAGAGATACACCGATACTGACTCCGCTAGCTGGCATCAAGCCGTCTTCTGGCTGCGGCAATGGCGTTACCTGTCACCAGCACGATTGAACCGCTTGTATCAGGAACCGGCGTTTAGTGCACAGCTTGGCACCATCAATGACTGGTTGAATTATTTAGCTGCCGTGGACCAGATTGAGATCCCACCGTTTAGCGACGCTACCGCACCCTGGGATCAATACCGGCAAACCTGTTTACTGGTGCTATTACTCAATGGGGCGGCCGGGCATATCGATACTGTCCGTCAGATAAACCGCTTAACGCTCAGTGAACAACACCCCGTCTACGAACTGTATCCATTAATCCGGCAACTCGCCCCGGCAAAGGGTGACCTGGTCTGGCAGCTTGAGCAACAATTGCGGTTGGATAACCGTCTGCACTACCTTTGCTGGTTGGAATTACCCGTATCTATTAATCAGTTTTTGCTCCGCGTACAGAGCCAGTCAGAGCTGTGCAACTGCACTAATGTCAATCATTTCTATCATCGTGTTGCCAGTTGGCCTGATGAGATAGAACAGGCTCCGATAGCCGAGCAAGCCTTGCTTCACGCATTTTTACTGCGCCATGGCGACCAGTCAATACAGGACAGAAGCCGGGAGGCGCTTGAACGGTTAGACTGCGGCAATCAGGGGGAAGCGGAGCTACGGCAGGCATTGCTTAACGGTAAAAAGCCCAAAGCCCTGGGGAACTCAACGCTGTTTGCCCGGGACTCATTGCTGACCAAAATAGCTCAGGTTGGCTATCGCCTGTATGACTACGATTGGGATAAGTTGGATCAAGATGAACGTCAGCAGCTGATGGCCTGCCTGGCAGATAACCGCCTCTCCCCCATTCTGCGATTGAATGCCGGGTTATTAGTGCAGCTATCGGAGCAGCGCGTCATTGAAAAACAGCGTGCGAAAGAACAAAGACCAGACACTCGCTTCTGGCAGTTCTGGCAATTTGACCGACGCATCAACCGCCTGGGCCTGCTGGCTCAGCTGACGCTAGTACCGCTGGTGATGGTTGCGGTTTACCTACTGCTCATCAACGTGCTTTCGGCCTGGGTCATTATCGGGTTACTGCTGCTCAATACGTTCAGCGCACTGCTGCGGCGCAGTCATGATTTAAACCGTAAATACCCGGTCTTTGAAGCTGTGTTGCTGATATGCATGCCTTATCTGATCCTGCTGTATCTGCTGATCCCCGGCGTGAAGCACGCGAACCAATATGGCCCGCCGCCAGGAGAAAAACGCTGAGGATTGTGGCGTGAGGAACTGCCCCCAACGTTTTATGGGGGCAGTTGACGTTCAGAAACTCATCTCGTCCAGAAAACGTTCCAGCCGCAGGCGTATGGGCTGGATTTTTTGCTCCTGCTGGCTAACCAACACCGCTTCAAACTCCTGCAACCACAAACCGATCTGCATACGCTCATCCCCCAGTGACTGCGCCCAGGCTTTTTCCAGCCTCGCCTGCAAGGTACGGTTAGACAGCGTATCGCGTGGATGCACTTTTAGCTCCTGCAAACGCTGCTGACTTTGTTTTCGCTGTTCCGGGCTCAGGCCAATGGGGCTGTGGTCGATCACTTTTGAGAAGGAATCACCACTGTCTGGCAGATGGACATCAACCTCTAACAGCCCATTGATATCGTAACTGAAACGAACGTCCAGTGATTGAATATGGCCGTTAGGCTTTACCGGCACGGTAAACTCATCCACCAGGATATTGTTGTCAACATGTGGGCTTTCACCCTGATAGATCGCTATCCGGATCGCCTTTTGCTCCACATGCGTCGTGGTGAAACTTTCAACCCGTGAAGTCGGGACCACGGTATTACGTTCCAGAATTGGTGAGAAAATCCCATGTCGATCCGCATTCGAGGTAGCGATGCCCAGCGTATAGGGGCAGACATCCGTCAGGATCACTTCGTCGATATTCTGATCGCGCAGGCGGCAGGCGGCATGTACTGCGGCACCTAGCGCTACGATGGTTCTGGGATCGAGGTGCTGATGCGGCAACTGACCAAATAGCTTCACCACCAGTTTTTGGATGGTGTTCAGCTTAGTGGCTCCGCCGACCAATACCAGGTGATCCATCTGCTGCGGTTGCAAACGAGCATCGTGCAACACCTGTTCAATCGGTGCGCGCAGGCGATTAAGCAGCGGCAGCCAGATCTCCCCTGCTTTACGTTCATCCAGCTCTATTTCCCATTGCCGGTCCTGCCATTGCCAATGCAGCTGATGCGAGCCCTGTTGCTGATTAAGTTGGCATTTCCACTGCTCGACGCAATCATACAACCGTGCCATATCATGGGGCGCGATCTGCGAGGCGTTCAGTTGCCATTCGTTGAGGCAGGCTTTAATGATTGCCTGGGTAAAATCTTCACCGCCAAGATAGTTATCACCCGCCGAAGCGTGCACCTCAATCAGCGGCAGATCATATTCCAATACCGTGACGTCAAAAGTGCCCCCGCCCAGGTCAAACACCAAAGTACGGCCAACCCCTTGAGTGTGCAGGCCATAAGCCATTGAAGCCGCAGTCGGTTCATTAATCAGCCGTACCGCATTTAAACCGGCCAGTTCGGCGGCAAAGCGGGTCTGCTTGCGTTGCTCATCGCTAAAATAGGCAGGTACCGAAATCACCACGTCGCGGATCGGCTGGCCAAGAAAACTCTCTGCGTCAGATTTCAGTGATTTCAGCACGATGGCCGATAGCTCTGGGGCGTCAAACGTCTGTTGATCCAGTTTGAATTTCTTCTTGCTACCCATGTAACGTTTAAACAGCGCTGCCGTCTTTTGTGGGTGGGTCGTCAGGCGAGATAACGCAGAGCGGCCAACCAATATTGACCCATCTTCATCAATGCTGACGACCGAGGGGGTAAGAAATTCATTGAGCGCGTTGGGGATTAAGCGCGACTCCCCGTCTTGCCAGACACTGATCAGGCTATTGGTGGTGCCTAAATCGATGCCGATTGCCGGGGTAGCGTCATGCTGCTGTAACATCGTCCTGACCTCGTAGAGAAGGATACTTGTCGCGCCTGGCGCTTCTAGTAGAGCGGAATTGTGCGCGACAACGTAGTCCATGATGGGGTTTTTATATCGTTTGATATTAGCATGATGGTATTAGGTAGCTCATCGCCATGGAATTTATTTGCTTGAAAGTCATGTTCAACTTTAGCCAATCAATGCGCTAGCTCGGGGATGACATCCCGCCTAACGTGGCTTTACCAAAATTGCTCCCTTCATTGACACCAGCCATAGATTACCCAGTAATATGCGGATACCAACAACAGGGAATGTAAAATGAATAGTCAAAATCAAGACGTAAGTAAGTTTTTAAGCTATGTATTACGCCACCAACCAGAATCTATCGGTTTAACGCTGGATAGTGAAGGATGGGCAAACATCGATTCGCTTATCGCCTGTGCAGCTAAAAAGGGTAGGATACTTGACCTGCCACTAATAAGATCGGTTGTAGAGAATAGCGACAAGAAGCGCTTCTCTATTTCTGATGATGGCGGTTATATCCGCGCGGTACAGGGGCACTCCTCAAAACAGGTTGATATCAACTACGAGGAACAGACCCCGCCACAGTACCTTTACCATGGCACGGCAACACGTTTTATCGATTCAATTCATCAAGACGGATTGCTCGCAGGCTCCCGTCAATATGTGCATCTATCTGCCGATATCACTACAGCGACCGCCGTTGGCCAACGGCATGGCAAGCCTGTTGTGTTAACCATCGATGCTTTGGCAATGTACCAAAATGGCTTTAAATTTTATCAGGCTGATAACGGAGTCTGGTTGACGGCAACTGTGCCAGTGAAGTTTATTGGTGAGTGATGGTGGAGATGAAAGCATTTTTGCCAGTTGCCCTTCTTGCGCCACCGTTAGCGGCGCCCCGACAATTTTGACTTGCCGCAATAAAATGGCGATTTTTTTGTCACCCAGTTTCGCGTCATCGCTTTCAGCCCCCATACCGGTAAAAATGCCCCGTTGTTAACACCCTTATTAACACCGCCCTTTCAGGCCGTCGATTGTGCCGTAAACACAAATACTTACCCCTCTCATTTACAGCAGGCGATGTTGCCAGATCTGCGCCACAAAACTTTCAGCCACGCCAATAGAGCTACAACTGTTTCATTACCGCAAGGAAATGCACAAATTTGCAACTTAATTAACCTTTTGCACTCATTTGCAGTACGTTTGGCTTAGTGCTAAAACTAGGGCTGGCAAGGCGTCCATTGCAGATATGACAGCATTTACAATTGCCCATACATTCCGTATTGAATACGATAATTGTTATCACTATGATTCTGTGTATTCATTGCTCTGTTTTTGGCTCGGCTCTCCTGGCCCCATACACCTTTTCGCAGGTAGTCTGGGCAGCAAATGTTCTGAAGGTGGCATTCCCGTGGGAATTCCCAACTCATTGAGAAGGCAATATGCAGCTGCTTCCTAAACATACCTATAAAATCACCGGCTTCTCCAGCGAGATCAGCCCGGCCTACCGCCAGAAATTGCTGTCGCTTGGCATGCTGCCCGGCTCGCAGTTTGACGTAGTCCGCGTGGCACCGCTTGGCGACCCGATAGAAATAAAGACTCGCCGCGTTAGCCTGGTACTGCGGAAAAAAGATTTAGACCTGATCCTGCTAGATAGCCAACCGTAACGCGCTGTCCCCGCCTCAGGCAGTTGCCGTGTGCAAACGCGGCCGATACTTAATTTACTGATATCACGTTGGTTTATGAAAAAAATCACTATTGGCTTAATCGGTAACCCGAACTCGGGCAAGACGACGCTGTTCAACCAGCTCACCGGGTCGCGCCAGCGGGTCGGTAACTGGGCTGGGGTGACGGTTGAGCGTAAAGAAGGCCAGTTTACGACGCCGCAGTCACAGGTCACGCTGGTGGATTTACCAGGCACTTACTCACTCACCACCATCTCCGAACAAACCTCGCTGGATGAGCAGATCGCCTGTCACTATATCCTGAGCGGCGATGCGGATATGCTGATCAACGTGGTCGATGCCTCCAACCTGGAACGCAACCTCTACCTGACGCTGCAACTGCTGGAGCTGGGTATTCCGTGCATCGTGGCCTTGAACATGCAGGATATTGCCAAGAGTCAGAATATTGAGATCGATGTCGCCGCCCTGGCCGAGCGCCTTGGCTGTCCGGTGGTATCCATGGTTTCTACCAAGGCCGACGGCATTGGCCTGCTGAAACAGACCATCGATAATCATCGCTTCAATCAGTTAAAAGCGCTGGTGGCCTATCCGCCGCTGCTGCTAGACGAAATCACTACGCTGACCGAGGCCATGCCTCAACAATTGCCCACCGAACAGCGGCGCTGGCTGGCCCTGCAAATGCTGGAGGGCGACATCTACAGCCATCAGTTGGCCGGGAAAGCCACCGAGCTACTGGCACATTCCAGGTTAGCGCTGCAACAGCAGCAGCAGGAAGATCCCGCGCTGGTGATTGCCGATGCCCGCTACCAGTCGATCGCCACTATCTGCGATGCGGTCAGCAACGCCAAGCTGGCGTTGCCAAACCGCCTGACGGAGGTACTGGATCGGGTGATCCTCAACCGCTGGCTGGGGGTGCCAATCTTCCTGCTGGTGATGTACATCATGTTCGTATTGGCGATCAACATCGGCGGCGCACTGCAACCAATCTTCGATCTCGGTTCGGCGGCCATCTTTATTCAGGGCATCCAGTGGGTCGGTTATACCCTGCATTTCCCGCAGTGGCTGACCGTCTTCCTGGCGCAGGGCGTGGGCGGCGGTATCAATACCGTGCTGCCGCTGGTTCCCCAGATCGGCATGATGTATCTGTTCCTGTCATTCCTGGAAGACTCCGGCTATATGGCTCGTGCGGCATTTGTCATGGACCGCCTGATGCAGGCGCTCGGGTTGCCGGGTAAATCCTTTGTGCCGCTGATCGTCGGCTTTGGCTGTAACGTGCCATCCATTATGGGCGCACGCACCTTAGATGCCCCACGCGAACGCCTGATCACCATCATGATGGCCCCTTTTATGTCTTGCGGTGCACGTTTGGCAATTTTTGCCGTATTCGCCGCGGCCTTCTTCGGCAAGGATGGCGCGGGCGTGGTGTTCTCACTGTATATGCTTGGCATCGTGGTGGCGATCCTCACCGGTCTGGTGCTGAAATACACCATCATGCGCGGCGAAGCATCGCCGTTTGTGATGGAGCTGCCGGTTTATCACGTGCCGCATCTGAAAAGCCTGCTGCTGCAAACCTGGCAACGCCTGAAGGGCTTCGTGTTACGCGCTGGGAAAGTGATCGTCATTGCCAGCATCTTTATTGGCGGCTTGAACAGCTTCTCGTTCAGCGGCCAGCCGGTAGACAGCATCAATGATTCAGCGCTGGCCTCAGTCTCCAAGGTGCTGACTCCGCTGTTGCAACCCATGGGCGTACACAGTGATAACTGGCAGGCGACCGTCGGGCTGGTGACAGGGGCGATGGCCAAAGAAGTGGTAGTTGGAACGCTCAACACGCTGTACACCGCAGAGAACATCACCAATGAGCACTTCGATGCCGCCAACTTCAATCTGCTTGATGAACTCGGTGCCGCCGTCAATGAAACCTGGCAGGGCCTGAAGAACACCTTCAGCCTGAGCGTACTCTCCAACCCTATCGAAGCCAGCAAGGGCGATGGTGAGATGGGCGTGGGCTCAATGGGTGTCATGAGTAGCAAATTTGGCACTTCAATCTCTGCCTACAGCTATCTGATTTTCGTGTTGCTGTACGTTCCCTGCGTCTCGGTGATGGGAGCCATTGCACGTGAGTCCAGCCGTGGTTGGATGACCTTCTCCATCCTGTGGGGGCTGAACGTGGCCTATTCGCTGGCAACGCTGTTCTATCAGTTCGCGACCTTCAGCCAACATCCGCAATACAGCGCGACGGCGATCCTGATCGTGCTGCTGTTCAATGCACTGGTGCTATTGGGCTTGCGCAAGGCACGGAGCCGCGTAACGATCCGCTTGCGTAGCGCCGCCTCGGCGTCCTGTTGTCAAAGTTCGGGTGACTGCCACTAATGGCCAGCCTGCTGCAAATCCGTGATGCGCTTGCCCTACGAGGCAGCGCTCAGGCACAACAGCTGAGCCAGCAAATGGCAACACCCTTGCCATTGGTAGAGGCAATGCTGCAGCGTTTGACCGCGATGGGGAAAGTTGAACGTATTGAGCTCGATAGCAGTGAATGCCTGAGTGGCAGTTGCAAAAGTTGTCCGGAAGGGCTGGCTTGTCAAACGGTGATCTATCGTTTGAAGGAGTGAATACAGGGGCGCAATAGTTTGCCTGCGCCCCCGCACTTGAAGATTATTGCTTGTCTTTATACACGTCAGCTACGGCGCTGAACTTGCCATGCTCACGGGCAGCCAGCACGACATAATATTGGCCCCCTTTCTCATCGGCCAGTTTGGACAATTCATCTTTCAAGTCCATCGGATCGGTGGCCTGTGCAGTTGAAGACACGGTGCCAATTTTCTCATACTTGCCTGGGTTCTTATCCAGCTCGTCCTTAGTTAGCAAGGTTGCAGCCATCGAACCGAAAGACACTGAACCTACAATCAACGCCGCAACGATCATCTTCAATGATTTCATGACAATACCTCTCAATGGATAAATTGGATTTTTATGAAAGCGACTAACAACAAATGCGTCATCGAGCTTGGCTACTGCGACGTCTAACAGCTTCGTTGCTTTCCCTGACGAAGCTCCCTCTGCCCAGAAACAAATCGCCAAGGTGAAGATTGATAAGCCCACATTCACCTTGTAGCCACGCATTTACCCCTTCAAGTATCGAACAGGTTTAGTTTTTATCCACTTATTGGTTAAAAATTTACCGCCGTTTTGTGCTTTTATAATCTGTAATCAATGAGATATCGCCGCAAGACCGCGCCATTACTCGGTTGCAACAAATTGATTAATAATGTTAGCGAATGCTTCGGGGTGAGAGATAAACGGCGCATGGGCCGCTTTGGCGATCACCTCCGAGGTGGAGTTCGGCCACAATTCGTCCAGCAGGCTAGCCACTTTGCGCGGCACCAGCCCGTCGAGGTAACCATAAATACGCAGTACCGGCATCGTCAGTGTCGCCATGGATTGGCGTTGATCTACTGTGCGTAGCATCTCCAGGCCGCCGTTAAGCACCTCAACGCACGGCATCGGCTGGTTGAGCACCACGGTTTTCAACTGGCGCGCATCCTGGCGAGCGCTTTCCGTGCCCAGCGTTTGCAACGCCAGGAAGCGCTCCACGGTGCGCTGGAAATCATGGCTGAGCTGCTGCTGGAAGCCACTGAGCACCTCCGGGCGGATCCCCGGCCACGGATCGTGTGCCGTAAAGCAGGGCGAAGAAGCCACGGTGATCAGCCCGGTTACCCGCTCAGGCTGCATAAGGGCGATCTGCCCGGCTACCAGCCCACCAAGGGACCATCCCAGCCAATAAGCCTGCTTGGGTGCGGCGGCCAGCAGTATCTCGGCCATCTCCCTTAACGAAACGGCACCATAGCCCTGGCTGCGGCCATAGCCAGGCAAGTCCACCAGGTGTAGGCGAAAATGCGGAGCCAATCGCTCCAACGTGCAACCCCAGACCTCGGCATTCAATCCCCATCCGTGCAGCAGCACAAGATCGCGATCGCCTTCACCTAAGGTTTGCCAATACAGCTCTGTCATCAGTTATTGTCCTTACTCGTCGCCTTCCAAGCGGTAGCGTTTTGCACGACTCGAAATTCATAGAATATTAAAAAGGGGGAGGTGACTATGCTACCAATCCACAGCCGCTGTTGGCTATGCCGGCAACCATTACGGCTGATGCAACAGGGCATCTGCAGCTACTGCCTGCGTACGTTGCCCGCCAAACCTTGTTGCTGCCCAGTTTGCGGTTTGCCCAGTGGCGATCCCCATCAGCCTTGCGGACGATGTCTGCAAAAGGCGCCCCCTTGGCAAGCCTTGGTATTTGTTTCGGATTATCGCCCGCCCATCAGCACCCTGGTGAAAAATTTCAAATTCCAGCAGACACCCGCACTGGCTCCCACTCTGGCTCGTTTGATCCTGCTGCACTGGTTGCAGGCGCACCGAGAGCAACATCTGAACAGACCGGAGGTGATTTTAGCGGTACCCTTGCAGGATAAACGCTGCTGGCGACGTGGCTATAACCAAAGCGAGCTGTTGGCCCTGCCACTGGCCCGCTGGTTGGGCTGCGAATATCGCCCTGCGGCATTACGCCGTATCAGGGCAACCGCGCCACAACAGCAATTGATAGCGCGCCTACGGCGGCGTAATCTGCGTGGTGCTTTCCGTTGTGATGAGAACCTGGCAGGGAAGCATGTGGCATTGCTGGATGATGTGGTTACCACTGGCAGCACCATGGCAGAAATCGCTACACTATTACAGAAGCAAGGCGTCGCATCGTTGCAGATTTGGTGCGTTTGCCGCACGTTGTAGTACCACGGCAATGGGCGTATTATAACCTACTATAGAAGTCAACTATTGAGCTAATGCTATGATCCGTATAACAGATGCTGCACAGGAACACTTTGCCAAGCTGTTGGCAAGCCAAGAAGAAGGCACCCAAATCCGCGTATTCGTGATCAATCCGGGTACGCCGACGGCCGAATGCGGTGTCTCTTATTGCCCGCCAGACGCGGTGGAAGCGACAGATACCGAACTCAAGTTCGAAAAGCTGTCCGCTTACGTCGATGAGCTGAGCGCGCCTTATCTGGACGACGCTGAAATCGACTTCGTCACCGATCAGCTCGGCTCACAGCTGACGCTGAAAGCGCCGAACGCCAAAATGCGCAAAGTGGACGACAATGCGCCACTGATGGAGCGCGTAGAATACGTGCTGCAATCGCAGATCAACCCGCAGCTGGCTGGCCATGGTGGCCGTGTGACGCTGATGGAAATCACCGACGACGCGCTGGCCATCCTGCAGTTCGGCGGCGGTTGCAACGGTTGTTCAATGGTCGACGTCACGCTGAAGGAAGGGATCGAGAAAGAGCTGCTGCAAAAGTTCCCGGAACTGAAAGGCGTGCGCGATCTCACCGAGCACCAGCGCGGCGAACACTCCTACTACTGATAACTATCAGGGCGCAGTTCCGTTTTGCGCCCTGCCTATCTCCATCGGGGTCGGTAAACCGCCCCGATGCATTTAGCTTACCGAAACCTTTCTGCGTCGCTTATCCAAATCCTTCAATAAACGGTTGACCTCAACATCGTCAAACATCGCTTCCAAGGTCTGGCTCAGCTTGCGCCGCCAGTTCGGGTACTGATCGCTGGTGCCGGGAATATTGACCGGTTCTGCCATATCCAGCCAGTCTTCCGGTTGCAGGCCCAGCAACGCGCTGGCGCTGTCAGCCACATAGCGTTGCAGACCCCGGTTCAGCAACGGGCTCATGTTCAACAACGAGGCTTTCTTGCCGACCTTTTGCGGTACGCAGCCGTAGCGATGCAGCCCGTCCAGTAACCCCTGCTTGGCCCGTTCACGATCGGCAAACAGCTCTTTGAGCACTTCCGCATCCGGGTATAACCCCAGTTGCTTGCCGAGCGTCAGATCGCCGCTTTGCCAATAGCCACGCAGCGTTGGCAGATCGTGGGTGGTAATGGTCGCCATTGCCTGCACCGGATAAGACTGCGGCGCACGGAACTGCTTCTCCGCATCGTGCTCGAAATACAGTACCTTGTAGGAATAGACGCCGCTATCACGCAGTTTGCCGACGATCTCCACCGGCACGGTCCCTAAATCTTCCCCAATCACCATGCAACGATGGCGCTGACTTTCCAAGGCCAACAGCGCCAACAGATCGTCAACCGGGTATTTCACATAGGCGCCGTGATCGGCCGTTTCACCATAAGGGATCCACCATAAACGCAGCATCGCCATCACGTGATCGATACGCAAGGCGCCACAGCTGGTCATATTGGCCCGCAGCAAATCGATGAACGGTTGATACCCACGTGCCACCATCACATGCGGATCCATCGGCGGCAGGCCCCAGTTTTGCCCCAGCGGCCCGAGAATATCCGGCGGAGCACCCACCGAGGCTTGCATGCAATACAGCTCGCGTTCACACCAGGTTTCCGCCCCGCCCTCTGCCACCCCGACCGCCAGATCGCGGTACAGGCCAATCGGCATCTGGCACTGCTGGCTTTGGCCGAAGCACTCGGCAAACTGGCTGGCCGCCAACCATTGCAGCCACAGGTAGAAGGTAACCTCATCCTCATGCTGCTTACAGAAGGTTTCCACTGCCGGGCTATTGCCCTGCTGATACTCCTCCGGCCAGGCTGGCCATCCCCACATAGTGCTGTCTTTAGCACTGAGATGAGCATGTAACGCGTCGAACGTTGCCTGCTGATACAGGCTGCTGCCCCCTTCGCCGACGAAGCGTTCAAATTCCTGCTTCAGCGCATCCTGCGGCTTGCGGGCCTGGAAATGCGGGAAAGCCAGCTTCAACGCCGCCAGCTTCAACTGCGTTACCGTGCTGTAGTCCACCAGCTCACTACTACGCGCTTTGGCCAACAGCTTCTGCGTCGCGGCCTTCTGCCACCATTTTTGCGCGGCCTGGCTGAGCTGGAAATCCTCCACCACGTTGACGTCGATATACACCACGTTCAACCAGCGGCGCGAAGACGGGCTATAAGGGCTGGCGCTTTCCGGGCTGGCCGGATACAGCGCGTGGATCGGGTTGAGCCCGATAAAGGCGCCGCCGCGTTCCCCCACCTCACCGACCATCGCCCGCAGATCGCCAAAGTCGCCAATCCCCCAGTTACGCTCGGAACGCAGCGTGTAGAGCTGTACGCAGGCTCCCCACAGCTTCTTGCCGGTCAACAAGGCATCCGGCTCGTAGCAACGCTTGGGGGCAACAATCAGCCGGCAGGCCCATTGCTGCTCCCCCTGTGACAAAGTGAGCTGGTGATAACCCAGCGGTAACTTGCCCGGCAGGGTCAGGGTTTTATGCGCACTGGCACGGCCTTCTTGCTGGCTACCATCCTCGCGCAACAATACCCACTGAAACTCGCCTTCTCCCCCCAGCGGCAGCGCCACCGGGTTGCCTTGATAAAAGACTTTAACCTGCGGCAAGGGAGCCGTTGACGGCTGCAACGACGCGGGGTTCATCGCCGCCAATAGCTTGCGTTTGGTTTCTGGCGAAATTGCCTGCCGTTGGCCGTGGGCATTGATGTAATCGGCAGCAATCCCAGCCTGGGCTGCTACCTGATCGATACCTTTACTCATTCGCACTCCTTAACGCTTGGCTTGCCAAATGCGTTGCTGATAGTCACGGATCGAACGATCAGAGCTGAACATGCCTACGCGCGCGGTGTTAAGGATAGTGCGGCGCGTCCATTCGTCGCGGTCACGATACAGTTTGTCTACCTGCCGTTGAGCTTCGCAGTAGGAAGCAAAGTCCGCCAGCACCAGATACGGATCGCCACCTTCCAACAGGCTGTGCAGCATCATATCGAATGCGTGCTTGTCACCGTGACTGAATGCGCCGCTGGCCAGTTCGTCCAGGATTGCCTTCAGGTGCTTGTCTTTCTTGCGATAGCTCAGCGGATCATAACCCTTGGCCAACAGCGCTTTAACCTGCTCCACGGTGTTGCCGAAAATAAAGATGTTGTCCTCGCCGACCTGCTCGGCGATCTCGACGTTGGCTCCGTCCAGCGTGCCAACGGTCAGTGCGCCGTTCAGCGCCAGCTTCATATTCCCGGTGCCCGACGCTTCTTTACCGGCGGTGGAGATCTGCTCGGAAATGTCCGCTGCCGGGATCATCAATTCAGCGACAGAAACGCGGTAATCAGGGATGAAGGCCACTTTCAGACGATCTTTGACGATCGGATCGTTATTGATCTTCTCTGCGGCCTGGTTGATCGCATAGATGATGTTCTTCGCCAGGTAGTAGCCCGGCGCGGCTTTGGCACCAAACAGGAATACGCGTGGCACGATGTCCAGGTTCGGGTTATCCCGCAGTTGGCGATACAGAGAAAGAATGTGCAGCAGGTTCAGGTGCTGGCGCTTGTACTCGTGCAGGCGTTTGATCTGCACGTCGAAGATTGCGTCTGGATTGAGCGTCAGCCCCATTACGCTGTGCACGTAGTTGGCCAGGATCACCTTGTTATCACGCTTGATCTGCTGATACTTCTCGCGGAATGCGGCATCTTCAGCGTATTTTTCCAGCCCCTTCAGCGCATCAAGATCGTTGGCCCACTCCACTTTCAGGGTGGTATCGATCAGGCCCGACAATGCCGGGTTACACTGCTTGAGCCAGCGGCGCGGCGTAATGCCGTTGGTAACGTTGTGGAATTTGTTCGGCCACAGCTGGTGATATTCCGGGAACAGATCTTTTACTACCAGATCCGAGTGCAGCTGGGCCACACCGTTCACCGCAAAGCCGCTGACCACGCACAGGTTGGCCATGCGTACCTGCTTGTTGTGGTGTACTGCCAGCTTGGCCCACACCGCCTCATCGCCCGGCCAGTGTTGGTCTACCAACCGCTTAAAGTTGGCATTGATCTGCTTGATGATGGAGAAGTGGCGCGGCAGCAGGCTGCGGACCAGTTTCTCATCCCAGCACTCCAGGGCTTCCGGCATCAGGGTGTGGTTGGTATAGGCAAAGGTCTTGCTGGTGATCGCCCAGGCCGCATCCCAATCCAGTTGGTGCTCATCGAGCAGAATACGCAGTAGCTCTGGAATGGCGATGGTTGGGTGGGTATCGTTGAGTTGGATCACTTCGTACTTCGGCAACTCTTCAATCTTGCGCCCGGCCAGATGGTGTTTACGCAGAATATCGGCCACTGAGCAGGCACACTGGAAATACTGCTGCATCAGGCGCAGGCGTTTGCCATCCTGATGGTTGTCATTCGGATAGAGCACCTTGGTCAGCTTGGCGGCTTCTACGCCCTGCTTTTCCGCCTGCAGGAATTTGCCGTCGTTGAAATCCCCCAGATCGAATGGATGAGTATGCGTTGCCTGCCACAGGCGCAGCGGCTGGGTGACCCCGTTACGGAAGCCCAGCACCGGCAGATCCCAAGCTTCCCCACGCAGGGTAAACTCCGGGTGCCACAGCTCGCGGCCATCGGCCAGTTTCTCGATCTTGCCACCAATCCCGACATCCACCGCCAACGCAGCATTATGGCGGAACCACGGGTAGCTCTCGCGCTGCCAGTTATCCGGTGCCTCTTGCTGATGGCCCTCTTTGAACGACTGACGGAACAGCCCGTATTGATAGTTCAGCCCATAGCCGGTAGCCGGTTGCTCCACCGTAGCCATCGAGTCCAGGAAGCAAGCGGCTAAACGCCCCAGACCACCGTTACCCAACGCCGGATCGGTTTCCTGCTCCAACAGATCGGCCAGCTTGACGTCCTGCTCTGCCAACGCCGCCTCAACGGTGTCATACCAGCCAAGGTTGATCAGGTTGTTGGCCGTCAGGCGGCCAATCAGGAATTCCATCGAGATGTAGTTTACATGGCGCAACGACTTGCTGCTTTTACGCGGCGCAGGCTGCGCGGCCAGCTGTTCGGCGAGAGCGGCACTTACGGCCTCCCACCATTGATGCTGAGTCATCTGCTGTGCGGAGCTGAGGCCAAAACGCTGCCACTGACGAGTCAGTGCAGCCAGAAAAACGTCCTTTTTGAGCATAGGCTGTGACATAGGTAAAACTCTCTATCCGGTGTACCCGTCGTCTTTCAAGCGGCAACTTGAGTTCCATTGGGTAGTAAATGGGCCAATTTTTTCACTATCGTGCCGGGGAGAACCCGCAATGGCATCATCCCGCCTGGGGGTTAGCTGGGGAGGAGGATTGGGGCGTAGCTGAAACTGTGATCTCAGGCACTTTTTAAGCCCCCTTGCGTGCGGTAAGAAAGCCCATCGATATCACCGGTGAGCATAAAATCGACGGCAAACCTCAGGACGTTAGCACAGTTATGATAGCTGATGAAGTTTTGTACTTGTCCACTCACAGCCGAGAAACAGGGTAATTTCTGAGGGTAATCAGGCGCGATGTAAAGCGCAGTTAGAGCGGAACCGGGGGCAAACATAAAAAAGTGTGATCAATAGCAATTTAACTTCAAGCCAAAGCGCAAGCTTGTTGCATTACCGTTGACGATGTTCGAAGTTAAAGAGGGGGATTAATTACGAGCTACAAAATAATTAACTCAACCCGGTCCCGAGACAGGAACACGGTGAAATAAATCCTTCGGGCAGTCCTTCGGCGGCGGGAACCGCACTTTACACCTGGAATATTATGCTGATCCCATCAAAACTGAGCCGTCCGGTACGGCTGCAAAATACCGTGGTACGCGATCGTCTGCTGGCGAAGCTGGCCGGTGCGGCGAACTATCGCCTGACATTGGTCAATTGCCCGGCAGGCTACGGTAAGACCACGCTGGTGGCACAATGGGCTGCGGGCAAATCGGATCTGGGGTGGTACTCCCTGGACGAGAGCGACAACCAGCCGGAGCGCTTCGCCAGCTATCTGATCGCCGCGCTGCAACAGGCCACCACTGGCCACTGCGTGAAAAGCGAGGCATTAAGCCAGAAGCACCAATACGCCAACCTTTCGGCGCTGTTTGCCCAGCTGTTTATCGAGCTGTCTGACTGGCACCAGCCGCTGTACCTGGTGATCGACGATTACCACCTGATCACCAATGACCAGATCCATGAAGCGATGCGTTTCTTCCTGCGCCACCAGCCAGAAAACCTGACGCTGCTGATCCTTTCCCGCACCCTGCCTCCCCTGGGGATTGCCAATCTTCGCGTACGCGATCAGCTGTTAGAGCTGAGCACGCGCCAGTTGGCTTTTAATCATCAGGAGGCGAAACAGTTCTTTGACTGCCGCCTTACCTCCCCGCTGGAGCACAATGACAGCAGCCGTCTGTGTGACGAAGTGGAGGGCTGGGCAACCGCCTTGCAGCTAATCGCGCTCTCCGCCCGTCAATCCACCTCTTCCGCTCAGCAATCTGCCAAACGTCTGGCCGGGCTGAACGCCAGCCACCTGTCCGATTATCTGGTGGATGAGGTGCTGGATCGCGTCGATGCCGATGCCCGCGCGTTCCTGTTGCGCTGCTCGGTACTGCGTTCGATGAACGACGCGTTGATCGTTCGCCTGACCGGAGAAGACAACGGCCAGCAGCGCCTGGAAGAGCTTGAGCGCCAGGGCCTGTTTATTCACCGTATGGACGACACCGGCGAATGGTTCTGTTTCCATCCGCTGTTTGCCTCGTTCCTGCGCCAGCGTTGTCAGTGGGAATTGGCGCTGGAACTGCCAGGCCTGCACCATGCGGCGGCGGAAGGTTGGCTGGCGCTCGGGTACCCGGCGGAAGCCATTCACCATGCGTTGGCAGCCAGCGATGTCAGCATGTTACGCGATATCCTGTTGCAACATGCCTGGTCGTTGTTCCATCACAGCGAACTGGCCTTGCTGGAAGAGTGTCTGAATGCCCTGCCGTACGAACGGCTGATCCAGAGCCCGAAACTGGCCCTGCTGCAAGCCTGGCTGGCACAAAGCCAGCATCGTTACAGCGAAGTGAATACCCAGCTGGAACGCGCCGAACAGGCCATGCTCCAGCAAAAGATCGTCATTGACCAGACTCTGCATGCTGAATTTGACGCGCTGCGTGCTCAGGTGGCAATCAACGCCGGTAAACCGGAAGAGGCCGAACGGCTGGCCACCGAGGCGCTGAAATTCCTGCCGCTATCCAGCTATTACAGCCGCATCGTGGCCACCTCGGTCACCGGTGAGGTTCACCACTGCAAGGGGGAACTGGCACGCGCGTTGCCCATGATGCAGCAAACCGAACAGATGGCTCGCCGCCATCAGGCTTATCACTATGCGCTGTGGGCGCTGTTGCAGCAGAGCGAAATTCTGATCGCGCAAGGGTTCCTGCAAGCCGCCTATGAAACGCAGGATAAGGCCTTCGAACTGGTGCGTGAACAGCATCTGGAGCAGTTACCGATGCATGAATTCCTGCTGCGCATTCGCTCGCAGGTACTGTGGTCGTGGTCACGGTTGGACGAAGCCGAAGAAGCGGCACGTGAAGGGCTGAAGGTGTTGGCTAACTACCAGCCGCAGCAACAGTTGCAATGCCTAGCGATGTTGGCGAAATGCTCGCTGGCGCGTGGCGATCTGGATAATGCCAATGCTCACCTGCTGCGCAGCGAAGTCCTGCTGCATGGCTCGCAGTATCACCGAGACTGGCTGACCAATGCCGATAAACCAAGGGTGATCCACTGGCAGATGACCGGGGATACCACCGCAGCGGCCAATTGGCTGCGCCATACCGAAAAACCGGGGATGGCCAACAACCACTTTATGCAGGGGCAATGGCGTAATATCGCCCGCGTGCAGATCCTGCTTGGGCAGTACGAAGAAGCCGAAGTGGTGTTGGACGAGCTGAACGAAAATGCCCGCCGCCTGCGGTTGGTGAGCGATCTCAACCGTAATCTGCTGCTCAGTAACCACCTCTACTGGCAGATGGACCGTAAAGTGGATGCCCAGCGCGCGCTGATAGAATCGCTCTCGCTGGCTAATCGCACCGGGTTTATCAGCCACTTTGTGATCGAGGGAGAGGCTATGGCGCAGCAGCTGCGTCAACTGATCCAGCTCAACACGCTGCCGGAGATGGAACAGCATCGCGCCCAGCGCATTCTGCGCGATATCAACCAGCATTACCGGCACAAGTTCGCCCATTTTGACGAGAACTTCGTTGATAAGCTGCTAACTCACCCACAAGTGCCGGAGCTGATCCGCACCAGCCCGCTGACACAGCGTGAATGGCAGGTGCTGGGCCTGATTTACTCCGGTTACAGCAACGATCAGATCGCCGGGGAACTGGCCGTGGCGGCCACCACCATCAAAACCCATATCCGTAATCTGTACCAGAAACTGGGGGTCGCACATCGGCAGGAAGCGGTGCAGCAGGCGCAGCAGTTGCTGAAAATGATGGGTTATGGCGCATAGTTTAAAAGCAGATCAGTAGGTTAAGCCCGGTGTAGCGCCCCTCACCCTAACCCTCTCCCACAGGGAGAGGGGACCGAACGTGCCACATTTGACAACTGCGTTCGACCCTAAATCCGTAAGGGGTGACTGTACACAGCTGGTTTCATCTTTACTCCACTGCCTTGCTCTCTATTTTTGTCATTCTGGGTGATTTCCCAAGATGAGCATTAATCCTCCTTTTATTAAGTAACCTATAGTTTAGATAATATATAGAGCCTGATATATCCACCAAATAAATAGGTAGAGCGATATCACCAGCGGTTAATCTAAAGCCCGCCGGTTTTCTCATGACATTATCGTTTCATCTGGGTACTATTGCGGCAAATTTCCATAGGGAGTTGGGATTGTGGCAATAAACAGGAAAACACTTATTGTGGCAGGGATTTATCTTGCCACCTCTCCGGCCATGGCGAGCACGGAAACCCTCATCGATTATAGTTCTCGGCCCGACGCCGGGGTTTATCTGGGGAATCAGGTTGCCGCATCAACGTTATTTTCTCATACCCTGCACCAAAGAAAGACCGCGCCAGGGGACAGTCAATTCTGGATGCGAGTTTCGGGTTATCACAGCAAGGATCTGAGCGCGGGCGATAACGGCTTGCCCGTCGATATGGATCGTCAGGTCTTTATGCTTGGCGGCGATTTGTTGGCCTTGGATAACAACAAAGAAGAGTGGACGGCAGGCCTGATGACCGGCTACGGCCACGCCAAGAGCAGCGCTAACCACGCCACCCTCTCATCCGAAGGTAAAGTCGACGGCTATTCTATCGGCGCTTACAGCACCTGGTATCAGGATAAGAAAAAGCATTCTGGGGCGTATGTGGATTCCTGGCTGCAATATGCCTGGTTTAACAACAGCGTGACCTATGCCCAAGGCAAGCAGAATTATGACAGCACCGGCTTTAGCGCCTCGCTGGAAACCGGCTATGCCTTGCAGCCTTTTTCAGCACTCGAGTTGATTATCGAGCCACAGCTGCAGATTATTTATAACCGCTTTGATGCCGATAATTATCAGGATCCGGCAGGCGTCTATATTCATCAGGCCGATGCGCCAAACTTTACTTCACGCGTCGGTATTCGCTGGTACAGCGATCAAGACGATTATACTACCGCCTATCTCGCCACCAACTGGTGGCATAATAGTGGCAAGAACACGGTCAATTTTAATGATACGCGGGTAGAATCCAATTCGCTGGATGATCTGTTTGAGGTCAAATTAGGCCTGCATTCGCCTAGTACTTACAACATGCAGCTGTGGTTTGAAGGCGGGATCACCATGGGAGCCAACAGCTACCAGGATTACGGCGGCACCTTGGGTGTGAGCTATCGCTGGTAATAATGCTACGGCTGCAAGACGGCGGGGGTAAAGACCCTGCCGTTGCTCTGGTCTAATACCTGCAGAAATTGGATACAATAAAGACATTATCCCATTACCCGGTATTTTGCAGTTATGGAACAGTTTGAAACGATCGACGTTGTGCAGGCACACCAACGCCTGAAAGACGGTAGCGCCGCACTGGTTGATATCCGCGATCCACAAAGCTTTGAAGCTGGGCATACGCCAGGCGCTTTTCATCTGACCAACGCCACCCTGTCCGCCTTTATGCAGCAGAACGAGTTCGATCGCCCAGTGATGGTCATGTGCTATCACGGTAACAGCAGCCGCAGCGCCGCGCAGTATCTGCTGCATCAGGGGTTTGACGCGGTTTACAGTATTGATGGCGGCTTTGAGGCCTGGGTCCGCCAGTTCCCACAGGACGTTGAGACCTCCGCTTGATCCCCATTAGGCCGCCTTTCTGGGCGGCCAATTGCTGAATTCTGCACTGTTTTTGTCAGATCCCTTCCCTGCGCTCAGGATTTCAACGGTATAATCAGCCGCCAATGCCATCGGCGGTTTTGCCCGTGGCCAAAGTCATCTACTTAGACGGAAAACCTATGGTTCGAGTGATCGCCGTATCCAACCCTCGCCTGGCGCAGGCCTTTGTCGATTACATGGCAACGCAGGGGGTTGTACTTGAAGTCCGCGCCACGGGCGATGCAGCCGAAATCTGGCTGGCGGATGAGGCCCATCTGGAGCAGGTGCAACACGAACTGCAACAGTTCCTGCTCGATCCGCTCAACCGCCGCTATCAGGCCGCCAGTTGGCAGGCAGGCAGCACCGACGCCGGTCTACAGTATCAACAGTTTTCTTACCTGCAAATCATCCGCAGCAAGGCCGGGCCACTGACGCTGACGGTGATGAGCCTGTGTATTCTGGTCTATATCCTGATGCAGGTGCTGGGCGATGATACCGTCATGTTCTGGCTCTCCTGGCCTCAAAACAGCTCGCAATATGGCCAGCTGTGGCGCTGGGTCAGCCATGCGTTTCTGCACTTCTCGCTGCTGCACATTACCTTTAACCTGATGTGGTGGTGGTATCTTGGTGGTCCGCTGGAAAAACTCCTCGGCACCGGCAAGCTGTTTGTGATCGCCGTAGTGTCGGCCTTTTTCAGCGGCTGGGCGCAGTCGTTGTTCAGCGGTGCGCTGTTCGGCGGGCTTTCCGGGGTAGTTTACGCGCTGATGGGCTACGTCTGGCTGAGCGGAGAACGCGCACCGGAACGCGGTTTGAACCTGCCAAGGGGCTTAATGGTCTTTTCCGCGCTCTGGCTGGTGGCCGGTTATTTCGATATTTTAGGAATGTCGATCGCCAATGCGGCACACGTTGCCGGTTTAGTGATAGGGTTATTAATGGCATTCTGGGATACGCGGCATCGCGCGCACAACGAACAATAACAACCAGGCACATCGGTGTATTAGGGGAATATCGTGAAGCAAACACAGCGTCATGACGCAATTATCGAATTAGTGCGCCTACAGGGATATGTCAGTACGGAAGAGCTGGTGGAGCACTTTGCCGTCAGCCCGCAGACCATTCGCCGTGATTTGAATGACCTGGCCGATCAGAACAAAATACAGCGTCATCACGGTGGGGCTGCGTTACCTTCCAGTTCGGTGAACACCGCTTATCACGATCGTAAGGTGATGTGGTCGGAAGAGAAAGCCCGCATCGCCCAACGTGTAGCCAGCCAGATACCGGACGGTGCCACGCTGTTTATCGATATTGGTACCACGCCGGAAGCGGTAGCCCACGCCTTGATGGGCCATAAAAATCTGCGGGTCGTGACCAACAACCTGAACGTGGCCACCCTGCTCACCGCCAAGGAGGATTTCCGCCTGATCCTGGCCGGTGGCGAAGTCCGTACCCGCGATGGCGGCATTATGGGCGAAGCCACGCTGGACTTTATCTCCCAGTTCCGCCTTGATTTCGGCATTCTTGGCATCAGCGGCATCGATATGGATGGTTCGTTGCTCGAATTCGACTATCACGAAGTGCGAACCAAACGCGCGATTATCGAAAACTCCCGCTGCGTGATGTTGGTTACCGACCATTCCAAATTTGGCCGTAACGCGATGGTGAACCTGGGTAACATGAACCTGATCGACTATCTGTTTACCGATCAGGCTCCACCGCCTAGCGTGATGAAGATTATCGAGCAGTACGACGTACAGTTGGAACTCTGCTGATCGCCCCGCCCCCTCACCAAATGGAGAGGGGGCCTAACGTGCCACAGATTAGCTCATCACCCAGGGCAATACATGCGGCCATTGCTGAAGCTCCAGTCAGCGGCGTTGTTGAACTGAATAATCACCATGACATCATCGGGATGAATATTCAGCCCCCTGTTCAGGCGCTCACTCAGCACACGGTAAAAACTCTGTTTCTGCCCGACGGTACGCGGCTTTCCCGCGATGATCTGAAACAGGATAAAGTTGTCGCTGCGTTCACCACTCTGATAATGCCGGTCAAAAATGCGCTGGCTGGCAGGTAGCGTGTCTATGACCTGAAAACGGTCGTCTGGCGGAACGTCAAACTCCTCCGTCAGGCTCTGGTGCAGAATGTCAGAAATTTTCTGAAGTTGTGTCTCACTGTAGCCTTGGCGAAGTGTAATTCGGCTGAAGGGCATCAGATACTCTCCTCATCAATACAACCGATTGCAGATACTGCGGCCGGCCAGCCTGCATAAAAAGCCAAATGGGTGAACGCTTCAATAATCTCCTGGTGGCTCAGACCATTTTTCCGAGCAAAATCGAGGTGCCACGGTAGTTGTTGCACCCGCCCTAGCGCTGCCAGAGCAGACAATGTTATCAGGCTGCGATCACGCGGGGAGAGCTCACCGCGCTGCCATATATCATCAAAAAGAACCTCCTTGCTCAATTCAGCCAGTTTGGGGGCCAGTCGGGCAAGCATGTCTCGGTCGGTGGATTGGGTCATGGCATTCTCTCCGTATTGACAGTCAGCCCATTCTGGCGCGATAGTCACATCCTGATAATCGAATTAATCAGGACCAACCATCCTGAATATAAGGATGATAATGAAGAAGCTTTTACCCGCGCTGGATCTGGATGCACTCCGCAGCTTTGTTACCGGCATTGAATGTGGCAGCTTTGCACTAGCGGCAACACGCCTGTCCCGCTCCACTTCCGCCGTCAGCGCCCAGCTGAAAAAGCTGGAAATGCAGTGCAATTCGACATTGGTGATGAAAAAGGGCCGTCATCTGGAACTGACCCCTCAGGGTGAAATGCTGATGGGTTATGCGCGGCGCATGCTGGAGCTAAACGATGAAACACAGCGTGCTCTGAAAGGAGAATTGTTAAAGGGGGAGATAAGCATTGGTATGCAGGAGGATTTTGGTGAATCGCTGATGCCAGGGATCCTCGGCCAGTTCAGGCGCCATCATCCAGAGCTGAAGATCATCGCCAGGGTTGACCGTCAACGTGCGCTGCAAACCGCATTAGACGATAAAACGGTCGATATGGCACTCATGTGGCAGCCAGATGCACAGATACGCGAAGGCCGACGGTTAGGCGAACGCCAGCTAGAGTGGATTTACCATCCGGACCTGGATCTTTCTGGTCTGCTGGCAAAAGGTGAACCGCTACCACTGGTGATGTTTGAAAGCCCGTGCCTGATGCGCTCGCGTGCTACTGCCAGCCTGGATGATGCAGGGATCCCCTGGCGGGTAATGTTTGTCAGCCACAGTCTGAGCGGTATCTGGGCTGCGGTTAAGGCCGGGTTTGGCCTGACCGTGCGCACACGCCTTGGCATGCCAGGAGATCTGCACATAGCGGGCAACCTTCTGCCAACACTCGGAAATCTGGGGATCACACTTGAGCAGACCAAGGCCGACGGTGAGAATCTCACTGCGCGGACCATGCTTGGCCAGTTAATGGAGGAAGCGTTGTCAGGATTGAAATGATACCCATACTTATGTTCATCCTCTTATCCACCCCAGTCGCTTCGTCACCAAAATCAAAAACCTCCTTATATCCACGCCCGCAATGGGCATGGGTTTGCGGCGGATGTGGCTAAGCGAAAGCTGCATCAAATATCCCTTCAATTTGTATACCTACTATCACCAAACTGTTATCTCTATCACGCAAGAATGTTTTTGTTTGGTTAACTCTTGGCTTGCTTGTTGGTTTCCGATTACAATAATGAGCGAAAACGAACATAAAAGAGCTATTTCGAACACCAGGAGGAAGTTAACGTGGAAACCAAAGACTTGATCGTTATCGGTGGTGGTATCAACGGAGCCGGCATCGCAGCCGATGCAGCCGGGCGTGGGCTGTCCGTACTGCTGCTGGAAGCGCAAGACTTGGCCTGTGCTACGTCTTCCGCCAGTTCAAAACTGATCCACGGTGGCCTGCGCTACCTGGAACACTACGAGTTTCGTCTGGTCAGCGAAGCGCTGGCCGAACGTGAAGTGCTGCTGAAACTGGCACCGCACATCGCCTTCCCAATGCGTTTCCGCCTGCCGCACCAGCCCCATCTGCGCCCGGCCTGGATGATCCGCATCGGCCTGTTCCTGTACGATCATTTGGGCAAACGCACCAGCCTGCCAGGCAGTAAGGGTATGCGCTTTGGACCAGACTCCGTCCTGAAGCCGGACTTAAAGCGCGGTTTCGAATATTCTGACTGTTGGGTAGACGATGCGCGCCTGGTCGTGCTGAACGCCCAAGCCGTGGCCGAACGCGGTGGCGAAGTGCGCACCCGCACCAAAGTGACCCGCGCCTGGCGCGAAAATGGCCTGTGGATGGTGGAAGCCATCGACGTCGACAGCGGCAAAACCTTTACCTGGCGCGCCAAAGGCCTGGTAAACGCCACCGGCCCATGGGTAAAACATTTCTTCGACGATGGCCTGAAGCTCAAGTCTCCTTACGGTATCCGCCTGATCAAAGGCAGCCATATCGTGGTACCTCGGGCACATAACCAGCCACAGTCTTATATCTTGCAGAACGAAGACCACCGTATCGTGTTCGTCATTCCGTGGCTGGACGAGTTCTCCATCATCGGCACCACCGACGTGGAATACCACGGCGATCCGAAAGACGTGAAGATCGACGATAACGAAATCAACTATCTGTTGAAGGTGTATAACGATCACTTCAAAAAACAGCTGGGCCGTGACGATATCGTCTGGACCTACTCTGGCGTACGCCCACTGTGTGATGACGAATCTGACTCACCGCAGGCCGTAACTCGCGACTATACGCTGGATGTGCATGACGAGCAGGGCAAAGCCCCACTGCTTTCCGTGTTTGGTGGCAAACTCACCACTTACCGCAAACTGGCCGAGCATGCGATGGAGAAGTTGGCTCACTACTATCCTGGCTGTGGCCCGGCGTGGACCAAAAACGGTTCCCTGCCAGGGGGCGATATTGACGGCGATCGCGATAGCTATGCCGCTAAACTGCGCCGTCAGCACGGCTGGATGACGGAGTCTCTGGCTCGCCGTTACGCTCGCACCTATGGCAGCCACAGCGAAATTATCCTGGCCAATGCCAATAGCCTGAGCGATTTGGGTGAAGACTTCGGCCATGACCTGTACGAAGCTGAACTGCGTTATCTGGTAGAGAAAGAGTGGGTTGTCGAGCTGGATGATGCCCTGTGGCGCCGTACCAAACTGGGGATGTGGCTCAGCGAAGAACAGCAGGCGCGGGTGAAAACCTGGCTGGCAGAAAATGCCAAACCAAAGGCGCTGTCGTTAGCGTCTTGATTGAGGTGTGAGTAGACGGGCGCAGCATGCAGCGCCCCTACGGCATACGGGACGCAACAAGTTAAATTCAAGGGCCGGTGATCCGGCCCTTGGCTATTACAGCTTTATCGGTTTGATATTCCAAATCTCGTCCGCGTACTCCTGGATCGTGCGGTCGGAAGAGAAGTAACCCATGTTGGCGATATTGAGTATCGCGCGTTTGGTCCAGTCGTCCTGATTGAGATACACCTCATCCACCTTATCCTGCGTATCCACATAGCTGCGATAATCGGCCAACAGTTGATAGTGATCGCCAAGATTGACCAGTGAATCGAACAGGCTGCTGTAACGCTTGGGCTCCTCGGGGCTGAACGCACCGGTAGCAATCTGCGTCAAAGCCAGATGCAACTCTTCATCCTGCTCGTAATACTGACGTGGGTTATACCCATCGCGGCGCTGCGCTTCCACCTGATCGGCGGTATTGCCAAAGATAAAGATATTCTCTTCACCCACGTGTTCCAACATTTCGACGTTGGCCCCGTCCAGCGTACCGATGGTCAAGGCACCGTTGAGAGCAAACTTCATGTTACTGGTGCCCGAAGCCTCGGTCCCGGCCAGCGAGATCTGCTCGGAGAGATCGGCCGCCGGAATGATCATCTGGGCCAGGCTCACCCCGTAGTTAGGGATAAATACCACCTTCAAATCATCATGCACTCGCGGATCGTTGTTGATCAACTTCGCTACGTCGTTGATCAAGCGGATGATCTGTTTGGCGGCATAGTAGGCAGAAGCCGCTTTACCCGCAAAGATCACTACGCGCGGTACGCGTTTGGCATCGGGATCCTGCAGCAGACGGTTATAACGCGTGATCACATGCAATACGTTCAGCAGTTGCCGCTTATATTCGTGGATCCGTTTGATCTGTACGTCGAACAACGCGTCGGGGTTCACCACCACGTTGAGCTTTTTCGCGATATACGCCGCCAGCCGCTCTTTGTTCTGCCGTTTGGCAGCCTGTACGGCCTGCAAGAAGCTTGGGTAATCCGCATTCGCCTTGATTTCGCCAAGCTGGCTGAGATCGGTACGCCAGTTATGGCCAATACTGTCATCCAGCACTTTGGACAGCGGCCGGTTAGCCAACCCCAACCAGCGGCGCGGCGTGACCCCGTTGGTTTTATTGCAGAAGCGATCGGGGAATACGCGAGCAAAATCGGCAAACAGGGACTGTACCATCAGTTCGGAGTGCAGCGCCGAGACGCCATTCACCTTATGGCTGGCGACCACGGCCAACCACGCCATTCGCACCCTGCGCCCGTTGGTTTCATCAATGATAGAGACCCGTGCCAGCAATTGATTATCGCCCGGCACCACTTGCTTAACCTGCTTGAGGAAATGGTCGTTGATTTCGAAGATCAACTGCAGGTGGCGCGGCAGGATCTTGCCCAGCATATCAACCGGCCAGGTTTCCAGCGCTTCGCTCATCAAGGTGTGGTTGGTATAGGAGAATACCTTTTCCACCACTTCCCAGGCATCCAACCAGCTGAATTTGTGCTCATCAATCAGCAGGTGCATCAGCTCAGGGATCGACAACACCGGGTGGGTATCATTGAGGTGGATGGCAATCTTGTCGGCCAGATTGTCGAAGGTTTTGTGCATCGTCCAATGGCGGTTGAGGATGTCCTGGGTAGTGGCTGAAACCAGGAAATACTCCTGCCGCAGGCGCAGTTCACGCCCGGAATAGGTGGAGTCATCGGGATAGAGCACGCGCGAGACGTTCTCGGAGTGGTTTTTATCTTCCACAGCCGCAAAATAATCCCCCTGGTTGAACTTACCCAGGTTGATTTCATTACTGGCCTGAGCGCTCCACAAACGCAGCGTGTTGGTGGCATCGGTATCAAAGCCCGGGATCACCTGATCGTAGGCAATGGCGATAATCTCTTCGGTTTCCACCCAGCGGGCCTTCGCCCCTTCCTGCTGAACGCGGCCACCAAAACGCACTTTATAGCGGGTATTGTGGCGTGGGAACTCCCAAGGATTACCGTATTCCAACCAATAATCTGGCGACTCCATCTGTTGGCCGTCGACGATGTTCTGCTTGAACATGCCATATTCATAGCGGATACCGTAACCCCGGCCAGGCAGCGCCAGCGTGGCCAACGAATCCAGGAAGCAGGCAGCCAATCGACCCAGACCGCCATTGCCCAGGCCAGGATCGTTCTCTTCCTCAAGCAGTTCACTCAGGTTCAGACCCATCTCATCGAGTGCGTCCTCAATATCCTGGTAAATCCCCATAGATAACAGCGCATTCGACAGCGTACGGCCAAGCAGAAACTCCATCGACAGGTAATACACCTGCCGGACATCTTGTGAAAGCTGGGCGCGATTGGATCGCAACCAACGTTCCACCATCCTGTCGCGCACCGCAAACAACACGGCATTAAGCCAGTCGTGCTGAGTGGCGATAGCCGGATCCTTACCGACAATAAACATCAGTTTATAGGCGATGGAATGTTTCAGCGCTTCGACACTGACCGTGGGTGAGGTGTAACTAAACGGTGAAGTCATAGTAATTCAATCCCAAGTACGTGATTACAACAAGCGTTGATAAAGCGACAGATATTCCTTTGCCGCGACTTGCCAGCCAAAATCCAGACTCATGGCGTGGCGTTGTACGTGATGCCAATGTCTCGGCCTGCTCCAGAGTACTAGAGCACGCCGAATGGCATTGCCCAGGGCAACAGCATTACAATCATCAAACACAAATCCGCTGGCAGTGCCGTCGGCCAGGTTCTCCAGCGCACAGTCCACCACCGTATCTGCCAACCCACCGGTGCGGCGCACCAGCGGCAACGTGCCATATTTCAGGCCATAAAGCTGTGTTAACCCGCAAGGCTCAAAGCGGCTGGGCACCAGGATCACGTCCGCTCCGCCGATAATGCGGTGGGAGAAGGCATCGTGGTAGCCAATCTGCACGCCGACCTGTTCCGGATAATCGGCCGCCGCGGCCAGGAAAGCCTGCTGCAATACCGCGTCCCCCGCCCCCAGCAGCACCAACTGCCCCCCTTGATCCAGCAACGCTGGCAAGGCTTCCAGCACCAGATCCAACCCTTTCTGGTTGGTCAAACGGCTGACCACCGCAAACAGTGGCAACGATTCATCCACCTGCAGCCCCATGGCTTTTTGCAGATGAACCTTATTCTTGGCCTTGTTTTTCAAGCTGTTGGCGTCATAGCGTGCCGCCAGGCGCGCATCGTGTGACGGGTCCCAAATCTTGTCATCAACACCGTTGAGAATGCCGCTCAACCGCCCTTGCCGCTGCCGCTCCTGGAGCAGCCCTTCCATCCCGTAACCAAACTCCGGCTGGGTGATTTCACGCGCATAGGTCGGGCTGACGGCGGTGATATGGTCGGCGTAGTACAGGCCTGCCTTCAGGAAAGACATCTGGCCATAAAACTCCAGGCCATAGATATTCAAGAATGACGATGGCAACCACAGCTCCGCCATATGGTGGGCGGAGAATAGCCCCTGATAGGCCAGATTGTGTACGGTGAAGATCGAGCGTGCCGGGTGGCCATTCGCCGCCAGATAAGCGCAGGCCAGGCCAGCATGCCAGTCGTGAGCATGGACCAGTTTTGGCCGCCAGTAATGATCCAACCCCTTCGCCAGCTCGCAGGCCATCCAGCCCAGCAAGGCAAAACGGCGGTGGTTGTCCGGGTAGGCATACATCGACTGATCGTGGTACGGGCTGCCCGGCCGGTCATACAGCCAGGGGGCATCGATCAGGTAAACGCCCACGCCATGATAGGTACCATAACGCAGGCCTACGCGCCCGGCAAAAGAGTCGATCTCGGCAACCAATACCGTGTCCGGGATACCGTTGCGCACGTCAGGAAAAGCCGGTAATAGCACCCGAACATCAGCTCCTGCGGCAATCTGCGCCGTCGGTAATGCGCCAACCACGTCTGCAAGCCCGCCGGTTTTAAGCAGTGGGAACATCTCGGAACATACGTGTAAAACCTGCATTATCACTCCTGAAATTCGGTAAAAACGTCTTTACGCAGATAAGGGGCGCGGCTTGCCACGCCCTAGGTTCCGGCCGGAATGGCTACAGTTTTGCCAACATTTCGCGCGTTACCAGCACGATGCCCTCTTCCGAGCGGTAAAAACGCTTGCTGTCTTCCTCGGCGTTTTCACCAATCACCATGCCTTCGGGAATATGGCAGGCACGATCGATAATGCAGCGACGCAGGCGGCAGGAGCGACCAACGTTGACATCGGGCAGTAATACTGAAGAGTCGATAGTGCAGAAGGAGTTCACCCGCACCTTCGAGAACAGCACCGAATGCACCACCACAGAACCGGAGACAATGCACCCACCGGCCACCAGCGAGTTCATGGTCATGCCATGGCTGCCGGAACGGTCTTGCACAAATTTGGCCGGTGGCAGTGGCTCCATATAGGTACGGATCGGCCAGGAACGGTCGTACATATCCAGCTCAGGCGTTACCGAAGCCAGATCGAGGTTGGCGCGCCAGTAGGCTTCCAAGGTCCCGACATCACGCCAATACGGTGGTAGATTCGGACCACATCCCACACAGGAAAGCGTAAACGGATGCGCCCAGGCAGCACCCTGCGCGGTAATTTTTGGGATCAGATCCTTACCGAAATCGTGGGTGGAGTCAGGGGTCGACATATCCTCTTCCAGCAGTTGGAAGAGGTAGCTGGCGTTGAAAATATAGATGCCCATGCTGGCCAGTGACATATCCGGGTTGCCAGGCATAGCCGGCGGATTGTCTGGCTTCTCCAGGAATTCGAGGATCAGATCGTTATCGTCCACCTTCATCACGCCAAACTCGCTGGCTTCCTTGCGCGGTACCGGAATACAGGCCACCGTGCACTGCGCCCCTTTCTCGACGTGGTCGATCAGCATGCGCGAGTAGTCCATTTTATAAATATGGTCACCCGCCAGGATCACCACATATTCCGCTTCATAGCGGCGAATGATGTCGAGGTTCTGGTAGACCGCATCCGCGGTGCCTTTGTACCAATGTTCGGTGCTGAGGCGCTGCTGGGCAGGCAGCAGATCGACGAACTCGTTCATCTCTTCGTTCAGGAACGACCAGCCCCGCTGAATATGCTGCACCAGCGTATGGGAATGATACTGAGTGATCACCCCCATACGACGGATCCCTGAGTTCAGGCAGTTGGACATGGCAAAATCGATGATGCGGTACTTGCCACCGAAGTGAACGGCTGGCTTGGCGCGGGTAGAGGTTAAATCTTTCAAACGCGAGCCACGGCCGCCTGCCAATATCAGGGCAACGGATTTATTCGGCAGTTGGCGCGCCAACATCAGAGGGTCTTTATTTTCGTGCTTAACCATAACTGACTCCTTTTAATTTTTCTCTACCAGCACGCAAAGCGAATGCGCAACCTGGCACCAGGCGGGTAGAACCGCCCGCGAATCTTCCTGAGTGAAGGGGGCGACAACCTGCCAATCACCCTCGGGTAACGTCATCTCAACGGTCTGCTGGGTGGCGTTGATCACCATCAGCCAGCGTTGCGACAGGCGGATCTGCAAGCAGCGATCGCCCTGTTCCCACTGTTGCGCACTGAGCGGCTGCCCCTGCGCGTTTAACCACTGCACGCTGCCGTCTCCCTCCTGCCACCAGCGGTCTGCCTGCAAAGCAGGAATTTGCTGGCGCAAGCGGATCAGCGCGGCGGTGTATGCGGTCAGTGACTCATCCGCATTGGCCCAGTCGAGCCAGGTGGTTACGTTATCCTGACAGTAAGCATTGTTGTTGCCTTGCTGGCTATTTCCGTGCTCATCACCGGCCAGCAGCATCGGTGTCCCCTGTGCCAGAAGCAGCGTGGCAAGCAGTGCTCGCTGGCTGGCCTGGCGGCGTTGCAAAACGGTTTCGTCGGCAATCAGGCCTTCAACCCCGTGGTTACAGCTAAAGTTTTGGTCGCTGCCATCACGGTTTCCCTCTCCGTTAGGCTGGTTATGTTTCTCCTTGAAACTCACTACGTCCTGCAAGGTAAAGCCGTCGTGGGCCGTCAGCATATTGATGCTGACATAAGGCGCGCGCCCACGTTGGTTGAATACCTCGCTGGAGGCAGCAAAACGCTGGGCAAACTGACCCAGTGACAGATCGCCCCGCAGCCAGAAACGGCGGATATCGTCACGGAAATGGTCATTCCACTCAGCAAAACGGCCGGGAAACGCACCAACCTGATAGCCCCCCGGGCCAATGTCCCAGGGCTCGGCGATCAGTTTGCAGCGCCCCAGCGTATCGTCCGCCAGCATCGCCTGAAACAGCGGTGCATCGCGGTCAAACGCCGGTGTACGGCCTAACACGGTGCCAAGATCGAAGCGGAAACCGTCGACATGGCACTCCCGAACCCAAAAGCGCAGGCAATCCATCACCCACGCCACGCCCGCTGGCTGATCCAACCGCAGCGTATTGCCACAGCCGGTGAGGTTATCGTAGCCACCGTCAGGGGTTAGCCAGTAGTAACTGGGGTTATCGATACCACGCAGCGACAACGTTGGCCCATCCACATCCAGTTCTGCACTGTGGTTGAACACCACGTCCAGGATCACTTCGATCCCCGCCTGGTGCAGCGCTTTCACCGCATCGCGGAACTCACGTAGCGGCGTCGTCCCGGTGCTCAAACTGCTGTAACGGTTGTCTGGCGCGAAAGGAGCCAGCACGTTGTATCCCCAGTAATTGATCAGCCCCAGGCGCTGCAAACGCGGCTCCGTGGTGTGCTGCTGCACCGGCAAAAGCTCCAGAGCCGTGATCCCCAACCGCTTGAAGTAGGCAATCATCGCCGGGTGGCCAAGGGCGGCAAAGCTGCCACGCAATACGGCCGGGATCTCCGGGTGCGTTAACGTCAGCCCCCGGACGTGGGCTTCGTAGATCACCGTTTTGCCCCAAGGGGTGGCTGGCGGGCGATCGTCTTGCCAATCGTAGCTTTCGTCGATCACTACGCATTTGGGCATCAACGGGGCGCTGTCTTGCTGGTCCGGTTGATCGTACCCCCCGTGCAAATGCACATGGTCGCCAACCGGCCCTTCGACTGCCCGCGCAGCCGGATCGAGCAACAGCTTGTTAGCGTTAAAGCGCAACCCAAGATGCGGCTCAAACGGGCCATGCACCCGAAAACCATAACGCTGCCCCAACTCGCCCCCTGGCAGATATCCATGCCAGATATCACCGCTGCGGGCAGGTAGCGGCAGGCGTGTTTCACGATATTGCGCATCGAACAGGCACAGCTCAACCTGCGTGGCATGCGCAGAAAACAGGGTAAAGTTGATGCCATTACCGTCGTAATAAGCCCCTAAAGGCGCGGCAAGACCCGGCGTCAGCTCTACCATCAAGCCTCCCGCCGTAGATAAACCGTGGCCAGCGGTGGCACCATCACGCTGATCGAATGTTCACGACCGTGGCTGCCGATCGGCTGCGAAATCACCCGCCCCTGATTACCCGCGTTGCTGCCGTGATAATGGTGCGAATCGGTATTGAGGATCTCCTGATATTCGCCAGCGCGCGCAATGCCGATGCGGTAATGAGGGCGCGGCACCGGGGTAAAGTTGCTGATGGCAATCAGCTCATTGCCCTGCGAGTCGTAGCGTGCGAAAGCAAATACCGAGTTTTCGTGATCGTCGACCACCAGCCACTCAAAGCCGTCTGGGCGATAATCGCGCTCATACAGCGGCGCATTCTCCTGATAGCAGTGGTTGAGATCGCGTACCAGCCGTTGCACGCCGTGGTGCCAACCGTCCAGTCCATCCAGCAGATGCCAGTCCAGGCTGGTATCGAAATTCCACTCACGCCCTTGAGCAAATTCGCTGCCCATAAACAGCAGTTTTTTGCCCGGGTGCGCCCACATAAAGCCATAATAGGCCCGCAGGTTGGCGAATTTCTGCCAGGCATCCCCCGGCATCCGATCCAGCACGGAGCCTTTGCCATGCACCACTTCATCGTGCGAGATCGGCAGCACGAAGTTTTCGGTATAGGCGTAGAGCATGCCGAAGGTCATCAGATTGTGATGGTATTTACGGTGCACCGGATCGCACTTCATATAATCCAGCGTGTCGTGCATCCAGCCGAGATCCCACTTGTAGTGGAAGCCTAAGCCGTTGGCATCTGGCGGTAGAGTAACGCCCGGATAATCGGTGGATTCTTCCGCCAGCGTCACCGCCCCTGGCCGCTCTTTGCCCAGAGTCTGGTTGGTGTAACGCAGGAAGGAGATCGCTTCCAGGTTCTCATTGCCGCCATAGTAGTTCGGCACCCACTCACCGTCAGCGCGGCTGTAATCACGGTAAATCATCGACGCCACCGCATCGACGCGCAGGGCGTCGATACCAAAGCGCTCCAGCCAGTAAAACGCATTGCCCGCCAGGTAGTTACGCACCTCGTGGCGGCCATAGTTGTAGATCAGCGTGTTCCAGTCCTGGTGGAATCCTTCGCGAGGATCGGCATATTCATACAGCGCGGTGCCGTCGAAGTTGGCCAGGCCATGGGCATCGCTAGGGAAATGCCCCGGTACCCAATCCAGGATCACGTTGATCCCGGCATCATGAGCCGCGGCGACAAAAGCCTTGAATTCCGCTGGCGTGCCAAAACGACGGGTTGGCGCATACATTCCCAACGGCTGATAACCCCAGCTGCCGTCGAACGGGTGCTCGTTAATCGGCAACAGTTCAATATGGGTGAAGCCCATATATTTAACGTAGGGGATCAGTTGCTCGGCCAATTCTTGATAGCTGAGCCAGAAATTATTGTCGGTATGGCGACGCCAGGAGCCCAGGTGCACTTCGTAGATGGAAATCGGACGGTCAAAGTCATTGGCCCGCTGCCTTTCCGGCGTGTTTTCCACCACCGCAGGCAGCGGTGTGATCAACGAGGCCGTTTCCGGTCGCATCTGCGCTTCGAAAGCATAAGGATCGGCTTTCAGCTGCACGTTGCCGTAACAATCGATAATCTCGTATTTATACAGCTGCCCGGCCTTCACGCCCGGTAAAAACAGCTCCCAAATCCCGTTCTCTCTACGCAGGCGCATGGGATGACGCCGTCCATCCCAAAAGTTGAACTCCCCCACTACCGATACACGTTGGGCATTCGGTGCCCAAACGGCAAAGCTGACCCCATCCACATTATCCAACGAGCCAGGATGCGCCCCCAGCCGCTCATAAGGCCGCAGATGGGTGCCCTCGGCCAGCAGCCAGCTGTCAATATCCTGCAGCAGGGTGCCAAAACGGTAAGGGTCTTCGAGCAGTTGTTGATGGTCGCGCCAGCTGACTTCAAGCTGATAGCGGAAAGGGGTTTTTCGACGCGGTACGAGAGCGCTGAAAAAACCACGAGCGTCATCGCAATTGAGCTGAACCAGACGGTTACCGGTTTTACTCTCTACCAGCCACACGGTGCCCGCATCCGGCAACAGCGCACAAATCTGTAGGCCGTTTTCGGTTACATGCATGCCAAGCAAGGAAAAGGGATCGGCATAGTGACCGGAGATGAGCTGATTGATCACGTCACGTTCGGGAAGTACAGGCATAGCATTCTTCCTTTGATTAAGAGCATGACTTTTAAAAGGCTACGCTGAACAAAAAGCAGCCGTTGCACCTATCATGCAATTCATTTGCTACCTAAAGCGTGATTTCAGTCGGTTATTGATTAATCGATCGCCTTCATGCTCGCAGTTTCGCTCTTTATGCTTAATTTTTAGGCGAATTTTCACCATTGATGGAAAACTTTTCATCCACCTAATAAGCATAGCCATGTCTGCTAAAAACACGGTGGCATTACCAAGGAAAATTTTTAGCCGAAAAACCGACGGAGCGGGCAACCTTCGCTGTCTGCGTCTGATATACGACAGGCGTGACGTCACCTTGCCTCTATCGCCTTTACTGCGACAGCAATCGAGACCCAAAATGTGGAAAATAGTGCATTGGAGGACTGAAAGAGATCAGCCTTGAGGAAGTTCAATGTTATAGCAGTAACGTGCAGTGTTGGGGCTCACCGAACGTCAGATCAAACAACGCTCCAGTCCTTTCACAGGGCTGCATATCCCCCAACTCAGTAAAAACACCTAGCCAAGTAGGTAATCAAGACAATAGATTGCTTCAATGACACCCTCTATTCTCTTTGTTACACCAAAGGTCTATTCAGGAGCAAACCAAGATGAAACGTATAATCTCATGCGCCATTTTATTTAGCAGTGTGCTGTCATTCACCAGTGCAGCCAGTGGCATTCTGACCGAAAAGAATCTCTCCCTCGAATTGGCTGATAAGTTGGCGCAAAGTGCTATCCAGGCCTGTAGCGCCAATAACTACAATGTTGCCGTTACCGTTGTAGACCGCGCCGGCATTCCTCTGGTTATCAAGAAGATGGATAACGCAGGTCCTCATACGGTGGAAGCCAGCCGGATGAAAGCATTTACCGCGCTGACCACCAAAAACCCTACCGAAAATGTGATGAAAAATGCCCAGACCAACGCCGGGGCAGAAAATCTGCGTGATATCCCTGGATTTTTATTGCTGGCCGGTGGCGTACCGGTGAAAAGCGGTGAAGAAGTCGTTGGCGCTATTGGTGTAGGCGGCGCACCGGGTGGACACCTTGATCAGCAATGCGCACTTACCGCATTAGAAAAGGTGCTGACGAAATAACACGGCGGGCTTGAATCGGTACGCTGTTTCAATGACATACCGCCAGGCAGGTGCCACACAGCCCCCGCATTACGTTGCCTCCTATCGACGTCCCCAAAGTACGGCCTTGTGGATAACCTAAATGTGCGTTTTGGTCATGCTATCCACATAAAAAAGCCCGCTTTTCAGCGGGCTATCGGGATTTTTGCAGCTTAGTGATTCTTCATGCCACGCAACTCAATATCCTACAGCAGGATACGCAGCATGCGACGCAGCGGTTCGGCAGCGCCCCACAACAGCTGATCGCCAACGGTGAAGGCAGAGAGGTATTCCGGCCCCATATTCAGCTTGCGCAGACGGCCAACTGGCGTGTTCAAAGTACCGGTTACGGCAGCAGGCGTCAGCTCACGCATGGTCAGTTCGCGGTCGTTCGGGATCACCCGTACCCAGTCGTTGTGCGTGGCCAGCAGTTGCTCGATTTCTGGCAGCGGGATGTCTTTCTTCAGCTTCAGAGTAAATGCCTGGCTGTGACAACGCAAAGCGCCCACGCGCACGCACAAACCATCAACTGGGATAATGCTTGAGGTGCTGAGGATCTTGTTGGTTTCCGCCTGGCCTTTCCACTCTTCGCGGCTTTGGCCGTTATCCAGTTGCTTGTCGATCCAAGGGATCAGGCTGCCCGCCAGAGGAACGCCAAAGTTATCGGTTGGCAGCTTACCGGAACGGGTAGCCTCCGTGACTTTACGTTCGATGTCCAGGATCGCCGAGGCCGGGTTCTGCAACTCCTTCGCCACATCCGCATGCAGCATGCCCATCTGGGTCAACAGCTCACGCATATGGCGCGCACCGCCGCCAGAGGCAGCCTGATAGGTGGCAACAGAGGCCCACTCCACCAAGTCGTTGGCAAACAGACCGCCCAGCGACATCAGCATCAGGCTGACGGTGCAGTTACCGCCAACAAAGGTCTTGATACCTTTGTTCAGCCCTTCCTGGATCACCGCATGGTTGACCGGGTCGAGGATGATAATCGCATCGTCTTTCATACGCAGAGAAGAGGCCGCATCGATCCAATAGCCCTGCCAGCCGGTAGCCCGCAGCTTTGGATAGATTTCATTGGTGTAATCGCCGCCCTGGCAGGTAATAATAATATCGAGAGCGCTTAATGCTTCGACATCATACGCATCTTGCAGCGTGCCTTGCTGCTGGCCACCGAAAGCCGGGGCGGCAGCACCGAGCTGCGAAGTGGAGAAGAATACCGGGCGAATGGCGTCAAAATCGCGCTCTTCAGTCATGCGCTGCATGAGAACCGAGCCGACCATACCACGCCAACCAATGAAACCAACGTTTTTCATATTTACTGTCCTGCCTTGGAGGATGACTATGCTCTATACCCTTTCAGGAAGGATATGAGATAGAGTTAAGTTATATGTTGTGTGCAATATCTACCCACCTTACAAAATGTCGGCGCGAGCGCAAAGTGAATTTATTCGATAAACGGGCATTTCTCAGCAATGCTGCTTATACCCGCCGTTTTTTCTGATTTTGAGGCCTTAGATGACAGAAATGATTGCGGCAACGGTGTTGCTGTTTTTAATTATGGATCCGCTGGGTAACCTGCCGATTTTCATGTCGGTACTGAAACACCTGGAACCGCGCCGTCGCCGGGCGGTGGTGATCCGCGAGTTACTGATAGCCTTGGTATTGATGCTGATCTTCCTGTTCGCGGGCGAACATATTTTGGCGTTCCTTAACCTGCGCACCGAAACCGTGTCGATCTCCGGCGGGATTATCCTGTTCCTGATCGCCATCAAGATGATTTTCCCTTCGCAGGAGGGCAGCGGTAGCGATCTTTCCGCCGGAGAGGAACCTTTCCTCGTGCCGCTCGCCATTCCGTTAGTGGCCGGACCGTCGATTCTGGCAACCTTGATGTTGCTTTCACACCAGTACCCCAACCAGATTTCGCATCTGGTAGTGGCCTTGCTGATTGCCTGGGGATTGTCGGCGGCCATCCTGCTGATGTCGAACGTGTTCCTACGCTTACTGGGCAGCAAAGGGGTGAGTGCACTGGAACGACTGATGGGGTTGATTCTGGTAATGCTGTCCACCCAGATGTTCCTGGACGGCGTTCGGGCCTATCTGAACCTTTAGCAGTCAGGGCGCAGCAGAGATTGCTGCGCCCCACCGTTAAGACTTAAACCACCATCGCCAACAGCAGGCAGCCAATCAGGCCACAGACTGAAATGATGGTTTCCAACACGGACCAGGACCTGATGGTTTCCATAATGGTCAGGTTGAAATACTCCTTGAACAGCCAGAAGCCTGGGTCGTTAACGTGAGAGAAAATCACGCTGCCCGAACCGACGGCGATAACCATCAGTTCCGGGCTGGCCCCGGTGGTGGCAATCAGCGGAGCCACAATGCCCCCGGCGGTGATTGCCGCTACGGTCGCGGAACCCAGTGCAATACGCAGCACTGCGGCAATTGACCAGGCCATCAGGATCGGTGACACGTCGCTGCCATGCATGATGCCAGCGATATATTGCTCAATGCCGCTGTCCACCAGCACCTGTTTGAACGCCCCGCCACCACCGATGATTAACAGCATCATGGCGATGATTTTGATGGAGTCACTGACGGTGCCCATCACTTCGTCCATGGTACGGCCACGGTTCAGGCCGAAGGTAAAGATGGCGATCAGCACCGCGATCAGCGTTGCCATTACCGGGTCACCAAAGAACTCGGCGTAAGCCAAGATCGGGTGGCCTTTTGGCAACACCATTTCCGCCACGGCACGCAACGCCATCAGGATCACCGGCACCAGTGCAGTCGCTACACTGACGCCAAACCCTGGCATCTCTTCTTCGGTAAAGGTTTTTGGGTTGTATAAACCGACCGGAACCGGCTTATCGATGCCTTTCAGGAAGCGGGCATAGACCGGACCTGCCAGGATCACGGTTGGGATTGCCAGCAAGGTGCCATACAGCAGGGTTTTACCCATGTCCGCATGGAAAATGGTAGCAATGGCCGTTGGGCCTGGGTGCGGCGGCAGAAAACCGTGGGTAACGGACAGCGCCGCAGCCATCGGCACACCGACATACAGCAGCGGGATACGCGCAGAGGCAGCAATGGTAAACACCAAAGGCAGCAACAGCACGAAGCCCACTTCGTAGAACAGAGCAAAACCGACGGTAAAACCAGTCAGCACGATGGCCCATTGGATATGCTGTTTACCGAACTTGTCGATCAGCGTGGTAGCAATCCTCTGCGCACCGCCACAGTCCGCCAGCAGCTTACCGAGCATGGCACCAAAGCCCATGATCAGCGCCAGACCGCCCAGCGTTCCGCCCACGCCGGCCTTGATGGAACCAATTACTTTGTCTACCGGCATTCCCTGCATGATACCAACCGCCAGAGCGACCAGAATCAACGAGATAAAGCCGTTCAGCTTAAAGCGGATCATCAGCAGCAGTAGCATGGCTACGCCGATGGCAACAATCACTAGTGGCATAATTTTTCTCCAACCCTTTTATCACTTGGCCTCTTTACGCAACGGCAGCGAAAGAAGGTGCTTTGTTTTATTGTACGACCCTATCCTGGTGGTCTAAGTAGGCAGCTGAGTACAGTGGTATAGCCAATGGATGCAGATTGCAGCCCGCCACGTGGCGACATGAAAACGCCGGGCATGTTCCCTGTTCTATGCTGTGTGATGACAATCACATCTCCATTTGTTACCCGTATCATGATACCGGTAACATGATAAGATCCGGAACCAGGTAACCCAGCAAAATTCGCATTCTGAGATAGAGATCAAACTTATGGCGGGAAAAAGCATCATCCTGATGGGCGTCTCCGGCAGCGGCAAATCCACGATTGGCGCGGCGGTAGCACGGGAAATCAAGGCAAAATTTATCGATGGCGACGATCTGCATCCACGCGCCAATATCCAGAAGATGGCTAGCGGCCAGCCGCTGAATGACGAGGACCGCGCACCCTGGCTGCAACGCCTCAACGATGCGGCGTACAGCCTGAATCACAAGAACGAGAGCGGGATTATTGTCTGCTCGGCGCTCAAGCGCCGCTACCGCGATCTGCTACGCAAAGACAATGACAATATGGTGTTTATCTATCTGAAAGGCAGCTTCGAGGTGATCCTGGCCCGTCTGCAAGCCCGCTCCGGGCATTTTATGCCCACCGAGCTGCTAAAAAGTCAGTTTGAAGCATTAGAAGAGCCCGGGGCCGACGAAAAAGATGTGATTTGCGTAGATATCGATACCGACGTTGAAGGCGTAGTTGGCCGCTGTGTTGCAGCGCTAAAGCAGTAAGTTAGCCGTGCTGGGCGCTGGTGGTTGCGCCCAGGTTCAGATGCTGCCACCGGGTGCCACGGTGAAGCCCACGTCCACCATACGTGGGGAAACAACCTCTCCACGCAGCCGTGCCAACAGGCGCTCAGCGGCGATCTGCCCCATATGCTCACGCGGTGTCAGCACGCTCGCCAGTTTTGGCACCATCACCTGGCCGATATCGTGGCCGTGGAAACCGGCAATCGCCATATCCTGCGGGATAGATAGCCCCTGGCGCTGGCACTCGAATGCCGCACCGATCGCCAGGTCATCGTTGGTACAAAAGATACTGTCAACCTGCGGATAATCGCGCTGTGCCTCGCGCAACATCTCACCACCGGCCGAATAGGAAGAAGAACGTGCGGTCATGATGCTGTAGGCTTCAAGACCAGACTCACGCATAGCCTGTTCGTAGCCCTGCTGTTTGATAATGGTACGTTCATCCTGACGCGCGCCAAAGTACACCACATGACGATGGCCGCGAGCGATGATCTGCTGGGTCATTTGGCGGGCCGCTTCAAAGTTGTTGAACCCGACCGCCAGATCGATACAGGGTGAGACACAGTCCATCAGCTCCACCACCGGGATGCCTGCAACTTCAATCATCTTCAGGGTACGTGCGGTATGGTGGCGTTCGGACAGGATCAGCCCATCGATGTTATAAGAAAACAGCGACGTCAGACGCTCTTCCTCACGCTCCGGCAGATAGCCGTAGTGCGCCAGCATGGTTTGATAGTTGTGTGCATCGGTAACGCTTTCGATACCCCGCAACACTTCGGCAAATACCTGGTTAGTCAGCGACGGCAGCAACACGCCGATCGCCCGGCTGGTCGCATTGGAAAGGATATCCGGGGCGCGATTGGGAATGTAGCCAAGTTCGTCCAGCGCTACCGCAATTTTTTGCTGTAAAGCGGCAGAAACCTGATCGGGATTGCGCAAATAGCGGCTCACCGTCATTTTGGTGACGCCAACCTGATCTGCAACATCTTGAAGCACCGGCCGTTTTTTCTTCATTATCACTGAACTGGCTAACCGTGAATGGGCGGCCATTTTAGCAAATAAAACGCCTTTCCGATATTGTTGGTTATCCGGCCAGCAGACACAAAAAAGGGCCCGGTATTGCACCGAGCCCTTGCCATTATTCTGTCATCACACTGGTGGCAGATCGAACAGTAAAATCTCGCTGTCTTCATCGGCATGGATAGACAGCGCTGTCTCATCCCAGATGGCAAAAGCATCGCTAATACCCGCTTTGTGGCCATTGATAGAGACATTGCCATGCACCACCTGGATCCAAACGCGGCGTTCTGCCTGGATTGGATAAACGGATTGCTCGTCTTTCTTCAGCGCCCAGCGAGACAACGTCATATCCTGGAATACCTTCAGCGAACCTTCACGGGCATCTGGCGACAGCACCAACTGGCGGCCCTGAGGCGCATCAAACATCCGCTGCTCATAACGTGGCTCCAGCCCAACCTGATCCGGAATAATCCAGATCTGGTAGAGATGCAACGGCCGATCGCTATTGGCATTGTACTCGGAGTGACGCACACCGGTCCCTGCACTCATGATCTGGAACTCACCAGCATTGATCTGTTCTTTGTTGCCCATGCTGTCCTGATGCTCTACCGTGCCGCTCAGCACGTAGGTCAGGATTTCCATGTCTTTATGGGGATGAGTACCGAACCCCTGGCCTGCATCAATCACGTCTTCGTTGATCACCCGCAGCGCCGAGAACCCCATAAAGTCGGGATCATAATAGTCAGCAAATGAGAAAGTGTGCCAGCTGTCGAGCCAACCATGATTGGCATGACCGCGATCTTGTGCCTTACGTAAATAAATCATATTCAACTCTCCTCAACGTTTTCTACAGTCTAGACCTGACGGAGGAATATGAAAGCGCAAAAATCTCACCCCTCTGTTCAAAAAATTAGGTGGAGTTTGGCAGCAAGTAGCAAAGGATTTGTGGGATGGGTTAACCGCTGAATTTGGGCAAAAAAAAAGCCAGCACCCGAGCTGGCTAAGTAAACACTGGAAGCAATGTGAGCAATGTCGTGCCTTCAGCAAACAGTATCAAAGGTTGATACTCTCTCTGAACGCATGACAATAATAATCATTATCATTCGCACCTGTAAAGCGTTTTTTTGACCAATGGGAAATTATATTGACTCAGGGGAGTAAACGGATAATTTGGGAGGTTATTCAAACGGTAAACGCGAAAGAGAGGAAAAAATGAGCGAGATTGTAGTTCGTCACGTGGAAAGTAACGATGCTGAAGCCTTGCACCAGCTATATTCCCACCCAGCCGTTTACCGTGACACTCTACAACTACCGCTACCGTCAAAAGCCATGTGGCAGCAACGTATTGCTAATGTGCAACCCGGAACCTACAACATGGTGGCCTGCATTGACGATCGCGTGGTGGGGCAGTTGTTCGTGGAACTCAACCAGCGGGTACGCCGCCGCCATGTAGCCACTATTGGCATTAGCGTGGATGCCGGTTACCACGGCAAAGGCGTTGGCAGCGCGCTGATGAAGGCGATGATCGATATCTGCGACAACTGGGCAGGCATTGAGCGCATCGAGCTCACGGTGTACACCGACAATCAGGGTGCGATTGCGCTGTACCGTAAGTTCGGTTTTGAGATTGAAGGCACCAGCCGCCGCTTTGCCATGCGCGATGGCGAGTTGGTGGATGCTTATCATATGGCTCGGTTTAAAACCCCGTAATCAGAACTGCTTTGTAGGTGGGACGCTAATACCAACGCCCCACCAGTTAGACTCAGCAAACCAATAACTAACTTAAAGCCCGGCCGTTTCGCGAATATAGCGGCGTGCTTTCACAGCGTATTCAAAAGGATTGGCCAGCGCCGGATCCTGCTCGGCCTCCACCACCATCCATCCCTTATAGCCACGCTCATCCAACAGCTTGAATATCGGCCGAAAATCGATCACGCCATCCCCCGGCACGGTGAAGGTGCCTTTTTTCACCCCATCCAGGAAGCTCAGGCGCTTGGCCTTAACCTCTGCCACCACCTCGTCACGCACGTCTTTCAAATGCACATGGTTGATGCGCGGCAGGTATTTCTCCAGGATCGCCAACATCGCCTGTTGGCTGCCTTCGGAGTAATAGGCATGTCCGGTATCAAACAGCAGGTAAACATCGTCGTTCACCATGCTCATATAGCGGTCTATCTCTTCGGTGGTCTGGATGCCCGTGCCCATATGATGGTGAAGGCAGACCTGCATCCCCTTTCCGGCAGCAATTTTCGCCAGCTCGTTATACCCCCGCGCCACCCGCAGCCACTCTTCATCGCTGAAATAGGGCTTCTCTTCAAATACCGCCTTGATGGTGCCTTGAATGCTCTTGCTTTGTTCGGAGCAGCCAATCACTTTAGCCCCCATCGCATGCAGGAAATTCATGTGGTTAACAAATTCATCGATGGTCTTTTCCTTCAGCCCATCGGCAAAAAACGTGCTGAACCAGGCATTACAGATCTGGATCCCGCGGATATCCAGCATCGGTTTCAGCACCTTGGGATCGCGCGGGTATTTGCTGCCCACTTCGCTGCCGGTGAACCCGGCCAGCGCCATTTCGCTGACGCACTGCTGGAACGTATTCTCGTTGCCTAACTCCGGCATATCGTCATTCGTCCAGCCAATCGGGGCGATTGCCAGCTTTACGTGGTCTTTGTTCATTTTCAGCCTCAGTCATGTAGGCACTTACCGGCTATCTTCCCAGCCGGCCTGGCCAGGAATGTTATTTACCCAAAAGCTCTTTTTCGATGCGCTCCCTGGTAGCGACCGCCTGGGCAGGCATTCTCTCCGGGTAGCCGAACAGCGAGGTACAGATGATGGACTCCCCACCGACCTTGAAGGTACGGCTGGCAAATTCCATATCGCGCAGGGTTTGGAACAGGGTCGCGAAGTCCACTTCCCCTTCGCCAATTGCCATATGTTGGTGCACCGCCGCATCGACACCCGGCGGATTGACGATATACCGGCAGGGGCGGGTGTGATTCATGGTATCGGCAATCAACACGTGGGAAAGATCGCTCCCGGCATAGCGCAGCATATTACCGATATCGCCGCGCCCTTGGTCGTAATAGAAGGTATGGGGAACGCTGTAGAGATAGGTCACATTGTCGCTGCGCAACGATTTCACCATGTCGGCGGTTTCATTGCTAAGCTCGCAGAAGTCCCACGGATGGGACTGAATTTCCATGCGAATGCCTTCACGTTCGATAATCGGCAGAAGCTCCTCCATCGATTGATACCACAGCTCTTCGCAAATCTCCGGCTCGTTCGGGTTGCCCGCCAGCTCGGTGTTGATCACCTGAACCCCCATCTCCACCGCGATTTCGATCATCCGCCGCCAGTTCTTGACCGCCGCCCGACGGCGGTCTTCCCCAGGGCCAGACCAGCGATACACCACGATAAAGGAGGAGATCTCCACCCCGGTGGCTTTCAGCACCCGTTGATATTCCGCCAAAACGTCACGACCGGCTTTTGGATGTTTATAGAATGGGTTGATCTGCGGGTGCGGTGACTGCTCAATGTACTTATAGCCCCAGTCAGCCACCTGCTCCACCATCTTGGTAATGCCCAAATCTTTAATCACATCGACGTCAAAAGCGATTTTCATGGTCGCCTCCTTCAGAGCATGAATGCGGTAGCTACGGGCTTATTTGCCATAGAAGCCAGGGCGAGCGGGCAAGGTCACTGGCACCACTTCACCGCTGTTCTGCGCGGCGATACAGGCATCTGCCGCCACCGCAGCCGCAAAGCCATCCCAAGCAGAAGGTCCGGTGAGCTTGCCGGCCAGGACGTCATTGATAAAGGCTTGCAGCTCAACGTCATAAGCACCGATAAAGCGGTCTTTCCAGTCAACCAGGATCTCGGTGGACAGTTTGGCACCGCTGCGCATTTGCACCGCGGAAGGTTCTGGCAGCTTGGCGATGCCGGTCTCCCCCACCACCTCACACTGAATGTCGTAGCCGTATTGGCAGTTAACAAAGATTTCAACGTCAATACGGGTGCCCTTGGCCGTTTCCATCAACACAATTTGCGGATCTCTCAAATGTGGCAGGGCTTTACTGCTCTTGCGTGGGAACACCACCTGTACCGAAACGTAATCATCGTCCAACAGCCAACGCAGCACGTCTAACTCGTGAATGAGCGTATCGGTTATGGCCATATCCGTGGTGTAGGCTTCACCGACTCTTGGGTTGCGGTGGGCACAGTGCAGCATCAGCGGCTCGCCGATCTGGCCGCTGGTCAGCACCTGTTTCAGCGCCCGATAGCCCTGATCGTAAGGGCGCATAAAGCCGACCTGTACCAGGCGTTTGCCATGCTTGGCTTCAGCATCCACGATGTTCTTGCAGCCTTGTGCCGTGACCGCCAGCGGTTTCTCGCAAAACACCGGTTTGCCCGCAGCAATGGCGGCCAGCACAAACTCTTCATGGCTCGGCCCCCATGACGTAACCAGCACCGCCTGGACGTCTGTGGAATTGATCAGATCGTGGGCATTGTCATAAACCTTGGCGTCCAGTTTCAGTTCGCTGACCACCTTGGCCGCACTGTCTCGGTTAATGTCATTCACCGCAACCACGCGGCTGCCCTGCAACACCTGGCTACAACGGCGAATATGATCCCTACCGATAGCGCCGGTACCAATAACCCCAATGTTCAATGTCATTTTCGTTATCCTCATGGACTGTAAACGGCAGACGCAAGGTCTGAGGTAGATCCGATTGTTTATGTGAGCGCGGCGTTCTCCACCGCAGCTACGATTGCCAAGGCATTGCGTTATCAGTAGTCGCGGGCTTTATCGATGTTCTCTTGCAGCTGGCGGGCGACGGCGATAATTTTTTCACTTTCGGCCACCTGGGCACCGCCCACGCGCCACCAACTGAGATATTTGTGCACCATGGTTTTCGGCAGCACTTTGATATCCAGCAGGGTAGAAACCTGTTGCTTGCGGGCATCTGCCAGCGCTTCGATCAGCTGTTGTTCGGTGGTTATGCTGTAGGTTTTGCAACCATAGGCCGCTGCCAACATGGCAAAGTTGACCGGAACGAGCTTGCCATCCAGTTTGCCGCCTTGCGGATTACGGAAGCGGAACTCGGTGGTGTAGCTCCCCATGCCGTGCTCTATCTGCAGGTTATTGATGCAGCCGTTGGTCATGTTGTCGAACAGCACCACGTTGATTTTGCAGCCTTCCTGGATCGAGGTGACCAGCTCGGAATGCAGCATCATGAACGCCCCATCCCCCACCATGGCGTAAACTTCGCGCTGTGGCTCCGCAAGCTTGACGCCTAACGCGGCGTTAACCTCATAGCCCATACAGGAGTAGCCGTATTCCACGTGATAGCCGTGCTCACCCCGGTTTTGCCAGACACGCTGCAAATCGCCCGGCAAACTGCCAGCGGCGGCAACGATGACGCTGTCCTGCGGTAAATGCTCATTCAGCACCCCCAGCACTCGGCTTTGGGTTAATACGGAGTCGGTTTTTTCGATAAACTCGGCAAACACCTGTTCACGATCGAGGCTGTCGTCGATTTCCGGTACAAAGCCTTCGCCGGTATAGGTCACTTGATAGACACGCTCGGTCTCTTTTTGCTGTTCGCCAAGCGCCTTGCTGATAGCGTCTTGCCAATCGGCACGATAATCCGCCTGAGCCAACAACGGACTGAGAGAGGCCAGAGCCGTACGGGCATCCGCCAAGACTTGCAGACCGTCCAGCTTGCCGGCATCAAACGCGCTGACGTTGATGTTAAGGAAGGCCACATCCGGATTTTGGAATAGCCATTTGGACGAGGTGGTGAAATCGCTGTAACGGGTGCCGATGCCGATCACCAGGTCTGCCTGCTTCGCCAGCGTGTTGGCCGCCAGACAGCCGGTTTCACCGATGCCCCCCACATTATAAGGATGAGCGGAAAGCACCGTACCTTTACCAGCCTGAGTTTCGGCAAACGGAATATGGAAGCGTTCAGCAAACTGCTGCAACGCCTGCCCAGCCTGCGAATATTTCATCCCGCCACCGCAGATTATCAACGGTTTGCGTTTACCCACCAGCAACGCCAAAGCCTCTGCCAGAGATTCTTGACTGGCCGGACGGCGCTCAAGGCGATGCAACCGTTTGTGGAAGAAATAGTCTGGGTAATCGTAGGCTTCGCCCTGAACGTCCTGCGGCAGGCAAAGCGTGACGGCACCGGTTTCTGCCGGATCGGTCAGTACGCGCATGGCATTAATGCAGGCGCTCATCAGCTGTTCCGGGCGCACAATGCGATCCCAATATTTACTGACGGCGCGAAATGCGTCGTTGGTGCTGATGCTTAAATCGTAGGATTGTTCGATCTGTTGCAATACCGGATCGGGCTGGCGAGAGGCGTACACATCGCCCGGCAGCAGCAGCAAAGGAATGCGGTTAGCCGTGGCAGTGGCCGCAGCAGTGATCATATTGGCCGCGCCGGGGCCGATGGAAGAAGTACAGGCGTAGATCTGCTGGCGTAGCTTCTGCTTGGCAAACCCGGTAGCGGCATGCGCCATCCCCTGTTCGTTGCGCCCCTGATGCACCACCAGATCGCCACAGTCTTGCTCCAGGGCCTGCCCCAGGCCGAGTACGTTACCGTGGCCGAAAATGGCGAAGATACCCTTTACGAATTTGGTTTCGACACCGTCTACCAGCAGGTACTGGTTGTCGAGAAATCTGACCAACGCCTGTGCCATGGTCAACTTGATCTTACCCATTTTACTCACCCTTTCATTTGGCGTTATCCCGAGCCTGCTGCAGATGGTGGTTTGCGAGCAGGCAAGCGTATCCGGTGGCGTAGCACTGACTTTCGTTACACAAAAGCAGTGATAATCTTGTCTGGGTTGTTACACACTGCTCATGCAATAAGCGGTTTGAAACGTGCATTGATTATAAACAAATATATTTTTCATAAAATATCAATACAGAAAAAACATTTCATTTTGCGATAAAGATCGCATATTACCAAACCACCCAGGTTACAGTTATTTATATAATTCAATTGATTAAGTAAAAATTCATCATGACTCTCTTTCGATCGATGCGCCCACTCGCCGATCGAACCAGCAGCCATCAAGGTGGCACTCGCTTGTGCAGGCCATTTCAGCAAGGGATTGTTCTATCAATAATAATGTGCCGATTCGGCAGGCTACCCGGTGTAAGCTGCTTTTAAATGCATCACATTTTCGGGGTGTAAATTTCAGTTCATATTGAAATTGAAATTTTTATTCCTCATACTTCGAGCCATGCTTCCTACTTAGCTCCTTTACCGGGTCGCAATCGGTTTTGCTTAATGACAGAAGGAAACGGGTATGGCCACACAACAAAAGCAGCTTGATGTCATTTGCCTCGGGCGCATCGCTGTCGATTTCTATGCTCAACAAATCGGCGCACGCCTGGAAGATGCCAGCTCATTCTCCAAATATCTTGGCGGTTCCTCCGGCAACGTGGCCTATGGCACCGCAATCCAAGGGTTAAAATCCGGCATGCTGGCTCGCGTAGGGGATGAGCACATGGGCCGCTTTCTGCGTGAAGAACTCCAGCGCGTCGGCGCGGACACGCAGAGTCTGATCACCGATAAACAGCGCCTCACCGGCCTGGTGATCCTGGGCATCAAGGATCAGGAAACCTTCCCGCTGATTTTCTACCGTGAAAACTGTGCCGACATGGCGCTGACACCCGAGGATATCGATGAAAATTACATCGCATCATCACGGGCTTTGGCGATCACCGGCACTCACCTTTCCCACCCCAAAACGCGCGCTGCGGTGCTCAAAGCGTTGGAATACGCCCACCGCCACGGGCTGCGTACCGCATTGGATATCGATTATCGGCCAGTGCTGTGGGGGTTGACCTCGTTAGGCGATGGCGAGACCCGCTTTATCGAATCAGAAAAGGTGACCCGCGAGTTGCAGGAAGTTCTGCACCATTTCAATCTCATCGTGGGGACTGAAGAAGAGTTCCATATCGCTGGCGGCAGTACCGATACGCTGGTCGCGCTGCAAAACGTCCGTAAGGTCACCCAGGCCACGTTGGTGTGCAAGCGAGGGGCGCAGGGATGCTCGGTATTTGAAGGGGATATCCCCACAGATTGGCAACAAGTCAAACTGCATTCAGGCGTTCGCGTTGACGTTTTGAACGTGCTCGGCGCGGGTGATGCCTTTATGTCTGGCCTGCTACGTGGCTATCTTAATGATGAGGGTTGGGATCAGGCCTGCCGTTACGCCAATGCCTGCGGTGCGCTGGTAGTGTCACGCCACGGCTGCGCCCCGGCAATGCCGACCAAGCTGGAGCTGGACGATTACCTGCAACGCGAACAAGAGGTGAAACGCCCGGATCTGGATGCCCGGCTGAACCACCTGCACCGCGTTACCACGCGCAAACAGCAATGGCCTGAACTGTGCGTATTCGCTTTTGATCACCGCAAGCAGTTGGCAGAGATGGCGCGAGAGGCGGGAGTGAGTACAGAGCGGATCCCACAGTTAAAAACGTTGCTGTTGGCTGCCGCACAGGCTGCGGCAACCGAGGCGGGGCTACACGGCAACAGCGGCATTCTGGCTGATACGACCTACGGCCAGGCGGCGTTGAATGCCATTACTGGCCAGGGCTGGTGGATTGGCCGCCCGGTGGAGTTGCCAAGCTCCCGCCCTTTGCGGTTGGAGCACGGTAATATTGGCTCGCAGCTGATCGACTGGCCCCAAGAGCACGTGGTCAAATGCCTGGTGTTTTATCATCCACAGGATGCCGAAGCGCTGCGCCGCGAGCAGGATGAGCTGATCGTTGACGTGTATCGTGGTTGCTGCAAATCGGGCCATGAGCTGCTGCTGGAAGTCATTTTGCCAGAAGGTCATGCCGACAAAGACGAGAGCAACTATCTACAGGTGATGGAACATTTCTACCGGTTGGGCGTTCTGCCAGACTGGTGGAAATTGCCGCCGCTTAGTGCCGCCAACTGGCAAAAAGTGGGTGAATTGATTGAAACTCACGACCCATTCTGCCGCGGGGTGCTAATCCTCGGGCTAGACTCCCCACAGGAAACGCTGAAAGCCGGGTTCGCCGCAGCCGCAGATGCCCACTGGGTAAAAGGCTTCGCGGTTGGCCGTACCATTTTTGGCACTTCTTCACGCCTTTGGCTACAAGGTGAGATCGATGACGCCGGGCTGGTCGAACAGGTGAAACAGAAATACCTGACGCTGATCGGTTTCTGGCGGCAATATCGCCCGCAGCCTGCGAGTAAAACCAGCCGTAGTTAAGCTGGCGTGGTTAACGAACCTCCCCCTTAAAGTGATTTTCGCTGCTTTAAGGGGATTTTTTTGCCCATTTTCTGTGAAGTAACGCAACTGGCGACGAAATAAATCGCTTTTTGTAGAAATGAAATGTCCACTCCATCTGTTAGAATAACCGGACAATATTTTCAGCGTATAAACCAATACGCCTCAGCCAATACTGCGAGCCGAATGGATGACTAACCCAACTCAACTTTCGCTGTTACAGGACGAAATCCGCCGCCGTTATGAAACGCTGAGCAAGCGCTTGAAACAGGTAGCACGCTACATCCTGGATAACAGTAACAGCATTGCTTTCGATACCGTTGCCTCCATCGCCGCACAGGCCAGTGTGCCGCCTTCTACCCTGATCCGTTTCGCCAACGCCTTTGGCTTCAGCGGTTTCAACGAAATGAAGCAGGTCTTCCGCCAGCATCTGATGGAAGAAACGGTGAACTATACCGAGCGCGCACGCCTGTTCCGCCAAACCTCTACCGACGACAGCGTTGCCCCGGAAAAACCGGCAGAAATCCTTAACGTGTTTACGATGGTCAACTCGCAGGCGTTGCAACAGTTGGCGATGCAAACCAGTGCCGAGCAGTTGGATCGGGCGGTAGAGCTGCTGAATAACGCGGAAAATATCTACGTGATCGGCCTGCGCCGCTCATTCAGCGTGGCTTCTTATCTCACCTATGCCCTGCGCCACCTCGAAAGGCGCGCCTTCCTGATCGACGGGTTAGGCGGGATGTTTACCGAACAGCTCAGCATGGTGAAGCCCAAGGACGTAGTGATCGCCATCAGCTATTCGCCTTATGCCAAAGAAGCGGTAGAACTGGTGGAGTTGGGTGCCAAGCAGGGCGCACAGCTCATCGCCATTACCGACAGCCAGGTCAGCCCGCTGGCCGCCTTCAGCGATGTCTGTTTTGTAGTGCGTGAAGCACAGGTAGATGGGTTCCGCTCGCAGGTGGCCTCCATGTGCCTGGCACAGACGCTAGCGGTATCATTGGCGCTGAATAACGCCAAAGAGCTGTAATATTCGAAAAGGTACGGTTAAACGGGCGCAGCCGCGCCCCTACCTTGTCAGTATCAATAGCTTTCGCTGTTGATCCAGGCGTGATCTTTTTCCCAGGTGAACTTCCACAGGCGTACCGGCCCCGCCATCACGTTGAGATAATAGCTGTCATATCCGGCCAGGGTTGCCACCGGATGGTAACCGCGCGGTACTTTCACCACGTCGCGGTTATAGACCGGCATACACTCATCCAGCGAACGATCGTCGGTATAGACGCGTTGCAGGCAGAACCCCTGTTCAGGGTTAAGACGGTGGTAATAGGTTTCTTCCAGGTAGGTTTCGTCCGGCGAGTTTTCCTGGTCGTGCTTATGACTTGGGTAGGAGCTGGTATTGCCTTCGTCGGTATAGACCTCAACCACCAGTAGGCTGTCAGCCGGTTGGCTATCAGGCAGAATATTGTGTACCAGCCGTTGGTTACGGCCTTTACCCCGCCGCTCCACGCCGACGTCTGCCGGGGTGATCAAGCGTGAAGGCAGATGCCCGTTACCCGGTGCGCTGCATACCGCCAGTTCCAGATCGGTTTCTGCCCGGACTTCAACCTGGTCGTGGTGCGGAACATAAACGGAATAAGGTGGCGTACGCTCAAACGGGCTCATCCGCTTACCAATGTGTGGATACTCCGCTCGTTGCGTTGCCACAGAGGCAATACCCGCGACCAGCACCAGGCAAAGCTCCTTATCGCCACTCTCCAACCGCAACGACTGCCCGGCCGCTAACCGATAGACCTCAAACCCGACAAAACGCCAACCGGCATTTTCCGGGGTGACGGACTGAATACGTCCCTGTGCATCCGGTTGCTGACATTTCGCAAGTAATGATGACATGATAATGCTCCTTAAATCCCGTGCTTGTGAGTGTGGCTGCAATACATTGATACCAGCAACAGCGGCCGCTATCCCGGTGGAATAACGGCCTCGGCATACCTGGCTGCGGTTTAGCCCAGCGTTGGCATACTGTATTCGGATACCGTTTGCTGGCCGGTTGGCCAACGTGCGGTGGCCGTCTTCATGCGGGTATAGAATCGCACGCCATCCGTACCATGTACGTTAAGCGCACCGAATACCGAACGTTTCCAACCGCCAAAGCTGTGGAAAGCCATCGGTACCGGTACCGGCACGTTAACCCCCACCATCCCCGCCTGAACCTCATGCACAAACTGGCGAGCATAGTGGCCATTATTGGTGAAAATGGCGCTGCCGTTACCAAACTCGTGGCTGTTCACCGTATCGATGGCCGTTTGGTAATCGGCGACCCGTACAATGCCCAATACCGGCCCAAAGATCTCTTCGCGATAGATACGCATATCCGGCTGGACGTTATCGAACAGGGTACCGCCCACGTAGTAACCCTCTGGATAACCCGGCACCTGATAATCGCGGCCATCGACCACCAGCGTTGCGCCCTCTTTAACGCCAATATCAATGTATCCCAGCACTTTTTTCTGATGGGCGGATGAGACCAACGGCCCCATTTCATTTTCCTCGCCGCCTTGCTGCATGCCGGGGCCAACCCGCAGTTGGGCGATCAGCGGTTTGAGTTTGGCAATCAGTTTATCTGCGGTGCTATCACCAACCACGACGGCCACTGGCAGCGCCATGCAACGTTCACCGGCCGAGCCAAATGCCCCTCCCATCAGCGCATTGACCGTGGCATCCAGATCCGCATCCGGCATAACGATAGCCTGATTTTTGGCGGCCCCAAAGGCCTGTACACGTTTGCCATGTGCGCTGGCGGTGGTGTAAATATGCTCTGCAACCGTGGATGAGCCAACAAAGCTCACCGCCTGAATCCGTGGATCGGTGCACAGCTGCGAGGCCTCTTCATTGCCGCAATGCACGACGTTGAATACCCCATCCGGCAAGCCCGCCTCTTTCAACAGTTCTGCCAGACGCACGGAGGCAGAAGGCACCAACGCCGGAGGCTTCAGTACGAAGGTATTGCCACAGGCCAGCGCGATAGGGAACATCCACATCGGCACCATAGCCGGGAAGTTGAACGGTGTGATCCCGGCCACTACGCCCAGCGGCTGCATCAGCGAGAAACTGTCCACGCCGGTGCCTACATCCGGTGAGTATTCTCCTTTGAGCAGGTGCGGAATACCGCAGGCAAACTCCACCACCTCCATGCCACGGGTCAATTCACCCAGCGCGTCGGAATAGACTTTGCCATGTTCACTGACGATCAGTTGCGCCAACTCTTCGCGGTGCTGCTCTAGCAATGCTTTGAAATTGAACATGATACGCGCCCGGCGCAGCGGCGTGGTACGCGCCCAGTCGGTAAATGCCTGATGGGCGACATCAATAGCCTGTTTCACCTCGGCGGCGGTGCTCTGCGTCACACGGCGTTCAACCTGACCGCTGGCCGGATTGTGCACGTCGACGGTTTGGTTACTGCTGCTCAGGCAAACCTGCCCACCAATAAAGTTACCCACGGTTTTCATGTTTCACCCTCTTTTAAGTCCGCTATCGCCACCGGTTGAAGCATTCCCGCATACCGTGACGTTCATCGTGCCGCCTGCAAGAGTACGGCCCACAGGCAGATTAAATCCTGACCAGATGAATCAAATTCTATTCCATTGAAAAAAAAGTTTCAAATAAAAGTTTTTAGAAAATTTGTTTTTAGTGCCGCCGATCGCAAATTTACCATGTCCGTAGGCTGAGCGGGTGGTGACGAACGATGCTATCCGCGATCCGCTAGCTGCGTGGCTTTACGCAGTAATCCCTATTTTTTATACAGATACGCTTTCCCGCTTGTGCGAGTCAATTTTCCAATCTGCTATGCAAAACGATGAGAACATTTGCCCTATTTATGCTCAATTTTTTGAACTGGATCTAAAAATCAATATTTCATTATTCACTAAATATGAAATAAATGTTCTTGTCTGCCAAAGGCCCACTGAAAAACACCGCCTTGATGACAGGCACGGTTCACCCTTCTGCCTCCCTACACCCTACAAGTCACTTAAGTAGGCAGAAGCCAGGATAAAAATCGGAGCAACATATGTCACATCAGCGTAAACACAATACTGGGTATATTCTGCGTATCTGCGGGATTGCAGCACTCGGCGGCATTCTGTTTGGTTATGACACCGCCGTGATTTCTGGTGCGATCGAAGCCCTTAAAACCTACTTTGACCTCAGCCCGGCAGAAACCGGCTGGGCAGTGTCCAACGTGGTGATCGGCTGCGTGGTCGGTGCCTTCGGCGCTGGGCCGCTGGCCGGGCGCTATGGGCGTAAAAAGGCCCTGGTGGTCGCCGCCTTCCTGTTTACCGTCTCTGCAGTCGGTGCCGCTCTGGCTACCACCTTCACCTGGTTTGTTATCTATCGCATCATCGGGGGTCTGGCCGTCGGGCTGGCCGCAACGGTATCCCCTATGTACATGTCAGAAGTCTCACCGAAGGATATGCGGGGCCGGGCGCTCAGCATGCAGCAGTTCGCCATCGTGTTCGGTCAGATCGTGATTTTTTACGTTAACTTCAAGATTGCCAGCTATGCCAGTGAAGCCTGGCTGGTGGAGATGGGTTGGCGCTGGATGATTGGCTCAGAGGTGATCCCCTGCCTGCTGTTCACCGCCTTGGTCTTTGTCATCCCCGAATCACCACGCTGGAGCGTAATGGTAGGCCGCGACGATCAGGCTTTAGCCATGTTGACCCGCGTTTCAAATGCTGAGCATGCTAAAAGCGTGTTAAGAGAAATCAAGGAGTCGCTTCGCCAGGACGAGCAGCACCGTAAGCAAAAGCTGAATTATGGCGACGTACGCGTACGCTTCATCTTGTTTGTCGGCTGTATGATCGCCATGCTGCAACAGGTGACGGGGGTTAACGTCATGATGTACTACGCCCCGGTGGTGCTTAAAACCGTGACCGAAAACGCGCAAGAAGCCCTGTTCCAGACCATCTGGATCGGCGTATTGCAACTGGTCGGCTCGGTGATCGGCGCCATGCTGATGGATCGCATAGGCCGTATCCCACTTATGCGCTGGGGCACCCTGGGCACCATCGTTGGCCTGCTGATCACCTCTTATGCCTTGTATACCCAGGCAACCGGCTACTTCGCGCTGTTTGGCATGCTGTTCTTTATGGTGTTCTACGCCATGTCATGGGGTGTAGGTGCCTGGGTGCTGGTCTCCGAAATTTTCCCCAACCGCATGCGTTCACAAGGGATGAGCATTGCCGTTGGCTGTATGTGGCTGGCCAACTTCGTCGTGGCCCAGAGCTTCCCGATGATCAATGACCAACCTTATCTGTTCTCCACCTTCCACGGGGCGTTCCCAATGTGGGTGTTTGCCGCCTGCTGCCTGTTCAGCTATTGGTTTATTGCCCGCTTTATTCCAGAAACCAAGGGCGTTTCACTGGAAAGAATGGAAGACGTCGTGATGGCAAAACGCTATCGCCAACCGCTATCTGAAATCGTCACGGTAGAAGATGGCAAAGCCTAAAGCCGACAAACCCAGGAGTGATGCATCATGGCCATTGCATTGGAACGTTTTTGTATCAACCGTAAGATCGCCCCCAATCTCACGCTGGAGAACTTCTTCCGCCTGGTGAAAAGATGTGGGTTAAGCAAGGTCGAACTGCGCAACGATATGTCGGGTGGCAAAGTGGCCGACAACCTGAGCAACGAGCAGTTAAACGCGCTGGCCGAAGAGTTCGGCATTGAGATCGTCACCATCAATGCGCTGGGAATGTTCAACCTGCTGGAAGATCAAGCAGCACTGCTGAAAAACGCTGAAGCGTTGCTGGTTCAGGCGAAAGCTATCCATAGCAAGGCGGTGGTGATGTGCCCACATTGCAACGCGAGCGACCGGCGTAGTGAATCGCAAAAAAGGGAAGATACGCTGGCTGCACTGCGGCTACTCGCTCCGCTATTCAAGCAGTATGGCGTTGAGGGCTACGTGGAACCATTGGGGTTTGGCATAAGTTCACTGCGTTCTTCCTTGCTGGCACAGGCAATCATTCGTGATTCTGGCGCACCTTATAAGATCGTGCTGGATACGTTCCACCACTATCTGAGCGACGTAGCACAACCGGAGTTTGATGCTCAGATCCGGGTTGAGCAGATTGGTTTGGTGCATCTCTCTGGCGTTGAGGATCCGCTCATCAAAGGCGCATTGAGCGATGAAGAACGCATTATGCTGAGCGATAAAGATCGGTTGGCAAGCGTAGCCCAGGTACAAAACCTGGAACGTTTGGGCTACCGGGGGATCTATGCCTTCGAACCGTTCTCTTCACAGCTAACTACCTGGACAGAGGGCGATATCGAACACGAGATCTGCCACAGTATTGCATTGCTGCAACAGTAAAAGTAAAACCCCCCGTAGAATGCGGGGGTTGTTTTAACAGCGTAACCCTGACGTGTTTGATAGCGCCACCCCAAGCATGCGTAGGGCCCTATGAATTCGCGTCGGAATAGTTAACGAAGTATCTATTGAATTTTAATAAATACGTCAATTATGAGCACTCAATCAAGTCAACTTCGGCAGCAAATATAGAGGCAACCCGAATATATCGATGAAATATTCGAACTATTCATCCACATAGCATGGATATTAATAGTGGCTGCTAGGGTTCGATTTGCGCACGTAAATACGCCAGTGCGCTTTGACTATAGCTCTCCCCTTGAGTCAATTTCTTGATCAAGCCTTGGGCCTCCAGCACCATACCAAGACGATGTAATTCCTGATGCTGCGGAAGTACATCCGCAAACGCATTAAGCAGGATAATCGACGGCATGATTTTTTCTGCACAAGTGCCTACTGCGCCAGGTTCATCCCCCCTGGCCGGACAGGGCAAGCTGTCCGTATGGCGATGTTGGCATGCCTGTAACAAGGTAATTGCCTGTTGAATTTCATGACTCCATGGCATAACCACTTTCCTCTGAGACTGATTGCCTTGCCTAGATATGATTAATAATCAGTACGTTAACATTCATTAACGACTCACAACAAACCACAAGCGCCCCTAACCAAGCTGGCCCTATACAAGATAGGTTTTTCCAGCCATGGTTTATTGATATAGGTCACATTGCATAAAGATCGCCAAATTTTTATATCCCACCAATGGTTAGGATAATTCGCAGAATTTCTATGATGCAACATTTTTTACTTAAAAAAAGATAAAATTCCTACTGCGATCTCTATCTATCCCTAACCTAAATTGGGTAAAAAAAAACCAGATATTGCGATAAATTACCCATTAAAAACAATAAAAAAACGCGTTCGCAAGATGCAGGAGGATATTCTGAAAAAAACACGATAGTTGTAAACGTAAAGTTATTACTAACAAGATTATTCCTGCACACCATTTGTTATCTCGAAAACGGCCAAGAGCAAGGTCTTGCTGGCCGAAAGGTAAGCGTTCACCCTGCCATGAGGCGTTAGCAGCTGCAGGGGGCAGGAGATGCCGGGGTGTCTAAGGTGTCTGAGTAAGCTGGAAACAGGCCTGAAGCCGAACATGGCCTCAGATTTTGAGGCCATGTTCACGCAATTACGGTTTCTTGCAGGGAGCAGGGGCGTATTTAGCATCCCCAGGAAACGCCTGCGGTTGGCAATCAGGCAGACCCGGCAGCGCCATTTCATAAACCGCCACGCCAATCACGCCGGTATTCTCTTTTTCGCCCGCCAGTGAACTCGCAGCGTAGGAATTATCGGGTTTTGCGAAACGGAATGCAGCAACAGACGAATCACTTTTACGGAAGCCCTCAATCACCAGGGTTCCTTTTGGGGAGACCAGATAGCCGGAATTGCGCAGTGAACCACTGCGGCCTGAAATCACGTCCAGGCCGTCAACCGCGGTTACCACCTCATAGGTTTTGCTGGGGCTAGTGTTATAGAAGAACAGCTGGTAGCGCTCGCCGTCATTGGCAGAGAATGAAAACTCGCCATTTTTATAGCGATTGAGCGCGAAATCCCGATTGTTTTCGGTCTGCACCCGCATTCTGACGGAAGACAACACGATCTCATTGGTGTACTGCCCATTATTGGAAGCTGCCGCGCTGTACAACACTTTGGCGACACTGTCTGGAGAGGAATGCATACGCTTCGCGTCAACGGTGGTCACTTTGGAGTAAACGTCCTCACCCCATGCCGTTCCCAGTTTATGTTCTTGGGCGACTGGAGCCGGTGCAGCGGCAGGATCAGCCGCCGCGCGTGAAGAGGAAATCTTTTGGCTACAGCCGGAAACCAGCACCAGAGAAGCCAGTAATGCCAAACCGCATTTGATTTTCATCAGCAGAACTTTCCTTGTTATTATTTGAATAAGAGTGCGCTTGTCTCAACGCACGAGCCGAGTCCATTATTCTGAGTTATTTCTGATGTTTCTATCTCCAAAGCTCCTAAAGTGGACGTTCCAAACTGATAATAATCAATTAACAGAGAAAATTGGCTTCCACTTTGCCAATGCAGACACCCTGCGATCCCATCAATGTAGGATCATAACCTTGAAAAAGGATTTAAGAATTGCCGGTGCCACAGCATCCTGCGATCAACCTCTGAAACCTCGGCCTCATCGCATACCTGCTGCCAATGATTCTCAATGACTGAACACTGCTGATCAAAGATGTTTTCTGCTTCCGACGCGGTCAAAAGAAAAGCGTGGGCCGCATCAATGCAACAACTTCGCTTACTGAGCCGCGTATTGCCAACAATGAGCATCGCCTGTGATGCTTCGTTTCCTGCTCGGCCTTGTGGGCAAATGTCGTAAGCGGGGGTGAGTGTCAGGGTGCTTCCATCCCAGAACGCCGCATGATTCCTGGCATGATCGTCCGTATTCCCGCATAAAATATTAAAGCACAATCGAGAAAACAGCTCTTTCAGCGTTTCCTTAGGCTGTTGAAAACGCGTACGAATGATTTCTGCCAATGTTTCATAACTCGCATATCTCGCCATCATGTCATCCAACTCAAACAGAGTCAGCGCAGATACCATCAAGCGACGTGTCCATCCCCGGTTTGTTCTCTCCCTGTCGAATCGCTTGATGAGCAGCACATCTTTTTTGGCCGCTTTGAGCAGACTAACCGGCGCTACGTTCAAACCAACCAACGCAGCTAGCCGCATGGCAATATATTCAGCCTTAACCACACTATAGAGATCCGAACTGGCCGAAAATTTTGCTATGTACTTTTCACCCTCCGCTTCGATCAGCGCTTTTGGACGCGCGCCACCAATAGAACTCCCATGAAAGAGGGCTTGATCAAGTTCAGGAGTCAGAGGTATCCCTTTTTCAACTCGCTCAACAGAATGCATTAACTCTTCAACGGTGACATTAATCGCTGAGCGGGGTTCATAAATCGAGGGGGAGCGTTGATAGTCCAGAGCCCCGATCCTGTCCGAGCCTGATTCAAGTAAATAGGTTAATTCATCCAAAGCGGCTGTATCAGTATCAGAACCTTTTCTTCCGAGTTTGCGATTAAGAATAACCCGCCGTCCCCATGCGTCAGGAGAGCTATCTCTAAGACAGCCTGGCATACCCAACCCTGGCAGCAGAGGGATAAACCCTTTTTTCAAAGGGAGTTCAGGTTCATAGATGGAAATAGCACGAGGCTCATCACGAATGCGCTCCAGATAACTTTTACCATAGTTGAATAGTAGACTTTCCCCCTCCCGGGTGACTACTCCTGCGACAACGGGTTGAGTTTCATTCGGTAACCAGATCCAGACATAGGCTTCGTTATATTCCCTATTAGAAATCATCATTCACCTCCTTGGATATTTTCCTGGCGCGCCGTGGCAGAAGGCTAAGCTTTTCTTCAGTTCGGGTACGGTGACCGATAATCGTGCTCACCTCTGCGTCTTCGTCAAATAACCTGACTCCGACAATTTTGGCCACCTCGAAGACAACGCCAATCCCGCAGCGAGGATCCGCTTTCTCAATGCGCTGCAGTAGGCCTCTAGAAATGCCCGCGCGTTCAGCTACCTCACTGGTCGTCAGCTTTCGCTCGAGCCTTGCCGCACGAATAGACACAGCAAGCAGCCCTAGAGCTTCCTCTGTGTAACGCGAATAGGCTCTTACAATAGACTTTGGCATTCTTATGCCCCACATAATTCATATAAGGTTCATTAAAGGTGATAATGGGCTATATGTAAACCATATGAGGATTAAATGATCACCCTATCAACTGTATGAAGTGAGTCATATATGAACCATAAAACACCTTAATGAATCATACATGGCTCATTAATGTGAGCTTATCGCAAATCACTTTTAAGATCTTTGTATAGCAGCCAAAGCTTGCGCGCAGGCCCAAGCGGAACTCCAGGCCCACTGGAAGTTATAGCCCCCCAGCCAGCCCGTCACGTCCACTACCTCACCGATAAAGTACAGACCCGGGACCTTACTCGCCTCCATGGTTTTGGAAGAAAGCTCCTTGGTGTCCACACCGCCCAGGGTCACCTCTGCTGTGCGGTAACCCTCGGTGCCATTGGGTTGCACGCGCCAGTCTTGCAAACTATCAACCAATGCTGTCTGCTGCGTTGGAGTGAGTTGCTTCAACGTGGCCTCCGGCAGTTGCCCCAATTCTTGCAGTAATTCCACCAGGCGCTTGGGCAAATGCAAAGCCAGGGTGTTTTTCAGGCTCTGGTTAGGATGTGCCTGGCGCTGTTCGTTAAGGAAGCCCACCAGGTCTAGCGTCGGAAGTAAGTTAATACTCACAAACTCACCAGGCTGCCAGTAACTGGAGATCTGCAAGATAGCCGGACCAGAAAGCCCCCGATGCGTAAACAGGATGCTTTCACGAAAGCTGGTGCCATCTTCCGCTGTGACCACTGCGGGAACCGAAACGCCAGACAGCGCCTGGGATTGCTCCAACAACGGCTTATGCAGCGTAAAGGGCACCAAACCGGCCCGGGTCGGCAACACTTTCAGGCCAAACTGTTCCGCCAGCTTATAGCCAAAGGGAGTGGCCCCCAGGCCCGGCATGGAAAGCCCACCGCTCGCCACCACAAGTGAGCGAGCACTTACACTCTCTCCGTTAAGTGCCAATTCGAAGCCCTGGTCGGTTTTTTCGACGCTCAGGACTTCGCTGCGCAGGCGCGTTACCACCTGACCCAGTTCGCACTCTTGTACCAACAGATCGACGACCTGTTGGGCAGAATCATCACAAAACAGCTGCCCCAAGGTTTTTTCGTGGTAAGCGATGCCGTAGCGGTTAATCAGATCGATAAAATCCCATTGGGTGTAGCGTGCCAATGCCGATTTGCAGAAATGGGGGTTATGCGAGAGGTAGGCTGCCGGTTCAGCGGACATGTTGGTGAAGTTACAGCGCCCACCGCCAGACATCAGGATCTTGCGGCCCGGTTTTTTGCCGTTGTCGAGTAATAGCACCCGGCAACCCAGTTGCCCTGCCTGCGCAGCACAAAACATCCCTGCGGCACCCGCGCCAATGACGACAACATCAAACTGTTCCACCCAAACCTCTCTTTGCAATAACCACAACAATCGCGGCAACAAGAGCGTATTTTACGCCTTTTACGTGCCTGTATACCGCTAAATCCGCGGTGAGGGATTGTAAAGGCATCGGCAGGCCAACGCCAACGTAAGAAAATGTAACGGGCATAAACGGCAGTAACATGCTGAAATTGCATCGATTCAACACTGTTCAAACCCTTTGTACATCAGAGAAATCAAAAAAACGTCATATTTTCCTTTTCCCCGACACCGGTTGTCGCCGATAATGCGCGGCGTTCATGTCCACAAACCTGGCGTAACGCTTATGCTGCATTTGTTCACTGGCCTGGATTTCCATACCGGCCTGATGTTAATTCTCGCATTGTTGTTCGTGCTGTTCTATGAGGCCATTAACGGCTTCCATGATACGGCCAATGCGGTCGCTACTGTAATTTACACCCGTGCTATGCGCTCGCAACTTGCGGTCGTTATGGCTGGCCTGTTCAACTTTCTTGGCGTGATGCTCGGCGGTTTGAGTGTTGCCTACGCCATTGTGCACCTGCTACCAACCGATCTGTTGTTGAACGTCAGTTCAGCACACGGGTTAGCCATGGTCTTCTCCATGTTGTTGGCGGCAATTATCTGGAACCTCGGTACTTGGTATCTTGGGCTACCGGCCTCCAGCTCCCACACCCTGATTGGCGCCATTATCGGTGTCGGCTTGACCAATGCGTTGGTGACCAGCACCTCCGTGGTCGACGCGCTGAACGTGCCAAAAATGATCAGCATCTTCCTGTCGCTTATCTTCTCCCCGTTGATCGGGATGATAATTGCCGGGCTGATGGTGTTTATGCTGCGCCGCTATTGGAGCAATACCAAAAAGCGTCAGCGTATTCATATGACTCCGGCGGAACGTGAAAAGGTCGATGGCAAACGCAAGCCACCGTTCTGGACACGTATCGCTCTGATCCTATCTGCTATCGGCGTAAGCTTCTCACACGGCGCGAACGACGGTCAGAAAGGTATCGGTCTGATTATGTTGGTGCTGATCGGTGTTGCCCCTGCAGGCTTCGTGCTCAATATGAGTGCGACCGGTTACGACATTACCCGTACCCGTGATGCCGTGAGCCACCTGCAGCAATTCTACCAAAAGCATGGCGATTCTCTGGCACACGTGGCCACACAGACGCCATTGGTTCCTGCGCCTCAGAATGCGGCTCCAACGCCTGATCAACCGGTTGAGTTCCACTGCGACAGCTCACGTGCCCTGATCGCCGTTGAGCGCTCTCTGGACCTGCTGAACAATCTGCAAAACTACGATCAGCTGACGGTAGAGCAGCGCAGCCATCTGCGCCGCCTGCTGATGTGCGTGACCGAGACTGCAGACAAGGTGGCCAAGCTGCCGGAAACCTCAGTGGACGATCAACGCTTCCTGAAGAATCTGCGTTCAGACCTGTTGGAAACCGTTGAATATGCACCAACCTGGATTATCGTCGCGGTAGCCCTGGCGCTGTCCCTCGGTACCATGGTGGGCTGGCGACGCGTTGCTACCACTATCGGTGAGAAAATCGGTAAGAAAGGCATGACCTACGCTCAGGGGGTGTCGGCACAGATGACGGCCGCCCTGTCGATTGGCGTGGCCAGCTATACCGGTATGCCGGTTTCCACTACCCAAGTACTGTCTTCGGCGGTTGCCGGAACGATGCTGGTGGATGGCGGTGGTGTGCAGAGCAAAACCATCAAGAGCATCTTGTTGGCCTGGGTTCTGACCCTGCCAGTCTCGATTTTGCTTTCCGGTGGCCTATATTGGCTGGCGCTGAAAGTGATTTGACGATTGCTCGATACAACAATGGCGGCCAAAGTGGCCGCCATTTTTTTTGCCTTGCTATTGCCGGCCTAATACCAGATCGCCAACGCCACCAGGCTGATCACCACTAGCCCACACAGCGATGAAGTCAGTACAAACTGGCTGCGGACACGCTGACAGCGGCGAATGAATTCCGGGTCGTGGTGCTCCATATAGCGTTGCGTAAAGATATAGCGCACCAGCCGTATCTGCTTGCTCGGCTGGCCGTGCGAAGTAAAGAATCCTCCGCCATCGACGTATTGGTAAAGTAACGGGTCGCAGCCGCGTAAAACAAATAGCAGCGCACGCAGAGAAGAAAAATACCGGGCCATGTTAATCACACAGACCACACACAATGCCCAAAACAGCGCGACGGTACTAATCATGATAGCCCCCTCAAGGCGTTGTTATCCCGGACACCCGCCGGGCCAACGGCCCTACTTCATACCTTATGCTGCCGGAGCCTTGGCTCCCATCCCCCTAGCACCTTACGGACCCGAATCTACCCACAACCTCTGACCGCTTGATGAACAGGCATTACAGCGATCAGAGGAAATAAGTGGGGTCCACATTCACTAGTGTAGAATAATGATACGCAAACAGATCCCGGTGCCGTATAAAATTTACAGTCAGGACCAAATTCTTCATCTACCCGCTCTCCGCTCGGATAACCGTCATAAGCTATACTTTGAGCAACAATGCTTATAATTCAATCGTTCAAACGGCGGAGAACCGTATAAGCCATAGGATTTTTTGCCCCGGCGGTGTAAAACGGGTGGGGTAAACGTATAAACAAGGGTGATTGATGCGGTGCAGTGTGATCGCCCCAACATATCATTGTGTTATCTGGATGGTACTATGCAGGTAAGGCGAAAGCGCCAAGCTGGAACACTGAATGCCTGCCCCCTTTAATCGGCATTATATGGAAGGAGTATTCTCATGGCTTACAAACACATACTGATTGCGGTTGACCTATCACCGGAAAGTAAAATCCTGGTCGAGAAAGCGGTATCAATGGCGCGGCCGTACAATGCCAAAGTCTCTCTGATCCACGTTGATGTAAACTATTCCGATCTGTATACCGGCCTGATCGACGTCAATCTGGGCGATATGCAAAAGCGTATTTCCGAAGAAACCCACCATGCATTAACCGAGCTGTCGCAAAATGCGGGCTATCCCATCACCGAAACCCTGAGCGGCAGCGGCGATCTGGCGCAGGTGCTGGTTGATGCGATTAAAAAATACGATATGGACCTGGTATTGTGTGGACACCACCAGGATTTCTGGAGCAAGTTGATGTCCTCTGCGCGCCAGTTAATCAATACGGTACACATTGATATGCTGATTGTGCCGCTGCGCGACGAAGAAAAGTAAGTATTCGCTAACCTGTTTGGCCAACGCCCGCCCTGCGCGGGCGTTTTTCATGGTTTCCTGTTATTTATTGCTTGTTAATCAGCCACCCCACAGTGATATAGTCGAGGTAGACACAACATCCTCCCCAACTGTGAGACACATCATAAAAACAGGGGAACCAATATGCTAAACAGGAGCTATCCATGGAACAGGCTGTATCGCTAGAATCCTTTCTAAAATCCTTACAACGTCATAACTCGCATCAACCGGAATATCTGCAGGCAGTGCGTGAAGTCTTTACCTCTCTGTGGCCATTCATCGAGCGTAATCCTCATTATCGTGACCACGCCCTGTTAGAGCGCCTGGTAGAGCCTGAGCGTATCATTCAGTTTCGCGTCAGTTGGGTCGACGATCAGGGCAAAGTTCAGGTAAACCGCGCCTACCGTATCCAGTTCAACTCCGCCATTGGGCCGTATAAAGGGGGGATGCGTTTCCACCCTTCGGTTAATACCTCCATTCTGAAGTTCCTCGGTTTTGAACAGACCTTCAAGAATGCCCTGACCACGCTGCCTATGGGCGGCGGCAAGGGTGGCTCAGACTTTGATCCCAAAGGCAAAAGCCAGGGCGAAGTCATGCGCTTCTGCCAATCGCTGATGACCGAGCTTTATCGTCATCTGGGCCCAGATACTGACGTGCCAGCCGGGGATATCGGCGTAGGTGGGCGCGAAGTGGGCTTTATGGCCGGCATGATGAAAAAGCTGTCTAACAACACCAGTTGCGTATTCACCGGCAAAGGCCTGTCGTTCGGCGGCAGCCTGATCCGCCCGGAAGCCACCGGTTACGGCCTGGTGTACTTCACCGATTCAATGCTGCAGCGCCATGGCCTGGGCTTTGAAGGGATGCGTGTCGCGGTTTCCGGCTCCGGTAACGTGGCGCAATACACCATTGAGAAAGCGTTGGAGCTGGACGCGCGGGTGATCACCGTGTCCGACTCCGGCGGTACCGTAGTGGATGAAGCTGGCTTCACCACTGAAAAACTGGCGCATCTGGCCGAAATCAAAAACCAGCGCTATGGCCGAGTTGCCGATTATGCCCGCGAGCGTGGCCTGACCTATCTGGCCGGTGAAAGCCCGTGGAACGTGCCGGTGGATATCGCCCTGCCTTGTGCCACCCAGAACGAGCTGGATCTGGAAGCCGCACAGGTGCTGATCCGCAACGGGGTCAAAGCCGTGGCTGAAGGCGCTAATATGCCAACCACCATCCAGGCTACCGATGCCTTCCTGGAAGCTGGCGTGCTGTTCGCACCGGGCAAAGCCGCCAACGCCGGTGGTGTTGCCACTTCCGGGTTAGAGATGGCGCAAAACGCCGCACGCCTTAACTGGCGGGCAGAGAAGGTCGATATCCGTTTACGTCACATCATGGCGGATATCCATCAGTCCTGCGTCGAGTACGGCGGCGAAGGCAAGCAAACGCATTACGTTCACGGCGCCAACATTGCCGGGTTCGTTAAGATTGCCGATGCGATGCTGGCTCAGGGCGTGCTCTAACCTTACCCCTGAATGAGAAATGCCGGCAGATTCGCCGGCATTTTTTTATCTGGTTAACTGAGTATTACCTCAATTAATAGCCTCGATAATCACCAACCGATCGTTTAACCGCTGTTTGATGACCGGATCGGTAGCCGCTTGCGCCTGTTGTTGCAGCGCTGCAACCTGTTGCTTCATCATTTGCGGGTCACTAAACAGTAATTCTTTGACGTTGATGGAGGCCACGTTGGTATAACGCCCATCATCGGTGGTCGGCACGCTGATCTTGCCGTCATTGAGCAGCTTGTCCACAATCTTGCGCTCACGTTCGTACCCTTCCAGCCCCACCAGCTTCCAGCGGTGCATCGCTTTGCCCTGGTATTCACCCTTCTTCACCTCGGTCAGATAGCGAATGGTGAGATTACGAATAGTCCCCGCTTCCTCACCAAATTCCGCCTTGGTATCTGACAGCACCGGGAACTGCATCCCTTCCAGTACTCCGCCTTTTTGCGTCAGGTGACCCATGCGATAGCTGTTCATCCCCAACTGGATCGGCGTGCTGTCGGTCACCGGGGTGCCGTCGTTCAATTTCAGCTCGGTGATGCGCTGCCCAACGGGTTTACGCAGATCGATGGTATAAGTCACGCCGTCAAAGAAGTCATTGGTTGAGTATTTGGACGATCGGCGCTGTGGGTTAAAGCTGTAGGTGACATCGCCATCATGCTGCTGGTTGAAGTAGTCCGCTGACCACTCCATGTACTTTTTCAGCTCTTTACCGGTCAACTGGTAGACGGTGATTTCACCACCGGCATATTGATAGTTGAAGGCGATATCCTTGGCGGTGATGGTGCCCACGTTCAGCTTCGGCCTGTCGTTATCAATCTGCAACGCGATCACCTGAGCCTTAGGCGCGTAGTGACGGGCTGCCTCCTGATACAGGGCGCTGATGCCGGTATCCTGAATATGTACCTGTGGAATACCTTTCACCGCGTCCGGCGGCACCAGATCCTGGCCGGTCAACTGAGCAATCGGCCGGTTGGCGTTGGCACGCAGGATGGTATGGAACGGCTGGTAGATCTCTTCGAGCTTTTTGTCGGAGCTGACGCCTTTGATCGGGTAGGTGTAGCTGTCTTTATTGATCAGCACGTATTTGCCATTTTGCTGCTCAAATTGCAGATCGATACGCGACAGCGCACGGCCGTATTTGTCCGGCTCGGTGACGATCACGCCGTTGATCACCTCTTTATCCACCTTGACGTGCATATGCCCGGCAACGATCGCCGCCAGCTCTGGGTTGGCCCGCGCGATGTCGCCCACCCCGGTGCCCGGCCGCTGGTTCTCATTATCGATCCCCATATGGGCCACCAGCACGATGGCGTCCACCTGGCCGTGGATCTGCTGGATCACCTTTTTCACCGCCTGCACCGGATCGGTAAACGTCAGTCCGTCGATGCGATCGGTGCCCTTGGCAAACTCGGCGGTCATCGGCGTATCCATGCCGATAATGCCAATCTTCACCCCCTGACGCTCAACGATCTTATAGGCGGGCAGGTAAGGCTTGCCGCTGTCCCAGAAGATATTCCCTGCCAGCGCGGTGCCTTTGAACTGGCTGAGTGGGGTTGCCAGCGCCTTCAGGCCAAAATCGAATTCGTGGTTGCCCATCACCCATACGTCGTAATCCAGCGCGTTAAAGCCGAGGATCATCGGGCTGGTCTTGTCGTTCTTGAAGGTTTCAACAAAGTTGCCCTGAATGGTGTCCCCGGCGTCTACCAGGATCACGTTCGGCTGCTGGGCACGGACTTTATGCACCTGGGTGGCAATCTGGCTGAGGCTGCCCGCCAGGTTCTCGGTGTCGGTTGAGTAATCCCAAGGCACGAAGGTGCCATGCAGATCGGAAGTGCCCAGAATGGTGATATTTACCGGTTCAGCGGCCATGGCAGAGGTACTCAAGCAAAGCAGCAGGGAAAGCAGCGTCTTTTTCATCATGTTTTTTCATTATAGTTGATTGTAATTAAACAGGATTATGCGACGCACATCTCAGCGTTACCAGTGACATTGCAGAATGAGCATGGGAAATGTGAGGAAGTTCAATGAATACCCCCTCACGTTTATCTTACAGTGGCATATAAATATCGAAACGGTGATTTTTGGTGGTCGTGGCAGCATGAGCGGGAACATCGGCCAGCGGAGGGGCATAATCCGGTCGTTTCACCACGACCCTTTTGGTGGCCAGCCTGCGGGCTGGCTCCAGCAAACCATCGGCATCATCATCACTGCCTACCAGCGACTGAAATACCCGCATCTCTTTTTTCACCAACGCACTCTTCTGCTTATGCGGATACATTGGGTCGAGATACACCACTTCCGGACGTGGATCGAGATCGCTCAACGCCGTCAGGCTGGAGGCATGCAGTAACGTCATACGTTCACGTAGCCAAGGGCCGATCTCCGCATCCTGATAGCCCCGTTGCAAACCGTCTTCCAGCAACGCAGCGACTACCGGATCACGCTCCAACATGCGAACCTGACAACCCAGCGATGCCAACACAAACGCATCACGCCCTAACCCGGCAGTGGCATCCACCACGCTAGGCACATAACTACCTTTGATGCCTACCGCTTTGGCCACCGCTTCGCCACGGCCGCCGCCGAAACGCCGCCGATGGGCCATCGGGCCAGAGATAAAATCGACGTAGATAGCGCCAAGCTTTGGCTCGTCGCGCTTACGCAGCTCCAACCTTTCTGGCGTCAGCACCAGCGCCATCGTCGCATCTTCGTCGCTGGTTAGCTGCCAACGATCGGCCAAAATAGACAAGGCGCCGGGATCGGCGCCTGCTTCACACAATAAAAACACGCTCACTTGGCGGGTTACCCTTTAATACCGTAATGGCGCAGCATAGCATCCAGCTTCGGTTCACGGCCACGGAAGCGTTTGAACAATTCCATCGGCTCTTCGGAACCCCCGCGTGACAGGATGTTATCGAGGAAGGATTGACCGGTTTCAGCGTTGAAAATCCCTTCATCTTCAAAGCGCGAGTAGGCGTCTGCCGACAACACTTCCGCCCACAGGTAGCTGTAGTAACCCGCCGCATAGCCACCGGCAAATATATGGCTGAATGCGTGTGGGAAACGGCCCCAGCTTGGTGAAGGGATCACCGCCACCATTTTCTTCACTTCGGCCAGGGTTAGCAGGATCTGCGCCCCTTTTTCCGGGCTGTATTCGGCGTGCATACGGAAATCGAACAGGCCAAACTCCAGCTGACGCAGGATAAACAGCGCCGCCTGATAGTTTTTCGCTTCCAGCATTTTGTCCAGCAGGGCTTTCGGCAGTGGTTCGCCAGTCTGGAAGTGACCAGAGATAAATGCCAATGCCTCCGGCTCCCAGCACCAGTTTTCCATAAACTGGCTTGGCAGCTCTACCGCATCCCAAGGCACACCGTTGATACCAGAAACCCCGGCGGTATCGATCTGCGTCAGCATATGGTGCAGACCGTGACCAAACTCATGGAACAGCGTGGTGACTTCGTTATGGGTAAACAGCGCCGGCTGGTCACCCAGTGGGCGGTTAAAGTTACAGGTCAGATAAGCCACCGGCTTTTGCAATTCGCCATTGGCTTTGCGCAGGCTGCCGACGCAATCATCCATCCATGCACCACCGCGCTTGTTCTCGCGGGCATACAAGTCCAGATAGAAGCTGCCACGCAGTTCACCTTTGGCATCGAACAGATCGAAGAAACGCACCTCTGGATGCCAGGTATCGACACCCTGACGCTCTTTGGCGGTGATACCGTAAATGCGGTTAACTACTTCGAACAGCCCTTCCAGCACACGCTGTTCCGGGAAATATGGGCGCAGTTGCTCATCACTGATGGAGAACAGATGTTGCTTCTGTTTTTCTCCGTAATAACTGATATCCCAAGCCTCTAGCTCATCCACACCATAGTGCTGCTTGGCAAAGGCACGAAGCTGTGCCAGTTCCTGTTCTGCCTGTGGGCGAGCGCGCTTGGCCAGATCGCTCAGGAAACCGAGCACCTGCTCCGGGCTTTCTGCCATCTTGGTCGCCAGCGATTTGTCCGCATAGCTGGCAAAGCCCAGCAACTGTGCCAGTTCATGGCGCAGAGCCAGCGTTTCCGCCATTACTTCGCTGTTATCCCACTTACCGGCATTTGGCCCCTGATCGGAGGCCCGGGTGGTGAAGGCACGATACATCTCTTCACGCAGCGCCTGGTTATCGGCATAAGTCATTACCGGCAAATAGCTCGGCATGTCCAGCGTCAGCAACCAGCCTTCCTGCTCTTTGGCCTGTGCCATTGCCTGGGCTTGGGCCAGCGCGCTTTCCGGCAGGCCACTCAGCTCATTCACATCGGTAATCAACTTGCTCCAGCCCATGGTGGCATCGAGCACATTGTTGCTGTAGGTCGAACCCAGTTCGGACAGACGCGCCACGATCTCGCCGTAACGCTTTTGTTTTTCCTTTGGCAGGCCAATGCCCGACAGCTCAAAATCACGCAGCGCGTTTTCTACCGACTTGCGCTGTGGCGCGGCCAGTTTGGCAAAGCCTTCGCCCTCTTTCAGATTACGATAGGCCTGGTACAGCCCTTCATGCTGGCCCACCCAAGTACCGTATTCGGAAAGCAGCGGCAGCGCCTGTTCGTAAGCTTCGCGCAGTTCCGGGCTGTTTTTTACCGAGTTTAAGTGACCAACAGGTGACCAGATGCGTGACAGGCGATCGTCAGATTCGGCCAGCGGCTGACACAGATTTTCCCAGGTAAACGGCCCCGGTTGTGCCACGACGCGCTCAACCGCAGCACGGCAGTCAGCCAATGCGGATGTCACAGCAGGGACGATATCTTCAGGGCGAATGGCAGAAAACGGCGGTAAGGCAAACGGTGTCAGCAACGCATTGGTCATAGAGGAAGTCCTGATTAGGGTGGTGGACCCGATGCGCACATCAGGCCAGACAAAGATAAGCTTCTATCTAACATGGTGCCAACCAGTGGGAAAATCAATGGTCATGCGTGTCATTGAACCTGTTTCTTCACTCACGCGGATCGTTTAGTGAGGAAGATAGGCCACGATTGCATTAAGTAGATTAAGTAGGAAAGCGACAAAAATACCTCCCTGCTAAGTACCTATAAAATGCTCTCATTTGCGTTAATACACGTTTCAAACACGCTCACATACATACAGCATACTTTATGAGTCATTTTTATTTATTGATGAATATTATTATTCCTAGCTAAAAAATCAACCTGTGCGCTAAAAACCATGTTAATTGAGGTTGTTTTGATACAAAATGGTTCGGTCTATTTTTAACCAACCCCAGCCACGAATTACATGACAAGGAGTTCATCATGGCAAATAATATCTACGCAACGATTAATGGAAAACAACAAGGGTTGATATCGGCAGGGTGTTCTACAGCGGATTCGATCGGTAACAAGCACCAATTAGGCCACGAAAACCAGATACTGGTTCTTAAGCTCGCGCATAACATCAGCCGGGGCGAAAATGTGATGCATAACCCAGTGATTTTTGTTAAACCACAGGATAAATCATCTCCTTTGTTTTTGCTGGCTATTTCTAATAACGAGTTGCTTAACCTTAAGTTTGATTTTTACCGCACATCACAAAATGGTGCCCAAGAGTTGTACTACACGATCGAACTCAGAGAGGCGACCATCGTAGATTTCAACATAAACTATCCCCACTGCTTAACGCATTCTAGTGCACAACCCGAAGAAATTATTTCCGTACGTTATAAAGATATTATTTGCCAACACCATATCGCTGGCACCTCAGGTTATAGCGTATGGGACGACAGAGTTTATTAATGACTAGCTGGGTCTCTTTTACCAAGAGGCCCTAACGTCTATAAACTGCTCTGGGTCTTTTAAGCACTTGGGTTCCTCTTTTTTTACATTCGCTGGCATCTTTGATATAGAGCGTCTCCGAATACAAGCTTCTTTTCCAACAGGTGCCATAGCCATGCTGATCCAATACTGTGGTAAAATGCCAATTAAAAATAAAGGCGACAACAAGCAAAAAAGCGGTAAGGCGTAAAGAGTATATAAGTATAGGCTTGAATTTAGCTAGATAATTTTTGCCGGTAATAGACAAATGGAAAAACATAAGAAAATATACGGCACTTGCAGGAATAATTGCTAAAATGAAAGTTTCCAACCTGTTAAATGAAACAACATCAGGATAGGTAAAGCTGATGATATAGTTGCTAATAATACTTGGTGCAAAAATGCAACCTAAAGAAAAAATCCCGGCGACAAGCAAAGAACTTAAACGCTCTTTTACTGTAACTGTCTCGCCCACGTTGGTTATTAATTTATTTTTCATGGTTTATTGTATAAAATTTGGCTATTTGTTCCTAACACACTTGAAACTCTTGGTGTCTGCGCTTCCATTTCCTTTATTTTTTCTATAATTTTATTAGTGATTCCATACTCCCGGTCTAAATACTCTAGACCCATCGTAATAAAAAACGCCACAATGGCGACACCAATAATAGCACCACCTAAGGAAACAGCCGCCCCTATTAACAACGCGGACGATGTTGCTCTCATGATAACAGTAACGACAACCGCTTTGACAATATCACTAGTTACATTTCCTAAAAAACTAGCCGCAGTGCTTTCATCCTTTAGTATAAACTCCAGGCTACGGTAGGCCAAAGAGACATATATACTCCATTTCATGCCCTGTATAGCAGTATGATTAAGCCCTTTCACCCCGATCCCAATTTGTACAACCTGCATATTATTTAACGAATAACGCGTTCCATTTAAGATCCGTCTAATACCTGGGTAGCCGGTGATCTTGATTAACTTCTCGCCATTTTTTCCGACATAAATTAGGGCGGCAATCCCAAAGCCCCCCAACTTCCTTACCAGATCCGCCGCAGAGTAGAAATCCTTCGCGTTGCCGCTATAGGTTGCAGCATATCCCAGATAGTCCAACCCTTCATCACGTGTGATATTTAGAAAACCCTCATCATACTGCCGATCGCCTCTGCCAAACTCTCCAAAGCACTCCAGAACATCATAGGCTTCTTCTTTGGTAAGCAGCATGATGTGGCGCTGTTCGGCATTCATGCAAGCCTGGAATTTTTCTTCCGCAATTCGCCGGGCATAGGCCCCATGATCGGGTGGTGTAGGGAAGAGAGTGGAATTATTTCCCGTGAGATAGTTGGGGTATATTCTGTCTTTCATCTCGGCCTCCGGTTGCCTTATAAGAAAGTATTTCCATTTACTCTTTCGCTAATATAATTGAAATTCTGCCTTGTATAAAGAACAATCAAACGACTCTGCTGATAAATATCAACCATGCAGGTCTATGCAAACTCTTAAACCACGCGCTCAACCGCAGCGCTGCAGTCTTATAGTACGGATGTCACGCAGGTGACAATATCTTCAGGTCTCCAGGGTTGGAAAAACTGGGGCATGAGGTACGTAAAAGCGATGCCCAAACCTGGTCAAATGACGGAAAAGTGGTGATAGGTAAACCGGCAACGCCAGGCTATGGTCTTGAGTTAGCCGGAGCACAGGGGAGTGAACGTTTTCAGGTGCGAGCGGTGGCCTTCACTGAACAGCGCGATAGCGACGTTGAGTCAATCTGGTGTGGTGAACAGCAACAACTCGAACAACTACTTCAACAAACCTGCGATGCGCTGACGCTTGAACGCGCGCTGCCAGCGGGTGCTTCTCAACTTAAAGTCGCTAAACAGGCCAATACGCTGACAGATCGGGCCGATTATCGTTGGCGTGGAGAGAACAGCCGTAGCCTGGATTAGTGAAACAGACGCAGCATACGGCGCCCCTACAAATTCAGCAATATCGCCTCCTTGTCACCAATCTAAACGACAGGATTGTTTGAATTTTAGCCCCCCCTATATTATGATTAGATCATAAATGTCACAAGGAAGAGATATGCAACATGATCCTAGTTTAGATTATCTCATTGAATTACATGGACAAAGAGTTAACCGAGAGGATGGCTACTGGTGGAAAATTGAGGCATGGCAAGTTAAGCCCAATAATTTTATTCCACATGGCATCCGATACAACCTCACGGTGCATGATAAGCACAACACGAGGGTGTTTGGCATGGATAACGCCCACGCCATAAAACCACCGAAGAAAGGCAAGTATACTGGGCGACTGGTATATGACCATATCCATAGAACGCCCAGAGATAAGGGGTACCCTTATGAGTTTACCTCCGCATCCCAGTTGCTCCAGGACTTCTTTGAGAAGATGGATGAAGCGATCGCAGAAAGAGAAAAGAGAGGGTAGGCGTAATGAAAGCACTGATCGGTGTAATGTCTGAAGATCTTATACGCAGGAGAACGCTGGCGATAGCCAAAGGAGATTACAAGCCCGAGCCAGGGGAACCAAAGGTTTGGTTTACCTCCATGATTGCCCTCGCGCAGGTGCTAAGCAATGAAAATATAGCGCTGCTGCGGCTGATGGATGAGCAAAAACCAAAAACGCTAACGGAGTTGGCCGATCTTTCAGGCCGAAAAATCAGTAATCTGTCGGTTACCCTAAAAACGCTTAATTCACATGGCTTTGTCAGGCTGGAGAAAGACGGGCGTAGCGTTAAACCTGTCGCACTGTTTACCGACTTCGATATCCAGGTAAACCAAAAATATGCAACAATGCAGTCTCAGGAAGTCGCATAGTTTTAAGCCAGGTTTTTTCAGGCTTTTTCACGTCTAGCACCCTCAACCTGCCAGAATAAATGCTTTCGATAATAGTGTATTAAAATCAATCGGATAAAAACGCCATGTTAAGTTACCGCCACAGTTTTCACGCCGGCAACCACGCCGACGTGCTCAAGCACACCGTTCAGAGCCTGATCATTGAGGCGCTGAAAGAAAAAGATAAGCCGCTGCTGTACCTGGATACCCACTCCGGTGCCGGGCGCTATCAGCTGAGCGGTGAGCATGCCGAGCGCACCGGGGAATACCTGGAAGGCATCGGCCTACTGTGGCAACGTGACGATCTGCCAGAAGAGCTGGCGGCCTACATGAGCGTGGTGCACAACTTCAACCGCTCCGGTACCCTGCGTTACTACCCAGGCTCACCGCTGATCGCCCGCCAGTTGCTGCGCCCGCAGGATAAAATCCATCTGACAGAGCTGCACCCAAGTGATTTCCCGCTGCTGCGTAACGAATTCCAGAAAGACGAGCGTGCTAAAGTGCAGCGTGCCGATGGTTACCAGCAGTTAAAATCCCAGTTGCCGCCTCCGTCACGCCGTGGCCTGATCCTGATGGACCCGCCGTATGAGATGAAAACTGATTATCAAGATGTGGTGAAAGGCATTCAGGAAGGCTACAAGCGTTTTGCTACCGGCACCTATGCTCTGTGGTATCCGGTGGTGATGCGCCAGCAGATCAAGCGCATGCTCAAAGAGTTGGAAGCGACCGGCATCCGCCGTATCCTGCAAATCGAGCTGGCGGTGAAGCCCGACAGCGATCAACGCGGGATGACAGCTTCAGGCATGATCGTGATTAACCCACCTTGGAAGCTGGAACAGCAGATGAACAACGTGCTGCCGTGGCTGCACAAGGTACTGGTGCCGTCCGGTATCGGTCACCACCTGGTGAACTGGGTCGTACCAGAATAAGTTCGATGATGGTCGTCTGCCTGGGCGGCCATCCGTTTTTCCCTTCGCTATCCCCCCTGCTTGCTCCTCATTTTGCCGCGATCTTTTGCCGATCCTCATCACAACCGCAAAATAACTGTTTGCTTATTTTATCTTTCGATTAGATGATGGTTATCGAAAGATAACGTAATCAAAGAAAACAGGAGGCAGGCGGTGTACATCATTTCGACCAATAATATGCTGCAGAAGGCACAACAACAGGGCTATGCCGTACCGGCCTTCAACATTCATAACCTGGAAACCATGCAGGTGGTGGCTGAAACCGCCGCGCACATGCGCTCACCGGTGATCCTGGCCGGTACGCCCGGCACCTATCTCTATGCGGGAACGGCTAACGTGGTCGCTATTGTCAAACAGCTGGCCGCCGAATACCGCATCCCGCTGGCAGTGCATCTGGATCACCATGAGACTCTGCAAGATATTGAAACCAAAGTGCATGCAGGCATCCGCTCGGCCATGATTGATGGCTCACACCTGCCCTTTGCGGAAAATGTCGCGCTGGTGCGGCAGGTGGCCGAGTTTTGCCATCGTTATGATGTCAGCGTTGAGGCGGAGCTGGGGCGGCTTGGTGGCGTTGAGGATGGCATCAGCGTTGATGCCAAGGATGCCCGCTATACCTCGCCGCAGCAGGCCGAGGAGTTTGTGCGTTCCACCGGCATCGATTCACTGGCGGTGGCGATTGGTACGGCACATGGGCTTTATCAAGGCAAGCCAGAGTTGGATTTCACCCGCCTTGGGCAGATCCGCGACAGAGTCAGCGTACCGCTGGTGCTGCATGGTGCGTCGGGTTTGCCAGACGCTGATATTCAGCAGGCGATTCGGCTAGGAGTGTGCAAGGTGAACGTGGCGACGGAGCTTAAGATCGCCTTTTCCGATGCGCTGAAGCAGCATCTGGCGGAGCATCCGCAGGCCAACGATCCGCGCCACTATATGCAGCCCGCCAAGCTGGCGATGCAGCAGGTGGTGCAAAAGGTGATTCAGGTTTGTGGCTGTGAAGGCAGGCTGTGACCTACGCCAGCATGGTAACGGCCCCTCACCCTAACCCTCTCCCACAGGGAGAGGGGACCGATCGAGTGTGTCTGAAAACTCAGTGACGCACCTTGGATAAGGGGACGATCGCGTTTAATGAGATGACCTCTTTACTTCCAAAAGAGCAGGGGCTAACAGCTCCCTCTCACTAAAGGAGAGGGAGCCGATCAAGTGTGTCTGAAAACTCAGTGACGTACCTTGGATAAGGGGACGAGCGAGTTTAATGAGATGACCTCTTTACTTCCAAAAGAGCAGGGGCTAGCAGCTCCCTCTCCCTGTGGGAGAGGGTTGGGGTGAGGGGCATCCTCTCGTCACAATAACCGCTTTCACTTTATTGCGTATACCCATTCCTCTTTTTACCAACTATTTGTAATCAACTGATTTTAAATAACTAAAATCACCCCACTCATTAACTTACTCCCTCACACTGAAAGCACCTGCGCGGAAAAATAGCGCTAAAGTTTTCGATCTTGATCACGAATAATAGAAAAGTGCATTGCTAACATTTCGAAACATTACGATTATATTCGTAAGAAAACGGAGGGTAGAATGAAAAATATAATCGCACGACATAAAGCAGGGGAGCCGATCGGGATCTGCTCTGTCTGTTCGGCACACCCATTAGTGATTGAAGCTGCATTACGCCTGGATCTGCACAGCGACCGCCAGGTACTGATCGAGGCCACATCCAACCAGGTTAATCAGTTTGGCGGTTACACCGGCATGAAACCGGCAGATTTCCGGCAGTTTGTCTGCGATATTGCGGCAACCGTCGGCTTCCCACTCTCCCGGCTGCTGTTAGGGGGCGATCATCTAGGCCCAAACTGCTGGCAAAATGAACCCGCCGCCAGCGCAATGGCGAAAGCGGAAGTGTTGATCGCCGACTACGTCACCGCCGGATTCAGCAAGATCCATCTGGATGCGTCCATGTCCTGCGCCGACGATCCGATCCCGTTAGATCCCCACGTGGTGGCAGAACGCGCCGCCCGTCTGTGCCAGGTCGCCGAACGGGTCGCTACCCCAGAGCAAAAACAGCAGCTGACCTATGTGATTGGGACCGAGGTGCCCGTTCCTGGAGGAGAATCTTCCGCCATTGGCAGCGTACATATCACTCACGCGACGGATGCCGCCGCCACGCTGGAAACTCACTATCAGGCCTTCCGCAAGGCCGGGGTGGCAGAGGCGATCCCGAGGATCATCGCCGTAGTAGTGCAGCCAGGGGTGGAGTTCGACCACTCACAGGTGATCGCTTACCAACCACAGCTGGCCCGCGAGCTCTCCCAGTTTATTACCACCACGCCGCTGGTCTATGAGGCACACTCTACCGATTACCAAACGCGTGAAGCCTATCAGCAACTGGTGCACGATCACTTCGCCATTCTCAAGGTTGGCCCGGCCCTGACGTTCGCCCTGCGCGAAGCGGTGTTTGCCCTGGCCAATATCGAACAGGCCCTGATTGCCCCGGAAAAACGTAGCCAGATCCTGGCGGTGATTGACGCCGTGATGCTCGACGAACCGGATTACTGGAAAAAGTATTACCACCCGACGTTCAGCCGCTCGCTGATCGACCTGCATTTCAGCCTGTCGGACCGTATCCGCTACTACTGGCCTCACCCGCGTATCGCCCAAAGTATGACGACGCTGCTCAATAACCTCGACCAGCAAGAGATCACCGCGGGCCTGCTGAGCCAATACTTCCCGCTGCAGTATCAGCGCGTGATGGAACGCAAGCTGGCGAAGCAGCCCCACGCACTGATGATCGACAAAATTCAGGATGTGCTGCGCGCTTATCGCTTCGGCTGTGCCCCCGCAGAGCAAGCCAAAAACGCCGAGGAGATGGCTCATGCATAACAGCCAACTGTTCGTTCGCACTGGCATCAGCTTTGCCGACGCACAGCAGGCGCTGGAGCACATTGGCATCACCATGCTCAACGCCGGGGTTGTTCACAACAGCTACCCGCAGGCGTTGCTGGTGCGTGAGAGCGCTTATCCCACCGGCATCGCCCTTGAGCAGCACGCGGTCGCCATCCCCCATTGTGAAGCGGAGCATGCACGTGCCCCGGCTATTTATCTAATCCGCCCTGACCAGGCTGTGCCCTTCGCTCAGGCGGATGATGACGGCACGATCGACGTTGCGCTGATTATCGCGCTGATCGTCACCGACCCGGCGGCGCAGTTGGTTTTACTGCGCACGCTGTTTGGCCAGTTGCAGCACCCCGAGTTTATCACTGCGCTACTGACCGCCCCCGAGGACCAACTGGGCGAAATTTTTGCCCAGCGGGTTTTCACTTCGCCCTCCCGACCACAACAAAAAACAGAATATGAAGGAGCCACACTGTGAAACGTAAAATTATCGTTGCCTGCGGCGGTGCCGTTGCCACCTCGACCATGGCCGCAGAAGAGATCAAAGAGCTGTGTGCGGAGCACAACATCGAGCTGGATTTGGTGCAGTGCCGCGTGACCGAGATTGAAACCTATATGGACGATGCCGACCTGATCTGCACCACCGCCCGTGTCGACCGGCAGTTTGGCGATATCCCGTTGGTGCACGGCATGCCGTTTATTTCCGGCGTCGGCATCGATGCGCTGAAGCAAAAAATACTGACCATTCTGACGGAGTAGCCCATGTTTACCGACATCATGCGTTACATCCTCGATCTCGGCCCTACGGTGATGCTGCCCATCGTGATCATCATCTTCTCGCTGATTTTAGGGATGAAATTAGGGGATTCATTTAAATCCGGCATTCATATCGGCATTGGCTTTGTCGGTATCGGGCTGGTTATCGGCCTGATGCTGGACTCGATCGGCCCCGCAGCAAAATCGATGGCCGAGCAGTTCCAGATCAACCTGCACGTGGTGGATATCGGCTGGCCAGGCTCGTCGCCGATGACCTGGGCCTCGCAGATTGCCCTGATCGCCATCCCGGTAGCGATTGCGGTCAACATCGTGATGCTGCTGACGCGTATGACCCGCGTGGTTAACGTGGATATCTGGAACATCTGGCACATGACCTTTACCGGCGCCATGGTGCATCTGGCCACCGGTTCCTACTGGCTGGGTATGCTGGGCGTGGTGGTGCATGCCGCCTTCGTCTACAAGCTGGGGGACTGGTTCGCCAAAGATACCCGCGACTTCTTCGGGCTGGAAGGGATTGCCATTCCGCACGGCACCTCCGCCTATATGGGGCCGATCGCCGTACTGGTGGACACCATTATCGAGAAGATCCCCGGCCTGAACCGCATTCACTTCAGCGCAGACGACGTACAGAAACGCTTTGGTCCGTTCGGCGAGCCAGTGACCGTCGGCTTTGTGATGGGGCTGATTATCGGTGCGCTGGCCGGTTATGACCTGAAGGGCATTCTGCAACTGGCGGTGAAAACCGCTGCCGTGATGCTGCTGATGCCGCGGGTGATCAAACCGATCATGGATGGCCTGACGCCCATCGCCAAGCATGCCCGTAAACGCCTGCAAGCACGCTTTGGTGGCCAGGAGTTCCTTATCGGCCTCGATCCAGCGCTGCTGCTGGGCCATACCGCCGTGGTCTCCGCCAGCCTGATCTTTATCCCGCTGACCATTCTGATCGCCGTCATCGTCCCAGGTAACCAGGTGCTGCCGTTTGGCGATCTGGCGACCATCGGCTTCTTTGTGGCCCTCGCCGTGGCGGTGCACCAAGGCAACCTGTTCCGCACGCTGATCTCGGGTTTTATCATCATGAGCATCACGCTGTGGATCGCCACCCAAACCATCGGGCTGCATACCCAACTGGCTGCCAATGCCGGTGCGCTGAAAGCGGGCGGAGTGGTGGCCTCGATGGACCAAGGCGGCTCACCGATCACCTACCTGCTGATCCAACTGCTCACCTGGCAAAACGTGGTGGGTCTGGTGGTTATCGGCGTCATTTACGCCATCGGGGTGTTCCTCACCTGGCGCCGTGCCCGTCAATTTGCCCAGGCTGAAGCCTCCGCCAAGCAACAGGCAGCCCAAAGCCTCAACGCCATGTCCTAATCCTTCGGGGGAGCCCGCCTCCCCCTCAAAGTATTTGCAAGGGAGCGAGCAGGTTCGACCCGATCTAACCCATTGATTATCCAAACGGGCGCAGCATGCAGCGCCCCTACGATGTGAGTCTGTTGGGGAGTCAACTCCTCCAATCTATTTTCTACGGAGTTCAAGTTATGCAATCAGTCGTGATCCATACGGAGGGAGAAGTGCGCGTTGAAGAACGCCCCGCTCCTGCTATTGAGGCCGCCGATGAGGTGTTGGTTCGGGTGGCGTATTCCGGGCTATGCGGTTCAGATATCCCCCGCATCTTCGCCAAAGGCGCGCATTTCTACCCGATTACCCTGGGGCATGAGTTCAGTGGCCGGGTCGTGACCTGCGGCGATCGGGTTACCGACCTGCAACAGCATGATGCCGTGGCCTGCGTCCCTTTGCTGCCGTGCTTTAACTGCCCGGAATGCCAGCGCCATTACTATTCGCTGTGCAAGCATTACCAGTTCGTCGGTTCACGCAGCCACGGCGGCAACGCCGAGTTTATCGTGGTCAAACGCGCCAATCTGGTGAAATTGCCTGCCAACGTCAGCTTGTTGCAGGGGGCGTTTATTGAGCCCATCACCGTCGGCCTGCATGCCATTCAGTTGGCTGGGGGCTGCCAAGGCAAAGAGGTGATCATCATTGGTGCCGGCACCATCGGCCAACTGGCGATCCAATGTGCCCGCGCGATGGGCGCACGCAGCGTCACGGCGATCGATATCAATGACGACCGGCTCAAGCTGGCACGGCAGATCGGTGCAGAAAACGCGTTTAACAGCGCGGAGCTTAGCGCTTCAGAGATAGCCGAACGTTTACAGGAAAGGCGCTTTGATCAGTTGATTCTGGAAACCGCTGGCACGCCACAAACGGTCGGGCTGGCATTGGATATCGCCGGGCCGCGGGCACAAATCGCGCTGATAGGGACGTTGCATAAAGATCTGCACCTGTCTTACAGCACCTTCAGTCAGATCTTGCGCAAGGAGCTGACGCTGCTGGGCAGTTGGATGAACTATTCGGCCCCGTGGCCAGGGGAAGAGTGGCAGCAGGCCATGAAGCTGTTCCAATCGGCAGATCTGGCTCTGGAGCCGTTGATTGCCAGCATCGATCGCCCGCAGCAATACGCCGCCAGCGTTGCAGCCCTGGCCGGTAAGCCGATGCAGGGAAAAATCATGCTCAAACTCTGCGAAGAGTGACATCAAGCGGCAGAGTTGCTGAATTTGTAGGGGTGAACCTATTCGCCCCTACCTAACCCATTGATTATCTAAACGTGCGCAGCGTGCAGCGCCCCTACGAAGCAAGCCAGTTGCCCTAACTTAGCCATTATTTTGCCTCAAATCCCATCTCCTTGATCTTTATGCTCCCCTTTCATATCCCTTTCGCATAAAATAAAAGCAAAACATTTCGATAGGTCAGGATGATGAACTCTTTTGAAAGACGAAACAAAATTGTCGACTTGGTTCAGCAGAACGGCAGCATCTTGGTCAGCGATCTTTCGAATTCCTTCGGAATTTCTGAAGTTACCATCCGCGCTGACCTGCGCCTGCTGGAAGAAAAAGGCCTGCTGATCCGCTTCCACGGCGGTGCAGCCAGGCCGGGCAGCCAGTTGGAGCAGGAGGCCGAGGCGCCGAAAACCACCGGTGAGGTCATCCTGGAGGAACGCTACCAGCTGGCTAAAGATCCGAAAAAGCGCATTGCGTTAAAAGCGGCGGCCATGGTCAATCCCGGCGATACGGTGATCCTCGACAGCGGCAGCACCACCATGCTGATCGCCGAAGAGCTGGTGAAGATGGGCAATATCACGGTGATCACCAATAACCTGCCCGCCGCCTTTGCGCTTTCCGACAATAAAGACATCACGCTGGTACTGTGTGGTGGCACGCTGCGCCATAAGACGCGCTCCATGCACGGTTCCATCGCGGAGCTCTCCCTACAGGGCATTGCCGGTGACGTGATGTTCGTCGGGGCCGACGGGTTGGACGCCACCAACGGCATCACCACCTTTAATGAAGGCTACTCGATCAGCGGCGTGATGGCTCAGGCAGCCAAGCGCGTAGTCGCGGTGGTCGATTCCACCAAGTTCGGCCGCCGGGGGTTCAACCTGGTGCTGTCGATGAGCCAGATCGACATGATCATTACCGATACCGGCATCAGCAGTGCCGATCGCCAAGCGCTCGATCGGGCAAAACCCGAACTGGTTATCGTGTAAAATCAACCGGGCAGAGGATCAAGCCTCTGCCTATTACAGCCATCGACGCAATCTTTGCGACAACCCCCTGTCAGGCGTTAAACTCTTACCCTTCTCGAATCACACAACTCATGGAAAACCCAGATGACGAAACATTACGATTATCTAGCAATTGGCGGCGGTAGCGGCGGTATCGCATCGATCAACCGGGCAGCCATGTATGGCCAGAAATGCGCACTGATTGAAGCCAAAGAACTTGGCGGCACCTGCGTTAACGTGGGTTGTGTCCCGAAAAAAGTCATGTGGCATGCGGCACAGATCGCCGAGGCCATTCACCAGTACGGCCCGGATTACGGCTTCGATACCACCGTCAACGCCTTCGACTGGAAACGCCTGATCGCCAACCGCACCGCCTACATCGATCGTATTCATACCTCTTACGACAACGTGCTGGGTAAAAACAAGGTTGACGTGATCAAAGGTTTTGCCCGCTTTATCGACGCGCATACCGTAGAAGTCAACGGCGAGAAAATCACCGCCGACCATATTCTGATCGCTACCGGTGGCCGCCCGAGCCATCCGTCGATCCCAGGTGCCGAATACGGCATCGACTCCGACGGCTTCTTCGAGCTGGATGCCATGCCAAAACGCGTGGCAGTGGTAGGTGCTGGCTACATCGCGGTAGAAATTGCCGGTGTGATGAACGCGCTGGGAGCCGAAACGCACCTGTTCGTGCGTAAACACGCCCCGCTGCGTACCTTCGATCCGATGATTGTAGAAACCCTGGTTGAGGTGATGAACACCGAAGGACCAACCCTGCACACCGAATCCATTCCAAAATCCATCGTCAAAAACGCTGACGGCAGCCTGACGCTGGCGTTGGAAAACGGCAAAGAGTTCACCGTGGACAGCCTGGTCTGGGCCATTGGCCGCGAACCCGCGACCGACAATCTGAACCTGGCAGTGACCGGCGTAAAAACCAATGCCAAAGGTTACATCGAGGTCGACAAATTCCAGAACACCAACGTGAAAGGCATCTACGCGGTAGGTGACAACACCGGTGCGGTTGAGCTGACCCCGGTTGCCGTCGCCGCTGGCCGTCGCCTGTCCGAGCGCCTGTTCAACAACAAGCCGGACGAACATCTGGACTACAGCAACATCGCCACCGTGGTGTTCAGCCACCCGCCAATTGGCACCATTGGCCTGACCGAACCGCAGGCGAAAGAGCAATTTGGCGAGGATAAGGTGAAGGTTTATAAATCCTCCTTCACCGCCATGTACAGCGCCGTAACTCAGCATCGCCAGCCGTGCCGCATGAAGCTGGTATGTGTGGGTGAAGAAGAGAAGATCGTTGGCCTGCACGGGATTGGCTTTGGTATGGATGAAATCCTGCAGGGCTTCGCCGTGGCAATCAAGATGGGCGCGACCAAGAAAGACTTCGACAACACCGTGGCGATCCACCCAACCGCAGCGGAAGAATTCGTGACCATGCGGTAATAGTGCCATTCCTAACTGTAAAACCGACTGTAAAAGGTCGGTTTTTGCTTTTATTCAGCTTATATACCCTATGGATTTCAAGTTGCAGCTAGGCGACAAGCTTACTCATCCCCAGGAGCTTACTTGAGTAAGTGACTGGGGTGTGTAAGCGCAGGTAACAACGCTGCAGCTTGAAAGACGACGGGTATAAATGCTGATTAAGGTAATTGAATATCCCCGCCATAGTGTTTATATCACTGCAAAATTATCGTTCATTAAGATAAATCGTTCGTTTAAATATAACTTCTTAAATATCACCTCAACGAGGTGCCGATTTTCGAGCACAATCGCGCCCAGCACGCCTATAATCACCGCGTAGTTATATGCAGTATCTCGTTTGGCGAGGCTCCTATACAAACACAGGTTACTGATCTGACGACATCGAGAGATGCCCAAGGTTAAGACAGGCTTTATCGGATTAAGGTTCAGCCCAAGGTAACTTCTGAACTGTTCTTCAGATACATTGTTCAGATACGTTGTATAGTGCTAAAACCTGGACGCGGAGATAGGCTTTCTGCACTCCCCTCTTTGGTTTACTCCCCTATACGAAGCACTGTTGAAGTTTAAACAGCAATAGGGTCAATGACTTCCAGACTCCTCAGCAATGACCGCTACCGCGCCAGCAACACAGGCGGGCCAGCCATTGCTAACTCTTTGAACGCTGACTTTTTCGCCGCCAGGCACCCTGACGGTGAATGAAGCCAGAGACTACGTTGCACACTTACTTTTAACCACAGAGGTCGTTATCGATTACAGTTAACCGAGGATAAAATTATGGGAAATATGATGTTTTTTATGGGATTTTTGTTTTTCGTCAGCTCATTGGGGCTGATTGCAGCCTATCTGAGCACCAAATGGGATGACTAATGAACGAAAAAGATCCGCCTAGCATCATCCTCCCCGTAGCCTCATCAAATCATTGCGGGGAGGATGAATAACCGCAATAAACGGACGGTATTTACCGCGCGTGATAATGATGATGATTTTTATTCTTGGATTGCTGTACGCTATTTTTATGATCTCGGTAGGAATTAATGAGATTTATTTACATTCCACCGGTCAAACTGCATTTCTCTCCTGTTTATTGCTGACAGCTACCGCAAGCTTGCTGCTCGTCGCTTTTGTCTGGCAATGTTCCGTAAAAACCAAACGCTGATTTTTTTAATTCAACTATGAGCTGTGCTATGCAAAATCAAAAACAGGCCGTCGCCCGAAACTCGATGATTATCAGCGGATTGTTAGCGTTAGGTAAATTTATCGCAGGTATATTTACCGGCAGTATTGGCCTGATATCCGAAGGCATTCACTCATTTACCGATTTTATTGCCACCAGCATCACCTGGTGGGCGGTGAGCGTCAGCGATAAACCTGCCGATGATGACCACCACTTCGGCCATGGCAAGGTTGAGAATCTAGCCGCATTGTTTGAAGTACTCCTCCTGTTGGCGGCTGGGGGTTGGATCGTCTTTGAAGCAGTGAGCAGCCTGATAGGTGAGGCCAACCAGATTGTGGCTGCACCGGTAGTGATTGCGGTACTGCTGGTGTCCATTGTGGTTGATTTCTTCCGTGTGCGGGCCTTGAACCGTGTGGCTAAAGCCACCAACAGCGCGGCTCTGGAAGCCGATGCTCTGCATTTCTTCTCCGATATGTTGTCTTCCGGCGTGGTGCTGTTGGGCATGGTTTTTGTGCTATTTGGTTTTGCCCGTGCGGACGCACTAGCGGCACTGATCGTCGCCTGCTTTATCCTGACTGCCGCCTTGAAGCTAGGAAAACGCTCCTTTGATTCCCTGATTGATACTGCACCTGCTGGCACGCGGGAAGATATCGCGGCCCTGCTTAATGATTTCCCCGCGGTGCTGTCTACAGAAAATATTCGACTGCGCAGTGGCGGAGCCACGCTGTTTATCGAGGTGAGCGTTGGGGTATGCCGGACGCTACCGCTTGAGCGGATCAAGGAGTTGAAGCAGACCGTTACCGCCAAACTTGAACAGCAATACGCCAACTCAGAAGTGCGGGTGATTGCCCTCCCTCAAGCCAGAAGTGATGAAGATCTGGCAACCCGTATTCGCATGCTGGCCGCCAACCATGGGGCCGTGGTGCAGAGCCTTTCGCTACAACAATTGGCAGACCGTGTGGCGATCGGTATGGATCTGCTGGTTCCGGCCAATGCCAGCGTAGAGCAGGCGCATGATATTGCCAGCGAGGTGGAGGAGGCCCTACGCCAGACGTTGGGCGAAAATACGGAGATCGAAACCCACCTGGAGCCCCAGATGCTGGATTGGCTAACTAGCCAGGATGTGGAACACGGCGAACTGGCGAAGATTGAACAAGCATTGACGGTTTCGGCGCAAAACAGCGGATTGGTGCAAGACATCCATGATATCCGGGCGCGAGAAACGCCACAGGGCGTGATTGTGAATTTTCACTGTCGGGCCCTTCCGGCCTTGTCGATTTCTGCGGTGCACGATGCGGTGGACCATATTGAACGGCAATTGAGAATACAATTCCCGATGGTATCGCGGGTGGTGGGGCATGTTGAGCCGCTGTGAACTCTCACAGCGGAATGATTTGTTAAAGCGCAGAATGGGCTAATTAAATAGCCCTTTCTCAGATGGCGCTGTTGGCGCTTCTTTATCCTCTTTATATGTGGCTAAACGAGGTTTGGGAAGAGCATAATTCCTCTATAAACAATAAGATAACTCAACTTTTAGGGCTATGTAAAAATATTACGATCGCGGCCTGCGGTCGCTAGAAAAGAAGAACGCCACCTGAAAAAAGTGGGTTAGTCAGCAGTCTGAAACGCCCGGCAAAGTGTAAACCTTGCCGGGCGTTTTCTTTTTCTTCTCAATACTGCGCTATTTGCAGGTTAGAGCTAGCTGCTCATAGAGCGTATTCTCGTCACTCGGGCCATGTAACTGGTACTGAACATCGCACTCCTCGTTTGACTGGGCGATCTTCACATGGAAGGTGCCTTTGCTTTCAGCATTTCCGATAAAGACCAGCCCTTCATCTACCGCTTCCGCAACAATTTTCTCCCCCATCCAGAGCGTACTGCCCTTGGGGATCAACTGACCATTAGCCAGAGAGAGGGTCATCAATAACCGGTTTCCGGACAGCATGGTTATTTGCACTTGCTTTACCGTGCCCCGTGCTGGTCGCAGGGTACGGTGCCCGTTACTGATATCGATATTTTTGGGGAGCTTATCAACGTCAACATCAATGGCGTTATCATTCCAGGGGCTCAGTGATGAGATCAGGGCCATTCCGCGCCAGTCCGTCCAGGTCGTTCCCGCTGGCGTGATGACAGGCACACCTGCCAGCGGGCGATTGAGGCTGAGTATGCCATAGGTATCTTGAACCGGAATATTGCTAAAGGTCACTCCCCTGCCGTGTGCGACGACTGAACCATTGCCGCTAATACTGTAATTGCGCTGATGCTGATTATCCAACTGCATACTGGTATTTACATTGGTGTAGCGTAAGTCACTACTGAGTGAGGTTTGCAGCGAACGATTATGAGCTTTGGTGTTTTCCTCAACGGCGAGCTGTAAATTATTGCTGGTTCCCAGGGGGAGGTTGATATCGCTGCCTATCACACTTCTCTGGTTAGAGGAGCGGTAGTAATTGCGGACACGTTTCTCACCCAGTGGCCAACTGAGGTTAATATTGAGGTTCTTGTTGTTTCTGCCGCGACTTTTTGCCTGAGATGCACTGGTTGTGAACTGTAGCCCATTCTCAAAGCGCCGGTTCCAAGTGAACATAGAATAGCGCCAGCGTTGGTTGTCGGGATAGCTGGTGGTCAGACTATGGGTAAATGAAAAGGTGCCCAATGCTTCGCTATTCCAACTGGCTCCCAGGCTTAGTTCTGAATTATCAGCGCTATAGTCCCAGCTCTGTTTGTCATTTCGTCTCGACCGCAAGCTGGCTTCTTCTATTGAGGCATAACCCGGTGTGTTTTTACTCACCCCCAGTGACAGAGTCAGGTTTGTCGTCACAGCATGGTTGCTAAAGGCGCGCACCTGTGCGCTTTTCTTATGTTGATACTGGTCTTGTACCAGCAATGCCTGCAATGAAAATGACTGGCTTGGCATCGACGCGAGCTGGCCACTCACCGCGGCAGCGACAGACTGGTATTTGCTACTCAACAACGAGCCGGTGCGCAACGACATTCGATTTATCGGTTGCCAGTCTTTATCCAGCGTAAGTATCGCCGGGATATTAGCATCATCGCTTGACTGATTTTTTAGTTTCCCGAAAGACATGCTGAAACCGCGGCTTTCAGGTTTGGAAGCGTTCATCAACAGGATCGCCGGAACAATGAACTGTTGCCTCTCACCGCTCGTTTCTACTACGTTAACGTCCAACTCAGCATTATGGTTTTGCACAGGAATATTCGTCAGATGAAACGGGCCGGCGGCAACCAGCGTACTGTAGATCAGCTGATCATATTGGCGAACTTCCACGCGAGCTTGGGAGGTATTGGCCATTCCATCAATAGCAACACCGCTGTCACTATTTCTAAGCAGTGCTTCATCGGGATAGAGTTGAAAGCCACGTAGTCTTCCTAACGGAAATAGTGTGTTTCTGGTGCTAATTTCACCCGCTTGAAAAATTCTGTTCAGGCTGCCGAGATAACGCTCTATATAGGTAGAGCTGATGGTTGTATTTATTTCTCCCTGGTTGTCCTGAATGTTTTGTTGGCTGCGGATCATCCAGTTGGCAATATTAATTCCACTGCTAAGTGATAGCCAACTATAGCGTTGACGTTGATATTCGTTTTTACTCAGGCTTGAGTAATAGTCATAGTTTATATGCCCGGCGGTGCCGCCATAATCGCCGATGCTACCCTGCTGTAACAATGCAGGAGGAATAATGATGCTTAGTGTTTGTGATCCACTCTGCCAGGCAACACTGGTATCGGGTTGTTTGCCAAGCCAGTCATCGCACTCTTCTTTGCTATTTTCCTCTGGCAGGGCAATACCCAAAATGTAAAAGAGTTCTGGAGTAAAGCAAATAACACCGCTGTCGTTTACCTGAATTTGGGAGGAAGCTTTAAAATCGCCGTTAAGGTTGATATCAACCAAACTAGATCCCTTAGGGATTTCATTCAGTTTATCGAGATTCTCCACCTGAGCGGATATGATCCCACGGCGTTTTAGTGCCTCCATATCCCAGGTTTTTCTCGCCGGTTCTGGATAAGGGGGTGGCAGCTTGGCCCCCCTGGCATTGGCAAAGGCCACCAGGAGTAATAATCCGCCAGCAAGGACTCCTGGTGTTTTTATGGCGCGGCTATCATTGCATACGGTCAAAGTCCTTTTCACCGTAGGCATCAGTATCGCGATACTGGCATTTCGACGGTCCCGGTTTCATAGCCGTACTTGGACAGGGTTTCAATGCTCACTTTTTGTAGCTGTTCAGCCACCTTGCGATCTTTGATCTGGATACTCATCGTCTGACCTGGCAGTACGTAACTTTTATCCAGGATCGATGCTGAACCTGAAGGGAGTAATTTGACATTCTGTGACAGCCGGATGACATATTTCCCCGGGTTTTTTACCGTCAATATGCTGCCGCTCTGAGACCAGACAAGCGCTTTCCAGGGATCGGCAATAAACGGTAACCCTTTTGGATGAATAATGACCGGGATGTTATGACGAATATTTAGAGATATCTCATTGTTTCCATCCGCCGTTTTTGGGCTGATCCCTTCGAAAGTGACACGTTTTAAATGCTCATATTCTAACGGTTTATCATTTTTTAAAATAAAACGCACGCGCTGAGTTTTCCCCGCGGCTACCCGGGTGACCGGTTGGGTCACCAGCAGTTTAGGCTGAGGATCGTCCGATAAATCCGTAATTTTAACGTAAAGCAGCGCTTCTTCTTGCGCCATATTCTCTACATTAATACTGCCGCCGCCGTCTGCTTCATTAATGAGCAACATGGATGACTCTGGTTTCATAATGGCAGAAGAGGGGGAAACGGACATGATTAGCATCAACGACAGGGTCGTATATATTATGGTGAGAAGCTTCATATTGCCTCAGGCGTGAAAATTGGGAGATCCTGACGGATCCCCCAAGAGATATTAGTAAAAGAAACGATTACAGATAAACAAGATCGTAAGTTACTTCACCGCGTAGTTCAATTTTGTCTGCAGAGTCTGCGGCTGACAGTGGATTGATGTATGGGTGAACTTTCAGGAGAACCTGATGAGATAACCCAATCGTAGGGGCATTCTGCCCGCTTGCCGCGCTCCAGGAGTAAACGCTTTTCTTCGCTGCGTCGATTGTCCCTGTGAATTTCTTCCAGTCTGTGCCTGATGTATTGGAAGAAATAAAGCTTACAACGTTTCTTGCATCAACCTTGCCTGAATCAAAATTAATGAAGTATCCGCCAGCAATAGCGCCGCTCTTGGTGGTCCCCAGGCTAAACAAACCGGGGCTTACGGCACCAGCTAAATCAACCTGGCCCGCTTTTTCGCCCAGATCCATTACCTGGAAACCAACCAAGGATGGGGCGGGGCAGATGATGTTCAGTGTAACAACTTTGTTTGGCAGTTCGATCATACCGCTTTGAGCAAGCTGTGCTGCGCTAATTTTACCCAGAGACAGAACACTAGAGGTACCGCCATTCAAATTGATGTTACAAGTGGCTGGAGTAATGCTCCCTTCAATTTTCATTGTTGCCTGTGAGTTAGCTGCATTGGCTACGCTGGAAACCGTGATACTGCTTAACATTGTTATGAGGATTGCTTTTTTTTGCATTTCGTATAGTCCTTTATTGATTTGAAGAATATAAGATGTATGAATCATCGCAAAATGACACATTGACCTCATGGGGGTAAATAAATTGTTATTCTTCCGTGGCCAATTAATCTCCCCTATCAGGAGATAATAACTTAAGTGTTATTTTTTGTTGGTATGTATTGCTTTTTAATTACTGTATTTATTAATTATTATTTTAAGCGCGAGATATTGCAATCTGGAATGCATACAGCCAGATGCCATCATAAATAAATCAGTTCGAAACTTGTAGCACCATCTATTTTAACAGCATCACTATAGCTATTTTGGAATAAAAAAGGTGAAATAAGTAAGCTAACTTTAACCGAACGGGCACTGTATGGTTGCAACTGCTCCCCCCAGGAATAAACATTTTGCCCGTTAGCAGTGAGATAACCTTGCGCGACTTGCCAGCTATTACCTTGATCCTGAGAGAGAATGATATTATCAGGTTGCCTGCCATCAACCCGTGAGCGCGATTTATCAATGCTGGCATAATAACCACCAATAGCCTTTCCAGAAACACTCTGGCCGAGGCTGAATACCCTATTACCTTCTGCACTAGCAGGCTTAACATTACCTGCATTTATTGCGATATCTATGGGGCGAATAGCAAACAGCGTGGCGGCCGGGCACGTAATATTAATAACAATGTTTCTTTCTTCTAACCTGATGCTGTTTTTATCTGAAGGGGATTGTTGAGTGTTCCTTTTCCCCAGTCTGAGCGTCCCTCCATTATCTATAACCATATCACAGGAATCAGGTAAGATCTCCCCCTGAAAATTTAACGATGCCTGCGAGGCCGCGTTGGTTGCAGAGATAAAAAAGGCAACGATAATACTAGTCATGTAGACGACTATTGATTTGCTTACATTCACAGGCAGTCCGGTACGTAGTCAGAAGCGAGAGATATATGAAATCATAAAGTTCATTCATTTGTCAAAACAATAAGCCCCTTTACTTATTTAAATGATACGTTAAGTTAAATTATACTTAAGTTAAAAGTAAAAGTTAAAATTATACGAATAAACAATGTTCAGAATGATTTATATTATGCACTTTTAAAGAGCTGTTTGTTACTGAAGCTGACGGTTATTAAAGTTAAGGTACTAATTAATGATGAAGTCGTTTAACGATCATCTGTAGCACGCCGCCTGGTTTGCCGCTTCGCACGGATTTTTTTAGGTGCTGAAAAAGATATAAGTCAGGGGGCGTGACGCAAATTTATTGATAGTGATGAATAGTATGATACCAACCGATGGTCTTATCGTGCTTAAGCATTCTCATTTAACAACACAATCCGTAAGCACGACGCCCAAACGACCAATGCACCACACTTGCCCCCTGCTCTATCGAGTCGTGCCGCCCTCAAAGACAGGGCACGCCTGCTCGTTAATCTGTTTTACGGCTTCAAACTAGTAGACTATAACCTCATTACGGACATGGGTAGTAACAAACTGAAAAGAAAAGGTGTATGCAGCCATCTTCTGGAAATCCTATCAAAATGGCGCCAAATATACGGTTACGGTCGTGGTGCCAACAGAAATCGCAGCCATTTGCCGACGTTTTGGTCGACTGAAGATACCGACGTGTCGGCGCCATGCGTCCGACGCGCCGGTTTTAAATCATTGTCAGGTAGCTCCACACAACTCTTGTATTGGTGGGATCATTGAAGCACAGCCGTGTCTGGTTGGGGATTATAAGATATCTAATCGGAACACGGCAGACCCAACGTACAATCCGGCACTAGTCGGGGATTTTGTTAATTCACCTTTAATCATGACTACAGGGTTATCGGAATTGGTAGATAGCACATCAGACCCATTCTCTTGGAACGTCAATTGAACCTCCCCCCCACCACCAACGTCGACGGCCCCTCCTTTAGATATCGATAGCCGGACGTATGCCCGCGCGCTACACCGGACAGTCAGTTCAGACGACGATACCAGCAGAGACCCCATTTCGCCGGCCATCGACATTTCAGAGTTGCCAGCCGTGCATGTGGTCGGGGCGGGGGCGGCCCCGCCGCCATTTATATTATAAAATCCAACACCGTCGTCCGCAGGGCAGTGGGCCCAGTTCAACCCGGGATTATTAGGGTAGTTCGGCAGTTGGGAGAGTGTCCGACCTACGTACATAGAGTTCATTTTCGCTACGGCGTCTCCAGCACTGCTACATCGAACACCAAGCAATTCTTCAACTGATGGGCACCCCCGGCTCCCACCAGAGGCGCGAACGGTGTCACACACATGAGGGTATGGACGCGAGGGGTTGAGATAGAGATCGGAACCCCGACACAGGCGCGGGTCCCCTACAGTGCAGAGGGTGTATATAGCAGGGCCGTCGATCCTATCGATCGTCACAGTACGTTGCGCGGGATCATAGGTGTACCATACCCCGGCTAAGACAAGGGGTGAGTGCAGTAGGAAGACAAGGAGGTAAGGGAGGTATCGCATGGATGTCCTTGACGATATGTTCGTATGAGGATAGAGGACGGAGCGGGCAGCATGGCTGCTATCATGGTTTCCTATGATTCCGGCAATACTCGCTCCGCCCATATTTTCCACCGTGCCTCATACGTCTGCACCCGCGCCTCGGTTTCTGTCAATGACAGTCCTTGTCGCCTGGCTTGCTCGTAAAGCCGCATCCGTCGTGCACGATGGTTTTCTAACGCACGAGGTGCGATGGTGGTCCCCGTGGGGGTGAACCACACGCCCAACCAGTCAAATCCATGTTCAATCCTTCCCAGTTGGGTTTTGTCCGGGTGAGTTTCAAAGCCACCCAGGTTAAAAAATTCATGCAGCCGTTTAACACAGCGCCGCAGTTGCCAACGCGAACGGGTAAGCAACACAAAGTCATCCATGTAGCGTGCATAAAAGGTTCCTTCCATCGTAGAAAAATAGCTGCCCACATGGTGCAGCAAGCTGCCACCAATCCGCGGGCTGAGCGCGCAGCCCCGGCAAATCCCGTGCTCTGGCGTATAAAACTCGCCCGCATCTTCCACGCTGTAATACAGATACTGTTCAATAAGGTCGACTAACACCGGGTCATCGACATGCCACTGAACCTGGCTGAGCACCTGTGCTTTACGAATATGGCGGTAATAACCCCGAATATCCGTTCGATAAACAAAGGCATATTCCTCTGAGCTTAACGCCTGCCATACCTCGTTGACCGACTGCTTACCACCGCCCCGGCCTCTGAGATGGGCGCAGCGTTCATGCCTCGGCAGTTTGTCTTCTACCTGCTGCGCAACCCATTTCAGTACCAACGCATCTTGCGCACACCATTGCACCCAGCTTCTGTCGCGATAGTGGTGAACCTGCATCGGCTGCAAGCGATAACCGCCGCCGCACACCTGCCGGTAAAGCGCCTCACCCCGTTGGGGCCAATGGAAACGCAGGTGCCAAACATCCGCATTAGGTGGTGCATGCCTGCGGCGTTTTACCAGCCAGGCATAGGCCACCTGCCAATCAGACTCAGCCTTATTCATATTCCAGGCTGAAGGTGGCAATAGCACTAAAACGTCCACGTTCAATGGTACGATTAGCTATCGCGTTCGGCTCACCCTGCACATAGGCCAATACCGTCAAGGTATTGTTACCGCTGACCAGTCGATAACCTTCACCGCTTTTGTTCAGAGGCAATGGTTGCCCGGCCTGGGTTTCCATACCAATCGCAATACCCGATGCCTCGCTGCCGCCCTCAATCGCCAGTAGTCCGGCAAGATGTGAGTTCTCAATACCACTGAGGGTCACCTTCACCGTTTTCCCCAGGCTCAGATCGCATTCCGTGAGGTGGATTTCAAATGCCTGCCCATGCGTACGTTGGTTGGTGTACAGGTATTTATCAATGACCGTGCCAAAGTCCAACCTGATGTTCTCGTCTCCCGGTGGGATCACGCAGGGCTCAGCAACCAATGCGCCGTGCAGGCGAACGTTGTATGGTTGCGCCGCCTGGCTTAGGGGCGAGATTAAGGCCAATAGTATTGGCGTCAACATCAACATTTGACGGTTCATTGATACACCGCCTTCAAGGTCGCGGTGGCTTCAAATGGCCCTTCTTTTAGCATTGCGCCCGGTCGCTTGACCGGCACCGCTTCCAGCGTGGGTGGGCTGGTCAATCTAATCGGTATCGGCTTGTTCAATTCAAACGGGATACCGTTTTGCTTAATCTGAATCGCCAGATCATTCACATCGCTGGTCACCGCCGCCTTGTCGTAATCCGCCGGTGTGCCAATAATTTCCAGCGTCATATCCCAGGCATTGGCATTTGGATCGCAGGTGATGTGGTAATTGATCGGTTGCAGGTAGTTCACGCCATCCACCTTTTTCACGCCCACCCGGCTGCCAAAATTAACATCTACCTTGCCACCGTCATTGATGGTGCAGGCCGGGGGTTCAATCAGCGTGCCGAACAGTTTCATATTCGGTGCCGCCTGGCTCACTCCACTCAAGATCCCGCATGCCAGCAACAAAACCAGACCTGAATAGCTTTTCATCATCATAGGTACTCCACCTTCATCGTTGCCCCTGCGGAGAAGGGGCCACCGGTCAGCGTGGCACCCGCACGTTTGACCGGCACGGCCTCGAGCTCTGGCCAATTCGGATAGGTGAAATCTAACCAACTGTTGATGGGTAATCGGCTGCCGTTACTGCGTATCTCAATACCGAAATCGGTTTTATTGGTGGTCAGCACCTGGCTATTAAATGAAGCCCCATTGCCTTCAATCAGCATCTTCACCGCGTTTGAGGAGCCGCCTTTGCACTGTACGGAATACGGCACCGGCCGTTTTTTATAGGTGCCATCCACCCGCGTCGTCAGTACATCATTGCCAAAATCAACCTCAATCAGCTTGTTGTTGTTGATCTCGCAAGGCGGCGCCGTGATAGTCACTTTGACCGTAATGGTGCTGGTTGCGGCTTCTGCCCCCAACCCCAGAACCATCAATGCGGCACACAGCATCTGCCCTGGCCTGCTCGCCTTTTCCGTTTCCATGCCGCCCCCTTTAGTCATAATTAAGCTTAAAGTTCAGTTGGGCCGAATAAGCTCCCGCCTGTAGCGGTGCCCGCGTGCGTTCCGGGGTCACGGTGTAATTCAGCGTGTCCTGCCCTGCGGCTACTATTAGCGGCGCCCCGCGGCTGCCCAGGCGAATATCACGGCCAAGTGAATCGCTCATCCGCAATGCCAAGCCAGAGGCACCACGCACCTTGACCAGTTGCGGGTTATTCACGTCTGCCGGTGCCGAAAAACTCACCGACACGGCAGGCTGATAGGGGGCCCACAGCAGATTGCCACTGCGCTCATCACGGTTATTCGCCGGGCTGCGCAGGCAATCCCGCAGGCGCAATTGCACAACCACCGGAGTACCCTGAGCACCGATCTGTGCCAAACGGGCAGTGCCGGTCTCCCCTAACCATACGTCTTGATAAGCCGACTCCATTTCCAACCGGCAGGCGCTCTCCGCCAGCGCACCATGCACACGCAACACGCCATTAGCACCGTCGACATTCCAGTTATCCGCAGAGTGGGCGGCAGGTAACAGTGTCAGCACCATCAAGACCGCTGCCGCCTTTACTAGCAGGCACTGCCGCCCATGGCGCGACAGATCAGTACCTTTCCATTCTTGCTGTTGCATGCTCCGCTTCCTTTTCCGTGCCGGTTATCAGCTTTGTTTGATTGGCTTGGCCTGGCAGTTGGCTCCGCTACAGGTAAATTGCAGCTGTGGACGACCGCCGTAGTCATTCACGTAAGTCAGCACCGGCGCATTGCCCAGCACCGATACGCCCACGTTCAGTGTCTCGCTGCCTTTTGGTGCCACCATCAGTGGCTCAAATCCATTAGCGCTGGCCCCACCTTGTTTGCTGCTGGCATCGACAATCGTCACGAAATACGCCGTCGGGTTATTCACCAGATATTTGTCGCCTTGTTTGCTCAGTGTCAGTTGCTCTTGCCAAGGTGCAGCACTCTGGGAATGGCTCAACGCCTGCGGGCGATAGAACAATTTGATGCGCGTTTGCAGCGCTAACTGCAACGTGTTGGGTTTATCGCTCTTTGGTGGGATCTCACGCAGGTTAAAATAGAACAGCGTCTCACGATCCTGCGCCAGCAGGTTTGCTGCGGGTAACGCTTGCACCTTCACCTGGCTTTTTGCTCCCGGCTCCAGGCGTTGCAATGGTGGCAAAGCCGTCAACGGCGTGGTGATTTTATTACCCTGTGCGTCCTCTACCCAGCCTTGTGCCAGGTAAGGCAGTTGCTTATTCTCGTTACTGATACTCAGGCTGACTGACTTTTCACCGCCGTTAAACACCACGCGGGTGCGGTCTAATGCGACCGCAGCCTGTGCCTGTTGAATGCACAGCACGCCTAACAGCAAACCGCCTGCCAGCGGGGGAATACGTTTACTCATTACGTTCATTGTGGGTTACTCATTATCTGGCTTCTGTCAATTCGTTAAAAAATAGGTCTGCCGTGGGAGAGGCCTTATCGGCCTGTCACAATGGCTAAACTTGTGTTGCTGCTGACTCATCCGGCAAGGTTTTCTGCCGTGTCATTCGCCGGTAACAACCTGCATGGCAACAAGAGATCGGTCAGACCACTCTGCGGGATCTGCGCCGGTAGCGTCAGCGCACACTGCGCCAACCCACTCCAATGCACCGTCATTTCTTCGTTCGGATTAATGCCGCTCAGGTACACGCTGCCATCGTCACTTACGATACCGACCTCCTGCTTTTTATGGTTTTTCACCGTGGCACCAAATGGGGCTGTTGAACCATCCGCCAGGCGGATCACCGCCATCGCCTTCTCACCGGCAATCACCTCAAACCGTCGGTAACCAATAGCCCCTTCGGTCAAAGTGGCCTGAACTACCGAACGTATGGCTTCGGCATTATCTGGCAGCTTGTTAACATCAATGCTCACCTGGTTGCGGTAATAGCTGCTGACATCCGTCACCACCGCTTTACCAAATCGGTTAGTGCGGGTCACTGCGCCATAACCGCCAATCGGGATATCCGCTACACCGTCCGTATCCAGCAGCATTCGGGTACCGCCGATCATGCCCGAACGGTGAAGTGCCGCGCCTTTCATGGTGGCTGTCGCGCCGCCCTGCAATGACACACCTACCGATGAATAGCGGCCTTCCTGATAACTGGCGTTGGCATTCACCTGGGCCAATGAGCCCTGATGGCTGTAATAACCACTCGCCGCCCCACCGCTGCGGGTGACGCCGCTGCTCAATTGGTAACTGTCGCCATTTTCCAGACGATCGTAGTACCCCACTTGATGGCTGTTATCATTGCGATCGTAGCTACTGCTGTAGCTCACCGAACCATTGCCGCCCCATGGGATTGACAGTGACAGATACATGCCATCGTCATTGGCACCGTTGTACTTGTTGCGATACCCCGTCAGGGAAAGGCTCAAGTTGCGGTACCGACCAAGGTCAAAATTGCGCGACAACGTCAGGGTGTAACGATCGTTGGTCGTACTGTTCCAATAGGTCTGGTGGTTGTAGTTCAGGTAGGCACTTAACCCAAGATCGCGGAAGTGCTGGCTGAAACTGACGGTATACATCTCCTTGCTGTTCTGATTACGAGTGCCGTAGGTACGCGCATCCAGATATTCGCTCATCGACATGTAGTTCTGCTCCGAGAAGCGGTAACCGGCAAAGGTCACCTGGCTGTCATACTCGTCGAAGTTTTTCGAATAGCTCAGCCGGTAAGAGCCCCCGTCAGCGTGCTGTCTTCCAGCTGTGGCAAGCGTGCACGCGACTGGGTAAAGTCAAACGACAATGCGCCAAACATCATCAGATCGCGCCCGATCCCCACCGCCAATGCGTTGTAATCACCGCCAGCCACGCCACCGCCATACAGTGACCAACCGTTGCTCACCCCCCAGGAGAATTCACCGGTGCCGAACAATGGCCCATTGGTGTTGTGCCTCCAGTCAGAAGGGCGACCACTCGCCAACTTGTAGCGCACCGTTCCTGGCCGTGTCAGATACGGAACGCTGGCGGTATCGATCCGGAACGTCTGCACGCTGCCGTCCTGCTCCTCTACCCGCACATCCAACTGCCCAGACACCGCATCATTAATATCCTGAATGCGGAACGGCCCTGACGCGACCTGGGTCTCATACAACACCCGCCCCTGCTGGCTGATCACCACTTTGGCGTTGGTACGCGCTACACCGGTCACCTCTGGGGCATATCCGCGCAGGTTCGGTGGCAGCATGCTGTCATCACTGATCAGGCTGGCACCGGTAAAGCGGAAGCTGTCAAAGATGTCGGAGTACAAGAAGTTCTCCCCAACCGACAACTGCGCCCCCAGACGTGGCATAGCCCGATAGGCGTAGTAACGGCTCCAGTCCCAGTTATTACGTGTTCCTGTCCCGCTACCGGTCTGATGGTCCAGCCGCATCTGCCAGTCAGCCCGTAATCGCCAGGCACCCAGATTGGCGCCCATGGTGCCGTTGCCGCTCACGTTATAACCCTGCTCACCACGCTGCTGCTGACGTTGTGCCTGGCCGTTGATGTAATAATCCATGAGTAATCCGGGAATACCCTCATCCCAACGCGATGGGGGATCCCAGTTGTCTGCCGCGTACTCCAGATAGGCCTGTGGCAGGCTCACTGTCAGGCTGGCACTGCCCAGATCGGCACGCGCAGCCGTCCCTGGCAGGCTACCCAGCGATAAACACTCGCCTTGGTGCCACCAGGTCAATTTTTCTTTTATTGCCGGTTTTAAGCCAAATTGTTCAACCATTGCCGGGCTAAGGCAGGCAGCGCTGTCATTGGCATCCTGTTCTGCCGGGTAAAAAACGACAGGTTGTTCAGGCAGTTCCTGTTTATTAATACGCACTAACATCATGTAATCGCCCGGCATGATATAACCGCCGCGGGAAAACTGGCCAAGGTCAATATTCCCTCGGTCTTTAACATCCAGCACGTCCGTATTGAACTGGACTTCCGCCGCACTGGCATGATGCCCACCACTCCCTAGCGCACAGGCTATACAAACGCCCAATGCACGTGGGCGAAAAGGTAATAACATCCAGTTCGATATCCTCATGCTTCATCAATCCCTTTTATTATTCACATTACAGCTATTAAGACGAAGCAGACCCTTCCATAGCTTATGGAATTAATTTTTATTTACATTACTCATTATTGAAAAGAGAGAGGGTTCATAATTCCATTTCAACCATGGCTTTTCTTCAGTAGTAATCCATTTTAAAGCGAATGGTTGAGGTATATTCACCAACACGCAACACCTGTAAATTACTCACCAAGCGCAAGGAGTAATTCAACTGTCTGTTCCCTTCAGCAATACTCATTGCAGGTAACGGCTCTCCAGGGAACGCAGTGTTTCCCCTACTATCTTTCAGCTGTAATGCGATACCACGCGCTTGCCCATCAACAGCGAAAAAGCCATTATCCATACGACCATCAAACGTTACCTGAAAGCGCTGCCAATCTGGCTGACTTTTGTCTATATTCCCCAGTACGCAATTAACCAAGCGGATCCTGAAAGAACGGGTCAAACCTTGTCCATCACGAATTATCTGGCTCAGTGGTAATAGAGACATGTCAATTGTCTGGTCACTGCTTTCAGTATCAATAGCGCAGGCGGTTTCAATCACGGCACCTTGCATATTGACCCGTCCCCAACCAGATGCCAGCACAGAGCAACTTTCTAACGGTAACAGTACCAACAGGCAAAATGCCAAATGACGAGGTAACACCTTTTCCATTCAACTTATATCCTCTGAACTAGCTTTGACAAGAATGCATACGGGGTAATCCCGTATGCACGATTTATCTTCTAGCCAGGACCGATTATTTATAGTCCATAATGAAGCTTACGACGCTATAAAACTTGCCTGGGACAACATCAATCTTGTCGCCGTCACCTTTCAGATAAGCGCTAAATGCAAGAGTTGCGTCCGTAGCGCCCACGCTGATCACTTGACCGGTAGTCGGCTTATTCAGAGTAACCAGGTTATTACCACCATCCATAATAGCAATGCTTGCGCCTTCAGCATCACCGCTCATGCCCAAAAGACCATTTTTACCTGGTGCACCATCAAAAGTGGTGGTGACCGTTTTTGCGGTTGTCAGGCTGCACTTTTCCAAATGAATTTCAAAAGGCTTAGGGCTAGAAGTTCCGCCATTAAGCAGTGACACGTTGGAAACAGCACCCAAGTCAACCGTCTGGTCGATAGAGTTCGGATCAATAGAGCACGGAGCATCAATAATTGAGCCAGTGAAAGTAACTGTGCCGTGACCCTGGTCTGCAGCCTGCGCACCAGAAATAGTGCCAAATGCTAATACCGTCGCCATCATGATCTTATTCAATTTCATTTTACTATATCCTTAATAAAACAGTTTATCCTATATGTTTATCACCATAGCCATTCATGAGCTGGCACAGAGTCGGAGTCTTGAGAAGAGCTTTATTCTCTACTACGCTGGTCATTTATATGAATGAGTATCGGCGACTGGAAATATGTTACCTCCATCAAGCCATAAAAGATAATTAAGCTGATTTACAACAATAAAAAAGGATTTATAACTAACAATTAATGAATTATAAGGATATTGTTTTGCAATGTAAGAAAATAGCCACATCAAGCGGGATCTCATGCCTTTTAAGAAATGATAACTTATTATTAAAAAAATAATTCCAGCAAACAGTTGACTCAAGCCATATTTCTCAACTAAATTCCCCAAAAGATAAAATCAGAGACTATTCTTATTCTTTGAAACGACGTTAAGCTTTGACGCAACATTGACACTAAGGGTTACTTATCAACACTATGAAATACATAATAAATTTACACCTAACTTTTGATCCTGACACTAGGATCCTAGCCTTAAAAAATGACACCCTACTGTCCATTGAGTTAACCAAACCAGCAAGCCGTCTGTTATGTGAGCTCATTGAGAACAACAGGAACACTCTTTCTAAAGATGTCATCATTCAAAATGTGTGGGTAAAATATGGCTTCGCACCCTCAAATGCCAATTTAAGCAACCACATAAGTGAGTTAAGGAAAGCATTTGTCAATCTGGGGCTCGATAGTGATGTCATCATCACCGTACCCAAAGTTGGCTTTAGAATGGAGGCGGAAATTCATCCTGTCATAAAAGCGGAAAAAATAATAAAAGAAGTGGCGATAGAGGAAAGGAGCGCGGTCATCGTAGATGAACCCACCACGCGGATAAATGAACGAACTTTATCTCAGCCAGAAAATCGAACAGAGAAGAGCAGAAAAAAGGTTAAGTTAAACATTATCATTCTTGTAGTGGCATTACTTTTAGCCTCTGCAGCAGGAGTGGCTTTCCTACTCTTACCTAAAAATGATGCTATTCCTTTGGTGACCACAATAGATAAGTGTAATATCTATAGCTTGACTAGTGTTACCCCCCCTACCGATTTTATAAAAATGGTTACTAACAGGATTGAAAGTGAAAAGATCGATTGTACACAAGAGAGTATCGACATCTATTACGCAGACACTCGAAATAACAATGCGAAGATGAAGATAAGCTTTATGTCTGTTTGTAAAAATCGTGACAGCACTCACTATAGAAATTGCACAAACTATAAATATGTTAAGTAGGCTAAAATGAAAAAAATATTATTTGCGTTACTAGCCATTGTTTTTATATGCGGTTATATCTACTATCGCCATCACCTTAATGCTCCTAGCAAGCAACCTTTCCGCTGTGATGCGCAACTGATTTCACATATCGAGCGTAACAACAAAGATATTGATATCAACTTGTTTGCCAGCATCATATTTACTATACGTGGTGAAGGTTTATTAGAGATGACGGGGACGTATACACAAGATAATCAGCAATACCTGGTTAATAGGAAACTTATTTTTACTCACAAACACTCAGAATTAAATGGCATGAAAAAAACAACAATCACGCGAGAGGTTGTTTCCCCAGGCGACAATGTTCCAGAGGCGTCATGGCAGCAATATATTCTGCCTGAAATTCCTGGGGTCGAGTTCTATACAGAATTGAAAGAAATGAATAAAAATGCAGTTTTTTTCCAGGGACTATCTAATCCATTCTTTGTTTGCGTACTTTCAGAATATCACGATTAACACAATTTTATTCACCCTTATGTCAAATCGCTTACCCTCGGTAAGCGATTAATTTAATTAACTTATAAAAATACAGGTATGTATTCACCATCTACATAACTTAAAAATACGATCACTTATCTTTATATAATTAAATTAATAAAACTTAAGTAACCACCATGAAAAATAACTAACTTAATTTTAAACTTAACCTTTATTAAATTGCAAAACACGCCGTAGTTCAGGTAACCTCTTGAGAAATTACCCCCCGCACTGAACAATAGAATTTTTTATTTTCATGAACATCAAAATTATTACGAAACTGATTTAAATAAACATGCAAAGTAATACAAACTTCTCCATGGTCAGATATGTACTTTGCTTAAAAAAACAAGGATATAGGTTATGAAAAAAACGTTAAGAATTTCAATAATTGACAATAATCAGTACTTTACAGTTGGCCTGCGCCACGCGCTTGCAGAATTTTACTTCAAAAAAAATACCAACGTGAGGTTCATTGATGAGACACCTTCAAAACACTCAATAGATATCTTATTTCATGCCCCTCGTCATGGCATCCCGAACAATTTCTGCTACATATATCCACACAGCACATCTAACCCGCTTGTTTTTGCAATCTGTGATAAAACCGAAAACAGGGGTCTTACTCACATTTTTCGCTGTGTAAGAAAAGACGGCACCTTATACCGTCATCAACCTATCGACTTAGTCTTGAATATGGTTGAACAAGCGCGGTCTATCGATCCGCACTCTTCAGGCTCTGCATTTGATGGAGCTTTAACTCAAACGATTACCCATCGTGAATACGAGGTATTAGGTTACCTCCAACAGGGTAGGAGTCTGACTGAGGTAGCATATTATATGAATCTGAGTGTGAAAACGGTCAGTGCGCATAAACGTTCAGCCATGAAAAGACTCAACTTCAGACGTAATAGCGAGTTGCTCTATTGGATGCTACAAGGGGGACTCATCGGCCAAACAAAGAGGATGGGCTAAGAGCTCACCGCAGGAAGCGATGCGCCGCCACAGTCTCCTGACCCACCCAGCTCACAGAAGATGATAAGGTTATGTTCTTACTGCGTGTTTCCACTAATGGACATCAAACCTCGCAATATGAAAACTCACTTCGCCAGCCGCTGGTTTTTTACTATCTGACCGTCTTTCATAATGACAGTCAGGTTTTTGCCAGGATCGGCCAGCAGGCCGATATCAGCTATCGGATCGCCGTTGACCAGTAATAAATCGGCTAAAGCGCCGACTTCGACAACGCCCAGTTTTCCTGGATAGGGGTTGCGTCGATCTGATAGTGCCAACAATTGTGCATTATCAGCCGTCGCCATTTTTAGCACTTCGGCTGGGGTGTACCACCGCGTCATGGTAGAAAGTTGAGAGCCTTGCCTGGCTGCCAAATTCGCATCAAATAACACGTCCGTGCCAAATGCGACTTTCACACCGTATTTTTTGCCAAGCGATAGGCATTATCCGTTCCGGCAAACACTTGTGCTGCTCTGGCTTGTCCGGCGGCATCGGGCAGTTGATTGGCATTTTCGTCAGCCAAAAAAGGCTGCAAACTCCACCATGTCCCCGTATCTGCCATCAGCTTTGCCGTTGCATCATCGGCTAGTTGACCATGCTCAATCACTTTTGCGCCGGCCTGAATGGCATTACGAATGGCTTCCGGGGTATATGCATGGACTGTCACATAGGTCCCCCAATTTGCAGCGGCCTCGACTGCAGCGTGAATTTCATCGACGCTAAGTTGGACCGTATCTATCGGGCCATAGGGAGAAGAGACGCCACCGCCCCCGGTCAGCTTGATCTGGCTGGCTCCTTGCAATAATTGTTCTCTGGTACGCTTGCGAACCTCATCGGGTGAATCCGCTATCGCTGATATGCCTACTCGCTCTGGATAGCTCAATTGGTCAGGGGTAGACGGTATCTCTGAAAGCATACGAAAATCACCATGACCACCCGTTTGTGAAATCATTGCCCCCGATGGCCAGATGCGTGGCCCTTTGATGACGCCATTATCAATAGCGAGTTTTAAGCCAAACGCAGGTCCACCCAAATCGCGAACGCTGGTAAATCCACGCATCAGCGTTGACTCAGCTTCAGCACCGGCCAGCAAAGTAATAAAAGTTAACGGAGCCATTGATGCCTGGGCCATGGTAGGACGCACCATAAAGGTATGCCAGTGAGCATCGATAAGGCCGGGCATCAATGTTTGACCATTACCAGAGATATGCACTGCATCAGTGGGTGAACTAATCGGTTGGGAAGAAATTTGAGTAATTTTATTGCCTTCAATGGCCACATTCATCTTGGCAGTTAAACTTGTGCCGTCAAAGATCCGCACATCCTCGAAGAGGGTCATTGTCGATTGAGCAACGGATAATGAGGGTTGGAGCAGGAGGCCGGTCAGACATGTGGCCAAGAATGTTCTTTTGATTGAATCTAACATCAGTAATGCCCTCTCGGATCCCTGAACCAGGTAGCGTTTATTATTTATGGCTAGTAGATGATCCCCTCTTATCTCCAAAGGAACGTGGGAAGACTTGAGTCTCAATAGAGTTTAGAACGTTGTTATAGGGTTAGTGAAAAATCATTTCCCATTAAGCATCTTGGCCTTTTTACTACGATTAGAGACTCATCCTCCATCCTGCTTACTTATCACACAGACAACACTTCATCCCAGTCTAGCGTTTGTCAATCAGGTGATGGATATCCATTGCCTTACATCTGCATAGGTTTGGCATCTGCACATACTTACCCTATACAAGCGCCCACCACAGGCATATACTTAACATATGCTTATGGCACTCACCTGCACACATAACACCCAAAAGGGCAAAAGATGAATATGAGAACCGTATCTATTTTTAAAAATGGTAATAACCGCGCCATCCGTCTGCCGCGTGACATGGATTTTGAGGGGGTGAGCGAGCTGGAGATCGTCCGGGAAGGGGACCGTATCATTCTGCGTCCCATCCGGCCGACCTGGGGATCGTTCACACAACTCGAAAAAGCCGACACGGACTTTATGGCGGACCGTGAGGACGTTGTCAGCGACGAAGGACGATTTGACCTGTGAACAAGACCTATATGCTGGACACCAACATTTGCTCGTTCATCATGCGCGAGCAGCCGGAAGCCGTGATTAAGCGTCTTGAGCAGGCCGTACTGCGCAATCACCGCATCGTGGTTTCGGCCATCACCTACGCCGAGATGCGCTTTGGCGCTATCGGAAAAAAGGCCTCCCCGCGCCACGCGCAGCTAGTCGACGCATTCTGCGCCCGCCTGGATGCCGTGCTGGCCTGGGACCGGGCGGCGGTGGACGCCACCACGGAAGTTAAGGCGGCGCTGTCTGCAGCCGGGACCCCCATCGGTCCCAACGACACGGCGATTGCCGGGCATGCCATTGCGGCAGACGCCATACTGGTGACGAATAATACACGGGAATTTGCGCGGGTACCGGACCTGAAGCTGGAGGACTGGGTGAAGTAAGCGGAGGGTGGCATAACGCCCTTCGCTATATCAGCGCCGGAATTTTCCTGACGGGAAATCAATGCAAGATAGTCATTACGGGCTTGTTTGGCTTTCGATAATCCTGGGCGGAAATACCCCCCAGGCGCGCAACTGACGTTCAGCGGCTAAGGCAAGCCGGTCCCCCTCAATTTAACTAACCAATTTCAGTGTGCCTCTACACTCCCCCTTACCCACCCAGCTCACAGACAATCCCCGCGAATTTCTATACCCTCAACTATCCGACTCCAGACCAGACGTTGAGATGCCTTGGTGAACAGTTTTGACCTGTCATTGTTGAAATATATTCAGGAACACAGCCCGGTGTTAATCGAGGATGTCACCTCCAGGTTTGGCAAAACCACATCGACGCTGAAGCGCTCCATGAAGGAGATCAACGAGTTCCTGGAGCCAGATTGCCACCTACATATCGATGGGCAGTGGATCGTCACGGCAATCGGCTACCGGGAATATATCGCCTTTCTGGAGCAGATCCCGTTTAACCGCTACATCACCACCGCCGATGAACGCATTAAAGATCTCAGCGTGGCGCTATGCCTGCAGGACGTGGTGAACAAAAGCGAGTATTACCGCAAGTTTAACGTCAGCCCAACCACGCTCAAAAACGATAACCAGGCGCTGTCGGCATTTTTACAGGCGAACCATCTCGCCGTTACCGCCATTCCCAAACAGGGATCGCGGCTGGATGGCGACGAGATCCTGCTGCGCATCGCCATTTGTCTGACGATCCTGAAAACCATCGAGATCGGCGAAGATCACCTGCTGGTGCCCCACAAGGCCAACGAGCCGATTAATCGCTCCATTGCCACGCAGTTCTTAAAGGTGTGCCAACAGGAAATCAGTGCCGCTGCCGAGCTATACCAACAGCGGCTGAGCCAGCGGATCACGCTGGGCTATAACAGCAAGAAATACTTCCTGGTGTATATGAGCATTGCGCTACATCGCATGCGGCGCGGGCATTTTATTACCCACAGCGATAACCTGAGCTTTATTCAATCTTCTGACTTTGGGTTGCTGGATGGCGAGCACGAAAACCGCTTTCTCGACCTGCTGATTTCATCGCTGACCTACACCTGGCGACCGTTCGATATCTACGATCCCACGCTGATTACGCTCGTTGGCCACCTTTGTGAAACCCTGACCCCGTTGCTGCGGGCAGAAATCCACAACCGTTCGCCCTTCTTCGCCGAGATCTACCAGTTCGTCTATTCGACCATCGTACAAAACAAGTTCAATCTCTACTTTGACGATAAAAAACTGCATCAGGTTCAGACCCGGCACGCGCTGCTCTATCAGGGCGTCGCCCAGGCCACCGCCCCCATCGCGCAGCACTATCAAACCACCTTTTCGCCGGTGCATCTGTCCACGCTGGTGTTGATCCTGAAGAAATACGAGCTGCAAAACAGAGTCCACAGCGAGGAGAAAAAACGCGTCATTATCGTGACCAACTCTTCGGAAAGTAAGGTGGGTTATTTCAAGGAGGTATTGAAGTCGCACTTCCATATTGAGATTGTCGGCTACGTGAATATCAATGAGATACACACGCTCAAGCAGATCCCCTTTGATTTGCTGATCACCTTCACCAATAAAATCTCGAGCTATCTGAAGTATTATCAGTGGGATTACATCAAGGTGAATTTCTATCTCAGCCGCGATGATATCTCGCTGCTCAGCCAGCACGGGCTTTCCCGGGCGAAGAAGAAGATCCCGGCAGAGGGATTTATTCAGGAGATTGAGGGATTGGATCGTCAGCAGCTGCGCGCCCTGCTAGAACAGAGATACCCTGACTTTTTCATTTGATCGGGACAACCACCAGCCTTGGCCGGTGGTTGTTTTATCGCGTAATCACTCTAGAAATCGATCTTTAACTTGGCGTAAAAACCGTTTGAGGTGATATCGCTATTATAGGCACCGGTGTATGACAGACCGAAGGTGGTCGCTTTACCGAGCTTGGTTTCAATACCTAACCCCACGCCAACCAGGTTAGACAATTTGCCCCCCTGGATCCTTGCTACTCCGCTATCTGCAAGAGACATTGTCGCTTCTGGAGTGGTGTCACCGAAGAAGTGGGTACCATACAGATCGCCCTTCACTGCCATATCCAGGTTAGCCAAGGTAAATGGCACCGCGGTACGCACGCCAAGGGTGGTGACCTGCAGATCCTGGTTATCAACGTTGGTGGTAAACACCATGTTGTTAACCGTTTCCACATAGCCATCGGATTTGATATGCATCCAGCTGACACCGAAATAAGGCTCAACGGAATAGCTATCGGTATTGAATCCTGAATAGGCCGCTTCTGCAAACAGCTGGGTAATATCCACATTTGGGGAAACAGAATTTGTGCCAACCTGATCGAGGACACTCAAAGTACGATTAGCATCACGATCCTGCTTGGTGTACATCGCACCATAATTCAGCGAAGCCACATCAGCGATTTTAGAGACGCCGTAAACCCCGAAGTGCAGGTCGTCACTGTCGATTTTACCGCTGCTTCCCCCTTTGAAATCGGTGCTACCCGCCCCGAAGTACAGCCCGAGTTTAGTGCTGCTGCTAACATCGATTTCACTGCCGATTAAGGCCGCGAAGAAATCGACGTCCATGCTGGATTGGCCGTAATCCACATTAGACCAGCTACCTATAGGTGCCATCCAGAAGCGGCCCGAACCATCGGCCGTTTCGACATAACGCCCTCCCCCCACGCCAACCGCCTGATCCTTGATAACACGGGACATCGTCATTGAATTAACGATGCTGGCATTTTGCGTATTGAGGTACATATCATTGCCGAGTGAGTTGTAGGTATTACTAACCTGCTCACCAGATGCCATCAGCAGGGAGTCGAAAAGCGTCCCCCTACCCGTGCCCTCAATCGTATTGGCAATAGAGCGGCCATTGTGGTTTGAAGCGTAAGAGGCAAACGTCACATCATCATTACGGCCAAAACTGGCGGTGAGGGCATTACCAGAAACCTCGACCTCGGTGTTGAAGAACGCGTACTGAGGTGTGGCAATGGCCTTATCAACACCGGTTAAGGCATCAGCGGTGACCGTGCCAACAGCGACGGTGCCATTATTAAACACGTCTGCGTATACGTCCCTGTCGTTGGAGCCCACCGTAATCATCGAACCGTCGTTAAAGGTCAACTGACCCACATTGACATGTTCATCCGTGCTGACGACGTAAGTACCCCCGGCATTGACGTCAATATTGGCCTTATGGCTTGCTGTCGATGTCAGTGGCCCCTTCAGCGTAAACGTATCGTTATAGTGGCCAATGACCCCGAACTTACCGCCATTCACCGCCACGGTGCCGCTACCAAAGGATTCAGTGAAGCCATACAGGGCGCCGTTCTCCACGGTGGTATTCCCCTGATAGCTGTTATCACCGGTCATGACCAACGTACCCGCACCGAGTTTAACCAGGGAACCGGTATAGAGATCGGCGTCAATTTTGGACTCAATAGCTGCAGCACGCGCAGCGTAATAATCCTGCCGCCATTTCTCCGCATCCTCCTGGCTAACGATATGATCCGTCGGATCGCTGTTACCGTCATTGACTACGAAGCTATTACCCAGCTCATAGGCTCCACCAGCCGCAATACCCTGATTTTTATAGTTCTGTAGCCAGGCCAAATCTTCTTGTTTACGCGCATCCAGCGCTTGCTGGCTGATGTTATTACTCCAGACATCAAGCGGTGTTGTGGCCATGTTGTATTCAACCTTGCCAAGGAACTGACCGGGCCCATACATCCCTTTATCAAGATCGGGCACTCCCCAGCCGTAGCGAACATCGGGAACGCCGTCAGCCGCAGTCCAGTTGGCCAGCGTACTACCGTCTGGGTTCTGGTGGCTGGCGGTGGTGAACATCACATCACGAACCTGAAGAGCGCTCATGTCCTGATAGCGTGAAAGCAGTACGCCCATGGCACCAGCCACATGGGGAGCCGACATGGAGGTACCTGATGAGTTCCCCCAGCCCGGAGCCCCGGTTGTCGCATTCACCGTGGTTGAGTAGATGCCATTTCCCGGCGCAGCCACGGTCCACCATTTGGCCTCACCAGCCTCATTCCAGGTATAAGAGAGGGAGTATTTATCGGTACCGGTTACCCGTTGCAACCCGGCAACAGCAATCCAGTGCTGCTCGGCTTCAGGGTGATAATAAGGGTAAAGTGCACGATAGAATGGATTGGCAAAATCGCGGTTGCCCGTGGTAAATATCTGCACCACCGTGGTGCCTTTCACGGCATCATAGGCAGCATCAACAAAGGACGGATTGTCTCCATAGACTTTATTGAAATAAAAATACTCATATTCTGATTGGGTCATGTTATTGGCAGGTATATGCACACCAGTATTGCCACCATCACTGCCGGTTGACCCGTTGTCGACAATACGAATGTTGGTGCCCCAGCTGTTGTTAATCACTTCTGCACCGGAATCAACCAGCGCTTTCCAACCGGTATAGAAGTACTGGTAATCCTGGAACGGGCCATAGTTATTGCTATCTGTGCCACCGGTATTAGCGACATAAATATTGGCGCCCCAGGCAACACCGTGCATGCCTTCACCATCACGATTAGCCCCAACGGTGCCAGTTACGTGGGTCCCATGGCCATCGTTAACACCAGCTACCCATTGGCCGCTGATATCAAATGCTTCACCCTCGATATATTCGCCCTGTAACCCCGGGGCCGACTGTGGGTAACGCAAACCGGACGAACCGTAGATGCCATTAGCCTGGACAGCATGGAAGCGATCGCCGTTAAGATCTTGATGAATAAATAACAGAGCACCAGAATCCATTACGCCAACGTTAACCCCTTGCCCAGAGTACCCCAACGCATAGGCGCTGGATGCTTTCATCGCAGTTATGCCCCAATCCTTGCTGTATTCCTCTGTTTCCCAACTGGCTTTATCGCCAATCTGCCCTGTTTCCACATAAGCTGCGGTGGCCACACCGGCCATCGGTGAGATGGCGGCGGAAATGGTCAAGGCAATGAGTGACTTGTTAAGCGTGACTTTTTTCCCCTGGTTTTGATTTATTTTGTTGGGTTGTTGACAAGCCTTGTGAAAAAATACCTTTGAAATCAAATTCATGTTGATATTCCTTTCAATAATGCTCACAGAAATATTTCTTTGTGCCAAGTTGGCCACACCTTTTTTATTGATTTGTATACCATTTCAAACGAGCACCTGCAGTGTGCTCACTTTTTGAACTGACACATATTGATAAATATCAACATAGTTTTTTACAGCCCATCAAATAATTAGATTATGTGACGGCCTTCATCAATAAAATCGCTGAAATTTTTTGAGGTTGTACCACTGAGAGTTTTAGCTAGGAGGGAATGGAGGCCACTACGGCCAACCAACGTTGGCCGTGCATTAGGTTACAGTGTCTGACGAACGCCCCGGCAGTAGACTTCCACCAGATCCAACCCTTCATTCAGCACCAGAATATCGGCATCTTTCCCCGGGCACAGTGATCCTTTCCGGCTCTGCGCGCCCGCCAGAAACGCCGGATTCTCGCAAGCGATGCTGGCGACGGACATCAGGCCAGTATCCAGACGATCGACGATGTTCTTCACCGAATCGAGAAAGTTCATCTCCAGTTGCTGCACCGCATCATAGTCACAGGGGCAAACGTGGCGCGTATCACCACCGTCTGAGGTGATCTCTAACTGCCCCTGTTTGATACGGAAGGTCTCTTTGCGCAGGTAATGGTGAAACTCATAGCCTTCCGGGAAATCGACATAGCCCATACAGTCACTCATCAGCACCATGCGCCGATCGCGCTTCAGGCGATAAAGCAGATCAAATGCCTCCGGTTTGATGGTGATGCCGCTCTGTTTCGCAACTTCCGCATAGGTATCCTGATAGTACATCAGCGCACCGACCACCCCGAGCTCACGGTGATGGAAGCCACGCATCCCGCTATAAGCGTGGGTGAAGTGATTTAATCCCGCCTCTATCGCTGCCGTAACCTCAGCAAAGGTGGCATCGGTATGCCCAGCCGACGCGGTGATCCCCTTCGCCCGCAGATGGCGAATCAAATCCAACGCCCCTTCCAGTTCTGGCGCTAGCGTCATCAGGCGGATGTTCTGCCCCGCTAGCCGGTTAAAGCGTTCGAATCCTTCAATGCTTGGCCGTTGCAGGCAGTCAGCTCGCTGCATGCCGAGGTGTTTTTCGCTGATGTAGGGGCCTTCCATATGGATGCCGATGGCTTCGGCCCCGTCCGCTGGCGTTGCCGTGGCAATATAGTCAGCGGCCTCCACTAACGACGTCTCCAGGAAATCATTTGGCATGGTGCCGGACGTGGGCAGGTAAGAAGTGACCCCGGCCTTGACCAAATCGTGGCTCATCCACTTCAGCGACGCCTTATTGCCCTTGTAGCCGAACGAACCCCGCCCCCAGCCATGCACATGAATATCGACAAACCCGGGCATGATGATCCGCTCGCTATGGTCGATGCAGCTACCGGAAAAGTGGCTGGCGAACCCGCTGATTTGCCCTTGCTGCACCAATAGATAACCGGCCTTGATACCGTCGGGGAACACGATCCGGTTGGACTTAATGACCCCGGAGCGCTGGTCATCCATGGCTTCTCTCCAAGACCCGGTCTGCCAGTTCATCGGCCAAGACGGCACACAGGCCGGTATAGGCTCCGGGATCCAGCAGCTCCGCAATCTCCTGCGCCGTGAAGTTTTCGGCCATGACCGGATCCTGGCTTAGTATTTCACCGTATTCGAGGTGTTCATGGGTGCTGCGCATCGCCATGTTGTAAACCAGCTCATGGGCCGGATCCTTACCCAATTTATCCACCAGCTTCATCATGATTTTCTCGCTGTTGATCAGCCCGTGCGTCAGCATCACGTTATCGTGCATCCGCTCAGGGTTAATCACCAGCGTGCGCGTCAGCTCCTCTGCACGCAGGATAATCTCGGCCATCAGCTCAATGCTTTCCTGCAGGCTGGCATCAAAGATAAAGTAGGCCGAGCTGTCCGCCTCAAACGGCCTTGGGCAGACGTAGAGCGCCGCCGTCATCACCGAATACAGCTTCTGGGCGTTGGCAATGACGCCCTTTGCCAGCTTGGGATTGACCTTCTGCGGCATGGTGCTGCTGCCCACGGTGCCTTTGGTGAACGCCTCGGAGACTTCGCCAAACTCCTCACTGGAAGTCTGATAAACCTCTTCGGCGATTTTATGCAGAGTGGTTGCCAGCAAACACAGGTTGCTGATGTACTCGGCGCGGAACACTCTGGCATTGCGTGAAGGCACCAGCATCGAATGCATTCCGAGCTGTTCGGCGACCTGATCCTGCACCGTTCTGCCCGCTTCCCCCGTGGCGTGAAAAGCGCCCACCGCGCCGCCCATCATCACGGTGAAGACACGCTTTTCTGCCTCTTGCATACGTTCCACCGCCGCCAGCAACTCATAAATCCACACGGAAACCTTATAGCCATAGGTGATGGGCAAGGCGTGTTTGCCGTGGGTGCGCCCCGCCATCAGGGTATTTTTGTGTGCCTTCGCCAGGCGGGCCAGATTGACCAGCGTGTCATCGACAAACTTCATCAGATGACGGTGGAATTTCTGCACGATCAGCAGGTGGGCCGTTTGCTGTATGTTTTGGGTCGTCACGCCGTAGTGCACGTACTTGCCGCTTTCTGCATCACAAGCCTTCACCAGCACCTTGATGACAGGCACAAACCCGTGGCCAATCTGACGCATCAACCGATCGATCTCCGTCAGATCGATCCGTTCCAACTGGCAGTTGGCGGCGATATTTTCTGCCGCAGCAGCAGGGATCATACCGACCTTGGCCTGCGCCATCGCCAGAGCGCCTTCCACGTCTAGCCATGACTGCACCCTGGCCTCGTGGGTGAAAAGATCTTTCATGCCCTGATGATCGATGGTTTTACTTTTGGAATCATAAAGTGCGCGCATGCTGTGTTCCTCTTAACGTTGCTGGATGCCAGCAAGATTGTCGTCTACCGCGTTACGGACAAACTCGACGTGCGGCCCGAAGACCACGTGAATATGGTTGCTGGAGGGAATAAAGGTCCCCAATGAACCGGCCTCTTTCAGCAACTCCATGTTCATCAGCTTCTGGTCGCCAAGGTCGATACGCAGCCGCGACACACAGTTTTCTACCCGCTTGATGTTCTGCCTGCCGCCCAGCCCTTCGACGACCAGCTCCGCCACCTTGTCGTACTCTTTGTTATTGAGCAGCGCGCTGTCCGCCATCTCTTTCTCACGCCCAGGCGTTTTGATATCAAACTTGCCAATGGCGTAGCGGAACACGCCATAGAACACCACAAAGTTAATCGCGCCCAGCAGCAGCAGGTTCGGCCAGTGGGTGTTTTCGTACATCAGCCCGAAGATGCCGAAGTCAAAGATCGTGCCGCGAATATAACCAATCGAGACGTCCAACATTTGCAGAGGAATGGTTAGCAGGCCGCACAAGATCGCGTAGATAACAAAGAGCTGCGGCGCAATAAACAGGAAAGAGAACTCAAGCGGCTCGGTGATATTGCCGAGAAACGCCGTCAGTACCACGGTCAGGATCATCCCTTTGGCGAATTTCTTGTTTTTGAAATAGGCCATGTGGTACATCGCCAGCCCGATAGCCGGAACGCGGAACAACGTGGTCAGCATCTGCGACGAAGCCAGGTAGCTGGACAGCGTTGGCATGAACTCATTCCATGCCGGATGGTTAGGCCCCAGTTCAAACAGGATCTTGTTCATGGCGGGCAGAATGCCAACGTAGGTTTGCCCATCAATCAGATAGGTGCCACCCGCTTCGGTGAAGCGCACCGTCGAACTCAGGACATGGTGCAAGCCAAACGGGATCAGCAAACGGTTCAGAGTCATGTAGATCCCGGCACCGATATTCGGGGCCATCATCACGGTCGAGATGCTCCGCATCCCATAGGTAAACACATCCCACACGAACGGGATCAGCAGACCAACCGGGATGGTGAAGGCAATCGACAGGATGGCGACCGATTTCTTCCCACTGAAGAAGGCAAAGGCCAACGGCAGCTGTAGCCGGTAGAACCGGTCTGTCACCTTGGCGGCAAGCAAACCGGCAATGATCCCTCCCAGCGCCTCTATTTTCAGCGTATGGATGCCGAGCACCGTGCCCTGCCCGACCAGTGCCATATTCTCCGTCACCAATTGGTCCATCACTTTCAGATGCACGTGCATGGAGATCAGTAAGGTTAAATAAGCGATGACCGAAGCGAAGACCGCAATGCCCTTTTCCTTCTTCGACATGCCATAAGCGACCCCCATGGCGAACAGCAATGGGATATTCTGGAACACTACGCTGCTGATTAATCCCACCGAAGAGAGGATCGCCTTGCAGTAGGCATTTCCCAGAAACGGCAGTTTATCGATCATATACGCCTGGCCCAGCGCGCTACAGATCCCCATTAGCATCCCCACCGGGGCTAACACGGCAATAGGCAATAATAGGGAACGCCCAAACGTCTGTATTTCGTTTTTAAAGTTGGATTTCATTATCTGGCCCCTGGTTTACTTTACCGCTCTATCAAACAATGCCAGCGCTCCCACCATCAAGGCCAAATACTGGCTGATTCAAGGCTCATTTTTTGCCCGTCAAAAAACGGAGGCACGACAAATTGCCACCCGGTCGTTTTCAGACGGGCGGTAATAGGTCAAGGTTGGTAGGCGGTTACCAGGCCAGGCCGCGATCCAGACTCAATCGATCACGACCACCAGATGGTTTAGCTTACTGATTTACGACTGCGGGGACCGGAATATCCAATCCATAAAGGCGCAGCATAGCAGGTGTGTCTTCAACGTCAGCAAAAACATACCGCACTCGGACTGCCGCATTTTCCGGAATGGTAATATTCGCATCCCCAGGCACCAATGCGGTTTTCAGTGGTGAAACAAAACCCTCCTTGTCTAACAGCATCAATGATTTACTTTCATTCAGATTGCTAAGACGTACGATTTTGTCGGTTTTATTACGGAGGGAAAGGGTCACTTTATATTCTTGAGCCGCGACTTTCTCAATGGCGGAAACCGATGCGGTGACATTTTTAACCAGATTGTCTTTGTCGGTCACAATGATGGCCCCATCAATGCTGCTACCTGACTGACGGCCATCATCCACGCCATCTTTCAGACCGCTGAGTGCATCTTTACCTGAGGCAATGACGCCAGAGACCACGCTTTTCACGCTGTCTTTCACCACGGCGGTCTCTTCAGCCTGAACGGCAGGGGCAGCCATCATCACCAAAACCAAGGCCATTACGCTATTTTTCATCTCATTATCCTGCTTATCATTATCCATTGACGACAAAATCACCTCAATCTAGCGGAAAATAACACGGATGACATCTTATCTATTGGGGCTGCCTTCCTGCTGCTATTCAGGTAAGGCGTAAACTCCAATCTTTTTAATGCTATTTCGCTTATTCTCACCTGCAAAGCGCGGCGTTTTCTGCCATTCTTTTGCCTATTCCTCCTAGCCTTAGCCGCGCCTTCGTAGACAGGACAAATAATGGAAGTGTTAACAAAGGATGAAGTGTTATATCACCGGGGAAGTTTGCTGACAGCAGACGGCGTCATGGTCGCCTCATGGGATCTTGAGCAGCAGGAGAGTTTTTCCGGTGATTATTTTAGCCTGGCTGGCTACCGCGGTATCCGCAACGCCGCTGCGGCTCCTTTCAGCGTGGATTATTGTAATGAATCTGTCGTGCACATCATTAATGGCATGGGCGTAACGCTGGGCGATTCCATTATTGGCCTGACCGCGCTTGAAGCGCTGCGCGAGTTTAATCCCAACCTGCGTACTATTATCTACCGGCCAGGGCGCGCGCCCCACTATGTCGATCAGCTTTATCATCTGGCGGCAGGCATGGTGGCGGATCTCCGTTGGCTGCCGTGGAAAGCGGAGCATATTCCTGAGCAAGAACTGTGTATCGATGCCGGTAATCAACTGTTCTGGCCAGCCTTCACCACGTTGCCGATGATTGATTTTTTCCTGCAGGCACTGGGCGTTGAACCTGCCGCTATTCCTGCTGCGGCGAAAGCCAACCGCTGGATGCAAAAACTGTGTCTGCCGCCATTACCTGAGTGCTGGCAGAACAAGCCCTACGTGCTGTTTTGCCCCACCGCCAGTACGCCGTTACGCAGCATCCCGGCCAGTGCTCATGTGCCACTGGTGAATGCCCTGTGGGAGAAGTTTGCCTGCCCGGTGCTGGGGTTCGGCGCGGTGGATCACCCGCATTATGTGGATATTCAACCGCTCTCCACCGCGACCGCTGATTTCCTGGCCTGGGTGAAGCATGCCCGCTATGTTCTGACATCGGATACCGCTGCGGTGCATATTGCCGCAGGCTACGATGTCCCAACTACCGCCTTCTTTACCTCAATCGCTCCCGAATTGCGGGTGCGAGACTATCCTTTATGTCAGCCTGTCTATTTTGCCCTCCCCGAGCTGAACAACGTGCAGGCCAGCGCCAGAAAGCATGACCTGGAGCAGGTCGAACTAGCCTTCACTACCCTGATGCTAAACGAATTGCCGTGGGCCTGATCCCCGGTCTGGAGAACTACCGATGCTGTTGACCGCAATAAGAAATACCGCGTTTGCCCTGCTGGCTTTGGTCATTACCCAAACCAGTGCTCTCAGCTTTACCCTGGAAGTCGGCGGCAAGATTAAAAACATCACCGACGCCGAGAACAAAACCTATGTCTTTACCGATAAAGAGCTGTTTGCCATGCCGGTCCACAGCATCACGACCACCACTTCGTGGACGCCCAGAGTAAAATTCGATGGTGTATTGCTGGCGGATATTTTGGCTAAAGTGGGTGCCGAAGGCACCATGATGACGCTCTACGCGCTGAACGATTATTATATTGATGTGCCCATCTCGGACGTGGCTAAATACAATATGATCCTGGCCTATAAAATGGGCGGGGAAATGTTAAAGGTGCGCGATTTCGGGCCGCTGTTTCTGATCTATCCCCGCGATGCCGGGGGCGCGGAGCTCAACTCTCCGCTGTATAACTCGCGCTTTATCTGGCAGATCAACAGGATCGTCATTAAATGAAGTTAGTCAGGTTCAAAGACAGCGGCAGGTTGGCCATTCCGGCCATTTTTGCCGCCTTATTCCTGCTCGCCTCAACGGTGACGCTGTATTACTACAGTGCCACCTTGTCCAAAAAAGGGCTGTATGCCGTTGCCGGTACGCAGGAAAACTACTCTTGGTCGATCGCCAAGTTCGCCATCAAGCTGGCGGAATTTGAAACCCTGGTGGAACAGCAAAAAAGCACCAACCAGGTGGATATCGATAATCTGAGGCTAAGGTTCGATATTCTCTATTCTCGCTATTCGGTGCTCGCCCGCCCGTCAGAATCGACCCTGCCGCTGTACCACGAACCTGGCTATCCCGAGCTCGTTGAGCGGATGCGCAATGAAATTACCCAGTTGGATCAGTTGGTCAACAGCCCTCAGGTAGATCTGGGACTGATTTCGCAGGCCATGCAGCAGATCAAACCCTCCGCGATTATGATGGCCAACCTGGCGGACCACGCTGAAGTGAAACAGCGCACCGGGGCTTACGAAGATTTTATCGAGAAAAGGCACATCATCTTTTATGGCCTGGTGATCATCATGTTCTCGGTGATCGCGCTGATTGCCATCACGCTGATCGTCATCCGCCAGCAGCGTCAAACCATCAGCCAACAGTCGAAGGCCATTCGCGCAGAGCAAAAGGCTATCCGCACCAAAAATGCCTTCCTCGGGGCCATCGGGCATGAACTGCGCACCTCGCTGCAAAGCATCATGTCCGCCATCGATGTGTTGACCAATACCCGCGTATCCCATGAGCACAAAGATACTTTCCACCGGCTGGAAACCGCCGCCGAGCAGATAGAAAGCCAGATGAAGGATCTCACCGATTATGCGCGCCTGGACAGCGGCATGATGGAGCTGCGCATTGTTCCCTTTAATGCCCAGCAGGTGATCGACGAAACGACGGATGAAATCGCCATGCTGGCCCATAAACCTGGGGTCAAACTGGTACGTGAAGTGGAATTCACCCATGCGCAGGTCTATTCCGACCCGCAGCGGCTACGGCAAATCGTGGTTAACCTGCTGACCAACGCCTTTAAATATACCGAAAGCGGCACCATCACGCTGCACAGCTGCCTACGTAGTCAGCCTGCGGGGAGTTCGTTAATCATCGAAGTTACGGATACTGGCATCGGTATCGACAATGCCCTGCTACCGCAGATTTTTGAGCCCTTTACCCAGCTCGATCAGTCAAATACTCGCCAATACAGCGGGGTTGGCATGGGATTGGCGATCGTCCACGGCCTGGTTGAATTGCTCGACGGCACGATCACGGTGTACAGCGAAGTGGGAGAAGGCAGCACCTTTATCGTCAGCATCCCCGTTGAGATCAGTGAAGAACAGTTGCCAGAGCAAAGCCCACGTCCGGCAGCGACGCTGTTGAAAAAAGAGCAGCAAATCCTGGTGGTAGACGACAATCCTGCCGCAGGCATGGCCTTTATCGCCCTGCTCGACAAGTTGGGCTATCAATATGAGCTGTGTGACTCGTCAGAACGTGCGCTGCAAAAGCTGCTGCGGCGGCCTTACGATGCCTTGCTGCTCGATCTGCAAATGCCCGGCATCGATGGTGTGGCAGTAGCGCAACAGCTGCGTGACCAGCGCGGCCCGAACCGTAATATCCCGATTATCGGTATCAGCGCCTATACGCCGGAGCTGCTGCCTAGCGAGCAACGCGCCATGTTTGACGATTACCTGATGAAACCGGTACGCATGGAGGCGCTATCCACCTCACTCACGTCGCTGTTTGTCACTACAGATTAAAGCACCGTTGCAGTGCGGCTTCGATGACATGGAGCCGCACCGGTTTTTCATACGGGCCTAACACGTCATAATCGCGCATCGCTCTGGCAATCTCTGACTCACGCAAATCGGTGCCCAACTGGCCGGTCAGCACCAGGATCGGCGCATCTGCATGATCGGAAGTGCGAATGGTTTCGATGCATTTCTGCGCCGTTTCGTGGCCTATCAACCAATCCACCACGTAGCCATCAAACGGGTTTTTGGCCAGCGCCTGGCAGAAACTGCTGACGTCATAGAAAGCCACGGCGTTGAATCCTTGGCTATTGAGATACTTGGTTAGCTCATCAGCGGCCTGATGTGCATCATCCAATACCGCAATGCTCAGGCGATCGTCTTCGCTATGGCAGGGGCGGATCTCGATCAGTTCGACAGCAAAACGCTTGCCCTGTGGGGCCTCGCTGGCTCGATAAACCATCCACTGCCCATCCTGCTGCAAGCCAACAAACTCGGCCTGCTTGCTGCCCACTAGTTCGCTGCTAATGTGCGCCACACAAGGTAACGCCACCCCGGCCACAGAAAAGATGGCATCCTGTGCCACAGTGGACCCAACAGGCTCGCTTTCTGGCAGAATGTCGACGATGGACGCCGGCGTTTCTCCCAAAGCCAGTGCCACGCTGTTGATTTGTTCCAGCGTCCATGGGCTCTGGCCTTTCAGCTTGCGGTGAGCATGGGAAAAACTCAGATCCAAAATGCGGCTGAGTTCCTTGGCATGTTGTCGCTTGCCGATCCCATGCTGCAAAAAGAGTTCCCTGACCTTGCCTGCAATCGACTGCGAATCGAATTTTTGATGATTGTTAAACATTTTATCCTTCGATATATCTCGCTGATTTTTCAGTCGCTTTGACACCCATCCGTACAAAAACGTTATCGAAATCTCGCATACTATACAATCTTAGCCTAATAGCTTGCTTGACATACCATCTTTTATGGTCAAACATGGTACCAGAAGTGATATATTATAAAAACGATAGTAGAACGATAAGTTAGTAATAACCATACCAGCACCAGGGAAATTATAAGCCGGCCACAACACCTGATTAAAGTATCGACAGGGAGTTGCAAGCTGAGCAAGTTTAACCGCAGAGTTAATTGCTTCACCCCTCGTTAAGCCGGGGCCCGCAAGGGTTCCGGTTTTTTATTAGCCAAAAACCCAATGAAAAGGCCGGAGAACACTCCCCGGCCCGTCAGCATGGCCAACCTTGATCGGCAGATTACCCTCCAGCGTTGGCATCTTCTTCAGCCTGGCGAATGATGGCTTTGGCCATCCACTGGGTCACATCTTGAATATCATCGAGCTCTAAACCCCAAATGTCCTTCAGCACCAGGAACACCTCGGAACCATAAATCAGCGAAAAGGCGTGGATTACGCGTTGCAGGGCTTCAGCAGGGAGTTTGTTCTGCAAGGGCTCCACCGCCAGCTTCAACAGCCGTTTGCGATTGCCACGCACAAATTTTTCGCCCGGCGTCGCGTTAGCCCATTGCTGGAGCGATAGCTGTAACGCCGCACGTAGCGCGCCTTCATGCTGCTCCATCTGCGGATAGGCAAACGCCAACAGTTGATGAATGCGCTTGAGCGCATCATTATCCTGCGGTTGCCATTCAAGGATCGGCCCCAGACTTTTCGCCACAACGGCGGAGATCAGGGCGCTTTGGGTGGGAAAATAGCGATAAGCGGTGGCACGGGAGACCTGCGCATGCGCCGCCAGCTCTGTAATCGAAGGGAAGACCCCACCATCGTAGAGCTCCATCGCACAGGCCAGCAGCAAGCTGCGGGTTTTGGCACGAGTATGTGTCAAAGATTCATCCCGTGGAGCGGGAAATGCGGATATTGGCACGTTTTCCTCGAACTTCCTCGTATCTTCCAGCCTTGGAGTCAATACGATAGACAGCCTCACCGACAGATCCTGGCCCATCGGCAACGTAAAAAATTACCGCTAAGATAGCCAAAAACGGGACACAAGTCTCACTTTAAGCAAATTAATGCTTGCAAAAATGATACGGCAGTCTCATTATGACCAACAAATAAACGATAGTACCTTATTGTCCGACACCAGGGTTCACAACCCACTATAAAAAATAGCATTAAAATCAATTTGTTCAGACCTTTGTCTGAACCTTTTTCAGGAACAGATGATGAGCAGCACCCCAGGTTTTGTCTATATTGCTACCACAGCAGATACTAAAGGACAAGAACTGGAATATGTCCGTCATCTGATCGCCAATCTCGATTTACCCGTCATCACCCTCGATCTCTCCACTTCCGGTAAGCCTTCTCTGTATCATGCGGACGTTTCTGCACATGAGATCGCGGGTTACCATCCGGAAGGTGAACAAGCCGTTTTTTGTGCTAATCGCGGGCAGGCGATTGCGGCCATGGCTATCGCTTTTGAGCGCTTCATGCTCTCACGCCGTGATGTTGCTGCGCTGCTCGGTTTGGGCGGGTCTGGTGGCACCGCGATCATCACACCCGCCATGCAACAGTTGCCCATCGGCCTGCCAAAGCTGATGGTATCGAGTATGGCTGCGGGTGATGTCGCTGGCTATGTCGGCTCCAGCGACATTGCCATGCTGTATTCTGTCACCGATATCGCCGGGCTAAATCGCATTTCACGCAAGGTATTGAGCAATGCCGCCAACCAGATAGCCGGGGCAATCCGCTTTCATATCGATGATGATGCCGACAGCAAACCCGCCACCGGCCTGACCATGTTTGGCGTCACTACGCCTTGTATAAAGGCCGTGACCAGCGCCATTGAGCACGACTGGGATTGCCTAGTGTTTCACGCTACCGGCAGTGGTGGCCAGGCAATGGAAAAGCTGATCGACAGCCGCTTGCTCAACGCCGTATTGGATCTGACCACCACAGAGGTATGCGACTATCTGTTTGATGGCGTGTTGGCCTGCAACGAAGATCGCTTTGGGGCCATTGCCCGCACTGAGATCCCTGGTGTGATGTCATGCGGGGGGCTGGATATGATCAACTTCGGTCACCCGAAAACCATTCCGGCCCGCTACGCCAATCGTCAATTTTATTGCCACAACAGCCAGGTAACGCTGATGCGCACCACGGCGCAGGAGAATACCCAGTTAGGGCGCTGGATTGGTGACAAGCTGAACGCCTGTGCCGGGGAGGTATGCTTTGTCGTACCGCTGGGTGGCTTTTCAACTTTGGATGCGCCAGGGCAGCCCTTCTGGGATCCACAGGCGCTGAGCGCTTTTGTTCACTCGCTGGAACGGACGCTGGTGCAGACCGCAAAACGCCGGTTGCTCAAAGTGCCGTACCATATCAACGATCCCCTGTTCGCCGCGATTATTATCGAACAATTTAATGCCATTGCTGCTACGACTAAATAATCCTGTCAGAAAATAAAATAAAAAAAGCCGGGCAAATAACCCGGCATTTTTTATTATGCTAGCAATGTTAATTATTCAGCAGCAGGGACATGATCACGCATTTTTTTCATATGCTCCATCATCTTCTGCTCGCGTTTCTGATAATTCTCATTGTATTGTTTTTTCTGCTCTGGCGTTAGCAGGTTATACATTTTGTTTTCCGCTTTGGCGCGTTCCAGCATGTGCTCAGATTGCGCTTTACCGATCGCATCGATCTGGGCTTTTGCCTTGGCTTCGTCGAAGCTTTCCGAAGCGATCATGCTGTGCAGTGCCTGGCGCTCGTCTTTAGCACCCGGGCCGCGTTTTTGATGCGACTCTTTCATGATATCGCGCATCTGCTGGCGCTGCTCTTTGGTCAGGTTCAAGCCAGCAAAAGGACTTTCTCTTTTTGCGTCTTTATAGTGCATCATTTTCACCGGGGCGGCAGTTGCCGGGGCGGTAGTTGCGTCGGCTGCAAAGGCGGCAGAAGCAGAACCCAGGGCTAACGTTGAAGCGACAAATAAAGCGGTCAGTTTACGCATAATTATTTCCTTAAAAGTTATTCTTCATCAGGAGCGCTGTACGTTAACAGGCTCACTATCTCGTCGTCGGAAATAATAGTATGCGCATGAATATATAGTAATGCGAGGGAGTGTAAATTTTTTAAAATCAAAAATGGTAATATTCGTCAATTATGAATAAATTATGGAGAAGGCGTCTGTTATTTGGAAGATTAGATTGCCCAAGCGTAATTATTAGTGTGGCTTTTGTCCACCTCCAGCTAGGGATTAATTTAGCATCCCTGGCCACAACCCTGGCTCAACGAAGCCAAAAACTGATTTTCGCACACTGCGCGGTTCTCTTTTACACTCTATACAGACGTCGCTCACGCGATCCCCATCGTCTTTCAGGCTGCAGCGTAGGGTCCGGCTGTCCCTTTTTGAGGAATGATCATGTTCGCAGACCAAGGCCCGATACTCCTTAACACCCATTTTGGCACCAGCAGCCCTTACTGGCATCTGGCGTTTGACAGCAATGCCCTGCAGTTGACGGCAATCAAAGGCAAAACACACCTTGCCGTGGCCCTCGACGAAATGCAGGCGGCGAAAATCCGCCGTCTGAGCGGGGTCACCGCCAGCCTGGATCTGACCATTCTGCTCAGCGGCCAACCCATCCACCTGCATTTGGTCGGCCGCCGGGTCAATAAATTAGAGTGGGCGGGCACCGCCTCTGCCTATACCGATACCGAGGCCGTGGCACGTGATTTGGTGCACGGCCTATCGTTTGCCGAACAGGTGGTGTCAGAGGCTAATTCCGTCATTGTCATCGTTGACCAACACGGCCGCGTCCAGCGCTTTAACCGCCTGAGCGAAGAGTATACCGGCCTGCAGGAACAGGATGTGATCGGCAAAAACGTCTTCAAGATGTTTATGAGCCCCGAAGAGGCCGCTGCATCCCGGCGCAATATTGCCACCTTCTTTCGCAACGGGGCCTCCTATGAGGTGGAGCGCTGGATCAAAACGGTCAAAGGCGAGCGGTTATTCCTGTTCCGCAACAAGTTCGTCCACAGCGGCAGCGGCAAAAAAGAGGTGTTCCTGATCTGTTCCGGCACGGATATCACCGAAGAACGCCGCGCCCAGGAACGCCTGCGGCTATTGGCCAATACCGATACCATCACCGGCCTGCCAAACCGCAACGCCATTCAGGATGATATTAACCGGGCGATTAGCGAACGCGGTGACAGCCACGTTGGGTTGGTCTATCTCGATCTGGATAACTTCAAAAAAGTAAATGACGCCTATGGGCATATGTTTGGCGATCGCTTGCTGATCGAGGTGTCTCACGCCATTCTCAGTTGCCTGGATCATGGAGAAAAACTTGCCCGTCTGGGGGGCGATGAATTTCTGGTGCTGGTCACCCAGGCCGACCGGATCATGCTGCAAGAGCTGGCCCAGCGTATTATCGATCGCTTGCAAATGCCCTTCCGCATCGGCCTGATCGAGGTCTACACCGGCTGTTCGATTGGCATTGCCCTGTGCCCGCAACATGGCCACGATCTGGACAGCCTGATCCGCAGCGCCGATACCGCCATGTACGTCGCCAAGGAGCACGGCAAACGCACCTTTATCGTCTTCTCGCCGGAAATGAACCGCCGCGTTGCCGAATACATGTGGCTGGATACCAATCTGCGTAAGGGGCTGGAACAGGAGCAACTGGTGGTGTATTACCAACCCAAGATCACAACGCTCAACGGAGCCGTGCACAGCGTAGAGGCGCTGGTCCGCTGGGATTCGCCGGAACGCGGGCTGATCCCACCGCTGCAGTTTATCTCCTATGCCGAAGAGTCCGGGCTGATTGCCCCACTTGGCCGCTGGGTGCTGCAAACCGCCGCGAAACAGGCTGCCATTTGGCAACGACAGGGGCTGAATTTACGCATCGCGGTTAACCTTTCCGCCAGGCAGTTGGTGGATGACAGCGTGGTAAACGATCTGGTTGAAGTACTGCGGGAAAACCAGCTTGCACCCTGCACTCTGGATTTTGAGCTGACCGAAAGCAGCCTGATAGAAGATGAGAGCCGGGCGCGTGAGGTGATAGCCCGGCTACGGGCCTTGGGTGCACAGGTTCATCTGGATGACTTTGGCACCGGTTACTCCTCTCTGGCCCAGCTGGCACGTATCCCTCTGGACGCCATCAAGCTGGATCAAAGCTTTGTTCGCGGCGTCAATCTGGCCCCGGTATCACAATCACTGATCCGCGCCATCGTCGCGGTCGCCGCAGCGTTACAGTTCAAGGTGATTGCCGAAGGGGTTGAGACGGACAGTGAAAATCGCTTCCTGGACTGCGTAGGGGTCGATGAAAAACAGGGATTCCTGTTCGCCCGGCCGATGCTACCCGAGCAATTAGAACAGTGGCTGAAAACCTATAGCCCGCGATCACCAAAGTGATGCGGGCGGGAATTAACGCTTAGCCAGCGTGACGCTGATTAAGCGTGTGCCGATCCTGCAGCATCACCAACCGCTCAATGTACAGGCGATCCTTCTCCTCGATAGTAAAAGCCGAGTGCACCCAATCCTCGGTAATGTCCATCAGCTCGGAGCGGGTTAACTGCAATACTCGCTGACGCGCGCGCAACATGGCGCGCATACCGTTCAGCTTGGGCCTGATGGTGTCGATGAAGGTACGAGTCGCCATATAGGCATCACCCGGTTGAAACAGCTTATCCACCAGCCCATAGCTTTCGAACCATTCGGCGGTATGAGACTCCCCGCTCCAGATCAGCTCTTCCGCCAGGCGCATGCCTGCCTTACGGCTTACCAGTGAATAACCGCCCATACCGGGAAACAGATTGAAGGCGATTTCTGGGAACCCCATCCGTGCGTTGTTCTGCGCCAAAACAAAATGGTGCGCCAATGCCGCCTCAAAACCGCCCCCTAGCGCGCTGCCCTCCACCATGGCAATGCTGATGGCTCCGGTATCAAAACCTCGTGCTGCGGCATGCACACAGTCGATACAGGCCCGGGCATACGCCATCATCGCCTCACGCTTGCGGTTTTTGATCGCTTCGGCAAAAAAGCTCAGATCCCCACCGACGTTAAACATGTTTGGCACCAGCGAGCCGGTGACCCAAAAGTCGAACTGCAACGTCGACTCTTTCGCCGCCTGCGCCAGCGTCATGATGTCTTCTATCAGCGCCTGATTGAAACAAGGGCGCGGCTCTGCACGCATTAGCATCCACATAATGTGGCGATCTTCCTCGTAATAAGCGGAAAGTTGCGACAGGTTGCCCGCTTCGGTAAATGGGCGACAGGTGGGGTGATTGAATAATTTCATAAGACCTTCCATTTTATCTATTGATTCAGGAGATAACCGTTCCAGCCCCTACGGCTGCAGTAGGCGCATACCGGGTGAAAAAGCGCGCGCCATAAGATGAGTAAAAGCCTTTCTGGCGCTGAGATAGATAAAATTGCAGGGATCCGGCAGAAAAACAGACGTGTGGTGAATAGGACAAAATCGAGCGCTCTTGCTCGCAGCTGTTGGTAGAGGCCATCATCAGAATTAACCCAATCTCGTCCATTAGCGACCAAATCGAGGGCATATTTGGCTATAATCAAGCACATGCCCATTGATTTATCTGAAGGATACCGTGACGTAATGCAGAATAAAGCCGCTCCAGAGCAGCCTGAGGCCATTGAGAAACCGACGATCGCCATCAAAACCGGCAACCAAAAACTGGATAAAGGCCTTTCGGGGTTCGCTCGCCTGATAGAGCGCGTTAAAGCCTGGCCCACCATCGCTCACCTGCTGCGAGCCACCGAACGCTTCAACGACCGTCTTGGCAGCCAGTTTGGCGCCGCCATTACCTACTTCTCGTTTCTCTCTTTGATTCCGATCCTGATGGTGTCGTTTGCCGCCGTGGGCTTTGTGCTAGCATCCAACCCGGACCTGCTGGCCGAATTGATCAATAAGATCGTCAATAGCATCAGCGATCCCACGTTGGCCAGTACCTTGAAGAACACGGTGAACACCGCCATTCAGCAACGTACCACCGTCGGCCTGACCGGCCTGGCGCTGGCGCTGTACTCCGGCATCAGTTGGATGGGCAATCTGCGTGAGGCGATCCGCGCCCAGTCCCGTGACGTTTGGGAACGTAATCCGCAGGATCAGGAGAAAATCTATTTTCGCTACACCCGCGATTTTATTTCATTAACCGGTCTGGTGGTGGCACTGATCGTCACACTGTCGTTAACCTCGATTGCGGGTTCTGCCCAGGCGGCCATCGTGCATGCGTTGGGGCTGGATGGCATTGAATGGCTGCGGCCGGCGATGACGCTGATCGCGCTATCGATCTCCATTTTTGCCAACTACCTGCTGTTTCTGTGGATCTTCTGGATGCTGCCGCGCCATAAGCCGAAGAAAAAAGCGCTGCTGCGCGGCACGCTGATCGCCGCAATTGGCTTTGAAGCCATCAAGTTTGTGATGACCATGACGCTACCGCAGGTCGCCAAATCGCCTTCCGGCGCCGCCTTTGGCTCGGTGATCGGGCTGATGGCATTCTTCTACTTTTTTGCCCGCCTGACGCTGTTTTGCGCCGCCTGGATTGCCACGGCACAGTATAAAGAGGACAAAACCCTGCCGCAGGGCAAGTGAATATCCACCATCAGCATTGCATTCATGCCAGTCGCAAGGTTGCGACTGGTTTTTTATTTCGATAATAAAACCAAAAAGCAGTCAATAATTCTAAAACCAGACTAAGCAACCGGCCAAAACCAGCATAACAAACTACCCTATAACTTTTCTTTGCACCTTTTCCAGTCATTCTCTCTGCTTATAGCTCACTTCGCCACGTTAACGACCATAGAACATCAACTCGTTAAAACATTAGTCTTTTTAACAGTTTATTTGCCAGATAGTACAAAATCTCCCCGTTGAAAAGCCATTTTGCTATGACTAAGATGAATTTTTCCCTAGTCAAAATATAAGAAATAACTATGCAAGCCACCATCGCAACCCCCTTGGACGCCGATGCCGCGTCCACACCGGTTAACTCCCGGGGAAAAGTCATCGTCGCCTCTCTGGTCGGTACCGCCATCGAGTTCTTTGATTTCTATATTTATGCCACCGCTGCGGTGATCGTGTTCCCGCATATCTTCTTCCCACAGGGTGACCCGGCTGCTGCAACGCTACAATCGCTGGCCACCTTCGCCATCGCCTTTGTGGCACGGCCAATCGGCTCTGCTCTATTCGGCCACTTCGGCGATCGCGTCGGGCGGAAAGTGACTTTGGTGGCTTCACTGCTGACCATGGGGATTTCCACCGTGCTGATCGGCCTGCTGCCAAGCTATGCAACCATTGGTATCTTTGCACCGATCCTGCTGGCGCTGGCACGCTTTGGCCAAGGCCTGGGTCTGGGTGGCGAATGGGGCGGTGCCGCGTTGCTGGCCACCGAGAATGCGCCTGCCAACAAACGTGCGCTGTACGGCTCTTTCCCGCAGTTGGGTGCACCGATCGGCTTCTTCTTCGCCAACGGCACCTTCCTGCTGCTCTCCTGGTTGCTGACTGACGAACAGTTCATGACCTGGGGCTGGCGCGTACCGTTTATCCTTTCTGCCGCGCTGGTGCTGGTGGGTCTGTATGTGCGTATTTCGCTGCACGAGACTCCAGTTTTTGCCAAGGTGGCCAAAGCAGGCAAACAGGTGAAGGTCCCGCTCGGGACGTTGCTGAGCAAGCACAAAAAGGCCACCATCCTGGGTACCTTCATCATGCTGGCTACCTATACGCTGTTCTACCTGATGACCGTTTACTCCATGACCTACGGCACGGCCGCAGAGCCGCTGGGGCTGGGCTATTCACGTAACAGCTTCCTGTGGATGCTGATGGTGGCGGTGATTGGTTTTGGCGTGATGGTGCCGATCGCCGGTTTGCTGGCCGATGCCTTTGGCCGCCGCAAGACCATGATTGTCATCACCCTGTTAATGATCGGCTTTGCCTTCCTGTTCCCAAGCATGCTCGGTTCCGGCAATCAGCTGTTGGTGATGGCTTTCCTGCTGCTTGGGCTGAGCATTATGGGCCTGACCTTTGGCCCGATGGGCGCACTGCTGCCTGAACTGTTCCCAACAGAAGTGCGCTACACCGGGGCCTCGTTCTCGTATAACGTGGCCTCGATCCTGGGGGCTTCGGTAGCGCCTTATATTGCGACCTGGTTGGCTAACAACTATGGGCTGTTCTACGTTGGTATGTACCTGGCGGCCATGGCTAGCCTGACGCTGATCGCGCTGCTGCTGATGAAAGAAACCCGCCACACGTCTCTGTAATCCTCTCCCGGCCCCCTGCCTATGGGGGCCTGTTTGTCTGTTGTCACAAATCCCGGCTATGCTATCCCCCCATTTGCTGAGGAGACCCGCCCATGTCATTGCGCCGATGGCTCTGTTTGTCTGTTACGTTGCTGATTATTATCGCCATTGCCGCCTATTTCTGTCTGAAACCGGCCCACCCGGATGCACTGTGGCATATCGTCAGCCAGCAATGCCTGCCAAATCAGCAACAAAACCATAATCCGGCCCCCTGCGCACAGGTAGATGAGCAGGCAGGGTTCGTGGTGCTGAAAGACCGCAATGGGCCTTTGCAATACCTGTTGATGCCAACGGCCAAAATCACCGGCATCGAAAGTCCGCAAGTATTACAACCCGACACCGCCAACTTCTTCGCCTTAGCCTGGCAGGCCCGGCATTTTATGGCGGATAAACTCGGTAAACCGATCGACGATGCCGCCATCTCACTGGCGATCAACTCCGAATACGGCCGTACGCAAAATCAGCTGCATATTCATATTTCCTGCCTGCAACCGGCGGTAAAAACCCGGCTGGCACAGCTGCCAGGGGATTTCAGCGAAAGCTGGCAGCCGCTACCTGGTGGGTTGCTGGGGCATGATTATTTGGCTCGCCGCGCCAGCGCTGCTGAACTCAAGCAGCTTGGGGCATTCCGTTTGCTGGCTCAGGGCGTTGAGGGCGCACGTGAAAGCATGGGGAGCTACGGCATGGCGATGACGGCCTTGCCGGGAGGGGATTTCCTGCTGTTGGCTGTGAAACGTAACCTATGGCAGCTGAATCTGGCCTCCGCCGAAGAGATCCAGGATCACAGCTGCCAGGTACTACAGTAATATTGGGTCACTTCTTGTTCTTCATCTGCTGCAGGATCTTGCCACACTGGTTTTCCTCGCCACCGTCACTCGGTGAAACCAGGGCCAGCAATGCCGCTGCCGGAGCAACGACTACGCCCAACGCCACCGCAGCCACCCCGCGGGCAATCAACGGCCCGGCCTTCACGCCCGCATCCGGTTTTTTGAATGTCCCTTTAACATACAGCGGCGAACGCAGGGTCAGCACCCGCATCCCTTTGCTTTCCGGGTCGATGGACAGATCCAGCCGCTCGGTGGCGAAATTGATGTTGCCGGTGATGTTGATGATGGCGTTTTCCGTATCAAACACGAACAGCCGTGGCGTCGCCAACCCGCTGCGAATGCCGACATCCGCCGCCGCACAGTTGATCCCCACTTCGTCATCGCCAAACAGTTGAGCTACCAGGTAGTTACCTACGTTCAGGCCCAGGATTTCCATCAGGCTGCGGCTGATCACGCCGTCATTGATCAGCAGGCGCAGGTCGCCGCTGCTGGTCGCCAGCAAGTCGGCCACCGAGTTGCCGCTACCCGTTAGCTTGGCATCGCCGTTCAATTCTCCCAGGCTGCGCTTCATCGACTCCACGTTCGGCAGCAGCTGTTTCAGTTGGAACTTACGCGCATGCATATCTACCCGCCCCTGCATCGGGCTCTTGCTACCATCAAGACGGACGGTGGCATTCAGGTTGCCCCCCGCCACGCCGAAGCGCAGCGGGTCCATCAGGATCACCGCGTTATCCAGCTTAAGGTGGGTATTCAGATCGCTCAGCGGCAGCGAACTGCCATGCTCAATACGTTTGGCGGTAAATTTGACGTCGGCATCCATTACCCCCCAGCTTTTGGTTTCGAACTTCTCAACCGGCAGCACTTTATCGCTCGGCTGGCGGGTTTTCTCGCCACGATTGGCTTTCTGCTGATTGGAATCTGCGCCGATCAATGGCGCAAGATCGGCGAAACGCAGCTGTTTGGAGAGCACTTCACCACTCAACTTGGGCCGAGGGTGGCTTGCAACGTACTTCAAATCACCGTGAATATCGCTGTCACCGATCTTGCCGTCAAAGCCCTGATACTGGAATACCGCTCCGCCCGGTTGGTGCAACTGGGCGATCAAATGGCCATCGGTAGAATAAGGAGGGGTATTCGGTAACAACACGCCGGTCAGCGCATACAGGTTTCCCAGGCTGTCACCGGAGAATTTCAGCCGTAGATCCAGACCGCCAAAGTTCAGCGGATCGGACAACGTCCCCGCGACCTGCACTCTGGTATTGCCGGAACGGACATCGGCCTGCAGTGGGAACGGTATATCAGCGCTTTGCAGTGACAGCATGCCACCCATCTTGCCGCTGCCTGACAGCGCTTCACCGTGGTATTTTCCTTTAACCTTCCAGCCGAAAACATAATCCGGCGTCGTCGCTTTATCCCCCGGCTGTTTACCCGCAACTTCACTAAAGGGCAGAGGCTTGCCAAGTGGGTAGATCAACGCCTGGAAATCGGCCTTGAGCGTGGCGTCTTTAAAATCAATCTGGCCGCGATCGAACACGATATCGTGGATGCTGACCGACCAGTCTGACTGTGGTTGGTTGGGGTCTTTATCGGCGCTGTTGGCCAGGTTGAAGGTCCAGTTATTGTCACCGTTCGCCAAGCGTTGTAGCGAGGCATTTGGCTGCTTCAACCAGATACGCGGGATCAGCACCTCTTTGCCCAGCAGCGCCAATGGCGCGATCGAGGCATCGACACGTTGCAGTGTGACCATCTCGTCGCCCGGTATCTTGGCCGGGTTGCCCAGCATAATATCTTCGGCGTGGATATGAGGCCACGGTACCCAGGCACGCCATCCCCCCTCATCCTGGTGACGTTCCCAGTTAACGCCCAGATCGCCACGAATAGCAAACGGGCGCTGCAGCTCGGCAGAGACTTTGCTATTAATGGTGGGTTTGAGACGGTTCCAATCGAAGGTGGTAATAAACACCACCAAAACCACGATGATCAGCAGCACGATGCCGCCAATCCAGCTAAATGTTTTGCCTGTTCTTGTCATAACGGTTCCCTCGAGGCGATAGCAGACTGCTCAAATTGATAAGCAACCTTACTGAAAGCCTAGTAGAGGATAGGCTAGAGTTCACGCTTTGGGAACTAATGGGTCAGGGGGTGGGGGCAATAAACCGCGTAGGCAGGGTTTTAAGCTGGTCAAAATGTGCAGGGCGGCTAAGGTAATACCCTTGGGCGGCAAACGCGCCAGAGCGCTGTACCAGTCGCCATTCCTGCTCTGTTTCTACCCCTTCGACAATCACCCCGTCGCTGTGCTGGCTCATCAGGCGCACCAGGGTAAAAAACAGCTGGATGCCCTCATCGCTCTGTTTGAGCAACATAAACAGCTCGCGCGCCACCTTGATATACTGATAACGCCAACTGCTGACCGCGGAGAAATTCGCCAGCCCGCTACCGAAATCATCCAGCCACAGGCGCTCCGCCCCGGGGATATGCTGCAGTGGCCCATTTAACGCCCTGTCCGCATGCTCAACCAGCTCAAAACGCAGATAAGGCATGATGCTGATTTGCCGCTGCATTGCCGGGTGCCGCTGTAGGGCCTGTAAGGCCTTGCCGTCGATATTGATGGAGACCATTAGCGCATGACGGGTAAACAACGTCTGCCATTGCTGCAGTAAATCGAGCTGTTCCTGAATGACCGCCAGGCGCTGACGTAGCCCCAGCGCGGCAAAGTAATGTTCTGGGGATACCGGCTTGCCCGGTGACGCCGGATGATGTACCGCCGTGAGCAACTCCACCGCCAGCAGTTTGCCGCAGGTGCGGTAAATGGGTTGAAAAGTATACAAACGCCGACACTGTCGCCAGTAACGGAAGACTTTGGCACGCTGCCAGACGGCAAACAATGGCGTCAGTAGACCAGAGATCATGTTGGTTATCATCGGTACTATCGCCATTAGGGAATGGGAACGATAACGTTGCCGGAAATTTGTCGATCTTGTTATCGGCAACGCACAATAAAACTTTAAGCTTGGGTAAAAGGTCCCTACATTAAGCCATTACCTACATGCAACGTTTCGATAACAAGAGGAAATTTTAATGCCCTACGTAAATATCAAAATTACCCGCGAGGGTGCAACCGCGGAGCAGAAAAAACAGCTAATCGCGGGTGTAACCCAACTGTTGGTCGATACGCTCGGCAAAAATCCGGCCACTACCGTGGTGGTAATCGATGAAGTGGAAACCGATAACTGGGGGATTGGTGGTCAATGCGTCACCGATCTGCGCGCGGCGGCCAAGTAGTTTTCCTTCCTCAGCGGCGGGAAACCACGCGTTTCCCGATCGCGATCATAAACTAATTAAAACGCTGTTTTATTCCTATTGACTCGCTTCGCCCTTGCGTTGAGACTGGACGTATTCGCAGCAACCAGACTCATTATCAAGCCAGGGATTATCATGAACAGCAAAAACCTCGCCGTGATCGGCGAATGCATGATCGAACTGTCGCAGAAAGGCGCCGATCTCAGCCGTGGATTCGGTGGCGACACTCTCAACACTGCCGTTTATATTGCCCGCCAAGTGCCGCAACAGGCGCTGAACGTGCATTACGTCACCGCACTGGGCACCGACAGCTTCAGCCGGGAAATGCTGCAAACCTGGCAGCAGGAGCAGGTGAAAACCGATCTGATCCAGCAGTTGGACAACAAGCTGCCGGGGTTGTACGTGATCGAAACCGACGATACCGGCGAGCGCACCTTCTATTATTGGCGCAACGATGCTGCCGCCCGTTACTGGCTGGATGGCCCGCAGGCAGAGAGCCTGTGCGCGCAGCTGGCGCAGTTTGATTACCTGTATCTGAGCGGTATCAGCGTGGCGATCCTCAACCCTGCCAGCCGGGAAAAACTGCTGACCCTGCTGCGCCAATGCCGGGCCAACGGCGGCAAAGTGATCTTCGATAACAACTATCGGCCGCGGCTGTGGCAAAACCAGCAAGAGACTCAGCAGGCCTATCGCGAGATCCTGGCCTGTACCGACATCGCCTTCCTGACGCTGGATGATGAAGATTTACTGTGGGGTAAACAGCCGGTTGAGCAGGTGGTGAGCCGTACCCGCGACTTTGGCGTAAGTGAGATTGTGATTAAGCGTGGCGCAGATTCCTGCCTGGTGTTCAGCGCCGATGGGGAAACCCACGACGTACCGGCGGTCAAACTGCCAAAAGAGAAAGTGATTGATACCACCGCCGCCGGGGATTCCTTCAGCGCGGGTTATCTGGCAGTGCGCCTGACTGGCGGTGATGCAGTTAGCGCGGCCAAACGTGGCCACCTGACCGCCAGCACGGTGATCCAGTATCGCGGGGCCATTATCCCACGCGAAGCAATGCCACAATAATACCCGTCGTCTAGATAGGCGAAAGGCCAGCAACTATGCTGGCCTTTTTAATTGGTGCACTGAACCGAGTTTATTGGACTCGAAACCAATCTTAATACCCTATGGATTTCAAGTTGTAGCTAGGCGCCAAACTATCTCATCCCCAGGAGCTTACGTTTAGTAAGTGACTGGGGTGAGATAGTGCAGGTAACAACGCTACAGCTTGAAAGACGACGGGTATTTAGCCGGCTACCGCGATACGTTTCATATCGGTCATATAACCACGCAGTTTGCGGCCAACGGATTCGATTGGGTGGTTGCGCACCGCTTCGTTCACGTCACGCAGCTGCGCGTTGTCAACGGTGGTACCAGCAACAGATTTGCCCAGATCGCCCGCCTGCAGAGTGGTCATGAACTCTTTCAGCAACGGTACCGCCGCATAAGAGAACAGGTAGTTACCGTATTCTGCGGTATCGGAGATCACCACGTTCATTTCATACAGACGCTTACGCGCGATGGTGTTGGCGATCAGCGGCAGCTCGTGCAGTGATTCGTAGTAAGCAGACTCTTCGATGATGCCTGAATCCACCATGGTTTCGAAGGCCAGCTCAACGCCCGCTTTCACCATTGCTACCATCAGTACGCCATTGTCGAAGTATTCTTGCTCGCTGATTTTGCCTTCAAACTGCGGCGCGGTTTCGAAAGCGGTTTTACCGGTCTCTTCACGCCAGGTCAGCAGTTTCACATCGTCTGCGGCCCAGTCTGCCATCATACCGCTGGAGAACTCGCCAGAGATGATGTCATCCATGTGCTTCTGGAACAGCGGAGCCATGATGCCTTTCAGCTGCTCAGACAGCGCATAGGCACGCAGTTTCGCCGGGTTGGACAGGCGATCCATCATCAGGGTGATACCGCCCTGCTTCAGCGCTTCGGTGATGGTTTCCCAGCCGAACTGGATCAGTTTTTCTGCGTACGCCGGATCGGTACCTTCAGATACCAGCTTGTCGAAGCACAGCAGAGAACCCGCCTGCAGCATACCGCACAGGATGGTCTGCTCGCCCATCAGGTCAGATTTCACTTCTGCCACGAAGGAAGATTCCAGTACGCCTGCACGGTGACCGCCAGTAGCTGCCGCCCATGCCTTGGCAATCGCCATGCCTTCGCCTTTTGGATCGTTTTCCGGGTGAACCGCGATCAGCGTTGGTACACCGAAACCACGTTTGTATTCTTCACGCACTTCGGTACCTGGGCACTTAGGCGCAACCATCACTACGGTGATGTCTTTACGAACCTGCTCGCCCACTTCAACGATGTTGAAGCCGTGGGAGTAGCCCAGCGCAGCACCGTCTTTCATCAGCGGCTGAACAGCACGAACTACTGAGGTGTGCTGCTTGTCTGGAGTCAGGTTAACTACCAGATCGGCCTGCGGGATCAGATCTTCGTAGGTGCCAACCTTGAAGCCGTTCTCGGTGGCTTTGCGCCATGAGGCACGCTTCTCGGCAATCGCTTCTTTACGCAGCGCATAAGCCACGTCCAGGCCGGAGTCACGCATGTTCAGACCCTGGTTCAGACCCTGAGCACCACAGCCGACAATCACCACTTTTTTCCCTTTCAGGTAACCGGCTTCATCCGCAAATTCGTCACGCGCCATGAAACGGCACTTACCCAATTGCGCCAACTGCTGACGCAGGTTCAATGTGTTGAAATAGTTAGCCATGGTGATGCTCCAGTTAATGTTGTGTCGTGCAATATTATTTTCATCCCAACCCTGTCGGTACGGGATCCGTTGAAACCAATGTATAACAGGAATTGCGTTGCTTAAATTGATATATTACGAACGTGACGTTGCAATTTCTGCAACACCCCGCTGCGAGCGTACTGATTATGGACTTACGTGATCTCAAGCTGTTCCTGCACCTGGCTGAAAGCCATCACTTTGGCCGCACGGCCAAGGCGATGCACGTCAGCCCCTCCACGCTTTCCCGCCAGATCCAGCGGCTGGAAGAAACGCTTGGGCAGTCACTGTTTCTGCGTGATAACCGCACCGTAGAGCTGACCGATGCCGGTGAACAGCTGAAAGTGTTTGCTCAACAAACGCTGCTGCAGTATCAGCAGTTGAAACATTCGCTTGGCCAGCACGGCCCTTCACTGAGTGGTGAACTGCGTTTGTTCTGCTCGGTCACTGCCGCTTACAGCCATCTGCCGCCAATCCTCGACCGCTTCCGTGCTCAGCATCCCTTGGTGGAAATCAAGCTGACCACCGGTGATGCCGCCGATGCGGTGGACAAGGTGCAATCTAACGAAGCCGATCTCGGTATCGCCGGGCGGCCTGAAACCCTCCCCACCAGCGTCGCCTTCACCCAAATCGGTGAGATCCCGCTGGTGCTGATTGCTCCCGCTCTGCCGTGTGCGGTACGAACGCAGGCTTTTGCCGAGCAGCCAGACTGGGCCAATATGCCGTTTATCCTGCCGGAGCATGGCCCGTCCCGAAAACGCATCGAGCTGTGGTTCCGCCGCCAGCACATCACCAATCCGCTGATTTACGCCACCGTCGGCGGGCATGAGGCGATTGTTTCTATGGTGGCATTAGGCTGCGGTATCGCGCTGATCCCCAGCGTGGTGGTAGACAATAGCCCGGAGCCGGTTCGCAACCGCATCTCTCAGTTGGAGAATATCTCGATGGTCGAGCCGTTCGAACTGGGGGTCTGCGTGCCGAAAAAACGCCTCAACGAACCGCTGATTGAGGCGTTCTGGCAACTTTTGTGAATAGAAGTGCGATTCCCACTCAAAACTCAATGAGGTTGTTTATCACAACTTAATAATACCCTATGGATTTCAAGTCACAGCTAGGCGGCCAGCTCGCTCATCCCCAGGAGCTTACTTTTGGGTAAGTGACTGGGGTGAGTGAGTGCAGCCAACAACGCTGTGGCTTGAAAGACGACGGGTATTCATAGGTCTGCGGGGTCGATCTGCTTCATCGTCTCTACCTGCATCAGCCACTGGTACAGCGGCTCCAACTGCTGGAAACTCTGCGTAAGGGTAGCGACCAGATCGGCGCTGAACAGCTTTTCCACCTGATTATCCGTGGCCATCACCGCAAAGGATTTGCGGTTGTACCAGGTGGCAATCTCCGGTGCCTGCTCCAACACTCGCGGGCGCTTGTAGCTTTCCCCCACCAGCTCGAACGGTGCGCGGCAGCACTCGGCCACCTCCAAAAACGGCTGTGGCCTGCGCAGCAAGGTATGGCGAAACAGATCCATGGTGGCTTTGTCGGCGCTGTAATAACCCAGGCCATAACGCAACATGTCCGGCCCCAGTTCAAAGAAGTACACCGGTGCCAGCTTCCAGTCTTTGCTTGGCCGCTTGAAGGTCAGCCACATGCGGCTACGGTAGCGGGATTTATCATGGGAAAAACGCGTGTCGCGATGAATGCGCGACAGCGTTTTACCAATGGCCGGACGGGTTTCAAACTGCGGGTCAATCATCAGCATCGCAGGACTCAGCGCATCCACCAGCGAACGGAACGGCGTTAACAGCTCACGGTCATACACGCCCCGATTGGCATCAAACCACTCCTTGTCGTTCTCGATCCGCACCTGTTGCAGGAAGTCCAGCCCTTGTTGGCTGAACCCGGTGAACTCATTACTCATACGCTAATCCTTGTCGCCGATGTTAGCCCTGCAGGAAGAACCGGAAGGCCGGGTTGTCGGTCTCATCATGGCAGTCGTAACCCAACGCCTGCAGGTGTTGCTCAAACTCTGGCTCGGTCTGCGAAAGCTCAAACCCTGCCAGCACGCGACCAAAATCGGTGCCGTGGCTGCGGTAGTGGAACAGCGAAATATTCCAGTGCGTGCCCAGCGTTTGCAGGAACTTGAGCAGAGCGCCCGGTGACTCTGGGAACTCAAAGCTGTACAGACGCTCACGCAGCGGTTTCGAAGGCCGCCCGCCAACCATGTAACGCACGTGCAGTTTCGCCATCTCATCGTCGGACAGGTCCACTACCTGATAGCCATCACGGTTGAGCTCATCGATGATTTCCAGCCGCTCGGTATGGCCTCGGGTCAGGCGGACACCGACAAAGATGCAGGCGTTGTCGGCATCGGCATAGCGGTAGTTGAACTCGGTAACCGCACGGCCGCCCAACAGTTGGCAGAACTTCAGGAAGCTGCCCTTCTGTTCTGGAATGGTCACCGCCAGCAGCGCTTCGCGTTGTTCGCCCAGTTCGCAGCGTTCGGACACGTAGCGCAGGCCGTGGAAATTCACATTGGCACCGGAAAGCACGTGGGCCAGCCGCTCACCCTGAATATTGTGCTGCTGCACGTATTTTTTCAGCCCCGCCAACGCCAGTGCGCCAGAAGGTTCGGCGATGGCCCGCACGTCTTCAAACAGATCTTTCACCGCTGCGCAGATCGCATCGCTGTCTACGGTGATCACATCATCAAGGTATTCACGGCACAGACGGAAGGTTTCATCACCGATGCGCTTTACCGCCACGCCTTCGGCAAACAGCCCAACGCGCGCCAGATCGACCGGTTGCCCGGCATCCAGCGCTGCACGTAGACAGGCCGAATCCTGGGCTTCCACGCCAATCACTTTGATTTGCGGCATCAGTTGCTTGATCAGCACCGCCACACCGGCCGCCAGGCCGCCACCGCCAACCGGGACAAACACCCGGTCCAGATGCGCGTCCTGCTGCAACAGCTCCATCGCCAAAGTGCCCTGCCCGGCAATGACTGCCGGGTGATCGAACGGGGGCACGAAAGTCATGCCCTGCTGCTGCGAGAGCTCAATCGCCTTGACCTTGGCTTCGTCGAAGTTGGCACCGTGCAGTAACACTTCGCCGCCAAAACCGCGCACCGCATCAACCTTGATATCCGCTGTCGACACCGGCATCACAATCAGGGTTTTGATCCCCAAACGGTTGCCGGAAAAGGCGACGCCCTGTGCATGGTTGCCCGCAGAGGCAGTGACCACGCCACGCGCCCTCTGCTCTTCATCCAGGCTGGCGATCATCGCGTAAGCCCCGCGCAGCTTAAAGCTGTGCACCGGCTGGCGATCTTCGCGCTTCACCAGAATGGTATTACCTAGGCGCGCAGAGATCTTGCCCATGGTCTGTAACGGGGTGACCTGAGCCACCTCGTAAACCGGCGAGCGGAGCACCGCTCGCAAATATTCCGCGCCGCAGGGGGCGTCGGGTAGGGGTTGTGATACCGCCATGGTGGTTAGCCTCCCAGCTTGCTCTTGTCCCGCACTGCGCCTTTATCGGCACTGGTGGCCAGCGTAGCGTAAGCACGTAACGCATAAGACACCACACGCTCACGCGCTTTCGGTGTCCAGGCCGCATCACCGCGTGCCAGTTCCGCCTCACGGCGTGCTGCCAGTACGCTCTCCGGCACATCCAGCACCATGCTGCGTTTCGGGATATCGATATCGATCATGTCACCTTCTTCCACCAGCGCAATCAGGCCGCCGCTGGCCGCTTCCGGCGAAACGTGACCAATGGATAAACCGGAAGTGCCGCCAGAGAAGCGACCATCGGTGATCAACGCACAGGCTTTGCCCAGCCCCATCGATTTCAGATAGGTGGTTGGGTAGAGCATTTCCTGCATGCCTGGCCCGCCTTTTGGCCCTTCGTAGCGGATCACCACTACGTCGCCTGCCACCACTTTACCGCCCAGGATCGCCTCAACGGCTGAGTCCTGGCTCTCATAAACTTTGGCTGGCCCACGGAAGGTCAGGTTGTCTTTATCCACACCAGCGGTTTTAACGATGCTGCCGTCTTCGGCCATGTTGCCATACAGCACTGCCAGGCCACCTTCCAGACTGAAGGCGTTTTCCAAGGAGCGGATACAGCCATCGGCACGATCGTTGTCCAGAGTGTCCCAACGGCAGTCCTGTGAGAATGCCTGGGTGGTACGGATACCTGCCGGGCCTGCGCGGAACATTTTCTTCACGGCCTCATCCTGGGTGAGCATGATGTCGTACTTTTCCAGGGTCTCTGGCAGCTTCATCCCCAGGATGTTATCCACATCGCGGTTCATCAGCCCGGCGCGATCCAGCTCGCCAAGAATGGCCAGCACACCACCGGCACGGTGCACGTCTTCCATGTGGTATTTCTGAGTGCTTGGCGCCACCTTGCACAGGTGTGGCACTTTGCGGGACAGGCGATCGATATCCGCCATGGCGAAGTCGATCTCGCCTTCCTGTGCCGCAGCCAACAAGTGCAGCACGGTATTGGTGGAGCCGCCCATCGCAATGTCCAGCGTCATGGCGTTTTCGAACGCTGCCTTGTTGGCGATGCTGCGTGGCAGTGCACTCTCATCGTCCTGCTCGTAGTAACGCTTGGTCAGTTCAACGATGCGCTTACCGGCGTTCAGGAACAGGTCCTTACGATCGGCGTGGGTCGCCAGCAGCGAGCCGTTGCCCGGCTGAGACAGGCCCAACGCTTCGGTGAGGCAGTTCATGGAGTTGGCGGTAAACATCCCGGAGCACGAGCCGCAGGTTGGGCAAGCGGAACGCTCGATCTGCGCGCTGTCGGCGTCGCTGACGTTCGGGTTGGCACCCTGGATCATCGCATCGATCAGGTCCAGCTTGATGATTTTGTCGGAAAGCTTGGTTTTGCCGGCTTCCATCGGGCCGCCGGAAACGAAGATCACCGGAATATTCAGGCGCAATGACGCCATCAGCATCCCTGGGGTGATCTTATCGCAGTTGGAAATACACACCATCGCATCGGCGCAGTGGGCATTCACCATATACTCCACCGAGTCGGCGATCAGCTCGCGCGACGGCAGAGAATAGAGCATGCCGCCGTGGCCCATGGCGATCCCATCATCCACCGCAATGGTGTTGAACTCTTTGGCAACACCGCCAGAGGCTTCGATCTGTTCTGCAACCAGCTTGCCCAAGTCGCGCAGGTGCACATGGCCCGGCACAAACTGGGTGAAGGAGTTGACCACCGCAATAATCGGTTTGCCGAAATCGTCGTCGGTCATCCCGGTCGCGCGCCATAATGCGCGGGCACCCGCCATGTTGCGGCCGTGGGTGGTGGTGGCGGAACGGTACTTAGGCATGCTCTTCACTCCAAAAATTGTCATATTACGGACGGCGAACGAACCGCCCGTTTAGTCTTGTCTGTCGTTGTTATTTACGGATTAACCGGATCGAGCCAGCCATACTTGTCTTCGGTTTTGCCGCTGAACAGGCCAAAGAACGCCTGCTGGATCTGCTTGGTAATTGGACCGCACTTGCCGATCCCAACCTGAATACCATCCACGCTGCGCACCGGTGTGATTTCCGCCGCGGTGCCGGACATAAACACTTCGTCCGCCAGATACAGAGACTCACGGGAAAGCACTTGCTCGCGCACTTCGAAGCCCATGTCTTTTGCCAGCTTGATGATCGCGTCACGCGTGATACCAGGCAGGGCAGAAGAGGTGAACGGTGGAGTAAACAGCACGCCGTCTTTCACTTCAAACAGGTTCTCGCCTGCGCCTTCAGAGATATAGCCGTGAACGTCCAGCGCGATACCTTCCTGATAGCCGTGGCGGCGTGCTTCGCTACCCACCAGCAGTGAGGAAAGGTAGTTGCCCCCGGCTTTAGCCGCGGTAGGAATGGTGTTTGGTGCCACACGGTGCCAGGAAGAGACCATCGCATCGATACCTTGGTCCAGCGCTTCTTCACCCAGATACGCGCCCCAAGGAAACGCCGCGATAATCACGTCAGTTTTATAGCCTGCCGGTGGGTTAACGCCCATGCCAACATCACCAACAAACACCAAAGGACGAATATACGCGCTGACCAGATTGTTTTTACGTAGCGTAGCACGGCAGGCTTCCATCAGCTCATCGACGCTTTGCGTTACCGGCATGCGGTAAATTTTGGCCGAGTCATGCAGACGCTGCATATGTTCACGGTGGCGGAATACTACCGGGCCTTTATGGGAGTCATAGCAACGAACTCCTTCAAATACCGACGTTCCGTAGTGCAGCGCATGCGACATTACGTGAACCTTGGCATCGGCCCAGGGAACCATCTCACCATTGAACCAGATATAATCGGCTTTCTTCGTCATTGTGTTATTCCTTCTGCGCCATCAGGCGCTGATTTGTTGTGATGATTGTTGCTGGATCTCAACGCTGGAGACATCCATCAGTTTGCTTAACTGAGATGACAGTAAATCCACAGGGCGCTGGCTGGCAACGGTCAATTCAATATTTATATCGTCGCTATTGATGCCCGAAGCCATATTCATAGCACAGACCTGGAAGCCACGGTGACGGACAACGCGCAATACGCGCTCTAACATCTCAGGGCGGAAGCGGGCCTGGATCGAGAGTTGATGCTGCATCATGATACTTTCTCCAACATGGTTTCGTTGCCTGCGCCCGGCGGCACCAGCGGCCAGACGTTCTCGAGTTCATCAATGGAAACCTGCAGCAGATAAGGCCCTTCGCTGTTCAGCAAGGTATCGAGCGCGTCTGCGACCTGGTCTTTGCGGGTAATACGTTGGCCGGGGATACCGAAGGCGCTGGCCAATATCAGGAAATCGGGGTTATCGGAGAGGTTGGTTTCGCTGTAACGGCCATCAAAGAACAGTTGCTGCCACTGGCGAACCATCCCTAAACGCTGGTTATCCAGTAACACGATCTTCAGCGGTAACTGTTTGCGTTTGATGGTGCCCAGCTCCTGCACGTTCATCATGAAGGAGCCATCCCCGGACACGCAGATCACCATGTCCTCCGGGCGTGCCATCTGCGCACCTACCGCTGCGGGGATACCGAAGCCCATCGTCCCCAACCCGCTAGAGGTGATGAAGTTCTCTGGGCGTTCAAAGCTCATGTGCTGCGCGGTCCACATCTGGTGCTGGCCCACGTCGGTGGTCACCACGGTATTGGCCGGTTTGCGTTCAGACAGTTGCTTGAGCAGCAACGGAGCATAGATCGGTTGGCCCGGATGGTCGTAACGCCAAGGGTGGGTTTCTTTCAGTTCGGCCACTCGTTGCAGCCAGGGGGCGATCTGCATTGGCTGTTGCAGAGCTGGCAGCAGCGTCTTCAGATCCCCTTGCAGGGCCACATGCGCCTGACGCAGCTTGCTCATTTCCGCCGGGTCGATATCCATGTGGATCACCTTGGCGTGCGGCGCAAAGGCGTTCAGCTTGCCGGTCACCCGATCGTCAAAACGCGCGCCCACGGCTATCAATAAATCACACTCCTGCACGGCGAAGTTGGCAGCTTTGGTGCCATGCATTCCCAACATGCCGAGATAATACGGATGGTTGGCATCCGGCGCGCCCAGGCCTTTCAAGGTCGCCACGGTTGGGATCTGCGTCAGCTCGACAAATTTCCGTAATGCCGGGACTGCCTGCGCCATCCCCACGCCACCGCCCACATACAGCATCGGCTTCTGCGCCTGTGCCAGCAGCTGCGTGGCCATAGCCAGCTCCGCCGTAGGATGTTCAAACTGGTCTTCTACCGGCATCAGATGAGGAGGCAAATCGCCCTGCGCCAGTTGGATGTCTTTCGGGATGTCGATCAGTACCGGGCCTGGGCGGCCGCTGGTGGCGATGGCAAAAGCCTCTGCCATGATCCCTGGCAGCGCTTCCAGCGACTCCACCAGGAAACTGTGTTTGGTACAGGCCAGAGACAGGCCCAGAACATCGATCTCCTGAAAAGCATCGGTACCGATAAGCGCAGAGCCTACCTGACCGGTGATCGCAACCACTGGCACCGAGTCCAGCAGCGCATCCGCCAACCCGGTGATCAGGTTGGTCGCGCCAGGGCCAGAGGTGGCGATACAGACGCCAACTTTGCCGCTGGAACGGGCATAACCAATAGCCGCAATCGCCGCACCCTGCTCATGACGACACAGCAGATGTTCAACCCTGCCGTCATACAACGCATCGTAGACCGGCATGATCGCACCACCGGGATAGCCGAATACCTTGTCTACCCCCTGTGCACGCAACGCTTGAACTACCCACTGAGCACCATTCATGGTTATTTCCCCGCCTTGTTGCGGGAAGCGCAGGATTTTATTCTGTTGGTCATTCTCTGCTCCTTGTTCACATTTTCTTGGCATAAAAAAACCCCCGGACCTTTTGGGTGCGGGGGTTATCTTGCGATTCCGGCTTGTTTTCTAAGCCTTTCTTCGTCCAAGTGCAGCCCCGCACGGTGGGATAATAATCACCACCACGCTAATCACGACTAGGCTAATCACTTGGGCTAGGGCTTTCATAATCGGTTTGTTCACTGTGCTCGTTTCGAACTAATGCCTACAGAGTTACCATAGCAGCCGGTAACCTGACAACACTTTTTTTGCGTTATTATTCGGCTCTGTCGGGTCAAAGCGGCAACAAAGCGCATGAAATTCAAACGCTAACACCCGCACCGGGCGCTTTACTTTCTACCGCAATCGCTTTGCCGCGCGTATCCTTGCCAAAATACACCAGCACCGCGATCACGATCGCCACCGTCCCGGCGATCATCGCCATCGCCAGGCCGTAGTTTTGCCCATGATGTTCCGCAATCGTGGCCTGCAAGGTCGCATTCACCGAAGCAATCAGGTTACCCAACTGGTAAACAAACCCCGGCAACACCGCGCGGGTATTCGCTGGTACCAGTTCGTTGAGGTAGGTTGGGATCACCCCCCACGCGCCCTGCACCATGAATTGCATCATGAACGCCCCCAGCCCCAGCATGAACGAACCGCTGGCGAAGGCCCACAGCGGGATCACCGGTAACGCCAATAGGGCAGCAATAATAATGGCTTTCTTACGGCCAATTCTTTCCGACAGGGCACCAAAGAAAATACCGCCGATAATGGACGCGATATTGTAGCTAATGGCGATGATACTGACGGTTTTAGGATCGAAACCGTGCTGAATTTTCAGGAAGGCCGGATACATATCCTGCGTGCCGTGAGAGAAGAAATTGAACGCCGCCATCAGCAGCACCAGATAGACACACAGCTTCCAATGGCTCTTCAGAACGGGCAGCAGAGCGGTGCTTTCTTTACGTACCCGTGCCGCCAGCCACACCGGCGACTCTTCAACGCAGAAGTAGATAAACGGCAGCAACAGGATTGGCGCGGCCCCGATCACGAACATGCCACGCCAACCGACCACTTCAAACAGCAGGCCGTAGGCCACCGCTGCCAACAGATAGCCAAACGGATACCCCGCCTGGAAGATACCGGACATCAGGCCGCGCGAACGGTCTGGGATGCTTTCCATCGCCAGCGAAGAGGCCACACCCCAGATACCGCCCATCGCCACGCCGTAAAGCACACGCAGCAACAGGAAGACGGTCAAAGAAGGCGCGGCCGCCGACAGCAACTCAAATACCGAGAAAAACACGATATTCAACATCAGGATCGGTTTACGGCCATACTTTTCCGCCGCACGGCCAAAAATAAGCGCACCAATCGGGCGCACCGCCAACGTCAGCAGGATCGCCAGGGTGACTTCTTCCATCCCCACCTGAAAAGCCTGAGCAATATCGCTGAGCAAAAAGACCAGCACAAAGAAATCGAAAGCGTCGAGCGTCCAGCTTGAAAAGCTGGCAATTGCCGCATTGCGCTGCAGCGGAGTCCAACCAAACATAGTGTTATCCCTACCGTAGAGTACGAGGTCATCAGGTTTAGCGGCGGCCGCAGCGGGTGCGGTAGCGGTCGGGGCTTTGTTAAGGAAGTGATTTTTATATTAACCAATTGTTAAATACACCCATTAGCCCTGCTGTTGCAACTTGGTTAGCTTGCTAATTTGTTGCAACCTTGTGGTAATTGTTAAGGGGTATTACAACGAAATGCGTACCGACTCGAAAAACATCACTAACATGATGAAATAAATTACTTTTAATTTTGTAGCACTACGCAAGTTGACGATGAGCAGCGCGCGGCTATCGGGCTGTTCACGCATCATGTTGCCTTCAGCGAGGAGAGCAATATGTCACTGGCGGTAATCTATACCCGTGCCACGATCGGCGTGCAGGCGCCTTCGGTCATGGTTGAAGTCCATATCAGCAACGGATTACCCGGCCTTACACTGGTCGGCCTGCCGGAAACCACGGTGAAAGAAGCCCGTGACCGGGTGCGCAGCGCACTGATCAACAACGGCTTCACCTTTCCGGCCAAACGCATCACCGTCAATCTGGCACCCGCCGATCTGCCTAAGGAAGGGGGGCGTTATGATTTACCCATTGCGCTGGCCATTCTGGCAGCCTCAGAGCAGTTGCCAGCAGATAAGTTGGCGCACTATGAGTTCCTGGGTGAATTGGCGCTTTCTGGCGCATTGAGGGCGGTACACGGTGCAATTCCGGCGGCAATAGCGGCAGCCGAGGCCAAGCGTGAGCTGATCCTCGCAACGGCCAACGGCAAAGAGGCGGGGTTGCTTCCCAACAGCACGACCCGAGTTGCGGAACATTTGCTGGAGGTTTGCGCTTTTTTGCAGGGAAAGGGGGATCTGCCAATCGCCGTAGCGCCTCCTGCGGCTGCCACGTCAACGGAAACTGCCGACCTGCAGGAAGTCATTGGCCAAGAGCAGGCAAAGCGAGCGTTGGAAATTGCCGCGGCCGGGGGCCACAACCTATTGCTGCTTGGCCCCCCGGGCACCGGAAAAACCATGCTGGCCAGCCGCCTCAACGGTTTGCTGCCACCGTTAAGCGATCGGGAGGCGCTGGAAAGCGTCGCCGTTGCCAGCTTATTACATCACCCTGATGAAACCCTGCCATGGCGACAGCGGCCGTTTCGTGCCCCGCATCACAGCGCTTCAATGGCTGCCCTGGTTGGGGGCGGTTCCTTGCCGCGTCCAGGGGAAATCTCCATGGCGCACAACGGCGTGCTTTTTCTGGATGAGTTACCCGAATTTGAACGGAGAGTGTTAGATGCGTTGCGTGAGCCACTGGAATCCGGTGAAATCGTCATCTCACGCGCCAGCGCCAAGGTACGCTTCCCTGCCAGGGTGCAGCTGATTGCGGCGATGAACCCCAGCCCAACCGGGCACTATCAGGGCATACACAACCGTACGCCACCGCAGCAGATTTTGCGCTACCTCGGCAGACTTTCCGGCCCCTTCCTCGATCGATTTGATTTATCGATTGAGGTGCCACTGCTGCCACCGGGCGTACTGGCCAAGCAGCACCATGCGGGGGAAAGCAGCCAACAGGTTCGTCAGCGGGTGCTGGTGGCACGCGAGCGGCAGCTGGCACGGGCTGGTAAGGTGAATGCGCTGTTGAGTAACCGCGAGGTGGATCGGGATTGCCATTTGCCTACGGCGGAAGCGGAGTTTTTGGAGAAAACGCTGAGCCAACTGGGATTATCAGTTCGAGCCTGGCATCGCATCCTGAAAGTGGCACGCACGCTGGCCGATTTGACGGGGGAACAACAGATTGATAAACGCCATCTCAGCGAAGCGCTCAGCTATCGCAGTATGGATCGCCTGCTGCTGCAGCTACACCGCAGCCTGGAATAAAAAATGGGGCCGAATGGCCCCATGATGATCAATCGTCGCTTTCAGTGTAGTCTTCTACCGCATCAGCCTGCGGCTTGCCACCTGATAGCGTATGGAATTTTTTCGGGCGGCGGGTGCGCGCCAGATATTTAGACCATACTTTTTCTTGCTCGGTTACCGGTTCACGCTCACCGCGACACACTGCAACGAACAACTGCTCTTCTTCAGTGGCTGGCTGGCGTTTGCCGGCATCCAACTCGTTGAACGCATACCCGAAACGCTCTAGCAATTGCGCTTCTTTAATGGTGAAATCGCCGTGACGGGAGAACCCGCGAGGATAGTTTTTATTATCAAAAAAACGACTGTTGGTGGTGAAGCTATCCGCCATCTGACACGCTCCTAATTCTCTCATGGCCGTGCTGTTTATGGCGCGGAGTATTAGATAGGCTTGACATCGTGTAAAACAAAACATTTAAATCTTAACGATAAAAAACTTTGGAGATTGGTGTGGACACCGAATTACTGAAAACCTTTTTGGAGGTCAGTAGAACGCGACACTTTGGCCGCGCAGCGGAATCCCTGTACTTAACGCAGTCTGCGGTGAGTTTCCGTATCCGTCAGCTTGAAACACAATTAGGGGCGAATTTATTCACCCGCCACCGTAACAATATCCGCCTGACACCAGCAGGAGAGCGGCTGTTGCCCTATGCTGAGAGCCTGATGAACACTTGGCAGTTAGCAAAGAAAGAGGTGGTGCGATCGCTACAGCACAGCGAACTTTCAATCGGTGCCACCGCGTCGCTATGGGAAGCTTATCTCACGCCCTGGCTGCAATCGCTCTACCAGCAGCGGGAGGCCTTGCAGCTCGAGGCCAGGGTGGCTCTGCGCCATTCTTTGGTGAAGCAGCTACATGAAAGACAGCTCGATTTGCTAATCACCACCGAACCGCCAAAGATGGATGAGCTGGCCAGCCAACTGTTGGGTAACTTCTCGCTACGCCTGTTTTCCTCGTCGCTACGCGATAAATCTGCCCCCATGCCTTACATCAAACTGGAATGGGGTGCCGATTTTCACCAACAGGAAGCCCGCATGCTTGAGGGCGACAGCATGCCTGTGTTGACCACCACTTCCGCACATCTGACGCGTCAATTGCTGGAAACGACCGGCGGCTGTGCATTTCTCCCCAGCCAGTGGGAAAAAGACTACCCTCAGTTGATCGCCGTTGCTGACGCCCAGCCGATCATCCGCCCGCTTTATGCCGTCTGGCTGCAAAACAGCGACCAGCAGCCGTTAATCCGCCAACTGCTGAAAATACCTTTAAATACCGCAACCTGAGCCGCTATGACGGCTTCAGGCGTGGATGGCGTGGTTTTGCCCGTCTGGTCTGCCAAAAGGCGCTCATCGCCTTCTGGAGGCCGATAAAGCAGAACAGCAGGATGCCGATGACGATTTTGGTCCACCAGGAGCTGAGCGAGCCATCAAAAGTGATGTAACTCTGGATTAAGCCCTGGATCAGCACGCCAAACAGGGTACCCAAGATGGTGCCGACACCACCGGTCAGCAACGTTCCCCCAATGACGACCGCCGCAATGGCATCCAGTTCGACACCGCTGGCAGCCAGAGCGTAACCAGCGGAAGTGTATAGCGAGAAAATAATGCCGGAGAGGGCCGCCAGCGTGCTGGAAAGCATGTAAATCTGGATGGTGGTACGCCGTACCGGCACCCCCATCAGCCCAGCGGAGACCGGATTCCCCCCGATGGCATAGACGTTATGGCCAAAACGGGTACGATGCGCCAGGATCATGCCAATCGCCACGACCAGCAGCATCACCAGCGCCAATAAGGTAAATCGGCCACCACCGGGGACTTTCCAGGCGTAGTTTGCCAGCGTGGCATACAGCGGGTGATCAATCGGCAAAGACTCTTCTGACACGATAAAACTCATGCCGCGCACGAAGAACATCCCCGCGAGCGTGATGATAAATGCAGGTAATTTCAGTACGTCGATGATCCACCCCATCAGCGCACCAAACGAGGCCCCCATCAGCAAGGCAATGACAAATGCATAACCTGGAGCAATACCATAAGTGCCAATCAGCTTGGCCAACAGTACGCCAGTAAAGGCGATCACCGAACCCACCGAAAGATCGATACCCCCTGAAAGGATCACAAATGTCATACCCACGGCCACAATGCCGAGAAAAGCGTTGTCGGTCAGCAGATCGCACCAGACGCGGGTAGAAGCGAAACTGGGGAATTGGCTAAGGCAAAAGGCGTAGCCCAGCAGGAAAACCGCGATAGTGATCAATAGGGGAAGGTTACGTTTCATCATGATTTACGTCTCCGCCACAGCCGCTGTAATGACACACTGGGCGATTGCACCAGCAACACGGCTAATACCACCACCGCTTTCAACACCAGGTTAAACTCCGGTTTATAGCCCGAAAGCAGAATTCCCGTATTCATACCCTGAATGATTAGCGCCCCCACCACCGAGAGCAGCAGATTAAAACGCCCGCCCAGCAGTGACCCACCGCCAATCACCACGGCCAGGATCGCATCCAGTTCGAGCCACAAGCCCGCATTGTTGGCATCCGCACCGCGGATATCCGCCGTGACGATAACCCCTGCCACCGCCGCGCACAGGCCGCAAATGATATACACCGCAATGATCACCCAGCGAGTACTGACGCCAGCATTACGTGCCGAGCGTAAATTGATACCGACCGCCTCAATAAACAGCCCTAACGCGGTTTTGCGTGTCAGTAACCAAATCAGTAGCAGCATGATGGCCGCAATGATCACCGGCATCGGCAGATACATCAGCGAACCACTGCCGAGCTTGGCTAATCCTTCACTCTCAAAGGTGACGATTTGCCCTTCGGTAATCAACTGCGCGATACCGCGCCCAGCCACCATCAGCATCAAGGTGGCGACGATCGGCTGGATTTGCAGCACCGCAACCAAGAAGCCGTTCCACAGGCCACACAGTGCCCCAACCGCTAATGCGGCCCCCAGGATGTAAGCTAATGGGTAGCCAGCGCTGGTCATGGTGGCAGCGGTCGCCCCGGCAATCGCCATCACCGCACCGACGGAGAGATCGATCCCACCGGTGGCGATCACTAGCGTCATACCCAAGGCAAGCAGTGCAACAGGGGCACCGCGATTAAAAATATCAATCACGCTGCCGAACAGGCGACCATCCTGAATATGGATTGAAAAGAAATGGGGGGCGACCAGGCTATCGATAAGCAAAATCACCGCCAGCGCCCCCAGCTGCGTCGCTCCGGCGGGCATTACCCACCTTACTTTGCGCGGTCCACCGGTCATGGGAAAACTCCTGTGGTTCATGCTGCCCCCTGTTGCACGGCAATGGCCTGCATAATGGCGGGAACCGTAATGGCATCATGTTCAAGCTGCGCCACATGTTTTCTATCGCGTAATACCACAATGCGATCGGCATAACCTGCCAGCTCCTCCAGTTCGGAGGAGATCACCAGCAGCGCCAACCCTTCATCACAAAGCCGTTCAATCAGGCGGATAATTTCCGCATGAGCCCCTACGTCAATGCCACGCGTTGGCTCATCCAGGATCAGGAAACGGGGTTTAGTCGCCAGCCAGCGGGAAAGCAGCACCTTCTGCTGGTTACCGCCGGAAAGGTACTGGATTTGCTGCTCCGGCCCCGGTGTGCGGATCCCCAGCAGTTTGATGAAATCCTCCGCAATTCGGGTTTGCTCACGCAACGGGATAGGCCGTAACCAGCCACGTTGCGCCTGCAATGCCAGAATAATGTTTTCCCTCACAGTGGCTGCGCCGACAATGCCGTCGGTCTTACGATCTTCTGGGCAATAACCAAATCCCAGGCTGGCCGCCTTACGGGGCGTAGGGATCGCCACCGTTTTGCCTTCAACCTTCGCTGTACCTTTATCCCGAGCCTTAATGCCGAAGATCAGTTGTGCCGTCTCGGTACGTCCCGATCCCAATAAACCAGCCAGGCCGACTATTTCCCCAGGCCGGATCGCCAGATCAAAGGGTTCAACCATGCCGCGTCGGCCATAGCCGCTAAACTCTACTAACGGCGGGGCCTGCACGGCCTGATGTTCACTGCGTTTGAGCAGCGTCTCATCAAAACTGTGGCCAAGCATCATCTGCACCAATTCGAGCCGTGGTAGCTCGGCGGTGACACGGGTCCCGACCAGCTTGCCGTTACGCAACACCGTAATACGATCGCTGATGCGGTAAACCTGCTCGAGAAAATGGGTGACAAAGATCATCCCCATTCCCTGAGATCGCAGTTGGCTGAGAATATCCAGCAGCATGGTGACTTCCTTGGCATCCAGGCTGGCGGTGGGTTCATCCAGGATCAGCACCTTGGCGGAGAGATCGACGGCGCGAGCAATCGCGACAATTTGCTGAATAGCGATAGAGTAGTTGCCCAGCGGCTGGCTGACATCCAGCGGTAAGCCATAGCCTTCCAGCAGCTTACGGGCATTACGCAACATGGTTTTTTGATCGATCAGGCCAAAGCGGGTAGGTTCGCGGCCGATAAACAGATTGGCGGCCACCGAGATATTAGGCAGCAGGTTAACTTCCTGATAGACGGTGCCAATCCCCAACGATTGCGCCTGGGCCGTATTCTGTGGCGCAATCGCGGTGCCTTCTAGCCAGATCTCACCAGCGGAGCGTTGGTAAACACCGGTCAATGCCTTAATCAGCGTGGACTTGCCCGCGCCGTTTTCCCCAAGAAGCGCCACCACCTCACCGCGTTGTAGTGTGAAATCAACCTGCTCCAGCGCTTTTACACCTGGAAACTCCACGGATAACCCGTTTATCGCCAATAATGCTGCCTGAGGTGTGGCCATTATCTGCTCCGCCTGTTAACGATCAATATCCCATGCTTTTCTTCATATCGTATTCCTGTCTGGCAGTTTCAGGCTGCAGCAGTTTCGACTCGGTCTGGATAAATTTCTGTGGCTGTGTACCGTCTTTCTTCAATGCAATCAAGGCATCAAACGCAGGTCCTGCCATATTTGGCGTCAGTTCAACCGTGGCGTTGGCTTCCCCTTCCATCATCGCTTTAAAGATATCCGGCACGCCGTCGATGGAAACAACCTTGATCTGTGAGCCCGGTTTGAGGCCGGCTTCTTTAATCGCCTGGATAGCACCAATGGCCATATCGTCGTTATGTGCATAGACGGCGCAGATGTTCTTGCCGTTCTGTTCAGCCTTGATAAAGCTTTCCATCACCTCTTTACCCTTGCTGCGAGTAAAGTCGCCAGACTGCGAGCGGATGATTTTGACGTTGTCGGCAGAGGCAATACCGTCCGCAAAGCCTTTCTTACGGTTAATGGCTACGCTGGACCCGACGGTACCTTGCAGTTCCACCACGTTACAGGGCTTGCCCGCAACGGCTTTCACTAGCCATTCGCCTGCGACTTTCCCTTCATGGACGCTGTCAGAGGCGACTGCAGCGGTATACAGCGAGGGATCGTTCACTTCGATCATGCGATCCAGCAGGAAGACCGGAATTTTGGCCTCTTTCGCTTCCTGCAATACCGGAGTCCAACCGGTGGCCACCACCGGCGCAATAAAGATGGCGTCAACACCCTGAGCAATAAAGGATCTCACCGCCTTGATCTGGTTTTCCTGCTTTTGCTGTGCATCGGCGATTTTCAGCGTAATACCCCGTTTTTCCGCCTCCTGTTTCGCCACTTTGGTTTCTGCCGAACGCCATCCTGATTCAGAACCAATCTGAGAAAAGCCGACAACCAAGGGGGCAGCCTGCGCCGCTCCCATCAACACACCGCTTACGGCGGCCGCTAACAGTAAACGCTTAACCATGTTTTTCTCCTCGCTCTGCCTGAATCGGTCAGACAGAGATGGCTGTGGGTGTATTCGCTTTCATCGAGTGTGCCCAAAAAACTCGTGGGGCTTATAAGGTGTAGTTGAAATACAGGGAGGAATGATGAGCGATATCACAGCGCGGGATTACAACCATTTTGTGCATAGATACAGCTAGAAATGTCTAAATTAGGAACGATTTCGGCAGGAATTTTGTACGTGTTAGCGGGAGGACTGGCAATTCTAGGCGAGTAGAAAGCAAAAAAACCCTTCGCTTTCGCAAAGGGTTTCTAATATGGCAGGGGCGGAGAGACTCGAACTCGCGACACCCGGTTTTGGAGACCGGTGCTCTACCAACTGAGCTACGCCCCTAAATTACGCTTAACATTATGCCTGCTAACAGTAGCAGGCATAATTTAAATAAGTGGCGGAACGGACGGGGCTCGAACCCGCGACCCCCTGCGTGACAGGCAGGTATTCTAACCAACTGAACTACCGCTCCACCGATTCTTCTACGTCGCATCTTTCGATGCTGGCAAAACCACCTGGGTGATTTCGCGCATTACCAGGTGTCATACTGATAACGTTTATTTGATGCCTGGCAGTGTCCTACTCTCGCATGGGGAGACCCCACACTACCATCGGCGCTACGGCGTTTCACTTCTGAGTTCGGCATGGGGTCAGGTGGGACCACCGCGCTATTGCCGCCAGGCAAATTCTGTTTCATTCTTGGCCGTTACTTTCGTAACCACCAGAACCAATCTCGGAACTTCGCTGAAAATTGTCGTCTACTCTAAAACACCTTCGGTGTTGTAAGGTTAAGCCTCACGGATCATTAGTACTGGTTAGCTCAATGCATCGCTGCACTTACACACCCAGCCTATCAACGTCTTAGTCTTAAACGTTCCTTCAGGGACCTTAAAGGCCCAGGGAAGACTCATCTCGAGGCAAGTTTCGCGCTTAGATGCTTTCAGCGCTTATCTTTTCCGCACTTAGCTACCGGGCAGTGCCATTGGCATGACAACCCGAACACCAGTGGTGCGTTCACTCCGGTCCTCTCGTACTAGGAGCAACCCCTCTCAATCTTCCAACGCCCACGGCAGATAGGGACCGAACTGTCTCACGACGTTCTAAACCCAGCTCGCGTACCACTTTAAATGGCGAACAGCCATACCCTTGGGACCTACTTCAGCCCCAGGATGTGATGAGCCGACATCGAGGTGCCAAACACCGCCGTCGATATGAACTCTTGGGCGGTATCAGCCTGTTATCCCCGGAGTACCTTTTATCCGTTGAGCGATGGCCCTTCCATTCAGAACCACCGGATCACTAAGACCTACTTTCGTACCTGCTCGAGCCGTCACTCTCGCAGTCAAGCTAGCTTATGCCTTTGCACTAACCTCACGATGTCCGACCGTGATTAGCTAACCTTCGTGCTCCTCCGTTACTCTTTGGGAGGAGACCGCCCCAGTCAAACTACCCACCAGACACTGTCCTCACCCCAGATTATGGGGCCGAGTTAGAACATCAAACATTAAAGGGTGGTATTTCAAGGTTGGCTCCATGCAGACTGGCGTCCACACTTCAAAGCCTCCCACCTATCCTACACATCAAGGCTCAATGTTCAGTGTCAAGCTATAGTAAAGGTTCACGGGGTCTTTCCGTCTTGCCGCGGGTACACTGCATCTTCACAGCGAGTTCAATTTCACTGAGTCTCGGGTGGAGACAGCCTGGCCATCATTACGCCATTCGTGCAGGTCGGAACTTACCCGACAAGGAATTTCGCTACCTTAGGACCGTTATAGTTACGGCCGCCGTTTACTGGGGCTTCGATCAAGAGCTTCGCCTTGCGGCTGACCCCATCAATTAACCTTCCAGCACCGGGCAGGCGTCACACCGTATACGTCCACTTTCGTGTTTGCACAGTGCTGTGTTTTTATTAAACAGTTGCAGCCAGCTGGTATCTGCGACTGGCTTCAGCTCCGAGAGCAAGTCTCTTCACCTACGCGCCAGCGTGCCTTCTCCCGAAGTTACGGCACCATTTTGCCTAGTTCCTTCACCCGAGTTCTCTCAAGCGCCTTGGTATTCTCTACCTGACCACCTGTGTCGGTTTGGGGTACGATTTGATGTTACCTGATGCTTAGAGGCTTTTCCTGGAAGCAGGGCATCAACTACTTCTGCACCGTAGTGCATCGTCATCACGCCTCAGGGTTGATAAGTAACCGGATTTACCAGGTCACTCCCCCTACACGCTTAAACCGGGACAACCGTCGCCCGGCTAGCCTAGCCTTCTCCGTCCCCCCTTCGCAGTAACACCGAGTACAGGAATATTAACCTGTTTCCCATCGACTACGCCTTTCGGCCTCGCCTTAGGGGTCGACTCACCCTGCCCCGATTAACGTTGGACAGGAACCCTTGGTCTTCCGGCGAGCGGGTTTTTCACCCGCTTTATCGTTACTTATGTCAGCATTCGCACTTCTGATACCTCCAGCAAACCTCACAGTTCACCTTCAACGGCTTACAGAACGCTCCCCTACCCAACAACGCCTAAGCGTCGCTGCCGCAGCTTCGGTGCATGGTTTAGCCCCGTTACATCTTCCGCGCAGGCCGACTCGACCAGTGAGCTATTACGCTTTCTTTAAATGATGGCTGCTTCTAAGCCAACATCCTGGCTGTCTATGCCTTCCCACATCGTTTCCCACTTAACCATGACTTTGGGACCTTAGCTGGCGGTCTGGGTTGTTTCCCTCTTCACGACGGACGTTAGCACCCGCCGTGTGTCTCCCGTGATAACATTCTTCGGTATTCGGAGTTTGCATCGGTTTGGTAAGCCGGGATGGCCCCCTAGCCGAAACAGTGCTCTACCCCCGAAGATGAGTTCACGAGGCGCTACCTAAATAGCTTTCGGGGAGAACCAGCTATCTCCCGGTTTGATTGGCCTTTCACCCCCAGCCACAAGTCATCCGCTAATTTTTCAACATTAGTCGGTTCGGTCCTCCAGTTAGTGTTACCCAACCTTCAACCTGCCCATGGCTAGATCACCGGGTTTCGGGTCTATACCTTGCAACTATTCGCCCAGTTAAGACTCGGTTTCCCTACGGCTCCCCTATACGGTTAACCTTGCTACAAAATATAAGTCGCTGACCCATTATACAAAAGGTACGCAGTCACACCACGAAGGTGCTCCCACTGCTTGTACGTACACGGTTTCAGGTTCTATTTCACTCCCCTCGCCGGGGTTCTTTTCGCCTTTCCCTCACGGTACTGGTTCACTATCGGTCAGTCAGGAGTATTTAGCCTTGGAGGATGGTCCCCCCATATTCAGACAGGATGTCACGTGTCCCGCCCTACTCATCGAACTCACAGTTAATGCATTTTAGTGTACGGGGCTATCACCCTTTGCTGCGCGACTTTCCAGACGCTTCCACTAACACAAGAACTGATTCAGGTTCTGGGCTGTTCCCCGTTCGCTCGCCGCTACTAGGGGAATCTCGGTTGATTTCTTTTCCTCGGGGTACTTAGATGTTTCAGTTCCCCCGGTTCGCCTCGTATGGCTATGTATTCACCATACGATAGTGTGTCGAAACACACTGGGTTTCCCCATTCGGGTATTGCCGGTTATAACGGTTCATATCACCTTACCGACACTTTTCGCAGATTAGCACGCCCTTCATCGCCTCTGACTGCCTAGGCATCCACCGTGTACGCTTAGTCACTTAACCTCACAACCCGAAGGTGTTTCTGTAAACAGAGACACTGTCGTGCTGTTTATTTGAGAGACTCTATGACAGGTTAATTCTTACCCCAATACTTCTACGGAGGGATAAGTTTCAGCTGTCATGTTTCAATTTTCAGCTTGTTCCAGATTGTTAAAGAGCAAAATACTTCGCAGCATACTGTTGCCAGTACACTCTGAAGTATTATCAAGGACTATATGGATATGGTGGAGCTAAGCGGGATCGAACCGCTGACCTCCTGCGTGCAAGGCAGGCGCTCTCCCAGCTGAGCTATAGCCCCATACAGTCACTTGCAGAAACCTTCATTTACCACTCGCGTGAATAACAGTCTTTCCTGTTGAAAATCCTGTTAATTCGTGCTTAGGCAAGGCATGCGGAAGGGAAGTTTACTTTTGGGTAAACGACCGCGCGCATAACGCAGCATAAGTGCGAATCTGGTAGGCCTGAGTGGACTTGAACCACCGACCTCACCCTTATCAGGGGTGCGCTCTAACCACCTGAGCTACAAGCCTATAAAGGTATTTCTGCTCGTTACTTTTTCATCAGACAATCTGTGTGGACACTGCACTCAACTGCATATCTTTAGGTAAGGAGGTGATCCAACCGCAGGTTCCCCTACGGTTACCTTGTTACGACTTCACCCCAGTCATGAATCACAAAGTGGTAAGCGCCCTCCCGAAGGTTAAGCTACCTACTTCTTTTGCAACCCACTCCCATGGTGTGACGGGCGGTGTGTACAAGGCCCGGGAACGTATTCACCGTAGCATTCTGATCTACGATTACTAGCGATTCCGACTTCACGGAGTCGAGTTGCAGACTCCGATCCGGACTACGACATACTTTATGAGGTCCGCTTGCTCTCGCGAGTTCGCTTCTCTTTGTATATGCCATTGTAGCACGTGTGTAGCCCTACTCGTAAGGGCCATGATGACTTGACGTCATCCCCACCTTCCTCCGGTTTATCACCGGCAGTCTCCTTTGAGTTCCCACCATGACGTGCTGGCAACAAAGGATAAGGGTTGCGCTCGTTGCGGGACTTAACCCAACATTTCACAACACGAGCTGACGACAGCCATGCAGCACCTGTCTCACAGTTCCCGAAGGCACCAATCCATCTCTGGAAAGTTCTGTGGATGTCAAGAGTAGGTAAGGTTCTTCGCGTTGCATCGAATTAAACCACATGCTCCACCGCTTGTGCGGGCCCCCGTCAATTCATTTGAGTTTTAACCTTGCGGCCGTACTCCCCAGGCGGTCGACTTAACGCGTTAGCTCCGGAAGCCACGCCTCAAGGGCACAACCTCCAAGTCGACATCGTTTACAGCGTGGACTACCAGGGTATCTAATCCTGTTTGCTCCCCACGCTTTCGCACCTGAGCGTCAGTCTTTGTCCAGGGGGCCGCCTTCGCCACCGGTATTCCTCCAGATCTCTACGCATTTCACCGCTACACCTGGAATTCTACCCCCCTCTACAAGACTCTAGCTTGCCAGTTTCAAATGCAGTTCCCAAGTTAAGCTCGGGGATTTCACATCTGACTTAACAAACCGCCTGCGTGCGCTTTACGCCCAGTAATTCCGATTAACGCTTGCACCCTCCGTATTACCGCGGCTGCTGGCACGGAGTTAGCCGGTGCTTCTTCTGCGAGTAACGTCAATGAACAATGCTATTAACACTGAACCCTTCCTCCTCGCTGAAAGTGCTTTACAACCCGAAGGCCTTCTTCACACACGCGGCATGGCTGCATCAGGCTTGCGCCCATTGTGCAATATTCCCCACTGCTGCCTCCCGTAGGAGTCTGGACCGTGTCTCAGTTCCAGTGTGGCTGGTCATCCTCTCAGACCAGCTAGGGATCGTCGCCTAGGTGAGCCATTACCTCACCTACTAGCTAATCCCATCTGGGCACATCCGATGGTGTGAGGCCCGAAGGTCCCCCACTTTGGTCCGAAGACGTTATGCGGTATTAGCTACCGTTTCCAGTAGTTATCCCCCTCCATCGGGCAGTTTCCCAGACATTACTCACCCGTCCGCCGCTCGTCACCCAGGAGCAAGCTCCTTGTGCTACCGCTCGACTTGCATGTGTTAGGCCTGCCGCCAGCGTTCAATCTGAGCCATGATCAAACTCTTCAATTAAAAGCTTGATTTGCTGCAACTCGTGCAGCGATGCTCGAAAATTAACTTTCGTAATAATTCATTCGCATGAATTACTGCTTGGTCACTCTTCAAGACTTGATATTTTTTTGCTACCGAAGTAGCTGGATATCGTCTTGTGAGTGCCCACACAGATTGTCTGATAAATTGTTAAAGAGCGTTCGTTACCGGGAAGTTTCTCGGTAACGCGGGAGGTGCATATTACGCTTTCCCGCTGAAGAGTCAACCTTTTTCTCTTACGAGACGCGGTGTTTTCACCGGGTTGCTTCTTCCTGACTGGGCGACTTGTTCGTCGTTGTTCCCGGTCAGTGGAGGCGCATTATAGGGAGTTCTCAGAACGCCGCAACCCCTAAATTCACTTTTTTTACTGACCGTCGAATGTTTAAGCAAAAACCCATTAAAGCGGCAGTTTTTTCAACGATTTAAAGCCATAACCCTGCAAAACGGGCAATAAAGCATCGGTGTCTTCATTCAGCGCCATGCAATACGCCAGATTCTCTTCCTGAGTTGACACCAGATTCTCCTGATTAGAGATAAGCCAGGCGGCTCTGCGGGCAATTGCCGCACCAGAATCCACCAGACGCGTTCCTTCAGGCAGGACTTGCATCAACTCTTCAGATAATAGAGGGAAGTGAGTACAACCCAACACTACCGTGTCCGGAGGCTCGCGCATGCTCAACCACGGCTGCAATATTTTCTTCAGCGTTGCCAGCGGCACAGGTTCACCATGCAGCTTGGCCTCTGCCAGTTCCACCAGCTCAGAAGAGCCTAACAGCTCAATTTTGCAATCTGTCGCGAAACGCTCGATCAGTTCATGAGTATAAGTACGCTGAACCGTACCACGCGTGGCCAGCAAACCGACGATACCGTTGGCGGTCAGTTTGGCAGCAGGCTTGATCGCAGGCACCACCCCCACTACCGGGAAAGCAAAACGTTCACGCAGTGCGGGTAAGGAAACGGTACTGGCGGTATTACAGGCGATGATGACGATCGCCAGAGGATGGCGCTGCTGAACCGCACTGACAATTTCCAGCACGCGCTCAACGATAAACTCTTCGGATTTCTCGCCGTAGGGGAATGCTACGTTATCGAAGGCATAGATATAGTGGAGATCCGGCAGCAGTTGCCGAACATCCTGAAACACTGACAACCCGCCGACGCCGGAATCAAAAACCAGCGCCGTCGGGCGAGGAGCCGCAGTGGCGTTAGAAGGTATAGCTGCCAGTGAGGTAGTACTCTCTTCCTGGGGTAGCATAGCCATAAGCCGTCTCATAATCTTTATCAAACAGGTTGGCAATTCTACCACGAACTGTCAGCTGAGAGGTTATTGGATATGAGGCGCTCACGTCGACCGTGCTGTAACTCGGCAATACGCGCTGCTCAGGGTTATAAGTAGAAGAGATATTGTCGTAACGCTTGCCGTAGTATTGATACGAGATATCCATGTCCAGGTTGAACATCGTCCAATCCAACTGATATTTGGCCTGACGTTTCGAACGGCGCGCCAACACCTCATCGGTCTGGTCATTACGCGGATCGATATATTGCAGCGTCAACCGGTGGGTGAACATCCAGGTATCAAAGCTACCCGTCCATTCCACACCTTTAATCGTTGCCTTATCCACATTGTAATACTGCCCCTGATAGGTCACTGGGTCAGAATCATAGTTGATTAGGTTCTGGATTTTGTAATGGTAAGCAGACAGACGCCAATCCAACGGCCCGGTCAAACCTTCCAGACCCATTTCCCACTGTTTGGACTCTTCCGGCTTGAGGTTGCTGTTGGAATCAATGCCAAAGCGTTTTGAGCCATATTGCTGACCCAATGACGGCGTCAGGAAACCCGTACCATAAGACAAGGTGGCTCGATAGCCATCAACAAACTCCCAACCTGCCGCGGTCTGCCAAGTGCCGTGCCAACCAAAGTCACCTGCCTTGTCTTCACGCCCAGAGGCTTCCAACGTCACGCTGCCAAACTGCTGCTGGCCACTCAGGTACAGGCCCGTGTTGTCTCTTTTATAGGTATCGGCAAAGGAATTGTCGGAAGAAGTCAGGCGCTGTTGCTGGAAATCGGCACCGGCGGTAACGCTGCCGTGCTCGAAAGCATAGGTGTTACCCCATTGCAGGTTACGCTGATCCATATCATCCAGCGTAGTGCTGATGCCATAACGGCCATTCTGGCTGCTGTAGTTGTAATCCTTCTGTTTCTGATAGCTGCCCGTCAGTTGAGAGGAGAAAGCCCCAGACAGGAAACGCAGCCCCATATCATAGGTGTGGCTATACAGGCGGTCTTCATCATTACTGTACTTCGGGCTGTAAGGTACATTGCCGACATCGTAGTCCGAGTTATTGGTATAACCATAACCCCGCACGAAACCTGAGAAATTCTGATTGAACTGTTGCTCCAACCCGCCCCAGAAGCTTTTATTACGGAAACCATCACGATCGCTGTCGACCGAATAAGGCGAGCCCGGCTGCACATTGAAGCCATTGGTCATCTGGTAGCTGCCCGCAACGGTAGCAACAGTGTTATCAAAACGCTGGCGCAAGGCACCATCGTACTGCTGGTATCCTTTAGAACCGATACCCGCCTGGACTTTACCGCCCTCTTTATCCGTCTGGGTAATGATGTTGATGACCCCGCCGATGGCACCAGAACCGTAAATGGCAGAGCGCGGCCCACGGATAAACTCCACACGCTGAACCAGCGCCAACGGAACCTGGTTAAAATCGACGCCGTTGCTGATCCCCAGCCGGGCCATTGGCACGCCGTCGATCAGAACCAATACATGACGAGCTTCGGTGCCGCGTACCGAGAGAGATGACCCCTGCCCCATACCGCCGTACTGTGAAATATCGACACCGGGCAAACGGCGCATCACATCATTGAGGCTTTTGGCCTGCCAGCGATCGATATCTTCGCGGGTCACCACATCGGCAGGCGCCAATACGGAAGAGACCGGTTGAGGGAAGCGGTTGGCGGTAACCACCAGGTCATCGCTACTTTTAGCCGTGGTGTTATCTTGCGCCCATCCAGAAAATGCCGTCACGGAGGAGACCACCGCCAGCAGTGTATTTTTTATCATTGTCATTATAAAAAGCATCCAAACTTCATTGGGGATGCCGCAGGGCCACGGCCGGTAGTTCGCGACGGCTATGGATATTGCGACGTACACCGGTAGGTTTTCGGGCTTGGGATTTGCCGGTTGCCTGTGGCAACCCGCACCGGGCGATGACTTCCCATCCTGCAGTGGACAGTGTCTGCGTCATTTAACGCTATCGCCGTGACTTCCCCATACCGCTGCGCGTCAGCTCCAGATTTGCACTGGATTCCCTTTTCACTCGCTGCTTGAGACCGGACGGCAATGCTACAATCAATGAAAATGGATGTCTAGATTGCCAACAGTGTTGCAAAATAGCACCACAACAAAACTGGACTTCACGGGCTGATTCCCTACAATCCCCGCTGATCCAATTTGCCTGACGAGAGAAACCATGACGCCCGAGAATTTGCCCATTGAACGCTATGACGACCAACTGGCGGAGAAAACAGCCCGCCTGAAGACCATGATGTCACCGTTCACGGCGCCCGAGCCGGAAGTGTTTCGCTCGCCAGTCAGCCACTACCGAATGCGTGCGGAATTCCGCATCTGGCATGATGAGGACGATATGTACCACATCATGTTCGATCAGCAGACCAAGCAGCGTATCCGTGTCGATAGCTTCCCGGCGGCCAGCGAGCTGATTAACCGCCTGATGAGCGCCCTGATGGCGGCCCTCAAGCCCAATCCAGTGCTGCGCCACAAGCTGTTCCAGATCGATTATCTTTCTACGCAGAGCGGTAAAATCATTGCCTCGCTGCTGTATCACCGCAAGCTGGACGAACAATGGCAGCAAGATGCCACTGCGCTGCGTGACACATTACGCGCAGACGGCTTCGATGTGCAGCTGATTGGCCGCGCCTCGAAGATGAAAATCATGCTGGATCAGGACTACGTCGACGAAGTGCTGCCGGTCGCTGGCCGCGAAATGATTTATCGCCAGGTCGAAAACAGCTTCACCCAGCCCAACGCAGCCATGAACGTGCAAATGCTGGAATGGGCGCTGAATGTGACCCAAGGTGCAAAAGGGGACCTGCTGGAGCTGTATTGCGGTAACGGCAACTTCTCGCTGGCCCTGGCCCGCAACTTCGAGCGAGTGTTAGCCACTGAAATAGCCAAGCCTTCGGTGGCGGCGGCGCAGTACAACATCGCGGCCAATAATATCGACAACGTGCAGATTATCCGCATGGCGGCGGAAGATTTCACTCAGGCAATGAACGGCGCTCGCGAGTTCAACCGGTTAAAAGGGATCGATCTGAGCAGCTATAACTGTGAGACCATTTTCGTCGATCCGCCGCGCAGCGGGCTGGATGAGGAAACGGTGAAAATGGTGCAGACCTATCCACGCATCCTTTACATCTCCTGCAACCCGGAGACTCTGTGCGCCAATCTGGATACGCTGCAGGCCACGCACAAAATCACTCGCCTGGCTCTATTCGATCAGTTCCCATATACCCATCATATGGAATGTGGCGTATTACTCGAACGCCGCTGATCTAGACAGACGCAAAAACCAAAAAAGGCACTCCGCAGAGTGCCTTGAGACTGCTGACAAACCCTCACCGGGCTTACAATGTAGGGGCGCTGCATGCTGCGCCCGTCTTGATAATCAATGGGTTAGAAAATACTGGTATAGGTAGATCCCGACCAATTCAGCAATATTGCCACTTTGTCAGCAATCTGAAGGCACTCCGCAGAGTGCCTTTTCTCGATATAACCATTTTTAATGCTGAACAGTGACGGTATTGCGTTTCTTTAAATGGAAACCAATCCAGAGCACCAGCACCACGCAAACAATCGAGGGCAGGAAGTTCGAGCCGATCTGCGGATATTCCGCACGCACGATCGCGCTATATCCCAGGACGCCCAACAGGAAACAGCCGGCCGCCAGTTTTGGCATACCATCCGGCATTGGCTGGTTCAGGTAACGCTGATGCAGGCAATATACCGCCAACACCAAAGCAATCAACGGGAAGGCAGAAAACGACACCACCGAGCTGAACAGCGCGGCAAAGGAACCGTTTACGGACAGGCCAGCAATCAACGCCAGCAGTAAAGTACCATTCTCACGGCTTAGTTTTTCCATGACTTTCACCTTGTTATACGTGGGATACAGATGCTTTTTCTTGTTCGCGGCGATACCAGTAATAGGCTCCTTTGGAGATCATCCGCAGTTGCAACACTAACCTTTCTTCGAGCTGCCGCCGTTGTTCAATATCAATATCCAGCGCTTCCGCCCCGGCACTGAACACGATCGTCACCATAGCTTCCGCCTGCGCCTCGGTAAAGCTGCGCGGCATATGGTTTTCCAGCTCAAGGTAATCTGCCAGTTCGGCGATAAAATGTTGGATTTCCCGTGCTACCGCCGCACGAAACGCGGCCGAGGTGCCGGAACGTTCTCGCAGCAACAGCCGAAAGGCGTTGGGATTATTGCCGATAAACTCCATAAAGGTCGATACCGACGTGCGGATCACGCTGCCGCCTTTGGCAATACGCTGGCGTGCCTGGCGCATCAATTGGCGCAGCATCAGGCCGCTTTCGTCAACCATGGTGAGCCCAAGCTCATCCACATCGCGGAAATGGCGATAGAAAGACGTGGGCGCGATGCCCGCCTCTCGTGAGACTTCACGCAGGCTCAGGCTGGCAAAACTGCGCTCGGCACTCAGCTGGCTGAAAGCCGCCTCAATGAGGGAACGACGCGTGCGTTCTTTTTGTTGTGCTCTGACGCCCATTTGCATATCCGGATGACTTCCCTTCTTCAGTCTAACGCCGCAGAACTGGCAATATAGCAAATTTATCCTAGCGCGCGTAAAACTTCGCCCTTCGCGCACGGGGGATAAAAACACGTTAACTGCGTAATTTCATTTGACCTTACTTCATCAAGGTGCATAAAATTTAAGCAATATGAAACGTGCTTATAAATACCGATTCTATCCAACAACCGAACAGGTTGAGCTACTGTCTCAAACCTTCGGCTGTGTGCGTTTCGTCTACAACTTCATTCTACGCTGGCGTACCGACGCCTACTTTCAGCGAAAAGAAAAAATCGGCTATACGCAGGCAAGTGCCAGATTGACTGCACTCAAAAAAGACCCGGACCTTGTCTGGCTAAATGACGTTTCAAGTGTTCCCTTGCAGCAAGCACTGCGCCACCAACAAGTGGCCTTCAAAAACTTCTTTGAAGGCCGTGCTGCATACCCAGTGTTTAAAGGCAAACGCCACAGGCAGAAAATTACGCTCACCAATGCGGCGTTTAAATACCTTGATGGTAAATTGTCGATGGCAAAAAGCAAGACTCCATTAGACGTGCAGTGGTCACGCCCTTTGCCGTCCACTCCATCAACCGTTACTATCTCCAAAGATACCGCTGGGCGGTACTTCGTCTCCTGTCTGTGTGAATGTGAACCAGCATCACTGCCGGTCAGTCCCAAAATAGTCGGGATTGATGTGGGCTTAAAAGATTTATTCGTCACCGATACCGGGTTCAAAACCGGTAATCCCGGCTATACCGCTAAATATGCGACACGTCTGGCACTGCTCCAGCGCCGGTTAAGCAAAAAGACCAGAGGCTCGAAAAACCGTGCTAAAGCCCGATTAAAAGTCGCTCGTTTACACGGGAAAATAGCGGATTGCCGTCTGGACAATCTCCACAAATTGTCCCGCAAACTGATTAACGAGAACCAAGTAGTTTGCGTCGAATCTCTGAAAGTGAAGAACATGATCCGCAATCCGACACTATCAAAAGCGATAGCTGATGCTGGCTGGTCCGAATTAGTCCGCCAGCTTCAGTACAAAGGCGGATGGGCGGGACGTAACGTGGTTGCTATTGACCAATATTTCCCATCCTCAAAACGCTGCAGTTGTTGTGGTTTCACCGTACAAAAAATGCCTCTTGGTATTCGGCAATGGGTCTGCCCAGAATGCGGTGCAGCCCATGATCGAGATATTAACGCGGCACGCAATATAAAAGCTGCCGGGCTGGCAGTGTTAGCCCACGGAGAGCCGGTAAAACCTGAACTGCTAAATGCAGCTTAGGTTCAACTCTGTGAAGTGGGAATCCCCGTCCTTCAAGGCGAAGGCGAGGAGCAGTCAAACAAACGCGCTTTGTCACAGTTCTGGGCCACACCGATTGTGCTTTGCCACAAAAAGGCTAATGGTAATTGGGCACGCAGCGCTATGATGTTAAGATACCGTTGTAAATTTGTATAAGAACAGGTCTCTCCTACATGCAACAACACTATCAATTTGATGCCATTATCATCGGCTCCGGCCCTGGTGGTGAAGGCGCAGCCATGGGTCTGGTGAAACAAGGTGCCCGCGTGGCCGTGATCGAACGGTACAATAACGTGGGCGGCGGTTGTACTCACTGGGGAACCATCCCCTCAAAAGCCCTCCGCCACGCCGTCAGCCGCATTATCGAATTCAACCAGAACCCGCTTTACAATAACTCCCGCACCCTTAGCGCCACCTTCCCTGACATTTTACGCCACGCCGACAGCGTGATTAACCAGCAAACGCGCATGCGCCAAGGGTTCTACGAACGTAACCAGTGCAAGTTGTTCGCCGGTAACGCCAAGTTTATCGACGCCAACACCGTCAGCGTAAGCTATATGGATGGCACGCAGGATACCATCCGCGCCGACCATATTGTGATCGCCTGTGGTTCACGCCCTTATCATCCGAACGGCGTTGATTTTAACCACTCGCGCATTTATGACAGCGACTCCATCCTGGAGCTGAACCACGAGCCACGCCACGTGATTATCTACGGTGCCGGGGTAATTGGCTGCGAATATGCTTCTATCTTCCGTGGTTTGAACGTGAAGGTGGACTTGATCAACACCCGCGATCGGTTGCTGGCGTTCCTCGATCAGGAGATGTCAGATTCCCTGTCTTATCACTTCTGGAATAACGGCGTGGTGATCCGCCACAATGAAGAGTTCGAGAAGATCGAGGGTACCGATGACGGCGTGATTGTGCACCTGAAATCCGGCAAGAAAGTGAAGGCCGATTGCCTGCTGTATGCCAATGGCCGTACCGGTAACACTGATGCGCTTGGCCTGGAGAACGTGGGTCTGGAATCAGACAGCCGTGGCCTGCTGAAGGTCAACAGCATGTATCAGACCGCCGTATCCCACATTTATGCAGTGGGTGACGTGATCGGCTATCCGAGTCTGGCATCTGCCGCTTATGACCAGGGCCGCATCGCCGCTCAGGCCATCTCCTCTGGGGAAGCCAGCGGGCATCTGATCGAAGACATTCCAACGGGCATTTATACCATTCCGGAAATCAGCTCCGTCGGTAAAACCGAGCAGGAACTGACGGCGATGAAGGTGCCCTATGAAGTGGGCCGTGCCCAGTTCAAACACCTGGCCCGGGCGCAGATTGCCGGTATGAACGTGGGTAGCCTGAAGATCCTGTTCCACCGCGATACCTTGCAGATCCTGGGGATCCACTGCTTTGGTGAGCGTGCGGCAGAGATCATTCACATCGGTCAGGCGATCATGGAACAAAAAGGTGAAGGTAATACCATCGAGTATTTCGTCAATACCACCTTCAACTATCCGACCATGGCCGAAGCCTACCGCGTGGCCGCGCTAAACGGTTTAAACCGCCTTTTTTAGGCCCGCGTCCAGGTAGTTCTGCATGTGTTCGCGAATAGCCTCGGCCAGCTGCTCATAGCGGCTACGCAGCGGGGAGCCGGGGCGATACACCAGAGCAATGGTGCGCTTCGGTTCCGGTTTGTAGCACTCCAGATAGCAGACGCCGTCACGCTCGCGCTCACGCGGTACTGCCAAGGCGGGTAACAGCGTTATCCCACTGCCTGCGGCAACCATATTACGCAGCGTTTCCAGACTGGTCGCGCGGAAGTGGGTATCCTCATCCGCACCGGCCTGGAAGCAAAAGCCCAGCGCCTGATCGCGTAAACAGTGGCCATCTTCCAGCATCAGCAGTTTTTCACCCGCCAAATCGGCCATCGCCACGCGTTCGCGCTGCGCCCACGGATGGTCGGAATAGACTGCTAATTGCATCGGCTCATCGAACAAAGGCACTTCGATAAAGGCTTCGGTCTCTTTCACCAAGGCAAGAATAGCGCAGTCCAACTTGCCGCTGTCCAGCTGTGCCAGCAGTTGATGGGTTTGTGCTTCGTGCAGGTACATTTCCAACTTGGGAAAGGATTTATGCAGCGTAGGGATAATCTGCGGCAGCAGATAAGGCCCCACGGTAGGGATCAGGCCGATATGCAACGGCCCGGACATCGCTTCCCCTTGCTGGCTGGCCATTTCCTTCAAGACTTTGACTTCGCGTAGCACGGTGCGCGCCTGTTCCACCAGCAGTAAGCCTGCCTGTGTGAAAAGCACCTTACGGCTGGTCCGCTCAAGCAGCATCACGCCCAACTCGTCTTCCAGCTTGCGGATCTGGCCACTCAATGTTGGTTGGCTGACATGGCATGAGTCGGCAGCGCGCCGGAAGTGGCGGTGCTCGGCCAAGGCGACCAGATACTCTAAATCACGAATATTCATTGTTGTTTCCCTCCTGGCCATGATAGCTCATGGCGATAGATAAGATAGCAACGAGTGATTAGAACTATCAAGCCCCGCAGTGAATAATGTCCCCCAACGAAGCGCAACGGCGCCAACATAAAAAATTCATTTTTCTAATTAAGGGGTTAATTCATGTTTACCAGTCAAGAAGGCAAAAAAGTCCCTCAGGTTACCTTCCATACTCGCCAGGGCGACCAATGGATCGATGTCACCACGGATGACCTGTTCAAAGACAAAACCGTGATCGTGTTCTCCTTGCCGGGCGCGTTCACCCCAACCTGCTCATCCAGCCATTTGCCGCGCTATAACGAACTGTCCAGCGTGTTCAAGCAACATGGCGTTGACAGCATTCTGTGCGTCTCGGTGAACGATACTTTTGTGATGAACGCCTGGAAAGCCGATCAACACGCCGAAAATATTACCTTCGTGCCGGACGGCAACGGTGAATTCACCAAGGGTATGAACATGCTGGTTGAGAAAGCCGATCTGGGCTTTGGCCCACGTTCATGGCGCTACTCCATGCTGGTGCGTAACGGTGTGGTAGAAAAAATGTTCGTCGAACCCAACAAGCCGGGCGACCCGTTTGAAGTTTCTGACGCCGACACCATGTTGAAATACCTGGCACCTGAATTCCAAGTGCAGGAATCGGTTTCCCTGTTCACCAAACCGGGCTGCCCGTTCTGCGCCAAAGCCAAACAAATGCTGCAAGAGCGCGGGATCCAATATGAAGAAATCGTGTTGGGCCAAGACGCGACCACGGTCAGCCTGCGCGCTGTCAGCGGCCGCGCTACCGTGCCACAGGTGTTTATCGGTGGTCGTCACATCGGTGGTAGCGACGATCTGGAAAACTTCCTGTCAGCCTGAATGATAAAAATAAACCCGATGGGCCTCAGGCACGGTTCAACAATCTGTCGCCTGTAAACCAACGGAATAGAAGTAATGTGACTTTTGGCGGGTGCTAACCCGCCCTTTTTTTATACCCTTCAGGAGCGGATATGAAACTGTTGAATGTCGACGTCGCCGTTATTGGCGGCGGCACAGCTGGACTAGGCGCTTACCGCGCAGCAAAACTTTCTACCCCCAGCGTGGTGATGATTGAGGGCGGACCTTTTGGCACCACCTGTGCCCGCGTTGGCTGTATGCCTTCCAAATTACTGATCGCTGCGGCAGAAGCGGTGCATCAGATCGAACGGGCTCCAGGATTTGGCGTCCATCCGGCGGGAAAAACCACCATCAATGGCCGTGAAGTGATGGATCGCGTCAAACGCGAGCGCGATCGCTTCGTCGGTTTTGTACTGGAAGGAGTCGATAGCATCCCGGCCGCAGATAAAATTCAGGGCTATGCCCGCTTCATTGACGACAACACTTTGCAGGTTGACGAACATACGCGCATCGTCGCGCAGCGTATCGTGATTGCCACCGGTTCCCGCCCTAGCTGGCCTGCGCCGTGGAACGATCTTGGCGACCGCCTGATCGTCAATGACGATGTGTTTAACTGGGATGATTTGCCGCAGTCCGTCGCGGTATTTGGCCCAGGGGTGATCGGATTGGAACTGGGACAGGCGCTGCATCGCCTTGGCGTTGCCACCAAAGTGTTCGGCGTTGGCGGCGCGGTTGGCCCGCTGACCGACAGCGTAGTGCGGGAATATGCCGCTAAAACGCTGGGTGAAGAGTTCTATCTCGACCCGGATGTCAAAGTAGACATCATGCAGCGCGAAGGCGACAAAGTATTTATCCGCTACCAGGATCTGCACGGCCAAACGCAGGAAATGATGGTGGATTACGTGCTGGCCGCCACCGGCCGCCGGCCGAACGTCGACAAACTGGGATTGGAAAATACCACTCTGGTGCTGGATGCCAAAGGCGTGCCACAGGCCGATCGCTTAACCATGCAAACCAGCGTGCCGCATATTTTCATCGCCGGTGATGCCAGCAACCAATTGCCACTGCTGCACGAAGCCAGCGATCAGGCTCGTATTGCCGGGCACAACGCGGGCAGCTTCCCAGAAGTAACGCCAGGCCTGCGCCGTAGCTCGATTTCCGTGGTGTTCTCAGACCCGCAAATTGCCATGGTCGGCTCGACCTTCCGTGAACTGAACCAGAAATTCAGCGCCTGCGGCTGTTTTGAAGTGGGTGCCGTATCGTTCGAAAACCAGGGCCGTTCCCGGGTGATGCTACGCAATAAAGGCATCTTGCACGTTTATGGCGAGCAAGGGACAGGTCGCTTCCTGGGTGCTGAGATGATGGGGCCGGATGTGGAGCATATCGCCCATTTGTTGGCTTGGGCACATCAGCAGCAGATGACCATCGACCAAATGCTGGATATGCCGTTCTACCACCCGGTGATCGAAGAAGGGCTGCGTACCGCGCTACGCGATCTGCAAGCCAAGCTGAAGCTGGGTGAGTCTGAGGCGGAACGCTGCCAGCGTTGCCCTGGCGAATAAACCTTTATCTCTGCTATGAGTCACCATCCACCGGGCCTTCGCGCCCGGTTTTTTGCGTATGGCATTCCAGCCTTGAATCTCCTTGCTTGCCGAGTTTTGGTTTTAGCGTCATTTTTATGCTCCCCCACCTTGAAATGATACTAATATTGATACTAATATAGGACGGCTAAATGAAAGGACTCAGAGAAACCATTGACGATCTGCAACAGCGGCAAGCCAATATCAAATTCAACACATTAGTAAAGATCTGCACCGACTGGTTTGGCCCACCCCGCTTGAACGGTGGCAGTCACAAGGTTTACAAAATGCCTTGGCCGGGGGATCCACGCGTGAATATCCAACGTACAGATAGCGGCATGGCAAAGGTATATCAGGTCAAACAGGTGATCAGCGCGCTGATCAAACTGGAGGAAGAAAATGGAAAAACATGAGCACTACACTTACCGCATCACCTGGTCAGCGGAGGATAGCGAGTATGTCGGCCTCTGTACGGAGTTTCCTTCTCTGTCATGGTTGGCACCTACCCGCACCGCAGCGCTGGACGGCATTGAAAAACTGGTCCGCGATGTGATTGCCGATATGCTCGCCCAGGGCGAAACGCCGCCAGAGGCACTGGCAGAGAAAAATTTCAGTGGGAAACTGGTACTGCGGATGACCCCGGAACAGCATCGCCGTCTGGCGATTAATGCTATGGATGAAGGCGTTAGCCTGAACCGCTATTTGTGCGCCCGGTTGGCAGGATAAGGGCAGCATTGCGCTGCCCTCAAGCGTAGCTTAGAACAGACGTTTTTTCGCCTCGGCGATCGCATAGGCAACCTGCTGAGGAGAAACACCACCCTTGGCCGCGCGCTTATCCAGGCAAGATTGCAGCGACAGGATCGGATAAACGTCGTCACCAATCACGCTGTTGAATTTCTGCAAATCGCTCAGCGGCAGGTCTTCCAACGGCTTGCCCTGGCAGATCGCTTCCACTACCGCTTCACCCACAATGTGGTGCGCTTCGCGGAACGGCACGCCTTTGGCAACCAGATAGTCGGCCAGTTCGGTGGCGTTAGCATAGCCTTGCTGTGCCGCTTCCTGGCAGCGCGGGCGCTTCACCTGAATGCCGTCCAGCACCAATGCCGCCATCTGCAGGCAATCCATCCAGGTGTCGAGCGCGTCGAACAGCCCTTCTTTGTCTTCCTGCATGTCTTTGTTGTAGGCCAACGGCAGGCCTTTCAACGTCATCATCATGCCGGTCAAAGCCCCTTGCACACGCCCAGACTTGCCACGGATCAGCTCTAACGCGTCGGGGTTTTTCTTTTGTGGCATCAGCGATGACCCTGAGGTCACGCGATCCGAAAGCTCGACAAACGCCGCTTCGCCGCTGTTGAAGAAGATCAGGTCTTCGGCAAAGCGCGACAGGTGCACCATGCTGATGGCAGCATTGGACAGCAGCTCCAGCACGTGGTCACGATCGGAGACGCTATCCAGGCTGTTGCGCGTGGCAGAGGCAAAGCCCAACCAGCCAGCCAGTTGTTCACGGTCGATCGGATAAGCGGTTCCGGCCAAGGCACCGCTACCCAGCGGGCTGACGTCCAGGCGTTTCAACGTATCCTGCAGGCGGCTTTCATCACGCGCCAGCATCTCAACGTAAGCGAGGCACCAGTGGGCAAAAGTTACCGGCTGGGCGCGCTGTAGGTGGGTGTAACCCGGCATCACCGCATCCTGATTGGCTTCGGCGGTTTCTACCAGCGCCTGTTGCAGCTGTACCAACGCCTGATGCAGTTCACTAACCTGATGTTTGCACCACAGTTTCAGATCGGTGGCCACCTGATCGTTACGGCTGCGGCCGGTATGCAGCTTTTTGCCCAGATCGCCGACTTTATCGATCAGCTTCTGCTCAACCCAGCTGTGAATATCTTCTGCGTCGCTGTTAACGATCGCCAGAGGATCGGCCTGCACTTCTTCCAGCAGCACGTTCAGTGCCTGCTCAAGCTGCTGTTGCTCTGCTGACGTCAGTACGTTGACGGTCACCAGCGCTTTTGACCAGGCGACGGAGCCCACAATATCCTGTTCCGCCAGGCGATAGTCGAAGCGCAGGGAATCATTTAACTGTTTGAACCGCTGATCCGCTGCCTGACTAAACCGTCCGCCCCAAAGTGCCATAATCTTGCTCCTGAATAAGTATGCGAAAGGGCGCAGCATGCTGCGCCCCTCAAATTGACGCTAAACCAACGACGTTACTTTTTCTTCTCGTTCAACGCGCGGATACGGGAAGAGAGCGAGAACAGACGGATAAAGCCACCCGCATGGCTGTGATCGTAAACTTCGTCTTCGCCAAAGGTCGCAAATTCTTCTGAGTACAGGCTGTTGGCCGATTTCTTCTGGATCGCCGTCACCTGGCCTTTATACAATTGCAGCACCACTTCGCCGTTAACTTCTTCCGCCAGCGCTTGTGCGGAAGCCTGAATGGAACGACGCAGCGGAGCAAACCAGCGGCCATCGTAGACCACGTAGGACATTTCCAGGCCCAACTGCTCACGCCACTTAAAGCTATCACGATCCAGTACCAACTGCTCGACCCCACGCAGCGCGGCAACCATAATCGTGCCCCCCGGGGTTTCATAGCAACCACGGGATTTGATCCCTACCAAGCGGTTTTCTACGATATCGATACGACCCACGCCGTGTTTGGCACCCAGCACGTTCAGGGTTTCCAGACACTTATACGGGCTCATCGCTTCACCATTAACGGCAACAACGCAGCCTTTCTCTACGGTGACGGTTACTTGTTCTGGCTTGTCCGGTGCTTCCAACGGATCGACAGTCCAGACCCAGCAATCTTTGTTTGGCGCATTCCACGGGCTTTCCAGCACGCCGCCTTCGGTAGAGATGTGCCAGGCGTTTTCGTCACGGCTGTAGATCTTCTCCAGCGAAGCGGTGGTTGGGATATTACGCTCTTTCAGGTAATCCAGCAGGGCCTCACGGGAACGCAGGTTCCACTCACGCCAAGGCGCGACGACCTTCAGGTGTGGAGCCAATGCGGTATAGGTGGTTTCGAAACGCACCTGATCGTTACCTTTACCGGTTGCCCCGTGGCACAGCGCATCGGCACCCACTTTCAGCGCCAGCTCAACCTGAGCCTTGGCAATGATCGGACGCGCCATTGAAGTCCCCAGCAGGTAGCTGCCTTCGTACAGTGCGCCGGTCTGCAGCACCGGATAAACGTAGTCACGGATAAACTCTTCACGCAGATCGACAACATGACACTCAGAGGCACCGGATTGCAGAGCTTTCTGCTCAACGCCTTCCAGATCGCCGCGCTCCTGGCCGATGTCCGCCACGAAGGCTACCACTTCACAGCCACCGTAGTTCTCTTTCAGCCATGGAATGATGGCCGAAGTATCCAGACCGCCGGAGTACGCCAGAACGATTTTCTTGATGCCTTTGTTTTGCATTGTGTTATTCCTTTTTAATTCTAAATTTAAGCGAGGATCCGGGTGCCAATCGACACACCATTAAACAGAGCAGGGAGCTTTTCGGCATTACGCCAGCTGGCGATATCTACCGGGCGGCCAAGGGTACGTGCAGCATCAAGCGCCGCATTGACCTTCACCACCATACCATCGGTAATGATGCCTTGAGCAATCAGTTGCTCGGCTTTTTGTGCGGTCATTTCCGCGATGCGCTGCCCTTTGCCGTCGAGAATACCGCTGACATCCGACAGCAAGATTAAATCCGCCCCCAGAGTGGCGGCCAGGGCCGTCGCAGCCTGATCGGCGTTCACGTTCATCAGTTGCCCTTCGGCAGTAATGCCGATGGAGCTGACCACTGGCAGGTAGCCAGCGCCCAACAAGGTATTGAGCAGCGCAGGTGTTCCTGGTACTGCATGGCCCACATGGCCCAACGCTGGGTCCAACTGAGTTACCGCAACACTGCCACCGTCTGCCAGGCTCAGGCCAACGGCATTAATTTTGTGCTTCACCGCCCAGGCCAGCAGGGTTTTATTAGCCGTTCCTGCCAGTGCGCCGGTGATGATGTCGATTTGATCGGCTGGAGTGACACGCAGGCCGTTCTTCTTCACTACCGGCAGGGAGAGCTGTTTCATCAATTCATCCACCACGCAACCGCCGCCGTGAACGATCACCAGCGGGCGCTGATGTTCCTGGCGATAGACATCCAGCGCGGTAAACAAACGCTCCAGCGCTTCTTCACTGTCCAGTAGCACGCCACCTAGTTTGATAATCAATGGATTCATTGCTGTTTACTCACGCTGATTTAAAGTAAGGATTGGGTTTCCGGGAAGCCGAAACGGATATTCAGACACTGCACCGCCTGGGCCGCCGCGCCTTTCAACAGGTTGTCTTCTGCGGCTACGGCGATCAGATGCTCGCCCTGCACGGCAAAGCCGATATCACAGAACGGCAGGCCCACCACGGATTTCAGTGCTGGCACCCCTTGGTCGTACAGCCGTACCAGCGGTTTGTCGTCATAAGCCGCATGGTAAGCCGCTGCCACGTCTTGCGCGGTGACGCCCTTGTTCAGGCGGCAGGTAATAGTTTCCAGAATACCCCGCGGGAAGTTACCCAAGTGTGGCGTAAAGATGACCGGCACCCCGAGATGAGCAGAAATTTCTGGCTGATGACGGTGATTGAACAGGCCGTAAGGTTGCAGGCTGACTTCACAGAAACTGGTCGTGACGCTGGCTTTACGCCCTGCCCCGCTCACGCCGCTGACGGCGTTGATGACCGGCCATTGATCCAGGTTCAGCAATTGCTTGTCGAGCAGCGGTTTGAGCGCCAGCTGCGCCGCCGTTGGGTAGCAGCCCGGCACGGCAATCAGCTGCGCCTGCTTGAGTTTTTCGCTCTGCCACTCCGCCAGGCCGTAAACTGCCTGCGCCAGCCAGTCGGCATGCTGGTGTGTAAAACCATAATACTGTTGATAAAAATCAGCATCCTGCACGCGGAAGGCACCGGAGAGATCAAACACCACACAGCCGGCAGCCAGGAATGCTGGCGCGATGTCGTGGCTCACCTCATGGGCGGTCGCGAGGAAAACAACGTCGATGCCTTTGGCCGCGGCGGCAACGTCAACCAGCGGCTGTAATGGCAGATCGACGATGCCTTTTAATTGAGGGTGCAGCTCGGAAAGCAATTTTCCTGCATCTGCACTTTGCGCTGAAACCGCTAAAGCGGTTATGTTCATGTGTGGGTGGCGATTCAGGTAAGCCGTGAGCTCTGCTCCGGCATAACCGCTGGCACCAACAATCAGCGTATTCAACATGTGGCCTTTCACCTTCTTGGCTAGCAATCTAAGAGTCACGGCGACCCTGGTAGCAGGGCTTGGTCGCGTTGTTGCGCGGTTCACCCACGTGGTTGAGCGTGATGTTTTTATCAACATCCGGGTTACAGGTTCCCTTCTGCTCTAGCTTACTGTATTTTTATTCAAAATAAATGCATGAATATTGATACTATCCTAACCAAAGGCTGTCAACAGTGAAGATGAAATTACCTCCATTTATTGAGCTGTACCGGGCGTTGATCGCCACTCCGTCGATCAGCGCCACCGATGGTGCCCTCGATCAGAGTAATGAAGCATTAATCAACTTGCTGGCCGGCTGGTTCAACGATTTGGGCTTCCGCGTCGACGTGCAGCCCGTGCCGGATACCCGCAACAAATTCAACCTGCTGGCTAGCCTCGGTGAAGGCAGCGGCGGCCTGCTGCTGGCTGGCCACACCGACACGGTGCCCTACGATCAGGGGCGCTGGACGCGAGATCCTTTTACCCTGACCGAGCACGACAACAAGCTGTACGGGCTGGGTACTGCCGACATGAAAGGCTTCTTCGCCTTTATCCTCGATGCGGTACGCGATATCGATGCCAGCAAGCTAACCAAGCCGCTGTACATTTTGGCCACCGCTGATGAAGAAACGACGATGGCTGGTGCACGTTACTTTGCTGCTTCCAGTAAAATCCGCCCGGACTTTGCCATCATCGGCGAGCCAACCTCGCTGCAACCGGTGCGCGCGCATAAAGGCCATATCTCCAGTGCGATCCGCATCGTTGGCCAGTCGGGCCATTCAAGCGATCCGGCGCGCGGCGTCAATGCCATTGATCTGATGCATGAGTCCATCGGGCATCTGATGGAATTGCGCAAAACGCTACAGGAGCGCTACAACAACCCGGCGTTTGCGGTGCCTTACCCAACCATGAACTTTGGCCATATCAGCGGTGGCGATGCGGCTAACCGTATCTGTGCCTGCTGTGAACTGCATATGGATATCCGCCCGCTGCCGGGGATGACGCTGGATAACATCAACGAACTCCTGCAAGAAGCGTTGGCGCCGGTAAGCCAACGTTGGCCGGGCCGTTTGACGATCGATGAGCTGCATCCGCCGATCCCAGGCTACGAATGCCCAACCGACCATCACATGGTGGCGGTGATTGAAAAACTGCTGGGTGCACGCACCGAAGTGGTCAACTACTGCACCGAAGCGCCGTTCGTCCAGGAAGTGTGCCCAACGCTGGTGCTCGGCCCTGGTTCGATCAACCAGGCACACCAGCCGGACGAATATCTGGATACCGCGTTTATTGAGCCAACGCGTAAGCTGCTGGGTCAGTTGGTCGACCATTTCTGCCGGCAATAAACCTTAATAACAACAGGGGAATGGGTTACCATCCCCTACCTATTAAGAAGTAGCAATTTAAGCCGATAAGCCAGACTGATAACCGGCAGCGCGTAATTAAATTTCAGAAAATGCGCCGAATTTGATGTTTTTTTGCTAAAAATAGTGTCAATTGATGATTGGACAGGCACGTGACCAGATAAAACCGGCGGTCTGCGTCGGCACGTGAAATTTACTTACAAGATGAAAAATCACGTACTCATCGTGTTCAGGTCGTGGCGAAAAACACCGCGAACTGAGGATGATAAGTATACAAAGAACTGGGTCAGGGATTATATGAACGAACAATATTCGGCAATGCGAAGTAATGTCAGTATGCTCGGCAAACTGCTAGGCGATACCATTAAAGAAGCGCTGGGCGAGCATATTCTCGATCGCGTTGAAACTATCCGTAAGCTTTCCAAATCTTCACGTGCCGGTAACGAGGCGCATCGTCAGGAGCTGCTCTCCACGCTGCAGAACCTGTCCAACGATGAGCTGCTGCCCGTTGCCCGCGCCTTCAGCCAATTCCTCAACCTGACCAACGTTGCCGAGCAATACCACAGCATCTCGCCGCACGGCGAAGCGGCCAGCAATCCGGAAGCCTTGGCGCAGTTGTTTACCAAGCTGAAAGACAACAAGCTGGATAACAAACAGCTGCAAAAGGCGGTGGACGATCTTTCCATCGAGCTGGTCCTGACCGCTCACCCAACGGAAATTACCCGCCGCACCCTGATCCACAAGCTGGTTGAGGTGAACACCTGTCTGAGCCAGTTGGATCATAACGACCTGGCCGACTACGAGCGTAATAAAATCATGCGCCGTCTGCGCCAGCTGGTTGCGCAATCCTGGCATACCGACGAGATCCGCAAAAATCGTCCATCCCCGGTCGATGAAGCCAAATGGGGCTTTGCCGTGGTGGAAAACAGCCTGTGGGAAGGCGTACCGGCCTTCCTGCGCGAGTTCAACGAACAGTTGGAAAACTCCATCGATTACCGCCTGCCGGTAGAAGCCGTACCTATCCGCTTCACCTCCTGGATGGGTGGCGACCGCGACGGTAACCCGAACGTGACCGCCGAAATCACCCGTCACGTGCTGCTGCTGAGCCGCTGGAAGGCCTGCGATCTGTTCACCCGTGATATTCAGGTGCTGGTCTCCGAGCTGTCGATGACCGAATGTACTCCTGAGCTGCGCGAACTTGCCGGCGGTGACGAAGTACAAGAACCTTATCGCGAATTGATGAAGCAACTGCGCAGCCAGTTGATGAGCTCCCAGGCCTATCTTGAAGGCCGCCTGAAAGGCGAACGCGTCCTGCGTCCACACGACCTGCTGGAAAATAACGAGCAGTTGTGGGAACCGCTGTACGCCTGCTACCAATCTTTGGTGGCCTGTGGCATGAGCATTATTGCCAACGGCCAACTGCTGGACACGCTGCGCCGCGTACGCTGCTTTGGCGTACCGCTGGTGCGTATCGACGTGCGCCAGGAAAGCACCCGCCATACCGAAGCCATTGCCGAACTGACACGCTATCTGGGCCTGGGGGATTATGAGAGCTGGTCAGAAGCCGACAAACAGGCATTCCTGATCCGTGAGCTGAACTCCAAGCGTCCGCTGGTGCCACTGAAGTGGGAGCCGAGTGCAGACACTCAGGAAGTGCTGGAAACCTGCAAGGTGGTCGCCGAAGCGCCACAAGGTTCGATCGCCGCCTACGTCATTTCCATGGCTCGTACCCCGTCCGACGTCTTGGCCGTGCACCTGTTGTTGAAGGAGACTGGTTGCCCATTCGCGCTACCTGTGGCCCCACTGTTCGAAACCCTCGACGATCTGAACAACGCCGAAGACGTGATGACCCAGTTGCTGAACATCGACTGGTATCGCGGCTTTATTCAGGGCAAACAGATGGTCATGATCGGCTATTCCGACTCGGCAAAAGATGCTGGCGTGATGGCTGCCTCCTGGGCGCAATACCGTGCACAGGACGCACTGATCAAAACCTGTGAGAAGGCCGGAGTAGCACTGACGCTGTTCCATGGCCGTGGTGGCTCAATTGGCCGTGGTGGCGCACCTGCGCACGCCGCTCTGCTCTCACAACCACCAGGCAGCCTGAAAGGTGGCCTGCGCGTGACCGAACAGGGCGAGATGATCCGCTTTAAATTCGGCCTGCCAGAAGTCACCATCAGCAGCCTGGCGCTGTACGCCGGTGCGGTGTTGGAAGCCAACCTGCTGCCACCGCCGGAGCCTAAGCCAGAATGGCGCACGCTGATGGACGAACTGTCCGAAACCTCGTGCAACATGTATCGCGGTTACGTGCGTGAAAATCCAGACTTTGTGCCTTACTTCCGCGCCGCTACGCCAGAGCAGGAACTGGGGAAACTGCCATTGGGTTCACGCCCGGCCAAACGCCGCCCGAACGGCGGTGTTGAAAGCCTGCGTGCCATTCCGTGGATCTTCGCTTGGACGCAGAACCGCCTGATGCTGCCAGCCTGGCTGGGTGCCGGTGCTGGCCTGCAGGAAGCGGTGAAGGCTGGCAAGCAGGACCAGTTGGAAGCCATGTGCCACAACTGGCCGTTCTTCTCTACCCGTATCGCGATGCTGGAAATGGTATACGCCAAAGCCGACCTGTGGCTGGCGGAATACTACGATCAGCGTCTGGTAGACAAGTCCCTGTGGCCGCTCGGCCAACAGTTGCGTGATCAATTGGCCAGCGATATCAAGGCGGTGCTGACCATTGCCAACGACGACCATCTGATGGAAGACCTGCCGTGGATCGCCGAATCTATCGCGTTGCGCAACGTCTACACCGACCCGCTAAACGTGTTGCAGGCCGAGCTGCTGCACCGTTCGCGCCAGCAGGAGCATCCGGATGCCCGCGTTGAGCAGGCTCTAATGGTCACTATTGCTGGCGTGGCGGCCGGGATGCGCAACACCGGCTAATATTGCTTCATCATTTGCTGCAAGCACCGATGCGATCGGCGTCGGTGCTTATTCTCTCCCTCGATTATCCCCGTTCCTAATCTGCAGATTTTGTCACAGCTGTCACTCACTGCGGGTTATCAAGACTGTTATTGCTGACTCTCATTCTGAGTCCAGGCTCAGTTTGACCACACCTTTTGCGTTGATTATGCTGAACTTCTTGCCCAATAATGCAGTTAACATCACAATTACCGGTACTATTCGTTACTGGTAATAGACAAAGACCTTACCTTCTTGAAAATACCTTCACATAAAGATATTTATCATGAAGATTGATAATGACAGGGAAAGTAAATGGATGTAGCACTAATAATCAGCTTGGTAGTACTCGTCGTGGCCGGTTACGCCATTGCCAAGAATTACGACACCAAGCTGGTGTTGTTTAGCTCAGGGATCGTACTCATGTTGGCGGCAGCCACTTTGGGCTTGCCGATTTTGAGCGCCGGAACGGGGACGGGAAACGTCTGGTTGGATCCGTTAAAACAAATCGAGCTGGATTTCATCAAGCAGTTTAGCCGGGCGGGCATCATCATCATGGTGCTGTTCGGCTTTTCCGCTTATATGTCGCACATTGGCGCAAACGATGTCGCGGTTAAAATCATGTCAAAACCCATCGCGAAGATCCGCTCCCCCTATATTCTGGTGCCGATAGTATTCTGGATAGGGTCACTGTTGTCGTTGATTATTCCCAGTGCCGCCTCACTCGCCGTGATTTTAATGGCCACGCTTTACCCCATTCTGCGCGTGGCAAACATGTCCTCACTCAGCGCCGCCGGGGTCATTGCCACCACTGCCACCATCGTACCCACACCGCTGGGTGGCGATAATGTGGTAGCAGCCAAAATCCTGGGTTTCGAACACGTGGTGGACTACGTTACTATGCACCATGCCGTTATCTCACTGCCGGTGCTGGTCATTATCGGCATCGCGCACTATTTCTGGCAAAAGTACATGGATAAGCGCCAGGGTGCAGCCGCGTTTACCGACGTCGATGAGAGTAAATTGGCCACCAACAGCCAACTCCCTCCGGCTTACTACGCCCTTTTTCCGCTGATCCCGTTATTCCTGATCGTGGTATTTGGCCTGTTCTTCCGCCAGATCAAAATCGGCCTGGTGGAAATCACCCTGTTCTCGTTTGCGCTGGCCTTTATTGTGGAACTGATCCGCAAAGGCGACCTGCGCGAGCAAATGAAAAACTCGTCGCTGTTCTTCACCGGCATGGGGCAAGGCTTCTCACAGGTGGTGGTGTTGATCGTGGCTGCCAGTACCCTGGTGGCCGGTTTGACCGCCATCGGAGCCATCAGCACCGTGGCTTCACTGGTTAAAGAGGTCAATAACGCCGGGATCGGCCTGATGTTTATCTTCTCCGGCCTGACTGCGCTGATCACGCTGATCAGCGGTAGCGGTAATGCGGTGTTCTACTCCTTTATTGAGCTTATTCCGTCCATTGCCAATCAGGCTCACGTCGATCCGGTAATGATTGCCCTGCCTATGCAGCTGACCTCAAACCTGATCCGTGCGATATCGCCAGTTTCTGCGGTGGTGATCATCGTGGCATCAGTAGTCAAAGTCAGCCCGATTGAGGTGGTCAAAAGAACCTCGGTGCCATTGCTGGTCGGGTTTGTCGCCACCCTGATTTTCACGCTGATCCGCTATTCATTCTGAGGAGATGCAAATGAGCACTATCAGCTATTTTGACCATCAGCACTAACTCTGTATGGGAGATATTATGTCCTCTAGCTCTGCACCTATTGCCATGATCCTGGATACCGATCCCGGTATCGATGATGCCGTCGCGCTGGTTGCCGCACTGTTTCATCCAAAAATCGACCTGCGCCTGGTGAGCACGGTGGCGGGCAACGTCAGCGTGGATAAAACCACCCACAATGCGCTGCGCCTACTGCATTTCCTGGGCGCGTCCACGCCCGTAGCTCGCGGGGCAGCGGCTCCACTGGTACGTAAACTGGAGGATGCCAGCCATATTCACGGCAACTCTGGCCTGGATGGGTACGCGTTTGAGGAGCCAACACGGCAGATCGTTGACGGCCATGCCGTTGAAGTGATGCGTGACCTGCTGCTGGCCAGCAAGGAGCCGATAGTCTTGGTGCCGATTGGTCCGTTAACCAACATTGCCCTGTTGCTCACGCTCTACCCGGAATGTAAACCATCCATCGCGCGGATCGTCATGATGGGAGGCTCCGCTGGCCGAGGCAACCATACGCCAAACGCGGAGTTTAATATCTACGTGGATCCCGAGGCCGCCAGCATGGTGTTTGCCAGCGGTATCCCGATTGTGATGTGCGGGCTGGACGTCACCAACCGGGCTACGCTTACCGCCGAGATGATCGCCAGCTTACCGACGCTGAACCGCACCGGGGCCATGCTGCATAGCCTGTTCCAACACTATCGGGGTGGGAGTATGAGCCGTGGGCTGAAAATGCATGACCTGTGCGCTCTGGCCTATCTGGCAAAACCCGAGTTGTTTACCACTCAGGCCTGCCATGTGGCGGTAGAGACGCAAGGTGAACTGACCAGAGGAACGACCTGCGTCGATCTGGCCAATCGTTTGAAACTGCCAGCCAATGCCGAGGTCTGTCTGGAAATCGATGTCGAAGGATTCCGGCAGTGGTTCCTGGAGATGCTCACGCACCCGGCCGTTCCTTGATGTTGGCGCGGTTGCCGCAACGGCAACCGCTATCTATCAACCAACTACTGCAGCAGGGCGCACGCCCAGGGTATGGCAGATGGCGTAGCTCATTTCCGCACGGTTGAGCGTATAGAAGTGGAAATCTTTGACCCCTTCGCGGCTCAGGATCTTCACCATATCCATGGCGATATTGGCGCCGACCATCTTGCGGGTTTCCGCATCGTCATCCAGCCCGGCAAACATGCTGGTCATCCAGCTTGGCACCCGCACGTTGGTCATGGTGGCAAAGCGCTGGAGCTGCTTGAAGTTGGACACTGGCAGAATGCCCGGCACGATTTCTACGTCGATGCCAGCAGTCACACAGCGGTCACGAAAACGCAGATAGCTTTCTACGTCGAAGAAGAATTGGGTGATGGCACGGTTGGCACCGGCATCGATTTTACGTTTCAGGTTGATCAGGTCTGACTGGGCGCTTTTCGCTTCCGGATGCACTTCCGGGTAGGCCGCGACAGAAATATCAAAGTCGCCGACGTCTTTGAGCAGCGTGACCAGATCGGTCGCATACATTTCCGGCTTGCCACCGCCTGGCGGTAAATCACCGCGCAGCGCGACAATATGGCGGATACCGCTGTTCCAGTAATCGGTAGCGATCTCACGCAGTTGCGCCGGGCTGGCATCAATACAGGTCAGGTGAGGAGCAGCTTCCAGACCAGTACGCTCTTTGATCCCCTTGATGATACTGTGGGTACGGTCGCGCTCACCCGAGTTGGCACCGTAGGTCACAGAAACAAACTTGGGTTTGAGGCTGCTCAGGCGATCGATCGACTGCCACAAGGTATCTTCCATCTCGCTGGTGCGCGGCGGGAAGAACTCGAACGACACGTTAATCTGGCCATTTAACTCTGCCAGACTCTGATTCAGCGCTTCCCGCTGGTTTGCGTGATAAAAACTCATACCCTGTCCGCCTCTTATCGATCACTGTTTTGCTTCGTTATAATAAGCGTCTATACGTTTAGACGTCTAGATAGAAAATGCCGGATGTTGCCTGAAGAGTCAACAGGAAAGTGAGGGAGATACGATGATTAATCCTCACGCAAGATGAGAGAATTTCATGTTCAAGGATTGAACGGGGGCAGCGCAGCGCCACCCCCGAGGTTAAAGCGAGGATTTAAAGCAGTTGTGCCAAGCGATTAAGGTCGGACTGGATGGCTCCAGCCGTCACGTCGCGACCGGCCCCTGGCCCACGGATCACCAGCGGGTTGTCGCGGTACCAGCGGCTCTCGATGGCAAACACGTTGTCACAAGGCAGCAGCGAAGCCAGCGGATGTTCTGGCCGCACGGCCTCAACGCCAACGCGCGCTTTGCCATTGGCATCGAAACGCGCCACATGGCGCAGTACCAGGCCCATTTCGTTGGCTGCTTCGAAACGCTGTAGCATTTGCTGATTCAGCGCATCGCCGTTCTCGAAGAACTGATCGATGGAGCCTTGCTCCGCGCCTGCAGGCACCAGCGACTCCACACGCACCTGGTTAGGTTCAATGTCATAACCCGCCTCACGCGCCAGGATCACCAGCTTACGCATCACGTCTTGTCCAGACAGGTCAACACGCGGATCCGGTTCCGTCAGCCCCTGCTGCCAAGCCTGATCCACCAGCTCGGTGAACGGCACCGTGCCGTCAAACTGCAGGAACAGCCAGGAAAGCGTGCCAGAGAAGATACCGCTGATCGCCAGGATGCTGTCCCCGCTGTCGCGCAGATCGCGCACGGTATGGTTCACCGGTAACCCGGCCCCCACGGTGGCGTTATACAGCCAGTGGCGGCCCGTTTTGGCAAACGCATCGCGGATCTGGCGGTAATTGGCGCTGCATGAGGCCCCCGCCAGCTTGTTGGCGCTGATCACATGGAAACCATAGCTGGCAAAGTCCAGATATTGCTCCGCCAACTCCCCGCTGGCGGTGACATCTAGCACCACCAGATCGTCGAACGGGTGTGCCCGCATCCACAGGAACAGCGATTCTTCGTCCAGCTCCTGGGCTTCATCTTCAAAGAACGCCAGCGCACGGCTGGCATCCAGCCCTTCGTAATTGAGCAGGCTGCGACGGCTATCCACCACCCCTGCCAGGCTAAACTCAAATCCGCTACGCGCAGAGATGTTCTTCTGTTCGCGAGCAAACAGCTCCAACCAACGTGAACCAATATTGCCTTTGCCAAACAGCACCAGGCCAATACGCTTTTCCGCACGGAACAGCGTTTGGTGCAGGCCCTGGATCAGCAGACCGGTCGGCCCCTGACGCAGCACGGCCACCAGGCTGATGCCATCCTCGGCCTGCCAGATGAACTCCACCGGCTGGTCCTTCAACTGCTGATAGAAACGATGGCTATGCAACGGGTTCTTGCACACGCCCGCGCCCACCAACGCTACCAGCGCCAACCCTTCACGCAGTTGCAGTTCACCCGGTAATCCGGCCTCCTGCAAAATGCGCAGCACGCTGCCCACCACTTCAGAGGTGTAGCAAAGCTGGATCAGGTTACGGTCAGGATGGACCCCTACGGCCAAAGGTTTGATCTGCGCGCGCTTGAGCACCAGATCCAACTCTTTCTGCGCCAGCTTGAAGTCATGCTGCGGCGCAACGCTGAGTTCGATCAAGCAGACATCATCGTGGCTGGTGACAATTTTGGCACCGGTACCGGAAGCCAGTACGCGCTCGATACGGGTTGAGCCCTGTTCTGGCTGATAGCTGCAACGCAGTTGCAGATCGATATCGCTGCCAGACACCGGCTGCAAAGTACGAGTATGCAGCACCGGAGCCGCCAGGCGGGCTAGCTCGCTGGCCTCATCCAGGCGCAGCAGCGGCAGCAGGCAGGCATCTTTCACTTTGCGCGGATCGGCGCTGTAAACCCCGGCCACGTCGCTCCAGATGGTGACTCGCTCCACACCGGCCAATGCGCCAACCTGCGTGGCGGAATAGTCACTGCCGTTGCGCCCCAACAGCACGGTTTCACCGCTGTCATTACGCGAAATAAAGCCGGTCACTACCAGACGTTTGCCCGGATGTTGTGCCAGCAGTTGCTGCAATAACGGATAGGAGCGGCCTTCGTCGACCTGCGGTTGCGCCGCACGTTCGGCACGCAGGAAATCACGCGCGTCCAGCCATGCCGCCTGCATGTCCTGCTTGTTCAGCACCGCAGCCATCAGGCGGGCTGACCAGATCTCACCGTGCCCCACCACTTCGGCATACACCGCATCATCAACCTTGCCGTCCAGCAGGATGGCCAGGCGTTCAAGATCGTGGATAAATTCGGCAATCAGCGGTTCCGCCGTTTCTACAGGCAACAACCCGCCGATCAGCTCACTGTGATAACGGCGCAGCGTTTGCTGCACCTGATGCGCGGAAAGACGATCGCTCTGGCTGAGCTTCAACCAGCTGATCAGTTGGTTGGTGGTGCTACCCGCCGCCGACACCACCATCATGTCACCCGGCTGGCTGTATTCGGCCATGATCCCGGCCACCCGCAGATAACACTTCACATCTGCCAGGCTGCTGCCGCCAAATTTGTGCAGTTGACGCCCGCTAACCGGCCCTGCTACCGCAATTGCATTCATGACTTACCTCGTAGCCGCCGCCTGGAAGGCTTGTTCCAGATCGGCAATCAAATCTTCGCTGTCTTCAATCCCCACGGAAACACGCAGCAGGCTTTCGGAAATCCCCGCTGCGGCACGCGCTTCTGGCGCCATACCGGCGTGAGTCATGGTTGCCGCATGTGAGATCAGGCTTTCTACGCCACCCAGGGATTCCGCCAGCGTAAACAGCTCCAGAGCAGACAGGAAACGGCGCAGCAGCGCTTCATCCCCATCCAGTTCAAAGCTGAGCATGGCACCGAACCCACGTTGCTGACGGCACGCAATCTCATGGCCAGGGTTTTCTGGCAAGGAAGGATGATACAGCTTTTTGACCAAGGGTTGCTGCTGTAAATAGCCGACAATCGCCTCGGCATTATGTTGTGCAGCCTTGATACGTGGCGACAGGGTTCGCATCCCCCGCAATAACAAATAGCTATCGAATGCCGCGCCGGTGACGCCAATATTGTTGGCCCACCAGGCCAGCTCGACCGCCAGATCTTTATCTTTAGCAATCACCGCGCCCGCGACCACGTCGGAGTGGCCGTTGAGGTATTTGGTACAAGAGTGGACGACCAGATCGGCACCCAGTTCGATCGGCTGTTGCAGCGCCGGGCTGAGGAAGGTGTTGTCCACCACGGTCAGCGCACCGGCTTCGTGGGCCGCTTTACAGATGGCGGCAATATCCACCACGCGTAATAACGGATTGCTTGGGCTTTCGATCAGCACCAACTTCGGCTTTTGTGCCAACGCATCGCGCAGTGCGGCTTCATTCCCTTGATCGACAAACAGCACCCGATACGCCCCGCGTTTGCTCAGGCTATCGAACAGGCGGTAGCTACCACCGTAGCAATCATGAGGGGCCACCAGCAGATCGCCCGGTTTGAGAAATACCGTGGTCACCAGATGGATCGCCGACATCCCGCTCCCGGTCATCACCGCACCCGCACCTCCTTCCAACTCTGCCAGCGCACGCTGCACGACATCACGCGTAGGGTTACCACGGCGTGAGTAATCATGAGCTCGGGGCTGGTTGAAATCGGTGAAGTTATAGGTGCTGGAAAGATGGATCGGCGGGACGACACAGCCGTACTGTTCGTCATCATTCAGACCGCTACGTACGGCAATCGTGGCTGGTTTACGCGTCATAGGGTGGCTCGGCTCTCGGAAAGTGGGGGAATGAGGCCTAAAGATTAACCGCAGTGGATATAGACGTCAATACATCTGGACATCTAAACTTCTTTGCGTATAGATTGAGCAAAGGGACAATACCCGCTAAAATTATGGCGGTTTGTAATATTGATAAGATGTCAGCCCAACAATGCATAGGCATAGCCTATTAAATCATCAGATTCAGTGACCCTTATCGCGTAAAGTAGACATTTATTTAGTGAGCACAGTGAAGATCGGGCATAATTGGCCGGTTTTTAGAATTTTGTATTTTTCAGACAATTTTAAGGTGTCCCATGGCTGAGTGGAACGGCGAGTATGTCAGCCCTTACGCTGAACACGGTAAAAAGAGCGAGCAAGTCAAAAAAATCACGGTATCCATTCCGCTGAAGGTGCTGAAAATCCTGACGGATGAACGGACTCGTCGCCAGGTAAACAACCTGCGCCACGCCACCAACAGCGAACTGCTGTGTGAAGCATTCCTGCACGCCTTTACCGGCCAGCCGCTGCCGAACGATGAAGACCTGCGCAAAGAACGCAGCGATGAAATCCCGGAAGCCGCGAAAGTACTGATGCGAGAATTGGGTGTCGACCCTGATACCTGGGAATATTGATCCTGCCTGCACCGAAGGCAAAAACGAAAAAAGGCGCCCGAAGGCGCCTTTTTCATCTGACGATAAGAAAACTTATTTCTTAACGCCTGGTACGCTGAAACGCTTGTTGAAGCGGTCAACGCGGCCACCGGTAGCAACATCACGCTGCTTGCCAGTGTAGAACGGGTGGCATTCGCCACAAACGTCCAGGTTCAGATCGTGACCCACGGTAGAGCGGATTTTGATCACATTACCGCAAGAGCAGTTTGCAGTAACTTCGTCGTATTTAGGGTGAATACCTTTTTTCATGGGAGAACCTCAGTTAAGGCCGTGTCGCTATCCAGCCCTGTTCCGCCAGACACCACACGTGGTTGATAATAGGTTTTGATATGGGATTATACCAAAGGCGGCAAATTATACAGAATAAAATGTAGCGCGCAATCGGATCCGTACATTTGCCAGCCTACCGTGTAAACTAGCCAACACTTTTTTCTACCTGGACAGCCACATGCCTGTTGTACACGTTGCTCTACCGGTTCCCCTTGCCCGCACCTTCGATTATCTGCTGCCCGCAGGCCTGCAGCCGGTCATCGGCGCGCGCGTCAGTGTGCCTTGGGGAAAGCAACGGGCGATAGGCATCATCACCGGCAACAGCGAGAGCAGTGAACTGCCGCTGGAAAGGCTCAAGCCCATCGATAGCCTGCTGGATAACGACTCGCTGTTCACTACCAGCCTGTGGCGCATCCTGCTGTGGGCCAGCGAATACTACCATTACCCGATCGGTGAAGTGTTGTTCCATGCGCTGCCCATTCTATTGCGTCAGGGTAAGCCCGCAGAGGCCGCCCCGCTGTGGCAATGGTTTGCTACCGAACAGGGGCGCGCAACCCCGCCGGAAAGCCTGAAGCGTGCGCCAAAGCAGCAACAGGCACTGGCGGCGCTGCTACAACGCCCGGTGTATCGCCATCAGGTGAGCGAACTGGAACTGACGGAAAGCGCGCTCCAGGCGCTGCGTACAAAAGGCTTGATCGACCTGCGTTCGCAAACGGTAGCAACGCAGGATTGGCGGCCAGGCTTTGCCGTGCTCGGTGAACGGCTGCGGCTCAATACCGAACAGGCCACCGCCGTGGGCGCAATCCGCAGTGAAGACGAACAGTTTGCCGCCTGGCTGCTGGCCGGGGTCACCGGATCCGGCAAAACCGAGGTTTACCTCAGCGTGCTGGAAAATATCCTGGCGAAAGGTAAGCAGGCGCTGGTGTTGGTGCCGGAGATCGGCCTGACCCCGCAGACCATCGCTCGCTTTCGCGAACGCTTCAACGCGCCGGTAGAAGTCCTGCACTCCGGCCTGAACGACAGCGAACGGCTGGCCGTTTGGCTGCGCGCGCGCAGCGGTGAAGCCGCCATTGTGATCGGCACCCGTTCGGCATTGTTCACCCCCTTCTCGCGCCTTGGGGTGATCATCATCGACGAAGAACACGACAGCTCCTATAAACAGCAGGAAGGCTGGCGCTATCACGCTCGCGATCTGGCGGTGTTCCGCGCTCACGCCGAAAACATCCCGCTGGTGATGGGCTCGGCAACACCAGCGCTGGAAACACTGCACAACGTGCAGTTAGGTAAGTACCGTCAGCTCAAACTGACCCAGCGGGCGGGCAACGCCAAACCGGCCAACCAACATCTGATCGATTTGAAAGGCCTGCCGCTGAAGGTCGGGCTCTCTCAGCCCCTGCTGAAAAGCATGCAGCACCACCTGAAGAACGGCAATCAGGTGATCCTGTTTCTTAACCGCCGTGGCTATGCCCCCGCGCTGCTGTGCCATGAGTGTGGTTGGATCGCCGAATGCCAGCGCTGCGACCATTACTATACGTTCCACCAGCATCAACGCCAGCTACGCTGCCACCACTGCGACAGCCAGCGCCCGGTGCCACATCAGTGCCCGCAGTGCGGTACCACCAACCTGGTTTCCGTCGGCGTCGGTACCGAACAGTTGGAGAATGAACTGGCTCCCTTGTTCCCGGAAACCGCCATTACCCGTATCGATCGCGATACCACCAGCCGCAAGGGGTCACTGGAACAGCATCTGGCCGATATTCACCGTGGCGGCCCGCGTATCCTGATCGGCACGCAAATGCTGGCCAAAGGCCACCACTTCCCGGATGTCACCCTGGTGGCATTGCTCGACGTGGACGGCGCGCTATTCTCCGCCGATTTCCGTTCTGCCGAGCGTTTTGCCCAGCTTTATACTCAGGTTTCAGGCCGTGCCGGCAGGGCAGGTAAACAGGGTGAAGTGCTGCTGCAAACTCATCACCCGGAACATCCGTTACTGCAAATCCTGCTGCAACAGGGCTACGACGCCTTTGCCAAGCAAACCCTGGCCGAGCGTAACAGCGTCTTCCTGCCGCCCTACACCAGCCACATCATCGTGCGTTCGGAAGATCACGATAACCAGCAGGCACCGCTGTTCTTACAGCAGCTACGCAATCTGTTGGAAGCCAGCCCGCTGAGGGATGATTCGCTGTGGGTCATGGGCCCGGTTCCGGCCCTGCAACCCAAACGCGGGGGTCGCTTCCGCTGGCAACTGTTGTTGCAGCACCCGTCCAGAAAACTGTTACAGCACCTGATAAAAAGCACGTTGCCATTGATTGGCACCCTGCCTCAGGCGCGTAAAGTTAAATGGACGTTAGACGTTGATCCCATTGATAGTTGATTGAGAAAATTCTTAATTCCACGGTAAAAAGCAAACGTTTACACCACAATTTGCGAGCGAACACGAAAAAACCTTCCTGCGTCACACTTTTCATGCAAATTAGGTAACAAAAGCGGCCCGTAATCTGTTTAGAATGTCGGTGAAGGCATTTTTTCAGCCAGGCAATGGAATGCTTGAATGTGGATGACGCTAAAAATAACACCACCACCACTGCATGCCAGAATTTGTGAGCAAACTGAAGTAACCGCGTTAGCCGGGTGCTGACGCAAGGAGAAAGGCGTTGGAACACAAGCAAGAATTACCCATGGCGACCATGAAAGACGTTGCCGAAATGGCCGGCGTTTCCACGGCAACCGTGTCGCGTGCGCTGATGAATCCGGAAAAGGTGTCAACGCCAACGCGCCAGAAAGTAGAACAGGCCGTGCTGGCCGTGGGTTACTCCCCTCATGCCCTGACACGCAATATCAAACGCAATGAATCCCGCACTATCCTGGTGATCGTCCCGGACATCTGCGATCCGTTTTTCGCCGACGTGATCCAGGGGATCGAGCAAACGGCAGCGCAGCAGGGTTATCTGGTCCTGATCGGCGACTGTGCGCAGCAGAACCAGCAGGAACGCACCTTCGTTAACCTGATCATCACCAAACAAATTGATGGCATGCTGCTGCTCGGCTCTAACCTGCCTTTCGACGCCAGCAAGGAAGAGCAGCGCAACCTGCCCCCAATGGTGATGGCCAACGAGTTTGCACCGGAGCTGGAACTGCCAACGGTGCATATCGACAACCTGACCGCCGCGTTTGAAGCCGTACATTATCTGCACCAGCTTGGCCATAAACAGATCGCCTGTATCGCCGGACCAGAGCAGATGCCGCTGAGCCATTATCGGTTGCAAGGCTACATTCAGGCGCTACGCCGTAATGGCATTACCGTCGAAAGCAGCTATATTACCCGGGGTGACTTCACCTACGAAGCCGGTGCGCAGGCGTTAGCCTCACTGATGGCGCTACCGAAACCGCCAACGGCGGTCTTTTGTCACAGCGACGTCATGGCAATCGGCGTATTGTCCCAGGCGAAAAAGCTGGGCTTGCGGGTACCGCAGGATCTGTCGATTGTCGGCTTTGACGATATCAAGCTGGCACAGTATTGCGATCCACCGCTGACCACCGTGGCACAGCCCCGCTTCCAGATTGGCCAGCAGGCAATGTTGCTGCTGCTGGAACAGTTGCATGGGCAAACCGTGAACAGCGGTTCCCGGCTACTGGACAGTGAACTGATCATCAGAGGCAGCACCGCGGCCCCTAAACGCTAGTCAAATATTTTCGGGTTAAGTAACATGGCAGACCCAGCGCCGGCCAAACCGGCGTAATGATTATTGTTGTGGTCATTTTGCCAGAACCGCTCCCCGGAGCCTGCCTACACCTACAGGGCAGTAAGCTGATGCAAAATGGCCGATAAAATAGCTAGAGGATAGGTTTTAACCTCATCACGACACAGCGGAATTATAGTGGCACAGAGAGACTATGTAGGCCGCGGGCGCTCAGGAGCAGCGCGGCGCAAGACCCCCAGCCGTAAAAAACGCAGTTCTCCAAAGGTATCCAAAACCGTGGTGGCGCTTGCCGTCGCCATTCTGGTTGTCTTTATCGGTGGTCTTTATTTCATTACCCACAACAAACCGGATGAAACACCGATGTTGCCTACGCATGGCACACGCCCGGGCAACGGTCTGCCACCGAAGCCGGAAGAGCGTTGGCGTTACATCAAAGAGCTGGAGAACCGCCAGATCGGCGTCAAGACACCTACCGAGCCAACGGCCGGGGGAGAGGTCAATTCCAAAACTCAGTTGACCGACGAACAGCGCCAATTGCTGGAGCAGATGCAGGCTGATATGCAGCAGCGCCCAACGCAGCTGTCTGAAGTGCCTTACAACGATCCTTCACAGCTGCGTAACGGTGGGCGGCAACAACAGGTACAGCAGCAGATAGCACCACCGGTGCAGCAACAGCAGGTCACTCAGCCTCGCAACCCGTTCAACAACGGCGCAGCACCCGTGCAGCAGCAACCGGTACAGCAGCCGAAGCCGCAGGTACAGCAACCAAAACCACAGGCCGTGACTCCGCCAGTGCAGACCCGTCAGCCTGAAGTGAAACAAGAAGTAAAAACGGAAGCGGCCAAGCCGGAAACCAAACCTGAGTCGAAGCAGAAGTGGATGGTGCAATGTGGTTCGTTCCGCGCAGCCGATCAGGCCGAGTCGGTACGGGCACAACTGGCGTTTGAAGGGGTTGAAAGCCGGGTCACCGCAGGCGGTGGCTGGAATCGAGTGATGCTCGGCCCATACAGCAGCCGCGCCGCAGCAGACAAAACCTTGTCGCGCCTGAAGGGCATTGGCATGTCAAGTTGCATTCCCCTCTCCGTCGGGGGTTGAAAAGCGTCAATCTCCCCCCATCTATAGTCTCAATATGCCTCGTAGTCTCTGCCAACGCAGAGGCTGCGGGGACTTCTTTCCGTCCGCAACGAGGGTCTGCTCGTGACAACAATTGTAAGCGTACGCCGCAACGGCCAGGTAGTGATCGGTGGCGATGGCCAGGCCACACTGGGCAACACGGTAATGAAGGGCAACGTCAAAAAAGTCCGTCGCCTGTATAACGACAAAGTGATTGCCGGTTTCGCCGGGGGTACGGCTGACGCTTTTACCCTGTTCGAACTGTTCGAGCGCAAGCTGGAGATGCACCAGGGCCATCTGGTGAAAGCGGCCGTTGAGCTGGCGAAAGACTGGCGTACCGACCGCATGCTACGCAAGCTGGAAGCCCTGCTGGCGGTAGCCGATGAGAATGCCTCGCTGATCATCACCGGTAACGGTGACGTGATTCAGCCAGAAAATGATTTGATTGCGATCGGCTCCGGTGGCCCTTATGCCCAGTCGGCCGCCCGCGCGCTGTTGGAAAATACCGAAATGAGCGCCCGCGAAATCGTGGAGAAATCCCTGACCATCGCCGGCGACATCTGTATTTACACCAACCATTGTCACACCATTGAAGAATTGCCTTCCAAAGCGTAAGGATCGAATACCATGTCTGAAATGACCCCGCGCGAGATCGTCAGCGAACTGGACAGCTACATCATCGGCCAAAACAAAGCCAAACGTGCTGTCGCCATTGCCCTGCGCAACCGCTGGCGCCGGATGCAGCTCAACGAGATGCTGCGTCACGAAGTGACCCCAAAAAATATTCTGATGATCGGCCCAACCGGCGTCGGTAAAACCGAGATCGCCCGTCGTCTGGCTAAACTGGCCAACGCTCCCTTCATCAAGGTAGAAGCCACCAAGTTCACCGAAGTAGGCTATGTAGGTAAAGAAGTGGACTCTATCATCCGCGATCTGACCGATGCCGCCGTGAAAATGGTGCGTCTGCAATCGATCGAGAAAAACCGCACCCGTGCGGAAGAGATGGCAGAAGAACGCATTCTCGACGTGCTGATCCCACCGGCCAAGAACAACTGGGGCCAGGCAGAAGAGCAGAATGAACCTTCTGCCGCTCGCCAGGCATTCCGTAAGAAACTGCGTGAAGGTCAGCTGGACGATAAAGAAATCGAAATCGATCTGGCTTCGGCCCCGATGGGCGTGGAAATCATGGCTCCTCCGGGCATGGAAGAGATGACCAACCAGTTGCAATCGATGTTCCAAAACCTCGGTGGGCAGAAGCAGAAACCGCGTAAAGTGAAGATCAAGGAAGCCTTCAAGCTGCTGATCGAAGAAGAAGCGGCCAAGCTGGTAAACCCGGAAGAGCTGAAAGAGCAGGCGGTGGAAGCCGTTGAGCAGCACGGTATCGTGTTTATCGATGAGATCGACAAAATCTGTAAGCGCAGCGGCCAGAGCTCCGGCCCGGACGTGTCCCGCGAGGGCGTCCAACGCGACCTGCTGCCGTTGGTGGAAGGCTGTACGGTATCAACCAAGCACGGCATGGTGAAAACCGATCACATTCTGTTTATCGCCTCTGGCGCGTTCCAGACGGCCAGCCCTTCCGACCTGATCCCGGAACTGCAAGGCCGTCTGCCAATCCGCGTTGAGCTGCAAGCGCTGACCACGGAAGATTTTGAACGTATCCTGACCGAGCCAAGCGCATCGCTTACCGAGCAGTACAAAGCGTTGATGGCTACCGAAGGCGTCACTATCGATTTCACCGCTGACGGTATCCGCCGCATCGCTGAAGCCGCCTGGCAGGTTAACGAAAGCACCGAAAACATCGGCGCACGTCGTTTGCACACCGTACTGGAGCGTCTGATGGAAGATATTTCGTACGATGCGAGTGAAATTGGCGGCCAATCCATTACAATTGACGCGGAATACGTGCGCAATCATCTGGATGAACTGGTAGCGGATGAAGATCTGAGTCGTTTTATCCTATAATCGCTCTATCACTGTCCTGTCAGTTATCTTTGTGGGAGGCATTGCCTCCCACATTTATTTTTAACGGACACCGTCTTTTGACTTACTGAAGCGAAATATGAGCTCATCAACCACCACCACCCCGGCCAGAGCCTGGCTGGAAAGTTTACGACCACGAACCCTGCCATTGGCCTTTGCCTCCATCGTTGTCGGTTCCGCGATCGCGGCCTGGCAGGGCAGCCTGAAGCCCGGCGTGGCGCTGTTGGCTCTGCTGACCGCAGGTCTGCTGCAGATCCTCTCCAACCTGGCCAATGATTACGGCGATGCGGTAAAAGGCAGCGATAAAGAAGACCGTATCGGTCCGTTGCGCGGCATGCAAAAGGGCATGATCACTCAAAGCCAGATGAAACGGGCCTTGATGCTGACGGTGGTGCTGATCGCCATTTCCGGTTGCTGGCTAATCGCCGTCGCCTGTGAAAAACCTAGCGATGTAGTGGGCTTCCTGGTGCTGGGCGGGCTAGCGATTATCGCGGCCATTACCTATACAGTGGGCACCAAACCTTACGGTTATCTGGGGCTGGGCGATATTTCGGTATTGGTGTTTTTCGGCTGGCTCAGCGTGGCAGGCACCTACTATCTACAGACTCACACTTTCGATAGCGTCGTGATGTTGCCAGCCACCGCCTGTGGCCTGCTCGCGGCGGCGGTGTTGAACATCAATAATCTGCGCGATATCGAAAGTGACCGCGCTAACGGCAAAAATACCCTGGCCGTCCGCCTTGGCCCACAGAATGCGCGCTATTACCACGCAACGCTGCTGATCGCCGCCGTGGTCTGCTTTGCCCTGTTCACCCTGCTTAACCTGCACAGCCTGTGGGGCTGGCTGTTTGTGCTGGCCATCCCGTTTCTGTATCGCCACGGTATGCGTGTCTTACGTGACCCTACGGCCGTCGGTATGCGTCCGATGCTGGAACATATGGTCAAGGCCGCCTTGCTCGCCAACGTGCTGTTTGCTATTGGCGTAGTGCTCAGTTAGTTGAGACTTGCGTACCAGAACGCATCCTGGCACTGATGATTTTGCCAACGGGGCGAATAAAGGGATATACTGGTTATTCCAGCGGCAAACAGACGTAAAATCCTATGAAATACGATACTTCCGAACTTTGCGATATCTATCAGGAAGAGGTCAACGTAGTTGAGCCTCTGTTCTCCAACTTTGGCGGGCGTACTTCATTTGGCGGGCAAATCACTACGGTGAAATGCTTCGAGGATAACGGCCTGCTGTTTGAACTGCTCGAAGAAAACGGCCGTGGCCGCGTGTTAGTGATCGACGGCGGCGGCTCGGTACGCCGTGCCCTGATCGACGCGGAGCTGGCCCGTCTGGCGACTCAGAACGAATGGGAAGGCATCGTGGTTTACGGTGCGGTGCGCCAGGTGGACGATCTGGAAGAACTGGACATCGGCATTCAGGCGATGGCAGCGATCCCGGTAGGAGCCACCAGCGAAGCGATAGGCGAAAGTGATATCCGCGTGAATTTTGGCGGTGTGACCTTCTTCTCTGGCGATCATCTGTATGCCGACAACACCGGCATCATCCTTTCTGAAGACCCGCTCGATATCGAGTAACCGCAGAAAATGACAAAGGGCGCCTGAGGCGCCCTTTTCGTTGGTGCTAATGGATCAGACTTCTTCCATTTTACCCAGCAATGCGCGCAGGCGATCTTGCCACACGTGCTGCTCTTCTTTCAGCTGCTGGTTTTCACGGACCAGTGACTCGTGGTTACCCGCAGCGCTCTGAACTTCCTGAGACAGGGAATTGTTTTTCTCTTTCAGCTCTTCAATTTCCATCTGCAACAGCGTGATGGTATCGATCGCCTGCTGAACTTTTGCTTCCAGTTTTTCAAATACTTCAAATGACATTCTTCAGTCCCCTCATGATAGCAAGGCGTACATCCATAAGTAGCGCCGCAACCTTAGCTGCAGCGACTGCGAATATGCTCGCGTAACCAACAGGCCCAGCGCCTGTTTCGATAAAACCTTTCCCGCAATAAAAACGATTGTAAGTAGCCAGCCCCCCAGTGTCTAGCAACATACCGACCCAACGCGCACTCTGTTGCAATTTTCCTACCCTGGCTATCGGTCAAAGCTGAAAGTCACCGCTGCCAAACGGCAGGGTTGTTAACAAATAGAGACAAAATAACTGGTCAGATCACCGTTTTATGGCGCAGAAAGAACACCGAACAACGCGAATTCGCTCAATTTTATGACGAAGTACACACATTTTGATTTCGCTATTTCTCGTTTATGCTCGTTAACGATAAATTTACATCACATCCTCAACCGATAAGAGGACGTGAAGAAAAACTCTGTAGCTCAAGGCCAAAACGCCAACGCGCCAAGCCTAGATAACCTATAACCGTCGTCTGCAGGACAATAATATTATGAGCCAAACCATCAGTCCGACCTTAAAAGGCCAGTGCATCGCTGAATTCCTCGGCACCGGTCTGTTGATTTTCTTTGGCGTAGGCTGTGTGGCAGCGCTGAAACTGGCAGGTGCCAGCTTCGGCCAGTGGGAAATCAGCATCATTTGGGGCCTGGGGGTGGCGATGGCCATCTATCTGACCGCCGCCATTTCCGGTGCTCACCTGAACCCGGCCGTCACGCTCGCGCTGTGGCTGTTCGCCTGCTTTGATGGACGCAAAGTACTCCCTTACATCGTTGCGCAGATTGCGGGTGCCTTTTGCGCGGCAGCACTGGTCTACGGGCTGTATTACAGTCTGTTCTTCGATTTTGAAGCCGCCCACCAGATGGTGCGTGGCAGCAACGAAAGCCTCGAATTGGCCGGCATTTTCTCGACTTATCCCAACGCACATATCTCCGTCGGCCAGGCCTTCTTGGTAGAAACCGTGATCACCGCCATCCTGATGTGCCTGATCCTGGCGCTGACAGACGACGGCAACGGCATTCCACGCGGCCCGCTGGCACCGCTGTTGATCGGTATTCTGATTGCCGTCATCGGTGCCTCTATGGGACCATTAACCGGCTTTGCACTGAACCCAGCGCGTGACTTTGGCCCGAAACTGTTCGCCTACCTGGCGGGCTGGGGCAACGTGGCCTTCACCGGCGCTCGCGACATCCCTTACTTCCTGGTGCCTATCTTCGGCCCTATCGTCGGTGCAGGTTTGGGCGCCTTTGGTTATCGCGCGCTGATCGGTCGCCATCTGCCTTGTGACGTTTGCTTCGAGGAAGAGCAACCCGCCACTAAACCAGAACAACGTAAAGCGTGATTGGCACGGCTTTAAACGGTTAACCACAGTAGGACTCAAAATTATGACAACCGAAAAAAAATACATTGTCGCCCTCGACCAGGGAACCACCAGTTCACGTGCCGTAGTGCTCGATCACGATGCCAATATTGTTGCGGTTTCACAGCGTGAATTTACGCAGATCTACCCGAAGGCCGGCTGGGTAGAGCACGACCCGATGGAAATCTGGTCCTCACAAAGTTCCACCTTGGTCGAAGTGCTGGCCAAGGCCGATATCAGTTCTGACCAAATCGCCGGGATCGGCATTACCAACCAGCGTGAAACCACCATCGTCTGGGAAAAAGAGACCGGTAAACCGATTTATAACGCGATCGTCTGGCAGTGCCGTCGTACTGCCGACATCTGCGAAAAACTCAAGCGTGATGGCCTGGAAGAGTATATCCGCCACAATACCGGCCTGGTGGTTGACCCTTACTTCTCGGGTACCAAGGTCAAATGGATCCTTGACCACGTCGAAGGCGCGCGCGAACGTGCCAAGCGCGGTGAACTGCTGTTTGGTACCGTCGACACCTGGCTGGTGTGGAAGATGACCCAAGGGCGGGTTCACGTGACCGACTACACCAACGCCTCGCGTACCATGATGTTCAACATCCATGAGCTGGACTGGGACGATCGGATGCTGGAAGCGCTGGACATCCCACGCGCCATGCTGCCAGCAGTCCGTCCTTCTTCCGAAGTGTATGGCCAGACCAACATCGGGGGTAAAGGCGGGACGCGTATTCCTATCGCCGGGATCGCCGGTGACCAGCAGGCGGCGCTGTATGGCCAACTCTGCGTCCAGCCGGGTATGGCGAAAAACACCTACGGCACCGGCTGCTTCCTGTTGATGAATACCGGCAAAGAGGCAGTACGCTCCAGCCACGGCTTGCTGACCACCATCGCCTGCGGCCCACGCGGCGAAGTGAACTATGCGCTGGAAGGTGCGGTGTTTATTGGCGGTGCCTCTATCCAGTGGCTGCGCGACGAGCTGAAACTGATCAGCGATGCCGCCGACTCCGAATACTTCGCCACCAAGGTCAAAGACAGCAATGGCGTCTACGTGGTGCCCGCCTTTACCGGCCTGGGTGCCCCCTACTGGGACCCGTATGCCCGTGGCGCTATCTTCGGCCTGACCCGCGGCGTCAACAGCAACCACATCATCCGCGCCACGCTGGAGTCTATCGCCTACCAGACCCGCGACGTGCTGGATGCTATGCAGGCCGATGCCAATACCCGTCTGCAATCGCTGCGTGTGGACGGTGGTGCGGTAGCCAACAACTTCCTGATGCAGTTCCAGTCCGATATCCTCGGCACCCGTGTTGAGCGTCCTGAGGTGCGTGAAGTGACGGCGTTGGGCGCGGCCTATCTGGCCGGGCTGGCGATTGGCTACTGGAGCGATCTGGATGAAGTGAAGAGCAAAGCCAACATCGAGCGTGAATTCCGTCCGGGTATCGAAACTACCGAGCGTAATTTCCGTTACAGCGGCTGGAAAAAGGCCGTGGCTCGTGCGCAAGCCTGGGAAGATCACGACTGATTCGTTTTACCCTGCAACAGCGCTGCCTTCGGGCAGCGTTTTTTTTGCCTCGCCCTGCCACCTCCCCCCTGTGGTAAACTTTGCCGATATTTTCTTCCCTTTTCTCACTGACAGGTTTGCCATGAAACGTGAATTAGCCATCGAATTTTCCCGCGTTACCGAAGCCGCCGCACTTGCGGGTTATAAATGGTTGGGACGCGGCGACAAAAACGCCGCCGACGGTGCTGCCGTCAATGCCATGCGCATTATGCTCAACAGGGTGGATATTGATGGCCGGATCGTGATCGGTGAAGGTGAGATTGATGAAGCCCCGATGCTGTATATCGGCGAAAACGTCGGTACCGGGCTAGGCGATGCGGTGGATATTGCCGTCGATCCCATCGAAGGCACACGCATGACCGCAATGGGGCAATCCAATGCGCTGGCGGTCCTGGCGGTAGGCGATCGTGGCACCTTCTTGCACGCTCCTGATATGTACATGGAAAAACTGGTCGTCGGCCCGCAGGCGCGTGGAGTGATCGATCTCAACTTGCCGCTAGCCACCAACCTGAACAACATCGCTGCCTGCCTAGGCAAGCCACTGACGGAGCTAACGGTGATCACGTTGGCTAAACCACGCCACGATGCGGTGATCGCAGAAATGCAGCAGCTCGGGGTGAAGGTTTTCGCTATTCCCGACGGTGATGTCGCCGCGTCGATCCTGACCTGTATGCCGGAAAGCGAAGTGGATGTGATGTACGGCATCGGTGGCGCACCGGAAGGCGTGATCTCCGCTGCGGTGATCCGGGCGCTGGATGGTGATATGCAAGCCCGCCTGCTGGCTCGCCATCAGGTCAAAGGGGATAACGAAGATAATCGCCGTATTGGCGAGCAGGAGCTGGCCCGCTGTAAAGAAATGGGCATCGAAGCCGGTAAGGTGTTGGTGCTGGATGAAATGGCGCGCAACGATAACGTGATCTTTGCCGCAACCGGCATCACCAAGGGCGATCTGCTGGAGGGCATAAGCCGCAAAGGCAATATGGCCACCACCGAAACCCTGTTAATTCGGGGCAAATCGCGCACTATCCGCCGCATCCGTTCGACCCACTATCTGGATCGCAAAGACGCAGCGCTGCACGAATTCCTGCTTTAACGCCTAGGGGCGCAGAGCGCGCCCCGTCTCTATCAGGCGGTATGTCCCTGATGCTGCATACGGCTCGATAGCGGCCACCAGCACAGCAAAATCAACAACGCCATGGCAAACATCAGCAAGCCAAGGCTGAACTGCCCGGTTTGTGGCAGCATGGCTGACAGCCAGGTTGCCAGGCCAGACCCCATATTCTGCATGCCGCCCACCAGGGCACCCGCCGCCCCGGCCAGATAAGGGAACGGCTCCATCGCACCGGTGGTCGCCAAGGGGAATAGCATCCCGGCACCGAAGAAGAACAACGCCGCAGGCACGATCAGCGTCCAGATATTCATCACCCCGAACCAACCAGGGATCCACATCATCAGCCCGGCCAACAGGCAACTGATCACCGAATGCCACATCAGGCTGTGGAAGGATTTGCCGTCACGCCCGGCATACCAGGCACCAAAGAACGCCGCCGGGATCGGCAAGATAAACAGGATACTGACGGTCAAACCGCTCAGGCCCAACACTCCGCCCATCAACACGCCACAGCTGGCTTCAAAGACGGCGATACCGGCCAGAGCACCGATCAACATCACCAGATAGCAGCTGAAGGTGCCGTCCGCCAGCAGTTGGCGGAAGCTGGAAAGCATACGGCGTTTTTCCGTTTGCTGCGGCCGGGTTTCCGGCAACCAGCGGAACATGGCAAACGCTACACCGGCGCACAACACCAGCAGGAAGCCATAACAAGCCCGCCAGCCAAACATCATCGCCAATCCCCCGCCAATCACCGGAGCCAACAGCGGGCTGACCAGAATGCCCATATTCAGCAGGCTATTGGCATAACGTAGGGAAGTGCCTGCATACAGATCGCGCGGCATGGTTCTGGCCATCACGCCCGCCACGCCGGTGCCCATACCCTGAACCGCGCTGGCGGCTACCAACATCGATAGGCTGTTGGCCAGCAAAGCGCCCAAGGCACCAAGCAGGAAAATCATCATGCCAGCCAGGATCACCGGGCGGCGGCCAATGCGATCGGAAAGCGGTCCGTAGATCAGCTGCGAGAAGCCGTAGGTCAGCAGATAAGCCGCCATAACGCGCTGCACGGAGCCGGAGGGCACCGAGAGATCGCGGGCAATATCGGCGATGATAGGTACATAAATGGTTTGCGCCATCTGACCGACGGCAACCAGCAGGATCAGCATCACCAGCAGGTGGAAGTTCTCAACTTTTCTCATTATCTTCATTAACTTATTCAGTCTTGCGACACTCAACCCCGCCTAATATCCCAGGGGGAACCACAGAGCAGCTTCTCAGCGTCGCATAAGCTAACAAATCTGATTTTTTTAGCGAGTTTCGGGCAAATATAGATCGCCGTCACACTGGCACCTATCGCTACCAGTCTCGTAAATGAAACTGTACGTATCTGTTGTCATAACGGGAAAGAGTTAAAAATGATAAACTTGCATCAGATTAGCTTTAACACTTAATCGATAATTATTTCCATCAACTTGAAATAAGATACCGCCACAGGGATTTGGGTTTTATGAAAACACCAGAGCTGATTTTATTGCAGTTAAAAACCTTGGGTCCTCATTCTGCCAAAATGCTGGCAGAGCGGCTGGAAATCACGCCGATGGGGATCCGCCAGCATCTGCAATCCCTTGAACAACGTGAGCTGGTTTGCTACGAGGAAACGCGCGCCAAAGTAGGCCGCCCGACGCGTTACTGGTCTTTGACCCAACAGGGCCATGCCCAGTTTGCCGACGGACACGATCGGCTTTCGGCGATCCTGCTGGAGTCTGCACATGAGCTGTTCGGTGCCGAAGGCATAGAAAAGCTGATCCGGGCGCGCGAGGATAAACTCTATCACCGGTACGCCGATGAGCTGGCAGAGGAAGAAGACCATCTCAGCAAGCTCAACCGCCTGGTTAACCTACGCCAGCGTGACGGCTATATGGCGGAACTGTTGGAAAGCCCGCAGGGCATGTTGCTGGTGGAAAACCACTGTCCGATCGGCGTGGCGGCCCATACTTGCAGCAACCTGTGCAACTCCGAACTGCAGCTGTTCCATCGCCTGTTTGGTAAAGGCTACCGGATAGAACGTACCGCGCATGCCATCTCCGGCTCACGACATTGTGCTTATTTGATCCGACCACGGGAGCGTTAAAAGTATGGCTGAATGGGTTAATGGCAAAGTGACAGGGGTACAACATTGGACCGATGGCTTGTTCAGCATCACCGTCAATGCCCCGATCGACAGTTTCACCGCCGGGCAGTTTGCCAAGCTGTCACTAGAAATAGGCGGTGAGCGCGTTCAGCGCGCCTATTCTTATGTTAATGCCCCCAGCGATCCCAACCTGGAGTTTTATCTGGTCACAGTGCCAGAAGGAAAACTCAGCCCAAGCCTCCATCAGTTGCAGCCCGGAGCGGAGGTGATGGTCACCAAAGAAGCCGCCGGATTCTTTGTGCTCGAAGAAGTGCCAGACTGCGACACCCTATGGATGTTGGCGACCGGCACCGCCATCGGCCCTTATCTGTCGATCCTGCAAGAAGGCAAAGATCTGGAGCGCTTCAACAACCTGGTGCTGGTGCACGCTGCACGATTTGCTCGCGATCTCAGCTACCTGCCACTGATGCAGCAGCTGCAACAGCGTTTTAACGGCAAACTACGCATTCAAACCGTGGTCAGCCGCGAAGAGGTGGCTGGCTCATTGACCGGGCGCGTTCCTGCTCTGCTGGAAGACGGCCGACTGGAAGCGGCAGTTGGTTTGACCCTGGATGCCGAAACCAGCCATGTGATGCTGTGCGGCAACCCGCAGATGGTGCGAGATACCCAGCAAACGCTGAAAGAGAAGTACCAGATGCGCAAACATCTGCGCCGTAAGCCGGGCCATATCACCAGCGAGCATTACTGGTAGTTCAGCGGAATTTTACCGGTTCGGCCTCTGGCCCGAATCGGTTATCCCCAGGAGTGCCAAGAAAAGCCCCCAGATCGATCGCCATCATCACCACAATCAGCGTTGGAATAAAACGCCCCACGCCCCATTGCCAGACCGGCGCCAACATCTGCCAATTACCTGCCGCCAATATCCACGCCAGGATCAAAAGCAACGCCCACCAACCCTTTTTATTACGATCGTGCAGGCGCTTGACCAGCACCGCCGCCGTTGGCCACAACAGCGCCACAATGCAAAAGGCGATGGTCTGGATCGCCACCACATCGTAGTTGGCCAGCGTGAAAGCCACTGCCATCAGCACCACCCAGACTGCCATCCAGATCCAGAAGTCGCGCCGCCCGATGCGGCCCTTAAAGGAAAAACACCATTGCTGTAAGCTCATCGATTCATGCACTCTTGGCCTGCCCATATTCTGCGCCGCAGTGTAACATAGGCCATACCGGGTTGAGCTAGCCCCGGAAAAACGCAGACCATCGCACCGCCTTGCGTCAGCAAACGACAATCACGCGGAATTTTTGACAATTCCCCCGGGTTATCGTTTTAATCGGAGTCATCTTTGTTACCGATGCCGTATACCATGCTGAAAAAAATCATCGTTATAGCCTGCCTGTGCTTCCCCATCGGCAGTGCCTGGGCCGATCCACCGGATACGCCTACCGAAGCCCCGGCGAACGCCCCCTACTTGCTGGCTGGCGCGCCCACCTTCGATCTGACGGTGGTGCAATTTCGCGAAAAATACAACCGCGACAACCCAACGCTGCCGATTGGTGAGTTTCGCGTCGTCCCCTCCAGAGAGGATGACTCTCCTTTGCTGACCCGCGCGGCCAGTAAGATTAACGAAAACCTGTACGCCTCTACCGCGTTGGAAAAGGGCACCGGTAAGATTAAAACCATGCAACTTACCCATTTGCTGTTGCAGGATGGCGAAGAAAAAGCGGCCAAAGCCATCGCGGTGAACTACATGGCGGCCCTGAGCCGTCAGTTTGAACCGGCACTCACCGTGGAAGAAAGCATTATCAAGGTGAACAACCTGCTGGAAAAAGGCAAAGGCTCCTACTTCTACCAGCAACAGGTCGGGGCAATACGCTATGTGGTGGCAGATAACGGCGATAAGGGGGTAACCTTCGCCGTTGAACCGATTAAGCTAACGCTATCTGAACCCTGATACCCCAGCAATTAATGACAAAAAGCAAAGCCTTTGCACTGATTCATCTCTATACTGTTGGGCAGGTAAACTGCCAGTCCGGCAGTTGTCATTTAGACTCTCGCGTCCCCTTTTTGGAGGAAAACACATGCGTCATCCATTAGTAATGGGTAACTGGAAGCTTAACGGCAGCGTTCACATGGTTAACGAACTGATCGCCGCCTTGCGTAAAGAACTGAGCAGCGTTGACGGTTGTGGCGTTGCCATCGCACCTCCAGTCATGTATCTGGATCTGGCCAAGCACGAGCTGGGTGGCAGCCGCATCGCTCTGGGCGCACAGAACGTCGACATCAACCTGTCTGGCGCCTTCACCGGTGAAGTTTCTGCCACCATGCTCAAAGACGTAGGTGCTGAATACATCATCATCGGCCACTCAGAGCGCCGTACCTATCACAAAGAAACCGACGCAGCGATCGCAGAGAAATTTGCCGTGCTGAAAGCCGCTGGCCTGATCCCAGTGCTGTGCATCGGTGAAACCGAAGCAGAAAACGAAGCGGGTAAAACCGAAGAAGTTTGTGCGCGCCAGATCGACGCCGTGCTGAAAACCCAGGGCGCTGAAGCGTTCAAAGGCACCGTCATCGCTTATGAGCCAGTGTGGGCTATCGGTACCGGTAAATCTGCCACCCCAGCGCAAGCTCAGGCAGTGCACAAATTTATCCGTGACCATATCGCCAAGCAAGATGCTGCGGTAGCAGCCGAAGTGATCATCCAGTACGGCGGTTCCGTGAACGATAAGAACGCCGCAGAGTTGTTTGCTCAGCCAGACATCGACGGCGCGCTGGTTGGCGGCGCATCACTGAAAGCTGACGCTTTCGCCGTGATCGTCAAAGCCGCTGCCCAAGCGAAAAAAGCCTGATTTTATCCGGCCTGAAATAACAAAACCCCGGCAAGCCGGGGTTTTTTATGGCCAAAAATTAGCGATCAGCGCTTGCTGATTTCGTCAAAGATCCCGCCAGTGGCAAAGTGCACCTTCTGCGCTTCAGTCCAGCCACCAAAGGTATCATCCACGGTGAACAGCTTCAGTTTTGGGAACTGCTCGGCGAATTTGGCAGCAACGGCTGCATCACGCGGACGGTAGTAGTTGTTGGCCGCAATAGTCTGGCCTTCCGGTGAATACAGATACTTCAGGTAAGCCGTGGCCACATCACGGGTGCCACGCTTATCAACGACCTTATCCACCACCGATACCGTCGGTTCGGCCAGAATGGATTCGCTCGGAGTGATGATTTCAAACTTGTCTTTACCCAGCTCTTTCTCTGCCAGCAAGGCTTCGTTTTCCCAAGCGATCAGCACATCACCGATGCCGCGCTCAACGAAGGTATTGGTTGCGCCACGTGCGCCGGAATCCAACACTTCCACATTGCGGTACAGCTCTTTGACGAACTCCTGAGCCTTGGCTTTATCACCACCGTTCTGGTGCAGAGCATAGCCCCAGGCAGCCAGATAATTCCAACGGGCACCGCCAGAGGTTTTCGGGTTCGGTGTAATAACCGATACGCCGGGCTTCACCAGGTCAGCCCAATCATGGATCTGTTTTGGGTTGCCCTTACGCACCAGGAAAACGATGGTCGAGGTATAAGGTGCTGAGTTGTCTGGCAGGCGCTTGATCCACGCTTTATCAATACGACCACGTTCTGCAATGGCGTCCACGTCGTATGCCAACGCCAGCGTGACCACGTCCGCTTCGATGCCGTTAATCACCGAGGTCGCCTGCTTGCCGGAACCGCCGTGTGACTGACGCACGGTAACCTTATCGCCGGTCTGCTGCTGCCAATACTTACCAAACGCCGTGTTATATTCCTGGTAGAACTCACGCGTTGGATCGTATGAGACGTTCAGCAGTTGAATATCTTTCGCCATGGCACCCGATGCCAACAGCAGTAAAGTCAGACCCACACCCCATTTTTGCATTGCCGTTCCCCCAGAAAATGACGCAACCTCAAGCGGTTGATTTAGCATCAAAGCCTGCCAGAAACTTCCCTCACAATTAAAGAATAAAAAATGTGGTACTAGACCATTCTGGAATATAGCGATAACAGACAAAAAAAAGCCTCCAAAACGGAGGCTCAGACTGATGACGAACCCCATTATTTTGATGGGGTTCGTTGTTTTTAGCGACCGTAGGTCGCGATCGCGATATTTTCACACCACACTGCTTTTTGCTTTTTCTGAGTGCCTCTATGGGGCTCCTGTCCTTCCATAAGCCCTTTCAGCCACTTATAAACAGCATTAAGAAGCGCCAGCAGCGCCATCTTCTTCATATTTTGCGCTGTCGCCGCAAGCAGACACTGCATCTGCACTTTCGACAGACCGCGGAACCGCGCATATCGATGCCCATGGTGCTGTTTCGCATCCGCGAAGCTTCTTTCAACCGTTTCTTTGCGCCGCGCATACACCTTCTTGCCCCATTTCGTCAGTCGCAACCTGTTCGCTTCCTCTTTCGCCCCTTCCCATACGTGCCGCGTTATCGTTTTCTGTGCTTTGCTGTTCTGCGTGCATTGCCCTCTCTGCTCGCACCGCTGGCACACTGCCGGCTCTGAACGATAATGCCGATAGCCGTTGCGGTCCGTTGTGCCGTATATCAGGAGTTCCTCCGCCGGACACACATACACATCACGCGCCTCGTCATACCTGAAGTGCTTTTTCTGGAAGTCATTCAGCCCTTTGTGTGGCCTGCGATAACCCGGTACCAACGCGATACTCATCTCCTGCGTCAGATGGCACACCGCCGAGGTAAAATAACCCGCATCCACACCCACGGCGACCGTATCAAGGTTGAACCGCTCCACCTGCCGTGCCAGCCTGCCAATGAACGGCTGGCTATCGTGCACATTGCCCGGCGTGACATGGGTATCCATGATGATGCCGTGCTTGCCGTCCACCGTGCGGTGGTCCAGATAGAAGAAGCCCTTTGGCTTGTTGTCCCGGTGCATAAAGCCGCTTTCTGGGTCGGTGATGCTGACTTTGGTGTTTTTAACGGCGTCGTTTTTGGTTGTTTTTCTTGCGGCGGGCAGCGGCTTTTTTTCGCGTTTCTTCCTGTCGGCCTCCACGGCATCATTCAACTGTGTGAAGTATTCACTGACGCCTTCAGGGCGCAGTTCATTCACGGCCTTGCGCGGGTTGGCATCGGCTTTCAGGTGGGTGCTGTCGGTGTAGAGCACACGTCCGTTTGCCATCCCCTGACCCAGAGCCTGTAACACGATATGGTCAAAAATCTGCTGGAAGACATCGCTGTTGTTGAAGCGACGAATGCGGTTCTGGCTCAGGGTTGAGGCGTCGGGGACCTTCTCGGTCAGCCCCATACGCAGGAACCAGCGGTAAGCGACATTGACCTGGATTTCCTTGACCAGACGGCGCTCTGAGGGGACACCGAAGAGGTAGCCCAACAGCATCATTTTAATCAGGCGAACGGGGTCGATTGCGGGTCTGCCATTATCGGGGCAATAAAGGTGAGCAACGGCATCGCGGATAAATTCAAAATCAATGGCGGCATCGATTTTACGGACCAGATGGTCTTCGGGAACCAGTTCATCAAGGGTAATGGTTTCAAACTGGTACTGATGGGGAGAAGGTTCTTTGAGCATGGCAGTCAGTCCGTTTTTTGCACTGACCTTATTAGATCAAAGTCCTGGCCTCACGGCCAGGACTTTGTCATCAATCTGAGCCTCCAAAACGGAGGCTCCAGATTGATGACCAAGTGCCAATGCGGCTGAACTTGTAGAGGCGAGCATGTTCGCCCGTAGGAGCGCCTTATATACCGCGCCCGCTTAGCAGCATCAGGGGCAGATTAGTACAGCTTTTTCGCCGTTTCCAACCAGTCACCTTTGAACGGACGCTTCATGTTTTCGATCGCGTCAACGATGTCGTGGTGCACCATCTTCTCGTTCTGGATCCCTACGCAGCGGCCACCGTAACCTTGCAGCAGCAGGTCGATGGAGTACGCGCCCATGCGGGAAGCCAGAATACGGTCGTAGGCAACCGGTGAACCACCACGCTGGATGTGGCCCAATACGGTCGCACGGGTTTCACGCTTGGTTTCCTGCTCGATATGGCGTGCCAGTTCGTCGATATCACAGATATGCTCGGTGATCGCCACGATGGCGTGCTTTTTACCTTTGGCGATACCAGCTTTAATTTCGTCAACCAGATCGTCACGGCTGAATTCGATTTCCGGCAGGACGATAAATTCACAACCACCGGCAATGGCCGCCGCCAGGGTCAGGTCGCCACAGTAACGCCCCATCACTTCTACGATAGAGATACGTTGGTGTGATGAAGAGGTGTCGCGCAGGCGGTCAATCGCTTCCACCACGGTTTCCAACGCGGTGAAGTAACCGATGGTGTAGTCGGTGCCTGCAACGTCGTTATCGATGGTGCCAGGCAAACCGATGCAAGGGAAACCCTCTTCAGTCAGGCGCTTCGCCCCCATGTAGGAACCGTCACCGCCGATGACCACCAGCGCATCAATGCCGCGGTTTTTCAGGTTTTCAATCGCCTTGGCGCGCACACTGTCATCCCTGAACTCTGGAAAACGCGCTGAACCCAGGAAGGTGCCGCCGCGATTGATCATGTCAGACACGCTATAGCGGTCTAATTGCTCCATGCGATCTTCGTACAAACCAAGGTAGCCATCGTAAATACCAAATACTTCCAGACCTTCTGTGAGCGCGGCACGCACAACGCCACGAATGGCAGCGTTCATACCTGGGGCGTCACCGCCACTTGTCAGTACACCGATTTTCTTGATCATGACTACCTCTGAACTGTAGATGCAATTTCTTAAGAATTCTGTATTCGCCGACTCACCGGGTATCTCTCCAACGGCGCAAAACCAGCTTTACGGCTTTTATTGCTGGATATTATAACAAAAACACCCAGCTGAATTGATTCAGGTCACGCAACATCAAGGAAAAAACTTCACATGGCACGGCGTGCTAACACCGTGATTTCTCAATCCACCCAACATTGACCTATGTCTGTTGATTATAGTTCCCAATGCCCCTGTCGGCCCTGAGGAACAACAGAACAGGGATCCTGGTGAATAATCACGTCGGCCCCAGGGAAACGATGCAACAATGCCTGCTCCACCTGTTCTGCCAGAATATGCGCCTGCATCAACGGCAGGTTGTCTTCCATTTCCAGATGCAACTGGATAAACCGCGTTGGCCCGGACTGCCGCGTACGCAGATCGTGCGCACCTTTCACACCCGGCCAAGACGATACCACATCGATAATTGCCTGACGCTCTTCATCCGGCAAGGCGCGGTCCAGCAGGGACTGCACCGCCTCGTACCCCATACGCAGCGCGCTATAGAGAATATAGACCCCAATACCCAGGGCAAACAGCGCATCCGCACGGTGAAATCCATACCAGCTTAGCCCAAGTGCTATCAAAATAGCACCATTCATCATCACATCTGACTGATAATGCAGCATATCGGCCCGTACCGCCTGGCTGCGCGTTTTTCTGACTACCCAGCGCTGATAGGTCACCAGGATGAGAGTGCTAATCAACGCAATGATAGTTACAGCTATCCCAATACCCGGCGAATTCAGGGGCTGCGGGGAATACAGATGCTGGAAGCCGGTCAAGAACAGGAACAGGGCAGAACCGGAGATAAACATGCTTTGCGCCAGCGCCGCCAGCGACTCGGCCTTGCCGTGACCGAACGTATGCTCTTCATCAGCCGGCTGCAACGAGTAGCGCACCACCAGCAGGTTGGTTAACGATGCGGCAATATCCACCAACGAATCCACCAACGCCGCCAACAGGCTGACCGAACCGGTGAGATACCAGGCAACGATCTTGATCAACAGTAGAACGGAGGCCATTCCGGTGGCGGCTAAAGCAGCGGACTGCACCAGCCGCGCGTATTGCTGTTCCATAAAAAACCCCAACCAAAGTTTATGGGCTTCAGTATAACGGAATGCGGGGTAAAAAAAGTCCCGCCATCATTACGGGATGCTTGTCAGTTAAGCAAAAAAATCTGGCAAAATGTGCAGTAATGTCGCTGTCCCTAGATAAGTATCCATAAGTTATCCAGGTTTGAAGGCGCGTCCACATAGTGTCCACACTCAATGGTTTTTAAAAATCCGAAACCTTTTAGTAAAAAATTAATTCATTGTTTTTTAATCGAATTTATTTTATCGAAATGAAAAAAAACCCCCTCATCATGAGGGGGAAGACAGGGATGGTGTCTATGGCAAGGAAAAACAGGGGATTACTCAGTCATACTCAACTTCTGGGCAGAAGTTTGCTGCAAACCAGAAATCTGTTGCTTCATCAGCTGCACACGCTGCTGATGCTTCTGGTCTAAAACACTTTTTTGCTCTGGCGTCAGCAGGTTATACATTTGGTTGCGTACCCGGGCCATTTCGACCTGGCGCTTAACCTGTTCCTGAGCCATTTTTTCCGCCTGGGCCTGCACGGCGGCTTCATCAAATTTATCTGCGGTGACCAGCTTATGCATGGTTTCCACTTCGTCTACATTAACACCAGGCAAATCGTAACGGGCCTGGCGCATCAAATCGCGCATTTGCTGGCGTTGCTGTTCGGTCAAGCGAACGCCGTCGAACATGTGATTCTGGCCAAGCGCTCTCAACAGTGCATCATTAGCAGGAGGTTGGACAGTTTCCGGTGTAGTATCAGCAGCAAAGGCAGCGGTAGAACCTATTGCCAAAATTGATGCCATAACTACTGCGGTCACCTTAACCATTTTTACTCCTCGAGCTTTCTCACTTTGCGAATCAACGAGGAGCAGTGTATCGCTGCACCTGCAAACATGCGTCAGGGCATGTAAAACTACGTAAAGTCATGGAATAGCAACAGTTGATGACGTATTTTGCGTCAGGAGGTAAATCACATATGCACAAAATTCTGTTAGTTGACGACGACCGCGAGCTCACCTCGCTACTGAAAGAACTGCTTGAAATGGAAGGCTTTAACATCGTCGTGGCTCACGACGGTGAACAGGCGTTGTCGTTACTGGACAGCTCCATCGATCTGCTGTTGCTCGATATCATGATGCCGAAGAAAAACGGTATCGATACGCTGAAAGAATTGCGTCAGCACCACCAGACGCCGGTGATCATGCTAACCGCTCGCGGCAGCGAATTGGACCGGGTACTTGGCCTTGAACTAGGTGCGGACGACTACCTGGCAAAACCCTTTAACGATCGCGAACTGGTTGCCCGCATCCGGGCCATTCTGCGCCGTTCCAACTGGAGCGAACAGCAGCAGAATGTGGATACCAGCGCACCTACGCTAGACGTTGACGGCTTGCAGCTGAATCCCGGCCGCCAGGAAGCCAGCTTCGACGGGCAAGTGCTGGATCTGACGGGCACCGAATTTACCCTGCTCTATCTGCTGGCACAGCATCTCGGCCAGGTAGTTTCCCGTGAACTCCTCAGCCAGGAAGTGCTGGGCAAACGCCTGACGCCGTTCGATCGCGCCATTGATATGCATATCTCCAACCTGCGGCGCAAACTGCCGGACCGCAAAGATGGGCATCCTTGGTTCAAAACCCTGCGCGGACGGGGCTATCTGATGGTATCTGCAGCATGATCAACAGCTTGACGGCACGCATCTTCGCCATTTTCTGGTTCACATTGGCCCTGGTGCTGATGTTGGTGTTGATGGTGCCCAAACTCGACTCCCGCCAAATGACCACGCTGCTGGAAAGCGAACAGCGGCAGGGGTTGATGCTGGAACAGCATGTCGAAGCCGAACTGCAAAACGATCCGGCCAACGACCTGATGTGGTGGCGCCGCCTGTTCCGCGCCATCGAAAAATGGGCACCGCCGGGCCAGCGCCTGTTGTTGGTTACCAGCGAAGGGCGAGTGATCGGCGCGCAGCGCAACGAAATGCAGATCGTGCGCAACTTTATCGGCCAGTCGGACAACTCCGACCAACCGCAAAAGAAAAAATATGGCCGCGTCGAGCTGGTTGGCCCGTTCTCGGTGCGCGATGGTGAAGACAACTATCAGCTGTACCTGATCCGCCCAGCCAACAGTTCGCAGTCCGATTTTATCAACCTGATGTTCGACCGGCCGCTGCTGCTGCTGATCGTCACCATGTTAATCAGCGCCCCGCTGTTGCTGTGGCTGGCCTGGAGCCTGGCCAAACCGGCGCGTAAGTTGAAAAACGCCGCCGATGATGTAGCACGTGGCAACCTTAAGCAACACCCTGAGCTGGAAGCCGGGCCGCAGGAATTCCTTGCCACCGGGGCCAGCTTCAACCAGATGATCAGCGCGCTCGAAAGGATGATGACGGCCCAGCAACGGCTGATCTCCGATATCTCCCACGAATTGCGTACCCCGTTAACGCGTCTGCAGCTGGCAACCGCCCTGATGCGCCGCCGCCACGGTGAAGGCCATGAACTGGCGCGTATCGAAACCGAAGCCCAACGGCTGGATTCGATGATTAACGATCTGCTGTTGCTATCCCGTGGCCAACAGAAAAGCGAGCTGGTGCGCGAACTGCTGAAGGCCAACGAACTGTGGGCCGACGTGCTGGATAACGCCAGTTTCGAAGCCGAACAGATGGGCAAGCAGCTGGAGGTCACCTCCCCTCCAGGCCCATGGACGATTTACGGCAACGCAGGTGCCCTAGACAGTGCGCTGGAGAATATTGTGCGTAATGCCCTGCGTTATTCCAATACGCGCATCGCGGTGGCATTCAGCGCCGATAATCAGGGGACCACCATCGTGGTGGACGATGATGGCCCAGGCGTCAGCCCGGAAGATCGTGAGCAGATTTTCCGGCCGTTCTATCGCACCGATGAAGCACGCGATCGCCAATCCGGCGGCACCGGGTTGGGCTTGGCAATCGTCGAATCCGCCGTCAATCAGCATCGCGGCTGGGTGAAAGCGGAAGACAGCCCGTTGGGTGGCCTGCGTCTGGTGTTATGGTTGCCGCTGCATCAGCGTTAATCGCCAGCACCCAAAGATTTTGCTATTCTGCGCCCCTCGTCATGAGGGGCTTTTTACATGCTGAATATCGTTTTATTTGAACCTGAAATTCCGCCGAACACCGGCAACATCATTCGCCTGTGTGCCAACACCGGTTTCCAACTGCATCTGACCGAACCTATGGGCTTCCCGTGGGACGACAAACGCCTGCGCCGTGCCGGGTTGGATTATCATGAATTTGCCTGCATCAAGCGCCATGCCGACTACGCCGCCTTCCTCGCCAGCGAAAATCCACAGCGGCTGTTTGCCCTTACCACCAAAGGCACACCGGCACATAGCGCCGTCAGCTATCAGGCTGGCGACTATCTGCTGTTTGGCCCGGAAACCCGTGGCCTGCCCGCCAGCATTCTGGATGCCTTGCCCGCACAGCAGAAGATCCGTATTCCCATGCAGGCCCAAAGCCGCAGCATGAACTTGTCCAACGCCGTCTCGGTGGTGGTTTACGAAGCCTGGCGCCAACTGGGTTATGCGGGCGCACTGCTTAAAGAGTAACCCCTATTGGGCGATCGCCTGCCAGCCAGACATCGCCCCATCGCCGCCCTGCCAAATTTGTGATCGTCAACACCCGCACCCGCTGAATTTTGCCATGCTCTCCCGGCAACCGGCAGCCAACCGAAGGTTCCTTTCCTAGTGTCTCTTTAGACTCCCTGTTCATCCGTGGTCTCTGCGCTCTACGTCACCACGCCAACAACAACAAGGATAACAAGATGAACAACGCCATTCTGCTAGGGATACTCTGGCACCTGGTAGGGGCGGCCAGTGCGGCCTGCTTCTACGCGCCATTCAAACAGGTCAAAAACTGGTCTTGGGAAACCATGTGGTCGATCGGCGGTTTCGTTTCCTGGCTGATCCTTCCCTGGGCCATCAGCTATATGCTACTACCCGATTTTTGGCAGTATTACGGCTCATTCAGCGCCGCCACCCTGCTGCCGGTGTTCCTGTTTGGCGCCATGTGGGGGATCGGTAATATCAACTATGGCCTGACCATGCGCTATCTCGGCATGTCGATGGGGATTGGTATCGCCATCGGCATCACGTTGATCATAGGCACATTGATGACGCCGCTGTTGCAGGGCCGCTTTGAATTACTGTTCGGCACTGCCGGTGGTCGCCTGTCGCTGGTTGGGGTATTTGTGGCGTTGGTCGGCGTAGTGATCGTCAGCTATGCGGGCTTGCTGAAAGAGCGGGCCATGGGCATCCGCGCCGAGGAATTCAGCCTCAAGAAGGGGCTGGCGCTGGCGGTGATGTGCGGCATTTTCTCCGCCGGTATGTCCTTCGCCATGGACGCGGCCAAACCGATGCATGAAGCCGCCGGAGCACTGGGCATCGATCCGTTGTATGTTGCTCTGCCAAGCTATGTGGTGATTATGGGCGGCGGCGCGCTGATCAACCTGGGCTACTGCCTGATCCGCCTGGCCACCCTGAAAAATATCTCGGTGAAAGCCGATTTCTCACTGCCGAAAAAGCTGCTGGTCGCCAACGTATTGTTCTCCATGCTGGCTGGATTGATGTGGTATCTGCAATTCTTCTTCTACGCCTGGGGCCACGCCAAAATCCCGGCACAGTACGACTACATGAGCTGGATGCTGCACATGAGCTTCTACGTGCTGTGCGGCGGCATCGTCGGGCTACTGCTGAAAGAGTGGAAATGCGGGACCAGAAAGCCGGTGGCAGTGCTGTGCCTCGGTTGCCTGGTGATCATCCTGGCTGCCAACATTGTGGGCTTGGGCATGGCGTCTTGAGGAGCGAAAAATGAACAGTCCGTTGAATATTTTGCTGTTTGGTATCGGGCTTGACACTTACTGGCCGCAGTTTAGCGGCCTTAAGCCCCGGCTTGAAGGCTACCTCGAACAGATCGCCGAACGCCTTTCCAACGGCCATCGGGTTCAGCGTGGCGGGCTGGTGGATTCGGTCGCTGCCGCCGATGCGTTGCTGGCAGAGGCTCGCCACCAGCCGGTAGATGTGGTGGTGCTTTACATCAGCACCTACGCGCTTAGTGCCACCGTATTGCCGCTGGTGCAAGCCTTGGGTAAACCGGTGTTGGTATTAGCCTTGCAACCCGAGGCCGGTTTGCCCTACCAGAAAATACGCGCCATGGCAGATCGTGGCGATCGCACCGGCGAATGGCTTGCCCACTGCCAGGCGTGTAGTGCTCCCGAATTGGCCAACGTATTTAATCGCGCCGGGATCGAGTACCAACTGCTGGTGGGGGCGTTACAGGGCGATCCACAGGTCTGGCAGGAGTTGGACAACTGGCTGACCGCTTTCGCACTGCGTAATGCGTTAAGCACCACGCAGATCGGCCTGCTCGGCCACTATTACGACGGGATGATCGACGTCTACAGCAATCTGACCAACCTCTCCGCCCAGCTTGGTGTGCGTTTCAAACCGCTGGAAATGTGCGAGCTGAACGCTCTGCGCCAACAAAGCACCACAGCGCAAATCCAGCTTAAGCGGGATGAAATGCACAACACATTTGTGGTCGACGAGCTCTGTTCAGAGGCCGAATTGCAACGCGCTGCGCATACCGCCTGCGCGCTGGATCGGCTGGTAGAACGGCATGGGCTGGGCGCAATGGCCTATTACTACGAAGGGCACAACGGCAATGATTACGAGAATATCGTTACGTCGGTGATTGCAGGTAATACTCTGCTGACCCAAAAAGGCATCCCGATCGCTGGTGAGTACGAAGTCAAAAACGCGATCGCCATGAAAATCTTCGCCCTGCTGGGAGCAGGTGGATCCTTCTCTGAGCCTTACGGCATCGAATTCGAGGATGACGCCGTGCTATGGGGCCACGATGGGCCTGCGCATCCGCTGATGGCAGAAGGCGATGTACGCCTGGTGCCGCTGCCGGTGTATCACGGCAAGCCGGGATGTGGCGTTTCGATTCAGATGTCGGTGAAGAACGGCCCGGTCACCTTCTTATCGGTGGTTGAGGAGCGTAACGGCGACGTCGTGTTGCAGTATGCCGAGGGGCTCTCGGTGGCGGGGGAAACGTTGGATATCGGCAATACCAACAGTCGCTACCGTTTCAGCCTGGATGCCAGAACCTTTACCCGTGAGTGGTCATTGGCTGGCCCTGCCCACCACTGCGCTATCGGTATTGGCCACCAGGGCGATCGGCTGGAAAAGCTCGCTCAGGTACTGCATATTCGCACAAACCGGATCGCCTAGCCCCTAGGCAATAAACCGTTGGCGATACTCGCGCGGGGTCATTCCGGCCTCGCGCGTGAACACCACGGAAAAGTAGTTACTGTCTTCAAACCCGCATCGGGCGGCAATATCGCTGATGCGGTATTCGCTGCGGCGTAGCAGACGCTTGGCCTGGCATAAACGGATCTGGCGCAAATAGTGGTTGATGGTCATACCGGTTTGCTGGCGGAACAGTAGCTTCAGCGCCCGCTCAGTCAACTGATGCTGCTGGCAAAATGCCGGCAGATCAAAGTCGCCGTCGATGCCGCTTTGCAACGCCGCCATCAACAAGTCCAACTGTTCCCCGTCCGGCAACATGTGCACGCAATCCACCGCATAGCGATAGCGTTTGAGCACGATCGCCAACTGTAGCAGTAAGGCTTCGGTCAACTGGATAGATAACGAATCGGTTTTACGGCTCTCCTGCGAAAGCTGGGCGATAATCGGCCGGGCCTGCGCCATGCCTTGGGTAGAGAGCCGCCAGTAGCGCTCGCTGGAGGTATCAAACGGCGGCAGCAGGCTTTCCCACTGGGCATTCAACCGCAGGCGATCCGGGCAATAGATGATGTTATCCAGCACCAGATCGTGTACCGACTCGTAGCTGTGGCAATCGCTGGCACGGATATAAAAAATATCCCCGCAGGTGATCCGGTAAGGGCGATCGTTCAGCACGTGTAGGCCATTGCCACGCCAAACGATCACAATCTCGCAAAACTGGTGAGTATGCGTGGCAAATCCCATCTGGGGATAGCGCTCCGCCACGGCCACCGGCATCTGTACAGAGGGCAGATAATCGCGGCTCTCTAACAGTAATGTCTCCCTCATCTCACACCCTTCCTATTTGGCACGACTGGGCATTATTGCCGAACCCACGGCGAGGAAAATTGACGTAGTCGTGATTTTCGCGTCGCTAGCGCATGCCACGTAGCGCACGGGGGGGCAGGTAAACTCACGCTTGAACAGGGTCGAAAAATGGTTGCTGTCGCCGAAACCACAGCGAAAAGCGATATCAGTGATGCTGCTATCGCTGTGGCACAGCATATGGCGCGCCTGTAACAAACGCAGGTGGGTCAGGTAGCGCTGTGGCGTCATGTTGGTGTGCTGTTTCAGCTGCCGGTGCAGCGTACGCAGCGGGATGGCAAAGCGATCGGCCAGCTCGGACCATTCGATCGATTCAGCATAGTGGCCCTGGAGCCAGTCCAACAGCTGATGCAAACGCCCCTCCTGATCGTCCCCCTGCCGGGCCAGACAGCCCTGCCACAGCTGCACCAACAGCTGCATAAATACGCTTTCATGCAGCGCTATCTCTTCTGGCCGCTCACCTGCAGGTGCCGCCGCGAGCTGCGCAATCAACCCCTTGACCTGTTGCAACACCTGCTGGCTGATGCGCCAATGGGCCGGATATACACCATCGGCCTCGCGCGGCAGGAACTGCTCCACGCCTGAAACAAAGCGGAAAGCGTCCGGCGCCCGGAACAGAATATTGGTCAGGATCAGGCCGTCGGTCTGTTCAAACAGGTGGCGATCGTGATCGCGCACAAAACAGACGCAACCGCTGTTAAGGGTATAGGGGTTGCCATTAAACACATGCACCCCCGCCCCCTGTTCGACAATCACAATTTCGTAAAAATCATGATGATGTTCTGGAAAAGCCTGCTGCGGCTCGCGGGGTTCGATCACCACGGGCGCGCTGCAGGAAGGGAAAAAATCACTACTGTGCAATAGGTTCATCTTGCCCCCCGGAGCTTTGGCGCGGCGGGATTACCGCGCAACGTCGGTAATCGATAGTAAGAGAAGCGTCCGGTAACAAACCTTAAGGTTTTGACCGAAAAGCACGCTAAAGCTGCGCGTTTTTTAAGAAAGCCGTAGCAATGTTGAGAAATGCGTACAAGGTCACAACCGGGCGAAAACCGGCCCGAGTCGTAAACTGTGAGCTACTTCACCTTTACCTTTGCCATTTTGCCAATCCCCCTCTGGCGTTGGCAGTGGCGAGAAGGCCCGGGCAGCGGCAACTTCCTACACTGCTCGCATCAAGCAATCACGGGCTTTCTCTCATGACTATTCGCAATACTGTCGCCATCGACCTTGGAGCCTCCAGTGGACGTGTGATGCTGGCGAGCTATCAACCAGAGCAGCAACAACTCAAGCTGCGTGAAGTCAGCCGCTTCACCAACCGTTTGCAGCACCGGGCAGGGCAAGACTGCTGGGATCTGGATGCGCTGGAAGGCAACATCCGTCAGGCGCTGGCGCAGCTTGATGCAGAAGGCATTCGCCTTGATAGCATCGGCATCGATACCTGGGGCGTGGATTTTGTGCTGTTGGATGCCCAAGGTGAGCGGGTCGGCCAGGCCGTTTCCTACCGTGATGCCCGCACCCAGGGGCTGATGGCAACAGCCCAGCAGGATTTGGGCCGCAGCAATATCTATCAACGCACCGGCATTCAATTCCTGCCTTTCAATACGCTGTACCAGCTGCGTGCCCTGCGCGAACAGCAGCCAGAACTGGTAGATCGCGTGGCTCACCTGCTGCTGATCCCGGATTACCTGCACTTTCGCCTGACGGGGGAGCTGAATTGGGAATACACCAATGCCAGCACCACCCAGCTGCTGAATATTGAAAGCGATCAATGGGATGAGGAACTGTTGGCCTGGGCCGGGGTACCTGCCAGCTGGTTTGGCAAACCGACACCTCCAGGCAACCGTGTGGGCTATTGGACCAGCGCCAGTGGTCAGCAGATCCCGGTGATTGCCGTGGCAACGCACGACACCGCCAGCGCGGTACTTGCTACGCCATTGCAAGATGCCAATGCCGCCTATCTCAGCTCCGGCACCTGGTCGCTGATGGGCATCGAAAGCCCAATCCCGGTGGTTCACCCGGCATCATTGGCGGCCAATATCACCAATGAGGGCGGCGCAACGGACTATCGGGTGCTGAAAAACATCATGGGCCTGTGGCTGCTGCAACGCGCGACTCAGGAATTGAACATCAGCGATCTGCCTGCCCTGATCGCTCAAGCGGCCCAACAGCCAGCCTGCCGTTCATTGGTTAACCCCAATGACGATCGCTTTATCAACCCGGCCAACATGTGCCAAACCATTCAGGACAACTGCCGCGAGCGCGGGATGCCGGTGCCGGAAACCGCAGCCCAACTGGTGCGTTGTATTTTCGACAGCCTCGCCATGCTCTACCGCCAGGTCGCACAGGAGTTGGCGACGATGCACGGCCGCCCGCTCAGCCACCTGCATATCGTCGGCGGCGGCAGCCAGAACCATTTTCTTAATCAGCTGTGTGCCGATGCCTGCGGGCTGGCCATCAGCGCCGGGCCAATCGAAGCCTCAACCCTGGGCAACGTCGGCTGCCAGTTGATGGCCTTGGACGCCGTCAGCGACATTGGGCAATTCCGCCGCATCGTGGCACGAAACTTCCCATTACAACACTTTACCCCTCGCGACAATCCAGACTTTGCCGCCCACTGGTCGCAATTTCAGTCGTTGAGTCAATTACCTAAGGAACTTTGCATATGAAAAGCTCGATCGATCAAGCTTGGGAACTGGCAAAACAGCGCTTTGCTGCCGTTGGCGTGGACGTTGAAGCCGCGATAAACGCTATGGAGACCCTGCCGGTGTCAATGCACTGCTGGCAAGGAGATGACGTTGCCGGGTTCGAAAATCCGGAAGGCTCCCTGACCGGCGGCATTCAGGCCACCGGCAACTACCCGGGCAAAGCACGCAATGCCAAAGAGCTGCGAGCCGATCTGGAACAGGCTCTGGCACTGATCCCTGGCCCAAAACGCCTGAACCTGCACGCGATCTATCTGGAGTCTGAGACGCCAGTAGCCCGTAACAACATTGAACCCCGCCATTTTAAAAACTGGGTGGAGTGGGCCAAACAGCACCAGTTGGGGCTGGATTTCAACCCGTCATGCTTCTCGCACCCGCTGAGCGCCGACGGTTTTACGCTGTCACACGCCAACCCGGAAATCCGTCAGTTCTGGATTGAACATTGCCAGGCCAGCCGCCGCGTGTCGGCCTATTTTGGCGAACAGCTCGGTACGCCTTCGGTGATGAACATCTGGATCCCGGACGGTATGAAAGATACGCCGATCGATCGCCTGGCACCGCGCCAGCGTCTATTAAGCGCGCTGGACGAAGTGATTAGCGAAAAACTCGACCCGGCACACCATATCGACGCGGTGGAAAGCAAGCTGTTCGGGATTGGCGCAGAGAGCTACACCGTGGGTTCCAATGAGTTTTATCTCGGTTATGCCACCAGCCGCCAGACCGCACTCTGTCTGGATGCGGGCCACTTCCACCCAACCGAAGTGATCTCCGACAAGATCTCCAGCGCCATGCTGTATGTACCACGCCTGCTGCTGCACGTTAGCCGCCCGGTACGCTGGGACAGTGACCACGTAGTGCTGCTGGACGACGAAACACAAGCCATCGCCGGTGAGATCGTGCGCAACAACCTGTTCAACCGCGTCCACATCGGCCTGGACTTCTTCGACGCCTCCATCAATCGCATCGCCGCCTGGGTGATCGGCACCCGCAACATGAAGAAAGCCCTGCTGCGTGCGCTGCTGGAGCCGACCGAGATGCTGCGCAAGATCGAAGAGAGCGGCGATTACACTGCCCGCCTGGCCTTGCTGGAAGAGCAAAAATGCCTGCCATGGCAAGCCGTGTGGGAAACCTACTGCCAGCGTAACGATGTCCCGGCCGATGCCAGTTGGCTCAACAACGTACGCAATTACGAACAACAGATCCTCAGCCAACGTTAAGGGTAGAGCAATGCAACAGATAGTTTCTTCCTGGTTCGTCCAGGGCATGATCAAAGCCACCAGCGACATGTGGCTCAAAGGCTGGGATGAGCGCAACGGCGGCAACGTCAGCCTGCGGCTTTCGGCGGAAGATGTTGAGCCTTTCCGTAGCGACTTCGTGGCCGAGCCGCGCTGCGTAGAGCTGACGCAACCGGCAACCGAGCTGGCCAACTGCTGGTTCCTGGTCACCGGTTCAGGCAAGTTCTTCCGCAACGTGCAGTTGGCACCGCAAGAGAATCTGGTGCTGTTGCAACTGAACCACAACGGCACCGCCTACCACATCCACTGGGGGCTTTCGCAGGGAGGTTTTCCGACCTCGGAACTGGCGGCTCATTTCCAGTCGCACATCGTGCGTATGAACGTCACCTCTGGCCGTGATCGCGTCATCATGCACTGCCATGCCACCAACCTGATCGCTCTGAGCTTTGTGCAGGAACTGGACAACGCCAGCTTCACCCGCCTGCTGTGGGAAGGCAGCACCGAGTGCCTGGTGGTGTTCCCAGACGGCATCGGCATCGTGCCCTGGATGGTGCCAGGTACTGACGGCATCGGCACCCAGACCGCCGAACAGATGCAGGAACACAGCCTGGTGCTGTGGCCATTCCACGGCATTTTCGGCTCTGGCCCAACGTTGGACGACGCTTTCGGCCTGATCGACACCGCAGAAAAATCGGCCGAGATCATGGTGAAAGTGCTGTCGATGGGGGGCAAGAAGCAAACCATTTCCGGCAGCCAACTGGCGGCGCTGGCCAAACGTTTCGGCGTGACGCCACTGGCCGCCGCACTCAAGGATTGAGACATCGGTGCCCTGCGTCCGCTACGGCGGACGCATCACAACGGTTTTTCATTTCAGGAGCAATATCATGAGTTTCATGCTGGCATTACCGAAAATCAGTTTGCACGGCTGCGGCGCCATTGAAGATATGGTCAAGCTGCTGGCACAGAAGCAATGGGGTAAGGCGCTGATCGTCACAGACGGTCAACTGGTTGAGCTCGGCCTGCTGGAAGGCCTATTTAACGCCATGCAGCAGCATGCGCTGCCTTATGCCATGTTCAATGAGGTGTTTCCCAACCCTACTGAAGAACTGGTGCAACAGGGCTGGCAAACGTTCAAACAGCAGCAGTGCGACTATCTGATTGCCTTCGGTGGCGGCAGCCCAATCGATACCGCCAAGGCGATTAAAATCCTGACCGGCAACCCTGGCCCCTCTACCGCCTATTCCGGCGTTGGCAAAGTCAAACATCCAGGCGTCGCCTTGGTGGCCATCAATACCACTGCGGGCACCGCAGCCGAGATGACCAGCAACGCGGTGATCATCGACAGCCAACGCCACGTCAAAGAAGTGATCATCGACACCAACATCATCCCTGACATCGCCGTGGATGACCCGCAGGTGATGTTGGATATTCCCGCTAGCGTCACCGCCGCCACCGGTATGGATGCGCTGACCCACGCGGTGGAAGCCTATGTTTCCGTGGGCGCTCACCCGCTGACCGATCACTCGGCACTGGAAGCCATCCGCCTGATTAGCACCTGGCTACCTGCCGCTGTAGATGACGGCAAAAACCTGCAGGCGCGGGAAATGATGGCCTATGGGCAATACCTGGCGGGGATGGCGTTCAACAGCGCCGGGCTTGGCCTGGTGCACGCATTGGCTCACCAGCCGGGTGCGACCCACAATCTGCCGCATGGCGTCTGCAATGCCATCCTGCTGCCGGTAATCGAAGAGTTTAACCGCCAGAATGCCGTGGCTCGCTTTGCCCGTATTGCGCAGGCAATGGGGGAGGACACGCAAGGCATGAACGAAGAACAGGCTAGCCATCAGGCAATTACCGCTATTCGCGCGCTTTCGTTGCGCGTGGGTATCCCGGCAGGTTTCTCGGCCCTGGGTATCAAGGAAGCCGATATCGAAGGCTGGTTGGATAAAGCACTGGCTGACCCATGCGCCCCTTGCAACCCACGCACGGCAGATCGCGAACAGGTTCGTGCGCTGTATTTAGCCGCGCTGTGACCCTTAAGGAAAACCCATGATCCGTAAAGCTTTTGTGATGCAGGTAAACCCGGATGCGCACGCCGAATACCAGCAGCGCCACAACCCGATCTGGCCAGAGCTGGAACAGGTGCTGAAGGAGCACGGTGCACACCACTATTCCATCTTCCTGGACGAAGCACGCAACCTGCTGTTTGGCTATGTGGAGATTGAATCTGAAGAACGTTGGGATGCAGTGGCCAACACCGCCGTCTGCCAGCGCTGGTGGCAGCATATGGGCGATGTGATGCCGAGCAATCCTGATCATAGCCCGGTCAGCTCACCGCTGCGTGAAGTGTTTTATCTAGAATAATCAACAGGCGACGGTTAAACCCCGTCGCCTTATTTTTTAACGCCGTACTATTTTTTACTATAAATAATAAACGAGGTTCTTTGGCCGATTTTATCGTACAGCGAACGGGCAGAGGAGTTAAACTCCTGGGTCATCCAGTAAACGCGGCTTGACTCTCTCACTTCCGCCTGTTGATAAGCTTCATTAAATAAGCTCTCTGCCACGTTTTGTCCCCGCGCGCTTTTATCAACGAACAGATCCTCAATATAACAATAGTTTTTATCACTCCAGGTCGAGGCGTGATAAACCAAATGCATAAAGCCGAGGATCTGCCCCTGATCGTTAACGGCGACCAGACCGACCAAATCCTGTTTTTGGCACAGGCGGATAAAGGTTTTTTCGGTGATTTCGGCACTGACATCGGCACGATAAAAGTGCAGATACTGCTGCCACAGATGTTCCCAACCCACTCTATCTGAAGCGATTATTTCCCTGATGGTAACGCCATTTTTAGTCATCAACATAGTCCTACCCCTGCATGTTCAAAGTGGCGCAAGTATAGGCGATGCCATAGGGCGGGGTTAATGGACCAATCCGCTATAGACACCGGACCATTTCAGCGGCTAATTATCCATCTCGTTTAAACAGCGCGTTAGCAACTGGGAAAACTGTTCGACGTTATAGGCTATCTCAATAGGGTCCAGAGCCGCGAAGCCCAGCAACCAGCCAGATAAGGGAATATCTGCAGTACAAAACTCGGAAACGCTTCTCAGAGTTAAATTATACTCAGAAGCATGATGGGCAACAGCTTGCTCAAGCTGTTTACTTTCCACCAGGCAGAGTATTTGCAAGCCACAGTTAGGCACTATAACCTTCACCTTTAAGCCGCAGTGCTTGTTGATCTCGTTAATAAACAGCGCCGCACGGGATGAATATATTTTCTTCATCATCAGGACATGTTCTCGGTAATGTCCCTGCATAATGAATTTTGCCAGCGTGCGCTGAGCGATCCCCGAAACCTGGCTGTCCGTATTCGCTCGTGCGGCGGTCATGGGTTTTACCAGCGATGCTGGCAGCACCATATAAGCCACATGCAGATCCGGGAACAGGGTTTTACTGAAGGTGCCCATATAAATGGTGCGCTGATGGGGGTCTAACCCCTGCAAACAGGCCGTTGCAATGCCTTGGTAATGAAACTCGCTGTCGTAGTCATCTTCGATGATCCACATATCCCGAGCTTTAGCCGCCTCAATCAATGCCAACCGCCTGGCCAGCGAAAGTGCTCGACCGGTCGGATATTGGTTGGAAGGGGTGACATAGACAAATTTGCCGTTAACCTGAGAGCGAATGATTTCGTCGGTACAGATCCCCTGCTCATCCACGGTAATCGGGATAGGCGTTAGCTGGGCCGCCCGAAAGGCCTTAATCGCACCGGTATACCCCGGATTTTCGATAAAGACGCTATCGTCAGCATCCGCCAGGACCTGCGCACATAAAGACAGCGACTGCTGCGTACTGCTCACAATCAGAATTCTATCGGCCTGCGCCTTCACGCCCCGCTCGGCCAGCAGGAAATCGCAAATCGCCTCCCGCAGGTGAATATTGCCCTGCAAGTTGCTGCCCGCCGAGATAGACAGCCCCTCTTCTTTGACGGTTTGCTGATATAGCCTGAGCCAAGTATGGATCGGGAAATTACGGGTTTCAGGCATGCCCGGGCTAAATGCCCGCTGCTGGGACAGGTTGCCTGGTTCAGGCCTGGTATGCTGTGACGATCTCCGGCTCAATGTGACCTGGCCGCCAGAGGGTGCAGCTGAGTGCTCGCTAGTCAGGCCCAGCAAAGGTTGCTGTCTTTGCGCGACAAAGCTTCCCCGCCCCACCTCTCTGCAGACGTATCCCTCGGTTTCCAGCGCCGTATAACAGTTCTCGATGGTCCCTCGGGATAACTGCAATGAGGCTGCCAACGCACGGCTGGCCGGTAAACGTTGGCCGGTGATGAACTCGCCCTGCTGGATCATCGTCTTGAAAGCAGCGGCCAGCGCCGTAGTTAATGAAACTTCGGGGACTGTTTGCTTGGCGAGGTTTTTTTGCAGCAAGAGAGTCTGGAGCTGCTTTTCGGTCAGGCGGTTCAAGGCGCAGCTCCACGGAGAGAGAAAATAACGCTGTCGTTAATCAGAAGGAAATCGTCACATGATCAATACCGCAAGCTTTTGCATAGCGAGCAATGGTTTCAACGCTCGATTTCGTTACGTTGTTTTCCATTCTGCTGACTGTTGAAGCATTCACACCCATTGCCTTTGCGACTTGTGCACTAGTAAGTCCTGCGATATTTCGCCACTCTGCCAAGGTTGCCTGCAAACGCTCTTTGCGCATTTCATCCTCAATCGCAGCCTTAAACTCGCTGTTTTCCATCATCTCGGCCTGAACTTGCGAATGTGTTTTATACTTTGTCATTGATCATTTCCTCCAGTCGCTGCATGGCCAGATCTATCTCATTTCTTGGTGTTTTTGGCGTCTTTTTAATAAAAATTCTAAGCATAAAGATCCTCTCACCCTTCTGATAAACCCACATGCCACGTGCGATATCTTTGCCCATGGAACGGATCTCATAGAGTCCATTACCTAGGGGCTTTGTATCTGGTTCTCTCAGTTGTCGGGGATCACTTTCAAGCTTGCTGATAATCCGGGACAGTTTTGCCGCAACGGTCGGGGGCAACGCCTTCAATTCCTTTTCCGCTTCGTAGTGATAGATTACTGTAAACATCTTTCCATCCCTGTGTCTTTGCCACTATTGCACTATAATGCAACTTGCATTGTAGTGCAATTTTCATGTCTTTCTTCAGGGGGCACACAGGGATAAACCGGTATGTGATTTTGTTTCCACATGCCGGTTCACAAGGGGTTTAGTGGGTATTAGAGATAATTAGCAATAACGACTGAAAAGCTATTCAGATACCGTCGCCATACTCAAACCCGTGATTGGAACCGTTGAAGTACTGGTTCATATCCATCGATGGCGTATCGCTTTCTGGGCGGCCAACAATACGTGCGGGCACGCCTGCGGCGGTGGTATGTGGTGGCACGGGCTGTAGCACCACGGAACCGGCACCGATCTTGGCCCCTTTCCCCACTTCGATATTACCGAGGATTTTAGCCCCCGCGCCAATCATCACGCCTTCGCGAATTTTAGGGTGGCGATCGCCGCTGGTTTTACCTGTCCCACCCAGGGTTACCGACTGCAGGATAGAGACGTTATTCTCTACCACGGCGGTTTCACCGATCACAATGCCGGTGGCGTGGTCGAGCATGATGCCGCAGCCGATGGTGGCCGCCGGGTGAATATCCACCCCAAAGGCGACCGAGATTTGATTTTGCAGGTAGATCGCCAATGCCTGGCGGCCCTGCATCCACAACCAATGGCCGATGCGGTACGCCTGCAAGGCATGGAAACCTTTCAGGTAAAGCAGCGGCGTTGAATATTTATCTACTGCGGGGTCGCGCAGCCGCACCGCCAGAATATCGCGGGCCGCTGAGACGATCATTTGAGCATCGGAACGATAGGCATCTTCCACCACCTCACGCACGGCAATCGCCGGCATGATCGGATTGGCCAGTTTGTTCGCCAGAATATAGCTGAGCGCACTGCCCAGATTTTCATGCTTGAGCAAGGTCGCGTGGAAAAAGCTAGCCAGCATCGGTTCACAATCTGCCAGTGCTCTCGCCTCTGATTTAATGCTGCTCCAGACCTGTTCTAACTCTTCTGACGACATCGCTTCCTCTCTGCCAAAACAGACTACCCCGCCTGATCCCGGCAGGGTAACCTAATCAAATTGTCGCGGCGCGATACATTGCTGCACCGCAGCCAAGGTCAAGCACTGTGCTTTTCGTCTTTCTTGGTGCGCCCAAGCAGAGTCAACGCTGCCTCGCGGGCATTTTTATCACAGTACAGCACCTGATAGATCTGTTCGGTGATCGGCATTTCCACGCCAAAGCGCTGCGCCAGCGCCAATACCTCTTTGGTATTGCGATAGCCTTCAACCACCTGGCCGATGCTATCCTGCGCTTCCTGCACGCCCTTGCCTTGCCCCAGCATAATACCGAAACGACGGTTACGCGATTGATTATCCGTACAGGTCAACACCAGATCGCCCAACCCAGCCATGCCCATAAAGGTGGAAGGATCGGCACCCAATGCCGAGCCGAGACGGCTCATTTCCGCCAGGCCACGAGTGATCAATGCGGTACGCGCGTTGGCACCAAAACCAATACCGTCAGACATACCGGCACCGATGGCAATCACGTTTTTCACCGCCCCACCCAGCTGTACCCCGATGAAATCCGGGTTGCTGTAGACGCGGAAGCTTTTGCCACAGTGCAGCAGCTGCTGTAAATCTTCGGCAAACTGCTCGTCGGTGGCGGCGAGGGCGATCGCCGTTGGCAATCCGGCCGCCAGCTCTTTGGCAAACGTTGGCCCAGAAACGACCGCCAGTGGGATGGTATCCCCCAGAGCTTCACGAGCCACGTCTTGCAACAGCCGCCCCGTTTCCGCTTCCAGACCTTTGGTCGCCCATACGATGCGGGCATCCGGGCGCAGATGAGGTTTCAGCTGACGCAATACGTCACCAAACACGTGGCTAGGCACCACCACCAGCACATCACGGCTGGCCGCTAATGCACTAGCAAGATCGGTTTCGAGCAACAGGGTATCGGGGAAAGGGACGCCGGGAAGGAATGCCTGATTGCAGCGATCGCGCTGCATAATCTGGATCTGCTCGGGGTTATGCCCCCACAGCACTACCGGGTGGCCGTTACGCGCCAGCGTAATGGCTAAAGCGGTGCCGTACGAGCCGGCACCGATTACAGTCATTGAAGCATTGACGGTATTCATCAGGCATCCTGATGAGGTTCAGCGCTTTCGCCTTCCGCCTGCTGCTGCAAATAGCTCATGAACAGTGCGTCAAAGTTTACCGGTGCCAGGTTCAACTGCGGGAAGGTACCGCGAGAAACCAGGCTGGTGATGCACTCACGCGCATACGGGAACAGAATGTTCGGGCAGTATGCACCCAGGCAATGTGCCAGTTGCGTGCCTTCGATACCGGAGATGGAGAAGATACCTGCCTGCTGAACTTCACACAGGAATGCGGTTTCTTCACCCAGAGAGGCGGTAACGGTAACGCGCAGTACCACTTCGTAGACGTCGTCTGCCAGGTGGCTGGAAGCCGTATCCAGATCGAGCTTAACTTCTGGCTGCCATTCTTGCTGGAATACCTGCGGAGCGTTTGGCGCTTCGAATGAGATATCCTTGGTGTAAATGCGTTGGATCTGGAAAGCCATCTCTGTGCTGTTTTGTTCTGACATGTGTGTAATACCCTTGGTTAAATATCCTTATAGACACTCAGTGGTTGCAATACCCACATCTTGGCAGTGGGACCGCCGCTGGTTTACAGCAGCGGATCCAGCCCACCGCGAGCATCAAGTGCATGTAAATCATCACAGCCGCCAATATGTTGGCCATCGATGAAAATCTGAGGCACGGTGGTTCGCCCACTGCGCGCAATCATTGCTTCGCGCTTGACGTTATCACCATCGATGGCAATCTCGCTAAACGCAGCTCCCTTGCTGTTCAGCAGCGCCTTGGCGCGATGACAGAACGGGCAGGTTGCCTTGGTGTAGATCTCAATGTTAGCCATGGAAACCCCTTCAATCACACTAAAATTTACTTGCCACGCGCCAACGGCAGGTTTTCCCCACTCCAGCCGGCAATGCCGTCTTTCAGGGTATAGACCTGTTCAAACCCGGCTTTGCTCAGGTTTTCTGCGGGTTCGCGTGAGGCGGTGCCATTGGCACAGACCACGATGACCGGCTGAGCCTTGTGTTTGTCCAGTTCGCCGAAGCTGCCGGTTTTGATCTCGCTCGCCGTCAGGTTGATCGCGTTGGCGATATGGCCTCTGCGGAAATCATCACGGGTACGGGTATCTACCACTACCGCATCTTCTTTATTAATCAAGCGAGTAGCTTCACCGCGGGCGATCTCTTTAACCTTGGAGAAACGGCTCTTGAAGGTCATGACGATCACGGCAGCCAGCAGACCGACCCAGGCCAGACTAAGTATGGGGTGCCGGCTAACAAATTGCATAATTTCTTGCAGCATGGGGTGTAACAACTCCCGTCAGTTAAGGGAAAAATAAGTCAAGGTTTCAGAGTATACCTGCCGAATGCGTCAAATACAGCCAATAAGCAAACGGGAATGCAGAAACTGCGGAGTACACTGGAAAATTACCGTCATGACGTTGAGAAAGTCGAGGCTGTTCACCGCATCTTTGATCTCTTTGGGCTCTTTTTAGTCGGCCACATTGTAGTATCATCAGGTTCCAGAGGGTGAATAGCCATCATTCCAGCGCCAATGGGCTGATGGCTATTCACAACTTAAAACGATCATAAAGAGGTTACTGCAATGTCGAGCAAGAAAAAGCCCATGGTACTGGTGATCCTGGACGGTTACGGCCACCGGGAAGAGCAACAGGACAACGCGATCCTGAACGCCAAAACGCCGGTCATGGACCGTCTGTGGCAACAACAGCCACATACCCTGATTGCCGCTTCCGGTCTGGATGTCGGCCTGCCTGATGGCCAGATGGGTAACTCGGAAGTCGGTCACGTGAACCTCGGCGCCGGCCGCATCGTGTATCAAGACCTGACCCGTCTGGATAAAGAGATCAAAGACGGTGACTTCTTCACCAACGCAACGCTGACCAGCGCCGTCGACAAGGCCGTGAAGGCAGGCAAAGCGGTACACATCATGGGCCTGATGTCCCCTGGTGGCGTTCACAGCCATGAAGAACATATCCTGGCGATGATCAAACTGGCCGCACAGCGTGGAGCCAAAGCGGTTTACCTGCACGCCTTCCTGGATGGACGCGACACTCCACCGCGCAGTGCTGAAAATTCACTGAAACGTTTCAGTGACGAATTTGCCACGCTGGGTGCCGGGCGTATCGCCACGGTGATCGGCCGTTACTACGCGATGGATCGTGATAATCGTTGGGACCGCGTACAGCTGGCCTACGATCTGATGACCCAGGCCAAAGGCGAATTCACCGCCGACAACGCCGTGGCCGCGCTGCAGGCTGCCTATGCCCGTGGCGAAAACGACGAGTTCGTTAAACCGACCGTGATCCAGGCAGCGGGCGAAGCCAGCGCCGAAATGAACGACGGCGACGCGTTAATCTTCATGAACTTCCGTGCCGACCGTGCGCGCCAGATCACCCGCGCCTTCGTCAATGCCGATTTCGACGGCTTCCCACGTAGCAAAGTGGTCAAGTTTGGTGATTTTGTCATGCTGACCGAATACGCCGCCGACATCAAAACCGCCTGTGCCTATCCACCAGCCTCGCTGGCCAACACCTTCGGTGAGTGGCTGATGAAGCACGACAAAACCCAGCTGCGCATTTCGGAAACCGAAAAATACGCCCACGTCACCTTCTTCTATAACGGCGGCGTCGAAGAACCGTTCAAAGGTGAAGACCGTATTCTGATCAACTCGCCAAAAGTGGCCACTTACGATTTACAGCCAGAGATGAGCTCCGCCGAGCTGACCGAAAAGCTGCTGGCAGCCATCCACAGCGGTAAATATGACGCCATCATCTGTAACTACCCGAACGGCGACATGGTTGGCCACACCGGTGTCTATGATGCAGCCGTCAAAGCGGTAGAAACCCTGGATAACTGTATTGCGCAAGTCGTTGAAGCGGTGAAAGCCGTTGACGGCCAACTCTTGGTTACAGCCGATCACGGTAACGCCGAGCAAATGCGCGATCCGGCTACCGGCCAGGCGCACACTGCCCATACCAGCCTGCCAGTACCGTTGATCTACATCGGTAAAGCCGCCAAAGCGGTGGAAGGTGGCAAACTGTCCGACATCGCTCCAACCATGCTGTCACTGATGGGAATGGAAATCCCGCAAGAGATGACTGGTAAGCCGCTGTTCATCGTGGAATAATCCTTCCCCATGAGGGAGAAGGCGAATTTTGCACTATCAAGGGTAACCCGAAGCGCAAACTCAGGCAGCCAACCGCTGCCTGAACGCTCCGCGCCACGGAAGTTAACCACACTCTGCGCCAGCGTGTTTTTCGCTGGCGCATTGCTGTTGCCATTCACCGGCAACGCCGCGGAAGATAACAAATCCCAGCTCAAAGACATTCAGCAGAGCATCGCCGAAAAAGAAAAAGCGGTTAAACTGCAGCAACAACAGCGCAGTTCGCTGCAAAATCAGCTCAAACTCCAGGAAAAGACCATCGCGCAAGCCAGCCGTTCGCTGCGTGATACCCAAGGTACGCTCGACATACTGGGCAAAGACATTTCCGGGCTGAACACCTCCATCGCCAAGCTACAAAAACAGCAGTCCACTCAGCAGGAAATCCTCGCCAAACAGCTCGATGCCGCCTTCCGCCAAGGGCAACACAGCGCCTTGCAGCTAGTGCTCAGCGGTGAAGAAACCCAGCGCAGTGAACGCATGCTGGCCTATTTTGGCTATCTGAACGAAGCGCGCCAGCAGTCCATTGAACAGCTCAAGCAGACCCGTAAGCAATTGGCAGAGCAAAGGAGCTCGCTGGTGGCCAAACAGGGTCAGCAGAAATCCTTGCTTGGCGAGCAACAAACCCAGCAGCAAAAGCTGGAACAGGCACGCATCGCCCGTAAAAAAACCCTGACCGCGTTAGAAGCCTCGTTGGAAAAAGATCAGCAGCGGCTGGTGGAACTGCGCCAGAACGAAACCCGTCTGCGCGATCAGATCGCCCGTGCCGAACGTGAAGCCCGCGCCCGAGCCGAACGCGAAGCGCGTGAAGCGGCCAAGGTGCGTGAGCAGGTCAAAGTCAAAGAGCAGCAGGCGAAGAAAACCGGCACCAGCTATAAGCCGAGCGAAGGAGAGCGTTCACTGATGGCGCGAACCGGCGGTTTAGGCAAGCCTGGGGGGCAAGCCGTATGGCCGGTGCGTGGCCGCATCGAACATCGCTTTGGCGAGCAACTGCAAGGTGAGTTACGCTGGAAAGGCATGGTGATCTCCGCAGCCGAAGGCAGCGAGGTGAAAGCCATTGCCGATGGCCGCGTGCTGCTGGCCGACTGGCTGCAAGGCTATGGCCTGGTGGTCGTGGTCGAACACGGTAAGGGCGATATGAGCCTGTATGGCTACAACCAGAGCGCTTTGGTTAGCGTCGGGGCGCAGGTGCGTGCCGGTCAGCCTATCGCCCTGGTCGGTACCAGCGGTGGTCAGGGAACGCCATCGCTCTATTTCGAAATCCGTCGCCAGGGTCAGGCCGTTAACCCACAGCCGTGGTTGGGAAGATAGATTTGTACTATAGCAAAACGCGTACTGCCCTGTTGCTGAGTGCTCTGCTGTTCGTTAGCGCAGCACAGGCAGGCAAGCTCTCTATCGTGATCGATGACGTGGGCTATCGCCCACATGAAGAAAATGCCGTACTGCAAATGCCGACGGCGATCTCGGTTGCCGTGCTGCCCAATGCGCCTCACGCCCATCTGATGGCCACCAAAGCCCATAGCCAAGGCCGTGAAGTGCTGATCCACATGCCCATGGCTCCGCTCAGCAAACAGCCGCTGGAGCGCGATACCTTACAACCCTCCATGAGCAGTGAAGAAGTGCAGCGTATCATCCGTAACGCGGTGAATAACGTGCCTTTTGCTGTGGGCATGAATAACCATATGGGCAGCGCCATGACCTCCAGCCTGCCGGGCATGCAAAAGGTCATGCAGGCGCTGGAAAGCTACCATCTCTATTTTCTCGACAGCATGACCATCGGCAACAGCCAGGCCACACATGCGGCGGCGGGCACCGGCGTGAAGGTGATCAAACGCAGGGTGTTCCTTGACGATACGGCCAACCCTGACGATATCCGCCGCCAGTTTAATCGTGCCGTCGAACTGGCGCGCCGCAACGGATCGGCCATCGCCATCGGCCACCCGCGCCCGGCAACGGTAAAAGTGCTGCAACAGATGCTGGCTACGCTGCCTTCAGACATTGTGCTGGTGAAACCCAGCTCACTGCTCAATGAACCGCAGCAGAGCGGAAGCGGCTATGTGCCGCCATCCAAGCCACACAAACCGCAGCCGAAAAATCCGTTCACCGGTGGCATCAAGCAGTGCAAAGTTAAATTACCGCAGGAAGGCGTGAATGCCAGCCATGCGCTGGGCATCATTGCAGAAAGCGTGGCGCAATCGCCGGTCGTGGTGGTGATCAAACGCCATTGGCAGCACTGGATGGGTTCAGAGTCGACCAAACCATAAGATAAAAGGCGGGGCTTACGCTCCGCCTTTCATTAATGACCAAGTAGCCAAGGGGCGCCGCATGCAGCGCCCGCTTAGCCAATCACATCAATCCCAGCTCAGTACCACTTTCCCAGACTGCCCGGAACGCATGGCGTCAAAGCCCTGCTGGAACTCGTCAATCGAGAAACGGTGGGTGATGATCGGCGTCAGATCCAGACCGGATTGGATCAATGCAGCCATCTTGTACCAGGTTTCGAACATTTCGCGGCCGTAGATCCCTTTGATAAACAGCCCCTTGAAGATCACCTGGGTCCAGTCAATCGACATATCCGAAGGTGGGATCCCCAGCATCGCAATACGGCCGCCGTGGTTCATGGCATTGAGCAACGAACGGAACGCCGGTGGCGCACCGGACATCTCCAGGCCCACGTCAAACCCTTCGGTCATGCCCAACTCGGCCATCACGTCCGTCAGGTTTTCTTTGCTGACGTTTACCGCACGGGTCACACCCATCTTGCGCGCCAGCTCCAGGCGATATTCGTTCACGTCGGTGATCACCACGTGGCGTGCACCAACGTGTTTACATACCGCAGCGGCCATAATGCCGATTGGGCCTGCGCCAGACACCAGCACGTCTTCCCCAACCAGGTCGAAGGAGAGTGCGGTATGCACGGCGTTGCCAAACGGGTCGAAGATCGAGGCCAGCTCGTCCGAGATATTGTCCGGGATTTTGAAGGCGTTGAACGCCGGGATCACCAGATATTCGGCAAATGAACCTGGGCGGTTTACGCCCACGCCGGTGGTGTTGCGGCACAGGTGCGTACGGCCACCACGGCAGTTACGGCAGTGGCCACAGGTGATGTGCCCTTCGCCAGAAACGCGATCGCCGATGCTGAAGCCTTTGACTTCCTGGCCGATGGCGACCACTTCACCCACATATTCGTGGCCGACGACCATCGGTACCGGAATGGTTTTCTGCGACCATTCGTCCCAGTTATAGATATGCACATCAGTACCGCAGATAGCGGTTTTGCGGATCTTAATCATGACATCGTTGTGGCCCAGCTCAGGCTGAGGCACATCGGTCATCCAAATACCTTCTTCCGCTTTCAGTTTTGCTAACGCTTTCATCGAATTACCTTATGCAATAACGCCAAGCGTCTTACCGATGCGGATAAACGCCTCAACGGCACGTTCAATCTGCTCCGGTGAGTGATCGGCTGACATCTGGGTGCGGATACGTGCCTGACCTTTTGGCACCACCGGGTAGAAGAAACCAGTAACGTAGATGCCTTCCTTAAGCAGTGCGTTGGCGAAATCCTGCGCCAGTTTTGCTTCACCCAACATCACTGGGATGATGGCGTGATCGGCCCCGGCAAGCGTAAAGCCCGCTGCGGTCATTTTTTCGCGGAACAGGCTGGCATTGGCCCACAGACGATCGCGCAGGGCGTCCCCGTCTTCGAGCAGTTCCAACACCTTGATCGAGGCTGCAACAATGGCCGGCGCCAGCGAGTTGGAGAACAGATAAGGGCGTGAACGCTGACGCAGCCACTCAACAACCTCTTTCTTGCCAGCGGTATAGCCGCCGGAAGCTCCGCCCAGCGCCTTACCCAAGGTGCCGGTGATAATATCGACGCGGCCCATCACTTCGCAGTATTCGTGCGTCCCACGCCCGTTGGCGCCGACAAACCCTACCGCGTGGGAGTCATCGACCATCACCAGCGCATCGTATTGGTCCGCCAGATCGCACACGCCCCTCAGGTTGGCGATCACACCGTCCATGGAGAACACCCCGTCGGTAGCGATCATGATGTGGCGCGCACCGTCTGCCTTGGCCTGCTTCAGTTGCTCGGCCAGTTCACTCATGTCGTTATTGGCATAGCGATAGCGCTTGGCCTTGCACAGGCGCACGCCGTCGATGATCGAGGCATGATTCAGCGCGTCGGAAATAATGGCGTCTTCCGGGCCCAGCAGGGTTTCAAACAGGCCACCGTTGGCGTCAAAACAAGAGGAGTAGAGGATCGCATCTTCCATTCCCAGGAAATCGGCCAACTTTTGTTCCAACTGCTTATGGCTATCCTGTGTACCACAGATAAAACGCACTGACGCCATGCCGAAGCCATGGCTGTCCATCCCAGCCTTTGCCGCCACGATCAGCGCCGGGTGGTTAGCCAGCCCGAGATAGTTATTGGCGCAGAAGTTGATCACCTGGCGACCATCGGCCACCGAGATATCGGCCTGTTGGGCCGACGTGATAATGCGCTCTTGTTTAAACAGCCCTTCGGCGCGAGTGGTAGCAAGCTGCTGTTCCAGCTGCTGGTAAAAAGACGCAGACATTCGGTCATCTCCAGGATAGGGGCATTTTCGGCATATTTTACTGCTTTGTTACTAAACTGACGACATTCCGCCACAGAGAATCTGAAAATTGCAGCAGATATCACGGCAAACCGGCACATCGTGTAACGGCACGGGATATTAAGAGCCGTACCGATGTTCCCAATGGCATGAAATGCTATTATAGGCAACATATAGGGTGGAGCATTGTGCACCACCGGGAAGAACACAGGGGTAAACCCAATGATTATCGTCACTGGCGGCGCTGGCATGATTGGCAGCAACATCATCAAGGCACTGAATGAAAACGGATATCGCGATATCCTGGTGGTGGATAACCTGAAAGATGGCACCAAATTCGTTAACCTGGTCGACCTTGATATCGCTGACTATGTCGATAAAGAAGACTTTATCGCCAGCATCATGGCCGGTGACGATTTGGGCGAAATTGACGCCATTTTCCATGAAGGTGCCTGCTCCTCCACCACCGAGTGGGATGGCAAATACATGATGGATAACAACTATCAGTATTCCAAAGACATCCTGCATTACTGCCTGGATCGTCAGATCCCGTTCCTGTATGCCTCTTCTGCTGCCACCTACGGCGGCCGCACCGATAACTTTATCGAAGAGCGTCAGTTTGAGCAGCCGCTGAACGTTTACGGCTACTCCAAATTCCTGTTCGACCAATACGTGCGCGAGATCCTGCCAGAAGCGGATTCGCAGGTGTGTGGCTTCCGTTACTTCAACGTTTACGGCCCGCGTGAAGGCCATAAAGGCAGCATGGCCAGCGTAGCGTTCCACCTGAACAACCAGATCAACCGCGGCGAAAATCCAAAACTGTTCGCCGGCAGCGAAAACTTCAAGCGTGACTTCATCTACGTCGGCGACGTGGCGGCAGTCAACCTGTGGTTCTGGAAGAACGGCGTATCCGGCATCTTCAACTGCGGTACCGGCCGTGCGGAAACCTTCCAGGCGGTGGCCGATGCGGTGGTGGAATACCATCAGTCCGGTGCCGTGGAATACATTGAGTTCCCGGAAAAGCTGAAAGGCCGCTACCAGGCTTACACACAGGCCGATCAAACCAAGCTGCGCGCTGCCGGTTATGACGCACCGTTCAAAACCGTGGCCGAAGGCGTGAAAGAATACATGGCCTGGTTGAATCGTCCCGCTTAAGCGCTGAAGGAAGTTACTCACGGTATGAAAATACTGGTCATTGGCCCTTCGTGGGTTGGCGATATGATGATGTCGCAAAGTCTCTACCGCACCCTGAAGGCCGAGTACCCGTCGGCAGAAATCGATGTGATGGCACCTGCCTGGTGCCGTCCTCTGCTGGCGCGGATGCCCGAAGTCAACCAGGCGTTGGCAATGCCGCTGGGCCACGGTGCCCTGGCATTGGGCGAACGCCGCCGTCTTGGCCATGCGCTACGCGCTAATGGTTATGACCGTGCCTATGTGCTGCCCAACTCATTCAAGTCTGCCCTGGTGCCCTTCTTTGCCAACGTGCCGCAGCGTACCGGCTGGCGCGGCGAGATGCGCTACGGCCTGCTCAACGATCTCCGCGTGCTGGATAAAGCGGCATTTCCACTGATGGTGCAGCGCTATGTCGCGCTGGCTTATGACAAGCAGCGGATACAGCGCGCCGAAGATCTGCCGCAGCCGATACTCTGGCCGCAGTTGCAGGTCAGTGACGAAGAGATTGCCGAAACCACTTCGGCGTTTAATCTCACCGATCACCGGCCCATTATCGGTTTTTGCCCAGGCGCCGAATTCGGCCCGGCCAAGCGCTGGCCGCATTACCACTACGCCACGCTAGCGCAGATGCTGATCGATGCAGGCTATCAAATCGCCCTGTTTGGTTCGGCCAAAGACCACGAGGCCGGTGAGCAGATCCGTGCCGCCTTGGCGGAAAAATCTCGCGATTTCTGCTTCAACCTGGCCGGGGAAACCCAGCTCGAACAGGCAGTGATCCTGTTGGCCTCCTGCCGGGCCGTGGTCAGTAACGATTCCGGCCTGATGCACGTTGCAGCAGCGTTGAATAAACCTCTGATAGCCTTGTACGGCCCAAGCAGCCCGGACTTCACCCCACCGCTGTCCCATCAGGCCAAGGTGATCCGCCTGATCAGTGGTTATCACAAGGTACGCAAAGGCGATGCCGACCAGGGTTATCACCAGAGCCTGATCGACATCCAGCCACAGCAGGTGTTAGACGCGCTGACGCCGTTACTAGCCGCCAGCGAGGAATAATCATGCAGGTGCTGATAGTAAAGACCTCTTCGATGGGGGATGTGCTCCATACGCTGCCGGCCTTGACCGATGCGATGCATGCCATCCCCGGTATCCGCTTCGATTGGGTGGTGGAAGAGGGGTTCAGCCAGATCCCCACTTGGCATCCGGCGGTGGATCGCGTGATCCCGGTAGCCATTCGCCGCTGGCGTAAAAACTGGTTTGGTAGTGAAACGCGCCAACAGCGTTGCGATTTCAAGCGCCAGGTACAGGAGCGCAACTATGACCTCGTGATCGACGCCCAGGGCCTGATCAAGAGTGCAGCGTTGGTGACACGCATCGCGCACGGCAGCAAACACGGCCTGGACTGCAAAAGCGTCCGTGAGCCTTTTGCCAGCTGGTTCTATAATCATCGCCATGAGATCGACAAGCAGCAGCATGCAGTGGAACGCATTCGCGAGCTGTTCGCCAAGAGCCTGGGGTATGCAAAGCCGCAGAGCACGGGTGATTACGCCATTGCCGCTCGTTTTCTGAGCCAACCACCCGCCGATGCCGGGCAATATCTGGTGTTCCTGCACGCCACTACGCGGGATGAGAAACACTGGCCGGAGGCAAACTGGCGCGAATTGCTCGCGCTGATCGCTCCGAGCGGCCTAAAGATCAAGCTACCTTGGGGGCTGAGCACGAACGCCAACGCGCTTTACGGCTGGCAGAAGGGTTTGAACATGTTGAGGTGTTGCCCAAGCTCAGCCTGCAACAGGTCGCAGAAGTGCTGGCTGGAGCCAAAGCCGTGGTGTCGGTCGATACCGGGTTAAGCCACCTGACCGCTGCGCTCGATCGCCCGAATATCACCCTGTTCGGCCCGACCGATCCGGGGCTGATTGGGGGTTACGGGCAGAATCAGCACTCACTGATTTCGCCGGAAAAAAGCATGGCCACCCTCACCGCCGACGCCGTTTGGACAGAACTGCAAAAGGTTATTGAATGAAAAAGCTGCATATTATCAATTTAGGCAAGATGGGCGGGGTTGAGCGCCTGTTCCTGCAGTATATCAATGATACCCACGACGGCAGTAACCAGGTGATTTGCGTCAGCAGCGAAGTTGGCGAAGAGATCCGCCAACAGATGCCGAACCAACAGGTCACCTTTGCCAACCGGCTGTTCAATTCGCTCCCTCTGCGTTGCCCACAGTTTCTGCGCAAATACCTGCTGCAAAGAAAAATCGAGCGAGCAAACGCCGACGTCATTATCGTGTGGGATCTGATCCCAGGGCTGGCGGCCAAGCCCAAGCGTGGCAAACTGGTTTATTACGATCATGGCTGCTCATGGCGCTACGCCAAAAATCACAAGACCTTGCGCTTCTTCGGCATGCTGGACGGCGTGATTTCTGCCTCCCATGCCTCAAAACGGGTAATGGAGCTGCGTTTTAATCTGCCTTGCCCGAACCCGGTGGTGATCAACCGCATCAAAACGCCTGCGGGGATCGGCGAGGCACCGAAATCATTGGCACAGCCGATCAGGATTGGAACCGCCTCACGCCTGGTGAGCCTGAAAGGCATCAGCGTTTCTTTGCTGATGATGCAGGAGCTGCTACGCCGTGGGCACGACGTTTATCTGGAAATTGCGGGCAAAGGCCCGGATCGGGCAGCGTTTGAAGCCTTGGCAGCCAAGCTACAGCTTGGTGAGCACGTGGTCTTCAGCGGCTTTCAGGATAACGTGGCGGATTTTTTCAACCGTACACAAATCTATATGAGCACGCCGATCACCGAACCCTTCGGCTTATCCTGCATGGAGTCGCTCTATTTTGGCGTACCGGTGATCTTCCCGATGGTCGACGGCCAGCCGGAAGCAGTGAAGGACAGCTACTGCGGCATTGGCTTGACGCCGACGGTGTCCATTGAAGAGCACCAGCGGTTAACCGGCATCAAGGTCGATTTCCCGCACGAGGTTTACGATCCCCTCTCCGACAGCCTGGTCACGCCGAAGCTGTTGTCGCATATCGATTGTGCTGATGCGGTAGAAAAACTGCTGGTGGCGGAAACCTATCACCAGATGAGCCAGAATGCCCGGCACTACCCCGCTCAACATTTCAGCTATGCTCTGTTCAAAACAGAATTCGACGACACGCTGCAATCCTTTATTGCCTAACCGTAATGTGAGCCGGAAACCTTACTCCATGTTTAAAGAAACAGCCCCGCATCCTATTTTTAGCTACCTGATCTATCTGGGATGCGCCATTGCCTTTTGTACCATCCCTTTCGGCTTCGACACGGGGCGTAACCTGTTTTATGTCTCCAGCTATATCTCCTTTATTGCCGTTTGCCTGCACTTAAGGTACTTCCTGATAAACAAAAGAAACCTGATCCTGCCGCTGCTGTTCTTCTGCGTGGGTATGGGAACGATTTTCTGGATGAACCATTTCAAGCAGCCCGGCGAATACATCAATATTTACCGCTCGTATATGTCGACCGGTAAGCTGCAGATTGCCACTGCGTTTATTTTACTGATCGCACTGAACGAGCGTCTTTGCATGCAGCGCGCCTTTATTGTCGTAGCGTTGGCTTGCGGCTTGGCCGTCAATGGTTATGCGCTTTATCAGGGCCTGCAGTTAGATATCTCGCGCGTGGAGCTTAACTTCGACCGGGCCACCGTCGTTGCCTACCTGATGACCGCCATCAGCCTGGTCATGATGAAGGCGATACTGATGCTGCGGACCAAGTATCGCATCCCGCTGTACGTGGTTGGCTTCTTGCTCACCTTCTCCACCCTGATCCTCACCGGAACGCGGGCGGCCATACTGGTGTACCCCGTTGCCATCTGCCTGTCCCTGTTGGCAACCAAAGATCTGGTGACCCGCAAACATAAGATCCAGCTGGTCGCCTTGGTGCCTTTATTGCTATTGGCCTGCGGCTTCGCCTTTAAGTCACAGATCGAACAGCGCGTTGCCGATTTCAAAACCAATCTGCAAATGATCGACCAGCCCGAAGTGGATAACTCGATTATTTCCCGCTTGACGATGCAGGTCATCGCCATACGCACTGGCTCGCTTGCACCATTGGGGCAATCTGCCGAACAGCGTGGGGAAGAGATCCGCGCCATCATTGCGCAGGAGCCGCGGTTGTACGGGGTAACGCCTTACATCAACGTGCATCTGCATAACGAGCTGCTGGAAACCTATTCGCTCAAAGGCCTCTGGGGAAGCTTGTTGTTATTGGCGCTCTACATCGGCCTATTCATCTCCTCATTTAAGCCGTATCGCAATGCGCTGTTGCTGGGGGTGACCTTCAGCCTGTTTGTCTACGGGCTTAGCGACGTTATTTTCTTCAGTACTGAAGGCACGGCAGTCTTCTGCCTGGCCATTATCGCCAGCGTGCTGTCGGTGAAAAAGCGTCAGGAACCGTCAGTATGAGTTCGTCACCGCTGCTGCTCAGCTTTATTGTGCCGATTTACAACAATGAAGACTTTGTCATCGCCAGCCTGAGCTCGTTATACGATCAGATCGACGATGATATTGAAGTGGTGATTATCGATGACGGCTCAAGCGATGCATCAGCGGCCTTGGTGAACCAGTTCCTGGCTGCCAGACAACATCCGCATAGCAAATTCATTACTCAGGCAAACCGCGGCGTTGCCCACGCTCGTAACGTCGGTTTGCAACACGTCAGCGGACGCTACGTCGCGTTCCTGGACGGCGACGACCTGCTGAGCAGCGACTATCTGGCGATCCTGCGCCCGCTGTTACTCACGGGCAAAGATGACCTGATTGATTTCAACTATCAGAAATTCTCTGGCAGCCCGCCAGCAGTGCCCGCCAATAGCGAGGTACGCTACCGCATCTACGATTTCGAACAGCACGGCCTGGCCAGTCTGAAGCCGCTGTTCGCCCACTCAATGTGGCACGTCTGGAGCCGGATTTACCGGCGTACGCTGCTGGCTGGGGAAACGTTCGAAAACGGCCGCCGCTATGAAGACGTGATCTTCACGCCGTTCCAATATTTCAAAACCCGCCACATCGCTCATCTCGACCACTCGCTCTACTTATATCGGGATAATGACCGGGGGATCACCCGCAACATCCGGGCGAAAGATAGTGAAGATATGCTGTTTGCCATGCAGAAGATGCTGCGCTTCGTGGACGCTCATCGCGGTGATGAACCGCTGCGGCAGCTGGCTGCTCTGATGCTCGCCAACGCTTTCTCGGAGTTAAAGGCCATGTCGAAAGCGGTCTACGGCTATTATCACTACCCGCCGGAAACCCTGGCGATCCTGCGCCAAACGGCAGCCCTGTGTAGCAACAGCGACGTTCCGCACAAGAAAGTCCGCCAGATGCGTTTCGCGCGCGTGGATACCTGCTTATCTAAACTTCGTTGGTGGCTGAAAAAACGCTAAACACACTGGGCGCAGCATGCAGCGCCCCTACGTTGGAAGTCCGGTGGGTTTGTCAGCTGTCTCAAGACCAATACGTTCATCCTCAAGGTTTCAGCGGCACGTGAGCCACGATTTCATCAAAAACCCGCTGCGGTTGTATAACCCCCACCGGGCCTTCCGCTTCCAATGGCATGGTGTAGCCCGTGCGTGACTGATGAATGATACGGTGCAGTTGGTGATCCTGGATCGGCCCGGTTGAGCGCGGATCGGCGGTGACAAACAGGCTGATGGTCTTGGTTTTCAGGGCCACTGCCAGATGGAGCGGCCCGGTATCGCCGGTGACCAGCACATCGAGGCTGCTGATCAGCGTCAGCGCTCCTTGCAGCCCGGTCTTGCCGATCTGGTTATCAACGCAGGCCTGGGTATTGGCATTGATCAGCCGCTGGAACTGCTGGGCTTTTCCTTCTTCCATCGGCGCGCCGATCAGCACGAAGCGCATGTTGTCATAGCGAGCAACCAGCATATCCGCCAGTTTGGCAAAGTGCCCCACCGGCCAGCAGCGTGATTCTGTTGAAGCGCCTAGCTGGAAACCAATGGTGCAGAAATCAGGGTTTTTAATGCCTGGCGTATAAGGGGCCGGGATTTCCATGGTCGGATCGTCGCTGCGGCAGCCCAGAATAGAAACCAGCTCCAGCTTACGGCGGATAAAGTGGCCGTAATAATGGAATACGTAGTTGGTCAGCCAAGGCTCCAGCCCACAGATCCCCGAACTGTAGTTATCCCGGATGACATATTTAGCCCCGGCCATAATGGCGCTGATAATGTCATAGGGCAGGTGTGAATGCATGATCAGCGCCAAATCAGGCTGATGCTCACGCAACGATTTCAACAGCGGCCCCAGGGTCTTTATTTTGCTATTCCAGTAAACGACGCGATCGTAATAGCGGCCGTTTTCTACCAGTTCCCTATTCTTTTCATGTACCACCAGCGTGATATGCGCCGCCGGGTAGCGTTCGCGCATCGCTCTTAACACCGGGGTATTGAACATGAAATCCCCCAGCGCCGTCGTGGAATAAATCACGATATTCTCGAACTGGAGACGGCTGTCGAAAGTCGCTGGCGGCTGGAAACGGCCATGCTTTGCCGTATAGCGCCGCAAGAACCAGTCAGCGGCCTTGATTTTCCATTTTTTTGACATGTTAATTCACTTTCAGTTGATAGTATTCAGCCAAGGTCATGCCAACCGTGCGCTGTTGCAACCAGGCAAACAGCTGCTCCAAATCGCGATATAACGCGTCAATATCCTGCTCGGTTTTGAACGTCGGGCTGCCTCCCGGCATAAACTCGGAGGAGTGCAGCATAAATTCGACGTAATCGTGCCCCTGTGCCAGAGAGCGTTCGACCACCAGCTTCATCTTGTCCAGATTGTTACCGGAGGGACGCAGCCAATGCACCGACGGAGAACGCTTTTTACCCCGCAGGCGGTCATAGCCCCGCTTCACCGCATTCATCAGCGCCGAATGTTTATACTGAATGCTCATTGGCACTTCCAACAGCGTGGAATTACCGGGTTGGGCGATATTGGCCGGATCGATAAAATAGGCCTGCGAGGGGAAATGGCGATAGTCGGTCCCGCCGTTGCCCTGCGGATTGCCGGGCGAATATTGCCAGTTAACGCGCGGAGTGACGGAACAATCGACCTGATAGCCATATTCCAGCAGCAATGAGGCATAAAACTCATTAAACGCCCAGCGCCCGGCACGGTGGCTGAGCATCTTGGTCTGGAAGGTATCTTCCAGCAGCTTGGTCATATGATCGACCTTGGCGCGAATTTGGTCGGCCGGGTATTCGATCAGATAGGGTTTATGTCGCCAGTCATCATCGGTGAGCGGCGTCAGCGGTGGGCTGTTCCAGGCGTGCAGGTGCATTCCCACTTCGCCGGTGCCGCGTGCTATCACGTCGCGGGCAAATTCAACGTACTGTGTATCCACCGCCATTTCATAGTTGGTCAGATAAACCGGCTTGCAGGCATATTTTTCACACAGCGCCTGAAAGCGCGGCAAAAAACGCGTGTTCTCGGTCGAAATGCGGTCGTGGTTTTGCCACAGATTATCGCCTTCGGTATCAATCGTGATAAGAAACGCCGGTTTAGTCATACATTGGGAACCTGATAGTCACAGATTTACATTATGTTACGCAGCCCCATTCCTCAGGGCAAACGACTTTATCGCCTCGTTTGGACAACATTGAGCCGTAATTGTCACCCTATGCCACTATTTTTTTCTGCACAGGCAAGAAAACCGAGCAACAGTAGCCACATGCAATCGGGTCATTTAGAATCAAAGATTGGTTTCCCTGAAAGCGACTGACTATGAACGACGCGCCAGCCCCTGTTTCTGCCACGCCCATACAGCGTATTCTGATCGTCAAGCTGCGCCATCATGGCGATATGCTGCTGACCACTCCGGTCATCAATACGCTGCGGCAGAACTATCCCGACGCTCAGATCGACATCCTGCTATACAAAGAAACGCAGGAGATGTTGGCGAGCAACCCGGCGCTGTCGCAAATCTTTGTCATCGATCGCCAGTGGAAAAAACAGGGCACCAAGGCACACTTGGGCCACGAACTGCATCTGATCCGTCAGTTGCAGGCACAACGCTACGATCTGGTGGTCAACCTGGCCGATCAGTGGCGCAGCGCGTTGATTACTCGCCTCACCGGTGCGCGCATTCGTCTGGGGTTCGATTTCCCCAAGCGCCGTGGCTTCCTGTGGCGCTATTGCCACACTCAGTTGGTGCCGGTAGCCGGGCACGAGCATCTGCATACCGTTGAACAAAACCTCTCGCTGCTGCAACCGCTGGGTTTACCTGAGCAAAACCAGCAGGTCACCATGAGCTACAGCCCACAAGATTGGCAGGCCAGCCACCAGCTTTTGCAACAAAATGGCGTCACCGGTAGCTATATCGTGGTACAACCCACTTCGCGCTGGTTCTTTAAATGCTGGAGCGAAGAAAAAATGGCGGCCACCATCAGCGCATTGCAGGCCGAAGGGCACCAGTTGGTGATCACCTCAGGGCCAGATGCCAAAGAGCAGGACATGGTGGCGCAAATACTGAAACAGTGCCCACAACAAGGGGTGGTTTCTCTGGCCGGGCAGTTGACCCTACGTCAGCTGGCGGCGTTGATCGACCATGCCAAACTGTTTATCGGGGTAGATTCAGTCCCCATGCATATGGCGGCGGCATTACAGACGCCCTGCGTGGCGCTGTTCGGGCCATCCAAGCTGGTATTCTGGCGCCCCTGGCAGGTTATCGGCCAGGTGATTTGGGCCGGGGACTACGGCAGCCTGCCGGACCCGGATGCCATCAATACCGGCACCGATGAGCGCTACCTGGACCTTATTCCTACAGACGTGGTGATTGCAGCCGCGCGGAGCACGCTTGCATGAAAGCATTTCGCCTGGCGATTGTCCGCCAAAAATACCGCCCGGACGGCGGGGCAGAACGTTTCGTTTCCCGTGCCCTGGAGGCGCTGGAACAACAAGATCTGGATCTGAACGTCATCACCCGCGAGTGGCAGGGGGACGTTAACCCAAACTGGCACATCCACCTGTGCAACCCGATGAAGTTCGGGCGCATCAGCCGCGAACGCGGTTTTGCAGAAGCGGCTCGAGCCCTGTGGCAGAAAGAGAGTTTCGATCTGGTACAAAGCCATGAACGCATCCCCGGCTGTGATATCTATCGCGCCGGTGACGGCGTCCATCGCCGCTGGCTGCTGCAACGGGCACGCCTGTTGCCGGAGTGGCGGCGCAAATGGCTGTTCTCCAACCGCTATCACCGCTATGTGATGTGTGCCGAACGCGCCATGTATGCCGCGCCAGAGCTGAAAGCGGTGATCTGCAACGCCGAGATGATCAAACGGGAAATCATCGCCGATTTCGGCGTGCCGGCCGATAAAATCACGGTGATCTACAATGCCATCGACAATCAGAAATTTTTACCGGCGAATGAGCAACAGCGGCAGCAATTGCGGGCGCAATATCAGCTCCCGCAGCAGGCGCACTGCCTGATCTTTGTCGGTTCGGGCTTTGAACGTAAAGGGCTGGCAGCCGCAATTCGCGCCGTAGCCGCCACCGACAGCTACCTGTTGGTAGTGGGTAAAGATAAAGCAGAAAAGCGTTACCGCTCACTGGCGCAAAAGCTGGGTTGTGGTGATCGGGTGCGTTTCATGGGCGTGCAGAAACAGACGTTGCCGTTCTATCAGGCCGCCGACGCCCTGTTGCTGCCAACCTTGTACGATCCATTCCCCAACGTGATATTGGAAGCCATGTCATGCGGACTCCCGGTGATCACCAGCACCACTTGCGGTGGCGCTGAGTTCATCACTCCTGGGCAAAACGGCTTTGTCTGTGATGCGCTGGACGTCAGTGCCCTCACCGATGCTATCGTTGCATTGCCGCGGCAAGCCTTGGGTTCGAGCATGGGAGAGGCGGCGCGGCTGCGTATCATGTCTGCCACGCCAGCACACCTCTCAGAACAGCTCATATCGTTGTATAACCGACTGCTGGACTAACTTATGCGTATTCTGATGATTATCGACGGCCTGCCGGGCGGCGGAGCAGAAAAGGTGGTACTGACCCTGTGCCAGGGCATGCAGCAGTTGGGGCATGATGTCAGCCTGATCTCATTGCGGGACGTCTGCAACTACCCGATCCCCACCGGCATTGATTATCAGGTGCTCAGCGACAACTGTCGATCGCCTTGGCGTAAGCTGACCGAGCTGGCACGCCGCGCCGCGATGTTGGATCGCGCAGTTGCCGCCAACGAGCAGCAGCACGGCCGTTACGACCTGGTGTTCTCCAACCTGCATAAGACCGATCGTATCGTCAGCCATAGCAAAGTGCTGGACAGTACCCGTCTGTGGTTCTGCATTCACGGTATCCTGTCCACCTCCTACCTGGGTCACCGTACCGGCCTCGATCGCTGGCTGAAAAGCCGCAAGGTCGCGGGCGTCTACCAACGGCAGAATATCGTTGCCGTCTCGCAGGCGGTGGGCAACGATCTCCAGCAAAACCTGGGGATTGCACCTAACCGGCTGGCGGTGATCAACAACCCGTTTGATATCGCCGCCATCGAACAGCAGGCGGCAGAGCCTTGTGAACTGGCAGGCAAAGACTATCTGGTGCACGTGGGCCGTTTTCATCCACATAAACGCCACGACCGCTTGCTGAAAGCCTACGCACTGTCTGGTATCCAGGCCCCTTTGGCGCTGGTGGGCGCCGGCAATGAAGCGCAAATCAACGAGACCAAACGCCTTGCCACAGAGTTAAACATTAGCGATCGCGTGCTGTTCCTCGGTTTTCAGGCCAATCCCTATCCCCTGATCAAACACGCCGCGATGCTGGTGCTCAGTTCAGACAGTGAAGGATTCGGTAACGTGCTGGTTGAAGCCTTGCTGTGCGACACGCCGGTCGTCAGCACCCGTTGCCCTGGAGGGCCTGAGGAAATTCTGGAAAAAGCGGGGTTGACCCGTGCACTGGCGGAATTAAATGAAGCCTCACTGGCGGAGAAAATGGCAGAGATTTATGCTCAGCCGCCGGTCATTAATCACCAGCAACTGCTCAGCTATGGCCTGGAGCCTATTTGCCAACAGTATCTGGCGTTAAAGAAATAAGTCCAGGCAGGTTTACCCTGCCTGGTTGTTAATTAATTCAAGGCCTGTATTTCTTGCCACACCTCATCGACGGTAACATCGACGCAATCACCCGACTCGGTTTGCAGGATCCGATATTGCCCGCTCCACGGATGCCAAGACTCTTTATCCGTATCGCCAAAGAATACCACCATGCTTTTATTCAGTGCCGCGGCCAGATGCATCTGGCCACCGTCGCTGCACAGCACCCTGTCGCATAGCTCGAAACCGGCCAACAGTTCGCGTACCGAGGCCGTTGGGTAAAGCGCTACTCTTTCATTCTGGCAGCCAGCCAATAGCTGCTCCGCTCGCTTTTGATCGCCGATATCATCAGGCGTCAGCGTCCCCTGCGGCGACCAGAAGATCAGCACGCCGGTGGTGGGATCGGCAACCAGGCGGTTGATGATTTCGGCATAGCGCTCAATGGGCCAGCGCCGTTTCGGGCTGCGGCTGCTGATATGCACGGCAAACACCCGCTCAACCGGGGGCAACAGGCTATGCAAACGTTGCTGCGCTTGCTGCTGTTCTTCCGCAGTGAGAAAAACCTTCACCGGGGGAATGGCAATGGAGCGATCGGTGATGGCAGACAGGTAGCTGAACGTGTGTTCCACCTGATGCTTGCCGTGAAAATCTGCCGCGCGGAAAGGGTGATGAATTTCACTGGTACCAAGATCTGCGCCGATAATATTTTTAACCCCGGCCATTTTTGCCAGGCGCAGGCTATATTTGCACGGCACCGGATTAGCCAGAATAGCCGCATCAAACTTTATTTTTCTCAGCTGTAAAAATATCATCAGCCGCTCAAAATATACCCCAAGGGTGGTCTCATTCTTGGCCTTGTGTTTGGCCTTCTTATAAACAAACACCTTGGTGAGATGCGGGTTATTTTTCACCACATCCTGGCTGACTTTATTGATAAGCAGATAGAGGTTGGCGTCAGGGTAAGCGGTTTTCACCCCTTCAATCAGCGGGGTGGTACACACGAGATCGCCAATATTGTCGCGGCGGATAATTAAAATATTCTTCATTACAAACCTATCGGCGACATCTCTCGCCTGTTGTCCCAACCTGACACCGAGCCACCAAGTTAGCGCCTTTCCCTTCCGGTTATGGTACTATTCTGGATAACCCATATAAATGAAATTGATAGAATGCTGCTCCGTTTATATCAGGTACTACTCTACCTTATCCAACCCCTGATCTGGCTCCGCTTACTGCTGCGCAGCCGCAAAGCACCAGCCTACCGTAAACGTTGGGCGGAACGCTATGGTTTCTGCGCCGGGAAAGTAGTATCGGGCGGCATTATGCTGCATTCCGTTTCCGTTGGCGAAACCCTGGCGGCGATCCCTCTGGTTCGCGCCCTGCGCCATCGTTACCCTTACCTGCCGATTACTGTGACCACAATGACGCCAACGGGTTCCGAACGGGTGCAGTCCGCTTTCGGTAAAGATGTGCATCATGTCTACCTGCCTTACGATCTGCCGGGTTCGATGCGCCGTTTCCTCGACCAGGTGGATCCCAAGCTGGTGATCATCATGGAAACCGAGCTGTGGCCCAACCTGATTAACGCCCTGCATCAGCGCCAAATCCCGCTGGTGATCGCCAACGCGCGCCTTTCCGCCCGTTCAGCAGCTGGCTACAAGAAAATCGGCGGTTTTATCCGTGATATCCTGCGCCGCATTACCCTGATCGCTGCACAAAATCAGGAAGACGGCGAGCGCTTTATCGAACTGGGCCTGAAGCGTTCACAGCTGACCGTCACCGGCAGCCTGAAGTTCGATATCTCCGTAACGCCAGAGCTGGCGGCCAGAGCCATTACGCTACGCCGCCAATGGGCACCACGCCGCCCGGTGTGGATTGCCACCAGCACTCACGAAGGTGAAGAAACCATTCTGCTGGAAGCCCACCGCCGGTTGCTGGAAAAGCACCCCGACCTATTACTTATCCTGGTGCCGCGCCACCCGGAGCGCTTCCCAACCGCCAAAGAGCTGACGCAAAAAGCGGGCTTCAGCTACACCACCCGCAGCAGCGGCGAAATCCCTTCCGGCAGCACGCAGGTCGTGATTGGCGATACCATGGGCGAACTGATGCTGCTGTACGGCATTGCCGATCTGGCCTTCGTCGGTGGCAGCCTGGTTGAGCGCGGGGGGCATAACCCCCTGGAAGCGGCAGCCCATGCCATTCCGGTGCTGATGGGCCCACATACCTTCAACTTCAAAGATATCTGCGCCAAACTCTCCGAAGCAGGCGGGATGATCACCATCAGCGATGTCGATTCCTTGGTGAAAGAAATAGAAACGCTGCTGACCGATGAAGATTATCGCCGCTATTACGGCCGCCACGCGGTTGAAGTGCTGTATCAGAACCAAGGGGCGTTGCAACGCCTGCTGCAGCTGTTGGAGCCACACCTGCCGCCACGGAGCCACTAAATGAGCCACCGTAACAGCCTGTCGGTAGTGATGATCGCCAAAAACGAAGCCGAGTTGCTGAGAGAGTGCCTGCAATCGGTCGCCTGGGCTGATGAAATCATCGTGCTAGATTCCGGCAGTACCGACGGTTCCGTCGCTTTGGCGGAAAGTCTGGGTGCCAAGGTGTTTACCCATACCGACTGGCAAGGCTTCGGCAAGCAGCGGCAGAAGGCGCAAAGCTACGCTACCCAGGATTACGTGCTGATGATCGACGCCGACGAGCGCGTCACGCCAGAATTGCGCCACTCCATCGAGCAGGTATTAGCCAACGCCGACGATAACGTCGTCTACAGCCTGGGCCGCCGTAACCTGTTTCTTGGCCGCTTTATGCGCCACAGCGGCTGGTATCCCGATCGGGTCAACCGGCTATATGCCAATCAGCGCTATCGCTATAACGACGACCTGGTCCATGAATCCCTCAACACCGGCGGCGCAAAAGTCGTGCCGCTGCAAGGCGATCTACTGCACCTGACCTGCCGTGACTTTTTTGCCTTCCAGCGCAAACAGCTGCACTACGCCGAGCAATGGGCAATCCAACGCCACCAGGCCGGTAAGCGTTGCGGTTATCTGTCGATCCTCACCCACACGCTAGGGGCGTTCTGCAAAACCTGGCTGCTGCGGGCCGGTTTCCTCGACGGCAAACAGGGCTTGCTGTTAGCCGTGGTCAACGCGCAATATACCTTCAATAAATATGCCGCACTGTGGGCATTGGGCCGCAACTATTCAGAGAAGTAAACCATGAGCAGCAAAGCCATCTACCCAGGTACCTTCGATCCACTGACCAACGGCCATCTGGATCTGGTCACCCGCGCCTCACTGATGTTTGATCACGTGATCCTGGCCATTGCCGCCAGCTCGAGCAAAAAACCGCTGTTTACGCTGGAAGAACGCGTTGCCCTGGCCACGCAGGTGACCTCTCATCTGGATAACGTCGAGGTGCTGGGGTTCAGCGAGTTGATGGCGCACTTTGCCGCCCATCAGAACGCCAATATTCTGATACGCGGCCTGCGTGCAGTGTCCGACTTTGAATATGAATTGCAGCTGGCGAACATGAACCGCCATCTGATGCCAACGTTGGAAAGCGTGTTTCTGATGCCTTCCGAGCAATGGTCATTTATCTCTTCTTCCTTGGTGAAGGAAGTGGCACGTCATGGCGGCGACATCGCACCGTTCTTGCCGGATGTCGTCACCAAAGCGCTGATGGAAAAGCTCGCCGCGCAGTAATCAGTGCTGGCAGCGGCGGCAGAAGAAGGTGCTGCGCTGCCCGTGTTTGGCGCTCTCGATCGGTGTGCCACAGGCGCGGCAGGGTTCACCTGCCCGGCCATAGACCTGCAGTTCCTGCGCGAAATACCCCGGCTTACCGTCCGACTGCAGGAAGTCACGCAGCGTCGTTCCCCCTTGTTCAATTGAACGCAGCAACACCGCCTTGATGGTTTCGGCCAGCAGATCCGCCTGCGCCTTGGTCAAGGATCCCGCCTGACGATCCGGCAGGATCCCGGCGGTAAACAGCGATTCGCTGGCATAGATATTCCCCACGCCAACCACCAGCTTGTTATCCATCAACCAAGGCTTGATCAGCGTGCGCTTATTACGGGATTTCTCGTACAGGTAGGTGCCATTAAACTCTTCACCCAACGGTTCCGGGCCAAGATGAGCCAATACGTTGCTGGCGGCCAGATCTTCACACCATAGCCAGGCACCAAAGCGGCGCGGGTCGGTGTAGCGCAGGATAAAACCGTTGCTCATCACCAGATCGACGTGGTCATGCTTACCTGGCTCGGTTTCCTCTGCCAGCATACGTAAGCTGCCAGACATCCCCAGATGCACGATAATCCAGCCGTGGTCCAACTCGATCAACAGATACTTGGCACGGCGCTGTACGCTGCGCACCGGCCGATCGCTCAGCGCCAGGATCTGCTCGGAAACCGGCCAACGCAGGCGAGCGTTACGCACCACCGCATACTGGATGTTGTGGCCAACAAGATAAGGCTCGATACCACGGCGGCTGGTTTCGACTTCTGGTAATTCAGGCATGACTGGCTCCCTCTCCGTTTGCTACCCCTATAAAATGAAAAAACCCGGCCGAGGCCGGGTTTTCATTAATCCACTAAAATTATTTAATTTTAGCTTCTTTGTAGATCACGTGTTGACGGACAACTGGATCGAATTTCTTCAGTTCCAATTTTTCCGGCTTAGTACGCTTGTTCTTCGTGGTGGTATAGAAGTGACCAGTACCAGCAGAAGAAACCAGCTTGATCTTCTCGCGAACACCTTTAGCCATGATGCAGTTCCTTAATACTTCTCACCACGGGCACGCAGATCGGCCAAGACCGTCTCAATACCCTTCTTATCGATAACACGCATACCTTTAGCAGATACACGCAGAGTTACAAAGCGCTTCTCAGCCTCAACCCAAAAACGGTGTGAGTGCAGGTTAGGCAGAAAACGGCGTTTGGTCGCGTTCATTGCGTGGGAACGGTTGTTACCGCTCACCGGGCGCTTGCCAGTAACTTGGCAGACTCGTGACATGTCTTATTCTCCAAAAATCAAATCAGCTCGAGCTTCGTATAGGGTATGGCCGCCTCGTCAGGCTTTTAGAGCCCATCTCAGCAAACTTCATACTGAGGAGACTCTCGTCATCAGGTCAGAAACCTCACATCAGGTTGGAAACCTGCTGAGATAGGCTCTTAACGCCAAACCCAAGATTCTCAAAGGTGGCGTAGTATACGCTCTGAAGCGTAAGTGCTCAAGTCCCGAACAGCTAAAGATCCCTCAAGGATCGCGAAAAAGTTGCTTATAGCCATCCGCGCTCGGCAAAAGAGACGCATTCACCCCGGCCTATCACCAAATGATCGAGCACTCGGATCTCCAATAACTGGCAGGCATTTACCACTTGCTCGGTTATCAAACGGTCGGCGTGACTGGGTTCAGCCTTACCCGAAGGGTGATTATGCGCCAGAATGAGGGCTGCTGCATTAGCCTTCAACGCCGCACGCACAATTTCTCTTGGGTGGACAACGACGCTGTTGATGGTACCAGCAAACATCTCCTGATGGCGAATAACCCGATGCTGATTGTCTAAAAACAACACTAAAAACACCTCTCGCTCATGGTGAGCCAGCAAACTGTGCAGGTAATGCTGGGTAATTTTCGGGTTCAGCAGCGCGTTTTCCAGCAAATGGGGGCCGGAAAACAGCCTGAAAGCTAATTCGGAAATTGCCTGCAGCTGTGCATAGGTGGCAATCCCCAACCCTTTCTGACTATGAAATTGTTCGTAGTCCGCCGAAACCAGGTGATACAGCGAACCAAAGTGCGCCAGCAACTGTTCGGCCCGCTGTGAGACGTGAACCCCAGGTAGCCCGGTTCGCAAGAAAATTGCCAACAGCTCCATATCGGAGAGCGCCGCTGCGCCATCACGCATCAATTTTTCCCTGGGTGCCAAAGCCCCAGACCATAACGACATATCCTGATTGCTCATTGCCACCTCCCTGCCTGCTACAGCAGCATGTCACGGGGAATTTCATCGTGCGACAGGTGATTGATAATATTGCGAAGTGTTACGAAAACCCGCATGTAACTGGCTGCATACACAGCAGAATCGCTCCACCTGGCAGCGGTTATGCTAAAATGTCCGCCTCTTTCGGATTTCAATCGGACAATCATGATGACGGGACTTTCCGGCAAACATATTGTGCTTGGCATCAGTGGCGGTATTGCCGCTTACAAATGCCCTGAGCTGGTGCGCCGCCTGCGCGACAGAGGCGCCGAGGTAAGAGTGGTAATGACCAGCGCTGCCAAAGCCTTCATTACCCCACTGACGCTGCAGGCCGTTTCCGGCTATCCGGTTTTCGACGATCTGCTGGATCCCGCAGCAGAAGCCGCCATGGGCCATATTGAATTGGGCAAATGGGCCGATCTGGTGATCCTGGCCCCGGCCACCGCCGATCTGCTGGCCCGCGTTGCCGCCGGCATGGCCAACGATCTGCTGACCACGGTCTGCCTGGCTACCGCTGCCCCGATCGCGTCAGCACCGGCCATGAACCAACAGATGTACCGCGCTGCCGCCACCCAGGCCAATCTACAGACCCTACAAGGGCGTGGTTTGCTGCTGTGGGGGCCAGACAGCGGTAGCCAGGCCTGTGGCGATATCGGGCCCGGTCGCATGCTGGATCCGTTGGCGATAGTGGAACTGGCTAACGCTCATTTCTCTGCGCCGCAGGATCTGCAACATTTAAAGATTATGATCACCGCGGGCCCCACCCGTGAGGCACTGGACCCGGTACGTTTCGTCAGCAACCACAGCTCCGGCAAGATGGGTTTCGCCATCGCCAAGGCCGCCGCCGCTCGCGGTGCGCAAGTCACGTTGGTCGCCGGGCCGGTCAGCCTGCCTACGCCGCCTTGGGTAACCCGTGTGGATGTCGTCAGCGCGCTGGAAATGCAGCAAGCGGTACAACAACACGCCGCGCAGCAGAACATCTTTATCTCCTGCGCTGCCGTGGCGGATTACCGGGCAGAACAGATTGCCGATGAGAAAATCAAAAAGCAGGGTGATGAAATCATCCTCAAGATGATCAAGAATCCGGATATTGTCGCGGGCGTTGCCGCGATGAGCAAAAATCGTCCCTTTGTCGTCGGGTTTGCGGCTGAAACCCAGAATGTGGAAGAATATGCGCGACAAAAACTACTGCGTAAAAAACTGGATTTAATCTGCGCCAACGATGTATCGCTTGCAGAGCACGGTTTTAACAGTGATACCAATGCCCTGCATCTTTTTTGGCAGGATGGAGACAAGCGCCTGCCGCATAGCGACAAGGCACTCCTTGGCCAACGTTTACTAGACGAGATAGTCAGCCGTTATGATGAAAAAAATCGACGTTAAGATCCTTGACCCACGTATCGGTCAAGATTTCCCACTGCCGACCTATGCCACCCCAGGCTCTGCCGGGCTTGATCTGCGCGCCTGTCTGGACAGCGCGGTTGAGCTGGCACCAGGCGAAACCACCCTGCTGCCTACCGGCCTGGCTATCCACATCGCCGATACCGGTCTAGCTGCAGTGATCCTGCCGCGCTCCGGTCTGGGCCATAAGCACGGCGTCGTGCTGGGTAACCTGGTTGGCCTGATCGACTCCGATTATCAGGGCCAACTGATGGTGTCCGTATGGAACCGTGGCCAGAAATCCTTCACTATCGAGCCGGGTGAACGCATCGCACAGATGGTATTTGTGCCGGTAGTGCAAGCCGAGTTTAATCTGGTGGAAGAGTTCGATAGCAGCGAACGGGGTACCGGTGGTTTTGGCCACTCTGGTCGCCAATAGAACCTGCCCGTAACCGAATGATTTACAGGGATGGCGCCTGCCACCGCGCCGCTAGCAATGCGGCACGGTTGGTCTGGCAATTGAGAGTAACGCACGGAGAATAAGGGTCTGAAAAGACCTGTTAGCCATTACACCGTACAACAGCGATCTTATAAGCCGCACAGAGTTTACTCTGCAACGGCCGGTGCGCGGGTTTTCGCAAATCTATACCCGAAGAGATTGAGGGGATAAGCCGTTTTAGCAAGGGTCTAATCAAACATGGCAGAAAAAGAAAATACCAAAAGGAATCGGCGTGAGGAGATATTGCAGGCGTTAGCCCAGATGCTGGAATCCAGCGACGGCAGCCAGCGCATTACCACAGCCAAGCTTGCCGCAAACGTTGGTGTCTCTGAGGCTGCCCTTTATCGGCATTTCCCCAGCAAGACGCGGATGTTTGATAGCCTGATCGAGTTTATTGAAGATAGCCTGATAACGCGCATCAACCTGATCTTGCAGGATGAAAAAGAGACGTTCAACCGCCTACGCCTGATTGTGTTGTTGGTACTGGGGTTTGCAGAGCGCAACCCAGGCCTGACCAGGATCATGACCGGCCACGCGCTGATGTTTGAGCAAGATCGCCTGCAGGGCAGGATCAACCAGTTGTTCGAGCGGATTGAAGCACAACTGCGTCAGGTGTTGAAGGAACGCAAGCTTCGGGAAGGAAAGGGCTTTATCGTCGATGAGACCTTGCTGGCCAGCCAGATCCTGGCCTTCTGTGAAGGGATGCTGTCGCGCTATATTCGCTCTGAATTCCGCTACCGCCCAACGCAGGATTTCGATGCCCGCTGGCCGCTGTTAGCAGCGCAACTGCAATAATAAAGGATTGAATCGGTAGTACTCCATAGCCGTTTATACCCTATGGATTTTGAGTTGCAGCTAGGCGACAAACTTACTCATCCCCAGGAGCTTACTTTTCGTAAGTGACTGGGGTGAGTAAGTGCAGGTAACAACGCTGCAGCTTGAAAGACGACGGGTATAACCGGGTTCAACCCGGCGCTATTATTTTAAACCCCGTACTGCTCGCGATAGGCCCGCACTGCCACCAGGCTTTCGGACATTTCCGGCTGCTCTTCCAGGTAAGCAATCAACTCCTTAAGCGTAATAATCGAGATCACTTTGCAGTGATAATCACGCTCCACTTCCTGGATCGCAGAAATGTCGGCACGGCCACGCTCCTGACGATCGAGAGAAATCAGCACACCTGCCAGGCTGGCGTTATGGGCACTGATAATCTCCATCGATTCGCGGATGGCCGTCCCGGCGGTGATAACGTCATCCACCAGCATCACACGCCCCTGCAACGGGCTACCTACCAGCGTGCCACCTTCACCATGTTCCTTGGCTTCTTTGCGGTTGAAGCAATAAGGCACATCGAGATTGTGATGTTCTGCCAATGCCACTGCGGTGGTGGTCGCGATCGGGATACCTTTGTAGGCTGGGCCAAACAGCAGATCGAACTCGATGCCGGAATCCACCAGCGCTTCGGCATAAAAACGCCCTAACAGCGCCAGATCACGCCCGGTATTAAACAGGCCGGCATTGAAGAAATAGGGGCTGGTACGGCCGGATTTCAGGGTGAACTCGCCGAATTTCAATACCTGCTTGCGGAGCGCAAACTCTATAAACTGGCGCTGGTAGGCTTTCATTACTGCTTCTCCTAATTTGGTCGGTAACTTTAGTTCTATTTTCCGGGCATAAAAAAGGCGACTGCTTGGTCGCCTTTAAAAATCAGTCTGCCAGCGCCGCTTTCTGCGCCTGGAAGATGGTTTCGATGCCCCCTCGGGCCAGCGCCAGTAGCGCCAATAGCTCATCGTGGCTGAACGGCTCACCCTCGGCGGTGCCTTGCACCTCGATCATGCGGCCATCTTCCATCATCACCACGTTCATATCGGTTTCTGCGGCGGAATCTTCCACATACTCCAGATCGCACAGCGCTTCGCCGCCAACGATACCGACAGAAACTGCGGCAACCATCCCTTTCATCGGGTTGGCTTTCAGTTTACCGGCGGCAACCAGCGCATTCAGCGCATCGGCCAGCGCCACACAGGCTCCGGAGATAGAAGCGGTACGGGTACCGCCATCGGCTTGCAGCACATCGCAGTCCAGAGTGATGGTGAACTCACCGAGCTTTTTCAGATCCACTGCGGCACGCAGTGAACGAGCGATCAGACGCTGGATCTCCAACGTACGGCCACCCTGCTTGCCTTTGGCCGCTTCGCGGGCATTACGGCTGTGGGTAGAACGCGGCAACATGCCGTATTCTGCGGTGATCCACCCTTGCCCCTGGCCTTTCAAAAAGCGCGGAACGCCCTCTTCTACCGTGGCGGTGCACAAAACTTTGGTATCGCCAAACTCAACCAGCACTGAACCTTCAGCGTGTTTCGTGTAGTGACGGGTCAGTGTCAGGGGGCGAACTTGTTGTGGTGCTCTGCCTGCAGGACGCATGGGCTCTCTCCGGCTTCTTATTAACGTTTGGCTGCGCATTATACGGGCTTCGTGACGTTATGCCTATCCTGCCCGCAGGTGCAACGCTATAATCGTTCCATCTTTTCCTATTTACGGGTACGCACAATGATCCGCAGCATGACCGCCTACGCCCGGCGTGAAATCAAGGGTGAATGGGGCAGCGCAGCTTGGGAGCTGCGTTCCGTTAACCAACGCTACTTAGAAACCTACATCCGCCTGCCTGAGCAGTTCCGCAGCCTTGAGCCAGTGATCCGCGAGCGTATCCGTGGCCGCCTGACACGTGGCAAAGTGGAGTGCAACCTGCGCTTTGAGCTCGACCCAAGCGCGCAAAGCTCGATGATCCTGAACGAAAAACTGGCCAAGCAGCTGGTTGAAGCCGCCAACTGGGTCAAAATGCAGAGCGACGAAGGGGAAATCGATCCAATCGACGTCCTGCGCTGGCCGGGCGTGATGTCCGCTCAGGAACAGGATCTGGACCTCATCAGCAACGAGCTGATGCAGGCGCTGGAAGGCGCACTGGATGATTTCATCGTGGCACGCGAAAGCGAAGGCACCGCGCTGAAAGCCCTGATCGAGCAACGCCTCGACGGCGTGAGCGCCGAAGTGATCAAAGTACGCGCCCAGATGCCTAATATCCTGCAATGGCAGCGCGAACGTTTGGTCAGCAAGCTGGAAGAAGCCCAGGTACAGTTGGAAAACACTCGCCTAGAGCAGGAACTGGTGCTGATGGCACAGCGTATCGACGTCGCCGAAGAGCTGGACCGCCTGGAAGCACACGTCAAAGAGACGCACAACATTCTGAAGAAGAAAGAAGCCGTTGGCCGTCGCCTCGACTTTATGATGCAGGAATTCAACCGCGAATCGAATACGCTGGCGTCCAAGTCGATCAATGCCGAAGTGACTACTTCAGCTATCGAGCTGAAGGTGCTGATTGAGCAGATGCGTGAGCAAATTCAGAATATCGAGTAAGTTTTAAGTGCCATCATTGAACAGAGAGCCCGCATAACAGCGGGCTTTTTAATATCACCACCAATCGAGGTTTTCCTATGTCCAAATATGCCCAGGCAGCCGTTGATACGGTAAGAAAAAACCAGGGAAAATCATCACTCGATATGCGTCAAGAATGGGATAAAACGATGATGGAGTATTTCCCCACTCAAAAACCGTCCAGAGTGAAGGGGTGTCCACGTAACGCATTTCTTGGGCTTAGCGAGGAAGGGTTGATTATCGGCATTCCTGCTGGCGATTATGGTGTTAGAAAGGGAAATGTTAATAAACAATATGCAGTTGATGCAGTAACACTTCTTAAAGCTGGCGACGAACCTGATAAAAAACAGTTGTGGGCAGTGGTCGCCGATGCAAAAAAGGCCCTGAATCATCAGATGGATATTGTCTTGGCTTTACTGCGAGAAGGTATGCTCAATATCTAGCAGCTATCGAGCCCACATGTTGGAAACCATTTCGTTGAAGTCACCAAAAAGCTAACCCTACATCGCAGGGCTAACTCAATATCAGGTCAGCCCCACCATCCTCCGCTATAACCCCATCGGCCAGGCGGATCACGCGCGGAAAGTGCGTTTTAACAAAAGCATAATCATGGCTAATGGCCAGCACGGTGGTGCCTTGCGAACGGCAAACCGCTAACCAGCGGGTAAATACCCCCAACCAATAGCTATCAAAGTCACGACTGGGCTCATCCAGCAGTATCAGAGGCGGTGCTACAGCTGCGAGGCTGGCTACCGCAACCATACGCCGCTGTCCGGCGTGTAAATCCAATGGGTGAGCATCCGCTACATCCGTTAGCTCACAAAGCGCCAGCGTTTGGGCAACTCGCTGCTCCAGACTATCGCCACGCATGCCCTGATGGCGTAAGCCAAAAGCGATCTCATCACGTACCCGGTTGAGAAATATCTGCCGTTCCGCTTCCTGAAATAATACCCCCAGCAACGGCGCACGCTTTGCCGCTTTAAGGGTGGCAATATTTTGCCCCTGTAAGAGAACCTTGCCGCCGGTCGGTTTTAGCAACCCGGCCATCAGGCGTAATAATGTGGATTTCCCGGCGCCGTTATCCCCGATCAAGGCCACCCATTCCCCGGCCCTAATGGTGAGATCCAAACCGTTAATGATGGGTTCGCTCACGCCTGGCCACTGATAGTCCAGCGATTCAATCGTCAGCATTATGAGAGCCAACCTTGCTCCAACGCCCAAGTTTGCAGGCAATAAGCGGCAACCTTGGTGAGCGACCGTTCAAAGAGCAAAATCACGCACTGCTGCTGGTTAGCGTAGGTGGCCAGCTGTTGTAACAGCTTGGTGGTAGCATCGGGTGTCAGGCGGCTAAAGGCTTCATCCAGCAGTAGTAGCCGGGGGCGCATCGCCAGCGCACAGGCCATCACTACCCGTTGCGCCTCGCCGCCAGAGAGCGTGGCCGGGTGACGATGGCGTAAAGCGTGGCAATCGGTAAACGTCAGCGCCTGTTCGATACGCGCCATGATCTCGGCTTCATCCAGGCACAGATTCTCCGGCCCGAAGGCAATCTCCTCTTCGACAGTGAAGGTACAGCCTGAGAGTTGCAGCTGTGGCGCCTGTTGGATGAGCTGCACCTGTTGCGCCATTTCAACCAGCGGGCGCGAACCTATCTCATCGCCGAGGACCTGTCCTGAACCCTGTAATGTGCCGGGTAAGAAGTCGGGGAAACAGCCTGCCAGCAGTTGGGCAAGCGTGGTTTTGCCGCTGCCATTCCCACCGCTAATGCCATATAAACCTGGAACCTCGCAATGTAGAACGATGCTTTCCAACTGCCAGCGACTACCTTGAGGAATAAAGCTCAGCGCATTCAGTGCCACAACCACAGCCAGGCTCCTATTTCCAATGCCGCCACCAACAGCAAGCCATAGCGCACGCTACGTTGCAGTGGGCTGTCGCTCGGTGCCCATAGCGTTGTGCGTCTGGGATGCAGCCGAAAAGCGCGCATATCCAGCGCCGTGCTGCGCGCGGTTAAATCATTCAACGCACTGTGGGTTAACGGGATAACCAATGCCGGAATGTAGCGCAATCGTTGATACCAATAACCGTCTAGCGGTACGCCTCGTGCCAGCTGTGCCTGGTAAATCGCGGCCAGTTGCGCTCGCAGCTGTTCGGCAACCAGCAACGGCCCCGCCAGCAGGTATGCCAGCCCGAGCGGCAAACGGCTGGCAAACAGGGCGCGAATAACACGCTGCGGCGGCACGTATTGCAGCCAGATTTGCCCAAAACTTAACAACGCCAACAAGCGTAGCCAGAGCGCGGCGGCGTTGAGCATTTCGCTATCATCACGCGCCTCCCCCCGTAACCACCACGCCAGCCAACCGCTATGCACCAGCCATAAGCCGCCCGCCATGGGTAACATGATCCACGCCACGTATCGCCAGCGATGCCGGGTACTTTTCATCAGGATCAGCAGAAGAAAGCTCGCCAGGCTATAGGCTAGCAACGGATAGCCAAACGGCATCAGCAAGCTGCTAGTACCCAGTACCAGCCAAAGAGCCAGCGAGGTAAACGGGTGCATTAACGCACGGCGGCCATTGCAGGGAAATTACGCAGTGTTCGCTGCGACATATTGCGCACCAATAACCAGACGATAATGGCAACCAGCACTTTATCTATCAGGTTGATCCCCAGCACGGTCATTGCGACGGATTCGATCAGGTTGCTGCCCATCGAATGCACATAGGCGACAAAGAAATCTGCGCCACTGCCAGTGACCCCGGCAAACAGATAAGTACGGATCGGTACGGCAACTATCGTCACGGCCAAGGTGATCACCACGCCACTCAGGATCACTTTTGGTAACGTCCGGAACCAGCCGATGCTAGCCAATAAGCCAGCCACCAAACCAATCACCATTGCCACCGGTGCGAACGCCGCCGCAATCGGGCCGGTGAGCAGGCCCCAGATCAGGTTGGTCAATAAACCGGTCAACATGCCGATAATCGGCCCGGCGAGGATCGCACTCAGCAAGGTACCGATAGAATCGAGGAAAATAGGCAGCTTCAACATCGATACCAACTGCCCGCCGATCATGTTGATGGCAATTGAAATCACCATCAACACCAACGTCTGACTCGATAACCCATTACGTGCCATAACAACCTCACTTAACTAGTAGGAAAATTAGCGTTGCTCGACGTTTAATTCGTCATAGCCCGAAAGCGCGCAAGGTTGTCGGCTAAATGCGACATCGTTCAGTTCCCCAATCACCAATTCGAGCGTGGTGCGCACGGTGCAGCCTGCCATCACATGGCCGCCGGTCATATGGCCATGCTCATCGGCCACTGCTAGATGCAGATGTTCGCCTCCGGCCTCCAACGTGCCAATCAGTGAGACCACTTCAAATTTTCCGCTCAATAACGTGGTGTCTTCGCACCCGGCATAACGCAAAGCCACGTCGCTCAAGCTGCCGACACAACCGCTGATCCAGGCGGCACGCAAATCCTGCTGCCGGATAAAATCACGTAGTGCAACCAGCAGGTCTTGTTGCGGTAACAGACGCAAGGCATAAAACAGTGCCGTAGACGGCGTTGATGTCTCCACGCTAAGATCCTTTACCCCAGTGGGTTTGGTGATACGGAAAATAGGGAAATGGCGTCGGGAAGGTAGGATGCTGCATGAGGGATGTGACTCCAAATAACTCCGAACCTCGGACGTTATGCAGCATGATAAAGATTGATGCGGCCTATGTATGTGACATAGGTCAGTAAAAGCGGCGGTGCTGGTATGCTGGCCAAAAGCTAAATTGGAATGGGTCTGAAAGAACACTGATGCCAAAAATAAAAAGCCAAGAAACTCTGGTACGCGAGCGTAAGCGCTGGGTAGCGGTAGCAATCCTGGTGGCGGCCATTGTTGGCTGCTACCTGTGGTGGAAACAAGGGACACTGCGATACGAAGAGTGGAGCCCCAACCAGCAGTATGTGGTGCGTTATTATAAAACCTTCGAGTTTATTCCGCGCTTCACCATGCCTGGCGATGGTGGGCATTACTCAGGCTACATGCGGGTTTATGACCGAAACGGCAAGCAGTTCTACGAAGAGTATTCCGACCTGCTCGACTTTGTCGAAGGCCCATTCTGGGCAAAAGAAGGCGTCTATTGGATGGGTAACGACAATCAGGACATCGTTCGCCTGCCCACCTCGCCGGTGGATTGAAGCTTGCTGACAAGTGGCCTCCAGAAGGGAGGCTTAACCCGGTCAGTTATAAGCAGCGGCCTGCTCTTCGGTGATCAACTCCATTTTTTCAAGCTGAACCGCAATGCCGCGCAGGGAGCGCCCAAACTCCACGCTTAACGCCTCTATCGTTTTGCCAGCGCTGTAACCTTCCTCCAATAGCTTCCTGTCTTCTTCCGACCAGGGGAAATTGAAGTTGGCTGGCCTGCCTTCGGCAATATTTTTCTGCCGCCGCTCCTCGGGTGATAACTTTGCCTTTTTCACTCGTTCTCGCTCGGCGTAAAACTCATCAGCCAGGGCAAACAGCATCCGGATCGTCTCAGGGGAATGAACCAGCGAGGTGTGATTCAAAAATTCCCCCGTTTCCGGGTTAATCCCCCTCGCTAACGCACGTAACGTCAGGTAGGTCTGCATCATGGTTTCCGTCCTTAAAAAATCTATCCGTCATTCTCGCGGCTAGTTCCCTACCTATTTTTGCTCATAAAACAAACTATTCAACGATTCGATCGGATTGCGTATTAACTTTGCGAAGCAAATTCCAAATTAACGCCATTTTTCGCAAGAAAATAACCACTTAAAAAAAATACCCATTCGGAAATGGGTAACAAAATACCGTCGATAATTCTCCCGGCAATCGGTGAAACAGGTTTATCTACAATATTCACAGATAGTTTTCACTTGAAATTAATAAGGTAAATTAACCACTTAACAAATTTAGACCTATCGCGATAAATTAAGGATTACTTGCCGCGCCGCTGGCTACTTATTAAGGAGTATTTTCCTGCTAACTCTCCCTTATTTTGATTTCCCTCAATAACGCTTGGGTTATTGCTGTTAGTTTGCCATGACTAAAAAACCACTGATAAGCATTAGGGAAAGCAATGGACGTCAATCGCAGACAGTTTTTTAAAATCTGCGCTGGCGGGATGGCTGGGACCACGGTGGCAGCATTAGGCTTCGCGCCCAAGGCTGCGTTAGCGGAAACGCGCAACTACAAATTATTGCGCGCCAAAGAAACCCGCAACACCTGTACCTACTGTTCCGTAGGCTGCGGTTTATTGATGTATAGCCTGGGCGATGGGGCAAAAAACGCCAAATCGACGATTTTCCATATCGAAGGCGACGCGGATCACCCGGTAAACCGCGGGGCACTGTGCCCGAAAGGCGCCGGCCTGCTGGACTATATCCACAGCGATAGCCGCCTGCGTTACCCAGAGTATCGCGCGCCGGGTTCAGATAAATGGCAGCGTATCAGTTGGAATGAGGCCTTTGACCGCATTGCCAGGCTGATGAAAAATGACCGGGACGCCAACTTCGAAGCCACCAACGCCGCTGGCGTGACGGTAAACCGTTGGCTCTCCACCGGGATGTTATGCGCCTCTGCGGCCAGTAACGAAACCGGCATGCTGACACAAAAGTTTGTCCGATCGCTGGGCATACTGGCAGTTGATAACCAAGCGCGTGTCTGACACGGACCAACGGTAGCAAGTCTTGCTCCAACATTTGGTCGCGGTGCGATGACCAACCACTGGGTTGATATCAAAAACGCCAACGTTGTGATGGTGATGGGCGGCAACGCCGCTGAAGCGCATCCGGTGGGATTTCGCTGGGCGATGGAAGCCAAAAACAACAACGACGCCACGTTAATCGTCGTCGATCCTCGCTTTACCCGTACTGCATCGGTCGCCGATATCTACGCGCCGATCCGCTCCGGCACCGACATTACCTTCCTGTCGGGCGTATTGCTGTACCTGATTTCCAACAACAAGATCAACGCTGAATACGTCAAGCATTACACCAACGCCAACCTGTTGGTCCGGGATGACTTTACGTTTGAAGATGGGTTGTTCAGCGGTTATGACGACAACAAACGTCAGTACGACAAAACCACCTGGAACTACCAGTTTGGTGAAGATGGCTATGCCTTGCGTGATGATACGCTCCAGCATCCGCGTTGCGTCTGGAACCTGCTGAAAGCACACGTCAGCCGCTACACGCCAGAAGTGGTGGAAAATATCTGCGGCACCCCGAAGGAAGATTTCCTGAAGGTATGTGAAGTCCTGGCTTCCACCAGCGCAGCAGACCGAACCACCACCTTCCTGTACGCCTTGGGCTGGACCCAGCACACGGTCGGCGCGCAGAACATCCGTACCATGGCGATGATCCAGTTGCTGCTCGGCAACATGGGCATGGCTGGCGGCGGCATCAACGCCCTGCGCGGTCACTCCAACATTCAGGGGTTGACCGATATTGGCCTGCTGTCCACCAGCCTGCCGGGTTACCTGACGCTGCCTTCGGATAAACAGACCGATCTGGCTATCTATCTGGCCGCCAATACGCCAAAGGCCACCTTGCCTGGCCAGGTTAACTACTGGAGCAATTACCCGAAATTCTTCGTCAGCCTGATGAAGAGCTTCTACGGCGACGCTGCCCAGAAAGAGAATAACTGGGGCTTTGATTGGTTGCCGAAGTGGGATCAGTCCTACGACGTCATGAAGTACTTCCAGATGATGGATCAGAATAAGGTCAACGGCTATATCTGCCAGGGCTTTAACCCGGTCGCCTCCTTCCCGGATAAGAATCAGGTGGTCGCCTCACTGGCCAAGCTGAAGTATCTGGTGATCATCGACCCGCTGGTCACGGAAACCTCCAATTTCTGGCAGAACCACGGCGAGATGAACGATGTCGATACCGCGTCGATCCAAACCGAAGTGTTCCGGCTGCCATCCACCTGCTTTGCCGAAGAAGACGGCTCAATCGCCAACTCCGGCCGCTGGCTGCAATGGCACTGGAAAGGCGGCGATGCCCCAGGTGAAGCGATTACCGACGGCGAGATCCTGGCCGGTCTGTACCATCGTCTGCGCCAGATGTACGGCAGCGAAGGCGGTAAAGGTGTCGAACCGTTACTGAAAATGGGCTGGCACTATGAACGGCCAGATCACCCTGAATCCGAGGAAGTGGCCAAAGACAGCAACGGCTACGCGCTGGAAGATCTGTATGACGCCAACGGCAACCTGCTGGCGAAAAAAGGCCAGTTGCTGGATTCCTTCGCGATGCTGCGCGATGACGGCAGCACAGCCTCAGCCTGTTGGATCTATACCGGCAGTTGGACCAGCAAGGGCAACCAGATGGCCAACCGTGATAACAGCGATCCGTCCGGGTTGGGCAACACGCTGGGCTGGGCCTGGGCATGGCCGCTGAACCGCCGCATTATCTACAACCGCGCCTCCGCCGACCCAATGGGTAAACCTTGGGATCCGCAACGCATGCTGATTGAATGGAACGGCAGCAAGTGGGTCGGGAATGATATTCCAGACTACAACACCGCCGCACCGGGCAGCGGCGTTGGGCCGTTCATCATGCAACCGGAAGGGCTTGGCAGGCTGTTTGCCCTCGACAAAATGGCGGAAGGACCGTTCCCGGAACACTACGAGCCGTTTGAAACGCCGTTGGGCACCAACCCACTGCATCCAAACGTGATCTCTAACCCGGCGGCCCGTCTCTATCCGTCCGACGCCAAGCGCATGGGTGATAAATCCGAGTTCCCTTACGTCGGTACCACCTATCGTCTGACCGAGCATTTCCACACCTGGACCAAGCACGCGCGCCTTAACGCGATCATGCAGCCGGAGCAGTTCGTGGAAATCAGTGAACGTCTGGCGAAGGAGAAAGGGATTGAGCAAGGCGATACCGTCAAGGTCAGCAGCAAGCGGGGCTTTATCAAGGCGAAAGCCGTGGTGACCCGCCGTCTGCAAACCCTGAAGGTTAACGGGCAGGATGTCGACACCATCGGTATTCCACTGCATTGGGGTTTTGAAGGGGCAGCCCGCAAAGGCTATCTGGCTAACACCCTGACGCCGTTTGTCGGCGATGCCAACTCGCAAACGCCGGAATACAAGGCGTTTCTGGTTAACGTGGAAAAGGTGTAAGGAGCCGAATTTATGTCCATGCAATCCCAAGACATTATCAAACGTTCGGCCACCAACACCCTGACACCGCCTCCGCAAGCGCGTGATTACAAGGTCGAGGTCGCCAAGCTGATTGACGTTTCCACCTGCATCGGTTGCAAGGCCTGTCAGGTGGCCTGTTCCGAGTGGAACGACATTCGCGATGAAGTGGGCCACTGCGTCGGGGTTTATGACAACCCCGCCGATCTGAGTGCTAAATCCTGGACGCTGATGCGTTTCTCGGAAGTAGAGCAGAACGGCAAGCTGGAATGGCTGATCCGCAAGGATGGCTGCATGCACTGCGCAGATCCGGGTTGCCTGAAGGCCTGCCCGTCTGCCGGGGCGATTATCCAATATGCCAACGGCATCGTGGATTTTCAGTCCGAGCACTGCATCGGCTGTGGTTACTGCATCAGCGGCTGCCCGTTCAACATTCCACGGCTGAACCCGCAAGACAACCGGGCGTACAAATGTACCCTGTGCGTTGACCGCGTCAGCGTGGGCCAGGAACCGGCCTGTGTGAAGACTTGCCCAACGGGCGCAATCCACTTTGGCACCAAGGCAGAAATGCTGGATGTGGCAGAGGAGCGGGTCGAAAAGCTGAAGAAACGCGGCTTTGAACATGCGGGCGTGTATAACCCGCAAGGCGTTGGCGGCACCCATGTGATGTACGTACTGCACCATGCCGATAACCCCGAGCTGTACCACAATCTGCCAAAAGACCCGCATATCGATCTGTCGATCGGGCTGTGGAAAAGCGTGCTCAAACCCTTATCCGTGGCGGGCTTCATCGCCACCTTTGCCGGTTTGATTTACCACTACATCGGCATTGGCCCGAACAAGGAAGTGGATGATGAGGACGAGGAGGACCATCATGAGCAAAAGTAAAATGATCGTTCGCACCAAGTTTATCGACCGGGCCTGTCACTGGACGGTGGTCATCTGCTTCTTCCTGGTGTCGCTGTCTGGCATTGCGCTGTTCTTCCCCACGCTGCAATGGCTGACCGAGACCTTTGGTACGCCGCAGATGGGCCGCATCCTGCATCCCTTCTTTGGCGTGCTGATCTTTATCGCGCTGATGTTTATGTTCTTCCGCTTTGTGAAACATAACATCCCCGAGAAAGAGGACTTGCCGTGGGTCAAGGGCATTGTGGAAGTGCTGAAGGGCAATGAGCATAAGGTCGCTGACGTCGGCAAATATAATGCCGGCCAGAAGATGATGTTCTGGAGCATCATGAGCATGATTTTCGTGCTGTTGATCACCGGTATTATCATTTGGCGCCCTTATTTCGCCCACAACTTCCCGATCCCGGTGATCCGCTATGCACTGTTGATCCACGCCGCGTCGGCGATCGTGCTGATCCACGCCATTCTGATCCATATGTATATGGCATTCTGGGTGAAAGGCTCGATCAAAGGCATGATTGAAGGCAAGGTCAGCCGCCGCTGGGCGAAGAAGCATCACCCACGCTGGTACCGTAAGGTCGAGGCTGAAGAGCAGAAAGACGAGCAGTAAACCGTTGAAATTCGCCCCTTCGCATGAGGGGGCGACAATCTCCTCAAGCGACCACTGAACCATCAAAGATCTGCTGCATGCTTTCGATCAGGCTCAGCAACTCGCTATTGGCCCCAGGCTTCCACAGTGCCACCATCGGGTGCATCAACCCCTGTTTCCCCAATTCCGTATCGAGCCGCTCAACCTGTGGCAAGTGCTGCATTTTCAGATGAGTTGGCAGGAATGCCCATCCCAGCCCGGCGGTTAACAACGTTTGCAGCAAAGCCGGTTCATTGACGACCTGGATGCGATCGGCGATTTGCAGGCGCTTCGCCATCGGCTCGGGTAGGTCATTAAAGGGAATAAGTTGGGTACTGGATGCTAGCGACAGTAAGGTGACCGGGCTGCCTACGGGGAAAAATCCCTCGCGAGCGTAGACGGCCAACTCAATGGCCCCCAAGGCTCGCCACTTAAACTTTTCGCCAATCGAACGGTTGATCGCCTGATAAACGCCAATATCCGCCACATCGTCTGCCAACGCCTGCTCACCCTCACCACGCTCCATCATCAGCAAATTAAGCTGAATGCCACGCTGGCCCAGAAACATCGCCAGTTCAGTTAAAAAAGCGCGCGGAGTAAACGGGTCATAACACAGCGTCAGTTTCTGCCGCACCTGCTGCGGAATATGCTGAGCCAGCAGGCTAAGGGCCTCTGCCTCCTGCAAAAACAGCCGAGCTTGCCGGTAAAGGCGTTGGCCCGCCTCGGTCAGTTGCAATGGGCGGGTACGGCGATCGCACAGTGAATAGCCTAGATCCAATTCCAGATTTTCGATCAGTTCACTGACAGTGGTGCGATCCTTCCCCAACCGCTTGGCGGCCTGGGTGAGATTGCCGGTCTCGCAAACGCTGGCGAAAGCTTCAATCTGCGCCAACGAAAAACCTATCTTCCCCATCTCTCCTCCACAAAATTGCGGGGGATTTCCCCCGTTCATCCACTCTACGATATTAGTTCGCGGGCTTACCATTATTTTGTTCACCTCATTCAGGTAAGGAAAATAACCATGAAAAAGTTCACACACAGCGTATCAGCCCTACTGGTGGGTGCCGCACTCAGCGCCAGCCTGGCAACCGGGGCGCAAGCCTGCACCCGTGCCTTTATGAATATGTACCCGGGCTATATGGTCAGCGCACGCAATCTGGATTTCTTCGGGCCGGTAGATCCCTCACTGGTGATCACACCACGCGGTATTGCGCATAACGGCGGGGATGCGAAGAACGCCGCCCAGTGGCAAACCCACTACGGCAGCGTCGTGGTATACGCCGATGGTGTGTTCCCAATGGACGGTATGAATGAAAAGGGGCTGGCGGGCCATACGCTGTTTTATATGAATGGCAGCCAAGTGCAGCAGGACAATCAGGACAAGCCAGTGATCGAAAGCCGTGCCTGGTTGAGCTATATCCTGGATAACTACGCTACCGTTGATGAAGCGGTTAAAGCAATCCGCAGCGATGTTCGCCTGGCCGCCGCCCATATGCCTATCGATTACGCTTCGGATACCAAACACATCGCGATCGAGGACGTTAGCGGCGATTCGGCCATCATCGAGATCGATAATGGCAAAGTGAATATCTATCACGACAAAAATTATCGGGTGATGACCAATCCCCCTTCTTACGATAAACAACTGCAGAACCTGGCCAAGTATCAGAATGCCAAGCGCAGCGAGATCCCTGGTGGCTTGGAAGCAGATGAGCGCCTGGTGCGCGCCAGCTATGATTTGAAAAATCTGCCGCAGCCGGACAATAAAAACCAGGCGCAGGGCTTCATCTTATCGGTGCTTAATAATGTGGCTTACCCGATCGGCTCACCGGCAGAGCCAAGCGAACAAAAGGTCACCGACATGTATGCCAAATACAGCAAGCGCCCGGACCAGAACAAAGGCATCGGGACTTACTGGACGGCGATTTCGGATCTGAGCCATGCGGAGTATCACTTCAAGTCTGCCTTTGCGGCCTCGCAGGTTTGGGTTCCGCTGCATGACATCAACTTCAGCCAAGGGCAGCCGGTACGTAAGATCGCCCATCTTAACGACTATGCCCAACAGGGCTGGGAAGGTAACGTGCTGGCCCAGGCGAAATAACGCTTAAGCCACTATTGTTATAGGGGTAATTTCACGATCAAACGCTGCTGGCCGCCGATGGCCAGCAATAATCTGAACGCATAACTCTCGCCCAAAGTATTTTGTTCTAATCGTCATGCAGGGTAATGAAAGGCACCACGGGCTGTGGCTAAATAGCGCTTTCCTAGCCTGTATGCCGTTCGGATTGTTTATGTCGCAAATTTTGCAATTTATTTTAGCCTTGGTGGTGATTGTCGTTCTCGCGTTATTGGTCAGTAATGACCGCAGGAAAATCCGCCCACGTTATATTATTCAGTTGCTGGTGATTGAAGCCGCGCTGGCCTATTTCTTCCTGCATTCAGCCAGCGGACTGGGCGTTATCAAGCACGTGGCCGATTTCTTTGCCATCCTGCTGGCCTTTGCCGCACAAGGCTCCGACTTTGTTTTTGGTGGCATGAGCAACCAGGGGCTGGCCTTTATCTTCCTCGGCGTGTTGTGCCCGATTATCTTTATTTCTGCGCTGATCGGTATTTTGCAGCACTTCCGCATCTTGCCGTTGGTAATCCGCGTCGTGGGCACCTTGCTTTCAAAAGTGAACGGCATGGGCAAGCTGGAGTCCTTCAACGCCGTCAGCACGCTGGTGCTGGGCCAGTCGGAAAACTTTATTGCCTATAAGGGCATCATTGCGGATATCTCCCCACGCCGGATGTACACCATGGCAGCCACCGCGATGTCGACGGTTTCGATGTCGATCGTGGGTGCCTATATGGCGATGATCGACGCACAATACGTGGTAGCCGCGCTAATCCTCAATATGTTCAGCACCTTTATCATTCTCTCGATCATCAACCCTTATCAGGTGGACGACGAGCCGGAACTCAAGCTGAATAAACTGCATGAAGAGCAGAGCTTCTTTGAAATGTTGGGGGAATATATTCTCGCAGGTTTCAAAATTGCGATGATCATTGCCGCCATGCTGATCGGCTTTATCGCCCTGATCGCCGCCGTGAACGCCATTTTTGCCGCCATTTTTGGCATCAGTTTCCAGCAGATCCTGGGTTACGTGTTCTACCCGCTAGCCTGGCTAATCGGCATTCCGGCACCTGATGCGCTGCGCGCTGGCAGCATTATGGCTACCAAGTTGGTCGCCAATGAGTTTGTGGCGATGATTGAACTGAAAAAAATCGCGGCAGAGCTGTCCCCACGTGGTTTGGGGATTCTCTCGGTGTTCCTGGTGTCCTTCGCCAACTTTGCTTCCATCGGCATTGTTGCCGGTGCCATCAAGGGGTTAAACGAACGCCAGGGCAACGTGGTTTCCCGCTTCGGCCTGAAGCTGGTTTACGGCTCCACGCTGGTCAGCCTGCTTTCGGCAGCGGTTGCCGGGCTGGTGCTGTAAAAACGCTACCCGGCTTGAAGCTTTTGCGGCAAGCCGGGTATTCATTAGAACGCGACGCACACCGGCGCATCGACACGCATCACCGAGTCTTGGGCAAACTGCTGTTTATAGCGGTTGCGCAGCGCCTCAATGTTTTGCTCACTGCCCGCATCAGGGCTATGGATCAGCATCAACGCCTTGCTGTTTTCCCGCGCCAGCTTGCCATCGTTCCCCAACCATTGCCCTTTGGCATCAAACACCGATAACCCTTCTTTAAAGCGTGGGGTTACCTGTTGATCGACAAAGGTCTGCCATTCCGCCGCCGTAATTACCGGCCCAGCCGGGCGATTCAAACCAAAATAGAGCGTGGTTTGGGTCATCGGTTCGCCGGTGCTACACGTTGCTGCCGGTTTTGACGGTGATGCCTTTTGTACAGGCGCTACGCAGCCGCTCAACAGCAAGGTTATGGCGACGGCGACTGCCAATATCGGGGTGTTTTTCATCTCGCTTTCATATTCCTTAAATAATCATCAACAGATACTAACGATAAATTTCTAATGCATTGTAAAAATCGCAAGTAGCACTAGAGACTATGAATAAGCAAAAATTACCTATTTAGCATTAGGTAAACTAATTCGAAAGCGACACCAACAAAAAAACTCAGTGGTGCGTTGCCACCAGGCTCGTTACCCTCCGGCGTTGACACTCTAGCCCTCCGACCCTGTGAATCCCCCTATGTTACTGAGCATTCTTTATATCATCGGTATCACCGCGGAAGCCATGACCGGCGCGTTAGCCGCAGGCCGCCGCCAAATGGATTTGTTTGGCGTGATTTTTATCGCTTCCGCTACCGCCATTGGCGGGGGCTCGGTGCGTGATATGCTGCTTGGGCACTTCCCGCTGAGCTGGGTAAAACACCCTGAGTATATTGTTATCATAGCCATAGCGGCAATTATCACCACCTGGATGGCTCCCCTGATGCGCCACCTGCGCCATCTGTTCCTGGTGTTGGACGCCGTTGGGCTGATCGTTTTCTCGATCATCGGCGCGCAGGTGGCTTTGGATATGGGCCATGCCCCACTGATCGCAGCCATTGCCGCCGTGATCACCGGCGTTTTCGGCGGGGTGCTGCGCGATATGTTCTGCAATCGTATCCCGCTGGTTTTCCAGAAAGAAATCTATGCGGGCATCGCCTTTGCCGCTGCCTGGCTGTATATCGGCCTGCAATACCTTAACTTGCCGCATAACATGGTGATTATTATTACCCTGGTTGCTGGCCTCAGCGCTCGCCTGATCGCACTGCGCTTTCGCCTTGGCTTGCCGGTGTTTAACTATCAGCATCCCGATCATTAATTCGCGAACGCATCGCCAAGCGGTTCGGCACGATCGGGAATCGCATCAAAGCCGCTGATATGGTGCTGCTGCAAGGTTTGAACCAGTGCCAGAAAGGCAGGGTATTGCAAAAATTCCTGCACTTTTCTGGCTTTTTGCGCACCCAAGCCAGCAAGTTCCTGCCACTGTGCCAACGTCATCTGCTGTAGCTGTGACCAATTTTGCAACGTGGCCGACTGCAATGGCGAAATGGGTACGCCGAGGGCGATCGGCCAACGCTCGAAAGGCTGCCGCCGCGCCTGACGAAATTGTTGGTAAAGGGCCTGTGCACGCTTTGCCCCCAAACTGGGCACCGCGCTGAGCTGTTCCGGTGTTAACTCCAACCAATCCAGCAGGTTATTCACCAATCCCTGATCGACCAGCACCTGCCAACCAGCTTTATTCAACCCGGTGATGTTCAGCCCATTGGCACTGCTCAACCAAACCAGCCGCGCCAGAAACTGCTGGCGGCATCCGGGTTGCAAGGTAAAGCAGCTCAGCGCATGATAATCTTCCGGTTTTGGCGCAATGGGTGTTGCCCTGGCAACCTCACGCCAGACCACCTGTTTCAAATGCGGGATGCCATGCCCCATCAGGCTAATCGCAATATGATCGCCGGGTACGATATCCCATTTTTGCCACAGGGCTAGCGAGCCCACGTTAACCCGCCGGATCCATTTATCGTCCATACGCACCGGATCCAGGCGTAGCATCACGGCAATTTTGCCGGTGCGGCCAATAGCAAACTCAACATCCGTGACTCTGGCCACTTGCTGGACCGGGGGATATTTCCAGGCAACCGCCCAATCATTGGGTTTGGCCTGCCAGTAGCGCCCCCGAGGTTCTTGCCCTTGGTGGATCACCACGCCATCGGTGACAAACGGCAAAGGGCCGCTGTACCAAGCTGCCCGCCACTGCTCCACCTCCGCCAACGTGGCGACCGGCTGTGAATATTGCTGCGGCAGCGTAAACCCCATGGCGGCAAGCTGTTGCAAGCGTTCGGCCATGGTTGGCGGGCCATCGGGCCACGCCCAGACGAACAGGCCAAGCTGCTCAAGTTGCGCAGTGCGCGGATTACGCATCAGCATCCCGGCAACCTTCGAGCGGGCGTTAATGCCCCCTTGGGTTTGCTGGTGATGATCGTTCACCATCAGGAACAGCTCCCCTTGCAGTACCAAATTGGCCGTAACCTCCGGTAAAACGTTGGGGATAGCGGGGATCGCCTTGACCTTTTCCAGCCAGTTTTCCCCCTTTTGCCCATCTCCCCGGCTAATGGCGTTCACCAATACGCCTTGCCGGTAAACCAAAGTGACCGCCACACCATCAACCTTGGGTTGCACCCACAGATCGTGACGGCCCTGCATCCATTGCTCAACGGCACGCGAGTTGCGCAGTTTACGCAATCCGGTATGCGCCACCGGATGCGGTACTTTGCCCGCTGGCAATGGCCGCGTATCCTCTTCCACTGCACCGACACAACGCCGCCAATCTTGCAGTTGCTGCAACAGGCTGTCGTAGAGCTCGTCGTCGATTGGGCTGTTGCCTAGGCGATAATAAGCCTCATCCCAGCGCCCCAGTTGATCATCCAGCGCCGTAATTTCCGCCTGTAAACGCTCTGGCGACCACACTGGACAGTCTCCAGCCCATACCGAGCTACACAGCATTCCAACCAACACTAGCGCCCGGTAAATACCTCTCCACATTGAGCACCTCCTTGCTTCCCGACAGTAAATACTCAATCGCCTTTGCTAGCTAACGCCAAAAACCGGAGGTGCGAAACGCTTTCCAAAACGAATGCGCATTTGCTGAAAACGGCAAAAATTTCCAGATCCGCCGCGCAAATTGACTTTTTCACGCTGTTTTTAGCAGAAAGCGACGGCCAAAATGCGAGCTAACGCTGCATACCGCCCGTTAGCCGTGTATACTGTGCGGAGAATTTACACATCCGCTGTAACTGACTCATCAACCGCTAGCAACGAACATCATCATGGCTCAAGGCACGCTTTATATTGTCTCTGCCCCAAGTGGCGCAGGGAAATCAAGTCTGATTCAGGCTTTGTTAAAGACGCAACCGCTGTACGATACGCAGGTTTCGGTTTCACACACCACGCGCGATAGCCGCCCGGGTGAAAATCACGGCGAGCACTACTTTTTCGTCTCCAAAGACGAATTCCGCCGGATGATTGAGCAGGATGCGTTTCTTGAGCACGCAGAAGTGTTCGGCAACTATTACGGCACGTCCCGCGCGGCCATCGAGCAGGTACTGTCGACCGGCGTTGACGTCTTCCTGGATATCGACTGGCAGGGCGCACAGCAGATCCGTGCCAAAATGCCCCAGGCGCGCAGCATCTTTATTCTGCCGCCGTCGAAGGAAGAGCTTGGCCGCCGCCTGCGTGGCCGTGGGCAAGATGCGGATGACGTGATCGCCAAGCGCATGGCGCAGGCCGTCGCGGAGATGACGCATTTCGCGGAGTATGATTATTTAATCGTGAATGACGATTTCGATCTGGCCCTGTCCGATCTGAAGACCATTATTCGCGCCGAACGCTTGCGTTTGGGCCGTCAAATGCTGCGGCATGATGCTTTAATCAGCAAACTATTGGCAGACTGAAGACAGTTTCAGTATTATGCCCAGTCTTTTCGTCACCTGTGGAGTAGCACAAATATGGCACGCGTAACTGTTCAAGACGCTGTAGAGAAAATTGGTAACCGTTTTGACCTGGTGTTGGTCGCTGCTCGTCGGGCACGTCAAATCCAGACCGGTGGTAAGGATGCACTGGTACCTGAAGAGAATGATAAGTACACCGTTATCGCTCTGCGCGAAATCGAAGAAGGCCTGATCAACAGCCAGATCCTCGATGTTCGTGAGCGCCAGGAGCAGCAAGAGCAGGAAGCCGCAGAGATCCAGGCGGTTACCGCGATTGCTGAAGGTCGTCGTTAATTAGACTGTGAGTCTGCCTTGTACCTGTTTGAAAGCCTGAATCTGCTGATTCAACGTTACTTGCCTGAGGAGCAGATTAAGCGCCTCAAACAGGCATACCTCGTCGCACGTGATGCTCACGAGGGACAGACACGCTCCAGTGGTGAGCCCTACATTACTCACCCGGTTGCCGTGGCCTGTATTCTGGCGGAAATGCGTCTCGATCATGAGACGCTGATGGCAGCTCTGCTGCACGACGTCATCGAAGACACCCCGGCCACCTATCAGGATATGGAACAACTGTTTGGCAAAAGCGTTGCCGAACTGGTTGAGGGCGTATCCAAGCTAGACAAATTAAAATTCCAGGATAAGAAAGAAGCGCAGGCGGAGAACTTCCGCAAGATGATCATGGCGATGGTGCAGGATATCCGCGTCGTGCTGATCAAGCTGGCGGACCGCACCCACAATATGCGAACGCTTGGCTCGCTGCGCCCGGACAAACGACGGCGTATCGCCCGTGAAACCCTGGAAATCTATAGCCCATTGGCCCACCGCCTGGGTATTCATCATCTGAAAACCGAGCTGGAAGAGCTGGGTTTTGAAGCGCTTTACCCGAACCGCTACCGCGTCATCAAAGAAGTGGTGAAAGCCGCGCGCGGTAACCGTAAGGAGATGATCCAGAAAATCCTCTCCGAGATCGAAGGTCGTTTGACCGAAGCGGGTATCCCTTGCCGCGTCAGCGGCCGGGAAAAGCACCTCTACTCCATCTACTGCAAGATGCACCTGAAAGAACAGCGCTTCCATTCCATCATGGATATTTACGCGTTCCGGGTGATCGTCAAGGAAGTGGATACCTGCTACCGGGTGCTGGGCCAGGCACACAGCCTGTATAAGCCGCGCCCGGGCCGGGTAAAAGACTATATCGCCATTCCCAAGGCTAACGGCTATCAATCGCTGCATACCTCACTGATCGGCCCGCACGGCGTGCCGGTTGAGGTACAGATCCGTACCGAAGATATGGATCAGATGGCCGAAATGGGGGTCGCCGCGCACTGGGCCTATAAAGAAAAGGAACAGGGCGAAACCGGCGGCACTACCGCACAGATCCGCGCCCAGCGCTGGATGCAGAGCCTGCTGGAGCTGCAACAAAGCGCCGGTAGCTCGTTTGAATTTATTGAAAGCGTAAAATCCGATCTGTTCCCCGATGAGATTTACGTTTTCACCCCGGAAGGGCGCATTGTCGAGCTTCCTGCCGGTGCCACACCGGTCGACTTTGCCTACGCCGTGCATACCGATATCGGCCACGCCTGCGTTGGTGCACGGGTCGATCGCCAGCCGCATCCGTTGTCACAAGCTTTAGCCAGTGGCCAGACGGTAGAGATCATCACCGCTCCGGGTGCGCGGCCAAATGCTGCCTGGCTGAACTTTGTGGTGAGCTCCAAAGCCCGCGCCAAGATCCGCCAGATGTTGAAAAACCTCAAGCGCGATGATTCCGTCAGCCTGGGCCGCCGTTTGCTCAACCATGCACTCGGGGGCAGCCGCAAACTTTCGGAAGTGCCGCCAGAGAATATCCAGCATGAGCTGGATCGCATGAAGCTGGCCACGCTGGACGATCTGCTGGCAGAAATCGGCCTCGGTAATGCCATGAGCGTGGTAGTCGCGAAGAACCTGCAGGGCGATCAGTCCAGCCTGGGCTCCTCGAACGGCGTGCGCAACCTGGCCATCAAAGGCGCCGATGGCGTCCTGATCACCTTTGCCAAGTGCTGCCGCCCAATTCCAGGCGACCCGATTATTGCCCATGTCAGCCCGGGCAAGGGCCTGGTGGTTCACCATGAATCCTGTCGTAATATCCGCGGCTACCAGAAAGAGCCAGAGAAATTCATGGCGGTCGAGTGGGATATGGAAACCGAGCAGGAGTTCATTGCGGAAATCAAGGTGGACATGTTCAACCATCAGGGTGCGTTGGCCAACCTCACGGCGGCGATCAACGCGGCCGAATCGAATATTCAGAGTCTGAATACCGAAGAGAAAGATGGCCGGGTCTACAGCGCCTTTATCCGCCTGACCACCCGCGATCGCATCCACCTGGCAAATATTATGCGTAAGATCCGTATCATGCCGGATGTGATTAAAGTTAACCGTAACCGAAACTAGCGCCTATGAGCCCCGAACGCTATGCGCGGATTTGTGAAATGCTGGCCACCCGGCAGCCCGATCTAACGGTCTGCCTGGAGCAGGTTCACAAACCGCATAACGTCTCTGCGATTATCCGTACCGCCGATGCCGTCGGCGTACATCAGGTGCATGCCGTGTGGCCTACTCCACGGATGCGTACCCTGGTCTCCTCCGCTGCAGGCAGCAATAGCTGGGTGAGCGTAAAAACCCATCCCACCATCGCCGATGCGGTCACGCACCTGAAAGGCCAAGGGATGCAGATCCTGGCAACTCACCTTTCTGCCCGCGCCGTCGATTTTCGCGAAATAGACTATACCCGCCCCACCTGCATACTGCTGGGGCAGGAAAAAACCGGCATCACCGAAGAGGCACTAGCCCTGGCCGATCAGGACATCATTATTCCGATGATCGGTATGGTGCAGTCGCTGAACGTCTCTGTCGCTGCGGCTCTGATCCTGTATGAGGCCCAACGCCAGCGGCAAAACGCCGGTATGTATCGCCGCGATCTCAGCGCGTTAGATGAGCAGGAACAGCAACGCCTGCTGTTTGAAGGCGGCTATCCGGTGTTAGCCAACGTGGCTAAGCGCAAAAAGCTGCCGCGCCCGCAGATTGACGATCAAGGCCAAGTGGTTGCCGACGCCGAATGGTGGGCAGCCATGCAGGCAACGACGGTACGCCGATGAAAGGCCGCCTGCTGGATGCCGTCCCACTCACTACGCTTTCCGGGGTTGGAGCCAGCCAGGCGGGGAAACTGGCCAAAATCGGCCTGAATACCATCCAGGATCTGCTGCTGCACCTCCCGTTACGTTACGAAGACCGCACCCGCCTCTACCCAATCAACGATCTGCTGCCTGGCATTTTTGCCACGGTGGAAGGGGAAGTGCTGCGCAGCGATATCAGCTTTGGCCGCCGCCGCATGCTCACCTGCCAGATCAGCGACGGCACCGGCATCCTGACTATGCGCTTCTTCAACTTCAACGCGGCGATGAAGAACAGCCTGGCGACCGGCCGCCACGTAACGGCCTATGGCGAAGTCAAACGCGGCACCCACGGCGCAGAAATTATCCACCCGGAATACCGTGTCCAGGGGGAAAACAGCGAGGTCGAGCTACAAGAAGTCCTGACGCCGGTGTATCCCACCACCGAAGGGATCCGCCAAGCCACGCTGCGCAAGTTGACCGATCAGGCGCTGGAGTTGCTGGATACCTGTGCCATTGCCGAGCTGCTGCCACCGGAATTAAGCGGTGGCTTGATGAGCCTGCCGCAGGCGCTGCATATGCTGCACCGTCCGCCGCCAGATATCCAACTGGCTGATTTGGAACAGGGCAAGCACCCGGCACAGAAACGCCTGATCCTTGAAGAGCTGCTGGCGCATAACCTCAGCATGTTGGCCGTCCGCGCCGGAGCGCAAAGCTATCGGGCATTATCGCTAACGCCTGACGATCGGCTGAAAAACCGCTTCCTGGCCCAGCTCCCCTTCTCGCCTACCGGTGCACAAACGCGGGTTGTGGCAGATATTGAAGCGGATCTGCAAAAAGGTTTCCCGATGATGCGCCTGGTGCAGGGCGACGTCGGCTCAGGTAAAACCCTGGTTGCTGCCCTGGCCGCACTACGCGTCATTGCTCACGGTAAACAGGTGGCGCTGATGGCTCCCACCGAATTGCTCGCCGAACAACATGCCAATAACTTCCGCCAGTGGTTTGAACCCTTGGGGATTGAGGTGGGTTGGTTGGCCGGCAAGCAAAAAGGCAAGGCACGCCTCGCCCAGCAGGAAGCTATTGCCAGCGGCCAGGTGTCGATGGTAGTCGGGACGCACGCCATCTTCCAGGAGCAGGTGCAGTTCAATGGCCTGGCCCTGGTGATTATCGATGAACAACACCGCTTTGGTGTGCATCAGCGGCTAGCGCTGTGGGAGAAAGGCGAAGAACAAGGGTTCCATGCTCATCAGTTGATCATGACCGCCACGCCAATCCCGCGTACGCTGGCGATGACCGCCTACGCCGATCTGGACACCTCGGTGATCGATGAATTGCCGCCGGGCCGTACGCCGGTGACAACGGTGGCGATCCCCGATACGCGCCGGGCCGATATTATCCAGCGGGTGAAAAGCGCCTGTATCGAAGAAGGCCGTCAGGCGTATTGGGTCTGCACGCTGATCGAAGAGTCTGATTTGCTGGAAGCCCAAGCCGCAGAAGCAACCTGGGAAGAATTGAAGATTGCGCTGCCGGAACTGAAAGTAGCGCTGGTGCATGGCCGCATGAAGTCAGCGGAGAAACAGGCCGTGATGCAGGCCTTCAAGCAGGGCGAACTGCAATTGCTGGTTGCCACCACGGTGATTGAGGTGGGGGTCGACGTACCAAACGCCAGCCTGATGATCATAGAAAACCCGGAGCGACTTGGTTTGGCCCAGTTGCACCAGCTGCGTGGCCGGGTTGGCCGTGGTGCGGTAGCCTCTCACTGCGTGCTGCTGTATAAAACCCCACTCAGCAAAACCGCCCAAAAACGCCTGCAGGTGCTGCGCGACAGTAACGACGGCTTTGTGATTGCCCAGCAAGATTTGGAAATCCGTGGACCAGGTGAGCTATTGGGGACGCGCCAAACCGGAAGTGCAGAGTTTAAAGTGGCCGATTTGTTGCGCGATCAGGCCATGATCCCCGAAGTTCAGCGCGTTGCGCGCCATATTCACCAGCAGTATCCACAGCATGCGCATGCCTTAATTGAGCGCTGGCTGCCGGAAACCGCTCGCTACTCCAACGCCTAATCAATTAACCCCTCTTGTCGCCAAGAGGGGTTATCTTCACTTAACCGAACACCGGCAGCATCAGGTACAGCTTAATCACGATGGCGTTAGCGATATCGATAAAGAACGCGCCCACCATCGGCACCACCAAAAATGCCAGATGCGAAGGGCCGAAACGATCGGTGATCGCCTGCATGTTGGCAATGGCCGTTGGCGTCGCCCCCATGCCAAAACCACAGTGCCCCGCAGCCAGCACGGCAGCATCGTAGTTTTTACCCATCACGCGGTAGGTCACGAAGATGGCATACAGTGCCATGACCAGCGTCTGCACCGCCAGGATCGCCAGCATTGGCAAGGCTAGCGAAGCCAACTCCCACAGGCGCAGGCTCATCAACGCCATCGCCAGGAACAGCGACAGGCTTACGTTACCCAACACGGAGACCGCACGCTCAAACACCTGGTAGAAGCCCGTTGCCGACAGGGTATTACTGAGGATCACGCCGACAAACAGCACGCAGACAAAGGTCGGCAGTTCGAAGGCGGTACCATTCAATAACCCGGCAATAAAGTTACCGAGGCTCAGGCAGATGGCAATCATGGCGATGGTTTCTACCATCACCAGCGAGGTGATCAGACGGCCACTTTCCGGCTTTTCAAAGCCGCTTGGCTGCACGCTGTCATCCGGTGTACCTTCAGGCGTTGAAGAGTGTTTCACCAGATAGCGAGCCACTGGGCCACCAATCAGGCCGCCCAGCACCAGACCAAAGGTGGCGCAGGCCATGGCCACTTCGGTGGCATTCTCAAACCCATAGCGCTCGATGAACACCTTGCTCCAGGCCGCCCCGGTGCCATGCCCGCCCGAAAGCGTAATCGAGCCCGCAATCAGCCCCATTAACGGATCCAGCCCCAGCATTTTCGCCATGCCGATACCGATGGCATTCTGTACCAACAGCAGACCCAGTACCACAAACAGGAACACGACCAATGCCTTGCCCCCCGCCCGCAGACGCGCCAGGTTGGCATTCAGGCCGATAGTGGCGAAGAAGGCCAGCATCAATGGGTCTTTCAGCGACATATCAAAGCCGATTTCCCAGTTCACCGTTTTCTTCAAAACCAAGAGCAGGACCGCCACCAGTAAACCACCAGCAACGGGAGCAGGAATAGTATATTTTCTCAGCAGAGGAATGGAGCGCACGCATTTGCCCCCAAGCAACAGGACCAGCGTGGCGGCAACTAACGTGCCGTAAGTATCGAGATGAAACATCTAGCTACTCCGTGTAGTAATTAAATCCAATAAATTAATAAGTTATAAAATTTACTCAGTTTTTTAACTTGATGAAGGGGGGATTAAAAGTAAAAACGGCTAATAACACAAGAAAAAATGAACGAAAATGCGACATTAATGGGTTCAGCATCGTAAAAAATATTAATGCGCAACCGTTTGCTTTTGTGAAGCAGATCATTAAAATGCCTTCTTTGCCGCCTTTGGGAAAGCCACACCATGTCCAGCCAAACCGCCGAGCTTGATGCCGAGCAAAAAGCATCAGCCCCCGTTTCACACAATAGTGAACTGATTTACCGCCTGGAAGACCGCCCGCCGCTGCCGCAAACATTGTTTGCCGCCAGTCAGCATTTGCTAGCGATGTTTGTTGCCGTGATCACCCCGGCCCTGTTGATCTGCCAGGCGCTTGGCCTGCCAGCGCAGGATACGCAGCACATCATCAGCATGTCGCTGTTCGCTTCCGGTTTGGCCTCGATACTGCAAATCAAAACCTGGGGCCCGGTGGGGTCTGGCCTGCTGTCCATTCAGGGCACCAGCTTCAACTTTGTCTCACCGCTGATTATGGGCGGGCTGGCACTGAAAAACGGCGGCGCAGACGTGCCCACCATGATGGCAGCGTTGTTTGGCACCTTGATGGTCGCCTCTTGTACCGAAATCCTGCTGTCGCGCGTACTGCATCTGGCACGCCGCATCATTACCCCGCTGGTCTCCGGCATTGTGGTGATGATTATCGGCCTGTCGCTGATCCAGGTCGGGCTGACCTCTATCGGTGGCGGCTATGCGGCGATGGGCGATCACACCTTCGGCGCGCCCAAGAATCTGCTGCTGGCAGGCGCGGTGCTGGTAGTGATTATTCTGCTTAACCGCCAGCGTAACCCTTACCTGCGCGTCGCTTCGTTGGTGATCGCCATGGCCGTGGGTTATCTGTTGGCCTGGGCCATGGGCATGCTGCCGGAAACCGAACCGGCCACCCAAACAACCTTGATCACCGTTCCTACCCCGCTGTATTACGGCCTGGGCTTTGACTGGAACCTGTTGCTGCCGCTGATGCTGATCTTTATGGTCACGTCGCTGGAAACCATCGGTGATATCACCGCTACCTCCGACGTTTCTGAACAGCCGGTCAGTGGCCCGCTATATATGAAGCGCCTGAAAGGCGGTGTGCTGGCCAACGGCCTGAACTCGATGCTGTCGGCGGTATTCAACACCTTCCCGAACTCCTGCTTTGGCCAGAACAACGGGGTGATCCAGCTGACCGGCGTTGCCAGCCGCTACGTCGGTTTTGTGGTGGCACTGATGCTGATCCTGCTGGGGCTGTTCCCGGCCGTTGCCGGTTTTGTGCAGCATATTCCTGAACCGGTACTGGGCGGCGCGACCATCGTGATGTTCGGTACCATCGCAGCCTCCGGCGTGCGTATTGTTTCCCGCGAGAAGTTAAACCGCCGCGCCATCATGATTATGGCGCTGTCGCTGGCCGTCGGTATGGGGGTTTCCCAACAGCCGCTGATCTTGCAGTTTGCACCGGACTGGCTGAAAACCCTGCTTTCTTCCGGTATCGCCGCCGGTGGTATCACCGCCATTGTGCTGAACCTGCTGTTCCCACCAGAAGAAAAATAAGCACTTCCCGCAGCAAACCAACGGCCATTGGCAAACCGCTACTGGCCGTTTTTTTATTGTCTTTCAGGCCATTGCCCTTGAGCTGGAAGGCTAATTGCGGCATAAACAGGGTATCTTTTCAGTCCGCTACGGATCCACACGATGAAATTTATCGGAAAACTATTGATCACGTTGCTGCTGCTGATAGTGCTGGCCATTGTGCTGCTCTACGTAGTGGGGCAAACCCGCTGGGCCGCAGGCTGGTTGAGTCACTGGATCAGCGATCGTGGTGATTACCAACTGTCGGTAGAAAAAATAACGCATTCGTGGAGCAAACCAGGGCAGCTCAGCCTGGAGGGTGTAACTCTCGCCCGTGCCAACCAACCGCAGCTCTTGGCGGCCAAGCAGGTCGATATGGCTTTCAGCCTGCGGCAAATTACCGAGCCACGCTATTTCGATAGCATCACGCTACGCGACGGCACCTTAAACGTTCAGCCTTTGCAGGGCGCACCGCTGCCAATACAGGCCGATGTGCTGCAACTGAGTAATATGGCACTGCAATCCAACGATGAGAGCTGGCAGCTTAACGCGCAGAAGGTCAATGCCGGGATCAACCCGTGGCAGCCAACGGCAGGCCATTTACTCGGGGATAACAATCAGTTCCAGTTCAGCGCCGGTTCGATGGTGGTCAACGGTATTCCAGCCTCGCAGGTGTTGATCCAGGGCGAAATCAAACAAAACCAGCTGATATTGAGCGACTTTGGTGCCGATCTGGCACAGGGCGATTTGACCGGGGTAGCCAGCCGAGCTGCCGATGGCAGTTGGTTGGTTGAACGGCTGCGGCTGAGCAACGTCCGCCTGCAAGTGCCAATGACGCTAGAACAGTTCTGGAGCCGCTTCACGGCGTTGCCACCCATTACGTTGAAACGCTTTGATCTGATTAACGCCCGCCTGGAAGGTAACGCCTGGGCGGCGAACGATCTCGATCTGTCGATGCAAAATATCACCTTCCAACAAGGGGATTGGAGCAGTCAGGATGGCGCGATCAACTTCACCGCCGACGACCTGATCAATGGCAACTTCCATCTCATCGATCCGATTATGGATATGCAGCTCTCGCCAGCCGGGATTGCCATTGGCCAGTTCAGCACCCGCTGGGAAGGTGGATTGCTGCGTACCACCGGCAACTGGCTGCGCGCCAATAAGCGCCTGCAACTTGACGAGGTGGCCGTCTCTGCGCTGGAGTACACCTTGCCTAGCAACTGGCGTGAACTCTGGTTACAGCCGCTGCCAAACTGGCTGGCGGAGGTGTACGTCGCCAAGATGAGCACCAACCGTAACCTGATCATTGATATCAATCCGGATTTCCCCTTCCAGCTCACCTCGCTGGATGGTAACGGCAGCAATCTGCTGTTGGCCAGTGACCATCAGTGGGGGATTTGGTCCGGCTCGCTGAAACTCAACGCCGGTGGTGCCACCTTTAACAAGATCGACGTACGCCGCCCTTCGCTGGCGTTGGATGCGGATGCACAGCAGATCAACGTTACCGAGCTGAGCGCCTTTATGCCCGATGGCCTGTTGGATGCCAAAGCCAACGTCAGCCAACTGCCTGGTAAACCATTCACCTTGTCCCTTAACGGACGTTCGGTGCCTGTTAATACCTTGCTGCAATGGGGTTGGCAGCATGTGCCGCTGGAGGGGGATGGAAATCTGCAGTTACAGCTGAAGGGATTACTCAACAGCGATGGGCCGTTTAAGGCGTCTTTGAAGGGCCAGTTGCAGGCTACCAGCAAGGATGGGCAGACGCTGGAGCAGCAGGTACCGTGACCTAAACAGGGTTCGGCATTGCCGAACCCTGTTTTCTTCTCTGAATAATGCAGTGAGACGCTATTTACTGTTTTAGTTCCTGATATTTCATATCCTTGAGGATCTTTGCATCATTAAATGTTAGTTCCAAAACTTGGTTTTTATCATTGATAACAGGAATTAAAAAAATTACTCTTCTATCAGTCTTTTTAGAATTATACAACCATACATTACGCCCGTTATAATCTTCTGGAGAATTTGGTCTACCAAGGAGTTTAATGACATCTTTTTTTGTTGTTGAGCCAACAATCAAAGATTCTTTGATTGTTTTTTCTGTATATTGGTCAAGCGCTGTAACCTTTGTTCTATCAACATTAGAAGCACAACCCACTAATAAAAAAAACATAAAAACAACTGGACACTTACTCATTTTCATTTTATTTTCTCTTCAATATAAGTTTCATTGATGCTGTCGTACTTGATTTCATTCCCATATAAAACACAATATCCAGATTTGTCTGAGTAGTTATATTTAAACTCATACAACCCTTTTTCATTAGGAGTAAAATCCAAACTTACGCTACATCCCCCTCCATCTGGATTACTAATTCTATGAGAAATTGTTGTTTTGATTCCTGGAGTTACCGTAACCTCAGTATAAGTGTCACTGTAATCACCTTGTGGTAACTTAGGCATACCTATTGACTTCGTACTATCAGGAATAATATTTAGGAAACGCCTATGCTTTTGTACATATCCACCACTAGACTCACCATTTGATTTTTTCTGACTAATCGAATAGGTCAGCGGGTTTCCTAGAAGTCGAACTTTTGCAACCGAACCATCATTTGGCGGTGGAACGTACATAGGCGGGTCAGGAAACAGACTACAACTGGCTAATGACATGGTAGCCATCAATGAAAAAAATATAACACTTACTCTGGTTTTCTTATAAAGCATATCAACTCCTTGATAAGATATAATTAATACACTACCCCCGACCGAAGTGGGAGCCCCTGCTCCGGTTGCAACGGTAGGAATTACAAATATTTAGGCCTTAGTAGTAAGAGTCCCGATCAGTTAGCAGAGATCCATCACAGGAAGCGATCCAACTGAAGATGTAGCTCAGAAACTAAAAACTTGGTGTAACATATTATATTTATTGACATATACCCTCATTTTACCGGTCGTGTCCCGTACACAACAAAGATCCCGGCCAACTGGCCGGGATTTATCACGAGATTTAGATTAGATCTTCACCATTTAAAAGCACGATGACATTGTCCGCCCCTAGAGCTTCCCTAACCATATCAGCCATTTCATCTGTAGATATTTTAAGAGATTTATCATTTACTGATATATAACAATAAGATATCGGATCCAATCCAAATTCATTCGATACCTCTTTTTGGATTGGATGTGGTATACCCGCAGTAGATAAATAGTAGTGTGCGGGAAATACATCCGGATATCTCGCCGCAAGTTCATTCAACTTATTTTGCAACTCAGCAAAAGCCAGTTTAGTAAAACATGTTAACCCTATAGACATACCACCCTCACTTCACCCTAATAGCATTGCCGGTTTTATCAATAACGATAACTTTATCCAGCCCCATTATTGGCCACTGAGTTAGCTGTTTTTGAAGTTCTGGAATGCTAACTTTAGTATCAGACATATTGATCACAACATTAGATGTCTGGCCTTTGTCTATTTTAGTTTTAACTTCGCTATAGATATTTCGCACACTATTAGATTTAGGGGCATAGTTATCAAAGATCTCGCCATTAATCCGGTAATCTGGATTCTTATTTCCAGCTACAGAAGGGTTCTGCTCCACATAAAATCCTGATTGTGAAAGAATTTGAGCACTCTCATTTTCCCGGTTGAGCGAGCGGATATTCTCCTTCGTCATCCCTGAGTCCATCTTGGTGACAGGCCCCGTTAACACCCCTTCAGATTTCGTAATCACATTACCGATAGAGCCGGTTTGCCATATGTTAGAGTTACCCGGTGACGCTATTGCACCATCAGTCTTGCCTATAACACTATTCCCAGCTACACCACCAAAGATAGCCGCTGTTCCCAAGCCGATATTTAATGCACCTTCACCATAATTACCATCAACGACCTGGCCAATCCCTGTCCCCGTCTGATAACCCCCACCCGCAGCCAGAGCTGAGCGGGCAATGATTCCTGGCGCGCCCGGCAAAGCGAGTAAAGCATCGGTTCCTAATGCAGCCTGGCCGGATTGTACGCTATACCCTTTCAGATAACTCAGCCCCTCGTTATACGCTTTGGTATCTCCTGTTGAGGCAACAAACGCCTTGCCTGCAACCAATGACTGAATAGCGTCAGCCGCTTGCTGTGGGGTATATCCGTACATAGACTGAAGTTCATAACCATACTGGTTAAGCAATCCAGCTAGCTCTTGCTTCTGGCCTTCTGTCAGTGGTTGGCCTGATTGGTACTGTTGCAGCAACACATTGCTAGCTCGGTCTTCATTCGTCAGCCTGACGATATTCTGTGAAGCCTCTAGCAGGTTTTTACCAGCTTTCTGATCCTCAATAGACTTATTCAGCGTTTCAGCTTGTTGTGGGCTAAGGAAGTTATTCTCCACAACAACTTTATCCAGTGCGGAGTCAACCAGCGAACAGCATTTTTCCTAGCACACTCAGCAGCTTACAACCACTTTTTCCCTGTGTATTTTGGCCCGGGCAACTTTTTTCCCAGACGCGCTTTTTCAGCCCGTTACGCCATTTTCCCCAACGCTGTTAAAGAGCAACCTCCAACACATCATAACCAGCATCCTCCCCAGCTGTCATTACGGGTTTTCTCCGGGCGCTGAGGAGGCCACAGCTTGCCTGTGGCCGACGAAGGGCCTGCCGGGTGCGGGCTGGCGAGGCCCGCTAGTGACGGAACGGCACTCGGGAACGCAGAAGGGGGAGGGAGCGCAGGGTGTGCATGCTAGCCCCGAACCAGGGCGGGTGCGGAAGCTGGCGAGGCGGGAACGAGCAAGGAGGTACGACTGCGAGCCGCCGCAGACAGACGCAGCCGGGCGGGCATTAAGCCCTTCAGCGGAGGCCGTCAGGCCGACTTCCGCTTGGGGTTGGCCGCGTGTTTGCACCCAACCTGACGCCGCCAGGGACGGCGGCCCCACCCCACAGCCCAACGCGGTGGCGCACGACATAATGCAGATTATCCGCATACGGACCGCTTATCGTGGGTGAGGTGGCCTTGGTGGCTCGCCGGGGCGGGTGCGCATAATCTCCTGCATTATGTTTAATGGACGTTCGGCCAGCAACTGACCACCAGAGAACGCCGATACCGAGGGCTGGACGGGCGACCATTGACCCCCGCGCACTCCGCACCTGATGAAGGCAGATCGCGGCATGGACGCCGCGCTCTGCCGTCCACCGAACGTCCCGCACTCACAGGGAGTGAGCTAGCTTGGCAGACTGTCCGGCGACTCCACACTGTCCGACTGCTCCGCCGGATGGGTCGAGGCATGCACCGCCTGCAACGCCCGGATCGACACCTGCGTGTAGATCTGCGTACTCTCCACGCTGCGGTGGCCCAACATCGCCTGGATCCAGCGCAGGTCCGCGCCGTTCTCCAGCATCTGGGTTGCCATCGCATGCCGGAACAGGTGGCAGCTGCCCTTCATGATCCCCGCCGCTCTCAGGTACGGTACAACAGCCATGGTCACACCGCTCGCCGTCAGCCCGGCCACGCCATCCATCGCCAGGAACAGCGCTCTGCACCCGGGGTTACTCAACATCTCCAAGCGGGTATGCTGCATATAATATTGTACCCACCACAACGCACGTTCTCCGACCGGGATCACCCGATCCTGCTTCCCCTTGCCCTGCACGATGGTGAGGATGTGCCGCGAACCGTCCACGCTGTAGAGGTCCAGCGCCGGCACCTCACCCCGCCGGATCCCCGTTGACCACAGCAGTTCCATCAGCGCCCGGTCACGGATCCCCTGTGCCGTCGTCAGATCGCAGTGGTTCAGCACATCCTCCACCTGTTCCACACTCAGGATGGTGCGCGGCAGTCGCTTCTCCAGCCTCGGCAGTTCGAGGTCCGCCGCCGGGTTCGCCAGTATCAGACGCTGTTTGGCCATCCAGCGGAACCACACCTGAAGTGGCTGTAACGCACTCCGTTGCGTCCGGCTACCCAGCGGTTCGCCGTTGGCTTTGCGGTAGTTGAACAGATGATGTTGGTAGCGTTCCAGGATCGGCAAGCTGATCTCTTGCGGGTAATGCAGCCCACGCTCGGCGGCCCACAGGATGAAGCGGTATTGATGGTGAGTCTGGGTTTTGAGGGTGGTTGCCGACCAGTTGCGCTCTCGCCGCCACACCACGAACCGCAGCAGCAAGGCATACAGGCTTTTAGGGTCATGCGCCGGACCAACCGGCTGGCGGTACACTTCATCGACGGTTAGCAGCGCATCGGCGCGGGGCTTGCGATAGGCCATCCGCTACACCTCCGGCAACGGGGGCGAAGGCAGTGAGGTCGCTTTCTTTTTTCCCTTTATTACTGCATTTTCGCCAACACCGACTGGCTGAGCCGCTGGGCCTTGGGCTGCCTGCTCTGAGGCCACTTCTCGACTACCCGACCGACCACCGACCACACCCCGACCGGGGGCCGACCGATGGCTCACCCCGTCCGACCGGTCAGCCTCAGACCCCGACCGGAGCATATTGCCCTCGCTGTTCGTTGCCGCCGTTTCTGCCTCGGCCACGTCCAACAAGCCACACAGATGCGTCCCGCCGTTATCCTCGCCGTCCCACAGCAACCCGTATTCATACGTCAGTCCGCGCCGGTGCAGCACGAGGTATTCCATTTCCAGCAGCCGGGCCAGGTGGACCTTGAGCTGGGTATCGCCCCACTGGAGCGCCGCCCGGATATCCCGCCGGGTGAACCGTACTTCTTCCGCCTTCAACGCCTGCCATCGAGCCGCTTCACCGACCCAGTCCTTCAGCAACACCAACAGCTTGCGCGTCTGCGGCGGCATCTCGTCCAGCGTCCGTCCCAGCACCTCATGGGCCAGCCGATTGGCCAACGCGATATCCTCCCGTGTCACCTCGATATACTCGATAACGCTGCCCCGGTGCTCGGCCCGTTTTACTTCCCGCTGGTACTGGTGCAGCAGCGCTATCGACTGTATCAGGGTGAGGTATTTCATATGGTCGCGCCGGGTGCGGGTCTTGTCAGACAGGAACGTGAGCCGATGCGCGAACGGGTTCACCACCTTCAGCGGCCTGAGCAACCGCTGCGCGTTCTGGTGCAACGCCGTCAGATAGCCCTTTTCACTCACCGCCAACAGCCCTTCCAGCGTCTGGCCGTGGCGCTGCATCGCGTGTATCGCCTGCGTCTGCTCCCGGCTTTCGTTCACCGTCAGTACCAGGCAGCGGTTCAACAGTTCCTCGTCCACGTCGATCGCCGTGGTGGTCAGCATCAGCATCACTGGCCCCTGCACCTTGTACTCCCGCGTCATCAGTTCGCCGCTCTGCTCGTCTTTGCCGGTCGAGGCGATCTTCAGCTCTCCGTCCGACTGCAACAGCTTCAGCGCATACGCCGCCTGCCGTACCCCTTCCTCTTCCGCTATCGCCAGGATCTTGTGTTGCAGACTGGTTTCACCCAGATAGTAGAGGCTCTGCCCAGTCATCGCCGAGTACTGTATGCGTTCTTCTTCCGGCATCATCCCCAGCACCGCATCCATCAGCGATGACTTGCCCGCCGCCGAGCTGCTCTGGATCAGCACCGCCAGCGGCTTGTCCAGTTTGCGACTGGTCGCCACCAGATACCCAGTCAACAGATTGGTGGACTCGCCCACCACCCCGCAGGCCGCCAGATCACTCACGATACGCCCGGCCAGATCCGGGGATTTCAGCAGTGCCAGCGCGGCGGCTTCATCCTCGGCACTCAACGCCACGGCAGCAGGCGCGGCCTGATCCACAGCCTGGCGGGCTTCATCCTGCTTCTGCTCCAGCATCAGCAACACCCGGCCACATTCACGCTTGATCACGCTCAGCTCACAGCCCAGCTCGACCACCGCCGTACTGATATAGCTCTGCCGCTGCTTGGCGTGGTACATGTCGAGCTGGTCAACATGGAACGCCCCGCTGGCCTCGTCCCGCACCTGCACATTGACCTTCATCACCTCCGGCAACGTATTCTTCTGCCAGCCCCGCACCCGCCAGACACGCGGGCCACAGCGTAACAACAGCTCACCCGTGGCGGTCTGCTCGCACGGCACGGCGTCAACGCCCGGCGCAGGGACGGCTAACGAAGAAGCGGATATTCCATCTCAGGTATACAGTTTGTAGTAATAGTTGAGAGTAGGAACGTTACTGAACGCTCCTGCAATTACAACTTTACTTGTAATCTTCTCCGCAACGGATCCCTGTCTTGCTTGTAGATGCAAGATTTCGAAGCCAACAGGCAAAAAAAACCCGGCTCAATGGCCGGGCTGCGGTGACAGGAAGTGAACGCATTTAGGGCTTAATAACATTAACTTCAGCCACTGGCCGGAGTTAATGTTACTTACTGATTGATATTGAAGGACTAATGGCGGCTAAAATATCTATAACATCGTCCACCGTCGAGAGCATATAATGAACGACTCCATCGTGCACATTACCATTTTGCTCATTAAACCATTCTAGATACTTAGATTTTTCAACGCGATAAAGTCCTGTAAGCATCTCCCCTTTCTGCTCTTCCTGCATTTTCAATAGGTCACCTTCATCGGTCACTCGGAAGGAATAAATCCAATCGAACAACACCTTAATTTTGCTGCCTTCAGCGTTATCCCCTGAAGATAAAATCAGCTCAAGGGAACCAGAGGAATATCGAAAATCCTCTAGTTGACTATTTTGAAGAGAACCCTCAGCAAGGGGGATTTTAATCAACTTTTCAGTCATATATGGTCACTTGTCATACCTAAACTTGATCCTGTTCTTCCCTGATTGGATCTCCAATGTTGGACGACCATCAGTACTACGCTCACGTACGATAACCGTTCGCCCATCGGGTAACTTACCGACCCTTCCACCTGGTATGTCTTTAATTTCTGTAGGAGATAAGGCATCGAACTCTTTGTTAGCCGCATTACTACCGCCTGTTCTTTCGAAGAGTTTTGAACGCCCTGTCGTCTCATTCCCTTTCGATGATGTCGAGGTTAAATCCTCAACGGTAATATTCTGCTTTTCACTGTTCCGCGCATTTTCTTCATCTTCCGGCCCATGACCGCCAGGAGTTCCAGACCCTACCCCACCCGCTTCCGCTTTCTCTTCATCCGTCAGATCCTTCGCCACATTCGGCTGACGCGCGTTCTCTTCACGAGACTTGCTTGGATCTGAGCCATCATCCGCATCCCAGGCTTCATTTCCGCCTGCACCATTGATGGACGTATTCGGCAGCGCTACCGGTGGCGGAACCGGCACAGGAACCGCCAAGAAGTTATTCTCCACCGCATTCTTACCGGCCTGAGCACCCGCCAGAGCATTCGCAGTGCTATCCCCCGTCACTCCACCAGCCAAACCTGCTGCCAGCGTCGATAGCGCACTGAGACTCTGCTTCTGCTCCTCACTCAGTTTAGCAATTTTTTCCGGCGTGTCTGCACCATATAATTTCTCTGCCAGATAACGCGCGGCCAATTCACCACCAGCAGCCCCCGCAGCACCAGCGGCGGCCGAGTTGCCACTCACCTGCGCCGCTATCGCCCCCCACACCGCATGGGCAAGCGCGTTGGCCGTTTCATTCGTACCGGTATACTTCTTGATTTGCTCTGCCGCGTACGGGCTCAAACCACCAGCAAGAGCCTGGGAGATATTTCCCCCTGCCAGCCCCTGCAACGCAGCCGTTACCGCCTGCGCCGCTTTCTGCAAGTCACTGCCCGTACCATACTGCTTCATGGCCTCTTTATACGCAGTGGTGTCTTTCAGGATGCTGACGTACTGATCAATCTCTTCCTGCTTGGCATTTTTTCCCGGCTCCGGCGGCAGTTTCCCATCTTTCGCCAGATCGGCCTTAGCCGCATTCAGCCCGTTTATCTCACCCTGCGTACGGATGATATCCGCTGCCTGCCCGCCGATCTCACCGATCAACTGCGCCTGTTTCAACCGGTTCTGCTCTTTCTCCTTGTCGAAGATCGGCGCAATGCTGCCGTTGGCATTCTCGGTATCCCGGCTCAGGTCGGCGACATTTTGTTGCTGGTTGTCCTTGTCACGGACAGTGATGTTACCTTCGCTCACCGCCGCCTGCGTAGTGCCGCTAGCATGGCCGCTGCCGTTCAGGCCCGATAGCATCCCGCCCGCCAGGTTGCCCTGAAACTCCTTACCACCAAAGTCACCACCGCCACTTATCCCGACCCCGACATGTTCGACGTTGTAGTCCGCCTTATTGTGCAGGTCACTGAAGCCCAACGTCCCCGTATCCAGGCTGTTTTTGTCCGCCGTGCCCGTTGAACTGATTACCGCGCCATCCAGTTGGGTATGCTCGCCGACCTTAACGTCAAAGCCGCCCTTGCCCGCATAGATCCCGGTCTGCTCCTGCACAGAGTCGTAGTTGCTGTGCATCTTGTCCTGACTCAGGTTCAAGTAGCCAGAACCGCTCATCGAGCCCCAGGTGAAGCTGCCACCCGCACTGGCGTTCTGCTGCTTCATGTCGTAGAGATCGCTGTCCTGCTGGCTGGAAAGTGTCAGATTACGTCCGACGTCAACATCCACCTTGTCACCGCTGACCTGTGCACCGGCCAGGGTGGTATCGCGCCCGCTGTTCATGGCAAGCGTCTTACCGCTGTCGATGGTTGTCTCTGTCCACTGCGTACCGGTGCCTTTCTCACTGCCTTTGCCAGCGTTGACGTTGGCGAACACCTTGATACCCGTGTCTTTACCCAGGCTCAGGCCGATACCGATTTCACCGCCGCTGCTCTTGTTACTCCCCGTCTGCTGCTGGGAATTAGCAGCCCCGGCAAGCAAGATGTCGCGAGAGGCATCGATGGTGGTATCGCCACCCGCCTTCAACTGGCTACCCGCAATCACCACATCGCCACTGTTGGCACCACTGCCTTTGCCGGTTGCGGTCACCGACAAATTATTACCCGCCGTCAACGTCGAACCGGTGACATTATCAGAGACCTGTTTTTGCGTGGATGACGACTTTTGGGCCCCCAGGGAAAGGCTGATACCAATCGCATTACCCGCATCGCCCTTGGTATTATCCAACACCGCGGCCTGCCCTGCCTGCACCCCAGACAACGCGGCTTTGGTGCCCTGCAAGGCAGCCAAACGGCCATCGCTTTCACTTTTGGCACTCTGCGCTGCCGCTATTGCTGAGTTGGCTGCTGCACCTGCCGCACCGGACAACGCCACCGTCAGGCCACTCTGCTTCTGCTCAAACCGTTCTTCTACCGTACGCAGGTCATGCCCCGGTTCGATAACGACGCTGTCGCCAGTAACGCTGAGATTTTTACCGGCAATCAGATCCGCACCGCCAATGTGTGCCTTGCCGCCCGCAACGATATTCACATCGCCACCGGTCGAGCCGATAGTGCTCACACTCTGGCTCTGCGTGGTACCGTCTTCGTTCACCTGATGGCGAGAGCTTGAGCTACCAATCGTCACCCCGATACCACCGGTGCCCATCAGTCCGCTCTTTTTCTTCTCATCCAACCGATAGCTGGACTGCTCTTCCGTCGCTGCCACGATCTCGATGTTGTTGCCTGCTTGCAGGTTAACTTTACCGTCACCCACAACCGAAGATCCCTTCACCGTCAGGTCATTACCCGCAGACAGCGACACATTATCGCCGCTCAGCAGCGTGCCTTTTTCCTGCGTGGCGTAATCTTCCCGCACCGTGTGGGTGGTGGTTTTCGACAGGAACCCTTTCTTGGTCTTGGTTTCTTCGAAGAAGGAGTAGTCACTTTCGGTGGCGCTGTTGAGCGTCAGATCGCGTCCGGCGCTTACCGCTATATCACCGCTGGCCTGCACCTGTGCCGCATTCAAGGTGGCATCTCGATCGGCGCGAATGGTGGTGTTGCCCCCGCTGGCAATTTCAGTACCTTGCTGACGGATAGACTCATCCACCTGCTGGCGTTTACCTTCCTTGCTCTCGCGGTATTCGCTGGTTTGCTGGGTGTTGAGGTTCACGTCACGCCCGGCGTTCAGGTTGACGTTGTTGTCCGCCACCATCGCTGCGGCCTGCGAGTTCACATCCCGGCCTGCATCCAGCGTTAAATCGCCGCCGCTGGTGAGGGTGGAGCGCGTGGCATCGTTACTGCGCTGTTCGGTGCCGTTATCTTTCTGCCGGGTGCTCGCTTCCTGCGTTTGCAGGTTGATATCGCGCCCAGCCATCACGGTGGTATCACTCTGGCTGCCAACCTGGCTGGCCTTCACGTTGACATCACGGCCTGCATCGGCCGTCAGCGGCCCACCAGCACTAATTTCGCTGCCCTGGCTGCTGTGAGTTTCGCTCTCTCTTACGTTCCGCCAGCTCTGATATTTATCGGCGCTGTAGGTGGTGTTGGCCAGGACGTTGATATCGCCCCCCGCCAGCAGGTCCATCGCACCACCGGAAGTCAATTTGGCCCCCAGGATATCGATGTTGTTACCAGCGCTCAGGCTCAAGCTGTCCAAGGCCTGGATGGTGCCGATATCGCCGATTTCCGTGCGTGACAGCGACAGGCTTTCCGGCATCCAACCGCCCAGGGAACCCTGGGTATTCCACTGATTCGTCAGCGTCTGGTTGATGATGCTGCCATCAAGGCTTTCCAACTGCACCGTTTTGCCGCTGATGATTGAGCCGATATTGTTGATATCGCCAATCGCGCTCAGTTGCAGGTTGCCGCCCGCATTGAGCAGGCCAGCATTGAGGTTGCTGATGCTGTTCTGACTATCAAGCGTCAGCGCGTTCTGTGCGGTCAGTGTGCTGCCGCTGTTGGTGATATTACCGGCGGTGAGCGAGACATTTTTCCCTGAAATCACGCTGCCGTTATTGATCGTCACATCTTTTGGTGACAGGTAGAGCTTCGGCACCATCACCGTCTGGCCATTGATGCTGGTCGCTTCCCACCACAAGATGCTGTGATCCAAAGAGGCGATCTGCTCCGCCGTTAGCGCAACCCCAAACTTCAGCCCCAGAGACTGTTGCGCCCTGGCGGCGTTGTCCATCAGGGTTTGCATCTGCTCCAGGTCTGAACCCACGCCGTTCAGATAACGGCTGCCCGTCTGATTCAGCATGGCATTGCTGACGTAACGGGTATCAAAGGCCGCATCCCCCAGGAAACGGTAGTCGTAATCCGGGTGGAGGTTCAGGCGGTCAAGGAAATAGGAAGAGCCGATAAATTTGTCTTCCACCGTGAACTGTTCGTTGGTTTCACGCGGGCTCTGGCCTGGGGTGATCCCCAGCAATGCGTAGAGATCGCCAAACAGGCTCGGATCGAGTTGCCCCAGCCCGTTAAGTTTCGGGTTGGTGGTGATCAGATACGGGCTGTCCGGATCGGTAGACGCCACAAAATAGCCATTCTCGCCCGTAGGCAGAGGATACGCACTGGTATCGACCGTTTTGCCTTGATACTGGTTTAAGGCCTTACCGTCCGTGCCGATCAGGTCCTTGCCATCGGTGGTGGTGTTTTGTAACTTGGCTCCATCACCCAGATTGGCGTTACCCTGGTCACCTTCGCTGTATTTTCCTAACCCGGTGAGCTCAGGCGTGACGTTATCCAGGCCGCTGCCCCCGTTAATCTGTTGCAGGGCATTTTGCAGGCTGTCTTGCCATTCAGGCGAATTGACCGCCGCCTTATCACCGGCTGACAACGCCTGTTTCTCTACGGCATTACCGATTGTCTGTTGGCTCAGGGTATTGAGCGTTGGGGCATTGATAGTGTGACTTACACCACCTGCGTTGGGTGAGGTGGTGGTATTACTCAGATCGTTGGCAAAGTTGGCCACGACATTACCACCCGCCTGAATAACGGCACGGTAGATCTCACCTTCTGAGCGCTCAGTGCGCACCTCTCCGTCGGAGGTATAGGTCACATAACGATCGGTGATCTTGCCAAACGCGTAGTCATTCATCGGCTGTAACTTGGACACCACGTACCCGCGCCTGGACTCAGGAAGTTCGTCAGTGCGATAGGTTTGATAGCGAGTTTCAGTTCCCGCCAGCCAAGACTGATTATTCAGCGTATTACCCATCAGGTAAGCATTGCTGTTAGCAAGAATATTGCTGGCCTGGTTATCAAACGCTTGCGCGGTAAGATAGAGATCTCTGCCAGAGGCAATGCGACCCGCACCACCGTTGCTGCTAACCTCAATGCTGGAAACGGATAACGCCAGATCTTTGGTTTTCTCAAAAGGCGCTGCGTAAGTATACGTACGAGTGACCTCTCGCCCGGCATCCCCTGCTAACTGAGTGGTCACATCTATCGTGTAGTAACCCAGCTCACCTTTCTCGAAGAAATCCAACGGAACCTTCACCAAGGCCCCGTTCAACCAAGGGTACTCGCTGGTCAGATCCTGGTTGGTTTGAGTCACACTCAGCCCATCGCGCTGATTCAGCAAATGGGCGGTGTTAATGGTGATATCACCATTTTGTGTCTCAATGGTGCCAGAGCTGTTCACCACCTCGGCGTTGGCATTGCCCGCCCTATCACGCTGCATCCACAGGCTGTTGCCCGCCAGGATGTCACCGCGCAGGTTTTTGATGCTGTTGGCCAGCAGGTACAGGTTGTTACCGGCATACAGCAAGGCGGTGTTAATCAGGCTGCCAGCCGCATTCAGCGTCATTGAGCCCTGCGTGCCGGTAAACCCGTCAACGGTGATATCGCTCTGGCTGTTCAGGGTTACGTCGCCCCCTGATTGCAGCGTTCCAGCCGCATTCATGGCAATGGCGCTGCCACTGAGGGTGCTGGCCCCACTTCCGCCGGTGATTTGCCCGTTGTTGGTCAAGATGCCGTACGCCGTGAGGTTGACGCTTTGCCCCTGGAGAGTGCCTTGGTTGGTCAACGCCCCCTGGCTGTTAACGTTCAGGCTCTGGCCTGCGGCAATCACATTCTGGCTGGTAAAGGCGTTTACCAGTTGTAGCGTCAGGTTACCCAACGCCACGACCTGGCCACGTTGGTCAAAATCGCCACTGCTCAGCAGTAAATCGCCCCCGCTGAATATTTTCCCTGTCTCTTGAAGCGCCACCTGACTGGCATTGATGCCAAGCCCGGAGGTGCCAAGCAGCGTGCCACCGTTAGTCAGTTGCTGGGTATTCAACGCCAGGTTGCTTCCCTGGATCGTGCCCTGATTGTTCAGGCTGCCTGCGGTCAACGTTCCCTGCAGTTCTGCCAGCAAGGTACCGCTGTTGTCCAACGCATCCGCATTCAGTAACAGGGAGCCTGCCTGTAGCCAACCGGTGTTGGTAAATTGCGAGCCATGGAGTGACAGATCGGAGCCAGCAAGCAGGCTACCGTCATTACGCCCTGATATCGTCCCCTCAAACCGGGTGTCAGCACCGCTTTGCATCAGACCGCTGTTGACCCAGTACGGCGAGGTAATGGTGAGTGAGTTCTGGCTGAGAAGGGTACCTGTGGCGTTATTGGTCAACCCACCGGTAAGGTTCAGCGTTAGACCTGTTTCACCTTGCACACGACCGCTGTTGGTTAGCGTACCGCTGTTAACCCACACGCCGTTCCCCTGGATACGCCCAAGGTTGGTGACCGAGGCCGCATCCAGTTTCAGGTCACCCGCCGTCAGCAGGGTTTTATCTTGCTGCTGGGTGAAATCCCCGCTCAGCGCGACCGTCAGGCCGTCAACGCCGCTGATTTCGCCCTGATTATTCAGGGTGTCAGCGCGTAGGGTGAGATTTTTTGCCAGCCACTGCCCGGCGTTGGTCAACGACTGTGCCTGTAATACAGCTGCACCATTGGCGGTAATTTTGCTGCCAGCCGTCGAATTCAATGCCCCAGACAGAGCCATTTGCAGCGCATCCGCACTCTGGATTGCGCCACTGTTATTCAATGTCTGAGCATTCAGCAGGATCTGTTGCCCCTGCCAGAGACCGTCATTGGTCACCGTACTGCCATTAACAGAAAGCGTTCCCTGCGTCAGAAGTGATCCCTGACTGTGGTTCACCAGCGTCAACAACGGGACGGAGAATGCCTGAATGCCTAACGTCAACGACTGCAGGCCGATCAGCGTACCTGCGTTATTCACCAAGTTCTGCGTCAGGTTGAGGATGTTACCCTGTACGGCACCTTGGTTGTTCAACGTAGCGCCCGCCAAAGACAGATTTCCGTCGCTCAGGACGGCACCGTCATTGGTCAGCGTCTGCGCCTGTATTTCGCTGTTACCCTGGCTAAGCAGTGACCCTTCATTCACCAGTTCATCGGTGACGTTGACGGCCAGAGAATCGCTCCCCAGCAGGCTGCCACGGTTCAACCAGCTAGTGGCAGTGACGTGGGTTTGTCCACCCTGAACCAACCCTTCTGAGGTAAGTTGCCCAGCATTCAGCGACAATGCGCCCCCGGCCAACGTGCGGCTTGACGCACCCAGCGTCAGCGCATCACCGTGGGCATTCAGCCACTCGCTACCTTGCCATAATCCCGTGTTATTCAGCGTAGCGGCATCCAGCGTCAACCGGTTGGCCACCAGCTTGCCGCTGTTGGTCAGATAGTCGCCGCTCAGGTTCAGAGTCCCCAGGCTGCCCATCTGCCCGCTGTTTTGCAGCGTATTGAACACCGTGCCTGTCAGGCCCGCAACCGCGTTTATCGATCCGCTGTTATCCAGGCTATCGACGCCAAAGGTCAGGCTATTCCCCTGCCAGGATCCGGCGTTGGTAACTGCGCCACCGTTGACTGCCAGCTCACCATCGCTCAACAGTTGTGCACCGGCCAGCACGTGCAGCGCGGTGCTGTTCAGAGTCAGCCCGGTATTGCCCTGCATGATGCCGCTGTGAGTCACGGTGCCACTGTCCACCGCCAGCGTATTACCCGCCAAGACTCCGGCATTGTTCACCGATTGGCTGCGGAAGGTGGCATTTTCACGGGCCACTAGTTGGCCGCCTTGCTGGTTTACCAAGCCACCCTGCACATCCAGGTTCAGGTTGTTCGCCAGGATGCTGCCCTGGTTGGTGAATTGCTGGCCGGTGAGAGACAAATCATCGTTCACCTGCAATAGGCCAGCGTTGTCCAGTTGATCGAGCGCCAGCTCCAGCGCACCGCCGCTGACCAGCTTCCCGCTGGCAAGGTTACTGATATTGGGGATAGCCAGTTGCAGATGGCTGTTGCCCTGTAGCAAACCACTGTTGGTTAGCTCTGGCGCGGTCAATACCACCTTGTCTGCCGCCAGGGTGCCCTGATTCAGAATATGGGCCGCTTTGAGATCAAACCGATCCTGGCTCAGTAACAGGCCACTGTTGAGCATGTCACCGGTCAGGTCTGCCGTCAGGCGATCTTGCGCCTGGGCACTGCCACTGTTCTGCCAGGTCTGGGCTTTCACCGCCAGTTGTTGCCCCTGCAGAGCACCCTGGTTGACCAACTGTTGGCCTTCAAGGTGCAACGTCCCGCTCGATAACATCTGGCCTGTGGCTGCGTTATTGAGATGAGTGCCGGAAAGTTGCAGGGATTGGCTACCCTGCATCAGCCCCTTGTTGATAACGTCGCCCACGACGGAGAGCACGGTGGCCGCCAGCCATCCCGCGTTGTCCACTGAGCCCGCAGAGACAGTCATCCCTTGCTGGCCGAGGATCTTCCCTTGGTTGGTCAACGTATTGGCGACTACCAGACTCGCCGTTTGTTCACTCAGCGCATTGCCGTTGTTAAGCCACTCTTGGGTTGACAGATCCAGTGTCTGGCCCTGAAGCAATCCGATGTTGGTCAGCGAGTCCGCCCGTAATGTCAGTGCTCCGCCACTAAGTAAAACACCACCGAGCTGGTTATCTAACGTGGAGGTGCCGATATTCAGCTGACGGCTGCCTTGCAGAGTCCCCGTATTGAACAGGGCCGTGGTATCCAAAGTCAGCGTCGCTGCGGCCAGCAGGCCGTCATTACTGAACTGAGGGGTGGCCAGCGCCAGCGAACCACTCACGTTGACGGAGCCGTTTTGCTGGTTGCTGAACTGTTTGGCCAGTGACAAGACCATCAGGACCGCCTGCATCGTCCCGGCGTTGGTCAAGGTGTCTGCAATCAGGTTTAGCGCACCGCCGGTGAGGATACGCCCACGGTTGGTGGCTTCCGCAGCCTTGATAGCAAGGGCGCTGTCACCCTGCAACGTGCCGCTATTGGCGATGCTGTTGGTGTTCAGGGTCAGTTGATCGGCAGCTAGTTGCCCGGCATTGGACAACGCCATACCGTTCAGTGACAGCTTATCTTTCGCCAGCAGCAAACCGCTCTGCTGGTTATCGACTCGCAGAGTTTTGGCCGTCAGGTTCACGGCATTGATTTCACCGCTGTTGAGCAGTTGATCGCCACTGAGCACCAAATCCCGATCGGTGGTGATCAGTCCGGCGTTTTTCAGCGTCGGGATGGCCAGCGACAGGGCATTGGCCGTATACACGGTGCCCCCCTTCTGGTTGTCCATCAGGCGGGCGATAAGATCCAGGGTCTGGCTGCCTTGTAGCAAGCCGCTGTTGGTCAGCGTCTGGCTGTTGATCTTCAAGACAGGAGCGACCAGCGTGCCCTGGTTTGTCAGGGTGTCCGCCTTCAGGGCCAGGGTTGCGGCATGGCTTTTACCACTGTGCAGCAGTGAATCCGCCTCTACCGTTAATGCCCCTTTCGCCGTTTGGGTACCCGCCAGCGTGGCTTGTTGTGCCTGGAGGGTGAGATTGCCCCCGCTTTGTATCTGAGCACCCGGCTGCGTGTTCAACGTCATGCCATGCCAGGCCAGATCGCCACCCGCATTCCATTCCCCGCCTAACGTGGCGTTACCCGCGTTAACCGTGATATTGCCTTGGCTGGTGGTGAGGGCATCTGCCGCCGTGCTCAGCGTATCGCTGTTGAGGGTTAACCCCGTCGCGCCAGAGAGCAGGCCGTTCTGTTGCAGTGTTCCAGCCCACAGCGTCAGGCTGTCGTCGCTCAGCAACTCGCCGTAACTGCCATTTCGCAACGTCCCGCTGACGGTAAGATCGGCTTTACCTTTGGCACTCAAGGTGCCGTCTTGATCCAACGTCTGGCTGGTGACAGCCAGCGCTCCCCCACTCAGTATCTTGCCGTTGTTGGTGAGCGACTGACCGCTCAGCGACAGGTTACCCTGGCTCTGAACGGTTCCACTATTCTCCAGATGGGAGAGGGTGCTTTGTATCGCCCCATTGGCCGCCAGCGTACCGCTGTTGACCAAGCTGGCACCGCTGAGGGTAAGGTTTTGCCCGGCGGTCACTTGCCCCTGCGTCATGCCGCTATTAAACAACGTCATGTCGACATGGCGGGCAGCATCAATCTGGCTGGAACTGTCCACCCGCGCGTCACGAGCCCGCAGGTTGACATCGTTGCCAGCGGTCAGTTTGCCGCTGCTCATCTGCAACGTACCGCCGCTGCTGAGAGCGATATTCTGGTCACTGACCAGCGTGCCGCCCTGCTGGGAGAGATCCCCCTGGCTGTTTAACGTAATGGACTGGGTGGCCTTGTGGTCGCCCAACATGCTGATACTTTGCCCTGTCGCCGTTAATGCACCGCCTTGGGCCAGCGAATTATTGAGCGTCAATTTGCCGTTGGCATCCAGGGTGATATCCCCGGCACGGGCATTGAGGTTACCGAGGTTAACGCCGACGCCTTTGTCGCTGGAAACCAGATGGATACGGTTGGCATACATGCCGCCCAGCGCACCGGTATCGACCGCCACTTTTGGCGCTTCGCCCTGGCCCGCGATCGGGGTCGCATTACCCTGTGCATCCACACGGTTGGCACCCAGTGTAATGGTGGCATCCTGGGCATACAGCTGGGCGTTGATTTCGGTGGCACGGGCAATCAGGGCAAATTTCCCGCTCTGGCTGGCATCCAGCCCTTTGCCCTGAATGCTGATGGCCCCTTGCGTGACTTCCAGCGCCTGCAGTTTGCCGTCGGGCCCTAACACCGGTTTACCGGTCGTCAGCGTCGCATTCGGGGTGTTGATGAAGCCACAGCCGTCGCAGGTGATGCCGTAAGGGTTGGCAACCATCACGTTGGCCTGCTTGCCCGCCACCTCCAAATAGCCTTGCAGCTGGGAGCGGTTCGGGGCGACAACCTCGTTAATGATGCCTTGGGCTTCCTGCCCGGCCTTCAAATTGGGGTTATTCTGGATCAGGCCGCCAAGCTGGGTCTGATTGAGCTGTCCGGTGGCGTTGTTGAGGATCAGCCCCTCTTTGCCCACGTTGAATTCATTGTATTTATTATGGGAAATGCCCGCCTGATTAGGCGTAGCAATATTGACCACCGGCACACCATTACCAGCCTGATCGAGCCGGGTATTCCCTTCGGCGACGTTAACACCGTTCGCCAAGGCGGGCAGCAACGGCTGCCAAGCTAACAGGCTGCACAGGGTATAGCTCAACCAACGCTGGCTGGCATGAATGGGCCGATCGTCTTTTTGCGTCATCCTTGAAACCTTTCCCTGTAAATTAAAGAACGATGTTAATACGGTAGTAAATCGACACCCGATCCGGCTCTAACCAGCTCGGATGCGCCAGCGGCCAGCCCACGGTAAATTGGCTGCTGAAATAGCGGTTGCGGCTGCCCAGCCCCACCGCGCCGCCCCACAACGTGCCGGAAGCGTAGGCATCCACGGAATCGTGGCGCAGATAACCGCCATCTACGGCAGCCAATACGGAAATATCGCCCAGATACGGCAGGCTGAACGGCGACCAGTTGACCTCGTTACGCCAGTAGCCGCCTTTATCGCCGGAGAGATACTGCTCCTTGAAGCCACGCACCGAACTTTCGCCGCCGAGGGTCAGGCGCTCGCTGCCGTAAAGGCGATCGGGCGTCCACTGGCCGTACAGGCTGGTGAGGTAGTTCCAGTTCTGCGCCAACGGCAAGTAATAGCTGCCGGAGAGCGTGTATTTATTAAACTCTGCCTTGGGAGCCTCGCTGGCTTTACCGCTGTCATCTTCCGCGCCTAACCAGGGAACGCCACGGCTGTAGGAGGGGTTGAGCGTGGCAAAACCGCCCCACAGTTTTTGGCTATGGCTCACGCCCAGAGATACGCTGGTCAGTTTACGGCTGCTGCTGTCTAGCCGGGTGTCATTCAGATAGTTGCGGTTGATACGGTGGGTCAGGCCCAGCGCCAGGCCGGTTTTCATGTCACTGTTACGGAACAATACGCGCGAAACGTTGAAGCGATGGGTCTGGCTGTCGCCGGTGGATCGCCAGTCAAAACCCTGATTGTCGATCGTCGAGAGATAGTCGCTGTAGGAGTAGTTGTAATCCATCAGCCAGTAGCCGTAAGGCAAGCTGACACCAGCCTGGACGCTGCGGGCATCGTGGTCGTTGGCAAAATCGCTGCTGCGCGCGCCGGTCACAAACCACTGATCCGCCAGCCCCAGCAGGTTATTGCCGGTCAATGAGCCGTTGATCTGCCCGGTGCCGGTACTTTTTTGCCCGCTGTTGTCAAAACCCAGCCCCAGCATCACCGGGAACTCTGGCTTGGCGGTCAGGTTGACCACCGAATAGCCCGGTTGGCTACCGGGCAGGATTTCAATCTGCACCGGTTGCTGGCGCAGGCGGTTGATCTGCTCCATGCCCTGTTCGATATCGCGCAGGTTAAGGATGTTGCCCACCAGGCCGGGGAACGCCATCTTCAGCATTCGGTCATCCCGTTGGTCCAGCAAGATCTTTTCCAACTGCCCTTCCAGTACCAACAGCTTCAATTCCCCATGGGACAGGTCTTGCTCGGTCAGGAAAGCGCGGCTGGTGATATAGCCCCGTTCGATATACCAATCGGAAACCTGCTGCACCAGGGTGTTGATCTGGGCCAGATTCAGGCAGCGTTGCAGATAGGGTTGCGTCAAGGCTTGCCGCGCACGGGCGGGCAGATGGCTGGCACCTTCAAGGCGAATGGTCGTGATGGCGAAGCACGGCCCACCAGGGGCTGTGGCTGCTGGCGTTTGTGGCAGCACCGGCGTCAGGCTGCGTTGCAATTCCTGACGTTGTTGTTGGTTTTGCTGCAACAATTCACGTTGTTGCTGTTGGATAGTATCTCGATCCGCCGGGCTGAGCATATTGGCGCCAACAGCCGAACTGAGAGAAAGAAACAACAATGATACTGCCAACCGCTGAGCTACTGAGTCCATTCAGATAAACCGCCTTAATGATTTTGCGGCATTCTAACGACATAATTCGGCATCAGACAAGCAAGAGATCGTGACTTTGCGGGACTTAGAGGCATCGGAACTGGCATAAATCTCAGAGCGGGGCGGGGTAAATATTCTGAAACTGTTTTAATGCCTGCACTTTATTTGCTGTATGTAAACTAAACAGTCAATTATGCTAAATAGAGGCGGACTTTTCTGATTAAAAAAATAATCGGCAGCCGTGCCCAATTTATACGACAGATTAAGTCATCAATTAAGCCCAACCCGTTAAGTGGGCGCAGCATGCAGCGCCCACCAGAATAAGTTTGGTCACAGAATCTATTCTGAGCTTGATGCTCAGCTCGCTATCGGCTCTGAACCGCCCTTGTCCAACGGCTCTTCCGGTTCGGCTGGCAGCACCATATAAGTGCCCTCAAATACTGCCCCTTTGTCATCGTCACCGAATAAATGCACTTCTGCCTGCACCCGCGCCCGGCGGCCACGCGCCAAACGAGCCAGATCGCCACTCAATGAGCTCAGGTCGGCAACGGCTCTCGGCCTGCCGGTGATCGGTTTGCTGTAGCGAATATGGGCGTCTGCCAGAATAATCGTGCCCCCCAGGTGGCGCTCACGCAGCAGCAGCCAGATCAGCCCCCAGGCGGTCAGCGTTGCCAAGGAGAACAGGCTACCGGCAAACAGCGTATGGTGTGGATTCTGATTGCCCACCTCCGGCATGGTGGTAACAAAACGCTGGCCGGTATATTGGCTGATGCGCACCCCCATTTTTTCACTGAGCGGGATATGTTCATACCAGGCTTGTTGTAGCTGCCCGCACCAGTCGGGGCGATGCAGAATATCATCCAGCGTGGCCACGGGTTTGATCATCAGGTAATGGCGGATCGGCGTAGTTTGCGGCGCAGTGATTTCGCCCTGGTTGATAAAGCCCAGCTTGGCAAAGAAGTCCACTGCATCCTCACGGGCGCTACACACCACCCGCTTTACCCCTTCCTGGCGCGCTACTGACTCCAGGGTCATTGCCACCAGCGTGCCAAGGCCTTTATCCTGCACCGTGGGATCGACCGCCATGAAGCGGATAGCGGCTTCGTTATCGGCATTGATATACAGACGGCCAATGGCCACAATCCGGCCGTTCTCATCCACCACCATTTGATGGTGCGCCATGGCGTCGTAGGCATCCTTTTCCGAACCCACCGGCTGGTGTAATGGCTTACGCAGCATCTCCCAGCGAAACTGGTAATAGTCTTTCAGTTCTTGTTCTGTAACGGGTACTCGTAGGTGATACATAGACGCCTTCTCTTGTGATCTTTAAACCTGCAGCCAGAACGTCACCGGGCCATCGTTCACCAATGCCACCTGCATATCGGCGGCAAACTCACCGGTCTGGGTTTCAATACCACGTTCCTGGCACTGCCCAACAAAATAGCGGTATAGCCGATCGGCCTCCTGCGGCACCGCACCGCGCGAAAAACTTGGCCGCATGCCTTTCTGGGTATCGGCTACCAGGGTGAACTGCGACACCACCAACAGGCTACCGCCAGCCTGCTGAACGTTGAGATTCATCTTGTCATCCTCGTCGCCGAAGATGCGATACCCCAGCACTCGCTCACACAGGCGTTGGGCTTTTTGCTCGTTATCGTCCTGCTCGACACCCAATAACACTAACAAACCGGGGCCAATCTTGCCTACTGTCTCACCTTCTACCGTAACGCTGGCGTTTAATACCCGTTGAATTAACGCAATCATAACGATCCTTCCTGCTCCTGTTTTTGCTGTTGTTCTGCTTTCTGCTGCTGGTAAAGGCGGTGCTCACCCAGCGTAACGGTGATTTCGGCACCCAATAACACGATACACCAGCTCCAGTAGACCCATAAAAATAAAATCGGGATCACCGCCAGCACGCCGTAGATCAGCTGGTAGGAAGGGAACATGGTGACATACAGAGCAAAAGCTTTCTTACCCAGCTCGAACAACACCCCTGCCACCAGCGCCCCGATCAACGCATCTTTCGCAGGCACGCGTACCGTGGGCACCACGCTGTATAACAACCAGAAAGAGACCCAGGACAGGATCAGCGGGAAGATGCGCAGCACCTCATCCACCAGGCTGTTAACGCCGCTTTGCGCTAACCAGTTTAGCGACAACAGATATGAGCTGATCGCCATACTGGCCCCCACCAACAGCGGGCCGAGGGTCAGCACCATCCAGTAAACGGCAAAGGAAACCACGATCGGCCGCTGGTTCTTACTGCGCCAGATGGTGTTCAACACGCTATCCACCGAATAGATCAGCAGCAGCGCGGTGACAATCAGGCCGCAGATCCCCACGGCGGTCATCTTGCTGGAGTTGGCAACAAACTGCTCCAGGTAACGTTGCAGCACATTACCGGCGGCAGGCATAAAGTTGGAGAAAATAAAACTTTTTAGCTGCACGCTGATATCCGCAAACATCGGGAAAACGGCAAACAGCGCAAACACCACGGTGATCAGCGGCACCAGGGAAAGTAGCGAGACATAGGCCAGATGGCCCGCCAACATGGTCAGGCCATCCTCATCAATACGTTTAAACAGCAACCGCCCGAAGGTTATTCCGGGTTTGATCGACGATGGCAGCTTTTTGCGGCGGAAAAACGACATAGCTTCATCCTAAATGTCAGTCTGGACGCCTTAAGCTTAACGTACGGTGATTATTGAGCAAAATAAGCTGGCACGACCTGGCGATCGATGACGTGTACCGCCTTGATCCCCAGTGCCGCGGCCGCTTCTACGTTCGCCGCCACATCGTCAAAGAATACCGCCTGATCCGCCGGGGTGTTTTCCGCCTTCAGTACGTGCTGATAGATGTTGGCATCGGGTTTACGCATGCCAAGATCCTGCGACAGATACATGTGATCGGCAGCTTCAGCGACCTGTGGGTAGTGCTGAGGCCAATAATTACAGTGCAGGCGGTTGGTATTCGATAACACCACCACGCGATGCCCTTCGTTGCGCAGGCGATGCATAATCTCGATCACTTCAGGGCGCAGGGCGACAAACACCGCCTGCCAGCCGGTGGCAAACTGCTCGAAGCTGAGCGCTATCCCCATTTCTTCACAGAGTTTTGCCGCAAAGTCTTCGTCGCTAATCTCGCCGCGCTCGTGCTGTTGGAATACTTCACCCATGCTAAAACGTTCGGACAACGTCGCCAGCGGTGTGCCGCTCAGGTTGCTCCACACGCCCAGTACACGTTTGAAATCGATATCGACAATCACATTACCTAAATCAAAGATATACAGCATAGTCCTCTCCCATGGGCCAGTGAGATTTCACTGTAACGGGAAAAGTTAAGGCTGAACAGGGAGCAGTGTGAAAAGCGCATGGCGCGCCGCAGAAAGGGGGAAAGACAGAGGAAAAAACTCAGGGCGCTGTGACACGCCCTAAGTATTGCGGATTAAATCGGCGAATTAAGCTTCTTTAGGACCGCGGTTGGCACGCTTACGATCGTTTTCCGTCAGGTGACGCTTACGGATACGGATCGAGATTGGCGTCACTTCTACCAGTTCGTCATCATCGATGAATTCCAGAGCTTGCTCCAGAGACATTTTGATGGCCGGAACCAGGGTAGTCGCTTCATCGGTACCCGATGCGCGCATGTTGGTCAGTTTTTTACCGGTCAGGCAGTTCACGGTCAGGTCGTTAGAACGTGAGTGGATACCGATGATCTGGCCTTCATACACTTCAGCACCGTGGCCCAGGAACAGCTTACCGCGATCTTGCAGACCGTACAGAGCGAACGCTACCGCTTTGCCCTGGCCGTTAGAGATCAGCACGCCGTTCTGACGCTGGCCCACTTCGCCTGGACGCACATCGTCGTAGTGGCTGAAGGTGGAGTACAGCAGACCGGTACCAGAAGTCATGGTCATGAATTCGTTACGGAAACCGATCAGGCCACGGCTTGGGATCACGTAGTCAAGACGCACACGGCCCTTGCCATCTGGATCCATGTTTTTCAGGTCAGCTTTACGCTCACCCATCGCCTGCATCACAGAACCCTGGTGCTGTTCTTCGATGTCCAGCGTCACGTTCTCGAACGGCTCTTGCTTGCGGCCATCGATTTCGCGGAAGATAACTTTCGGACGGGAAACCGCCAGTTCAAAACCTTCACGACGCATGTTTTCGATCAGAACCGACAGGTGAAGCTCACCACGGCCAGAAACACGGAATGCATCAGCATCTTCGGTTTCTTCAACGCGCAACGCCACGTTGTGTACCAGTTCCTTGTTCAGACGCTCAAGGATTTGGCGTGAAGTCACGAACTTGCCTTCTTTACCACAGAACGGTGAGGTATTGACGTTAAAGAACATGCTTACGGTAGGTTCATCAACCGACAGTGCTGGCAACGCTTCAACCGCGCTCACATCACAAATGGTGTCAGAGATGTTCAGCTCGCCCAGACCGGTGATGGCAACGATGTCGCCCGCTTCGGCAACGGTGGCTTCGATACGTTCCAGACCCATATGGGTCAGCACTTTACCGATTTTACCGTTACGGGTTTTGCCTTCGCTGTCGATCAGGGTGATCTGCTGGTTAGGCTTGACTTTACCACGCTTGATACGGCCGATGCCGATAACGCCCACGTAGTTGTTGTAGTCCAGCTGCGAGATCTGCATCTGGAAAGGTGCTTCCAGCTCAACCTGCGGCGCAGAAACGTGATCGACAATCGCCTGGTACAGCGGAGTCATGTCTTCGGACATATCGTTATGGTCAAGACCCGCGATACCCATCAATGCGGATGCATAGATGATTGGGAAGTCGAGCTGTTCGTCGGTAGCGTCCAGGTTAACGAACAGGTCGAAGACCTGATCCACAACCCAGTCAGGACGCGCGCCAGGGCGGTCAACCTTGTTGATTACCACGATCGGTTTCAGACCATTGGCAAACGCCTTCTTGGTCACGAAACGGGTTTGCGGCATTGGGCCATCCATTGCATCCACAACCAGCAGCACCGAGTCGACCATTGACATCACGCGCTCTACCTCGCCGCCGAAGTCGGCGTGTCCTGGGGTGTCTACGATGTTGATGCGGTAGTCTTTCCAATTAATGGCGGTGTTTTTTGCGAGGATGGTAATCCCACGCTCTTTCTCCAAATCGTTGGAGTCCATTACGCGTTCTGTCGCTTCTGAACGCTCTCCGAAAGTACCGGATTGTTGCAGCAACTTGTCAACCAGGGTGGTCTTACCATGGTCAACGTGGGCAATAATGGCGATGTTACGCAAATTTTCGATCACAGCTTTGCCTCAGGCATTAGAAATAGCGCGCTATTGTACACGTATTAAGCGAGGTACTAAACAAGATCACAACACTCTCTTATAAACAACTGTGTACAGGCTAGTTTGTGATCCCTTTCACGGTGCAAAAAGCAGCAATCGATGATGTTTTGCACCATTCCAGTGCCCCACCCCAGGTTATTTGCACCACCATAGTGCATTGCATCGCTAATGGTGCATACTGGCAAAGAGCAAAACCCGCACAAACCGGCGATTTTTTCGCTTTTATAAAGTTGGCACAGTTTTCGCTTTAGTCTACACAGGGCAAAAACAGGCCATCACACAGATTCGTTCCACGACGATGACAACGATAAATCCGGGAGAGTTAAGTATGTCCGCTGAACACGTTTTGACGATGCTGAATGAGCATGAAGTGAAATTCGTAGACCTGCGTTTCACTGACACCAAGGGTAAAGAACAACACGTCACCATCCCTGCTCATCAGGTAAATGCCGACTTCTTCGAAGAAGGTAAAATGTTTGACGGCTCCTCAATCGGTGGTTGGAAGGGCATCAACGAATCTGACATGGTACTGATGCCAGACGCCAGCACGGCGGTTCTGGATCCGTTCTTCGAAGAATCTACCCTGATCATTCGTTGTGACATCCTCGAGCCAGGCACCATGCAGGGCTACGATCGTGACCCACGTTCGATCTCCAAGCGTGCGGAAGACTTCCTGCGCTCTTCCGGCATCGCCGATACCGTGCTGTTCGGGCCTGAACCTGAGTTCTTCCTGTTTGACGACGTGCGCTTTGGCAGCAGCATCCGTGGTTCCCATGTCAGCATTGATGACATCGAGGGCGCCTGGAACACCAGCACCAAATACGAAGGCGGCAACAAAGGCCACCGTCCAGCGGTAAAAGGCGGTTACTTCCCAGTGCCACCGGTCGACTCTTCACAGGACATCCGTTCTACCATGTGTCTGACCATGGAAGAAATGGGCCTGGTGGTTGAAGCTCACCACCACGAAGTGGCAACCGCAGGTCAGAACGAAGTGGCTACCCGCTTCAACACCATGACCAAGAAAGCCGACGAAATCCAAATCTACAAATACGTGGTTCACAACGTGGCTCACGCATTTGGCAAAACCGCGACCTTCATGCCAAAACCGATGTTCGGCGATAACGGCTCAGGTATGCACTGCCACATGTCACTGTCCAAGAACGGTACCAACCTGTTCGCTGGCGACAAGTACGGCGGCCTGTCTGAAATGGCGCTGTTCTACATTGGCGGCATCATCAAACACGCTAAAGCGATCAACGCCCTGGCCAACCCGACTACCAACTCATACAAGCGTCTGGTCCCAGGCTACGAAGCGCCGGTTATGCTGGCTTACTCTGCCCGTAACCGCTCTGCGTCTATCCGTATCCCAGTGGTTGCCAGCCCGAAAGCGCGCCGTATCGAAGCCCGCTTCCCGGACCCAGCGGCTAACCCATACCTGTGCTTCGCTGCACTGCTGATGGCAGGCCTGGATGGCGTGATCAACAAGATCCACCCTGGCGATGCCATGGATAAAAACCTGTATGACCTGCCGCCGGAAGAAGAAGCTGAGATTCCAAAAGTAGCTGGCTCACTGGATGAAGCAATGGCCGCACTGAACGAAGACCGTGAATTCCTGACCCGCGGTGGCGTATTCACCGACGACGCGATCGATGCCTACATCGAACTGCGTAAAGAAGAGATGGATCGCGTGCGCATGACGCCACACCCGGTTGAGTTCGAACTGTACTATAGCGTTTAAGTCATACCCGCGCTGTCTACGGATGGCGCATCGCTCGCTATTTATCTAAGCCGTTTTTTTGTTGCCGTGGAAACTTTTAGCCCATCTTCGGATGGGCTTTTTTCTCCACCGTATGTTCTGCAAAACTATTTCATACCGTGATGGTTGCGGATGGAGTAGGATGGATGCACTAAAAAGGTGCAGGAGACTGCTGTATGGCAACCGGCAAGCTGCCCGATGCTGGGCAGATCCTCAATTCTCTCATCAACAGCATTTTGCTGTTGGATGACACACTGGCGATCCACTACGCCAATCCGGCGGCGCAACAGCTGCTGGCACAGAGTTCTCGTAAACTTTTCGGTACACCGCTGCCCGATTTACTCGGTTATTTTTCGCTGAATATCGATCTGATGCGCGAAAGCCTGCATGCCGGCCAGGGCTTTACCGATAACGAAGTGACCCTGGTGGTAGACAGCCGCGCCCATATCCTCTCCTTGACCGCTCAGGCGCTGCCTGAAGGCTTTATTCTGCTTGAGCTGGCCCCAATGGACAATCAGCGTCGCCTTAGCCAGGAGCAGTTACAGCACGCTCAACAGGTTGCGGCTCGCGATCTGGTGCGTGGCTTGGCCCATGAAATCAAAAATCCGCTCGGCGGTTTGCGGGGTGCCGCGCAGTTGCTGGCGAAAGCTTTGCCAGACCCTTCGCTGACGGAATACACCAAGGTGATCATCGAACAGGCCGATCGGCTGCGTAATCTGGTAGATCGCCTGCTAGGGCCACAGCGCCCCGGCCAACATATTACCCAGAGTATCCATCAGGTAGCGGAACGGGTCTTCCAACTGGTGTCGTTGGAGAAACCCGATAACGTCACGCTGGTGCGTGATTACGACCCAAGTCTGCCGGAACTGGCGCACGATCCCGATCAAATCGAGCAGGTGTTGCTCAATATCACCCGCAACGCGCTGCAGGCGCTGAGCGAAACCGGTGGCACCATCACGCTGCGCACGCGTACCGCGTTTCAGATCACCCTGCACGGCACCCGCTACCGGCTGGCGGCACGGATCGATGTTGAGGATGACGGCCCGGGCGTACCGGCCCTGTTACAAGACACTCTGTTCTACCCGATGGTCAGCGGCCGCGAAGGCGGTACCGGCCTGGGTTATCCATCGCCCGTAATCTAATCGATCAGCATTGCGGAAAAATTGAATTTAACAGTTGGCCAGGTCACACCGAATTCTCGGTTTTCCTGCCTATTCGCCAGTGAGGTTTGTGCTATGCAACGAGGGATAGTCTGGATCGTCGATGACGATAGCTCCATCCGCTGGGTGCTCGAACGTGCGCTCACCGGAGCCGGGGTGAACAGCGTCACCTTCGACAGCGGCAATGCCGTGTTGGAAGCATTGGCCACGCAAACTCCCGACGTGCTGCTGTCAGATATCCGCATGCCGGGTATGGATGGCCTGGCGCTGCTCAAGCAAATCAAACAGCGTCACCCGATGCTCCCGGTCATCATAATGACGGCGCATTCGGATCTGGACGCGGCGGTTAGCGCCTATCAACAAGGGGCGTTCGATTACCTGCCAAAACCCTTTGATATTGATGAGGCCGTCGCGCTGGTAGAGCGTGCCATCAGCCACTATCAAGAGCAGCAACAACCCGCTCGCAGCCAACCCGCCAACGATCCCGTCGCCGATATTATTGGTGAAGCCCCGGCAATGCAGGATGTGTTCCGCATTATCGGCCGCCTGTCGCGTTCCTCCATCAGCGTGCTGATCAACGGGGAGTCGGGAACCGGGAAAGAGCTGGTCGCCCATGCGCTGCATCGCCACAGCCCGCGCGTCAAATCACCGTTTATCGCCCTGAACATGGCCGCGATCCCCAAAGATCTGATCGAATCTGAACTGTTCGGCCATGAGAAAGGGGCGTTTACCGGCGCCAATCAGATCCGCCAGGGCCGTTTTGAACAGGCCGACGGAGGCACGCTGTTCCTGGATGAAATCGGGGATATGCCGCTGGATGTGCAAACCCGCTTGCTGCGGGTATTGGCGGACGGACAGTTTTATCGCGTGGGTGGCTATGCACCGGTGAAGGTGGACGTGCGTATCATTGCCGCTACCCACCAGAACCTGGAGTTGCGCGTCCAGGAGGGCAAATTCCGTGAGGATCTGTTCCACCGCCTGAACGTGATCCGCGTACATCTGCCGCCGCTGCGTGAACGCCGTGAGGATATTCCGCGCCTGGCGCGCTATTTCCTACAGGTGGCCGCGAAAGAGTTGGGTGTGGAGGCGAAGAACCTGCATCCGGAAACCGAAACCGCCCTAACTCGCCTGCCGTGGCCGGGCAACGTACGCCAGTTGGAAAACACCTGCCGCTGGCTGACCGTGATGGCCGCCGGGCAAGAAGTGCTGATCCAGGATCTGCCCTCGGAACTGTTTGAAACCGCCGCGCCACAAGCCAGCAGCCACGGCTTACCGGACAGTTGGGCCACGTTGTTGGCACAGTGGGCTGACCGGGCGTTACGTTCCGGTCATCAAAACCTGTTGTCCGAAGCTCAGCCGGAAATGGAGCGCACCTTGCTCACCACCGCGCTACGGCATACCCAGGGGCACAAGCAGGAAGCTGCCCGCCTGTTGGGATGGGGCCGGAATACCTTAACGCGTAAGCTGAAAGAATTAGGGATGGAGTAAGTAATACCCCTCACCCTAACCCTCTCCCAAAGGGAGAGGGGACTGAACGTGCTACAAATTACCCCTGCGCTCAACTGCTACATTGTTCTTGAGAAGTGCCACAGAATAACTCCATACCTGATATCAACTCCGTACCAGCTCCCTCTCCCTGTGGGAGAGGGTTGGGGTGAGGGGAAATTGATGATTAAAAATACAATCCAGCGCACAAAAAACCAGCGATTTAAGGCTTTTACCGGATATGCGGCAGCAGTATGATCGAAACGCAAACTCAGGAGGCTTTTGATGCTGGATACACTCATCGTCTTTCTTACCCAAGGCGCAGACGTCGGCTCTGCCGTCAGCCATTCACCGCAGGCGGCCGTTGCCACGGTGTTGTGCGCCGCACTGATAAATTTCTTCAGTTAGCAGGGCGCAGCACGCTGCGCCTCTACACATCCGCCGTGGTGTTGCGCGTCAGATAACCCGGGAGAACTGTTGGGCGCGGGCCTGTTTACGCAGGTAGATATCGAAGCACATGCAGATATTGCGGATCAGCAAGCGCCCACGAGGCGTGACGCGAATGCCGTGGTCATCGCGCTCCACCAGCCCGTCACGTTCGAACGGCGCCAGCAATTCCAGATCGGCGGCAAAGTAATCCGCAAACGCAATGCCGTATTGCTGCTCAATCGGTTGATAAGCCAGCTGGAAATTACAGATTAGCGTCTTGATCACATCACGGCGCAGGCAGTCATCTTCCGTCATCGCCAGGCCACGCCACAGGGCGTTCCCCTGCTCTTCCACATTAGCGTAATACACCTTCAGCTCTTTCTGGTTCTGCGCGTAGCTGTCACCCAGCATGCTGATGGCGGAAACGCCCAAACCCAGCAGATCGCTGTCCCCTTGGGTGGTGTAACCCTGGAAATTGCGGTGCAGCTTGCCTTCGCGTTGGGCAATGGCCAGCTCATCGTTCGGCCGGGCAAAATGGTCCATGCCGATAAACTGATAGCCCGACTCCGTCAGCGAAGCGATCGTTTGCTGCAGAATATCGAGTTTCTGCTGGGCGCTAGGTAGATCGGCGTCCTTGATTTTACGTTGGGCAGCAAACAGGTTCGGCATATGAGCGTAGTTAAATACGCTCAGGCGATCCGGATTGAGCTCCGCCACCCGCTGCAGCGTGAAGGCAAAACTTTCTGGCGTCTGCTTCGGCAGGCCGTAAATCAGATCGATATTGGTCGAGTTGAAGCCTAGCGCTTTAGCCCGGGCGATCAGGGCAAAAATGAACTCTTCATCCTGCTCGCGGTTAACCAGACGCTGCACTTCTTTATTGAAGTCCTGCACCCCCATGCTAAGGCGGTTGAAGCCTTCGGCACGCAGGTGGTCCAGCACGTCCAGCTCGATTTCCCGTGGATCAACTTCGATCGACATCTCCATTTCTGGCTGGAAATCAAAGTGCTGGCGTAGCATGGCGACCAAGCGGCTGATTTGCTGCTTATCGAGATAGGTTGGCGTACCGCCGCCCCAATGCAGTTGGCTGACCTTGCGGCCGGCAAACAAGGGGGCACGTGCGATGATTTCACGCTCCAGCACGGCCAGGTATTCATCGGCCTTGTGAGTCTGGCGTGTGACCAGCTTATTGCAGCCGCAGAAATAGCAGAGCTTATGACAGAAGGGAATATGGACATACAGCGACAGCGGGCGCTCAGGGTAGCGCGTAGCTGCGCGTTGGAACGCAGCTTCGTCGTAGCCCTGGTTGAACTCCAGCGCCGTGGGGTATGACGTATAACGCGGGCCTGAATAGTTATATTTTTGGATCAGGGCCAAATCCCAGACAATGGTCTGTTCTGACATGCTTGCTCACTCCTTCCGATATTTTTTCCTACCGGGCCGGGAAATGGGCAGTTGTCTACGCTGTCTGGCCGCGGAAGCGCTGCTAAAACGCGTTTTGCGCTTCGACAGCCGCCACAGTTTACCGAATAACCACAGTAGATAACATGTCAACAGTAGGGCTATTGCCGGGATCAGCCACATAACCGCTTAAAATACGTCTTTCGGGTTACCGCCTTTCAGCAGTTTCAGAATGTCTTCCTGCTTCTCTTCCGGCTCTTCGTCGTCTTCATCGCCCAGTTCGATGCCCAGTTGTTCCATCAACGCATCGATACGATCCAGGGTTTGATCGACGTAAGCCTGATCTTCCGCGCTCAGCTTGGCGCCTTCATCCAGGCGATCCAGCAAGGCATCCAGACGCTCATCGTTTTCCAGCTTGGTCAGTTCTTCTTCTGGCGTGAGGCGCGGTTTTTCTGCCTTCGGTTTTGGCTGCGGCTTGGTCGCCTTCACTTTAGCGTCAACCACCAGCGCAACCGGCACTTTACTGCCGAGACGAGGATCTTTGGGTTGCGCACCGGTTTTATTTTTCTGGTTGGCAGACTCAACCTGGGTACGTGAACCGGAAGCCAGGCCACGGCGCTTTTTCAGACGCTTGCGCTCGCGCGCTTCCTGATCGAGCTCCACACGACTTTTCTTTTTACTTTTTGACGTCGCCGCGCTGCTGCGTGGGCCGCGAGGTGCTTTTGATGGCTGGTTCATGGCTTTTACTCTTAGGTATGTAGATCCAGTATAGAATTGCTATACGGTTGCGGCGGAATCTAGCAGAAAGCAGACAAAGAAAAAAGGCGGCAGGTTAAAACCTGCCGCCTATTTCGCACCTTCACTCGAAGGATATTCCTGCTCCGCGCTCCATGCGCACACTCAACATCCCGGTTTTTCCATCTGCGATAACCGCGCTCCCTGCTACTACGTCTTTCATCCTGAAAGAAAAAATCATCCGTGCTGCGATCCATTCGCTTCCACTCTTCCTGAGTGCGCTTCCCGCGGGCGTCCTGATTGCAGTCACTTCATCATCCGTGTACTATTCGTGCGCTCCGGCACCAATAGTTTCAATTCCATCTGCCATCATCCTGGTACTCATTACACTACCTGTGCATTCCCTGAGATTTTTCACCCTTCCTGGATGTTCCTGTTTCCTTGGCCTCCTGCCTTGCAACCTACTTTACGCTTTTATGGGATGTGCTCAAGATACCTACAGGCGGCTTACGGCGATCTTTTACTTAACGAAATTACAACATGCTGTTTTATAACAAATAAAATATTTACAGCTTTCGAATAAAGCGACATTACCCCCAATTCGAATGGTCAATGTCTCACACGGCAGGCGACCTTTTGCCACAAGGACTCTGTGGTTAAAACGCTTAAAAACCGAGAAACACACCCTTTTAGCGCTGATGCAGTTATAATCGCCCACCAGATAGCCATCCTCACGGAGACGAAAAATTTTGACCAGCAAGAACTACAATTACCATGTGACCCATTTCGTCACCAGTGCGCCCGATATTCGCCACCTGCCGGGGGATGAAGGTATTGAAGTTGCGTTCGCCGGCCGCTCCAACGCCGGGAAGTCCAGCGCACTGAATACCCTGACCAATCAGAAAGGCCTGGCACGTACCAGTAAAACGCCGGGGCGTACCCAGCTGATTAACCTGTTCGAGGTCGAAGAAGGCATTCGCCTGGTCGACCTGCCAGGCTATGGCTATGCCGAAGTGCCAGAAGAGATGAAGAAGAAATGGCAGCGGGCGCTGGGTGAATACCTGCAAATGCGTAACTGCCTGAAAGGCCTGGTGGTGCTGATGGATATCCGTCATCCGCTTAAAGACCTGGACCAACAGATGATCCAGTGGGCCGTCGACGTTGGCACGCCAGTGCTGGTCCTGCTGACCAAGGCCGATAAGCTGGCCTCTGGCGCTCGCAAGGCGCAGCTCAATATGGTGCGTGAGGCCGTGCTGCCATTTATGGGTGACATTCAGGTAGAAGCCTTCTCGTCACCGAAAAAGATCGGTGTCGATAAACTGAGCCAGAAGTTGAATACCTGGTTTAACGAGATCCCACCGGAAGTGCTGCCGGAAGACGATATCGGCGGGGAATGATACCGCTGCGGGTATTTCGTAGGGGCGCCGCATGCTGCGCCCAATGAGCCGATGCTGAGACATCGGCTTTTTTACGCCCGATATCACACCGCACGAGGCCACATTTCGTTATCTAATTACAATTTTGACTAAAAACCATCACAAAAACTTATGGCAGATGTTGCGCTGTCAGGAGATAAATGCAGATAAATCAGCCAAGGGAACGGCGGGAGAGAGAAAGGTGAGGATAACTAAAATCGATGGTTTTGACGTTGTTTTTACAATAAAAAACGCCCCAGTCAATACTGACTGGGGCGGCTAAATATTCAGCCAAATCCGATTACGTGAAGTAAAAGGTCTGAAAGATAGAACATCTTACCTCTGTACCCTACGCCTGTAACTCTACATCATTTTTTCACGCTGCAAAAGAATTTTTTGTAGTTTACTTACACGATCCGGGCACTAACAACGCCAATTTAGTCGAAACAATCGCCGAAGGATGTTGCTCAGTTACCAAAAATGCTTATGTTTTCGCCAGTTAGCGAAAACTAGCCATAACACATCACCCAGGGTAATCAGTGAGCCTCATCCCAGTTTTTACCTACGCCGATATCCACCCGCAGCGGAACAGCCAACTGCATGCTGTTTTCCATCAACTCATGAATACGCAGGCTGGCCTCTTCGATGGCGGACTCGTGGATTTCAAACACCAGTTCATCGTGTACCTGCATGATCATGCGCACCAGAGGCTTCTCAGGCCCTTGCAGCCAGGCATCCACCTCAATCATCGCACGTTTGATGATATCCGCAGCAGTGCCCTGCATAGGGGCGTTAATCGCCGCTCTCTCGGCCGCCTTGCGACGCATACCGTTACTGGAGCGAACGTCCGGCAGATACAACCGGCGGCCATCCAGCGTGCTGACGTAGCCCTGCTCGGCAGCCTGCTGACGGGTGCGTTCCATATACTCCAACACGCCAGGGTAGCGCTCGAAGTACAGATCCATATAACGCTGCGCTTCGCCGCGCGGGATCCCCAGCTGGCGAGCCAAACCGAATGCGCTCATGCCATAGATCAGGCCAAAGTTAATCGCCTTGGCACTGCGACGCTGTTCGTTGGTGACCTTCTCCAACGCCAGACCAAAGACTTCTGCCGCCGTTGCCCGGTGTATGTCCTTACCTTCAGCAAACGCCTTGAGCAAGCCTTCGTCCTGCGATAAATGGGCCATAATGCGCAGTTCAATCTGCGAGTAGTCCGCCGCGACAATACGGTAGCCCTCAGGCGCAATAAATGCCTGACGGATACGGCGCCCTTCATCGTTACGTACCGGGATGTTTTGCAGGTTTGGATCGCTTGATGACAGGCGACCGGTGGCGGTGACCGCCTGGTGATAAGAAGTATGCAACCGCCCGCTAACCGGGTTGATCATCAACGGCAGTTTGTCGGTATAGGTGGTTTTCAGCTTCGCCAGGCCACGGTATTCCAGGATCACTTTCGGCAACGGATAATCCAGCGCCAACTCGGCCAGCACTTCCTCATTGGTTGAAGGAGCACCGCCTGGGGTCTTTTTCAGCACCGGCAGCTTTTGCTTTTCATACAAAATGGCCTGCAATTGCTTGGTTGAGGCCAGATTGAACGGCTCTTCTGCCAGTTCATGGGCCTGCACTTCAAGCTCGCCAAGGCGCTTGGTCAACTCAATGGAGTGAGCAGCGAGGATGTTAGGATCGATCAGCACCCCGGTGCGTTCAATATGGGAAAGCACCGGCAACAGCGGCATTTCAATCTCATTGAATACCGTCAGCAGGCCTTCACTCTCTTTCAACTGCGGCCACATCGCCAAATGCAGCTGTAGCGTAACGTCGGCATCTTCTGCCGCATAAGGGCCCGCCTCTTCAAGAGCGATCTGGTTGAAGGTTAGCTGTTTTTTGCCTTTGCCCGCGATCTCTTCGAAGGTAATGGTTTTATGGCCCAGGTAGCGATCGGCCAGGCTATCCATATCGTGGCGGCCACTGACGCTGTCGAGCACGTAGGACTCCAGCATGGTGTCGTAGGCGATACCGCGTAGATCGATGTCATAGCGCGCCAGCAGGCTCTTATCAAACTTCAGGTTCTGCCCCACCTTCAACGCCTTCTCGTCTTCCAGCAGCGGCTTCAGGGTGGCCAGCACGTGGTTACGATCCAGCTGTGGGGGAGCATCCAGATAATCGTGTGCAACCGGCAGATACGCCGCCACGCCTGGCTCAATGGCGAAGGACAGGCCGATCAGGTTGGCCGTCAGGGTATCCAGGCCGTCAGTTTCGGTATCGAAGGCGAAAACTTCGGCCTGTTTCAGGCGCTGCATCCAATCGGCGAAGGTTTCCTCATCCAGAATGGTGACATAGCCTTCCTGCGACAGGGTAGGCTCTGCAGCAGCTCTTGGTGCTTCTGCCGTTGCGGCTGGCTTGGCCGCCGCGCTGGCCTTACGGCCTGACCCTTTGTTTTCTAACCAGGTCCCCGCTTCAACATCGGCCATCCAGCGTTTGAACTCGTAGCGCTTAAACAGTGCCTGCAGTTGATCGACATCCGGTGGGGTCACTTCCAGCTCACTGCATTTCAGATCCAGTTCAACATCGGTTTTGATCGTCGCCAGTTTGTAAGAGAGGTAGGCCACCTCTTTATTCTGCTCCAGCTTGGCCGCCATGGTCTTGGCACCGCGGAAACTTAGCGTGGCAATGCTATCCAGATTGGCATAGAGCTGATCCAGGCCCCCTAACCCTTGCAACAGCGCCTGGGCCGTTTTCTCACCCACCCCAGGTACGCCAGGGATGTTATCTGAGGAATCCCCCATCAGCGCCAGGAAATCGATGATCAGTTCAGGAGGGATGCCGTATTTATCACAGACCTCCTGCGGGCCGAGGATGGTGTTGTTCATGGTATTGATCAGGGTGACATTCGGCGTCACCAACTGAGCCATGTCTTTGTCGCCGGTGCTGATCAAAACAGCATGACCCGCTTTTTCTGCCTCTAGCGCCAGGGTGCCGATCACATCATCAGCCTCTACACCGGGTGTAACCAGCAGCGGTAAGCCCATGGCTTTAACCATCTGATGCAGCGGTTCGATCTGCGCTCGCAAATCGTCCGGCATCGGTGGCCGATGTGATTTATATTCGGCAAACAGCTCGTCACGGAAGGTCTTCCCTTTGGCATCAAACACCACCGCCACATGGCTGGGAGTATACTGCAGCAGCAGGCTGCGCAGCATGTTCAGCACACCGTACATCGCTCCCGTCGGCTCACCGACCGAGTTTGTCAGCGGTGGGAAGGCATGGTAGGCGCGGTAAAGGTAAGAGGAACCATCCACCAGGATTAATGGGTTTTCTGCAATCTGGGCCATAACGTTTCTTTTTCGTGAAAAGGACTGGGGTAAGCATGCCATAGCTAGCCGCTGGTGACGAACCTTAGCGTGCAATATGGCCAAATTAGATGAGATCCTGTGAAGCGATCCGCAAGATCCTGCCTGTGGATAACTTTGTGCATAGTTTAGCGACTGAATTATAACGAAGATAATATCGTTATAATGGGAAATAAAATTCCTAGACAAATCACACTGTTGAAAGAGGGAGTGGGCGGTTTTGCTATTTATCGTGTTTTCGGTAATTTGTGGATATAACTGGGGCCGGAGTTTAATCGCACGTTTAATCAATTTAGGCACCTCAATGACCATAGCACAAGATTGAAAATCTGCACGCCAACGGCAAACAACTGGCAATTTCTACCCGGTTAAGATCGCTTACTTTTAGCCGCGTATTCTTGGCCGGGATTCTGTTAAAATATTTTTTTGTTGGTACGTACTGACGTATCTAACGATGTTTCCTTCAACCGTCAGCACTAAACCCATGCCAAAATTGCTAGCCCCTGTTATTTTTATCTTTTCTGCGCTGCTTGCCATTGGCGTAACGATGCTGTGCTCCATTCCCATTGTTTTGGCCGGTATCATTAAGCTTTTGATCCCCATACCCGCGGTTTGGCGATACATTTCAGCCTTTGCTGACCTGATAATGTGGTGCTGGTGCCAATGCCTGGCGGTATTGTTACGAATTAACCCCCGCTTGCAATGGGATATTCAAGGGCTGCACGGGCTGGAGAAAAAGAATTGGTATTTGCTGATCAGCAACCATGAAAGTTGGTCGGACATTGTGGTGCTGTGTGTGTTATTCCGTCACCATATACCTATGAGTAAGTACTTCCTGAAACAGCAACTGGCCTGGATCCCCTTCGTCGGCCTGGCCTGCTGGGCGCTGGATATGCCCTTTATGAAGCGCTACTCGCGGGCCTACCTGCACAGACATCCGGAGAAAAGCGGGCAGGATATCGAAACCACACGGCGTTCCTGCGAGAAGTTTCGCCTACGCCCGACCACCATCGTCAATTTCGTTGAGGGCTCTCGTTTCACCGAGGCCAAGAAAATTAAAAGCCGCTCACCCTATCGCAATTTGCTCGCCCCCAAAGCTGCCGGGATCGCCTTTACGCTTAGCGCGCTTGGTCAGCAATTTGATAAGATCCTGAATGTCACCTTATGCTATCCGGATAACCGTGAGCATCCCTTTAGGGATATGTTGTGTGGCCGTTTGCAAAGGGTAGTCGTCAGGATTGAATGCCTGCCGATTGATGAATCGCTGCACGGGGACTACTTCAATGACAAACTGTTTAAACGTAAATTCCAGATTTGGCTGAATACGTTGTGGCAGGAAAAAGATGGTTTGCTTGACAGGCTCAAGCGTTAATAAGTTAAAAAAAACGCCGGGTTAACCGGCGTTGATTTCTTGCTGCGGGTTACTTTTGTTCGGTCAGGAACTTAACGACATCAGCAAATTGCTTGACGTAAACGTCCATGCTGCTGGTATCCAGGCCATCATTTTTCACCATGTATTTGCCGTTAACAAATACCGCTGGCACGCCACGCAGTTGCAAATCTTCGGCTGCTTTCTCTTGCTGAGCCACCAGAGATTTCACCACGAAGCTGTTTAAAGCCGCGTCAAAGTCTTCGCCTGCTACGCCAGCATTGACGAATACCTTGCGGATATCGTCAGGCGTTTGCACGGTTTGAGTTTTCTGAATCGCTTCAAACATTGGCTGAGTAATTTTGTCTTCTACACCCAGAGCCATGGCAACTGCCCAGGCTTGAGTTAATTGCTTACCCAATGGCCCCAGGAATTCCACATGGTACTTGGTCATCTTGGTGCCTTCAGGCAGCGCTTTTTTGACCGCATCAGAGATATGGTAAGTCTCTTCAAACTGGTAGCAGTGCGGGCAGTAGAAAGAGAAGAATTCCAGCACCTGTGGTTCGCCAGTTACCGGCTTATCCAAAGTGATGTATTGCGTACCGTCACTGAATTGCGCAGCGGAGGCACTGAATGCCATCACCATACCAACGAGTGCCAACCAAATTTTTTTCATAACACTAAACTCTCCATTATGTTAATGCTTCAATACATTGGCATGAGCTGCAGAGGAGGTTCCTGCAACAGCTTAACCTGTTCAGTAAATGCCGCAGTCTGAGATAACCAGAAATCAGACTCCGCCATCCACGGGAAACTTTTTGGAAACGCGGGATCCTGCCAACGGCGTGCTACCCATGCCAGGTAATACACCATGCGCATGGCCCGCAAGGGTTCGATCAACGCCAGCTCGCGCTGATCAAATTCGGCAAATTCGCCATAGGCCTCCAGCAGGATATCCAGCTGCATCAGCCGATCGCGACGTTCGCCGTGTAACAACATCCACAAATCCTGTATTGCTGGCCCGTTGCGCGCATCGTCAAGATCGACGAACAGCGGACCATCACGCCACAAGATATTGCCTGGGTGGCAGTCGCCATGCAAACGCAGCGGCTGCCAATCCAGCTGCCAGTGCGGTTTGATAGCGTCAATCAGCGTATCCGTAGCCCGCAGGAAAGTCTCGCGCTGGGCCTTGGGAACTAAATCACAGCTGGCCAGAACCTGCCGTGGCTCCGTGAGATACTCTTCAATGCCAATGGTCGGCCGCTCGGTAAACAGGCTTTCGCTGCCCACCTGGTGGATACGGCCAAGAAAACGCCCGACCCACTCCAGCTGTTCCAGATTATCGATCTCATACTGGCGGCCACCGACGCTCGGAAATACGGTAAAGAAAAAGCCTGCATGGGTGTGCAGCGTATTTCCCTGTAATACCAGTGGCGCGACCGCCGGGATTTCGTTGTGCGATAAATCCAGCGCGAACCGATGCTCTTCGCCGATTTGCTCTGCACTCCAGCGTTCTGGGCGATAAAATTTCACCACGTAACGCTGACGATCTTCATCCATAAACTGGTAAACGCGGTTTTCATAGCTGTTGAGCGCCGTCAGCCCAGAATCAACACGCAAACCTATCCCTTCCAACGCATCCATAATCAGGTCGGGAGAAAGGGTTTCAAAATTAAATGCAGAGTTGTTCATAACAACCGTTCAGTTCGCCAGATGACAACAGCGTGCCAAGAATAAGAATGAGTAGCACTAATCACCGCCACTGATGACCGCACCGTATGAATGCTAATCTTTTATCACGCCACGGGCACGCAGCAACGCCGTTTTAAAGTCGTCTTCGTAGTCTTTCTTCAAGCCTGGGATCTGTTCTGTGCCCGCACTGCCGCGCATTTTCAGGTGATAGATCAAGATGTCATCGCTCAGATCGCCTAACTCACCCTGAAAACCCGCTTCCTGCGCCAGCTTTTGCAAAAACTGAATCAGGTTGAGATCGGGATCCTGCTGCCAGGCCGGCTGCAAAAGCTCAATCAGTTCGTTTACGCGATGCGTTTTCATATCAAAATATCATCCAGTGAAGTGATAAACCCACAAAGTAGCAGGCTTGACTACGTAGTGAAAGAACCAGCGTGTCAATAAAGGTAAATCATGATGTCTGAGCAGGTTTAGCGCTACAATCAGGACATTGGAGAGGGGTTGGATGATGACTATGCATGCAAATATAACCGGCGTTATTCTGGCCGGTGGGCGCTCTACCCGCATGGGAGGGAAAGATAAAGGATTGGTGCAAGTGGGGGATAAAACCCTGTACCAGCACGTACTGGGCCGATTAACACCGCAAGTGAGCCAGGTGATCATCAGTGCCAATCGCAATCAGCTATGTTATCAGCAAAGCGGCTTAGAGGTCGTCGGCGATCTGACCGCAGATTACCCCGGCCCTTTAGCCGGCATATTGGCAGGCCTCACTTATGCCCGCACACCATGGATTGTCTGTGCACCCTGCGACGTTCCCGACTTCCCTCTCAACCTGGTAGAACAGCTTTGGCTGCATAAGGGCAATGCCTTGGCCTCCTATGCCAGCGACGGTGAGCGTGAACATCCCACCTTCGCTTTACTGCATACCAGTCTGGCAGAGGAACTCACCCGTTATCTAACCCGAGGGGAACGCAAATTGATGCTGTTCATGGCGGCTATTGGTGCACAACAAGTGATGTTCAGCGGGCAGCAAGATGCCTTCCGTAATTTGAATACCCCGGAAGATTGCCAACAGTGGCAGCAGGAAAAGGGAGGCGATCAATGACGGAGTTATTGCCACCCTTGCTGGCTATCGCCGCCTATAGCGGCACAGGTAAAACCACGCTGCTTAAGCAATTGATCCCGCTATTAAAACTGCAGCAGGTGCGCGTTGGCCTGATCAAGCATACCCATCATGATATGGATGTAGATACGCCGGGTAAGGACAGCTATGAACTGCGCAAGGCCGGTGCAGACCAGACGCTGGTTGCCAGCGATCGGCGCTGGGCATTAATGAGCGAAACACCGGAGCAACAGCCTTTAGATCTCCAGTATCTAGCCAGCAGATTCGATCACAGTAAGGTGGATTTGATCCTGGTGGAAGGATTCAAGCATGAGCCGATCAGCAAAATTGTTCTCTATCGCGAGGAAGTCGGTAAACCACTTGCAGACATGTTGGATCAGCACGTTATTGCCGTGGCCAGCGATAAGAAGATAGAAGGTGTTGCGCCGTTACTGGATATCAACCAGCCTGAAACGATCGCTGGGTTTATCGTTCAGTGGCTAAAGCAGACAAAGGCATAGTCCCCTCACCCTAACCCTCTCCCACAGGGAGAGGGAACCGATCGAGTCCGCTGATATTCCTGCGCAATACCCCATCTTTCTTCTTGCTCCCAACGTTCTGAAGCAGTACAGGCTAATCAAAGGTTCCGACTTGCCGAAGCCGCACGGGCTTATCCACGACACCGGACTGCTCCCTCTCCCCCGCACAAGTGTTCAGGGTGTTCTCGGTGGGTACTCTGGGAGAGGGCTGGGGTGAGGGGTTTTCACTGTTATTTCCTGTTTTCTGCGCATAGCAAAAAGGCCATCCTTGCGGATGGCCTCTTGGCTTAATTGATGCCTGGCAGTGTCCTACTCTCGCATGGGGAGACCCCACACTACCATCGGCGCTACGGCGTTTCACTTCTGAGTTCGGCATGGGGTCAGGTGGGACCACCGCGCTATTGCCGCCAGGCAAATTCTGTTTCATTTCAACCGCCTTTTGGGCCATTGAAACCAATCTCGGAACTTCGCTGAAAATTGTCGTCTACTCTAAAACACCTTTGGTGTTGTAAGGTTAAGCCTCACGGATCATTAGTACTGGTTAGCTCAATGCATCGCTGCACTTACACACCCAGCCTATCAACGTCTTAGTCTTAAACGTTCCTTCAGGGGCCTTAAAGGCCCAGGGAAGACTCATCTCGAGGCAAGTTTCGCGCTTAGATGCTTTCAGCGCTTATCTTTTCCGCACTTAGCTACCGGGCAGTGCCATTGGCATGACAACCCGAACACCAGTGGTGCGTTCACTCCGGTCCTCTCGTACTAGGAGCAACCCCTCTCAATCTTCCAACGCCCACGGCAGATAGGGACCGAACTGTCTCACGACGTTCTAAACCCAGCTCGCGTACCACTTTAAATGGCGAACAGCCATACCCTTGGGACCTACTTCAGCCCCAGGATGTGATGAGCCGACATCGAGGTGCCAAACACCGCCGTCGATATGAACTCTTGGGCGGTATCAGCCTGTTATCCCCGGAGTACCTTTTATCCGTTGAGCGATGGCCCTTCCATTCAGAACCACCGGATCACTAAGACCTACTTTCGTACCTGCTCGAGCCGTCACTCTCGCAGTCAAGCTAGCTTATGCCTTTGCACTAACCTCACGATGTCCGACCGTGATTAGCTAACCTTCGTGCTCCTCCGTTACTCTTTGGGAGGAGACCGCCCCAGTCAAACTACCCACCAGACACTGTCCTCACCCCAGATTATGGGGCCGAGTTAGAACATCAAACATTAAAGGGTGGTATTTCAAGGTTGGCTCCATGCAGACTGGCGTCCACACTTCAAAGCCTCCCACCTATCCTACACATCAAGGCTCAATGTTCAGTGTCAAGCTATAGTAAAGGTTCACGGGGTCTTTCCGTCTTGCCGCGGGTACACTGCATCTTCACAGCGAGTTCAATTTCACTGAGTCTCGGGTGGAGACAGCCTGGCCATCATTACGCCATTCGTGCAGGTCGGAACTTACCCGACAAGGAATTTCGCTACCTTAGGACCGTTATAGTTACGGCCGCCGTTTACTGGGGCTTCGATCAAGAGCTTCGCCTTGCGGCTGACCCCATCAATTAACCTTCCAGCACCGGGCAGGCGTCACACCGTATACGTCCACTTTCGTGTTTGCACAGTGCTGTGTTTTTATTAAACAGTTGCAGCCAGCTGGTATCTGCGACTGGCTTCAGCTCCGAGAGCAAGTCTCTTCACCTACGCGCCAGCGTGCCTTCTCCCGAAGTTACGGCACCATTTTGCCTAGTTCCTTCACCCGAGTTCTCTCAAGCGCCTTGGTATTCTCTACCTGACCACCTGTGTCGGTTTGGGGTACGATTTGATGTTACCTGATGCTTAGAGGCTTTTCCTGGAAGCAGGGCATCAACTACTTCTGCACCGTAGTGCATCGTCATCACGCCTCAGGGTTGATAGCGTTCCGGATTTACCAGGAACACCCCCCTACACGCTTAAACCGGGACAACCGTCGCCCGGCTAGCCTAGCCTTCTCCGTCCCCCTTCGCAGTAACACCGAGTACAGGAATATTAACCTGTTTCCCATCGACTACGCCTTTCGGCCTCGCCTTAGGGGTCGACTCACCCTGCCCCGATTAACGTTGGACAGGAACCCTTGGTCTTCCGGCGAGCGGGTTTTTCACCCGCTTTATCGTTACTTATGTCAGCATTCGCACTTCTGATACCTCCAGCAAACCTCACAGTTCACCTTCAACGGCTTACAGAACGCTCCCCTACCCAACAACGCCTAAGCGTCGCTGCCGCAGCTTCGGTGCATGGTTTAGCCCCGTTACATCTTCCGCGCAGGCCGACTCGACCAGTGAGCTATTACGCTTTCTTTAAATGATGGCTGCTTCTAAGCCAACATCCTGGCTGTCTATGCCTTCCCACATCGTTTCCCACTTAACCATGACTTTGGGACCTTAGCTGGCGGTCTGGGTTGTTTCCCTCTTCACGACGGACGTTAGCACCCGCCGTGTGTCTCCCGTGATAACATTCTTCGGTATTCGGAGTTTGCATCGGTTTGGTAAGCCGGGATGGCCCCCTAGCCGAAACAGTGCTCTACCCCCGAAGATGAGTTCACGAGGCGCTACCTAAATAGCTTTCGGGGAGAACCAGCTATCTCCCGGTTTGATTGGCCTTTCACCCCCAGCCACAAGTCATCCGCTAATTTTTCAACATTAGTCGGTTCGGTCCTCCAGTTAGTGTTACCCAACCTTCAACCTGCCCATGGCTAGATCACCGGGTTTCGGGTCTATACCTTGCAACTATTCGCCCAGTTAAGACTCGGTTTCCCTACGGCTCCCCTATACGGTTAACCTTGCTACAAAATATAAGTCGCTGACCCATTATACAAAAGGTACGCAGTCACACCACGAAGGTGCTCCCACTGCTTGTACGTACACGGTTTCAGGTTCTATTTCACTCCCCTCGCCGGGGTTCTTTTCGCCTTTCCCTCACGGTACTGGTTCACTATCGGTCAGTCAGGAGTATTTAGCCTTGGAGGATGGTCCCCCCATATTCAGACAGGATGTCACGTGTCCCGCCCTACTCATCGAACTCACAGTTAATGCATTTTAGTGTACGGGGCTATCACCCTTTGCTGCGCGACTTTCCAGACGCTTCCACTAACACAAGAACTGATTCAGGTTCTGGGCTGTTCCCCGTTCGCTCGCCGCTACTAGGGGAATCTCGGTTGATTTCTTTTCCTCGGGGTACTTAGATGTTTCAGTTCCCCCGGTTCGCCTCGTATGGCTATGTATTCACCATACGATAGTGTGTCGAAACACACTGGGTTTCCCCATTCGGGTATTGCCGGTTATAACGGTTCATATCACCTTACCGACACTTTTCGCAGATTAGCACGCCCTTCATCGCCTCTGACTGCCTAGGCATCCACCGTGTACGCTTAGTCACTTAACCTCACAACCCGAAGGTGTTTCTGTAAACAGAGACACTGTCGCGCTGTTTATTTGAGAGACTCTATGACAGGTTAATCCTTACCCCAATACATCTACGGAGGGATAAGTTTCAGCTGTCATGTTTCAATTTTCAGCTTGTTCCAGATTGTTAAAGAGCAATATCTTAAACACGACTCGCAAGAGTCATCTTTAAGATAATCAGTCACGAATGACCGGTGATAATGTCTTTCACTCATTATCGGATGGCGTCCCCAAGGGGATTCGAACCCCTGTTACAGCCGTGAAAGGGCAGTGTCCTAGGCCTCTAGACGATGGGGACACGAAAATCCGATTAAATAAAACTTCTTAATCGGTTCGTATCAGCATGAGTCCAGAAGACTCATTACATCAACAGGTAGCGCTTTGCTCATTACTTTTCATCAGACAATCTGTGTGGACACTGCACTTAACTGCATATCTTTAGGTAAGGAGGTGATCCAACCGCAGGTTCCCCTACGGTTACCTTGTTACGACTTCACCCCAGTCATGAATCACAAAGTGGTAAGCGCCCTCCCGAAGGTTAAGCTACCTACTTCTTTTGCAACCCACTCCCATGGTGTGACGGGCGGTGTGTACAAGGCCCGGGAACGTATTCACCGTAGCATTCTGATCTACGATTACTAGCGATTCCGACTTCACGGAGTCGAGTTGCAGACTCCGATCCGGACTACGACATACTTTATGAGGTCCGCTTGCTCTCGCGAGTTCGCTTCTCTTTGTATATGCCATTGTAGCACGTGTGTAGCCCTACTCGTAAGGGCCATGATGACTTGACGTCATCCCCACCTTCCTCCGGTTTATCACCGGCAGTCTCCTTTGAGTTCCCACCATTACGTGCTGGCAACAAAGGATAAGGGTTGCGCTCGTTGCGGGACTTAACCCAACATTTCACAACACGAGCTGACGACAGCCATGCAGCACCTGTCTCACAGTTCCCGAAGGCACCAATCCATCTCTGGAAAGTTCTGTGGATGTCAAGAGTAGGTAAGGTTCTTCGCGTTGCATCGAATTAAACCACATGCTCCACCGCTTGTGCGGGCCCCCGTCAATTCATTTGAGTTTTAACCTTGCGGCCGTACTCCCCAGGCGGTCGACTTAACGCGTTAGCTCCGGAAGCCACGCCTCAAGGGCACAACCTCCAAGTCGACATCGTTTACAGCGTGGACTACCAGGGTATCTAATCCTGTTTGCTCCCCACGCTTTCGCACCTGAGCGTCAGTCTTTGTCCAGGGGGCCGCCTTCGCCACCGGTATTCCTCCAGATCTCTACGCATTTCACCGCTACACCTGGAATTCTACCCCCCTCTACAAGACTCTAGCTTGCCAGTTTCAAATGCAGTTCCCAAGTTAAGCTCGGGGATTTCACATCTGACTTAACAAACCGCCTGCGTGCGCTTTACGCCCAGTAATTCCGATTAACGCTTGCACCCTCCGTATTACCGCGGCTGCTGGCACGGAGTTAGCCGGTGCTTCTTCTGCGAGTAACGTCAATGAACGGTGCTATTAACACCGAACCCTTCCTCCTCGCTGAAAGTGCTTTACAACCCGAAGGCCTTCTTCACACACGCGGCATGGCTGCATCAGGCTTGCGCCCATTGTGCAATATTCCCCACTGCTGCCTCCCGTAGGAGTCTGGACCGTGTCTCAGTTCCAGTGTGGCTGGTCATCCTCTCAGACCAGCTAGGGATCGTCGCCTAGGTGAGCCATTACCTCACCTACTAGCTAATCCCATCTGGGCACATCCGATGGTGTGAGGCCCGAAGGTCCCCCACTTTGGTCCGAAGACGTTATGCGGTATTAGCTACCGTTTCCAGTAGTTATCCCCCTCCATCGGGCAGTTTCCCAGACATTACTCACCCGTCCGCCGCTCGTCACCCAGGAGCAAGCTCCTTGTGCTACCGCTCGACTTGCATGTGTTAGGCCTGCCGCCAGCGTTCAATCTGAGCCATGATCAAACTCTTCAATTAAAAGCTTGATTTGCTTCAACTCGTGAAGCGATGCTCGAAAATTAACTTTCGTAATAATTCATTCGCATGAATTACTGCTTGGTCACTCTTCAAGACTTGATATTTTTTTGCTACCGAAGTAGCTGGATATCGTCTTGTGAGTGCCCACACAGATTGTCTGATAAATTGTTAAAGAGCAGTGAGTTACGCGCTTTCGCTTGCTAACTCGAGGAGGCGTATACTACGCGATTCCCCTGAAGAGTCAACCTTTATTTCGGTGTTTTCACCGGGTTGGTCTTCCTGGCTGGGTGACTTGGTTCTCGTTAGAGGAGTCGTTGTTCCCGGTCAGTGGAGGCGCATTATAGGGAGTTCTCAGAAGGGCGCAACCCCTAAATTCAAAAAACTTTTCAAGCGCGGCTTTTTTCGGCAAAACGCTGTCTTGTTCGTCGTTTTTGCCACTTTTTCCCGAAAACAGCCGTAAAAGCTGGCGCTCCCTGGCGTAAAATGAAAGATAACAATGCAGTTAAAGGAACCGCAGCCATGCAATTCGATGCTCAACAACAGGCCGCACAGCGTAATCTTTCTTATCTGCTGGCAGAAAAACTCGGCCAACAGATCCTGGCCGGTGAATATCAAGCCGGCAGCATCCTGCCAGGCGAGATGGATTTGGCAGAACAGTTTGGCGTCAGCCGCACTGCGGTACGTGAAGCGGTAAAAATGCTGGCGGCCAAAGGCATGCTGTTACCGCGCCCCCGCATCGGCACCAGGGTCATGCCGCAAAGCCAATGGAACTTCCTCGATCAGGATCTGCTGACCTGGTGGATGACCAGGGAGAACTTCGACCAGGTCATGCAGCACTTCCTTATCCTACGCACGTCGCTGGAACCTCAGGCCTGTTCATTGGCAGCCATCAACGCCACCCCGGAGCAAAAGGCGCAATTGGTCACGCTGATGGCAGAAATGCAGGCGCTACACGTGGATTTTGACCGCGAACGCTGGATTGAAGTCGATACCCAGTACCATCAGCTGATCTATGAAGCCAGCGCCAATCCGTTTCTCACCTCGTTTGCCAACCTGTTCAGCTCGGTGTATCAAAGCTATTTCCGGGCGATCACCGGTAATGAAGTGATTAAGCTGCAACACCATCAGGCCATTGTGGATGCCATAGTCGCCAGTGACAGCACCGCAGCCCTCACAGCATGCCAAACATTGTTGCAGGGAAATGCGTAAACTCCGCAGCTATATATAGAAGGAAAATGGGATCACGATGACAAAATCTGCACGCAGCATGGCAGGGTTGCCTTGGATCGCCGCGATGGCGTTCTTTATGCAGGCGTTGGATGCCACTATTCTCAATACCGCCTTACCGGCGATAGCCCACAGCCTCGACCGTTCCCCCTTGGCGATGCAGTCGGCGGTGATCAGTTACACCCTGACGGTTGCGATGCTAATCCCGGTGAGTGGCTGGCTGGCCGATCGCTTCGGTACCCGGCGGGTGTTTATTATCGCCGTATCCCTGTTTACCTTTGGCTCGCTATTGTGTGCCTTGTCCCCAACGCTGAGTTTCCTGGTCGCCTCACGTATTTTGCAGGGGATTGGCGGCGCGATGATGATGCCGGTAGCACGCCTTGCCCTGTTGCGGGCCTATCCGCGTAGTGAGCTGTTGCCGGTACTGAACTTTGTCACCATGCCTGGCCTGGTTGGACCAATAATGGGGCCACTGCTTGGCGGCTGGCTGGTTACTTACGCCACCTGGCATTGGATCTTCCTGATTAACATCCCGATAGGCTTGCTCGGCATCGTCTACGCCCGTAAATATATGCCAGACTTCACCACGCCGAAGCGGCCGTTTGATTTCATCGGTTTTATGCTGTTTGGCCTTAGCCTGGTACTCATCTCCACCGGCCTGGAGCTGTTTGGCGAGCAGGTGCTGGCCAATTACATTTCTCTGGGGGTGTTCCTGAGCGGCTTTGTGATGCTGTTTGGCTATATCATTCACGCCCGCCGCCACGCTCAGCCACTGATTGGGCTGGATTTGTTCAAGACCCGCACCTTTTCCGTCGGCATTGCCGGTAACGTGGCCTCGCGGCTGGGGACCGGCTGCGTTCCCTTCCTGATGCCGTTGATGCTGCAGGTGGCCTTTGGCTATTCGGCGATCGTCGCCGGTTGCATGATGGCCCCGACGGCGGTGGGTTCTCTGATGGCCAAGTCTACCGTTACCCAGGTGTTGCGCTGGTTCGGCTATCGTAAGACATTGGTGGGTATCACTATCATTATCGGCGTGTTGATTGCGCAGTTCTCACTGCAAAGCCCAGGCATGCCGCTGTGGCTGATGATTTTGCCGCTGTTTGTTCTAGGGATGGCGATGTCGACGCAGTTTACTGCCATGAATACCATCAGCCTGGCAGATCTGAACGATGGCAACGCCAGTTCCGGTAATAGCGTACTGGCAGTAACGCAGCAGTTGTCTATCAGCTTTGGCGTGGCGATCAGCGCCGCCGTGTTGCGCTTCTATGGCTCAATGGAGATCGGCACCATGATCGATCAGTTCCACTACACCTTTATTACCATGGGGATAGTGACCGTCGCTTCGGCCTTCGTCTTTATGCTGTTAAGAAGAAAAGACGGCAATAACCTGATCACCGGCAAAGAGAAACCACGCAAAGAAGCGAAGGCGAGCCGTTAGCGGTAACCGACGGAGTCTCTCTCCACCAACTCTGGCGTCAGCACCAGGATCTGGGCATCACGTTCGGGGTTTTGCAGGCGGTTGATGAGCGCATCGATCGCCAGCTCCCCCAATGAATCTTTGGGCTGATGAATGGTGCTGAGCGGTGGGGCCAGATATTTGGCCAGTTCGATATCGTCGTAACCCATCACAGCCATATCCTTTGGCACCACCAGCCCGGCCTGATACAGCGCCTGATAAACGCCTACGGCGACAGCATCGTTGCCAGCAAACACCGCATGAGGAGGCTCGGCCAACGCCAGCAGTTGTTTCATGGCGTGCACGCCCCCTTCAAACTCAAAGTCGCAATACACCTCATAGCCCGGCAGGATTTCAAGACCGGCACGCTTCATGGCGCGGCGATAGCCTTCCAAACGATGGCGCGCGGTCGTTTTATCCAGCGGCCCGGCGATACAGGCGATTTGGCGATAGCCGCGAGCGATCAGATGATCGGTAGCCATTTCCCCCCCCAGCAACGAGTTATCCTGAATGATATCGTTGGCCCCTTCGAACGGCGACCAGTCCATCATCACGATCGGCAAAGAGGGGTAGCGGCTCAGTGCATCCTGCGAAGGGCGGTGGTTTTCGGTACACATCACCAGCAGGCCATCCACCCGCTTTTGCAGCAGCGTTTCCATGCTGCTGTTCATACGCGCCACATCTTCCTCTGTGTTGCACAGAATCAGGCTGTAGCCACGCTCGTAGCAGCTGCGTTCCACGCCGCGCACCACTTCGGCATAAAACGGGTTATTGCTGGAGGTCACCAGCATACCAATGGTACGCGTCGTATTGAGTTTCAGGCTACGCGCCAGTGCGGAAGGGGCATAGTTAAGCTGTTCCACGGCCACCATGACTTTGTCACGCACGCTGTCGCTGACAAAGCGATTGTTATTGATCACGTGCGAGACCGTCGAGGTTGAAACACCCGCCAGGCGGGCGACATCTTTCATGGTAGCCAAAGCGTTATCCCTGTTGCTGCAAGAAGGCGTCAATCTCTTCACGCCATGGCACAGAAGGCTGTGCACCGGGCCGGGTAACGGCAATGGCGGCAGCCGCATGGGCGAAACGCACCGCATCACTCATCACTTTTCCTTCAAGCAAGGCCGTAACCAAGGCACCGTTGAACGTATCACCGGCCGCGATAGTATCTACCGCCTTGACCTTAAAGCCCGGTACCAATTTGCCTTTACCGTTTTCGCTCAACCACACGCCACGGCTACCGAGGGTGATAATCACGCAGCCGATGCCTTTATCATGCAGGCTGTTGGCAGCACGTTCGGCGTCAGCGTCATTATTCACCGCGATACCGGTCAGCCGCTGGGCTTCGGTTTCGTTCGGAGTGATCATGTCGATCATGGCTAGCAGTTCGTCAGGCAGCTCACAGGCCGGAGCCGGGTTGAGGATCACCTGGGTTTGGTGCTGCTTGGCCAGTTTGGCGGCGGCAATCACCGTTTCCAGCGGTGACTCAAGCTGCATCAATAACGCATCGGCATCGATCACCCGTTGCCGATAGCGGTTGAGATAATCGGGAGTGACCGCCGCGTTGGCACCGGCATCGATACCAATCACGTTCTCGCCTTCGGCATTGACGAAAATCAGCGCCACGCCGGTGGTGCTGTCGGCGATAGCTTCAATCGGTTGGGTATCAATGCGATCGGTTGCCAGCTGTTGGCGAATACGTTCACCAATATCGTCTGCGCCTACGCAGGCAATAAAGGCGATATCCGCACCGCTGCGCCCGGCAGCCACCGCCTGGTTAGCCCCTTTGCCACCAAAGGCGACCTTATACTGCTGGCCGATCACCGTTTCGCCCGGCTGGGGAAACTGGTTGATATTGAGGATATGGTCGGCATTGATGCTGCCCAAAACCACCAGCTTTGCTGTTTCCATCACAGGGATCCCTTAAATTGCGCGCCATCGTCACGCCCCGTTCCGATGGCGCTGGAGATGACTTACTTGGTAACCAGTTTCAAATCAACCGGGATAGTCGCCGGTACTTTCTCGCCTTTCAAGATCTTATCAGCCGTTTCTACGCCAATCACACCGATCTGATCCGGACGCTGTGCCACGGTGGCAGCCAGTTTACCGCCTTCAACCGCTTTCACGCCGTCTGCGGTGCCGTCAAAGCCAACCACGATGACATCTGTTTTACCGGCTGTTTGCAATGCACGCAGCGCGCCCAGAGCCATTTCATCGTTCTGTGCAAACACTGCTTGCACGTCTGGATGCGCGGTCAGCAGGTTCTGCATGACGTTCAGACCCTTGGTACGATCGAAGTCCGCCGGCTGGCTGGCCAGCAGTTTAAACTTGTTCTGCTCCAGTGACTGTTGGAAGCCTTCGCCACGTTCACGGGCAGCAGATGTCCCGGCAATGCCTTCCAACTGAATCACCTTGGCATCGGCTCCTACTTTGTTGGCGATAAAGTCACCGGCCATTTTACCGCCCACGCGGTTGTCGGAAGCGATATGGCTAACCACTTCGCCTTTCGCTGCCATACGGTCAAGCGTAATGACTGGGATCTTGGCCTGGTTGGCCATCTTGATGGCGTTACCTACCGCGTCAGAGTCGGTTGGGTTAATCAGCAGCAGTTTCGGGTTCTGCACCATCAGATCCTGCACGTTGGCCAACTCTTTCGCCGGATTGTTTTGGGAGTCCAGCACCACCAGGTTGTAACCCAGTTTGTTGGCTTCCAACTGCGCCCCCTCTTTCATCGAAACAAAGAACGGGTTGTTGAGCGTAGAAACCACCAGCGCGATGGTGTCTTTTGCCAGGGCGTTAGCACTCAGGGTGGCGGTTAACGCGATGGCCGAAACTAAGGTTGCCAGTTTTTTCATTTTCATGGTCGTGATTCCTGTAGGGGAGAGGTTACTTGTTACTTTTGTTGTCTACCAGAACCGCCAGCAGAATAACGGCTGCTTTCACGATCATTTGGTAGTAGGAAGAAACACCCAGTAAATTCAAACCGTTGTTCAGGAAGCCAAGGATCAGCGCCCCGATCAGGGTACCGACGATGCGCCCTTTACCCCCAGCCAGGCTGGTTCCACCCAGCACCACCGCGGCGATGGCATCCAGCTCATAGCCGGTACCCGCAGTAGGTTGCGCAGAGGACAGGCGCGCCACTTCAATGACCCCAGCCAGTGCCGCCAGCAGGCCGCACAGGGAGTAAACGATGATTTTAACCCTATCGACGCTGATACCGGAAAGGCGGGTAGCCGCTTCGTTGCCGCCCAGCGCATAAATATAGCGGCCAAGACGGGTGTGATGCAGCATATACCAGGCGGCGATAAACACGATGGCCATGATCCAGATCGGAGTAGGAATGCCCAACGGGCGGCCAATCCCAAACCAGCCGAAGGTGTCGGCAACGTCAGTAAAACCGGTATTGACCGGGCTACCGTTGGTGTACACCATGGTCACGCCGCGCAGTAACAGCATCATCACCAGGGTGGCAATAAATGCCTGAACCTTGCCTTTGGCAACGATAATCCCGGTGCAGGCCCCTACGGCAGCCCCCAACGCCAGCGCAGCTGCCACAGCCACTACCGCATTGACTTCAAATCCGACAATCGAAGCGGCTACCGCCCCGGTCAGCGCCAACAGCGATCCGACCGACAAATCGATGCCGGAAGTCAGGATCACCAACGTCATACCGACCGCCATGATGGCGTTCACCGAGGTTTGCTGCAGAATATTGAACAGGTTATTAACGGTGAAGAAATTCGGGCTCATCGAAGACACCACGGCAATCAGCACCAGCAGGGCAATCAGCGATTTCTGCTCCAACAGCCACTCTTTACTGAACCAGCGCTTAGCTGCGACACTTTGTGAACTCATATCTGATTACTCCTGCTTTACGCCGTATTGCTTGCCGACGGCTGCTGCCATCAGCACTTCCTGGGTGGCCTGTTCAATCGGGAATTCGCCGCTGAGGTGGCCTTCGTGCATCACCAGGATGCGGTCGCTCATGCCCAGCACCTCCGGCATTTCCGAAGACACCAGAATGATGCTCAGCCCTTCCTGCTTGAACTGGTTGATTAACTGGTAGATCTCTTTTTTGGCCCCGACGTCGACGCCGCGTGTAGGTTCGTCGAGGATCAGCACCTTTGGCCGGGTCATCAAGCCACGGGCAATCGCCACTTTTTGCTGATTGCCGCCGGAAAGCAGGCCAATCGGTTGCTCCATCGACGGCGTTTTGATATTGAACAGGCGGATAAAATCGCTGACGGCGATCTGCTCGTCGGCATGTTTCAGGCCACCCCCTGCACGGCTGAAGTAGCGCAGCGCGGTCAGCGACATGTTTTCCTTCACCGACATCCCCAGCACCAGACCATCACGTTTACGGTCTTCGGAGATATAGACGATACCGTTGGCCAAGCCGTCCTGAGGAGTACGAGTGACCACTTCATGGCCATCCAAGTTCACGGTGCCGCTTTTACGTGACGCCGCTCCGTACAGGATCTTCATCAGCTCGGTACGCCCAGCCCCCATCAGGCCAGCCACACCCAAAATCTCACCACGGTATAAAGTAAAGCTGACGTCATGCACGCCAGGGCCGGAAACGTGGCTCACCTGCAGGCGTTTTTCACCGCGCGGCAGATTCAGGCGTGGATACTGCTCTTCCAGCTTGCGGCCCACCATCATTTCAATCAGCGAATCTTCATTCAGTTCGGCAACCGACCGCTCAGCAATAAATTGCCCGTCACGGAATACGGTCACATCGTCGCAGATTTCGAAGATCTCTTTCAGGCGGTGGGAGATATAAACAATGCCGCGGCCTTCGGCTTTTAGCTCGTTGATCACTTTAAACAGCGAGGCGGTTTCGGTATCGGTCAGAGCATCGGTCGGCTCATCCATGATGATCACTTTGGATTCAAAGCTCAGCACCTTGGCAATTTCCACCATTTGCTGATCGCCAATCGACAATTCCCCCACCAGCCGGTGGCTGCTGTAACGCAGGTTCAAACGCGCCAGCAGTTTGTCCGCTTCGGCATACATGCGTTTCCAGTCGATGCGGCCAAAGCGGTTAACGAACTCGCGGCCAAGAAAGATGTTCTCGGCAATGGTCAGCTGCGGGATCAGGTTCAGTTCCTGGTGGATGATGCCGATACCCGCTTCCTGCGAATCCTTCGGCCCGTTGAAGGCCACTTCCTTGCCAAGGAAATATTGGCTGCCCGCATCTTTGTTGTAGATACCGGTCAGCACTTTCATCATGGTGGACTTGCCGGCACCGTTTTCCCCCACCAGTGCCATCACCCTGCCGGGATAAACGCTCAGGGCGGCCCCAGAAAGCGCCTTCACGCCGGGAAAGGCCTTATCGATCCCTTTCAGTTGCAGTAAAGGTTGCATAGGCGCCTCAGAAAGTTACGCCGGAGCACAGGATCACGTTCGCGTAGGGCGAACATTCTCCGCTGCGGATCACGGCCCGGCTGTGTTCGGTTTGCGCTTTAAACGCGCTGTGGCTGATATAGCTGATGCTGATGGTATTGCCCTGGCGTTGGCCAAGCTGCGTAAGTTGATCCAGCAGCGCTTGGTGGAGCGACGGGTTATGCTTGACGATCTCTTCCGCCAAGATGGCGCTCTCTACCTGCATTTCCTGCGTCACGACACCGACAACCTGTAAGAATGTCGGCACCCCTTGGGTCAGCGCCAGATCGATACGCGGCGTCACTGCCGGGATCGGCAAGCCTGCATCGCAAATCGCGATCTGATCGGTGTGGCCGAGACGAGAGACCACCGCAGAAACATCAGAATTCAGTAGTACGCCTTTTTTCATGAGTAAACTCCAGCAGCGAAACGTTTCGCTATTGAGTCAGTGTAGAAAATCAGCAGGGGAAGACAACCCTGTAATAGCGGAAATGTGATCGCCATCGAAACGTTTCGCTCACGTTCGACAAAGCGTAGCTAAAAAAGAAGGGCCCAGCAAATGCTGAGCCCCTGATTTAGATTTCGACCTGGGTTCCCAGTTCGATGACCCGGTTAGGCGGGATCTCAAACTGGTCGGCAGCCCGCAGCGCATTGCGGCTCAGGGCGATAAACAGCTTGCCGCGCAGGAACAGATACCACGGCCGTTTGGTGAGGATCAGCGATTCATGGGACATAAAGAACGACGTCTCCATCATCCGGCATGGCAGCCCTTCCAACCCACAGCGGTGGAAGACTTCCTCAACGTTCGGCGTTTCACGCCAGCCATAGCTGGCCACCACCCGCCAGAAGGTCGGCGACAGTTGTTCAATCGTCACCCGCCGGACGTTATGCACATAAGGGGCATCTTCGGTACGCAAGGTCAGCAACACCACTCGCTCATGCAACACTTTGTTGTGCTTGAGGTTATGCAGCAGGGCAAACGGGATCACGTTAATGGCGCGGGACATAAACACTGCAGTGCCTGGCACGCGAACCGGCGGTGATTTTTCCAGTGAGGCAATCAGCGCTTCAAGGGAGTTGCCGTGCTCATGCATCCGGCGCAGCAGGCGGAAGCGTTCGCTCTTCCAGGTGATCATGATCAGGAACATCACCAGGGCCAACGTCAGCGGCAACCAACCACCAGAGAACAGCTTCAGGGCGTTAGCCGAGAACATCGGCACATCGATAATCAGCAGGATCGCCAGAATGCCCCCCACCAGGAAGCGATTCCAATGCCAGTTCTTGATGGCAACGGAGGTGATCAGGATGCTGGTCAATACCATGGTGCCAGTCACCGCGATGCCATAGGCTGCGGCCAGGTTGCTGGAGTGTTCGAAGCCCACAATCACCAACACCACGGCGATATACAGGGTCCAGTTGATCACCGGGATATAGATCTGGCCGGACTCCATTTCCGAGGTATGAATGATACGCATCGGTGACAGATAGCCCAGACGAACGGCCTGGCGGGTCAACGAGAAGACGCCGGAAATGACCGCCTGCGAGGCGATCACCGTGGCCAGCGTGGCCAATATCAGCAGCGGGATCAGCGCCCAGTCGGGGGCCAACAGGAAGAACGGGTTCTTGATCGCCTCCGGATTTTTCAGCAGCAATGCCCCTTGGCCGAAGTAGTTAAGCACCAGCGAAGGCAGCACTACGGTGAACCAGGCCAGGCGGATCGGGAATTTGCCAAAATGGCCCATATCGGCATACAGCGCTTCCACACCGGTAATCGACAGCACCACCGCACCGAGCGCGAAGAACGACACCTTCTTATATTCAATAAAGAAGTTGAGGGCCCATTTCGGGTTCAGCGCCTGCAACACTTCCGGGTTGGAGATAATGCTGCGCGCTCCCAGGACTGCCAACACGACAAACCACAGCAGCATCACCGGGGCAAACAGCTTGCCCACACTGCCAGTGCCGTGTTTTTGGATTGCAAACAGTAAGGTCAGTACCAGAATAGAGAGCGGGACGATATAGGGATCCAGCGACGGGGCGGCAATCTCCAGCCCTTCGATCGCCGACATCACCGAGATCGCCGGGGTGATCACCACCTCGCCATAGAAGAAGCTGCCACCAATCAGGCCCAGGATCACCAGAAAAGACGTGGTCCGCGCCGAGGTATGGCGCCCTGCCAAAGACATCAACGTCAGTATCCCGCCTTCACCGGCGTTATCCGCACGCATGACGTAGGTGAGATACTTCAGGGAAACGATGACGATCAACATCCAGAAGATTAAGGAAAGGAAACCAAACACCACATCGGGCCGGACGTCAAAACCGTAATGGCCGGAAAAACATTCTCGCAAGGTATAGAGCGGGCTGGTGCCGATATCACCGTAAACGACCCCAATAGCCGCCAGGGTAACCGCCGATAAAGACTGTTTATGTTCTGTGCTCATAGTTTGCTTCTTTTGCTAGATCATCCGTCAACCGACGCATCCGCATCAGGCTTAAGATATGGGCTCTAAGATCCGTTACACCCGGTAAAAGGCGCACAGTATGCATCATTTATACTACTTGCCTACTCTTATATCGGGTCCCAAAAATAAACAAAATGTGAATCAGCCCCCTTGTTGAGCATAGAAAAATTTTACTAATCAACCAGCTATAGGGCTAAAAATAATGATGGTTTATCATCGGATTCTCTAGCAAGATTGGCTGTCGGCCTGGGTGGCAGGCTCTAACCTCCGGACAACGCGAGCTATTTTATGGCGTCATCAACACTTCTGGCAGAACGGATCTCCCGCCTCAGCAGTGCGCTGGAGAGCGGTCTTTATGAACGGCAAGAGGCTATCAGGCTGTGCTTGCTGGCGGCCTTGTGCGGCGAAAGTGTGTTCTTGCTCGGCCCGCCGGGGATCGCCAAGAGTCTGATCGCCCGCCGGCTGAAATTTGCCTTCCGCAGCGCTCGTTCATTTGAATACCTGATGACGCGCTTTTCCACACCGGAAGAGGTGTTTGGCCCACTGTCGATCCAGGCTCTGAAAGATGAAGGCCGCTATCAGCGCCTGACTGCGGGTTATCTGCCTGAAGCAGAGATCGTGTTTCTTGATGAAATCTGGAAGGCTGGCCCGGCAATCCTCAATACCTTGCTTACCGCGATCAACGAGCGCCGCTTCCGTAACGGCAATAGTGAAGAGCCCATTCCGCTGCGCCTGCTGGTCACCGCCTCCAATGAATTACCCGAGGCCGATAGCAGCCTTGAAGCGTTGTATGACCGTATGCTGATCCGGCTGTGGCTTGATAAGGTGCAGGATAAGCAGAATTTCCGCTCGCTGTTGGTGGCCCGCCAGAATGAAAGCGACAACCCGGTGCCCGAAGCGCTGAGCATCAGCGATGAAGAGTTCCACCAATGGCAACCACTGATCGATAAGGTCAAACTGCCGGAAAACTGCTTTGAACTGATTTTCCTGCTGCGCCAACGGTTAGACGCCTTGGAACAGGCGCCTTATGTTTCCGACCGGCGTTGGAAGAAATCCCTGCGCTTACTGCAGGCCTGCGCCTTTTTCAGCGGCCGCGACACCATTGTGCCGTTGGATTTAATGCTGTTGAAGGATTGCCTGTGGCACGATCGGACATCATTAAAGTTGTTACAGCAACAAATCGATCAGTTGCTGACCGAACAGGCCTATCAGCAGCAAACCTTGTTGATCCAGCTACAGCAGATCCACACCCGCTGGATGCAGCATCAACAGCAGCAGAGCCATCGTCAGGCCATCCAACTGGTGAAAAAAGGTGGCATGTTCAGCCGCAAGCCACAATACATGCTGGAGCATCCGCTCACTGGCACCACTTTGACGCTGCTGCTGCAAAAGCCATTACAGCTGCACGACATTCAGGTTAACCACCTGAGTATCGAAAGCAGCATGCTGGAAAACTGGCTGCAAAAAGGCGGTGACGTGCGCGCCAAGCTCAACGGTATTGGTTTTGCCCAGCAGATCGATCTGGAAGTCGATGAGCAACTGCACCTGACCGTGTTAGACGTCAGCCGCCAGCCCTCCCTGCTGGCCATGCCGGGTAAGCCGACTGGGGGAACACCACCAGAATTCCTGGACGAAATAGAAACACTAAGCCAGCGCCAGGCGGAACAGCGGCGGTTATTCAGCCAGCATCAGCCTTGCCTGTTCACCCCTGCCGCCGGGTTGGCGAAAATTGAAGCCAGCCTGTTGCAGGTGGCCGAGCAGATCAAACAGCTGTCCCAGCAAATGCGCGGCCAGTAACCATGCTGAGCCTCGAAACGCTCGATATGCTGTTGTCGATCTCCGAAGGCGAGCTGATCGAAGAGCTGATCATTGGCCTGTTGGCCACGCCGCAGTTGGCGGTATTTTTCAATAAATTCCCGGCGATACGCCGGGCGATCAACCGCGATCTGCCTCAATGGAAGCTGCAACTGAAAGATCGCATTCAGCAAGCCGTGGTGCCGCCGGTGCTGGCGCAAGAGTTTTACCGCTATCAGCAGTGCCAGTTGGAAAGCCACGGCCAGTTCTCGCAAAACCTTAACGAGACGCTCGATCTGTTACGCCAATGCGCGTCGCCGTTTTACGCCCAGGCACGGAGCATGGTGGACGCCGCCGATCTCCCCTCTCATCCGCTCGATGGCAGTTTCCAGACCCTGTTTCTGCAACGCTGGCGCATTAGCCTGACGCTGCAGGCCACGATGCTGCACCATAAGTTACTAGAGCAGGAGCGTGAACAACTGATGGCCGAGCTGCAAGAACGGTTGGCGCTGAGCGGCGCACTGGAGCCGGTGCTGGCAGAGAACGATACGGCCGCGGGCCGATTGTGGGATATGAGCAAAGGCCAGTTACAACGCGGTGACTACCAACGGCTGGTGGAGTACGGAGACTTCCTGCAACAACAGCCAGAGCTACAAAAGCTGGCGCAGCAACTGGGCCGCAGCTATGAAGCCAAGGCGGTGCAGCAACAAGACGCGCAGCCGGAACCGTACCGGGTGATGGTGCAGGTACCCGCCATTCAGCCGGAAGAGGTCAGCGGTATACACCAAAGTGACGACATCCTGCGGCTACTGCCTCCCGAACTGGCGGCGTTGGGCATTGAAGAGTTGGAGTTTGAATTTTACCGGCGGCTGCTGGAAAAGCGGTTGCTGACCTATCGCCTGCAAGGGGATGCCTGGCAGGAACAGATCATGATGCGCCAAGTCACTCATCAGCAGCAGGACCGGCAGCCACGCGGGCCGTTTATTGTCTGCGTAGATACCTCCGGCTCAATGGGCGGCTTTAATGAACAATGCGCCAAGGCCTTTTGCCTGGCACTGCTGCGTGTCGCACTGGCAGATAATCGCCGCTGCTACATCATGCTGTTTGCCAGCCAGATTGTGCACTATGAACTGACGGCCGCCAGCGGTATCGAACAGGCGGTGCGTTTCTTGGGCCAGCATTTTCGTGGCGGGACGGATTTGGCCGCCTGCCTGAATGCCACCGTCAGCAAAATGGCGGAAAGCGACTGGTTTGACGCCGATGCGGTGATTATTTCCGATTTTATTGCCCAGCGGCTGCCGGAAGAGGTGATCAAGAAAGTGAAGTCACAGCAGCACAGCCACCAGCAACGCTTTCACGCGGTGGCCATGTCAGCCTATGGTAAACCCGGCATCATGCGCATCTTCGATCATATCTGGCGCTTTGATACCGGGTTAAAAAGCCGTTTACTGCGGCGCTGGAGTCGCTAGCTGTTACAGCAGCCCTTCAACGCTCTCGCGTACTTCTGGTCCCCACACGCCACACTGTACCTGCCCAATATGCGACAGTTGCAGCAACAGCATCACCAGGCGTGATTGACCAATACCACCACCAATGGTCTGAGGCATTTCACCACGCAGCAGGGACTGGTGCCATTCTAGCTTCAGGCGATCCAGATCGTCGGTTAACGTCAGCTGATGTTGCAGCGCTGCCGCATCAACACGGATGCCCATCGAGGAAAGTTCAAACGCATCCTGCAACACCGGGTTCCACACCACGATGTCACCGTTCAATCCTTTCAGCCCTTCGATACCTGGCGTGGTCCAGTCATCATAATCCGGTGCACGCACGTCATGGGATTTGCCATGTGACAGTTTGCCACCAATACCAATCAGGAATACTGCTCCCAATTCTTTGGCGATCGCACGTTCACGGCCTTTGGCATCCAGCTCAGGGTAACGTTGCAGCAGTGTTTCGCTGTGAACAAAGTGGATCTGTTCTGGCAGGAACGGTGCCAGACCAAATTCACGGCTCACCGCGGCTTCCGTTTCTTTTATAGAGGCATAGATCCGCTTAACGGTATCTTGCAGGTAAGCCGGGCTACGTTCGCCATCTCCCATTACACGTTCCCAATCCCACTGATCGACATACACCGAGTGGATCGGCGTCAGGCGATCTTCATCCGGGCGCAGCGCTTTCATATGGGTATACACACCTTCACCCGCGCTGAAATCGTGCTCACCCAGGGTCTTACGCTTCCATTTAGCCAGCGAGTGCACGACTTCAAACGTCGAGTCCGGCAGGCTTTTGACTTTCACCTGAACGGCTTTTTCGCTGCCAGAAAGGTTATCTTGAGTACCGTCACCCAGTCGGCTGAGGATCGGAGCCTGCACTTCAATCAGGCCAAGCTGCTGTTCCAACTGGCGGGAGAAGAAGGATTTTACGAAGCTGATTTGTTGTTGTTTTTGGATAAACTGCTTTTTCATTGCCGTATCTCTTGAATAATCTGTCTAGTTGCCAATGATTAAGCAACAGAATGGCACCTAAATTCAATATCCATCAATCAATATTGCCTTTTCGCTTTTAATCGGTCATTTTTAAGCGGTGATAATTCAACAATCAGCAATTAAAGGGGCATTTAATGGCAGAAATTTATCAGATCGATAATCTCGATCGCGGCATCCTCAACGCATTAATGGAGAATGCCCGTATGCCTTACGCCGAACTGGCGAAGAATTTTGCCGTCAGCCCCGGCACCATTCATGTGCGGGTGGAGAAGATGAAGCAGGCCGGGATCATCACCGGAACGCGGGTTGATGTGAACCCAAAACAGCTGGGCTACGACGTCTGCTGCTTTATCGGCATCATATTGAAGAGTGCCAAGGACTACCCTTCGGCGCTGAAAAAGCTCGAAAGCCTGGAGGAAGTGGTGGAAGCCTATTACACCACCGGCCACTACAGCGTGTTTATCAAGGTGATGTGCCGCTCGATCGATGCGCTGCAACAGGTACTGATCAACAAAATCCAGACCATCGACGAGATCCAGTCAACGGAGACGCTGATCTCGTTGCAGAATCCTATCATGCGTACCATTACGCCTTAATAAGCGATTTTTCACAGCCCACAAGCCTCTATGATAGGCCCGTGGTGCTGTGTAAGGCAGCCCAAACCTGATTGAGTAAAATCACTTTGCCAGAAAGGAAAAGATAGAACGTTTAAAAAAGATTGAAAATCGGGTCTACGGAGGTCACGTTTGCATCAATAGGGTGTTCCTGAAGAATGTGAGGCATTTGTTAAATTATTGGGTCATACACGTCAATATCACTAATCTGTTAATCATTATAAATGCAAGTCTTACATATGTAGGAATCATACGACATCTGTAGTTATCTGCTCTTATATACCTGATGAGTCGTTTAAAATATTATTCTCTCACTTTATAAAACTACACTTTGATCATGCACTGATAGCAGGCGTGGCAAGCAAGGGAGAGATGATGGTTTATATTGACAGTGATACCATTAACAAACTTAGTCACCGGGCACTGAGTAAATATAAAAAAATTGTTTTATTTTTAGCCGTACTGCTTTTACTGTGCGGTACTTTATGTCTACTCGTTCCTGTCTATTCAGGTATTGCTTTGAGCTATCTTTTAGGAAGCTTGTTTGTTATTTCAGGGATATACTCCTTCGTCAGCGCATTGGCTTTCAGAAAAAACACTTCGAGTTTCATTTCATTGTGTCTATTTTGCATTATCTATATTTTTCTAGGCGTTAGCTTTTTATCAAGCCCAATGGTCGGAATGAATATTCTTTCAATGCTCATTTGTATTCTATTTTTGTTAGGGGGTATGAGTCGCCTGACTACCGCGTTTAACAATAGCGAAATGATTGGGCGTTACTGGTGTATTTTTATCGGTATCCTGGATTTTGCTATTGCATTCATCTGGCTGAGTGCTGGTGAAGACACATCATACCTATTAACCGTAATGTTAATCGGCCTTGAAATGGTATTAACTTCATGGTTTTTGTTCATTCTTAACTATGGTTTTAACCAACATAAAGACAGACACTCCGTTGCTTAATCTCGATACATTTTTCAATATATACAATATTAATTAGGAGATAGTTATCATGACTAAATTTACGAAAAAGATCCTTATCGCTTCAGCTTTGATTGTGGCTAGTATTAATGTAGCCAACGCAGAAACTACGGGTAAAACAACCCCACAGGATATGACTTGCAAAGAATTCATTGATCTTAACCCTAAGGCGATGACCCCCGTAGCATTCTGGGTGGTCAATAAAGATAATGTTTATCAGCAAGGTGACTATGTTGACTGGAATGAAGTAGAAACCATCTATGTTCCGCAGGTCATCAAAGCCTGCAAGCAAAAACCTGAAAGCAAGCTGGAAGAATTTAAGCAGTGGATTAACGAAATCAAATAATACCATCAGGTAAAGTCAGCTATCTACGATAACTGACTTTATCTGTATAACAAGAATTAACCTCACCCAACACTCCCTCAAAATAAGATAAGACTCTCAGTTGGGATTTAGGGGCTTTTACTTTAAAAGGCAGAAGGATTTTCGCTAAAAAATAACAATCCATACTGTTGTTTTTTATAATAGGAAGATAAATTATGCCTACAGGCTTAGCAGCAAAAGATAGCAATCAAAAATTAGGACTATTGGCATTAGTTGCTATCGTAGTCAGTTCGATGATTGGCAGTGGCGTTGATGGGCTACCACAGAATATGTCCGCCAGTTCAGCTGTGGGTTCTGTGGCTATAGCTTGGTTAATCTGCGGCTTCGGAATGTTTTTCATTTCTCGTACATTCATTATTCTTTCGGATATTCGTCCAGACCTACAGGCTGGCATCTACATGTATGCTCAGGAAGGTTTTGGTACCTTCTGCGCATTTATTGTCGTATGGGGCTATTGGCTGATGACTATTTTCAGCAACGTCGCCTTTGGTATCATGGTGATGGATACCCTGAATTATTTTATCCCGGGAGGGTTTAGCGGCGGAAACAATATCCCTTCAATTATTGGCATATCTATTCTTATCTGGGGATTCAATTTTTTAGTGTTGTCTGGGACAAGACTGGCAGGTGCGGTAAATATTATAGGGACGTTAGCAAAACTAATACCGCTAGTTATATTTGTATTCGTTCTGGTTTATTTCCTTAACGTTAACGAACTCACCAGTAACATCTGGGCAAACAATCCTTTATTTCCTAAGGAGTATCTAGGCTCGGTATTCTCCCAGATAAAGTCGCCACTTGATGTTGCACTATGGTGTTTTATTGGTGTTGAGGGAGCCGTTGCGTTGTCTGGAAGAGTAAAAAACAAAAAAGATGTCGGCAGGGCAACCTTAATTGGTTTTATCATTTCACTTATCATATGTATCTTGATTTCTATCCTGCCTTTCGGGGTCTTGACGCAAAAAGAACTGAGCGTGATCGCCACACCGTCAACGGCAGGGATCCTGAAGATTGTTGTCGGCGAGTGGGGCGAAAGACTGATTAATATTGGTGTGCTGATCTCGGTGTTAACCAGTTGGTTAGCCTGGACCATGATTTGTGCAGAAATTCCTATGGTTGCAGCTCAAAATTCAGCCTTCCCAGAAAAATTTGCTAGACGAAACCATCAAGGAGCGGCATCGGTTTCGCTATGGGTCAGCAGCGCTTTAATGCAGCTTGTGGTTTTGATGGTTTACTTTTCAAGTAACGCCTGGATAGCCATGCTCTCGATTTCAGCCTTGACAGTTTTACCTGTCTATCTGCTGTCCACCGCTTACTTATGCAAGTTATGTATCAATGGTGAATATAATAATTATGCTCGTAATGGCCGTATTAGTGCACTAATCAGTGGTGTGATAGGGCTGTTATTTTGCTTGTTTATGTTTTACGCCAGCGAACCGAAATATCTTGCCATGGTGCCAATGCTATTAACGCTGGGCCTACCGTTATTCTTTTGGGCGCGAATTCATGAGGGAGGTATGAAAAACATATTTAAAGGTAATGAAATGAAAGTTTTCTTATCATTAATCGCTCTTGATGCATTTACAGGGTTTCTCTTTATCAACGGTACGATAAAGTTATAACCAATTTTTAGACGTCATTTTTTGTCGCCGATTAATCGGTGGCTACTAATTTATTTATTCAAAAAAGGTAATTGATTATGAAGTTTAATCACAATATTTTGTTTGTATCCTCTCAAGGATTAAAACAAGATACCCCGAGATACAAGCTCTCGAAGAGCTCAACGCGGCGGTTAAAGCCAGAGGATTTACCACCTTCATTGTGGATCAGATTAGCGATGCAGTTAAGGTTATTAATGAAAGCCAAAAGTACAGTGCGGTAGGGATTTACTGGGACCCAAGCAATCCTAAAATAGATATTGAATGTCAGGAGTTCATTGATAATTTCCGTAAGCGAAATGCCACTGCGCCACTTTTCTTATTATCTGAAGACAATGTCACTGACAGGGTACCCCTTGCTATACTCAAAGAAGTAAATGAGTATATTTATTTATTTTCTGAAACCCCGACCTTCACAGCCAATCGTATTTATACGCTTATTCACCGATATGCTGAAAACCTGCTGCCGCCTTACTTTAAAACGCTAAAAAACTTTACCGAAGACGGCGATTATTACTGGGACTGCCCAGGGCACATGGGCGGTATGGCCTATTTAAAGCATCCTGTCGGTACTGAGTTTATCAACTTCTTCGGCGAAAACATGATGCGGGCCGATATCGGAGTCGCGACAGCGGAAATGGGGGATTATCTCATCCATGCTGGGCCGTCCAAAAAATCAGAAGACATCGCCGCAGAGCTTTTTGGCGCTGATTGGACGTTCTATGGCGTTTCCGGCTCATCCGGCTCCAATCGTATCGTGGCTCAAGGGGCGGTCGCAGCGGATGAAATTGCCATAGTCGACCGTAACTGTCATAAATCGCTAAATCATGGCCTAACGCTTTCCCAGGCACGCCCGGTCTACCTTAAGCCCACGCGTAATGCCTATGGGTTGATTGGCCCAATACCGACCCAACGCCTGAAAAAAGAAAGTATTGATGAGTTGATCGCCAAAAGCCCGCTGACTTCAGATGCGGTAGACACCTCGCCCACTTATGCAGTTGTCACTAACTGTACCTATGATGGTTTCTGTTACAACGTTAATGACGTGGTGAAATATCTGGGAGCCAGCGTACCACGCATTCATTTTGACGAAGCCTGGTATGCGTATGCCCGTTTCCATCCGATGTATAAGAACCGTTTCGCAATGGACGTTGAAGACACTCCCGATCGCCCGACCATTTTTGCCGTGCAGTCGACACATAAAATGCTGCCTTCTTTATCAATGGCCTCAATGATCCATGTGAAAAAAAGCCACCGTGCTCCGCTGGATTTTGATGATTTTAACGATTCATTCATGATGCACGGCACCACATCTCCCTTTTATCCGATTATTGCTTCCATTGATGTAGCGGTAAGTATGATGCAGGGAGATTCCGGTCGTTCCTTGGTACAGGAGTCGATCGATGAAGCCATCGCGTTCCGTAAAGCCGTCGTTTCCGTTAAACGCCAGATTCGTGAGCAAGAGGGCAAATCAGCCTGGTTTTTTGACGTTCTACAGCCGGCAGAGGTTCATGATAAGGCAACGGGTAAACAGTACAGCTTTGAAGAGGCTCCGCTTGAGCTACTCAACCAAGGTCCTGAATGTTGGGAATTATGTGCGGGCGATAGCTGGCACGGCTTTCACGATGAAGATCTGGTTGATACCAATAGCATGCTTGATCCGGTAAAAGTCACCATTACCTGTCCAGGCATTAACCTGGATGGTAGTTACCAAGAACAGGGTATACCTGGCTATTTGATTACCAAATTCCTCGATGACAAAAGGATTGAAATTGCCCGCACCGGCGATTACACGATCCTCATTCTGTTTTCTGTTGGTATCACCAAAGGAAAATGGGGCACGTTAATTGAAAACCTGCTGACCTTTAAAAAACTCTATGACTCCGATGCGCTTGCTGTTGATGCTATTGCGTCTTTGAAAGGCCAATCACCGCATTACGATAACTTGACCCTGAAACAACTCTGCCAGCAGATGCATGAAAAAATGTGCGAGCTGGATCTGATGAACCACATTAATGAGGCGGTTAATACCGACCCTGAACCTGTGATGACTCCGGCTGCGGCCTATCAGAAAGTGCTGCGCTATAAGGCGGAACACATCCGCCTGGATGATTTTTCTGGCCGTATTGCCGCCAGCATGTTGGTTCCTTACCCACCAGGTATCCCGGTCCTAATGCCAGGTGAACGTCTGCCAGTTGGCGACAAAGGCATTATGGGCTATCTGCGAGCTTTACAGGACTTTGATAAACACTTCCCAGGTTTTGAACATGAGATCCAGGGTATCAACGTTGATGAAAATGGTGACTTTTGGGTAAGAGCCATCATTGAAGATGAACGCAAAGCTGTAAAGCGGCCGGAACAGCTCCGTTTTAAACGCCGGGTTTCTGCAACAATTAAAAAAGGTCGCCAATAATCAGCTGGTTATCTCATCACTCCGACCTGCCAGGGCCGGGGTGATGTCTATTCCGATGCAAGGGTTTTATTTATGTCAAATCAATCTTCAACATCATCAACGAGTGCTACTGACACAGCAAAGACAGACGGCGAGCACAAGCTCGGGCTAATTGCATTAATCGCCATTGTTGTAGGATCTATGCTTGGCGGTGGTGTATTTAGCCTTCCCCAAAACACAGCTGCTACCTCGGCAGTAGGGCCGATCATAATCGCGTGGCTTATCGCAGGTATTGGTATCTACTTTATCGCAAACTCATTCCGCCTGTTGTCCGACCTGCGCCCCGACCTACAGGCGGGCGTCTATATGTATGCCCAGGAAGGCTTCGGGTCATTTATTGCTTTCAACGTCGCCTGGGGATACTGGCTGATGACTGCCTTTGGCAACGTCGCCTTCGCCGTAATCTTGATGGACGCGTTAAACCAGTTTTTCCCCGGTGTATTCACCGATGGCAATAACCTGAATTCAATTATCTGCGGTTCGGTTTTGATTTGGGGTTACAACTTCCTGGTGTTATCCGGGACGAAAGTTGCGGGTTTTGTGAACACTCTCGGTACCATCGCCAAACTTGTACCACTGGTGCTGTTTGTTGTCATACTGGGCTTCTTAATCAATTATTCTCAGCTGTTCAGCAACTTTTGGGGAACTGCACCACAAATCGTTGAAGGGGTCGGCAACCACGCTAAACCCGTATCACTGATGTCGCAAATTCTTGCCCCTATGACGGTAACACTATGGGCATTTATTGGCGTAGAGGGCGCCGTCGTTCTTTCTGGACGCGCTAAAAACAAGAAAGATGTTGGTAAGGCCACGCTGCTGGGCTTTTTGTTGGCGCTGATCATCTACATATTGATGTCGATATTACCGTTTGGCGTTATGCCGCAGGCAGAACTCGCTCAGGCCAGTAATCCTTCAACTGCAGGCGTCCTGGCGAAAGTGGTCGGTCACTGGGGCGGTTGGTTAATGAACGTAGGACTGATTATTTCAGTACTGGCAGGCTGGCTAGCCTGGACGATGCTCTGTGCTGAAATTCCCATGGTTGCCGGGCAAAAAGGCGCTTTCCCACGGGCTTTTGCGCGCACCAATAGCAAACAGGCCGCCAATGTTTCCCTTTGGGTCAGCAGTTTTGTGATGCAGGCCGCGATGTTATTAGTCTATTTTTCTAATGACGCGTGGAACACGATGTACAACATCAGTGCGTTGATGGTGGTGCCTGCATATATCACTACGACCTTGTATATGGCGAAAATTTGCCTCAATCGTGAGTATGATCAGTATGCCAAAAAGGGGCGTAACTTTGCCCTTGTCAGCGGCATTCTTGGCGTCATATTCTGCCTGTTTATCCTTTATGCCAGCCAAATCCAGTATGTGGCGCTGGTTCCCATTCTGCTTACCTGCGGGCTACCGGTGTTCATATGGTCTCGTAAAGAGAAGGGCGACAATCAGCCGCTGTTCCAGAATAAAGAAATTTTTTATCTGGCTATCCTGTTGCTGCTTGATGCCATCGTCATCTGGTTGCTAATGATGGGACGCATCACGCTATAACCGATCTTTTGCCCCCTAGCCCGGGAGAACCTAGGGGAGCAAAACTACGATTTGATGACCTCAGGCTTCATTGAAAGAGCCAGTGTTTAAGGAATTGGTGACATGGTTAACCATAGCCGCGGTTGATCATGTCATCATACCGCCAGTAACGCCTGCTTCTGCGCTCATGCACAGGGCTTTCGCCCCACCCTCTATCTTATCCACCAGCTGAAAAATAAAACTTATCCTTATAAAGGAACAACTACTGCAAGGTTGGCAAAATGGCTTCAGACCCCACCCAATGATTTTCTAGCTATTTAAATCAATCAATTATGAAAAAATAGCGCCATAATTGTGTCTGATGAACCGTTGATGTTGTTGATGGATCCTGGTTCCCCCGATCGTTATACCCATATTATCCACAGGTAGATCCCAGCTGATTCACAGAGTACAATACGGCCTCTTGAGTTTAAGGTTGGGATCATTCATTCATGGCAGACATCACTCTGATCAGTGGCAGCACGCTTGGCAGCGCAGAATATGTGGCTGAACATTTGGCCGAGAAACTCGAAGAAGCAGGTTTCTCAACGGAAATGCTGCATGGCCCTGAATTGGATGAATTGACACTGTCAGGCCGCTGGCTGGTGGTTTCCTCCACTCACGGTGCCGGTGATTTACCAGATAACTTGCAGCCGCTGTTGGAACAACTGGCAGAACAGCAACCTGATTTATCGCAGGTGCAGTTCGGTGCCGTCGGTTTGGGCAGTTCTGAGTACGATACCTTCTGCGGTGCGATCAAACAGATCGATGATCTTTTCCAGGCTCGTGGAGCGAAAAGGATCGGCGATCGTCTCGAGATCGACGTGACCCAACATGAAATTCCCGAGGATCCTGCCGAAGAATGGCTGAAGAATTGGATTATTTTACTCTAATTCGGTTAAAGATCGCGCGAACGATTGTGTATAACTAGGCTTGAAAGCAGGGTATAACCGGTAGTTATCCCAATAACAACCGTCGTACGCTTTCTGTCCTGTGGATAACATGCCATTTAGATCCCAGCTTATACTGGCCAGGATCACCGATCATTCACAGCAAACGATCCTGCTTAATCGGCTGATCTTTATCTGGAATAATCACTTATCCACAGAGGATCGCGATCCTAATAAGAGATCTAATAAAGAGATCTTTAAATAAAAAAGATCTTCTTTTAATTACCTAAGATCCTGACCGCTTGGTCGATCGACTAAACTTGAGTAGAATCCTCCCCCAGGGCAAACAACGATCGTTCGCAAGTACTCCGAGGTGCTGTTCCATGTTTTATCCAGAGCAATTTGACGTCATTATCATCGGTGGTGGCCATGCCGGAACCGAAGCCGCCATGGCTGCGGCACGTATGGGACGTCAGACTTTATTACTGACCCACAATATCGACACGCTGGGACAAATGTCCTGTAATCCGGCGATCGGTGGTATCGGGAAAGGGCATCTGGTCAAGGAAATCGATGCACTCGGCGGGCTGATGGCCAAGGCGATCGACCATGCAGGCATTCAGTTTAGGATACTAAACGCCAGCAAAGGCCCGGCAGTGCGAGCCACTCGAGCTCAGGCAGATCGCGTCCTGTATCGCCAAGCCGTTCGTACCGCATTGGAGAACCAGCCAAACCTGATGATCTTCCAACAACCGGTTGAGGATCTGATCGTCGAGAACGATCGCGTGGTGGGTGCAGTGACCCAGATGGGGCTGAAATTCCGTGCCAAAGCGGTAGTACTGACCGTGGGCACCTTCCTGGATGGCAAGATCCACATCGGCCTGGAAAACTACAGCGGTGGCCGTGCCGGGGATCCTCCGTCGATCTCTTTGTCACAGCGTCTGCGTGAACTACCTCTGCGTGTCAATCGCCTGAAAACAGGTACACCTCCCCGTATTGATGCACGCACCATAGACTTCAGCGTTCTGGCTGAGCAGCATGGCGATACGCCAATCCCAGTGTTTTCTTTCCTGGGCAACGCCAGCCAGCATCCGCAACAGGTGCCGTGCTACATCACGCACACCAATGAAAAAACTCATGACGTGATCCGCAATAACCTCGATCGTAGCCCGATGTATGCCGGGATCATCGAAGGGATCGGCCCACGCTACTGCCCATCGATCGAAGACAAAGTGATGCGTTTTGCCGATCGTAATGCACACCAGATCTTCCTGGAACCTGAAGGGTTAACCAGCAACGAGATCTACCCGAACGGGATTTCCACCAGTTTGCCGTTTGACGTACAGATGCAGATCGTGCGTTCGATGGAAGGGATGCAAAATGCCCGTATCGTTCGTCCTGGCTATGCCATCGAGTACGATTTCTTCGATCCACGCGATTTGAAACCAACGCTGGAAAGCAAATTTATCCAGGGGTTGTTCTTCGCAGGCCAGATCAACGGCACCACCGGTTATGAAGAAGCTGCTGCACAAGGCCTGTTGGCCGGGTTGAACGCCGGGCGTTATGCCGTTGAAGACGAAGGCTGGTCACCACGCCGCGATCAGGCTTACCTGGGGGTGCTGGTGGACGATCTCAGTACGCTGGGCACCAAAGAACCGTACCGCATGTTTACCTCACGTGCCGAATACCGTTTGATGTTGCGCGAAGACAATGCCGATCTGCGCCTGACGGAAAAAGGCCGCGAATTGGGGCTGGTTGACGATGAACGCTGGCAGCGCTACTGCGAAAAGCTCGAGCACATCGAACAGGAACGCCAGCGTCTGCGTGATATCTGGGTGCATCCGCATTCAGAGAACGTCGAGCAGGTTAACGTCTTGCTGAAAGCGCCTCTGTCACGTGAAGCCAACGGCGAAGAACTGCTGCGCCGCCCGGAAATGGATTATGGTCAACTGACTGCGGTGGCAGCTTTTGCTCCCGCACTGGCAGACACCGAAGCCGCTGAGCAAGTGGAAATTCAGGTAAAATACGAAGGCTACATCGCTCGCCAGCAGGATGAGATCGACAAACAGCAGCGCAACGAGAACACCGTGTTGCCGCTGGATCTCGATTATCGTCAGGTCTCCGGATTGTCCAACGAGGTGATCGCCAAACTGAACGATCACAAGCCTAACTCGATCGGCCAGGCTTCGCGCATTTCCGGTATCACACCTGCAGCGATCTCCATTTTGCTAATCTGGCTGAAAAAGCAGGGCTTACTGCGCCGCAGCGCATAAAATCCGTTCACCGAGTGGCCGTTTGCCTATCTGCTGAGCAAACGGCCGCTGACATCACTTCAAGCCTGAATTATCATAGACTGCCTTAGTGAGCAGTTGCAGATTGGCCTGCTGTTCCACGCCTGTCAGAGGACTCTGTTGTGCAAAAAAAATTGGATTCGTTGCTTGCAGCGGCTGGAATTTCGCTTCCCGATCAACAAAAACAGCAATTGTTGGGTTATGTCGCTATGCTCGACAAGTGGAACAAGGCTTACAACCTCACTTCTGTGCGCGATCCGCAGCAAATGCTGGTGCGCCATATCATGGACAGCATCGTGGTGAATGCTCATCTGACGGGTTCACGCTTTATTGACGTTGGCACCGGCCCTGGTTTGCCAGGCATTCCGTTGGCTATAGTGCGGCCCGATGCCCATTTCACCCTGTTAGACAGCCTGGGCAAGCGCGTACGCTTCCTGCGCCAGGTACAGCATGAGTTGGGGCTGAACAATATCGAACCGGTACAGAGCCGCGTAGAAGAGTTTGTGGCAGAACCGCCGTTTGATGGTGTGATCAGCCGGGCTTTTGCCTCACTGCAAGACATGTTGGCTTGGTGTCACCATCTGCCAGCCAAAGGGCAGGGGCGTTTTTATGCGCTGAAAGGGGTTTGCCCACAAGACGAGTTGGCCCAGTTGCCAGAAGGGGTTTCTCTGGAGTCGGTGGTGCGTTTGCAGGTGCCGGAGCTGGATGGCGAGCGCCATTTGATCGTCTTAAAAGCCCACTAAAGCCAAATCAGAATTGTTTAGCATCAAATAATCAGCGATTGGTGTAGGGTACAGAAGGTAAATAGCAAGCAGGCTAATCAGATAGGTCCCCCCTTCGTTTATTTACCTTTAATTAACATTGTGATGTCAAAAATGCATCATTTCAGTGGGTGATAGTCACGTTAGCAACAATGTGTGAAAGATTCCGATTTGCTGTCAGTGTTAATTGAGTGTTGCTTTATTATTCCTGTGAATGTCAATAAAAGGTTTTTACGGGGTATAAGGATTGTTTTTGAACGGTTACGTTGTAATGATTTGATTTATAATATTTTTTGATCGCCCAAAAAGCTAAAGACCTAGGTCGTTAACCTGGGCTATAACTCATTAATAGTCAGTATTGTGATCGGTTGCACGTTTCTTACCGCAACCGTGGAATAGTCAGACAAATAAATGCGAGCGATTATTCCGGCCATTTTCTTGTGAAAATAGCCCGAAAAGGGGAAATTTAAATAATTGTTCACCTTTTCGCTACTTATCGATTGAATTCGTTGGAGTGGCCCGTATAATTTGCACGTTTTTTGCTGCTTGACTCAGAACCGCAAAGGCAGTTTTATACGTCGGCATACCCCCTCAGGGGTACGGAGAGAACAAACGTCATGTCTGTGTCCCTGTACAGCGGAAAAGTTGCACGCAAGTTGCTGTTGCTGCAGTTAATGACTTTTGTTTTGATCAGCGCTGCTTTCGGCCTGAAAAGTCTGGAGTGGAGCGGTTCGGCACTGGCAGGTGGCCTGGCTGCCTGGTTACCCAATGCCATGTTTATGCTGTTTGCCTTGCGTCATCAGGCACAGACGCCGGCACCCGGACGGGTTGCCTGGTCGTTCGCCATTGGTGAAGGGCTAAAGGTCGTGATCACCATCGTTTTGCTGATCGTGGCGCTTGGGGTGTTCAAAGCGGTGTTGATACCGCTTGGCCTGACCTATTTAGCGGTGTTAGTGGTGCAGATAGTGGCACCCGCCGTGATTAACAGTTACCGAAATTAACTAAATAAGGGTAGAGGCATCATGTCTGCAGAGGGATTCAACAGTCCACAGGAGTATATCGGTCACCACCTGACGCAGCTTCAGGTCGGGACTGGTTTTTGGTCGATTAACCTCGACTCGATGTTTTTCTCCGTCGTCCTCGGGGTGGTTTTTCTGGCTATTTTCCGCAAGGTAGCCAAAAACGCCACCAGTGGTGTTCCCGGCAAGCTGCAAACCGCCGTTGAGCTGATCGTTGGCTTTGTCGACAACAGCGTCAAGGATATGTATCACGGCAAGAGCAAGGTGATTGCTCCGCTGGCGCTGACGGTGTTCGTCTGGGTGTTCCTGATGAACCTGATGGACCTGATCCCGGTTGACTTCCTGCCGTATATCGGAACCCAGCTTGGTCTGCCAGCACTGCGTGTCGTACCTACCGCTGACGTGAACATCACGCTGTCGATGGCGTTGGCCGTATTTGTCCTGATCCTGTTCTATAGCATTAAAATGAAAGGCATTGGTGGGTTCGTTAAAGAGTTAACCATGCAGCCGTTCAACCACCCGGTATTTATTCCCATTAACCTGATCCTTGAAGGTGTCAGCCTGCTGTCCAAACCTGTTTCACTGGGTCTGCGACTGTTCGGCAACATGTATGCGGGTGAGTTGATCTTCATCCTGATTGCTGGTCTGTTGCCGTGGTGGTCACAGTGGATGCTGAGTTTGCCTTGGGCAATCTTCCACATCCTGATCATTACGCTTCAAGCCTTTATTTTCATGGTTCTGACGATCGTCTATCTGTCGATGGCGTCTGAAGAGCACTGATTTTCTTAAAACACTTGCACTATTAAACTGAAACAAACTGGAGACTGTCATGGAAAACCTGAATATGGATCTGCTGTACATGGCTGCCGCTATTATGATGGGGTTAGCGGCAATCGGTGCTGCGATCGGTATCGGCATCCTGGGTGGTAAATTCTTGGAAGGCGCTGCACGTCAGCCCGATCTGATCCCGCTGTTGCGTACACAGTTCTTTATCGTTATGGGCCTGGTTGACGCCATCCCGATGATCGCTGTTGGTCTGGGTTTGTACGTGATGTTTGCTGTCGCGTAAGTAGGGTTCACACTCTACAAAGAAACCACATTATTAACTTTTAAAGAGGCATTGTGCTGTGAATCTTAACGCAACAATCCTCGGCCAGGCTATCGCGTTCATCCTGTTTGTCTGGTTCTGTATGAAGTATGTATGGCCGCCAATTATGGCTGCCATCGAGAAGCGTCAGAAAGAAATTGCTGATGGCCTCGCTTCTGCAGAACGTGGCAAAAAAGATTTGGACTTAGCGCAAGCCAATGCGACCGACCAGCTGAAAACTGCCAAAGCGGAAGCCCAGGCGATTATTGAGCAAGCAAACAAACGCAAGGCTCAGATCGTGGACGAAGCGAAAGCAGAAGCCGAGCAGGAACGTAACAAAATCGTGGCGCAGGCTCAGGCTGAGATCGAAGCCGAACGTAAGCGCGCTCGTGAAGAGTTGCGTAAGCAAGTCGCGATGCTGGCAATTGCCGGTGCCGAGAAGATCATCGAACGTTCCGTGGATGAAGCTGCTAACAGCGACATCGTTGATAAACTGGTCGCTGAACTGTAAGGAGGGAGGGGCTGATGTCTGAATTTATCACCGTAGCTCGCCCCTACGCCAAAGCAGCTTTTGACTTTGCCGTTGAGAACCAAAGCGTAGAACGCTGGCAGCAAATGCTGGCGTTTACTGCTGTTGTCACCCGTAATGAACAGATGGCGGAACTGCTTTCCGGTGCGGTTGCACCTGAAACCTTGTCCAACACGTTTATTGCGGTTTGTGGCGATGAGCTCGACGAACATGGCCAGAACTTTATCCGTGTAATGGCCGAAAATGGGCGTTTACTGGTCCTTCCTGCGGTGCTGCAACAGTTCATCGAACTACGCGCCGCGCTGGAATCCACCGTCGAAGTCGAGGTGCTCTCATCGAGCGCACTGAACGACACACAGCAAGCCAAGATTATCGCTGCGATGGAAAAACGTCTGTCACGCAAAGTTAAGCTGAATTGCAAAATTGACAAGTCTGTACTGGCCGGTGTCATTATCCGTGCCGGTGATCTGGTGATCGATGGCAGCGTACGTGGCCGTCTCGAGCGCCTGGCAGACGTCTTGCAGTCTTAAGGGGACTGGAGCATGCAACTGAATTCCACCGAAATCAGCGAACTGATCAAGCAGCGCATTGCTCAGTTCAATGTAGTGAGCGAAGCTCACAATGAAGGTACCATCGTTTCCGTTAGCGACGGGATCATCCGCGTACACGGTTTGGCCGAGGTTATGCAGGGCGAAATGATCGCACTGCCAGGCAACCGTTACGCAATTGCATTGAACCTGGAGCGTGACTCTGTAGGTGCCGTGGTAATGGGTCCGTATTCGGATCTGGCCGAAGGCATGAAGGTAAAATGTACCGGCCGTATTCTGGAAGTTCCGGTTGGCCGTGGCCTGCTGGGCCGCGTAGTCAACACTCTGGGCGCACCTATTGATGGTAAAGGCCCGGTTGACAACGACGGTTTCTCTCCAGTTGAAACTATCGCACCTGGCGTTATCGAACGTCAGTCTGTTGATCAGCCAGTACAGACCGGCTATAAATCGGTCGACGCCATGATCCCAATCGGTCGTGGCCAGCGTGAGCTGGTGATCGGCGACCGTCAAACCGGTAAAACCGCCCTGGCGATCGATGCGATCATCAACCAGCGCGATTCCGGCATCAAATGCGTTTACGTGGCTATTGGCCAGAAAGCGTCCACCATCGCTAACGTGGTGCGCAAGCTGGAAGAGCACGGCGCATTGGCCAACACCATTGTGGTTGTGGCTACCGCGTCAGAATCCGCCGCACTGCAATACCTGGCGCCATATGCCGGTTGCGCAATGGGCGAATACTTCCGTGACCGTGGTGAAGATGCGCTGATCGTATACGATGACCTGTCCAAACAGGCCGTTGCTTACCGTCAGATCTCCCTGCTGCTTCGCCGTCCACCAGGTCGTGAAGCTTACCCAGGCGACGTATTCTACCTCCACTCCCGTTTGCTGGAGCGTGCTGCGCGTGTTAACGCCGACTACGTTGAAGCCTTCACCAAAGGTGAAGTCAAAGGCCAAACCGGTTCACTGACCGCTCTGCCGATCATTGAAACCCAGGCGGGTGACGTTTCCGCGTTCGTTCCGACCAACGTAATCTCGATTACCGATGGTCAGATCTTCCTGGAATCCAACCTGTTTAACTCCGGTATTCGTCCGGCGGTTAACCCGGGTATTTCCGTATCCCGTGTGGGTGGTGCAGCACAGACCAAGATCATGAAAAAACTGTCCGGTGGTATTCGTACCGCTCTGGCACAGTATCGTGAACTGGCTGCGTTCTCTCAGTTCGCTTCCGATCTGGACGATGCAACGCGTAAACAGCTGAGCCACGGTCAGAAAGTGACCGAGCTGCTGAAACAGAAACAGTATGCGCCGATGTCCGTCGCACAACAGTCTCTGGTGCTGTTTGCCGCCGAGCGTGGCTACCTGAACGACGTAGAAGTGGCGAAAGTTGTCAGCTTCGAAGCCGCTCTGGTTGCTTTTGCGGACCGCGAGCATGCCGAACTGCTGAACCACATCAACCAAACTGGTGCTTATAACGATGAGATCGAAGGCAAGCTGAAAGGCATCCTCGATACCTTCAAGGCAACCCAGTCCTGGTAACGCATAGCGGCCTGCCGTTGCAAGACGGCAGGCCGCTGGCAATGAGGAGAAGCAGAGATGGCCGGCGCAAAAGAGATACGTAGTAAGATCGCCAGCGTGCAAAACACGCAGAAGATCACTAAAGCGATGGAAATGGTCGCCGCCTCCAAAATGCGTAAATCGCAGGAACGCATGGCGGCCAGCCGTCCTTATGCAGAGACCATGCGCGAGGTGATTGGTCACCTGGCTTTAGGGAATCTGGAATATAAGCACCCGTACCTGGATGAGCGTGACGTTAAGCGCGTCGGGTATCTGGTGGTGTCTACTGACCGTGGTCTCTGTGGCGGCTTGAACATCAACCTGTTCAAGAAGCTGTTGGCAGAGATGAAACGCTGGTCTGAAAAAGGCGTTGAAGCTGATTTAGCGCTGATTGGCTCAAAAGCGGCCTCTTTCTTTGGTTCCGTGGGCGGCAACGTGGTTGCCCAGGTGACCGGCATGGGGGATAACCCTTCCCTGTCGGATCTGATCGGTCCAGTGAAAGTGATGCTGCAAGCCTACGACGAAGGTCGTTTAGACAAGCTGTACGTTGTCAGCAACAAATTTGTTAATACGATGTCCCAGGAACCGCAGTTACTGCAACTTCTGCCATTGCCACCTTCTGATGACAGTGAACTGAAGAAAAAATCCTGGGATTACCTGTATGAACCCGATCCAAAAGTGCTGCTTGATACCTTGCTGCGCCGTTATGTGGAATCGCAAGTTTATCAGGGCGTCGTGGAAAACCTGGCCAGCGAGCAGGCCGCACGAATGGTCGCGATGAAAGCCGCAACCGATAACGGCGGTAGCCTGATCAAAGAGCTGCAGTTGGTATACAACAAGGCGCGTCAGGCCAGCATCACTCAGGAACTCACCGAGATCGTTTCGGGAGCCTCCGCGGTTTAAGCTAGGTTTACGAATTACGTAGAGGATTCAAGATGGCTACTGGAAAGATTATCCAGGTAATCGGCGCCGTGGTGGACGTCGAGTTCCCTCAGGATGCCGTACCGAAAGTGTACAACGCTCTTGAGGTTGCAAACGGCACCGAGAAATTGGTGCTGGAAGTTCAGCAACAGCTGGGTGGCGGCGTGGTTCGCTGTATCGCAATGGGGACCTCAGACGGTCTGCGTCGTGGTCTGGCCGTAACCGACCTGCAGCACCCAATTGAAGTACCGGTAGGTAAAGCTACCCTGGGCCGTATCATGAACGTATTGGGTGAACCAATCGACATGAAGGGCGACATCGGCGAAGAAGAACGTTGGGCTATTCACCGCCCGGCGCCAAGCTACGAAGAGCTGTCCAGCTCCCAGGATCTGCTGGAAACCGGTATCAAGGTAATGGACCTGATCTGCCCGTTCGCCAAGGGTGGTAAAGTCGGTCTGTTCGGTGGTGCTGGTGTAGGTAAAACCGTAAACATGATGGAGCTGATCCGTAACATCGCGATCGAGCACTCCGGTTATTCTGTGTTTGCGGGCGTGGGTGAACGTACTCGTGAGGGTAACGACTTCTACCACGAAATGACCGATTCCAACGTACTGGACAAAGTTTCCCTGGTTTACGGCCAGATGAACGAGCCACCAGGTAACCGTCTGCGCGTTGCGCTGACCGGCCTGACCATGGCTGAGAAGTTCCGTGACGAAGGTCGTGACGTACTGCTGTTCGTCGATAACATCTACCGTTATACCCTGGCCGGTACCGAAGTGTCCGCACTTCTGGGCCGTATGCCATCGGCGGTAGGTTATCAGCCAACGCTGGCGGAAGAGATGGGTGTTCTGCAAGAACGTATCACCTCTACCAAGACTGGTTCAATCACCTCTGTGCAGGCCGTTTACGTTCCTGCGGATGACTTGACTGACCCATCACCAGCCACCACCTTTGCTCACTTGGATGCAACCGTGGTACTGAGCCGTAACATCGCTTCTCTGGGTATCTACCCGGCCGTTGACCCGCTGGATTCCACCAGCCGTCAGCTGGATCCGCTGGTAGTTGGCCAGGAGCACTACGACGTAGCGCGTGGCGTGCAGTCTATTCTGCAACGCTACCAGGAACTGAAAGATATCATCGCCATCCTGGGTATGGACGAGCTGTCAGAAGATGACAAGCTGGTTGTATCCCGTGCGCGTAAAATCCAACGTTTCCTGTCTCAGCCGTTCTTCGTGGCAGAAGTCTTTACCGGTTCTCCGGGCAAGTTCGTATCGCTGAAAGACACCATCCGTGGTTTCAAAGGCATTATGGACGGCGACTATGACCACCTGCCGGAGCAGGCGTTCTACATGGTTGGCACCATTGAAGAAGCAGTGGAAAAAGCCAAGAAACTGTAACGCCTTGAGAGGAGGGTGATATGGCTATGACTTACCATCTGGATGTCGTCAGCGCGGAAAAACAGATGTTTTCCGGCCTGGTGCAGAAGATCCAGGTGACAGGCAGCGAAGGCGAACTGGGGATCTTCCCTGGCCATGCGCCGCTGCTGACTGCCATCAAGCCTGGCATGGTGCGTATTGTTAAACAGCACGGTGAAGAAGAGTTCATCTACCTGTCCGGCGGTATCCTTGAGGTACAGCCGAGCGTGGTAACCGTGCTGGCGGACACTGCCATCCGTGGAACGGACCTCGACGAAGCGAGAGCGCTGGAAGCTAAGCGTAAAGCTGAAGAGCACATCCGTAGCTCTCATGGCGATGTCGACTATGCTCAGGCATCTGCTGAACTGGCGAAAGCGATCGCGAAACTGCGCGTTATCGAGCTCACCAGAAAAGCGATGTAAATTCCCACGTTGCCTGCAGCGTGTGGAAATAAGAAAGCGGCCCCTGTGGGTCGCTTTTTTTTTGTTTTAAAATAAGCGTTTCAACCGGCCAGGCATTGTGCTGTATTAGCGCTTCCAGTGGAATTAAGCGTCGCCGATCGCCGACAGTTTTTTCACTGTACGGTTGGATTGCAGCCCTTGGCGGCAGGCTAGGAGCCATGCGGCCTGCGCCGGATTCGTGTAGAGAAATATGTAGTAATTCCGCCATCAAACGGTTTTACTTTCGTCCATCAAAATGGAGTTATCAGGTTGCTTATGTCTAACAGCGCAATGAGCGTGGTTATCCTCGCCGCGGGCAAGGGAACACGCATGTATTCCGACCTTCCCAAGGTGTTACATCCGCTGGCGGGTAAGCCAATGGTGCAGCACGTCATTGATGCTGCCATGAAGCTGGGGGCCAAAAACGTCCATCTGGTTTATGGCCACGGCGGCGAGCTGCTGAAAAGCACCCTGCACAATGATGCACTAAACTGGGTGTTGCAGGCCGAGCAGTTGGGAACCGGCCATGCGATGCAGCAGGCAGCACCGCATTTTGCCGATGATGAAGACGTGCTGATGCTGTATGGCGATGTGCCATTGATCGCCGTTGAAACGCTGACCCGCCTGCTGGCAGCCAAGCCTCAGGGTGGTATTGGTCTGCTGACGGTGAAGCTGCAAGACCCGAGCGGTTATGGCCGCATCGTACGTGAAAACGGCACTGTGGTGGGCATTGTCGAACATAAAGATGCCAGCGATGAGCAGCGCCAGATTAATGAGATCAACACCGGCATTCTGGTGGCCAACGGTCGCGATCTGAAGCGCTGGCTGGGCAAGCTGAACAATAATAATGCCCAGGGTGAATTCTATATCACCGACATCATTGCCCTGGCGCATGCCGAGGGTAACAAGATTGAGGCGGTACACCCGGCGCGCCTTAGCGAAGTTGAAGGCGTGAATAATCGCTTGCAATTGTCGCAGCTTGAACGCGTGTATCAGGCCGAGCAGGCAGAGAAACTGCTGCTGGCTGGCGTGATGCTGCTGGATCCGGCACGCTTCGATCTGCGTGGCGTGCTGGAACATGGCCGTGACATCTCCATCGATGCCAACGTGATTATCGAAGGCATGGTCAAGCTGGGTAACCGCGTGAAGATCGGTGCTGGCTGCATACTGAGAGACTGCGTGATTGGCGACGACTGCGAGATCAGCCCTTACAGCGTGCTGGAAGATGCGCAGCTGGAGGCGGCCTGTACCGTTGGTCCATTTGCCCGTCTGCGCCCTGGTGCCGAACTGGCGGAAGGTGCCCACGTTGGCAACTTCGTGGAAATCAAGAAGGCCCGCCTGGGCAAAGGCTCCAAGGCTGGCCATCTGAGCTATCTGGGCGACGCCGAGATTGGTGACGATGTGAATATCGGTGCCGGTACCATTACCTGTAACTACGACGGTGCCAACAAGCACAAAACCATTATCGGCGACGGCGTGTTTGTCGGTTCGGACACTCAGTTGGTGGCTCCTGTCACCGTAGGCAAAGGGGTGACGATAGCTGCCGGTACCACGGTGACCCGTGATATTACGGATAATGAGCTGGTGTTGAGCCGGGTCAAGCAGGTGCACATTCAAGGCTGGCAGCGTCCAACCAAGAAGAAGTAAGTCCCCTCACCCCAACCCTCTCCCACAGGGAGAGGGAGCTATTTCGGTGTTGTGGGCGGGTTCTGAAATTAATCTGTGGTCCTGCGTAGGGGCGCTGCATGCTGCGCCCGTTTTAACGAATTAGGTATTGCAGTCGGATACGGAAGTTAAGATGTGGCACGTTTAGTCCCCTCACCCTGTGGGTTAGGGTTTGGGCACTAGTGTTTTGCTCTGTACTTTCGCTAAAGAGCACAGAGCAAAACATAATAATCCCCATTCTCTACAGGCTCGGGGAAGCACGGTAAAACCGGCAAAAATCAGGTCGAGACATCGAAAGCGCCCGCAAGGCGTTTAATTAGGAATACAACAGATGTGTGGAATTGTAGGTGCAGTAGCGCAACGTGATATCGCCGAGATCCTGCTGGAAGGTTTACGTCGCCTGGAATACCGGGGCTATGACTCAGCGGGTCTTGCCGTGGTGGATAACGAAGGTAACGTCAGCCGTTTACGTCGTGTCGGCAAGGTACAAAAACTGGCTGAAGCGGCAGAGCAACAGGATCTGCATGGTGGTACCGGGATTGCCCATACCCGCTGGGCGACGCACGGTGAACCTTCAGAGGCGAACGCGCATCCTCATGTTTCAGATTACATCGCGGTAGTGCATAACGGCATTATCGAAAACTACGAACCGCTGCGCGAACAGCTGATTGCGCGTGGTTATCACTTCAGTTCTGAAACCGATACCGAGGTGATTGCTCATCTGGTGCATTGGGAACAGAAGCAGGGCGGTACGCTGCTGGAAGTGGTTCAGCGTGTGATCCCGCAGCTGCGTGGCGCTTATGGCACCGTGGTGATGGACAGCCGCGATCCGAGCGTATTGGTGGCTGCTCGTTCAGGTAGCCCGCTGGTGATTGGCCGTGGCGTGGGCGAGAACTTCATTGCTTCCGACCAACTGGCCCTGCTGCCGGTAACCCGCCGCTTTATCTTCCTGGAAGAAGGCGACGTGGTAGAAGTGACCCGCCGCACCGTCAGCATTTTTGACAAGCAGGGTAATGCGATTGAGCGCCCAGAGATCGAATCTCAGGTGCAATACGACGCCGGTGACAAAGGCGCATACCGTCATTACATGCAAAAAGAGATTTTTGAGCAGCCGATGGCGCTGAAAAACACCCTTGAGGGGCGTTTCAGCCATGGCAAGATCGACCTGAGTGAGCTTGGCCCGCACGCTGATGAACTGCTGTCAAAAGTGCAGCACGTGCAGATCATCGCCTGTGGGACTTCTTATCACTCGGGGATGGTGGCTCGTTACTGGTTCGAGTCGCTGGCCGGTGTGCCTTGTGACGTCGAGATCGCCTCTGAGTTCCGTTATCGCAAGTCAGCGGTACGTCCAGGCAGCCTGATCATCACCCTGTCTCAATCTGGTGAGACCGCCGATACGCTGGCAGCACTGCGCTTGTCCAAAGAGCTGGGATACTTGGGCTCCCTGGCCGTGTGCAACGTGGCGGGTTCTTCGCTGGTGCGTGAATCCGATCTGGCGCTGATGACCAAGGCCGGTACCGAAATCGGCGTTGCCTCCACTAAAGCCTTTACCACACAGCTTGCTGTGCTGTTGATGCTGGTGGCGCGTCTTGGCCGGCTGAAAGGGATGGCGGAAAGCGTAGAGCATGACATTGTGCATGGTCTGCAAGCCCTGCCTGCGCGTATCGAGCAGATGCTGTCACTGGACAAGAGTATCGAAGCGCTGGCGGAAGGTTTCTCTGACAAGCATCACGCACTGTTCCTTGGCCGTGGCGATCAATACCCGATCGCGATGGAAGGGGCGCTGAAGCTCAAAGAGATTTCCTATATCCACGCAGAGGCGTACGCAGCCGGTGAGCTTAAGCACGGCCCGCTGGCGTTGATCGATGCCGACATGCCGGTAATCGTGGTTGCGCCTAACAACGAGCTGTTGGAGAAGCTTAAATCCAATATCGAAGAGGTGCGTGCCCGTGGTGGTCAGCTGTATGTGTTCGCCGATCAGGATGCCGGCTTCGTCAGCAGCGAAGGGATGACCATCATCCCACTGCCGCACGTGGAAGAAATCGTTGCACCGATCTTCTACACCGTGCCGTTGCAGCTTTTGTCCTATTACGTCGCTCTGATCAAAGGCACCGATGTGGATCAGCCACGTAACCTGGCGAAATCCGTCACCGTAGAATAATCGTTAACATTCCTGCTATGAATACCGTGTTGGGTTACTCAACACGGTATTTTTTAGCCCCAGTTTTACCATTAACGCTATGATTGGCGGGTGATGCTACAGGGAAGGGAATGCGTAGATAATGAATATTTTGATTACAGGGGCACGGGCTCCGGTGGCGATAGAGTGGGCGCGTATTGCGTTGCGCAGCGGGCACCGCGTCTGGTTGGCGGATAGCCTGAAGTGGCCGCTGGGCCGCTTTTTACAAGGGATTGAAGGTTATCTACGGCTTCCCTCCCCGCGCCAGGACCTTGCCGGTTATCAACAGCAGCTGCAAGGTTATCTCGATCAACATGACATTGGGCTGCTTATCCCCACCTGTGAAGAGATTTTCTACCTCTCTCAGGCGTTTGCTGCGTATATCGGGCCTACCGAGTGGCTGATGCCTGAACGGCGGTTGCTATTTGAACTGCATCATAAGTACCAAAGCCTGAGCCTGTTAACGGGATTAGGTGAGGTGCGGACTCCTGTGACCCGATTACTGACCTCCTGCTCGCAAATTGCCGACGATCCCCTGACCATTTTGAAACCGGTTTTTTCACGCTTTGGTCGCCAAGTGATCCGCACGCCGAAACCGGGTGTATTGAACGATCGACAGCTCAACGAGCATATCCCCTGGGTGCAGCAGCAGAAATTAGACGGCGTGGCGTTGTGCAACTATGCCGTTTTTGAGCACGGCAGGCTAATCGTGCATCAGGCTTATCAACCCAAATACTGCTTCAATCAGGCTGCTGGCAGCTACTTTGTTCCCTATCAGGATCGGCGGCTGGACGATTTTGTCCGTCAGTTTGGGGAAAAAACCAGCTTTCATGGCCAGGTGGCGTTCGATTTTATCGAACAGGACGGGGTGATTTTTGTTATTGAGTGTAATCCCAGGGCCACCAGCGGCCTGCATTTGCTGGGGGCTCAGATGTCCATCGCTGCCGATGGGCAATTGCAATACCTGCCAGCGCCGCCCAAGGCGGGGCATGTGGGCGTGATCGTACTGTTATTTTTTGCCTGGCAGGCTTGGCGCGATAAGCAGTTGGCGACGCTATGGCAGGATTTTCGCCAAGCGCCTAATTTGCTCAACGATCATCGTTGGCCGATAAGTGCCGGAGCCCAGTGGTGTGCATTGTTGGAAATGGGGTACCGCAGCTTGCGTTATCGGCGGCCCCTCACCGATGCCAGCACCTTTGATATCGAGTGGGATGGTTATTAGCATGGAGCAGGTTAATCAGTGGCAGCGCCTGCAAGTGACCCTGTTGCAACAGCCAGGCATGATCGCCAATCTCCAGACGTCGATGACCGAGTATCAACAGGATGGCTTCTGGATACCGGCGACGGTCAATGATTACGTGCCCGGTAATTGCTATGTGGTTTCCCCGCTGGCGCTGATCGTCGATTACGCGCGGGATGAAATTATCAAAATCGATAACGGTGCGTTGCGGGCGCTGTGCAACGGGCTGACGCTGTTGCTGAAATGGCCCTTAGTGCAGGCGCACGTCGATCGGCTCCAGGTGCTTAATAATCAGTGTCTTTCCACCAATATGACCAGCAGCCACTGGCAAACCTTGGATACCGACGCATTGCGGCAACAGGCATTACAGCGCTATCCCCAGCATGCTTTGATGGTCCGTTCGCTCAATGGGCAGCAGACCCCCGAGCTGTTGGCGCAGCTCTCCCAGCAAGGTTGGCTGCCTATCGTCAGCCGTCAGGTTTATTGCCTGGACGATCCTATTCGCTGGTGGGGTAAAATCAACGCGCGCCGGGATGACAAACTGCTGCATCAGGTGAGATGGGAGTTCAAACGGCTGTCGGCCGATGATCCCGAGCAGATGCAGTGTGCCGAACGCCTCTATAACCAGCTCTACCTGGAAAAATACAGCCGCCAGAATGTGCAGTTTACCACCGGTTATTTATCTCAGGCCTCGCAGCTTGGCGTGTTGCAACTGTACGGTTTGTTCCACCAGCAGCAAATGGTGGGGGTGTTGGGAATGGTTCAGTTGGAACAGACGGTAACGGTGCCGATCGTCGGCTATCGGACGGAATTACCCGCATCATTGGCCTTATATCGTCGTCTGATCGCCTTTGCGTTACGCTACGCCATGGATCGTAAGCTGTTTCTCAATTTGAGTTCTGGCGCGCCAGATTTTAAGCGGGTTCGCGGTTGCCAACCGGTGATTGAATACAGCATGGTTTATGTCCGGCACTTGAACGTTTATCAGCGTGGCGTGTGGGCGCTGATTTCCTGGCTTTCCCGCAAGGTCTATCAGCCGTTATTGAGGCATTATCAGTTATGAGGGGCATTACGCTTGGAAAATCCGGTGGTGCCGTTCAAAAAGCACACCGGATTTATTATGACTGGATCGGGGTAATGGTTAGCCTCTGTTTGATGTTTATTACAAGGCAGCTAACGTATCGAGCGTCATTGGGTCTTTTTCAACCATACGGATCAAAAGAAGTGCCTGTTTGTTGGGTTTGGCTCTGCCCTGCTCCCAGTTTTGATAAGTAGTGACACCGGTATGCAAGTAATCCGCAAAAACGGCTTGTGAAAGACGCAGTTTTTCACGTATTGCTTTTAACTCGTCTGGTGACATAGATATGTTTTTTTTCAGTGATACGGCGTGGGTTTTAAGCGTGATTTTACCCTCATTGTAATCACTCCAGTCTTTCATTCCCTGGGTCAGTTCTTCAAAAAGGCTGAGTTCGCTCATAAGGTGCCCCCTTGTTTCAAAATTTCCAACATCTTACGCAGCATCTCGCGCTCGTTGCGGCTAAGGTCATCTTTTTTGTCTTTGTCGTAAATGACAAAAAGCAAAAAGTGAGACTTTTCAAGCCACCAATAATAGATCACCCGCAAGCCACCTCGTTTACCTTTTCCACGACGGTGATCCGCAAATCTGACCTTCCTTAACCCGCCAGTGTGCTGGATAACATCACCGCAGAATGGATTAATAAGCAGCATCTGCTGGAATGTCTTGAATTCATCATCGGAAAGATAATCAGCACGCTTCGCTTCAAAAATACTTAACTCAACAAATATAGCATCCATAACCAGATATCTCCCTACTACTTGGGGATATTCTACCCCCAAGTTGGGTATACATCAAAGGATGATATGCTGGTTTTTTTGCCGCTTTAGGCAATATGACAAGCGTGTAAAAAACAGCGAAAACCGCTCATATTCAGAGAGATAGTGCAGCAACAGGCAGATTTTTGTAGATTGTTTTTTGTCTAAAAGTGACGTCATCTAACTGATTTTAATCAACTAAATATCAATCACCCTCCGCTGTAATATAACTGTCATATTTCGTACATTTAACTGTCACCAAACTGTCCTATTTTCCCTCCTGCAGCAATACTTACTCTGATGAAAACGACCCAAGGTCGATTTTGAATATCCCATTAGGAGGGATTATGAAACTGATGCGTACCACCGTCGCCAGTATTGTGGCAGCGACTTTCTCTTTGGCCTCTGTGTCCGCCTTCGCTGCTGCTAGCCTGACCGGTGCAGGTGCGACATTCCCCGCTCCGGTGTATGCCAAGTGGGCAGATTCTTATCAGAAAGAAACCGGCAACAAGGTTAACTATCAGGGGATCGGTTCCTCTGGTGGTGTGAAGCAAATCATCGCCAACACCGTTGACTTTGGTGCTTCTGATGCCCCGCTGTCCGATGAAAAACTGGCTGCGGACGGCCTGTTCCAGTTCCCTACCGTGATCGGTGGCGTGGTACTGGCGGTGAATATTCCGGGCATCAAATCCGGTGAGCTGACTCTGGATGGTCAAACCCTGGGTGATATCTACCTGGGCAACATCAAAAAATGGAATGACCCGGCGATCGTTAAACTGAACCCGGGCGTCAAGCTGCCGGATCAGGCTATCGCCGTGGTACGTCGTGCTGATGGTTCCGGGACTTCTTTCGTCTTCACCAGCTATCTGGCCAAGGCTAACGCGCAGTGGAAAGAGAAAATTGGTGCAGGCTCAACCGTTAACTGGCCAACCGGCCTGGGTGGTAAGGGCAATGACGGCATCGCCGCGTTCGTTCAGCGTCTGCCTGGCTCTATCGGCTATGTGGAATACGCTTACGCCAAGCAGAACAACCTGGCCTACACTAAATTAGTGTCTGCCGATGGCAAAGCGGTTAGCCCAACCGAAGAGAGCTTCAGCGCCGCAGCCAAAGGTGTGGATTGGAGCAAAACCTTCGCGCAGGACCTGACCAACCAGAAAGGCGACAACGTCTGGCCAATCACCTCCACCACCTTCATCCTGGTGCACAAAGAGCAGAAGAAGCCTGAGCAGGGCGCAGAAGTGCTGAAGTTCTTTGACTGGGCTTACAAGACTGGTGCCGCACAGGCCAGCGATCTGGATTACGCCGCCTTGCCTGCCGAAGTGGTTGAGCAAATCCGTGCTGCCTGGAAGACCAACATCAAAGACAGCTCCGGTAAGGCCTTGTTCTAACAACGCAGGGGGTGCGGAAGACCGCGCCTCAACCTGACTGTCGGGGCCTGGCGTGCCGGGCCCTCCAAGCTTTAAACAGAAGAGTAATCTATGGCTGAGTACAAGCCGACCATTAAAGCACCGGGTAAAAACGGTGACATCATCTTCAGCGCGCTGGTCAGACTGGCGGCGCTGATTACCCTATTGTTGCTGGGCGGCATCATCGTTTCGCTGATTATCGCCTCCTGGCCAAGCATGCAGAAGTTTGGTTTTGCCTTCCTGTGGACCAAGGAGTGGGATGCGCCAGCCGAACAGTTTGGTGCGCTGGTACCGATCTACGGCACGGTCGTCACCTCGGTGATTGCATTGATTATCGCCGTGCCGGTCAGTTTTGGTATTGCCCTGTTCCTGACCGAGTTGGCCCCTAACTGGCTCAAGCGCCCATTGGGGATCGCGATAGAGCTGTTAGCGGCGATCCCGAGCATCGTTTACGGCATGTGGGGCCTGTTCGTATTTGCCCCGTTGTTCGCCCAATATTTCCAGACCCCCGTGGGGGAAGTGTTATCCGGGATCCCGATCGTCGGTGAGCTGTTCTCCGGCCCGGCATTTGGTATCGGTATCCTGGCTGCCGGGGTGATCCTGGCCATCATGATTATTCCTTACATTGCGGCGGTAATGCGCGATGTGTTCGAACAAACCCCGGTGATGATGAAAGAGTCGGCCTATGGTATCGGCTGCACTACCTGGGAAGTGATCTGGCGCATCGTGCTGCCGTTCACCAAAAACGGCGTGATCGGCGGTGTGATGCTTGGCCTGGGACGCGCCCTGGGGGAAACCATGGCGGTGACCTTTATTATCGGTAACACCTACCAGCTCGATAGCTTCTCGCTGTTTATGCCGGGCAACAGCATCACCTCGGCGCTGGCTAACGAATTCGCCGAAGCGGAATCCGGGCTACATACCTCTGCGTTAATGCAGCTTGGGCTGATCCTGTTTGTGATCACCTTTATCGTCTTGGCGCTGTCGAAGTTGATGGTGATGCGCCTGGCCAAGCGTGAGGGTCGCTAACATGGCAACGATGGATATGCAAAACCCGGTAGCACTGGCGGAAAGCCGCCGTAAAATGCAGGCCTGGCGTCGGCAGAAAAACCGTCTGGCGCTGTTCCTGTCGATGGCGACTATGGTCTTTGGCCTGTTCTGGCTGGTGTGGATCCTGTTCTCGACCATCACCAAGGGCATCGACGGCATGTCGCTGGCGCTGTTTACTGAAATGACGCCGCCGCCGAATACCGCGGGTGGTGGTCTGGCTAACGCCATCGCCGGTAGCGGCTTGTTGATCCTGTGGGCGACCATCTTCGGCACCCCGCTGGGTATCATGGCGGGGATCTATCTGGCGGAATACGGCCGTAAATCCTGGCTGGCGGAAGTGATCCGCTTTATCAACGATATTCTGTTATCCGCACCGTCGATCGTCGTAGGCCTGTTCGTCTACACCGTGGTGGTGGCCAAGATGGAGCACTTCTCCGGTTGGGCTGGGATTATTGCACTGGCTCTGTTGCAGATCCCGATCGTGATCCGCACCACCGAAAACATGCTCAAGCTGGTACCGGACACGCTGCGTGAAGCGGCCTATGCGTTGGGGACACCGAAATGGCGCATGATTTCCGCCATTACGCTGAAGGCGTCGGTCTCCGGCATTATCACCGGCGTGCTGTTGGCGATTGCGCGTATCGCCGGGGAAACCGCCCCGTTGCTGTTTACCTCGCTGTCGAATCAGTTCTGGAGCACCGACCTGATGCAGCCGATCGCCAACCTGCCGGTCACCATTTTCAAATTTGCCATGAGCCCGTTTGCCGAATGGCAACAGCTGGCCTGGGCCGGGGTGTTGTTGATCACCCTGTGCGTACTGTTACTGAATATCCTGGCGCGTGTGATTTTCGCCAAGAAAAAGCATTCATAAAAATTTAGGTGCCGCTCAGGCGATACCGTGAAAAGAGAGAAGTCTTGATGAGTATGGTTGACTCTACTTCCAGCAGCAAAATTCAGGTACGCGATCTGAACTTTTACTACGGCAAATTCCATGCGCTGAAAAACATCACGCTGGATATCGCCAAGAACAAGGTGACCGCGTTTATTGGCCCGTCTGGCTGCGGTAAATCGACGCTGCTGCGGACCTTCAACAAGATGTACCAGCTCTACCCCGAGCAGCGTGCCGAAGGCGATATCCTGCTGGATGGGCAAAACATCCTGACGGATAACCAGGACATCGCGCTGCTGCGTGCCAAGGTGGGCATGGTGTTCCAAAAGCCAACGCCGTTCCCGATGTCGATTTACGACAACATCGCCTTCGGTGTGCGCCTGTTCGAGAAATTGTCCCGTGCCGATATGGACGAGCGTGTCCAATGGGCGCTGACCAAGGCGGCACTGTGGAACGAGACCAAGGACAAGCTGCACCAAAGCGGTTACAGCCTGTCTGGTGGCCAGCAGCAACGCCTGTGCATTGCGCGCGGCATTGCCATTCGCCCGGAAGTGCTGTTGCTGGATGAGCCTTGCTCGGCGCTGGATCCGATTTCCACCGGCAAGATTGAAGAGCTGATCAGCGAGCTGAAGTCTGACTATACCGTGGTGATCGTGACCCACAATATGCAGCAGGCGGCGCGTTGTTCCGACTCCACCGCATTTATGTATCTGGGTGAGTTGATCGAGTTCAGCGATACTGACACTCTGTTTACCGCGCCACAGAAAAAGCAGACTGAAGACTACATTACTGGCCGCTATGGTTGATTAGGATGCATCATGGATAACCTGAATTTAAACAAACACATTTCCGGCCAGTTCAACGCTGAACTTGAGCACATCCGCACCCAGGTGCTGACCATGGGCGGGCTGGTGGAGCAACAGCTGACCGACGCCATTACCGCGATGCATAACCAGGACGGTGAACTGGCCAAACGGGTGATCGAGGGTGATGCCAAGGTCAATATGATGGAAGTGGCGATCGACGAGGCCTGCGTGCGCATCATTGCCAAACGCCAGCCGACCGCCAGCGACCTGCGCCTGGTGATGGCGATCATCAAGACCATTTCCGAGCTGGAACGCATCGGCGACGTAGCGGACAAGATCTGTCGCACCGCCCTGGAGAAATTCTCGCACCAGCATCAGCCATTGCTGGTCAGCCTGGAGTCACTGGGCCGCCACACCGTGCAGATGCTGCATGACGTGTTGGATGCCTTTGCGCGTATGGATCTGGATGAAGCGATCCGGATTTACCGCGAAGACAAGAAGGTCGATCAGGAATATGAAGGCATCGTGCGTCAGCTGATGACCTACATGATGGAAGATACGCGCACCATTCCAAGCGTGCTGACGGCGCTATTCTGTGCCCGCTCTATCGAGCGTATCGGCGATCGCTGCCAGAATATTTGCGAATTCATCTTCTACTTCGTCAAAGGCCAGGATTTCCGCCATATCGGTGGCGATGCGCTGGACAAGCTGTTGTCAGACGGTAAAGACGAGAAAAAAGCGTAATTCAACCAGTGATTTATCCCAGAAGGCGCTGAAAATGGCGCCTTTATGCCATTTAAAAACCGTAAAGTTAAAAAGGTTATAACTATAGCGTTTAATATTATTTCCTGACCTAAGCGAGGCTTGCTAGCTTATCAGCCAGCGGGACATCAATCACTTGGGAGCCTTTCATGAAACAGCGCGTCTTAGTCTTATCTCTGTTAGCCAGCCTTGCCACCGGCGTGGCACATGCCGATAAACTCGATGATATTCAAAAAGCCGGCGTGGTGCGTATTGCGGTATTCGATAGCAACCCACCGTTTGGTTATGTCGATCCGCAAAGCAAAAAGCTGGTGGGTTATGACGTGGACGTGGCCGAAGCCATCGGTAAGGCGCTGGGCGTCAAGGTTGAACTGCGCGCCACCAACCCGGCTAACCGTATTCCTTTGCTGGTGTCCAAAAAGGTTGATCTGATCGCGGCCAACTTCACCATCACCGACGAGCGTGCCAAAGAGGTGAATTTCAGCGTGCCGTATTTTGCTACCGGCCAGAAATTCATTGCGCATAAAGGCGTGCTGAAAACTCCTGAAGATATCAAGAAGCTGCGCATCGGCGCGGATAAAGGCACGGTGCAGGAAATTACCCTGCGTGAGCACTACCCAACGGCCAAGGTGATCTCTTACGACGATACCCCATTGGCGTTTGTCGCCCTGCGTAACGGTAACGTTCAGGCCATCACCCAGGACGATGCCAAGCTGGTTGGCCTGCTGGGCAACCTGCCCGCCGCGCAAAAAGCCGACTTTGAAATCTCTCCGTTCAGCATCACCAAAGAATATCAGGGCGTTGGTATCCCGAAAGGCGAAGATCGCCTCACGGCTACCGTTAACGATACCTTGATCAAACTGGAAAAAGACGGCGATGCGGTGAAGATTTACGATCGCTGGTTCGGTCCGGAAACCAAAACCGCCCAACCGCGTGGCGATTTCAAGATCGGCCCGTTGGATCAGCAACCTAAAGCCTAATCTCCCTTCTCCCTCTCCCCGTTTTTGAACCGTGACGGAGAGGGTTGGGGTGAGGGGAAGTACCTCGCATGAATCTGCAACAACTCTCAGACTGGCTGTTGGCGCCGCAGTATCTGAGCTGGCTATGGAATGGCTTCTTGATGACCCTATGGCTGTCGGCCTGTGCCGGGCTGGCGGCAACGCTGCTGGGTTTTGGCCTGGCGGCGATGCGGGACAGCAGCCTGCGCCCGTTAAGCTGGCTGGCGGTGGCCTACAGCGCGCTATTTCGCAATACACCTTTGCTGGTGCAACTGTTCTTCTGGTATTTCGCCGCCGGGCAAATCCTGCCCTCCTTCGCCATGCAATGGCTGAATACCCCCATCAATTAGGCTTTCTTGAGTGGCCCTCGTTTGAATTCCTGGCGGGCTTCTTCGGCCTGACGCTTTATTCCACCGCGTTTATTGCCGAAGAGATCCGCTCCGGTATCCGTGGCGTCGCCAGTGGACAAAAGTATGCAGCCTACGCGCTAGGGCTGACCGGCTGGCAATCGATGCGTTATGTGGTGTTGCCCCAGGCGCTGAAAATCGCTTTCCCGCCGCTGCTGGGGCAGTACATGAACGTGATTAAGAACTCATCGCTGACCATGGCGATCGGCCTGGCTGAGCTGTCTTACGCTTCGCGCCAGGTGGAAACCGAAACTCTGCGGACCTTCCAGGCGTTTGGTGTGGCAACGGTGTTGTATATCGCCATCATTGCCCTGCTGGAAGGCTGGGGCATGTGGCGTCAACAGCGTAAACCGCTGGGGGGGCACTAAGATGGACTTTACCGTTATCCAGGAAAATCTGGGTTACCTGCTGTGGGGCACCTTCCCGGATGGGCCTTTGGGCGGCGCTGCGTTGACGTTGGCGATCAGCCTGATGGCCGGGCTGGCGTCGGCAATTCTGGGTACGCTGCTGGGTGTCGCGCTGGCGATGTCGCGTGGGGTGCTGGCTGGGTTATTGGCGATGGTGCTCGGTTTTTTCCGCGCCATCCCGGTGATCATGCTGATTTTCTGGACTTACTTCCTGCTGCCAATCGTGTTTGGCGTCGATATCCCGGAAATTACCACCGTGGTGTGCGCGCTGGCGCTGATCGCCTCGGCCTATCTGGCCCATGCGGTAAAAGCGGGCATCGTGGCTATCGGTGCGGGGCAGTGGCAGGCGGGGCTATCGCTCGGTTTAAACCGTTGGCAGGTGCTGCGGATGATCGTCTTGCCGCAGGCGCTGCGCATGATGGTGCCTTCGTTTATCAACCAGTGGATCTCGCTGATTAAAGACACTTCGCTGGCGTACATCGTCGGCGTGGGTGAGTTGACCTTCCTGGCTACTCAGGTCAATAACCGCAGCATGGTTTACCCGATGGAGGTGTTCCTGTTTGTGGCACTGGTTTATTTCATCTTCTGCCTGACGCTGGACGTGCTGGCGAACGGGCTGAACAAACGCCTTAGCCCGCAGACCAAAGCGCTAAAACGCAGCTGGCGCTGGTGGCGTAATCGCCCGCCGCTACCGGCTAGTTAATCAGGTTACAGTAGGAATGGTTGCCCCTATCTATACCCTGGCTAATTAATTAGCATGGTGTGGGGGCTTGATGTCTTATGGTTACTAATGATTTTTTATCGTTTTACGTTAAATTTATGATTGTGATCAATGCATTGTGTTTTTATCATGCAGCTCGAGTTATTTAGAGTATAAATAAGAGTGATTTATATATTTCCATTGGATGGTTATCATTATGAAAATTAGTGCGTTATTTATTAGAACGGAACCAAGTCGGCGGCGGTATGGCGTTGCCTTGTTTGTTGGCATTATTGGCGGGATCCTCTCTGCTTTTGTCAAGTGGGGGGCAGAGGTTCCGCTACCGCCAAGAACCCTGAGTGATGGTCGGGCTGAATTTAACCCGCCTTATCTTTTTTTAAGAGATTATCTTGGGATAGATCCAACCGGTACGGTATATACCTTTTCTGAGCATATTATTAATCCGGTTATGGTTACGCACGTCATATTTTCGCTGGTCTTTGCTATCGGTTACTGCTTGGTTGCCGAGGTTTTTCCAAAGATCAAACTTTGGCAGGGGGTGTTGGCGGGTATCATTGCCACCGTTGCCGTGCATGGCATTAGTTTCCCTCTGCTTGGTTTGACTCCCCCGCTTTCAATGTTGCCATTTGATGAGTACCTTTCTGAAATTTTGGGGCATATATTTTGGTTTTGGGTGATTGAGATAGTTCGTCGGGACTTACGTAACAGAATTACCCATGAGCCTGACGCCGAAGTCCCGCTGGGATCTTATCGTTAATCGCTAAAGTTCAGCGGGGTATTCTCTCCGCTGAATATCAACGAACTCGATCAATTCCCTCTCCCTTGGGAGAGGGGTAGGGTTAGGGGCATTTACAACAATTGCCCCAGATTAACGTATTTGGTTTCCAGATACTCATCCAGACCAATATCCGCCCCTTCGCGGCCTAGCCCAGATTCTTTCACTCCGCCAAAAGGCGCGACCTCGGTAGAAATAATCCCTTCATTCACGCCAACCATGCCGCTTTCCAGCGCCTTGGTCACGCGGAAGGCTCGCGCCAGATCACGCGTATACAGATAGGCCGCCAGCCCAAACGGCGTAGCATTGGCACGGCTGATGGCGTCATCCTCGTCGCTAAAGCGGAAGCAGGCGGCCAGCGGGCCAAAGGTTTCTTCCTGCGCCAGACGCATCCGCTCGGTGGCGTTGGCCAGCACGGTAGGCTGGAAGAAGGAGCCGCCGAGCGCATGGCGTTCACCACCGCACACCAGTTTTGCACCCAGCTTCAGGGCGTCCTGCACGTGTGCCTCCACTTTCTCAACCGCTTTCAGATGGATCAGCGGTCCCTGCTGAGCGCCAGGCGTCATGCCCGGAGCCACTTTTAGTGACCGTGCGGCATCGGCCAATTTCTCGACAAAGCGATCGTAAATGCCGTCTTGCACGTAGAAGCGGTTGACGCAGACGCAGGTTTGCCCGCTGTTGCGGAATTTGGCCGCCATGGCCCCGGCGACTGCCGCATCGAGATCGGCATCGTCAAATACTATGAACGGCGCGTTGCCGCCCAGTTCCAGCGACAGCTTTTTCACCGTATCTGCCGCCTGGCGCATCAACAGCTTGCCGACCGGGGTTGAGCCGGTGAAGGAGACTTTGCGCACCAATGGGCTGGTCATCAGCGTTTCACCAATAGCGGCGGTATCTCCGGTGACCGCGTTAATCACCCCGGCAGGAACCCCTGCCTGTTCAGCCATTACAATCAGGGCGAAAGCGGAAAGCGGGGTTTCGTTGGCAGGTTTGATCACCGCAGTACAACCCGCAGCCAATGCAGGGCCAAGCTTGCGTGTCAGCATCGCCAGAGGGAAATTCCACGGAGTGATCGCCGCGATCACCCCAACAGGCTCCTTAAACGTGAGGATTTGATTGCCACTCTTGGTTGCCTGAATAGTCTTGCCGTAGGCGCGTTTACCTTCTTCGGCGAACCATTCGATAAAGCTTGCGGCGTAGGCCACTTCGCCGTTGGCCTCGCTCAACACCTTACCTTGCTCGGTGACCATCAATTCCGCCAGTTGATCTTTATGCTGCACGATCAGTTGAAACCAGCGTTGCAGGATTTCTGCCCGCGCCTTGGCCGTTTGAGCGCGCCATGCCGGGAGTGCAGCGGCGGCTGCTGCAATGGCGGCCTGCGTTTCAGTGCGGCCTGCCAGCGCAATATCGGTAACCTTTTCGCCGGTGGCCGGATTATTGACCGGGTAAGTGCTGGCAGCCGTTTGCCAACTGCCGTTGCAGTACCAGCCGGTACGTAGCAATGAAGCATAAGCCGTCATGCGATATTCCTTGTCTCTAGGTTATCTACTGCAAAAAAACCGCGCGCCGCACGGCTTTCACGCGTAATACGCTTGCCTGCGGTGTAGTCGTTAATCACATCGCAAGGGGTATAGTTGCGCTCCAGCTCGTAGCGTTCATCTTCACTGAGATGGGTATCCAGTGCCGCCACGGCGCTGTCGATCTGTTGTGTTGAGTCCGCTCCAACCAGCATACAGTCGACCCCGGGATGGTTGATGACCCAGGCCTGGGCAATCTGGGCGGCTGGGACTCCGCGCTGCTGGGCAACCTGGCTTACCGACTGTGCCACGTTAAACGAGGTGGCATCGGCATACATTTCCTGGGTGAAGAAGTCGGTTTTGTTGCGCACGGAGTTGAAGTCGCAGCTCAATAACCCCCTGGCTAATGGGCTGAAGACCGATACCCCCAGCCCCTGATCGCGGCAGAACGGGATCATTTCACGCTCTTCCTCGCGGTAAGCGCAGTTGAGTTGCAATTGCATATTGATCGGTTTGGCGTAGCCGTTGCGTTCGCAGCACCACAGGATTTTGGCCAACTGCCAGGTATACATGGTCGATACGCCGACATAACGCGCCTTGCCGGAACGCACGATATCGTTCATTGCCGCCCAGGTTTCTTCGATCGGTGTTGTCACGTCGAAGTAGTGCAGCATGTAGATATCCACATAGTCGGTGCCCAGGCGACGCAGGCTGGCGTCGATGCTCTCCATGATATGTTTGCGGGAATGCCCCTGATTGTTGAAACCAGCGCCAATCGGATAGCCCACTTTGGTGGTCAGCACCAGTTCGTCGCGGTTGGCAATGCGCCTGATCACCCGTCCTACCACCTCTTCCCCGGCACCGCTGGAGTAGAAGTCAGCCAGATCGATAAAGTTGATGCCGCTTTCCAACGCGTGGCGGATCAACGGCTCGCTTTGCGCTTCATCGAAAATCCACGGTTTCCACTGTTTGCTACCCATATTCATGGTGCCGAGGCACAGGCGAGAGACTTTCAGGCCACACTGGCCCAGATTGATGTATTCCATGGCGCTCTCCTCATGCCTTAGGGGTGTAGAAAGGGTTGCCTAACTGCGGCAGGGCTTGGGTCAGTTGGCTGCGCGTTGGCAATTTTTCCATCGCTGTACGAATTGCCTGGGTACAGGCACGATAGTTATTGCGATAAACCTCGTCGATATCGTTACAGCCTGGGTTCACCCAGTTGGCGGTGACGATGCACCACTCATCCTCCGCCTGTGCAGGCAAAATGCCCTCCAGCAGCGCCTCGGTCACCGCTTTGGCAATGGCGGCCTGCGAGGCTCCCCAGGTGGCATTGCCATGCAGCTCACCGCCGATCTCCGCTTTATTGACGTACAGCGTCATCGGCTTGGCAGGCACATTGGGTTTGATCACCACCATAAAAGGACAATGTCCTTGGCTGGGGGAGGCCAGGCTTGAGGCGAATGCCTGGCCGACTACGCCATTACGAGGGCCGATCATGATATTGATATGCGAGGCATTGACGCCGTTACCTTCAAACCCTTCACCGATATACATTTCCACAAAAATCTCCTGTTCTCATCAAGATGGTGTTATTTAGCCGGAACGGCGAAAGCGTTGTCTGCCTGTGATACCGGGCCTTGCGCAGCATCAACCAGCGTCAGGCCTTTGGTTTCTGGTGCCCAGGCGATGGAAACGATGGCGCCAATAATCAATATCAACGCCAGGATGGCGGTAGTGGTTGGCATGCCGTAATGCACGATGGCCAGGGGCAGCAGGCCAGTACCGATAGCCGAACCCAGACGGCTCATCGAGGTGGCGAAGCCGACACCCATTGAACGTACTTCTGTAGGGAAGCTTTCGGCGGGGAAAACGCCCACCAGGTTGCTTACCGCGGACATCACTAGCGTAAAGGCGGCAAAGCAGGCGATCAGCCAGGCCGTTTGGCTGGCAGGAATAATGCTCAGCATCACCAGACAGGCGGCGAGGAAGATAAAGGAGCCAATCAGGAAGCCACGGCGTGAGCAAACCACCGTCAGCACAATCCCCAACAACGCCCCGACGATCAGCAGGCCGTTCAGCAACAGGTCGGTAGAGAAGCTGTTATCCAACCCCATCACCTGGAGAATGGAGGGCAGGAAGGTATAGATGGCGAAATAGGGGATCACCAGACAGACGAAGAACAGGCTGTTAAAGGCGGTGCGGCGGCGGTATTTAGGGCCAAAGAGCGACAGAAAACGCTGTTTGGACATCACCGGGGCCTCATCGATCAGCAAGACATTCGGGCCGAAGTATTTATGCACGATCGCCATGGCCTGTTCGCGCCGGCCCTTACCCATCAACCAGCGTGGGGATTCCGGCGTGCCGATGCGCATCAACAGAATGGCCAAAGCGGGGATGGCTGAAGAAGACAGCAGCCAGCGCCAGGCATCCGGCCCTAATGCCGTCAGGAAGTGGCCTGCGAAACCGGCGGCCACGTAGCCGAAAGTCCAGATCACGCTGAATGAACCGAGTAACACGCCCCGGTGTTTACGGGGAGAAAACTCGGCCAGCATGGTGTGCCCTACCGAGAAATCTCCCCCAAGCCCGATCCCTACCATTACCCGTAGCAGGAACAGCTGTTCTGGCGTGGTGGCGAAGAATTGCAGTGCCGAGGCGAGGGTAATAATCACAAAGCTGAAACTGAAGATTTTCTGGCGGCCGATGTAGTCGGAGATCCACCCTAGAACCAGGCTACCCATAAACAGCCCGATCAGCGCCGAGCTGCCGAGCATGCCCTCCCAGAATGGAGTAAGGCCCATTTGCGGTTTGATCTGGGCCAGTGCGAAGCCGATCACGCCCAGCACATAGCCGTCGGTGAAGTGAGCGCCGAAGGTCAGCCCGGCGATTTTGATATGGAACCGATTTAACGGGACGTCATCCATGCGGATCTGTTGTTGTGTTAAATGCTGCATCTACCTGTCCTCCTGTTGGAGCGGTGCTTGTAGGGATGTTGTTGGTTTTTTGTTTTTATGACGTTAACAATGTGGCAGCGAGCGAGGCGCTAGGCGAGTGCGTTTTAGTCATACCCCTCAGCAGAAAATGCATGTGATCTGCCTCTGGTTTTAGGTAAATAAACGCTGCGCACCCTGAGGTAATGCAGCAAATTGACAACATGTTATTAACATTGTGAGTGTTTGATGCCGAGGTAAATGGACGGTGAGAAAACTTCCATCTCTCAGTATGTTACGAGTATTCGAGGAAACCTGCCGGACGCTGAGTTTCAGCAAGGCCGCCGACGCTCTGTTTATCACTCAGAGCGCGGCTAGCCGTCAGATGAAGCAGTTGGAGGAGTTTCTTGGCAAGCTGCTGTTTGTGCGCAGCCACAGCGGTCTGGCATTGACGCAAGATGCCATGCTGCTGCTGCCGGTGGTGCGGCAATCGTTGGATATTCTGGAGGAGGGCGTGCGCCACGTGCAACTGCATAATCCCTTGCAGCATCTGCGCTTGCAGATTGCACCGACCTTCGCCACCCGTTGGCTTGCCCCGCGTCTGGTCACGCTGCGCCAGCGTAATAGCCAGTTGCAGATTGCCCTGATCAGCGAAACCCGGCAGAAATACTGTGATTTTGACTGTGCGGTTCGTTTTGGCCAGGCTTCGGAAGGTGTTGATGGCGAATGGCTGTGTCATGAGCAACTGGTGCTGGTGGGCAGCCCATTGTTGATGATCAATGGCGTGTTCCCTCCGCTCAATACCCAGCCGCAGCTGCATATTCTTGATGGTGATAGCCGGATGGACACCTGGCAACGCTGGTTGGCAGCGGCAGGGCGCAGTGAGGTGCAAGAACTTGGCGGATTGGAGTTCAGCACCCAGGATCAGGTGATCAACGCTTGTATTACCGGCGCGGGCTATGCGGTGCTGGATAAGATGATGATCCGCAATGAATTGAACAGTGGATTGCTGATACTACTCTCGCCGCTGGAGCTGAAAAGTACCAACGGCTACTGGTTGGAGATCCCGCCAGGTAAGCGGGAATTACCTCGCGTACAGTATTTTCATGATTGGTTGCGGGCCGAGATTGGCCGGGTAGACGCGGTTAACGGGTAAGCTGCCAGCCCCGCTGTTGCCACAGCGCAGGCAGCTGTGCCAGATCGTCAAACGTCGTCACCAACGGGTGATCGATCGGTTGATTATGAGGATCGGCGCAGAAGTAGAACACCGGAATGCCAGCCGCGATCCCCGCCTGGGCACCGGCAACGGAATCATCCACCAAAATACAGCGCTCTACGGGCACCTGCATCTGTTGTGCTGCATGGAATACGATGGCCGGATCGGGTTTCCAGCGTTGAATATCGTAGCCGCTGAACAACCGGTCATCAAAATAGGACAGCATGTCGGTTAACCCTAGCGAATGCTGCATTTTGCTCACCGGGCCGTTAGAAACGGTGCACATCGGGGCATTCATTTGTGCCAGCAGCTCGCGTGCACCGGCAATCGGCTGTAGCTCGGCATCAAACAGACGGGCCACTTCCTGGCGAAAAATCGGCTCCAGATCGCTGGCGGGTAAATTGACCCCCTGCTCGGCGTTAACCCGCTCAATGATTTCGTAGAGCTTGATCCCTTTGTACTTTTTAAAGACCTCTTCCAGCGCCAGCTCAATACCGTAGTGGGCAAACATATGCACATAGGCCTTGCTGCATAACACTTCGCTGTCTACCAGCGTGCCATCGCAATCAAATAAAACACATTCAACCTGATTCATTGGGGTAAGCGCCCTCGGTTAAGTCATGACTGCTGTTACTTTAACCGGATCGCAGCGGGTTGTCCCCCTTTGGCAATCAATCTCAATAAATACAACTTGTTGGCCGTTTTAGCCGTAAAGATGGCGAAAAAAACCTGTGAGCGAGGTCAAAACCCGGACTTTTTGTTATAGGATAGCCAGCGACAGTCCTAATCCCTCTTCGGAATTCTATAATGAGCAAACAAGACCTCAGCCTTGATGCCAATCAGGGCTTGCTTGAGCGCGTGTTTAAACTCAAGCAGCACGGCACCACGGTACGTACGGAAACGATTGCCGGCATCACCACCTTTTTAACCATGGTGTATATCGTGTTCGTTAACCCGCAGATCCTGGGCGCGGCGGGCATGGACACTCAGGCGGTGTTTGTCACCACCTGCCTGGTTGCCGCGTTGGGCAGTATCCTGATGGGCTTGCTGGCTAACCTGCCGGTGGCGCTGGCTCCGGCGATGGGCCTTAACGCGTTCTTCGCGTTTGTGGTGGTCGGCGCGATGGGTATTTCATGGCAGGTTGGTATGGGCGCTATTTTCTGGGGCGCAATCGGTTTCCTGTTGCTGACCATTTTCCGTATCCGCTATTGGATGATTGCCAACATCCCGCTAAGCCTGCGCGTGGGCATCACCAGCGGTATCGGCCTGTTTATCGCCATGATGGGGCTGAAAAACGCCGGTATCGTGGTTGCCAACCCGGATACGTTGGTAGCGGTAGGCAATCTGACCTCCCACAGCGTACTGCTGGGAGCCTTGGGCTTCTTTATTATCGCGGTGCTGGCTTCGCGTAATATCCATGCGGCGGTACTGGTTTCCATCGTGGTGACTACGCTGATCGGCTGGGCGTTGGGCGACGTGAAGTATGGCGGCGTATTTTCCCTACCGCCGGACGTCACCTCCGTGGTCGGCCAGGTGGATATCGCCGGGGCGCTGAATATTGGCCTGGCAGGTGTGATCTTCTCCTTTATGCTGGTTAACCTGTTTGACTCCTCGGGGACGCTGATCGGTGTGACCGATAAGGCTGGTTTGACGGATGAAAGCGGCAAGTTCCCGCGTATGAAGCAGGCGCTGTATGTGGACAGCATCACCTCGGTCGCCGGTGCTTTTGCGGGTACCTCTTCGGTCACTGCCTATATTGAAAGCTCCTCTGGGGTGGCTGTTGGTGGGCGTACTGGCCTGACTGCCGTGGTGGTAGGTATTCTCTTCCTGCTGGTGATTTTCCTGTCACCGCTGGCGGGAATGGTGCCAACCTATGCTGCTGCGGGCGCGCTGATTTATGTGGGGGTGCTGATGACCTCCAGCCTGGCGCGGGTGAAGTGGGAAGATATGACCGAAGCGGTTCCGGCCTTTGTGACCGCCGCCATGATGCCTTTCAGCTTCTCGATCACCGAAGGGATTGCCCTGGGCTTTATCTCTTACTGCATTATGAAGCTGGGCACCGGCCGCTGGCGTGAAATGAGCCCCTGCGTGATCGTGGTGGCGCTGCTGTTTGTACTGAAAATTGCGTTCGTTGACGGGCATTAATCATCTTCGGTAATTAAAAGGGGCATTCAGCCCCTTTCAGATCGATGATAAAGGTTAAACGGGCGCAGCATGCTGCGCCTCTACGTTATGCGCCCGGTGAGGCATCCTGCTCTCTACCCATTACCCAGCGTAAAGGCCGGTTATACCGCGTCTGCCAGCCACCGATATTATCTTCCCCCTCGGCAAAATTGGCGATCTCGACCTCATTTTTGCCTCTGAACAAGTCAGCAAAATCAAGCGCCAGCGCCCGATCGTTGAAATTCTGCCGATCGTAATAGGCAATCATGATACGTTTGCTTTCTGCCAGTGAATGCTTAGCCGGGAGGAGGCGACCCTTCGGGGCAATCAGCAGCGCTCCGGAATAAAACTGCGGGTAATTGGCCATCAGGTTAGCCGCGTGTAGCGCCCCCTGCCCACGGGCGGTCAGGTAAACCTGTTGGAGATTAAGCTTCAGCTTGGGGCCCAGGTTTTCCAGGGTGCGTTGAATGGCGTTCTGGGTGCTGGTAGAGCTGTAGTTAGACCAGCGAAAGCTCCCTTCCTCCAGCATCTGCGTGCCGTTTAGCTCAATATAGGCCACCCCGGCCTCGGCAAACAGCAATCGATCCTCTGGGATGATAGTGGCGGCTTTCCCGTAGGGATGTAGGTAGACGATGGTTGGCCAGCCTCCTGCCGGGGGCTCGCCACTCGGCACGGCATAGTGAGGTTTACCTTCAAACTTTGCGGCGTGTTGCTGATAGCGCGCTTTGGTGGTTGCCAGAATTGAACGGTAGGTGTCACTTTGCTGAATACTGCTGAACGAGTCGTCTTCCAGCAGGTTGTAGTAATACCACAACCCTCGCTTGGCGCTAAGTTGCAGATAACGTTCGGCTAGCTCGGTCTGGCCCTGTTCGGCCGAGGAGGCAGCCAGTTGAAAGGGGGCCCAGATATTACGGCCATCTTCACGCATCAGCGTCAGGTATAACGACGTGGCGCCGGCTTTTTTATCCTCCTGATTGTAGGAAGAGCGAGGTAATGGTTTACTCAGCGGGCTATGGATAGGCAGTTCTAGCGGCTCTTCTCCCTCAGGATAGAGCATGGGTGCAGCAAACAATGGACTGGTGGCAAAAGCCAAAAAGATGGCTAAAATAAAAAAAGGCATGATTTTATAACTTTGTTTTTCAATAATATTAATGAGAAAACGATTACAAACGGCGCCTTCGACAGTGTTATCTCTGGGCGCCGCCTGGCAGCTTATTTTACGCGGCGGATATAGTCGCTGAATGCGGACAACTGGCCGGTCAGGAAATCCCGCGTGCCTTGGTCTACCAGTTCACCCGCCTGCTCATCAACCTTATTCTGTATCACTCCCCCATAAACTCAGGTTTGTTGATCACCATGGCATCCAGGAACACCAGGATCTGGCGTAGGTGATATTGGCAACGTGCGCCGCCAATCGGCCCCATTGAGCTGGTCTGGATCGCCACCGGTTTGCCGGCCAGCGGTTGGTTAGGCAAACGGGACAGCCAGTCGATGGCGTTTTTCAGGCCACCTGGCACGGAGTAGTTATATTCTGGCGTTACGATGATCACGCCGTCAGCCTGGCGGATTTGTTCGGCAATGGCTTCTACCGTGGCCGGGAAACCCTCTTCTTGCTGGTGGTCTGCATCGTACAGTGGGATATCGCGGATGGAGGGAAGGGCTTCGATAGTGACACCCTGAGGAGCTAACTGAGGTAAAGCGCGTGCAACTATGGCGTTATAAGAGCCTTTACGTAGGCTCCCCAGTAGCGTGACGATCTTTAGTGCTTGCTCTGACATTTTGATTCTCCCTTTTCTGATGAACAGACTCAGCTTAGAACAACCAGCAGATAATAGGGCAAATAGGTGATGTATCCTAGGCAGAGTCTAAGTCTTTATCTGTTTTTACAATTCAAAGCAGTAAATCATGCGTTAAGAAAAGTTTTGTTTTGTATATTCCCCGAAGACAGACGTTAAATCGGTGCTTTCAACGTGTAACAGAAGCGAGGCTGGTCAATTTCAAAAAGTGTGTGGAGGGAGGTGGGTTACGTGATGAAATTTCGTCGCATTTCTGTAAGCCCTGGCTTTCGTCATATTGCCAGCAGATCAGCCTATCCAAGCCAGGCTGATGGGCGCAGGCCCAGCTGAGATACTCCCCTGCATCACTCATGACGTTCACGTTGGGCAGGGTATTGCAGCGTAATTGGCCGGAAAAAGGGTGCAAATTCAGCAAACCCTGGCCGCTGTTACCCAAGCCGGCCAGTTTCAGCACGCATTGGCGGATGCTCCACAGCTGGGTTTCGGCTTCCAAGCGGTCGTTCTGCGCCGCAATCCACGCGTTCTCCGTGGTGCTGGAGTATTGATGAAGCAGGTTGTGGCTCCGTGCGCGCATCACCTCAATATCCAACCCGACCTTGCCCTCCAGGCTCAGTAGCACGCCTACGGTATTGCCAGCATAGGCGAGGCTGAAGTCAGGTAGATGATGATCGGCAAAGCAGGGGCGCCCGGTCGGTGCCGTAGCAATGGGGGGAAGTACCGGGATACCATACAAATAAAATATCATTTCGGCCAACAGGATCCGGCCTTGTAAAAAACGCCGACGGCGCTTGACGGAGAAGCGGGCAGTTCTTTCGATCAGGTCTTCAGGGAGCCGATGGGTATCTAAACGCTCTGCAACCGCATCCCATCGGATAAAATGACAAGCCATTGTTCACTCCATGACCGAGGCTCATAAAAAAACTGGGGGGTTAGAGTAAGCATTACGTTAAGATTTTTCATTAAGAATTCGCATGATCTTTTTCTTAATTATTCTTCTGTTGAATGAAAAAGCAGCGGAGTGGCAGGAGTACGGTGCGGGGGCTCGTGGGGCAGGCTTTTGCGGATGTAAAAATAAAGCCAAACATTAACAGTGAGTTAATGTTTGGCTTTGGACGCTGAAGAGGTCGTGTATCTGAACGTTGGGTTACTTACCAATACAGAAGCTGGAGAAGATGCGCCCGAGTAGGTCATCGGAGGTAAACTCCCCGGTGATTTCGCTCAATGCCTGCTGTGCCAACCGCAGTTCTTCGGCCAGCAGTTCCCCCGCGTAAGCGCTCACTAACTGTTCTTTACCCTGCACCAGATGCTGTGCCGCCTGCTCCAGTGCTTGCAAGTGGCGGCGGCGGGCCAGGAAGCCGCCTTCCATATTGCTAGTGAAGCCCATGCTCTGCTTCAGATGTTCGCGCAGCAGGTCGATCCCCTCACCGGTACGCGCCGACAGGCGAATAAGTGAGTGACCATTTACTTCGCTCAGGCCCAATGTCTCGCCGGTAATGTCGGCTTTGTTGCGCACGACGGTGATCGGCAAGGTACTTGGCAGGCGTGCCATAAACTCTGGCCAGATCTCGGCGGGTTCGGTGGCGGCGGTGGTGGTGCCATCCACCATAAACAGCACACGATCCGCCTGTTCGATCTCGTTCCAGGCACGTTCGATGCCGATACGCTCAACTTCGTCGCTGGCTTCCCGCAGCCCGGCGGTATCGATGATGTGCAGTGGCATGCCATCGATATGAATATGTTCGCGCAATACATCGCGCGTGGTGCCTGCAATGTCGGTGACGATGGCCGCTTCACGCCCTGCCAGCTCATTGAGCAGGCTGGATTTCCCGGCGTTGGGCCGCCCGGCGATCACTACCTTCATCCCTTCACGCAGCAGGCTGCCTTGACGCGCCTCGGCCCGCACGCCGTCCAGATCGGCCATCACGCCGTTCAGTTGGGCTTCTATTTTGCCATCCGAAAGGAAGTCGATCTCCTCATCCGGGAAGTCTATCGCCGCTTCTACATAGATGCGCAGGTGAGTGAGCGCTTCCACAAGCTGATGGATACGGAGGGAAAAAGCGCCTTGCAACGAGTTCATGGCTGAACGGGCTGCCTGTTCGGAACTGGCATCGATCAGATCGGCAATGGCTTCGGCCTGGGCCAAATCCAGCTTGTCATTGAGGAAAGCGCGCTCCGAGAACTCCCCTGGGCGGGCAATCCGCACGTCTGGCAGCGCCAACACGCGTTTGAGCAGCAGATCGAGGATCACTGGCCCACCGTGGCCCTGCAGTTCCAGCACGTCCTCACCGGTAAAGGAATTGGGGCCGGGGAACCACAGTGCGATCCCCTGATCCAGCGTGCTGCCTTCGGCGTCACGGAACGGCAGATAATCGGCATAACGTGGCTTAGGCAGTTTACCGAGTACCGCCAGGGCAACGTCCTTGGCTCCGCGGCCTGAAATGCGCAGGATGCCGACACCGCCGCGTCCGGGCGGAGTAGCAAGAGCAGCGATGGTATCGGTGGTGTTCATAGCGGTTTATCTCTCTGACAATATGCAAAAAGGCGGTCTAATGACCGCCTCTACTGGCAACGTGACTGATGTCGTAGGGGCATAAGCCCCTACGGGTGTTGCCTAACTCAATACTAGACTTTCTTCTTGTCGCGGCTGTGCAGACCACGTTTTTCCAGCCCGCGGTAAATCAGCTGCTGCTGGACGATGGTCACCAGGTTACTGACGATATAGTACAGCACCAGACCAGACGGGAACCACAGGAAGAACACTGTGAAGATCACCGGCATAAAGGTCATGATTTTCTGCTGCATCGGGTCAGTCACGGTGGTTGGTGACATCTTCTGGATGAAGTACATGGTCACACCCATCAGCACTGGCAGGATGTAGTACGGGTCTTGCGCCGACAGGTCATGGATCCACCAGATGAATGGCGCATGACGCAGCTCAACCGAGCCCATCAGCATGTAGTACAAGGCCAGGAAGATTGGCATCTGGATAACCAGTGGCAAGCAACCCCCTAACGGGTTCACCTTCTCAGCTTTGTACAGCGCCATCATTTCCTGGCTCATACGCTGCTTGTCATCACCGATACGTTCACGCATCGCCTGCAGTTTTGGCTGCAGCATACGCATTTTGGCCATCGAGGTGTACTGCGCTTTGGTCAGCGGGTACATGATGCCGCGCACGATGAAGGTGATGATGATGATCGAGAAGCCCCAGTTGCCAATGAAACTGTGAATGAACTTCAGCAGTTTGAACAGCGGTTGGGAGATGAACCACAGCCAGCCGTAATCGACGGTCAGATCCAGATGCGGTGCCAGTTGGGCCATCTGATCTTGCAGCTCCGGGCCAACCCACAGGGTAGCATTCAGCTGCTTCTCAGCGCCTGGTTGCACAATCACTGGCTCAGCTTTAAAGCCGATGGCAGACAGGTTGGTACCTGGCTTGGAGGTATAGAAAGTGTTGACGCCCTGAGTCTGCGGCACCCACGCGGTGGCGAAGTACTGTTGCAACATCGCAATCCAGCCGCCTTGGGTGGTGACGTTCAGATTCTCATCTTTGTCGAACGCATACTTTTGGTATTTGTCTTCACTGGAAGAGTAAGCCGCACCACGGAAGGTGTGCAGTGCAAAGTTGTTGCTGCCGGTGTCACGATGCTTAGGCAAGTCGGTGGTCTGCTTCAACTGGCCAAACAGGGTCAGCTCCAGCGGAGTCGCGCTTTTGTTGACGATGGAGTAGTCCACGCCAACGGCATAATGGTTACGCTTGAGCACAAAGGTCTTGGTGAAGACCGAACCGTCTTTGCCGGTAAAGGTCAGCGGAATACGCAGTTCATCCTGGCCATCAGCCAGCGTGAAGGTATCCTGCGCCGCCTCAAACAGAGGACGCTCGCCGTTTGCCGGGTTATCCGGGCCGTCTCTGCCTGTCAGGCCGCTTTGTGCCTGGTAGACGAATGACGGGGTGGATTCCAGCAGCGTAAATGGAGTCGATGAACCCAGGGTATCCGGGTAGGCCAACAGTTTAGCCTGCTCGATATCGCCACCACGGGTATTGATGCTCAGCGACAGCACGTCAGTGTTAACGGTGATCAGTTTACCCTGGCCACTGCCTGGTACAGCTGAACTTGCGGCATCACCGGTTGCTGGGTTCGCAGTCTGTTGCGTGGTCTGGGTGGCTACTGGTTGCGGAGCGTTGTCCACTTGCCAGGCCTGCCAGATCATGAAAGACACGAACAGCAGAGCGATGAGGAGAAGATTGCGTTGCGAATCCATCGTTAGTGTTCTCTGTTATCGTCGGTTTTCGGCGGCACGGGATCATCGCCACCTGGGTTCAAAGGGTGGCATTTTAATACGCGTTTCAATGTCAACCAACTGCCTTTTAACATGCCAAACCTGCGTAATGCCTCAATTGCGTAATGAGAACATGTCGGCTGGAAGCGACAACGTGGCCCAAGCAGCGGGCTGAGTACGAGCTGATACGCCCGAACCAGCCCGATCAGGATGCGGGAGCCTGGCGACAGTGGCGACGCCATAATTTTTCCAAAGCTTCCGTCAGTGCACGATTATCCAAATCCGCTATCCCTTTTTTGGCCACCACCACAAAATCCATCGCCGGTAACTCGTGCTGACGTAAACGGAAGCTTTCGCGGGTTAGGCGTTTGATCCGGTTGCGTTCATGCGCGCGTTTGACGTGTTTTTTGGCGACGGTAAGACCGATGCGGGGATGCCCCAGCTGGTTCAGGCGGCCGAGGATGGTGATTTGCGGCGTGCCAGCCCGTTGTGGCTGCTGGAAGACGAAAGTGAAATGAGTGGGAGTTAACAAACGTAACTCCCTAGGAAAAGCGAGCTTAACCACTCAGCGGGTTAGCTTTTATTACTTAGAAACAGTCAGACGAGTACGGCCTTTCGCACGACGGCGGGCCAGAACTTGACGACCATTCTTGGTGGCCATACGAGCACGGAAACCGTGGCTACGGTTACGCTTCAGTACGGACGGTTGGAAAGTGCGTTTCATAGCGATTTCTACCTAAACTTAAATGAAATACTGATAAGTCAAATGCGTTTGGCTACTCGGCGTGAAGATGACCGACGCCTCAATCGCAATACATAAAGAGGCGGGATTGTAATAATTGTACAGTCCTGAGTCAATTCACATCGCGCTAGCCTACCTGGTTGTCTGCCAATTCGGAGTAAAATCCGGTGTTGGCCCGTGGTCACCGCAGAATCCTGTCTTGGCTAAATGACTCACCATTAAGGAACCAGGTATCACACGTGGGCGAAGATTATACGGACTCGGGGGTAAATCACAAGGATCTCCGTACGATCCTGCGTGTTTTCTGCAAGGATCCGCGTGGATAACCAGGTATAACCTGTGAAAGGTGCTAAAACCCAGCCCCACAGGCTCAGATCTCATCGGTGTCGATCCTGTGTTGATTAAAAACTAGCCACTCTTCACGGGCTGTGGATAAAATGGATCTAATCTGTGATGAAGGGGAGGATCTCTTGCGCAGATTGCGCTATGATCCGTCATTCCGATCGCGATCCCAAAACAGGATCGTTAAGGGCATAAACCGTGAAAGGCGGTTCGCATACCCTACAGGTTTTTCAGCCAATACCGGGCGTGTGTCAAAAATCATGAGTTATAAAAAAGTAGCCTGATTCTTTTCTTTTTATTGATCTTGTTCGAGTGGAGTCCGCCGTGTCACTTTCGCTTTGGCAGCAGTGTCTTGCCCGATTGCAGGATGAGTTACCTGCCACAGAATTTAGTATGTGGATACGCCCATTGCAGGCGGAACTGAGTGACAATACCCTGGCGCTGTATGCGCCCAATCGCTTTGTGCTGGATTGGGTTCGCGATAAGTACTTAAACAATATCAATGGCCTGTTGAATGATTTCTGCGGTACGGATGCGCCGCTGTTGCGTTTTGAGGTGGGCAGCAAGCCACTGACACAAACCCTCAGCCAGCCCGTGATGGCCAGCGTCAACAGCGCTCCGGTAGCCCCGGTGGTGCGCACGGCTGCGCCGTCCCGCCCAAGCTGGGACAACGCGGCACCGCCGCCTGAGCTGTCCTATCGTTCCAACGTCAACCCCAAGCACACCTTCGATAACTTCGTTGAGGGTAAGTCTAACCAGCTGGCTCGTGCTGCGGCGCGGCAGGTGGCAGACAATCCGGGGGGCGCTTATAACCCACTGTTCCTGTATGGCGGTACCGGCCTGGGTAAAACGCACCTGTTGCATGCGGTAGGCAACGGCATCATGGCGCGTAAGGCCAATGCCAAAGTGGTCTATATGCACTCGGAACGCTTTGTGCAGGACATGGTCAAGGCGCTGCAAAATAACGCCATTGAAGAATTCAAACGCTACTACCGCTCGGTGGATGCGTTGCTGATCGATGATATTCAATTCTTTGCCAACAAAGAGCGTTCACAGGAAGAGTTCTTCCATACCTTTAACGCGCTGTTGGAAGGTAATCAACAGATCATCCTGACCTCGGATCGCTATCCAAAAGAGATCAACGGGGTGGAAGATCGTTTGAAATCCCGCTTCGGCTGGGGCCTGACGGTGGCGATCGAGCCGCCGGAGCTGGAAACCCGCGTGGCGATCCTGATGAAAAAGGCCGACGAGAACGATATCCGTCTGCCGGGCGAAGTGGCGTTCTTTATCGCCAAACGCCTGCGTTCCAACGTGCGTGAGCTCGAAGGGGCGCTGAACCGGGTGATCGCCAACGCCAACTTTACTGGCCGCGCCATCACCATCGATTTCGTGCGTGAAGCGCTGCGGGATCTGCTGGCGTTGCAGGAAAAGCTGGTCACCATCGACAATATCCAGAAGACGGTGGCCGAGTACTACAAAATCAAAATCGCGGACCTGCTGTCTAAACGGCGTTCGCGCTCGGTTGCCCGCCCGCGCCAGATGGCGATGGCATTGGCAAAAGAGCTCACCAACCACAGCCTGCCAGAAATCGGCGATGCGTTTGGTGGCCGCGACCATACTACGGTGTTGCACGCCTGCCGGAAGATCGAGCAGCTGCGTGAGGAAAGTCACGACATCAAAGAAGATTTCTCCAATTTAATCAGAACATTGTCGTCATAGCCCATATGAAATTTATCGTTGAACGTGAGCATCTGCTAAAACCGCTGCAACAGGTGAGCAGCCCACTGGGTGGCCGCCCGACGCTGCCAATTCTGGGTAACCTGCTGCTGCAGGTGACGGAAGGTTCCCTGTTGCTGACAGGTACCGATCTGGAGATGGAGATGGTGGCCCGCGTTGCCCTGTCTCAGCCCCATGAAGCGGGCGCGACGACCGTCCCCGCGCGTAAATTCTTTGATATCTGCCGTGGCCTGCCGGAAGGGGCGGAGATTACGGTGATCCTCGAAGGCGACCGTATGCTGGTGCGTTCTGGCCGCAGCCGCTTCTCGCTGTCCACGCTGCCGGCGATAGACTTCCCGAATCTGGATGATTGGCAGAGCGAGGTGGAGTTCACCTTGCCGCAGGCGACGCTAAAGCGCCTGATTGAAGCCACCCAGTTTTCGATGGCTCATCAGGATGTGCGCTATTACCTGAACGGTATGCTGTTTGAAACCGAAGGGGAAGAGCTGCGCACCGTCGCCACCGACGGCCACCGCCTGGCGGTGTGTTCAATGCCGATTGGCCAACAGTTGCCTACCCATTCGGTGATCGTGCCGCGTAAAGGGGTGATGGAACTGGTCCGCTTGCTGGACGGTGGTGATACGCCGCTACGGGTGCAGATTGGCAGCAACAACATCCGCGCCCACGTCGGTGACTTTATCTTCACCTCCAAGCTGGTTGACGGCCGTTTCCCTGATTATCGCCGCGTATTGCCGAAGAACCCGGACAAAACGCTGGAAGCGGGCTGTGACCTGCTCAAGCAGGCGTTTGCCCGTGCGGCCATTCTGTCGAACGAAAAGTTCCGCGGCGTGCGCCTGTACGTCAGCCAGAACCAGCTCAAGATCACCGCCAACAACCCGGAACAGGAAGAGGCGGAAGAGATCCTCGATGTCAGCTATGATGGCACCGAGATGGAAATTGGTTTCAACGTCAGCTATGTGCTGGACGTGCTGAACGCGCTCAAGTGTGAAGATGTGCGCCTGCTGCTGACCGATTCCGTCTCCAGCGTGCAGATCGAGGACGGTGCCAGTAAGTCTGCCGCCTACGTCGTCATGCCAATGCGACTGTAGAAATTATCGGGCTATCTTACTTGCCCCTTTGCGATTGGGCAGTGCTCGCAATCCTCACGTACTTTAAGTACGCTGCGGTTGCTGTGCGCTGGCCGCACGCAAATGACCTGCGACGATAACGCCCTGGATTGTTAGATGATTAAGACAACTACAGTATGGCTCTGACGCGCTTACTGATTAAAGATTTCCGCAATATCGAAGCTGCCGATCTGGCGCCTGCGCCGGGGTTTAACTTCCTGGTGGGGGCCAACGGCAGCGGCAAGACCAGCGTACTGGAGGCGGTTTATACCCTTGGTCATGGGCGCGCGTTTCGCAGCTTGCAGGCCGGGCGAGTGATCCGCCACGATCAGCCGGAGTTTGTGTTGCATGGCCGGATCGAAGGCAGCGGGCGCGAATTATCGGTAGGATTGAGTAAGAGCCGTCAGGGTGACAGCAAAGTGCGCATCGATGGCAGTGATGGTCATAAGGTGGCAGAGCTGGCACAGCTACTGCCCATGCAGTTGATCACCCCCGAAGGTTTTACCCTGCTTAATGGCGGGCCGAAGTATCGGCGTGCCTTCCTAGACTGGGGTTGTTTTCACAACGAACCCGGTTTTTTCACCGCCTGGAGCAACCTGAAAAGGTTACTGAAGCAGCGCAATGCCGCGCTGCGCCAGGTCAGTCGCTATGCGCAGATCCGCGCCTGGGATCAGGAACTGATCCCGTTGGCCGAGCGTATCAGCGAGTGGCGGGCAGCTTACAGCGACGCAATTGCCGCGGATATCACCGCGACCTGCGCGCAGTTTTTGCCCGAATTTGCCCTGAGTTTCTCTTTCCAGCGCGGCTGGGACAAAGAGAGCGACTACGGAGAGCTGCTGGAGCGCCAGTTTGAGCGCGACAGGGCGTTAACCTATACCGCGGTGGGGCCGCATAAAGCGGACTTCCGCATTCGTGCCGAAGGCACGCCGGTAGAGGATTTGTTATCGCGCGGTCAGCTTAAACTGCTGATGTGCGCATTGCGCTTGGCGCAGGGTGAGTTTCTCACCCGTCAGAGCGGGCGGCGTTGCCTGTATCTGATTGATGATTTTGCCTCCGAGCTGGACACCGGCCGTCGCCGGTTGCTGGCCGATCGCCTGAAAGCCACCCAGGCTCAGGTTTTTGTCAGTGCGGTAAGCGCTGAACAAGTAACCGACATGATGGGTGAAAAGGGCAAGATGTTCCGCGTGGAACAAGGTAAAATAGAGGTTCAACCACAGGACTAAAATGAGCGAGAAACGTTGATGTCGAATTCTTATGACTCCTCAAGTATCAAGGTATTAAAAGGGCTGGATGCGGTACGTAAGCGTCCGGGCATGTATATCGGTGATACTGATGACGGCACCGGTCTGCACCACATGGTATTCGAGGTCGTGGACAACGCTATCGACGAAGCACTCGCTGGCCACTGTAGCGACATTCAGGTGACGATCCACGCCGACAACTCCGTCTCGGTGCAGGATGATGGCCGTGGTATCCCAACCGGTATCCACGAAGAGGAAGGGGTGTCTGCGGCACAGGTCATCATGACCGTACTGCACGCCGGCGGTAAGTTTGACGACAACTCCTATAAGGTTTCCGGCGGTCTGCACGGCGTAGGCGTTTCGGTTGTTAACGCCCTGTCAGAAAAGCTGGAGCTGGTGATCCGCCGCGAAGGCAAGGTCCATGAGCAAACCTACAAGCATGGCGAACCACAGGCCCCGCTGAAAGTCGTCGGTGAAACCGATCAGACCGGTACCACCCTGCGCTTCTGGCCGAGCTTCCAGACCTTTACCAATAACATCGAGTTTGAGTACGACATCCTGGCCAAGCGCCTGCGTGAACTGTCGTTCCTCAACTCGGGCGTTTCTATTCGCCTGAAAGACAAGCGCAACGACAGAGAAGACCACTTCCATTACGAAGGCGGTATCCGTGCGTTTGTGGAATACCTGAACAAGAACAAAACGCCGATCCACCCAACGGTGTTCTACTTCTCAACCGTGAAAGACGATATCGGTGTTGAAGTAGCGCTGCAGTGGAACGATGGTTTCCAGGAAAACATCTACTGCTTCACCAACAACATCCCGCAGCGTGATGGGGGGACTCACCTGGCTGGCTTCCGTGCCGCGATGACCCGTACCCTGAACACCTACATGGATAAAGAAGGCTACAGCAAGAAGTCCAAAATCAGCGCCACCGGTGACGATGCGCGTGAAGGTCTGATTGCCGTGGTTTCGGTGAAAGTGCCCGATCCTAAATTCTCTTCCCAGACCAAAGACAAGCTGGTGTCTTCGGAAGTGAAAACGGCGGTCGAATCGCTGATGAACGAGAAGCTGGTGGATTACCTGATGGAAAACCCAGCGGATGCCAAGATCGTGGTTGGTAAAATCATCGATGCGGCCCGTGCTCGTGAAGCGGCGCGTAAAGCGCGTGAAATGACCCGCCGTAAAGGCGCGCTGGATTTGGCTGGCTTGCCAGGCAAACTGGCGGACTGTCAAGAACGTGACCCGGCGTTGTCCGAACTCTACCTGGTGGAAGGGGACTCTGCGGGCGGCTCAGCCAAGCAGGGCCGTAACCGTAAGAACCAGGCGATCTTGCCGCTGAAAGGGAAAATCCTCAACGTTGAGAAAGCCCGCTTCGACAAGATGCTGTCCTCACAGGAAGTTGCCACGCTGATCACCGCGCTGGGCTGCGGCATTGGCCGTGACGAATACAACCCGGACAAACTGCGTTATCACAGCATCATTATCATGACCGATGCCGACGTCGACGGCTCGCACATCCGTACGCTGCTGTTGACCTTCTTCTATCGTCAGATGCCGGAAATCATCGAGCGTGGCCATGTGTATATTGCCCAGCCGCCGCTGTACAAGGTGAAAAAAGGCAAGCAGGAGCAGTACATCAAAGACGACGAAGCGATGGATCAGTATCAGATCTCCATCGCCCTCGACGGCGCGACCCTGCACACCAACGGTTCTGCACCAGCCTTGGCGGGTGAGCCGTTAGAGAAGCTGGTGGCTGAACATTACGCCGTGCAGAAGCAGATTGGCCGGATGGAACGCCGTTACCCGCGTGCGTTGCTGAACAACCTGATCTACCAGCCAACCTTGAACGAAGACGATCTGGGTGACCGCGCCAAGGTGGAAAGCTGGATCGAATCGCTGGTGAAATTGCTCAACGATAACGAGCAGCACGGTAGCAGCTACAGTTCTGTGCTGGTTGAAAACCGTGAACGCCAGATGTTTGAACCGGTGCTGCGTATCCGTACCCATGGTGTTGATACAGACTACCCGCTGGACTTTGAATTTATCCGCGGTGGTGAATACCGCAGGCTCTGTGCGCTGGGCGAAAAACTGCGCGGCCTGCTGGAAGAAGATGCCTATATCGAACGTGGCGAACGTCGCCAGCCGGTAGACAGCTTCGAACAGGCGTTGGAGTGGCTGGTGAAAGAGTCGCGCCGTGGCCTGTCGATCCAGCGCTATAAAGGGCTGGGCGAAATGAACCCGGACCAGCTGTGGGAAACCACTATGGATCCCGATCAGCGGCGTATGCTGCGCGTAGCGGTGAAAGACGCTATTGCGGCAGATCAGCTGTTCACCACCCTGATGGGCGATGCGGTTGAACCACGCCGTGCCTTTATCGAAGAAAACGCCCTGAAAGCGGCGAATATCGATATCTAACGCCTTATTTGGCTATTAAAAATCCGCGCCGGTTCGCCCGCGCGGATTTTTTTATGCCGTTTTTAGCACTAACAAGGCAAGCTGAAACGCGTTAGCATGAGAAAAAACCACTGGGAGACGCTCGAATGGCTATTGAACTGATTGCAATTGATATGGACGGCACGCTGCTCAATCCGCAGCACCAGATTACGCCAGCGGTAAAGCAGGCGCTGACCGCCGCGCGCGCTAAAGGCGTGCATGTGGTGCTGGCTACCGGGCGGCCTTATGTTGGCGTGCAGGACTACCTGCGTCAGTTGGATATTCAGGGTGAGGGCGATTTCTGCATCACCTATAACGGTGCCCTGGTGCTGAAGGCGACGGACGGGACCTGCGTGCTGCAAGAAACGCTCGGTTTTGACGATTACCTCTATTTTGAGCAGTTGGCACGGGAGCTTGGCGTTCATTATCAGGCGTTTGATTTCGATACCCTCTACACGCCGAATAAAGACATTGGCAAATATACCGTCCATGAATCCCAAATGACCGGTATCCCACTGAAATACCGCAGCGTGGAAGAGATGGATCGCACCATACGCTTCCCGAAGGTGATGATGATTGATGAGCCTGCCTTGCTGGATACCGCGATAGCCCGCTTGCCCGCAGAAGCCTGGGATCGCTACACCATTATGAAAAGCGCCCCTTACTTCCTGGAGATCCTGCATAAGAATGTTGATAAGGGCGCGGGCGTCAGAATGCTGGCCGAACATTTAGGCATCAAGCAGGAAAACGTGATGGCGCTAGGCGATCAGGCTAATGATATTGCGATGATCGAGTATGCCGGGATGGGTGTGGCGATGGGCAATGCTATTGCAGAATTAAAGGAAATTGCCCAGCACGTGACCGGCACCAATACCGAAGACGGCGTCGCACTGGCAATTGAGAAGTTTGTGCTGAACGTTTAATGCCTGCCAGCCCCCTTCCCTGGGGGCTTAAGCTGCTTCCAAGTAAATCATGTATTAACGCCTCATGGCTGATGACCCGCGGGTGTTATTTCTTTACTGAAATAACTAAGTCGCTCCTAAAAGAATATTTCTAGTGAGTTCATGTTTTATTAATATAAATGTTCTCGTTAATTAATTGCATTAATTCAAATGGTATAAATAAAAATTATTTTTGCGATCTGTATTTTTTATTGTATTTTAAATGACGAAATAGCTATTTATCACTTCATGTTTCATTTTAGCTTGTTCACTATATTGTAAAACAACTAATAAAGTTCGTTAGGAGATAATATGAAAAAAATTATAATTTCATCATTGGCTTATATTGCCTTAACGCAATTATCCTTTGCCGCCAGAGACGTGACGACGACACCGGATTTCTACTATCTTAAGGAAGCACAGTCGATTGATAGCCTCTCCTTATTGCCCCCGCCACCGGCCGTTGACAGCATCGATTTTCTCAATGACAAGGCTCAGTATGACGCCGGTAAGTTGCTGAGGGATACGCCAAGAGGCAAGCAAGCTTATAATGATGCGCAGATTTACGGCGATGGTATACCACTGGCATTTTTCAGCGCCTTCGGCATGGAAATAACACGGAAGAAAACGCCAGAGTTATATCGCCTGGTAACGAAAATGCGTGAGGATACCGGTGATTTGGCGACCCGCAGCGCCAAGGAGCATTATATGCGGACCCGGCCTTTTGCATTTTATCATCAGGCGACCTGCCGCCCGGAAGAAGAAAGTGTGCTATCAACCAACGGTTCCTACCCGTCCGGCCATACGAGTATCGGTTGGGCTACCGCACTCGTGCTGGCGGAGATCAATCCTGTGCGCCAGGGGGAGATCCTCAAACGGGGCTATGAGATGGGGCAAAGCCGCGTGATCTGCGGCTATCATTGGCAGAGTGACGTTACCGCCGGGCGCCTGGTGGGGGCGGCCATTGTGGCGCGTTTACACGCCGAGCCAGCGTTTGTCGACCAGTTACAAAAAGCCAAGGCTGAATACCTGCGATTAGCAAAAGCGCCTTAAACCTGGGTGATGTGAAACGAATGGGTCGATCGGGTACTATGGCGGTTCTATGCCAGCCGGTATACAGGAGCCGCCATGAGCCATCAGGAACGACAGCTGACTTTTGATCCGCGAGGTCATCAGCTCACCAACATTAACGTCTGGACACCGTGCAGCCAATGGCTGGCGTATGATGTACGGCCAAGCGGTGTGTCCTTTACCGGGCTGAGCATTGAGCGGGTGAACGTTGCCAGCGGTCAGGTGGAAGTGGTTTATCGGGCGCAGCATGGTGCCCATGTTGGTGTGGTAACGGTGAGCCCGGATGCACCAGCGCGCTATGTGTTCATCCATGGGCCGGAACACCCAGACAGCTTCTGGCATTATGACTTCCACCATCGCCGTGGCGTGATCGTCAGCGAGCCGGATCGTGAATTGGCGATCACCCTAGACGCATTGGACATTACCGCCCCCTATACCCCAGGCGCGCTGCGTGGTGGCACCCACGTGCATGTCTTTAGCCCAGATGCCAGCCGCCTGAGCTTCACCTATAACGACCATGTGATGCACGAACTCGATCCGGCACTGGATTTGCGTAACGTTGGTGTAGCGGTGCCGCTGCAAGGGGTGAATCCGCCCAAGCAGCACCCGCGTGAATATGACGGTAGCCATTACTGTGTACTGGTCAGCGCAACCACGCCAACCCCGCAGCCGGGCAGCGATCAAATCAATCGGGCTTACGAAGAGGGCTGGGTGGGTAAGCAAGGTTACAGCAAACCTGATGGCAGCCGCCAGCGTTGGGCGTTGGCGTTTATCGGCGATACCCTCTCGCCGCAGGGGGAAAAGCTGCCGGAAGTGTTTGTGGTGGATTTGCCGGAAAACGATGCCGACTATGCCAAAGCCGGGGAGGCTCCCTTGCAGGGAACGGCAACAACCTTACCTGCCCCTCCGTTGGGGGTTCAACAACGGCGGTTAACCTATACCGGCCACCGTAACTATCCTGGGGTTGCCACCACGCCACGCCATTGGTTGCGGAGTTCGCCAGACGGCAGTGCCATCGCCTTCCTGATGCAAGACGATCGGGGCATAGTGCAACTGTGGACTGTTTCCCCAAATGGCGGGGAGGCGAATCAGGTGACACAAGCGGATCACAGCATCCAGTCGGCCTTCAGTTGGCATCCGCAGGGGGGCAAGATTGCGCTGGTGTGTGATAACAGTGTGATGCTGTGCGATATCGCCAACGGCAATATGCAGCGCCTGACCAAACGGACTGCGCAGCCACCACTGGGGGACGCCGTGGTGTTCTCACCGGACGGCAAACAGGTGGCCTTTATGCGTGAAGTCGCCGGATTTAACCAGATTTTTGTGGTGGCGGTTTAACTACAGCCCGGCCGGTGCTGGCGAAGTTGCCATGCCCTGGCCTGGATTGCCGCTGGCAGCCAGATTTCGTTCTTCATCATGCTGGATACGGGCTTTGGGTGAGGCTGCCGCTTTATCGCTGCCTGAACGCAGGTAGTCGTAAGGCAGCAAAATGGTGTCCATCGCCGCCGACAGGGGCAGGTCGATTGCCAGCAGGGGCATCATGGCCCAACTGGTATCTTCGCTCTTCATCATATCGACATTGGCGCGCGTACCGGAGTAATAACCCTGGTCGGCCCCGGTGTGGCTGGCTACGCTGGAGCAACCGTTAGTGGTCAACAGTAGGCAACCGGTCGCTATCATTTTTTTAATTGGTTTCATTCGTCCATCCTGAGGGGGGTATACATCCCCTGAAATTTGCTGATTTATAACATCCAGCCAAAGCATTGAAAGGTGCAACATTCCGCACTGTGGCGGCTATCTCACTTTGAGTGTATGTGATAAACAAATTTTCGCCGTTTCCATTGGCAATTATTTAATCATCACCAGTTGAAATGTGGAAAGCAAACCCCATCTTCTTTACAAGGCCAAATTAAGAATTTGCCGTAAGGGAATTCAAGCCTTATAGCCTGTCCATGATGGAAGGCTTCATTATCAACCTCGCTGAAGTGCCTTAGGAGGCTGTTTTATGCGCAACTTTGATCTTTCCCCGCTGTACCGTTCCGCGATCGGTTTTGATCGCCTGTTCAACGCCCTTGAGGCTGGCCAAAGCCAGGGTAACGGTGGCTATCCGCCGTACAACGTTGAGCTGGTTGATGAAAATCATTACCGCATTGCCATCGCGGTGGCCGGGTTTGCCGAGCAGGAACTGGAGATCACCACGCAAGACAATCTGTTGATTGTGCGCGGGGCTCACACCCACGAACCTGCTGAGAGAACCTATTTATATCAAGGTATTGCCGAGCGTAACTTTGAACGCAAATTCCAGCTGGCCGAGCATATTCAAATTAGAGGCGCCAAACTGGAAAACGGCCTGCTGTATATCGATCTGGAACGTATCGTGCCGGAAACGTTAAAGCCGCGTCGGATCGAAATTAAGTAATTTTGTTTTATCACCGTGCCTGCCGTTAGGGGGCAATGTTTGATTTACCCTATGAATTTCAAGCCGCAGCTAGGCGACCAGCTTGCTCATCCCCAGGAGCTTACTTTTCGTAAGTGACTGGGGTGAGCAAGTGCAGATAACAACGCTGTGGCTTGAAAGGCGACGGGTAAAAACCTCGCTTCTTGGAAGGAGAGTATTATGCGTAACTACGATTTATCCCCACTTCTGCGTCAATGGATCGGTTTTGACAAGCTGGCCAGCTCAATGGGAGGCCAGGAGCCACAAGGGTTCCCGCCCTATAACATTGAGAAAAGCGACGACAATCACTATCGCATTTCCCTGGCGTTAGCCGGGTTCAAACAGAGCGAACTGGATATTGAAGTGGAAGGCCCGCGCCTGACCGTGCGTGGCAACCCCACACCGCCGGAAAAACAGGTGGAGTATCTGCATCAGGGGCTGGTGTGCAAAGAGTTCAGCCTGACCTTTACCCTGGCAGAGCACCTGCAGGTGGCCGAAGCCAAATTTGAAAACGGCCTGCTGCACATCGATCTGGTACGCCACGTGCCGGAAGCCTTGCAGCCACAACGTATCAGCATCGGTAGCACTCCGGAGCTGGAAGCCAAATAACCGGCTGAAAAAAAACAAAAACTTGCGGGGGAGGTCCATTCGGGCCTCCCCCGTTGCATTCTGTGGCATACCCCACATTACCCCCCCGCACCTTATGTCAGAATCCCTATTAATTGCAGGCATTTAATCGCATAGAGATTGTTAAACTTTGGGTAAGGATGTGACGTATGAGTGATATCGCCCTGACCGTCAGCATGTTGGCGTTGGTGGCTATTCTCGGGTTATGGATTGGCAACTGGAAAGTGTATGGCGTGGGTTTAGGGATAGGCGGCGTCTTGTTCGGTGGCATCATCGTCGGGCACTTTGCACAGACTTACCAGATCACTCTCAACGGCGACATGCTGCACTTTATTCAGGAGTTCGGTCTGATCCTGTTTGTGTACACCATCGGTATTCAGGTTGGCCCTGGTTTCTTCTCGTCCCTGCGCGTTTCCGGCCTCAAGCTCAATGGCTTCGCCATTTTGCTGGTGCTGGTAGGCGGCGTGGTGGCGGCGATTGTCCATAAGCTGTTTGCCGTACCGCTGCCAATCATTCTCGGCGTGTTCTCCGGCGCGGTGACCAACACCCCGGCGCTTGGTGCCGGGCAGCAGATACTCACCGATCTGGGTTCCGATCCGGAGCTGGTTAACCGCATGGGGATGGGCTATGCAATGGCTTACCCATTCGGTATCTGCGGCATTCTGCTGGTGATGTGGCTGATCCGGCTGTTCTTCCGCATCAATATCGATAAGGAAGCGCAGGAGTTTGAGGATAGCCTGGGGAGTAACCGCGAACTGCTGCAGACCATGAACGTGGCGGTACGTAACCCCAATCTGCAAGGCATGGCTATCAAGAATGTGCCGCTGCTCAACAATGACGACATCATCTGCTCGCGCCTCAAGCGCGGCGATTTACTGATGGTGCCCGCCCCGCACGAAACGCTGGAACTGGGAGATTTTCTGCACCTGGTCGGCAAGCGCGAAAAGCTGGAAAACGCCCGGTTGGTGATTGGCGAGGAAGTCGACGTTTCGCTCTCCACCCGTGGGACTTCACTGCAAGTGGTTCGTGCGGTAGTGACCAACGAAAAGGTGTTGGGGAAAAAAATCCGCGATCTGGAGCTGAAGCAAAAATATGAAGTGGTGGTCTCGCGCCTCAACCGTGCCGGGGTCGAGCTGGTGGCAGGCAGCAATGTTACGCTGCAGTTCGGGGATATCCTCAACCTGGTGGGGCGACCAGAATCGATCGAAGCGGTGGCGGCGATTGTCGGTAACGCCCAGCAGAAGCTGCAACAGGTGCAGATGCTGCCGGTATTTATCGGTATTGGCCTTGGGGTGTTGTTGGGATCTATCCCGCTGTTTGTCCCCGGTTTCCCGGCGGCGTTGCGGTTGGGGCTGGCCGGTGGTCCGCTGGTGGTGGCCCTGATCCTGGGGCGTATCGGCAGCATCGGCAAGCTGTACTGGTTTATGCCGCCCAGTGCCAACCTGGCGCTGCGTGAACTGGGGATAGTACTGTTCCTGGCCGTGGTTGGCCTGAAGTCTGGTGGGAACTTTATTGATACCCTGCTGCATGGCGATGGGCTGGCGTGGGTCGGTTACGGTGCGTTAATCACCTCGATCCCGCTGATCAGCGTGGGTATTCTGGCGAGGGTGGTGGGTAAGATGAACTACCTGACGCTCTCCGGCATGCTGGCTGGCTCAATGACCGACCCACCGGCGCTGGCCTTTGCCAACGGCCTGCACCCCACCAGCGGCGCTGCAGCGCTCTCATATGCCACGGTCTACCCGTTGGCAATGTTCCTGCGCATCATGTCACCGCAGCTGCTGGCGGTGCTGTTCTGGGCGATGTAGAAACCTCACAGGGCTCACAACGTAGGGGCGCAGCATGCTGCGCCCATCTTTTTAATCAATGAGTTAGGTGGGAGTGTTCGATTCCTGTAAATTCCAACGGGCGCAGCATGCAGCGCCCCTACGGTCGATCATGTGTGATCCCAACCCTTAGCTATGCTTCCTGGTGCGCGCGCTCAACTTCTTCGGCCAGGATCATCACGCCACGCTCAATATCTTCCGGATTAGGCACATAGTTCATGCGCATACATTGGTGCGTATGCGGCCATTCATGCTCCAGCCCCGGGAAGAAGTAGTGGCCAGGTACCATCAATACGCCACGCTTTTTCAGCCGTTGATAAAGCAGCTCGGTGGTGATGGGCAGATCCTTGAACCACAGCCAGAGGAAGATAGCCCCTTCCGGCTTATGGATCAGGCAGCGCTCTGGCGACAGGTAACGGCGAATAATGCCGATGGTCTGCTCGACCCGCTGCTTGTAGAACGGGCGGATCACCTCGTTGGATAAACGCAGCAGATCGCCACGCTCAATCATCTCCGTGGCCAGCGCCGGGCCAATGCTGCCTGGGGACAGGCTGATGATGCCGTTCATATTGGTCAGCGCGCTGATGACCTTCTCGTCGGCAATCACGATGCCACAGCGTGAGCCAGGCAGGCCCAGCTTGGACAGGCTCATGCACAGGATGATGTTCGGGTTCCACAACGGCGTGGCTTCGCTGAAGATAATGCCGGGGAACGGCACGCCGTAAGCGTTATCGATCACCAGTGGGATATCACGCTGCTGCGCCAACAGATCGAGCTTCATCAGCTCTTCGTCGGTGATCACGTTGCCGGTCGGGTTGGTAGGGCGCGATACGCAGATCATGCCGATGTCGTCACCGATGTTCAGATGCTCAAAATCGACGTGATACTTGAACTGGCCATCTGGCAGCAGCTCGATATTGGGTTTGGCAGAGACAAACAGCCCTTCATCCAGTCCGGAATCAGCATAGCCAATATATTCTGGCGCCAGCGGGAACAGCACGCGGCGGCGGGTGCCGTCGGCGTAGCGGCCAGCGAACAGGTTAAACAAGTAGAAAAACGCGCTCTGGCTGCCATTTGTCAGTGCAATATTCTGTGGTTCGATCTGCCAGCCAAGCTCTTCTTGCAGCATGGTAGCCAGCGCTTTCAGCAGGGCGTCTTTGCCTTGTGGGCCGTCGTAGTTGCACAGTGCTTCAGTCAGCTTGCCCTGATCGAGCATCTCCTGGCACAGCTGTTTGAAGTAGCTGGCCATCTCTGGGATTTGCGCCGGGTTACCGCCGCCAAGCATGATGGCACCTGGCGTGCGCAGGCCTTCATTCAGATCGTCCATCAAGCGGGTGATGCCCGCGTAACGGGTAAATTTGTCGCCGAAAAGTGAAAAATTCATAGCTGCTGCAATATAGTTGTAAGCGGGTAGACGCCCACCATACCGCCAGATAAAAGCGGGTGCAATGCGGCTGATATCTTGCCCGCCGGGCATAGATGTTGCTCAGCGGGCTTTTTACAGCATAACGCGCTGAATTATTGTGACCGATCGCCAGCCCACACCACCATCACCTTATCGCCCCCATATTGGCGACTAAAGGCATAGTAATGAGGCGTTTGCTGGGATTGCTGCGTACCGGCACCGATTGCCGGGTGGCGCTCGCGGAACTGGCCTAGCCGCTGCCAATGTGCCAACAACGGCGCTTTGGCTCCTTGCAGTTCACCCCAGTTCATATCCGAGCGCGTGCCTTGTAAAGGATCGGAGCCGGTTGGGCCAAACGGCCGGCCGCTCTCATCACCGTAATAAATCTGTACCGCGCCCGGGGCTAATAACAGCAGGTCTGCTGCTCGCTGCTGCAAAGGTAACGAACCTTTGGCATCGCTGGCGAAGAACAGGCGAGTGTCGTGCGAGGAAATATAGCTCAGCACGTTGAAGCCTTGCAGCTTATCCGCCATCTGCTGATAGGTGGCATCGATATTGGAGAAGCAGCCCAGTGCCTGCGAGGCCTGATCCTGAAAATCGAAGTTGATCATTGCATCGAAGCCGTGCTGGTAATAGTCGCTTTTCATCACCCCGTGACCCCAGGCTTCACCGGTCATCCAGAACGGCGCGTTATCCAGCGCCTGCTTGGGATTAGCCGCTTTCCACTCTGCCAGCGCGTTGGTGGCACGCTGCTTTAGCAGGTCCAGCGTGGGTTTATCGACGTGCTTGGCGGTATCAACGCGGAAACCGTCAATGCCGTAGTCGCGCACCCATTGGCTGAGCCAGACCGTTAGATAATCGCGGGTGGTGGCTCCTGGGATTTCGCGCGCGGCGGTATCAGGTTTATGGCGGAAGAACAGCGGTAGGCCGCTGGCTCCTGGCGCTTCAGTTTTGATGTCCGGAAGGAAAGCCAGTGACATGGTCAGATCGTCAAAGCCCGGTGAGTCATAATCGCCGATATCGGTGCGGATCCAGTTTTTCCCCCACCATTGGCTCCAGCCTGCTTTATCGCTGAAGTTGATGTAGTCGTTAAAGCTGTGCCAGCTCTGGCCAGGCCCTGGTTGCCAATCGCCCCAGTTTTTGCCGAGGGTTTTTGCGGCTTCGTCTCCCTTCAGGTACAGCGAGCCGAACTGAAACTGCTGCATATCGGCCAGCGTGGCATAGCCGACGTGATTGACTACCACGTCAAACAGGATGCGGATCCCACGTTGGTGTGCTTGCTCCACCAGATCACGCAGATCCTGCTCATTGCCCATATTGGCATCAAGCTTGGTCCAGTCCTGATGGTAGTAACCGTGATAGGCATAATGCGGGAAATCCCCTTTGGTTCCGCCGCCGACCCAGCCGTGGATCTGCTCCAACGGGGAACTGATCCACAAGGCATTGACCCCCAGCTGTTGCAGATAATCCAGTTTTTTCGTCAACCCGGCGAGGTCGCCGCCGTGGAAGGTGCCGATCTCCTGCATGCCATCGCCGTGGCGGCCATAGCTGTGATCGTTGGCTGGGTTGCCGTTTTCAAAGCGATCGGTCAGCACAAAATAGACCGTGGCGTTGTGCCAGTTGAAAGCCGCCTGTGGCGGCGTATTGGCTGACTCCAGCAATAGCAGCCCCCCGCTGTTGGCCGCAGGTTGCAGGGTGACCTGGCCCTGAACCACCGTGGCGGTCTGGCCCGAGTAAAAATCGCGCACCGTTTCGCCTTCGGCAAAGGTATCCTTCACCGCGATCGTGATCGGCTGGCCATCCCAGCGTTGGCAGGTGCGGGCCACGGCGGCGACGGTTTTTTCCGGTTCGGCCTTCAGGCTGAGCTGCAAGGTGGGTGTGCCGCTGCGGGTGTCGATCCGCACCTGATAATCGCCATCGCGAAATAGCCGCCAACTGACCGGCTCGCTATCGCTACAGGGTTGCAGCGACAACGTCTGGTTCAGCTTAACCGTGTCGCTGGGCTGCCAGCACTGTTGGTTCTGATAAAGCCGCAGCGGCAGTTGGCCTTTGGCCAGGGTTGCCTGGCTGGTAAATAAACCGCTGGTGGATTCGCTGAAGGCCGGGAAGCTTTGCAGCGTCCAGTTGGCCAGCGCTGCGGGTGAAAGCAGCATCAGCAGGGGAAGGGTCAGGCGTTTCATGGCTCTCCTTACTCGTGGCAGGAAGCGTTATTATCGTAGGGTAGCCTAGTGTGCTGTATGGAGAAAAAATCGCCTCCTCCCAGGGTAAGAATTTGGGGCGGAGGGGGAAGGGGGAGAGGTTTGACTATGCGCTGTTGGTTTTTTAATCTGCACTGCGAGGTGAACATTAACCAATGAGGTAAGCCTATGCGTATTGCATCAGTCCAACGTTTCGACGAACAACTTATAGAAATTCAAAAGGCTATTAATGAGGCAGAAAAGGGTGATTTCATATCTGAAGTTGAGATGACTGCTCGTTTTAGCAGGATGGGGGCGATAGTTAGTGATGACATGGAGAATATGGATCAGCTTGATTAGATGCCAGTTGGTAAAAGCTGGCATCTAATCAGGATTACTTGTTCAGCAACTGCGGGTTAACGCAGTTTTCTGTGACCGTACCGGTCAAGGCGGCAATCAGGTTATCCACGGCGCACTCGGCCATGCCGTAGCGAGTCTCATGGGTGGCGGAACCGATATGCGGCAAAGCGACCACGTTGGCCATTTTCAGCAGCGGCGAATCGACCGCGACCGGCTCTTGCTCGAACACATCCAATCCAGCGGCATGAATGGTGCCGTCTTGTAAGGCTTCAATCAGCGCTTGCTCATCTACCACCGGGCCACGCCCCGCGTTGATCAAAATCCCGCTCTGCTTCATCTTCGCCAGCTGTTCGCGGCCAATCAGATGGAAGGTTTGCTCAGTGAGCGGCAGCGTAATGCACAGGAAGTCCGACTCGGCCAGCAGCGTATCAAGATCGCAACGGCGGGCATTGAAGCGTTGCTCTGCTTCTTCATGGGTGCGGCGTGCGTTGTACAGCACCGGCATGCCAAAGCCGAAGTGCGCACGCTGTGCCAGTGCCAGGCCGATGCGGCCCATGCCGAGGATGCCGATGGTTTTATGATGCACGTCAACGCCGTACCAGTCAGGCCCGATGCTGCCCTGCCATTCCCCTGCCTTGACCCGCTCGGCCACCTCGACCACCCGGCGTGCGGTGGCCAACACCAGGCTCATGATGGTATCGGCCACGGTTTCGGTCAGGACGGTTGGGGTATGCATCAACAGCACCCGGTGGGCGTTGAGTGCTTCAACGTCAAAGTTGTCGTAACCGACGGAGACGGTGGATGCCGCACGCAGTTTGGGGGCGCGTTGCAAAAAGGCTTCGTCAATCTTGCCGCCGGAACCGAGGATGCCTTCGGCCTGTTGTAGCGCCTGATCGAAGGCGGCGTTGTCCAGTTGCAGACCGTCAAAGGCATGAACGGTAAAGTGCTGGTCCAGCTTGGCACGCAGGTCGGCAGGAATACTTTTGTACAACACGATTGCAGGCTTCATCAAATAACTCCATCTGGTGAACGAGATGTTCAACATAACATATTGCAGGAGAGTGAAGGGCTGAGCCCCTCACTCGCAAGATTAGGCCACCTGGGGCTGAGCTTCATTACGTGCAGGCTTGACGATCAGCGTCAGCCCCACCGAGGCCAGCAGCGCGATAGCCATAAACATATAAGAGGCTGCCGGGCTGCCGGTCGCCCCGTTGAGGTAGCCGACAAACCAGGAACCGAAGAAGGAGCCCAGTGCGCCCATGCTGTTAATCAGCGCCATGGCCCCCCCGGCGACGTTTCTTGGCAGCATCTCCGGAATGATGGCGAAAAACGGACCGTAAGGCGCATACATAGCCGCTCCGGCGACCACCAGCAGGCCATAGGAGATCCAGAAGTGGTTCGGGCCAATGGCGTAGGAGGCGAAGAAGGCCAGCGCGCCGATCAGCAACAGCGGCCAGACAAACAGCTTGCGGTTCTGCATCTTGTCCGACGCCCAGGAAACCACGATCATCGCAATGGTGGCGGCCAGATAAGGTACCGATGACAGCCAGCCCGCTTCAACCATCCCCATCTGCATACCGCTGCGCAGGATCGAAGGCAGCCACAGTACAAAGCCATACACGCCGATGCTCCAGGCAAAATATTGCATGCACAGCAGGATCACGTTGCGCGAGCGGAAGGCTTCGCCGTAGTTGCGTACCGCCTTGATGCCTTTCTGCTCCTCGGCCAGTTGTTGTTGCAACGCCAGCTTTTCCTGATCGCTCAGCCAGCCGACCTGTGAGGGTTTGTCTTTGACCAGCACCCACCAGCAGAATGCCCAGATGACCGCAGGAACCCCTTCGATGATAAACATTTCACGCCAGCCAAAGGCGTGGATCAGGTAGCCGGAAACTACCGACATCCACAGCACCGTGACCGGGTTGCCGAGGATCAGGAAGGTGTTGGCGCGGGAGCGTTCAGACTTGGTAAACCAGTTGCTGATATATATCAGCATCGCGGGCATCACCGCCGCCTCTACCACACCAAGGATAAAGCGGATCGCTGCCAGCATCGGGATATTGCTGACCATACCGGTCAGCGAGGCGCAGCCACCCCACAGGATCAAACACCAGAAAATCAGCTTCTTGACGCTGCGGCGTTCGGCGTAGATGGCGCCGGGGATTTGGAAGAAGAAATAGCCGAGGAAAAACAGGGCACCCAGCAGGGATGACATCCCTTTGGTGATGCCAAGATCGTCATTAATCCCGGCGGCAGAGGCAAAGCTAAAGTTGGCACGATCCAGATAGGCCAGGCTGTAGGTGATAAACACGATGGGCATGATGTACCACCAGCGTTTGGCCGCAATAGTTGCTTTAGTCATGTGCAGAACCCTTCAGTGGAGTCTTCTCACCAGCGGTGGCTTGCAGCTATCCGCTGGGGCTTGTGCTCTCCCGGCGTGCCTCGGTTGTAGGGACAGAGGTGGACGCTCATTGGAGCAAATGATTATTCCGCCAGTGCGGCGCGGGTTGGCAGCCCTTCGCTGTCGCCGATGGCCTGGATGGCCAGCGAACCGATCTTGTTGCCGCGTTGTACCGCCTGGAGCAGCGTTTTGCCTTCCAGCAGGGCGCTCAGCGTCCCTACCGCGAAACCGTCTCCGGCACCGACGGTATCTACCACGTTGGTGACTTTGACCGCGGGTACCGCAGCCTGGTCGCCTGCGGCGGTTTTAAACCAGGCACCCTCTGGCCCTGTTTTGATGATCACGGCCTGTACGCCGCGCTCCAGATAGAAATCGGCGATGCCTTCTGCGGTGGATTGCCCGGTCAGGATCTGGCCCTCTTTTAACCCTGGCAGCACCCAGTCGGCCGCGCAGGCCAGTTTGTTGAGCTGTTCGATCATCAGCTCCCGGCTAGACCACAGCACTGGGCGCAGGTTGGGGTCGAATGAGATGGTTTTGCCTTGGGCGCGCATCTCTGCAGCGGCGAAATGGCACAGCTCCAGCGACTCGGCAGACAGGGCGGCGGCTACCCCGCTCAGGTGCAGGTGGCGGGCCCCGGCGAAATAGTCGCGATCAAAGTCGGCGGTGGAAAGATGGCTGGCGGCGGAGCCTTTGCGGAAATACTCCACACTGGGATCGGTTCCATCGGTATTTTTAGATTTCAGCTGAAAACCGGTTGGATAGCGGCCATCAACGGTGACCCGCTGGGCATTAACTCCTTCTTTCGCCAACTGTTGCAGGGTAAAGCGGCCAAACGAGTCGTTACCTATCCGGCTGACCCAGCCGACGTTCAGACCCAGGCGGGCCAGCCCGATCGCCACGTTCAGTTCGGCACCGGCGATGCGTTTGGTAAAGCTTTCAACCTCGGCCAGATCGCCAGCTTGCGCTGCGACAAACATCGCCATGGCTTCACCCAGCGTGACGACATCTAAAGAATTTTGCGTGCTCATCATGCCTGCTCCCCGCGTAACATATCCACGTAATGGCGGGTTACCGCCTCCAGATCGCTGCCCTGTAGTGGGAACTCAATGCCGCGTGGCACGTCCTGCGGCAAGCGGGCCAGCACTTCACGCCAGCTACCGTCGGTGTCATCCAGGGCGATGGCGCGCCAGCCGCGTGGGCCAAGGGTTGCGGCTTTAACATGAATATAGCCGACGTGTGCGGCCAGCAGATTGGCGGCGGCCAGGGCGTCTTGCCCCACCCAATGCCAGTTGGCCATGTCGAACGTCATGCCGACCGGCAACTGGCTCGCTTCCACCGCATGGAAAAAGGCGTTCATCAATGACAGGATGCCGCAGTCTGGCGTTTGATCGTTCTCGACCACCAGTTGGGTTGCGGATTGCCCCAGCGCGATTTTTAACTCGGTAAAATCAAAGCCAGGCTGGTAGTGGCCTAAGGCCAGCTTGAGACGGCTGGCTTGCAGGATCTTCGCCTCCGCCAAAAAGGCGGGTAGATTTGGGTTCAGGGTATGCTGTGGCGTAAACAGTGACTCAGGAGCGGAATAGACGGCGGCCAGTTGGTGTTGCTGAAGGGCTTTTGCCAGGGTGGGTAAAGCGTCCAGTTCCTGTGGGGAAAGCAGTTCACGGCGGATTTCCACGCCGTCTGCGCCTGCTTGGGCGATCAGGGGTAACAACGCCGCCTGGCCACCTAGCTGCTGTACCTTGTCGTTGCCGTAGGCGCTGGTTACTACAATAATCTGTTGCTTCATCTTTTGGCTCCTGAGGTGAACTATCACCACCGCTACTGTTGTTGCAACGGTAAATGGAACCGGTTCCATTGAAAAGCAGCAGCATGCAGAACTATGATCGCAATCACGGAGTTGGCTGAAAAATAGTCGCTTGAGGACTGATGGTTCGAGTATGGCCTAACGCTGGGTGGAGCCACGAACGATCAGCTCACCGGAGAATAGCTGCTCGCTAACGGGGGCATCGAGGCCCTGGATACGCTGCACCAGCAGCTCCAACGCGGCATGTCCTATCTGGTAGGTGGGCTGTTTCAGGGTAGTGATCCCCACTCCGGCCAGTTCGGCCCAATCCAGTTCGTCAAACCCCAGCAGGCCAATATCGTTGCCCCACTGCATGCCCAGGTGGCGCATAGCGCGCGCAACTTGCAGCGTTAAGGCACCGTTGGCCGAGATCACCGCTTTACGCATGCCGCGATGGCGGGTGTTGAAGGTCTGTAATACCGTTGCCAGCTTTTCGGCGTCGTTGAGCGGAGTTTCGGCCTGCTCGGCGGATAAATCGGGATGTTTGGCCATGGTCTGGCGAAAAGCGTGCAGACGCTCAAGCCGGGTATTCACGGTGCCAATCGGCTCACTGAGGAACAGGATCGCCTCAAACCCCTGTTGTAACAGATGCTCCGTCGCGGTGGCGGTGGCCTCGTGGTTATTCAGGCCCACCACATCGCAGGCGAAATCGGGAATTTTACGGTCAATAAGCACCATCGGCAGCATCGACTGTTGCAGCATGGAGAGCGCGTCTTCACGCATCCCTACGGCGTTCACCACAATCCCTTCCACCCGGTAGCTGCTCAGCAACTGTAGATAGTGTTGTTCCTGATTGATCTCGTTATTGGTGTTACAGACCAGCAGGGTAAAGCCATGCTGGCGGCAGGCGGCTTCGATACCGCGCATCACGTCGACGGAATAGGGATTGGTGATATCGGCGATGATCAGGCCGATCAGCCGCGTTTGTCCGCCCTTCAGGCTTCGAGCCATCTGGCTTGGGCGATAGTCGAGCTGCTGGATCGCGATGTCGATACGTTGCTTGAGGGCGTCGGAGAGCAGGTGCTTTTCACCATTGAGATAGCGCGACACGCTGGTTTTGCCGGTTTGGGCGTGTTTTGCCACATCACTGATGGTGGCGCGCCCTGAGGCACGCGTTGCTTTATCACTGCTCACAGCCAATCTCCCCTGCGGTTCAATGCCAAGGAGACTAACACACCAAGCCTAAAGCCGGGAATGACCCATGTCAGGAGGTGGCCTCCTGCGCTTTGGCCTGCGGCTGGATTTTCTTGTCGGGGCTGCTGAGGGTGAAGACAGAAATCAGCGTGACCCCCAAGGCAAGGCTGCCGAGGATCAGGTAAGTGTCGGCGAACCCCATACGGTCATACAGGCTACCTGCAAAGGCAGAGAGGAAGATGGCGGCCCCCTGTTTGGCAAACTGGAAACCAATCAGATAGATCGTGGCGGAAAGGCGGGTATCAAAGTTGGCGGTGATGTACTTGAAGGAACCGACCAGCAGGAAAGGCACTTCCAGCGCGTGCAGCATTTTCAGCATGATGACTTCCAGTGCCGTTGTGGCAAAGGCGGAGCCAATGATGCGTATGGACATGATGGTACCGGCCAGCAGCAGCGTATTTTTCGCCCCGATGCGGTTAATAATCCACGGCGAGCAGAACATGATCAGCGCATTGGCCAATTCTCCGGCGGTGGTCGCATAACCGAAGACTTCGGTACCGCGCTGGGGCGAGCTGAAGAAGGTTTTGAAGAAGTTGGCAAACTGTTGATCGAACACGTCATAGACGCAGGCGACGCCGACCACATACAGGATGAACATCCACATCTTCGGCATCCTGAACAGCTCTGCCACCATCCTCAGATTGAACTGGCTCTGATTGGCACCCAGCTTGTCCATGACAATGGCGTTAGGATTTTCGCGTGGGTTGGCCAGTATCAGCAGTAGCATCAGTAATACTGCGGCCCCAGATCCCATCCAGAAGACGATATCCGGATTGATATTGAATAACACCCCGGCGGTAGACGCACAGATCCCCCAGCCGAAACAGCCAAACATCCGCGCCTTGCCGTATTCGAAGGCACTTTTGCGGCTGACTCGTTCGATATAAGCCTCAACGGCTCCTGCGCCTCCTGAAAAAGCAAATCCGATATAGGCCCCGCCCACCATGGCTCCGAGCAAGACGTTCATTTTCAACAACGGTGCAAAGACGTAGAGGAAGAAGGGGGCAAAGAAAAACAGCAACAGGGTAATCACCCAAAGCAGATGTTTTTTCAGCCCGAGCTTATCGGAAATAATGCCAAAAATGGGTTGGAATAGAATGGCAAACAGAGACAGGCAGGAAAATACCAGGCCAGTTTCGGTTTTATTCAGCCCGATAACCTCAGACAGCCAGATCGGCAGAAACGGAAAGCAGGTGGCCATAATGAAAAAGTAGAGGAAAAAGAAAGCGCCAAATATCCAGAAGTTACGGTTATTTTTATAGGTACAGACGGTGGCGTTCATGGTGATTGTCCTTCCACGACGAGCTTTGGGTGTGCAGCGGCTCGCCGGGGTGAGCGCTGCACCTGCAAATCTATGGGATAGCTCAGAGCTGTTCCAGGCCGATCAGCATGGCGCTTTCCGGATCCAGTACCGGTAACGCCAGGCCAACCTGTGCCAGCCATTCCCCGCTAACGTCGCAGGGCTGTTTCATCCAGGCGGGTAACTGGCGCATGGTATGGCCGCCCTGCTGTTGGTGAATCAGCGGCGGGGTATCCAGCAGGGTGATCCGATAACGTGCATCCGGCCTCAACCCTGGAATGCGCAAATTACCCGGCAACTGGTGATCCGGCATCGCCAACTGGCTGACCAGAATGACTGCTCGCTCCTGTCCTGGGGCAACCACGCCATTAATCTGGGTGCTTGGGTCGTGATGATCGATACGGATAACATCGCCGCTATGTAGCAGTGGCCGGAGAGATTTGTGCAACGCCACATAGCGGACGAAGCCAAGCTGTTCGGCGTCACCTTCTTTGACCGGGTCGAGTTCGATACCCATGTGACCGAACAGCGCCGTCAGGCCGCGAAAACCGATGCTGTGCTGACGTTCGGTGGCGTGACACTGTCGGTTGCCGATGTGTGAGCCCATCACTTCCGGTGGGAAGAAATAGCTCATGCCACGCTGAATGGTTTGACGTTCCAGCGCATCGTTGTTGTCGGAGGCCCAGAAGCGGTGGCAGCGTTGCAGGACCTCATAATCGATACGGCCCCCACCGGAGGCGCAGGATTCAAATTCCACCTGCGGGAAGCGTTCCCTCAAGCTATCCAACAGGCGATAGAATTGCTCGGTCTGGGCTGTCAGCGAGGCGCGGCCAAGGTGTGCGGGTTGCACGATCTCGCGGTTCATGTCCCACTTGATGTAGTCGATATCATGATTGCTCAGTAGCCAGTTCATGCGCTCCAGCAGGTATTCGAAGACCTGTGGGTTGCACAAATCGAGCACGTACTGAAAACGCCCGGTAGGTTGCTGATAGCCCGGTAAACCTAACACCCAGTCGGGGTGAGCCCGGAACAGATCGGAATCTGGATTGATCATCTCTGGCTCCACCCAGATACCGAATTCCATGCCTAGTTGTTTAACATGCTCGATCACCGGAGCCAGCCCGTTCGGGTATTTTTTTTCGTCCAGATACCAGTCGCCAAGTGCCGCGCGATCGTGGTCGCGGCCACGGAACCAACCGTCATCAATGATAAAGCGTTCTACGCCAAGTCCGGCCGACTTGGTGGCCATCTGCATGATGTACTCGGGCTGGTGGTCGAAATAGATGCCCTCCCAGGTATTGAGATGCACGGGACGTGGCTTGTGTTCAGGGAAGTGCAGGATATTCTGGCGGACATAACGGTGAAACTGCTGGCTGAGCGCATTCAGACCCGTGCGAGAGCTGGCAGCATACAGCCAAGGCGTACTTAGACTGGCCCCGCCTTCCAGCTCCTGCTCGCCTGGCAGATACAGGGCCTCTGCCTGCAACAGGCGGCGGCCATCGGTTTTTACATCGGCACGCAGACGATGATTGCCGCTCCAGCCGAGATGGATACCCCAGACCTCCCCCTGTTGTTCGCTGAAGCCACGGCTACCTACCATCATGCCAGGGAAGTATTCATGAGAGCTGCGCCCTCGGCGGTTTTCCTGCAGGTACCCACCATGCTCCAGGGTGACTCGGTGCGGTTGGAACTCGCGGATCCAGCGGCCATGGAACGCCATCACTTCACCAGCACGCTCTGGCAATGGCAGTGTCAACGCCAAGCGGTTAACCCAGTAACGATCAGCATGGTGATTGATCAACGTATGGCGCATCTTTAGCACGCCGCTGGCGCTGTCCAATTGCAGTTCGCTGCGTAGTTGCAACCCAGCCTGTGGGTCTTCTGCCAGGATCAGTAACTGATTGTCCTGATGCGTGATTTCGCTGGTGGTGAACACGGGGGACCAATCGTAGCCGTCGCGATGGCCTTCCACTCCCGGCGAGCCAAACAGACCGCGTCCAGATTCTGCCGCCAGCGTCAGCGGCGTATCGACATCCAGCCTGCCGTTGGGCACCGCCCGGCTCAGCGTCAGGATATCTTCCGGCATAAACCCGCTTAAGTGGGGGCCCCAATAGAGAATTTCGGCAAACGGCTGGCAACGAACAATGACGTCGGTCATGGGGCTGGTTAACCGCACAATGGTGGGTTCCATGTTTTGACTCCTTTACGATCTTTGGCTCAACTCAGTGGCGTCATCATTGATCCGAAACGTTTCGGATTAAAACCTAAACGTTTCGGATCTGTGATCTGGTCGGGCAAAAAACGTCGTTGTTTTAAACGATCAGGAGGTCAGGGGGAGTTCGTCAGGATTGGGTTTTAACACCGGTTGCCACAGTACCTGTAATTTTTGCAACGGTTCACCACGGATCAGGCCAAGGGTCATTTGTGCGATCTGTTGGCCCACTTCCGCGCGGGTGGCTTGGACGATGGCGGCTACAGGCAGGTCGAGCAGGCTTTCCGCTGGTAATCCGTCATACACCACCAGAGAAACCCCACCGGGGCCGAGTTTATCGGCATCACGTAGCGCCATTGCTGCCCCCTCGCCGTGACCGTTGCAGTCGGTAATGATTGCCGTCGGCGGATCGGCCAACGCCAATAACGCTTGAGTTGTCAGATAACCCGCACGACGGCTTGGCGTGATACTGCACAGATAATCATCACGTTGTGGCAGTTGGTGGCTGGCCAATCCATCCAGATAACCTTGGCGGCGCTGGCTGATAAACGATTGCTGGTTATTTTCGCCCAGATAGGCAATTTTCCGGTGGCCGAGCGCCACCAGATAGTCCACGGCCATCTGGCTGCCAGCGCGGTTATCAAAGTCAAACCAGGCGTAATCTTTCACCAGCTGGCTGCGGCCGAGCGCCAGAAAGGGGAAGTTAAGCCGCTGTAACTCCTGTAGACGCGGATCGTTGTCTAGCGTATGGGCGACAATCAACGCATCAACACGTTTGCTGGCAATCAGGCGAGTAAAGGCATGATGGGGCGCATCATCTGCCACCAGCAGCAGGTCGATCTCGTGGCGTACCAACTCATTGCTGATACAACCGATCATTTCCATCAAGGTAGAGTTACTTAACGTATAGTTATTGAAGGGGAAAACCAGCCCAACGGCGTCGATTTTGCCCATTTTCAAACGGCGCGCCAGGGTATTGGGGCGATAACCCAAACGCTCTGCCTCAGCCTCTACCCGTTGGCGCGTATCTTGGGCCACGTCGCCGTAGCCATTCAGGGCGCGACTTACGGTGGTAACGGAGAGATCCAATGCTTTGGCAATCGCTTTCAGGGACATATTTCACTCTACAGAAGGTGTTGGGATGCCGGGCGAGAGTAACACAGGCAGAGGAACCGGCGGGAGAGGTGAGGGCAGGAAATGCGAACTGGCGGGGCCAAAGCCCCGCACGGGATTACTGCAGCGGGCTGAGGGTGATCTCAACGCGGCGGTTTTGCGCCTTGCCTGCGGTGGTGCTGTTGGAGGCAATCGGGTTATCCGGGCCGGCACCGATTGAACGGATGCGGTTGGCGACGACCCCTTGGGTGATCAGCGCGCTGGCCACACCGTCAGCACGTTGCTGAGACAGCGTCATATTATGCGCGCGAGCCCCGGTGTTGTCGGTGTAACCCACCACGTTGACGGCGGTTTTTTCATACTCTTTCAGCACCATCGCTACGCCGGTCAGGGTGTTGGCTCCTGCCGGTTTCAGCGTGCTGCTGTCAGTATCGAAGGTCACGTTGTTTGGCATATTCAGCACGATATTATCGCCCTGACGGGTAACGCTAACGCCGGTGCCTTTCATTTTGTCGCGCAGTTTGGCTTCCTGCACGTCCATGTAGTATCCGGCTCCACCGCCCAATGCGGCACCGGCTGCGGCGCCGATCAGCGCGCCTTTACCACGGTCTTTTTTCGATGACGAGATCATGCCGATACCGGCACCCAGGGCTGCGCCAACGCCAGCGCCAATACCGGACTTGCCGGCTTCTGACTCCCCGGTGTAAGGGTTGGTGGTACAAGCCGATAGCGTCATGGCAACGGCTACCGCACCAGCAATTATCGCAATGCGTTTTTTCATTGTTAGTTCCTTTAAAAGCAGGGATATCTGCGTGCGCTACTCCAAACTGGAGGCGCTAAATCGTCGGCATTCAGCCGCGAGCCCCAAACGGGCCGCGCAACTATGACGTACCTTTTGGCCAGCAGTTCCGATAAAAATCGTGACAAATTATAAACCTGTAAGCCAGGCAGGAAGGTAGCCGCCAAATCGCCGCTTGGGAACCAGAACAAACTGAATTAATGCAAGATTGGTTGATCTTTAGGACAAAGGGGCGAAGAGTTTCGCCCCGATAAGATGCCGTTAGGCTAACGTTTCGCCATTGCTGGCGATCACGCGGCGATACCAGTCGAAGCTCTGTTTCTTCGAGCGGGCAAAGGTGCCGCTGCCGTCGTCGTGCTTATCTACGTAGATAAAACCGTAGCGCTTACTGTATTGCCCGGTGGTGAAGGACACGCAGTCGATACAGCCCCAGGGGGTAAAGCCCATCAGCTCAACGCCGTCCTCGATCACCGCTTTTTTCATCTGCTCGATGTGCGAACGCAGATAGGCGATGCGGTAATCGTCGTGGATCTGGCCATCGGCCTCGGGCTTATCCAGCGCACCGAAGCCGTTCTCGACGATAAACAGCGGCTTCTGGTAGCGTTCATAGAGGATGTTGAGCGTATAGCGCAGCCCCACCGGATCGATCTGCCAGCCCCAGTCGGATGCTTTCACATAAGGATTCGGCACGCTGCCTTCAAAACCGGCCAGCGCCGTGCCCGTGCCGATGGAGTCCGCCTGCACCGCGTTACTCATGTAGTAGCTCAGGCCGATATAGTCTGCACAGCCTTCACGCAGGATCTGCTCATCTTCCGGCTGCATCTGGATATGGTAACCCTTGCGCTCCCATTCATGCAGAATGTAGGACGGGTAATAGCCGCGCATATGCACATCGCCAAACAGGAAGCGTTCACGCATCGCCTCTTGCGCATACATCACATCATCCGGATTACACGAGAACGGATACAGCGGTACCATGGCGATCATGCAGCCAATCTGCAGGGCCGGGTTGATGGCATGCCCCAGTTTGACCACCTGTGCGCTGGCGACAAACTGATGGTGCAGCACCTGGTACATGCACTCTTCCGGGTTCGGTTCCTGGGTGAAAATCACCCCTGAACAGCAGTAGCCGAACAGCGGGGTCTTCCAGTTGCGCTGGTTGTTGATCTCGTTGAAGGTCATCCAGTACTTCACTTTGTGCTGGTAACGGGAGATGACCACTTCGCTAAAGCGCACAAAGAAATCGACCACCTTGCGATTCTTCCAGCCGCCATACTCTTTCACCAGATGCCATGGCATCTCGAAATGGGAAAGGGTGATCACCGGCTCAATGCCGTATTTCAGCAACTCGTCAAACAGGTTGTCGTAGAACTGTAATCCTTCCTCGTTCGGCTCCAGCTCATCCCCTAGCGGGAAGATGCGCGACCAGGCAATTGAGGTGCGGAAGCACTTGAAGCCCATTTCGGCAAACAGCGCGATATCGCCTTGATAACGGTGGTAGAAGTCCACCGCGTCGTGGTTGGCGTAGAGGTAGCCTGGTTCAATGCCGTCGGTGATCACGCGATCGACGCCGTGGGCACCGCTGGACAACACATCGACGATGCTTGGGCCTTTACCGCCCTGATCCCAGCCGCCTTCAACCTGGTGCGCCGCGACTGCGCCGCCCCACAGGAAATCATCCGGTAACTGTTTTTTCATAATATTGCTTCTCTTGGTAGATAAATTTAGGCCATTTCAGGCTTGTTGAGCGGTGCCGTTGGCGCAGGCTGTTCTTCTTTGAAGCCGACGATATAGGTTAGTACCGCACCGAGCACAAATGCCACGCAGATGGACAACAGGAAGCCAAGGAACTGCGGCATATGGCCTTCTTTAAAGAACACCGGCAGCACGGCAATCCCCGGTAGGCAATAGCTCCATGACACCGCGTTGAAGGCTCCGGCAATCGAACCGCCGACCGCACCGGCGACACAGCCGCAAATCATTGGGCGTTTCAGACGCAACGCTACGCCGTAGATGGCGGGTTCCGTGATGCCAAACAGGGCGGTCATGCCCGCAGACAGCGAAACGCGCTTCATCTCCGGGTCTTTGGATTTCAAATAGACGCCCAGCACGGCACCCGCCATGGCAAACACCGGCGAGGCTTGCAGGCCGGTAAAGGTGTCATAACCCAGTGTGGCATAGTTCCCCACGGTGACCGGCGTGATCCCCCAGTGTACGCCCAGCGTGACCAACGGCATCCACAGTGCGCCTACCACCGCTCCGGCAATGGAAGGGCTGAGGTGATACAGCGTGTTATAGACGCCACCGATGGCCCCGCCAATCATGTTACCGATCGGGCCAAAGGCCAGCAGCGTCAGCGGCACCATGATCGCGATACAGAACATCGGCGTGAACAGGTTGCGGATCACCAGCGGCAGGATGCGTTCAAAGAAACGCTGCACATAAGACATGATCCAGACCATCAGGATGATCGGGATCACCGAGGCGGTGTAGCTGAGATACTGCACCGGCATGCCCAGGAAGGTGAGGGGATCGGCATTAATCGGGATACCGGCCACCTCGGCCAGCACCCTGGCAATCTGTGGGTTATTGACGGCTTCCTGCATCAAAGCCTGCATGGCCGGATCGGCAGAGTTCACCAACAGGATTTTATTGGCGGTGAGCATGTTCATATAGTCTGGAGAGACCAGTGCACAGGCCGCGATCACCGCAGTGAACGGATTGACGTTGAATTTTTTCGCGGCGGTGAAGGCTACCATCACCGGCAGGAAGGTGAAGCCGGTCCAGGAAACGAAGTTCAGAATACGATAGGTGCCGCTGGCCGGATCCATCCAGCCCAAGGCAGCAAACAGCGAAATGAGCCCCTGCAACACCCCGCAGGCTGCCAGCGGATACAGGAAGGGGGCGAAGATGCTGGAGATTATGTCCATCAGGCGGCTGACGATGCCGACGTTCGGCGCGCTGACCGCCACGTTCTCATCCATATTGACCAGTTTGAGCACTTCCCGATAGGCATCGCCGACGTGGTTGCCAATCACCACCTGCAATTGCCCACTGGATTCGATAACGGTAATAACGCCTTTGACGCGTTTCAGCGTGTCTTTATCGGCCTGGCTAGTATCTTTTAAAATAAATCGCAAACGTGTGGCGCAATGTGTGACATTAATCACATTATTATCGCCGCCAATCAGGCGTACGATCTCTTTTGCCGAGTCAGCATAATTAATTGCCATCAACGTAACTCCATCTGTGGGGTACAGAAATATCGGGCTTTATTATCGGTCGAAGGTGATTTCTAAATGGATAGTAGCAAACGGCAAGGGAATGTCACGATATAACAAAATTGCAGAATAGTGACTTGTCACATGTAAAAAACAGGGTGTTATTTAGCGTGACTCAGCTAATAAAATTAATGGCCGAGACTTTTAGCCAGCTTTTTCCCTATCGCTTCCAACATATACATCACCGGTACCTGGGTAGTGATATCGTATTCGCTGGCAATGCGGATTTGCGGCATGTGGTAAGAGAGGTTAAAGTCCGCCATGCGCGCCAGCGAAGAGGTTTCGCTATTGGTAATGCTGACGATCTTACAGTTATGCAGGCTAAATTGGCTGGCCAGTTTAAGAATTTCCGGCGTTTCTCCGGAAACAGATAAAATAATGGCTACCGCGTTTTTATACATATCACTGCTGATGGGATAATAAGGGTCATCGATATAATTACTGAATTTACCGACGTTAGAGAAAAAACGAGCGCCGTATTTACCTAATGTGCCGGATGTTCCTGCTCCGACAAAGATGATCCGTTCCGCGTTGGCAATGTGTGCTGCCGCATCCGTAATTAACTGTTCAAACTCTTCATTGTTAATACTCTTGAAGAAACTGACAATTTCACTGACGCCAGAGGTTAGCAGCAGTTTGTCTTCCTGTTCCAGATAGAGTTTAAAGCGAATGCGGAATTCCGAATAGCCGCTGAAATTCATTTTCTTACAAAAGCGTAATACCGTGGTGGTGGAGACCTTGGCACCGTCCGCCAGCTCGCGAATGGTCATATACATAACCTTGTCCTTATTTTTGATGACGTAGTTGTACACCATCAATTCAAGACCGTTGAGCTTGGATAAGGCGATATGGGTAAACATGCTGGATCTCGTTGACAAGGTTGGCTGCCAAAGTACCAGAAGCGGGCAGGGATGACAAAGCCCGCCCGCCACTTCTTCAGGGGTAGCGCAGTTCGGCGGCGGCCCAGTTCATGATCAGCGTATGGGCCTGGGTCTCCTGATTGAACTGGCGTTGTATTTCACTGAACCCAAGCTTGCGGTAAAAGGCGCAGGCCCGCAGATTCTGCTCGTATACCTCCAGGCTCAGCCAGCCGTGCTGTTGCTGTACTTGCTCCATCAGTGCGGCTCCGACGCCTTGGCCGTGGAAGCGCTCATCGACAAACAGCGCGCCTACAAAGCGTTCATCCAGCACGCTGATAAAACCGGCGATCTGCTGGTGGTGCAGATAAACCCAGGTTTTGGCGCGCGGCAGATAGCTTTCACGCACCAACTGGGCGGTTTGCTGCCAATAATCGGCCGCGATAAACGGATGGGCCTGGGTGGTGCTTGCCAGCCACAGCGTCATCAGCGGCTCGATATCGGCCGGAACGGCGGTGCGGATCATGCCTGGCGCTGCTTTGGGTGGCAGAAGCAACCGGTAAGATGATCGTTCACCAGGCCGCTGGCCTGCATAAAGGCATAGCAGGTGGTTGAGCCGATAAATTTAAAGCCGCGTTTTTTCAACGCTTTGGACAGGGCATCGGACTGTTCGGTTTTGGCGGGGACTTCGCCAAGCGCCTGCCAGTGATTGAGCAGAGGCTTGCCGGCGACGAACTGCCAGATAAAGGTGACAAAATCCTCTCCGGCGGTTTCCATCGCCAGATAGGCCTTGGCATTGTTGATAATGGCCTCGATCTTGCCGCGATGGCGGATGATGCCGCTGTCTTGCATCAGCGTTGCCACGTCTTGTTCGGTCATGGCTGCGATGCGCTGCGGATCGAAATTGTGGAAGGCGCGGCGATAGTTTTCACGTTTTTTCAGCACGGTGATCCAGGAAAGACCCGCCTGCTGGCCTTCCAGGCACAGCATTTCGAACAGCTCGCGTGCGTCGGTGGTGGGTACGCCCCATTCCTGGTCATGATACTCAAGATATAGCGGATCGGCGGTAACCCAACCGCAACGTTCGTTGGCCATACGAAGATTCCTTATGCTGTATTTATTTACAGGTAATCATCGCCGCAAGCGGCCTGCTTGGCAACCCTTTGAGCGATTTATCGTCGGTAAGCTTGACGTTATGTGAATCCACGCAATATTTACTACATAGCCTTGGTGATAAAGGCTAACAATAAGAATTGGATATGAGTCACATAGGTTCGACCGTAGGGGCGCTGCATGCTGCGCCCGGTTTACTATTTTGACTCTCAGGAGTCTATTTATGCCTCTGAAAAGACAGGGCAAGCACACCCCAACGGTGCTTGCTGTGGCGTTAGCTTTTTGCCTCAGTGCTACGGCACAGGCTTACGATCAACTTTACGTGTTTGGCGACAGCCTGAGTGATACCGGCAATAACGGCCGCTTCACTTATGACAGTAACCAACATCAGCTGTATGACGAAATACTGGGCCAGCGCATCGGTGCCGCGCTGGTGGCATCCGATAACGGTGGCTACAACTATGCTGCCGGTGGTGGTGTGGCCGTTCCGGCGCTAAACCCGGCGGACAACACCGAGGATCAGCTACAAAGCTATCTTGCGAGGGTTAACGGCAGGGCCGACGGCGACGGTTTGTATATTCACTGGATTGGCGGCAACGATCTGGCCGCCGCGGCGATGAATGTGGCAACTGCACCAGAGGTGGCCTATACCAGCGCCTTGGCTGCGGCGACGCAGGTGCACGCTTTACTGAACGCCGGTGCCGGGACGGTGATAGTGCCAACGGTACCGAATATCGGCTCAACCCCGCAATTGATGGAGCTGATTATCCAGCAGGCGCTGGGGCCGGTGCAGGGCGCGGCCATACTGGCGGCGTACGGCAAGCTTAATACTATCGCCACGCCGGATAACGCTTCGCGCCAGCAGGCGATCCATCAGGCTTTAGGTGCCGCTGCACAGCAGGCCAGCAGCAATCCTCTGGTGCAGCAGGCCATTGCTGCCCAACTGAGCGCGGCTTTTGACAGTTTCAGCGCCCAGGCGGCACAGCTTACCGATTTTTATAACCAGAGCGAAGATCGCCTGTTGGCTCAGGGCGGCGGTAATATCGTGCGCGTTGATGTCAACAAACTGTTCAGCGAGGCGATCGCCAATCCGGGCCAGTTTGGTTTTACCAACACTGCCGGTATGGCCTGCCCAGCGGGAGTTTCTTCGGCAGTATGCAGTTCGTCCATGCCAGGCTTTAACAGCGATCAGGCTTATCTGTTTGCCGATCATTTCCACCCCAGCCCGCAGGCTCACCAACTGATCGCCGATTATATTCAGGCGGTATTGGATGGCCCGGCGCAGGCAGTGGCACTCAACCAGGCAACCGCCGCCTTCGCGCGTGATAGCCGTGCTACCCTGGACAGCCGTTTTCAGCAGTTACGCACCAACAGTAATCCGCAGGGGTCGTTGGGCGTATTCGGCGGCTATGCTGGGCAACGTTATGATTATTCAGCCAACATGGTTGCCGGAGATGGTGACGCCACCACGCATAACCTAACGCTGGGCGTGGATTACCAACTGACGGATGAGTGGCTGATAGGGGCGCTGATCTCGGGTTCTAACGATAATCAACAGCCTTCCAGCCGTTACGATTATAAGGCGCGTGGCGTGCTGCTGTCGGCCTTCAGCTCCCTGACGCTGTTTGAGCAAGGATGGGTCAATGCTGATTTGCACTATGCCAGCGTGAATTACGACGACATTAACCGCAGTATGCAGCTGGGTTCGCTAACCCGTACAGAAACCGGTGATACCGATGGTAAGCAGTGGGGCGCACGCGTTACTGCGGGGTATGACTTCCCGATCGCTTCGTACCTCACCACCGGGCCGATGGCCCAGTTTGCCTGGGATTACAGCAATGTCTCCGGTTATAGCGAGAATGGCGACAACAGTACGGCCATGCGTTTCAACGATCAGACCTATCATTCGCAGATCGGCGCTGTAGGATGGCGATTGGATAGTCAGCTCGGGGTAGTTAATCCGTACGCGGAGGTGAGCTATCAGCACCAGTTCGGTGATGGCGTTTACCGGGCAGGCGGTGGATTGAAATCGACCGAGACCTCATTCACCCGCGACAGCGCCAGCCAGGATAAAAACTGGATGGATATCACCTTGGGGGCGAATATGCCACTGAGCGATCGGGTGGCGGCGTTTGCGACAGTTTCGCAAACCAGCGGCTTGAGCAGTGGCGAGCAATTTATGTACAACGTGGGGGTCAGTGCGCGTTTTTGAAGAATGGATTTAATCTTAATTGCCCGGTGCCAGACGGTTTGGTGCCGGGAAGAATAGGGGAGAGCAGCGCTTACCATAATTACGGGACAGTGCCTGATATGCGGGGCTGTCAGCCCTGTTCGCCATCGTCTTGCCTAAGCCCTTCACCGAAAAAGTACAGTGTCTGACTGTACTTTAGTATAACTATCATTTGCCCCTAAAAGACTTTATCGTTACGGCATAAGAACAAAAGATTTAAATAAAAAAAACTGATCCCGTTTAAAGGATCAGGAGCCAATTCGGCCAACACCAGGGAAATTTTGTTGTCATTATTATAAATAACAGGTCGTCTGTCAATTGTTCTCTCGCTCGTTAATCAACGAGTGGGAGCGCTTTTGCGTGCCTGAAATATATAAAAAACGTATCAATCCCAGACCCTATCATTAGTTTTTTAGCTTTAACCCAGTATCAACAATCAGAAAGTCAGTTATTATCAGATATGACGTGGTTTTTTTGCCGAATGTTAACATTTTTGGCAAAAAAGCACCCAATTGAAAACACTTCAGCAACTAAAAATTTATCACGCAGACTGTTGTAAACCCGTTATTAACGCAGTGAAAAATCAGGCTTTGATGTCTTGGGGTGAGTGTGGTTAAAAAATCATAGTTATTTCATTAAATATATCAAGCAGTAAAATCATCACGGTGTTATTGATTAAAAAGCTCACGGAATTTTTTTACTCACTATTATTTTTCTGTTTTTTTTATGATAAAATATTACTTCTATGCTGTGCTCTGAAATTTGTAACGGAAATTTCAATAAGGAGACTTTGTGTGTCGAGTTTATTCTTTAATAATGAATTTATTAACTCAGTCATAAAGAGTTATTTGGAAGCGAACTTACGAGAGTATAACAGCATAAAGTACGCTTATGCGATCATGAGCAAAATAAACCCTGCTAATTTCACCATCATTTCCAACAAAACAGAATGGTTTGAGTTTTATACCGCAAATAACTACCAGTTTATCGATCCGGTATTGATTTCCACATCCCGCCGAGTGACACCTTTCGTCTGGGATGAAAATATTAAGAACGGCTCCGGGTTAAAACACCCCAATATTTTTGATATGGCCAAGAACTATAATGTCATCAATGGCTATACGTTTGTGTTGCACGATCACAACAATAATCTGGTGGTGCTGTCTCTTATTATGGATGACGCCTGTGACGAAAATATAGAAGAGATTATCAAAGAGAACCAACATAAACTGCAAATGCTGTTAATCACCGTGCATGATAAATTAACCACACTCTATCACGAACTGAATAACACCAGCGATGATGACCAAATCAACCAAAAAGAGCTATTCTCCAAGCGCGAGAATGAGGTGATTTACTGGGCCAGCATGGGGAAATCCTATCAGGAAATCGCGCTGATTTTGGGGATCAAGCTCACCACCGTAAAATATCATATCGGCAACGTGGTCAAAAAATTAGGCGTTACCAACGCCAAACATGCCATCAGGCTTGGCGTTGAGCTGAAGCTCATCAGGCCGGTGTTTTCCGAGCGGGAATGAGAGTGACCAAGAGCCTCCGGCTTGAACGTATCGATGATCAATGTCGGATGGTGTAGCAGTATTAAACATCACTGCTTAGGCCGACTCTATTCATTGAGGCTTATCACCGGGCTAAATCTCGTTCAGGCAACAACTATCGACTCGATCCCTTCCTAACTGGCCGCGCAGCGCGATTTTTTCACGAAGATTGACACTTGCTGCGGGATTCTGGCTGTATATCTTACGGTCAACGGGTATACTGGCCCATTCTGTTAAATCCACTTGTATCGCGTGCGAAATCAACATGCAAAAGTTTGATACCAAGACCTTTCAGGGTCTGATCCTGACACTACAGGACTATTGGGCGCGCCAGGGCTGCACCATCGTGCAACCGCTGGACATGGAAGTTGGCGCGGGGACATCCCACCCGATGACCTGCCTGCGTGCACTGGGCCCGGAGCCAATGGCCACCGCCTATGTGCAACCTTCACGTCGCCCAACCGACGGCCGTTACGGGGAAAACCCGAACCGCCTGCAGCATTACTACCAATTCCAGGTGGTGATTAAGCCATCGCCAGAAAACATTCAGGAACTCTACCTGGGTTCCTTGAAGGAACTGGGTCTGGATCCGACCATCCACGATATCCGCTTTGTGGAAGACAACTGGGAAAACCCGACGCTCGGCGCCTGGGGTCTGGGTTGGGAAGTATGGTTAAACGGCATGGAAGTCACGCAGTTTACCTATTTCCAGCAGGTTGGCGGTATGGAGTGCAAACCGGTTACCGGTGAGATCACCTACGGTCTGGAACGCCTGGCGATGTATATCCAGGGCGTGGACAGCGTCTACGATCTGGTGTGGAGCAATGGCCCATTGGGCGTTACCACCTACGGCGACGTGTTCCATCAGAACGAAGTGGAGCAGTCCACCTACAACTTCGAATACGCCGATGTTGATTTCCTGTTCTCCTGCTTCGAGCAGTATGAGAAGGAAGCACAAACGCTGCTGGCATTGGAGAAACCGCTGCCGCTGCCGGCTTATGAACGTATCCTCAAGGCTGCTCATACCTTCAACCTGTTGGATGCACGCAAGGCGATCTCGGTTACCGAGCGTCAGCGCTATATTCTGCGTATTCGCACGCTGACCAAAGCCGTTGCCGAGGCCTACTACGCTTCCCGCGAAGCGCTGGGCTTCCCAATGTGTAACAAGAAGTAGAGGCAGCTATGACACAACAGACTTTCCTGGTGGAAATCGGCACGGAAGAGCTGCCGCCGAAGGCTCTTCGCTCACTGGCAGAAGCCTTTGCTGCCAACTTTACCGCTGAGCTGGACAACGCTGGCCTGGAACATGGCGAAGTGAAGTGGTTTGCCGCTCCGCGCCGCCTGGCGTTGAAAGTGGCGGATCTGAGTGCTGCGCAGGCCGATCGTGAAGTTGAAAAACGCGGTCCAGCCATTGCCCAGGCGTTCGATGCCGAAGGCAAACCAAGCAAAGCGGCCGAAGGTTGGGCGCGTGGCTGTGGTATTACCGTCGATCAGGCCGAGCGTCTGGTGACCGATAAAGGCGAATGGCTGCTGTATCGCGCCCATGTGCCAGGCCAATCTGCCCAGCAACTGCTGGCCGGTATGGTGAGCACCGCGCTGTCCAAGCTGCCAATCCCGAAACTGATGCGCTGGGGCGATAAAGAAACCCAGTTCGTCCGCCCTGTGCATACCGTGACCCTGCTGCTGGGTGCAGAACTGATCCCTGGCACCGTGCTGGGTATCGACTCTGCCCGCACTATTCGCGGCCACCGCTTTATGGGTGAAGCCGAATTCACCATCGATAACGCCGATCAATACCCGCAGATCCTGTTGGAACGCGGCAAAGTGGTGGCGGATTATCAAACCCGTAAATCCTTGATCAAGCGTGATGCCGAGTTGGCTGCGCAGCAGATTGGCGGTAAAGCCGATCTGAGCGAGAGCCTGCTGGAAGAGGTTACCTCGTTGGTCGAATGGCCAGTGGTGCTGACCGCCAAGTTCGAAGAGAAGTTCCTGGCGGTGCCGGCGGAAGCGCTGGTGTACACCATGAAGGGCGATCAGAAGTATTTCCCGGTGTATGACGCCGCGGGCAAACTGCTGCCGAACTTTATCTTCGTCGCCAATATCGAATCGAAAGATCCGCAGCAAATCATCTCTGGTAACGAGAAGGTGGTGCGCCCGCGTCTGGCAGATGCCGAATTCTTCTTCAATACCGACCGCAAGCAACGCCTGGAAGACAACCTGCCGCGTCTGGAAACCGTGCTGTTCCAACAGCAACTGGGCACCCTGCGCGCCAAGACCGACCGTATCCAGGCCATGGCGGGCTGGATTGCTGGCCAGATCGGGGCAGACGTCAACCACGCTACGCGTGCGGGGCTACTGTCGAAGTGCGATCTGATGACCAACATGGTGTTCGAATTCACCGACACCCAAGGCGTCATGGGCATGCACTATGCGCGCCACGACGGTGAAGCCGAAGACGTTGCAGTCGCGTTGAACGAACAGTACCAACCACGTTTTGCCGGTGATGAACTGCCGCAATCGTTGGTGGCCTGCTCGTTGGCGATTGCCGACAAGATGGACACCCTGGCCGGGATCTTCGGCATCGGGCAACATCCAAAAGGCGATAAAGACCCGTTCGCGCTGCGCCGTGCTGCGCTGGGCGTGCTGCGTATTATCGTTGAGAAAAACCTGCCGCTGGATCTGCAAACCCTCACCGAAGAGGCCGTCCGCCTGTATGGTGACAAGCTGACCAACGCCAAGGTGGTGGATGAGGTTGTCGACTTTATGCTGGGCCGTTTCCGTGCCTGGTATCAGGAAGAAGGCCATGCGGTGGATACCATCCAGGCCGTATTGGCACGTCGCCCAACCAAGCCAGCCGACTTCGATGCGCGGGTAAAAGCGGTGACGCATTTCCGTACGCTGGAAGCTGCAGCGGCATTGGCGGCTGCCAACAAGCGTGTTTCCAATATCCTGGCCAAATCCAACGATACGCTGCTGGACCACGTCCACGCTTCGGTATTGAAAGAACCGGCCGAGCTGAAGTTGGCAACCCACTTGGTGGTGCTGCGCGATAAGCTGGAGCCGTTCTTCGCCGAAGGCCGCTACCAGGAAGCGCTGGTAGAACTGGCCGCACTGCGTGAAACCGTGGATGCGTTCTTCGACGGCGTGATGGTGATGGCCGAAGATGAAGCGGTGCGTGTGAACCGCCTGACGCTGCTGAGCAAGCTGCGTGAACTGTTCCTGCAGGTCGCGGATATCTCCGTACTGCAATAATGGTGTAAAGCCCAAGAAAAAGCGCCTGCGGGCGCTTTTTCTTCTCTGATGGCGGCCGCGCAACGGTGAGTTATTCTGAGTACCTCGTATAATCACATTTCGTATCGCTGGCAGTTGATCTATTCTTTAGACGCACGGAGGGCGGCAGACGGCATGGAATCTGATAAAAGACACGTTTATAACAGGAGTTATGTCACATGGCTGTAGGGATCCAGAGCAGAAGTTTCGCGCGTTGGCTGGCACCGGTGTTGGCATTGTTGGTGGTTATGCAACTGACCGCCTGCGGCGATAAAGAGCCGGAGCAGCGCAAGGCATTCGTTGATTACTTACAGAATACGGTCATGCGCAGTGGCGTACATATCCCGACGTTGAGCGAAGATCAGAAACAGAAATTCGGTGCTTATACCGGCGATTACGCCATTCTGGTGGGCTTTTCCCAGCAATTGACGAAGTCGGTGGACGCCAGCCTGACCCCGGCGCTGGAGCAGGTTAATCAGATCCGCACCGCGCAGGACTACATGAGCAAGCGCGATAGCCTGCAACAGTCGATCGGCGCATTAAACCTGCTGGGCCAGCAGATCCAGACTGCCAAGGCGCAGGCGGATACTGCTCGTGTGGCGCTGAAACAGCCGGACGATCTGAAAGCGGTATACAACCAGGTGTATGACAAGATTGTTACCGCACCGGCCAATGCGCTGATGCCAGCGATCCCAACCACCGCCGGTTTTGTCCAAGATCTGGTACAGGTAGGGGATTTCCTGCAGGCCCAGGGCAATCAGGTCAGCTTCAACAACGGCGGTGTGCAGTTCCGTACCCAGCAGCAGGCGACGCAGTACAACACCATGATGTCCAATCTGGTGGCCAAGCAGCAGGACTTGCTGAACGCACAGAAAACAGTGCTGGCGGTAATGCAGTAGCGTTAAGCAATATTCAGATTGGCAATGTTGCTGGAACTGTAGGGGGTCGAACTTGTTCGGCCCTTTTTAATTTACTGATATATAATATATTTATCGCCTCACCTCTCGATGGTTTAATCTTTCCTCAAGTCTATTAACCGAATACCAAGCTTCATGCATGCTGTCTGGCGCTGCGATCCCACCTCTTCACGGATATTAGGGTGTTGCGTAATACGAAACAGGTTGTATAATGTTTCGTGTTGCGCAACGAGGGTGATGGAGCATTCTTATGATTAAGAGTTTTAAGCACAAGGGATTGCGACAGTTTTTTGAGAAAGGCTCTACGGCTGGCATCAATACTCAACAGATCGGTAAAATTCGTCTGAGGCTTGGTGTAATTGATGCAGCAAAGGACATCAGTGATATCAACCGCCCTGGCTATCAACTTCACCCATTGTCGGGTGACCGTGCCGGGCAGTGGTCAATAACCGTAACAGGCAACTGGCGCATCACGTTTGAATTTATCGACGGTGATGCTTATATCGTCAACTATGAGGATTATCACTAATGGCTATGCATAACCCCCCGCATCCGGGCGAGATCATCGCTGAAACGCTGGAAGAACTGGGTGTTGGTATCCGCGTATTTGCCAGGGCGTTGATGGTGGCACCCTCCACCGCACAGCGCTTGGTCGCAGGGAATGCGGCTGTTAGCCCTGAGATGGCGGTGAAGTTGTCCATAGTGCTGGGCAGTTCCCCTGAATTCTGGCTAAACCTGCAGGATAATTACAGCCTGTGGATCGCCAAAAAAGCAGTCGATACTTCGCAGCTAAAGCGTTTGGTTGCCGCTTGACCTCTACCGCCATGCCGGTAGGGTTATTTCTGCCGGGCGGTGGATGCGTTCACTGGCCCGGCATTGTTTGGCGGAGCAACTGCCTTGAACGCTCACCAAAATACTCCCACGCACTTCTGTACTACACTTCACTTATTCATCACATCTCTTAATGTAGTTTTCTTTCATCCACGCCATGGTTATTTCCCGACGGAGTGGATGCTCACAGGGAAGATGTCATTTCAGGCCACGGCCCGGTGGTCGGATGTAAAATAAATTGTGATTCTTGTCACATTTCAAAAACAAACAGCAAGGTTTAAAGTGTGACGATGGTCACGTTTTTGGTGCATTTGGCCGGTATATCTTCTCGTTGTATTTTTTTTACACCGCATAAGTGTGATGTATATCACTAAATACACCGGGGTATAGGGGCAATGTTAGTGATGGTGATCACAAAAATTCCGTGAAGTTCGCGTAGTAAAAAGAGCGTGGTAGAGTCCGTTTCGCAAACAGCATCAACAGGGCTAGAACGTTACAACAATTATCGCGCGCTCTTATTGTCAGCGCGTAACAATAGGGGTGTGTTTATGTTTTCACCAGACATCAAGGTTAAAGTGCAAAACTTTGGCCGTTTCCTGAGTAATATGGTGATGCCCAACATTGGCGCATTCATCGCCTGGGGTATCATCACTGCGCTATTCATTCCTACCGGCTGGCTGCCAAACGAGACGTTAGCCAAGCTGGTTGGGCCAATGATCACCTACCTGCTGCCACTGCTGATCGGTTATACCGGCGGTAAACTGGTGGGCGGCGAGCGTGGCGGCGTGGTCGGTGCCATCACCACCATGGGCGTGATCGTCGGTGCAGACATGCCGATGTTCCTCGGTTCCATGATTGCAGGCCCGTTGGGCGGCTGGGCGATCAAGCACTTTGACCGTTGGGTTGACGGCAAGATCAAAAGCGGCTTCGAGATGTTGGTCAACAACTTCTCCGCAGGCATCATCGGTATGCTGTTGGCAATCCTGGCCTTTATGGGTATCGGGCCATTGGTCGAAGCGATATCTAAAGTGCTGGCGGCTGGCGTGCATATCATGGTGGTCAACAACCTGCTGCCATTGACCTCGATCTTCGTTGAACCGGCGAAAATCCTGTTCCTGAACAACGCCATCAACCACGGTATCTTCTCACCGCTGGGCATCCAGCAGGCGACGGAAACCGGTAAATCGATCTTCTTCCTGATCGAAGCCAACCCAGGCCCAGGTTTGGGCGTGCTGATGGCCTATATGTTCTTCGGCCGTGGTAGTGCCAAGCAGTCTGCTGGCGGTGCGGCGATCATCCACTTCCTGGGTGGTATCCACGAAATCTACTTCCCATACGTGCTGATGAATCCACGCCTGATCCTGGCGGTTATTCTGGGCGGTATGACCGGCGTATTCACCCTGACCCTGCTGAACGGCGGCCTGGTATCTCCTGCTTCCCCTGGCTCTATCCTGGCGGTGCTGGCGATGACGCCAAAAGGCGCCTACTTCGCTAACCTGGCGGCGGTATTTGCGGCGTTCGTGGTCTCCTTCGTGGTTTCAGCCTTCCTGTTGAAAACCTCAAAAGTGAAAGAGGAAGACGATCTGGAAGAAGCGACCCGCCGTATCCAGGACATGAAAGCCCAGTCTAAAGGCGGTGCCGCGGTAAACGCAGCCGTAGACGGCGATCTGAGCACCGTGCGTAAAATCATCGTGGCTTGCGATGCGGGTATGGGTTCCAGCGCCATGGGTGCTGGCGTGCTACGCAAGAAAGTGGCGGACGCGGGGCTGAAGAATATCTCCGTAACTAACAGCGCGATCAACAGCCTGCCGGAAGATGTGGATCTGGTGATCACTCACCGCGATCTGACCGAGCGTGCGATGCGCCATGCGCCGCAGGCCCAGCACATCTCGCTGACCAACTTCCTGGACAGCCATCTGTACAGCGATCTGACCGCTCGCCTGGTGGCCGCTAACAAGACCAGCGAAACCCAGCAGAAGGTTATCTCCACCCTGGATGACAGCTTTGACGCCAGCGAACAGAACCTGTTTAAACTGGGTGAAAGCAACGTGTTCCTCGGCTTGCAGGCCATTGATAAAGAGCAGGCCATTCGCTTTGCCGGTGAGCAACTGGTGAAGGGCGGCTATGTCGAGCCAGAGTATGTTCCGGCCATGTTGGAACGTGAAAAGCTGACTTCTACCTACCTGGGCGAATCCATTGCCGTGCCGCATGGCACCATTGAAGCCAAAGACCGCGTGCTGCGTACCGGCGTGGTGTTCTGCCAGTATCCGCAGGGCGTACGTTTCGGTGACGAAGAGGATGAGGTGGCGCGTCTGGTTATCGGTATCGCGGCGCGTAACAACGAGCATATCCAGGTGATCACCAGCCTGACCAATGCGTTGGATGATGAAACCGTCATCGAGCGGCTGGCGAATACCACCAGCGTCCAGGAAGTGTTGGATTTGCTGGGCGGCAAGAAGGCCTGATAACAGAATTATTTTAAAGGGTGCAGCTTGCTGCACCTTTCTACATTAAGAAAGGGTGGAATATGAAAGCATTACACTTCGGAGCCGGCAATATTGGCCGTGGCTTTATTGGCAAACTGCTTGCCGACGCGCACGCCGAACTGACTTTTGCTGACGTTAACCAGACGGTGCTGGACGCGTTGAACCAACGCAAAAGCTACCAGGTACATGTGGTGGGTGAGCAAGCGCGCGTTGAAGAGGTGAATAACGTCAGTGCCGTTAACAGCGGAAGCGAAGAGGCGGTGGCCCTGATTGCCCAGGCCGATATCGTCACGACCGCCGTTGGTCCGCAGATCCTCGCCAGAATTGCCGGGACTATCGCCAAAGGCCTGATCCTGCGCCATCAGCAAGGCAATACTCAACCGCTGAATATCATCGCCTGTGAAAACATGGTGCGTGGTACCAGCCAGCTCAAACAGCACGTGTTCGACGCGCTGCCACAGGATGAACAGACCTGGGTTGAGCAGCATATCGGTTTTGTTGATTCCGCCGTAGACCGTATCGTGCCGCCAGCCGAGGCGGGCAGCAACGATCCCCTGGAAGTGACGGTAGAAACCTTCAGCGAGTGGATCGTCGATCAGACCCAATTCAAGGGGCAACCGCCAGCCATCGCCGGCATGGAACTGACCGACAACCTGATGGCATTTGTTGAACGTAAGCTGTTTACCCTCAATACCGGCCATGCGATCACCGCCTACCTGGGCCAGCGCGCCAAGCTGTTGACCATTCGTGATGCGATCCTCGATCCGGTCATCCGCCAGGTGGTCAAAGGGGCGATGGAAGAGAGTGGTGCGGTGCTGATCAAGCGCTACGGTTTTGACGCCGACAAGCATGCTGCCTATATCAACAAAATCCTGTCACGCTTCGAAAACCCGTATCTGCACGATGACGTAGAGCGAGTGGGCCGTCAGCCGCTGCGCAAACTGAGCGCGGGCGATCGCCTGATCAAGCCGCTGTTGGGCACGTTGGAATACGGCTTGCCGCACGCCAACCTGATCAAGGGGATCGCCGCCGCCATGAGCTACCGCAGCGAGCAGGATCCACAGGCACAAGAACTGGTAGACTTGCTGACAAAACTGGGTCCAAAAGCCGCGCTGGCGCAAATTTCCGGTTTACCGGCCGACAGCAAGGTTGTGGAAGAGGCGGTTGCTGTGTATAACGCCTTGCAGTAAACGCTGTGATATCAAATCAGTGTAAGCAAACCCATTCCCTTTCCCCACGGATAAGGGGTAGGGTGAGGGGGCAAGGCGTCTTTGCCCCCCATTCGGGCTCACTCCCTGCGGTTAACGGGGAGCGCCCGAGTGATCACACCACCCACGCGATTCGAAAAGCGAAGATGATCGAGACACAGGCATTCGAAAACAAGGTTCTGGAAAAGCTGAACGCTGGCAAGACGGTGCGCAGTTTTCTGATCGCAGCGGTCGAGCTGCTGGCAGAAGCGCTTAACGTCCTGGTGGTGCAGGTCTTCCGTAAAGATGACTATGCGGTGAAATATGCCGTCGAACCTCTGTTGTCCGGTGCCGGGCCGCTTGGTGAACTTTCGGTTCGTCTGAAGCTGATGTACGGGCTGGGGGTGATTTCCCGCCACGAATACGAAGATGCCGAACTGCTGATGGCGATGCGTGAAGAGCTGAACCACGACGGTTCGGAATATCGCTTTATTGATGATGAGATACTCGGCCCCTTCGGGGAGCTCCACTGCGTCAGCGCTTTGCCGCCGGTCCCCACTTTTCTACAGCCCGGCGAGGCGGATGAATCGTTGATCGCCATGCAACACCAGCGTTACCAGCAGATGGTGCGTTCCACCATGGTGCTGTCGATTACCGAGCTGCTGGCGGAAATTGGCGCCAAGCAGCCCTCCCGGCTCTCCCCGCTCGGTGCTCAAAAGCCTTAAGCCATCAGCGTCCGCCACTCGTCAAACAGCAGCCATAACGCGGTTGCTGCCATTAAGCCCGCCATCACACCGTTAAATAACCGCAGTTTCCAGGTCACACGCAGAGCGTGGCGTAACCGATCGCCCATCAACGCCCAAATCAAGATGCAGGGGATATTCACCGCGGTGAAGCCTGCGATGGTTAACAACGTTTGATGCAGCGACGCTCCCTCATGAGGCGTGAACAGGATTGCCACGTTGATGGCCATCAGCCAGGCTTTCGGGTTCACCGCCTGGAACAAGGCTCCGCCGATAAAGTGCATTGGCCGCGCCTGCTGTTTAGCATCCGGTGAGGCCGCCTTATACAGTTTCCACGATAGCCACAGCAGGTACGCACAGCCCATTACCGCCAGCGGAAAGCGGATGGTATCGGCCCAGTTCAGGATCAGCGCCAGCAATAGCGTGGTGAGGGCTAACTGTGTTGCGCAGCCCAGGCTGATACCAAACACCATCGGCAGGGTACGCCGCAGGCCGAAATTGACGCCGGACGAAGCCAGCAGCAGGTTATTGGGGCCAGGGGTAATCGACATCACAGTCACGTAACTGATAAAAGCAGAGTCCAGCATAAGGTTTTCCATACATGATTGGGGGTGATCACCAGCATAAGGGCTGTGGGGGTGATGGTGACAGAACCAGAAATCAGTTATTGTCATGGTTACAGTTGCGCTAATTTCTAACTGTACCCATTGCCTGGAGAGAAATTGTGACCCTGCTCGACGAGATCCCGGAAACCCGCTACCTGCAACTGGCGGAGACATTGGCGGCCGCTATCCACCGTGGCACTTTACCGCCCGGTAGCCGCCTGCCTTCGGTGCGCAGCTGCGCACAGAGCCACAGCGTCAGCATCAATACCGTGGTGGCAGCCTATCGCCAGTTGGAAGACCGGGGGCTGATCGAGGCACGGCCACAGTCTGGCTTTTACGTGCGGGCGACCTTGCCTGCGTTGAAAACGGCGTCGGCACCCAGCAACCGGGTTGAACAACCAGCGGATGATGTGCTGGCCCTGATCGATACGGTTTTCGCCGCCCAACAGAACCCGGCCTTCACCAATTTGTCGCTTGCTTGCCCGCAAACCGTGGATTTTTATCCCGGTGGCAAGCTGGGGCGGATGTTGTCATCGCAGTTACGCCGCCAGCCCAATCTGATAGGCCAATACGCCTTGCCGCCGGGTAGCCTGCGGTTGCGCCAGCAGATTGCCCGGCGCTCGATGACGTTGGGCATGTTGCTGGAGCCGAGTGACATCACGCTGACGCACGGTTGCATGGAAGCCTTGCAGCTGGCGCTCAGGGTGACCACCAAGCCGGGCGACTGCGTGGGGTTGGAGTCGCCGACCTATTTTTACCTGTTGCCGCTGCTTGCCAGCCTGGGGCTGAAAGCGTTGGAGATCCCCACCGACCCCCAGCATGGCCTGTCGCTGGATGCGCTGGAGTTGCTGCTGCAGGAGAAACGGCTGAATGCGGTCATCGCCATGCCGACGATACAGAATCCGCTGGGCTGCACCATGCCGCTGGCGTCGAAAAAACGGCTGGCACGCCTGATGAACGATCATCAAGTGCCACTGATCGAGGATGGGCTGTATGCCGAGCTGCAATTTGGCAGCGCGCTCAGTCCAGCGGTGAAGGCGTTCGATAGCGATGGTTGGGTGCTGTTTTGCTCCAGCTTCACCAAAACGCTGGCACCGGATTTCCGCATCGGCTGGGTGGTCGGCGGGCGGTTCAGTGAGGCGCTGCGCAAGCTGAAGGCGGTGTCTTCGATGTCGGAGTCGCATTTGCTGTCAGAGACGCTGGCCATGTTCCTGGAGGCGGGGGGATACGATCATCATCTGCGCAATTTGCGCAAACGCTATGCGGCGCAGGTGGAAGAGGCCAGAGCGCTGATTGCCCGCCATTTCCCGCGTGGGACAAGGGCTACCCAACCTGCCGGTGGGTTTGTATTCTGGGTGGAGTTCCCAACAGGGGTGGACACGGTAGCGCTGTTCCATCAGTTGCTGGATGAGCAGATCTGTCTGACGCCGGGTACGCTATATTCTCCAAGTGGGCGTTATCATAATGGGCTGCGGCTCTCATGCTGCTATCCATTTAACGCCCGTTATACCCAGGCGCTGGCGCGGGTGGGGGCAAAAGCCTGCGAGATGAGCGGCCTGCCTGCGGGAATTGCGCAAGGTGAGGAGTAACCTGCCGTGCATTTTGCTACACTAGCGAAATATTTTTTACGCCATAGAACAAAACAGGCCAGAGACGATGAAAGAGAAAGAAAAAGCCGAGATTAAGCGCCTGAGCGATTTGCTGGACGCACTGAACCACAAAGACACCGTGGTGATCCAGCAGGGTAACACCGACCTGATTGCGCAACATCTCAAAGAAAAAGAGAAGCTGAAGACCGAGATTGAGCGCCTGAAAAACGTGCGCGTGGAAAAACTGAGTGCGGAAGCGCAAAAGTTGAGCCAGCTGCCATTCAGCCGTGAGATCACCAAGAAAGAGCAGGCGGATATGGGCACGCTGAAGAAAAGCGCCCGTGGCCTGATCGTGGTACATCCAATGACCGCTCTTGGCCGCGAGATGGGCCTGAAAGTGGTTACCGGTTACGCCAAAAAAGCGTTCTGATTTCCCCCTCACCCCAACCCACTCCCACAGGGAGAGGGAGCTGTCCCGAGCGCGTAGTTAGTCCGCGTAACTTCGGAAAGTAGGGGGGCAAAACAAGAAAGGCAAGGTATTACGCAAAGCAATTAACGAACTCGATCGGTCCCCTCTCCTTCGGAGCGGATAGCTCCTGCTCTGTAGAGAGAACGGTGGTAATCTCAGCAACCGCGATCGCCTCCTCAACCAAGGTGAATCAGCCGGTGCTGATGAAGAGTCACGATACTTTCAGCCTAACTCGATCAGTCCCCTCAGCCCTGTGGGAGCGGATAGCACCTGCTCTGTTGAGAGAACGGTGGTAATCTCAGCAACCGCGATCGCCTCCTCAACCAAGGTGAATCAGCCGGCTCTGATGAAGAGTCACGATACTTTCAGCCTAACTCGATCGGTCCCCTCTCCCTGTGGGAGAGGGTTAGGGTGAGGGGCATGCTCAGGCCTTGGTCGTAGAGAACGCGCAGGTCTGGTAAGGCACCGTGAGCGTTTCCTTCCCCCGCAGCTCCTCTTCCTCTGCCACCAACTGGCGGATCTGTTCGATCACCTGTTCCTGCTGCCGTTGCGGCAACGCGGCGATAAAGCTGGTGGATCGCACACGGTTATAAATCACATCCTCCGGCGCTCCGCTATGCCCCAGCATAAACACCTGCTCCTGTAGCTGGGCAAAACCCGGGTAAGGAAACAGCCTGCGCCATTCACCGGTATAAAAACGTGGCGCATCCCCTTCGTGGCGATCGACTATCTGATTGAGTTTGCGTACCCAGCCAACCCGCGCATCGCGCATATTCCACACCAGGCCAAGCTTGCCGCCGGGTTTCAGCACGCGCTGAATTTCCGCCAACGCCTGACGCGTAGCAAACCAGTGAAAGGACTGCGCGCACACCACGGCATCCACCGATTCATCCGGCAACGGGAGAGATTCGGCGGTACCTGCCAGCGTTTTCACCTGAGGAAATGCTGCCGCCAGTTTTTCCAGCATCTGCGCCACCGGTTCAACGGCGATGACGTTGGCACCGGTCTCCAGCAGGCGCGGAGTGAACTTGCCGGTGCCAGCACCCAGATCGATAACGGTCTTACCGGGCTGTAGATCGAGTACCTCACGCAGCCAATCGGCGATCTCCGCCGGATAATCCGGGCGGCCTAAAACGTAGCGATCCGCATTGGCCTGATAACCAGCCGCAGCCGCGTGATGAATGGAATGAGGTGATGTAGCCATAGCGCAACTCCCTAATCCAGGTCGATGGATGTCTTCTGCCTGGCGCCGGTTAACGGCCAAGCAGACGGCGGTTGAGGTCTTCGATTTTGCCGCTGGTGATGCGCGTCAGCATAGTTTTGCTCCAGCTGGCCGACAGACCCGCGACCGACAGTAAACGACGGTATTGTTCTTCATCGAACGGCATGTGCCAGGCGATGCCGATCGCTTGTGCGACGGAAACATCGCTATTACGGGTCACCAGTTCCAGCGGTTGGTCGCCACTGACGGCTCCGGCCGACACCACGCGGTACAGCCAGCCACAGCGGCCGGTTTGCTGCATCAGCACCGAAATATCGTCGATAGCGAAATGGTAGTTGAGCTTGAAACACGGAGAGCGCGGTTGGGTTACCTGGATCAGCGCTTCGCCCCAGCGGAAAATATCCCCCATAAACACGTTATGTTCGGTCAGGCCGAGAGTAGAAATATTCTCACCAAAGGCTGGCGCGCAGAACTGTTCAGCTTGAGTGGGGAACTGTTCACGCCAGTGGTCGTAATGCTCGCGCGGGTAGTGGCAAAGGGCGCGGTCAGGCCCGCCATGGTAGCTTTTTTCTGCCTGCTCATCGCCTGCCAGACCCAAGGGGGTAAGCTTCAGCGTGCCCTCCACCAGGCGTTTGGCGATAGCGCTGGGGCGGCCACCTTCATAAGGTTGAATCGAACCGAGATAGACGTCTGGGTGGTGCATGCTAGCCTCCATTCACGCTAGTTAATGCCGTCTAGCATAGCCTGAGTCGAGGGGGAGGAACAGAATAACCCGCCCGGAGATCACCGGGCGGGCGGAGGGGTTAGAAGGTCGTCCAGTTGTCTTCGGCGCTGGTGCTCGGTTTAGCCATCGATGGCGATTTGAGCTGGGTGGCTTTCGCCTCCACTGGCGCAGCCTTATCCGCCAGACGGAATACCGAGACGCTTTGCAGCAGCATCTCGGCCTGCTCTTCCAGCGAATCGGCGGCGGCGGCAGACTCTTCCACCAGCGCGGCGTTTTGCTGCGTGGTGTGATCCATTTCCACGATGGCCTGGCCAATCTGCGCGATGCCTCTGGTCTGTTCGTCGGAGGCGGCAGCTATTTCCGCCATGATATCGCGCACGTGAGTGACCGAGCGGACGATTTGTTCCATGGTGTTGCCGGTGTCTTCCACCAGAGCGGTACCGCTCTGTACCCGGCTGACCGACTCGGTGATCAGCCCTTCGATTTCTTTCGCCGCCTGGGCACTACGCTGAGCCAGATTACGCACCTCGCTGGCGACAACCGAGAAACCACGCCCTTGCTCGCCTGCCCGGGCGGCCTCTACGGCGGCGTTCAGGGCCAGGATATTGGTCTGGAAGGCAATGCCGTTGATCAGGGTGGTAATTTCGGCGATCCGCTGCGAACTGTTGGAAATATCCCGCATGGTACTAACGACGTTGTTAACCAGTTTGCCGCCCTGCTGTGCGGTTTGTGAGGCATCGGTCGCCAGCTGGTTGGCGTGATGGGCGTTGTCGGCATTCTGCTTCACCGTAGCGGTGAGCTGTTCCATACTGGCGGCGGTTTCTTCCACCGCGGCAGCCTGCTGTTCGGTACGTGAAGAGAGATCGGTATTGCCCGCAGCGATTTCCCCAGCGGCGGTGGAGACCTGGCTGACCCCCATCTGGATTTTCTCAATCATATCGCGCAGGTTCTGGCTCATGGCGGCGACGGCGTTAAGCAACTGGCCCAGCTCATCGCGGCGAGTGCTGGTTTGCGCCTGGCGTAGATCACCTTTGGCAATGCGTTCTGCCAGCATCAATGTGCTGTGCAGCGGGCGGGTGATTTGTAACGTGATACGCCATGATATCAGCAGGCCTGCAAGAATGGCGATCGCCGTGGTGATCCCCATCTGCCACTGTGCGGTATTGATATTGTTATGGGTCTGCGTCAACTCATCCTTCATGAAATTGTTAACCAGCGTGCCGATCTCGTCAGCGTAGCCGCCGAGCTGTTTACTGATCTTGATCTCATTCTCAACGGCGGGCAGGTAGGCCGCGATGTGGTCTTTATACTCGTCAAGCACGCTCAACAGAGGTTGGAGCAACGGGCGCTGTGACTCATTCAGGCGTTGGCTGAGCGTGTTGGCGGCATTGCGGGCGTCATCGATAGCGCTGAGCAATGGGGTTTCAGAATCGCGATTGGGTTGCAGCACCAGGCCACGGGCATAGTAGCGGATCTGGGTCAGCTTCTGGTTCAACTGGGTAAACGCCAGTTGCAGATCGGTAGCACCCAGTTGGCGTTCAACCTGGCTCAGGCTGTCTTGCACTTCAGACATGTTCCAACTGGCTCGCACCGCGTCTTTATCCACCACGGCTTTGGCAAACATTTTCTGTTGTTGCTCATAGTTACCCAGCAACACCACCAAGAGCTCCAGATCCTTGCGGCTTTGCTCATCCCAATTCAGGTTTTGCGCGTGGCTGGCCAGCTGCAACGCGTTCTCGATATGTTTGCGGTTACGTTCAAGGTAGTCGGTATTGTAATTTTGGCTAAACATGGCGCGGGTGTATTTAGCCTGACTGATTTCGCCCGTCAGCTGATAGCTGAAATCGATGCGGTCGCTGCGTGATTCGATAAGATTGAGGTAGGTTATCCCGGTGCCAGCGATAACGATCGCCAGTATCAACATCAGAGAGAATCCGAGTCCGAGTTTTTTACCTACGGTGAGATGAACGATTTTTCCTGCCAAAGCTTTCAATGCCGCCATGATTTATCCCTCTTTAGGCGTTAGACAATTGAACAAAGCATCGGCAACGGGCGGTTAAACTTTAGCGGCAAATAGGCAAAAAGATACCCGCATCAGCGGGCATCATCAGAGATATCCCCGTCGTCTTTCAAGCTGCAGCGTTGTTACCTGCACATAGCTATTCGGCCCATCCATGGACCTCACCCCTTCGGGGCCGCTGTGTACAGCGTTCAAATCTGTTCCCGACAGATTTGTCACCCCAGTCACTTACTAAAAGTAAGCTCCTGGGGATGAGTAAGCTTGTCGCCTAGCTGCAACTCGAAATCCATAGGGGAACGCCAAATTATTTCTTGGCTTCGGCGAAGCGTTTGGCCGCTTCGTCCCAGTTCACTACGTTCCAGAATGCCTTGATGTAGTCAGGGCGACGGTTCTGGAATTTCAGGTAGTAAGCGTGTTCCCACACGTCCAGGCCAACGATTGGCAAGCCTGAAGCGCCGGAGACGGCTTCGCCCATCAGCGGGCTGTCCTGGTTAGCGGTAGATACCACGGCCAGTTTGTCGCCTTTCAGCACCAGCCAAGCCCAGCCAGAACCGAAACGGGTGGCGGCGGCTTTCTCGAACTCTTCCTGGAATTTCTCTACGCTGCCGAAATCGCGCTCGATAGCGGCTTTCAGATCGCCACCCAGCGTGGTGCCGATTTTCAGGCCTTTCCAGAACAGGCTGTGGTTAGCGTGGCCGCCTGCGTTGTTGCGCATAAAGGTGCGCTTGTCTGCAGGGACTTTATCCAGATCCTGGATCAGCTCTTCTACGCTCAGCGAAGCCAGCTCAGGGTACGCTTCCAGCACGGTGTTGGCGTTGTTGACGTAGGTCTGGTGGTGTTTGGTGTGATGGATTTCCATCGTCTGCTTGTCGAAATGCGGTTCTAGTGCGTCGTATGCGTAAGGCAGGGATGGCAGTGAATAACTCATGATCATCATCTCCAGTAGTGTAGGGCGGCGCAAAATGTGAGCACCGCGTAAGCAGTATGATGCATTATAATTAATTAAATGATATTGAAAATGATTATCAATGCCCTACAGACTGTGTGGTTTAGGGGTTAATCAGTAATACGCTGCGGATGAGTAAACACCGTTGCCCGGCCTGGCTTGCTAAAGCCAACCAATGTCAGGTTGCTGCGCTCGGCGATTTCCACTGCCAGTGAGGTAGCGGCAGAAACCACGAACAGGATTTCGGCACCGCACATGGCGGATTTTTGCACCATCTCGTAGCTGGCCCGGCTGGAAACCAGGATTGCCCCTTGCTGCCAGCCCTGTTTGGCGCGTATGCCGATCATCTTGTCTAGCGCCACATGGCGGCCAACGTCCTCGCAGCCCCCCAGCAGTTCACCTTGTGGTGAGATCCAGCCAGCGGCATGGGTGCAACCCGTCAACTGGCCGACGTTCTGCACCTGGCGCAACTGGCTGAGGGCGCGATCGAGATTGGCCAAAGAGAAGGTCTGGGTAAAGGGCAATGGTGTGACCGGCCGGAAGATATCCGCCAGCTGTTCAATGCCACAAACGCCGCAGCCTGTGCGGCCCGCCATCGCCCGGCGGCGCTCCTTCAGCCCGGCAAAACGGCGGCTGGAAAGCTCGATTTGTACTTCCATGCCGTTGCAGGTGGGATTAACCTCTATACTGAAGATATCCCGTGGCGAGTCGATAATCCCTTCCGAGAGGGAAAAACCGAGGGCGAACGCCTCCAGATCCTTTGGCGTACACATCATCACCACGTGAGAAATACCGTTATACACCAGCGCGACCGGCACCTCTTCGGCGAGCCAATCTTGCTCTGTGGTGGTCAGTTGCCCGCGCTGGTACACCGGAGCCTGGATCAGGCCCGTGAGCTCGTTCACATTTGTGGGCTGCTCTTGGTTAATTTTGTTCACTTTCCTGGCACCTGTTTGTAACAACCCTACGCCTGCTATGGTATTATTGCGGCGCCGTTGCGGCCCATTTGGCCAATACCCACATAAGAATAGTGATTTTAGCGCTTCCCGCTTTGAGGGGGAAAGCGTCATTTGAAACAATGTGACAACACGAGAGAGAAAGGAGACCCCCCATGCAGGTCAGCAGAAGGCAGTTCTTTAAGATCTGCGCTGGCGGTATGGCAGGAACCACGGTAGCCGCACTGGGCTTTAGCCCGGCGGTGGCATTGGCGGAAACCCGGCAGTACAAGTTGCTGCGCGCCCGTGAAACCCGTAATACCTGCACGTATTGTTCCGTCGGCTGTGGGCTGTTGATGTACAGCCTTGGTGATGGCGCCAAAAACGCCAAAGAGAGCATCTTCCATATCGAAGGGGATCCAGACCACCCGGTAAACCGTGGTGCACTGTGCCCGAAAGGGGCAGGTCTGGTGGATTTCATCCACAGCGAAAGCCGTCTCCAATACCCTGAATATCGCGCTCCAGGCTCAGACAAGTGGCAACGCATCAGTTGGGACGACGCCTTCACCCGCATCGCCAAACTGATGAAAGAAGACCGCGATGCCAACTTCGAAGCTACCAACGCCGCTGGCGTAACGGTAAACCGTTGGCTCTCTACCGGGATGCTGTGTGCTTCAGCCTCCAGCAACGAAACCGGTATGCTGACCCAAAAATTTAGTCGCGCTCTCGGCATGCTTGCCGTAGATAACCAGGCGCGTGTCTGACACGGACCAACGGTAGCAAGTCTTGCTCCAACATTTGGTCGCGGTGCGATGACCAACCACTGGGTTGATATCAAGAACGCCGACTTAGTTATTGTCATGGGTGGTAATGCGGCAGAAGCGCATCCAGTGGGATTCCGCTGGGCGATGGAAGCCAAAATTCATAATAAAGCCAAGCTGATCGTCATCGATCCGCGCTTTACCCGTACTGCATCCGTGGCGGATTTCTACACGCCTATCCGTTCAGGTACCGACATTGCCTTCCTGTCGGGCGTCTTGCTGTACCTGATCACCAATAACAAGATTAACCGCGAATACGTGGACGCCTACACCAACGCTAGCCTGCTGGTGCGGGAAGACTTCGCCTTCGACGACGGCCTGTTCAGCGGCTACGACGCGGAAAATCGCAAATACGATAAAACCACCTGGAACTACCAACTCGACGAGAACGGCTTCGCCAAGCGTGATACTACGCTACAGGATCCGAACTGCGTGTGGAACCTGCTGAAAAAGCACATCAGCCGTTATACGCCAGAGGTGGTAACCAACATCTGCGGCACGCCAACCGAAGACTTCCTCAAGGTGTGCGAATATATCGCCGAAACCAGCGCCAACGACAAGACGGCCTCGTTCCTCTACGCCCTGGGCTGGACACAGCACTCGGTCGGTGCGCAGAACATCCGCACCATGGCGATGATCCAGTTGCTGCTTGGCAATATGGGCATGGCAGGTGGTGGTGTGAACGCCCTGCGTGGCCACTCCAATATCCAGGGTCTGACCGATCTGGGTCTGCTGTCACAAAGCCTGCCGGGCTACATGACGCTGCCTTCCGAGAAGCAGGCCGATCTGGAGACCTACCTGAAAGCCAACACGCCGAAGGCGCTGCTGCCGGGCCAGGTCAACTACTGGAGCAACTACCCGAAATTCTTCGTCAGCATGATGAAGAGCTTCTACGGCGACAAAGCGCAGAAAGATAACAGCTGGGGCTTTGACTGGTTGCCGAAGTGGGACAAAGGCTACGACGTTCTGCAGTATTTCGAGATGATGTCGCAGGGGAAAGTGAATGGCTATATCTGCCAGGGCTTTAACCCGGTTGCCTCATTCCCGAACAAGAACAAAGTGGTGGCCTCGCTGGCCAAGCTGAAGTTCCTGGTCACCATCGACCCGTTGAACACCGAAACCGCCAACTTCTGGCAGAACCACGATGAGTTCAACGACGTTGACCCATCGAAGATCCAGACCGAAGTGTTCCGCCTGCCGTCCACCTGCTTTGCCGAAGAGAACGGTTCAATCGTTAACTCCGGCCGCTGGCTGCAATGGCACTGGAAAGGGGCCGATGCCCCAGGGGAAGCGCTGAACGACGGTGAAATTCTGGCGGGGCTGCTGACGCGTCTGCGCGAAATGTACACCCGTGACGGCGGTGCGGTCCCTGAGCAGTTGCTGAACATGTCCTGGGATTACCTGACCCCGGAAAATCCGAAGCCAGAAGAAGTGGCGATGGAGAGCAACGGCCGGGCGCTGGCGGATGTCCTCGATCCAGACGGCAAAGTGTTGGCGAAGAAAGGCGAACTGCTCAGTACCTTCGCGCACCTGCGTGATGATGGCACCACGGCAAGTGGCTGCTGGATCTTCGCAGGCAGTTGGACGCCAGCGGGCAACCAGATGGCGCGCCGTGATAACGCCGATCCTTCTGGCCTTGGCAACACGCTGGGCTGGGCCTGGGCATGGCCGCTGAACCGCCGCATTCTGTATAACCGTGCGTCTGCGGATCCAGCGGGTAAACCGTGGGATGCCAAACGCCAGTTGCTGGAGTGGGATGGTGCCAAGTGGGGCGGGGTTGATATCCCGGACTACAGCGCCGCCGCACCGGGCAGCGACGTCGGGCCGTTTATCATGCAGCCGGAAGGCATGGGCCGCCTGTTTGCCCTCGACAAACTGGCGGAAGGGCCGTTCCCTGAACACTACGAGCCGTTTGAAACGCCGCTCGGTACCAACCCGTTGCACCCGAACGTGGTGTCCAACCCGGCTGCGCGCGTGTTCAAAGACGATCTGGCCGCGATGGGCAAATCCGACAAGTTCCCATATGTCGGTACCACCTATCGTCTGACCGAACATTTCCACTACTGGACCAAGCATGCGTTGATCAACGCTATCGCTCAGCCAGAGCAGTTCATCGAAATTGGCGAGAAGCTGGCCGAGAAGAAAGGCATCAAGCAGGGTGATACGGTCAAAGTCAGCTCCAACCGTGGCTATATCAAGGCCAAGGCGGTGGTGACCAAACGTATTCGTACTCTGCAGGTGAACGGCCAGGACGTCGACACCATCGGCATCCCGATCCACTGGGGTTACGAAGGGGTGGCGAAGAAAGGCTTTATCGCCAACACGCTGACGCCGTTTGTCGGCGACGCCAATACGCAAACGCCAGAGTTCAAGGCGTTCCTGGTTAACGTGGAAAAGGTGTAACGGAGACGAATTATGGCAATGCAATCTCAAGACATCATTCGTAAATCCGCCACCAATGGCTTCACCCCGGCACCGCGTGCGCGCGATCACCAGGAAGAAGTGGCCAAGCTGATCGATGTCACTACCTGTATCGGCTGCAAAGCCTGCCAGGTAGCCTGTTCTGAATGGAACGATATCCGCGATGAAGTGGGGCATAACGTCGGGGTTTACGATAACCCCGCCGATCTGACCGCCAAATCGTGGACGGTGATGCGCTTCTCGGAAGTTGAGGAGCACGGCAAGCTGGAGTGGCTGATCCGCAAGGATGGCTGCATGCACTGTGCCGATCCGGGCTGCCTGAAGGCTTGTCCGGCGGAAGGGGCCATCATCCAGTACGCTAACGGCATCGTCGATTTCCAGTCCGAACATTGCATCGGCTGTGGCTACTGCATCGCTGGTTGCCCGTTCGACGTGCCACGCATGAACGCGGAAGACAATCGGGTGTACAAATGTACCCTGTGCGTCGATCGCGTTGGCGTTGGCCAGGAACCGGCCTGTGTGAAAACCTGTCCGACCGGGGCGATCCACTTCGGCACCAAAGAAGCGATGAAAAATGTCGCGGCGGAACGTGTCGATGAACTGAAAACTCGTGGCTACCAGAATGCCGGTCTGTACGATCCGGCTGGCGTGGGCGGCACTCACGTGATGTATGTACTGCATCACGCCGATAAACCGCAGCTGTATCACGGTTTACCGGATAACCCGACCATCAGCCCGGCGGTGACCTTCTGGAAAGGGGTCTGGAAGCCGTTGGCTGCCATCGGGTTTGCTGCCACCTTCGCAGCCAGTATCTTCCACTACGTTGGCGTGGGGCCAAACCGCGTTGAAGAAGAGGAAGAGCAGGATCCGAAGGACGAGCATCATGATGAGGAGACGCGCAAATGAGGAAGGAAAAGCCAATTCAGCGCTACAGCGCGCCGGAGCGGATTAACCACTGGATTGTGGCGTTCTGCTTTATTTTTGCCGCCATCAGCGGGCTGGGATTCCTGTTCCCGTCCTTTAACTGGCTGATGAATATCTTTGGTACGCCACAGCTGGCACGCATCCTTCACCCCTTCACCGGGGTGTTGATGTTCGTCGCGTTCCTGCTGATGTTCCTGCGCTACTGGAAGCACAACCTGATCAACCGGGAAGATATCGTTTGGGCGAAAAACATCCACAAAATCGCCATGAATGAGGAAGTGGGTGACACTGGGCGTTATAATTTCGGTCAGAAGTGCGTATTCTGGGCGGCGATCATCAGTCTGGTGCTGTTGCTGGCCAGTGGTATCGTTATCTGGCGGCCATACTTTGCCCCCTCCTTCTCCATTCCGCTGATCCGCATCGCGTTGGTGGTGCATTCGTTGGCAGCGGTGGGGTTGATCATCGTGATTATGGTGCACATTTACGCCGCGTTGTGGGTAAAAGGCACCATTACCGCGATGGTGGAAGGTTGGGTGCCGGCTGCCTGGGCCAAGAAGCATCACCCGCGCTGGTACCGTGAGGTCCGCGAGAAACAACAGGAAGACAAACCCAGATGAGTATCCGCATCGTTCCTAAAGAGCAGTTAGGGGCACAGCGTGAAAAGTCTTCAACGGCGGAAACTATTCCGCCGTTACTTTTCGCCAACTTGAAGAGCCTTTATACCCGCCGAGCCGAACGTCTGCAGCAACTGGCCGCAGACCATCCGCTGGGTGACTATCTCAATTTTGCCGCCAGCATTGCGCAAGCGCAGAACAACGCCTGCCACGATAATCCGCTGGAGCTGGATCTCGGCGAAACGCTGACCCAGAGCGCCGCCAGCGGCAAGCCGCCGTTGGACATCAGCGTCTATCCACGCAGCGAACACTGGCACAAGCTGCTGGCATCGCTGATCGCAGAACTGCGCCCGCAGGCACCGGAACACGTGCTGGCGGTGTTGGATAACCTGGAGAAATCCTCGTCCCATGAGCTGGAGCTGTTGGCCAGCGCCCTGCTGAAAGGCGAGTTTGCCAAAGTAGGCAGCGACAAAGCCCCGTTCCTTTGGGCGGCGCTGTCGTTGTACTGGACGCAGATGGCCAGCCAGATCCCTGGCAAGGCCCGGGCCGAGTACGGCGAACATCGCCAGTTCTGCCCGGTTTGCGGCAGTATCCCGGTTTCCAGCGTGGTGCATCTTGGTACCGTGAACGGCCTGCGCTATCTGCATTGCAACCTGTGCGAGAGCGAATGGCACGTGGTGCGGGTGAAATGCAGCAACTGCGAACAAACCGGCGATCTTAACTACTGGTCACTGGAAAGTGAGCAGGCCGCGGTGAAAGCGGAAAGCTGTGGCGACTGCGGCACCTACCTGAAGATCCTTTATCAGGAGAAGGACCCGAAGGTCGAGGCGGTGGCCGACGATCTGGCTTCGCTTATCCTCGATGCCAAGATGGAAGAGGAAGGCTTTGCGCGCAGCAGTATCAACCCGTTCCTGTTCCCTGGGGAATGATGACAGTTGGGCTTATTCGTTCGCCCCTTGCCACTGTAATTGCCTAACTCAACTCCATCACTTTTGCAGCACCCTCTCCCTGTGGGCTGAGGAATCCCCAGAAAAATTGAGACCGGAAATAGGCTGCTTTTCACCCAAAAACGGGATGAAAAACAGCCTAAAGCAGGAGAAAAGAAGTCGTTCACAATTCTCTCACTGCCAATTTACGAACAAAATGGAACAAATTGCTCGTAAAACACTCGTTCTAATTCTCTGAAACCACTAAGAAAAAATTAGTGGGGATTCCTCAGCCCTGTGGGAGAGGGTTGGGGTGAGGGGGCCGCAGCGACTTTCGGATTAGACATCTGGCAAACCGGGAGGCGAGTTGCTACCGTTACGTCAAGACGCGTAACGCGAAAGGAAGACATGATGTTGAAGACCCTTGCCAAAGGCGCGGCGTTGGCCGTGCTGCTTACCGGGCTGGTAGCCTGCGATAACCAGGACAGCAAAAAGCCGGAAGTCCCCGCCCCCGAGCCAAAGCCGGTCGTGACACAACCCGTAACGCCAGCTCCAGCGCCACCGGCGGAAGAACCCAAGCCCGCCCCTGGCCTGAACGTCTCGCTGCAAAAAGGCCAAATCACCTTTGAACTGCCGCCGGGTTTCAGTGATCAGACCAAGCTTAGCGGCATCATCAACGACGACAAGTCGACCATTCAGCTGTTCCTCGACAGCAAATCACGCCAGCGCACCGTTGCTTCGGAAGTGATCCCGCCACCAGACATGAAGATCAATACCAGCGATGCGATGCTCAAAGAGCTGACGCAAAGCATCATTACCGAGCTGTCTGACCGTTATCAGAACATCAAGAAAACCAAAGAAGAGAACTTCACCGTCGGTAAGCAGAAGTTCCATCGTCTGGATACTGAACAGACGGTCAACGGGCAAAAACTGGTTTCCACCATCGTGTTGACGGTGTTCAATAAACGGGTCGTGACGTTGCAGCTGTTAACGCCAGCTAAAACACCGGATCTACATCATGCCCTGGTACAGCGAATTATTGATACCATGCAGGTTAAATAACCTGACTGGTTTAGCTCGGCACGCCAATAAGCCAGTTTGCCGATAACCGGACACTGAAAAATCGAGTGACCATGAGCACTGAATCCCAGCACCTATACAGCCAGTTACCTGCCATCGACCGCCTGCTGCGCGACCCTGCGGTTGAACCCGCCGTCGGCAGACACGGCCAGACGCTTATCAGCGAACTGTTGCGCCAGATGCAGGCACAGGCGCGTGAAGCCATCAAGACGCAGCAACAACTGCCTGCCTGGTGTCAGGACTGGCCGCAGGCGCTACAGGCACGCCTGGAACAACAGCAGCGCCCGGCGTTGCAACCGGTGTTTAACCTCAGCGGTACCGTGCTGCACACCAACTTAGGGCGAGCGCTATTGGCGCAACCGGCAGTTGATGCGGTGGTCAGTGCCATGAGCAGTGCCGTGACGTTGGAATACGATTTGGATGGCGCAGGCCGTGGGCATCGCGATCGGGCCATCGCGGATTTGCTCTGCCAGCTCACCGGGGCGGAAGATGCCTGCATCGTCAACAATAACGCGGCAGCGGTGCTATTGATGCTGGCGGCAGTGGCACCGGGCCAGCAGGTGGTGGTATCACGTGGCGAACTGGTGGAGATTGGTGGCGCGTTCCGCATCCCGGACGTCATGCGCCAGGCGGGCTGCCAACTGGTGGAGGTTGGCACCACCAACCGTACACATCTGAAAGATTATCGTGCCGCCATCAACGAGCAAACCGGCCTGTTGATGAAGGTACACACCAGTAATTACAGCATTCAAGGGTTTACCGCTGCGGTCGATGAAAGCGAACTGGCGGTGTTGGGCCACGAACAGGGCATTCCTGTGGCAACCGATTTGGGCAGTGGCTCGCTGATCGACATGGCGCAATACGGCTTGCCCGCCGAACCGATGCCGCAACGCCTGATTGCCGCCGGTGTCGATCTGGTGACCTTCTCCGGTGATAAATTGCTGGGCGGGCCGCAGGCCGGGATTATCGTCGGTAAAAAAGATCTCATTGCCCGTTTGCAACAGCACCCACTCAAGCGCGCCCTGCGCGTCGGTAAAATCACGCTGGCGGCGCTGGAAGCCACGCTGCGGTTGTATCAACAGCCGGAGTTACTGGCAGAACATTTACCTACCTTGCGCTTACTGACCCGCCCACAGCAACAGATGCAGGAAACAGCCGAGCGTTTGCAGAGCCAGTTGGCTCTGAGGTTTGCTGGCCGCTTCGAGCTGCGTAGCGAGCCGTGCTGGTCACAGATTGGCAGCGGTTCGTTGCCGGTAGATCGCCTGCCGAGCTACGCGTTGACCTTTGCTCCACTTGATGGCCGGGGCGCTACGTTAGAAGGCTTGGCCCAGCAGTGGCGTAGCTTGCCGCAGCCGGTCATTGGCCGTATCAACGACGGCAAACTGTGGCTCGATCTGCGTTGCCTGGAACAGGAGGGCGCACTGGTTGAGGCGCTGAGCGCATGATTATCGCCACCGCTGGCCATGTCGACCACGGCAAAACCACCCTGCTACAGGCGATCACCGGCATCAATGCCGATCGTCTGCCGGAGGAACAACGCCGTGGCATGACCATCGATCTTGGTTATGCCTATTGGCCGCAGCCAGATGGCCGCGTGCTGGGGTTTATCGACGTTCCCGGCCATGAAAAATTCCTCGCTAATATGCTGGCGGGCATTGGCGGCATCGACCATGCGCTGCTGGTGGTGGCCTGCGACGATGGCGTAATGGCACAAACCCGCGAGCACCTGGCGATCCTGCGCCTGAGCGGCAGAGCGCAGTTGACGGTGGCACTAACCAAAGCTGACCGTGTGGATCCTGCCCGAATCGCCGAAGTGCAAACCCAGGTGTTGGCCGAATTGGCGCAGCAAGGCTGGCATGATGTGCCGGTGTTTGTTACTGCGGCGGCCCTGGGGGAAGGTATTGATGAGCTGCGCCAGCATCTGTTGGCGCTGCAACCCGGTGAGCACTTACTATCCCGTCGTTTTCGGCTGGCAGTGGATCGCGCCTTCAGCGTCAAAGGTGCCGGGCTGGTAGTGACCGGGACGGCGCTGGGCGGCAGCGTCGCGGTAGGCGATACGCTGTGGCTGACCGGTGCGGATGTGCCGGTGCGGGTGCGCGGCTTGCATGCGCAGAATCAGACGACAGAACAGGCGGTTGCCGGGCAGCGCATTGCGCTGAATATCAGCGGTGACGTCAGCAAAGACCAGCTAACGCGCGGCGACTGGCTGTTGGCGCAACAACCGCCAGCGGCGGCAGAGCGTATTCTGGTGGCGATAGAGGCCGATGCGCCGATCCAGCACTGGCAGTCGCTACATATTCACCATGCCGCCAGCCATATCACCGGGCGCATTGCGCTACTGGCCGATAACCTGGCGGAGCTGATCCTCGATCGTCCGCTGTGGCTGGTGGAAAACGATCGGTTGGTACTGCGGGATATCAGCGCGCGCCAAACGCTGGGGGCTGCATGCGTGCTGGGGCTTTCCTCGCCGAAACGGGGCAAGCGTCAGCCGGAGTATCTGGCCTGGCTGGCAGCGCTGGCTCAGGCATCCAGCGATGGGCAGGTGCTGGATTTGCGTTTGCCGGGCGGCGCACTGGATTTGGCCGCTTTTGCCTGGGCACGACAGCTGACGGATGAGGGCCTACAGGAACTGCTGGCAGGTTATGCCCTGATGATCTCCGGCGAGATGGCGTTGGCCCCAGCCAACGTGCAAGCGCATGAGCAGCGTCTGTTGCAGGTGTTGGCCGAATATCATCAGCAACATGCCGATCAGCTAGGCCTGGGGCGCGCTCGTCTGCGCCGTATGGCGTTACCGGCGTTGCATGAGCCGCTGGTATTTATGATGATCGATCGGCTGCTGGCGGCGGGTTTGCTGCGCAATACGCGCGGTTGGCTGCATCTGCCAGACCACGGTTTGGCATTCAGCAGCGAGCAACAGGCGCTGTGGAGCCGTATTGAGCCGCTGTTTGGTGAAGAGCCCTGGTGGGTGCGCGATCTGGCCGCCTCGTTGGGCGAAGAGGAAAACAGCGTTCGCGCCGCGTTGCGCAAGGCGGCACAGCTTGGCTACGTCACCGCCGTGGTGGTCGATCGCTACTACCTCAGCCAGCGTATCGAACAGTTTGCCGCGATGATCCGCGAGCTGGACGCCACGCAAGGCAGCACCAATGCCGGTGACTTCCGCGATCGGCTGGGGGTGGGCCGCAAGCTGGCGATCCAGGTATTGGAATTCTTCGATCGCAGCGGCTTTACCCGGCGTAAGGGGAACCAGCATCTGCTGCGGGATCGCGGGCTGTTTGGCGGTTGAAATTATGGGTGCATATTGTTGCACCCAGTTTAAAAGATTGTGACACCCCTCATGCGTTTGAGCATTGTTTCGCCATTTCTCCTCATAAACCCCTATCATTCCGGCTAGAGATAGTTCACCGCTTCTTAAGTTTGATCACTGGATCTGCGGCCATGGTGCCGTGAACCTGCTTACCGTCTACGGGCGGTAAGGTTGCAGCCACGTTAAAAGGAGATACAAATGGCGAATACCACTACGGCAAGTCACCTCACGCCTGAAAACACCGGGTTTCCTCTCAAGCTGAAAAAACGTTACGACAACTTTATCGGGGGTGCCTGGGTGGCGCCGGTACAGGGCGAGTATTACACCAACCTGACGCCGATCACCGGCCAGACGCTGTGCGAAGTAGCCAGCTCCTCCTTCCAGGATATCGAGTTGGCGCTGGATGCGGCCCACGATGCCAAAGGGGCTTGGGGGAAAATGTCGGTGCAGGCGCGTGCCAACCTGCTTAACCGGGTCGCCGATCGCATGGAGCAGAATATCGATCTGCTGGCGGCGGCAGAAACCTGGGATAACGGTAAACCGATCCGCGAAACCGCCAATGCCGACGTTCCGTTGGCTATCGACCATTTCCGTTACTTTGCTGCCTGCGTACGGGCGCAAGAAGGCGGCATCAGTGAGATCGACTCAGAGACGGTGGCCTATCACTTCCACGAACCGCTGGGCGTGGTGGCACAAATCATTCCGTGGAACTTCCCGCTGCTGATGGCCTGCTGGAAGATGGCTCCGGCGCTGGCGGCAGGTAACTGCATCGTGCTGAAACCGGCCAAGCTGACGCCGCTATCGGTGCTGATGCTGATGGAACTGATCCAAGATATCCTGCCGCCAGGGGTGATCAACGTGGTCAACGGCGCAGGCGGCGAGATCGGGGAATATCTGGCCACCTCCAAACGTATCGCCAAAGTGGCCTTTACCGGTTCGACCGAAGTGGGCCGCCAAATCATGGGCTACGCTACCCAGAACATCATTCCGGTGACGCTGGAGCTGGGCGGCAAGTCACCCAACATCTTCTTTGCCGACGTGATGGATAAAGAGGACTCGTTCTTCGACAAGGCGCTGGAAGGCTTTGCGCTGTTTGCCTTCAACCAGGGGGAAGTCTGTACCTGTCCGAGCCGGGCGCTGGTGCAGGAATCGATCTACGAGCGCTTTATGGAGCGGGCGATCAAACGGGTGGAGAGCATCCGCAGCGGCAACCCGCTGGACGCCAGCACCCAAATGGGGGCGCAGGTTTCCGAAGGGCAGATGAAGACCATCCTTAACTACATCGAAATCGGCAAGCAGGAAGGTGCCAAGGTGCTGACCGGTGGCCGACGCAAGGCGCTGGATGGCGGGTTGTCGCAGGGGTACTACATGGAACCCACCATTCTGTTCGGTAAGAACAGCATGCGGGTATTCCAGGAAGAGATTTTTGGCCCGGTGCTGGCGGTGACCACTTTCAAGGATATGGATGAAGCGCTGGCGCTGGCCAATGATACCGATTTTGGCCTGGGGGCCGGGGTGTGGAGCCGCAACGGCAACATTGCCTACCAGATGGGGCGCAACATTCAGGCGGGCCGCGTCTGGACCAACTGCTACCATGCCTACCCGGCACATGCGGCATTCGGCGGCTACAAACAGTCGGGGATCGGGCGGGAAACCCATAAGATGATGTTGGAGCACTATCAGCAGACCAAATGCCTGCTGGTGAGCTACTCCGAGAAACCGATGGGGCTGTTCTGACCCGCCTGACTAACGTCAACCAGCTTGAAACGTTGGGGCGCTGCATGCTGCGCCCGTTCAGATAATCAAAGGATTAGCTCTGGACGAATACGTTAATTATTTAAGTTTAATCAGTAAGTTAAGTGGGCGCAGCATGCGGCGCCCCTACGTAGCGAGAGTGGCACCACCACGGTGTTTGCTGAGGAACATCGCCGTCAGCGTCAGCCAGCACAGGCCACTGACCAGATTGAACAGGCTGAATAATCCGTTACCGCCCCAAACGTAGGCCACCTTGGCCAGCTCGATCCCGATGGTAAACACCGACATGCTTAGCATGCCCATCACGGCCGAAACGGCACCTTTGCTCACGTTGCTGGAAAACAGCGTCAGGCGATACAGACCGGCGTTCGCCAAACCAATGCCGTAAGCATAGAGGCTCAACCCGGCGGTCATCCACAGGTAGGCGTGGGCGGAAAATACCGTGGCCAGCGCGGCGAGCAGCAGGCCCAGCAGCATCGGCCATGCGCCCAGCTTGATCGGGCGCTCAATACTGAGTTTGCCGGTGATGCGAGCCAGCGTCAGGTTGCCGAGGATCAGCGCGCCAAATACCGGGATCTGCAACAGGCCATAGTCCAGCGCCGAGAGCGACTCACCCTTAATCAGGATCACCGGAGACTGGGCAATCCAGGCCAACAGCGGCAGGCTGGCAAAGCCGATAGCCAATGAGCCACAGATAAAGCGCCGATTGATCAGCACCTGGCGATAGTCCCGCCACAGGTTGGCCGCCGAGAAGGCTTCCCCTTGCAGCGTGGCGGTTTCAGGCATGGCTTTCCACAGGCCAACAAAGGCAATCGCGGCCAGGGCGGCAAACAACACAAACATGCTCTGCCAGGAGGCAACGTGAACCCAGGCGGCCCCGGCCAACGGCCCCAGCAGCGGGGCGATCAACGCCACGTTAGCCATCAGCGCAGTGATCTTGATACATGTCGCCTCTTCAAAGGACTCCTGAATGGTGGCGTAGCCCACCGCACCGATAAAGCACAGGCCAATCCCTTGCAGGAAGCGCATCACGATAAACTGTTCGATATTGGTGACCAGCAGAATGGCCAGGCAGGTGACGATAAAGAACAGCACCCCGGCCAGCATCACCGGGCGGCGGCCACGGCGATCTGACAGCGGGCCAAGCAGCCACTGCAGGAAAATACCGCCAGCCAGATAGGCGGTCATTGAGGTGGGCACCCACTCCACGCCGGCGTTGAAGTCGGCCACGACCGCCAGCATACCGGGCTGGATCATATCGTTGGCGATATAGGTCGCGAATTCGAACAGCACCAGACAAAGTGGGAATAAAAGCGCCTGTCGGCCTAGAAGTGCCGCAGGGGGTAATGATGTTTTCATTTTTATATTACTGATAGCAAAGAAGAAATAAGGAACTGTCAGGGCGGGGATGCGCAAACTGAGCGAGTTGTGGCGGCTATTTTGCCGCCAATTGTTCACCTTGGCAATCATAAGGTGATTTTAGGCTCATTCTTAATAGCGCGTTTAAGCGTTGTGCTGCGACCCCCTGAGCTATAACCTCTGATTAACATTTCTCTATACCCGTCGTCTTTCAAACTGCAGCGTTGTTACCTGCACTATCTCACCCCAGTCACTTACTAAAGTAAGCTCCTGGGGATGAGATAGCTGGGCGCCTAGCTGCAGCTCGAAATCCATAGGGTATATGACAGAATTATAGGCAACTGACGGGCAGCAATGAGCAATAAAATTGGTTGGATAGATAACTTGCGTGCGCTGGCGTGCATGATGGTGGTGATGATCCACGCTACCACCTACTACGTCGCCAACGGTGTGGCAGTGGGCGAACATAACTGGGATATGGCTAACGTATTGAACTCGATTTCACGGGCTTCGGTGCCGCTGTTCTTTATGATTTCCGGCTTTCTGTTTTTTGGTGAGCGCAGTGCCAACCAAAAACACTTTATCCGCATTACCTGCTGTATTTTGTTCTACAGCGCCATTGCCCTGATTTATATTGCCTGCTTTACCCGCATCGGCTTTTGGCCCTCGTTGCGCGCCATCCTGCAAAAGCCGGTGTTTTATCACCTGTGGTTCTTTTACGCCATTGCGGTGGTCTACCTGCTTTCGCCGCTGATCAGCGTCAAACCGGTCTCTGGCCGCTATCTGGCCGGGGTGATTGTCATTCTGGCGATTATCGCCAACCCTAATACCAGCAAGCTGACCCTGGATAATGTCCAGCTACTGCCGGTGAACCTGTACATCTATGGCGATACCTTCTATTACCTGCTGTATGCCTTGGCAGGGCGAGCAATTGGCATGATGGCGACCCAACGGCGCGGTATGAGCCTGTTGGCGGTGCTCTGCTTTGTCGCTAGCGTGGTCCTGATTATCCGTGGCACCAAAAGCCAGATGTTTATCAACGGCAGCTTTGCCGATACGTTTTATATGTACACCGGCCCCTTGGTATTTGTGGCGGCGGTCTCGCTGCTGGTGTGGTGTAAACACTGCCTGCCGAACCCAATCGGCTGGTTAGGCGTGATCTCCCGTCATTCGCTGGCGATCTACGGTTTTCACGCCCTGATCGTTAACGTGATGCGTAACCGCCACTGGGAGTTTCCGGCCTACCCGCTGCTGGATATCTTCTGGGTGTTTGGCATGGCGCTTGGCGTGAGCCTGCTGCTGTCGATGGGGTTACAGAAAGTGGATACCCGGCGGCTGGTGTCTTAAGCCTGCCAGCGCTGCTGTGCCCGCCGCAGTTGGCGGCCAGAGGAGAAGCCCGCGGTTAGCGCGGCTTTTTCCAGGCCGTAGCCCTGCTGCAGCCGTTGCTGTGCGACCGCCAGCCGCAGCTGTTCATGGTATTCCCGCACGCTGAGGCCGATATGCAGACGGAACAGCCGGGCCAGATGGCGGCTGCTGACGTGGGCTTTCTCCGCCACCTGGGGGACCGACCACTCGGCCTCCGGCTCAGCGGCCATGACATCCTGAGCCCGATGCACGGCAGGATGCAGATGATTGCGATAGCGTAACCACGGGGAAAGCTGCGGATCGTCGCCAGAGCGGCGGAAATAAACCACCATCTCACGGGCAACCTCCAGCGCACGGTCAGCCCCACAGTATTGATTGACCAGGTGCAGCGCCAGATCGATACCGGCGGTAATGCCCGCGCTGGTAAACACCCCACGATCCTCAACGAAAATACGGTTTTCCTTCACCTGCGCGGCGGGTGCCTTCTGGCGCAGACGGTCGATTACGGCGTGGTGAGTGGTGCAATGATAGCCGTCGAGCAAGCCTGCCTGGGCGGCTAACAGCGCACCGGAGCAGACGCAAACCAGGTCAATCTGCCGCTGGGCCAAAGCCGGGCGCAAAGTTTGAAGCCAATTGCGGGCTAGAGCCGCTTCCTCGGTAGCAAAGTAATGCGATGAGTCCGCCACTCCTGGTATCACCAGAATATCCCCTTCGTTCCACTGTTGCGGCAAGAGGGCTAGCTGGCCGATCGTCATGCCGATAGAACAGGTTACTTGCGGCACTGGGCTGACATAGTGCAGCTGGAACTGCCCGGCAAGCCGCAATACCTCTGCCGGGCCGCTGACATCCAGTAACAGCACGTTGGGGAGCATCAGAAAGTAAACGGCCTTGGGCATAACACCATCCTGTTAGGCAAAGAAATGCGTAGTCATGTGTATGGTGTGAGGTATGGCTTTGGTTCAGTGATCGCCCCTCACCCTAACCCTCTCCCACAGGGAGAGGGGACCTAACGTGCCACAATTTTACTCCTGCTCCGGACCTCAGCGTCGAGGGATTTAGCGCGCCACAATTCACAATTTTACTCTCGCGCGGGAACTCAGCTTTGTGGGACTTAACTTGCTACAAGCTAACTCCTGTACCTAATTAGCACACCGTACCTGCTCCCTCTCCCTGTGGGAGAGGGGACCGAACGTGCCACAACTTTACTCCCGTTCCTGACTTCTACTCCGAGAAATTTAACGGGCTACAGGTTAACTCCCGTACCTGAATACAACACCGTACCAGCTCCCTCTCCCTGTGGGAGAGGGTTGGGGTGAGGGGAAAACACAGTGGCCGGATGACTGACAAAACGCTAGCCCCAAAAAAATCAGCAACAGGTTCGGGCATTAGCTTTGAGCATGTAAAAGTTGCGCCAATGCTTCATCGACGCTGGCAATGGTGGCAAAGCGATCGACCAGCACGGTTTCAGTATGCCGCTTTAGCTGCTCGGGGGTAAAGAGGCTGCCGTCCGGATGATGCATCGGGAAAGTGAGCGTGGCTTCGGTCACAAACGTCACTTTATAGCCCAGATCCGAGGCGACGCGGGTGGTGGTTTCACAGCATTGCTCGGTGCGAATGCCGCTGATAATCAGATGGTCGACCTGGCGTTCGCGCAGCCAGGCATCCAGGCTAGATTCGGTCAGCGCATTATGCACTCGCTTTTGCACCGTAACGTCAGCCTGATGGCTCAGAAACGGCAGGCGTTTCACGTAGCCAGACGCCAAAGAGAACGGCCCTTCAGGCGAGACATGGAACACGTCGACCAGCGGCACCCCTTGCTGCTGGCAACCTGTGATCAGGCGCGTCAGCGCCTGTTGAAACGCCGGCAGGTCGTCTTCCTGCCAGAACGGACGATGCTGAAAGGATTGTTGAACATCGATGATCAATAGTGCGCTACGTGACATTTTCGGCCCTCCTCAGTTTGGTGTAAGACCATACTGCGCTTGCGGTAGGCTAGAAAGAAGGTCAAAAACGGCCATCATGATGACAACAACGGACGGGATGAAGTTTGCGGGCAGTTACCGATAATAATCCCGGTGAACGCGGTATTGATTACTATAATTGATTGACCGTCCTTTGGCTGGAACGAGGAGGGTAAGAAGGCAAGGCCAAGACCCCACCGTTAACTTATCTGAATGGGCAATCAAACATGAAAAAACGCCAGTTGGCAGTAATTATCGCGGGTGGACTGCTGTTTTTTTCAGGGATGAGTCAGGCACAAGAACACAACGCTTCGGTCACCAAAACCATCACCATCACCGCCACTATCGGAGACAGTATTTTTGTTTCTCGCCCGCAGGGTGGGGATTGGTATCAGACGGTGGATTTAGCGGCCACCGATGGCACACAGCAATCGTTCGCCAGCAGCATACCGGTACAGGTTTGGAGCACTACGCCGCAGTTCAATGTGTCGCTGGTTCATCCACTTGAGATCGCCCGCACCGATTCGGCTTATAAAATGGATGGGGTGAAGGTTAAGTTTGCCGGTGAAGGCAGCAATGGCAAAGATCTTGGTGCTAGTGGCGCGGCACAAACCTTCAATCAGAAAGTGAAGGTGGGCAATGGCTATCAAAGCGTTTATCAGTTGAAGGTGAACGCTAATGCGCCTAAGAGCAACGGCAATGCCGACACCCAAGGTTTGTATACCGGGGAAATGGTGATGCTGTTTGAGATCGCGGCCAGCTCGATTTAACCCTTAATTTTTAGCTACTTAAAGCCCAATGCTAACGGGAGCAGCCAAGTACATACATAGGTGTTGGATATGTATGTACCTGGCAGGGGCGTTGGTGGATTACATCAGCGGCTGCAGGCAGCGGTAAAGTTCGCGGAAGGTGTGGCGCTGAGCGACATAATATTGATGTCGTTCCGCATCCGGCTCATGCACCTGCTCTAACGGCAATTCAGGTAGTAGGGTGCTCAAAGGTACCCCAGGGTTCAGCGCAATCTGCGCCAGACGCGCGGCACCCAATGCCGGGCCAACGTCGCCGCCGGTGCGATATTCCAGCCGATGACCGCTGATATCTGCCAGCATTTGGCGCCAGAACGGGCTGCGTGCGCCACCGCCAATCAAGGTGATAGCCGTGGGTTGCAGACCGCTGGCATGCAGCACGTCCATGCCATCCGCCAGTGCAAAACTCACCCCTTCCAATACCGCTCGTGCGAGATCGTTCGGCCCATGTTGATGAGTGAAGCCCCAGAAGGCCCCTTTGGCATTCGGGTTGTTGTGCGGCGTACGTTCGCCGGAAAGATAGGGCAAGAACCACAGCGGCGTTTCAGCAGGAGCAGCCTGCTCAACGTTACGCAGCAGGGTGGCAACACTGTCGACATTGGTTAACTGGCAGGCCCAGTCCAGGCAGGACGCCGCGCTGAGCATCACTGACATCAGGTGCCAGGTCTGCGGCAGCGCATGGCAGAAGCTGTGCACCGCGCTGGCCGGGTTACTGAGGAAACCGTCGCTGACGGCGAAGTAGACGCCAGAGGTACCCAGTGACAGCATCGCCTGCCCGGCCTGATACAGCCCAACGCCGATCGCCCCGGCGGCATTGTCACCCCCGCCAGCCACCACCGGCACCGGCGCCATCCCCCAGCGTTGGGCCAGTTCGCTATGCACTTGCCCGGTGATCTGGTTGCCCTCAAACAGCGTAGGCATCTGCTCACGCGTTAGCTCGCAGGCATCAAGCATGGCATCGCTCCAGTCACGTTTGGCAACGTCTAGCCACATTGTCCCTGCGGCATCGGACATATCGCTGGCAAACTCGCCGGTAATGCACCAGCGCAGGTAATCCTTGGGCAATAACACCTTATCTATCTGACGAAAAATCTGCGGCTCATGCTCCTTGACCCACAACAGCTTGGGGGCGGTGAAGCCGGGCATCATCAGATTGCCGGTGATTTCACGTGAGTTGGGTACGGTTTGTTCTAGTGCCTGGCATTGCGCAAAGCTGCGGCCATCGTTCCACAGGATGGCCGGGCGTAATACCCGCTGCTGTTTATCCAATAAGGTTGCGCCATGCATTTGCCCGGTCAGGCCAATGGCTTTGACCTGTTGCAGACTATGCTGTTTGGCCAATGACAACATGGCACGGTCGGTGGCTTGCCACCAATCTTGCGGGTCTTGTTCAGACCATAGGGGATGGGGGCGTGAGATGGGCAGTGGTTCACTCTGGCTGGCCAGCAGTTGGCCTTGCTCGCCTAGCAGGATGACTTTCACGCCGGAAGTACCGAGATCGATTCCAATGTACATGAGCACGGATCCTTTGAAGCGCGGTGAGCGGACCCACCGCGCCGTAGAGAGTTAGCCGAACAGGTAGCGGTTGACCAGATTCTCCAGCTTTTCCTGATGCCCGCTGGCATGTTGTGGGGCCAGCACCTGTTGCTCGGCGTGCTGTGCCAGCGCTTCGAGCGACAGTTTCCCTTGCAGGATCTGTTGGCCCAGCTCGCCGTTCCAACCGGCATAGCGTTTGGCAACCTGCTGATGTAGCTGGCCATCCTCGATCATGCGGGCGGCCACTTTCAGCGCCAGCGCCATGGTGTCCATAGCGCCGATATGGCCGTAGAACAGATCATATTTGTCGGTACTTTGGCGGCGCACCTTGGAATCGAAGTTCAGCCCGCCGGTAGTGAAGCCGCCGGCCTTGAGGATTTCGAACATCACCAGCGCGTTTTCTTCCACGCTGTTCGGGAACTGATCGGTATCCCAACCTAGCTGTGGATCGCCCCGGTTGGCATCGACCGAGCCGAAAATCCCCAGCGCGATGGCGGTGGCGATCTCGTGGTGGAACGAATGCCCGGCCAGCGTAGCGTGGTTGGCCTCGATGTTCACCTTGATCTCTTTTTCCAGGCCGAACTGTTTAAGGAAACCGTAAACGGTGGCGACGTCGTAATCGTACTGATGCTTGGTCGGCTCCTGGGGTTTGGGCTCGATCAGCAGCGTTCCCTGGAAGCCGATCTTATGTTTGTGCTCCACCACCATCTGCATAAAGCGGCCAATCTGTTCACGCTCCTGACGCAGATCGGTATTGAGCAAGGTTTCATAGCCTTCGCGACCGCCCCACAACACATAGTTTTCACCGCCCAACTTGTGGGTGGCATTCATGGCCGTGAACACCTGAGTTGCTGCCCAACTGAAAACTTCCGGATCCGGGTTGGTCGCTGCCCCGGCACCGTAACGCGGATGGGTGAAGCAGTTGGCGGTACCCCACAGCAGCTTCACGCCGCTGCTTTGCTGTTTCTCTGCCAGCACGTCGGTCATGACCGCAAAGTTGTTCAGGTACTCTTTTAGCGTGGCCCCTTCCGGCGATACGTCGATATCGTGGAAGCAGTAATAAGGCACGTTCAGCTTATGGAAAAACTCGAATGCCACATCGGCCTTGCGTTTAGCCAGCTCCAGCGCTTCGCCCGGCTGTTGCCAAGGGCGATCGAAGGCCCCAATGCCGAACATGTCTGCCCCGTTCCAGCAGAAGGTGTGCCAGTAGCAGGCGGCGAAGCGCAGGTGATCGGCCATACGCTTGCCGAGGATGATTTCATCGGGGTTGTAGTGGCGGAAAGCCAACGGGTTATTGCTGCTGGTGCCTTCGTAACGAACCTGTTCTAGCTGATCAAAATAGGATTGCATGAGTGACTCCTTGGTAACGGTGCCCGGTTAAAAGGATGCGGGATGCACTCATCTTCGGAGTAAGTGGCGGAATGCTCAATTACGTTATTTCACTCTTAAATTCACAGAATTATTAAATGTGCGCGGGATCTCATAATTCAACGAAGGGCCGGTTTTACTGGCCGCAGGTTATTTCACAGGTTTAAAACATGACCGCCATCATAAAATCAACATTAAACCAAAAACCGTAATTCACTGGTGAAAATCTGTAATTGCTGAACACCGCATAAGCGACAACAATCCACTGGAAGTTTCGTGTTTTATCTCGTCACCTTTCAATTTTGCCGTTTGAAAGCGTACGGATAACTATTTCCCTACACAACTCAAGGGTTATAAAATGAAATTCAAACCACTCTTGCTTTCTGCTTGCGCACTGCTGCTACTGGCCAGCCAACCGGGCTACAGCCAACAGATTAAAATCGGGATGGCCATCGACGACCTGCGTCTGGAGCGTTGGCAAAAAGACCGCGATATTTTTGTCAAGAAAGCCAACGCCCTGGGGGCCGATGTGTTTGTTCAGTCGGCCAACGGCAATGAAGAAACCCAAATGGCGCAGATCGAGAATATGATCAACCGCGGCGTCGATGTCCTGGTGATCATCCCTTATAACGGCCAGGTGCTGAGCAACGTGATCCGCGAGGCGAAACGTGAAGGCATCAAGGTCCTGGCCTATGACCGCATGATCAACAATGCCGATATCGATTTCTACATCTCGTTTGATAATGAGAAAGTGGGTGAGATGCAGGCGGAAAGCCTGGTGCAGCGCGTGCCGCAGGGCAACTACTTTCTGATGGGCGGCTCGCCGGTGGATAATAACGCCAAGCTGTTCCGCAAGGGGCAGATGACCGTGCTGCAACCGCTGATCGACAGCGGCAAGATCAAAGTGGTGGGCGATCAGTGGGCCGACGGCTGGCTGCCGGAAAACGCGCTGAAGATTATGGAAAACGCTCTGACGGCCAATAATAACCATATCGATGCGGTCGTGGCCTCCAACGATGCTACCGCCGGTGGAGCCATTCAGGCACTGGCTGCGCAAGGGCTGGCGGGCAAGGTGGCGATCTCTGGCCAGGACGCCGATCTGGCAGCGGTAAAACGCATCGTGGCAGGCACCCAGACCATGACGGTCTATAAACCGATCAGCAAGCTGGCCGACGAAGCGGCGGATATCGCCGTGCAGCTGGGCAAAGCGGAACAACCCAAGTCCAATGCCAAATTAAATAATGGCAGTAAAGAGGTTTCGGCCTGGCTATTAACCCCGGTACAGGTGGATAAAACGAATATCGAGAGTACGATTATTGCCGATGGTTTCCATAAGCAATCGGACCTTAATTAATGACCATGCCATCTGGGGGGAATGAATAATGCCCTGCCTATTAGAAATGCGAAATATCACTAAACAATTCGGCGCAGTGAAAGCCGTGGATAATGTCAGCCTGCACTTGGAGGCAGGGCAGGTATTATCCTTGTGCGGTGAAAATGGCTCAGGAAAATCCACCTTGATGAAAGTGCTGTGCGGAATATATCCGCACGGCAGTTATCAGGGCGATATTTATTTTTCGGGCGAGATCGTTACGGCGAAAACCATTCGCGACACCGAGCAGAAAGGCATCGCCATCATTCACCAGGAATTGGCCCTGGTGAAGCAGATGACGGTGCTGGAGAACCTGTTTCTCGGCAACGAGTGGGGCCGCTATGGGGTGATGGATTACGACAACATGTACCTGCGCTGCCAGCGCATGCTGGCGCAGGTCAAGCTGGAGGTTGACCCCAATACCCGCGTGGGTGAACTGGGGTTGGGCCAACAGCAACTGGTAGAGATCGCCAAGGCCTTGAACAAACAGGTGCGCCTGCTGGTACTCGATGAACCCACCGCCTCATTGACCGAAAGTGAAACCGCCACGTTGCTGGCGATCATTGCGGATCTGCGCGATCACGGGATCGCCTGTATCTATATTTCGCACAAGCTCAACGAGGTGAAAGCGATCTCGGACTTTATCTGCGTGATCCGCGATGGCAAGCACATTGGCACCCGGCCTGCGGCGGAGATGAGTGAGGACGATATCATCGCCATGATGGTTGGCCGTGAACTGACCGAGCTGTATCCGCAGGAACCCCATACCATCGGTGAGGTGGTCCTGCAGGTGGAAAACCTCACTGCCTGGCACCCGGTCAACCGGCATATCCGCCGGGCCGATAATGTGTCTTTTACTTTGCGGCGTGGGGAGATCCTCGGCGTGGCCGGGCTGGTTGGCTCCGGGCGTACCGAAACCATGCAGTGCCTGTTTGGCGCCTATGCGGGGCGTTGGCAGGGCAATATCACCATCGCAGGGCAGGCCGCCACCATCACCAACTGCCGCGAGGCAATGCGATATGGCATCGCCATGGTGCCAGAAGACCGCAAGCGCGACGGCATCGTGCCGGTGATGGGCGTGGGGGCCAACATCACGTTGGCGGCGTTGGGGGATTTCAGTGGCGCATTGACGGTGCTGGATGATGCGCAGGAGCAGGCGACTATCCAACAATCGCTGGCACGGTTACGGGTAAAAACGTCTTCTGCGGAGCTGGCTATTGCCCGTCTCAGCGGGGGTAACCAGCAGAAAGCCATCCTGGCGAAGTGCCTGTTGCTGAACCCGCAAATCCTCATTCTGGATGAGCCAACGCGCGGCATTGATATCGGTGCCAAGCAAGAGATTTACAAATTAATCAATCAATTGGCACAGCGGGGGCTCGCGGTGATTGTGGTGTCCTCCGAATTGCCGGAGGTGCTGGGGTTAAGCGATCGGGTATTGGTGATGCACCAGGGGCAGATTAAAGCCGATCTGGTGAACCGCGATCTGACCCAGGAACAGGTAATGGAAGCGGCCTTAAGGAGTGAAACACATGTTGAAAAGCACGCAATCTGAAGCCAGCCTGCCGCCAGTGGGGGCGAAAAAGCCGCCGTTCGGGCTGAAAACCGTCAACCTGCAGGTGTTCGTGATGCTGGCGGCGATCGCCGTCATCATGCTGTTCTTTACCTTTACCACCGAAGGGGCCTATCTCAGCGCCCGTAATATCTCCAACCTGCTGCGCCAGACGGCGATCACCGGCATTCTGGCGGTGGGCATGGTGTTCGTGATTATTTCGGCGGAGATCGACCTTTCCGTTGGCTCAATGATGGGGCTGTTGGGGGGCGTGGCGGCGATATTTGACGTCTGGTTCGGCTGGCCGCTGCCGTTGACCATTGCGGTCACGCTGTTGGCGGGGCTGTTACTGGGGGCGTGGAATGGCTGGTGGGTAGCCTATCGTAAAGTCCCTTCGTTTATCGTCACTCTGGCGGGGATGTTGGCGTTTCGCGGCATTCTGATCGGCATTACCAATGGCACCACCGTGTCACCTACCAGCAATGCCATGTCACAGATTGGCCAGAGCTACCTGCCCAACGGAGTGGGGTTTAGCATTGGCGCTATCGGCCTGATGCTGTTTGTGGCCTGGCAGTGGCGGCGGCGTAGTAGACGTACGCAACTGGGCTTGCCGGTGGCGGCAGCGAGCGGCGATGTCACCCGGCAGAGCATTATGGCAATCCTGGTATTAGGGGCAATATACCTGCTGAACGACTATCGTGGGGTGCCAACGCCGGTGCTGATCCTGACCGCATTGATGCTGGCTGGGATCTTTATGGCGTCGCGTACCGCCTTTGGCCGTCGCATTTATGCCATCGGCGGTAATATCGATGCCGCGCGGCTTTCCGGGGTTAACGTTGAGCGTACCAAGCTGGCGGTGTTTGCCATCAACGGCCTGATGGTGGCGATTGCCGGGCTGATCCTCAGTTCGCGCCTGGGGGCCGGTTCGCCTTCTGCCGGTAACATTGCCGAGCTGGATGCTATCGCCGCCTGCGTGATCGGTGGCACCAGCCTGGCGGGGGGGATCGGTAGCGTGGCGGGAGCGGTGATGGGGGCGTTTATCATGGCCTCATTGGATAACGGCATGAGTATGTTGGACGTGCCGACGTTCTGGCAATATATCGTCAAAGGCGCGATCCTGCTGCTGGCGGTGTGGATGGATTCCGCGACCAAACGCCGTGTCTAGGCGCGGCTTCACACTTGTAGCTGTGACCGTATTTATTACTGGGGAGCCCCCATGTTTAAGAAGCGCTACCGTATTACGCTGCTGTTCAACGCCAATAAAGTGTATGACCGCCAGGTAGTGGAGGGCGTTGGGGAGTATTTACAGGCGTCGCAAAGCGATTGGGATATCTTTATCGAAGAGGATTTTCGCTGCCGAATCGATAATATCAAGGACTGGCTGGGGGACGGCGTGATCGCCGATTTCGACGATCGGAATATTGAGCAGCTGTTGCGCAACGTCCAGGTGCCGCTGGTTGGCGTCGGGGGCTCTTATCATCGGGAGGCGGATTACCCGCCAGTGCATTACATCGCCACCGATAACCATGCGCTGGTGGAAGCAGCGTTTATGCACCTGAAAGAAAAAGGGCTGAACCGCTTTGCGTTCTATGGCCTGCCGGTGGAGGGGGTAAGCGCTGGGCGCAGGAGCGTGAACAGGCTTTCCGCCAGTTGGTGGCGGCGGAACAGTATCAAGGGGTGGTGTATCAAGGGATGGAAACCGCGCCGGAGAACTGGCAATACGCCCAGAACCGCCTGGCTGACTGGGTGCAGACCTTGCCCCAGCAGACCGGGATTATAGCCGTTACCGATGCGCGGGCGCGCCACCTGTTACAGGTGTGCGAGCACCTGGATATTCCAGTGCCGGAAAAGCTCTGTGTGATTGGCATCGATAACGAAGAGTTGACGCGTTACCTCTCACGCGTGGCGTTGTCGTCGGTGGTGCAGGGGACACGCCAGATGGGCTATCGTGCCGCCAAGCTGTTGCATCAACTGCTTGATCAGCGCGAACTGCCGCTACAGCGTATTCTAGTGCCGCCGGTGAAGGTGATTGAACGGCGGTCCACCGATTTCCGTTCACTGCGCGACCCAGCGGTGATCCAGGCCATGCACTATATCCGTTACCATGCCTGCAAGGGGATCAAGGTGGAGCAGGTACTGGATGCGGTGGGAATGTCCCGTTCCAATCTGGAAAAACGCTTCAAGGATGAAACCGGCCAGACGATCCATAACGCCATCCACCAAGAGAAGCTCGATCGCGCCCGCAATTTACTCACCGCGACTTCGTTACCCATCAACGAAATTTCCCAGATGTGTGGCTACCCATCGTTGCAATACTTCTATTCGGTGTTCAAGAAAGGCTATGACATGACGCCCAAAGAGTGCCGCGATCGTTTTGGGGAGGTCGGCTATTGAACGTCCCGCTGGCTCAAAACGTAGGGGCGCTGCATGCTGCGCCCACCTGGTATTAGGGAGGGGCTGACAAGGTGTCACGCGGCACATAATATTTCTGTCATTACGGCTCCCTATAGTGGCGTTGCTTTTTACCTTTGGGCAAAACCATAACCAGGGAATTCACAATATGCATAAATTACCCCCCGCCTGGCACTGTTGGCCAGTTGCTTGGCATTCAGCACCACGCTATGGGCGCAGGCTCAGGAAGTTCCCGCCGTGCTGGCCGGGCACGCCGTATTACCGGTGAAGTCCAGCGTCACGGCTCCCCAGGATGCGCCAACCGATCTGCAACAGAGCGGTAAATACACCAGCGGCAAACGCATCACCGAACTGGGCAGCGTAGCGGGAAAATCTGCCGATCGGCTGACCGGCATCGGGCTACCCATCAATGGCCAGCCGTTGCAGGGGCATTCCGGTATCAAATACATGCCGGATGGCACCTACTGGGTGCTGACCGATAACGGCTTTGGCAGTAAAGCCAACTCGCAAGACGCCATGCTGTATCTCAACCATTACCGTATCGATTTCAAGGAAGGCACGGTAACGCCGCTAAAAACGCTGTTCCTGCACGATCCCGATAAAAAGGTCCCGTTCCATATCGTCAATGAAAGCACCGACAAGCGTTACCTGACCGGCAGCGATTTCGACCCGGAAAGCTTCCAGTTTGCCGACGATGCCCTATGGATCGGCGATGAATTTGGCCCTTACCTGATTAAAGCGGATCTGAACGGCAAGGTGCTGGCGGTGTTTGATACCCAGGTTGACGGCAAGGTAGTGAAATCGCCGGATAACCCGACGCTGACGCTGCCAGGTGCGCCGGACGGCAAGCAGAACTTCCAGGTCGCGCGCTCCAAGGGCTTTGAAGGAATGGCTGTATCACCGGATGGCAGCAAGCTGTATCCCCTGCTGGAAGGGGCGCTGTGGGACGGCGAACAGTTTGAGAACGTGGCGGGCAAACGCTACCTGCGGGTGCTGGAGTTTGACGTCAAACAGCAGGCATGGACAGGCCGTAGCTGGCAGTACGTGTTGGAAGATAATCAGAACGCCATCGGTGATTTCAATATGATCGACGCCAATCATGGGCTGGTGATCGAACGTGATAATGGTGAAGGCACCGCCGATAAAGCCTGTGCGGCAGGCGCGCCAACGGATAACTGCTTCAGCCAGATCGCCAAATTCAAACGGGTCTACAAAATAGCGTTTTCCGACGCCAATGTCGGCAAACCGGTAGAAAAAATGGCGTATATCGATTTGCTGAACATTCAGGATCCGCAGAAGCTGGCGCGCAAACCGCTGAATAACGGCGTGCTGACCTTCCCGTTCTTCACTATCGAGAATGTCGACGTGGTGGATGGCAGCCATATCATCGTGGGGAACGACAATAACTTCCCGTTCTCTTCCAGCCGCGAACCCAACGTGGCGGATGATAACGAATTTATTTTGCTGGATGTGAAAGCCCTACTACAGCCGTAAAATTCTCATTTATCGCTAAGTCTTCTCCTAATTTGGTGGAGGCTTTTTTATTCCGATGATGAAGAAATACGTTAAGTGACCCCGTTTTTGGGGGAGCATAGTAGATATAGAACACGGTCATTTTCAGGTAAGCATATTAATAAAACGTTACTTTCAATCTTGCCGCTTCAGGTTGGCTTTCTGGTAGTCTGCTCTGGGCGTTTTACACTATGTCGCCATTTGCATTGCGAATAATGGCACCAAGGATTGAAGGTGGGAAAATGTCTCGTGTCAGTACCGAAAGTATTATTGCGAAATTAAATTCGTTAGCTATTGCTATTCCTTTGGAGATCTTGATTGCGTGGGAGTCTAGTGATGAGGCCTGGTGTTTAAAGGACGTGCATAAAAAACCTGTGTATGCCAATGCCAGATATGGCCTATTGCTAAAACCGGAAGGAAATGGGAGACCTTCTGCACTAGCCCCTTTTAAGCCCTTTATCTCCATCCATGACCAACGCGTTATCGATGAGATGAGGAAGATTGAGGCTGTAGGGATCCTCCCTATCGATAGCAAACGCATATTCAGCGTGTTTTATTGTGAACGCATGCCCTACTACGACAAACAGGCTCACTGCTCCGGTATTATCAGCCATATCAAACCCCTGCACTCCATCACGCCGCGTTTTTTTATCTCTGGTGATGGTATCGGTAAATTAACCGTTGCTTGCCCCTCCGAGATTTTATCCGCTAAGGAATGGGTCGTGGCTTTTCTGTTGTTACAAGGCATGGCGGAGAAAGAGATTGCCGGTATTCTCAACAGAACGCAGAGAACGGTAAAGTTCCATAAAAGTAACATTCTGGCGAAAGTCCATTGTGAAACCACACGGGAATTTATATTTTTTGCCAGAAAGAAACAATGGCAATTCTATATTCCACCATTATTTTCTAAACCCTGTTATATCATCCGCTAATCATCTCTCTACAAAACAGGAGACTGCTGATAAACCCTCGCCGGGCTTACAACGTAGGGGCGCTGCATGCTGCGCCCGTCTCGATAATCAATGGGTTAGTAGAGACTGGTATAGATAGATCCCGACCAATTCAGCAATATTGCCACTTTGTCATCAATATAAACTGTACCTTTGGTACAGTTTATTGTTTGCACTTCAAGAGTATGCTCGCTTTCATCATCTGGCATCCCAGTTGATATCTCAATGACATGGAAGAGAAGAGGTCATACAATGAGTTATGCAAGTAATCTTGATTTTCCCATATTAATTGTTTCTGTACGCGATAATAAAATACAGGTCGATGATAGCTATCATGCGATTAAGGAGGTGCTGGCATTAAATAACTACCATTTTATCCACGCTGAAACCAATGAAACGGCTCTGGCGATGGCCAGAAAAGAAGCGGGTATCGGTTGTATCATTATTAATGAGTGTGATGGGACTAACCTGGGTGAGGGTTCTCCCATTATCAAGGAGATTATTCGCGTGATCCGCGCTAAAAACAGCCGGGTGCCCATCTTCTTTTCGTCAAGTGTGCCTTTGTTAGGGCGTTTATCGACGGAGGTGATTCAAGAGATCCATGAGTACATCAATATCAGCGAAGATACACCCAAGTTTATTGCTGGCCGCATTCATCTGGCTATACGCCAGTATATTGAGAACCTTCTGCCGCCTTACTTCGCCGCGCTAAAAAGTTACGCGTTAGACAGCCCTTACTATTGGGATTGCCCGGGGCATCAAGGAGGGGTTGCCTATCTTAAGCACCCGGTAGGCCGTGAGTTTATCAATTACTTTGGTGAAAACCTGATGCGGGCAGACATCGGCATCTCTACGCCAGAAATGGGGGACTGGCTTGAACATAAGGGAGCGCCGGGCGAATCGGAAACGCGAGCTGCCAAACTGTTTGGCGCGGACAAAACCTTCTATGTGACAGGCGGATCTTCCCAATCTAACCAGATAGTGGGCCACTCAATTGATTTAAAAGATAAAATCATCCTGGTTGACCGCAATTGCCACAAGTCCGTCAACCATGAGCTGACCATCACCCAGGCTAAACCCGTCTATTTCCAGCCTGCGCGTAATGGGCTCGGCATTATTGGCTTGATCTCTCCCGATCAGTTTGAGGCCAGCGCGATCCGGCAAAAAATCGATGACAGCGTGCTGGCTTATCAGGCGGAAGACCGCTGCCCCGCTTATGCCATCATCACTAACTGCACTTACGACGGTCTGATTTATGACGTCACTGCCGTCACCCAAAAGCTGGCCAAGTCGGTACCCCGGATCAAATTTGACGAAGCCTGGTATGCCTATGCGAAATTCCACCCCCTGTATCAGGGGCGGTTCGCCATGGATGTCCCCGAAGATAAAGACAACGGCCCAACGCTGTATGCCGTGCAATCGACACACAAGATGCTGGCGGCCTTTTCTTCGGCCTCGATGATACATATCCGCAATTCCAAACGTGCCCCGGTGGATTACGACATTTTCAATCAGGCTTTTATGATGCACGGCACCACGTCACCGTTCTATCCGATCATTGCCTCGATGGATGTGGCGACCGCCATGATGGAGGGGCAAGCCGGTAAGACATTGGTCGATGAAGCTATTCACGACGCTATCAGCTTCCGCAAGACGCTGGTGACCGTCGCAGACAAGCTCAAAGCGGAAAAAAGTGACAAGGGATGGTTCTTCGATGTCTGGCAGCCGAGCACGTTGCTGCAGGAGGGCAAAAAGGTTCCCTTCACCCAGGTTGCCGACGAGGTGCTAGCCAACGATCCCACCTGCTGGCAGCTGCGAGCGGGAGAGGCATGGCACGGCTTCGGCGACTTGCCGGAGGGTTATGCGATGTTGGATCCCATCAAGGTCACCATTACCTGCCCTGGGCTGAACGCGCAAGGAAAGATGAATGTTTTCGGTATCCCCGCGCCGGTAGTGGCAAAATTCCTGGATACCCAGCGTATTATCCCGGCCCGCAACGGTGACTACACCATTCTGGTGTTATTTGCATTGGGTTCTACCCAGGGCAAATGGAATACCCTGATCGATATGCTGATGATATTTAAACATCACTATGACGAGAATACCCCGCTTACCTCGGTGCTTCCGCAGGTTGCGGCCAGCTCTCCCGCCTATCGCAACATGGGCATCGGTGATTTATGCCGCTCGATCCATCAGGCCAATATCGAACTGAAAATTGCCGAGCTTTTGGAGCTTGCCTGTTCTGCAGAGGCCATTCCCGTTCTTACCCCCTCCCAGGCCTACCAATGCCTGATCTCCGACCAAACCGAGCAGGTCAAGGCTGCCGACATAAGCAACCGCACGCTGGGCGTGATGATAACCCCTTACCCACCTGGCATTCCGCTCATCATGCCGGGTGAAAAGGTGACATCAGAATCACGGGCCATCGTCGATTACCTGGTGGCCTTGCAGACCTTCGGCCAGCGCTTCCCCGGCTTTGAACATGAACTGCAGGGTGTGGAAGTGGATGAGAACGGCACTTATTGGGTGCGGTGCATAAAAGAAACGCCTGCCAGCGCTTCCATACGTTAATCGGCCCGCGCTTTATCCCCATGGGTGCGATCCGCACCCTCTTCAAGATGTGTATCAACGCAATAATGATGGGAAATATCATGGCTTCTGTTAATACTGCCTCCGTGAAAAAAATGGGGTTGGTCGCCCTGACGTTGGTGACCGCCTCTAACATGATGGGATCCGGGGTCTTTATGCTGCCAACCAATCTGGCAGGCATCGGGTCTATCTCTTTATTTGGTTGGGTGATTACCATTGTCGGCGTGATTGCCCTGGCTTTGGTGTTTGCCAAGAACAGCATGGTGACACCGCGTGATGGCGGCATTATTGCCTATGCCAGCGACGCGTTTGGGCCATTTATTGGCTTTCAGACCACCATCTGTTACTGGATCAGCGCCTGGGTGGGTAACGTGGCGCTGCTGGTGGCGGGTGTGGGTTACCTGAGTTATTTCTTCCCCATCCTCAAAGATCCGCTTGTCAGCTCGATCACCGCCATTGTTATCCTCTGGGGGTTTATCGCTCTGGCTTCTTTGGGGGCAAGGATTGCCGGGCGCTCCCAATCATTCACCGCCTGCTGCATGCTGGTGGTGGTATTGGGCATCGGTTTTATTGGCTGGTTCTGGTTCAAACCCGCGTTGTTCACCGAAGTTTATAATGGCACCAAGGGTAGCGACGCTTCGGCGATCCTCTCCGCCGCGTCTTTGGCTTTGTGGGGCTTTCTGGGTGTGGAATCCGCAGTGGTGTCCAGCGGACAGGTGGAAAACCCCGAATCCACCGTGCCCAAGGCGACGGTATTGGGGTTGCTGATTGCCGCCGTGTGTTATGTCACCAGCTGTTCGGTGATTATGGGGTTGGTGCCGCATAGTGAATTGGTGAATTCCGCCGCCCCCTTTGCCGACGCCGCCCGTTATATGTTTGGCGAATTTGCCGGGGAAGTGGTTTCCGCACTGAGCATAGTCGCCTGTTTCGGCTCGATCTCTGGCTGGCTGATCTTGCAGTCTGAAGCCCCAAAAGCTGGCGCGAAGCAGGGGCTATTCCCGAAATTCTTTGCCGTGGTGAACAAAAACGATGTACCGATGAAGGGGCTGATTTTTACCGGCGTGCTGATGACTGCGGTATTACTGTTCACGGCTTCGCCTAATCTGGCAAAACAGTTTCAGGTGATCGTGCTGATGTCGGTGTTCGCCTCTTTACTGCCCTATATCTATGCGCTGGTCGCGCTACCGATCATCATGGTGGCCAAATCTATGAATAAGGGCGGGGGCTTCATTTTCTACTGCACGTTGGCGGTAATTGGCATTCTCTACAGTCTGTTTGCCCTGTTCGGATCGGGAGGCAATGCCATGTTCTGGGGGTATTGATGATGATGCTCACCATCCCGCTATATGCACTGGTTGCCGCAAAACGCAGCAAAAGCGGGATCAAAACGTTGTACCTGGATAGCGAGGAGTAGCCGTAAAAACAGAAAGCGCGGTAACAATGAAGGCGCTACTGCAACAGTGAATAGCTCTTTTATCTCAAAGCCTTCTCCTTGGTGGGGAGGCTTTTTATGACGGTGAAAAATAAAATACAGCGAATCACCCCTTTTCGGGAGATATAAGACCCTGCCAGTATTAGTTTTTCATTTTAATTAAACGCGTTACGTTCAATTTTGTGTAATATCCTGGCGGTGAGACTACACGGCAATTCTTCATACCGCCGTTATTTGCCAAACCTTGCTATATCATCAGGTAATAGTCCCACCATAAAATAGTCCCTTTGCGACTATTCAGACTACTGGCAAGGTCCGACAGTAAGGCTAGAACATTGTTCTAATAAGATTAGTGGCGGATCTGTGCCAGCTCGTCTTCAGTCAGACCGGTCATTTTCATGACAGTGTTGCGATCGAGACCGTTCTGCAGCATGGTACGGGCAATTTTCAGCGTAGCATCGCGCTCGCCTTCTGAATGCCCTTCCTGCCGACCAAGCTGAATGCCCTTCTCGATACCCTTCTCAATACCCTTCTCAATGCCCTTCTGTTCAAGCTGTTGTGCGATGGTCATCAGTGTGTCCCCATGTTGCGGCACTCGCTGTGCCAGTTGGCGTACAAAGGCTTCGGCGTCTGACGTTTCGCCCGCCTGTACAATATAGTGTACCAGCGATACTACCTGTGATGAAGAGAGATATCCGGCCAGTAGGATGGGAGCGAGCCTATCCACCAGTTCCGCCAGATCCCGATGATGAATGTGCTTCTGCAGTAGTGTCAGAGCCGCCATGCTGCGATGGCCTGCGATTTCGTCATCAGGGATGACGGTGACATCGACAAGCGGAAAAGCAGCGCTGTAAAGTTTACCGGCCAGCTCTGGGTTAGCAAACTCATCCAGCCACCGGGTGGAATAGGGATATGGGCTGCGCTTACCGGTATAGAATAGCATCGGTATTACCAGAGGTAGCTTTTTGTGGCCCGCCTCCAGATGGCGCTGCATGGCCGCTACTGCGTACCTGATGAGCCTGAAAGCCATGTGCTGATCCGGGGTGGACTGGTGTTCGATGAGCACGTGGACATAACCGTCATCCCCAGCAGTGGTTTTCAGGCTGTAGAGCACGTCGCGGAAGTACTGGCGGAGGTTATCTTCCACAAAGGAGCCTGATTCCAGTTTCAGGGTGTTAAGATCGCAGATGGCACGCAGCTCTGCCGGGAGGTGTAGTTCCATGAAATCACGGGCAACCTCGGGCTGGGTCAGGAACTGTCTGAATGTGGCATCGTGTGGCGTTGGCGTGTTGTTTTTCTTTTTCATCATAATCATTTCACTCCGATACTGATTTTAAGCTGACGTTATTATTTTTCGCATGTCTCTCCATTGATTTATCTGAGGCAAGCTCCGGCGAACCTGTATTCAGGACATTTATTAATTCACCGATGTTTTTATTAAGATATGAAATTAATTCAGATTTTGTTTGTGGCATACCCATAAAGAATTCCCTCTCTTTTTTATCATAGATCCCGTGAAGGCATTGCATGGTGTAATTATGGACTACCTACCACTACAGGGGAACAAGTATTAGTAATGTCACGGTTCTTTCAACCAACTATGCACCTACGGTCGAATATATTTTCCAAAAAAAATTCAGAAGAATAGCCATGTTGTCATCAATCTGAATAATTTTCGCCAAAGGTGCAGCTTATTCCTGCATTTCTTTTTCGTGGTTAAAAAATGATGGGCCGGTTAGAGGGGATTTTTACCAGCGTGCAGATGATCGTGGTATTACTGACCACGGCTTCGCCTAATCTGGTAAAACAGTTACAGGTCATTGTTATGCGTTGGTTGCCGCTAAATGTAGCAAAAGCGGGATCAAAACGTTGTACTTGGATAGCGAGGAGTAGCCGTAAAAAACAGAAAGCGCGGTAACAATTTTCGCTTTCGGCATCGGAGCCGGAAAACGCAAACTGTGCCGCGCCTAGTTAGCAGCAGTAGCGATTAATGCACTGCCTGTGGGGCTTGCCAGTTTTCGTGATAGATATGTACGGCTTGCTCTTGCGTGGTAGTGCGATCGCCGGTCAGGCGGTAGGCCACGGTGAAGGCAAAATCAAACGCGGCCCCCAACCCTTGGCCACTGATCAGATTGCCATCTTCCACAACCCTTTCAGCCACGTAGGTACCATCTTCGATCTCCTGATGCAGATCGCCAGAACAGACATAACGGCGGCCTTGCAGCAGTTTGTTGGCAGCCAGCACGCGAGCAGCGGCAGAACACAGCGGGCAGATCAGCTTGGCAGCACGATCGTGGCGGCGGATAAACTCCACGACCAGCTCGTTTTCCGCCATTGCGGCAGTAGCCTGCGGCCCACCGGGGATCACCACGGCATCGTACAGTTGGTCCATGCGGCGTTCCAACAGAGCATCGGCAAACATACGTATCTGGTGATAGCTGCGCAGCTCCAGCCTATCCTGGCAGGACAGCAGCTCTACCTCTATCTCCATACGACGTAACACGTCGATCACGATAACCGCCTCGGCCTCTTCAAATCCTTCGCTCAGCAGGACGGCAACTTTCTTGGTCATAGCATCTCCAGCAATGTACGGGTTAATAACCCGGGCTCGGCTAGGGTAGCAGATTAAAGGCGGGAGTTTTGTGCGGGAGAGCAAGTGTACGAAAGGGATCGCGGAAACATGAATTCCCTCTTAGCAGCTAGGGGGATTCGCGCTATAATCTGCGACTTGCTTCCTAGTTCTAGAGGAAGATCCTCGTCCCCGGTGGGGCGGCTGGACTTCAAATCCAGTTGGGGCCGCCAGCGGTCCTGGGCAGGTTCGACTCCTGTGATCTTCCGCCATTCAGTATCTCCCAGATTCTCCTGAGCTCAACTAAAACCCCGTATATGCTGGATTAAGACTAGGAGTCTACCCACATCAAGTGATGTTTGAGCTGGTAGTAAATTTGTTCTTATCACTGAACACTATCATGAGGTGCTTATGCATTGGTATAGAGGAGTCATCAGGGGGCGTAACCACGCGTATTTTTTATCATAGGCGAGTACTATGATGAGAGGCGATTGATGGTGTAGTGAAGGGTATAATATCTGGACGCGAATCAGGAGGCAGCTGATAGTCTGTTGTTTTTGTTAAGATAAAAATTCGTTAGGCTAGTTTTATGAAATAGGGGATACTATGTATACGGATGACATATTTGCTATTCAATCTGAATGGTCAAAAAAATCAATGTTGTTAATGAGAGAACTTCTACCATTAATGACCCCAGTCGCTTTATTTGACCAATGGACCAAGGAAGAGAAAAGTACGATTGGTTATTTACTTGCTGCATCAGCAAGGTCAACAGAAAGTCTATTTTTATTAACTTCATATGGGCAACTTTGGGATGCAGAAATGGTGCAAAGGGCTATCTTTGAAGCATCGTTAAAATTTGTTTTTCTTCTTGAGTCTAGAGAAACATTTAAAGACCGGTTTAATGATTACTCAACTGCCCTATACGAGATATCCCTACTTAAGGATGATAATAAGGTTTTGGATGTATTAAGCCTTCTACAGAAGCCTGATGATAGACAGTGGTTCCCTTTACGGGAGCGCTTGCTTGCTGACGAAGAAAGGAAAAGAATTAATGAAAAATATGATAAAAATTACCGTAGATCCCTTGAAACTCGATGGGGGTTTACTGGTATTATAGGAAGCTTGGCCCGTAGCGAAAAGCTATTTCATGGCTTAAGCGGCTTATCATATGGGTACTCTGTATCAAGCCATGTTCTACATGCGGATTATTTAGGCGTGACATTGCCGATTGAAAGAGATAGTAGAGATCATGAGCATCGTTCTGCCGTACATTTAGCTCATTTGAATAGACATATTTCAGATGCCTTTTCGTGCCTAATAATGCGACTATATGCTGGGTATCGATTTGTTGGAATTGATACAGACCCTATTAAAGACGCTGTTAAAAAAATAGATGCTCTATGTATACCATTTCGTAAAAATATAACAGATGGATAGATGTAGAGTATGGTTAAAATAGTGTTATTTGATTGGTTGTAAAACTATGCGTTGATAAAGGCATGTTAGGTTGGTTATTGAAGTTTAGTGTTTCTTTATTTAAATTTAGTTGAGGGCTGGTGAATGTTAATTGTCGTGATTAAATAATTATTGGTGTTTTTGTTTATGGAATACACTAGGTTCGTATGTTAGATAATAATTTTTCGCCACCGAATATCTCGGTGGCGTTAGTCGATGGATGGGAAAGAGTGAATCTTGAGTTGAATATCACTCTAAACTCTCTAATTTATAATTTTGGCGACAATTTCAGCAATTTTTATTGCCAAGAATGGAGGAACAGCATTTCCAACTTGGTGATATTGCTGTGTTCTGCCCCCTTGGAAAAAATAGTTATCTGGGAATGTTTGCAACCTAGCAGCTTCCCTTACAGTTAAACTTCTGCACTGTGATGGGTCATAATGGATGAAATAGTGGCCATCTTTTGATATGTGACTTGTGATTGTTGTCGATGGACTACCTGCAACCTGCACTCTAAATCGATCTGAAAACTTACCTGTTTCCCAATTTTTATGGGCAGGAGCAAGTCCGTCTAAATTAAACTCTTTGTGACCTTTGGGAGAACGTTTATGGATCGACGCAAAGCATGCGGCATAACCATAACGAGCCAGATCATCGATCCGGTGCCCACGAGCTTCATGGTTTAGCCAAACGTTCAAGCGAGGCTCCAAAAACCATTTATCTAGGTAATCATGGTTAGTTTGACCTGTGTAACGATAATGACTCTTAGGCATTCTTGTGGCACCAGTTCCTGTAAAAGAACCAATTTCTTCTGATGCTTTTATCAAACTACTTGATAAAATCTCGCCAGTTTCGGGAAGCTCAGAAGCATGCTTTGCAAGTAAGCGTAGCTGCTCTCTAACTAGGTTTTCCCATTGTTCGCTCGTATCCTTCTGTCTGCTCAACAAACTTCTTAGCTTTGGAAGTTTACCAATTGCCTCTTTGACACTCACTGTGGGCTGAGTTGAAAGTTTCGGTAGGTTTTCCCTGTAACGATCTTCACGTATTCCTAACAAAATGACTCTATGGCGGGCTTGAGGTATACCATACTCTTCAGCTTGGATGATGTACTTTGTAGCATCCAGTAAGTTTGGATCATCTCCATCACAAAATTCCTGTTCGCTTACCAACGAAACGATTCTATAGCGCTGGCCTTTTGAAGAGGAGTAGAGTGCAGCACTAGGGTTGGCTAAATCTTTCAAAATCTGGTTGAATATTTTTTCACCATTTATTTTGGACGAAAGAATTCCCTTCACATTTTCCATCACAAAAATATCAGGTTGGTAGCTCTGGATAATTCGGAGATACTCACGATAGAGGAAGTGACGGTGATCCTCCTCTGGTTTGTAATCGGCAATTCCTTTGTTTCTGGCCCTACCTACAAGTGAGTAGGCTTGACAAGGTGGACCGCCTATCAAAACCCAAGGCTGGTCAGCACCATGTTTTTCCTGCATTTTTTGAATGGCTTCATCAAGAGCTGCATTTCCGTTTGGACTACCGATTTCAATGCACATTGCTTCTTTGCCAGCTAACTCCCAGAGATCTTTCGTCTCAGTACTGAATGGTGTGTCTGCGTCGCCATTACAAAAGCGATAATAGTCATCGAGATTGTCTGGTCTATTGTTAGTCAGCAATCTATAAAATGCTCTGAGACGGAGAGTTTGGTGAGCGATCGGATCTTTTTCAGCTGAAACGGCGATTTGAAAAGCATCGCCATGTTCAAATGATGAAAAACCTTCCCCTAATCCTCCCGGTCCGGCAAATAGGTCTACTACAGGAATCGGCAACAAAATGCTACTCGTGGTATATATCGGTGGATTTAATGTTGTCCAGGATACCAGGAAGAGAAGCAGACGGGAAGAAATCTATGGATATCGTTGTGATCGTAAGGCTCATTCCCACATGATGTCCTATGACGTTATAAGGTTTATCCGTAACTGTCCCAAAAGTGACGTACTGCTCTCCTATTGTCAGGAGAGCAGATTAACATCCAGATCAAATTTCAACCGTTGGAGGGACCATTCCCACAGCGTTGGCGGTGTTTATTAGGTCGGATAGGAACCCATAATCCGGTATCTGTGGCGTCCCGATGACCATGGCACGGTCCAATCCGCTGTTAACTGTCTCGCAGGCTGTTTCTGGCAATAGCACACAGGCATGGCAGGCTGCCTTATTAACCCGTCGCGAACCATTACCGCCCAGATCCTCGGAACATACAGGATCGGAGGAACACCAAGACGTCCGAGAGAGGGCCCTGAGAACCATAGGCTCGAATAGCTCAGGCCGTCCAATGCGAACCAGTCCTCCAAGACTTCCTTCCGAGTCTCCGGCGGCAGTATAGATGAGGAAGGCCGCCATTGGTGCTTCTGGATCGTTCGACACGAAGATGCGCTCTTTCAACGCAGCTGACGAGTAACCGCACTCGAATACCATCTGATTGATCATTACATGTGCTAAGGTATGAACCAGAAGGTACCGGGCTGCCCATTGCGGTGTCCACTGACTGCTCTGGGTCGGTGGCATTAGGTTCGTCTCATTCGCCATGCGTTCTACAAAAGCTTGGTCCAGTCGGTCTGTCAGCCATTTTTTGTTATTCGTGAGCCATTGACGGATTGCATCCTCATTCAGCTCGACAAAAATACCCTCGCCGTAATTCTTGATAGCAGGCAACCACTGGTAAGCTGGTTCTGGTGGATGCAGGAAAAGCTGGTTCATTGCAGATAGCGGCATTGTCGCGAGTGGGTCCACCGTTCGTATCAAGCGATCAAATCCACAGAAAACACGTGTTTCTCGCAATTTTTCGACTAGGTTGACCCGCTCGAACCAAGGTCTCAATCCTGGTGGAACCAGGCTTGGAATGACCCTTAGTTCATCGTCGACTCCTTGTCCTACTTCATTGCGCAGTACGTTGTACTCGGCTCGCCTGAATATCTGCGATTCGGATTCTGTCATAACTGGCTGGGGGCCTCCGCCTACTAGTGGGGTCCCATGGCTGAGAGAGTCCATAGCCTTCATGATCAACTCATCATCAGGAAGGCTGGGGTAATGTGGTTTCAGGGTATTGCGGAGCTTATCCATAGCATACGTGTGGGCACCAGCTTGGAAAAGCATCTTTATGACACTTAGGTCCATATCGTCACGCCGCAATACTTTTTGTATGTCAGCAATAGTCTGTTCGCTGGTTAAGTCCGGCAGGTAGATCGAGGACAGGATCTTACCGAAATAAATGTTCGACTGGTTTATCAGCATTGCTACCGGGGGCTCTTGGCACTGCTGGGTTGAGCATCCCAGCCAAGGGCGTTCACCGCTGCAGCTAATTCCTGCAGATTTAAGCCCAGACGCATTGATTTTTTGGCTAGTCTGATCGCGTTCCATACTCATTGATCCAGCCAGAGTTTTCCATTCTTTACAGACCGAGCAGGAGACCTTCACGGACCGCAGGTCCGGTCCGCCTGAATCATGAAGAACAAGCCCGCCGTCTCCTAGGCAGGTACACCCGCACCAAGCTTTCCATGGAAAATCCGCAATATGCCCGTGGCTGCAAACGCTGATAAAGCGTACTGGTCGCCATTGCGCTTTTTCACCCTTTTCGAGCGGTACAAGTTTTCTGGTGTCAAGATTGAAACGGTGCATCTTTCCGCTAAAGCTGTCGACATACCAAGTAGGAAAGCGGTGAGTCTGAATCTCCAGTCTTGAGAGACCAGGGTTCTGGCCGTCAACACAATATTCCGGTGGTTGACGGAATTGTGGAACCTGGAGTAGTGCGGACAGCCGAGGCTCGTCAATTACATGCTTGCGTATGGCAGTTTCATCTACCTCCCAGTTACCTCGCTCATTTGTCTGCTTGTGCCAGAAATCTAGGCCACAGACGATGTTCGGAATACCATTCTTGTCAGTATAAATACTTCCAGGACCAAAGGGTGCAATCAGCTGCCCTAGTCGAATTTCACTTGCCATGTTCCGTATGCTCCAAATAGTTGCTGCTGATTGCTGCCCGGGCAGTGCCATCGACATTGCGCATGCTGCTGAGAACCCGCACCCCCTTTCGTTTCTGTTCTTGGGTTGCGAACTCGCCAGACCACAACATCAAGTATTCTCCGTCTTTTTTTTGTGGGTACGCCCACCACTCCTGTGGATTGCTCTGCCATTTCCTTTTGAGGTCGCGGTGAACTTTACGCATGGCTTCGCGCACTCGGTCCAATTCGTCCGGCTGAGTCTTCATTATGACCTCGCAACGTTCCAGCAATAGTTCAAGGGCATCATCCAGGTGGTCTGCATATTCGCCGAAAGCCTCGCCAGGTGATCGGGCGTTATGGTATTGCCGAGCCCAGACCAGCAGGACGCCTGCCAAGGCACGTTCCACTGCCTCGACCGAAAAAGGTGTGGCGGAGGTTGGTTCGACGCGTTCGTAGAGACGGCGGTGATAACTATAGAACTGCTCGAAATGCGAGCGGTCACGACTCTTCCCCGGATTGAACATGCTCAGAATCAGGCCTGGGCGATCTTCCCAGCGTCGGCCGACTCGCCCTGTCACCTGGATGTACTGCGCAGTTGATTTGGGCTGACCGACGACAGCCATCAGCGCCAGCCGGTCGATATCCACCCCAACCTCTATGATATTGGAGGCTAGGCAAGCATCAAGGCTGTTCTTGGCATCCCAGTTCAATGCCAGCCGATCCATCAAATCCACCAGTTGTGACTGGCTTTGACGGCTTGTCAATTCTTCGACGGCATTGAGGTAGCGTTGTGGGTTGCCCTTGAGCCCATAACGCAGCGAGTAATCCTTGATACGTGCTGCGATGTCTGATTGGAAGAGGGTTTGGGCACCTCCTAGCTCGCGAATACTGTTGTAAAATGCCAGCAAAGTCCACCAAGGATCTTTCTTGTCGTCCTCAAACATCCAGGCGCGAAACAACACTGCCGAAAATGCCCGAACCTGCGCAGTCAGAAATGATCGGTAACCTGTGGCATGAACGCCAAGATAAATTCGACCCTCTGCAAGCTGTCCGTCGTCTTTCCTAGCGTAGCGTCCGAAGAATGAGTCTCCCATTTCAAGCCCGGGGCTGGGGAATAGTTGCAGTTTCTCGCGTGCGTATACAGTGTTTACCTGATCCGTTGCACCACGGATGGTAGCGGTTGAAGCGATGATCTTGGGCCGGATCTGGTACCGGTCATTTTCTACAGTACAAAGTTGTTCAATCACTCCTTCGTACAGTCCGTAAATCGTACCTAGTGGCCCGGAAATAAGATGAAATTCATCTTGAATTATCAGTCCCGGAGGGCGTCTAACACGGGTTACCTCGCCCTCTGTGCCATGCTGCAAACCAAAAAGTGCACCCGTTTCCGGCTTCCAAGCCATCATTGCGAATTTGTCTACCGTGCCGATGAACATGGATGGCGGGTCTTTGTAGATGGCCTCGTCGATCACCTCGACAGGAAGCCTACCATGTTCGCCGCCAAATTCGCAGCAAGCATCGGAGCACTTCAGGTAAGGCTGCTTTCCGGAATTTTCCAGCCCTGCCAAGTTGCTACCTGTGTTTTTGCTACGACGACCAGTAGCTACCTGATCTAGGCGGCCAATCGTGCTTCGGCACCAAGGGCACTCGGTAAGGACTAACGGATTACCTGCCACGTCGTCGCGGTCATATTTACGAATGGCTTCCTTGGCGCCCTTCCAGGTATTCGGCGAACCACTACCCCCAATCCACAATCCCAGTGTGAAGCTTTTTTCCCCTAACTGGGGGCGGGCAGGCTCATCTTTACGATGTACCCTGATCTGCTCCATCGCGCAAATCAGGCTGGCAGCACGCTGGAATTGCTGAGTGGTCAACATCCGCAGGGTATAACGCATGAAAACGTTGGTGCCGTCACGGCTCAAGCTGTCGTCAGGCTTCGCAATCAAGCGCTGATGGAACATGTAAAAGGCTGCCACTGCGAGATAGGCTTCAGTCTTGCCTCCCCCTGTGGGAAACCAGATCAGGTCGACAATGTCTTGGTCATCACAACCTCCGTCAACCAACCCAGCGATGCTCATCAGCAAAAAAGCTGCCTGGAAGGCGCGCCAGTTGCCAATATGCCGTTTCTCTAAACCGTCGTTCCAGACTTGCCACGGGGTGCGGGGTTGGCCACCCACTGGCTCTGCTGCTGCCACATAACCGTCAAGGTGGACCAAAGGCCGATGTGCGATCTGCTTGGAGGCTATCTGCTGGAGCATCATTGCGTGGTTGGTCAGACGGAACGCCTCCAGCGCGTCTTTGTCTTTCTGTAGGATGGTAATACCGTTGCGGATACGGACAAGGCACTGCCGGCAGCCATCGAGATGGCGGTCGGCCACCTCACGCAAATCGGAATTAAGACATGAACTATCCGCCGCACGCGCTTCAATCCACGCCGCATACTCTCTAGCAAGGCGATCTAGCGCCTCCCAGCCTACGCCGTCCCCAGAAAAGGATGGTAATCCCGCTAGTTCGCGCATTGACAGGGCCACCTGTTTGCCATCCCTGTCCCTGATATCAGGTGTCATGCTCGGTAGCTCCACTGCCGGCATAACATCTGCAAAGACTGCATCCGGCGGTGCTCCTTCCACATGATCCCATCCGGCCGCACAACCATGCCCTATAGCCCAAGTCGCCTCGTCACGGTAAAGCAGTGAGAGCGTCTGCTCGTCATCATCGAGTTGCCAGAACGGCCTGACACCTTCTGGGTAATGGCTAAAGGCTGCACCGCCTTGCACGCGGACTTCGAAGCATGTTTGAAAAAGCACACTGCGGATCTGTTCTTCCCTACGGGACATGGTGCTGGCATCTAGCAAGTTTCGCAGTACGCAGGTGATGATCCACTTACCAAACATTCGTCGAGGAAATACTTGGAGTTGCAGGGTCATTCCTCCCGGAAGAGTCAAATTCCTCGACTCGGTTTTGCCAGACTGAAGGCTGGCTAGGCAAAACCGTTCATGAGTGTCCTCAGTCGTAGCCGGCACACGACGCCAGGCCTCGGTTCGAAGTTCACGCCCCTCCTTGTTGGTGACTTTAATACAGGGCTCGTACCGACCATTGACTGGAAACGCAGCCGCCTCTGGCAACTGCCATGAGAACTTTTTCATTGGGGTAGTGATACTACAAATTCGCCTTCCCTCTCCTCAAGACAGAAACTGAGGCCCATGACCGACGGCTGGTTCATATCGTCGCTGCTGACTTCGAAATCATCGGCGTCTGTCTCCCCATGGGTCTCGTTACCCGAATCGTAACCAATTGATGGCTGATCATCTGGATCAGAGACCACCGCTTGTATGGTTTCAACTGATGCAGTTGCATCTGGCTGGTGGCTAGCCGTTTCATTTCCTGGTAGTTCAGTATTGCCTGATTTATCAATCATGACCCCACTCAAATCGTTGCGCGGATGCAACAAGCCTGCACCATAACGTTGCATAGGGGTTTCGCCGCGGTAGTGGACAATTTCCTGCGGAGTCATACTGTTATTGTATTGATAGTACAGAGTAGCATCTGCTTCCTCAGTCAGTCGGAAGCAGCCCTGTGAATCAAGATTAACCATGGTGGCTGGCTGAGCCACCTCCAAGGGACGTGCGGGACCGACAAGTTCACCGCGCAGAAATTCAATTTCTGCGGCTCGTTCTTTATTCATGTTCTTTACCTGCACCTTTGATCCATTCGGCTAGCTGTGAGGCTCCCGATGCATGACAAAAAAGATAGAGTTTTTCTTGAGCTCGAGTAATTCCTGTGTAGAAGCGACTTCGATCGAACTCATAGCTGGAAGGAACTATATCCGTGATGATGATTACCTTGCTCTCAAGGCCCTTGTAGGCAGGAACAGTGGAAAAACGAATTCCCTTAACACCCGCATTCCCGACGGCAACGAAGGAACGGTTGCAGGATTCGCGAAGCAGTGGCAGTACCGAATGCTGTTTGGCCCCAAAGGAAAGTACCGTTATATCCTCCTCGCGAAATCCACCCGCCAAAGCCGAATTTATACATGTTTTGATTTTATGAACTTGATCTGTAGCGTCTTGGTACAATTCCAGGTTCCAAGTATGCAGGCCGCCACCTTGACGTAAATATCCTGAGTAGGTACTCCGGTCAGCCTTGGAGAGCGTCATTGCGACCTGGCCGATGGCCTTGTAGTTCCGGCAGTTTTCTGTAAGTAACCAGCGGGCTGAATAGTTCCGCACGGCGGTAAGGGGAATTTCGACCGCCGCAGCACCAGTAAGGACTTGGTTGCGGAAGTCACCCAACATCAGGAAGCGGCCTCCATCTAAGTCACCATCTAGTAGTAGGCGTATACAGTCCAGCAGGCCTGGGCGCCCGAGTATGTCCTGCGCCTCGTCAATGACTAGGTAGTCGAACTGGGCATCATGTGCGCATGCAGGATCTGTTAGGTAGTCTTGGATCTCTAGCACTACGCTGTCCCAGAATTCATCATCAGGATTTTTCGGCATGCTGATTCCAGCAAGAGACATCAACACGCTCAGGGCGGAGCCCCCGATCAAGAGAGGATTTTGGTCAGCCTCAAGTTGGCTGGCAGCCCATTGACCGATCAGCCTGTTGAAGCACAAGTAGCCGACACGAAGACCTTGGGAGGCCTTTAGTCTGGCAACTCCAAGGCCTATAAGTGACTTGCCGGTTCCGGCTCCACCTTCAACCAGCACTCGAGGGTTGTAGGCCGTTAAACGCAGAACAGGCTGTTGCTGCACACGTAGTAGCTTCTCAAGTTCTTCCTCGCGGAAACGGATTTCAGCCTCTTTCTCTGGTCGACGTGTGCGAATGGGGAAGCAGAAATTAACGAAATTATCTACTTGCAGCTCTGGGATTGGCTTCGTCAACGGGTTAATTAACGGGTCTGCATCGATGATCCGCATAGCCATGGCCTTCAATGCTTCACACAACTCATCACTCGTAGTACAAGCCTTGAACCGGCGTCGGTCCATAACTTCATAAGGCTGGATCGACAGGTTGGGAGGTACGGTAAAATCCGCCTGCGGGAATATACAACAGTGAACCACTGGAACCTGAGAAAAGTTAGCCAGCCGCTCGACCAGCCGACGCCTCAGGACAAAGCGTGCGTTTTGGGCCTGACGGAATGGCGACTTGGTAATACTAGTTGGATACCAGTGGTCACCGTCGAAACCGATTTCGCGATGCGACTTGACCTCCACACAAAGAATGCCGACTTCGGGTATCACTACAACAAAGTCGAGTTCAGTGCGGAGATTGTGGTTACTTGGTGCCAGATCCAGCGAGTGGATGACGGTCCAGCCACACTTAGCACTTTCGAGTTTTCGATACAGCATAACCTCGCCAGGAGGAGCTGATTCATCGATAAATCCAGGGATCATTCGCATAGATGGTCGCCCCCATAAACTATTCGATATTGCTCGGCTATTGGTAGTTTCAGCGTTTTTTCCAACAGCTCTGCTGGTGCAGCAAAGTCCGGTGAGAGGCTAATCACGGGTTTGAATGCCACACTGCCAATCAGCCCACTTTTTGACTGAAGCGGGTGACGAAATACATCATCCAATGAAATCATGCTGCGGATGTCGGGCAATTCTTTTCGTAGTTCTACGAGCAATTGTTCGTTGACGATGGCATGTTCCACGGACCCATGTTGAATCGCGATTACGCGTGAGGCCTCGACCTCTGCCCAGGCCCGACGCCAGCCTGGAATAGTTTTACCATTAGCCACCAACGGAGGAATGAGTTCCGGAGCAAGTACCTTTGTCAGCAATGCCTCAAAATGCTTCTTGAGCTGTGGTGCATGAATCACCGTGCCATTCATTGCTATCCATTTCTGGACCGCACGAGATAGGTCCAGAAGGTCGATTCCAGCTTGCCGCATTTTCTGAATACACACGTTGGGGTGTAGTCTCCAGGTATCGGCCAGCGCCCTTTTCCATAGAACAGCAAGAGGGGCCTTGGTAGCATCGACGCTGATCTCACCGAGGTCAGCATCAGCATCGTGGATCAGTAGGTAATCACCAGCCTCTACATCACCGATTTGTCGGTAGCCAATCATCTCAGGGCCGGTGCCATCAGGATTGAATACCAGCAAGCGAGAATTAGGGCGTAACAGTACGCCATATTCAGCAGGAAACTCCACAAGCACACATCGCTGCAGGGTTTTTCGGGCAGTCACTTTCTTGTCAAGAAATATAAGCTCATCCACTAGAGCCGCATTATCCTCCTGAACGACCAAGGTCAAGGGGGGCCCGGTGACAGTGGTCCGTATTGTGCGTAAGTTGTCCAGATAGCTATGGGTAGATAGCACTGGGTCGTCGGCAAACCCTTCCTCATCAGACAATCCTTCCCAGACAAAGCGGATCAGACGGTGGTATGACGGCGACGTGATCAATGCGGTTGGCACTTTAGCTAAACCGCTTGTGCGCAATGGTCCGAATCGGATCAGAGCATCGGCTGGGGGACTCTTACGGTATTCTGAAAGAGTGCTAATGAATACATCGTCATTGAGATCGACTACCCCCTCGAGTAGATCCCGAAAAAGATTGCGTTCCTTTTGATGGCACCAGATTTTTATACGGTCCATTGGATATTCGCAGATAAGGTCAACAAACAGCCGGATGAATTCTGTATTAAGCACAGAGCCTTCCTCGGAGTAACTGGCAATCAGCTCTTTCAGCCGCTCGACGGTCTGTACAACCTGTCCCCCCCACTGCCGGCGAACTCGCCCATAGTCGTCAAGGCCGCAGCGCAGGAATAGGGTGTTGTCAGGCATCAAGGGGGACGTCAAGCACTTCTGTATTTCGAAGCGAAGGATCAGTGCTGACTCATTCTGGAACGAATCTCCATCTGCTTGGTAAATCGATGAAAACAATGCCTGCATATGGTAGCGGATCGAAAAAAAAAGCGGAGATTTACCAATATAGATCTCTTGAATCAGCGGATTTTTCTCGAGGAACTGTAAACGTGCGGTAGTCGAAACAAACATACTCATGCCCTCCGTTGCAGTACGCGCAGCAGCATTCCTGCTGGCATGTCGCCTGGCAGGAAGTGGTTGGTGTCTATGTCGGTGTAGTAGCGAATTTTGTTGCTCATCCAGTCTTTTAGCTGGAGGATGGTCTCAGTAGACGCATCACGGCTACATACGCCAATAATATCGCTGTCACTAAACAATTTTTCTGCACAGAGCAGAGCAAATATGCCATCTGCCACAATAAGTTTAGCTGGGTACATGGATTTGTATTGCTGTGTGCGCTCGTTTAGGAAACTCAGGCGCTGTATGTATTTTCGCTCTTTGTGATGCAGGGTCAATAAATCTCCCAGCGGAAGCCTACGGTCAGCTATGCTGAATCCCGACCCATATAACTTCTGCATATAGCGAGAGTCACGTTCAGCTCCACTCCCGACAAGCACTAGACCTTCATAGGAGCGGCTTAGGTTTTCCTCCACGATACGCCCTGCGCAGCCTGGAAGTTCACTATAGTCGGAGATTTTCAGTATATTTCCCCCCTGAGCCAACTGTGGCAAGGGGTAATCGCGCAATTGCCAGTCGGTTGCACGATTTCGCATGAGGTAGCGGTGGCAAGCACCGTTCTGGTTAGAGATACTTTTGCCCTTTCGTTTGATGACAGAGCGGTGTCTGGCATCTTCGAGAACAATGGCATCTACGTCCCCATCATTATTATGGGCAACGAAACGCCAGCGGGTATCATCAATAACGTAGCGTAGGTCCCAATCTGATCCTTCGTTAGGACCCTTGTAGGGCATACGGGCACTCACACGCTTGCGGCAAGCTTGTAGAAGAAGATCAAAGTATGTATCTACGTGGTTAGCCGTTGTACGCTCAAGATCATTGCGGAGGGCGCCTAAGGCAATAAGGCCCGCTGCGCAAGACTCACATGGCATCGACAACAGGCCGATCCTGCGAGTATTACTGCCGCTGCTTAAGCTCCACTGATAACCTAAAGTTAGAGCGGTAGCAGCCCATGCAGGGGCCTCATCATAAAGCATATCCACTTCAAAATATTGCATCTAAGCGATCCTGAGGTTACAAGCATCCTAAGCAGCATAGAAGCTTGATTGAATCATACCGACAGAGAAATTAGAACCTCGAATACGACATAATGTTAATTTATATGAACGTATTCCGTTTGCAACGGCGTCCATTGTTCTGATTCTGACGAGGGTCACAACTTTATAACTCGTTTTCTTGCAAACTGAGAGTCAATAGCCCTTATGTAATCTTCCGAATTACGACTTATTTCTTTGGTAGGTTCTAAGCTCTGTTTACGATTCAGGTTTAGCTAGTACTGACCATGTTAAAATGATGACAAACCTTCACTTATTTTTCCCTGTCTGGCTAAAAGATCTAGTACATAGATCGGTAACAAAATGCTGCCTATGGTATATGTCGGTGGGTTAGCAGTATCCGGGAAAATAGGAAGAGAGTAGAAAGCAATCTATGGATATCGTTGATCGTAAAGCTCGTTCCCGCATGATGTCCGGTATCAAAGGGAAGGATACGCAACCGGAGTTGATCATACGGGGGTTTTTGCATGCACAAGGTTTCAGGTACCGATTGCATGTAAGCAGCCTGCCCGGCAAACCTGATATAGTCTTGCTACGATACAAATTGTGCATTTTTGTACATGGCTGTTTTTGGCATCGGCATGATGGCTGCCGGTATGCGACGAAACCAAAAACCCGAACAGAATTCTGGATGAAAAAATTTGCAGCCAACAGGCAACGTGACATTCAGGTCAAGATGCAACTACATGCTTCAGGGTGGCGTGTATTTGAAATCTGGGAGTGTGGCTTCAGAAAACGAAATGATGATTCTATCAGCTGGTTACCAGAGTACATCAAAGGCGATATCGTGACGCTAAGTTGGCCAGACTATGTCTGTAGTGGAGATAGATAATTGACCGCTGAGTCGAAGATGAACCGCTTACACGGTTTTACTCCATCGATGAGCCCACCGGACTTTCCTAGATAGTTAAATTCTAACTATATGTACTGAGTTGTGCCACATTCCTACCCGTTTGCCATGTCGCTGTGACGCAGTTTTTGCAGTGCGGCGCTATGCCTTTATTACACATGTCTTCGTACCATTCGCTCATAATTTCTGCTTCGAAGAGAGACGTTCGTCCAGTCGTCCTTAAATGTTTGCGTGTCAAATGTTCGCTGACCTGCAGGTAACACTTGCGGGAAGTATACATCCAGGTTTGTCATACACTTCAGCGGTCTATCAAACGGAACAGTCACCCGTTGCAGAGTGATAACCAGCCCTGATAGGAATGGAGCATCTTGTTTCAACTTTCCCCAGCCGCGAAGATGTGGGCATTTTTGTTTTTGAGGAACCTGATTAAATCTCATTTGTTAAATACGGCTAGCAAGCCCCTGAGGTTCTTACTGGCCACGCTGAACTCATCTGTTAACCTGATATTTAACAGTTAATCACTGGCCGTGAGGTTGTGTTGAAGCAGATTGAATCGCTGATGACTCAACTGCCGGAGATTGGCAGTCTGATATTCAGCTTCGGTGGCGGTAAACTGGAAGATTGGGCAGTGCAACCTAGGCACCGTTACAGATGCCATCTCACTCTGGAACATGATAAGGGCCTGGCTGCTATCACTCATCATATCGATCGCAAGCTATGGCAAGAACAGATGAATCGTTCTGGAATGCTGACGCTGATGGATGCGCAAGCCCGTAAGCAATTTGGTCAGTCACAACCAGTGGGGATTTATGCTGAACCACAGTTACCAGCGTGACCAACTGGCGGATTTGGAACGAGTATTACACTTGTTGGATGCTAAACCGCTGCCAGATAACCGAGGGGATATCACTAGCCGGTTATATGAGCACATTTGTGCCAATAGGCTGGTGGCTAAGAATTACCAAGATGATTACCTAAGCGTCCGGTACTTTATGAAAGAGTCGGCGCATATCGTATTCAGGAAACCTGAATTAATTGATGGCATGAATGATATTTTCGATAAGCATTACTCAGGGGTATTAGTTGCAGTGCAGGCTAAAAATCACATAGCATTTTAAATATCAATTGATTGGTTTTTTAGGTGGATGCACAGACATGTAAGAATATTATTTCAAGTTATTTAATTGATCTGGGTCGATTTGTAAAGTATAACAACCATGATGGTTGGCATATTTTTAATCTATTAAAATTATATTTAGAGGTAACTTAAATGGAATTTTTAAAAATTGAGAGCAATACAGATATTATTGATAACCTGAATTTATTTATAAACCGAGACTATGATAAGCACTCAATGCTTAGAATCATGGAGTTGTATAAATTAAGGGACTGTGTAATGTTCTTTCTTGAGGAGCAGGAAAAACTATCGCCTCCTCCGATAGATGGTAAAATTTATCGCTCACATTCTATTTACTCTTGTGTTCTTCATAGTATTGATTTATTGCTTTATAATTTCATGAATGATGAGTCCTTGGTTGTTCTGAATGGTCGGGAACCCTTGAAGCTTACGATGGGGGTGTGTATAAAAGGATTGGCGCACGGTAAATATAATTTTCCACGGAGAGATGATGCTATAAAAGAAATTAGAGATTTGTATATTAATAGAAATAATGAAATGATTGGTAGTATGATTCTAGACTTTTCTGTGGCCACATTCTCTGCCCTAGAAATGTTTCTCTCTGAAGTTTATTATCTTAAGGCTAAAAAAGAAAAACTGGCTAAAGATAAGAAGAAATATCGGGGTAATGTTCCTGCAAACGAAAAAATTAATACGGTGCTAAATCTTTGTATGCATGCTACAAATCCGATTGCAAAAGAGGAGAGGGAGAAGTTTAAAAAATGTATTGATGTTCTTAGAGATATACGAAACACAATCCATACATTAGGTATCTACACAAAAGATAAAGACGTAACATATACAATTGATGGGGCATCTGTATATCTGCGTAAGTCCAAACCTGTCACCACTGATGATCATAGATTTAATTTTTTAATGTGTAAAGAGATCGTGAGTGTATATAGAAGGATTTCTGATATTTTGGGTACTAGTCAAATAAGTTATATCGAAGTGATAATTTGATTTTTCAGGGTTATAAGGTAGATAATCTACGTAATTTAAAATGTTAGATGGTGTAATGAAAATCTGCAGATATGTAATAGTATCTGCAGTATGTTTTTTTGAATGACATGTTTTTTAAAATTATTTTTTGCATTTTTCATCAACTGAAGAAGTTAAAATTTTGTACGTTAATTTTTTTTCATTAGTTAATGAAATTTCAATATTAAATGGTTAATCCAAGGGTTAAATACAATACATTAGATGATAATATCGAATTTATTATTTCTAATTCCACCATTTCGTTAGTTGGATGCAAACTCCAGCGGTGTTAGGTAATTCGGTGCTGAATGTATAGTCCTGACGCTATTCATTAATGATTTTTCTGGCATGAATGATGTCGCTGAACCAGTGCTCATTCAGACATTTATCACGAAAGCAATCGTTAAGACTCACGATAAATTCGTTCTGAGTCGGCTTACTAGGTTGGAGCAACCGCAATTCACCTTAGGCCCCTGATCTGCCTTGTATGCCCCACTCTCCACAAGCAAAATCATTTGGGGGCACAACAGGGGGCACCAACCAAAATCCAACACGATAAAACTAAGTAAATTCAATAGCGCTAGCTATCAAATGCGACTCCTGTGATCGCGTATCAGACGCCGCGGTATACCGGGATGGGGCGGAGGGTAGCGGTGAGACTGTCCCATGCTTGAACCTCTGAAGTCACAATACGCATCCCCTTTTTTCTGAGTACCGCCACGTCGGCTGCGATTCGCTGCATACCGAACCAAAACAGACCATCCAGCGCCGTTACCGCGAGTCCGTTCTCAAGCGCCTTTTTAAGCCGCTCGCGCGGCATTTTTATCTCCCTGGCTATCTCCCGGTAAGGCTCTGCGGTTTCGCCTGACGATACTTCCCTGCGAATGCGGGTTGACAGACGGTATTGAAATTCATCCGGTACCTTACTTAAATCTGACTTCACGCTGTAAACACAGCCAAAACGCTTGCCGTTGAACACTGCGCTTTTCTGACTGAGTTGCAGTTCATCACGCAGCTCGGCAATCAGTTGTGGGGCACGTACCAACAGCAGACGAAAAGGCAGTTCAAAGCTGGTGACATAATCCACATTCAGCAATGCGATGCGCAGACGCTCGATACTTCCAGCCCGCACCTGGCGGCATTCTTTGAGGACTTCAGCCCATTGCTGCGCAATACGCGGCGTTTCATTAACTTCCGCGAAGCTATATTTTTCAATCTGGTAATCAATACGTTCGACCATGTTGGTTTCCCTTCGCCTACCCGTCGGTCACTTTATCAACGGTCTACGATAATCGGAAGCCAATTTGTTGTTGGTAGGAAGTGGGTGTCATGTTGCCAGGTCTCCCGTGAACCGTCCTGATGGACCACGGTGACGACTCCGGGTTACTCATCTCACAAAAACGCTGGCCAAGGTTAGGCAGGTTGTTCCAGTGGTGCATCGTGAGGGCCTGTTTGCCTTCCTCCTGCCATTCTCAGTAAAATTCGGCCCTGCTGGCCAACTGCCGTAGGCTGAACACATGTTCGTCGCGATACTGTAATAGTCACCATAATATCATTTGCAATACTCAGCATACTCTTTACCAAGGGAGGATTTTTTTCACAATTAATTTCATCAACCAAGTTAGATGAATGATTTGGGGAAATAAAGATAAGAGCAAGGAATGCAACAATAAAATCAGGAAATATCTTGGGTGGCTATTTCCGGATTTTTTAATCATCAATATTCCTCTATACATTTATCACCAATAACTGAATCTATATTTAATGGAACAAAAACATTTTTGATGACTTTATATTGACTCAGTTTTTCAGTATTTTTCTATTGAAACTTGATACATTTATCAATGACGTAAACTCCTTATTGTTTTCATGTAACCATTCCTTAGGGCTTGCAATGTAATTGTCTGTAGTGGTTAATTTATCTGCATAGAGACCAGAGTAATTAAAATAAACTCCAAAGTAGGAACTATCATGCTCTGCACATATGATGTCCCATTTTTTCTAGCAGTTCCTTCAACTCTTCTTTGGTTTTATCACTGCCGTATTTTAAATAATATGATTTTTTCATATATTATCCACCATGTTTGCCAGGCATTCTAATTCCTTTTCCTGTGATATTCTCAGGAAGTGAAAAAACCATAACATTTACTGGTTTGTTACCGGTATGTTAGGCCCATATTGGGGCTAATTCAGCCTCCTAGTCAGCCCAATTGAGTCAGGCATGTTAACCGTGGTGTCCGGCGAGTAATAAAGATGTCGGTAATAGTACAGTCCGCTCTCCGTGTCGAAGTACTGCCCCTGAAAACGTAGCGACTACGGAACAGAATCCACGAGCACTACCGCCAGATTGCCGAGATGTGGTATATAACATCTCAGGCAATCCAACAATTAAATATCAAATAAACATCATATTTTCGATGCCAAATACGGTTAATTTACACTTGAAAAATATAAGAATCAACCATCATGCTTTCTCTTTCGAATAAGCACATCATAATACTCTGGTGTATGGGTCAAAGTTTGCATATCCTCATAATGACCTCGACATCTAATATCTATGTAATCATCAGGAACTTCAACCACCGTAGCTATAAAACCACTTTTAACATTCCCAAAGCATATGTACGCCTCCTCATTATCTTCTATTTCCTTTATGAGTGACGCTTGTTCATTAGCATTTCCATTTTGCTTCCATTTACCAAAAACATCAAAATTATCGACTATCGGATTAATCATTTCCCCAATACAAACCCCTCTCCAATATATCATGTTATTATTCATTCCTATATCCTTCAAAAACCTTATCACCGTAGGCCCTCTGGGGTTTCCCCTTTCCACCGACCTGTTATCTCTATAGTATCAGTGCCTATTAAAGCGTTAAAGGAATAGGATAACTTGCCAATTGCCATCCTTTCCTCTACTACAATAGTTTCTTCACCTATTAAATTTCACTATTCTTTTTGATTTTTAAAAAATAGCGACTCGTAATAAGATGGATCATGAACTACAGTGTTAATTTCTTTATAAGAACCGAAAACTGTAACCTCAAGGTCCTCTTCTGGGATTGTATATACAACCCCAACCATTCCACTATCCGCATCTCCAATGCATACAAATGCTTCTTCGCCCTTGCTTATTTCATCAAAAAATAGGTTCAGTGATTCATTTTCTTCAGGACGCCACTCTCCATAAAAATAAAAGTTATCCGTCTTGGCTTTGACTAAAACCCCTACTTTCTCTCTATTCCAGAAAACAGTTAAATTGCTCACCCCAGGTCTCTTTATCTATATTTAAAGTTGTTTTTTATAAAACATTTTTTTAAATCTGAGATTACCCCTTCTATTTATTAACCATCACGAGGTAAGCTCATAGTCATTTAGGCTGCCGGAAAGCTCCTGTTTTAGAACTTTCCGGCTTTCACTCAATTCCAAACACTAACTATTTGAACAATGAATCTATAATGATCTATATTTTACAATCCAGTTGTTTAATTTTCTTGGTTGCCATAAAAAAGTGACTCATAGTATTTAGAATTATGCACAACAGTACTAATATCTTTATAAGAACCAAAAACGGTATAATCCAAACTAGTTTCAGGGGCTTCACGTACGACTCCTACCATACCGCTCTCTGCGCTACCAACACATACATAAGCTTCCTCATTTTCATCTAATTCTTGCAAAAATCTTCCAACCCCCTCTTCATACAGTGGTTTCCATTTACCATAGTAATAGAAGTTATCACATTTCACATCGGTTAAAACACCTATTGGGAACTGATTCCAAAAAACAATATCTTTCATTTTGTCATTTCCTATCTATGATTTCAAAACCTGACTTGCTCGTGCTGCTATCTTCCTGGAATATATACAAGCATTTAATACTAAACACTTTCTTCGACCAACTTTGGCTGAATTCCCAACTGATCATTAATATTTCCAAGATCGATATCTTACGACATCAGTTTGAGCTGGTGTTTTTTATGACAACCTAAAAATAAAACCGAAAGGAATTTTATATTCTCTCTCTGTTTTTATTTTTCGAAATCAACCCTAATAAAAAGGTAACGTACCCCCTTCTTTCATAAAATATTCCAAGCATTTTACAAACTTATGCCTTTTTTTTGTTTTTACAATTCCAATAACCTCAATATTTATAATTTTTCCTTTTTTATCATATTCGTTATTTTGCATGACTAAAACAAAGTCTCCGTTAGGAGCTCCTACTGGCTCATACCTGGAGTCAAAGCTTAGCCTCATCAACTTACTATAACCACTAATTAACACTGAGGAATAAAAGTAATCAATGTACTCATCTACAGGGTCTATGTTGAAAAAATTATTAATGCTAATGGCCCATCCTGTAGGAACCCTGATCGGCTGAAGGTCAATGTTCTCTTTCATCACTCCTTGGCTCCTAGGATATATTTACTAACTTGGTATAAAGTTGTAAGAAAACGATGAATAACTGGAGCGACTGTATTGGGCAACTCGAACCTAACCCAATCCATTAGTTTTCCAGTATTATATCTGACAGCCTCATTGGTTTTTTTATAAAACACAAACCTAGTTCTGTCACTCTTGGGATATAACAATAAAACCCGGAAGGTTATATAAATACTCTTTCCGGGATTTTAATTATCAATCTTCCTCTACACATTTATCACTAATAACAGAGCTTACATTTAATTGAGCAAAAACATTCTTAATGAATTTATATCGACTCAGTTTTTCAGTGTTTTTTCCATTGAAAATTGATATATTTATCAATGATATAAGTTCCTTGTTGTCTTCATATAACCATTCTTGAGAGCTCGCAATGTAATTGTCGGTAATGGTTAATTTATCTGCATAGAGACCAGAGTAATTAAAGTAAACTCCAAAATAGGAACTATCATGCTCTACACATGTGATATCCCATTTCTTTTCAAGCAGTTCCTTTAGTTCTTCTTTTGTTTTATCACTTCCGTATTTCAAATAATATGACTTTTTCATTCGTTATCCACCATGTTTGCCAGGTATTCTAATTCCTTTCCCTTTGAGCTTGATGTTTTCAGGGGATGAAAATATCATAACATTTACTGGCCTATTACCTGACATTCTAGAAAGTTTCTGGAGTGTATCATCAATACCTAATTCCTTAGCCATATCACTACCCATATCAATAGGTCCAGTTCTACCTCCTTTACCAATTCCCAATGACTCTGCCTTTTTATACAAATCAGGTTGTGAGATGGCAACATCAAAATCACTAATACGTCCAAGATCAAACGGTTTTCCGGTTGAAAAGCTGACGCCTGACACAGAACTTCCTTGCATATAAGACACCGCACCTGGATATCCCGATTTGCTTAGTCCTCCTTGCAGACCTTCACCAAACTGCTTGAATTGACCAAAGCTTTTAAATCCATGTGGTATTCCTTTACATGGCACATCTGCCAACCCCAGCGGATCAACCCACCCGGTAGGGTTAGGCACGTACTTGTCTGGTTCAGCCCACCCGCCAACCCTATTGGGTCAGGGGTGATAAACGGGGCCGTCTCCGGTGAGTAGTAACGATACCGGTTATAGTGCAACCCGCTTTCAGCATCGAAGTACTGCCCCTGAAAACGCAGCGGTTGCGGCACAGATTCAATGAACGCTACCGCCTGATTGCCGGAAGTGCGATAGGGCGCACTCCCGGTAATCTGGCTTTAAATTTTTATTTAATCAATAATGCACCTTTGCTTTCAGGATCGAAGTTATCAGGCCATATTGTAAGCCTATTATAAGTAGCTTGATTAAAGCTAGCTGTTTCAATTCTTGATGATGATAAGTTAGCCCCACTCAACTTTGCGTTGTTAAAGTTAACACAAAATAAGTCAGCCTCAGATAAATTTGCGTTAATCATATTTGAACCAAGAAAAAAAGCCCCCATCAATTTTGCATTTGATAAATTGCAATTAATGAGTGATGCATTTAAAAAATTAGCATTCATTAACAATGAATTGGAAAAGTCAGAAAAATCAAGAACGCAGTTGGAGAAATTAGCACTTCGTAAATTGGCGCTTTTAAAATTGGCTTGGCGTAGTATATAGCCCTCAAAAACAGCCGTGTGTAAAGATGCGCTAGAGAAATCGAAACCCTCTAAACTAGATGCATTGATAACTTTAACTTCTCCAGATTCAAATTTAATAATAAACATTAATTATTGCCCCAATCAGTTGGATCAACTATTGTTTCATGCATTGGCTTGACTCTAGGTATATTACTTGGAGACAATGTCCCCGCACCTATTTCAGGAAGGACTCCAACGACCTTTCCTGCAACATATCGATGGTTACCCTCAACGATTACATTACCATCAACTTTGATCGGAGGTGCAATGTCTCCTTTCAATAATCGGTCAACATAGCGTTGAACAGCAGGAAGTGAAACCATTCCCTGTACTGTTTGGAGCGAATCTCCTTTTAAAGCTGTGTGAATAACTTCAGGTGTAACGTCGGCACCACGTGTGATCTTAGGGATATCAGGCTCACCCGTCTTCACCCCAGCCGGTATATCTGAGTCCGGAGGGCACCCCCTCTTCACACTAGTCAACCCCAGCGGATCCACCCACCCAGTAGGGTTAGGCACATACTGCGTCTGGTTCAGCCCACCGGCCAGCCCAATAGGGTCAGGGGTGATAAACCTTGCGGTCTCCGGTGAGTAATAACGATGCCGGTTATAGTGCAACCCGCTTTCTGCATCGAAGTACTGCCCCTGAAAACGCAGTGGTTGCGGCACAGATTCAACGAACGCTACCGCCAGATTGCCGTAGGCGCGGTACGCCGCGCTCCAGGCAATCTGTCCTTTGCCGTTGACCAGTTCCTGCGGGGTGCCCAGGTGGTCATTCAGGTAGTAGTAAATCTCCGACTTGCGTCCTTTGCCCAGTAACTGCGCCAACGGCACAAAGCTGCCGGGGCTGTACAGGTAGCTTTTATAGGTCGCCAGGTGCGCCGGTTTTGGGTCATCCGCTGTGAAGATATTATCATCGTCGGCGCATTCTGCCACCATCCGCTCACCCTGCCAGAAGAACCGGGTTATGGCATTAGGCCGTTGGGCTAGTAGGTCCTGCTTTTGGATGCGTCGACCAAAGGCATCATAGGTATAGGCAAAGTGGGTTTTCTGCCCCTGGCGTTGTTCAATGAACTCCACCAGCCGGTGCTGGCAGTCATAACGGAACTCCCGCACCCACAGTGGCTTGGTGCTGCGCACTTCACGTGTCAGGTTGCCAAATTCGTCATACTCGAACCGCACATCGCCTTTCTGCTTTAGCAGGTTGCCACGCACTTGTATTCCATGGGAGGCAGCATCGTTCCCCAATACGTTACCCGCTGTATCGTGCGTAAACTGTTCACTGATACCCCGCCAGCGCAGCGCCTGCGGCAAGGCTTCGGGGTAGGCTATCGGGTGGTGCAGCGCTTCGGTCAGGCGATGTTGCTTATCGTAGCGGTATTCCCGGTTGCCTTTGTGCGGGTCGAGGATCTGCGTCAGGTTGCCTGCCGGGTCGTACTCGTAGCGGCGCTGCATCACCGGCGTCACGTCTGGGGCATCACCCTCCATTTCTGCTTGTACCACGGCGGTAGCGCGTTGATGGCGCAGGCGTTGCTGCCCGTCATAATCAAACTCGCTTACCACTTCGCCGGTAATGCGCCGGGTTTCCCGCTCGCCGCGATACTGGTGTTCACTCAGTATGCGGCCATTCAGGTCAATGCGTGAGACCTGCCCCTGCTGGTAGTGGTACGCCAGCAGGTTGCCGTCGGGCAGGCGTTGGCGTGTCAGGTTACCCGCGCTGTCGTAGCCGTAAAACAGGCTGGCAAAGCCCTGATACTCCTCCGTCAGACGACCAATTTCATCGTAACCATATGCCAGCGGCCAATGCCCGTCGTCCACCAGCCGTAAGCGGTTAAAGGTGTCGTAGGCGTAGCTGACTTCCTTACCGTCTGGCAACACTTTGCGAACTAGCCTCCCGGCAGCATCCCGCTCGTAGCGGGTCACCAGCGCGGTCTGTTCACTCTGGCTGGTGCCGTACTCGGTGCGCTGGGTCAGGTGCCCGTTCAGGTCGTAGTCATAAAGGAAGTGGCGTCCGTCAACGGTGTGTTCTTCACTCACCAACCCGTTGGGGTGATAAGCCAACCGATGGTGTTCACCGTTCTGGTTGATGATGTCGCTGACTAAACTCTTCGGACTGTCATAACGGTATTCCACCTGGCTGAGGTCGGGATATATCACCCGGCTCACTAAACGGGAATTTGGATAGTATTCGTATTGGGTGGTCAGCCCCTTTTCATCACGCTCGCTGGTCACCTTGCCGTAGGCGTTGTACCGATAGTGGCGCACTGTGCCGTCAGGCGCGTGAATAGCCTCCAGCCGGTTGGCGGCATTCCAGGTATAACGGATGCCGTTGACCCCCGCCTCGTCCAGCGGGCTGTCGCTGTGCCGGATCACCTGCCCCAGCAGGTTGTAACGATAATAGTGGGTCAGCCCGTTGCGCTGATGGTGTTCTAGCACTTGGCCAAACGCATCGCGAACGAAGCGCTCGCGGCTGCCGTCCGGGTATTGCACCTCGTTGAGTGCCCCTTGTGCAGACCACAGGTAGTGGCAGGTATTGCCCAACGCATCGGTTTCTTCCGTCAGGTTGCCCTGAGTATCGTAGCGATACCGTTCACGGATCTTGTCCTCCTGATCGAGGCTCCAGGTGGTTTTCTCTACTACTCGGCCCCGCGAATAACGGTATTGGGTCTCTTGCCCGTCAGGAGTTCGCACCCAGGTGCACTGCAGTTCACCGTTATAGCCATATTCGGTGCGGTTGCCCAACGGATCGGTTTCACTCAGCAGCTCACCGCGTTCACCGTATTCATTGAGGTGGGTCGCGCCGTCTGGGTCGACCTTCTTTATCAGGCGGCGAAAGCGGGTGTCATGTTGCCAGGTCTCCCGTGAACCGTCCTGATGGACCAGGGTGACGGCCCCGGGTTGCTCATCCCACAGAAAACGTTGGTCAAGGTTCGGCAGGTTGCTCCAATGGCGCACAGCACGGGCCTGTTTGCCTTCCCCTTGCCATTCCCAATAAAACTCGGCCCCGCCGGCCAACTGCCGTAGGCTGAACACATAGTCATCACGATACTGATAACGCTCGGCTTCCCCGGCCGCATTGATAGCGGTACTCAGTTGCCCCCGCTCATCGTACTCATAGGTCATCAGCGGATGGAGAGCCTCTTCCCGACCCGATTCTGGGGTCAGGCTCAGCTGCGTCAGGCGCCAGCCCTGAGGCAGCTCCTGATAGCTGAACTGCAAGGCTGCACCAGCCGGATGTTCCAGCCGAACAGGTAAGCCATCGTGATATTGCAGGGTCAACCGCAACTGGCGGTGTGAAAGGCCGGTGATAAGCCCGGTCGTCTTGCCCGGCAGCCGCTGCACATGCAGCACCCAGCCTTCCATGCTACCGGCCATCAGGCAGTAGCTATCAGGTTCCTCGTCCAGATAGGCGGCGGCCCCGGCTACATAGTTAAGCCCACTTGGGGAAACTTCGGTAGGTAACGGCAGAATGGTGGTGAGGGTCTGGTGATCGGTCCAGTGCAGTTCATCACCGATAAACTCCACCTGATGTTGCAGGCTGTGGCTCCAGCCAAAACCAAACACCGATGTGCGTTCGACCGCGGTGGTGCGGTACTGACGCTGGAAGATAAAGGGTGTCAGGCCAATCAGTTGCCCATCGTCCAAGGTGAGCAGTTCTTCTCCGTTGATCAGCGAGACTGGACAGCCGCTGCCGGGGGTGCACTGCGAGTTCACCGTGGACTTGCCTGCCCCGTCAGTCGCTGGATTGTTATGCACAGTTCCTGAATTATCAACCATTTGAGTATGGTTTGTCGGCCCCAAGTGGTTTCCCCGATCCTGTTTCAGACCGGCATTGGTCTGTCGCTTGAGGTTCGGCTGGCGGGTCTTTTCAAAGAAAAACTTAGCCAGTTTCTCGGTTGCTCGCAGGATAGTCATGAGCCCATCCCAGATGAGTTTCCCAACATTACCCAGTTTTTTTAGCGCCGCCCCCACTTTATAGACCAGGAACGCGACCCCTAACCCTCCGGTCACCAGGGACAGTACGGCTCCGATAACCAGGCCAATAAGGCTATCGCTGATCAGCGATCCTCCTGCCTCCACCACCGGTCGCAGCAATGTGCCCCACGGGTACATGTACACTTGTAGCTCCACCGAGCGCATAAGCAGATACAACGCAGCTTCGTCATTAAACAGCGCCAGCAACTCACGCGTCATCTGCATGCTGCCCGCCAGCAGCTTTTCCAAGTCTTGCTCATCCAGTTCGGGAATGAGATCTTTGTACTTGCTGGCTTCCGCATAGATTTTCTGGCCGTACTCTTTTGCATTGGTCGCCACATGGTAGGCCAGCTTGATATCATCCCACATGGAGAACAACCCAGCGTACATTCCCTTTTTTAGGGCTCCCCACAACTCCTCAGCAAGCTTATCTTTTTGCCATTGTGGTTTGTACGTAAGCCATCGCGTCGATAAGATGCTGTGCATATCCAGCATCAAGTTATCATAGGCTTGCAGCATCTGGTCGTTGTGCTGTTCAAGCTGGTTGTCCGTGGCAATAACACGGTATTTTTTGCCAGCGGTAAGATCAGGAAAGAGCGCCACACCTTGTTCATCGGTTTGCTTCGTCCCCACCAAGGTATACTTATTCTTACCGGTATTCTCATAGACTTCGATAGTCACATCGGGGATGGGCAGTTCAAACGTGGATTCATAGGCGAGGGCCACTCTGATCTCACCATTTTTCGGGCAGGTAACCACACTGCTCTCGAAACTACGCTCATCTTCAGAGGCCACGGTTTTGTTATTGTTGAGCCGTAGGGTCTTTTCCATCTCCAGCGTCGGCCCACCGATTAGGCCGGAAAGCTTGCTGGCGACGGCCCACTCCTTGACAGCCTGCCGATAATCTTTGGTCAGCAGGGTCTTGTTTTTGAAGCCCAGCAAGGCATTGTCAATACTCGCAATATATTCGGTCGTCATAGTCCATTACTCACGGTCGAAAAGAGGAAACGTTGAAGGTGATCACCTCAAACGGATTGGTACGGCAGCTCAGCGCATCTACCAGGGCCTGGGATAGCCGTGCGGTTCGCTTCTTCGGATCTGGCGTCTGTTGCCAGACCTGTGGGTAAAGTCGCAGCGCTATCTGGCGCAGAACCGGTTCTGGCACGGCTTGATAGAGTTCAAACTCATTCTCGCGCAGCCAGGTCAGCTGGTTGGCGATCAGCGGTTCTGGATCTTCATCCAGCAATGCATCTACCATCCCTTGGGGCACCAGCCACCAGGGGCTAATCTGGGCCTGCGCAGAAGGATCCACTGGGCAGGTAAAACCCTCGCCGTTCACCCAGTAATCGGAGAACACCGGCAGGATAGTGCGCCACTCATCGCCAAAGTAGCGCAGGTAAGCTGGCAGATAACGCCCATCCCAATAGCGGAAAAACACCGCTTTGCCGCTGGGCATGATCACCTGCGTCAAACCGGCAAGGTGGGTCGCCAGGGCAGCCTGCGGCAACGGCGAACGTGCCAGCCAGCCCCAGTTGCGTAAAGGGGTTTCTGCCACCCAGCGTAAGAATGGGCTGCCTTCGTTTAGCTGCACCAGCACCGGCATCACTTCAAACCAGTTAGCATAGGGCGTATTGGCGTAAAGCCCGTGCGGCGTGCGGCTACCGTCCTCACGGTAATAGGCTTTGATGCCTTGCGCACCATGGGTATTGGCCAGGATGGCATACAACGGTGTACCCGCCGTGTTTTTTACCCAGTCCTGTACACGATTTGACATGGTCATCTTCTCCTTGATTAAAGAACGGCCTTAAACTGGCTGCGCCAGGCCAGCTAGCGTGCCGAAGAGGACGATATCCATTCCTCCCGAGAACAAAAAAACGGATCTTTTGCTCATGACTTTTTGCCCATCTTTTTGAATAGTTCTTCTACATCAGCAGATTGCGAACTTTTGAGCCGATCGCCGAGCATATTCAAATAGTCTTTACCTGTGGCACCAGACAGGTTGCCTGCGTTAACCATTGAGGTCAGCCCGCTGATAGGCAGCGAGCCAACGTTAGGCAACGCTTGAGAAACACCGCCTGCCGAGGCCCAGCCACTGCCGGGCATCCCTTGAGAGACACTGGCCGTTGCCGGCATCGCTCCACCGGATTGCTGTACAAAGCCGCTGCTTGCACCTTGGGCACTCGGCTTGGCAGGGGCCTCATCTATCGGGCAACCTCCGGCTTTACATTTCTCACACTCTTCGCAATAAGGAGCATCACTGCTAAGCACACCCTGCTGGATCAGCGTGGGGGCCGCCAACAACGGCACCACACCCGGCATCTTCAGGTTGACGCCCTGTCCGCTGCCCGCAGAGCCACTGCCCACCTGCAACGATGAAGACGTGAAAATGGCCCCCGGTGCCAGTTTGATAAAGCTCCCCCCTGCCTTGAGCGTCAACTCACTGCCCGCCGAGAGGGTGATTTTGGCCCCGGCTTCTACCGACACTTCTTGCCCAGCTTTCACCACATAGGCGCTGCCAACCTGCAAATGGGATTCGCCGTCGGCCAGTTCGGACTTTTTGCCGCTGGTGTGGAGCGTGAGTTCGCCCTTGATGCGGCTTTCCCGGTTGCCCTCGATTTCGCTCAGGCTGTTGCCGCCAATCTTGCTGCTCTGGTTGGCGCGAATGTCCCAGTGCGCATCGTTGTTGACCAGGGCCTTGAGGTCTTTCTGCGCATGAATATAAATCTCCTCGCTGCCCGCCTCATCCTCAAACGACAGTTCGTTAAAGCCCTCTGCCTTGTGCGATTTGGTGCGCCAGACCGATTTGGTCTTGTTGGCGGGCAGCGGGTAGGGCGGTTTGTTCAGGCCGTTGTAGTAACGCCCGCTCACCACCGGGCGATCGATATCGCCGTTGAGGTAGCTGATCAGCACTTCCTGACCAATCCTTGGCAGCGTCACCGAGCCAAAGCCGTCTCCCGCCCACTGGTTGGAGACCGGCACCCAGCAGGAGGCCTTTTCATCCGCTGGGTCGTAACGGTTCCAGTGGAAATGCACCCGCACCCAGCCCAGTTCGTTGACGTACAGCTCCTCGCCCTTTGGCCCGACGATCGTGGCCACCTCGTCCCCGTCGGCCAACGGTTTGTAACGGTAGCTTGGCCGCCAGTCGATATTCCCCGGCGCAAAGGTCAGCGAGTTGGTGAAGGTGGTGCCGCTGCCGTTACTCTCTTCTTCCAGCGCGGCAGGCTGCTCCCCACGGTGGCTGACGGAGATCACCTGCCAGCGATCGTTACGCGCCTGCACCGGGTGGCCCTGCAAGGTAAAAATCGTGCCCGGCATCAGCCGGATGCTGTTGGTTTCTGCTGCGCCCTGTTGTGTGCCCGCTTGCATGGCTTCCAGCCGTACGGTGCTGAGCTGCGGCCCGGTCTGGTCATCCTGATAACGGCCATAGCTCTCAAATACCGAGTACTGGGTGGCTTCGCCGCCCAATGCAGGGTCGCTCTGCTTAAACTGCAGAGGATGGTCGGGCCGCCGGTGTTCGCGGTCCTTGAGCACGCTTTCCCGTGACTGCATGAACGCCCCCAGGGTCAGCCGATGGGCGATGTCGCCCTGGGTTGGCGACTGGATATGCGGGTTGAAGGTCAACGGGATACCTTCCGTCATGCTCAGATGTGAATCGCCATACACCAGTTCGTTATCTTCAAACCAAAAGCTGATCCCCACCTCGGCCATCAGCCGCAGGATGAAGTCCAGGTCGCTTTCGCGCTTCTGGGTCACGTACTCACGCGGTGGATAGGTCTGCTGGATATGGCTCTGGTAAGGGATGCGGTGTTCATCCAATACCTGATTGACGATGTCTGGCACCGACAGGAAATGGAAGATCCGGCTGTCCTGTTTCAGGCTCAGTACCCAGACATCCGGGCGGATCACCGCCTGATAGTAGGTGCGGCGAAAACCGCTTTCTCCCTGAGTCAGGCTGGCGATCAGCCCAGGGATCGTGCGCTGTTCCTTGCCACTGACGGTGACGGTCAACGCCCCCGGCTGCAGCAACTGTGCTTCCAGTTCGATGTCTGACCGGGTACTGACCAGGTTCACCGTCAGGGTAAACAGGGTCGACAACCCTTCTTCCAGGGTAAAACCGGCCACGTCAAAGGTGTCCGGAGGCAGTTCACCGAGTTGGCTGCTGAAAAATAATCCGCTGTCCATCGTTCACTCCTTGTGGTGTCTCACATCATGGCTCGTTGGCCGCGCGCCAGGGGCAATGCCCAGCGCCGCTGTGAAGGTTCGGTTATCACATCCAGCAGCAGGAAGCTGTTGGTGGTCAGGCAATGGGTAAAGAAGACGCTCAGCGCCGCCGCAAAGGTGTAGGCTTCGCCGGGGCTGTCGAACGCCTGGTCATCGAGCGTCAGGGTCATCTGTAAACCGCGCCGCAGCCGTTCCCCCATCAGGGTATTCACCGGTTCGGTCTTGACGGCGGTGATGCCCTCCACCGCCCGGCGAATGTGCCGGACCTGGGGCAGGTTGTGTCGGGCGTGCAGGCAGAAATCGTCGATCGCCCGCTGCACCGTTTCCCGGTGGTTGAGAAGCGCGGGGCTGAACGACAGGCAGGCCATCAGCCGCCAATGGTGATGGCTGTCCACCACCGCCGGGTAAGGAGTCGAAAAGCGGGTGACGGTAGTGACGTCCAAGGTGTCGGTCACCGCCATGCCGAGTAGGAAAGGGGAGCCAAGCGGTAACGTGGGAGATTGCGCCGAGGTGGTGAGCAGATCGCAGACCACGGCCCGGCAAGGGGGCTCGGTCAGCGGCTCCCCGGCACTGTTGCACAGCACCAGTTCATGCTGCATCCGCCCCAGGACATCACCGCTGACCCGGACGGTGTAAAACAGCGCCAACCCGGCGTCGGGTGCATAACGCGATCCCGGCGTCAGTTCGCTGTCGGGCTGGAATTGCACCCGTCGGCCCCGCCGCAGGGTATCCGGCTCTTCCAGCATGCTGACGCCGGTGATGGCATACACCCAGCGATCGTCGGCATACGGCAGCGGGTAAACGCTCTGCCCGGGTAGCAGCCGTATGGGGGCGCTTTTCTGTGCCGCCAGGCTGATCACCGGGACGCAGTGCAGCATAAAGGCCGACGCCAGTTGGGCCTGGGTGAGTGGGATCTCCCCGTTGAACGTGAGGATGACGGTAAAGGTGCGGCTGTTCCCCAACGTCAGCCCTGAGTGCATCGGGCCAAAATCCAGCGTCAGGAAATCATTCACATGGGGCAGGTACAGGTATTCGGCCAGGCTCTGCAGCGCCCAGGTGGTTTCCCCTTCGTGCGGCAGAATGCGGTTATCCGCAGTGGGCCGTGGGGAGGACAACACCGTCTCCAGCACCCATTGTCGTCCTTCCACCTGTAGCACGGGCCGGTCCTGATGTTGTTCACACCACAGGGTCAGCGTCGCCGCCACCTGTGGATCGTCACCCAGAAATAGCGACAGCGGCTGGGTTGGCCAAGTGTCACCCGGCCCCTGATACTGAAACGTCAGGCGGATCTCGCTGTGGGAGTTGGTGACCAGCAACTGCCGGTCAATCAGGGCCAGCGGCTGCAGCGTCAAGGCATGGCAGGTCTGGAACACCTGCGTACGTCCGTCGGACAACAGGGAGAGCGATTCTCCCGCGGGCAAGGTTAACGGCGCATCCAGCGTGCTGGCTTTGGCGCTGACGTTCACCACGCCACAGGCCGGAATAGGCCGCAAGGGGAAGGGCCAGGTACGCGCAAGATGCCCCTGCGTGACCTCGGGGAAGCCGTCTTCCAGCCGTTGACGCAGCCCGGCATTCAGCATTGCCGCCCCCTGGATCAGGCATTCCACATCCGGATCGCCCGCATGGCGGCCCAGTTGCCCGGCCAGTGCGGGTTTTTCCTGCCCTACTTTGTCTGCCAGCGCACGCAGGTAGGCATGTTCCTCTCTGAGATGATCGGTAAAGTTCATATCAATCCTTGACGTTGGCTACCTGCGCACAGGCAACAGGGTGTAGGGTTTCTCTTCGGGTTGCCCCACAAAGGTGGTCCACCCCAACTGGGTCCGCTGTGTGTCGCCGAGCTTCAGTCCCCCCGCCTGATGCCGTGCCAGCGTCAGGCGCAGATCCCAGACCAGCGGTTCGCGCAGGATGTACTCGACAAAATTGACCAGCAGGCGATGCTGCTTACCGTCAGGTAAAAACGACAGGTACTGTTCCTGCGTGAGTTCATTGATCGACAGCTGAAATTTGACGCTGCGATCGCGCATCCGGCTACCGATCACAAAGTTGCCCCCCAGTAGCGAACGGGGTTGATGGCGTTGCCCGCGTACGGCGGTGACCTGCCCCAGGCGATTTTGCTGCTCGTCACTCAACGTCATGACGTGGGGCATGCAAGACTGCACCGTCACGTCCGGGAGTGAAAAGAAGTGGCCGACCAGGCGAGCGATCACCTCCGGCGAACGACCCGGTGAGGCCAAAAGACCGGCGTAGGCCAGCATGGCTTCGGCATTGATGCCCAACTGCTCTCGCGTCTGCGGATGGCCCAGGCCTATCAGGGCAAAAATACGCCCCGAGGTGGCATCGCGGCCCCCCGGTTTAAAGGTGATCTCATAGCGGTATTTGCGCCAAATCTGGTGCGCCAACGACAGGGGCCGATGGTTGAACACCGCCAGAAAATCGTTGAGCCGCGTCTCTCCCTGCGCCGTGCTCCCGGCAATGTCATCCAGATAGTAATAGGGCAGGGGCGACTGGCTGCCTTGCAGGCCCAGAAAGCTCACCTCCAGGCGCAGCGGCCCACCTGGTTCATGTTGCAACGCCACCACATCGCTGGCGGCAAAGCCCAACCCGGCAGCGGCGGTAAAGCGCAACGCTTCCCGGTTCGGCGGTAGGCCGAGCGTGCGGGCCGGATCGATGCCTGCCAGCCGGTTCAGCCCTTCCACCAGGCGGTAGAAGTCATACTGGCTAACGTTATCGGCGATAACCTGGAGCTGCTGCTCCTGCTCTGCACTGGGGATCATAGAAAGCGGTAAGACTCCTGATTATCTTGGTTAACCACGGTGAGGGTATGGAAATGGTTGACGCTGGCACGCTGGGCCAGGAACCGTGCCAGTACCCGGCCATACAGATAGAGCTCGCCTTCCGAGTCAAACGCCCCTTGGAGCCGCACCGTAAGCACCGAGGCCAGGCCATCGATCGGCACACCGTCGATATGACGTTCAGCCGGGCGTACGTTCAGGCTGAGTAACCCCGCTCTGCGCCGCCGGGAGACGCCTGCCGCCAGTTCACTGTGCCAGGCGGGCAGATCGCAGGCGCTCAGCACCTGCCGCAGCGCCGTCAGCGTCAGCAGTGAGCGGCTGTTCAATGAGAGATTACGCAGCAGGGCCGCCTGCAAGGTGGCATCCAACCTTGGGCTAAGGGGCACCGACGGGCGGGTGATATTGTGTACGCGCACCCCCGGTGGGCAGCCGGTGGCCGGTTGGCGGAGTTCTCCTACTTTCAGGTGCAACGGCAAGCGGCGGTGGCTGCACGTCAGCCGGACGGACACCGATTCCGGCGGCAGGTTGTCCAGGTTTTCACCGTGGCGGATCAACGCCAGGTGATGGTTCAAGCCCCCCACGGGCGACGATGTGACCCGCACGTGGTAATACCCCGCGTCTTGTTGCTGGCTGAAGCGTTCAAACGGCGCATAGCGGCGGGGGTATCACTCAGGGCTGATACACCGGTCACTTCATCTATCGAGAACACGTCGTAATCCTCGGGATGGCGCACGCTGGGGAATAACGGCAGCTCTGACTGCGTGCCATCGAGGCTGACCCCGTCAGCGTAATGGCTAAACAGGTTGATGGCGGGCGTGCAATGCAGGCGCACCGTCTGGCGGTTGATAACCAGGGCGGACGGTAAAGGCCGGGAGAAGGTGAACCGCAGGGTAAAGCCGTGAGAGGCTGATAGCGGAGGTAGGCTAGGGAAGCCCGTCACGTCCATAAATAAAAAGGCGTTGGGGAAACAGGCATGCTCCTGCAACAGGCGATAGCCGGGATCGGCATTCTGTGGCCACGGCAGCAGCGCCTCTTCGTCGTTGAAACCGACCGGGGTGAGCGCCAGTTCAGGCAGCGGCCACGTCTTTCCCCCCACTTCCAGCGTGGCGTGGCTCAGGTATTCACTCAGCCACAAATGCAGCTGTTGCCCGGTGTGCAGGTCTTCCCCCAGATACAGCCGCAGGCCGTTCAGGCTAGTGAGTTCAAGGGGCCGATCCGCCGTGGTGACCAGTTGCAGGCACAGGCTGTCATGGCCGTGCCGTTGCTCGCGGCTTACCGCCTGCACCTGTAACGGCCACAGCCGGGTATCACGGCAGGTGCGGAAATGGCACCGTAGCGTTTCCTTACCGGTTGTCACCGGCAGCGGGATACTGACCACCGTGGCCCCCTTGGCGATCTGGGGGCAAGCCTGCGCGGGATCCGACAGGTAATCCTGCTGCCATTCCAGCACGGTCATGCTGGGAGTGGGCCGCAGAAAATAGGGCCACAGCAGGGCCAGCATATGGTGGGTGAGGTTCGGTAGCTGGTCTGCCAACTGCCCCTCTAACTGCCCGGTCATCCAGGCCATGCCCTCCAATTGTCGCTCCACATCGGGATCGTGGTTGGGTGCGGTCAGGAAGGAAACCAGCGGGGCATGTGTTTGTTGCAGCACCTCGGCAGCCTGGTGTAGCGCTTTGCGCCGACGGGCTGGAGGGAATTGCCGATGTTTATCCCGGTTCATGCTGAAGACATCCTGTCTTGGAGGTTATTTATCCAGGCGCCCGGTCAAGGCGAGGACGAAGTTGGAGCCCATGTGTTTAAAATGCGGCTGCACATGCAGCTGTGTCAGATACCAGCCGGGATCATTCGCGACTTCCTGCACCTCAATGCGTGCAGCGCGTAACGGGCGGCGGCTGCGTACGCTGGCTGGTGGGTTCTCCTGATCGGAGACAAAGCGTTTTAACCAGTTGTTGAGCTGATGCTGCAGGTCGCCCCGATTGCGCCAGCTACCCAGCCGTTCACGCTGCAGCACTTTGATGGTATGCGCCAGCCGGGTGATGATAAACAGGTAAGGCAGTTGCGCCCCCAGTTGGTCATTGACCCGGGCGTTCATCCCCTCAGGCGTGAGGTCGGTATATTGCGGCGACTGGATTGAGTTGGCCGAATAAAACACCACGTCCTGCCCTTGCTTGCGCACCCCAAGCGGAATAAACCCGGCCATCGACAAGCGGTACTGCCACTGGTCCGACAGCAGCGTCTCGGTTGGGATCTTTTCTTGCCAACGCCCCAGCGCCGCATAGTAGCGAGCGGGCAGGTTACGGAACGCTCCGCCGCTCTCCGCCCCGATAATATTTGGGCACCAGCGATAACGGGCAAAGCTGCCCGCCAGGCAGAGCGCCAGTAAAAAGGCGCTGTTGCCCCACAGCAGGTGCTGATGTATTGCAATCTGTTCCTGATAGACAAATTGCCGGACCTGCTGTGACGCCGGGGTATAAGGCTCGCGCTGCAAGAATCGGCACACGGTCAGCCCCAGATAGCGGGCATCCGGGGTAGCCCGGAGTGCCTGCCAGCGCAGATGTGTCGGTGCAGCCATGACCGCATCCAAATCAAGAATGGCGGGCAGGTCGGCCAATGAATCAACGCCGAAGAAGGTGGCGTCTGCCGCCGAAAGAAACGGCGCGTGCGCCATGGCGCTGACCACGCTGAGGTAGTGCAGCAGTTTGATATCGGCGGCACCGGGGGTGAAATCATAGCAGCCAATCACCGCCGCTACCGGCACCCCACCAAATTGGCCGTAGCCTGCCGAATAGACATGCTGGTAATAGCCCGAGGAGGTAATGTCTGGGGAGAATTCGAAATCCGCCAGCAGCTCTTCCTGAGTGGCATGGAGCAGCGTCAGCTGAATGTTCTCGTGAAACGGAATGTTATCGACCAGCAGGGCCAGCCCGCGCCAGGTCGATTCCAGGCGCTGAAACGCCGGAGCATGCAGGATGGCATCCATCTGGGCACTCAGGCGCCGATCCAGTTCCCGCAGCAGGCGATCAATCAGCAGAATGTTGAGGGTGACGCCACGGCCTTGTTCCGGCAGGGCGCGCAGCAACAGCGCGATATCCGCGTGGCTCACCGCATATTCACTGCCATGCAGCGTTGCAAGTAGCCCAGCGGCGAGTGAGGTGCGCGGTGGGGAAATGTCTGAATCGGTCTGTAGCGTATCTAACGTAGCCACGGCATCCTTGCTCCCTGGTAAAGAGTCTTGTCCATTATTTTGCGACTCTGCCGGTTCTGGCGGAGTGATTAGCGCTGAACGACGTTGCCGTCAGGCATTACATTCATGTTGTGAAGCAATAAGGGCGGCCCCGCAGGCGGTTTTCATGCCTTCCAGCGCCACAGGCACCCCACCGACCAGTGCGGTTTCTGCGCCAGTGACAATGGGAAAAACCCCTTTGCATAGCGGGCAGGAAACCAAATGCCCCACCAGTGCTACGTTTGTTCCGCAGAACTGCATCACAGACGATCCCTGTAACACGACTCCACCATGAGAGGTTTTGTCGCCTTGTAAAATCACGGCTTTCCCTGCCATACGCCCACCATAGTTAGTATTTTCTTAATAGATTACAGGATGTATACATTTGAAAGAAGTCGAAATATAACGGCGAGTAATGAATCTGTGAGCCGCATAGGGATAAAGGGGGATCTTTTAGCATCAATCTGGGGGTATTGATAAAGCGTTCATTGCATGGCCTTAACCAGGACGAGGTCAGCGGTTGTTTCTGCGTAACTGCACGCAAAATAAACGCCATTCGTGTAATGAGCTCCAACAGGTATCTCTGGCATACTAAGCGGACACAGCATTATAAAGCGGAGGCGGCATGGCAGATAAACACTTAACCCAATCCCCGGCAGGCGAATTTGTGATGTTTGCCAGTGATGACGGCGAGGTGCGCGTTGAATGCCGCTTTGAGCACGAAACATTGTGGCTGCCTCAAGCGACCATTGCGAACCTTTACCAGGTCACTCCGCAAGCCATTACGCAACACATCAAAGCGATCTACGAAGAAGGTGAACTTGTACAAAACGCAACCTGTAAGTCTTACTTACAAGTTCAACAGGAAGGGAACCGTAGGGTAAGCCGCAATATGCTTCACTATAGCCTGCCCGTGATCCTTGCGGTCGGTTATCGTGTTCGTTCTTCTCGGGGCACCCAATTCCGTCAGTGGGCCACCCAAACTCTCCAGGAATACCTGATCAAAGGCTTCGTTATGGATGACGAGCGGCTGAAAAATCCGCCCGTTGGCACATCGGCTGTGCCTGACTATTTCGACGAGATGCTGGAACGCATCCGCGATATCCGCGCCAGCGAGCGCCGGGTTTATTTGCGGGTGCGGGAGATCTTTGCGCTAGCCGCCGACTACCAGCCCTCACTCAAAGAGACCTCGCAGTTTTTTCAAACTATCCAGAACAAGCTACATTTTGCCTGTACCGGCCATACCGCTGCCGAACTTATCCATCAGCGTGCCGATGCCAGCCAGCCTCATATGGGGTTGAACAGCTATAAAGGTGAAGAGGTGCGTAAAAGCGATGTGACGGTGGCGAAAAACTACCTCAATCAGGACGAAGTCAGCGAGCTCAACCGAGTGGTCAATATGTGGCTGGATTTTGCCGAAGACCAGGCCCGGCGTCGCCAGCAGGTATTCCTGCGGGACTGGCAGGAAAAGCTCGATCAGTTCCTGCAATTTAACGACCGTGATGTGTTACAGGGCGCAGGTAGTGTCAGCAAGAAAGAGGCAGATGAAAAAGCGCATGCCGAGTACGTCCAGTTTGCCGAGCAGCAGCGCCGCTTAAAAGAGGCCGAAGGGGAAAAGGATATTGATGGTTTACTGCAGTGGAAAATCGACGCTAAAAAGTAGCTCTGGATGCCACAGACTTTACACCTGCACCTGAACACAGCGCTGGACGGCTCCCTCTCCTTTTGGGAGAGGGTTGGGGTGAGGGGAAGTACTTATTGCGCAACCAATTGATTTAAAATTGATAAGTTACGCAGATGGTAACGCTTCAGGCTGGCGTTTTTGACGAATATTCTTGATCAGCAGAGCCGAAACGCAAATCCCGGCACAGGCAAACACCGCCATTAAACCAAAGACAATCTGGTAGCCCACGATCCCCGGGTTGGCGTCCAACACGTGGCCATACAGGCTGTAGCAAAACATGGCTGGCGCATAACCAATGAAGCTACCCAGCGCCATCGCTGCACCGGTGTTTTTCTCACTGATCCCTGCTTCACCAATGGGGGCAAAGAACACCGCCCGTTGGGTAAATATCACTGCACCGAACACCAAGGTACACATCATGCCTAAATAAACCGGCATCTGTTCATGAGGCAGGACAATCAGCACTAGCAAGAAAATCGCGCTGATAATAAAGGTATAAAATAGATATTTGCTCGGCGATTGCAAAACCTTGTCGGCAATTAAACCGCCGATCGGCCCACCCACCATCTTCAAGCAGTATTGATTAATGATCCCATAAGCGCCAACCAGCGCGATAGGCAATGCATAGATATTACTTAAGAACGGAATAAAGAAGGTGAGGCCACAATACACGGCGTAAACACAGAACACGCTAAAGGCGATGAGCCACACCGTTTTATTCTTTAATATACTGCCGAAGCCGGCTTTTTCCGTTTTGTCCTGCTCCTCTTTAGTCACGGGTTCCTCCGCGTTGCCTTTCATGGCAAAGAAAAGGATAACGCCCACCAGAATGGCAATGGAGGAGTAAAACAGAATACCTGCCTTAAACCCTAAGTAGCCGCCACCGAACCAGGCGAAAACGGCCAGCGCACTGAAGGCAATCACCGTATCGACAATGCCGCGCCCGGTTTCGAAGAAGCCGAACAGCCGCCCTTGCTGAGTATTGTCACCCAGCAAACTGACCGACTTCAACAGCACCGGCCAGTTGAGCATATCGCAGGTGACACCAAACAGCGCCCAGACAAACAGTATGCCCCAGTAGCCCGGCATGGTAGATAAATAAACGCCCAATAACCCTGTCGCAATCAATGAGAAAGACATGGTAAACCGGCGGGGTAAACGATCGGAAATATAGATAGATAAAAAGAAACCTATGGTGGTGACGATGGAGTTAACCGACATCGCATTACCAATTTCACCATTGGTAAGATGGAAGTACTCTTGCATCGGAACATAAAAGGCATCTTTTAATGAAGGCAGTTTATAAATGGTCCCGCCGCATAGAACTAACAGACTAAATATAGTCCACTTCTTTTTTGTTAGCATAGTTCCACCTCACCACTGGATATCGTGGTGTTATTGACAGTTGTAGATAGCGTCATCCCATCTCAAATGAGATGCTTCGCCCTGGTTGGTAAAATTTAAATTATTTCAATACGGCTAATGCATCCTGTTTTAATTCACTGAGGATTTCACGGACGTAATTTATTTGCTGTAATGCGTCGCTTAGCTCTTTATCCAGTCTTAGGTCTATATCTTGCTCGGGAAGCGGGGTTTCGCTCATTTCTCGCCAAGGTATCCACGGATTGTGATCTTCACCGTCAAAGCGGAACGGTGGCGCATAGTAATCCACTTCTTCCTCCAGGCCATAAGCCATAACCTGCGGTTGGTTTTCACCCAGGCAAATAAGCTGCAACAGCAACTCCTTGAATGGCAAATGCCCTTGTCCTGAGATGCAGGCTTTATGGCCTAACCCGTTAACTTCGTGGGTGATCACTGCATCTTTAATATGCACCTGCGTGATTTGGCTGGCCATCGCGGCCAAGGCAGGGAGAGGCTCTTCGTTGGCGTTGATCATATTGGCAAAATCAAACAGTAGCGAAAGCTGGGGGAAATCCGCTTTGGCCAGCAGGCTCATCAACTCGTGGCTTTTCAAATCTTCATGCTGTTCGAGCGTAAAGCTGAGGCCGCTATGCTGGTAGTTCTGTTTAATATACTGAATATCTTGTGCAATTTTTACCATCACGTCATCCAGATGCCCTTCATAACGGGGATAGAACCTGACAGATGTTGCACCAGATTTGAGGGCAACAGCCACCGCCTGATCGAGGGTTTTGGCATCGGAGGCGCTGGTTTCGATATGCACATCCAGCCCTAGCTGGCGTGCCTTGTCACCAAAACGGCTCAACTGCTCATCGCTCGCGCAGCCTAAAGATTGGCTCTCACCGTCAAGCACGTGGATCTTCACGCCCTGCAACCGTTGCTGGCTGGCAATATCCAACAGATCCTCAGGTAATATCTTTTCCATTCTCATATTCAGATGGAATGCGTAGGCATGCAGATACAGTGGAATATCCGCTACACGCTGCAAAATCTTGTTCGCTTGTAAACGATCCATGATGTTCCCTATAGGTCGATAAAAAATTCCACGGACTCAAAACGCCAATGCTCGATATCGATCTGCACGATGCGGTTTTGTTCATCGGCGCGATATTTTTTTACCCGTATGGAAGGGGTACCCACAGTACCGCCCATCCCTTGGCTGGCTCCGCCCGAAAGGCGGGTAGGTTTAAATTCCAGATGCCGGGTGTGCGTTTTTTTGGCAAAGGTTGTCGCCCAGACTTCCGCAAACGAGCGCTCACCCAGTTCATCGATAAAACCAGGTGCAACCTGCGTATTGATATAGGTTTCGTGGTAGAACACCTTGTGGCTATCCAATGCCCCCCAGCCGCAGATCTTGTAAAGTTCAGCGCCTTCTTCAACTTCAAGCAGGGACAAAATCTCCGGTGGCGCAGTGCGAACGCACTCTTTTGCCAGATAGCCCCAGGAAGGCAAACGCCCTTGTTCCATTGCGGCCTGTTTGAAGCTGGTGGAGCTATTAGGGCTGTAATTAAAGCGCGGCAACGCAACAAACCAGCCGCGACGATCCTTACGAAAGATCTTCGATTCGCCTTCCAGAAACAGTAGCGCCTGGCGCAACGTCATGCGCTTAATCCCCAGCAGCTCTTCCAGTTCGCGCTCAGAAGGCAGCTTGCTCCCTGGGGCGACAACCCCTTGGCTCAGCCACTCATTGAGCCGGTGCTTCGCCAGTTCTACGGTTGAGGTGTTTTCCATGAATTAACCCATTTGGTTTAAACCAGATTGCAGGCAACGTTACTCTCAGTCCGCAATGATGACAATGGGCGCGCTGTGGGCTAGCGATTGAATTGTGAACTCTCTCGCAGAATCCAGGGGATTTGTCGTTATAAACGTTATTCGTGTCATGAGTGGCGGCGGGTCTCGTCGTCTCTGCCCATGGGTTGACGGTTGCGCACAAGCGGTGGGAAGCCGTCACGCGGTGTAACGTGAGATAGGGTTGTGCAGCAGCCAGTTGTGTAAATCAGAGGTCCGTTTAAGCTGCAATTTGCCCATTGCGGCTCGCTTATGGCCGCTTACCGTTTTTTCATGCAGCTGCATGTTGTTGGCTATCTTGCTGGCCCGCATTCCTTTGGCAACGTAATACATCACTTCTTTCTGGCGCGGTGTCAGTAAGGCCATTGGGTTTTCAATAGCAGCCAGCTCTTCATGGCTATAGGAGGCCTTTTTACTGATGGCCTCATCAACCAGTGCTAGCAAGGCGGCACAAGATTGGTGCCGATTAAACCTACGTTGAATCAGGCGATTGAAAAGGAAGTTTTTCTCCCCGGATGTGACGATGATTAAGCGGGAGGAAAGATATCGTTCAGTCAGCAGGTTGCTAGGTAGGCGATAATGAGTATTGCTTGGCGTCCAGAAGATCAAATCGGCCATCGGGTACGACAGTGGGTTATTGGTAAAATGTAACTTAATGCCTTTGGCGAGAAAATGTTCCGTTAAGAGCTTTTCTAGCCCGGCAGAAAAAAATTGATCCAGGTCGTTGATCAGGACTTGCAGTATCGGTGTCATAAAACAGCTTCCGGTTATTGAGGAATAAAAGGGGTAATAAAACGCGTATCGTCAGGAAACAGGCTATGAGCCTCTTGGCGTAACCTGCTGTGGGTTATCGCATCCTGCTGGTATTGCGCGATGGCCAGCCAGGAAGCGTAAACATTGTTGTCGACTCGTCGGGAAAGGTAGTTTTGTGCCCAGCGTACATAGCCGTTGAGCAGGGCAGGATCGCGGGTTTGGTTAAAGGCCAGCAGAGCGTGCGTCTGTTGGTCGTAGTGCCAGCGTTCGCTATTCACCCACAGATCATATTTCATCGCCGCGCGGGCCGGTTCAATGTCTGCCAGGTGGTTACGTTCAACGGAAGTTAAAGCCAGGTTGGCATTCAATCCGCACCCCGCCAGCAGCAGGGTCGCTGCGGAAAGTGCCGGGATCATGCCGCTAAGCAAGGCGCTGGTGGGCGCTGAAAGTGAACGGCGTTCTGTTACTCCGCTGGTCAGCCGATCCAACTGTGCCAACAGCAGTAAAAAGATCGCCCAATGTGCGGTGGAAAGGGTAAACGGATATTCGGTTTGGGTGTGCAGCAATATTGGCAGCAGTACGCAGATCAGCGCCCGTGCCAGGGTAACTCGCTGTGGGTTTGCGTGCCTTGCTGGCCGACATACTCGCCACACCAATTTTGCACCGGCATAAATCAGTATCAGCACCCCGATTAATGCAACGACACCGCCTTCTGCCCACCACAACAGCAGCTCATTGTGAGGATGGGTCACGACACCCAGGCCCTGAGTGGAGAATCCCTGTGCCAACCGATAATGCTGGAAGCTATATTCGAAGCCGCCGTATCCCCAGCCCAGCCAGGGTTTCTCGCTAATCATGTCCAGGGTTGTGCTTAGCATTGTCAGCCGGGCGTGGTTTGAGCCTGCATGTACTACATCTGCAATGTTGCCGCTTAGCTGGAAAGCAATGGCCAAAGCGACGCTCAGCATGATGATGCCTACGGCGACGAGAGTCTGTGCCCGGGCCGTTTTCCAGCCCAGCAGCAGTAGCAGTACGCTGGAGATTCCGCCGCCAAGCCAGCCGATCCTCGATTGTAGCCAGACCAAGAGCGCTGGAAATACCAATAGCAGGAGCCCTAAGGCATATTGCCGGAGGCGCTCAGCTTTTTTGCAGGGTAAAGCAAAGCCCGGCAGCAAAAATAGCAATAACGCCAGTGCCAGGCCGGTAGCGATAAAGCTGGCCAGCACATTTACTTGCTGGAATACGCCATAAGGCCGTCCGATGAGCTGTGGGTACGCAAACCATTCAGGTACGGCATCCGGCACCACCAATTGCAGTAACGCAATAACGGTCTGGAAAACAGTGGCGGTCAGGATGGCGTACAGTAGCCAAGGTTGCCAGCGGTACAGCGGCGAGCACTGTTGCAAAGAGAGATAAAATACCGCGCCACCGGCCAGCGCAAACCAGCGTGAAAAAGCAACGTCCCACCATTGGGGGGAGGTATAGAGCAAAGGCACGGCCAAAATGACGATGGCCAGCAGCAGCCAGCGGGTGGTTGCAGTAAGAGAAATGATTTTCTTAGCCGGCAGCGTTAGCCAAATTGTGGTGACGGCGGCGGCCATCACGCCCCAGGTAATAATATTTTGCGGCAGCTTTAAACCACTCCCACCCATATTAGGTAGATATAGCGGCATGATAAGTAGTAGCCACAATAAGGCTATGCCTATTGGCAGTAGCTGTCGGGACTGATGTTTTGCTAATGGCATAAGATACTGCATGCTAATTGATGAACCTCATTAGAACGCTATTCTGCACGGGCAGTTATTGAATAACACTCTGTTTTTACTTGAATAAATGACCATTTCCGAGAACAATGTCATCACAACGGGTGGGGTGGCGTTTTTTGTGTATTATCCAACGATTATGTCGCAAATCAACATAAATCAGATCAAAATATCAATAATGAATTACATGCTAGTTTTATACTCTGTTTTGTGGTGGTTTTTTAGATTATTTATTTTTGCGCGTGACTTTATTTAAACCACCTTGGGCTTTTATGGCGAAATTGACCTGGATCTATTTTTGCGCTTTTCATCAGACTATTCTGTTTGTAATAATATGTTCCGACGCAAGGGGCTTCTGCATAATCAATCGCGAATGCCAAGTCGACATTTTGTTTTAACTGTTATTGTTCTCTCAATAATAGCGTTAAGCAATAAATAAACGTTGAGAGCTGTGTGACTATATATTCAATATATTCGCATTGGATGCTCTCACCATTAAGCATTTAAAGGAATATGGAATGAAATTGAACAAGATTGTTCTCGCTGTCTCTTTGACCTTCGGGATCGCCTCTTTCGCTCATGCAGCTGCTGATGTTGCTTATAAAGACCAGGGGCATGGTACTGTCACCTTCACCGGTTCTATTATTGATGCACCATGCTCTATCGATCCGGACACTATCGACCAAACCGTTAACCTGGGTCAGGTATCGAACGTGGCACTGGAGGACGATGGCAACACAGGTACTTCTACACCTAAGTTCTTCGAAATTCGCCTGGAAAAATGCAACATCAGTGGTGATGCAAGTAAATCAGTTACCGCTAAATTCACCGGCGCCAAAGGCGTTCCAGATGGTTCGCTGGGTATTTCTGGTAGTGCCAAAGGTGCCAGCATCATCATGACAGACGGCGATGGCCATCTGATTAAACTGGGTGATGCGACTGCAACGCAAACGCTGCAAAATGGCAAGAATACCTTATTGTTCTCCGCCTACCTGCAAGGTGACGGTGCTTCTGCAACCATCACTCCGGGTGACTTCAAGAGCGTAGCTAACTTTACCTTGGCTTATCAGTGATATAGCAATAGGTTGTGCATGTGGGGCTGCCCACATGCATGCCTTCCCGGCAGCCATTTGCGAGTACTGTTTATGTCAATAAAAGCAGTCGGTTACACTCTATTTTTACTGTTGAGTCTGTGTAGCGCGGGCCAGGGATGGGCCAAGGACCCACAGGGCTGGGGAAGAGTGAATATGGTGGGGGCGATTATTGAAACCGCCTGCGCGATAGACATCAGCAGCCGTGATCAAACCATCAATATGGGCGTGGTGCCAATCGGCCAAATTGCCCGCGATGGTCAGGGAGTCATACGGCCCTTTTCTATTCGCTTGGTGAACTGCATCCTGACGCGTAACGATAAAACATTACCAGACTGGCGCCGCTTTCAAATCACCTTTGATGGGCATGCGGACGCTGGGTTATTTAGCATATCCGGCTCAGCCAGAGGCCTGGCACTACAAATTTCAGACGGTCAGGGAAATATCGCCACGCCGGGCGCACCATTGCCCTTAGGCGAGATTAGACCCAGTGAGATGTTATTAAATTATTCTTTACGCTTGGTGAGTAATCGCCAGGTATTACGTGCCGGTGAGTACAATTCGACGGTGAAATTTAAAATGGATTATTACTGATCCACCTCCACCGGTTCTCCACTGATGATGGGTAAATTTATTGCGTAGTCATTATTTAAAATAATGGAAATAGCGCTTAATGGAATAATATAAAAGGTCTGAAAATAATGGCGTTATCTTATTTTAAGGCATTGCCTTCGCGTCCGCGTACCCTGGGATTAATCATCAGCACTATCATTGGTGGCGCTACGGTCTCCGCGCAAGCTAATGAATTCAGTTTTAACACCGACGTATTAGACGTTAACGATCGCAGTAATATCGATTTAGACCAGTTTTCCCGTAGTGGTTACATCATGCCGGGCGACTACATGATGGCAGTGCAGATTAATAAGCAAGAGTTGCTGGAGCAACCCGTGACTTTTTATGCACCGGATAACGATCCGAAAGGCAGTGAAGCCTGCGTTACGCCGGAACTGGTTGAGCAATTGGGTTTAAAGCCAGAGATGAAGAACAAGCTGGCCTGGTGGCATCAGGAGCAATGCCTGGTACCCGAAAGCCTGCCAGGGATGAGTACCAAAGGGGATTTGGGGGCGGCCAAGCTGTATGTGAGCGTTCCACAGGTCTACCTGGAATACACCGCCGATAACTGGGATCCGCCATCGCGCTGGGATGAGGGCATCCCCGGGTTGCTGCTGGACTATAACGTCAATGCTCAGACCCAGCGGCAACAGCAGAGCGGCACGCAGAGCTATAACCTCAGCGGCAACGGTACGACGGGCGCCAACCTCGGTGCCTGGCGGTTACGTGCAGACTGGCAGGCTCGCTTCAATCATCAGACCGGTTCCGAGCAAACGTCACAGAATAGCTGGAACTGGAGCCGTTTTTACGCCTACCGGGCGATCCCACGGTTGGGTGCCCAGTTGACGATAGGGGAGAACTACCTTATCTCCGACATTTTTGACAGTTTCCGGTTTAGCGGTGTCAGTTTGACCACCGACGACAACATGCTGCCGCCGAACCTGCGCGGCTATGCGCCGGAAGTTACCGGTATCGCGAAAACCAACGCCAAAGTGGTGATCAGCCAGCAGGGGCGGGTATTGCAAGAGACTCAGGTGGCGGCGGGCCCGTTCCGTATTCAGGACATCAATGGCGCGGTCTCCGGCCAGTTGGATATCCGGGTAGAGGAACAGGATGGCAGCGTGCAGGCGTTCACGATGGATACCGCCAATGTGCCCTATCTGACGCGCCCGGGCACCGTGCGCTACAAGCTCGCCACCGGGCGGCCGAACGATTGGCGTCACCATGTCAATGGCCCGCTGTTTGCTACCGGCGAGTTTTCCTGGGGTGTCAGCAACGGCTGGTCGCTTTACGGCGGCGGGGTAGCTGGGGGTGACTATAACGCCTTGGCGCTGGGGATTGGCCGTGACCTGCTGATGTTTGGTGCGCTGTCGTTTGACGCCACCCAGTCCCGCGCCCGTTTGCCGTTTAGCGATGAAACGCTAAGCGGTGGTTCTTACCGCGTGAGCTATTCCAAACGCTTTGATGATTACGATAGCCAGGTCACCTTCGCCGGTTATCGCTTCTCAGAGCAGAACTACATGAGCATGAGTGAATATCTGGATGCTCGTACTTACGGCACGCGCTCGCAGAACAGCAAGGAGATGTACACCATCACCTTTAACCAGCAGTTCCGCAGTTTAGGGCTGAGCGCCTATCTGGACTATCAACACCAGACCTACTGGGATCGGCCGGATAACGATCGCTACAACCTGGCGCTGGAGCGTAATTTCGATATCGGCCGATTCAGGAACCTGAGCGTTTCAGTCAACGCTTATCGTAATAAGTACAACGGGGTGAATGACGATGGCATGTATTTGCGGCTCTCAGTGCCTTGGGGTAATCGTGGCTCCCTTAACTACAACAGCAGTTGGAACCGCAACGACAACAGCCAACAGGTGGGGTATTTCGAACCGGTAAACGATCACGACAGCTATCAACTGAGTGCGGGCACCTCACGCGGCGGGGCGACGGCGAGTGGCTATTACAACCACCAGGGCGATATCGCTCAGATGGGCGCCAATGCCAGCTATCAGGCCGGGCGTTACTCCTCGTTGGGGCTGTCGTTCCAGGGCGGCGCTACCGCGACTGCGAAAGGTGCTGCGTTGCACCGAGCTGGCAGACTGGGCGGTACCCGAATGCTGCTGGACACCGACGGTGTAGCCGGAATTCCGATCCAAGGCTATGGGGCCAGCACTCTGTCCAACCGTTTTGGCAAGGTGGTGGTCTCCGACGTGGGCAGCTATTACCGCAATCGGGTGAGCATCGATTTGAACAACCTGCCGGATACCGCAGAAGCCACCCATTCGGTGGTACAGGCGACCTTAACTGAAGGTGCGATCGGCTACCGGCACTTCGAGGTGATCTCCGGTGAAAAAGCCATGGCGGTGATCCGCCTGGCGGACGGTTCTACCCCACCGTTTGGCGCCACGGTGCTGAACCATAAACAGCAGGAAGTGGGCATCGTCAACGACGGCGGCAGCATTTACCTGAGCGGCATCAACGCCGGTGAGGTAATGACCGTGCACTGGGGCGGGCGGGCGCAGTGTGAGCTGACGTTGCCGGGCACAATCCCCAACAGCGGCCTGACCGACCTACTGCTGCCATGCCGCCTGCTGGATGTGAGTGAGGATGGAGCCTGACGGTAAATGCTAGCGCGCTCTTGCCGAATTGAAGTGATAAACGGCTCTGACAGCGGGCGCCGATCTGACCCCCTTCTCCCTTTGGGAGAGGGGGAGGGAAAAACGCCGCTGCTGCATAACGCGAACAATCGAAATTGACCATTTTTTGCATGAGAACCACCCAATGAAATTGACCATAACAGCACCACTGATTACCGGCGTACTGCTTAGCGCCCTGACGGCCCAGTCCGCCCAGGCGGCCATCGCTTTGGACCGTACCCGGGTGATTTATGACGGCAGTCAAAAATCCCTCAGCCTGAACATCAGCAACGAGAACAAGCAACTGCCTTACCTGGCACAGGGCTGGATTGAAGATGCACAGGGTAACAAGATCACCACTCCGTTAACCGTTCTGCCGCCAGTGCAACGTGTGGAGCCGGGTGCCAATAGCCAGGTAAAAGTGCAGGGGCTGCCAGCCGCCAACCTGTTGGCGCAGGATCGGGAATCGCTGTTCTATTTCAACCTGCGCGAGATACCCCCACGCACCGACAAGCCCAATACGCTACAGATCGCGCTGCAAACGCGCATCAAACTGTTCTACCGCCCCAAAGCGCTGATGACCGCTTCTGGCGATACGCCGTGGCAGGAAAAAATCACTCTGAGCAAACAAGGGGATAGCTACGTGGTGCATAACCCGACGCCGTACTTCGTCACCCTGGTGGATGGCAGGAGCAAGGTGAAGGGCGAGTCACTGAAAGACTTTGAACCGCTGATGGTGGAGCCAAAGGGCAAAGGCACTCTTAAGGCTAGCGCCAGTGCATTGGGCAATAGCCCGGTGCTGACCTACATCAATGATTACGGCGGTCGCCCGCAGTTGCAGTTCACCTGCAGTGGCGGCAACTGTACCGCCACACCGGTAAAAGACAGCCACTGACGACGCAACGCAATGACGTGGAAAAGGAGTGAGAGATGCAACATAAAACAGGGAAAGGCTTTCGCCGCTGGTTATCACGCCATGAACGTCAGTATCTGTTAGCTCGGGGGATCTTGGTGCTGATGGTGCCGCTGGTGATTGGCGTGGAAGCGCGGGCGGCGGACAACTGGCAGGTCGAGGGGGCCAATGGCGTATTGCGTGTGCACGGAGCCTTAACCGAAAGCGCTTGCCGGTTGGATATGACCTCTGCCTGGCAGGAAATTGAGCTGGGCGAGACTGGCACCGGGCGGTTGCGCAACATTGGCGACCACGGGGCCCCAGTGGTGGTGCGGCTCCGCTTACAGGACTGTCTGCCGGGCCCGGCTCGCACTTTGGATGCTCGCACTGGCAACCGGCTGTGGAGCGCCAACCAGCCTGCGGTTACCGTCAGCTTTAGCGCTGTGGCGGATGCAGACAACCCCCAGTTGGTGAAGGTGCAGGGTGCTGGTGGGCTGGGGTTGCGGTTGACCGATGTGTGGGGGCGTGATGTGCGTCTGGGCAGCCGTGGCGCACCGCTATTGCTGACGCCGGGGCAGAACGAACTTACTTACAACATTACTCCCGAGCGCACCCGGGCGTCATTACAGGCCGGCGCTTACTGGGCGCAGATGAGTTTTGGGCTGAGCTATGACTAGTACTTTGAGTGGTATTGCCCAACGGAGGGGCCTCGCGCGGCTGTGCCTGAGTTGCGCTCTGCTGCTACCCGGCACGTTGGCACAGGCGATCACTATGGTAACGGTCACCGTCACGGTGGTGGCACCGCCGCCCTGCGTAATCAATGGCGGGGGAACCCTTGAAGTAGAGTTTGGCAATGATGTGCTGACCACTCGGGTGGACGGTAACAACTATCGGCGGCCAGTCCCTTACAGCGTGCAGTGCAGCGGCAATACCAACAATGCCATGACCTTGGAACTGCAGGGTTCGGGGGCGGCGTTTGGCGGCTCTAACGTGCTGCGAACTGACAAGGCTGATTTGGGTATCGCGCTGTTTATTACCGATGCCAATGTACCGCTGCCGCTAAATACCAGGATCAGGTTTACTTATCCGGCGATACCGACGTTGAGCGCGGTGCCGACCAAACGCGCTGGCAGCACACTGACCGCAGGCGCATTTTCGGCAGGGGCCACCCTAAAAGTGGATTACCAATAACAGGAGCACTGCGATGACGTGTGATTTACCCATAAAGGCATTGCTGCTGCTGGGGGCCTTGCTCAGTTCACCGCTGTGGGCCGCGGACAATCTGTTGTTCAGCGGCACCCTGATTGAGCCGCCGCCCTGCAAGATTAACGACGGCGGGACGGTCGATGTCGATTTTGGTGAGCGGGTCGGAGTTAAAAAGGTCGACGGGGTTAACTACCTTAAGGCTATGGCCTATCGCATCAGCTGTGAGCCGGGGGCCAGCGGGCTGGACATGACCTTGACCCTGAGCGGGCAGCCGACCGGCTATGACACGGCGGCGGTCCGAACCAATCTGGCGGATCTGGGCATTCGGGTGTTGCAAAACGGCAAGCCGTTTACCCTGAACCAGCCAATCGGCATTGACCCGAATAACCCGCCGCTGCTTGAGGCGGTGCCGGTAAAAACCCCGGGGGCCACGCTAAAAGAAGGGGCGTTTGTCGCTACGGCAACGTTACAGGCGAATTATCAATGAGGGGGGCGGAACGGATGCAAGGGAATAACGGCCGCCGTCGGTATTGGCTAAATACCGCTTGGGCTGGGGTAGCACTGCTGCTCAGCCCGCTGGTGATGGGGGAGGACAACGTGCGTTTTCATGGCGCATTAGTGGCTGAGCCCTGCGTGATCCCGCCGGGGGAAGAGAATATTCAGCTGGATTTCGGCACGGTGATCGACAAATACCTGTACCTGAACCAGCGTACCCACGGGCAGCAGTTTACGCTGCATTTGGCGGAGTGCGATCTCAGCCTGGGCACGACGGTACGGGTACGTTTCAGCGGTAATGAGAACCCGAACTTACCCGGGTTGTTGGCACTGGCTGGCGGTAGCCAGGCTTCCGGCATTGCCATCGGTATGGAAACCCCCGAAGGCGAGCCGTTGCCGCTGAACCAGAGCGGGCAGAAATACCCGTTAGCCAAGGACGACAACCTGCTCATCTTCAAAGCCTATGTGCAGGGTGAGCCTGAGGCGATAGCCAATGAAACCATTGAACGCGGGCCGTTCAGCGCGGTAGCGACTTTTAGTTTGGAATATGAATAGGCGTTACAAAAGCCGGTTTGAGGGAATTGAACATGGATTTAACTGATTGGGGGGATGGTTTACCCCCACGGACACCACCATAGCGCCCAGAGCGTTAGAGAACCATCGAGCAAAACGAACGCGGCTTTACGAGCAAGCCAAAGCTAAGGGACTGACTCCGTCAGCGATCGAGGCAAAGGTGCGGGCGTATGAGGCTCGGTGGAAAATTTGGGCAAACAGTCAATTGCAAGCGGCTGAATCCAGCTGGCATTGATTATTTGCTGTTGCACTTACTGATTACTGCGCGCGCAGTATGTGGAGTATATAACACACATGACAGAACGAATGTTAATCTCTATTATCGTCGCAACCGGCATGTTGACCTCGATGAGCGGCTCGGGAATGTCGTACACAACCTACGGGAAAATAACCGGCCCCGTCGGCTCTATGTATGGGGTTGATATTGATTATGCCTGGCCAACAGAAGAACCTGGCAACAACGTACTTCGATGTTACACCGGCAAATGCTACCTCGGTGTGGCGGTATTATACGACCCCGGAATCGGGTTCGTATACAACCCCTCAGCCCAAACTGTCGGGATGTTGACGTACCGAGATCGTGAAACTCTGTCTTCGGTTCGCTCACGGTTCATATCCCGATTCGGTATTTCCGGCCATTACAACATATCCAACTGGTCTGACGCTATGAACCGGCCCTACTTTGATACTGCTCACGCATGTTTCCAGTATTGGCCGTACAACCGGGATGGTACAAATACCTTAGGGGTGAACCTCCCCGATACCGCGTGCGGGAGCATAGCCCCACCTGACGTCACGTGTGAAAGCCTTCCGTCCATGGTGTTTGACTTCGGCGTCGTACGGTCTGGTGCAACGTCTGGATTACAATTGACACAACAACAGACGGTGCAATGTACCAACGCGACTAACGTCACACTCAAACTACTCTCGGATATAAAGCTTTCGCGAACGTTAACGGCTAACATGTCTGTCAACGGACGTACGCTCGACCCTACGGGGGTATCCCTGGAAATAAACGGTAATACCATACCTCTAGACTTTGTCGTGACGATCAACGGGAACGAAAACACTGGGGGCGAATATACAGCGAGCAGTGTATTGATCATGGAATACCGTTAGGGTTTTGGTCTGGATTGTACACAGGTGGGGGGACATGCATAGCGCTGTCCCAATGAGTTCTTTAAATGGGTACAGATAAATAGCAGAGGTGCTAGTATTTTAAGTATACGGATATGCATGGGCTTTCAATGGCGGCTCAGAGAGCTGCCCGATCGTTATAAATGCCTATAGACGAATTTCGTGGAATGTCTTGTTGCTCAATGAGTTTAGTGTTTATACATAAGCCATAGTTATGAATGGTAATGACAGTATTATTAGGAAACCCATTTTTTTCTAATATTTCTCGGGTCCGTCGCACCAGTTGGCGATAGTTACTCTCGTTTGCATCGTTTTTATCAATACCCCAGATATAATGGATGATGGTCTGCTTTTCCTGAATCTCATTGATCAGGCATAATAGCAGTTTGGCCTGGTTCTTACTCAGCTTTACCGCCTTTTGGCTATTATTTAATTTTAATGTTCTGTTTTCAATAATCAGGCTGTAATTTTTAAGTTTACTTTTTTCTTTGATTAACGTTTCCATCATGGCTTTCCTTGGGTGTGCAAAATCCCGCATGAAAATAAAGGGCTTTCATGGCAATAGGCGTAAGGCTTTTTTTTCAGGTTATTAACCTGGTTGTTAAGGCGTGATTTACACCCACAAAAATAAAGGTTATTGACGCCGTTAGGCTTGTGTTTCGTCAGTCTGCTCGCTCGGCTTTCGATAGGATAAATCTTAACATTCGGTAAATTGCCCTTTCTATATATACTTAATTTGAAGGGTTATATAAAATTTTATGCTGCATTTTTTATTTAATTAAGTTTTTATTCCGTTAATGGCGATGGTGGATTCGTTGGTTTACGCTGAAGGAGAGCTTCACACAGTATGTTGCTGAGATTTTTCCTGTAAGATTGCGCGCTGTTTTTCAAGCCGATGGAGGAGTGAAGAAAGAAGTGAGGAGGGATGAGCCCGTACAGGGGCGGTTGTCACGTAGATAAGTTCAGTTTTTTTGGGGAGAGGATATGGAGTGCATCATTAACGGGATTGTAAAATACAATTCTGATGATGGGACCTTGCTGAGTCCAGATAATGCGATTGATATGATCAAGCTCACCCGGGTGGTCAATGAGCTGTTGCTGTTGTTAATTAACAATAATCATAGCCTGTTAAGCCGGGAGACGTTGCTCAGAGAGTTATGGGAAAAAAGAGGCTTGAACGCTTCCGGTAATAACCTGAGTAACTATGTCTCTATACTCAGGAAGACGTTGGCGAAATGTGGTTGCCCGGGCTTGATCACCACCGTCCCCAAGCACGGTTTTTTGTTTGAGGCCGATATTACCCTGTTGGCGAAAACTGAAGAGCAACGGCCAGCGCCTGCGTTAGCAGAACCACAACCACCATTGGTGTTACCCGCTCCGGGCGTGGTGGCAGAGCAGCCGCCCGTTGCCCGCTCTTGGCTAAAAGGAAAAATGGCACTGTCGGCGGGCGGGATAATGCTGGTGGCATTTTTGATCCTGCCGAGTGTTTATGACCAATGGAGAATGAAATCATCACGCACGGAGGTGTTTACACTGGGGCAATGCAAGTTTTATCTCACCGATGATGTCACCCGTGGGTTAGATAAAGCCCGTATCATTGCGAACCTTAAAATGATTGTGAGTAATGAAAAGCTAAACTGCTTACAAAAAGCCAATGTCTATTATTTTGCCGAGAAAAAGGGGGATGCGTCTGGGAGAGTGATGATGAACGACCTGTTAACCTATTGCCCGTACGATGGTAAAGCACCCTGCGATAATTACTATATGTCCAAATATGAAAACGAAAATGAAAACTAAGCTCTTGGTATTGGCCATGGTAATGATGGTGGCTTGGGCCGTATATGCCGTTTGGCAACGCACCCTGCAGGACCGTGTTTTTGAATGTCGGGCGCAGTTGCACACCAAAATCGCTGGCTATAGCTGCGACAGAAACAGCGTTTTTGATGTGTTTATCTCTATGCACGGTAATGGGGAGGGGTATTTGTTGATATCCGGCACCTATGCCTGCCCAAATGCATCGCCAAAGTTGGCGGACGGTATCGTGGATTTTAGTTACAAAAAAGAGGCGGGTTATTACGCTATCCATATGGGAGAAAGGAATCCTGAACTTATCAATATTTTCAAGGTGTTAAAATACGACGACATCAAATTGAAAATCAACAGAGTGAATACCTGGGACTATATCCTTTCTTTGCCCAATCAAACGCTGATGATCTGCACAGAGGATTGAGCAAGGTGCAGGGTAGGTAGACGTCAGCTTCAATACGCTGGACGGCTGGAAAACTACCCCACCGTCAGCAGCGCCAAATGCGGCTCAGTTAAACGTCACCAGCATTTCTGTAGAGGCAGTGACCGCACCGAATGGCACGTTACTGCCTCCCGAACACAGCCGCCAGGTGAGCTGATTGGTCAAGGTTTTGCTGCTTTCCGCATTGGTGATACTGCCCAGTTTTATGAGGGAGTTATCAAAGCGTAAGCCGGTTGTGGCCTTACAGTCGCCACTGCCTGTCACCCCGTTATCAATTTCTCCGGTGATATAGCCTCCCCCCTGGTTTAATGCCAGCCGTGAGGGTGCACTGTTGTACAGGCCGCTGATGGCGCGGAACTGCAGATTGATATTGGCATTTATCTGGTCAGTAGGCTGCCCGCAGGTGGCAACCAGTTGCACGGGCTTCACCGCCAGTTCCGCATTGGCCTGGGTATTGCGAATGACCGATCCGAAGTTGATGGCCGTCGGGGTATTCACGCTACATTCCAGCGTAGAGATGCGCAGGGAAATATTGGTGGGCAGTATAGAGACGGTTCTATCCCCCGAGGGAGTGGTAGAAAAGCTGCCAAAATACATCGGTGGAATCGAGCCCTCACCAGCTCGTTGGGTACCGTCCGCCACCAGTACCCAGGAACCTGAGAGCGTTGCCGTACGAGAGCCCGAACTCGAGTAAAATGCCGTATTTATCGACATGGCAGGGGGCAGGCACCATGTATAGTTTGGTGGCGAGGTAATATTCCCTTGTGACGTTGAGGAGCCTCTGGTTTCCGGCTGGCCAATGGTGCCAGTCAACTTCCCCTGAGAATTGTTACTTAGGGTATAAGTGGCGCTACCCGAGGCCCGAGGCATCAATCCGACTCCAGGTACCCCGGTCAGTGGGAAGGCCAAATAGCCACCAATGTTTTTCAATTCATTTGAAGCCATACACCGGGTCGATGATCTAGAGACTGACAAGAGTCCGTATATGGGATTCAGTTGTGGATGATCGAGAGGGCCACTTAATGTCGCGTTAAACGGCATGCCCTCCCATAGGATCCCCGTGCCCTTGCCGATAGTGATGGTTTCCGCCAGAACGGGGGCAGCAAGGGGCATCATTAACGCCATGCTGGCGATACCGCATGATGCTGTCTTTATTAATCGTTGTTTCATCACTGTCCTTCCTCACATTGCACATTCAGCATGCGCACCGGATTGTTTGCTGATACTGCTGCCTTGCTCAGGTTGAAGTGGGCCAGGCACTGCTGTGCAGCCCCACGGCCCCACACCGCGCGCAATTTTCCCTGTTCCGGCAACCCGCTCAGGTACACCTGGCCGGCATCACCCACGATGCCGCTGTTGATCTCCGCCCCTTCCCCGGCCAGTGTCACGAGCGTGCCGAAGGGTACCGGCACGCCAGCCTGGGTCAGGGTTATCAGCGCCTGATAGCCGGTGCGTGGAGTAAACGTAGCCGCTACCACCGCCCCTTTGGTGGGATAGACATTGGTGCTGCTCTGCGGCAGGTCGACATCTTCCGGCAGCGTCGACGGGTTCAGGCTCACCGTGTTGTTCTGGTAAGGCGACAGGTACGGCACCACCGCATACCCGCGGCTGTCGGTACGGACTCCGCCGTTCATTACGCTCACCCCGGCAGCGCCCGGTGCGCGAACCACGGCTACTGAAGTGCCCAGTTGCTGGCTCAGCGTCACCCCGTTGGGGTGGACTACCAGCCCCCCGTTACCACTCACATTCAGCGAGTTATAGCGGCTGCTGTGGCTGTACCCGGCGCTGACCATGCCCTGGCTCCCCTGCCAACCCAGATTCAGGTTGCTGGTGCTACCCCCGTTGCCACTCTGGTTGTTGTTACTCCACCCCTGCATCAGGCTGTAGGAAAGGCGGTCTTCCGCCGCCGAGCCGCTCACCCCCACCTGTTGCCGCACACGGCCTTCACTGTCGTGCGTCATCTGGTAGCTGGCGTAGCTGCGATTGAGGGCAGGCTGTGCGCTGAACAGGCTGAACGGTACCTGCATATTGAACGCCAGCTGGCGGTTCTGCGGCCAATCCCCGTCGGATTTTATCCGGTCAACGCTGTAGGCCAGGCCATAGCTCACGCCGTGCCAACTGCCGGTGTAACCCGCCGACAGGGTGTTGTTCACCTGCTCATCGCCCCAGTAATCACTGCGCGCACCCGACAGGTACAGCGATCCAAAATCCCCCAGTTGCTGGGTTACCCGCACCTGGAAATCCGAACGCTGTCGGGCCAGTGCCCAGGGCACCTGGCCTTCACTGAGCTGATAACCGCTGTTGTTGAAGTCGGCAAAGTTGTAATAGTGCCGGGTGGAGTAACGATAAGCCGTCAGATCCACCGAGGTGCCCGTGCTGAGCAGGCTTTTGGCATAACGTACCCGGTATGACTGGCCGCTCTGTCTTTCGTCATACATGCGGGCCGATGAGAGGGTCACGTCTGCCGACATGGCGCCGAAATCCCCCAGCGAAATCCCGCTGCCCGCCACCGCCGAGGCGTATTTCTCCGCTATCAGCCCGCCGCCGTACAACGTGATGTCATGGGGCAGCCCGTAAATCAGGGTGCCCAACGCAAAATGGGCCTCTCTGGAGCCGGTGGTGATGCCACCGTTGTAGCGCCCAGCGGTCAGTTCGTATTTCAGCCCACCTGGGCGTTGCATCACCGGCAGAGCAGAGAAGGCCTGGGTCCAGGTACGTACGCTGCCATCCGCTTCGGTTACCGTGACCGTCAGGTCTCCCCCTTGGCCGGTCTGGTACAGGTCATTAATCCGAAACGGCCCCGGGGCGACATACGACTGGTACACCACGTTACCGTTCTGGCTGACGGTAACCCGTGCGTTGCTCTGCGCAATGCCGCTGATCACCGGGGCAAATCCCCGCAGGCTGAGCGGCAGCATGTCTTCGCTGGAGCTCAATTTCACCCCGCGAAACGGAATGCTGTCGAAAACGTCATTGCCGGTGTTGTTCTCCCCAGCCAGCACATCCGAACGCCAGGCCTGGATATCGCGTTGCAGATAGGTATTTGAGAAACGGGTTTGCTGGTTGCGTTGCGTGTCGCCATAGCCAGTGCGGCTGTGATTGTAGGTGTAGGTCATGTCACTGCGCAGGCGCCAGGCCTGCCAGTTCAATCCGCTGTGCAGCCCCAGGAACAGGTTGCTCTGTTCGCTGGTGGATTGGCCCGATTGTCCGTCTTGGCGGCTGCGCCCGCCGTTGAGGGTATAGTTGAGTAAAAAAGCGCTCATGCCCTGGTCCCATAGCGCAGGGTTAACCACGCTGCTGGCGTCCGGCTTCATCGCTACCTGGGGAATGCTGAGTTCCAGGCGCTGTTGCTGAAAATCAAAGTGCACCCGGGCATCAGGGATCAGGGTGGCCAGGTCACTGACGGGCTTGTCGACCGGCAACCCGCCAAAAGTGGGCAATGCGGGGGTATTGATCCCCATCTCCGCCAGGAAGGCCGGGGTCAATTCCGGGCTGACCTGGCCCTTGTCACCCGGGGTGAACACGACGCGGTATTGGCCACGTTCGCTACGGTTGACCAGCACCGTCACCAGATAAGTTCCCGGAGGGGTCTGTCCGGCGCTTTCAAACGCACTCAGGTCGGTGACGGCTTCCAGGCCACCACCCAGCGACAACAGCGCTGGGTCAAAGTAGTCGCGGCCCCAGGCTGGAGACGTGCCTGCAATCAATGCGCTGCCCACCAGGAGTGGGGAAAGAGCAAGGGCAAGAGGGTGAATTTTCATGGTTATCCTATCCGTCTGAAAGAACGTGGCTCCCCGTAACGCGCCAGGAAGGGAGAAATCGTCAATCCTGTTGGGCAACCGGGGTATCCCAGCCATCTTCATCAATCAGCTGCCAGCTGACTTTCCCGCTCGCGGTGGCGGGCAGGGTGTAAGACTGCTTGCCGAAAGGCGGCACCATCAGGCGCAGAGCCGGTTTGTCCAACGCCACATTCCCCACCGCCAGGCGGGAGAAGGTGAGCCAGTAGGGGGTCGGGTTGGTTGCTGTCAATTGGTCGCCTGCCCGGCTGAAGGTCAGCTTCGGGGCCATGTCTGCCACGGCGCGTTTCACCAATCCCGCCGGGCGGTAAAACAGTTTGATATTGCTCACGACTGTCATCACCATCTGCTCAGCGTCGGGCTGTTGGGTGGGCAGCGCCTTCATGGAGATAAAAAACACCGATTCGCGGTCGTTAGGCAGCGGCATATCGTTGCGCCGGATACGCAGCGCCAGTTCACCGTTCGCTTCCAGGCGAGCCAGCGGCGGCGTGACAATAAACGGCATCACCGGGGTGCCATGCCAGTTCAGATCGACGTCCCCGGTGGCCGGATCGACCGGGCGGATCCATGACTGCATCAGGTACGGCGCCGGGCTTTTGTTGTAGGTAGTCAACGTTACGCCCTGCTTTTCGCCCTCCGGGTAAATCACCCGCAGTACGTAAAAAGAAATCCCCGGCGAGGCGTTGTCCTGAGCCTGTGCCAGGCCCATTTTGTTGACCAACAGGCATAGGCCCATCAGAAGATAAATCGGGTACTTCATGGTGTAGTCTCCGTGGAGGCTGAGCCTGTCTGCTGGCAGGACTTGGAGAGCCCACCATGGTCGGTGAGTGTCTGCCAGGCCACCTTATTCACCGGCCCGTCAACGGCCAGGGTGATACTGCTGTGCGGAGGCACCATCGCCGGTTGTTGGTCTAGCGCCACGGTATGTCCGTCAACGGCCAGCATCCCCAGAGTCTGAAAATACCCGGTGGGATTGATGGCCCGCACGCCGTGTGCTTCACGCTTGAACGTCAGCAGGCAAGGGGTGTTGTCCGCGGGTAACGCCAACCCTTGCGGGCGATAAAACAGCTTGATCACGAAACGTACCCCTACCGACAACCGATCGGCCGCCGTTACGGGCTCAGCCTGTGCAGGAATGGCCGAGATAGAGAGATAAAACAGGGATTCCTGGTCGGTGGGCAGCGTGGCACCCTGCGGCAATAGTCGTAGCAGTTGGCGGCTATCGCCTTGCAGCGAGAACAGCGGTGGCGTAACGATAAACGGCGCGGGGGTCGGATCGTCCAGGCTGTTTTGCACTCGGGCCTGGACCAGATAAGCCTGTTGCCCGCTATTGCTGACGGTGAGGGTTTGCGCTTTATCCGCGGAAGAAAAAATAACGCGTGTCTGCCCCAGGCTGATGCCGCCGCTCCCGGCCTGTGCAGACAGGCTCAAAGTGAGCAACAGGCTTGCTAGCACCTGATGAAATCGCTGTGTCATCGGGCCCTCACTGATAGAGAAACGTAAACATCAGCGTGGCCGTCACGTCACCGGTCGCGACCGTGGCACACCCGGTGCTGCCGCCACAACTGGCACCGGCATAAAAGGTGAACGTCTGGTTGACCGGTATCTGTCCGGGGTTCGCCAGTGAAATCACGCTGTTGTTTTTGACTTCGGGCTGGCTGTAGTCCGGCACGGTGGCACTCTGGATCACCAAGATCCCGGTATTCGCCGCCGATCCGGCATTGCGAAACAGCCATTTGCTGTCTTGGGTGGTGCCGGAGCCGGTGATAGTCACGACAGGTTTAAGGCTGCCACCCGCGGAACCGGTGCAATCCTGCACGGATAGGGTAAAGGGCTGTGGAGCAACCAGCTGGTTTGGGCGCAGCTGGGATTTAGCGATGACACCCAAAGGCAGAGTGCTTCTATCCAGGCTGAGCGTGCAGGTGCCATTGGTCAGCACGGCGGAGAAATCCAGCGTTACGGCCTGCACCGGGGCGGATACCGCTCCACCACCTGCCAGCACTACAGCCAGCGCGGCCTTAAGGTAACGTTGCGCTGAACGCATCGGTGCCTCCGGTATCATTAATGGTCTGCCACTGCACCCGCTTGCCGGTTGCCAACGGTGTTTTAACCGGCCAGATATGGTTGCCGAAAGGGGGGAGCATGAGTGCAGCCGGCGTGTCCAAGGCCAGTTGTTGCCCCCCCACCTTCAAGTCGGCCAGGCTGACAAAATAGGGAGAGGGATTGGTCACCTTCAGCCCGCCAGCCACGCGGGAGAACTGCAACTCTTTTTGGGCGGCGGCAGAGGAAACGCTCAGGCTCGCAGGCCGGTAGAACAGCTTGATAATGTTGCCCACGCCGAAACGCAACTGGGCCTGCACGTCATTACGTTGTTGAGCCGGATCCCTTTGCGTACTGGCCGGGATCGCGGTGGCATGCAAATAAAACACCGACTCCCGATCGTCAGGTAGCGGCTGGCCGGTAAAGGCGATACGTAACTGATTGGTGCTTTGAGGTTCCAGACGGAACAGCGGTGGCGTCACGGTGAACGGGGCCGCGGTCTGTGCATCCTGTTTACCGCTGATAGCCGTTTGTACCAGGTACGGTTCGTGGTTAAGGGTGTTGCGTACCGCGACGTTGATACTGCTGGCCCCTTCAGGATAAATCAGACGGGTGGCATTAATGCCAAACCCGGCGGACCAGCCTGCCAACGGTGCACCCAGCAGGGCCACTAGCAGCGAAAACAGGGAGATAAAGCGCGTCATATTGCGGATCCTGAAAAGGCGGGCCATCGGCCCGCTGGAACACATCAGTTGTAGGCAAAGCTGAACAGGATTGGGGCGCTAACCATACCGATATCTGGCGTGAGGGACGTAGAGGCCAAACCAGCCTGCAGGCTCAAGGATTTCGCGTTGAAATCGCCCGCTTCCGGGGTCTCACCTGCTTTGGCTACCGATAATTTCTGGCCGGCGGTAATGTAGGTGGTTGGTGAGGTCACTTCACTTAACATGATGCCGGTATTGGTGCCGGTGCTGTTAAAGATGTTCGGGTTGCCCCCTAGTGTCTGGCCGGTGACGATCAGGCTTGCCTGATCGCCTGCTGCTGCCGGGGTTTCACAGTTGCTCAGGCCCACGGTGAAGGTTTTTATACTCTGGGTCACCGGGGTGGCGACTGCGGTGATTGCGGTTTTGGAATAGTTACCCAGGTCCAGGCTAGCGTTGGAGAGAGAAACGTCACAGGTCGCTGCGACAACGTTGGCGGTAATGGTCATCTGGGCGTTAGATGCGGCCTGAGCCACGCCAGATCCTGCCAACAGAGCTGCAACAACCGGGGCCAGAGTAAAAATAGACTTACGCATAATGAATTCCTTATTTACGTATTAAAAAAGTGAATAAAATCATTTCGTAGCGGATTATTAGCCACGAGCCATCATTTATCTGAACAGTCCGAGCAGACAAAGCACCTTCAATAAGATCATCACTACTGATACCGTCAGTTTTTTAAGAAGTGAGCAAAGCATCCTGATGCTATTTCCATGCGTTTTTTAAGCCAAGACTATGCCCTAATAGATTGAGAGAGGTTGGCTATCCATCAAGCATGAAAGACTTGTTGTGCTGCTGTCTTTCCATCATGGAATACACAGTTTGGCTGAGCTGGAAATGGAGGGTTTTCCGCACTCTATAATTATCTAAATCGAAAACAAAACCTTTCATTTTGATTTTTCATTAAGATTAATCTCTCAGTGGTAATGATATATTTTTAGGATACTTCCCGGTCGCTCATTGAAGCCGGGATTATTACGGCCAACCTTATTTTTTAAAAGTTTTTTTGATGAATAAAGAGATTTTGCAATAATTGCCTTGGCAGGTGGTTTTTATGGCTAAATTGCGAGTTATTATCGTATGTATCATTATGTTTCCGGTATATTATATCGCAAATTTAATTTAGTCAGATTTAAAACTCGTTATTGTACCGTTTATGAATGCTTTCATCCGATGTGGTATTAAATACACTCAGAAAGCCAAGCAAACAGGACCTGCATGCCGTTTGCCGCTTTGATCAGTGGGCTTTGGCCTGTAACACGGGCTTATTCATCACGAACGCTCGTAAGAGAAAAGGTTTAACCTAATGAAATATAAGAAACATAATGCAGCCTTCGACAAGGTTCTGACGGCGTTGCAGGTGTTGAGCCGTGTTGATTGCTGCCCTCCCGATACATTGCCACCTAGAGATAAATGGCCCAAGACCCGGGATATTGCCGATTACTGTGATACCAACATTTATGTGTCCCGCTACTACCTGATGAAACTGGTAAAGAAAAAGAAGGCGCATGTCTCATCGGTGCCAGACCAAAAGAGCTTACGCTGGTGTATTGCAACACCTACCCGGGGTGGGGATATATCCCAATGATGTATCACATCATCAACGGTGTCATTTAAAAAGAATCAGGCAGTTAAGGTGTCAATATGAACTCACGCATCGTTATTGCTCTGTGGGGCAAAAATCTCTATTTCTTACAAGGTATTCGCCACCTTTTTGAACGGTATTTTTATCTCCGGGGAGTATCCCCTCTATTTGTTCATGCAGATTGCAATGATATTATTCATCTGAAAGTTGCGGATCTGATTGTCAGCAGCAATGCCAGCTGGAGGGGAGAAGGGTATCAACGCTACCAAATCTTCCTAATACGGAACAAAAATACAGAAGGGGTCACCTATCAACAGGGAGAAATCGGCCTGAATGATAAACCCGAGGCGGTGATGCAACTGCTGGATAGGCTGTTCGACGTGCGGCTCAATAATAATGCCCCCTGCGTACCTGACTACGAAAAGATCACTCGGCGAGAGCGAGAAGTCTTGCAGGCGATAGCAGCAGGCTTATCGCCTACACAGATCGCCAGAAAGTTGCAGATCAGCACCAAGACCGTCAGCGCCCATAAGCAGGCATCCATGCGAAAATTGGGATTCCAGCGCAGTCACGATCTGTACCATTGGTTGTGGCAAGGGAGCCCGGACATATCGAGGAGCACAGTGGGAGAGGGATGATGCTACTCTGAATGCTCCCAGCCCTAAAGGGCTAGGCTTCCCTCTTCCCAGGCAGCAACCGTCTGTCTAATAAACAAGGTATTAGTTGCATACCTGTTTTTGATTCAAAATTAAAAAGCGAATTAACTCTATTAATATCCCCTTATCAGGTTTTTGTTGTGTTTTTTTTTGTTTTTTAGAGTAAAGAAATAATAATTAATATTATTTGGTGTTATGTTCTGATTTTTGGTTTTTTGGGGTATATTTTCGGGCATAGACATGTTCGTAGGTTTCCACATCTCCTTGGTGCTGCCAAAGGTACAGGAAAATGTAGTCTTCAGTTGTCGTCGATTAGTATTCCCCTTGCGTTGAGATCACCGCAAACGACGGTATATGCAGCCGAAGAGATGTGGTTAGTGCGTGCCAGGATATTGCACTAGATGAAAATTTGATAATCAACCTTTACATCCAATTAGCGCTGGATAGGATAAAGTAAGAAACATGATGAGATTGCTCTTGGTTTCACTACCCTTGGTTTGTGCCTTGTATTGCCCCCTTGGTCTGGGCTTCACCGTTCTCAATAGTACCTCCGATGACGTTGACAATGGCACTGGTACTACAGCATCCACCATCCAATTGTTAGGGGGGTTCACTGACCAAGCTCCTTATGGGTCTGGACAGATCGTCGTATACGGGTGCTACAGGCAATCTTTCCCCAATCCGTGCTCTGGGAATGCCAGCAGGGTTGGCAACTTCTATTGGTACACTGGTAGGTCTGAAACTCCTGAGGCTATAACCGCTTGGCTAAACAGAGATCGGCCCCAGCTTACCAGTTCGAATCCGACTGGCTACAAAAAACAAATCTGTATAGGCCGAGGGCGGAAGGACGTAGAGGTTAATCCGGCGGCTTACTGCACATGGGTCGACGGTATAGCCCCTGGGGGGTCATGCACGGTCGCGAACCAGATTTTGATTGACCATGGCCCGATTAACGTCGGCAAACTCAACGGCCAGCGTGCAGAGAGTACGATTAACGTAGTCTGTTCCGGGACCGCCGGGTCTGGGTACACTCTATCCCTGATGGGGGAGGCCCAAAATGGTGATGGTAGGATCCACCCCGATCTTCTATCCCGCATGTACATTGACGAGACCTATGTTGCCGTCAACGGGGTAGGTTTCGTGGCGAAGCCGGCAGCCAGTCGGTCGTTCACCTTATCGAGTGTTCTAATTGACCGTGGGATTGCCACCGGCGGTGTGTACCAGTGGTCAGGTGTGCTAGTGCTGAACCTGATCTAGGATATTACTGTCTCTATGGGAGTGTAGTGATGCGATGGACGCCAGCTTAACCTTTCTTTTCTGGGGGCAAACCCTCACTTCTATGGGAGCCAGCGCCTTTAGCCGTCGTTAAGGGATAGCTATTATTGCAGTGCGAGGTGTGCATTACCTGTAATGCTACACTCCGCACTTATCAAATCACTGACATCTGCCGTTAGTTTTCCACCAACTGCACCACTACCAGCCTGCCGCCTTCTTCGGTGGAAAGCACAAACTGAACCCCATCGTTCAGTGCCAGCTTGTCACCGATCGCCACCGGGGTTTTATCCGGCAAGGAGAGCAGCCCGCTGATGCCTTCATTCACCAGCCACCACTGATCGTTATGGAACACGAAATAGCCTACGCGTTTTTTCTGCGCGTCTGGCGTACGTTCGTTGGGGGCGATCAGGCGGTTAACGTGCCAGGCATAAATCGACTGGCCGCTCCATACCATCAGGCGATGATCGTCGGGGCGGAAGCTCCCGGCTTTACGCGAGGAATAAAGGTTCAGGATCGGCAGCTTACCCTTGAACGGTGTGCCGCAATACGGACAGGCCGGGCGGTTTTTACCGGAGAACACATACCATTTCTGTTCGCAGGCAGCGTTTTGACACGGCTGGATCAGATCGACCGTTTTCACCAGCGCCGTTTCCCACTCATCGGCGGTTGGCCGCCTGGTGGGTTCGTGCAGGCCTTCAATAAACGCCCTTTCAAACAGCGGCGTCAGGTAGGGGCCCATAATGGTGTAGGGCACTTTCTGCGGATCGGCCCAAGGCAGCGAAGAAGGGCTGACCTGGTTGAGTTTGACCGCATTGCTGTGATCGGTCGGGTGTTCAATAAACAGCGCCCTCTCACCCATCGCCAGCGATTCGTCGCGCATCTCGTCGTCCATGTCATGGATCTTGCCGCCGCGCAGCGGGTGGCGGAAGAACAGATACATGTAGATCAGCACGGATAACGCATGCCTGTCGGTGGCGATGCTTGGCAGTATGCGCTGCGGATCTTCTTTCGGCAGATGGCTGGTTTTCACCACTTCCGGAGCAATAAAGTCCGGCGTGCCGACCACGTCTGGGGGATATTTGCCTGGTACCACCAGTCCGTCGACGTCAATGATGCAGGCGTGGCCCTGCTCGGGGTCGATCAGCACGTTTTTATAGCTCAGATCGCTATGGCACAGGCCAGCGGCGTGCATACGCCGGACTGCCCGGGTCAGCAGCAAGCAGACCTTCAGGTAATTCAGGGTGTTGCCGCGTTCTCGCGGATCCAGAAACTTGTTCTGGTTATTGGCGCTGGCGAACCATTTACCTTCCTTCTCGCGGCCTTTAATCCCCAGGAAGTCGTTATTCTTGGAGCCGTACTTAAAGAAGAAGTGGCTCTGGTAGGTAGGCACTACGATGCCGATTTTGCCGTCGTGTTCCACTATGCTGGTGGGCCAACAAAACAGCCCTTGCCAGTAATCGCCACCGGCTTGCTCAAAGATGTTCTGCCGGTAGCGGCCAGTGATCATCTCGATGCGTTCTTTCGCCTGCTCGTTCTGCGGCTTCTTATAGAACGCCACTACGTATGACTTATCCGGTGAAAAGTAGACGTCCTTCATGGAGCCGGAGCCGATGATCTCATCGACATACTGGATGGTTTCGCCATCCCTGGTGGTACAGGTAACAATATTTGCCATTTTACTCACCCGCTATGTAGTCCAATCCATTCACCACGCCACGATAAGGGTCCGATCGTCGTGATTGCCCGGGGAGAAGAAGTTCAGCCATTCGGCCAGCCGCTCTGCGGGCTGCGAGGGATCGTTCAGGCAGGGCGTCAGCTCCGCGATCAGGTCATCCCACTTCTGGCTATTTTGCAGGCCATTATCCGTTTCAAAGCGGGGATCGGAGACGCCGTCTGTCATCAGCACCAGATGAGAGACCTCAGTCCATTTACCGATGCTGATGCGCTTACTGAAGTTCGCATCGTTCACGGCATCGGCATCCAGGAAACGCGTTTGGCCCGCATACTCACCGCTGTCTGGCGTGCCCAGTACGCGCACTTTGCCCACCGGCCCGTAGGCCGCAATGGCACCGTCGCCCAACCAGAATGAGGCGGCGAACAGCTCGGCCCCGGTACGGAAGGAAACGGTGACCAGCAGCGTGGTCGAATAGGATTTGGCGCTCTCTTCGGCCCGGATGGATTCATTGCTGATATTGTTGACGGCCATGATCGCGGCCTGGCGGAACAGGCGATTAAACGCTTCCCAGACTATCCGTTGATCGTCAGTTCCCCAGTTTTCAACGCAGGCTTTGAGTTCCAGCCCTTTGTCGCTATTCAACAGGGTAGTCAGGTAGTCGCCCACGGTTTGAGTCGCGATGCGCGAGCCCTCGCGCGAGTTTTTAGCGCTACCGGCTCCGTCTGCCACCAACATGATGTTCCAGCCGGTGTCGCTATTGCTGGCGATGTAAAAGTCATCATCCCGGAAGGTGCCCGCATGCTCATGGGAGCGCCCTCTGCGGCTGGCTGCCACGATGTTCACGCCAGGCCCCTGGATCAACTGATGGGCGACATGCGGTTTGAAATAGCGCGAATCGGCAGGCGGCTCGAGGATTTTCCACAGGCTGCGCGGGTCGGGGTTAACGATAAAAGGCACTTGGGTGGAGCATTGCGGCGCAGTAGGGCAAGACCAGGTGACCGTGATGTCAAAATCGCCGCTTTCGGTGGCGGTTCCTGCCAGTGAAGAGGTCGCCGGATCAAAGGTGATACCGATATCTTTGGAGAACGCGACGGCCAGCACTTCGGCGGTCGTTCCATCATCCAGCACGATATCGATTTCAGAATGGAAGGGAACGCCGGTACGGGCATTAGCCACGTTGATTTTTGCCTGCGGCTGAATGTTCTGCGGCGTGCTAATCGGGGTAGCGGTGCCGGACGGGATCTGGCCTGGCTTCAGGTTTTCTTTGGCGGTTTCTTCAGGCAATGTGGCATCTCCTTGCACTTCCAGCGGCTCAAACGGTGCTTTTTGCCAGCCGTCTGGTGTTGGCTGGTCTGCGGTTTCTGGGGCGGCAACAGGGATGTCATCGCTCTTGGTGAGGACCACTTTAGGTTCGTCGGCCAAGGTATCGTCATTGGCAACCAGCGGCGGAGCTTCTGTTGTCTCAACCGTTGCGGGGGTCTTGGCAGTCACTTTGGTGATGAGGTTGGTCAGCAAGGTGCCGATCTCATCATCGGCTTGCAGGCTGGCAAGCTGGGCGTCATCCGTCGTTGCGCCCGTTTCTGCCAGGATCAGCATGAGTACGTTCTGGCGCAGTTTCTCCACGTCTTGCATCAGCCTTTCCCTCGCGTCACGTCGAAATCAGAGTCGCCGCCGTTTTCCCTGAACGTCAGCCCCTTCTCGCACCACGGGCAGATAACGTCATCGGGCCCGTTGACGCACAACAGCTTGCCGCAGGTACACATTGCAAACGCGCTGGCATTGCCGCAGTACGGGCAACCCGGCACGCCGTGCAGTTCGCTGGTATTGACCTGAATGGCGGATGCCGATTCGTCGCTCCAGGTAAAATAATCCTCATCGATCGGGAAGCAGCCGTTGAGGTTGAAGCCGTTGATATTGAGCTTGAAATCCAGCGAGGAGAGGTTGATGGCCGGGCGTTCGTATTTCATCAGATAAGGGCGGCGTGACTTGCTGCAACGGCCCGTCAGGGTGACGCAGTTTTCGTCGTAGGCTCTGGCAATATCGTCTTTGGCCAGCCGTACAATGTGATCGGTGTGGGTGAGCAGCGGAGGTGCATCTTCCCCCACGCTGCGGCTGTGCGCAGAGACAGACGCGGTGATCCACTTAATGAACTGGGCGAAATCCCCTTCCTGACTGTCGGTGAACAGTAGAACGTTGTCGGTCAGCTGCCGCAGGATGTTCATATCCGCCGAAGGGCCAAGGCCGATGGCGATCAGGTTGACCTTATTGGCGTAGTTTTCTTTCCAGCGCCTGATTTCGGGGGCGGTATCGTCCGTAGGGCGACCATCGGTGAGTAAGTACACCACCGGTTTCCAGTCGCCTTTGCGTTCCTGGGTGGTTTTTCTGACCTGTTGATCCAACTGACGGGTGAGTTCCCGCAATGCCGCGCCCAGGTTGGTACCGCCGCCGATCGGCAGGCGAGGGGGATAAAACGACACCACCTCCACCAGCGGTACGATGGTTTTTGCCACCCCGGCGAAGGCAATCACCGATATCCAGGCGGTCTCAAGCGCGTGGGGATCCTTTTTCAGGTCGCTGACGATCCTTTGCAGGCCATCATTCATTTTCTTCAGGCTTTCCCCGATCATGGACTCTGAGCAGTCCAAGACCAGGAAGATGGGCAGTCTTCTCATGGTTAAAAACCTCGTCAGGCGGATGCGTCTTGCAATGCGCGTCATGGGGCAATGAAAAAACAGGCAAAGCTCCGGGTAGAGGCTTTGTCTCAGATTGATGACAAACTGGCAACGTTGCTGAATTTGTAGGAGTTGCGCTGTGTGACCCTTGCTAACTCATTGATTATACAAACGGGCGCAGCATGCAGCGCCCCTACGTTGTGAGTCCAGTGACCGCAGTCTCAAGCTTTGCCTGTTGGCTACAGAACCAGCTGTATTTCCGGTGGTGGTGGCGGGAGGTTATCCTGCCCGGCGTTAACACCCGCACTGGAACTGCCTGACGCGACGCTGGCCGACACCCATTTGAAGAAGCCGGAAAATGCCGTTGAATCCAGAGTTTCGAGAGCCACAACCTGAGAGGTCAGTTGCTTGAGGTGTTCATGTTTGGCCTTCGGTCCGACCGCACAGGCGATAATGGAGCCGAAGGAACGTTTTTTGACTTCTTTGATCGCCTCGCCATAGGCATAGCTGTCTGACGGGGTGCCATCGGTCATCAGGAATACCAGCGGCCGCCAGTCGCCTTTCTGGTCGCCATCGGAGCGGTGGATATCCCGATCGACACATTTGATCAGGCACTCAAGCGCGGCCCCGGTGAAGGTGCCACCCGCGCTGGGGACGACAATGTCGGAGAACTGGAACTCTTCCAATGAGGTTAGCGGGATAAACTCCCGGGCTTCGTTATCAAAGGTGATGATGGAGATATGCACGCTTTCCAGCGCATATGGATCCTGGCGCAGCGCGCTCATCATTGACTGAATGCCCACGTTAACGGCATGGATAGATTCCCCGCGCATCGACCCGGAGGTATCAATCAGCAGGTAAACGGGTAATCTTCTCATTGTAGGTAGTTCTTCAAGTGGGACACGAAGGAGTCGGACTCGGAAGGTTCGCCAATGGCGTTCAGCTTCCAGCCGGTGCTTTCACGCACCAACTCGGCAAACAGCATGGAGCGCTGACCATCAAAGGCGGCCCCGCCCGAAAGATCGAAACGTGCCATCTCAACGTTTTTGGCATCCACCGCACGGATAAAGGCGTTTTGTACCTTGCCGAAGTGCTGTTTCAGCTCCTGGCCGTTATAAATCTGCACGATGAAAACGATTTTTTCGTACTTGGGATCGAGGGAGTTCAACTGGGCGATAATCTGCTCGTCATCACCATCGCCCGCGCCGGTGCGGTTATCGCCGGTCAGCCAGATGTGGCCAGACTTATGGCGCAGGCTGTTGAAGAAAATGATGTCCCCGTTAACCAGCGAAGGCCGGCCGTTTTCCACATCGCCCAGATCGGCGACTTTGCCTTGGGCATTACACAGGAAGGCGATGACGTCGAGATCATACTCCGGCTCTTTCTTGCCAAACAGACCACCCAGCAAACCTTTCTTCTCTTCATTGATATCCCAGCCGAGCCCAATGGTGACTGAGGAAAGGTCGTGTTCGTTTTTACGCAGGCTGACGCTTTGTCCTTTACGCAAACTGACTGACATAAAATCTCCTTGAAAATGTTTTATAGAACAACGTTAACTTCGGGTGGTGGTGGCGGTAAATCGTCCAGGCCAATAACTTCCTTTTTACCTGACTCGACTTTCTGGCTGCCGACGGAAATGCTGGCCGACACCCATTTAAAGAAGGCTTTGATCGAGGTGGAGTCCGCCGTATCCAGCTGGAGCACGATCTCGGTGATTTCTTGTAGTACTTTGGTTTCGGCACTGTGGCCAGCGGCACAGGCAACGACCACGCCGGTTCTGGCGGCTTTAAAGTCGCTGACGCCTTTGCGCCAGTCATCCGTTGGCGAGCCATCGGTCATGATGAACACCAGCGGGCGCCAATCACCTTTGGTCTCGGCGGTGGTTTTCTGCACTTCGTTGCTGATGCTGGTGGCGACCAGTGAGAGGGCCTCACCCAGCGCGGTGGTGCCGCTGGCCACCAGTTCTGGCAGCTTGAAGCTCAGCAGATCGGTGAGGGGCACTGCCTGGCGTGCGGAGGAATCAAAGGTAATGACGGAAACATAGGCGGTTTCAAGGGCGTAGGGATCTTGTCGCAGGGTGGAGAGCAGCGTTTGCACCCCATTTTTGACCGCTTCAATGGGTTCGCCCGTCATGGAGCCCGAAGTATCAAGTAACAGATAGACCGGAAGTCTTCTCATCGTATTCCCTTATTGAGTGCCGAGTTTACATAATAAGTGTTCTGGTCGTTATCTCAACAGAAATACCCACGTTTGCAGGAGTGGATTTGTTGATTTTGCGATCGCTTTATCCCCTCACCCCGACCCTCTCCCACAGGGAGAGGGAGCCCGCGCGGAGTTGTGGTTGGGGCGGGAGTTGATCTTTAACTTGGAAGTAAAGAGGAAATTCGATCGGTCCCCTTATCCAAGGTGCGTTACCGAGCTTTCAGATCTACTCGATCGGTCCCCTCTCCCTGTGGGAGAGGGTTAGGGTGAGGGGACGGTATTACGGCTTCTGCTTGCTGGCCTGAATGCTGCGCACCAGGTCGTCGATACAGCGCTCAACAACCATATCCACCGCTTCGCTGCGGGTCGTTTCCGTCACTCTGGATAAGCGATCGATTTTGCGTAGCACCGACATTTTCAATGACAGCGACACGGCTTTCTTCTTCTCTTTATCCAGATAGACCCGGCTGACGGTTTCGCTGGTCTTCAGCTCCGAGTTAGCCGCCAGCGCATCTTGCATACGGCGAAACGTCTTCTTGTCTAAATGCCCAGATGCAGTCAACTGATAGGAGTGAGTGGCCTTGCGGTATTTGATCTCCGCCTCGTAGGATTCCCTCAATTCCTTAAGCACGCGTGTCAGGGTTGGCCCCGAGCAGTCTAACTCAGTGATGATCTTGTCTGCGGATACGGGTTTACCCGCACTGAGTAAAATGGCCAGCTTATAGATCCGTGCCTGTCGCGTATTGAGTTGCATGATTAATGACTGCCTGCGTTGATGCTAAACCGGTGGCTTTCCTGAGATGACTCGTTGGCAATTCCATATACCTGAGCGCGCGCCAGGATTTCTGACGCCCAGCGGCGATGGGTTGCGGGTTCGCACATGGTTCCCTGCGATTTAAACACCGCCTGTGAGGAGTTAAGGATCCGCAGCGCATCGGTATGATCGTTGGCCTGCACCATCAACGCCTTTTCGATCTTGCCGATCTGATTCGGGTGGATCGCCGTCTTGCCGACCAGCCCATGGGCGATATCGAGCGCCAATTCCTTATCCATAATCTGATGATCGTCAATATGCTCGCAAACCGGTGCCGTCAGGGCAAAGTCACGTGGGGAAAACACGGCAACCAACATTTTGATCACGTAGCCCATCGGGCCGTCATACAACGTCAGGTTGCGCGGCCTTCTGAGTGCCACCACGTTCATCAGATCGTTGCCACCGATACGCAGGGCGATGATGCGCCGATAGCACGGGTGGTGATGCAGGGTATTGGCTAACTCACGCATTTGCACCACATCAAACACTTCTTCTGTCTCGAGCGTGGGCATCATACACAGGTGCGAGTCCTGCATCATGTTCCACCAGTAAGGCAGCGAAGCCAGTGTGAATTTGGGCAGCACAAAGCCGTCCACCGCGCTGAAATCCATGCTCGCCAGCAGCTGTTTACCCATTTCTTTATGGCGAGGCCGTACGAACACCAGCGGCCAGTGGTCATTGCCCTCCGCGGCCTTGGCCTTGGCCTGGGCCAACGTCTGGGTGAGTTCGCGCAGGTTGTCCAGCGCCTGGGGAATATCTTCGTCGCTGACCGCGTCTTCCAGGCAGACGATCAGCGAGCGTAAACCGGCGATCTTGTCATTGAGGATCGTCTCGGCGATATCGGTTCTGGTGGCGGGCATATAGAGTGAAGCACCCAGCCGCCAAGGGGAAAGTCGTTGGTTCATTAGAGCACCTTCTTGATAATGGTTACCGCACGGTACTGCCCGATCTCATCACCGACTTCGGTAATGGTCAGCCCCTTTTCGCGTGCCAGATAGACCAGCAGCGCGACGTCGGGATCGTCTACCGCACGGACCAAGACGTGATCCGGTACTCTGCGTAGCACAGCGCGCGTAGCCTCTGCGATCCCTGGTTTAATTCGGTTAATGCTGGCAACCTGATATTTTTCGGCGAGGTGGTTAACCACCTGCTCACTTTGTTGTTTCAGGTAAGCCTTTCTCTCTGCATCCTGTGTGCAGGGCTCAAGCGCCGCTGTGTCTAGCGTTGCGCGATACTGTGCCACGGTATCCACCAGCAGACGGCTGCATTCAAACTGGGCGAGATGATCGCATTGTACACAGCCGTGCAGGCCTTCATTTGACCAGATGGAGCGTGAGATCATGCCGGAAACCGGCGCGCCCATAATGCCAAACGGGATCAGCCAGTCGTCGTCGCTGGCGGCCAGCCACGAACACCCACAGGGATCGGCAAGCACTACCAGGCGGGGCTGGGCAGGATAGCCGGGCCGGTTGTTGAGGGAGCGGATCAGTTCGCCGGTAATGGCTCCCTTGCCCGTCCAGCCATCGACAAAGACGATCCCTTCGGTACCGTGGCGTGCCTCGATCCAGTCGAGTGCCACCGAGTCGATGCCCCGGTCGCGGATGATACTGATGCCGTAGTGATACGACTCTTTGCCCATGGCCCGCAGCGTTTGCTGGAGCATCACCCCTAGAGGAACACCGGCACGCACCAGGCTGGCCAGAACTATCGGCGTATCGCCAAACCGTTCAATCAGCGCAAGGGCCAGCATCGAGACTTCTTTTGCCAGGCGTCCTGCACCCTGATCGAGTGCGCGGGCAAACAGGTCGAGGTGTGAAGGGGTCGGCTCCGGTTCCTGGCTCAACATCTCCGAGTAGTGACGGGCACCGGACTGGATCAGTTGTTCTTTCTGATCGACCGGCGTCATTTCCATTTCTACCGGTTGCAGCAGAAAGTGAACGTCCTCGGGCAGGTATGAGCCGGAAAAGGGCACAAAATCAGACATATTACTGCTCTCCGAAAATATGGCGGGAGATCGCTTCGGCGAACTGGCTCTGGCGCGGCAGGCCAAACCAGGTGCAAAGCTTCATAAAACGATGATCGCTGAGGCTGTCGCCCAACCCGATAACCGGGAACACGCCGCGCTCAAGGCGCAGTTTTTCCAGCAGGAAGGTGACGGCCAGCCCTTTCTCTACCACGGTCGGCAACCAGGCCACGTTGTTGCTGTTACGGTGGACGTAATAGCCTTCAGTGGGGAATAGCTGCTCAATCTCATCGGCGATGGCGTAAAGCTCGTCCAGGCGGGTGCTATCGCGGTGCTTCATCACCAGATAGACCGGCGTGTCGCCGTATTCATAGTTGATACGCGCCCAGCCATTGATGTTGCGTTCGGCCATCAGCTCGGTGATCTTGCGTTGCATTGCCAGCAGGTTAGCAGCATAAGGTTGCAGTTTTTCCAGCATCAACGCTTGCCATGCCGCGTCCGCTTGCCCTTGTGGGTTGAGGATCACCGCACCGTGCGTGGTAACCGCCCATGACTTGAACGGGATACTCACCCGGGCAATCTCTTCGGTTCCACGTGCGGTTACCGGGATTAGCTCCGCATGCTCCAGCATCCAGTCCACCAGCATCGACTGCTCTTCGGTCATAAAGCTGCGTGGCTCAAGGCTACGATCCAATGCGCCGGTGCGATACGGGGCCAGGTCGAGTTCATCGACCATCTTGCGGCGTGTCTGGAACAGGGTGTCGTCCAGATCGGAGAAAATGACCGGCTTATTCATAGCTTACGACCTCAACGCTAGGGGCGACCTGTTTTAACGCCTCAATTAACGCGGGATCAACGCTTGCCGCGGGGGTTTCGATGCACAACAGGATCCGGTCAAACTGCTGGTGGGCCACGTTGTAGACAAAGTTGGGGATGCCCAGCCCATAGTTATCGCCAAAGGCGATGGCGGACTGGATAGCGAACCCGGTGGCAATCGGCGAACGGGTGGTGGAGCTGAATTTAACCTCGGCCCCCTGTTTTTCCAGGCGTTCAGCCAACAGGAAGGGCTCCCAGACAAACTCGCTGCTGCCCAGCACCAGCAATTTCTCCCCCGGATGCGTCTGAATATCGCGCCCCAGATCCGCACTTGGCGATGAGATGCCCAAACGGCCCCAGCTTTGTTTACCGGTGATCGGCACGCTGCCGGTGGCGGTAACGTTGACGGCTGGCATCACCGGCACCGGAGCATCGGGATTTTTTTCCCAGTGCCAGTCACCCTGAACCAGTGACACATACTGGATAGGGATTGGGCTGCGTTGGGCGAGGGCGTCGCCGCTCCAGTCGGTCAGAGTAACGGTGATGGCGCGTGCAATGTTGTGTAACCCGGCATCCTGCTGTAACGCCTGGAGCAGGTTGATGAAGGTGTTGCCGGTGGTGGCCTCATCGTCGATCAGCACGACGGTTTTGGCTTCCAGTACGCGTCGGCGCAGCTCGGCATCCTGGGGCAGATAAAGCAGGTGGTCGGTGGCGTGGCTGTGATTTTCTTTGAATTCGCACAGCAGCTCGCCCCCTTCTACTGGGTGACGGGTGGAGGTGAGGTATACCGGGTCGCTAACGCTGCCCCGGACTTCGTCAAACACGCCAGCACCGAAGCCGACGGCGGTTTCCGCCATGCCGATAAACAGCACCGGGCCTTGATCACAGGCCGGGAACAGCGCGGCCAATTGCTGATAGACGGCGCGCATGACGCTCGGCTTCACCGGAATATGGCGGCCCAGCACCTTGCTGACGAACAGAAACGCGCGTTTCGGGTTACGCCTTTCGGCTACGTCAAACAGATCATCCAGCGCGATCGTGCCGCCCGTTGGGGTTACTTTCAGCGTGCCGCAGGACAGCGTGCGGGAATAGGTATTTAGCATGGGTTAGTCCTTCACCAGCAGGTTGTCGAGCTCGGGGTGATATCTGACGACATCGGTAATAGAACGGACGATCGCTGGGGAGAATGCAGATTTAGCCTCATCAATCACTTGCTGCTGGCTCATGACGCCTAGCTTATACAGGGCGAACAGGCCCGGCAGATTGACGCCGCTGAAACGGGTATAGCCGATACCGCCAGACGGGCGCAGGTTGATTTCCAGCAGCACCGGACGCCCGCTGGTGTCGTTGCGGGTTTGCACGTTGACCAGGCCATCGGCCTGCATCGCGGTGGCACAGGCAATAGCCAGTTCAAACGCTTCGCCGTGGTTTTCCAGATATTGCAGCGCCCCTTCTTTTCTACGTGCGACGGCAGCCAGCACGGTGCCCCGATCAACCAACATGTCGACGGAGTATTCAGGGCCAGGCAGGTAAGGCATTAGCACCAGCGGCTCAAACTCGCCAGCGTCCGCCAAAGCACTGAGGTAGCGCTGTGGATTCACTTTGCGGTTTTCCGGATGGGTAAAGGCGGCCATCGGGCCCACGCTTTCATCAAAACGCCAAAATCCCATGCCATAAATACCCTTCACCGGTTTGACGCACAGCTGCGCGCCAGAGAAAGGGGAACGGCTAATCAGATCGCGCAGCTCTGCCACCGACTCAATGCGCAGAGAGGGGACGACCGGCAACCCATGCCGCTCCATGGCCTGGGCAAATGCCACTTTGTCGTCGGCCAGCTCAAACATGGCCTGGCTGGTGGCACCGGTGGTCAGTGTGACACCGGCAGCCTCGATCTGTTGGCGATGAGCTTCGAACCACTGTGTGTTGCGGCCCGTGTGGATGGCGTTGATACCGCACTGTTTCACCGTAGACAGAATAAAGGGTAGCCGCTGTTCGTCCTCTTTCGGTTCGAACAAGGCGACGTCTGCCTGGGAGAGGATCTCGTTACGTTCATTACGGTGTGAGGCAACCACCGTCACGGCAGTTTGCTTGGCTTTCACCAATGAAACGATGCCCTGAATAATATCCCGCTGGGAAGATAAACCTTCCATAAGCCACATTTTGAGTGTCATTTTTTGATTTTTACCGTTCAAGGCTTGATGGTTAAAAGGATCGCTGTGGGTTGAGGCCACCCGATGGCGATGTCAATCATAACATGATGTCAGTCTAGAAGTGAAAACATACGTTGAAAAGTGGCGTAAAATGAATTTTTTAGCCAAAAGGTTACCCTGTGTGATAAAAAATAAATTCATTAAAAATATAGATTTAACTAAAGTTAGCTCGATGATCAGCAAAAATGGGGTTGTGCATGAACACCATCATGATATGATTTTCTACTCATGGAATTTGGTGTAAAAAAATCACTGTTTTCAATACCAACTTGAAGGAACTTAAACCATGGTGTCATTAACCAAGAACCAGACCGTTTCGCTCAGCAAGCAGTCATCTGCCATCAACCAGCTGCACTTCGGCCTGGGGTGGGATCCGATCAAGAAGAAAGGCGGTCTGCTGAGCAAAATGTTCGGCGGCGGCAGTGATGCCATCGATCTCGATGCTGGCTGCGTATTGTTGGACAAAGATGGCAATACCCTCGACACCATCTGGTTCCGCCAGCTTAAGTCTCGCTGCGGCGCAGTGGTGCACAGCGGCGACAACCTGACCGGTGAAGGCGATGGCGATGACGAAGTCATCCTGGTCGAGCTGGCAAAACTGCCTGCTCAGGTGGAATACCTGGCCTTTACCGTCAACAGCTTCCGTGGGCAGTCGTTCAACGATGTGGAAAACGCGTTTTGCCGCGTGGTCGATCAGGCCAAAAAGGAACTGGCGCGTTATGAGCTGAAAGAGCAGGGCGCTCATACCGGCATCGTGATTGCTTCACTTCGTCGTAACAATGGCCAATGGGATTTTACCGCGCATGGCAAAGCCTGCAGCGGCAGAACCATTGATGACATGCATGCAGACATCAAAGCTACCGTGGTGCGCTAATGAATATGACTCCGGGGGCCAATGCCCCAGTTCCATCTAAATTATTAACGGTGCGCGTGCTGTCCGGCGCATCGGTCGATGCCTCCGCTTTCCGTCTGTATGCCGATGGCAAAGTGAAGGGCGACGCGGACATGATCTTTTATGGTCAGCCCAAGAGCGATGACGCCACGGTTGCCCTGACCCAAGAAGGTCATAACTCCAACTTCGCGGTTGACGTCAGCCGCTTGCACCCAGACGTGCAGAAAGTCGCCTTTACGGTGACCTGTGAAGGGGCTCAAACCGTCGCTGGCCTGCAACGTTTGCTGGTCCAGATTGAAGCGGATAACGAAGTGCTGCTGGTGGGCACCGTTGAGCTGAATGGCCGCCAGGAAGCCGCCTTGATCCTGGGTGAGCTCTATCGTCGCAACAGCGAATGGAAGTTCCGCTTTATCGCTCAGGGCTTCAACGGCGGGCTGAAACCGCTGGCTGAGCATTTTGGTGTGGATGTGTCGGATGCTCCTGCCCCGGCAGCGGCTCCTGCGCCAACGCCTGCACCGGCCCCAACACCGGAGCCAGCCAAAATCAGCCTGAGCAAAGTGTCGTTAACCAAAGAAAAACCGGCTATCAGCCTGACCAAGCGGGATAACTTTGGGGAAATCCGTATCAACCTGAACTGGCATCGCGGCAGCGGCCCGACGGGTTTACGGGCGATGTTCAGTTCGAACAAGGGCGTCGATCTCGATCTCGGGGCGTTTGTTGAAATGGCCAACGGGGAAAAAACGGTGATCCAGGCGCTCGGTAAGCGTTTTGGTGACTACAACCGCGAGCCGTTTGTCCAACTGCAAGGCGATGACCGCACCGGTGATATCTCGGATGGCGAATGGCTGCATATCAACGGGCGCGAATGGAAACATATTCGCGAAGTGCTGGTGTTTGCCTTTATCTACGAAGGGGTCGCGAGCTGGGATAAGACGGATGGCGTGGTGACGTTGCACGTGCCAGACCAGCCACCGATTGAAACCCGCATGTCGGAAGGCCAGAACAATCGCAACATGTGTGCCATTGCGCGTCTGGTTAACGAGAACGGTAGCATCAAGGTTGAGCGTGTTAACCGCTTCTTTAACGGTCACAGTGACATGGATCAGGCTTTCGGCTGGGGTTTCAGCTGGAGAGCAGGGTCAAAGTAATCAATTTCACAGAGGATTCCACCATGAGTTTTTTCAACAAGGTTAAAGGGGCATTCAATGCCAGCCGCGACGAGCTGACCAAGCAGGTTAGCCGCTTCAAGAACAAAAAGTTCATGCAGGGTACCGTGGCCGTGTGCGCACGTATCGCCGTGGCCAGCGACGGCGTCAGCTCTGATGAAAAACAGAAGATGATTGGGTTCCTCCAGGCATCTGATGAGCTGAAAGTGTTCGAGACTTCTGAAGTCATCGAATTCTTTAACAAACTGATCGCCAGCTTTGAGTTCGATGTCGAAATCGGCAAGGGCGAAACCATGAAGTACATCCTGGCGCTGAAAGATCAGCCGGAAGCGGCCCAACTGGCCATCCGTGTGGGTATCGCCGTAGCCAAAAGCGACGGTGACTTCGACCAGGATGAGCAAAAAGCGGTACGTGAAATCGTGGCTGCTCTGGGCTTTGATGCGGCCGAATTCGGTCTTTAATGTAATATCTTCAGAAGGTTAATATGGTATCCACGCACATCGGCTTCCCGACCGAAACCGTCATTGTTTTCATTGTATTGGCTGTCGGGGCCATTTTTATCGACTTGTTTATGCACCGCGATGACAAGCCTATTTCGCTGAAGAGCGCAGCCCTATGGTCTGTGTTCTGGGTTGCCATTGCGATGGCCTTTGCCGGTTTCCTGTATATCCACCACGGTGCCGAAGTGGCCAGCCTGTTTGTCACCGGTTATGCCTTAGAGAAAGTGCTGTCGGTTGATAACCTGTTTGTCATGATGGCGATCTTCTCCTGGTTCGCCGTGCCGGATCGCTATCGTCACCGCGTGCTCTACTGGGGCATTATCGGGGCTATCGTGTTCCGCGGCATCTTCGTTGCCATCGGTACCGGTTTGCTCAGCCTCGGGCCATACGTTGAAATTGTCTTTGCGCTGATCGTGGCCTGGACGGCGGTGATGATGTTGCGCAGCGGCGATGACGGTGATGAGATCGAAGACTACTCGCAACACCTGGCGTACCGCATGGTTAAACGGTTCTTCCCGATTTGGCCGAAACTGCGGGGCCACGATTTCCTGTTAAGCCAGAAAGAAGTTGATGAAGAGTTGGCTAAACCGGAAAACAAGGATGTGACCATTGGCCGTGGTGCCAAAGCCTGGCGCTATGCGACACCGCTGATGCTGTGTGTGGCCGTGGTTGAGCTGTCCGACGTGATGTTTGCGTTTGACTCGGTACCGGCCATCATCGCCGTGAGCCGTGAGCCGCTGATTGTCTACAGCGCCATGATGTTCGCCATCCTCGGCCTGCGTACGTTGTATTTTGTGCTGGAAGCCCTGAAGCAGTACCTGACGCATCTGGAAAAAGCCGTTATTGTGTTGCTGTTCTTCATTGCGGTGAAACTGGGTCTTAATGCCACCGACCACATCTGGCATCATGGGTACAGCATTTCAGCCACGGCGAGCCTGTTTGTCGTGCTGGGCGTTCTTGCGGTGGGTATTATCGCGAGCGTCATGTTCCCAGGCAAACCCGACGCCGAGGAGAAAAAGGAGAGCTGATCTCCTATCCAGCTGAAATCAATTCGCATGAGTTTAATTTTTTGAGAGGTTAGAACAATGAGTGTTTCTTTATCTAAAGGCGGTAATGTTTCCCTGAGTAAAGCAGCCCCAACCATGAAGAATGTGTTGATTGGTCTGGGTTGGGACGCACGCTCCACCGATGGTCAAGACTTTGACCTGGATGCCTCTGCATTCCTGCTGGCCGCAAACGGGAAAGTGCGCGGTGATGCTGACTTCATTTTTTATAACAACCTGACTTCTTCTGACGGTTCCGTTACCCATACCGGTGACAACCGTACGGGTGAAGGTGACGGCGATGACGAATCTCTGAAAATCAAACTGGATATGATCCCAGCTGATGTCGACAAAATCGTGTTTGTGGTCACTATCCACGATGCACAGGCTCGTCGTCAGAGCTTCGGCCAGGTATCCGGTGCCTTTATCCGTTTGGTGAACGATGACAACCAGACTGAAGTGGCCCGTTACGACCTGACAGAAGATGCGTCCACCGAAACCGCCATGCTGTTTGGTGAGCTGTATCGCAACAACGCCGAGTGGAAATTCCGCGCGGTAGGTCAGGGTTATGCCGGTGGCTTGGCTTCCGTGTGTGCTCAGTACGGCATCAACGCGTCCTGATCGACAAGCTAGTTAATATGACGGGCAGTACACCACTGCCCGTATCATCCCCTACAAAGCAGGAGCTTTAAAATGGCAGTTTCTCTCGTAAAAGGCGGTAACGTATCCCTGACCAAAGAAGCACCAACCATGAACATTGCCATGGCTGGCTTAGGTTGGGATGCACGTGTCACCGATGGCCAAGGGTTTGACCTGGACGCCTCCGTATTTATGGTTGGTGATGACGGTAAGGTGCTGGGCGACAGCAGCTTTATCTTCTTCAACAACAAGAAGAGTGCCTGTGGTTCCGTTGAGCACCAGGGCGACAACCGCACCGGTGAAGGCGATGGCGATGATGAGCAGGTCAAAATTGAGCTGAGCAAAGTGCCTGCGGAAGTCAAGAAACTGGTTTTCGCCGTCACCATCTATGATGCCGAAGCGCGTAAACAGAATTTCGGCATGGTCAGCAACAGCTACATGCGTATCTTCAACAACGATAACGGCACCGAAATCGCCCGCTTTGACCTGTCTGAAGATGCTTCTACCGAAACCGCGATGGTATTCGGCGAGCTGTATCGCAACGGCGCTGAGTGGAAGTTCAAGGCAGTAGGTCAAGGCTTTGCCGGTGGCCTGTCCGCTCTGGCTTCACAGCATGGCGTGAATATCTAAGACACTGAATTAGCTCCCTCTCCTGGCGCGTGCGTCACTTTGGATGAGGGGGCGCTCAAGTTTTGCTGAGATGATCTTTATTCTTCCAGCAGAGCAGGGGCTTTCAGCTCCCTCTCCCTGTGGGAGAGGGTTGGGGTGAGGGGCTCCCCGTTATGGAAAAGCTATTTTAACAGGAGGTTATCCTGATGATTTTACAGTCCGGCCAGAATCTGGTGGTCAATGGCACCCAGCTCAACCTGACCCTGCAGTACCCCGCCAACCCTGGTTTTAAGAGTGAGCCTGACACCGCGGTATTCCTGCTGAATGCCGAGGGCAAAGTCCGTGGCGATGCCGATTTTATCTTCTTCAATCAAACCGCTACCCCCAACCGCAGCGTCGTTTTACAAACCACCCACCAAAGCAGCTCTCTCTCGTTAGATCTCAGTAAAATTGACGCCGATGTCAGCAAGATTGCCATCACTTTGGTAATTGATGGTTTGGACGCGATTTCTGGGCTGCAACACCTGAAAATGGATGCGCAGAACGTTGCCCAATACAGCGTAGAAACCCCAGGTCGTCAGGAGAAGGCGCTGATTGTCGCCGAAATTTATCGCCATGCCGGTAATTGGAAGCTGCGCGCGTTGGGGCAAGGGTTTAACGGTGGCCTGGAGCCGCTGGCGTTAAACTATGGTGTTGATGTGGCTCAGCCAGCCGCGCCTGCTACTCCGCCGCCGACCGTCAGCCTGGAGAAAAAACTGCAGGACAAAGCACCGCATTTGGTGAGCCTGGCGAAGAACGTCACCGTCAGCCTGGCTAAATTCAATCTGCAGTCGGTAAAGGCCAAGGTTGCGTTTGTGCTGGATGCTTCAGGATCGATGACCGGGCAGTTCAAAAAGGGCAATGTGCAGGCGGTACTGGATCGCATCGCCGTGCTGGCCGTGCAGTTTGATGATGACGGCTCGATGGACGTCTGGGGCTTTGCCGAAAAACACGCAAAATATCCCGATGTGACGCTGGATAATCTTGATGGCTATATCAAGGCGATCCAGGGCAGCGGCAAGCGCTCAATGTGGGAGATCCTGCCAAAGCTGGGCGGCACCAATAATGAGCCGCCGGTGATGGAGGAGCTGATCGATACGTTTAAGCATAGCGATATGCCGGTGTATGTGGTGTTTATTACCGACGGTGGCATCAGTAAAACGCGCCAGATCAAAGAGGCGATCAAGCGCTCGGCCAACTATCCGATTTTCTGGAAGTTTGTCGGCCTGGGTGGCTCGAACTACGGCGTGCTGGAAAAGCTGGATACCTTCACCGATCGTCGGGTGGATAACACCAACTTCTTTGCGATTGATGATTTTGCCACGATGAAAGAAGACCGTTTGTACGATCTGCTGCTGGAAGAGTTTAAAGACTGGTATGACGCGGCCAAGGCGGACCGGATTATTGTTTAACTTGGTAATTCTAGTTAGTTAAGCAAAAGACTAGCGTACGGTGATGACCCCTCACCCTAACCCTCTCCCACAGGGAGAGGGAACCGATCGAGTTCGATTTTGGTTGCAGAAACCTACCTGACCACCGCACTGAATCAGCTCTCTTTTATCGATCACGTCACCCTACCAGCTATTTTTTTGCGTAGAGAGTAGGTCGATAACGGTACCTGACTGTTGCTCATAACCAGCTCCCTCTCCCAAGGGGACCGATTGAGTTCGCTGATTTCTCTATGTCATTCCTTGTCTTTCCTTTCCTACACCCAATTTTACGAAGTAGCACAAGCCTACCAACGATGCAGGACAGCTCCCTCTCCCTGTGGGAGAGGGTTGGGGTGAGGGGCAAATAGGGATCGCTGGAGCTGGGAATTCTTACGCTTACTGATCGGTCTTGCTGATAACGTTTGGCTCCGCCACGCGCAGCCTTTTGACCGCAGAGCGGCGCTTTGACCAGGCCGGATGGAAATGCCGCCAGTGAGCATCCTGAGCCGCAGCCAACAGTTCGTAGTCCCCACGGGTATCGCCCCAGGCTCTGAGATGATAGTTCCCCATCGGGCCATAAATACTTTCCAGGCGTTCAACCTTCTGCCCACAGCGGCAGTTATGGCCGGTGATGCGCCCGGTGAGCTTCCCGTCGACCACTTCCAACTGAGTACCAATCAGCTTGATGCCCAAACGATCGGCAAACGGCTGTAGCACCAGGGCCGGTGAAGCGGAACAAATCGTGACTTCAGCGCCGGAACTGACCTCCATGGCAACCGCAATCAGCCCGGAAGGGCGCATCAGCTTGGTCCAATAGGCCGAACAAAAAGCCTCCGCCTGCTGACGGAACCAGTGCTCATCTACCCCGGTCAGGAAAACCTTAATCAGGGTTTCTTTTAGCTCGTCGCGGGTGAGTTTTTTGCGCATATGCTTAAACGCAGGCTGTGCCAGCTGCAGCAAGCGCCGTGCAAAGACACGCCGCCCAAAAGCGAAACGCAGAAATGGGATAAAACTGTCGTGGTGAGTCAGCGTTCCGTCAAAATCAAAAACCGACAAAACTTGCGTTGTACGACTTGCCTCTGTATCCATCTTTAAATCATACCTCTACTGTGCAATACCGGGCGTTCTCCCAATCTGGTGGATGATAGCAGAACTCCCCCGCAGGCTGAATTTTTGCCAACGCTAGACTATAGAACCCAAAAGCTATACGAATGATGCCGATAAAGGTATTTTGGCACTAAAGCTTTATTGGGTAAAACAGCATCAGTGGGTGTTCAGGGGAGGGGGAGAAGGCGAACTTGATGTAGAAGTTTCGCACCTCTTCATTCAATGCATGAACGATTAACGCTCTCACGCCAACTTGTTGAGCAATATTCTTTGTCCGAAATATCGCGTCTTTTAACAATGCGACCCCTAGACCCTTACCTGAGTACGCCTGATCGATAGCAAGTCTGCCAAGAACGATAACTGGAAGTGACTCTGGCGCATTGCGTCTGTAAGCTCCGGGGGCGGTATTCCTCTGAACGCTACCAGTTGCTAGGCAATAGTATCCAATGACCCTATGGGTTTCCTCTGCGCAAATAACATAAACGCGGGAAATTCCTGCGCTATGATTTTTAAGCGCTTTCTTTCTCAGCCACTCATTAAGCATCGGCTCTGAACTGCAAAAGTCAGCGAGGTTATGCCCGGATGACAAGGGCTCGGGAGCTTTCATTCCCATGGCGATTTGCGGCTCATCAGGTCGTTAATACGGGCCTGGCGTTCAGCGGTGATAGGCGCATCCAGTTCGGTCAGAAACGCATCATATTGTTCGTCGTCTAAAATAAACAAACGCTGGTCCAGTAGGATGTCCTGCGCCTCGCGGCAAGCCACTTCAAGCATGAAATCGGTACGCGACTTCGACAAGAGACTTGCAGCCATGTCGATCAGGTCGCGTTGAGACGCTTTTGCCCGAATATTGATCGGGGCTTCTCTAGTTTCAGGTTTCATCGTCGTATCCGTGTAGTAAAGTGATATACAATTATACACTGTGTATGCAAAAACGCTACACACGCAGTGGTAGAGCATTGGGATCTAAAATCCAATAATTCGATCGCGCCCTCAATATCCCTTCTGTTTGTATGACTTCTCGATTTCTAGCGCGTAAAATGCCTGCGCCCTACCCAGGGCACGCTGTTTACAAAGCCATAAAAAGGAGTTTTTCCCTTATGACAGGTCTGTTTCTGGGGTTCCTTCTTGGATTTATCATGCAACGCGGGCGCTTTTGTATGGCCGGCGGTCTGAGAGACCTCTATCTGTTCCGCGATGGGCGCATGACCCTCGCTATCCTCATTATCATCACCCTGCAAAGCATCGGTTTGTTCGCCTTCGTTGCCCTCGGCTGGGCCAAGCTCCCCGGTGGGGATTTCCGCTGGCTGGCGACGCTGGTCGGTGGCGTTACCTTCGGTATCGGCATGGGGCTGGCAGGCTCCTGCTCCACAGGTGCTTACTACCGCGCTGCCGAGGGGCTGGCTGGCAGCATGATTGCTGTTGTCGGTTTTGTTGTTGCCAGTTGGTATATTCGCCAGCCGGGCGGCAAACAGCTGTTTGCTCCCATCAGCGCCCCTGCCTTACCGGATGCTTCGCTGATGCAGACATTCGGCATGTCTCCCTGGCCTGCGGTAGCGCTGTTAACCGTGCTGACGGTCGTGCTGGTCTGGCGCTACCTGAAACGTAAATCCTTTCCCGTTCCGCAACCCAAACCGCGCAAACAGGGCATTGCCCACTGGCTGTTCGAAGCACGCTGGCACCCCTTCGTCAGCGCGGTGTTGATCGGCGTGATCGCGCTGCTGGCATGGCCTTCCAGCTTGGAATCGGGTCGGGTTGGCGGTTTAGGCATCAGCGGCCCCAGTGCGCAGCTGTTTTCGTTAATCACCGAGGGTAAAACCGGCTTCTTCGGTTGGGCGGGTTATCTGCTGATCGGGATTTTTTCCGGGGCGCTGGTGGCTGCTTGGGGAAGTCAGGAGTTGCGGCTACGTTCACCCGGCCTCCCGACAATGATCAAAAGTCTGTTTGGGGGAGGGGTGATGGGGATCGGCAGCGGGCTGGCTGGGGGCTGTATGCTGGGTAATACCATCGTCAATACCGCCTGGTTCTCCTGGCAGGGCTGGCTGTTTATTCCGTGCATCCTGTTGGGCAGTTGGGTGGTCAGTTATTTCACTATTATTCTTCCGAATCAATCGATTAAAACAAAAGAGGCTTGAGGACTATGAAAACGATCACTCTGGATACTACCGGTAAACTTTGCCCGTTCCCGCTGATGGAAGCCAAAAAGCACATTGAGCAATTGGGTTCAGGTGACCTGCTGGTGATTGAATATGACTGCGCTCAGGCCACGGAAAACCTGCCGCGCTGGGCGGTTGAGACAGGACACAGCGTGACGGATTTCCAGCAGACCGGTGATGCCCGCTGGCAGATTAGTATTCAGAAGGGGTAGAGTTATCTGTTCTAACTTGGGAGTTTTTTCCGGGTTAGAGCCGGCTTGAGCATCGCTACGTCTTTAAACGTAGGGAAAACAATCCATCATGTATTCTTACCTTTTGTCATCTTTGGCCAGTATACTTAATTCCAGCTTGAGGGCGCTTTGCCGCTCAGGAACGGTCAACCTTAACGAATGAAGGGATACACAATGAAAAACATTTTCTTTTTTGATGCGATGCTGACGCCGAAAATCATTACCGGCGTTTATTGGCTTTGCCTGTTGGGCATCCTGGTCGGTGGCATCGGGTCGATGTTCTATGGTGAGTTCTTCCGTGGTCTGCTGGGCATGATCATTGGCGGTGTCTTTACCCGTGTCTGTTTTGAAATGGTGATCATCGCCTTCAAAAATAACGAGTACCTACGCAAGATTGCTGAAAAGCCGTAATGTGGTGAACGGCAGACCTTCCCTCACCGGGCTCGTAGCGTAGGGGCGCAGCGTACTGTGCCCGCTCAGCTAAACCCGAGCAGGGTAAACGCATCGTCCTCGGGGTAGTAATCCAGCAGTCGCGTGGTCTCCTCTAACGACAGTCGCTTATAGCGGTTGTTAGAGATGCCATGCACCACCGCATGCTGCACGTGGGTAACGCGGATGCAGCGATCGAGCAGGTCGGCGGCATCCCGGTGGCTCAGGAAGGCGCTCATATCCCGCGCGCTGATCTGCTGGCCTGCTTCCAACGTCGTGAAGTTGGCAATCCGCACCGACAGTGCAGAAAGCCCCTCCTGATTGGCAAAATAGGCGGCGATCCCTTCGCCAAACGCCTTGCTGGCCCCGTACATATTCTTTGGCTTCGGCGCATCGTCCGGGCGCACCTGATAATCCAACGGATAACCTTCTACCGCTTGTGCACTGCTGGCAAACACCACGCGTTGGCAGCCTGCGTCTTTCGCCGCGCGGAAGATGTTGAACGTGCCAAGGATGTTGTTGTTCATCAGTGAAGAACAGAAATCGGCATCCGCGGAGGGATCGGCGGCCAAATGTAGCACGGTATCGATGTTGGCGCAGGCTGCCCGGCAAGCCTCGATATTGGTGATATCGAACGTCAGTACCTCGTCATTGGACCGCAAATGAGAGATCAGGCCAGCTTCTTTTTCTGCCAGGCGAAAGTCGTAACGGTGGCCAGTAAACTGCCTGAACGCTGTCGCCACTCGGCCACCGGCACCAGTAATTAACACCCGCCCAAGTTCTGTACGTAATGCCATGGCTACTGCTTTCCCTAAAACAAATTTTCTGGAGACTAGTAATAATACTCCGAGCTATGTTTGTCCATCTTTTAGTTAGTAATTCTGATGTGTTTGCTAGATTGATTAAGAATTCACTTAGTATTTAATCGGGTTTTGAGAGGGTTTTGCGGCTAATCAAAAATGAGTATAATGATAAATTCAATGAAACAAATAGCTCGAAATTAAATCGTAATTCAATGTTATTTAATGGTTTTAGCCTTAATAGATTATTTTTTGTTGCGTTTTATGACGTATCTTTACTGTAAATTACACCCTGGCAATAGGTTAAAGTACGTAATGTTTTTTGTGGCTAGCTAGCGGTGCAAAAACGTTGGGGGGATGGCAGGGAATTTTGTCTACCGGATCACACTTCGGCAACTTTGTGGCGGAAAGCCTTGCCGCACTGAAAAACAGAATGTTACCGTCATAGCTCAACCGATTTAGGGTTGTCACTGCTTTGGCAGGCAAAACCTAAACCTCGAGTTTCTGTTTCCCCACGTTGGGATCAGAGGCCGCGAGGTTTAGGTTTTTTTTTGCGCTGAATTCCTCCACGACGATTGGCCATCGCCGTGGCTGGGGAGCAGCAAGGTTAAGCGTTAAGGATGCAACCATGAAATATCAGGAATTAGCCAGTGAGATCTTGGCCGGCGTCGGTGGCCGCGACAATGTGAAAAGCCTGGTGCATTGCGCCACCCGTCTGCGTTTTAAACTGCAAGAACACGGCAAGGCGGATGCGGAGGCGCTGAAGAAAAACCCGGGCGTCATTATGGTCGTGGAAAGCGGTGGCCAGTTTCAGGTGGTAGTAGGTAACCACGTCGGGGAGGTTTATAACGCCTTGAATGTGCAGCTTGGCGCAGATGAGGAAACGTCTGCCAACGCACAAGAAGAAAAAAAGGAGAATCTGCTCAGCCGCTTTATCGATGTGGTTTCCGGCATTTTTACCCCGTTGCTCGGCGTGATGGCGGCTTCGGGATCCTCAAGGGCTTTCTGGCGTTGAGCTTGGCCTGTGGTTGGCTGTTGGAGAGTAGCGGCACCTACAAGTTGCTGTTTGCGTCGAGTGACGCGCTGTTCTATTTCTTACCGATCATGCTGGGTTACACCGCCGGTAAGAAATTTGGCGGTAACGTTTTTGTCACCATGGCTATTGGTGGGGCGTTGACGCATCCGTTGATGATGGGGGCTTTTGAGGCGGCTCAGCTTCCGGGTGCCCAGCCGGAGTATTTCCTCGGTATCCCTATCACCTTTATCAACTACAGCTCGTCGGTCATTCCGATCATTTTTGCCGCCTGGGTGTCCTGCCGCCTGGAGCCGCTATTTAACCGCGTGTTGCACAGTGCATTGCGTAATTTCGTGACGCCGTTGATGTGCCTGGTGATCACCGTGCCGCTCACCTTCCTGCTGATTGGCCCGGCGGCTACCTGGCTGAGTCTGATGCTGGCCAACGGCTATCAGGCGATCTATGCCTTCAACCCGATCGTGGCCGGTGCCTTTATGGGCGCGGCCTGGCAGGTCTGTGTGATCTTCGGCCTGCATTGGGGGCTGATACCGCTGATGCTCAACAATATGAGCGTGTTTGGCCGTGACACCCTGTCTCCACTGCTGCTGCCTGCGGTGATGGGGCAAGTGGGGGCCACGTTGGGTGTGATGTTGCGTACCCGCGATGCCAAGCTGCGGGTGATGGCGGGTTCTGCCGTTACCGCCGGTATCTTCGGTATTACCGAGCCTGCGGTGTACGGGGTCACGCTGCCAAACAAACGGCCATTTATTTTCGGCTGTATCGGCGGAGCGCTGGGCGGAGCGGTGATCGGTTACTTCCACACGGCAACCTACTCGTTTGGTTTGGTCAGTATTTTCACCTTTGCCCAGATCATTCCGGCGGGCGGCTTTGATGCGACGGTCCTGGGGGCGATTGCCGGTACCTTAGTGTCGTTTGTGTTTGCGGCCATTGCCAGCTATCTGTTCGGCATCGTACCGCCAGCGGAACAACCGGCTGAAGCGGCACCAGCCCTAGCTCCACAGGCACCGCTCAACCGCAAGCAGCAGGTGACCAGCCCGATTGCTGGCGACATCATCCCGTTGGAACAGGTTCGGGATGCCACCTTTGCCAGCGGCCTGCTGGGTAAAGGCGTGGCCATTATGCCTCACCAGGGCCGAGTGGTGGCCCCAGTCAATGGATGTGTGGTATCGCTATTCAAAACCAAGCACGCCATCGGCATCGAATCGGATGAGGGCGCCGAAGTGCTCATCCACGTGGGTATCGATACCGTCAAGCTTAACGGTCTGCATTTTACCGCCCATATCAAAGAGGGCGATCGCGTTAAACAGGGCGATTTGCTGATCGAGTTTGACCAGGAGGCGATCCGCGCCGCGGGCTTTGATACCACCACCCCGATCATCATCAGCAACAGCGACGACTATGTCGATGTGCTTACCAGCGGCCAAAGCCCGGTGCAGGAACAGGCACCGCTGCTGACACTATTACGTTAATCAGGTTTATTGAGGAGAAAGCGATGAGTTGCAAATTTCCACAGCATTTTCTATGGGGCGGCGCGGTCGCGGCAAATCAGGTAGAAGGCGCGTATCTGGAAGATGGCAAAGGCCTTTCGACGTCAGATCTGCAACCCCAAGGGATCTTTGGCGGGCTGACGCCGCGCGTTGCCGGAGACTGCGGTATCAAGGATGTGGCGATCGATTTCTACCACCGTTACCCTGAAGATATCGCGTTGTTTGCCGAGATGGGCTTCAAGTGCCTGCGTACCTCGATCGCCTGGACGCGTATCTTCCCGCAAGGGGACGAAGAAGTGCCGAATGAAGCCGGGCTGGCATTTTACGATCGGCTGTTCGACGAGATGGCAAAATACGGCATTCAGCCGTTGATCACCTTGTCGCATTACGAAATGCCCTATGCATTGACGCAAAAGTATGGCGGTTGGGGCAATCGCCAACTTATTGAGTTCTTCGAGCGTTACGCCCGCACGGTGTTCGAGCGTTACAAGCACAAGGTCAAACACTGGCTGACCTTTAATGAGATCAACATGTCGCTGCATGCGCCGTTCACCGGCGTGGGTCTGCCGGAAGACAGCAGCAAAAGCGAGATTTACCAGGCGATCCACCATCAACTGGTAGCCAGCGCCAAGGCGGTAAAAGCCTGCCATGAGATCGTGCCGGACGGTAAGATCGGTAATATGTTGCTGGGCGGTATTCTTTATCCGCTGAGCTGCAAGCCGGAAGACCTGTTGGAAACCCAGCGCCAGAACCGCGACTGGATGTTCTTCGGTGATGTACAGGTGCGCGGTGCGTACCCGGCCTATATGAAGCGCTTCTTCCGTGAGAACGACATTCAGGTGACGATCACCGAGGAAGACAAGCAGGCGCTGCGCGAAACCGTCGACTTTATCTCGTTCAGTTACTATATGAGTGGCTGCGTGACCACCGACGAAGAAAAGAACCAGACCGCCCGGGCCAATATCCTCAACATGGTGCCTAACCCGCATCTGGCAAGCTCGGAATGGGGCTGGCAGATTGACCCGGTGGGGCTGCGCTATCTGCTCAACGTGCTGTATGACCGCTATCAGAAACCGTTGTTTATCGTTGAGAACGGCCTGGGGGCGAAAGACCGCATCGAGGCCGACGGCAGCATCAACGACGATTACCGCATTGACTATATCAACGACCATCTGGTGCAGGTTGCGGAAGCGATCGACGATGGAGTTGAGGTGATGGGTTATACCAGTTGGGGGCCGATCGATCTGGTCAGTGCTTCCAAAGCGGAGATGGCGAAGCGCTACGGCTTTATTTATGTCGATCGCGATGATGCAGGTAACGGCAGCCTGGAGCGCCGCCGCAAGAAGAGTTTCTACTGGTATCGCGATGTGATCCACAGCAACGGCAGCAGCTTGAAGATCAAGTAATTACTCAGGGAAATAGGCCCCTCACCCCAACCCTCTCCCACAGGGAGAGGGAGCTGCCCCGGTGTTGCGGTCGGGTGCTGCGATCGTTTTGCCCTGCCTAAAAGGGAGCTGATTGGGTGCAATGGCCAGGTAATTTCTGTAACTGATAGTCACTCGAACGGTCTCCTCCCACAGGGAGAGGGAGCTGCCACGGTGTTGCGGTCGGGTACTGCGATCGCTTTGTCCTGCCTAAAAGGGAGTTGATTGGGTGCAATGGCCAGTTAATTTCTGTAACTGATAGTCAACTCGAACGGTCTCCTCCCACAGGGAGCTGTCTCTTATACACAACTCGGCATCTTACTGTTTTTTATGGGAATTATTTCAAGCGAATCAATAGGGCACTCGGAAAAATTCTCTTTAAAATCAGCCTGCTATGTTTCTCAAATTACGGCCATTTGACCGCAACTTGAGATGTGTATAAGAGACAGCACAGGGAGAGGGAGCTGCCACGGTGTTGCGGTCGGGTGCTGTGATCGCTTTGTCCTGCCTAAAAGGGAGCTGATTGGCGGCAATGGCCAGGTAATTTCTGTAACTGATAGTCAACTCGATCGGTCCCCTCTCCCTGTGGGAGAGGGCTAGGGTGAGGGGCCATCACAGTGCTTATGTCTCCCTCCTATCTCAAGTTTACGTCACCTCGTTTGCCTGATATCGCTGCCGGGCATGGTCAAACCAACGGGCAGGGACGTTATGCGGTGGCATTTGCAACGCCTGCAAACCCTGTTCGATGATATAGCTAGCCTGCCGCCACAGCTGTGGATCGCCTTCGGTCAGCACTTCCAGCAGGCGCTGTTTTTCTACCAGGTAGGTTTTGGCGAAGTGACTATCGTATTGCAACAGGGAACGGGTGTTGTCGATCAAATCGGCCAGCTTGATGGTTTTGGCCTGTGGGGAGGCGCTGGCGCTGTGGCGACGATCGCGGTTCTTGCGTTGATAGCGATTTTCCGCGCTGCCGATGCTGACGTTGGTCAGCATAGCGACCAGGCTGGCAACCTGCGGGCCAAAATGGCTTTCGATATCGGCCAGCGTAGAGAGGGTATCTTCCACTGTGTCATGCAGCCAGGCCGCAGCCAGCATTTCTTCGCTGTGCGGCACGCTGCTGACAATCTCCATCACTGCCTGTGGATGCACAATATACGGGTCGTTCGTGTATTTGCGGCGCTGATCGATCGCTCCATGCGCTTTGGTGGCATAGCGGCGGGCGCGTTCGGCCAATGTGTCAGTCATGCTTTGATTTCCCTGCGGCATCCGATAGATAGAACTTAGCATACCGTGCTTAACGTCAGTTGTGCGAGCCTGGGCTCCGCGCAGAATGGTCTACACTGGATCGGGTCACCAACCCGAAAAGGAACGATCTATGTCTATTGAGAAAGTGGTTTATCGCGCCCATGCCAAGGCAACCGGTGGCCGAGACGGTCGTGCAACCTCATCCGACGGCGTGTTGGACGTGAAATTAGGCGTGCCGAAAGAGATGGGCGGAGCCGGTGGGGAGGTTACCAACCCTGAGCAACTGTTTGCTGCGGGCTATTCGGCCTGTTTCCTGGGGGCACTGAAGTTTGTCGCCTCGAAAGAAAAAGTGAAAATCCCTGCTGAAGCCTCCATCGAGGGCACCGTCGGTATCGGTGAGATCCCCAACGGTTTTGGCATTGAGGTTCAGCTGGATATCAGCCTGCCGGGCGTTGAGCGTAGCGTCGCGGAAGACTTGGTGAAGAAAGCCCATGTGGTCTGCCCCTATTCCAATGCTACGCGCGGCAATATCGATGTAACCCTTAACATTAAATAATGTTTCCTGCCAAAAGCCGGTGAAAGAGGGGGACAATGCTCCCCCATTCACAAGTCCTGTCTCCCCGCTATTTTTCTCACAAAATTGGCAAAAAATGCTCGTTTGGTGCGATTTTTCTTGATTCTGTTCTGCAGAATGATGCTTATTGCCCATCGGCTGAACCTGAGGGCATATCGACTGTCTGATGGTTTCAGAACTTGAAGCCCGGAGCCACTGCGTTACATGAACAAAGTTAAATCGCTATCACAGCAGAATTTATCGTTATTGTTAGCGATCTATATCGGCATCTTTTTAAACCTTTCCGTTTTCTATCGTCGTTTTGATTCCTTTGCGCACGGCATTCAGGGGATCAAGGTGGTTTCTGCGCTGACGGAAGTCATCGCCATTGTCCTGTTCACCTTCTTTATCATGCGGCTGGTATCCCTGGGGGGCCGGCTGTTTTACCGCATCGTCGCCTCTTTGCTGGTATTGATCTCCGTCGCTGCCAGTTACTACATGACGTTCTTCAACGTGGTGATTGGCTATGGGATTGTCGTTTCGGTGATGACCACCGATATCGATCTCTCCAAAGAGGTGGTCGGGCTGAATTTTGTGCTGTGGATGATTGTGGTCAGCGCTTTACCGCTGCTGTGCATCTGGAGCAATAACCTGCGCGACACCCTGATTGAACAAATGAAAACGCCAGGGCAGCGGATTAAGCCACTGCTGATCATGTTGGCGGTGGTTGCGCTGGTGTGGCTGCCGTTGCGTACCCTGGATAAAGAGCAAAGCGCCCAGGAAAAGATCACCAATATCGATCTGCCGAGCTATGGTGGGGTGGTTGCGCACTCTTATCTGCCTTCCAACTGGCTTTCGGCGCTGGGGCTGTTTGCCTACACCCGTTATGATGAAAGCTCGGACGCAGCCAACATGTTCGATCCCAGCAAGAACTTTACCTATGTTGCCCCAGAGGGCATCGATGACACCTACGTGGTGTTTATCATCGGTGAAACCACCCGCTGGGATCATATGGGCATTCTGGGCTATGAGCGTGATACCACGCCTAAGCTGTCGCAGGAGAAAAACCTGGTGGCGTTCCGGGGAGAATCTTGTGATACCTCCACCAAGCTTTCGTTACGCTGTATGTTCGTGCGTGAGCATGGCACCTCGGATAACCCGCAGCGAACCCTGAAAGAGCAGAATATCTTTGCCGTACTGAAAGAGCTGGGCTTCAGTTCCGAGCTGTTCGCGATGCAGAGCGAGGTGTGGTTCTACAATAATACCGATGTGGATAACTACTCATTCCGTGAAATGATCGCCTCAGAGAAGCGTAACGACGGTAAATCGGTGGACGATATGCTGTTGGTGGATGAGATGAAAGAGTCGCTGGCTCGCCATCCCGACGGCAAGCATCTGGTGATCCTGCATACCAAAGGGTCGCATTACCTCTATTCACAGCGCTACCCGCGCAGCTTTGCTCGTTATCAGCCGGAATGCATGGGCGTGGATGAGTTCTGCTCCAAAGAGCGCTTGATTAACGCCTATGACAACTCGGTGCTGTACACTGATACCTTTATCGACAGCGTGATTGACCAGGTGCGCGATAAGAAGGCTATCGTGTTTTACGCGGCCGACCATGGCGAATCCATTGGTGAAAACTCGCATCTGCATGGTACGCCACGTGAAATGGCCCCGCCGGAGCAGTTCCGTGTGCCGATGATCGTCTGGGCTTCTGATAAATACCTCGAAGACCCGCAGCATAAGAGTGCGTTTGAGCAGTTACAGACCCAACAGCGGGTTGGCCAGCCGCACCGTCACGTAGAGCTGTTTGACTCTATCCTCGGCTGCCTGGGTTATACCTCGCCGGACGGTGGTATTGTTGAGAGCAATAACTGGTGTCACCTTCCGCAGAGTAAAGCGGACGCCAAAGCGCTGTAAACCGAGCCAGAAAGGCCGTATCCGCTCAGATACTGGCCTGTTTGGCGCTTTTAGCGCCACTTGGTATGCGGGGGTGAAAAAGAGATTGACGCGTATACGGCCCAGCAGTAAGATGCGCCCCGCATCGGCGAGTAGCGCAGCTTGGTAGCGCAACTGGTTTGGGACCAGTGGGTCGGAGGTTCGAATCCTCTCTCGCCGACCACATTCAAGAAAGCCCGCTTTTTTAAGCGGGCTTTTTTACGTCTGGCGTTTACGAGGATGAGAACCTCCGCGGAGGTCGACAAATCTGTCGGGAACAGATATGCATATCGCGCCAGCGATACCCCGTAGGGGCGAGTATCATGGACGATACGAGTGAATCCTCTCTCGCCGACCACATTCAAGAAAGCCCACTTTTTTAAGCGGGCTTTCTTACGTCTGGCGTTTATGAGGATGAGAGCGGGCGCAGCATGCAGCGCCCCTACATGGTGAGCCGGTGGAGATTTGTCAGTAGTTTTTTTAGGCTGCCTTGCCAATGACAAAATCGAAATGGATTTGGTCGTAGGGGAATATCACCCCGGCTGTACCCTTATCAACGATGCCGCAAGCCAACAACGCCTGAAGATCCGTATGCACAGCTTTAACATCCCGCTCAACGCGACGAGCAACCTCTCTGATTGAGAGTTCCCCGGTCCCGGTCATGCAGTGCAAGATATGCATTTTTTTGGGCGAGAGTGTCTTCCATAACGAATCCCAATCCAGAAAAGTAATGTAACTCCCCTGGTACTGTTTATCGCCTTCCAAGGCGGCTTCCATAGAGCGTTGCGCTTCCTCAAGAGAAGCGACTCGGATGGTGACTGTATTCAACTTTAGTCTCCTCTTAGCTGTGCAACCTCATCGAAGAAACTGCGTATCAGCGCTTTTGGGCTGGTGAAATTGATGGGATGTTGTTTTTCATCCAGATGTTTATGATCGCCTTTGCCTGCCTCGTTGTCATAGCGTAAGCGGCAGATGCCGTCTTTCACATAGGCGAATCGGTACTTATAGTGATGAGCACTGGCTCTGACTGCGGGTTCGACAAACCAAATAACCATCTGTACAAACTCGGTTTCCGTCAGCGCGATCCTGTCCTGAAAGATGAGTTGAGAAGGCAATTTCATCTCCCTCCTGTTGTTCAAAATAACAACACATTCAAGTGTTGTCAACGATGACAACACTTGGGAATATGACAAAGATGTTGTCCATATCTAGCTAGGTATCAATAGTGTTAGGGCCAGCAGAGCCTGGCAAGAGGGCTAGTTTGATGGTGCGAGTTCTCTCGCAAAGTCGGGGCTAGCAACGAGAGAATGTAGTGAATAGTTCCCCGCCACCTAGGGCTTTGGAGGGCGGCGGGGATAAATTAGCTATTGGTGCAAAGAAACATTGGGAATCCGCGCCCTCTGATTAGAAAAACATCGTCATCGAGCTTATGGAAAGTCATGTAATAGACAGAGGTTCTATTCCGAAGGTCACCCCATGAGTTATCCGGTGTGTTGTCATCATATTTTTTTACTGTTTTATTATACTCGACCGTATAGGTTCCATTTTTGTCGGTTTCATTATAGATGAAAAAGTTATCATTATCGATGGTGTATTTTTTGCCCTCTATCTCCATTTTTCCAAAAGCGCTTTGAAATCCTGAATTATCATCGTAAAAGAAAACGTTAACTTTTTGAAATATTTTTGTGTTTTTTGCTTGTAAATGTAACTGAATATTATAATTACATGTAAATAACAAACCCCTGGTCTTTATTTTTTTCTCATAACTATAAGCAGCAATTGCTATAGTTAATAGGATTGCCACCATTAACATGGCATTTCTGTTCATTTTAATCATTCCTGATGTTGAAGCATTTTGTATTTTTTTTGATTTTAGTGTTAAGACATACACCAATAAAGACATAATCATCTATTGATTTTATATCACTGTAGTATATGTTGTAGCCATTCTTTTTACACTCTTCCTTAAGGTTGGTTTTTTCAAATATATTTTCGAATACTTTCTCTTTGAGCTGTACTACTGGACTATCTAATGAGTAAATATTACATTTATCAATCACGTTGATTAAGGAGGGAGTGGATGTCTTTATTTCTATACCTTTCGATTCTACAAGGATGTAGTAAAAAATCACTAATGCGGCAATGCAGAATGCGACAAAAAAACTGACCAATTTTGGATGGTTTACTGATGTCGGCTTTATTTCCTTACTTTCTTTTTTCTCTGTTTTTATTTCTTTAGGTAAACAATCAACGCTGCACTTAAACTTGAATCCCACCTTCGGGATAGTGATAATCACTTGCTCTGTGATGCCAAGGCTTGATATCGCTTTCCTTAGCTCACTCACCGCACTGTAAAGGTTGTTGTTTGATGGTGTTAACCCAAAATCCTCCCAAATATGTTTCAGCAAATAATCTCGGGTTAAATCACTACCAAAGTTTTTTATCAGCTCCATTAACAGTCGTGAGGCTTGATTAGACAAAACCAATGAGGTTTGCTCCTCTTGCGCCAATGATAGCTCTTTTGATTCTGGTGAATATTTAATCACCTTATTGATGATGTAAAACATAATGAATACTCATTAAGTGTGTTGAAAATGGCTTTTTATATGTATTTTTTAGGGTAGTCAAATTATTAAGAATAATCTTAATTTATAGATGGAATACTTAAATCTGACAATATCTATCAGCCTTTGTTTATTTGATGCTTAAGCTTAGATAGTTCTAAATAATTGGAGTAAAAATCTAAATAATCGCATATTTTTAAAACAAATATCTAATTTTTGTTTTGGTGGTAGATTTATCCACATCGGCAGACTTGAGGCTGCTTGTGTTTTACTGGCCTTGCCAAAGACACGAAGGAAGCTGTTTTAGGGGGCTGGCGATAAACACATGGATCTCGCATCCATTGAAAACTGAAATTTATGGAATTTTCATTTTAAGGATTTTTTGCATGAAACTGAACAAGATCATGATGGTAGCAGTAGTGGCTTTGGGTATGTCTTCTTTGGCGCATGCCGCAGTGAAAGACCAGGGGCACGGTAAAATCACCTTTAACGGTTCGATTATTGATGCTCCATGCTCCATCACGCAAAAGTCTGCCGAACAGACGATTGAACTGGGTCAGATTTCTAAAGTTGCCCTGAAGGACGGCGGCAAATCTAGCTCGCATGCTTTCACCATTGATCTGGAGAACTGCGAAATCAGTACCGGTCCTGATGCTAAGAATAAAGTGAGCGTCTCCTTCAATGGTAACGTCGGCTCGGTTAAAAACCGTCTGGGTACTGGGCGTGGTGCCAGCATCGTTATTGAAGATGTTAACGGCCCGATTGAGCTGACTAAGGCAACGGCTCTCCAGGAGCTGCAAAATGGCGATAATACCCTGAACTTCAGTGCTTACCTGCAGGGTGATGGTGCTTCTGCCGCTGTTACCGAAGGCAAATTCGAGACGGTTGCCAACTTCACTTTAGCCTACCAGTAATCGGCTACGTCATTATAGGCATAATCTGTTTGGGCATGCGGAGGTATCCGCATGCCTTTTTGGAGGACGATAGCGTCAAGGATAGTTTGCCATGTGGAATGTAACCCCTATTATCGCCGTGTTTTCTTACCTATTTATTACGGTACCTTTCTCTTCTTTGGCTGCACATTCTGCCTTGGGATGGGGACGTGTAAATATGCAAGGATCCATTATTGATACTGCCTGTGCTATTGCGGTAGAGAGCCAAGACCAAACTATTGAGATTGATGCGATCTCTGTAGAGGATATTGTTCGTGATGGTCAGGGGCGGGGTAAAAATTTTTACATTAAATTGAGTGATTGTGAGTTGGAGCGCTTTGGCCGTCAATTACCTGACTTGAAGAATTTTCAGGTGACCTTTGATGGAGATAGCGAGGGTGGGCTATTTACCGTGCAAGGAACGGCATCCGGTGTGGCTCTGAAAATTAGTGACCTCGGTGGCAATATTGCCAGGCCGGGAAAACCCTTGCCATTGGAAACCATTAATCCTCAGAGCATGGTGTTGAGTTATGCCGTAAATCTGGTAGCCAATAACCATATTTTAACATCTGGTGAATACTTCTCTGCCATTCGCTTTAAATTGGATTATTTCTAAACGCTATTAAGACATTGCCACAGGAATAAGGCATTAATAAAAAAGGTTAGGGATATGGGATTGTCACCTGTAGAGAAGCTGACACGTCTTCAGGCACTCAGCGTCTGTATTTCTTTGGCGTGGAGCACGGCTTCGACCGTGGCATACGCCGCCGAGGAAATTCAGTTCAATACGGATGTACTGGATGTGCATGACCGCAAAAACATCGATCTGAGCCACTTCTCCCGCGGCGGTTATATCATGCCGGGTATCTACGGTATGTCGGTGCATATCAATAAAAACGATCTACCGGAACAAGCGATATCGTTTTACCCGCCGGAAGGGGATCCGAATGACAGCCGGGCCTGTGTCGGTAAGGCTTTGGTGGCTCAGTTAGGGTTGAAGGCGGGCGTGGCCAAGGACTTGCGCTGGTGGCATCAGGGGGAGTGTCTGGATGAATCCAGTCTGAAAGGTATGGAAGTGCGTGGCGATTTATCCACCTCAACCCTGTATCTGAATATCCCTCAGGCCTATCTGGAGTATACCGCCGATAACTGGGATCCGCCGTCACGCTGGGAAGAGGGGCTCCCAGGTCTATTGCTGGATTATAACCTCAATACGCAGACGCAAAAGCAACTTAAGCAAGGGACGAGCAGCTACAGCCTGAGCGGTAACGGTATTGCCGGGGCCAACCTGGGGTCCTGGCGTTTACGGGCAGACTGGCAGACCAACCTTACTCATCAGGCGGGGGCTGGCCGCCCTACGAACAGGCAGTTGGACTGGAGCCGTTATTACGCCTACCGCGCCATTGCTGCGTTGCGTTCCAAGCTGACTCTCGGCGAGAGTTATCTGGAATCAGGCATGTTCGACAGCTTTCGCTTTAGCGGGATAAGTCTGGTGTCGGATGACAACATGCTGCCGCCAAACCTGAGGGGTTATGCGCCAGAAGTGGTTGGGGTCGCCAGAACCAATGCCAAGGTCACAATCCGTCAGCAGGAGCGAGTACTGTACGAAACCCAGGTGGCTGCGGGGCCGTTCCGTATCCAGGATGTCAACGATGCGGTAACCGGTGAGCTGAACGTGCGAGTGGAAGAACAGGACGGCAGCGTGCAGGAGTTTGTTCTGAACACCGCCAGTATCCCCTACCTGACGCGTCCGGGAGCGATACGATTCAAACTGGCGATGGGTAAGCCTTCAGACTGGCAGCACCATTCGCGTGGCCCGCTATTTGGTACCGGGGAGTTTTCCTGGGGGGTGAGTAATGGTTGGTCGCTGTATGGCGGCGCACTGGCAGGCGGGGATTATAACTCCCTGTCGGTGGGTATCGGTCGTGACTTAATGGCATTCGGGGCATTGTCGTTTGATGCAACCCAATCAAGGGCGCGTCTGCCTCAACAAGGTGGTACGTTCAGTGGTGGATCTTACCGCCTGAGCTATTCGAAGAGCTTCGACGAGTACGACAGCCAGATTGCCTTTGCCGGCTACCGCTTCTCTGAGCAGGACTTTATGAGCATGAGCGAGTACCTGGACGCGCGTGACTATGGCCAACGTACCCGCAACGGCAAGGAGATGTATACCATCACCTTCAACAAGCAGTTCCGTGAATGGGGTCTGAGCAGCTATCTCAACTATAGCCACCAAACCTATTGGGATCGGCCTGCTAACGATAGGTATAGCCTGTCGCTATCGCGTTATTTCGATATTGGCAAGCTGCGCAATGTCAGCCTGTCACTCACGGCGTATCGCAATCAATACAATGGTTCCAATGATGATGGCGCTTATTTGTCGCTGTCACTGCCGTGGGGCAACAGCTCGACGTTGAGTTACAACACGACGGTGAGCCGCGATGAGTCCACGCATCGGGTGGGATATTACGAGCGGCTGGATGAACACAATAACTACCAATTGAATATTGGCGCTTCGCGCAGTGGGACCACCCTCAGCGGCTACTACAACCGTGAGGGGATATTGCCCGCATGAGCGCCAATGCCAGTTATCAGCAGGATAGCTTCAGCGCTTTCGGCATGACGATGCAGGGCGGGATGACAATGACGGCCGAGGGCGGTGCGCTGCACCGCGCCGGGAGGCAGGGAGGGACCCGGATGCTGATTGACACCAACGGCGTGGCGGATGTGCCGGTGCGCGGCTATGGCAGCACCAGCCGGACCAACCTCTGGGGTAAGGCGGTGATAGGCGATGTGAACAGTTACTACCGTAACAAGGCCAGCATCGATCTGAACCAACTGGGTGATAACGCGGAAGCGACAACGTCGGTGGTACAGGCAACGCTGACCGAAGGGGCGATTGGCTATCGTCGGTTTGATGTGATTGCTGGCGAAAAAGCGATGGCGATACTCAAACTGGCTGACGGGAGTGAACCGCCGTTTGGGGCCACGGTGATGAACGCACGGCGGCAAGAAACCGGGATAGTCAACGATGGCGGCAGCGTCTACCTGAGTGGTATCAACGCCGGGGAAAGCATGACGGTGCACTGGGGCGGGGAGCTACAGTGCGAGGTGCAGATGCCTGCCCTGCTGCCTAGCGATATGTTGATGAACACCTTGCTACTGCCTTGCCGCCCGGTCAGTTCGTCAGCAGATTAAGGGGCGCTCCCCTTGTAACCTTTTAACAAGGCCGCTAAGGCTGGGAAACAGATAATGCAAAGTAAGCAAACGATGAAACGGTCTCTTGGCCTTACGCTCAAGAGTGCAGCCCTGTTGGGGGTACTGGCTACACAGCAGGCCAAGGCGGCTATCGCGCTGGATCGCACGCGGGTGATATTTGATGGCGGCCAGAAGTCGGTGAGCCTGAACGTCAGTAACCAGAACAAGCAGTTGCCGTATCTGGCGCAGGGCTGGATTGAGGATGAGCAGGGCAACAAAATCCAGAGCCCACTCACGGTGCTGCCGCCGGTGCAACGTATCGAGCCAGGCAAGCCGAGCCAGGTAAAAATCCAGGCGCTGCCAGCGTCCAAGTTGCTGGCACAGGACAAGGAAACCCTTTACTACTTCAACCTGCGTGAAATCCCGCCGAAGAGCAGCAAAGCGAACACGTTGCAGATTGCGCTGCAGACGCGCATCAAGCTGTTCTACCGCCCGGCGGGAATTACGATGGACACAAACGCTGCGCCGCCGCAGGAGCAGATGACGCTGAGCAAACAGGGTGACAAGTATATGGTCAACAACCCGACGCCGTATTACGTCACGATCGTGGATGCCAACAGCAAAAAAGACGGGGCCGGGGTAAAAGGCTTCGAGCCAATGATGGTGCCGCCAAAGAGCAACCTGCCGTTGACGGTGAGTGCGGCGGCGGTGGGCAACAGCCCGGTACTGACCTACGTCAACGACTACGGTGGCCGGCCGCAGCTGAGTTTTAGCTGCAACGGCAGCAGTTGCACCGTGGTACCGGAGAAGAAAGGCGGTTGAATCGCGCTCTTACCACCATGATGGGCAGGAGGAGAGACTGGAGGAGACATGAATGGAAAGGGTGAGAACAACGAGTGCCAACACCGTCACTCCTGAACATACGCCAGCCGCTTTGGTGACGGGCAGTAACTTGGCAGTGGTGGATTTTCATCTTGGTGATGACTGATGGAGCGAGTCATGGATAACAGGAGCTTTGTGCGTTGGAATAGGCTCGTCGGTCTTGGTGGTTTGCTGGTGGCTATGCCGCTGATGCTCTGCGCGGCGACCAGTACTGTGACGATTAAGGTGACGGTGTTGAAGCCTCCCTCCTGCACCATTAACGATAACCGACCCATTGAGGTGGAATTCGGTGACGTGATGACGACCATGGTGGACGGCGACAACTACCTTATGCCGGTGCATTACACGCTGAGCTGTACGGATGCTACCTCCAACGCGATGAAACTGCAGTTACAAGGAAGTGGGGCCAGCTTTGATGGCTCGGTGCTGAAAACCACCAAGACGGGGCTGGGGATCAAGCTGCAACGGGGCAGCAATAAACTGGCAATCAACAACTGGGTGAACTTTACCTACCCTAACCAACCGGAACTATGGGCCATTCCGGTCAAGCAGAGTGGGGCTACCTTGACGGGTGGCGAATTCACCGCGGGTGCGACGATGAAAGTGGATTACCAGTAACGGGAGCAGAGTATGAGCATAACGATAAGAGTCCTGTTACTGACCTGCGGCCTGATGGGCGTTGTCGTCACGGCACAGGCAAAGGATAACGAGGCGGACATGACGTTCCACGGCACGCTGATAACACCGCCGCCGTGCACCATCAACGACGACAACCGGATAGAGGTTAACTTCGGCGAACGGGTGGGCATCAACAAGGTGGATGGAGTGAACTACCGCCAGATGATGAACTACCAGATAACCTGTCAGGAGGCTGCCAGTGGTAACTGGGCGCTGACGCTGAGTCTGAGCGGCAGTGCGGCAGGGTTCGATAGTGAGGCGCTGCTGACAGACAAGGCGAACCTGGGCATCCGGGTCTACCAGAATGACCAGCCGTTTACGCCAAACAGCACGCTGAAGATAGATCTGACTAACCCGCCGCGTCTGGAGGCGGTGCCGGTGAAGAAAGATGGGGGCACACTGATCGAAGGGGCCTTCGAGGCCTGGGCAACGCTGCGTGCCGATTACCAATGAGGAGAGCGACATGAAAGGTAAATCGGACAAGCATCAGCGTTCGGAACATCCACGTTCCCGGGTGGCCGCCTTGTTGTTGGCGCAGGCACTGATTGCCGTGCCATTGCCGACCCTGGCCGCGGGTGACAAAAACGTGCATCTGTACGGCGCCCTGGTGGCGGAGCCCTGTGTGGTGCAGCCGGGTGATGAAGAAATCAATCTGGATTTTGGCTCGGTTATCGACAAGGACCTGTACCTGAACACCCGCACTGTGGGGCAGTCGTTCGAGATACACCTGGTGGAATGTGACCTGACGCTGGGCAAGACGGTGAGAGTGACCTTTACCGGCACCGAAAACAGCGCCTTGCCGGGACTGCTGGCTATCGACGGCAGCAGTGAGGCCATGGGGATAGCGATAGGGTTGGAGACAGCGCAGGCCAAACCGCTGCCGCTTAATAAGGCGAGCGATAAACTCCTGCTACAAGAGGGGAGCAACATTATTGCGCTGAAAGCCTATGTGCAGGGCGAGCCGAATGCCATCAGGAACCACGGTATCGAACGCGGGCCGTTCAGTGCGGTGGCGACCTTCAATCTGGAATATGAGTAAGAGCAGTCAAATAGGAAGTGACAGACAAGGAGAGAAGAAAGCGCGGTGCTGGACTGGGATAAGGCATACCTTTAGAGGATACAGTCTGCAGAGACCTGCGCCTGCAATGGCTTCATTACAGCATTGAGGATGGCGGCGAGATAGTTACGCCGGAAAAAGGAATTTGTCGTGGCAGTGCGCTGAGCCCGCTTATTGGCGGCAGTTTATTGCGACATGTTGACAGTTATTTTGCGACGTGTGAGGAGATATTTTATACCCGGTATATGGATGACTTTATTTTCTTCACTAAAACGCGTTGGCATTTACGCAAAGCAATTAAGCGACTTCATGAATTTTTTGATTTGGGTGGGTTCGAAACACACCCGGATAAAACGCAACTGGGGAGAATTGAACATGGCTTCGACTGGCTGGGATTATGGTATTCCCCGCTGGGGCCCAGAATAGCCCCGAGTGCAATAGAGAACCATCGGGAACGTATTGCGCGGCTTTATGAGCAAGCACGTAGGCGGAAACTGTCGAAGGCAGAGACCGAGATACGGGCGCGGGTTGACGTTGCGCTTTGCCTCCGGCCGCGGCCCCTCGCACCACCATCACCAAAAAGGACCCATATGCCTATTCGCTGTGAACGCCACCATTTAATTCTTCTTCTGGCCATTAGTGTGTCGAGCGCTACAACTCACGCGTACACCGCTAGTGGTGGCCCTCACTCGCTAGTGCCTAACCCCACTGGTACATCAATGGGGTTCGAATACGACTGGTCAATCAATGGTGACCCTGGGGGAAACCCGGGAACCATCACATGTACGGGTACTACACGATGTCAAGTATCCTTCTTCCCCTACACAGGGCTCGGTCAGGCAGTTGGTCAGAATGAAGCACTATGTGACAGCGGGGGTTATTGTGGGAGTGCGAACATTTGGCCTGACAAGATAACCGTGGACAACGGGACGACGTGGGCGCAGGCCTATGAGTGGTTCATCGCTCACCATGGCCGGTCTGGGCACATCCGTAGGTTGCACGTCTTTTCGACAACCGCCTCGGGGTACGACCATATCGTGTGGGACAAGATTTGTATTACGTTTGGGGCGAAGAGCCACCTATGGTCCCCTGTCGTTCCCGCACCCGGTGCTGTATGTCAAGGCGGGGGAAGGGAGCCCGAGCTTTCGTGTATCGTCAATCTTCCACGGATGCTTGATCTCGGTTCCGTGAACACAGGGACCTCCTACGCCTCGGGTACCGCCTACGGTGATGTGCAATGCTCTCGATCCGCCGACGTGACCGCTAGTCTTTTGAATCGTCCCCAGATCGATGGGAATGATGTGGCGATAGACATCAATTACAGATCTATGGGGAGTTCGGCCGTGACGATCGGCACGGGGGTGGATGTACCTCTAATGATCAAAGCGACTGTACGCGGCACCCTGAGTAACGCCGGGAGCTACTCATCTGATGCGGTACTACAAATCTCATATCAGTGAATTTGGCCTAGGCATCGATGTGAACAATGGTCGAGGGCGGTCACGAACGTAGGACTAACGGGGGAAAATATGCCCCGTTAGTCCTGATACGCTGTCGATCAAACCGCTACCGCCAAATAAGGAATTTAAATCTAACAAAGTTTGCCATTGTCTGTTTTTTTGAATTATAAATACGTAAAAATACCGCTGTTATTGTTGCTGCTGCTTTATTCCTATTGCGGATTTGGTTGGGGTTTTATCGCGCTGAGGCGTTATTGTTACCGCTTCTTGATATATATTACTGTTAAGTGTTTTTGGTGTTAATCATACGCAGCCTGCCTAACCCGACGCCTGAAAATAACCCTGTTTCTGGTTCAAATTATAAGGAAATAAAATGAAGCCAAATATTGTTATTGCTGTCCAGGATGCCAATCGTTATTTCGCACAGGGTATCCAACATATTTTGCAGGACTATTTTCTGGCGAAAGGCTATACGTGGCGTTTTGTACCGGTTACGCTAGGGATAGCGATCGACCTGATGGTATGTGCCAAACCCTTTGGTGGGGCGGCCAGGCTCAATGCTTGCAGGGAAAATCCGGGGGAGCGGCTGATCGGGACGATTTTTATCCGGGATACGGCGGTTGAGAATGTAAAAAACCAGCCTCAAGGCGCGGTATTAAGCCGCCAGGCAAGGCCTGATGCCGTGCTGCGCTTGGTCGAGGAGATGTTTGAGCAGGCAAGTCAGTCATCTTTAGTAGCCAATACGGAAAGAGTGTGTCGCAGTTTGCACCTGACCCCACGCGAGCGTGAGGTTCTGCAAGGGATCTCATGGGAATTAACCCCCGAAAAGATCGCCAGCAAACTGTCACTTAGCGTCAAGACCGTCAGCACCCATAAACTCACGGCGATGCGCAAGCTGGGTTTCAGGCGTAACAGTGAATTGTATCACTGGCTACGCAATGGCGGCCTGGAATTTAACCCACGGACTCTCTTTTGACGATAACTCAAACCGGCAACAGTGGTGTCTGGAGGGGGAAAACCCGGTGGCAACTCCCCCACGTACAACCCCTCCACCCAGCTCACTCTTTCGGGTAGTGCCCCAGCATTTCCTCCTGTCTTTTACCGGGATCACAAAAATAACCGCTCAGATATTCATCATTCAGCAATAATCTTTTTTGGTTTTTTATTGGAGGTTAATGCTGGCTAGGTCGTTAACGCTGGTTCATGACGCCAAGATTTAACCCGTAGCACAAGTTTTAATGCTGTAAATGTTGCTGAAAGGTTTTTTTTATGTTTGCTTGCTGTTTCTCACAGTCTATGTAAATCCCTACTGGTTATATTGACGGCACCCCAAACAGTTGGCAATTTGGTACCCTCAGGGATAAGAGTGAGAGGTGTATGAGTGGAATTCACTCGCTCAAACGCCCTGCCGTGATGCGTTCCATCCGGCATTCTCGCGCTTTTATTCCTCCTGCCTTCGGGCACTGACCGCACAGGCCGCGTAACAAAAAATATTAGGCTCTGGCGGTAATACACACACACCACATCACATACGGAGCACTAGCGATGACAAGTTCCTTGGGTAAATCAGGGATTCTGAAATTCGGTATCGGCCTGATTGCGCTGACCGTTGCGGCCAGCGTGCAGGCAAAGACGCTGGTTTACTGTTCTGAGGGTTCTCCTGAAGGGTTCAACCCGCAGTTGTTCACCTCCGGCACCACCTATGATGCCAGCTCAGTGCCAATCTATAACCGTCTGGTTGAGTTCAAACTGGGCACCACCGAACTGGAACCCGGCCTGGCAGAGAAGTGGGACGTCAGCGAAGACGGTAAAACCTATACCTTCCACCTGCGCAAAGGCGTGAAGTGGCAGGACAGCAAAGATTTCAAACCTACCCGTGAACTGAATGCCGACGATGTGGTGTTCTCCTTCATGCGTCAGCTTGATCCAAACCACCCTTACCACAAGGTTTCTGGCGGCAGCTATGAATACTTCCAGGGTATGGGTATGCAGGACCTGATCAGCAAAGTCGAGAAAGTGGACGACAACACCGTACGCTTCACGCTGACCCGTCCAGAAGCGCCATTCCTGGCTGACCTGGGCATGGATTTCGCTTCCATCCTGTCTGCAGAATATGCCGACAAGATGATGAAAGCCGGTACGCCAGAGAAAGTGGACCTGAACCCTGTGGGTACCGGGCCGTTCCAACTGCTGCAGTACCAGAAAGACTCCAAAATCCTCTACAAGGCCTTTGACGGTTTCTGGGGCACCAAACCGAAGATCGATCGCCTGGTGTTCTCCATCACGCCAGACGCCTCTGTGCGTTACGCCAAACTGCAGAAAAACGAGTGCCAGGTCATGCCGTACCCGAACCCGGCAGACATCGCTCGTATGAAGCAGGACAAAACCATCAACCTGATGGAACAGCCTGGCCTGAACGTTGGCTACCTGTCGTTCAACACCGAGAAGAAGCCGCTGGATAACGTGAAGGTGCGTCAGGCACTGACCATGGCGGTGAACAAGCAGGCCATCGTGGATGCGGTGTATCAGGGGGCGGGTCAACCTGCCAAGAACCTGATCCCACCAACCATGTGGGGCTATAACGACGAGATCAAAGATTACGCTTACGATCCGGTCAAGGCCAAAGAGCTGCTGAAAGAAGCGGGCATGCCAGATGGCTTCTCCATCGATCTGTGGGCGATGCCGGTACAGCGTCCGTATAACCCGAACGCACGTCGTATGGCTGAGATGATCCAGTCCGACTGGGCGAAAATTGGCGTCAATGCCAAGATCGTCACCTACGAGTGGGGCGAGTACCTCAAGCGTGCCAAAGACGGTGAGCATCAGACGGTGATGATGGGTTGGACCGGTGACAATGGGGATCCAGACAACTTCTTCGCCACGCTGTTCAGCTGTGCGGCCGCCAAAGATGGTTCCAACTATTCCCGTTGGTGCTACAAGCCGTTTGAGGATCTGATCCAACCGGCCCGTGCCGAAGCAGACCACGATAAACGCGTCGCACTCTACAAGCAGGCTCAGGTAGTCATGCACGATCAGGCCCCGGCGCTGATTGTTGCCCACTCCACCGTTTACGAGCCAGTGCGTAAAGAAGTGAAGGGCTATGTGGTCGATCCGCTTGGTAAACATCACTTTGAGAACGTTTCTCTGGACTAAGCCTACCAAGGCGAGTTGAAGGACTGGGATATACCCGTCGTCTTTCAAGCTGCAGCGTTGTTACCTGCACTCACTCACCCCAGTCACTTACTGAAGTAAGCTCCTGGGGATGAGTGAGCTTGGTGCCTAGCTGCAACTTGAAATTCATAGGGTATACAAAATGCAGGGGCGCAATACGTTGCGCCCCTGCATTCCCGTCCCCAGAAGAATGTCGTGAAGCGTGTGAGTTTTAATAAGCCTGGCGGACGATGAGCTGCCGGGCACTTTAATACAGAGAGTTCGGGATATGTTGCAGTTCATACTCCGACGTTTGGGGTTAGTTATCCCAACGTTTATCGGCATAACGTTGCTGACTTTTGCATTCGTCCATATGATCCCCGGCGATCCGGTGACCATTATGGCCGGGGAACGCGGGATCTCCGCAGAGCGCCATGCCCAACTCATGGCAGAGATGGGGCTGGATAAACCGCTCTATCAACAATACTTCCATTACGTCACCAACGTGCTGCATGGCGATTTGGGGACGTCCCTCAAGAGCCGTATCTCCGTGTGGGAAGAGTTTGTGCCGCGCTTTAAGGCCACCCTGGAACTGGGCCTGTGCGCGATGCTCTTCGCGGTGATTGTCGGTATCCCGGTGGGGGTACTGGCTGCCGTCAGGCGAGGTTCGGTGTTTGACCATACCGCCGTGGGTATCTCCCTGACCGGTTATTCCATGCCGATCTTCTGGTGGGGCATGATGCTGATCATGCTGGTTTCGGTACAGCTCAACCTCACGCCCGTATCGGGGCGAATAAGCGATACGGTGTTCCTCGATGACAGCCTGCCGCTGACCGGCTTTATGCTGATCGACACCCTGATCTGGGGTGAGCCGGGTGATTTCATCGACGCCGTGATGCATATGATCCTGCCCGCCATCGTATTGGGCACCATCCCGCTGGCGGTTATCGTGCGTATGACTCGCTCCTCCATGCTGGAAGTGCTGGGTGAAGACTATATCCGTACCGCGCGCGCCAAGGGTGTGAGCCGTATGCGGGTGATCGTGGTACACGCATTGCGTAACGCCTTGCTGCCGGTGGTGACGGTGATCGGCCTACAGGTTGGCACCATGCTGGCCGGGGCGATCCTGACCGAAACCATCTTCTCCTGGCCGGGGCTTGGCCGCTGGCTGATGGATGCGTTGCAACGCCGTGATTACCCGGTTGTTCAGGGCGGCGTATTGCTGGTCGCCTGTATGATTATTCTGGTTAACCTGCTGGTAGACGTGCTCTACGGCGTGGTCAACCCGCGTATTCGCCACAAGAAATAAGGGGCGCTCTAATGTCTCAAATTACCGAGTCTGTAGTGAAAGGTGCGCCGAAGCCAATGACCCCATTCCAGGAGTTTTGGCACTATTTCAAGCGCAACAAAGGGGCCGTGGTTGGCCTGGTTTATATCGTTATCATGCTGGTGGTTGCAGTGGGGGCGGGGTTCCTGGCTCCACATGCGCCTGCCGAACAGTTCCGTGATGCCCTGCTTAGGCCGCCGGTCTGGGAGACGGGTGGCAGCTGGAAGTTTATTCTGGGTACCGACGATGTCGGCCGTGATGTGCTGTCGCGTCTGATGTACGGTGCGAGGCTCTCGCTGTTGGTCGGCTGCCTGGTGGTGGTGCTTTCGCTGGTGATGGGCGTGGTATTCGGCCTGTTGGCCGGTTATTTCGGCGGCGTAGTCGATGCCATCATCATGCGCGTGGTCGATATCATGCTGGCACTGCCAAGCCTGCTGTTGGCGTTGGTGCTGGTGGCGGTGTTTGGGCCCTCGATCGTTAACGCCTCGCTGGCGCTGACCTTCGTTGCTTTGCCGCACTATGTCCGCTTGACCCGCGCTGCGGTGCTGGTGGAAGTGAACCGCGATTACGTGACGGCTTCCCGCGTGGCGGGGGCTGGGGCGACGCGTCAGATGTTCGTCAATATCCTGCCAAACTGCCTGGCACCGCTGATCGTGCAGGCTTCTCTCGGTTTCTCGAACGCCATTCTGGATATGGCCGCTCTCGGCTTCCTGGGTATGGGTGCGCAACCGCCAACGCCGGAGTGGGGCACCATGCTCTCCGACGTACTGCAGTTCGCGCAAAGTGCCTGGTGGGTTGTGACCTTCCCAGGGGTGGCCATTCTGCTGACGGTTTTGGCCTTTAACCTGATGGGGGACGGCTTGCGTGATGCTCTCGACCCCAAACTCAAGCAGTAACAGAGGAAGAGAGAATGGCGTTATTAAATGTAGACAAGCTTTCGGTGCACTTCGGTGACGAAGGTGCGCCGTTCCGCGCGGTAGACCGAATCAGCTACAGCGTAGAACAGGGGCAGGTGGTTGGCATCGTCGGCGAATCCGGCTCCGGTAAATCCGTCAGTTCGCTGGCGATCATGGGGTTGATCGATTTCCCTGGCAAGGTGATGGCTGACAAGCTGGAGTTCAACGGCCAGGATCTGCGGAAAATCTCGGAAAAAGAGCGCCGCCAACTGGTGGGCTCCGAAGTGGCGATGATCTTCCAGGATCCGATGACCAGCCTGAACCCGTGCTATACCGTCGGTTTCCAGATTATGGAAGCGCTGAAGGTGCATCAGGGCGGTAACCGCCGCACTCGTCGCCAACGCGCTATCGATCTGCTCAATCAGGTAGGCATTCCCGATCCGGCCTCGCGGCTGGACGTTTACCCTCATCAGCTTTCCGGCGGGATGAGCCAGCGTGTGATGATCGCCATGGCGATCGCCTGCCGGCCCAAGCTGCTGATTGCGGATGAACCGACGACCGCGCTCGACGTGACCATTCAGGCCCAGATCATTGAGCTGCTGCTCGAGCTGCAACAGCGCGAAAATATGGCACTGCTGCTGATCACTCACGATCTGGCGCTGGTGGCGGAAGCGGCACATCACATCATCGTGATGTATGCCGGGCAGGTAGTAGAATCCGGCAAGGCGGTAGAAATTTTCCGTTCGCCGCGCCACCCGTACACCCAGGCGCTGCTGCGCGCGTTACCGGAGTTTGCTACCGACAAGGCGCGTTTGGCCTCGCTGCCTGGCGTGGTGCCAGGCAAGTACGATCGGCCACAAGGCTGCTTGCTGAACCCGCGTTGCCCGTATGCTACACAACACTGTCGCGAAGAAGAGCCGGAACTGCGCAGCATTCCCGGCCGTCAGGTTAAATGTCACACACCGCTGGATGATGCGGGGAGGCCGACCGTATGAGCCAGAACCACCCTTTATTACAGGCCATTGACCTGAAAAAACACTACCCGGTCAAGAAGGGGCTGTTTGCCCCGGAACGACTGGTGAAGGCGCTGGACGGGGTTTCCTTTACCCTTGAGCGTGGTAAAACCCTGGCAGTGGTTGGGGAGTCTGGCTGTGGTAAGTCCACGCTGGGCCGCCTGCTGACCATGATCGAAATCCCTACCGGCGGTGAGCTGTACTATCAGGGGCAAGATCTGCTTAAGCCGGACGTGACGGCAGAGAAGCTGCGCCGCCAGAAGATCCAGATCGTGTTCCAGAATCCTTACGGATCGCTTAACCCTCGTAAGAAGGTGGGGCAGATCCTCGAGGAGCCGCTGTTGATCAACACCTCGTTGAGCAGCGCCGAACGGCGTGAGAAAGCGCTGGAGATGATGGCGAAGGTCGGCCTGAAAACCGAACATTACGACCGTTACCCGCATATGTTCTCCGGCGGCCAGCGGCAGCGTATAGCCATTGCGCGTGGGCTGATGCTCAACCCGGACGTGGTGATTGCCGATGAGCCAGTCTCTGCGCTGGACGTGTCCGTGCGTGCGCAGGTGCTGAACCTGATGATGGATCTGCAACAGGATCTGGGGCTGTCTTACGTGTTTATCTCCCACGATCTGTCGGTGGTGGAGCACATTGCTGATGAAGTGATGGTGATGTACCTCGGCCGCTGCGTGGAGAAGGGCAGTAAAGACGCCATCTTCAATAACCCGCGTCATCCGTACACTCAGGCACTGCTGTCCGCTACGCCGCGCCTGAACCCGGATATGCGCCGGGAGCGCATCAAGCTGACCGGTGAACTGCCAAGCCCGATGAACCCACCACCGGGCTGTGCATTCAACGCCCGCTGCCGCCGTGCCTTTGGCACCTGCACCCAGCTGCAACCGCAGCTTAAGCAGTATGGTGACCAGCAGGTGGCGTGTTTTGCCGTCGACCAGGATGAAGCTGCGGGGTCTTGAGACCACTAACCGGGCTCGCAACGTAGATACTCTGCATGTTGCGCCCGGTTACCTCAGCAACATTGCCACTCTATCTTCAATCAGACGCCGGTAGCGATACCGGCGTTTTTTATTGTGGTGCTCCAGGCTCACCGCGTAGGGGCGCTGCATGTGCCCGTTAACCTCTAGGCGCGAAGTGGTGTTAAGCACACACCGGCAGCACGGGTAATGTCGGTCAGTGTTTTGATAGTCGGATTACCTTCAGCAGACAACGCCCGGTAAATATTTTGGCGGGCAAGGCCTGAGCGACCGCCATTGGTATCAATCTGATGTGACACATCCAATAATTATGTAGAACATGAGGTTGGCTATGCTGCTTCCATTGCGTACTTATCGTTGGTTTGGTAATAATAGTCTCTTTCGGACAATGCAGTTACGCCAGAATTCAGGGAGTGAATGGCATGAAAGACATTATTGTGTTACTCGTTGTCGGTATTGTGTGTTTTCTGTTGATTGTTGCCAGGTTACGTAGTGGGATCACTTTAAAAAATACGCCCTTTTATTGTTTATGTGTATCCTTTATTTCAATCTTAGAGATAACCGATGCCATTTATGTCCCTTATTCATACCGTCATAATGCTTTATATAATAATGATGAATGGTTCCCCTACGATTATTATTATATTGCTACATGGGGAGTGGCATTGGCGACAGCGTTTTTCTTATTGGTCCACTCATTTTTAACGCGTAAGTCGTCGCGCTAACACCAATACTATATTTTTCGCACTTGGCATTGCTAACAATATGATTAATATTGAAATAACCTTGAGTGTGAGTGGCGTGAACCAACAAGAGTTCCCATGTTTACGATCCCCCAATGCAGATTTCAAAAGCATGCTAGCTCAATGTTTACCAAGGTAGGTAATGATGATTATCGAATATGAGGGTAATTTACATGATCGCCTAACAAAAATTATGGACCTGGAAGATCAGGGCGAGCTGCGGGTAACGAAGCTTATCGCCGCGGGGGCGGGTTATTACAAGTTGCAGGATCAGTATTATGGCGGAAAAGGTGTCTTTTTTAACCCCAATAGCGAAAACCGTTTCTCATTGCCCGATAAGTCTAAATGGCCGATGTAGCTGGCTGAGTCGCCTCATACCGCATGTAGTGAGTTCTATCAGAATGAGGAATTCATTGACCGTTCGGATTTTACAACGAACTGTATGGTGGAAATCTCGGTGCAAAAGCCGCTGAAGGTTTTTGACGAAACTCGGCTGGCTCCACATTTGAGGATCTCCGTCGGGGATTTGATGGGGCCAAGATCTGTCTACATTTTCACCCAAAAACTGTCGAAAGCGCTGGCTGATCATGCAGACGGACTAGAGTATTTGTCCCGGCATAATGGGCAGCCCTGTGTGGTACTTTGGTCCGATAAACTCGATGGGGGTGGGATATTGTTAACGACATCAGTGACTAGACTGAGTAAGTATGAACATCAGGGAAAAACCGCCAGGCAGATCCTCAAGTCCGAATGTAACTTACGGATCACAGGATAAATCAGGGGAAGCAGTGCCAAGTATGACTGGCACCGCATTAAACTGAGTTGTTGGTTCCGAAGTTGTCCGCCAGAATGCGCAGATGCGCCATTTCTTGCTCTGTAGCGCCCCGCCGTAATATATCCAGCACTGTAGTCTTTTCTGCGCAACCGGGTATCTCAATTTTTCGGGTGAAGAAGTTGCATTTACGTACGCTGCTTACATTATGCGTGATCCGTGCCAGTAACTCCTGTAAGCCTTTCAACATCCCATTATCACTAAATCTTTCATCGATAGAAAACTGAAATACTGGATACAATTTTTCGGCACCCCACTCTAATACAATGAGTTTATTGTGTTTTCCGTATTTATGAATAGTGGGAACCGATAACCCCAGTAGTCCTTTGACGGTCGTGGATTTATGGACACCGCCGTATTTTTCCAGGCTATTTAAAAATGCCAGCCTAGCTTCGGCATATTCTTCCTGCTCGTTTTTTTCCACGTCGGTGTTGTTTATCACCGACTGGGTGAGCGCCAGAATTTTCAGTTCTGACCAAAATTCACCATCGGACAGAGTGAGTAGTGACAGCAGCTTCTCTCCCTCTACGCTAGTGAGTGCGTCGACAAATTTTTTGCCGACGTTTTCTAGGCGTGTCTGGATCAGTGCTTTTTCGGTGTGCTCGGGGTTGAACCGGTGAGCACGAGTGCTTTTGTTCATGGTCATTGTCGTCATGATGACCTCGCCCCAAGTTTTTAAGATTTACATAATGTGATGATAGATTAAATCTTAAATACGAGCAAGTTTTGAACATTCACAAAGCGGATGATAAATTGACGGTAAATCTAGCCAAACAAAGAAGAGCCTCTAGTCGCAAAACATAAAGGCTCCCTTCACCAGTTACTGGGGATAAGGCACCCAGTCCCCACCATTAAGCCGAATATACGCCTTGCCCTGATACTGCATCACGATGGCATTGTCATTCTCAGAGATCACCGCCGTTTGCGGCAGGCCCTGCGTCAGCACTTGCCAGTCGACGCTTGGCGCAGTAAACACCTTGCCGTCCACCAACCGCGAGACCAGCTCGGACAGCGCCAGATAGCTGCTTGGCGTTTTAATGTCTACCGGGCTGCCCTGATGCGGGGCCTGCATACCAACCAGTTTTATACCCACCGGCGTATGGGTAATGTTCAGGCTTGGGATATCCCGCAGGCCAGACATCTGCATTTTGTCGCCCGTCAGCGCCGCACCGTGCTCCGGCACGATCACCACCATCACCTTACGCCCGGATTTCTGTAGCTCATCGAGGAAGGTGTTCAACTGATCGAAGAGTTGCTGTGCCCGGGGCTGGTAATCGGCGGTCTTTTTGCCACCCACAAAGCGGTTGCCGTCATGCAGTGGGATCAGGTTAAAGAAGGTCGCGGTGCGAGCATCACCTTCTTTTTTCTGTAGATCGAGCCAACGGTTGAGCAGTTGCAGATCGTTGTAGATCGGTTCACCGTCGAATGAAGCCAGCTCATTGCCGATCCCAGCCTGCGACATCAGCGGAGCCTGCATATCACCTTGCTCACGCAGCTCTTTCAGGAAGTCACCAAACACGCCGGAGTGGTCCAGCATCAGCTGCTCTTTGAAGCCTAGTTTAGCCAGGTTATCAAACAGGTAGCACTGCTGATTGGCGGGCTGATACAGATCGTGATGCGAAGGCTGGCCGCAGCTGGCGCGTAACAGGCGGATGGCCGCTGGGCCGCTGTACGCGGTGGCTGAGTTAAAGTTGGTGAACATAATATCCATCTTGGCCCACAGCGGATGGTTGCGCAGATTGACGGCGTCCAGATCGGCCCAGGCTAGCGAACAGATGTTGATGAACAGCACGTCAAACGGCTGGGCATCGGCGGGTAAGGCGGACGGGAAGGTGGTCGCTCGGGCTTTTTCCTGCTGGTAGAACTGTTCCAGGTAGGCCGTGAGGTTGGCATTGGTCGGTGGGCCATTGGCCGCAGGCAGATTGCCGCCTGGTGTCGTCGCCGTGGCCGGTGTTGACGGGGTATCCGTCACCGCTGCGGTGTTGGTGGCAGGCAGCAAGGAGACCGCCGGGCCAGCAATATTGACCACGTTCAACCACACCAGTGCTGCCACGGTAAACACCGTGATGCGTATCCATTGAGCCAGAAACAGGTAGGCAATCAGCAGCACGAAGGCGGCGCCAATCATCTGCCAGTTGATAAAGCGGTTAGTCAACTCCAGCAGGTAATCCGCGCTGAAACCGGTGAGCTGCGAGCCCTGGCTAAGGATGCTGTTAATCCCCGGCAGCCAGGTGTCGTGGTAGAACAAACCGATACCGATAGGAATGGCGATCAGGTGACGCCAGCGGTGCAAGCGCGGCGACGGGATCGGCATCAGTAAAAAGGCCATAAACACCAGGTTGGGCAGCGCATGGAAGTTCAGATAGCCGAACCACAGCAGGCCGAACTTGGCCAGGAAATAGAAGTTCCAGCCGCCAAGACCGCGCCAGTATCGCCATAAGGTATTGTCAGGTTGCGTTATTTTATCGTCACTCATGGTTATTTTTTACGCTTGATTTGAGAGGTGGAACCTGTGCGCACCCATAGCCCTGCCGACTTTAAATAGCGCGGTGATAACAACAAATTCTGCCAAGATCGCTGCCAGTTGGGGAAACGGCGATGCAGCAGGTATCCCGTAGGGATAAACACTATGGCGCACAGGATCACCAGTTGCACGATATCGTCGAGTGCGTTCATGGCTGTTCCTCCTGCCCGAGGCTCATCAGAGTGAAGGGAATGGGTTCCCGGCGTTCGGTCTGGTGCTCCGTTTCTACGGCGTGGGTTGTGACAGCGGCCGATTGCAGCTTGCTGGTGGGGAGCGAAAACTCGATATGCTGCCGCAACAACCTGATTTTATCGATAATATCCACATCCTGATGCCACACCACCCGATTACTGAACGCCTCGCTCACTGGCAGGCGGAAGACGAATTTCAATGCGGTATCCAGATCGTTAATCCGGCAGGTGGAAAGGAACAGGAACAGCCGATTCTGCGCCACGGTCATGATGTCGCCAAAACGCCGCAAATGGCACAGTGTCATCGATTGGCGGGCGCTCAACCCCGGTGCGGGGCGTAGGGCGACCATCACCCCTTTGCCATCTTCCGGCAACAACGTATTTTCCATCAGCGAAGTCACCGCCCGGTTGAAATCCTCCAACGGCAGGTAGCCTTTCAGTTGCAGTGGCCGCAGCCCGGCGAGCAGGTTATCGATATCCGCCGGGACATGGCGCGACAGCCGCTGGCCCTGGATACCTTCCAGCATGGTCAAAAAATTGGAAAGCGGTGCCACGTGGGGCACGATCAGATTGGCACCGCAGGCCAGCAGCAGGCGTTCGTCGCTGTAGCGCAAGCTGGCGCTCATCTCGCGCACCACAATCTTCAGCCCGTCGCCTCGGCTGCGGCGCAGGCTATGGATCTGATGGGCTAGTTCGTCAATTTCGTCACTTTGATACAGGGCGAAGATCAGCGTGGCGGCGATGGTCAACATGCCACGCTGCATCAACTTGGTATTGTTCTCAAACAGTTGCCAACTGGCCGATAGCGGCGGGGCGCCCTCGAGAATGCGTTGTTCCGCCAGGCACAGGCTCTCGTCGTTGCGTTCCGGGGTAGGGGAGGGCTGGTCGCTGTCGTCCGCTCCTTCCCAGCCTTCCGGGCCTTCGGTCAGAGTGAACAACTGGTTGGCATTGATACCGTTTTCCGTGCTCCACCAGTGCACCAGATACTGTGCACTGCCTTGCAGCCCCTGCAGGCTGGCCAGGCCGTTGAGAATGCGGTGTTCGGCGGCTAGCTGGCCTTTGAGTTTACTCACGCCGCTGCCGTGGCTGAGTATCACCAGCGTACACTGCTGTTGGTGTAACCATTGGCCGAGTTGAGCGGCCCATTTGCGCAATTCATCGCTGGTGAAGGTTTGCCACAGGCTGGCGTGGGCCAACAGGATCAGTAAACGGTTGCTGGGCTTTAGCTCGCGCATCAGATCGTCGGCCAAATGCAGCAGCGCCGCTTTTTTTTCTGGCAGGCTATATAAAGGGAGCTTTTTAATCGCAGGGGAAAGAGGCGTTGCCAATAAGGTGTCCGCCTGATTACCGCTACAAATCACGGCCAACTGGGCATCTTCTTCCTGGGCAGCGATGATCTGCCGGCAAAACAGGTTGGCATCGCTCTGGCGATCGATATTCACCCAGTAAAAACCTGGGGATTGCATAGCCGACAACTCTTGCCAAATCCGTCGGATACCTAATGAAAAAGAGTGCGCCATAGATTTATTCTACTTTCGTTGGAAGTGGCGTAGACCAAACCCGAGCTGGTCACATTAAAAGCGTAATGTCTGAGTTAGCATAGCAAATCTAGTCATAATAAGGATATTATCCGTTAAGATTCATCTTATTGGCCCAATTTTTTCCGAACGTTGCTATAGTCATTTAACATTAGCCTATTTTATGAGGCGGCAAGATGAATAATGATGCGCTAAGAGGGCTTCGTGAGAAAGCACCAGTAGAACCTCAGGACGACTTGCAGGCTTTGAGCCGCGCTTTTTCGTTGCCTAAGTTAAACTACATTGATATTTCGCGCCAGGAACGGCTAGCACAAATGATGGCCCGCTGGCCGCTGTTGGCGGAGCTAGCCAACAAGACGGGGAGTGCTTGATTCATGCCGATCATTGCACTGCAAGGGATTCGGGGCGGTATTGGCACCACGTCAATCACTGCGGCGTTAGCCTGGGCGCTACAGCAACTGGGCGAGTCGGTACTGGCAATTGATCTGTCACCGGACAACCTGCTGCGATTACACTTTAATATGCCCTTCGAACTGAACCGGGGCTGGGCTCGTGCAGAGCTGGATGGCACCGGTTGGCCGCAAGGGGCAATGCGTTACGGCAAAAAACTCGATTTTCTGCCGTTTGGCCGGTTAAGCGCGGCCGAACGGGTAAAAATACGGCAGCAACAGAGTGATAGCCCACAACGTTGGCATGATTTTCTGGCTCAGTTGCGTGCCTCTGGGCAGTATCGCTGGATCCTGCTGGATATCCCGGCGGGTGACGGTCCCCAGATTGAACAGCAGCTGGCGCTGGCCGACCAGGTTTTCCTGTTGCTCGGCCCCGATGCCAACTGCCATGCGCGCCTGCATCAGCAGCCGTTGCCTACGGGGTGCCACCTGCTGATTAATCACTACTCCTCGGCCAGCCCGTTGCAACAAGATTTGCATCAGTTGTGGCTGCAAACGCTGGCAGGTATGTTGCCGCTGGTGATCCATCGTGATGAAGCGCTGGCGGAAGCAATGGCGGTCAAGCAGCCGCTGGGAGAGTATCGGCCGGAAAGCCTGGCGGCCGACGAAGTGCTGACGCTGGCCAACTGGTGTCTGCTCAACCTGCAGGACGCCGAGGGATGAGCAGGATATTGAGCCTGCTGCTGGTGCCTCCCGTTCACCGGGCGGTGCAACAACGCTACCGCGCTTATCGCCATGCGGGGGCCCCGGCATTTACCGCTGGCCTCACGACCCTGATGGTGGCCATCGGCTGGCTGTTGCTGCGGTTTGAGTCCCCTAGTTGGCAAAAGGTGCAGGCAGGCCAAAGCTATTGGTTCCCCCATATTTCCCCCCATCGCCCACGCCCGGCAGACGTGCTGCGTTATTTGTTGCAGGGTTTTTGGCTGCTGGTGACCCATAGCGGCCCGGCCCCGATGGGGCGCTCCTACTTTGCCGGCTGGCACCGTTTGCAACTGCGCTATGCCAACTGGTTGCAGAGTTTACCGCAGCGTTTACAAGGGGCCGGTATGGAGGAACAGACGGTACAGCGCCTCAACCGGATGAATCACCGGGTACGGCGGGTGCTGTTTATTATTGCTGGCCTATTGGCCGGGCTGCTGGCTCTGCTGTGTATTTCTCAGCCCTTTGAACTGCCCGCCCAGTTTATTTTTGTGCTGCTGCTGTGGTGTATTGCCATGGTGGTGCGGCGTATTCCTGGCCGGTTACCCAGCCTGATGCTGATTGTGCTGTCGTTGACCGTTTCCTGCCGTTATTTATGGTGGCGCTATACCTCAACGCTGAACTGGGACGATCCGCTCAGCCTGACCTGCGGCCTGCTGTTGCTGGCGGCGGAAACCTATGCCTGGGTAGTGCTGGTGCTGGGATACTTCCAAACCGTGTGGCCGTTGAACCGCCAGCCGGTGCCGATGCCTGCCGACAGCAGCACCTGGCCGACCGTCGATCTGATGGTGCCCACCTATAACGAAGATCTGGGCGTGGTGAAACCCACCATCTATGCGGCGCTGGGCATCGACTGGCCGAAAGATAAAATCAATATCTATATTCTCGACGACGGTAACCGCCCAGAGTTTAAAGCCTTTGCTGCAGAGGTCGGGGTGAAGTACATCGCCCGGCCGACCCATGAACACGCCAAAGCGGGCAATATCAACAATGCGCTCAAGCATGCTAGCGGTGATTTTGTTGCCATCTTCGACTGCGATCACGTCCCCACGCGTTCTTTCCTGCAGTTGACCATGGGCTGGTTCTTTAAAGACAAGAAGCTGGCGATGCTGCAAACGCCGCACCACTTCTTCTCGCCCGATCCGTTTGAGCGCAACCTGGGGCGTTTTCGTCAGACGCCGAACGAAGGCACCTTGTTCTATGGGCTGGTGCAGGACGGCAATGATATGTGGGATGCCACTTTCTTCTGCGGCTCCTGCGCCATCTTGCGCCGTACGGCATTAGATGAGATCGGCGGTATCGCGGTGGAAACGGTGACCGAAGATGCTCATACCTCGCTGCGTCTGCACCGCCTTGGCCACACCTCGGCCTATATCCGTATTCCGCAGGCCGCCGGGCTGGCAACGGAAAGCCTGTCTGCCCATATCGGCCAACGTATTCGTTGGGCGCGCGGCATGGTGCAGATCTTCCGGTTGGATAACCCGTTACTGGGCAAAGGGCTGAAGTTTGCCCAGCGCCTGTGCTATGCCAACGCCATGCTGCACTTCCTGTCCGGTATTCCGCGCCTGATCTTCCTGACCGCACCGCTGGCGTTTTTGTTGATGCATGCTTACATCATCTTTGCGCCAGCCTTGGCGATTGCGCTGTATGTCCTGCCCCACATGATCCACGCCAGCCTGACCAACTCACGTATTCAGGGCAAATACCGCCACTCCTTCTGGAGTGAAATCTACGAAACCGTGCTGGCCTGGTATATCGCCCGGCCGACCACCGTGGCCTTGTTCAACCCGCATAAAGGCAAGTTCAACGTCACTGCCAAAGGCGGGCTAGTTACGCAAGAGCATGTCGATTGGGTGATCACCCGGCCTTACCTGCTGTTGGTGACACTCAATCTGGCAGGCCTGGGTTTTGGCGTGTGGCGCTTTTTCTACGGCCCGGCGGACGAGATGATGACGGTGGTTATCAGCCTGATTTGGGTGATCTACAACATGACCATCCTCGGTGGAGCGGTGGCCGTGGCGGTGGAGGCCAGACAGGTACGGCAGTCGCATCGCGTGGAGATCGCCATGCCTGCGGCGGTAGCCCGGGCTGACGGACATCTGTTCCCCTGTACGCTGCGTGATTACTCCGACGGTGGTGTGGGTATCGAAATGCGCGTACCGGATCAGTTGCAAGAGCATGACCAGATTGCGCTGCTGCTTAAACGTGGCCAGCAGGAGTTCAGCTTCCCTTGCGTGGTGACGCGATCCCATGGCCGCTCGGTGGGGGTCCGTTTGGTCGAACTCTCAACCCGCCAACATATCGAATTTATTCAATGCACCTTCGCCCGGGCCGATACCTGGGCACTGTGGCAAGACGCATTCCCGGAAGACCGGCCGGTGGACAGCCTGCGGGACGTACTGATGCTAGGTTTTCACGGCTACCGGCGCATGGCGGACTATGCGCCGCCAACGATGCGCAAGATCCTGGTCGGCCTGACCTCGCTGGCCACCTGGATCCTGTCATTTATTCCGCATGGCGTAGGAAGAGGCCGCGCTCCAACGGCCCCAGAGACGGTGGCATAGGCAACCGCCCGTTCGCATGCCCTGCGAACCGGCCCAAAAGATGATGATACGATGACGAGAAAAATAAACTGGTTTACCGCGCTGGCCTTAGGCATCAGTAGCTTATCTCAGGCGGAAACGGCCCCCACTCCAGCGGCTGGCGTGACTCCGCCTGCGAGCACCGTGGCCGAAGCTCCGGTCACCGTACCTATGGGAGTGGCGGTGCCGCAAGCACCCGATGCGCCGGTGCGTGATGTAAAACTGCCGTTTACCGAGGTGGCTCCACCGCCTGGCACCTTTATCCTGCGTGGCACTCGCCCTGAAGGCCAGATCGAGTTTGGCGTGCGCAGCGACGAAGTGGTTTCGCAGGCGCTGTTGGATCTGGAGTTTACCCCTTCACCGTCGCTGATCCCGGTGGAGTCGCACGTCAAGATCTACCTCAACGATGAGTTGATGGGTGTCACCACCATTACCAAAGAGCAGTTGGGTAAGCCTAATCGTGTCCAGTTGCCGATCGATCCGCGCTATATCACCGATTTTAACCGCATTCGCCTGGTGTTTGTCGGCCATTACCAGAACATCTGTGAGAACCCGGCCAACAGCACGCTGTGGCTGGACGTCAGCAAATCCAGTTCGCTGAGCCTGCGTTACCAGACGCTGCCGGTGAAAAATGAGCTTTCCCACTTCCCGGAACCCTTCTTTGACAGCCGCGACGATCGGCCATTAACGCTGCCGATGGTGTTTGCTGGCCAACCCGATCTGGAACAACAACGGGCGGCGGGGATCCTGGCCTCCTGGTTCGGCACCCAGGCGCAGTGGCGCGGTCAGTCCTTCCCGACGCTGTTTAACCGTTTACCGAGCCAGCACGCTATCGTGTTTGCCACCAATAAACAGCGCCCGGATTTCCTGAAGGATTACCCGGAGGTCAACGGGCCGACGGTGGAGATGATTAGCCACCCGGATAACCCCTATGTGAAGCTGTTGTTGGTACAGGGCCGTGATGATAACGACCTGATCACGGCGGTGAAGGGCATCGCGCAGGGTAATATCCTGTTCCGTGGCCAGAATCTGAGCGTGGATAAGGTTGAGCAGTTGGCCGTTCGCCAGCCGTACGATGCGCCAAACTGGGTGCGTACCGATCGGGCGATGAAGTTCAGCGAACTGCAGCAATATGCCGAGCAGTTGCAGACTAACGGCGTCGAACCCGGGCCGATCTCACTGTCGATGAACCTGCCGCCGGATCTGTTCCTGATCCACAGCAGCGGCATCGATATGCAGCTGAAATACCGCTACACCTCGCCGCGTATTGAGGATGGTTCTCGCCTGAGCATCAGCCTGAACAATCAGTTTGTGCAGTCCTATGCCCTGGTGCCGGAGCATGAGAAGGGCGCACAGCTGTTGCGTTTGCCGCTGGCTCAGGGATTGCTCGATTCCGACAAGGCGGTCAATATTCCGGTGCTGAAGTTGGGGGCGACCAACCAGTTGCGCTTTGACTTCGATTACACCACGCTGCTGGCCAGCGGTGCCGAAGGGCGTTGCGAAACCTATTCTTTGGTGCCGAACCATGCGGTGATCGACGGCAATTCCACCATCGATTTCTCCGGTTATCGCCACTTTATCACCATGCCCGATCTGCGCGCCTTCGCCAACGCCGGTTTCCCTTTCAGCCGTCTGGCAGATCTGTCGCAAACGCTGGTTCTGGTGAACAAACAGCCGCAGCCTGCCCAGGTGAGCGCCTTGCTCAACGCCATGGGTAACATGGGGGCGCAAACCGGCTATCCAGCGCTGGCTTTCTCGCTGTCCGATGACTGGTCGCAGGCCAAGGAAAAAGACGCCGATATCCTGCTGATCGGCACCATTCCGCCGGAGCTGCGTAATGACAAGAAAATCAACCTGCTGGTAGAAGCGACGCTGAGCTGGGTGAAAATGCCGATGCGCCAACTGCCGCTGCCGAGCATGGATGTACAGCAGGATGACGCTACGCCAGACAGCAAAACCACCATCAGCTCGGAAGGGGCGATGGCGGCGGTGGTCGGTGTGCAGTCCCCGTTCCACGATCAACGCAGCATTGTGGCCCTGCTGGCAGACAGCCCACGGGGTTATGAACTGTTGAATAATGCACAGCTAGACAGCGGCAAGCGTGCGGCGATGTTTGGTTCGGTGGCCGTGATCCGTGAGTCCGGTGTCGATAGCTTGCGCGTGGGGGATGTTTACTACGTTGGCCATCTGCCATGGTGGGAACGTATCTGGTATGCGTTGTCGACGCATCCGCTGTTGCTGGGCGCGATAGCCGCGCTGGTGGTGGTGATGGCGGCCCTGTTGCTGCGGCGTGGTCTGAAGGCCTTTAGCCGTCGTCGTCTGTCACCGGAAGATCGGGATTAATTGCCATGATGGGGATCTGCCTGCGCCGCCTGCTGCCTGGCCTGATGCTGCTGTGTGCGTTCAACACGGCGGCAACCTGTGATTGGCCTGCCTGGCAGCAGTACCAACAGTTTTATCTCAGCGAGGAAGGGCGGGTGATCGATCCCAGCAGCCCGAAGCGCATCACCACGTCCGAAGGGCAGAGCTATGGGATGTTCTTCGCGCTAGTGGCCAACGATCGGCCTGCCTTCGATAAGCTGTTGGCATGGACGGAGAACAATCTCGCCTCTGGTGACCTGAGTGCACATCTGCCCGCCTGGCTCTGGGGGCAGGACGATAACAAAGCCTGGAAGGTGCTGGACAGCAACTCGGCTGCCGATGCGGATCTGTGGATCGCTTACAATCTGCTAGAGGCGGGGCGGCTGTGGCAAAGCCGCCGCTATCAAACATTGGGCACGCTGTTGTTACAACGGATTGGCCGTGAAGAGGTGGCGAATATCCCCGGTTTGGGTCTGATGCTGCTGCCGGGCAAGATGGGTTTTGTGGCCGAGGATCGCTGGCGCTTGAATCCCAGCTATTTACCGCCGCAGTTGCTGGCCCGCTTTGCCCAATTGAACGGGCCGTGGCGAGCGATGCAGAAAACCAGCCAGCGGTTGCTGCTGGAAACGGCTCCGCAAGGATTTTCCCCAGATTGGGCCGAGTGGCAATCTGGCAAAGGTTGGCAGCCCGATCCCGTCAAACCCAATATCGGCAGCTATGACGCCATTCGTGTCTATCTCTGGGCTGGGATGTTGGCGGACGACGATCCCCATAAAGCGGCGCTGGTGAAGCAGTTCCAACCGATGATGCGCCTCACCGCCCAGCTTGGCGCGGTGCCGGAGAAGGTCGATACCGCCAGCGGGAAAACCAACGGTACGGGCCCGGTAGGCTTCTCCGCCGCACTGTTGCCGCTGCTGGCTGCACAACCCGATGCCCTGGCGGTGCAACGCCAACGTATTCAGGATAACCCTCTGGGTAATGATGCTTATTTCAGCGCCTCTTTGCTGCTGTTCGGCCAGGGATGGGATCAGCAACGCTATCGTTTCAATCGTCAGGGTGAACTTCAACCCGCCTGGGGTAGCCAATGCGCAACTTCACACTAGGCTGGCTAAGCCTGTTTCCTTTAAGCCTGGCTCTGTTGCCACAGGCGCAGAGTGCCGAGAGCGTTGCCCCGGAGCAATGGCTGCTGGAGCAGGTGCGCATCGGCGAAGCCAGCAACAAAGATGAGCTGGTGCGTCAATCGCTGTATCGGCTTGAGCTGATGGACCCGAATAACCCTGACGTGATAGCGGCGCGTATGCGCCTGGCCCTGCGGCAGGGTAATCAGGTTTTGGCGCAGCAACAGCTGGATAAGCTGAAGGGGGTGGCACCGCAATCGCCGGTGTTCCGCCAGGCAGAAATGAACATGCTACTGACCCAGCCGGAAACCCGCCAGAAGCTGCAACAGGCACGCCTGATGGCGGCCGCAGGGCGCTTGCCAGAGGCAAAAGCTCAGTACGATGAACTGTTCCACGGTAATCTGCCAACGCTCGATCTGGCGGTGGAGTATTGGCGTCTGGTGGCCAGGCTACCCGGCCAGGAATTAGCAGCGACACAGCAACTACAGGCGCTGGATCGGCAATATCCCGGCAACATCACGCTGCGCATGGCGCTGGCGCGGATGCTGTTCAGCCAGGATCGCGACGCTCAGGCCTATGAGTTGTTACAGCAAGTGGCGGCCGATCCCGCAGGCCGCAGCTCTGCGGCGGATTTGTGGTTGGAACAGGTCAAAGCGTTGCCGGTCAGCCCGCAGAGCGTGGCAGCGTTGAACCGCTTCCTCGGCGTGTTTGAAAGCGGTGAGCAGGCGCTTGGCGCACAGCAGGAACTGGCCCGCCAGCGGACGCTGTTGGCCGATCCGGCCTATCGCGCGCGCATGACCGGGCTGGCGCAGGTGAATAAAGGCGGCGGTCGTGCGGCAATCCCGGAACTGAAAAAAGCGTTATCGAGTGCGCCTAATGATGCCGAAGTGCTTGGCGCACTTGGCCTGGCCTATTCCCGTGCCGGCAACCGGCAGCAGGCCTTGAGCCTGTTCCAGCAGGCGCAGAAGGCGGACAAGGATAACTACGACAGCAGCAAATGGCAGAGCCTGATCAAAACCACCCGTTACTGGCTGGCGATCGATGCGGGCGACAAGGCGTTAAAGGCCAATAACCTGCCGTTGGCACAGCAACAGTACCAGCAGGCACGGCAGATTGATAACGGCGACAGCGATGCGTTGATCGGCCTGGGCGACGTTGCCGTAGCCCGTAAGGATGATGCTGCCGCCGAGCGCTATTATCAGCAGGCTCTGCGTCTGGATCCGGCCAGCGGTAGCGCGGTGCGGGGCTTGGTGAATATCTACCAGCGGCAGTCGCCACAAAAAGCGCTGGCCTACCTTAATGGTCTGCCTCGCGGGCAGCAGAACAAGCTGCGCAGCACCCTCGACGGGCTGCAACTGGATATGCTCAAACAGCAGGCCGACGAACTGGCACAGCGCCAGCAGTGGCCAGAGGCGGCGGAAAAGTACCGGCAGGCGCACCAGAAGGATCCTGATGACGTCTGGCTGACCTATCACTATGCGCAAACGTTGCGTCAGGCCGGGCAACCGCAGCAGGCCGACGTGCTGATGCGTCAACTGGCCGCGAAGAAGTCCGGCGATCCGCAGCAGGTTTACGCCTATGCGCTGTACCTGGCTGGCAGCGATCGTGATAACCAGGCGTTGGCCCAGTTGAATACATTGCCCAAAGCGCAGTGGAACGACGGGATGCGTGAAATGGCCCAGCGCTTGCAGATGCAGGCCACGCTCGATCATGCCGAACGGCTCCGAACAGCCGGTGATGAACCCGCAGCAATCGCCTATCTGCGCCAGCAGCCCCCGGCAACGCGCATCGACCTGACCTTGGCAGACTGGGCACTGGAGCGGGGAGCATATGACGAGGCACTGGCGGATTATCAGCGGGTGCGTGCGCGTGAGCCGAATAATCCGGATGCACGGTTGGGCGAAATCGAAGCCTATGTGGCGCAAGGTCAGCTGAGCGAGGCACGCCAACGGCTGCAAACGGCACCAGCGCAACCGGATGAGTCGATCAATGGCCAGCGCCGTGTTGCTAATGCCTGGACGGCAGTGGGTGAACCGCAGAAAGCGACCGATATTTTCAAACAGTTAAAAGTGGCCGCCCAGCAAGAGCCGCCGGGGCAGGCTAAAGCCTTGGTATATCGTGATGCCGCCAGGCTGGAGCAAAAGCAGTTGCAACCTCAACCGGCGCAGCAGGATTATCGCCAGGCGATGGTGGCCAGCGGTATTGCGCCAACGGTACCTGAGGATAATGACGGTTATACCCGTCTGACCCGCAATAACGCGACGGATGACTGGCTAAAACGCGGCATTCGCTCCGATGCCGCCGATCTCTATCGCCAACAGGACGTCAGGGTCACGCTCGATCACGACTACTGGCGTTCGAGCGGCACCGGTGGCATCTCGGATTATCAGGCGCATGACACCATGTTGCAGGTGGATATGCCGCTGTATGACGGCCGGGCGTTCCTGCGTTCCGACACCGTCCAACTGAATGCGGGCAGTTTCTCGACCGATAATAACGGCAAGTACTTCGAAACCTTTGGCACCTGTAACACACAGGGTTGCCGCGGTGACGAACGGCAAAAAACCACCGGCACCAGCGTGGCGGCCGGTTGGGCCAACGACCATTGGCAAACCGATATCGGCACCACCCCGATGGGATTTGAAGTGGTGGACTGGGTCGGCGGCGTGGCCTATAGCGGCGACTGGAACCATATCGGTTGGACGCTGGGCGCCTCGCGGCGGCCGATTACCAGCTCGCTGTTGGCCTTCGGCGGGACGCGCGATCCGAACACCGGCACTACCTGGGGTGGCGTGCGTGCTACCGGTATCAACCTGAGTGCCAGCTACGATCGCGGTGAAGCCAACGGCGTGTGGGCCGATCTCAGTGCTCATCAGCTTACCGGCCAGAATGTCGAGGATAACCAGCGCCAGCGCTTGATGGCCGGTTATTACTATAAGGTGATAAACGAAGATAACCGCCGCGCCACCGTTGGGCTGAGTACCATGCTCTGGCACTATCAGAAGGACTTGAGCGGTTACTCTCTTGGGCAGGGGGGTTATTACAGCCCGCAGCAATATGTTTCGCTGGCGGTGCCGGTGAACTATCGCCAGCGCACGGAAAACTGGTCGTGGGAAGTGGGGGGCTCGGTGTCGATTTCGCACTCGAAAACCAACGATGAAAAACGCTATCCCCTGCAAGGACTGATCCCAGATTCTCTGCCAGACAAGGACGCGGTGGAAAGCGGTGGCTCCTCCTCCGGCGTAGGTTATACGCTGCGAGCCCTGATCGAGCGCCGCCTCAGTTCCCATTGGACGCTGGGGGCCGGCATCGATATTCAACAGGCTAAAGACTATACCCCGAGCCATGCGTTGATTTATCTGCGTTATTCGCTCGCCGGTTGGCAGGGCGATCTCGATCTGCCACCGCAGCCGCTGACGCCGTACGCCGACTTCAAGTAACGTGAAATTGGTCGATTCGTGGTGTCGCCCACAGGGTAGTTTTGCTACCCTGTGGCTATTCCGGCTAGGATAATACCGAAACCCGCGCTTTTCCTGCTGCCACCAAGCGGTTGGTAAGGTAAACACGTGGGGCAATCGAGTATACTCAAGCCGCTTACCCAGCAAGCAATATTTCCCCTTACCCAGCCCCTCCTTGCAGGAACTGATACGGCGCTGCGGTCAGGCACAAGAGTTAGGTTTTAGCACATTCACTCCCTTCGCCCTGTGGGAGAGGGTCAGGGTGAGGGGCGTCATTGATTAATCTAGGAGTGCAGGTTTTTGCGGGTCAGGCGTTCATTAACGATTAAGCAGATGGCGGCGGTGTCTGGTGTGGCACTGGTGACGATCTGTATCTTCATCGTGATCCAGCTATTCCACTTTGTGCAGCAGCGCAGAGATGACTATGCCCAGCAGTTGGAGAATGTGGCCCAGGCCGTGCGTCAGCCGCTGGCAGAAGCCGTGCTGCGGATGGATGTGCCGGAAACCAAACGCGTGCTCAACTCTCTGCAGCCGGTGGGGATCCTCACCCGAGCGGATATCGTCCTGCCTAACGAGTTTCAGGCGCTGCATGCCAATTTCCCGCCGGAACGCCCGGTCCCTGCGCTAGTGGCGCGTATCTTTGAGCTGCCGGTACAGATTTCGGTGCCGCTCTATTCGCTTGAACGGGTGCCTGCCAATCCTCAGCCGCTGGCCTATCTGGTGTTGCAAGCCGATTCGTACCGCATGTATCAGTTTATCCTCAGCACGCTATCGACCATGTTGTCGACCTATCTGCTGTTGGCGCTGATCCTGTCGATCGCCGTTAGCTGGTGCATGAACCGGCTGCTGGTTTATCCATTGCGAGCCATGGCGCGCGAACTGGAAAATGTCCCTCAGGAAGATCTCCCTTACCACCAACTGATGTTGCCAGCCCAACATCAGGACGATGAATTAGGCTTGCTGGTGCGCAATTATAATCGCAACCAGCAAACGCTGGCCAAGGCGCATACCGCCATGAGCCGCCTGAGTACCCATAACTCGATGACCGAATTACCCAATCCGGTGCTGTTTGCCGCGCTGCTTGAACAGCATATTGCTGCCAGTATGCGGCCAGCGCGCTTTAATCTGTTGGTCGTGGGGATCGAAACCCTGCATGAAGCCTCCGGCGCGCTGAACCCATCCATGCGTGAAGCACTGTTGCTGACGCTGGCGAAAAAACTGCGTCAGGTTATCGGTGTGGACTGCGTGCTGGCACAGCTGAGCAATGCCGAGTTTGCCATCCTGGCGAAAAATATTGAGCAGCCCATTCACGCCATGCAGTTGGCCAGAAGAGTGATGGTGGCCATCAATGCACCGCTGAACCTGCAACAGAAGATGCCGCTGCGGCCAAGCGCCAGTATCGGTATTGCCCATTATCCCAATTCGGGGGAAAGCGCGGAGCAACTGCTGCGTAGTGCCACCTCGGCCATGATGTCGGCGCATCGTGAGGGTAAAAATCAGATCCTGTTCTTCGAGCCCTGCCTGACCGAAAAAACCCAAAAGCGTCTGACGCAGGAAAGCGAGATCCTGCTGGGCATTGAGCAACGTCAGTTTGCACTATTCCTGCAACCGCAGTGGGATATGCAAACCAATCAGGTGACCGGCGCGGAAGCTCTGCTGCGTTGGCAACTGCCCGACGGACAGATTATTCTCCCGGCGGATGTGATCCCGCTGGCGGAGGAGTTGGACGTGATCGTGCCATTGGGTAACTGGGTGCTGGAAGAGTCATGTCGTATTCTGGCCGCGTGGCAATCCCAGGGCATCACGTTGCCGTTGGCGGTAAATATTTCGCCGATCCAGCTGCAGCATAAAGACTTTGTGCCTCAGTTGAAACGGCTGCTGGACGAACACCAGATCGACCCGCATAAGCTGCTGCTGGAAATCACTGAGACGGTGCGTATCCACGACCTTGATGGGGCGTTGGAACTGCTACGGGAATTGCATGATTTAGGTGTGTCGATCGCCTTGGATGACTTTGGCATGGGCTATGCCAGCCTGAATTACCTCAATCGTTTGAAATCCTTGCCAATTGATCTGATTAAAATCGACAAAAGCTTTATTGATGGGCTGCCGGAGGACGATGCGATGGTGCGGATCGTCAGCTCGATTTCCGAGGTGCTTCATCTGCCGGTAATGGCGGAAGGGGTGGAAACCACGGCGCAGCGAGACTGGCTGTTACAGCACGGCATTCGCACTGGCCAGGGCTTCCTGTTTGCCAAGCCTTTACCCCGCAAGGAGTTTGAAGCGCGGTTTGCCTCCGTTGCCAAAGCGTGACCTGTTTTACCAAGCGCTGATTTTTTATCCTCCCTCCTGGTACTTTTCAGGCGGGAGAGGCCGCTTTATTTCCCTGTCAAAAACTAGTTTCTACCGCTACCTATTCTGAGTTAATGCAAAGAAAAGCTTCCGTAACGCTGGAACTTGTACACTGACTGACGCGTTTCAGCTCTTAAATTCACACCAATATGCCTGTACTACGGCAACAATTTATTTCCATGTTGTTATGGGGGTGTTATTTTCCGCGCAAGCGATAAACAGGACGGACGAGTGATTGCCCGCCTGCCGCGTTGTCCCCCCCAAAGGATGTGCTAATGAAAACAACTATATTTAAGAGCCTCTATTTTCAGGTGTTAACAGCGATTACGCTGGGGATCCTGCTTGGCCATTTCTACCCTGAACTCGGTGCCCAGATGAAACCCCTGGGCGATGGATTTGTTAAATTAATCAAAATGATTATCGCTCCGGTGATCTTCTGTACCGTGGTGACCGGTATCGCGGGCATGGAGAGCATGAAGGCCGTGGGCCGTACCGGGGCGATAGCCCTGCTGTACTTTGAAATCGTCAGTACCATTGCGTTGCTGATCGGCCTGGTGATCGTGAACGTGGTGCAACCCGGTGCCGGGATGAACGTCGATCCGGGAACGCTGGATGCTAAAGCGGTGGCGGTCTATGCCGAGAAGGCTTCTGAGCAGGGGCTCGTGCCTTTCCTGTTGGATATTATCCCGGGAAGCGTGGTGGGTGCCTTTGCCAGCGGCAACATCTTGCAGGTGCTGCTGTTTGCGGTGCTGTTCGGTTTTGCCCTGCATCGCCTGGGTGAGAAAGGCCAGGTGATCTTTAACGTCATCGACAGCTTCTCCCGCGTGATCTTCGGCATCATCAACATGATCATGCGCCTGGCACCGCTGGGGGCCTTTGGTGCCATGGCGTTCACTATCGGTAAATACGGTGTGGGCACCCTGCTGCAACTGGGCCAACTGATTGTCTGCTTCTATGTCACCTGCTTACTGTTTGTGGTGGTGGTGTTGGGCTCGATTGCTCGCTACAACGGCTTCAGCATCTTCAAATTTATTCGCTATATCAAAGAAGAGCTGTTGATCGTACTGGGGACCTCGTCTTCCGAATCGGTGCTGCCACGCATGCTCGATAAAATGGAAAATCTGGGGTGCAAGAAATCGGTAGTGGGTCTGGTGATCCCGACGGGCTACTCGTTCAACCTTGACGGCACTTCGATCTATCTGACGATGGCGGCGGTGTTTATCGCCCAGGCCACCAACACCCATATGGACATCATGCATCAGGTGACCTTGTTGGTGGTGCTGCTGCTCTCCTCTAAAGGGGCAGCAGGGGTGACCGGCAGTGGTTTTATCGTACTGGCAGCGACCATTTCGGCGGTAGGGCATTTACCGCTGGCCGGTCTGGCCCTGATCCTCGGTATCGACCGCTTTATGTCCGAAGCCCGCGCCTTGACCAACCTGGTTGGTAACGGCGTGGCGACGATAGTGGTGGCCAAATGGTGTAACCAACTGGATGAAAAGCAGCTGCAAGACGTGCTGAATAACAGAACAGATAAGGTTTCTACTGACAAACAGCTGCCTTCTGCCTGAGTTTTTTCCTGCCTTCAACATCGGCTGCCATGGCAGCTGATGTCATTTCCCCTTGCTTCTTGTTCATTTTTTCTCCATAACACCCTACAGCTATTATTTTTCACTGTGATGAGTGACATCCGCCAAGGCGCGCGGTCTAACAGAATGGTACACTTTGCGCTTTCCGCCCTACGGTGAAACTCAGGGTGTGATCGTTGCTGTGCCACGCACAGTTCAGGCCGTACTCGTTAACATCGTGGCGAGACGATGCCTTATATTCCAATGAACGGAATATCCGTATTTGCATAAAAAATTGGCTAGTCATTAAGTAGGGGTTCACATGCAGGGCACCAGAATTCGTCTTTTAGTGGGTGGGCTGCTGTTGGTTGCGGCCAACGGCAGCGTGCACGCTGAAGCGCTACAACCTGATCCTGCCTGGCAGCAGGGGCAGCTGAATAACGGTTTTTCTTGGCAGATCCTTGATACACCACAGCGCCCGAGCGATCGCGTTGAGTTAAGGTTGATGGTCAATACCGGATCGCTGGTGGAATCTGCCCAGCAGATCGGTTTTGCCCATTTGCTGCCGCGTATTGCGATTACGCGCAGCGAGAGTTTTACCCAGCCTCAGCTCCAGTCGCTGTGGCAACAGAGCGTGGACAGTGAACGGCCATTGCCGCCAGCCATTAGCTCTTATGATTTCACCATCTACAACCTGAGCCTGCCCAATAATCGCCCCGATCTGTTGAAAGAGGCGCTGGCCTGGCTGGCAGATACCACGGGTAAGCTGGCTATCGATGAGCCAACGGTAGAAGCGGTGATGAACTCCAATATGGATCCTATCGGTATCTTCCCGCCGGATCCCAAAGACAGCTGGTGGCGTTATCGCCTGAAAGGCTCAACGCTACTGGCACACGATCCGGGCCAACCGGTCAAGCGGCCGGTCAATATCGAACAGCTGCAGAAATTTTACCAGCAATGGTATACCCCGGACGTCATGACGTTGTACGTGGTGGGTAAAGTTGATAGCCGTAGCCTGACCGAACAGATCAACAAGGCGTTCTCGCCTCTCCAAGGCAAGCGCGAAGCGCCGGCAACCATGCCAACCCTGACTCCACTGCCGCCGCAGCCGGTCAGTCTGATCAGCGATCAGGTGAAGCAGGATACGCTGTCGATCATGTGGGATACGCCATGGCATCCGATTCGCGATTCGCAAAGCCTGAGCCGTTACTGGCGCAGTGATATGGCCCGTGAAGCCCTGTTCTGGCACATTCAGCAGGTGCTGCAAAAGAGCGAGCAGAAAAACATCAAGCTGGGCTTCGACTGCCGGGTGCAGTATCAACGCGCCCAGTGTGCGATCCATCTGAATTCACCGAATGATAATCTGAACAACGGCCTGGCCTTTATTGCCCGCGAATTGGCTAATGTGCGTAACAACGGCCTGTCTCAGGATGAGTTCAATGCCTTGCTGGCACAGAAAACCGATCAGTTGAGCAAACTGTTTGCCACCTATGCCCGCACCGACACCGATGTGCTGATGAGCCAGCGTCTGCGTTCACAGCAAAGTGGCGTGGTGGATATCGCTCCGGAGCAATACCAGAAGCTGCGTCAGGCCTTCTTGTCGTCACTGACGCTGGAATCGCTGAATCAGGAACTGAAGCTGCAACTGTCGCAGGATGCCACCTTGGTGCTGTTACAGCCGAAGGGGGAGCCGGAGATGAATATGAAGCAGCTCCAGGAAACCTATAACGGGATCATGGCGCCAGCACCGGCCGTGGTGAGCGAAGAGCCAAAACCGGTGGATGCGGCTACCGCAGCACCGGAAGCCAGTGCACAGTAATCATTGCCCCTCACCCCAACCCTCTCCCACAGGGAGAGGGAGCTGCCCGGAGAGCCTAGTTAGGCCGTGCAGCTTCGGAGAGTTGGGAGTAAAAAGAAAGGCAGGTATTACGCAGAGAAATCAACGAAACCAAGGTGAGTCAGCCGGTGCTCAGAAGGAACACGACATTATCAGCCTAACTCGATCGGTCCCCTTGTATGTTTAAAGACACTTTAATTACCCATCCAAAGGCGGGTAGACTTTAACCGAGTTGTACCTGATGCCACAGCCCGTTTCTCCCACGGGGAGAGGGAGCTGCCCGGAGAGCCTGGTTAGGCCGTGCAGCTTCGGAGAGTTGGGAGTAAAAAGAAAGGCAGGTATTACGCAGAGAAATCAACGAAACCAAGGTGAGTCAGCCGGTGCTCAGAAGGAACACGACATTATCAGCCTAACTCGATCGGTCCCCTCTCCCTGTGGGAGAGGGTTAGGGTGAGGGGCCTAGTTGCGATACAGTACCTTGATGATGTGATAGCCGAACTGGGTTTTCACCGGGCCATAGGGCTTGAGCAACGGGATGCTGAACACTGCCTTATCGAAGGCAGCGACCATCGTCCCCTTATTAAATTCACCCAGGGAGCCGCCGTTGCGCTTTGACGGGCAGCTTGAGTATTTGCGCGCCAGCGTGTCAAAGCTGACGCCGCGCTTGAGTTTGGCCAACAGCTCGTTGGCTAGTGTTTCGTTATCCACCAGGATGTGTAGCGCGCTAGCGGTCTTTGCCATCTTAATAATCCAATCAGTCGTGCAGAATTTTTCGCCATTATACCTGCTTTACCCTATGAATTTCGAGTTGTAGCTAGGCGACGGGTATAAATCTGAGCGGCGCTTTCTGCTACAATCCTTCTCCCCTGCACTCCAATATTGAGCAATAAAGCGCCATGCGATTAAACCCCAGCCAACAACAAGCCGTCGAATTCGTTACCGGGCCTTGCCTGGTACTGGCCGGTGCCGGTTCCGGCAAAACGCGTGTGATCACCAATAAAATCGCCCACCTGATCCACCAATGTGGCTATCAGGCCCGGCATATTGCCGCCGTAACCTTTACCAACAAGGCGGCGCGTGAGATGAAAGAGCGTGTGGCGCAAACCATGGGGCGCAAAGAGTCGCGTGGCCTGATGATCTCCACCTTCCATACGCTGGGGCTGGAAGTGATAAAACGCGAATATGCCGCGTTGGGGATGAAGTCCAACTTCTCGCTGTTTGACGATCAAGACCAGCTCGCGTTGTTGAAAGAACTGACCGAGAAGTGGCTGGAAAACGACAAGACGCTGGTGGCACAGCTGATCTCGACCATTTCCAACTGGAAGAACGATCTGGTGGATCCGCAGCGGGCAATGGGGCTGGCGCGCTCAGAGAAGGACAAGCTGTTCGCCCACTGCTACGGGTTGTATCACGACCATATGAGAGCCTGTAACGTACTGGATTTTGACGATCTGATCCTGCTGCCCACCTTGTTGCTACAGCGTAATGAGGAGGTGCGTGAGCGCTGGCAGAACCGTATCCGCTATCTGCTGGTGGATGAATATCAGGACACCAACACCAGCCAGTACGAACTGGTGAAACTGCTGGTGGGTAACCGCGCACGCTTTACCGTGGTGGGGGATGACGATCAGTCGATCTACTCCTGGCGCGGTGCGCGTCCGCAGAACCTGGTACTGCTAAAGGAAGATTTTCCGGCGTTGCAGGTGATCAAGCTTGAGCAGAACTACCGTTCCAGCGAACGTATTCTGAAGGCCGCCAATATCCTGATTGCCAACAACCCGCACGTCTTTGAAAAACGCCTGTTCTCGGAACTGGGCTACGGCGAAGAGTTGAAGGTGGTCACGGCCAACAATGAAGATCACGAGGCCGAGCGGGTGGTGGGGGAACTGATCGCCCATCACTTTGTGAAGAAAACCAATTACGGCGACTATGCGATACTCTATCGCGGAAACCACCAGTCGCGTGTGTTTGAAAAAATGCTGATGCAGAACCGCATTCCGTACAAGATTTCTGGCGGCACGTCGTTCTTCTCGCGCCCGGAAATCAAGGATTTGCTGGCCTATCTGCGGGTTTTGACCAACCAGGAAGACGACAGCGCCTTCCTGCGTATCGTTAATACGCCGAAGCGGGAAATCGGCCCGGCGACGCTGCAAAAGTTGGGGGAGTGGGCCAATCAGCGTAACAAGAGCCTGTTCCACGCCAGCTTCGATCTTGGACTGGGCCAGTATCTGACAGGCCGGGGGCTGGAGTCTTTACAGCGTTTCACCCACTGGATGGAAGGTATCATCCAGATGGTAGAGCGTGAGCCGGTGGCAGCGGTGCGCGATCTGATCCGCGGCATCGACTATGAAAGTTGGTTGTTTGAAACCTCGCCCAGCCCGAAAGCGGCCGAAATGCGTATGAAAAACGTCAACACGCTGTTTGGCTGGATGACCGAGATGCTGGAAGGCAACGATCTGGACGAACCGATGACGCTGACCCAGGTGGTCACGCGCTTTACGTTGCGTGACATGATGGAGCGTGGCGAAAGCGATGAAGAGCTGGATCAGGTACAGCTGATGACCCTGCATGCTTCCAAGGGGCTGGAATTCCCCTATGTGTTCCTGGTGGGGATGGAAGAGGGGTTATTGCCGCATCAGAGCAGCATTGACGAGGATAATGTCGATGAAGAACGGCGTTTGGCCTATGTGGGGATCACCCGCGCCCAGAAGGAGCTGATTTTCACCCTGTGTCGCGAACGTCGCCAATACGGTGAGTTGGTGCGGCCTGAACCCAGCCGTTTCCTGTTGGAACTGCCGCAGGACGATCTGGCCTGGGAGACTGAACGCAAAGTAGTTAGCCCGCAGGAGCGTATGGAGAAAGGCCAGAGCCATTTGGCCAGCGTGAAGGCGATGTTGGCCAAGGCCAAGGGCGGTAGCTGAGGTTCGGGGCGCGAAAACGCCCTGTTGCTATTACTCATTACGTAAAGTATCTACGTAGGCCTGATAGACATAGCTTTTACCTCTCACTCGACCTGTAGTTTCCACCAGTATCCCCGCATTCTCTAGTGCTTTAAATTAACCATTCTCCAGATGTAACCAGACCGGACATAGCCGATAGTCTAGCTAAAGCCAATTCAGCTCGATTATTGAGTTCCTGATAGGATTTGGCAACAATGGGCGGAGCAGTTGGTGGTAAAGGCGCAGGTACGAAGGCATTGACTGTTTCCTGATGACTCTGAGGTGTCACAAATCGACCAGAAATACGCTTCATTAAAACCCCCTTTAATAAGATTGTGCGTTATTAAACTATTCTTTAATAACATAGGGAGTCATTAAAAGTCTCTTTAATTAGCCTTGTTACCACGCTACCTCTTAGGACGAAGCCAGCCATTGAGTTGCGCTTTCACATAAAACGGTTAAAGAGACTGTTGCAGAAAAGGGGGGAATTCTCTTAGGACTGCTCTTCCAAAAACAGCGGCCAGTGGGCATAGCTCTGCCAGTGGCTTTCCTGATCCAGCGCCTCTGCGCGCAGCGGATGTCGCTCTAACCAGCCGTGCGGCAAAATCACATGCAACTCTTCATCGTTGGCACGCAGGCGTACCGCGGGCAGGGTATCGTCACGGCGGCGGCTGGCAAAGATGATGGCCAGACGCAACAGACGACACATGCGCTGTGCCACGCGGGGCGGCACGGCGTTTTGTTGGCTCAGTAGCGGCAGATCGAGGGCATTGCTCTGGTTTTGCAGCAGGGTGGCTAACAGTTTTTTCTGCGCCGGGGTAAAGCCGGGTAAATCAAGATGGCTGACCAGATAGGCGGCGTGTTGAGGAGCCTGTTTGAAATCGACGCTCAGGCCGATTTCGTGGATCAGGCAGGCCGCATGCAGTAGCTCACGACATCGCGTATCCAATTGCCATTCGTTGGTGGTTTGCAAACAGAAGTTCGCGGCTAACTGGCTGACGCGTTCGGCCTGCTCGATATCCAATAGGTAACGGCGTTGCAGGTTACGTAACGTACGGCTGCGGATATCCTGCTCGACCGGCAGATGCAGCATGCCATACACCAGCCCTTCGCGCAGAGCGCCACCGGCCAGCGTCATGCTTTCAATGCCTAACTCCTGGAAAATGGCCAGCAGTATCGACAGGCCGCTTGGGAACACCAAGGCACGTTCCAGCGTCAGCCCTTCGATTTCCAGCTCTTCCAGCTTGCCACACTGAATGGCGCGTTGTTTCAACTGCCGCAGCTTGGGCAGGGTAATACGTTCGTCCATCCCCTGCGCCACCATGATTTCCTGTAGCGCTTGCACGGTACCGGAGGCGCCGACGCAAATCTGCCAGCCATGTTGACGAAGTTGTGGGGCGATCGGCCGCACCATTTCACGCGCGGCCTGTTCGGCGGCTTCGAAGTTATCCCGCTCCAGATTACGATCGCTGAAGAAGCGTTCGAGCCAGGTGACACAGCCCATTGAAAGGCTATACAGCTGCGCGGCCTGCGCCCCTGTACCTACGACCAACTCCGTGCTGCCACCCCCGATATCGACCACCAGACGCCGATCCGGGCCGCCTGTGGTATGGGCAACGCCGTGGTAAATCAGGCGGGCTTCTTCTTCGCCGCTGATGACCTGAACGGGGCAGCCAAGGATAGTTTCGGCGGTTTGCAAGAACTCGGCTGCGTTATTAGCCAGGCGCAGCGTTGCGGTGGCGACGACCCGAATTTGATCGCGCGGGATATCCTGCAGGCGTTCCGAGAACAGCCGCAGACATTGCCAGCCGCGCTGCATAGCTTCCTGTGACAGGTGATTGTGCTGATCCAGCCCGGCCGCCAGGCGCACTTTGCGCTTGATGCGAGCCAGCGTCTGGATACTGCCAGCCACCTCACGTACCACCAACATATGGAAACTGTTGGAACCCAGATCGATGGCGGCATAGAGGGTGCTGGAACCTGGCATAGTCGTCTATTAGCCCGAACGTTTACGGTTGTTACGTGGCGCACCACCACGACGTGGCGCGGAAGAGTTACGGCGTGGGCCGTTGTTGCCTCGTGGGCGCACCAGGCGCTTCGGTGCTGGCAGATCGCTCAGCAGCGCATCGCTGTTGTACTTGCTCACAGGAATGCTGTGGCCGGTATAAGTCTCGATGGCTGGCAGGTTAAGCGCGTACTCTTCACAGGCCAGGCTGATGGAGTGACCGCTTTCGCCCGCGCGGCCAGTACGGCCAATGCGGTGCACGTAGTCTTCGCAGTCGTCCGGCAGATCGTAGTTGAAGACGTGAGTCACCAACGGGATATGCAGGCCGCGTGCGGCGACATCGGTGGCGACCAGGATATCCAGGTTACCCTTGGTGAAATCGTCCAGAATACGCAGGCGTTTTTTCTGCGCCACGTCGCCGGTCAGCAGGCCAACGCGGTGACCGTCGGCAGCCAGATGGCCCCAGATGTCTTCACAGCGGTGCTTGGTGTTGGCGAAGATGATGCAGCGGTCCGGCCACTCTTCCTCGATCAGCGTCTGCAGCAGGCGCATCTTTTCTTCGTTGGAAGGGTAGAACAGCTCTTCCTGAATGCGGTGGCCGGTTTTCTGTTCCGGTTCAACTTCCACATATTCGGCATTGTTCATCTGCTCAAAGGCCAGCTCGCGTACGCGATAGGACAGGGTGGCAGAGAACAACATGTTCAGGCGTTGATCGACCGCAGGCATACGGCGGAACAGCCAGCGGATATCTTTGATAAAGCCCAGATCGTACATGCGGTCGGCTTCATCGAGCACCACAACCTGGATAGCACCCAGATCGATATAATTTTGTTTGGCGTAGTCGATTAAACGGCCGGTGGTTCCCACCAGAATATCTACGCCGCTTTCCAGCACTTTCAGCTGTTTGTCATAGCCATCGCCGCCGTAGGCCAGGCCAAGCTTCAACCCGGTAGACTGCGACAGAGCTTCTGCATCGGAATGGATCTGCACCGCCAGTTCACGCGTAGGCGCCATGATCAAGGCGCGCGGCTGGTTGGTCTGGCGACCTTCTTTCGCCGGGTGGGACAGCAAATAGTGAAAAGTAGACGCTAAAAATGCCAGCGTCTTTCCGGTACCGGTTTGCGCCTGACCTGCAACGTCGCGCCCACTGAGGGTGAGCGGCAATGCTAACGCCTGGATGGGCGTGCAGTTGTGAAACCCTTTTTTCTCAAGGGCTTCAAGGACTAACGGGTGCAGGGCGAAGTCGGAAAACTTCTGTTCGGTCAAGTGTGTTTTGCTCATAGTGTGGTAGAATATCAGCTAACTATTGCTTTACGAAAGCATATCCGTTGAAATAAAAACGGTGAAATAAAATCACCTGAGTTGGTTTGATGCTACACCAACAAGGTAGACCCAATCCTGTGGAGTAGAACATGAGCGATAAAATTATTCACCTGACTGACGACAGCTTCGATTCCGATGTGCTGAAAGCCGAAGGGCCAATCCTGGTCGATTTCTGGGCTGAATGGTGTGGTCCGTGCAAGATGATTGCTCCGATCCTCGACGAGATTGCCGAAGAGTTCGCCGGCAAGTTGACCATTACCAAACTGAACATCGATCAAAACCCGGCTACCGCGCCTAAATACGGCATCCGCGGCATCCCGACGCTGTTGTTGTTCAAGAACGGTGAAGTGGCAGCGACCAAGGTCGGCGCGCTGTCCAAGGGCCAGCTCAAAGAGTTCCTGGACGCGAATCTGTAATTAGGGCGGGAAGCCCCGTGACGGGCGTCTGGAGGGGGATTTTCATTCACCGCTAGACGCCTGCCAAGAAGCGTGTTAAGTTTAACCATACTGCATTCTGAACTTGCCATAAGTATTAAATCTAAAGAGTCTGAATCTAAGCATTACTCTACGTTGAACCATCGGCACTAGCATTTTACTGTGAACCGAGCCCGTGTTTTGACGATCAAGCGGTTTTACAAAAAATCAGTTTTAAGGCACCTTCGATCTTAAACCGTCAGCGTGTGCGCCCCAGCTAAGCCATTTCTTACTGCGGCAGCCCAGCAGCCCGGCGATCGAACGTCCAGTAACAGGCACGCATACCCTATGAATTTCACGTTGTAGCTTGAAAGGTAATGGGTATAACACGCTGCCATACCATTCACGATACTAGTTCGAGACACACCCCGAGTTTAAGAACCCCCACTATGAATCTTACCGAATTAAAGAATACGCCGGTTTCTGAGCTGATTACTCTCGGCGAAAATATGGGGCTGGAAAACCTGGCCCGCCTGCGCAAACAGGACATTATCTTCTCTATACTCAAGCAACATGCGAAAAGCGGAGAAGATATCTTCGGTGATGGCGTGCTGGAGATATTGCAGGATGGATTTGGTTTCCTCCGTTCCGGAGACAGTTCCTACCTCGCAGGCCCCGACGATATCTACGTTTCTCCCAGCCAAATCCGCCGCTTCAACCTCCGCACAGGTGACACCATTTCCGGTAAGATTCGTCCGCCAAAAGAAGGCGAGCGCTATTTTGCCCTGTTGAAAGTTAACGAAGTCAACTACGACAAACCGGAAAACGCCCGTAACAAGATCCTGTTCGAAAACCTGACGCCGCTGCACGCCAACTCACGTTTGCGTATGGAGCGCGGCAACGGCTCTACCGAAGATCTGACGGCTCGCGTACTGGATCTGGCAGCGCCAATCGGTCGTGGCCAGCGTGGCCTGATTGTGGCACCGCCGAAAGCCGGTAAAACCATGCTGCTGCAAAACATTGCGCAGAGCATCGCATACAACCATCCAGACTGCGTGCTGATGGTGTTGCTGATCGACGAACGTCCGGAAGAAGTGACCGAGATGCAACGTCTGGTAAAAGGCGAAGTTATCGCTTCTACCTTCGACGAACCTGCATCCCGCCACGTACAGGTTGCCGAAATGGTGATCGAGAAGGCCAAGCGCCTGGTCGAACACAAAAAAGACGTGATCATCCTGCTGGACTCCATCACCCGTCTGGCGCGTGCCTACAACACCGTAGTACCTGCCTCAGGCAAAGTGCTGACCGGTGGTGTGGATGCTAACGCCCTGCATCGTCCGAAGCGTTTCTTCGGTGCGGCTCGTAACGTTGAGGAAGGCGGCAGCCTGACCATCATCGCTACCGCACTGGTCGATACCGGTTCGAAGATGGACGAAGTGATCTACGAAGAGTTTAAAGGTACGGGTAACATGGAACTGCATCTGGCGCGTAAAATCGCCGAGAAACGCGTGTTCCCAGCTATCGATTACAACCGTTCCGGTACGCGTAAAGAAGAGTTGCTCACCACCTCTGAAGAACTGCAGAAGATGTGGATCCTGCGCAAGATCATTCACCCAATGGGTGAGATCGACGCGATGGAGTTCCTCATTAACAAGTTGGCGATGACCAAAACCAACGATGAATTCTTCGACATGATGAAACGCTCATAAATAAGTAAAATATTCGAGGAACGCCACGCCTAGTCGTGGCGTTTTTTGCTTTTGGCGGATACGATAAGTAACAGTAAAGGAAAGTAAGTTATTCTTGTGACTTATTGAGAACTTATCTTATTTGCGCCTGTTTTTTGCGTTAATGCGTTGAAGCAAGACACGTTTTGGGCATTGATAAGTGTCTATGTCATAGGAAATGACTGAAAGGTCGCTTGGTCATGTGGCGCGGTTTTTTACCCATGTTAAGCTGCCTCATCTTCTTCAGAGATTTGTTAACCGTGAACTTACTCACTATGAGTACTGAAATTCTTTTTGTTTTTCTGTTTTCTCTGGCTTTTTTATTTGTTGCTCGCAAGGCAGCAAAACCTATTGGTTTGGTTGATAAGCCTAATTACCGCAAACGTCATCAGGGGCTGATCCCGTTGGTGGGTGGGATTTCTGTTTACGCTGGCATCTGCTTTGCCTTCCTGATCACCGACCAGACGATTGCGCACAGCAAACTCTATCTCACCTGCGCCGGTGTCCTGGTATTCGTCGGGGCACTGGACGATCGCTTCGATATTAGCGTCAAGATCCGCGCCACCATTCAGGCACTGGTCGGCATCGCCATGATGGTGTTTGCCGGCCTTTATCTGCGCAGCCTCGGCTATGTGTTTGGTGGCTGGGAAATGCAGTTGGGGCCGTTTGGCTATTTGGTGACGCTGTTTGCCGTTTGGGCGGCGATTAACGCCTTTAACATGGTCGATGGTATCGACGGCCTGCTCGGCGGTCTCTCTTGCGTGTCGTTCGGCGCGATGGGGATCCTGCTTTATCAAGGCGGCCATAGCGAGCTTGCCTTCTGGTGCTTCGCGATGCTGGCGGCCATTGTTCCCTATATTCTGCTCAACCTCGGCATCCTTGGCCGTCGCTATAAGGTCTTTATGGGCGACGCCGGCAGTACGCTGATCGGTTTTACCGCCATCTGGCTGTTGGTGCAAAGCTCACAAGGGCCAAACCATCCGATCAAACCGGTCACCGCGCTGTGGATTATCGCCATCCCGCTGATGGATATGATTGCCATCATGTATCGCCGTCTGCGTAAGGGCATGAGCCCGTTCTCGCCAGACCGTCAACACATCCACCATTTGATTATGCGAGCGGGCTTTACGCCTCGTCAGGCTTTTGTGCTCATCACCTTGGCCGCAGCGCTGTTGGCGGCGGTTGGCGTGATAGGCGAACGTCTGACTTTCATACCTGAATGGGTTATGTTGGCATTATTCTTGCTTGCATTCTTCTTGTATGGCTATTGCATTAAACGTGCATGGCGGGTCGCGCGTTATATCAAACGTCTCAAGCGCCGCCTGCGGAATGCAACGAACAATAAGCAAGTACCTTAACCTGAGGCTTTAGGGCAGTGATGAATCCTGAAACAACGTCTGACAAGAATACCCCGGTGGTCGATAACGAACTCGATATCCGCGGTCTATGCTGCACCCTGTGGCGCGGCAAAAAATGGATTATCGGTTTCGCGGTGTTGTTTGCTGCCGTTGCGCTGATCGTTTCCTACCTGGTGAAACAGGAGTGGAGCGCCACGGCGATCACCGATAAGCCAACGGTGAATGCGCTGGGGGGATATTACTCTCAGCAGCAGTTCCTGCGTAACCTGGATCAGCGGACGCTGCCTGCGGTTGCCAGCGATCAGCCAGGCATCGCCGATGAAGCCTATAATGAATTTATCATGCAGTTGGCCGCCTATGACACGCGCCGTGATTTCTGGTTGCAAAGCGATTACTACAAGCAGCGCCAGGAAGGGGATGCCCGTGCCGATGCGGCGTTGCTTGATGACCTGATTAACAATATCCAGTTCACGCCGCGCGACGACAAAAAAGTGCTGAATGACAGTGTGAAACTGACCGCCGAAACTGCGCCAGACTCCAACCATCTGCTACGTCAGTATGTTGCCTTTGCCAGCCACCGTGCGGCACAGCATCTGAATGAAGAGATCCAGGGAGCCTGGGCGGCGCGTACCACCTCGATGAGTGCACAGGTCAAGCGCCAGGAAGCGGTAGCCGATGCGGTTTATCAGCGTGAGCTCAAGACCGTGCAGCAGGCGCTGAAAATCGCCGAGCAGCAGGGGATTAGCCGTACGCAGACCGATACGCCAGCCGAACAGCTGCCAGACTCCGATCTGTTCCTGCTGGGTAAACCTATGCTGCAGGCGCGCCTGGAGGGTTTACAGGCTTCCGGCCCGGCTTACGATGTGAGTTACGATCAGAACCGGGCCATGTTAGCAACCTTGAACGTCGGCCCGACGTTGGATGCCAAATTCCAGACCTACCGCTATTTACGTACGCCGGAAGAGCCGGTGAAACGTGATAGCCCACGCCGGGTATTCTGGCTGATTATGTGGGGCGCAATCGGTGGCCTGATTGGTGCGGGCGTTGCCTTGGTACGCCGGCCACGTAGTTAATTAATAATATAATAATTTCGCTGTTGGGCACTGAGTGCCCAACTTTGCAGGTTCGCCTGCACTTCACCGACCAAAAGAGATTCGCTGTGAAAGTGTTGACTGTTTTTGGCACCAGACCGGAAGCCATCAAAATGGCACCTCTGGTACATGCTCTGGCTCAGGATGATGCCTTTGAGTCAAGAGTCTGCGTTACGGCACAGCATCGCGAGATGCTGGATCAGGTACTGCGTTTGTTTGAAATCGTACCGGATTACGACCTGAATATTATGAAACCGGGCCAGGGGCTGAGTGAAATCACCTGCCGCATTCTGGAAGGGATCAAAGGCGTACTGGAGGACTTCAAGCCGGACGTGGTGTTGGTTCACGGTGACACGACGACCACCATGGCGACCAGCCTGGCAGCGTTTTATCAGCGTATCCCGGTGGGGCATGTGGAAGCGGGCCTGCGTACCGGTAATCTCTATTCTCCGTGGCCTGAAGAGGCCAACCGCAAGTTGACGGGGCATTTGGCGATGTATCACTTCTCGCCAACCGAAAATTCACGGCAGAACCTGTTACGTGAATCGCTGCGGGACGACCATATTTTCGTCACGGGCAATACCGTGATCGATGCGTTGCTGTGGGTGCGCGACCGCATCATGCACAACCCAGAGCTGCGTAGCAGCCTTGACCAGCGTTATCCTTTCCTGGATGCCAATAAAAAGCTGATCCTGGTGACTGGGCACCGCCGCGAAAGCTTCGGTGGTGGGTTCGAGCGCATCTGTAGCGCCTTGGCCGAGATTGCCCTTCAGCATCCTGAAGTGCAGGTGGTCTATCCGGTGCACCTCAATCCGAACGTCAGCGAGCCGGTCAACCGTATTTTGAAGGGGATCGATAACATCATTCTGATCGATCCGCAGGATTACCTGCCGTTTGTCTATCTGATGACGCGATCTTATCTGATCCTGACCGACTCGGGCGGCATTCAGGAAGAGGCGCCATCGCTGGGTAAACCGGTGTTGGTGATGCGTGATACCACCGAGCGGCCAGAAGCGGTAGATGCCGGTACGGTACAGCTGGTGGGAACGGACGTAGCTAAAATTGTTGATGCGGTAACCCGGTTATTGACAGACGAAGGCGAATACCACGCCATGAGCCGGGCGCATAACCCATACGGTGACGGGCATGCCTGCCAACGTATCCTCGAAGCTTTAAAGAATCATCAGGTGACACTATGAGTTTTAACACTATTTCAGTTATTGGCCTGGGCTATATTGGTTTGCCAACGGCGGCGGCGTTTGCTTCCCGCAAGAAAAAAGTGGTGGGCGTAGATGTTAACCAGCACGCGGTAGATACCATTAACCGCGGTGCCATTCACATCGTCGAACCTGATTTGGATCGCGTAGTAAAAGAAGCGGTAGAAGGCGGCTATCTGCAGGCGGTGACTAAACCGCTGGCGGCCGATGCGTTCCTGATCGCCGTACCAACGCCGTTCAAAGGGGATCACGAACCCGATCTGGCCTATGTTGAAGCTGCCGCCAAGTCATTGGCACCGGTACTGAAAAAGGGCGACCTGGTGATCTTGGAGTCTACTTCACCGGTGGGCGCTACCGAACAGATGTCACTCTGGTTGGCAGAGGCGCGTAGCGATCTGAGCTTCCCGCAGGATGCCGGTGAGCAGGCCGACGTGAACATTGCCTACTGTCCTGAGCGCGTGCTGCCCGGGCAGGTGATGGTTGAGCTGATCCAGAATGACCGCGTGATTGGCGGGATGACGCCAAAATGCTCCGAGCGCGCCAGCGCGCTGTACAAGATTTTCCTCGAAGGTGAGTGTGTGATCACCAACTCGCGCACCGCCGAGATGTGCAAACTGACGGAAAACAGCTTCCGCGACGTTAACATCGCGTTTGCCAACGAGCTTTCGCTGATCTGTGCCGAGCAGGGTATTAACGTGTGGGAACTGATCCGCCTGGCTAATCGCCATCCGCGCGTCAACATTCTGCAACCTGGTCCTGGCGTGGGCGGGCATTGTATCGCCGTTGATCCTTGGTTCATCGTGGCGCAGAACCCGCAACAGGCTCGTCTGATCCATACTGCGCGCCTGGTCAACGACGGCAAACCGCTCTGGGTGGTCGATCAAGTCAAGGCAGCTGTGGCAGATTGCCTGGCGGCCACCAACAAGCGCGCTTCTGAAGTGAAAATTGCCTGCTTCGGTCTGGCGTTCAAACCTAATATCGACGACCTGCGTGAGAGCCCGGCGGTTGAAGTAGCCCACCTGATTGCCGATTGGCACGTGGGTGAAACCCTGGCTGTCGAGCCTAACGTTGAGCAATTGCCGAAGTCACTGGCGGGCCACGTTACGCTGAAAAAACTGCCTGAAGCCCTACAGCAGGCGGATGTGATCGTGATGCTGGTCGATCATAAAGAATTCAAGGCCATCAGGCCGGAAGAGATTAAGCAGTCCTGGATCGTGGACACCAAAGGAGTCTGGCGTTGAAACGTATTTTGGTCACCGGCGGGGCCGGATTTATCGGCTCTGCCGTGGTAAGACATATCATCGAGGGGACCCGCGATAGCGTGGTGGTGGTTGATAAGCTCACCTATGCCGGTAACCTGGAGTCGCTGGCGGGCGTGGCGGACAACGAGCGCTATGCTTTCGAGCAGGTAGATATCTGCGACCGTGCCGCACTGGACCGCGTATTTGCGCAGTACCAGCCGGATTTCGTGATGCATCTGGCGGCAGAAAGCCACGTTGACCGCTCGATCGACGGCCCGGCAGCCTTTATCGAAACCAACATAGTGGGTACTTACACCATGCTGGAGGCCGCCCGTCATTATTGGCAGGCGCTGGCGGCAGAGAAAAAGCAGGCTTTCCGCTTCCATCATATCTCTACCGATGAAGTGTACGGTGACCTGCACGGCACCGACGATCTGTTTACCGAAACTACGCCTTACGCGCCAAGCAGCCCGTATTCTGCTTCCAAGGCCTCGAGCGACCACTTGGTGCGCGCCTGGCTGCGTACCTACGGTTTCCCTACCGTCGTGACCAATTGCTCCAACAACTACGGCCCTTACCACTTCCCAGAGAAGCTGGTGCCGCTGGTGATCCTTAATGCCATTTCTGGCAAACCGCTGCCGGTTTACGGCGACGGAGCGCAGGTGCGTGACTGGCTGTTTGTGGAGGACCATGCGCGGGCGTTATATCAGGTGGTGACCGAAGGTGTGATTGGGGAAACCTATAACATCGGCGGCCACAACGAGCGCAAAAATATCGAAGTTGTACAGACCATCTGCGATCTGCTGGAAGAGCTGGCACCGCACAAACCGCAGGGCGTGGCGAAATATCGCGATCTGATCACCTACGTCAAAGATCGCCCTGGCCACGATATGCGCTATGCCATCGACGCGGGCAAAATTGAACGTGAACTGGGTTGGCGCCCACAGGAAACCTTTGAAAGCGGCATCCGCAAGACGGTTTCCTGGTATCTGAACAATGAGACCTGGTGGCGCCGAGTGCAAGACGGGTCTTATGCCGGGGAACGTTTAGGCTTAAGCCAGTAATCCCATCCGAACGCACGGAAGGCGATAAGCGCCGTGCGGCTAGCGGAAGTTCAGGAGTGACGATGAAAGGTATTATTCTAGCCGGCGGGTCGGGGACGCGTTTACACCCGATCACCCGCGGCGTCTCCAAGCAGTTGCTGCCCATTTACGATAAACCGATGATTTACTATCCGCTCTCGGTGCTGATGCTGGCCGGGATCCGAGATATTCTGATTATCTCTACGCCTGAAGATCTGCCCTCGTTTCGCCGTTTGCTGGGCAGCGGTGAAGAGTTTGGCATCAACCTCAGCTACGCCGAACAACCGAGCCCGGACGGGTTGGCACAGGCCTTCCTGATTGGCGAAGAGTTTATCGGCGGCGAGCCGTGCTGCCTGGTGCTGGGCGACAATATCTACTTCGGCCAGGGCTTCAGCCCGAAACTGAAAAGCGTGGTCCAGGGTCTGAAAGGTGCCACGGTATTCGGTTACCAGGTCATGGACCCAGAGCGCTTTGGCGTAGTGGAGTTCGACGATAACTTCCGCGCGCTATCGATTGAAGAAAAGCCGCTGAAGCCGAAGTCCAACTGGGCGGTCACCGGTCTCTATTTCTATGACAACCAGGTGGTGGATTTCGCCAAGCAGGTGAAGCCTTCCGAACGCGGCGAGCTGGAAATTACCAGCATCAACCAGATGTATCTGGAGCGTGGCGAACTGAGCGTCGAGCTGCTGGGGCGTGGTTTTGCCTGGCTCGATACCGGCACCCACGACAGCCTGATCGAAGCCAGTACCTTTGTGCAGACGGTAGAGAAGCGCCAGGGGTTCAAGATTGCCTGTCTGGAAGAGATCGCCTGGCGTAACGGCTGGCTGGATGATGATGGCGTAAGACGCTCGGCGCAGGCGTTAGCCAAAACCGGCTATGGCAAATACTTACTGGATTTACTGCATGTCCGTCCACGCCAATATTGAGCCTTTGGGCTGGGAAAGCGAGTATTTCCAACTCACTAGCGCCAAACTGCATTTTGACGATGCGGCTCCTGCGCTTACGGTAGCTGAACTGGATGCGTTTGCGCTGGTTCAGGCCAAGATCCCGGCCCAGCGGCTGGACTTGGCCGATGGTTTGGCTGGCGAGGGATTTCGGCTGGTTGAGGGCGAAGTGGACTTTGCCCTGGCAATTGGCACAGATTGTGCATTGAATTTACCGGCCATTCGCATCGCCCAGCCTGAAGATATTCCACTGTTGCGTTCGGTGGCGGCCAAGGTATTTGCCGCCAGCCGTTTCCGCGCGCCTTGGTATCAGCCGCAGGACAGCGGGCGTTTTTACGCCACCTGGATTGAAAAAGCGGTGCTGGGGACGTTTGACCATCAGTGCCTGCTTGTGCTGGGCAGCGATGGGGAGCCAGAAGGGTTTGTCAGCCTGCGTGATATCGGCCAGCAAGAGGCGCGTATCGGCCTGCTGGCGGCATTCCCAGGTGTACAAGGTAAAGGGACCGGTTCTCGGCTGATGACAGCCGCGATCGCCTGGTGCCAGCAGCAACGGCTGCAGCGCCTGCGGATCGCGACTCAGATAAGTAATATTGCCGCGTTACGGCTCTATCAACGGCACGGTGCCACCCTAGAAAGCACCGCGTATTGGTTCTATAGAGGTTTACATGATCCCATTTAACGCTCCACCGGTTGTTGGCACGGAACTCGATTATATGCAGGCTGCGATGAGCAGCGGCAAACTCTGTGGTGACGGTGGTTTTACCCGTCGCTGCCAGCAGTGGATGGAACAGCATTTCGGCTGTCCGAAAGTGCTGCTGACGCCGTCTTGCACCGCGTCACTGGAAATGGCCGCCATCCTGCTGGATATCCAGCCGGGTGATGAAGTGATCATGCCGAGCTACACCTTCGTGTCCACCGCTAACGCCTTTGTGCTGCGCGGGGCGGTGATGGTGTTTGTCGATCTGCGTCCAGACACCATGAACATCGATGAGACCAAGATCGAAGCGGCGATCACCGATAAAACCCGTGCCATCGTGCCGGTGCATTACGCTGGCGTGGCCTGCGAAATGGACACCATCATGGCGCTGGCGAAGAAGTACAACCTGATGGTGGTGGAAGATGCCGCGCAGGGCGTGATGTCGACCTATAAAGGCAAAGCCCTGGGGACTATCGGCCATATCGGCTGCTTCAGTTTCCATGAGACCAAAAACTACACCGCTGGCGGTGAAGGTGGCGCGACGCTGATTAACGACCCGGCCCTGATCGATCGTGCCGAAGTGATCCGTGAAAAAGGCACCAACCGCAGCCAGTTCTTCCGTGGTCAGGTAGACAAATATACCTGGCGCGATATTGGTTCCAGCTATCTGATGTCAGATCTGCAAGCCGCTTATCTGTGGGCACAGCTGGAGGCCGCCGAGACGATCAACCAGCGCCGCCTGAAGCTGTGGCAGAACTATTACGATGCATTGAAACCGTTAGCGGCTGCGGGGCGTATCGCCTTGCCGGTCATTCCGGCCAACTGCGTGCATAACGCCCATATGTTCTACATCAAGCTGAAAGACGTGCAGGATCGTACCGCGTTTATCGACTACCTGAAAGAAGCCGAAATCATGTCGGTGTTCCACTACATCCCACTGCACGCCTGCCCGGCGGGTGAGAAGTTTGGGCGTTTCTCCGGCGAAGATCGCTTCACCACCAAAGAGAGCGAGCGCCTGGTGCGTCTGCCGCTGTTCTTTAACATGTCAGACGTCAATCAACGTACGGTAATCAATACCATCCTGAGCTTCCTCGCCTGATATGTCTCTGGCAAAAGCATCGATTTGGACCGCGGGCTCCACGCTGATCAAGATCGGCGTGGGGTTGCTGGTGGTAAAAATGCTGGCGGTGGCCTTCGGCCCCAGCGGGGTCGGGCAGGCGGGTAACTTCCGCCAATTGATCACCGTGTTGGGCGTGCTGTCGGGTGCCGGGATTTTTAACGGTATCACCAAGTATGTGGCGGAGTACCATCAGGATCCGCAGCGGTTGCGGATGGCGGTGGGTACCGCATCCAGCATCGTGCTGGGTTTCTCAACCCTGCTGGCGCTGGTGTTCCTGTTTGCTGCCGAGCCGATCAGCCGTGGGCTGTTTGGCCATGCTGACTATGTGAACGTGGTGCGTGCGGTGGCGTTTATCCAGATGGGGATTGCCTACGCCAACCTGTTCCTGGCGATCCTCAAAGGTTATCGCGATGCGATGGGTAACGCGCTGGCGGTGATCGCCGGTAGCCTGATCGGCGTGGTAGCCTTTACGCTATGCTTTAAGCTGGGCGGTTATGAAGGCGCGTTGGCCGGGCTGGCTCTGGTTCCTGCCTTGGTAGTGCTGCCTGCCGGTTTCATGCTGTGGCGGCGCAAGGCGATGCCGCTGCGCTATCTGGCGCTGGCCTGGGATAAGGCGCTAGCCAGCCATCTCGGTAAGTTTACCCTGATGGCGCTGATCACCTCCGTGACCTTGCCGGTCGCCTATGTAATGATGCGTAACCTGCTGGCGGAGCATTACGGCTGGGACGAAGTGGGGATCTGGCAAGGGGTGAGCAGTATCTCTGATGCCTACCTGCAGTTTATTACCGCTTCTTTCACCGTTTATCTGCTGCCAACGCTGTCGCGCCTGCAAGAGAAAAGCGCCATTTCGCGGGAGATCGTGCGCTCGCTGAAGTTTGTGCTGCCTGCGGTCGCCGCTGCCAGCTTTACCGTCTGGCTGCTGCGTGACTTCGCCATCTGGCTGCTGTTCTCTGAGAAGTTCGTTGCCATGCGCGATTTGTTTGCCTGGCAACTGGTGGGGGACGTGCTGAAAGTCGGGGCCTACGTCTTCGGTTACCTGGTGATCGCCAAGGCGTCGCTCCGTTTTTATATTCTGACAGAGGTCAGCCAGTTTGCCTTGCTGACGCTGTTCTCGCACTGGCTGATCCCGCTGCATGGCGCATTAGGGGCGGCACAGGCCTATATGGCAACCTACATCGTGTATTTTGCGCTCTGTAGCTGCGTATTTATTCTTTATCGTAGACGAGTATGACCATACTAATCCACGTACTGGGATCTGATATCCCGCATCATAATCAGACGGTGCTGCGCTTCTTTAATGACGTGCTGGCCGAACGCCTGCCCGCAGAACAAGTGTGTCACTTCATGGTGGCAGCCAAAGACGTGGCCGCGTTGGGCCATTTTCCCAAACTGACCATCGAGGCTTTCCCCGGCAAAAAGAGCCTCGCAGAGGCAGTGATTGCCCGTGCCAAGGCCAACCGTGACACCCGCCTGTTCCTGCATGGCCAGTTTAACGCGGCGCTGTGGCTGGCCTTGCTGAGCGGCAAGATCAAGCCGCGCCAGGTGAGCTGGCATATCTGGGGGGCCGATCTGTATGAAAACGCCACCAGTTGGAAATATCGCCTGTTCTACGTGCTGCGCCGCATTGCCCAAGGGCGGGTTGGCCACGTATTTGCCACCCGAGGCGACCTGATCCACTACCAGCAGCGGCACGCACGCGTTCCGGCCTCGCTGCTGTATTTCCCTACGCGGATGGATCCTGCCTTGACAGGTATCGAAGTCGAAAAGAACCTGGCTGGGCCGATGACCCTCCTGGTAGGCAACTCTGGCGATACCACCAACCGCCATATTGAGGCGTTGCAGGCGATCCATCAGCAATTTGGTGACAAGGTGCGGGTGATTTTGCCGATGGGCTATCCAGCCAATAACGACGCCTATATTGCCCAGGTGCGCGCGGCTGGCCTGAAGTTGTTCTCCGAGCAGAACCTGCAACTGCTGACACAGCAGGTGGCGTTTGACGATTATCTCAATATCCTGCGTGAGTGCGATCTCGGCTACTTCATTTTCGACCGCCAGCAGGGGATCGGTACGCTGTGCCTGTTGATTCAGTTTGGCGTACCTTTTGTCCTCAGCCGCAAGAACCCGTTCTGGCAGGACCTGGCAGAACAGCATCTGCCGGTGCTGTTCTATGGCGACTCGCTGGATGAAGCCGTGGTGCGCGAATCACAGCGCCAACTGGCAACGCTGGATAAACAGTCCATCGCCTTTTTCAATCCGAACTATGTTGATGGCTGGCAGCAGGCATTGGCGTTGGCGGCGGGAGAAAATCCATGACGCTGGCACAGTTTGGCGGGCTGTTTGTCGTCTATCTGATCGGGGCGCTGTTTGTGCTGACCCTGACCTATCAGGAGTTTCGGCGTGTCCGCTTCAACTTTAACGTCTTCTTTTCCTTGCTCTATCTGCTGACGTTTTACTTTGGCTTCCCGCTGACCTGCCTGCTGGTGTTCCAGTTTGACGTGGCCGTGGTGCCGGTTGAGTTCCTGCTGTATGCCATTCTTTCTGCCACCGCCTTCTACGCGATTTACTACGTCAGCTACAAGACGCGGTTGCGTAAGCGTAGCAGCCAGCCGCATAAGCCAGTGTTCACCATGAACCGGGTAGAGACGCATATCACCTGGATATTGCTGGCGCTGGTGGCGATCGGCACCGTGGGCATCTTCTTTATGCAGAACGGTTTCCTACTGTTCAAGCTCAACTCCTACAGCCAAATCTTCTCCAGCGATGTGTCAGGGGTGGCGCTCAAGCGCTTCTTCTACTTCTTCATCCCGGCGATGCTGGTGGTCTATTTCCTGAAGCAGGATCTGCGCGCCTGGTTCTTCTTCCTGGCGGCCACGGTGGCGTTTGGCATTCTGACCTACGTGATTGTGGGCGGTACCCGTGCCAACATCATTATCGCGTTCGCACTGTTCCTGTTTATCGGCATTGTGCGCGGCTGGATCTCGCTGTGGATGTTGGTAGCCGCCGGGGTGTTCGGCATTGTCGGCATGTTCTGGCTGGCGCTGAAACGCTATAGCCTGGATGTCAGCGGCCCGGAAGCGTTCTACACTTTCCTGTATCTGACCCGTGATACCTTCTCGCCGTGGGAGAACCTGGGGCTGCTGCTGCAAAATTACGACAAGATCGATTTCCAGGGGCTGGCCCCGATCGTGCGTGATTTCTATGTCTTTATCCCTGCCTGGTTGTGGCCGGGGCGGCCGGATCTGGTGCTGAATACCGCCAACTACTTTACCTGGGAAGTGCTGGACAACCATTCCGGGCTGGCGATTTCCCCAACGCTGATTGGTTCGCTGGTGGTGATGGGCGGGGTGCTGTTTATCCCGCTGGGCGCCATTGTGGTGGGCCTGATCATCAAATGGTTCGACTGGCTGTATGAGCTGGGCAAAAGCGAACAGAACCGCTTTAAGGCGGCGATTTTGCAAGGGTTCTGCTTTGGTGCGGTGTTTAATATCATCGTGCTGGCGCGTGAGGGGGTAGATTCCTTTGTCTCACGCGTGGTGTTCTTCTGCATCATTTTTGGTGCCTGCCTGGTATTGGCAAAATTACTGTACTGGCTGTTTGATGCTGCCGGGCTTATCAAGACTCGAATTATGCGCAAGCGCGCGTTGGCTCCCGTAGCCAACTCCCTTGTGCCAAGGTAATAGTGACAATGGAAGCAAACATTTCGGTTCCCAAGTATGAGCTGCGCGGTTTCAGCCTGTGGGGCTTTCGCAACATGGCGCAGTGTATGGATTTTCTGTTCGACGGTGGCAGGGTCAAGCAAGGCACCCTGGTGGCGATGAACGCCGAGAAAATCCTCAATGCGGAAACCGATCCGGCGCTGCATGCCCTGTTGGATGAGGCTGAGTACAAATATGCCGATGGCATCAGCATGGTGCGCTCCATCCGCCGCAAGTATCCTGGCGCGGAGGTGTCGCGCGTGGCCGGGGCCGATCTGTGGGAAGCCATGATGCAGCGCGCGGGTCAGGAAGGCACGCCGGTGTTTCTGGTTGGCGGTAAGCCTTCGGTGCTGGCAGAGACCGAGCAGAAGCTGCGTAGTCAGTGGAATGTGAATCTGGTAGGCAGCCAGGATGGCTACTTCAAACCGGAACAGCGGGATGCCTTGTTTGAACGCATTCGTGCCAGCGGCGCGGCTATCGTGACCGTGGCAATGGGATCGCCCAAGCAGGAAATCCTGATGCGGGATTGCCGCAAGGTGCATCCACAGGCGCTGTATATGGGGGTTGGCGGCACCTATGACGTGTTTACCGGCCATGTGAAGCGCGCGCCCAAGGTGTGGCAGAATCTGGGCCTGGAGTGGCTCTACCGCCTGCTCAGCCAGCCGAGCCGTATACGCCGCCAGCTTCGGCTACTCAAGTTCGTCGGTTATTACTATACCGGCAAGATGTGATCCTTCGGCTGGAGCAGCCCCTCCGTTGCTCCAGCGTCTGTCTTGCGCAAATAATCTCCCTATCGGCCATAACGTGGTCAAAGCTATAACCTCGGTTAATCATTCCCTCGTCACTTATTCCATAAGGTTTTAATTTGCGGTTTGCTTATGGCGGCAAAATGCGAAACCATAGCGCCCGAAAATTTCCCCAGGCCGCAGCGGCACTTCTCCGCAATTAAATGGTGCGGATGACTGCTTAAGTTCCGTTTTGCCCGGTGGGGGATGAATGACACTCAACTTGTCTAAAACAATAATGACCGGCACCGATCGGCAGGCAAACAACATCATAAAAAATATGACTGAGGATTTATGGCAAGCAAAGAAAAGCCACCGGGTTTACATCGCGGGTTAGAAGCGCGACATATAGAGCTGATCGCCCTGGGTGGCACGATCGGCGTAGGTCTGTTTATGGGATCGGCCAGTACGTTGAAATGGGCAGGGCCTTCGGTGCTGCTGGCCTATATCATCGCCGGCCTGTTTGTATTCTTCATCATGCGTTCAATGGGGGAGATGCTGTTCCTGGAGCCGGTGGCGGGCTCTTTCGCCGTCTATGCGCACAAATACATGAACCCCTTTTTCGGCTATCTCACCGCCTGGGGCTACTGGTTTATGTGGCTTGCCGTGGGAATATCGGAAATCACGGCTATTGGCGTCTATGTACAGTTCTGGTTCCCAGAGATACCGCAGTGGCTGCCTGCGTTAATTGCGGTCGCGATGGTCGCGTTAGCCAACCTGGCCGCGGTGCGCCTGTACGGTGAGCTGGAGTTCTGGTTTGCCATGATCAAGGTCACCACCATTATCGTGATGATCCTGGTGGGCTTGGGGGTGATCTTCTTCGGCTTCGGTAACGGCGGGCAGCCGACGGGCTTTGCCAACCTGACGGCTCATGGCGGCTTCTTTGCCGGTGGCTGGAAAGGCTTCCTGTTTGCCCTGTGTATCGTGGTGGCTTCTTACCAAGGGGTTGAACTGGTCGGCATTACCGCCGGGGAAGCCAAAAACCCGCAGGTGACGCTCAAACGTGCGATCAACAACATCCTGTGGCGCATCCTGATTTTCTATGTCGGTGCCATCTTCGTGATTGTCACCATCTTCCCTTGGAACGGTATCGGCACCGCAGGCAGTCCGTTTGTGCTGACCTTTGCCAAGATTGGTATCGTTGCCGCCGCAGGTATCATCAACTTTGTGGTGTTGACCGCCGCGCTCTCCGGCTGCAACAGCGGCATGTATAGTGGCGGCCGCATGCTGTATGCCCTGGCCAAGAACCGCCAACTGCCTGCGGCATTGACCAGGCTTTCTGCCAGCGGCGTACCGGTCAACTGTATTGCCATTACCATTATCTGCCTGTTGGTGGGATCGGCGCTGAACTACGTTATTCCCAATCCTCAGCAGGTGTTCGTCTATGTCTATAGCGCCAGCGTGCTGCCGGGCATGATGCCGTGGTTTGTGGTGCTGATCAGCCAGATCTACTTCCGCCGTGCCCATAAAGAAGCGATGAAGACTCACAGCTTCAAGTCATTTATGTTCCCTTACATGAACTACCTGACCATCGCTTTCCTGATTTGTGTGCTGGTTGGCATGGGGATCAATCCGGATACGCGGATTTCGTTGGTGGTGGGGATGATTTTCCTGGCTGCGGTGAGCCTGTGCTACTTTGTATTCGGTATGCACAAAGTCCATCATCAGCCTGAAAAGCGGACAGAAAGTCAGCGCTAAGCTTAAGAAAAGGGCCTTGCCGGGCCCTTTCTGCTGCAAGAGTGAGCAAAGGGTCAGCGAACTCAACATTTCTGAGAAAAAGCACTAGACAGGATGGGCATAAAACCGTAGTATCCCCACCCGCAACGGCGCTACGCGCCCGTAGCTCAGCTGGATAGAGCGCTGCCCTCCGGAGGCAGAGGTCTCAGGTTCGAATCCTGTCGGGCGCGCCATTAATTTTGTGCGCAGGAGCTGCGGTGGTATGATTACCGCGTGAAGTAAGCAGTAGATAAAGTAGTTATGGTGGCTATAGCTCAGTTGGTAGAGCCCTGGATTGTGATTCCAGTTGTCGTGGGTTCGAGCCCCATTAGCCACCCCACTTTACCTAGGGTAAAGTAAAAGAATTGAAAGCTGTTTTGTGACAGTGCGAAGGTGGCGGAATTGGTAGACGCGCTAGCTTCAGGTGTTAGTGTTCTTACGGACGTGAGGGTTCAAGTCCCTCTCTTCGCACCACACACAAAATGTCTGATAAATTTAATATTTACATAGACATAGGCTGGAAAGTTCGGTAGTATCAGCAACAAGAAATCGGCGAGTAGCGCAGCTTGGTAGCGCAACTGGTTTGGGACCAGTGGGTCGGAGGTTCGAATCCTCTCTCGCCGACCAATTTCAAGAAAGCCCGCTTTAAAAGCGGGCTTTTTTACGTCTATTGTAGGGGCGCTGCATGCCGCGCCCGTTCAGCAACCCGTTCAGCAATGAGCGGGTTTTTTGCTTTTTATACTGGCGGAAAGGGTGGGCGTCCGATACCTGAGATATCGTGCTGGCCCCTCACCCTAACCCTCTCCCACAGGGAGAGGGAACCGATCGAGCTCGTTGATTTCTCTGCATATTACCCGGACTTTCTTCTTATCACTTTCCGAAGCGGTACGATCGAGTTCGTTGATTCTCTGTGTAATACCTTGCCTTTCTCCTTCTTACATCACTTTCCGAAGCCGCACGAGCTAATCAAGGGCTCAGGGCAGCCCCCTCGCCCTTTGGGAGAGGGTTGGGGTGAGGGGAAGCAGACAACTTTAGAGCTGGCCTTACAAGGGAATGATCAGAAGGAAGCAGAGATAAGCGCTGGAAAAATGGCAGGGTGCAAAAATGGAGGATAAACAACGCAACGACTTCTGGAGCATATCGGCATCATGCCGTTCTTGCCCCAGATAACAGTCGTTTTATTTCAAGCAGGCGTTACGTCGGCAATCAGAGATTGATGGTGCCGAATGAGAAGTCTACGTTGTTGAAAGCGGTGATGATTTTGTTGATCAGTTTCATAGTGGCAGTTCCCAGAGAGTGATTAATAGTGTGATCCACGTCACACAAACAGGCTACACCTGGCCGGCAAATCGATCAAGTATTTCGTGACTCACCTCACAAAAATATTAAACCGGTGTTTTATTTTACCGTGAGTCGTTTTATCGAGCGGCTTTATCTTGGCAAACCCTACGAAATTTCAACCTGTCTCCTTTTGTCCTTTATGGGCATGCCTGTTGTCGTCAGTTTGAGACATTTAACCTAATGATTTTAATCAATAAAAAAGACTTCTCATTAACCCGTCGTTTTAAGGCGACAGGATCCGTAGAGGGGTAAATAGCGGCGAACAGGCGGGGAAAATCAGAGGGGTTAATGAAGATAATTTTAAATCGTTTAAATTCAATATGATGATTTTATTTTTTGCTTGTTGGCACTCAGTAGTCAAAAGTTGGCACGCCAAGTGCAATATCTCTATCGTAGATGCTCATTCCACTTCTTATGTTCGCCTTAGGCCTCATAAACCCAGGAATGATGCAGAGCCGATTTTAGGGTGCCTATTGCCCACCTGAACGATGAAAGGGTTGCTTGCAACGGCTTCATCACACTCCGGGCAAAACGTTGAGTGAGGCACCACCCCAGTTGTCCTAGACCTGATTGCTTCTTTTATACACTTGTCTCGCGGCAAGTGTTTTTTTTTGCCCCAAGGAAAGTTTCAGGCAAAAAAAGGGCCCAGCACGGCATGCTGAGCCCTGACAAGCCAACCGGGGAGGTTACTCGCCGTTTTGCTTGAGCGTTAACATCAGCCCTTCACGGCGCATCTGTGTGGCTTCGTCGCTGCGGTGCAGCTTATCCAACGCATCTGCCAACCAGGCGTAGTCGTAGGCATCTGGCCGCTGTTGCAGTGCTGCATGGAACGCATCACTGGCTTGCTGCCATTCACCGTGCTTCATCAGTAACTGACCCAGCGTGCTGTTAAGCAACGGCGTCGCGCCATGCTGCTTGATCTGTTGGCGTAACGCTTTTTCCAACTGTTCCGGGTTGCCAGACTTGATACGTGGGATCAACAACACCAACCGTTCGTCGTATTGGCGCTTCAGGCCGTCCAGCACAATGCTTTGTGCCAGTTCATGGTCGTTACACTCAATAAGATGTTCCACCATCGCTACCTGTAGCGGGATTTCGTGGCGGATTTTACGGCTCTGATCTTTCCACCAGCGCTTCAACCCTTCACTGCCTTCATCGGCCATGGCCTGGTTCATCAGGCCGATATAGGCCTGCTGCTGTAAAGCCTGTAGCTCTTCTTCGCTGTGCAGGTTGATTTTGCTCATTGAAGGCAGAATTTCCAGCAGTGAGGCATAAGCTCCGGTGCGCAGATAGGCCTGCTCCGCCAGCCGCAGCACTTCCGGGTGACGCGGTGCCTGGTTCAGCAAGCTATCGACGCCGTGCCGTGCCGCATGGTCTTCACCCTGAGCCAACTGAATACGCACGCGGGTAATGTCTACCGGCAACTGATCGGTATCGGCGGCCTCTGCGGCACGCTCCAGATACTGATTGGTGCGGAAGCCATCGCCACGTTGCTGCGCAGCTTCCGCCGCCAGCAGGTAGTTCACCACCGGTTGCTCGGCATGATCGGCATTGCGGGTCAGCAGTTTCTCTACCTGCTTGTAATCCCCTTCCGCCAGTTTGATCAGCGCCGCTTTGGTTTGCTTACGGGCGCGGCTGCGTTTGCGGCCAAGGAACCAGCCACGGGTGCGCGCGCCAGTGCGGAAGACGCGGCGCAGGATCCATTCGATGACAAACAGCGCCAGGAACAGCAGCACCGCCATAATCACCAGACCGGTGACGCTGGTTTCGACGTTGTAATTGTCGGTCTGGATCAGCACATAGCCTTGGTGCCCGGCCAGCATCGGCCCCAGCACCAGGCTGGCAATCAGCACCAGAAACAGGAATAACACGCGTAACATGGCTTATCCCTCCTGGTGAGTGGCAGGGGCCTGGGCCAACAGATTACGCACCCGGGTCTGCATCAGTTTTTCCAGCATCGGCTGGCTTTTCAGCTGGCCCGGTACGTCCATGGAGATCGATTGCTGGCTCAGGTTGTCCAACTCTTCCAGGAACGCCTTGGTAGCCGGATCGGTGGTATCGAAGTAGGCGCGTACCCAGGTCGAAACCGTTTCCAGCGACTGTTTATACACTTCGTTCTGATGACGAGGGATAGCCTGTGCGGCAACCAGCAGGCGCGAACGGATATTCTCACGCAGGTAGACATCCTGATTCGGCGCCAGCAGCGGTTCGGCACTGCTATCGCGACGGCGGACGGTAATAAAGTCCGCCATAAAGTTGTGCCAGCTCTTGGTCAGGTTTTGACGCCATTCGCTCAACGAACTGGACAGCTCGCCGTCGTCTTCATCCATTGGCCGTTCGTCACGGTTGTTATCCGCCAGACGCAGGTCGTCGACCTGATTGGACAGCTGGTTGACCTTCAGGATGATGCCGTCAAAATCTATCTGCGCCACGGCGGAGAGGGTGCCGACATCTTCGGTGATGGCGCGGCGAATATCGATCAGGCTCGGATCGTTCATTTCTGCCAGGCTGGCGTCGGCGCTTTTCAGCAGCGCAGCCGCGGTGGTGACATCCTGATCGCTCCACAGTTTGCGGCCTGCCATTTTCACCAGGAAGTCCGCCTGTGCCAGCAGCCAGGTTTTGGCATCGCTGCCGGAAATGGTGGCAACCTTATCTTGCAGTTCATTGAGCTGACGCACCAGCGAGGTTTGCTCGCGATCGGTGGCCTCCAGCGTCTTACCCTGCTGTTGCAGCAAGCCTTCCAGCGCGCTCTTTTCCTGCTGCTGGCTCTGCTTAAGCTCTGCCAACTGTTGCTGCAAGGCCTGGTTGGCGGCGATCAATGTCTGCGCCTGCTGGTGCGTGTGATAATAGCCGCCAGCACCCAGAGCGATGACCAGCACGATGGCAATCGCACCCAATACCGGGCCGGTGTTCTTACCTTTCCGGTGGTCAGCGGCTGGCTGCTGGGGGCTCTCAACCGCTGGGTTTGATTCTTCAACCGCGGCGGATGGAGTGTTTTGTTCCGTCATAGTGGCACATCCCATAGTCAGGTTATTGTAGCGCGCGGATCAGCGCGTCATTATCTGCGTTTTCAGCTACCCGAATCGTGCTCCAACCCAGCTCCTGGGCAAGGGTAGCAAGACGTTCACTGACGACTATCAGGCGGCAACGTAACAGCCACGAAGAGCGATAGTAATCAGGAACTAAAGTATAGAGCTGTTGTAACATTTCGCCGCTGGTCACTACCAGCGTATTGATACCGGCACGTTGCCAGTGGGCGCTTTGCTCACTGCCATCATAATGCACCGGGCTGCGTTGATAACATTCATAATAGCTTACCGCTGCCCCTCGCTCAGCCAGCGTCTCGCCTAGCAGCTCGCGGCCGCCATTGCCCCGCATGATCAACGCCCGTTTACCGGAGAGCTGTTGCAACGCGGGCAGCAGCAAAAGCATTTCGCTGATTTCACGTTCACGCGGATAGTCTACCGGCAGGCTGCTGATACGATGCATTGCCAGCGCGGTGGTGCGGCCAATAGCATAATAGGACAACTGGCCAGGCCATTGAAGCCCGGCACGATTGATGACCGAACTGGCATAGCTGACGGCGTGCTGCGACAGGGCAAACACCAGATCGCCCGCCTGCAACTCTGCCAGCCCCTGAGGTAAGCGGACAAGATCGTTACCGGGGGCGAAGTCGATCAGCGGCGCGTGAAAGGCAACCCGGCCAAGTGCGCGCAGGCGGCTCACCAGTTGCTCCCCGGCGGGAGAAGGGCGGGTTACCAGAATAGTCATGCAGGAGGATTTCCCTGATAAACGTCATGCAGGATCTCACGGGCACCGGCAGCCAACAGTTCTTCTGCCAGTTCTACACCCATTTGCTCAGCTTGTGCCGATGGGCCACGGCGTTCACCGCAGACCATCTGGCTGCCGTCGGGGGCACCTACCAGCGCACGTAACCACAGTTCATCACCTACCAGTTCGGCATAGCTGCCGATGGGAACCTGGCAGCCCCCTTCCAGCCGGGTGTTCATCGCCCGTTCGGCGCGGACACGAATTTCGGTTTCGCGATGGTTGAGAGGGGCCAGCAAAGCGCGGGTGACGTCATCGTCAAGGCGGCATTCGATACCGACCGCGCCCTGGCCGACGGCAGGCAAGGATTCTTCCGCGCTCAGCGGGCAGCGTATCCGCTGTTCCAGGCCCAGACGTTTTAACCCGGCCACGGCCAGAATAATGGCGTCGTAATCGCCGTTATCCAGCTTACCCAACCTTGTGCCGACGTTGCCCCGTAAATCGCGCACGATCAGGTCCGGACGACGGCGACGCAGCTGGCATTGACGGCGCAGGCTGGAGGTGCCGACCACGCTGCCTTGCGGCAGTTGATCGAGCGAGGCAAAGTGATTGGAGACGAAAGCGTCACGCGGGTCGTCACGTTCACAGATGGTGACCAGCCCCAAGCCTGCGGGGAAGTCGACGGGGACGTCTTTCATCGAGTGCACGGCAATGTCTGCCCGGCCTTCCAGCAGAGCCAGCTCCAGTTCTTTGACGAACAGGCCCTTACCGCCAACCTTGGCCAGCGGCGTATCCAGAATGATGTCGCCGCGCGTGACCATAGGCACCAGTTCCACCTGCAGGCCCGGATGGCTCGCCATCAGACGCTGCTGAACATAGTGTGCTTGCCATAGGGCAAGTGGGCTCTGACGGGTGGCAATTCGAATAATTTTGTCTAACATGCTGGTTACCGTTTTTATAATTCGCCGTCCATCCTACCACTGAGGATCAAAACTGTCAGTGCAAGAAGCCACAGGCGGAGAAAGGACAACGGAATCAAAGGGGCGTGAGGGAAAGTTGGCGGCAGTTCACACTGCGGGTAAATCATTTATAGAAGCGCTAGGATAAGTGTGTCGCTTTACCTCCTTTACGGTCAATCAGCAAGGTGTTAGATTGATCACGTTTCCAGCAATAAGTCGTCAAAAATTCTTCTAAACTAAAGACGCAGCGGGAATACGGGTTTTTTTCAAGCATCGGGATAATCAGGCGAGACGTCTTGTACCTCTACATCGAGACACTGAAACAAAGACTGGATGCGATCAACCAACTACGTGTCGATCGTGCCCTGGCGGCCATGAAGCCCGCGTTCCAACGGGTCTACAGTCTGCTGCCTACCTTATTGCACCACCATCATCCACTGATGCCGGGCTACCTCAACGGTAACGTTCCCCATGGCATCTGTATCTACACACCTGATGAAACTCAACAAGCTTATCTCAATGATTTAGAAGACAAATGGGGCAGCCCGTTTGAAAAAATGGCCACGGGCGAACTGCCGATTACGGCGCTTTATTCCATGGGCAGCACCTCCTCGATCGGCCAGAGCTGCACCTCGGATCTGGATATCTGGGTTTGCCACCAATCCTGGTTAGACAACGAAGAGCGCAGCCGCCTGCAGCAAAAATGCAGCCTGCTGGAGAAATGGGCGGCCTCGATGGGGGTGGAAGTCAGCTTCTTCCTGATCGACGAAAACCGCTTCCGCCATAATGAAAGCGGCAGCCTGGGCGGTGAAGACTGCGGCTCAACCCAACATATTCTGTTGCTCGATGAGTTCTACCGCACGGCCGTGCGCCTGGCAGGGAAACGTATCCTGTGGAACATGGTGCCGGGCGAAGAGGAAGCGCATTACGATGAATATGTGCTTTCGCTCTATTCCCAGGGGGTATTAACCCCAAATGAATGGCTGGATCTCGGCGGATTGAGCACGCTCTCTGCCGAAGAGTACTTCGGTGCCAGCCTATGGCAGCTGTATAAGAGCATCGATTCGCCCTACAAGGCGGTGCTGAAAACGCTGCTGCTCGAAGCCTATTCATGGGAATACCCGAAAACTCAGTTGCTGGCGATGGGGATCAAACATCGTCTGCACCAGGGGGAGATCGTCTGCTTCGGCCTTGATGCCTATTGCATGATGCTGGAACGCGTCACCCACTACCTGACTGAAATCAACGATACCACCCGCCTTGACCTGGTTCGCCGCTGCTTCTATCTGAAGGTCTGCGAGAAGCTGTCGCAGTCCAACAACGCCACTATCGGTTGGCGGCGGGAAATCCTCAGCCAACTGGTCAGTGAGTGGGGCTGGGACGAAGAGCGGTTGGAGATCCTCGATAACCGGGCTAACTGGAAGATCGAACGGGTGCGCGAAGCCCATAACGAACTGCTGGATGCGATGATGCAAAGCTATCGCAACCTGATCCGTTTTGCTCGCCGCAACAATCTCAGCGTCAGTGCCAGCCCGCAGGATATCGGGGTGTTGACCCGCAAACTGTACGCGGCCTTTGAGGCACTGCCGGGTAAGGTGACGCTGGTGAACCCGCAAATTTCACCAGACCTGTCAGAAAACGACCTGACCTTTATTCACGTGCCGATTGGCCGCGCCAACCGCACCGGCTGGTACCTGTATAACCAGGCACCGGAGATGAGCTCGATCGTCAGCCATCAACCGCTGGAATATAACCGCTATCTCAACAAGCTGGTGGCCTGGGCCTATTTCAATGGCCTGCTCACTTCACGCACCCGCTTGCATATCAAGAGCGGCAATATCTGCGATACCGCCAAGCTGCAGGAACTAGTTACCGACGTTTCTCACCATTTCCCGCTGCGCTTGGCCGCTCCGACGCCGAAAGCGCTCTACAGCCCGTGCGAAATCCGCCATCTGGCGATTATCGTCAACCTGGAAAACGACCCGACGGCGGCCTTCCGTAATCAGGTGGTGCATTTCGATTTCCGCAAGCTGGACGTGTTCAGCTTTGGCCAGCAGCAACAATGCCTGGTTGGCAGTATCGATCTGCTGTATCGCAACTCATGGAACGAAGTGCGCACCTTGCATTTCAGCGGTGAGCAGTCGGTGCTTGAAGCGTTGAAGACCATTCTGGGCAAGATGCATCAGGATGCTGCACCGCCGGAATCGGTGGAGGTGTTCTGTTACAGCCAGCACCTGCGTGGCCTGATCCGTACCCGCATTCAACAGCTGGTTTCCGAGTGTATCGAGCTGCGTCTTTCCAGCACTCGCCTGGAGCCGGGCCGGTTTAAAGCGGTGCGTGTGGCCGGGCAAACCTGGGGCCTGTTCTTCGAACGCCTGAGCGTGTCGGTGCAGAAGCTGGAAAACGCCGTGGAGTTCTACGGGGCAATCTCCAACAACAAACTGCATGGCCTGTCGATCAAGGTGGAAACCGATCAGGTGCATTTGCCACCGGTGGTTGACGGTTTTGCCAGTGAGGGGATTATCCAGTTCTTCTTTGAAGACACTACGGATGATAAAGGCTTCAACATTTACATTCTGGATGAGTCGAACCGGGTTGAGGTGTATCACCATTGTGAAGGGAGCAAAGAGGAGTTGGTGCGCGATGTCAGCCGCTTCTATTCCTCCTCACACGATCGCTTTACCTACGGCTCCAGCTTTATCAACTTCAACCTGCCGCAGTTCTATCAGATTGTGCATCTCGATGGCCGTACCCAGGTGATCCCATTCCGCAGCAATGCGCTGTCGAACCTGTGTATCACGGTCGCCGACGGCAATGCCGCACAGCCTTTGAAGCAACAGTTCCAGCTGCATTAATGCTTGAGGGCGCAGTTGCTTGCGCCCCTCTGCAAAACTCAACTAAAGCTGACAGTCTCGCCGGACTGTGTGCTGGCCGCTTCACTCAGCAACTCATAAAATTCCCGGCCGCTGCGATCGCACTGCCAGCTCTCGTCACGATAGGTAAAGTGATAGCCACCGGCCTTGGTGGCCAGCCACACCTGGTGCAACGGCTCCTGACGGTTGATCACAATCTTGCTGCCGTTTTCGAAGCTTAGCGTCATCACCCCGCCGTTGGTTTCGTAATCGATATCCGCATCACCGTCAAAATCGTCCAGGGTCTGTTCAATATTCAGCATCAGTTGGTCGGCCAACTGGTGAAACTCGCTATCGTTCATATTCGATTCCTATTGCTTTTCATGATCCACCTGCGATTATAGTGAGCTTGGACGCATGAATTACAGGCATTAATGCAAATGAAAAAACAACTACGCTATGCGCTGATGGCCGTTTTGCTGGTCGGGCTCTCTGGCTGTGGCCTGAAGGGCCCGCTGTATTTTCCACCGAAGGACAAACCGGCAGAGCAACCGGTAACCAGTGCTGGTACCGTTAGCAAGAACCAACAAGAACCCGCTGGCACTCAGCAGCAACCGTCGATGAGCAATCAGTAATGAGCCTTTATGGTGGTTGATGCCACCATAAATATCAGACGGTACGTCGTCCAGATAGCGGAGTATGATATGCAGTTCTCCAAAATGCACGGTTTAGGCAACGACTTTATGGTGGTCGATGCCGTTACACAGAACGTCTATTTTTCACCTGAGCTGATCCGCCGCCTGGCCGACCGGCATTTGGGCGTGGGTTTTGACCAGATGCTGGTGGTAGAACCGCCGTACGATCCCGAACTCGATTTCCATTACCGCATTTTCAATGCTGACGGTAGTGAAGTGGCCCAGTGTGGCAACGGCGCCCGCTGTTTTGCCCGCTTTGTGCGCTTGAAAGGCTTGACCAATAAACGTGATATCCGTGTCAGCACCCAGACCGGGCGCATGATCCTGAGCGTCACCGATGATGACCTGGTGTGCGTCAATATGGGTGAACCGAATTTCGATCCGCAGATCGTGCCGTTTCGCGCCACCAAAGCGGAAAAAACCTACATTATGCGCGCGGCGGAACATACGGTGCTGTGCGGTGTGGTCTCGATGGGTAACCCACACTGTGTGTTACAGGTGGACGACGTGAAAACCGCCAAGGTGGAGCTGCTGGGGCCGGTACTGGAAGGGCACGATCGCTTCCCGGAACGCGCCAACATCGGCTTTATGCAGGTGGTGAGCCGTGAGCACATCAAACTGCGGGTTTATGAGCGCGGTGCCGGTGAAACGCAGGCCTGTGGCAGCGGTGCCTGTGCCGCCGTGGCGGTGGGCATTCAGCAAGAGCTGCTGGCGGAAGAGGTGCATGTCGAACTGCCCGGCGGTAGCCTGCATATCCGCTGGAAAGGGCCAGGGGAGCCGTTATTTATGACCGGCCCGGCCACCCATGTTTATGACGGATTTATTCACTTATGAAGCAGGTTGACGATCGGATAGCCACGGGCGTTGAGCTTGATGATGACACGGTGATGCAATTTCTGATGCAGAATCCGGACTTCTTTATGCGCAATGCACGGCTGGTGGAACAGATGCGAGTGCCTCACCCGGTGCGGGGCACGGTATCGTTGGTGGAGTGGCATCTGGCGCGTCAGCGCAACCAAATCACCCAGTTGGAAGAAGAGATCACCTTGCTGATGGAGCAGGCCAGTGCCAACGAATCGCTGTTTGGCAGCCTGTTACATCTACAGGCCGACCTGGCCACCGCCAGCAGCCTGCAGGATATGCTCAACCGCTTGCAGCGTTGGGCGCGCGGGTTTGGGCTGGCAGGGGCGAATATCCGCCTGTTTGCCGATCGCTGGAATATTGGCGCGCCGTCGGATTTCACCCATCTTGGCCTGACACGCTCGGCGTTTGAGCCGCTGCGAATTCAACGCCTGGGCGATCGCTATCACTACCTCGGCAACCTTAATGGCCCCGAGCTGCTGCTGTTGCTGCCGCAGGCCAAACAGGTTGGCTCCGTGGCGCTGTCATTGCTGGGGGAGCAGGGCGATCTCGGCATGGTGATCTTCAGCAGCCGCGATACTCAACATTATCAACAGGGGATGGGCACCGTGATGCTCGGCCAATTGGCGCGTATGTTGCCAAAACTGTTGGAACGCTGGATAGAACGCGCATGACCGGCGTAGCGGCCAACCTGCAACCGCCGGTGGACGCTTTCCTGCGTTATTTAAAGGTGGAGCGGCAACTCAGCCCACTGACTCAGATCAGCTATTCGCGCCAGCTGCAGGCGTTGATCGCCATGGCAAGCGAGCTGGGCGTCAGCGAATGGCCGATGCTGGATGCCGCCAGAGTGCGTCAGCTGGCAGCCCGCAGTAAGCGCGCCGGGTTACAGTCTTCCAGCCTGGCGCTGCGCCTCTCTGCATTGCGCAGTTTTCTGGACTGGCTGGTCGGCCAGGGCGTGATAAGCGCTAACCCCGCCAAAGGCATCCGCACACCGCGTAGTGGCCGTCATTTACCGAAGAATATCGACGTCGATGAAATGAACCAACTGCTGAACATCGATCTCAACGATCCGCTGGCGGTTCGCGATCGTGCGATGCTGGAAGTGATGTACGGGGCCGGGCTGCGTCTGGCTGAACTGGTGGGGCTGGATTGCCGCCATGTCGATCTGGGCGGCGGTGAGATCTGGGTGCTGGGGAAAGGCAGCAAAGAACGTAAATTGCCGATAGGCCGTACGGCGGTCACCTGGCTGGAACACTGGCTGGCGCTGCGCGATCTGTTTGCGCCGCAGGATGATGCCATGTTCCTCTCCAATCAAGGCAAGCGCATCTCGGCGCGCAACGTACAAAAACGTTTTGCCGAGTGGGGCGTCAAGCAGGGCGTCAACAGCCATATCCACCCGCACAAGCTGCGTCACTCCTTTGCCACCCATATGCTGGAATCGAGCGGCGATCTGCGCGCGGTGCAGGAGCTGCTGGGGCACGCCAACCTGACCACCACGCAAATTTATACCCACCTCGACTTTCAACATCTGGCGAACGTGTACGATGCCGCGCATCCACGCGCCAAACGAGGGAAATCCTGATGCATTTTTACCGTCCGTTACGCCCACTGGCCGCGCTGACTTTCGATCTGGACGATACGCTGTATGACAACCGTCCGGTGATCAAGCAGACCGAGCATGAGTCGGTGGCCTTTTTGCAGAACTACCATCCGGGATTGAGCCATTTTCAGTCGGCGGACTTCCACCGTTTGCGGCAGGAACTGCGTGAACAGGATCCGGAGATTTACCACGACGTTACCCAATGGCGCTGGCGGGCGGTCCACCTGGCGCTGAGCCGTCAGGGGCTGCGCGATGCTGAAGCGTCCATCGGTGCCGATGCCGCCATGCAGAACTTTGCCCAGTGGCGTAGCCGGATCGATGTGCCGGAAGCCACTCACGCTACCTTGCGGGCGCTGGGGCAACGTTATCCGCTGGTGGCGATCACTAATGGCAATGCCGATCCGGCCCTGTGCGGGTTGGAGCAATACTTCCAGTTTGTGCTGCGCTCCGGGCCAGATGGCCGCGCCAAGCCGTATCAGGATATGTATCAACTGGCGGTCGAAAGGTTGGGCGTGGCGCCAGAACAAATCCTGCACGTCGGGGATGACCTGACCACCGACGTTGCCGGGGCGCTGCGTTCGGGCTTGCAGGCCTGCTGGATCAACGACCGTCAGCGCAGCCTGATGCAGGTGGCTGACAGCCGTCTGCTACCACATATTGAGATTTCGCAGTTGGCATCGCTGACAGCATTGTTATAATCCCAGCAGAACTCTGTATAAATTCCCAGTGGAAAGCGCGTGGAAGCGGGTTTTCCCTTTACCAATCAATGGTGCCTATGGACGTTTCCGACCTGCTCGACAGCATGAATGATAAACAACGTGAAGCCGTGGCTGCGCCACGCAGCAACCTGTTGGTGCTGGCCGGTGCAGGCAGCGGCAAGACCCGGGTGCTGGTGCATCGCATTGCCTGGCTACTGGCGGTAGAGAACTGTTCGCCGTACTCCATCATGGCGGTGACTTTCACCAACAAGGCGGCGGCAGAGATGCGCCACCGTATCGAACACCTGATTGGCACCAGCCAGGGCGGGATGTGGATCGGCACCTTCCACGGCTTGGCACACCGCCTGCTGCGCGCTCATCATATGGACGCCAACCTGCCGCAGGACTTCCAGATCCTGGATAGTGAAGATCAACTGCGCCTGCTGAAACGCATCGTGCGGGCGCTGAACATTGACGAGAAGCAATGGCCGCCGCGCCAGGCGATGTGGTACATCAACGGCAAGAAAGATGATGGCCTACGCCCGCAGCATATCGAAAGCTATGGCAACCCGGTGGAAGCCACCTGGCTGCGGATCTATCAGGCTTATCAGGAGGCTTGCGATCGTGCAGGGCTGGTCGATTTTGCCGAATTGCTGCTGCGCGCCCATGAGCTGTGGCTGAACAAGCCGCATATCCTCAATCATTATCGTGAGCGCTTCACCAATATCCTGGTGGACGAATTCCAGGACACCAACCGCATCCAGTACGCCTGGATCCACATGCTGGCCGGGGGCAAGGCCAACGTGATGATCGTGGGGGATGATGACCAGTCGATCTACGGCTGGCGTGGTGCGCAGGTGGAAAACATCCAGCGTTTCCTGAAGGATTTCCCCGGTGCAGAAACGGTGCGTCTGGAGCAGAACTATCGTTCGACCAGCACCATCCTGAAGGCTGCCAACACCCTGATCGCCAATAACGACGGGCGCATGGGCAAAAACCTGTGGACCGAAGGGGCCGAAGGCGAGCCGATCTCGATTTACTGCGCGTTCAACGAGCTGGATGAAGCCCGCTTTGTGGTTAACCGCATCAAGGCCTGGCAGGACAACGGCGGTGCGCTGAACGACTGTGCCATCCTGTATCGCAGCAACGCCCAATCGCGCGTGCTGGAAGAGGCCTTGTTGCAAACTGCCATGCCATACCGCATTTACGGCGGCATGCGCTTCTTCGAACGCCAGGAGATCAAGGATGCCCTGGCCTATCTGCGACTGATCGCCAACCGTAACGATGATGCGGCCTTTGAGCGTGTCGTGAATACCCCAACGCGCGGCATTGGCGATCGCACCCTCGACGTAGTGCGCCAGGCGGCACGAGACCGTCAACTGACGCTGTGGCAGGCTACCCGTGCGCTGCTGCAAGATAAGGTGCTGGCGGGCCGTGCAGCGTCCTCCCTGCAGCGTTTTCTGGAGCTGGTGGACTCACTGGCCCACGAAACCGCCGAAATGCCGTTGCATGTGCAAACCGACCGGGTGATCCGCGATTCCGGGCTGTTTATCATGTATGAGCAGGAAAAGGGCGAGAAGGGCCAGGCGCGTATCGAAAACCTTGAGGAACTGGTCACGGCCACGCGCCAATACAGCTACCAGGATGAAGATCAGGATCTGATGCCGTTGCAGGCCTTCCTGTCCCATGCCGCGTTGGAAGCGGGGGAAGGGCAGGCAGATGCCTATCAGGACGCGGTGCAACTGATGACCCTGCACTCGGCCAAAGGGTTGGAGTTCCGCCAGGTGTTTATCGTCGGTATGGAAGAGGGTATGTTCCCAAGCCAGATGTCGCTGGACGAAGGTGGCCGCCTGGAAGAGGAGCGCCGCCTGGCCTATGTTGGCCTGACCCGTGCAATGCAAAAATTGACGCTGACCTATGCGGAAACCCGCCGCCTGTATGGCAAAGAGGTGTATCACCGGCCATCACGCTTTATCGGTGAGATCCCGGAAGACTGTGTGGAAGAGGTGCGCCTGCGGGCCAGTGTCTCCCGCTCGGTGAGCCACCGCCGGATGGGGACGCCGATCAGTGAAAACGACACTGGTTACAAGCTTGGGCAGCGCGTGCGCCATGCCAAGTTTGGCGAGGGCACCATCGTCAACCTGGAAGGCAGCGGTGAGCACAGCCGGTTGCAGATCGCGTTTCAGGGTGAAGGCATCAAGTGGCTGGTAGCAGCCTACGCCAAGCTGGAAACGGTATAACGGGGCTCTTACAGGTGAAAATAGCGTCGCTATCCCCCACTCCCAAAGGGCGAGGGGACCGATCGAGTTAGCTATCAATTGTCGAAACTTACCTGAACACGGTAGCGGAATTACGGCGCCGTACCAGCTCCCTCTCCTTTTTGGGGAGAGGGTTAGGGTGAGGGGGTCAGTGTGCGAAACGATCGCCCACTTTGGCAGTGGCATACCAGCGCATCACCGCTTCGATCCCCTCGCCACCTTCCGGTGGAGCCCAATGCATACAGTCTTCTTCGCCGAGCGCCTGATAAGGGCCCTGCTTCACTTCAAACACCACGCCACCCGGATCGACAGACAGCACGGCATGCCAGGTAAACGCCGGCATCTCCAGCACCTTGGTTTCTTCGCCTAGCAGGGTACGTTGGGTGACCACGCCTTCGTCATTGAACTGCAGCACCACGAAACGGCCACGCAGCGGGGTGAGTAACTCCCAGGTCTGCGGGTGGCGGTGTGGGCGAATATAGGTGCCAGGCTCCATGGCAATTGCCAGGCGTTGCACCGGATCGCTCAACTCTTCATGTAAGGTACGGTGGGCACGCAGGCGTGGCAGTGTCGCTGCCTGTTCGCTCATGGTCGTCAAGTCGTGGGCGGTAATCTGTTTCATGTCGTCAATCCGCAATATTTCTGTGCGCTAATCTTAGCAAGATTCGTGGCTGCGGTCAGAGATCGCGACGCGGTTTTCCTTCAGGCGTGGTCAAGGTTGCGGGAGTGTTACAAACCGGCCGCGAGCGTGCTGAATTGTTGCGCGATTATCCACCCTAACCGGTTGACAGGCTTTTTCTTCTCGGCGTAACATGCGCGCACGAATATCAATGAGGACACACGCCTTGGACACACCCAGTAGATACTGGCTCACAGACCTGGACACCAGGTACAACTTCTAAGGCTATCCCATTGCGCTGATACCCTTCGTGGTTGTCGGCGACCCTCCCCAGCGTCGCTCCGAGTCAGATCTCTTCATGGTCTGGAACGAGCCGGTATTGCATACTTCCCTCGCTTTCTGTGCTTCAATGCGTTGTCTACCCCGTTACCATTAGGGAGTTTTGGCACATGCTAAGCGCTTTTAAATTAGATAACAGCCGCTTATCCCGTCTGGAGTTGGATGACTCAGATGATTTGACCTCGTCGCTGTGGGTTGACCTGGTTGAGCCGGAGGAGGGCGAACGCGAGCGCGTGCAAAATGAGTTGGGCCAAAGCCTGGCGACACGCCCCGAACTGGATGATATCGAAGCCTCGGCCCGTTTCTTCGAAGACGATGACGGCCTGCATATCCACTCCTTTTTCTACTACGAAGACGCCGAAGATCACGCGGGCAACTCTACCGTGGCATTCACCATCCGCGATGGCCGCCTGTATACCCTGCGTGAACGCGAACTGCCCGCTTTCCGGCTTTACCGGATGCGTGCGCGCAGTATAAGAATGGTGGACGGCAACGCCTACGAGCTGCTGCTGGATCTGTTTGAAACCAAAATTGAGCAGTTGGCCGACGAGATAGAAAACGTCTACAGCGATCTGGAAAAGCTCAGCCGGGTGATTATGGAAGGGCACCAGGGCGACGAATATGATGAAGCGCTGTCCACGCTGGCCGAGCTGGAAGATATCGGCTGGAAGGTGCGCCTGTGTCTGATGGATACTCAGCGCGCGCTGAATTTCCTGGTGCGCAAGGCGCGTTTGCCAACCAGCCAGCTGGAACAGGCGCGGGAAGTACTGCGCGATATCGAATCCCTGCTGCCGCATAACGAATCGCTGTTCCAGAAGGTCAACTTCCTGATGCAGGCGGCGATGGGCTTTATCAACATCGAACAGAACCGCATCATCAAGATCTTCTCGGTGGTCTCGGTAGTGTTCCTGCCGCCGACGTTGGTGGCCTCAAGCTACGGGATGAACTTTGAGTTTATGCCTGAGCTGCGTTGGTCGTTCGGCTACCCCGGGGCGATTGCACTGATGATCGTGGCGGGGCTGGCCCCTTATCTTTACTTCAAACGCAAGAACTGGCTTTAAATCCGGCTCTCGTACGCTTCGGGTGGTGGTCTACACCACCGCCCCATTTTATCTTCAATGATCCCTTCTCCGCCCGTTAAACCGGGGTAGAATATCCCCACTGCTTATCGGCTCGTAAGGCATGCGTCTCAATGGAGAAGTTCCCGCGCGTCATTCAATGGCTGATCCTGCTGCTGGCTTCGCTGGTGTTGGGGTTTAGTCTACAGGCCTTTCATGTTCCTGCCGCCTTGCTGCTGGGGCCGATGATTGTCGGCGTCGCGATGGGGCTGCTTGGCGCTTCGGTGCGCATTCCTGGCCCCTTATTTATTGCGGCACAGGCGATCCTGGGCTGCATGATCGCCCAGAGCCTTTCGCCCAATATTCTTACCCCTTTGTTGGATGACTGGCCGCTGGTGCTGCTGGTGCTGATCGCGACGCTGTTGGCGAGCGGTGTTTCCGGCTGGTGCCTGGTGCGTTTCAGTGGTCTGCCCGGCCCTACCGGTGCCTGGGGATCTTCCCCTGGCGGCGCATCGGCGATGGTAGCGATGGCGGGAGATTTCGGTGCAGATGTGCGGCTGGTGGCGTTTATGCAGTATCTGCGCGTGCTGTTTGTCGCGACGGCGGCAGCGGTCGTGGCGCGTATCGGCCTGGGAGATGAAGCTGGGCATGGGAGCGCCGCTCTGGAGTGGTTCCCCGCCCTCGACTGGCGCTTTGCCGGTACTTTGGCCGTGGCCTTTATCGGCTCCTGGTTAGGACCGCGTCTGCGCATTCCTTCCGGAGCGCTGATGTTGCCAATGATCGCGGGGGCAGCATTACATTCCACTGGCACCATGGCGTTACAGGTGCCTGAATGGCTGCTGGCGTTGGCCTACACGTTGATTGGCTGGAGCGTCGGGCTGCGTTTTACCCGGGCCATCTTCCTGCTGGCGTTGCGCACCTTGCCGCAGATGGTGGTATCGATTGTTGCGCTGATGCTGTTTTGCGGCGGGCTGGGGTGGATGTTGACCCAGTTCCTACCGGTCGATCTGCTGACGGCCTATCTGGCCACCAGCCCCGGCGGATTGGATACCGTGGCGATCATCGCCGCAGGCAGCCGGGTCGATATGACCTTTGTGATGGCGATGCAGACGCTGCGGCTGTTTACTATTTTGCTGACCGGCCCGGCGATGGCCAGATTCATCTCTAACCACGCCCAGCCTGTGCAATCAACGTAGCTTTCGTTGCTGGTATAAGGCATCCAACAGGAACAACACCAACGCCGCCCAGATAAAGCCAAAGGTCACCAGCTTATCCTGGCCGATGGTCTCACCGTAGAAGGTGACTGCCAGCAGGAACATCAACGTTGGCCCGAGGTATTGGAAGAACCCGAGCGTTGACAGGCGCAGGCGGTTGGCCGCTGCGGTAAAGAACAGCAGTGGAACCGTGGTGACCACCCCGGCGGCCACCAGCAGTAAATTCAGCGACCAGGGGTTGGCGCTCAGATGGCTGGTTGGGCTATCGGCAATCAGGAACAGGTAGATGGCGGCCACCGGCAGCAGCCATAGGGTTTCGATCAACATGCCGGTTTGTGCATCAATGGCAATCTTCTTGCGCAGCAGGCCGTAGAAGGCAAAGCTGAAGGCCAGGCCAAGCCCGATGATCGGCAGCGAACCAAACTGCCACAGCTGCACCAGCACTCCGGTAAAAGCCAAGGCTACGGCCACCCACTGCATACGGCGGAAACGCTCACCCAGGAACAGCATCCCCAGCAGCACGTTCACCAGCGGATTGATGAAATAGCCCAGGCTGGCCTCCAGCATGTGGTGGTTATTCACCGCCCAGATAAACAGCAGCCAGTTCCCTCCCACCAACAGCGCGGTGACGGCCAGCAGCAGTAGCCGCTTGCGGTTTTTACAGGCGGCCCGCACCTGCGGCCAGTTGCGGCCCAATGACACCAGCCCCAGCATAAAGAAGAACGACCAGATCACCCGGTGGGTGAGGATTTCATCGGCAGGGACTTGTTGGATCAGCTTGAAATAGGCGGGGGCGATACCCCAAATAAAATAGGCGGCCAGAGCAAAGAAAATGCCCTGCCGCGTTTGTTGTGCGTCCATGACGGTTACCGGGTGGGAAAAGGAGATGCGGTGATTTTACTGAAGATAACCGGCCGTGTCCCACAATTGTGTGGTTTAGGGATCACAACCGGCTGGCACCCTTAGCCCACCAGGTAGGTGGCGGTGGCGCTGGCGATGTGTAAGCCATCGTGGTTGTGCAGCTCAACGCGTGCTACCGCCACTTTATTACCGCTACGCAGTACGCTGGCGGAAGCAACAAAATGCTCGCCGCGGCCTGGGCGCAGATAGTCGACGCGCAGATCGATTGTCCCCATGCGCGATAAACGGGACGCCAGCTCTTCTTCGATCAGCGGGTCCTGACGCATCAGCACGCTGCCCACGCACGCTAGCCCGGCGGCAACATCCAGTACGGAAGCGATCACGCCGCCATGCAGGATTTTTTGGGCGGCATTACCCACCAGCTTAGGTTGATTGGTAAAGCTCAATTCAACGTAGTCGTCCTCAAAGCGGCGTAGCTCCAGCCCCAATTCACGGTTAAATGGCATGTGATAGACGAAGATTTCGCCAATCTTCTGGCGGGCGGCCTCGAGGGTCAAAGTTGTGTGTGACATAGTTCCTTTCTTCATTTGAGTTCGGCCAGCCGATGTACTGGTCAGTCCAGGTTAATGACTTGTGGATTTTATGCTTATCTTTTGTTGCTTTCCAGGCCTGGCAGATAAATGTATTCACTAGTGCGGTAAAACCAGCAATGTGTGTAAAATAGCCTGCTTTTATTTCCGGGTTTTTCCTTATCTTTCGAGAGTGAACAAAATTATGCGCGTTCTGTCTGGGATTGTGATGGCGATGCTGTTTGCGCCAGTAGTGGTGCAGGCCAATGAGGCCACCGAGCAAAAGAATCTGAATAAACCGGCGGTTCGTGGCAGCATCATCGGCAACATGCTGCAACACTATGATAATCCGTTCACTCTGTATCCTTATGAAACGAACTACCTGATCTATACCGATACCAGCGATCTGAACAAAGAAGCGATCAAATCCTATAGCTGGGCGGAAAATGCCCGCAAGGATGAGGTAAAGTTCCAGCTCAGCCTGGCCTTCCCGATCTGGCGTGGTATTGCCGGTGAGAATTCGGTCTTGGGGGCATCTTATACCCAACGGTCCTGGTGGCAGCTCTCCAACCATGATGAATCCTCACCGTTCCGTGAAACCAACTACGAACCGCAGATTTTTGTCGGCTGGGCCACGGCGTATAAGTTTGCCGGCTGGACGCTGCGTGATATCGAAGTGGGTCTGAATCATGAGTCCAACGGCCGTGAAGATCCTACCTCACGCAGCTGGAACCGTGGTTATGCACGCCTGATGGCGCAGAATGGCGACTGGCAGGTCGAGGTCAAACCTTGGTTCCGGTTCTCGGAAAGCGACAGCAGCGATGATAACCCGGATATCACCAAATATATGGGCTATTACCGTCTGACGGTGGGTTATGCCTTGGGGGAAAGCGTGTTCAGTGCCGAGGGGCAGTACAACTGGAATAGCGGCTTTGGCGGCGCGCAGTTGGGTTGGAGCTACCCAATTACCAGCCATGTGCGTTTCTATACCCAGGTGTTCAGCGGCTACGGCGAATCGATGATTGATTACAACTTCAAGCAGACACGGCTGGGTGTTGGTGTCATGCTTAACGACATTATGTAGTTTAGGTAATAACGGTGTCAGTCAGGCACCGTGATAGCGATAAATGGGGAAGTGTGTGTCAACCGCAGCAGTGATAAACAGAGAGTTGCTGGCAGAGCAGGTATTACGCGATACCTTCGGCTACCAGCAGTTCCGTCCGGGTCAACAAACGATTATCAACGCAATTATCGGCGGCCAGGATTGCCTGGTGGTGATGCCGACCGGCGGGGGTAAATCGCTGTGCTATCAAATCCCGGCGCTGGTGATGGATGGACTGACGCTGGTGGTATCCCCACTGATTTCCTTGATGAAAGATCAGGTCGATCAGCTCTTGGCCTATGGCGTTTCCGCCGCCTGCTATAACTCGACGCAAACGCGCGAGCAGCAGTTAGAGGTGATGGCGGGCTGTCGCAGCGGCCAGATCAAGATGCTGTATATCGCCCCCGAACGGCTGATGATGGACAGCTTCCTCGAACTGTTGGATCACTGTCCGCCGGTGATGCTGGCGGTGGATGAGGCGCACTGTATTTCCCAGTGGGGCCACGATTTCCGCCCGGAATACCGTGCCCTGGGCCAGTTGAAGCAACGTTTCCCGACCATGCCGGTAGTGGCATTGACGGCCACCGCCGATGAAGCCACGCGGGGGGATATCGTTCGCCTGTTGGCGCTAGACGAGCCGCTGATCCAGATCAGCAGCTTCGACCGCCCCAATATCCGTTACACGCTGGTGGAGAAGTTTAAGCCGCTCGACCAACTTTGGCGCTTCGTGCAGGACCAGCGCGGCAAAAGCGGCATTATTTACTGCAACAGCCGCGCCAAGGTCGAAGACACCACCGCACGTCTGCAAAGCCGTGGATTGAGCGTAGGGGCTTATCACGCCGGACTGGATAACGAGCGCCGCTCCCAGGTGCAGGAGGCTTTCCAGCGTGATGATTTGCAGGTGGTGGTCGCTACTGTCGCCTTCGGCATGGGCATCAACAAACCCAACGTGCGTTTTGTGGTGCACTTCGATATTCCGCGCAACATAGAGTCCTATTATCAGGAGACTGGCCGAGCAGGGCGTGATGGCCTGCCAGCGGAAGCGATCCTGCTGTATGACCCGGCGGATATGGCCTGGTTACGCCGTTGCCTGGAAGAGAAACCGGCGGGGCAGCAGTTGGATATCGAACGCCATAAGCTCAACGCCATGGGGGCATTTGCCGAAGCGCAAACCTGCCGCCGCCTGGTGCTGCTGAACTACTTCGGTGAAGGTAAACAGCAGGCCTGTGGCAACTGCGATATCTGCCTTGACCCACCTAAGCGTTATGACGGCCTGGAGGATGCCCGCAAGGCGCTGTCGGCGATTGGCCGCGTTGGGCAACGTTTCGGCATTGGCTATGTGGTGGAGGTGCTGCGCGGCTCCAATAACCAGCGTATCCGCGAGTTTGGTCATGAAAAGCTGCCGGTGTACGGCATTGGCCGCGATCAGACCACCGAACACTGGACCAGCGTGCTGCGCCAACTGATCCATCTGGGCTTTATCACCCAGAACATAGCGATGCATTCGGCGCTGCAACTGACTGAAGCCGCGCGCCCGGTGCTGCGTGGTGAAGTAGTGCTACAGCTGGCGGTGCCGCGTATTCAGAGCTTCAAGGTACGCAGCAGCGCCAACCAGAAATCCTACGGCGGCAATTACGATCGCAAGCTGTTTGCCAAACTGCGCAAGCTGCGTAAATCGATTGCCGACGAAGAGAACATCCCACCGTACGTGGTGTTCAACGACGCAACCCTGCTGGAGATGGCCGAACAGATGCCGATCAGAGCCAGCGAGTTGTTGAGCGTCAACGGGGTGGGGCAGCGTAAGCTGGAACGTTTTGGTGCGCCATTTATGGCGATGATCCGCGCTCACCTCGACGGTGACGACGAATAAGGATAATCACTCATGCTGATGTTGTTTTTAACGGTGGCGATGGTGCATTTGATTGCGCTGATGAGCCCAGGGCCGGACTTCTTTTTTGTCTCGCAAACCGCAGCCAGCCGCTCCCGTCGCGAGGCGATGATGGGCGTGGTGGGGATCTCCCTTGGCGTAATGGTCTGGGCCGGTGTGGCGCTGCTGGGGTTGAACCTGATCCTGCAAAAGATGGCCTGGCTGCACCAGATTATCATGGTGGGCGGTGGCCTGTATCTGTGCTGGATGGGCTGGCAACTGCTGCGTTCCGCCCGTAGCCAGAATGCGCAAACTGCTCCGGCAGCAGAGGTGAAGGTGGCGTTACCCAAGCCGGGCCGCAGCTTTATCCGTGGCTTGCTCACCAACCTTTCCAATCCAAAGGCCGTTATCTACTTTGGTAGCGTGTTCTCGCTGTTTGTCGGCGAGGATGTAGGTGCCGGAGCGCGCTGGGGATTGTTCGCTCTGATCACCGGTGAAACCTTTATCTGGTTTACCCTGGTGGCGATCATCTTCGCGTTACCCGCCATGCGCCGGGGCTATCAGCGGATGGCGAAATGGATCGATGGCCTGGCCGGGGTGTTATTCACCGGTTTTGGCCTGCACCTGATTTTTACCCGTTAATAATCGTCGGGCCGAACGCTTCGGCCCAATCGATCATGCCTTTCTTGCCGTTGCCAGTAATCCCGCCACCAGAATAAACAGCGAGCCAAAAATCCGGTTCAGCAGCTGCATTTGGCGCGGGGTCTTTAACCAACCGGCAATGCGCGTGGCCAGCGTGGCGTAACCAATCATCACCAGGATATCGATCACCACCGTGGTGACGCCGAGAATGACATACTGCTCGGCCTGGGGCTGGTTGGGCATGATGAACTGCGGGAACAGAGCTGCCAGAAACACGATGCTCTTGGGGTTGGTCAGATTTACCAGGACGGCGCGGCGAAACAGGCGGCGGCGTGGCATGGTGCCTGCCAGAGTGTGCAGATCCAACGCGCCTGCGGCGCGCCACTGCTGGATACCCAGCCACACCAGATAGGCCGCACCAAACCATTTCAGTAGTTCAAAGGCCAGCAGCGACTGGGAAACCACCGCGCCGAGGCCAATCCCCACCAGCACGATATGGATACTCAGGCCTACCTGTAGACCCGCAATCGACGCTGCCGCTCCACGATAGCCGTGGCTGATGCCGGTACTCATGGTGTTGATGGCACCGGAACCGGGGGAAAGACTGAGGATAAGGGTTGTCAGCAGATAGGTTAGCCACCAGTCTAAGGTCATTGCAATGCTCCCTGAATACACCAATTTGTCACCAATTTGTGCCACAATACGCTAGTATGATTTCCCGTGCCAGAGATCACATTTACCTCTCTGAACATCCCGTTAAAAGGTAGGCCATGTCGTCATTCACCCTTGATCCCGCGCAATGGTTAAACCGTGAAAAGCAGTTTTCTGCCTTCGCGACTGGGCCACTGCTGGATTTTTGGCGGCGACGTGAGGAAGGGGAGTTTACCGGCGTCGGGGGCGTACCCATCCGCTTTGTACGCTTTACTTCCCCGCTGCACCAGCGGGTGGTAGTGATCAGCCCTGGGCGCATCGAAAGCTATATCAAGTACCCGGAAGTGGCGTACGATCTGTTTCACAGCGGCTATGACGTGATGATCATCGATCATCGTGGTCAGGGGCTGTCCGGGCGGATGCTGGCAGATACTCACCGGGGGCATGTGGTAAACTTTGCCGACTACGTGGACGATTTCGCCCAGTTTTACCATCAGCAGGTCAAACCCTTGGGTTACCGGCAGCACGTCGCGCTGGCACACTCTATGGGGGGCGCGATACTGGCGCAGTTTTTGGCGCGTGAGCCACAGTCGTTTGCCGCCGTAGCACTCTGCGCGCCGATGTTGGGCATTTATCTGCCGATGCCGGGCTGGATGGCCAACGGTATTTTGAATTGGACGGAAAAGCGCCCAGGGCTGCGTGACTATTATGCGGTTGGTACCGGGCAGTGGCGGCCATTGCCCTATGTGGTCAATACGCTGACCCACAGCCGCGAGCGTTATCGCCGCAACCTGCGTTATTACGCCGATCATCCCGAGCTGCGGGTAGGTGGGCCAACCTATCACTGGGTCAAAGAAAGTATTCAGGCCGGGCAGCAGATCATTGCCCAGGCTGCTAACATCACTACGCCGATTTTATTATTGCAGGCCGGTGAGGATCGGGTGGTAGACAACCGTTCCCAGCGCGCTTTTTGTCAGGCACTGTCAGACGCGGGACACCCTTGTGAAGGGGGAAAACCGTGGGTTATCAAAGGCGCTCGCCATGAGATCCTGTTCGAACGGGACGCGATGCGCGCCGAGGCACTGAACGCAATCCTGCGTTTCTTTGCTCAGCACTTAGGTGGTACTGCTGCCGCCGAAAATTCCACTAGAGGTTAGAACATATCGCTATGTATCACGTCGTTGCTTCCGATTTAGATGGCACTCTGCTGTCCCCTGAGCACACCCTGACACCGTACGCCAAAGAAACGCTGCAGCTGCTGACGCAGCAGGGCGTGCACTTTGTTTTCGCTACCGGCCGCCACCATATCGACGTTTCCCAGATCCGCGATAATCTCGGCATCAGTGCTTTTATGATCACCTCCAACGGTGCGCGGGTACATAACACCGCCGGTGAGCTGATCTTCAGCCACAACCTGGATGAAGATATCGCCCGCGATCTGTACAACATGATGCACGATAACCAGGATATCCTGACCAACGTCTACCGCAACGACGACTGGTTCATGAACCGTGAAAGCCCGGAGCAGGAAGAATTTTTCCAGGAGTCGATCTTTAAATATGAGCTGTTTGAGCCGGGCTTGCTGGAAACCGATGGCGTGTGCAAGGTGTACTTCACCTGCGACGATCATGAAAAACTGCTGCCGCTGGAAGATGCCATCAACGCGCGCTGGGGCGATCGGGTCAACGTCAGCTTCTCGTTCCCAACCTGCCTGGAGGTGATGGCCGGTGGCGTCTCGAAAGGTCATGCGTTGGAAGAAGTCGCCAAGATCATCGGCTATTCGCTCAAAGAGTGCATCGCCTTTGGCGACGGCATGAACGATCTGGAAATGCTGTCGATGGCGGGGAAAGGCTGCATCATGCAGGATGCCCAGCAGCGTCTGAAAGACAAGCTGCCGGAGCTGGAAGTGATTGGCTCCAACGTTGACGACGCAGTGCCTCATTACCTGCGTAAAATGTACTCGATTTAACTGATTGGGGCGCAGTCTTTACCGGCTGCGCCCGCCGAGCGACCTGGCTCACATTCCATCAACGATTTTTTTGCTTCTATCCCGCCAACTGCATCAACTTAATTGCACCTAAAAGATCTCCCATCGTCAATCTCACATTAAACATAAGGGTATTTGTCTGCTGCAAAATATTCGTTGCAGCGCGCGAAATCGTTTATCTGTGATGTCTGCCGTAGCCCTTTATACTCGGATCAGACCCCAGAATTTCCGGCCTCCAGGCCGTAAAATAACGATTCAGGAGATGCGCCATGACACAGAAAACTTTTCACGCAGAACCCTTCGCCCTCCCTTTTGATATCGCCAGCACCGCGTTGGTGATGATTGACATGCAAAGAGACTTTGTTGAACCGGGCGGCTTTGGTGAAGCGCTTGGCAACGATGTTTCTTTGGTGCGCAGCGCGATTGAGCCTTGTAAAAAAGTGCTGGCTGCTGCGCGAAGCCAAGGATTGCTGGTTATCCATACCCGTGAAGGCCACCGAGCCGATCTAAGCGATTGTCCTCCGGCCAAGCTAACCCGTGGCGGACAGACCTTTATCGGCACCCATGGGCCGATGGGGCGTATTCTGGTACGCGGCGAAGCGGGCCACGACATTATCCCTGAACTCTACCCGCAGGCCGGTGAACCGGTGATCGACAAGCCAGGCAAAGGTGCGTTCTATCAGACCGACCTGCATCTGATCCTGCAAAACCACGGCATCAAAACGCTGATCGTTTGTGGTGTAACTACCGAGGTATGTGTCACCACCACGGTGCGTGAAGCCAATGACCGTGGCTATGAATGCATTATTCCGCAGGACTGCGTCGGCTCTTACTTCCCAGAGTTCCAGAAGTACGCGCTGGAGATGATCAAAGCCCAAGGCGCGATTTTTGGCTGGGTCAGCGATGCCTCCGCGATTGTGGGTGGTTTGCAGGACTGATGCCCTCACCCCAACCTCCACAGGAAGAGGGAGCTGGTCGGAGCGTTTGATTAGTCCGTACGGCTTCGGAAATTGGGGTAAAGGTATTACGCAGGAATATCAGTGAACTCGTTCGGCTCCCTCTCTCCTGGGGGAGAGGGTTAGGGTGAGGGGACATAGCACGGAGCCAAGATGTCTCCCCCGGAATGGCAGAGTTTTCAGGAGTAGGCAAATGGCAGTCACGGCGTTTTCGGCACTCTCCATCGGTTATCTGGCAGCCAACAGACTGGCAGACCAGGATCGCCTTCAAGTGCACAGCTGTTTTCAACGCTCGCTGAATCTGCGCCATCCTGATGGCTATCTACTGCCGCTATTGAGCAGTGCTTTTCAAGACCTGCCGGATGCGATCCGCATCCCGGTGAGTCGCGAGTGGGATTGGCGGCATCACGCCCAGATTGGGCAGATGGTCACTTTTCATCACGGCGTACTGCGCGGAGTCGGTTGGAGTGTGGCGATAGACGATGCTGTCTGTTGGCAGCCGGATCAGATGGATGCTGATGAACCAACACTGCTGAATGCCCTGAGCCATTACGCCACCCTGGAGTGGCAACTCATCGAGTATTGCCACCAGTACCAGAGCGAAAGCGACTTACAGTTGCTGCCCGGCAGGATACAAAGTGGCACTGCACGTCACCCGCCACGCGTGGTACAGCTTGACCTTACAGACAGCTCCGAGCGGCTGGCAGCGGAAGTGACCGGGCTGATTGGCTACGGGCGCGGGCTGACGCCAGACGGTGATGACTACCTGTTGGGATATATGGCAGTGCTGTGGCCATGGCGGCAACATCCCGTTGTTGCCAGCCATGTCGGCGCATTGCGTGACCTTGTTGGTAGCCAACTATCGCGTACCAATGATATCAGCCGACATTACCTGGCCCGCGCGTTGGCAGGCCACTTTTCGGCACCGATCTGTCAGTTGATGCTAGTGCTGGCGTCAACGGCCTCTGCTACGCAGGTGCAGCTCACAGCGCTAGAGGTGATGCAGTTTGGTGCCTCATCCGGTGTGGACTGTTTAGCCGGGATATTACATGGACTGAGAACGCTACGCAGCTCACTCTGATCCCGGTGTAATGCAATTATTGATTTTAACATGCTGAAAAAGCTTGTTTTTCAGCAGGGAACCCTTTTGCCCGAATTCCCATTACGGGCAAATCTCGAACAGGTAAATGCGATGAGTGTAATGCATAAAGTTTTTGCCAATCTCTATCAGGACTCGGTGTCATTGATGCAGATTTCGGCGCACATCAGCAAGCTCCCCGGAATTGAACAGGCTTCGGTGGTGATGGGGACAGAAACCAATCTGGTCCAACTGCGTGATGCAGGATTGGACGATGGCTGCAAGGCCGGGCCCAACGATCTGATCATTGCCGTGCGTGGCGAAGAGACGGCTTGCAACGACGCGTTGGAGATCGCTCATCAGCGGCTCAACAGTAAGCCAATGGAAGGCGGCTCGGAGGGACCACTAACGCCACCGTTGGTGAGCCTGGAAATGGCGGCAGAGCTTCAGCCCGATATCAACCTGGCGCTGATTTCCGTACCGGGAGATTACGCAGCGGCGGAGGCGATCAAGGCATTGAATTTAGGCATGAACGTGATGCTGTTCAGCGACAACGTCAGCCTAGAGCAGGAAAAACAGATCAAGCTGTTGGCCCAGCGTAACAACCTGCTGGTGATGGGGCCGGACTGCGGTACCGCCATCATCAACGGCCTGCCGCTGGGGTTTGCCAACGTGGTGAAAGCCGGTTCGATCGGCATCGTCGGTGCTTCGGGCACAGGTTTACAGGAGGTAACCTGCCGTATCGACCAACTGGGTGACGGAATTTCACAGGCGTTGGGTACTGGCGGGCACGATCTGCATGAAGAAATAGGCGGCATTTCGATGCTGCACGGGCTACAGGCTCTGGCTGCCGATCCAGTTACCCAAGTGATTGTGTTGATTTCCAAGCCGCCAGCTCGTCCGGTGGCCGAACGCATTCTTGAACAGGCGCAGGCCTGCGGTAAGCCGGTAGTGGTTAACTTCCTCGGTGCAACTCCGGAGGACATCACCCGTCCAGGGATCACTGCCGCATCTACCCTGGCTGATGCCGCCGGGATTGCCGTCGCGTTGGCTGAAGGTACCGCCGTACCCGCTTCGGTCACGCTTATCCCTGCGCAGGATATCCAGATGTTGCAACGGGCCTGCGACCAGCTACCTGCCTCTCGCCATGCTATTCGCGGCGTATTTGCGGGCGGCACCTTCTGCTATGAGAGCCAGTTGCTCTGCCAGCAGCAAGGCTTCAGCGCGGCTTCCAACACGCCGGTAAAAGGCAACACTCGGCTGACGGATATCTGGCATAGCTATGGGCATACGTTGATCGATATGGGGGACGATGACTTCACCCGTGGCAGGCCGCACCCGATGATCGATCCCACCCTGCGCAACCAGCGCATTGAGGCGGAATTGAAAGACGCGGATACCGCCGTGGTGCTGTTCGACTTGGTGCTGGGTTATGGCGCAGCGGACGAGCCCGCGACCGACCTGCTTGCCATATTGGGTCAACACCACAGCAGCGGCGGCCCGCTACTGATTGCCCATGTGTGCGGCACCGAAGCCGACCCTCAACAACGCTCACGTCAGATTACTGCCTTGCAGCAGGCTGGTGTACTGGTTGCCGGTTGCAACGCCCAGGCGGCGCTGTGGGCCAGCCAGGTTGCTCGAATTCAGGCTGAGAAAAACGGAGAAACAGTATGAACCCATTATTCCAGCAGCCACTGAAAGTGGTTAACGCCGGGCTGGCCAGTTTTGCCGACAACCTGCAACAGGCTCAGGGTGACGTGGTCGCTCTGCATTGGCAGCCGCCAGCATTGGGCAACGTACAGGCCGGATTGGATCTGGCGGCATTGATCCGTCATCCGTTGGTCGAGCAGGCCAACCAGATCGCTTTCGAGCGTTATCTCAGCGCCCAGCCGGTATTGGTTGACGTGATGAGCGCCAGCGAAGCCGTTCCCGCAATGGCACAGCGTAAGCTGATCCTGCACTCCGGCCCCCGATTGCCTGGCCAGATATGTGTGGCCCGGTGAAGGGCGCAATTATTGGCGCGATCCTGTTCGAAGGTTGGGCCAGCGACCACCAGGTCGCAGAACGTCTGGTTACCGAAGGCCAGATTGAACTTGAGCCTTGCCATCATCACCAGGCGGTTGGCCCTATGGCTGGCATCATCAGCCCATCGATGCCGGTGTGGGTGATCGAGAACAAAACCAACGGCCAGCGCGCGTTCAGCAACTTCAACGAAGGGCTGGGCAAGGTGCTGCGCTTTGGTGCCAACAATGAAGAAGTGTTGCAACGCCTGCAATGGATGAAGCAAGAGCTGGCCCCGGCGCTTAAGGCCGCAGTGCGTCAGATTGGCGAACTGGAGCTCAAGCCACTGATGGCGCAGGCGCTGCACATGGGCGATGAGGTTCACAACCGTAACTCTGCCGCCACCGGCCTGCTGATAAAACGCCTGGTGCCAGCGCTGCTGACCTGTAATCTTCCGCTGGAAGCGCTACAGCGTGTGGTGGCATTTATTACCGGCAACGATCACTTCTTCCTCAACCTGTCGATGGCGGCCTGTAAAGCGATGATGGACGCCGCGAGTGGCGTACCTTACAGCTCTATGGTCACCGTGATGGCGCGCAACGGCGTCAACTTCGGCATTCGTCTGTCCGGTACTGGCGACCGCTGGTTCCAGGCTCCAGCCAACGCAGTTGAAGGGCTGTTCTTCCCTGGTTTCGGTGTCGACGATGCTGCTGCCGATCTCGGGGACAGCGCCATCACCGAAACCGCAGGGGTTGGGGGCTTTGCCATGGCCTCTTCACCGGCCATCGTGAAATTTGTCGGTGGTACACCAGCGGATGCCACCAATAACAGCCGCCGTATGCAGTTCATCACCCTCGGTGCTAACCCAGCCTTCACTCTGCCAGCACTGAACTTTGCGCCGACGGCGGCGGGGATAGATGCCCGTAAAGTGGTCGACCGCCAGATCCTGCCGGTGATTAACACTGGTATTGCCCATAAACAGGCCGGAGTTGGGCAGATTGGTGCCGGTATCACCACCGCGCCGATGCCTTGTTTTGTCGAGGCCATTCAGGCTTTGGCCCAATCATTGCCCGCAGGAGATCAAGCATGAGCAAACCCTTGGCCGTCGTGGCCGTCGGCGGTAACGCGCTGATCCAGAGCGATCGTCACAACAGCATTCCCGATCAGTATCAGGCGGTGGTTGAAACGGTCGGGCACGTCGTCGAGATGATTGAGGCCGGTTGGGATTTGGTACTGACCCACGGCAACGGGCCGCAGGTTGGCTTTATTCTGCGCCGCTCGGAGCTGGCAGCAGAAGAAGTTGCACCGGTGCCGCTGGACTATGCCGTTGGTGATACGCAGGGGGCGATTGGCTACATGTTCCAGAAAGCCCTGCATAACGAGCTACAGCGCCGTGGTATTCAGCGGCAAGTGGTGGCGCTGGTGACGCAAACCCTGGTCAGTGCTGACGATGCTGCATTCCAGCACCCGAATAAACCGGTAGGCGCATTCTTCGATTGGCAGACGGCGCAGGAGCGAGAGCAAACGCTGGGCTGGACAGTAATGGAAGATGCGGGCCGTGGTTGGCGGCGCACGGTGCCTTCACCGGCACCGTTGGAAATCATCGAGCGTGGGGTGATTAGCCAGTTGCTGGCGCAGGGCTGCATCGTGATCGCTTGTGGCGGCGGCGGTATCCCGGTGATTCGAGATGAACATCAGCAACTGCGGGGCGTGGAGGCAGTGATCGACAAAGATCTCGCATCGGCATTGCTGGCAGAACAGTTGGGGGCGGATCTGCTCATGATCCCCACCGGTGTTGAACAAGTAGCGATTAACTTCGGCACACCGCAACAGCAATGGCTGGATACGTTGAGTATCGAGCAGGCCCAGGAATTGCTGCAACAGGGGCAGTTTGGCGCTGGCAGCATGCAGCCGAAAATTGAGGCCATCCTGGGATTTGTGGTGCATAGCCAGCAGCAGGGCAAAAACGGCCAAGGGCTGATCACCAGCCCGCAGGCGATTAAGGCCGCACTGAATCACCAGACCGGCACCTGGATTAAGTCATAACACTTTAGGAGAGACAACAATGAGCCTGACAACTTTGGTGGCGGTAAACGGCACCCTGATGCGCGGTCTGGAACTGAATGACAACATGACCAAGGCCGGTGGTATTTTCGTACGTGAAGATCAAACCGACGCCCATTACCGGCTGTGGAGTATCAACGATCGTCACCCAGGCATGATCCGGGTGATGGAGGGCGGCGTGAGCGTGGCACTGGAAATCTGGCAGCTACCGATGGCTTCGTTTGCCACCCTGTTGCTCAGTGAGCCAGCCGGCTTGGCGATCGGAAAGGTGAAATTGCTCGACGGCAGCGAGGTGCTGGGCGTATTGGCAGAGCCTTGGCTGGTCGCAGGGCAAAAGGAAATCACCGAACACGGCAGTTGGCGCCAGTATACCGGTGAAGCGTTCACGGGTTGAGCTGATTGCCGTTTACTCACAAGGAGTCATGTATGCGTAAGACAGACGAAAGCGTTAATACGGCCTCGGGTTTTCATATTGCGATGATCCTGTTGGGGATTGCTGTCACTCCGGTGCTGCTTTCTTCATCCAGCCTGGGTAGCCAGCTCTCTCACTCAAGCCTGATCACCGTGCTGGCGTTGGGCGGGCTGATCCTGGCGGTGCTGGCTGCCATCACCATCAGCGTGGGCGAAAAGGCCCGGCTGCCAACCTACGGCATCGTGAAATATCCGTTCGGTGAACGTGGGGCGATTGCCATTAATATCCTGATGGCTATCAGCCTGTTCGGCTGGATTGCCGTGACGGCGAATATGTTTGGTCACTCGGTGCACGACCTGCTGGCTCAGCACGGGATGAACCTGCCGATACCGCTGCTGGTGGTGATAGGCTGCTGTATTTTTGTCGCCTCAACCGCCTTTGGCTTTGCCGTGCTGGGTAAGGTGGCGCAAATTGCTGTGCCGATCATTGTACTGGTGTTGTGTTATATCCTGTATGTGGCAACGCACGGGAAGGTGGAACTGGTACAAAGCGTCGGCAGTATGAATATCGGCGTGGCAGTCTCTACCGTGGTGGGGACGATCATTGTGTTGGTCGCCACCTTGCCGGACTTTGGCAGCTTTGTGCATAACCGCAAGCACGCCCTGATCGGCGCGTTGCTTACCTTCCTGGTTGCCTATCCGCTGCTGTATTGGGCGGGGGCAACGCCAAGCGCCTTGAGTGGGCAAGGCTCATTGCTGGCGGCGATGGCGGCATTCGGTTCAGTATTACCTGCTGCGCTGTTGCTGGTGTTTGCCTGTATTACGGGCAACGCGGGCAATATGTTCCAGGGTACCCTAGTGGTCTCTACTTTGTTGACTCGTTTCCCTAAATGGCAGATCACTCTGGTGTTAGGCATTCTGGCGGCGATTGTCGGCAGCATGGATATCATGACCTGGTTTATCCCGTTCCTGCTGTTCCTGGGAATTGCTACACCGCCGGTAGCCGGGATCTATATTGCCGATTTCTTCCTCTATCGCCGTAACGGCTATCAGGAAAGCGTGCTGGTAGCAGAACCGCAGATCAAGTTACTGACTTTCGTGGCCTGGGCTGTGGGTTCCGCCATTGGTTTTATGACCGTTAACGGCATCTTCACTCTGACGACCATTCCTTCGGTGGATTCGATCTTGGTGGCCTGCGTAGGTTATGCATTACTAAGCAGGATAGGTCGGCAAAAATAATCAGTTATAATCGGACATAATGAACGGGCTGCCAGCATATTAGCTGGCAGCCTTGCCGGTAGCACGCTCCCAGGGAATCATTATGCTTATCTCCGACGAAGCTTTACGCGTTGTTCATCTGGTTGCCAAATACCAGAGCATCACCACTGCCGCCGAGCACCTGAACAAAGTCCCTTCCGCGATCAGCTATACGGTGAAGAAGCTGGAGGAAAGCTTTGGTGTCGAACTGTTTCTGCGTAAAGGCCGCTATATCGAGCTTACCCCGGCGGGCGAATATTTCATTCAACACAGCAAAACCATCCTCAACGATCTGGATGCCCTGCGGCGCAATACTGCGCTGATCCATAGCGGTGTGGAGCAGGAGCTGACGATTGCGGTGAACAATATTATCCCTCGCTCGGCTATTGTAGAGTTTGTCTGTGCCTTTGAGCAGGCGTTCCCTTCCACCCGTTTAACCATTGATACCGCCGTGTATAACGGCTGCTGGGACGCGCTGTATGGTAAACGGGCCAATCTGGTGATCGGTGCGCCGCACGCGGTGCCCAGTACCGAGGGGATCGTCAGCGAATCTATCGGTCATCTGGAATGGGATTTTGTGGTGGGGCCGCAGCACCCGCTGGCGATACAGGTTCAGCCGTTGCAGAACAGCGAACTTCGCCAATACCCAGCGATCTGCATTCGTGATACTGCGGTTAACTTCGTGCCACAGCAGGCCTGGCTGCTGGAAGGGCAAAAGCCGATGTTTGTGCCCGACTTTGCTACCGCCATCGAATTGATCCAGCGCAACGTTGCCATTGGCTATGTGCCGCATCATCTGGCGCTCCCCTTGCTGAATGCCGGTTCGCTAGTGAAAAAACCGATGCAGGAGCATAAACACGCCACGCAGATCTTTTTCGCCGCTCGCTCCGACGGTATGGGCAAGGTGAGTAGTTGGTGCATGGACTACCTGCTGGCCCCGGCGTTCCGTGCCAGATTACATGGGCAATTGTGAGGGGCCACGTTATTCCTGAACTTTGCAGACCAAATCGTACGAAGATAATGTGCCGTCCGGGGTGCCTTGGATCAGCTCGATATCCTGATCCAGGCTGCAAAATAAAGCGGCGGCGCTGCGTACCGGTGTGGCGTAGGTAATATCCATGAATAGGCGGCTGACGTTATCGACAGGCCTGTTTTTCAGCTGTTTCTTTACCCATTGTTCCAGCTCAAGTGCGATTTTTTGCAGGTCGTCATTTTCTTTCAGCAGGTGGATCTCAACCTCTCTTGCCCCTTCAATGCTGGCCAGTTCGGTCTGATACTCAAGCTGTAAAGCCTGAGGGAGCAGCAACGACAGCTTCTCTGCGCTGGTATAGGTTTGCAGGAACGGCGCAACCTGGCCAACCGCCGGGGTGCCGACCACATGCGGGCCATGCAGCAGTGGTTTTTTCTTGGTGATGCGGTAGAGGTGGGGCTTTTTAACGTGATGTAACGTCATGACCGAGGCCAGCAGCAACAGCAGCGTGGTAAACAACAGCGGGATAAACCAGATGAAGAAGCTGGTCAGATCGGTAAATGGGTGCGAATAGCGCTCGACGTCATCCGGGCGGAAGAAACGCAATATCATCTTGAAGATCAGCCCCTCATTCAGCGCATCGGTGACCCAGCCGGTCAGCACTATGGCGGAAAGGGCATAACAAGATGTCTTGATATGATGCAGTAACACTGAACGTTCCACGATCTCTTTTCCTTATCAATCGCCGACGGCCGTATCCTTTCATCACGCACTGTAATAATCAAGGAGGAGGCTTATTATTGCCCGTGTGGTAAATCAACGTCCTACCCGTCGTTTTGCACTTCCAATCCGGCCGCTTTCCATTCCGGAAAGCCATCTTCCAGACAGCGAGCGGTAAATCCGTTGGCGCGTAACGTCTTCATGGCATTAACAGACAGCGCACAGTAAGGCCCGCGGCAATAGGCCACTACCTCTTGCTGTTTGAGTAACTCAGGCAGTCGGCTTGCCAACTCTTCCACCGGGATGTTAATGGCGTTGGGCAGATGGCCCGAGGCGAACTCTTCCGCTGGCCGCACATCCAGCAGCGTGACATCACCTTCATGCAGTCGGCGCAGCAACTCGGTGCGGGAAATGGATTCCAGACGCTCGCGCTGGTTGAGGGTGTCAGCGACAAAGCTGCCGATCTCATTATGGCGGAACTCCATAAACTGGCGGATAGCGGCCAGCAGAGGTTGCACAGGCCCATCCCCCAAACGGTAGTAAACGTGCTTTCCTTCCCGGCGTGATTGCACAAAACCGGCGCGTTTGAGGTGTTGCAGATGTTGGGAGGCGTTGGCAATCGTCAGCCCGGCCAGTTCGGCCAGCCTTTCCACCGGCCTTTCCCCTTGGGCGATATGTTCAAGCAGCATCAGGCGATGCACATTGCCCAGTGAGCGGGTGATTTCGGCAAACTCGTTAAACACCAGGCGTTGGCTATCATCACTGAGTGTTGACATGCGGTCCTCGTTAAATCATCATTCAATTTATTAATTGAATGTTAGAGTATCAAAACTGACTGATGCTAGCCAGCACAAAAGGGCCGCTTGATGGATATGCTATTACACGCCACCGTAATTGGGATCGCTGCGACCCTGGTCATGGATCTCTGGGCAATAGGGCAGAAACGCCTGTTCAATATCCCTTCACTCAACTATCGGCTGGTTGGGCGCTGGATCGGGCATATGCCAAGGGGGAAGTGGGTTCACCACACCATTGTGCAGGCATTACCGGTCAAAGGTGAAGCCTTGATGGGGTGGGGGGCGCATTACATGATCGGTATCGTTTTTACCTGGTTATTTCTCATCATCATGGGGCCAGCTTGGCTAGAACAACCAACCTTCCTGCCCGCTTTGGCGATGGGGGTTATCAGCGTAGTCGCGCCATTTTTCCTGATGCAGCCCAGTTTCGGCTTTGGTTTCGCGGCCGCGAGAACGCCGCAGCCTAATATTGCACGCCAGCGTAGTTTGATCGCTCATGCCTCGTTTGGCATCGGCATTTATGTGAGTGCTTTACTGTTACAGCTGGTCTGGTTCTGATCCCCGCCGGGTAATCCCGGCGGGGAGTGGGGAGTTGTTACTTATGTTGCCCCTGCTTTTGCAGGAACTGTACGCCCTTGTCCGGGAAGTCGGTAAACACGCCGTCAACGCCCGCCTGATTGTAAATCGTGTCGAACAGCTGGTTCACGTCGGTGACGTACTTCGGCAGTTTATCGGCACGAATGGTGTAAGGGTGCACCGCCATATTGCTGGCATGGGCGTCCTTGACCATATCGGTCAACACGATCTGGTTCGGCTTGGATTTCTCTTCGACGATCAGCATGTGATAGTCCGGCCCGATGCCGTCGGCATACTGGGCGATCTTTTTCATCGCGCCCGGTTTGAACATCCAGTCGTAGTCATAGTTGACCCACTTGCCGTCGGCCTTCTGCTCGTAGGTTTCGTTCCAGTCGGTGTAGGCAATCAGCTGTACCAGCTTCAGATCCATCCCCATCTTGGGTTCCAGCTGATCCTTGATGCGTTTCAGCTCGTTGGCATCAAAACACTGCAGATAGACGTTGTCGCTCTTGCTGGTGTAACCGTATTGCTTGAGGACTTCCAGCACCTTGGTGGAGATGTCTTTTCCTTCCTGCTGATGGAACCAGGGGGCCTTGATTTCCGGGTAGAGGCCGATGTTCTTGCCGGTTGAATGATTGAGACCCTGTACGAACTCGATCTCTTCCTGGAAGGTGTGGACGCGGAAGTCGGATTTGCCCATCGGGAAGCGGCCAGGGTAGCTTTGCACCTGCTTACCGTCTTTGATATCAAAGCCTTCGGTGAACTTCAGCGATTTGATCTCAGGCAGCGTAAAGTCGATAGCGTAGTAGCGGCCATCTTTACGCGCCCGGTCCGGGAAACGTGCGGCAACGTCGGTGACGCGATCCAGATAGTGGTCGTGCAACACCACCAGCTCGTTGTCTTTGGTCATCACCAGATCTTGCTCAAGGAAGTCGGCCCCTTGCGCGTAGGCCATCGCCTTGGCCGGTAACGTATGCTCCGGCAGGTAGCCGCTGGCACCGCGGTGTGCGATAACCACTTTATCCGCAGCCTGTGCGGCACTAAGCATTGAAGTGGCAAGAATGATCCCTGTCAGCAGGGCTTTGGTTTGAGTCCGCATTCTGTGTTGCTCCATGTTGTAGAGGTAAGAAAAAGGCCGCACAGCGCGGCCTTTTTACCCGTCGTCTTTCAAGCTGCAGCGTTGTTACCCGCACTATCTCACCCCAGTCACTTACCCAAAAGTAAGCTCCTGGGGATGAGATAGCTTGGCGCCTAGCTGCAGCTCGAAATCCATAGGGTAAATATTATGCAGAAACGTAATGACGATTAACCGCGTTTGGCCGCGATTTCTGCGTGGTGTTTCTTCTCGCTGAACATGGTCAGCACCAGCAGGATCACCGCACCGATGCTGCCGCCGATCATCACCATAAAGCCGCCGTCCCAACCGAAGTAGTCAACGGTATAGCCGACGATGGCGCTGGCTGCGACTGAGCCGCCCAGGTAACCGAACAGACCGGTAAAGCCTGCGGCGGTACCTGCCGCTTTCTTCGGTGCCAGTTCCAGCGCGTGCAGGCCGATCAGCATGACCGGGCCATAGATCAGGAAGCCGATGGTGATCATACAGGCCATATCGATGCCAGGGTTACCCACCGGGTTCAGCCAGTAAACGATGGTGGCGATGGTGACCAGAACCATGAAGAACACCCCGGTGGCACCACGGTTGCCTTTGAACACCTTGTCCGACATCCAGCCGCACAGCAGGGTGCCTGGGATACCGGCGTATTCGTACAGGAAGTAGGCCCAGGAGGACTTATCCAGAGCGAAGTGTTTCACTTCTTTCAGGTAGGTTGGTGACCAGTCCAGGATGCCGTAGCGCAGCAGATACACGAACACGTTGGCGATCGCGATGTACCACAGCAGTTTGTTTGGCAGTACGTACTGCATGAAGATCTGCTTGGCTGTCAGTTCTTCTTCTGCTTCTTCGCTGTAATCATCCGGATAGTCGTTTTTGTATTCTTCAATCGGTGGCAGACCAACAGATTGCGGGGTGTCACGCATCAAGGCGAAGGCGATCAGGGCCACCAGGATCGCACCGAAGGCAGGCATATACAGCGCCGCATGCCAGTCGTTAAACCAGGCCATACCCAGCAGGAACAGCAGTGGAGGCAGGCCACCACCGACGTTGTGCGCACAGTTCCATACCGAAACGATACCGCCACGTTCTTTCTGTGACCACCAGTGCACCATGGTACGGCCACAAGGCGGCCAACCCATACCCTGGAACCAACCACACAGGAACAGCAGCACGAACATCACGGCAATGCTGGAGGTAGCCCAAGGCACAAAGCCCATAAACAGCATGACGGCAGCGGCCAGGATCAGGCCAGCGGGTAGGAATACACGCGGGTTGGAACGGTCAGAAACCGAGCCCATGATGAACTTGGAGAAACCGTAGGCGATGGAAATCCCTGACAGCGCAAAGCCCAGGTCACCACGGCTGAAGCCCTGATCGATCAGATACGGCATCGCCAGGGTGAAGTTTTTACGCACCAGATAGTAGGCGGCGTAACCGAAAAAGATCCCCATAAAAATCTGCCAGCGCAGCTTACGGTAGAGCGGGTCTACCTTGTCGACTGGCACACGAGAAATGTGTGCGGCTGGCTTAAAAATACTCAACATGAGCGCCTCCGATGGCTTTATCTGTTTATTGCCTCAACAGGAAACGGCTGTCCTGAAGATGAGCTTGCGGATACCTGAAGTGTTGTTAAATGTTCCATAACGAGCGCAATGCTAGAGAAAACCCCCCGGTCACACCGTGATGGATGGCGCATTTGTTACACTTTTATGAAACTGTGGCGAATTTTGAGTGATCGGTTAACATTTTGGAATGACTAAATAGCACAAATACGTGATATTGGTCACATTCATGGCTTTTTATGGCCATATTATTTTCGTTTTCTGTTCGTTATTGTTCCTTATCAAACAAAAACCCTACTGACTGTGGCTAAATAAATCCATAACTACAGGCTCAGGGGGCGTGATGAGCAACAACTCACCAATCACCGAAACGGACGTGATCATCATTGGCGGCGGCGCTACCGGCGCGGGGATTGCCCGTGACTGCGCGCGGCGCGGTCTGCGTTGCGTTTTACTGGAAAGGCATGACATCGCCACTGGCGCTACTGGCCGCAACCACGGGTTGTTGCACAGCGGAGCGCGCTATTCGGTCACCGACGGCGAATCGGCACGCGAATGTATTGAAGAAAACCGCATCCTCAAGCGTATTGCCCACCACTGCATAGAGCGTACCGACGGCCTGTTCATTACCTTGCCTCAGGACTCGTTAGCCTTTCAGCAGCAGTTTATTACCGCTTGTCGCAGTGCTGGCATTGAGGCCGAAGCCATTGACCCCGCGCAGGCATTACGCCTGGAGCCTGCGGCTAACCCCTCCCTGATCGGCGCGGTGCGGGTGCCGGATGGCACCGTCGATCCTTTCCGCTTAACGGCGGCCAACATGCTTGATGCGCGTGAGCATGGCGCACAAATCCTCACCTATCATCAGGTTACCGGTTTGTTACGTACTGGCGATCGCGTGACGGGCGTGCGCGTTTTCGATCACAAGGCCGCACAGCAGTACGATATTCATGCTCAGGTGGTGGTCAATGCCGCCGGGATCTGGGGCCAGCAAATTGCCGAGTATGCCGATCTGCGCATCCGTATGTTCCCTGCTAAAGGGGCGTTGCTGATCCTGGGTCATCGCATCAATAACATGGTGATTAACCGCTGCCGCAAACCGGCAGATGCCGACATTCTGGTGCCTGGTGACACCATCTCGCTGATTGGCACCACCTCTACCCACATCGATTACGACCAGATCGACAACATGGTCGTGACGCCACAGGAAGTGGATATATTAATCCGCGAAGGCACGCTGCTGGCCCCGAAACTGGCGCAAACGCGCATTCTGCGTGCCTATGCGGGCGTGCGGCCACTGGTCGCCAGCGACGACGACCCCTCTGGGCGCAACGTCAGCCGCGGCATCGTGTTGCTCGATCATGCGGCACGCGATGGGTTGGAGGGCTTTATCACCATTACCGGCGGCAAGCTGATGACTTACCGGCTGATGGCCGAATGGACCACCGACCTGGTCTGCGCCAAACTGGGTATCGATAGTCCTTGCACCACGGCGGAAGCGGCGTTGCCCGGTTCCCGTCAGAGCGCCGAAGAAACGGTGCGCAGCGTGGTTTCACTACCTGCCAGCATCCGGGGTTCGGCGGTGTACCGTCATGGCGATCGCGCCAGCCTGGTCCCTTCTGGCAACCGGCTGGACAACAGCCTGGTGTGTGAGTGTGAAGCGGTGACTGCCGGTGAGGTGCGTTATGCAGTGGATTCTCTGACCGTCAACAATCTGGTCGATCTGCGCCGCCGTACCCGCGTTGGGATGGGGACCTGCCAGGGTGAGCTGTGTGCCTGCCGTGCAGCAGGCTTGTTGACGCGGTTTAACGTGGTGACGCCGCAGCAATCCATCACCCAACTGTCCCATTTCCTCAATGAACGCTGGAAAGGCGTGCGGCCTATCGCCTGGGGCGATGCCCTGCGGGAGAGCGAATTCACCAGTTGGGTATATCAAGGGTTATGTGGGTTAGATGCGCAAGGCGACCCTAAGCAGGAGGCGGATGATGCAATTTGATGCGGTGGTGATTGGTGGTGGCTTGGCCGGGTTGAGCTGTGCTATCCGTTTAGCCGAGCATGGCAAACGCTGCGCGGTAGTCAGTTCCGGCCAAAGCGCGCTCTATTTTTCTTCCGGCTCGCTCGATTTGCTGGCCCATCTGCCCGATGGTTCGCCGGTGGCGTCGCCTCTGTCTGCCTTGTCCGAACTGGCGCAACAGGCTCCACAGCATCCGTATAGCCTGATGGGGGCCGCACAGGTGGCCGCGCTGGCAACGCAAGCCGAGCAATTGCTACAGCGTTGCGGGTGGCAGATGCAGGGTGATAGCAGCCAAAACCATCTACGCGTGACCCCGCTTGGGACCCGCCGTGCCACCTGGCTCAGCCCCCAGGCGATCCCTGTCTCTCCCTTGGGCAGCAAGTTGCCGTGGCAGAATATCGCCGTACTGGGGATTGAAGGTTTTCTGGATTTCCAACCGCAGATGGCGGCCAGCTCATTGATGCAAGAGCAGGGTCTCAAGGCTGAGGTGGCATTTTTGCATCTGCCTGTTTTGGATCGCCTACGTAATAATCCCAGCGAGTTCCGCGCGGTGAATATCGCCCGCGTACTGGATCTACCAGAACATCTGGCCCTGCTGGCGGAAGAGATCACACGCCAGGCAGGTGAGGCAGAGGCCATCTTGCTGCCAGCTTGCCTGGGGCTAGAGGATGATGAACCGTTGATGACGTTGCGCCGGTTGGTCGGTAAGCCTGTTTATCTGTTACCCACGCTGCCACCTTCCGTGCTCGGCATGCGGCTGCATCAGGCATTGCGCCAGCGTTTGCAGCAGCTGGGTGGGGTATTTATGCCGGGGGATAGCGTGTTGCGTGCCAGCTTCGACGGGCAGCGCGTCACCGGTCTGTATACCCGCAATCACACCGATATTCCGCTGCGGGCACAGCAGGTGATACTGGCCAGCGGCAGCTTCTTCAGCAACGGCCTGGTGGCCGCTTTTGACGGCATTCGTGAGCCGGTATTTGGCCTCGACGTGTACAGCAAAACTGAACGTGCCGACTGGAGCGATGCCAATCTGTTTGCTCCGCAGCCGTACCTGCAATTTGGGGTTCAGACCGATACCGCGCTGCGGGCGTTAAAACAGGGGGAGGCGATGAACAATCTGTATGCTATCGGTGCCGTGGTTGGCGGTTACGATCCGTTGCAGCAGGGATGTGGTGCCGGGGTTTCGCTGCTCGGTGCACTGCACGTAGCCCAACAGATCCTGGCCCAGGAGGTTTCAGCATGAGCCTGTTACCAGACAACAGCTTCGAGAGCTGCATCAAATGTACCGTCTGCACCACCTATTGCCCGGTCGCCAAGGCCAACCCGCTCTATCCGGGGCCAAAGCAGGCCGGGCCTGATGGGGAGCGCCTGCGGCTGAAAGATCCGGCGCTTTACGACGAAGCGCTGAAGTATTGCACTAACTGCAAGCGCTGTGAGGTGGCTTGCCCTTCCGACGTTAAAATCGGCGATATTATCCAACGCGCCCGGGCCAACTTCAGCCAAAGTAAACCGACGCTGCGCGATGCCATCCTCAGCCACACTGACATCATGGGCACGCTCTCGACGCCGTTTGCGCCGATCGTCAATGCCACTACCGGCCTGAAGCCGGTGCGCAAGCTGTTGGATAAGGCGCTGAAGATCGACCATCGGCGTGAGCTGCCGAAATACTCGTTTGGCACCTTCCGCCGTTGGTACCGCCAGCAGGCGGAACAGCAGCAGCGCTATGCCGAGCAGGTGGCGTTTTTCCACGGTTGCTTTGTTAATTACAACCATCCGCAGCTTGGCAAAGACCTGATCAAGGTGTTTAACGCCATGGATATCGGCGTGCAACTGCTCAAGCGTGAGAAATGCTGCGGCGTACCGCTGATCGCCAACGGCTTTATTGCGCAGGCGAAGAAGCAGGCCAAAGTGAATGCGGAATCGCTGCATGATGCTGTCCTGACCAAAGGCATACCGGTGGTGGCTACTTCGTCGAGTTGCACGTTTACCCTGCGTGATGAGTATCCGCATTTGCTGGACGTGGACACCTCGGCGGTACGTGAACGAGTTGAGCTGGCTACGCGTTATCTCTATCGTCTGATCAGCCAAGGGCGTACTTTGCCGCTCAAACAGACGCCGCTGCGGGTGGCTTATCACACGCCGTGTCATATGGAGAAAATGGGCTGGACGGCCTATACGCTGGAGTTATTGCGGCAGATCCCAGGGCTGGAACTGGTGGTGCTGGACTCGCAGTGCTGCGGTATCGCCGGGACTTACGGCTTCAAGTCGGAAAACTATGAAACCTCGCAAGGCATTGGTGCCTCACTATTTCGCCAGATTGAAGCCAGCGGAGTGGATATGGTGATCACCGATTGTGAAACCTGCAAATGGCAGATCGAGATGTCCACCAGCAAGCGCTGTGAACATCCGATCACCCTGTTAGCGCAGGCATTGGCGTAACAGATTAAACGGGCCAGCATGCTGGCCCAGTGCGATTACTGCTTGATCTTCACCGTATTGAAGACGCCAGCCGCTACGCTTTGAGACTGCTGCTGGTTATCCGCTGGCAGCGTGATTTGCAGGGTCAGTTGCTTACCGTCTGGCAGCATAGCGAGCAGCACGCCAGAGTAGGCTTTTTGGCCTGCCACGGTGATCACGGTATCCAGTTGGCGCATTGGCGTGCCGTTAATTTCAACCGCTTTATTGGTAATGACCTGCAGGTTGGCATCGCGGGAGTGTTGCTGCTCTTCCATGCGCTTGGCCAGGGTGTCCAGATCGCCCGCTGCCTTGTCGGCAACGATCACGATCACCGCACGCTGGTTGCTGCTGTCGGCATAGATGTGCACGTTAGTTGGCTGGTTGGTCAGCTTATCGCTCTGATCGGCCAAACCGTTTGGCAGGGTAAAGGTCAGCTTGCCATCCAATAAACTCACCTGTTGCCCGGTTGGGACGCTGGCTGCTGCGCTGCCTGCGGGGGCATTAGTGTCTTTGGTGGCGCTATCACAGGCTGCCAGGCCAAGCACTAACAGGCCGATACCCATCAATTTTGTTACTTTACGCATCTGGTGTTCCTTATTCCTTTGCAGATAGAGTTGGTTGACCGTATGGCTAGATGTCACAGGTTTTTTTTAAGTAATAGACGATACTCGTCTACTTCGCCTTTCTTTTCTAGAGTGAAAATCTGATATTCGTGGCTAATGAGCATTATTAGAGCATGGCGCGGAACGGTTTGTGGGTTTTTAACGCCTTGTGAACGCGGCTGAACGGGCGCAGCATGCAGCGCCCCTACGGTCTAACATGTGTGACCCCCCTGAAAATTCAGCAACAATGCCCCTTGGTCGTCAATTTGATTAACTCCCAACGTAGGGTGAGGGGGCCAGTGCGGAGTCGTGGTCAGGCGCAGAAGTTACTCTTTGGCAAACTGCTGACAAACGCCTCCAGACTCAAAACGTAGGGGCGCTGCATGCTGCGCCCGTCAATTAACTCAGTTGAAACCGGTTGGCGGGTTGGCGTTCTGCCAAGCGTTTGAGCAGCATATTGAGCAGCACTCCGTACATCGGCAGGAAGAACACCAGGCAGATCAGCACTTTGAAGCTGTAATCCACCAGCGCGATTTCCACCCAGTTGGCGGCCATAAAGGGATCGCTGCTTTTGTAGAAGGCGATAAAGAAGAAGGCCAAGGTATCGCTGATATTGCCCAGGAACATGGCCGCGGCGGGGGCAACCCACCAGGCGCTGCGTTGGCGTAGGCGGTTGAACACCTGCACGTCCAGGATCTGGCCCAGTACGTAGGCCATAAAGCTGGCGGCGGCGATACGCGCCACAAACAGGTTGAAGCTGGTCAAGGCGGCAAAACCCTGCCACTCGCCCTGGAAAGTGACGGTGGAGATCACATAGGAGATAAACAGCGCCGGGACCATCACGGCAAGGATAATCCTGCGTGCCAGCGGGGCACCGAAGATCCGCACGGTCAGGTCAGTGGCCAGGAAGATAAACGGAAAAGTGAAGGCACCCCAGGTGGTGTGAAAGCCGAAAATGCTGATCGGCAACTGCACCAGGTAGTTGCTGGAAGTTATGATGGCGATGTGGAATAGCGATAGCCAGACCAACGCGATTAAGCGTTGTCGATCGGTAAACGAATACATAATGTAGCCTTTTTGAGTGTGGGGTGAGGGAACCCATTGTTAACTGCGCGGCGACATGGTACGCGTTTGGGCATTCAATGCAATGGTTAAATTTAACGCAAACGTTAACGTATCTTGCGCAGAAAAACTACCGGCGTAAACTAGCGGGTAATCAGATCCGGCGAGGGTTCGCCGATCGTTTTAGATCGAGAGAGATGTATGACTGACATTTTTGCCCAGGCAGACCAGACGCTAGACGCTCTGGGGCTGCGCTGTCCGGAACCGGTCATGATGGTGCGCAAAACCGTGCGCCATATGGATAACGGTAAAACCTTGCTGATTATCGCCGACGATCCGGCCACCACCCGCGACATCCCGGGCTTTTGCCGCTTTATGGAACATACGCTGGTGGCCCAGGAAACCGAGCAGGCCCCGTATCGCTATCTGCTGCGCAAAGGGCTCGAGAGTTAATCACCAAGCGGTTGCTTAACGTTTCTGCAGTATCTGCCGTGCGTCCTGTGCGCTCGCGTGTAACGCCAACCCACTAAAATCCTCTGGGCGATAATAATGCGCCGGGGCTGGCAAGTTGTGCATGGAATCCCCTGGCCAGAGTTGCAGCTCCGCCAGTTTCGCCAGCGTTAATCCCTCAATCTGTAGCGGCAACGTCAGGCGTTGCGGAGCGGCATACTCGAAGGGAGGCTGATTGGGCAGGCGATTGCTGCTGGTGGTGTAATCCCGTTTTAAGACTAAAAATTTCTCCGGTACTCGGCGGTGGCTGTCCCACCAGTCGCCGTCAATGCCGTCAAACTGCCGCTGGGTTTCGGTGATCGAAACGGCGCCAAGCTGGTGCAATGCCTCGGGTAGCAGTGTCTCCATTGCGCTGTTGTAACTGGCAACGGATACCGCGCGCCCTTGCAAGATAGCGTCGATCGCCAACCTTGCCCCTAGCAGGTTGGAATACAAATCCTCTGGCGTAAAGGCCGAAATCTCTTCAGGAAATCCGGGCACAGATTGGTAGCCATACCACTGTGCCACTTCATGCCATGCCGCCATCTGGAAGGCGAGTTCCCCGGCTAGATAAGCCGCTAACGTATAGCGTTGGGCAGCTTCTTGCGGTGGGGTGAAGGCGTTCTGTTGTATACGACGCTTTGCCAATTCCGGGCCAAGATCGAGTGTCCATTGCTGGCCCAGCTTAGGCAACAGCTGGCTGAACAGGAACAGGGTATTGTCGGCGGTATCGCGAACGTGAGCGATGTCGATAAATCCCCCACGATAGGTGTAGACCAATCCCAATTGTTCACTGCCCAAGCCCATCAAGTTGCCGACGGCATTGAAAGCGCTGTCATTATAGTGATGTGCGCCAAGGCGATCGGCGTCTACGACGTTACCCAATTGATAAAACGGCACCGGGATGCCTAACGCCTGTACTTTGAGGTTATAGCCAAAGGCGCAGCAAGGGCGCAAACCATCCGGCGGCGAGAGTGGCTTGGTCACCGGCCAGGCAAGAGGACTCTGGCGGGTTGGTTGCGAGGCGATCAGCGTTTCCAGAGCCTTGGCTGGCAGTATGGGGCTAAGCAGCAGCAAAAATATCAGCGCAACAAAACGCATTAAAAAGCTTCTCCTACCTGAAAATAAAACCCGCTACTTTCACGCCCGACCCCAAAATCGAGCCGTACGTTCATCCGCGGTTTGAATTCAAAACGGTAGCCAGCCCCCACCGTCGGCAACCAAGGCCCTTGGCCTAGATCACGGCTTTTGCGGCTTAGGGTTCCGGCTCCTGCCCAAAGAACATAACCGTGCCGCCAGTTCAATTTGCGGCGATATTCAACCTGGCCGCTGAACGTATTCCTGTCGCGATAACGTCCTTGGTAATAGCCTCGCATCCGTTTGTCGTCACCCAGTTCAGATAATCTGTCCCAGGGGACATCGCCAGTGGTCAGACGGCTGTAGACATCAAGTGCCAATACGCTCTTCTCACTCAGACTGTAATAGGCGTTGTATTGGCCTTCAAGGGTATTAAAGCGGCTATCGCCGCCCAATTCTGGCGCGAAATAGGTGTCGCTCAGGCTGAGAAACTGGCCACGGCTGGCATTAGAAACGAAATCACGCGTATCGTAGCTTAACGAGCCACTGATCCCTGAACTGATCGATGAGGTACCCGCTGCTTGAGCTTTGAACAGGCTGCTCTCTCCCCCATCGGGATCGCTGGCGTGCGTTGAAGAAAAATCCCAGCCAACTCCCGCGTAGGTGGCATTGGCAATACGATACAGCACCTCTGGCGCTATCTGGAAAGATTGCTGGGTATATTTCTCCTTATTGCCGTCGTGACGCCCGGCTTGATAACCGGTGCCCCAGAAATAGGTGGGCATATTATTCAGGGAGCCGCTGGCAAAGAAGCGCCATTGGTCGTTAGCGAAAAAGCTGTAGTTTTCAAAGCCAACGCCGAAGGCACCGGTACTGCTGAAAAAGCCCTTTAGCGCCAGCGTCGAATTTTGGCTGACGCTATCAAGGCTGTCTGGCCGGTACATGCCCACGACCGCGGTGCCGATGCCAAGACCGAGTTCTGGGGTATAAAACGGGCCGGGCAACACACCCCAATCGATGGTTTTACTGCTGTCGAAATGATTGTCTGAACCCAGAGGGGCTAGCATCCCATCAACTTGCTGACGTGACAGCAAAGCGGCATGGGCACAGGACAGCAGAGCGAGCAGGGGCAGCGTCAGGTAGCGGAGCGGTATCGCCATCAGAAGCGATATTCACCTGAGACCATAAAGCTGTTGCGTTGGCTAAAGCCAAATTCGGTCAACAGGTTGAAATGCTGCGTGATCTCATATTGTGCACCCAGCAGCACATTCCAAGGTGATTGCAGATGCTGCTTCACGTCGAAACGGCCTTCTCCTTTCTGATTGGCGATGGCGATCAGGGGCTGAAGCGCTGCGGGCATCTGCAAATCAGACAGGCTGCCTCTGAACTCCTGCTGCACATCCTGGTACATGCTGCCGACCCACAGGTTCAGATTGCTTTGGCCTTGGATACCGGGCACCTGGAAGCGGTAGCCGACACGGGGTGTCACCGTCAGTGCGGAAATTTGGCCGTCCAGGATATTGAAGCTGGTACGGGTATAGTTGGTATCGAGCGTGGTGAACCAGTTCTCATAGCCCCCGGCTAGCGTGACGCCTGCACCGTAAGTGGTGCCTTTAAAATCGAGCTTGAAGTCCAGATCGCGCAGTTGCCCGCTTTGGTTCAGGCTGTGCACGGCAGAAGCGATGATACGATCCAGTCCTTTGTATTTACTGGGATCGGCGTCCACTGAGACCTGAGATAACGAACTGCCTTTGGTATGCCCAACAATGCCGTAAACGTTGAGGAACGGGAGTAGCCAGGTGTCCAGACGCATGGTTTCCGTTTTGCTCTGTTCGCGGGTTTTGCCAACGCCGATGTTGAACAAATCCGACGGAATGGCGAGCGATCCCAGGCCTAGTCCGGAAAAATTGATACTCTCGACATCGATATTCTGCCGTATGTTCATGTAGTTGACGCCAATACCAAATGGCTCTGGCAGTTCATAGCCGCGGGCTCGAGCCTCATCCCCCCAAATTGGCAACATACGATGTTCTGGCTGGGGCTCTGTCGTTGGTGCGTTATGTTGGGCGGTTGGCATCGCCGCACCTTGGGTGAAGGGTGGGCGTTTTGCTTCATCAATGAGCTGTGCGGTATCGGCGGCATCAGGCTGTTGCGCCAGAGCCAGGGAAGGAATGAAGCTAACGACGATCAGATTCAGGATGTTATAAGAATGCAGTGGTTTCATTAACTCGACCATTACCCTGATAAATTCATAGAATTTATAGGTATGTAGTGTAAAGGTGCTTGGAGAATATATTAAAGTCCTGTGGCTTATAGGGGCATTAAGTGCGTCTTGGTCGTGCTATTTTTCAGGTAAGAACGTCAGGGCACAGTGGGTTGCGCCCTGACGATAGAATGGTCTTACTGACGTTTTTTCAACAGCCGTAAGGCGTTGGCGGTCACCAGCGCGGTTGCCCCAGAGTCTGCCAATACGGCCAACCACAGGCCGGTCATCCCCAGCAGGGTGGTGACCAGGAAAATCGCTTTCAGCCCAAGCGCAATGGTAATGTTCTGGCGAATATTGGCGTGTGTAGCGCGGGAGATGCGGATCATCTCGGCAACGCCGGTCAACCGGTTGTGCGTCAGCGCGGCATCCGCCGTTTCCAATGCCACGTCGGTACCGCTCCCCATCGCAATGCCAATGTTGGCGGCCTTCATCGCTGGGGCATCGTTGATACCGTCGCCGATCATGGCGGTGGGTTGCAACTTGCTCAGCTCGGTTACCGCGTTCACTTTGTCTTCCGGCATTAACCCGGCGCGGTAATCGATCCCCAATTCATTGGCAATGGCGGCCGCTGCGCGTGGGTTATCACCCGTGAGCATCACGCCACGAACGCCTAACTGCGCCAACTCGGCAATCGCCTGCTTAGCGTCGCTACGCAAGGTGTCACGCAACGCCAGCAAACCGATAGGCTGCCCGTCCTCTAACACCACCACTGCGGTTTTACCCGCCGTTTCCAGCGTCTCTACCTGGCTGCGCCATTCGCTGCTCAACTGGCTTTCCGTCAACTTGCCCGGAGCGCTGATCAGGATAGTTTTACCGTCAACCTTCCCCTCAACCCCGATACCCGCCAGAGCCCGGCGGCCTTCGGCCAGTGGCAATGCGGCGCCGTTTTCCGCTGCGCGGTTGACGATCGCCTGTGCCAATGGGTGGTGTGAACCCGCTTCGACAGCCGCTGCGATGGCCAGCAGTTGCTGCTCGCTGAGGCCGGCTGCCGGCAGCACGTCGGTCACCGTCGGTTTGCCTTCGGTCAGCGTACCGGTTTTGTCGAACGCGATGGTCTGCACTTGGCCCAACTGTTCCAATGCCGCACCGCCTTTAATCAGCGCACCTCGGCGTGTGGCCGCCGCAAGGCCAGAGGTAATGGCCGCTGGCGTAGAGATCACCAAGGCACACGGACAACCGATCAGCAGCAAGGTCAGACCCCGGTAGATCCACATCTCCCAAGGTTCGGCAAACAGCAGCGGTGGCACCAGGATCACCGCCACGGCCAGCAGCATGATCGCCGGGGTGTAGTAACGGCTGAAGCGATCGAGGAAGCGTTCAATCGGTGCCCGACGCTCTTCGGCCTCTTCAATCAGTTGCAGGATACGGTCAATGGCATTTTTGCCCGGCTCGGAGGTGACCTTCATCTGCGCGGCCTGATCGACGGACAGGCTGCCAGCGGCCACTTTCTGACCCTGTTGGCGCTCTACCGGCACGGATTCACCGGTTAAAGCGCTTTCGTCAAAGCTGGCGAACGGGTTTAGCAATTCGGCATCGGCAGGCAAGCGGCCACCGGGCGCGATCTCTATCACGTCACCGGGGCGTAGGCTGGCCACCGGCACGCGTTTACGTACGCTGCCCTGGATAAGCAGAGCATCTTCCGGCACCAGTTCCATCAATGCCTTCACGCCACGGCGTGCACGATTGGCCGCGTAGGATTCCAGCAGTTCCCCCACCATAAACAACAGCAGTACCATGGCCGCTTCGGCGGTGGCACCGATAAACAGCGCACCGATGGCGGCAACGCTCATCAGGGTTTCTATGGCGAATGGAGTGCCTGACCGAATCAGCCGCAAGGCTTTGCTGGCAATCGGCACCAGGCCGACCAAGGTGGTGGCGATAAAGGCAATTTCGCCCAGCCGTGGGTTGAAGAAGTCGAGAACCCAACTGAGTACCATCAGCGCGGAGAGCAGTATCAGAGGGCCGTACTCACCAAACCGGGAGGCTTCCGGCTCATCGCCTTGTGCCGCCGGGGTAGTTCCCAACAGGGTAAAGCCAGCCTGTTTTACCGCGTCCTGGATCCGCATGCTGACGTCGGATTGGGCATCCACCACCAGTTTTTCCGTGGCAAACAGCACGCGAGCGCTGTCGACGCCGGGGATCGACGTCACGGCATTTTCGATTTTCTTGGCACAACTAGGGCAATCCATGCCGGTGACTTTCCAACTGAAACGCTGGCTGCCGGAAGGGGGAACGGCAGCCAGCCTGTCGCTTTCCTCATCCGGGTCGTCGGGGCCATCGCTACTGCAACAGCTGGTGCCGTGCTCATGGGCCGCTTGATGGTCATGGGCAGCAGTTGCTCCCACCGGTTTTTTTTCAGTGCTACAGCCATGCTGGGTTTTGGCGTGGTCATGACTACAGCCACAGCCGTGATCGTGACTATGTTCTTGATGCTGATGCTCTTGGTGATTATGTGGTTTATGAGTCTGCATAGCGCCCCCTTCAGGCAATCCAATATCATCTCAACCAGCACTCTACACCTTGGAGCTGACTCCAGAGTCAAGCGCGATATGAGAATTATTGTTAATTGTAGGGGGGCTACGGATCCGGTTGCCCGAACCCGTAGCCTGCCATTACAGATATAGCGAGCGGACGATGAGGAAATGCCCGGAGAAGTAGCAGAAGGCGAGCACGGCATCTGCCGCGCGGAAGGTAAAGCGGTAGCGGTTCAGCAGCCAGACGATATTGGCCAACAGCAGCAGCGAGGTACCCGCCAGCAATGAGAAGCCAAAGTCGGTACTGCGCAGGAAATATTGTTCCCCCGCCAGCCACACCATCAGCAGCGTCATGGCGACCAACGTAGCGATCGGCCAGCGCATCTCTTCCAAGCGGCTCCAGATGATGGCCAGCAGCAGCGCGCCAATTATCAGCAGCACCAGCGGCAAGGGCCAGAACAGGCTGAAGGTCATCTGGCTGGCAAAGCTCAGGGTATACAGCAGGTGTGAGAGGAAGAAAGCGCCGATGGCGTAAAGCACCCGCTCACGTGGCAACAGCAGCAAGGCGTCACCCGCCAACGTTGCCAACAGGCCCAAAACGATCAGGTAACCCGCAGGGCCCAATACCGGAGCCTGCCAGGCCAATAACAGCAACAGCAGCAAGGTGACCGGTTTAAACACCCAGCGCTGCCAGCGCGGGCCGCGGTAAGAGGCATCAACGAACAACCAACCGGAAAAAAATACGGCAAGGAACGGCCAACTCATATGTCTTCCTTATTTATGATAGGAGCCGGGATAACCAACTCCAGGTTGTCACTTTCTCAGTGTAAGCAGCGCGCGTGGGTTCGACAATGCTTTCTTCTGAATGCTATGTTTACGCGGTTTTAGGCGTGAATGAAATTCGCCGGGTAAAAAAAGGAAAACCGTCAATGAGTAAGCCACCGTTGTTCTTTGTTGCCGTGATCGCGCTGATTGCGGTGTTGGCGACTCGCCAATACCTCAATAAACGCCGCCAGGATGCGGATAATGACCGCCAGCCGGTGCGTACATTACAGGTGGAGGTCAGCGCCAAGCGTGAGTTCCCCTCGCCGAATCGTCGTTCGCGGCAGCGGGAAAATATCGTGGTGGAAGATATGCGTTACGAAGTGTACTTCCGTCCGTTGACGGGCGGCAGCGAGATCAAAATACCGTTGCCGCAGCAGCAATATAATCAGATAGATAAAGGCGCTCAGGGCACGCTGAGCCTGCAGGGCACCCGCTTTATCTCCTTCACGGCACAAAAATCGTAGGGGCGCCGCATGCTGCGCCCGTTAAAAGGCTATTTTTTCTTCAGTGGCGGCTGCTTTTTCTGCCAGTCCAGCAGCTCAAACACGCCAAAAATAAAGATCTTGGTTTCCAGCCAGCGGCTGATGGGCTGATCTTTCGGTTGGGTGGATTTCAGTAACACCAGCTGTAGGCCGTGCATCACTACCATAAAGAACAAGGCTACGTTGATGAAGTAGGTTAGCGGCTTGGGGTATGGGTGAAACAGGTTGGTGAGCAGAAAGCCCCACACGCACAGCATCAGCAGACGGCCCAGATTAATCAGCATGTTCGGTTTTCTCTTCAAGAGTGCGGAGATAAAGGCGGTAGGCTACCTGGCCGGCGACCTTCTCGCGGTGTAGTGTCCAGGTCGCAGGAACATCGGTGGCGGCGCTTTCGGCTTCGGCCTCGACGTAAATCCAGGCCTCGTTCGCTAACCAGCCCTGTTGTTCCAATAGCGTGACGGTATCGGCCAGCAACCCTTTGCGGAACGGGGGATCGAGAAACACCACGTCAAAAGGTTGCCCGTTGCCTGCCAGCCAGGTCAAAGCGTTGGTATTCACGACGCTGCCATTGCCTTGCAACAGCGCCAGGTTTTTCCCCAGCTGTTGGGCTACTGACCGTTCGTATTCCAGCAGCGTGGCGCTTTCGGCATAGCGCGACAAGGCTTCCAACCCCAACGCACCGCTACCTGCGAAGCAGTCCAGACAGCGAGCCCCTCGGATCACCGGGGCTAACCAGTTGAACAAGGTTTCGCGTACGCGGTCGGTGGTTGGCCGCAGCCCTTCGCTGTTGGGCACCGGCAGTTTGCGCCCGCGCCATTGGCCGCCGATGATGCGGATCTGGCCAGCGGAGGCCGTCTGCGGTTTTTTGAGCGCGCCGTGCGGTGGTTGTTTTGCCATAAAGAGTCTTAATCAGTTGCGGGGTTAACGAAAAGTTACCGCTATTCTATACCCAATCGTTAATAAGTTGCAGCCCGGAGGCGATGGGGCGCAGTGTAGGCCGGGGGGACAGCAAAACTACCTCTATGAAAGCATTGCCGATGCGTGTTGCTGTGCCGGGGAAAGTGATAGACTCGGCGAATTAATTTTTCGCATTTGCAAGCCATTGGTACGGAGTAGGGTCAGAACATGGCAAAAGATAAAAAACGTGGGTTTTTCTCCTGGCTGGGCTTCGGCCAGAAGGAAGAAGAGCAGCAACAACCTGAATCTGCCGTAGAACCGGCGGAACAGCAGGCCGCAGAAACCCCGGCTGCCCCCAAACTGGACGATAAGCTTCCTCCCCAGGAATCTGCACCAGCCGCCACCAAAGATACCCCAGGGGAGTGGGATAGCAGCCTGAGCGGCGAGCCTATCACCGAAAATATCCTGCCGCTGGATGAACACCATGCTGAGCCGGTGGCGATCGAAGAAGTCACCGTAGCGCAACAGCCTGACGCGCAAGTAGAAGAACCCGAGCTGATTGAAGCGGTAATCGAAGTGCCTGCTGAGATTATCGAGCCAGAGCCGGAAGTGATTGAAGCGGTAATCGAAACGCCTGCCCAAATTATCGAACCTGAGCCAGAAGTGATTGAAGCGGTAATCGAAGCGCCTGCCGAGATTATCGAACCTGAGCCAGAGGTGATTGAAGCGGTTATCGAAGTGCCTGCCGAGATTATCGAGCCTGAGCCAGCGGTGATTGAAGAGGTTATCGAGCCAGAACTGGAACCTGAACAGCCTGAACTGCTGGCTCCGGCGGTAACGCAAGAGCAAGAGCGCCCTAGCAAAGAAGGCTTCTTCGCCCGTCTTAAACGCAGCCTGCTGAAAACCAAACAGAACCTGGGCTCCGGTTTTATCGGCCTGTTCCGCGGCAAGAAGATCGACGACGATCTGTTCGAAGAGCTGGAAGAACAGCTGTTAATCGCCGACGTTGGTGTAGAAACCACTCGTAAAATCATTGAGTCTCTTACTCTGCACGCCAGCCGTAAGCAGCTGAAAGACGCCGAATCGCTGTATGGCAAACTGAAAGAAGAGATGGCGGAAATTCTCGCCAAGGTGGATCAGCCACTGGATGTCGGTGGCAAAACGCCGTTCGTGATCCTGATGGTTGGCGTCAACGGCGTGGGTAAAACCACCACCATCGGCAAGCTGGCGCGTCAGTTCCAGGCAGAAGGTAAATCGGTGATGCTGGCCGCAGGCGACACTTTCCGCGCCGCAGCGGTTGAGCAGTTGCAGGTCTGGGGCGAACGTAACCGCATTCCGGTCATCGCTCAGCATACCGGTGCCGACTCCGCTTCGGTGATCTTCGACGCGGTGCAGGCGGCTAAAGCCCGTAATATCGATGTGCTGATCGCCGACACTGCCGGTCGCCTGCAGAACAAGGCGCACCTGATGGAAGAGCTGAAGAAGATCGTGCGGGTGATGAAAAAACTGGACGAGCAGGCCCCCCATGAGGTTATGCTGACTCTGGATGCCAGCACCGGACAAAATGCGGTTAACCAGGCGAAATTATTTAATGAAGCCGTGGGCCTGACCGGCATAACGCTGACTAAACTGGACGGTACAGCCAAAGGCGGGGTGATCTTCTCCATCGCCGATCAGTTTACTATCCCGATCCGTTACATCGGCGTTGGTGAAGGCATCGAAGATTTGCGGCCGTTTAAGGCTGATGACTTTATTGAGGCACTTTTTGCCCGAGAGGATTGATACGGATGATTCGCTTTGAACAGGTCAGTAAAGCTTATCTGGGCGGACGGCAAGCCCTGCAGGGGGTAGATTTTCATCTACGTCCGGCGGAGATGGCGTTTCTGACCGGCCATTCCGGCGCGGGGAAAAGTACCCTGCTGAAACTGATTTGTGGGATTGAGCGGCCAAGCGCCGGTCATATCTGGTTTGGCGGGCATGACATCAGCCGGTTGAAAAACCGCGAGGTGCCTTTCCTGCGCCGCCAGATCGGCATGATTTTCCAGGATCACCATCTGCTGCTGGATCGTACGGTGTATGACAACGTGGCGATGCCGCTGGTCATCGCCGGAGCCAGTACCGAAGATATCCGTCGCCGCGTTTCGGCTGCGCTGGACAAGGTCGGGCTGCTGGATAAAGCGAAGAACTTCCCCATTCAGCTGTCCGGTGGTGAGCAGCAACGCGTTGGCATTGCCCGCGCGGTGGTGAACAAGCCAGCGGTGCTGTTGGCGGATGAACCGACCGGTAACCTGGACGACGCCCTGTCGGAAGGGATCCTGCGCCTGTTTGAAGAGTTTAACCGCGTTGGGGTGACGGTGCTGATGGCAACCCACGACACCGGGCTGATCGCCCGGCGCAATTACCGCATCCTGACGCTGAGCCAGGGCCGTATGGTAGGGGGGGCACAGCATGGCGAATAATGCAAAAACCGCCAAGAGCAAGGCACTGCGCGGTGGCTGGCGTGAACAGTGGCGCTATGCCTGGATGAACGCCATTGCCGATATGCTGCGCCAACCGCTGGCAACGCTGCTGACCGTGATGGTCATCGCCATTTCTCTGACGCTGCCGAGCGTTTGCTACATCGTCTGGAAGAACGTCAGTACCGCGGCGACACAGTGGTACCCAACGCCACAGCTGACGGTGTATCTGGATAAATCCCTCGACGATGACGCGGCGGTCAAAGTACTGGATGCCATCAAGGCCGAGGCCGGGGTGGAGAAGGTGAACTATCTGTCGCGTGAAGAGGCGCGGGGCGAGTTCCGCAACTGGTCTGGCTTTGGTGGCGCGCTGGATATGCTGGAAGAAAACCCGCTGCCAGCCGTGGCGATTGTCACGCCGCAGATGAGTTTCCAGAGTTCCGATACGCTCACCACCCTGCGCGATCGCGTAGCGGCGGTGCAGGGCGTGGATGAAGTCAGGATGGACGACAGCTGGTTTGCCCGCCTGGCGGCGCTGACCGGATTGGTGGGCCAAGTGGCCTTGATGATCGGCATACTGATGGTGGTTGCGGTGTTCCTGGTGATTGGTAACAGCGTGCGTCTGAGCATCTTCAGCCGTCGCGATACCATCAACGTGATGAAGTTGATCGGTGCTACCGACGGCTTTATCCTGCGGCCGTTCCTCAACGGTGGTGCAATGCTCGGCTTCTTCGGCGCGCTGTTGTCGCTGGTTCTATCTGGCGCACTGGTGTGGAAGCTGGAGTCGGTGGTGACCAACGTGGCGAAGGTATTTGGCACCACCTTTACCCTGCATGGCCTGGGTTGGGATGAGGCGCTGTTGCTGCTGCTGATTTCGGCGATGATCGGCTGGATTGCCGCCTGGTTGGCCACCGTGCAACATTTACGCCGATTTACACCACAATAGTGAATTTTTGGTATACTCTTCTCCTGCTGCGGCCCGGTTGCCGTGCTGCGGGAGAAGAGCTGCCAGACCTCAACATCTCCGATCTCTTCTCAAACGCACAAATTCCCAATCAACCTGAGCTTGCATGACGTATTGTCGTGTGCACTGTGTGTGAAAAACGGTGAACTTTTGGGGTTGAGCACGGTCCAAATCTGCAGCAAATGTTTAGGTGCCCGGCGTGTGGACCCGCTTTTGCAACAGCAACTGCCGCAAGATCAATAGCTCCCCGCCGTGAAATCACCTGCATGACCAGTTTTATCAAGAGAGGGTTTTGAATGACCAAAGAAATGCGCACTTTAGCCTTAGTCCCACAGGGCAGCTTGGAAGCCTACCTGCGGGCAGCCAACACCTATCCGATGCTGACGGCAGAGGAAGAGCGGGAACTGGCTGAACGGCTGCATTATCAGGGCGATCTGGAAGCAGCTAAGCAGCTCATCCTGTCTCACCTGCGCTTTGTCGCTCATATTGCCCGTAACTATTCAGGGTACGGTTTGCCGGTGGCAGATCTTATCCAGGAAGGTAATATCGGCCTGATGAAGGCTGTGCGTCGCTTCAACCCAGAGGTTGGCGTACGTCTGGTGTCCTTTGCGGTGCATTGGATCAAGGCAGAAATTCACGAATACGTGCTGCGCAACTGGCGTATCGTCAAAGTGGCGACCACCAAGGCACAGCGCAAGCTGTTCTTCAACCTGCGTAAAACCAAGCAGCGTCTGGGCTGGTTCAATCAGGATGAAGTGGAGCTGGTCGCGCGCGAGCTGGGTGTCACCAGCAAAGACGTGCGTGAGATGGAGTCGCGCATGGCGGCACAGGACATGACCTTTGACCCAACGCCGGAAGACGAAGGGCGTGACGGTCATGCCATGGCCCCGATGCTCTACCTGCAAGATAAAAGCTCGGACTTTGCCGAAGGGATCGAAGAAGATAACTGGGAAAGCAACGCCGCAGACAAACTGGCCTACGCGCTGGAAGGTCTGGACGAGCGTAGCCAGCATATCATTCGAGCCCGTTGGTTGGACGACGACAACAAGTCCACCCTGCAGGAGCTGGCCGATCAGTACGGCGTTTCCGCCGAGCGTGTACGCCAGTTGGAAAAGAACGCCATGAAGAAACTGAAGATGGCGATCGAAGCCTGATACCGATAGCGCTTAACGCTCGAAAAGCCCGGCTTGCCGGGCTTTTCTGTTTTTGTCACACGGCTTCTTACCTGCTCACTACGTAGGTAGGTGCGCTGCATACTGCGCCCGCTTAGAACTTTTTTACCCCTTACCCCAGCCCTCTCCCACTGTATGCCCGAGGGCGTCATAAACACTTGTGTGGGGGAGAGGGACCTAGCCTGGAGCCTCAGTTAGATGCAGGAGATAACTTGTAGCACGCTAATACCTGCTTCTGTGGGGAAGGGGGCGATAGGGGGGCAGCAGAACAAACTCAGAGATTAATTTGTGGCACGGGCGGTCCCCTCTCCCTGTGGGCTGTCTCTTGATCAGATCTCCTGATCAAGAGACTTCGCCAGTTTATACCCTTCGACGATGTCCTGAAGCTTGAACCATGCCTCTCACATCACCACCCATCCCGCTCGTCCCGTTCGTTTACTGTCATACCAACGCCCCAGCTTTGCCAGATTCAGGTACGCCCACTTCAGGCTCGGTGGCGTCTTTGGCAAGGTTTTACCTTCCTGTTTCACCCACAGCAGCTTCCATTCTAGTGGACTCAGTACCCGTTCACAGCTTTCATTGAGCGTTTCTTCACTCAACCCGCCCTGGCGTAAGGCCAACACACGTACCGCTATAAAGCTCAGGATCACGATCATTCGCTCCAGATTATCTCGCGTTTGCATCCGCAACTGTTCCACCTGCGTTCCACCGCTTTTCCAGGCTTTATGGTATTCCTCTATCAACCAGCGACGCTCGTAGTAGCTGATAATGACCCGAGCCTCTTCTGCTGAAGTAACTTTTTCTGATGTCAGAAGATGCCAGCATGCTCCCTCTTCAGCTTCTTCACGACAGCAGATATATGTCAGCGGGACACTGTTCTCTTCTGACGTACTCCCCGGCATTTTGAGTTCGACCGAGCTATAGCGGATACTCATTTGTGCCTCACGCGCAGCACGCCCGCCTTTCTGAACCACATTTAGTAGATAACTGCCTGCTTCTGTTAGTGTTTCTGGCAACTCCAACAGTTTTTTATCCTGTCCACTCAGCAACCGGTTCTGAGCCGCCCTAACGACGAAGCGCTGTCTATTTTTCGTTTTATAATCAAGGTAATGCCAGATGTCCGCTTCTCGATCACAGACGGAGATAACTTTTGCTTGTGTGTCACCGAGCCGCTGTGCCGTTCGTTCAGATGCCTGTTGCCATTTGTAACTCTCTTTTTCTTCATAAGGCACGTGTTTACGTTGGTGTTTTTTACCGTATTCATTAGCCTCACGACTCCAACGATGTTGGTCGATAAGTCCCAGGAACTGTGCGGCATCGGGAGCATAAAGCAGGACGGAGTGAGCGAGTAGACCATGAGTATTCTTGCTGGTTGTGGTGTTCCCCAACTCGTCATACGCGGTGGTATGGGCGAAGTTAATAGAGGTCGTATCTTCCAGTGCAAGGAGCAGCGTGTGTGTATGAGCAGCGTTTGCCGTCGCATTGAAGCCCGCCTCGGCAATGGCGTCGGGTGAGACATTGGGGTTGCGGATCAGACGATAAGCCCCTTCAACTTCAGCGGCGGTTTGGGATGATTTCACAATAGAAAGTCCTGTTTTTTTAGCCAACGAGGCAGTGAATTTGACGAGACGCTGAGTTCGCCGATAGTCGCCAAGTTGAGCGAGACCAAAAGTCTCGTTAGCCCATGAATAGCAATCAGAAAGCACCATACTAAAAACCGAAGAAGAGGAGAATATAAAGAGAGATCAACAGACGGGGAGAAAGTTCAAAAACTCCCCGGCGTTTGCGCCGGGGAAATGTGTATAAGAGACAGCCCTGTGGGAGAGGGTTAGGGTGAGGGGGCGGTTCACTAGTTGGCTGCGGTATCAAACTCCGGTGCCGGGCAGTTGTAGCCAAACTTGGTTCCCCACTCAAATTGGGTGCCGTTCTTGATATAACGCTGATACAGCGCCCGGCCGGTCTTGGCGTCGCGGGCTATCACCCAACCAGCGGCATTACACAGCACGGCAGCGTAGGCCTGGCTTTTCGGTGGCAGCAGATCGGCGGCCTTTTGCGCCAGATCCACCGCCTGCCAGCGGTAATGCAGGAAACGGTTATCCGCGTCTGGCAACGATTTCTTGGCCCGCGCCGCTTCCGCCGCGCTGATCCAACTCTTGTCTTTGATATCCTTGGTGTTGAAAGCATCTCCCAGATAGGAATACCCCGCGCCATAAATATTGTAATCCGGCGTCATTTCGTAACCGGTGAAATCCAACCCCTGCGAACGCAACAGCGCCGCCGCCTGATAGTAGCTTTTGGCGCGTGCGTTCTTATCTGCCGATTTATCCTTCGCCGCTTTCATCAGGTTGGCAAAGTCCTGCGCCGCTTGGCGGTAGTTCGGAATGGCAAAGTAGTTCACCGCCTCCTCATAGCGGCCAGCGCGCATCATGCGCCGTGCCAGCAATTCACGCAGTTGAACCTCTTGGCTGATCCGCTCGCCATTGTATTCGTCAGGTTTGACCGGCTTGAGCGGCGTGGTCGGCGCTGGTGCATGCTTATCCACAAAGCCTTTCAGCTCATCGACCGTCAGCACCCGCTCGGCGATATCCGCCACGTCTGCCCAGTAGTTTTCTTTACCGCGATACATCAGGTCCATCGCTTGCAAATAGTCGCCACGGTTCAGCGCCAGAATGGCCTGCTCGCCGGCAACTCGGCAATCCGGCACGATCATTTCGGCTGCGAAGTCTTCGTTACGCTGCTCCCCCCAGCTTTCATCCGTAGGGAATGCGGCTGCGGCTTTGGCATAGGCGGCAGTGGCGGCTTTCACATCACCATCACGCAGGGCCATTTTGGCACGTAACCACCAGGCTAAACCGCCATCACCCGCATTTTTCAGCAGGTTGGCCGCCATGGCATATTGCCCGGAACGATAGGCCAGCGCCGCCAGCCGGTCGCTACCGGTGAAACCACTTTTAACCGAGTCATTCAGCAGCGTCAGGGTCTGATTGACAAGCTGTTTGGCGCCGGTCTCACCGTTAATGATGCCGGACATCTCCAGGTTACTGCTGCGGGCGAACAGCTCAATGGTGACCAACTGCTGCACCAACGGATCGTGAATGGCCTGTTTTAACGCCTCCACATGCTGCGGGTTGACCAGATAGGTGGAGATATACTGCAGCGAGAGGCCACCATCGGGATCGCCTTGGGCGGCCTGCTGAGCATATAGCTGTGCCGCCGGAGCGATTTCCCCGAGCCACAAATGAATACGTGCTTGCTGGCCCAGGCTACTCAGAGCCAGTTGATCGGGATCGGCGGTGCCACTTTTCACCTGGTCGATCACCTGTTGGAAGGCGGCCAAGGCCTGCTCAAGCTGTGCTTTCTCCGGATGTTTCACCACCGGCTCGCTACCGGATTCGTTTTCCGGCGTGCCATGATCGCCCATCAGCAGGCGGCCAAGCGAGTATTGTGCCCGTAACCCCCATGCTTCCTGCTCGGCGGCTGGCAACGCCAACACCTGCTGGAAATATTGCGACGCCCGGGGATCTTCTGCGGCAAAAGCCACTGCCCCCAGCGTATATAAGCGCGCGGCATTAGATAGCCCTTGCGCATTCACCGCGTCGGCTTCTTCAACGGTCTGGGTTGCCCGCATCTGGGCAATGGCTTGCTGTTCCGGCGAGAGGGGCATTGGTTTTGGCGGTGTCGCCGGAGCCGGGGCCTGCCAGCGTGGCAGCTGCGGGTCTACCGGCACCAGACGGGTGGCTTCGAAAGCGAAGTTGCCCTCAGGCATATACAGCAGGGTGCCGTTGCGGTTAACCAGCAGGCGGTTGGGGAAGTCTGGCCCACAGGCCTGGCCGCTCAGCGGCACCAGCAATGCCGCAGCGATCAGTGATGCTAACGGGAGCGCACGGCGACGGTGCCCTGTTGTGTGCAAATCAAGGTATGACATGGGTGCCTCCTGGCGTGATCTGTTGGCAGCGTAGCCAGCCCAAGGGGCGTGATTGCCCTGCTCGTAGCTGATCGCCGCTAATGCGGATAAAGCGTTGGGGGTCCGATAGCGTTGCCAACTGGTAATGGCCTACCGCGTCGGCGGCCAGGCAACCTTCGGCCTGAATGTGGATCTCACGCGGTAACGGGGCATCCACCGGTCCCTGATTCTCGATAATCAAATCATACAGCCCATTTTGCTGTGGCTGCGGCAAAAATTTTACCTGCCAGTTGGCGAGCAATGGCTGCTGTTGGATCACTGCCCGTAGCGTAGCCATCGACCAGGCGCGGCGATCGTTTTCCAGCGGCAGGCGGAACCAGATAATGCCGCGCAGATGTGGCAGTGGGCGTTGTGCGAGCTGCTGCAAGAAATCGGCAACCTGCTGCGGTGCTACGGTCAGCTCCTGAATCTTGCCCGCCACGCGCTGCGAGACTTCGCTCTCAACCAGAGCCCCCTGGGCATCGAATCCTAGCAGAGCCATGCCGTAGGCTGGCAGGGCGATACGGAAGGGTTTAGGGCTAAGGCGCGCGTACTGGCGTGTCCACTCCTGCGCCAACCGGCCGTCGAATAAACCTTGTGTGGGGGAGAGCACCGCATGCACCTGAAGCACCGAGCTGTCTACCTGTTGCAGTACGCCAGGCAGCGCTGGGGAGCCGATCCAGGCGGGCAGGGCGGTGATGCCTAGCTGTAATGAAGAGGGAAGCCGTTGGCGCAGTTGGCGCAGGAATTGTTGATATTTGGGTAGCCGTGCGGTAGCGGCGTCATGGTCGATCTCCACGCCAATCACCGGTAAACCGGCCTCCTGCCAGCGTTGCAGCTGTTGCTGCAGACGTGCATAGATGGCGGCCTCATCCAACTGCATCAGTTGCCCGTCTACCCGCACTACCAGCCATAGCGGGCGGCCATCCTGTTTCAGCAGGGCGGTATTGACCGTGATGTCCCGGAAACCCTCACGGGGATGCACCTGCAAACCCAACACGCGCAGGGTAGTAAACAGGTCACGGCTGGCAGCCAGCGCCTCGGCATGTTGAGGTGTCCACACCCTTTGCCAAACGTAGGCCTGCTGATCCCAAGGCTGATGAAGATTCATTGCCTGGTAGCGCCCTGCAAACCAGGCCATGACTGCGAGCAGCATAATGACGATCAGAGCTATCCAACGTTTCATTTTTGCCAGCAATCGCCCTGAGCCTGGAAGCCGCAGGCACGCATAAAGTTGCCGACCTCGCCTCGTTCACGTGCGGCCAACCCGGCAGTATTCAGTTGCCAATGTTGCACCTGTGGTAATTGGCGTTGGGTATCTTCCATCAGATACAGCCCCACGCCACGGCGGCGCGTCACTTCGCGCACCAGCAGATCGTGCAATTGGGCGCTCTGGCCCGCTATCTCGATTTTTACCGCCCCCAGCAGCCGCTCGTTAAAGCGGGCGGCAAACAGTGCTTTACCCTCTTCCAGCCAGCTTAGCCACTGCTCAGGCTGTTGATGTGGCCAGATTTTACCAAGGTCGATAAGGTCTTGTGGGGACAAGCTGGTCAAGCGTTCAATGGTCAGTTTCATGCCGGATTTCCGCACCGATAAGGGATGTCGACAGTGTAATGGATCTTGCACAGAGCGTTGTGTAAGTTTTTCTATACGAGGCCTGCGTGAAATGTTTTTTGCTGCGGGCATTTTCCGAGTAAACGATTGGTTAACGAGGTGTTAACCAGCATATCGCGCTGTTCCTTGCGCTAAACGGCGCAGATTTAATCCGGATTTTATCCTGTTTACACCGCTTGTTTCTGGTGCTGTGAGTTGCTTTGCAGAAGAAAACTCCTGTTTAATGGCATGAAAAATAAAGTCTTATTAGAAAATATTGTCGCGAATCTACCTAAATCATTATTACTTATAGATAAAAGCGATTTACCGGCGTTTTGCAAGCCACAGTCAGTTGGCCGTTACTTGCAATCTGCCGGGTAGAAACAATGATTAGGTGTGACAAATACAACAGAAACACTCACAACGACAGATGGGGAATATGCGGATGAAATTAACAAAGGGTAAAGCGCTGCTGGCCGGTTGTATCGCGATGGCTATCGGCCATGTCGCTGTGGCAAAAGACATCAAGATTGCCGTAGTGGGCGCCATGTCCGGCCCGGTGGCGCAGTATGGTGATATGGAGTTCACCGGTGCGCGTCAGGCGATTGCCGATATCAACGCCAAAGGCGGGATCAAGGGCGATAAGCTGGTGGCGGTAGAGTATGACGATGCCTGTGACCCGAAACAGGCGGTAGCGGTAGCCAACAAGGTCATCAATGACGGTATTCGTTACGTGATCGGCCACCTGTGCTCTTCTTCGACCCAGCCGGCCTCCGACATCTATGAAGATGAAGGCGTGATTATGATCACCCCGGCGGCGACCAACGCCGATCTGACCACCCGTGGTTACAAGATGATCCTGCGCACCACTGGCCTGGATTCCGATCAAGGCCCAACGGCTGCCAGCTATATCCTCAACGAAATCAAGCCCAAGCGCATCGCTGTGGTCCACGACAAGCAGCAATACGGTGAAGGCCTGGCGCGTTCAGTGCGTGACAGCCTGAAAAAGCAGGGTACCGACGTAGTGCTGTTTGAAGGTATCACCGCTGGGGATAAAGATTTCTCTACCTTGGTAGCTCGTCTGAAGAAAGAAAACGTCGATTTCGTCTATTTCGGCGGTTACTACCCGGAGATGGGGCAGATCCTGCGTCAGGCCAAACAGGCGGGCATGACTACTCGCTTCATGGGGCCAGAAGGTGTGGGTAACTCCTCGCTGTCCAACATCGCCGGTGCCGCGTCTGAAGGCATGCTGGTGACGCTGCCAAAACGTTACGATCAGGTGCCAGCCAACCAGCCGGTGGTTGATGCATTAAAAGCCAAGAAGCTGGATCCGACAGGGCCATTTGTCTGGACCACCTATGCAGCACTGCAATCGCTGGTCACCGGGATGGAGCGCAGCGGTAGCCAGGAACCGGCAGATATCGTCAAAGATCTGAAAACCGGCCAACCGGTGGCAACCGTCATGGGCCCACTGAGCTGGGATGATAAAGGCGATCTGAAAGGCTTCGAGTTCGGGGTGTTTGAATGGCATGCCGACGGCTCATCAACGCCGATAAAATAAGCCAGTTTAAGGTGGCCTCTGCATTTTTTGGGCGCGGAGGACACCTTGACAGCAAAATCTACAAACCGGGTATTCCCGGTGCCTGCAACGTCAGCAGGCCGTTGGGCCGCTCTTTGTCGGCCAGTACAACACCTTAGAAGGTCAGAGTATGTCAGAGCAGTTTCTCTATTTTCTGCAGCAGATGTTCAACGGCGTGACGCTGGGCAGCACCTATGCATTGATCGCCATCGGTTACACCATGGTCTACGGCATTATCGGCATGATCAACTTCGCCCACGGCGAGGTATATATGATCGGCAGCTATGTCTCCTTTATCGTGATCGCCGCCCTGATGATGATCGGCATCGACGTGGGTTGGCTGCTGATCGGCGCAGCGTTCCTGGTGTCGATCGTGATTGCCAGCGCCTATGGCTGGAGCATCGAACGGGTGGCCTACAAACCGGTGCGCAGCTCCAAGCGCCTGATTGCGCTGATCTCCGCCATCGGGATGTCGATATTCCTGCAAAACTACGTCAGCCTGACGCAGGGTTCGCGTGATGTGGCGCTGCCAAGCCTGGTCACCGGCCAATGGGTGTTGGGTGAGAGCAACGGCTTTGCCGCGACCATCAGCACCATGCAGCTCATCATCTGGGTGGTCACCTTCCTGGCGATGCTGGCACTGACGATGTTTATCCGTTATTCGCGAATGGGCCGCGCCTGCCGTGCCTGTGCGGAAGATTTGAAGATGGCCAGCCTGCTGGGTATCAATACCGACCGGGTGATTTCGCTCACCTTCGTGATCGGCGCGGTAATGGCGGCGGTGGCGGGTGTGCTGCTCGGCCAGTTCTACGGCGTGATCAACCCTTACATCGGCTTTATGGCCGGGATGAAAGCCTTCACCGCGGCGGTACTGGGCGGGATTGGCAGCATTCCTGGGGCGATGATCGGCGGGCTGGTGCTGGGCGTGGCTGAAGCGCTCACCTCGGCCTATCTGAGCACCGAATACAAAGACGCGGTGTCCTTCGCCTTGCTGATTGTGGTGTTGCTGGTGATGCCAACCGGTATCCTTGGGCGTCCGGAGGTTGAGAAAGTATGAAACTCGGTCTGCTTAACGCCTGTATTGCCACGGTCGTCCTGTTTGTCATGGCCTCCTTCCTGATGGGGATGCAACTGAGCCTCGACGGTACCAAGCTGGTGGTGCACGGTGCTGCCGAAGTGCGCTGGATGTGGATTGGTATCGGTTGTGTGGTGGTGTTCTTCTTCCAACTGCTGCGTCCGCTGATGCAGCATGGGATGAAGAAAATCTCCGGCCCGTCGTTTGTATTACCCAGCTTTGACGGTTCCACAATGCGCCAGAAGGTGCTGGCAGCGGCGATCATCATTGCCGCCGTCGTCTGGCCGTTCCTGGTGTCGCGCGGCACGGTAGATATTGCCACCCTGACGCTGATCTACGTGATGCTGGGGCTGGGCCTGAACGTGGTGGTCGGCCTTTCCGGCCTGTTAGTGCTGGGTTACGGCGGCTTTTACGCCATCGGTGCTTATACCTACGCATTGCTGAACCATTACTACGGCCTGGGGTTCTGGGAAAGCCTGCCGCTGGCGGGAATTGTCACCGCTATCTTCGGCTTCCTGCTTGGTTTCCCGGTATTACGCCTGCGGGGAGACTATCTGGCGATCGTCACGCTCGGCTTTGGTGAAATCGTCCGTATTCTGCTGCTGAACAACACCGAAATTACCGGCGGGCCGAACGGCATCAGCCAGATCCCGAAACCTACCTTTTTTGGTCTGGAGTTTAACCGCAGTGCTCGCGATGGCGGCTGGGATACCTTCCATAACTTCTTTGGCCTGAAATATGATCCCAGTGATCGCATAGTGTTCCTCTACCTGGTAGCGCTGCTGCTGGTGATATTGACGCTGTTTGTGATTAACCGCCTGCTGCGCATGCCGCTGGGCCGTGCCTGGGAAGCGTTGCGCGAAGATGAAATTGCTTGCCGTTCACTGGGCTTGAGCCCGACCAAAATCAAACTGACCGCCTTCACCATCAGTGCCGCCTTTGCCGGTTTCGCCGGTACGCTGTTTGCCGCACGTCAGGGGTTTGTCAGCCCGGAATCCTTCACCTTTGTGGAGTCGGCCTTTGTGCTGGCGATCGTGGTGTTGGGCGGCATGGGCTCACAGTTTGCGGTGATCCTGGCGGCGATCCTGCTGGTAGTGTCCCGTGAGATGATGCGCGATCTGAATGAATACAGCATGTTGCTGCTGGGGGCGCTGATGGTCTTGATGATGATTTGGCGGCCACAGGGGCTGCTGCCGATGAAACGCCCGCAGTTGAAGCTGAAAGTGGCTGATATCAAAGCCGTGAAGGGGGAGCAGGCATGAGTACTCAACCTTTACTGGCGGTCGCCGGGCTTTCGATGCGTTTTGGCGGTTTGCTGGCGGTAAACAACGTCGCGCTGGAACTGCATCAAGGTGAGATTGTTTCGTTGATTGGCCCGAACGGCGCAGGCAAGACCACGGTGTTCAACTGCCTGACCGGGTTCTATCGCCCGACCAGCGGCACCATCAAACTGCGCGATCGCCATCTGGAAGGGCTTTCAGGCCAGACTATCGCCCGCATGGGCGTGGTACGTACCTTCCAGCACGTGCGGTTGTTCCGTGAAATGACGGTGATTGAAAACCTGCTGGTGGCCCAACATCAGCATCTGAAAAGTGGCGTGTTTGCCGGTTTGCTGAAAACCCCGGCGTTCCGCCGTGCAGAGGCCGATGCGCTTGAGCGTGCGGCGGTGTGGCTGGAGCGTGTGGGTCTTTTAGACATGGCTAACCGTTCGGCGGGTAATCTGGCCTATGGCCAGCAGCGTCGGCTGGAGATCGCCCGCTGCATGGTAACGCGCCCGGAACTATTGATGCTGGATGAACCGGCGGCGGGCCTGAACCCGAAAGAAACCGATGAGCTGGATCATCTGATCGTCGAGCTGCGTGACCAGCACCAGGTATCGGTGCTGTTGATTGAGCACGATATGAAACTGGTGATGGGGATTTCCGATCGCATCTACGTGGTGAATCAGGGAACGCCGTTGGCACAAGGCTCACCGGCAGAAATCCGCAATAACCCGGACGTGATCCGGGCCTATCTGGGCGAATAAGCATATGTTGTCATTTAATCAGGTTTCCGCCCATTACGGCAAAATTCAGGCGCTGCACCAGGTCAGCCTGAACATTCAACAGGGGGAGATTGTCACCCTGATCGGCGCCAACGGTGCTGGTAAAACCACCCTGCTCGGCACGCTATGCGGCGACCCAAGGGCCAGCGAAGGGACCATCACCTTGATGGATCAGGACATCACTCAGTGGCAGACAGCGCGCATCATGCGCGAGGCCGTGGCGATCGTACCGGAAGGGCGGCGGGTGTTCTCACGCATGACGGTGGAAGAGAACTTGGCGATGGGCGGTTTCTTTGCCGATCGCGAGCAGTATCATCAACGTATCGAGCGGGTATTTACCCTGTTTCCACGTCTGCTGGAGCGCCGCAGCCAGCGCTCTGGCACTATGTCCGGCGGTGAGCAGCAGATGCTGGCGATTGGCCGTGCGCTGATGAGCCAGCCAAAGTTGCTGCTGTTGGACGAGCCTTCACTCGGGCTGGCCCCCATCATCATCCAGCAGATTTTCGACATCATCCAACAGCTGCGCGAAGAGGGGATGACCATCTTCCTGGTGGAACAAAACGCCAATCAGGCACTAAAACTGGCGGATCGTGGTTATGTGCTGGAAAACGGGCGCGTGGTGTTGGAAGATACGGGGGCCGCATTATTAGCAAACGAAGCAGTACGGTCGGCGTATTTGGGCGGATGAATCGGTAGGGATCGAACATGTTCGACCCGGCTGCCTATCAGGGTGTACCAGAACGTGTTGCGCCCATATTTTAACGATTACGAGAACAAGCAATGAAGACAGAAGGACTACTCGCGCAGCGCATCGTAAAGGTCAAAAGCTCGGCAATCCGCGAATTGCTCAAGCACAGCAAAATGGAAAACGTCATTTCGCTGGCGGGTGGCATTCCCTCTGATGCGCTGTTTGACTTCGAAGGATTGAGCATTGCTACCCAGCAGGCTATTACCGAACAACCAAAAAGCGCTTTCCAATATGGGCTGACCGAAGGCAGCGAACTGCTGCGTGAAGGCATCTGTACCCTATGCGCACAGCGTGGCGTTAATGCCAAGCCGGAAGATATCGTGGTGACCGCAGGCTCCCAGCAGGCGTTAGATCTGGTGATGCGTGCGGTGATTAACCCTGGTGATGTGTTTGTGGTAGAGCGCCCGACCTATCTGGCGGCGCTGCAAACGCTGGAACTGGCGGAAGCCAACGTCATGTCCGTCTCTTCCGACAGCGACGGCATGGTAGTGGATGAACTGGCTGAACTGCTGAAAACCCAGAAGATCAAAGGGGTGTACGTGGTGCCGAACTTCGGCAACCCGAGCGGCCTGACCCTGAGCGCCGCACGCCGTGAGCAGTTAGTGAAACTGGCGGTAGAGCATAACTTCCTGATTATCGAGGATGACCCGTACGGCGAGCTGCGCTTCACCGAAGAGCGTAATGCTACGCTGTATCAGGTTTCGCAGCAGGTGCTGGGCCATACCGAAAACATTATCTATACCTCCACCTTCTCGAAGATCCTGGCTCCGGGCCTGCGCCTGGGTTGGGCCATCCTGCCGCCATTCCTGCTGCATAAAGTGGCGATCATCAAGCAGGCGGCGGATCTGCATGCCAGCGCGCTGTCGCAGAGCATCGTCGAATGTTACCTGGGGCTGGATCGTTTACCGGCGCAGATCGAAAAGATCCGCGCGGCCTACAAGCACAAAGGCGAGATCCTGGCCGGGTTGGTGGAAAAAGAGCTGGGTGATGTGATCAGCTTTGATATGCCGAAAGGCGGCATGTTCCTGTGGGCGCGCTTCCGTCAGCAATTCGATGCCACCGAGTGGCTGAAAACCACCCTGAAGCAGGGCGTGGTGTTTGTGCCGGGAGAATACTTCTTCTCTGACAAACCGGATCGCTCTACCTTCCGTCTGTCGTTTGCCACGGCAACCGAACAACAGATGCAAGAGGCCGTCGCCCGCCTGCGTCGTTCGCTGTAATCTCTCTGCGGCGGTGGGGTGAATTCCCTACCGCCGACATCAAACCGCCATCTGCACTTCACCTCGCTGTCATCTAGCTGTCACGCCAGAGTTATTTTTCTGTCATCCGCGCATGGCATGTTTAGCATCCGAACAAAAACTGTTTCTTTTCGCTCACGCGTTTTGATCACACCAGCTTTTTCAGGAGTTAGGCATGTTTGCTCACGCGATTAAAAAAACCACGTTGTGCGTTACCTTGGCCCTGGCGGTCAGCGGCCATGCAATAGCTGCCACCGAGATCCCATTCTGGCATTCGATGGAAGGGGAACTGGGTACCGAAGTCGACTCTCTGGCAGACCGTTTCAACCAAACTCACAGCGATGTGAAGATCGTCCCGGTTTATAAAGGCAACTACGAACAGAGCCTGGCGGCGGGCATTGCCGCTTACCGTTCCGGCAAGGCACCGGCGATCCTGCAAGTGTACGAAGTGGGCACCGCCACCATGATGGCGAGCAAGGCGATCAAACCGGTGTATCAGGTGTTCCAGGAGTCGGGCATCAAGTTCGATGAGTCGGTGTTTGTGCCGACCGTGGCCGGATACTACACCGATAACAAGAGCGGCCATCTGCTGTCCCAGCCTTTCAACAGCTCCACCCCGGTGCTGTATTACAACAAAGACGCCTTCAAGAAAGCGGGCTTGAACCCGGATCAGCCACCGAAAACCTGGCAGGAACTGGCGGCCGATGCCGCCAAACTGCGCGCGGCTGGCATGAAGTGCGGCTACACCAGCGGTTGGTTGGGTTGGATCCAACTGGAGAACTTCAGCGCCTGGCATGGCGTGCCGTTCGCCAGTGAAAACAACGGCTTTGGTGGCACCAATGCCAAGCTGGAGTTCAACCAGCCGCTGCAGGTTAAACATATTCAGTTCCTGCAAGACATGAACAAGAAGGGTGACTTCACCTACTTTGGCCGCAAGGACGAACCGACCGAGAAGTTCTACAACGGCGACTGCGCCATGGCGACTGCTTCTTCCGGCTCGTTAGCCAGTATCCGCAAATACGCCAAGTTTGATTTCGGCGTGGGCATGATGCCTTACGATGCTGACGCCAAAAATGCACCGCAGAACGCCATTATCGGCGGGGCCAGCCTGTGGGTGATGAACGGCAAAGATGCGGCGACCTACAAAGGCGTGGCGGAGTTCCTGCAATATCTGGCCCAGCCTGAGATTGCCGCCGAATGGCATCAAAAGACCGGCTACTTACCGATCACCACTGCCGCCTATGAAATGACCAAGCAGCAGGGCTTCTACGACAAAAACCCAGGGGCCGATGTGGCCACCCGCCAGATGCTGAACAAACCACCGTTGGCGTTCACCAAAGGGCTGCGTCTGGGCAATATGCCGCAGATCCGTACCGTGGTGGATGAAGAGCTGGAAAGCGTGTGGACCGATAAGAAAACCCCACAGCAGGCGCTGGATGCCGCCGTACAGCGCGGTGACGTGTTGCTGCGCCGCTTTGAGGCCTCCACCAAGTAAGCGTCAGATTGGGCGTTCTTTTGCCAAACGACATCGATCCACTCCCTCTCCCTTTGGGAGAGGGCTGGGGTGAGGGGCTGCTACCGATCCTCATCCCCATTTAACGGTTAACTCTATGTCATCATCCCGTCCCGGCTTCGGCTGTAGCTGGCTGCCCTATGTGTTGGTGCTGCCACAACTGCTGATCACCGTCGTTTTCTTCCTGTGGCCTGCCGGTCAGGCGCTGTGGTACTCGGTACAAAGCGTCGATCCGTTTGGCCTTTCCAGCCAGTTTGTCGGGTTGGACAACTTCACACAGCTGTTCCAGGACCCGTATTACCTGGACTCTTTCTACACCACGCTGTTGTTCAGCTTCCTGGTGGCCGGTGTTGGCCTGCTGGTCTCGCTGTTCTTTGCCGCGCTGGTGGACTATGTGCTGCGCGGCAGCCGTTTCTATCAGACGTTGATGATCCTGCCCTATGCGGTTGCCCCTGCGGTAGCGGCGGTGCTGTGGATCTTCCTGTTCAGCCCCGGCATGGGCCTGATCACCCATGTGCTCGCCGGTTTCGGCTACGACTGGAACCATGCGCAAAACAGTGGGCAGGCGATGTTCCTGGTGGTGCTGGCATCGGTTTGGCAGCAGATCAGCTATAACTTCCTGTTTTTCCTGGCCGCGTTGCAATCTATCCCGCGTTCTCTGGTGGAAGCGGCGGCGATCGACGGGGCTGGCCCGGTGCGGCGTTTCTTCAATCTGGTGCTGCCGCTGATCACGCCGGTGAGCTTCTTCCTGCTGGTGGTCAACCTGGTGTATGCCTTCTTCGACACCTTCCCGGTTATCGACGCCGCTACCGGCGGTGGGCCGGTGCAATCGACCACTACGCTGGTGTACAAAATCTATCGTGAAGGCTTTGCCGGTCTGGATCTGTCCAGCTCGGCGGCGCAGTCGGTGGTGCTGATGTTGCTGGTGATTGGCCTGACGGTGATCCAGTTCCGCTTTGTCGAACGTAAGGTGCGTTACCAATGATTGAGAACCGACGCGGGCTGGATATCTTCAGCCATACGATACTGATTGTTGGCGTGCTGGTGGTGCTGTTTCCGCTATATGTGGCCTTTGTGGCCGCTACGCTGGACGATCAGCTGGTGTTTCAGGTGCCTATGACGCTGGTCCCCGGAGGCCACCTTTGGGACAACATCCGCCATATCTGGCAGGGCGGTGTGGGTACCCTCAAGGTGCCGTTCTCGATGCTGCTGCTCAACAGTGTGATCATGGCGCTGGCGATCACCTGCGGCAAGATCGTGGTCTCGGTGCTTTCCGCCTATGCCATCGTCTATTTCCGTTTTCCGCTGCGTAGCCTGTTCTTCTGGCTGATTTTCATGACGCTGATGCTGCCGGTCGAGGTGCGTATCTTCCCGACGGTGGAAGTGATCTCCAACCTCAACCTGCTGGATAGCTACACCGGTCTCACGCTGCCCCTGATGGCATCGGCCACGGCCACCTTCCTGCTGCGTCAGTTCTTTATGACCCTGCCGGATGAGCTGCTAGAGGCTGCACGCATCGACGGAGCCGGGCCGATGCGCTTCTTTTGGGACATTGTGTTGCCGCTGTCGAAAACCAATCTGGCGGCGCTGTTTGTCATCACCTTCATCTACGGCTGGAACCAGTACCTGTGGCCGATCCTGGTCACCAGTGACGCCTCAATGAGCACGGCGGTAGCGGGGATCCGCAGCATGATCTCTACCTCCGGCGCGCCGACCCAGTGGAATCAGGTGATGGCGGCAATGATTTTGACTTTGATCCCGCCGTTGGCGGTGGTTCTTCTGATGCAGCGCTGGTTTGTGCGCGGTCTGGTTGATAGCGAGAAGTAACGAATATGGCAGGTTTAAAACTACAGGCGGTCACCAAGTCTTACGACGGCAAAACGCCGGTGATCAAGCAGATCGATCTCGACGTGGCTGACGGCGAATTTATTGTGATGGTTGGCCCCTCCGGCTGTGGCAAATCGACGCTGCTGCGGATGGTGGCAGGACTGGAGCGCACCACCAGCGGGGATATCTATATTGATAGCCAGCGCGTGACCGATCTGGAACCGAAAGATCGCGGCATCGCTATGGTGTTCCAGAACTACGCGCTGTATCCCCATATGAGCGTGTACGACAACATGGCCTATGGCCTGAAAATCCGTGGCTTTGGCAAACAGCACATCCGTCAACGGGTAGAAGAGGCCGCGCGTATTCTGGAGTTGGAACCGCTGCTGCAACGCAAACCGCGTGAGCTTTCCGGTGGCCAGCGCCAGCGGGTGGCGATGGGGCGCGCGATTGTGCGCGAACCGGCGGTATTTCTGTTTGATGAGCCGCTCTCCAACCTGGACGCCAAATTGCGTGTCCAGATGCGCCTGGAATTGCAGCAACTGCATCGCCGCCTGAAAACCACCAGCCTGTATGTTACCCACGATCAGGTTGAAGCGATGACGCTGGCGCAGCGGGTGATCGTGATGAATAAAGGCGTGGCGGAGCAGATTGGTACGCCAAGTGAGGTTTATCAACGCCCGGCGACGCTGTTTGTTGCCAGCTTTATCGGCTCCCCGGCGATGAACTTGTTGCCTGGCACGCTGAGTGCGGACGGCAAGCAACTGCAATTGGCCGGTGGCATGGCGCTGGATCTGCCAGAACCTCGGCCACAGTGGGGCGGACAGGAGTTGACGTTGGGTATCCGACCGGAGCATATTCAACTGAGTACGCGCGAGCAGGGCGGTATTCCGCTAGAACTGCAAACGCTGGAACTGCTCGGTGCCGATAACCTGGCGCATGGCCAATGGGGGAGTTCAGGCGTGATCGTCCGCCTGAGCCATGAAACCCTGCCACCTGCGGGCAGTACCCTATATTTACAGCTGCCTGCGTCGGCGCTGCACTTTTTTGCTACCCACAGCGGAACACGGATGGATTGATGACTACAGCCTGGCCTTATCCCCATATTGTCGCTCATCGCGGCGGCGGTTCTCTGGCACCGGAAAATACCCTGGCGGCGATTGATGTCGGCGCGCGTCATGGCCACAAGATGATTGAGTTTGACGCCAAACTGGCGCAGGACGGGCAGATCTTCCTGCTGCATGATGACACGCTCGAACGCACTAGCAACGGTTGGGGTGTGGCGGGTGAACTGCCATGGGAAAAGCTGGTAGAGCTGGATGCCGGTGATTGGTACAGCTCAGCCTTTAAAGGGGAGCGTTTGCCGCTGCTGTCGGATGTGGCGGAGCGCTGTAAGCAGCATGGCATGATGGCCAATATTGAAATCAAGCCAACCACCGGCAGCGACGAAGAAACCGGCCGCGTGGTGGCGTTTGCTGCCAGCATGCTGTGGCAGGGGCAAACCGATCCGCTGCTTTCTTCGTTCTCGGTGGAAGCCCTGGCAGCGGCACAGCAGACCGCCCCAGAACTGCCGCGCGGCCTGTTGCTGGACAAGTGGGATGACAATTGGCGTGAGCTGACCGAGCGTCTGGGCTGTGTCTCGCTGCATATTAATCATAAAGAACTGACCGCAGAGCGTGTCGCGGCGCTAAAAGACGCTGGGCTGCGTATTCTGGTGTATACCGTCAATAAGCCGGAGCGGGCACGCTTATTGTTGAATTGGGGCGTTGACTGTATTTGTACCGACCGGATAGATTTGATCGGCCCGGATTTTTAACTGTTTAATTTATAATATAAAGATTACCCCTCACCCCGACCCTCTCCCACAGGGAGAGGGAGCCAGTCCGGGCACTGTGTTAGCCCGAGTTTCTTCCGGGATATCAGAGGGTTCGATCGGATTTCGCTGTCAGTCTGGACACTGGGTTAGCCTGAATTTCTCCGGAGTATCAGCGAACTCGATCGGTCCCCTCTCCCACAGGGATAGGAGCCAGTCCGTGCATTGTGTTAGCCCGAGTTTCTTCCGGGATATCAGAGGGTTCGATCGGATCATCAGCGAGCTCGATCGGTCCCCTCTCCCTGTGGGAGAGGGTTAGGGTGAGGGGCCATTCACTTTGACTAAACCAGAACATAGCGACGTCAGCCCGTTGCCGCCGCGCCATCGGAAGGGATACGATGCCTGCCTTTATTGTTTCGCTGTGGCACCAGATAGTGCTTTCATTGCCGTTATTTGTGCTGATCGTGCTGGGATATGGCCTTATCCGCTGGGGAAAGTGGCCAGCGACCATCACCGATGGCATGACCCGTTTCGTGTTTTCCCTCGCCTTGCCCGCGATGCTGTTTCGCATGATGTGCGATTTCTCACAGCGTCCTGCGGTGGATACCCGCCTGCTGATCGCCTTCTTCGGCAGTTGCCTGATCGTCTTCGTCATCGGCCGCATTGCCGCACGGCGGATCTTCAAGCTGGACGGTGTTTCGGGTTCGGTATTTGCTCTGGGCGGTATTTTCTCCAATAACGTCATGCTTGGCCTGCCAATCGCCACGGTGATGCTGGGAGAGGAGGCCATCCCATCGGTGGCTCTGGTGCTGGTATTTAACGGCCTGATTCTGTGGACGCTGGTGACCATCTCCATCGAATGGGCACGGAATGGCTCCCCCACGCTGCAAGGCTTTATCAAAACGGCGCGCAGCGTGCTGACCAACCCGCTGATTATCGGCATCCTGTCTGGCACGTTGTTCAGCCTGACTGGCCTGCCGCTGCCGGTATTTGTCGATCAACCGGTCAGCATGCTGGGCCAGGTGGCGGCTCCGTTGTCGCTGGTGGTGCTCGGCATGGGGTTGGCGGAATATCGTATCAGCGAAGGCTGGCAACTGAGCAGCGCCATCTGCTTCCTCAAGCTGATCGTCCAGCCGATGGTGGTCTGGCTGCTGGCTTGGTCAATGGATTTACCCCCGATGGAGACCCGCGTGGTGGTACTGCTGGGGTCAATGGCCGTGGGGGTAAACGTCTACCTGATGTCACGCCAATTTAATGTGCTGACTGGCCCGGCGGCCACCAGTCTGTTGATGTCCACCGCGCTGGCGGCGATCACCACCCCGTTAATCCTCACCATTATGGGGGTAAGGGTGTAGCCGGGAGCGGCGCCTGTGGTATTACCGGAGCAGTCTGGTTAAAGGGATTAACCGGCTGATTGCCGTTTTGCAGCATCTTGCCCGTGGTCATCTGCGGCTGCATCGGGTTGTTATTGCCGTTATAGGGCAGCATTTTGGGCTGGTTGGCCTTGAGCGGATAACCCTGCTGCTGGCGCTGCTCCATCTGCTGATTGTCCAGCATGCGCTGTTGCTGTGCCTGCTGGTCGCGCTGGTTAAGAAACTGCTGTTGCTGGCTAAGCGTAGTGACGCCGTTTTCCGCCGTAGCCAGGCAAGGCAGCCACAGCAGGGTGGCCATAATAAGTTGACGTCTCATATTCTACCTCCGTTTGTCTCACAGTTTTAAGCCTAACGTAGTCAGGCAAAATTGCTCGATAGTTTGTTTTATGCTCAAATGTAAACCTCCTTTGCGCCACATTGTTGTTCTGCTTCCGCTACAATCGCCCTTTCGGATCTTTTAGGGTGAACTTGTCGTGCTGCTTCTGGTTATTACCACCATTTTATGGGCATTTTCTTTTAGCCTGATCGGCGAATACCTGGCTGGCAATGTCGACAGTTGGTTCTCGGTGCTGATGCGCGTTGGGCTGGCGGCGCTGGTGTTTCTGCCGTTCCTGCGCTGGCGCAATATCAAGCTGAAAGTGATCCTGCTGTATATGCTGGTGGGTGCCTTCCAGCTTGGCATCATGTATCTGATCAGCTTCCGTGCCTTTATCTATCTGACCGTGTCGGAATTCCTGCTGTTTACGGTGCTGACACCGCTGTATATCACGCTGATTTACGATCTGATCAGCGGCCGCCGTCTGCGTTGGGGCTATCTGTTCAGCGCGTTGCTGGCCGTGCTGGGGGCGGCGATTATCCGCTACCACCAATTGAGCGATCACTTCTGGTGGGGGTTGCTGCTGGTGCAGGCGGCGAATATCAGCTTCGCCATCGGCATGGTGGGTTACAAACGCCTGATGGAAGTGCATCCGTTGCCGCAGCATACGGCATTTTCCTGGTTCTATCTGGGCGCGGCGGCGGTAGCGGTGGTCGCCTGGTTCCTGTGGGGTAATCCGAACCAACTGCCAACCACCAACCTGCAATGGGGTATTTTGGTCTGGCTGGGTGTGGTGGCTTCCGGGCTGGGCTACTTTATGTGGAATTACGGGGCGACACAGGTGGATGCCGGAACGCTGGGCATCATGAACAATATACATGTGCCCGCGGGCCTGCTGGTTAATTTTGCTGTTTGGCATCAGCAGCCGCACTGGGCCAGCTTTATTATCGGTGGCTCGGTGATTGTCGCTTCGCTATGGGTCCATCGCCGCTGGGTTGCGCCGAAAGGCACCCATTAACGCAGGATGTCTTATCGTAAGGGGGGCTGCATGCAGCCCCCCTTGTGAGTTCTACGACTACCTTCTTCCACCCATGCCCCCATGGAAACGCGGTTCATAGTTACTGCGGTCGAACTGATGATGCTGTTCCGGCGCTCTTTGTTGCAATCGCTGCTGTACCTGTTGATGCTGTTGCTGATTAATGCGTGGTTGTGCCTGCTGGGCAGGGGTTCTTTGTTGTAACCGCTGCTGCACCTGCTGGTGCTGTTCCTGACTCAGGCGCGGTTGCGTTTGTAAGGTTTGCGCCCGCTCGGTCTGCCGTTCATCGCCGCGTTGGCGGGCCTGCTGGGCGCTGCTGACCTCTGCCGGAGGCTGGCTTTTAACAAACTTGCCGCTGGCGTTCATCTGTTGCCAACTGCCGTTGTTGTATTGATAGATATTGCCATCGCGCCCGGCGTAGACGTGATCGGGGCCGTTAACCACGCCACCATGTGTCACCTGGCCGGTTTCCTTGTTGTAATGCACGTAACCTGAGCCTTGCGCCACGCCATTTTTCCCGGCGGTGGTAAAGCTGCCTGCCTTACCCGCCCCCTGCGGCGTGGTGCCACTGATGCTTTGGCTGTGGGTCACGCGCCCGGTCTTGGTGTTCACGCTGTTGCGCTCTCCCCCAGCGATGCCGTTGCCGGTATTCGGGTTATAAGCCCCGGCCCCGTTGGCTGCCACCGCTCGGCCGGTCTGCGGATTGAAGCGTACGCCGCCTGCACCGCCGTGGGTGATGCCGTTATTGCCGTTGGTATCGCGCCAGGCGTAACCGGCTCCGTGGCCGCCGGTGGCGTTATTATAGAAACTGCCGCGCACGTTGCTGCCGTAATGGCCGTTCCACGGATTGCTCCAGTCGGCGCGCACGCCTTGCGCCACGGTGTTCCCCCAGTGGTTATAGACGTTATACACCGACACGCCGCCACCCCAGTAGCCAGGATGATAGGGCGGGTAGTAACCGTACCAGGGGCCCCACCAAGGTTGGCTCCAGGCACTGCCCCAGATCCAACCGCTGATGAAGCCAAAGCTCCAGCCGATCGCCGGGTCCCAGGCAAAGCTGCTACCGTAACCGTAGGTAGCCGGGCAGCTGTACCAGACGTTGCCAACCCAGGCGTTGCAAGGGTATCCGGTGCCATACACCACTACGCCATTGCTGGCCACTGTGCCGTAATAGCCCGGCGTATAACCGACGTATACCTCCTCGTTGGTGCTGCCGTAGACGCGAACATAGGTCACGTAATGCAAAGGAGAATTGGCTGGAATGGTGTAGATCACCGCCGGGACGTTGGTGGCAACCACCCACGGGCCTTGCGGTGCGGTGGCGGCAAACCATACGCCGTTTTTCACTGCGAAGAAGCTCTTACCGTCTACCTTGATCACCGGCACATCGGTGTTCCAGGCATATTGCAGCGGCGTACCGTCGATCGATCTGAATTTGGCGCTGCCGCCATCATAACGGACCTGTAGCGCCGCTTTGCTGCGTGACACTTTGGCGGTCTGTGGTACCGAGTTGGCGATCAGCGCCTCGCGAGCCTCCGGCGTTCCTGGGATCGAGGCCAGTACCGCGCTTTTTGGGCTGTCGGAAGGGATATTGCTAAAGTCTGCGGGCAGAGCGCTACCGGCAACATACTGCCATGGGCCGTTGGTGGAATCGGCACGGAACCAGCGGCCAGACACCAGCACGTACCAGCTGTTATTTTGCTGGGCATCGATAAACACGTCTGAAGGCGTATTGACCACGTAAGACAGCTGGGTGCCGTCAATCGGCATAAACTGCGGATCGCCGTCGATCTGGATCAACTCTGCTGGCTCAGTGGAGACGGTGATCTCCGCTGGCTTGGTGACCGACGTTTTTTCCTGCGGCCCGGTGGTGACCAGCTTACTTTTCACTGCGGCCTGCATAGCCTGGGTCAGCTCTACCGGCACCGTGAGTTTTTGCGCCCAAGGTCCGCCAAGGCCTGGTGAGGTATACCATTGATTGGCAAAGTAGATATACAGCGTGCCGTCTTTTTTCAGCAGCAATGAGCGGGTATTGATGGCGCGTTCCACACCCGATTGCCCGCTAGCCTGCCAGGCGGGTTGTCCATCAAGTAACACCAGCGCGGCGGGTTGGAAAGCGAACAGGATTTTTGGCGGTGCGTTGTTTACCTTCACGCCCTGTTGTGGGACCTGATCCTGAATGGCCAGATCGGACTCCAGTTGGTCTAGACTGACCAGCAAGGTTTTTGCCGGAAGTTGTCGCAATAGGTCCAGATAATGCTGTTGATTGGCGCTATCTGTCGGGAAGTTCACCTTTTCAACTTTGAGATTATCCAGCGTGACCTGCCGCTGTTCCTTATCAGTACTGGTGCGGGCGCTGAACCAGGCGACGCCGTAGCTGATTTTGTCCTGTTTTTTGCCTTTGGCATCGGTCAGGGTGCCGGTTTTCACCGCGACCACCATGCGGCCTTTCAGCAGGTTATCTTGCCAACTGTCGAGCTGCGGCTGGTGCAGCTCCATGGAGGTGCCGGAAAGGGTCACGCTGTGTGGCCAGGGAGCAACCGTTTCGGCCGCCCATAACGCTGTGCTGGCTAACAGCGCCAGGAGAAGGAACCATTGATAACAACCACGCAGTGTTCGCATAAGCGCCTCGGAAAAGCCGATAATTTCTAGGGGGGAATTGTTCCCGATGAAATTACTGTAACCGCTTTTGCCGAATTTGCATGGTGCAGAGTGTGTGTAAAATTAGACTCTCCGTCCGCCAATCAGTTAACTCAAGGACGTTAAGGATTTGGCCCCTGCAATATTGGCGCTGGGCCTGGCGGCATCACGCACAAACGGCAGGTGATCGCAGGCGTGCTGACGTGCCGAGCGGATAAAGGCTTCGGTGACAGTCTGGCGCTGCTCGCCATCGCGGGTGGCGGCATATAACCGGCTCCACAGGCCATCCCCAAGCGTCTTGGTGACGACCAGCCCCTGGCGTTCAAAACTCTCCACCACCCAGTGCGGTAACGCGGCGATCCCCATCCGGGCTGACACCATTTGAATCAATAAAAGCGTGTTATCGACGTTTTTCAGCGCCGGGCTGACGCCTGCCGGTTGCAGGAAATGACGCCAGATATCCAGCCGTTGGCGCTGCACCGGGTAGATCATCAGCACTTCATCACTCAGGTCTGCCGGTTCAATGTGCGGCTTATTGGCCAACGGGTGATCGGGGGCCAGGATCAGCCGGACTTCAAAGTCGAACATCGGCGAGTAGTGCAGCCCGCTGCGCGGCAGGATGTCTGAGGTCAGCACCAGATCCAGTTCTCCTTGCTGCAAGGCCGGTTGCGGATCGAACGTCACGCCGGATTTGAAATCCATCACCACCTGCGGGAAATAGGAGCGGAAGTTGTCCAACGCCGGCGTCAGCCACTGAATACAGCTGTGGCATTCAATGGCGATGCGCAGCGTGGTTTGATGCGGTTCGTGGCAGGCCTGCAGCGCCTGTTGGATCTGCGGCAATACCTGTTCTGCCAGCTGTAGCAGGATCTCCCCCTGAGCGGTAAAGCGCAGCGGCTGGCTTTTACGAACAAACAGCTTAAAGCCCAGACGCTGTTCCAGATCGCTGAACTGATGCGAAAGGGCAGACTGTGTCTGATGAAGCTGTGCGGCAGCGGCGGCCAGGGAGCCGGTATTACGCAGAGCCTGTAGGGTCCGTAAGTGTTTCAGTTCGATCATGAGAGTCCTTCACAGTGACAGTGAAAATATTGCGCTTGTGGATCATACAGTACCTGCGGATTATGGATGTGTAAACATCTGGACGGCTAAATGGGAAATATGACGATGACAATTCTAAATCACACACTGGGTTTTCCACGCGTTGGTCTGCGTCGTGAACTGAAAAAAGCGCAGGAAAGTTACTGGGCAGGTAATTCAACACAGGAAGAGCTGTTGGCGGTTGGCCGCGAGCTGCGCGCTCGCCACTGGCAACAACAACAGCAGGCCGGGGTGGATTTGGTGCCGGTTGGCGATTTCGCCTGGTACGATCACGTGCTGACCACCAGCCTGCTGCTGGGCAACGTCCCGGCGCGTCACCAAAATAAAGATGGCTCGATCGATCTCGATACCCTGTTCCGTATTGGCCGTGGCCGCGCACCGACCGGTGAACCTGCGGCGGCGGCGGAAATGACCAAATGGTTTAACACCAACTATCACTACATGGTGCCTGAGTTTACAAAAGGCCAGCAGTTCAAACTGGGCTGGACCCAACTGCTGGATGAAGTTGACGAAGCGTTGGCGCTGGGCCACAAAATCAAGCCGGTGCTGTTGGGCCCGGTAACCTATCTGTGGCTGGGCAAGGTGAAGGGTGAGCAGTTCGACCGCCTGTCGCTGCTGAACGATATCCTGCCGGTCTACCAGCAAGTGCTGGCGGAGCTGGCCAAACGCGGCATCGAGTGGGTACAGATCGACGAACCTGCGCTGGTGCTGGAACTGCCTAAGGCCTGGTTGGAGGCCTTTAAACCGGCTTATACCGCGCTGCAAGGCCAGGTCAAACTGCTGTTGACCACCTATTTCGACAGCATTGGCCATAACCTCGACACCATCCGTGAACTGCCGGTACAGGGTCTACATGTGGATCTGGTCGCAGGCAAAGATGATGCCGCTGTCCTGAACAACGCATTGCCGAAAGAGTGGGTGCTGTCGCTGGGGGTGATCAATGGCCGTAACGTCTGGCGTGCCGATGTGAGCAGCTGGTTTGAACGCTTGCAACCGCTGGTAGGGAGCCGCCCACTGTGGATTGGCACCTCGTGCTCGCTGCTGCACAGCCCGATCGATCTGAGCGTGGAAAGCCGCCTGGACGAAGAAGTGAAAAGCTGGTTCGCCTTTGCACTGCAAAAATGTGCCGAGCTGGCGTTGTTGAGCTCAGCTCTGAATTCACCAGGAGCAGATAAACAAGCCAAACTGGATGCCTACAGCGCACCAATCCGCGCCCGTCGCCAATCCAGCCGTGTGCATAATGCGCAGGTTGAGCAACGCCTGGCGGCCATCACTGCCAAAGACAGCGAACGTCAGCGCCCTTATGAACAACGTGCCCAGGCTCAGCGCGATCGCTTCAACCTGCCTGCCTGGCCAACGACCACCATCGGCTCCTTCCCGCAGACCACCGAAATTCGCGGCCTGCGCCTGGACTTCAAGCAGGGCCGCCTGGATGGGAGCAACTACCGCACCAGCATCGGCGAACATATCAAGCAGGCCATTGCTGAGCAGGAACGCCTGGGGCTGGACGTGCTGGTGCACGGCGAAGCCGAGCGCAACGACATGGTGGAATACTTCGGCGAAAACCTGGACGGCTTCGTGTTTACCCAAAACGGTTGGGTACAAAGCTATGGTTCACGCTGCGTGAAACCACCGGTGATTATTGGCGATATCAGCCGCCCGGAAGCCATCACCGTAGAGTGGGCCAAGTTTGCCCAGTCGCTGACCGACAAGCCGGTAAAAGGTATGTTGACCGGCCCGGTGACCATTCTTTGCTGGTCCTTCCCGCGTGAAGATGTGACCCGCGAAGTGATCGCCAAGCAGATTGCGTTGGCACTGCGTGACGAAGTGGAAGACTTGGAGAAGGCCGGTATCGGTATCATCCAGATCGACGAGCCTGCACTGCGCGAAGGCCTGCCGCTGCGCCAGTCCGATTGGGCTGCGTACCTCGACTGGGCGGTGGATGCCTTCAAACTGAACGCCGCCGTGGCGCAGGATGATACCCAGATCCATACCCACATGTGTTATTGCGAGTTCAACGACATCATGGATTCTATCGCGGCGCTGGATGCTGACGTGATCACCATCGAAACCTCACGTTCCGATATGGATCTGCTGGAAGCGTTCAAAGAGTTCGACTATCCAAATGAAATTGGGCCGGGCGTTTACGACATCCACTCGCCGAACGTGCCAAGCGTAGAATGGATTGAAGCGCTGCTGCGTAAAGCGGCACAGAATATCCCGGCAGAACGCCTGTGGGTGAACCCGGACTGCGGCCTGAAAACCCGTGGCTGGCCAGAAACCCGCCAATCGTTGGCCAATATGGTGTTAGCGGCTCAGCGCCTGCGCGACCAGGTTGTCTGATCCAAACACGTTTACCAAGGGCGCTTCGGCGCCCTTTTCTTGTTCTACTCCCGCGTTTTCCTCGCCGCTATTGGTTATCATCAGTTATCGTTTGTCACTTGGTTTGAAGGATTATCCCCAATGAAACACCCGCTGGTGGCCGTGTTGGCTCCGCTGCTCGATGATGGGCAGGGGATCCGGCAGGTTTATTTTGCTGGCAATCAACATCCGGCCCCGGAGCTGGCCTATCAGGTAGGTTTTCCACGCCTTGAACTGGTGGTAGACGGGGAACAGGAAATGGAGTGGGAGGGCAGCCAGGGAGCGCGGCAACAGCAGATACTGCTGCCGGGGGATGTGCTGTTTGTTCCGGCGCAAGGCTGGAACAGCCCGCGCTGGCAGCAACCGACGACCACGCTCAGCCTGTTGTTTGGCAAGCAGCAACTGGGCTATAGCCTGCTGGGTTGGGACGGGGAAAATACGCTGCCGTTGGGCAAGGATAACGTGGCGCGCCGTGGCCCGCGCGTGGGGTCATTCATGTTGCAGGCGCTTAACGAACTCTCCTGGCATCAGAGCGATCAGCCTACCGCACGTTTCCTGGTAAAGGGCTTGCTGAGCCATGCGCTCGATCTGTTTGGCACCTCAGTGAGAACCGCCTCCCGCAGCCAGGCGTTGTTTGATGCGGTGCGGGGTCACCTGGAGGAGCATTATCGCGAGCCGCTCACCCGTGAGTCGGTGGCCCAGGCGTTTTATATCTCGCCCAATTACCTTTCTCATCTGTTCCAGAAGGCCGGTGGTGTTGGGTTTAACGAATATCTCAATCACGTGCGGCTGGAGCAGGCGAAGCACCTGCTCAAACGCTATGACATGAAGGTGAAAGAGGTGGCGCACGCCTGCGGATTTGTCGACAGCAACTATTTCTGCCGCCTGTTTCGCAAGAACACCGAGCGTTCCCCGTCGGAGTATCGCGGCCAATACCACAGTGAGCTGTGCCCCTCACCCCAACCCTCTCCCACAGGGAGAGGGAGCTGATGGCCCTTGCTCTTTTGCAAGTAAAGAGGCCATAGCAGCAAACGCGATCGTCCCCTCATCCAAGGTGAATCACTAAAATTTCAGAGATACTCGATCGTCCCTTCATCCAAGGTGAGTCACTGCAATTTCAAGCACTCTCGATCGGTTCCCTCTCCCTGGGGAGAGGGTTAGGGTGAGGGGGGCTAACACAGCAGTTAAACCACGCGGATATGCGTTTCCTGGGGTGATGCGGCGGCCTTGCGTACCGCACTGAGCGCCTTCTCCGGCGTACGCAGAAAGGTGTTTATGCCGATCTGCACGCAGCGGTGGTGCTCAAAACGCTCGCTTTCCGCCAGCAGGATGTCGCTGATCAACAGCACCACGTCGGCCTGCGCCAGATCGTCCGCCGTCAGCGAGTTTTCAATCCCCAGAGCACCCTGGGTTTCTACTTTGACCGGCCATTTCTCTTGCGCGCACAGTTTTTCCAGCCGCTCGGCAGCCATGTAGGTATGGGCGACCCCGCTGATACAGGCCGTTACCGCTACGAGTTTTATCGTCATACCTGCCTCTCTATCTTCTGTTCAACCGCCAATGATCACCCGGTAACCTGCCTGTTGCGCCATCGCCTGCAAGGGAGCGATCTGCTGCTCTGTTGGGGCCGCTACCCCGCGCATGGCATATTCGCGCCCCAGCAGGGTATATTTCGCCTCGCCATACTGATGAAAAGGCAATAGGTGGATCTCTTGTAGCCCAAAAGGTGCCAGGAATACCAGCACCTGTGCCATGTTCTCCGTGCTCAAAGTGTAGCCGGGTATTAACGGCAGACGCGGGATCAGGTTAACTCCGCGCTGCACCAGCGCAGTAAAGTTTGCCAGTACCCGTGGCAGGTTGATGTTCAACTGATGTTTGGCGGAATCGGCATCCATGATTTTCAGATCGAACAGGATCTGATCGCAGTGTTCTGCCAGGGCCAGCACTTGGGCCTGTGAGGCATCTCCGGCCGTTTCGACGGCGGTATTGATGCCCAACGCCCGCAAGCGCTGCAACAGCTGGGTGGCAAACTCGGCCTGCATCAGCACTTCGCCCCCGGAAAGCGTTACCCCGCCGCCGGAGGTGCGATAAAACACCTCATCTTTCAGGATTTGCTGCAGCAGCGCATCGAGCGTGATGTTCTGCCCGATCAGTTCCATCGCTCCGCTTGGGCATTCCTGTGCGTCGTTCAGGCAGGGTTGGCAGCGCAGGCATTTGGCCTCGCGGCGTACGCGGTGGATCTTGCCCGACATCGACTCCGGGTTGGCACACCAAGGGCAGCTATGTGGGCAGCCTTTGAAAAACACCACGGTGCGGATGCCGTGGCCGTCGTTCAGCGAATAACGCTGAATATTGAAGATCCGGGCCTGCGGCTCTGCGGGTGTCGCCCGGGAAAACCCGGGCGTGATCAGGTTACAGTTGATGCGCTGTACGGCGGATGATGTCATCCTGGATCTCCTTCGACAGCTCCACGAAGAATGCGCTATAGCCGGCAACACGCACCACCAGCCCGGCGAAGTCCTGTGGCCTGGCCTGCGCTTCCTTCAGCGTTTCGGCATTCACCACGTTGAACTGCACGTGCTGTAGCTTGAGCTTGGTAAAGGCCCCGAGAAAATCAGCCAGCTTGTTCAGCCCTTGCTGGCCTTCCAGCGTGCTTGGGGTGAACTTCACGTTTAGCAGCGTACCGTTGGAGAGCAGGTAGTTATCCAGCTTGCTGACCGATTTCAGCACCGCCGTCGGCCCCTGGCCATCCTGGCCGAGCATCGGCGAAAGCCCGCCGTCCGCCAACTGTTCCCCCGCATAGCGCCCGTCTGGCGTGGCGCCCACCACCGCACCCAATGGCACGTGGGCAGAAACGGTATAAGAGCCTGGGGTAAATTGGCCGCCGCGCGGGTTACGGTACTGTTCCACCTCTTTGCAGTAAAAGCGCAGCAGATCGGCACTAATCAGGTCAACTTCGTCGATATCATTGCCGTATTTATCGAAGCGGTTGATTAACCGTGCGCGGATCTTTTCCCCTTCTGGCGTGGCGAAGTTGGCCTTCAGCGTGGCCAGCAGCTCATCAAAGCTCAGGCGCTGTTGATCGAACACCAGGCCTTTCAGGGCAAACAGCGAATCGCTCAGGTTGGCAATGCCGATGCCTTGTACCCCGGAGAAGTTGTAGCGTGCGCCGCCTTCGGTGATGTCTTTGCCGTGTTGCAGGCAGTCATCGATAAAGGAAGATAGCAGCGGCACCGGTGCCCAGTCGCGGTGGCCGATATCGCAGATGTTGCTGCCTTCGGCCATCAGCCGGACGTAATGGCGGATCTTTTCGCGAATGTGATCCAGCAACTGCGGATAGGTGAGGCTGGCGTTGCCTTCGTTATCCAGCAGCGTCAGCTCCATCACTTTCAGCAGGTTGAACATGGCAATGTCGTGCAGGCCGTAGGTGCGCCCAGGGATCGACAGTTCAACACAGCCCACCACGGCATAATCACGTGCATCTTCCAGTGAGACGCCACGGTTCAGGAATGCTGGCACTACTACTTCATCGTTAAAGATTTGCGGAATACCGGTGCCGAGGCGGATGGTCTCGGCGGTTTTCAGCAGGAATGGTCGATCGATAAACTCATTGACCCGCACGCCCAGGTTCGGCTGTGGCAGGCGGATATTGTGGTAGGCATCCAGGCACAGGAACGACAGCACGTTGACTGCGCTGCGGCCGGTTTCCGTCAGGCCACCCAGCAAGATGGTGTAGCCGGTAGGGAAACCCGCAAAATAGCGGGCGCTGGAAGTAGAGCGCAGCAGCACGATGTCGTTGCATTTCACCCACAGGCTTTCCAGCAGCTCCTTGAGGAAGGCCGGATCCTGCCCCTGATTGAGGGAGGCTTGATAAAACGGCAGCATGTATTGATCGAAGCGGCCCAGCGACAGCGAGCTGGCGTTGGATTCATACTGCAAAATGATGTTCATATACCAGAACAGCTGGCACGCCTGGTAGAAATCCTGCGGCTTGTGGTGGGCGTTGTGGCTTGAGATCTCTGCGATGCGCAGCAGCTCGGCGCGGCGAGTCTCATCGCTGCATTGCTCCGCCATTTGGCGTGCCAGGCTGGCATAGCGCAGGATATGGCGCTGTGAGGCTTGTAACAGCAACAAAGCTGCGGCATAGAATGCGTTATCTGGCTGCTGCTCGACATGGCTTTGCAGTTCGGTTAGCAGATTATCCAGGCCGTTATTCAGCAGGCGTGGGTAATCGATGATGATATGCCCCTGGCCCTTGTCCGTCTGGTTGACGCTGAAAATCTGGGTCTGGGTGGCGGTTTTAACCTCCTCTGACATCTGGCCGTTGATGAAATCCTTCATCGAACGTTTTTCCCAGTAGGGGTAAAGCTGTTCGCGGTACACCTGTTTGTCCGCTTCGGAAATGGCAAAGCGATCCTGTGGACGAGTAGGGAAAGCATCCAGCTCTTTCAACAGCCAGTAAGGGTCCATCTCTGGCGATACGATCCCGGCACGCGGCTTCACCGTACGGTTACCGGCAATCAGCTCATCTTCCCGCAGGGTGATCGCTACGTGATCGAGAATATAGGCGGTTGCCTTGGCACGGCGGATGATGGTCGGTTCTCCCTCGGTCTGCCGGTGGCTGGCGGTATAGAGTAGTGCGCGTTCGAGTGAAATTTCGCGCGGGGCGGAGAACAAGGCGGCTTTTAGACGTTCGATCCGGGAGAGCATCACATTTTCCTTTTGTGCGGTAATGGGGGCGGGAAAACCCGGCACGGCGTGCCGGGCTGGCTGTGCGGTTAGGCCTTTTGCGCTAAGTGGGCGGCAATTTTCTCCATGATGGCATCGGCGCGTTTTACCGCGTCGCTGATGGCCACGCGTACCACGGTTTTCCCTTTAAAGCGTTCTTCAAACTTGATGCCGATATCCTTGGTCAGGATCACCACGTCGGCGGCGGCCACGTCTTCGGCCGTCAGTTCGTTTTCCAGGCCGATGGAGCCCTGGGTTTCAACTTTGCACTGCCAGCCTTGGGCTTTGGCGGAACGTTCGATGGCTTCGGCAGCCATGTAGGTATGGGCAACGCCAGATGGGCAAGCGGTTACAGCGATAATCATAGTCATGGAAAACTCCTCAAAATGGTATGCGTGTCTTGCAAGCTCCACTGTGATTAGCGGCAGCTTGCAGGCGTATTTATTCAGTTAATTTCGAAATCCAAGTCCAGATCATCCTGGGCGACTTTAGTAGCCTGTTTCTTGGCGGCAAAGCTTTTCAGCAGGTTAACCAGCAGGGCGGTGACCACCATGCCCACCAGCAGAGCGGCTACGTAACCCAGCTTGCCTTCAACTACCGGCAGCACAATCAGACCACCCCAACCGGCGTAGCACTGTGCACCCACCAATGCGGCGGTCACGGCGGCGCAGGCAGAACCAATCATGATGGAGGGGATAACACGCAGTGGATCGGCAGCGGCGAACGGGATAGCCCCTTCGGTAACGCCGACGCAGCCCATCAGCAGCGCGGCTTTACCCGCTTCGCGCTCTTCCAGGGTGTAGTATTTACGGCCAATCAGCGTGGCGAATCCCAGGCCAAGCGGCGGGGTGGCGATGGCAACGGCCGCGATGGCGACCACCGAGTACACGCCCTGAGCGACGCAGATCAGCATAAAGGCGTAGGCCACCTTGTTAACCGGGCCGCCCATGTCAAACGCCAACATCAGGCCCATGATGATGGCCAGCACTACGATGCTGCCCTGCTGCATACCTTGCAGCCAGTGGGTCAGGCCGTTGGTCAGCGCGCCAACCGGTTCACCCAGGCCCCACATCATGATGCCTGCGGTAAGCAGGGTGCCGATGATTGGGATCACGAAGATCGGCATCACCGAGCGCAGGATCTTCGGTACCGGGATCTTCTTGAGATAGAACACAATAATGCCGCCCAGCAGGCCAGCGATGATCGCCCCGAAGAAACCAGCCCCGAAGGATGCGCCCACCCAGGCCCCAATCGCAGAAGGAGCCAGCGCGGAGCGATCCGAGATGGAGTAGCCGATATAGGCCGCCAGGAAAGGCACCATCAACGTCAATCCGGCCACGCCGATATCGAACAGTTTTTTCAAGTTAGGGTCCGTCACCGCGTCGGGTACCGCCCCTTTGCCATACAGCATCACGGAGATGGCCAGCAAAATGCCGCCGGCGACCACAAACGGGGTCATATGGGAGACGCCGGTCATCAAGTGCTGGCGTGTGTTTCTTAGAATATTGAGTAGCTCTTTCATCGTTCACTCCCTGGCCGCAACCAGCGTGCTTCTGAGATAAAACCACCGGGGAATGACCCCTGATGGATAAAGGTTGTTGGCTATCACAATAGGCATCTGGCGGTACTATCAACAGTGGATAAAATTGCCATTTACTGGATTTTTGTATTGTCAGGAGAAAAGTGCGATCTAACTCAAAGTGTGCGACAGAATAAACCGGGCTTGTGGAAACGGGCTTTGTGAGCGGCATCGCATTTATGCCGTCAGGATACATTTGTCCAGTGTTTGACATTTTTATCCGATAGCCCTGGGCCGCGCTGCGCTTTTATCCTTGTGGCAAACCGGTGTTGTTCACCGCTGCTTGTGGTATGAGGAAAGAGTGATGGCGAAAATAGTGACGTTTACCTGCGTGCTGCCCAACGGGATGCATGCCCGCCCAGCCAGCCATATCGAAACCCTGTGCAACGGTTTCCGTTCCCGCTTTGAATGGCACAACTCGCGTAGCGGCCTGCGTGGCGACGGCAAAAGCGTGTTGTCACTGATTGGTACCGATACTTTGCTGGGCGATGAGTGTCGCATCACCATCGAAGGGGAAGATGAACAGGCGGCGTTTGAGCGCCTGAGCCAGTTTATCCAACATGAATTCCCGCATTGCGACGAAGCGCTGCCACAGGTGGATGACCAGGCAGAGCAGGAGCCTATCCCGCAGTCTCTGGCTAACCTGAACCCAACGCTGGTGCGCGCTCGCTCCGTCAACCAAGGCACCGCCAATGGCAAACTGGTGCATCTGGCTCGGGTGGATTTAAACGCCCTGACGTTACCGCCTACGCAATCTGTTGAACAGGAGCAGCAGCAGTTGGCCGAAGGGTTGACGCGCTTTGGCAAGGCGCTGGATCTGCAACTGATGGGCGGTAACGGCACTACTACGGCGGTGCTGGAAGCGCATCGCTCCTTGCTACGTGACGGCGCATTCCGCCAACACCTGCTAGATGGCGTGCTGGCAGGGGAAAGCTGTGCTGCCGCCATTGTGGCCACCGCAGCCCACTTCAGCCAGCAGCTGGCACAGTCTGCCAGTGCCTATCTGCGCGAGCGCGAACTGGATATTCGTGATGTCAGCTTCCAACTATTACAGCAAATTTATGGCGAGCAGTGCTTCCCGGCGCAGCAGGCGCTAAGTGTAGACAGCATTTGCATCACCGATGAGCTGACCCCGAGCCAATTCCTGGAGCTGGACAAGCGTTATTTGAAAGGCCTGATGCTGGGCAGCGGCGGTAGTACCTCGCATACGGTGATCCTGGCGCGCTCCTTTAACATCCCAACCCTGGTTGGCGTCGATGCCGCCTCAATGTTGCCGTATTTGAATCAATCGGTGCAGATCGACGGCGATCTTGGGCTGGTGGCCTGTGATCTCAGCGAGCCGGTTCGTCGTTACTATCAGCAGGAGCAGTGGCTGAGCGAGCAGATCCGCAGTCAACAAAGCGCCTATCTCGATCAACCGGGGCGTACGGCCGACGGCGTGCGGATGGAAGTTGCCGCCAATATCGCCCACGCGGTAGAAGCAGAGGCGGCCTTCAGTAACGGTGCGGAGGCAGTGGGTTTGTTCCGTACCGAAATGCTGTATATGGATCGCCTGACAGCACCTTCCGAAGATGAGCTTTACAACATTTACTGCCAGGCGGTGGAAGCCGCAGCAGGCAAGACGATCATCGTGCGTACCATGGATATCGGCGGTGACAAGCCGGTGGATTATCTAAACATCCCGGCCGAAAACAACCCGTTCCTCGGTTACCGGGCGGTGCGTATCTATCAGGAGTTTCTGCCGCTATTTCGTACCCAGTTGCGCTCGATCCTGCGCGCTTCGGCACACGGTCCGCTGAAGATCATGATCCCGATGATCTCCTCGATGGAAGAGATCCTGTGGGTGAAAGATCAACTGGCCGAAGTGAAGCAATCGTTGCGTGCCGGGCAGATCCCGTTCGACGAAAAAATCCCGCTCGGCATCATGCTAGAAGTGCCTTCGGTGCTGTTTATCATCGACCAGTGCTGTGAGGAGATCGACTTCTTCAGTATCGGCAGCAACGATCTGACGCAGTACCTGCTGGCGGTGGATCGTGATAATGCCAAGGTCATCAAACACTACAACAGCCTGAACCCGGCGTTCCTGCGTGGGTTGGATCATGCAGTGCGGGAAGTGCACCGCCACGGTAAATGGATCGGCCTGTGTGGAGAGCTGGGGGCGAAAGGTTCGGTGCTGCCGTTGCTGGTAGGGATGGGGCTGGATGAGATCAGCATGAGCGCGCCTTCCATTGCCGCCACCAAAACCCGCCTGGCCAAGTTGGATAGCCGCGAATGCCGTTTACTGCTCAACCGGGCCATGGCCTGCCGTACGTCGCTGGAAGTGGAGCACCTGTTGGCCCAGTTCCGCATGGAGCAAAGTGATGCGCCGCTGATCACGCCGGAATGCATTGCCCTGGGGGCCGATTGGCGCAGCAAAGAAGAGGTTATCAAAGGGATGGCGGATAACCTGCTGCTGGCCGGGCGTTGCCGTTACCCACGTAATCTTGCCGCCGATTTGTGGGCGCGTGAGGCGGTATTCTCCACCGGGCTGGGCTTCGGCTTTGCCATTCCGCATACCAAATCTGAACATATTGAACAGTCCACCATCAGCGTGGCCAAGCTGGCACAGCCGGTCGTCTGGGGCGATGAAGAGGCGCAGTTCGTGATTATGCTGACCCTTAATAAACATGCCGCCGGGGACCAGCATATGCGTATTTTCTCCAAGCTGGCGCGGCGCATCATGCATGAAGGTTTCCGTGACGCACTGGTGAACGCAGTGTCTGCCCAACAGGTAGAAGCGTTACTGAAACAAGAGCTTGAACTGTAATCCATTTTTGGGCGCTGCGGCGCCCTTCATTTTTAGCCTTGAGGAGCAACTATGGAACTCTATCTGGATACTGCCGACATCAATGCGGTGAAACGCCTGGCACGTGTGTTGCCGCTGCAAGGGGTGACAACTAACCCGAGCATTGTGGCTGCGTCACGCACGTCGCTATGGGAAGTGCTGCCTGCTTTACGCGATATCATCGGTGGCGAAGGCAAATTGTTTGCCCAAGTGATGGCGGCCACGGCCGAGCAGATGGTTGAAGAGGCGGTCATGCTTCACCAGCGCGTTCCTGGCCTGGTGGTGAAAGTGCCGGTGACTGGTGAAGGGTTAGCGGCGATCAACATCCTGAGCGGCTTGGCTATTCCAACGTTAGGGACGGCGGTGTATGGGGCGGCACAGGGGCTGCTTTCTGCCTTGGCAGGGGCGAAGTATGTGGCACCTTATGTCAACCGCGTGGATGCTCAGGGCGGCAATGGCATTACTACCGTACAGGAGTTACAGCACTTGTTAGAACTGCACGCTCCGCAGGCCAAGGTACTGGCTGCCAGCTTCAAGACTCCGCGTCAGGCGCTGGAGTGCTTGTTGGCAGGTTGTGAAGCTATTACCTTACCGGTCGATGTCGCAGAGCAGTTTATCAGCGCCCCGGCGGTGCAGGCGGCGGTAGAAAAATTCGAGCACGATTGGCACGGTGCGTTTGGCACTTTGTCACTGAGCTAAGATAAGACGCCCCTCACCCTAACCCTCTCCCACAGGGAGAGGGGACCGAAAGTGCCTCTATTTGATTAGGGTATTCGTCCTCGACATCAATCCTGCCACAGATTAACTCTTGTACCTGAACGCAGCACCGAACTGGCTCCCTCTCCCCGAACCCGTGTCCAAGAAGCCTCTGATCTTTACATCGGGAGAGGGTTGGGGTGAGGGGAGATTGGTGACAAGCATCAGGGGCACTTGCTGCCCCTGAAACTGCTGATATTCCTCACCCAACTTGGCATGTAGGGGCGCTGTATGCTGCGCCCATCTATTTCACACCATGCTGGCTGAACCAGGCTAACATGCGCTGCCATCCGTCGGCAGAAGCCTCCGCGTTATAGCTTGGCCGGTAATCGGCGTGGAAAGCGTGGCCCGCTTCTGGATACACCACGATTTCCGCATCGGCATTGGCCGCACGGATCGCCTTGCGCATGGTTTCCACCGTTTCCTGCGGAATGCTGCCATCCTGGCCACCGTATAGCCCAAGCACCGGCGCCGAAAGATCGGTCGCGATATCAACCGGATGCTTCGGCGAATTCAAGGTTTTCTCCCCCACCAGCTTGCCGTACCAGGCCACTGCCGCTTTCAGCTGCGGATTATGCGCCGCATATAACCAGGTGATGCGGCCGCCCCAGCAGAAACCGGTGATCGCCAACCTGCTGGCGTCGCCGCCGTGGCGCGTTGCCCAGTGCGCAGCGTGATCCAGATCCGCCAATACTTGGCTGTCTGGTACCTTGCTGACCAACTTTTGCATCAGCTCGCTGATTTCGCTGTACTCTCTGGCATCGCCCTGGCGGAAATAGAGTTCTGGAGCGATGGCCAGATAACCCTGCTTCGCCAGGCGGCGGCACAGATCCTGAATATGTTCATGCACGCCAAAGATTTCCTGCACCACCAGCACAATTGGGAACGGCCCTTGGTGATGGGCCGGTTTGGCGATATAGGCTGGCAGATCGTCCCCCTGCGAAGGGATGGTGGTTTCCCCCACATGAATATCCTGATCGTCGGTCAGAATGGTTGAGGTGGCCAACGGTGCGACGGCCGGGGTAAATCCCCCTTTGGCCTGTTTTAACGTCATTTGTTGTTCTGTTTTCATTGATTGCAGGCTCCATGCGTTAGAGAAAAAGCGCGGCAGTTAACTATAGGCAGATTAGCGCTTATTAGCACCGCATGGCGAATTTTCGCGCAGGATAGCAATGGCTGCTCAGGTAGCAAATTGGTATAAACTGAGTGGAGATTAAGCGTGCTAGGGTTTTTTGTGTGATTTAAATCACAAAAATAATGTAGATGAATTTCTGTTTCTTTATTCAAAGTGATGATCATCACGAAATTTAATGACGATTGTCAGTAGAATCTCTGTTTGTTCCTCCCAAAAACCGTATCCATGAGGAGTCTCCCATGTCTCAGTCTGACGTTTTCCACCTCGGTCTCACTAAAAACGATCTGCAAGGCGCTACATTGGCCATCGTCCCTGGCGATCCGCAGCGTGTTGAGAAAATTGCCAAGCTGATGGAAAACCCGGTTCACCTGGCTTCCCACCGTGAATTTACCTCTTGGCGTGCAGAGCTGGATGGCAAGGCAGTGATCGTGTGCTCAACCGGTATCGGTGGCCCGTCTACCTCTATTGCCGTTGAAGAGTTGGCTCAGTTGGGCATCCGTACCTTCCTGCGTATCGGCACGACCGGTGCCATTCAGGCCAATATCAACGTGGGCGATGTGCTGGTGACAACTGCAGCTGTGCGCCTCGACGGTGCCAGCTTGCACTTTGCCCCAATGGAATTCCCGGCAGTGGCGGACTTTGCCTGTACCACTGCGCTGGTTGAAGCCGCCAAGGCCTGCGGTGCTACCACGCATATCGGCGTAACCGCCTCTTCCGATACCTTCTACCCAGGCCAGGAGCGTTACGACACCTATTCCGGCCGTGTAGTCAGCCGCTTTAAGGGCTCGATGGAAGAGTGGCAGTCAATGGGCGTGATGAACTATGAAATGGAATCCGCCACCCTGCTGACCATGTGCGCCAGCCAGGGCCTGCGTGCGGGAATGGTTGCCGGTGTGATCGTTAACCGCACCCAGCAAGAGATCCCGAATGCGGAAACCATGAAGAAGACCGAAAGCCAAGCGGTGCAAATCGTCGTCGAGGCAGCTCGCCGTCTGCTGTAATCCAAATCCTCGTTAAAAGCGGGCCGTTTGACGGCCCGTTTCTCCTTCTGTTACGGTTATCCTCCTCTGCGTCATGCTGCTGGCCTTCTGTTGTCTGTGTTTGCCGATTGCCGGCTGATGTGGCGGCATATCCCGAGACAATCAATGTAAGGACGTCTTATGACCGCTCAGATCCTGCTCCATCCTTCACTTGCGCCGTTAGACGGTGGCATCAACTTCCGCGATTTAGGCGGCAACAGCGTGGCCGATGGTCGCCGTATTAAACGCGGGCTGCTGTTTCGTTCCGGTGCACTGGATCGGTTGAGCGAAAACGACTGCAGCTACCTGGCTCAGATGCCAATGCGTTCGGTGCTGGATTACCGCGACTTCGACGAAGTGCAGGCCAAACCTGACGTGCTATGGTCGGGAGCCGACTATTACCACGTGCCGGCCAATCCGCTCAGCAGCGAAGTGAATGCCAACCTTGAAAAACTCACCGACGAAACGCTGGCCAAGTTTGATGCCCGGGTCTTTATGCTGGAGCTGTACCGCCGCCTGCCGTTCAATAACGCCGCCTATCGCCAACTGGCGCAACTGCTGGCTCAGCCTGAAGGCGGTGCGATTGTGCAGCACTGTGCGGTAGGCAAAGATCGTACCGGCGTTGGTTCGGCGATGGTGCTGCTGGCGCTGGGCGCGGATGAGGCTACGGTAATGGAAGACTATCTGCTGACGGAAACCACGTTGGCGAGCTATCGTGAACACATGCTGGAGCAGATCTCCAGCCGCCTGAACGATGCTTCGGTGGCGCAGTTTGCCTATGTACTCAGTGCACGTGAAGAGTTCCTGGCGACTGCGTTGGGTTGCATTCATGAGCAATATGGTTCCACCAACCGTTGGTTGGAGGCCGAATATGGGCTGGGGCAAAGCCAGCTCGAGACGTTGCAGGCGCTCTATCTGGAATAACGGCGCCATGTTTAACCGGAGTTTAGCCAGTGAGGTAGGGTACTGCGTATCCTTGAGGCCGGATCCGTTCTCAAAAGGAGCAGGCTATGAACCTCAATGACGTGATTAACTGGGTTAGCGAAACAGTGCGCCAGCATGAAGCCTGGGCGATCCCGATCGTCTTCTTCCTGGCGTTTGGCGAGTCGCTGACCTTCCTCTCGTTGTTGTTGCCTGCCACGGTTATTCTGCTGGGGCTGGGGGCGTTGATTGGCGAGAGCGGCATTGCCTTCTGGCCGATTTGGGCTGCCGCCGCTGCTGGTGCCTTCTTTGGTGACTGGCTCTCCTATTGGGTCGGTTATCACTATCAGGGGCGTGTCGCTCATATGTGGCCGCTGTCACGCAATCCACAGCTGTTGGTGCGTGGTCATGCGTTTTTTGAGCGCTGGGGCGTGCTGGGTATCTTCTTTGGGCGCTTCTTCGGACCGTTGCGCGCCGTAGTGCCGCTGGTGGGGGGCATCTGCGCCATGCCGCAAACCGCATTCCAGATTGCCAATGTGGCCTCGGCAATGGTCTGGGCCTTCGGCATCCTGGCACCAGGCGCCTTTGGTATCAAATGGTTTACCCAGTGGATGGCATGAACCGGCGCCTTGCCAATAACCTCGTATTTTAATTATTCAGCGTCACAGTGAGAATTCGATCACGAATTTATCCTTATCTGACGCTTTTTAATTCCCTTATTTTTTTAACAGTGTTACTTTCCCAATAAGTGGATTGTTACTGTGAATAAACAGGCAAAACCCAAACCCGTTGACGAACCAATGTCATGGGTTTGGGTTTTTTTTCGCCCTTATTTTGGCAAATGATCTGCCGATGATTAAAAAAATTAACCTATAGACGTTATTTTGTTCACTAAGGAAAAATTAATGAAAATTAAAACCTGGTTACTGGCCTCCGTACTTGCCGTTTCCTCTGCTGCGGCCTTCAACGTAACTGCCGCGCAAAGCGACAGCGTCGATATCTATTTTGCTCGCCACGGTAAAACGCTGCTCAATACCTACGATCGCGTGCAGGGCTGGGCTGACTCACCGCTGACACCGGCCGGGATCGAAACCGCGCGCTATCTGGGTGCCGGGTTGAAGGGGATCCCTTTCGATAGCTTCTACACCAGCGACGCTGGCCGCCAGCGTGAAACGATGCAGGTGATCCTCAAGGAAATGGGTAAGTCGGACGCCAAGGTCACGGAACTGACCGACCTGCGCGAAATGTTCTTCGGCGGTTTTGAAGGGCGCGCTAACGCAGAAATGGCCGACGCTGCTGCCAAGAAGCTGGGCCTGGCCTCTGGTGGCGAGATGTTCAAGCAAATGGGCGAAGGCAAGATCAGCCTGATCCCGATGGTGGATGCCATCACGCAAAGCGATGATAAGCAAGAGGCGGAAAGTGCGCTGCAGGTCAAAACCCGTATGCAACAAGCCTTGCATACCATGGTGCAGAATGCCGTAAAGAATGGGGATAAAAACATCCTGGCGGTCTCTTCCGGGCTCTCGATGCAGATGATGATTTCTGATATGACCGATAACCCGAACAAAAATAAGCCACTGACTAATGCGGCAGTCGTCAAGATGACTTATAAAGACGGAAAATATACCGTAACCGATATTGGCGATATGACTTATGTCGCTAAAGGGAAAGCGTTACTAAATAAAGCACCTTGATTATTACGCAATAAAAATAACTCACCCTTTTGGCTTGGGGATATTATCTGAGGCGATAGCATATCGCCTCGGCAGGGATTTTCTATACCTTTTTCGGGGATAACAATAATGAAACGTTCTGCTTTAAGCTGTCTGGTCGCTATTTCGCTATTCTCCACCGTGGCCCAGGCCAGCGTTGATGACGTCCTGAATTCGCCCTTTTTCAGCGACAGCCATGCTGAACTGTCGCTGAAAAACTACTGGAAGTATCTCAAGGAAGATGCAGCCAACCCAAAAGAGGTGCATAACGCCTGGGGGCAAGGGTTGGCACTGGGCTATCAGTCCGGCTATCTGGCGGACTTTATCGGCGTGAACTTCGATTACTACAGTGCGGTAAAGCTGGGTGCCAGCGATTACTTCAATACACGTGGGGTGTTGTATAACAACGGCCCAGGCAACAACAAAGAGAATGCTGCTGGCTACAGCAAGGTGGGCCAACGCTATATCAAGCTGAAAGGCGACGTGGGCGGCGCGGCGCTGAATGCGCAGGCGGGCTGGCAGGTATTGCGTAACTACGGCGTGATTTCCACCTCCACTCGCCTGTCGCCTACGACTTACCTGGGTTGGTCCGGTGGCGTGTCCGGTGCCGGGCTCTCTTTGCGCGGCGCGTATGTTGAACGTTCTATGGATCGTAACTCCCCTGACAGCCTGCGTTTGCAGACCAACGATGGCCGCTATATCAACCATCTCGCCAGCGCTGAGCTGGGCTATGAGAATAAGCAATTCAATGGGCAACTGGCCTATGGGGAATCTCAGGACTATTTACGCCGCCAGATCCTACGCGTGGGTTACAAAGCCAATGAAAAACTCAGCCTCGGCAGCCAGATTTACACCACTCAGGCGCTGGACGAGTACAAACAGATGGCGCTGAGCAAGCGCAACTTCGATCATAACGCCAACCATTTTGCGCTGGATGCCAAATGGCAGGAGCCGCTGTGGAGCGTCAAGGTCGGCATCGCCCATACGCGAGCACCGAAGGGGGACGGTCAGCTTGGCTTCTATCCCCGACATATGTCCAAAAACTCACGCGGTACCTTTACCTCCATGGCTTATGCCGGTGAAGACTACATGCGCGATGGCGAAACCATGCTGGCCACCATGGCCGAATACCGCATCACGCCTGAGTTTACTGCCGGGCTGGCGGGCAACGTGGGCCAGTTCAGCTATCAAGGTGCCGCGGTGCGTACCGGTGAGATCAACGTCTTTGGCCGCTGGGCTCCCTCCCATCCCAAGCTGAAAAACCTGACGGTATTCGCCATGGCCGGGCCGGGCTGGTCTTATAAGAACAGCAATAAAACGCCGATACTGGTGGATGGGCATTCCCAGCTCTCCCACTCACTGTCCGGCGAGTTTATCGCCGAATATCGCTTCAAACTGTTTTAACCCGCCTTATCTGCACGGTAATGCCTTGGTTACCGTGCTCACTTCCACATAAAAACAGACTGGACATCCATACAGGCTCCCTTTAACGTGACAGGCAATGGGCGCAATACGCGCCGCAAGCGCATGCATGTATGACAGGAGGCAGGGTGGATACCAGTCTGATTTACGGTATTGGTGGTGTGGCGATAGGTTTACTGCTGGGGTGGCTGATCGCCAGCCTGCGTGCGCAGCAGCACGGTGCGCAACATGAAACCGACCTGCGTCTGCTGGAGCAGTCTTTACAGCAGGCGCAGCTTGAAACGGCCTCCCGCCAAGAGACGCTGCAAAGCCACGAACAACGGCTACGGCAAAACGATCTGGAACTGCGCACCCTGCACAGCCAACTGGCCGCCGGGCAGGAGAGACTGCAACAGCTCAACCATTGGCGCAATGAATGTGAATTGCTGAACCAGGAGCTACGGGCACAGCGTGAAGTCAACAGCGCTCAGGAAGCCGAACTGCGTGAGGTGACGATCCGCCTGGAAGAGACCCGGATGGCCGCAGAAGAGAAACAGCGGCTGTTGATCAGCAGTGAACAACGTTTGACCACCCAGTTTGAGAACCTGGCCAACCGCATTTTCGAAAACAGCGGCCGCAAGGTGGATGAGCAAAATAAGCAAAGTCTGGATCGCCTGTTGCTGCCGTTACGCGAGCAGTTGGACGGTTTCCGCCGCCAGGTGCAGGATAGCTTTGGCCAGGAAGCACGCGAACGCCATACATTGACGCACGAAATCCGTAATCTGCAACAGTTGAATGCGCAAATGGCTCGCGAGGCACTCAACCTGACCAAGGCACTAAAAGGCGATAACAAAACCCAGGGTAACTGGGGCGAGGTGGTGCTGAGCCGCGTGTTGGAAGCCTCTGGCCTGCGCGAAGGGCATGAGTATGAGACACAGGTTAATGTGCGGCTGGATAGCCAAAGCCGTATGCAGCCAGACGTGATCGTACGTTTGCCACAGGGTAAAGACGTGGTGATCGACGCCAAAATGTCGCTGGTGGCCTATGAGCGTTATTTCAACAGTGAAGATGACTTCGAACGGGAAGCGGCGTTGACCGAGCATATCACTTCGCTGCGCGGGCACATTCGCGTGTTGGGCCGTAAGGATTATCAACAACTGCCTGGCCTGCGTTCGCTGGATTACGTGCTGATGTTTATCCCAGTGGAACCGGCCTTCCTGCTGGCCATCGATCGTGAGCCGGAGCTGATTAGTGAGGCATTGCAACATAACATCATGCTGGTCAGCCCAACCACCTTGCTGGTGGCACTGCGAACCATTACCAACCTGTGGCGCTATGAGCACCAAAGCCAGAACGCCCAACGGATCGCCGATCGCGCCGCCCGGCTGTATGACAAGATGCGCCTGTTCGTAGACGATATGTCGGCCCTGGGGCAGAGCCTGGATAGGGCGCAGGGCAGTTATCACCAGGCGATGAATAAACTGAGCGAAGGCCGTGGTAATCTTATCGGCCGCATTGAGGGCTTCCGCGCGCTTGGGGTTGAAATTAAACGCCCCATCAACCCGCTTTTGGCGCAGCAGGCATCGGAACAACAGGATGATGAGCTGCTCTCCGAGCCTGACGAGGATATCGCCTCGCTACCGGGGGAAGAGAACGATGATAGCAACGAAGAACCACATCGCGCATCGCACGGATGATGCCGTTGCAAGGTGGGGTATTACGCGGCTTTCTGGTACACTCCACGACACTAAATTGACTGAATGGCAGGCAGGACAATGGCAGATCAAGCGCAGGAAACCACCGATTTTGGCTTTCGTACCGTAGCAAGAGACGAGAAGCAGGCCATGGTGGCTAACGTTTTTCACTCGGTAGCGGCAAAATATGACGTGATGAACGACCTGATGTCGTTTGGTATCCATCGTATCTGGAAGCGTTTTACCATCGATTGCAGCGGCGTGCGCCGCGGCCAGCGTGTGCTGGATCTGGCCGGTGGTACTGGCGATCTGGCTGCCAAGTTCTCCCGCATGGTGGGTGAGCAGGGGCAGGTGGTGCTGGCGGATATCAACGATTCCATGCTCAAGATGGGGCGCGAAAAGCTGCGTGACCACGGCATTGTTGGCAATATCAGCTACGTGCAGGCCAACGCCGAAGCGCTGCCGTTCCCAGATAATTATTTTGACTGCATCACCATCTCCTTTGGCCTGCGCAACGTCACCGATAAAGACAAAGCGCTGCGTTCGATGTTCCGCGTGCTGAAACCGGGTGGCCGCCTGCTGGTGCTGGAATTTTCCAAGCCGCTGCTGGAGCCGCTGAGCAAGGCTTACGACGCCTATTCCTTCCACGTGCTGCCAAAAATTGGTGAGCTGGTGGTGAAAGATCCGGACAGCTACCGCTATCTGGCAGAATCGATCCGCATGCACCCCGATCAGGAAACCCTGAAGGGTATGATGGCTGCGGCCGGTTTCGAGAACGTCAACTACTTCAACCTGACCGGTGGCATCGTGGCGCTGCACCGGGGCTTCAAGTTCTGATATGGAAATGCCGATGCTGCTAACCCCGTTACTGACCGGCGTGCTCGAAACCTCGCTCAATAGCCTGCTGTTTCGCGATCGCAGCATGAAAGCTGCCCGCCAACGGCTGGCGGGTAAAGTGTTACGTATCGAGCTACAGGAACTCTCTTCGCCGTTGGTTCTGCTGTTCAGCGAACAGCGCGTGGATGTGCTCGGCCAATCAGAAGATAGTGCCGACTGTACGGTGCAAACCCGCGTACCGGTGCTGCTGAAATTGCGCGATCGTCAGCAACTTTCCCCGCTGATGCGTAGCGGCGAGCTGATTGTCGAAGGCGATATTCAGGTGGTGCAACAGCTGGTCGGTTTGCTCGATCTGGCAGAGTGGGATCCGGCGGAATGGCTGGCACCTTATGTGGGCGACATCGCCGCGCAAGGGGTTAGTCAGATCGTAGGTAAAGGTTTAGGCCTGCTGAAATCCGGTTTGCAGAGCCAGCAACGCTACGTGGCCGAAACGCTGACCGAAGAGTGGCGTATGGCTCCCGGCCCGCTTGAAGTGGTGTGGTTTAACGAAGAGGTTGATGCCACCGTTCGCAGTGTGGACGCACTGATTGCTCGTCTGGACAAGTTGGAGGGTAAGCGATGACCCCTGGCGAAATTTGCCGCCTGTATTTGATCGTGCGCGTTTTCCTGAGCTATGGACTGGATGAACTGATCCCCAAGATGCGCTTGACGCTGCCGCTGCGCATTGGCCGTCGCCTGCTGTTCTGGATGCCGAACCGCCATAAAAACCAGCCGTTGGGCGAACGCCTGCGCCTGGCGCTGCAAGAGCTGGGTCCGGTGTGGATCAAGTTCGGCCAGATGATGTCGACCCGCCGCGATCTGTTCCCACCCCATATTGCCGACCAACTGACGCTGTTGCAGGACCGAGTGGCACCGTTCGATGGTGCGCTGGCGCGTAAGCATATCGAGTTGGCGATGGGCGGCCCGCTGGAAACCTGGTTCGATGACTTTGACCAGCAGGCGCTGGCGTCGGCTTCGATTGCCCAGGTGCATACCGCCCGGTTGAAAACGACCGGCCAAGAAGTGGTGCTTAAGGTGATCCGCCCAGACATTGGGCCGATTATTAAAGCCGATGTGCGCCTGATGTATCGCCTGGCAGGCTGGGTACCCAAGCTGATGCCGGACGGTCGCCGTCTGCGCCCGCGCGAAGTGGTGCGTGAATATGAGAAAACCCTGCTCGATGAGCTGAACCTGCTGCGTGAAGCGGCCAACGCCATCCAACTGCGCCGTAACTTTGACGGTAGCCCGATGCTCTACGTGCCAGAGGTTTACTCCGATTACTGCCGTGAGAGCGTGTTGGTGATGGAGCGGATTTACGGCATCCCGGTGTCGGATATTGCGGCTCTGGAACAGCAGAACACCAATATGAAACTGCTGGCCGAGCGTGGCGTCCAGGTGTTCTTTACCCAGGTGTTCCGTGACAGCTTCTTCCATGCCGACATGCACCCAGGCAACATTTTCGTTAGCTATGAGCACCCGGAAGATCCGTGTTATATCGGCATCGACTGCGGTATCGTGGGTTCACTGAACAAAGACGACAAGCGCTATCTGGCGGAAAACTTTATCGCCTTCTTCAACCGCGACTACCGTAAGGTGGCGGAGCTGCACGTTGATTCTGGCTGGGTACCGCGTGATACCAACGTGGAAGATTTCGAGTTTGCCATCCGTACCGTCTGTGAGCCGATTTTTGAAAAACCGCTGGCGGAAATTTCGTTCGGCAACGTGCTGTTGAACCTGTTCAACACCGCACGCCGCTTCAATATGGAAGTGCAGCCGCAGCTGGTATTACTGCAAAAGACGCTGCTGTACGTTGAGGGCCTTGGCCGTCAGCTCTATCCGCAGCTGGATCTGTGGACCACGGCGAAGCCGTTCCTTGAAAGCTGGCTGCGGGATCAGGTAGGCATTCCGGCGGTGATCCGCGCGCTGAAAGAAAAAGCGCCGTTCTGGGCCGAGAAACTGCCGGAGTTACCTGAATTGTTTTATGACAGTCTGCAACAGCATAAACTGTTGCAACAAAGCGTCGATAAATTGACCGGTCAGATGCAGGCGCAACGCGTTCGGCAAGGTCAATCACGGTATTTGTTCGGGGTTGGCGCTACACTGTTAGTCAGTGGTACGATTTTACTGCTGGGAGGCGTAGAGGTGTTCCCTGCCTGGATGATGGCCGCAGGCGTAGTGGCCTGGGTCGTCGGTTGGAAACGCACCGTCTGAATAAATTAACCATCAGGTTAAGCGTTGTCGCTGCAGCTCTGCAAAAACGGGGCATATCCAACACAAAGATGAAGGGTATATAATGCGGCAGCTTGAAATAGACCCTTTTTTAAACCAGAGGTAAGTACAATGGGCGGTATTAGTATTTGGCAATTGTTGATCATCGCGGTGATCGTGGTGCTGCTGTTTGGTACCAACAAACTGCGTACGCTGGGTTCCGATCTCGGTGCATCAATCAAGGGCTTCAAAAAAGCGATTGGCGACGACAACAGCGCAGCGCCAACCAATACGACTGAAAAAACCAACCACGATGCAGACTTTGCGGCCAAGCCTATCACCGATAAGCAGCCGGAAGTGAAAGCAGCGGAAGAGTCGAAGAACAAAGAGCAGGTATAAACCGTGTTTGACATTGGGTTTGGTGAACTGCTGCTGGTACTGGTGATTGGCCTGGTGGTACTTGGGCCAGAACGGTTACCAGTGGCGGTCAGAACCGTTGCGGGCTGGATCCGAGCGCTGCGCTCTCTGGCAGCTTCGGTGCAGAATGAGCTGACACAGGAATTGAAGCTGCAAGAACTGCAGGAAAGCCTGAAGAAGGCAGAGAAAGCGGGCTTGCAGAATTTAACGCCGGAACTCAAAGCTTCAATGGATGAGCTGAAAGAGGCGGCTGAGTCGCTGAAACGTTCTTATCACGTCGATAAGGACGAGCCGCCGCATACCATTCACAATCCAGTGGTCACCGATCCTGAAGCCATTCACGACGGCGTGACTCCGGCGGAAGCGGCGACTACCGCTTCGGCACCTGTTGCCACACCGCAGCCCACCGAACCTGCGCCAGCCGTGCAAAGCGAGCCGGTGGTGCCCCCCGTGGCTCAGGCAACGGTCGTGGATCAGCAAATCCCTGCAAAGCAGGCCATCCCAGAGCCTGTGGCGGATAAATCCCCTGCGTCTCAACAACCTAGTGGCGAACGTTAAAACATGGCCGTTGAAGATACCCAACCGCTTATCAGTCATCTGATTGAACTGCGTAAGCGGCTGTTGAATTCGATCATCAGCGTGCTGGCGATCTTTATTGTGTTGGTGTTTTTCGCTAACGATATTTATCAGATCGTTTCTGCACCGCTGATCGATCAGTTGCCTGCTGGGGCGAGCATGATCGCCACCGACGTGGCTTCACCCTTCTTTGCTCCGATCAAGTTGACGATGATGGTTTCGGTGATCGTTGCCGCGCCTTTCATTCTCTATCAGGTCTGGGCCTTTATCGCTCCTGCGCTGTACCAGCATGAACGCCGCCTGATGATGCCGTTGCTGGTCTCCAGCAGCCTGTTGTTCTATCTGGGGATGGCGTTTGCCTACTTTGTCGTGTTCCCGCTGGCCTTTGGCTTTTTTGCCAAAACTGCACCCATCGGCGTCACGATTGCGACCGATATCAGCAACTACCTGAGTTTCGTCATGGCGCTGTTTATGGCGTTCGGCGTGGCTTTTGAAGTGCCGGTTGCCATTATTCTGCTGTGCTGGAGCGGTGTTACTACGCCAGATGACCTGCGTAAGAAACGCCCGTATGTGCTGGTTGGTGCTTTCGTGGTCGGCATGCTGTTGACGCCGCCAGACGTGTTCTCGCAAACCCTGTTGGCGATCCCGATGTACCTGCTGTTTGAGGTCGGGGTATTCTTCGCCCGTTTCTATGTCGGGAAGCGGCGCAAGCCGGTAGAGGAAGAAGAGGAAGGCGAAGAGCCACCAGCCTCCTGATACTCGTCTGTCCCTAAGCCGCCCATCGGGCGGCTTTTGCTTTGGAAAAACCATGTTTGATATTGGCGTCAACCTTACCAGCTCCCAATTTGCCAAAGATGCCACACAGGTGGTTGAGCGAGCCAAAACCGCAGGTGTAACGGGGATGCTGATCACCGGCACCAACGCACAGCAAAGCGAGGCGGCCAGTCACCTGGCCCGTGCGCATAGTGGCTATTGCTGGTCTACGGCTGGCGTGCATCCGCATGATGCCAGCAGTTGGAACGATGAGGTCGCACAGCACATTCACCGGTTGGCATCGCAGCCCTTCGTGGCAGCCATTGGCGAATGTGGGCTGGATTTTAACCGCAATTTTTCCACTCCGGCACAGCAGGAACTGGCTTTCAACGCTCAACTGGCATTGGCCGCCGAGCTCAATATGCCGGTATTCCTGCATTGTCGCGACGCACACGCACGTTTTGTTGCACTGCTGACCCCTTGGTTGGATAAACTGCCCGCCGCAGTCGTGCATTGCTTCACCGGAAGCGCCGAAGAGTTACAAGACTGCCTGGCGCTTGGGCTGTCGATCGGTATCACCGGTTGGGTTTGTGATGAGCGCCGGGGTCTGGAACTGCGTGCCTTGTTACCCCAAATCCCAGCCGATCGTCTGCTGCTGGAAACCGATGCCCCCTATTTGTTGCCCCGGGATTTACACCCGAAACCTGCATCTCGCCGCAACGAACCCTGTTTTCTGCCCCATATCATTCGGCAGGTTGCGACCTGGCGCGAAGAAGATCCCGCGTGGCTGGGCCAGAAAACTGATGAGAATGCCCGCCGGTTATTCCGGCTGGTCTGAGTTAGGAGAAAATTATGAGCTATGCATTTCCGGGCACCTTCCCTGGTCGCCGTATGCGCCGTGTGCGCCGTCATGACTTCAGCCGCCGTTTGGTCGCCGAGAATCAGGTAACGGTCAATGACCTGATCTACCCGGTCTTTGTTATGGAAGGCAGCAACCGCCAGGAAGCCGTTTCCTCGATGCCTGGCGTATCGCGCATGAGCATCGATCTGCTGATCAAAGAGGCAGAAGCCATTGCCAAGCTCGGCGTACCGGTGATCTCTCTGTTCCCGGTGATTGAGTCTGGCCTGAAGTCGCTACATGCCGAGGAAGCCTACAACCCGGATGGTTTGGTGCAGCGTACCGTGCGTGCGTTGAAAGATGCCGTGCCGGAGCTGGGGATCCTGACCGATGTAGCGCTCGACCCGTATACGACCCATGGGCAGGACGGCGTGATCGACGAGCATGGTTACGTGATCAACGACATCAGCAAAGAAATTCTGGTTCGCCAGGCGCTATCTCATGCAGAAGCCGGTGCCGAAATCGTGGCTCCCAGCGATATGATGGATGGCCGCATCGGCGCTATCCGCGATCAACTCGAGCTGCAAGGCCTGGTGAATACCCAGATCATGGCGTATTCCGCCAAATATGCCTCATGCTATTACGGCCCGTTCCGTGATGCGCTCGGCTCCACCGGTAACCTGAAAGGCGGCAACAAGAAAACCTATCAGATGGATCCGGCCAACGGCGACGAAGCCCTGCAAGAGATTGCTCAGGATCTGCAGGAAGGCGCGGATATGGTGATGGTGAAGCCGGGGATGCCGTATCTGGACGTGGTGCGTCGTGTCAAAGATACCTTCGGGGTGCCGACCTTCGCCTATCAGGTATCGGGCGAATATGCGATGCATATGGCGGCGATCCAGAACGGCTGGCTGCAGGAGCAACCGGCGGTGATGGAATCCTTGCTGTGCTTTAAGCGTGCCGGGGCTGATGGTGTGCTGACCTACTTCGCCAAGCGTGTTGCCCAGTGGCTGCATGATGATGCGATGCGCCGTTAATCGGTAGCAGACAAAACAGGCACCTTTGGGTGCCTGCTTGCATTAAAGTTTTTGGAACTGCCGGTTATCGATGCTCTGATTAATCTGCTTGTTGATCAGATTCAGCAGCAGCATTGAGCGGGCTTCACCGTCAGGTTCGGTGTAGATCGCATGTAGGCCCTCGAACACGCCATCGGTGATCAACACCGTATCGCCCGGCTGCGGGGTCTCTGGATCCACATAGAATTCTTCGCTATGTGTCTGGAGTTCTTCGATAACCTGTAAAGGTATCTGGGTCGGTAAGGCTCCAAATCGCACAAAGTGGCTGACACCACGGGTTGCACTGATCGTAGTGGTGTGAATACGTTCCGGATCGAATTCAACAAACAGGTAGTTGGGAAATAGCGGTTCGCTAACGGCGGTACGCTTGCCACGCACGATTTTCTCCAACGTAATAATTGGGCTCAGGCAGTTGACGGCTTGCCTTACCAGGTGTTCCTGGGCCCGTAAGAGCTGGCCGCGCTTACAATAAAGTAAATACCAAGATTCCATAGTTTCACATGCCTTTCTGTCAGCCGTTAAGCATACCAAAAGCCACCGCGGATACCTAGTGACGCAAGTATCCATCTGTTGCCATTAGTGACTGCAATCCCCCGTAGCCCGCGTAAAGTCACACACTTGATTACCCAGTTCAGGTATAACCATAGGTTCAAAATTTGCGACTGTCACAGAGGTCAGATGCTCAATGTGACGTCTTTAATCATTCTTGCACTGAGGGAGAGACATGGAGCTATTTTTGCTAAGTAACGGCAAGCTTTCCGGCGAGGCCGAACTGCTCGGTTATGCCAAGAGCCAGCTGTTGGCCATGATTGAACGCCGTAACATCACGTCAGCCGTTTTTATTCCTTATGCCATGATCCGTGGTGATTACGACCAGCGTGCGCAGGAACTGTCGCAGACGTTGGGTATCAAGGTTACCAGCATCCACCATGCCGAGTCTCCGGCAGAGGCGATCGCACAGGCCGAGTGTATTTTGGTCAGCGGCGGCAATACCTGGATGCTGAACCAGATGCTGCATGAAAATGGCCTGATTGTGCCAATTCAGCGTGCGGTGCGTGAGCGCGAAGTACCTTATGTGGGTTGGAGCGCTGGTTGCAACGTGGCGACGCCGAGCATCCGTACCACCAACGATATGCCGGTGCGTAACAGCGTCGTGTTGCCTGCGCTGGGGCTGTTCCCGGTACAGATCAACCCACATTACATCGATGCCCATATCAGCGGCCACATGGGTGAAACCCGTGATGAGCGCCTGGCAGAGTTCTGTGCGGTGAACCCAAGCGAGTCGGTTGTCGCACTGCGTGAAGGCAGCCTGCTACACGTCTGCGGCAACGATCTGCGCTACTTCAGCGCCAGGGAGCAGGGTTTTAAAGTGTTCCGCCACGGAGTAGAGATACAGGAATATCATGATACTTTGGCGCTGCGCTCGTTGGTGCCGTTCATCTGCCATTGATAAACCGAAGGGGGGCGCAGCATGCGGCGCCCCTAGAGATTCAGCATTGTGATGACAACCCAAACCAGTAGCGCTAATGTGGGCAGATTGGCTAGAATTTGTTAATCTATCTCTTTGCTGTGAAACGCCTTAAAATCAGCCAGTTAATTAAACGTCGAACCACCTTGATATTTTCCGGGTTCGTCGTTTAAATCTTCTATAAATCAATGGTGTAATGGCTTGCATGAAATACCGTGACCTACGCGATTTCCTCTCGTTGCTGGAAAAGAGAGGGGAACTAAAACGCATCAGCCAGCCGATTGATCCCTATCTGGAAATGACAGAAATTGCCGATCGTACGCTGCGAGCAGGCGGCCCGGCATTGCTGTTCGAAAACCCGAAAGGCTACGATATGCCGGTGCTCTGTAACCTGTTCGGCACGCCCAAGCGGGTGGCGATGGGGATGGGGCAGGAAGACGTCAGTGCGCTGCGCGAAGTGGGCAAGCTGTTGGCGTTCCTCAAAGAGCCGGAGCCACCGAAGGGCTTTCGCGATCTGTTCGACAAGGTCCCCAAATTCAAGCAAGTGCTGAATATGCCGACCAAGGTGCTGGGCTCTGCCCCGTGCCAGGAACAGGTGTGGCAAGGGGAAGATGTCGATCTTGGCCGTATTCCGGTGATGCACTGCTGGCCGGAAGATGCCGCACCGCTGGTCACCTGGGGGCTGACGGTTACCCGAGGCCCGCATAAAGAACGACAGAATCTGGGGATCTATCGCCAGCAGGTGTTGGGCAAGAACAAGCTGATTATGCGCTGGCTCTCGCATCGTGGCGGCGCACTGGATTATCAGGAGTGGTGTCAGGAACATCCTGGTGAACGTTTCCCGGTTGCCGTTGCGCTGGGGGCCGATCCTGCCACCATTTTGGGCGCGGTGACGCCGGTGCCGGATAATCTGTCTGAATATGCCTTTGCCGGGCTGTTGCGCGGCAACAAGACCGAAGTGGTCAAATGTCTGTCCTGCGATCTCGAAGTTCCCGCCAGCGCGGAAATTGTGCTGGAAGGCTATATCGAGCAAGGGGAACTGGCGCCGGAAGGCCCGTATGGCGATCACACCGGTTACTATAACGAGATCGACCACTTCCCCGTCTTTACCGTGACCCATATTACCCAACGGCGCAACGCGATTTATCACTCGACCTATACCGGTCGCCCGCCGGATGAACCAGCGGTGATGGGAGTGGCGCTGAACGAAGTGTTCGTGCCGATCCTGCAAAAACAATTCCCGGAAATCGTCGATTTCTACCTGCCGCCGGAAGGGTGTTCCTATCGCCTGGCGGTGGTGACCATCAAAAAACAGTACGCAGGGCACGCCAAACGCGTAATGATGGGGGTCTGGTCTTTCCTACGCCAATTTATGTATACCAAGTTTGTCATCGTTTGCGATGACGACGTGAATGCGCGTGACTGGAATGACGTGATTTGGGCGATCACTACCCGAATGGATCCGGCAAGGGATACCGTTTTAGTGGAGAATACGCCGATTGATTATCTGGACTTCGCCTCGCCGATTTCCGGGCTGGGATCGAAGATGGGCCTGGATGCCACCAATAAATGGCCGGGAGAAACCCAACGAGAGTGGGGCCGTCCGATCAAGATGGATGAGAAGGTGCGTGCGCGCATCGATGACATCTGGGATGAGCTCGCCATATTAAGTGACAGAGAACCGACGCTTTAAGCGCCAGTGATGACCCGACAGAGGAACGCATGACAATCCTGAGCTGTAAAGTGACCTCCGTAGAGGCCATTACCGATACCGTTTATCGGGTACGTTTGGTGCCAGAGGCACCGTTTTCGTTCAAAGCAGGGCAATACCTGATGGTAGTGATGGATGAGCGTGATAAACGCCCGTTCTCTGTGGCTTCGACGCCAGCACAGCAAGATTATATCGAGCTGCATATTGGCGCTTCTGAACTGAACCTGTATGCCATGGCGGTGATGGATCGGGTGCTGAAAGAGCAGGCCATCACCGTGGATATTCCGCATGGTGAAGCCTGGCTGCGTGAAGAGGGCGAGCGCCCGCTGGTGTTGATTGCCGGTGGTACCGGGTTCTCTTACGCGCGCTCGATTTTGCTGACGGCGCTGGAACAGCAACCCAATCGCGATATCTCAATCTACTGGGGTGGCCGTGAGCTGAAGCATCTTTATGATCTCAGCGAACTGGAGGCGATTTCACTGCAATACCCAAATCTGAAGGTCATCCCGGTAGTTGAACAGCCGGAAGAGGACTGGCGTGGCCGCAGCGGCACGGTGCTGAGCGCCGTGTTACAGGATTTTGGCTCGCTGGCGGAGCATGATATCTATATCGCAGGGCGTTTCGAGATGGCGAAAATTGCCCGTGAGCGTTTCTGTGCTGAGCGTGGCGCACTGGAAGCGCACATGTTTGGCGATGCTTTCGCGTTCATCTGATATACCCGTCGTCTTTCAAGCTGCAGCGTTGTTACCTGCGCTTAGTTATTCGACCCGTCCATGGGCCTCACCCCTTACGGGGCCGCTGGATACAGCGTTCAAATCTGTTCCTGACAGATTTGTCACCCCAGTCACTTACCCAAAAGTAAGCTCCTGGGGATGAGTAAGCTTGTCGCCTAGCCGCAGCTTGAAATCCATAGGGTATAAAATGTCGATTAGTACAAGCGGGGTGGCCAGGTGCTGCCCCGTTTTTATTGGTGCCGAATTCCAGGCATAAAAAACCCGCCCCTGACAGGCGGGAAGTACGGCAACAAAACCTTTGGGATGCCCTTTTGGGGCATCCAATCAGACACAGCTAAACGCGTTCAAATACCGTGGCAATCCCCTGACCCAGGCCGATACACATGGTGGCCAGACCAAACTGCACGTCACGGCGTTCCATATTATTCAGCAGGGTGGTGGAGATACGAGAGCCGGAGCAGCCTAATGGGTGGCCCAGGGCAATCGCACCGCCGTTTAGGTTGATCTTATCGTCCATGCTTTCCAGCAGTCCCAGATCTTTAATGCAGGGCAGCGACTGGGCGGCAAAGGCCTCATTCAATTCAAACAGATCGATATCCTGCACGCTCAGACCGGCGCGTTTAAGCGCGAGTTTGCTGGCAGGCACCGGACCATAGCCCATGATCGAAGGATCGCATCCCACGACCGCCATTGAGCGGATGCGGGCACGAGCCTTCAGGCCGAGCGACTTGGCGCGGGACTCGCTCATGATCAACATGGCGGAAGCGCCGTCAGACAGTGCGGAAGAGGTACCTGCGGTGACGGTGCCGTTGACCGGGTCAAACGCCGGGCGCAATGCCGCCAGGCTGGCAACGGTGGTTTCCGGGCGGATCACTTCATCATAATCGTAACGAGTCAGTACGCCGTCGGCGTCATGGCCAGTGGTGGGGATAATTTCGTTCTTGAAATAGCCGGCCAACGTAGCGGCATGGGCACGTTGGTGGGAGCGGGCTGCAAATTCATCCTGCATTTCGCGACTGATATTATGCATTTTCGCCAGCATTTCTGCGGTCAGGCCCATCATCCCGGCCGCTTTTGCCACGGTGCGGCTCAGGCCTGGATGGAAGTCTACGCCGTGGTTCATCGGGACGTGGCCCATATGTTCCACACCGCCAATCAGGCTGACCTGTGCGTCACCTACCATGATTGCGCGGGCTGCGTCGTGCAAGGCCTGCATCGAAGAACCACACAGGCGGTTCACCGTTACCGCTGGCACACGATGTGGGATCTCGGCCAGCAGCGCGGCGTTACGGGCGATGTTGAAGCCTTGTTCCAGCGTCTGCTGCACGCAGCCCCAATAAATATCATCAATTTCAGCGGCATTCAGCGCCGGGTTACGGCTCAGCACGGCACGCATCAGATGAGCGGAAAGATCTTCCGCGCGAACCTGGCGGAAAGCGCCGCCCTTCGAGCGGCCCATTGGCGTACGTACGGCATCAACAATAACTACGTTTTCCATCTTTATAACCTCATGCCGGTTGGCCAGTGGAGATATCAGACAGCGCCGCTGTCGCCACCGGGTAGTAGCTTTCATTACGTTCTGCCTTGGCACGCAGACCGGCTGGCACTTGATACAGCGCCCCCAGATTAGCGTAACGCTGGGCCATTTCGACGTAATTAGCGGTGCCGAGCGTATCCAGATAGCGGAATGCGCCACCGTGGAACGGCGGGAAGCCGATGCCGTAAACCAATGCCATATCCGCTTCTGCCGGGCTGGCCACAATGCCTTCTTCCAGGCAGCGTACCACTTCGTTGATCATCGGGATCATCATGCGGGCGATGATCTCTTCACTGCTGAAGGTCTGTGCCGATGCGCTCACGGTTGCCAGCAGAGTGTCGGTTTGCTCGTCGTTATCTTTACGCGGCTTCCCTTTGCTATCCTGGCTGTAGCGGTAGAAGCCCAGCTGGTTTTTCTGGCCGAAGCGTTGGTTATCGAACATCACGTCGATCGCATCGCGGTAATTTTTACTCATGCGTTCAGGGAAACCGTTGGCCATCACCGCCTGGGCATGGTGCGCGGTATCAATACCGACCACATCCAACAGATACGCCGGGCCCATCGGCCAGCCAAACTGTTTCTCCATCACTTTGTCGATCTGACGGAAGTCTGCGCCGTCGCGCAGCAGCTGACTGAACCCGGCAAAATACGGGAACAGCACGCGGTTAACGAAGAACCCAGGGCAATCATTGACCACGATCGGCGTTTTGCCCATGCGGGTGGCGTAGGCCACCACGGCGGCGATAGTGCTGTCGCTGGAGTGTTCACCACGGATTATCTCAACCAACGGCATGCGGTGCACCGGATTGAAGAAATGCATACCGCAGAAGTTTTGCGGGCGCTTCAACGATTTTGCCAGGTGATTGATCGGGATGGTTGAGGTATTGGAGGCCAATACGGTATCTTCGCCGATCAGGGCTTCCACTTCAGACAACACCGCCGCTTTTACCTTAGGGTTTTCAACTACGGCCTCAACAATCAGTTGGGCGCGTTCGATACCGGCATAGTCCAGCGTTGGCTGGATGGTTGACAGCACCTGTGCCATCTTCAGGCCATCCAGTTTGCCGCGCTCCAGCTGTTTATTCAGCAGCTTGGCCGCTTCATTCATGCCGAGGGTCAGGGATTTGTCGCTGATGTCCTTCATGATCACCGGCACGCCTTTCAGCGCGGATTGGTAGGCGATGCCGCCCCCCATGATCCCGGCACCCAGCACGGCAGCCTGTTTCGGTGCTTCAACGTTCTTGGCCAGTTTTTTCGCCTGGCTTTTCACGAACTGATCGTTGAGGAAAATGCCCACCAGGGCGCGCGCTTCGTTAGAGCGGGCCAAAGGCACAAAGCTGGCGGTTTCCAGTTTCAACGCTTCTTCACGGCCAAACTTGGCGGCGGCTTCGATAGTTTTTACCGCGGTCATTGGCGCAGGGTAATGAATACCTGCGGTTTGCATCACCATGCCTTTGGCAGTGGTGAAACTCATGGCCGCTTCGATTGGGCTCAGCTTTAGCGGCTCCAGCTTCGGCTGACGGTAGGCGCGCCAGTCGAGTTGGCCGTCGATCGCCTGTTGCAGTACTTTCAGCGCGGCTTCCACCAGTTTCTCCGGTGCGACCACGGCATCGACCAGGCCGACTTTCAGCGCGTCTTTCGCGCCGATATCTTTCCCGGCGGCAATGATTTCCAGCGCGCTGTCGTTACCCAGCAGGCGTGGCAGACGTACGGAACCCCCGAATCCTGGCATGATGCCCAGTTTGGTTTCCGGCAGGCCGATGCGTGCGTCTGGAGAGGCGATACGGAAATCGGTCGCCAGGATGCATTCGCAGCCACCGCCTAACGCGTAACCGTTAATGGCGGAGATGGTTGGCACCGGCAAATCTTCCAGCCGGTTAAAGATGGTATTGGCAAACACCAGCCATTCATGCAGCTTTTCGGCCGGTGCGGCAAACAGCGAGAGGAACTCGGTGATGTCGGCACCCACGATGAATGCGGATTTGGCAGAGCGCAGCAGCAGCCCTTTCAACTCGGTTTGCTGTTCCAGCACCTCGAGTGCGGCACCCAGGCTGGCAACGGTGCTGGTATCCAGCTTGTTGATCGGGCCTGGTGCGTTGAACACCAACTCGGCGATGCCGTTGTCGAGCCAGTGTACTTGTAATGTTTCGCCTTGGTAGAGCATGTCTATCTCCTGAATCAGCGCAGATGATCTGGTATGACCAGATGATGAGGAGTGTGGTTTTTATGTTAATGAATTGCAAATAATAGATTGCATATTTGCAAACCGGATCACAGGGGGAATGGCTAATTGCTTGATACTAAATCAAGTTATTTTTCCCCCCTGGGAGAGAAACTTTGGCGGGTAGCGGCCATATCACCCGGGGATGTAATCTGTTTGCAGCGGTTTGCGAAGCAGACCTCATGCAAGAGGAGATGGGGTTGGAGCGTGGGATCTGTGTGTTAAGATGGCACATTCCGTTCTGAGGGCATAAGGGTACTGTGATGGAAACGCTGGCTTCTTTGTATAACGACCACCTGGCAACACTGCAACAACGAGCTCGTGAAGTATTAGAGCGCAACAATCTGGATGCATTGCTGATCCACTCAGGCGAGCTGCAACGGGTCTTTCTGGACGACCATAGCTACCCGTTTAAAGTGAACGCCAACTTCAAGGCGTGGGTGCCGGTAACGTCGGTGCCGAACTGCTGGTTGTGGGTGGACGGCGTTAACAAACCAAAGCTGTGGTTCTATTCCCCGGTGGATTACTGGCATAGCGTTGAACCGCTGCCCAACAGCTTCTGGACCAAATCCATTGAACTGTTGCCGCTGACCAATGCCGATGATATCGCCAGCCAACTGCCGCAGCAGCGCGAGCGTGTAGGCTATATCGGCTATGCACAACAGCGGGCCCTCTCTCTTGGCATTGCGGCCGAACACATCAACCCGCAAGCGGTATTGAATTTCCTCGATTTTCGTCGCTCGATCAAAACCGGCTATGAGCTGGCCTGCATGCGCGAAGCTCAGAAAACGGCCGTGATGGGGCACAGTGCGGCTCATGAAGCCTTCCAGTCCGGTATGAGCGAGTTCGATATCAACCTGGCCTACCTGACCGCCACTGGCCATCGTGATACGGACGTGCCTTACGATAATATCGTGGCCCTGAATGAGCATGCGGCGGTACTGCATTACACCAAGCTGGATCATCAACCTCCGGCCGAATCCCGCAGCTTCCTGATCGATGCAGGGGCGGAATACAACGGCTACGCCGCCGACCTGACTCGCACCTATGCGGCTCAGAGCGACAATGCGTTTGCCCATCTGGTGAAAGATCTCAACAGTGAACAGCTTGCGCTGATAGATACCATGAAAGCCGGGGTTCGCTATACGGATTACCACGTACAGATGCATCAACGTATCGCCAAGCTGTTGAAAAATCATAAGCTGGTAACGGGCATCAGCGAAGAAGCGATGGTCGAACAAGGCATCACCTGTCCGTTCCTGCCGCACGGCTTAGGCCACCCGCTTGGTTTGCAGGTGCATGATGCCGCCGGGTTTATGCAGGATGAAAATGGTACTCATCTGGCAGCACCCGCAAAATATCCCTTCCTGCGCTGCACTCGTGTCATGCAACCAGGCATGGTGCTAACCATTGAGCCGGGCCTGTATTTCATTGAGTCCCTGTTGGCACCTTGGCGTAGTGGCGAGTTCAGTAAACACTTTGCCTGGGATCGTATCGACGCGTTGAAACCTTACGGCGGTATCCGCATTGAGGACAATATTGTGATCCACGAAAAGCGTATTGAGAATATGACGCGTGATCTGAACCTGGCCTGATGCAGCCTTACCCCATTCCTGGCGCTGTCATCAGCGTCAGTGAAGAGATAAAGAAAAGTCGTTTCATCACTCTGCTGGCACCTACCTGCGGGGTCGAGGCGGCCAAAGCCTTTATCCAGCAGGTGCGTGACGAGCATCCAACGGCCCGGCACCATTGCTGGGCTTTTGTTGCCGGGGCACCGAATGATTCGCAGCAGTTGGGGTTCTCCGATGACGGTGAACCCTCCGGCACGGCGGGCAAGCCCATCCTGAGCCAGCTCATGGGCAGTGGGATCGGTGAAATAACCGCGGTGGTAGTTCGCTACTATGGTGGGATCAAGCTGGGTACCGGTGGCTTGGTGCGGGCATACGGCAGCGGCGTACAACAGGCGCTTAAGCAGTTGGTTGTCAGCTATAAAGTGCCGCAGCTCGAATATACTTTGCAGTGCGACTATGCTCAGCTGGCAATGGTAGAGAATTTGCTACAGCTTAGTGAAGGGCGGATTGTGCATGGGGATTACGGTGCTGCCGTGGTGTTACATTTGGCACTACCGGCCACGGGTACCGAGGCATTCGGGAATAAATTACGCGATCTCAGCCGCGGAAGTTTGCAATTAGTCCCTATATCGCAATAATTCCCACCAACTGAATTGTTAAGGATCGTGCTGAAATGCATTTTCGCGCCATAACCCGTATTGTGGGCCTGCTGGTTATCCTGTTTTCCGGGACAATGTTTATTCCTGGCCTGGTGGCATTGATATACCGCGACGGAGCGGGGCGGGCATTCAGCCAGACCTTCTTTGTAGCCGTGACCATTGGCTTGATGCTGTGGTGGCCAAACCGCAAGCAGAAGCATGAATTAAAGCCACGTGAAGGCTTCCTGATTGTGGTGTTGTTCTGGACCGTACTGGGCAGCGTGGGGGCATTACCTTTCCTGTTTTCCGAACGGCCCAATCTCTCCCTGACAGACGCCTTTTTCGAATCCTTCTCGGGTTTAACCACTACCGGAGCTACCACCCTGGTCGGGTTAGACTCCTTGCCTAAAGCCATCTTATTCTATCGCCAGATGCTGCAATGGATGGGGGGATGGGGATCATCGTGCTGGCCGTCGCCATACTGCCTATCCTCGGCGTCGGGGGCATGCAGCTATACCGTGCGGAAATGCCCGGCCCATTGAAAGACAATAAAATGCGCCCGCGTATTGCCGAAACGGCCAAGACCTTGTGGCTGATTTACGTACTGCTGACCATTGCCTGCGCGCTGGCGTTATGGGGCGCCGGAATGTCGGTATTCGATGCTATCGGTCACAGCTTTGCAACTATCGCCATCGGGGGCTTTTCCACGCATGATGCCAGCGTGGGTTACTTTGCCAGCCCGGCCATCAACACCATCATCGCTGTGTTCCTATTGATCTCCGGTTGTAACTACGGCTTGCACTTTGCCTTGCTCAGCGGGCGCAGCTTGAAAGTGTACTGGCGCGATCCGGAATTTCGCATGTTTATCGCCGTGCAGTTCACGCTGGTGGCGGTGTGTACCGTGGTGCTGTGGTGGCACGGTATATATAGAAGCGGCATGGAAACGCTTAATCAGGCTTTCTTCCAGGTCGTGTCGATGGCAACCACTGCAGGGTTTACCACCGACAGCATCGCCAAATGGCCACTGTTCTTGCCAATGCTCCTGCTCTGTTCAGCGTTTATCGGTGGCTGCGCGGGCTCAACCGGCGGTGGCTTAAAAGTGATCCGCATCCTGCTGCTGTATCTGCAAGGATCGCGTGAGTTGAAGCGGTTGGTGCATCCAAATGCGGTTTACACCATCAAGTTAGGCAACCGCGCGTTGCCGGAGCGTATTCTTGAAGCGGTGTGGGGATTCTTCTCCGCCTATGCATTGGTATTTATCGTCAGCATGCTGGCCATTATCGCCACCGGCGTGGACGAGTTCTCGGCCTTTGCCGCGGTAACGGCTACGCTTAATAACCTGGGGCCGGGCCTCGGCGTCGTCGCCGATAACTTTACCACCATGCCGCCACCGGCAAAGTGGGTACTGGTCTTGACCATGCTGTTTGGCCGTTTGGAAGTGTTTACGCTGCTGGTTCTCTTCACACCGACTTTCTGGCGTGAGTAAATGTATCTACGAGGAGTAACGCCATGAAGGCACTGATTCTCTATTCGAGCCGTGACGGACAAACACACTCTATTGCTGCTTATATAGCTAACCAGTTGCAGGATACCCTGAACTGCGACGTTATCGATCTGCAGCAGGCAGAGCATATCGAGCTTGGGCAGTACCAACAGGTACTTATAGGGGCTTCGATACGCTACGGGCATTTCAATACGGCATTACACCGATTTGTGAAGCGCCACGCTGATCAACTGAATCAGATGCCTAGTGCGTTCTTCGCGGTTAACCTGACGGCACGCAAACCGGAAAAGCGTTCGCCGCAAACCAATGCCTACACCCGTAAGTTCTTACTGTCATCACCTTGGCAGCCGAAGCAGTGCGCCGTGTTCGCCGGTGCGCTGCGTTATCCGCGTTATCGCTGGTTCGATCGCGTCATGATCCGCTTTATTATGAAAATGACCGGGGGAGAGACGGATACCAGTAAAGAAGTGGAATATACAGATTGGCAGCAGGTGGACCGTTTTTCCCAGGAATTCAGCCGCATCCAGTACGAAAAGTGATAGAAATGCTGCCTTGTGCAGCGTTTTGCCGAAAAAAGCCGCGCTTGAAAAGTTTTTTGAATTTAGGGGTTGCGCCCTTCTGAGAACTCCCTATAATGCGCCTCCACTGACCGGGAACAACGACGAACAAGTCACCCAGCCAGGAAGAAGCAACCCGGTGAAAACACCGCGTCTCGTAAGAGAAAAAGGTTGACTCTTCAGCGGGAAAGCGTAATATGCACCTCCCGCGTTACCGAGAAACTTACCGGTAACGAACGCTCTTTAACAATTTATCAGACAATCTGTGTGGGCACTCACAAGACGATATCCAGCTACTTCGGTAGCAAAAAAATATCAAGTCTTGAAGAGTGACCAAGCAGTAATTCATGCGAATGAATTATTACGAAAGTTAATTTTCGAGCATCGCTTCACGAGTTGAAGCAAATCAAGCTTTTAATTGAAGAGTTTGATCATGGCTCAGATTGAACGCTGGCGGCAGGCCTAACACATGCAAGTCGAGCGGTAGCACAGGGAGCTTGCTCCTGGGTGACGAGCGGCGGACGGGTGAGTAATGTCTGGGAAACTGCCCGATGGAGGGGGATAACTACTGGAAACGGTAGCTAATACCGCATAACGTCTTCGGACCAAAGTGGGGGACCTTCGGGCCTCACACCATCGGATGTGCCCAGATGGGATTAGCTAGTAGGTGAGGTAATGGCTCACCTAGGCGACGATCCCTAGCTGGTCTGAGAGGATGACCAGCCACACTGGAACTGAGACACGGTCCAGACTCCTACGGGAGGCAGCAGTGGGGAATATTGCACAATGGGCGCAAGCCTGATGCAGCCATGCCGCGTGTGTGAAGAAGGCCTTCGGGTTGTAAAGCACTTTCAGCGAGGAGGAAGGGTTCGGTGTTAATAGCACCGTTCATTGACGTTACTCGCAGAAGAAGCACCGGCTAACTCCGTGCCAGCAGCCGCGGTAATACGGAGGGTGCAAGCGTTAATCGGAATTACTGGGCGTAAAGCGCACGCAGGCGGTTTGTTAAGTCAGATGTGAAATCCCCGAGCTTAACTTGGGAACTGCATTTGAAACTGGCAAGCTAGAGTCTTGTAGAGGGGGGTAGAATTCCAGGTGTAGCGGTGAAATGCGTAGAGATCTGGAGGAATACCGGTGGCGAAGGCGGCCCCCTGGACAAAGACTGACGCTCAGGTGCGAAAGCGTGGGGAGCAAACAGGATTAGATACCCTGGTAGTCCACGCTGTAAACGATGTCGACTTGGAGGTTGTGCCCTTGAGGCGTGGCTTCCGGAGCTAACGCGTTAAGTCGACCGCCTGGGGAGTACGGCCGCAAGGTTAAAACTCAAATGAATTGACGGGGGCCCGCACAAGCGGTGGAGCATGTGGTTTAATTCGATGCAACGCGAAGAACCTTACCTACTCTTGACATCCACAGAACTTTCCAGAGATGGATTGGTGCCTTCGGGAACTGTGAGACAGGTGCTGCATGGCTGTCGTCAGCTCGTGTTGTGAAATGTTGGGTTAAGTCCCGCAACGAGCGCAACCCTTATCCTTTGTTGCCAGCACGTAATGGTGGGAACTCAAAGGAGACTGCCGGTGATAAACCGGAGGAAGGTGGGGATGACGTCAAGTCATCATGGCCCTTACGAGTAGGGCTACACACGTGCTACAATGGCATATACAAAGAGAAGCGAACTCGCGAGAGCAAGCGGACCTCATAAAGTATGTCGTAGTCCGGATCGGAGTCTGCAACTCGACTCCGTGAAGTCGGAATCGCTAGTAATCGTAGATCAGAATGCTACGGTGAATACGTTCCCGGGCCTTGTACACACCGCCCGTCACACCATGGGAGTGGGTTGCAAAAGAAGTAGGTAGCTTAACCTTCGGGAGGGCGCTTACCACTTTGTGATTCATGACTGGGGTGAAGTCGTAACAAGGTAACCGTAGGGGAACCTGCGGTTGGATCACCTCCTTACCTAAAGATATGCAGTTGAGTGCAGTGTCCACACAGATTGTCTGATGAAAAGTAATGAGCAAAGCGCTACCTGTTGATGTAATGAGTCTTCTGGACTCATGCTGATACGAGAAACGGTTAAACCCTGGGTTTAATCGGATTTTGTGTCCCCATCGTCTAGAGGCCTAGGACACTGCCCTTTCACGGCTGTAACAGGGGTTCGAATCCCCTTGGGGACGCCATCCGATAATGAGTGAAAGACATTATCACCGGTCATTCGTGACTGATTATCTTAAAGATGACTCTTGCGAGTCGTGTTTAAGATATTGCTCTTTAACAATCTGGAACAAGCTGAAAATTGAAACATGACAGCTGAAACTTATCCCTCCGTAGAACTATTGGGGTAAGGATTAACCTGTCATAGAGTCTCTCAAATAAACAGCACGACAGTGTTCTCTGTTTACAGAAACACCTTCGGGTTGTGAGGTTAAGTGACTAAGCGTACACGGTGGATGCCTAGGCAGTCAGAGGCGATGAAGGGCGTGCTAATCTGCGAAAAGTGTCGGTAAGGTGATATGAACCGTTATAACCGGCAATACCCGAATGGGGAAACCCAGTGTGTTTCGACACACTATCGTATGGTGAATACATAGCCATACGAGGCGAACCGGGGGAACTGAAACATCTAAGTACCCCGAGGAAAAGAAATCAACCGAGATTCCCCTAGTAGCGGCGAGCGAACGGGGAACAGCCCAGAACCTGAATCAGTTCTTGTGTTAGTGGAAGCGTCTGGAAAGTCGCGCAGCAAAGGGTGATAGCCCCGTACACTAAAATGCATTAACTGTGAGTTCGATGAGTAGGGCGGGACACGTGACATCCTGTCTGAATATGGGGGGACCATCCTCCAAGGCTAAATACTCCTGACTGACCGATAGTGAACCAGTACCGTGAGGGAAAGGCGAAAAGAACCCCGGCGAGGGGAGTGAAATAGAACCTGAAACCGTGTACGTACAAGCAGTGGGAGCACCTTCGTGGTGTGACTGCGTACCTTTTGTATAATGGGTCAGCGACTTATATTTTGTAGCAAGGTTAACCGTATAGGGGAGCCGTAGGGAAACCGAGTCTTAACTGGGCGAATAGTTGCAAGGTATAGACCCGAAACCCGGTGATCTAGCCATGGGCAGGTTGAAGGTTGGGTAACACTAACTGGAGGACCGAACCGACTAATGTTGAAAAATTAGCGGATGACTTGTGGCTGGGGGTGAAAGGCCAATCAAACCGGGAGATAGCTGGTTCTCCCCGAAAGCTATTTAGGTAGCGCCTCGTGAACTCATCTTCGGGGGTAGAGCACTGTTTCGGCTAGGGGGCCATCCCGGCTTACCAAACCGATGCAAACTCCGAATACCGAAGAATGTTATCACGGGAGACACACGGCGGGTGCTAACGTCCGTCGTGAAGAGGGAAACAACCCAGACCGCCAGCTAAGGTCCCAAAGTCATGGTTAAGTGGGAAACGATGTGGGAAGGCATAGACAGCCAGGATGTTGGCTTAGAAGCAGCCATCATTTAAAGAAAGCGTAATAGCTCACTGGTCGAGTCGGCCTGCGCGGAAGATGTAACGGGGCTAAACCATGCACCGAAGCTGCGGCAGCGACGCTTAGGCGTTGTTGGGTAGGGGAGCGTTCTGTAAGCCGTTGAAGGTGAACTGTGAGGTTTGCTGGAGGTATCAGAAGTGCGAATGCTGACATAAGTAACGATAAAGCGGGTGAAAAACCCGCTCGCCGGAAGACCAAGGGTTCCTGTCCAACGTTAATCGGGGCAGGGTGAGTCGACCCCTAAGGCGAGGCCGAAAGGCGTAGTCGATGGGAAACAGGTTAATATTCCTGTACTCGGTGTTACTGCGAAGGGGGGACGGAGAAGGCTAGGCTAGCCGGGCGACGGTTGTCCCGGTTTAAGCGTGTAGGGGGGTGTTCCTGGTAAATCCGGAACGCTATCAACCCTGAGGCGTGATGACGATGCACTACGGTGCAGAAGTAGTTGATGCCCTGCTTCCAGGAAAAGCCTCTAAGCATCAGGTAACATCAAATCGTACCCCAAACCGACACAGGTGGTCAGGTAGAGAATACCAAGGCGCTTGAGAGAACTCGGGTGAAGGAACTAGGCAAAATGGTGCCGTAACTTCGGGAGAAGGCACGCTGGCGCGTAGGTGAAGAGACTTGCTCTCGGAGCTGAAGCCAGTCGCAGATACCAGCTGGCTGCAACTGTTTAATAAAAACACAGCACTGTGCAAACACGAAAGTGGACGTATACGGTGTGACGCCTGCCCGGTGCTGGAAGGTTAATTGATGGGGTCAGCCGCAAGGCGAAGCTCTTGATCGAAGCCCCAGTAAACGGCGGCCGTAACTATAACGGTCCTAAGGTAGCGAAATTCCTTGTCGGGTAAGTTCCGACCTGCACGAATGGCGTAATGATGGCCAGGCTGTCTCCACCCGAGACTCAGTGAAATTGAACTCGCTGTGAAGATGCAGTGTACCCGCGGCAAGACGGAAAGACCCCGTGAACCTTTACTATAGCTTGACACTGAACATTGAGCCTTGATGTGTAGGATAGGTGGGAGGCTTTGAAGTGTGGACGCCAGTCTGCATGGAGCCAACCTTGAAATACCACCCTTTAATGTTTGATGTTCTAACTCGGCCCCATAATCTGGGGTGAGGACAGTGTCTGGTGGGTAGTTTGACTGGGGCGGTCTCCTCCCAAAGAGTAACGGAGGAGCACGAAGGTTAGCTAATCACGGTCGGACATCGTGAGGTTAGTGCAAAGGCATAAGCTAGCTTGACTGCGAGAGTGACGGCTCGAGCAGGTACGAAAGTAGGTCTTAGTGATCCGGTGGTTCTGAATGGAAGGGCCATCGCTCAACGGATAAAAGGTACTCCGGGGATAACAGGCTGATACCGCCCAAGAGTTCATATCGACGGCGGTGTTTGGCACCTCGATGTCGGCTCATCACATCCTGGGGCTGAAGTAGGTCCCAAGGGTATGGCTGTTCGCCATTTAAAGTGGTACGCGAGCTGGGTTTAGAACGTCGTGAGACAGTTCGGTCCCTATCTGCCGTGGGCGTTGGAAGATTGAGAGGGGTTGCTCCTAGTACGAGAGGACCGGAGTGAACGCACCACTGGTGTTCGGGTTGTCATGCCAATGGCACTGCCCGGTAGCTAAGTGCGGAAAAGATAAGCGCTGAAAGCATCTAAGCGCGAAACTTGCCTCGAGATGAGTCTTCCCTGGGCCTTTAAGGCCCCTGAAGGAACGTTTAAGACTAAGACGTTGATAGGCTGGGTGTGTAAGTGCAGCGATGCATTGAGCTAACCAGTACTAATGATCCGTGAGGCTTAACCTTACAACACCAAAGGTGTTTTAGAGTAGACGACAATTTTCAGCGACGTTCCGAGATTGGTTTCGATGGCGACACGAGAGTGAAGCGGTTGGAATGAAACAGAATTTGCCTGGCGGCAATAGCGCGGTGGTCCCACCTGACCCCATGCCGAACTCAGAAGTGAAACGCCGTAGCGCCGATGGTAGTGTGGGGTCTCCCCATGCGAGAGTAGGACACTGCCAGGCATCAATTAAGCCAAGAGGCCATCCGCAAGGATGGCCTTTTTGCTATGCGCAGAAAACAGGAAATAACAGTGAAAACCCCTCACCCCAGCCCTCTCCCAGAGTACCCACCGAGAATATCCTGAACACTTGTGTAGGGGAGAGGGAGCTGTCCGGCATCGTGGGTGAGCCTGTGCGGCTTCGGCAAGTCGGAACCTTTGATTAGCCTGTACTGCTTCAGAACGTTGGGAGCAAGAAGAAAGATGGGGTATTGCGCAGGAATATCAGCGGACTCGATCGGTTCCCTCTCCCTGTGGGAGAGGGTTAAGGTGAGGGGTCATTACTCGGCTATCCCGAATTATCTCCGCATCGGTAAACGATTAAATATAACCGGGTTCCCACCTGGAAATATTCATGAAATTTTTAGTTCCACACCCGCCTGGCTAATTCATACATATCATTAATGCCTATAGCCTTTATATAACTTAGACTTGTGCTTGAATCGAGATAATGGAATTATCATATTATTATGATTTGCAAGGATATTTTTAATGTCCGATGAAGTCAGCGGTTATTAGCTAACAAGAAATTACAAGTGAATAAAAACAAATAATAGCCATGCGCGGTGGATCGAGTAGACTAGATGATAATTTGTTCCGTCAGAGTATTTAAATCATGTCTACTGAAAGCGCGTCTTTAAAAAATCACAATACTTTTGCGCTCCCGGTCAACGCAGCGCATTTAGTCATTGCTGAAGAAATTGAAATGATGATTAAAGCCTGGCAGCAAGCGCAAAAGCGCCAAGAGCCACTGCTGGTACTCGGTGAAGGGAGCAACGTCCTGTTCCTGGAGGATTTTGCCGGTACGGTCATGATTAACCAGTTAAAAGGTATCACCGTCAGGGAAGAGCAGGACGCCTGGCATCTGCATGTTAGCGCCGGGGAGAATTGGCACCATCTGGTTAGCCAGATGCTCGAGCGTGGCATCCCCGGGCTGGAAAATCTGGCATTGATCCCGGGGTTGGTCGGTTCGGCTCCGATCCAGAATATCGGGGCGTACGGTATTGAGCTCAAACAGGTCTGTGAGTATGTCGATCTGCTGAACCTAACTACGGGTGAAATCGATCGCATGGATCCTGAACGCTGCCAATTTGGTTACCGGGAAAGCGTTTTTAAGCATGAACTTAAGCAAGGCTTCGTGATTGTGGGCGTTGGTTTACGGCTTAGCAAACAGTGGAGCCCGTTGCTGAACTACGGCGACCTTACCAAGCTGGATCCCAAGACGGTAACGCCGCAGCAGGTATTTGACGCGGTATGCGCCATGCGGCGCAGCAAGCTGCCAGATCCACGTATTACCGGTAATGCAGGTAGCTTCTTTAAAAACCCGCTGGTGAGCGGGGAAGCCGCTAAAACGTTATTAGCCCAGTATCCTGCAATGCCACATTATCCGCAGCCGGACGGGCAAGAAAAGTTGGCTGCCGGTTGGCTGATCGATCAGTGTTCACTCAAGGGGCATCAGATCGGTGGCGCAGCGGTGCACCGTCATCAGGCCTTGGTATTGGTAAATGTCGATAATGCCAGCAGCCAGGATGTGGTGGCACTGGCCAGGCACGTGCGCAATACGGTAGCGCAGAAATTCGATGTCTGGTTAGAACCGGAGGTACGTTTTATGGGGGCCACTGGTGAGCAGGATGCCGTAGAGGTCATTTCATGAGAGACACCACAGTTCCACTGAAGATCATCTCCCTACTGGCGGACGGCGAGTTCCACTCTGGCGAACATTTGGGTGAGTCATTGGGAATGAGCCGCGCAGCGATTAACAAGCATATTCAGACCATCCGGGAGTGGGGTTTGGATGTGTTCACGGTTCCGGGGAAAGGCTATAGCCTACCTGCGGTGATCAACTTGCTGGACGCTGAGCGTATTCTTGGCTTACTGGAAGACAAGCGTGTCACGGTGTTGCCCGTGGTTGATTCAACCAACCAGTATCTGTTGGACAGGCTTGCAGAACTGACTTCCGGTGATGCCTGCATAGCCGAGTATCAGCAGGCAGGACGTGGGCGGCGTGGTCGTCAGTGGATTTCACCCTTCGGAGCTAACCTATATTTATCCATGTTCTGGCGTCTTGAACAAGGGCCGGCGGCCGCGATGGGGTTAAGCCTGGTTATTGGCATCGTGATGGCAGAAGTGTTGCAGCGTCTCGGTGCAGAACAGGTTCGTGTGAAGTGGCCAAATGATTTATACCTTAACGATCGCAAGTTGGCCGGTATTCTGGTTGAGCTGACTGGTAAAACCGGGGATGCAGCCCAGTTGGTGCTCGGAGCGGGTATCAACATGGCGATGCGCGAAACCAACGCCAGTCAGATTGATCAGCGCTGGATCAACCTACAGGAAGCCGGGATCACTATCGATCGTAATGAATTGGCCGCCAAATTGCTTAATGAGCTACGCAATTCATTACGGCAATTTGAAATAGACGGGTTAGCTCCCTTTATTTCACGTTGGCGTAAATTAGATAACTTTATCGATCGCCCGGTTAAGCTATTAATTGGTGAACAACAGATTTTTGGTATTGCCCGCGGTATTGATCAGCAGGGCGCATTGCTGCTTGAGCAGGAAGGGGTAATAAAACCCTTTATTGGTGGTGAGATATCTTTGCGGAGTGCTGAATAAGCTAAAATAAGAGAGGCCATTGGCCTCTCTTACGCTATCGATTATTTCCGTAACCGTACACTTTCCACAGCGTGATTGGCACTCTTAGTCATAATCAAGCTGGCTCTCTCGCGAGTCGGTAAGATATTCTGCTGTAAATTCAATCCATTAATCTCATTCCATAGCTGAGTGGCGATGTTGATCGCCTCCGTTTCCGGCAACTGCGCATAGCTATGGAAATAGGAGTCTGGGTTAGAGAACGCACCCTGACGGAATTTCAGGAAGCGGTTGATATACCAGCTTTGCAATAGATCGCCAGGGGCATCAACATAGATTGAGAAATCAACAAAGTCGGAAACAAATACCCGGTGAGGATCGTGTGGATAGTCCATACCGCTTTGCAAAACATTCAATCCTTCCAGGATCAGAATATCAGGCTGTTCGATAACTTTATTGCCTTCAGGCACGACGTCATAGATAAGGTGAGAGTATACCGGCGCAGTAACACGTTTGGCACCGGATTTAACTTCCGAAACGAATTTCACCAGGCTATGCATATCGTAGGATTGCGGGAATCCTTTTTTCTTCATCAGGCCGCGCTCGTTCAGCACCTTGTTCGGGTGCAGAAAGCCGTCTGTGGTGATCAGCTCCACGCTACGATGTTCAGGCCAGCGGCTCAACAACGCCTGCAATAAACGCGCTGTGGTACTTTTACCCACGGCTACGCTGCCAGCAATGCCGATCACATAAGGAATGCGTTGACCATCAGTGCCAAGGAATTGCTCCAGAACTGCCTGGCGACGCAGGTTAGAACTGATATAGAAGTTCAGCAACCGTGAGAGCGGCAAGTAGATCTGTGCGACTTCTTCCAAGGAGAGATCTTCGTTAATCCCTTTGAGTTTAACAATCTCTTCTTCTGACAGCGTCAGCGGCACCGAATCCCGTAACGCGGCCCACTGGCTGCGATCGAACTGAAGGTAAGGCGTCGCTAAAGATTGATCTCTTTTTATCATAAGCCAAATTCTGCCTGTTAACGCAGGTTGGGAAAGGCGCTGGACGCCAACTCCAGATAATAATCAAACTGCATATTATAGACAGCTGGCTTTTAGGCGTAGACTTTTTTCGCAATTGTGGTCGATTAGTGGCAGTTTTTACCAATAGTGCGAACAGGCACGCAATTGAGAAAGGGCCTGTTGCAATGCGGTATCACTGGGCAATGATACCGTTTTCAGGTCAGCTGGCGGCGGCGCGAGAGGGTTGCTGAACGGCAAACAGCCGCTTGTAGTAAATCGCCGTAGGATGGTAATACCCGTCGGGAGCCGCGGCGTAATCGGGTATCTCCCCGAGGCAACGATAGCCTAACGAGCGATACAGCCCTTCGGCTGCAGAACCGGCCTGAGTGTCCAGATAAAGCAGGCCACGGCGGATCTCAAGCGCCATTTTTTCTAGCGATTTCATCAACGCCTGCCCAACGCCATTGCGGCGGGCGCGGCTGTGCACCAGCAGTTTTTGTACTTCGGCCCGGTTGCGGCCGTTCGGCTTTTGACACAGGGCGAGTTGGACTGTGCCAATGACGCCGCTTTCGTCTCTGGCAATCCACAATAACAACTCTCCTTTGGCCAAAGCAGGGCGTAGGCTATGGAAGTAGCTCTCGGCATCTTCGTGGGGAATTTGCGTGTCGTAACCTACTGAAGCCCCGTGAGTGACCGCATCGGTGAGCAACTGCGCCAGCTCGGCGCGGTAAATGGGAAGCGTTGCCGCATTGATCAGGACAATTTTCATCGGTCATACCTCCTGGCTATTAGGGATAATGATGATAAGCAATAAGCGCGCCAATGCGGCTAACCTGTGCGGGTGCAGCCAGTCCAGGGACGAAAGCGGTATATAAGCACCATCAGAGAGCACCGTCCTCTTTGTTGCGCACCATCCCGATCGCGGCTTTCAACCGATAGGCTATCTTTGATTGAGCGATACGGAAAAGTGCAGGGAAAGCCTCAGCAGGGTAGGTCTAAAATAGTTTAGATTAATGCCCATAATTGATGAAATTTTGCGCCTCAACGGTAAAAAATTGCGAGCCGGATGCAGAAATCGGCTGATTTATGAGCGATAGGGCTTAGATCGCAATTTTTTTGTTGCATAGCCCGTCAGCTCTACCTAGAATGCGCTGCACTTGATGCCGGCTTAGCTCAGTAGGTAGAGCAACTGACTTGTAATCAGTAGGTCACCAGTTCGATTCCGGTAGCCGGCACCATTCAAGTATAAAGTAGTTAAAATCTGGTGGGGTTCCCGAGCGGCCAAAGGGAGCAGACTGTAAATCTGCCGTCACAGACTTCGAAGGTTCGAATCCTTCCCCCACCACCATTTTAGACCCGAGGCACTGGGTCACACCGAGCGGAATCATTAAGATGAGCATCGTTCGGGGAAGGTAAGAACCTTATAACAAGGTTCAAGTCTCACAAAGTGAGACAATGCCTTCAAACAGTTCGCGCCGCGTAACGGAAGTTGCTGGCACGAAGGGTGAAGAGTTAAGCGACGAACAATCCTTCTCTCCACCTTTAAAGTCTACAGAAAAGTCAGGTAGCCGAGTTCCAGGATGCGGGCATCGTATAATGGCTATTACCTCAGCCTTCCAAGCTGATGATGTGGGTTCGATTCCCACTGCCCGCTCCAAGATGTGCTGATATAGCTCAGTTGGTAGAGCGCACCCTTGGTAAGGGTGAGGTCGGCAGTTCGAATCTGCCTATCAGCACCACTTCTTAATTTCTCGCCCCCTGATTTTCTTTCTGTTTCCTGAATTCAACAAGCAAATGCTTGGTTGATGTGGTGATACCACCGATTTATCCGTGTCTTAGAGGGACAATCGATGTCTAAAGAAAAATTTGAACGTTCAAAACCGCACGTTAACGTCGGTACTATCGGCCACGTTGACCACGGCAAAACTACCCTGACTGCTGCAATCACTACCGTTCTGGCTAAAACCTACGGTGGTTCTGCACGTGCTTTCGACCAGATCGATAACGCGCCAGAAGAGAAGGCTCGTGGTATCACCATCAACACTTCTCACGTTGAATATGACACCCCGACTCGTCACTACGCGCACGTTGACTGCCCAGGGCACGCCGACTACGTGAAAAACATGATCACCGGTGCTGCTCAGATGGACGGCGCTATCCTGGTTGTAGCTGCGACTGACGGCCCTATGCCTCAGACTCGTGAGCACATCCTGCTGGGTCGTCAGGTTGGCGTTCCTTACATCATCGTATTCATGAACAAATGCGACATGGTTGATGATGAAGAGCTGCTGGAACTGGTAGAAATGGAAGTTCGTGAACTTCTGTCTGCTTATGACTTCCCTGGTGATGACCTGCCGGTTGTTCGTGGTTCAGCGCTGAAAGCACTGGAAGGCGAAGCTGAGTGGGAAGCTAAAATCATCGAGCTGGCCGGTCACCTGGATTCTTACATCCCAGAACCAGAGCGTGCTATCGACCTGCCGTTCCTGCTGCCAATCGAAGACGTATTCTCCATCTCCGGTCGTGGTACCGTAGTTACCGGTCGTGTTGAGCGCGGTATCGTTAAAGTTGGCGAAGAAGTTGAAATCGTTGGTATCAAAGACACCGTTAAGTCTACCTGTACTGGCGTTGAAATGTTCCGCAAACTGCTGGACGAAGGCCGTGCTGGTGAGAACGTAGGTGTTCTGCTGCGTGGTATCAAGCGTGAAGACATCGAACGTGGTCAGGTACTGGCTAAACCAGGTTCCATCAAGCCGCACACTCAGTTCGATTCAGAAGTGTATATCCTGAGCAAAGAAGAAGGTGGTCGTCATACTCCATTCTTCAAAGGCTACCGTCCACAGTTCTACTTCCGTACAACTGACGTGACCGGTACCATCGAACTGCCAGAAGGCGTAGAGATGGTAATGCCAGGCGATAACGTGAACATGGTTGTTACCCTGATCCACCCAATCGCTATGGACCAAGGCTTGCGTTTCGCAATCCGTGAAGGCGGCCGTACCGTTGGCGCTGGTGTTGTTGCCAAAGTTATCGCTTAATCGCGGATAATATTTGACGCGACATGCGATAAAAGGGCATCATTTGATGCCCTTTTTCTACGCTGTGAACTAGAACCTATCTCATCAGCGATTTTGCAGTCATAATCATTGGTGAGATGGGCTCTTAAACGGTATTGACTGAAATACGTCATGGCGTAAAACACCGAGATGCTGCCAAGCGGCATCTGTTCGGTTTGGTTTGCCTCGCATTGCGAGGCAAAGTTGTTTGTTCGAATCATTAGTGACAGGTTGGTTTATGAGTGCGAATACCGAGGCTCAAGGGAGCGGGCGCGGCCTTGAAGCGGCCAAGTGGTCAATCGTCGCCGTTCTGTTGGTTGTGGCTATCGTCGGTAACTATTACTACCGTGATTTCAGCCTGCCGCTGCGGGCGTTGGCCGTTGTCGTGGTTATTGCCGTTGCAGGTGCAGTGGCATTGATGACTACTAAAGGCAAAGCCACCGTTGCATTTGCGCGCGAAGCGCGTACTGAAGTACGTAAAGTGATCTGGCCAACTCGTCAGGAAACGTTACACACCACGTTGATCGTTGCCGCGGTAACCGCCGTGATGTCACTGATTCTGTGGGGCCTGGATGGTATATTGGTCCGTCTGGTATCGTTTATTACTGGCCTGAGGTTCTAAAATGTCTGAAGCCCCAAAAAAACGCTGGTACGTCGTTCAGGCGTTTTCCGGTTTTGAAGGTCGCGTAGCGCAATCGCTGCGTGAACATATCAAACTGCACGATATGGAAGAGCTGTTCGGCGAAGTCATGGTTCCCACCGAAGAAGTGGTGGAGATCCGTGGCGGTCTGCGTCGTAAGAGTGAGCGTAAATTCTTCCCTGGCTATGTACTGGTTCAGATGGTGATGAATGACGCCAGCTGGCACTTGGTGCGCAGTGTTCCTCGTGTTATGGGCTTCATCGGTGGAACTTCCGATCGTCCTGCACCGATCAGCGATAAAGAAGTGGATGCTATTATGAACCGCCTGCAGCAGGCGGGTGATAAGCCACGTCCGAAAACGATGTTCGAGCCGGGTGAACTGGTGCGCGTCAACGATGGTCCATTTGCTGACTTTAACGGTGTCGTTGAAGAAGTGGACTACGAGAAGAGCCGCCTGAAAGTGTCTGTCTCCATCTTTGGCCGTGCAACGCCGGTGGAACTGGACTTTAGCCAGGTAGAAAAAGGCTGATCAAATAATCAGCAAGGCGAGCGGATTTGTGGCTTGTCAGAGGCGCGAAATTGAACTATAATTTCGCGCCTTTTGTTTTTAGATGTCTTGCTCTTGCAGCGAGACGAAACACGGGGAGCCTCTCAGGAGGCGATATTACCCAAACGAGGAAATTTCAATGGCCAAGAAAGTACAAGCCTACGTTAAGCTGCAAGTTGCAGCCGGTATGGCTAACCCAAGTCCACCAGTTGGTCCAGCTCTGGGTCAGCAAGGTGTTAACATCATGGAATTCTGTAAGGCATTTAACGCTAAGACTGACAGCGTTGAGAAAGGCCTGCCGATCCCGGTTGTTATTACAGTTTATTCTGATCGCTCCTTCACTTTCGTAACCAAAACCCCGCCGGCAGCAGTTCTGCTGAAGAAAGCGGCTGGTGTTAAATCTGGTTCCGGCAAGCCGAACAAAGAAAAAGTCGGCAAAGTGACTAGTGCACAGGTACGTGAAATCGCAGAAACCAAAGCTGCGGACATGACTGGTTCTGACGTTGAAGCGATGATTCGCTCCATCGAAGGTACTGCTCGTTCCATGGGCCTGGTAGTGGAGGATTAAGAAATGGCTAAGCTGACCAAGCGCATGCGCGTGATCCGTGACAAAGTTGATGCTACTAAACAGTATGACATCCTCGAAGCTGTTGCTCTGCTGAAAGAGCTGGCCACCGCTAAATTCGTAGAAAGCGTTGACGTTGCCGTTAACCTCGGCATCGACGCTCGTAAATCAGACCAAAACGTTCGTGGTGCTACCGTTCTGCCACACGGCACCGGTCGCAGCGTTCGCGTTGCCGTATTTGCCCAGGGCCCTAACGCTGAAGCTGCTAAAGCTGCAGGCGCAGAGCTGGTAGGTATGGAAGACCTGGCTGACCAGATCAAGAAAGGCGAGATGAACTTCGACGTAGTTATTGCTTCCCCGGATGCAATGCGCGTTGTAGGTCAACTGGGCCAGGTTCTGGGTCCACGTGGTCTGATGCCTAACCCGAAAGTGGGTACCGTTACCCCTAACGTTGCTGAAGCTGTGAAGAACGCTAAAGCAGGTCAGGTTCGTTATCGTAACGACAAAAACGGTATCATCCATACCACTATCGGTAAGGTTGATTTCGACACAGACAAGCTGAAGGAAAACCTGGAGTCTCTGCTGGTTGCGCTGAAAAAAGCCAAACCATCTCAGGCAAAAGGCGTGTACATCAAGAAAGTTAGCCTCTCCACCACCATGGGTGCTGGCGTAGCTATCGATCAAAGCGGCTTGACTGCTGTAGCGAACTAATCACCTGGTGATTAATCGCTTTGACTTGGGGGTGGGATTCATCTAGAATCTTATCCCCCAAGGTTCTGCTACGTGTGGAACAACAGATTTTTCGGTTGGAGCCTGGCCTATCCAGGCCTCCGTCCAAGACCGCAGGTGTGCCGCAAGGCACTTAATCCTTCCTGCGTAGACGGTGACAGAGCCTAAAGAAATTTTTTCTTTTTTAAAAAGAATGGTCTTTGCTGGATTCTGCTCACCGTGTTAAGCCGCTCAACGGCGCGTGTTCGCATAAGCTGTTGAGTGAAGTGAGTTCCGGGGATTTTCCCCGGCTAAATCCAGGAGCAAAAAGCTAATGGCATTAAATCTTCAAGACAAACAAGCGATTGTTGCTGAAGTCAACGAAGTAGCCAAAGGCGCGCTGTCTGCGGTAGTTGCGGATTCTCGTGGCGTTACCGTTGATAAAATGACTGAACTGCGTAAAGCAGGTCGTGAAGCTGGCGTTTACATGCGTGTTGTTCGTAACACCTTGATGCGTCGCGTAGTTGAAGGCACTCCGTTCGAATGCCTGAAAGACACGTTTGTCGGTCCTACCTTGATTGCATTCTCTACTGAACACCCGGGCGCTGCTGCTCGTCTGTTCAAAGAGTTCGCGAAAGCGAATGCAAAATTTGAGGTTAAAGCTGCGGCCTTTGAAGGTGAGCTGATCCCTGCGGCACAAATCGACCGCTTGGCAACGCTGCCTACTTACGATGAAGCAATCGCACGCCTGATGGCAACCATGAAAGAAGCCGCTGCTGGCAAATTGGTTCGCACTCTGGCTGCAGTACGCGATCAGAAAGAAGCGGCATAAGCCTCTCTCTTTCTTAGCCTTTGCTTACGTATTTAAACTATTTCTGAATTTTAGGAACTTTTGTTATGTCTATCACTAAAGACCAAATTATCGAAGGCGTTGCAGCCCTGTCTGTAATGGAAATCGTTGAACTGATCGCCGCTATGGAAGAGAAGTTCGGTGTTTCTGCTGCTGCTGTAGCTGCAGGTCCTGCTGCTGCTGTTGAAGCTGCTGAAGAAAAAACTGAATTCGACGTTGTACTGAAAGGTATCGGCGCGAACAAAGTTGCAGTAATCAAAGCAGTACGTGGCGCAACTGGCCTGGGTCTGAAAGAAGCTAAAGACCTGGTTGAGTCTGCACCAGCAGCACTGAAAGAAGGCATCAGCAAAGACGACGCTGAAGCACTGAAAAAAGCTCTGGAAGAAGCTGGCGCTGAAGTTGAAGTTAAATAAGCCACTGCTTTTGGAGTGCAGTCTGTTTTAACTAACAGACTGATGGCTGGTGACTTTTTGGTCACCAGCCTTTTTGCGCTGTAGGGCGTCAGTAGAGTTTCACACTGTTTGACTACTGGCTAACCCCAATATTTCTTTCTATCGACGACTTAATATACTGCCCTCTGCGCCGCAGCCGAATCTGCCGCCACGGCAATGAAATGATTTAAGCGTGATAGAAACGAGTATTGCGGAAAGTGTTCTCGCTTTCCGGTCAACAAAACGGTGTTGCATGAACCGTCCCCTATCCGGACGGACAATAGGTTCGACTTTCCAGCGAGCTGAGGAACCCTATGGTTTACTCCTATACCGAGAAGAAACGTATTCGTAAGGATTTTGGTAAGCGTCCACAAGTTTTGGACATACCTTATCTCCTTTCTATCCAGCTTGACTCGTTCCAGAAATTTATCGAGCAAGATCCAGAAGGGCAATACGGCTTAGAAGCCGCATTCCGTTCTGTTTTCCCGATCCAGAGCTACAGTGGCAATTCGGAGCTGCAATACGTTAGCTACCGTCTTGGTGAGCCGGTGTTTGACGTTAAAGAGTGCCAGATCCGTGGTGTGACGTACTCTGCACCGCTGCGCGTAAAACTGCGCCTGGTCATCTACGAACGTGAAGCACCAGAAGGTACGGTCAAAGACATCAAGGAACAAGAAGTCTATATGGGCGAAATTCCGCTCATGACCGAAAACGGTACCTTTGTCATTAACGGTACCGAGAGGGTTATCGTATCCCAGCTGCATCGTAGTCCTGGTGTGTTCTTCGACAGCGATAAGGGCAAAACCCACTCCTCGGGTAAAGTGCTGTATAACGCACGTATCATCCCTTACCGTGGCTCATGGCTGGATTTCGAGTTTGACCCGAAAGACAACCTGTTCGTGCGTATCGACCGTCGCCGCAAACTGCCTGCGACCATTATTCTGCGCGCGCTGAGCTACACCACTGAGCAGATCCTTGACCTGTTCTTTGAGAAAGTTGTTTTCGAGATCCGTGATAACAAGCTGCAGATGGAGCTGGTTCCAGAGCGTCTGCGTGGTGAAACTGCGTCCTTCGATATCGAAGCCAACGGTAAGATCTACGTTGAGAAAGCACGCCGTATCACCGCTCGTCATATCCGTCAGCTCGAAAAAGACGAAATTCGCAGTATTGAAGTACCGGTTGAGTACATCGCGGGCAAAGTGGTCGCGAAGGACTATATCGATACTAATACCGGCGAACTGATCTGTGCAGCCAACATGGAGCTGTCACTGGATCTGTTGGCCAAGCTGAGCCAGTCAGGCCACAAGCGTATCGAAACGCTGTTCACCAACGATCTGGACCACGGTGCGTACATCTCTGAAACCGTACGTGTCGACCCAACCAGCGATCGTCTGAGCGCTCTGGTAGAAATCTACCGCATGATGCGCCCTGGTGAGCCACCAACGCGTGAAGCCGCGGAAAGCCTGTTCGAGAACCTGTTCTTCTCTGAAGACCGCTACGATCTGTCTGCGGTTGGCCGGATGAAGTTTAACCGTTCTCTGCTGCGTGACGAGATCGAAGGTTCGGGCATCCTGAGCAAAGACGACATCATCGAAGTGATGAAGAAGCTCATCGATATCCGTAACGGTAAAGGCGAAGTGGACGATATCGACCACTTGGGCAACCGTCGTATCCGTTCCGTTGGCGAAATGGCCGAAAACCAGTTCCGTGTCGGTCTGGTACGTGTTGAGCGTGCGGTGAAAGAACGTCTGTCCCTGGGCGATCTGGATACCCTGATGCCTCAGGACATGATCAACGCCAAGCCAATTTCGGCGGCGGTGAAAGAGTTCTTCGGTTCAAGCCAGCTGTCCCAGTTTATGGACCAGAACAACCCGTTGTCCGAGATCACGCACAAACGTCGTATCTCTGCATTGGGCCCAGGCGGTCTGACCCGTGAACGTGCCGGCTTTGAAGTTCGAGACGTACACCCGACTCACTACGGTCGTGTGTGTCCAATCGAAACGCCGGAAGGTCCAAACATCGGTCTGATCAACTCCTTGTCCGTGTACGCACAGACCAACGAGTATGGCTTCCTGGAAACCCCGTACCGCCGCGTGCGTGACGGCGTGGTTACCGATGAAATCAACTATCTGTCTGCTATTGAAGAAGGCAACTTCGTTATCGCTCAGGCGAACTCCAACCTGGACGAAGAAGGCCGCTTCGAAGAAGACTTGGTTACCTGTCGTAGCAAAGGCGAATCAAGCCTGTTTAGCCGCGACCAGGTTGACTATATGGACGTATCAACCCAGCAGGTTGTTTCTGTTGGTGCTTCACTGATCCCATTCCTGGAACACGATGACGCCAACCGTGCATTGATGGGTGCGAACATGCAACGTCAAGCGGTGCCAACCCTGCGTGCTGACAAGCCGCTGGTAGGTACCGGTATGGAACGTGCCGTAGCGGTTGACTCCGGTGTTACTGCCGTAGCCAAACGTGGTGGTGTGATCCAGTACGTGGATGCTTCCCGTATCGTTATCAAAGTTAACGAAGACGAGATGTACCCGGGCGAAGCAGGTATCGATATTTATAACCTGACCAAGTACACCCGTTCTAACCAGAACACCTGTATCAACCAGATGCCTTGTGTGAATCTGGGTGAGCCAATCGAGCGCGGCGACGTGCTGGCAGATGGCCCGTCTACAGACCTGGGTGAACTGGCATTGGGTCAGAACATGCGCGTCGCGTTCATGCCTTGGAACGGCTACAACTTCGAAGACTCCATTTTGGTCTCCGAGCGTGTAGTACAGGAAGATCGCTTCACCACCATCCACATTCAGGAACTGGCTTGCGTGTCTCGCGACACCAAACTGGGGCCGGAAGAGATCACCGCCGACATCCCTAACGTGGGTGAAGCTGCGCTCTCCAAACTGGATGAATCCGGTATCGTGTATATCGGTGCAGAAGTGACCGGTGGCGACATTCTGGTTGGTAAGGTAACGCCGAAAGGTGAAACCCAGCTGACGCCAGAAGAGAAGCTGCTGCGTGCGATCTTCGGTGAGAAAGCGTCTGACGTTAAAGACTCTTCTCTGCGCGTACCAAACGGCGTTTCCGGTACGGTTATCGACGTGCAGGTCTTTACCCGCGATGGTGTGGACAAAGACAAGCGTGCGTTGGAAATCGAAGAGATGCAGCTGAAGCAGGCGAAGAAAGACCTGACTGAAGAACTGCAGATCCTCGAAGCTGGCCTGTTCGCTCGTATCCATGCGGTACTGGTTTCTGGTGGTATCGAAGCCGAGAAGCTGAGCAAACTGCCACGCGATCGCTGGTTGGAACTGGGCCTGACCGACGAAGACAAGCAAAACCAGCTGGAACAGCTGGCAGAGCAGTACGACGAACTGAAATCCGACTTCGAGAAGAAGCTGGATGCCAAGCGTCGTAAGATCACCCAAGGTGACGATCTGGCACCAGGCGTGCTGAAAATCGTCAAGGTGTATCTGGCCGTTAAGCGTCAGATCCAACCGGGTGACAAGATGGCAGGCCGCCACGGTAACAAGGGTGTTATCTCCAAGATCAACCCGATCGAAGATATGCCTTACGATGAAAACGGTACGCCGGTTGACATCGTTCTGAACCCGCTGGGCGTTCCATCGCGTATGAACATCGGTCAGATCCTGGAAACTCACCTGGGTATGGCGGCGAAAGGCATTGGTGAGAAGATCAACCAAATGCTCAAGCAGCACCAGGAAGTTGCCAAGCTGCGTGAATTCATCCAGAAGGCTTACGATCTGGGTGACGGCGTTTGCCAGAAAGTTGACCTGAACACCTTCACCGACGACGAAGTCTTGCGTCTGGCAGAGAACCTGAAAAAAGGTATGCCGATCGCAACCCCAGTCTTCGATGGTGCGAAAGAGTCAGAAATCAAGCAACTGCTGGAAATGGGCGGTATCCCGACTTCAGGTCAGATTACGCTGTTTGATGGCCGTACCGGCGAGCAGTTCGAGCGCCAGGTAACCGTCGGCTATATGTACATGCTGAAACTGAACCACTTGGTTGACGATAAGATGCACGCGCGTTCTACCGGTTCTTACAGCTTGGTTACTCAGCAGCCGCTGGGTGGTAAGGCGCAATTCGGTGGTCAGCGCTTCGGTGAGATGGAAGTGTGGGCGCTGGAAGCATACGGCGCAGCTTACACCTTGCAGGAAATGCTTACCGTTAAGTCGGATGACGTCAACGGCCGTACCAAGATGTACAAAAACATCGTGGATGGCGATCACCGTATGGAACCAGGCATGCCGGAGTCCTTCAACGTACTGTTGAAAGAAATCCGCTCGCTGGGTATCAACATCGAACTGGAAGGCGACTAATCGCTATTTCAGCTCTGGCTCCCGACCTTAGGGAGCCAGAGGGTGGTTGTTCAGGTCACACGGGCGCGCGATTTGTCAGCGTGCGCCCAACAGGTTTAACTCCGACAGGAGCCAATCCGTGAAAGACTTATTAAAGTTTCTGAAAGCGCAAACTAAGACCGAAGAGTTTGATGCGATCAAGATTGCTCTGGCATCGCCAGACATGATCCGTTCATGGTCGTTCGGTGAAGTTAAAAAGCCGGAAACCATTAACTACCGTACGTTCAAACCTGAGCGTGACGGCCTTTTCTGCGCCCGTATCTTTGGGCCGGTAAAAGATTACGAGTGCCTGTGCGGTAAGTACAAGCGCTTGAAACACCGCGGCGTGATTTGTGAGAAGTGCGGCGTTGAAGTGACCCAGACCAAAGTACGCCGTGAGCGTATGGGCCACATCGAACTGGCTTCCCCAACTGCGCACATCTGGTTCCTGAAATCGCTGCCTTCGCGCATCGGTTTGCTGCTGGATATGCCGCTGCGTGACATCGAACGTGTACTGTACTTCGAATCCTACGTAGTAGTCGAAGGCGGTATGACCAACCTCGAGCGTCGTCAGATCCTGACTGAAGAGCAGTATCTGGATGCGCTGGAAGAGTTTGGTGACGAATTCGACGCCAAGATGGGTGCGGAAGCTATTCAGGCCCTGTTGAAAAACATGGATCTGGAAGCCGAGTGTGAGCAGCTGCGTGAAGAGCTGAACGAAACCAACTCCGAAACCAAGCGTAAGAAGCTGACCAAGCGTATCAAGCTGCTGGAAGCGTTCGTGCAATCTGGTAACAAGCCAGAGTGGATGATCCTGACCGTGCTGCCGGTACTGCCGCCAGATCTGCGTCCATTGGTTCCACTGGATGGTGGCCGTTTCGCGACTTCAGATCTGAACGATCTGTACCGCCGCGTGATCAACCGTAACAACCGTCTGAAACGCCTGCTGGATCTGGCTGCGCCGGACATCATCGTGCGCAACGAAAAGCGTATGCTGCAAGAAGCGGTAGATGCCCTGCTGGATAACGGCCGTCGCGGTCGTGCGATCACCGGTTCCAACAAGCGTCCTCTGAAATCTTTGGCCGACATGATCAAAGGTAAGCAGGGTCGTTTCCGTCAGAACCTGTTGGGTAAACGTGTTGACTATTCTGGTCGTTCTGTAATCACCGTAGGTCCATACCTGCGTCTGCATCAGTGCGGTCTGCCGAAGAAAATGGCACTGGAGCTGTTCAAACCGTTCATCTACGGCAAGCTGGAACTGCGTGGCCTGGCCACAACGATCAAAGCCGCCAAGAAAATGGTTGAGCGCGAAGAAGCTGTCGTTTGGGATATCCTGGACGAAGTGATCCGCGAACACCCGGTACTGCTGAACCGTGCACCAACCCTGCACCGTTTGGGTATCCAGGCGTTTGAACCGGTTCTGATCGAAGGTAAAGCGATCCAGCTGCACCCGCTGGTTTGTGCGGCATACAACGCCGACTTCGATGGTGACCAGATGGCTGTTCACGTACCGTTGACGCTGGAAGCCCAGCTGGAAGCGCGTGCGTTGATGATGTCTACCAACAACATCCTGTCACCAGCGAACGGCGAGCCAATCATCGTTCCTTCTCAGGACGTTGTATTGGGTCTGTACTATATGACTCGTGACTGTGTTAACGCCAAAGGCGAAGGCATGGTTCTGACGGGTCCTAAAGAAGCTGAACGCGTTTACCGCGCCGGTCTGGCCTCTCTGCATGCACGCGTAAAAGTGCGTATTACAGAAGAGATCAAGAATACCGAAGGTGAATCTATTCACCAGACTTCGATTATTGATACCACCATCGGTCGCGCCATCCTGTGGATGATCGTACCGCAAGGTCTGCCTTACTCGATCGTCAACCAGCCTTTGGGCAAGAAAGCGATCTCCAAGATGCTGAACACCTGTTACCGCATCCTGGGCCTGAAGCCGACCGTAATCTTCGCTGACCAAATCATGTACACCGGTTTTGCTTACGCTGCCCGTTCAGGCGCGTCTGTAGGTATCGATGACATGGTTATCCCAGCCAAGAAAGCAGAGATCATCGAAGAAGCGGAAACCGAAGTTGCCGAGATCCAGGAGCAGTTCCAATCTGGTCTGGTTACCGCGGGCGAACGCTACAACAAAGTGATCGATATCTGGGCTGCGGCGAACGAACGTGTTGCTAAAGCGATGATGGAAAACCTGTCGGTTGAAGACGTGGTTAACCGTGACGGCGTGGTGGAACAACAAGTTTCCTTCAACAGCATCTTTATGATGGCCGACTCCGGTGCTCGTGGTTCTGCCGCTCAGATCCGTCAGTTGGCGGGTATGCGTGGCCTGATGGCCAAGCCAGATGGCTCCATCATCGAAACGCCAATCACTGCGAACTTCCGTGAAGGTCTGAACGTACTCCAGTACTTCATCTCCACGCACGGTGCTCGTAAAGGCTTGGCGGATACCGCACTGAAAACGGCAAACTCCGGTTATCTGACCCGTCGTCTGGTTGACGTGGCGCAGGACCTGGTAGTGACCGAAGACGACTGTGGTACTCACAACGGCATCATGATGACTCCGGTTATCGAAGGTGGTGACGTTAAAGAGCCACTGCGTGAACGCGTTCTGGGTCGTGTGACCGCTGAAGATGTCATCAAGCCGGGTACGGCTGACATCCTGGTGCCACGCAACACCCTGCTGAACGAGAAGACCTGTGACCTGTTGGAAGAGAACTCTGTCGACAGCGTGAAAGTCCGTTCCGTAGTTAGCTGTGAAACCGACTTTGGTGTGTGCGCCAACTGCTATGGTCGCGACCTGGCACGTGGTCACATCATCAACAAAGGTGAAGCCATCGGCGTTATCGCGGCCCAGTCCATCGGTGAGCCGGGTACACAGCTGACGATGCGTACGTTCCACATCGGTGGTGCGGCATCTCGTGCGGCAGCAGAATCCAGCATCCAGGTGAAGAACAAAGGTAACCTGAAGCTGAGCAACGTGAAGTTCGTTATGAACGCTGCAGGCAAGCTGGTAATTACCTCGCGTAATACCGAACTGAAGCTGATCGACGAATTCGGCCGTACCAAAGAAAGCTACAAAGTGCCTTACGGTGCCGTAATGGGCAAAGGTGATGGTGCAGAAGTTAACGGCGGCGAAACCGTTGCTAACTGGGATCCACACACCATGCCGGTTGTGACCGAGGTGAGCGGTTTCATTCGCTTCGCCGATATGGTTGACGGCCAGACCATTACCCGCCAGACCGACGAACTGACCGGTTTGTCTTCTCTGGTAGTACTGGACAGCGCAGAGCGTACCGGTAGCGGTAAAGACCTGCGTCCGGCACTGAAAATCGTTGATGCCAAAGGCGACGACGTATTGATCCCAGGTACTGATATGCCTGCTCAATACTTCCTGCCGGGTAAAGCGATTGTGCAGTTGGAAGACGGTATTCAGATCGGTGCGGGTGATACCCTGGCACGTATTCCTCAGGAATCCGGCGGTACCAAGGATATTACCGGTGGTCTGCCACGCGTTGCGGATCTGTTCGAAGCACGTCGTCCGAAAGAACCGGCAATCCTGGCTGAAATCAGCGGGATTATCTCGTTCGGTAAAGAGACCAAAGGCAAACGTCGCCTGGTAATCTCTCCACTGGACGGCAGCGACGCTTACGAAGAGATGATCCCTAAATGGCGTCAGCTCAACGTGTTCGAAGGTGAAATTGTGGAACGTGGTGACGTTGTTTCTGACGGCCCAGAATCTCCACATGACATTCTGCGTCTGCGTGGTGTGCATGCGGTTACTCGCTACATCACCAACGAAGTGCAGGAAGTTTACCGTCTGCAAGGCGTTAAGATTAACGATAAACACATCGAAGTTATCGTTCGTCAGATGCTGCGTAAAGGGACCATCGTTAGCGCTGGTAGCACCGAGTTCCTGGAAGGCGAACAGGCTGAAGTATCACGCGTTAAGATTGCTAACCGTAAACTTGCTGCTGAAGGCAAGATCGAAGCAACCTTCTCACGCGATCTGCTGGGTATCACCAAGGCTTCCTTGGCGACCGAGTCCTTCATCTCTGCTGCATCGTTCCAGGAAACGACGCGCGTTCTCACCGAAGCGGCCGTTGCCGGTAAGCGTGATGAACTGCGCGGCCTGAAAGAGAACGTGATCGTGGGCCGTCTGATCCCAGCCGGTACCGGTTACGCTTATCACCAGGATCGTATGCGCCGTAAGGCTCTGGGTGAAACTCCGGTTGTTCCGCTGGTTAGCGCGGAAGAAGCGACAGCCAACCTGGCCGAATTGCTCAACGCCGGTAACCTGGGTGGCAGTGACGAATAAGTCACTTCATCCCTGACTGCACGTTAAGCAGTGAATGACTAAAGCCCTGGCTATCCTAGCCGGGGCTTTTTGTTGTACAGTGCTGTAAAGTTAAAATAACGGGACAGGCATGGATACCTCAACTTCAGTCAGTGGCAGCAGCGCTGCCAACAGTGAAATAACCTCATCAACCCAGTATTCTCAAAGCCGCGCGCGACGTGCCGCCTGGGGAAGCTTCGTTGGCGCCGTAGTCGATTGGTACGACTTCCTACTGTACGGAATAGTTGCCGCTTTAGTCTTTAACACCGAATTCTTCCCGCAGGTCAGCCCAACGATGGGCACGCTGGCCGCCTTTGGCACCTTTGGCGTCGGTTTCTTGTTCCGCCCGTTAGGTGGCATGGTGTTCGGGCATTTTGGCGATAAGCTGGGCCGTAAGCGTATGCTGATGATCACCGTCTGGATGATGGGGATCTCTACGGCGTTGATCGGCCTGCTGCCCTCGTTCGATTCGGTCGGCTGGTGGGCCCCGGTCATGCTGGTGCTGCTACGAGCGGTGCAAGGGTTTGCTGTGGGTGGTGAATGGGGTGGTGCTGCCTTGCTGGCGGTAGAAAGCGCGCCTAAGAAGAGAAAAGCCTTTTACAGCAGCGGCGTACAGATTGGTTTTGGCGTCGGGCTGCTGTTGGCTACTGGTTCTGTTTCCCTGGTCAGCCACTACACCAGCAATGAGGACTTTATCAACTGGGGCTGGCGTTTGCCGTTCCTGTTCAGCCTGGTGCTGGTCGCCATTGCCTGGTGGGTCCGTAACGGCATGGACGAGTCACAGGAGTTTGAAGCCAATAAAACGCTGCACGAACGGGCCGAGAAAATCCGCAAGTTCCCGATCTTTGAGGCGCTGCGCCAGAATCCCAAAGCCTTCTTGTTGATCATTGCCCTACGCTTTGGCGAACTGCTGACGATGTATATCGTCACGGCCTTTGCCATGAACTACTCAACCACCCATCTTGGCCTGTCACGGGATCTGTTCCTGAATATTGGCTTGCTGGTCGGGGCGGTGAGCTGTGTCTCGATCCCTTGCTTTGCCTATTTGGCCGATAGCTTTGGCAGACGGCGGATCTACGTGACGGGAGCATTGATTGGTGTTGCCAGCACGGTACCGTTTTTCATGGCGCTGGAAAGCCGTAACACGGTGATGATTATCTTCTTTGCCATCATGCTGGGAAATATGGCGCACGACATGCTGGTCAGCGTGCAGCAGCCGATGTTTACCGAGCTGTTCGGCACGGCATACCGCTATAGCGGAGCCGGAGTAGGCTATCAGGTCGCGAGCGTGGTCGGTGGTGGCTTCACGCCGTTTATTGCCGTGTTGCTGGTGGAGTTGATGGACGGCTCCTGGCATCTGGTTGCCGCCTATCTGGCGCTAGGGTGCCTGCTTTCGGCCATTGTAGGTATGCGTATGAAACCCCAGACGGCGGATTGAAACGTTTATAGGGGCGCAGTATACGGCGCCCCGACAAAGGGAAAGGTAGCGCTAGCGGGTGTTTTTAACCAAGGGACAGTTTAATGCGCATTCCACAAGCCGCTGCATATCGTCGTAAAGTGGAGAGGCTTGCATTTGAAACATTCCTCTCCAGCCGACTCACTGCGGGTTGGCTGACCCCCATTCGTACAGCGATCTCTGTGCTTGTCAGTCCTGATTTAGACTTCATTTCGATCAGGACTGCGCGAAGTTCCTCTTCCTGGCTTTCTTGCTCATAGGCCTTTCTAACTTCATGATTAGCAAGAGATTTAGCTTTAACTTCTGAAAATTTAATACCTTTAACTGTCATCTTTCAGTTCCGGTCCTTTAGCTTCCAGCTTTTCAAGTCCTTTAAGCGCCTTGGCCTGCATAACAGGTTCGAGCTCATAAATTTCGCTCTCTGCCTCGGGGTGAAATAGCAATTCATACATATAAGCCCCCACAGGTGAATAGTCAACATAACCTATGGATTATAATAATGTATAAGTTATATTTTATAGGCAAAGTCAACCAAGGAACCGGAAGCGTGCGGCCAGTCCCCGCACGCTCCGGCGTTTGGTAAGCAAGGTTATCAAGAGGGGGAGATAACCTTGGTTGGCTTAGGAACGCTTGCCAACACCGCCACTATAACGAGGCCATTTCTCCCTGCCAGCTCGCCTTGGCGGCTTTGCGCAGTGTTTCCAGACCTATTGGCTCGATGGTGCAACCGTTGCAGGTAGTTGCGTAGCGCGTCCCAGATAATCATCCCAATCTTTCCACACCGGCTGTAGCCCAGCGGCACCTATCGCCTGTGCCACCTGCTGCGGAGTTCGGCTGTCGTGCGGTTCGAACTGTTCCAGCTCTGGCGGCACATCGTCGGCATAACCACCCGGCTGGGTTTTGGAACCGGCACTGACGCTGTTGATGGCTACCGGGATCATATGATCGCGGAAGAAGGCCGACTCTCGTGTAGATAATGAAAGCTCCACGTCAGGAGCGAATAACCGGAAAGCACAGATCAACTGTACCAGTTGCGGTTCACTCATGATCGAGGCCGGCTCAATACCCCCGGCACAGGGCCGCAGGCGAGGGAACGAGATCGAGTAACGGCTCTGCCAGTAAGTCTGTTGCAGGTAAAACAGATGCTCTGCCAGCAGATAGCAGTCCGTGCGCCAACTGCTGGAAAGCCCAATCAGCGCCCCTAGCCCGATCTTGTCGATCCCGGCGCGCCCCAGACGATCCGGCGTACTCAGTCGCCAATGAAAATCCTGTTTCTGGCCACGCAGATGGTGCTGCTGATAGGTCGCGGGATGATAGGTTTCCTGATAGACCAATACGCCGTCCAGCCCAAGGGTTTTCAGCTCGGTGTAGTCTTGTTGTGCCAGAGGCTGCACCTCCATCATCAGCGAACTGAAATGACGGCGAATGGCGGGCAGATGCTGGCGGAAATAATCCATGCCGACTTTGCGCTGATGTTCTCCGGTCACCAGCAGCAGGTGCTCAAATCCTAATGCCTTGATAGCCGCGCATTCCCGTTCGATCTCTGCCGCATCAAGCGTTTTGCGCTTGAGGTGGTTACTCATCGAAAAACCGCAGTAGGTGCAGTCGTTGGCACACAGGTTAGAAAGATATAACGGCACATAGAAGCTCACCACGTTACCGAAACGCTGGCGGGTGAGCTGCTGTGCTCGTTGCGCCAGGGGCTCCAGATAGGGAGCGGCGGCAGGGGAGATAAGCGCCATAAAATCCTCCCGCGTCAGCTTGGGGCTATTCAGTGCCTGCTCAACGTCACGCGAAGTTTTGCTGTTAATACGCAGCGTCAGGTCATCCCAATCCCAACTTGGCAGGCGCTCGCTAAAATCACTGGCCATCAGCATGTCTCCTCTGAATGACTGAGAAACGCCGTCAGCGGACTGGATGCGGCGGCGATCGACTGGCGGCTGCCTAGCCCGGAGTTGCGTGCTAACTCTCCGGCCTCCAGCGCCAGGCGGAAAGCCTGGGCCATTTGCACCGGATCCCGCGCCACGGCGATGGCGGTATTGACCAGTACCGCATCGGCTCCCAGTTCCATCGCCTCTAACGCGTGGCTTGGGGCACCGATCCCGGCATCAATGACTACCGGCACTTTGGCCTGTTCAATAATGATCTCAAGGAAATCACGGGTCAGTAAGCCACGGTTAGAACCGATTGGCGCGCCGAGTGGCATCACGGCGGCACAGCCCGCTTCCTCCAGCCGCTTACACAGCACCGGATCGGCACCGCAGTAAGGCAGCACCACAAAGCCCTGTTTGACCAGGATCTCCGCCGCCTTGAGCGTTTCGATCGGGTCTGGCAGCAGGTATTTAACCTCTGGGTGAATTTCCAGTTTGACCCAGTGAGTCCCCAGCGCTTCGCGCGCCAGCCGGGCGGCAAACACCGCCTCATCTGCCGTTTTTGCCCCGGAAGTGTTGGGCAGTAATTTCACGCCCAACCGTTGCAGCGGTGCCAGAATGGCGTCATTCCCGCCGCGCAGGTCGACGCGTTTCATCGCCATAGTGACCAGTTGTGAGCCGGAGGCCTGTAGCGCAGCCAGCATTAACTCGGGCGTGGCGAATTTCCCCGTGCCGCTAAACAGGCGTGAGGTAAAGGTGGTATCGGCGATTTGCAGCATGTCAGCCTCCGGCAATCGCTTGAAACAGCAAGATATCATCACCGTCCTGCACCTGACGGGTGGCCCAGTCGCTGCGTGGAATGATGACCTGGTTGATCGCCAAAGCGCTACCTGGCTGGTGGCGTTCCAGCCGTTCGAGCAAAGCGTCAATGCTTAACGGCTGCTCCAGCTCCAGTGGTTGATCGTTGAGGGTGATCTTCATGCTGGCTCTCCGCAGAGGGGGCAGGTGCTGGCTTTGCTCAGTTGCAGAGTGCTCCAGCTTTGCTGCTTGCCGTCGAACAGGCGCAGCTTGCCGCTAAGGGAGGAGGGCAGCCCAGCCAGCATTTTTATCGCTTCCAGCGCCTGCAGAGTTCCGATCACACCGACGACTGGGCCGAGCACGCCCGCCGTGCGGCAGTTGCGCTGCGGTTCGGTTTGTTCCGGGTAGAGGCAGGCATAGCAACCGTGGGAATACGGCGGCTCGATAACCAGCAACTGGCCGCTGAACCCCACTGCGCTGCCGCTGATCAACGGCACGCTGGCTTGGATGCAGGCGACATTCACCGCATGACGGGTGGCCATGTTGTCGCTGCAATCGAGCACCAGATCGGCACGGGCGACGGCATCGTTCAGCGTTGCCCCTTGCAGGCGTTGCTCCAGCGCGATCGACTCCACCAGAGGGTTCAGTGCTTGCAAATGGTTCTTTGCCAACTGAGCCTTGCTGGTGGCGATATCACCGGTGCGGTAGAGAATTTGCCGTTGCAGATTGGTAATGTGCAGTTGGTCATCATCGGCCAACAGCAAGGTACCAACGCCAGCGGCAGCGAGATATAGCGCTGCCGGAGAGCCTAACCCTCCTAATCCGACGATCAGCACTGTGGCTTGTTTCAGCTTTTCCTGCCCCTCGGGGCCGACGTCTTCCAGCAGCAGTTGCCGGCTGTAGCGCAAGAACTCTTGGTCATTGAGCATCGCATGACTCCTTGCCTTCAATCAGCTGCAGCAGTGTTGCCGTAGCGGCGCGCCAGTCTGGTGCCTGGGTGATGGCGCTGACCACGGCCACGCTGCCAACGCCGCAGGCCAGCACGGCGGGGACGCGCTCGATGCTGATCCCGCCAATGGCTACTGTGGGATACTCCTGTAATCCGGCGACGTGGCGTCGTAACTCGGTCAAGCCTTGCGGCTCAGAGGGCATCTCCTTGGTTTGCGTTGGGAAGATATGCCCCAGTGCGATATAGGAAGGTTTGACGGCGATCGCCCGGGCCAGCTCAGCATCGTCATGGGTGGAAACGCCCAAGCGCAATCCCGCACGATGGATAGCTGCCAGATCGGTGGTGTCCAAATCTTCCTGCCCCAGGTGGACGCCGTAGGCATCATGCTTAATCGCCAACCGCCAATAATCATTGATAAACAGCCGGGCCTGATAGCGCTTGCCAAGGGCGATAGCGGCGGCAATGTCCGCCTCCACTTGCTCGTCTGGCAGATCTTTGATGCGTAGTTGGATAGTGGTAACGCCTGCCTCCAGCAGGCGGGCGATCCATTCAACGCTGTCGACGACCGGGTATAAACCCAGCCTGTGCGGTGTTGCAGGGAAGGGAGAGGTGAGGTTAGTCATTATTTATCTCCTCCTGCAAATTGGCCGCACTGTGGTACAGCTCGCTGCCGCGTGAGCGGAATTCAGCCGACATTTTCTCCATCCCGGTCAGTTGCACTTCGATCGGTTTGGCGGCCTCTTGTGCGGCGGCATAGTCACGCACTTCCTGGGAAATCTTCATCGAGCAGAACTTCGGCCCACACATGGAGCAAAAGTGGGCAATCTTGCCGGATTCTTGCGGCAGCGTTTCGTCGTGATAGGCGCGGGCGGTTTGTGGATCCAGCGCCAGGTTGAACTGATCTTCCCAACGGAATTCAAAGCGCGCCTTGGACATGGCGTTATCGCGGATCTGTGCACCTGGATGGCCTTTCGCCAAGTCGGCGGCGTGAGCGGCGATCTTGTAGGTGATCAGCCCCTGTTTCACGTCTTCTTTGTTAGGCAGCCCCAGATGCTCCTTCGGCGTCACGTAGCAAAGCATCGCGCAGCCGAACCAGCCGATCATTGCCGCGCCGATCCCGGAAGTAAAATGGTCGTAACCCGGAGCGATATCGGTGGTCAATGGCCCCAGCGTATAGAACGGTGCTTCATGGCAATGTTCCAGCTCCTCGGTCATGTTGCGGCGGATCATCTGCATCGGCACGTGGCCTGGGCCTTCGATCATCACCTGTACGTCATATTCCCAGGCAATCTTGGTCAGTTCGCCCAGCGTATGCAGCTCAGCGAATTGCGCTTCGTCATTGGCATCCTGGATCGAGCCTGGGCGCAGGCCGTCGCCGAGTGACAGCGAGACATCGTAAGCGGCGCAAATTTCGCAGATCTCGCGGAAGTGCTGATAGAGGAAGTTCTCCTGATGATGCGACAGGCACCACTTCGCCATGATCGAGCCACCACGGGAGACAATGCCGGTTAGGCGTTTGGCGGTCATCGGCACATAACGCAGCAACACCCCAGCGTGAATGGTGAAGTAATCGACGCCTTGCTCAGCCTGTTCCAGCAAGGTATCGCGGAACATTTCCCAGGTCAGGTTCTCTGCCACGCCATTCACTTTCTCCAACGCCTGATAGATTGGTACTGTGCCGATCGGCACCGGGCTGTTGCGCAGGATCCATTCACGGGTTTCGTGGATATAGCGGCCAGTGGAGAGATCCATCACGGTGTCAGCGCCCCAGCGGGTTGACCATACTAACTTCTCGACTTCCTCTTCGATCGAAGAGGTGACCGCCGAGTTGCCGATATTGGCATTCACCTTCACCAGGAAATTACGGCCAATAATCATCGGTTCGGATTCCGGGTGGTTGATGTTGGCGGGGATGATGGCGCGGCCTGAGGCCACTTCCTGGCGCACAAATTCCGGCGTGATGTTCTCCGGCAGATTTGCGCCCCAACTTTGGCCGGGATGCTGGTGGCGCAGTACTTCGCCACGAATGCGCTCACGGCCCATATTTTCGCGAATGGCGATAAATTCCATCTCTGGGGTGACAATACCGGCGCGCGCGTAATGCAACTGCGTAACACATTTACCCGGCAGGGCTTTACGGGGCAGCGGCAGATGTTCAAAGCGCAGATGGTCTAACCCAACATCGGCCAGTCGTTGTTGGGTGAAGCCGGAACTGACGCCGCTTAACGCTTCGGTATCGGCACGTTCGGCGATCCAGCCCGCTCGTACTTTGGCCAAACCACGATGTACGTCGAGCACCGCCTGCGGATCGCCATACGGCCCTGCGGTGTCATACACCGGGATGGCTTCGTTCTGTTCATATTGGGGCTGGTCTTTGTTGCCGCCAATCAGCGTCGGGCTGAGCTGGATCTCACGCATCGGTACCTGGATATCGCTGCGCGAACCCGCGAGATAGATCCGCTGTGAGTTGGGGAAGGTGACGCCTTGCAGAGAGTCGATAAAATCTTGCGCTTGGTCACGCTGTTGTTTACGGGCACGAGGTTTGTTCACGGTAGACATAGCAAATTCCTATCAGTGGAGTGATGTGTGGAAAATTGCTTGTCTGGAGCTCGGAGGGAGTAATGATGGTAGCCGGTAAGGCAGGCACAGCCCCTGGCGGGAGCATCTTGCCTATGGCGATAGATTACTCTTGTTCCCTTCGCGGGTATTAACCCGATCAGGTTCCGCGGATCCCGAATTAACGGTCTCAGCCTGGCTAATTTAATGAAAAATCAGCGCTAGGCACTCCGACAAGAGTCCTCAGTATAAGAGGGTCAACAAAAACCACAAGCCCTCCCCCGTCATCTTTCAAGCCGTAGCGTTGTTGGCTGCCTAGCTACGACTTGAAATCTATAGGGAGATAGAGATCAAAATCAGGCTGGGTGTGATAGCGATTCAGTATTGCTAGTGCCCGGTTGGCCCTGCTGCCAAGTTTCTGCCGCCAACTGGATTAACTGATCTTCCAAGGCGAAACGTGATGCCAGGGCTTCGCCGATATCTGACAGCGCCTGATTGAGTTCTTCACACACATCCTGATCGATAACGACTTCAGTGTAGCGGTCATGGAACGCCATCACGGCTTCGGTATTGGCCTGTAATTTTGGGTAGAACTTGGTGGCTAGCGCCATCTTGGGGCTGGCGGAGCCTTCCACTTGTTTGATAATTTTGTCATAAATGTGAAAATGCCCGGCAGAGAGATAATCCACCAGATTCTGGCAAAAGTTCTCCAGCGCTTTTTCATTGAGCGGCGTATGCTTTTCTTTGTTGGGTTTAATGCCGACTAAACTGCAGTAGGTAACCAGCAGCTGCTTACGTGCCTGCAGCCATTGATCGACTAATTCATTACTGCCACCAACGCGCTGAGTCAGGCTTTCCAATCGGTTTAGCATGATTGACTCCGTGTGTAAGAGAAAGAAAAAGTGGTAAGTTAATAAAATGTAACAAAGAGCATTCCTAGATTGCCAGTGAAGCAGAGGTTGTGCAACAACATATGGAACTTGCATTAACGGGTAACGAAAATGGCTGGTGGATCGTCAGCCATGAAAGCAAAATTTGGTTACCAAACGGTGAATTGCCGTTTGGTTCTGCCGCACTATTTTCATTGCAAGGCCAGCCTGCTCGGCAAATTGGCGAATGGGAGGGAGCACCGGTCTGGCTGGTGCGCCAACCGATGCCGAAAGAGATGGGATCGGTGCGGCAACTGCTCAGTCTCGATCGTGGCCTGTTCCAACTCGCCGGACGCGGCGTACAGCTGGCCGACTTTTATCGCTCGCACCGGTTCTGTGGCTACTGCGGCCATGAGATGCACCTCAGCCGTACCGAAAGCGCCTGCCTGTGTGATAACTGTCGCGAACGTTATTATCCGCAGATTGCCCCTTGTGTGATTGTCGCTATCCGCCGCAAAGACGAGATCCTGCTGGCACAACATGTGCGCCACCGTGGGGGGATCCATACCGTGCTGGCGGGGTTTGTGGAGGTGGGGGAAACCCTGGAGCAGGCCGTAGCGCGCGAGGTGATGGAAGAAAGCAATATCGCCATTACCAACCTGCGCTACGTCACCTCGCAGCCCTGGCCGTTCCCTCATTCGCTGATGATGGCGTTTATGGCCGAGTATCAGGGCGGTGAACTGCGCCACGATCCGAAGGAGTTGCTCAATGCGGGCTGGTATCGCTATGACCAACTGCCGATGCTGCCACCACCTGGTACCGTGGCACGCCGCCTGATTGAGGACACCGTGGCGCTGTGTCGGGCAGAATAATGTACAATGGCGGCAGATAATCAAGGGAGCCCAAGAAATGAATGAGTTGAAGAACGATCGCTACCTGCGTGCGCTGCTGCGCCAGCCGGTGGATCTCACCCCTGTATGGATGATGCGCCAGGCCGGTCGTTATTTGCCAGAGTACAAAGCCACCCGTGCTCAGGCCGGGGATTTCATGTCGCTGTGCAAAAATGCCGAACTGGCCTGCGAGGTGACATTACAGCCCCTGCGCCGTTATGCACTGGACGCCGCCATCCTGTTCTCCGACATTCTCACCATTCCCGATGCCATGGGGCTTGGGCTCTATTTCGAAACCGGGGAAGGCCCGCGTTTTTCTTCGCCAATCACCTGCCGTGCCGATGTAGAGAAGCTGCCTGCATTCGATCCGGAAGACGAGCTGGGCTATGTCATGAACGCGGTGCGTACCATCCGCCGTGAATTGAAGGGTGAAGTGCCACTGATCGGTTTCTCCGGCAGCCCGTGGACGTTGGCGACCTATATGGTCGAAGGCGGCAGCAGCAAGGCATTCACCAAGCTGAAGAAAATGATGTATGCCGAGCCGCAGACGCTGCATTTGCTGCTGGATAAGCTGGCGGACAGCGTGATCCTGTATCTCAATGCCCAGATCAAGGCCGGGGCGCAGTCCGTAATGGTATTCGATACCTGGGGCGGCGTGCTGACGGGCCGTGATTATCGCGAGTTCTCACTGCACTATATGCATAAAATCGTCGATGGCCTGCTGCGTGAAAATGACGGACGCCGGGTGCCGGTGACGCTGTTCACCAAAGGCGGCGGCCAGTGGCTGGAAGCGATGGCGGCCACGGGGTGCGATGCGCTGGGCCTGGATTGGACCACCGATATTGCCGACGCGCGCCGCCGTGTGGGCGATAAAGTCGCGCTACAGGGGAATATGGATCCTTCCATGCTGTATGCCGCACCGGAACGCATCGCCCAGGAAGTGGAAACCATTCTGGCCGGTTTTGGCCAGGGCGAAGGTCATGTCTTCAACCTTGGCCACGGTATTCATCAAGACGTGCCACCGGAACATGCCGGGGCCTTCGTTGAAGCGGTGCATGCGCTGTCGGCCAAATACCACCGCTAAACCGCAAGGAGACGCTGTGATTGATACTCAGGCTCTGCGCGCCGAACAGCTACGGCGTGCCGGGGAAGTCATTCGTCACGATGATTTTCTGCAAGACCCACCGGCGTTTATCGCCGGTGCGGATGTCGGTTTTGAACAAGAAGGCGCGGTAACACGCGCCGCCATTGCTATCCTGCGCTATCCTTCGCTCGAGCTGGTGGAGTATCAGATCGCCCGTATCAGCACCACCATGCCCTATATCCCCGGATTTCTCTCGTTTCGCGAGTACCCTGCGCTGATCGCCGCCTGGGAGCAACTGCAACAGAAGCCCGACCTGATCTTTGTCGATGGCCATGGTATTTCCCATCCAAGACGTCTGGGGGTTGCCAGCCACTTTGGCCTGCTGGTCAACGTGCCGACCATTGGCGTGGCCAAGAAGCGTTTATGTGGTAAATTTTCCCCGTTGGACGCTACCGTTGGCTCGCTGGCCTCGCTGGAGGACAAGGGCGAACAGCTGGGATGGGTATGGCGCAGCAAAGAGCGCTGTAATCCGTTATTTATCGCCACGGGCCATCGCGTGAGCACCGACAGCGCTTTGGCCTGGGTGCAACGCTGCATGGCAGGCTACCGTTTGCCGGAGCCCACGCGGTGGGCCGATGCCATTGCCTCACGCCGCCCGGCCTTTGTACGCTGGTTACAGCAGCATCCAGAGGTGTCGTAATGAGCGATTTCGGGTACACTGCGCGGCAGATAATGAGTAAGAGAGTAGACCATGCTACGTAACCCGATTCATTTACGCTTGGAAAAGCTGGAAAGCTGGCAGCATTTGACCTTTATGGCCTGCCTGTGCGAGCGTATGTACCCGAATTACCAGATGTTCTGTCTGCAGACGGAGTTTGGCGACCCGGCCGTTTATCGCCGTATCCTGGACTTGGTCTGGGAAACGCTGGTGGTGAAAGACGCCAAGGTCAACTTTGACAGCCAGTTGGAAAAGTTGGAAGAGGCGATCCCGTCGGCAGAAGATTACGATCTTTACGGCGTTTACCCAGCGATCGATGCCTGCATTGCATTAGGGGAATTGATCCATTCGCGCCTCAGCGGAGAGACGTTGGAGCACGCCATTGCCATCAGCGAAACCTCAATTCGCACCGTGGCGATGTTGGAAATGACCCAAGCTGGCAAAGAAATGACCGACGAAGAGCTGAAAATTCTGCCTGCCGTTGAGGAAGAATGGGACATTCAATGGGAGATTTTCCGCCTGTTGGCCGCCTGCGAAGAGCGTGATCTGGATCTGATCAAAGGGTTACGATCTGACCTGCGCGAGGCCGCGGTGAGTAACATTGGGATAAATTTAACGCAATAAGGCAAGAAAACGTGATTTAACGTCTGATTTGTCGTGCCTTAAGGCTTCACATCCGCACCCTGTCTGGTCTACATTTGGGGGGCGAAAAAAAAGTGGCTATCGGTGCGTGTATGCAGGAGAGTGCTGTCCATCGGCATATCCGTCGCACTCGATGCTTTGCAAACGATAAACACACTGTAAGGATAACTTATGAACAAGACTCAACTGATTGATGTAATCGCAGAGAAGGCTGACCTTTCCAAGGCTCAAGCTAAGCTGGCTCTGGAATCTACCCTGGCTGCCATTACTGAGTCCCTGAAAGAAGGTGATGCAGTACAATTGGTTGGTTTCGGTACTTTCAAGGTAAACCATCGTAGCGAGCGCACTGGCCGCAACCCACAGACTGGTAAAGAAATCAAAATCGCAGCAGCTAACGTGCCTGCGTTCGTTTCTGGTAAAGCACTGAAAGACGCGGTTAAGTCTTAATCGCGTGTTGCAGAAAGGTTTAAACAGGGGGGCGTTGGCGCCCCTTTTGTTTATTCAACGGGCACTCATGGCGGTGACGGTTGTTGCTGCCTTGAGTGCTTGTAGTTTCCGTTCTGCCCCGCCAACCTTTACCGCCAGCGGCTTTGTGGCCGATCAGGGGGTAATGCGGGTGTGGCGGATGGATGACGGCCAGCAGCGGCCAGTGGCGCTGTTGAGTGTCTACAGCCCTTATCGCGGGCCGGGTACCGTCACAACGCTGTATGAATATCAACGCGGCGTGTTGTACCAAATCAAACGCACCGATGCCGATGGCGATCGCGACTCCATTCAACTGCGTTTCACCGCCAACGGTACCGTCAGCTTTATGCAGCGCCAATTGGCCACGCAGCGCCAGAAGCTCTCCAACGATGAAGTCGTGCTCTATCAATATCAGGCACGGCGGATACTGGAATTGAGCGATGCGCTTAATGCCGGTCGAGTACGGCTGTTACAGGGGCACTGGCAGCAGGGTGCGGTGAAGCTGTGTAATGGCGAAGTCGTGAAGCCAGGTTTGGATCAACAGGCCGAAGAGTGGATCATGCGGCGTGCGGCCAACAGCAGTCAGCCAGTGAACGTAGCCTGGTTGGATGGGCCGGAAGGTCGTGAGCTGTTGCTGGTGGCAAACAATGACTTCTGCAGTTGGGAACCGACCAAAGACACCCTGTAGCGCATAAAAAAGGCCCTGCGAACAGAGCCTGAGACTTTTAAAACGCCACCGAGCGACACGTAGGGGCGCTGCATGCTGCGCCGTCTAGATAATCAATACCTATTACTTTTCGCGTGCGATAGCACGGTAGCCAATATCCTTGCGGCAGAAACTGTCTTGCCACTGAATACCTTCCGCTAGCTGATAGGCTAACTGCTGAGCTTGAGCTACCGTTGCGCCCAATGCCGTTACGCACAACACGCGCCCGCCGTTGGTCACGACGTCATTCCCTTGCATACGCGTTCCGGCATGGAACACTTTGCCATTGGCATCTTCTTGCTGAGGCAAGCCGTGGATCACATCCCCTTGGCGATAATCCGCAGGATAGCCGCCAGCCGCCAACACCACGCCGAGAGCAGGGCGTTCATCCCATTCGGAAGTCTTCTCATCCAGCTTGCCTTCGGCCCCAGCCAGGCAGAGTTCAACCAGATCGGAGCGCAGGCGCAGCATGATCGGCTGCGTTTCCGGGTCGCCAAAGCGGCAGTTGAATTCGATCACCTTGGGTTGACCATCCTCAGCAATCATCAGGCCAGCGTACAGGAAGCCGACATAGGTGTTGCCTTCCGCTGCCATGCCGCGCACGGTTGGCCAGATCACCTGGTCCATTACGCGCTGGTGGATTTCATCCGTCACCACTGGCGCTGGCGAGTAGGCGCCCATGCCGCCGGTATTCGGGCCGGTATCGCCGTCACCGACACGTTTATGATCCTGGCTGGTGGCCATTGGCACCACATTCTTACCATCGACCATGACGATAAAGCTGGCTTCTTCGCCTGTCAGGAACTCCTCAACCACGATGCGATGCCCGGCGTCACCAAATGCATTACCTGCCAGCATATCCTGAATGGCGTCTTCGGCTTCCTGCAACGTCATCGCGACGATCACGCCTTTGCCTGCCGCCAGGCCATCTGCCTTGATGACAATCGGTGCACCTTGGCGGCGTACGTAGGCCAAGGCGGGTTCCACTTCGGTAAAGTTCTGGTATGCAGCGCTTGGGATAGCGTGGCGAGCCAGGAAATCCTTGGTAAAGGCTTTGGAGCCTTCAAGCTGTGCTGCGGCCTGCGACGGGCCAAAGATTTTCAACCCGGCAGCCTGGAAGGCATCTACCACACCGATCACCAGCGGCGCTTCCGGGCCTACAATGGTCAGGCCGATGGCGTTGTCCTTGGCAAAGGCAACCAGCGCCGGGATATCGGTTGGGGCGATATCGACGTTGGTCAGATTGCTTTCCAATGCGGTACCCGCATTACCTGGGGCCACGTAAACCGTATCTGCCAATGGCGATTGGGCCGCTTTCCAGGCCAGCGCATGTTCACGCCCGCCGTTGCCAATAATTAAAATATTCATCAGGTGCTCCATAAACGGCGTGCGCATTGAGCGCACGCAGCAAAAGGGATTAATGGCGGAAGTGGCGCATGTCGGTGAAGATCATCGCGATGCCGTGTTCGTTGGCCGCCGCAATCACTTCATCATCACGAATCGAACCACCCGGCTGGATCACGCAGGTAATACCCACCGCTGCAGCCGCATCAATACCGTCACGGAACGGGAAGAAGGCGTCAGACGCCATGGCGGAGCCTTTGACTTCCAGCCCTTCGTCAGCGGCTTTGATCCCGGCGATCTTGGCGGAGTAAACGCGGCTCATCTGCCCGGCGCCTATGCCGATGGTCATGTTGTCGCGCGCATAGACGATGGCGTTGGATTTGACGAACTTGGCCACTTTCCAGCAGAACAGCGCATCACGCAGCTCCTGAGCGGTTGGCTGGCGCTCGGATACCACGCGCAAATCGGCTTCGGTCACCATACCCAGATCGCGATCCTGTACTAACAGACCACCGTTGACGCGTTTAAAGTCCAGCCCGGCGATGCGCTGTTGCCATTGGCCACAGGCCAGCACGCGTACGTTCTGTTTCGCTGCCAGCAGAGTGCGGGCTTCTTCACTGATGCTTGGCGCGATGATGACTTCAACAAACTGACGGCTGATGATCGCCTGTGCCGTTTTGGCATCCAGTTCACGGTTGAAGGCAATAATGCCACCAAAGGCCGAGGTTGGATCGGTTTGGTAGGCGCGCTCATAGGCGGCAAACAGGTTCTCACCGATAGCAACGCCACAAGGGTTGGCATGCTTGACGATTACGCAGGCTGGTTCGGCAAATTCTTTCACACATTCCAGCGCCGCATCGGTATCGGCGATGTTGTTGTAGGAAAGTGCTTTACCCTGTAGCTGGTCGGCGGTGGCCACGGAGGCCTCCTGCACATTCTCTTCTATATAGAAGGCGGCCTGCTGGTGGCTGTTTTCACCGTAGCGCATATCCTGCTTCTTGATGTAGTTCAGGTTCAGCGTACGTGGGAAGCGGCCGGAAGGTTCTGCGGTTTCACCGTGATAAGGCGGCACCAGGGTACCAAAGTAGTTGGCGATCATGCTGTCATAGGCGGCGGTATGCTCAAACGCTTTGATCGCCAGGTCGAAACGGGTTGGGTACAACAGTGAACCGTTGTTGTTATCCATCTCGGTGATCACTGCGGCGTAGTCACTGCTCTTGACCACGATGGCCACGTCTTTATGGTTCTTGGCGGCCGAGCGCACCATGGTTGGGCCACCGATATCGATATTCTCTACGGCGTCTTCCAGCGAGCAATCTGGGCGAGCGACGGTTTGCGCGAAGGGATACAGGTTTACCACAACCATATCGATCGGTTGGATCGCATGTTGTTCCATGATGGCATCGTCCTGGCCGCGACGGCCCAGAATGCCACCGTGCACTTTCGGGTGCAGGGTTTTGACTCGTCCGTCCATCATCTCCGGGAAGCCGGTGTAGTCGGAAACTTCGGTAACAGGCAGACCGGCATCGGCCAGTAGGCGGGCAGTGCCACCGGTGGAGAGTAATTCGACGCCTCTCTGGGAGAGGGCTTCGGCGAATTCAACGATTCCGGCTTTGTCGGACACGCTGAGCAGGGCCCGGCGGATTGGACGAGGTTGTTGCATGGTTTTATCCCTTGGCTTTGAGTCGCAATAAAAGAGCGTTACGTGGATCTCCACCTTGTTGCTTCTTATATAGAGGGGATTTCTTCCTATATAGAGAAGGACAGGAACAGATTCAGGTAGCGCCCCGATAAAAACGGGGATTGTTTCGTCGCGGGGAATTGTAGCGAAAACGTTTGCGTGGCGCTCGTAAATTTTCCGACCAAATGCGTTCTGTGGATAAGTTAGTGCATAACCGGGTATAAGGACGGGTTTTGCTGTGGAATGCAGCAAACGGTGATTTTTGTTGAAAATACCTGTTGCGGCCTGCGTGGAACTCCCTATAATGCGCCTCCATCGACACGGAACATGTGAACAACTTCACAGAGTCTCCGGGGGTCGCAGAGAAAAAAACCTGAAATTAAGGTTGACTCTGAAAGAGGAAAGCGTAATATACGCCACCTCGAGTTAGCAAGCGAAAGCGCGTAACTCACTGCTCTTTAACAATTTATCAGACAATCTGTGTGGGCACTCACAAGACGATATCCAGCTACTTCGGTAGCAAAAAAATATCAAGTCTTGAAGAGTGACCAAGCAGTAATTCATGCGAATGAATTATTACGAAAGTTAATTTTCGAGCATCGCTGCACGAGTTGCAGCAAATCAAGCTTTTAATTGAAGAGTTTGATCATGGCTCAGATTGAACGCTGGCGGCAGGCCTAACACATGCAAGTCGAGCGGTAGCACAGGGAGCTTGCTCCTGGGTGACGAGCGGCGGACGGGTGAGTAATGTCTGGGAAACTGCCCGATGGAGGGGGATAACTACTGGAAACGGTAGCTAATACCGCATAACGTCTTCGGACCAAAGTGGGGGACCTTCGGGCCTCACACCATCGGATGTGCCCAGATGGGATTAGCTAGTAGGTGAGGTAATGGCTCACCTAGGCGACGATCCCTAGCTGGTCTGAGAGGATGACCAGCCACACTGGAACTGAGACACGGTCCAGACTCCTACGGGAGGCAGCAGTGGGGAATATTGCACAATGGGCGCAAGCCTGATGCAGCCATGCCGCGTGTGTGAAGAAGGCCTTCGGGTTGTAAAGCACTTTCAGCGAGGAGGAAGGGTTCGGTGTTAATAGCACTGTTCATTGACGTTACTCGCAGAAGAAGCACCGGCTAACTCCGTGCCAGCAGCCGCGGTAATACGGAGGGTGCAAGCGTTAATCGGAATTACTGGGCGTAAAGCGCACGCAGGCGGTTTGTTAAGTCAGATGTGAAATCCCCGAGCTTAACTTGGGAACTGCATTTGAAACTGGCAAGCTAGAGTCTTGTAGAGGGGGGTAGAATTCCAGGTGTAGCGGTGAAATGCGTAGAGATCTGGAGGAATACCGGTGGCGAAGGCGGCCCCCTGGACAAAGACTGACGCTCAGGTGCGAAAGCGTGGGGAGCAAACAGGATTAGATACCCTGGTAGTCCACGCTGTAAACGATGTCGACTTGGAGGTTGTGCCCTTGAGGCGTGGCTTCCGGAGCTAACGCGTTAAGTCGACCGCCTGGGGAGTACGGCCGCAAGGTTAAAACTCAAATGAATTGACGGGGGCCCGCACAAGCGGTGGAGCATGTGGTTTAATTCGATGCAACGCGAAGAACCTTACCTACTCTTGACATCCACAGAACTTTCCAGAGATGGATTGGTGCCTTCGGGAACTGTGAGACAGGTGCTGCATGGCTGTCGTCAGCTCGTGTTGTGAAATGTTGGGTTAAGTCCCGCAACGAGCGCAACCCTTATCCTTTGTTGCCAGCACGTAATGGTGGGAACTCAAAGGAGACTGCCGGTGATAAACCGGAGGAAGGTGGGGATGACGTCAAGTCATCATGGCCCTTACGAGTAGGGCTACACACGTGCTACAATGGCATATACAAAGAGAAGCGAACTCGCGAGAGCAAGCGGACCTCATAAAGTATGTCGTAGTCCGGATCGGAGTCTGCAACTCGACTCCGTGAAGTCGGAATCGCTAGTAATCGTAGATCAGAATGCTACGGTGAATACGTTCCCGGGCCTTGTACACACCGCCCGTCACACCATGGGAGTGGGTTGCAAAAGAAGTAGGTAGCTTAACCTTCGGGAGGGCGCTTACCACTTTGTGATTCATGACTGGGGTGAAGTCGTAACAAGGTAACCGTAGGGGAACCTGCGGTTGGATCACCTCCTTACCTAAAGATATGCAGTTGAGTGCAGTGTCCACACAGATTGTCTGATGAAAAAGTAACGAGCAGAAATACCTTTATAGGCTTGTAGCTCAGGTGGTTAGAGCGCACCCCTGATAAGGGTGAGGTCGGTGGTTCAAGTCCACTCAGGCCTACCAAATTCGCACTTGTGCTGCGTTGCACGCGATACGTTTACACCGTAAACGTCCAGTGAGCATGCCTTGCCTGAGCGAGTGGTAAATAAAGGTTTCTGCAAGTGACTGTATGGGGCTATAGCTCAGCTGGGAGAGCGCCTGCCTTGCACGCAGGAGGTCAGCGGTTCGATCCCGCTTAGCTCCACCATATCCATATGGTCCTTGATAATACTTCAGAGTGTACTGGCAACAGTATGCTGCGAAGTATTTTGCTCTTTAACAATCTGGAACAAGCTGAAAATTGAAACATGACAGCTGAAACTTATCCCTCCGTAGAAATATTGGGGTAAGGATTAACCTGTCATAGAGTCTCTCAAATAAACAGCGCGACAGTGTCTCTGTTTACAGAAACACCTTCGGGTTGTGAGGTTAAGTGACTAAGCGTACACGGTGGATGCCTAGGCAGTCAGAGGCGATGAAGGGCGTGCTAATCTGCGAAAAGTGTCGGTAAGGTGATATGAACCGTTATAACCGGCAATACCCGAATGGGGAAACCCAGTGTGTTTCGACACACTATCGTATGGTGAATACATAGCCATACGAGGCGAACCGGGGGAACTGAAACATCTAAGTACCCGAGGAAAAGAAATCAACCGAGATTCCCCTAGTAGCGGCGAGCGAACGGGGAACAGCCCAGAACCTGAATCAGTTCTTGTGTTAGTGGAAGCGTCTGGAAAGTCGCGCAGCAAAGGGTGATAGCCCCGTACACTAAAATGCATTAATTGTGAGTTCGATGAGTAGGGCGGGACACGTGACATCCTGTCTGAATATGGGGGGACCATCCTCCAAGGCTAAATACTCCTGACTGACCGATAGTGAACCAGTACCGTGAGGGAAAGGCGAAAAGAACCCCGGCGAGGGGAGTGAAATAGAACCTGAAACCGTGTACGTACAAGCAGTGGGAGCACCTTCGTGGTGTGACTGCGTACCTTTTGTATAATGGGTCAGCGACTTATATTTTGTAGCAAGGTTAACCGTATAGGGGAGCCGTAGGGAAACCGAGTCTTAACTGGGCGAATAGTTGCAAGGTATAGACCCGAAACCCGGTGATCTAGCCATGGGCAGGTTGAAGGTTGGGTAACACTAACTGGAGGACCGAACCGACTAATGTTGAAAAATTAGCGGATGACTTGTGGCTGGGGGTGAAAGGCCAATCAAACCGGGAGATAGCTGGTTCTCCCCGAAAGCTATTTAGGTAGCGCCTCGTGAACTCATCTTCGGGGGTAGAGCACTGTTTCGGCTAGGGGGCCATCCCGGCTTACCAAACCGATGCAAACTCCGAATACCGAAGAATGTTATCACGGGAGACACACGGCGGGTGCTAACGTCCGTCGTGAAGAGGGAAACAACCCAGACCGCCAGCTAAGGTCCCAAAGTCATGGTTAAGTGGGAAACGATGTGGGAAGGCATAGACAGCCAGGATGTTGGCTTAGAAGCAGCCATCATTTAAAGAAAGCGTAATAGCTCACTGGTCGAGTCGGCCTGCGCGGAAGATGTAACGGGGCTAAACCATGCACCGAAGCTGCGGCAGCGACGCTTAGGCGTTGTTGGGTAGGGGAGCGTTCTGTAAGCCGTTGAAGGTGAACTGTGAGGTTTGCTGGAGGTATCAGAAGTGCGAATGCTGACATAAGTAACGATAAAGCGGGTGAAAAACCCGCTCGCCGGAAGACCAAGGGTTCCTGTCCAACGTTAATCGGGGCAGGGTGAGTCGACCCCTAAGGCGAGGCCGAAAGGCGTAGTCGATGGGAAACAGGTTAATATTCCTGTACTCGGTGTTACTGCGAAGGGGGGACGGAGAAGGCTAGGCTAGCCGGGCGACGGTTGTCCCGGTTTAAGCGTGTAGGGGGGTGTTCCTGGTAAATCCGGAACGCTATCAACCCTGAGGCGTGATGACGATGCACTACGGTGCAGAAGTAGTTGATGCCCTGCTTCCAGGAAAAGCCTCTAAGCATCAGGTAACATCAAATCGTACCCCAAACCGACACAGGTGGTCAGGTAGAGAATACCAAGGCGCTTGAGAGAACTCGGGTGAAGGAACTAGGCAAAATGGTGCCGTAACTTCGGGAGAAGGCACGCTGGCGCGTAGGTGAAGAGACTTGCTCTCGGAGCTGAAGCCAGTCGCAGATACCAGCTGGCTGCAACTGTTTAATAAAAACACAGCACTGTGCAAACACGAAAGTGGACGTATACGGTGTGACGCCTGCCCGGTGCTGGAAGGTTAATTGATGGGGTCAGCCGCAAGGCGAAGCTCTTGATCGAAGCCCCAGTAAACGGCGGCCGTAACTATAACGGTCCTAAGGTAGCGAAATTCCTTGTCGGGTAAGTTCCGACCTGCACGAATGGCGTAATGATGGCCAGGCTGTCTCCACCCGAGACTCAGTGAAATTGAACTCGCTGTGAAGATGCAGTGTACCCGCGGCAAGACGGAAAGACCCCGTGAACCTTTACTATAGCTTGACACTGAACATTGAGCCTTGATGTGTAGGATAGGTGGGAGGCTTTGAAGTGTGGACGCCAGTCTGCATGGAGCCAACCTTGAAATACCACCCTTTAATGTTTGATGTTCTAACTCGGCCCCGTAATCCGGGGTGAGGACAGTGTCTGGTGGGTAGTTTGACTGGGGCGGTCTCCTCCCAAAGAGTAACGGAGGAGCACGAAGGTTAGCTAATCACGGTCGGACATCGTGAGGTTAGTGCAAAGGCATAAGCTAGCTTGACTGCGAGAGTGACGGCTCGAGCAGGTACGAAAGTAGGTCTTAGTGATCCGGTGGTTCTGAATGGAAGGGCCATCGCTCAACGGATAAAAGGTACTCCGGGGATAACAGGCTGATACCGCCCAAGAGTTCATATCGACGGCGGTGTTTGGCACCTCGATGTCGGCTCATCACATCCTGGGGCTGAAGTAGGTCCCAAGGGTATGGCTGTTCGCCATTTAAAGTGGTACGCGAGCTGGGTTTAGAACGTCGTGAGACAGTTCGGTCCCTATCTGCCGTGGGCGTTGGAAGATTGAGAGGGGTTGCTCCTAGTACGAGAGGACCGGAGTGAACGCACCACTGGTGTTCGGGTTGTCATGCCAATGGCACTGCCCGGTAGCTAAGTGCGGAAAAGATAAGCGCTGAAAGCATCTAAGCGCGAAACTTGCCTCGAGATGAGTCTTCCCTGGGCCTTTAAGGCCCCTGAAGGAACGTTTAAGACTAAGACGTTGATAGGCTGGGTGTGTAAGTGCAGCGATGCATTGAGCTAACCAGTACTAATGATCCGTGAGGCTTAACCTTACAACACCAAAGGTGTTTTAGAGTAGACGACAATTTTCAGCGACGTTCCGAGATTGGTTCTGGTGGTTACGAAAGTAACGGCCAAGAATGAAACAGAATTTGCCTGGCGGCAATAGCGCGGTGGTCCCACCTGACCCCATGCCGAACTCAGAAGTGAAACGCCGTAGCGCCGATGGTAGTGTGGGGTCTCCCCATGCGAGAGTAGGACACTGCCAGGCATCAAATTAGTGTGCTGATATGGCTCAGTTGGTAGAGCGCACCCTTGGTAAGGGTGAGGTCCCCAGTTCGACTCTGGGTATCAGCACCACTTTATTTAAGTGGTTTAGAAGTTCGGCAGAAAGAAAAGAATCAAAAGAATTTGCTTGGCGGCAATAGCGCGGTGGTCCCACCTGACCCCATGCCGAACTCAGAAGTGAAACGCCGTAGCGCCGATGGTAGTGTGGGGTCTCCCCATGCGAGAGTAGGACACTGCCAAGCATCAATTAAGCCAAGAGGCCATCCGCAAGGATGGCCTTTTTGCTATGCATCGAAAACAGAAATCCCCTCACCCCAACCCTCTCCCTGAGTACCAACCGGGAACATCATGAACACCGGTGTGGGGGAGAGGGAGCTGTCCGCCATCGTAGGTGAGCCTGTACCGCTTCGAGAAGTGGGGAACCTGCCGATGTTGTGGGTTAGCCTGTGTAGCTTCGGAAAGCGTGGGGGAAGTATCAGCGGACTCGATCGGTTCCCTCTCCTGGGGGAGAGGGTTAGGGTGAGGGGGCATCACTGCTCGTATTTTTTGCTGAACTGATAAACACTAACCGACCCCCGGTTTAACTCACTTTATCTGGCGATGAAACATTTTCACCTTCCCGTTGAATCCTCGACATGACGCTAAAAAAGCGTTATCTTCGGGCATCTAGAAGTCTAAACGTATAAACGGATGTGTGAGGGGTAAGCAATGCCGATTCGTGTTCCTGATGAGTTACCTGCGGTCAATTTCTTGCGTAATGAGAACGTGTTTGTCATGACATCCTCACGCGCAAAAACACAGGAAATCAGGCCGTTAAAGGTACTTATCCTCAACCTGATGCCGAAAAAGATCGAAACGGAAAACCAGTTCCTGCGTTTACTTTCCAACTCGCCATTGCAGATCGATATTCAGCTACTGCGCATCGATAGCCGTGAGTCGAAGAACACGCCTACGGAGCACCTGAATAATTTCTACTGTAACTTTGAAGATATCCAGAATGAAAACTTTGACGGGCTGATCGTGACCGGTGCTCCGCTGGGCCTGGTGGACTTCTGTGATGTCGCCTATTGGCCGCAGATCGAGCGAGTGATCGAATGGGCCAAGGATCATGTAACCTCAACCCTGTTTGTCTGTTGGGCAGTGCAGGCCGCGCTAAACATCCTGTACGGCATTCCAAAGAAGACGCGTGAGGTGAAGCTCTCGGGTGTGTACCAGCATCGTACGTTGCACCAGCATGCCTTGCTGACCCGAGGTTTTGATGAAACCTTCCTGGCACCTCACTCCCGTTATGCCGATTTCCCAACCGAGATCCTTCGGCAGTACACCGACCTGGATATCCTGGCTGAATCAGAGCTGGCAGGCGCCTATCTGTTCGCCACCAAGGATAAACGCATGGCCTTTGTCACCGGGCATCCGGAATATGACACCCTGACGTTAGCGGGCGAGTATTGTCGCGATAACGATGCAGGCCTCAATCCTACCGTACCGCTAAATTATTTCCCCGATGATAACCCCGAATTGCCCCCTGCAGCTTCATGGCGAAGCCATGGTCACCTGCTGTTTTCCAACTGGTTGAACTACTACGTTTACCAGATCACGCCGTTCGATCTACGTCATATGAATCCTACCCTCGAGTAACATTTTTCTCTGTACCGGGTGGCTGAATCGAGGCCACCCTGGTTTACCCCACCGTTTTTCCCGCCAAATCTGCAACGTTTCAGCATCTATAACTCATTTAAAAACAATGTATTACCGCCATTCCTTTGTCGTAATGGAACCGGTTTCCTAGTTTGCTATAAATGATAAATAATCTAATCAATTGATAATAAAAGGTTAATAAAATATTTATTAAAAAAATGGAAATCGTTTTTGATTTTTAATTTTTGTTGGTTATTCTAGGATCCTGCGGGATGACATCTGACCAGTTGGCGGTCTTTTTTTCACCCGATTTCCGACAATAATGCTTCGCCTGGCCTGCAATGGCTGCGTGGAATGATGGAAAGGATCAAGACAATGACGCAACAGATGGTAGGCACAGAATTAGCGTTCACACAGGCTTTCGGCTCAGCAGAGCGGCAGATACTGACGGATGACGCGGTCGAGTTCCTGGCTGAACTGGTGGGTAAATTTACGCCACAACGCAACAAACTGTTGGCGGCACGTGCCAGCTGGCAAGAGAAAATCGATCGTGGCGAGCTGCCAGGATTTATTTCGGAAACGGATTCCATTCGGCAGGGTGACTGGCAGATCCGCGGCGTTCCCGCTGACTTGCGCGACCGTCGGGTTGAGATTACCGGTCCGGTTGAACGCAAAATGGTGATCAATGCCCTCAATGCCAACGTCAAAGTATTTATGGCCGACTTTGAAGACTCACTGGCACCCAGCTGGGACAAGGTTATCGACGGGCAGATCAACCTGCATGATGCGGTCAACGGCACCATCTCTTACACCAATGAAGCCGGCAAGATTTACCAGCTCAAACCCAACCCGGCGGTGTTGATTGCCCGCGTGCGTGGCCTGCATTTGCCGGAAAAACACGTGCAGTGGCAGGGGGAAGCGATCCCTGGTGGGTTGTTCGATTTTGCACTCTATTTCTTCCACAACTATCGCCAACTGCTGGCAAAAGGCAGTGGCCCGTATTTCTACCTGCCGAAAACCCAATCCTGGCAGGAGGCTGCCTGGTGGAGCGAAGTCTTTAGCTTTACCGAGGATCGCTTCGGGTTACCGCGCGGCACCATCAAGGCCACGGTGTTGATTGAAACCCTGCCTGCGGTATTCCAGATGGACGAGATCCTGTATCACCTGCGCGATCATATCGTCGGGCTGAACTGTGGCCGTTGGGACTACATCTTCAGCTATATCAAAACGCTGAAGAACCATGGCGATCGAGTGTTGCCGGACCGTCAGTCAGTCACTATGACCCAGCCTTTCCTCAGTGCTTATTCTCGCTTGCTGATTAAGACCTGTCACCGCCGCGGTGCTTTTGCTATGGGCGGAATGGCGGCGTTTATCCCCAGCAAAGACGCCGAGCAAAACGCAGTGGTGTTGGGCAAGGTACGTGCTGATAAAGAACTGGAAGCGACCAATGGTCATGACGGGACTTGGGTAGCGCATCCAGGGTTGGCAGATACGGTGATGGAAGTGTTTAACCGCATCCTGGGTGAGCGCCAGAACCAGTTAGAGGTGCTGCGTGAGAACGATGCTCCTATCACGGCGGCGCAACTGCTGGAGCCGTGTGACGGTGAGCGAACCGAAACCGGTATGCGCGCCAATATCCGCGTGGCGGTGCAATACATTGAAGCCTGGATCTCCGGTAATGGCTGCGTACCGATTTATGGCCTGATGGAAGATGCCGCCACCGCCGAGATTTCACGTACCTCAATCTGGCAGTGGATCCATCACGAGAAAAGCCTCAGCAATGGCCAACAGGTAACCAAGGCCCTGTTCCGCCAGATGCTGCAGGAAGAGATGCAGGTCGTTCGTAAAGAATTGGGTGAAGCGCGTTATCACGCAGGCCGTTTCGAAGAGGCGGCACAGCTGATGGAGCGTATTACCACGCAAGACGAATTAATCGATTTCCTGACCTTACCCGGCTACGAATTACTGGCCTGAAACCGTTCCTGACCTTTAACCCTACAGTATTGAAAAGGATAAAAATATGACGACCTCTCGTACCCAACAGATCCAACAGCTGGAACAGGAATGGAAATCAGCACGCTGGGAGGGCATCACCCGCCCTTACAGCGCCGAAGACGTGATCAACCTGCGTGGCTCGGTCAATCCGGTTTGTACGTTGGCGCAAAACGGTGCGGCGAAACTCTGGGAATTGCTGCACGGTAAATCCCGCAAAGGGTACGTGAACAGCCTTGGGGCGCTGACCGGTGGCCAGGCGCTGCAACAGGCGAAAGCGGGCGTTGAAGCGATCTACCTGTCCGGTTGGCAGGTAGCGGCTGATGCCAACACCGCTTCCGCTATGTATCCCGACCAATCACTGTACCCGGTCGACTCTGTCCCGACGGTGGTTGAGCGTATCAACAATACTTTCCGTCGGGCGGATCAGATCCAGTGGGCGAATAAGGTTGAACCCGGCAGCAAAGGCTATACCGATTATTTCCTGCCGATCGTGGCAGATGCCGAAGCCGGGTTTGGCGGCGTGCTGAATGCCTTTGAACTGATGAAGGCGATGATCGAAGCCGGTGCCGCCGGGGTGCATTTCGAAGACCAACTGGCGGCAGTGAAGAAGTGTGGTCATATGGGCGGCAAGGTCTTGGTACCGACTCAGGAAGCTATCCAGAAGCTGGTTGCGGCGCGCTTGGCTGCTGACGTTCTCGGTGTCCCAACCCTACTGATTGCTCGTACCGATGCCGACGCGGCAGACCTGCTGACCTCCGATTGCGATCCGTATGACAGCGCCTTCGTGTCTGGCGAACGCACCGCCGAAGGTTTCTACCGCACCCATGCTGGTATTGAGCAGGCCATCAGCCGTGGGCTGGCTTATGCTCCTTATGCCGACCTGGTGTGGTGCGAAACCTCAACGCCGGACCTGGAAGCTGCGCAACGCTTTGCCGATGCGATCCATGCCAAGTTCCCGGGCAAGCTGTTGGCCTATAACTGTTCTCCATCGTTCAACTGGAAAAAGAACCTGGACGATCAGACTATCGCCCGCTTCCAGGATGCGCTGTCCGCCATGGGCTACAAGTACCAGTTCATCACTCTGGCCGGTATCCATAGCATGTGGTTCAACATGTTCGATCTGGCACACGCTTACGCGCGTGGCGAAGGCATGAAGCACTATGTCGAAAAAGTGCAGCAGCCGGAGTTCGCCGCGGTCGAGCGTGGTTACACCTTTGCTTCGCATCAGCAGGAAGTGGGGACCGGCTACTTCGATAAGGTAACCACCATTATTCAGGGGGGCGCTTCCTCGGTAACGGCACTGACCGGCTCCACAGAAGAACAGCAGTTCTGATCCCCAAGGGGCCTGGCATGGCGCCAGGCTCTTGTTTCATTCCTGAATGGCAGAGGCAAAGATGGCGGAAAAACTGGAGCTGTTGATTGCACAGACGATCCTGCAGGGCTTTGATGCGCAATATGGCCGCTTTCTTGAAGTCACGGCCGGAGCACAGCAGCGTTTTGAGCAGGCAGACTGGCCCGCAGTACAACAGGCGATGAAACGACGTATCCATCTTTACGATCACCACGTTGGTCTGGTGGTCGAGCAACTGAAATGCATCACCGGGCAGAAATACTACGATGCGGATTTCCCTAATAGGGTGAAGGCGGTTTATACCGAGCTGTTGCCTGACTACCCGCGTTTTGAGATTGCCGAAAGCTTCTTCAACTCGGTTTACTGTCGGCTGTTCAAACATCGGGATTTAACCCCAGATAAGCTGTTCGTTTTCAGCTCTCAGCCCGAACGGCGCTTTCGCGATATTCCCAGGCCGTTGGCACGTGATTTTACTCCCAATGGCGATTTGGCTGCCATGCTGCACAGCCTGTTGATCGACTTGCCGCTGCGTCTGCCGTGGGAAGACCTGCCACGCGATATTCGCTATATCACCCAAGCCTTACTGCAGACTTTCAGTTCCCAACAGCTAGCGGGAGCGACGTTCCAAATTGGTAATGAGCTGTTCTACCGTAACAAGGCGGCCTGGTTGGTCGGTAAGCTGCGGGTGGCCGACGGAGTTTACCCGTTCCTGTTGCCGATCCATCACAGCGAGTCCGGCGCGTTGTTCATTGATACCTGCCTGACCAGCAAGGCCGAAGCCAGCATCGTGTTTGGCTTCGCCCGTTCCTACTTTATGGTCTATGCCCCGTTGCCAGCGGCGATGGTTGAATGGTTGCGGGAGATCCTGCCGGGTAAAACCACCGCCGAACTGTATATGGCGATCGGCTGCCAGAAGCATGGTAAAACCGAATGCTACCGTGAATACCTGAATTTTATGGCGCAGTCGCAGGAGCAATTTATTATTGCGCCGGGCGTGAAAGGCATGGTGATGCTGGTGTTTACGCTGCCGTCCTTTGATCGGGTATTCAAAGTGATCAAAGACGAATTTGCGCCGCAGAAAGAGGTTACGCAGGCGCAGGTGATGGCCTGCTACCAACTGGTAAAAGAGCACGATCGCGTCGGGCGGATGGCCGATACCCAGGAATATGAGAATTTTGTGGTGGATAAGGCGCGTATCAGCCCGCAACTGTTGGCGGAGTTGCAGCGTGAAGTGCCGGAAAAACTGGAAGATCTCGGCGATCGGGTGGTCATCAAGCATCTGTATATGGAGCGGCGAATGACGCCGTTGAACCTGTATCTCGAACAGGCAGATGAACGGCAAATGCATGACGCCATCGAAGAATATGGTAATGCGATCAAACAGCTGGCTGCGGCCAATATCTTCCCCGGCGATATGCTGTTCAAAAACTTCGGTGTGACACGTCATGGGCGCGTAGTGTTTTACGACTACGACGAGATTTGCTACATGACCGAGGTGAACTTCCGTAATATCCCGCCGCCGCGCTACCCGGAAGATGAACTGGCGAGCGAGCCCTGGTACAGCATTTCACCTAACGACGTTTTCCCCGAAGAGTTCCGCCATTTCCTGTGTGGCGACCGGCGCATCCGCAAGGTCTTTGAGGAGATGCACAGCGATCTGTTTGAAGCGGACTACTGGCGAGGGTTGCAGCAGCGCATCAAGGAAGGGCACGTCGAGGATGTGTTTGCCTACCGTAAAAAGCGGCGTTTCAGCCAGCGGTTACCGTCGGGGTACGCGCAGGCTGGCTGATAGCAGGCCCAGCAAGCTGGGCCATGTCAGGATTAAAACGTGATACAGCAGGCGCCCTGTTCGGCCCCGGAAAGCTGGCTGCGTAACGCGCCAAACAGTTCACGGCCACAGCCGTTCCTTTCACCGCTCAGATCGGGGTGATAGGGAGTGCGCTGGGCCAGTTCTGCTTCGGCGACCAGCAGTTGCAGCTCGCCGGTGCGGCCATTCACCCGGATCATATCGCCGCTTTGTACTTTGGCCAGCATACCGCCAGTGTAGGCCTCTGGGGTGACATGGATCGCCGAAGGAACCTTGCCGGAAGCGCCGGACAGACGGCCATCGGTCACCAACGCGACCTTGAAGCCGCGATCCATCAATACCCCAAGCGGTGGCATCAGCTTATGCAGTTCAGGCATGCCATTGGCCTGTGGCCCCTGGAAACGCACGACCACTACGCAGTCCCGATCCAGCTTGCCTGCTTCGAAGGCAGGGACGATATCGTGCTGGCTTTCGAATACGATCGCCGGGGCTTCGATAATCTGATTTTCGGCAGGCACCGCCGACGTCTTCATCACCGCACGGCCCAGATTACCGGCCAGCACCTTGGTTCCGCCATGGTGCTCGAACGGTTTGGCTATGCTGGCAATCACGTTCGCGTCCAGCGAACTTGCTGCCCCGTCGCGCCAGGCCAACTGGCCATTGTCCAGCCAAGGTTCCTGGGTGTAACGCTCCAGGCCGAAACCGGCGACGGTATGCACATCCTGATGCAACAGGCCGTTGTTCAGCAGCTCGCGCACGACCAATTGCACACCGCCCGCCGCTTGGAACTGATTGATATCCGCCGGGCCGTTGGGGTAGATGCGGCACAGCAGTGGCACCGAATCGGAAAGCTCAGAGAAGTCATCCCAGTTGATGATGATGCCTGCTGCGCGAGCCATGGCCACCATATGCATCGTCAGGTTGGTCGATCCCCCGGTGGCCAGAAGCGATACGATGCCGTTAACCACCACTTTTTCATCCACCAATTGGCCTATCGGCAGGTAATTACCGGCGGTTTCTGTCAGGCGGGTGATTTGGCGAGCGGCAGCATCATTGAGCGCATCGCGCAGCGGCGTGTCTGGATGAATGAAAGAGGCGCCGGGCAGATGCAGGCCCATCACCTCCATCACCATCTGGTTGGTGTTGGCCGTGCCGTAGAAGGTACAGGTGCCAACGCCGTGGTAAGAGGCCGCTTCGGCTTCCAGCAGCGCGTGGCGATCGGCCTTGCCCTCGGCATACAGCTGGCGCACACGTACTTTCTCTTTATTTGGCAGGCCGCTGCTCATCGGCCCGGCAGGCACAAATACGGCAGGCAAATGGCCGAAGGACAGGGCAGACATCACCAACCCTGGCACAATCTTGTCGCAGATACCCAGGAACAATGCGCCGTCGAACATGTTATGGGACAGACCGATAGCTGCGGACATGGCTATCACATCGCGGCTCATCAACGACAGCTCCATACCGTCCTGCCCCTGAGTCACACCATCGCACATTGCTGGCACACCACCTGCGACCTGGCCAACGGCACCAACGCTGTGCAACGCCTGTTTCAGCCGCTGTGGGTAGCTTTCATAAGGCTGGTGGGCGGAGAGCATATCGTTGTAGGCAGTGATGATGGCGATATCGCTGCGCACCATGTTTTTCAGGGCGGCTTTATCGTCGGGCTTGCAGGCGGCAAAGCCGTGGGCCAGGTTGCCACAGGCTAGCTGCGAGCGGTGTACCGTCTGCGTACGGGCTTCATTAATGCGCGCCAGATAGGCAGCTCGGCTCTCTTTTGAACGTTCAATGATGCGTTGTGTTACACGTGCCAGGGTGCTGTTAATCATACCATCCTCACAATGCAGCCCTAATGCGCGCGGCGAGGGCCAGTTATGTTGTTCAGAACATCTCGTTATGCACAGGCTTCTTGCGGCAGAAAGCTCTGGATATGCCGCACAGTGTCGGCAATCACCGCATCCAGCGGCTGATCGATATCGATGGCCTGGACGTCAACTTCATCTTGGCCCGGCTGCTCCAGCGTGGCGAACTGGGTGACCAGCATTTGGGGTTTGAAGAAATGCCCCTTGCGGGCAGCCAGCCGAGCTTCGATCACTGGGAAGTCGCCGTGCAAATAGATGAATGACAGATTGTCGTTACCGGCACGCAGCCGATCGCGATAATGTTTTTTCAGCGCAGAGCAGACGATGATCGAGACCGCATTGGTACGCTGCATGGCGAAAGCGGCGTCGTTCAGGGCGGCCAACCAGGGTGCGCGATCGTCGTCATTGAGCGGTTCGCCTGAGGCCATTTTCTGGATATTGCAGCGAGGATGGAGAAAGTCACCGTCCAGGAAGTTGGCTGATAGCTGTTGGGCAACAGCATTGGCGACGGCAGACTTGCCGCTGCCGGAAACGCCCATAATGACGTAAACACGATTCTGATTATTGGTCATGGTTTGGTTCCCCCACCTGCGAGCCATAGTCTGTTGCGGCTAGATTATTTAACTGCCGATTGTTACCGGTAACATGTTATCGGTAACATTGTCGAGGGAAGCGCCAAAGGTTGCAATCGGCTTTCGGTGGCAAGATCGCTAATTGTGATCGAATTCATACTTTTCACCGGCAGCGAAACAAAGTCTCTACAGCGCGATACAGAAAAATAACAGCGGGGATTTGCTCATGACCTAGGGCGCCAAATGCAGCGCCCGTCTAATCACCGTACGCCGCCGTACTCCAGGCTGATTTCTTTTGCCGCATGGATCACCAGCGCACCGAGTTCCGTCACGCGATCGTCGGTAATGCGCGATACCGGGCCGGAGATGGAGATGGCGGCAAAGGCTTCGCGGTGCTCATCAAAGATGCAGGCGGCCAGGCAGCGTAGGCCAAGGGCATGCTCTTCATCGTCGAACGAGAATCCCTGCTTGCGGATCACCGCCAACCCTTCTTTCAGGTTATGTGGCGTTAGCGTATGCGGGGTATAGGTGTGCATGCCTTTTTTATGCAGCAGCCTAGTCACTTCGTCATCCTGCATGGTGGCCAGAAAGGCTTTGCCCGCACCAGAAGCATGCATCGGCAGCTTGCCGCCAATCGGGGCCGACATGCGCATCAACGCGGTGCATTGCACCTGATCGATAATCACCGCCTGATCCTCGGCTTTGTCCATCACCGCCAGATTGACCGTTTCCCCCGACTCTTCCATCAGGCGGCGCAGCGTTGGGTGCACCATCGCCAGCAGGTTACGGCTTTGCAGGAAGCTACTGCCCACCACAAACGCATGTGCCCCCATGGTCCATAGGCCAAGATCGCCTACCTGACGGACAAACCCCTGCTGTTGCATGGTCGTCAGCAGACGGTGGGTAGTAGAGTTGGGCAACCCGGCCTGCTGGGCCAGATCGGTCAGTGCCACGTTACCTTGCGCTTCGGCAATATATTCCAATAGTTTCAGACCACGAGTCAGTGACTGGACCTGGCCGGTCGCCGTGCTGGTGGCGGGCGCGGCGGCGCGGGGTTTTTTACCGCGTTTGGCGGGAACGGGAGTGGCCATGATTCACCTTATGCTTTCCGTATGATGGAATTCATTTTCGTTTTTTGAGTATGAATTGCAAGTTGCTTCTCCGCTCATCGGATCTGTTGCTCGGCGAACCTGAAAAACTCTCAATACCCGCTCGCAACTTTGCCGCCATAACCTGTGCTAGGATGTCAGACCCTCCATCTTTCAAGTTGCAGGATGCATGACGGGCGCAGTGTGCCGCGCCGCTACAACATTGGGATGTGGGGTAATAAGTCGTCGGGCGGATAATCGGGTGTGAAGGGGCTACAGTGATAAATCGAGTGGAACAACTGCGTCAGCAGCTATCGCAGCGTATTTTAGTGTTGGACGGCGGTATGGGCACCATGATCCAGAGCTATCGGCTGGAGGAGGCAGACTACCGCGGTGAGCGTTTTGCCGATTGGCAAAGCGATCTGAAAGGCAATAACGACCTGCTGGTGTTAAGCAAGCCGGAGGTGATCACTGCGATCCACAACGGTTACCTGGAGGCGGGGGCCGACATCCTCGAAACCAACACCTTCAACTCGACCACTATCGCGATGGCCGACTACCATATGGAGTCGCTGTCCGCCGAAATTAACTACCAGGCCGCTTTGCTGGCTCGTGCTTGTGCTGATGAATGGACGGCGCGCACCCCGGAAAAACCGCGCTATGTCGCTGGTGTACTGGGCCCAACCAACCGTACCGCCTCTATCTCCCCTGACGTTAACGATCCGGCCTTCCGTAATGTCTCTTTTGACCAGTTGGTAGAGGCCTACCGCGAATCAACCCGCGCGCTGGTGGAAGGGGGGGCCGATCTGATCATGATCGAAACCATCTTCGATACCCTGAATGCCAAAGCGGCGGCCTTTGCGGTCGAAACCGAATTTGAAGCGCTGGGCGTGACCTTACCGATCATGATTTCCGGCACCATCACCGACGCCTCTGGTCGCACCCTTTCCGGCCAGACTACCGAAGCGTTCTACAACTCGCTGCGTCACGTTAAACCGCTGACCTTTGGCCTGAACTGTGCGCTTGGCCCGGATGAGTTACGCCAATACGTGGCGGAATTGTCTCGCATCTCTGAAAGCTATGTGACCGCCCACCCGAACGCCGGTTTGCCCAATGCCTTTGGTGAATACGATCTCGATGCCGAAGAGATGGCCAAACAGGTGGGCGAATGGGCGCACGCTGGTTTCCTCAATATTATCGGTGGCTGCTGTGGCACCACTCCGGCGCATATTGCCGCGATGGCTAAAGCGGTCGAGGGCGTACCGCCCCGGCAGTTGCCAGAGTTACCGGTGGCTTGCCGCTTGTCCGGCCTGGAACCGCTGAATATTGATGCCAAATCGCTGTTCGTCAACGTGGGTGAGCGTACTAACGTTACCGGCTCGGCCCGTTTCAAGCGGCTGATTAAAGAAGAAAAGTATAACGAGGCGCTGGCCGTGGCCCGCCAACAGGTGGAGAGCGGTGCCCAAATCATCGACATCAACATGGATGAAGGGATGCTCGACGCCGAAGCGGCGATGGTGCGTTTCCTCAGCCTGATCGCCGGTGAGCCGGACATAGCCCGCGTCCCGATCATGATCGACTCCTCTAAATGGAGCGTTATCGAAAAGGGCCTGAAATGCATTCAGGGTAAAGGCATCGTCAACTCAATCTCGATGAAAGAGGGCGAAGAAGCCTTTATCCACCATGCCAAACTGGTGCGCCGCTACGGTGCCGCCGTGGTGGTGATGGCCTTCGATGAAGTTGGCCAAGCGGATACCCGCCAACGCAAATTTGAGATTTGCCGCCGTGCTTACCAGATCCTGACCGAACGTGTGGGTTTTCCGCCGGAAGACATCATCTTTGACCCGAACATTTTTGCCGTCGCAACCGGTATCGAAGAGCATAACAACTATGCCGTCGACTTTATCGAAGCCTGCGCCGACATTAAAACCCACCTGCCGCACGCGATGATCTCCGGCGGCGTGTCCAACGTCTCCTTCTCGTTCCGTGGCAACGATCCGGTGCGTGAAGCGATCCACGCGGTGTTCCTGTATCACGCCATTCGCAATGGTATGGATATGGGGATCGTCAACGCCGGACAGTTGGCGATCTATGACGATCTCAGCACCGAACTGCGTGAAGCCGTTGAGGATGTGGTGCTCAACCGCCGTCAGGACGGCACCGAGCGCCTGCTGGAACTGGCGGAGAAATACCGGGGCAGCAAAGACAATGAAGTGGCGGTGCAGCAGGCCGAATGGCGCGGCTGGCCGGTAGTGAAACGCCTGGAGTATTCGCTGGTAAAAGGTATTACCGAATTTATTGAGTTAGACACCGAAGAAGCGCGCCAGCAGGCGGATCGCCCGATCGAAGTGATCGAAGGGCCGCTGATGGCCGGCATGAACGTGGTCGGTGACCTGTTCGGCGAGGGTAAAATGTTTCTGCCGCAGGTGGTGAAATCGGCCCGCGTGATGAAGCAGGCTGTGGCCTATCTCGAACCTTACATTGAGGCCAGCAAACAGAAAGGCACCACCGCCGGGAAAATTCTGCTGGCGACGGTGAAGGGCGACGTGCACGACATCGGCAAAAACATCGTCGGCGTGGTGCTGCAATGTAACAACTACGAAATTATCGATCTTGGCGTGATGGTGCCGACGGACAAAATCCTGAAAACCGCCCGCGAACAGAACGTGGATATTATCGGTCTGTCTGGCCTGATCACCCCGTCACTGGACGAAATGGTGAACGTGGCAAAAGAGATGGAGCGCCAAGGCTTTACTCTGCCGCTGCTGATCGGCGGGGCTACCACCTCCAAAGCCCATACCGCAGTGAAGATTGAGCAGAACTACAGCGGCTCGACTACCTACGTGCAGAACGCCTCGCGTACCGTTGGCGTGGTTGCGGCGCTGCTGTCAGACACCCAGCGGGACGAGTTTGTCGCCCGCACTCGCAAAGAATACGAAACCGTGCGTATCCAACACGGGCGTAAAAAGCCGCGTACACCGCCGGTCAGCCTGCAACAGGCGCGGGATAACGCTATGGTGCTGGATTGGGAAAACTACCAGCCACCGGTACCGAACAAGTTGGGGGTGTTCCCGGTTGAGGCCAGCATTAACACGCTGCGCCACTATATCGACTGGACGCCGTTCTTTATGACCTGGTCGCTGGCGGGCAAGTATCCGCGCATTCTGGAGGATGAAGTGGTAGGGGAAGAGGCCAAGCGCCTGTTCCAGGATGCCAACGAAATGCTGGATATGCTGGCCGCTACTGGCACCCTCAACCCGCGTGGCGTCTATGGCCTGTTCCCGGCTAACCGCGTTGGGGATGATGTGGAAGTCTATCGGGATGAAAGCCGTGAAGAGGTGCTGGTGGTCAGCCGCCATCTGCGTCAGCAAACCGAAAAGACGGATTTCCCGAACTACTGTCTGGCCGACTTTGTGGCCCCGAAAAGCAGCGGCAAAGCCGACTATTTTGGCGCATTCGCGGTCACGGGTGGGTTGGAAGAAGATGCTTTGGCGGCGGCCTATGATGCCAAGCATGACGACTACAACAAGATCATGGTCAAAGCGTTATCCGATCGTCTGGCAGAGGCCTTTGCCGAATACCTGCACGAGCAGGTGCGCAAGCTGCATTGGGGCTTTGCCGCCGATGAAAATCTGAGTAACGAAGAGCTGATCCGTGAGAATTATCAAGGCATTCGCCCGGCCCCCGGCTATCCTGCTTGCCCAGAACATACCGAAAAAGCGGAGATCTGGCAGTTGCTGGACGTTAACCGCCATACCGGCATGGAACTGACAGAATCCTTCGCCATGTGGCCTGGAGCGGCGGTATCCGGCTGGTATTTCAGCCATCCGCAGAGCAAGTACTTTGCCGTGGCACAAATCCAGCGCGATCAGGTCGAAGACTACGCGCAGCGTAAGGGGATGAAGATCAGTGACGTAGAGCGCTGGCTGGCCCCGAATCTGGGATACGATGCGGACTAATTTGCAGCCAGCAGGCTGAAAGAGACAGGGGAACAACGTGTCTATCGAAGAACTGTTAAAGCTGCATCCGGTGATTGCAGCGGTCAAAGATAATGAAAGCCTGCAGATCGCGGTCAAGTCGGACTGCCAGATCATCTCTGTGCTGTACGGCAACATCTGCAATATTGGCCGCATCGTGCAGCAGGTGAAGGACGCGGGCAAATATGCTTTTGTGCATGTTGATTTGCTGGAAGGCAGCTCCAACAAGGAGATCGTGATTAATTTCCTGAAAATTGTCACGGCGGCGGATGGCATTATCAGCACCAAAGCCTCGATGGTGAAGGCGGCGCGTCAGCAAGGTTTCTACACCATTCATCGGCTGTTTATCATGGACTCGATCTCCTTCCACAATATCGACAAACAGGTGGCGCAATCGACGCCGGACTGCATCGAAATCCTGCCGGGTTGCATGCCTAAGGTGCTCGGTTGGGTGGCAGAAAAGATCGACTTGCCGATCATTGCCGGTGGCTTGGTGTGTGATGAGGATGATGCGCAGACCGCACTAAATGCCGGGGCCATCGCCGTTGCCACCACCAATCACGACGTATGGAAGTTGAAATTGTAAGGGTAAGGGCACCGAATGCGGTGCCCTCTGCTTTTTAGTCGACCAACGGACTGAGTGCCTGTAGCAGCGGGTCCAGATGTTGGTTTACCTGTTGATATACTTGCTGATTCAACTGATTGTAGAACCGATGGTTAGCCATATTCGGTGCAAAACTGTCCCCCATTCGTACCAGTTTCTGCGCGGCCTGCTCGTAATCGCTAAAGACATTCACCGCCATTCCGGCGTTGATGGCACAGCCCACCGCTGCCGAACCTTTCATCACGTTACGGCTGGAGGGGATGCCAAACACGTCGGCAAAGATCTGCATAAACAGATCGCTGTTGGCCCCGCCGCCGGAAATAATCAGGTGCTTGAACGGGGTTTTCAGCTCCAGCGCCATTTTGTCCATATGGTTTTTCATGGTGAAGGCGATGCCCTCCAGTACCGAACGGTACATATGGGCACGAGTATGGCGACCATCGAAGCCAATCATGGCTCCTTTACGGAATTCTGCTTCAGACGGTGGTGCCCAGTCGTGGACGGTGATCAGTCCTTCACAACCCGCTGGAACGCGTTCTGCTTCCTGATTCAGTAACTCCTCAATGCTGGTTCCGGCGTCATGGGCATCAGACAGTGCGGCCGCGCCAAACTGATCGCGGAACCAACTGATGGTCCACATGCCACGGCGCACGCCCATGCACTCATACAGGTAACGCCCTGGGATCGAAGCCTGGAACGGCCAGAAGTTTTGCGCGTCCTTCACGTTGGCATGGCCGTGTACCATGGCACCGATATAGGTACCGAGGGAGATCAGCGCGACGCCTTCATCCAGTGAACCGGCTCCCAGCGCTTCTACCGCTTTGTCATGTGCGGTAGCCACCACCGGAATACCTGCGGGTATGCCAAGCTGCTGCGCCACCTGCTGGGTGATGTGGCCGAGGATTTCACCGGGTTTCACCACGTCCAGCACCATGTCGCGCGTCAGATTGCAGCTTTGCCAGGCGGCGGGATCGGTACTCCAGTCGAGGCTGTCATTGTCCATCGGCCACCAACCGATGTAGTTGGCGCAGGTGTCTTTGAACTCACCGGTCAGGCGATGGGTGATGTAACCCGAGGTGGTCGTTACATAACGCACGCCCTGATAGGCATCGATATATTCGTAGGGCTTGTTCAGGCGCTTATCCATCCAGTTAATCACCGGATAGGCCAACTCACCGTTGTCCTTCAGCAGCACCCGGCAGCAGCGGACGATGCAAATGCCCATAGCCAGAATGTCCTGCGGCTTGCCACCACGTTCGCCAAAACGCTGCATGGCGCGGCGGAAAGCCACCTTAAGCGAATCCCATAGATCGTCGTCCGGGTGTTCTGCCAGCAGCGGGGCTGGGATATCCATCTTGCGTAACTGCTGTTTCCCTTCGCAAATTGCGTTGCCGTCTAGATCAAAAATCACCACTTTGGCGCTCTGGGTGCCCACGTCCACACCCATCAGGTACTTGCTCTTCATGTCGCAACTCCTTGAGATAATTATTCGGTGACCGGCTGTGTTGTTGTGTTTTTGGCGCCGGCGCGCTTGATGTTGTTAAACAGCAGGAAGGTGAACACCACGACCAGGCAGGTTGCCCCTAACCCCATCAGCCACATATTGTGATAAGCCTCGGCGGCGGGCAGGGTATCCTGCCAATGGCCGATAACCGGGTAAACAAACACGTCGGGCAGGAAGCCAATCACCGAGCAGATCCCCACGGTAGTACCCATAATGTATTTTGGCGTTCTGGCTTCGCCGATACAGGCAAAGTACAGACCACGTGACGCGTAGCAGGTGAAGGCCAGCAATAGGATCAGGCCAATCCCCACGGCGACCGAGGTCGGGTTCTGGTTGGTGACCAACAGTACGGCCAGGGTGGCCAAGCTGACTAACGCCAGTAACTGAATAGCTCGCGTGGGTGATTTCAGCCGGGTGTAAGTGGTGATGATCCCACCGAGTGGCCCGCACATGGCCCGGAAGATTTTGTTGATCACAATCCCCATATAGCTGGCGGCGACCAGGGTCATACCGTACATTTCGGTCAGGTAGTTGGTGGAGTAGCTGAGGATGGCGTAGATGGTATAGACGCCAAAGATAATCATGCTGCAATACCATGTGGTGCTGATTTTGAGCACCGAGAGAATATCCCCCAGGCTGAATTTATGCGGTTTTTCGCTCTCGTCACTGGTGACAAAGCCGTCTGTGACAAAGAACCAGCAGAGAATGCCCAACAGGATATATACGCCGCTGTAGATCAGGATCACTGCTTTCAGGCTGTTGGGGTTTTCCGGAGCAAACAGCGAGAAGATCCACATGGTGAATACGGCCAGGGCCATCACACCCACGCCGCGTAGCCCCTCCATCCAACCCATGATTTTGCCCTGCTCTTCATGGTTGCCGAGCAGCGAGGCCGCCTTGATCGAGACCGACCATAACAGCAGGATGGTGGTGATAGCGAAGGCGACCTGGATCAGGATCATCACCCAGAACGGCGGATAGACCGCCATCAGCAACCCCAGCAGGCCGGTGGCGATCATCGCGAAGGTCATCATCTTTCTATGAGAGAACTTATCGGCAATGATCCCGCTAGGGGCATACAGAATAATAGCGGTAATACCGAAGGTGCTCATAATCAAGCCGATCTCGGTATTGGAGAATCCCATAAACTTGGCCATCGGGATTTGGTAAATATAACGCAGATAGGCGAGATCGAAACTTACTCCGCCGCTGATACTTATTATTGCCAGCGTTAACCAACGGTGGGAATTATTTTTTTCCATGGTGAAGTTCCGCATAAATACACCCATTAATGGTTAATGTTTGGTATGTTCCCCGTCTTTTAACCGTTATTGAGTACATCGCGTTAAACAAAAAAAGAGAAAAGCAAGCTTCCCGCAGTGCAGGAAGTTACTTTTCTCTTCGTCTCTTTCAGTAACTACGGTAATAAATAGCACGGCAACCTATAATTCATCTGTGAGAGTTATCACAAAACCGAAGTAGGGAACATTAGGTGGGTTCTGATTGTGTAGTAATTCACCGGGTCACTGCGAAATAAATAAGTTTTAATATCAATCCGACCTGGCAAGAAATGAAACTGTGATAGGCGTCACGGAATAGCCTTGACCCTATGTGTTACTTTTTTTGCCAGTTACTAGAGATGAAGAGAAAAGTAACTTCTCTGCCAAGCGCAGGGAGGTTGCTTTTCTCTTTTTTTTGCGTTTTTTCCAGACCAAGGGGCAAAATCATGTCAATAAACGCGTTAAATGAGTTCTCGTTAGATTTTTTCTCGCTAAAAGGTAAAACCGCCATCGTCACCGGTGGTAACAGCGGTCTGGGGCAGGCATTTGCCATGGCGTTGGCCAAAGCCGGTGCCAACCTGTTCATTCCAAGCTTTATCATGGATAAGGGCCAAACCCGCGAAATGATCGAGCAGCAAGGGGTGAAGGTTGAGTTTATGCAGGTGGACATTACTGAGAAAGGCGCGCCTGCCAGAGTGATAGTCCAGTGTCTGGAGACCTTCGGCTCGGTGGACATCCTGGTGAACAACGCCGGTATCTGTAAGCTGAATAAGGTACTGGATTTCGGCCGCGAAGATTGGGATCCGATGATCGATATCAACCTGACCGCTGCCTTTGAATTGAGCTATGAAGCGGCAAAAATCATGATCCCGAAAAAACAGGGGAAAATAATTAATATCTGTTCCCTGTTCTCTTATCTGGGCGGCCAATGGTCACCGGCTTATTCGGCCACTAAACATGCGTTGGCGGGTTTTACCAAGGCCTATTGCGATGAATTAGGGCAATACAATATTCAGGTTAATGGTATTGCGCCAGGCTATTATGCGACAGATATTACGGTCGAAACGCGTAAAAACCCAGAAACCAATAAGCGCGTTCTTGACCATATTCCGGCTAATCGTTGGGGTGAAACGCAGGATCTGATGGGCGCGATGGTATTTTTAGCCAGTCGAGCCTCTGATTATGTTAATGGTCATTTGTTGGTTGTCGATGGCGGTTATTTGGTTCGCTAAATTAATGGGTGGTTCCTTTTAATTTTACTTAAGCCGATTTTATCTATTCTTAATTTAGGAAGGGTTATTTATGTCTCTGTCCCGTGAAGAAATTGTCGTTCAGTTAAAAGAACTTGTTGGCCCAGAGCGGGTGATTACCGACGAAAAAGTGCTGCAGAAAAACAGCGTAGACCGTTTCCGCAAATATGCCGATATTCATGGTGTGTTTACCCAGCCGCTTCCTGCCGCCGTGGTGAAATTGGCCGACACCCAGCAGGTGTCTGATGTGCTGGCGTTCATGAATAAGCACGGCATCACTGGCGTACCGCGCACCGGGGCTTCGGCCACCGAAGGTGGGCTGGAAACGGTAGTGAAGAATTCCGTGGTGCTGGATGGCTCGGGAATGAATAAGGTCATCAACATTGATATCCGTAATATGCAGGCCACGGCTCAGTGCGGCGTACCGCTGGAGGTGCTGGAGAATCAATTGCGTGCCCAGGGTTATACGACCGGCCACTCTCCGCAATCCAAACCGTTGGCCCAGATGGGTGGCCTGGTGGCAACACGTAGTATCGGCCAGTTCTCTACGCTGTACGGCGCGATCGAAGACATGGTGGTTGGGCTGGAAGCGGTGTTCCCGAACGGCAACATCACCCGGATTAAAAACGTGCCACGCCGTGCCGCCGGGCCGGATATCCGCCACGTGATTATCGGTAACGAAGGGGCGCTGTGTTTTATCACCGAAGTGACGGTGAAAATCTTCAAATATATGCCGGAAAACAACCTGTTCTACGGTTACATCCTCGATAACATGCCAACCGGTTTCGACATCCTGCGGGAAGTGATGGTCGAAGGCTATCGCCCTTCCATTGCCCGCTTGTATGACGCAGAGGACGGGACCCAGCATTTTACCCACTTTGCCGAAGGCAAATGCGTGCTGATCTTTATGGCCGAAGGGGCTAAAGGGATCGCGCAGGCGACCGGCGCGGGGATTGATGAGATCGTTAAACGCTATCCGGAATGTAAAAAGGTCGACAGCAAGCTGATTGAAAGCTGGTTCAACAATTTGAACTGGGGCCCGGAAAAAGTGGCGGCAGAACGTGTACAGATAATGAAGACCAACAATATGGGCTTCACTACCGAGGTTTCCGGCGACTGGGGTTGTATCAATGCGATTTACGAGAATGTGATCCGCCGCATCCGTGATGAGTTCCCACATGCCGGTGATATCACTATGCTGGGCGGCCACTCGTCACACAGCTACATCAACGGCACCAACATGTACTTTGTGTACGACTACAACGTGGTGGACTGCAAGCCGGAAGAAGAGATCGACAAGTATCACAATCCACTGAATAAAATCATTGTGGAGGAGACCATCAAGCAGGGCGGTTCGATGGTGCATCACCACGGCATCGGTAAACACCGTGTGCACTGGACCAAGGATGAACACGGCAGTGCCTACTATATCCTCAAGGCGCTGAAAGAGGTGTACGACCCGAATGGCATCATGAATACCGGCACCATTTATCCGATTGAAAAATAACAATCCTGTCTGGCCCGGCTTGCCGGGCCTTTCGCACAGTAATTGGGGGGTAACGATGAAAACACGGCTGCCTCGGCAAGTGCGCATGGATGATATTCCGCTTAACGCCTTTCACTGCAAAATGGCGGGGCTGACCTTTGGCGCACATCTCACCGATGGCTATGTACTGGGAGTGATAGGCTTTGCGCTGGCCCAGCTCAAGCCGCAGATGGGGCTGACGCCGTTTTGGGAAGGAATGATCGGTAGCTCGGCACTGATTGGCCTGTTCCTTGGCAGCCTGGTATTGGGTTGGGTTTCCGACCATATTGGCCGTCAGAAAATTTTCAGCTTCAGTTTTGTCATCATCACGTTGGCTTCCGTGATGCAATTTTTCGCCACTACGCCGGAACAGCTGTTCTGGCTACGGGTATTGGTAGGGATCGGGCTAGGTGGCGATTACGCCGTAGGCCATACCATGTTGGCCGAGTTTGCTCCGCGTAAGCATCGCGGCATCCTGCTGGGATCCTTTAGCGTGATCTGGACGTTAGGCTACGTTGCCGCCGGATTTGCTGGCCATTTCCTTGCCGATCTGGGGCCGGAGTCCTGGCGCTGGTTGTTGGCGTCAAGCGCCGTGCCTGCGTTATTGATTATGTTATTACGCATTGGTACGCCAGAGTCGCCACGTTGGTTGATGCGCAAAGGGCGGATCGCCGAGGCTCATCTGGTAGTGCTGCGCTGTTTTGGCCCGCAGGTGATCCTCAATGATGAAATCCCGGTTGAAACCGCACGCCATATGCACACCTTATTTTCACCACGTTACTGGCGGCGTACCGCGTTCAACAGCCTGTTCTTTGTCTGCCTGGTGATCCCTTATTTCGCCATCTATACCTTCCTGCCCTCGATCCTGACCACTCTGGGGCAGAGCCAAAGCTTCGCCACCGATCTGCTGCTCAATGGCTTGCTGATGGTGGGGGCGGTGATGGGAATTGCCCTTACCCAATGGTTGCCGCGCCGTCGCTTCCTGATTGGCTCGTTCTGGATCCTGGCTGCCAGCTTGGGGGCTTTGGCCTTTGTGTCGCCGGGGCAGGGGATGATGCTGTTGCTGTTTGCCATCTTTACACTGACGATTTCGGCGGTCAGTAATCTGGTTGGGGTGTTCCCGGCGGAAAGTTTCCCAACCGATATTCGTTCACTGGGGGTGGGTTTTGCCACTTCAATGAGCCGGCTCGGCTCGGCCATCGGCACCGCTTTGCTGCCGCTGTCGATGCTTTCGTTGGGGCTGCAAGGCACCATGCTGATCCTGACCGGCGTATTGGTACTGGGGGCGGTGGTCTCAATCATGTGGGCACCGGAAACCAAGGATATGACGTTGGTGGGTGCCTCCTCGGTAAAGCCGTTAATCGCCCACTGACAGGAGAAACGGATGAACCTGCTGTTGGCGATTAAGGTCGCACCGGATCTGGGCATGTTGGCACAAAGCGATTGGCAACCCGATGAGCGGTTGCAGATTGATACCCGCTTTGCCCGACGTCTGTTAAGCGGCTATGACGAAAGCGCGGCGGAAATGGTGTTGATGCTGCGTGATGAGAGGGAACTTAACCTGAGCGTCGTGACGGTGGCCGATGCTATGGCTGAACCGGCACTGAAGCAACTGATGGCGCTGGAATATCAGCAGGCGGTACGCATTGAACCGCCTGCTGAGTGGGATCTGCGTTTTAACCCTGCAACGGTTGCCGCCCTGCTAGCGACCTATCAGCAGCGTGTGGGTTTCCAGCAGGTGATTGTCATGGGGGCACAAAGCCTGGAGGGGCAAAATAGCCAAACGCCCTTGCTGTTGGCAGAACGCCTCGGCTGGCCCTGTATCACCGGCGTTTGCCAATTAGCTGCGGCAGAAGAAGTGGGGACCTTACGGGTTACTCGGCAGACCGCTTACGGGGAGGAGGTGATGACGGTGATGTCTCCTTTGGTGCTGGTGGTGGGGAACTCGCAACAGGCAAGTGCGTTACGCGTTCCCACGTTAAAGCAGAAGCTGGCGGCGGGTAAACGGCAGATTCAACGTCTGTCACCCACCGACCTGGCAATAGCGGAACAACCTGCCAGTGATGTGCAATTGTGTGGCTTAAGCTATGTGGAGCATCGTCGCGCCGGGACAGTGATTGAGGGGGACAGCGTGGAGCAGAAAGTGCAGCGGTTATGCCGGGATTATCTTGGTGAAAGGTGGCGATGATGAATATTGCACTGATCTTGGATGCGGATGCCCCCAACTTTCCTACGCAAGCCAGTCAGATTAATCAGTTCTTGCGGCTGAGCGAGCTTACTGCAGAGAGCATGGAGCTCTGGCTATTCAGCGATGAGGTGCCGCAGAGTTTGCCACGTCTGGACGGTGAGGTGACACAAATACGTTGGGTTAGCGCTCCCCGGCTGGCAGAGACGCGATTAGCGGTATTGGAGCAGATGCGGCAAGCTTTCACACCCCGATTACTGCTGTTTGCTGGAGATGAAGGCGGCGAGTTGGCCACGCGACTGGCCTGCCGAATGGGCGGTTCTGCCTGTTGTGCGGTAGAACAGGCACAAATTAACGGCAGCGAATGCCGGGTAACCAAAGCCGTCTATGGCAACCATCTCACCGCCGAGCTGGCGATGATGCGGGAGCCTTGGTGCCTGGGCGTGGCCCGCAGCGGAGCGGTAAGCATGGAAATACTGCCAGGTCCGGTGGCAGCCGAGCGCTTTGAACCAGCCAATATACCCGATGCCGAGTGGATACTGGCTTCGGTGTGTTCACCGCAACCCGTAGCGTCACCGCTGAGCCAGGCGCGCTACGTGCTGGCCATCGGGGAAGGGGTTGGCAGTGCCCAGCAGGTTGTCCAGATGCAACAGTTAGCTACCAACATGGGCGCAGAGTTGGCCGCCAGTAGGCCGGTAGTGATGAACGCCTGGTGCGAGATGGATCGCTTGCTGGGCATGTCCGGCGCCATCATTGCCCCTGAGGTGTGTATCGCCGCTGGGGTTTCTGGTGCTCCGGCGTTTGCCATCGGTATTCGCCATAGCAAGCTGATTGTGGCGATCAACCAGGATCCGCAGGCGGCTATTTTTGCCCAAGCCGACGTAGGGATTGTGGATGACATGCACGAGGTGTTAGAGGCTCTGGCCCACGCCCTTTAACCGAAGCGGAACTCAATCCCGTTGCCTGCCTGCGGATAGCGCCAACGGGTAATGGTTTCTTCCCCACACAGCAGGCGGCAGGTGCCGCATTCCAGGCAACCCTGTACGTCGAAACGCAGGCTGCCGTCCGGCTGGAACTGGTACAGCCCAGCGGGGCAGGCGATCACCAAACGCATCAGCATCGTCCGATCCTGTGCATCGGCCAGGATGATGTGTGGATTGGCGTGATCCCCCTGATAATGGTTGTGGCTGAGATCGGGCTGGTTCATAGGCTGCGCATTCCATTGACGGTATCTTTCAGTAATTGCTTCAGGCCGATGCGGCGCGCGTGGCGCCATAGTAGCTTGCGCAACGGTGTGGGGGCATTTCCATTGACCTCAAACATCTCTTGCAGCACGTCGGCTGCCAACTGCGGGTAACGGCTAAACCAATGGGGCGATTGCAACATCATCTCCGGCAGGCGGCGATACTGCTGGATCAGCGCCCAGAGCGAACTTTGCTGTAACCGCAGGGGATAATGCTGCAACTCTTGCCCGGCAATCAAGGTTTCCGCTGCAGCCTGCGCCGATAGCATCGCCAGATCCATACCCCGCACGGTATGCCCGGTATTAATACATAACCGCGCGGCATCGCCGACCAGCAGATAGCCAGGGCCAAACAGCGGTGGCATGCTTTCCGCTCCCCCTTCGGGGATCAGATGGGCGCTGTACTCCCGTAACTCGGTATTTTTCAGCAATGGCCGCACGGCAGGGTGCTGTTTGAATTGTTGCAGCATCTGCGGCAGGGCGATTTTACTCTCGGTGAGGCTGGAAAGATTACATACTACGCCGAGCGACAGGCTATCGCGGTTGGTATACAGGAAACCCCCGCCGATTTTCCCCTGCGTGGGCTGGCCAGCGAACAGCCAGGCGCAACCTTGGTTATCCTCCAATGCGAAACGATCTTCCAACCGTTCGCGCGGCAGTGCCAACACCTCTTTCACGCCGATTGCCATCGTTGCTGCTGGTGGCATTGGCTGCAATCCGGCATGCTCGCCAAGCAGCGTATTGGCCCCTTCTGCGAGGATCACCGTATTGGCGTATAACGCTTCACCTGCCGTCATAACGCCGACCACCCGGCCTTGCTGTACTATCAGCTCATCGACCAGGGCACCAGTCAGGCATTGTGCACCGGCGGCCTCCGCCTGCGCCATCAGCCAGGGATCGAAACGAGCGCGCAGCAGGCTGTAGGAACAGGGCAAGGTATGGTGATAATCCAACGTCACCGCGCTATTGCCGCTCACCATTGAGAGTCTTTCCTGGGTGATATGGCGTTCCAGAGGGGCGGTAGCGGCAAAATTCGGCAGCAGATTGGCCAAGACATGGGTGTATAACCTGCCACCGCTAACGTTTTTACTGCCCGCCTGAGTACCCCGTTCCAGTAACAAAGTATTGATGCCCGCGCGTGCCAACAACAGCGCCGCGGTGCAGCCCGCAACGCCGCCGCCAACGATAATGGCTGCAAAACCAGGGTGTTCCATCAGCTCTGTTTACCAAGGGTTGAAGTGTGACGATTAGAATAACACTCGTGTGCCAGAGTTCATTGATATTGCACAGTTTTTGCGCGTCCGTGGCCGATTTTCGCCCGAGGGAAGCCAAATTAGGCTACAATTGGAAACTGTTATATTCCGGGTAGTTGCATGATTTCGCTGTCGCATTGATTGATAATGCGTGGTGCGCTCTCCCTCTAGAGTATTCCTTCTTGATAGCAATAAGCGATTTGCCGCTGTCCTGCTTAACTGGCGTCTGGCAGGCGGGATAGCCTGTGGTGCCTGCCGGGCGTCAATGGAGCGAGCCTTCCGTGTTGACCCTTCTTAATCTACTTTCCGCCATTGCCATGCTGGTGTGGGGAACCCATATCGTCCGGACCGGCATCATGCGGGTCTATGGTGCCAATCTGCGCCAGGTTCTGAGCAGCAGCATAGAGAAAAAGCCGCTGGCCTTTGTGGCTGGCATCGGCGTAACCGCGTTGGTACAAAGCAGTAATGCGACGGCGTTACTGGTTTCTTCTTTTGTGGCGCAAGGGCTGGTGGGCCTTGGGCCTGCGCTGGTGATTATGCTGGGGGCCGATGTTGGCACGGCGATCATGGCGCGGGTGCTGACGTTCAATCTCTCCTGGCTTTCGCCACTGCTGATTTTTGTCGGCGTGATTTTATTCCTCAGCCGCAAGCAAACCCGCGTAGGCCAGATGGGGCGCGTCGCCATTGGTCTTGGCCTGATTGTATTGGCGCTGGAATTGATTGTGGCCGCCGCGACGCCGATCACTCAGGGCTATGGCGTTAAAGTGATCTTCTCGTCGCTGACCGGCGATGTGATGCTCGATGCGCTGATCGGTGCCCTGTTTGCCATTATCAGCTATTCCAGCCTGGCCGCTGTGCTGTTGACCGCGACGTTGACCGCCTCGGGAGTGATTTCTCTACAGGTGGCGCTGTGCCTGGTGATCGGTGCCAACCTGGGCAGCGGCCTGTTGGTGATGTTGAACACCAGCGGCCAGAATGCCGCAGGCCGTCGCGTGGCGTTGGGGAGCCTGTTGTTCAAACTGTTGGGTAGTGCGCTGGTGCTGCCGTTTGTTTCCCTGATTGCACACGGTATTGAGCGGCTGCCTGGTAATACAGAAGAGCTGGTGATCTATTTTCACATGTTCTACAACCTGGTGCGTTGTCTGCTACAGGTGCCGTTGTCAGGGCCGATGGCGCGCCTGTGCGAAACGTGGATCGTCGATGCTCCTACAGAAGATCCCCGTTTGCGGCCACGCCACCTCGACGTCAGCGCCCTGGATACGCCAAGTTTGGCCCTGGCCAATGCGGCACGGGAAACCCTGCGGATGGGGGATGTGATAGAGCATATGATGGTCCTGCACCATGAGGTATTGCATGGTAAGCGCATCCAGGCCAAAGAAGTTCGCCGTCTGGATGATGACGTTCACGTGTTGTACACCGCCATCAAACTTTACCTGGCGCAGATCCAGAGGGAAGACCTGGGAGAGGCGGATTCGCGCCGTTGGGCGGAGATCATCGAAATGGCCCTCAACCTGGAGCAGGCTGGCGATATCATCGAACGTATGGCTAGTGATGTGGCGGATCAATCGCATGGTGCGCGCAGTTCGTTCTCCGCCGAAGGTCTGGCCGAACTGGACCAATTGCATGAAAAGTTGACTGACAATCTGCGCCTTAGCCTGTCGGTATTTCTCTCCGGTGATATCACCAGCGCCAAGCGGTTACGCCGTTCCAAGCACCGTTTCCGCATTCTGGATCGTCGTTATGCCCATGCGCACGTCGATCGCCTGCATCAGCAAAACGTGCAAAGTATCGAAACCAGCTCGCTGCATCTGGCGCTGTTGGGGGATATGAAGCGGCTTAACTCGTTGTTCTGCGCGGTGGCTTATAACGCGCTGGATCAAGATGAGAAAGACGACGACCGCGATTGGGAGGAAAGTCCTAGAACGCCGTAATGAATGAAGGGCCGCTGGCGGCCCTCAGATTGATGATGAATGGGTTGGCGTCGCAAATGCTGCGCCCCTTGTGAGCCTGTTTGCTATTAATCCACTTTCTTGATCGGGCGGCCAGACCAGTAGCCTGCCAGCAGAGAACCGGACAGGTTGTGCCATACCGAGAACAGTGCACCCGGCAGCGCGGCCAGCGGTGAGAAGTAAATCTTGCCCAGCGTTGCCGCCAGCCCAGAGTTTTGCATACCGACTTCAATAGCCAGCGTACGGCAGGTAGATTCGTCGAAGCCGAGCATTTTTCCTCCCCAGTAGCCCCCGAGTAGCCCGATGCCGTTATGCAGGATCACCGCGATGATCACTACAAATCCTACCGAGGCAATATGGCTCTGGCTACCTGCAACCACCGCACTGATGATCGCCACAATACACACCATCGACAGGGCTGGCAGATAAGGCTCAACACGTTTGACGGTTTTGGTGAAGCTGTGGTGGACGATCAGGCCCAGCCCTATCGGGATCACCACGATCTGCAGAATGCTGAATAACATCCCCATGATATCTACGCTGATTTCGGCATCAACATACAGGCGTGTCAGCAGTGGGGTGGCAAAAACGCCCACCAGCGTAGAGACGGCTGAAATGGTCACTGACAGGGCGACATCGCCTTTAGCCAGATAGATCATCACGTTGGAAGCGGTGCCGCTGGCTACGCTGCCAACGAGTACCATACCGGCGGAGAGATCCGGCGGCATACGGAACAGCATTGCCAGTAGCCAGGCGGCCAGCGGCATAATCAGGTAATGCAGGAAGATCCCCGCTGCTACCGGGCCGGGGCGCGACAGCACGCGTTTGAAGTCATCTAGGCGCAGGGTGACGCCCATGGCAAACATGATCAGCATCAGCAGCGTGCTGACGTAAGGGCTGATGCCGGTAAAGGTCGACGGGGTGTAGTAGGCCGCAATGGAGAGCAACACGGCCCATAATGGGAATAAACGTGTGATTTTTGCCAGCATGAGAGAGGTTATCCTTTGCCAAGATTGAACGTTAAGGTGATGGTGTGTGTTGTGGTGGGCCCAGTTTGCTGAGCCTCTAGATTCAGTTAAGGCCAATCAATCTCCCCTCACCCCGGCCCTCTCCCGATATGGCGTCCAGGGATGCCTGTTGTACTGTGGTGGGGAGAGGGGGCGAGTCCGGAGCTACAGGTAGGTGCAGATATTAACCTGTAGCACGTTCAGTCCCCTCTCCCTGTGGGAGAGGGTTAGGGTGAGGGGGTTACTCAAACAGATTGTGATGCAGCGTTTGTACCACGCGCTCCGCATCATCGCCCGGTACCAGGAAGCACAGGTTATAGCTGCTGGCTCCGTAGCAGATCATGCGGATATTGAACGGATCCAGTACGCCGAATACCTCTTTACCGACGCCGCAGGCCTGTGAAAGTTTGTTGCCGATCAAGGCGACCAGCGCCAGATTTTCTTCCACTTCCACCCGGCACAGCGAGGACAGTTCGGTGAGCAGGGAGGTGGTTAACAGACTGCCGCCGGTGGTGGTGGAACCGGTGGTATCCATGGTCAATGCCACGCTGACTTCGGAAGTGGTGATCAGATCGACCGAGATATTATGCCGGGCCAGAATGTTGAACACTTCGGCCAGGAAGCCGCGTGCGTGCAACATGTTCAGGCTGTGCAGCGTCAGCAGGGTTTGCTTGCGGCGTAAGGCCAGCGCGCGGAACAGCGGCGGGTTTTCTGTGGTATTGCATACCAGCGTGCCACCTGCGGCAGGATCTTTGCTTGAGCCGACGAAGACCGGGATGTTGCTGCGCACGGCAGGCAGCAGAGTGGCCGGGTGCAGCACTTTGGCACCGAAGGTGGCCATTTCCGCCGCTTCTTCAAAGGCAATTTTATCGATACGTTTGGCGGCAGGTACCACGCGTGGGTCGGTGGTATAAATACCCGGGACATCAGTCCAGATATCCACGCGGCTGACGTTTAATGCTTCACCTAGCAGGGCTGCAGTAAAGTCACTGCCACCACGGCCCAGCGTAGTGGTGCGGCCTTTGGGTTCGCAGCCGATAAAGCCCTGGGTGATCACCAACGCCTGTTGCAGGCGCGGCTTCAACAGGGTTTGAGCCAACTCGGTCAGCGCGGCGCTGTCCGGTACGGCGCGGCCGAAATGGTCGTCGGTACGCATCACTTTACGCACATCGAACCATTCTGCCTGTACCTTACGATCGCGCAGAATTTCCACAAACAGCAGGGTAGACATCAGCTCGCCATGGCTGACCAGTTCATCGGTCAGTGCGGCAGAGGTGGCCAGCGCAGCGGCTTCCGACAGCGTGGTGATATTTTCCAGCATCCGGTCGATTTCTTCGCGGATCACCATCGGGTTCTCGAGGCGATCGAGAATGGCGTATTGAATGCGGCGGATTTCGGCCAGTTGTTCGTTGCGCTTGTCGGCGTCGCAACCTTCGGCCAGGGCCACCAACAGGTTGGTGATACCGGCAGAGGCGGAGAGAACCACCAAGCGGACATCGGGATTAGAAAGTACCACGTCGGCGCTGCGGTTCATCGCCTCGAAATCGGCCACGCTGGTGCCGCCGAATTTGGCTACTACGGTTGCGTTTTGGGGTGCTGCTTGAGTCATGTAAAACCTCGTGTCAGGGACGCCATTCAAATTGGCATTTAATTTCCATAAGCCTTGGCACAAGGGAAGAGCGGTAAACAGGGAGCAGGCGTAGAGGTTGAGGCTACGATACACCCAGAAGCGCCCCACCTTGCTGACTGCACATTCAGAGCAGCCCATGGTGACAACTCAGGGGATTCAGCCCCTGTAGCCGACGTGATGATTGCCGTAAGCATCTCGCCTCGGCGTCGCTCCCCCTCCAGTGCCGTCATCGGATAATGGCTCCTCTGACACTCTACCTGGGCGACGCGCCTCTTCTGGCTTGCACACTGGATGTGCAAGTAGGTGATTAGGAATAACGGGTTTATTGGCTACTGTCAACGGGAAGACGCTGAGGGATTTTCATCTGCGCTCAGCAGGGAGTAGAGCGACCGAATATTGCGGACTGCGCATTAAGAGAAAAGCGTGGTGAGAGGGACGTTTCAGCGTCGTGATAACAGGCTGTTAGGTGAAATATCAGCAGATTGTTGTGGAAAGGTAAAAATGGGGTGTGGCGGTCTGAGAGTTAACGCCTATCGCAAGAAAAGAGATCATAATCACAGTCGAACAGGCTACAATCGGTCCATCACCTCCTATTCATTCTCAAGCATAAGAGCGCGCTATGAAAAATATCAATCCTAGTCAAACCGCTGCTTGGCAAGCCCTGCAGCAACATTTCGAACAAATCAAAGACGTCCAGATCCGTGACCTGTTTGCTCAGGATAGTGAGCGTTTCTCCAAGTTCTCTGCCACTTTCAACGATCAGATGCTGGTGGATTATTCCAAAAACCGCATTACCGCAGAAACCCTGGAGAAGCTGCAGGCACTGGCGAAAGAAACCGACCTGCAAAGCGCGATCAAATCGATGTTCTCCGGTGAGAAAATCAACCGTACGGAAGATCGTGCCGTGCTGCATGTTGCCCTGCGTAACCGCAGTAACACGCCAATCATTGTTGATGGCAAGGACGTGATGCCAGAAGTCAATGCGGTGCTGGCGAAGATGAAACAGTTCTGCGACCGCGTCATCGGCGGTGACTGGAAAGGTTACACCGGCAAACCGATTACCGACGTGGTTAACATCGGCATCGGCGGTTCAGACCTCGGCCCTTATATGGCAACCGAAGCGCTGCGCCCGTATAAAAACCACCTGAACATGCACTTTGTTTCCAACGTGGACGGCACCCATATCGCCGAAACGCTAAAACCGTTGGATCCGGCGACTACGCTGTTCCTGGTGGCGTCTAAAACCTTTACGACTCAGGAAACCATGACCAACGCCCTCAGCGCGCGCGATTGGTTCCTGAGCACCGCTGGCGATCAGCAGCACGTCGCGAAACACTTCGCCGCGCTGTCTACCAATGGTAAAGCGGTGGCCGAGTTTGGTATCGACACCGACAATATGTTCGAATTCTGGGACTGGGTGGGTGGCCGTTACTCTCTGTGGTCGGCAATCGGCCTGTCTATCGCACTGTCTCTGGGCTTTGAAAACTTCGAGCAGTTGCTGAGCGGTGCGCATGAGATGGACAAACACTTTGCCCAGACGCCTGCCGAGCAAAACCTGCCGGTGTTGTTGGCGCTGATCGGCATCTGGTACAACAATTTCTTCGGCGCAGAAACCGAAGCGATCCTGCCGTACGACCAGTATATGCATCGTTTTGCCGCTTATTTCCAACAGGGCAACATGGAGTCTAACGGCAAATACGTTGATCGTAACGGCAACCCGGTAGATTACCAAACCGGCCCGATTATCTGGGGTGAACCAGGCACCAACGGCCAACATGCGTTCTATCAGCTGATCCATCAGGGGACCAAGCTGGTGCCTTGCGACTTTATCGCTCCGGCCATCAGCCATAATCCACTGAGCGACCACCACGCCAAACTACTGTCGAACTTCTTCGCACAGACGGAAGCGCTGGCGTTCGGTAAATCTCTGGACGTGGTTGAGGAAGAGTTCGCCGCACAGGGTAAAAAGCCGGAAGAGGTCAAGCACGTTGCCCCATTCAAAGTGTTTGAAGGCAACCGCCCAACCAACTCCATCCTGCTGCGCGAGATCACCCCGTTCAGCCTGGGGAGCCTGATTGCCCTGTATGAGCACAAGATCTTCACCCAAGGTGCGATCCTTAACATCTTCACCTTCGACCAATGGGGCGTAGAGCTGGGTAAACAGCTGGCTAACCGTATTCTGCCGGAACTGGCGGGTAAAGAAGCGGTGACCAGCCATGACACCTCAACCAACGGCTTGATCAATCGCTTTAAAGCCTGGCGTTAAGTTGCTCTGAATCGCAGCCAATAAAAAACCCGCCGCGGCGGGTTTTTTGACATCTGCAGGGATTACAGATTGATCGGTACGGCCATGCTGACACCGGCACCCACGTCATCGGCGGTGCTGTTGTTGTTATCGGTGTACCACAGACTGGTATCAAACTTCACCTGATGGGTGAAGGTATAGCCCCAACCCAACTGAATGCCTTTCAGCGTGTCGGATTTCGGGAATGCCTGGTTAATGCTTTGATCTTTCGGGTTCACCTTGGCGTACACCAGGCGAGTGCTCCAGCGTTGGCCATCCTCCAACACCAGCTCTACACGGCCGGACAGCATCTGACCGTCACCGCCCATCGCGTGGCCCAGCGGGTAGCCTTGCTGGTAGTAGCCGTCTTTATAGGTATGGTGCGTATAGACATAATTCTTACGGCTCATATCGGCGCGGGTATCCGCCCCTTCAATATGCCAGTTGATCACGGTAGGGCCCCATTCCGGGTGGCCTTCCAGGCCGAGCAGATAGGTGTTTTGCGATGGCAGGAAGCCCGCCTCATCCTCACCCACCAACTGACCGTACAGACTTACTGGCATACCGATCAACGGCTGCATTTTCAGCTTGAAGTCGAAACCGGCGAGCTGGTTGCCCGGATCGTTACCCTGGCCGGAGTCGTCGTTATCACGGCCAGCAAAGGCGTCCCAGAATGAGCTGAAGGATTGCGTACGGCCATCACCCCCCCACTGCATAATGCGTGAGGTACCCAACTCCAGGAAGTCGGTTGGCATCATGGTCAGGCGGCCACCGATCAGCTTGGTGTTAGGAATGGCGGTGTATTGCGACAGTTGTCCAGCAGTGATCTGATATTGCCAACGACCGATCCAGGACAGCCAAGGTGTTTCAAACGGGGATTGATCGGCACGTTGCAGCATAAAGCCAGCCACCGGGCGTGCCGCGTCGGAACGGATCAGGCTGCCGTCATAGCCAGGACCCCACCACTGAGAGACCTCACCGAATGACAGCCACTGGTTCCACACTTTGATGGCACCGTATGAACCGTTCATATTGAATTTGGAGCCATCAGAGACGCGCTGATCGCCTTCCACTGAACCTTGCAGGCGCACGTCCCAGAACTCACCGTTGGCACCGGCGCCGATGGTCAGGCTGCTGTCGGCATAGTGACTCTGACCGAAGCCTTGCGGCGTGCCCGGTTTGTCGGTTGAGGTATAACCGCTGACGGTAATATTGGCTTTTAAGTCACCAACGCGGCGCTGTACGCGGTCAATGACGTTTTTCTCGGTGTTGGTCACCGGTTTGGCTTGCGCCAGTACCGAGTTGATCTCTTCCTGGCTTAGCGGCCAGGTAGACAGGCTGACGTTAATCACACCGCGATCGGATAACCAGGCGAGGTCATTGCGCAGATCGTTATCAGGAGTCACCAGTCCGCCGGCGTAGCTGGCAAACGAACAGGTGAAAAGGCCTGCCGCGACCAGTGCGTGGAGTTTAGCTCGCATGAAAGTTCCTTTCTAGATTACGGGAATTTGGAGGCATAATGCCTGAGATTACGCCCATGATAGAGGACATTTCAATTTGCTACAAATATATACAAGCGTAATCAATTCATACAACTGATTGAAAATAGGGTAATTCGCCTGAAGATAAACCTTCAGGGCAACTTTAGGAAAAAGCCCATTAGGCATTTTCTGCATTAATAACAGGCCGAACGACGGGAGAAGTCATGGCAAAAACATCACGATCATTGATGATCGCAAAGGGGCTACAGCGGGTACTGAACGTAGGGTTGCTGCTATTGGCGGCGATTTTGGTGGTTTTTTTGGTCAAAGAAACCTTTCATTTGGCGAAAGTGTTATTCGTCAGCAACGAGGAGTCTTCTTCGTATCAGCTGATTGAGGGGATCGTGATTTATTTCCTCTACTTCGAATTTATCGCCTTGATTGTTAAATACTTTGAGTCGGGCTATCACTTCCCGCTACGCTACTTTATCTATATTGGTATTACCGCGATTATTCGTTTGATCATCGTTGATCATGAGAACCCTTTCGACACGCTGATTTATTCCGCAGCCATATTATTACTGGTGGTGACCTTGTATCTGGCCAACACCGATCGGCTGAAACGGGAGTAAGCATAAAAATGGCGGCCCAGCAAAGGCCGCCAAAGACACAGTTCTTGATTACCCGTCGTCTTTCAAGCTACAGCGTTGTTACCTGCACTATCTCACCCCAGTCACTTACGAAAAGTAAGCTCCTGGGGATGAGATAGCTTGGTGCCTAGCTGTAACTTGAAATCCATAGGGTAATAGTTAGGAACAAAGTACATCAAACGTATTGCAGTGGCATAAATTAACCTTTCACCCCTCCCGCCGTCAGGCCACCGACCAACCAGCGCTGCGCCAGCAGGAATACGGCGGTGATCGGAATGGCGGACAACACCGCTGCGGCGGCAAAGTCACCCCACAGATAGTTCTGCGGATTCAGATATTGCTGCATGCCGACGGCCAACGTGTAGCTGTTCACGTCACGTAACAACAGTGAAGCCACCGGTACCTCGGTGATCGCCGCGATAAACGACAGAATAAACACCACCGCCAGGATCGGGACTGAAAGGGGCAGCAGCACCAGGCGGAACGCTTGCCAAGGCGTGGCACCGTCCAGGGCGGCGGCTTCTTCCAACGAGTTATCGATGGTTTCGAAGTAGCCTTTAATGGTCCAGACGTGCAGCGCAATACCGCCCATATAGGCGAATATCACACCGCCATGGGTATTGAGGCCGATAAACGGAATGTACTGCCCCAGGCGATCGAACAGGGCGTACAGTGCGACCAAAGACAGCACCGCCGGGAACATCTGGAAGATCAGCATGCTTTTCAGCAGGGTGCTTTTGCCACGAAAACGCATGCGTGCAAAGGCGTAGGCACAGGTGGTAGAGAGCGTCACTATTCCCACGGCGGTGATCGCCGCGACTTTAATCGAGTTCCACAGCCATAACAGCACTGGGAAAGGCGGTGGGGTGATACTGCCATCCGCCTGGGTGACGCTCATCCCCAGCGCCAGCCGCCAGTGGTCCCAGGAGATCTGATCCGGGATCAGACTGCCGGTGGCAAAGTTACCGGAGCGTAGCGAAATCGCTATTACCATCAGCAACGGGAACATGATCAGGGCAATAAAGCTCAGCATCAGAATATGGGTGATCCACAGGCGTACGCGCTGGGATTTAGGTTGCACCATGGCCATTGTCGTTCTCCCTTAGTCAAAGTTCATCTTGCTGGCTTTCAGATTCAGGATCGCCAGTGCGCCAACCAACAGGAAAATCAGCGTGGCAATGGCCGCCGCCAGCCCGAAGTCCTGACCCCCACCGCCTTCAAACGCGATGCGATAGGTGTAGCTCACCAACAGATCGGTATAGCCGGCCGGTGTGGTGGTGCCGATCATGTCTGGCCCGCCGCGGGTCAGCAGTTGGATCAGCACGAAGTTGTTAAAGTTGAAGGCAAAGCTGGCAATCATCAGCGGCGTCAACGGCTTTATCAGCAGCGGCAGGGTGATACGGAAGAAATTCTGCATCGGGCTGGCGCCGTCCATTGCCGAGGCTTCATACAGATCGTCGGGAATGGCTTTCAGCAGGCCCATACACAGGATCATCATGTACGGATAACCCAGCCAGGTATTGACGACCAGGATCATGCTTTTGGCGGTGAGCGGATCGGTGAACCAGGCCGGTTTAATGCCGAACAGCGCGTTGAGCATCAGGTTGATTTCACCGAAGCTCTGGTTAAATAGCCCTTTGAAAATCAAAATGGAAATAAACGAAGGCACCGCGTAGGGCAGGATCAGCAACACCCGATACACCGCTTTGCCTTTCAGCGCCTCCCACTGCACCACGCAGGCCAGCACCATGCCTACGGCCACGGTGAGGATCACGGTCATCACCGAGAAAATAATGGTCCAGACAAAGATGGAGATAAACGGCTTCTGGATGCCTTCATCGTTGAGCACCCGTAAGAAGTTTTTCCAGCCGATGGTGACGGTATAACCCGGGCTGAGGGTATCGGTGGCCCAATTACCCTCGGCGTTGATGGCCTGATAGAAACCAATCTCCGGGTTAGGGCGATACTGTACCTGGGTCTGGTTATCGGTCAGCGTGCTGCCGTCTTTGGCTAGCGTGTATAACGGGCTGGTACCGGAGAACTGGCGCAGGGAACTCATGCGCAACTCACCACCTTCAGGCAGGATGGCGACAAGCTGGCTCAGTGTTTGGCGATTCTGGGTGATCACGCGCAGCGTAGCGCGCTCACCGGCAGGCTCTGTGCTTTCTACCGCCAATTTCAATGTTTGTGGCTCGGTGGCGTTGAGGCTGAACGGCTCGGAAATCAGTAACTGGCCGTTGTCCGGATGAGTTAACTGTAGACGCCACTGTTGGTTTTCTGCCGGATACAGCCCAAAGGTGAAGGTTTTACCTGTCTGGAACTGGCGTTGCATCAGCACCGACTGAGCGCGTTCGAAGGTCAGCTGGTTGGTGCTACTGTAGTTGGTAAAGGCGATGGCGATGGTACAAATCAACGGGAACAGGACGAACAGCCCCATTCCGGCGACGCCTGGATAGACATAGCGCCAGGCATAGGCACGGCGGTTGGCGAACACGTAGAGCCCGGCACTGACCAGCACCAGCGTCAGGATGGCGAACAGATATTCTCCCTGTGCATACATCACCACAATCAGATAGCAGGTCACCAGACTGAACAGGCCGACAATCAGCCATTTCAGTATGTCACTCTGCCACCACTTCGATTTTTTTCGCGCGGGTGTTCCGGCGTGAGCAAGTTGCATAGGGCTTTCCTTTCAGGTGTTACCGCGAGAGGCCAACGGCCACTCACACAGCAGGGCAAAGGCGGGCATCACAGCCCGCCAATGGCCAGGGTATTACTTGGTGATACGGGTATGAGCATCTTCCAGTGCGGCTTTCACCGTCTGGCGGCCAGTGATGGCGTTGATCACGGCACTACGCATTGCATACCAGAAGGTACTCATCTGCGGGATGTTTGGCATGATTTCGCCGTTTTGCGAGTTCTGCATGGTGGCGGCAATCTTCGGATCTTTTGCCAACTGTTCCTGGAACGATTTCAGCGCCACGGCACCCAACGGTTTGTCTTTGTTAACGTCAGCCAGGCCCTGATCGGTGATCAGGTAGTTCTCTAGGAACTCGGTCGCCAGTTCTTTGTTCGGGCTGGCGGCGTTGATGCCTGCGGTCAGCACGCCAACGAACGGCTTGGACGGTTTGCCCTGGAAGGTTGGCAGCAGCGTGACGCCATAGTTGATTTTGCTTTGCTCGATGTTGGTCCAGGCCCAAGGCCCGTTGATGGTCATCGCCGTCTGGCCCTTGTTGAAGGCGGCTTCGGCAATCGAGTAGTCGGTATCGGCGTTGATGTGCTTGTTCTTCACCAGATCGACGATGAACTGCAGGCCAGCCTGTGAACCGGCGTTGGCTACGCCCACGTCTTTGATATTGTATTTGCCATCTTCAAACTTGAAGGCATAACCGCCATTGGCGGCAATGACTGGCCAGGTGAAGTAGGGTTCTTGCAGGTTCCACATGATGGCGCTTTTGCCTTTGGCGCGCAGCTCTTTATCCAGCGCCGGGATCTCTTCCCAGGTTTTTGGCGCTTCTTTGATCAGGTCTTTGTTATAAATCAGCGACAGGGCTTCTACCGCGATCGGGTAACCGATCAGCTTGCCGTCAAAGCGTACCGCATCCCAGGTGAATGGATAGATTTTGTCCTGGAAGGCTTTGGAAGGGTGGATTTCAGCCAACAGGCCCGATTGCGCGTAGCCCCCGAAACGGTCATGAGCCCAGAAGATGATGTCCGGGCCGTCACCGGTAGCGGCAACCTGCGGGAACTTCTCTTCCAGTTTGTCCGGGTGTTCGATGGTCACTTTGATACCGGTGTCTTTCTCAAACTTTTTACCCACCTCGGCCAGGCCGTTATAGCCTTTATCGCCGTTGATCCAGATAACCAGTTTGCCTTCTTCTATTTTGGCGAAAGCGGAGGAGGAGAGCACCAGCGTCGTTAATGCTGAAAGCGCCAGCGTGCGTACGGTTGTTGTCATTGTGCGATTCATAAATCCAATCCTTCTGTGGGGACTGCGGTAAGGAGAGCGGTTACGCGCTAATAGTGGGTCACAACCTGCTGTGTTCTCATCCTCCCCCCTTCTACGCCCCATGCCTGAGTAGTGTGATCCAGCTAGCAAACCGCCCTATTCTGTGGTGTCGGACACTAAAAGGCAGGGCTATTTTTGCAAGGAAGATCACAGATTTGCCTTATGCCGGGAACTTTCGCCGCGCATCGTCGTTCTCTCATCCTCCCATCTCCTCCCCCATGAAAAATCCTGTTACGGATGATTACCCCTCCTTGCCATTACCTCACTATTGGCAACATTGATTTTTACCGCCTAACGCTGCAGGAACCCGGACCTATGTCACCAGTGCGTACCGCCACTCACCCCACGTTGTACCGGATCCATCCGGTCAGTTTCCGCGATGGAAACGGCGATGGTGTGGGCGACGTGCACGGCATGATGGCGGCGCTGCCCTATCTGAAAGCACTGGCGGTGGACGGGCTGTTATTGCCGCAGGCGTTATCGCCAGAGGCTGGAGCGGAAGTGGCCGGGCACGGGCTGGCACTTTGGCACAGTGAAGGCACTCAGCGTATCTGTCGCAGTGCCGCTCCCGAACAGCACTATGCCCGCAGCGCCCTGGCGCTGGAAGTGGTGCCGTTCAGCTGCGAAAAGCTGGTGGAGGTATTGCATACGCATCGCCATCAACTGGGCGAAAAAGTCTGGAGCACTGGCGAAATCGATCAGCCGCGAGTAGTCAGCCATTGGGGGCAAGGCGATCTGCGTTCTGCACAGGCTTTCCTGACTCTGCTGGCCTTGCTGCCCGCTCCTATCTGTTTGTATCAGGGCGAAGAGCTGGGCTTGCCACACGCGGCGGATCTGCAAGAACCGCAGGGGGCACAAACCCCGATGCCTTGGCATGAAGCGCCAGAGCAGGTCACCGCAGGAGAGATCCACTGGTACCAACAGGTGGCGATAGAACACCGTGCGCTGGCCATCAGCCGCCAGCAGCACGACCACCATTCAACCCTACGTTACTGCCAGGCTCTGTTGGCCCTGCGTCAGCACCCGGTGATCCAATGTGGTGTTCTGAACCAGATCAGCCAGGAAAATGGCGTTATTCGCTTACTTATTACCCATCAGGATCAATGCCTTGAAGCGCTGATCAACCTACAGCCTTATACTCAGCCGGCCGCACCGGCTGAGGCGACCAAGCCTATGGCATGGCAGTACGGTGCGCAGCAAGAGGGTCATCAATGGGTCTTGGCGGGCTTCGGTTCCGCCATCTTCACACGAAATGTTAACTGCGAAAGCAGGGGAGTTACGCATGGCTAGCGTCACACTGCGCAGCGTTTATAAGGCCTTCGGCGAGGTCGTGATTTCCAAAGACGTCAATCTGACTATCGATGACGGCGAGTTTGTGGTGTTTGTCGGGCCATCCGGCTGCGGTAAATCAACGCTGCTGCGCATGATCGCCGGGCTGGAGGATATTACCTCTGGCGATCTGTTCATCGGCGAAAAACGGATGAATGAGGTGCCGCCTTCCGAGCGCGGTATTGGCATGGTGTTCCAGTCTTACGCGCTGTATCCGCATCTGTCCGTGGCCGACAACATGTCGTTTGGCCTGAAGCTGGCCGGGGCTAAAAAAGCGGAAATCAATCAGCGGGTTAATCAGGTGTCCGAAGTGCTGCAATTAGCGCATTTGCTGGACCGACGCCCCAAAGCCCTGTCCGGTGGGCAGCGTCAGCGTGTGGCAATTGGCCGTACGTTGGTGGCTGAACCCGATGTGTTCCTGCTGGACGAACCGCTTTCCAACCTGGATGCCGCACTGCGGGTGCAGATGCGCATTGAGATCTCACGTCTGCACAAGCGGCTGCAGCGCACCATGATTTACGTCACCCACGATCAGGTCGAAGCGATGACGCTGGCCGACAAAATCGTGGTGCTGGACGCCGGGCGTGTGGCCCAGATCGGCAAGCCGCTGGAACTCTATCACTACCCGGCCAACCGCTTTGTCGCGGGCTTTATCGGCTCGCCGAAAATGAATTTCCTACCGGTGAAAGTGACCGATGTGGAAGCGCTGCGGGTACAGATCGAACTGCCGATGCCCAATCGCCAATTGGTATGGCTACCGGTTGAAGGGGAGGGCATTGAGGTTGGGGCCAACCTGTCGTTGGGTATCCGCCCAGAACATCTGTTACCGAGTTCCGAATCTGAAGTGACATTGATGGGTGAAGTACAGGTGGTGGAGCAGCTCGGCAACGAGACGCAAATCCATATCCAAATTCCGGCAATTCGTCAAAACCTGGTTTACCGCCAGAACGACGTGGTGCTGGTAGAAGAAGGTGCAACATTCGCCATCGGCCTGCCGCCACACCGCTGCCACCTGTTCCGCGAGGATGGGACGGCGTGTAAACGGCTGCATCAGGAACCGGGTGTTTAAAGCATCAAGGTCTGTATAACAGGAGAATAATGATGACTACTCTGCGCAAACTTCCTCTGACGCTGGCTGTCGCCGCCGGTGTCTTGTCCACATCAGCGATGGCGGTGGATTTCCACGGCTACGCACGTTCCGGTATCGGTTGGACCGGGAGCGGTGGTGAACAACAGTGTTTCCAGTCCACCGGTGCTAGCAGCAAGTACCGTCTGGGTAACGAATGTGAAACCTATGCGGAACTGAAACTGGGCCAGGAAGTGTGGAAAGAGGGCGATAAGAGCTTCTACTTCGACACCAACGTGGCTTATTCCGTATCGCAACAGTCTGACTGGGAATCCACCAGCCCGGCCTTCCGCGAAGTGAACGTGCAGGGTAAAAACCTGATCGACGCGTTGCCAGGTGCCAACATGTGGGCCGGTAAGCGCTTCTATCAGCGTCATGACGTTCATATGATCGACTTCTACTACTGGGACATCTCAGGTCCTGGTGCCGGTCTGGAAAATATCGACCTGGGCTTCGGCAAGCTGTCTGCTGCCGTGACCCGTAACACCGAATCCGGTGGTTCCTTAGGTTATATCGACAATCAACGTGACGAGCGTCCAACCGTCAACGATACCTACGACCTGCGTTTGGCTGGCCTTGAGCTGAACCCTGGCGGTACGTTGGAACTGGGTGTGGATTATGGCCGTGCCAATGAGCAAGACGGTTACCACCTGGCCGACGGGGCAAGCAAAGACGGTTGGATGTTTACTGCGGAGCATACCCAGAGCATCCTTGGCGGCTTCAACAAATTCACGGTGCAGTACGCTACCGATTCCATGACTGCGCAGAACAACGGCCGCAGCCAAGGCTCTTCCATTGATAACAACGGCAAGATGATCCGCGTGCTGGATCACGGTGCCATCGACTTCAACGATGATTGGGCAATGATGTACGTTGCCATGTATCAGGACGTTAACCGCGACAATGACAACGGCACCACCTGGTACACCGTGGGCGTGCGCCCAATGTACAAATGGACGCCAATCATGAGCACCCTGATGGAAGTCGGCTACGACAACGTGAAGTCTCAACGTACTGGCGATCGCAACGGCCAATACAAAGTCACCCTGGCACAACAGTGGCAAGCGGGTAACAGCATCTGGTCACGTCCGGCGATCCGTGTCTTCGCGACCTACGCCAACTGGGATGAGAAGTGGGGCTACGCAAACAACGATTCCGGTGCGGGCTATAACGCAGGTACGGCTTATAACGATACCAGCATGCATACCTTCAGCCGTGGTAAAGACAGCGAAGTCACCTTCGGTGCCCAGATGGAAATCTGGTGGTAATACTGGCTTGACGGGAGGGCGCCTGTACGCCCTCCCTCTTACCGTTTAACCGGCAGTAGTGCGCTTGCCTGCCCGCTGCCGGGATATACGCTCAAAGCGAGAGGGTAATAACAATGAAAAAAAATCTACTGTCACTCTGCCTGTCTCTGGCGTTGACCGTCGGCGCACCGCTGGCGACCTATGCCGATACCCCGGCCAACGTTTCCGTCGCACCGGCCATCAGTGCCACCACCCTGCAAAGTTTGCCTTGGCAGCCGTTGGTACCGCCGGTGACCCAGGATGTCCAACTCAATAACGTCAGCCCACAGATCAACCAGGGCCAGATCCAGGGGGCCGTTGCCGCATTTGCGCTGCCGGCCGATCGGGGATCGCTGGAAATCCAACTGAGCAGTCTGGCCAATAAAAACTCAATCTATGCTCCAAGCGTATTGGTGCTCGATGAACATATGCGCCCGGCGGCCTATTATCCGAGCAGCTATTTCGCTTACCAGCCACCGGGCGTGATGTCCGCCGATCGGCTGGAAGGCACGTTGAAACTGACTCCTGCTCTGGGGCAAAAACAGATCTATCTGTTGGTGTACACCACCCAGCAGGATCTGGCTAAAACCACCATCCTGACCAACCCGGCCAAAGCCTACGCCCAAGGCGTGGGTAACGCGGTACCGGACATCCCGGATCCGATCGCCAGCCACAGTACCAGCGGCACGTTGAAGCTGAAGGTGACGGCAGAACAAGGGGCCAGCAACATCATGATTGGCATGCTGCAATCGGCTCCGGCAACGCCACCGGTCGTGGTGGGTGCTACCGCTCCGGCAGTTGCGGCTCCAGCACCGGTTGCCAGCGTACCGGCAGAGCCGATGCTCAATGACACCGAGGCTTACTTCAATAACGGCATTAAACAGGCGGTCAAGGCGGGGGATATCGATAAGGCGCTGAAACTGATGAATGAGGCCGAAAAACTGGGTTCCACCACCGCTCGTGAAACGTTTATTGGCAGCGTGAAAGGCAAGGGGTAATCCCCCACGCTACCGATGCTGGCTTGATGATTGGTGCGTTTCGGCGCACCTTTTTTCATCCGTAAGTCATTTATATCCAGCACTCGGGGGCTTCCTTGCCCAAGCTTGGCACCAACAGTACGAACTCCCTTGCGTTATGACATCCTCCACAACGACAGCCTGCCGTTTTACCCCCTGATTATGGGGGATGCGTTACGTCACGAATCTGCCTGCCGCTTTTGCATTTCTGCGTTACAATGGATTTCTGTTAACAGTTTGTATGGCTTGGCGCGGCACGCAGCCTCCGGCCTGGAGTAGCATAATGTCTGGCAATAGGGATCCCATCCTGCCGCCTATTGAGTGGCTGTCTGAACATTCCTCAATACCTGCCGCCGTTAGCGATTGGCTGATGGAGTTAGGTTCCATGACCCGCCGTTTTGAGCGCCATTGTGGCCGAGTGCAGGTAGAACCTCAGCGTGAATGCTTCATCACTCGTGACCAGCTTGCCGAAGAGGCGGTTCATCTGCCACACAGCGAGCGCTATTGGCTGCGTGAGATCGTCTTACTGGGTGACGGCGAACCTTGGTTGCTGGGGCGTACGGTGATCCCACAGGAAACACTGACCGGGCCGGATCTGGCGCTGGTCGATCTGGGGACGCTGCCACTGGGCCGTTATCTGTTCAGCAGTGAAAGCCTGACTCGTGATTATATCCATGTTGGCCAGCAGAAGGATTTGTGGGCACGGCGTTCTCGCCTCCGTCTGGCGGGAAAACCATTGTTACTGACGGAACTGTTTCTACCGGCCTCTCCACTGTATGCGGTGGAAAAGGGCACTCCGGCATAATTAGGGGAGAAAGAACTTTGGAAGGGAGCGTGATTCAAAGCAAATGGCAGGCCTATTGCCATCTGATGCGCATCGATAAGCCGATTGGCACGCTATTGTTGCTGTGGCCTACCTTGTGGGCATTGTGGTTGGCAGGGGGGGAGTTCCCTCGCCGTCGGTATTGCTGGTGTTTGTGCTCGGCGTTTTCCTGATGCGTGCTGCGGGTTGCGTGGTAAATGACTATGCCGATCGCGCTTTCGATGGGCATGTGAAACGCACCGCTGGCCGCCCGATGCCGAGCGGCCGCGTCAGTGAAAAAGAGGCCAAGATCCTGTTTGTCTCGCTGGTGCTGGTTTCCTTTGCGCTGGTGTTGACGTTGAACGCCATGACCATCTGGCTGTCGCTGGCGGCTCTGGCGCTGGCCTGGGTTTACCCGTTTATGAAGCGGGTGACCAATCTGCCACAGGTGGTGCTGGGGGCGGCGTTTGGCTGGTCGATCCCGATGGCCTATGCTGCTGTCAGCGAGTCGCTGCCACTGAGCTGCTGGCTGCTGTTTCTGGCCAATATCTGCTGGACGGTGGCTTACGATACCTTGTATGCCATGGTCGATCGTGATGACGATTTGAAGATTGGTATCAAGTCCACCGCGGTGCTGTTTGGCCGCCATGACAAGCTGATCGTCGGGTTGTTGCAGTTTGCTACGCTGTTGCTGATGCTGTGGGTGGGTTATCTAGTGCAACTGGGAGGCGCGTTTTACTGGTCGCTGTTGCTGGCGGGAGCGCTGTTTATCCATCAGCAAAAGCAGGTGGCTGGCCGCGAGCGCGATGCCTGCTTCCGTGCCTTCCTGAATAACAACTACGTTGGTTTGGTGTTGTTCATCGGTATTGCGCTTAGCTACGTTTGATTGACCTACGCAGATGAAGGCATCTATAGCGGATGCTTTCATCTGCGTATGGCCCTCACTGAAAAAGTCCCTGACGCCTCTCCCCTCAGCCAGAACCGCATCCGGCGCCCAGCACCAGGCAGTTCTGTTACTCTCTGTGTAGGAAGCGATTTCACACCTGCGAACTACTGGGTAAACGTTTGAAGGTGAGCATATTGCCCGCCTGTCGCCACTGATGCACGACCCTATTAACATGACTAATAGTCAGCCTTTATGTCTCAGAATAGCAGCGATCTGGCTAAACTTATGAATATATTCAGTGTAAAAAAACATATGCCGCTCAAAAATCACAGGTTCTGGAAAGGGGGTTGGAATAAACTCCAGTATGTCTTTATTATAAGCTCTGTCTTTGAGGCTTTCTAAAGAAATCATTGTAATGCCATTACCACAGCTAATTGTTTCCAGAATATCACTGACATCAGGTAGCCCAATAACATTGTAATCCATTCCGTAACTCCTTACTTTGTGACAGATGAGCTCAAGTATTGGATGGCTGAGTAATTCGCTGCGATGTAATATCTTTTCATTCTTAAGTAATTCATGTGTATCCTTATATCTTCCATGGGCTTTTTTATTAATAAGTAACCCCATTTGCTCTCTGGATAGAAATAAACTAGAAATATTTTTTGTTACAGGAATATCAATGTTTAAGAATGTGCTTATCGCAATATCACAACGCCCAAACTTTAACTCGTCCAGAGCGTCGCAATTTACTTGATAAACAAATATTTCCTTTTTTAATTCCGCCTGTATCTTTATTAATTTATCAACAACTTTAGGGTAATAGAAACCATCCAAAAATACCTTGCACCTCTTGGTGGTGCTGTTGTTTTGTAAGAATTCATTATAAACTCTATTGGCTTCATGATAAATAGGATGTAATGACTCATAAAGATCCCGTCCGTGATCTGTCAGTACAACCCCACCACCACACCGGTAAAATAGTTTGCTGGATACTACTTTCTCTAATTCATAAATTGAATGCCTTAATGCTGAAGGCGTTAAATAAAGGGATTCTGATGCTTTTAGATAACTCCCCATCTCAATAACCTTCATGAAATGAGATATTTTTCTAGAGAAAATCATTTCTCTCTCCACACAATTATTTTCACAAACAAACCTAGCACGTTGTAACAGTATCTTGTTGATATTGATCAATTTTTACTGACATTGATTAACGATGAGATTGGATTTTGTTAACAAAAAAGTGATAATAAGACTAATATCTATTTAGATTAACACGGTATTCTTTAAATTTTACTCATAATGAGAGTGGATCACACTAAGTCTAAACAAATAATATACAAGTTATGAAAAATACGCAATAGATAAAAATTCACACTGCAGTTAAAATAATTCACCCACGATAGGCTAGCATTAATGTTAATGTTGTTACCTGATGGGTCAATCATGCAGCCTAAATTAAATTACTATGGCATACAATATATAGTGAGCCTCATGATAATTAAAAAACTAGCACTTATAATATTGACTGTTGTCATTGGCGGTAATGGACTATTGATTTATACACAACAAAAAAACATTAATAAACTCCGACAAGAATATCAACGGGTATCAGCACAGGCTGACAATATGAAGCAACAGTTAGCATTGACTCGCACCCACTCTATAATTTTGTCTGAGACACTGGAGAAACAGATAAATAGGCGATATCAATTATGGGAGAAAACACATGTCACACGTGAAGCCTTACGCAAAGCACAGGGTAATAATTGGTGTGCAGGGCAGTCTGTGCCTGATGATGTTATACGGTTGCAGTATAAAACCCTCAACTCCAATTAGCTGTTCGGCTGAAATTATACCACAATACCTTCTTACATCATGTCCGATACCAAGGTTTGATGTCAAAAAATGGGGTGATTATCCGGACTATGTGGCCCGTTTGCATCTAGCAATCAATCGCTGTAATACTGATAAGCAAGCCATTATGTCAATACTTCACTCTCATAATCTTTCAACAGACTAACATCTTTTCTATAGCAAGAATTGATTGGTGAAGTTGTTGATCATCTTTCATCCTTTTCTATCATTTAAATGGCTAGCCTGCAGCATAGCAAGAACTGCCTGACAAGGGAGTTAAAAAGCCAATACAATCGTGTGGGGTTGTCAGTCAGAAGGTGCCCGTTGGCGTTTTGTTAGAGCTGTTCTTGCGGTTAGCTTCAATGCCATTAGCCAGATGGAGGCCCAGTTCTGCGGTCAGAGCGGCTGATTAAAGGATGCTGTCTTTATCCATCAGAGCCTGAACGTCCTGAAGAGCTTTCAGGGCTTTGTAGAAATCGAAAGGCTGAGTCATTTGTCATTCCTGTTTGATATAAATTACTGGAATGACACAGATTGTCTAACATCTCAATGAAAATTTATTACAGGTCTCGTTGGGTGGGTTATTCCCACTCGAAGGGAATGAAAAATAATTACATTATAATTAATGGTTTTAATGTCAATTTAATCGCCTTGTTTTATGGTGGAAAGAACCGTCGCCATAAATAATTTATTGCAGAGTTACCCATTGCACCAAATAATCCAGAGAAAAACAAAGTCATATAGTAACTTGTGCCGCTCTCTACACTCAATAACCCACCTAGCAACCCAGTAAACCCTGATATGATAATTTGACTTATAACTCCAATCCAATTTGGTTGTTTTTTTTGATGATTTATTCTAATAAGGTATCTTACCACCCCTCCCCAGATTGAGAAGGTGATAATAATTATCCAGATGGTATACTGAGAGTCACAAGGGTCTTTATTTGGCATTGCTTTCTCCTTCCCTCACTCACTTTACTTAACAATAATTGACTGAGTAATAGATGATATAAAACGAATTAATACATTATCTTTAATCAGAATGCAGCTTTTCAAATAATGACTACAGACACCATTGGCCATAGAAAAGGAAATATCAACAGAACTGTCTAGCAATGTCAACTTGCGCCGAAGTCTGAAAATGAGCTGAGAAATATTAATGCGGCTTATTATTGCTTCTCTACCTTGCCACACATAACTTATAATCTCATTAACTGATATCATCTTTTTTATTCGTGCGTTTGTTATACATTTAAATAATAAGAATTCTTTTTTTGTCAAAAAAATACTTTTACCTTTAAATGATACCGTTCTTATTGTCTCATCAATAATTATTATTTTCATTTTCGCATCCCATCTTGGTATTTAGAAGTTTATATACTGACACCATCAGTAATAACACTGTCAGTTATCATTCAAATGACTCATCGAATAGGGAACTTATGGATAGAACTGCTTAGGTAATTCAAAATGCGGGCCGTCCCGAAGGCTTTTCCAGTCCCCTCCCCAGATCAAAGGCACGTTTAACTCTTTTGCTGCTGTCTTCATCGAGTCTGCGACCTTCATAAAGGCTGACCAGTCATTCCATGGTATGATGTTATTTATCCAAGGAACAAGATCGACTGCATGTCCGGTTAGATGGCGACTGCTAAGTGTTTGCGAAACACCTGAGGCCTTAAGTTTTTTTTGTCTGTCCAGACTTCTTCGTCCTTCGATAACACTAAATGCTATTTCACAACGTGCATGTGCGTTACGGACAACGGCAACTAAATCTGGATGGATATCCTGTAAAGCCAGTTCACTTTGTTGACTCAATATACGTTTCATAAACCTTTCCCTCTTACTTTTTGGTGATTTCTGTTTCTCACATATTTATAAACCCTCTTCACTGACATATTAACGAAACATATGATTAGATGAGAGGTTTTTTATTTTCGCTGCGTGAATTTTTTTCTTTTTGTAGTAGTTAGTTAAAACAGATCATTTCATTTTGGCTCGGGTCATCACCTCAATCACCGCCTTCTCCGTGGGTTATGAGCCCCTGGATATCGGGCAGGCCTGGTCATCGCATCTGTGTTATTAGGTGCATTTCTCTACGAAGCTGGCACTGTCGTTAATAGGCGTTTGAGGAAGGACATATTGCTTAACGCGACTTTTCATTCCGTTGAGCGTCAGACCCGAATACCAACGCAAGCACATTAAAATCACATCATGGGATAGTGAGGATGCTTGAAGTTTTGTCTAACAATACACATAACTAACTCTGTTATATGTAAGGGGTAAAACGATGATGATATCATCTGCGATTTTTAATGCGACACAGCTATTTTTTTAAAAAATAATGTGTTTTTTAATTAAATTACATTGATACACATGAGTTATTAAGAAGTTATAGAACATGACATTATTAATATGTATTCTAACAGCTTAAATTTGAAATGTAATTAATATATAACCATTAACATAAGGAAGTAACTTGAGTTAACAATATTCGTGATGTTAGCATTCCGTTGTCAATCATACATCAATAAATATTTTGTTAGCATATCGATGGCTCAAATATTATTGGGTAATACTGGCAACTTTGAGTAGCAATGTCGCTAATTGATACATCTTTAGTGTCAGATATTGATTGATTAAACAAATGGTGTGGGAACCTATCAGCTATTTTTATCGTTCGCTATTAATAGGTGGTTTTTTCACACGGTATCTTATTAAATGATTAATATAAAAGGTTAATTCAAAATGGCTAAAAATAATATTATTATTAAATTAAAGAAATCAGATGATCTCAATCATAAGATATTAAATGATGAGTTGCTAAATCAGTTTACCTACAAACCAATTGTAACCGATGAAATGTTATTTGAAAATGGGCGTATTAATAAAGTAAATTATGATAGCTTGATGGGGATCTGCTATGTACAGAAGTTAGAAGGTATGACTCTTGAAGAAAAACAAAAATTAGCCAATGAAATGTCAAAATGCCATTTCGTTGAGTATGCCTATGTCGAAATGGCAATGCCACCTATTTTATCAGAATTTACTGTACAAAAAGATGATGCTTCTTCCTTGGAAACGGACTATACACCTTATTTTTTTTCAACTCAGGGGTACAAAGATGGTCTAACTGAATTCCATAAAGGTATAGATATGGAATACGCATATTCAATTGGAATATATGGGCAGGGTGTAACATGTGCTGTTATCGATGGTGGTTTTAATTTCAGACATATTAACCTAAAAAAGGAGACTTTTATTAATTTTGATGAGACTGATGTTAATCACGAACACGGTACTGCTTGTGCAGCAATCTTGTACGGTAAAGATTCAGGGTTTGGTATAAGAGGTTTAGTGTATGGTGCAGACAAATGTTATGCCGTTAGTAATGCCGAAGAATCCGTCAATGCATTAATTAACATACTACCTTATTTGAATGAAGGTGATATCGTTAGTCTATCTTGGGGTAGTGATAAGTATCCGATGGATCATGATCTTGCATTTTGGGAAGTTGCCAAAGAGGCTACCTCCGCCGGGATCATAATTTGTATTTCTGCCGGAAATAGCAGCGTAAATATGGACACTGCCGAAGAACTGGAAGAGTACCGTAATCGTCCAGATAATGGTGTTATCCGTGTCGGTGCTGGCGATCGTTTTAGTTTGGAGAAAAAGGCTTTCTCAAATCACGGTAACTTAATCCATATTCAGGGATGGGGCGATCGAGTCACTACCGCTGGCGGAAAAGATTTTTATGATTATATAGCGCCTGTGCCATTAAGAGAGTCAGAAAATTGCAAATACACGTTTAATTTTTTTGGAACGTCGGCGGCAACACCAATTGTTGCTTCTGCAGCGGTGGCAATTCAATCATGGTATAAGCAAGAAACTGGAAAAGTCCTTTCACCTATTGAAATGCGAAATTTGCTCATTGCAACTGGGATCCCACAAAAAAATCCAGAAAGAGGTCACGTCGGGCCAATGCCAAATATTAAGAACGCTATTGATGAACTAAGTAGGCGTATTCGAAATTAAATAGAATATTAATAAGTAGATATAAAGGCGTTAATACACCTTTCAGATTGCTGACAAAGTCCTGGCCGAGAGGCCAGGGCTTTTATCTAATAAGGTCAGTGCAAAAACGGATTGACGGTCATGCTCAAAGAGACCGCTCCCCAGGAATATCATTTTGAAACCATACCCTCGATTAATTGGTCCCCAAGGACCAGCAGGTGCGTAAAATTGATACCGCCATTATCCGCAGGGCTGTCGCTCATACAGTCGGTGAAGGGGATGGTGCTTCTTTATTATGTTTATCAGTGGTTAAAAGAACTTATGGGAGGGCTGGAGAGCAATAGAAGCGCTCAGGGAAAGCCAAAGACAGTGTGGTATAAAAATATCGCGATCGCGACCTTCGGTTGCTAAAAACAACTAACCCCATAAAAATAATGGGGTTTTTCATCCGTCTGGGGCATCCATAGTGGATGCCTTTTTCGTGGTAACCGACCAGCAGGTTACTCGTCTTCTTTTACCACTTCCGCCGCTAGCGCTGGGGTATTGGTTTCTTCCGGCATGCTGACGCTTTCGATGGTCAGTTTGATTTCCGGGGTGATCAGATCGCTCAACATGGTGTAAACCTCCATGGTGTGCTCGCGGATCGCATCGCCAATATCATTGATAAAGCCTTCTTCACGCAGCGTCGCCACCAGGGTGGAGAACACCGCCTTATCGAAGAACTCCGGCGCGTTGATGCCGTGCAGCACCGACAAACGCTGGGCCATAATGCGGCTCTCTTTCTCCAGGGCACCCCGGTTGATACTTGGGTTGGCGCTGAGGATCGACATGGTGATGGCATAGCGTTGCAGGGTTTCACGAACCCCGGCGGCCAGCAGCTGTAACGGACGGATGCGCGCAGGATTCAGCACCAGTTCATCGCCTTTGCTACAAATCAGCTGCTGACGTATCAACTCTTCGATCAGCGGTTGCAGCACTTCGGCTAGCTGTTCTTTGTCGTAGCGCAGGAACAGCTCGGCCTTCAGCATCGGATAGATCAGGCTGACCTGACGCAGCAGCTCAACGCGCGACACGCGTCGGTGATGCATCACGATAGAGGCGATCAGCGAAGGCAGTACCAGCATATGATGGATATTGTTGCGATAGTACGTCATCAGCACCGCCTGCTCGCGCGGCAGAATGATGATGTCGCCGATGTTGTCCTTCTCCACTTCAAACTTGTTCATGTTTAAAGCGTGATCCAGCAACTGGTCTGGCGTTTGTGTTGGTACGGTAGCGTCCGGTGCATACGGCACGTTACGCATTAACTGTAAGTAGCATTCCAACTGCTCAAGCAACTGCTCACGGGTCAGCGAACGTTGGCGTGAGGCCAGCAGCGCGGTGGAACACAGGTTCATGGCGTTGGCGGCGGCAGCGTTGTTGATACGCACCATGATCTGAGCGGCCAGATCGTTGACCGCAGGCGTCAGCCAGCTTGGGCGCTGTGCTTCGATCGGGTCGATAGACTCACGCCAATGCGGGACGTTGTGGTTCAGGTACGTAGTCAACGGCAGCGGTTCGCCAAAGTTCACGTAACCCTGGCCGAGGTTGCGTAGCTTGCGCAAGCCGCGCACCATTTGCAGCAGGCTCTCTTTCTCTTTGGTCGCACCACGCAGCTCTTTGGCGTAAGTACCTACTTCCATCACGTGCTCGTAACCGATATAAATCGGCACCAGGGTGATCGGACGAGTGCCGCCGCGCAGCATAGCCTGAATGGTCATCGACAGGGTGCCGGTTTTCGGTTCCAGCAGGCGGCCGGTACGGGAGCGCCCGCCTTCAACAAAGTATTCTACCGAGTAACCACGGGTGAACAGCTCACCGAGGTATTCACGAAATACGGTTGAATAGAGTTTGTTGCCCTTGAAGGTGCGGCGGATAAAGAACGCGCCCAGACGGCGGAATATCGGCCCGGCAGGCCAGAAGTTCAGGTTAATACCCGCTGCGATATGTGGTGGCACCAGCCCTTGATGGTAGAGCACGTAGGACAGCAGCAGATAGTCCATATGGCTGCGATGACACGGCACATAGACGATCTCGTGGCCATCCTGCGCCAACTGACGCACACGTTCGGCGTTGGTGACGTTGATGCCCTGATACAGGCGGTTCCAGGTCCAGCTCAACACGCGGTCGGACAGGCGCACCGTTTCATACGAGAAATCGGCAGCAATCTCTTCCATCAGCGCAATTGCGTTCTGCTGGGCCTTTTCGTGGGAAATCTTTTTGCTGCGGGCTTCGTCTTCGATCGCTTTTTCAATCGCCTTGGAGGCCAGCAGCTTTTTGAACAGATCCTGACGGGCAGGCAGGCTTGGCCCAACGGCGGCTAGGCGCTGGCGTGCGAAGTGCATGCGTGCGACACGGGCCAGTTTTTGCGCGATGGTCTTATCGGTGCCGTGCTCGGTCGCCATCCGGCGTAGGGACACGGTGTTGGAGAAACGGACAAAACTGTCGCGCCCCAGCCACAGCACAGCGAAGAACTTTTGTACGCCGTTCAGCAGGCGCAGGTGCGGCGTGCCGTGGCCTTCGCGCCCAGGGGAGCGGCCAAACATCACCGATACCGGCAACATCTGAATATCGAGATCCGGGTTGCTGCGGTGCAGATCCAGATAATCGTGGAACAGTTTTACCGATTCTTCTTTGGGGGTGTAATAGCGGAATACGCGTGGGCCATCGTGGATAAACACGTAGCTTGGCAGCACGGTGCCATCGATTTCCAACGGGTTAAGGGGATCGGGCAGATCTTGCGCCAGACACTGGGTGCGCAAGGTGAGTAAATCCGCCTTGGAATTATAAGGTAAAACATACAAAATCGGTCGTGAGGGATCCAACCCTAACTCCGTGACCGGATCTGAAGGGATAACCTTACTTCTTACCAACATTTTTAGTGGTAAGTTCAATATCTTATAATAGATTTTACGCCAACCTGACATGACAACGTGAAGCCTCTTGTTAGCAATTCGCCGCAAGCATACCAGAAACCGGGTAGCAGATCTGTGGCGTTGGGAAATCCACGGCCGTTCACGGCAATGGAAGTACATAGTTGAATTATACCTGATGGATATCAAATTGGCCGCTCTAGCGCATTCATGCGCTCGCGGTATTGGTACGACATAGCTAGGTGATTAAGGTATTCCAACCTTGCTGTATACTGCGCTGCGATAAAAATGTGATTGGGCTGGCAAATCTGTCTGGAACGTTGCGGCTGCAACACGACGGGTACATGATCCATCTTGGAGAAAGGCGTTCTTAACTATGGCAAATCAAGCAACTGGCCTGACGCGTATCATTAAAGCTGCAGGCTATTCCTATAAAGGTTTAACCGCTGCCTGGCAGAACGAAGCCGCATTCCGCCAGGAACTGGTGGCGACGGTGGTGGCTATCATCGTGGCGGTTTGGCTGGATGTGGGGGCGATAGCGCGCATCTTGTTGATCGGCTCGGTGCTGCTGGTGATGATTGTCGAAATCCTCAACAGCGCGATTGAGGCCGTTGTCGATCGCGTGGGTACGGAATATCACGAGCTCTCCGGGCGGGCCAAAGATATGGGCTCGGCGGCGGTATCGCTGGCAATCATTCTGGCACTGTTCGTTTGGGCTTCGGTACTTTGGCAGCATTTGGCGTGAAAACCAGCGGGTATCGTTGCGATCCCGCTCGCTACCTGCTGATTTTTATTTATTCTTCGGTTCCCAATCCAGACTTAGCTGTATATACTCACAGCAAGACTGTATAAACAAACAGGGGGCGGAATGAAAGCACTAACTACCAGACAGCAAGAGGTCTACGACCTGATTCGCGATCATATTTCGCAAACAGGCATGCCACCGACGCGTGCCGAGATCGCAATGCGCCTGGGGTTCCGCTCACCAAATGCTGCAGAAGAGCACTTGAAAGCACTGGCTCGCAAAGGCGTTATCGAGATCATCTCCGGTGCATCACGCGGTATCCGCTTGCTGATGGAAGATGAAGAGGGGTTACCTCTGGTTGGCCGTGTGGCTGCCGGTGAACCTCTGTTGGCTCAGCAGCACATTGAAGGGCACTATAAGGTGGATCCTTCTCTGTTCAAGCCAAATGCCGATTTCCTGCTGCGCGTTAGCGGCATGTCGATGCGAGATATCGGCATCCTGGATGGCGATCTGCTGGCAGTGCATAAGACTCAAGACGTACGCAACGGCCAGGTTGTCGTCGCCCGTATTGAAGACGAGGTCACGGTCAAGCGCCTGAAGAAACACGGTAACGTCGTCGAACTGCTGCCAGAAAACAGTGAATTCCAACCGATTGTGGTCGATCTGCGCCAGCAGAACTTCACCATCGAAGGCCTGGCGGTGGGTGTGATCCGCAACGGCGACTGGATCTAACCGCTTTACCTCGTATTACAGCCCTTTAAAACGGCAAACCTCGCCCCAACTCTGGGGCGATACATGAGACACTAAGCGGGCGCTGCATGCGGCGCCCCTACGGTCAAACATGTTCGATCCCTGCAAATTCAGCTACATTGCCACTTTATCTTCAGCTTTAAATCTATGCTTTTACGGGAACATATCGCCATGCGCCTGCTTTCTGCCTTCACCAGTGACACCGACAAAGCTCTGTGGCGTCTGGCGTTGCCGATGATCTTCTCCAATATTACCGTCCCCTTACTTGGCCTGGTGGATACCGCCGTTATCGGCCATCTCGATAGCCCTAGCTACCTTGGCGGGGTCGCGGTGGGGTCAATGGCCACTAGCTTCCTGTTTATGTTGTTGCTGTTCCTGCGAATGAGCACTACTGGGCTGACGGCGCAGGCGCTGGGGGCGCAAGATCCCTACCGGTTGGCTCGCGCCTTTATGCAGCCGTTATTGTTGGCGCTGGTGGCCGGGCTGGCGATTGTGCTGTTGCGAGCCCCGTTGATCACCTTGGCGCTGAACATTGTGGGGGGCGATCGGGAAGTATTGGTACAGGCCAGGCTATTTTTGGAGATCCGCTGGCTGAGCGCCCCGGCGGCGTTGGCCAATATGGTGCTGCTCGGCTGGTTGCTGGGAGTTCAGTACGTGCGGGCGCCGGTGATCTTGCTGATCGTCGGTAACCTGCTGAACATCGTGCTGGATATCTGGCTGGTGATGGGGCTGGGTTGGAACGTGCAGGGGGCCGCGGCTGCCACGGTGATTGCTGAATACGCCACGCTGTTGCTGGGCTTGTGGTTAGCATGGCGGGTACTACGCATGCGGGGGATTTCGCTGGCGATACTGCGTACCGCCTGGCGTGGGGATCTGCGCCGCCTGCTGGCACTTAACCGCGACATTATGCTGCGCTCGTTATTACTGCAACTGTGTTTCGCCTCGTTGACCATTCTGGGAGCCCGCATGGGCGGAGAAGTGGTGGCGGTGAATGCGGTGCTGATGAATCTGCTGACCTTTACCGCCTACGCGCTGGATGGTTTTGCCTACGCGGTGGAAGCCCATTCCGGCCACGCCTATGGTGCGCGGGACGGGCGGCAACTGCGTAAAGTATGGCGTGCCGCCTGTCGGCAGGCTTGCCTGGTTGCCTGTGGTTTTGCCGTTATTTATCTGTTCGCCGGTCAGCAGATTGTGGCGGGCTTAACCTCGCTGCCGGAATTGCGTGCGCTGGCAAATCATTATCTGCCTTGGCAGGTAGTGCTGCCCCTGGTGGGGGTTTGGTGCTACCTGCTAGATGGCATGTTTATCGGTGCCACCCGTGGCGCAGAAATGCGTAACAGCATGGCGGTAGCCGCAGTGGGCTATGGGTTGACGTTGTTCACCCTGCCGGTATTGGGCAACCACGGTTTATGGCTGGCTCTGGCGGTATTCCTGGCACTTCGCGGGGCGGCTTTGGGCTGGGTATGGCATCGTCATAGCGTGCAGGGCACCTGGTTTGCATCTCCATTAGCAATGGATAGGCCAGACTAGTTGATGATACGGGATGGATATTCACATTTAGTTACATGTGTTGAGGGCTGTTTTGGTTCGCTTGCTTACTGTTTTAACGGCGTTTTTTGCTATTAAGACTTTTCCTAACCCTATTTCATGCTGCTTTTCGCGCACTTTTCGTGATGGGTGACTATAGTTAATCACGTGGCTGGCGAATTAAGCCCGCGCTTAATTGGCAACGGACGCATTAGATAACCTTAAATTTGACTCAGTTAAGTCCAGCCAGATTTATCTAAAACTGACAACCAAGAGTAACGGAGAGATTATGAACAAAGATCAAGCCGACGGTAACTGGAAGCAGTTTAAAGGTAAAGTGAAGGAAAAATGGGGCAAGCTGACCGATGACGATATCACCGTGATCGAAGGGAAACGCGAACAGCTGGTCGGTAAAATCCAGGAACGCTATGGCTACCAGAAAGAGGCAGCCGAAAAAGAAGTCAAAGCCTGGGAAGAGCACAGCAAGTATCGTTGGTAGCGCGATGAGCCGCTGAGTATTGCGGCGCTACGATACCATCCGGCCTGGCAGATTTCCCCCCTGCCACGGCCACGGGAACAAGGACGTACCCGCTCCCTCCTGCAATCCAATCCGCTTATTTTTTCTTTACCACAATGCTGTGGTCATGATCGCAATCGTGTTGGTTCTCACAATTTTCTACTACCACACAGGCAGAACAAAGACCGTGGGCTTCCACTACGCTGTGGCGCAGCACAAATCCTGATTCTTGAGCCAGTTTCTGCAAGGTTTCTTCCACCCCTTCGGTAGTGCGCTCCGTGACCTGTCCGCAGCGATCGCAGATAAACAGGGCAGAGGTATGCATAGGTTGTTCAAAGTGGTGGCACAGCACATAGCTGTTTGCCGATTCAACGCGGTGGATAAATCCCTGTTCCAGCAAGAAATCCAGTGCACGATAGACCGTAGGTGGCTTGGCCTGCGGCTCTGCCACACGCAGTAAATCCAGCAAGTCGTAAGCGCTGATGGCGCCGGGTTGCTCAGCCATCAGGCGTAACACTTCCAGCCGTTGCGGGGTCAGTCGCACGTTGCGTTGCTGACAGAGTTGTTCAGCCTGCGCGAGCAGCTTTTCCTGGTTGGTTGAGTTCATGGCAATTATCCGGCTACGCAAAGAAGCCGATTTTATCATGTTTCAACGCAATCGCCGAGGGTTGCCCCGCTTTCCATGGATAACGCGGCAAATGGGGCGATTTTCCGCAGCAAGACTTGCCAGAATGAGATGCAGGTCACGATTTGCCGCTTTATGGTACAGGTTCCACTCGGGCACGGCGGTATAACCCATATGGAGGCTGGAATGGCAGAAAGCGATAAATTGCTGCGTGGCGAAGTGAATAACAGCCGTGGAGTTTCTCGGCCCAAGTTGAACGACGATTTCCCCAAGAGCGTCGATTGTCGTTATAATAGCCGTTTGTGGCATCGGCACTGCGCGTCGGTTGTCGAGTCCAGGACTTATCAGGTAGCCAGTAACTCAGCATGACGAAAGATATTAACAACATTCAATACGCCGCCAATCGTTTCTCCATTGCCCCTATGCTGGACTGGACCGATCGCCATTGCCGTTATTTCCATCGCCTGCTGAGCAAGGAAACGCTGCTGTACACCGAAATGGTGACTACTGGTGCGATCATCCACGGTAAAGGTGACTACCTGGCATACAGCGAGGAAGAGCACCCCGTGGCTTTGCAGCTAGGGGGCAGCGATCCGGCAGCACTGGCGCACTGTGCGAAACTGGCGGAACAGCGTGGTTATGACGAGATCAACCTTAATGTTGGTTGCCCGTCAGATCGGGTACAGAACGGTATGTTTGGTGCTTGTCTGATGGGGCAGGCGATCTTGGTGGCCGACTGTATCAAGGCGATGCGCGACGTGGTGTCGATCCCGGTGACGGTAAAAACCCGTATTGGTATCGATGACCAGGACAGCTATGAGTTCCTGTGCGATTTTATTTCTACCGTTGCTGGGCGTGGGGAATGCGATATGTTCACCATTCATGCCCGTAAAGCCTGGCTTTCCGGCCTGAGCCCGAAAGAAAACCGCGAAGTCCCTCCGTTGGACTATCCGCGTGTTTATCAGTTGAAACGTGACTTCCCGGCGTTGACCATTGCGATCAACGGTGGCGTGAAAACGCTGGAAGAAGCCCAACTGCATCTGCAACATCTGGACGGTGTGATGATGGGGCGCGAAGCGTACCAAAATCCAGGTATTCTGGCGCGGGTGGACAGCGAGATTTTCGGCCGCCAGAGCGAGGTGATGGACAGCGTGGCGATTATCGAATCGCTGTATCCGTACATCGAGCGTGAGCTAGCGAACGGCACCTATCTGGGCCACATCACTCGCCATATTCTTGGTTTGTTCCAGGGGATCCCTGGTGCGCGGCAGTGGCGCCGTCATTTGAGTGAAAATGCCCATAAACCAGGAGCCGATGTGCGCACCGTCGAACAGGCTTTGGCTCTGGTGCGTTCACCGCGCACTGAAATGGCATAATCGGCAAAAAACTTGACTAAAAGTTGGTTTTTTTGACTAATGGCGTCACCAGGTGTGGCGCCATTTTTTCATTATTTCAATAAGTTATCATTAACTTCAAGTTGGCACGTTTCTTGTAAAGAACAAGACAGACCTATTGTTTTGCCAAGGAGCAACCCATGTTAGAACTGTTCTTTCTGATCGGCTTTGTCGCCATGCTGCTGGTAACCGGTATTTCACTGCTAGGCGTGATGGCTGCGTTATTTGTGGCCGCGGCTTTTATGCTACTGGGCGGGCTGTTTGCCATGGTGTTTAAACTGCTGCCGTGGCTGATCCTGGCGGTGGTTGGCGTGTGGATATACCGTTCTATGCAGAAACCACAGATACGGCGCTATTAAGATTTTTTGCCTAATTATCAGTCAGTCACGTTGAAACTCACCAGGCAGATTGCTTGCCAGTGTGGCGGGGATCACAGCTTGATGTTTTAAATGCAAATGCGGCACATTAATCATATTTTTTACTTATCGAGGCTGCTAGGATGACTCCCGCAGCAGTGATGCTAATCATTTTCATCACCGCGAGAGCTGACAAGAGTGTTGCTTAAAGCAACCCCCATCTCTGGCGGACTCTGCTCTACCCCTACAAAGCGCAGTAAACTAGAAAGGGCTCCTTATGGGGCCCTTTCTTTATTGGCGCTATAGACCAGGGATCAGCAGGCTGGAGCCGCTGGTCTGGCCGCTTTCCAGGATCTGGTGTGCTCGCTGGGCATCTGCCAACGCAAACTTCTGCGCTTCCTTCACGTCAACTTTGATCGCACCACTGCCGATCAGTGAAAACAGCTCGTTACTGGCAAACTGCAATTCCTGACGGTTGGTGATGTAACCGTTGAGCGAAGGGCGGGTGACGTAAAGTGAGCCTTTCTGATTGAGCAACGCCAGATCGACGCCGGTAACCGGGCCGGAGGCATTTCCAAAGCTCACCATCAGCCCGCGGCGCTTCAGGCTGTTCAATGAATCCTGCCAGGTACTTTGCCCTACGGAGTCATAGACCACGTTAACCTTTTCGCCGTTGGTTAGTTCAGCTACGCGTTGGGCGATGTTTTCCTGGCGATAATTTATGGTGGCCCAGGCGCCAGCACGTAATGCCTGCTCGGCTTTCTCGTCAGAACTCACGCTGCCGATTAGTTTGGCACCCAACGCTTTGGCCCACTGGCAGGCGATAAGCCCCACCCCCCGGCGGCGGCATGGAACAGGAATACCTCGCCCGGCTTGACCTCATAGGTTTGGCGCAGCAGATAATGTACGGTCAACCCTTTGAGGAACGAGGCGGCACCCTGCTCGAAAGTGAGGTTATCCGGCAGGATAGCTAACTTTTCCAACGGGATGTTGTGAACTTCGCTGTAAGCACCCAATGCGGACTGAGCATAAACCACGCGATCGCCCGGTTTGACCGCGCTGACACCTGCCCCAACCTTGATGACCACCCCAGCCGCTTCGGTACCTAACCCGCTTGGGAAGTTGGCCGGTGGGTACAGGCCGCTACGTACGTAGGTATCGATATAGTTGATACCGATCGCCTTGTTCTCGACCTGCACCTCCCCAGCGGCGGGATCGACAGGAGTAAAATCAACATACTGCAGCACTTCCGGGCCGCCGGTGGCGGAGAATTGGATGCGTTTTGACATGTCGCTACCTCGTTTAAATGACTGTTTTCACCCTACGCTTTTCAGCCTGGACTATCTAGCTCGTTGCGCAGTGATTAATCCTTTTTTGCGTAGGTTATGTCGCGGGAATCATGGCTGAAAATCACGTATACTCTTGCGTCAGCTACCCCCCATTCGCAACTGAATAAAGAATAGGCTTCATGGCAGGCAAAAAACCAACCAACAAGACAAACACGTACGAACCCAGAGACCGCCAGATGGAAGGGCTGAAGATGCCGCCACATTCGCTGGAGGCGGAACAGTCCGTGTTGGGCGGTTTGATGCTGGATAACGAACGCTGGGATAACGTGGCGGAGCGCGTGGTCGCCAACGACTTCTTCAGCCGTCCACACCGCCTGATCTTTACCGAAATGCAGCGTCTGCTGGAGATGAGCCGGCCTATCGACCTGATCACACTGTCCGAGTCATTGGAACAGAGGGGCGATCTGGAGACGGTGGGCGGTTTTGCCTATCTGGCCGAATTATCGAAAAATACCCCAAGTGCGGCCAACATTGGTGCTTATGCCGACATCGTGCGTGAACGTGCGGTAGTCCGTGAAATGATCTCCGTCGCCAACGAAATCGCCGATGCGGGTTACGATCCGCAAGGCCGCAGTAGCGAAGATCTGCTCGATCTGGCCGAATCCAGGGTATTCCAGATCGCGGAAAACCGTGCCAGCAAAGATGAAGGCCCCAAAGGCATCGAACGTATTCTGGAAGATACCGTCGCCCGTATCGAGCAGCTCTATCAGCAGCCGCACGACGGTGTTACCGGCGTAGATACCGGCTATCACGATCTCAACAAGAAAACCGCCGGTCTGCAAAAGTCTGACCTGATCATCGTCGCGGCCCGCCCAGCAATGGGTAAAACCACCTTCGCGATGAACCTGTGCGAACACGCCGCGATGACGCAGGATAAACCGGTGCTGATCTTCAGCCTGGAGATGCCCTGCAACCAGATCATGATGCGTATGCTGGCCTCGCTGTCGCGCGTGGATCAGACTCGCATCCGTACCGGCCAATTGGATGATGAGGATTGGGCGAGGATCTCGAGCACCATGGGGATCCTGCTGGAGAAGCGCAATATGTATATTGACGACTCCTCTGGCCTGACGCCCACCGAAGTGCGCTCCCGCGCGCGGCGTATTTTCCGTGAACATGACGGGATCAGCCTGATCATGATCGACTACCTGCAGTTGATGCGCGTACCATCGCTCTCCGACAACCGTACCTTGGAAATTGCCGAAATTTCCCGCTCGCTCAAAGCCTTGGCGAAAGAGCTACAGGTGCCGGTGGTGGCTCTTTCGCAGTTGAACCGTAGCTTGGAACAGCGTGCTGATAAGCGCCCGGTCAACTCCGACCTGCGTGAATCTGGCTCCATCGAGCAGGATGCCGACCTGATTATGTTCATCTACCGTGATGAGGTTTATCACGAGAACAGCGATCTGAAAGGGATTGCCGAAATTATTCTGGGTAAGCAGCGTAACGGCCCGATCGGTACCGTACGCCTAACCTTTAACGGCCAGTGGTCGCGCTTCGATAACTACGCGGGGCCACAATATGATGATGAATAATCAGCTAAGGAATTGAAATGAAAGCGGCAACTGCTGTCATCGATCGCCGCGCCCTGCGACATAACCTGCAACAGATCCGTCGCCTGGCGCCGCAAAGCCGCCTGATTGCCGTGGTGAAAGCCAACGCCTATGGACATGGCCTGTTGGAAACGGCTCACACCTTGCAAGATGCCGACTGTTACGGCGTAGCGCGTATCGGCGAAGCGTTGATGCTGCGTGCCGGTGGCATCGTCAAACCGATCCTGCTGCTGGAGGGTTTCTTCTGTGCTGAAGATCTGCCCGCGCTGGTGGCGAATAATATCGAAACCGCCGTTCACAGCATCGAACAGCTCGAGGCGCTGGAGCAGATTGAACTGGCGCACCCGGTGTCGGTATGGATGAAGCTGGATAGCGGTATGCATCGTCTGGGCGTGCGTCCGGAACAGGCAGAGGCGTTCTACCAGCGTTTGAGCGCCTGTCGTAACGTGGTGCAGCCGGTCAATATCATGAGCCACTTCAGCCGTGCCGACGAGCCACTGGTGGATGCGACCGAAAAGCAAATCAGCTGCTTTGAGCACTTCGCCAACGATAAGCCGGGCCTGAAGTCGATTGCGGCTTCCGGCGGGATCTTGCTGTGGCCACAGGCTCATCTTGACTGGGTACGCCCGGGGATTATCCTGTATGGCGTATCCCCGTTGGAGGAGCCCTACGCCGATCACTTTGGGCTGCAACCAGCCATGACGCTTAAATCCAGCCTGATCGCGGTGCGTGAGCATCGAGCCGGGGAACCGGTGGGCTACGGCGGACTATGGGTGAGTGAACGAGATACCCGCCTGGGCGTAGTGGCGATGGGCTATGGCGACGGTTATCCACGCAGTGCGCCTTCTGGCACGCCGGTATGGCTCAACGGACGTGAAGTACCGATTGTTGGCCGTGTCTCCATGGATATGATTTCCGTCGATCTGGGGCCGAATGCCAGCGATAAAGTGGGTGATGAAGTGGTGCTGTGGGGCAATGAGCTGCCGGTTGAACGGGTGGCTGCCTTTAGCGGCATCAGCGCCTATGAGCTGATCACCAAGCTGACCCAGCGCGTCACGATGGAATATATCGGCGAGTAACCTCCCCAACTCTCTCACTACTGCGTAGGGGCGCCGCATGTGCGCCCGCTTAACGTATTCGATGCTAAAGTCAGGTGAGGAGGTGCCTTACTTCTTCACCGCCAGCCACTGGCCGATAATTTTCTGATACTCCCCGCTGGCCTTGCTCAAATGCAGCCACTGATCGACATACAGCTTCCAACTCATATCATCACGCGGCAGCATATAGGCCTTCTCACCGTATTGCATCGGCTTATCCGGGTTCACCGCACACAGCTTGGGATAACGTTTCTGCTGGTACAGGGCTTCGGAGGCATCGGTGATCATCACGTCGGCCTTGCGGTCCACCAACTGCTGGAAAATGCCCATATTATCGTGGGACAGCGTCAGGTTGGCCTTGGGCAGATGAGCACGGACAAAGGCTTCGTTAGTGCCACCGGCAGGCTCGATCAGCCGCACCGCAGGTTTGTTAATCTGCTCAATGGTGCGGTATTTTTTCACGTCGGTACAACGTACCAGCGGGATCTTGCCGTCGGTATCAAGCCGCTCGGCAAAAAACACCTGCTTTTGGCGTTCCAGCGTCACTGAGATCCCCCCCATGGCGATATCACATTTCCCGGCCACGAAGTCAGGCGTCAGGGTTTTCCAGGTGGTTTTTACCCATTTCACTTTGGCCCCCAGACTGTTGGCCAGCGACTCGGCCATCGCGATATCAATGCCTTCGTAGCTGCCATCCTCTTTCAGGAAGGTGTAGGGCTTGTAATCGCCGGTGGTACAGACCGTCAGCGTTTTTTGCTGCAATACCTTGTCCAGATTGGATTGTGCGCTGGCGCTCCCGGTGGCGACCAGCAAGGCGAGAGGCAATAGTTTTTTCATCAAATTTCCTTTTCATGTCGACAAATACATTTGTGGTTTTATGCGCGGTTTTGCCGTTAATTGTTGTTGGTTTGCGTAATTTGGCCGTTTTTTATGCCATTTCTGAGCAAGGAAGCTGGCTTTGCTGCTATGTCTCTCACAACCCGCCAGCACCGATGGTTGCAAGGCTAAAAAAGCTGCTAGTCTGTAGCGTCAACATTTATTAACACATTTTACAGGTGGCTATGTACAACATTGACGATTTTGATATGAAAATCCTGACGCTGTTACAGGCCAATGGTCGTCTGACCAATCAGGAACTGAGCGAACTGGTCGGGCTTTCGGCATCGCAATGCTCGCGCCGCCGTATCAGCCTGGAGCAAGCCCAGTTGATCAAAGGGTATCATGCCCGGCTGGCACCGGAGGCGGTGGGATTGGGGCTGGTGGGGCTGATAGAGGTAAGCCTGCTGACCCATACCCAAGAGCAGATCGACAGTTTCCATCAGATGCTGGCAGAAGTGGACGCAATTGTTGACGTTTATAAAACCACCGGCGATGCCGACTACCTGCTGAAAGTGGCGGTAGCAGACCTGCCCGCGTTAAGTGAGTTTATCAGCCAGACGCTTTCCCGCCATAAAAGCGTTGGGCATATCAAAACGGCGGTGGTGCTGGAACGGATCAAAGAAAACGGTTTACTGCCGGTGACCAGATAAAGCTAAAACCCAACGCCGATTTGTGGCTATATTAGGGATTGTACCCGAACAACCAAAATCAGGAGAACCAACCCGTGTTCCAGAATGTTGAAGCCTATGCAGGTGACCCGATCCTGTCGCTGATGGAAAAATTCAAAAAAGATCCCCGTGCGCACAAGGTGAACCTGAGTATTGGCCTTTACTACAACGAGCAAGGCATCATCCCACAGATGAAGGCCGTTGCCGCAGCTGAAGCCCAACTTAACAGCGTTGAACAGGGGGCCTCGGTCTACCTGCCGATGGAAGGCCTACAGCCTTACCGCAGCGCAATTCAACAACTGTTGTTCGGTACCGAACACCCCATGCTGCAACAGGGGTGCATCGCCACCATTCAAACCGTGGGCGGCTCTGGTGCGTTGAAAGTGGGGGCCGACTTCCTGAAAAGCTATTTCCCGGATTCTCAGGTTTGGGTCAGCGATCCGACTTGGGAAAACCACGTGGCCATCTTTGGTGGCGCCGGTTTTAAAGTGAATACTTACCCCTATTTCGACGGTGAAAAACTGGGGGTGAAATTTGATGCCATGCTGAGCACGCTGCAACAGTTGCCGGCCAAGAGCATTGCCCTGCTGCATCCTTGCTGCCATAACCCGACCGGTTCCGATCTCACCAATGCCCAGTGGGATCAGGTGGTTAAAGTGATCGCCGAACGTGAACTGATCCCGTTCCTCGACATCGCCTATCAAGGCTTTGGCGGCGGCATGGATCAGGATTCCTACGCCATTCGCGCCATCGCGGCTGCCGGTTTACCGTGCCTGGTGAGCAACTCATTCTCGAAAATCTTCTCGCTGTACGGTGAGCGCGTAGGTGGGCTTTCTGTGGTGTGTGAAAGCAGCGAAGCCGCCGAGCGCGTGCTGGGGCAACTGAAAGCGACCGTGCGCCGTAACTACTCCAGCCCACCGAACTTCGGTGCGCAGGTGGTGGCAAAAGTGCTGAACGACGCGCAGCTGAAAGCGCAATGGCTGGCCGAAGTGGAGTCCATGCGCAGCCGTATTCTGGAAATGCGTAAAGCGCTGGTCGAAACGCTCAAGGGCGCGTTGCCACAGCGTAACTTCGATTATCTGCTCGAGCAGCGCGGCATGTTCAGCTACACCGGCTTCAGTGCGGCTCAGGTTGATCGGCTACGTGAAGAGTTCGGTGTCTATCTGATCCACAGCGGTCGTATGTGTGTGGCGGGTCTGAACCACAATAACGTTCGTCAAGTGGCAGAGGCCTTTGCCGCGGTGCAGTAACGGCCTGAATGCAGTAATTTTAGGGGCGATAGCGATATCGCCCCTTGTTGTTTCTGCGTGCTGGCGGTTGCCGCCAACTGGATAAAGAATATACTGACTGAGGGCGCTCAGACTTTTCGCATGCGCCATAAAGCCTTGCTTTCAGCGACCAGGCGCGGTTCTCTACCTGACTGGCAGGGTATCTGGGCTGGCAACAGCATACTCACAGTGGTTCGCGCCGCATTGTGTCTTTCGGGGAATAACCCAATGAATAACTCAGCACTGCTGGAATACTGCATGGCGAAACCTGGCGCACACCAAAGCGATCAAAACCAATGGCAGGCCAGCCAAATCAAGGTGGGTGATGTCATGTTCGCTATGGTGTGTGAAGTGCAGGGGCGCCCGGCGTTGGCGATCAAAAGCAGCCCGGAACTGGCGGAAAGCCTGCGTGAGCAGCATCCGGAAATCGTCCCCTGCGAACATCTGAATAAAGCCCATTGGAACGCGGTATTTCTGGACGGCAACTTGCCCAACTCGCAGTTTTATCATTTGATCGACAGCTCTTATCGGTTGGTGCTGGAAGGGTTGCCCGATCAGGTGCGCCAAGAGCTACGCATTTGAATTTATAGGTGACCAGGCCTGTTGGCTCAAGAGTGGCGACAGGCCAAGAGGATTACCTCCCCCGAAACCTATGGGGAATTTTATTTTGTAGGCCAATATTGTTTACTGCGTTATTTAGTTCTGAGAAACAGGATTGGCAAGGTTTTTTTGTGGTTAATATCACTAATTTTATTATTTTATATTAATTAGTGATAATGAAAGGATTTATAAAAATAGGTTGATAATTTATTTTCAACAGCACGAGCTGTCAATTAAGAGAGTTCTCATTGGAATCTAAATTATGACTGTGTTATTAATGCGTCTATATTAATCTGCTTAAGGGCAAATAAGGATAAGGGATCCGTAGGGGAACCTACTAAAAGGAAATTTAATTATGAAACCGCATTATTCAATATTTCTCGTACTGCCACTGCTCGTTTATTCCTCATTATCATTGGCTGCGCCCAATTGTGCAATAAAAGAACAAAAACTGCGAGAGCAGCTCGAGTACGCGACGCGTTATGGCAATGTCCATCGTGTTGAGGGGCTTAATCGTGCCTTGGCCAATGTGCAGACCTACTGCCACGGTGGTTATAAAGGCCGTTATAATAGATACGATTATGCGCCAGCCACTCAGCCGTTCGAATTTGATCGCCAGTATGAAATTGCCAAGAAGCAACGAAAGGTAGAAAAAAGAAAACAAGAGCTGTATGAAGCACAGCTCAAAGGCAAACCGAGCAAAATTGCTAAGCGACAAAGAAAATTAGCCGAGGCTGAATTTGAATTGAAGCAGGTGCAGGCATGGGGAGGGTAACCTGGCCGATATGAGCAGATGTTAGCCGCAGATAAATAATGCTGAGTTTGGGGGGGGGAGTTATTTAGCCACTGCGCGGCACGTTAAGCGTTTTACATATCCGAGTGATAGTTAAACCCCTAAAATCTGCTCCTGCTTTTCTATGGCGGAAATTTATTGTTGCGCCGTAATAACGGCCAACATGCCGAGCTTAGATGCTCGGCATGTTGGCTACGGTTTTATCTCTGCAACATCGGTTTCAGGAACCGCGCGGTATGTGACTCTTTACAGTTGGCCACGGTTTCCGGCGTGCCGGACACCAGGATCTCACCGCCGCCGCTGCCGCCTTCCGGCCCCAGATCGACGATCCAGTCCGCCGTCTTGATGACATCCAGGTTGTGTTCAATCACCACGATGGTGTTGCCCTGATCGCGTAACTGATGCAGCACCGCCAGCAACTGCTGTATATCGGCGAAGTGCAGGCCGGTGGTGGGTTCATCAAGAATATACAGCGTCTGGCCAGTGCCCCGTTTCGACAGCTCACGCGCCAGTTTCACACGCTGCGCTTCACCACCGGAAAGGGTGGTGGCCGACTGCCCGAGACGGATATAGGAAAGCCCAACCTCCATCAACGTTTGCAGCTTGCGCGCCAAGGCTGGCACGGCATCAAAGAAGTCACGGGCTTCCTCAATGGTCATTTCCAGCACTTCGTGGATGTTTTTACCCTTGTACTTCACTTCCAGCGTTTCGCGGTTATAGCGTTTGCCTTTGCACTGATCGCAAGGCACATAGATATCCGGCAGGAAGTGCATCTCTACCTTGATCACGCCGTCGCCCTGGCAGGCTTCGCAGCGGCCACCCTTGACGTTAAAGCTGAAACGGCCCGGCGTATAGCCACGGGTACGGGATTCAGGTACCCCGGCAAATAGTTCACGCACCGGGGTGAAGATCCCGGTATAGGTGGCCGGGTTAGAGCGTGGCGTACGGCCAATAGGGCTCTGATCGATATCGATCACCTTGTCGAAATGTTCCAGACCGGTCACTTCGCGGTAAGGAGCCGCTTCGGCAATGGTTGCACCGTTGAGCTGACGTTGGGCGATCGGGAACAGCGTATCGTTGATCAGCGTTGACTTACCGGAACCGGAAACGCCGGTAATGCAGGTAAACAGCCCGACAGGCAGCGTGAGCGTCACGTCTTTCAGGTTGTTGCCGCGTGCACCACTGAGTTTCAGCACCTTGCTCGGATCCGCGGGCACGCGTTCGGCCGGAATGGCGATTGAGCGCTTGCCGCTAAGGAACTGGCCGGTCAGTGAATCCGGTTGGGCCATGATGTCATCGACGGTGCCTTCCGCGACCACCTGGCCGCCATGAACACCGGCACCAGGGCCGATATCGATCACGTGGTCGGCTGCGCGGATCGCGTCTTCATCGTGTTCTACCACGATCACCGTGTTACCCAGGTTACGCAGGTGGATCAGGGTTTCCAGCAAGCGTTCGTTATCGCGCTGGTGCAGGCCAATAGAAGGCTCATCCAGCACATACATCACGCCTACCAGGCCAGCACCGATCTGGCTTGCCAGGCGAATACGCTGAGCTTCACCGCCGGACAGCGTTTCCGCAGAACGTGACAGTGAAAGGTAGTTCAGCCCGACGTTAACCAGGAACTTCAGACGATCGCCGATCTCTTTCAACACCTTCTCGGCGATCTGGGCACGTTGACCGCTCAGCTTCATATTCTGGAAGAAGGTCATGGCATGGCCGATGCTGAGCTCGGAGATCTCCGGCAGCGTAGTATCTTCCACGAACACGTTACGGGCTTCTTCACGCAAGCGGGTGCCACGGCACGAGGCGCAAGGACGGTTGCTGATAAATTTGGCCAGCTCTTCACGCACCGCGCTGGATTCGGTTTCTTTGTAACGGCGCTCCATATTATGCAGCACGCCTTCAAACGGATGGCGGCGCACGGTGGTGTCACCGCGATCGTTGATGTATTTGAATTCGATCGACTCTTTGCCCGAACCGCTCAATACCGCTTTCTGCACGTTGGCATCCAGGCTGCTGAACGGGACTTCCACATCAAAGCTATAGTGCTCCGCCAGCGAGCGCAGCATCTGGAAATAATAGAAGTTACGGCGGTCCCAACCGCGGATAGCGCCACCGGCCAGAGAAAGCTCGGGGTTCTGTACCACACGCTCAGGATCGAAGAACTGCTGCACGCCCAGTCCGTCACAGGTAGGGCAGGCGCCGGCTGGGTTGTTGAACGAGAACAGCCGGGGTTCCAGCTCGCGCATGCTGTAGCCGCAGATGGGGCAGGCAAAGTTGGCGGAGAACAGCAGTTCATCGGCCTTTTCGTCATCCATATCGGCGACGACGGCGGTACCGCCGGACAGTTCCAATGCGGTTTCAAACGACTCGGCCAAACGCTGTGCCAGATCGTCACGCACTTTGAAACGATCCACTACCACTTCAATGGTGTGTTTCTTTTGCAGCTCCAGCTTTGGCGGATCGGAGAGATCGCATACTTCACCGTCGATACGCGCGCGGATATAGCCCTGGGTTGCCAGGTTTTCCAGCGTTTTGGTGTGTTCGCCCTTACGATCTTTCACCACCGGTGCCAACAGCATCAGGCGTTTGCCTTCCGGCTGGTTGAGCGCGTTATCCACCATCTGGCTGACGGTTTGTGCCGCCAACGGAACATGGTGGTCCGGGCAACGCGGTTCGCCGACGCGGGCAAACAGCAGACGCAGGTAATCGTGGATCTCGGTGATGGTCCCGACCGTGGAGCGCGGGTTATGCGAGGTCGATTTTTGCTCGATGGAGATCGCCGGGGACAGACCTTCAATATGGTCGACGTCCGGTTTTTCCATCAGCGAAAGAAACTGGCGAGCGTAGGCAGAGAGCGACTCAACGTAGCGCCGTTGCCCTTCGGCATACAGTGTATCAAAAGCCAGTGAGGACTTGCCTGAACCTGATAAACCGGTGACGACGATCAGCTTGTCGCGCGGGATAATCAGGTTGATGTTTTTGAGATTGTGGGTTCGAGCACCACGAACTTCGATATTGTCCATTTACACTTCCCGTCTTGATGATACACCGCGCCTGTCTGCGTTCTTCTGCGGGCGATTTGTGTGATCTAACGCGCAATAAAACGGCTCGGCCATTACGAAACGCATAATTATGGCACAAAAAAACCTGAATGAATATCCAGTATACGAATGCAACAAGGTCGATCGCCGGGACATTTTTGGAAGGCACTTCGCAGGTATAATCTAAGCAGGTGGCATGCTACAATTTGTGGTTTAGACTATCCAAAATGTGGTCTGAATCCACTTAAATGACTCATCGGGAGATCGAACATGGCCAGCAGAGGCGTAAACAAAGTAATTTTGGTCGGGAATCTGGGTCAAGACCCTGAGGTCCGTTACATGCCTAATGGCGGCGCAGTTGCCAACATTACCCTGGCGACCTCCGAGAGCTGGCGTGACAAGGCTACTGGCGAGCAGAAAGAAAAAACGGAATGGCACCGCGTGGTGTTGTTCGGCAAGCTGGCAGAAGTGGCGGGTGAATACCTGCGTAAAGGTTCCCAGGTTTACATCGAGGGTGCATTGCAGACCCGTAAATGGACCGATCAGGCGGGCGTAGAAAAATACACCACCGAAATCGTGGTCAACGTGGGTGGCACCATGCAGATGTTGGGTGGCCGCCAAGGTGGTGGTGCTCCAGCAGGCGGCGGCGCTCCAGCGGGTGGCCAGCAGGGCGGTTGGGGTCAACCTCAGCAGCCACAGGGTGGCAACCAGTTCAGCGGTGGTCAACAGCAGCAGGCTCGCCCGGCGCAAAACAGCGCACCAGCGGCCAGCAACGAACCACCAATGGACTTTGACGACGATATTCCGTTCTGAGTGTGCCGTTTTGTTGAAAAATACCAGCAGCCTTTGGCTGCTGGTATTTCAGTGTTAGTCACATCGCCATCTATCTCTTCGAGTTCAACTTGCTTACCTAAATGTTCTCACCGCGCGCACGTTTAATGTCTTGGTAAGCTGCGTTTGCCTCGGGGTCATCTGCTTTATAAACGATATCGGGCAAACTTGTCCTATTTCGACCATCCAGCCCAGATAGTGACATTAAGTGTTGCAGTAGATCTCTGTGCCGAGTCTTGGAGCAAAAAGGAAGGAGATAGTTATCGAGATGTTTTCCTTGGGGATTTTCAATCTCTAATGTGAGTGCTTTTAGGTAAGCATTTTTTTGTGAGGCGCCCCAGTCAATCGAAAAGCCAGCTCGGTGGCAAAGTTCGCTATGAATCAGCAGCATTGCTCTGCCGTTTCATAGTCGCCGAACGGATCGAACATTTTTCACTTCCCTCATATAATTGGTCATTAGACGGGCAAGCTGTCGCCCGCTAATCAAGTCCTTTTTCTTCAGTGCGATAAGCAGCTTCTCTGTTATGTCGAGCTCTATTTCGTCACCGGCCAATCGAGTAACGGATTCGGCAAAGTCATCCAAGCCTGTACGTTGATATCGAATGCCATGTGCAGCGGCAACTTTTTCGATAAACTTCCGTACACCTTTGGTTGGTAAATCATCGACATCTTGTGATAATAAACAATCCCAGTTAGATATTTTTTGATTATTACTATAGCGGATGGGGATCCCGTTTATTTCCAGCTTGCGTGAAACTCGCTGAGCGCCGATATCAACAATGCAAATATCTTGCCCAGCAATATGGTCTATTTTGATATCTTTGACCGGAGTGTCGAGTTTTTTAAATATCTCTTTGACTACTGTGATACAACGATCTGAAGTGTATAGCCCCTTATACTGCCGGTGCTCGTTTTTAACGTAAATGCCTAAGCCAGGCTTGGTCAGGAAGCCGGAAGCAACCAGATCCCTCAGGCTATCTGTGACTTGAGTGCGTCCGCCAAGGGCTGAAAGCTCATGGCGCAAAACAATGCTGTCTGGGCTGTTTTCTAACGCTTTTATTAATTTGTCTTTGATTGACATCTCCACACTCCGGTGGTGTGTATATTTTGACCATTTTAGTGCTTTTTAAACCTTTTTTCAAGTTGACTTCAGTTCGTGAGGTCGTGGCCTACATTGGCTCAGCTAGGATGAATGACTTTATTATTAAAATTTATTTTCAGCGTCCCTGGTCCTCTTGAAAGTACCGAAATATAATTCATCGGGTTTTACTCTATCTGATGATAAGAATATTATAGCGGTAGCGGGGATCTACAAACCGGTAATTAAGTACGTAACTAAACTGCCCCTTTTTAGTAGGAGCAGTTTGTCTAAATAGCTGTTCCAAATAGTAGATCACCAAGAGGGAACTCAGTCCGATTTAAGCGATCTGATCAATCGCTGAATATCCCAAACCACCAACCGGACTGAGTTATGCCGATCATAGCACCAATATCCGATGCCGAAAGGTCTCTGATGCAAAAAACCATCCATAAAACAGACGATAAGAACCATGCTCGCAGACTCACAGCTATGCTGATGCTTCACCGTGGTGACACGGTTAGCGATGTTGCCAAAACGCTTTGCTGCGCGCGGTCATCGTTGGGGCGCTGGGTTAATTGGTTCACGCTTTACGGTCTGGAAGGGTTGAAATCATTACCTCCAGGGCGCGGCCGACGCTGGCCGTTTGAGCATATTTGCGCGCTGTTACGTCAACTGATTAAGCATTCGCCAAGCGATTTCGGTTATCAGCGTTCTCGTTGGAGCACTGAGCTGTTAGCAATAAAAATCAATGAGATAACAGGCTGCACTTTGCACGCGTCGACGGTTCGTCGCTGGCTTCCCTCTGCTGGATTGGTCTGGCGAAGAGCGGTACCAACACTGCGTATTCGGGACCCACATAAAGAAGAGAAAATGGCCGTTATCGCCGAGGCTCTTGCCCAGTGCAGCGCTGAGCATCCCGTATTTTACGAGGATGAAGTGGATATCCACCTCAACCCAAAAATTGGTGCCGACTGGCAACTTCGTGGCCAACAGAAACAGGTTGTTACGCCGGGGCAAAACGAAAAATATTATCTGGCTGGTGCATTGCACAGCAGCACGGGAAAAGTCAGTTACGTCGGCGGCAGCAGCAAAAAATCGGGCTTATTTATCAGCTTGTTGAAACACCTTAAGGGCACGTATCGGCGGGCAAAAAGCATCACGCTGATCGTTGATAACTACATCATCCATAAAAGTCGCGAAACGCTTCGGTGGTTGAAGAAGAACCCCAAATTTATTGTTATTTATCAACCGGTCTACACGCCATGGGTGAACCACGTTGAACGGTTATGGCAGGCATTACATGACACGATAACCCGGAATCATAGCTGCCGTTCGATGTGGCAATTGCTGAAAAAGGTACGTCACTTTATGAAAACAGTAAGCCCATTCCCAGGCAGGAAGCACGGTCAGGCAAAAGTGTAGCAGTATTAGGATCAGCTATTTAGGGCATTACGCTGAGAAACCACCGTCAATCGTCAGGCTGGCGCCGGTAATATATCCTGCCTCTGGCCCCGCCAGATAAGCCACAAAGCTGGCGATCTCTTCATCCTTGCCATAGCGGCCAATGGCCATCATGGTTTTCATCAGTTCGGCAAAGTCGCCATCTGCCGGGTTCATATCGGTATCTACCGGGCCGGGCTGGACGTTATTGACAGTAATGCCGCGTGAGCCCAGATCGCGAGCCATACCCTTGGTTAAACCGACCAGCGCCGACTTGCTCATGGCGTAGATCGCTCCACCCGCAAACGGCATGCGCTCAGCGTTGGTGCTGCCGATATTGATAATGCGACCATTATCGTTCATATGGCGCGCGGCCTCCTGGCTGGCGACAAATACGCTGCGGACGTTAACGGCCAGCGTGCGATCCAGATCTGCTAACGACAATTTCTCCAGGCTACCCATTGCCAGCACGCCCGCGTTATTCACCAGAATATCCAGCTTGCCGAAGCTGTTTACCGTCTGGCGTATCGCCTGTTGCAGAGTTTCAGCGTCGGCACTGTCTGCACGGATGGCAATGGCTTGACCGCCAGCCGCCGTAATGGCTTCAACCACCTCATCGGCTTTATCGGGGGAGGAAACGTAGGTGAAAGCGACGGTAGCGCCTTCACGTGCCAGGCGTTTAACGATGGCGGCACCGATACCGCGTGAACCACCCTGGACAAAAGCCACTCTACCTGACAGAAATTGCGTTACTGACATGATATTTCTCCAGAAGTCGTGAAGGTTATTGAATCGCAAAAGCAGTATCGGGAAAGAACGGGCTGGGAATTGCCAGAGCATTCCGTGAGCAGGGCTCTGTCTGGAAAGTGCCGGTTGGCTGGTAAATTATAGAGCAGTTTGGTGAGTCTGGGTTTTGCCGCCCGCTAAAACGCGAAAAGCCCCTTGCGGGGCTCGTAATCTGACGATTAGTTAAAGATTTCTGCTGTGCCGTACAGTTTGTTCTGGCCACCGGCGGAAACGATGCGGTAAGAGTTGGCACCGGATGCGGCAGCTTTGCTTGCCAGTTCGGCTTCCAGAGCGCTCAGGTTGCTGGCACCGCTTACGGAAACCACCCCGATTTTTTGTGAGTCGGCAGTTGGTTGGCTGGTGACCTGGTCAGCGGCAACGCTGGCGAAAGAAGCGGAAGTTAACAGTACAGCGGTAGCAAAAATTTTGATGCTTTTCATGATTCAATCCTCAGGGGTTTTGTTAGGTGAGAGGCTGTTGTCTCTCGATGTGTTGAATGATAGGCCACTTGGCGGGAATGGAAAATCGGAGAGTTTTGAGTATCTACATCAAATAAACTGAATCATTGAAAGGGAGGACGAAAGTTGAAAGGGCAGCTATCTACTAACTGGCCGCTTGAGAAGTGTCTTTCATGAAAGCAGCACGACTTATTGGGTATCTAAAGGGGAGGGGGCAACGCAATACCCTTTGGGCGAACAAGTGCTGGGGCTTGTTTCTTCTTCAGTTTTACTCATTTTCCTTGTTACAATGACCAACCAGTTAGGTCAGCCCACTAACGTTAAGCTATGTATCGGGAAGCAGGCATGAAGAATAATCTATCGATAAGATCGGCCTCTTTGAGAGATTTTGAAATTATCAAGGCTATTATTGAGAAAGGTTCTGCGACCCAGGCTGCCGAGTCCCTTGGAATAAGTCAACCTGCAGTCAGTAAGGCGGTTGCCAGTATTGAAGAAAAGTTGGGTAAGACACTATTTACCCGTGAGAAAGGGCGCCTTAACCCCACCAAAGATGCTCTGTTTTTTTATGAGGAAATCGTTAATATCTTTAACTCCCTCGAGAGAATCGATGATAACAATTGGGCCAGTAAGTCCAGCAAGACGTTAAAAGTGATCACAACCCCAACCATTGCGTATTCCTATCTCGCCCCCCTGACAGCTCGCTATGCTAAAGAAAGGAGTAATGTCAAAGTCTCATTTAGTGTGGTGAACTCTGTCGATATGATGAATTTGCTCAGAGAAGGGCGGGCCGATATTGCACTGGCTAACGCAGATATAAATAACAACCTGGCAGAGTTAACGATAGAGCCAATATTTAAATCCAAAATTGTGTGTATGATGCACAAAAATCATGAATTGGCAAAGAAAGAAAAACTGGTGCTTTCAGATTTTAATTTCAGAAATATTATTATGTATACCACAAGGAATATTTTGTTTTCCAAAGTTATGAAAGCATTCAGTGGTTCTGGTGTCGAAACCAACGTTATAGCAGAGGTGTCGGATTCGCTGGTGGCTCTGAATTTTGTCAATGAAAATCTGGGGTTATGTTTGGTGCCGAATTTCCCAGTCATCCATCAGTCCAACGATAACATCATTATCAAAGACATTGATGTGGAGATTTACGATGAAATGGCCTTTTTCTATCTGCCCAATATCTTAAACCCCTACTGCAGTGATTACGTAGAGTATGTGACTGATGATTTGCAGTCTATACAACATTTTTCAAAATGAAGAAAGAGCTCATTGATGTATAAATGAGCCCTTCGGATATACCAGAGGCAGCATGGGTAAAGCGCTGTTTATCTTTTTACATTCTGCAAGACAAAATCAACACAGCTCTCGGCTTCCCCGATATAGCTTGCCTCATCAAGTAATTTATCGATGTCTATTGTTGCAACGACATCTTCCTTGATGAGTTGAGCACGAATGCAATCGGAAAACGCTGCGCCAGTTAACACCGACTCCATGGCGGCTTCGTACAATATATGGTGTGCTTCGGCACGGCCGATGTCTTTGGCAAGAGCCATCATGATAGATTCTGAGAGAATAAGGCCTTTGGTCAGCTTGATGTTTTCCAGCATTTTTTCCGGATAAACCTGTAATCCGTCGATCAGTTTAAACAGATTTTCACTGATCGAGACTGCCAGAATAGCCACTTCGGGAAGAGTGACATCCATCACATTACTTTCCGCAGCGTCACCTTCATTCATTTTGAGCATCGCCATGTATGATAAGGGAACACGGGCGCGTAGCAATTGTGAAAGGCCAACCAGGTTTTGCGCATTTTGCGGATTACGCTTCTGGGCCATCGTGGAGCTGCCAACCTTGCCATGATGGAAACTTTCTTCCAGTTCGGCCAGTTCCGTTCTTTGCAAGAAAATGATTTCCTGAGCGACTTTTTCAGTAAAGCTCGCCAATTGCCCAAGAATGGCGACGTAATGTGTTTGTGAGTCGCTGGAGGTGCGTACCGGGATCGTGTTGGATGTCAGATTAAGTAAGGCAGCCATGCCCTCCTGAATCTCCCGGCCTTTGCCTTCCATGGCAGAGAAGGTTCCTACGGCCCCTCCCAGGCTGACAGTAAAAGCCTCTGACGTGGCATTGGAGAGCCTGTTTTTGATGCGCTGAAGTTCAGCAAACCATGACGCGACCTTAAAGCCAAAAGTGATTGGCAGGGCGTGCTGCCCATGAGTTCTTCCCGCCTGAGTGTAGCTCTTTGATTTTAAAGCCAGTGCGGAAAAAGAGAGCAATGCCTTTTCCAGATAACCGGTGATGAGGTTATGGCTGGCACGAAGCTGTAAAGACGCAGCCGTATCAAAGATGTTTTGAGTGGTGGCCCCCCAGTGAATATAGCCCGCAGCTTGTTTGCCGCAAACACGTTCAAACTCTCTTAAGACCGGTACGAACGGGTGACAAGTTTCCCGGATCCCTTGCTTGATAGCGTCAATGTTCAGCAAATCTGCGTTAGCGGATTGAGTGATTTTTTGCGCACACTCTTCGGGGATAACCCCCAATTTTGCCTGTGCTTGAGCAAGAGCCGCTTCGACGTCTAGCCATGCTTGTATAGTTTTAACATCAGACCAGAGTTCAACCGCTTGGGGATTGAACCAGTGGCCGGTAATGCATGATTCGAACATACCCGTATTCATAACATACCTCTCATTACATTTTGGTTATGTATGTATTCCTTTTTTGATTATTGGTGTGAAAAAGCAGCGTAGTCAACCGTGATCTGCCGTTTTATTGCGTTTTATTGCTTTTGAGATCGTTATCACATGTTTTATTGGTTATGTGATCATATCATAAAGGTAATGATAGTTGTCGGGTGCTACTTCATGCAAAGGTGAGTCATCATGCAAAGGGTAATGTTGAATCAAGCTAAAAAGATATTGTTTATTATCATGGGGTTAATGGCGCTTGGCGCGTTGAAGCACCTGTTTGGTGACAAACCCTTTATTCTTGCTATCACCTTTCTGGTGATTGTGTTGGTTTGCGCCGGCATCGCAAAGAAATACTATGCTCAAGCTGTGATTTTAACCGGGGGCATTATTCTCTTGATTGCAACGGTTATTGCCTTTCCCGATGTCAGTATTACCAAGGCAGCGTCTGGTTCCAAATTTATTGATATCTTCATTGAAATCAAAGTGCTTTTTTCCGATAGCATTTCCAAGCTTGGCTTGATTATTATGGTTATTGCCGGCTTTTCAAGATACATGAACGATATTGGTGCTTCGGCAAAACTGGTCGGGGTTTGTATTAAGCCCCTCAAGAGAATCAATGCGAAGTACGTACTTTTAGGCTGTTGTTATATCCTGATGCAGGTTTTAGCCTTGTTTATTTCAAGCCCTTCAGGGTTGGCTCTTTTGATGCTCACAACGCTATATCCGGTTTTACGTTCTATTGGATGTTCAAAAGCGGCTGTAGCCTCAGTGATTGCCTCTGGCATATGTATTGACTATGGGCCATCCGCTACCGGGAGTGTGCTGATTTCCGAACTCACTGGATATGACCTGTTTTCATTCTTTGTGGATAAGCAGGTCCCTATTGTTGCCATCCTCTTCGTTGTCATCGGGATATCTCATATGGTGATGCAGGCATACTGGGACAGGAAAGAAGCTGTAAATGAAGATGATAGCGAAAACCAGGCCAAGAACGCTGACATTTCGAGGGATGTTCCGACATATTATGCTCTGCTGCCTGTCGTTCCAATGATCATTCTCTTCGTTTTCTCCAGCCTGGTGGAGGAGTACCTCCCCTCTTATTTGCAAATTAAAATTGATGTGGTTTCGGCGATTATTTTATCGTTCTTTATTGCTTTCCTGATTGATTCAATCAGAACCTTCGACCTCAAGAAATCAACCGATAAGGTGCTTGGGCTATTCGATCAGATGGGGCAGTCTTTTATTACCGTGGTCTCTATTCTGCTTTGTGCTCAGGTTTTGGTGGCGGGGATTATAAAAATTGGCTTTATTGATACGTTGTTTGGCTTTATTCCTAATGAGGGTCACTATGCCACGGTCATCGTCGTTCTGTTTAGTTTACTGATTTTCTGTGGCTCAGTGATCATGGGGACCGGTACGGTGTTTAATGCCTTTGCACCTCTTAGTGCTGAAGTGGCGAAAGGTGCGGGCATTTCGGTGTTTAAGATGTTGGTACCGTTGCATTTTTCAGCCAGTTTAGGGCGGAGCTTTTCGCCAATTTCAGGTGTTATTATCGCCGTGTCTGGCTTTGTAGGGGTGACGCCGTTCCAGATAATCAAAAGAAACTGTGTGCAATTAACCATTGCCTATGTCCTGATGATGGTGCTTTCTCTGTCCTATTTGTGAGTGAATAAGGCCAAAGTCAGAGCATTAAACTCATTCATAGGCATCATTGGCGATAGTTGAAATCACAACTACCTTTTAACCAGGGCGTTTAAGGAGTGTATGTGATGATGGCAGACCGGTTCATTGGCAGTTGGGCGCTGGTTTCTTCCGTATTCAAAGGGGAGGATGGGGCAATACATCACCCTTTGGGCGAGCAGGTGTTGGGACGGCTCAACTATGAGGCCAACGGCACCATGGCAGCGCAGCTCTATAGCGCAACGCGGCCAAGGTTTGCCTCGGAGGATTTGGCGCAGGGCAGCGATCGAGAGATCCGCACCGCCTTTGTGAATATGCTCTGTTATTTTGGCCGCTATCGGATTGATGAAGATAAACAGTGCGTCATTCATCGGGTCGAGGGCTGTTCGTTCCCCAACTGGCTAGGTAGCCAGCAGATCCGCTTCTACAGTTTCACTGGCGAGACACTCACATTACGCACCGTACCGTTGCAGCTGGATAACAGCGTGCAGATTGGCGAATTGGTGTGGCAACGGCTCCAGGCCGTCGAGGGAGAAAACCATGATTATCGTGCATCATCTGAATAACTCGCGTTCGCAGCGCATCTTGTGGTTTTTGGAGGAGCTCGGTGTTCCCTATCAGGTTCTACGTTATCAACGCGATAAAACCACCATGTTGGCACCGCCCGAGTTGAAAAAGATCCACCCGTTGGGTAAATCGCCGGTAGTGGTAGACGGCGATCTGACGCTGGCCGAGTCGGGTGCCATTATTGAATATTTGCAGGAAGCCTATGACGCGCAAGGGTTATTCACGCCCACGGATTTCCACGCTCGCCAGGAGTATCGCTATTGGCTGCACTATGCAGAAGGGTCGTTGATGCCGCTGCTGGTAATGAAACTGGTGTTTAGCCGTTTAGGACACCCGCCAATCCCATGGGTGATACGCCCGTTTGCCGGGGCGATCGGTAAAGGGGTACAGAAAGAGTATCTGGATAAGCAGATTGCGACGCATCGCGATTATCTGGAGCAACATCTGAATAAAAGCACCTGGTTTGTAGGCAATGAATTCAGCGCTGCGGATATCCAGATGAGTTTCCCGGTGGAGGCGTTAGCTGGGCGAGGCGGGCTGGAGGGGTGCCCGAAACTGCAAAACTATCTGCAACGCATTCACGCGCGTCCTGCGTATCAGCGTGCTCTGGAACAGGGGGGGCCGTTTAGCGTGCTGGGTTGAAGGCTTGAACTATACTCGATAGGGTCACTTTCATAGGAGGTAGCCCATGGCTACGCAAATTTTTGTTAACCTGCCCGTCAGCAATTTGCCCGCTTCTATCGAGTTCTTCCGCCAACTGGGGTTTATCTTCAACCCGCAGTTTACCGATGACACTGCCGCCTGCATGGTCGTGAGTGAGAGTATTTACGTGATGTTGCTGACTCACGAGAAATTCCTACTGTTTACCCCCAATCCCATCAGCGATGCCAACAAAGCGACGGAAGTGCTGATTTGCCTGTCGCAACCCAGTCGTGCAGCGGTAGATGCGTTGGTACGCAAAGCCATTGCTGCCGGTGGCAATACTTATAATCAGCCACAGGATTACGGCACTATGTATGGCCATGGCTTCCAGGATTTGGATGGTCATATCTGGGAGTTGATGTACATGGATGAGCAGGCGATGCAATCGCAATAATCTTTTCCGCCCCAAGCTGTCGGGGCGATCTCCCCTCTTCAAGTCGTAATGTGATAAACCTCACATCTTCAACAATGAGCGTTGCCAATCCGTTTTCGCATAAATTGTCGCGATCTTTAGTTGATCAGACGGCATAGAAGGCTAGATAATCGTTTGCCTTGAAAATCCCTCCCAGTAGCGTTTGGGATTTTTGGGGATAAGACCACCATAAATCACCCGCTGCATGCGATGAGAGTTAAACGTTTGCCTTTTACACGGCGTCTGTTGCCGCGTTCCTGAAGGGTAAGGAAGCGAACGTGACGGAAACGGTTTCGTAATGACCATGCATCAGTGGGATAACAAGCCATTTCATCCAGGCTGGCAGCAATGAAAAACAGGGGACAGCAACATGTCGAATTCTCAAGCAAATAACGCCGTGACACCTAAAGGCGGGCTTGATGCGTATTTTAAACTTACAGCACGGGGTACCAACGTGCGTCAGGAAGTGGTGGCAGGGTTAACCACCTTCCTGGCGATGGTCTACTCGGTGATCGTGGTTCCCAGCATGCTGGGTAAGGCCGGTTTCCCACCGACTGCGGTATTCGTTGCCACCTGCCTGGTTGCCGGTTTGGGGTCGTTGCTGATGGGCTTGTGGGCCAACCTGCCGATGGCGATTGGTTGTGCTATTTCACTGACGGCGTTCACCGCCTTTAGTCTGGTGCTGGGTCAGCAGATCAGCATTCCCGTGGCGTTGGGTGCCGTATTCCTGATGGGGATCCTGTTTACCATTATCTCGATTACCGGTATCCGTTCCTGGATCCTGCGTAACCTGCCAATGGGAGTGGCGCACGGCACCGGTATTGGTATCGGCCTGTTCCTGCTGTTGATCGCGGCTAACGGTGTCGGCCTGGTGGTGAAAAATCCGCTGGATGGCTTGCCGGTAGCGCTGGGAGCATTTACCTCGTTTCCAGTGGTGATGACGTTAATCGGGTTGGCGGTGATCTTCGGCCTGGAAAAACTGCGTGTACCTGGCGGCATCTTGCTGGTCATTATTGCCATCTCGCTTATCGGCCTGATTTTCGACCCGGCGGTGAAGTACCAAGGGTTGTTCGCCATGCCTAGCCTGGCGGGGCCGGATGGTAAATCGCTGATCTTCAGCCTGGATATCATGGGGGCGTTACAACCGGTGGTGTTGCCAAGCGTGTTGGCATTGGTAATGACTGCGGTGTTCGACGCCACGGGGACCATCCGTGCGGTCGCTGGGCAGGCCAATCTGCTGGATAAAGATGGCCAGATCATTAACGGTGGCAAAGCGCTGACTTCTGATTCCCTGAGCAGCATTTTCTCCGGGCTGGTTGGGGCTGCACCTGCCGCGGTTTATATCGAATCTGCCGCGGGTACGGCGGCGGGCGGTAAAACCGGCCTGACGGCCACCGTGGTCGGTCTGTTGTTCCTACTGATCCTGTTCCTGTCGCCGTTGTCCTATCTGGTGCCAGTGTACGCCACCGCTCCTGCGCTGATGTATGTTGGCCTGCTGATGTTGAGCAACGTCACCAAGCTGGATTTCGACGACTTTGTCGACGCCATGGCCGGTTTGCTGTGCGCGGTGTTTATCGTGCTGACCTGTAACATCGTGACTGGCATCATGCTGGGCTTCAGCTCGCTGGTGATTGGCCGCGTGTTCTCTGGTGAATGGCGCAGGCTGAACATCGGTACCGTGTTAATCGCGGTGGCGCTGGTGGCATTCTATGCGGGTGGTTGGGCAATTTAAGCCTTTCTTCTACGGGGCCATCCTCCGGCCCCGTTGTTCATTTCCTTCAGACTATTCTCCCTCTTTGCTGCGACGTGTTTTGAAAGGCACAACAAGCTTTATAACTGAGAAAAAAAGTGATCTACTATTCGGACACTATTACCCGCGCGCTTTGGTGATCTGAACTTAAGAGTCTAAGGAAAGCATGGAAATATTTTTTACAATCCTCATTTTGATCCTGGTGGTCTCCCTGTCTGGGGTGGTAACACGCATGTTGCCGTTCCAGATCCCGTTACCCTTGATGCAAATTGCCATTGGGGCCTTGCTGGCCTGGCCGAATTTCGGGCTGCATGTTGATTTTGACCCCGAACTGTTTTTAGTGCTGTTTATTCCGCCATTGCTGTTTGCCGACGGTTGGAAAACACCGACACGCGAATTCCTGCACCACGGACGTGAAATCCTGGGGCTGGCATTGGTGCTGGTGTTGATCACCGTTGTTGGAGTTGGGTATCTCATTTACATGATGGTACCGGGTATTCCGTTGGTTGCTGCGTTTGCGCTGGCGGCGGTGCTGTCACCTACCGATGCCGTTGCTCTGGGTGGTATTGTTGGCAAAGGGCGCATCCCCAGAAGCATCATGAGTGTGCTGGAAGGCGAGGCGTTGATGAATGACGCTTCCGGCCTGGTATCGTTAAAATTTGCCATCGCGGTGGCGATGGGCACCATGGTGTTCACCGTCGGTGGTGCCTCCATGGAGTTTCTGAAGGTGGCGATCGGGGGTCTGCTCGCCGGTGTAGCGGTTACCTGGACCTACAGTAAATCGCTGCGCGTGATGAGCCGTTGGAGCGGAGACGATCCGGCCACGCAGATTGTGTTGCTGCTGCTGTTGCCTTTTGCCTCCTATCTGATTGCCGAACATATCGGCGTGTCCGGCATTCTGGCTGCCGTCGCGGCGGGGATGACCATCAGCCAGTCTGGCGTGATCCGTAACGCACCACTGGCTATGCGTTTGCGCGCTAACAGCGTCTGGGCGATGCTGGAGTTCGTGTTCAACGGCATGGTGTTCATCATGTTGGGGCTGCAGCTGCCGGGGATCCTGGAAACCTCGATTGTGCAGGCTGAACTGGATCCGACTATCGAGACCTGGTATCTGTTCACCGACGTGGCGATTATTTACGCCGCGCTGCTGGTGCTGCGTTTCAGTTGGCTGTGGGTGATGAAAAAGGCCAGTAATCGCTTTATGAAAAAGCGCCCTCTACAGTTTGGCGATTACAGCATACGTGAGCTGTGGGTCGCTTCTTTCGCTGGCGTGCGTGGGGCGATTACGCTGGCCGGTGTGCTTTCTATCCCGCTGTTACTTAGCGATGGCACCGCCTTCCCGGCGCGCTATCAACTGGTGTTTATCGCCGCCGGGGTGATCCTGCTGTCACTGATCGTTGGCGTACTGGCGTTGCCGTTATTGCTGCGCGGGGTGCATGTCGCAGACAAGAGCGCCAGCAAGACCGAAGAGCGCATGGCGATTGCCATGGCTGCCGAGGTGGCGATTGAGAGCATTAACAAGATGGAAGAGCGGCTGGTGGCAGACACCGAGGAAAACCTCGATCCGCAGGTGCTCAAAGAGGTCAGTTCCAGGGTGACCGGAATGTTGCGGCGGCGTATTGCCAGTAAAGACGATATCGAAAATGCGCTGGCGTTGGAAAACCTCGAGCGGCGTTTCCGTTTGACCGCCTTGCGGGCGGAGCGTGGTGAGCTTTATCACCTGCGTGCTACGCAAAAAATCAGCAACGAGACGCTGCAAAAACTGCTGCACGATCTCGATCTGCTGGAAGCCTTGCTGGTTGAGCGAGAAGGCTAGCCACATCTGTACGGGGGCCGCTATGCGGCCCCTATCTTACTCAGCCAAGGCTTCGGCATCTCGCTCTCCTTGCGCTTTACTCTCCTTGCTTTGGATCAGCTTCAACGCCAGATACAGGTCGGGAACCAGGATCAGTTTATTCTCCTTGCTGCCGGAGCGATCCAGGCGAAACCAGCGTGTCAATTCGGTACGGCGGCCTGCAAGTACCAGGCCGATCCCACGCAGTTGTAAATCCCGCTTCAATTCTTCGACAGCCGCGAGCACGCTGATATCCGCATGGGTGAAGCTGGCCACCGCGTCAATCACCACCCAACGTGGCTGGTCCTGCGATCCATCTACCAGAGTGGTGATCCGCCGCTTGAAATAGGCGACGTTAAAGTAGGTCAACGGCGAATTAAAGCGGTACATAATGACGCCATCGACCGGCTGGATGCCGTTGCTCTTACCTAGCGAATGGATCATACCGTCTGCATTGACCCCCAGCAGCTGCTCGGTAGGCCGGAAAACCGTCTGTAGAAACTGTAACAGGCCCAGCAGCACAGCCAGCCCAATGCCGGGAATGATCCCTACCAGCAGCACGCTCAAGAATGTAAACAGCGCCAGATAGAACGCGGGGCGATTGCGTTTGCGCAGCCGGAAAATGCTGCGCATATCCAGCAGCGACCAAGAGGCGTAAATCAGCACCACGCCGAGTACCGGGATGGGGATAAACTGCAGCGGCTCGCTAAAAAATGCCACTACCAAAGCGATCGCCAGCGCGGCAATCACCGAGACCAGCTGGCTTTTGCCGCCGTTGGCATCGTTAACGGCGGTACGGGAGTTGGCACCGCTGATGGCGAATCCCTGCGAAAGCCCGGAGACGATATTCACCAGCCCCAGTGCGCGAAACTCGCTGTCGGCGTCAACTTCGTAGCCATTTTTTGCCGCAAAGCTCCTGGTGGTCAGCATCATGCTGACAAAGCTGACGACGGCCAGGTTGAGCGCCGGGATCACCAGATCGCGCAGCAGCCCGGGTTTAAAATTCGGCCATGACACCATGGGCAAACCGCCACCGGTATAGCCCCCAACCGTTTCAATACCAAAATGCGGCAAATTCGCCGCCCGGGTCAACGCCGTCGTCAGCACCACGGCGAACAGCGGGGCGGGCCAGTTAGGCCGGGCATAGTGGACGCCAAGCAGGATCAACAGCGTCAGTAGTGACATAAGCACCGTGGGCCAATGGCTGTTGAGTAAGTTAACCGGCAGTGCGTAAATGCGTTCAATCAGCTCGCTGGAGGGCGAGGAAAAACCGAATATCTTGCTGATCTGATTGACGATAATCGTCAGCGCTACGCCGTTGAGCAACCCATTGAGGATCGGGCGTGACAGCAGGTCTGCAATGGCTCCCAGCTTGAAGCGGCTGGCAATCAGGCACCAGGTTCCCATCATCAGGGTCATCACGATGGTCAATTGCCAGTGCAGCTCGGTATGGCCAGCCGCTAGCGGAGTGACTACTGCGGCGATGACCGCGCAGGTGGCTGCATCAGGTCCGACGATCAACTGACGCGATGAGCCAAAAATGGCGTAGGCGATCATCGGTAGAATACAGGAGTAAAGCCCGACGATGGCGCTCACGCCAGCCAGCTCGGCGTAGGCAATCGCCACCGGTAATGCCACTGCCGCCACCGAGAGGCCAGCTCGGATATCAGGTTTCAACCAGCTACGCTCGTAAGCGAGCAGGTTCATCAGGCCAGGAGCGATACTCTGGAGGGATTTCCGCTGCATATCTTTTCCATCCGGCTGAATAAAGGGGCATGCTGTCTCTTTCGTTGGCCGGAAGAGTAAATCAGCGGTTTTTTAGTGATTTTTGATGAGCATTAGCCGAAGTATAGCAGGGGATTATGACGTGAATTTGCTGCCGTTATGGAATGAGAGGGACTTTACGGGCCACAGATTGATCACGCTACTTGATAGGCGCTCTGAATCGGCTCCCTCGCCCTTTGGGAGAGGGTTGGGGTGAGGGGAAACAGAAGACTATTAAGGCTGAGGCCAATACTCCCGGCAGCAGGCAATCCAGGCCTGGGCGCTGTGGGAAAGGTAGCTGCCCTGGCGCCAGATCAGCCCCACTTGCCACTCCATTCGTGGCTCCAGCGGCAGCCAGATCAGGTTTTCTTTATCCAGCCATTGGCAGACTGGCTCCGGTAAGGTGGCAATTCCCACACCGGCCTGCACCATCGCCGCCAGAAAATCCCACTGGCCGCTGCGTACGGCAATCTTGGGTTCGAAGCCAGCCTGCTGAAAAGCGGCCATCAGCATTTTATACAGCGTGAAGTCTTCGTTATAAATCAGGATTGGCCACTCGGCCAGCTCATTGATCGCGATGCTGGTGCGGTTGAGCCAGTGTGTCGTCTTTGGTACAACCACGCACATCGGGTGGCTTAGCAGGGGCAAAAAGGTCAACGGCTGGTCAGATACTGCGGGCAGTATCGTCATCGCCAGGTCCAACTCTCCGGTTAACACCGCCTGTTCAACCGAAAGGCCGCCCAGCTCGGAGATCTTCAATTCGATACCCGGATAGGTCTGGCGGAACTGACGGATCAAACCGGCAATCTGCCTGCCGACCATGGGGGGAATACCCAGCCGCAGCACACCCCTTTTCACCGAGCTGATGTCATCCAGTTCGGCCTCTAACTGACGGAACTCATCCAGGATCGCCAGGCCGCGCTGATAGACCGCTTGCCCGCTGTCGGTGAGATGCAGCTTGCGCCCTTCGCGTACCAGCAGTGTGCACTCCAACTCATCTTCCAGATGGCGCAACATTTTGCTGATGGTGGGTTGGGTAACAAACAGCTTCTCGGCCGCGCGGGTGAAACTTTGCTGGCGGACCACTTCCACAAAATAACGCAGGGTGCGGACATCCACTTTGGGCTCTCCTGAAGGCGGTGCCGCCGGGAAACTATTCCCTTATGGCATGATGTTGATGATTTTAATTCATTTCAGGCAGGGTTTCCCGGCTGCGTATACTGTAAGCCTTGATTTTTTCTGAGGTTGCTTTCATGTCTCTGGCTTTACGCCGTGCTGCGCCTGCTTTCCTGGTCCGCCTACAGGTGCCGATTCAAGTGGTGCTGTATGCCTTGTTATTCCTGCTTGCCGATCGACTGGTGCAACAGTTTCATCTGCCTTTGCCCGCTAACATCGTAGGCATGTTGATGATGTTGGCGCTGATCCTACTGCGCATTTTGCCGCTTAACTGGGTAAAGGCGGGGTCGCGTTGGCTACTGGCCGAAATGCTGCTGTTTTTTGTGCCAGCGGTAGTGGCGGTGGTGAACTATGCCCAACTGTTGATGGTGGAGGGCTGGAAGATTTTTTTGGTGATTGCCATCAGCACCATGCTGACACTGGGAGCGACCGGGCTGGTGGTGGATCGCGTTTATCGTTTCGAGATCTGGCTGCAACGGCGGAAAATGCGTAATGAATGACGTGATCCTCAGCATCACCTGCTTGGTGGTGACATTGGTCCTCTATTTTGCCAATAAATGGCTCTACCGCCGCCGCCGTAGCCTGCTGTTGATGCCGTTGGTGCTGACGCCGATGGTATTGGTGCTGTTGCTAGTGGTGACACATATCTCGTATCAGAGCTATATCGGTGAAACGCACTGGCTGCTGTGGTTGCTTGGCCCGGCAACTATCGCCTTTGCCGTGCCGGTCTATGAAAACCTGCATATTATTCGCCGCCATTGGCTTTCTCTCAGCGTCGGGGTGTTTACCGCGGTGGTGGTAGCCGTTTACAGCTCGGTGTGGCTGGCCCGTTGGTTGACGTTACCGGATGAGGTGCAGCGTAGCCTGGCGGTGCGTTCCATCACTACGCCGTTCGCGCTGGAAGCGGCGAAACAGATGGGCGGCCAACCCGACTTGGTGGCACTGTTTGTGGTGATCACCGGCGTGTTTGGCATGGCGGTAGGCGATATTCTGTTCCTGCGCTTGTCGGTGCGCAGCGGTCTGGCGAAAGGGGCGGGGTTTGGCGCCTCTTCCCACGGTGCCGGTACCGCCAGAGCCTATGAAATAGGCCAGCAGGAAGGCGTAGTGTCTAGCCTGGTGATGATGTTGGCGGGGATTATCACGGTGATCGGGGCGCCCTTGATCGGTCGGTTAATGTGGTAATCAGGGGGCTGGGCTAGCCCCCGACAAGGGTTAACGAGCGGCCTGGATCAGGGCCACAATCAGTGGGGAAAGCTCCCCACGTAACGCCGCACGTTCTGACTGGAATAGGGTAGCGGCATAAAAACGGTGGCCTGGCAGCTCCACCGAGCGGACATCGCCTTCAATGTCATGCCCACTAATGATCAGCGGGTGTTGCTCCAAATCCGCCACAAATTCAGGGTTAACTCCGAAGTTACAGTGATAGCCTTCGTGAGTCTCCAGCTTGCCATAGGCGCGGGCGATCAGCGTGTTTGGCTGAAAAAGGATGGTGCCGGTTTTCTCAACCAGTGAACAGCTCAGCGGTGCGATCACCAAGCGGCCCCCGCTATCGGTCTCCGCGTGACCAGCATCGCGCCAACCCATCACATTGCGCGCATATTCTACCACCGCATATTGAAACCCACCGCAAGACCCTAGAAAAGGGATGTTCTGCTCGCGGGCATGGCGGATCGTCATAAATACGCCGTCATCGTAGCGATAGGGGCTGCCAGGGACCACCCAGATAGCATCATAATCCTGCAGGACAGAGACATCGGTCAGGGTTTCTGTGGGGAGCCACTGGGATTGGATATCAATATCGAGGTGTGAGGCGGTAAGTTGGAGAGCGACGGGGATGGCTTGGTGGGCAACGGCTTCGCTGCGGTAATCACCAATCAGAGCAAGACGAACCTGCGTTTTCATCGTTTATTTTCCTGAGCGGGTAAAAAAGGATGTTACAGCAGAGTTAAAAACGGGTCTGTGAATTTTTCAAAGGAGAGCACAAAATGCGCGAGGGATTGATAGGGGGCTACAGATTGACTGCCGTACCTGATTTCGGCTCCATACGGCTCCCTCTCCCTGTGGGAGAGGGTTGGGGTGAGGGGGGATTGCCGATCTCGACTGATCAACATCACCTTCCAGAAAGCGAATTTAATACAGTGAAGGCGAACCTGTCGGGCGCGTTTTGAAGCGGCGGTGCAGCCACAGATATTGCTCTGGAGCGCGCATGATCTCTTTTTCTACCACTTTATTCATGTAGGCGGCGGCGGCCACTTCATCGTCGATTGGGTAGTCTTCTAACGCCGGTTGGATCAGCAGATCGTAGCCACAGCCTTTCGGGCGGCGGATGAGCACGACCGGTACCAACGCCGGTTTAGCCATGCGGGCCAGCATAAAGGTCCCGCTGGTGGTGGCGGCCTGATCAACGGCAAACAGTGGGGCAAACACGCTGCCACGTGGGCCGTAATCCTGATCGGGAGCGAACCATACGGCTTCGCCGCGCTTCAGGGCTTGCACCATGCCGCGCAGATCTTTGCGATCCAGCATGGCTTTGTTGGAGCGCATGCGGCCTTTGGTCTGTGCCCATTCCATCGCCTTGTTATTGTGTGGGCGATACATGGCCATCATCGGCTGACACAGGCCCATCGCCCGGCCGCCCAACTCCAGCGACATGAAATGCACCCCAATCACCAGCACGCCACGGCCATTTTGCTGGGCCTGTTTCAGGTGGTTGATGCCGCTCACGTTGAACCAGCGTTTCACGCGTTTATCTGACCAGAACCAGGCCATGCCGGTTTCCAGCAGACCCATGCCGAGGGATTCGAAATTACCGATAATTTGACGTTCGCGGACTGCTGCATCCATCTCCGGGAAGCACAGTTCAAGATTGCGGCGGGTGATCGACACGCGGCGTTTCAGGAAGCGCATAGAGGTGCGGCCCATCCAGCCACCGAGCTTGTGCAGCACGGGATAGGGTAGTTGAACCAGCAGGAACAGGACCGCCAGGCCAAACCAGGTCAGCCAGTAGCGAGGGTGCAGTAACGCACGTTTAAAAGTTTGTGGACGCTTCATATCAACTCTGTATGCGAAATGGGGGTAGAAACCTGTAGCGCATAAAGAAGCGACTCAATAGCGATACCATACTCTGACACCCAGTCATAACGATCGTTTAGCCGTTGACTAAACTTTTACATCGAAGGGCGGTTCGCATTGCTATTAGCCTTCGGAAGGACGGCTGCTCGCCAGCGAAGGGGGCTCTCGTATTCACGATTATACCACACAAAACGTGGGTGTGAGAGTGGGTGGGTGATACGTCCACAAAGGGGTATCCGAGGGCTATTGGGGTATTTCTTGTTAGTTATGTTGATTCTTTGTTTAAACGAGGTATGTCCTTCTATACTTGAAGGAAATTTTTCCTTTCATTTGTACACAAGGATGGTTGATTTGAAAAAGCTATTCATCACGGCGGCGTTAACCAGTTTTTTCCCCAGTTACAATAGTTACGCTGCAGACAGTTACCTGGTCTATAACACAAATAATATCGCTGTCTTCCAAGTCCGCTTTTTTGATGTGGGTGATGGCCCTTTTATACCGAATTCACCGCAGCCAACTGAGTCGACCTGGGATCTGAATCAACAGCAGAAAGAAAAAATACTGGATGCCATGCGGTACTGGGCTGAAGTCATTACCCCCAGACCCGATCAACTGCCTGCCATCATCAACGTAGGCACTTTTGATGATGTGAACGCTGCAGGCTCCAGCGAATCGGTCACCGATGGTGTAATCACCATTACACAATTGCAGGGGGCTTTGAACGGTATTGATACCGGCGAGTTAACCTTCGGTTCTCATGGCCAATTTATCATGGGAAAAATGGATTTTGATCATATTCCCTATGTCCCAGCGCAATTACCCCGCTCCGGAAAAACGGATCTGGTCAGTGTTGCCGTTCATGAACTGGCTCATGGGTTGGGTATCTCTAATATGGCCACCGATTTGGCTGGAGAGGGGACATTTACTCCAGCTTTTGACACCGATATGCCTTTCGGCTCCTGGACTGCGCATCTGCGTGATGACAATGGAAATCCGGCACGCCCCGGTCAGGTCATACTTTGCGAGGGGTGCAATAACTCATGGGATCCGCAAGGCTTTGATGTGCGCCTCGATAAGGGATATTTCACGGGCAAACACGTGGATGAAGTGCTGGCGGGAGCCATGCCCGGCGTTCCGGTAAGAATGTTGGCTGACGATGGCTCGGTTGACGATAACTATATGAGCCATATCGAGCTGAAAAACAGCATGATGAGCCATCAGGATTACCGCAACTACACCACGTTTATGGAAGCCGAGTTGGCGTTATTGCAGGACATGGATTATCAGATCGATCGGCGTAATTTCTTCGGCTCTTCGCTCTACGGTGATGGGCAGACGCTGGTTAATCGACATGGTTACTTTTTACGTAACAAGCAGGGCGATGGCTACATCGAGGGGCAGTATAATACCGCGACATTGGGCGTTGGCTTGCATGTTTACGGCAGCAATAACCACATCTTCCAGCAAGCGGATCTGTTAACACAGGGCGCCGGTGGGGCAGGTATTCGTATCGATGGGCAAAACAACACGCTGAACGTTGAGCCAGGCACTCGCGTATACGCCGACGGGGCCAATGGCCGCGGCGTGATGTTTGCTTATGGCAAGAACCACAATCTCATTCAGCGTGGCGATGTTCAAGCGCTAGGCGCTAAGGGCGTTGCTCTCAGTTTTGATTTTGGCAATAACCTGCTGGGCAACGATGTGGATTACCGGGGATCCTGGATACATTATGTTGGTGGACAGGTTGCAACATTATTGCCGGAGCTACAGGGGGCGCTGGTCAATAATGCGGATATTAGCGGCCGGGTTGCCGCTAAAGGTGCGGCGATTTATATCTCGCCAAACGCGCTGGTCAACAATATCAATCTATTAAATGGTGCTCAGCTGGAAGGGAATATCTACTCGGATTATAACCAGTTGGATGAGCATGGCCAGCAGCGCCTGACCCAGTTTACCTTTGGGCGCCTGGCCAATTTGCAAGGGCAGGCAACCGATCAGGCAGACCCCAAATTCCGGTTCAACTATCGGGGAAATATTGAAGGTATCGACAATCTGGCGCTGAGCACTCGCGGGGGATCACTTCGCTTAATGGTCACCACCAGATTTACAGCATGTCTATCGCACCAGGCTCCACGCTGGCTGGCAACAGCGATTATACCTTGAACCCGGCGGGCCGCTTTGTGAATGACGGTATCCTTGCGCCGGGTAACTCGCTAGGGCAAATCGAGGTCACCGGCCTCTATCAACAGGGCGAGAAGGGGCAGTTGCTGTTAGAGGTCGATGGCCGTGGTGGACACGATACCCTGGTGGTTAATGGCCATGCTGCATTCAACGGTCAGCTAACGTTTGCGCCTCAGCCAGACTGGTATGCCACAGACTGGCGGCTGGATTCGGGCGAGATGCTGAAAGCCACCTCGCATAGCGGAGAATTCAGCACGGTGGACGGGTTACTCAGTTCGCCTACGCTGGCCTTGCAGGCAACGCCGCAGGGTGAGGATCGTTGGCAACTCGCGATGTTGCGTGCAGACAACGCCTACAGCCAGTATGCCCAGGACAGCAATGCGCGGCAGGTCGGCCAGGCGCTGGACCACATTGTGTCGGTTGCAGGTGCAGACATCCAGCCGCTGTACCGCACGCTGGACTTTTCTGCCGCCGACGGTGGGAGCATCAGCAGTGCTTTGCCGCAACTATCCCCTGCTGCGTACAGTGCGATGTTCGCCAGCTCTCTCAATCGTGAACAGCAGATTACGCGGATTGTCAGCGGATCTCATCCCACCACGCCAGAGCAACAGGTTGCAGGCGAATGGCATAGTTTTGCCATACCCTTTGGTGGCGGTTTCTGGCAGCAGCGCCAGGGTAGTCAGGTTGGCTATGATGCCAGCAGCTACGGCATAGTCTTTGGTGCAGACAAGCGCAGCGAACAGAATAGCGACTGGGTTTATGGCTTCCATGGTGCGGTCAGTGGACAATCGGTAACGGTCAAATCACCGGAGAACGCCAGCGGTAAAACCACGGCTTTCGATCTGGGTATCCAGGCTCGTTATGCCGCCGATCGGCAAGCGGGGATGTATTTATTCGGCAATGGCCGGTTTGGCATAGAAGATAGCCGTTTGGATCGCAGCATCAGCGTCGAGACTTATCAAGCGAGCCAACATGCCAGTTGGACCGGATTGGCGGGTTCTGTTGCGGCTGGTGGCGGTTATCGCTGGGCGTTGAATGATCAATGGAGCGCTGGACCGGTGGCCGCATTGAATTACACTACCCTGCATCGCCCAAGCGTGACGGAAACGGGCAACGACAGTAGCCGCCTGGCGCTAGGTTCGAGCACTTTTGATTCTCTGCGCTCCAGCATTGGGGTCAACAGCAGTTGGGATCTTCCGCTCTCTTCGGGCGCTGCTATTGCTGCCGATCTGCAACTGACCTGGGATCATGAGTTGCTGGATAGCGACGTATCGCAAGAAGCCTCTTTCGCCAACTACCGCGCGGCGAGCTTCAGCAACAAGAATCAGGTGACTGGGCGTGACTCCATGGGGGTGAAAGCCGGGGTTCGTTACCAAATCAATAGGGATGTGGAGCTGGGCTTGGGGGTAGAGAGCGAGCTGTTCCGTTCTGGTTATGACTCGGTAGCGGGCAACCTTTCGGCCACCTGGCGTTTCTGACAGGCCGGTATGATAAAAGAAAAAGGCGCTTATCAAATGAGATAAAAGCGCCTTTTTTCAACAGCTTGACTGACTAGTATCAGTTCATGCCGTATTTTTTCAATTTCTTACGCAGTGTACCGCGGTTGATCCCCATCATCAGGGCAGCACGGGTCTGGTTGCCACGGGTGTACTGCATCACCATGTCCAACAGTGGCTGTTCAACTTCAGCCAGTACCAGCTCATACAGATCGTTAACGTCTTGACCGTTCAGTTGAGCAAAATAGTTCTTCAGTGCTTGCTTAACCGAGTCACGCAGAGGCTTTTGAGTCACTTGGTCCTGTGAGTTCACGGTTGAAACGGTCAGTACGTCAGAATTTACGCGTTGTTCGAACATAGTTCTGTCAGCTCTTTTTTGTTACGCAAGATTTTCGAAATATGCCTCCAACGCCTCCAGCTGTTCGCTGGCATCCTCTATGGCGTTGAATGTGCGCCGAAACTGGTCATTAGGGGCATGCTCCTGTAAGTACCAAGAGACGTGCTTTCGAGCAATCCGGAATCCCTTGCCTTGGCCGTAAAAGCCGTGCAATTCCCGAATATGCCCTATTAACAAGCGCTTCACTTCGCCAAGTGGCATCGGTGGCAGCAGCTCCCCAGTGTCCAGATAATGCTGGATTTCCCGGAAGATCCAGGGTCTCCCCTGAGCAGCACGGCCTATCATCAGGGCATCAGCCCCAGTGTAGTCGAGCACTGCTCTGGCTTTATGCGGGTCAGTAATGTCGCCATTCGCGATGATCGGAATGGAGACATTCTGCTTAACTGCCCGAATGCTGTCGTACTCCGCGTTGCCGTTGAACAGGCAGGCACGGGTTCGGCCATGAATCGTCAGGGCCTGTATACCACAATCTTCGGCCAGTTGGGCAATTTCTACACAGTTACGGTTCTCTGGTTCCCAGCCGGTTCGGATCTTAAGTGTTACCGGCACATCCACCGCGTTAACCACCGCGAGGAGGATCTGTCTAACCAGATCCGGGTACTGCAGTAACGCAGACCCTGCAAGCTTCCGGTTCACTTTCTTGGCTGGGCACCCCATATTGATGTCGATGATCTGTGCACCGCTGGCCACATTAATGCGCGCCGCGGCGGCCATATCATCAGGATCACATCCGGCTATTTGCACGGAACGGATCCCTGGTTCATCGCTATGTACCATACGCAGACGTGACTTATCCGTGCGCCACACCTCCGGGTTGGAGGAGAGCATTTCGGATACAGCCATCCCAGCACCCATTGCATGACATAAGGTTCTGAATGGGCGATCTGTGATGCCGGCCATCGGGGCCGCAATCAGGCAATTTGTTAACTGGTGGTGTCCAATGCGCATAGACAAAGACTGACCATACTGTGTCCGCAAGGGCGCGTATATTACGCATTTTTTCATTCAGATGAAAGGCCAAACTTTGACCAATCGACAGTTATTGGGCAATAAAAGTGCGTTTATGCACCCTTGATGAAAATATTATGGTTATTTAACAATGCTTTGTATGATTGTGCTTAATTTGCGTACGCTAAAATATTCCATTAACGGCAGGATTTTATCTTTACGCGCCGGTAATAACAGATCGTAACATCAGGTTATTTGTAACATTCTCAGCTTAATACTTTGACAAATCGGCAAGAATGGTGCTGGGAATTACCGCCACCCCAGTGAGGGCAGCGGCAGATGTAGCAGGCAAAAATCAATCGACGATGACGCGGCCGTTGAGCGGCTGTACCGGACGATTGTTGTTATGGTGCACTACCGAGTGGAATTGACTGATTTGTTCGGCAGAAGCGCTTACAGGCTGATCTAGCACCAACCAACTGACCCCTTCAGAGCAGGGTGGCGTCGTCAGTGAACCGCTGAAGCGGTAGAAGTTAAACTGTTTCGGCAGCAGCGCTTTGATATCCAGCGGCTTGTTCAGCACGGCGGTCTGATCGACGGCGGCAGGCATTTGTTGCCAGGCCTGTGCCAGTTGCGGATTGGCTTTACCTGGTTGGAACATCAGGGCCAGCACCGCCAGGGCACCGTCTTTGTCCTTGTAGACAAAGTGCGCTTCCAGTGGGAACTGCTTGCCGTCGATCTCGTTTTCGCTCGGGGCGTGGAAATGGAACTGCTGCAGCGTGAAGGTGTCGTTATCCAACCGCAGGGTGTTACCTTCGCTGACGTTGACTTGAATGGTGTGCCCGTTGTTGACGATTTGCTGTTTGCCCGGCTGGAAAGCCAGCTCAAGCTTGCCGTGCTGGGTTTTCAGTGCGCCCTGGATGTTGACCGGGGACTGGTTTTTACCGGTTTCACACAGTGAAAAATCGGGTGAAAGCTTACCCCAATGTGCCGGGTCTTCCTGGCCTTCATAGCCCCAATGAGCATGTTCTGAGGCCCCGATCGAGAAGCTGGCGGCCAACAGGGCGGCAAGCAACATTTTTCCTTTCATTTCCTAATCCTTGTCCAATGAAAATACCAATTATCCTGGGTGGGAGGCTCATATGCTGCGGGCCGCCTTCACTCCGAGCTGGAGAATACGCCTAGCAAGTGTCGGGATAAACTGGCGGATTCTTAGGAAAAGAAAAAACCATCGGAACTGTTTAAATTTCCGATGGTTTTTGGCAAGCGGGGAAAATGTAACTAGTTGCGTTGGCCGGTAATGCGGCACCATTCTTCGCGTTCGGCCACCGGGTCGAGGTTGAACTTATCCTGATAGGCTTCGGCTACGCTGGCGGCTTGAGTCGCCAGTACGCCTGACAGGCCCAGATAGCCGCCGGATTTTGGCAGGTCGCTGATTAACGGTGCCAGTTCACGCAGCGGGCCAGCGAGAATGTTCGCCACCACCACATCGGCCAACAGATCGGCGGGTTGGTCTTTTGGCAGATACAGCTCCAGACGCTCTGAAACACCGTTACGCTGCGCGTTATCGCGGCTGGCCTGAATGGCCTGGGGATCGATGTCGATGCCAATGGCGCGGGCGGCACCGAGTTTTAATGCGGCAATCGCCAGGATGCCGGAGCCACAGCCGAAGTCGATGACGGTTTTACCGGCCAGATCCAATCCATCCAGCCATTGCAGGCAAAGCGCGGTGGTCGGGTGTGTGCCGGTGCCAAACGCCAGGCCTGGGTCGAGCATGACGTTTACCGCGTCCGGATCGGGCACGTCACGCCAGCTTGGGCAAATCCACAGGCGCTCGCCAAAACGCATCGGGTGGAAGTTATCCATCCACTCACGTTCCCAGTCTTTATCTTCCAACTGCTCGATTTTGTGGCGGAAACCGTTGCCCAGCAACGGGTGCTGTTCCAGTATGGCGACCACTTCGGCCATATCGGTTTCGGCATCATACAGGCCGATCACATCGGTATCGCCCCACAGCAGGGTTTCGCCCGGCAGCGGTTCAAACACCGGGTTGTCGTGGGTGTCCTGAAAGGTGACCGACACTGCGCCGCTTTCAACCAACGCATCGCTCAGGTCTTCTGCCTGGCTGCCGGTGGTGTTCAGTTTTAGTTGGATCCAAGGCATAACAATTCTCTCAAGAGGGTAAGGACGACGCCAACTGGCGCTTTTCGCCGTAGACGTTACCGAGATAAAACGCCAACAGGCTGAGTAACAGCGAAGGCACAATAGGGTGCAATCCGGCCAGTTGCAGGCCGAAGCTGGCTAATAGCGTATAGCATAACGCACCGGTGACCATTGAGCTAAGGGCTCCCTGCGCGTTGGCGCGTTCCCAGTACAGGCCCAACACCAACGGCCACAGGAATACGGCCTCCAACCCGCCGAACGCCAGCAGGTTCAGCCAGATGATCATTTCTGGCGGACGCCAGGCGGCCAGTAGCACCAGTAATCCGAGGATCAGCGTAGTCAGACTGGAGAAGCGTTTGATCATCTTCTCATTGTTCATCTGCAGTGGGCGTACGCCCAGATAGAGGTCTTTGATGATGGTGGCAGAGGATTGCAGCAGCTGCGCATTGATGGTCGACATGATCGCCGCCATCGGGGCGGCCAGGAAGATCCCTGCGGCGTAAGGGGGCAGCACGGTGATCATCAACGTTGGGATCACCTGATCGGGGATCTTCAGATCCGGCAGCACCGCACGGCCCAGGGCACCAGCCAGATGCATACCAAACATCAGAATAGCCACCACGATGGTGCCGAGGATAATGCCACGGTGCACGGCTTTGCTGTCTTTATACGAGATACAGCGCACGGCGGTGTGCGGCAAGCCAATTACGCCAAAGCACACCAGGATCCAGAACGAAGCCATAAACGGCAGGCTGAGGATCTGATCGCCACCTTGCGGTGAGACCAACGCTGGATCGATCTGTTGCAGCTTATCAACCGCGCTGTGCAAGCCGCCTGCCGCGTGGATCACCGCAACCAGCAGTAATATCGTGCCTATCAGCATCACCAGCCCCTGCATAGCATCGTTCAGCACGCTGGCACGGAAGCCGCCAAACGCGGTATACAGCGCAATGCTGATACCAAATATCAGCAGGCCGGTGTCGTAAGGAATGCCCGCCGCAGTCTCGAGCAGGCGTGCGCCACCGATAAACTGGACCGTCATCGCCCCAAGGAAGGCGACCAACAGACTTAGACTGGCTAGCCACACCAGCAAACGGCTCTTATAGCGGGCGAACAGCATGTCGTTAAGGGTGATGGCATTGTAGCGCCGCGCCAGAATGGCAAACTTTTTCCCCAGCACGCCAAGTGAAAGCCACACGGCGGGCAGTTGGATCATCGCCAGCAGCACCCAGCCGAGGCCGTACTTATAGGCTGCACCAGGCCCACCAATAAACGAGCTGGCGCTGATATAGGTGGCGGTCAGCGTCATGGCCAGCACAAAGCCGCCCATCGAACGGTTACCGAGGAAATATTCACTCAGGAAGTTACCGCTTTGGCGACGGGTATAGGCATACACCGAAAGGCCAAACACCAGCAACAGATAGGCAATCAGCGGCAGAATGACCTCAGTTTGCATCGCTATCCTCCAGAGGGATATCGCGGAAGATGCCGCGTACCATCAGCCAGCACAGGCCAATAAACAGCAGCGGTACCAGCAGGCAGGCCATTTCGAACCAGTGTGGCAGCCCGGTGATCCCGGCGTTGCTGTCTGGCAGATAGGCCGCCAGCGACCAGGCCAGCAGATAAAGCAGCGTCAGGCCCAGTGCCCAGCGTGCTTCGCGGTTAGCTTGAACAAAGCGTTGTTCCATCCGTGCCTCCAAGGGGTTTACGGTTATGGATTGGCAAAGGAGGGGATTTTACGATAAGGGACGGTTTTGCCAAGCCGTTATGTTGGCAATCGGCATAAAAAACCGGCCAAAGGCTGGCCGGTTGATGGGCTTTACGCCTGTTGTGCAATAAAATGCTCGATCTGCGCCAGGCTGGATAACCCTTCCATCGGCCCCTTATGGGAAACCGCCAGGGCACCGCTGGCATTGGCGTACTGCAATGCTTTTTCTGCGCTAAAGCCGGACAGGAACAGGCTGACAAAGGTCGCGCCAAAGCAGTCGCCCGCTCCGGTCGGATCGACCATCTTGCTGCTATAGCCTGGCGTGTGTATTTCCTGCGTCTGGCCGTTCTGTTGCTGGTAATGGCTGGCCCCTTTCTGGCCCCGCTTGATCACGATATGGCTCACGCCGCTGGCCAACAGTTCCTGCACGATATCCGCTTCCTGCTGGTTTTTGCTGCTGGCAAAGTGGTGCACTTCTCCCTCGCTCGGCAGGAAGATATCGGTATATTCGAGGATGTAATCGAAGGCCTGGCTCATCTCCGGGATATTGAGCATCTCTTTGCGAATATTGGGATCGAACGACACCGTCCCCTTATTGGCCTTGACGATCTGGATCGCCCGGCGCATGGCATCGATGATGCGGAATGAGAACAGCGAAGAACCCATGATGTGGAAATGTTGGCACTGGTTCAGCAAGCCCAGATCGATATGGTCGGCGGTAAAGAAGCCGCAGGCGCTGTTGGGGATATTGAAGATAAAATCGCGTTCCAGCGGATTGCGATAGCTGACAAACGCCGTACCGGTCGGTGCCTTGTCGATCACGCTGATGCCGTCGGTGATCACGCCTTCCAGACGCAGGCGCTCGATATTCAGGCGGCCAAAATCGTCGTTGCCCACGCAGCCAAACAGCGTGGAGCCAAAGCCAAGCCGCGCCACTTGAGCGGCATAGATAGCCGGTGCCCCGCTGGGGAACGGCCCAAGAAACTCGCCTGGCTGAGTGAATCCCTGATTATAATTTTTTGAAAGGAATTCAACCAGTAACTCACCCATCGTGCAGATGCTAACTGACATAAGTGCCCCTTTATTCCCCGATCGTTTCCCGGTTGGCCCAGGTAAAACATTCGTTATTGGTGTAGCGGATGCTGAAGTCGGATTCGAATAATTGCTGCTGATAATGTTCATTCACACCACGGTTGGTCACCAGATTATCTACTTGGCTGAGGTGGCCGATAGTCCCGATCGCACTGGCCTGAATGGGCAAGTGGGTAATGATGGCGGTTTTGTTCTGCGCCTTGTCCAGGCAGCGTTGGTAATGGGACGCCAACAGCGGCTGGTCGATATTCAGGATGCCGGAGCTGTCCGTAATGCTGGCCTCAAGAATGCAGTGGTTGATGGTGAACTGTTGGATCACGCTATCCAGCGCTTTACCGCTCAGCGCGGTATGCGAGCGGATCAACTCCCCACCCGCGACGATAATCTCACCGTCCAAAAACTGATCGGCCAGGATCGCATGCTGTAGGTCGTTGACGATCAGCCGCAGCTTTTTCAGCCCGCTCAGGAACGGGATGACCTTGCGGCAGATGTCGCCGTGGCCGAGAAACAGCGTATCGCGATCGGCAATCATCCTGGCGCAGTGGCGGGCGATTTCCAACTGGTTAGCCAACGTGAGCGGGGCTACTGCGAGCCCTGGCTCGATCGGTGCCGCCAACGGCTGTGTTGGGGTTGCAATGGCTCCGCCAAAGGATCGCTTGAGGTAGCCTTGCTGTTCCAGATAGCTGAGATCGCCACGGATCGTCACGCCGGAAACCCCCAACTGGGCAGAAAGATCTTCGACCTTGATCTCCCCCTGCTGGCCGACGATTTCAGCAATTTTCAATCTGCGTTTCAGCAGGTTAGATGACTTTCTGGGCACATTCGCCCCCATCGTTAAACGGTAATAAGGGCTACTATATCCTTCATACTTTCTAATTGAAAGTAATACCCACGCAGGCTTTCGTTATTTTGAAAGTCTGCGATGGATGAGCGTGAAAGCATATATTTTTACTATTATTCATATTGTTAGATGCTATTTCCGGGTGGATGTATACCCGTGGCATGGCGATCTTAAGCGCGCAAACACCGGAACATGTCTTATGTTTCGTAATCAATATTTAGTTAAGTTACGTTTTGAAAGTTATTTGATAATATTCGATCCCTGTCACGCTTTTTTGCGCGTTTTATCTCTATATTCGGTTTCACTTAGAAAGTTTGTCCGAATAAGTTTTCATTTTGTAACCACCGACTGCGGTATCAGGTGCGGGATCGAGGAGAATCGATGTACATCATTTCAAGCAAAAACATGCTGCAGAAAGCGCAGCAGCAAGGGTACGCGGTGCCGGCATTCAACATCCACAACCTGGAAACCTTGCAGGTGGTGGTCGAAACCGCTGCACAGTATCGTTCGCCGGTGATCCTGGCGGGAACGACCGGCACTTACCGTTACGGCGGGCTGGAAAACATCATCATGATCGTCAAGGCGCTGGCGCACGAGTATCAGATCCCGCTGGCGCTGCATTTGGATCATCACGAAGATCCCGCCGATATCTACCATAAGATCAACGCCGGGATCCGTTCCGTGATGATCGACGGCTCTCACTTTCCTTTTGAAGAAAACGTGGCGCTGGTCAAACAAATCGTAGAGTACAGCCACCGCTACGACGCTAGCGTTGAAGCAGAGTTAGGCCGCCTGGGGGGCCAGGAAGACGATCTGATCGTGGAGGGGAAAGACGCTATCTACACCTCTCCAGAGGCGGCGGTGGAGTTTGTTGCCCGTACCGGGATCGATTCGCTGGCGGTGGCTATCGGTACCGCGCATGGCCTGTACCAGTCCGAACCCAAGCTGGATTTTGCCCGCCTGGAACAGATCCGCGATCGCGTTGAAGTGCCGCTGGTGTTGCACGGGGCTTCTGGCCTGAGCGATAGCGATATCCGCCGCTGTATCAGTTTAGGCATCTGTAAGGTCAACGTGGCTACCGAGCTGAAAATCGCTTTCTCGGATGCTTTGAAAGCGTATTTCCACCAGCATCCTGATGCCAATGACCCGCGCCATTATATGCAGCCAGCGAAAAGCGCCATGCAACGGGTGGTGGAAAAAGTGATTGGCGTATGTGGTTGTGAAGGTCAGCTGTAAATATTAATAACTTCCCTACAAAACAGTAAGAAAAAACAAGCGGCAATAATAAAAACTGAGGATAGATCATGCATAAATTAACGGTATTAGGCTCCGTACTGGCCATCGGTTTGGCCGTATTTTCGCAGGCAACGTTAGCCAAGGAATATAAAATTGGCGCATCGCTGCTGACGCAACAGCATCCTTTCTATATTGATCTGGCCGACGCAATGAAAGCGGAAGCCAAGAAAGACGACGTGGTGCTGAATATTTCAATTGCCAATCAGGACCTGAATAAACAACTCTCCGACGTAGAAGACTTTATTACCAAGAAGGTCGACGCCATTATTATTTCCCCGGTGGATTCCAAAGGCGTACAGGCGGCGATTATCAAAGCGGAGAAAGCCGGTATTCCGGTGATTACCGTTGATGTGGCCGCCGAGGGCGTGCCGGTGGTCACTCACGTGGCTACCGACAACTACGCCGGTGGTGTCGAAGCGGGCAAGCTGATGGGCAAACTGCTCAACGGTAAAGGTAAGGTAGCGATTATCGATTATCCGGCGCTGCAATCGGTGGTGGCACGTGTAGACGGTTTCAAGAAAGGGCTGGCCGATACGCCTGACGTGAAGATTGTGGCGATCCAAACCGGCATCACTCGGGCGGAAGCGTTAACCGTGGCGCAGAATATGATGCAGGCGCACCCAGATCTGAACGGCCTGTTTGGTTTTGGTGATGATGCCGCGCTGGCTGCGGTGATCGCCGCCAAATCCGCGCGTAACGACAATATCAAGATCATCAGTTTCGACGGGATGAAAGAGGCTCGCGACGCCGTCGATAGCGACAAGACCTTCGTGGCAGTTATCCGCCAATACCCAGACCAAATGGGAGCCAAGGCTATAGATGCTGCCGTCGACCATCTGAATGGCAAGCCAGTTGCCAAGTTGATTCCAGTTGCGCCTGGCGTTTATACCGGTAAATAACACTGCTCGTTATCCCAAGCTTCAGTGGCTAACCCTTACCCCAACCCTCTCCCAAAGGGAGAGGGAGTTGGTCGGAGTGCTTGATTGGTCCGTGCTGCTTCGGGAAGTGAGTAGTAAGAAGCAAGAGGACTGGGTATTACACAGAGAAACCAACGAACTCGATCGGTCCACTCTCCCTTTGGGAAAGGGCTGGGGTGAGAGGCCACGTGGGTGGAGGAAATAATGACGGATACGGTGCTGGCGGTAACGGAAATAGCCAAAAGTTTCGGCCATGTTAACGCATTAAAAAATGTCAGCCTGAAAATACGCAAAGGTAAAGTCCATACGCTACTGGGCGAAAATGGTGCCGGTAAATCCACGCTAATGAAAATCCTGGCAGGAATTTATCCACCGACCAAAGGGGAAATACTCCTCAAAGGGCAAAACGTCACTATTAACAACCCGCAGCATTCCAGAAAGTTGGGTATCGCGATTATTTTTCAGGAACTGAGCCTGAGCAATAACATGAGCGTAGCAGAAAATATCTACGCTAATAATGAGCCAACCCGCTTTGGTTTTATTAACGATAGCCAGATGGTGAATGATTGCCAACGCCTGCTGGCGGACTTGGCCATTCCGCTCGATCCACAGCAAATTGTCGGCACCATGTCGATGGCCCAGCGCCAACTGGTAGAGATTGCCAAGGCGCTGAGCTACCCAGCAGATGTCGTGATCATGGATGAACCAACGTCGTCGCTGAGCGATAACGAGGCCGACATCCTGTTTGGCATCATCGACAAGCTGAAACAGCGCGGCTGCGCGGTGATTTATATCTCGCACCGCATGGATGAGATCATGCGGGTATCTGATGATATCTCGGTGCTGCGCGACGGCGAGTTCATTGCTACCCATGATAAACACCAGACCGATATTCACCGGCTGATTGCCCAGATGGTTGGCCGCGAAATGACCAATATCTACCCGCCACGCATCGGCGAACCTCCTTCAGCAGAGCAAGTGCCGGTGCTGGAAGTCAGGCAATTTTCGCAGGACAAACTGTTTCACGATATCCATTTCTCACTGCGTGCAGGTGAAGTGCTGGGCTTTTTTGGGCTGGTGGGATCGGGGCGTTCAGACGTAATGAAGGCCATTTTTGGCCTGACCGGTTACCAGGGTGAAATTCTTATCGATGAGGCGGTAGTCACTATTCGCAATCCAAAGCAGGCGATAGAGCATGGCATCGCCTTCGTGACGGAAAACCGCAAGGAGGAGGGGTTGGTGCTGATGCATGACGTAAGCATGAACACCCATCACGTGGCCTTTCAGTATGCGGGCTCCAGCCTGATCAACCATAAGCATGAAGAGGCGAAAACTCAGCAGGCAATCCGGCGGATGAACATCAAGGTCAGTTCGCCGCACCAACTGGTCAGCACCCTGAGTGGGGGCAATCAGCAAAAGATTGTGCTGTCGAAATGGTTGGAAAAGGTGCCACGGATCTTAATCCTCGACGAGCCAACGCGCGGCGTGGATGTTGGTGCCAAGTTCGAGATTTATAACGTCATACGCCAGCTTGCTGCACAGGGCACCGCCATTATCTTGATCTCTTCCGAACTGCCGGAAGTGATGGCGCTCAGCGATCGGCTGGTGGTGATGCGCGCCAAGCAGATCGCCGACGTTTTTGCCACCGATGGACTCACGCAAACCCAGGTCATGACCGCAGCAACAGGAGTGAAATAATGAGCGATAAAGTGCTGGCCGCCGAGGGCCATTCGGCGTTCAACGGGCCAGGGAAACTGGCAAAAGCCGCCAAACAGTACGGCGGCATACTGGCGGGCCTGGTGGCCTTGGTGATCCTGTTCAGCGTGATCAACGACAGCTTCCTGAGCGTGAATAATATTACCAATATTATTTTGCAGGTCTCGATCATTGCCATCACCGCCTATGGCATGACGTATGTGCTGCTGCTGGGGGATATCGATCTTTCGGTGGGGTCAACCATTGCATTGGTGGGGACCTTTGCCGCGCTTGGCCTGTCGTTTGGCATCCCGTTTATTCTGGTGATCCCGCTGTCGATTATGGCCGCGCTGGTGCTGGGCCTGGTTAACGGTAGCCTGACTGCGCTGGCCGGTATCCCGTCGTTTATCGTAACCGTCGCGACGATGGGCATCTTCCGGGGCATCGCCTATATCGTCACCGACGGCACGCCGATCATGATTAAAAGCGAGGCGTTTCTGGCGCTGGGCAACGGCGAGTTTCTCTATATCCCGATCCCCATCTGGATCCTGTTGGTGTTGCTGATCGTCAACCACTTCATCCTGTCGAAAACCACCTTTGGCCGCAAAATTTATATCACCGGCGGCAATAAAGAGGCCGCGATCTATTCGGGGATTAACGTTTCCGCGCTGAAAATAAAGGTCTTTATGATCACCGCCGTGATGGCGGGCATCAGCGGCATGATCCTGGCCTCGCGCCTGTATTCCGGCCAGCCTAACGCCGCGCTGAGCTATGAGCTGGATGCTATCGCTGCCGCAGTGTTGGGCGGCACCAGCCTCAATGGCGGTTACGGCACGGTGATTGGCACCATGATCGGCGCGCTGACCATCGGGGTCATCAACAACGGTATGAATTTAATGAACGTGCCTTATTTCTATCAAATGGTGGTGAAGGGACTGGTGATCCTTATCGCGGTGTATGTCGACGTCAGAAACAAGAAGAAACGTGGCTAACGATCACAGGCAGATTTGAATAAGGAACGGGACAATGAGAAAAATTTATACCATCGGCGAGATCCTGGTTGAGATCATGGCCGATAAAGTTGGCCAATCTTTTACCCATCCAGGCTTATGGAATGGTCCTTTCCCCAGCGGTGCCCCGGCGATTTTTATCGATCAGGTGACCAAGCTGGGCGGGCAGTGCGGCATTATCAGCTGCGTGGGTAATGACGGTTTCGGCACGCTGAATATCGAGCGCTTAAAGGCTGACGGAGTAGATACGCGTGGCATCCGCGTCCTACCGCATGAGACGACCGGCAGTGCCTTCGTCACTTACCACTCCAACGGCGATCGCGATTTTATTTTCAATATCAAGAACGCAGCCTGCGGGAAATTATCGGCCGAGCATGTAAACGCTGAGCTGCTGCAAGACTGCCAGCACTTCCACATCATGGGTTCATCGCTGTTTTCCTTCCATATGGTGGACGCGGTGAAGAAGGCGGCGGGGATTGTCAAAGCGAACGGCGGCACCTTGTCTTTCGATCCGAATATCCGCAAGGAAATGCTCAATATCCCGAGATGCGTGATGCGCTGCATTACGTGCTGGAGCTGACCGATATCTATATGCCGAGCGAAGGCGAAGTCATGCTGCTGTCCTCCCAAACCACGCTGGATGAAGCGATTGCGCGCTACCTGAAGGACGGCATTAAAGAAGTGGTGGTGAAACGCGGCAGTAACGGGGCGAGCTATTATTCCGCGGATGAAACCCTGCATATCGACAGCTATGCCGTAGACGAGGTTGATCCGACCGGGGCGGGTGACTGCTTTGGCGGCGCTTACATTGCTTGCCGGTTACAGGGGCACAGCGTTTCCCAGGCGCTGCGCTATGCCAATGCCTGCGGTGCGCTCGCGGTGACCCGGCGTGGGCCAATGGAGGGGACCTCCACCTTCGCTGAAATCGACGCTTTCTTGCAGCAGCAACGGGTCGTGCCGGTCGGCGCGCTGTAAATAACATTCCAACGTCTTGAATATTCAGTTCAGGACATTGCTTTACCCTGCGACTTGAAAGGCGACGGGTAAATGAGGCCATAAGTATGAAATCTATTATCCAGCAGCATAAAAGCGGCAAGCATATTGGTATCTGTTCGGTTTGCTCGGCACATCCGATGGTGATCGAAGCCACGTTGTGTTTTGACTTGGCTAGCCAGCGTAAGGTATTGATTGAAGCCACCTCCAACCAGGTGAACCAATTTGGCGGCTACACCGGAATGAAACCGGCGGATTTCCGCGAGTTTGTGTATGCCATTGCCGCCAAGGTTGGCTTCCCGCAGTCACGGTTGATATTGGGGGGCGACCACCTTGGGCCGAACTGCTGGCAGGATGAACCCGCTGAGCAGGCGATGGAGAAAGCCGAACGCCTGATTGCCGATTACGTTCAGGCCGGGTTCAGTAAAATTCATCTGGATGCTTCCATGTCCTGCGCGGACGATCCAGTTCCTTTGCCACCAACGGTGGTGGCCGAGCGTGCGGCACGGCTATGTGCGGTGGCGGAAGCGGCAGCCACCCCAGAGCAGCGGCAGGAGCTGAGCTACGTGATAGGTACGGAAGTGCCGGTTCCAGGCGGGGAAAGCCACGCTATCGCTCAGGTACACGTCACGCGACCACAGGATGCCGCCGAGACCATCGAGACGCATCGGCAGGCATTTGCTCGCTTAGGTTTGGAGCAGGCCATGGAGCGAGTGGTGGGGCTGGTGGTTCAACCGGGAGTCGAGTTCGACCATTCCACGGTGATCCACTATCAGCCGGAGCAGGCGCGCCAGCTTTCCGCCATGATTGAATCAACGCCGTTGGTGTTTGAGGCCCACTCTACGGATTATCAAACCCCGAAAGCATTCCGCCAGTTGGTGCGCGATCACTTTGCGATCCTGAAAGTCGGCCCGGCGCTGACCTTTGCCCTGCGTGAGGCGATCTTCAGCCTGGCGCTGATCGAGAAGGAGCTGATCGCCGCAGAACAGCAGAGCCACGTGCTGGCGGTGATCGACAGCGTGATGCAGGATGAGCCCAAGTATTGGAAGAAGTATTACGATCCGCGCCATTCGAAGGCGATGATCGATTTGCACTACAGCTTGTCCGATCGGATCCGCTATTACTGGCCTGAGGCGCGCATCAGCGCGGCCATCGACAAGCTGGTGGCAAACCTGAGCGGAGTAACCATTCCGTTAGGTATGCTGAGCCAGTATTTCCCGCTGCAATTCCCGCGCCTGATGGCTGGCGAGTGTGCCGGTGACCCACATAGCCTGATTATCGACAAGATCCAGGAGGTCTTGCGGGCGTATGCCTATGGGTGCGATACCCCTCACCCCAACCCTCTCCCACAGGGAGAGGGAGCTGTTAGCCCCTGCACATTTGGCAGTAATTGAGTCATCTCAGCAAATTTTATCGCCCCCTCAGCCAAGGTGTGTCACTGAGTTTTCAGACTCACTCGATCGGTTCCATCTCCCACAGGGAGAGGGAGCTGTCCGGAGTTCTTGATTGGCCCGTGCTGCTTCGGAATCAAGGTGAGTCAGCTGGTGCTAATGATGAATCACTACACTTTCAGCTTAACTCGATCGGTCCCCTCGCCCTTTGGGAGAGGGTTAGGGTGAGGGGCAAAATCCCTCTCTCCAAATAAAAAAACACCGCAGAAGTTCTCATGCGGTGTTTTTTATTAGCCCAATATCGTTAACCGATAATCAGGTTTCCTGCAGACCCAGCTTCTTCTCCAGATAGTGGATGTTGGTGCCACCATGCTGGAAGTTTTCGTCGGTCATGATCTTCTGCTGCAGTTCAATGTTGGTTTTGATGCCATCAATGATCAGCTCAGCCAGGGCGTTCTTCATGCGGGCAATCGCCACGTCACGGTTTTCACCGTAGGTGATCAGTTTGCCAATCATGGAGTCATAGTACGGCGGCACGGTATAGCCAGCGTAGATATGAGATTCCCAACGCACGCCGAAACCACCAGGAGCGTGGAAGCGGGTGATCTTGCCTGGGCTTGGTAGGAAGGTGTTCGGGTCTTCGGCGTTGATACGGCATTCCACCGCATGGCCTTGTACCTTCACTTCGTCCTGTTTGATCGACAGCGGCTGACCGGCAGCGATACGCAACTGCTCTTTGATCAGATCCACGCCGGTGATCATTTCGGTAACCGGGTGTTCCACCTGGATACGGGTGTTCATTTCAATGAAATAGAACTCGCCGTTCTCATACAGGAACTCAAAGGTACCCGCACCGCGGTAGCCGATTTCCACACAGGCTTTTGAACAGCGTTCACCGATGTAGCGGCGCAGCTCTGGGGTGATCCCCGGTGCTGGTGCCTCTTCGACCACTTTCTGGTGGCGGCGCTGCATGGAGCAGTCACGTTCAGCCAGATAGATAGCGTTGCCCTGGCCGTCTGCCAACACCTGAATTTCGATGTGGCGTGGGTTTTCCAGGTACTTCTCCATATACACCATGTCGTTGTTGAAAGCCGCTTTGGCTTCCGCTTTGGTCATGGAGATGGATTGCTCGAGATCTTTGTCGCCGCGCACAACGCGCATGCCGCGACCGCCGCCGCCGCCGGAAGCCTTGATGATCACCGGATAACCGATGCGCTTGGCGAAGGCACGGTTTTTGTCCATGTCATCGGTCAGCGGGCCGTCGGAGCCTGGTACGCAAGGTACGCCGGCTTTTTTCATCGCGCTGATGGCAGAAACCTTGTCACCCATCAGGCGAATGGTTTCGGCGCGTGGGCCGATGAAGATAAAGCCAGAGCGCTCTACCTGCTCGGCAAAGTCGGCGTTCTCGGACAAGAAGCCATAACCCGGGTGGATCGCCACGGCGCCGGTAATTTCGGCGGCGGAGATGATGGCCGGGATGTTCAGATAGCTTTTAACTGACGGTGCAGGGCCGATACAAACGGTCTCATCCGCCAGTAGAACGTGTTTCAGATCGCGGTCGGCACTTGAGTGAACGGCAACGGTTTTGATGCCCAGTTCTTTACAAGCGCGCAGGATACGTAGCGCGATCTCGCCACGGTTGGCGATAACAATTTTATCTAGCATGGTGCGCCTCGTTATTCGATGACGACCAGTGGCTCGTCAAATTCAACCGGTTGGCCGTTTTCTACCAGGATCGCTTTAACCACACCGGATTTGTCCGCTTCAATCTGGTTCATCATTTTCATGGCTTCAACGATGCACAGAGTATCACCGGCGTTCACTTTCTGGCCCACTTCCACGAAGGCTTTCGCGTCCGGGCTTGGGGTGCGGTAGAAGGTCCCTACCATTGGTGAACGAACGATATGGCCACTCATGGCCGCTGGTGCTGCTGGGGTTTCTGCGGCAGCAGGGGCAACGGCGTTGGCCAGAGCAGGTTGCTGCTGCTGGGTTGGCATTGCGTACTGTTGCATCATTGGGTAAGCCTGCACCGGTGCGGCACGGCTGATGCGAACCGACTCTTCGCCTTCAGAGATTTCCAGTTCAGAAATGCCTGATTCTTCAACCAGTTCGATCAGTTTCTTGATTTTACGAATATCCATGAGTGTGATTCCGTACTCTTTTTGTGTAGCAATTAGTGGGTTTTTGACAAACGGCGAACCGCTGCCTGTAAAGCAAATGTGTAGCCATCCGCGCCGAGGCCACAGATCACGCCTACCGCGATATCAGACAGGTAGGAGTGATGACGGAAAGGCTCACGAGCGTACACGTTGGACAGGTGGATCTCGATAAACGGGATCTGTACTGCCAACAGTGCATCGCGCAACGCCACGCTGGTGTGCGTGAACGCGGCAGCGTTAATCAGGATAAAATCCGTATTGCCGCGTGCCTGATGAATGCGATCGATGAGCGCATGCTCGGCGTTGGACTGCAGATGACTCAGGGTGATATCTAGCGCGAGCGCCTGGTTTTCCAATCCGTTAACAATCTCTGCCAGCGTAGCGCTGCCGTACTTTTCCGGCTCACGCGTCCCCAGCAGATTGAGATTGGGGCCGTTCAGAAGCAAAATGTGAAACTTATCCGCCATTGTGCTGGTATCTCCGGCAATAAAACCATCATCGTAGAAAATAACCCGATGTCACCGATTTGTCACCTGTTACGCGCAGATTTTGCTGCAGCGACAGGTTCAAGGTCGGGCATTATAACGATATCGTGGCAATTCGCAGCTAAATACTGGTCTTATCAGCGAAGATATTCAACCCTAAATCAGCAAACACCAAGTGCCGCTATTGGATTATGAGGGGTAGAACACAGAAAAGTTCCGCGCCCCTCCAGGGGATTTTTATCGCCAATCTTGCCGGATTTAGCGCGGTTTACGCCACCATGAGCGGAATTTCTTGTAACGCAGAGCTAACAACAGCAGCGCCAGCGACGCGTAAATAAAAGGCTGCGGTGACAACGTTTTTACCGACCAAAGGTAGTGGATCGGTGCCAGGATCGCCACCAGATAGACGAAGTTATGCAGCTTCTGCCAGTTGGCCCCCAATTTACGCTGTGCCCATAGCGTTGAGGTGGCCGCCAGAGCCAACAAAATCAACCAGCAGAGGATACCTAGTGTCAGATAGGGGCGAGTTACCAGTTCGCGCCCCAGCAGGCCAATGTTGCTCAGCCCCAGTTCCAGCGTCGAGTAGCTTACCAGATGCAAGGTTCCCCAGGCAAAACACCACAAACCCAGCAGGCGTCGGCAACGGATCAGCAGCGGCTGGCGCGCGTAGCGGGCCAATGGAGTGACGAGCAGGGTGGCCAGCAGCAACTTCAGCGTCATCCTGCCGGTAAAATGCTGGATATCCTTGGCCGGATCGGCGCTGAACCAGCCCTGATCGACAGACAACACCAGCCACAGAAAGGGCAGAAATGCCGCCAGGTAGATGGCCACTTTTAGCCAGGTGACCTGCTTGGGGGTTAAGCGCACTCAGAAGTTCTCCCGTAAATCGAGGCCGCGATATAGCGAAGCCACCTGGTCGGCATAACCGTTGAATAGCAGTGTCGGCTGACGTTTCACATCCAGAATGCCGCCGGAACCGATAAAGCGTTCGGTGGCCTGCGACCAGCGCGGATGATCGACATGGGGATTCACGTTGGCGTAAAAACCATATTCGTTGGGAGCGGACAGATTCCAGGTGGTTGGCGGTTGTTCGCGGGTCAGGGTGATCTGCACGATAGACTTGATGCCTTTGAAGCCGTACTTCCATGGAGTGATCAGGCGCACCGGAGCACCGTTTTGCGGTGGCAGCATCTTGCCATACACGCCCACGGTCAACAGAGCCAGTGGATGCATGGCTTCATCAAGGCGCAAACCTTCGACATAGGGATACTTGAGGCCACCGCCAATAAAGCGATCTTTCTGGCCGGGCATCTGTTCTGGATCGTATAGCGTTTGAAAAGCCACGTAGCGCGCGTTGCTATTGGGCTCGGCCAGCTTAAGCAGTTTGCCCAGTTCAAAGCCGATCCACGGCACCACCATCGACCAGGCTTCGACGCAGCGCATGCGATAAATGCGTTGCTCCAGCGGGAATCGCTTGAGTAAATCGTCGATATCCAGCGTGATGGGCTTGCCGACTTCACCGTCGATTTTCACCTTCCAGTCCGTCGTTTTCAGTGAGCCTGCGTTGGCCGCGGGATCGGCCTTATCCAGGCCAAACTCGTAGAAATTATTGTACCCCATGACTTTTTCTTCCGGCGTCAGCTCCAGCTTGGCTTGCCAGGCTTCTGGCTTGCTGAAGTCTAGCGGTTTGCCTGCTGGAGCCGGGGGCCGATCGTTACCTTTGAACCAGGAAAGCAAGTCGGCCTGTGCCTGGATGGGCAAAGCCAGCGAGGCTGCCGTGATCCCTAGCGCCTGGAGCACCTTGCGCCGCTGATAGAACACGCTTTCCGGCGTGACATCGGCTTCGGTCAGTTTTCGCTGTTGTTTCATTTTTTTTCTCCGCAAGTGATGGTGTAAGCATGGCGTGAAAGCCAACTTTCTGCGAGAGGGGGGATGTAAAGAGAGGTAAACAGGAGGTAATTTCTTGTGGGGAAAAAGCAGGCGCCGGATGCGGCGCCCCACAGATTATGAACGGATTTTTACCAGGGTGCGGCCAGTGATCTGATTGTTCATCAGCGCGGTAGCCGCGGCAGGCACGTCTTCCAGCTGAATTTCCTGGGTGGCTTGTTCATAGAAACTTTCTGGCAGAATACCGGCCAGACGTTCCCATGCGGTTTGGCGACGATGCAGCGGCGTGAGCACAGAATCAACGCCTTGCAGACGCACGTTACGCAAGATAAACGGCATCACGGTAGTCGGCAACTGGTAGCCTCCCGCCAAGCCGCAGGCGGCAACGGTGCCGTTGTAATTCATCTGCGCCAGCACGCGAGCCAGCAATTTGTCGCCGACGGTGTCGATGGCGCCGGCCCACAGCTGTTTCTCCAGCGGGCGCGGTGTTTCAATATACTCGCTGCGGGGCAGCACGGTTTTGGCACCGAGGGATTTCAGATAGTCGGTATTGCTGTCGCGCCCGCTGATGGCGGTGACGCTATAGCCAAGAGCGGACAGTAGGGCGACCGCCGTGCTGCCGACGCCGCCGCTGGCTCCGGTGACCAGAACGTCGCCGTCCTCCGGTTTCACTCCGCCTTCTTCCAGTGCCATCACGCACAGCATGGCGGTAAAACCGGCGGTGCCGAGGATCATCGCTTTGCGTTCACACAGCCCTTTTGGCAGTGGTACCAACCATTCGCCGCTAACGCGGGCTTGCTCGCCCAACCCGCCCCAGTGATTTTCGCCAACGCCCCAGCCGGTGAGCACTACGCTCTGGCCTGGTTTAAAACGCGGATCTTTGCTGCTGTGTACCAGGCCAGCAAAATCGATACCAGGCACCATTGGGAAGTGACGAATGATTTTCCCCGTGCCGGTGATCGCCAGGGCATCCTTATAGTTGAGGCTGGACCAGTTGACGTCGACCGTCACATCCCCCTCTGGCAACTGCTCACTATCAATATTCTTGACTTGTGCCAGGGTTTTTTCGCCAGCTTGCTCCAATAATAATACGCGCATGTCATTGTTCCCCGTTTTTTCATATATCATATGAATGTTTGGTTCAGTATTGTCTGACTATATGCATAATAAAAAAGCCTGTCCTGATAAAGGACAAAAAAAGAGTGCTTAATGGTTTTCTTCGTCGACCAGGCTTGATAGCTTTGTAAAGCTAACCTGATGCTTGGCAAAGAAATTGAAGTCGCTTCATGATTTTTAATATCAGGGTATTGCGTTGTTTTCAATCGAGCAGGAACGGGGCCTTGGCACATCAAAAGGTGGCTCTTCATTTTATCATCGCGCAGAAGGCACAGGGATGAGATTTACAACCAAACTCTCTGCTCTAATCACCCTGCTCGTCGCATTGGCTATGTTCTTGATGCTGATGGGGTGTTCATACAGTTTCTTTTACGTGACCCAGGAGCGCCTAGAGCGCCGTTTTGAAGCCTTGGCCACTTCCATCGATCAGGCAATGCTGCTTCAACCTCTGCAGGCTCAGGATAACTGGCTGCCCTTGGTGATGCGGCCGCTAGGCATCGTTGCGATTCATGTCGATACCGAAACCAGCAACCTTTTCTCCTACAGCCTGCCGACCATCAAAGCCCCTTGGGCATCGCTGGCTGGCTACCGCCAAACCTCGTTAAACATGATGCATCACCCCGGCACCCGGGTGAATGTCACCTACCTCGATCCGTTCGCCAGCGACGTGCGTTCATTGCAGTCCACGGCGGCGGTCACGCTGTCGATTGTCATCATGGTGGTGATCCTGCTGTTCAGTTTACGCTGGCTGCGTGAACAGGCAGTAGGTGAAGATCGCCTGGAGCGCCGAGCGCGGCGCATTCTCAACGGCGAGCGTGAACAGGTGCTGAAGGGAGACGTTCGCGAATGGCCCGCCAGCGTCAGCGGTGCGTTGGATCGCTTGCTGGCCGATTTGGCCGAAGCACGTGAGGAGCGTAGCCGGGTAGATACCCTGATCCGTGCTTTTGCCGCTCAGGATGCGAAAACCGGCCTCAATAACCGGCTGTTCTTTGATAACCAGCTCACTACTCAACTGGAAGATGTCGGATCACACGGCATCGTCATGATGGTGCGCCTGCCGGATTTCGATACCCTGCGTGAAATCCACGGCAATCCAGCGGTGCAGGAGCTGATGTATTCGTTGGTCAACCTGCTGTCCACTTTTGTCATGCGCTATCCTGCCGCCTTACTGGCCCGTTACTTCCACAGTGATTTTACCGTTCTGCTGCCACACCGCACGCTGAAAGAAGCGGACGGCATCGCGGCGCAGCTGGTCAACGCGATCGACTCCTTGCCCTCAACGGCGCTGATTGACCGTGAGGCGTTCTTGCATATTGGTATTGTGGCCTACCGTAGTGGGCAGACCACGGAAGAAATCATCGATTACGCCGAACAGGCGACCCGCCACGCCGTACTTCAAGGCGAAAACGGCTGGTACGTTTATGATAGCGATGTGCCAGAGAAGGGGCGCGGCAGCGTTAAATGGCGCACACTGCTTGAACAGGTGCTGGCCCGTGGCGGTCCTCGTCTATATCAAAAGCCGGCGGTGACGGTGGAAGGTGATGTGCATCACCGCGAAATCATGAGCCGGATTTATGATGGCGCACAGGAACTGTTGCCTGCCGAGTATATGCCGCTGGTCAATCAGCTTGGCTTGGCGGAAAGCTATGACCGCCAGCAGATGAATCGGATTATTCCTTTATTGGCACTGTGGCCGGAAGAGACGCTGGCGTTTCCACTATGCGTTGATTCATTATTGCAGCGCAGTTTTCAACGTTGGCTGCGCGATACCCTGTTACAGTGTGAAAAAAGTCACCGCAGGCGAATTCTGATTGAACTTGCAGAGGCAGATGTGTGTCAACATATCGACCGTTTGCGTCCGGTGCTGCGATTGCTGACCGGATTGGGCTGTCGTCTGGCGGTTTCTCAGGCCGGGTTGACGGTGGTGAGTACCTCTTATATCAAGTCGTTACCGGTGGAGATCGTCAAGCTTCACCCAGGGTTGGTACGGAGTATTGACCGGCGGGATGAGAATCAGCTGTTCGTACAGAGCCTGACCGGTGCCTGCGAAGGCACTCAAGCGAAGGTTTTTGCCGCCAGCGTGCGTACGCGCAACGAATGGCAGACGCTGAAAGAGCGCGGGATCCTAGGTGGGCAGGGGGACTTTTTCGCTTCGCCAGAGCCGATCGATATAGCTCGCAAAAAATATTCGCGTCGATATCGTGTTTAACCTGATGACCGGGCAAAAATTAACGTAGAATGGCCCGTCTTTTCCTGTGGGCGTCAGTAGGTGCTTACCACCGGTGACAATCAGGAAAAATGTTAGATTTTATGAGCTGTGTTACTGCCGTTTGGTACGTTGATTTGGTGGCTAGCTGAGCCTTTGTTGAGGGATATCAGGCCCCATTCGCTTTCCGTGCATTCGGTCACAAATAACGCAGACTAATTTTCACCGAAGTAGGACGTTTTTGCGCCTTGTCGCTGCTTCGTGTGGTTGGTAAAGTAGGCGGATTTTATTTTCCGCCCCCAGCTTGCAGGATTATCCTTTCGTTATGTTTAAGAAATTTCGTGGCATGTTTTCTAATGACTTGTCCATCGACTTGGGTACCGCCAATACCCTGATTTATGTTAAAGGACAAGGCATTGTACTGAATGAACCGTCGGTGGTTGCCATTCGTCAGGATCGTGCCGGCTCACCCAAGAGCGTTGCGGCCGTAGGTCATGACGCCAAGCAAATGCTGGGGCGTACGCCTGGCAATATCGCTGCTATTCGCCCAATGAAAGACGGCGTGATCGCCGACTTCTTTGTCACCGAAAAAATGCTGCAGCATTTCATCAAGCAGGTTCACAGCAACAGCTTTATGCGCCCTAGCCCGCGCGTACTGGTTTGCGTACCTGTTGGTGCCACCCAGGTTGAACGCCGTGCGATCCGTGAGTCCGCTCAGGGTGCAGGCGCGCGTGAAGTCTTCCTGATTGAAGAGCCTATGGCTGCGGCGATCGGTGCGGGTCTGCCAGTATCGGAAGCCACTGGCTCCATGGTGGTTGATATCGGTGGTGGTACCACTGAAGTGGCGGTGATCTCGCTTAACGGCGTGGTGTACTCCTCTTCCGTACGTATCGGCGGCGACCGCTTTGACGAAGCCATCATTAATTACGTGCGCCGTAACTACGGTTCACTGATCGGTGAAGCTACTGCAGAACGTATCAAGCACGGCATCGGCTCGGCCTATCCGGATGACGAAGTGCGTGAAATTGAAGTGCGTGGCCGTAACCTGGCAGAAGGTGTGCCGCGTGGTTTCACCATGAACTCCAATGAAATTCTCGAAGCTTTGCAGGAACCTCTGACCGGCATCGTCAGCGCGGTCATGGTTGCGCTGGAACAGTGCCCGCCGGAACTGGCTTCCGACATCTCCGAACGCGGTATGGTGCTGACCGGTGGTGGCGCATTGCTGCGTAACCTGGATCGCCTGCTGATGGAAGAGACCGGTATCCCGGTCGTGGTGGCTGAAGATCCTCTCACCTGTGTGGCTCGCGGTGGTGGCAAGGCGTTGGAAATGATCGACATGCATGGCGGCGATTTGTTCAGCGAAGAATAGTGAGCAGCCCCAGAATGGAGGGATCGTAGCGGATGACGGCATTAACCTGGCATCTGGTGCGTTCCTCTTTCTGTTGTCGAGGAACGTGCATAATTTATGAAGCCGATTTTTAGCAGGGGGCCTTCCCTGCAACTACGACTTTTCCTGGCAGTGATCGTGGCGATTGCACTGATCGTTGCCGACAGCCGGCTCGGTACGTTCGTTAAAATACGAAACTACATGGACACCGCCGTCAGCCCTTTTTACTTCTTGGCTAATGGGCCGCGTAAAGTTTTGGACAGCGTATCGGAAACGCTGGCTACCCGCCAACAGCTAGAGCTGGAAAATCGTGCTCTGCGGCAGGAACTGTTACTCAAAAACAGCGATAATCTTCTTCTTGGCCAATTCAAACAGGAAAATGCCCGTTTGCGTGAGCTGCTGGGCTCGCCGTTGCGCCAGGACGAACACAAAATGGTCACTCAGGTGATCTCCACCGGTTCAGACCCCTATAGCGATCAAGTAGTGATTGATAAAGGGTCGGACAACGGGGTTTATGAAGGCCAGCCGGTTATCAGTGATAAAGGCGTGGTCGGGCAGGTGGTGGCGGTGGCTAAAATGACCAGCCGCGTCCTGCTGATCTGTGATGCTTCCCATGCATTGCCGATCCAGGTATTGCGCAATGATATCCGGGTGATTGCCGCAGGCAGTGGCTGTACGGATGATCTGCAGCTGGAACATTTGCCGGGCAATACCGATATCCGCGTCGGGGATGTGTTGGTCACCTCCGGTTTGGGCGGGCGCTTCCCGGAAGGGTATCCGGTAGCTGTGGTGTCCTCGGTAAAAGTGGATAACCAACGCGCCTATACCGTGATCCAGGCGCGGCCAACCGCTGGTCTGCAACGCTTGCGCTATCTGTTGTTACTATGGGGCGCCGATCGCAACGGCACCATGCCGCTGCCGCCGGAAGAAGTCCATCGCGTTGCCAATGAACGCCTGATGCAGATGATGCCGCAGGTATTGCCACCGGCTGATGCCATGGGCCCACCGGCTCCGCTGCCCGCTCCCGCTACCGGTACCGTTCAGCCGCCACCGGTGGGGACAACCCGATGAATCGCTATCGCAGCAACGGGCGCTGGATTATCTGGCTGTCATTCCTGGTGGCATTAGTGCTGCAAATCATGCCGTGGCCGGAGCAAATCTACATGTTTCGGCCATCCTGGCTGCTGCTGATCCTCACTTACTGGGTGATGGCGTTACCCCATCGGGTTAACGTCGGCACCGGCTTTATCCTGGGGCTGATTATGGATTTGATCCTGGGTTCCACGCTCGGCGTACGTGCGCTGGCCATGGGCATCATCGCCTATCTCGTCGCGTTCAAATTCCAATTATTCCGCAATATGGCACTGTGGCAGCAAGCGCTGATCGTTGTGCTGCTATCATTGGCCATGGACGTGGTGGTGTTCTGGGCGGAGTTTTTAGTGATCAACGTCTCTTTCCGCCCCGAGGTGTTCTGGAGTAGTGTGGTCAACGGCGTGCTTTGGCCGTGGTTATTCCTGCTGATGCGTAAGATCCGCCGTCAGTTTGCCGTACAATGAGGTTATAACGATGTTTTCGCTCTATCTTGCTTCCGGTTCCCCCCGTCGTCATGAACTGCTGACTCTGCTCGGCGTACCGTTCGAAGTCATTCTGACGCATACTGAAGAGCAGCGGCAGGAAGGGGAGGCGGCGGAAAATTACGTTCGCCGTCTGGCGCAGGATAAGGCCAGGGCGGGTGTATCCCTGGCGCAACAGGATTGGCCCGTGCTGGGGGCAGATACTATCGTGGTGTTGAACGGCCAGGTGTTGGAAAAACCGCGGGATGAAGAGCATGCGGCGCAGATGCTGGCAGCCTTGTCCGGGAAACAGCATCAGGTGATGACCGCCGTGGCGATCGCCGATAAACAGGGCGTTTTATGCCAGATGGTGGTCACCGACGTGACCTTCCGCAACCTGTCACCACAGGATATCTGCGACTATATCGCCACGGGCGAACCGATGGATAAAGCGGGCGCTTACGGAATTCAAGGCAAGGGTGGTTGTTTCGTCAGAACGATAACCGGAAGTTATCATGCGGTGATGGGGTTGCCGCTGGTCGAAACACATGAGCTGCTCAGTCATTTTGTCGCATTACGAGAGGTAAGAACCGGTTGATGCCACCACTAGATTTCCCGTCGCCGCCATAGCGTGAGCACAGGAAAGATAAGGGGCAGGCGCTACACCGGCTCTGAGGAGAAAGCATGACAGCTGAGCTACTGGTAAATATTACGCCGTCGGAAACGCGGGTTGCCTATATTGACGGCGGCATTCTGCAAGAGATCCATATTGAGCGCGAAGCCAAGCGTGGCATCGTGGGCAATATCTACAAAGGGCGTGTCAGCCGCGTGTTACCCGGCATGCAGGCGGCCTTTGTCGATATTGGCCTGGATAAAGCGGCCTTCCTGCACGCCTCCGATATCATGCCGCACACCGAGTGTGTTGCCGGTGATGAACAAAAGAATTTCTCCGTGCGTGATATCGCCGAACTGGTACGTCAGGGGCAGGACCTGATGGTTCAGGTGGTAAAAGATCCGCTTGGCACCAAGGGCGCACGCCTCACTACCGATATCACTCTACCTTCGCGCTACCTGGTCTTTATGCCGGGCGCAGCACACGTGGGGGTTTCCCAACGCATTGAAAGCGAAGCCGAACGCGAGCGTCTTAAGCGCGCCGTGGCGGGATATTGCGACGATCTGGGCGGCTTTATCATCCGCACCGCGGCGGAAGGGATCGGCGAAGAAGAGCTGGCGCAGGATGCCGCCTTCCTCAAGCGCTTGTGGACCAAGGTCATGGAGCGCAAAAAGCGTAACCAGACCAAGTACAAACTGTATGGCGAGCTGGCGTTGGCGCACCGTATCCTGCGCGACTTTGCCGGGGCGGCGCTGGATCGTATCCGCGTCGATTCACGCCTGACGCATGACCAACTGGTGGAATTTACCGGCGAGTACATCCCGGATATCACCAATAAGCTGGAGCTGTATACCGGCAGCCAGCCGATCTTCGATCTGTACGACGTCGAGAACGAGATCCAACGTGCGCTGGAGCGCAAGGTTGAATTGAAGTCCGGCGGTTACCTGATCATCGATCAAACCGAAGCCATGACCACCGTGGATATCAACACCGGGGCCTTTGTTGGCCACCGCAATCTTGATGAGACCATCTTCAATACCAACATCGAAGCGACGCAGGCCATTGCCCGCCAGCTGCGGCTGCGCAACCTGGGTGGCATCATCATCATTGATTTCATCGATATGAACAATGATGAACACCGCCGCCGGGTATTGCACTCGTTGGAGCTGGCGCTGAGTAAAGATCGGGTAAAAACCACGATCAACGGTTTCTCTCAGCTAGGCTTAGTGGAGATGACGCGTAAACGCACGCGTGAAAGTATTGAGCATGTGCTGTGTAACGACTGCCCGACCTGCCAAGGGCGCGGAACGGTGAAAACGGTGGAAACGGTCTGCTATGAGATTATGCGTGAGATCGTGCGCGTGCATCATGCTTATGATTCCGATCGTTTCCTGGTCTATGCATCTGCGGCCGTAGGTGAAGCGCTGAAAAGTGAAGAGTCACACGCGCTGGCGGAAGTGGAAATCTTCGTTGGCAAACAGGTCAAGGTGCAGATCGAACCGTTATACAGCCAGGAACAGTTTGACGTTGTGATGATGTAATACCCCTCACCCCAACCCTCTCCCATGGGGAGAGGGAGCTGTTAGTTCCTGCTCTTTGGGAGGTAAAGAAGTCATCTAGGCAACCGTGATCGGCCCCGCATCCAAGGTGGCTCATCCGGTGCTCATGAAGGATCACAATACTTTCAGCCTAACTCGATCGGTCCCCTCTCCCTGTGGGAGAGGGTTAGGGTGAGGGGCACAAGCGTTAGGTTATATATTTGGTCATTAAGGAGAAATGCGTGAGGCGACTGCCCGGGATCCTGTTAGCCACAGGCGCCATTTTGATAGTTGTTGTGGCGTTGCTGATCAGCGGGTTGCGTCTGGTGCTGCCTGAGCTTAACCACTATCGCCCGCAATTGCTGGAGAAGGTGCAGGCGATCGCCGGGGTGCCCGTCGAAGCCGACTATGTCCAGGGCAGTTGGGAAACCTTTGGCCCAACGCTGGAAGCCCGCAACATCCGTTTGGCCTTGCCAAAAAGCACGATCCAGATCGAGCGGGTCACGCTGGCGCTGGACGTGTGGCAATCCCTGCTGCATTGGCGCTGGCAGTTCCGCGATCTCACCTTCTATCAACTGCAGCTCGATCTTAACACGACGCTCGGGGGTGAAGGCAGTAATGGAAATGGCCTTACCCCGAACGGGGTCAGCGATCTGTTCCTGTATCAATTGGATCACTTTGATCTGCGCAACAGCCGCCTCTCGTTCCTTACCCCATCAGGCTCGCGTGCTGAATTCCACATCCCGCAAATGACCTGGCTCAACAGCCAAAACCGCCACCGCGCAGAAGGTCAAATCAGCCTGACCAGTCTGAATGGCCAGCACGGTGCGGTCCAGCTACGCCTGGATCTGCGGGATGAGCAGGGGTTGCTCAACACCGGCACCATTTATATGCAGGCCGATGAGATCGACATGAAGCCCTGGTTCAGCCGCTGGCTGCAAACCAATACCGGTCTCGAAAGCGCCGATTTCAGCCTGGCTGCCTGGCTCAATATCAAGAATGGTGCAATCTACAGCGGTAATGCCCTGCTTAATAAAGGCACCGCCAGTTGGTCGGCGGGTGGCGATCAACACCGGCTGGACGTCGATAATCTGGCGCTGGCACTGAGCCGTGAGGGCAACGGCTGGCAGGTGCATGTGCCAGCCCTGAACCTGAAAACCGATGGCCAAGCCTGGGCACCGGGAACCCTTACTGCGCTGTGGTTGCCGGAAAATACCCAATTTATCGGGCCAAACCAGAGTGAAGAACTCCGTATCCGTGCCACCGGCATCCAGTTGGAACGGTTGGAAGCGTTGCTGCCTACCTTCTCGTTCCTCAGCCCGGAAGTGCTGGAGCACTGGAAAGACTTACAACCTAGCGGCATGCTCAGGGCGCTGGCGCTGGATATCCCACTGCAACAGCCGGAAAAAACCCGTTTTCAGGCGTGGTGGCAGGATCTGAGCTGGCAACATTGGAAACTGTTGCCGGGCGTCGATCACTTTTCCGGCGCGTTAACCGGGGGCGTGGAAAACGGCCGTCTGACGCTGGGGCTGAACAACAGCACGCTGCCTTATGGCGATATGTTCCGGGCACCGTTGGAGATCGGCCGTGCAAGCGGGGCGTTGACCTGGCAAAACAACGCTCAAGGCTGGCAATTGGCAAGCCAAAGTCTGGATGTACAGGCCAAATCCCTGTGGATTAACGGTGATTTCCGCTATCAGCAACCGGCCAACGGCGAGCCTTGGCTGGATATTCTGGCTGGCATCCGTTTGTATGATGCCGCCGATGCCTGGCGTTATTTCCCTGAACCGCTGATGGGTAAACATTTGGTGGATTACCTCAGCGAAGCGATCCAGGGTGGGCAGGTTGATAATGCTTCCCTGATTTATGCGGGCGATCCACAGCACTTCCCGTATGAGAAGAACGAAGGGCAGTTTCAGGTGTTTGTCCCACTACGCCACGCTACCTTCCAGTTCCAGCCGGAATGGCCAGCGCTGGACGATCTGGCGATCGACCTCGACTTTGCCAACAATGGCCTGTGGATGAATGCGCCGCAAACCAAACTGGGCAATGCGACGGGCAGAAACATTAGCGCCGTCATTCCGGACTATAGCAAACAACGCCTGTTGATTGATGCCGACGTTGCGGGGACCGGGCAAGCTATCCACGACTATTTCATGCAGACCCCACTGGATGACTCTGTCGGGGCGGCATTAGATGAGCTGCAGGTGGGTGGCAATGTAAGTGGGCGCTTACATCTGAATATTCCGTTGGACGGTGAGCTGGTTAACGCCAGCGGTGAAGTGACGCTGAATAACAACTCGCTGTTGGTCAAGCCGCTGGAGAGCCAGCTAGAGAGAGTGAGCGGCAAGTTCCGTTTCGACAACGGCAACCTGCAGAGCGATACCCTGACGGCCAACTGGTTTGGGCAGCCGCTGACGGTCAACTTCGATACGCTGGAAGGCAAACAGGATTATAAGGTTAACGTTGGGCTGAAAGGCGATTGGCAACCGGCCAAGGTTGAAGGCCTGCCGCCAGAGTTTGCCAAAAAGCTGGCAGGCAGCGCGGCCTGGCAGGGTAAAGTGGCGATCAACCTGCCGCATAAAGGCGAGCCGAACTATGAGATTGGTGTGAATGCCGATCTGAAAAAAGTAAGCAGTCACTTACCTTCTCCCCTGAATAAAGCCGCAGGGGAAGCGTTACCGGTTAGCGTAAAAGTGAATGGCGGCCTGCAAGGATTTATGCTCAATGGCAGTGCGGGCAAGCAAAACCACTTCAACAGCGAATGGCTGCTGGCCAAACAGCAGGTGACGCTGGCACGTGCCGCCTGGCAAACCGGTGGTTCCGCTACCCCAACGTTACCCAAAGATAAATCCCTGGTGCTCAATCTTCCCGCGCTGGATGGCGAGCAATGGCTGGGGCTATTGGCACCGGCGATGAAGCAAAGCAGTGGTGCAGGCAAGGTGGGCAACTTTGTGTTCCCAACCAGCGTAACGCTCGAAACCCCACAGCTGACGCTGGGCGGACAGGCGTGGCATAACCTTCAGCTGGCGGTCGTGCAGCAGTTGGCGGGAACGACCGTTACCGCCAAGGGTAAAGAGATTGATGGTAGCCTGTCGATGCCGGATAAGGGCGTGTGGCGCGCGGATCTCGGCTATCTTTACTACAACCCGCAGTTTGCCAGCGGCGACGGCAGTGCTGGCGGAACCAACCCGTTGGACTCGAAGGAGCGGATCTCGTTCCAGGATTGGCCTTCGCTGATGTTGCGTTGTAAATCCTGCTGGATGATGGGGCAGAATCTTGGCACGGTGGAGGCCGATCTCAAACGTGAGGGTGACTCGCTGGTGCTAAGCCATGGCTTAGTGGACACTGGCTATGGCCGTATGAGCGCCACCGGCCTGTGGAAACAGAACGCTCAGGAAGAGCGCAGTGCGTTAAAGGGCAAACTGCTGGGTAGCAAAATCGATCGTACCGCCAGTTTCTTCGGCGTGATCATTCCATTAAAAGACGCACCCTACGATATCGATTTTGATCTGCACTGGCATGGGCAGCCATGGAAACCGCAGATCAACACGCTCAATGGCACCATGAAGGTCGATCTGGGCAAAGGCGAGATTGATAACGTCGGTGGTGGCCGGGCTGGGCAGTTGTTACGCCTGGTCAGCTTTGATGCCCTGCTGCGTAAATTACAGTTCGACTTCCGTGATACTTTCGGTAATGGATTTTACTTTGACTCCATACGCGGCACTATCTGGGCGAAAGATGGCATAATGCATACAGATAACTTTTTGGTGGATGGGCTGGCGGCGGATATCGCCATGAGCGGCCAGATCGACCTGGTGAAACGCCAGATTGATATGCAGGCCGTGATAGCGCCAGAGATCTCGGCGACGGTTGGCGTGGCGACCGCGTTTGTGATCAACCCGATTGTGGGGGCGGCGGTGTTTGCGGCCTCGAAAGTGCTGGGGCCGTTGTGGAGCAAGATCTCGTTTATCCGCTATGACATTACCGGTAGCCTGGACCACCCAAGTATTCATGAGGTGTTGCGTAAGCCAAAAGAGGATAAATCGCCATGAAAAATGCTAACGTTGCGTTATTACAGCTGTGTAGCGGTGAGCAGATACGGGACAACCTGGCCCAGATTGAGCAGCAGATCAAGCAGCTCAATCCCGGGATAAAACTGGTGATGACTCCGGAGAACGCCTTACTGTTTGCCAACTCGGCCGCCTACCGTGAACATGCGGAAACGGAAGGTCACGGGCCGCTGCAGCAGGCGGTGCGTGATATGGCTCGCCGTTATGGGGTATGGTTGCTGGTTGGCTCTATGCCATTGATCAGCCGCGAAGATCCGACACGCATCACCACCAGCAGCCTGCTGTTTGACGATCAGGGCGAAATCCGTGGCCGTTACGACAAACTGCACATGTTCGACGTGGATATCAATGATATCCATGCCCATTACCGCGAGTCGGATACCTATCAGCATGGCCAGCAATTAACGGTGGTTGATACGCCGGTTGGCCGCTTGGGCATGACGATATGCTACGACCTGCGCTTCCCTGGCCTGTATCAGGCGCTGCGCGCGCAAGGTGCGGAACTGATCTCGGTGCCCGCCGCATTTACCCGCGTGACCGGTGAGGCACACTGGGAGATTTTGCTGCGTGCCCGCGCTATCGAGAACCAGTGTGTGATCCTGGCTCCTGCGCAGGTAGGCCGTCACGGGGCCACCCGCCGCACCTGGGGACATTCCATGGTGGTAGACAGCTGGGGCAATGTGCTGGCAGAAAACCCCGACGCGGTCTCCGCGCTGAAAGTGCGCGTGGATACCGGCAAGTTGCATACCATCCGCAAACAGATGCCGGTGATGCAGCACAACCGATTCCAGCCGACGCTGATTGCGCCGGTTGAAAACTCCTCCAATAAAGAGTGAAAAAATTATGAGCCTGTCGTTTGTCAGTGAGCAGTTACTCGCTGTGAATAAGCTGAGTCATCAAGACCTGTTCTCCGTATTGGGTCAACTGGCCGAACGCCGCCTCGATTACGCCGACCTCTATTTTCAGTCCAGCTACCACGAAGCCTGGGTGATTGAGGACGGCATCATTAAAGATGGCTCGTACAATATCGACCAGGGCGTTGGCGTGCGCGCGGTCAGCGGTGAAAAGACCGGCTTTGCCTATGCGGACCAAATCACCCTGAACGCCCTGAACCAAAGTGCTCAGGCTGCTCGCAGCATTGTGCGTGACAGCGGCAATGGCAAAGTCCATACGCTGGGTGAGATCGGCTATCAGGCGCTGTATCCTTTACTCGATCCGCTGCAAAGCCTGCCGCGGGAAGAGAAGATCGCGCTGTTGCACCGGGTAGACAAGGTCGCGCGTGCTGCAGACAAGCGCGTGCAGGAAGTGACGGCCAGCATCACCGGCGTATATGAGCAGATATTGGTTGCGGCAACGGATGGCACTCTGGCGGCGGATGTTCGCCCGCTGGTGCGCTTCTCCGTCAGCGTGCTGGTGGAAGAAGACGGCAAGCGTGAGCGCGGAGCCAGCGGTGGTGGTGGCCGTTTTGGCTATGACTACTTCCTGGAAGTGGTGGATGGTGAAGTACGTGCCGATGCTTTTGCCAAAGAAGCGGTGCGTATGGCGCTGGTCAACCTCTCTGCCGTGGCGGCTCCTGCGGGTACCATGCCTGTGGTACTAGGCGCGGGTTGGCCGGGCGTGTTGTTGCATGAAGCTGTCGGTCACGGGCTGGAAGGCGACTTCAACCGCCGTGGCACTTCAGTATTCAGTGGCCAGATGGGTCAACTGGTGGCTTCTGAACTGTGCACCGTGGTGGATGATGGCACCTTGCAAGGCCGCCGTGGTTCACTGGCGATCGATGACGAAGGTGTGCCTGGCCAATACAACGTGCTGATTGAGAACGGCATCCTGAAAGGCTATATGCAAGATAAGCTCAACGCACGGCTGATGGGCGTAGCGCCTACCGGCAACGGCCGCCGCGAGTCTTATGCTCACCTGCCAATGCCGCGTATGACCAACACCTACATGCTGGCGGGCAAGTCGACGCCAGAAGATATTATCGCCAGCGTAGAATATGGCCTGTATGCGCCGAACTTTGGCGGTGGTCAGGTCGATATCACCTCCGGGAAATTTGTCTTCTCTACCTCTGAAGCCTATCTGATCGAAAATGGCCGCGTCACCAAACCGGTGAAGGGTGCCACGTTGATCGGTTCAGGTATTGAGGCGATGCAGCAGATTTCGATGGTGGGCAACGATCTGGCGCTGGATAAGGGCGTGGGTGTGTGCGGTAAAGAAGGGCAGAGCCTGCCTGTAGGGGTTGGCCAACCTACGCTGAAGCTGGATTCACTCACCGTGGGTGGCACGGCGTAATAAGCGCGGTTTAATGTATCAAGCCCTGACCCTCGCGGGTTGGGGCCAAAGCTAATTTGTGAAACCGGATAAGACCAGCCAGGATTACGTGTCTGTATACTCCATATCCTGATGGGGTATGCCATCCTCAAGGTATTCGCCGGATAACGTTTTGAAACCGAATCCTTCATAGAATTTGACGAGGTGAGACTGTGCTGAGAGCTTTATCGCCTTGCCCGGTTCATAACCGTGGATTAAGGACATCGTTTTTTCCATCAGCCTGACACCCAACTTCTGACCCCTGACGGAATCATCAACAATCACTCGCGTGATTTTGGCCGCATCCGGAGAATCATCCACATGCAGCACTCTCGCGTAGGCGACAAGCTTAGCGTCGCTGTATCCGGCAACGTGAAGGCTGCTATTAAGCAGATCCTGTCCATCAATATCCTGAAACGGGCACGTCTGCTCTACGACAAACACCGCCATGCGCAGCGCCAGAATATCATGCAACTGCTGCGCGCTGAGGCTGCAGCCCTTCAATGCTTTCCAGCTTATTTCCATCTTTAACCCTTACTTTGTTTGTTAACCATGAAATTACGGCCCTGCTGGCATTAACACGTCCGGCTGATGACGGCCAGAATGGTAATGGTGAAACAGCTAGTCATTCAGTCATCATCATCAGATTGCCTCCGGGAAACCTGGGCCTTTAGGCCGGGGAGGAAAGGAGGCAGTTTTCAAGCTAACTTCTTTTTGTCTTTTCACTATAACTCCTGTAATTTTGTACATATGAAACGCGCCTACAAATATCGGTTTTATCCAACACAGGATCAGATTGAGTTTTTAGCTCACACCTTCGGCTGTGTGCGTTTTGTCTACAATTCAGTTCTCCGCTGGCGAACTGATGCGTACCGCGAACGACAGGAGAAGATCGGCTACATTCAGGCCAATGCCCGACTAACCGCCCTAAAAAAAGAGCCTGAATTTACCTGGCTGAATGATGTTTCCTGCGTCCCGTTACAGCAGACTCTTCGCCACCAACAGACCGCCTTTTCTAACTTCTTTGCGGGGCGTGCCAGGTACCCAACATTCAAAAGCAAACACCACAAACAATCTGCTGAATTTACGGCGAGTGCCTTTAAATACCGTAACGGCACGCTGTACATGGCTAAAAGCACAACGCCACTCCATGTTCGCTGGAGTCGTGAACTCCCCTCGACACCTTCAACCGTCACCATTTCCAAAGACGCATCAGGTCGATATTTCGTGTCCTGTTTGTGCGAATTTGAATCAAAATCACTGCCTGTTACCGCAAAAATGACGGGCATTGATATGGGTTTAAAAGATTTGTTCGTCACAGATAGCGGATTTAAAACCGGCAATCCCCGCCACACGGCGAAGTACGCGAAACGTTTAGCGTTGTTACAGCGCCGATTGAGCAAGAAGCAAAAAGGTTCAAGGAACCGTGCTAAAGCAAGATTAAAAGTCGCAAAGCTCCACGCTAAAATTGCTGATTGCCGAATGGACAGCCTGCATAAGTTGTCCCGCAAACTGATAAACGAGAACCAAGTTGTTTGCGTTGAATCCCTGAAAGTGAAAAACATGCTCCGTAATCCCAAACTGTCGAAAGCGATATCCGATGCCGGATGGAGTGAATTTGTGCGGCAGCTACAGTACAAGGCGAAATGGTCTGGACGTTCTGTTGTTGCCATAGATCAGTTTTTCCCGTCCTCAAAACGCTGTAGCTGTTGCGGCTTCACCATGGAAAAAATGCCTCTTGATGTTCGTCACTGGCACTGCCCTGAGTGCGGTGCTGACCATGATCGAGATATCAACGCGGCGCGTAATATCAAAGCTGCCGGGCTGGCAGTGTTAGCCCACGGAGAGCCTGTAAATCCTGAATCGCAGCACGCGGCTTAGGTTCGGCTCTGTGAAGTGGGAATTCTCGCCCTTTAGGGCGGGAAGCAGTCAATGTTACCTTACTTCTGTGCGGCGGTGCACCATGGCACCGCGTTTAGGCTTTATTTCTCAATCACGCTATTCATTGCTGCCGGGGGCATTGATTGGCCGGTTTATCTTTGCTGCCTGCGGGTTGTTTCACCCGTGCAGCCCCGATAATGGCAAGGGTTTGCAGCACGATGGCAAACCACAGGCCTGCGCTAGGTGACCCCGTTCTATCCTCGAGGAGACCGAACACATAAGGCCCGAAGAACCCACCGGTAATGCCAAGGCAAGCCAGTAATCCCAGCCCGCCAGCGAGCATAGGGCCGCTCATCAGCGTGGCCGGGTAGGTAAAGATGATGGATTGCACGACGAAGAACATCGAGGCACCGATACAGAAGCCGATCAGCCCTAATACTGGGCCACCCAGCACGCCAATCAGGAAACCGACGGCCATCGACATAAAGCCGGACACCAGCATGACGCGTGAGCGGGAGGCGGTATTGGCATATTTAGGCAGGAAGAAACCGCCTAAGGCTGCCGCGATCCACGGAATGGCGGTTAACAGGCCGAGCATCAGGGTGCTCATTTTGCCGTAGCTGTTGATAATGCTTGGCAGGAAATAGGTCAGGCTGTAGACCGAAATCTGATGGGTGAAATAAATCGCCACGATCAGCATGAAGGTCTTATTGGTAAACGCCGTTTTAAAGGAAAACTTCTGGTTCTTATCCACCCCGACCGGTTGCTCTGCGGCCAGCTTGTTTTCAATATACTCAATGTCGGTTTGGGTCAGCCATTTGGCATCGCGTGGTTTATTGGGCAGAACGGCATACACATAAAACGCCAGCAGCACCGCCGGGAGCCCTTCCACGATAAACATCCATTGCCAGCCGTGCAGTCCACCCAGGCCATCCAGCATCAGCAATGCGCCGCCCAATGGCGCCCCGACAATATTGGCGATACAGACACCGAGCAGGAACATGCCGACGGCTCTGGCACGGTCTTCACGACCAAACCAGTAGGTAAGATACAGGATGATACCGGGGTACAATCCAGCTTCTGCTGCCCCTAGTAACAGGCGCATAACATAGAAAGAGGTGGGACCGGTGACGAAGGCCATACCTGCGGAAATCACCCCCCAGGTGAACATGATGCGGGTGATCCAGAAGCGGGCCCCGACCCGTGCCATGATCAGGTTGCTGGGGATCTCCATGGTGGAATAGGTCAGAAAGAATAGACCGGCTCCCAACCCATAGGCGGTCGCGGAAAGCCCAAGATCGATGGACATCGAGGCGCGGGCAATGCCGATATTGGTTCTATCGATAAAGCTGATGATATAAACAATGATCAGTAATGGCATCAGGTGTTTATATATTTTTGCATTCGTTATTGCCGCCTGGCTTTTCGATGCAATATCTAACGGCCGGTTTGACATGATAAGGCTCCTCCTCGTAATGAGGCGATTAAACAGGGTAGAGCTGTTCTGTATTATTATTAGAGGTACAGGTGCTCTATTGTTTTAATGGTTGCGCTTCACGTTTCCTGACGTTGGCGCGTTTATTGGAAACCGCTTGTTTTCATATTGGCGGTGTCAATTTTTGTCGTAAAGCTAATTTATCTATTTTGCCATTGGCATTTTTCGGTAATTCTGCCGCAAAGACGATCTTTGAGGGTATTTTAAATTTGGCAATTTTATTGGAGAGCCAATGAGTAATATTATCGCTCACCAAGGGTTTATTCCGGTGTGCCACAATAAAAGCGACGGCTTCTTCTCCGTAGATTTCGCTGCTGCTGGGAACTATGGCAATTTCCTTGACGCCAGGGTAATTCGAGATCAGGTTTTCCACTTCAATGCAGTATATTTTTTCACCGCCGCGGTTGATCATGTCCTTGCTGCGATCTTTGATATACAGATAGTTATCCTGATCGAGGCAGGCGATATCGCCAGTGTAGAACCAGCCGTCGTGGAAGAACTGCTGATTGGCCGCCGGGTTCTTCCAGTACTGGCTCATCACCACCGGCCCTTTCAGCCATAGATGACCAATCTCACCGGCAGCAAGCACCTGGTGATTATCGTCGCGAATTTGGCAACTCAGGCCGGGGATGGGTAAGCCAGAACTGCCTATCTTATCGCTGCTGCGCACATCGACCGGGAAAATGCTGGCCGGTGAAGAGGTTTCTGTCAGCCCATAGATCGGCCTGATTTCCGTAGTGGGGAATAACTGCGCGAGCCTTTCGATAATGCCCACGTTCAAATGCCCGGCACCGCAAGCGATCATCCGCAAGCTGGCGTAGCTCGCCGCCTGTGGGTACTTTTCCGCTTCCTGCAACAGTAGGATAAACACTGTTGGTGAACCATGCAGGAAGGTAATGTTATGGCTGCTGACGGTTTTTAAAATCTCTTCTGCATTGAATCTTTGCTGCAAATGTAACGTACCGCCAAGGTGAATAAACAGGCAGAGCAGAGCCGATAGGCCGGTAATATGGCAGATAGGGATCGGCAGGATGGCGCTGTCTTGTTCGGTTAACTTGAGAGCCTGTTGGTAAGCCGTGACAGCCGCAATAAAGTTACCGTGAGTGAGCGCTGCTCCTTTCGGGGAGCCAGTGGTGCCGGAAGTATAAATAATCGCAGCAATGTCATCCGCTACGATGGCGGCAGGCTCTACGGGGTGGATCACCTTTTGGTCATCTGCATTACTGAGCATCAGTTGCCAATCGGCCAGCGACACCACATGGCTTTGTTTCACGGGGTCCAGCGTCGCCATCCACGGCTGACTGTTGGGATCGTAAAAAACCGCCTTGGCATTAACACTGGACAGGATGATATGGCTGTCTTGCGATTTTAACTTGGTGCTTAACGGCACCACGATAATACCCAGCGCCATTGCCGCATAAAACAGCGAGCAGAATTCAGGCCGGTTACCCAGGGCCAAGACGATCACATCGCCTTTGACGAGGTTAAAACTTTCTTTCAGGCAGGCGGAAGATAAATTAACGTTATGATTTAACTGATTATAACTGTATTTATGGCCTTCAAAGAACAGGGCGGTATGCTCAGCTCGGCGGTTAACGCTCTGCTGTAAACTCTGATAGAGGTGTGTGATTTTTGCCTGCTGCATAGGTTGCCCCTTCACCGACATTTACTGATGGTGGTGAGTATAGGGAAAGGCAACGGTGCAAGAATGCGCAAAATTTCACATCTTTCTTCGGCAAACAGGGCTGACGCTTTGTATAAAATGCCAACCCGGGGAGGGCAAAAAAATCGATGTTATGACGTGCTGGTTAGCAAATGTTATCGAAAATGATAAAAATTATGATGAAAAAGGTGAGTTACGGGTTTTGCTTTTATGCAGATGCATAAAAACAGGGGGCGGATGACGCTCGGGCTAATCAGATACGTCGCCACGTCAGCCAGAGTTACGGGCGAAAGAGGAAGGGCAGAGTCGGTTAGCGGGCGTTGGCCAACCGACACTGAAGCTGGATTCACTTACCGTGGGTGGCACGGCGTAATAAGCGCGGTTTACTGTATCAAGCCCTGACCCTTGGAGGGGTGGGGCCAAAGCTAATAGCCTAATGTGATCGTCAACTAAGAGCGAAGAGCGGTCGTTATCACTTACTATGCAGTTTAAATGCCAATGCCCTAAGCGGTGTTAATTGGTAATCGTTTCAAATATCCGCTACCCTTGCGTTACAAGCGTTAACATTCAAATAAGAATATCTACAATGAAAAAGAAAAATAGAGATCCTGAAAAATTTGACACACTTGAGTTGTTTTCATCGCTTTCATTGAAACATCATTATAGTGTTAATGATCCGTTAGCATTAAATGCTTTCATATCGAGAATTAAAAAATCTCTTGAAGGTTCTTTTAAAAATAAAACGTTAGCTTATGGGAAAAGAACTGAAGCTCTTTTTGCTTACGTTGTTGGAGCATTAGGAGAAGTTCAATTTCTTAAGCAAGAGGATTCTGGAGAGCTTTTTTTTGGGGGGGAGGACATACAGGCCCCTGATTATAGATTGATATTGAATAATCAAGAAAAAATTCTTGTGGAGGTGAAGAATTGCCATAATAAATCCCCAGACCAAAAATTTAAACTGAAGAAAGATTATATTACAAAACTTCAAAAATATGCTGATATAAATGGGCTTCCGCTAAAAATTGCCATCTATTTTTCAGGATGGAAAATGTGGTGCCTTGTTCCTTTAGATGTCTTCAAAGAAAAAGATGATGGCTATCTAATTGATTATAAAACAGCTGGTATTTACTCTCAAATGGATATGTTAGGTGATGCATTCATATTTATGCACAAGACTAATATTGAATTGCATTTGTATACGGATGACCCAAGGTCTGTTATAGCTATCGGTAAGTTAGAAGGTGAAATAACCTGGGATATAGAGGCTTTTCGGATATTTTCCGATGGGGTTGAAATTGTAAATAAAAAAGAGAAGATTGTTTCTTTTTATTTGATGATACATGGAAAATGGAAAAGAACATTAATGGAAGAGATGATTGAGAATAACATTGCAATTGGTTTGAAAATAACCTGCCTAAGTAATTTTGGACCGGTGAATAACTGTGGGCCATATAGCCGGATAATATCATCTGTTTTTAATCAATTCACAACTGATAAAAATGGAGATATATCTAATCTCGGTTTGGATATTGACCCTATATTGTTTAGTATTTTTGCTCCCAAAAACTATAAAAGTGAAATACTTCCAATTATACGACTTCACATTTCCCTTGAATCGCGATAGCTATTGCCATTGACCTGCTCCTCTAATTCTACATAGTACAATGTTAGCAACGTCCGCTCCTGGCACGGAGCAGACTATCAAAACTAGATTAGCGTTAGTGGGGGGGGGTAACCTGGTTAGATCCCCCCTGAGCCTGCTCATACCTATGGCCGAAAAACGCGAGCAGTTCGGCCACAAATCATACGCACTTAATTAACCGCCAGCCGCAAAGCCAAATTATGCGGATAGGGGTCAAAGTATTTTTGCGTCAGCAGGTAGGTGTCTGGGTATTCGCCTAGGTAATGCTTCAGCAGTGTTAGCGGTGCGAGTATAGGCAGCAGCCCCTCGCGATAGTGGAGGATCACGTTATTCAGCTCGCCGCGCTGACGCGGGTTCAGTTGGTTACGAAAATACCCCTGAATATGCATCAGCACGTTGGTGTGGTTCTTGCGCGAGGCGGGCTTTCTCAATATCGTCATCAGTTTTTCGCGATAAGCCACGAAGAATGCATCCAGGTCTTCCCACTCGTGCAACGAGGCGACAAACGGTCCAATTTCTCGGTAGCCTGCTTGGTGGTGCGCCAGCAGCTGGAGTTTGTACCGGCTGTGGAAGTCCAGCAGCGCATGGCGGGTCAGGCCGTTGGCCTTCAGGGTGTTCAACTCGTGCAGGGCGAAGATGCGCTCGACAAAGTTTTCCCGTAGCACCGGGTCGTGCAGGCGGCCATCTTCTTCGACCGGTAACCACGGGTATTTCTCCAGCAGCGCCCTGGTAAAGACGCCCACGCCCTCTTTACGCCCGCGATTGCCTTTTTCATCGTACAACCGTACGCGTTCCATACCGCAGCTCGGCGATTTGGCGCAGACGATAAAGCCCGACAGTTCGTCCAGACGTGAGAGATAGGAATCCGTGAATTCGGCCATTTTCTCCGTCATATCGTCGTGAGGAGCTTGGCTGAAGTGCAGCCGGAAATTCCCTTCGGTGGTCTGAACCAGGCGCAGTGCCGGACGGGGAGAGGGCAGGCCGATGGCCATCTCTGGGCAGATGGGTTTGAAGGTCACCCACTGTGCCAGCCCGTCCATGACAAAGCTCATGCGTTTATGTCCGCCGTCAAACCGCACGGTCGAGCCGGTTAAACATCCGCTGATCCCAATGACGGGTTGCTTATTCATGTCGCGATCCTCTTACCGTTCTTTTCGGGTGAAGAAAAGCGTCACCTGACCGACAGTGATGCCGAATTTCTTCATCTCTGTTTTATTAAAAAGATGCGTGTCATCCTGCAGGTACATCCAGTCATCAAAGTGAAGCAGCCAGGTACTGCCATTGGCTTTCACGTTCATGCTGTAACGCCAGTTAAAGGCGTTGCCTTCCGCCACGCCACTGGCCACACCTTCAATATCGCCTGCGGTGCCCTCGTAGCGATTGGTACCGACGCGCCGGATATGCCACACCCGTTGCTGCTTCTCGCCATCGTCATAGACAAAGTGTTCATTTAGCGTCAGCGTGTCGCCGATGACGTTGCCAGTGATTTCCACGTGGAAGCGGCGCAGCTGTTTTCCGCTGCGGTCCTGTACCATGCCCCATGCCTCGGTTTTTCCCTGGAAGTAGTGGAAGATATCGAGCGGCGGTTGTTGATGCCGATAGTCGCTGATGTCTGTGCTACAACCCACCAGAAGCATCATCAATGCCAGGCCAAGTGTCAGAATGCGTTTCATTTCTCACCTCCGATCAACTGCTGACGTAGTTCGGGATATTGCGTGCGTGGATCGAGCCAGATGGCCAGAAAGTTGGTACTGAAGGCTGCAGACTGGCTGGGGCCGAGCGGGGTAAAGCTTTTTTCTGCCGCCGAGGCGCGATACCAGAACTGCCCCTGCTTACCCTTGAGAACAAAGGTGAGCTGCGAGCCCGGCGTGACGTCCGGCCAGAGTGACTGGAGCATGCGCAGCCAGGCTTCGCTCTGTGGTTCGCGCTCCAGGATACCCTGCGCCTGCCACTGGTCACGGGTGGCTTCGACCAGTTGGTCGCGATCGATGTCGCGTTTGTAGGTAATAATCAGCGCCTGATCCTGCTCCGGCCCGTGATACCGACCATCCGGCGTGCTCAGTTGGGAGGTATAAACGGTAAACGGCCCCCATGTCAGGCTGGCATCACCCACTTTGCGCCAGCTTAACCAGTCGGCGGCATGGGCGACGGGCGAGATGGCCGCCAACCACAGCAACATCAGTAAAGAGGCTCTCAATGTCGCCTCCCCGTCAGAATATGGAACAACAGCATCAGAACCAGCCAACCCAGTGCCATCCAACTGACGACGATAAAGGTCGGCTCCCGGAAAGTCATGGCACCCAGACGTTCGCCAATCACATACGCTACGGGACCGCCAGCGGTTGCCAGCAAAGCCAACATCCACCGCGGCAGCGTGGTCGTGAGGGTCAAGTGGGTCCAGACGGTAGCGAACATCAGCCACAGCGCCATCATCCACACGGGCAACAGCGCGTCACTGTTAAAGCCGATCAGCCCCGTCAGCACCCAGAGAGCATCCAGACTGCAGCCCGCCGCGGCCAGCAGCAGGGCGTAAACACGGTGTGCAGGCGACAGCATCAGACAGGCCAGGATCGCCAGGGCGAGCCACAGGAACAGGCCGCGTTCGCGAAACAGCACTACCAGAGTCCAGTAGAGATCGAACGCGAGAGCCATCAGCACGACCTGCACAGAGCGGTTCATACGCGCTCTGCGGTCAGTTGCACCACGCTGATGGTGCGTGCGTTAAAACCGGCTTCGCAGTAGCCAAAGTAGTACAGCCACATACGGCGGAACCTTTCATCGAAACCGAGCTTTTCAATGTCCTGCCAGGCGTGCAGAAAACGTTGCCGCCAGTGCGTCAGCGTGCGGGCATAGTCTGGCCCCATATCGAACAGATTACGGACGACAAAATCGGTGTGACGCGTCATCAGTTCACTCATTGCCGTGATGCTCGGTAGGAACCCGCCGGGGAAGATGTAACGCTGGATAAAATCGACGCTTTTGCTGTAGTCGTGGTAGCGCTGATCCTGAATGGTGATGGCCTGAATCGCCATTCTGCCGCCCGGGCGCAGGCGCGCCTGACAGGTGCGGAAGAAATCCGGCAGGTAGCGTTTACCCACGGCTTCAATCATCTCAACTGATACCAGTTTGTCGAATTCTCCGGTCAGGTCGCGGTAGTCGCACAGCAGAACCTGAACTCTGTCCTGCAATCCAGCGCGGGCAATCCGCTCTGTAGCCCAGATGTACTGCTCCCGCGACAGCGTCGTGGTAGTGACGCGGCAACCGTAGTGACGGGCGGCGTATTCCGCCATTGCCCCCCAGCCAGTGCCGATTTCCAGCAGGTGATCGCCTGCGGTCAGCGCCAGTTGTTCGCACAGGCGTTCCATTTTTGCCTGCTGGGCTTGGGAGAGAGCCTGGTCGTCGGCAGTGAACAGCGCGCTGGAGTAGAGCAGATCTTCATCGAGAAAGTGCGCATAGAATTCGTTACCCAGATCGTAATGGGCGGAGATGTTTTCCCGCGCCTGTTTGCGGTAATTACGCCGCGTCCAGTGGCGAAGCCGCTCCATGGGATTGCCCAGCAGGTGAAAACCACTTTCCAGCCTTCCCAGCACCTTGCCGTTGAGGGCCAGGATCTGCAAAAGCGGGGTTAACTGATGCGTCTCCCACTCACCCTCCATCCAGGATTCGGCCGCGGCGAGGCTGCCGCCGGTGAGCAGACGCCAGTAAACACCCGGCGCGAGGATCTGCACTTCAGCACGCAGCGCGGAAGATTCATCGCCAAAATGGAGGGTCTGCTGTCCTTCACGCACGGTGAGCGAGCCCTCGCGGATACCGCTCAGCAAACGAAAGAGTAGCCAGCGTGCGATACGGGCGTTACGAGGGATATCGGATTCAAGCGCAAAGGCAGGATCGGTCATGAGCGCTAACTCCTTCTAACGGGATGGTTGTACAACGGCACGCGTTTAAGCCACAGCCGTAACGCTTGCCAGTAAATCGCCAGGACGGTTTTCAGGGTCATCAGCGGTATGCGCAGCAATATCGATCTCAGGGTCGCGCGCGTTAGGTGCTCACGGCGAAGCGCGAGCGTGGCGTCGAACACCTTCGACTCCTGATGATTTTCGATATGCATATGCAGCGTTTTACCGGGGGCGTTGAAGCGCCAGTGATAGACCATATCCATCGGATTAAACGGGGAGACATGGAAGGCTTTCGGCTGCGGGCGAGCCGCCTGGCCATCCACTGCATAGTAATGGCGCTCGTTCCACGGGGTATTGCGCACTTCGGCCAGTACCCAGCGCAGGATGCCCGTATTGTCATAACAGTAATAGAGATTGATCGGATTAAAATGGAAGCCGAAATAACGAAGCTGGGTCAGGAGCATGACGCGGCCATCGGGACGTTCCCCGGTCAGGGTTTGCAGCCTGTCGAGGGCGTTCTCTTTCAGCGGTGTGCCGAGTGGGTAATCCGCATCATGGAAGGCGGCAGCGGCAAAGCGATTACGGCGGATCCCCGCCGACGGCAGCGCATCCAGCTCGTCCAGATCGATCCAGGCCATAAACACGTTATAGCGAAAATGGTGTGATTTCGGCTGGAAGCGACGATGGCGTAACACTCCATGGTAAAGGCAGCTGTTCATCTTACAGGTCCTCCCCGGCAGCGATCCCTTTCACCACGTCCAGCGCGCTGCGTACCCCATCTTCGTGAAAACCGTTGTACCAGTAAGCTCCACAGAACCAGCTCCGCTGGTGACCGTTAATCTCGCCGCGGCGCGACTGGGCGCGCCAGCTTTTTGGGTTAAACATCGGGTGCTCGTAGACAAAGCGTTTCCAGACGTAGCGCTCGTCCACCGGCGTTTCCGGGTTCAGGGTGACGCAGAACAGAGGGCTACCCTCAGGTAACCCTTGTAAGATATTCATGTTGTAGGTGACGCAGGCGCTGGCCTGGTCCCGTTCGCTCAGGCGATAGTTCCAGCTTGCCCAGGCACGCTCGCGCACCGGCAGCCAGCGTGGATCGCTGTGCAAAACCACCTCGTTATGCTGCCAGCCAATATCGCCCAGCACCTCGCTTTCCGCAGGAGTAGGATCAGCAAGCATCGCCAGCGCCTGTGAGGAATGGCAGGCGAAGATCACCTGGTCGAACGTGTGGCTCGACTGCGCAAGTTGGATTTCAACGCCGCCGTTGTGGCGGGTGACCTGCTGTACCGGTGCGTTGAGGTGCAGGGTCAGGCGGTCACCCAACTGGGTCAAAATGGCACGTACGTATTCGCGAGAACCGCCGGGCACCACATACCACTGCGGACGTTGGGTAACATCCAGCAGGCCGTGATGCTCAAAGAAGCGCAAAAACAGCGGAAGCGGGAAGCGGCGCATCTCCTGCAGCGACGAGGACCAGATGGCAGCCCCCATCGGCAGGATATAATGACGCGCGAAAAACGCGCTGAAGCCGTGCTGTTCGAGAAAAGTCTCCAGTGTGGCGTTTTCGTTAACGTCGCCCGCCAACGCCTCTTTTGCCAGGCGGTTGAAGCGCATGATATCTCGCAGAAGCCCCCAGAACGCCGGATTAACCAGGTTACGACGCTGTGCAAACAGCGAGGTGAGGGTGTGGCCGTTATACTCAAGCCCGCTTTGCGGATTATGTACGGAGAAGCTCATCTGCGTTTTTTGCCCGCTGATGCCCAGCTCGCTGAGCAGGCCCATAAAGCGCGGATAGGTGCGGTCGTTGTAGACGATAAACCCAGTATCGATGGCATACGTGCCCTGCGGCGTGGTGACATCTACCGTGGCGGTATGCCCACCCACCGTGGGTTCCGCTTCGAAAAGTGTGACCTGATGATGTCCGGCCAACCGCCAGGCACAGGTGAGACCTGCGATACCGCTACCGATAATGGCGATGTTCATGAGCGAACCATCCTGCGCAACAGCCTGCGCTGAAGGAAATTCGGGAGCCCTGAAAGCAGCTTCATGACCAGGCTGAATCCGGTGGGAAAGGCGATGTGCTTTTTCCCTTTCGCCAGCCCGCGACGGATCGCCTTTACGGCATCGTCGACGCTCACCTGGCCGGGCATGGCAAAATCATTTTTACGGGTAAGTGGTGTATCCACAAAGCCCGGTGAAACCACCGTGACGGCAATGCCTTTGGGTTCCCAGTCAAGGCGCAGGCTATTGGCAAACCAGGTGAGGGCGGCTTTTGACGCGCCATACGCCTCTGCTCGTGGGAACGGCAGCCAGTGTGCCATCGAACTGACCAGCGCCACGCGACTTCCTGGAAGGAGCTGGGCCTGCAGTGCGGCCAGACAGTTCACTGGCCCCAGGAAGTTGGTACTCATCACACGTTCCACCAGAGCGGCATCCACCACACCCTGCTCCAGGTATTCGCAGGTTCCCGCACAAAGAACGATCAGATCGGCAGTGCAATCTGCAAGCGCCAGACGGCAGGCCTCCCTGTCCGTCATATCGAACACGCGTAACGTGATATTCGAGCTGTACTGTTGCAGTGCTTCCAGCCTGGCCCGGTCTCGCCCGCAGGCAATGACGTGGCAGCCGTCATTGGCCCAGGACTTCGCGAGCCCGGCGCCAATGCCGGAGCTTGCGCCGGTGATGAGGACGGTCATCATGAGCGCATTCTCCTTTTTACACTTCGCACCGCCCAGCCAAGAAGGGGAAGATGCTCGTAAATCATCTCCCCGGCATCGTAGTAATCGCGCTGGAGAATAATCAGGTTGTCCTGCACCTCGACAATTGAGCATCCTGCGAGGACTAGTGTTTCTCCCCCTGAAATCCGCGGGTGAGACCAATGCATTGCCCAAGTTACGGCAAAACGATGGCCTTCGCAGAGGGGGGTATCGATGGTAAAGCTGCAATGCTTTACGTTGGCCAAGAGATGAGTGAAGTAACGCTGGATCGCCAAAAGACCCTGATGCTCACCAAACGGGTCGCTCAGCCTGGCATCAGCATGATAGATCTCCGCCAACGCAGATGGCGGCTGGTTATCCAGCTTGCTGTAGTAATCAACAAACCTGTTGATGATGGATGGCATAGAGCTCATGAGCCTCACCTGGAAGTGAACAACGTAGCGTTATTGCATAGTTAAAACTTACACAACTATTTCTATTTGTCCAACTTTGGGAGGGTGATAATTATTTTCTCAGTAGCTTCAACGTATTAAGTTTGCATGCTCATGCGGTTAACTGCGCAACATGAGCATGCTTTATCTTTAACTTCCTTTGTAGGTAGAGTATCCATACTGACTTAAAAGCAGTGGGATGTGCAGTTTTTCATTGGTCTTGGTGACGGTGAACATCACCGGGATCTCCGGGAAGAACGACGTTTGCTGCTGTTGGTGGAAATAGTCACCGGTTTTGAAGGTCACTTTGTAAATGCCTGGCAGCATATCTTGGTCCTGTGGATAGAGAGATTTAATACGCCCGTCTTCGTCCGTTTTACCGCTAGCCAGCGTGACCCAGCTGTTTTGCTGCTCTTTTTCAAGCGTGACGGTAACATTCGGCGAGGGAATACCTGTCTGTTGGTTCAGAATATGGACGCTCAGCGTGCCAGATGGGGCACTGAATGCGGCAGGAGCCATTGCCATAGAGGTTAATAGAATAAGGCCGGTAGCTTTTTTCATCATGATTTCCTGTAGGGATTAACAAACAGGAAAAAGGTAGCATCCCGGTGAAAAATAAATATTCAAACTTTTGTGATAATTAACGGAAGAACAACGTCAAAGTGTAATGACCTCAAGAGACATCACCTGTTGTTGCCACAGTTCAATCTGTTGTTTGCGGGCGGGGGTGAGTTTACCTGTCATGATAAGCAGCCATTTTCGTTCAGGAAACAGCTCCGGAGCCAGACTGGCAGGCGGAACAGGAAGGACATCAATGTGCTGCCCTTGACCAGTACGCTTCAGGGCTTCCAGCCAGATTTCACACGGGTCTGACAGGTACCAGCCGGTGATCAGATAGTTATCCCCTGCCGCTTTTTTGTCCCTTTCGAGGCAAAATGAGGTATAGGATATGATAATGCCATCCAGGATCTCGCGCAGGGTCATCATCGCTGGAATATTGGCAGAGACTTTACTGCGCAGCGGGCGCAGTACTTCCGTGACCAACTCCGGGCGAGGATATTCGCGGCCAGAAGCGTAAATCTGCTGGCGCAGCGATTCGATTTTTCCCTCTTTAAGCAACTGCAGCATTCTCTCTTGCAGAGTGTGCCAGTTGTTTGTCTGGCCTTCTGCAGGGCGAGCAAGCAGGGGTTTCACCTGGCTGATGGTTACCCCTTTTTTTACCCAGTCGAGAATTTTGAGCGCCTGCTGGACATCATCATCGCTGTACTGGCGATGCCCACCATCGGTGCGCATCGGTTTAAGCAGGCCGTAACGACGCTGCCAGGCGCGTAGTGTGGTTGCGTTTATTCCGCAAAGCCGGGCAAATTCGCCGATAGAGTAAGCCATGAGAGACATCCGATAACAAAGATCACTTTCAATATACTACGCATAATACCGGCTTGAATGAAGTGTCGGGCGTTTGCACGACACTTTACTCCCAACCGTGCCTCAAACCTCAACTTCACCAATTCGTTGCAACGCATCCACAATCAGATCCCAAAAGGCGGTTTCATCAAGCTTCACTGCCACCTGGGTATGGCAATCCGCCGGGGCCGGGAAGCGGAAGTCCGCAACCGTCATTCCCAGCGTCAGGGTACCGGTCAGCTCAATATCGATGGGCACCTTACGCACCGTCATCACGTTGGGGTTGATCACATAGGCGACCGCGCAGGGATCGTGTACCGGTGGCGAAGTGAAACCCTGCGCCTGCTTATACATATGGCCGAAGAACTCGAGCAGTTCGACGACAAATTTCGCAGGGCCGGTGCCAATGGCGGCGATGCGCGCGCTAACTTCTGGTGTGGCCAGCGCCTGATGCGTCAGATCCAACCCAACCATGGTTAACGGCCAGGGTTCGTTGAACACGATATGCGCGGCTTCTGGATCGATTTTGATATTGAATTCAGCCACTGCGCTCCAGTTACCCACGTGGTAACCGCCGCCCATCAGCACCACTTCCTTCACGCGTGTGGCAATGCGGGGTTCCTTGCGCACCGCCATGGCGATGTTGGTCAGGCCTGCGGTGGGCACCAGCGTTACGGTGCCTGGTGGGTGCGCCATGATGGTATCAATGATCAGATCGACGGCATGGATATCGGCCAGTTGCAGAGTGGGTTCCGGTAGGACTGGCCCATCGAGGCCCGATTCGCCGTGAATGTCGGGTGCGACTTCAATTTGCCGTACCAGCGGCCGCGAGCAGCCTGCGGCAAAGGGCACGCCGGTGATGTTGGCAATGCGTGCCACTGCCAGCGCATTTCGCGTGACCTTATCCAGAGTCTGGTTGCCGACGACGGTGGTGACGGCCAGCAGTTCAATATCTGGGTTGCCCCATGCCAGCAGCATCGCGATCGCATCGTCATGCCCCGGGTCGCAGTCCAGTATGATTTTCTTCATGATTTTTCCTGATACAGGGGGATTTTTTCGAGCATAACCTAGAGGCGGGCAGAGGGGTATGAGCAGCGGGCCGTTTTGTTAATGTCATCAAAGGATTGGATTAATCTGCCCCAGAAGGGGCAGATTGCTGGCTTAGTCCTCCAGCTTCAGCACCGGCTCTCTCTTCAGCACTACGCGCAGCACGAAGTAATACACGATGCCGATCGCCAGCCAGCTAAGGCCGAGGATTTTGGCTTCGATATCCATCTCGTACAGCACAAAGGCGATGATCGACAGGCCGACCAGCGGGAACAACAGGTGTTTTACCCAGGCCTTGGACTTCTGGCGGATGATGTAGTGGTTAATCACCGACAGGTGCAGGATCAAAAAGCCCATCAGCGCCCCGAAGTTGACCAACCGGCTCAGGTTGTCGATGCTGCCGTTGAAGTACAGCCCGGAACCGAGGGAGATCACCGCGACCAGCAGGGTGCTGACGTAAGGGGTTTTAAAGCGTGGATGCACCTTGGCCAGGATCTTCGGCAATTGGCGGTCACGCCCCATGGCGAACAGAATGCGGGAGATGGCGGCCTGCGCGACTAACGCATTGGCAATCCCCCAAGAGAGTGCTGTCGCCCAGATGGTGGCCTGCTTTAACCCGGAGCCGCCCGCCAGATTGGCGGTATCGTAGAACGCGGTATCCAGATTGGTAAAGTTTTGGCCTGCTGCCAGATCGGCGGCAATCCAGGTTTGCAGGATAAACAGCGACCCTACCAACAGCAGCGCATACAGCGAGGCTTTCCCTACGGCATCGGCTCCGCCTTTGCTCTCTTCGGACAGTGTTGAAATACCGTCAAAACCCAGGAACGACAGCACTGCAATCGACACCGCACCCATTACCAACGGCAGGCTGAATTTCTCGGCGTTGTAGAGCGGGTTCAACGTCAGGCCACCGGCACCTTCGCCGGAATAGAGCGCCGTCAGGCCCATCACCACAAAGATGGTCAAGATCACGATCTCTGCCACCAAGATGTAGCGATTGGCCTTGGCGGTAAACTGGATCCCCACCAGGTTGATCGCGCTGTTGATCACGATAAAGGTCACGATCCACGCCCAGGCGGGTACTTCTGGCAGGATCGGGCCGAGCGCCGCCGCGCTGACGATATACAGCAACGACGGCACCAGGATGTAATCGAGCAGGATCAGCCAGCCGGCAAAGAAGCCGACGGTTTCATGGATGCCGCGCTGGGCATAGGCATAGACCGAGCCGGAAACCGGGAAAGCGCGGGACATTGACCAGTAGCTCATGGCGGTGAAGAACATCGCCACCATACCGATCAGATAGGCCAGCGCCACCATGCCCTGTGCGCCTTCCCACACGTAGCCAAACACGCCAAACGGCGCAATCGGTACCATAAAGATCATGCCGTAAATCACCAGATCTTTCAGGGTGAGGGTACGGTGCAGTTCCTGCTTATAACCAAATTGTTCTACAGACATGGCGCTATCCCTAATCCAGCTGGAGGTTTAACTGCTCGGCAACGCTGCGTGGCAGTGCGAAACGGCAGGTTTTCAGCGGATCGACCACCTGACAGATTTGCAGATCGCCGGTGATGCTCAGCAGATTGATGGCGTCGGCCAGCGAGACCTGGCTATAGTCCGCCACGAAGTGCGCCATATTGCGCGTTGCCAATTCGGCCGCCTCGTCCAGCGTTTTGGCGGATGCCAGGGTATATAGCGTATCGGCGGTGCTCATCATTGGGGTTGGCAACGCGCGGTTTTTGACTACGCTCAGGTTCACCACCACTTCGCCGGGAATTTCCAGCCCGCATACCGAGACTTCACCATCGCCCATTGCGGCATGCAGATCGCCGAGCGCAAACAGCGCACCGGGAACGTTAACCGGCAGCCACAGCGTGCAGCCTTCGGTGATGATTTTGCAGTCCATGTTGCCGCCGTGGGCATCTGGTGTACCGCAGGAGACCGGCTCTTCGGCTGGGGCGACGCCAATCACGCCGATCATCGGCTTTAACGGCCAACGAACGCCGCCGGGCAGCAGTGCGAAGCCGTCTTCCAGCGGCACTGTGCGGATCTGAGGTTGTTGAATCTCATCGCCAATGACGCCCAGGCCCGGAGCAGTGACCATGACCGCCTGATGGCTGGTTGGAGTAATACGTTTAATCTCTACCCGTAATACATCGCCGGGATTTGCATCCTGCACGTAAACCGGCCCGGTAGCCGGATTGATGCGGCTCCAGTCCAGTTCGGTGAAGGCGGCCTGTTCGGAAGCGATTTGATCTTCGAAGCAGTCACAGGTTTCAAAACAAACGTCGCTGCCGCTGGCAACGGTGGCCACAGGGGCGTTATCGCGCGACATGGCATATACCAGGTGCGTACGTGAGATCTTTTCCATGGTGATTCCTATAATGAATAATGAAGCCTGGTTTTTATTATTTATGGCAATAATGATAATGGGGCGCACCCGCGCCAATTCATCAATAAATCACACCCGCAGGGGCGTAAGCAAGCACGCGAAAGCGCTAGCAGAATGGGCACTTTGGTTGAATTGGCAGGATATGCTTCAAACAATTATCGCGGTGGTTTATTACCCGCAACTCTGGCGGAAATTTCCGCATAATCGATCGGTTAACCCGAATGAATACAGCAGAGTTCTCAGTAGAGAATAGGAATCAAATGAAGGTAAATACTTTCGATAATCAGCATTAATAAAATGAGTAACCGGTTTTATAGCAGTAAACGCTATATATCAGCTAGAGCAAACTGATTACCCTGGAGTGAACTCCAGGGATAAAGGGGAGCCTCAGCGATAGCCCTGATACACTTCCGCCACGCGTTTAAAGTATTCCGTCAGGTAATTGATACACACCTGTACCTTGAGCGGCAGCTTGTCCTTCTCGGTGTACAGTGCGTAAACCGGGCGGGGTTCTGAATGGTAGCGCTTGAACAGGATCTCAATCTCGCCGCGTTTGATCTCTTCGATGACCCACATCAGTGGCGCATAGGCAATCCCTGCTCCGGCCTTGAGCCAACGGATCATGGTTTGTGAATCGTTGGTCACGAAGCGCCCTTGCGGGGAAATACGCGTGCTGATGCCTTCTGGAGCCATCAATTCAAACTCACTGTCTGGCCGTACGCTGTATTCCAACCAGGAAAAATTCACCATATCCGCCGGTTTTTGCGGTGTCCCGTGTTGAGTCAGGTAGCTTTTGGCGGCGCAGACCACCATCGGCATCGAGCCCAGGCGTTTAGAAAACAGGCTGGAGTCCTGCAGTTCGCCGGTGCGGATCACCACGTCCAGGCCGTCGGCAATCAGATCTGGGGCTGGAATGCCGGTGACCAGATTAACCGTCAAGCCAGGATATTCTTGCAGCATGTCGGCGGTCATGGTCGCCAGGACGTTTTGCGCCATAGTGGAGGAGCTGCCGATGCGCAGCGTACCGATGGGCGTATTGTTCAACGCATAGAGCTGCTCATGGACCTCGGCGGCTTCCTGCAACATGCGGCGGCAGCCCTGATAGTAGATTTTACCGGCTTCGGTCAGGCCGATACTGCGCGTGCTGCGGTTGAGCAGCTTCACCTGTAGATCATTTTCCAGTTTGGACACTGTCTGGCTGATGGATGAAACGCTCATGTCGAGCTGGCGTGCCGCCGCGGTAAATGACCCACATTCAACGACTTTGGCAAACACGGACATCCGTTTTAGTCTTTCCATTGTTCACTCTGGCTTAAAAGTGATTTAGATCACAGATTATAGATGAGTTGATAGTAAGCAGGCTAATATAACGCGTCGGGTGTAAAGATCTTCTGAACGCTTGAGCGTGGTCAGCCATGCCGCGGTATACTGCCGTGGCTGCGCGATCCCTCCGGTCATCCATACATTCCCTCTCGCGGAAGCCTGCTGTTAGCTTAACCCTTTTTCAGGTTTATGGCCTGGTCAACTACCAGATCATAACGTTTGGCGTCCGTGCGCTAGAATGTAAATAGAATGTGAAATCAGCAGGGAAAACCCCGGTGCAGTAAACAATTAAGGATAAAGTGATGAGTTTGCTTCCGGTTATGGTCATTTTTGGACTGTCGTTCCCACCGGTATTTTTTGAGCTGTTAGCGTCGTTGGCCCTGTTCTTCGTCATACGCCGCCTGTTGCAGCCGACCGGGATTTACGATTTTGTCTGGCATCCGGCGCTGTTCAATACCGCGCTGTATTGCTGTTTGTTTTATCTGATTTCGTGTCTTTTCGTTTGAGGCTGCTGTGAAAACTCTGTCATTAAAAATAATCCGCATTGCGATCACCTTGCTGCTGGTCCTGCTGGCAGCTATCGCCGTGTTCAAGGCTTGGGCGTTTTACACCGAGTCGCCGTGGACGCGTGATGCCAAATTCACCGCCGACGTGGTGGCGATTGCTCCGGACGTCAGCGGCTTGCTGACCGACGTGCCGATCACCGACAACCAGTTGGTGAAACAGGGCCAGATCCTGATGGTGATCGACCAGCCACGTTACCAACAGGCACTGGCCGAAGCCAACGCCGATGTGGCCTATTATCAGACGCTGGCGGCCGAGAAGAAGCGTGAAGCGGGCCGCCGTGTACGCTTGGGGATCCAGGCGATGTCACAAGAAGAGATCGACCAATCCAATAACGTGCTGCAAACCGTGCAGCATCAGTTGGCCAAGGCGATCGCCGTGCGCGATCTGGCGCAGCTGGATCTGGAACGGACCACAGTGCGAGCGCCAGCAGACGGTTGGGTCACCAACCTGAACGTCCATGCGGGGGAATTTATCACCCGTGGTTCTACTGCGGTGGCGCTGGTGAAGAAAAACAGTTTCTATGTCATCGCCTATCTGGAAGAAACCAAGCTTGAAGGGCTGAGCAAAGGCGATCGTGCCGAGATCACCCCGCTGGGCAGCAACCGCATTATGCACGGCACCGTCGATAGCCTGGCCGCGGCGGTGAATAACAGCAGCAGTACCCCAAACAGCAAGGGGCTGGCGTCGATCGACAGCAACCTGGAGTGGGTGCGTCTGGCACAGCGCGTACCGGTAAAAATCATCCTCGATGAGAAAGATCAGCAACACTCTTATCCGGCGGGCACCACTGCGACCGTGGTCATTACTGGCAAGAACGATCGTAGCATCGACAGCGGTTCGCCGTTTATCCGGCTGATGCATCGGTTGCGTGAGTTCGGCTAATGAACAGCCCAACCTTTCTGCGTCTGCGGTTTGCCTGCAAGCTCAGCTTTGCGATTGTCTTCGCCCTGTTTGTCGGTTTTCACCTTAATCTGGAAACCCCGCGCTGGTCGGTGCTGACGGCGGCCATTGTGGCTGCCGGCCCGGCCTTTGCCGCCGGGGGGAACCTTTCTCAGGCGCGATCCGCTATCGTGGCTGGCTGCGTATTATCGGCACCTTTATCGGCTGTTTTGTCGGTTTACTGATTATCGTTACCTGCGCCCGTGCACCGGTGGTGATGTTGATGCTTTGCTGCGTCTGGCTGGGGGTCTGTGTCTGGATCTCCTCGCTGGTGAAGGTCGAAAACTCCTATGCCTGGGGTCTGGCAGGCTACACGGCGCTGATTATCATCGTCACGTCCGCAACGACCACCACTTCACTGCTGGCCGCGCCACAGTTCGCCGTAGAGCGCTGTAGCGAGATCGTACTCGGTATTCTTAGTGCGATACTGGCCGATTTGCTGTTTTCCCCGCGTTCGATCAAACAGGATATCGATCGCTCGGTAGATCAACTTATAGTGGGGCAGTACAAGCTGATGCAGATGTGTATCAGCGATGCAGAGAAAGAGGAGATCGACCGCGCCTGGAGCGATCTGGTTAAAAGCACCACCGCCATTAACGGGATGCGCAGTCACTTGATGTTGGAGTCGTCACGCTGGCAGCGGGTCAACAGCCGCTTGCATGCGCTGCATACGCTTTCGCTGACGTTGATCACCCAGGCCTGTGAAACCTACCTGATTTTGCTCAATCATCCGGATGTGGTGAAGGAAAATATCCGCGAGCTGCTGATGGTCCCGGCGGAAACCGCGCAGGAAGTTCGCAAGCGCCTGAAGCTGGTGCGTCAGGTGCTGTCAACCAACCGTAGTGATGAACATCTGCCAACGGTCACCGGCTGGGTGGGCGCGGCGACGCGCTATCTGCTGGTGGCAAAAGGCGTGCATACCAACAGCGGTATCAACGCGGTAGAAAACGAGATACTGGCCGGGGAAGTGGTGGTGAAGCGGCCGTCGGCGGAAGGCCACCATGCGATGATCAACGGGCTGCGAGCCTGGGCGGCGACCTCAATAGGTTGCCTGTTCTGGCTGTGGACCGGCTGGACGTCCGGCAGCGGCTGTATGGTGATGATCGCCGTAGTGACCGCATTGGCGATGCGCACGCCAAATCCAAAAATGATGGCGCTCGACTTCCTGCTGGGCGTGCTGGTGGCGTTGCCGCTCGGTGCGCTGTTTTATATGTTTATTCTGCCAGAGACCCAGCAAAGCATGTTCTTGCTGTGCCTGAGCCTGGGTATCATGTCCTTTGTCATCGGGATCGAAGTGCAGAAACGCCGTTTGGGATCGCTAGGCACCCTGGCGAGTACTATTAACATCATCGTGTTAAGCAATCCGATGAGTTTCCATGTCTCCTCGTTTATCGACAGCGCCATCGGCCAGATTATCGGCTGCTTTGTGGCGATGATCGTGCTGTTCCTGATCCGTGATACCTCACGTGAGCGCACCGGCCGCACGTTGATGAATCAGTTGGTCAGCAGCGCCGTTTCGGCGTTGACCACCAAGGCGGCGCGCCGTAAGGAAAACCATCTGCCTGCGCTCTATCAGCGCCTGAACCAGCTGCTGATGATGTTCCCGAACGACATTGCCAAATACCGGCTGGCACTCAACCTGATTATTGCCCACCAGCGGATGCAGATGACCGAGATCCCGGAGCGGGAAGAGCTTTCGGTGTTCCACAAACAGATCCGCAGCACCGCCGACCACGTGGTCACCGCCAAGAACGATGTGAAGCGGGCTTACTACTACGATCGGTTACTCAAAGAGATGAATGAATATCAACAAAAGCTGGTGGATAACCTCGCTCCGCTTAGCGTCACCGGGCCGGTAAAACGCCTGGCCGATATGCTGCATCGCTACCGTCACGCGCTGATTGATTGATATCTTCACTTTCCCGCCAAAGGCTATACTGCATGGTTTACGTCCCCCGACGACGGGGGCTAAAATGTATGCAGGAAGGCCTCACAAACCATAATAATTCCGTATCAATCGCGGTTTTTGCTCGGGCGTCAGGCCTTTTGGATGCGAAATGGTTACATCTTGGTCATCTTTGATTCATTAATTTTTGCTATATATGCAGGGACGGTATGAATAAACGTACGCTTATTGCGATGTTGATTGCTTTGCTGGTGGCGGGGTTCAGTGCGCTGCAGGGGGAGGGCGATCGGGCACTGACCAACGATTCGACCCCGGCGGCAGAGAGCATTGAACAACTGACGCAGCAGCAGCGGGTGGTCAGCTATGTGCAACAGCACCAGCGCCTGCCTGACTACTACATCACCAAAAAACAGGCTCGTGAGCAGGGTTGGGATGCGCGTGACGGTAATCTGTGCAAGGTATTGCCGGGCAAGGCCATTGGCGGCGACCGTTTTTCCAACCGTGAAGGGCAGTTACCGACCGCCAACAACCGGATATGGCGCGAAGCGGATATCAACTACCAATGCGGCCGACGCGGTGCCGATCGGCTGTTGTATTCCAGTGACGGTCTGATTTATGTCACGCGCGACCATTATAAGAACTTCATGCGGATGGAGTGAGCCGATGGGAAAAATAGAGTTCGATTTTAACCAGATCGCGGACTTGCCAGCGTTCTATCGCCACTTTGCCGAGCGGTTTGCACTGGGTGAAGGATTTGGCGCCAACCTGGACGCGCTGTGGGACGTGGTGACCGGCGACATCAGCCTGCCGGTCGAGATTGAATTTCTCAATCTCAACGCCCGCAGCAAACGCCGCTTTGGTGCCATTATTCTGTTGTTTGAAGAAGCGGAGGAAGAGCTGGAGGGCAACCTGCGGTTCAATATCCGTGAAACGAGCAGCACAGCGACGCATCAGCGGGGATGAACGGGGTCCATCCCGCAGCGATGCCGCTGACGATCACTGTTGTGCCTCTGCCAGCTCTCGTAAGTACTGGAAGATTTGGCGGAATGATTTTGGCGGCTTGTTAGCGGCCTGCTCTTTCTGTGCGTTACGTATCAGGGCGCGCAACTGTTGGCGATCGGCCTGTGGATACAGATCCAGCACGGACGGGATCGCGTCATCACCCTCTGCTACCAAGCGATCGCGCAGCGCTTCCAGCTTGTGGAACAGCGAAACCTGTTGGTTATGGCGGTTCTTCAGCTTGTCGAGTGCAGTCTGGATCGGTTCGACATCGCGAGCACGCAGCATTTTGCCGATCAGTTGGATCTGGCGGCGGCGGCCTTCTTTCTTGATCTTCTGCGCCAGTTCGATGGCGGCACGCAGATCTTCATCCAGCGGGATGCGTTCCAAGGCGTTTTTACCCAGTTCAACCAGTTCGGTTCCCAGGTCTTTCAGCGCTTCGGCATCACGTTTAATTTCACTTTTACTGACCCAGATAATCTCGTCATCGTCCTCGTTTTCGTTCTCCGGGACTTCGTCGAGCCAGTCTTCAGGCTGTTTGTTCATGGTAGGCTCCGTTAAAAAGAGGCTAATCCTAACAGGTTGCCGGCTTTATGCGAAATTCCACGCGGTTCCTGTTAGACTCAAAAGTACATCGGGCTGTGGCCAGCGGGCGCAGCCTGAAATTATTTTGGCGCGTTATTGCGCGCAAAACCATGCCGACACGGCACTTTTCTCAACGATTTTCTGATTAAGTATGGCCGATTGATGAAAGTAGTCACCCAAGTTGCAGAGCAGCGCAAAGCGCTGGAACAAGCCGTTTCACAGGCACTGGAGCTGGCACGCGCCGGTTCCGATGCGGCAGAAGTTGCCGTGAGCAAAACCACCGGTATCAGCGTCAGCACCCGCTTCGGCGAAGTGGAGAACGTCGAATTCAATAGCGACGGTGCGTTAGGCATTACCGTCTATTATCAAAACCGTAAAGGCAGTGCCTCTTCCACCGATCTTAATCCGGATGCCATTGCCCGCACCGTGCAGGCGGCGCTGGATATCGCTCGTTACACTTCACCAGATCCCCACGCTGGCCCGGCGGAAAAAGATCTGCTGGCGTTTGATGCGCCGGATCTGGACCTGTTCCACCCCACCGAGCTGGATGCCGAACGCGGTATCGAGCTGGCAGCCTGGGCCGAGCAGGCTTCGCTGGCGGCCGACAAGCGGATTACCAATACCGAAGGCGGCAGCTTCAACAGCCATTACGGTATCAAGGTCTTCGGCAACAGCCACGGCATGCTGCAGAGCTATTGCTCCAGCCGTCACTCGCTCTCCAGCTGTGTGATTGCCGAGCATGATGGTGATATGGAACGGGATTACGCCTACACCATTGGCCGGGCGATGGGTGATATGGCCAGCCCTGAGTGGGTTGGTCAGGAATGTGCCCGCCGTACGCTGGCGCGTCTTTCCCCACGCAAGCTGTCAACCATGAAAGCGCCGGTGCTGTTCGCCTCAGAAGTGGCTACTGGTCTGTTTGGCCACCTGGTCGGGGCTATCAGCGGCAGCAGCGTCTATCGCAAATCTACCTTCCTGCTGGATTCGTTGGGTAAACAGATCCTGCCGGAGTGGATGACCATTGAAGAACATCCGCACTTGCTGAAAGGGTTGGCCTCTACGCCGTTCGACAGCGAAGGCGTACGCACCCAGCGCCGTGACATCGTCAAAGACGGCGTGCTGGAAACCTGGCTGCTGACCAGCTACGCCGCGCGTAAACTGGGGCTGCATAGCACCGGCCACGCGGGCGGGATCCATAACTGGCGCATTGCCGGTCAGGGCGATGACTTTGCGGGCATGCTCAAACAGTTGGGCACCGGTCTGGTGGTCACCGAACTGATGGGGCAGGGCGTCAGCGGGATTACCGGCGATTACTCACGTGGGGCTTCTGGCTTCTGGGTAGAAAACGGTGAGATCCAGTATCCAGTCAGCGAGATCACCATTGCTGGCAATCTGAAAGATATGCTGCGCAATATCGTCAGCATCGGCAGCGATATCGAGCTGCGCAGCAATATCCAGTGCGGTTCCGTGCTGCTGCCGGAAATGAAGATCGCAGGGCAGTAATTCCCCTCACCCCAACCCTCTCCCACAGGGAGAGGGAGCTGTTAGCCCCTGCTCTTTTGGAAGTAAAGAGGCAATATCAACAACCTCGATCGCCCCCTCATCCAAGGTGAATCAGCCGGTGCTCATGACCACAGGGAGAGGGAGCTGTTAGCCTCTGCTTTTTGGAAGTAAAGAGGCTATATCAGCAACATCGATCGCCCCCTCGTCCAAGGTGAGTCAGCCGGTGCTCATGACCACAGGGAGAGGGAGCTGTTAGCCTCTGTTTTTTTGGGAAGTAAAGAGGCTATATCATCAACATCGAACGCCCCCTCGTCCAAGGTGAGTCAACTGGTGCTTATGAAGAATCATGATACTTTCAGCTCAACTCGATCGGTCCCCTCTCCCTTTGGGAGAGGGTTAGGGTGAGGGGTATCTCGGCTCCTCCCAACTCCCCGTTTCAACCTTCCTTACAAATATCAGGTATCGGTTTTACCTTTCCATGCCTATGTTTATAACGGGTTAACTAAAACAATAACTGGAAGGTGAGCATGAAGAAGACATTGAAAGTATTGGCAGCACTGACGCTGCTGGGAGCCAGTTCGTGGGCGATGGCGGCCAATCTGGCTGATGACATGGATACCCTGGCCGCCAATTACAAAACCGTACTAAACACCGACTCTACCGATACCTTCAAGCAGAGCCTGCAGAATATGCGCGCTGCCGCCACGGATGCCCAGAAAGGCACACCGCCAAAGTTGGAAAGTAAAGCGCCAGACAGCCCGGAGATGAAGGAGTTTCGTCAAGGGCTGGCGACGTTGATCGGGCAGATCGATCAGTCAATGGCGCTGGCGAATCAGGGCAAGCTGGAGGACGCGCGCAAAGTGGCGCAGGACTTCAAGCAAACCCGTGATGCCAATCATAAAAAATTCCGCTAAACGTCAGAATATCCTCGGTGACCGCCGATGGCGGTCATTGCTATCACCCCAGATAAGAAGACGGTGCCAACCCTAACACCCGGCGGAACATCGCCGAAAAGGCCGCACTGCTCTCATAGCCTAACTCGATTGCTACCTGGGTAACGCTGTTGCCCGCCGCCAGGCGTGCCAGCGCCAATACCACACAGGCTCGTTGACGCCACCGCGAAAACGACATCCCGGTCTGCTTGCGGAAGAAGCGGCTAAAGGTGCGCAGGCTCATATACAGGCTGGCGGCCCAAAGCCCTGGTGGCGCGTGGGCGTCTGGCTGGCGTAAAAAGGCCTGGCACAGAGCGCTGAGCCGGGGATCTTCCGGCAGGGGAATATGCAGCGGTAATGCCTGCATCTGGGCAATCTCATGCAGCAGCAGCGCTACCAAGGCTCCATCCCGTCCTTCCTGTTGATACACCAGCGGCATATCAACGGCGGCCATCAGCAACTGACGCATCAGCGGGGTTACGCTCACCACTTGGCAGACCTCGGCGATGGGCGCGATCAGCGCGTCCGGCTCGATATACAGGCTGCGAGTGCTCACTCCCATCATCCTGACTTCATGTGCGACCTGCGGCGGGATCCATACGGCGCGCTGCGGTGGCACCACCCAATTTCCCTGCTGGGTAAATACCTGCATCACGCCGGTGGCACCATACAGTAGCTGCGCACGCCGGTGGCTATGCAAGGGCAGCAGATAGTCCGGTGGATAGTCGGTGCCAATGGCAATTACCGATCTTGGCGTGTGGTCGAGGGAATCAATGGAGATATTGCGCATAGCCTACCTTATCATTTTGGCCGAAACGCTATGATAGTTGACCGATGATAGTGTGCAAGCCATAAGGTGGCCGCCTATCCTGCTAGCTGACCAATGACAGCGAGGAGTTGCAGGGTGATGGCTGATATTTTACTGGTGCTGTTTACCGGCTTTTTGACCGGCATGACCACCATTCTGTTCGGTTTTGGCGGTGGCTTTGTGGTGGTGCCTTTTGTCTATCATGTGGTTTCCGCCTCCGGTAATCATGCCGATCAGGCGATGCATATTGCCGTGGCCACCTCGGCGGCGGTCATGATTTTAAACGCCAGCTATGCCAGCGTTACCCAGTGGCGCAGTGGCAATATCCTGCGTGAAACCATCACTCCGCTGATCTTTTATATCGGCGCGGGGGCGGTCATCGGTGCCTTTGCCGCGATGCAGCTTGCAGACACCACCATTCGCGGGCTGTTTATTCTCTATATGGTGATGACCATTGCCGACTGTCTGCTGCGCAAAGGATTTCTGACCAAACCCGCCAAGACGGCGTTATCCAGGACGACGGTGTGGGTCGGTGGGCCATTAATTGGCGTGATTGCCGCTATGCTGGGGGTGGGGGGCAGCGTGATGACCGTTCCACTGTTGCGCCGTCAGGGTTATGACATGAAGCACTGCGTCAGTGCGGCCAATCCGCTATCGATCCCGGTCGCGGTGGTGGCGACGGTTTTGTATAGCTATCTCGGCATGGGGAAGGTGAGCGGGCCGCACTATTTCGGCTATGTGAATCTGTTGATTTTGGGGTTACTGCTGGTGGCGGGTATCGCGGGGATCGTGTTTGCCAAACGGGTGTTGCCCTGCGTAGATGACAGGTTACACGCCAGAATTTACGTGTTGCTGCTGGTGGTAGTGCTGATTGCGATTTGCCTGTAAAGGCGCAAACAGGGCGGCTGAATGGCCGCCCGGAAACCTGACTTAGCGGTGATACTCGCCCGCAGCCTCAGGTTGATACAGCAATTCCAACACTTCAATGCGGGCTTCTTCGCCGTTTGGCAACTGCCAATTGATCTGTTTACCCACGTGCATTCCCAGCAGTGCTGCACCCAGAGGTGCCATCACCGACAGCTGTTCAGCGCTGTCTTTGAGAGAGGCAGGGTAAACCAGCGTGCGCACATGTTCTTCTGAAGTATGCAGATCGCGAAAACGTACGCGGCTGTTCATGGTGACGACGTGTGCAGGGATCTGCGATGCCGGCACAATGTCAGCGCGATCCAGTTCAGCGTTCAGCGCGGCGGCGACGTCAGTATTGGCAAAGGCTGGCTGTGCCAGTAGCGCATCCAGGCGTTCCGCATCCAGCTCATTAATGGTAATGGTTGGTTTGGTCATTCCACTCTCCAGTCCAATCAAAGGGCGCCCTTTCTGCGCCATAAATTCGGAAAACAACACAAAAGCAACACCCCCGCACCTTTGGGAGCGGGGGTGTGAAAAATGTCGGTTTGTCCTACTGATAGTAGGCTGTTAGGGCCGGAAAAGAAAGAGATCTCGATCACGAAGTTTTTTGCGCCGCGACACCAACTGGCAACTCTGCGTTGCAAACTCTTTTTGCAATCTCATTTACTTAGCGTAAAAACCCCCGATTTTGCGAAATGGATCCCCTGGCGTCACTTAATTTCCAGTTCGAACTGGAAAAAAACGCGCTACACAAGCAATGCCCCAAGAGTTAGGGTAAAGACATCAAAGAAAGCGGGTAAAGGTAAAGCGCTTTACCGTTAACGGATAAATAGCTGGATCCAGAGGTGACTGCAAAGTGAATGACGGAACTGCTTCGGTAAGTAACAGGGAACAGACTGACATCAGTGAGGCCGCAACGATTACCACTCAACTGTTGGCCGATATTACGGCCATGTTGGGTGAAGAGAATATTTACACCAATGCGGTACAACAACAAATGTTGGAATCCCATATCCGTGCAATGGTGTTGCGCTCAATAACGGGTGAGCCCTTGCCGGAAGTTGATAAATCACTGTTTGATGAAATTTCTGCCGGATCGATGCAACTGGCAGAGCGAGTGGTAAATAAGTTTGCCACGCTACCGATTGAAGAGGCGTATCTGCTTTCGGTTCATTTTGAAGTGGCTAAAGATAACGACCAATAACGTTTGATTCATTAAAATTATTCAGGAGAAAAACCCCATGGGACAAATTACCGTAGTGATCGGCGATCGGCTGGGTAAAGGCCAGAAAGTGGGCCAAGGCGTTGAAAATGCAGGTGCCAAGGTGATTGTGATCCCTGGTATGGCGGCAGATATGAAACTGGGTGACGTGATGAAAGCAGAGAATGCGCAACTGGGTATTTCCTTCTGCGGCAGCGGCGGCGCTGGGGCGATCACCGCACAAACCAAATATGGCTATAAATCCAGATATGGTATGCGTTCTATCGAAGAAGGCGTGACGGCAATTAACGAAGGCTGCAACGTATTAGGCTTTGGCTTTATGGATAAAGAAGAATTAGGCCAGCGGCTAGTGGAAGCGTATGTCAAAAAATACGGCAATCCGTAATGAAAGAAACTTATACCACCTCGGTTAACGTGGAGGGCAAAGGCGATAGTAAAGCTAAAGCCTTTGCCGGTGCATTAGCTAATGTACAGGGCGTGATTTTAAAATCCACCAATAATGTTCTGCTGCGCATCGAGCCGCAGGATGTCAAAATATTAAAGGCGGAAGAGAGAACCACCAAAGAAAAATTTCTTTTCTTCTTCCTGGCGCGTGAAAGAAAAAGCTATGCCGTTTCATTAGAAATAACCGTGAACGTGACGATCATCAATACCGAAAAGGTGGTCTTCACCCAGAAATAAAAACGTTATATCCGTCGTGTTTCAAGCTATAGCCGCTATGGCTGCGTCTTGGGATCCACTGGGCATGACATAAGAAGGATATTCTGATGTTTTTAATCATCTTATTTAAGTCGATTATTATCGGCGGGCTGGTTGGCGTCGGTGTAGGGGCCGGTGCCGCACGTATGTTCCACGCACCGACGACGCAGGGTATGGGAGCATTCCGTACCTTGGGTGAGCTGAACTCCTGCGAAGGCGATCCGGCTTCTCATTTCTCATTTGGTCTGGGCTTCTTCTTCAACGCCTGGGCGTCTTCTGTGGCGGCGGGGGCCTTTACGCAGGACGTTGACCATCGCATTATTCCTAACTGGGGCGCGGCAGCCCTGATGATCAAAAACCGCAACGTTGCGGAAACCATGCACGATCCAAAAAAGATGGCTATCGCGTGTGGGATCATCGGCATTTTGGTCGTGGCCTTCCTTAACACCACCGCTTCGGCAGTGCCTGCGGCCTTGCAGGTTACGGCCATCAAAGTCTTGGTTCCCGCGGCCAACCTGCTGGTGAACACCGTCATGCCGGTGATTTTCTGGCTGGCGGCGATTGAAGCGGGCAAACGTTCTGGCTTCTGGGGCACCATCTTCGGTGGTCTGGCGCAGTTGATCATGGGTAACGCCGTACCGGGTCTGGTGCTGGGTATCCTGATTGGCAAGGGCGTTGAAGAAAGCGGCTGGAATAAAGTCACCAAGATCATGATGGTGGCGATTGTGCTGCTGTTCGTGCTGAGCGGCTTCTTCCGCGGCTTTGATATGAAAGTTCTCGAATCCTTCAGCCTGGGCGTGCCTGGCTGGCTGGATGCCATTCATAACACCCTGAGCGGAAAATAAGGAGCTGAATGATGGAAGCACAAGCAGACAAAGGCTTCTGGTATGCCGACTGGTCGTTCCCGATTTTTGTTGGCCTGCTCTCGTCCGGCGTGTTCGCCGGGACACACATGTATTACCTGTATGGCATCGGCGCGTTTAACGAAGTGGCTTTCGTTTCCATGCTGCGTGCCGGGATGGACACCGGGGTTTACGGTGCGGTGGCGGCGTTCGGTGCCAGCTTCCTGTTCGCCCGTATTATCGAAGGTTCTCTGGTAGGGATCCTGGATATTGGCGGGGCGATCCAGACCGGGGTTGGCCTGGGTGTTCCTGCGCTGTTGCTGGGCGCGGGGATTGTTTTCCCGGTAGCCAACTTTGCTGCCTCGCTGGTTACTGGCCTGGTCATTGGCTTGGCGATTGGTTACCTGATTATCCTGGCGCGTAAATTTACCATCAATCAGAGCAACTCCACCTATGGGGCGGACGTGATGATGGGGGCGGGTAACTCTTCCGGGCGTTTCCTTGGGCCGTTGATCATCCTGTCTGCCATGGCCGCTTCGATCCCGATCGGTCTGGGATCCCTGCTGGGCGCGCTGTTGTTCTACATCTGGGGCAAGCCGATCACCGGCGGCGCGATCCTGGGGGCCATGATCTTGGGGGCATTCTTCCCGGTAGCCATTTCTTAATCAAGTCCCAAGCCCTGGGTTAACCACCCAGGGCTTGGCAAGGAGTAGCGAAGTATGTATGACCTAATCATCCGGCGCGCCAGGCTGGTGGACGACACACTGGCCGATGTGGCTATTGAGGCGGGTAAGATTGCCGTCGTCGGGCAGTTGGCGGCTGATGCCAGTGCCCACAAACAACTGGATCTGGCGGGGAACTACCGCCTGAGCGCTGGCTGGATCGACTCTCACGTACACTGTTATCCCTCTTCACCGATTTATCATGACGACCCGGATCTGGTGGGCGTGAGCAGTGGCGTCACCTCGGTGGTGGATGCTGGCAGCACCGGCACCGACGATATCGATGAATTCTATGCCCTGACGCGCAGCGCCAAAACCAACGTCTTTGCCTTCCTCAATATCTCGCGCATTGGTTTGCTAAGGCAGAATGAACTGGCCGATATGGCGGATATCAATAAGCAGCAGGTCAAACAGGCCATCGATGGCAAGCCGGGATTTATCATTGGTATCAAGGCGCGTATGAGCAGCAGCGTCGTGGGCCAGAACGGCACCAAACCGTTGGTATTGGCTAAAGAGATCCAACAGGAAAACCAGCAACTGCCGCTGATGGTGCATATTGGCAACAACCCGCCGGATCTGGACGAGATCGCCGATCTGCTGACCCAGGGCGACATCATTACCCACTGCTACAACGGCAAACCGAACCGCATTCTGACCCCGGCCGGTACGCTGCGCGAGTCGATCCAACGTGCGTTAAAACGTGGGGTGCTGCTTGATGTGGGTCACGGTTCGGCCAGCTTCAGCTTTGAGGTTGCCCGCCAGGCTATCGCGCTGGGGATCTTCCCGCACACCATCAGTTCCGATATCTACTGCCGCAACCGTCTGGCTGGCCCAGTGCACAGCCTGGCGACGGTGATGTCCAAATTCTTTACCGTTGGGCTTTCTCTGGCGCAGGTCATTGGCTGCGTAACGGAAAATGCCGCTGCGGCGTTGCGCCTGACTACCAAGGGGCAGCTGAAACCCGGCTTTGATGCCGACCTGACCATTTTTGATCTTCGCCAGGGGCCGCAGGTGTTTGCCGACTCCGAAGGGGAGTCCGTGAATGGCGAACAACTGTTGGTACCGCTGGCTGCCGTGGTGGCCGGAGAAGTCCTATTAACCGATCAAGGAAAAGCCGCTCATGTCTTCAGTCTATGAAAAATATAACTTAAAGCAGGTGATCAATACTTCCGGTCGCATGACCATTCTCGGCGTTTCTACGCCACGCCAGGAGGTGATTGACGCCGTGGATTACGGCCTGAATCATTACTTTGAAATCAAGGATCTGGTCAACAAGACCGGCGCCTATATTGCTGGCCTGCTGAATGTGGAAGACGCGGTGATTGTTTCCTGCGCCTCTGCCGGTATTGCCCAGTCGGTGGCGGCGGTGATCGTCAAGGACAACGCCAACCTGTTGGTCAACCTGCATTCCGCTACGGTGAACGAGCCGCGCGAGATCGTGTTGCCGCGTGGCCATAACGTCAACTTTGGTGCGCCGGTGGATACCATGGTCGCCCTTGGCGGCGGTAAGGTGGTGGAAGCGGGTTATGCCAACGAATGCTCCCCTGAACAGATCGAAGCCAGCATCACCCCGCAGACTGCCGCCATCCTGTACGTCAAGTCTCACCACTGCGTGCAGAAAAGCATTCTCTCCGTCGAACAGGCAGCCGTGGTGGCACGTAAGCATAACCTGCCGCTGATCGTCGATGCCGCTGCTGAAGAAGATTTGATGTGTTACTACCAGATGGGGGCCGACCTGGTGATCTACAGCGGTGCCAAGGCCATCGAAGGGCCCACCAGCGGGCTGGTGATCGGCAAGAAGCAATACGTAGAGTGGGTGAAGCAGCAGTCAGGCGGTATTGGCCGGGCGATGAAAGTGGGCAAAGAGGGCATCCTTGGCCTGACGCAGGCTATTGAAAGCTACCTGACGTCGGAGAAAACCACTGGTGCGCAAATGGTAGAGCGCATGACGCCGTTTATCAGCCAACTGAATACCCTGAATGGCATCAGCGCCAAAACCGTCTGGGACAGCGCAGGGCGCGATATTGCCCGCGTTGAAATTACCTTTGATGAAGCGGTGTTGGGGATGTCGACTGTGGAAATCGTCCAGCGGCTGAAAACCGGTGATATCGCCATCTATTTCCGTGGCTACAAGGCCAACGAAGGCAAGATTGAGGTGGATGTCCGCAGCGTGAACGAGCAGCAGCTGATGACCGTCTTTACCTGTATTAAAAATCTGTTTACGGAGAACCAAGCATGAAGCTTAAGCCTAATTACTATAAAGACCGTGTTTGCCTCAACGTGCTGGCTGGCTCAAAAGCCAACGCGCAGGACATCTATAATGCGGCGCAGGGGCACGTGCTGGTGGGCGTTCTTTCCAAAAACTATCCAGACGTTGAGAGTGCCGTGGCGGATATGTCACGTTATGCACGCCTGATCGAGAACGCGCTTTCCGTGGGCCTGGGGGCTGGCGATCCCAAGCAGTCGAATATGGTCAGCCTGATCTCCGAGCAAGTCCAACCCCAGCATGTTAACCAGGTATTCACCGGCGTCGGTGCCAGCCGTGCATTGCTGAAGCAAAACCAAACCGTCGTGAACGGCCTGGTTTCTCCGACCGGCCGTGTGGGCTGGGTGAAGATTTCTACCGGGCCGCTGAGCGCTCAGGCAGCGGATGGCATCGTGCCGGTAGAGACTGCCATTGCACTGTTGAAGGACATGGGCGGTAGCTCGATTAAGTATTTCCCGATGGGTGGCCTGAAGCATCAGGACGAATATGAGTACGTGGCGAAAGCCTGTGCCGAGCATGACTTTATGCTGGAACCGACCGGGGGTATCGATCTGGAAAACTTCGAACCGATCCTGGAGATTGCGTTGAAAGCCGGTGTTAAGCAGGTGATCCCGCATATCTACAGCTCCATCATTGATTCCACCAGTGGCGATACTCGCCCGCAAGATGTCAAAACTCTGCTGGAGATCACCAAGCGGCTGGTAGGGTAAATCCGTTGCCCCTCACCCCAACCCTCTCCCACAGGGAGAGGGAGCTGTCCGGAGCTGTTATCAGGTGCAGGAGTTAGTCTGTGGCTTGTTTAACGATCTTGAGGGGAGTTGGTACGGTGTTGTAGTTAGGTGTGGCGGTTGGATACTGAGGTTAAGTTGTGGCACGTTCGGTCCCCTTTGGGAGAGGGAGCTGTCCGGAGCTGTTATCAGGTGCAGGAGTGAGTCTGTGGCTTGTTTAACCATCTTGAGGGGGGTTGGTACGGTGTTGTAGTTAGGTGTGGCGGTTGGATACTGGAGTTAAGTTGTGGCACGTTCGGTCCCCTCTCCCTTCGGGAGAGGGCTAGGGTGAGGGGCATCTTTTTGTCCCTATCTATCGGTCAAAAGGATAACTATGCGAAACTGGCAGGCTTCGAAATTACGAATCGCTCCGCTGTGGAGCGCGCTGTCCCTGGCGTTGTTGGCTATCGCCAGCCCGGCGTTACATGCTGAGGATGCAATGAAACCCACGCCGTCTCATTTTGCCTATATTGGTACCTATAACCCGAACGGTGAAGGGGTTTATCGCATGCAGGTGGATGCGAAAACCGGGGCACTGAGCGCCAAGACGCTGGTCAGCAGCCTACCTAATCCGGCCCAGTTGGTCACCGATGCCAAAGGAAAGACGCTGTACGTTGCCAGCGAAGTGGCAGATTTTAATGGCACCCAGCACGGGGGCATTGTCGCCTATCGCATCAACCCACAGGACGGTAGCCTGACGCCGCTTAATCAGGTGGATTCACAAGGCGCGGGGCCGGTTTACCTTTCTCTGACGCCGGATGGTCGTCATCTGCTGGTGGCCAACTATGTCAGCGGCAGCGTTGCGGCGTTCCCGGTGGACAGCGAAGGTAAATTGGGGCCAGCCAGTTCTGTGCAACAAGATGTTGGCCCTGCCGGCGCGGCCAAACCTGCCGCCGCAGTGGAAGGCAGCTTTGCCATCAGCGATCACAATGGCCCACATGCGCATATGATCGCCAGCGATCCGAGCGGCAAGTTTGTGTTCTCTACCGATCTGGGGCTGGATCGCATCTACCAATGGCGTTTCGATGCCGCCAGCGGCAAGCTGACGCCGAACGATCCGCCGTGGATCGCCGCCTCTTCCGCTGGAGCTGGCCCGCGCCACTTCATATTTCACCCAAATGGAAAAATTGTCCTACTAATCAACGAGGAAGCATCTACACTTACCAGCTACCGCTTTGATAGCCAAAAGGGGACACTGAAACAATTACATGCAGTTTCAACTCTGCCTGCCGATTATAAGGGTACCAGCTTTGCCGCTGGCATTGCCTTGGCTGCGGATGGTAAAAATCTGTATGTCGCTAACCGTCTGCACAACAGCATTGCGCAGTTCAGCGTAAGCGGCGAGGGCGAACTGAAACCGGTGGCAGAGACCTGGACGCGAGGCGATTATCCGCGCACCATCACTTTGGATCCGAGTGGCCGCTATCTGTATGCCATGAACCAGCGTAGCGATAACGTAACCCGCTTTAGCGTAGACCAGCTCAGCGGCAAGCTCAGTTTTGTTGAAGGCTACACCCCGGTGGGCAGCCCTTCACAAATGGTGTTCTTGCCAGCTGCGAAGTAACCAGTTGCCCGCCTGACCCCCTCAGGCGGGCACGTTCATAACGGAAAGAGAATGGTGAGATTTCCCTACCCACGTTTGGCATCGTTGTTCGATGCTTTGCAGTCCGAAACCTTGCCGCAGGACGAGCTGGCAAAGCGTTTTGCCGTGTCTACCCGCACGGTACGCGCAGATATCACCGCGCTGAACGATATTCTGGAGAGTTATGGTGCGCAGTTTGTCCACAGCCGCGGGGCAGGATATCGCCTGCAGGTTGATGATCAGGCCCGGTTTAGCGCACTCCAGCATCGGGAACGTAAACAGCACGCCACGCCGCGCAGCGCGCAGGAGCGGGTGCATTATCTGTTGATTCGCTTTTTGACCTCAGCCTTCTCGATGAAGCTCGAAGATCTGGCCGATGAATGGTTTGTCAGCCGGGGTACGCTGCAAAACGACATGGCTGAGGTGAGGGAGCGCCTGGCGCATTATCAGTTAACCATCGAGACCAAGCCGCGCTACGGTATGAAGCTGTTTGGTGCGGAAATGGCGATCCGCTCCTGCCTGACCGATCTGCTGTTTCAACTGCATCTGGCGGATGCGGAAAACCCATTGCTGAACAATGACATCCTTCATCAGCCGCAGGTACTGACCTTTGCCGGGCTGCTGCACCCGTTGCTGTCGCAATATGCCATTCGTCTGACCGATGAGGGTGAGCAATACCTGATTTTCTACTGTGCCGTGGCGCTGCGGCGCATCACGGACGGCTATCCGCTGCAGGATTTTGACGTGGAAGACGGTGATGATGCGGTGCGTAAAGCGTCAACCTGGCTGGCAGGTGAACTGAGCAAGGCCGCGGGTAAAGAGATTGCGGCAGCGGAAGAGGCCTATTTGCGGGTCAACATAGCTGCCAGAAGGGTGCAGGAGGTACAGCCGACCAAAATCAACGCCGATGATGAAGAGGCGCTGGTGGATTACATCCTGTCCTACATCAACTCGCACTATAACTACAACCTGCAGAACGACAAGCAGCTGCGGGCCGATCTACTCACCCATATCAAAACCATGATCACCCGGGTGAAATACCAGATCAATATCCCGAACCCGCTGTTGGCCAACATCAAGCAGCATTATCCGATGGCCTATGATGTGACGCTGGCGGCAGTTTCGAGCTGGGGCAAACACACGCCTTATACCCTGAGCGAGAACGAAATCGGCTACCTGGTGCTGCATATTGGCGTCGGCCTGGAGCGGCACTACAACATTGGCTATGAGCGCCATCCGCAGGTGATGCTGGTGTGCGATACCGGTAACTCCACGGTGCGGATGATCCAGGCGCAGATTGCGCGCAAGTATCCGCAGCTGGTGGTGACGCGCATCGTTTCGCTGCGTGATTACGAAATTCTCGCCAGTATCGACGAAGATTTTATCATTTCCAATGCGCGCATCAGCGAGAAGAACAAGCCGGTCGTGGTGATGTCGCCGTTCCCAACGGAGTATCAGCTAGAGCAGTTGGGCAAGCTGGTACTGGTCGATCGCACCAAACCGTACATGTTGGAAAAATTCTTTGATGCCAGCCACTTTATGATCGTCAACGAGCCGCTAACGCAGGAGCAGCTGTTTAGCAAAGTTTGCGCTCAGTTGGAGCAGGAAGGCTATGTGGGCAGCGATTTTTACCCTTCGGTCGTTGAGCGGGAGGCGATCGTTTCTACCCTGCTGGGGGAGGGGATTGCTCTGCCGCACTCTCTGGGGCTGTTGGCGAAAAAGACCGTGGTGGTCACGCTACTGGCGCCACAAGGTATTCCATGGGGAGAAGGCGAGGTGGCACACGTCATTTTCTTGCTGGCGATCAGCAAAAGCGATTACGAGGAAGCGATGGCGATCTACGATCTGTTCGTCACCTTTGTGCGCGAACGTTCGATGACCCGCCTGCTGGGCAGTGACAATTTTGACAGTTTCAAAGCGGTAGCGTTGGACTGCCTGAGCCGCATTTAACGGCTTCCCCCTCTGCATTCCTGTCTCTTATACACATCTCAAGTTGCGGTCAAATGGCCGTAATTTGAGAAACATAGCAGGCTGATTTTAAAGAGAATTTTTCCGAGCGCCCTATTGATGCGCTTGAAATAATTCCCATAAAAAACAGTAAGATGCCGAGTTGTGTATAAGAGACAGGAATGCAGAGGGGGAACACCGCATTAATCGTCTTTCTTCTTGCCGAATATCTTCATCAGCGCGCCGACGATCAGCCCTAGGGCGATGCCGCCTAAAATCCAGTCAACCAAACTCATTGTTGTGCTCCTGCGATCCGCCAATTCTGATTATATTCAAAATGATGACAAAGTGGCAATGCAGCCGAAGTGGTTGAAGTCTCACATGTTCAACCGTAGGGGCGCTGCATGCTGCGCCCGATTAGCCGCATGCTGCGCCCGTTTAGCGCATCATTACGTTTCAATCAAGAACGCCCCATCGATCATTAACCTCCGCTGCTCGGTAGTGTAGCTGAGCCAGGAATTCTTGCTGTTGGACTTCTCCAGTACGATGGCCAGTTCCGCCTTGCTAAGGGATAGCTCGTCCTGCCAGAACGGGGCGATGGCGTGGCGGGTGATAAAGTCGATCAAAAAGCGCGCCGGGCTGTCCTGCTCTTCAGGGAATAGCCGCAGGGCCAGTTCGGTCATTAATGCACGTTGTTGCGGCTGCTCGCTTTTCCCCAGCAATTCAAGGAACGGTAACAGCAGGCGGCCGCAGACCTGGCCGTGGTGGTAATCACGTAATGCGCCAACCTCGCCCGCGATGCCGTGGATCACACCTAAGCCCGCCATACTCAACGTCAGTCCACCCAGATAGGAAGCCTGCATAATCGCTTCGCGGGCCTCATCGCTCTGTTTCAGCACCGGCCAGGCGCAAAGGAACTGATGGATGCCGCTCAACGACATCTCGCGCGACAGGCTGCTGGCGGTCTTGGAAAGGTAGGCTTCAAACAGATGGGTGAAGGCATCGATAGCGCAATAGGCCAGTACATGGTCTGGCGCTCCTTTCAGCAGGTCAGGATCGAGGATCGCCACCTGCGGCACAAAGTTGTTATGCCGCAATGAGGCTTTCACCTTGGTGACCTGAGTATCGGTGATCACTGCGTTTTGGGTTACCTCGCTGCCGGTGCCTGCGGTGGTGGGGATGGCGATCAACGGCAGCGTTGCGCCACTGATTTTGCTGTCACCCACTTTTTCCATATAACGCAGGGTGGGCAGCGGGTGTTCGATCAGGGCAGCGAACGCCTTGGCGGCATCCAGCACGCTACCTCCGCCGATGGCTACCACTCTTTGCACCTGGCCTCGCCAGCGTGCCACCCATTGGTCGATTTCTTGCGGGGAGGCCTCATGGGCGACAATTTCTCTGCCCACCAGCAACGGCGTCAGCGCCGGGGCCAGTTCAGCATAGAGGGGACCGTTAAGGAACGATCGGCAGGTGAACAGCAGCGTGGTTTGCGACTCGGCCTGGAGCAGTGGGATCAGTTGCTGGATGCTGCCCTTGCCAAACCAGGCCTGCCGGTTGGCGATCATCAGACTAGTGGTCATGCTCTCTCCTTGGCGCATTTGGGCATCGAAACCACAGCATAATTCAGCCTGGCTGGGCGAACCAACGCTTTTCCGTCGCTTAACTCGAAATTGTTAAGATATTAACCAACTCGTATTGTGTGGTTAATCGTTGCAAGGGTCCAACTTGTGATTTGATTAACATGTAAACAGTAACACCCTTGCATTCTGGCCAATTGAATGCTTTTTATAGCCTGTTGGCCCAATGTCGGTCGCTGATACGTTGGGAAAGATTGATTGTTAATTTATTAATGATTGCGGGGGCGGAATGAATATTCAGGTCGAAAGATTATCGGCGGTGATCGACGCAGTAGCGACCCGCCAATTCTATGCCAGCCTGCTGGGCTACCTGGAGGGCTTCTTCGCCTTTGATAATGCCATCGTCTATGCCTTCGAATATGGTCAGGCACCGCGCTGCCTGATGAAAACCGAGAAAGAAAACAGCGATGCGGTAAACCAGATTTACCAGCAGGGTGCTTACCTTGAAGATCCTTTTTACCAGGCGCTGAACGGCGGCGGCCATGGCGATGTGTTTACGCTGCGGCAACTGGCTCCCTGTGGTTTTTACCAGACGGATTACTACCGTAACTTTTACCGTAAAACCGGCTGGCACGACGAGGCTGGCGTGTTGCTGCAACTGACGCCGGAACGCGGACTAGGCATATTTTTCGGCTCGGCCCGGCAAACGGTCGGCGTGCGTTATCCCCAACTGGCTGACCTGCGTGGCGCGTTGACGCTGGTAAAAAGCGTGGCGCGGCTGCATGGGGAAGTGGTGGTCGCGGCTAATGTGCCCACTCCCTCCGCCCCGCTGTTAGATAGCGCAGCCCAGGCGCGCTATGCGTTAAGCCCACGTGAACGTGAGATCGTCGATCTGATCCTGAGCGGCAACGGATCGCAGCAGATCGCCGAACGGCTGTTTATCAGCCTGGGCACGGTAAAAAATCATCGCAAGAATATTTACGGCAAGCTGAATATTGGTTCTCAGGCCGAGTTGTTCAGCCTGTTCTTGAGTACCCCCTGCGCCGTACGGCATAATGTTAAAAAAGTGTTGCGAATATCCCTAAAGGGACATAGCCGCCCACCCACGCTCTGCTGATAATCCAGGCTAAGGCAATGGGTAAAGGGAGTGCAGCAATGAATAATCAAATCGAATCGTTAACCTACTACGCGGCGACCAAGAAATACGATCTGCGCTTCCCCACGCTGGAAGAGGATCTGGATGTTGACGTGGTGATCATCGGCGGTGGCTTCTCCGGCATTAATACGGCGCTGGAACTGGCGGAAAAAGGCATCACCAATATCGCTATTCTGGAGGGCCGTCATCTGGGCTACGGCGGGACGGGCCGCAACGGTGGCCAGGTGATGGCCGGGATCGGCCACGATCTGGAGAAGATCAAACGCCACGTTGGCCCGGCAGGGTTAGAAACCATCTTCAAGATCAGCAACCTTGGTGCCGGGATTATCCGCGAGCGGATTAAAAAGTACGCCATCGACGCCGATTTCTGCTTTGGCTATGGCTACCTCGGCAGCAACGCCAGGCAGGAAAAGACCCTGCGTTCCTGGCTGAAAGAATTCAAAGCGGTCTCACCGGATGAAGAGATCGAGCTCTATACCGGCTCCGAAGTGAAACAGGTGGTGGGGTCTGATGCTTATACCTGTGCGTTGAAACACATGGGAGGTGGCCACGTTCATTCGCTCAACCTGCTGTTGGGGGAGGCGCAGGCGCTGAGTGGTTACGGGGTGAAAATCTTCGAAAACAGCAACGTGCTGAATGTGGAATATGGCCCGCGTATTACCGTGCGCACCGCTATGGGATCGGTACGCGCCAACAAGATGCTGTGGGCATGCAACGGCTTCCTCAACGGCATGGATCCCTTTATCTACAAAAAGACCATCAATACCTACGCCTTCCAGTTGGCGACAGAACCGCTGTCTGACGAGCTGATCCGCCAGATCAGCCCGATCCGTGGGGCTTACAGCGATATCCGGCCGGTGATCGACTATTACCGCGTCACCAACGAGAACCGCCTGTTGTTCGGTAGCGCCACCCGGCTGGTCGAATATATCCCTTCAGACCTGAAGGCCTGGAACCGCAATCTGATGCTGAAAGTGTTCCCGTATCTGAAGGACGTGAAGATCGACCTGGCCTGGGGCGGGCCGCTGTGTTGCAGCGCCAACCTGTTCCCGCAGATTGGCACTCTGCCGCAGCACGATAACGTGTTTTACGTGCAGGGCTATTCCGGCTTTGGGGTGACGCCGAGCCATATCGTTTGCAAGGTGTTGGCGGAAGGAATGAGTGAGGGATCCGATCGTTATGACCTGATGAGCTCGATCCCGCACGTGGATATTTTTGGCAAAGACAAGCTGCGCCGTGTGATGACCACCGCGGGCAAGGTTTGGCACCAGACTTCCGGCTACTGGAAGGGGCGTCGTTAGTCTGTGCCCCTCACCCCAGCCCTCTCCCACAGGGAGAGGGAGCTGAACGGAGCGCGTGGTTGGCTCGTACAGCTTCGGAAAGTAGGGATTAACAGGAAAGGCAGGGTATTACGCTGAAATATCAACAAACTCGATCGGTCCCCTCTCCCTGTGGGAGAGGGTTAGGGTGAGGGGTAATTCTTACCACTAATCTAAAAGGAAAAACCATGAAACCATTACTGCTTAAGCAAGCGCTACCAGAACTGCAACAGATTGGCAGCGTCAGCAACCTGGGGGCCACGGTGGTTGCCGGTGAACCCAACGTCGGCGTGGCAATGATTTTTGGCGCGCCAACGGACAACCTGAACTGCGGTGTCTTCAGCTGCACCCGTGGCACCTTCGTGATGGAATACCCGTTTGCGGAACATGCCACGGTGTGGGAAGGCACGGCAACGCTGACCAATGAGAACACCGGCGAGTCGGTAAAGTATCAGGCCGGGGATTCCTGGTTTGTTGAGAAGGGCACCCCGGTACGCTGGGAAATCACCTCGGATCGTTTTGTGAAGCACTATCTGGCGATTGTCGAAGGCTAACCCGCAAGGAGGGCGATACGATGACGGATATTACATTGTTGCCACAGGTCACGGCCTTTCTGGAACGCCAGCAGGGCCATTACATTCATGGGCAACCCCTAGCCGGGGCAGGAGTAGAACGGTTTGCGGTGGTTAACCCGGCAACCGGGCTGGCTATCGCGCAGGTGAATGAAGGCGGCCAGGCTGAAGTCGATGCGGCAATGCAGGCGGCCTTTGACGCTTTCCACGGTAGTTGGGCACAGGTTTCGCCATTGGAGCGTGGTAACTGCCTGACGCGCCTGGCCGATCTGTTGCAAACCCATCGTGAGGAACTGGCGCAGCTGGAAAGCCTGTGTTCCGGCAAAACCATTCAGCTGTCTCGCGGGCTGGAAATCGATATGGCCTCGCAGTTCCTGCGCTACTTTGCCGGTTGGTCGAGCAAAATCAGCGGGGAAACGCTGAACGTTTCGTTGCCTTCCTTCCAGGGCGAGCAATACAGCGCATTTACCCGGCGTGAGCCGTTGGGTGTCGTGGTCGGTATCATTCCGTGGAACTTCTCGATCATGATCGCCATCTGGAAACTGGCTGCGGCGCTCACTTGCGGCTGTACGGTGGTGCTCAAGCCAAGTGAATACACGCCGCTAACCATGCTGCGGGTGGCCGAGCTGGCAACGCAAGCGGGCATCCCGGCAGGTGCCCTCAACGTGATCAATGGTTCAGGCGCACGTCTTGGCCCTATGCTTATCGCCCATCCGCGTTGCGCCAAAGTGACCTTCACCGGCTCGGTGCCTACCGGGATCGCGGTGGGGAAAGCGGCGATGGAGCAAGGGATTGTGCGTACCACGCTGGAACTGGGGGGTAAGAATGCCGCCGCGTTTCTGGCGGACGTCTCGGTCGACAAAATGGTCGACGGGATTATCGAGGCGGGCTACCTGAATCAGGGCCAGATCTGTGCCGCAGCAGAGCGTTTCTACCTGCCTGCCAGCCATATCGATGAGGTACTGGCAAAGCTGACGCAGCGCTTGGCGGCCATGAAGGTAGGCTCACCGCTGGATGAGAGCACGGAAGTGGGGCCGCTGGCCAACGAGGCACATTACCGCAAGGTACTGGCGCTGTTTGACAAGGCACGGGCTGATGGCAGCCAGATCGTCTGCGGCGGTCAGGCGTTGGCAGGTCCTGGCTTCTTTGTTGCGCCGACGGCGATCCGCGCTAACGGGCCGCATGATGCGTTAATGCGTGAGGAGACCTTTGGTCCGGTGGGCACTTTCCTGGCCTATGAGGATGAAGAGCAGATGATCGCCATGATCAACGATTCGCCTTATGGCCTGGCCGCTAGCCTGTGGACTAACGATCTCAGCAAGGCGATGCGCATGATCCCGCGGATTGAAGTAGGTACCTTGTGGATCAACATGCACACCTTCCTCGATCCGGCGTTGCCGTTCGGTGGGGTCAAATCGTCGGGGATGGGTAGAGAGTTCGGCAGCGCGTTTATCGAACATTATACCGAGTTGAAATCGGTGATGGTGAGGTATTGATAGCTAGGCGGACGGAGCATACAGCTAGACGGGCGCAGCATGCGGCGCCCCTACAAGATTTGTCGTCGGGTGATTAGTCTTCGTCGAAGCCTGAATTAAACAGCTCAATCACCGCTGCCAGTGCCTGTACTTCCTCCGGCCCGGTAGCTTCAATTTCGATCTGGCGGCCCTGGGCGGAATCCAGCATCAGCAGCGCAATCACGCTGCTGGCTTCCGCTTCGGTGCCGCTGTCATTACGCAGCAGCACTTCGGCGTCAAAACTCTGCACCAGCTCAAACAGCTTCATTGCCGGGCGGGCGTGCATGCCCAGCTTGTTCTTGATCTCAACCGTCTGCTTGACCGTCATTGTTGTTTACGCTTTTCCAGTGTGCGGTGACGTGATTGCACATTTTTGCCGCGTGAACGGAAATAATCCGCCAACTGTTCAGCCACGTACACCGAACGGTGCTTACCGCCGGTACAGCCAATGGCGACGGTCAGATAGCTGCGGTTGTTGGTCTCCAGCATCGGCAGCCACTGTTCCAGATAGCTACGGGTCTGGTAGATGAAGTTGTGCACTTCGGTGTGGCGATCGAGGAACGAGGCCACGGGCTTGTCCAGGCCGGTCATCGGGCGCAGTTTAGGATCCCAGTGCGGGTTGGGCAGGAAGCGTACGTCGAACACGTAATCGGCATCGATAGGAATGCCGTGCTTGAAGCCGAAGGATTCGAACACCATCGTCAGCTCGCGTTCGCGTTTGCCCAACAGACGGGTACGCAGCATTTCCGCCAACTCGTGCACCGACATTTCCGAGGTATCGATAATCAGATCGGCACGGGAACGCAGTGGCTCAAGCAGATCGCTTTCTTCATCGATCGCGCTTTCCAGCGACAGGTTCTTGGCAGAGAGAGGATGTAGGCGACGGGTGTCGCTGTAGCGGCGGATCAGGGTGTTGCGATCGGCATCAAGGAACAGCAGCTGCGGCGTGAAGCTCTCCGGCAGCTGGGTCATTGCATATTCAAACACTTCCGGCGATTCCGGCATGTTACGGACGTCGATGCTTACCGCAGCGGAGCTATTACGTTCGGCCAGCGTCTGGGCCAGCTGTGGCAACAACACCACGGGCAGGTTATCAACGCAGTAAAAACCCATGTCTTCCAACGCCCGCAAGGCGACGGATTTCCCCGAACCGGAACGGCCGCTGACAATCATCAGCACCATGTGGTAACTCCCCTGGCATCTCAATGGCGCTCATCGCCACCGTTAGGATCTATTATCCGGGCCACGGCCCGGATATATCGTAAGTAAAACAGTAGCGTTTTCATGGCGGAAAGTCACGCCAGCCGCTGGTTACTCGGTGATGATCTGATACAGCTCTTCGTCGCTCAGCGCTGCGCGCAGGCGGCGGCACACGGTTTTGTCGGCCAGCCGTTTGGCAACCAGCGACAGCGTATGCAAGTGAGTTTTACATTGATCGGCCGGTACCAGCAAGGCGAACAGCAGATCGACCGGTTGATTATCAATGGCATCAAAGGCGATAGGTTGCTCAAGGCGGATAAACACGCCAACGGCCCGCAAAGTGTCCTCTTCCAGTTTGCCGTGTGGGATCGCGATACCGTTGCCGATACCGGTACTGCCCATACGTTCCCGGGTGAGTACTGCGTCAAACACCACCTGCGAAGGTAGGTTAAGCTGCTTGGCCGCCAGCTCGCTGATAATTTCCAAAGCCCGTTTCTTGCTGGTGCAGTGTACCGAGCTTCTGGTGCACTCGATGTTTAACACCGAGCTTAATTGCATTATTTCGTTGTTCATCTCATCTTCACTTAAAACCGCGTCCTGTCGCTTTATTGCAAGCCTGCTTTACCATTGGAAAGTAGGCTTGCGCTGATAACCTTCATGAAACGGTTTTTCGCCTGTTTAACCCTGATGGCTTATCGGCGCATACCTATACAGGTGCTGCGCCGAGGGTTGCCGTGTAGCCAATGCGACTACGATGTGGGCTATTACGCATTGCATAACGGCCCAGAATGTCAGTGTTGCTTTAGTTTGTCTTTATGTTTGTTCAATTGACGCGCCAGTTTGTCGATCAGACAGTCAATTGCGGCATACATATCTTCTTTTTCCGAGGTGGCGTGCAACTCGCCCCCATTCACATGCACCGTTGCTTCCGCAATCTGCTGCACTTTTTCCACACTGAGTACGACATATACCTGGTTAATGCGGTCAAAATACTGCTCGAGTTTGGCAAACTTGGTGTTGACGAACTCACGCATTGGTTCGGTGATTTCGACGTGGTGTCCGGTAATGTTGAGCTGCATAATGTCTTCCTTCTCTATAGAGGTCAAACCAACTGTTTACGCTGGTTGGACGGCGGGATGGACAAAGACTCTCGGTACTTGGCAACGGTGCGCCGCGCCACCATGATCCCCTGATCGGAAAGCATCGTGGTCAGCTTGCTGTCGCTAAGCGGTTTGGCAGGGTTTTCCGCCGCGATCAATTTCTTCACTAACGCCCGGATCGCCGTAGAGGAGGCTTCGCCACCGCTGTCGGTATTCACATGGCTGGAGAAGAAATACTTCAATTCGAAAATACCACGCGGGCTGTGCAGGAACTTCTGCGTCGTCACGCGTGAGATTGTCGATTCATGCATTTCCACGGCCTGAGCGATATCCGCCAGCACCATGGGTTTCATAAATTCTGCACCCTGTTCAAAGAACGCCTCCTGCTGTTCGACAATACAGCGGGTCACCTTGAGCAGCGTGTCGTTCCGGCTTTCCAGGCTCTTGATCAGCCACTTTGCTTCCTGCAAATTGCTGCGGATATACTGGCCGTCGGCATCGTTGCGCACCGTGTTGCCGAGTGCCGCATATTGCTGATTGATTTTCAGCCGTGGGATGCTGTCTGCATTAAGCTCTACTACCCACTTATCTTGCACCTTGCGCACCAGCACGTCCGGGATCACATACTCGGATTCACCGGTATTGATCGACTGCCCAGGGCGCGGATCGAGCGAGTGGATCAACACCATCGCTTCTTTCAGTGTATCTTCTTTTAAGCGAGTTGTTCGCATCAGGCTGCGAAAGTCGTGGTTGGCCAGCAAATCCAGATGCTCGCTGACGATCAGGCGGGCTTCCGCCAGATAGGGCGTGTCTTTGGCGTACTGGGAAAGCTGGATCAACAGGCAATCACGCAGATCGCGCGCCGCGACGCCGACCGGATCAAAACGCTGTACGCGTTTCAATACCGCTTCGACCTCGTCCATCGTCACATTATCGTCACCCATACTCTCCAGAATATCTTCCAGCGGTACGGTGAGATAGCCGGTGTCATCAACGGCGTCGACGATCGAGGTGGCGATGGCGGCATCGGTGTCAGAGAACGGCGTCAGATCCACTTGCCACATCAGGTAGTCCTGCAGCGTTTGCGTGGTTTCGCCCTGGTAGACCGGAAGTTCATCATCGCCATAGTCGGTACCGGTGCCGGAAGGGGTACCCGCGGTATAGATCTCATCCCAGGTAGCATCCAGAGGCAGCTCTTCGGGCATGTCCTTCTGTTCCAGCGCTTCGCGGGTGTCTAGCCCTTCGGTCTCGACGCTTTCTTTGGTGTCGATCTCTTCGTGCTGATCTTCGGTCTGTTCAAGCAGCGGGTTGCTCTCTAGTGCCAGTTGGATCTCCTGCTGGAGCTCAAGCGTGGACAGCTGCAACAGGCGGATCGCCTGCTGAAGTTGGGGGGTCATGGCCAGTTGCTGGCTGAGCCTGAGTTGCAAACCTTGCTTCATAATCTTCTGCTACTTCCGTTAACGGCGGCCTGTTGGCCTGCCGCTGGAACCTACAGGCGGAACTCTTCGCCCAGATAAACGCGTTTCACCTGCTCATCGGCCAGGATGGCGTCCGGCGTGCCGTGGGCAATCAGCTTGCCCTGGCTGACGATATAGGCACGTTCGCACACGTCCAGCGTCTCGCGCACGTTATGATCGGTGATCAGCACGCCAAGGCCGCTGTCGCGCAGGTGCTCGATGATTTTCTTGATATCGATAACGGAAATCGGGTCAACCCCGGCGAAAGGTTCATCCAGCAGGATAAATTTCGGGTTGGCGGCCAACGCACGGGCAATCTCCACGCGGCGGCGTTCACCACCGGAAAGCGATTGGCCCAGGTTGTCACGCAGGTGGGAGATATGAAACTCTTCCAGCAGCTCGATGGCCCGATCGTTGCGTTGTTCACTAGTGAGATCGTTGCGGATCTCCAGCACTGCCATCAGGTTGTCGTAAACACTCAGGCGGCGGAAGATAGAGGCTTCCTGCGGCAGGTAGCCGATACCGCGGCGTGCGCGGGCGTGCAGCGGCAGGATACTGATATCTTCGTCATCGATCACGATGCGCCCGGCGTCGCGTTGAACGATGCCAACCACCATGTAGAAAGTGGTGGTCTTACCGGCACCGTTTGGCCCCAGCAGGCCAACGATCTCGCCAGATTTCACTTTCAGGCTCACGTCTTCAACGACTTTGCGGCCTTTGTAGGCTTTCGCCAGGTTTTCTGCGATGAGTGTTGCCATAAGTAATTAGTTACTCTTCTTTTGACCGTTTTTGTCTTGCAACTGTGATGGCACCAGAACCGTGGTCACGCGTTTGCCTTTATCGCTGAACGCCTGCATCTGCTGCTGTGGCACCAGATAGGTAATACGGTCGCCCTTCACGTTGCTATCGAGCTGTTCCAGATAGGCGTTGCCGGTGAGGGTGATCAGCTGCGGCGCGACGTCGTAACGAACTTTCTGCGCATGGCCTTTCACCGGCTTGCCGTTGTCCTGCATCTGGTAGAAGGTTACCGGATTGCCGAACGCTTCAATATAGGTTTTGTTCTGATCGCCACCCGGGCGTGTGACCACGACCTTGTCGGCCTTGATCTCGATGGTGCCCTGCTTGATCACCACGTTGTCGGTAAAGGTGCTGACGTTGCTCTGCATATCCAGCGACTGTTTCAGCGAGTCGATACTTACCGGTTGGTCAGAGTCGGATTTCAACGCCAATGCGGGGGAGCTGGCGGTCAAAACGAGGCTGACGATCAACAGATTACGGAGTTGGCTTTTGGTTCTGAATTTCATAGTTGGTCTTGACCTTATCAATCAGCTCAGCGGTTTTGTTCCGCAGATTGCCACGCATTTTCATGCCGTTAGAGGTGAAATTCGTGCCGAACAGGGTTACTTCATCATCGGAAGAAACATCCTGGGTGACCAGATTAATCTGGGCATTATCGGTTTTAATTTTTTCCAGCTGTGAGGTGGTTGTCAAACTGTTCACCTCTACGTGGCCGTACAGATACAGCATGCGGTTTTTGGTCAGCTTGGCGCGATCGGCGCGTATTGACCAGGTGGCCACGGCATGCTCATCAAACAGCGTCATCACCGGCTGGGTGAACCAGCTTAACTCATCGGCGGTGTAATATTTAACCTCTTCTGCCACCAGCTTGTAGCTTAGCTGCCCGGCCGGATTGTATACCACGGTCACGGTATGCTGGCTCTGATAGGTCGGGTCTTGGTTATTGACCGGTACCGAATTGCCGTCATCGCTGAAATCGGCCATGTTCCAGCCAATCAGCGCCAGCGCGATCACGGTCAGCAAGATGGTGATCCAAAGTTTGGTTTTACTCATATTGACAGCCCTTTGGCGTCCTCCAGCTTGTTTTGCGCCAGCAGGATCAGGTCGCACAGCTCACGCACCGCACCACGGCCACCGTTGATTCGGGTGACATAATGGGCACGAGGTAACAATAATGGATGCGCATCGGCCACCGCGACGGCCAGACCGACTTCGGCCATGACCGGCCAGTCGATCAGATCGTCGCCGATGTAGGCGATTTCATCTGGCATCAGGGACAGTTTATCCAACAGTTCACGGAAGGCCAAAAGCTTATCGGACTGCCCTTGATACAGATGGGTGATATCCAACGTTTTTGCCCGGTCTTCCAACAGCTTGGCCGAACGCCCGGTGATGATGGCCACCTCGATACCCGAGGTTTTCAGGCAGCGGATGCCATAGCCGTCACGGACGTTGAAGGCTTTCAGCTCTTCACCGTTATTACCCATGTAGATCAGGCCGTCTGACAGCACGCCGTCGACATCACAAATCAACAGGCGGATTTTCCCGGCGCGGGCCATGACTTCTTCAGCTACCGGCCCGTAACAGGTTTCAACCAGACTCATGCAGTGGGTTCCTTTCATTAAACGACGCCAGCGCGCAGCATGTCATGCATATGTACCACACCCAGCAATTGGTCGCCATCGGCAACCAGCACGGCGGTGATATGGCGTTGCTGCATCAGATTGAGCGCATCGACTGCCAGCAGGTTCGGGCGTACCCGGATACCGCCCAGCGTCATGACGTCGGTGATGTTGGCATTATTCAGATCGATGCCCATATCGAACACCCGGCGTAAGTCACCGTCGGTAAAAATACCGGCGATTTTCATCAGATCGTCGCAGATCACCGTCATGCCCAGGTTTTTACGGGTGATCTCCAGCAGCGCGTCGCGCAGAGAGGCTTCGGGGCTGACGTGCGGAATTTCATCGCCGCTGTGCATGATATCACTAACGCGCAGCAGCAGGCGGCGGCCCAATGCTCCACCAGGGTGAGACAGGGCGAAATCTTCCGGGGTAAAGCCCCGGGCTTTCAACAGCGCTACGGCTAACGCATCGCCCATGACCAAGGTGGCGGTGGTGCTGGTGGTAGGAGCCAGACCCAGCGGGCAAGCCTCCTGCGGTACCTTGATGCACAGATGCACATCTGCCGCCTTGCCCATCGAGCTTTCCGGGTTGTTGGTCATGCAAATCAGTGGGATCTGCTGGCGTTTCAACACCGGGATCAGCGCCAGAATTTCGTTCGACTCACCGGAGTTGGAGATCGCCAGCACGATGTCCTGCGCCGATACCATGCCCAGATCGCCGTGGCTGGCTTCAGCAGGATGCACGAAGAACGCCGGGGTTCCGGTACTGGCCAGCGTGGCGGCAATTTTGCAGCCGATATGGCCGGATTTACCCATGCCCATGACCACGACTTTACCGCAGCATCCGGCGATCGCTTCACATGCCCGGGTAAAATCTGCATTGATGTACTGATCGAGCTGGGCCAGGCCATCACGCTCAATCTGAAGCACTTCTTTGCCGGCCTGCTGAAAGTCAAAGCCCGGTTGCAACTGGATAGATGACATACTCATTCTCAACTGTTAGCCGAACGTACTGAAAGGGTTAAAGAACAGCACTGCAAGATACGCAATAAAGCCACATAATAACAGAGCTCCCGCCAGATGACCGATACGATGTTTGCGGCCAATACACAGCGCGGCAAGCAGGATACCGGCCGCCAGCATCACCCAGTAATCGCGCTGGAAGGCGGCGGGATCGATACTGCCCGGTGATAGCAGGGCAGGGACACCCAGTACGATCACCGTGTTAAAAATCGTCGAGCCGATGATATTCCCTACCGCCATATCATCTTCGCCTTTTAGTGCTCCGGCGATCGAGGTGGCCAATTCGGGCAGGCTGGTGCCGATGGCGATAATCGTCAGGCCAACCACCAGTTCACTCAGGCCAAAGTAGTGGGCAATCACTGAAGCGTTGTCGATGATCATCCTTGATGACAGCGGCAGAATAATGAAGGCCAGCACCAGCCAGAGAATGGCTACCGTGTTGCTGCTGTCCTGCGGCAGTTCGGCGAGTTGCTCCACCGTCAGGCTGTCGTTGCCTTCACGTTGCGCCAGCCTGGCGATTTTCAGCATCAGCAGAATAAAACCGGTGGCGGCCAACAGCAGCAGCACGCCATCGAACCGGCTCAGGGTGTTATCCATCAGCACGTAGCCGCACAGCAGGATAACCCCCAGCATCAGCGGCAGTTCACGCCGTAACACTTCGGAGCGAACCGACAGCGGATGGATCAGGGCTGCCACCCCCAGGATCAGTAAAATATTGGTGATGTTGGAGCCAATCACGTTACCCACCGCCAGGTTGGTCTGCCCATTGAGGGCGGCGGTGACCGACACGATCAATTCTGGCAACGAAGTGCCTATACCGACTATCGTCATGCCGATAATCAACGGGGGAACCCCCAGCGAACGGCTAATCACCGCCGCACCATAAACTAATCTATCCGCCCCATACACCAGTAAAAATAAACCAACGATCAACAGCACTATCGCGAGAAACATTCAGGGTCCTATATTGGGGTATTATCCCGGTTCGTTGGTTAAAGGCCATCATCGGCCAGCTTGCACACCCCTCGTTGCACACAACAACGAATTTTCCCGGTAAAAGATCGAACCATAAGACTGCGACTCATCCTGATGAACTGGCTTTGTAGGGGCGCCGCATGCTGCGCCCTCAGAAACATTCTCAGTTTGTCATCAGTCAGACTTTATTTTTTTGCGTTATTTCCTAATTTTGACCGTCTGGAGCCTAAAAGTAAAACCTATGGCATCATTGGTAGCGCATTGAGGGTAAGTTTCGGTAAAAATAAGACGTATCGCCCCCTATTGCTTTACCATCACGGATGATTTGGCAAAAAAATAGCCTGTACAGGATCAATAAACATGCACCAGAAGGCAGATAATCTGGTCGAAGTGCGCGGCATGAGCTTCTCTCGCGGCGATCGGCTGATATTCGAAGACATCAACCTGACGGTTCCCCGTGGCAAAGTGACGGCCATCATGGGGCCGTCCGGCATTGGTAAAACCACGCTGTTACGCCTGATTGGTGGCCAGTTGACCCCGGACAGCGGCGAGATCTGGTTTGATGGGGACAACATCCCGGCGCTGTCGCGCCATCAGTTGTATGAGTCACGCAAGAAGATGAGCATGCTGTTTCAGTCGGGAGCGCTGTTTACCGATCTGACGGTATTTGAGAACGTGGCTTACCCGCTGCGTGAGCACAGCCGCCTGCCGGAGCCGATCCTGCGCAGCACGGTGCTGATGAAGCTGGAAGCCGTAGGGCTTCGTGGTGCGGCAGATCTGATGCCGAACGAACTTTCTGGCGGCATGGCGCGGCGAGCTGCCTTGGCGCGTGCTATCGCGTTGGATCCGACATTGATCATGTTCGACGAACCCTTCGTTGGCCAGGATCCGATCACCATGGGCGTGCTGGTCAAGCTGATCGATGAGCTGAATAACGCGCTCGGGATCACCTGCATCGTGGTATCCCATGATGTGCCAGAAGTCTTGAGTATCGCGGATTACGCCTATATTGTGGCGGATCACCATGTGATTGCCGAAGGCTCGGCAGCGCAATTACAGAACAATCCTGATGCACGAGTGCGTCAGTTTCTGGATGGTATTGCCGATGGGCCGGTACCATTCCGTTACCCGGCCGGTGATTATCAGACAGAGCTTTTAGGGGAAGGGAGTAAATAACCTCATGTTTTTAAAGGCGTTAGCGTCGTTAGGACGCCGTGGCATCAACACCAGCGCAGCCTTTGGACGCGCCGGGCTGATGCTGTTCCACGCGCTGATCGGGCGCCCGGAGCCGCGTAAACAATGGCCGCTGCTGCTCAAACAGCTACACAGCGTGGGCGTGCAGTCGCTGCTGATCATCATGGTTTCCGGCTTGTTTATCGGCATGGTGTTGGGGTTGCAAGGTTATATCGTCCTCACCACCTACAGTGCCGAGGCGAGCCTGGGCATGATGGTGGCGTTGTCATTACTGCGTGAGCTGGGGCCGGTAGTGACCGCTCTGCTGTTCGCTGGCCGCGCCGGTTCAGCTCTGACGGCCGAAATCGGTCTGATGAAGGCCACCGAGCAGCTCTCCAGCCTGGAAATGATGGCGATCGATCCGCTGCGGCGTATCGTTGCCCCACGTTTCTGGGCCGGTCTTATTAGCATGCCGCTGCTGACGATTATTTTCGTGGCCATCGGTATCTGGGGCGGCGCGATTGTCGGCGTGGACTGGAAAGGCATCGACAGCGGTTTCTTCTGGTCGGCGATGCAAGGGGCCGTTGAATGGCGTCAGGATTTACTTAACTGCCTGATCAAGAGCGTGGTGTTTGCCATTACCGTTAGCTGGATTGCGATCTTCAATGGTTATGATGCCGTACCGACCTCTGAAGGGATTAGTCAGGCAACGACAAGGACCGTGGTACATTCGTCACTGGCGGTGTTGGGATTGGATTTCGTGCTGACTGCACTGATGTTTGGGAATTGATTTGATGCAAACGAAGAAGAGTGAAATCTGGGTTGGGGCGTTTATGCTGATTGCGCTGTGCGCCATCATCTTCCTCTGCCTCCAGGTGGCCAATATTAAATCGATCGGTAATGAACCGACTTACCGTATCTACGCCACCTTCGATAATATCGGTGGTTTGAAAGCGCGTTCACCAGTGAAGATTGGTGGTGTGATGATTGGCCGGGTTGCGGCTATCTCGCTCGACCCGAAGACCTACACACCACGCGTGGCGCTGGATATCCAGCAACAATACAACCAGATCCCGGACACCAGCTCGCTGGCGATCCGCACCTCAGGGCTGCTGGGTGAACAGTATCTGGCGTTGAACGTCGGTTTTGAAGATCCCGAGATGGGCACGACTATCCTTAAGGATGGTGGGACCATTCAGGACACCAAATCAGCCATGGTGCTGGAAGACTTGATCGGCCAGTTCCTCTACAAGAGCGGTGGTCAGGATAGCCCGAATTCACCGGATGGCTCCGCTGCAGCTCCGGCACCGGATGCCGCTGCGCATTCCGCTACAACTCACTAATCGAGGAAACCTGCATGTTTAAACGTTTTTTAATGGTTGCCCTGCTGGTGGTTGCACCGCTAGCTAATGCGGTCGATCAGACTAACCCATACAGCCTGATGCAAGACGCTGCGCAGAAAACCTTCACCCGCCTGAAAAGTGAGCAGCCAAAAATCAAGCAGGATCCTAACTACCTGCGCACCATCGTGCATGAAGAGCTGATGCCGTTCGTGCAGGTGAAATATGCCGGTGCGTTGGTGCTGGGCCGTTACTACAAAGACGCCACGCCAGCCCAGCGTGAAGCTTACTTCACTGCCTTCCAAGCCTATCTGGAGCAGGCGTATGGTCAGGCGTTAGCCATGTACCAGGGCCAGACCTATCAGATCGAACCGGAACAGCCGCTAGGCAATGCCGATATCATCGCGATCCGCGTGACCATCATCGATAAAGGGGGCCGCCCACCGGTGCGTCTGGATTTCCAATGGCGCAAGAACAGCAAAACCGGCCACTGGCAGGCGTATGACATGATTGCCGAAGGCGTCAGCATGATCACCACCAAGCAGAATGAGTGGGCATCGACTCTGCGCCTCAAAGGCGTAGACGGTTTGACCCAGCAGCTGCAAGCGGCCGCCAAACAGCCGATCACCCTGGATCAGAAAAACTGATGGCCGCAGCGCTGAGCTGGGTATCACAACAGCAAACGCTGGTGCTGAGCGGCGAGCTGGATCGTGAGACGTTATTGCCGCTGTGGCAGCAACGTGAGACGCTGTTGGCAGATAAAACCGTGATTGATGTCGCTCAACTGCAGCGCGTGGACTCTTCCGGTCTGGCCCTGCTGCTGCATTTACGTGAGCAACGGAACCAGCAGGGAATCGAGATAAAAATTTCCGGCATCACCGATCGGCTGCAAACGCTGATCACGCTCTACAATTTGTCAGCAATAATGCCTGTCGAAACCGCTAGTTAGCCACATTTATGGCTGTTCGACCGGGAAAAATCAGTTAAAGGCCCCTGTTGCTCAGGGGCTTTTTCTTTGGTTTAAGAAAGCGGCGGATTCCACTAAGATAGACGCCAAGAAGTCGCCCCGGGTGACTATGATCCTTCGATGCAGAATTGGATACTATGGAAAATAGCGAAATTAAAGACGTGCTGATGAAGGCGTTGGCACTGGAAGAAGCGCATGTGACCGGCGATGGCAGCCATTTTCAGGTGATCGCCGTGGGTGAACTGTTCGCCACCATGAGCCGAGTCAAGAAACAGCAAGCCGTCTATGCGCCGCTGATGGAATACATCGCGGACAACCGCATTCATGCTTTGTCGATCAAGGCATATACCCCAGAAGAGTGGCAGCGGGATCGCAAACTCAACGGATTTTAAGGCTGTTTGCCCGGCGGGCAGGCAGCTCAGAACAGATAACAGAGAGTAGTTAAATGGATAAATTTCGTGTGCATGGCCGGACCCGTCTTAGCGGTGAAGTGACCATTTCCGGGGCGAAAAACGCCGCCCTGCCGATCCTGTTTGCCGCCTTGCTGGCGGAAGAGCCTGTCGAACTGCAAAACGTCCCGAAGCTGAAGGACATTGACACCACCATCAAACTGCTCAGCCAGTTGGGTACCAAGATCGAGCGTAATGGCTCGGTCTATGTTGATGCCAGTGGCGTGAACGAGTTTTGTGCTCCCTACGATCTGGTGAAAACCATGCGTGCCTCCATTTGGGCATTGGGGCCACTGGTAGCGCGCTTTGGCCGTGGCCAGGTATCACTGCCAGGTGGTTGTGCCATTGGCGCACGTCCGGTTGACCTGCACATTACCGGCCTGGAGCAACTGGGTGCGGAAATCAAACTGGAAGAGGGCTACGTCAAGGCCTCTGTGGAAGGGCGCCTGAAGGGCGCACATATCGTGATGGATAAGGTCAGCGTAGGCGCGACAGTCACCATCATGAGTGCTGCAACCCTGGCGACTGGCACCACCATCATCGAGAACGCGGCACGTGAGCCGGAAATTGTCGATACCGCCAACTTCCTTAACACGCTGGGTGCCAAAATCAGCGGCGCGGGCACGGACAGGATCACCATCGAAGGCGTTGAGCGCCTGGGTGGCGGGGTTTACCGTGTGCTGCCAGACCGTATCGAAACCGGTACCTTCCTGGTTGCCGCTGCCGTTTCCGGTGGCAAGGTGCTGTGCCGTAATACCCGTCCAGATACGCTGGATGCGGTGTTGGCCAAACTGCGTGAAGCAGGGGCCGATATCGAAGTCGGTGAAGACTGGATCAGCCTGGACATGCATGGCAAACGCCCGAAAGCGGTAACCCTGCGTACAGCTCCACACCCTGGTTTCCCAACCGATATGCAGGCGCAGTTCAGCCTGTTAAACCTGGTAGCTGAAGGGACCGGTGTGATCACTGAGACGATCTTCGAAAACCGCTTTATGCACGTGCCTGAGCTGATCCGTATGGGTGCACACGCAGAAATCGAGAGCAACACCGTGATTTGCCACGGCGTAGAGCAGCTTTCTGGTGCACAGGTGATGGCGACCGATCTGCGAGCCTCTGCCAGCCTGGTATTGGCGGGTTGTATTGCCGAAGGCGTAACGGTGGTAGATCGTATTTATCACATCGATCGTGGCTACGAGCGCATCGAAGACAAACTGCGTGCGCTGGGTGCCAATATCGAACGTGTGAAAGGCGAGTAATCGAGAATTTTAGCCTGTTTGTGCGAATAAAGCCCGGCTTGCCGGGCTTTTTGCTGACTAATTATTATCCTCCGGGAACTCCCCCACCGCCATATGCAGCGTAATGCGTTGCCCATCGCGTAGCACCACCACCGGGATCTCCGTCCCTGGGCGGATCTCCGCCACCTGATCCATCGTCTCCAATACCGACACCGCCGGTTTGTTATCGACGTTAATGATGATGTCATTAATACGGAACCCCGCATTGGCGGCCGGGCCGTTAGGGGTAATTTCGGTCACGATGATCCCCTGCAGGCGATCGATGCCGGTCGCCGAGGTGCGCACCGGGATAATTTCTTTGCCCTGAATACCAAAGTAGCCGCGGATCACCCGGCCATCACGGATCAGCTTATCCATGATCTTGGTTGCCAGCTCTACCGGGATGGCAAAGCCAAGACCCTCTGGCGTTTCACCATCAGTGATCTTGTCGTAGGTCAGCGTGTTGATGCCCATCAGCTCACCCAGGGAGTTAACCAGCGCACCGCCGGAGTTACCTCGGTTGATTGAAGCATCGGTTTGCAGGAAGGTTTGCCGCCCGGTGGTGCTCAGGCTGATACGCCCGGTGGCGCTGATAATGCCCTGGGTAACGGTTTGCCCAAGGTTGTATGGGTTACCGATCGCCAGCGCTACATCACCTATGCGAGCGGGGCGTGCGGTATTGATTGGGATCACTGGCAAGTTGCCCGGATCGATTTTCAACACGGCCAGGTCGGTCAGGCTATCGGAACCGACCAATAACGCCTCATAGCGACGGCCATCTTGCAGTACGGCGGTGATCTGCTGGGCGTCTTTGATCACGTGGCGGTTGGTAATGATGTAGCCGCGATCGTTCATGATCACACCGGAGCCCAGGGAGAGCACGTTGGTCGCGCCGCTGATGTTGCGGTTGTAGATGTTGACGACGGCAGGGGCAGCCCGGCGCACGCCGGTGTTATAGCTGGCCGGCGTTTGATCGCTGGTATTCTCAGATTTGCTGGCGAATATGTTATTGGCGGAACGCAATACAGGCAGGGCGGCCAGCAGTATACCGGCAACGACCAAACCAATAACAATAGAACGCAAGAGCTTAGCAAACATAGAGTTTTAGTTAGTGTTGGGGAAGATGAACGGAGGATAGCACGAGTTAACCGGGCGCAGTATGCTGGCGCGCCCGGTTTCGCAACAAATTAACGTAGCAACAGATAAATGTTTTCGTCGCCACGAACGATGTTCAACGCCATCACCGCCGGTTTAGCCTCAAGCAGTTTACGCAGTGCGTTGATGTTTTCAACGCGCTGACGGTTGACGCCGATGATCACATCTCCTTTCTGCAGGCCAAACTGCGCCGCCGGAGTGCCTTTATCCACCTTGTCGATCTTCACGCCTTTATCACCGTTTGGCAGCGCACCGTTGGTGAGGGAGGCACCTTGCAGCGCAGGCGACAGCGTTTCGGCATTGGTTGATACGCTTTCGCTGTTATCCAGGGTGACGGCAACGTCCATGGCTTTGCCTTCACGCAGCAGGCCTATTTTAACGGTAGTGCCCGGTGCGGTGGTGCCCACTTTGGCACGCAGCTCGGCAAAGCTGCTGATAGGCTTGCCATCCAGGGAGACCAAAATGTCGCCAGCTTTGATCCCGGCTTTGGCGGCGGCGGATTTTGGCATTACTTCACTGATAAAGGCTCCGCGTTGGGCATCCGTATTGAATGCTTTCGCCATATCGGCGGTCATTTCACTGCCTTTGATGCCCAGCAGACCGCGCTTCACTTCGCCAAACTCAATCAACTGCTTGCTCAGGCTCTGTGCCATGTTACTTGGAATGGCGAAGCCGATACCGATGTTGCCGCCGCCCGGTGCCAGGATCGCGGTGTTGATACCGATCAGCTCACCGTTCAGGTTCACCAGCGCGCCGCCGGAGTTGCCACGGTTGATGGAGGCATCGGTCTGGATGAAGTTTTCCAGCCCTTCCAGGCTCAGGCCGCTACGGCCCAGTGCGGAGATGATGCCGGAGGTTGCCGTCTGACCAAGGCCGAACGGGTTACCGACGGCTACGGCGAAGTCACCAACACGCAGTTTGTCGGAGTCGGCGATTTTTACCGCCGTCAGGTTTTTGACATCGCTGACCTGCAGCAGGGCAATGTCAGACTGTTCGTCGCGGCCAATCAGCTTGGCGTCATATTCGCGGCCATCATTGAGCTGTACGCTGATCTTGTCGGCGTTGTTGATGACGTGATTGTTGGTGAGGATGTAACCCTTCGCCGCGTCAATAATCACACCGGAACCCAGCCCTTCAAACGGGCGAGTGCTTTCCTTCGGTGTAGGCATGTTCGGGCCAAAGAAGAACTTAAACTGCTCTGGCAGCTGTGGCTGGCGTTGTACCTGAGTGCCTTCTACACGCACGCTAACGACGGCGGGCAGCACTTTTTCCAGCATCGGCGCCAGGCTTGGCAGCGACTCACCAGCAACGGCGGCAGGCATGGCTGCGTTGGCTGCCGGGAGGGAGGCAAATGCCAGGCTAATGCTCATTGCTAATGCACTAAGAATTAAAGATCTTTTCTTCATTGGTTATAGCTCTCTCAAAATCTGCCGGTGAAATTTTTTACGATACTGCCATAGCAATACCATTTGTGAAGTCTAGGACAATGAATTTACGCGAAAAGTTCACTTAATCGTCAAGAGTAAGCATAGTCAGGGCGGGGAATTAGGGACGAACAAAGTGAACAACCCGTGGGTTTTCCCCACGGGTCAGTATAACGGGGAATTAATTGCTGCGTGGTGCGCCGCGCAGCAGGCCAGATGCCCCTTCGGAGTAGTCACGAGGCATCTCCACCGGAGCCTGATCGTTATCCGCTTCCGATTCGGACAGACGGTAGCGGAACGGGTTGTCCTGCATCGGCAGATCCGGCAGCAGGTTATTGGAGCTTTTCGCCATATGTTGATACAGCTGGCGATAGTCGCGCGCCATGTTATCCAACAGCTCGGCACTGCGGGCAAAATGGCCAACCAACTCCTGACGGTACTCTTCAAGCTCGGTTTTGCTTTTATCCAGTTCGTTTTGCAGCACCTGCTGCTGACGTAATTTACTGTTACCAAAACGCATCGCTACCGCACCGATCACGATACCGACCACCAAACCAATCAGCGCATACTCCCAGGTCATGATGACTCCTATTTTGACTTCGTTGTTCCGCAGGGATTTTTCACTTAATAATATCCACTATAACCGTTAACCTTGTCCGAGTGGAATCCTGATAAGCCAATACCTGCAGTTTGCAGGGGTTTTCTTGGGGTACAACGCCGATAAATGTGGCGATCAGGGTGCGAAGCGGCTGCCATCCGCCGCGAAAATTGGATAAATAAATTCTCAGCGTTGTTAGGGATTGCGAATACATGCAGGCACAGTCACCGTTATCACGCTACCAGCAGGCGCTGGATGCGGGGGAATATCAGGCCGATGCGGTTCAGCGCCAGGCCGTTACGCAGTTGGATCAAATTTTTCAGGCGTTGCAGCAGATCCCGGCTCCCGCCGCCGCTAACGCTGGCAAGCGCCGTAACCTGCTTAGCCGTTGGTTAGGTAAAAGTGAGGAAACCACCACGCAGCGGCCGGTACAGGGGCTGTATATGTGGGGAGGCGTTGGCCGGGGTAAAACCTGGCTGATGGACCTGTTTTTCCACAGTCTGCCCGGCGATCGCAAACTGCGGCTGCACTTTCACCGCTTTATGCTGCGGGTGCACGAAGAGCTGACGGAGCTGCAAGGGCAGGAAAACCCGCTGGAGATCGTCGCGGACGGCTTCAAGGCGCAAACGGACGTGCTGTGTTTTGACGAGTTCTTTGTCTCCGACATCACCGATGCCATGCTGCTGGCAACGCTGTTGCAGGCGCTGTTCGCTCGCGGTATTACGCTGGTGGCCACCTCTAACATTATTCCGGACAACCTGTATCGTAACGGGCTGCAACGCGCACGCTTCCTACCGGCGATCGATTTGATCAACGAGTATTGCGACGTGATGAACGTGGATGCGGGCATTGATTATCGCTTGCGTACCCTGACGCAGGCCCATCTGTATCTGACCCCGCTCAATCAGCAAACGCAGGACACGATGGACCACATCTTCCTCAAGCTGGCGGGCCACGCCGGGGAAGAGGCTCCGGTGCTGCAAATCAATCACCGGCCAATGCCTACCTTGCGTGCTGTGGAAGGGGTATTGGCGATCGATTTTCATACCCTGTGTGAAGAGCCGCGTAGCCAACTGGATTACATCGCGTTGTCACGCCTCTATCACAGCGTAATGCTGTATAATGTGCGCATTATGGGGCCGCTGAAGGAAAACACCGCCCGCCGCTTCCTGGCGCTGGTGGATGAATTCTATGAGCGCCACGTCAAACTGGTGATCGCCGCCGAAGCCTCGATGTTCGAGATCTACCAAGGCGAACAGCTGAAGTTCGAGTTTCAGCGTTGCCTGTCCCGCCTGCAGGAGATGCAGAGCGAGGGGTATCTGAAGCTGCCTCATCTGCCGTAAACGGCGTTCGGGCCTGGCTTTCAGGCCCAGTTTCATCCCCGATTATCGTCGCCAAATCGGTCCCCTGCGCTAAATCCGTTTTCCCGGTAAAAACAGGTCGACCTTTGTGAGCGACTTCTCTATAATCTTGCGACCCCACGTTACAACAAAGTTTTTTTCCCAAAACTTTGTATAGTGCCGGCAATGGCTATTCGAAGGGGTAGGTTTGCTGGACTTGTATGGTCGTGTGAGCCTCAACTGTTTTCGAGCGTTGGGTGAACACCTACGTGTAACTAAATTATTGGGTAAGCTTTCTAATGAAAACTTTTACAGCTAAACCAGAAACCGTAAAACGTGACTGGTACGTTGTTGATGCAGACGGTAAAACTTTAGGCCGTCTCGCTACTGAACTGGCTCGTCGTCTGCGCGGCAAGCATAAAGCGGAATACACCCCGCACGTTGATACCGGTGACTACATCATCGTTCTGAACGCAGAAAAAGTTGCTGTAACCGGCAACAAGCGTACAGACAAGGTGTATTACCACCACACCGGCCACATCGGTGGTATCAAGCAAGCGACCTTTGAAGAGATGATTGCCCGCCGTCCTGAGCGCGTGATTGAAATCGCGGTTAAAGGCATGCTGCCAAAGGGTCCGTTGGGTCGTGCAATGTTCCGTAAACTGAAAGTTTACGCGGGCACCGAGCACACTCACGCGGCACAGCAACCGCAAGTTCTTGACATCTAATCGGGATTATAGGCAATGGCTGAAAATCAATACTACGGCACTGGTCGCCGCAAAAGCTCCGCCGCTCGCGTTTTTATCAAGCCGGGCAGTGGTAACATCGTTATTAACCAGCGTAGCCTGGAACAGTACTTCGGTCGCGAAACTGCCCGCATGGTAGTTCGTCAACCGCTGGAACTGACCGACATGGTTGGCAAATTCGATTTGTACATCACCGTTAAAGGTGGTGGCATCTCTGGTCAAGCTGGCGCTATCCGTCACGGTATCACCCGTGCACTGATGGAGTACGACGAGACTCTGCGTGGTGAATTGCGTAAAGCTGGCTTCGTCACTCGTGACGCGCGTAAAGTTGAGCGTAAGAAAGTCGGTCTGCGTAAAGCACGTCGCCGTCCGCAGTTCTCCAAGCGTTAATTTTTTCTGCTTCGGCAGAACGATTTACGCGAAAAACCCGCCTCTTCGGCGGGTTTTTTTATGCCCGCAAAAAGATTAAAATTCATATAAATCAGTTTATTAGGTGATAAGGCAACGCATAATCACCACAAAACAGTCAAAATCTGGTAAACTATCATCCACTTTTGCGCCTGTTCGCCATGCAGTGCTGTCAGTCTACCTCCGAGGCCGTTTTCCAGACCTAAGGTTTATCTGTGAGCTGCGGGCTTGCGGTCACGATTATTCAGGATAGCAGCCTGAGATACCCAATCAATTTCACGTCGCAGCCAGGCGGCAACAACGCAATGGCTCGTGGAGTGATGGGTATTTTGGCTATTCGCCGTATTTTCTAGATAACTTGGAGGTTTTCATGGCTGTCGCTGCCAACAAACGTTCGGTAATGACGCTGTTCTCTGGCCCGACCGACATCTTTAGCCATCAAGTACGTATCGTACTGGCGGAAAAAGGCGTCAGCGTCGAGATCGAGCAGGTAGAACCCGATAATCTGCCGCAGGATCTGATCGACCTCAACCCATACCAAACGGTACCGACGTTGGTCGATCGCGAGCTGACGCTGTATGAATCCCGTATCATCATGGAATACCTTGATGAGCGTTTCCCTCACCCGCCGTTGATGCCGGTGTATCCGGTGGCACGTGGTGAAAGCCGTCTGATGATGCTGCGTATCGAGAGAAACTGGTACACGCTGATGTACAAAATCGAGCAGAGCAACGGCCAGGAAGCTGAATCAGCACGCCGTCAACTACGCGAAGAGCTGCTGGCGATTGCGCCAATCTTCGGCCAGACCCCGTATTTCATGAGCGAAGAGTTCAGCCTGGTAGACTGCTACCTGGCCCCGCTGTTGTGGCGTTTGCCGCAACTGGGTATCGAACTGAGCGGTGCCGGCTCCAAAGAGCTGAAAGGCTACATGACCCGCGTCTTCGAGCGTGATGCATTCCTGGCCTCTCTGACCGAAGCCGAGCGCGAAATGCGCCTGCAGACTCGGGGCTAAGCATCATGGATATGTCTCAGATGACCCCGCGCCGTCCTTATCTTTTGCGGGCATTCTATGACTGGCTGTTGGATAACCAACTGACTCCGCATCTGGTCGTAGACGTAATGCGCCCAGACGTGCAGGTTCCGATGGAATTTGCACGCGATGGTCAGATTGTGCTGAACATTGCTCCGCGTGCCGTAGGCAACCTGCAGTTGGGTGACGACGAAGTGACCTTCAACGCGCGCTTTGGTGGCGTACCTCGTCAGGTGCTGGTGCCAATGGCGGCCGTGCTGGCGATTTATGCACGGGAGAACGGGGCAGGTACCCTGTTTGAACCGGAAGCCAAGTATGAAGATGAAGGGGCTTTCGAAGGGTTGGAAGAGGTATCTAGCCCAACGGGTAGCCTGATGTCAGTGGTTGATAGCGATCGTCAGGATAGCTTGGAAGACGACAACGGCCCTGATGATGAACCGCCTCAGCCGCCACGCGGTGGTGGTCGTCCGGCGTTGCGTGTCGTGAAGTAAGCTACGGCAAGCAGGGAAAAAGGTGCAACTCAGGTTGCGCCTTTTTTATTGCCTGTAGATTGGGGGGATATCTAGGCTGCTGAGTCGTTGTTTCCCCTCACCCCAACCCTCTCCCAAAGGGCGAGGGGGCTGGCCGGAGCGCTTGGTTGGCCCGTGCGGCTTCGGGCAGTGGGGAGTAAGAAGGATGAGGCATATACTGTGAATTCGTTCGGCAAAGGGCAAGGTGGGGTGATTCGGTGGTGTGTTTGTAGGCTGTTTTACTACTCGTATTAAAGTTTGATGCAAGAGTTAATCGTGGCACATTCGGTTCCCTCTCCCTGTGGGAGAGGGTTAGGGTGAGGGGCATCACCTGAAGCATGACGCCACCTCTAGCCCTCAACCGATATAAATCACACTTCCAGATAACACATGATGCCTTCGGCAGCTTTGCGCCCTTCGGCAATCGCAGTAACCACCAGATCGGAACCGCGAACCGCATCGCCACCGGCGAAGATTTTCGGGTTGCTGGTCTGGAAGGCGTTATCGACCGATTCTGGGGCCACGATGCGGCCCTGCTTGTCCAACTGCACGTCGTGCGCGGCCAACCAGTCCATCTGGTGCGGGCGGAAGCCAAAGGCCATCACCACCGCATCGGCGTCGATCACGTGCTCAGATCCAGGTACCTGTTCAGCAACCTGGCGTCCATTGGCATCCGGGGCTCCCAACTGAGTGCGCACCATCTTGACGCCAGCGACGCGCCCCGCGCTGTTAAGCTCAATGCTCAACGGCTGCAGGTTGAACTGGAACTCGACCCCTTCCTCGCGCGCATTCTTCACTTCGCGTTTGGAACCCGGCATGTTCGCCTCATCCCGGCGATAGGCACAGATGACCTGAGTCGCGCCTTGACGAATAGAGGTGCGTACGCAGTCCATGGCGGTGTCACCACCACCCAGCACTACCACACGCTTGCCTTCCATGTTGACATACGGCTCGTGCTGTTCTGGCTGGTAGCCCATCAGTTGCTTGGTGTTGGCGATCAGGAACGGCAGCGCATCGTACACGCCCGGTGCCTCTTCGTTCTCCAATCCACCACGCATCGATTGATAGGTACCTACGCCGAGGAACACCGCATCGTATTCGCTCAGCAGCGCATCCATGGTGATGTCTTTACCGACCTCGGTATTGAGCTGGAACTCGATACCCATCTCGCTGAAGATGCCGCGGCGTTTTACCATCACCTCTTTTTCCAGCTTAAAGGCCGGGATACCGAAGGTCAGCAAACCGCCGATCTCTGGATGACGATCGTAAACCACTGCTTTCACGCCGTTACGGGTCAATACGTCGGCACAGGCCAGGCCCGCCGGGCCTGCACCAATAACGGCCACCCGCTTACCGGTTGGGTGCACGTGGGACATATCCGGCTTCCAGCCCATCTCGATGGCTTTATCGCTGATGTAACGCTCGATATTGCCGATGGTCACTGCACCAAACTCGTCGTTCAGGGTGCAGGAGCCTTCACACAGGCGATCTTGCGGGCAAACACGGCCACACACTTCCGGCAGGCTGTTGGTCTGGTGTGCCAGATCCGCCGCCTCCATGATGCGGCCTTCATTCGCCAGTTTCAGCCAGTTCGGAATATAGTTGTGAACCGGGCATTTCCATTCGCAATAGGGGTTGCCGCAGGACAGGCAACGGTCGGCCTGTGATTTCGCCTGGGTTTCCGAAAAGGGTTCATAGATCTCTACAAACTCAATTTTGCGGATCTTCAGCGGTTTCTTTGGCGGATCAACGCGCTGCAGGTCGATAAATTGATAAACGTTCTGACTCATTCAATGACCCCTTACTGCGCCTGAACCCGCAGCTCGGCTGCGGAACGACTACGGTGACCCAACAATGCTTTGACATCACTGGACTTCGGTTTGACCAGCGCAAACTTCGGCGCCCATACCGGCCAGTTAGCCAAGATCTCTTCTGCCCGTGATGAACCGGTCAGTTGCACATGCTCGGTGATCAAACCGCGCAAGTGCTCTTCATGGATCGCCAGTTGATCGACATCCAGCACTTCCACCAGTTCCGGGTTGACGCGTTTGCGGAACTCGCCGTCTTCGTCCAGTACATAGGCGAAGCCGCCGGTCATGCCCGCACCAAAGTTGATGCCGGTCTTGCCCAAGACGCAGACGATGCCACCGGTCATGTATTCACAGCCGTTATCGCCAATGCCTTCAACCACGGTAATTGCCCCGGAGTTACGCACGGCGAAACGCTCCCCGGCACGGCCTGCGGCGAACAGCTTGCCACCGGTTGCGCCGTACAGGCAGGTGTTGCCGATGATGCTGGCCTCGTGGCTGCGGAAGGCAGAGCCCACCGGAGGACGCACGGCTATACGGCCACCGGCCATCCCTTTACCGACGTAGTCGTTGGCATCGCCGGTCAGGGTCAGCTCAACGCCACCGGCATTCCATACGCCGAAGCTCTGGCCTGCGGTACCGGAGAAATGCGCCTTGATCGGATCGGCTGCCATCCCTTGGTCACCATGCAGTGTGGCAATGGCTCCTGACAAGGTCGCGCCGACGGAGCGATCGGTGTTACGAATATCGAAATAGAAGGTCTTGCTGTGCTTGGCCTCGATATGCGGTTGCGCCTGTGCCATCAGATCCTTGTTCAGCACGCCCTGATCGAACGGTGGGTTGCTGCTTTCGGTGCAGTGCAGGGCTTTGCCCGCGTGTGGCGTGGCGGTTTTCAGCAACGGCGACAGATCCAGCTTGTTCTGCTTGGCGGAGATCCCGTCGAGCTCGGTTAGGAACTCGGTGCGGCCAATCAGATCGACCAGTTGGCTGACACCCAACGTAGCCATGATCTCGCGGGTTTCCCGAGCGATAAACTGGAAGTAGTTGGTCACGCGCTCTGGCAGGCCGTGATAGTGATCGCGGCGCAGTTTTTCATCTTGAGTTGCCACGCCTGTCGCACAGTTGTTCAAGTGGCAGATACGCAGGTATTTACAACCCAGCGCGACCATCGGGCCAGTGCCGAAGCCAAAGCTCTCTGCACCCAGAATGGCCGCTTTGACAATGTCGACGCCGGTTTTCAGGCCACCATCCACCTGCAGGCGGATCTTGTGGCGCAGGCCGTTGGCCACCAGTGCCTGCTGAGTTTCCACTAGGCCAAGCTCCCACGGACAGCCAGCATATTTAACTGAAGATAACGGGCTTGCACCGGTGCCGCCGTCGTAACCGGCAATGGTGATCAGGTCGGCATAGGCTTTCGCTACGCCGGTGGCAATGGTGCCCACGCCCGGCTCGGAAACCAGCTTCACCGAAATCATCGCTTTCGGGTTCACCTGTTTCAGATCGAAAATCAGCTGTGCCAGATCTTCAATCGAATAGATATCGTGATGCGGCGGAGGCGAAATCAGGGTAACGCCTGGCACCGAATAACGCAGTTTGGCGATATACGGCGTGACCTTATCGCCAGGCAACTGACCGCCTTCACCTGGCTTGGCACCTTGGGCGACCTTAATCTGGATCACGTCGGCGTTCACCAGATAGGCTGGCGTCACGCCGAAGCGGCCAGAGGCCACCTGCTTGATACGGGACACCTTGTTGGTGCCGTAGCGCGCCGGATCTTCACCGCCTTCACCGGAGTTGGAGAAACCGCCCAGGCTGTTCATGGCAATCGCCAGCGACTCATGGGCTTCCGGGCTGAGTGCCCCGATGGACATGGCGGCGGTATCGAAGCGTTTGAACAGCGATTCGGCCGGTTCAACCTGATCGACCGGGATCGGCGCGCCTTTCGGGGTGATCGCCAGCAGATCGCGCAGTGTGGCAATCGGGCGCTCGTTCACCAGCTTTGCGTAAGCCTGGTAATCGCTGTATTCACCGCTGTGCACCGCTTTTTGCAGCGAGTTCACCACGTCTGGGTTATACGCATGGTATTCGCCATTGTGGACGAACTTCAGCAGGCCACCTTGATCCAGCGGCTTGCGTTTCAGCCAGGCGCGTTTGGACAGGTTTTGCAGATCTTGCTGGAAGTCGCTGAAGCTGGCACCGCCGATGCGGCTTACCACGCCCTGGAAGCAGAGCTCGGACAGGTCACGGTGCAGGCCGACGGCTTCAAACAGTTTGGAACAGCGGTAAGAGGCGATAGTCGAGATGCCCATTTTGGACATGATCTTGTACAGCCCTTTATTGATGCCGTTGCGGTAGTTGAGCATCACGTCGCGGTATTTCTTGTCGATCGCCTGGCTATCGACCAGCTTGGCCAGCGTTTCGTAGGCCAGATACGGGTAGACGGCGGTGGCACCAAAGCCCAGCAACACGGCGAAGTGATGCGGGTCGCGGGCGCTGGCGGTTTCAACGATGATGTTGGCATCGCAGCGCAGGTTCTTGTCCACCAGGCGGGTCTGGATTGCCCCCACCGCCATTGGCGCCGGTACCGGCAGACGCTGGTTGCTGATGGCACGGTCGGACAGGACCAGTAACACTGCACCGTCACGGACTTTACGTTCCGCTTCGTCGCACAGGGCATGGATGGTCTGCTCCAGATCCTGCTCCGCCGGATCGAAGGTCAGATCGAGGGTGTCGGCACGGTAATATTCGCCTTCCAGCGTCGTGAGCTGCTTGAAGTCTGAATAAAGCAGGATTGGCGATTTGAAGCTCAAGCGGTGAGCCTGGCCTTCGGCTTCGCAGAATACGTTCATCTCGCGGCCGATGCTGGTGGCCAGAGACATGACGTGGGCTTCACGCAGCGGATCGATCGGCGGGTTGGTGACCTGAGCGAACTGCTGGCGGAAGTAGTCATAAATAATGCGTGGACGGCTGGAAAGCACGGCGAATGGGGTATCGTCACCCATCGAACCGGTAGCTTCCTGGCCGATCTCGCCCAGTACGCGGATCACCTGGTCTAGCTCTTCGCTGCTGTAGCCGAACTGCTTCTGGTAGGTTTCCAGCGTGGCGTCATCCAGCTCGCGGCTGCCCACCTGATCTTCCGGCAGGTCTTCGAACGGCACCAGACGCTTAACGTTCTTCTCCATCCACTCTTTATACGGGTGGCGGCTTTTCAGATCGTTGTCGGTTTCGGCTGAGTGCAGGATCTTGCCGCTGCGGGTGTCGATCACCATCAGTTCGCCTGGCCCAACGCGGCCTTTTTCGATGACTTCATCCGGCTGGTAATCCCAGATGCCGACTTCTGAGGCACAGGTGATCAGCTTGTCTTTGGTGATGACGTAGCGCGCCGGACGCAGACCGTTACGGTCCAGGTTACAGGCGGCGTAGCGGCCATCGGACATCACGATGCCTGCCGGGCCGTCCCACGGCTCCATGTGCATCGAGTTGAAGTCAAAGAAGGCGCGCAGATCGGTGTCCATATCCGGGTTGTTCTGCCAGGCTGGTGGCACCAGCAAACGCATGGCACGGATCAGATCCATACCGCCTGCCAGCAACAGCTCCAGCATGTTATCCAGAGAGCTGGAGTCGGAGCCGGTTTCGTTAACGAAAGGCGCGGCGGCCTGCAAATCCGGGATCAGCGGGGTCTGGAACTTGTAGGTACGAGCACGTGCCCACTGGCGGTTACCGGTGATGGTGTTGATCTCACCGTTGTGCGCCAGATAGCGGAACGGCTGTGCCAAAGGCCAGCGCGGCACGGTATTGGTTGAGAAGCGCTGGTGGAACAGGCAGATGGCCGATTCCAGCCGCAGATCGGCCAGATCCAGATAGAAGCGTGGCAGATCGGCTGGCATGCACAGACCTTTGTAGATCGTCACCAGGTTGGAGAAACTGCACACATAGAAGCTGTCGTCCTGGACGCGCTTCTCGATACGGCGACGGGCCACAAACAGGCGGCGCTCCATATCACGTGGACGCCAGCCCGCAGGGGCGTTCACGAAAATCTGTTCAATACGCGGCAGGGAAGAGAGGGCGATCTCACCCAGAACGTCCGGGTTGGTAGGAACTTCGCGCCAGCCGACGATCGACAGCGTTTCGTTCTGCAGCTCTTCTTCAACAATGCGGCGGCTGGCACGGGCTTCCTCTTCGTTCTGGCTGAGGAACATCATGCCAACGGCGTAGTTCTTGGCTAAACGCCAGCCGCGCTCTTCCGCCACCATGCGGAAAAAGCGATCGGGCTTTTGCAATAACAGGCCGCAACCGTCGCCAGTCTTGCCGTCAGCAAGAATTGCACCACGGTGTTGCATGCGGGCCAATGCGTGAATAGCGGTCCTCACCACTTTGTGGCTAGGTTCGCCTTCTATGTGGGCGATCAGGCCGAAACCACAGTTGTCCCTCTCATGGGATTTATCGTACAGCATATCAGTGAACCTCCCCAGGCTCTGTGTGACTCTTACAACCCACTGCGAAGGGCCTGCTCAATTTCAGGCAGAAGTCCAATCAGCAAGGTTAATATCGCCAATCTGCTTTTCCGCCCTCCATCAATGGCCTCTCGTGACGGTTCTCACAAGTGGTAAATGACTTGTTTTAAGAGGGAGTCTTAAATTACTGCATAATTATGACGAGACGTTTGCCCGTCCAGAAAGCTTCCAGCGGACCTCCAACTTAGCGAGAAAGAATACGCAGGTCAAATATGGGCTTAACAGGGATTTCGATGGCTTGCATGAGGTTTATGATGATGAAAAATAAGTTTTTTCAGACGATTTTGGCTCGATGGAAAGGCAGGGGGAGTGCCGCAAAAATGTGAGCTGTCTCACTATAGTGCAATGCCTGAATCTCTGCACCATGCTAGTGCTGGCGGCAATGTCGGAATTTTATGCTGGGAAATTTATATTTATTGTTGTTTATAACTGTTTTTCATCGCTTTGTCATAAAGCTGTTAACAGTGCGCTGAGGATTAGAAACTTTCATCGAGATAAAAATGATTTTATTTGCACTAATAATGAATAGTTATGCCTGCGGCGGCCTTTGGGGAAAAGCGTTGATCCCTGTCATCGCGGGAAAAGCCTTATTATCATACCCTATGGAGTTCAAGTTGCAGCTAGGCGGCCAGCTTGCTCATCCCCAGGAGCTTACTTTTGGGTAAGTGACTGGGGTGTGCAAGTGCAGTCAACAACGCTGCGGCTTGAAATACGACGGGTATAGCGTAACGGCCTTCAAATACAGAGAACACCAAGATTATGCAGTTGCCGCAATTAGTCAATATGTTTGGTAGCGATCTTCAGCACCGTTATGGGGAGAAGATCCACAAACTCACGCTGCACGGTGGGTTTAGCTGCCCAAACCGCGACGGCACGCTGGGGCGCGGCGGCTGTACTTTCTGCAACGTGGCCTCTTTTGCCGATGAACAGATGCAGCAACAAAGCATTGCGGAGCAACTGGCCATTCAGGCGCAGAAGGTTAACCGGGCCAAGCGCTATCTGGCCTATTTCCAGGCCTATACCAGCACCTATGCCGAAGTTGAACTGTTGGCCAACATGTACCAGCAGGCGCTGACGCAGGCTGAGATGGTAGGCATCTGTGTCGGCACCCGGCCAGATTGCGTGCCGGAAGCAGCGCTCGATCTGCTGGCAGGCTATCGTGAACAGGGCTTCGAGGTGTGGCTGGAGCTGGGGCTGCAAACGGCGCACGATAAAACACTAAAGCGCATCAACCGTGGCCACGATTTCTCCTGTTACCAGCAGACCAGCCGCCTGGCGCGGGAACGCGGCCTGAAGGTATGCAGCCATCTGATCGTTGGCCTGCCCGGAGAGACTCATCAACACCATTTGGCCACGCTGCAAGCGGTGGCTGAGAGCGGGGTAGACGGCATCAAGCTGCACCCGCTGCATATCGTCACCGGTAGCACCATGGCGCGAGCCTGGCAGGCAGGGCGTTTGCCCGAGCTGTCGCTGGAGGATTACGCATTCAGCGCCGGGGAAATGATCCGCCATACGCCGAAGGAGATTATCTACCACCGCATCTCGGCCAGCGCCCGTCGCCCGACCCTGTTGGCACCATTATGGTGCGAAAACCGTTGGAACGGCATGCAGGCCGTCGGCGGCTATCTTCAGCGGCATGGTGGTCAGGGGTCGGCTTTGGCTGCAGACCAGCAATACCTGCCTTAAAACCCCGCTCTCAGGTTGTGAATTGCAACCATTCCCACAGTTCACAGTAAGGTTTCTTATCTTAACCGTATTTTACGGTATGATTTGAGAGATTATGTCTGTTGGGAATGGCTCATGAAGCAAATCCGGGTGTTAGCCCAGTACTACGTTGATTTGATGGTAAAACTGGGGCTGGTGCGCTTTTCACTGTTGCTGGCTTCAGCGCTGGTGATACTGGCGATGGTGGTGCAGATGGCGGTCACTATGCTGCTGCGTGGTGAAGTGGAAAGCATCGACGTGGTGCGCTCCATCTTCTTCGGCCTGCTGATCACGCCGTGGGCGGTTTACTTCCTTTCGGTGGTGGTGGAGCAACTGGAGGAATCGCGCCAGCGCCTGGCTAGGCTGGTGGATAAGCTGGAGGAGATGCGCAATCGCGATCTCGCGCTGAACCAACAGATGCAAGAGAACATCAGCCAGCTCAATCAGGAAATTGCCGACCGTATCAAGGCGGAGCAAGATCGCCAACAGGTGATGGATAAGCTGACCGAAGAGATGGAGCAGCGCGAACAGGCACAGGTGGAGTTGGGCCAACAATCGGTATTGCTACGCTCTTTCCTTGATGCCTCCCCCGATCTGGTTTACTACCGCAACGAAGAAAAAGAGTTTTCCGGCTGCAACCGGGCGATGGAATTGCTGACCGGAAAGAGTGAAAAACAGCTGATCGGCCTGACCCCCTTTGATGTCTACAGCAAAGAGATCGCCGAAAAAGTCATCGAAACCGATGAGAAAGTGTTCCGCCACAACGTCTCCCTGACCTATGAACAATGGCTGGTGTACCCAGACGGTCGCAAGGCCTGTTTTGAACTGCGCAAGGTGCCGTTTTACGACCGCGTGGGCAAACGTCACGGGCTGATGGGCTTTGGCCGCGATATAACCGAGCGTAAGCGCTACCAGGACGCGCTGGAGAATGCCAGCAGGGAGAAGACAACCTTTATCTCAACGATCAGCCACGAGCTTCGTACGCCGCTTAATGGCATCGTCGGCCTGAGCCGTATTCTGCTCGATACCGAACTGAACGATGAGCAACTGAAGTATTTGAAAACCATCCACGTCAGCGCCATCACCCTTGGCAATATTTTCAACGACATCATCGAGATGGATAAACTCGAGCGGCGTAAGGTCCAGTTGGACAATCAGCCGGTCGACTTTACCGGCTTCCTGGCGGATCTGGAGAACCTCTCCGGCCTGCTGGTGCAGCCGAAAGGGCTGCAGTTCGTGATGGAACCCGAGTTACCGCTACCGGAGAAAATCATTACGGACGGCACACGCCTGCGGCAGATCCTGTGGAACCTGATCGGCAATGCGGTGAAGTTCACTCAGCAAGGCCAGATCGTGGTGCGCGTCAGGCGTGAAGAGCAGGAACAGATCGTGTTTGAGGTTGAAGACTCAGGCATGGGGATCCCGCAGGATGAGCAAGACAAGATTTTCGCCATGTATTATCAGGTCAAAGACCAGAACGGCGGGCGTCCTGCGACCGGCACCGGGATCGGTCTGGCGGTCTCCAAACGGCTGGCGCAGAGTATGGGCGGAGATATCACGGTAAACAGCGCACAAGGGCACGGTTCTTGCTTCACCTTGACCATCAAGGCGCCAGCGGTGGAGGAAGTGGTCAATGAGGTCCAGGCGGTGGAAGAAATGCCGCTACCGGCGTTGCATATCCTGCTGGTGGAAGATATCGAACTGAACGTGATCGTGGCCCGTTCGGTGCTGGAGAAGCTGGGTAACAGCGTTGCGGTGGCCATGAACGGCCGCGATGCGCTAGCGATGTTCGACCCGGACGAGTTCGATCTGGCCCTGTTGGATATTCAACTGCCGGATATGAGCGGGCTGGATATCGCCCGTGAGCTGCGCGAGCGTTATGCGGGCCGCTCGCTGCCGCCGTTGATTGCGTTGACAGCTAATGTCCTGAAAGACAAGAAAGAGTATCTTGAAGCGGGCATGGACGATGTGCTGAGCAAGCCGTTGTCGGTACCGGCCTTGACCAAGATGATCAAACATTACTGGGATCATCAACCCCAACATACCACAAAGAAAACGGAGCAAAAGTCGATGCAGATTAATGAATCGTTATTGGATACCGCAATGCTGGAGCAGTACATGGATTTGGTGGGGCCACAGCTGATCCATCAGAGTCTGGCGATGTTTGAACAGGTGATGCCGGGGTATCTGGCGGTGCTGGATTCCAACATGACCGCGAAGGATGAGAAAGGGATCACCGAAGAGGGGCACAAAATCAAGGGTGCCGCTGGCTCCGTCGGGCTAAAACATCTGCAACAGTTGGCCCAGCAGATCCAGACGCCAACGTTACCAGCCTGGCAAGACAACGTGCAAGAGTGGGTCGATGAGCTGAAGCAGGAATGGCGCAATGACGTGGCGGTGCTGCGAGCTTGGGTAGAGAACGCTGAAAAAAAATGACCCCAGCCGAGGCCGGGGTGCGCGAATATTGCGCCAACACCAGGGAAATCATTAACCTGCGTATTGGTTTTTAGCGTTCTGGTAGAGCAGGTGGTACAAAATTCGTATACATCATACAGCGAACAACATAGCAAATGTAAGCGCTCTTGTTAGAAGAATCATTAAAATATGTGATGTAGTTAGTATTTGTCGCCTCTGGGCCTGCCTTTGCCGGCGGTCCTGGCTGGGAGAATGTCGATGAAACAGGTCGCTGTAGTGCTGAGTGGTTGTGGTGTTTATGACGGGGCAGAAATCCATGAGGCGGTGCTCACCTTGCTGGCTCTGGATCGTGCCGGTGCGCAGGCGGTATGCTTTGCACCCGATAAGGCACAACTGCATGTTATTAATCATTTATCCGGCGAAGAAATGCCAGAGAGTCGCAACGTTTTGCAGGAGTCGGCACGCATCGCGCGTGGCAAAATTCAGGCGCTTTCGCAGGCCGACGCCGAGCAGTTGGATGCCCTGATCGTACCCGGTGGATTTGGTGCGGCGAATAATTTGAGCAGCTTTGCCACGCAAGGGGCGGAATGTTCAGTGGATCCCGATTTGTCTAAGCTTATTCTGGAAATGCATAAGAGAAACAAACCAATGGGTTTTATGTGCATTGCGCCCACGCTGTTGCCGAAAGTTCTCGATCAACCGTTACGATTGACCATTGGTAACGATCCCGATCTGGGTGAAGTGATTGATGCCATGGGCGGTGAGCCGGTGATCTGCCCGGTAGATGACATCGTGGTTGATATTGAAAACAAGGTTGTCACGACCCCGGCTTACATGTTGGCCCAGTCGATCGGCGAGGCGGCGCAGGGAATTGATAAGCTGGTGTCACGAGTGCTGGATCTGGTGGAATGATAAGGTTTTCTCGTAAATCGTGGATTGTTCGCCTGTGGTTTTGGTTTAAACGAGGCGTTCTTGCGGTTATTGGCCTGTGGCTGGCGGGGATCATTCTGTTCGCTTTTCTGCCGGTGCCGTTTTCTGCGGTGATGGTGGAGCGGCAGCTCGGTGCCTGGCTGAGCAGGGATTTTGGCTATGTGGCGCATTCCGACTGGGTAGCGATGGACGATATTGCCCCCTCGATGGCGCTGGCAGTGATGGCGGCAGAGGATCAGAAATTCCCCGACCACTGGGGGTTTGACGTGGCGGCCATTGAAAAGGCGCTCAGCCACAATGAAAAGCGGCCAACGCGCATCCGTGGTGCTTCTACCCTTTCTCAGCAAACGGCAAAGAACCTGTTTTTGTGGGATGGGCGCAGCTGGGTGCGCAAGGGGTTGGAGGCTGGGCTAACGGCGGGTATTGAGCTGGTTTGGACCAAGCGGCGTATTCTGACGGTGTACTTGAATATCGTCGAGTTTGGTGACGGCATCTTCGGAGTGGAAGCGGCGGCTCAGCACTTTTTCCACAAGCCGGCAAGCCGTCTGACGGCGTCTGAAGCGGCGCTGCTGGCGGCGGTGCTGCCTAATCCGCATCGTTTCAAGGCTGGAGCTCCTTCGGGTTACGTAACCCAACGCCAACAGTGGATTATGCGTCAGATGCGCCAGTTGGGTGGGGAAGGGTTTCTTAAGGCCAACGATCTGAAATAATGACCCCTCACCCCAACCCTCTCCCACAGGGAGAGGGAGCTGAACGGAGCGCGTGCTTGGGTGTGAAGTTATTATTTAACTATTTGATATAAAGCAATTTACTGTCGTTAAGTGGTGGCTCGATCGGTCCCCTCTCCCTGTGGGAGAGGGTTAGGGTGAGGGCAGCCGACAACGCCGAACTCACCTCAGTTCGCGAGATTATTTAACGTAAGTAAACGCCGTTGTCACGTGTTTCACGCCGCTAACCTGGCTGGCAATCTGCGCCGCAGACTGGCCTTCCTGCTGTGTCACCAAACCTAACAAGAACACTTCGCCATTTTCGGTAGTGACCTTCACGTTTGAAGATTTGACGGTATCGCTGGTCAGGATCTGCGAACGTACCTTGGTGGTGATCCAGGTATCGGAAGAGGCGGTACCCAGGCTGACTGGTGTGCCCTGGCGGATCTCGTTATACACCTCAGCGGCACCATCGACGCCAAGTGCGATCTGCTTCGCCCGGCTGGCGAGTTCGGTGGTAGGAGCCTGGCCGGTCAACAGCACTTTGCCCTGATAGGCGGTGGCTACGACACGGGCCTCTTTCTTCAGTTGCTGATCTTTGCTGATGGCATTTTCGACCCGGGCTTCCAACGTGCCGTCATCGACCTGTGTGCCTACGGTACGTGGATCGGTCGCCGTTTTGGTGGCAACTGCGGCACTGCCAACGACAACGCCCGCGACGCAACCCTGCAACAATAGGGCGCTGAACAGCACTGCAAATGTGGCTCTTAGCTTCATCTCGGTTCCTTTAATCGTCCTGGTGGGGGAACAATGTGTTATCAATCAGGTCGCATAGGCAATTGACGGTAAGCATATGCATCTCCTGAATGCGTGCACTGCGGTGAGAGGGGATACGTATCTCCACATCCTGCTGGCCGAGTAAACCCGCCAACTCTCCGCCATCGTAGCCGGTAAGCGCAACAATGGTCATATCACGCGTTACCGCAGCTTCGACCGCTTTTACAATATCACGGCTATTGCCGCGGGTGGAAATTGCCAGCAGCACGTCACCGGTGTGGCCGAGTGCCCGCACCTGTTTGGCATACATTTCATCATGCAGACGATCGTTGCCGATGGCGGTCAGCACCACGTTATCGGCGTTTAGCGCGATCGCGGGCAGGCTGGGGCGTTCGGTTTCAAAGCGGTTGATCATGCAGGCGGCAAAATGCTGAGCGTTAGCCGCCGAAGTGCCGTTGCCACAGCACAGGATCTTGTTGCCGTTCAATAACGATTGAACCAGGGTCATCGCGGCACGGGATATCGCGTCAGGTAAGGCTTCCGCCGCCGCAATCTGGGTTTGGATACTCTCGGTAAAACAGACTTTGATTCTATCCAGCACGTTGTTTTAATCCACTAGGTCAAAGGGCCGGCATACACCGGTCAACAGGGTTTAATCCGCATTGAAGGCATTGGGTATCCATTCTAACTGGCTACCGGTAATGGCTAAAACATCAAAACGGCAAGATGATGTGTCAAAACTGGCTCCTCGCCCCGCCAGCCAAACGGCGGCGGCATGCAGCAATCGCCGTTGCTTGCGGTAAGTCACGCTGGCCGCTGCGTCACCAAAGGCGTCACTGCGGCGGTAGCGGACTTCGACGAACACCCAGGTTTGACCATCACGCATGATGAGATCGAGCTCACCCCCACGTACCGCCACGTTGGCGGCGGTGAAGGTAAGCCCCGCGCGCTCCAGGTATTGGCGGGCCTGGATCTCATAGCCCGCTCCCTTGGCGCGTTGACTCAGGAGACCGGAACGACCGAGCCCTGGCGGTATTGCAGCCAAGTCAGTTTCCTGGTGATCACGCAGTTAGGTGAAGATGTCAGCACACCTGTGGTTCCTGAAATCTGGAATCCTGGCAACTGGCGCATTTGAGCAAAGTGGTTGGCCAATGTCCAGGCATCCATCCCCATGGCGTAGAGACGCACTAGAGAATAGTCGTTGCGGAATTTGGCGGTAGCTTGCTGTTGCAACTGTGGATTGGCCCCTGCCAGCAGAGGAATATCACTGAATTGCAGGCCTTCCATTTCCAGACGGAAGTCTGGACCCGCACCGGCCTGATAGCTGCGCGAGCTGGCAAACATGGCAGGTTTGCTACGAGAGCTGGTGGTCATGTCGATCATCGGCTTGATCAGCGTCAACTGGTCTTGCGTGGCGACGATATACACCGAGTCCACGCCACCGCCGGTAGAGGCCGGGATATCGCTTGGTGGAGCTGGAATAGTCAGGCCAGCGATAGTCACCGACTGCTGCGCCGGAGTCTGTGAGGCCACAGGGGTGCCGCTCATGCGGATCCCGCCGCTGTTGACCATCTGGCGTAGCTCACCGGCAGAACCGATCCCTTGTTGTAGCACGGTCTGGCCACCGAGTTTCTGCCACTCTTCGGTGAAGGCTTTGGCAATGCGATCGCCAAACGTGCCGCGTGGCAGCAACAACAACGGCTGGCGCTTTTGTTGCTCCCAGATATGGCGAGCGGCGTCGCGGGCTTCATCTTCCGGTGACAGGGCGAAGTAACAGATATTCGGGCTGTCCTTCGGCTGCTCAGGTTGGTTGAGTGCCAGTACGTTCAGCGTCGTTGAGGTAGTGGCTAGCTGATCGACCTCGTTTTTCAATAGCGGCCCTACAATCAGGGTTGCGCCATCCTGTTGGGCTTGAGCCAACAACGCTGGCAGAGGCTGGCTGGTGGTATCGTAGACCTTCACTTGCCCACCGGTTGCCGGGGCTGGAGTGACCGGGAGCGGAGCAGGGGTAGCAGGTTGTACTGCGGCTACCTGAGTTGCATCCGCTTCAGGTGCTGAAGTACTGACGGCACCGTTGGCATTGTCTGGCGTTGCCGCCACGGTCTGGTCGGGATTAGTGGTTGGTTCCATTGCCTGAACAGGCGCGGTGAGTGCTATGCCACTTTGCGCAGCGTTAAAACCCTGTTGGATCGCATCGGCAAACACTTTGGCCTGGCCGTTCAGCGGCAGCAGCAGGGCGATATGCGAAGTTGAAGCCTGGGTGAAATTCAGCACCTGATTCAACTGGGCTGGCAGGCTTTTCGCCGCCGGATTCTGCGGATAGCGGTTCTGCCAGTCTTTGATCCCGGCCTTCAGCAGATCGGGATCCTGACGGTTGTCCTGATAGACACGTAACAGATCCAGCCAGCCTTGCAGCACGTTTTCGTTGGCGTTAATCACCAGGCTGTTCATGTCGGCCGGTTTCAGGCCAAGCAGCGTTTGCCAGGTTTTATCCAGATTATCCTGATGAGCCTGGCCGCTCAGTAACGGCTCCTGGGCAATATAGGCGCGGATCAGTGGCAGTGAGGCTTGGCCCTGATTTGCCGCGATCTGCGCCTGATACAGGCGAACCAGCTGATTCGGTGACAGCGCGCTACTGTCTATTTTATTTAACGCATCGCGGGCTGCGCCCAGATCCTTGTTGGCTACCTGCAGTTCTGCGCTCAAAAGCTGGCGCTCAAGCTGTTGTGTACTCGTCAGATTTTGCGGCAAGGTGCTCAGTTGCTCGTTAGCCTGTGGCAGTTTGCCTTCGCGAGTTAATGCGCGAATCGCAAGTAATTGCCAGTCAGCCTTGTTATCATCGCTGCTTTGCTGCAACTGTTGCAGATAGTAATCAGAGTTGGCACTGGCTTCGTCCTGGATATTTGAGGGCGGAGTTTGTGGAACCTGACTTGGACAACCAGCTAACAGCAAGGCTGCCAGTACAACAGGTACTAATCGCCCTGCTTTGGTACGAAGGAATGTTGAGGAAAGCATACTGTATCCAGTGATGTTTTTTTCAAGATGCTCAATATTAAATCGGCAATCCGGATGAAACAATGAATCAACACCAACAATCAGCTATTTCTGCATCGACACTGTACGTGGTGCCTACCCCCATCGGTAACCTGGGGGATATGACTCATCGGGCCATAGAGGTACTGAAAAGCGTCGATCTGATTGCGGCGGAAGATACGCGCCATACCGGGTTGCTGCTGCAACACTTTGCTATTAGCGCGCGGTTGTTTGCGCTGCACGACCATAACGAACAGCAGAAGGCGGACCAACTGCTGGCAAAACTGCAGGAAGGCCAAAGCATAGCACTGGTGAGTGACGCAGGCACGCCACTGATTAACGATCCGGGTTATCACCTGGTGCGCCGTTGCCGTGAAGCGGGGATCCGCGTCGTGCCGCTGCCGGGCGCCTGTGCTGCCACCACCGCGTTGTGTGCCGCCGGTGTGGCTTCCGATCGTTTCTGCTACGAAGGCTTCCTGCCAGCCAAAACCAAAGGCCGTAAGGATACCCTGCTGGCGCTGGCAGAGGAACCGCGAACGCTGATTTTCTATGAATCTACCCACCGTTTGTTGGAAAGTTTGCAGGACATGGTCACCGTGTGGGGGCCACAGCGCTACGTAGTGCTGGCGCGTGAACTGACCAAAACCTGGGAATCGATTCACGGTGCCCCAGTGGGGGAACTGCTGGCCTGGGTGCTGGAAGATGAGATGCGCCGCCGGGGGGAGATGGTGCTGATTGTGGAAGGCCACAAGGCGCAGGAAGACGATTTGCCGCTCGAGGCACTACGTACCTTGGCTCTGCTGCAAAAAGAGCTGCCGCTGAAAAAGGCAGCGGCGTTAACCGCAGAGATCCACGGCGTGAAGAAAAATGCGCTGTATAAACATGCGCTGGAGAAGCAGGAACAGGCTAACTGAGCCCCAGCTTTCTGACTCAGCTATGCCGAATGATGTTGAACCCTTCCTGGTCATTCGGCTCAACAAAATGGCGAATGATGAGATCAAACTGCTCATCGGTCGCGGCAAAATCATGAGTGCCCGACTGATTGCGGGCATGAAGTCTGGCCTTGCAGACATCATCGGGCACGTTGAGATAATGCAGTTGGTTATCGGCGCCCGACTCGCGGATGATATCCATCATCCATTCACGGCTGGCCACGGTATTGGCTGGAAAGTCCAGAATGAGGGTTACCCCGGCGTTAAGCAGCGCAATCAGATGGGGTTTGATGGTGTTTTTCAGCTTGGTACTACAGCGGACATAGTCTGCAACGGTCTGCATCTCATCGGCGTATAGCTGGGCAAGCCAGCGATCTTCCGCGATTATCACGCTACCAGGCTGGGTTGCCAACGTGGCTGAAAGCGTGGATTTTCCTGACGCTATTTTCCCGCATAGAAGATGTAGGGTTGGTTTCTGGGGCGAACGGGTCATGGTTAACCTCACTGGAGTGATGCCGGTAAGGCCCGCCTCACCGGCGGGAACAAACTGACGAGCGTCATCCCACCTTGGTTGGTAAGCGGTAAATAATAATCTCGACGCAAATCAGAGCTGAAGGTCTTTGTTTCATATCGCCAAGCTAGCATATCCATAGGGCGCGCCTCTAGATCTGTTTTCCTTTCCCCTAAAACGGTTGACCTGCCGCAACCACAACGCTACTATCCGCGCCGGAGTTGACCAGACAGTCGCCGCTTCATTGCCGTCCTCTTCGGGGGAGACAGATGGAGGGGAGGAAAGTCCGGGCTCCATAGGGCAGGGTGCCAGGTAACGCCTGGGAGGCGTAAGCCTACGACTAGTGCAACAGAGAGCAAACCGCCGATGGCCCGCGCAAGCGGGATCAGGTAAGGGTGAAAGGGTGCGGTAAGAGCGCACCGCGCGGCTGGCAACAGTCCGTGGCACGGTAAACTCCACCCGGAGCAAGGCCAAATAGGGGTTCACATGGTACGGCCCGTACTGAACCCGGGTAGGCTGCTTGAGCCAGTGAGCGATTGCTGGCCTAGAGGAATGACTGTCCACGACAGAACCCGGCTTACCGGTCAGCTCCCTCTATACAGATAACCCCGCGTGACGAGAGTCGCGCGGGGTTTTTCTTTATCTATATCCTACACTGGCAAATCAATCAGCAGTGCACGTAGCGGTGCTTCGGCCTGGATGGTTAGGCGGTTTTCCTCGCGGATAAACGCGCCGTCGCCACAGGTCAGGCGCTGGCTCTGGTGATGGTCGCCATTGACCTCAACGGTACCGTGGATCGATTGCAGGTAGGCACGTGGCCCATGCAAAGTAAGCGTCTGCTGTGCTCCCGCCGGTAAGTTCAAATGATGGATCCAGACCTGTTGGCGCAGTTGCAGGCTGCCTTGTGCACCATCCGGTGAGGCCAGCAGCGTATAGGGCTGATCTGGCAGGCTCAAACGCTGCACACGCTCATTGCTACGCTCTGGGCAGGCATCCAGCCACAGTTGCATCCGGGTCAGTGGCGTGCTGCTGCTGACGTTCTGTTCGCTATAGCTAAGCCCCGGTTGCGTAGCCAGCAATAACGCCTCTCCTGCCGCTGCGCGTACGGTATTGCCGTCGCTGTCCCGGTATTCGGCTTCACCCTGCAGGATCAGATTCAGGATATCTACGTTGGGATAGGTGCGTGGCTGGAAGGCGGCACCCGGTGCTAATACCTCTTGATTCAGTACCCGCAGCGACGCATAGCCCATCAGCTTGGGATCGAAGTAGTGGCCAAAGGAAAAGGTATAACGAGCCTGCAGCCAACCAAAGTCAGCTTGCCCGCATTGTTGTGCTGTTCTGCATGTGATCATGGCAATCGGCTCTCTAAATTCATTCTCTTGATGGTAAGCATCTGGACGGCGGATTGTTAGCCAGTTAATCTGGTCGGTATATTCAAATTTCCTGATAGAGAGTTTCGATGGCCAGAGATCGGGCGTTAACGCTTGAAGCGCTTAGGGTTATGGATGCGATCGACCGCCGTGGCAGCTTTGCCGCTGCTGCCGATGAGCTGGGGCGAGTGCCTTCGGCGCTCAGCTACACCATGCAAAAATTGGAAGAAGAACTGGATGTGGTGCTGTTTGACCGATCCGGGCATCGCACCAAATTTACTAATGTTGGGCGCATGCTGCTTGAGCGTGGCCGTGTATTGCTCGAGGCGGCGGACAAGCTGACTACCGATGCAGAGGCATTGGCGCGGGGGTGGGAAACTCATCTCACCATCGTCAGTGAAGCGCTATCCCCTGCCTACAAGCTGTTCCCTTTGGTTGATAAGCTGGCGCTGAAGGCCAATACCCAGGTTTCGATCTTTACCGAAGTGTTGGCCGGGGCATGGGAGCGGCTGGAGCAAGGGCGGGCCGATATCGTTATTGCGCCGGATATGCACTTTCGCGCCTCTTCTGAAATCAACACTCGCAAGCTGTATAAGGTGATGAGCGTGTACGTTGCTGCACCGGAACATCCAATCCACCTGGAGCCGGAGCCGCTGTCGGAGCTGACGCGGGTGAAATACCGCGGTATTGCGGTTGCAGATACCGCGCGGGAGCGGCCAGTGCTGACGGTGCAATTGCTGGATAAACAGCAGCGCCTGACGGTGAGCACCATCGAAGATAAGCGCCGCGCCTTGCTGGCCGGGCTGGGGGTTGCCACCATGCCATATCAGATGGTGGAGAAGGATATCGAGCAGGGGCGTTTACGCGTGGTGGGGCCGGAATATAGCCGTGAGGCGGACATTATCATGGCCTGGCGGCGCGACAGCATGGGCGAGGCTAAATCCTGGTTCCTGCGTGAGATCCCGCGCCTGTTTGCACGCGAGGAGAATCAGTAACTTCTTCGCACTTTCGCATAGTGTAAGGCCCCTCACCCTAACCCTCTCAGGGGGTTAGGGGACCGATCGAGTTCGCTAATTGCTCAGCGTTTTATCTTGCCTACTCCCTATTTTCCGAAGTTGTACGGGCTAATTACGCACTCCGGGCAGCTCCCTCTCCTTTTTGGGGAGAGGGCTGGGGTGAGGGGGGAATTGCGACGACGGAATAACAGACAGCACGCTATTTTCTCGCCCAACCTATCAACCAAAGCGCACATCGCGCCCGTGGGGTTCATCCAGATCCTGCGCGGGGCCGATCGAAATGATCCCGTGCGGGTTGATGGTGGCATGGCTGCGATAATAGTGGTTGCGGATATGCGCCATATCGACCGTTTCGGCAATCCCCGGCATCTGGTAGATATCGCGCAGGAAGCCGTACAGGTTGAGATAGTCGCTGATGCGGCGCTGGTCACATTTGAAATGAGTGACGTAGACCGCATCGAAACGGATCAGCGTGGTCCACAGGCGCAGATCGGCCTCGGTGAGTCGATCACCGGTCAGATAACGGTGCTGGCCGAGGATCTGCTCCAGCCGCTCCAAAGAGGCAAACACGCCGTTTACCGCTTCGTCATAGGCATCCTGGCTGGTAGCAAAACCGGCCTTGTACACTCCGTTGTTTACCGAGTCGTAAATCCAGCCGTTGAGCGAATCGATCTTTTCACGCAGTTCTGCCGGGTAGTAATCTCCAGCCCGTGCGCCGACGGCGTCGAAAGCGCTGTTGAACATGCGGATGATATCGGCAGACTCATTGCTGACGATGGTCTGTTGCTGTTTATCCCACAGCACTGGCACGGTAACGCGGCCGCTGTACTGCGGATCGGCCCGTAGATAGAGCTGGTAAAGAAAATCGGAGTGATACAGCGCATCGCCGGTTGCTGCCGGGAAATCCTGGCCGAAGGTCCAGCCGTTTTCCAACATCAGCGGATGCACCACGGAAACCGGGATGGTTTGCTCCAGCCCCTTCAGCTTGCGCATCAGCAGGGTACGGTGTGCCCAAGGGCAAGCCAGGGAAACATACAGATGGTAGCGATCTTGCTCGGCTTTAAAACCCGCTTTGCCATGCTCTCCCGCAGCGCCATCTGGGGTGACCCAATTGCGAAACTGAGAGGTTGAACGCTTGAAACGGCCCCCGGTGGATTTGGTGTCATACCAGGTGTCTTGCCAAACGCCATCAACGAGTTGTCCCATGAGATCCTCCAAAATATCCGAGAGTTAAAGTCAAAAGGCCCGGCATGAAGAGCCGAGCCTTTTGGCGATATTATAAGTTTACCATTTTTTGTTCAAAATGCGGTCAATGCTGAAGCCGCCAGGGCCTGCAACCGCCAGCACGATGAAGCCACCGGCAATGGTCAGGTTTTTCATAAACATCAGCTGGTTCACGCCTTCGGCAAAGTTGGTGTGGAACAGCAGCGCGGTCAGGATGGTGAAACCGGCAGTGAACAGCGCCACGGTACGGGTCAGGAAGCCGAACAGGATCGCCAGGCCACCGCCGAACTCCAGCAGGATGGTCAGTGGCAGCAAGAAGCCAGGTACGCCCATCGACTGCATGTATTGTTGGGTGCCGGCATAGGCATCACCCATTTTGCCGTAACCTGCAACGATAAACAGGATTGGCATCAGAATACGAGCAACCAGCAAACCTGTATCTTCTAATTTTTTCATCATTAACTCCAAAAAGTGTTGTTGCTTGCCAATCTTGGCATTGGTACCGCCAGGGGGTCTGTAGCCACCATGTCCGGTTGATGGAGTGAATGTTAGACGGGAACGCTGCGGGTTGTTAGCAAGTAAAACTGTCGTAATTTTTCAAAAAATCTGAATATCTGCCATGAGATAAAAGAATTTTTAAATCAATGCGTTAGCATGTTACGTTGGATTTTTGGATAGAAACCACGCAGAGGGGAAGGATTACCAACGGGATAATTGAACCTGTGGCAGCGCCGTTATTTTTTAGGAAGGGCGTTACGGATCAGGCGAACGGTGCCCCAGACGCTGAGCGCCCGCCGTGACCAGCGGATCAACTTGCTAGGATGGCGGATGCCGTACAGCGCAATCACACTGGAGCCAATAGCCATATATTTACGCAGACCATATAGGGTCTGCCAGCTGCGATCAAAGGATTCGGTCTTTTGCAGCCACTGACTTTTGTTGGCGGCCAGATCCAGACGTTGTTGCTGGATCTGCCGGATGAGTTGCTCTTTTCTGCGTTCACGGTACTGGCGGCGATTCATGTTTCTCCTCCAGTTCAGCACGGTCGAGTTCCAATTGCTGACGTGTTGCCCCTAACAGTGTCGAACGGCGAGCCTTGGATAGCGTCCAGACAAGCCCCACAACGGCCAGGAACAGCAGAACGGCGGTAGTCGTACCCAACGCCATCAGGCGATAAGCGGGGTCGATAGCCCAAAAGATGAGGATTAACAGGCTCATCAGGCCGAAGGCGGTAAACAGCAGGGTAAGCCCCGCCATCATCAGCAACTGGATGAGGTTGGCTTTCTCCTCTTCTAGCTCGATAACGGCCAGACGCACCCGGGTTTCCACCATGCCGACCATAATGGTGACAATCCGTTGGGCGATATCCAGGACCCCTTTACCGGGGCCCTGAGCGCGCGTTTGCGGCTGCTCTGCCATAATCAGCGGCGCGCGAGCAGAACGCCTAACACCACGCCAACCGCGGCGCCGATACCGATACCGGTCCACGGGTTTTCACGCACGTAATCATCAGCCTGGCCAGCCATCTGCTTGGTCTGGTGGGCCAGTTTGTCACTGGCATCGCTCAGACGGGCACGTGTTTCTTTCAGTGCACCTTCTGCTTTGGAGCGCAGTTTGTCCAGTTCAGCTTTAGGTTTATCGGTGGAAGAGTTCAGCACTTCTTCCAGCGTATCGGCCAGGGACTTCAGTTCAGCGCGTAAATTTTCTGCATGTGAATCATGTGCCATTTCGATAACTCCTTAACATTAACTTCGACAGACTTTTAACATAGCGGATTTATTCACTTAAGCAAAGGGCTTATCCCCGGTGGATATCACTAACCAATGTCATTATTGATTGGTAAAATCCCGCCAGATGGGGCTCTTAGCGATAAATCCGCTAATATAAAAAATTATTCGGCCTGCGCGGCTTTCAGCTCTGCCTGGGCTTCTGCCAGCTTTCTCTGCTTGTTGGCGATTTTATCTGCCTTGCCGGTTTCCTGAGCCTCTTTCAGCTCCTGCTCACGCTCGGCCACTTTCTCCTGCTTATCAGCAATCTTCTTCTGGCGATCGGCTTGTAAACCGGCCTCGGTGCAGTGGGTCTGTACTTCGCTCAAGGCTTTCTGCAGGCCTGCCACGCGGTGGCTGTTGCCGTGCTTAGTGGCATAATCGATCTGGGTCTGGATCTCCTGGGCTTTGCTGGCACAAGTCTCGACCGCTGCCTGTGAAAGCGCAGAAAAAGTGAACAGGGGGATGGCCAGTAACAATGTGTGGCGTAATTTCATGATTTCAATTCCTTAATGCTGGGAGATAACAAGGTTGCTCCCGGTTTCCTGCTGCCCAAGGGGCAGTACGACAGGTGGCCTACGCGGCTGACCCATGCAGACAATCAGCATAGTCACAAATTGCGTAGAACCCCAAATGTAGGGGCGCTGCATGCTGCGCCCGATTAGCCGGATGTAACGACAGCCAAGATAATCCCTTAAATGAGAAAGGGATTATCCCAGATTAAGTGGCGCACGTGCAAATTTACGCACCCAGCGGCTGGGGATAGGAGACTCGTTCAGGGCAATGGAATAACCGGGGGGCAGGATGTTTTCCAGGGCTTCACGGGCCAGCAACTGCTGTTCAGGGGAATCCAGGCGGATCACCAGGCCATCGCCCTCCGGCGTAATGCTCTTGATGCGGATACCGCGTTCATCCAGGCGCTGATAGACGTAAAAACCATCTGGCAACGATAAGCCCTGCTGAACCACGTGAATACGCAGTTCGTTTTCCGTACGCAAGATGTAAGGCGCCAGCACGGCGGCCAATGCCAGCAATGGTAATAAAAGCATCAGCGCGTATTGCCAGCGTGGGCGTTTGGCTATCACGCGTCTTTGCCTGCACGGTCGGCGCGCTTTTTGCGCCACAGTACCACTAGCGAACCGACCAGCCCGGCGACCAGTAGCACCAGTGGCAGCATCATCAGGCCGAACATCAACTGGTCTTCATACTTGCGGAACATCGGGGTTTTCCCGAGGGCAAAACCGACCGATACCAGGATCAGAACCCACAGTAAGCCGCTCATCCAGTTAAAGAACTGGAAGCGTGCGTTGCTCAAACCGGACAACCCGGCAATGGTAGGCAACAGCGTACGGACGAAAGCCAGGAAACGGCCAACCAGCAGGGCCGACAGGCCATGGCGGTGGAACAACTGGTGGGCACGTTGATGATAGTGGGCCGGTAGATGGGCTAGCCAACCCTGTACCGTAGGCGTATTGCCTAGCCATCGGCCTTGTATGTAGCTAACCCAGCACCCCAGGCTGGCTGCGGTGGTCAGGATAAGAATGGTCACCGGGAAATTCATGGTGCCTTTGGCGACCAGGACGCCGACCAGGATCAGCAGGCTATCACCCGGCAGGAAGGCGGCGGGCAGCAGGCCATTTTCCAGAAATAAAATCATAAACAGCAAGACGTACAGCGTCCAGACCAACGAGGGGTTGGCCAGCGTTTCAAAGTCTTGCTGCCATAAGGCATCCAACAGTTGCTTAATGATATCCATCCGGTGTTCCTAAAAACGTCATTGTTATTTTCGTTCAGCGGCTGGGGGGCGGTAAGCTCGCGGAGGGCCCTGGCTGCTGAAGATGATGAACGGTGTTGCTTTATTCTTTGGTTCTTTTGAGGCGACACCGGATCATGAGTGATACGTTAGCGAGCCACGGTAAAGTATGTTGCTTTCTTTCCAACCCCCGAGCCTGCTTTGCTGCTGCGGGAAGTTCAGCGTCCAATTGACCTGCCGCAACCGGTTAGGGGCTGGGTTATCTGCCTGCCGCTGAGGCCTCAGGCGGTAGCCCAGATCTGTTGCTAAAGTATAGGTCGGAACCGACTGGGTCGGGGCCTGCAACGAGCTGGGGTAGGAATGCATCCGGGGCAAAGACAGCAGTAGTTTGCTGAGGGGCTTGCGGCGGAGTTCACTGTGCGGACGGTAATCCTGATCGTAGGGGGAAACCACATGCTCATCAAATAATGCCTGAGCACTTAACGCGGAGGCTAAGGCTGCGGTTTGTGCTGCATAGAGCTTTGGGCCGGAGACCGAACCGGTCCAGCAGGAAAGAGCAATAAGCATGGCAAACAACCAGCGCATGTATTCGCGTTCCACCCCAAAGTCAGTCGATAAAAAAGTGGGCTAACTCTACCAAAATAGCACGATTGGCAACAGGGAAATCTACGTGGTCGCTGGGGAAATATCGCGCAGTGGGCGGCTGTACCGGGATCGATTCAGCCGTTTTTACAATACCTGACATTCGGTGCGATTTCTTGACGCCAAAACCCTATTTGGTGGTGGTGGCCATGTTATCCAAATGGATCACCGGATTCTCGGCAAACAGGTAGCGATCGGCGTTGTATTCGAAATCGTCGGTGGTGGCATTGAACAGCATCTGCTTGGTGTTTTCCAGATGTTGCCACATGGCCAGTTTGGCACCGTGAGGATCTTTACGTATCAGCGCTTTAAGGATCTCATCGTGATCGTCGCACCAGCTGGCAATGGAGCGCTCATCGATATGTTCGTGCAGTTTGATCCAGTAAGGGTTGCTGACACGCTGAGCCCACATTTTTTCCACTATGGTGGCCATGGCGGTATTCTGGGTCGCCAGTGCGACCTGAACGTGGAATTTGAGATCCCATTGCGAATCGCGGAAGCGATCCTCTTTGCGCGCCTGCTCCTGGATCTCCATCAGTTGGACGATATCCTGTTTGGTCACCTGGGTGGCGGCGAACTCGGCGATGTTACTTTCGATCAACTGGCGCGCCTGTAGCAGTTCAAAAGGCCCAGAGGTAGCGAATTCGAGGCTTTCGCCCGGAACCACCAGGTGCTTCTGCTGGTTGGAGATCACATGGATGCCCGAGCCTTTGCGCACTTCGACGTAACCTTCCACTTCCAGCATGATGATCGCCTCACGCACCACGGTGCGGCTAACGTTCATCTCTTCTGCGATATAACGCTCGGCTGGCAGTTTCTCACCGACCGGGTAGACCCCGCCCTCAATGCGCCGTTTTAGCTCGGCGGCCAATTGCTGATAAAGGCGTCTGGTTTCAGTGAATTCCATAGTGAATACTCGGTGGTAGAAGGGCGTGATGCCATAGGACCTGTTATACCACTTATCCGTTGTAGCTGCTAGCGAGTCAGATGCGAAAAACCCGGCACAAAGGCCGGGCTGTGGGGGTTAGCTGCTGGCATCTGCCGTTTGTAATCGTTCCTGTTCCAGTTCGGAAACCGGCTTGTTTTGCAGCACGGTCCAGATCACGATGGCGGCCAGGATATCGAACACCGACAGGGCGGCGAACAGCGGGCTGAAGCCCATGGTGTCAGCCAATGCGCCGACCACCAGAGCGAACATGGTGCTCGCCGTCCAGGCGGCCATCCCGGTCAGCCCATTGGCGGTAGCGACTTCGTTGCGACCAAAGACGTCCGACGACAGGGTGATCAGCGCACCGGACAGTGCCTGGTGGGCAAAGCCCCCGATGCACAGTAAGGCAATGGCGACATAAGGGCTGGTGAACAAGCCGATCATGCCTGGGCCAATCATCAACACGGCGCCCAGGGTGACCACCAGTTTGCGTGAGACGATCAGGTTGACGCCGAAATGTTTTTGGAAGAATGGCGGCAGATAGCCACCCAGGATGCAGCCGAAATCGGCGAACAGCATTGGCATCCAGGCGAACATGGCAATTTCTTTCAGGTTAAAGCCGTAAGCCTTGAACATGAATAGCGGGATCCAGGCGTTGAAGGTCCCCCAGGCGGGTTCAGCCAGGAAACGCGGCAGCGCGATGCCCCAGAACTGGCGGTTACGCAGGATCTGCCAGGCGGACATCTTCTTGGCATTGCTGGTCTGGTGGTGCGCTTCCTGACCATCCAGAATGTAGCTGCGTTCTTCGGAACTGAGTTTCTTCTGGTCTTTCGGGTGCTTATAGAAGATCAGCCAGCAGATGGCCCAGATCAGGCTCAGGACACCGGTAATGATAAACGCCATTTCCCAGCTGTGCGCCACAATCGCCCAGACCACCAAAGGGGGAGCGAGCATCGCGCCCACCGAGGATCCGACGTTAAAGTAACCCACCGCGATGGAGCGCTCTTTGGCCGGGAACCATTCGCTACTGGCTTTCAACCCGGCAGGGATCATCGCCGCTTCGGCCATACCGACCGCACCACGGGCCATAGCCAGACCGACCCAGCTGTTGGCCAGCGCGGTGCCCATACAGAAGATGGCCCACAGGATGGCAAACATCGCATAGCCGATTTTAGTGCCGAGCACGTCGAGGATATAGCCTGCAACGGGCTGCATCAGGGTATAGCAGGCTGAATAGGCGGCAACAATATAGGAATACTGTTGGGTCGTGATCCCCAGTGAACCTTCCAGCGAGGGGGCTGCGACGGACATCGCATTGCGGGTCAGATAACCGAGCACGGTGCCGATAGTCACCAGGCCGATCATATACCAGCGTAAGCCTTTAATTTTACGCATCCCAAATCTCTCCCAGTCTAAAAATTTCGGCCACCGGCAAGCCTGTGGCGGTCATGGTGGTGATTCCTTTTCATCTGGTTGCCGGTATTCCGCTTACCGACGCCGTCCTGCGCGTTGCCATTGAACCGTGGTTATAAACCAGTAGCAGGGTGGCGAGAAGATAACTTGTCATACAGATTTAAAAGTTGAGTGATATCACAAAAACCATTATTTTTTTAAGTGATAATGCTGGTCATCATAAGGCATTGGTTTAATGGGAGTCGTCTGGATAGGCGCTTGGAAGCCGTAATGATGGGTTAACCAAGGTGAAATTTAGCTAGACTCCACGATGAATTGGTGTGATAACTTTCCAAAAGTTGACAGCAAGGCTAGCCAGGAAAAAGGTGAGGAACCCATATGGCCACGTTTTTGAGCGATGATTTCTTGTTAGACAGTGAATTTGCCCGCCGCCTGTATCACGACTATGCAGCAGATCAGCCTATTTTCGACTATCACTGCCATCTGCCACCGCAACAGATTGCCGAAAACACTCGTTTTAAAAACATGTACGATATCTGGCTGAAGGGCGATCACTATAAGTGGCGCGCGATGCGCACCAACGGCGTGGCTGAACGCCTGTGTACCGGCGATGCCTCTGACCGGGAAAAATTTGATGCCTGGGCGGCAACGGTGCCGCATACCATTGGCAACCCCCTGTATCACTGGACGCACCTGGAACTGCGCCGTCCGTTTGGCATCACCGGCAAGCTGCTCTCCCCGACTACCGCAGATGAAATCTGGCAGCGCGGCAATGAACTGCTGTCGCAGGAGGCTTTCAGCGCTCGCGGCATCATGAAACAGATGAAGGTCAAAATGGTGGGCACCACCGACGATCCGATCGACGATCTGCGCCACCATCAAGCCATCGCCGCCGACAGTAGCTTCGATATCAAAGTATTGCCAAGCTGGCGCCCAGACAAGGCCTTCAATATTGAAGCCGCTGGGTTTAATGACTATATGCAACAGCTGGAAGCCGCCGCAGACACGTCCATCAGCCGCTTCAGCGATTTGTGCGATGCGCTGAAAAAACGCCTGGATCACTTTGCCGCTCACGGTTGTAAAGTTTCCGATCACGCGTTAGACGTGGTGATGTACGGAGAGGCCGATGAGGCCACGTTAGACAAGATCCTGGCTCAGCGCCTCAGCGGAGAGCTGCCAACGCAGCAGCAGATTGCCCAGTTCAAGACCGCCGTCCTGCTGTTCCTGGCTGCTGAATATCAGCGCCGCGAATGGGTGCAGCAATACCACATCGGCGCGCTGCGTAATAACAATAGCCGGATGTTCAAGACTATCGGCCCGGACATTGGCTTCGATTCCATTAACGATCAGCCGGTAGCCGAATCACTGTCCCGCCTGCTGGATGCTCAAGCCAAGCAGGGGGCGCTGCCGAAGACCATTCTTTACTGCCTGAACCCACGGGATAACGAAGTGATCGGCACCATGGTCGGCAACTTCCAGGGTGAAGGTACGCCGGGCAAGATCCAGTTTGGTTCAGGCTGGTGGTTTAACGATCAGAAAGACGGCATGCAGCGCCAGATGACGCAGTTGGCACAGCTTGGGCTACTTAGCCGCTTTGTGGGCATGCTGACCGACAGCCGCAGCTTCCTTTCCTACACGCGTCACGAATACTTCCGCCGCATCCTGTGCCAGATGATTGGCCGCTGGGTGGAAGATGGCGAAGCACCGGCGGACATTGCGTTGCTGGGTGAGATGGTGAAAAACATCTGCTTCGACAATGCCAAACACTATTTCGCTATCGAATTAGCGTAGTTCTAGCTCGAGGTTGGTTTATGCAAAGCATCATAAAGATCCATGCAAAAGATAATGTGGCGGTCGCACTGTGTGATTTGGCGGCTGGTGACCAGCCTGTCTGGGAAGGGCAGGCGATCGCACTGGCGCAAGACGTTGCTCGGGGGCACAAGTTTGCTCTTGAGCCGATCGCTGCCGGTGAGATGATCGTCAAGTACGGCTTGCCGATCGGGCATGCGCTGGTGGCCATCGCTGCGGGCGAACATATTCATTCGCAAAATGCCAAAACCAACCTGAGCGATCTCGACAGCTATCAGTATCAACCGGAGTTCCAGACCTTACTGGCGCAGGCGGCAGATCGTGAGGTACAGATTTACCGCCGCAGCAACGGTGATGTAGGGATCCGCAACGAACTGTGGATCATCCCGACCGTGGGCTGTGTGAACGGCATCGCCCGTCAGATCCTGCAACGTTTTTTGAAGGAAACCCGGGAAGCAGAGGGGATCGACGGCGTACATCTTTTTAGCCACCCCTTCGGCTGCTCGCAGCTCGGCCAGGATCATGAAAATACACGCACCATGCTGCAAAATATGGTGCGTCACCCCAATGCTGGTGCGGTTCTGGTGATTGGCCTGGGCTGTGAGAACAACCAGGTGGATGCCTTCCGCACTACGCTGGGTGAATATGATGAGCAGCGCGTGCGCTTTATGGTTTGCCAGCAACAGGATGATGAAGTTGCCGACGGATTGGCACATTTGCATGCGCTATACCAGATTATGCGCGACGATCGCCGCCAGCCGGGCAAGCTCAGCGAGCTGAAGTTTGGCCTGGAATGCGGGGGATCGGACGGTTTATCGGGGATCACGGCCAACCCGTTATTGGGCTGCTTCTCGGATTATGTGATTGCCAACGGCGGCACCACGGTACTGACCGAAGTGCCAGAAATGTTTGGTGCCGAGCGCATTCTGATGAGCCGCTGCCGCGATGAAGACACCTTTGAAAAAACTGTCAGCATGGTCAACGACTTCAAACAGTATTTTATTGCCCACAACCAACCGATTTACGAGAACCCTTCACCAGGCAACAAGGCTGGGGGCATCACCACGTTAGAAGAGAAATCTTTGGGATGTACCCAAAAAGCCGGGCAGAGCCAGGTGGTGGACGTGTTGAAATACGGTGAGCGCCTGCGTCTGCCGGGGCTGAACCTGCTGAGTGCGCCGGGCAATGATGCGGTCGCTACCAGCGCGCTGGCGGGAGCAGGGTGCCATATGGTGCTGTTCAGCACCGGGCGGGGGACGCCTTATGGTGGCTTTGTGCCAACGGTAAAACTGGCGACCAACTCGGAGCTGGCGGCGAAGAAACCGCATTGGATCGATTTTGATGCAGGCCGCCTGATCCATGGCTTGCCGATGGCGCAGATGCTGGAGCAGTTTGTCGATCTGATCGTGGGCATTGCCGATGGCGCTCCGGCGCGTAATGAAGTGAATGATTTCCGCGAGTTGGCGATCTTTAAAAGCGGTGTCACGTTGTAAAGCCTAGCCAGCGGGAGTAGCATAAAACGGCGTTTTGTTTTAAACGCCTTGCTACTTCCGCCCCAGGATCTCCCTAATGACGTTTTATTGGTTTGCGCAGTCCGTTGGCGTGCTGGCTTTTTTGGTTGGTATCACCAGCTTTTTTAATCGCGATGACCAGCGTTTCAAACTGCAACTGTCGGGTTACAGCCTGATTATCGGCATCCACTTTCTCCTGATGGGGGCGAATGCTGCAGGGAGTAGCGCACTGCTCAGCGCCTGCCGCAACCTGGTCTCGATGAAGACTCGCAGCCTATGGGTGATGTGGATCTTTATCTCCCTCACGCTCATCATCGGTTTATCCCGTTTTCACCACTGGATCGAAATACTCCCGATCTGCGGTACGACCGTCAGCACCTGGGCGTTGTTCCGCACCCGGGGTTTAACCACCCGCTGTGTAATGTGGTGTTCAACGGCCTGCTGGGTTACCCACAACATCTGGCTTGGTTCGATCGGGGGTTCGCTGATTGAAGGCAGTTTCCTGCTGATGAACGGTTTCAACATTATCCGCTTCCGCCGCCTGCAACTGCGCGGCATCGATCCTTTTGCGGTCGAAAAAAAGGTGTCTGCCGAAGAGTGTCAGCCTATTAAGCAATAAAGTGCAGGTTGCTGAGATTACCTCCACGCTTCCAACAGAGCAGAGGCTATCAGCTCCCTCTCTGTGGGAGAGAATGTCAGCCCATTAAGTAATAAAATGCAGGTTGCTGAGATTACCTCCACGCTTCCAACAGAGTAGAGGCTATCAGCTCCCTCTCCCTGTGGGAGAGGGTTGGGGTGAGGGGACTTAGCGAACTTTCAGCGGATCTTCATTGGCCAAGCGCTGGTCTTCCGCCTGACAGGCCGCTGCGGTAAACAGCACGTCGGTGGAGGAGTTGAGCGCGGTTTCAGCCGAGTCCTGCAGTACGCCGATGATAAAGCCGACGGCAACGACCTGCATCGCAATTTCGTTAGGAATACCGAACATGTTGCAAGCCAGCGGGATCAACAGCAGTGAACCACCGGCCACGCCGGAAGCCCCACAGGCACAGATCGCAGCAACCACGCTCAACAGCAGTGCAGTCGGCACATCGACAGGAATACCCAGCGTATGAACCGCCGCCAGCGTCAGTACAGTGATGGTGATCGCGGCACCGGCCATGTTGATGGTCGCCCCTAACGGGATGGAGACCGAATAGGTATCTTCGTTCAGATTCAGCTTTCTGCTAAGTTCCATATTCACCGGAATGTTGGCTGCGGAGCTGCGGGTAAAGAAGGCGGTAACGCCACTTTCGCGCAGGCAGGTGAACACCAGTGGATAAGGATTACGGCGGATCTTCCAGTAAACGATCAGCGGGTTCAGCACCAACGCCACCAGCAGCATACAGCCGATCAGCACGAACAGCAGTTGGGCATAGCCCCACAGTGCGCTAAAGCCGGTATCGGCCAGGGTTGACGCTACCAGGCCAAAGATACCCAGCGGCGCACAGCGGATCACCGCACGAACCACCATGGTCACGGCATGGGACATATCGGTGATCAGCGATTTGGTGGTATCAGAGGCATGGCGTAGTGCCAACCCCAAACCCACGGCCCAGGCCAGGATGCCGATATAGTTGGCGTTGATCAGCGCATTGAATGGGTTCGCCACCACGCTCATCAGTAAGCCTTTGAGCACTTCAACGATGCCACCCGGCGGGTTGATATCGGTGGTGCCTACAGCCAGCGCCAGCGTGGAAGGAAAAATAAAGCTGATCACCACGGCGGTAAGCGCGGCGGCAAAGGTACCCAGCAGGTAGAGGAACAGGATGGGGCGGATATTGGTTTTTTGGCCCTGCTTATGGTTGGCAATGGAGGCCATGACCAACACCAGTACCAGCAGCGGTGCCACCGCCTTCAGCGCGCCAACGAACAACGAGCCGAGCAGGCCAACGGCTGCTGCAGAGGCTGGCGAAACCAGTGCCACCACAATGCCCGCTACCAGGCCGATCAATATTTGCTTAACCAGGCTGCCCTGAGTGATGCGTAGTAAGAGTTTATTCATGATGCGTTTGCGTTTCCGCTCCCTGAGAATGTGATGTACAGATTGCTGCGCCTCGGCTGAAACGTGGCCGGGCAACTTATCGTCATATCTGTAACTAAGTATGTTTGCTATGCCAGTATTCAGTAAACGGGGGATCTTGAAAAGGGGAGATGATGAAATTACCTGCATGGATCAATGATTGATAACATGCTGTTTACATTTGTGTGATCGTCATAACATTTGGCGTTTATGGCTATTTGCCAAATAATCGTGGGGCGTCTAGCGCCCCGGATAACAGATTATGGCGGCTAACCTCAACCGACCCCGGCCAATGCCTGCTGGACGCCAAGGCTGGCGACAAAGTCCTGCAGCAACAACTGGCTGAACGGGGTATCGCTAACCTGTTGTTGTTTAAGCCGATAAGATTGCTGCTTGGCCGGTTCCAACTCGCTGAGCCAGCTCAGGTAGCGCTGCATGATCGCCCCGTTAAATTCCGGGTGGAACTGGGTGGTCAGGGCGTTATCGCCGTAACGCAGGATTTGGCAGGCGTCCTGTTGCGAGCGGGCCAGCACTTCAGCCCCTGGCGGCGGTGTTAGTACGCTTTGCGCATGGATCAGGTTCACGTTGAAGCGAGCAGGCAGGGTAGCAAGACGCTTATCTGAGCGGGCAGCGGGCAATAACTCGATCTCGAGAGTGCCAACCTCCATGCCCTGTGGGTGGTAGCCCACCTCGCCGCCCAGCGCATAAGCCAGAAGCTGGTGGCCGTAGCACACGCCAAAGATCGGCAGATTGATTTGCATTGCCTGGCGCAACCATTCTGCCGCCCGTTCGCTCCAGGGAAGTCGTTCGGTCACCATCGCAGCTGAACCGGTGATCACCACGCCGCAGTAATCTTCCGGAGGCAGCGGTGTTTCACCGGCGAGGACGTGCACGATATGTACTCGATCGGCGTCGATATTCCCCTGTTTTAGGAACATCTGCTCAAAGTTGTCCTGCTCCTGCTGGATCATCTGCGGTGCATCACCGGTTTGCATCAACAACAGCGGTTTCATTTCATTCTCCGTCAGCGGGGAACACTACGCCGGTCTGGCGGCGGATCTCCGTCAGCAGGCTGGCGACGATCAGGGAATTCTCCAGGCCCACATGCTCGACCTGCCGTTTTTCCACCAGTTCGGCAAACACTTGTGCTTCATACAGCATGGTATTGATGTGTTGCGGCTGGGTCAGTACCTGGCTATTTTCACCGCGTGGCGTCAGCACCACGCCTTGGGCTTCGGAGATTTTTTCAATCACCAGCGTGCCTTCTTCACCCTGGATCTCGCTCGGAATGTCCGAGTTGCTGACCTTGGAATGGCTGATCACCACGTCAAAGTCACCATAGTTCAGGCACACGCTGCCGTGGGCATCCACCCCGGTATCAAGCAATGTTGCGCTAGCCAATACCGTTTGTGGAGCACCAAACAACGCCACGGTGCTGGCCACGCAGTAATAGCCAATGTCCATGATCGAGCCGTTGGAAAAGTGCGGGTTGAAGGTATTCGGATTTTCACCGGCCAGGTAACGGGGATAGCGAGAGGAGTATTGGCAATAGTTGATAAATGCCTTACGCAGTTTGCCAATCTTCGGCAATGCCTGTTGCAGGATAAGAAAATTGGGCAAGTGGGCGCTTTTGAACGCTTCAAACAGCACCACCTGATTTTCCCGTGCGCAGGCCACCAGTTGTTCCACTTCGCGCAGATTTGACGCCAGCGGCTTCTCGCAAATCACATGCTTTTTATGGCTTAGGAATAGCAGAGATTGTTGGCAGTGCAGAGAGTTGGGGCTGGCAATATACACCGCATCAATCACGTCGGATTGCGCCAGCGCTTCCAACGAGTCAAAGAAGTGTTCGACCGGATAGTTGGCGCCAAAGGCCTGCGCCTGTTCGAGCTTACGCGAATAGATGGCGGTCAGCCTCATCTTGCCGCTTTCGTGAGCCGCATCGATAAAACGTTCGGTGATCCAGTTGGTGCCGACAACAGCAAAGCGAATCATGGGTGACTCCAGTTTCCACAGGAAGATAGCTCAAGGAACCAGATTATCACGCCGCAGAGATTAGGCGAATATTTGCTTAAAAAGGCTGATTATTCATAGAGTTCACCGAATAATGAGAGATGGGTCAGATACAGGCGGGTATCAAACTCCAACTGGTGATAGCTGGGTTCCATATGGCAGCACAGGCTGTAAAACGCCTTGTTGTGGTCTTTCTCTTTCAGGTGCGCCAACTCGTGGACCACGATCATGCGCAGGAAAGGCTCTGGGGCGTTTTTAAACACCGTCGCCACGCGGATCTCGGCTTTGGCCTTCAGCTTGCCACCTTGCACCCGGGAAATGGCGGTATGCAGCCCCAAGGCGTGCTTCATCACCTGGATTTTGCTGTCGTAGGCCACCTTGCTCAGCGGTTGAGCATTACGCAGATACTGATTTTTCAGATCGACGGTAAACTGATAAAGCGACTTGTCGGTGGTGCAGCCATGAACCTGCGGATAGCGTTGCAACAAAACCTCGCCCAGACGCTGTTGCTGGATGAGTTGTTGCACCTGCATTTGCAGATGATCGGGGTAGCCTTGCAGGTAGCTCAGTTCAGACATGTTATTCAGTATTCAGTGGTAAACCGGGGCGAGCATTGTATGACGTTTTCTTGCTCAAATCCCTTAAAGGGTAATTAATCCCAAAAAACATTTTACTGCCGAGCGTTTTTAGGGGATAAACAGCCCAAATTTACTATTCAGGAGGGGCAATGAGCCAACTCGATCTGGGAACACAGCAACTTGAGCTGGAGCGTTATCCCCAACAGGAAGAAGCCACCCAGCTGCAGGCGTGGGAAGCGGCGGACGAATATCTGCTGCAACAGCTGGAAAATGTCGATATCGGTGAACGCCCGGTACTGATTTTTAACGACAACTTCGGCACGCTGGCCTGTGCCCTGCATGGCTATAAGCCTTACAGCATCAGCGATTCTTACATGAGCCAGTTGGCGACGCGCCATAACCTCAAGCTGAACGAGCTCGATGTTGAACAGGTCACCTTGCAAGACAGCCTGGCCGAACTGCCTGCCAACCCGGCGGTAGTGTTGATCCGTATCCCGAAAGCGTTGGCGCTTCTGGAGCAGCAATTACGTGCCCTGCGTGACGTGGTGGCACCCGATACGCTGATCGTGGCCGGTGCAAAAGCACGTGACGTGCATACCTCGACCATGCAAGTGTTTGAGCGAGTGCTTGGCCCAACCCGCACCAGCCTGGCCTGGAAAAAGGCCCGCCTGATTTATTGCCAGGTAGCTGACATCGTGCCACCGGCAGCGCCGGAAACCACCGACTGGCTGCTCGACGGCACGGACTGGCTTATCCACAACCATGCCAACGTGTTCTCACGCGGCAGTCTGGATATTGGCGCACGCCTGTTCCTGGAAAACCTGCCGAAGGATTTGCAGGGCCATATTGTCGATCTCGGCTGTGGCAACGGTATTATCGGTATGCGTGCCTTGGTGCAGAACCCGCAAGCGCAGATGACCTTCGTCGATGAGTCTTACATGGCGGTGGCGTCCAGCGAGTTGAACGTGGCTCACAATCTGCCGCAGGAGATGGATCGCTGTCAGTTTGAAGTGAACAACTCGCTGGCGGGCATTGAGCGTGAAAGCCTGCAGGCGGTACTGTGCAACCCACCGTTCCACCAGCAGCATGCGATCACCGATCACACCGCCTGGCAGATGTTCTGCGACGCCAAGCGCTGCCTGCAAGTGGGTGGCGAGCTATGGATCGTGGGCAACCGCCATCTGGATTACTACCAGAAGCTGAGGCGTTTGTTCGGCAACTGCACCACCGTGGCCTCCAACCAGAAGTTCCTGATCCTCAAAGCGGTCAAGTCTGGCGCGCGTTATTAATGTAGAGGCGCAGCATGCTGCGCCCGTCTAATCAATAGATTACAGAGCCATGGCCAGCCGCGTGCCCTGATCGATAGCGCGGCGGGCATCCAGCTCGGCAGCCACGTCGGCACCGCCAATCAGATGCACCGTTTTCCCCATCTCCAGCAGTGGTTGCTGCAATTCACGGCGCGGTTCTTGCCCGGCACAAATCACCACCGTATCTACCGGCAAGCAGCTTTCCTGCTCAGCACGTAGGATATGCAGCCCTTCGTCGTCAATCCGTTGATAGTTCACGCTATTGAGCATCTTCACGCCGCGTACCGCCAGGCTGGTGCGATGGATCCAACCGGTGGTTTTACCCAGGCCTTCACCGACCTTGCTGGTTTTGCGTTGCAACAGAAATATCTGGCGTGGCGAGGCTGGTACTTCCGGCCCTTGGGCGCTCAGCCCCCCGCGTTGCTCTAGCAGCGAATCGATCCCCCATTCGCGGTTAAACGCTGCCGGATCCAGGCTACTGGAGGTGCCGTGCTGGCTGAGGTATTCGGCGACGTCGAAGCCAATTCCCCCGGCCCCAATGATGGCGACCCGTTGCCCAACCGGTTTTTTATCGCGCAAAACATCGAGATAGTTCATCACCTTGGCGTGTTCGATGCCCGCAATCGCTGGCATACGCGGCACGATACCGCAGGCGAGGATCACCTCATCGAAATCCGCCAGATCCTGCGGTTGCACCTGCTGTCCCAGTTTCAGTTCCACTTCATTGAGCGCCAACTGACGGCGGAAATAGCGCAGCGTCTGGTGAAACTCCTCCTTGCCGGGGATTTGCTTGGCGATATTGAACTGGCCACCGATCTGCTCGGCGGCGTCAAACAGGGTTACCTGATGCCCACGGCTGGCGGCGGTGGTGGCAAACGCCAACCCGGCAGGCCCGGCCCCCACCACGGCCAGTTTTTTAGGCATTGCCGTGGCGATGAGTGGCATTTCGGTTTCGCGGCAGGCGCGAGGGTTGACCAGGCAGGAAGTGAGTTTGTGATCGAAAATCTGATCCAGGCAGGCCTGATTGCAGCCAATGCAGGTGTTGATTTCGTCTGCACGGCCTTCAGCAGCTTTCTGCACGAACGCCGCATCCGCCAGGAACGGGCGCGCCATGGAGACCATGTCGGCACAGCCATCGGCCAAAACCTGTTCCGCCACCGCCGGATCGTTAATGCGGTTGGTGGTGATCAGCGGGATCTTCACTTTGCCCATCAGCTTGCGCGTCACCCAGCTGAACCCGGCGCGTGGCACCATGGTGGCGATGGTAGGAATGCGTGCTTCGTGCCAGCCGATACCGGTGTTGATCAGCGTTGCGCCAGCCTGTTCGATCGCCACGGCAAGCTGTTCGATCTCCTGCCAACTGGATCCATCCTCCACCAGATCGAGCATCGACAGGCGGTAGATCAGAATAAATTCCGGCCCGGTCGCTTCACGCACGGCCCGCACAATCTCGACGGCGAAACGCATGCGGTTGCTGAAGCTGCCGCCCCATTGGTCGGTGCGCTGGTTGGTGCGCGAGACCAGGAACTGGTTAATCAGGTAGCCCTCAGACCCCATGACTTCTACGCCGTCATAGCCAGCCTGCTGAGCCAATGCCGCGCAGTTGGCGAAGTCGGCAATGGTTTGTTCAACTTCCTGGGTAGTCAGCGCCGCTGGGCTGAATGGGTTAATCGGCGCTTGCAGCGCCGAAGGGGCTACCGGCTGTGGCTGATAGCTATAGCGCCCGGTATGCAGGATTTGCAGGGCAATCTTGCCCCCAGCCTGATGGACAGCCTCGGTCACGATCCGGTGATGGGCAACCTGCTGTGGCTGGTTCAGGACCGATGCCCCGCGATACACCACGCCTTTCTCATTGGGGGCAATACCGCCTGTCACGATCAGGGCGACACCGGCAGCGGCCCGTTCGGCATAGAATGCTGCCATACGCTCGGGGCCATCAGGCAGTTCTTCCAGGCCAGTGTGCATCGAGCCCATCAGCACCCGATTTTTCAGGGTGGTGAAGCCGAGATCCAGCGGCGCAAGCAGGTTGGGGTAAGCACTCATTGCAGTCTCCAATCGGGTTTATCGTTATAGTTATAGACGACCCTCAAGTGGTCGGATGAGATAAATTTAGCCGTTGTCGGCGTACTTGGGAAACGCGGATGTGCTGAATGTGATAGACCTCATGTTTGCAATCGGTATAAAAGATCGGCTAACATCGGTTCGCCTTATCCCTTTTCTCTCTGCGGAGCCATTACCGAAAATGAACAACCACACCTGCTGATATCTGGCCCTATACCGAGCACGCTCGTGCCGTATGGGGAGGTTTTGATTTCATTCAGGAGTGCTTATGGCTCATTTTGCGCAGTCCCCTTATTTCGTTTTACATCAATTAACCTGTCAGTTTGCCAATGGCGAAACGCTGTTTGGCCCGCTTAATCTGGCCGTTGAACAGCTGCACTGTGGCCTGGTGGGGCGTAACGGCGTGGGAAAAACTCGCCTGCTACGTCTGATTGCCGGGCTGGATCAACCCGCGTCAGGTCATATTGAGACGCAGGCAACCTTCGCCTATGTGGCGCAGCAGCCGCACTTCACCGAACAGACGACCCTGGCAACGCTGCTGGGCTACGGCGAGGTGTTTGCCGCCCAGGCCCGTCTTGAGCAAGGTTGCCCACGGCTGGACGATATCGATCGTCTTGAGGGCCAGTGGGATCTGGCGGATCGGCTGAGCACGGCTTTTGCGGCGGCGGGATTGCCTGATTTTGACCCGCAACGGTCAGCCGGTGAGTTGAGTGGCGGCGAGCGTATGCGTGCGGCTTTGTGTGGCGCGTTAATGTCGAGGGCCGATTTCCTGTTGCTGGACGAACCGACCAATCACCTCGATAGCACGGGCCGTGAATGGCTGTATCAGCAATTGGCACAGTGGCGGGGTGGTCAGTTGATTGCCAGCCACGATCGACAACTGCTGGCGCGGATGCAGCGGATCGTCGAACTGACCCCCGAGGCACTGCGCAGCTACGGTGGCAATTATCACGATTACCATCGGCTGCGGGAGCAAGAGCAACAGGCGGCGCGTGCCCAACTGGAACATGCCGCGTTGGAAAGACGGCGCGTCCGCGCCCGCCAGCAGAAAGAACATGACAATTACCAGCGCCATTCCGCCCGCACGCTGAGAACCGTGGATTCGCTGAATATCGCCTCTTTTGAGAAAGCGGCCCTCAAAGGGGCTGCGCGCGACACGATGGGCACCTTGCGTAAACAGCATCAGGGGCAAAAGAACACGCTGGATGAAGCGGTGCGCGAGGCGAGGGAACGGGTTGAAGAAGATAACCCGGTGATGCTGACCTTACCGGGCAGCGCGGTGGCTGCGGGTAAGCAGGTGTTGGTACTGGAACAGTTACAGCTGCCGTTTGTCAGCTTACCGCCGCTCGACTGGCGGATGGATGGCCCGATGCGCGTCGCCATCACCGGCCCCAACGGCTGTGGCAAATCCACGCTGTTGAAGGTGATCCTGGGGCAACTGGCTGCCAGCGCTGGTCATTGCCATTGCTCGGTATCGCTGGCCTATCTCGATCAAAACCTGTCCCAACTCGATCTGACGCGTTCGGTGGTCGATCATCTGGGTTTACAGGATACCCCGCTGGCCGAAGGAGTGTTGCGTAGCCAACTAGCGCAACGGCAACTGAATGCCGACCGGGTCACGCTGCCGTTGGTGGCATTGAGTGGCGGAGAGCGGTTGAAAGCGGCGCTGGCCTGTGTGCTGTGGCGGCGTGAGCCTGCGCAACTCCTGCTGCTGGATGAACCGACCAACCATTTGGATCTGGCCTCATCGCAGGCAATTGAAGCGGCGCTAGCGGAGTTCCCGGGGGCGATGCTGGTGGTATCGCACGATGAGGATTTTTTGCAGGCGCTGCGATTGACCCATCGTTTGGCTTGGTCGGCAGCGGGTTGGTGCTTTCAAGCAATGTAACCCCGCCTGAGGGGCCAAGCTGGGGAGTTTTTGGTATACTTAAGGTCATTTTGTGAGGTTTCGAGACAATGACTATGACTCCAGTGGCAACAGCAGCCGAGGTAATTTATTACAACGGCACTATCTTCACCGCAGATGCGGAAAATCGTGTTTGTAGTGCGTTGGCGATAGGGCAAGGATACATTCTTGCTGTAGGGACAGATGAGCAGGTGCTTGCGCTGGCGACACCCACCACCGAACGCATCGATCTGCATGGCAAAATGATGATGCCGGGCCTGATCGACAGCCATATGCACCCATTCTGGGGTGGCAAACAGCTCAAGGGGTGCAGCCTGCACTATGCGGCGCTGACGGCAGAACAGACCTTGCAGCATATACAGGATCATCTGGATAAGTATCCGGCTGGCGATGACGAATGGCTGACGGTGCGCGCCTGGCAGCGTCAGGCGATGATCCCGGTGGGTGCGGACATGAGCCGTGCGCTGCTGGACTCTCTGAACACCTGCCGCCCGGTAGCGTTGTTCGCTAACGATTGCCACACGCTGGCGGCTAACAGCCGTGCGCTGGAGATGTTGGGCATTGATGAAAATACGCCAGTGCCGCCAGATGGCAAGATCGCCCGCGATGCCAATGGCCGACTGACCGGGATCCTGGAAGATGCTCCGGCCATGCGCGCCTTCGACAGCATTCCTTCCGGCACGGCGGAACAGAACGTGCAGGTGGCGGCCCATGTGCAGCAGGTGTTGCATGAGCAGGGCGTAACCACGGTGATGGACACCCGCGTGTTTGCGGAACAGCTGGAGGCTTTCGCCGTACTGCGCGATCGCGGTGAGCTGACCTTACGCGTGCTGGGGGCTAAAGAAGTCACGCCAGACAGCGTACAAGGGCCGGAAGACGCTGCCCGTGCGGTGCAAGAGGTTGTCGCCTTTGCCGAACAGTGGAGCAGCCAGCCTTGGACGCCACAGGCCGGGATCTCTGTTGGCCATCTTAAGCTGTTTGTTGATGGTGTTTTGCAGCCACCCACTATGACAGCAGCGCTGCTGGAGCCTTACCGCGAACATCATGGGGAAGCCAAGAGTGAGCGTTATGGCGATCTCTACTTCACCACGCCGGTGCTGAACGCACTGATCGTCGAATGTGGTCGTGCTGGCCTGCATCCGCATACCCATACGGTAGGCGATGGGGCAATCGAGCAGGTGTTGGATGCGGTTGAGCTGATGCGTGCGGCCTGCCCTGGCAAGGATATCCGCCCAGGGTTGGCCCATAACGAACTGGTTGCGCCGCATCAGTATGCGCGCTTTGCCTCTTTGGCCGCGACGGCGGTACTTTCGTTCCAGTGGGCCGGTTTACCAGGCGTGCTGATCGATGAAGAGCGCGAGATGCTGGGTGAAGCTCGTTTCCCTCACCTGGAGCCCGCGGCACGCTTCCTGGATGCCGGTGCGCGGCTGGCCTATGGCAGCGACTGGCCGATCGATCGCCTGGATGAGTGGTATAACCTGCAGGTGGGGATGACCCGCCGCGCGTGGGATAGCGAAGGCAACCCTGCGGGGCCACGTCTGGATAACGATCGCGATCTGACCCTGATCGAGACGCTGCGCGCAGCCACCATCGATGCGGCCTATATGATCGCCAAAGAGCAGTATATTGGCTCACTGGAAGTGGGCAAATTTGCTGATGCGATCGTCCTGCACCATAATCTGTTTGAGCAACCGGCAGAGAAACTGTACCAAACCCGCATCGAGCGGACGTTGGTTGGTGGGAAGATCAGCTATCAATCCTGATAGCAATGTGAATTAAGCGGTCATTTTACCTGGAGGCGTTGCATGCAGCGCCTCTACAAATTCGGCAACATTGCCATGAAGGGTAATTTTTACCGCTTTTCCTCATCCTGCAAACAATAAATCAACGGGTTGTGCCCCAGTTCTTTACCTATTGCCACCTGGTTTTCTGAAAGCGGATTGTTAGCTTCCCCGGCAGCCTAACTTGTGCCAGAATCCGTCCCCTTGTTTTTACCGCAGCGAATCAAATAGCCTATTGGGATTGGCCCTGAATAGCGCTGAGCTGCGCCAGGAGATGATACGGTAATGCCGCAAAACATTCGGTTGCAACGAGTTCTTAAAACCCCCGCCCTGGTTGCGTTTGGCCTTGCCTATATGGTGCCACTGGGTGTGTTTACCACCTACGGTCAGGTTACCGTGTTAAGCCAGGGCCACTTACCCGTCGCTTATCTGGTTACCATCGTGACCATCCTGTTTACCGCCCTGAGCTATTGCCGGATGACCAACGCCATGCCGCTGGCAGGTTCGGCCTATTCCTACGTACAGCGCAGTTTTGGTGGTAAAACCGGTTTCCTGGTAGGTTGGGCGCAGATCCTCGATTATCTGTTCCTGCCGATGCTTAACTATCTGGTTTTAGGTATCTTCTTGCACGAGGCATTCCCGTCGATCCCTGCTTACGTGTTTATTCTTGGCTCCATTGCCAGCGTCAGCGCGCTGAATATTCTGGGCGTGCGCCTGCTTAGCTCGGTGAACTTCACGCTGATTGCCTTGCAGATGGTGTTTATCGTGCTGTTTATCGTGCTGGCGTTTAGCGAGGCCGATCTCAGCCCGGCGTCATTGATGAAGCCGCTGCTGGTGGATGCTGGTGATTTTTCCGGTCTGATCGCTGGGGCTGCGGTGCTGTGCCTGGCCTTCCTGGGCTTTGACGCTATTGCTACCATGGCTGAAGAGGCCGCCGACGCCAAACGCACTCTGCCGCGTGCGATCCTGATTACCGTGATCTGTGCCGGTGGCATCTTTGTTGCCGTCTCCTACGCCGCGCATCTGGCCTATCCTGACTGGCAATCACTGATCCCGCATCAGGACACCGCCAGCCTGATTATTTCGGAGCATGTCGGCGGCAAGTGGATGTACAACTTCTTTATGGCCACTTATCTCACCGGGGTGTATGCCTCTTCCATGTCTGCACAAACCGGCGTCTCACGTATTTTCTACGCCATGGGGCGTGAAGGCGTGTTGCCGCGCAAAGTGTTCTACCACCTTCATCCTCGTTTCCGCACTCCGTGGCGCGCGATTGTGTTTGTCGCGATCATCTCGTTGCTGGCGTTGTGGATGGATTTGAGCATGGTGGTGTCGATGATCAGCTTTGGTGCACTGGGGGCGTTCACCTTCGTTAATCTCAGCGTGATCAAACACTTCCTGATTAACCAAAAACGCCGTGGGCTGAACGCGATGTTCAAATACGGCCTGCTGCCGCTGATTGGTTTCGGTATGTCGGTATGGCTATGGGTCAACCTGGATCCCGAAGCGCTGAAAGTGGGCTTCACCTGGCTGTTTGCCGGTTTTATTTATCTGCTGTGGCTGACCAAGGGGATGCGTCAGGATCCTCCATCCACCCAGGATGATATCGGCGATTTGCTGGATTGATGCCCCTCACCCCAACCCTCTCCCACAGGGAGAGGGAGCTGTTAGCCCCTGCTCTTTTAGCAGTAACTCGCTCGGTTCCCACAATGGAGGGCGCTGTTAGTCTCTACTCTTTTTGCTGTAACTCGATCGGTTCTCAGAAAGGAGGGAGCTGTTAGTCTCTGCTCTTTTGGCAGTAACTCGCTCGGTTCCCAAAAGGGAGGGAGCTGTTAGTCTCTGCTCTTTTGGCAGTAAATAGGCAATCTCAGCAAACGCGAATGTCCCTTCAACCAAGGCGAATCAGCCGGTGCTCATGAAGAATCACGATACTTTCAGCCCACTCGATCGGTTCCCTCTCCCTGTGGGAGAGGGTTAGGGTGAGGGGAGCCTATACACTCCAATAACACGTCAAACGCCGCCGCCATCTGCTCTTCGGGCACGCAGGCAAAGCCCATTAGCAGCCCGCGCCGCGCGTTTGGCAGCATGTAATACCGTGACAACGCTCTTACCAACACCCCGCGTTCATTGGCCGCCGCAGCGATGGCGACATCGTCGGCATCATCCGGCAGATTGAGCACCAGGTGCAGCCCGGCATTGCTGTTGAACTCGCTTAACGCCTGCTTACCCAGATGCTGCTCAATCAACGCGGTGAGGAACCCACGGCGTTTGGCATACAGCAACCGCATGCGGCGGATATGCGCCGTATAGTGGCCCTCCTGAATAAACTGCGCCAGCGCCGCCTGAATGATCAGATGGCCACCACGGTAAAGCTCGGCGTGGGCCGTTTTTAACTCGTCCATCAGTGGCTTGGGAAGCACCACATAGCCCAGCCGCAGGGCCGGATAGAGCGTTTTGCTGAAGGTGCCGATGTAGATCACCGGCGCATCGGCTTCCAACCCCTGCAAGGCCGGGATCGGTTGGCCGGAGAAGCGGAATTCGCTGTCATAATCATCCTCCACGATCCAGCCGCCAGCCGCACGGGCCAAAGCTAGCAGCCGTTGCCGACGTGCCAGGCTCATCACCGAGCCCAACGGGTATTGGTGCGAAGGGGTGACAAAAATCAGCCGTGGCAAGGCCGCCGGTTGCTCTGGTGGCACCATCCCGGCCTCGTCCACCGCCCAGGGGCAGATATTGACGCCGTTCATGCGCAGGATATTGCGGATCCCCCAATAACCGGGCTCCTCGATCCAGACGTCATCTCCCGGATTACACAACATGCGGGTGACTAGATCGATCGCCTGGTGAATGCCTTCGGTGATCAGAATTTGTTCCGGTGAGCAGCGCACCGAACGCGACACCCGCAGATAGTCCACCAGCGCATGCCGCAGCTCCGGGCTGCCGCCCTGGTTGCTGTAGGTTAAGCGTTGCGATGTCGGGCGGCGGCTGATGCGTGCCTGGAGTTTGCTGAAGATGTGATGCGGGAATGCATTCACGTCGGGGACGCCGGGGATAAAGGCTCCCCACTGTTTCGGGCTGGCACTGGCGTGTTGCAGTAGCGTGATGCCACGTTGTGACAGCTCGGCACGCCGTGGCTCACCGTCACCACCAATCGGCTGGCTGGCGGTGGATAAACAGCTGTCGGGTACCGTTTCTGCGACGAAGGTTCCACTTCCCTGGCGCGAAAACACATATCCTTCCGCCAGCAATTGTTCATAAACGGTTAAAACCGTATTACGTGAGAGACCCAGCTCTTGTGCCAAATCGCGTGACGCCAGCAGGCGGCTGGAAGGGGGCAGGCTACCGTCCAGAATACTGGTACGAATGGCATTGTATAACCGCTTGTGCAGTTTATCATCGGGCTGCTCGCCGAGGCGTTGCAGCAGCAGGTCACCACTCAATGAGCGCAATTGGATCCCTCAATTAATCGTAACTGGCACTCGATTATAGGGCCACATCAGGTGTAAATAAACGCAATGTTTCACGTTTGTGAACAAAACCGATAACTGGTCCCGCCCGGAGAGAACAGCATGAAAAACGCAGAACTGAATCAACGTCGTCTGGCCGCTACCCCAAGAGGGATTGGCGTGATGTGTGGTTTTTACGCCGAGCGTGCAGAAAATGCCACCCTGTGGGATGTGGAAGGCAATGAGGTGATCGACTTTGCCTCGGGCATTGCGGTGCTTAATACCGGCCATCGTCATCCCAAAGTGATCGCCGCCATTGAAAAGCAGCTCCAGGCGTTTACCCATACGGCATACCAGATCGTTCCTTATGAAAGCTATATTTCGCTGGCAGAGCGTATCAACCAACGCGCTCCGATCGAAGGCACCTGTAAAACCGCTTTCTTTACTACTGGCGCAGAAGCGGTAGAGAACGCGGTGAAGATCGCCCGTGCTTATACCGGGCGCCCAGGCCTGATCACCTTCGGCGGCGGATTCCATGGCCGTACCTATATGACCATGGCGCTGACGGGTAAAGTGGCCCCTTACAAGCTGGGCTTTGGCCCGTTCCCTGGCTCCGTTTTCCACGGCCAGTATCCGAATGCGTTATATGGTGTCAGCACCGAAGATGCCATGAACAGCCTGGAACGCATCTTTAAGGCCGATATCGATCCCAAGCAGGTTGCCGCGATCGTACTGGAGCCGGTGCAGGGTGAAGGGGGCTTTAACGTGGCTCCGGCAGAATTCATGCAGGCGCTGCGTACGCTGTGTGACCAACACGGTATCCTGCTGATTGCCGATGAGGTGCAAACCGGCTTTGCCCGTACCGGCAAGCTGTTTGCGATGGACCACTATGCGGTGAAGCCGGACCTGATCACCATGGCGAAGAGCCTGGCTGGCGGTATGCCGCTGTCTGCCGTGGCGGGCCGTGCTGAAGTGATGGATGCCCCAGCCCCCGGTGGCCTTGGCGGTACCTACGCCGGTAACCCATTAGCCGTTGCTGCCGCGCTGGCGGTATTGGACGTAATTGATGAAGAGCAGCTGTGCCAACGCTCTCAGCGTTTGGGGCAACATTTGGTGGAAGTGCTGCAACAGGCACGTAGCCACTGCCCGGCGATTGTGGATATTCGCGCGCTGGGTTCCATGGTGGCAGTAGAGTTCAACGACCCGGCAACCGGTAAACCGTCGCCGGAGTTTACCCGTCAGGTACAGCAAAAAGCCCAGGAAGAAGGACTGTTGCTACTCAGCTGTGGGGTGAACGGTAACGTGATCCGTTTCCTGTACCCGCTGACCATTCCTGATGCCCAGTTTAACCAGGCGCTGGCAATCCTTTCCCGCGCGCTGGCCCAATAAGGAGCAATATCCATGAAACTGCAAAATCCCGATCTGCTGCGTAGCCAATGCCTGATTAACGGCGAGTGGTGCGATGCGCGCAGCGGCAAACGTGAAGCCGTGATCAACCCGGCCAACGGTGTGGAGCTGACAACGGTGCCTCTGGTGAGTGCAGAGGAAACTCAGCAGGCAATTAATGCCGCGCAGCAGGCACAAATCGGCTGGAAGCAACAGACCGCCAAGCAGCGTTCCGTATTGCTGCTGGCCTGGGCCGATAAAATCATGGCGGCTCAGGAAGATCTGGCGCAGCTGATGACCGCTGAGCAGGGTAAATCGCTGGCGGAAGCGCGTGGCGAAGTGGCCTATGCCGCCTCGTTTATTACCTGGTTCGCCGAAGAAGCCAAGCGTGTAGACGGTGCCGTATTACAGGCACCACAGGCTTCACAACGTCTGGTTGTGGTGAAACAGCCGATCGGCGTCTGTGCGGCGATCACTCCGTGGAACTTCCCGGCAGCGATGATCACCCGTAAGGCAGCACCTGCGCTGGCCGCAGGCTGCACCATGATCGTCAAACCGGCTGAGCAAACGCCGCTGACCGCATTGGCATTGGCCAAACTGGCGCAGGATGCCGGTATTCCCGCTGGCGTATTGCAGGTGGTAACCGGCGAAGCGGCACAGGTGGGTAAAGTGCTGTGCGATAGCCCGGTAGTGCGCAAGCTGAGCTTTACCGGATCGACCGAAGTTGGGCGCATCCTGATGGCCCAATGTGCGCCAACCATTAAAAAGCTTTCGTTGGAACTGGGCGGCAACGCGCCGGTCATCGTGTTTGACGACGCTAATTTGGACGCGGCCGTCGCCGGGATCATGGCCTCCAAATTCCGCAACAGCGGGCAGACCTGCGTTTGCGCCAACCGCATTTACGTTCAGGACGGTATCTACGATCGCCTGGTGGATAAGCTGGTGGCCGCGGTTGAGCAACTGAAAGTCGGTGATGGCACACAGGAAGGGACAACGCAGGGGCCGCTGATCGATGAGGCCGCGATAGAGAAAGTGCAGAGCCACATTGATGATGCGCTGATCAAAGGGGCGCAGATCGCCACCGGCGGGCAGCCGCATGCGCTGGGCCGTACCTTCTTCCAGCCAACGGTGGTTACCGGTGTGACCCAGCAGATGCGCTTCGCCAAAGAAGAAACCTTTGGCCCGGTGGCGCCGCTGTTCCGTTTCCATGATGAAGCGGAAGCTATCGCGATGGCCAATGATACCGAATTTGGTCTGGCTGCTTACCTGTTTACGCAAAACGCTGCCCGTCAATGGCGGGTGCCGGAGGCGTTGGAATACGGCATGGTGGGCATCAATACCGGTTTGATCTCTAACGAGGTGGCGCCTTTCGGCGGTATCAAACAGTCTGGGCTGGGGCGTGAAGGCTCTCGCTACGGCATTGAAGAGTATCTGGAACTGAAATATCTGTGTATTGACGTGAGCTGTTAACCCTCAAGACTTGAATGCTCCCCGCTGGCCTACGCTGGGGAGCGTTTCCTCCGAGCAAGAAGTGATGTTTCTCACCGTTGAGAACGGCGGCGTCGTGGCCGCCGGTTTTTTTAGCTCCGCATTTTCTCTGGTAATGCCAACCAAGCCTGCACCGATGGGCGCTGCCACTGTTTTTGCGCATAGTGGCGCAGCGGTTCCGGTACCTGATCGCCATGTATCACCAGCCGGTTGAGCATCAGGGCCAGATCGGTATCGGCGATGCACCATTCGTGGAACAGATGATCCTGGCCGTGGCTCAGCAACTTTTGCGCCGCGGTCAGCAGTTTGTTGGCTGCCCGTTGGGCATCCGCACTCAATGGGGCAAATTTGACCGCGCTGAAAATCACCTCGGTTGGGCGTTCGGCCCGCAGCGGCAACAGATCGCTACGCAACCATGCCTGGATCTCACGGGCTTTGGCTCGCTGTTTGATGTCACGCGGGTAGAGCGGATGGGCTGGGTGGAGTTCTTCCAAATATTCCTCAATGGCGGAAGACTCGGAAAGCTGGAAGCTGCCCATCACCAACGTCGGTACCCGCAGCGTTAACGACAGGCTGCCGTAGGCCTGGCTTTGCTGTTCCCCCAGTGAAAGATCCACCGGCTTGACGGTAAACGGCATGCCTTTCTCCGTGAGCGCCACGAAGGTAGACATGGCATAGGGGCTGAAAAAGTCGCTATCAGTGTAGAGAACAGTGGCCGATGGGTTCATACAGATCCTTGAGGATGGAAAAAGTATTTGGAATCATTGGCGAACGGCGCAATAAAATCAAGGCGATGGCCGATGATTAATCTTAATGGCGTATTAGGCACTGTGATGGCAGCTGGCAATCAGGAGTCACTGACCAGGATTATCCCCAGCCGATCGATTAGCCCAACGACTTGCTGGCTATCCAACTGTACCCCCTCCAGATCAACCTGGCGGATATCCATCTCCCCCAGCTCTGCGCCGGTCAGATTGCAGTGGTTGAAGGTGGCGGCCCGCCAGTCAAACTGATTGAACTCCCCGCCGGACAGATCGGAGCCAATAAAGCTGGCACCCAACACGTTAGCGCCACTCCAGCGGTTTTCCCACAGCTCACATTTCTCCAGCACCACCTTGGAGAAATTGCTGTAGCTCAGATTGCTTTTGATGATAAAGGCGCTGCAAAAATAGCTGCGCTGCGAAATCATGTTCATAAAGCTGGCGCCACGAAAATCGGCCCCCTGTGCCTTGCATTCGCGGATCTCCAGGCCGAGGGCCTGGGTATTTCTGAAATCGGCCAGCGAGAGATCGCAGCTTTTAAAGCTGGCATCTTTCAACACCGCGCGGCTGAAGTTGCAGCCGAGCTGGGTCTCTTCGTCATAGAAAACGCAGCCGATAAACTGGGTATCGGTCAGATCGGTGCCGGAGAAATCGCAGTTCAGAAACTTGCCGTTGGTGATGGTTTCACCACGGAATTGATCGCGGGAAATCTTGGCGGATTGCAGCAGTAAGGGTTGCATGTTTTTACCTGTTTTTTTATACAGTCTATGGCGATAGTACCCGAGGTGGGGGGGAAGGGAATGGTGGAATGTGGATTTTGGCGCCTGGATGGATAAATACTTTGTTGCCATTGTGTTGATATGTCGGGAAATAAAACCTTGCAGAATAAGCGCCGATAAACCATCATTTGAAACGACGTTTCACTTCCTTGCTACAGGCCAACCTTGAACTTACACGGGCTACTGCCCCAGCAGATTGCCAAGACGCATTGGCATGCCAAGCGAAAAAGCTATCGGGTGCTTTTTTGGCGCGAGATCACGCCACTGGCAGTACCGATCTTTCTAGAGAACACCTGCGTACTGCTGATGGGGGTGCTCAGCACCTTCCTGGTGAGCTGGCTCGGTAAAGAGTCGATGGCGGGTGTTGGCCTGGCAGACAGTTTCAACATGGTCATCATGGCCTTTTTCGCGGCGGTGGATCTGGGCACCACGGTGGTGGTGGCCTTTAGTCTTGGCACTCGCGATCGTAAACGGGCACGGGCCGCGGCACGCCAGTCGCTGGTATTAATGACCGTGCTGGCGGTGCTGCTGGCGGTTGGGATCCATTTGGCCGGGCAACAGATCATTAACGTGATCGCCGGTGAAGCCACGCCCGAAGTCAAAGCGCTGGCGCTCTCTTATTTGCAAACCACCGTCTGGAGCTACCCGGCAGCCGCCATCGCCCTGATTGGTAGCGGTGCTCTGCGTGGAGCTGGCAACACCAAGATCCCGCTACTGATCAATGGCGGCATGAATATCCTCAACATCCTCATCAGCAGTACGCTGATTTATGGGATATTTAGCTGGCAAGGGCTGGGTTTTGTTGGCGCGGGGCTGGGGCTGACCATTGCCCGCTATATTGGCGCGATCGCCATTATTGCTGTTCTGGCGGTGGGCTTTAATCCGGCGCTGCGTATTACGCTCAAAAGCTATTTTACGCCACTCAACAGCAGCATCCTGCGTGAGGTGCTGGGGATTGGTATTCCCGCCAGTATCGAATCAGTGCTGTTCAACGCGGGCAAACTGCTGACACAAATGTTTGTCGCCGGGATGGGCACCAACGTCATCGCCGGTAACTTTATCGCTTTCTCTATCGCTGCCCTGATTAACCTGCCGGGAAATGCTTTGGGATCTGCTTCGACCATCATCGTCGGCAGGCGTCTGGGGAAAGGGCAAATTGCTCAGGCCGAACGGCAGATGAAGCACGTCTTTTGGCTGGCGACGATTGGCCTGACGGTGATTGCCTGGGGAACCGCTCCCTTTGCCGGGCTGTTTGCCTCATTTTATACCCAGGAAGACGATGTTAAAGAGGTGGTCAAAATCCTGATTTGGCTTAATGCCGCGTTTATGCCGATTTGGGCTGCATCCTGGGTGTTACCCGCTGGGTTGAAGGGCGCGCGTGATGTCCGATTTGCCATGTGGGTGACTATGTTGGGCATGTGGGGCTGCCGGGTAGTCGCTGGTTATATCCTGGGCATCGTGCTGGGCATGGGCGTAGTGGGCGTCTGGCTAGGAATGTTCATGGACTGGGCCGTTCGCGGAGTCTTCTTCTACTGGCGTATGGTCAGTGGGCGCTGGCTATGGAAATATCCACGGCTCAGAAAAAACCAGCCTGAATCAGCCGAAGAACAGCCGCCAAGCTAACGGTATTTTATTAGCCTGAGCCGGGTTGGCAGTATCAATCCATTGTCGGCGGTTATGTTTTGGTGTAAGACTGATGCCACGATAAATGATCTAAAGGTGCACCATGGATGGATTGATATTTATCGCTGGTTTGGCGTTGTTCCTGTGCCTGGTGGTATTACCCATTTCAGTGGTGGTATCGCTCGGCCGTGGCAACCGCAACCAGCGGGAAATTGCCCAACTGACACTGACCATCACCCAGTTGCAAAAACAGGTGGATGATCTCCGCTTCGAGGAAACCGGGAGATCGCGGCCAACGCCAACGCCCGTTTCTCAGGTGCAACCTGTGGCTGCGAAGACAACGCATGACTTTGCGGCGCACGCGGCACAACAGTCTGCCGTTAAACCCGCAACTGACATGGCCGTTACCCCTCCGGTTATATCGCCATGGGAGCCCGCAGATCCAAAACCAGCCGCACCAGTAACAACCATTCCTCGCCCACCTATTACTGATAAACCTGCCATTGATAAGCCGCAGCAGCCGAAAAACGACCTGCTCAGCGGGCTGGTGGGCTGGTTTATGCAAGGTAACCCGCTGGCGAAGTTGGGTGTCTTGCTGCTGTTCTTCGGTTTGGCCTACCTGATGAAATACACCGTTGAACGCGACATGCTGCCTATTGAGTTCAGGTTAATGGGCGCGGCGGTGGCGAGCGGCGTTTTACTGTGGTTTGGCTGGCGTCTGCGTGTTAAACAGACGATGTATGCCCTGATCCTGCAAGGGGGCGCGGTTGGCGCGCTCTATATCACCGTATTTGGTGCCTTCCGGCTTTATCAACTATTGCCACATATGCTGGCATTTGGCCTGATGCTGGTGATCTGCGCCGCCAGCGTGGGCTTGGCCGTATTGCAGCGCGCCCTCAGCCTGGCGATGCTTGCCAGCATTGGCGGTTATCTTTCACCGTTGCTGCTGTCCACCGGTGGCGGTAGTCATATCGCGCTATTCTCCTATTATCTGCTGCTCTCGCTGGGCATTCTGGCGATCAGCGTCTGGCAGCCATGGCGGCCACTTAACCTGTTGGGTTTTGTTTTTTCCTTTGGCGTAGCCGGGCTGTGGGGAGTTAACAACTACCTGCCGGAATACTACCTGGGCTGCCAGCTGTTCCTGATTGCCAATATCGTGATTTTTGGCGTGCTATGCCTGGCTTTGACTCTACGTGCACAGTTGCCTGGCGAGAAGATTATCGATGGAGTGCTGCTGTTTGGCCCGCCGTTAATCGGTTTTGGCATGCAGTATCTGATCGTTCGCCAGTGGGAGTTTGGCCCGGCCTTCTCGGCGCTGGGCTTCGGTTTGGCTTACCTGTTACTGGCCTGGGCCGCATTGAAGCGCTACCCATCCCTGGGCCGCATGTTGGCGGTTTCCGGTTTGGCGCTGGGCGGAGTGTTCACTACGCTGGCGATCCCATTGGCACTGTCTGCTGAGTGGACATCCATGGCTTGGGCGCTGGAAGGGTTGGGCATTCTGTGGCTTGGTCGTGAACAAAAGCAAATCCGCATGAGCCTCAGCGGTTCTGGCCTGTTGGTGCTGGCCTTGGTTTCCGCCCTGGTCGCTCTTGGCGCTGGAATGACGACGCTCTCCTTCACGCTTGTGTTCGCCGTACTGGCATTAACTTGGCTCGTGGTGGCATTCCTCTGGCGCGATCTGGAGAGCGATGCTGCATTCAGGTTGGTGGTTAGCCGGTCCTTCCTGGCTGGTGGGATCCTGCTCTGGCTGGTTTGCCTGCTCGGTTTTGCCGGGCGATTGCCGCTTGATTATGGCTACGGGGCTTTCCTGGCGTTGGCCTTGTTGACGCTATCCGTAGTGCTGTGGCATTGGGTGGCACAAAGGTTGGCCTGGCTCGAACTGCGTTATAGCATTTGGCTGCTGTGGCCGGGCATGTTGGCCATGCTGTTGTTCCAATTAGTCGACTTTGATTCTTTATTGTTCTTCGGCTGGCCGAATCTGGTCTGGTTACTGACCTTGCCGGTGGCGTACTGGCTGCTGAAGCGCGAAGCAGGCTCTCTGCCGTTACTGCGCCTGCAGCAAGGATTACACCTGTCGCTGTTCTGGATGGTGGTGTTTGCGCTGGGTTATGAAGTTTTTTGGCGCACGATGCGCTTGCCGTGGGGTATGGATGAATGGCAGCTGGGCCTGCAAATGGGCTTCCTCTCCCTGATCATCTTGGCTACACATGGTGCGCTGCGCAAAGGATGCTGGCCGTTTGCCGAACATCGTCAACTGTATGGGGCGATTGCCCTGGCCCCATTGGCGGCGTTGGCTCTGCTGCTGTTGCTGGTAGGCAACGTGTTTGATGGGGTCAGTATAGGCTGGCGTTATTTACCGTTGTTGAACCCGTTGGAAGAGGGGGCTGGTTTTGCACTCTTGGCTCTGGTGACTCTGGGGCTGTTTGTCCGGCGGGAATACCCGCAATTTGCCGCATTGCTGAAACTGGCGCTGCCGCTGTTCACCCTCGCGATGCTGTTCTGGTGGGGCAATGGGGCGGTCCTGCGTGCGCTGGCCTATTACGCCGATATTGCCTGGCGGGCCGATACGCTCTGGGGCTCCCGTCTGGTGCAGACTACCTTCGCTTTGCTGTGGATGCTGATAGCGCTGATCGTCATGGTGTTATCAACCCGTCGTGGACAACGTGAGGTCTGGTTTGGCGGTGCGGCGTTGCTCGGTATCGTCATTGTTAAATTGATGCTGGTTGATAGCGCTCGGGGTGGGGGATTGGCTCGTGCCATCGCGTTTATCGGCGTGGCGATACTGGTGTTGATCGTGGGATATTTTTCTCCATTGCCACCCAAAGCGGTGCGCGGTAAGGAACCCAATGTGGCAAGCGAACGAGGGAATGTATGAAAGTAAAACTGAATAACTGGTTGCTGCTGGGATCGCTTTGTCTGGCTGGTGCGGCCCATGCGGAGCCGGTGGCTGAAAAACCGCAAGACTTTGCCTATGGCATATCGCTAACCACTGAAGGTAGCGCACCGTTTTTCCGTGTTGAACTGCCTGAGGCCGTGTATACCGAGAGCGTTTGGCCGGATCTGCGCGATGTGCGGGTGTTCAACAATCAGGGGCAGGCTGTCCCCTTTGCGCTGGCTGCGAACGTCACCACTCAGGAGAATAGCCAGACTTTCCCTCTGCGCCTGTTCCCGATGAAGGGTAAAAGGGTCACTAATCAGGAACAACAGGTGATTTCGTTAAAATCCGCGGGTGGTGTTGAAGTGACCTTGCCTGTGGATAGCGACCAGCCAATGGGGAACACCTATCTGCTGGAGATCCCGCAGCATGAGGGCAACTATCCCCGCCTGACCCAGTTGAAACTGGCCTGGGAGCGTCTGCCCGAAAATTGGCAGACCCGCGTTAGCCTGTTTCATAGCAGCGACTTAAAAGACTGGTCGAGCAGCGCTGAGGATGTGCCTTTGATGGATCTGGTTTCCGGCAGCGATCGGTTGCTGTTGGATACCATCGATCTTGATGACTATGCCAGACCTCGTTATTTGCTCTTGGTGTTCAACGATGCCAAAACGGCCCCTGATTTGAAGATCCAGTCAGTGCAGGGGATTGCGGCTTCCAGACACACCGAACAGCAAAGGATCGGCCTGACCGTCAACCAAAAAGCCATTACGGCTGGTGAGGCGGAATATAGTTGGCCGAATCCTCAGCCCTTGAACAATATCAGCATTCGGCCGACGCAGGGGAATACGGTGCTGCCACTCGAGATCGATTACCGCAGCGCAGCTAGTGACAGTTGGCACCCCCTGACCAAACAGGTGGTGTTCTCGGTGAATGGCCGCACCGCAGAGGCAATCCCTATGAACGGCTTGCTGGTGCAGGGTATCCGCTTGAAAGGTATCAACCAGCAATGGGGCGATTCACTGCCGGAAGTCTCGGCCCAGCGCGACAGCCAAACCTTGATATTCAATGCCCAGGGAACCACGCCATTCGTGTTGGCGTGGGGAAATAAAGCCGCCCAACCTCAGGCTATCCCTTTAGATAGCCTGATCCCGGCAGAGCTGCGTAAAACTATAGATGCCGATGCGTTGCCAGAAGCTGGATTGCAATCCCAAGTAACTCTGGGTGGCACCGAACGTTTGAGCGCGGTGGATGCCGCAGAAGAGGCCAGCATGTGGAAGAAAGGTCTGCTCTGGCTCCTGCTGGTTCTGGGGGCGGGGGGATTGGTGTTGCTGGCGCTGAAGTTGTGGAAAGAGGTTCAGCAGAAGCCGCAATAGGGGGGATGGCTGGTGGGATGGAAACCAAGGGGCGATGCTGCATGCGTTGCCCCTTGTGCATTGCAGGAAAAAAACGTACACAGTCATATTAAATTCTTGACATTTTACTTTCACGGTTGCAGTATCAAAAAATAGTCAATCGGAATGATTATCATTATGATTTCAAGAATCGTTTGTGTAACAGTAATGACAGGGATAGGAGTGGCTGCTTCAACTCAGGCAGCTGAAGTGTCTTCAACCCACCAAGCAGAAAGCCCAAAATCAATGCTCAAAATTGAGGATTTCTTCCCTGCCAAAAAGAAATGGTCGATAAGTGCCGGAACAAACATTCTTAATGGTAGCGACAAAGGAACCTCACCTGCATATTACATTAATCAAATATCGCCAGGCAACTTCACCATCGATCGTACTTCGCTTTCCTATAAGAAAGAGAATAATGGGGTTTCCGGTTATACCACGGTCATGTATGGGCTGACTAATCAATTATCTCTTGCGGCCACTCTCAACGGCCAATGGATGAATACGCGATATGTAACGGAAAATGGTTCTAGTGTAACGTCGAATAAATATTCTTTTAATGGAGTTGGCCTAGGAGGAAGCTATCAATTTTATCGTTTATCGGATTATACCGTTTTTTATGGTGGGTTGAATATCAAAAATGGGGACATCAATAGTTATGTTATAGGTTCATCTATGAACTGGATTTACGACCCTCTTGTATTAAGCTTTTCTCTGGGGTACTTGGATGGCATATCTAAAGAGAGGTTCTCGACAGGGTATAGAGCCTATACTACCACTGGTAATATTATCTTCGCTGTTAACCCCGAAGTGAATGTAAATTGGGGGGTGTCGAAAGATTATATATATGCTGATGAACCTTATGCAAAGAAAAAGGAAATTACGGCGAATACATCATTGCTTCTCGGTACATCAATTAATCTTATGCCAAATATTATAGGAAACATAAATGTAAAAGGAGGTGTAGGCGGTAATAATAACTCAACCCTATCTTTTAGCGCTACCTATAAAATATAGAGGGAATGTGATGACATATAAACAATATACACTATCAGTGATATCGATATTAACTTTGTTTTCTGCTTCATGTATTGCGATGGAAAACCGTCTTGAAAATGCGGAGGTAAATAGTAGTATCAGCATATTGCAATACGAAACATTCAAACGGCTCAATATAGAAGAACTTGAAGAAACAAAAGGGAAAATGGGGCCCGTAATCACCGGTGTTATTGGTGGTGTCGGTGGTGCGGCCACTTCCATTGCCGCGGATGTCAGCGCAAATCGGCCAATAAATTGGACCGGCGCAGGAATTAGTGCTGGGGCGGGTTTTGTCATGGGCGCGTCAGGAAACGTTCTAGGCGGTATTTCGGGAGGTATGGCAGGGGTTGCTCTTGGAACCAGTGCGTATGGTGGATTAAACGCTGCCTTTGGGGGGGCAGTGGGGGATGCAGTAGCTGTCACAGCATATACAGGTAAATGAAATAATAAGGGGGGCACGCTGATGTGGTTTTTGGTCAATGCTTTTATCATTTTTGCTTTTTTTGGTGTTTTCGCATTCAACAAGAATATAGCAAAATCAAAAAAGGTCTATTTGGCTATCGCAACAGGTGTTCTCAGTTATACGGTATATTATTATAGTGCTGCTAAATCGGTTTTCTTTGTTATTTGTCTTTTTGTATTTTTTGGTCTGGTTATTCAATGTCTAAATAATACTAACAGATTGTCATTGAAGTCTTTTGTGGATTTATATATGACCTACCTGATGCTACCTTTTTTATTCGTAATGCGCATTATTCTTTCATGGGCTGGAGTCATTTAATGGTGTTTATTAAAAAGACGCGGTTGTTTATCTTTTTACTCATATTGATCTCAAGTTGCTGTGCTAATAGTTCGTACTTAGAACGTAGGTTTCAAGGGGTAGATAGGCAACAGTTTGATAGCACCTGTGGTATAGCCTCTATCTCAAGTATATTGAAAAGGAATTATTCAGTAAACAAAACAGAGGCTGAGTTATTAGCTCTGATAAAAATAAAACCGGAATACTCATTTGTAGATTTAGCTCATGTAGCTAAAGCTCTTGGTATAGAAACTCTAGGTGTCAAGATAAGCCCCCAGCAACTGAAAGAGCTACACTCACCATCAATACTCTACCTCAATAGATTAGGGTATGGGCATTTTGTTATATTCAAAGGGATTAATAATGTTTGGGTTCAGATTGAAGATCCTGCATGGGGATTGCTAAATTACACCCATAGTCAGTTTGATGGGTATTGGTTACAGGCAGATGGGTTAGGCCGTGCCTTGATTTTCTTACAAGATAAGCCTAACCAAATTGATAATGAAAGGATATATTATAAGATGCTTTCATTATTATGATAAAATATCGCGTTTTAATGAATGTCTGATACGAACCTTGCTGGTGCAAGACATCTGTTTGAAAAGTATTAACCTTCAATAGTGCGAATCGCTGCCAGGAGTCGCTTTGTAGCGCTGAATGCTATGTGGAATTTATTCTTACCCATCCTTTTCGGGAAGGAAATGGGCGTTTATCGCGTTTGCTTTTTGATATCTTAGCTGTTCAGTCAGGTATATCTGGCAACTATAGTCCTATGATGCAATTGGTGAGCAGATTAACGAGCGAGGCCAACAGCTTTAGCCTGAGCCTGATTTTGTTTGAGTTGCTGCTCAATTTTTTGCACAGAAATGCCTGTTTCGATGGCGGTTGAACTGGCAACGGCACGGTAGATTTGAGTTTTAGTGGTGTGACTATGCGTTGTTTTTTTCGTCATGTTGAAAGCCTCGTGGTTTACGCTCCGATTCTAGTTCGGATAGATATAGCTCGCAAGGCAGATATTAGCCGGTAATGCTTCAGATAAGATTTGAGTTTGCAGAATATTAATTAAATGCAATCGCTCACAATTTTGCCTCACTGGGGGACGAAAAGGGGGGCACAGGTTGATATACCAACAAAAAAGCCACCTCGCGAGAAGTGGCTTAATCATATGATTTTACAGTAAAAATTTGGTGGCCCCTACTGGACTTGAACCAGTGACCAAGCGATTATGAGTCGCCTGCTCTAACCAACTGAGCTAAGGGGCCAGGCGGCGTGATTATACGGTAATCATGGGATGCAGGTCTACACCCATAAAACCATATGATGTTTTTATGCACAGTTCTAGCCTGTTGTAATTGCAGGCAGATTTTGCGATAACCGCTGTTAATTCTTTTTAACGGACTGGTGATACTCATGGAACTCTTGGCGCCAAACCTACAGGTGGTGTTCTGCGGCATCAATCCTGGCCTTTCCTCTGCCCATCAGGGCTATCCCTTTGCCAATGGCAGTAACCGCTTCTGGAAGGTGGTCCATCAGGCGGGCTTCACCGATCGCCAGTTGGCACCGGAACAGTGGCTACAACTGCAAGATAACGGTTGTGGGATCACCGCTCTGGTCGCGCGCCCAACGGTGGCGGCTAGTGAACTTTCACGTGATGAACTTCGCGGTGGTGGGGAGGCGTTAAAAGAAAAAATCCTGCGTTACCAACCCCGTGCTTTGGCGATCCTGGGAAAACAGGCGTTCAGCAGTGCGTTTGGCGTGCGTAATGCGGCCTGGGGGCGTCAGGAGATGATGCTGGGTAAAACCGAGGTGTGGGTATTGCCTAATCCCAGCGGATTGAATCGTGCCACGCTGGAGCAGCTTACCGAGAGTTACCGCGAGCTATTCCTGGCGTTAAAATAAGGCATAAAAAAACCCCGGCGAGCCGGGGTTCTTACGAGGTCGTTAAACCTTAGTCATCCAGGAAGCTACGCAGTACTTCTGAACGGCTTGGGTGGCGCAGTTTACGCAACGCTTTGGCTTCGATTTGACGAATACGCTCACGGGTAACGTCGAACTGTTTGCCCACTTCTTCCAGCGTGTGGTCAGTGTTCATATCGATACCGAAACGCATACGCAGCACCTTCGCTTCACGTGCGGTCAGGCCAGCCAGGACGTCGTGCGTGGCAGAACGCAGGCTTTCAGAAGTGGCAGAATCCAGTGGCAGCTCGAGGGTGGTATCCTCGATGAAATCGCCCAGATGTGAATCTTCATCATCACCAATCGGCGTTTCCATGGAGATCGGCTCTTTGGCGATCTTCAGCACCTTACGGATTTTGTCTTCTGGCATCAGCATACGCTCGGCCAGCTCTTCCGGCGTTGGCTCACGGCCCATCTCTTGCAGCATCTGGCGCGAAATACGGTTGAGCTTGTTGATAGTCTCAATCATATGCACCGGAATACGGATGGTACGTGCCTGGTCGGCGATAGAGCGGGTGATAGCCTGACGGATCCACCAGGTGGCGTAAGTTGAGAACTTGTAGCCACGACGGTATTCAAACTTGTCTACCGCTTTCATCAAGCCGATGTTGCCTTCCTGGATCAGATCCAGGAACTGCAGGCCACGGTTGGTGTATTTTTTGGCGATCGAGATAACCAGACGCAAGTTGGCTTCAACCATCTCTTTCTTCGCGCGGCGGGCTTTCGCTTCACCGATCGACATACGACGGTTGATGTCTTTCACCTGCTCGATGGTCAGGCCGGTTTCTTCTTCGATCTGACGCAGTTTTTGCAGGCTGCGCTGAACATCTTCATTAACGTCTTTCAGCTTCTCTGACCATGGTTTACCCATTGCCAGTGCCGCTGCGAACCAGGTATCGCTGGTTTCGTTGCCGGCGAACAGGGTGACGAAGTTTTTCTTCGGCATTTTGCACTGCTCAACGCACAGTTTCATGATGATACGTTCTTGCGTACGAACGCGATCCATCATGGTACGCATGCTGTTGACCAGGAAGTCGAACTGTTTTGGCACCAGGCGGAACTGCTTGAACACTTCAGACAGCTTCAGGATCTCTTCTGCTGCGCTGGCGTGGCTGCGGCCGTTCTTTTTGATAACCAGACGAGTAGCTTCGTACTGATCGCGCAGATCGGTAAACTTCTGGCGCGCCAGCTCTGGGTCGATGCTGTTGTCGTCTTCAGCTTCGTCTTCTTCGTCTTCGTCTTTTTCGTCGTCGTCCTGCTCTTCGGTGGTTAATTCAGAACCGATGTGCGTAGCGGTAGGGGCGATGTCCTCTTCCGCGTTAGGATCGACGAAGCCGGTGATCAGATCGGACAGGCGTGCTTCGCCAGCCTCGACACGATCGTACTGCTCCAGCAGATAGGTGATGGCTTCAGGGTACTCAGCAACCGAGCACTGCACCTGGTTGATGCCGTCTTCGATACGCTTGGCGATGTCGATTTCGCCTTCACGCGTCAGCAACTCAACGGTACCCATTTCACGCATGTACATGCGCACTGGGTCAGTGGTACGCCCGATTTCAGATTCTACGCTGGACAGCACCTGAGCGGCAGCTTCTTCCGCATCTTCGTCTGTGCTGTTGGTGTTTTCAGCCAGCAGCAGGTCATCGGCGTCCGGTGCTTCTTCCATCACCTGGATGCCCATGTCGTTAATCATCTGGATGATGTCTTCGATCTGATCGGAGTCGACGATATCTTCCGGCAGATGGTCATTGACCTCAGCATAGGTCAGATAGCCTTGCTCCTTACCACGTTGGACAAGAAGTTTAAGCTGTGACTGCGGGTTTTGCTCCATAAGACGGTATCCACACTTCAGAGTATTTGGGTTGGTGTCGGTCGGCGAAACCGCCAACAATAGCATTTGGGGCGTTTTTGTTGTTGCCGCGGCCCACTGTGGCGGCATATTGCAGGGCTCTGCCCTCGCATTTATCGGCACTTAAGCCGTTTGGTATTCAGTCTTTCTTCGCCAATGCCAGTTGTAATGACCAGAGTTCCTTGCGTTCGTCTGCATTCAGGCCATGCGTTCTGTCACGTGCGATCAAATCTTCCTGACGTTTTTCCAGCACCGAGTCATAGAGATTCGTCAGAGTATCTAAAAAGTGTTGCTCAACTTGTTCCTCAACGATCATATGGTTCCATGTCGCCAAGGTTTCAAGCTGCTGGCTCAATTTGTTATCTCGGTACAACTCCAGCAACTGGCCGGTAGTCAGGCCCGGCTGCGCTAAACAGGTCTGCACCAGTTCAACAAATAGCGGTAAACCCGCCTGTTTAGTCTGCTCGAGCCCTTCCAGAGAAGGGATAAGTGTAGCCAAACGCGGATTTTGCACCAGTAATCCTATCAGTATACGCATGGTTGTGCGTTTTAGCTGGGGCGCCTGATAAGTATTCGCATTTTCCGCCTGTTTGGGCATCAGCTTGTCGAGCTGGCTATCGTCCAGCAGGCCCAGTTTGCTGCCTAGCTGTTGGCGCAGGTAGAGACGTAATGTCTCGCCCGGCACCTGAGTGATCAGCGGTAGCGCCAAGGTACTCAGTTTGGCACGGCCATCCGGGCTGCTCAGGTCGACCTGTGGCATCAACGTTTCGAACAGGAAAGTGGAAAGCGGCTGCGCCAGCTCCATTCGTTGTTCGAAGGCGTCTTTGCCTTCTTTACGGACCAGGGTGTCCGGGTCTTCGCCGTCTGGCAAAAACATAAACCGTAACTGACGCCCATCGTTCAGATAGGGCAGTGCGGTTTCCAACGCGCGCCAGGCGGCTTCACGGCCAGCCCTGTCGCCGTCGTAACAGCAGACAACGTTATCGGTGGCGCGGAACAGCAGCTGAATATGTTCAGCCGTTGTCGAGGTTCCGAGTGAGGCAACGGCATAATCAATGCCATATTGCGCTAACGCCACCACGTCCATATAGCCTTCGACCACCAGCAAACGTTGCGGATTGGCGTGGCTCTGCTGCGCTTCATACAGGCCGTACAACTGACGGCCCTTGTGGAATACTTCGGTTTCCGGCGAGTTCAGGTACTTGGGCATACCGTCGCCCAATACGCGCCCACCAAAAGCGATTACCCGCCCGCGTTTGTCGCGGATGGGGAACATCACACGTTCGCGGAAGCGATCGTAAGTGCGCCCTTGATCGTTAGTCACCAACATTCCGGCATCGTTCAGTGCTGCCCGGCTGTCGGTATCACGCCCGAAACGCTTTAACGCATTATCCCAACCGGCAGGTGCAAAGCCGATGGCAAAATGGCGGATAACGTCGTCACTCAATCCGCGCTGTTGCAGGTAGTTGCGCGCCTGCGTACCGTTAGATTGATGCAGTGACTGTTGATAGAACGCGCTGAGCTGTTCCATCAGTTGATATAGGCTTTGACGCTGATGGCGTTCGATTGGCGTCGGTCCGGTACCTGCCTCGTAAGGCACTTCCAGCCCGTGCATGGTGGCCAGTTCCTCGATGGTTTCGACAAACTCGAGTCTGTCGTAATTCATCAGGAAGTCGACGGCGTTACCGTGCGCTCCACAACCAAAACAGTGATAAAACTGTTTGTCGCCATTAACGGTGAATGAAGGCGTTTTTTCGTGGTGGAACGGACAGCACGCGTGATAGTTCTTGCCCTGCTTTTTAAGCTTTACCCGGGCGTCGATCAGATCGACGATGTCGGTGCGAGCCAGCAAGTCATTGATAAATACACGCGGAATTCGTCCAGCCATAAGCCCCTGTTACGATTGCCTATAAACGAGAACAAGCCGCGCATTCCTTTCGGAAAGCACGGCCTTCGTATGCAACTACTCGGTCTGCGTGTTCTTGAAAAAGAAAAAAATCACGCGGTGGGGTTACCCCCGAAGGATTAATACAGACGAGTGCGGCGTGCGTTTTCGCGAGCCAGTTTCTTCGCGTGGCGTTTTACTGCAGAAGCTTTAGCGCGTTTACGTTCGGTAGTCGGTTTTTCATAGAACTCACGACGACGAACTTCAGCTAAAACACCTGCTTTTTCGCAGGAACGCTTGAAACGACGCAGTGCAACGTCAAATGGCTCGTTTTCACGTACTTTAATTACCGGCATGTGCCTCTCACCTCAATAGAATTCGGTTTGCTGCTGGCCAAGCGCCAGCCTTTTCAAAATGGTGCGGAATTTTACTTCAATGGATGCTGCTTTGTAAAGCACCATAGCAAATTGAAACACGCCGCGTTCCGGCAAACTCGCGCAATTATGCATCGGCCGCCGATTATAGACTAATCAGAAAAAATTGCTCGTTTTTAATCACCCGGCAGGCAACCTTGTGAATCATCGACATAGCGCACCATGGCGGCCAGGGTGCTGCAGGCTGGCGGTAAATGGCGTTGATTGTGATAAACTGGCGGCCGCACGTGAATGATGGGAAATGTAATGCGCGTATTGGGTATAGAAACGTCCTGCGATGAAACCGGTATTGCAGTGTATGACGATCAAGCCGGTTTGTTAGCCAACCAACTCTACAGCCAGGTGAAACTGCATGCCGATTACGGCGGCGTGGTGCCGGAGCTGGCTTCTCGCGATCACGTGCGCAAGACCGTGCCGCTGATCCAGGCCGCACTGAAAGAGGCGAACCTGAAGCCTACCGATATCGATGGCGTGGCGTATACCGCCGGGCCGGGTCTGGTGGGGGCCTTGTTGGTCGGGGCAACCATTGGCCGCGCATTGGCGTTTGCCTGGGGCGTGCCTGCGGTGCCGGTGCATCATATGGAAGGCCACTTGCTGGCACCGATGCTGGAAGACAACCCTCCGGAGTTTCCATTTGTGGCACTGCTGGTGTCTGGCGGCCATACCCAACTGATCAGCGTGACCGGGATCGGTGAATATACCTTGCTGGGGGAGTCGGTTGACGACGCCGCAGGCGAAGCGTTCGACAAAACCGCCAAGCTGTTAGGGCTGGATTATCCCGGCGGGCCGATGTTGTCGAAAATGGCGCAGCAGGGCATGGAAGGGCGTTTTACTTTCCCACGCCCAATGACCGACCGCCCAGGGCTGGATTTCAGCTTCTCCGGCCTGAAAACCTTTGCTGCCAACACCATCCGCTCTAACGGCAACGACGATCAAACCCGTGCCGACATTGCCCGTGCTTTTGAAGATGCGGTGGTGGATACGCTGGCGATCAAATGCAAACGAGCACTGGAGCAGACCGGGTTTAAACGCCTGGTGATGGCTGGTGGCGTCAGCGCCAACCGCACGTTGCGCAGCAAGCTGGCAGAGTTGATGAAAAAACGCGGTGGTGAAGTCTTCTATGCCCGCCCGGAATTCTGTACCGACAATGGGGCGATGATCGCCTATGCCGGGATGGTTCGAATGAAAAACGGGGGTAACCCGGAGTTGGGCGTTACCGTACGCCCACGTTGGCCGCTGGCAGAGCTGCCTGCGGTGTAAAAGCCAAGGGCCGGAATCCCCGGCCCTTCAATCATTCTTCTTTGTGCTCTTCCTGCTCTAAAACACCGTCTTTCTTCTTGCGGAACTTACCCCAGATCTTCCCTTCCTGGCCGCGCCACAGGCGTTGGATATTGTCGTGATGGCGCATCAGGATCAGGCAGGAGAGCATCGCTACCGGGAAGGTAAACTGCGGTTTGAACCACCAGACGTAGAACGGCGCAATCAGCGCGCTGACGATCGCCCCGAGCGAAGAATAGCCGCTCAGCAGCACGGTCAGCAGCCAGGTGCCGGTCATCAGGCCGGTGAGATCCCAGCCGATCGGCGCAATGGCACCGAATGCCGTCGCCACGCCCTTGCCCCCACGGAAGTGGAAGAATACCGGGTAGATATGCCCAAGACAGGCAGCGATTGCCGTCAGGCCCAGATACAGCGGTGGGACGTTGAACGCATAGGCCAACCAGACTGGCAGCATCCCTTTGAGAATATCGAACACCAACACCGTAGCCGCCGCCAGGCGGCCACCGATACGCAGGACGTTGGTCGCCCCTGGATTTCCCGATCCATGTTCACGCGGATCCGGTAGCCTGGCGATCCGGCAAACCAGGATCGCGCTGGAAATTGAGCCACACAGATACGCGAAGATAATCATGCCAAGCGCGGTAGCACTCATCGGCAGGCCTCCGGAAAGCCTCGGCCTTCAGACCGGGGAAAAAAAGAGGCGGTGTTAACTCTAACTTCTTTTTGCATTTTTACATCGACCTCGGTACTTTTGGAAAATGATGAAACGTGCCTATAAATACAGGTTTTACCCCACACCTGATCAGGTTCAGCTTTTAGCTCAAACCTTCGGGTGTGTCCGTTTCGTCTATAATTCAATCCTGCGTTGGCGAACCGATGCCTTCCAGGAACGGCAAGAAAAGATTGGCTATGCACAAGCAAGTTCCCGGCTAACAACGTTGAAAAAAACGCCGGAATTTTCCTGGCTGAGTGATGTTTCGTGCGTGCCGCTACAGCAATCGCTACGCCACCAACAGACGGCGTTTAAAAATTTCTTCGCAGGGCGAGCTGCATACCCGGCATTCAAGAGCAAACGCCACAGGCAGGCGGCTGAATTTACCGCTAGTGCGTTTAAATACGTTGATGGCAACTTGTTCATGGCAAAGAGCAAAGCGCCGCTCAAGGTACGCTGGACGCGGCCATTGCCGTCTGCACCCTCAACCGTCACCCTGTCAAAAGACAACGCTGGGCGATACTTTGTTTCCTGCCTGTGCGAGTTTGAACCAGTCTCACTGCCGGTTACTACATCCACTGTCGGCATTGATGTGGGTTTAAAAGCGCTATTTGTCACTGATACCGGATTCAAACAGGACAATCCCCGCCATACCGCGAAATATGCGAAGCGGCTCGCGTTGTTACAACGCCGTTTGAGCAAGAAACAAAAAGGCTCAAACAACTGTGCCAAAACCCGCATGAAAGTCGCGCGTATCCATGCAAAAATAGCGGATTGTCGATTGGATAACCTGCACAAGTTGTCCCGCAAACTGATTAACGAAAACCAAGTGGTTTGCATTGAATCCTTGAAAGTGAAAAACATGCTCCGCAATCCGTCCCTGTCAAAAGCGATAGCCGACGCGAGCTGGGGTGAGTTGGTTCGCCAGCTCCGGTACAAAGGCGAATGGTCGGGACGTAGCGTGGTTGCTATTGACCCATACTTCCCGTCGTCAAAACGCTGTAGCTGTTGCGGCTTTACCATGCCAAAAATGCCTCTTGATGTTCGCCAATGGGTTTGCCCGGCATGCAGCGAAACCCATGATCGTGATATCAACGCGGCGCGTAATATCAAAGCTGCCGGGCTGGCAGTGTTAGCCCACGGAGAGCGGGTAAATCCTGGATCGCGTAATGCGGCTTAGGTTCGGCTCTATGAAGTGGGAACTCTCACCCTTCTGGGTGGTGAGCAGTCAAAACGCGGTTCCGTTTAAAATTGTTCGTTTTACTCGCAACATCTATGGATAATACGCATATTCCGTCGGAAGTGGTATCCGGCAAGGCCAAAAACTGAGAATGACGTGATGGATATCGTATTTATTGAAGAGCTTACCGTGATCACCACCATTGGCGTTTATGATTGGGAACAAACCATTCAGCAAAAGCTGGTGTTCGATATCGAAATGGCGTGGGACAACCGCCAGGCAGCCGCCAGCGATGATGTGAATGATTGCCTGAGCTATGCCGATATCAGCGATGCGGTCATTCAGCATGTGCAGCCCAATCGTTTTGCGTTGGTGGAGCGGGTAGCAGAGGAGGTATCCGAAATTTTGCTACGGCGCTTTAAATCTCCCTGGGTCCGTATTAAGGTCAGCAAGCCGGGTGCAGTCGCGCATGCCAGCCGGGTAGGGGTGATCATCGAACGCGGTCAGCGCCCAGCCTGACAAGTTGTCACCAATATGCAACTAAAGACCGATATGCTGGTCTGTAACTAGAATTGTTTAAGCGGCAAGGTATTGAACATTGCCGCTTTTTTGTGCTTGTACCTTAAATTTGAAATGGGGTAGTGGTCTGATGGCGGACATGCATTCATTGTTTGTGGCATTCGTGCTTGGGGTAGTCGAAGGGCTGACAGAGTTCCTGCCGGTTTCCTCTACCGGGCACATGATTATCGTTGGTGAGTTACTGGGTTTTACCGGCGATAAGGCGAAAACCTTCGAAGTTATTATCCAACTGGGTTCGATCCTGGCGGTGGTAGTGGTGTTCTGGCGCCGTCTGTTTGGCCTGATCGGCATTCACTTTGGTGGCAAACCTGTTCCTCATGAAGGGCAGACGGCAGGGCAATTGAAGTTGGGCCATATCCTGCTGGCGATGATCCCGGCGGTAGCGCTGGGGTTGCTGCTCCACGATATGATCAAATCGCTATTTGAACCGAAAAACGTGATGTATGCGTTAGTGGTCGGGGGCCTGTTGCTGTTGGCCGCCGAATGGCTGAAACCGAAAAAACCAAGCGCGGTCGGGCTGGATGATATTACCTATCGGCAGGCCTTTTTGATCGGTTGCTTCCAGTGTCTGGCGCTGTGGCCTGGCTTTTCCCGTTCCGGCTCTACCATTTCGGGGGGCATGCTGGTGGGCGTGAGCCGTTTTGCGGCCTCGGAGTTCTCCTTTATTCTGGCAGTGCCAATGATGATCGGGGCCAGCGGCCTGGATCTGTACAAGAGCCTGCACTTCCTGACGCTCAGTGACCTGCCGATGTTTGCCGTCGGTTTCGCCACCGCGTTTGTGGTAGCGCTAATCGCGATCAAGACCTTCCTTCAGCTTATCAAGCGTATCTCGTTTGTGCCTTTCGCCATCTACCGCTTTATCGTCGCGGCGGCGGTCTACATGGTGTTTATTAATTAATTCTGGCGCCAGCTCGAACGGTTTCTCCTCTCCAATAGTGGGCTCTTTGCCCACTATGTTTATATTTAGTTGCCTTCGCCTCCCCCCTTTTGGTCCGACCAATGCCGGAAAAATGTGAACCTCTGGCACATAAACGGCAAAAACCCAAACAGACACATTGCATGTTTTTAACAGTAAGTTAACTATCGGTTATCAATTATATGACCTCGCCCTGTTGGTACGACCGATTAAGCGGAGGAGTATGTGAATAATCGCGGGAGTTATCTACATGGAAGTCTGGCAACAAGTTTATGATCCCATTGGCAATATTTGGCTATCAAGTGCGATTGCGGCGCTGCCCATTGCGTTTTTTTTCTTGGCGCTGATTAAACTGAAGCTCAAGGGGCATATTGCAGCAACGTTAACCGTTGGGATCGCTTTGCTGGTGGCGTTATTCCTCTACCGGATGCCCATTGACCGAGCGCTCGCTGCGGTGGTTTATGGTTTTTTCTATGGGCTGTGGCCGATAGCCTGGATCATTATTGCCGCGGTTTTTGTCTACCAGATTTCGGTGAAAACCGGGCAGTTTGACATCATCCGCTCCTCCATTCTCTCTATCACTCCCGACCAACGTTTACAGATGCTGATCGTCGGCTTCTGTTTTGGTGCCTTTCTGGAAGGTGCCGCCGGGTTTGGCGCACCGGTAGCCATTACCGCCGCCTTGTTGGTTGGGCTGGGGTTCAATCCTTTGTATGCCGCAGGGCTCTGTCTGATCGTCAACACCGCCCCGGTGGCTTTCGGCGCTATGGGCATCCCGATTATCGTTGCTGGCCAGGTGACCGGGTTGGACAGCTTTGAAATCGGCCAGATGGTCGGGCGCCAATTGCCGTTCCTGACGATTATCGTGCTGTTCTGGATCATGGCGATTATGGATGGTTGGCGCGGCATTAAAGAAACCTGGCCTGCGGTGGTCGTGGCGGGGGGAAGCTTTGCCTTGGCGCAGTATCTCAGCTCCAACTTTCTTGGGCCAGAGTTGCCAGACATCATCTCCTCGCTAGTTTCACTGGTATGCCTGACGTTGTTTCTGCGCGTTTGGCAGCCAAAACGCCTGTTCCGTTTTGATAATGCCGAGGGGGCGGTCGTCGACCAAACGCTGGTGCAGCAACACTATGCTTTAGGGCAGATTATTCGCGCCTGGATGCCGTTTATTTTTCTGACCGCTACGGTCACCTTGTGGAGCATCCCGCCGTTTAAAGCGTTGTTCGCGCAAGGTGGGGCGCTGTACGATTGGGTGTTCTCTATTCCGGTACCTTTTCTGGATAAGCTGGTGGCCAAAATGCCGCCGGTGGTGGCAAACATCACGCCTTATGTCGCCGTTTTCAAACTTGACTGGTTCTCTGCCACCGGCACCGCCATTATGGTTGCTGCGATCGCCTCTGTGATTTACCTGCGCATGAAGCCCAAAGACGCGCTCACCACGCTGGCTGAAACGCTAAAGGCGTTGATGCTGCCCATTTATTCCATTGGCATGGTGTTAGCCTTTGCCTTTATTTCCAACTATTCCGGCCTGTCGGCAACGTTGGCACTGGCATTGGCGCATACCGGTAGCGCGTTCACCTTTTTCTCACCGTTCCTTGGCTGGTTGGGCGTGTTCCTGACCGGCTCAGACACTTCGTCCAATGCGTTGTTCGCCGCTCTGCAAGCCACCACCGCCCAGCAGATCGGTGTTTCGGATGTGCTGTTGGTTGCGGCTAACACCACCGGCGGAGTGACAGGCAAAATGATTTCACCACAGTCTATCGCGATTGCCTGTGCTGCCGTGGGGTTGGTGGGGAAAGAGTCTGACCTGTTCCGCTTTACGGTAAAACACAGCCTGATCTTCACCTGTATGGTGGGGGTTATTACTACGCTTCAGGCTTACTGGCTGACCTGGATGATCCCATGACTGCAAATCTTCAACCCACTGATCCACTACGCTCGGCCGATCGCTTGGTTGAGCGTATCAAGGTGATGATCCGCGAACGCCAACTGGAAATGGGGATGCGCTTGCCCGCTGAGCGCCAGTTGGCCAACGAATTGGGTGTCTCGCGTTCCTCTTTACGCGAGGCGATTCAAAAGCTGATTGGTGAAAAAACGCTCATCAGCCGACGTGGCGGCGGAACCTATGTCTGCGACGAGCTTTCCCCCTGGTCGGAGCAATGCATCGTGGAACCGCTGAGAACCTTGGTTGCCGACGATCCTGACTATCGTTATGACATTCTGGAAGCTCGCCACGCCATTGAGGCCAGCACCGCCTGGCACGCGGCAATGCGAGCCACCGCCGCAGACAAAGAAAAGCTACAGGCTTGCTTTGACGCCATGTTAGCGCTTCAGGAGAGCGATCATCCTGAACTTGCCGCTCAGGCGGATGTGCGCTTCCATTTGGCGATTGCCGAGGCTTCACACAACGTGGTGTTACTGCAAACCATGCGCGGCTTTTTCGATTTAATGCGCTCCTCCGTCATGCATAGCCGCCAGCGTATGTACACCCAGCCGACGATCTTCACCCGGCTGACTGAACAGCACGAGGAACTGCTGCTGGCGATCCTGGCAGGCGATCCTGAACGGGCGGGTAAAGCGGCAAAATCTCACTTGGGATTCGTGCATTCCACCATTAAGAATTTGCATGAAGATGAGGCCAGGCAGGCGCGAATTACCCGCCTTCCTGATGACAATTCACTGTAACAAGGAAGATCGCTTGATGATTATCTCAGCAGCCACGGACTATCGCGCAGCGGCGCAACGTAAACTGCCGCCGTTTCTGTTTCACTACATTGATGGTGGCGCTTATGCCGAACACACTTTACGGCGTAACGTGAAAGATCTGGCTCAGGTCGCATTGAGGCAGCGTGTTCTTAAGAACATGTCGGCGCTCAGTCTGGAAACCAAACTGTTCAACGAAACTTTGGCGATGCCCGTCGTCCTTGGTCCGGTAGGGTTGTGTGGCATGTATGCTCGCCGTGGTGAGGTGCAGGCCGCGCGCGCCGCAGAGCAACAAGGCATTCCGTTTACGCTTTCCACCGTATCGGTGTGTCCAATCGAAGAGGTGGCGCCAGCCATCAAGCGGCCCATGTGGTTTCAACTGTATGTGTTGAAAGATCGTGGATTCATGCGTAATGCCTTGGAGCGGGCGAAAGCCGCGGGCTGTACCACCTTGGTCTTCACCGTGGATATGCCGACACCAGGCGCCCGTTACCGCGATGCGCATTCGGCAATGAGTGGCCCCTATGCTGCCCAACGGCGGTATTGGCAAGCCGTTACCCATCCTGCCTGGGCGTGGGATGTTGGCCTGAATGGGCGTCCGCACGATCTGGGGAATATTTCCTCTTACCTCGGAAAGCCCACCGGATTAGAAGATTATATCGGGTGGCTGGGGGCCAACTTTGACCCTTCGATTTCATGGAGTGATTTGGAATGGATCCGTGATTTCTGGCAGGGGCCGATGGTGATAAAGGGCATTCTCGACCCTGACGATGCACGTGATGCCGTACGCTTTGGCGCCGACGGCATTGTGGTTTCCAACCACGGTGGCCGTCAGTTGGATGGGGTGCTCTCCTCTGCCCGTGCGCTGCCGATGATTGCCGACGCGGTGAAGGGCGATATCACTATCCTGGCAGACAGCGGGATACGCAGCGGGTTAGACGTGGTGCGCATGATCGCGCTCGGGGCGGACAGTGTGCTGCTTGGGCGCGCTTATCTCTATGCGCTGGCGACTGCAGGCCAGGCTGGGGTGGAAAACCTGCTCGCATTGATCAAAAAAGAGATGTGCGTAGCGATGACGCTAACGGGGGCGAAAAGTATCGCTGAAATCAGCCGTGATTCGTTGGTGCTGGAGGGATAGGTAGGGGCGCATGCTGCGCCCGTTTTTACTTAAGACTGAGGTTCTTGCTGTTTCTTCCAGTCCGCCAACGCCTGCTGACGGCGGCGTTTGACCTCGTCGCGGATCGCCAGCCCTTGCAGGCCACTTTCCACCACCTCTTTGACCGAAACCGCGTTGGCGACCTGATAGGCCTGGCGCAGGTAATCGCCCTGCGGATAAGGGTTGTTTTCAAAACCGGTACGCCCGCGGGCATCGGCTTCGCTGGTAAGGATCATCTGCTCTAGCCGCTGCGGTTTACGCCACACGTCGATGGCATCAAACAGTTTTAACAGCGTTTCTGGCCGCAGTTTATTAACCGTGTGGATCAGGTCGTGATACTCCGCCACCAGCTTCGCCAGCTCACGTACTGGATTAGGCACACGCAGCCGTTGGCAAAGCTTTTCTACCAGCCTGACGCCCGCAGGGCCATGGCCATAGTGGTGTGGCCAGAGTTCTTGCGGCGTTATGCCTTTCCCGAGATCGTGGCAAAGAGCCGAGAAGCGGATATCCACCTCGGGGCTGAGTTGGGTGGCAATCGCCAGCGTCATCAGCGTGTGTACGCCGGTATCAATTTCCGGGTGCCATTTCTCTGGGGCTGGTACGCCAAACAGGGCGTCGATTTCCGGGAACAGCACTTTCAACGCTCCGCAGTCGCGTAGCACCTGGAAATACACCTGCGGGCTCTGACTCTGTAACGCCTTCTCGGTCTCTTTCCACACGCGTTCCGCCGTCAGGGAGGCCAGTTCACCGCTTTCGGCCATCTGCTGCATCAGCGCGTTGGTTTCAGGGGCAACGGTAAAGCCCAGGGAGGCAAAGCGAGCGGCAAAACGCGCCACGCGTAACACTCGCAGCGGATCTTCGCCAAAAGCGTCGGAGACATGGCGCAGCAGGCGGGCGTCGAGATCGGCCTTGCCGTTATAGGGGTCAACCAATACTCCATCATCACCCCGGGCCATGGCGTTGATGGTGAGATCGCGCCGCAGCAGATCCTCTTCCAGTGTCACGTCCGGGGCGGCGTAGCAGGTAAATCCGGTGTAACCCTGGCCGGATTTACGTTCGGTGCGGGCCAGCGCATATTCCTCATGAGTTTGCGGGTTGAGGAATACCGGGAAGTCTTTACCCACTTGCTGATAGCCAAGAGCCAACAGATCGGCAGGCGTTGCGCCGACCACCACCCAGTCGTGATCCACTACCGGTAAGTTGAGCAGGGTGTCACGGACGGCACCGCCGACCAGGTAAATATTCACGGTTTAACTCCTAAATGCGGTATACCCGTCGTCTTTCAAGCTGCAGCGTTGTTACCTGCGCTTGTCCACCCCAGTCACTTACAAAAGTAAGCTCCTGGGGATGAACAAGCTTGTCGCCTAGCTGCAGCTTGAAATCCATAGGGTATATATAGGTGGTTCGTTTGATCAGATTACATCAATTAGGCAACGGATGCGCCAGGCAATAAAAAAGCGCCCGAAGGCGCTTAAACTGGCGAAACGGTAATCAGTTCATCCAGCGGTTATTCTTGCGGCGTGGGATCAGGTGCGGCAACAGCAGACCGAGCAGCAAACCAACGCCGGCAACGCCGCCGCCGTACATAAACCATTGCAGAATAATGGTGCGCTGTTTGTCATCAAGTTGCAGATTCACCGCGTTCACCTTCTTCTGCGCCACAACCAGCTGATTTTTCAGATCCTGGTTTTCCTGCTGCAGGCCGCTGATGGTGCTGTCGCTGGCAGCCACTTTCTGCTGCATTTCAGCGGTGCGCTGGTTCCAGCTATTATCAATATTGGCCAGCTTGTCGGTCAGGGTTTTCACCTGCTGTTCCAGCTCTGGCACTTGGGTGCGCAGGCTTGGCGTCTGGCTCAGCTGATCCAGCGGGATCCAGACGCTGCGTCCTTTGGAGTCGCGGATCTGGCCGTAGCTGGTGCTGTCGTTGACGCTCAACAGCGTGACTTCTTCACCGGCATTCAAGGTGCCGACGATACGGTATTGGTTACCTGGGCCGCTATGGACATAAGTATTTAATTCATCGGAGATATAGCGTTTATCTTCGGCATGTGCGCCCCAAGTGATGCTAAAACTTAGCACGGCAAGGCAAATCAGGCGTAATTTCTGCATTATGTCATCGTTTCTGCGTGGATTTATGGAACGATAGTAGAGCGTTCAGTCTGACGGCGCAACGCCAAAACCGGAATGGGAACTATCTTACTATGCTAAATCCCGTCAGTTGCGCAGCATTCTATAACGTAACAGGTTTTTTCTGCAGTTGGCAGAGTCAAGTCAGGGGGAATCGCGGTAAGATACTCTCACTGTGCGTCGTCGGGCTGAGTGCGGCCGGCAGACTCCGCCGCCGTGAAGACTCACGCGAATGCCTAACCTATTGGTGTAAAAGAACTATGAGCGTTGAAATAGAACTGAAGTTTATTGTTTCCCCCGCAGCGATTGCCAGCCTACCGGAGCGGATTGCCGCCTGGCCCAATCAGCATTCTGCGCCGCAGAAGCTGACCAATATCTACTATGAAACCGCCGACAACTTCCTGCGCAACCATGATATTGGCCTGCGTATCCGCGGTTTTGACGATAGCTATGAAATGACCATCAAAACTGCTGGTTCGGTGGTGGGTGGGCTGCATCAGCGGCCGGAATATAACGTCGCCATCGCCAAACCCGCGCTGGCGCTGAAAAAATTCCCGGCGGATATCTGGCCGGAGGGCTGTAAATTGGCTCCGCTGCAAAAGGCGTTGCAGCCGCTGTTCCGCACCGACTTTGTACGTGAAAAGTGGGTGGTCACTTACGGCGCAAGCGAGATCGAGATTGGCCTCGACCAGGGTGAAGTGCGCGCGGGTGAACTGGCCGAACCGTTATGCGAGCTGGAGCTGGAGCTGAAAAGCGGTGAGACTGCTGATTTGCTGGCATTGGCCACCGCATTGGCGGAACAGGGTGGTTTACGCCAGGGCAGCCTCAGCAAAGCGGCTCGCGGCTATCATCTGGCGCAGGGCAATGCCGAACGTGAATTACGCCCATTAAGCGTGTTGAAACCAGCTCCTAAATCCACTGTAGAACAGGGCATGGTGGCCGCTTTCGAGCTGGCGCTGAGCCATTGGCAGTATCACGAAGAGCTGTGGCTGCGTGGCGACAAGCAGGCACGCCGCGCGGTAATGGAAGCGATCGGCCTGATCCGCCAGGCGTTGGTGATCTTTGGCGGATTGGTTCCGCGCAAGGCAAGCACCGATCTGCGCGCTCGGCTGACGGCTTTGGAGCCTTTGCTGGTGGATAAAAACACCCAGCCGCAGGAGCTGTGCTATGGCACGGAGTATCTGCAATGTAAGTTGGCACTCACATCGTGGTTGATCACCGGTGCATGGCGGCCATTTATCGATGCCAAATCGCAGGCCAAGCTGGATGGTTCATTCAAGCGTTTTAGCGACATCATGCTGGGCCGTAGCGCTTCAGAGCTGAAAGAAGCCTTTACGCGCACCCTGAATGAAGATGAATATCAAGAGCAACTGCCACGCCTGACGCGCCAGGTGCTGGCGTTTATCCTGCTTTCTGGTGCCTATCCGGATAGCGAAACCGGGCCGTATATCGACAGCTGGCGCGAACTGCAATCAGCCATTGCCGAGCGTCGTCAGGGTTGGTACGAAGCCAGCCGCAAACAGGCATTATCCCATGCGCCATTCTGGTTAAACGGCGCGGTTCGTTAACTCCAGCGGGCCTGCCGGGCTGCAGGCCACAGAACGGGTCATTCACTATGTTGCCACTCTCTGCTGCGTTACAGCTTCAGGCACAGAACATCGTGCAGCGATTTCAGGAAACTCAGGGCGCGGAGTTGATACTCAGCGCCGCAGAACAAAGCGTTCTGGCCTCGAGTGATTTTGTCAGCGACATGTTGCTCGGCCATCCTGAATGGTTGGTAACGTTACGCCAGCAGCAGCCGGTGGCCGATGAGTGGCAGCACTATGCCGCCTGGTTGCAGGATGAGCTTGAAGAGGTGCAGGACGAAGCGCAGTTAATGCGTGTGCTCCGTCTGTTCCGCCGTGAGAGCCTGGTGCGCATTGCCTGGGCGCAGGCTCAGCAGCTATGCACCACGCAAGAAACGCTACAGCAGCTGAGTGCCCTGGCAGAAACGCTGATCGTCAGCGCTCGTGACTGGCTCTATCAAACCTGTTGCCGTGAGTGGGGCACGCCTTGCAATGCCGATGGCGTGCCACAGCCTTTGCTGATCCTGGGTATGGGCAAACTCGGCGGTGGCGAACTGAATTTCTCCTCTGATATTGATCTGATCTTTGCCTATCCGGAAAACGGCCACACCCAAGGCGGGCGGCGTGAGCTGGATAATGCCCAATTCTTTACCCGCCTGGGGCAACGGCTGATCAAAGCGTTGGATCAGCAAACCATCGACGGCTTTGTCTACCGCGTCGATATGCGTCTGCGGCCGTTTGGCGATAGCGGCCCGCTGGTGATGAGCTTCGCAGCGCTGGAAGATTATTACCAGGAGCAGGGGCGCGATTGGGAACGTTATGCGATGGTCAAGGCGCGCCTGATGGGAGGGCATGAAGATGCCTACAGCCAGGAGCTGCGTAAGACATTGCGGCCATTCGTGTTCCGTCGCTATATCGATTTCAGCGTGATCCAGTCGCTGCGTAATATGAAGGGCATGATTGCCCGCGAAGTGCGGCGGCGGGGGCTGAAGGACAACATCAAGCTGGGTGCCGGTGGCATCCGCGAAATCGAATTTATCACCCAAGTGTTCCAACTGATCCGTGGCGGGCGTGAGCCCAGTTTGCAGGGGCGCTCATTGCTGCCGACGTTGCAGGCGGTTGGTGAACTGGGGTTGTTGACTGCGCAGCAGGTCGCTGAGCTGAGTGACGGTTATCTCTTCCTGCGGCGTCTGGAGAATCTGTTGCAGGCGATTGCCGACCAGCAGACGCAAACCTTACCGCAGGACGAGCTGGATCAGGCGCGCCTGGCCTGGGGAATGGATCAGCCAGACTGGCCGTCGTTGATGGCGGTGCTGGAAGAGCATATGCGCCAGGTCCGTGCGGTATTTGATGACCTGATCGGCGACGATAGCCCAGACGTAGGCGAAGATCCGAACTACCAGCATTATCACAGCCTGTGGCAGGATGCGCTGGACGAGAACGAGCTAGCGCCACTGACGCCCCATCTGGACGAAGAAGCGCGGCGGCAGATGTTGCGATCCATCGCCGACTTCCGCCACGACGTGGACAAACGTACCATTGGCCCGCGTGGCCGTGACGTGCTGGATCAACTGATGCCACGCTTGCTGGCCGAAGTGTGTTCGCGCGTGGACGCGGCCACGGCTCTGACGCGACTTACCCAGCTGTTGCTCAGCATCGTGACTCGAACTACCTACCTTGAGCTGCTGGTGGAATACCATGCCGCGCTCAGCCACCTGATCCGCCTTTGTGCTGCATCTCCGATGGTGGCCAGCCAACTGGCGCGTTACCCGCTGTTGCTCGACGAGCTGTTGGATCCGGCCACGCTGTACCAACCGGTGGCCCCGGATGCCTATCGCAGCGAACTGCGCCAATATCGCCTGCGGGTGCTGGAAGACGATGAAGAACAGCAGTTGGAAGCGTTGCGGCAGTTCAAACAGGCACAGCACTTGCGCATTGCCGCTGCGGATATCGCCGAGGCGCTGCCGGTGATGAAAGTGAGCGATCACTTAACCTATCTGGCCGAGGCGATCATTGATGCGGTGGTGCAGCAGGCGTGGAAAGACATGGTCGCGCGCTACGGCCAACCAACCCATCTGCATGAGCGGGAGGGGTTAGGGTTCGCGGTGATCGGCTACGGGAAGCTGGGGGGCTGGGAGCTAGGTTACAGCTCGGATCTCGACCTGGTGTTCCTGCTGGATTGTCCACCAGACGTAATGACGGATGGCGATCGCTGCATCGATGGACGCCAGTTCTATCTGCGTCTGGCACAGCGGGTGATGCATCTGTTCAGCACCCGCACCTCTTCCGGCATTCTCTATGAGGTGGATGCCCGTCTGCGTCCTTCCGGTGCTGCCGGGATGTTGGTCAGCACCGTCGAAGCCTTTGCCGATTATCAGCGTAACGAAGCCTGGACCTGGGAGCATCAGGCCCTGGTGCGGGCGCGCATTGTGTATGGCGATCCGGCGCTGCATCAGCAGTTCGATGCGATCCGCCGCGAAATTTTGTGCAAACCGCGTGAAGTGAATAAGCTGCAGCAGGAGGTGCGTGAAATGCGCGAGAAAATGCGCAACCATCTGGGCAGCAAACAGCGCGATCTGTTTGATATCAAAGCGGACGAAGGCGGGATCACCGATATCGAATTTATTGCCCAATACCTGGTCTTAGGTTATGCCGCGGGCGAGCCGCGCCTGACGCGTTGGTCGGATAACGTGCGTATTTTTGAGCTAATGGCCAATTACGACATCATGCCGGAAGACGAGGCCCGGGCGTTGACCCAGGCCTATGTCACCATGCGTGATGAGATCCACCATCTGGCGTTGCAGGAGCACTCCAGCAAAGTCAGCAGCGAACTGTTTGCTGCCGAGCGTGAGCAGGTGCGTGTCAGTTGGAGCAAATGGCTGGGCTGAGGGAGGCATATGTGTTCCCTCACCCTAACCCTCTCCCACAGGGAGAGGGGACCGATCGAGTGTGGTTTGAAATTATAGTGACTCACCCTGGCTTAGGAGGCGATCGAGTTTGTTGAGGTTATCGCTTTAGTGCCAAATGAGCAGTGGCTATCAGCTCCCTCTCCTTGGGGAGCTGTCTCTTATACACAACTCGGCATCTTACTGTTTTTTATGGGAATTATTTCAAGCAAATCAATAGGGCACTCGGAAAAATTCTCTTTAAAATCAGCCTGCTATGTTTCTCAAATTACGGCCATTTGACCGCAACTTGAGATGTGTATAAGAGACAGCCTTGGGGAGAGGGGATCGTCCATGCCACAACTTGGCTCTGTCATTTGGCTGTAGCTCCATCAGGGAGGGCGGATTTAACGTGTCAAAGATAGACCCCGGTACCTGACAGCAACTCCGTACCAGCTCCCTCTCCTTGGGGAGAGGGTTGGGGTGAGGGAGACGTATCGTTTGCTGAAGCATTGCGCTGGTTGGCAGTTTTTACGGGTATTGCAGGCTATTATGCTAATATCTGCCGAATTTATTTTTATGACTTGTTTGGAGTTATCGGATGAAAGTTACACTACCTGATTTTCGCCGCGCCGGTGTGTTGGTGGTTGGTGACGTCATGTTGGATCGCTATTGGTATGGGCCGACCAGCCGTATTTCACCGGAAGCGCCGGTGCCGGTGGTCAAGGTTGAAACCATCGAAGAGCGTCCCGGTGGTGCGGCTAACGTCGCGATGAACATCGCCTCGTTGGGTGCTAATTCACGCCTGGTGGGCTTGACGGGGATCGACGACGCGGCGCGTGCGCTGAGCGCCAAACTCAACGAAGTTAACGTGCGTTGTGACTTTGTCTCGGTGCCTACGCACCCAACCATCACCAAGCTGCGTGTACTTTCCCGTAACCAACAGTTGATCCGCCTGGACTTCGAGGAAGGTTTCTCCAACGTCGATCCGCAGCCGATCATGGAACGTATCCAGCAGGCATTACCGCAGATTGGCGCACTGGTGCTGTCGGATTACGCCAAGGGCGCGTTGAGCAAGGTGCAGGGCATGATCGCGCTGGCACGCGCTGCGAAGGTTCCGGTACTGATCGACCCGAAAGGCACCGATTTTGAACGTTACCGTGGCGCCACGCTGCTGACACCAAACCTGTCCGAATTTGAAGCCGTAGTCGGTCATTGCCAAAGCGAAGAAGAGCTGGTGGCGCGTGGGATGAAGCTGGTGGCGGACTTTGAACTGTCTGCATTGCTGATCACCCGTTCCGAGCAGGGGATGACGTTGCTGCAACCGGGCCGTGAGCCGTTGCATCTGCCAACTCAGGCGCAGGAAGTGTTCGACGTGACCGGGGCCGGTGATACGGTGATCGGTGTACTGGCTGCCGCCCTGGCTGCGGGTAATACGCTGGAAGAGTCATGCTTCCTGGCCAACGCCGCCGCTGGTGTGGTAGTGGGTAAGTTGGGCACCTCGACCGTCTCGCCAGTCGAACTGGAAAACGCCATTCGTGGCCGCGCCGAAACCGGGTTTGGTGTAATGACCGAGGCCGAGCTGAAAAAAGCGGTAGCGCAGGCGCGCCAACGCGGCGAGAAAGTGGTGATGACCAACGGCATCTTCGACATTCTGCACGCAGGCCATGTCTCGTACCTGGCGAATGCGCGTAAATTGGGCGATCGCCTGATTGTTGCAGTGAACAGCGATGCGTCAACCAAACGCCTGAAAGGGGAAACCCGCCCGGTTAACCTGTTGGAAAACCGTATGGTGGTATTGGGCGCGCTGGGTGCCGTGGACTGGGTAGTGCCGTTTGAAGAAGATACGCCGCAACGCCTGATCGCCGAAGTTCTGCCAGATTTACTGGTGAAGGGCGGCGACTACCAACCGCATGAAATTGCCGGCAGTGCCGAGGTCTGGGCCAACGGTGGCGATGTGCGGGTACTGAACTTTGAAGATGGGTTATCCACCACTAACATCATCAAGGCCATCAAGGATGGGCGCGGTTAACTTTATCTGTATATCTATACCCTATGGATTTCAAGCTGGCCGCTCTCAGTGCATCCCTGCACTCGCGGCATTTGTACATCCCTGTACAGCACAGCGGCGACAAGCTTACCCATCCCCAGGAGCTTACTTTTGTAAGTGACTGGGGTGGGTAAGCGCAGGTAACAACGCTGCAGCTTGAAAGACGACGGGTAAACAGGGTGGTTTGCAGTGAGTGGACTTAAGCAGGAGCTGAGTTTAGCGCAGGGCGTTGGGCTATTGTCCACTTCACTGCTGGGCACCGGGGTCTTTGCCGTTCCGGCATTGGCGGCACAGGTGGCGGGCGGCGATAGCCTGTGGGCCTGGCCAATACTGATTGTGCTGGTATTCCCGATCGCCATCGCTTTTGCGGCGTTGGGCCGCCATTTTCCCAGCGCCGGTGGTGCCGCGCATTTTGTCGGCCTGGCCTTTGGGCCACGCATGGCAAAGGTAACCGCTTGGCTGTTCCTCTCTGTGATCCCCGTGGGCTTGCCCGCCGCATTACAAATCGCTGCAGGGTTTTGGCAGGCCACCTTTGGTTGGGATGCCAACGGCCTGTTGCTGGTGCAAATAGTCACGCTAGTGGTGATTTGGCTGCTTGGCACACGCAGCGCCGGTTCCAGTGCCAATATTCAGACCTTGATTGCCCTTCTGGTGATCGCTCTGGTGGGGGCTATCTGGTGGCAAGGCGGTATTACTCCATCCCAAATCCCATGGCCAGCGGTCAGCGATATTTCTCCTCCTAATATGTTCCACGCGTTGGCGGTGATGTTCTGGTGCTTTGTCGGGCTGGAGGCATTTGCTCATCTGGCGACCGAGTTTCGCCATCCAGAGCGGGACTTTCCACGTGCGTTAATGCTCGGGTTGTTGGTGGCGGGAGCGGTCTATTGGGGCTGTACCGTAGCGGTGCTGCACTTCCATGCTTACGGCGAACATCAGGCGGCGGCCGCTTCATTGCCGGGGATCGTGGTGCAACTGTTTGGCGAACATGCGCTGTGGATTGCCTGCATCATCGGCTATCTGGCCTGTTTTGCCAGCGTGAATATCTACACCCAGAGCTTTGCCCGCCTGGTCTGGTCTCAGGCCCAGGAAAAGCCTGCTAGCGGCTTAGCCAAACTCTCTGCGGGCCAGGTGCCGGTCAATGCATTGAGCGCGGTGGTCGGTTGCTGCCTGCTGTTCACTTTGCTGATCTATACCCTGAAGCTGCCGCTGGATACGCTGCTGGTATACGCCAATGGCATTTTCGTGCTGATTTATCTGCTGTGTATGTTGGCGGGTTGGCGGATCTTGCAGGGGCGTTCGCGGTTGATGGCGATCGTTGGCTCCGCGTTGTGCTTGTTATTGCTGGTGATTATCGGCTGGAAAAGCCTGTATGCGTTGGCGATGTTGGTGCTGATCTGGCTGGTGCTGCCGCGTAAAACGCAGGCGGTGGTCTCCAAGTAATAAGGGCGCATTGATGCGCCCCGTACAACAACTTATTCGTCTGCTGGCTTGGCTACCGGCGCGGTGTTCAGCTTGCCTTCCAGCTCGGTCAGACGCTGTTCCAGCAATGCCAGCTTTTCACGGGTGCGCAGCAGGACTTGAGTCTGCACGTCAAATTCTTCGCGGTTAACCAGATCCAGACGGGTCAACTGCGCTTGCAGCACCTGACGGATTTTTTTCTCAACGTCTTCCCCGAATTCACGTACGCCTTTAGGCATCGACTCTTGGACCTGGCGTGCGATCTGTTCAATTTTTTTCGGGTCAATCATGGCGTTTCCCTTTCTGATATTTGGTGGCTGGATTTAGGCTGTGTCCCTCAATTGCACGTGAGCGCCGCTGGAGGTCATTTGGACGCGTGGCAAGGCACGAGCCGTGCAGTTTGGTGGGCCCAAATAAGCGGGGAGAAACGCAGATACGCGTTCAAATGGCCCCAGCCCGAAGGGTCGCGCCCCAAAAGCCCGTACTCTGCGTTGTCGGGTTTGAACTTAGACCCACTAGGCCCTGCACCCTTCGCCTTGATTACGGGCTTTTGTGTCTGCGACGGCGCCACGGTCAATTGAGGGACACAGCCTTAGTGTAATGCGAGTTGCTCGCTGGATAAACCATTACCGTGTTTGCTGCGCGATCCCTCATTACGCGACCGGATGGCTTGAAACACTAAAGCGATGGGGTTATAGTCGAGATGCTTATTCTCAGGGCGGGGTGCAAGTCCCCACCGGCGGTAAATCACCATTCACGGTGAAAGCCCGCGAGCGCTCAACCTATCTCTCAGGAGTGGGTTAGAGGTCAGCAGATCCGGTGTAATTCCGGGGCCGACGGTTATAGTCCGGATGGGAGAGAGTAACGACACCTGTCGGGCGTATGCCCCGCTTGCGTTATTTTTTTGGCTATTGGCATAGCCACTCCTCAAGATCGCCCTGGTTCTGGTAATCCATAATTTTAATGAGGTTTTTTACCATGAATCAGACTCTACTTTCAGATTTCGGCACGCCGGAAGAACGCGTTGAACGCGCTCTTGATGCACTGCGCAACGGGCGCGGTGTAATGGTGCTTGATGATGAAAACCGTGAAAACGAAGGTGATATGATCTTCGCCGCAGAAACCATGACCGTTGAGCAGATGGCACTGACCATTCGTCACGGTAGCGGCATTGTTTGCCTATGTATCACTGAAGATCGTCGCCAGCAGCTTGAGCTGCCGATGATGGTCACCAACAACTCCAGCCAGTTCCAGACCGCCTTTACCGTAACGATTGAAGCGGCGCAGGGCGTGACCACTGGCGTATCGGCTGGCGATCGCCTGACGACCATCCGTGCGGCCATTGCAGACGGTGCCAAGCCAAGCGATTTGAACCGCCCTGGCCACGTGTTCCCACTGCGTGCTCAGCCTGGTGGCGTATTGAACCGCCGTGGCCACACCGAAGCGACCATCGATCTGGTCTCAATGGCCGGTTTCAAACCCGCTGGCGTGCTGTGCGAGCTGACTAACGATGACGGCAGCATGGCGCATGCGCCGGAAGTGATCACCTTTGCCAAGCAGCATGACATGGTGGTGCTGACTATCGAAGATCTGGTGGCTTACCGCCAGTCGCACGAAAAGAAAGCCAGCTAAGTCGCTGACTAAAATGAAAAAGCCGCTTATGAAGCGGCTTTTTTTGTGCTTAAAATTCTTTAGCCGATGCCACCGCTTTGCAACAGCGTCAGGCTAAACCCCATCACCGCCATGCCGCACAGCACGCCATAGCTTGGGTTATTGTGTGGGTCGATCTCTTTGGCCAAGGGCATCAATTCATCTACCGACAGCGCCACCATAATCCCGGCTACCGCAGCCATAATCGACGCCATCACCACCGGTGAAACCATCGGGCCGAGCACCAGGAAGGCCAGTACGCCACCCAGAATTTCTGCCATCCCGGAGATCCCGGACCACAGTAGCGCTTTAGTTTTGGAGCCGGTTGCTGCATACACCGGCCCGGCGACTGCCAACCCTTCTGGAATATTGTGGATGGCGACCGCGAGCGCAATGCCCATCCCCAGTTCCAGATCGGCGCTGGCGGTGACAAAGGTGGCAATCCCTTCCGGGAAGTTGTGCAGGCTGATGCCGAGCGTCAGCAGCATGGCGGTGCGTTTCAGGTTATGGGGCTTGATGGGCTTTTGCACCAGGTCTTGCGGGTGCTGGTGTGGCAGCATGCGATCCAGCGCAAAGTAACCTAACAGCCCGAGCATAAACATGCCGTAGCCAAGCATGGGTGACATGCCGACGGTGTGCAGCGCAGCGGGCAGCATTTCCATCAGCGAGATCAACAGCATAATCCCTGCGGCAAAGCCGAGCGCAAACGCCAGCAGGCGGTTGGAGGGCTTCTGGCCAATAATGCCGAGCAGGGCACCGACAAAGGTAGCGCCCCCGGCTAACAAGGTCAGGATCAGCGGTACAGACATGCATTCTCCTTGTATGCCAATAATATTTATCAGTTTCTGATACTAACAGAGCCAAAGCATAAATCGAGTGGATTTGGCTGATGGTTTCAATCGCTCCAGCCATTCAAATTTCTTGAAGATCACCATCAGGGTTATCCGGCTGCCTTGGTAGGGCAAACAGCGTAATGTAGTCAGCAGAACACTTGTCATGCTAACCAAGGATATTTTATGACCACCTCTCGTATGCCTGCACTCTTTCTTGGTCACGGAAGCCCGATGAACGTGCTGGAAGAAAACCGCTATACCCAGGCCTGGCGTGCGTTGGGTGAGCAATTGCCACGGCCAAAGGCGATCGTTGCTGTGTCTGCCCACTGGTACACTCGTGGGACGGCAGTAACGGCGATGGAACATCCAAAAACCATTCACGATTTTGGCGGCTTCCCGCAGGCGCTGTTTGATACGCAGTATCCGGCACCGGGTTCACCAGAGCTGGCGGCAGAGCTGCAAAGCCTGTTGGCCCCGGCGCAGGTGATTGCCGATACCAGTGAATGGGGTTTGGATCACGGCAGTTGGGGCGTGCTGATCAAGATGTACCCGCAAGCCGATATCCCGGTGGTGCAACTGAGCATCGATGGGACTCAGCCAGCGGAATACCATTTTGAGCTGGGCCGTAAGCTGGCGGCGCTGCGCGATCGTGGGATAATGATCGTGGCCAGCGGCAACGTGGTGCATAACCTGCGCATGGTGAAATGGCAGGGTGACACCAGCCCGTATCCTTGGGCGGAGTCATTCAACCAGTACGTACGTGATAACCTGGATTATCAGGGCGAACATCACCCGCTGGTGAATTTTATGCAGCATGAAGGTGCAGCGTTGTCGAATCCGACGCCAGAGCATTATCTGCCGTTGCTGTATGTATTGGGCGGCTGGGATGGTAAAGAGCCGATCTCGGTACCGATCGATGGGATCGAAATGGCCGCGCTGAGCATGCTTTCGGTGCAGATTGGTTGATATAGAAGCCCCTTTGCGGGGCTTCTTATAGTATGAACTTGTAGTCTTCCAATGCCTTAACCGTTTTTGCCATCTCAATTTGAGCGAGTGAAGCTAGAAAACTATCCGCTGTCATGGGGGGATTCTTCAGTGCTTGCCTTAGATTGGTCACCGCCTCGAGTGCTAACGCATGGTTAAGATCAATAAGGTCTGACACGAAGTCGTCAGGATGTATGGCTTCGATACCAAAAGTCGATAAATAATCTACCGGAAAGTCTTTAAGGTTATAAGTGACGATGACCTCAGCGTTTGCAATTATTGCAGCTGCCAGAACATGGCGATCGTCTTGGTCAGGTAACCTAATGCTGTCTACCAATTGTTCGTGGCCTATCACATTCGCATCCGGCATTGCCTTATCCATTAGAGCATGAACGCGATCCAACTGCTCGGCCTGCAAATCTCGCCGATTAACCAGTAGATTACGCTTCCACTCGTCGTGGATTTGCGCTGTCCATTTGGGCTGATAAAGACCTCTTAGGCCTAAATGCATCAACAGGTCTCGCAGTCTTGCTGGGTAAAGCACACAAGCGTCAAGCAATGCTGGGTAAGGCGAATGCGTCATTAATAGATATCCATATCCTGTGAAAGACGAGTCAGTTCATCCATTGCTGCAGCAGCTTCGATGTCTCGCTGCTCTTTGTAGGCCATAAGGTCTGCAAAGCGTATGCGGCGATGACGCCCTGTTTTATGGAATTCGATTTTGCCTTCTTCTAGCATTTTCACAACATGCGGCCTGGATACATTAAGTAAATTGGCGGCTTCTTGGGTAGTCAATTCCGCATGAACGGGCACAACCTGAACAGCGTTCCCGTTTGCTAGTTCTCCTAGTATCTCAACGAGCATTTTCACCGCAGAAGGTGGAACCTCAATAGAGTGTTCATTTTGCTCATCGTCTCTGATCGAGAAGTGGCGAATATCTAGTTTTGTTGCCAACATCGCCGATAAATCTCGATAACCTTTTTGGGCAATCTCTTTTTCTTGCACACCAGGCAAGTTGATTTTGGAAAAAGTTGCACTGGTCATAATGGCATGTCTCTCTGATTTCTATAGCACGAAATACAATATATTCGAAATAATCGAAAATCGCAATATTCGAAACGCTTGCTGAAGCTCTACAAAAACCCTATTACCCCCCGTAACCGCAGGACTCACGGATCACCAGCGAAGGCGGCAGAATGATGCGCTTTGGCGGTTCATCGTTACCCTGAATGCGGCTATACAACAGTTCCCCGGCCTTGCGGCCAATCTCGCGTGAGGCGACGGATACCGTGGTCAGCCCCGGCTGTACCAGGGAAGCCTCGGTAATATCGTCAAAGCCAATCAGCGCAAAGTCGCGGCCTACCTGGCGGCCAAGTTTGCGTAAAGTCTGCATAACACCCAGCGCCACGATGTCCTGATAGCATAATGCGGCGGTGATCTCCGGGTACGCCGTAAACAGTTGCTCTGCGGTTTTAGCTCCGGAGCTTTGGCTAGCCTCACTGCAAACAATCCATTCCCCGTTGACCTGAATACCCCTTTCCAACAGCTTGCTGGTATAGCCACCCAGGCGTTGCGCGCGCGAGGTGGAACTGACCGAACCACCAATAAAGGCGATATGCCGATGGCCCAGATCCAGCAGGTGCTGCGTGGCTAGCTGAGTGCCCAAAAAGTTATCGGTACCGACAAAGTCAAAATGAGCGTCTGCAACCGGGCGAACCACCATAATGGCCGGGATCTTGCGGCGTTTGAGTGTTTCAAAAAACAGTGGTGGCGTTTGGCGTGCGGAGCACAGCACCATGCCACTGGCATTGTTCTGCAACAGCGAGTCGACAAATTTTTGCTGTCTGGGGGCAGACTCTTCGCTGTTAGCCAAAAACAGCATGAGCTGGTGGCGCTCCATCTCCTGGCTCAGCCCGGCGGTCATTTCCGCATAAAACGGGTTGGTGATGTCGTGTAGCAGCAGGCCGACCTGATTACTGCTGCGATTGCGCAGGTTAGCCGCGGTCTGGTTATAGACGTAGCCTAGCTCATCGATGGCGCTCAGTACGCGCTTGCGGGTTTCATCCGAGATGCGACCACGATTACGCAATACCATGGAAACCGTGGCGGTGGAGACTTTGGCTTGGGCGGCGACGTCGGCCAGCGTGATGGTGCTCATTTCATATCCTGTTTGCAGGCGGGATCTGCCATTAAGGTATAACGATTAACCTTATTCTGGCAATTGATGAAAATAATTTGTGATGCCCATCGCAATAATTTGGGTTTTAGTCCGCTTTATCGCCGTTTTTTGAGGTTAATCCCGTTAACCACGCTGTTTAAGATTGGGTTAATCGATTAATCTTTTATTATGTTTTCAGCGCATAGGCAAAAGATCATGTCCGAGCAACATCGTAAAGCAAACTATGACAAATACCCGGAACTGGTGGTGCAGGGGTTTGACCGCGCAGCTTGGCAAGGTTGGCCAGCCGTGGTGCAGGCCATCAGCAGCCATATCGCTGCGCAAGGATTGGCGAAAACCGTGCTGGTAGTGGATTGCTATCATGGTGTGGATCTGGGGGAACTCAAGTCACAGCTGATCGATCCTTTGCTACCCGCTCTGGCGCTGAACGCAGAGCAGGCCAAATATGATGAAAGCCATATCCACGCGATGATCGAGCGTAATCTGACAGATGACCGGGTCTTTGGCGTGTTGTCCTGCCACGAAATGCCGGAGTTTTTTGCCGATGAGGCCGTGCAGCAGCAGCGTGCGGAAATCGCGGCTGTCGAAAGCGGCTTGGTGGTGGTGTATGGGCCAGGGGCGGCACTCATCGCCGCAGGGGATGTATTGGTCTATGCCGATCTGGCCCGTTGGGAGATACAACAACGTTTTCGCCGGGGCGAGTTGGGCAACTGGGGCGTTGCCAACCTGAATGAAGACGTACTGCGCCGCTATAAGCGCGCGTTTTTTGTGGAATGGCGGGTCTTCGATCGTCATAAAACCCCCTTGTTGCAACGAGCCAACTTTGTACTGGATACCAATCAGGCCGGTTCACCCAAGCTGGTAGCCGGTACCGCGTTCCACGCCGGGTTGCAACAGGCCACTCAGCAACCGTTTCGCGTAGTCCCGTTCTTTGACCCCGGTGTATGGGGCGGTCAATGGATGAAGCAACAGTTCGATCTCGACCCGGCGGCAGCCAACTATGCATGGTGTTTTGACTGCGTGCCCGAGGAAAACAGCCTGCTAATGCGGTTTGGTGACGTCCGGGTCGAGATCCCCTCACAGGATTTGGTGCTGCTGTATCCTCGCCCTCTGTTGGGTGAACGAGTACATGCCCGGTTCGGCGCTGAATTCCCGATCCGTTTTGATTTCCTGGATACCGTCGGCGGGCAAAACCTCAGCTTCCAGGTGCACCCGATTACCGAATATATCCAGCAGCATTTCGGCATGCATTACACCCAGGATGAAAGTTACTACATTCTGGCGGCGGAGCCGGAAACCAAGGTTTATCTGGGCGTGAAAACCGGCACCGACCCACAGGCTATGATGGCCGATCTGGCTGCTGCTCAGCGGGGCGAAAAAGCCTTTGATGATGAGAGGTTTGTTAACCAGTTCCCGGCCAACAAACACGATCACTTCCTGATCCCGGCGGGAACGGTGCATTGCTCTGGCGATGGGGCAATGGTGCTGGAAATCAGTGCCACGCCTTATATCTTCACCTTTAAACTTTGGGACTGGGGTCGCCTGGGGCTGGATGGTTTACCGCGCCCGGTGCATCTGGAGCATGGCGAGCAGGTGATCGACTGGCAGCGTGACACAGCCTGGGTGCAGGAGCACCTGGTAAACCGTATCGAGCCGGTGGCCGAAGGGCCGGGCTGGCGGGAAGAGCGCACCGGCCTGCATGAGCGTGAATTTATTGAAACTCGTCGCCATTGGTTCAGTGAACCGGTGTTGCACCATACCGAAGGGCGGGTGAACGTGCTGAATCTGATCGAAGGGGAAGAGGCCGTGGTCGAGAGCCCTGAGGGCCGATTCGCCCCGTTTGTGGTGCATTATGCGGAAACCTTTATCGTCCCGGCGGCGGTGGGATCTTATCGTATCAGCCCTTATGGCAGCAGCCAGGGCAAAACCCTCGCCACCATCAAAGCCTGGGTAAGGGGATAAACCGATGTTGAAAGTGATTGTGATCTCGCATGGCCCACTGGCTGAGGCTCTGATGACCAGCGCCAGCATGGTTTATGGCGAGTTGCCACACACCAGTTATGTCAGCCTCGATGAAACCGGTGGTATTGAGGCTTTCAAGCAAGATTTTGCCACCGAACTGCAGCGGGTTAGCTCCGGTGCCGATGGTGTGTTGGTACTGTGCGATTTGCTGTGTGGCACCCCCTATAACGTGGCCTGTCGCCATGCGTTTGACCCGAATAACGCCGTGCCAATAGCGGTGGTGACCGGGGTGAACTTCCCCATGCTGTTGATGAGTGCCGACTTGCTGGAGGGCGTGGATGTGCAGCATGCCGCACAAGAGTTGGTGGCGCAGGGGGGCGAAACCATTGTGGTTGCCCGCCCGGCGCAAGCAGCACAACCGGACGATTTCTGAGGAAAAATCATGGCGATTTCATTTGTACGTATCGACGATCGGGTGATCCACGGCCAGCTGGTTACCCGTTGGGCGAAGGAGCTGCCCTGCGACGGGATTGTGGCGATCGACGATGAGGTAGCGGCAGATCCGCTGCTGTCATCGGTGATGAAAGGAGCGGTACAGGACACCAAGGTGTGGTTGTTCACCGTGGCACAGGCGATAGAAAAGCTGCCGAAGGTGATTGCCAGCGACAAGCAATACTTCGTGATCGGTAAATCGCCGGTCACGCTGCGCAGGCTGTTGGAAGCCGGTATCGATTTAAACAACCGTAACCAGAAGATCAACGTTGGGCCGATGTCGGCACGGGCACAGACCGTGACCATTGGTCCGAACCAGTCGGTAAATCACGAAGAGAGCGCTGCCTTCGATTTTCTCAGTGAACGTGGCCATGCGATCGAATTCCGTCTGGTACCCGACGCCAGCCATTTCAGCTGGCTAGATGCCAAAAAGAAACTCAAACAGGTCTGACTGACAGGAGTTAACTATGTGGTTTGAAGCGACGCTTATCGGGATACTCTGCTATCTCGGCGCGCTGAGTAGCCCTTGGCTGCTGGGGCTGACCGGAGGCTGGTATATTCTCAGCCGCCCGTTGGTCTCCGGTATGCTGGTGGGGGCGATCCTCGGCGATGTACAGACCGGTATCATCATCGGTGTTGCGGTTCAGGCGGTGTATATCGCCATGGTAACACCAGGAGGATCGATGCCGGCCGATCTCAACTTTGTCGCCTTCCCGGCGATCGCTCTGGGGATACTTTCCGGCAAGGGGCCGGAGGTGGCGGTCGCACTGGCGGCGACTATCGGCATCATGGGCACCGTGCTGTTCAACGCCATGATGGTGCTCAACTCCTATTGGAACCACCGTGCGGATGTGGCGGTAGAGCAGGGAGATGAGCGGGGGATCTATCTTAACAGCGCCATTTGGCCGCAGGTGACCAACTTCCTGCTGCGTTTTGTGCCGACCTTTATCGCGGTGTTCTTCGGGGCGCGCTACATCAACGCCTTTATGGACAGCCTGCCCGCGCTGGTGCTAACCACCATGAACGTGGTCGGTGGCATTCTGCCCGCGGTGGGGATTGCCATTCTTCTCAAGCAGATCATTAAAAACTACAGCATGCTGATTTACTTCCTGGTGGGGTTTATCTGCATCGTGTTCCTCAAGCTGAATATGGTGGCGCTGGTGATTGTTGGCGCGCTGTTAGCGCTGATCCACTACAACTATAAGCCGGAGCCGCAGGTTGCCAGCGCGCAGGCTGGGCCACAGGCCGATGATGAGGATGAATTCTGATGGAAACGCCAACACCCAAACTGAATAAACAGGATCTGCGCCGCTGCTGGCGCGCCTGGATGATGTATAACCTGTCCTCGATGAGCTTTGAGCGCCTGGAGTCTTATGGTTTTTGCCTGAGCATGATGCCGGCGCTGAAAAAGCTGTATCAGGACAAGCAGCAACGTATTGAAGCCATTCGCCGCCATACCTCATTTTATAATACCGAACCGCAGCTGGGCGCGATCGTCAACGGTATGGTGATCGGGCTGGAAGAGAAGCGGGCCAACGGGGAACCGATCGATGGTGAAACCATCAACACCTTGAAAGTGGGCCTTATGGGGCCTGTGGCCGGGATCGGCGATTCCATGTTGCCGGGGATGTTGATTCCCATCCTGCTGAGTATCGGCATGGCGCTGGCCGCCGGTGGCAGCGTGATTGGGCCGCTGTTTTACATTATTGCCTTCAGCCTGATCGTTATCCCTGGCTCTTACTGGCTGTTTATGAAGGGTTATAACATGGGGTCAGGCTCGGTGGAGATGCTGGTCAGCAGCAAATCCTCACGCCTGCGTGAAGCGCTTTCCCTGCTGGGGGTGTTTGTCATGGGCGGCGTGGCCGCCAGCTACGTCAAGCTGGGGACCGGGCTGGAGTTTATCACCAAGGATGGGGTGAACATTCAGCTGCAACACATGCTGGATGGTATTTTCCCTAACCTGATGCCGCTGATCGTAGTGCTGGCTACCTGGTATCTGATGGCTAAGCGCGGGCTTTCACCGGTGAAGGCGATGCTGGGCCTGCTGGTGTTGGCCGCTGCCGGAGTCGCCTGCGGTCTGTTTTCCTGATCCCTCTGCAATATCGGGCACAACCTTTGGTTGCGCCCGTCTTCCATCAAGGTTCAAATCTCTGCCATTGTTCCGCTACGCTGCCCGGCTTGGAAATAAACTGGAAGCGTGCCGGGTCCGCCTCAAATTGCGCATAGAGCGGCTCATCGCTCAGACCAAACTCGGCGTAATGCCGTGGCCCGATGGCGTGCAACCTGCCGGATTGATAATGCGGGTTTTGCTGCCAGACGATGTTATCGCCCTGCAATAATGGATACCATGCCAGCCCTTTGTAGGCCCGTACCGCCTCATACTCAAAGCCGTATTCGCGATCGCACCAGGCGGCAAAGGTTAGCGGCTGATGGGGATCGGCGGAAATGGTGGCATGTGCCCAACCCGGTGGCACCAGCACTTTTTCCCCAGGCCCGGCATGGACGGCAAAGCAGCGGCCAGGGTCCCGCTCGACCCGTTCCTGCATATAGATGATCGCTTTACCCTGCCAAATTTCGTACAGTTCCGGCGGGGACCAGCCGCTGTGCTCGCTGATGCGGTGAATATGCCCTTGGCTGCGTATCGGTTCACGCCCCAGTTGGCCTTTGGCATAGGTCACGATGCCAAACAACAACATGCGCTTTTTTAACTCCGCCAGATGTTGCTGCTTGGCCACGTCCATCACGATGGCGTATACCTGCTTTGGGCCATCACAGTCGGGGTCGCGTAGCGAAGGGCGGATTTGATCCAACGTGCGGATCTCTGGCAACGGACCTATCACCTCATCCCCATAGCCAAAACCCATCGGCTCGCGGGTAACGCGCACGTCCAACCCATACGGCAGCATGGAGTCACTCATATTGGGCCTCCGCTTTCCAACTTGCGCCGTCGGCGAACACCCGTAGTTTGAAGCCCTGCGGCTGTAAGGCACTGTAATCATGCCCGGCCACCGTTGGCCAGACCGCTAGCGCCGAGAGCACCTCATCGCCGATGTTAATCAGGCGGTGGGCGGTGAAGGAGGGAATATGGTGGACGCTGCCAGCAAACACTTGCTCAAGGATGCAGTCACCGTCCTGATGTTGCAGCAAGAGCAAGCCCTTACCGCGCAGCCCGAAGTAGAACTCGGCCTGTTCACGGCGCTGGTGGAAGTGCCCACGGGTCATAAAGAACTCGTTACCCACCTTGCCCGCCTGCAGGTGCGTAGTACCAACAAACAGCTCACCTTCCTGCGAGGGAGAAGGCAGCATCTCTACGCTGTAGACGGCAAACTCTGCTGGCATCTCCTGCCAGGCGTGACGATCGGCAAATATCCCCGCGAGGTTGCCCAGGGTCGTGGATTTATGTTGTACATCAGGTGCAGTAAAGCGCCCATCATGCAGGTTTACCTGCGGCGGGATAAGGGAAGTCAGCTTCATATCTGGTAGCTCCGCCCGAGGAGAACAGACGCTTTGAGTATATGAGGTTAATCGATTAATCACCAGCGGAGACCAATAAAAAAGGCGCGAAAAATTCGCGCCTCTACGGTCGAATAGGTTCGACCCTACGGATTAACCAAGAATAATATGCGGGTAGAAGCGTGACAGATCCTGGGTGATCAACTCGCGATCTTCACGCAGGCCGATGCCGCAAGGCTGATCGTTGACCAGCCAGCTGCCGATCAGCGTATAGCTGCCTTCAAACTGTGGCAACTGATGGAACTGCTGCACAATCATGCCTTCTTCGCCGTATGGCCCATCTACGCGCGCTACTTCCTGACCGTTCTGGACGATCTGGATGTTGGCACCCTCGCGTGAGAACAGCGGCTTGGTGACGTAATGATCCATCTGCGGATGATCGTCCTCGGCAAAGTAGGCTGGCAGCAGGTTTGGATGATCCGGGAACATTTCCCACAACAGCGGCAGCAGAGCCTTGTTGGAGATAATGCTCTTCCAGGCCGGTTCCAGCCAGCGTACGCCAGCGTCTTCCAGCTTGGTGGAGAACATCTCGCGCAGCATAAATTCCCACGGATAGAGCTTGAACAGGTTACTGATAACCTGATTTTGCAGATCGGTGAACTGGCCTTTCTCGCCCAGGCCAATCTCTTCCATAAACAGGAATTCGGTCGGCAGGCCCGCTTCCAGCGCGCAATCTTGCAGATATTGCACCGTACCGCGATCTTCCTCGCTGTCTTGGCAGCAGGCCAGATGCAGCAGGCTAAAGCCGTGGTTGGCTTGCAGATCGGCGAAACGTTCGATCAGTTTTTCTTGCAGGCTGTTGTACTGGTCGGCGGTGGGATCCAGCTTGCCGGCGTTGATCTGATCTTCCAGCCACAGCCATTGGAAGAATGCTGCCTCATACAGTGAGGTTGGCGTATCGGCGTTATTTTCCAATAGCTTGGGCGGATTGATGCCGTCATAGGCCAGATCGAGGCGTGAATACAGCGAAGGCTGATTAGTGCGCCAGGAGCTGCGAACGAATTCCCAGGTGTGCTTGGGGATGCAGAATTTGGTCATCAGTTGATCGCTGTTGACCACCTTATCAACCACCTTCAGGCACATTTGGTGCAGTTCGGCGGTGGCATCTTCAATCTCTTCGATCTGCGCCAATGTGAATTGGTAATAGGCATCTTCACACCAGTAGGGTTCGCCGTACATGGTGTGAAAGGCGAAACCAAATTCGGTGGCTTTTTCGCGCCAGTCTGGGCGCTCGCTAATCGCAACGCGTTTCATGTCTTAACCGCCCATGCTGCGTGAGCTGCTGGAGGTGGCGCTGCTGCGTTGCATGCTGGTCTGTTTGGCCACGGACTCACCGAAACCACCACGGGTAACGGTATTGGTCACCGCGGGTTTAGGGGCCATTGCGGTTTTAGGTACCGTCATGGAGCGGCCGCCTGCGGTTGCCGGGCCATAGCTTTTACCGCTGGCGTCAACAAACTTGCCGTTTGCCGGACTGGCGGCGTTTTTAGAGGAAAACAGCGGCTGTTGAGCGTAGCCCCCGCCACCCATCATGCGGCCCATCATGTAGCCCGCCATCAGCGGCATCCACATGCTGCCACTGCTTTGTGATTCTGCGGCCATGCCAGCCTGTGCTGGAGCCTGAGTACATTGTGCTTCGCCGAATTCGGCTACGCAGTCTTCACGAGTGGCGTATTTAGGCGCGGTTTTTTCCGCTTCTTTCAGCGCGTTGTTATACGCGGTGGTGCACTGCTCGCTCATCGACGGGTTGGAGGTTGAACAATCGTCGGCATTTTTATACAGGGAAACCGTCTCATCCGCCTGTTCGCAGCCGGCCAGCATAAACACTGCGCTGATCGCCAAAGCCACGGGGGCAACACGGTAGCTGCGCCAGGATTTGCGGAAGGTGTCTTTGTTGATGTTTTTGGTCCGTTTCATCGATATTTATCCCATCATGCGGGCTGTATTCGCCCTTGCCCAGTAGTGGTCGATAGGATAGGGGAAAGATGCTCAAAATTAAAGCTGAAACACCCGCAGGATCCACTCTTTACGCACTTATACGTTACGGTGTGCGCCAGTTCGCTTTACGGCGCATAACTGCAGCAAAAGCGTTACATAATGGAACGTTTTGCCCGAAGCTACGTTCCATTATGTAACGTTTTTTTCCTTACTCGCCAAGCGGCCGGCAGGTCGTATAGTCAGCAACAGAACAATACGTCGATATCACCATCTGAAATCTGAACGTTATTTGGTTAACGTCCCTACAAGGAGTCAGTTATGTTGAGAATCATTCAATCCCCGAGCAAATACATCCAGGGAGCCAATGCGTTGGCCTCCGTTGGCCAATATGCCAAAGCCCTTGCCGATCATTACTTTGTGATCGCCGACGATTTAGTTATGAAATTAGCGGGCGATACTGTGATGGGCAGCCTGCATCAGCATGGGGTGAAATATCACGCTGGTACGTTTAATGGCGAATGCTGCCGCAAGGAAATCGACCGCCTTGGCCAGGAGCTGAAAAGCCACGGCTGCAAAGGGGTGATCGGCATCGGTGGCGGTAAAACGTTAGATACCGCCAAGGCGATTGCCTATTACCAGCATGTGCCGGTGGTTCTGATGCCAACCATTGCTTCGACGGATGCGCCTACCAGCGCGTTGTCGGTGATCTACAGCGAAAGCGGCGAGTTTGAAGAATACCTGATCTACCCCGCCAACCCGAATATGGTGGTGATGGACAGCGCGATTATCGCTAAAGCGCCGGTTCGCCTGCTGGTGGCGGGCATGGGCGACGCGCTCTCCACCTATTTTGAAGCTCAGGCCTGCTTCGATGCTCAGGCCACCAGCATGGCGGGCGGCAAGTCTACGCTGGCGGCGCTCAATCTGGCGCGCCTATGCTATGAAACGCTGTTGGCTGAAGGAGTTAAGGCCAAGCTGGCTGCGGAGTCTGGTGTGGTCACCGAAGCGGTGGAACGCATTATCGAAGCCAACACCTATCTGAGCGGTATTGGTTTTGAAAGCAGTGGCCTGGCGGCGGCGCATGCCATCCACAATGGTTTTACCGTGCTGGAAGAGTGCCATCATCTGTATCACGGGGAAAAAGTGGCGTTCGGCACCCTGTCGCAACTGGTGCTGCAAAACAGCCCAATGGCACAGATTGAAACGGTGCTGAACTTCTGCCAGCAGGTCGGGCTGCCGATCACCCTGGCACAAATGGGCGTCACCGGTGAACTGACAGAAAAAATCGGCAAGGTGGCAGAGGCCAGCTGTGCCAAGGGTGAAACCATCCACAACATGCCGTTTAGCGTGACGCCGGAAAGTGTACTGGCGGCCATCCTGACGGCAGACAAACTGGGCAGCGCCTGGTTGCAACGAGCATAAATCATCGGGCGCGGTTAACGCGCCCGCTGTTCCCTACAGAGGAATTAACCGTGAAAAAGCTAATCAATCAGGTCGATTCGGTACTTAACGAACAGTTACTCGGCATGGCTGCTGCTCACCCGGAACTGCAGGTGCATCAGGATCCGGTATTTGTGACCCGCACGGCGGGGCCGATCCCAGGCAAAGTGGCGATCCTGTCTGGCGGTGGTAGCGGCCATGAGCCGATGCACTGCGGCTTCGTGGGCGAGGGAATGCTGGATGGTGCTTGCCCAGGGGAGATTTTCACCTCGCCGACGCCGGATAAAATGTATGACTGCGGCCAGGCCATTGACGGCGGTGCCGGGGTGTTGCTGATCATCAAGAACTACACCGGTGACATCCTCAACTTTGAAACGGCGACCGAATTGCTGCATGACAGCGGCGTGCCAGTGGCAACGGTGCTGGTGGATGATGATGTGGCGGTGAAAGACAGCCTATTTACCGCTGGCCGACGTGGGGTTGCCAATACGGTGCTGATGGAAAAACTGCTCGGCGCGGCAGCAGTACGGGGTGACGATCTGGACGCATTGGTCACGTTGGGGCACAAAATCAACAACCAAGGCCACTCGCTAGGGATCGCTCTGGGCGCTTGCACCGTGCCTGCGGCAGGTAAACCGTCGTTTACTTTGGCGGATAACGAGATGGAGTTTGGTGTTGGCATCCACGGCGAACCGGGGATCGAACGGCGGACGTTCACCACCCTCGATCAAACGGTGGATGACATGTTCCATACCCTGATCGATCACGGTGATTACCAGCGCTCGATCCGCGTTTGGGATCGTCAGCAGGGGGAGTGGCGTGAAGAGAGCCAGAGCAAACGAGCTTTGACGCAGGGCGACCGGGTGATTGCGCTGGTCAATAACCTTGGAGCGACGCCGCTTTCCGAACTGTATGGGGTTTACCACCGTTTGGCGCAGCGTTGCGCCGCAGCCGGGATCGTGATCGAGCGTAACCTGGTAGGCTCATACTGCACCGCATTGGATATGCAGGGGGTTTCCATCACCTTGCTACAAGTGGATGACGAGTTGTTATCGCTGTGGGATGCACCGGTGAACACACCAGCGCTGCGCTGGGGCTGAGGAGGAAACATGACATTAAGCAAACAGCAGGTCGTTGAGTGGTTGATGCGTTGTGGTGAGGTCTTTACCCGCGAGCGTGATTTCTTGACTCAGTTGGATAGCGATATCGGCGATGGCGACCACGGCCTGAATATGAACCGTGGCTTTAGCAAGGTGGTAGAAAAGCTGCCTTCGGTCGCGGACAAGGACATCGGCTTTATTCTCAAAAACACCGGTATGACGCTGCTCTCCAGCGTTGGTGGTGCCAGTGGTCCGCTGTTCGGCACCTTCTTCATCCGTGCGGCTCAGGCAGCCAACGCCAAGCAGAGCCTGGATCTGGCGGAGTTGAAACAGGTGATCCAGGAAGGCGCGGAAGGCGTAGCGATGCGTGGCAAGGCAGAGCCGGGTGATAAAACCATGTGTGATGTCTGGGGGCCGGTCGTTGCAAGCCTGGGCGAGTCGCTACAGCAGCAGCTCAGCGTGACCCAGGCGCTACAACAGGCCGCCGTTCGGGCGGAGCAGGCCGCACAGGCCACCATCGTGATGCAGGCCCGTAAAGGGCGCGCCAGCTATTTGGGCGAACGCAGCATCGGCCATCAGGATCCGGGCGCAACCTCCGTGATGCTGATGATAAAAACCCTGGCCCAGGTGGTCGAGGAGGCAGGATGATCAACATCGTCGTGGTTTCGCACAGTGCACAATTGGCGCAGGGTGTTGAGCAACTCGCCCGCCAGATGATGCGCGGCGAGGGGTGCAAACTGGTGCTGGCGGCGGGGGTCGATGATGAGCTCCACCCGATCGGCACGGATGCGGTAAAAGTGATGGAAGCGATCGAATCCGTGGCGGACGGAGAAGGGATCGTGGTGCTGATGGATCTCGGCAGCGCATTATTGAGTGCAGAAACCGCGCTTGAGTTACTCGACCCAGAGGTGGCGGCCAAGGTGGTGCTGTGTGCGGCACCGCTGGTGGAAGGCACGTTGGCGGCGGTCGTAGCGGCTAACGCGGGCGGTAGCCTGGAGCAGGTGCTGGCAGAGGCGCAAGGAGCCCTGCAGGCCAAGCAGGCACAGCTTGGTGAGGAGATACCCGCCAGCAAACCACTCAATTTACCGCTGAGTCAGGGAAAAAGCCTGAGTTGGACGGTACAGAATCCACACGGGTTGCACGCTCGCCCGGCGGCGCGTCTGGCAGAGGTTCTGGCTCCTTTTGCTGCGGAACTGGTGCTGGAAAAGCATGGCCAATGTGCCAACCCGCGCAGCCTGAATCAGCTGGCTTTGTTGCAGGTTCGCCACGGTGACACAATCCGTCTGATTGCAGATGGTGCCCAGGCCGATGAAGCGCTGGCGGCTTTCAAGGCGTTGGCAGAGCAGCATTTTGGTGAAACCGTATCTGAGCAGCAACTGCCTTCGCTGCACGGTATCCCCGTGGAGGAAAGCGTCAGCAGTGGTCCGATATTCCAGGTGTCGAGCTTCTGGCCGCAAACGGAAGAACGCCAGCTAGGGGCCGATGACGTGCTCAATGAACAGCAGCGCCTGCGTATCGCATTGCAGCAGACGTTAGACGATCTGAACAAGCTGGCCGATCGCACTGGCAACCTGATTGGTAAACCGCAGGCGGCGATCTTTGGGGCGCACAGCATGCTGCTAGACGATCCCGACCTGCAACAGGCCGCCTTTACCCGTATCGCCCAACAGCAATGCAGCGCGGAACTGGCGTGGCGGCAGGAGCTGGAGCAGATTGCCGCCGAATATCGGGCGCTGGATGATGAGTATTTGCAGGCGCGGGAACTGGATGTGCGCGACATGCTGCGCCGTACGCTGAGCCATCTGGCACGGCAACCTATCCCGGCGATCGTGCTCAATGAACCTGCGATCCTGGTGATGGATGAACTGATGCCCTCCGACGTCGTGATGCTCGATCGGCGTATGGTACTCGGTATTTGCCTGAGCGGCGGCAACGCCTTGTCACACACCGCGATCCTGGCCAAAGCGATGGGGATCCCGATGGTAGTCGGCATGAGCGAATGTATGAGCAAGACCCGCAGCGGCCAAAAAGCGATGCTGGATGCGGCGCGTGGCACCTTACAGCTCAGCCATTAACCCCGCAGCTTGAACTGGCTGATATCGATATTCAGCTGTTTGACTTTACGCCACAGAGTGGTGCGGCTGATGCCCAGCAGCTGCGCCATCTCGTTAAGCTGCCCGTGGCTGACGTTGGCCACGCGGATAATCGCCTGCAGCTCCATTTCCGCCAGCGTCATCAGTGGCATGGCCGGTTGAGAGTCGCTTTCCACAAGCGGCTGATGGCTGAGCAAGTGAGCGGGTAGGTCGGCCAGTTGAATATGGTGGCCGTGGCAAATCATCGCGGCGCGCTCTATCACCCCTTTCAGTTCCAGATCGTTACCCGGCCACAGGTACAGACCAAGCTGGGTCATTACCTCGTCGTCTACCCGGAAGCGGCACTGGAAGTGTTGCTCCAGGGCGCGCAGATGATGCTGGACCAGCAAAGGGATGTCACTGAGGCGCTGGCGTAACGGCGGAATTTGGATCTCGAAGGCCTGCAGGCTATAAAACAGCTGGCGGCGGAAGCGGTTCTGTTGCACCAACAGCGGCAGGTTGGCGGCGCTGGTAGCGATCACCCGGACGTTCACCGGGATCACGCGGCTGGAATCCATACGCATCACCACGCCGGTTTTTAGCACCTGCAACAGGGCGGACTGCATGGCCAGTGGCAGGTATTCGACCTGTTCAAGATACAGCGTGCCGCCATTGGCCAGTTCGAACTTGCTGAGCTGGCCGGCCTGTTCTTCGTTGGCATCACTGCCCAACAGCTCCTTCAATCCTTGCGCCTCGGGCAGCAACTGGCAGTTTAAGGCGATATAAGGCCCGGCGGCACGTTCGCTGGCATTGTGAATGGCCTGGCTGACCAGCTCTTTCCCCACCCCTTCTTCACCACACAGCAAAATCGGGTGATGGCCCTTCGCCGCCTGCTGGCCATAGCGGATCAGGCGGCGCATTTCCTGAGTGCCTGAGGGCATCTGTTCGAAGGTATGGCTGACCCGGCCGATCTGGCTGCTGACGTACTGATGCAGCCTTTCCAGAGGGTGCAGCAAGGCGATAAAGCTACAGTGCTCACCGTCCACGATCGGTTTGAGGGTGAGCAACGCGGCGATAAACTGGCCCTGACTTTCAAAGGTGACTTCCACATGCTGTAACGGCTGGCGTTGGCTGATGGCGCGGTTAAGCAAGGCCGGTAACGTCAGCAACTGTGCCAGCGGCTTGCCCTGGCTCTGCTGTTCGTGCAGCTTCAGCATAGCGGCGGCGCGCGGGTTGATATATTGCAGATAGCCCCGGTGATCCCAGGCCAAGACGCCGTCGTCTACGCTGTCCAGTAGTCCGTTGAGCTGATTGAGATGGCGGTTGGATTCGGCCAGCAGGCCGTCGGCGTTCAGGGCATTGCCGATCTCCCGGGCGATCGCCAGGATCAGGGAAAGATCGCCTGCATTACAATCGGCCAACTGGCAACCCAAAGCCAACATACCGCGCTGGCGGCCGCTATTGTCATGCACCGGTGCGGCGCAGAATGACCAGCCATGTAGCGCCTGGCGCACGTGTTCATCGCTATGGATCTGTACCGGATGGCCCTCGGATGCGGCCAGAGAAGGGGCATTGGTGCCGATGTCGCCTTCTGCCCAATAAGCACCAGGCGCAAAACCCAGTTCGAGCAGCTGTTCGCCGGTCGTCTTGTTGCCGCATTGCCACAGCGTACAGCCACTTTCGTCGAGGATCAGCAACACGCAGTGGCGCTGTTCCATATATTCCCAGGCATCTTCCAACGCGGCCTGGCCGAGCGTAATGAAATCATCCTTACGCCGACAGATCGAGTCGAAGGTGGTGCCCAAGGCACGATGTGGGGCTTTCCACACGGCGGGTTGCATCAGGTGGCTGCAGCGTAGCCAGGAGGCATAAATGGCCGGGGAGGGGCGCAGCTGTGGCGGTAACGCGCCTTCGGTGATCAACCGTTGCCAGAGTGAAGCGTTGTCCATCAGATCCCGTTCAGCAGGTAAACCCAAATAGGGAGCGAATCATAACATTAACCCATTTACAGAGGCTGTGAGGCGATGGGCAGAAGCGGGATTATTGGATAAAAAAACGGGGCGCGGCAAATGCCGGGCCCCGTTATTCGGTAGCTCAAAGCGGCTGGTTACGGTCTGGTGGTGCTGGAACCGTCAACATAGGCATCTTGCGCCGCTGTTGGTGGTGCTACCACGTCTGGCGCGGTGGAGATTGGCTTGCCTAGTGCTCCGTTCAGCATCATCAGATCGTTTTCGTTCAGCGTGCCGAGCGCCGATTTGATGTTCAACTGGTTGATCAGGTAAGAATAACGCGCATTGGAAAGCTGTTGCTTGGCGTTATATAGCGTGGTTGTCGCATCCAACACGTCAACGATGGTACGGGTACCCACTTCATAACCGGCTTCGGTCGCATCCAGAGAACTCTGGGCAGAAACCACCGCTTGTTTATAAGCGCTGATGCTGCTGATAGACGCAGAAACGTTGTTGAAGGAGGAACGCACGGTTTGCACCACGCTGCGGTGGGCGCTTTCCAACTGCTCGCTGGCACCGACGAAGTTGTACTGCGCCTGTTCTACACGCGAGTTGGTTACGCCGCCGTTGTACAGTGGCACGCTAACGCTGATGCCGACCTGGTTCTGGCCATTAATCGAGTCGTTGCCACTAGTCCCGGTGTTAGCTCTGGAACCGCTGTATTTGGAATTGGTGATCCCGGTAGAAGCATTTAAATCAACCGTTGGCATATAACCGGTTTGCGCCGATTTGATCTGCTCACGGGCCAGATCCTGGCTCAGGCGGGCAGACAGCAGGCTCAGGTTGCGGCTTTCCGCTTCCTTCAACAGACTGTTGACGGCATCCGGGCGCTTGGTGCTGAACTTGTTGGTATCCAGCGAGGCCAGTTCCGGGTAGAAGGTGCCAGTGATTTGGCGTAACGATTCTACCGCGTTATCCAGGTTGTTACGGGCGGTCACTTCGTTGGCCAGCACGGTATCGTAGTTGGCACGGGCGTTCTGCACGTCGGTAATGGCAACCAAGCCTACGTTAAAACGTTGGGTGGTCTGATCCAAGGTACGGTAAACCGCTTGTTTATTCGCCTGGGTGTAGGACAGGGCATCGATCGCCTGTAGTACGTTGAAATAGGCGGTAGCCGTATCCAGGATCAATTTCTGGGATGAAGTCTGGAAAGTGACATCGGTAATACCGGCGGCCTTTTCCTGCAGCGTCAGCGCGCGCCATTTGGACATATCAAAGATAGTTTGGGTCAGCGCCAGCGAGCCTTGGGTGGTGTTGCTGTCAAGCCCATTGGCATCGCGGAAGCCGTTGTTATAGGTATAACCGGCAGATAAGCCAAGCTGCGGTAGCAACGGGCTGCGTGCTTCGTTGATTTTTTCAAACGCCGCATCACGGTCAGCAGCGGTTTTACGCAGATCTGGGTTACTTTCCCTGGCCTGTTTGTAAACCTGCAACAGGTTCTCTGCCTGGCTCATGGTGCTGAAGCCAGCGAGGCTCAGACCAATAAGAAGGGGGAGCAGTTTCTTCATTTGCATTCCTTGTTGTGCAGCAATATTGCTATGTTAGCGCTGACGATAGACGAATAGTTGCCAATTCTAGCAGAGTCTGCCGAGCGCTGAGGGTGGCTTAATGTGCCATCTCACAGAACTTTTACCTTGGTGTACGCTACGTTTACTGACACTGGGCTATTTGCATCGGCGCTACCTGATATCATGGTTCACAATCTAACACAAAGCGGGTGAAGATAATCCCGCCGTTTCTGTCATCAAATCCCTTTATTTTGTCGGCATAATCACACAGGAGAATTCGTAGATGAACCGCTCGCAACCTTCACCCGTTACTTTCGACAAAAATGATGTAGAAATTATTGCACGTGAGACGCTATACCGTGGTTTTTTTTCACTCGACTTATATCGCTTTCGCCATCGTTTGTTCAACGGTGAGATGAGCGGTGAGGTCACCCGCGAAGTTTTTGAGCGCGGCCATGCGGCGGTGTTGCTACCCTATGATCCCATCAGGGACGAAGTGGTGTTGGTTGAACAACTGCGGATCCCGGCCATTGATAGTTCAGCTTCTCCTTGGCTGCTGGAAATGGTTGCGGGTATGATCGAAACGGGAGAAAGCGTTGAAGACGTATGCCGCCGCGAAGCATTGGAAGAGGCTGGGGTGGTGGTCGGGCGTTGCAAGCCGGTGCTGAGCTATCTTGCCAGCCCTGGTGGCACCAGCGAACGCCTGTCTATTATGGTCGGCGAGGTTGACGCCCTGACGGCCGAAGGGATCCACGGATTGCCCGAAGAGCATGAAGATATCCGTGTCCACGTGGTCAGCCGCGAACAGGCTTACCGCTGGGTTGAAGAAGGCGCGATTGATAATGCCGCATCAGTGATTGCATTGCAGTGGCTGGCGTTGCACCATGAATCGCTTAAAGCAGAATGGGCCAACTAAATGCAAAAGCGCTATACCCCTGACTTCCCCGAAATGATGAGATTGTGTGAAACCAACTTCGCGCAATTGCGGCGTTTGATGCCGCGTAACGACGAAGTCGATGAAACCGTCACTTATCAGGTGAATGGCGCCCACTATCGTCTGACTATTGTTGAATCTACCCGTTATACCACGCTGGTGCAGATTGAGCAGACTGCGCCTGCGGTCAGCTACTGGAGCCTGCCTGCGATGACGGTGAGGCTGTACCACGACGCGATGGTTGCGGAAGTGTGTTCAAGTCAGCAGATCTATCGGTTTAAAGCGCGTTATGATTATCCGAACAAAAAGTTGCATCAACGCGACGAAAAGCATCAAATTAACCAGTTTCTTGCTGATTGGTTGCGCTACTGTTTAGCGCATGGAGCAATGGCGGTTCCGGCTTGTTAGGCAGAATGAGATAACAAAGGACACCATTTGGAAAGCCTGTTTAGACTGCCCGTGGCGAGTGGGGCCAAGGTCAGGATCCTACAAATAACTGATACCCACCTGTTTGCTGGCAAGCATGAGACCTTGCTTGGCATAAATACCTATGCCAGCTATCACGCAGTGCTGGATGCGGTGATCGCGCAGCAGCGTGAGTGCGATCTGATCGTGGCAACCGGCGATCTGGCGCAGGATCATTCCCAGGCGGCATACCGGCACTTTGCCGATGGCATCACCCGTTTGCCCGCGCCCTGTGTCTGGCTGCCGGGGAACCACGATTTTCAGCCTGCGATGGTAGATGCACTGGCCGCTGCCGGTATCTCGCCTTCCAAGCAGGTGCTGCTGGGGGACAACTGGCAGGTGCTATTGCTGGATAGCCAGGTGTTTGGCGTACCGCACGGCGAGCTGAGCGAATACCAGTTGGAGTGGATGGAGCGTTGCCTGGAGGCTTACCCTGAGCGTTATACGCTGCTATTACTGCATCACCATCCGTTGCCTTCCGGCTGCACCTGGCTTGATCAACACAGTTTGCGTAACCCGCATACGCTGGCGGCCATGCTGTGGCGCTATCCGAAAGTGAATACCCTGCTGTGCGGGCATATCCACCAGGAATTGGATCTGGGCTGGCACGGACGTCGGCTGTTGGCCACGCCGTCCACCTGCGTGCAATTCAAGCCGCACTGCACCAATTTTACGATCGACGACGTTTCCCCAGGTTGGCGCTATCTCGACCTGTTGCCGGATGGCCGGGTGGAAACCCAGGTATTCCGGCTGGAAAACGATGACTTCCGCCCCGACATGGATTCGGACGGCTACTGATGCCTTCAACCTTACTTTACCTGCACGGTTTCAACAGCTCGCCGCTTTCGGCCAAGGCCACGGCTTTCAAAGCCTGGCTGGCGGAACATCATCCCAATATCGACATGCTGGTACCGCAGTTGCCGCCTTACCCGGCGGAGGCGGCAGAAATGCTGGAAGATCTGGTGATGGCGCGGGCAGGCCAGACGATGGGCGTGGTAGGCTCCTCGTTGGGCGGCTATTATGCCACCTGGTTATCGCAGTGTTTTGCGTTGCCAGCGGTAGTGGTAAACCCTGCGGTGAAGCCGTATGAGCTGCTGATCGACTATCTGGGGCGCAACGAGAACCCCTACACCGGGCAGCAATATGTGTTAGAGTCACGCCACGTTTATGATCTGAAAGTGATGCAGGTCGATCCCTTGGAGTCGCCGGATTTAATCTGGTTGCTACAGCAAACGGGCGATGAAATTCTCGATTACGGTCAGGCAGTGGCTTATTACACCGCCTGCCGGCAAACGGTGGAGTCGGGCGGAAACCACGCTTTCGTCGGTTTCGAGCACTACTTCCCCCAGATTGTGGATTTTTTAGGGCTATGACGCCGCAGCAACTTCAGCTATCACAGATATACTGAACAGGCAGCGGCCGATTTCGGCACCTTCCCTCAACCACGAAAAAATAATCAACGATGACTCAATCCAGCTATAACGCTGATGCCATTGAAGTACTCAGCGGTCTAGAACCAGTGCGCCGTCGTCCCGGTATGTATACCGACACGACGCGTCCGAACCACCTCGGCCAAGAGGTGATAGATAACAGCGTCGATGAAGCGTTGGCGGGCCATGCCAAGCGTATCGACGTGATCCTGCACGCCGATCAGTCACTGGAAGTGATCGACGACGGCCGCGGCATGCCGGTGGATATCCACCCTGAAGAAGGCGTACCGGCGGTTGAGTTGATCATGTGTCGTCTGCACGCGGGCGGTAAATTCTCCAACAAGAACTACCAGTTCTCCGGCGGCCTGCACGGCGTGGGGATTTCGGTGGTTAACGCCCTGTCCAAACGGGTGGAAGTCAACGTCAAGCGCGACGGTAACGTCTATAGCATCGCTTTTGAGAACGGCGACAAGGTGCAGGATTTGGCGGTAACCGGTAGCTGCGGCAAGCGCAACACCGGTACCAGCATTCACTTCTGGCCTGACGAGCAGTTCTTCGACAGCCCGCGCTTCTCGGTTTCCCGCCTGTCGCACCTGCTGAAAGCCAAAGCGGTGCTGTGCCCCGGTGTTGAAATCTACTTTATCGACAAGCTGAACAATACCGAGCAGCGCTGGTGCTACCAGGACGGCCTGACCGACTACCTGATGGAAGCGGTGAACGGCCTGATCACCCTGCCGGAAAAGGCGTTTGTCGGCAATTTTGCCGGTGATACAGAAGCAGTGGACTGGGCGTTGCTGTGGCTGCCGGAGGGCGGGGAACTGCTGACGGAGAGCTACGTCAACCTGATCCCAACCATGCAGGGTGGTACGCACGTCAACGGCCTGCGCCAAGGGCTGCTGGATGCGATGCGTGAGTTCTGTGAATTCCGCAATATCCTGCCGCGCGGCGTGAAGCTGTCTGCGGAAGATATCTGGGACCGCTGTGCCTACGTGCTGTCGGTGAAAATGCAGGATCCGCAATTCGCGGGCCAGACCAAAGAGCGGCTCTCTTCCCGTCAGTGCGCGGCGTTTGTTTCCGGCGTGGTGAAAGATGCCTTCAGCCTGTGGCTGAATCAGAACGTCCAGGCGGCCGAGCAACTGGCCGAACTGGCGATCTCCAGCGCTCAACGTCGCCTGCGTGCGGCGAAGAAAGTGGTGCGCAAGAAGCTGACCAGCGGGCCTGCGTTACCGGGCAAGCTGGCGGACTGCACCTCGCAGGATCTGAGCATGACCGAACTGTTCCTGGTGGAAGGGGACTCGGCGGGCGGCTCGGCCAAGCAGGCGCGCGATCGCGAATATCAGGCGATCATGCCGCTGAAGGGCAAGATCCTCAACACCTGGGAAGTGTCCTCAGACGAAGTGTTGGCCTCGCAGGAAGTGCATGATATCTCCGTGGCGATCGGCATCGATCCCGACAGCGAAGATCTCAGCCAACTGCGCTACGGCAAAATCTGTATCCTGGCGGATGCGGACTCCGACGGCCTGCACATCGCCACGCTGCTTTGTGCGCTATTTGTCCGCCACTTCCGTTCGCTGGTAAAGGGTGGCCATGTGCACGTTGCGATGCCACCGCTATACCGTATCGACCTGGGTAAAGAAGTCTATTACGCCCTCGACGAGGAAGAGAAAGCCGGCGTGCTGGAGCAGTTGAAGCGTAAGAAGGGCAAGCCGAACGTACAGCGCTTTAAAGGGCTGGGTGAGATGAACCCGCTGCAACTGCGTGAAACGACGCTCGATCCCAACACTCGCCGTCTGGTGCAGTTGACCATCGATGACGAGAATACCGATCAGACCATGGCCATTATGGACATGCTGTTGGCGAAGAAGCGTTCGGAAGACCGCCGCAACTGGCTGCAAGACAAGGGCGATACCGCCGAGCTTTCAGTCTGATGCCTGTGGGGCCGCAACCGCGGCCCCAAGTTTTTACACTGTGCCATCCCTGGCGCACTGCGTGCTGCGCCCGATAACCCAGGGCGGAATGCATGAAAATCACCCTCGAAGAACTCTTGGCTTATACCTCCGTGGTCGACAGCGGTTCAATCACTGCCGCCGCCGAGCAGCTTGGCCAAACTACCTCTGGCATCAGCCGGGCGCTGAGCCGTCTGGAAAAAAAACTCGATACTACCTTACTGCGCCGCACCACACGTCGTCTGGAATTGACCGAAGAGGGGCAGAGCTTTCTGGCCCATGCGCGGGAAATTATCAACTCGGTGGAACATGCTGAGGAACAGATGGCGCTACGTCGTCTGAACCCCGCAGGCAGGCTACGGGTCAACGCTGCCGCGCCCTTTATGGAACATGTGATCGTGCCGCTGGTCGCCGGTTTCCGCCAACGTTTCCCACAGATTGAGCTGGAGCTGAACACCGATAACCTGATTATCGATCTGCTGGAGAAACGCACCGATATCGCCATTCGTATTGGCGCATTGCGAGACTCCACTATTCACGCGCGCCTGCTGGGGGCGAGCCGGTTACGCATCCTTGCCAGCCCAGATTATATTGCCCGCTTTGGAGCACCGCAGAGTGTCGAAGAGCTAAATCACCATAGTCTGCTGGGCTTTACACAGCCCGAGTCGCTCAACCTGTGGCCGTTGCGCTATCGGCAGGCGGAGCGCTTTGCCATTACCCCAACGCTATCGGCCTCCAGCGGCGAAACGCTGCGGCAACTGGCGCTACGAGGGGAAGGGATCGCTCAATTGGCCGATTTTATGACGCGGGAAGATCAGCGGGAAGGGCGTCTGGTTCAGTTGCTGGCGGCAGAAACGTTGGATGTCCGCCAGCCGATTAACGCGGTGTATTATCGCAATGCCCAGTTGGCCGCACGGATCACCTGTTTTCTGGACTATGTCAGCGCGCATATCACCGATGCACAGAGCCTGTAGAGCGGAGATGTCTGTTGCCCTCACCCCAGCCCTCTCCCACAGGGCTGTCTCTTATACACATCTCAAGTTGCGGTCAAATGGCCGTAATTTGAGAAACATAGCAGGCTGATTTTAAAGAGAATTTTTCCGAGTGCCCTATTGATTCGCTTGAAATAATTCCCATAAAAAACAGTAAGATGCCGAGTTGTGTATAAGAGACAGCCCACAGGGAGAGGGGGCTGATACGGAGCGCGTGATAGGCCCGTGCCACTTCGGAAAGTAGGGCGTAAGAGCAAGAAATATAGAGTATTACGCAGCGCAATCAACAAACTCGATTGCCCCTTCACCTAGGTGAGTCAGCCAGCGTTCATGGAGAATCACTATGCTTTCAGTCCAACTCGATCGGTCCCCTCTCCCTGTGGGAGAGGGTTAGGGTGAGGGGTTATCCAGCACATAAATGGTCGTGTCCAGCACGCTGTCCTTGATGGTTTCCCGGTGCTTGAGCATGTGATCCATCTGCAGGTGCTGTTCCAGATGCGCCTGGCTCTGCCACTTCTCCAACATAAAGATCGAATCCGGCGAACGCTTCTGCCAAGGTGCCTGGGTATCGGCATCGATCATCGGCTGATAGCCGCCACAGCCTTCTTCTGCCAACACCGCTGGCAACAGCTTTTCAATCGCTTTTAAGACGCTTTCACGATGACCCGGTCTGGTTCTGATTTCTGCAATTACGGTGATCATTACGGCCTCACTGGTTAACGGTATGATTTATAAAACCCATCACAGTTAAGCAAACACTTCGCCCAGATGTGCGCGCAAACGTGCGATATCGTTGGCGATATCCGGCTGTTTGATGACGTCATTGCAGATGAAGGTCGGCAGTGCTTCCATCCCCAGAAACTGGTTGGCCTTGTGGAAGTGCAGATAAACGCCGTCTACGCCCACACCGTGGAAGAACTGGTCGGGATCGGTAAAGGCTTCCAACGGGGCATTCCAGGTCAAGCTCAGCATGTAGGTCTTGCCTTGGATCAGCCCGCCAGAACCGTATTTTTTGCTGGCATCGGAACGGGTGCGACCATCGCTGGCATACAGGCTGCCGTGGCCAGCGGTGAACACTTCGTCGAGGTATTTTTTCAGGATCCAGGGCTCGCCCATCCACCAGCCTGGCATCTGGTAAATCACCGTATCGGCCCACAGGTACTTCTGCACTTCGGCTTCGATATCATAGCCGTCATCGACTACGGTGACCTGTACATCGTGCTTGGCATCGCGCAGGAAACTTTCTGCTACGTCGCTCAGGGTCTGGTTCAGCTCACCGTTGGAGTGGCCGAATTGCTTCTTGGCGTTAATAATCAGGATATTGCTCATGGATGCTGGGTTCCTGTCAGAATGTAGAATGTGATGGCCGTGAGGCATATCGTTGAAACGGAGTGTAATCCTTCCTGAAGCAGGGAAAAATGCGATCTAGCGCACAACAGTGTTGACTGTGAGTCAATAAAGGCGGCCGCTGATGGCGAAATTTCGCATAAAGCGGGGCGATCGCCAGCATCAATGGCCAATCCACGCAGCATCTGTGACAGCCACCCCGCAGATGGGTTACTATCGCGGGCAGAATCGACCCTTTGTCGTCTGAGGATATCTGAGTAATGAGCGAACTGACTCATGACGGTGTTGAGCGTCTACCGCTGCACACATTCACTGAAAACGCCTATCTGAACTATTCCATGTACGTCATCATGGATCGGGCGCTGCCGTATATCGGCGATGGTTTAAAGCCGGTACAGCGCCGCATTATCTATGCCATGTCGGAGCTGGGGCTTAGCAACAACGCCAAATTCAAAAAATCTGCCCGTACCGTCGGTGACGTGTTGGGTAAGTATCATCCGCATGGTGATAGCGCCTGTTATGAAGCTATGGTGCTGATGGCGCAACCCTTCTCTTACCGCTACCCGCTGGTAGATGGTCAAGGGAACTGGGGGGCACCGGATGACCCTAAATCTTTCGCCGCGATGCGTTATACCGAATCGCGCCTGTCGAAATATGCCGAAGTGCTGCTGGGCGAGTTGGGCCAGGGCACCACGGACTGGGTGCCCAACTTCGACGGCACCATGCAAGAACCGAAGATGCTGCCTGCACGCCTGCCGAACATCCTGCTCAACGGGACAACCGGTATCGCGGTAGGGATGGCAACGGATATTCCACCGCATAACGTGCGTGAAATTGCCGCCGCGGCGGTAGCCCTGATCGACAAGCCAGGCTCATCGCTCGACGATTTGCTGGAGTTTGTGCAGGGGCCGGACTTCCCGACGGAAGCGGAAATTATTACCCCGCGCGAAGAGATCCGCAAAATTTACCAGAATGGCCGTGGCTCGGTACGCATGCGTGCCATCTGGAAGAAAGAAGACGGTAGCGCGGTGATCACCGCCTTACCGCACCAGGTTTCCGGTGCCAAAGTGCTGGAGCAAATCGCCAGCCAGATGCGCGCCAAAAAGCTGCCGATGGTGGAAGACCTGCGCGATGAATCCGACCACGAAAACCCGACCCGTCTGGTGATTGTGCCGCGCTCTAACCGTATCGATCTGGATCAGGTGATGAACCACCTGTTTGCCACCACCGATCTGGAGCGCAGCTACCGCATCAACATGAACATGATCGGTCTGGACAACCGCCCGCAGGTTAAAGGGCTGGTGGAGATCCTTTCCGAATGGCTGGTCTTCCGCCGTGATACGGTGCGCCGCCGCCTGAATTACCGCCTGGAAAAAGTGCTCAAACGGCTGCACATCCTGGAAGGTTTGCTGGTTGCGTTCCTCAATATCGACGAAGTGATCCACATCATTCGCAGCGAAGATGAGCCAAAGCCGGTGTTGATGCAGCGGTTTGGCATCTCAGATACTCAGGCCGAAGCGATCCTCGAGCTGAAGCTGCGCCATTTGGCCAAGCTGGAAGAAGTGAAGATCCGCGGCGAGCAGGATGAGCTGGCAAAAGAGCGCGATCATCTGCAGGCGTTGCTGGCTTCCGAGCGCAAGCTGAACAACCTGATCAAGAAAGAAATCCAGGCCGATGCGCAGGCTTATGGCGACGATCGTCGCTCACCGTTGACCGAACGTGAAGAAGCCAAGGCCATGAGCGAGCACGATTTTGTGCCTTCCGAGCCGGTGACGATTGTGCTGTCGCAAATGGGCTGGGTGCGTAGCGCCAAGGGCCACGATATCGATCCGAGCGGCCTGAGTTACAAGGCCGGGGATAGCTTCCTTGCCGCCGCACGCGGCAAGACTAACCAGCCGGTGGTGTTCATCGACTCGACTGGCCGCAGCTACGCGCTCGATCCGCTGACGTTGCCTTCGGCACGTGGCCAGGGTGAACCGTTAACCGGTAAGCTGACGCCACCGCCAGGTGCTACCATCGAGCAGGTGCTGATGGCTGCGGACGATCAGAAGCTGCTGATGGCCTCCGATGCTGGCTACGGCTTCGTGTGTACCTTCAACGATCTGGTCGCACGCAACCGCGCCGGTAAGGTGATGATCACCCTGCCGGACAACGCCAAGGCACTGCCGCCGATGGAAATCCACGGCAGCGACGATATGCTGCTGTCAATCAGCACCGCTGGCCGTATGTTGATGTTCCCGGTCGCCGATCTGCCACAGCTGTCGAAGGGCAAGGGCAACAAGATTATCTCGATACCGTCGGCGCAGGCCGCCAGCGGGGAAGATAAACTGGCCTGGCTGTTCGTATTGCCGCCGCAGACCTCGATCACCCTGCACGTGGGCAAGCGCAAGCTGAAACTGCGCCCGGAAGATCTGCAGAAATTCCGCGCCGAGCGTGGCCGTAAAGGTACGTTGTTGCCACGTGGCCTGCAGCGTATCGATCGGGTTGAGGTGGATATGCCAGAGCGCGAATCGTTGGGTGACAGCGAAGAGTAAAGCGGTGATATACCCTGCATGGGTGCAATAAATTGCGCCCATGCGATCTCGGGTATTCCTACTAGGGGCGCTGCACGCTGCGCCCGCTTAGCTGCATGCTTCGCTCGTTCAGGCTTTTTTATCCTGATGTTTTTTTAAGTTAGTTAATTTTTCCGGCTATAAATTTATTGTGCCGATCGCTGGCTGGCGGGAAAATAGAGAACTTAGAAGCGCCGCGCGTTCTTCCGCCTGCGCTCCTCATACAAAAAGAAATCTTCCCTGCCGCTCAGCGGCCGGGTTGGCAGTGTGCTAATGAGGTTGTTATGTTATTGATATTACGTGCGATCATTGTCACGGTCTATTGCCTGTTGGTGAGTTTTTTCGGTTCGCTTTACTGCTTGTTCAGCCCGCGTAACCCCCGCCATGTAGCGACCTTTGGCCATCTGTTTGGTCGCCTGTCGACAGTGTTCGGCATCAAGGTTGAACTCCGTAAGCCTGCTAGCGCGGACAATAACGGCAAATGTATTTACATTGCCAACCATCAGAACAACTACGACATGGTGACGGTTTCTAATGCGGTACAGCCACGCACCGTGACCGTGGGCAAAAAAAGCCTGGTGTGGATCCCGTTTTTCGGCCAGCTTTACTGGTTGACCGGTAACCTGCTGATCGACCGGGATAACCGCGCTAAAGCCCATGGCACCATTGCTCAGGTGGTGGATGCCTTCAAGAAACAGGACATCTCGATCTGGATGTTCCCTGAAGGAACCCGCAGCCGTGGCCGTGGTTTACTGCCGTTTAAAACCGGTGCGTTCCACGCGGCGATCGCGGCCGGTGTGCCGATTGTGCCGATCTGTGTTTCTTCTACCGACAAGATCAAGCTGAACCGTTGGAACAACGGCCATGTGATTGTGGAGATGCTGGAACCTGTCGATACCAGTCATTACAGTAAAGAACAGGTGCGTGAGCTGGCGGCCCATTGTCGCGAGCTGATGAAGGCGAAGATTGACCAGTTGGATGCGGAAGTCGCCAAGTTAGACGCCGCCAAAAAATAATAGAACGCAGTAAGCTATTTTCATACGGCCTCATGCCGTTTATGCCCCGCTTTAGCGGGGCTTTGCACAAGGTTCAGCTTTGTTTTCATGGAGAAGATATGTCACTCAGTCGACGTCAGTTTATTCAAGCATCGGGCTTGGCGCTATGCGCGGGAACGGTGCCGCTGAGGGCTGAAGCGAGCGGGATGCCAACTCCGTTACCGATCCCGCCACTGCTGGAATCCCGCCGTGGCCAGCCGCTGTTTTTAACCCTGCAACGTGCCCATTGGGCCTTTATGGACAACCGTAAAGCGTCCGTCTGGGGGGTTAACGGCATGTATCTGGGGCCGACGGTGCGGGTCTACAACGGTGACGACGTCAAACTGATCTACAGCAACCGCCTGCCCGAGCCGGTATCGATGACCATCAGCGGGTTGCAGGTGCCAGGTACCCTGATGGGCGGTGCGCCGCGCATGATGTCGCCCAACGTTGACTGGTCGCCAGTGATCCCTATTCGTCAGGCTGCGGCCACCTGCTGGTATCACGCCAACACGCCGAACCGTATGGCGCCGCACGTCTACAACGGCCTGGCTGGCCTATGGCTGGTCGAGGATGAAATCAGTAAAAACCTGCCGTTGCCGAACCATTATGGCGTCGATGATTTCCCGCTGATCATTCAGGACAAGCGCCTGGATAACTTCGGTACGCCGGAATACGATCCTCCGGCGCAGGGGGGCTTTATTGGCGATACGTTGTTGGTCAACGGCGTGCAGAACCCGTTTATCGAAGTCTCACGTGGCTGGGTTCGCCTGCGCCTGCTGAACGCCTCAAACTCACGGCGCTATTCGTTGCAGCTGAGTGATGGGCGGCCGATCAACGTGATCGCCAGCGATCAAGGGTTCCTGCCTGCACCGGTCGCGGTACAGCAACTTTCTCTGGCTCCAGGTGAGCGCCGCGAAGTGCTGATCGACATGTCGCAGGGGGCTGAAGTGACCCTAACCGCCGGTGAAGCGGCAGGGATCATGGATCGTTTGCGCGGCCTGTTTGAACCTTCCAGCATGCTGGTTTCTACCCAGGTACTGACGTTGAAACCGACGGGCCTGTTGCCGCTGGTCACCGACAATCTGCCGATGCGCCTGCTGGCGGATCAACTGCTGGATGGTAACGTCAGCCGCTCGCGTGAATTCCGTCTGGGAGATAAGATGGCTGGCATCAACGGGGCTATCTGGGACATGAACCGCATCGACGTACAAACGATGCAGGGTACCTGGGAGCGTTGGACCATTCATGCCGATACGCCGCAGGCGTTCCACATCCAGGGCGTGCAGTTCCTGGTGAAACGCGTCAATGGCGCACAGCCGATGGCGGAAGATCGCGGCTGGAAGGATACCGTCTGGGTCGACGGCGACGTGGAGCTGCTGGTGTACTTCAACCAGGTTTCCTCGGAGCACTTCCCGTTCCTGTTCTACAGCCAGACGCTGGAAATGGCCGATCGCGGTTCGACCGGCCAGTTTGTGGTTCAGGCTTCCGCTTAAACAGCCCCGGGCGTTCGCAGCATTTTCAAGAACGCCTTCACCACCGGTGTGGCACTTTCGGCGTGGTAGATCGCATACAGATCCGCCGAAGGGGCCGCCTGCAACGGGCAGAAACGCACGCCGGGCCACGGTATGCGCCCATAGCTGTCCGGCAGTAACGTGATGCCAAAACCTTCCGCCACCAGCGCCATCAAGGTCTGCGGCTCATTGACCTGATGGACGATGTCTGGCGCAAAGCCATGCTGCAGACACAGGTTGTGCAGATACAGTCCTAGGCTGGCCTCGTTGGGCGGCAGCACGATAAATTTGTCATGCTCTAGGGCTTGTAGTGGGATTTCTTCCCCCGTAGCCAGTGGATGCCCCGTCGGCAGCACCACCGAGATCTTCTCCCGCGCTAATAATTGACAGGCCAGCCCCGGCAGCGCCTGTTGTTTTGCCTCACGCCAGACCCCGATATCGATATGTCGCTTCTGCAATGAGACGATCTGCTGGCTGGGAGTTTGTTCATTCAATGTCCAGGTGACTTTCTCTTCCTGCCCGGTAAAGCGTTTCAGTGCCGGGATCAAACCGCCCCAGACCGACGTGCCTACCATGCCAATTACCATATGGCCGGCCTCGCCACGGCCCAGTTGCTGCACCTGATTGAGCGCATTGCCTGCCTGATCCAGCAACGTTTCGACGTTATGGAACAGCGTGCGGCCAGCCTGCGTCAGCGCCATGGAGCGGGTGGTACGTTTGAACAGCTCCACCCCCAGCTGGCTTTCCAGCTCTTTGATATGTTTGCTGAGCGGCGGTTGGGACATGTTCAGCCGCTGTGCGGCTTGGGTAAAGTTCATCTCCTCTGCCACCACGCGGAAATAGTGCAGCAGGCGAAAGTTGATCCGGCTAGGGTCGGGTAGTGGCTTTTTCATGGTTTTTTTCGGGCCTCCCGATGCAGGGTATTTATAGGTAAACAGAATAAATCAGCGGGCAACAATGTATTGGTCGCCACCCGCTGTCGCTCTCTACTATGGGGATTAACCCCCTACAGAAGAGAATACTATGTTTAATCAAGACGATGCTTTTTCTTGTGCCGACGTGCTGCGGACCAGACTACCAGGCTTTCAACCCCGTGCTGCATTGATTCTGGGATCGGGACTGGGGGCGCTGGCAGACGTAATGACCGACGCCGTAACCATCGACTATACCGAATTACCAGGTTTCCCGGTGAGCGGCGTAGTGGGCCACGCAGGGCAACTGGTGGCGGGCTGGCTGGAGGACGTGCCGGTGCTGTGCATGAAAGGACGCGGGCATTTCTATGAGGGCCGTGGCATGCAGGTGATGACCACCGCCGTGCGCACCTTCAAACTGCTGGGCTGTGAATTCCTGTTGGCGACCAATGCCGCTGGTTCACTGCGTAAATCGGTAGCTCCGGGTAGCCTGGTGGCACTGACCGACCACATCAACTTTATGCCGGAATCCCCGCTGGTGGGGGCTAACGACGAGCGTTTTGGTCCACGCTTCTTCAGCCTGGCTAACGCCTACGATCGTGACCTGCGTGCGCAACTGGCGGCGGTAGCGGCCAAGGCCGGTATCCCACTGGCAGAAGGGGTATTTGCCGCCTACACCGGCCCGAACTTTGAAACCCCGGCCGAGATCCGCATGATGCAGACGCTGGGCTGTGACGTGGTGGGGATGTCGATCGTGCCCGAAGTGCTTTCGGCCCGGCACTGCGGCCTGAAAGTGCTGGTGGTCTCGGCGATGACCAACTATGCCGAAGGGTTATCCGATACGCCGCTTTCCCATGAGCAGACGCTGAGCTGCGCTGCGCTGGCGGCAGACGACTTTATGCGCCTGATCCGAGAGTTCTTCAAAACGCTGTAATTCTTATTTCCATCCGACTACCCCGCGGCAAGCCCTACCTTGCCGCGTAAATCACAACAATAGGTGATGGTAATGGCAATAAAAACACGATTGAAGGTGATGATCTTTCTCCAGTTCTTTATCTGGGGCGCCTGGTTGGTGACGTTGGGATCCTACATGATCAACACCCTGCACTTCAGCGGGGCGCAGGTAGGCATGGTGTACAGTTCGAAAGGGATCGCCGCGCTGATCATGCCAAGCTTGGCAGGGATCATTGCCGATCGTTGGATCAAGGCCAACCGTCTGTATGGCCTGTGTCATCTGCTGGGGGCGGTGGCGTTGTACTACGCCGCACAGGTCGATCAGCCGATGGTGATGTTCTGGGTCATGCTGTTCAACGCGATGGTCTATATGCCCACCATGGCGCTTTCCAACGCCATTTCTTACTTCTGTCTGGAAAAGCACGGTTTTGATACGGTCAAGGATTTCCCGCCGGTGCGGGTTTATGGCACCGTAGGCTTTATTCTGGCGATGTGGTTGATCAGCTTCAGCCGCATTGAATTGAGCAATATGCAACTGTATCTGGCTTCCGCGGTGTCGCTGCTATTGGCAGTCTACTCCCTGACGTTGCCAAATTGCCCGACCAACAAGGTGAAACGCTCGCAAAGCTGGGTCAGCATGTTGGGGCTGGATGCGTTCGTGCTGTTCAAGCAAAAGCGCATGGCGGTGTTCTTCCTGTTTGCCATGTTGCTGGGGGCGGCGCTGCAAATCACCAATACCTTCGGCAACCCGTTCCTGCACGATTTCTCTCTTAATCCGCTGTATCAAGACAGCCTCAGCGTACGCTATCCTTCGGTGCTGCTCTCACTGTCGCAAATCTCAGAGGTGTTTTTCATCCTCACCATCCCGTTCTTCCTGCGTAGATACGGCATCAAGCAGGTGATGCTGATCAGCATGGCGGCCTGGACGTTGCGTTTCCTGTTCCTGGCCTACGGTACTCCTGCCGGGTTCGGCTTCCTGCTGCTTCTGCTTTCAATGATCGTTTATGGCTGCGCGTTTGATTTCTTCAATATTTCCGGCGCCATCTTTGTGGAAAAGGAAACCGACCACCGCATCCGTGCCAGCGCTCAGGGGCTGTTTATGACCATGGTTAACGGGGCAGGGGCTTACGTTGGAGCCATCGCCAGCGGCGAGGTCGTGGACTTCTTCACCCATAACGGGGTGAAAGATTGGCAGAGTATATGGCTGGTGTTTGCCGCCTATACGCTGGTGCTGGGGGTGATTTTTGCCCTGTCTTTCAACTACCAACATCGGCCGGAAGAGATGAACGGCGAACTGCAGAAGGCGCATTAAGGTAAAACAAAGGGGCTGAGTTCAGCCCCTTTGATATCAGATAGGAAAACGCTGTTGCAACTGTTGCCAGTCTGGTGCTCCGGCGGCACCACGGCTGGCTACCACGCAGGCGGCTACGCGGTTGGCAAGATCGACGGCTTGTACCAGCGGCAGGCTAGCGGAAAGTCCGGCTAGCAAACCCGCACAATGGGCATCCCCCGCGCCGATGGTATCAACGACGTCAACCGGGTAAACGGGCACATGCTGCGGCTCATTGTGGCCATCACAGACCCAGGCACCGTCACGATCCAACCGGCAGATCAGGGTAATGTTATGCGCAGTGGCATAACGTTGTGCGGCGCTGACTGCGTCACCTTCCCCACACAAGATCGCGACTTCGTCGCGGTTGAGGGTGAGTAGGGTGTGGCTGTCGCTAAGCATGGCGAAAAACTCTTCACCTAGTTGATCGACGCGCGGGCCGGGATCCAGCAGCCGCCACTGATCGAACGGCAGGCGGGTAAGCCAGTCTCGCAGTGCTTCACCGGGTTCTCCCACCAGTTCATAGCCGTTGGCATACACCACCGTTTCCGGCGTTAGCGGCAGGGTGGCCAGTTGCGCCTTATTCCAATGCGCTTCACAACCGGTTACGGTAACAAAAGTACGTTCACCGTTGGGTTCCACCAACGCCAGGCACCAACCATTATCCAACTGGCCATGCCGTAACAGCACCGGCAGATCCAGCTCCTGCATGGCGGCTTCGATGGCCGTTCCCCAGTCTCCGTTGCCAACCGGCATACCGTTAATCACGGGGACATCCAGGCGGCGTAGCGCCCGTGCTACGTTGAAGGCGCAACCGCCAATCTGTCGCTCTTGTGGCTGCGCTTCGATATCTTCACCGCTGGCTGGCAGCTTTGGTAGTGTGAGAACTACGTCACCTACGGCACCGCCTACCACCAGAATAGGTTTTACTGCGACAAATTCACTCATTGATGTCCTTTGTTACTTGCCAGATAGAGGCCATAGGCAATCAGGCTGACCAGGAAGGAAACGAACAGCCCCAGGCTGGAGTCAGCGAACAGGCCTTTAGCCAATGGGCCATCGATAAAGCCGGTTTTGGTCACCAGCAGCCCGCACAAGGCGCCGAGGAACCAGCAGAATAACGGCACCTTACGCACTCCGCGGTTCTGTCCGTTCAGGCCGTACAGGGCATTACCGTCGTAACCATGATGACGGCGCACTTTAGCATAATCGAGAATGAAAATGGCCTCCCAGGCGGCAAGGAATACCCCACAGAACACCAGGAACGAGATGAATGGCCCCATAAAGTCGCCAGAGATAAACAGCACATAAATGGCGATGCCAAGGATCACTACGGCATCAATGGAGACGGCTAACGACTGTTTCACCTTCACGCCTAGCGTTAGCAGGTTAAGGCTGGCGGAGTAGAGGCTGAGCACGGCAATAGTGACGATACCGGCGGTTGCGGCCAACAGATAAGGGATGGCCATCCACTTTGGCAGCACCGAGCCGATTAACGCAATCGGGTTGGCGGCGCTGGCCAGATCCGGCAGTTGTACCGAAAGCAGAATGCCGGTGAACATCAGCAGGATCAGGGGCAGACAGGCACCGCCCACCACGGCGGCAAAGATGCTTTTATCTGAAGATTCTGGGCTTTGATAACGGCTGTAATCGGCCCCGGCGATAGCCCAACTGATACCGGTACCGGCGGCGATCACCGAAACGGCGGGCAGGAACCCGGTCAACCAACTGCCGGAAGGCAGTGACAGCACTTTGCCCCATTCGGTGGTGAAGACGATATACAGCACCACAATCAGCGTCATGGTGCCGAATATCCGGCTGAACCAGCTCTGCATCCAGACTACCGTGTTCTGGCCCAGTAGGCTGACTACGATGGTCAAGCCACCAAACAGCAACAGGCTGATAGCGGTAAGGGAGTGGCTTTCACCCAGGCCTATGGCCTGGAACAGCGCCGCCAGGGTGAGCGTGCCGGTAATGACGTTCACCGCTTCCCAGCCCATCAGGTTGATCCAACTGAAGGTGGTGGGGGCGATGTTGCCCTTCAGGCCAAAAATCACCCGCGATAAGGTCAAAGTAGAGGTACGGCCACGTTTCCCGGCGAAGCTGGTGTAACCGACCAAAGCAAAACTGGCTACCCCGACCAATGCGGCCAGGATTGACTGGATAAAGGACAGGCCGAACGCGACAATAATTGCCCCGTACACCACGCCGAGAATGCCGATGTTGGCGGCAGACCATATCCAGAACAGCTCGAGCGGTTTACCGGTCTGCTCTGCATCCGGTACGCGATCGATCCCCGTGCTTTCTACTTTCCATGTCTCACTGCGGTTGATTTCACTCATGATGCGATTTATTCCTGTTTGCGCAGCCTGAGGAGAGCGGCCGCGTAGGGCTCAAAATCTATTTGATTGGCGCTATTGATCGTGGCGATCCACTCCGTCGGGAAAGCGGCTACGCCGCGTAAGGCTCCGCAGATTGCCGTTGCCATTGCGCCAATGGTATCGGTATCTCCACCCAGATTGGCGGCCAGGATCGCACAACGTTGCGGATCGGTGTCTGCCAGTTCAACCAGCGCCAACGCCATCGGGATTGACTCGATAGTGTCCATCCCGGCACCGACGGTATGGTAAAGCTCCGCCAATGCTTCGCTATCCGGCAGATGGCCCAGGTTAGCGGTGAACTCCAGCGCCCAAACCAGACGGCGACTGAGCGAAGGGCTGAAGGTGGTGATATGTTGCTGTTGCACCTGCTCCACCCGTGCGGGCAGTTCTTGCTTGATGGTGGCCCAATCCGCGCCTTCGACAGCCCGGCTAACGGCCCAGGCAATGGCAAAAGCGCCGGCCACGGCGATATCCGACTTGTGGGTCGGGCTGCAAGACAACCTTATCGCTGTGATAAAGGCTGGCAAATCGCCGCTTGGCAGCAGGCAGCCTAACGGAGCTACACGCATGGCTGCTCCATTGGTCACGCCGTTAGCGGCGATCTCTGCCACCGGCGTACCGGCGCGAAACGCCAACAGCGCGGCTTTGGAGCTGGGGCCGAGGATATTTTTCTCAAAGGCTCCGATCCGTTCTGCCCACAGCATGATGTGGTGAGCAATACGTTCCGGCTCGACCCGGCCCTCGGCGGCCAACAGCGCATCCATCAAGGCCACTGCCTGCTGGGTGTCATCCGTGTATTCCCCGGCGATAAAGCCGTTTGCTGCGATATTTTCTGCCGGGCCAGGCAGGAAGTGGGTGATCCAACCAAAATAATCACTAACCTGTTGTAATGGCCACAGTTCTGACGGCATCCCCATCGCATCGCCCACGGCTTGCCCATAGAGCGCCCCGAGTATGGCGTGGTGAGGATTTTTTATATTTTTCATTTATATGGGTGTTCCCTGGTGTTGGTGCTAACCGATGTAAAACATCAGTGTTGCTAATGTTAGTCGTAAAATGGATCCAATTAAAGTCCAATGGTTGAAAAATGTGACTCCAATCTAAGTCCAATGCAAGCGCACATGGTGTAATTACCCTGAATGTGACAAATATGGTAAAAACGAGGCGGTTGAGGAATGCGAACAAATCAGAGGTGGGTCCGATGAATGATTTTATTGCCTGGCTGCGTCAGCAGTTTACACAGGCAGCGGCGGCACCACGTTACATCCAGCTAGCGAATACCCTGGAAATTGCCATCAAGCAGCGTGTCCTGGGCGTTGGCGATTTTTTACCGCCGGAACGCATGCTGGCTGAAGCATTGGATTTGTCACGCGTTACCGTCAGTAAGGCGATGAGGTTGCTGGAAGAAAAAGCGCTGGTCTCACGCCAACAGGGCATTGGTACTCGAGTGGCCATGCACATCGGTTATTCCCTCAATCAGGATAACGGCTTTACCGCGCAGGTTTTGCGCAGTGGCAGCAGCGTCAGTAACCAATGGCTGTTGCGTTCCTGCATAAAGGCACCCAGCGAGGTAGCCAAGGCGCTGGAGTTGGCAAGCGACAGTATCGTGATCAAGCTACGCCGCCTGCGGTTGATGGATGGAAATCCGGTATCGTTGGAAACCACCTATATCCCGACCCGTTTTCTGCCCGATCCCGAAGAGCTGGAACACTCGCTGTATGCCCTATGGAGGTCGCGAGGTATTGTGCCAGAGGGTAGGCATTTTTTATTGAAGGCGGTTGCCAGCAGTGACGAAAACGCCAGTTTGCTCAACGTGCAAAGCGGCACGCCGCTGTTACGCATTGTCCAGACCAGCCGCAATGCCCAGGGAGAAGTGCTGGAGTTCAGCGAAACGCTGTGCCGCAGCGATGTGTACGAGTTTGAGGTCAAAAGCTGAGTAATCTGAGAAATAACCATGCTCTTTTGGCGGCGAGTGCGTATAATCGCCGCCCGGCGATAAATTAACCTGCACAAGAGCACCCGAATGAGCACTACCAGCCTGATCCAACCCGAACGTGAATTGTTCTCCTACGAGCCTTATTGGGCCGAATGTTTTGGCCCCGCGCCGTTTTTACCGATGTCGCGTGAGGAGATGGACCAATTAGGCTGGGATAGCTGCGATGTGATTGTGATCAGCGGGGACGCTTACGTCGATCACCCAAGCTTTGGCATGGCGATTGTGGGCCGCATGCTGGAGGCTCAGGGCTTCCGCGTAGGGATCATTGCTCAGCCGGACTGGAGCAACAAAGAAGACTTTATGCGTTTGGGCAAACCGAACCTGTTCTTCGGCGTGACCGCCGGCAATATGGATTCGATGATCAACCGCTACACCGCCGATCGTAAACTGCGTCATGACGATGCCTACACCGCCGGTAACGTGGGTGGCAAACGCCCGGATCGCGCCACCCTGGTCTATAGCCAACGCTGTAGAGAAGCCTATAAAGATGTGCCCGTCATCCTGGGCGGTATCGAAGCCAGCCTGCGCCGCATTGCCCATTATGATTACTGGTCGGATACCGTACGCCGCTCGGTCCTGGTGGATTCCAAGGCTGATATGCTGATCTACGGCAACGGCGAACGCCCGCTGGTGGAGTTGGCGCATCGCCTGGCGGCAGGTGAAAAAATTCAGGATATCCACGATATCCGTAACACCGCAGTGATGCGTAAAGGGGCCATGCCGGGCTGGAGCGGGGTGGATTCCACTCGCCTGGACAAGCCAGGCCGTATCGAGGCAATCCCTAATCCTTACGGTGAGGATTTGCCCTGTGCCGACGGCAGCACGCCAGAGCCAGAGGCCAAGCCCGTCACCGTGCGTGCCGCCAAGCCCAAGCCGTGGGAAAAAACCTACGTGCTGCTGCCTTCCTTCGAGAAGGTGAAGGCGGACAAGGTGCTGTATGCCCACACTTCACGCATCTTGCACCATGAAACCAACCCTGGCTGCGCCCGCGCCTTGATGCAAAAACATGGCGACCGCTACGTGTGGATCAACCCACCGGCGATCCCACTCACCACGCCGGAAATGGACAGCGTGTTTGCCCTGCCCTACCAGCGTGTGCCGCACCCATCCTATGGCGAAGATCGCATCCCGGCCTACGATATGATCCGCTTCTCGGTGAATATTATGCGCGGCTGCTACGGCGGTTGTTCATTCTGTTCGATCACCGAGCATGAAGGGCGCATCATCCAGAGCCGTTCAGAAGACTCGATCGTGCGTGAAATCGAAGAGATCCGCGACAAGGTGCCAGGTTTTACTGGGGTGATCTCCGATCTGGGTGGCCCAACAGCCAACATGTATATGCTGCGCTGCACCAACCCGCGTGCCGAGCAAACCTGCCGCCGTGCCTCCTGCGTGTATCCGGAAATCTGTACCTATATGGATACCAACCATGAGCCGACCATCAAACTTTACCGCCGCGCCCGTGAGCTGGAAGGGATCAAGAAGATCCTGATCGCCTCCGGGGTGCGTTACGATCTGGCGGTTGAAGATCCGCGCTATATCAAGGAACTGGCGACCCATCACGTGGGTGGCTATCTGAAGATCGCGCCAGAGCATACCGAAACCGGGCCATTGTCCAAGATGATGAAGCCGGGGATGGGCAGCTACGATCGCTTCAAGCAGCTGTTCGATCAGTATTCCAAACAGGCAGGTAAAGAGCAGTACCTGATCCCTTATTTCATCTCCTCGCATCCGGGCACCCGCGATGAAGACATGGTGAATCTGGCCCTGTGGCTGAAGAAAAACCGTTTCCGTCTCGATCAGGTACAGAACTTCTACCCGTCGCCAATGGCTAACTCCACCACCATGTATTACAGCGGCAAGAACCCGTTGGGTAAGGTGGGGTATAAGAGTGAAGACGTGTTTATTCCGAAGGGCGATCGCCAGCGCCGCCTGCATAAGGCATTGTTGCGCTATCACGATCCGCTTAACTGGCCGCTGATCCGTACGGCGTTGGAAGAGATGGGGATGAAGCACCTGATTGGTGGCCGTCGCGAATGCCTGGTACCAGCACCGAGCATCGACGAACAGCGCGAGGCCAAGCGCCTACAGCGGCATACCCGCCCGGCGTTGACCAAGCACACGGACATTACCCGCCAGCGCACACCGTCCAACAAGCCACCGCGCAAGCCTATCCGCAACGGTAAGGCCTGATAGAGCAGGGAGCCCAAGTGGCTCCCTCGTACTAGCCCTCTCCCTGAGGGCATAGCTTTTTATACATCACTTAAAAACTTTCAATAGCCGCTGGATCCAGAATCGTGATTATCCCCTTGTGGGGATATACTTATCATTATCCCTTTGTGAGGATATTTATTCCTTTATCCTCATCAGAGGATATACTGATAATTATCCTTTAGTGTGGATACCTAGGAGGTCAGTGTGATGAGTCCACCAAAAATTTATAGCCCGGCCCAACTGGCAAACTATCTAAAACTAGTGCGGCAGAGAAACCATTGGACGCAAAGCGATCTTGCCGGTCGGATCGGTATTAAGCAGGCAACCATTTCCAACTTCGAAAACAACCCCGAAAAAACAACGCTAACTACGCTGTTTAAAATATTGCAATCACTTGAAATGTCTATGGTTGTATGCGAAAAAAATGATATGACAGCCGTCTGTGATAAGGAAAATCAACAGGAGCTTGACTGGTAATGGCAACGCTTATTACGTGGATGAACAACGAACTAGTCGGTGAGTTGACGAAGCAGACAACCGGTGCGCATACGTTCAGATATGATGATAGTTGGATGCGCAATCCGCGCGCTAGGCCTCTTTCTCTATCTCTGCCTTTAGAGGTAGGCAACATCACATCTGATGCGGTGATTAACTACTTTGATAACCTGTTGCCGGACAACCCAAAGGTTCGGGAGCGAATTGTTAAAAGGTATCACGCCAAATCGACACAACCCTTTGATCTTCTTGCCGAGATAGGGAGAGATAGTGTGGGAGCTGTGACGTTACTTCCGCCAGGGAAAACTGTCACCGAACTGACATTAACATGGCAGCCACTGGATAAAATCCGACTGGAAACGTTACTCACCGCATACCAATCAGATATTCCGCTTGGCATGATTAATGAAGAAGACGATTTCAGAATATCGGTTGCAGGTGCCCAGGAAAAGACGGCGCTGCTGAAGATTAATGAGGATTGGTGTCTCCCGAGTGGAATGACGCCAACTACCCACATCATTAAGCTGCCGATAGGCGAAATAAAACAGCCTAATGCCACGCTGGATCTGCGTGAGAGTGTTGATAATGAATATTTATGTCTGGCATTAGCACGTGAACTTGGATTTGCTGTGCCTGATACCGAGATCATCAGGACTGAGACCATCAGGGCTCTGGCAGTTGAACGGTTTGATCGTCGCTGGGTGAAGAACAGAACCGAGTTGCTTCGCTTGCCGCAAGAAGATCTCTGCCAAGTTTTCGGTCTGCCCTCATCAGTGAAGTATGAATCAGACGGGGGGCCAGGAATTGCCAAGATCATGGATTTTTTGCTTGGTTCCAGCACCGCGTTAAAAGACCGATATGACTTTATGAAATTTCAGGTTTTTCAATGGCTGCTTGGTGCAACGGATGGGCATGCGAAAAATTTCTCCATTTTTATTCAGGCAGGCGGTAGCTTTAGATTAACTCCCTTCTACGACATTATTTCTGCCTTTCCCGTGCTCGGTGGGCAAGGTTTACATATGAGCGATCTTAAGTTGGCAATGAGCCTGAAAGCCAGCAAGGGAAGGAAAAACGAGATTGGCAAGATCTATCCCCGTCACTTTGTGGCGACAGCAAAGGAGGTGAATTTCCCCGCAGAGCAAATGATGGAGATCCTGCATTATTTCGCGGAGAACGTTCCGAGAGCCATCGATGCGGTAACAAAAACTTTACCTGGCGATTTTTCAACCCATGTCTACCGCTCCATCGTGTCAAATTTGCAGAAATTCCACGGTAGGTTATCAGGGATAGCCTGAGTATTCTGGCTACAAACTGTTATACGCCGCCTCGACCTTCAGCATATAGCGCGGTGCCTGCGGAGACGGATGATACTGGCGCACATGCCAGTGAAAGGCTTCCGGTGACAGGCTGTTGATCATTCTGATGGCTTTTTGGCGATCGCTGGAGAAGGTACGTAGCAAGGCTCCCGCGCCGTTGGCATAAGCCACCTCAGTGGCATAGCGACGGGTCACCGGATCGTCAATCCACTTCAGTTGCTGCTGTTGCAGCGCCCCGATATAGGCCGCCCCCAGATCGATATTGGTTTCTGGATCCAACAGGTCGTCATCATCCGGGCAGCCGCGTTTGCCTTTAAAACGGTAGGCATCACAGCCGGCGGTGTTCGCCTTAAGCTGCATCAGGCCGATGGCGTTGGAAGGGCTGACAGCTTTAGGGTTAAAGCCGGACTCTACCTGAATAATGGCGGCGATCAGCTTGCGATCGATTTTGTATTCGTTGGCCGCGTCTTCGATTTCATCGTCATAGGCGTGAGGATTGTGGCTGGTGCGCTGGTGCTTGCTGGAACAGCCTGCCAGCACCAATAGCATTAACACCATGGTCAGGCGCGGCAAAGATGAGAAAGAGAAAGTCATGAAACTCCAAGCTGCTGTGATCGGATTGCTGCGCCATATCATAGCGTCAGCGACCGATAAGATCTTGGGTTAAAAGCCAATTAACGCGAGAGGCTACCAACAATATAGCAACGGGGCCGACAGTGCGGCCCCGCCATGTTTACAGAGAATCAGGATCCGGCCCCAGGCGGTTGCCGATATCCAGCTTGGTGATTTCGCCCAGTTCGTCCTTATCCAGTTTGAAATCAAATACCTCAAAGTTTTCGCGAATGCGCGCTGGCGTAACCGATTTCGGGATCACGATCAGGCCGCTGTCCAGATGCCAGCGCACGACGATCTGTGCAGGCGTCTTGTTGTACTTCTCTGCCAGCTTCTTAATCAGCGGTTGATCGAAGACGCCTTCGCCCCCTTGCGCCAACGGGCTCCAGGATTCGGTAGCGATATGGTGGGTGGCATTCCAGGCGCGCAGCTGGCGCTGTTGCAGCAGCGGGTGCAGTTCGATCTGGTTGATCACTGGTGCGACGCTGGTTTCATCCAACAGGCGTTGCAGATGTGGCGTGTGGAAGTTACAGACGCCGATGCTTTTCACCAGCCCTTGCTCACGCAGTTTGATCAAGCCGCGCCAGGCTTCGACATACTGATCCTGTGCCGGTTTCGGCCAGTGGATCAGGTAGAGATCGACGTAATCCAGCTTCAGCTTTTTCAGGCTGGTTTCGAGCGCCGCCTGCGGATCGCCCTGATCGTCGTTCCACAGTTTTGTGGTGATAAACAGCTCTTCGCGTGGGATCGCGGTGGCTTGCAGCGCGGCACCCACTCCTTCTTCATTTTTGTAAATCGCGGCGGTATCGATGGAGCGATAGCCGACTTCCAGCGCTTTGGTGACGGCCTGCGTGGTTTCTTCAATGCTGGCTTGCCATACGCCGAGACCCAACTGCGGCATCAGATTACCATCGTGGAGTTTGATGATGGGTTGCATGCGCTATCTCCTTATGACTGCTTTCAGGCCAAGGCCTGCTTACATGAATTTTAGTTCGCCACCTCAGCGCTTGCCGAGTTTGCGACCTCAAGCGTGCATATCCAGTACGATACGGTAACGGGCCTTGCCCGCTTCCAAATGCGCGATGGCATCGTTGACCTTGCTCAGTGGGAAATGCTCCACCTGTGGCTCTATGCCGTGCCGGGCGCAGAACGCCAGCATATCGGCCAGGCGTGAAGGGGCTCCGGTAGGTGAAGCGGAAAGCTCGGCCTGTTTGCTGATAAACGAGAACACCTGAACCGGCACTGGGTCTGGGATCGCGCCAACGAAGTGCAGGCGGCCTTTCGGGGCCAAGGTGCCGATAAAGGCATCCCAATCTAAAGAGGCGCTGGCGGTGACCAGAATAAAGTCGAGCTGATTGGCGATGGCCTGCAACGCTGCGCTGTCATTGCTGGCTACCACGCGGTGTGCACCTAGCGAAAGCGCTTCGTCACGTTTGCTGTTGGACGAGGTGAAGGCGGTGACTTCACAGCCCCAGGCATGCATAAAGCGGATCGCCATGTGGCCCAGGCCGCCGATACCGACCACACCAACGCGCTGTGTTGGGCGGACATCGTATTGCAATAGCGGGTTGAACACCGTGATCCCGCCGCAGAACAGCGGCCCGGCGCTGGTCACGTCAACGTCTTCCGGCAGTGGGATCGCCCAGGCCCAGTGGCTGCGGATGCGATCGGCAAAACCGCCGTGGCGACCAATAATGGTAGGTTGTACCTCGTTGCACAGATGTTGATCGCCAGACATACAGGGGTGGCAGTGCATACAGCTGCCGCGATTCCAGCCAACGCCCACCACCTGGCCAATCTTCAGCCCTTTGTTCTGCGCATGGGCCCCAGCTTGGTGACTTTGCCCACCACCTCATGGCCGGGCACGAACGGATAGTGGGTCATGCCCCATTCATTATTGAGCATGGAGAGGTCGGAGTGGCAGACGCCACAGTAATCGATAGCAACTTCAATCTCATCGTCGCCTAATGCACCGGCGTCGAAGGTAAAAGGTTCAAGCGGCTGTCCCTTGCCGGGCGCGGCCCAGGCACGAATGCTATTGTCAGATGCGGAGCTGGATTGGTTCGCCATAAAATTCTCCCATGAGTTAACGAGACGATGTTATGCGATGCGATCGAAAGCGCGGATAAGGCGCACAACCGTGCCCGTTGATCGGTCGGGCACGGTAAGTAGAAACTAAAGCCTAGCAGGAAACTGTGATGTTGCGATGAAATCGTGCGCTAGCAATTAGCGTGCCGCTTGATAAATGCGTTGGCTGACTTCCAGCGTAATGTCCCCATGCTCGCCCAGTGCGGTCATGCCGTGCTGGTGCAATTTGTCGATCAGCGCAGGGATGGAGCTACCGTCGAGTTGATAATCAGACAGACGGGTTGGCACGCCCATTTGTTCAAAGAAGGCACGGGTGGCGGCAATCGCGCCGTCGATACGGCTTTCTTCGGAACCCTCACGCAGACCCCAGACGCGATCGGCGTACTGCAGCAATTTTTCGCGTTTCTGGGCTTTTTTCTCTACCAGCAAGGCAGGCAGGACGACGGCCAGGGTTTGCGCATGATCCAGGCCGTGCATAGCGGTTAGCTCATGGCCGAGCATATGCGTTGCCCAGTCCTGCGGCACACCGGCACCGATCAGGCCGTTCAGCGCCATGGTGGCACTCCACATCACGTTGGCACGTACCGCATAGTTTTCCGGTTCGGCCAGCGCACGTGGGCCATCCTCCAGCAGCGTTAACAGCAGGCCTTCGGCAAAGCGATCCTGCACCTTGGCATCGACCGGGTAAGTCAGGTATTGCTCAATGGTGTGGACAAAGGCATCCACTACGCCGTTGGCGATTTGGCGCGGTGGCAGTGAATAGGTCACCACCGGATCGAGCACTGCGAACAGAGGCTGCACCAGCGGAGAGAAGAAGTGCTGTTTGTCGCCGCTGCTTTTACGGGTGATCACCGCGCCGCTGTTGGACTCGGAGCCGGTTGCTGGCAAGGTCAGCACACAGCCCATCGGTATCGCGCTGACGATCTCGCTGCCCACGGTTTTCAGGATATGCCAAGGATCGCGATCGGCCTGGTAGTCGGCCGCTGCCGCGATAAATTTGGTGCCATCAACCACTGAGCCGCCGCCGACCGCCAGCAGAAAGTCGATCTTTTCTGCCCGCACGACTTCCACCGCTTTCATCAGGGTTTCATAGGTCGGGTTAGGCTCGATACCGGAGAACTCCTGCACGTTGCGGCCAGCCAGTGCGGTATAGACCTGATCCAGCACGCCGTTGTTCTTCACGCTGCCACCGCCGTAGGTGATCAGGATGCGGGCATCTGCCGGGATTTGTTTGCCTAATTCGGCAATCTGGTCTTTACCGAACAGGATTTTGGTTGGGGTGTGGAGGATGAAGTTTTGCATTATCGTATTCTCTTTTGTATACCCGTCGTCTTTCAAGCTGCAGCGTTGTTACCTGCACTATCTCACCCCAGTCACTTACTAAAAGTAAGCTCCTGGGGCTGAGATAGCTTGTCGCCTAGCTGCAGCTTGAAATCCATAGGGTATGGCTATAAAGGAAGCGCCAGCGGCGCAAAATAACTGGAGTCTATTGTCGGCAACCTGGCACGATCGCACAATGCACATTCCTGTCGGTGTCTTGCCTATTCCTACACTACACTGTAGAAAATGCATGTTTATGGTTATTATCCGTGTCGAATTATTCAGGCGACTAGAGGGGCTTGCTGATGGACAACGTTGAACTACGTAGCCGTATGGCGCGCCAGGCGATGCGCTTTGCTGCTGCCAAAGGCTATAGCCCAACGCCCGTACCTATGGTGAAGGTGCTGTATTCCGACGAATATTACCCGCGTCAGCCGGTGATGTATGAGCCAGGCATTGTCATCATCTTTCAGGGCCACAAGGTGGGCTACTGTGGCAGCAAGGTGTTTCAGTACGATCCGCGCAATTACCTGCTGATGACGGTATCGCTGCCGTTTGAGTGTGAAACCTTTGCCAGCCCGGAACAGCCGCTGGTGGGGCTGGCGGTCAATATCGACACCCAGATGCTACAGGATCTGCTGATCGATATCGGTGATGACGATTACCTGATGCAGCCTAGGGGTGAAAGCTGCGGCGTTAACCTCTCAGTGCTTAGCGATGAAATGCTGTGCGCCACCGAACGTCTGTTGGACGTGATGGAGAAACCGCTGGATGCTCGGGTGCTGGGGCCACAGATCGTGCGTGAGCTGCTTTATTACGTGCTGCGTGGCAGTTGCGGTGCTTCGTTGCAGGAACTGGTTAACCGGCATACCCATTTCAGCCAGATCGCCAAGGCGTTACGGCGGATTGAGAATCAATATGCCGAGAACCTCAACGTCGAACAGTTGGCGTACGAAGTGAACATGAGCGTGTCGGCGTTTCACCATAACTTCAAGGCGGTGACCAACACCTCGCCGCTGCAGTATGTGAAGTCGTATCGTCTGCACAAGGCGCGTTTGCTGATGGTACATGACGGTCTTAAGGCCAGCACGGCGGCGATCCGCGTGGGCTACGAGAGCGCTTCGCAGTTCAGCCGCGAGTTTAAGCGGCTGTTTGGCATTACGCCGAGCGATGAAATCGCCCGGCTGCGGGACAACAGCGCCATCATGCAGGGTTAACGCGTCAGTACGATTTTGCCGAACGGGCCGCGATCGAGGTGATCGAGCGCCGCGGGTAGCTGATCGAAACGGTAACGCTGGTCGATGACAGGCTTGATGCCGTTGGCGTCGACGGCGCGTACCAGATCTTCCAATGCGCGGCGATGGCCTACACCGATTCCCTGGATCTGCGGCGATTTCAGCAGCAATAGGCTAGCTGGAATGGCAATATCAAAACCCTCCAGCACGCCAATGACCGAGATATGACCATGTATCGCCACGGCGCGTAGTGAGTTGACCAGATTGCTGCCGCCAACGGTTTCGACAATATGATCGATACCGCGATCCTGCGTCAGTTGATAGAGCGTCTCCACCCAATCCTCTCGCAGGCGGTGAATGCCGTGATCGGCCCCTAACGCCTTGGCACGTAGCAGCTTCTCTTCGCTGCCGGAAGTGATAAAGACCTCTGCTCCGTGGGCTTTGGCAATCTGTAGCGCGAACAAGGCAACGCCACCGGTGCCTTGCACCAATACCGATTCCCCGGCACGCAAATGGCCGCGTTCTACCAAGGCGAACCAGGCCGTCAGTCCGGCGCAGGGCAGGGTACTGGCTTGGGCATCGTCTAATGTGGTAGGTGACGCGCTTAGCCAGGTTTCATCGACCACTACGTATTCCGCCAGCATTCCCTGATAAGTACCGCCTGCCGTACGATAAGGCGGGGTGCGGGCATCACCGTCAGGTTTTCCGTCGATCCAGTCTGGGCTAAAGGTAGAGATCACCCGATCGCCAGGGCGAAAACGCGTGCTGTCGCTTCCCACCGCGTCTACCACCCCAGCCATATCCGAGGCAGGGGTAAACGGCAGCGGCAGATCCAACGGCATGGTGCCTTCTATCACCATCTTATCGCGGTAGTTCAGCGCCACAGCGTTCACTTTCACCCGTACCTGATGTGGGCCCGGCTGTGGAATGGCGCTTTCGGTTAATTGCAGATGCTCACGCCCTACGGCGTTCATTGTCCAACGTTGCATGGTATCGGCCATGTGGTGCTCCTGATGGGTTGAAGATATCCAGAGATAATAGCGTTGATTTAAAGTCACCAGTGGCGATAATCTTTCTCAAGATTGTTTCCTAAAAGGATACAAAAGATGAACGACCGATTAAGTGGCATCTCGGTATTAGTCAGCGTGGTGGAGGCGGGCAGCTTTGCGCTGGCGGCCAACAGGCTGCATCTTTCCCGTTCGGCGGTGGGCAAAACTATCGCTCGGCTGGAACAACGACTGGGTGTGCGCCTGTTTCACCGCACCACCCGCAGTCTGAATCTGACTGACGATGGCGCGCTGTTCTATGAGCGTTGTTTACGGGCGTTGGAGGAGATCCGCGTCGCAGAGAACCTGCTGGAAAGCGGTAAGCGGCAGGTCAGTGGCCGGTTGCGGGTCTCGATGCCGGTGCTGATTGGCCGCCTGTGTATCGCGCCGGTGCTTACCGCGTTGGCGCGTGAGCATCCAGGATTGGAACTCGATCTTTCATTTAGCGATCGGGTGGTGGATGTGGCTGAGGAGGGATTCGATCTGGCTGTGCGTAACGGCCCATTGCCGGACAGTGCCGGGCTGGTGGCTAGAAGGCTAGGGGATAACCGCATGACCCTATGCGCCTCGCCGGATTATCTGGCTCGCTGTGGTATGCCGAGCAGCGTTGAGGAACTGCCCCAGCACGATGCTATCGCTTATCGCTACGCCGCAATGATACGTAGCTGGTTGATCCCGCAGGCAGACGGAACAATGCGAGAAGTGATGCCTAAACCCCGTTTGTTGATGGACGATCTGCAGGCGATTGCTGACGCGGCGGTGGCCGGGTTTGGCATTGCCTGGCTGCCATGCTGGCTAATCCGTGATGCCTTGCTGGAAGGCCGATTGCAGCAGGTGTTGGGAGAAATCCCGGGGAAAGACTTTGAAGTGCATGCCGTCTGGCCGCTGACGCCGCATTTACCCTTGAAAGTGCGGCTGGCGGTGGATGCGCTGGTCAGCCACCTGCCCGCGAGGATGGCGCTATAGGCGCGCCTTCCGGCTCAGCAAGAAGAACGCAGCGCAAGATGAAATAATAGTAAAAAGCGAGAGTATCAACATTAGGGTGCTAAAGCCCTCCTGGTATGCGGTCAGTACCTGCGCATGGTCTAGATTTTTCGAGAGGCTCATATCCCCCATGATTAGGCGTTGGACCAGCTCGCTATTATCATTCTGCGGTTGCAGCCTAAGGAGGCTGCTGTTGACCAGGGTAGTGAGCATGGCAATGGAGATTGCAAGTGCGATACCTTCTCCAGCGACACGAGTGGTGTTAAAAATTCCAGCCGCCATGCCCGCTTGTTCTTTAGGTACCACGCTTACCGCTAGTCCATCCATCAGCCCCCAGGGAAAACCTGTTCCGATACCGATGATTAGCATGGCCAAGATCAACTGCCGGTGATCGCCGACGGGCACTTGGCTGAGCATGTACAGCCCTGTGGCTGCTAGCAGAAAACCGACGCCAGAGAGGGTTCCAGCAGTGATCCAACGGGTTAACCAAGCGGCCAGTAACGGCACCACCAGCATCGGTGCCGAAAGTGCCAGCATGACCAGGCCGCTTTGTATGGGAGAAATACCTTCAACGCCGGTCAGCCTGAATGGCAGCAGCACTATCAGAACGATGTAGCAATAGCAGGTTCCTAAAGGAAGTATCTGGACACCGATGAAACGTGGATGCCTGAGCAGGCTGAGTTCGAGCATCGGCTCCTTTGAGTGTAGCTCAATAACCACGAACGCTATCAGGCAAGTCAGCGCGCTGATAAGTATGCCCACGATCAACGATGAATCCCACCCAGCTTGTGGGGCGAGGATGATCCCGGTAGTGAAAAGCACGAGCATCGCTGAAAAACTCGCCAAACCGGGAAGATCCAGCTTTTGAGACTGCGGATTCTTGCTTTCGTGCATCTGTGAAACGGCGGCGATCAGCGCTGTTGCGGCGAGTATTGCGGTGGTAATGAAGATCGAGCGCCAGCCGAACTGTTCAATCAGCGCACCAGCAATCATTGGGCCAAATGCCAGGCCGAGGCCGAAGGTCGTTCCCAGCAGGCTAAAGGCTCGGGTTCTGTCATGCCCTTCGAACTCTTGCGCCAGAGCGGCCGAACCGCTAGCGAGTGCTGCTGCGGCGGCTATCCCCTGAATTGCCCGCAATATATCCAGCCAGACAATGCTGGTGGCACTGGCCAGAAGTAAGCTGACGATGACGAATAGCATAAGGCCCCAGGTGAATAAGCGTTTACGGCCGTAAATGTCCGAAAGCGTGCCGGCGGCCATGAGTAGGCTACCGAAACTCAGCATGAACGCGTTGGTTACCCAGGCTTGGGCAGGTGGGCCGGCGTTGAAAACCTTGCTGATGGTTGGGGTGGCGACGGCACCCCCGGTGAAACTCAGCGGTAATACCAAGGCGGCTAGGCAAGTAGCACCGAGAACGTAGTAACGACCTTTTTGTAGGGAGTGATCGGAATTGTTACCCATTGCGTAATCCCTCATTTTTGTAGCAATCTGGGAAACTAAATCTATAGAGGTCGCAATGTTGAATAAATGGGTTAAAACTCCACTTATAATGAACAAAAAGGTCTTAATCCTATGGAGAGTCTCACCAGCATCCTCTCGTTCGTGAAAACCGCAGAATCGTTGAGCTTTGTCTCTGCCGCACGTGCCATAGGCATTTCCGCAACGGCGGTAGGAAAGAATGTTGCGAGGCTTGAAGGGTCTCTGAACGTTCGCTTGTTTCAGCGTAGTACCCGCAAGGTTAGTCTCACTGTTGAAGGGGAAATGTTCTACCAACGATGCCGGAAAATCCTTGATGACTTGCAGGACGCTGAGGCCATGCTGTCGCATTCGGTTCAAGCGCCCCGAGGTCGTTTGCGGGTCAGTTTGCCCACCATCGGGTACCGCTTTCTGTTACCAATGATGCCTGACTTTCGCAAAGCCTACCCAGAAGTTGAGTTAGAGTTGGATTTCAACGATCAACTCGTTGATCTCATCGATGATGGGTTTGATGTGGTGATACGGAGCGGTGATCTTGTGGATTCGCGGCTGATGTCGCGTAGGCTTGGGCCTTTCCGTTTTGTTCTTTGTGCCGCCCCTGGTTATCTGAAACGTAAAGGACGACCTGAGAAGTTGCTCGATCTGGAGTTGCATGATTGCCTTCGTTACCGTTTTGTCACGACAGGTAAAATCATGGACTGGACATTAACGGCAGATCCGGAAATAACCCAGTTGCGCCTAAACTCATCCCTGACGTTGAATAACATGGAGGCAATGCTGATGGCGACCATTGACGGGCATGGCATTGCTTACATGCCTGATTTTTTAGTCAAGGAGGCGTTGGCCGTGGGCGATCTTGAAACGTTGTTAGATACTTACACCAAGGATCAGGGGGCTTTTGGGCGCTCTGGCCTTCCAGTCGGCATCTATCACCAAAGATTCGAGTATTTGTGGATTTTATCTGCGACCAACTTTTTAAACAGGGATAAGAGGCATCACGATATGGGTTACTGTGGCGGTGGGTAAAACCGCCACCTGACTCAGGAGGCGCGTTTTTTACGCCAAACGACCAGCATCACGCCCAGCAGTCCAACGACCAACAGCACCATCGGCAGGATCATCAGCCCGGCCATCACCTGATCTTCGTGGCGTTTCACCAGCGGGATTTGGCTAAAGGCATAGCCCAGCGTGACTACCGAGCCTACCCACAGCAAGCCGCTGAGCCAGTTAAAGATTTGAAAACGGGCGCTATTGAGGCCCGAGATACCGGCCATGGTAGGCAACAGGGTGCGTACAAATGCCAGGAAACGGCCAATCAGCAAAGCGACCAGGCCGTGGCGGTTAAACAGCATGTGCGCGCGCTGGTGGTATTGCGCCGGTAGCTGTAGCAACCAGCCTTTCACCACCGAGGTATGGCCAAGCCATCGCCCTTGCAGATAGCTGAGCCAACAGCCAAGGCTGGCGGCGACCGTCAGAATAATCAGCGTGGGGATAAAGTTCATCACCCCTTTGGCGATCAAGGCACCGGCCAACAGCAGTAAGCTATCTCCGGGCAGGAAGGAAGCGGGCAACAAACCGTTTTCCAAAAACAAGGTGGTAAAAAGGACGGCATAAACCACCCAAATCACGCTGGGATCGGCAAGTGCAGTAAAGTCTTGCGTCCACAGTGCGTGAACAATCTCTCTTAATACATCCATTCTTTATCCTGGGGTGCCTGGGCTGACTTTCTATAGGCTACCGTGCTGTTTTAGCCGTGCTCACCGGTATATATAGGCCACACACGGCGGTGAGGCCCTAGAGCACTATATAGTGTACCGCTATTAGCTTAAGCGGACATTAAACAGAGCATAGAAAATGTGGCAAAGGCCGTAAAACTCGGAAAAAGTACAGGTGACCGTGGGTATGGCCAAGTAAAAACGCGGTAAAACCTCGCGCCTTACTGTGTGATTTTATTCTAGCCACTCTTCATCAACCGGGCCTTACGTAGGGGCGCTGCATGCTGCGCCTGCAGACGTTTTCCCGCAGTGATGGCGTGAGATATTCACTCCGTTTGTGGCCAGTTGGGGTATAAATCAGCAGTTTGAGTGATGATTTTGTTAGCGTTATGGGTAGGCAATGTTATGCCAAACGACGCGCAAACCCTGACAGTGACTGGGGTTGTATCATTTTTTGCTCCTCGATGCGTAATTCTTCAAATAATAATGATAACTACTATCAATCCCTGATTGGTTTGATATGATCGCATGCTGAATTCTTCCTTAAATGTTGAAATGGGTGGAGGCACAGCGTGAAAACGGCTGGCAAAATGACAAATCAAAGTGCTCAGGGCGCAGGCCGTGGGCAATGGGGCGCATTGGGGCGCAGTGTGATCGCCTCACTGGTATTGGTGGTGGGGTTGGCGGGCAACGCTCAGGCGGCACCGGCCACTGCACCAGCAGTCGCTGAAAGCGTTGCCGCGGCAACGACACCGGCCACACCAACAGCGGTAACCCCAGTGGCGGGTACCCCGGAAAATATCACTCCGGTTAATCCTGAACCGACCATCCAACCGCCAGAAACGCGTGGTATGGACCTTTCCGTCTGGGGCATGTATCAGCACGCCGATATCGTGGTGAAAATCGTGATGATTGGCCTGGTGCTGGCGTCTATCGTCACCTGGACCATTCTGTTTGCCAAAGGCAGTGAGCTGTTTCGGTCCAAGCGCCGTCTGCGCCGTGAGCAGTTGGCGCTGGCCGACGTGCGTTCGCTGGACGATGCCTCCGAATTGGCGCAAAGCTTCTCGCAAGAGAGCATCAGTGCGGTGCTGCTGCAAGACGCGCAGAACGAACTGGAGCTGTCGGCGGCTTCTAACGACAACAACGGCATTAAAGAGCGTACCGGTTTCCGTCTGGAACGCCGCGTAGCGGCCTATGGGCGTCAACTGGGGCGCGGCAATGGCTTCCTGGCTACCATCGGCGCCATTTCACCGTTTGTCGGCCTGTTCGGCACCGTATGGGGCATCATGAACAGCTTTATCGGCATTGCTCATTCGCAAACCACTAACCTGGCGGTCGTTGCCCCGGGGATTGCGGAAGCCTTGCTGGCCACCGCGCTCGGTTTGGTTGCGGCCATCCCGGCGGTAGTGATCTACAACATCTTTGCTCGCGTCATTGGCGGCCACCGTGCTCAGGTGGGCGATGTGGCGGCACAGGTGCTGCTGCTGTTGGGCCGCGATCTGGATCTGGCGGCCTCGGCCGATGCCAAACGTTCGCAGCATGCGCACCAACTGCGGGTGGGGTGAGTTATGGCGATGCGCTTAAATGAAGATCTGGACGACAGCGGCGAACTGCATGAAATCAACGTGACGCCGTTTATCGACGTCATGCTGGTGCTGTTGATCATCTTTATGGTGGCTGCGCCGCTGGCAACGGTAGATATTCGTGTCGATCTGCCCGCTTCTTCCGCTAAACCGCAGCCGCGTCCGGAAAAACCGGTGTTCCTGTCGGTGAAGGCAGACAAGCAGCTGTATGTCGGTGATGAACCGGTGACGGCGGAACAGCTGACGTCGGTGCTGGATCAACGCACGCAGTCGAATAAAGAAACCACCATCTTTTTCCAGGCGGACAAGACCGTAGATTATGAAACGCTGATGAGCGTGATGGATACGCTACGCAAATCCGGCTACCTGAAAGTTGGGTTGGTGGGGATGGAAGGCGTGGCCAAGTAACGCTTAACACCGCTGTTAAAAACATCTGAAGGGGCTGTTTAGCCCCTTTGTCTTAGTGCGCCGGGCATGGCGCGTTGCGCGTCAGCGCAACTGGTTTGGCTGTGGTGGTCAAACCGGTGACTTGGAGGTGAGAGTCCTCTACACACCCGGCAAGGGGAAGTGTTAGCCGAACGGCAAGGGTGCCCATCGCGAGGTGGGATCCGAAGGAAGCTGAAGGCAAAATGCTGGCCTGACGAACAGGAAGCAGATTAGGCGGCGCAGCGGGGTAAGGCGGCTAATATCGTCAAAGCCCAATACTTGCACGGAACGCTGTGACGTAAATCTGACAGGCATAAGCAGGAAGGTCGCGCGAATTACCCCGGGAGATCTGTTGTTCTGCCACAGTGCTACTGACATCGCGAGGTGTTGGGAGGGAATAACAGAAGTCAGCCGAGGCCGTAGTAGTGATGCAAAACCGGCATGATGAAGGGCTGAACATTGATAACCGTGATTAGGACGCCTTATCTCGATGGACGTTGATGATGCACAAGTGCGGGAAACCGCAGCCCGAGCAGAAGGAAGCGAGCAGAACTCGCGAGGGTCTGTTGTGGGTGCTGAAGCGTACACGGCGAAAGGTGAGCAAACGAAAGCGGAAGTGCCGCTGAGTATGGACGCGGTGATAACCCGAAGCAACCTGATGCTGGCCTACCAGCGAGTCGTGGAGAATAAAGGCGCAGCAGGGGTAGATAACTTGAGCGTCGGTGAACTCAAAGGCTGGCTGAAGCAACACTGGGCGAGCGTCAGAGAAGCTTTATTGCAAGGGAACTATGTCCCGCAGGCGATACGCCAGGTAGAAATCCCCAAGCCCGATGGTGGGGTACGGACACTGGGTATCCCGACGGTAGTAGACAGACTGATACAGCAAGCCATCCAACAACATCTCACGCCTTATTATGAATCCGAGTTCTCAGACTCCAGCTATGGCTTCCGACCGGGTCGCAATGCGGGGCAGGCAGTGCAACAAGCCCAATCCTATATGCAAAGTGGCCGCCGGTGGGTGGTTGACCTGGATCTGGAAAAGTTCTTTGACCGAGTCAACCATGACATCCTGATGTCGCGGCTGAGCGGGAAAATCAAAGATGTTCGGCTACTCAAACTGATCAGGCGGTATCTGGAAGCGGACAGGGTCGTAGGAAGTGAAATAACGAGGCGACGGGAAGGAATGCCACAAGGTAGCCCGCTCTCGCCGTTATTATCGAACATTTTACTGACAGATCTTGATCGTGAACTGGAGCGGCGAGGCCACAAGTTCTGCCGGTATGCGGACGACTGCAATATCTATGTATGCAGTCGTCAGGCAGGCGAACACGCGATGAAAGAGATAAGCCACTATCTGGAAACTAAACTCAGGTTAAAGGTAAACCCTCACAAAAGCGCGGTGGACAGACCGTGGAAGCGAAAGTTCCTGGGGTACAGTGTCACCCAGCACAAAATAACGAAGTTGAAGATCTCGGAGAGCAGTCTCTCGCGGTTGAAGGATAAAATCCGTAGGCTGACGATGGGAAACAGCTCTCGATCGGTAAAGGCAGTTCTCAGAGAGCTCAACCCGGTGTTGCGGGGCTGGATGAAGTACTTCGGGCTAACGGAAGTGAAGGGATGCCTGGAAGAGCTGGATGGTTGGATACGACGGAGACTGCGCAGCCTGATATGGCAAAACAGGAAAAGGTTGTATGCCCGAGCAAGAATGCTAATGAGAAGAGGGTTAACAGAGGAGAAGGCATGGATATCCGCGAGCAATCAACGAGGTCCGTGGTGGAACTCTGGAGCGAGCCACATGAACCATGCGTTCCCGAAGAAGTGGTTCTCAGAAGCAGGATTATTATCACTGCTGGAACTCAAGCGGCAGTTCCAGCGTTAACAATGAACCGCCGTATACGGAACCGTACGTACGGTGGTGTGAGAGGACGGCGGGAGCAATCCCGCCTCCTACTCGATTCTAGATACCAACCTGAAAACTCCTACGCTACTCACTGATTGCGCTTCAATAGCCTGAATGGTGCCTGTGGTATTCCGGCATTGAACATTTCTTGCAGAAATTCTGGCATGTTATAATTGATAATGATACTCTTTATCAATTGAGTGTATTCAAGAATGGTATAGAGACTAATTAGCATTAATTGCAAAATTTGGGGGCGTGATGCGGGAAGGGGAAAGCGGTATCGCTGAGAGAAAACTGTTTATGACATTAGCTGTTGGGCTATGTCCCTTGTTTTTGCTTTTCTGTTACTTTAAATTAAATCCAACTGCCCAACTATTTGAACTTGGCGTTGAGATAACTAAAATTCACCCGATAAATATATCCTCTGATAATATTTTATTAAGTTCAGTCTTAGGGTTGTATTGCAAGTTAGCGTTATTTTTTGCCTTTTACTTTGTCATTAAATACAGAAATCATCTAAGGCTTAAGCTTAGTAGTGTCGGTTTGTATTCGATAATAGTCAGATTTTTTCTCTTTTCTATCGTTTACGCTATATATATTTATATGTTTATTTTTTGCTCACTTGATGTATCACATGGAAACAGACTGCTTAAATTCTTATCTTCTAATGATTATTTTCTTTTTGTCTATTACGTGATTACTTTTACTGGGATATATTTATTTACTTCACTTTTCTTATGGTTTTTGGTGAGGTTCCCATCAGAGTACGCAGCCCGACGATAAGAGCGCCGGGCTTTATATCAATTTAATAAATCAATGATTTTATTGTTCAGTGTTTCGGCAAGTGAAGCATCAATAAAAGATGACGCAATGCTAATTACCAGGATGGCGGCTATTACTGGTAATACAGACATTGAAAATAAAGAGAGTATTCCAGTCACTATTGCCAAGGCAACACTAGACGCTACTCCACTCAACACCATGGCTTCCACCTCTAACATCAGTGGCTTCCAGTTTCCAGATTCGTAGCCCTCTATACTTTTTTCGCGTATTTTTTCAGCCTTAATCACCAGGTCTGCGACTTTAAAGAATCGGCCAAAATTACTGAGCTTGTTTGCCATGTCGTTAACATTAGTATATCTCCATGCATGAATAAGAGCATCTCTGTCTCCCTTGTTGATTTTCATACCTGGGTTTGACATTATTTTATTTAAAGATGCCATTGCATCATCAAAATTTCTTATTCTCTTTCCTTGGAAGTTTTTAATGTTAATCGCAATTTCATCAGCTGCAAGTTGGTAATTTTTACCCAAACGTTTACTAATCCCTTCCGCTGAACTGGAAACAATGGTAGAAATGCTCAGCAAAAACGCTTTTTCGGCTTTGGCCTTTGCCTCCTTTTGTTTTTTTAAGTGCCTCTTTAAATATGCCTTTATTCATTCCACCAAATTGAGCAAATCGAGTCATGTATACTTTTTTGGCTAAAGGCATATTACCTTTGCTCAATGCACTTCTGAGTTCTTTATAATCTTTTCCATTCTTTATATAGGGACAGTTTTTCTGTCCGCAGCGCAGGCAAATATTATTGTCTAATAACTCCTTGGTTTGGTCAGATACTGAGTTATCTCCTGCAGGCCAAACAGTCATTAGATCGCCAGAGTCAATACCTGTTGTAGGCCAACCCCATGCGCCACCGTCCCATGCTAGCCCCGGTTCTGGAGCTACTCCATTATTCCAACTGTAGGGATCGTAGCCAACAATTTCATCAATCATATGAGTTCCTCTTCTTGTTCACAATTAGGTTGAGCTCTGTATATGTGTTTATATACAGTATTGAGAATGATATTCGTTTCTAATGAATAACTCAATTAATGATAATGATTCTCAGTTGTGCCGTAACTGACACAAAACTGACAAGTGTTGGCTTTGCCAGCTATCCTCGCAGCTCCCTGATGTGCCGCCTTTTGCATAATCCTCGATAGCCATATTCGCCATTCTTCCGCTTATAAAATAACCAGTCAGAAGTATGGAGAAATTGTGAATTTACGCTTTCCTGCGTTTAAATAGAAATGGTTATCATTACAATTCGCAATTACAAAAATAGTTACAAATATTATTATCTACTTTAAATAAAAGGGATTATTTCGATGTTTATACCGAAAAAAAACAGACTGCGACCTGGTGCGATCCTGCTGGCGGGGCTTTTCAGTAGCGGTGGGATGGCGGCAGAGGAGGTGCCAACAGAGGACAGCGAGACCATGGTGGTGCGTGCCACCGCGGCGGAGGAACTGAAACAACAGCCCGGGGTTTCGATTATCACCGCCGAGGATATACGCAAAACGCCACCGGTTAACGACCTCTCAGACATCATCCGCAGAATGCCCGGCGTAAACCTCACCGGCAACAGCGCCAGCGGTAGCCGAGGTAATAATCGGCAGATTGATATACGAGGAATGGGGCCGGAAAACACCTTGATCCTGATCGATGGTGTCCCGGCAACCTCACGTGATTCAGTGCGTTATAGCTGGCGTGGCGAAAGGGATACCCGTGGCGATACCAACTGGGTGCCCGCAGAAATGGTTGAACGCATTGAGGTGTTACGTGGCCCGGCGGCAGCCCGCTATGGCTCGGGTGCAGCTGGCGGGGTGGTTAATATCATTACCAAACGCCCAACCAAAGATTGGCATGGTACGCTTTCGCTGTTTACCAACCAGCCCGAAAACAGCAAGGAAGGGGCGACCAACCGCGCCAACTTCAGTTTAAGCGGCCCGCTGGTCAGTGACGTGCTGACCATGCGCCTGTTCGGTAACCTCAATAAAACCGATGCCGATGCCTATGACATCAACACCCAGCAGAACGGCTCCTATGCCGCAGGGCGTGAAGGCGTCAGAAACAAAGATATCAATGCGTCACTCTCCTGGAAAATAGACCCGCAGCAGATCCTCGACTTTGACTATGCCTACAGCCGCCAAGGTAATATCTACGCGGGCGATACGCAGTACAGCAATGGCAATCTCAGCCCAGGCGGTCTGGTGGCTTCGCTGTACGGCCAGGAAACTAACCGCCTGTATCGCCAGAGTTACGGCATTACCCATAATGGCATCTGGGATTGGGGCCAATCCCGGCTGAACTTTAACTATGAGAAAACCAACAATACCCGTCTGGCGGAGGGCACAACTGGCCGCATTGAGGGGATGATCAACGACGATACATACAACACCAGCCGGTTGGAGAATTACCGCACCGGCGGTGAGCTGAATATCCCGCTGGATCTGCTGTTTGAGCAGAACGTCACGCTGGGTGCCGAGTGGAATCGTGAAAAGCTCAACGATCCGGCATCCATGCAGATGACTGACTCCAGTGGCATCATCATCGGCGGCGTCTCTGGCGATCCCTCCGAGCGCAGCGCTAAAAATAGCGCCGACATCAGTTCACTTTATTTTGAGGATAACATCGAGCCGCTGCCGGGAACCTTTGTGATCCATGGGCTGCGCTTCGACTATCACAATAAATATGGCGCTAACTGGAGCCCAAGCCTGAACATTTCGCAGGAGCTTGGCGAGTATTTCAAACTGAAGGCCGGTATTGCCCGAGCCTTTAAAGCGCCAAATCTGTACCAGTCCAGCGAAGGCTATCTGTTATCCACCCGTGGTAACGGGTGCCCGAAGGACATAGTTTCAGGTAGCTGCTATCTGCTGGGGAATAACGATCTGGATCCGGAAACCAGCGTTAACAAAGAGATCGGCCTGGAATTTACCTGGGCGGGTTACGATGCGGGTATTACCTATTTCCGCAACGACTATAAAAACAAGATCGTGGCGGGCACCGAGATTGTTGGCTATGCCTCTAACGGTTACAACATCTTGCGTTGGGAAAACGGCGGTAAAGCGCTGGTCGAAGGGTTGGAGGGCAACCTGGTGGTGCCGTTGGTTGAGGATATGCTCACCTGGCGCACTAACGCGACCTATATGATCACCTCTGAAAACAAGGATACCGGTAATCCTCTGTCGGTGATCCCCAAGTACACGGTGAATACCCTGCTGGATTATCAGGTCACCGATAAGCTCTCCACCAACCTGAATTGGACGCTGTATGGTCGGCAAAAACCGCGCGAATATGCGGAGAGCCGTAACGAAGCCGGCACGCTTGCCACTCAGGAAGTTGGGGCTTATTCGGTGGTGGGCATTGGCGTCAATTACGATCTGATGAAGGATCTGAGCCTGAAAACCGGCGTCACCAACCTGTTCGACAAGCAGATCTACCGTGAAAACGAAGGGGCTTCGACCTACAACGAACCGGGCCGGGCCTATTACGCGGGCCTGACCCTGTCGTTCTAATCGCGGCTGGTATTACGTATCCCCTCTAGCGAGGGGATATCATTAGCCACGAGCATGTGCCGCAGCGCGGGTGATTTGCTCATCGGAAGGGCGCACACCGGTGTACAACACAAACTGCTCCAAAGCCTGTAAAGCGATCACTTCGGCACCGGTCACCACCTGCAAACCTTGTTCACGGGCATAGCGGATCAGCGGGGTTTCTGCTGGTAAGGCCACCACGTCGAAGGCGATTTTCGCCGCCTTGATAGTGGCCGGTTCAAAGGACAACTGCTCGGCTTCGCTACCGCCCGCCATGCCGATCGGCGTGACGTTAATCACCATCTCAACCTGCAAATCGCCCACTTCTGGCTGCCACTGATAACCATATTGCGCCGCCAGAGCCTGGCCCGCCTGTGGGTTGCGAGCAATGATATGGCCGTTCTTGAACCCGGCATCGCGCAGGGCTGCGGTGACCGCCTTAGCCATACCGCCGCTGCCACGCAGAGCAAACGAGGTGGCCGGAGGGATCTGGTATTTCGCCAGCAGTTTGGCGATGGCGATATAGTCGGTGTTATAGGCCCGCAGGAAGCCGTCGTCGTTGACGATGGTATTGACTGACTCAATTGCCGTGGCCGACGCATCCAGCTCATCAAGGAACGGAATACAGCTCTCCTTGAACGGCATGGAAACCGCACAGCCGCGAATACCCAAAGCGCGCACGCCGCCGACCGCTGCCTGAATGTCTTTGGTGGTGAACGCCTTATAGATGAAGTTCAGATCCAGTTCCTGATACAGATAGTTGTGGAAACGGGTGCCGAAATTGCCTGGCCGACCGGCCAGCGACATACACAGCTGCGTATCTTTGTTGATTTCACGACTCATGACGTGCCCTTAGCTCATTGGGAAAAATGTCCCCACTGGCGGACAAGCACCCGGTGGGGATAATCAGTTTACCTTACGCCAAAAGTCGCGTTATCAAGTACAAAATATTGCCCCCCTTCATCCCATTTTCGGGTAGACCCCAGGTCCGATAGGCAGCCCCAGCATGTACCACACCACCAACAGCAGGGTCCAGACGGCGAAGAACACCAGCGGATACGGCATGATCAGCACGTAGTAGGTGCCGAGTTTGGCGTCTTTCAGGTAGCGTTGCAGAAAGCCAAGGAATAGCGGCAGGAATGGCGACATCGGTGCCAGCGGCAGCACGGATGAGTCCGCGATGCGGAAAATCATCTGGGCGAAGGCCGGGTGAAAGCCCAACAGCATAAACATCGGCACGAAGATCGGGGCCAGGATCGACCAGATGGCGGAACCGCTGGCAATAAACATGCACAGGAAGGCGGACAGGAACATCAGGCCAAGGAACGCCGGTGCACCGCTCATTCCGGCCGCCTCCAGCAGATCCGTCAGGCCGATGGCCATGAACTTGCCCATGTTGCTCCAGTTGAAGAACGCCACAAACTGCGACAGCGGGAACACCATGACGATAAAGCCCGCCATGTTCTTCATCGGCTCGACCAGTTGGTTGGGAATATCGTCCGGGCGGCGGATGCTCTTGGTGACGACGCCGTAAGTGATGGCGACGGTGAAGAAGAACAGGATGATGATCGGCACTATGCCTTTAATAAAGGGCGAGGGGATCACCGAGCCGGTTTGCGGATCGCGCAGTGGGGCACCCTCAGGCACTACCAGTGCGGCCATCACGGCGATAAACACCAGTGCGGAGATCCCGCTCATTATCAGGCCACGGTTTTGTAATGGGGTTAGTTCCTCGAGCTTGTCTTCGGCGGTGCCTTGCCATTTTGGTAGCCGTGGCTCGATAAATTTATCCGTTAGCAACGCGCCGGTAATGGTCAGGACGATCACCGAGGTGGCCATAAAGTACCAGTTATCGATCACGCTGACGTGGATTGCGCCGTCAACCGCTTTGGCCGCTTCGGTACTGATGCCGGAAAGCAGCACATCGGTGGTGACAATCAGCAGGTTGGCGGTAAAACCCGAGCCGACACCGGCGATCGCCGCCAGTAGCCCGGCAATGGGGTTACGCCCGACGGCCAGGAAGATCAACGCCCCCAGCGGCGGCATCACTACCAGCGCGGCATCGGAGGAGATATGGCTGAAGAAAGCGATAAACAGCACCATATAACTGGCGTAGCCGGCGCTGACGTGTGAGGCCATTTTGTACATCAGCGCCTGTAACAGGCCGACCTTTTCCGCCAGACCGGCACCGATCACCAGCGCCAGGATCGCCCCCAATGGCGCAAATCCGCTGAAGTTGTGGATGATATTGGGAAGGATCCATTGTATTCCCTCCACGCTCAGCAGATTTTTTACCTGGATCATTTCCCCGGTGGCTGGGTTTTTCACCACCAGGCCCAACCAGGAAATGAGCGCGGTGGCGAGCATTAACACCACGATCAAATAAACGAATAACAGGAAGGGATTGGGGATTTTATTACCGATACGTTCTACCCAGTAAAAAATACGCCCGGGGCTTTTATTGGCGGATGATGCTATCTCACTCATGATATTACCCTCTTGTCCGTCATCAGATTTTTATAGTTTTATGGGTCGCTATGGAGTCCTGGCTCGGAACGGGAGCCAGAACGGTCGGGATTTACTTCAATGGGAAGGTTTCACCCCCGCAGGGATGGGGCATTGATAAGGCTGTTCGGCACGTTGCTGGCGGAATTCCTCGCGGCAGGCGTTCAGTAAGGCGTTATCGCTCAGTAAAGCGACGGCGGTAGCAGCCATCACTTTACCGGCCAGGCACATGCCCTTATGGGCTATTGAGGTGCGGCCCTGGGCGACCAACTGCCAGGTATGCAACGGCGTCCCCAGAGTAAAGCAGGGGCTGAAGCACTGGGCCGTTGGCGTGACCCAACTGACGTCGCCGACGTCGGTAGAGCCGTACAGAATTTCTTGTGACTCCACGTAGGGAGCGACCTCGTCCATCAACACCTTATCGCCCAACTGCCGTACCCATTCCTGCCCAGCCACTCCACCGGTACGTGAAATGTTCAGCTTGGCATTACGCAGGTCGTCTTTACTGAGCGTTTGGCGGATCTCCGTGGCAAAACGCCGCTCTTCGTCGCTGTAATCCGGCAAGCCGAAATCGCACACGTACTGATACATCGCCTGTTCCAGGCGGCGATTGGGGACGTAGTTGGAACAGGCTTTTTCAAAGTGCACCGTCATCTGAGTATCAGTCATCAGCGCAGCGCCTTTGGCCACGTTGACCAGGCGCTGGTAAATATCCTGCACCTGATCGAGCTGTGGAGCGCGCACCAGGTACAACACTTCTGCATCGGCCTGCACCACGTTGGGGGAACTGCCGCCGGTATTGGTGACCGCATAATGCAGCCGGGCTTCCTGCACGATATGTTCACGCAGAAAGTTGGCTCCGGTGTTCATCAGCGTCACGGCATCCAGCGCGCTGCGGCCGAGATGCGGCGAGTTGGCCGCGTGGGCGGCGACGCCCTTGAAGCGGAACGCAGCCTGAATATTGGCCAGGCTGCTGGTATTGAACATGCCGCTGAAGCCTTCCGGATGCCAGGTGAGGGCGGCATCCACATCGGCGAACAGTCCTTCACGCACCATAAAGGTTTTACCAGAGCCGCCTTCTTCCCCTGGGCAACCGTAAAAGCGTATCGTGCCGGTTAACTGTTGCTGTTCCATCCAGGCTTTAACCGCAAAGGCCCCGGCCAGTGCGGCGGTGCCGAGCAGGTTATGCCCACAGCCGTGACCATTGCCGTTTTCCACCAGCGGAGACGGGGTGGCACAGCCCGCATGCTGGCTCAGACCGGCCAATGCATCGTATTCACCCAATAAGGCAATCACCGGATGGCCGCTACCGAAGCTGGCGATAAACGCCGTTTCAATGCCGCCAACGCCGCGTTCAACCTCAAAACCCTCTTGTTCCAAGGCGTTTGCCAGTAGCTCGGCTGAGTGGATTTCGGTAAAGCGGGTTTCCGGGTGATCCCAGATCTCATCGCTTAAGGCACTGAAATGGGCCTGATGACTATCGATGTAATGGTGGATAAAAGAGACCAGTTCCGGTTGTTTCATACTGCGCTCCCAAAAGTCGGTAGGTTCAGTGCCAGGGTAGCCAGCGTTTTTACCGCCACGGTGAGTACCTGCTCGTCAAAGTCGAATTTCTCGTTGTGATGCCCGGCGCTGAGTTCGCAACCGAAAATCACATAGGATGCTTGCCCACCGTGAGATTTCACCCGTTCCATCATGTAGGTGGCATCCTCAGAGCCTGCCGCCTGCTCGCGGCGATCCACCACTGAACCAAGCTCGCTGATGCTGAGTGCCTGGCGATGGATGTAATCCACCCAAGGTTGCGTCGGCTGGCTGCTTTGCGCCGCGCCCATCAGGGTGATGTCGTATTCCACCCCCTGCATGGTCGCGGCCCCTTGGATGACGTTGAGCGCCTGTTGATAGACAAACTCGTTGATCTCATTGGTGGCACCGCGTGTCTCTACCTTCATAAAGGCGCTGTCTGCGATGACGTTACGGCCGGTGCCCGCCTGCAACACGCCAACGTTGATACGGGAGCTGCCTTCACTGTGGCGGGGGATAGCATATAGCCCAACGCTGGCCTGAGCTGCCGCCAGCAGGGCATTGCGGCCATCCTCCGGTTTGGCCCCAGCATGGGAGGCCACGCCACGGAAGGTGACGTCCAGCTTGGTGGTAGCCATAAAGCTGTCGCTGCCGCACACCAGTTCCCCGACCGGTACGCCGGTGCCGATATGCACGGCGGTAAAGAAATCGACGTCATCGACCACGCCGGCTTCCACCATCGATTTGGCTCCACGGGTGCCTTCCTCGGCCGGTTGGAAGATCAGCTTGATGCGGCCATGCAGCTGTGGCTCCAGGCTCTTGAAAACGCGCGCCAACCCTAGGCCGATTGTGGTATGCCCATCGTGCCCGCAGGCGTGCATCATGCCGCTATTGCAGGAGGCGAAGCCTTCACGGAATGGCAGATGGTCGGGATGTAGCAGTTCATTGAGATCGAGCGCGTCCATATCGACGCGAAAGGCGATGGTGGGGCCTGGGCGGCCGGTATCCAGCGTGGCGACAATGCCGGTAAAACCGCCGGAGAAGAAGGGCAGCCATTTCGCCTGGGCACCTTGTTCGATGGCGCGTTGTTCTTGCGCCGCCAGGATTTGTGCAGAGGGTAGCCCCATACGGGCTTCGGCGTTGATCACCTCGCGGCCGAGTTGCAACTGATAACCTAACCGATCCAACTCTTCCGCCACCAGTGAAGCGGTACGAAATTCAAGCCAGCCGGATTCGGCATAGTGGTGGAAGTCACGGCGCCAGGCTTGCAGTTGCGGGTACAGTTCGGTCACCAACGTTGAAAGCGGAGTGTTCATAGCAGTTTTCCATTAGTTATCACGCCTTGAATAAAACTCAGGCAGCAGTGAAGGTCAGACAATTAAATTAAAATTGAATATTTACGTAATTAGTTGCTAAAAGCCGTGAATGGCGCTTATTGAGCGCGATACTGCGTTGAAATAAGCGAAATGATGATTGGGTTATTTATTATGTTTTTTCGAATGTACACAATGGTATCGGGTTAAATAAGATGCCAATATCTTGCTACTGATAAACAACGGTTATCGCCAATCGCCTATGCCAGCCTCGATAAAATTGCACCAGTTACGTGCCTTTGTGGAAGTCAGCCGCCAGGGCAGTATCCGCGCCGCCAGCCGTACCTGTAACCTTTCCCAGCCTGCGTTGACCAAGTCAATTCAGGAACTGGAGGAGGTGCTCGGCGCCAAGCTGTTTGTCCGCCGCAGCAAAGGGGTGGTCTTAACCGACTGCGGTGATAACTTTTTTCAGCATGCCAGCCTGATCCTCGAAGAGCTGCGAGTGGCGCAGGAGGATATTCAGCAGCGGTTGGGGCTAGCGGGCGGCTCGGTCAATATCGGTGTCGGTGGCAGCGTTGCCCGCACGGTAATGCCGAAAGTGATCACCCAGTTTCACCGCGAATATCCCAATGTGAAGGTGCGCATCGTGGAGGGGCAACTGGTCTCGATGATCCCGGAGTTACGCCAGGGGGAACTGGATTTTACCATTAATACCTACTACCCCAGCAGCATGGACAATGAGTTGAGCTTTGAGCGGCTGATGGAAAGAGAATACAAGGTGGTGGTGCGCAAAGGGCACCCTTGTGAGAACGCCCGCACGCTCAAGGAGCTGCAACATTGCGATTGGACTATGCCAACCCCCAATGGCAGCTACTACCGCCTGCTACATGAACTGTTTGGTGATATGGGGATGGCACCGGCGATCAGCGTCACCTGCGAAACCTTTATGGCCTGTACCAGCCTGGTGGCGCAGAGTGACTTTGTCAGCATTCTGTCGGTTGATGTGATCTCCGATCCTATCCTGGGCCGTCATCTGGTCGCGTTAGAATTGGATGAAGCCTTACCACAAGCTACCTTCTACCTGATCCAACGAAAGGATACGACGCTCACGCCGATGGGTGCCTACCTGGCCCGCCTGTTCAGGCAGCATTGCCGGTAGCAGCCTATCCGTGGTGCCGTTAGCGGCGAATACAGACGATCAGAGGATTAGTAAATCCTTTGATAATAATGGCATTTCTATCTAAATCCCTGATCTTTGAGTAAAACCCGATGCCCGGGGTTTGCGGTAACACTCTGTTCTGCCAAAGGTCTGCTGGCGTATTATCCGTGGGGTGGCTCTCTGTACGGGTAAAGACGATTTCGTTCACATTTTCCAGCTCTGACGGGGCAACGGTAAAGTAGACGGTCCTTCTCAGGATATAGTCATGGCCCTTATTCTTGATTGAGCCGGAAAATTTCAAAATCCCATCATATGCCGACCTAAAAATGACGTCGACATGGGTGTTGACCTCGACTTCGTCAGCTTCATTGATTCTGAGGTGCGCGAACAGCTGAGCATCACAATGGAACGGCTTGCGGGACTGCACCTGATAAATATAAAAAAGGGTTGAACAAAAACTAATAATCAACAGCAGGGCTACGACGATTTTTTTCATATTATTACTCTACTGTTTTGTAATTTAAACAATTTTTATAACTGGTGGCATCAATTTTACTGCAGGCAGCGAGCAGCCGAACTCTGAAACGGTCGTTATTAGGGTGTGCCTCTGCATAAAAAACATCCAGATCCTCCCGCGAACAGTCTATGCCTTCCGCTGCTATCTCCTTGACGATTTTAGCCGTAAACTCTTGATTTGGCTTGTCGTCATTTAAGTTATAGATACTGCATTTTTCATGAGTCACCACGAAGTTCACGCTCTCCTTTTGGTTGTGTCTCAGCATTGTCGTGCCAGTTACCGTGGTTAGTAACAGTAAAAGAGCAAGTATGTAGATTATCATCTTGTGTTTTTTTAACGACAAATAGATAGATTGATGTTCTCCTTGCTCAGTCATTGTCGGCGGTAGGGTTTCTGATGAGGTGTGAGATTCTTCAGTGACAGGAACCCTGGAGACCGGTGCTTCTTCTGTGATCCCCTGCTCCGATTTTTGTATCGGATGGATTTCCGCATCCATTCTAAAACCGACGCGGGGAACGGTGGAAATTATATCCTTACTCACGCCGAGATTAGTGAAGGCTTTGCGTAGCTCACTAATATGGTTATTCAGGCTGGCATTAGACGGTGAAAAGCCATAGTCCGCCCAGACATTTTTTAGCAGGTCATCGCGAGCAAGGTTAACTCTATTGTTGTTGATCAACTCACTGAGTAACCGGGTTGCTGGCTTTGATAATTCAACAGATTGCTGAATGTCGTTTTTAACCGTCAATATTCTATTGTCAGGATCAAAGATAATATTAAGGTTTATTATATATTTCATGGCGATAACCGAGCATCCTTGGTGTTAGTGTTGAACTGCGTCCAGTGATAAGAATAGTCTTAATGGCTTGACTGTGCGTAGGAATTTAGTTGTAACCCGCTACCCTAGTCAACCCTGATTTGAACTATTTTTTCAGCAATAATAACTAGTTGAATTCAAGACAGTATTACCTACTCGCTTATCGGTTTTTTTTTGCCCAAAACGGAATTAAATATATTAAAATTGATAATTTTTAGTCATTAAATCTAATTTTTATCTATTAAGTAGGTTATTTTGCTTGTTCACTATCTAGTCATTAAGATTTATCGCAACGCCAAACCACTGGCGAAAGCGTTTAAAGAGTGTACGTAACGGTGAAATCGGTAACGAGCCAAATGCCAACAACAAAGTGACGGTGTCCTTCAATGGTAACGTCGCTGCCGTCGCAGACCCTTGGATATTGTGGGCTAGCCCCGTCATTGAGGATGCTAGCGGTCCTATTAAGCTGACTGAGCCAACCACCATCCAAAAGCTGCCAAAAAGCATAATCCCCTGAACTTCAGTGCCTATCTGCAGGGTGATGGTGCGTCTGCCACTGTTACCAAAGGCTAATTCAAGGCGGTTGCCGGCCTCACTTTAGCTGACCAGTCATCGGCTACGTCATTATAGGCATAACCTATTTTTGGCATGCGGAGGTATCCGCATCTCTTGTTTGGGGGTGTTAGCGTCAAGGATGATTTGTCATATAAACGAAACCCATATTATCGCGTGTTTTCATGCCGATTTATAAGGAACTAAAATGACACCACATATTGTTATCACTATTCAGGATAGCAACCGTTATTTTGCTCTGGGCATTCAACATATTTTGCAGGACTATTTTTTAGCTAAAGGCTGTACATGGAGTTTTGTGCCGGTTGCGCCTGGGATAACGATCGACCTGATGGTTTGTGTCAACCCCTTTGGCTGGTCTTCGCGGTTCAATTCTCGCCGGGAAAATCCGCAGAACCGGCGGCTTGGGACGATTATCATAAACGATACGGCTGGTGAGAATAAAATACGTCAGCATGAACTTGCGCTATTAGGTCGCAAGGAACGGCCTGATGCCGTGGTGCGTCTGGTTGAGGAATTGTTTGAGCAGGCAAGTCAGTCGTCTTTGACAGACGATACGGTAAGTGTGTGTCGGCATTTGCATCTGACCCCGCGTGAGCGCGACGTTCTGCAAGGGATCTCACAGGAATTAACACCTGACGAGATCGCGAGCAAACTTTCGCTTAACGTTAAGACAGTCAGCACCCATAAACTCACGGCGATGCGCAAGCTGGGCTTCAAGCGTAATGGCGAGTTATATTACTGGCTGCTGCAAGGTGGCCTGTGGTTGGGAAATAGCACGCGATAAACCAAATACAGCTGCCAGCGGCGCAAGCGCTGGGAGATCAGAGCCTTTTGTTGAGCCCTGTGGCCGTTTAGGTGAGGATTGGGCTCGCATAATTCCTAATTATGCCGGTTGGTTTTTGCCGTATTGTTTTTTCTCAATGCTTACGACACTATCTCAGGCAAAATTCACTCGGGATGAGAGTGAGCACTGGAGATAAGTAAGGATATCGATGAAAAAACTCATAGTAGCCGCGGTGGTCTCAACCCTCGCTGGTACCAGCCAGTTCTCACTGGCCTCTTCCGATGAAACTGGCTGCCGCTGGAGCGACTATTGCGCAATGGGCGGTGTGCCTTACCTGGCCGCTGATAATGATACCCGCGTCAATCTACTGATGCTGGCGGCGGGAATGCGTAATTTACCCGTGGCGTTGTCGTCATTGCCGCAGGATATCAGCCGCAGTAGAGGCTACCAGTTTGGCGTATTTCCTGGTGAAGCAGCGCCTGCAACCGATCAGACCACCACACCAGGCCAGACAGCCGTGCCGCAGGAAGACCCACTCGATGCGCTAGCATTAAGCCTGGGCATTAAACCTTCGGGGTTAACCGGCTTTTCAGCCGAATATGAAGGCCGCTGGATCTCTAATAATCCGCTGTCACTCAGCCAATTTTTCCAGACCTTGTTGGACGACCAGCAGTTAGATCAGGCCGAACGCGATTTACTGGCGTTGCGCCGGGCCAAAATTTACCGGGGTGAAGCGCAGCCGGAGCAGTTTTTACCGCTGATGGCCAACTATGCCGCAGGGTCTCATGCGGCGGCGTTCAGAGATTACCTCACCAGTGCGGAACAGTTTTATCAGGGGCAGTTTGCCGATGCGGATACTGGGTTCCAACGGCTTAAAGAGTCGGATCAACCATGGGTAGCCGAAACCGCCGCTTATATGTTGTTCCGCGTGGCCTTGAACCAGATCACTGAAAATGCCACGGATCAGTACGGCATGTTCGATCCGCAGCGGGCAAATAAAGAGGCGGGCGCTCTGGCATTGCAACGTGCGCAGGACTATCTGGCCGCTTACCCCAAAGGTGAATATGTGGCTTCCGTGCAGGGATTACAGCGCCGGGTGAATTGGTATCTGTCCGACTGGCCACGATTGGCACAGCTGTATGAAAGCGAGATAACCGCTGCCACCGATATCAATACGCTTGGCGCGATGATTGATGAAGGGGACCAAATTCTGCTGAGCCGCAACATTCCTTATGACAGCGCAGAACAGCCTTTCGTCAGCAGTGCCGATGCCCCGTTGTTGACCTTTACCCAAACCATGAAGTGGCTGCGTAAATACAATCTCGATAACCAGTCGATGCCGAAAGTGAGCGATGAGATGCTGCAGGGTTACAAACCGATGTTTGCTGCCGCCAATCAGTTGCCGCTCTGGGAATATATGCATAATGCCTGGCTGTTCTATCAGCAAAAGGATTATGCCGCGGTCACCAAGGCGATCCAGCCAGCGGCACAGTTGGCAGCGAACGATCTCATCGCGTTCAGCCAACAGATCCTCTACGGCGATGCCCTGGTGATGCAGGAAAATTGGCAGGGTGCCGAAGCCCATTGGCGTCATCTGCTTGGCATGAAGCTTGCTCCTTATCAGCAACAGTATCTGCAGCAGATGTTGACCACCGCCTTGGTGCAGGAAAATAAAACTGCCGCTATTTTTGCCCCAGACAGCCCAATCAATAGCCTGCGTTATCGCTCCGTGGTGCTCAAAAGCCTGGCCAACAAAGCGTTGCTGCAACAGCAAGCCGCTGGCGCACCCAATGACGAAGAAAAGACCATCGCTCTGCATACGCTGCTGTTCAAGGATTTGATGGTAGGCGACTACCAGGGGTTTATTGCCGACAGCCAACTGAAAAAAAATATCAAGCAGACGCCTGACCCACAGGTATATGGCGATGTCGCACTCAGCGTTTTCGATTGGGATGGCAGTCAGACTGAGCCTGGCTATTTCTGTGCTTCTTTAGACGCTAACGTTGCCGTATTGGCGAAGAATAAGACCGATGCGCACGCCATGAACTGTGTGGCAGAGTTCTTGCGTACCACCTTTGCCGATATCAGCACCGAAGCGGAAATGGGGGGTAATGAACAGTTGGATGACCTGGCTGGGGCCGAACTGAGTAAAGATAAAGCGCACGGCAGATTAAAATATTATCAGCAAGTGATCGCCGATCCCAAGGCCGAACCGGAAGATAAAACCTATGCGCTGTACCGGGCGGTGATGTGTTTCTCACCTTCCGGCTACAACAGCTGCGATCGGCAGGAGATCTCGCAAAAAACCCGCCAACGTTGGTTTAACCTGTTGAAGAGCCAGTATAAAGGTAACCAATGGGAACAAAAGCTCAAATACTATTGGTGATGCGGTTATTGCTGCTGCTGTGGTTGCCGGTCTTTGCAACCGCCGCAGCGGCGGATAACGCAGCTGGCCGGTATGTCAATGCGTATGATTACCGCGCATTCTGGCTTTGGTCCGGGGTTTGGCCGCAGCCTGCGTTGCGGCAGGCCGATCTGCTCTATCTCCATCAGGGGGAAATCGTGAACGGCCGCCAGGGCGCTCGTTTTCTGAAGTTAGGGCTGCCGTTGAGCAAGCTCCAGGCACCCGCCGTCTGGATCACCGTACGTGTTGCTACTCTGGACATGTCCGACGAAGTATTGGCTTCGGCGGTGCGTTTGCCTGCCCGTTGGGCAGCGGCAGGCAATCGGGTGGTAGGGCTACAGATCGACTTTGACGCGGCAACCTATCAACTGGATAAGTACGCGGAGTTTCTCGACAAGCTGCGCGGTCGGTTACCTAAAGAATATGCTTTGGGCGTGACTGGCCTGCTCGATTGGGCAAAGACCGGTAACGTCAGCCAGTTGAATGCGTTGCCAATCGATGAGTTGGTGATCCAAACCTATCAGGGGAGGCGCACGGTCACGGAATATGAACGCTATCTCCCCGCGCTGCTTAAGCTACAAATCCCCTTCAAAATCGGTCTGGTGCAGCAGGGCGACTGGAACTCCGAGTGGCAACGGCGGCTGGCCACATCGCCTTATTATCGCGGTGAGGTGGTTTTTTTGTTGAATACCACTAGGAAAACATCCTTAGGAGATAACAATGGTTAACTTTACGGTCAGTCAGGCCAAAACCCAGTTTAAACAAATGATGGCTACGGCCCAGCGTGAACCAATTTGTATCACTCAAAACGGTCAACCCTCCGTAGTGGTCATGCCTGTTGAGGGCTACAATGAGTTTGCAGATTTTAAGTTACAAAACCTGCGCGCCAAGCTTGAGCACTCTATAAATCAAGCCAAGCTAGGAAAGTTACATGAGGGAGAGTGGGTATTTGACGAACTGATAAAAGATCTATGATGGCTTAGTAACTTACTCCAACCGACCATTATATGTAGGGGCGCTGCATGCTGCGCCCGACCAAACCCCGTTCCAGCCTTTAATCCCACCACTAAACACTGACTAAACAGCCGGGGATTTTACCCGTGTTTAGTAATGCCATGGCGCTGGGCTTGATAGCTTTCACAAAAGCATCACGCAACCGCGGTGCGGCCGGTAAAGTCGCTTGATTGAGTCATATCTCCGCTATAAATTGATCTGCATCGTTTCACTAAAACGATACAGATTATGTCAAAGGTTCTATTTAACGTATTGATTGTGTGGTGATTTATCGGATTGTCGTCCATAACGTCACCGATTAACGTCAGCACCGGAGGGGGAGCGAAAATATGGCCAATATTCGTGATGTCGCGCATCTCGCCGGTGTTTCCGTGAGCAGCGTTTCCAACGTGTTAAATGGGCGCAGCAATCAAATGCGCCCGGAAACCCGGCTGCGTATCGAACAGGTGATGCGCGAATTGAACTATCAGCCCAACAGAGTGGCGCAGCAGTTGAAAACCGGGCATGCCCGGATGATCGGTCTGCTGGTTCCCTCGATCGTCAACCCCAGCTTTTCTGCCCTGGCTCGCGAGGTTGACCTGGCGGCTAAAGAACACCGCTACCGGGTGCTGTTGGGCAACACCTATCGGCAAGAAGATGAAGAGCGCACCTTTATCGAAGATATGTTCGCCCATGGGGTGCGCGGCATTATCGTTGCGGCGAGTGATATCCGTAAGACCCATTTTGCACAGGCAGCCGAAATGGGAATGATGATCGTCAACTACGATAACCGGATGGCGGGGAGCTTCACCGCTGATGCCCGGTTATTCGACAGCGTCTCAATGGACAACGTAGAGGCCGGTCGGCTGGCGGCTCAACACCTGATCGAGCGCGGTTGCCGCAATATCGTCTTTGCCACCGAGTCCAGTCTGACCATGAGCCGCAGCCATAAGATTGAAGGGTTTCTCACCGTGGTGCGTAATCATCGCCTGCCCGCTAAGCAGCGGGTGATAGAAGGCAAAGCCAGCGGAGAGTATGGCGATACCGAGATGGCCGAACTGGGCTTTACCCTGGCCGCTCAGGTACTTGCTCTTTCTCCGCGCCCGGATGGCGTGGTGGCTATCAACGATGCTCTGGGTATCGGCCTGTTGGCGGGGCTGCGGGAAGCTGGAGTGGCGGTGCCTGGTGAGATATCGGTGGTGGGTATCGACAATATTCCGCTCTCGGGGCTGGTGTGGCCCGCACTGACCTCCGTCATGCCACCGCTTGCCGAGATGGCCCAGGTGATGGTGGAGCGTTTATTGCAACGCGTGGGGGATCCTACATTAATCCCTGAAGAGTTTATTTTCCCGCCGACGTTAGTCAGCCGCCAGTCGGTAATAACTATTACGCCATAACTCGAATAGCGTAACGAGAACGATTAAATAGCATTATTTATTATCAGGTAAATATACCTGTATCCATCAGGCATGCCTGTAGCAGATTATTATTCCGATTAACAACGTTGGAAGTATTCTATTATGCAAAAAAGAACGCCTCAGGAAATTGAACGCAGTGCCATTAGGAAAATGACGCTGAATATTGTCCCGTTAATGATCTTATTATACTTTCTGGCTTTTTTGGATCGTAATAATATGGCCTATGCGGCAATTGCTCTGGAAGATAGCCTGGGGTTAACCGCCTCGGCCTTTGGCTTTGCCTCTGGGATATTCTTTATCGGCTATTTTATGTTTGAAATCCCCAGTAATGCGGGAACCATCAAGTTTGGGCCGCGTATCTGGTTTGCCAGGATCCTTATCACCTGGGGAATATTTGCCGTGTTGATGGGTTTTGTCCGCACGCCGATGGAGTTGTATATCTGTAGATTTATGCTGGGAGTCTGTGAGGCGGGCTTTTTCCCCTCGGTTGTCTATTACTTCACGGTGTTTTTCCCAGAGAAGTACCGCACCAAAATCCTCGGCATGTTTATCATCGTACAGCCGTTGTCGAACGCTATCGGTTCACCGATTTCCGGGCTGATCCTTAACATCGAACATGGCTGGTTTGGCCTGGAGCCCTGGCAGTGGCTGTTTATCCTCGAAGGCATTCCACCGGTGATTATTGGCCTGTTTATCCCTTTTATTATCAAGAACTCACCGAAAGATGTGGGCTATCTTGATGTGGAAGAGAAAGCCTGGCTGATGGACAACGCCACGCGCAGCAAATCGGGTTCCAAGGTCAAGCTGTCTGATTTCATGCAGGGCATAAAAAATAAAAAGTATCTGTTATACGCCATGTTGAATTTTGGCATGGTGTGCGGGATCTACGGTTTCGGGATGTGGCTGCCTTCCATTATCACAGCTATCTCTGGCGATGATATTTTCCACGTCAGTCTGATTGCTTTTATTCCCTATGGCTTGGCCGCTCTGCTGGTTTATCCGTGGAGCCTGTGGGCCAGTAAAAGCAAAAAAATCGGCGTGTTTGCCGGTATCAGCATGATTGTCGCCGCCTTTGGCCTGATAGGTGCCGTGGTGTTCTTTAACTACAACGTATTTATTGCGTTGATGTTCCTGAGCGTTGCTGCGATAGGTATTTATACCTCGGTTCCTTCATTCCTTTCCATGCCCGCCAATATTTCTACCGGGGCGGCGGCAGCGGCCGGACTGGCGGTGGTGAGCTGTATCGGTAATATCGGGGGTTTTGTCGCGCCTTATGTGGTCGGGTTATTAAAGGACGTTACTAACAGTAATACTTCGGGGCTGATTTTCCTGTCGCTGTGTTTATTGGTTACCGGATTGATCTGCATTTTTTACTGCGCCAAACAGCGTGAAGGCGTTATTCGCTCATAACTGGTTTTATCTACAAATAATCGAGAGGTAATAAAATGGGAAATCTAACGGGTAAGAAAGTGTTTATCACCGGAGCCGAGCAGGGGATTGGCAAAGCTACCGCAGAGCAGTTGATTAACGCCGGGTGTGACATCTACATCCACTATTTCAGCGGCGAAGAGGGGCCAAAGGAACTGGCTGAGCTAGCCCATTCACGCGGTCAACGCGCCGCCTATGGTTATGCTGATTTAACCGATACCGCAGATACTCAGCGATGTGTCGCTGCCGCCGCCGAGTTTTTGGGGGGATAGACATACTGATCAATAACGTGGGCGGCATTATCGCCCGTAAATGGCTCGGTGAGATCGACCGCCAATTCTGGCAAACGGTGGTTGATGTCAATATGACGACCATGCTGAACGTCACGCAAAGCGCGCTACCTTACTTAAAAAGCGCCAAGGACGGAGCCAGCGTTGTCAATCTGGCCTCACTGGCTGGCCGTGCCGGCGGGCATTCTGGTTCACTGGTTTACTCCATGGCCAAAGGGGCGGTATTAACCTGGACCCGTTCCCTGGCTGCGGAACTGGGTGAACATGGCATCAGGGTCAACGCCGTAGCGCCGGGGCTTATTCTTGGCACTCGCTTCCATAACCTGCATACCAGCAAAGAATCTGCCGATGAAACCATCCACGGCATCCCCCTTGGCCGCGCGGGGAGCCCGGAAGACGTTGCTCGGGTGATTAAATTCCTCGCCTCGGAATATGACGGCTTCGTCTCTGGTGCCACCATCGACATTAACGGCGGTATTTACCGTATGTGATCCTACCCAACCCTCTGCCTAAAAAGGAGAGGGAGCTGGTACGAAGCTGTGGCCAGGTATGGGAAGCAATCTGTAACACCCACAACCGGGCTCAAACGTAGGGGCGCTGCATGCTGCGCCCACCTGCCTTCACTACGGGAAAACTATGATCAAAGCCGATATTATTCATCCGCAACTGTTGGGCGCCCTGGCGCTGTGCGGGCATAAAACCCAGATCCTCATCGCCGATGGTAACTATTCGTTCGTCACCAACTCGTCGAAAGAGGCCACGATTGTCTATCTGAACCTGGCCCCAGGAATGATCGCCAGCAGCGTGATATTAGATAAAGTGCTCAAGCATATTAACGTGGAACACGCCTCAATGATGGCCTGGCCGCAGGACTTCACCAACACCATCGCTACCGAATATCAGCAACTGCTGCCTGACGGTTGCCCCATCAATTACCTCAACCGTGAGGCTTTCTATCATGCGGCAAAATCACAGGAGACATTACTGGTGATCGCCAGCGGTGAGATGCGGCGTTTTGCCAACCTGCTGTTGACCGTAGCACCGGTTTCGCTGGCTGATTGAATGCGAGTTATCTTTGCGGGAGTGGGCCTCTGTTGGCTACTGACAGAAACTGTCAACAGTGCAGGTTACTCTTGGTTTTTGCGGGTAGGAAAATCCTGAAAATTGCCCCCATTACTGACAAGGACACTCCGATGATACGTGCTATTACTCTCCTGACTGAAAACTTTTCCGATTGGGAAACCGCTCTGATCAACTCGACGGGGCGTGGGTACTTCGGTTTTGACTGCCGTTTTGCTACTCCTGGCGCAGCCCAGGTCACCTCTTCAGGTGGCATGCTGGTTTCCCCTCATCTGGCAATAGAAGCCATTCAGCCTGATGAAGTCGATCTGCTGATTGTCTGCGGGGGCACTATCTGGCAAACCGCACAGGCGCCGGATATCACCGCCTTGGTTGCCGCGGCTTATCAAAGTAACGCTATCGTCGCGGGGATTTGCGATGGCACTCGCGTTTTAGCGCAGGCGGGCGTGCTTGATGCGGTCCGCCATACTTCTAATTCGGCAGAAAACCTGTTGAGCCTGAACTATGGTGGTGCGCAATACTATCAGGATGTGCCTTATGCCATCGCCGATCGGCGCGTTATCACGGCACCGGGTACCGCGCCGGTCAGCTTCATGGCCGCAATCCTGAGCACGTTGGGTCTGGGGGACGAAAACCTCAATGCCTACCTTACGATGCATGCTGCGGAGCACCGCAAGCCAGGCTAAACCACGATTATAATTTGCCTCCGAGGGCCACTTCACGTGGAGACCGGCTCCCTCTGGCCGAGGGGGTCTGCCTGCTTGTGCGTGGACAAGGCAGCGTAAGGGCGGTCTTTTCTCTGCCGTCCCACTAATTGTGCCGGAGAGATGAGGTTGGTTTCTGCCAGCAACGTTGGTGGCTGCGGCAAGCGCGGTTGAGTGATTGACGACCGTTCGTTCAGATAGTTTCCTCCCCCCTGCAGCAGCCACTGATACAGCTCCTGATTGCATCTGAAATTGAGCTTGCGCATGGCGTTCTGCTTATGGGCATTGGCGGTTTTATTGCTGATTTGCAAATAGTTGCCGGTATCCTGCCCATTCATTCCCATGTGTATACAACGCAACACCTCCTCTTCCCGCGACGTCAACGGAGACATACATGTGCAATCGTGGCTTGATGCTATTAGCGATGCGAAGGGCGAAAACAGCACGCTATCCAACCGCTCGTATAATGAGGATAACGGCTGGTGGCGGTACAGCGCCCTGGTATGGCATTGTTCGCAATGCACCCTTGGCTTGAGCTGGTTTTTGTTGCGCCCCTGCTCAGTGATAAAGAACACCATCGGATGATTTTTCCGTTGATGCAAGCGGTAATGCCATGGGTAGCTAGTGACCAGATCGCCCAGGAAAATGATGTCGATATCGCTGCCAACCTGTGTTTCCTCAAGCAGACGGATGTCCTGCTGACGGGCCTGAAAATAGGCTTGCAGCCCCAAGCCCAGACCATAGGTAAAATAACGGTCAGCATCGATTATCATGATGGACAGAGGTTGTTTCATGGCATGAGTTCCTTTCAACCGGCGTGTCTGCCTTACGTGGAACACCGTGGCAGACACGGGATAGATAAATGTCAGTAGAAAAAAATCAAACACAAGTCAGAAGGGGGAGGCGTATTTAGCCTTCCGCCGCAACGGGCTGCGCTTCCCTTTTTTCATGATGTTTAGGTGATGGCGATGGCTCAGCAATATACCAGCGTAAACTGTTATTGAGAGCGCCAGAGGTAACATAAGCTTTTTTGTTTTCAACTAATCGCAGCAGATAGTAACGAGCAAGGTATATTGTCGTCTCGGAGTATTCTGCGATTTCCCTTGTCTTGGGCCATTGAACTTGCGGGGGAACGCCTGTGTGATGAATGTCGCGCTTGCAAAGGGTTTGTAGAGCAATAAAAACATTATTTAGCTGCTTTTCCCTTTCTTTATTGGTGCGATAAGACATGTCACTACCTCCTTTTAATGCGTCTTGATGGGTGCTATTCGAAATGGAATAATCCTATGCTGCTGGCTTTTGTTGCTAACTTTTCTAGGTGATCACAGGGGAATACTGTCAGAATCATAACCCCCATTTCTTCCTTATGAGGCGTCAGTTTACCATTCTAAGCTATCATGGACTATTGTTTCGTGAAAACCAAATTTACGATCAATGAGTTCGCAAATATCGCATTTCGCAGCATAAAATACTAAGTAATTCGTTTTTGCGACCGTAGTCGTCGCAATAAGAATATTCTTGCATATAAATAAGGTTTTTATGGCGAAATTGCTCTGTTTGGAAAACAACACTTTCAAAAATTATAGGTATTTGCAATAATTTTTTGGCGACAGGAGATGAGGTTGTCCGATGGAAGGGTCTGAGAATTATCTTATCATAAATACCCGGGTCAATGAAAAAATTGGTGTGTGGCTGCTTTATGGTTGAAATTCTATCTATTCAGGGCTGTCGTATAAAGTTGTATTTTAATAATTCGCTTTATTCATCGGATGAAGCGCCGGAAGAGTCTTGTCTTTTCTGGTGAGCTGCCCCTTCGCAAATAAAGGGGAAGGAAAGGGATGCCTTCTTTTATACCAAATGAAAGGATGCTGCCGGGTATATCAATGACCGTCAAATAAAACAGCGTTGTTCTGATAGGCACCGTTTTAATTGTGTCGGGCTAGGTATGTCTGGATTTCTCGTTAAATTAACGTTTTAAGGATAAAGAAAACATGAAACTGACTAACATTGCGCTGGCTACGGTTCTGTCTCTGGGTATGGTCTCTCTGGCAAATGCTGATGCGGGTTCGGGCAAGGTAAATTTCGAAGGTAAAATCATTGATGCACCTTGCTCTATCGCTCCAGAAAGCCTGGATCAGACCAAGAGCTTTGGCCAGGTGGCGAATGTGGCTCTGGTGAACGGCGGTAAATCCAGCGTTCTGAACTTTGATATCAAACTGCAAGGTTGTGATATCTCTAGCAAGAACAAGGTACAGGTCACCTTCGCTGGTCCAAATGGCGGCGCAACTGGCACCACCAACACCTTGCTGGCCATCACTGGCGTGGCAAAAGGTGCAAGCATCGCGATGTTTGATGGTTCTAACCAACCGATCACCCTGGGTACTGCGACTACCGTCCAGAACCTGATCGCTGGTAACAACACTCTGAGCTTCTCTGCCTATCTGCAAGGGCATGCCGGTACCACGTTGGCGGATATCGAGGAAGGTGACTTCACCTCGACCACTAACTTTACTCTGGCTTACAACTAAAAGTCGGTGTGACTGCATGCGGTTTCCGCATGCAGTTTTTGCTGTTCTTGTGGATTACGGGAGCCAGGGATGTCGGTGAATAGTTTTACGGCTACCTCGTTGTTTTTACTGGTGGGTGCGATGACTGCACTGCCGGTTTGGGGGGCAGCCAGCTCAGCATGAACGGGGCGATAGTCGCCACCGCCTGTGATATTGACACCACCAGCCGAGACCAGACCGTTGATATGGGCACGCTGCCCTTTGATCGGATTGTTAATGACAGTCGGGCATTGTCGCGGCCATTCAGTATCCGGCTGGTGAACTGCACGCTTAAGCACAGCAACAATAACATTCTGGGCAAGCAGCACTTTCGCGTCACGTTTGACGGCCGCAATGAGGATGGGCACTTCGGTGTTGAGGGGGAGGCACGCGGCGTAGCGCTGGTGCTGAACGATGCGTTGGGGAATGAGGCCGTTCCAGGTAAGGAGTTGCCGCCGCAGACGCCGGTGTTGCAGGGCAAAGAAATGCTGCTGAATTACAGCGCACGGATGGTCGCCAACAACCAGCCGTTGCAGACGGGCACCTATAGCGCCCAGGTGCGCTACCAACTGGAATATCACTGAGCTGCAGGCTGACATGATAACGGATAGTCAGCACGCCTAGACAGATTGACTTCCCCGGCAGGGTATTCCCTTTAATAACAACCATAACGCCCGGGAAAGTTTTAACGCATAAAGGTCAATGGATGATGAGCACCCCACTTGTAGGAGTACAGGTTCCGCGCACCCGCTTGTTGCCGCTGTTGATTGCGCTGGCACTGGTGAATGGCCAGGTTTCTGCCGCAAAACCCATCGAATTCAATACCGACGTGCTCGATGTTCAGGAGCGCGGCAATATCGATTTGGGACGTTTTTCCCGCAGTGGTTACGTGATGCCGGGTGAATACAGCCTGCTGATTAGCGTCAACCAGCAAGAACTGCCTGAACAGACGATCCCATTTTATCCCACGGACAAAGATCCAAATGTTACCGAAGCCTGTTTGTCTGCCGCTCTGGTGGAACAAATGGGGCTGAAAGAGGAATTTACCCGCGATCTGGCCTGGTGGCACAACGGGCAATGTCTGGTGATCGGTAGCCTCGAGGGGATGACGGCGCGCCCCGAGCTGGGCAGCAACACACTCTATCTCAGCGTTCCGCAGGCTTACCTGGAATACAGCTCTCCCGATTGGGATCCACCTGCACGCTGGGATAACGGTATTCCCGGGCTGCTGCTGGATTACAACCTCAATGCTCAGAGCCAACGTCAGGATCAAAATGACGGTGTCGAGAAAGGCTATAACCTGAGCGGCAACGGGGTGGTGGGCGCCAATGCGGGAAGCTGGCGGCTGCGTGCCAGTTGGCAGACACAGATTGATCATCAAACCGGCTCTGGGCAGTCCAGCCAGCGCAACTTTGAGTGGACACAGTATACCGCTTACCGGGCGATCGCGCGGCTCCGCGCCAAATTGACTGTGGGTGAAGACTTCCTCAACTCCGACATTTTCGACAGCTTCCGCTACACCGGGCTAAGCCTGGTGAGCGACGACGCGATGCTGCCACCGAACCTGCGCGGCTATGCGCCAGAGGTGAGTGGCGTGGCACGTACCAACGCCCGTGTGGTGGTCAGCCAGCAGGGGCGAGTGTTGTATGAATCTCTGGTGCCAGCTGGCCCGTTCCGTATTCAGGATCTGAGCAACGCGGTATCGGGGCTGATGGACGTGCGGATCGAAGAGCAAGACGGCAGCGTCCAGGCGTTCACTATCAGCACGGCGAGCATCCCTTACCTGACCCGCCCGGGAATGGTGCGCTACAAGCTGGCGAGTGGGCGGCCAACAGACTGGCGGCACCGTACGCAAGGGCCGCTATTCGGTAGTGGTGAATTCTCTTGGGGCGTCAGCAATGGTTGGTCACTGTTCGGCGGTGGCGTGGTGGCCGGTGACGAGTACAACGCGTTGGCGGTGGGGATTGGCCGCGACCTGATGGCGTTTGGTGCTCTGTCGTTTGACGTGACGCAGTCGCGGGCCAATTTGCCTCAGGGGGATACCCTGAGCGGTGGCTCTTATCGCCTGCGCTATTCGAAGAACTTTGACCAGATTGGTGGTCAGGTGACCTTTGCCGGTTACCGCTTCTCTGAACGCAGCTTTATGACCATGGGGGAATTCCTGGAGGTACGTAACCTCGGAACCCGCAGTCAGAGCAGCAAAGAGATGTACACGGTGTCCTACAGCCAGCAATTCCGCGAGATAGGGCTGACGGCCAACCTGAACTATGACCACCAGACCTATTGGGATCGGGACGCCAACGATCGCTACAGCCTGTCGCTGATGCGCTACATGGATATTGGTCGCTTCAAGAACCTCAGCCTGTCGATGACCGGCTACCGCAATCAGTACAACGGGCAGAATGACGACGGGGTGTTCCTGTCACTGTCGCTGCCGTGGGGCAACAGCGGTTCGGTGAGCTACAGCGGTACGCTGGATCGTAATGACAATACCCACCGGGTCAGCTACTCAGACCGGGTCGGCGATCGCGGCAGCTATCAGGTGAGCAGCGGCTGGAACCGCAAAGGGCCATTGGCCAGTGGTTTCTATAGCCACGAGGCGGATTGGGCACAGATTAACGCTACAGCCAGTGCTCAATCCGGGAGCTACAGCACGGTGGGGTTGGCATTGCAGGGTGGGGTAACGGCGACTGCGGAAGGTGCAGCAATGCACCGGGTCGCTATCCCGGGGGGCACCCGTTTGCTGGTCGACACCGATGGTGTAGCCAATATCCCGATCCGTAACTACGGTGCCCCAGTGCGCACCAACCGCTACGGCAAAGCCGTGGTGGCTGACATGAACAGCTATTACCGCAACCGGGTGAATATCGATCTGGATAAGTTGCCGGATAACGCCGAAGCGATGAAGTCGGTGGTGCAGGCCACGCTGACGGAAGGCGCGATAGGTTATCGGCGGTTTGACGTGATAGCGGGTGAGAAGGCCATGGCGGTGATCCGTCTGGCAGACGGCACGATGCCGCCGTTCGGGGCGACGGTGCAGAACCTGAAAAAACGCGATGTGGGGATCGTCAGTGACGCCGGCAGCGTGTACCTGAGTGGTATTGAGCGCGGTGAAACGATGACGGTTCACTGGGATGAACAGGCGCAGTGTGAACTGACATTACCGGCGGTATTGCCAGCGAACGGCATGGCTGAACTCTTGCTGCCTTGCCGGGCGATAACCGCGAAAAAAGACACCACAGACCTGGCCGCAATACAGAAAAAGGCTGAGACAATACAATGAGATACGAAATGACGAAAACCAATACGGGGATGGCGCTGGTCGCCGCAACCTTACTGTGCGCGCTGACCACGCAGGCCCAGGCGGCGATCGCGCTAGATCGTACCCGGATCATCTTTCCTGGCGGCGATAAGTCGGTCAGCCTGAGCGTCAACAATGACAACCCGCAATTGCCGTATCTGGCGCAGGGCTGGATAGAGGATACCAAGGGCAACAAGGTGACCAGTCCGTTAACGGTACTGCCGCCGGTACAGCGTATCGAACCGGGTGCCAAGAGCCAGGTGAAGGTACAGGCGTTACCGGTGTTGAGCCAACTGCCACAGGATCGGGAAACGCTGTTCTACTTTAACCTGCGTGAAATCCCGCCGAAGAGTGACAAGGCTAACACCTTGCAACTGGCGTTGCAGACGCGCATCAAACTGTTCTATCGGCCAAAAGCGTTGGTGAAAACGGTCACCGAGATGGCGACGCCGTGGCAAGACCAACTGACGTTGACCAAGCAGGGCGACAAGTATGTGGTGAACAACCCGACGCCGTATTACGTGACGCTGGTGGATGCGGGCAGCAGAAAGGGCGTCAGCGCAACGGGTTTTGAGCCGCTGATGCTGGAGCCGAAAAGCAGTGCTCCTTTAGGTATCAGCGCGTCGGTATTAGGGGCATCGCCAGTGCTGACCTACGTCAACGATTATGGCGGCCGCCCAGTGCTGACGTTCCGTTGCGGCGGATCGGACTGCCAGGTGGAACCGGCGAAGAAGAGTTAATTGAAACCGGTCGTGCCAGGTTACAGGGAGAGGGCGCGGGGTCAGGTCTGCAAGGAGAGAACGTATGCAACAATATTATCCTGTTCCTGGTAAGCATCGCCGGGGGAGCATGAGATCGAGGGCCTCAGGCTGTTGTTTTGCCGGGGCGCTATTCAGTGTCGTGCTGACCAGCGTTCCGGTCAGCGCGATGCCGGTGAATATCAGGGGAACCGTTATACTGCCACCGCCCTGTACGATTAATAATAATCAAACCATTCGGGTGGACTTTGGCGATGAGGTGATGACGACCCGGATTGATGGCGTCAACTATAAGCAGACCATTGCCTATAGCCTGAATTGTGACATTCAGAAATCCAACAATCTGAAAATGAGTATTCAGGGCGGCACGGCGGGCTTTGGGACCGGATATTTGAGCACCAATAAAAGCGATTTGGGTATCGCTTTGTACTATGGGACGCAACGGTTAAATATCAATACCTGGTTTAACTACACCTACCCCAATCAGCCAGTGCTGTATGCGGTGCCGGTCAAGCGTAGCGGGGCCACCTTGACGGGGGGCGAATTTACCGCCTCCGCCACGTTATTAATTGATTACCAGTAAGGGAACATAAGACATGCGAATTCTACTGTTATCCCTACTGGCTGCGGGTATAAGTGGCTTGTTATCTACTGCATTTGCTGCAGGGGGCGATATGGAGTTTCGAGGAACGCTGCTCGAGCCACCTCCTTGTCGCATTAACAGCGGTAATAATGTCATCGTTGATTTTGGCCTTAAGGTCGGTGTCAAAAAAGTGGATGGCGTTAACTATATGCAGGACATTAATTATGATCTGGTTTGTGAGCCAAATACCCATGGTTGGGCGTTGAAGTTGAAGCTCACAGGCAACCCCATATCTTTTGATAACGCCGCGGTGCAAACCAATATTAACGGGCTGGGGATTAAAATCCTGCGTGACGGTCAACCCTTTGTTCTTGGAAGTGAAATAACCATCACGCCGGCCAGTAAACCCCATCTTAAAGCCGTGCCAGTACAGCAGGTAGGCATAGTTTTAACGGAAGGCGCGTTTGAAGCAACGGCAACGCTGCAGGCTGATTATCAATAACAGGGAGAAACCATCATGCGATTTTCGGCACTGTTAATATCCCTGACTATAGGGCTTGGCAGTTTATCCAGCGTATCCCAGGCGGTTGATAATTTACGCTTTAGAGGCGCTCTGGTGGCTGACCCTTGCACATTGCGAGTCACGGATGAAAATATCAATATCGATTTTGGCTCGATCGTTGAGAAATATCTTTATCTCAACACCCGTACGCTAGGGGTGCCATTGGTATTACATCTCGATGATTGCGATCTTAGCCTGGGAAATATGGTGAAGTTGACCTTTTCCGGTACGGAAAATAGCAGGCTGAATGGTCTGCTGGCGATATCCGGGGCGAGTCAGACCAGCGGTATTGGCATCGGTATTGAAACGCAACAGGGAAATAAGGTTGCGATCAATACCGGCAGCTATAACCAAGGGCTGATCTCGGGCAATAATACCATTAGCCTGCGGACCTATGTGCAGGGTGAACCCGATGCGATTAGCCAAAAAACCATTAACCCTGGCGACTTTACCGCCAGCGCGACGTTTTTATTGGAATACGAGTAGCCCGTAATACGGCTTACCCTGAAATCGACGGCGTGACTAATGAGTCCGCGGTAGATAAGGGATGATCACAGGGGCAGTTATGAAAGCCATTAAAGCGATACTTTTGGCTGTCACGTTGCTGACAGCGTATAGCGCCAATAGCGCAATTTATTCTTATATTACTCGTAGTGAGGGCACGCCTTCCAATGCCAAATATTGGTGGACTGTAGAATACTGGGACACTATTGATGTTACACCAAACCCGTGCTTCGGGTGGGCGCAATGTACGGTATTTATCGGCCACCGACACAGTGATGCGGGGGAGGCGGGGCCAGCTGTTTCAGATGCCTACGAATACCTTGATGGTATCCAAACTTATAGGACGGTAGGAGAGGTAGGAGCGGCTTTTCAGCGCAAATATTCGCTTCCGCGTAGTGGAACTCAGGAGCACTCGGGACCTGCGGTGACGCAGGAATGCGTTGGGATGTACTTTAAGGCGACTACCGGGACCGCAAATGCAGGTGGCAGTAGAATGATGCCCAGCAGCCTATGCGGGATCGTACCGCCGCCGGTAGGTAAATGTGAGTTTACCGAAACCAGCGTTGAACTGACCCATGGCCAGGTTCAACTTAGGGATATTGAAGGGCATCAGGCGCGGCAGACAGGTTATATCCGTTGCACGCAAACAATGGACGTGATGGTTTACCTTGCAGGGTCGGCCGGAAACGGTATGGTCAATCTCAGAAGCGACGGTAGCCTGCAAACCCGCTTGACCATAGGTGGGGTGAGTGGCTCTACCGGGGTCAGGATCCATGCTTTAGCAGCGACCAAGATGCCGCTGGAGTTTATGTCTACGCTGACTAAAGTGGGTACCGTTGAAGCCGGTGATTTCTTCGGTTCGGCCACCGCAATACTGACGATGCCTTAGTTACTGATATCGGGCGCGGCATGCGGCTGAGGTTGCTTCAACCGCATGCTACGCCCGTTTAATCCAATCATCAGGTCTTTCGCACCGTAAACTCCAGCGCCACGCCAATGAGCGTCATGTTTTTTACCGACTGAGATTCTGTTACCGGGATGAGGCTTCCCTGAAACTTAACCTTCTTCAGCGGTCCATTGATCACCAATTTGGCCCGCAGGTTGGGTAGGGACTGGGGACAAATGGGGTAAATGACCCGTCCTTTGATAGCGACCGGGATCTTCCGCAGGTCAATTCGTTGCAAAACGCCAATCGAAGCATACAGCACCGCCACCGGAGTTATGGATACCAGCGGCCGCGGCGTCACGCTGATAAAATCCAGTAATAGCTCCGGTTTGAGGTAATGCAGGCCGTCATGAGGTACGGTGACGCCGGTGATTTCTGGCATCGCGAGAGTATTAGGCGAAGAGGATAAGTCTGTCATCGGGTCAGCCTTTGTCTGGAGTTGCCGCAGGAGCGTTAGTTTGCTCTCACTGAACATCCCCTCTACCAAACCTCCTTTTTTGTCTCTCAAGCAAGGGCGGATGCCAGATAATTTGAAAAACGGGATTCAGCTCACTCTTCTTCGCCCTTTAAAGGGGCTTTTGCCTAAACTCAAATGCTTGGTTGAGGTCTGCATCGTGTTGGCATCAATGGTGCCAATAGATAGCGCCATTAATAATCCATCTGAATAACTCAATTGATAATTAATCATATTATCTTATATTTAAATAAGATGCTTCTTGTTTTATATTAAGTAATAACTTAGATATTAAGAATATACACCAATAAATACAGGATTATTTGCCTGTTTTAGGGAAGATTCTATTTGAACTATCAGAAAAATTAATCAATAATGGTTGTCATTCAAAATTTCAATCAGTTTTATTATAACTCATGTCAATTTAAACGTATTTGTTCACTACAGGTTCGGCACACGATTGGGGGCGGCGGCTTTGCTATCCGGCCTGCGCCATTGTGCCTTGATAAAAACCATTCCTGAATTAGGGGTAAATGATTTTATTTATAGCTTAAGCGTTATGAAAGAGATGGAAGTTATAAGTAATATCAATAATAGGCTCTCTGCACATATTGGCCTTGGCGTAGGGGATTATGGATTCACGTGATGGTTTAATTCGATGGCGGCTTTGCGGCTAGAAATTGGCAGGAATAGACGAAATAGCTAGGGAAAAATATCCATATGTTAAAAGGACGAACAAAACTTAGGCTGCTAGGGGGAGGCGCTTTAGTGGCGATTGCCATGCTGGCCTATTGGCATTTCAGCCAACCGCTACCTGCGGAGTTTAAAACGGTTAAGGTTACCCAGCGTGATTTTCAACAGAACGTTTTGGCGACTGGCCAACTGGATGCGGTACGTAAGGTTGATGTGGGAGCTCAGGTCAGCGGACAGCTGGAGAGCCTGAAGGTCGAGATTGGCGATAAGGTGCAAAAAGGCCAACTGCTCGGCGTGATCGATCCCCAACAGGCACGAAACAGCATTCGCGAAGGCGAGGCCACGCTACAGCAACTGCAAGCCCAGCTGCAACAGGCGCAGGCGGAGCAGCAACTGGCAGAGGTCACCTTGCAGCGTAACCGTGAACTGGCCAAGGTGCAGGCGTTATCGCGCCAGGATCTGGATAAATTGACCACCGATCTGGCGGTGAAAAAGGCGCAGGTGGCAAACACCTGGGCGCAGATCGCCAAAAATCAGGCCAGTCTGGATACCGCCAAAATCAATCTGGCCTATACCCGCATTGAAGCGCCGATGGACGGTGATGTGGTGCAGATCACCACCTTTCAGGGCCAAACGGTGATCGCCGCACAGCAGGCACCCAACATTCTGACGTTGGCAGACATGAGTACCATGCTGGTGAAGGCCCAGGTTTCTGAGGCGGACGTGATCCACCTCAAGCCGGGGTTGAAAGCCTGGTTTACCGTGCTGGGCGATCCGAACACACGCTTTGAGGGCGTGCTGAAAGACATCCAACCCACCCCAGAGAAGGTCAATAACGCCATCTTTTATTACGCGCGTTTCGAAGTGCCCAATCCGCAGGGATTGCTGCGCCTGCAAATGACCGCGCAGGTGCATATTCAGCTGGCTGGCGCCAGCGATGCGCTGGTTATTCCGCTGGTAGCGTTAGGGGAGCAGATCGCCGATAACCGTTACCACGTTGCGGTGCTGCAACATGGCCAGAAACAGCTGCGGGAGGTGACGATCGGCATGCGTAACAACCTGGATGTGCAAATTGTCAGTGGATTGACAGCCGGTGAAGAGGTGATTGTCAGCCGCGGCGGCGTGGAGGACAGCTGATGGCCGCACTGTTGGAACTGAGTGATATCCGGCGTAGTTATCAATCCGGCGATCAAACCCTGGAGGTATTGAAAAGCGTCAGCCTGCGGATAGATGCCGGTGAGATGGTGGCGATCATTGGGGCTTCCGGCTCCGGTAAATCGACGTTGATGAACATTCTCGGCTGTCTGGACAAACCCAACAGCGGCATTTACCGCGTGGCCGGGCAGGACGTGGCCACGCTCAATGGCGATGCATTGGCTCAACTGCGGCGCGAGCATTTCGGCTTTATCTTCCAGCGTTATCATTTGCTGCCACATTTGAGTGCGGCGCATAACGTGGAGGTGCCTGCCGTTTACGCTGGGATGAATAACTCGGCCCGGCATGCCAGGGCGGCGGCCTTGCTGCAACGCCTGGGGTTAGGGGAACGTATCGCCTATCGGCCAAGCCAGCTGTCCGGTGGGCAGCAGCAGCGTGTCAGCATTGCGCGGGCATTGATGAACGGTGGCCAGGTGATCCTGGCGGATGAACCAACCGGTGCGCTCGATAGCCACTCAGGTAAAGAGGTGATGACGATCCTCAAGCAGCTGTGCGAGCAGGGACACACCGTGATCATCGTTACCCACGATCCGGCGGTAGCGCAGCAGGCCGAGCGGATTATCGAAATCCACGATGGTGAAATCATTGGCGACTCTCGGCCACAGGCGCAGGGCAAGCCACAGGCCAAATCATTGGAACTGGCCACGCCAGCCCCGTCCTGGCAGCAGATGGCCGACCGTTTCCGGGAGGCGTTGTCGATGGCCTGGTGGGCGATGGCGGCCAACAAGATGCGCACCTTATTGACCATGCTGGGGATCGTCATCGGTATTGCCTCGGTGATCTCGATCCTGGTGATAGGGGATGCAGTCCAACAGCAGGTGTTGGCCGAGATCAAATCCATCGGCACCAACACCGTGGACGTCTATCCCGGTAAGGATTTTGGTGACGATGACCCAACCCTCCGCCAGGCGTTGAAATATGACGATCTGAGCGCATTGGATGCACAACCTTATATCAGCGCGCTTTCTCCCATGACTCGCAGCAGCATGCGTCTGCGCTTTGGCAATATCGATGTGGCGGCTAATGTGGCGGGCGTCAGCGAGCAGTTTTTCCGGGTGTACGGCATGGAGTTTTCCCAGGGAACGGCTATTGATGTCAGGCAGGTAGAGTCCCAGACGCAGACGGTGGTGATCGATACCAACACCCAGCGCCGTCTGTTCCCGCAACAAAAAAACGTGCTGGGTGAGGTGATCCTGATTGGCAATATGCCTGCGACCGTGGTGGGGGTGGCGAAGGAAAAGCAAACCATGTTTGGCAGTAGCAAGATGCTCAGCGTCTGGGTGCCTTATACCACGATGGCCAATCGCCTGATGGGCAACGACTACTTCGATTCTATCACCGTGCGTATCCGCGATGGCTATAACAGCCAGGAGGCAGAACAGCAACTGACGCGGCTGTTGACGCTGCGCCACGGCAAGAAAGACTTCTTTACCTACAACATGGATAGCCTGGTGCAAACGGCGGAGAAAACCACCCGTACGCTGCAACTGTTCCTGATCCTGGTGGCGGTGATTTCGTTGGTGGTGGGGGGTATTGGGGTGATGAATATTATGCTGGTCTCGGTAACAGAAAGAACGCGAGAAATCGGCATCCGCATGGCCGTTGGCGCTCGTTCCGGCGACGTTCTGCAACAGTTCCTGATTGAGGCGGTGCTGGTCTGCCTGGTGGGGGGGATTTTAGGGATCGTACTGTCGTTCACCATCGGCTTGCTGGTGCAGTTGGCGATGCCGGGCTGGCAGATCAACTTCCCGCCGGTGGCACTGCTGAGTGCGTTCCTGTGTTCCACCGGTATTGGTGTCGTGTTCGGTTATTTGCCTGCGCGCAGCGCTGCACGGCTCGATCCCATTGACGCATTGGCACGGGAATAATCAGCCAAACCCTAATTTCATCCTGATCGGCGAGTACTGCTGAACCCTCGGCACAATAACGTTCAGGTGATACCTATTGCTGTGAGTCGATGCTCACGGTGTTGGCCGTGCTATGGCTCAAGCCAGCCGAAGTATTTATAAATAAAATATCTCAAGGAGTAAAATAATTATGGCGAATAATATGGAAAAAATAACGCTCACCCCCTACCAGACAATTTTTTATTATGAGTGGCTACAGGACCCCGATCGCAGTGATTACAATATTGTGATCGACAATACTATTGTTGGCGAAATAGACAAAAAAAAGTATAACGATAGTTTTGAACAAATGCTTAACGAGCATTTTATTACCCGTCATAACATTGATGATGGACCTGATGGCGCCTTTTGGGTACCGAGAGAGCCCGTTTTCAATTTAGTCACCTATCACGACACCCCGTTAACCGATGAAGAAATTTATGCGTTAGTTTCTGCCCCCTTTGACTTAAGAAATGGTCCACTGGTACGGATACATTTGATTTATCTTGGGGCAGAGCGATACCGTACATTGTTTATTTTTCACCATATTGTTGTCGATGGCATCAGTACTGAAGAGATCTGGGACAAATGGCGTAAACGCTACAATGGCATCGACTATCAGGTGCCATCGCTGCAGGAACAGGGGGTTATGCACCAGCAGCTTTGCCATAATTTCGTCACGCTTCTGCAAGAAAAAGGCGAACAAATGCGTGAGTTTTGGCGCGAGCGTCTGGGCGATCTTGAAGGCGTTGATTTACGCTTTTTACAAACGGGCCGCCAGCTTACAACCGCTGCAACCCGGCGTCAGATCGGCGAGTTACTGTTTGGTTTTGATGAAGATATCAGCCGACGCGTAAAGCTGTTACTGCGTAAGTATAAGTTGACCACTTACCTGTTCGGGCAAATGGTCATGGCGCTGCTGTTACACAAAATGTCAGGGCAAAAAGCCGTTGCGCTCGCTTACCCGGTGGCGATCTCTGAAGGTAAGGAGCTGTTGTATGGCGCGCATATCAATACCTTGGCCATCGATTATCGCTTTGCGGATGATGCGACGATCCGTAGCGTTATTGCCAGTGTTCATCGTTATTACAAATCATTAAAACAGACAAAAGCCAAATATTTACCTGTCCATGAGATCCTGGCTTGTGGTGAGGCCACCGGCGTACTGGATGTCGCTTTTGCCCAGACTTTCCTGCGCGATCATCAGACCCATTTTAGCGGCGTCGTGGATGAGTCGGCCAATCACGACTTTCATATCGACCTGGTGAATGAGCTGCTGTTTGAACAGGAAGTGTTAGCGAGTGGTATCAACTATCGCGTCAGGTTTGATAGCAACGTCCTTGATGCCGCATTGGTTGAGAATTTTATTGAGCTCTATAAAGATCTGTTTATTAATACGCTCGATAAGCTGCTGGCGGGTGAAGTAGACACGCCAATAAATTCCATCACGCTGATTGCGCAGCTGCCACACCACACCCAGCATGTATGCGCTGGCGCTAAAGTCCCTCAACATTCGATTGTCGAACAGTTTGAGCGTATGGCCGCGACTTACCCAGCCCGCAACGCCGTTGTTTGTGGCAATCAAACACTTTCCTATCAACAGCTTAATCAGCAGGCCAACCGTCTGGCTGATTATCTAAGGTGTGAACTGCGGATTAAGAGTGGCGATTTCGTCGCCCTGTGTCTTGAAAAGTCGGCAGCAATGCCCGTATGTATTCTTGCCATACTCAAAACTGGTGCCGCCTATGTTCCGCTTAACTCTGGCGAGGCCGGGAACAGGTTAAGTTTTATTCTGCAGGACACACAAGCTAAAGCCATCTTGGGCGATAGCGCCAGCGTGAGCTATTTGAATGAGATTGCAGAGCTGCCGCAGGTGCCCATTATTGCCGTTGATAACCTACAGTTTCAGCGCGATCTGGTTGCTCAGCAGCAGTCAGAGAACCTTGATATCGCTATAGATCTGAAGCAGTTAGCCTATATTATTTATACCAGCGGCACGACAGGTAAGCCAAAAGGCGTCATGATCGAACACGCGGGCTTAATCAATCTGGCGCGGGTTCAGGGCGAAGCGTTTGGCCTGGCACCTGGCGAGGCGTCGGTAAAGCAATGTCTTTGGTATGCCGCCTATGTTTTTGATGCTCATGTCTCTGAGTTGTTTACGGCGATTGCCAATGGCCATGTGATACATATTTTGCCGGAAGATAAGCGCAAGGATTTTGACGCGTTAGCGGCATATATTGCCGATGCCAGCATTGATATTGCCACTATTCCCCCGGCGTTATTGGATAAAAACTCTCTGTTAGCGCTCTCTACTCTGGTGGTTGCCGGTGAACCTTGTAATCGTGAGATTATGCAACGTTATCGTGCGCAGGGAACCACGGTCATCAATGCCTATGGCCCGACGGAAAGCAGCGTCTGTGCGACGTTGCACTATTACGAAAATGGCGATAGCAACCTCAATATCGGCCTGCCGCTGCTGAATCTTGATGTACATGTTTTAGATGAGCACCTGGCACCTGTCCCCGTCGGTGTGATCGGTGAGCTTTATATCAGTGGCGTTGGCCTGGCCCGGGGGTATCTGAATGATCCACAGCAGACCGAGCGCGCCTTTATCGCCAACCCCTTCCAGAGCGACGCGCAAAAACAGCGCAATGAAGCGGCTCGGCTGTATAAAACCGGCGATCTTGTCCGCCGCTTGGCCGACGGTCACATTGAGTATGTCGGCAGGCGAGACTCCCAGCTGAAGATCCGCGGTTTCAGAATTGAATTAAGCGAAATTGAAATGCAGCTGGTGCAAATTCCGCAGATTATCCAATCGGCGGTCGTTGCACATAAGCTCCCGACGGGAGCGCTGTCGTTAGTTGCCTATTATGTTGCGGAAGTTGCTTTGGACAAAGAGCAGATCATTGGGCACCTGGCGGATGCTTTGCCTGACTATATGATCCCGCTGGCCTATGTTCACTTAACGGCGTTCCCGATGACGGTTAACGGTAAATTAAACCGTAAGGCATTACCGCTGCCCGATCTGAGCGGGCAGGATGACTATGTCGCTCCTGCCGATGAGATGGAAAGGGCGCTATGCCAGATCTATGGTGAAATATTAGGCCAGGCGCCGGGTCAGGTCGGCGTTAATGACGATTTCTTTAAGCTGGGCGGCGACAGTATCAGCGCCATTCAGATGGTGAGAATGATCCGTCAAAGGCTAAAGGGGACGGCCAGCGTCAAAGATATTTTCGACTGCAAAACCGTTCGTTTACTGGCCCGGAATATCGTGCTGGATAGCGATGAACATCACATCAAACATCTCTCCGAGTCTGGGATGTTGAGCGGCCCTGCACAGTTGCTGCCGATCCAGCAGTGGTTCTTCGATCGTGTCGATCAGGGGACTTTTGCCGCTTATCAGCACTGGAACCAATCCTTTGTGCTGGATGTTCCCCCGTTGGATATTGGCATACTCAACAAGAGCCTGGCGCTGTTATTTGCCTATCATGATGCCCTGAGACTGGTCTTTACGCGTGACGGTAACGGGGGTTACAGCCAGCACTACCAATCAGACGTCGGCGAAATACCGCTGTCGGTTATTGATGACCCCGTGGATGCCGAGCAACAAATTACGCTCTTTGAGCGGTGGCAAAGTGAGTTTGATATCTTCGGCGGCAAGCTGTGCCATATTGGCTATATAACAAGCGAAAATGCGCCGCGGGCGAAGCTGCACTTTGCATTCCATCACCTGATTATGGATGCGGTAAGTTGGCATATCATCAAACAGGATCTGGAAAGGATTTATCGCGCGCTGGAAGCAAATGCGGCGAGCATTAGCGATCCCGTTGAGATTTTAGGTGATAAACCCACCAGTTATCGTCAGTGGGCTGCCCAGGTACAGGATTATGCCAACCATCAGGGAGCCAATGAGGAAACGCTTTATTGGCGTACTGTTATTGGCGGCCTGGGTGACTATCGCCAACGGATAGCGCCGCTTTTCACCTCGCCATCGTTGAGCCAACGCGAGTTATCGTTAAACAAAACCTTAACGCAGCCTCTGTTGGGTGGGGTACATCATGTGTTCAATACCCAGGTTAACGATCTTCTGTTAGCCAGCTTCGTTGAGATCCTCAATGAGTTTACCGGGCTGCATACCCAGTACCTGACGCTGGAAGGCCATGGCCGAGAAGCGCTCGATATCAGCGTCGATATCAACCGTACGGTAGGTTGGTTGACCACTATGTACCCGGTCCGCTTGAGCAGCGAGGGGGACTGGCGTCAACGGATCGTGACCGTCAAAGAGACCGTTGGCGGGATCCCGCGCCGGGGCGTTGGATTTGCGCCGCTGATGGGGTATGACGCCGACCAACTGCCACCGGTTAGCTTTAACTATTTAGGGCGCTTTGATGAGGTGCAGCAGGAGGGATGGTGCTTCAGCCCGACAAACAGCGGACAAACCGTTGCGCATGAGAATGGCGAAGCGCATCTGCTTAGCGTCAACTGTGGTGTCGTTGGCGGGGAACTGAGAATACGCCTCTCCGGTTACCTGACGGATGACGTATTGCAACACCTGGCGAGCCGTTACCAGGGGGCGATTGCAGGCGTTATTGAGCGCTTGCTGGCGGAAAGCCGCACCTATCTGACCGCGCGAGATATTGACGGGGTAATACCGCAAGCAACCCTTGACGCTCTGCAGCGTGATACTGAGCTGGAGTCGGTTTATCTGGCCAATAGTTTGCAGGAAGGCTTTATTTACCACGCGTTATCGCAGGGTGAAGTCGACGATGCCTACCATACCCAGATGTTCTGGGACTATGACAATGCGCTGGATATCGCCTGTCTGAAGCAGGCGTGGTTGCAGGCGCAACAGCATTATCCAACGCTCCGTCTGCGGTTTAATTGGGATGAGGAGTTGGTGCAGATTGTCGATGCCCATGCCGCTCTGAACTGGCATTTCTTTGACCTCAGCGGAAAAAGCGAGCAGCAACAGCAAGCCTTCTTCTCTGATTTATCTGCCCAGGATCGAGCAAGGCCTTATGACTTGTCGATCAGCGGGATCTTCCGTGTCTATGTGGTCAAAAATGCGGATCAACGTTACCGCTGCATTTTCAGCTGTCATCACGCCATCATGGATGGCTGGAGTAACCCGCTGCTGATTGAAGCGGTGCATAAATTCTATCTGGCGTTGTTGCGTGGTGACACATTGCCGCAGGCATGTGACCACGGTTTCCACCAGGTTCAGCGCTATATACAGTCGCACAAAAGCGAGCATTTACCCTACTGGCGAGACTATCTGGCAGCACAGGATGAACCCGAAGATTTAAATATCTTGCTGTGCGGGCAGGCGAAGCACGTTCAGTTAAATGAATATAAGCACATTAAAACGTCGAAAACACAGCAGTTGATGTTTGATGAACCGTGTTACCAACAGCTGAAATCGTTCACCGCCGAGAACGCAATAACCCTTAATGCGCTATTACAATATTGCTGGCACAAAGTGCTCAGTATTTATTCTGGCAATGCGGCCAGCATCGTTGGCACGGTGGTTTCAGGCCGTAACCTGCCCGTGGATGGCATTGATCAAACGGTAGGATTATTGATCAACACACTGCCGCTGATCGTCGCTCATCAGGCTTCTGTGTCGGTCCTCACGGCTATTCAAAACCTGCAGGACGCGATCAACGAGGCGAATACCCGCAGCCATGTCAATCTGGCTCAGCTACAACCGGCAGGAAAACGCCTGTTTAACTCTTTGTTTGTCTATGAAAACTACCCGATGCCCAGTGGGGATATCGATAGCGATTTACGGCTACGTTTTGCCAGCGCTAACGAGAAACAAGATTATCCGTTGGTAGTGACCGTGCTGGAACAGCAGCACCTGGCATTGAGCCTGCATTATGCCGGTGAACTGTTTGACGACGTGCTGATCGAACAGCTGCTGAACACGATGAGAACGTTGGTAGAAAATATTGTTCAGGGTGCCTCTCAGTCTCAAACCGAGTTGCCTTATCTACAGGCGGTGCAGTATCAAACGATAATCCACCAGTGGAATGATATCCGCAGGCCCTACGAGCATGATAAAACCCTCGCCGCGTTGTTTGAGGCTCGCGTAGCCGCCTCACCAGACAGCGTCGCCGTAGAATTTAACGACGTGGTGTTAACGTACGCCCAGTTAAATCAACAGGCGAACCAGCTAGCGCATTATTTGCAGCAATGTTGCCAGCTGCGCGCCAACGATCTCGTGGGTCTTTATCTTGAACGCAGTGAGCAGTTGGTCATTGCTATTCTGGCCATACTGAAAGCGGGCGCGGCCTATGTGCCGATGGATCCGGATTCCCCCGATGAGCGCAATAGCTATATTATCGCGGATGCCAAGGTAAAAGCGGTGCTTTGCCAACGGCAGGCTTTGCAAAGGGTAGACCTGATGGCACCCGGAGCCATGCTTATCCCTCTTGACGCACCAGATACCACCGCGCGTTTGGCGCGCTGTGCAACAGATAACCCATGCAGCAATACCGGCCCCGAAGACCTGGCGTATGTCATTTATACCAGTGGCACGACGGGATACCCTAAAGGGACGTTGATAGAGCAACGCTGTGTGAACCGGCTGGTGATTAATCCCAACTATGTTGAGATCGGTGAACAGGATCGCATTCTTGGTATTTCAGGCTATCAGTTTGATGCCTCCATTTATGACATCTTTGGCGCGTTGTTAAATGGCGCCGCGTTGGTGATTGCCGATAAGCCAAATATCCTGGACTTAGACCGTCTCTCTCAGCTGATTGTCGATCGTCAGATCAGCAATTTCTTTGCCACGACCGCCTTCTTTAATACGCTGGTGGATGCTGAACTGCCTGGGTTGCAGCGGTTGAACTACCTGCTGTTCGGCGGTGAGCAGGTGTCCGTTAACCATGTTAATCGTTTCAGAACGCTTTATCCTCAGGTCAAGTTGGTGCATGTTTACGGGCCGACGGAAACGACAACCTACGCTACGGCCTATTTGACCAACACGGCGACGCAGGCGTTTGATTACACCGTTCCTATCGGTCAGCCAATCAGTAATACCCAGCTGTATATACTCGACGAACAGCTGCGCCCCGTCCCACAGGGGGCGATCGGTGAGCTGTATATCGGTGGCGCTGGCGTTGGGCGCGGCTATCTGAATAATCCGCAGGCGACAGCGGACGCGTTTATTGCCAATCCGTTCCGCAGTGACGCCGAACGCAGCCGTGGTGAAAACGCCCGCCTTTATAAAACCGGGGATCAAGGCCGTTATCTGCCGGACGGTAACATCGAATACCTGGGCCGCAATGACTTCCAGGTTAAAATCCGTGGCTTCCGTATTGAGCTAGGGGAGATCGAAGCCCGGCTGATCGACCATCCTGCCATCCAGCAGGCACTGGTCCTGGCGAGCACTAACCCTGCGGGGCATACCCATCTGACGGCATACTACGTCGCACAGGATCCATTGAAGCAAGATGTGTTGCACGCCCATCTGCAACAGGTTCTGCCGGACTACATGGTACCGTCTGCCCTGGTTCACCTGCTGTCGCTACCGATGACCGTCAACGGCAAGGTCGATCGCGCGGCCTTGCCGGTCCCGACGTTTGAGGCGCAGGCAGGCCGGGTAGCACCAGAGACGGCGACCGAGCAGCAACTGGCCGAGGTCTTCGCCGAACTGCTCGCCATCCCGCAGGACAGCCTCAGCATGCTGGACGACTTCTATCGCCTGGGGGGCAACAGTATCCTGGCGATCAAGCTGGTGGGCCGTTTGACCCGCGCGTTAGAAAAAAGCGTGCACGTCTCTGACCTGTTCCGCCTGAGATCCATCCGGGCGCTGGCGGCATTTATTGACGGCGAAGCGCAAGGCTGCCAGGTCATCCAGGCACCGTCGATCTCCCGACCTGAGGAACAAAGGCTGTCGTTTGCCCAGGAGCGCCTGTGGTTTATCGACCGTTATGAAGAAGGCAGCAACGCCTACAACGTCCCACTTACGCTCAAACTGCAGGCCGGTACCGATCCGCAGAAAGTGGCCCAGGCCCTGATGAAGGTGATCGCGCGTCATGAAGCGCTGCGCACCCTGATCCTGTGTGACGACGACGGGCAGGGTTATCAACAGATCCTGCCAGCAGAGACCTTCTCACTGACCGTACCGCACGAAACATGCGACAGCGTGCAAGCGCTGCATGCGCGGCTGCACGAGCATCAGCACCGGGTATTTGACCTGGCGCAGGAGTGTCCAATTGCAGCCAGCAGTTATACGCTGGCGGGAGCCGACTACTTCAGCATCGTTATTCACCACATCGCGTTTGACGGTTGGTCGGTGGATCTGCTGCTAAAAGAGTTGCTGCACTATTACCGCGTGTTCACCGGAGAGGCCAGCAATGAACTCCCGGCACCGCCGGTGCAGTACCGGGAATTTGCGTTGTGGCAACGCCAACACCTGCAAGGGGCCACGCTGGACAAGCAACTGGCCTACTGGCACGGGCAACTGGCGGATCATGAACCGCTCAACCTGCCGACGGACCATGTGCGCCCACTGCAATTGGATTACCGCGGCGACGATATCACCTTCCAGTTGGATGCTTCGACCAGTGCCGAACTGCGGGCGTTGGCCGCCTCGTTGAACGTTAGCCTGTATACGGTATTGCTGAGCGGCTATTACCTGCTGTTGGGGGTCTACAGTAACCAGCAGGATATCGTGTTGGGGACGCCGATAGCGGGCAGGCATTACCCGGGGGTGGAAGACACCATGGGGCTGTTCGTCAATACGCTGGTCCTGAGAAGGCAGATAGACGTCAGCCAAACGGTCAGAGCATTTATTGGCGAAACGGGGCAGCAGGTCAGTGAAGCGCATACCCATCAGGATCTGCCTTTTGAAAAACTGGTTGAAGTGCTGAAAGCGGAGAAAGACAGTTCAAGGCACCCGATATTCCAGGTGATGTTCAGTCTCCAATCGTTTGGCGCCACAGGACGTACCGAAGGAGAAAGCCTGTTTGAGCAGTATGACGCGCAAGAAGGGGCGTATCGGGCAGCGAAGTTCGATTTGACCGTGATGCTGGACGACAGTGAAGAGGCGATCGGTGGCGTCTTCAACTATGCGACGGCACTGTTCAACGGACAAACGATGCGGAACTACATTGCGACCTACCAGCATATCCTGAGCCAACTGGGTACGCTGTGCAGTCAGGGGCGTTCCCTTGCGGAACTTCAGTACCTGGATACGGCGCAATACGAGCAAATCATCTGCCAGGGGAACCGCACCGAATGCGACTACCCGCGGGAGATGACGATCCACGAAATGTTCGAGGCGCAGGTAGCGAGAACCCCAGAGAATATCGCACTGGTGTTTGAGGGCGTGAGCCTGACCTATCGGCAGTTGAATGAACGTGCCAACCGGTTGGCGGCTTACTTGAGAGCGCAGTTTGTTTTACAACCGGACCATCTGATCGGGCTTTGCCTGGAAAGATCGGAGCGCATGATCGTGAGTATCCTGGCGGTATTGAAAGCCGGAGCCGCCTATGTACCGCTTAGCCCCGATATGCCCGCGGAGAGAATGCTCTGGACGATAGAAAATATTCATTCCCGCGTTATTCTGACGGAGTTGGGCACGCAAGAGGCGCTGGCCAAACTGATTAATCCACAGCAGACGGCGCTGCTGTGCGTGGACGATCCTGAGTTGATTGCGCAGGCTGCCAGCCACCCGGTGGTTAATGTGGCAACCCAAACCAGACCTGACAATCTGATTTATGTCATCTATACCAGCGGGACGACGGGCACCCCTAAAGGGGTGATGATTGAGCATCATTCTGTCGCCAATCTTGTGGAGGCGCAGCGGAGTATCTTTGGCACTGAGATCTGCCAGGCCGGAGAGCCGACAAAAAGTTACCTCTTCTATTCAAATTATACCTTTGACGCGCATGTCCTGGATGTGTTCAGCCCGTTGCTGACCGGTCATTGCTTACATGTCTTGTCTAAAGAGATACGTTTGAATTTCGCGGCGCTGGCTGCCTACATTAAACAACATGCCATTGATATCGGCTTTGTGCCTCCTGCATTGCTAAATAACAATGAAACACTGGCGCTTTCCACGCTAATCCTGGGTGGAGAGGTAGCCAGTAGCAGCGTGATAGAGCGCTATAGCGCTCAGGGGGTAAAAATAGTTAACTGCTATGGCCCGACGGAAACCACGGTCTTTGTCACCAGGAACGTTTACCAAACGGGCGATAGCAACACCATCATTGGCCGGCCGATAGGCAATGCTGACGCTTATATTCTGGACAGTTGTCTACGGCCGCTCCCTGCGGGTGCCGTGGGTGAACTCTATATCAGTGGTGACTGTGTAGGCCGTGGCTATTTAAATAACCCAGAGGCGACTCGTCAGGCGTTTATCGTCAATCCATTGCAAAGTGATGAAGATAAAGCGCGAGGACGTCACGATCGGCTGTATAAAACGGGCGATTTAGTCCGTTACCTGAACGACGGAAAGATTGACTATATTGGGCGTAATGATGCACAGGTGAAGATCCGTGGCTTCAGGATCGAATTGGCCGAAATCGAAAACTGTCTGGCCCAGTACCCACAGATTGAACAGGTAGTGGTCCTGGCGCTGGAGCATGACTCGGGGCAAAAGTACCTGGTAGCCTATTATGTTGCACCAGACGCATTGCCAGCAGATGTGCTGTCTGAGCATCTGCAACAGCGTTTACCTGCCTACATGATCCCCACCGCGTTTGTTCATTTAACGGCATTGCCGATGAACATGAACAATAAGTTGGATCGCAAAGCCTTACCTCTGCCGATATTAACGGACGAGGTGAACTACGTGGCCCCAGCCAACGAGAGTGAAATGCTGATCTGCCGCGTATTTGCGGAGGTATTACAGCTGAAGGATTATGCGGTGGGGGTCACCGATGATTTCTTCCGCTTGGGCGGGGACAGTATCAGCAGTATCCAACTGGCGAACAAACTCAAAAAGTTGTCTGGCCACCATCTCACGGTGAAAGACATCTTTGCCCACAGAACGGCCAAGGCATTGAGCACTTACCTGCTGCAACGTCAGGGTGACAATTTGCCGGTTATCCAGTCAGAGGCAGGTATGCTGATGGATGAGCTACCCTTGGCGCCGATCCAGCGCTGGTTCTTCCAGGCCGTCGAATCGGGGAAATTGCCTGATGCTGGGCATTGGAACCAGGCATTTATGGTTAAAGTGCCCACGTTAAACGTTGAGCTACTGCGTTTGAGCGTGGCGAAACTGGTTGAATACCATGATATTTTGCGGGCCGTTTACCCGAAAGATGCCGCTGCCGGCCACTACCGTCAAACGATAGCGACGTTGCCATTTGATGCGATCAATCAACAGGACTTCACAGCCGTTCAGCTCGATGCGCAGTTGACGGCCTGGCAGAACCGTTTTTGCCTGACAGAAGGGCCACTGTTCCATATCGGTTATATTGCGGGCTACGCTGACGAGACTGCGCGTATCCATGTGGCGGTACACCATCTCAATATTGATGCGGTCAGCTGGCGGATTATTAACCAAGACTTACGCACGCTTTACCAGTTCTTTGCCGCACAAGGCGATAACCTGGATGCGACGGTTGATGCGCAAACTATCCTGGGCCAGAAAGGCACGAGTTACCGCCAATGGGTCAACTCACTGCAAAACTACCCAGCCGTTGCCGTGAACAACCATAGGGATGAGAGGCATTACTGGGATAACCTGACCACGGATTTGGACGGCTGGCACCAGCGTTTGGACGCCCATCGCGTGGGGACGCTCAATCGTACGATGATAAGCCTGTCGCCAGAGCACACCGGTTGTCTGTTGCGAGACCTTCATCATGTTTATCACACCGAGGTGAACGATATTCTGCTGACCGTACTGGCGGATGCGTTGTCGCAGGTGGTTGGCGGTGACAGCCAGTATGTCCTGCTGGAAGGACATGGCCGAGAGGCGATGTTTGACGATGTGGATATCAACAATACCGTCGGTTGGTTTACCTGCATGTATCCGGTCAATCTGCGTATTGAGCAGCGTGACCTTGTACGCAATTTACCGCTGATTAAAGACAGGCTACGAACCCCTCCTCATCATGGCTTTGGCTATGGCGTGCTGGTTGGCTATGATGCGCAGGCATTGCCCGCCGTGACCTTCAACTACCTTGGCCAGTTCGATGGCGATGAACGAGATGGCGAGTGGGCGTTTGTTCAGGAATCTACGGGGTTGGCATTATCAGCGAATAACCGCACAACGGACTTCTTAGCGCTGAACGGCGGTGTGCTCAATGGCCAATTACAGTTCCTGGTCGAGGGTGATCTCAGCCCGGAACAGCTCGAACTGTTTGCCACGACTTATCGCCAGCGGTTAATCCAGTTGATCGACGAGCTTAAGCGGTCAACTCGCTCTTATCTCACCGAGTCTGATGTTAAGGGTGTGGTCTCCGGTGAATTGTTAGCGCGCCTCCAGCAGGATGAAGAGGTGGCGGCGATTTATCCGGCTAACAGCCTGCAACAAGGATTTATTTATCATTACGTCCTGCAAGGCGATATCGACAACGCCTACCGTACGCAAATGGTCTGGCACTATCGCAATGCGTTGGATGTCGAGCTGTTAAAACGGGCGTGGCAATGCAGCCAGGCGAAATATCCGGCGCTGCGGCTAAGATTCTCCTGGCAGGAAGAGTTTGTGCAGATTGTCGATCAGCAAGGCACCTTTGGTTGGCAGTTTATCGATATCAGTGAGCAGGACGAACGTGCACGAGCAAGCACCGTGGCTGAACTCGTCAAGCAGGATCAGCAGACCCATTTCGATTTGTCTGCTAGCGGGTTATTCCGGCTGTATATCGTTAAGTGCGCGGACGATCACTATATTTGTCTGTTTAATAACCATCACGCGATTCTGGACGGCTGGAGCCTGCCGATCTTGCTCAATGACGTGCACCAAAATTATCTGGCCCTGCAACAGGGAAGCGCGCCAGAGCAAGCCGCAGATCAAAGCTATCTGGAGGCACAGGCATTGCTACAGACGGTTAACCAGGAAACCGAGCAGTTCTGGCACAACTATCTGGGTGGCTTAGAGGTGCAAGAGAATCTCACCGGCCTGCTAAAGCCGGAGATGAAACACGTCAATTTAAGTGAATATAAACACCTGCAAGATCCCCAGACGGTATCGACCGCATTGGCTGGTGAGCTTTACCACGGGCTGAAGGCGCTCTCGCGGCAGCATGGCGTGACGTTGAATGCGCTGATGCAGTATTGCTGGCACCAACAGCTCAGTCTTTATAGCCATGCGGACGTGACGATCGTGGGCATGACGGTGTCTGGTCGTAACCTGCCGGTGGAGGAGATTGAACGCTCTGTTGGTCTATATATCAATACGTTGCCTGTGGTTCTGGCACACACCGATGATGCGATTATTGAGAATGTCAAACGCCTGCAGGCCCATATTAATGACATCAATAGCTACAGCAATATCAGCCTGATCACGCTGCAAAAGGCGGGGATACGGCTGTTCAACTCGCTCTTCGTGTTTGAAAACTATCCGGTGCCTGCCGATAACGGCGAGAGCCTGTTCAAACTCGAGTTTGAGGACAGTGATGAAAAACTGGATTACCCGCTGGGCATCATGGTGTATGAACAGGATGGACGGATTGAGTTCAAGATCAACTATGCGGGCGAGCTGTTCAGCCGCTCGGCCATTGAGGGCGTGCTGCAAGGAATACGGCTCACCGTACAGCAGTTGATCGCAGACCCGGCCATTGTTCCCCAGGCGTTATCGCTGCTGACGCAGGACAACTATACGCAGCTGGTAGCAAACCAGCCGCGGGTTCAGGTTGCCGTGGAGCGACATAAACGGGTCGGTCAGATGTTTGAAGAGCAGGCGGCCAGAACACCTGATGCTTTGGCGTTGGTGTATCAGGATACGCGGTTGACGTATTGCGAGTTAAATCAGCGGGTGAACCAGTTGGCGGCTTATCTGCAGGCGAACTTTGCGATACAGCCTGACAGCGCGATTGCCCTCTATTTTGATAAGTCGACCCATATGGTCATTGCCATGCTGGCCGTGCTCAAGGCCGGGGCGGCCTATGTCCCGATTAGCCCTCAGGCACCGTTGGAGCGCTTGAGCCTGCTGGTCGACGACGTTAAACCGGTGCTGATCCTGACACAGCAGCATTATGGTGCACGCATCGCTGGCTGTGGTTTCCCTCTGCTGGATATTGATAACCCGCAACTGGCCAACAGGCTGGCGCAGATCGATGACAGCAACGTGCAGTCACGCACCCAGCCAGACGATTTGGCTTATATCATCTATACCAGCGGCACCACTGGCCGGCCAAAAGGGGTGATGATTGAACATCACTCGTTAATCAACCTGGCGCAAGGGCAGTCAGACCTGCTAGGTATGCCTACGGGCTATGAGCAGGCTGCCAGGCTAAACACGCTGTGGTACTCGGAATATGTTTTCGATGCTCATGCGCTGGATGTCTTCTGTGCCTTGTTGAATGGCCATTGCCTGCATATTCTGGCAGAACAGCAACGTCTCGACTTTATCGCGCTCTCTGCCTATATCAGGGATCATGCCATCGAGTTCGCCTTTATTCCTCCGGCGTTACTGGCACAAAATGAACTCCTGGAGCTGTCCACGCTGGTTGTTGGTGGGGAGTGTCTCGACGCGGCGATGATTGACCGCTACTGTGAGGCTGGAGTCCGGTTGATCAACGGTTACGGGCCTAGCGAAACCACCGTGTGGGCGACGGCGCGGATCTATCAACCTGGCGATGCCAATACCAATATCGGCAAGGCGATCAACAACGTTTGTGTTTATCTGCTGGATCACCACCTGCGCCCCGTCCCACAAGGTGCGATCGGTGAGCTATATATCGGTGGCGCTGGCGTTGGGCGCGGTTATCTGAATAATCCGCAGGCGACAGCGGACGCGTTTATTGCCAATCCGTTCCGCAGTGATGCCGAGCGTAGCCGTGGTGAAAACGCCCGCCTTTATAAAACCGGGGACCGGGGCCGTTATCTGCCGGACGGTAATATCGAATACCTGGGCCGCAATGACTTCCAGGTTAAAATCCGTGGCTTCCGCATTGAGCCGGGGGAGATCGAAGCCCGGTTGAACGACCATCCTGCCATCCAGCAGGCGCTGGTCCTGGCGAGCACTAACCCGGCGGGGCATACCCATCTGACGGCGTACTACGTCGCGCAGGAGCCCTTGGAACAGGAGATGTTGCGCGACCATCTGCAGCAGGTTCTGCCGGACTACATGGTACCGTCGGCTCTGGTTCACCTGCTATCGCTACCGATGACCGTCAACGGCAAGGTTGATCGTGCCGCCTTGCCGGTCCCGACGTTTGAAGCGCAGGCAGATCGGATAGCACCAGAGACGGCGACCGAGCAGCAGCTGGCCGAGGTCTTCGCCGAGCTGCTCGCCATCCCGCAGGACAGCCTCAGCGTGCTGGACGACTTCTATCGCCTGGGGGGCAACAGCATTCTGGCGATCAAGCTGGTGGGCCGTTTGACCCGCGCGTTAGAAAAAAGCGTGCATGTCTCTGACCTGTTCCGCCTGAGATCCATCCGGGCGCTGGCGGCATTTATTGACAATACCGCGCAGGGTAGCCAGATCATCCAGGCACCGTCGATCGCCCGGCCTGAGGAGCAGCGGCTGTCGTTTGCCCAGGAGCGCCTGTGGTTTATCGACCGTTATGAAGAAGGCAGCAATGCCTACAACATCCCGCTTACGCTCAAATTGCAGGCCGGTACCGATCCGCAGAAAGTGGCACAGGCGCTGATGAAGGTGGTTGACCGGCACGAAGTGCTGCGCACCCTGATCCTGTGCGATGCCGACGGGCAGGGGTATCAACATATTCTGCCAGCCGAGACATTCTCACTGAGCATACCGCACGAAACATGCGACAGCGTGCAAACGCTGCATGCGCGGCTGCATGAGCATCAGCACCGGGTGTTTGACCTGGCGCAGGAATGCCCGATTGTGGCCCAGTGCTATACGCTGGCGGGAGCAGACTACTTCAGCATCGTTATTCACCACATCGCGTTTGACGGCTGGTCGGTAGATCTGCTGCTAAAAGAGTTGCTGCACTATTACCGCGTGTTCACCGGAGAGGCCAGCAATGAACTCCCGGCACCGCCGGTGCAGTACCGGGAATTTGCGCTATGGCAGCGTCAACACCTGCAAGGTGCCACGCTGGACAAGCAACTGGCCTACTGGCACGGGCAACTGGCGGACCATGAACCGCTCAACCTGCCGACGGACCATGTGCGCCCACTGCAGTTGGATTACCGCGGCGACGATATCACCTTCCAGTTGGATGCTTCGACCAGTGCCGAGCTGCGGGCATTGGCCGCCTCGTTGAACGTTAGCCTGTATACGGTATTGCTTAGCGGCTATTACCTGCTGCTGGGGGTTTACAGTAACCAGCAGGATATCGTGTTGGGGACGCCGATAGCGGGCAGGCATTACCCGGGGGTGGAAGACACCATGGGCCTGTTTGTCAATACGCTGGTCCTGAGAAGGCAGATAGACGTCAGCCAAACGGTCAGAGCATTTATTGGCGAAACGGGCCAGCAGGTCAGTGAAGCGCATACCCACCAGGATCTGCCTTTTGAAAAACTGGTGGAAGTGCTGAAAACGGAAAAGGACAGTTCAAGGCACCCGATATTCCAGGTGATGTTCAGTCTCCAATCGTTTGGCGCAGCGGGACGGACCGAAGGAGAAAGCCTGTTTGAGCAGTATGACGCGCAAGAAGGGGCGTATCGGGCAGCGAAGTTCGATTTGACCGTGATGCTGGACGACAGTGAAGAGGCGATCGGTGGCGTCTTCAACTATGCGACGGCGCTGTTCAACGGGCAAACGATGCAGAACTACATTGCGACCTACCAGCATATCCTGCGCCAACTGGGTACGCTGTGCAGTCAGGGGCGTTCCCTCGCTGAGCTTCAGTACCTGGATTCGGCGCAATACGAGCAAATCATTTTCCAAGGGAACCGCACCGAATGCGACTACCCACGGGAGATGACGATCCACGGGATGTTCGAGGCGCAGGTAGCGAGAACCCCAGAGAATATCGCTCTGGTGTTTGAGGGTGTGAGCCTGACCTATCGGCAGTTGAATGAACGGGCTAACCGCTTGTCGGTTTACTTGAGAGAACGCTTTGCTGTCCGCACCGGCGATCTGGTGGCGCTGTGTTTAAACCGCTCTGAGCATATGCAGGTCGCGATACTGGCCATTCTCAAGGCGGGGGGCGCTTACGTTCCACTGGATCCACTGGCGCCGGATGACCGGGTCAGCTACATGCTGGACAACGCCGGTATCGATATCATCTTGACGGCACACCCCGGCGACGAGAAAGCCGCAGCGCTAGCGGCAACCGGCAGAACCGTTATCGATGTCGCCGATCGGGAAACGTCATCCGATATTGCCCGCTACCCAGGCGAAAACCAGCCTTCATCGGTGCGGTCTAGCGATTTGGCTTACATCATCTATACCAGCGGCACCACGGGCAATCCTAAAGGCGTCATGCTAGAGCATCACAGTGTGATCAACCGTATTGTCTGGATGCACAAGCAATATCCGATCACGGCGCAGGATCGTATCTTGCAAAAGACCAACTACACCTTCGATGTTTCAGTGTGGGAGCTGTTCTGGGCTAACTGGTACGGGGCCTGTATCGTTTTTGCCTCGCAGGAGGCCTATAAAGATAATGTTTATCTGGCAGAACTGATTGAACAGCAACAGGTAACGACGCTCCATTTCGTCCCCTCAATGCTGTCGGCATTCCTTGAAACCCTGGAAGGGCAGAGCGCGTTGCAGGCAAAACTGGGCAGCCTTAACTATCTGTTTTGCAGCGGAGAGGCGTTAAACGTGGGGGAAGTCAGAAAATGCCAGCGTTTACTGCCGCATTGCCAGATCCACAATCTCTATGGCCCAACTGAAGCAACGGTGGATGTGTTGTTCTACGACTGTAACGCACGCTCCATCAAGGATGTGTTAATCGGTAAGCCGATCGACAATACTTCCGCCTATGTGCTGAATGCACAAATGCAACCCATTCCACCGGGGGCTATTGGCGAGTTATTCATTGGTGGCGTCGGTGTCGCTAGAGGTTACATGAATAATAAGCTATTGACGGATAAGGCTTTCCTAATCAATCCATTCCAGAGCAATGAGGAAAAGCGACGGGGTTACAATGGCCGGATGTATAAAACCGGCGATGTAGTTCGCTATTTAGCCGATGGCAATATCCAATATCTGGGCCGCAATGACTTCCAGGTTAAAGTGCGCGGTTACCGTATTGAGCTGGGCGAAATCGAGACGCGCCTGGCCAGTTATCCGGACGTTAATCATGCGGTGGTGATCGCCAGTGAGCGTGGCAGCAACGATAAATATCTGGTGGCTTATTATGTTGCCGCGCAGGAAATTTCCACCGAAAAGCTATGCGCTCATCTGCGGGAAACCCTGCCAGATTATATGGTGCCTAGCGTATTTGTTCATTTGACGGCGCTGCCGGTGACCTCCAACGGTAAGTTGAACAGAAGGTTGTTACCTGAGCCGCAAATAACCCATTCCGTGACCTATGTGGCACCGGAAAACAAGGTTGAAAAAACGCTGTGTGAGTTACTCGCCGATACGCTGCAAGTTTCCTTTGAGGCAATCAGCATGGAGGATAACTTCTTTGCGCTGGGCGGCAACAGTATCCTGGCGATGAGGTTGAATAACCGGATTAACCAGGTGCTGAGGGTTAAAATACGTCTGCTTGATATTATCAATGCGCGCACCCTCAGCGAGTTATCGCAAGCCATTGCACAGGCTCAAGGGAAGTCCTTTGAGGTGATAGTGCCATTTAATACGGTAACGCAAAAACCACAGATGTTTATGGTTCACCCTGGGATGGGGAACTGTTCGGTCTACCAATCCTTGGCCAATAGGCTGAGTGAGCGTTACTGCTGTTATGGGGTTGATTCATATAACTTCTATCATGAGCAGAAGATCGAGCAGCTTGATGAGTTGGCGCGTTATTATCTGGAGCATATCGATCGCATTCTTGATGTCAGCCAACCGGTCACCTTATTAGGTTGGTCGTTGGGCGGGAAGATTGCACTGGAGATCGCGGCCTATTTAGAAGCGCGTGGGGTTAAGGCGATCACGGTCTATCTGCTGGATACCTGGTTGTTAAGTGAAGATCATTATCAGCGCAATGAGTCATCCTTTAACCTGGACTCTATGATGGAGCGGTTACAAATTCCACATTATTTAAGACATAATGTCGAATCGGTTGTCGTAAGCGATAAGGTATTGAATATAAAGCCACTATCTGCCGTATTAAAACATACGCAGATCGTGTTGTTTAAGGCGACGGAGGAGATCGGTTATGAGGAGTATCAACAATACCGGTTTAACAACGTTGATGCTGGTGTTGAAAACATTGCCCAACTACAGCTCTTTGAAATAGCAGCCAGTCACTTTACCTTGCTAGAAAAGGAGGATGAGTTGATTAGCCACATCCGCTAATTGCTTTCTTGGCGCTGGGCAGGGGTTCTATTACCTGCCCAGCATACTGTAGGTGAAGGGCTAAACAACATGACCAATTATATCTACTGCTCTCGTATTGACGAGCTAAGCAGCGAACTGCTTTATTCGCAACGGGATTATCTTGATAAAGACCAACGGATCCTCTTCGATCGGTTTAGATTTGATGACGATAAACGTCGGTCATTATTAGGTAGAATGCTGCTACGTTATGCATTAAAAAAACATGTTGGGTATCAGGGAAGTCATTTTCCCAAGCTGCACTATAACCGCTATGGCAAACCTGCGGTGATGGGAATGAAAGGGGCTTTTAATCTTTCCCATGCGGGGGACTGGGCCGTGTGTGCCTATACTACGCAGGGGGATATCGGCGTTGATGTGGAAAAAAGAGTCCCGATTGACATACATGACTACCAGGAAGTGCTCACCCCTGAGGAGTTTACACAACTTGTTCAGGGGGAAAACGTTGATTTCTTTCGTCTGTGGTCGTTGAAAGAAGCCATCATAAAAGCGGATGGCCGGGGTTTTGCTTTATCTCCGACCACGTTTACCTTACCTCACCCTTTTGCCAATGGCTTAACCGTCGACGTGGCTGAAAAACGTTGGTACTTGTACTCACAGGACATTGGGGAGGAATACGTATTATCCAGCGCCTCAACATCCTATGAAACTGCACTGTTTTCGTTAGCCTTTGACACTTTGTTGACCTGAGTTACTCGTTGCCGCTCTCTGCCAAAGTCATACGCGATATGGCTGGTCGCTCAGCTCTGGCAGACAAAAGCGCTGTCCTTGTCCAGCAAATAAGGGCGCAAATAGGCAACCGTGCTGCACATCGGCAAGATATCTGCTGACAGCGTTATCCCCAACGTTTCGACCAGGTATTTTCTACGCTGCTGCATCCGCTGCCATAGCTGTGGATACTGCCGTTGGATCTCCAACTTCAGCTGTTCATCCGCCAGTAGCACGGTGCTTTCGGCAGAAACGCCACCAAAGTTGGGCACTGAAGGGATAATATCAATCTGCAGGATCATGCCGCTCAACAGCTTTTGCCGAGAGCCTTGGTAAATGGGTGAAGACATCCACTCTTCTTCAGCGGTCAAGTGCCCTGGGCACAGTGACCAACCGTACTTTGAGCGTGGTAAGACCGCTTCCACGTGATCAAACAGCTCGCCGCCACGCATGCCAACGCTAATCACTTCAAGCCAGTGGGCATAGGCAGAGAAGTAGGGCTTGGCGACCGCATCCAGATAGTTTTTCGCCTCTGTTGATAACTCACCATCAGCATTTACCGCATAACCCGCCCGGCTTGAGGCCCCGCCGCGATAGCCAACGGTTAACGAGATCGTATCACCGTACTTCACGGTGTTGTCGGTTGGGAACAGATTACCCTTGATAAAGCGTGGGCCGCTGGAAGCAATGGTGACGATACTCGGGTGCTGGCCAAAGCGTACCAGGCAATCCCCTAACTGCTGCTCTGTGACGCCTGGGGCCAGCTTATTCATCGCATCCAGAATGCAATCGGAGGCTAATGCAGCACCATACTCGTAGTGAGCCACCTCGTTGGCATTATTGACCGTTCTTACCCCGTGCTCGCCGATAAACAAGTCGGTCTCATTGGATAAGCAGGCTTCATCACCGACAATGTTGCGGAGGGTATCGACAATAAATGACGGGAGGTCGTAGATTTTCTTGTCGATCTCTGGCCCGTTGGTAAACATCTTCCAGCCAACCAGGCCGGTGCGGGCATTTTCCCGAATGCCGGCTTCAACCAGCAGCTCTTTAATCGACTTATCGTTTCTACCGGGTTGATTTGGCAATGAAAATTGAGATAGGTGTACCGCCTTGGCCTGGATCCGCGCTTTGCTGACCTTATTGAGATTCTCGTTCCCCAGCACCAGCGTCATTTCGCCATCGGCGTTGATCACCAGCAAGGCTTCTTCAAAGCGGGTGAAAAAGCCGACCAGATATTCAAAATTGCCGCCGTGCTCGACATCACAGTAAATCACCAGTTGATCAAGCCCACGTTGCTTCATCCTGCTGAGGATGTTGCTCTTTCTTTGTTGGATGGTTTCGTCCGTTAGTGCAACGGGCACGCCAGTGCAGTCCTTTTGTGGCTCTGGGATGGTTTTTAAGCTTACTTGCTGGTTTTTCATCTGACCCTCTCTGCCTAGTGGGGGGGACCACCTATTCCACCACTTTCGGCTAAGTTGTTGGCTAATCCAGTAAGATTATGCCTTTATTTTTGCCAAGCGATAGGTCATCTCTTTTGCGACACCGGGATCGTCGGAGTGAGAGAACTTCTTGATTAGCTCAATCGCTTCCGGGGTATGGATACTGGCAAGCGCATGGCTGAACCATTTTGTAATGGTTTCATTCTCAGAGCACGTGTATTCCAGATCCGTACCCTTCAACCTCTCCTGCGAAACGATGAACAAATTCAAAAGTAGAATAGTGTCTTCATCTTTACTAAAAAGACACAAATAAATGTTATTTTTGTATAGATAACCGTGCTAAACTCTCTTGTGTGTACAAAAAATACTCATGTAAAGGTCTTTCATGTAAAGGTGTGGCAATGAACAAACTGACAGCCATCAACAAACTGGATGAGTTCAGCCGTAACGGGCGTTACGTTTTTCATTTGCGCGACTTTGGCAAAATCTTCCCCGATGAGTCGGAGCGGGCACTGAAAGCGTCAATTAAGCGTTTGGTGGAAAGCGACATTCTCACGCGTGCGGTCTATGGTGTGTATGTTTACAATCGTGCCACACAGGATAGTTATATTCTTGAGCACATTGTTAAAACCCTGCGTCGGGGTGAGTATAGCTATGTCAGCCTGGAATCCGCGCTGTCGCAATATGGGGTAATCTCGCAAATCCCAATTGATCGCTTAACGGTCATGACTACCGGGCGAAGTGGTGAATATCAAACGCCATGGGGAGTTATTGAATTGACCCATACGGCACGTTCCGTCAATGATATTCTGGCCGGGACGATTGAAACAAAATCCCCCATCCGCTTTGCCAAAAAAGAAACGGCAGTCAGAGATTTGCTCCGGGTTGGGCGCAACACTCATTTAATTGATAACACGGAGCTGACGAATGTCTAAACGTATCATTTTTGACACTCTGGTTACAGAGGCAATTCGGCAGAATGGACTGGCGGCGCTCCGGCCTGTGGTGGAAAAAGAACTGCTGCATTACGATATATTGTTCTGCCTGTCTGAAGCCGGATTATTGAAGAGCCTGACGTTTCAGGGGGGAACTTCACTCAGGCTATGTTACAACTCAAACCGTTTCAGTGAAGATCTGGACTTTGCCGGAGGAACTGAATTCTGTTCGGCTGATCTGGCTGAAATGAAAGAGTGTATTGAGGATTACCTCGGTAACCGCTACGGACTGGAAGTGACGGTTAAAGAACCGAAAGAGCTGCGTAACGAGCCAGCCTATGCGGAAGTCAACGTTGATAAATGGCAGATTTCGGTCACTACCGCACCCGAACGACGCGATATTCCCCGGCAGCGTATTAAGATTGAAGTAGCCAATGTTACCGCCTACACTCGCACTGTCAGGCAGTTGGTGCGTAACTACTCCGTATTGCCGGACGGATACAGCGATATATTAATTAACGTTGAAACATTAGACGAAGTGATGGCGGATAAACTGCTCGCTTTCCCTGCTTCGACCAAGCATATTCGCTATCGGGATATGTGGGATCTGGTGTGGCTTAAGCAACAGGGGGCAAGTTTAAATTCGGCGCTGGTGAGTAAGAAATTGTCGGACTACCGTATTGAGGATTTTAGAGAGAAACTCCAAGCGCGAATTGACTCTCTGCCAAGTATTATCTCTGGGGTTGAATTTTACCAAGAGATGAAACGATTTATTCCTGCACCTGTTTATCAAAATACTCTGGGGAAAGAGGGTTTTTCGTTATTTTTGCAGAGTGCTTTGGTTGAGCTTTTAACCCAGTTGAGAAAGGAGTTATATGAGACTGGTAATACGATGGATTCGTTTGTTTTGTGATGGCTTTCTGAAAAGATCTATCTCAATGATAAAAACAGGAAAGGGGGCCTAGACTCCGAAAAATCCGTCTGGAACAGATTTAACAATGCTATGCGTTGACCCGCAACGGGGGAGCTACAGAGATGTAGATCATAATCGAACGTAGTTCGATGAAGAGCCCACACTCAGAAAGCAAAAAACCCGCCATAGGCGGGTTCTTCTAAATGATGGTGCCCGGACTCGGAATCGAACCAAGGACACGGGGATTTTCAATCCCCTGCTCTACCGACTGAGCTATCCGGGCAACGGGGCGCATTAAACCGTATTTGGCCCTGTGTCGTCAATGGGTTTCTGTCACAAAGCCGAGCGATTGCTCTAATTTCAAGCAAGGGCAGGGCTACCTTCCTGCGCCAGCATTCTCCCTTCTTCCCCAAAATGCCCGATACCAGAGATCGAAACACTCACCCCCAACAATGTTCATCCCTGCCTATTCCCTAATCAAGTTAATGTTAGTGATAAGTACAACATGTTACATATATGTATTTTAAGGCTATTGTCATTTTTAAATGTGATCGGTGTAACTTTAATAACATATTGTCTGTGTTATGTTTCGATAATAACATCATTAGTTCCCGGCAAACGTCAGGGTACAAGGCTCGGCAACGGAACGTAAAAGTTCACAGATAATTTTGGGGAAAAGATGAAATATATCATAGGGATAGTGTGTATCGTTACTATCTGTATTTTGGCACTTTTAGTGAGCAACGATCGCAAAAACATCCGCTATCGTCCGATTTTCGTCATGCTGGCCTGCCAGTTTTTGATGACCGCACTGCTGCTTAAGACCGACGTAGGCAACAAAGTGATTGGCGTGATCGCCGGGGTATTTGGCAATTTACTGTCCTATGCCAACGAAGGGGTAAACTTCGTCTTTGGTGGTTTGGTGAATCACGGTGAGATCTCTTTCTTCCTGTCCGTTTTGCTGCCCATCGTGTTTATCTCCGCGCTGATCGGCATCCTGCAACACTGGCGTATCCTGGGCTTTATCATCAAGTACATCGGCCTGGCGCTGAGCAAGGTCAACGGCATGGGGCGCTTGGAATCCTATAACGCGGTGGCTTCGGCGATCCTCGGCCAGTCTGAAGTGTTCATCTCGGTGAAAAAACAGCTCGGCCTGCTGCCGGAGCACCGCCTGTATACGCTGTGTACCTCAGCCATGTCGACGGTCTCAATGGCGATTGTGGGCGCTTACATGGTGATGCTAGATCCGCGCTATGTAGTGACTGCCTTGGTGCTGAACCTGTTTGGTGGCTTTATCATGGCGTCGCTGATCAACCCTTATCAGGTCAAACCTGAGGAAGACATTCTGGATGTCATTGAAGGGGAGAAGCAGAGCTTCTTCGAAGTCCTGAGCGAATACATCCTCGATGGCTTCAAGGTGGCTATTATCGTTGGCGCGATGCTGATCGGCTTTATTGCGCTGATCACTATGGCTAACGCGCTATTCACCGCTGCATTTGGCATTTCCTTCCAAGGCGTGTTGGGTTACGTGTTCTCTCCGCTCGCTTTCCTGGTGGGTGTGCCGTGGAACGAAGCAGTGCAGGCCGGTGGCCTGATGGCAACCAAGATCGTCAGCAACGAATTTGTTGCCATGCTCAACCTGTCACAGGGTGATTACAACTTCTCTGAACGTACCATGGCGATTATCTCGGTGTTCCTGGTGTCGTTCGCCAACTTCTCCTCAATCGGCATTATTGTCGGTGCCATCAAGGCGTTGGATTCCAAGCAAGGTAACGCCGCAGCCCGCTTTGGCCTGAAGCTGCTTTACGGCTCCACGCTGGTCAGCTTCCTGAACGCCGCCGTCGTAGGTTTCTTCTTTTAATTATCTCAAGGCCACATCGAGAGGTTGTGGCCTGCTATCGCTATAACAATAAGGAATATGTGATGAAAATGACTTCTCCCCTCAAACTATCGTTATTGGCCCTGTTGGTTGCAGGCGCTGCGCATGCCGCAACGGTGGATCTCCGTATCATGGAAACCACCGACGTTCACGGCAACATGATGGATTATGACTATTACAAAGATAAAGCCACCGCTCAGTACGGCTTGGTGAGAGCGGCCACGTTGATTGATGCTGCCCGCGCGGAAGCGACCAACAGCGTGCTGGTCGATAACGGCGATATCATTCAGGGTAGCCCGATGGCGGACTATGCCGCAGCCAACCTGAAAAAGGGCGATGTGCATCCGGTTTATCAGGCGATGAACACTCTGGGTTATGCGGTCGGCAGCCTGGGCAACCACGAGTTCAACTACGGGCTGGATTACCTGAAAATGGCGATTAGCGGGGCCAAATTCCCGTACATCAACGCCAACGTCTACGACGCCAAAACCAACAAACCTTATTTCAAACAGTACCTGATCGTAGAAACGCCGGTAAAAGATACCGAGGGTAAAGAGCATAAGCTGCGTATCGGTTATATCGGCTTTGTACCACCACAGGTAGTGCTGTGGGACAAGGACAAGCTGTCGGGCAAGGTGATTACCAAAGATATTACCGAAACCGCCAAAGAGCTGGTGCCACAGATGCGTAAAGAAGGGGCGGATATCGTGATTGCTATCGCCCACTCCGGCATCTCTGCCGATCCTTACAAGGCGCTGGCAGAAAACTCGGTCTACTACCTCACGCAGGTTCCAGGCATCGATGCCATTACCTTTGGCCACTCTCACGGTATTTTCCCAAGCAAGGATTTCGCCGCTATTCCTGGGGTAGATCTGGAAAAGGGGACGGTCAACGGCGTACCTGCAGTCATGCCGGGCCACTGGGCAGATAACCTGGGGGTGATCGATCTGGTGCTGGAAGGGGAAACCAATAAGTGGAAGGTGGTCTCCAGCCGTGCAGAAGCGCGCCCAATCTTTGATAAGAAGAATGACAAATCGCTGGTCGATGCCAAGGCCTCGTTGGTGAAAACGCTGGAGCAGGCACATAACGACACCCGTGAGTTCGTTAACAAGCCGATTGGCACCATTGCCGAAGATACCAATACCTATCTGTCATTAGTGCAGGACTCCTCGGCCATCCAGATCATCCGCGCGGCGCAGAAAGCCTACGTTGAACACTTTATTCAGGGCGATCCGGATCTTGCTGATATCCCGGTACTGTCTGCTGCGGCACCGTTCAAGGCGGGTGGCCGGAAGAACGATCCGGCGGCCTTTGTTGATATGCGTAAAGGGCCTCTGAGCTTCCGTAACGCCGCCGATCTGTACCAGTATTCCAACACGCTGGCGGCAGTGAAAGTTAAGGGGAGCGATCTTAAAGAGTGGTTGGAGTGCTCTGCGGGCATGTACAACCAGATCGACGTGAAAAGCGATAAGCCACAGTCACTGCTTAACTGGAACGGCTTCCGAGCCTACAACTTCGATATGTTTGACGATCTGAGCTATCAGATCGACGTGACCCAGCCAGCGCGTTATGACGTGGATTGCAACGTGATCAATCCACAGGCCCAGCGTATCAAGTCGCTGACCTATAAAGGTAAGCCGGTGGTGGCAGACGCGCCATTCCTGGTTGCCGTGAACAATTACCGGGCATTTACCGGCAAGTTCGCCGGTACGGGTGAAAAAAATATCGTTATCTCCTCGCCGGATGAAGTGCGCACTATCGTGGCCAACTACATCTCCGAGCAGACCAAACAGCATGGCGCATATAAGCCAGAGGTAAAAAACAACTGGCGGATCGCGCAAATTACTGCGGATAAGCCGTTGGATATCCGCATCGAGACCTCACCAAGCCAGAATGCGGCTGATTACATCAAACAGTCCGCACAGCATCCAATGACGCTGGTAGGAAAAGACGATATCGGCTTTGCCGTTTACAAGATTGATTTACAGAAATAAAGAGCCGGGGAATGACAATGAGAATGGTTGATATCATCGCTAAAAAGCGCGATGGAAAAGAGCTGACTACGCAAGAGATTGAGTTTTTTGTTAACGGCTACACCCGGGGAGATATTCCGGATTACCAGGCCAGTGCGCTGGCGATGGCGATCTTCTTCCAGGATATGAACGATCGTGAGCGTGCCGATCTGACCATGTCGATGGTGAACTCCGGTGACGTGATCGATCTCTCGGCGATCGAAGGCGTCAAGGTAGACAAGCACTCCACCGGCGGCGTGGGTGATACCACCACGCTGGTGCTGGCACCGCTGGTAGCGGCGCTGGATATCCCGGTGGCGAAGATGTCGGGCCGCGGTCTGGGGCATACCGGTGGCACTATTGATAAGCTGGAAGCGGTAGCCGGTTTCCACGTGGAAATATCCAGCAAACAGTTTATCGAGCTGGTGAATCGCGACAAGGTGGCGGTGATTGGCCAAACCGGTAACCTGACCCCGGCGGATAAGAAGCTGTATGCGCTGCGTGATGTGACCGGCACGGTGAACTCTATTCCGCTGATTGCCGGTTCGATCATGAGCAAAAAGATTGCGGCGGGTGCCGATGCCATCGTGCTGGACGTGAAAACCGGTGCCGGTGCGTTTATGAAAACCACCGAGGATGCCGTCGAGCTGGCCACGGCGATGGTGCGCATTGGTAACCACGTGGGTCGTAATACCATGGCGGTGATCTCCGATATGTCGCAGCCCTTGGGCTACGCCATCGGTAATGCGCTGGAAGTGAAGGAAGCCATCGATACGCTGCGTGGCGAAGGCCCGGAAGATCTGACCGAACTGGTCATGCAGTTGGGTAGCCAAATGGTCGTGCTGGCGAAGAAGGCCGATTCGTTACCGGCTGCGCGTGCCATGCTGCAAGAGGTGATCGATAACGGCAAGGCGCTGGCCAAGTTCCGTGACTTCCTGGCTAACCAGGGCGGCGATGCTTCAATGGTGGACCATCCAGAGAAGCTGCCGCAGGCTAAATACCTGATTGAAGTCCCCGCCAAGCAGGCCGGTGTGGTAGCCAATATCGTGGCCGACGAAATCGGTGTGGCAGCCATGTTGCTCGGTGCCGGTCGTGCCACCAAGGAAGATGACATCGATCTGGCCGTGGGCCTGATGATGCATAAAAAAGTCGGCGATCGGGTCGCCATTGGTGACTCGCTGGTAACGATCCATGCCAACCGCCCGGATGTGGAGAACGTCATGGCGAAAATCTATGACAGCATCACCCTTGCCGATAAGGCGCAAGCGCCAAAACTGATCCATACCATTATTACAGAATAATAATATGAGCCGTGTGTCACCCTAGTTGTAGGGTGACACATTTTCAACATTATCTAGAAATAATTTAATTAAAATAGTTCTGGGTGAGTAGATAGAAAACGGGATTTTTCTATGTATCAAATTAATAAATTTAAAATTAAAAAACCTCTGGCACTGTTTGCTCTGATGTTCTCTTTACCCCTCAGCGCAGAGGAAATAAAAGTAAGCGATCGTCTCTTCTCAAGTTTTATTAACGATAGCCACGCAGACCTTTCTTTCCGTAACGTGTTTAAAAATTTAAGCACCGAGGATTATGGGGAGCGCTCCATCCAAACGGCCTGGGGGCAGGGGATCACCCTTGATTATCAGTCCGGCTATTTTGCGGATATGTTGGGAGTAGACGCTTCTTATTATGGCGTGATTAAGCTGGCCGCCAGCGATGATTTCTGGGGCCGTAGCGTGTTGTATAACGACAACGGCCAGGCAAAAGGTTTCAACAAGATGGGTCAGCTCTACCTGAAAGGACGTTTGGGTGATGAAGACACCTATTTACATCTCTATTCCGGTTGGCAGCAGATTAAAAAATGGGGCGCACTCAATAACTCCACGCGTGCCATTCCAAGTACCTATCTGGGCTTGCGTGGCGAAGCGGCTACCGGGCCAGTACGGTTACGTGGCGCCTACGTGACCCGTTATAGCGACAGGGATTCTCCGGATAAGATCCATTTCCGTACTGCGGATAAAAAGGAGATCAGCAGCATTGCGACCGGTGAATTGAGCTATAGCGATCACGGCTATAGCGCGCTCTATTTCCTGGGTGAAAGCCATAACTATATGCAACGTCACGGGGTGGAGCTGGGTTGGCAACCGGCGTCCTGGGCAGTGAATCGCCTCAAGTTTGCCAGCCAGGTATATTACAACCATGGTTTGCAAGACTGGACCCGCATGTCTACCCGTCACAAGACGTTCGATGATGATGCCTACCATTATGCGATGTATGCCGAATGGCGCGCCGAGCGTTGGAAGCACAAGGTTGGGGCTTCATACACCCGGGCCTCACTCGATAATGGCAACGGGTTAGGGCGCTTTGAGTGGCACCTGGCTAAACACAGCCGCGGCACCTTTAACTCCATGGCCGATAGTTGGGGTAACGACTATGTGGGCGATAAGGAAAAGATGCTGGCCTGGACCTTCGGCTATGCCGTTACGCCAGAAGTTGAGTTAGGGATGGTCACCAACTATGGCTGGGGGATGAAGTACCGTGGCCATAGCATCGAGCGTGGTGAAACCCTGGTTTACTCCCGTTGGACGCCGTCACAGCCTGCGCTGAAGAATCTGGCGTTCCAGCTGTCCGGTGGCCCATCCTGGAACTACCAGAGCCAGAGTAACCAGCCGAAGCTGACCTCGGATGGCAAGCCGATGCGCGCTCAGAACCACTCGATTGAGTTCCAGGTGGATTACAAGTTCAACCTGTTCTAATCAACGCCTGCCTGGCCGTGTGGGAAACCCACACGGCATCACTAAATAATTATGCATTAATAGTAACTATTAACCGGCTTGAACCCTCGAAAAAAACGTGTAATCATTGCGCGAATTCCCCATTTCATCACAGAGGAGTACAGGCATGACGGGTTTAACCACCTCAGCGCAACTGCGCTCCAGAAGCCTGATGACGCCCTCACTCCGAGTTTCCTTAACGCCATTTATGCGAATACCGCTGCCCCTTATGCGGTAAAGCTAGCCAATGCTCGCTGTTAGGCATGATTAAAAATAGAGCTGCGGCTCTGATTTTACTGATGTCTATCGGACGCTGCCGATCCCAGTCCCCGATAGTTGTCTGATGCCTACCCGCATCGGCCGGTCATGGTTGCGCCTTGGCTCATCACTTTGCCGGGATAACCAGGGTTATCTCATTATGTGCCCAGTGGCACACCCTCATCCTTAACCGTTTGAGACTCAGCATGATGAAAGAATTGAAGATAGCAACCAGCGCCAGCCTGGTAGCCAGCATTGAAACCCTGCGCGAAATCGTGCGCGTGGGGCAGACTGATTATACCGATGTGGCGGCTGCCGTGGTCTCCGTTAGCGATGTGGATGCCGGTATTCTGGCAACGCTCAAAGCGACCGGCTTTGAGATCCCGACGTTTGTTGCCGTTGAGGGGGATGAACAGCTCTCCCCGGATCACCTGCCGTTGATTACTGGCGTATTTGCCTTGGCTGCCGCGACCAAAGCGTTTTACATGGCGCAGTTGGAGGCCGCCGCCGATGCCTACGAGCAGGCGCTGTTACCGCCGTTCTTCAAAACGCTGAAAACCTACGTGGAGATGGAGAACTCAACCTTTGCCTGCCCAGGCCATCAGGGCGGCGAGTTTTTCCGCAAGCACCCGGCAGGGCGCAAGTTTTTCGAGTTTTACGGCGAAACGATTTTCCGTTCGGACATGTGCAACGCCGATGTGAAGCTCGGCGATCTGCTGATCCACGAAGGCTCGGCCAAGGATGCGCAAAAACACGCGGCGAAAGTGTTCAACGCTGATAAAACCTACTTCGTGCTGAACGGTACTTCGGCCTCCAATAAAGTGGTGACCAACGCGCTGCTGACGCGTGGCGATCTGGTACTGTTCGATCGCAATAACCATAAATCCAATCACCACGGCGCGTTGATCCAGGCTGGGGCGACGCCGGTGTATCTGGAAACCGCGCGTAACCCGTTTGGTTTTATCGGCGGCATCGATTCCCAATGCTTTGATGAAGCTTACCTGCGCGAGCAGATCCGCCATGTTGCCCCGGAAAAAGCCGCTGCGGCACGGCCTTTCCGCCTGGCGATCATCCAGCTCGGCACCTATGACGGCACGATTTACAACGCCCGTCAGGTGATCGATACCATCGGCCATCTGTGCGATTACATCCTGTTTGATTCGGCCTGGGTGGGGTATGAAGGCTTTATCCCGATGCTGAAAGAGTGCTCGCCGCTGCTGTTGGAACTGGATGAGCACGATCCGGGTATTTTCGTCACGCAATCGGTGCATAAGCAGCAGGCCGGGTTCTCGCAGACTTCGCAGATCCATAAAAAAGACGATCACATCAAAGGCCAGAAGCGCCACTGCAACCATAAGCATCTCAATAATGCGTTTATGCTGCATGCCTCAACCAGCCCGTTTTATCCGCTGTTTGCCGCGCTGGACGTCAACGCCAAGATGCATGCTGGTGCCGCTGGCCGCCGCATGTGGATGGAGTGCGTCAAGCTGGGGATCGACACGCGTAAACAGCTGTTGGCACGCTGCTCGCAGCTGCGGCCCTTTATTCCGCCGCAGGTGGCAGGCAAGAACTGGCAGGACTACGATACCGACCTGATCGCCAACGATGCACGCTTCTTCAACTTTGTACCGGGCGAGCAATGGCACGGTTTTGCAGGCTATGCGCAGGGGCAGTATCTGGTCGATCCTTGCAAGCTGCTGCTGACCACTCCGGGGATTGATGCGGCCACCGGTCAGTACACCGAGTTCGGTATCCCGGCGACCATTCTGGCCAACTTCCTGCGTGAGAACGGCATCGTGCCGGAGAAGTGCGATCTCAACTCGATCCTGTTCCTGCTCACCCCGGCGGAGAACCCGGCGAAAATGGATCATCTGGTGGATATGCTGGTGCAGTTCGAGCGTTACGTCGAGGCAGATGCGCCACTGAGTGAGGTCTTGCCGACGGTCTATCGCAAGAATCAGCAGCGTTATGCAGGCTACACCCTTCGTCAGCTGTGCCAGGAGATGCACGATCTGTACGTCAGCTTCGACGTGAAGCAGTTGCAAAAAGAGATGTTCCGTCAGGATCATTTCCCGCCGGTGATGATGAATCCGCAGGATGCCAACGTCGAGTTTATCCGCGATAACGTTGAGCTGGTGCCGATCGCTCAGGCAGCCGGGCGCATAGCGGCAGAAGGTGCCTTACCTTATCCACCGGGCGTACTGTGCGTGGTGCCAGGCGAAGTGTGGGGCGGCGCGGTACAGCGTTACTTCCTGGCGCTGGAGGAGGGCATCAACCGCTTGCCAGGATTCTCACCGGAGCTGCAGGGCGTGTACATCGAGAAGAAAGATCACGGCTGGAAACGGATTTTTGGCTATATGATCAAGCCGTAAAATCGCAACCAATTTGCCTTGCTGTAGGGGCGCCGCATGCTTAGCCGTATGCCGCCCCGTCTATCTTGCATGACAAAGACGGATGTCACCGCTACATTGAGTAGAGTGGTATGACAACGAGTCCAACGATGAAAGATAGAAAATACGCCGCCTGGGTTGCCAAAGAAAAAAGAAAGTCCACGTTTCACAGTTTTGACTGGTTTTTGCTGGTTAACGCCTTGTTCTCTTTCTACCTGTTCCTACAGCGTCTGGGGTCAGGGCTTTACGAGTCGTTAAGCCATTTGCTACGTTCAGCTCCGGCGATCACCGGCGTGATGTTGGTCGCCTTCGTCACCTATGTAGTGTTGAGATTATTACGGCCATACGGTGAGAAAGCCCGCTGGTGGGGGTTGATCGCCAGTGTGACGGTTTTGTCGCTATGTTGGTGTGCTGCCTTTCATCACCTGATTGTCATGGACAACGTTACCCTGGTCTACCCCTTGCTGATTGGCTTGGTGTTTGCCTCTCTGATCCCCTTTTACCTCTCTCCTTTGCTGCTGTGCCTGTTTACGATACCGATATTGGTGATGTCCATCAGCGAAAATATTATCCTGCGCGGTGCGGCCTCTGTGGCGAACGTGTTCTCTTATTTGCTGATGCTGTTTCTGATCTACTCGGCCAAACGCATGTTGGAGAAATGGTTTATGTTGGCCATCGAGCGGGAAAGGGAGAACAAGCAACTGATTGACCGCCTGGGGAAATTGGCTAACCGCGATCCGCTGACCGGGCTGGCCAATCGGCGCTATTTCAGCAACTACTTCGACTCGGTGTTTTCTCGGGAGGCGGAGAGTCGCGAACCTTTCGCCATCATCCTGCTAGACGTGGATTTCTTTAAAAAATATAACGACCATTACGGCCACCAGATGGGGGATGAGTGCCTGATCCGCCTGGCTGAATGCTTTGAAAATAGCGTACGTCGTTCACAGGATCTGGTGGCACGTTACGGTGGTGAGGAATTTATCATTCTGCTGCCAAAAGCCGATCGTGCCGAGGCGATAGCGGTGGCCGAAAGGATCAAGTCTCAGGTCGCGGCGATCGCGATCCCGCATGAAGGCTCCGACGTTGGGCAATGGGTCACGGTGAGCCAGGGGATTGCATTATGGCGAGCAGACGTGGGGCGTGAGCAACTGGTAGAGATGGCCGACAAGGCTCTGTATCAAGCCAAGGCTAATGGACGCAACGGCTATACATTGGCGGAAAAAGGGTAGCTCTCAAGTCCAGTCTTTGCCCCTCACCCCAACCCTCTCCCACAGGGAGAGGGAGCTGACCGGTGTGGTGGTTAGGTGTGGCGTAAAGCTGTGGCATGTTCGATTTGATGTGGCGGTTGGATACTGGAGTTAAGTTGTGGCACGTTCGGTCCCCTTATTTTTCGGGAGAGGGAGCTGACCGGAGTGGTGGTTAGGTGTGGCGTAAAGCTGTGGCATGTTCGATTTGATGTAGCGGGGAGTTAAGTTGTTGCACGTTCGGTCCCCTCACTTTTCGGGAGAGGGAGCTGACCGGAGTGCTTGGTTGGCCTGTGCTGCTCCTGTAAATGCGGAGTAAGAAGAACGAGGATGGGGGTATGGCGCAGAAAAATCAGCGTACTCGATCTGTCCCCAAAAAGGAGTTGGTGCTGTGCTCAGATGTGGAAGTTATTCTGTAAGAAGGTGATGTTGAGGACGAATACCGTAGTTAAGATCTGGCACGGTCGGTCCCCTCTCCCTGTGGGAGAGGGTTAGGGTGAGGGGAAACATGTCTCCCCCCAGCCCCGTATTTTCCCACCAGCGATTACTTCCGCCGGTAGTTTTTCTGCGCGTTGTTAACCTTCACCAGATAACGGCGCGATTCACCCGCCGGATGCTTGGTGGTCAGGGTTTGATAAATATCACCAGGCTGCATGCTGTTGATGATAGTTACCGCTTTGGCCTTGTCACTATTGAACACCCGCAGCACGCTGCCAGCCCCACCGTTGTAAGCAGTGATCACCGCATAACGACGTGAGGTCGGGTTCTGAATGCCGCCCAGGTAGTTGTTCTGCAAGATGGCCAGATAGGCGGTACCGGTATCAATGTTGTTCTCCGGATCGAACAGATAGCTGCGGCTTGGTGTGCCCCATTTACCTTTGCTTTGGAACACGTCTTTACCCGCGGTATGTTGCACTACCTGCATCAGGCCCAGCGCGTCGGAACCACTTACCGCATACGGGTTAAAGCTGGATTCGGTCTGCATAATCGCCAGGATCAGCGACTCTTCGACGCCGTATTTCTCAGACGCCTGGCGAACCATCGGCAGATATTTGTGTGCACGTTTATCCAGGTGGTTAGGCACCAGTTGCATCGTCACCGAGTAGATCACGTGCAGGCCCGAGGTGCGCCTCTTTAGCTTGTTTTGCAGCAGGTAGTCGGCGAAGTGCGCTGCCCGCCATTCCCAGCGGATGGGTTGGCCCTTGTTATCCAGCACCTGGCCGTACAGGAACGGCTCTTTGCTGATCTGGATATCATTGGCGTCGGAATAGAGGTCGATCGAGCCTGGATCGTCACCCATCAACAGGGTGCTGATCACCGCCTGGCGCAGATGAGCCGCAGGATCGGTGGTGGCGATGGTTTCGATAGTGATGGTGCCCGAATCAAAGTTGATGTGGCTACGGGTCTGATATTGGTCGGTATATTTGACGTAGTCTTTTGGCCCGGCGATCAGAACTTCGCTCAGCCCCCAGATGTTCTCGATATTGTGGGCAAATTGGCCCATCAAAATATCAAAGGCGTTGGTGTCTTTGACATAGGCTTCCGTGACCACGTCGTTTTTTTTGCCGGAACAGGAGATCAGCAAAGGCGCTATCACTAGCAAAGCTAATATTTTCTTCATCTTGTTAAAGCCGTATACGCGAAGAATTAAACAGGGGGAAAGGGCCAGCGCTGGCCCGGAAAATCTTATTCGCTCGGTGGCGTATAGCCTTCGATGTGGACCTCATGCCCTTCGAACAGGAAGCGGACCATCTCTTGTTCCAGCAGTTTGCGGTCATCCACGTTCATCATGTTGAGCTTTTTCTCGTTGATCAGCATGGTCTGCTTCTTCATCCATTCTCCCCAGGCTTCCTTGGAGATTTCGTTGTAGATGCGCTTGCCGACTTCCCCTGGATAGAGCTGGAAGTCTTGCCCATCGGCGTCACGCTGCAGGAAGGTACAAAAAATGGTTCTGCTCATGCTAATTCCTCGTCAATGGCGCTGTTGCCAAATAAACCGGGTTGGGTCGGGGACTGTTTGGCCAACTGCTGTAGCAGGCGCTCAACCGGCGCGGCCAGCCCGACCGAAGGGGGCTGCGTTAAGTTATACCAGAGACCGGAACCCGCATCCATGGCGCTACCCGCTTTGTCGATATTCAGCCACATAGGCACAATATCCAGATGGAAATGGCTGAAGGTGTGGCGGAAGGCGGTCATTTGCTCTAAACGGCTACCTTGCAGGCCGCGTTGTTGCAGCCAGAGTTCCAGATCGATCCGCGCGCTAAACTGCGGGAAGCAGAATAACCCGCCCCATAGGCCAACTCCTGGGCGCTGTTCCAGCCAGACGCCATCGCCCTGTTGCAGCATCAGGAAGTAGGCGGTTTTTTCCGGCAGGGTTTGCTTGGGCTTTTTGCCCGGGTAGTTGGCCCAACTGCTGTTGCCGTTAGCGATGCAGCCGACATTGAGCGGGCATAGCTCACATTTGGGTTTGCTACGGGTGCAGACCATCGCTCCCAGATCCATCATCGCCTGATTGAACTGGCCAACCCCTTTTGCTGGAGTGACCTCTTCGCTGATCTCCCACAGGCGATTTTCCACCTCTTTTTTGCCCGGCCAGCCAGCTATTGCATAGCAACGGGCCAGTACGCGCTTGACGTTACCGTCGAGGATCGGATAGTGCTGCCCCTGGGACAGAGAGAGAATGGCACCGGCAGTAGAACGGCCTACGCCAGGCAGCGCGACAATTTCTTCAAAGGTTGTCGGGAACTCACCGCTGTGCTGTGCGACAATGGTCTGCGCCGCTTTATGCAGGTTTCTGGCGCGGGCATAATAGCCAAGCCCGGTCCACAGATGCAGGACTTCATCCTGCGGCGCTTCGGCCAAGGCTCTCACGTTCGGAAAGTGTGCCATAAAGCGCTGAAAATAAGGAATAACGGTGGCAACCTGAGTTTGTTGCAGCATCACCTCAGAGAGCCATACTTGATAAGGCGTTTTATCGAGTTGCCACGGCAGCGTTTTACGGCCATAGCGTTGGTACCAGTCAAGCACTACGTGCGAGAACTGTTGTGCTTGCATCATGAGCGAGTTCGCTATCCGGCAGATAAATAATGATGCGCGATTGCAGCATAGAGTGATGGTGCTGTAAACCGGAACTTTCCGCAGTAGCACATCCGGTATGATGATGAACGCTTGCTAAAGCAAGGTATCTTTGCATAATGCGCGTTCCCCTAATTGGCAGCCAAATAGACAGAAAGCACTATGATTAATGACGTCATCTCCCCAGAATTTGATGAGAACGGCCGCGCGATGCGCCGTATCCGCAGTTTTGTTCGCCGCCAGGGGCGGTTGACCAAAGGCCAGCAGCAGGCGCTGGACAACTATTGGCCGGTGATGGGCGTGGAATATCAGGCTGAACCTGTCGATATCGCCGCGCTGTTTGGCCGTGAAGCGCCAACCGTGCTGGAGATTGGTTTTGGCATGGGGGCTTCGCTGGTCACCATGGCGGGCAACAACCCGCAGCAGAACTTCCTGGGGATCGAGGTTCACTCGCCGGGCGTGGGTGCCTGCCTGGCCGATGCCCATGAGGCGGAGTTGGCCAACCTGCGGGTGATGTGCCACGATGCGGTAGAAGTTTTGCAGAATATGATCCCGGACGCTTCACTGGATATGGTGCAGCTGTTCTTCCCGGATCCTTGGCACAAGGCACGCCACAACAAACGCCGCATCGTACAGACGCCGTTTGTTGAGCTGGTGCAGCGCAAATTAAAAGTCGGTGGCGTATTCCATATGGCCACCGACTGGCAACCCTATGCGGAACACATGCTGGAAGTCATGAACAGCAGCGCAGGCTACCGTAATCTCTCCGAGAGTAATGATTACGTACCGCGTCCGGACTCGCGTCCGCTGACAAAATTTGAATTACGTGGCCAGCGTCTGGGACATGGCGTTTGGGATTTGATGTTTGAGAGGATGGAATAATGGCTAATTATAGTAACCAAACCATTTTTTCGTGATGAGTCAATAGGGATATTTGCGCATTAAATTGATTTTAAAATGAGTGTCATGTAACAGTGACACTCATGGAGTTAACTAGTTGGACAAAAAGAGAAAAAACACCATCAGCCAAAATTATTGAAACCATGAAACCAGGCGATAAAGACAAAGCTGACACAGGCGAAAATCGAACATTACGGATCACTTGTGGAGTGACCCCGAACCCGTAGACAAATCTGGCCTATATTTTGAGAATAGGAGGAGTCTATGGGCACACCCCAGGCCATCAGCGTCTGAATATCTAGGCCCAGCGCAACCCACGCCGCGTAGGACAGGCGTACGTTATCCTACACCAATTGGATTGGGGTGATATTCCACGATGATCGTTTGCGCACGTCATCGAGTTCTGCCTGTGTCTGTTGGGTTATCGTTTTCTGTTTTGCCAGCTTCTGCTCATTGTCCTGCTGGGAGGTGCGTAAGCCTGCTGGTCCTCTCGCTGCCGTTGTTCATGGGCCTCCTCGGTTTGTTGCGCCCTTGCGGTCTGCTGTGTCGCCTGACGAAGCAGGGCGGCGCTGTGTAGCGCATCGGGCGAACCGCGCCAGGCTTCGCTCAGCCCGGCAACCCAGCGTTGCAACAGGTGCAGCTCGGGCAGTGAGTTGGGAGCCATGACTGCGGGGAACGCCGTTTTTTCAGCCCGTAGCACGGTAACCTCCTGACGCAGCGCTTCTAGTTCGAGTCGTTGGTGCGCCAGTTGCTGCCTGCTTTGGACTGATGTCGCGGACATATTCCCCCTGTAGGGGAAGCCGGTCAGGGCGGCTTTTTCTGTTGGGTGGTCGTTTTCGGCGCGGGCGATTTTTCGGTGCTTGTGGGGGCGGCAATCACCGGCTGTTGGCGTTGCTGCTGATACTGCTCGGCAAACTGCAACAGTGCCGGCACGTCGTCATTTGCCGGTCATCACCAGGGCCGTCAGCGCCATGTCCCCCAGGTTAGCAAGCACGTTTTGCGCCTCATTTAACCGGTTCCTCTTTCATCTGCTTCCCCTGTTCGGCCAGCCCGATCAATACGGCCTGGCTGACACCGGCACATAGGTAGTTGATTTTGTAGTGATACAACGCATCCTCCGCCTCCTAGGTCGTGTCATTGACTCGTGCTTGCAGACAGGCATAGTGGGACTCGCTGTTCATCAGATGATCAAAGGTCTGTTTGTACTGTTGGTATTGTTTGGGGTTTATATTTTGCAACACCCTTAATTGTGTTTGGCACTGCGTTAATCGCTCAGTCTCACGTTGTTTGAGTGGGGCGTTTCCAGCGCCCGCCTGCTCTGCGACGGCGGCACGCGAGTCGGGCTTACTCGCCTTTGGGGGCTGGCAGGCTGAGGTACCCAGCGCGAGCAGACACAGAAGGGCGGTACGAAGTGTGCGAAGGAGCGGTGTGTTCACTCTGTTTACGTATCCTGTTAGCGGAGGTGTTGGGTGTTTATCGTGGTGACGCCACCCGTCACTGCGTGGTGGCTTGCAAGGGGTCACGTCCTGGAGGGGCCCTTCCCATCGCCTGAGGCCGGTATTGCCCGGTGGCGATGTAGCCGCACAGGAGTCAATGCATTCTGGTTGTGCAACCAAAGATACAGGTCGTGAACGCGGGCGAGCCCCAGCTCGCGCATGGCGGCGCACTTATGAGCGCTGACCGTTTTGACGCTCAGGCCATACAGCCGGGCTATCCGGTTCGGTGTCAGTCCGCGGGCCAGGGCGGATAAAATCTCGCGTTGCCTGGCAGTTAGGTTCGGCCTGCCAGGTAACGCTTCTCTGGTGAGGCCGTCATAGTGCCTTGCGAACATCAGTTCAATCATCGCCCGCACGGAGTTGATGCTGTCGCGACGATTGATGACACCGATGTCGGGCTGGACCCGAGAAGCTGTCTGGTAACGGACGCGGTCCTGGATAACGAGCATGTTATGCCGGCCTTGTATCGCAGGAGGAGAGTCGGTCCTGATGTGCGTACGGGCATCATTCGTGACAATAAGAACGTCGGCCCTATGGCGGTGTGCGGGGGTTAAAAACGTCACGCTGGTATTCCTGCGTTGGCACTCCGCGTGCAGCAGGGCGGTAAGACCCTCGGCAAAATACCGGTTGGTGTCTTGTATGAGGATGTTGATATGATTTTTTTTCATCGCCTGTCCTTACTACTGAGTGTGGTCGTCATGTCGGTTGAAGGAGTAAAACGCACGTCGGTGGGGAAAAATACGGCCGCTTCGTGACGATAACGCTGAGCTTTTTCTGGGTATCCCTGGTGCTGCAATATGGTTATCAGACTGACATAGACATTCTTGTCGATACGGCGCAGCAGGTAGCTCTGAGCCCACTGGCTGTAGCTTTGCAGCAGATGTTTATCCCCGGTCTGGTTGTAGGCCATCAGGGCCCTACCTGTTCATCAAAGGTGACTCGCTCCAAGAGCAGGTGACGCGATAGTTGGGGTAAGGTGTTTAAGGGCGTCACGTCTTCCATACCAAATCGTTCCACTTGCGTGAGCGTTATTTCTCCACGGAGGGTAAATCCGGCCAGCACGGAAACACTCAGTGCCAATGCAGCCATGACGAAACTCAGTCTTGTGCTTGTAGTGTCCAACAATGTGCGCTGCGTCCGTACCGATGTGCCGATACAGTCGGCCAAGGAGAGCAGTAGTAGGAACGTGACAAAATGCAGCGTCGAGAGGTAGAACGGGTACTCCAACTGGGTATGAGTGGCCATCGGCAGAGCTGTAAGGCACAGCGCAGTCGGTACTCCGGCCATGCGATGGCCGGCACGCAGAGCGCTGCGGTCTCGTTGTATGGACTGACGGACAATCACACCTACGCCAGCCAGCATCAGGCCCACTCCGGTCAGTCCAATCCCGCCGCCTTCCACAACCCACAGCAATATTTCGTTATGGGGATGGCGGGCAATTTCGGTCACCGGGGTTGGCGGCACCTGGTTGACACGAAAATGCTGGAAGTTGTACTCGAACCCACCGTAGCCCCATCCCAGCAACGGTTTGTCGATAATCATGGCAAGCGTATCGCGCAGCATGCTCCAGCGAGCCAGGTTGCTGCCGGTGTGGTCCGCCAGTGGCAGGAGGGTATGACCGGAAAGCAACCAAGCGCTTCCCAGGGCAACCCCTCCACTCAGTGCGATAATGGCACCCCGGGTATTCGTGGTGTTGATACGACCAAAGCGAAAGAGCAGCAACACTGCGGCGGCGATGCCGCCCAGCCAGCCGGTCCGTGACTGAATGCACACCAACAGTGTCGTGAACCCAGCCAGCATACCGAACAAGATTGACCGGCGTATGCCATTCAGGCGAGCGGGGCGCGCCGCCAGGCCGGGCAACAGCAGCAGTACAAGAGTTAGGGTGATACCGGTGGCGATCAGACTGGCGAGGACATTGGGCTGAAAGAAAGTGCCATAGACCCGATTGCCATACAGTGGAACCCAGGCACGGTGAGGCATCAGCCACTGCTGACCGGCAATAATAGTTTCGGCAGTAACCAGAACAAGCACGCCGTAGAGGGTTGCGAGCAGCCTGTGTCGATGCCATTGGAGTTGCAGGCAGGAAAGAAACCAAAAGGCTCCGAACGCCACTCCGGCGACCCGCCAGGCCGCCGTCGCAAACCGCATATCCGGGGTATATAACAAGGGAAGAGCCAGTATCGCCCCCCAGCAGTGAAACAAGCCAGGGTTGGCGAAACGAAGATGGTACGGCGACGGACTGCACGCCATAGCCAAAAAACAAACAATCCCAGCGACAACCCAAGTGTCATCAATATGTTGACGTGAAAAACCACGTTGATTCCTTTATTTATTATTTTGTCTATTCATAGGTACGGTTATTAGATGGCTGCTTACACTGCGTTGCGAACACTATCTGGGTGATATCCGGTCCCTCATTTTTAAGATGTGAATAAAAATAAAACTGATTACCTCTTGGTATATGATGGCAAAGGTGATTATCGGAACGCAATTTAATAATTATAATTTTTATTTGTTTTTTATATTAAGTTTATTTTTAATTTAATTTTTTTAACTAAGTGCTATTGTTTTGATGGGTGCGCGGCTTTGCTAGGTGGCGAGCCTCAATTATAGAAATTAAGGCTCTCTGTGATGCTAGTCTTGTATGGTGCAAACAAAGATAGGGTTGTCTAATGCCTTGATAATTAAGGCGTTTCTCTTAAGTTTTAAACTTTTAATATAGATTGGTAAGTCTCTGGTTATAGGTAGTGCGTATTTATTCCACAAATCGGCAGGAACATTATCTCTGGGGTATAGAGATTCTTTAGTAATAGCAATAGTCGATGTGTTTTTTATTGGGCCTTCTTGTTTGGTTAGAAGGATTCTCCTGGTGATTGTATAACTTTCATTTGAATGTTTAAACGTGCCAAATAAGAAAATTTCGCTTTGATTATCATCATCATTGACTACATCAATATCCACGTTGAGCTCAACTTTCATACCATCCTTTAATGTGTATTTTGTCACTTCGTGAGTATAACACCGCTCCCATTTCTGCGTTGAGGTATTTAAGTATAGAAAAAAAAGCTCAAACCCAAGGTGATAGCAATAAATACAGCTATAATGTATTTTTTCATTTTAATTTACTCGATCGATTTATAGTTGTTACAGGACACATATATTCCATTTTTTCCGATATTGCAAACAGCTATGAACGTCATTTTACCAATTTCATTTCTGGTTCGGTATTCCATATAGTAAACATCGCTATTAATGTTAGAGCATTCTATACCTTCTTTATCAAGAATATTATTTATTTTATTTTGCGCATTAATATATCCGTATTCATTGTTTAATGCATACACATTACACTTATCTTGGGTAAATATTAATGCGGGTTCTTTGTTCCTGCTTTTTAATGTAATGACGAAGATGACCACAATACTAATAGCTAAAATGAAAAGTGATGCCAACTTCACATGGTTCCGTGGCCCTTTCTTTGACAGCAGAGGAACATGTTTCAATTCATCATTTTTATTCGTGTGAAGGTTTATCTCTCGCATATCTATGTCGATGGAGGGGGGCTGATCTATTTTTTTAATGGATTTTAGTTCTGGGTGGATCTCTGCATCCATTTTGAAACCTATCCTAGATATCGTCATGATAACATCTTTGCTTCCACCCGCAGTTTCAAAGGCTTTTCTGAGTTCACTAATGTGATTACTCAATGTTGCACTGGAGGGTGAAAATCCATAATCTTCCCAAACTCTTTTTATGAGTACTTCACGGGTTAGCACTTCTTTATTATTTTTTATCAACTCGGTTAATAGTCGAGCCGCAGGCTTAGATAACCCCACTGTTAACTCATCGTTGTTTTTCAGTAGTAATAGCTTGTTTTCAGGGTCGAAGACGATAGTTAAGTTTATGATGAATCTCATTTTTAAATACTCATTCTTATATTTCTAAAGGCCTTTTCTGGCAATAGGAATTATCTTGCTTTATTAATCTAGGTGTGTTCCTGGAAATAGTCAATTATTTTGTGATCATTGCATTAAGGGGATAAGAACGGCTGATTTATGAAATAGTTATTGGGGGTGATTTATGGCCTCATTTCGTTTTTTTATTCTGCATTTTTGTTTTTCATCTTTAGCTTGTGGTTAATAATTCTAATTTTACTGCATTTTAAAGATTAATTGTCTGTTGTTGTTTTTGTTTGTTATCATTTTTCTCGTCGCCGCTTGCCCTCGTTGTGGCTGGCGCTCGACATGCTGTGACTTGCTTGTGGACGCTTTTTTACTGACAACCTAAATCACTCAGGAGGGGGTAAATGAGTATCTCTACAATCAGCAGGTCTGAGCAAGTCGAGGTGGCTTGCATTATAAGTTGGCGACTCAACTCAATAAAAAATTTCTTAACAAGGGTGTAAAAATGAAAGCTAACAAAACTCTATTGGCTGCTGTGGCAGTATTTGGTCTGTCTTCTCTGGCGCACGCCGCCGACCAGGGTAACGGCAAAGTGACCTTCACCGGCTCTATTATCGATGCGCCATGTTCTATCGCCCCGGACTCTGCCGATCAGACTATTGAGCTGGGTCAAATTTCCAAGGTTGCACTGAAAGACGGTGGCAAATCCACGCCGCGTAACTTTGATATCCAACTGGAAAACTGTTCAGTCTCTGAAAAGGATAGCCAGAACAAGGTTCAAATCACCTTCACTGGTATGAAGTCTCCAGCTAAAAACGGCCTGCTGGGTATCACTGGTTCTGCGAAGGGTGCCAGCGTAGCTGTTACCGATGGTAGTGGTGCAGTGATTGAACTGGGTAAGCCAAGCACAGCCCAGGAATTGTCTGACGGTACGAACACCCTGAGCTTCGCTGCGTACGTGCAAGGTGACGGCGCTTCTGCCGCCATCACCGAAGGTGAGTTCCAGGCGGTGGCTGACTTCACCCTGGCATATAACTAAGTTCGTTACTTGCCCCTTTGTTTTATTTTAAATAGTAGCGTACTGATGCATGCGGGTCATCCGCATGCATTTTAAAAACTCTTGCTAAAAAGAATATGGAAAATACCTATTAATACGAAACCATTAATTGTGTTTTTCTGCCTGTTATTTCCTGCTGTTTTTTCCTCTAATACGACTGCCGGCCTGGCGGGATGGGGGCGGGTCAATATGCAGGGCAGCATTATCGATACTGCCTGTACCATAGCGGTAGACAGTCGCGAGCAAATTATCGATATGGGTGTTGTCCCCGTGGTCGATATTATTCGTGATGGCCAGGGGCGTAGCAAATATTTTTCTATCCACTTGGTTGATTGTTTGTTGGAACGCCAGGGGAAAGAAGGTTGGAAGCATTTTCAGGTGACCTTTGACGGTGATGCAGAAGCGGGGTTGTTTGGTGTTCACGGTGATACTTCAGGCGTTGGCCTGCAAATTTCTGATGGGTTGGGGAATATTGCCTTGCCTGGGGAAGCGTTGCCTTTAACCGATGTTGTTCCCGGTAACCTGCGGATGGATTACTCACTAAAACTGGTAGCTAACAACCATGCCGTTAAATCCGGTGATTATTTTTCCTCGATACGTTTCAAGCTGGATTATTTTTGAATGTCTGCCGGGATAGTGGAAAGGATTATTAAAATAACAAGGTAAGAGTATGGAATTGTCACCGACAGGAAAACGAGTTCGAATTCAGACTGTGGGGCTGTGTATTTCGCTCGCAATGAGTTCACCGATGACAGTGGTCTATGCAGCCGATGATATTCAGTTCAATACGGATGTGCTGGATGTCAATGACCGGCAGAACATCGATCTGAGCCAGTTTTCCCGTGGTGGCTACATCATGCCGGGTACGTACGACATGGTGGTGCGTATCAACAAAAATGACCTGCCGGAGCAACAAATCCCCTTTTATGCCCTGAAGGATGACCCCAAGGGTAGCCGCGCGTGTATTACCCGGGCACTGGCGAACGAACTGGGGTTCAAGGAAGAGGTGCTGGCCGGGCTGACCTGGTGGTATGACGGCGCGTGTCTGGACGAAAACAGTGTGCAGGGTATGGAGGTGCGGGGCGACTTGTCCACCAATGCTCTTTACCTGAGTATCCCACAGGCCTTTCTGGAATACACCGATGAGAATTGGGATCCACCGTCACGCTGGGATGAGGGCATTCTCGGCGTGTTACTGGACTACAACGTTAACGCACGCAGCCAGCAACAACTGAAGCAGGGGACCCGCGGGTATAGCCTGAGCGGCAACGGTACACTCGGTGCCAACCTGGGGGCCTGGCGTCTGCGGGCGGACTGGCAGGCTAACCTTGGCCACCAGACCGGCAGTGGGCCGTCGACTCGTCAACAGTTGGACTGGAGCCGCTATTACGCCTACCGGGCGGTGCCGTCGTTGCGTTCGAAGCTGACGATTGGAGAGAGCTACCTTGACTCCGGTATGTTCGACAGCTTCCGTTTCATCGGGGCCAGTCTAGTATCGGACGACAATATGCTGCCGCCGAACCTGCGGGGCTATGCGCCAGAAGTGGTGGGGGTCGCCAAGACCAACGCCAAGGTGATCATCACCCAGCAGGATCGTGTGCTGTATGAAACCACGGTCGCGTCGGGGCCGTTCCGCATTCAGGACATCAACGATGCGGTCAGCGGTGAGTTAAAGGTCCGGGTCGAGGAGCAGGATGGCAGCGTGCAGGAGTTTGTGGTCAACACCGCCAGCATTCCTTACCTGACTCGCCCCGGCATGGTGCGCTACAAGCTAGCGGCGGGCAAGCCCTCGGATTTTGACCATCATTCACGCGGCCCGATATTCGGTACCGGCGAGTTCTCCTGGGGGGTAAGCAACGGCTGGTCGCTGTATGGCGGGGCCCTTGCAGGCGGCGATTATAACGCGCTGTCTCTCGGTATCGGGCGTGACCTGATGATGCTGGGCGCATTGTCATTCGATGCTACCCAGTCGCGGGCCCGGTTGCTGCAGGAAGGCGGCACGCTCAGCGGTGGCTCGTACCGTATGAGTTATTCGAAAAACTTCGACGAGTATGACAGCCAGGTGACGTTTGCCGGTTACCGCTTCTCGGAACAGAACTTTATGAGTATGAGCGAGTATCTGGATGCACGTAATTACGGTGCTCGAACCGGCAACGGCAAGGAGATGTACACCATCACCTTCAACAAGCATTTTCGTGACTTGGGGTTAAGCAGTTATATCAACTACAGCCACGAGACATATTGGGACCGGCCGGCCAACAACCGTTATAACCTGACCGTGTCGCGTTATTTCGACGTGGGCCGCTTGCATAATGTGAGCCTGTCGCTGTCGGCGTATCGCAATCAGTACAACGGTACTAACGACGACGGGGGGTATCTGTCACTGTCGATGCCGTGGGGAACCAGTTCAACCGTCAGTTATAACACCTCGATCAATCGTCGCGATACGACACATCAGGTTGGTTATTACGACAGGATTGACGAACATAACAATTACCAACTGAACGCCGGGATGTCGCGTAGCGGAGGTACCGCGAGCGGATATTACAGTCATGAAGGGGATATGGCGCGCATGAGCGCCAACGCCAGTTACCAGCAGGACCGTTACAGCGCCTTCGGCGTGTCGATGCTGGGAGGGATGACCGCCACGCTGGAGGGGGCTGCCGCCCACCGCGGCGGTGTGGCAGGTGGCACCCGGATGTTGATTGACACCGGTGGTGTGTCGAATGTGCCGGTGCGCGGTTACGGGAACACGACCAGCACCAACGTTTGGGGCAAAGCGGTGATAGGCGATGTGAGTAGCTATTACCGTAACAAGGCGAGCATTGACCTAAACCAATTGGGTGACAACGCGGAGGCCGCCACGTCGGTGGTGCAGGCGACCCTGACCGAGGGTGCCATTGGCTACCGGAGATTTAATGTGATTGCGGGTGCCAAGGCAATGGCGGTCATCAAGCTGGCCGACGGCAGCGAGCCGCCGTTTGGCGCCACGGTGCTGAATGCCCGTAAGCAGGAAACCGGCCTCGTCAATGACGGCGGCAGCGTGTACCTGAGCGGCATTAATGCCGGTGAGCAGATGACTGTGCACTGGGGCGGCGCGGCACAGTGCGATGTGCAGATGCCGACCCCACTACCGGCGGACATGTTGATGAATACGTTGCTGTTGCCGTGCCATCCGAAACGTCAGGCCCTTGAGAAAGCCGCTGAGTCGGCGTTAACCGAAACTGAAACCCTGTTGAAAGCGGCCACTGAGGCCGGGGAAGAGAAAAATGCATAACACTGAGTTAAACGAGTTAAATATGAATAAAAACGTTACGCGGCTGTGCGACGTGTCGGCCCGTACCGTCATGCCGATGGCCCTGACCTTATTGCTGTTGGGCACTCTGGTTGCCCAGCAGGCACAAGCTGCCATCGCGCTGGATCGGACCCGGGTGATTTTTGACGGCAGCCAGAAGTCGGTGAGCCTGAATGTCAGCAACCAGAACAAGCAGCTGCCGTATCTGGCACAGGGTTGGATAGAGGATGAGCAGGGCAATAAAATCCAGAGCCCTCTGACAGTATTACCTCCGGTGCAGCGCATCGAACCGGGGAAACCGAGCCAGGTGAAAATTCAGGCGCTGCCGCCGGCGAAGCTGCTGAACCAAGACAAGGAGACCCTGTACTACTTCAACTTGCGTGAAATACCGCCGAAGAGTAGCAAGCCGAACACCCTGCAGATTGCGCTGCAGAGCCGTATCAAGTTGTTTTACCGCCCTGCGGGATTGAGCATTGACCCTAACGCTGCGCCCCCTCAGGAGCAAATGACACTGACGAAGCAGGGCGACAAATACGTGGTCAACAATCCGACGCCGTATTACGTGACCCTGGTCGACGCTAGCAACAAGAAAGACGGCCCCGGCATCAAGGATTTTGAGCCAATGATGGTACCGCCGAAAGGCAGCCTGCCTCTGACGGTGAGTGCGGCCAGCGTGGGTGGCAACCCGGTGCTGACCTATGTCAATGACTACGGCGGCCGTCCGCAACTGAGTTTTAGTTGCAGTGGCACCACCTGCACGGTGGTACCGGCGAAGAAGGTATAACCGGATTAACGCCCAGGCGGACACCGGCGAGGCGAAGGACAAGAGCATGACAGGCAAGAAGGACGGCCGCTGGCAAGGCCGGTTCGGGTCGGCTGAACTGAAATACTACGGCACGCTGGGCGGTCTGGCGCTGATGGTGCCGCTAACGCTGGGTGTGATGCTGTGGCTGCTGCCATCTGCCCAAGCGACGGTAGATAACTGGGTGGTCGAGGGTGCTAACGGGACGCTGTATGTGCATGTAGGCCCTGTCACGGCCTTTGACAGCACCGTGCTATGGACTAACAAAAATGGATTGGGTATCCAATTGCTGCAGGGCAGTACCAAGCTGCCTGTCAACACATGGCTGAACTTCACCTACCCCAATAAGCCTGAACTGTGGTCGGTGCCGGTGAAGCCGAGCTGGGTAACCCTAAAGGGCGGGGAGTTTGCCGCAGGTGCCACCATGAAAGTGGATTACCAGTAACGGGAGCAGAGCATGAGCAGAATGATGATGATCCTGCTGCTGACCAGCGGCCTGGCAGGCGTTACCAGCCCGGCGCAGGCAAAGGACGGCGAGGCGGACATAACGTTCCACGGTACGCTGATAACCTCGCCGCCGTGCACCATCAACGACGACAACCGGATAGACGTGGACTTCGGCGAACGGGTGGGCATCAACAAGGTGGACGGGGTGAGCTACCGTCAGTTGATTAACTATCAGATAACCTGCAGGGAGGGCGACCCTGGACAATGGGCAATGACACTGAGTCTGAGCGGCAATGCGGCGGGGTTCGATAATGAGGCGCTGCTGACTGACAAGGCAAACCTGGGTATACGCGTCTATCAAAATGACCAGCCCTTTACGCCGAACACCACGCTAAAAATTGACCGCGATAACCCGCCGCGGCTGGAGGCGGTGCCGGTGAAAAATACCGGCGCGACCTTGACCGAAGGGACCTTTGAGGCCTGGGCAACGCTGCGTGCAGAATACCAATAAGGAACCCGTGATGAAACGTAACAGAAGCCGTTTTTTTGACCGGGCAGTAACGATGAGCGTAGCGGTTCCTTTGTTTGTGGCAATAACGACGGCGCCTGCCGAGGCTGCCGGGGAGAATAACGTTCACCTGTATGGTGCCCTGGTGGCGGAGCCCTGTGTAATACGGCCAGGTGATGAAGAAATCGCGCTGGATTTTGGCAGTGTTATTGACAAAGACCTGTATCTGAACACGCGCACGGTGGGCCAGGCCTTCGAGATACACCTGGAGGAATGTGATCTGACGGTGGGCAAGACGGTGAACGTAACCTTTACCGGCACTGAAAACGGCACCTTGCCGGGTCTGTTGGCCATCAAGGGCGGCAGTCAAGCAACGGGCATTGCCATCGGGTTTGAGACACCGTCTGCCAAACCCCTGCAGCTTAATCAGGCTGGCAGCAAACTTTTGCTGCAGGAAGGGCACAACATTATTGCGCTAAAGGCCTATGTGCAGGGCGAGCCTGATGCGCTCAGGGAACGGCGTATTGAGCGGGGTGCGTTCAGTGCGGCGGCCACGTTCAGCCTTGAGTATGAGTAGGCATGGTATGACTACCATCGAGCGTTTTAAATATGTGGACCAGAGTGGCAGAGACCAAGAGTAAGCCCTGGCAGGCTTTTGTGGGCCAATGGCTTATCCGGTTAGTAAGGTAATTGCCAATCATTCATTTGGGTATACTGACACCACCATAGGCTAGCAATAATGGAAAAAATAAAATTGGAATATAAACCCATCGGTTGCTGGGTAATTGTGATGCTAATGTTCCTTGGTGTTGCTGAAGCGTCGCAAGAGTCCTTTATTATGTTTGATGTTACCGTTATGGCCCCAACATGCACGATAAACGACAACAGGGAAATCGCCGTCGATTTTGGAACTAATGTCATCATTAGCCATCTCGGTGAGTATGGTTATAAATTGACACCGATTATATTTACCTTGAACTGCGCGGCACCCGGGAATTACTCTTTTATGGTTCAAGGTGCTGGAGCTGTCTTTGATGAGGAGCTCCTTGCTACAAATAAACAACAGCTTGGCATAGAGATTACCTATGATGGAAGGCGCCTCCCTCTAAATACGCGACTCTCATTTACCTATCCCAATATTCCAGTGTTGCAGGCTCAGCCAATAGCGAGTAAAATTGGTCTGCTCGCTCCTGGTGAATTTTCAGCAACGGCAAGCGTTCGGGTTAGTTATGATTAAAAAGTATTTACCATTTTTATTCCTGCTTCCATTTCAGGCATATTGCAATAACCTTCACTTCGCTCCTATTTCAAGTGGCGGGTATTTGGTTGCTGGAGAGGTGGACCCCAATTTGATAACTCTCTACCCAGATCCTGGATGGGGGAGGTTTTATGTTAACGTCCATGAAACAAAGGATGATTACTATATTTTCATTAATAAATACAGCCAATATTGTTCTGTAGATAGAAATGAGGCGGCTGCATATATGAATCGTTTGCTCAAGGATGGAGTGAGGGCTACAAGTAAGGCTTCATTTGCCGACCGCCGCGGGAATTGGACTGTGAGTGTGTCTTGCCAAGTCAGTGCCACCGAATCCTGGTATGCTGAGACAACCCTCCCTTCACCACCTTCCAGTGCGAGATGTGATATTGATTATCCATCAACAGTGTCTTTTGGAAGTGTGGTATTGGGTGAGCGGAAAAGTATTAATGCCAATATAAAGATTACTTGTAGCAAATACGCTTATATGAAGGTAAGTCTGTCTAAAAATATCATAGACCTTAATGATGCTAAGGTGAAATATGCGTTCCCTAATGGAAGTAATTCATTCCAGGGAGGTATTAATGGCTCTACCCCCGCAAGTTTTGACGTAACATTTACGTTAGATAATACCGGCACGGCGGTTGGCTATAAATCTGGTAGTGCCGTCATGCTTTTTCAGTGGGAGTAAGTTTTGAATCACGGCTCGAGAGGCGAGCTATGGGAACAACCAAACAGGGAGGCGGCATGTTTTCTCCGCAGGTTGAAGGACTGCCTGCGCACTTCGGCGGGCGGTCGTGGCGAGCGTACCCGCGCGTTCGGGGCGACACACAACTTATCGTACAACGAGGGCTTATGGAATTACGGAAGCGGTACACTACGATCATAGTCATGCTGACAGCATTCGCCTCGGTGCACTGCAAAGGTTAAGTTATTGATATTACAATATAAAACAGCTACAGCTGTAGCTACGAAGCCCTCGGTATCGGTAGATGGGACGTGCTGGCGGAGGGTATGGCTCGTATGTCCAGTTTGATGGGAGAAAAAATGGCTTCCTTCGTCGCTGCACATGCTATGGGACCTTTACCGTTATCCTGCCACCGCTTCAGTGCCTGGTTAGTCAGATTCGTCCGTTCGACCTTGGCACCATTAATGCCGGGGATTCAGTCACTTGTAGCGTCAATGCCCCGGTTCTATTACGTGCAATGCAACTGCAAACACGAGTGCTAAAATTCGTACTCAATTGCAGCTGGAGGGACAAGACGTTGAGTTCACCATGAATGGTAAAACTTTAGGTCTGCAGCCTACCGTGATCGCTAGGGGGTATAACCATACATCAAAGGTGCACAGTGGTGCATAGTAGAGTGATGAGCAGTTAGTTTGTAATTAATTGATTTAAAGCAATTAATTTAATGCGTGAACAGTAAGCATAGTTTTTACATAAATCTTTCTTGAGTAATGAAACTAGGAGGGGTGGCGAAGTATTGTTCATGCAATGGGGTCACTCCAAAGGCCTGCGATTCAGTGAAACGCGTTTTATTCATGATGAGCCTCCATTGGTTGTATTTAAACCAGAGAACTCCATCAAGCGGTAAGACTAAATTCGGGAGGAGGTTACAATTTTTTGTCTTCTCGGATGCAGGAATTAATACCTGTCGAGTAAAAATCTATTAAAAAGAAAGGGGCGGCATTTTATCCGCATGAGCAGCAATTTTACCGTGTTGGAAGCAAAGCATGTGAGGGCGTAGAACCAGATTTTAAATGAGAAGTTTTGAGAATAAAGGAGAGCTAAAAAAGGATTAATTTTTTTAGATCACTAACATCCTTTTCACAAAAAATACGTCTTTTCAATCATAAGAAGCCAGGGATGAGTCAGAGAAAATTGTTTCGTGAAGAATCAGTAAAGCACCAGCAAGATAAGTGGGCAGGCAAAGCCATGCTTCTGTCTTCGCTACCAGCAAAGTGGGTAGCAACCTTTTCAATATTATTTATTCTTACACTGATTGCGTTTCTGATATTTGGTAGTTACACGCGCCGTATTCAGGTGAGCGGTGAGGTTACCACTCAACCCGGGGCAATGAACGTTTTTTCGACTCAGCAGGGTATTATCAGCAAGCGTTATGTTAAGACAGGTCAGTGGGTGAAGAAAGGGCAGCCATTATACAGGATTGATCTTGGCAGGGTTACTGACTCGGGCAAAGTTAGCGTGATGACTCGCATTTCAATTGAAAGTCAGCTCACAAAAAACCACAGTATGATTAACAACCTAAAAAAGAATAAAAAAGCAACATTAGATAATGTAGTGGCGCAGCGTGAGCAATATGTTAAAGCGCATAAGCTCACGGAAAAATTGTTGGAAAAAACACTTAAAGATCTTGAAAGCATGCGCAAGTCCAGCCAGAGCTATGCGGAGTATCAGAGGCGTGGGTTAGTTACCAAAGAGCAGTCAAACAACCAGCAGTACATGTATTCCCAACAACAAAATACCTATCAGACACTGTTTAGCCAGAGTATGCAGGAGTCGGTCCAGATTGCCACGCTCGGGACAGATTTAGTGACCCGCAGTGCTGAATTTGATAACCAAATCGCACAGCTGGAAGCACAGATGAATGACCTCGAACGTCAGCAATCTGAAGCAGAAGCTAGCGGCACGATTATTATAAATGCACCTGATGATGGCAGGGTAGAGTCACTGAGTGTAACCCAAGGGCAGATGGTAAATATCGGCGATAGCCTCGCACAGCTTTTGCCAGGAAATAAGGTAACCTATTATTTAATATTGTGGGTACCTAACAATAGCGTTCCCTATATTAAAAAGGGTGATCGGTTAAATTTACGATATGAAGCATTTGCCTATGAAAAATTTGGGCAGTTTCCGGGGGAGATCGCTAATATCTCCTATTTACCCACATCAGCTCAGGAAATGTCAACTTATCATAGCTCTCCTTTGAAAGGGGAGGAGAAAAGTAGCAATGCTTATTATAAGGTACTGGTCGATATTGATAGTACGGCATTCAAATATAAAGACAAAGAGTTACACCTTTCCAGTGGGTTAAAAGCAGACGCAACACTATTTTTGGAGACAAGGCCACTTTATCAGTGGATGTTTGCACCATTTTACCGTATTCAAAAAAGTATAACCGGAGTAGTAAATGAATAAGAATAATAAGATACGCGAACTCTACAACCGGTTACACCTGTCCTGGCGACGCCGGACACCTAAAATGCTGCAAACGGAAGAGGCGGAGTGTGGCCTGGCCTGTTTAGCGATGATTGGAAACTTCCACGGTGTAGATGCAGACTTACTTTCTTTACGTCAGCGTTTTGGTGTGTCATCTCAGGGGACATCATTGACAACATTAATGACGATTGCCGAGAAGCTCAAACTTGATTCACGTGCACTATCATTGGATATCAATGAAGTCAGTGAACTCAAGTTGCCATGTGTTTTACACTGGAACCACAACCATTATGTGGTGCTGACCGAGGTAAAGCATGCACATTTTGTCATCCATGACCCAGGTTTTGGTGAGCGAGTAATCAGTTATAATGAGTTTTCACAAAACTTTACCGGCGTGGCTCTGGAAGTATGGCCTGCGAGTGATTTCGTTACTGTCAAATGGCGGGATAAGTTAAAATTACGCTCCCTGCTAAAGAATGTTCGTGGTCTACCTTCGGCACTAACTAAAATATTTTTTCTCTCTTTGGTTATTGAAGCCATTAACCTGATTTTTCCAGTGGGCATTCAGCTGGTCATGGACCATGTCGTACAGGCAAGTGATCGGGACTTGCTAACCGTAATTTGCTCTGGATTGCTTGTTTTGGTGCTGCTTCGCACAGGAATGATGGTGTTGCGTTCGTGGACTTCAGTAGTGATGAATGCGCTGATAGATATTCAGTGGAAAAATGGATTATTCAATCACCTGTTAAAACTACCTGTTACCTATTTTGAAAAACGTAAACTGGGTGATATCCAGTCACGCTTCGGATCTCTCAATACCTTACGAGAAACCTTCACCAGTAATATCGTCAGCGGGATTATTGATATTATCGTAGCGATAGGCGTGCTGATAATGATGGTCCTATATGGCGGCTGGCTGGTATGGGTAGTTCTGGGCTTTACTTCGCTGTATACCATTTTGCGCGTATCAACCTATCGCTTGTATCGTCAGGCAAATGAAGAACACGTGATAAAAGAAGCGAAAGCAGAATCGCATTTTATGGAAACCTTGTACGGAGTCACGACGCTCAAATCAATGGGACTGGCTAGTACTCGCTCGCGTTCGTGGATGAATTTAAACATTGATACAGTGAATGCACAAATTCGCATTTCACGCCTCGATATGGTGTTTAACAGTGTGAGCACGTTGATTGCAACCTTCGATGAAATATTGATTTTATGGCTGGGTGCAGCGATGGTCATCGATAGCAAACTGACCTTTGGCATGTTTATTGCCTTTAATGCTTACCGAACTCAATTCACAGAGCGCACCAATAACCTTATTGATGTCGTATTACAGCTTCGAATGTTAAGCCTCCATAATGAAAGGGTTGCAGATATCGCACTGACGCCACCGGAAACTGAAGCAGCACCGAGGCGAATTATACCTGCTGTGGGACCAGCAAAATTTGAAGTTACCAATCTACACTATCAGTATGACGATATCAGTCAACCCATTCTCAGGGGATTTAACCTCTCTATTGCAGCAGGCGAAAGTGTGGCAATTGTGGGGCCTTCGGGTGTGGGAAAAACAACATTGCTGAAGATCCTTAGCGGTCTGGTTCCTCCGACTGAAGGAACGTTGAAAATTAATGATATTGACATACAAACTGCAGGTATTAATAACTATCGCCACTGTATAGCGAGCGTGCTCCAGGAGGATAAATTGTTCTCTGGTACTATCGCTGAAAACATTGTGGGTTTTGAATCAGAAATAGATGAAGAACACATGATTCAGTGCTGTAAAGATAGCCACATACATGAAGATATTATGAGTATGGCAATGGGATATTACTCACTAATTAGTGAGTTGGGTGGAAGTCTGTCGGGAGGTCAAAAACAGCGACTATTTATTGCACGGGCACTCTATCGTAGGCCATCTATTCTCTTTATGGATGAGGCTACCAGCCATCTTGATGTTAACAATGAGGCACGAATCAATGAAGCAATTGCAGCATTGAATATCACTAAGGTTATTGTTGCTCATCGCCAGTCAACAATTAATTCTGCTGACAGAATTATTGAACTAAAGAGAGATAAAATTGAGACAAAATGAGGGTGGTGAGATAAAAAAAGGTTATGATTAGATTGTTGCGACAAAGAGCGCAGTAAAAAGGTGAGCATTACTTGAAAAATGATGTTCAGTATATTAATTAGAGTTCTAACTATTTCTTATGGGAAATAAAAATGAAGGTATTATCAACTCAGGAAACTAACCAGGTTGTAGGTGGTTTTTTCTTCTTTAAATTGTTCTCTTGCGTTATCTCAAAGTTCTGCGGATATAAAAATTCGTCCAGACCACAAGTAGTGAATCCACCCGCTGTTAAACCGCCAGTAGTGAAGCCACCGGTTGTTCACCCGCGCTAAATGATAAATTCAGGCATTAATGGATCAATGCCTGATGCAGCGTAAATGAAATCGGCAGGTGGCTAACCTGCCGATTTTAGCGTAAAGAGTTTAAAATCAAACTGATAAGGTGATGTTAATCATTTCGACTTACAGGGAATGTGCTGGTTCATCCTTTCCTGTCGATTTCATTATACTTCTGAAGTTTTAAACAATTATGACATCACCCCCGCGATAAGAATAAAGATTGGACGTTAACGTGCGATTGATATCGCTATGGATAAACTGTCCCTCTTACAGGTGTCCTCAGGGTTGTGGAGAATGCGGATTTACAGCTACAGTATCAGACTATTATTCTTTAAAATCATATATGCAAGTTAGTAATGCTGTATGAATTATTTTTTATCAAGATGTGGGCATTAAAATATTGCAATATATCATGATGATGTAAATGAGTAGTTAAGATGATTAAGTAAGGTTATAATATGAATCAATGAGCTCGCAAAAGATTTATTGAGTGCTATTCTTGACGGAAAAAATGAGTAAGTAATATACTTATTTTACAAGGCAGTATAAAATGTTTAAGAATGGTTTTTAGGGGATTTTATAATTCGGGTATGGAAATCGGAGTTAGCACATGCATGGTACGGAAGGATATCAAGATATTATATTTACTCTCGATAACGGCGTAATATTCGTTCCTTCAAAACGCTGTTTGATATCAGATAGTGATAAGATTTTTGAACTGTCAGAAAACAGTTATCGTTTTCTGTTATTGCTATTGCAGGGTGAAACAGATAAGCAAAATATTATTAAAAAAGTGTGGCATGAGCAGCGCGGATCTGTTTCAGAGAGCAGCTATTATGGCCAACTCTATCTGCTACGACAGGCATTCACCTTCGTCGGGTTATCTAATACCTTGATCAAAACTATTCCTCGCCGCGGAGTAAAGTACATTGGTTATGTTACCAGTGGAAAGATTGCAGAAACCGAGTTATTAGAGCGCATTACCAGTAATGATAAGAATGTCGTTGCAGAGAACCTCGGCCCGATAAATTCACCCCTGCCGACCGCAGAAACTCCAGTGGATACAGAAATACTCCATTCCGAGAGTATCAGTAACGAAACATCCATAGACAACTGGTATCAGACCAGGAGTTGGAATATTTTTGTCACTACGCTTGCTGTGTTAGCAGTGTGCTGGCTCACTACTATCATCTTTTTTATGGTTGTCTTTCTCAAAAAATGAAAAAAACACTCTATTGTGATATTTATAAAAATAAAATGAGAGTGAAGTGAAGATCTTGATAAATGAGTAGTGTTTAATTTGATGGTCAGGTAGTCAAGCGAGTGGAGAGTATCTCTAGTCAGTATTTTATTGCTTGTGCCTTTCTTATCGATAACATATTTTTTAAAAAACGCTACTAGAATAGGGAGTTTTAAATGACTAACATCATCACGAAAGCATACATTATGGTACAATTACGTAGTGAGCAGTTCCTTAAAGACCAGCGCGGCGTAACAGCAATCGAATATGCGCTTATTGGTGTGGCTATGGCAACCTTGCTGGCAGCTATCTTTGGTAACCAAAATTCCGGCTTCCTCGGTGCGATTAATACGGCCTTTACCAAAATAGTTAGTTCAATTACCAGTGTTACTACCGGGAACGGAAAGTAAGCATACTTTTTTTGGGGGGGGCGCCCCCCAATACTAACAGAAAAATTTTAATTTCAGATGTCTATTTTGTTTGATAGATAAACACCTGATTTTAAGTAGAGTTTAATTAGAAAATAAAACTTGTATAGAACGATATTTTTCGAACGTAAAGATAAAGGGGACATTCTGTGCAGTGGTTGAATAATGTTTGTTACCTGATAATAATAATTATCCTGGCTAAAGTTTGCATGGATGATCTTCGCAAAAGAATAATAAGTAATACAAATGTGTTGTTGATAATTTTCATGGTATGTATTTTGAGTTTATCAGCAGATACAAGTCCTAATATTTTTCTTTCATTATTTGTTTTATTTTTTGGGTTCATGCTCTTTATCAGTAAAATTTTGGGGGCTGGCGATGTGAAATTGATTGTTGCTCTCTCTTTTGCCTTTAACTATGTTCAGTTCATCAATTATCTTTTCTTGGTAGCAGTGCTAGGTGGAGTATGTGCGATCATCGGATTACTTTTTTATCATAAAAACGTCAAGAAAAATGGTATTCCCTATGGCGTTCCTATTGCATTAGCATTCATGCTTTCCTACCCCGTAGGATAACGTAAATATTTTTTAAGGAGCCTGAAGTTGAGTCACCGGACACTATTAATTTTGTCAGTTTTATTACTGGCAGTCGGCGTTGTCGGTATTGTTTGTAACAAAAATGAAACTATTGTAAAGACTGAGATTCCTCCTTCCTCAACAAAAGAGCGAAAAATTCAGGTTGCAGTAGCGAACAATGCATTGCAGCTACGAGAAATATTACGAGCGGAAGACTATAAAATCTCCACGATTACCATTCCTGCGGAGTCTACGGATAATCGTGATATAAGTTCTTACTCAAAAGGTGATATAAGTGGATTTTTGATAAGAAACAATGTCGAGGCAGGCAGTGTATTGACAGCCGAATTGCTTGAATCACCAGAGAGTCCAACTTTTTTTCAACATGCCATAAAGTCTGATGAGATTCCTTATCCACTTATAATTAATTCCATTGACTCTTATTTGCTCTCATTACTTCATTCTGGGGATAGTATTTCATTGTATTTGCGATATTCTAAAGGGAGTGAGAAGAAAACTGGGGGAGGTGCAGTCATTCAGGAAGTGTCTGGGGCTATGAGAAGTGAAAGTGAAAAAAAATTAGACCTCATTTTCTCTCGATTGAAAGTTTTGGAAGTTAAACCGGTTGAAAAACATAATTCTATTGATGCACCATTCGCCGGTGATGAAAAAAAAGTCGGTACTATCGCTGTGAAAGTCAGTACAAAACAATATGCCCAGCTTAAAGTCATTGAAGGTAAAGGTGAGCTAATAATTATTCCAGAAAGCCCTGGGCAGAAACTACCTTCACGTATAAGAGTTGGTAATTTATTACCGGTATTTAGTTCCATAGATGAATTGCGAGGGAAAAATTGAACGTCAAGGTAATCTTCCACGCGAACCTGTTTCGCAATTTTTTAGTTATATTGTCTCTGTTCGTGTCCGTGCACAGTCAGACTTCGTTCGCTGCAGAGTCATATTTGTCACCTGGCGAATCTCAAGTTATACAGGTAAAGGGGAGTGTTGATACTGTTTTCATGTCTTCACCCGAGGTCGCTGATTATGAGATGATCGGCGATCGGAGCATCGTGGCCTACGCGCGTAAAGAGGGGAAAACAGATGTTATTGCTTTTGACGAAAATGGAGAGCAGATATTTAAGACAACGTTGGTAGTAAACTCATTGCTCGGCGAAGTACATAAAAACATCAGCAGAATATTCCCTAGCAGTGATATTGAGATTAAAAAAATAGGCCAAAGTTATGTTATCTCGGGAACGGTGGCATCAGAAGATGAAAAAGATAAGATTTATCAGATAGTAGGAGAGGGGATTGGTGCGGCGGCGACTATAAATCAGAAAAAAGTCAGCGCTATCCAGGGGGCTGATAGTACGAGCGACGATAGCAACAATAGTAGTGGATGGCTTGATGAGGTCATTTATAAAGGCGTTATTAATAAGTTGCAGATGCCACTTGCCAATCAGGTCAATGTTAAACTTACCGTGGTCGAAGTCACTAAAAACTTCAGTGAAAATCTGGGCGTTGACTGGGGAACTATCACAGGAGCGTCGTCCAGTGTTACACCTGGTGCATTTCGTTTTGTGAAATTTAACGCTGATACGCTATCTAGTATGGTCCATGCGATTAGTAACGACTCAGTAGCCCGTGTACTGGCTGAGCCGAATTTGTCGGTACTATCCGGAGAAACAGCTCAGTTCTTGGTGGGAGGAGAAGTTCCGCTAGTCACATCATCGCAGAATGGCACGAGCGTACAATATAAAGACTTCGGCATAAAATTGAATATCGGCGCCAAAGTACGAGATACGGGACATATCCGTATCTCACTTAATGAAGAGGTGAGTAATATTGATTCGACGTTCAATAGTCAGGCGGGGATGAGCTTTCCAACTTTCCAGACCCGAAGGGCCCAAACCATCGTAGAACTGGCGGATGGTGAAAGCTTCCTCCTTGCTGGATTGGTGAATAATAGCGAACGTGAAGCACTATCGAAGATCCCGTTTATTGGCGATGTACCTCTCTTAGGTGGGATGTTTCGTAATGCTGCAACTGAGCGTTCGAACAGTGAGTTAGTTGTGGTTGCTACGGTAAATCTGGTTAAACCTGCTAATAAGCGTAATATCAAGATACCTGATTTCCAGCGAACCTCTACGTTGTCCAGATTTTTTAATCTTAGCAAAATTGACAATCGTCTTGAAAGAAAGCGCGCACGGGAATTTATAGAGCAGGGTGGTTTTTCCCATTGATAAGGGTGCACTGATCCATTTCATGGCATGGGGGCGCAACCATGCTTTTTATATACCTGAAATACAGTATATATAGATTCGGGTTATTTCATACCAAGAAGCGCAAGGTGAAAATTAGTCTGTGCGCCTTTCAATGATGGTAGTTCTCTTCTATAGGGATGTTAAGGGAAAGTAATGTTGTTATTTCCGCAAAAAAGCGTTTCATCTAATGATGTTAATAAGAAAGAATTTTATATATTATCTCCTCGTGTTGGAGTTTTTACAGCATTGAGTGAAAACCTGCGCATGGCAGGTATCAGCTCGGTTGAAAAAATCCGCGTTGATATTACCACGCAGCAACTTAGCGTGCCTGAGAATGCCAATGGGGTAGTGGTCGACATAGGAACCAGCGTTGAGGTTGACAAGATTATGCTGACAATTCATTCACAGATACCACGTGGAGCTTGGTGCTGTCTGGTGGGTGATAGCGATTCAATAGGTCTGGCCCAAAGCTTTATGAAAAATAACATCCACTATTTCAATATACATTCACAGCAGGATAATCTGGTACAGGCGGCGGTGTTGGGTACTGAATTGAAGAGTATCCGCCATCCGGTAAGCGTCAGCGTTCTGGGTTGTAAAGGTGGGATTGGAACTACAACTTTAGGGTTTCTGCTGGCTAATGAGATTGTTCGAGCCCGTAAGTTACCTTCGTTATTTGTGCAGGGTAAGTTTGGCTCACGTGATTTGGACCTCATTACTGGAAAAAAACTGTTGCCTGAGCTGACCCCTGTGTCGAAACAGCTTGATTTAATGAGTAGGGAGAGCGAATTCCTCCCGGACCTTAGCCAACCTGATTTGCAAAAATATAACTTCGTGGTGTTTGAGCAAGCGATCAATGTCGCGAATAAAGAATTGCAACGTGACTTAGCCGAACAGTCGAAATGCGTTGTACTGGTACTTGACCGCTCGATGTCATCAGTGCGTGTAGCACGGAATATGATTGAAAATATCGAAGTTTTGAAACGTTCGAATCGTGTATCGCGTCGTTTATTTGTCTGTATCAGTGATACCAGACCAGTAACGATAAATTCGTTGACTCATGATGATATGAGGGTGCTGTTGAATCATCCTATTGATGCCGTCATACCCTACTCGCGGGAAAAGGGGGGGGTAGTGCTAGGAGAAAAATGTTTTTCAATAATCCTTCACCATTGCAAGAGCTGGCACGGCAGGTGTTAGGCGGCGCGGTGCAAAAAAAACAAAATCTGTGGCGAAATATTATTATGAATGGCAGGAAGGTTAACTGATGAATAATAGCGTAGATATTGAGCTTCAGGAGATCTTGCGCAATGGTGTACTGAGCAATATCGATATCAATGTTATCGAACATCTGGTGACCGATCGTGCACAGTTGATAACTGAAATGAATCGCATTCTTGAGCGAATCGTTGAGTTGCAAAATATTTATTTGAATGTGGTCGGTCAGCGCCAGATGGCTGAAATGATGGCAGATGAAGTCATTGGATTTGGCCCCCTGCGGCCACTGCTGGAAGATGATACCGTTAGCGATATCCTGGTTAATGGCCCAACAAAAATTTTCGTTGAGCGATTTGGCAAGCTGGAATTAACCCAGCATCGATTCATTAATAATGCACAGTTGACTGACATCGCTAAACGGCTGGTGCAGAAAGTTGGCAGAAGGCTCGACGAGGGGTGTCCTCTGGTGGATGCTCGCCTATCAGACGGCAGCCGTTTGAATGTCGCCATACCCCCCATCGTCTTAGACGGGACGTCGATTTCAATTCGCAAGTTTGGGAAGTCATCTTTACAACTGGCGGATCTTGTTGAACATGGTGCATTGAGTGGGCAGATGGCGAACTTTCTGGTCATTGCCGCACGTTGCAGAGTGAACATTATCATCTCTGGGGGAACTGGTTCTGGTAAAACGACATTGCTTAATTCATTGTCGAAATATATTGATGAAAGTGAACGTATCATCACTATGGAAGACGCAGCAGAGCTGAGACTAATGCAACCTCATGTACTAAGAATGGAAACACGCCTTGCTGGAGTTGAAAATACGGGGCAGGTCACCATGCGTGCATTGCTGATCAACTCATTACGTATGCGACCAGACAGAATCATTGTTGGTGAGTGTCGCGGTGAGGAGGCATTCGAGATGCTGCAAGCCATGAATACAGGTCATGATGGTTCCATGTCAACGCTACATGCTAACAATCCCCGCGATGCAGTATCACGTCTTGAAAATATGGTCATGATGGCGGGCATGAATATACCGATGGAGTCGATAAGGAAGAATATCGTTTCCGCTGTAAATCTTATCATTCAGGTTTCCCGACTAAATGATGGTTCTAGGAAAATCATGAATATTAGTGAGATCATGGGTATTGAGGGTGACAGAATTATTTTACAGGATATCTTTCATTTCAAAAGCCAGAATGAGCGTGATGAGACAGGGAAAATACAAGGTGAGTTTGTTAATAATGGGTTGTTGATGCGTTCAAGTGTAATGAATAATGCGATAATGTTTAACCTGAGTAATGAGTTGAAGTTGATATTTGGAATGAGTTAATTCATGTACTATTTATTGTTTTTTTACGGGCTAGGTTTGCTATTAGTCAATCTGTATTATTGGCGTCGTATGATGAAAGGCGCTATAGGAGCGGCAGAACGGTCTGTAGCCAGGTTCGGTATTATAAATCTCTTAAGAAAACGACTGGATGAATGGTGTTTGTATGCCATTTCCGATAATACAATAAAAGGAATGCGTGGGTTAATTATTGCCTTTTTGTTTTTATTAGCGGCACTAATATCTAACTACCTCTGGTTGCATTTTGATTGGATTGGGCTGATCATTATCACTAGTGTAACGATATTTTTTGGGCAGATTAATATTGGCCGGATGCTGCATCATAAAAACTATGAGGCTCGCTTCCCAGAAGCGTTGTCGATTATCAATGCTGCGGTTTCGGCAGGTAACAGCATTCATCAGGCATTGCAGCGTTGTGGTCAAGGGATCGATGGAGAAATGGGGCAGACTTTCAATCGTATCGCGCGAAGACTGAATCTGGGTGAAGAACCTGAAAGGGTAATGAAGGATGCCAGGGGGCTTTATCCTTACCGCGAGTTCTACTTTTTCTCTGTGATTATTTTGATTAGTATTCAGCGTGGTGGACAGTTACGTGTGCTTATTAGTCGACTTTCCCGGATAGTTAACAATAGTAAAACTATCGCTCGGCGTAAAAAGGCCATGACATCAGAGGCACGTTCTTCGGCGAAGATTGTTGCAGCGATCCCTATCTTGTTTTTTATAAGCATGAAATTTTTGAGTCCGCAGAATTATGACTTTATTATTAACGATCCGCTGGGGAGAATGATCTTATACTATGCAGTGAGTAGTGAGGCTTTGGGTATGTTTATTATCTGGCTGCTATTACGTAAGGCGACGTAATGATATTTATATATAGCGTAACCCTAGTGTTTGGTCTGGTAGTGACAATCTGTACTCTGCTAAGAATGCAGTCACTGTCGAGCCAGAAAAAAATTATTGAGCAAAGTCACGAGTCGAACAGTAATGAAATTTTGACGACTATTGATCACCGCTTACTTATTATTAACAACAATTTATGGTTAAGTCGCCTGGATCTACTTGATAAAAAAGTTAGCCTGAAATTGAGGTTGTGTGGTGCTGTAGGAGGGGGGGCTCTACTGCTAAAATTTACAGGTGCATGGAACCTGTCAATGCAGGAGTTGGCGATGATATTACTGATTGTGTTAGTGATAATTATTGTCACTCCAGGCATTCTGGTCAATATGGGAGTGAAAACGCGTATGAAATTACTCATTGACGCAATTCCATACTATATCGATCTTGTGGCGGTTTGTGTGCAATCCGGGATGACTGTTGAAAGTGCATTACGGTTTGTTTGTGATAATTTCCATGAAATTGATCCAAATTTAGCCAGTCTAATGTTAATTGTTGTTAAAAAGGCGGATGTCAGTGGTCTGCAGTCTGGCCTAGAAGAACTATACCGATCCATGGAGGAAACGGAAATGCGCATGTTTTGCTCTACACTTCAGCAAAGTGTATTTTATGGGACCTCTTTATATGAGAACCTCCTCGAGATATCAAGAGAAATTCGTGAGTTACAACTACTTGATACTGAGGAGAAGGTTGGAAGCCTGTCAGCAAAGATGAGCATTCCTCTTATTGTATTTATCATGTTCCCAATTGTCGTTTTGATCGCGGCGCCAGGTATTTTAAGGATAATGAAAAGTGCTGTTTTTTAAGAAATCAATTATTATTGTTTCATTTTGCACAATACTATCTGGCTGTAATTTGCTGGAAGGGAAAACTGCGCGAGATGATAAAGTAAAAGAAACCGTCTTGTTACAAACTAAGGATTACGATGGGTTGATCAATTTATATCGTGGAAGTTTAAAAGAGCGAAATAATCCTCAGGACCGTTTTAAACTGGCTTTTTATTATCATGAAGCTGGTGATTATAAATCATCCCTTTACTATCTGGAACCACTGGCTGGGGAGAATAGTGAAACGGACATACTGTTAACTAAGGACCTAATATATTTAGGACAATATGATAAGGCGCTAGCGGTGACTCAAAATATGATTAAGAGAAACCCGAATAATGCTGAAGCCTGGAACCTACAAGGTGTTGCCAGTGCGCTAAATGGAGACTCTGTCGCTGCGCGTCGCTTCCTGTTGTCTGCCCGTGACCATTTTCTTGCTGATGAGAAAAGTATCAACAATTTAGCCATGCTATCAATCATGGATGGAGATTATAGTGATGCCGTTGCCATGTTACTACCACAATATTTTCGTGGTAAAAAGAGCAGAGTGATGATGCATAACCTGGTGTTTGCACTGGTTAAGACATCGGATTTGCAATCGGCTTACAATATTATTGAAAGAGAAAATCTCTCAGAGCATCCTTACGATCTCATCGAATCGCTTAGTCAAGTCCTATTAACCGATAAAATGAAAATATGAAGAAATTAATTTCGGTTTTTTTTAAAAATAACCGTGGCGTAGCCAGTATTGAATTTTCTTTAACCGTTATATTGTTCATCTTTATGGTTATGTTTGTCGCTGAAATTGCTCGTATGGCATATATATCCTCGGTGTTAGATTTAGCTATATCTGAGGGAGCTAAGGACGCAAAAAATTACTCATCTGCTAGTGGTAATGATTACCAGACTCGCTTCAGACAACGTATGACAGAGCAGGGAGGAACCTTGTGGGGTTTCCTGGCTGAAAAAGATATGCTGGCTATAAACGTTTCTTATGCTAGCTCAATAGCTGAAATGATTTATAGCGGTGGTGGAGTCAGTGGAAGAAATAAACCGTTGGCAAGATATTTTGTAAGATATCGCTATCAACCTATTTTTTTTCCGGTACCTGATGTATGGAAAGAATCAACATTTATCCGAGAGGTGATTTTTGTTCAGGAATATGAACGTTCGGAATTTATGGACTGATCAGCGAGCGTCGATAACGGTGGAGTTCGTCTTTATCGCTATTGCTCTGGTAACATTTATTTATTTCCTTGGGGATTTAGTTATGCGTCAGGCACTGATTGGACGCCTGGATCGTACTGCCTATTCGATAGCCGGAGTACTACGAGAAAGAACGCAACTGTACGCTGCGCGTGAAAATTTATCGCAATACGACGTTGATAGTGCGCTTTTACTAACAAAGAAAATATTGGCAGATATGGACCCTGCAATAGACCAAAATGCCATTGGTTTGATAGTAGAAGAGGCGCATTTTTATCCTCCCTCTAATGTTAATGATACTTCAAAAAATTTAAAGATGTATCGGTTATGGACGGCAAATAACTCATCCGTTAGCTGTGCGCCTCCGGTATTACTGTCCAGACAACTGGCTCTATCTCCCAGAGGAAGTTATACCCGCTGGGTGCCTATTTATCAAATTACGGTTTGTGCACCCACTTCTAGTATCTATACAAGGATGACCAGCGGGTTATGGACTAAGCCGGTGATGACATCGTATGCATCCGTTATGGTTCGCTAATTCATCATTATTAATTGTTATCCGCCACTGAGTTTTTACCAACGGAAACAGGTCTGCCATTTTCTTGGTCAGCCAGCCGCATACGTGAGCTTTATAAGAAGGTTGGTATGGATAACATTAATCATGAACCGAGGTAAATCATGTTAAAAATTAGAAGATTATTGAAGACGCCAGGAGCATTTCTTCGCGATCAGGGAGGGGCATTTGCCGTCAGCTTCGTCATGATGAGTGGTTTTCTGCTTGCAATGGCAACGTTGGGCCTTGAAGGATCGAGGATTATCACAGACAAAGCCAGACTATCTGATGCGATGGAACAAGCTGCACTAGCGCTAACTGCAGAAGATAACGGAGCAGGAAATCCCCGTAATAACGTTATTGCTACCGCTTATTTTAATGCTTACATGCGCCACAATACGGCAGTATATACACCAAAAATTACTGTGTTAAATGGACGTTCTGGATACGATGGTAATCTATCTTATGTCGAATACCGAGTTTCTGGTCAGACCGTGCAAGATGCCTGGCTTGCATCGCCTCTTTTCCCTAACTTCGGGAAAAAAATTGTGGTGGGTAACAATGCGGCAGCCCGTAAGTATCGTTCAAATATCGATGTGGTTTTTGTCACGGATTTCTCCAGTTCGATGACCGATTACATCGATGGCTATCAGAAGATTACGGAGCTAAAAAGAATCGTTCTGAAACTCTCGAATGAGCTTTTTTCACAGAATGTAGGCAATAAAGTTGGTTTTGTACCATTTAGCTGGGGGACGCGTACCGGAGATCACTGTACTCCACAATTTGTGACTCGCGTGCCGGCCCCCAAAGGGATCCTCAGTGAGTTTGAGTCTATGGAAAATCTGGGCCAGTACATTGATAGCCGTGCCACCGTTGCGGCTATCCCCAATAGGGTGGACGATATTAACGTACCGATCGATGATGTTTACGAAGATCTGTGTCTTAAATTCGCTAATGCCAAACAAATTCCGCTCACCGGTAGCATGACAGATATTTCAAAAATCAATGCAATGACCGCCCATGGGGGGACGCTAGTTAGCTCCGGTGTACTTGCTGGTACGCAGGTTTTGGCAAAGGGAAGTGGCAACCGTAAAGTGTTAGTAATTATTTCTGATGGTATGGACGACCCTGATGCAGCGAAGGTTCCTATCACTCGAAATCTCATTGCCGCAGGGATGTGCGACAAAGTGAGGAATTCACTACAGGTTGGTAGGGCGATAGGTAAGATTGCTTTCATCGCACTAGGCTATAATCCGACGGTAAACTGGAGTGCCTGCGTAGGGGCCACTAACTACTATACCCCACATAGTCTGAGACAGTTTGAAGACTCATTACGCCGGGCCGTATTTGAAGAAGTAGGGCACAACACGATTAAAGATTATTAGATAATAACTAATTAAACTTTTATACGGATTTATAAGGTCTCAATCAGGTAAATAAGGATTAGTGATGTTAATATTCTCTATCATTGGCAGGGTGAGAAGGAATATATTATCTTGCTAATGCGGATGTAATTAATGCCATCCTTTAATGGATGGGGTAATTACTAAAATATCTGTACTTTTAAGGACTAAACAAATGAAAAAGATTTTCGCGCTTTCTCTTATCACTGGTGCTATGTTCTCTGCTTCAGTATTTGCCGCAACGCCAGCAAGTTATGATACTAAATTCAACGTTAGCGCTAACGTACCTGACAGTGCGCACATCACCGATGCAAGTGGCCGTCCTCTGACCGATCTTGATGTTGAGTTAAAGCCTGCTGCAAGTGGCTTCATGGAAGCGACTACTCCGGCACTGCGTCTGTGGAACAATGACGTGGCAAAGCTGGAGGTTTCACTGATCCTTGACGATGGCCAGAACGCAAGTGGTGGTGCTTTTACTCTGTACAGCACCGATCGTGACACGTTGTCTTCTTTAAGCTATAAAATTAATACCATCACTGAAGTGGGTCAGAAAGCTTACGTTAAGTCAGGCGATTCTCAAGATTTTACCCTGCAAGCTAACGGCACCCATGGCGAGCTGCCGGTGGCATTCAAGTTTGTTTCTGACGCTAAATACAGCGAACTGGGACAGGGTAACTACACCGGCGTAGTTTACGCTAACGTAAATGCGAAAGCCTAACTCTTAATCGAGTGTCAGGGTTAGGTAACTGACCCTGTTTTTTAATGATAAAACTAATTCAAACAATAATTACTCTCGTTATCATAATCGTAGCGATGACGGACTGTGTTGCAATAGAGTCACCTAAGTTTGACGTTAATATTAATGCGGAGTCGATACCACGAGTGGCGCTATATTATAAGTTGCGTCCGATCAGTAACGGTGAAATTGATTTCCCATTACCTATAAATGGGGCTTCAAAACATTTTGAAAATACCTCTACCTCATTTTATATAGTAGGAAATATTCCGGGTGCTGAAGTGGTATTTTCCGATTCGGATTTTACTCTCTATTCGTTGTCAGGAAGAGATAATGTCATCAATCTTACGGGGGAGTTTGTTTTCAATAATAATCACTCGTCAGCTTTGCAGATGATTTCTATTCCTGTTCTTAAGAATATACTGTTTGCAAACTCGACTAATGGATTTAAAGTTCATTTCAAGTCAAAATCCCTAGCGGGTAATTATTCCCAGGGTGGTTATGCAAACTCCTTCACATTATTAGTAAAACCAACGCTTTAATTCTGGCAGGGAAGTATGAAAAGTAGAATGGCGCTAGGAATGGTATGTTTTGTATGGTGGATGGGTTTAAGGCCTTTTACTGTTCAGGCTTCCGTAATAGAATTGCCTGTCGGATTTGAAGAGATTTTCAATGCTCAACAAAACGAAATATTTGATTTTATTTATAGCGGCGCCTCTATCGGTTCATTCACTGCACTTTTCGATAACGATAAGGTCATGCTAGATGCACCGCAAAATATATTTGAGCAGTTAACCGCCGCAGATATGCCTGCATTAAGTGTAGATAGAAATAAATTACTAAAAGAACTTTCTGCACCTTTGAAAAGAGTGGCGGGGCAGGAATTTGGAAATCATAGCATTACTGTGTGGATAAACAGTTCTGATGCTTCTTTGCACCTGTTGTTACCTGCAGAGTACTTTTCCTCTTCTGAGGGTGTGACTAAAAAAAATTATATTACTTATAAAAAACAGTCCGGGTTCGTACATAACCACAATGCAAATTTCTTAGCAGATAGTTATGGCGATAGCTTTACCTTTTCATCGGTAGATACATTAAATCTTACCGGTAATAGCTATTTAAAAGGTGCATGGAGTTACTCGAAAGAAATAAAATATCATATTGATGAACTGACATTATATTTTGAGAAAAATAGTACGCGTTTCAAGGCTGGTCGCCAGCGTATTAATGATAACTATACTTATAGCACTCCCTCATTGCGCTACAGTTTTTTCAATCCTCTGAGTTTTGATGGGATATCGGTAGGATATATGACCGATAACTATTTGGATCTGACGCGAGGGGCTGCCTCCGGTGTCACTGTTTTTCTGCCGCAGTCAGGTACGGTTGAGATTTATGCTAATGGAAAAATGATTGATTTACAGCAATTACCTCCGGGATTGCAAACCCTTAATACGGATAGCTGGCCGATGGGGGGCTATGATGTACAACTTGTTACCATCCTGACAAATGGTGCCCGTGAAACTAAAATTCAACCGTTCTTTAAGCGTAGCGGAATGTTCCGCTCGGGCGATCTCGAGTATACTCTTCAGGTTGGTAGTTACGACCGGGAACAGTCTAACGTCATTCCCAGTCGTAATTATGAGTGCGTTGAATGTATGGGCAATCAACGACGTGATAAATCCGCCCGTAGTACACTGGCGAGTTTCGCTGCGGGTTATACCACTAGCTCTGTCGTCTCTTTTGGCGGTGGTGCGTTACTTGATTATAGTAATTCCTACCTCAATGGCAACCTGGATATACCGGTTGACAGCTGGGTTGCAGAACAACTGCATACCGATTTTATCATTGGCAATGATGGTAGCTATGGTTATCAACTGGGGATGAATAAAAACCTTAATCATCTGGGTCTTAATCTTAGCTACCGTAGCCATCGCTATCGTGGTGACGAGCCGGATTACCGTCGGCAGGGCGCGGTGCCAGCTTATGACTTTAATTTTTTTCAGCTTGGTGCCACAACTTTTATACCATGGAATATCGGGCTTTCAGCAACATATAGCATGAACACTCAATATCAGCAGTATAAGATGCGTGATAAAAATAACTATAATTCCTGGGATATTTCATTAAACCGGGATATGCCTCTTTCACATATGATGAACTTGCGTGTCGAGCTGGGCTACCATCAGGCCTCAAATAAATCTATCCGTACGCTGGCGGGACGTGACTCATTGAGTAAAAGCAATGACGACCGTTTTTTTGCAAACTTTACCCTCGGATTCCGTGAGCAGAGCTTTAACCACTATCAGACTTTTAACCTGCGTGGTAAGCTCAGTGATAACCCGCAGGAAAAAGCTGATTACAGTACTGACTATGCCGTAGATTTATACAATCCCGATTTTGACCGAAGTGGGATCTATTCACTGAGCGCCAGCGCCAGCGCCAGTCAAAGTCAGGGCAATCAACGTAGCGCAGGAGGCAGCCTGTTAGTTGATAATAATCTAGGATACAGCTCAGCGGGAATAGTTCACACGCTCGGCAGCGGAAGTTATAACCAGTACTATTTTTCCCAACGTAGTGGTTTCGCCATAGGCGATAATTCCATGGCGTGGGGTAAAACCGATAATACGTCTGCCTTGATTATCGATGCGACTGAACTGCCTCGCGGTCAGTATTTCGAAATCAATAATCGTGATAGCCAGGGGGTTGTCGTTATGGGGGGTAAAAAAACGACGCTTAACATACAACCTTATCGTAAGATTTTACCTATTGCAGAACAGTTGTTTAATGATGAAATAAATCAATTTTATAATTTGTCCACCCGCTCTGCGTCGACATGGGCGCTACCAGGCCAAGTATATAATGTAAAGTTGATGGCAACGAAAAATCAAACCGTAACTGGCCGTGTTTATTCTAAGGGGTATCCTTTGCCTAATGCCCGCATCGTGGGGGGCAATGCGATCACTGACAGTGAAGGCTACTTTGTTGGTGATTTTATACTCAATATTCATAGTCAGTTGGGCAGTCTTAAAGTAGAAAAAGATGGCATCAAATACCAGTGTCCATTGCAGAATGAAAATATCAAATTAACACATGGCGTAATGCAAATTCGAGAGGTTCAGTGTGAGGTTAAGTCGTAGTGCTACAATGCTTTCTGTTGTCGTTTCAGTTTGTCTACTTTCGGTTGATTCAGTTAAGGCAATTGAAGTATTTCCAATTATTAAAGAAGTCAAAAGTAACTCGCCAAGAGACAACTATTTAACTGTAAAGTCAAATTTTCAGGTTTCTACTGATGATACCAATACAAATTCGGATAGTCAGCAATATGAATTTGTGACGCTAGAGTTATACTCCGTAATCAATCCAGGTTTTGAAAAAGAGCGGCTGGAAAAAGTGCTGACTCAGGAGGACCCTGAAATTATCTATTCTCCTTCACGGATGGTTGTGCCATATGGTGAAGAGCGAAAAGTACGATTGATGCCACTTAAAGCAGTAGATGTGGAGAAAGTGTATCGGCTACGAATTCGCCCCAGCTATCCTGAACATGAAATAGATAAAGGAAAAGTCCGGTTTGCCATCGGCTATGATGTGCTATTACGCTATTTACCAGAAGGTAAACATACGACAGGAGTAGCTATTCGTTGCAATGGTGATAACTGGGAAATTAGTGCAACCGGGAATGTCCGTAGTGAGTTAAGGAATCTGGTCATTGATGGCAGGAAGGACAAAGTAAACTTTAATGTTTACCCGACATCCAATCGTTCCTTGCATGTTAAGCATAATCTGGCCTTTGAGATGGATAAAACCACTTACAGATATCAAGACTGTAGGCTAAAGGAATAAATAATTATGCGTCTACTGTCCATGATATTGCTAATGTTTAATATTCACTCTGCGCTGGCAAATGAGTTACTCCTTCGTCCCCTGCCGGCAGGTGGCTGGAGTATTACTCAGGCAGGAGCGGTGACTGACATGGCGCCGAATATTGTTTCGCAACCGCAACCAGCGGGCAAGGCATTAGTCATCCAGATTATGCCTGCCGGTTATGGTACCTGTGAAGGGAACCGGCTTAGTGGCTTGGGTCGACTTTCGTCAGTCAATATTTCCTTCAGTGCCGTCTCAGGAAGTGGAAAACATTCGTCTGAGATGATGAGCTGCGGTCAGTCGATAAATATTACCGGACCAACCGAATTGCAACATCCGGCTGTTAAAGCAGAGATAGTTAACGTCGATAAGCGAGTATTTAAAAGTGATCTTCTGGAATTGTATGGGCAAAGAATATTATTGGGGAGTATTACTTTCATCAACGAAGGTAACCGGCCAGTCATTCATCATATTTACCTTGATCTGACGCTGTTGCCCACAGCGGCCCCAGCGTTACAGGCATCATTCAACAAGGCGACATTATTACTTGGTGAGGTTAATGCGTTTAGGGATGCTCGACAAAGGTTAATGTTGAGTATCAGTAAAACTCAATATGCTGGTAATCTGGCACAGCCATATATTTTGAAATTTGAGTCAAGCCAGATGAAGGATAATAGTTATCAATTAAAATCTGTACAGGGAGATATTCATGTGCCATATAAGGTTATGATCCATGACGTAAATATTTCTCCAGGCGATGAGTATCGTGGCGTGGTTGCCGCTGGCGAAGCAACATCTGATATCGTTCAGATTGAATTCTTACTGCCTTCAACACAGGTGGGAGGGATAGCCGCAGGGACTAAACTTTCCGATGTTTTAACAGCTGTGATTATTCCGGACAGTTAATGAGGGTTGTCATTTTGCATCTGTCAAAAATATTTTTTTATTCCCTTACTGTTTTCTGTTCCGTAAAGGTGAGTGCAGCAATTGTGCCAGTACGAACAGACATCAATGTTCAGGCCGAGGTTTCAACTGCCGTGCAGATTTTCGTGAACGGCAAGGATGTTACTAACGGCAGTATAAACCTAAGTTTGGTTGAAAATAAAGGGTATCTCTCGGCTACCACACCGCCATTTCTTTTTATCGGTAATGCCCGAAATGTCTCCCTGAGTTTACTTCAGCCAGCGAGAAAATCATTACTTTCTCAAAACGGTGATGCCATGCAACTTGCCGTTAAGTGGATACGGCTTGATGGGGGATGGTGTACGCTGATTATGATTACAGTAATATCCCAGTCTATCCCAGACTAGCAGAAGTTCCTGACCCAAATGGTGGGGTAAAAGTCCTTTTTGAATCTGTAAACAGAGCCGAGTCCTACCCCTTAGGGATATATAGTGGTACTTATACGGTTATTGTTACTCCATCTGCTTGATTGTTAATTTTCCCCGTGATTGCGGGCGTTGCGTATCTAATGGCTCCTTAAATATGCAGCGTTTCCGCATCCTTTTTAATTTTTAGCCTGGAGGGGGCATTACTTTCTGGGGGGCGCGCAAATTTAATATGTTAATGCTACTGAAATTCTGGCAATCACAGGGTAAATGCTATCTGGCAAGTATTTGTCGCGCTCTGGCTTGATTTAATTCACGACGTTAAGTTTATCTTGCTAGCCCATACAGCGAATTTAAGGCCCCTGTGGACCCTTACGTTTCAGACATCGCTGCGCAGTGGTACAGCGTATTATTATCTGCCTTTTAAGTCTTACGGAAGTTAGCGTAAAAGATCTCATATTGGCATCTATTCTGACTTCATTTAATCCCGGTTATTATAAAGTTAATCTCTGGTGAATACGCTGCCTCAATGGCATAAACAGTTTCCGCCCCTTCCATGCCACGCTTTATGCGCCTGGCGGGGAGGGACTGAAGCCCTTCAATACTGTACAACGTAAACCAGTAATCCATCGACCCACTGATGAACGGGGGCAGCAGAGCGTTCTGACCACAAAGCTGACTCGGTTGCCCGCAGCATCAGCACGGCACCCAGCCTGCGGGTGTGGTTCTTGTCACGCGTTTATGGATAGTTTTTGCATTAGATGTCGTTCGGTACGGGGTATGGGGGCTATGATCGGCATACCTCAGTCCGGTTGGTGGTTTGGGATATTCAGCGATTGATCAGATCGCTTAAATCAGACCGAGTTCCCTCTGGTGACCTACTCTTTAGAACGGCTATTTAGGCGAAATTACGCTAATGGTCTAAGCGCGTCCTGGCAGTGGCAAGCTGAGGCTGGAGAGGGTAAAATAGACAGAATGATCGAGATAAGTGCTTAAAAAATAAAAGTGCTTTAAATTCATATGGTTGATTAACTGTAGGTTAAAATTAAGATTTTAGTCATAGCGCTTAAAAAACCCATAAAATCAAAATAGGATGGAATAATGGCTAAGAACCGTAGTCGTCGTTTACGTAAAAAGTTGCATATCGAAGAGTTTCAGGAACTGGGCTTCTCTGTAGCCTGGCGTTTTGCTGAAGGGACCGCCGTTGAAGATATCGACAGCACCCTGGACGCGTTTATCGAGGAAGTGATCGAGCCGAACGGCCTGGCGTTTGACGGCAGTGGCTATCTGCAGTGGGAAGGTTTGATCTGCCTGCAGACGATTGGTCATTGCACCGACGAACACCGTGAGCTGATCAAAAACTGGCTGGAAGCACGTAAGCTGAACGATGTGAAAACCAGCGATCTGTTCGACATCTGGTGGGATTGATCCCGTCCGATTAGCATTGCCGAAGGTGCCTTAATGGCACCTTTGTTTTATCTGGTGTCCTTTCTGGAGTAGTGAGCGCGGTGGTAACAACATTAGATAACGCGTTGCTGGAAGAGATCCTGCAACAGGTACGCCCGTTGATTGGGCAAGGTAAGGTTGCAGACTATATTCCCGCTTTGGCAGAAGTCGCCGCCGATCGGCTGGCGATCGCCGTCTGTACCGTTGACGGTGAGCTGTTTCAGGCCGGGGACGCGACGGAGCGCTTTTCGATCCAGTCGATCTCCAAGGTATTGAGCCTGACGCTGGCGCTAACGCGTTATCAGGAAGGTGAAATCTGGCAGCGGGTGGGGAAAGAGCCCTCTGGCCTGCCGTTTAATTCGTTGCTGCAGTTGGAGATGGAGCAGGGCAAACCGCGCAATCCGTTTATCAACCCCGGAGCGCTGGTGGTATGCGATATGCTGCAAACCCGGCTTAGTGCTCCCAAGCAGCGGATGCTGGAAGTGGTGCGCCAGTTGGCAGGCGTTGATGACTTATCCTATGACACCCGCGTGGCGCGCTCTGAATTTGAGCATTCCGACCGCAATGCCGCCATTGCCTATCTGATGAAGTCGTTCGGTAACTTCGACAATGACGTGCTGACCGTGCTGCAAACCTATTTTCACTACTGCGCGTTACGTATGAGCTGCATTGAGCTGGCACGCAGCTTTGTCTACCTGGCTAACCAGGGCCGGACGCTTGATGGCGAAGAGGTGATCAGCCCCTTGCAAGCCCGGCAGATTAACGCCTTGATGATGACCAGCGGTATGTATGATGGCGCAGGCGAGTTTGCCTATCGGGTTGGCATGCCGGGCAAGTCTGGAGTGGGCGGCGGTATCATCGCCATCGTCCCTGATGAACTGTCGATTGTCGTCTGGTCGCCGGAGCTGGATGCATCCGGTAACTCATTGGCGGGAACTGCTGCACTAGAACTGTTGTCTCAACGCATTAGCCGTTCGATTTTTTAACTCCATCGCACATGCGGTTGGAAGGGAGTCAGGAGAAACTATGTTAAAGAGAACCGGATTGGCCTTGCTGTTGTTAACGGCTTCGCAGGCGCATGCCGAGTACCAGTGCAGCGTTAGGCCACAGGACGACGTGATTATCAGCCCACAGACCGTACAGGTGGTAGGTGCCAGCGGTAACCTGCAAATCACCGCCGACGGCGATGTCACTCGTGATGGCAAAGCATTGAGCCTCAACGATAGCCAGCGCCAGAAGGCGTTCAGCTACCAGAACGCATTGCGTAAAGACTTACCCTGGATCGATCAGGGTGCGCAGCAGCATCTGGAAAAGGCGCGGGTAGCGCTGGATAAAGTCATCGTTCAGGAGTTGGGCACAGACAGTAACGTACGCAACCGCCTGACCACGCTCAACGATCAGTTGAAGCAGCAGATGAACCGTATTATTGAACACCGCAGCGACGGCCTCACGTTCCACCACAAGGCGATCGCTCAGGTGGAGCAGGATGGCCGCAATATCGTGCAGCAGAGCATGGGCGGCGTATTGCAGGACAGCCTGAACGAAATGGGCGTCAAGCAGGTCGCCAACAGCAATGGCAACCCGTTGCAGGCGATTATGGGCAACCTGGGTGGGCTACAGCAGGCCATCAAGAACGAATGGAATAATCAGGAGCAGGACTTCCAGAACTTTGGTCGCGACGTGTGTAAGCGCGTAACGGCTCTGGAAACCCAGCGTAAGGATCTGGTTAAGGCGCTGAACTAAGGTTTGACGTTAACAGGTTCCGTTGTTTTAAGAGTTGCACTCTTAACTCGACGGAACCTTTTTTTCTGCCAGGGAAGCGCGACGACCTCTGCGAGGCGATTTAATCATGGATACTTTCAAGTCCGTACTCAAGCTGCTCAGCCCTCTCATCTTCCTTTATTATCTCGTATGCATTTTCTACATAATGATATTTTCAGTAATAGAGTATGAATGGGCGATTGGAGAAGAGGGGATAGAAAATATCTGCGATGTTATTCTGCACTTTAATATTGATGATGTCAGTGATGTTGGAATTCCCTTTACTGCAGCGATTATCTTTCCGCTAATCATATATTCTATTTATAGGGTTAGGCAACGAAGATTCATACCAGTAATAGTAACTAGCTTGTTAGTGATTTACTGGTGGTGGGCATTCTTTGGTCGGTTTTTATCTTGTTGATAGTAAGACATGTATTATGATTTTCTAACGTCGTACAAAGACACATCAAATGGGAGGGCTTGTTATGCCATTATGCCATAAAACCATACGCTCTCATGCTGGGGCAGATGAGAAAGAGTTATTGCAAGCACTTGCCACTGTTGAGCTTGCAACGACTTCCCACGCTGATGCGGAAGAAGTTCTTCGTCATGAACTTCAGGAAAGGCAGAAAAGATCTTCTGCTACGTTGTTACGTAACAAGCTCAGCCAGCTAACGCTAAAACGCGAATATCAGAAAATCTGACCAAAGGGTTTCTTGCGCAACCTTTCAGATTGAGGGCCGCAAGCAGCTAAACGGGCGCAGCATGCGGCGCCCCTACAGGTTAGTTAGTCTTCCGGCAAGAACAGTTCCAACAGCGAATTAAGGAACAGTTTGCCATGCTCGGTGATCTGCCAATATTCTGGCGTCTCTAGCAGATAGCCTTTAGCCAGTGCTTCGTCCAATGGCGCGCGGATCACACTCTCATCCAGCCCGGTATATTGGGCGAACTCGGCGCGTGGCGCAGCTTCCAGCAGGCGGAAACGGTTCATAAAGAACTCGAATGGCCGATCGTGCGCCTCGACTTCATGCAGCTTGTCCCGATAGTCACCCCGCATAAAGCCGCGCGGATGCTTGGTTTTGGCGGTGCGCAGAATGCGACCATCGGCAAAGGTCAGCTTGCCGTGTGCGCCACAACCAATCCCCAGATAGTCGCCAAAGCGCCAGTAGTTGAGGTTGTGCTGACACTGATAACCCGGTTTGGCGTAGGCCGAGGTCTCGTACTGCTGATAACCGGCGGCACTCAACAGCTCATGTCCTTGTTCAAAGATATTCCACAGCGCGTCATCATCCGGTAATACCGGCGGGCGTGAGCTGAACAGGGTATTTGGCTCGATGGTGAGTTGGTACCAGGACAGATGCGGCGGATTAAGGGCGATAGCCTGGCGCAGGTCGTCCAGCGCTTCTTCCAGTGACTGATCCGGCAAGCCATGCATCAGGTCCAGATTGAAACTGCGTAGGCCCAGGCCGGTTGCCAGATGCGCCGCGCGTTTGGCCTCATCCGGGCCATGAATGCGCCCCAGACGGGTTAACTTCTCGGCGCTAAAGCTTTGTACGCCAATTGAGATGCGGTTCACCCCGGCGCGTTGATAGCCACTGAAGCGATCGGCTTCCACGGTGCCTGGGTTGGCTTCCATGGTGATCTCGGCGTCATCCGCGACGTGAATGCGTGCCCGCACGCCATCCAGCAGCGCCTGCATAGCTTCGGCACTCAACAGGCTCGGCGTACCCCCACCGATAAAGATGGTGCTGATTGCACGACCGCTGGCGAGCGGCAAATCGGCATCCAGATCCGCCAGCAGATGATCGACATATTCCTGGTGCGGCACTTCGCCCTTCAAGGCATGCGAGTTGAAATCGCAGTACGGGCACTTTTGTACGCACCAGGGAATATGGATGTACAGGCTGAGCGGTGGCAGTTGTACGCTGTTAGCTGGCATTACGCATCGCTTCCAACATCAACTTCAACGCCTTGCCACGGTGAGAAATGGCAATTTTCTCTTCCCGCGTCAGCTCTGCTGCGGTGCAGCCCAACTCTGGCACATAGAAGATCGGATCGTAACCGAAACCGCCAACGCCGGCCGCTTCAAAAGTGATCTCACCGTTCCAGCAACCGTGGAATACCAGCGGAGTTGGATCTTCTGCATGACGCATATAGACCAGCACGCAATGGAATTGAGCACCGCGCTTGCCCGCAGGCACGTCTTTCAGCGTCACCAGCAGCTTGTCCAGATTCTGCTGGTCGCTGGCCTCTAAACCGGCATAGCGGGCAGAGTAGATACCCGGAGCACCGCCCAAGACATCGACTGCCAGGCCAGAGTCGTCGGCAATCGCTGGCAGACCGGTGATCTGCGCGGCATGGCGGGCTTTGAGAATGGCGTTTTCAATAAACGTCAGGCCGGTTTCTTCGGCGGAGTCTACGCCAAGCTCGGTTTGCGCTACCACGTCAAAGCCGAAATCGGCCAGCAGTTCGGCGAGTTCACGCACTTTGCCGGGGTTGCCGGTGGCAAGAACGATTTTTTGCATAATAGATACCTTGAAATTATTCGATGAGCGCCGCGATGGCCTCAGGGATCTGTTGCGGGTTGAGGATGCGCAATTGCTTGTGCCGCCCCAGTTCGCCTTTCTCGATGATCACGTTGCTTTTCGCCACCTTGAACTGCTTGGCGATAAACTTGATGAGATGGGCATTGGCCTGGCCATCAACCGGCGGTGCGGTGATGGCGACTTTTATCTCGTCGCCATGCAGGCCAATAATCTGATCGCGGCTGGCTTTGGGCTGAATATATAGCCTGACCACCAGCCCGTCCAGTTGCGGGGTAACTGCACTCACAGCAGGAACCAGAGCTCGCCAAACAGATCCATCCCCAGGTAGTTGATCAGATACAGGATCAGGATCACCACCATCGCGGAGAAATCAATACCGCCCATCGCCGGGATCACGCGGCGGATAGGGGCCATCAATGGCTCGGTAAGCTGGAACATCACATAATCAATCGGGCTGCGGCCCTGGCTGATCCAACTCATCAAGGCGCGAATGATCATCACCCAGAAGATCAGGTAGCCGACGGATTTGATCAGAGAAATCAGGCCAAACAGCAAGTTGTACAGGCTGAGTGACAGGGTACCGCTCTGGATCAGCAGCAGTAGCGGATATTTGATGGTCATCAGCAGGAACGCCAACAGCAATGAGGCGCTATCTACCGGACCCATCGAAGGAACGATGCGGCGCAGAGGGCCGACGATCGGCTGGGTGATTTTCACCACAAACTGCGAAAACGGGTTATAAAAGTCAGTGCGCGTCAGTTGCATCCAGATGCGCAACAGCAGCACCATGACGTAAATATCAACGACGGTTTTGACCAGGAAAGTCAGCGTTAGCATGTAAGTTACCCTTCTCCTTAACTTCTGGGTTATCCCCTTGGTTATCAGACCACCGTGGCGGCCTGAAACTCATCGGGCATAGTTAAAATGATTTTTCCATTTCCTGCGCACGGGAAACGGCGGCCTGCATGGCTTTGGCAACGGTCTCTGGCAACCGCTGTTCGTTGAATACCCGCAACGCCTCGGCGGTGGTGCCCCCTTTGGAGGTCACCTGCTCACGTAGCGTGGTTAGCGAGATCTCCGGGTTGGCGGCGGCTAATGCCGCAGCACCGATAGCGGCTTGCTGCACCAGATCGCGAGCGGCCTGGCTGCTGAATCCCATACGTTCGGCTTCCTGTTGCATGGCATCCATAAACAGGAAGAAATAGGCCGGTGCACTGCCTGCGGCGGCGATCACGCCATTGATGCCGTTTTCGTCATCAACCCAGCAGACTTTACCCACCGAGCTCATGAGATCGCTGGTGTAATCACGATCCTGTTGGCTAACCTGCTCGGGAGCATACAGCCCGCTCATTCCTTTACCGACCAATGAAGGGGTATTGGGCATGATGCGCACGATATTCAAGCCTTCGCCGAGCATTTGATAGAAACGGCTCACCAGAATACCGGCGGCGATCGACAGCACCAGTTTACCGGAGAAATCGACCTGTTCCTGTAAAGGTAAGCAAACCTGCGCCATCATTTGCGGTTTCACTGCCAGGACCACGACGTCGGCCTGTTGTGCACAGCTGATGTTGTCTGCGCTGCTGTTGATGCCATATTCGGCGGCCAGGGCGTCACGGTTTTTTGCCGATGGCGCACAAACGCTGATGGCCGTTGCCGGATAGCCACCGGCGACCAGGCCAGCAATGATAGCGCGAGCCATATTACCGGCACCAATAAAGGTAATTTTGCGATGTTGCATCCAATCCTCGTTAGACGGTGGTGTGCGAGTAGTCACGGGCGCCAAAAATTGCGGTGCCGATACGAACCATCGTGCTGCCAGCGGCGATCGCCGCCTGCATATCATCTGTCATGCCCATCGACAGCGTATCCACCTGCGGATAGCGCAGCTTGAGCTCCTGGAAAGCGTCATTCATCTGGCCGAATGTCGCCAACTGGCGCTGATAGTCGTGTTCCGGGGCCGGGATGGCCATCAGCCCACGCAAGCACAGGTTAGGCAATGCGGCGACCGCCTCGGCCAGCGCAGGCAGCTCACTCAATACAATGCCAGATTTACTCTGCTCGTCACTGATATTTATCTGGATCAGCACGTTTAATGGCGGCATTTCTGCGGGGCGCTGATCGCTCAGGCGCAGGGCAATACGCAAGCGGTCAACGGTGTGGCACCAGGCAAAGTGCTCTGCCACCAGCCTGCTTTTATTGGATTGCAGCGGGCCGATAAAGTGCCATTCCAATCCAGCCCCTTCCGGCCGCTGGGCAAAATACTGGATCTTGTCTACCCCTTCCTGCACGTAATTCTCGCCGAACGCGTGCTGGCCTGCGGCGATGGCTTGTGCGATCGCCTCCGCAGGTTTGGTTTTGCTGACTGCAAGCAATGTCACTTCTTCTGGAATGCGTGCGCAGTCTTGAGCGGCCGCTGCGATGCGGCTCCTGACATCCTGCAGATTCTGTTGGATAGTGCTCATGATTAACCCGGGAGATTGATATGGATATCGATGAATTTGTGGCCCTTAGTGTAAAGCATAATGCCTCCGATCTGCACCTATGTACCGGCCATCTGCCAATGTTACGTATCGATGGGGAACTCCAGGCCGTGGAAAGTGGGGAAATCCTCACTCAACAACAGATGGCGGCATGGTGCCAAACGCAGTTGTCGCAGACGATGTGGCAGCAACTACAGCAGGTGGGGCAGCTCGATCTGGCGCTAGCCCTGGCTGATGGTACCCGGCTGCGTGCCAATTTCTTTTTGCAGAACGCCGGGGTCTCTGTGGCGCTACGCAGGATAGCCAGCCAGTGCCCAACGTTGGCCGAACTGACTACCCCGGAAATTATTCCGGCGCTGCTGCAGCGTGAAGATGGCTTGATACTCGTCACTGGCGCTACCGGCAGCGGCAAGTCGACCACGTTGGCGGCGATGATCGACTTTATTAATCGGCATCAGCGCCGCCATATCCTCACGCTGGAAGATCCGATCGAGTTTATCCACCGTAGCCAGCGTTCCCTAATCCAGCAGCGGGAGTTAGGGCGGGATACCCACAGTTTTGACGATGCGCTGCGGGCCGCACTGCGTGAAGATCCAGACGTGATCCTGCTGGGGGAGCTACGTGATACCACCACCGTTCGGCTGGCGTTGACCGCGGCAGAAACCGGCCATTTAGTTCTGGCTACCTTGCATACCCGAAGCGCGCCACAGGCGGTGGAACGGCTGGTGGATGTATTCCCGGCGGAAGAGAAAGCCTATGTTCGGGCCCAGTTGGCCAGTAGCCTGCAGGCGGTGATCGCGCAAAAGCTGCTGAGCAAGCCCGGGGGAGGGCGTGTGGCCATTTACGAGATCCTCACGGCCACGGCGGCGGTGAGCAGCATGATCCGCGAAGGTAAAACCCATCAGTTGGTCAGCGTATTGCAAACCGGTGCGCAGTCAGGCATGCAAACTTTTGAACAAGGGTTGCAACAGCGTGTTGCGCAGGGAATATTATAATGCCACAATCGATTAGCTATTTTCCCCTTATACCTTATATTTAATTGCAATCAATAGCGCAGAGGTTGCGTGCGAGAGCGAAATATATTGGTAATTCAAGAGCGAATTGTGTTGCAGTATAAGCAACTATCTATGGGCTGTTATTTTTAGGACTAGTATTAGGATAAGGATATTCTTATGGGTTCTTGGCTGATTGTTGACGATCACCCCGCAATTTGTTTCGCTGTGAAAGCAATTTTATCTTCATTAGGTAATGACTCGATCCAGACCGCAACTAACGGTCTGGATGCCATGGCGCGAATAAGGGAAAATACGCCGCAGCTGGTGATCCTTGATATCATGCTGAACAAAATGGATGGGCTGCAGATCCTGCAGCATATTCGCCAGGTGGACAGCGCTATTAAAGTGGTGGTCTATACCAGCCTGCCCACGGGGAGCTATGCAGAAAGAGCGTTGCGTGCCGGAGCTAGCGGGTTTTTCAACAAGGATCAGGATATCAGTCAATTGGCACCATTGTGCCAACTGGTGCTGCAAGGCTATGCCTGTTTTCCACAGATTACTCTGATGCCTTTGCTAAACCCACCGCAAAAGAGCGAGAATAATCTTACGAACCTTTCCAATCGTGAATTGACCGTGTTACGGTATTTGTCAGAGGGTCTTAGCAATAAGGAAATAGCCGATCGTCTGATTTTGAGCAATAAAACTATCAGCACTTATAAGACACGTCTGATGGAAAAACTAAAAGTTAGCAGTACAGAAGATTTGGTGGATTTTTTTCACCATCAGAGTGAACGACCTGACGATGAATAAATTGCTTTTGATACTTTTGTTTTTTTGCTGCGGTGTTTCCGCTGGGGAAGTTCCAGCATTTCGTGAAACTAATTTGCTTAGCCGTAGCCAGGTTCAATTATCCGAGCCCGAGTTAACCAGTGATGATTGGCAATGGTTGCGCCGTAAACGTGTGCTGGTTTTCGGCATTGCGGCACCCAATTATTCTCCTTTTGATATCATCAGTGGTACCCGGGATTATGGCGGTATCAATGCTGATTACCTGGGGATTGTCGGCTATAACCTTAACGTACAGATAAAGGTGCGTTACTACGAAGATGCCTCAGCCCTGCGGCGGAGTCTGGATAAGGGAGAAGTCGATCTGATCGGCAATGTCGCTGCAAAAAACGTAGCCGATCCCGACATGCTGCTTTCTACACCTTATGTCTCTGCCTCACCGGCATTGGTGGTGCGCACCGACAGCCTGCTGCAACATAGTTCCCCCAAGCGCATTGCTATCGAGCGCCTATACAGCGGTAATCAGGGCTTGGTAGCACGCTTTCCGGCGGATTATCAGGTTTTTGACATACCGCGCCGGGCGCTGGAGGCGTTGTCGTTCAAGAAGCTGGACGCGTTTATTGGTGATGCCACGGTAGCTCGCTATTTAATCAATCAGGGCAACCTGAACAATCTGCGTTTGCAGCTACTGCCGCAGCAGGATATCAAAGGTTTCTCCTTTGGTATGGCCAGCGGGAACGTGTGTTTACAGCGAATATTGAACGCTGTTTTAGCGAGAATTCCGGAAAGCACTCAAGCAGAGATCCAAAGCCGCTGGAATGGCGGGATCCCCATGTCACAAAGTGATGAACACCTGCTGCTGACCTCACTGGAAAGAAAGTGGGTGGAAGAGCATCCCAGGGTGCGCTTGGCCGTGAATGGCGATTTTGCCCCTCTGGGCTTTTTCGACGTTCAGGGGGAGTTCCGTGGTTTGACGGCGGATGTCATGGAGGCTATCTCTAGCCGTATAGGGCTAAAATTCGACATTATCCGCGCGCAATCACTGCAAGACTCCCTGGATGCGGTGAAAACCGGCAGGGCTGACATTGTCGCAGGCGTGACGCTAGATGCAATCTGGCCTAACGGGTTGCTGACCACTCGTTCTTATTTATTCAACTCTTGGGTATTGCTGGGGATCCAGGAGCAGATTAGCCATGATCCTCCGCAGTTGATTGCCCTGGTCGCAGGGCACCCTCTGCAGGTTATCTTGCGGGAACAGTACCCCGAGAGCCGGATCATTACCGTGCCTTCACCCCAAGCCGGTATTGAGGCGCTAAAAGCGGGGAAGGCTGAAGCACTCGTGTTGCCGATGATTAGCGCCGATTACTTCCTGGCTCGGGAACCCACATCGGGGCTTAGTATTCTGAGTGCTCTGGATATTGAACCGGCGCGTTTTGTGATTGGTGTCTCTGGTAATGAATATCCCTTGGCAACCATCCTCGACAAGGCATTGCTGAATATCCCCCAGAGGATATCCATGCGATGACCAGCAATTGGTATAACAACACCTATCTGCTTGAAGGGACCCCGGGTGATGGAGAATTGCTTGCCCACTGTTATTCCACTGCGTGGTTACCGATCGTTCTGTTGTTGGCAATGCTGGTGATCGTCTTGGTTATCAGCCGGTTGCGCAGTAAGCGCCGCCTAGTGCAGCGTTGCCAGGCGATAATTGATAGCGTGCCCCTGCCGATTTACATCACCAATCTGAAAGACCAGATAGTGATGGCGAACACGCCGTTTTTTAATGCCATCAATGTTCCCGCAGAGACGGTGATCGGTAGCTCACTGGAAAATTACCCACTGCAACTGCCTGTTACGCTGGATATTGGTCGGGGCGGTGAGCAGGAACAGGTTTTATCTGTTATGCAGTTGGGAGGCCAGTCGCATACTTTGCAGCAGTGGGGCCAATTGCTGATTACTGAAGATCAGCGTGCAGAAGGAAAAATCGGCGGGTGGTTCGACGTGACCGAACGCGATCGCCTGATTGCGCAGTTACAGCAGGCGAAAGAGCGCGCAGACAGTGCCAACCGGGCTAAAACCACCTTCCTGGCCACCATGAGCCATGAGATCCGTACCCCACTCAATGCCATTATCGGCATGTTGGAACTGTTGCTGAACCGCCCGCAGCGGGAGGAAACATCAGATCGAGAACTGCTGAGCGTTGCACATGAGTCCGCCCATTCTCTGCTGGCCCTGATTGGTGACATTCTTGATATCTCACGCATTGAGGCGGACCGTCTGATCCTGCATCCACAACGTGCAGATATCCGCCACCTGATTGAAGCCGTGGCGATGTTATTTGACGGGGTGGCACGCCAAAAAGGGTTAGCGTTCAGGTTGGATATTGACGCGGAGATCACCGGCGATGTGTTAGTTGATCCCATGCGTTTCAAGCAGGTGCTATCCAATCTGGTGAGTAATGCCATCAAGTTTACCGAGCAAGGGCAGGTCACGCTCAGCGTCGTGGTCGATCAGATTAGCGAAGAACGAGCGGATCTGCGGCTACGTGTTTCTGATACTGGCAAGGGGATTGATGCTGTTACTCAAGCGCGTCTTTTCCAACCCTTTACTCAGGGCAAAGGAGAGGCTGGCGGGACAGGACTTGGGCTGTATATTTGCCGCAAGCTGGTGGAGATGATGGGGGGGACCATCGCATTGAACAGTGAGGTGGGTATTGGCAGCGACGTCACCGTGCTGCTTTCGGTGCCGAGATTGCTGAAATTCCCCCCTCAAACACTTCTGGAGGAACCAGCCCCGGTGGCATCATCCCAACTGCGGGTACTGATCGTTGAAGATCATCCTGCGGGCAGAATGTTGTTGACCCAACAGTTACAGTTTCTAGGCCATCAGCCCAGTGCGGTGGGGGATGGGGAGCAGGCGCTGCAGTTGCTGGAGCAAGAGAGCTTCAACCTGATTATTACCGACTGCCAGATGCCTGAACGTGATGGTTACAGCCTGAGCCGCCAAATCAGGCACCTCGAGCATGAACAGCAGTCCGATCCTACGGTGATCTGGGGGCTGACGGCCAATGCGCAAGAAAGTGCACGGGAGGCATGCCTGCAGGCGGGAATGGATGACTGCCTGTTCAAGCCGGTTAACCTGAGCATATTAAAAGCGAAATTGTCTACGCTGCCACTGACTGATGCGGGGAACAGTGAAGAGGAACCCGCGTTTATCGTGGAAGATTTGCCAGCGGAATTGCGCCAGCCAAAGGTATTGCGGGAGTTCATCCAAACCCTGCTGGATTGTTTACAGGAAGACTGCGCGCAACTTGCCATGGACATGAAGCAACAACCCATGGACCTGATAAGCATACGGGCGTTGGCCCATAAATTGGCCGGCGCGGCCCGGTTGGTGAATGCTGAAAGACTGAATGAAGCTTGTCAGTCATTGCATGACAACCCCGTTCAGGCAGCCGCCACGGCGGTGCAGGGGGAAGCACAGCGGCTGCTCAGCACCTTAAGGAAGGTACAACGGACTACAGAAGAATAGTCCCTTCCTACAGAGTGATTAAGGCTTCTGTAGATATTAAGGTAAGGGCGATCATTTTATTCTTTGTTGCACAGGAAGGGGGGCTTTTGGGCTCCTCATGTGTAATAACGTTTAAGGATTAAATGATGAAAAACACCACTAAATTAGCGATTCTGCCACTGGTTCTGGTTCTGGGCGCGAGCTTCTCTACCATGGCTAATGCGGCTTACGACTGTAACGCCAAGCGTGCTGCGATCGAATATCAGATCCAGCAGGCTGAGAAGTACGGTAACTACAACCGCGTAGCGGGTCTGAAGCGTGCTCTGAGCGAAGTTAATGCCCATTGCACCAACGGCAGCGTGCTGCAGGACGCGCAGAAGAAAGTCACCAAGCTGGAACAGAAACTGGCTGACAAGCAGCAAGACGTCCAGGAAATTAAAGCCGACCTGCGCGAAGCTCAGGCTAAAGGTGACGCCAAGAAAGTGGCCAAGTACCAGAAAAAACTGCAAGAAAAGCAGGCTGACGTAAAAGAAATCAAACAAGAGCTGAAGCAGGCTCGTGCTGAACTGGCCGCTGCACAGAAATAAGCAGTCATGATTTGGTAATTAAGGGGCGCAGATGCGCCTCTTTTTGTGTCGGATAAATATTGTGGTTTGCACTCAGGGAAAGAATGAAACCCACTTTTCATATTGCCATTATGTCGTTAGGCCTGTTGGTTAACGGTGCCAGGGCTGAAACAAATAACGTCTATCTCATTATTAACGATAACTTTAAGGGCGAGGTGGCCGTTAACCTGGGGCTGGATGGGCAGCCGTGTATTAATGCCCCATTGCTACGTGAGTGGGGGATACGTGATGCCGTGATAGTGATGGAAACGACCCCTGAAGGCTGTATTCTGCCCGACGTATTGAGTGCCCGAAAAATTGGGGTTTTCTATGAGCCGATAGCACAATTGCTGACGGTAGATATCCCGGCTGGCATACTGGGTGACAGCAAGCTGGCAGGCCGCTGGGATGACGGCATCAATGCGGCATTTGTTAACTATCAGTTCAATTACGGCCATTATGCGGGCGAAAACTATCGCGATACGCAACGGCACGACAGCCTGTATGCCGATATCACGACCGGGGTAAACGTGGGCCCTTGGCGGCTGCGTTATCAGCCCGTCTATCAGAAAGAGATCTGGGGCAACCCGACTTGGCACACCGAAAGGGCGCTAGCCTATCGGGATATCAAAGCCTGGCGCGCCACGCTGACCTTGGGCGACAGCGTGACGCCGTCAGTTTTGTTCGACAACGTCCGATTCCGTGGCATCAGTCTGGTATCGGATAGCCGAATGCTGCCGGATGGCCTGCGGCAGTTTTCACCTTGGGTACGCGGCTTCGCACGCAGTAATGCGGAGGTGAGGGTGCGCCAGAACGGTGAAATCATCTATCAGACGTTTGTTTCCCCGGGAGCATTCGTGTTGAAAGACGTCTATCCGCCCGCGCTCGAAGGGGATCTTACCGTCACGATACGCGAAAGCGACAGTACCGAAACCGAACGAAAAATCCCCTACTCCTCCATGCCCAACCTGGTTTACGCCGGCCAGTGGCGCTATGACGCCTCGGTGGGTAAATACCAACCCTATTACGGTATGGAAGAGGAGCAGCCAGGCTTTGCCCAGGCATCGGTCAGCTATGGGCTACCGGGAAAGGTCACGCTGTACGGTGGTTTCCAGGGGGCGGATATTTATCGCAGTGCGGCGGTCGGGATTGGTAAGAGCCTTAATCAGTGGGGAGCGATCTCGGCGGATTACACGTTTTCGTCTGCCCGTCAGCCAAGGCGTTCAGCGCCGGACACCGGCGGCATGGCGCGTATGCGTTACGCCAAGGCTTTCCCGGCCTGGGAGTCTTCCCTCAGCCTGATGGCGCAATATTATCCGCGGCAGCGCTATCGTACGTTTGGCACGGCGATAGATCAGCAGAGCACCTATTGGTGGGACTGGGAAGACGGCATTTTTGTCGGTGACTTTGACGAGGAAAAAAAGTATCGCCTGGAAGCGCGCTATAACCAGTATCTGTCCGATTCAGACAGCCTTTACCTGACGTTGGCTCGAGAAGCCACTCGGGGTAATCAAAGAGGCGAAACCAGCGTCGAGATGGGTTTCAGCGCCAGCCTGGGTAAGGTAGACGTTGCGCTGTATGCGGAATATAACCGCCCCTCGTATGGCAAAGAACAGGCGCAGTTGGGGCTTTCTGTCTCGCTGCCGTTGAACGCGCTCGGCGCACCACGTATGAAGCTGAACTATGATCATACGTTGGCTAACGATCGGACCGACAGCCGGCGGATAGGCGTCAGCGGTACGCTGCTTGACGACTATAGCCTGAGCTACAACGCCAGCACCAGTCAGAGCCAACGCAATGGCAGCAGCCAGGATCTGAGCGCCAATTATCAATATAACGCAGGTGACCTGCGGGTAGGTCATTCGCAAGGGGCAGGCTATCGCCAGCAGAATCTGGAGCTTGCTGGCAGCCTGATGGCGCATCAGGAAGGGCTCACGCTGGGGCAGACGTTAGGCGAAACCGTGGCCATCGTCAGCGTGCCGGGGACACCGGGGATTGGCATCGATAATCAGTATGGCGTCACCACCGACTGGCGGGGCTATGCGCTGATAGGCAATCTGACGCCGTACCGTATCAACAGTCTGACGCTGGACAGCCTTGAACTACCGGATACGCTTGAATTGCCTGAATCCGATCAGGAAGTGGTGCCTACCGCCGGTGCGATCATGTTCAGCCGCTTTGCTCCGGCACGGAAAATCAGCCCAGATGCTGCTCAAACCAGCTTTCCAGAATAACCACGGCGGAGGCAGAATCGACGCTGCCTTTATCCAATGCGCGGAATCCTCCATGGTCAAACAGATTGGCCCGTGCTTCAACGGTGCTCAGGCGCTCGTCATGCAGGGCAATCTGCACGCCAAAGCGGCCATGCAGCCGGTTGGCAAATTTACGTGCTCGTTCGGTCAGCGGCTGTTCGGTGCCATCCATATTCAACGGTAAGCCAACCACCACCAGGTCTGGCTGCCATTCTTTCAGCAGGCGCTCGATCTTCTGCCAGTCAGGTACACCGTCCTGGGCTTTAAAGGCTGCCAGCGCTCGAGCGGTGCCGGTAATTTCCTGGCCGATCGCTGCGCCGATGCTTTTGGTTCCGAAGTCGAAGGCGATAATGGTGCGGTTAGTCATCAGGCGTGTCCTGCGTGGCTGGCAATGCTGCGAATATCGATGCCAAGGCGGTTGGCTGCTTCACGCCAGCGGTTGGCGATCGGCGTGTGGAACAGAATGTCGGTGTCAGCCTCGGTGGTCAGCCAGGCATTCTCCAGTAGCTCTTGTTCCAACTGGCCCTTTTCCCAGCCCGCATAGCCAAGCGCCACCAGCACATCAGCGGGTTGATCTGGCGTGCCAAGCGTTTCCAGCACGTCTTTTGAGGTGGTGATCATGGTGGCCGGTGAGATTTGAATGCTGGAACCAAAGCCTTTGCGTGGGGTATGCAGAATAAAACCGCGATCGTCAGCCAGCGGGCCGCCGGCGAACACTGGCTTATCCAGGCTGATCGCCGGATCGCGCGGTGAAGGCTTGATGTCGAGTTTATCCAGCACCGTCTCCACGGTGAAATGTTCCACGGGCTTGTTGATCACTAATCCCATGGCTCCGTCGTCATTATGTTCGCAAACGTATATCACCGAACGTTTGAAGCGCGGATCTTGCATTGCGGGCATGGCAATCAGGAAATGGTGCTGTAAATTCATGGCGTTAATTCAATTCGGAAGTAAAATGCATGCCCTCTCCCAATGAGAGAGGGCGCGTCGTCGGCCTACTTCGCGGCCAGACGTTTTTCAATGGCGTCCATCAGCATGCCGGTGACGGAAACCGGGAATGCAGCTTCGATCTCACGGGCACAGGTTGGGCTGGTGACGTTGATCTCGGTAAGGCGATCGCCGATCACGTCCAGGCCAACAAAGATCAGCCCTTTCTCTTTTAGCGTTGGGGCAACTGCGCGGGCAATTTTCCAGTCGCTTTCGCTCAGCGGGCGCGCTTCACCACGGCCACCGGCGGCCAGGTTACCACGGGTTTCGCCTTGGGCAGGGATACGCGCCAGGCAGTATGGCACTGGCTCGCCATCCACCACCAGGATTCGTTTGTCCCCATCCTTGATGGCTGGCAGGAAGTTTTGCGCCATGCAGAAACGGCTGCCGTGTTCGGTCAGGGTTTCGATAATCACCGACAGGTTGGGATCGTCCTGCTTCACGCGGAAGATTGAAGCTCCGCCCATGCCGTCCAGCGGCTTGAGGATGATGTCACCGTGCTGCTGGTGGAATTTGCGAATATGGGCAGCGCTGCGGCTGACCAAGGTGTCTGGCGTCAGCTCCGGGAACCAGGCGGTGAACAGCTTTTCGTTACAGTCACGCAGGCTCTGTGGCTTGTTGACCACCAAAGTACCTTTCACTTCGGCACGTTCCAGGATGTAGGTCGCATAGATGTATTCAGTGTCGAACGGCGGATCTTTGCGCATCAGGATCACGTCCAGATCCTGCAACGCCAAATCCTGCTCGCTGCCAAAGCTGAACCAGCTCTCTTTATCTTCTTTCACGTTCAGCAGGCGCGTGCGGGCACGGCCATCACCGGCATGCAGATAGAGATCGTTCATCTCCATATAATGCAGTTCCCAGCCGCGGCGCTGCGCTTCGAGCAGCATGGCAAAGCTGGTGTCTTTTTTGATATTGATGGATGCGATAGGGTCCATCACGATGCCGAGCTTGATCATCTCTTCTCCTTACGAACCTGTGAGACAGGTCCTTAGCCCAGGTCGCCGAAACGGACCTGCAAAGCGGTAATTGCGGTGAGCGCGGTGGTTTCTGTACGCAAAACGCGTGGCCCCAGCAGGATATCAGTAAATCCATAGTCTGTGGTCATGGCAATTTCTTCGGCGGATAATCCGCCCTCCGGCCCAATGAGCAGACGTACGCTCACTACCGGCAGCGGCAGGGTATTGATACTTTGGCTGGCGCGTGGGTGCAGGTTCAGCTTGAGGCTATCGTCCTGCTCGGCGCACCAGTGTTCCAGAGTCATCGCTGGGCGGATCTCCGGAATGCGGTTGCGGCCGCATTGCTCGCAGGCCGCGATGGCGATTTTTTGCCACTGCTGGAGCTTTTTCTCCAGGCGCTCGCCGTCGAGTTTAACGCCGCAGCGCTCGGAAAATAGCGGAGTGATCACGTTCACCCCCAACTCGATGGATTTCTGGATGGTGAATTCCATCTTTTCGCCACGTGAGATCACCTGGCCAAGATGTAAGTTGAGCGGTGATTCGCGATCTTCCAGTTGCCCGGCGTTGATCTGAACCAGCACGTTCTTTTTATCCACCCGGGTGATTTCTGCTTCAAACACCTGGTTGCTGCCATCGAACAGTTGCAGTGCCTGCCCGGCGCTCATCCGCAGCACGCGGCCGACATGATTGGCCGCATCCTCGCTCAATGCAATTTCTGCACTGGCGCTCAAGGGCTCTGGATGGTAAATGCGGGGTTTACGCATAATGATTGTCAGATCCTGGCTCAATGATACGGCGCTGCCGATGGCAGCGCGAAAGCACTATAGTAGGTCAGCCTTTTCGCTGCTGACAAGCCTGTTGAATATAAGGGTTGTGATTCCCTTGTACCATGGCGATGCGTGCTTCACGGCGACATTCCCAGGTGTTGACCGGATACTGGCGGTTCCAGGCTTCAAACAACTGGGTTTGCTGGCGTGAAAGCGGCAACTGGTAGCGATCGCGCATGTAGAAGTAGGTGCGGGCGATGGCGCCTCGCGCACGGGCCGGTGGCTCGGCCTGCTTGTTCTTGAAGTCTACCTTCATCTGGCACTGTCCGTATTGCCCTTCGCCACCCCGCCACTGGCTGTACATAAAGTTATTGCGGTCACCGTTGACTTCACCGATGGCAGGTTGCAGGTTGTGCAAGTCGATCTCTATCTGGCGATAAACCGGATCCTTGTTGCAGTTTTTACGCCCACCCTGCTGCCAGCACTGTAACTGATGGCCGAACTGCCAGGCCGGAACCACATGTTCCCACTCGATACGCTCGGCGCGTTGGGCATTTTTACGCACCTGATAGCCACAGCTACCGAGATCGGGAATACCTTTCTTACCTTGCCAGTCGATCTTGCAGCCACAATAAAAGCTGCCTGGGGCGTCCTGGTTGATTTTGGCGGCAGCAGCCTTGGCCTGGGTAAAGTTATTAATCCCCTTGGCTAGCGTGCCGCTGGAGGCCGTCAATACGACTAAAAATAAAATTTTGCGATGCATATTCCAAAACAGCTCAAAATTGGAAAGGCAGGCAGGGTAACGGAAGTCACCGATAGGTGCAAATAGAGATAATGGATTGTTTTAACTTATAAATATGATTGTTAACGGCTTTGATTAACCGGAAAATGTCAGCTTTTCACCACACTGGCGGCAGCGGTATTCGCTCTCGCCGCGCATCACCCGATTATGGCGGCGCAGGGTCAGCTGATGTTGCTGGCAATCGCAGCGGTAAGGGAAGGTTTTGCTCTGTACCGAGCGGGTCTCAAACTGGTGGGTACGGCTGGCGGGAACCTGCAATACGTTTTCCATCATCCAGCGCCATTCCCGGCCATGCGGCGGCACGCGGCCAAACTGGCGGAAGACCAGCAGATGAGCCAACTCATGGGGGACCACTTCGTCGATAAACGGCTGTTGGTTTTCCATCAGCAGCACCGGGTTGAGGCGGATTTCCCAGGCTTGCAGCCAGGCGGTGCCCGCGCTGGTGCCGCGTTGCTGATACAGGATCTTGGGCTCTGGGAACTCGACGGCAAAATGCTGCCGCGCCAGCTGCAACTTGTCTCGCAGGCAGCGCATTACCGCCTGTTGCAGCGCAATGGGGATTCTTACTCTGTTCATAGTGGCGCTAGCTTAAGCAATGATGCGGCGGCTGGCAACGGGGCAGTAAGGAAAAGTCTATGGGCTCTTAACCGTCACGCAAGGCTTGTATGTACGAGGCTTGTGTCTACAATAGCAGCGATTTTCCCTCTTACCCTAACGGCGATAACCATGCTTTTACCGAACCAGATTGAATTACTCAGCCCCGCCCGCGATGCAGGTATCGCCCGTGAAGCTATTTTGCACGGGGCCGATGCGATCTATATCGGTGGCCCAGGTTTCGGCGCCCGCCATAATGCTGGCAACAGCCTGAGCGATATCGCCGGACTGGTTGAATTTGCCCGCCGCTACCGGGCCAAAGTGTTCATCGCCCTCAACACCATTTTGCATGATAACGAGCTGGAGCCGGCACGCCGCTTGATCCATCAACTGTATGACACCGGAGTCGATGCGCTTATCGTGCAAGATATGGGGATCCTGGAGCTGGATATTCCACCCTTTGAGCTGCATGCCAGTACCCAGACCGACATCCGTAGCGTAGAGAAGGCTCGCTTCCTGTCCGATGCCGGTTTTTCCCAGTTGGTATTGGCGCGTGAGCTGAATCTCACTCAGATAAAAGCTATCAGTGACAACGTTGACGCCGCCGTCGAGTTTTTCATCCATGGCGCGTTGTGTGTGGCCTTCTCCGGCCAGTGTAACATTTCCCACGCCCAGACCGGACGCAGTGCCAACCGTGGCGACTGTTCGCAGGCGTGCCGGCTTCCTTACACCCTGAAAGATGAGCAGGGGCGGGTAGTTGCGTATGAAAAGCATCTGCTGTCGATGAAAGACAACGATCAAAGCCGCAACCTGACGGCGTTGATCGACGCCGGTGTTCGCTCATTCAAGATTGAAGGGCGTTATAAGGATATGAGCTATGTGAAAAACATCACTGCGTACTATCGTCAGCACCTGGATGCCATTCTCAACGATCGTTCCGATCTGACGCCGGCATCGTCAGGCCGCACGGAACACTTTTTTATTCCGTCGCCGGATAAAACCTTCCACCGTGGCAGTACCGATTACTTCGTTAACCAACGCCAGATGGATATTGGTGCCTTTGACTCACCCAAGTTCATTGGCCTGCCTATAGGAGAGGTGCTAAAGGTGGGTAAAGATCATCTGGAAGTAGAAGTGAAAGAATTGCTGACCAATGGTGATGGACTTAACGTGCTGATCAAGCGCGATATCGTCGGCTTCCGTGCTAATAAGGCGGATAAAATTGCTGAAGGGCGCTACCGGGTTTGGCCTAACGAAATGCCGGCGGGTCTGGATAAGCTGCGCCCAAATCATCCACTTAATCGTAACCTCGATCACAACTGGCAACAGGCGCTGCTAAAAACCTCATCGGAACGCCGCATCGCTGTCGATATTCTGCTGACACAAAGCAGCGACGGAGTGACGCTAACCCTGATCAGCGAAGAGGGCATCAGCGTCAGCCATACGCTGCAGGGCGAATTCGGCGCCGCCAACCAGCCGGAGAAAGCGCTTGTCACACTGCGTGACGGACTGAGCAAACTGGGGCAAAGCCTTTATTACCCGCGTGACGTTCATATTGATCTGCCGATGGTTTGCTTCATACCCAACAGCCAGGTCAACCAACTGCGCCGCGATGCGGTGGAAGCGCTGGACGCCGCACGCCTGGCGGTAAACGAACGTGGCGACCGCAAACCGGTTTCCGTCCCGCCGCCGGTTTATCCGGATACGCACCTGACGTTTCTTGCCAATGTTTACAACCAGAAGGCGCGTAAGTTCTACCAGCGTTATGGTGTCACATTGATTGATGCCGCCTTCGAGGCGCACGAAGAAAAAGGGGATGTACCGGTAATGATCACCAAGCACTGCCTGCGCTTCGCCTTCAACCTCTGCCCTAAACAGGCCAAGGGTGTGCAGGGTGTGAAGGGGCGGGCATCGCCGATGCAGTTGGTACATCAGGGTGAGGTGTTGACGTTGAAGTTTGACTGCAAGCCATGTGAGATGCATGTGATTGGCAAGATCAAAAATCATATTTTGCGGATGCCAGTGCCGGGGAGTGTGGCAGGAGGTATCTCGGTAGAGGAGCTCAAGGCGACTCTACCGGGGAAGAAAAAATAGCCGTATACCAGAGACTGCTGACAAACCCTCACCGGGCTAACAATGTAGGGGCGCTGCATGCTGCGCCCGTCTGGATAATCAATGGGTTAGCAAATATTGGTATAGATAGATCCCGACCAATTCAGCAATATTGCCACTTTGTCAGCAATCTGATACCAGGTCATTGATGAAAACGGCTTGGTGTGGACATGAGGCAGCAAGGCAATTGTCGCAACGCTATTTTCCTACAATGATAAGCCGATCGACTCACACAGATTGTAATCATTGTGTTAACTGCGGGATAATAATCCGTGCATGATGAGTCTGTACCCGCAGTTCTCACCGGATGAGGTCAGAAAAACATCGCCAGCGTTAAGTCCTTACGTTAATAGAGGTTATTTTGCGATTTGGCGCAATAACTGACTACCTAAAAATACGTAAGGTGTGGGGAGTTTTTTTGACGCAGCGCGCCCCGAGCACGCTGGGTAAGTGTGAATTTAACGCAGCTGATGTTGCAAGTGAGAGATCAATGTCGAATAAACCGTTTCATTATCAAGATCCGTTCCCGCTGAAGAAAGACGATACCGAATACTATCTGCTAAGCCGTGACCACGTTTCCGTCGGCGAATTTGCCGGCCAGGAAGTCCTCAAGGTTGACCCTCAAGCCCTGACCCTGCTCGCCCAGCACGCTTTCCACGACGCCTCGTTCATGTTGCGCCCTGCGCACCAGCAGCAGGTGGCGGATATCCTCAACGACCCCGATGCCAGTGAAAACGACAAGTACGTTGCGCTGCAATTTTTGCGTAACTCAGAAATCGCCGCCAAGGGTATTTTGCCAACCTGCCAGGATACCGGCACGGCGATCATCATGGGTAAAAAGGGCCAGCGCGTCTGGACCGGTGGTGGGGACGAAGAAGCCCTGTCGCGTGGGGTGTACAACACCTTTATCGAAGACAACCTGCGCTATTCGCAAAACGCCGCGCTGGATATGTACCAGGAGGTCAATACCGGCAGCAACCTGCCTGCGCAGATCGATCTCTACAGCGTGGATGGTGACGAGTATAAATTCCTGTGCATCGCCAAGGGCGGTGGTTCGGCCAATAAAACCTACCTGTATCAGGAAACCAAGGCGCTGCTGTCCCCAGGTAAGTTGAAAGACTATCTGGTCGACAAGATGCGTACTCTGGGCACCGCGGCCTGCCCACCGTATCACGTGGCCTTTGTGATTGGCGGCACTTCGGCGGAAGCCACGCTGAAGACCGTGAAGCTGGCTTCAACCAAATACTATGATGCGCTGCCAACCGAAGGCAACGAACACGGCCAGGCGTTCCGCGATGTGGCGCTGGAAGAGGAACTGCTGAAAGAAGCCCAGAATTTGGGCCTGGGTGCACAGTTTGGCGGCAAATACTTTGCCCACGACGTGCGCGTAGTGCGTTTGCCACGCCACGGCGCTTCTTGCCCGGTGGGGATGGGGGTTTCCTGCTCCGCCGACCGGAATATCAAAGGCAAGATCAACCGTGAGGGGATCTGGCTGGAGAAACTGGAGCATAACCCAGGTAAATTTATTCCACAGGAACTGCGCCGTGCGGGTGAAGGGGAAGCGATCAAGGTGGATCTGAACCGCCCGATGGCTGATATCCTCAAGCAGCTGTCACAGTATCCGGTGTCTACCCGCCTTTCCCTGAGCGGCACCATCATCGTTGGGCGTGATATTGCCCACGCCAAGCTGAAAGAGCGCCTGGATCGTGGCGAAGGTTTACCGCAGTATGTGAAAGATCACCCGATCTACTACGCGGGCCCGGCCAAAACGCCAGAAGGCTATGCTTCAGGTTCTCTGGGGCCAACTACGGCAGGGCGCATGGACTCCTATGTCGATCTGTTGCAGTCACACGGCGGCAGCATGATCATGCTGGCCAAAGGTAACCGCAGCCAGCAGGTGACGGATGCCTGCCACAAGCACGGCGGATTCTATCTTGGCAGCATTGGTGGCCCGGCGGCGGTGCTGGCACAGCAGAGCATCAAGAGCCTGGAGTGCGTGGAATATCCTGAACTGGGTATGGAAGCGATCTGGAAAATCGAAGTGGAAGATTTCCCGGCCTTTATTCTGGTAGATGACAAAGGTAATGATTTCTTCCAGAAGATCCAGGAATCTCAATGTACGCGCTGTGTGAAGTAAGCTGATTGATAGCCGCCCCCGGTGGGCGGCTTGTACTTTGAGTAACAAGCTGCGATGTTTGTGATGAATTCGTCAGCCTTTGTAAAATAGTGTCGTCGCTTTGGACGCTCTAAATAAATCTGTATACCATTGCCGTGGACAATTTTGGCTAGGAAAAGTAATGGTGACGCAGGAAACACATATCAAAGAATTACTGGTCTGGATAGAAAACAACCTACGCAATCCACTATCACTGGATATTGTTTGCGAGAAATCCGGCTACTCTAAATGGTATCTGCAGCGCATGTTCCGCCAACAGACCAACCTGCCCCTTGCTGCTTATATCCGCGCCCGTCGCCTCTATCTGGCGGCCTTCTCATTACGCTTTACGCAAAAAAGCATTCTGGATATTTCGTTGGAGTATCAGTTCGATTCCCAACAGACATTCTCACGCTGTTTCAAAAAACATTTCTCTGTCACACCTAGCGCCTACCGTAAGGCCCAGAATTGTGACTTCAGCCATCTGGTGCAATCGCTGTCGCTGAATCAACCCAGCGATATCTCTATTGACTATGTTGAGGTTAAACCAGACAGCTACTCGCTGGCCGGTCAGTATTATTCTTATCACATCGATATTGAACAGTTGGGCGAATCCCACGCGACAATTCGTGATGGAATAAAGGATCGTTTTTGTGATGAGTTTAAATTAAATCCAGACAAACTTTATGCGCTAACCAATTTTACGCCCGATGGTGAGCGGGTGAAGGTCGACTATTTTGTGGCGGTAGATAAAACCATCGCCAAAGGTAAATCGTTGCTGGAACTACCGGAAATCAGCGGCGGTTATTGCCGCTTTCGCTATGCTGGCAAGCCAGTGGCCCTTCACGAGTATATCGCCAGCGTTTATACCAAACTTCTGCCGCAGTTTAATCTGGTACGCCGGGAAGGGTACGATATCGCGCAGCATAGCTACTCGCTCGATGGCGACGAAGAGCTGTACCTGGAATATGAGTATCTAATCCCGATAGTGCCAGACAAAGCCTTTGCAGAGAAAACCAGTCCGCGCTCCTGATTGCCATTGCGGATGTAAATACCGCCCGAAACGGGCGGTAATCAAAGACCTCGATCAGTGTGAACCAATCTCCCGTAGCGGTTTCCCAGCCATCAAATTCCGCTCGATATGTTCCAGAGAGATATTTTTGGTTTCAGGTATCAGAGCAATGGTAATGAAGATAAATACCAGGTTCAGCCCGGCATAGATCCAGAAGGTATGCGCGCTGCCCAGGGTGTTGAGCATAGTCAGGAAGGTGGCCCCCACGATCATGTTGGCGATCCAGTTTACCGTCGTTGAGCAGGTGATACCGAAATCACGGCCTTTAAGCGGTTGGATCTCTGAACACAATACCCAAATCAGCGGGCCGGCACTCATTGCAAAACCGACAATAAACATCAGCAACATCAGTATCGCGAAGTATTGAGCCGCAGGCGTATCCATGCCGATATTCATCATGGTACCCAATGTTCCCATGCCGATGGCCATCACCAGGAAGCCCAGCTTCAGCGTAGGTTTACGGCCCCAACGATCCACCAGTCCGATGGCAATAAAGGTTGCCAGCACGTTCACTAACCCGACGATCACCGTTCCCCACATTTGTTGCGCTGTACTGGCAAAACCGGCCAGATCGAAAATTTTCGGCGCGTAATACATGATGACATTCATGCCGGTGAACTGCTGCATGACCTGAAGCAATACGCCAAGATAGACCGCACGGCGGAAATTCTTGTTGTCTTTGAACAGTGACCAGCCGCTTTGCTTTATTTTCAGGCTTTCACGGATCTCATCCAGTTCGGCTTTCGCCTGTTCAGTCGTATCTCGCAGCATTTCCAGCACTTTCCTGGCTTCTGCATCACGGCCACGTGACGCTAACCAGCGAGGGCTGCGGGGCAGGAAGAACACGCCAACGAACAGCAACAAAGCCGGAAGGGTGATGATACCCAGCATCCAGCGCCATGAACCGCTGTAGCTGAAAGCCGTATCGGACAGATAAGCCCCCAGGATCCCTATCGTAATCATTAACTGGTACATGGAAATCATGCTACCGCGAATGCGCTCAGGCGCGATTTCAGAAAGGTACAGTGGGGCAGTGAAGGATGCGATACCTACTGCCAGGCCGAGCAGAACGCGGGAAATCAGCAGCACATCGTTGTTGGGGGCGAAAGCAGAGCAAAGCGAGCCAATGACAAACAGCACGGCGCCAATCATCAGGCTGTATTTGCGCCCCAGCCGGTAAGAGAGCCAGCCACTGCCGATAGCGCCAACCGCTGCGCCGAACATCATTGAGCTCACCACCCATTCTTGTTGCTGGGAAGTGATTTGGAACTCATGAGCAATAAAAGGTAATGCTCCGGCAATCACGCCGATATCCAGTCCAAACAATAAGCCTGCCAGTGCTGCCAGAAAACAGACAAAGAAGGTCATTTGGGCATTCGATCTGCCTTTACTTGTTGATGATGTACTCATAACGGCCTCAGTTAACCAGATAGGTGATTCGTTAGTAGGCTATGTTATTTGTCTGGATGATGATTTAACGTGCTATCGATCACATTTGGTGTAATCGGTTACACTTGGCGTGTTTATGGTTTGTCATTTAACATCATGAATATGAGATGTTAAACCAAGGGTTAAGATGGGGTTGGTGATTTTTGATGTCAATTTGTGTAATCGCTTTCATTTTTTGACCGGACAATGATTTGCCATAGCAGGAGGGATCGCGTCAGGTATTCAACTGGGTTGGCGGTGTTGGTTCTTCTGCTGCACGATATCGGCCATCACGGCCAGAGCGATCTCCGCCGGGGTTTTACTGCCAAGCGGCAGGCCGATCGGCGCATGGATACGGCCGAGTTCCTGCGGGCTGAATTCGGCGATCTGTTGCAGCCGTTGGCGGCGGCGATCGCTGTTCCGTTGGGAACCCATCGCACCGATGTAAAATGCCGGGGTGTGGATCGCCTCCATCAGGGTTAAGTCATCCATGCGCGGATCGTGGGTCAGCGCCACAATTGCGGTGTTGGCGTGGCAACCGCCTTCCTCAATGAATTTGGCCGGGAACTGGCGCAGCAGGGTGATATGCGGTTTGAGCTGCGTAGCGAAGTTCTCCAGAGCTTCCGGACGGCTTTCGCATACCAGCACTTCAAAGCCGAGTGCGCTGGCAAAGTCGGCGCAATACAGCGCCACGCTGGAAAGCCCGGCAATCAGCAACCGAGGAGCGGCGGCGATGTGCAACTGGATCTCCTGTTGGTTGCGCACGACCTGGGTGGCGCTGGCAAAGCTGGTGGTTTCCAGCGCGCTACAGGCATTGGGCAAGGTCAGGTGTTTGACCAGGGCATGATGGCCGGCCAACGCCTCGGCGATATTGCGCAAGTAGCTAATGCTGGCAGGGCCCGCGGGCAGATGCTCGATCAATACGTCCAGCACGCCACCACAGGGCAGCGCCACGCTGGGGGTTAGCCCGCCAGCACCGTAGCGGATCACCTGGCTGGCGGCTTGATATTCCCCCTCTGCCAGACGGCGTAAAAAGTCCTCTTCCACGCAGCCACCGGATAACGATCCACAATAGTGTCCGTCGCGGGTAGCCACCATCAACGCGCCAGGAGAACGTGGTGATGAGCCATAAGTGTTCAATACGGTACACAGCCATACCGGCTGCTGTTCCAGCCAGTTGATTGCCTGGCTGACTACGGTGATATCAAGGTGTTGCATTAATTAATGGACTCGTTGGCTACTAGCTGGGAAGGGAGATCGATATCTTGCACGATGCCCGGTTGGTCGAGATGGAGCAGGTAAACCTCCCCGTGACTGCGTAGCAGCTCTCGCGCACCATTATCGCCATGCAGCGCACACAGTTGTTTGCGCAAAATGGCGGTGAAGCCCACCGGGTGGCCGGGATGGTGCTGGAAACTGGGGCGAACGATACTGTGTTGGCTCAGGGCTGCGGCTACCTGTACAAAGATCTGCGGCGAGACAAACGGCATATCCGCCAAATGGATCAGCCAGCCGTCCCAGTCTGCCGTTGCGGCAACGCCAGCGGCAATAGACTCACCCAGCCCACCGCTGGCCAGTAAGGTGCAGGGAACCTGATGCGCAGCACAAGCCTGTTGCACCGGCAGGTTTTCTGGCCGGGTGACGACCTGTACCGGTAAACCGGAGGCCAGCGCCTGTTGCAGCGTCTGTTCGAACACCGTCTTGCCCTGCAATAGGGCGTTAAGCTTGTTGCCACTGCCACCGGCCTGAATAAAACGCTTACCCCGCCCGGCGGCGGTAATCACGATACCTGTCGTCATCTCTTTTGCCCACGTTTGCGCAAATCAGCCACACTATAGAGGCATTATATGTTTCCAAGTGTTTCATTTTATGAAAACAAAATGTTAATACTCACATAATTTTGGTTATAAGCTTATGATTATAACGTCTTCGGCAAGGTTACTAGCGGTTGCGCAACAAAACCGATAAAAAAAACGACTTACCTCCAGCCTTCGGGTTAAGGCGCTAATGCCGTATCTGGATGCTAGGGGTAGATAAGAACGTAAAGGATATTTTATGAGCAATTTCAACCCGTCACGACGCCGCTTTATCAAGGGTGCCGTGATAGCGGGGGTGTCTGTTTACCTCGCGCCTCTGTACAGCCGCGCCTATGCCGCGCTGTTTGAGCAGAAGATCCTGCAATCGCCCAACTGGGATGCGCAGACTAAACGCATTCGCTACCGTATCGATGGCCGCTCCAAGGTCATGGGCCAGAAAGTGTTTGCCCGCGATATTCGTGCCGTTGATATGCCGCACTGGCCGCAGCAGCAGGCTCATGCCTTTATTCTGCGCGCCACCAAAGCCGATCGTCTGTTTACCGGCATCGATCTCTCCTTGCTAGGTGAAGATCTGCAACCGGATCGTTTAGTAACGGCAGAAGATCTTGAGCGAGACGGCTTGGCCTTCCCGGCGTTTTATGGCGATGACATGCTGCTGCCCAAAGGGAAAACCCCAGCCTATCTCGGCCATGCGGTGGCAATCCTGATTTATCATGATTTTGCTCGTTTCCGCTTTGCCAAAGACAAGCTGAAATTCCACGACGAAGTGATCCAGTATGGTACTGAAACCGGCCCGTTACAGCGCGATCCTTGGGGTAGCTTCCGCTACGTGCGCGTCGGGGGCGAAAAGCCATTCGATGACGATCGCTTCTCCAGCCTGAAAGACACTCCTATCTTCCCACTGTCAATGCGCAGACACCTGCCGGTGTGGCCGGAAGGACGTGAGGGTGGCAAGCTGGATCAGGAAGGCATGTATTACGCCGGGATGATTGCCGACCAACTGCAAACCCCACCGCAGGACTGGTTGGTGATGTCACGCCGCTATACCACGCAATCCGTTGATACTTCGGCGCTGGAGCCGGACAACGCCAATGGCTGGTTTGATACTGCCAGCCAGACCCTGCACCTGGTGATCCCGACCCAGTCCCCGCAGGAGGTGGCGGACGAAATGCCACGCATGTTGGCCAAACGTCATCAGCCGGTCAAACAGCTGATCCTGCACCCTTGTTACACCGTGGGCTACGGCTCGAAAGACCACTATAACTTCCCGTATTACGGTGCGGTTGCCGCGTTGTACGGTGACGGGCTACCGGTGCGGCTGGCTAATGACCGCTATGAGCAGTTCCAGACCTCGATCAAGCGCCATGCCTTCGATATGGATTACCGTATTGCGGTAGACAAGCAGACCGGCGTATTGCAGGCCTTCCAAGGGGCGATGACCGCCGACGGTGGCGGGCGCTGTAACTTTACGCCATCGGTGGTGATGGTTGGCGCTACGGCGGCCCAGTCGATTTACTACTTCCCAAAAAGCGATCTTTCCTCGGTCGGGCTGGCCTCTCGTGCCATCGATGCGGGTTCCGCACGCGGTTACGGCACGTTGCAAAGCATGGCCGCCACCGAGATGATGATGGACGAATTGGCACAAGAGCTGAAGCTCGACCCGATCGAGTTTCGTTTGCGCAACGTGCTCAAGTCCGGCATGAAAAATACCCAGGGGGCGATCCCGGCAGGGGCTATTCGCGCCGATGAAGTGCTGGTGAAAGCCTCACAGCATGAGATGTGGCGCAAACGCGCCGAACGCAAGGTGGAGTTTGAGAGCCAGAATCCCGGCAAACGCTATGGCGTAGGCTTTGGCTGTGTGCAGAAAGACTTTGGCACCGGGGCTGAAACCTCTTTTGCTCGCGTGGAGTTCAGCGAGGACGGGCGTATCTCGCTGTTTCACAGCGGGGCCGAAATGGGCACCGGCATGTCAACGTCGCAGTCGGTGCTATGTGCGCAATGGCTGGGTAAACCGGCGGATGAGGCTCATTTCTCGGTGACTGATTGGGCGCTGTTACCGATGGTGACCAGCGGCGATCCCTACACGATGTCGCAGGATGAGCAGGACAAGCTGCAAACCAATCCGAACTGGACGCCAAGCTACTGTTCACCTTCCAGCGCCAGTAACTCCGCTTACTATTTCTCTCACAGTACGCGTGAAGCGGCCCGGTTGGTGTTTGAACAAGGGCTGTGGCCTGCCGCGCTGTCTATCTGGCAGTCTGGTATTGGTGGTGGCCAGGCGGCACCGCTGGTGGTGCGTAAAGAAGATGCTCGCTGGGTCGAAGGTGGCCTGACGGCGGCCGGGATGCAGATATTGCCGTTTGAGCTGTTGGCTAAGAAAGCCTATCAGATGGGTAACCTGACTGGCGCAGTGGTGCACGTCTTCAACCGCTGGCAGTGGGCGGAAGCGGACTTCAAGCTGAATAATCACAGCGAGCGCCTGCCTGTCGACGGTTTGTCGGTACGCATTGGTAACGGTGAATTCAGCACCCTGGCACGTGAGCAGGTTTATTACCCGCCAACCCAGCGTAATAACGCGGCTGTGACCTATTACAGCGCCGTGGGTACGTTGACGGAAATAGCGGTGGATATCGCTACCGGCAAGGTTGAATTGCTGAATCATCATTCGATTATGGAGTGTGGCAACCTGATCGTGCCTGAGCTGGTTTCTGGCCAGTTGCAGGGCGGTTTGGCGATGGGGATTGGCCATGCGCTGCATGAGTATTTACCGCTGTACGAAGATGGGCCAGGTAACGGTACCTGGAACTTTAACCGTTACCATTTGCCGCGCGCCAGCGATGTGGCGGTCTGGAAACAGACCGGTGACATCCTGCCTGCGCTGTCGGAAACCGATCCGCCGAAAGGAATGGCGGAAGTCGTCATGATCCCAGTGGTCGCCGCATTGGTTAACGCCATTGCCCACGCCACCGGCCATCGTTTCCGTGATTTGCCTGTCCGTGCCGAAAATATTCTTGAGGTGTTACCATGAGCATTAAAACCCAACCCATTACCCTGACCGTTAACGGCAAACAATATGGCCCCGTCGAGGTACCGGAAGGGCTGATGATGATCGATTTTCTGCATGAATATCTCGATCTGACCGGCTCACGTCTCGGCTGCGGGCAGGGCATCTGCCACGCCTGCGTGGCGATCCTCGACCATCCAAGCGGCACTAGCGAAGAAATCCGTACCTGCATCACCGGCGCTCACTTTTTCAATGGTAAACAGGTACGCACTATCGAAGGCATTGCGCAGGTGGATAATCAGGGCGAAGTGGTTGAACTCTCGCCAATCCAGCAGTCGTTCCTCGATCATTACAGCTTCCAGTGCGGCTATTGCACCCCGGGCTTTGTCAATGCGGCCACCATCTTTGTCGAGAAGCTCAAGCGCGAGCCAATTCCGCGCGATCAGTTGGAAGGCGCGATTGAGCAGGCGTTGGAAAACCATATCTGCCGTTGCACCGGCTATGTCCGTTATTACGAAGCGGTGCGTGACGTAGTGTTGAAAACCCCTGGTCTGCTGAAGGAGACGGCGTAATGAAAAAACGTCTCGCATTGTTGATTGTGCTGATTGCGGCGATTGTCATCGCCGTGCTGTGGTGGCGAGAAAACCGCAGCTACGACGGCCCAGTCCAGCAGGTTACCTCCAGCAGCGAACAGATTGCCCGTGGGCGTTATCTGACGCAGGCTGCCGACTGCGCTGCCTGCCATACCGCCGCTGGTGGAGCACCGCTAGCGGGTGGCTATCCTCTGGATACTCCATTCGGCACCATTTATGGCAGCAACCTGACGCCTTCTGCCGACCAGGGGATTGGCCGTTGGACCAAGGATGACTTCTTCCTGGCGTTGACACAGGGGGTTGCTCCAGGTGGCCGCCATCTGTACCCGGCGATGCCTTATACCTCCTACAAAGGCATTTCGCGTGAGGATGCGGATGCTATTTATGCCTATCTGATGTCGCGCCCGGCGGTGGACGTAGCCATTCCAGCCAACGAGATGCCGTTCCCGTTCAACCAGCGGATGGCGTTGATCGGTTGGAATTTGCTGTTCCGCAACAGCGATCCGTTACCAGCCAGCTCGCAAGGGAGCTCCGCCGAATGGCTGAGTGGGCGTTACCTGTCTGACGTGCTTGGGCACTGTGGCGAATGTCATACGCCACGGGGCATGCTGGGGCAGATGGAAGTGAACAAGCCAATGCAGGGCGGCGATCTGGGGCGCTTTATCGCGCCGGATATCACGCCACAGGCTTTGGCACAGCGCGGCTGGACGCCAGAGGATCTGAGCCGTTTCCTGAGCACCGGGTTAGCGCCGCAGGGTTCGGCGTTTAGCGAAATGCACATGGTGGTCGATCTCAGCACTCGTCATTTGACGCCGGAAGATCATCGGGCGTTGGTGACCTACCTGATGGGCGACAAGCCACCGCAGCCGGTGGCCGCTAAGATCGGGCAGGGCAGCGATGCCGGGCGTATCACCTATCTCGATCAGTGCTCCGCCTGCCATGAGCGTGATGGTGCAGGTATACCGCATGTGGCGGTGGCGATGCGTGATAATGCCACACTGCGCCAACCAGACGGCAAGAACCTGATCGTTTCGGTGCTGGATGGGCTACCAGCTCAGCAATTCCCCGGCAACGAAAGCATGCAGAGCATGCCGGGCTTTGCCGATCGTCTGGACGATGCGCAAATTGCCGAGCTGGTGAATTACCTGCGTGTCACTTGGGGCGGGCTGCCGGCGGATATCACCGCCGAGCAGGTGAAGGCACTGCGCAAAGCTCATTAACCCCGTCAACTGTGGGCTAGTGATTATCTGCCGGGGGAACGCCAAACAACGGCATTCCTTCGGCATCCCACTCCAGAGTTTTAATCCGCGTATGGCGATTCGGATCGTATAACGGATCGCCTTCTATTTCCGTGTAATTGCGGGCGTGGTAGACCAGCACGTCATTACCCTTTTCATCCACGGTAAAACTGTTGTGCCCTGGGCCGAACTGGCGGTTGGCATAGCTGGTGCGAAACACCGGTTCGCTGGCCTTATGCCATTGTGTCGGATCGAGGAGATCGGCATCGATGTCTGCCCACAGCAGGCCGATGCAATAATTCTCGTCGGTGGCGCTGGCCGAGTAGCTGATGAAGATCCGCTTACCGTGTTTGATCACCGCCGGGCCTTCGTTCACCCAAAACCCAATGGTTTCCCAAGGCAACTCCGGTTTGCTCAGCATCACCGGGGCCCCTGTTAGCGTCCAGGGATTGGCCATTTCTGCCAGATACAGGTTGGAGTTTCCCCGGATCTGCGGGTCTTGCTGCGCCCAGAGATAATAGTGCTTTCCCTGATGCTCAAAGTGAGTGGCATCGAGCGAGAAGCTGTCGATCGGGGTTGCAATACGCCCTTTCTCTACCCATTCTCCCTCCAGCGGGTTGGCGGCGCTGCACTCCAGCGCAAACATGCGATGCTGGAACAGGCCGTCGGCAATCTCCGGGCTATGGGCCGCCGCAAAGTAGACATACCACTTACCGTCGATAACGTGCAGCTCAGGTGCCCAGATCAGGTTGCTCATAGGCCCAGACGCGGGTTTACGCCAGATGACCTGCGCTGGGGCCTGTGCAAGCTCCGTCAGTTGCCGAGTGCGGCGCAGTTCCAGGCGATCGTACTCCGGCACCGAGGCGATAAAATAGTAATAGCCGTCGCTATGGCGATAGATAAAGGGATCGGCACGCTGTTCAATCAGTGGGTTAGGGTAAATAGACATCTGTTCCTCTCAAGAGTGTTTGGCTTCGAGCTGTTGTTCGCGGTATTCCGCCAGTTCCTGATAATTGACGCGGCGCTTTTCCAGATCGCTCTGGATCTGTGACATCAGGTTGCGATCCACTTTCAGCAAACGAACCACGCCAGCGGTGATCAGGTAGCCCACGCCAGGGATCACGGTAAACAGCAAGACGATGCTCTGCAGTGCCCCGGCGCTTTGAGCTCCTGCATCGGCCTGATAGCCGGAGTAAGACATCACGAAACCCACCATTGCCCCGGCAACCGCCAGCCCGACCTTCAGGAAGAACAGGTTGCCGGAGAAGCTGATACCGGTGATGCGCTTGCCGGTTTTCCATTCGCCGTAGTCGTCCACGTCGGCCATCAGCGACCAGTGCAGCGGGGAAGGGATCTGATGCAGGATATTCAGCAGGAAGTAGGCCACCACGATCAGCGAGGTCAACTGCGGATTGAGGAAGTAGAAGCCGCTGGAAAAGATGGCCAGCACGATGTTGGTCCAGAAGAATACCTTCAGCTTGCAGAAGCGGTCGGTTAACGGCTTGGCCAGGGCGCTGCCGATCATCATACCGACCACGCCCAAGGCGATAAACAGGCTGGCGAACGAGGTGGATTGCTGCATGACGTAGGTGACGTAATACATGGTGGCGGCCATGCGAATAAAGCCGGGGCAAACGTTGCAGAAAGTCAGCAGCAGAATGCGTACCCACTGATCGTTTTTCCACACGTCTTTCAGATCGGCCTTCAGCGCATCGTGAGTGGGCACCGCCGGGCGGATACGTTCTTTCACCGTCGCAAAGCAGAACAGGAACATAGCCAGTGCGATCAACGCCATCACGCCCATCGACATTTGGTAGCCCTTGGCCTTGTCGGCCCCGCCGAACCATTCCGCCATCGGTAACAAGGTTAGCGAGAGGATTAGCGTTGCGATGCCGACCATGATGAAACGGTACGACTGGCAGGAAACGCGCTCTTGCGGGTCGGCGGTGATCACTCCTCCCAGCGAGCAGTAGGGAATGTTGATGGCGGTGTAGGTCAGCGACATCAGGAAATAGGTGACAAAGGCGTAAATCACCTTGCTGTTATAGCTCCACTCCGGGGTGGTAAACATCAACACGCTAAACAGCACGTAAGGCAGGGAAACCCATAACAGCCAAGGGCGGAAACGGCCAAAACGGCTTTGGGTTCTATCGGCAATCGCTCCCATAATGGGATCGCTCACGGCGTCCAGTACGCGTACGGACAGCAGCAAAATCCCCACCAGTGCTGGGGTAATGCCAAAGATATCGGTATAGAAGTAGTTGAGGAACAGCATGATTGCGCCGCCGATCATGTTGCAACCGGCGTCTCCCATGCCGTAGCCAATCTTTTCTTTTATCGATAGGGCATTGCTCTTCATGGACATTTTCTCCGCGATGACAGGATCGGACTGTTGGATAACGATTATTGCCCTGCGTGGCGGTGAACTATCAGAAATTAATGGTTGTAGAGATGGACAAATCAGCCACTGCGGAAAAAGTGTGAGCCAGTTGGCAAAAAGCGTAGGGTAAAAAAAGGCCCGCGTTGGCGGGCCTGAGAAAACTGATTCAAGATTAACGGCTTGCGGCACTGGCCGGTTGTTGGCCACGCTGCTTGATGAAGTAACCGATGCCGAGAATAGCGAGCCATACCGGGATCAGCAGCACGGAAATCTGGATCCCCGGCGTCAGATACATGATCACCAGAATGGCAGCCAAAAAGGCCAGGCACAGATAGTTGCTGAACGGATACCAGAAGGCTTTGAACTTCGGTTCGACGCCCTCATGGTTTTTCGCCTTGCGGAATTTCAGGTGTGCCAGGCTGATCATCGCCCAGTTGATCACCAGGGCAGACACCACCAGCGCCATCAGCAGCTCAAAGGCACGGCCTGGGATCAGGTAGTTAATCAGCACGCACAGTGCGGTTGCCAACGCAGAGAAACCGATGGCAACTACCGGCACACCGCGGCTATCCACTTTCAGCAGGGCTTTCGGGCCATTGCCCTGTTTGGCCAAGCCGTACAGCATGCGGCTGTTGCAATAGACGCAGCTGTTGTAGACCGACAGCGCAGCCGTCAGCACCACGATATTGAGCACCGTTGCGACCATATTGCTGTTCAGCGCATGGAAGATCAGCACGAACGGGCTGCCGCCTTCGACCACTTTGCCCCACGGATAGAGTGACAGCAGAATAGTCAGCGAACCGATATAGAACAGCAGGATGCGGTAGATCACCTGGTTGGTGGCTTTCGGGATGCTTTTTTCCGGGTTATCGGCTTCGGCGGCGGTAATGCCCACCAGCTCCAATCCACCGAAGGAGAACATGATCACCGCCATCGCCATGAGCAACCCCATGGTGCCGTTCGGGAAGAACCCGCCCTGGGCCCACAGGTTGGTGACGCTGGCTTCCGGGCCGCCGAGGCCGCTGAACAGCAGGTAGGCGCCAAAGACGATCATGCCAATGATGGCGACTACTTTGATGATGGCGAACCAGAACTCCATTTCACCATAGACCTTCACACTCGACAGGTTGATGGCGTTGATGGCCAGGAAGAACACGGCAGCGGAGATCCAGGTGGGGATCTCCGGCCACCAGTACTGTACGTAAATGCCCACCGCGGTCAGTTCCGCCATGGCAACCAGCACGTACAGCACCCAGTAGTTCCAGCCGGACGCGAAACCGGCGAAGTTCCCCAGTATTTATAGGCGAAGTGGCTGAAAGAACCGGCCACCGGTTCCTCTACCACCATTTCACCCAGTTGACGCATGATCAGGAAGGCAATAAAACCGCCAATTGCATAACCAAGGATGACCGACGGGCCGGCCATTTTTATTGTTTGAGCGATACCGAGGAACAGGCCGGTACCTATTGCGCCACCTAAGGCGATCAGCTGGATATGGCGGTTTTTCAGGCCGCGCTTCAGCTGGTCGCCATGCTGTTGACCATCCATCAATGAAACCCTCTGTGCTGACATAATGCTCATTACCGTAAAGTAATGATTACGATGTGTGTTGTTTTTTGTTTACGACGTTATAGCTATAAATTCCGCGGCGTCGCTACCGTTTGGCAGAGAATAATGGTATGTGCGAAAGTTTGCACCTGCTTTGTTGTTCGAATGATGAAGATTGCAGCAGTTTAGGCAACAAAATGCGGGTTGTGTGACGAGCGGGGGGATTGCGTGCACGAAATAAGCAATAACTCACAGAATTGGCAAAAATAATCGCCATTGTTGTTGTTTTTTTGTTAACAGGACAGAGCTCGGAAAGCGGTAGTAAAGCGAAAATAACCCTTAATCTCCTTGCCATATAACCCGGGCATTCTTCTAACCAGAGGTTTCACAAAAGTTAAATTCGGCGGCTACCTCGTAAATGGTATTACCAACGCTGAGTTGCCGGTTTGCAAAGGCTTATGGATTGAAGTGTTAAAATGTGCGGCATTCATGATTTCGATCAAGGCCCATATGGACAGGAGGTGAATACTTTGTTACTTTACCGTCACGTTTTTGAAATTGGTATTACCAATTGACTCCGGGCACTTCGCAGAGAAGAAATCACCCATGGCCTACAGCAAAATCCGCCAACCCAAGTTGTCAGATGTTATCGAGCAGCAGCTCGAATACCTGATCCTCGAGGGTACGCTACGTCCAGGCGAAAAGCTGCCTCCAGAGCGCGAGCTGGCGAAACAGTTTGATGTTTCCCGTCCTTCTCTGAGAGAGGCAATTCAGCGTCTGGAAGCTAAAGGGCTGCTCCTGCGTCGCCAGGGAGGCGGCACCTTTGTACAAACTAATCTGTGGCAGAGCTTCAGCGATCCGCTGGCTGAGCTGCTGGCCGATCATCCTGAATCACAATTCGATCTGCTCGAAACCCGTCATGCCCTCGAAGGTATCGCTGCCTATTATGCGGCGTTGCGTGGGACTGACGAAGATCTGGCGCGCATCCGCGACTGCCATCATGTGATCCAGCAAGCTCAGGACAGCGGCGATCTAGACGCCGAAGCCGACGCGGTCATGCAATACCAAATTGCCGTGACCGAGGCTGCCCACAACGTTGTGTTACTCCATCTGCTGCGCTGTATGGGCCCGATGCTGGAACAGAACGTTCGTCAGAACTTTGAATTGCTCTACTCGCGCCGTGAGATGTTGGCAACAGTGAGTAGCCATCGCGCCGGGATCTTTGAGGCGATTGTGGCACGCGAACCTGAAAAGGCCCGTGAAGCCTCGCACCGCCATTTGGCGTTTATCGAGGAAATTTTGCTGGATCTCAGCAGGGAACACACCCGGCGTGATCGATCGCTGCGGCGTCTCCAGCAACGCAAGGATTAAGAGTGGTTCTCTTCAAGGCACACCAGCTTGTAGAGATAAAGCTCGGAGTGCTTAGTTAAGTACTTAAGCGGCAACCAAACTGATGAGCCTGTCTTCGTGCGTTTTACGATAGAGCGCAGGAAGACAGGCTCCAAACAAACCATTAGACAGATAAGGAATACCACCATGTCAGAACGTTTAAACAATGACGTGGATCCGATCGAAACCCGCGACTGGCTGCAGGCGATCGAATCGGTCATCCGTGAAGAGGGTGTTGAACGCGCTCAGTTCCTGATTGATCAGGTGCTGGGAGAAGCCCGCAAGGGCGGTGTTAGCGTTGCAGCTGGTGCTGCGGCTAACAACTACGTCAACACCATCGCGGTAGAAGACGAACCGGCATACCCGGGCAACCTGGATCTGGAGCGTCGTATTCGTTCTGCTATCCGTTGGAATGCCGTGATGACCGTGTTGCGTGCTTCCAAGAAAGATCTGGATCTGGGCGGCCACATGGCTTCCTTCCAATCTTCCGCGACCTTCTATGAAGTCTGCTTTAACCACTTCTTCCGTGCTCGCAACGAAAAAGACGGCGGCGATCTGGTTTACTTCCAGGGCCACATCTCTCCGGGCGTTTATGCACGTGCCTTCCTTGAAGGCCGCCTGACCGAAGATCAAATGAACAACTTCCGTCAGGAAGTGCACGGTAAAGGCCTGTCCTCTTACCCGCATCCAAAACTGATGCCTGAATTCTGGCAGTTCCCGACCGTCTCCATGGGTCTGGGCCCAATCAGCGCCATCTATCAGGCCAAGTTCCTCAAGTATCTGGAACACCGTGGTCTGAAAGACACCTCTGGCCAGACCGTTTATGCCTTCCTGGGCGACGGCGAGATGGACGAACCAGAATCCAAAGGGGCGATCACCATCGCAACCCGTGAGAAACTGGACAACCTGGTATTCGTCATCAACTGCAACCTGCAGCGTCTGGACGGCCCGGTCACCGGTAACGGCAAGATCATCAACGAGCTGGAAGGCATCTTCGCAGGTGCTGGCTGGCAGGTGCTGAAAGTGATCTGGGGCGGTCGTTGGGATGAACTGCTGCGTAAAGACACCAGCGGCAAGCTGATCCAACTGATGAACGAAACCCTGGACGGCGACTACCAGACCTTCAAATCCAAAGACGGCGCTTACGTGCGTGAGCACTTCTTCGGCCGCTTCCCGGAAACCGCTGCGCTGGTCAAAGATATGACCGACGACGAGATCTGGTCTCTGAACCGTGGTGGTCACGATCCGAAGAAAGTCTTTGCTGCTCTGAAAAAAGCGCAGGATACCCAAGGTAAACCAACCGTGATCCTGGCCCATACCATCAAAGGTTACGGCATGGGTGAAACTGCGGAAGGTAAAAACATCGCTCACCAGGTGAAGAAAATGAACATGGAAGGGGTTCACCACTTCCGCGATCGTTTCAACGTGCCAGTGGCCGATGCCGATATCGAAAAACTGCCATACATCACCTTCGAGAAAGACTCCGAAGAGTACAAGTATCTGCACGAACGTCGTCAGGCGCTGGAAGGCTACGTGCCAACCCGCATGCCGAAATTCACCGAGAAGCTGGAAATGCCAGCTCTGGAAGATTTCAGCTCCTTGCTGGAAGAGCAGAACAAAGAAATTTCTACCACCATCGCCTTTGTGCGTGCCCTGAACGTGATGTTGAAGAACAAGTCGATCAAAGATCGCCTGGTGCCAATCATCGCCGACGAAGCGCGTACCTTCGGTATGGAAGGTCTGTTCCGTCAGATCGGTATCTACAGCCCGAACGGCCAGCAGTACACCCCGCAGGACCGTGAGCAGGTTGCATACTACAAAGAAGACGAGAAAGGCCAGATCCTGCAGGAAGGTATCAACGAACTGGGTGCTGCCTCTTCATGGCTGGCCGCAGCGACTTCCTACAGCACCAACAATCTGCCGATGATCCCGTTCTACATCTACTACTCCATGTTCGGTTTCCAACGTATCGGCGACCTGTGCTGGGCAGCAGGTGACCAACAGGCGCGTGGCTTCCTGATCGGCGGGACTTCAGGGCGTACTACCCTGAACGGCGAAGGTCTGCAGCACGAAGATGGCCACAGCCACATTCAGTCTCTGACCATCCCTAACTGCATCTCTTACGATCCGGCTTACGCGTATGAAGTGGCAGTGATCATGCATGATGGTCTGGTACGTATGTACGGTGACGCGCAAGAAAACGTCTACTACTACCTGACTACGCTGAACGAAAACTACCATATGCCTGCCATGCCGAAGGGCGCAGAAGAGGGTATCCGTAAAGGTATCTACAAGCTGGAAACTCTGGAAGGTAGCAAAGGTAAAGTACAGCTGCTGGGCTCCGGCTCAATCCTGCGCCATGTGCGTGAAGCTGCGCAGATCCTGGCGAAAGACTACGGCGTGGGTTCTGACACCTACAGCGTAACTTCCTTCACCGAACTGGCGCGTGATGGTCAGGACTGTGAGCGTTGGAACATGCTGCACCCAACCGAAACCCCACGTGTGCCTTACATCGCTCAGGTGATGAACGAGGCGCCAGCGGTAGCTTCTACCGACTACATGAAGTTGTTCGCAGAGCAGGTTCGTACTTTCGTACCAGCCAGCGATTATCGCGTACTGGGTACTGACGGCTTCGGTCGTTCAGACAGCCGCGAAAACCTGCGTCACCACTTCGAAGTTGATGCTTCCTACGTGGTGGTTGCTGCTCTGGGTGAACTGGCTAAACGCGGTGAAATTGAAGCTTCTGTGGTCGCTGATGCGATTAAGAAATTCGACATCAACCCAGAAAAAGTTAACCCGCGTCTGGCATAAGAGGTACTGAACAATGTCTATCGAAATCAAAGTGCCGGACATCGGTGCAGATGAAGTTGAAATCACCGAGATCCTGGTGAAGGTTGGCGATAAGGTTGAAGTTGAACAATCGCTGATCACCGTGGAAGGCGACAAAGCCTCCATGGAAGTGCCTTCGCCGCAGGCTGGCGTGGTGAAAGAGATCAAAGTGGCCGTCGGTGATAAAACCGAGACTGGCAAACTGCTGATGATCTTTGAAGCAGAAGGTGCGGCCGCTGCCGCACCAGCCGCCAAGGCTGAAGAAAAACCAGCCGCAGCTCCTGCAGCTGCCGCAGCCAAAGATGTTGAAGTACCAGACATCGGGGCTGATGAAGTTGAAGTCACCGAGATCCTGGTGAAGGTTGGCGATACCGTGACTGCCGAGCAGTCTCTGATCACCGTAGAAGGCGACAAGGCCTCTATGGAAGTGCCTGCGCCATTCGCCGGTACCGTGAAAGAGATCAAAATCAACACCGGTGACAAAGTGAAAACCGGTTCCCTGATTATGGTCTTCGAAGTGGCTGGCGCGGCTTCTGCTGCCCCTGCTGCTGCGGCTACCCAGGCGGCTCCGGCTGCTGCCCCTGCGGCAAGCGCGGCGAAAAACGTCGAAGTGCCAGACATTGGCGGCGACGAAGTAGAAGTGACCGAAGTGATGGTGAAAGTGGGCGATAAAGTTGCCGCTGAGCAGTCACTGATCACCGTTGAAGGTGACAAGGCTTCTATGGAAGTTCCGGCTCCGTTCGCGGGCACCGTGAAAGAAATTAAAATCGCTACCGGCGACAAAGTGAAAACCGGTTCTCTGATCATGGTGTTCGAAGTGGAAGGCGCTGCACCAGCACCTGCCGCTGCTCCGGCCCAGAAAGCAGAAGCTGCTCCGGCTCCGGCCAAGCAGGAAGCCAAAGCGGCTGCACCTGCCGCTGGTAAAGGCGAGTTCGCTGAAAACGACGCCTACGTTCACGCTACCCCAGTCATCCGCCGCTTGGCGCGTGAGTTCGGTGTTAACCTGGCGAAAGTGAAGGGCACTGGTCGTAAAGGCCGTATCCTGCGCGAAGACGTTCAGGCTTACGTGAAAGACGCGGTCAAACGCGCCGAAGCCGCTCCTGCCGCTACCGGTGGTGGCCTGCCAGGCATGCTGCCGTGGCCGAAAGTGGACTTCAGCAAGTTTGGTGAGATCGAAGAAGTTGAACTGGGCCGCATCCAGAAAATCTCTGGTGCCAACCTGAGCCGCAACTGGGTGATGATCCCGCACGTGACTCACTTCGACAAGACCGATATCACCGATCTGGAAGCGTTCCGTAAGCAGCAGAACGACGAAGCTGCCAAGCGTAAGCTGGACGTGAAGTTCACCCCGGTGGTGTTCATCATGAAAGCCGTTGCCGCTGCCCTGGAGCAGATGCCACGCTTCAACAGCTCACTGTCTGAAGATGGCCAGAAGCTGACGCTGAAGAAATACATCAACATCGGCGTGGCGGTAGATACGCCAAATGGCCTGGTGGTTCCGGTATTCAAGGATGTGAACAAGAAGAGCATCACTGAGCTGTCCCGTGAACTGATGGCGATCTCCAAAAAAGCGCGTGACGGTAAGTTGACCGCAGGCGAAATGCAGGGCGGTTGTTTCACCATCTCCAGCCTGGGTGGTATCGGGACTACTCACTTCGCGCCGATTGTTAACGCGCCGGAAGTGGCTATCCTGGGTGTCTCCAAGTCTGCGATGGAGCCGGTCTGGAACGGTAAAGAGTTCACTCCGCGTCTGATGATGCCAATGTCGCTCTCCTTCGACCACCGTGTGATTGACGGTGCTGATGGTGCACGCTTTATCACCATCATCAACAACATGCTGGCCGACATTCGCCGTCTGGTGATGTAATGAAAAAAGGGCGCAGCATGCTGCGCCCTTAGTAATTCAGTAGCAGTTTTGTCGGGTTTTGCATGACTCGACAGAATTGTTGGGACACGGGTCACTCGAACACGCTTTGCAGATTATTAACAATTCTGTAAACTGCTCGCGGTGTATGCGTCCCGGTGGATGAAGGGCGTTATGAGATTGATTAATAATATGCCCAATGGATTTCAAGCTGCAGTTAGGCGGTAAGTTCGTGAGTCCCCAGTAGCCTACTTGAGTAAGTGACTGGGGGGAACGAATGAAACCAACAACGCTGCAGCTTGAAAGACGAAGGGGATAAAATGACGTCTGACCCGCCGGACAACTAATTAAGAGGTCATGATGAGTACTGAAATTAAAACTCAGGTCGTGGTACTTGGGGCGGGCCCTGCAGGTTACTCCGCTGCTTTTCGTTGCGCTGACTTAGGTCTGGAAACCATTCTGGTTGAGCGTTACTCCACTCTGGGTGGTGTTTGCCTGAACGTGGGCTGTATTCCTTCCAAAGCACTGTTGCACGTTGCCAAAGTGATCGAAGAAGCCAAAGCGCTGGCCGAGCACGGCATCGTTTTCGGCGAGCCGAAAACCGACATCGACAAAGTGCGCGTCTGGAAAGAGAAAGTCATCAATCAGCTGACCGGTGGTCTGGCTGGCATGGCTAAAGGCCGCAAAGTGAAAGTGGTCAACGGCCTGGGTAAATTCACCGGCGCCAACACGCTAGTGGTTGAAGGTGAGAATGGTGCTACTACCATCAACTTCGACAATGCCATCATCGCCGCAGGCTCCCGTCCGATCCAACTGCCATTTATTCCTCATGAAGATCCACGCGTGTGGGATTCCACCGATGCACTGGCGCTGAAAACCGTTCCAGAGCGCATGCTGGTTATGGGCGGCGGTATCATCGGCCTGGAAATGGGCACCGTATACCATGCACTGGGTTCACAGATCGACGTGGTTGAAATGTTCGACCAGGTGATCCCGGCTGCAGATAAAGACGTGGTGAAAGTCTTTACCAAGCGTATCAGCAAGCAGTTCAACCTGATGCTGGAAACCAAAGTGACCGCGGTAGAAGCCAAAGAAGACGGCATCTACGTCACGATGGAAGGTAAAAAAGCCCCTGCAGAACCACAGCGCTACGACGCGGTGCTGGTAGCGATCGGCCGTGTGCCGAACGGTAAACTGCTGGACGCTGGCCAAGCCGGTGTAGAAGTTGACGAACGTGGCTTTATCCACGTCGACAAACAACTGCGTACCAACGTGCCGCACATCTTCGCGATTGGTGACATCGTCGGTCAACCGATGCTGGCGCACAAAGGCGTGCATGAAGGCCACGTAGCTGCTGAAGTTATCGCCGGTATGAAGCACTACTTCGACCCGAAAGTGATCCCATCGATCGCTTACACCGAGCCAGAAGTGGCATGGGTAGGGATGACCGAGAAAGAAGCCAAAGAGAAAGGCATCAGCTACGAAACTTCCACCTTCCCGTGGGCAGCTTCAGGCCGTGCTATCGCTTCTGACTGTGCAGACGGTATGACCAAACTGATCTTCGACAAAGAAACGCACCGTATCATCGGTGGCGCGATTGTCGGCACCAACGGCGGCGAGCTGTTGGGTGAAATCGGTCTGGCAATCGAGATGGGTTGTGACGCAGAAGATATCGCATTGACTATCCACGCTCACCCAACCCTGCACGAATCTGTAGGCTTGGCAGCAGAGATCTACGAAGGCAGCATCACCGATCTGCCAAACCCGAAAGCCAAGAAGAAGTAATTTCTGCGGTTGGTAAGGTTGATAAGCGGCTCCTGTAAAGGGGCCGTTTTTATTGTGCACAGAAAACCTCCAGCTAGGCTGGAGGTTCCGTAAAGCTTTCAGCTTTGAGCCAGTTATAAAAACCCCTTTTGATTTGTTAAAACAGTTTGCGGTCTGGCAACTGCAAAGGTTCAACAAGAAATCAAAAGGGGGTCCCTATGAGGGACGAAAAGAGCTTAGCGCACACGCGATGGAACTGTAAATATCACATAGTATTTGCGCCGAAGTACCGAAGAAAGGTGTTCTACGGGGAAAAGCGTAAAGCGATTGGCAGTATCTTAAGAAAGCTGTGCGAATGGAAAAACGTGAATATTCTGGAAGCGGAATGTTGTGTGGATCACATCCATATGCTTCTGGAAATCCCGCCCAAGATGAGTGTGTCGGGCTTTATGGGATACCTGAAGGGAAAGAGTAGCCTGATGCTTTATGAGCAGTTTGGCGATTTGAAGTTCAAATACCGTAACAGGGAGTTCTGGTGCCGAGGGTATTACGTTGATACGGTTGGTAAAAATACAGCCAGGATACAAGAATACATAAAGCACCAACTGGAAGAGGATAAAATGGGTGAGCAGTTGTCGATCCCCTATCCGGGTAGCCCGTTTACGGGCAGTAAGTAATCCATAAATGCAAATGTCAGATCGCAATGCGCCTGTTAGGGCGCGGCTGGCAACAGAGCCTTATAGGCGCATATGAAAAACCTCCGGCTATGCCGGAGGATATTTATTTGGCGAGTTGTAGACATTCCCGCTCCGGACTTAAAACGTAGGGGCGCTGCATGCTGCGCCCGCCTGGATAAAAGGCCGCTCAAAGAGCGGCCAGTAGCTTACTTGTTCTGGAATACGACGTTGAAGATCAGTTGGTTGCCGGAAACTGACCAGCCACCTTTACTGACTCCAAACACCGATCCCAGTACAATGAGCAGGATAATGAGTGATCTCCCTTTCATTGCGCGTTCCTTGTGGAACCACGACCACCGCGACTTCACCGGAAAAATCCCGGCGGAACAAGCGTTCGTCAGCGCTTGTATCGCAGTAGTTGCAGCACTGTTCTCAAGCCCGATGACCGGCTGCTAAACCGGCAGAACAGACCCAAAATCAGGGTACATAAAACAAAGGGCTTTTGCATCCCAATGGTTGATTTTTTAACCGACTTTACGCACAATGAACTTGTTCGTCAGCGCTTGTATCGTTCTTAACGATGTAAGAAATCTGTTCGGTGCCTGCTAACACCGCGCGGATACAAAAGAACCGTCTTTATGGCGGTTTTTTTGTGCCCAATGCCCGCCAATTTCCCCAACTCTATCGATAACCATTGTAAAAGTATGGACGTTATGTTGTGCTCATTGGGCTGAGATTGCTGTTGTGCCGTAACGAACCCGAGCCCGTCCCGCCTGCTTTGCAGCCGATTACGCTGCGGTCAACGATTCAGCAAAGATTTAATGTTGCTTTTATGTGAACGAATTAACAACCGATTCAAATCCTGATATGCTGGCTGGGCGGAACCGGGCACTGTACCTTACTTACAGTCCAGGATATCGACAGCAGTGCCCGACAAGTATCACCGTACGCTCTACCCGTCGTCTTTCGAGCCGTAGCGTTGTTGACTGCACTCGCTCACCCCAGTCACTTACTGTAGTAAGCTCCTGGGGATGAACGAGCTGGTCGCCTAGCTACAACTCGAAATCCATAGGGTATAAAAACGGTTGAATATAAAACGCCAGGCACAATAAATGACAATGAGAGCGAGGAGAAAGTCGTGCTAGAAGAATACCGTAAGCACGTGGCCGAGCGTGCTGCAGAGGGCATCGTCCCTAAGCCATTAGATGCGACACAAATGGCAGCGCTGGTTGAATCATTAAAAAATCCGCCAAAAGGCGAAGAAGAATTTCTGTTAGACCTGCTGATTAACCGTGTACCACCGGGCGTCGATGAAGCCGCCTATGTCAAAGCAGGTTTTCTGGCAGCCGTTGCCAAAGGCGAAGCCACTTCCCCCCTGGTTACCCCCGAAAAAGCCATTGAACTGCTAGGCACCATGCAGGGCGGTTACAACATTCATCCGCTGATCGATGCGTTGGATAACGAAAAGCTGGCACCGATTGCTGCCAAGGCGCTTTCCCATACGCTGCTGATGTTTGATAACTTCTACGACGTAGAAGAGAAAGCCAAAGCCGGTAACCCACACGCCAAGCAGATCATGCAGTCCTGGGCCGATGCCGAATGGTATCTGTCTCGCTCACCGTTGGCGGAAAAGATCACCGTGACCGTGTTCAAAGTGACTGGCGAAACCAACACCGACGATCTGTCACCCGCTCCGGATGCCTGGTCACGTCCAGATATCCCACTGCATGCGTTGGCTATGCTCAAGAGCGAACGTGAAGGTATTTTCCCGGATCAGCCGGGTAGCGTTGGCCCGATCAAGCAGATTGAAGAGCTGAACAAGAAAGGTTTCCCGCTGGCCTACGTCGGTGACGTGGTCGGTACCGGTTCTTCTCGTAAATCAGCCACCAACTCGGTGCTGTGGTTTATGGGTGACGACATCCCCTACGTGCCGAACAAGCGTGGCGGCGGTGTGGTGCTGGGTGGCAAGATTGCGCCAATCTTCTTTAACACTATGGAAGATGCCGGTGCGTTGCCGATCGAAGTGGACGTCTCCAACTTGAACATGGGCGATGTGATCGACATCTTCCCGTATAAAGGCGAAGTGCGTAACCATGAAACCGGTGAACTGGTTGCCAGCTTCGAGCTGAAAACTGATGTGCTGCTGGATGAAGTGCGTGCCGGTGGCCGTATCCCACTGATTATCGGCCGTGGCTTGACCACCAAGGCGCGTGAAGCGCTGGGCCTGCCGCACAGCGAAGTGTTCCGCATTGCCAAGCCGGTAGCGGCTAGCAGCAAGGGCTTCTCGCTGGCGCAGAAAATGGTTGGCCGCGCCTGTGGCGTTGCTGGTGTTCGCCCTGGCGAATACTGCGAACCTAAGATGACCTCGGTTGGTTCACAGGATACCACCGGCCCGATGACCCGTGACGAGCTGAAAGATCTGGCTTGCCTGGGCTTCTCTGCCGATCTGGTGATGCAGTCGTTCTGTCACACTGCCGCGTACCCGAAACCGGTAGACGTCACGACTCACCATACGCTGCCAGACTTCATCATGAACCGTGGCGGCGTTTCACTGCGCCCGGGTGATGGTGTGATCCACTCCTGGCTGAACCGCATGTTACTGCCGGATACCGTCGGTACCGGTGGCGATTCCCACACCCGCTTCCCGATCGGCATTTCCTTCCCGGCCGGCTCTGGTCTGGTGGCCTTTGCTGCCGCGACCGGTGTGATGCCGCTGGATATGCCTGAGTCGGTGCTGGTGCGCTTCAAAGGCAAAATGCAGCCTGGTATCACCTTGCGTGATCTGGTGCATGCTATCCCTTACTACGCGATCCAGCAGGGCCTGTTGACCGTAGAGAAGAAGGGCAAGAAGAACATCTTCTCTGGCCGTATTCTGGAGATCGAAGGTCTGCCGGAACTGAAGGTTGAGCAGGCGTTTGAGCTGACCGATGCCTCGGCAGAACGTTCCGCTGCCGGTTGTACCATCAAGCTGGATAAGGCACCGATCGCCGAATATCTGAGCTCTAACATCGTGCTGCTGAAGTGGATGATCTCCGAAGGTTATGGCGATCGCCGTACTCTGGAGCGCCGTATTCAGGGGATGGAAAAATGGTTGGCGGATCCGCAGTTGCTGGAAGGCGATGCGGATGCGGAATATGCCGCAGTGATCGAAATCGATCTGGCCGATATCAAGCAGCCAATCCTGTGTGCGCCGAACGATCCGGACGACGCGCGCCTGCTGTCCGACGTGGCCAACAGCAAGATCGACGAAGTGTTTATCGGTTCCTGCATGACCAACATCGGCCACTTCCGTGCGGCGGGTAAACTGTTGGATCAGCATAAAGGCCAACTGCCAACTCGCCTGTGGGTGGCTCCGCCAACCAAGATGGACGCAGCGCAACTGACTGAAGAAGGCTACTACAGCGTCTTTGGCAAGAGCGGGGCGCGTATCGAGATCCCTGGCTGTTCACTGTGTATGGGTAACCAGGCACGCGTAGCGGACGGTGCGACCGTGGTTTCCACCTCGACCCGTAACTTCCCGAACCGTCTGGGTACCGGTGCCAACGTTTATCTGGCTTCCGCAGAACTGGCTGCAGTGGCATCACTGCTGGGCCGTCTGCCAACGCCTGATGAGTATCAGACCTATATGGCGCAGGTCGACAAGACGGCGGCGGATACCTATCGCTACCTGAACTTCGACCAGTTGACCCAGTACACGGAAAAAGCCGACGGTGTGATCTTCCAAACCGCGGTGTAATTCGGTACTAAGTTAGCATCATCACGGGGAGCCTTTGGGTTCCCCATTTTTTTGTGATCGTCTCCCGCTTTTATGGATATTAACTGATTGATTAGTCTTGTTTTGATGAAATCATTACTCTCAGGCTAATAAACCATCCCCCTGCTTGATTGATGGCGCTCTCCTAGACTCTTACTCTAACCGTACTGAACAGAACCAAGTAAACCCAGGAGGTTGAGGTATGTCGCTTCATCAAAGCCCCACGCGCGTTTGGGATACCCGGCGGCAGGAAAAAAAACGCCGTATCGCGAGTGTGCAAGGGCAGTCGCAGGGCAAAGTGATCCCCACCGCCGATTTGACCAGCGTGCTGGAAAAACTGCTGGTTTCTGGCGATCGGGTAGTGCTGGAAGGCAATAACCAGAAACAGGCCGATTTTCTCTCCCGTATGCTCGCCGAGGTCAACCCCGCCAAGGTCCACGATCTGCATATGATCATGCCAAGCGTTGGCCGCGCCGAGCATCTGGATATTTTTGAAAAGGGAATCGCCCGCAAGCTCGATTTTGCCTTCTCTGGTACCCAGAGCCTGCGCATTTCCCAACTGCTGGAAGATGGGCAGCTCGAAATCGGTGCCATCCACACCTATATCGAACTCTATTCCCGCCTGTATGTGGATCTGGTGCCGAACGTGGCGCTAGTGGCCGGGTTCAAGGCCGATCGTCATGGCAATCTGTACACCGGGCCAAGTACCGAAGATACCCCGGCACTGGTGGAAGCCACTGCGTTTAAAGACGGCATCGTCATCGCTCAGGTCAACGAACTGGTTGATGATGAAACGGACCTGCCAAGAGTTGATATCCCCGGCTCCTGGATCGATTTTGTCGTGGTGGCAGACAAGCCGTTCTTTATTGAACCGCTGTTTACCCGCGATCCGCGCCTGATCAAACCGGTGCACGTGTTGATGGGGATGATGGCAATCAAAGGCATCTACGCCAAACATCAGGTGCAATCGCTGAACCACGGTATCGGTTTTAACACCGCCGCCATCGAGCTGCTGTTACCTACCTACGGTGAGCAGCTGGGCCTGAAAGGTAAAATCTGTAAACACTGGACTCTGAACCCACATCCAACCCTAATCCCGGCGATCGAAAGCGGTTGGGTTGAGACCGTGCACTGCTTTGGCGGTGAGCTGGGGATGGAGAATTACATTGCCGCTCGCCCGGATATTTTCTTTACCGGTAGTGACGGCTCCATGCGTTCCAACCGCGCGTTTTGCCAGATGGCCGGTCAGTACGCCGTAGATATGTTTATCGGCTCCACCTTACAGATCGACGGTATGGCTCACTCTTCTACCGTGACCCGTGGCCGCCTCTCCGGTTTTGGCGGCGCACCGAACATGGGGCACGATCCACACGGTCGTCGCCACGCTACGCCTGCCTGGTTGGATATGATCGAAGAGCCGGATCCGTTGGCTCGTGGCCGCAAGCTGGTGGTGCAGATGGTGGAAACCTTCCAGGCAGGTGCCAAACCGACCTTCGTAGAAAAACTCGATGCCGTCGATGTGGCGCAAGAGTCTGGCATGCCGTTGGCGCCAGTGATGATTTACGGCGATGACGTGACCCACGTGCTGACCGAAGAAGGCATCGCTTATCTGTATCGTGCACGCTCGTTGGAAGAGCGCCGCGCCATGGTGGCTGCGGTGGCCGGTATCACCGATATCGGGCTGGGTGTGGACGCCAAACGCGTGGCCGAACTGCGCCGCGAAGGCAAAGTGGTGTTCCCGGAAGATCTCGATATTCGCCGTACCGATGCTTCGCGTTCTTTGCTGGCCGCGGGCAGCGTAGCGGATCTGGTCGAGTGGTCCGGCGGCTTGTATAACCCGCCAGCTAAATTCCGGAGCTGGTAATGAAACTTTCCCCCTGTTTAATCGCCTCTGATGCGGATCTGGTTGCCGCACGATTGGCGGAGTTTGCCACGCAGGCGCTAGTGGATGAGGCGCGCCTCAGCCCGAAACCGGGGCTGGTGGATGCCCGGGGTTCCGGTGCGCATCAGGATCTGACGCTGGCGTTGATGGAGCGTTCGGCCCACAGCCTGACGCCGGTCTTCCATCGGCTGGCGATTGCCGGTTGGCAGCGTCCGGCAGATAGTGCGTTACGCCAGGAAGTTGGCCGGATTGGCCGGGAAGGTGAACAGCGGATGATGGCAGCCACTGCCGGTGTTAATACACATCGCGGGGCGATCTGGGCGATGGGCCTGCTGGTGACGGCGGTAGCCATGCAGGGGGGGAACGCAACACCATCCAGCAGTTGCGCATTAGCCGCCCAGTTGGCGCAGTTGCCGGATCACGCCAGCCCGAAGGTGTTCAGCAAAGGCTTGCGAGCCACTCAACGTTACCAGGTACCCGGCGCGCGGGAAGAGGCCCAGCAAGGTTTTCCGCACGTCATGCAACGGGCGTTGCCGCAGCTGTGGCACAGCAGGAGCCAGGGGGCCAGTGAGTCTGCCGCGCAGATTGATGCGCTGATGGCCATCATGACCACCCTGAGCGATACCTGCGTGCTGTCGCGTGGTGGGTTAACGGCGCTGAATGCGATGCAGCAGGGGGCAGCCGAGGTACTGCATGCCGGAGGATATCAACATTCGGCAGGACAGGCGGCGTTGGCCAAACTGGAACAACGGCTATTGGCGAGCAACGCTTCACCCGGCGGCGCGGCCGATTTACTGGCTGCGGCTCTGTTCCTCGATCGGGCTACGGCCCGCTGAATAATCAATCCAGAGGATGTTATGGAACATATCGATTTGAGTTATCCGGCCAGCATTACGCTGCCGGGTAAGGCACTCACCGGCGTCGTGGGCTCCGGTGACATGGAGGCTCTATTTGAGCCTGCGGCTGACGGCACACTGACGGTGGCGATCAAAACCTCCGTAGACGGTAGTCGTCAGCGTTGGCAGCATCTGTTTGAACGCCTGGCCTCTTTGCGCGACTTACCTGCCGGGCGGCTAGAGATTAACGACTTCGGCGCTACGCCGGGGGTGGCTCGGCTGCGTATTGAACAGGTATTTGAGGAGGCCGCCCATGCGTGATGATCTCAGCTTCATCGAACTCAGCGCCAGGGAGCGCGCCCGCAATCTGCTGGACAGCGGCAGTTTCCGTGAACTATTGGGGCCATTTGAGCGTATTACTTCGCCCTGGTTGGAGCCGCAGGGCATCGTCACCCAGGCCGATGACGGTATGGTGGTCGCCAAAGGCACCATTGATGGTAAACCGGCGGTGGTGGTGGCGGTAGAAGGGGCATTTCAGGGCGGTAGCATGGGGGAGGTTTCCGGTGCCAAGATGGCCGCGGCCCTGGAGCTGGCAGCAGAAGATAACCGCAACGGCATTGCGACTCAGGCAGTCTTACTGCTGGAAACCGGTGGCGTGCGTTTGCAGGAAGCCAACCTGGGGCTGGCAGCGATCGCGGATATTCATGCGGCGATTGTCGATCTACGCCGATATACCCCGGTGGTGGGTATTATTGCCGGTACCGTGGGCTGCTTTGGCGGTATGTCGATCGCAGCTGCATTATGCAGCTACCTGATCGTCACCCGTGAAGCGCGCCTGGGCTTGAACGGCCCACAAGTAATTGAACAGGAAGCCGGTATCGAAGAATACGATTCCCGCGATCGGCCTTTCATTTGGAGCATGACCGGTGGCGATGTGCGCTATCGCAGCGGCTTTGTCGATGAAGAAGTCCCGGATGCGCTGCATGCGGTCAAGGCGGCGATGACAGGTTGCCTGCAACGCGGCGTGCCTGCTCAGCATCGCTCCGACAATTATCACTACTACTTGCCGAAATTGTCGCAGTTCGACACCCGCCAGCAGGCGGACTCGGCGGTCATTGCTCAACTGTTTGCTGCGGAGGATCGGGTATGAGTACGTCATCATCAAGCCGTGGAGAATATTGGTTCTCTTTGCTGACGGAGGGGGCCGATCAGCGCCAGGGGCAGTGCGCCTCGATCCGGGTCGCGGACGCTGAACTAGAGGGTCAACCGGTGCGTTTTATCGCCGTGGTGCCGGATGCAAATAACCATTACCCACGCGCCGCACGCGGTGAAGTGGGTTTACTGGAAGGTTGGACATTAGCCCAGGTAGTCAGTGAAGCGGTCGCGGCTGATGTTGATAAAGCACAAAAGCGAGCCATCGTGGCGGTGATCGATGTGCCGAGCCAGGCTTACGGGCGTAGGGAAGAGGCCTTTGGTATTCATCAGGCGTTGGCCGGTGCGGCCGGGGCTTATGCCAAGGCTCGGCTGGCAGGCCATCCGGTGATTGGTTTGATCGTTGGTAAAGCCATGTCCGGCGCGTTTCTGGCGCACGGCTATCAGGCCAACCGCTTGATTGCCTTCAACGATGCAGGCGTGATGATCCATGCGATGGGCAAAGAGTCTGCGGCGCGCATCACGTTACGTTCCGTAGAGGCGCTGGAGAAGCTGGCAGCAACCATTCCACCGATGGCCTATGACATCGAGCATTACAGCTCGCTGGGCCTACTGGAACAGTTACTGGATATCCGTGACCCGCTGCAGGCCAGTGAGCAGGAGCTTAATCTGGTGCGCCACTCGGTGGTTCAGGCGATTGCTAAAACTCGCAGTGAAGGCGTTGGTTTAACTAACCGCCTGGGGGCAGACAACCGCCATAGTTCTTCGCTGGTGCGTGAACGTATGCGCGCAGAGTGGTAATGCCACGTTAGCCATTTTTACGTCAGAGATTCAGGAATCTAATACGACCGCCGGGAGAGCGCCTTTGATGCGTTCCATCCCGGCATATAGCTTCACCTGCATATAACAATATAACTAACACCATCGCACCTGATCTGACTGATTTTTTCTTTTTAACAGGTGATTTATGACATACGTAATTATTCATGCCTTGGCACCGATTTTTGTCATTATGCTGCTGGGCTTTTTTGCCGGTAAGGCAAAAATGGTCGATAACCAGAACGTTTCATTACTCAACATCTTCGTGATGGATTTTGCACTACCGGCGGCCCTGTTCGGTGCCACCGTACAAACGCCTTGGGCGGGGATCGTTGAGCAGTCGCCGCTGATCGTGGTGTTGGTGCTGGCGATGTGGATCACCTATGCGGCGATCTATTTTACCTGCACCGGGATCTTCCATAAGTCTCCGCAGGATGCCGCGGTGCTGACGCTCACCGTGGCGTTGCCCAACTATGCCGCGCTTGGCCTGCCGATCCTCGGTAGCGTACTGGGGGAAACGCCGGGAACCTTGCTGTCCGTGGCGGTGGCAATCGCCTGTGGTTCGGTACTGATGACGCCGTTCTGCCTGCTGATCCTAGAGCGTGAAAAAGCCCGCGCAGCTGGTGCGGTTCAAGGTTCCAGCCTGGGCATGTTGCCGGTGCTGATGTGGCGCTCGGTGAAAAAACCGATCGTCTGGGGGCCGCTGCTTGGGGTGGTGCTGTCGGCGGTAGGCGTGCATATGCCTGAAATGGTGCTGGCCGCGATCAAACCGCTTGGCCTGTCGGCTACGGCGACAGCGCTGTTCCTGACCGGCGTGATCCTGTCTGCCCGTAAGTTGCAGATCAACGGCCCGGTGCTGCTGTCGAGCGTAACCAAACTGCTGATCCAACCGTTTATTGCCTGGGGGCTGGTGCTGGCATTGGGCCTGCACGGTAGCGTGGCCATCACCGCTATTTTGATGATTGCCCTTTCCGCCGGCTTCTTCGGTATCGTCTTTGGTAACCGTTTTGGCGTACAGTCGCCGGATGCCGAAGCCACGTTACTGATCAGTTCCGTGTTGTGTATCATTACCTTACCGCTGTTTATCACCCTGACCTCAGGGATGTAACTGGAGCAACTGATGATTCGCCCGCATGACCTCATTTGGATTAGTGACCGTTCTGCCCTCAGCGCCGACCAGGCGTTGCCGGAGTGGGTTAGCCAGCAGTGGCGCACCTCATTACCGTTGGTGGTGCGGCGCGATGTTCAGGGCAACGGGCGGATCCCGGTGGGGATCCGGGGTATGAAACGCAGCCAGCGCGCCGCAGCTTGGGTTAGTGCAGAGGCTATCCGGCGCGTAGTGACGCCGGAGTCTTTGGTGAGTGAGCCGTTGGCGTTGCTGCACTCGCGCTTTGTTTCCCAGCCTCCGGTGCAGGCGCTCATAATGCTGGCTCAGCGGCCTTGGCCGTGGGGCTGGGGCGTGACCGGCAGCTGTGGTTATGCGCTGGCGACCGAAATCCCGGTGATGCATGCCGACAGCGATCTGGATCTGTTGGTTCGCTGCCCGCAGCCTGCCAGCCCCGAGGAGTTGCAGCGGCTGGCACAGTGGTTACAGGCGCTGCCTTGCCGCGCCGATGCCCAAATAGAAACACCGCTCGGCGGCTTTGCCCTGAGCGAATGGCTGCGGGATGGACGAGCGATGCTGAAAACCGCTGAGGGGCCGTTGTTGACGACGGATCCATGGGCCAGCTCTCAGGAGATCTGATGAAGATTTTATTTACCTTTCCCGGCCAGGGACCGCAGGTGCCTCAAATGCTGCACCAACTGCCGGCCAATGAAACTACCCGACAGTTGTTAAGCGAGGCCAGCTCGGTTCTTGACCAGGACGTACTGGCGTTGGATAACGCCGAAGCCTTACAGAAAACCCGGGCGGTGCAGCTGTGCCTGCTGATAGCCGGTGTGGCCTACGCGCGGGAATTACAGCAGAACGGGATCGAGGCTGATTTTGTCAGTGGACTATCCATCGGCGCTTTTCCGGCCGCGGTGATTGCTGGGGCCTTGGCATTTCCCGATGCCGTCCGGCTGGTGGCGTTGCGCGGCCAGCTAATGGAGGAGGCTTACCCTGCGGGATATGGCTTGGCGGCGATTGTCGGTTTGCCGTTGCGCCAGGTGGAAAGGCTGATAGCAGAGGTCAATAGCGCGGAGTTACCGGCCTATCTGGCCAATATCAATGCCGAAGACCAATTGGTTATCGCGGGTAGCGAAGCCGCGATGGCGCAGGTCATGGCGTTGGCAAAAACCGCCGGTGCGGCGAAAACCCAGCGTTTGGCTGTGAGTGTCCCTTCCCACTGTGCCCTGTTGGCACAACCGGCGGAAAAGCTGGCGCAGGCCATGAAGCAGGTAAACATCAACCGGCCGCAGATTGCGTATCTCAGTGGCAGTACCGGGCGTGTGCTATGGCAGCCGGAACGGATTGCCGACGACCTGGCTTTCAACATGGCTCGCACCGTGCGCTGGCATGAGGCGATGGTGGCAGCCTACGAACGAGAAGTCCGTCTGGCGATCGAAATGCCGCCGGGCGCAGTATTAACCGGCTTGACCAAAAAAGTGATGGAGCAAGGGGAAGCGCTGTCCCGCTGCCAACTGGGGCTGAACGCGGTCTGCGGCATTGTGGCCAAATATCGGCGCGATTAAACCGGCCCTTCACCGCGTGCGTACATGCGGCCTTCCGCCGTTAACGCCAGCAGGTTCGGATCCTGCTGCTGGTTACGGTTGAACACCAGCGCGATGGTTTGGCGCATCTGGTATTGTTCGCACAGCGGCAGTAATTTCAAGGTGTGTTCATACATCTTCTTCATTCGCCCTGGCACCAGCGTGTAGCCCACCCCGGCCTGCACCAGGCTGAGCATTGAGAAAATATCATTCACCCGGGTGACGATTTCCGGTTCAAAACCGGCAATCTGAAACGCTTCGCTAAAGCCGTGGTAGGTGGCGAAGCCTTCGGTCAGGGAGACAAACTTCTGGCTGCGAAAGTCTTGCAGGTCTGCCGTGCCATCGCTGTTTAGCGCCGAGGCTGCCGGTGCGGCAAGATAGATATCATCTTCAAACAGCGGCAGGATCTCAAAGCGCAGCGGATCGATTTGACTGTCCGAAACCGAAATCAGGATGGCGTCCAGCAATTGGTTTTCCAACTGGGCCAGCAGATCCTCATTCGATCCCATCGTCAGGCTAATCTCCATGGCCGGGCGGCGTACCTTCAGCCCCATGATCAACCGTGGAATAGTTTCCAGCGTCAGTGAGTAGAGCGTGCCGATACGCATGCGTTGCTGGCCAAACCCCGCCTTCAACCGAGTTTCTTCGATGCCTTTGTAGGTGAGATCCACGATATCGCGTGCGTATTCTGCCAGCGTAAGTGCTGCGGGCAGGGGCAGCAGGTTGCGCCCTTTATGAATAAACAGCGGGCAGCGGAAGCCCTCTTCCAGGGTATGTAACGCACGATGTACGCTAACGCTGCTCAAGCCAAGCTGTTCTGCGGCTCGGCCGATGTTCTCCTTCTCCATAAACGCCAGAAAGATTTCCAATTTTTTCAGGGTGATTTCGCTGTCGATCATCGGCTCAGGCTTGGGTAAGGGCAAATGAGAGCCATGATAACAACAATTACCCGTCCATAGCAGGCACCAAGAGCCTTCCCGCTTCCCAAGCGGAGGGCGGGCCGTTATATTGCGCCACGAATTATTGAACAACTTTGCGAGCGCTCACTGAGTTAGCCGCGAATTTAGGGTTAAACTCAGTCTTATACACGGCTCAGGAGGGCATGCTATGGATTACGAATTTCTGCGTGACGTAACCGGTCAGGTGGTGGTCAGATTTTCGATGGGGCATGAGGCCATCGGCCATTGGATTAACGAAGAGCTCAACGGTGATTTTAACCTGCTGGACCGTATTGAAGCCGGTGCGGCAGGGGTCAAGGGCAGTGAGCGTCAGTGGCAGTTGGAAGGCCACGAATACACGTTGCTGATGGACGGTGAAGAGGTGATGATCCGCGCCAACCAGTTGGAGTTCGAAGGTGACGAAATGGAAGAGGGGATGAACTACTACGACGAAGAGAGCCTCTCTTTCTGCGGCATCGAAGACTTCCTGACGGTGCTGAAAGCCTACCGCTCGTTTATGCTCAACTACTGATTATCCAGACGGGCGCAGGATGCTGCGCCCCTTGTGAGTCCCAGGTAGCCGATTCTCGGCCGCCTTTCCTCCCTTCTGTAGTGATTAAATAAAATCAAATAATCATGTTACTGATTTTTTAATCTGCGACACAGCGCCGATTTTTTATTTTTTGATTCAATATAATCATTTTGATTAAAATAAATCATAATGACGAGGGTAGGATGAAAATTAAGGCGACAATAGAGAAAATCCCTGGGGGATGATGGTCGTCCCACTGGTGCTTGGCGCAATGATCAACACCTTTGCTCCACAGGCGCTGGATATCGGCGGCTTCACCACGGCACTGTTTAAAAACGGTGCGGCTCCACTGATTGGTGCTTTCCTGCTGTGCATGGGGGCCGGCATCAGCTTCAAGGCGGCTCCGCAGGCACTGTTGCAAGGTGGCACCATAACCCTGACCAAGCTGTTGGTTGCCATGGCTTTGGGGTTAGGCGTTGAACATCTGTTTGGTGCTGAAGGTATTTTCGGCCTGACTGGTGTGGCAATTATTGCCGCAATGAGCAACTCCAACGGTGGCCTGTATGCGGCGTTGGTGGGCGAGTTTGGTAATGAGCGGGACGTAGGGGCGATTTCGATCCTATCCCTGAATGACGGGCCGTTCTTCACCATGATCGCGTTGGGTGCGGCAGGTATGGCGAATATCCCACTGATGGCGCTGGTGGCGGTGTTGGTTCCCCTACTGGTAGGGATGATGTTGGGTAATCTGGATCATCAGATGCGCGACTTCCTCACCAAGGGGGGCCCAATCCTGATCCCATTCTTTGCCTTCGCGCTCGGTGCTGGCATCAATCTGGAAATGTTACTGCAAGGCGGTATGGCCGGGGTTCTGCTTGGCGTGTTGACCACTTTTGTCGGCGGTTTCTTTAATATTCGCGCCGATCGACTGGTAGGGGGCTCAGGCATTGCCGGTGCGGCTGCATCAAGCACTGCCGGTAATGCGGTGGCGACGCCATTGGCGATTGCCCAGGCGGATCCTTCGTTGGCTAGCGTCGCGGCTGCTGCGGCCCCATTGATTGCCGCTTCGGTGATCACCACCGCTATACTGACCCCGATTCTCAGCTCTTGGGTGGCGAAGCGTAATGCCGCGAAGGGCGCAGCGCTGAAGGAGACAGCATGAAGATGATCGTGATTGCCGATGATTTTACCGGAGCCAACGATACCGGTGTGCAATTGGCAAAAAAGGGCGCGCGTACCGATGTAGTGCTCAACGAGCTACCACAGTCTACCCGGCGCACGGATGTGCTGGTGATCAATACCGAAAGCCGGGCGTTATCTCCTGCAATGGCGAGCGCCAAGGTGAGCGAAGCCTTGCGGGCTTATTGCCAGAGCGATACGCCGCCCCTGGTGTATAAAAAAATCGACTCGACCTTTCGCGGTAACGTAGGGGCAGAAATCGAAGCGGCGATGATCGCCAGCGGTGCGCAGTTGGCTATCGTGGCCGCAGCCATCCCTGCAGCGGGTCGGGTAACGCTCAATGGTGAATGCCGGGTTCACGGCGTACCGTTGGTGGAGACCGAGTTCGCCAGCGATCCGAAAACGCCGATCGTTTCTTCTCATATCAAGACCTTGATTGGCTTGCAGACGGCCTACCCGATCCATGAGTTGGATTTACAGGTAGTACGCAGTGGCGAGCTGGGCCGCGAGCTACCGCTCCTGAGCCACAACGGGCCAGCGATTGTGGTAGTTGATGCTGAAACGGATGGCGATCTGGCGCAGTTGGCGCAGGCAATTCAGCAACTCGGCTGCCGTTATCTGCTGGTGGGCGCTGCCGGGCTGGCAAATGCATTGCCAGCCAGCAGCTATCTGGCCGCTCGCCAGCGCCTGCCTGTGCTGGTGGTTGCCGGATCGATGAGTGAAGCCACCCGGCAGCAGATTGTGTTTGCTGCAGAAGAAAAGTCGCTCGGCATACTGGACATTGATGTCGAAGCCTTGTTGCAACCGCACAGCCAGTCTGCGGTAGATGAAATTATTCGCCAGGCCGTCAGCGTACTGCGAGATCGGCAGCACTGTGTACTACGCACCTGTAGAGATGCCGATGCCCGCCAGATGATAGATACGCTGTGTGAAAAGCATGACCTTTCGCGCCAGCAGTTGGGGGACAAAATCAGCCAGACATTAGGCTCCATCACCTTGGCGATTATCAATCAGGCTCAGATTGGTGGCTTGTTCCTGACCGGTGGTGACATCGCCATTGCGGTTGCGAGAGCGCTGGGCGCGGAAGGTTACCGTATTACCAGTGAGGTTGTTCCTTGTGTGCCCTGTGGCACTTTCGTCAACAGCGAGATCGACGATCTGCCGGTGATCACCAAGGCTGGCGGATTTGGCGGTGCTTCAACGTTGCGGGATGCACTTTATTTTATTGAGGAGATGTACAGTGGCAAATAACACGATTGCGGTCACCATGGGCGATCCGGCAGGCATTGGGCCAGAAATTATCATTAAGGCGCTGTCTGAAGGCGAGTTGGCGGGAACGCCAGCGGTCGTGGTGGGCTGTCTGCAAACGTTGCAACGCATTCAGGCATTGGGGATCGTGCCAAAGGTCGAATTGAGGCCGATCCTGAACGTTTCGGAGGCACGCTTTGCGCCCGGAATTATCAACGTGATTGATGAACCGCTAGAGGATCCCGCAGCGCTGACACCGGGGAAAGTGCAGGCACAAGCGGGCGATCTGGCTTACCGATGCGTAAAGCGTGCCACCGAACTGGCCATGGCGGGTGAGGTGATGGCCATCGCCACGGCGCCGCTGAATAAAGAGGCCCTGCATCTGGCCGGGCATCTGTATCCAGGCCATACGGAGCTGTTGGCAAAACTGACCAACAGCCGGGATTATGCGATGGTGTTGTACACCGATAAGTTGAAGGTGATCCATGTTTCCACCCATATCGCCCTGCGCAAGTTCCTTGATACGCTGAATGCCGAGCGGATCGAAACGGTGGTGACGATGGCGGATACCTTCCTCAAGCGCGTCGGTTTTAAACATCCAAGGATCGCGGTCGCGGGCGTTAACCCCCACGCGGGTGAACATGGCCTGTTTGGCGATGAAGAGATCAACATCGTCAGCCCGGCGATTGCGGCAGTAAAACAGCGGGGGATCGATGTCTCAGGCCCGTGCCCACCGGATACCGTCTTCCTGCAGGCTTATGAAGGTCAGTACGATATGGTGGTCGCCATGTATCACGATCAGGGGCATATTCCCCTCAAGCTGCTGGGCTTCTACGACGGGGTTAACATCACGGCGGGCTTGCCGTTTATCCGGACTTCTGCCGACCACGGTACCGCGTTTGATATTGCCTGGACAGGTAAAGCCAAGTCTGAGAGCATGGCGATCTCGATTAAATTAGCCACTCAGTTGGCGTGATACCACGGACGTCATGAAGCCACAAACTCGCCAGGACCAGATTCTGGAATACCTGAAAGCCCATAATCTGGTCACCGTTGAGCAATTAGTCAGCGCTATCGATGCTTCTCCTGCCACCATCCGGCGCGATCTTATCAAGCTGGATGAGCAGGGGATCATCAATCGCAGCCATGGCGGCGTGGCCCTCAACCGTTTTATCCCCGCACAGCCCACCACTAACGAAAAGCAGCTGCGTAACCCGCAGGAGAAGCGGGCGATCGCCCTGTATGCGGCCACGATGGTTAAAGCCGGTGACGCAGTGGTGCTGGACGCAGGCACCACCATGCTGGAGCTGGCGCGGCACTTGACCCACCTCCCGCTACGAGTGATCACCGCCGATCTGCATATCGCACTGTTTCTCTCAGGATTTAAACAGATCGAAGTGACCATCATTGGTGGCCGTATTGATGACAGCAGCCAGTCCTGCGTCGGCGATCATGGGCGCAGGTTGCTGCGAGGGATCTACCCGGATATTGCGTTTGTCAGCTGTAACTCGTGGAGTATTGAGAACGGTATTACCACCCCAACCGAAGAGAAGGCGGGTTTGAAGCAAGATCTGATGGCCAATGCCCGCCAGCGGGTGCTGTTGGCAGACAGCAGTAAATATGCTGCCTATTCATTATTTTGTGTGGCTCCGCTTGGCAGCCTGACGGATATCGTCACCGATAAGGCGCTGCCTGCCACCGCACAGCAGCAACTGGCGGATTTACCCGCAGGCTTGCATCTGGTGTAACTGACAGGGCAACCTTGGCTGCCCTGTATCTCAACATCACAGGTGCGGAATATTGCGCCCGTAGTAGATCTCCTGCATCTCTTTCCACAGCAGATCGGTGATCCTTTTCCGCTCCGCCTCGCTCAGTTCGTCCGGCCTGGCGTTGAACAGATAGTGCTTCAGATCGAAATCCTTCAGCAGCATCTTGGTGTGGAAGATGTTCTCCTGATACACGTTCACATCCATCATGTGGTACAGCGCCTTCATATCCTCGGACATAAAGTTCTGGATCGAATTGATCTCATGATCGATGTAATGCTTCACGCCGTCGACATCGCGGGTGAAACCGCGTACGCGATAGTCCATGGTGACGATATCAGATTCCAACTGATGGATCAGATAGTTCAGCGCTTTGAGCGGTGAAATCACGCCGCAGGTAGAGACTTCAATATCGGCCCGGAAGGTACACAGACCGCCTTCTGGGTGGCTTTCCGGATAGGTGTGGACGCAGATATGGCTTTTATCCAGATGTGCCACCACCGTCTTTGGCAGCGGCCCTGGGTGCTCAGAGGTATCCACGTCTTTCGGATCGACAGGCTCTTCGCTCATCAGGATGGTGACGCTGGCGCCTTGTGGATCGTAGTCCTGGCGGGCGACGTTGAGAATATTGGCGCCAATGATCGAGCAGGTTTCACTGAGGATCTCGGTCAGGCGGTTGGCATTGTACTGTTCGTCAATGTAGGCGATATAGCCATCGCGATCGTCTGCGGTTTTGGCATAACAAATATCGTAAATACAAAAACTCAGGCTTTTGGTCAGGTTATTGAAGCCGTGCAGTTTAATCTTTTGCAATTAGTTTTAGCCCCTATCTTCTCGCTTAACGTGAAACGTTCAGTGCATTAAGCAAATACTGCGGCAGGGCAAAGCTGCCAGCGTGAATTGCCGGATTGTAGTAGCGGCAGTCTAAGCCACTTTGATGAAAGCGTTGTTGCAGTGTGGTGACATCCAACTGGCGCAAGGCCGGGTTCTGGCTGGCCCAGGCAAAGGTCATGATGCCGCCGTAATAGGTCGGGATCGCTGCCTGATAGAAGCTGACGTCGTTAAAATACTGGCTGAGCTTGGTGTGGCTGTTGACCGCTTCGTCCTGCTGCAGGAAGCAGACGCCGTTCTGGGCTACGAAGATGCCACCCTCGTTGAGGCAGCGTGCGCAACCTTCATAGAACGCCGAGGTAAACAGGCTTTCACCAGGGCCGATCGGATCGGTACAGTCAGAAATAATCACGTCGAACTTTTCGTCGCTCTGGTTGACGAAATTGACGCCATCGTCGATCACCAGCTTGAAGCGGGGATCGTCATAGGCCCCGGCGTTGTGATTCGGTAAGTATTGGCGGCAGAACTCCACCACGCCCGCGTCGATCTCAACCATGGTGATATGTTCAACGCCCTGATGACGGCAGACTTCACGCAGCATAGCGCCGTCGCCACCGCCGATAATCAGCACTTTCCTGGCCTGGCCATGGGCCAGCAGCGGCACGTGGGTCATCATTTCGTGATAGATAAACTCATCGCGCTCGGTGGTCTGCACCACGCCATCGAGAGCCATCACGCGGCCCAGCACCGGGTTTTCAAAGATCACCAGATCCTGATGTTCGGTTTTCTCACGGTAAAGTACCTGCTCCACTGAGAAGTACTGGCCAAAGTTGGCATGCAGCGTTTCATACCAAATCTCTTTCTGGGTCATGTGCGGGTTACTCCGTAATAACAACCATGAAAAATGAGCGCAACATCATAAACCCTCCGTGTGGCAAATTACAGCATTGTCGGCAGGGCAACAGATAGGCGATAGCAAACCCTGCCAGCTATCGTTGGCAAGGCTGAGAGAAAGCAGGGGGAAGTTAGTTGGCGTAGGCCAGAAGGCTCAAGGAGTCGCGCGCCAGAGATTTGCACTTATTGGGGGTAGGGATAGCAATGCCGCTGAGATCGCGGTAGCTGTCTTCACCCAGGGATTTCATATTAAAGCTATTATAGTTAGTCAAATCCCAACGGTTTTGCTGGGCGAAGTACACGATGGCGCGTTTGATTTGCGCGTTGGGCAAATCATTATAGCCACAGTCGTTTTTGAGATAGACAAACACCGCGGTCAGATCGGCCAGATCTTCCGCTTCGGATTCATTCAGCGCCAGGCTGGCATTGGAAAAGCCCAGCATAGTCAGCAATAGCATCAACAACGTTGTTTTTTTCATCATGAAATAGACCTAGTCAATATCTGCTGACGTTACCACACTTGGCTGTAAAGGCACCAAATTAATTATGCGGGCTTAACACTCCTTAATAGTAGCTCTTGACCTTCCACTAAGGGGAGGGTTTAGGCTGCGGACCTTAAGCTTTCAATCACTGAGAAAAGGGAACCAGCGATGTTACGCCGTGATTTTATCAAACTGACCGCCGCAATAGGTGCCGCAAGCGCCTTGCCATTATGGAGCCGTGCCGCCTGGGCCGCCGATCGCCCAGCCTTGCCGATCCCACCGATTTTGACGCCAGATGCGCAAGGAAAGATCGCGTTGGCGCTGCAAACCGGTGAGATGAACTGGTTGCCTAACGTGGCTACCCGCACCTGGGGGATCAACGGTGCGTTGCTTGGCCCTGCGGTCCGTTTGCAACGGGGTAAGCCGGTGACGGTGGATATCAGTAATAAACTGCCAGAGGCCAGCACGGTGCACTGGCACGGTTTAGAGATCCCCGGTAATGTCGACGGTGGTCCACACGCTTTAATCCAACCTGGCACCACCCGGACGGTGAGTTTCACTGCCGATCAGCCAGCGTCTACCTGCTGGTTCCATCCCCATACGCATGGCAAAACCGGCGAGCAAGTGATGAAGGGGCTGGGGGGACTGGTGCTGCTGGAAGATGACGAAAGCAGCCAGTTGCCCTTGCCGAAAACCTGGGGAACAGATGATATTCCCGTGATCCTGCAAGATAAGCGCCTGGGCAAAGACGGCCAAATCGAATATCAGTTGGATATCATGAGCGCGGCCGTGGGCTGGTTTGGTGACCGCATGTTCACCAACGGTGCCAGCTATCCGCAACACATCGCGCCACGCGGCTGGCTGCGTCTGCGTTTCCTGAACGGCTGTAACGCCCGCTCGCTTAACCTGTCCACCAGCGACAATCGGCCATTATACGTGATTGCCAGTGACGGTGGCTTCCTGGGCGAACCGGTTAAGCTGACCGAACTGCCGATGCTGATGGGCGAGCGTTTTGAAGTGTTGGTCGATGCCTCCGATGGTAAGCCGTTCGATATCGTTACCCTGCCGGTGAAGCAAATGGGTATGACGTTGGCCCCGTTCGACCAGCCGCTGCCGGTATTGCATATTCAACCATCGTTGGCGCTGGGCGTGAAATCCATGCCGGACAACCTGGTGAAATTGCCTACACTGCCATCGCTGGCCGGGGTTCAGGAACGCTGGTTGCAACTGATGATGGATCCTAAGCTGGATATGCTGGGGATGCAGGCTCTGATGGATCGCTATGGTCATCAGGCGATGGCCGGGATGAGCATGGATCACGGCAATGCCGCGGGTAACATGGCTGGTATGGACCATAGTAAGATGCAAGGCATGGATCAGAGCAACATGGCGGGAATGGACCACAGCAAGATGGATCATGGCAGCAAGCCGTTTGATTTCAGCCATGCCAACACCATCAATGGCAAAGCCTTCGATATGAACAAGCCCGCATTTGAGGCTAAACGGGGCAAATATGAGAAATGGACCATCTCTGGTGAAGGCGACATGATGCTGCACCCGTTCCATATCCATGGCACCCAGTTCCGCATTCTGTCGGAAAACGGCAAGCCACCGGTGGCCCACCGGGCAGGTTGGAAAGATACGGTGTTGGTAGAAGGTTGGCGCAGCGAAGTGCTGGTGCGTTTCAATCATCTGGCCAGTGCCGATCAGGCCTATATGGCCCACTGCCATCTGCTGGAACATGAAGATACAGGGATGATGCTCGGCTTTACCGTAGCTGAATAAGTTATCCCAGGCTGCGGCAAACTACGCCGCAGCCTGTAAAGTGGTGACGCACTCGCGTCGCCACCGCCCGCCAGCTATGCTAAACTCTGCGCCCTTCTTCCGGCAACTGACCTGAAAACTATGAAACACACTGTAGAAGTAATGATTTCCGAGCAGGAAGTTAAGACCCGTATTGCTGAACTTGGCCGCCAGATCACCGAAGACTACCGCGATAGCGGCAGCGATATGGTGCTGGTCGGGTTGCTGCGTGGTTCTTTCATGTTTATGGCCGATCTGTGCCGCACTATTGAGGTGCCGCATGAGGTCGATTTCATGACCGCTTCCAGCTACGGCAGCGGCATGTCTACCACCCGCGATGTAAAAATCCTCAAAGATCTGGATGAAGACATCCGCGGTAAAGACGTATTGATCGTCGAAGACATCATCGATTCCGGCAACACCCTGAACAAGGTGCGCGAGATCCTGGCATTGCGTGGGCCGAAGTCGTTGGCGATTTGTACGCTGCTGGACAAGCCTGAGCGCCGTGAGGTTGAAGTACCGGTGGAATATGTCGGCTTCCCGATCCCGGACGAGTTCGTAGTGGGTTATGGCATCGATTACGCCCAGCGTTATCGCCATCTGCCTTACATCGGCAAAGTGGTGATGCTGGACGAATAATCCGGCCGGGATTCAGCAGGGCGCTGAACCCCGATAAGGCGCTAGAACAGGCCTTTCTCCTGCTTGAGTGTGGCTATCGCTTTGCGGTAGCCCATCTCCAGGCTCTCACGGCTGGTGGCGGTGACTTCCAGATCGTGCAGACGACCGTCCTGGATCCCGTATACCCAACCGTGGATCATCACTCTCTGACCGCGTTTCCAGGCAGACTGCATGATGGTTGAGTGGCCCAGGTTATACACCTGCTCAATGACGTTGATCTCGCACAGCACATCCAGACGTTGTTCCGGTTCCAGCTCGCCGAGCAGGGAACTGTGCTTGTACCACAGATCGCGAATGTGCAGCAGCCAGTTGTTGATCAACCCCAGTTCCGGGTTCTCTACTGCCGCTTCTACCCCACCGCAGCCCAAGTGACCACAGATAATGATATGTTCCACCTCCAGCACGTCGACGGCATACTGCACCACTGACAGGCAGTTCAAATCGGTATGGATCACCAGATTGGCGACGTTACGGTGAACGAACAGCTCACCCGGCTCCAGGCCGGTCAGGCGTTCGGCAGGCACGCGGCTGTCTGAGCAGCCGATCCACAAGAATCGCGGTTTTTGCGCTTGAGCCAAACGTTCAAAAAAGCCGGGATCTTCCTTGTTGATGTTAGCGGACCAGGCTTGGTTATTGGCGATAAGCCTTTCGATTTCTTGCATGGCGGTTATTGGCCTGTTATGAACGAATTGCGTTGATGTAATATATGGCAAGCGTCACAATTTGGAAATCGGAACAGTTGATCAAATTTATATCCTATGAATTTCAAGCCACAGCTAGACGACAAGCTATCTCATCCCCAGGAGCTTATGTTTAGTAAGTGACTGGGGTGTGACAAATCTGTCTGGAACAGATTTGAACGCTGTACACAGCGGCCACGTAGGGGTGAGGCCCAGGGATGGGCCGAATAGCTGTGCAGGTAACAACGCTGTGGTTTGAAAGACGACGGATATTTGCGCACGGATTCAACTCGGTAATAAGGCCGCTGATGATAAACTCCCTCTTAGACAAGTTCGGCAGCCAACTCCATCACAAGGTACTCTCATAACTTATGAATTATGCACTGGAAATAGCGCAGCTGACCAAAACCTACGCGGGTGGCGTCAAGGCATTGCGCGGTATCAATCTGAACGTGGAGGCGGGGGACTTTTATGCCCTGCTGGGGCCGAATGGCGCCGGGAAATCCACCACCATCGGCATTATCAGTTCGCTGGTCAACAAGACGGCGGGCACGGTGCGAGTGTTTGGTTACGATATCGATAAGGATATCGTTAACGCCAAGCGTCAGCTCGGTCTGGTGCCGCAGGAGTTCAACTTTAACCCGTTTGAAACCGTGCTGCAGATTGTGGTCAACCAGGCGGGATATTATGGCGTGGAACGTCGCGAGGCGATGGTGCGGGCAGAAAAGTACCTCAATCAGCTCGATCTTTGGGGTAAACGTAACGAGCGGGCGCGTATGCTGTCTGGCGGGATGAAACGCCGTCTGATGATTGCCCGTGCGCTGATGCATCAGCCCAAACTGCTGATCCTCGACGAACCGACTGCTGGGGTGGATATCGAGCTGCGTCGCTCAATGTGGGGCTTCCTCAAAGAGCTGAACGCCCAGGGCACCACCATTATCCTGACCACGCACTATCTGGAGGAGGCAGAAATGCTGTGCCGCAATATCGGCATCATCCAGAACGGTGAGCTGGTAGAAAACACCTCGATGAAGGGGCTGTTGGCCAAGCTGAAGTCCGAAACCTTCATCCTCGATCTGGCGGCGAAAAGCCCATTGCCCCATCTTGAGGGTTACCACAGCCGTTTGACGGACACCTCTACGCTGGAAGTGGAAGTGATGCGTGAGCAAGGTCTGAACGGTCTGTTCACCCAACTGAGCGCGCAGGGGATCCAGGTCCTGAGTATGCGTAACAAGGCCAACCGGCTGGAAGAGCTGTTCGTCAACCTGGTGAATGGCAATGGAGAACAAGCATGATGCATTTGTATTGGGTGGCCTTGAAAAGCATCTGGGCCAAAGAGATCAACCGCTTCGCCCGCATCTGGATCCAGACGCTGGTACCGCCAGTGATCACCATGACCCTGTATTTCATCATCTTTGGCAACCTGATTGGGTCGCGTATTGGTGAGATGCACGGTTTTGATTATATGCAGTTTATCGTGCCGGGCCTGATCATGATGGCGGTGATCACCAACTCCTACGCTAACGTGGCGGCGTCTTTCTTTAGTGCCAAGTTCCAGCGGAATATTGAAGAGCTGCTGGTGGCACCTGTGCCGACGCACGTGGTGATTGCCGGTTATGTTGGCGGTGGCGTAGCGCGTGGTATCTGTGTGGGGATCCTGGTAACGGTGATCTCGCTGTTCTTCGTTCCCCTGGTAGTCCATTCATGGTGGGTGATTGCGGTGACGCTGCTATTAACGGCGATCCTGTTCTCGCTAGGCGGTTTGCTTAATGCCGTCTTTGCCAACACGTTCGACGATATCAGCCTGATCCCGACCTTTGTGCTGACGCCGCTGACTTATCTGGGCGGGGTATTTTACTCGCTGACGCTGTTACCGCCGTTCTGGCAGGCGGTCTCCAAACTGAACCCTATCGTCTACATGATCAGCGGTTTTCGCTTCGGCTTCCTGGGCATTTCCGACGTGCCGTTAGCGCTGACCATGCTGGTGCTGGTAGCATTCATTGCGGTGTTCTACGGGCTGGCCTGGTATCTGATTGAGCGTGGCCGCGGCTTGCGTTCCTGATGTCATTTCCCTCCCCCTGTTGCCGGGGGAGGGCGTTTATTGATTTAGCACATACATCACTTAAATCTATAGAATTAAGGCAATAAGCCCTTTCTCCCGGCGATTTAAATCGTGCTATGCTGGCGCTCCACATTTTCTTCATTTTTTCATGACGCACTCGTAAGCAGAACAAACCATGCAGCCTCAACATAAGATAGCAGCAGGGCTACTCGGCATTGTTATGTCGCTGTTGGCACCGGCGGCGTTGGCGGATTTGCTGTCAGAAGACAGTGCTATTCAAGCCCAATACATGGAAGTGCAGCGTAACAGCGAGGTTTATTCGTTGATCGGTGAGCATGTGATCCCGGTCGGTGAAGTGAAAAAAGGGCAACTGATCCAGATGTTCCCGGCGGATGCGGAATATTACGAGCTCAAGTTTGGTAATGGCACCGGCTTTATCGATAAAAACGACGTTCGCGCCATCAGCAAAACTCGTAAGGTGAAGGACGATCTGGGAGATCTGAACAAACCGTTGACCAATCAGAATCTGATCACTCAGCGCGCAATTAACGTCTACACGGCGGCGGATAATAAAAGTGAAATCTTTGGCGTACTGGAAGAGAACCTGCGCTATCCGATTATCGGCAAGCTGAAAGATCGGCTGAATAACACCTGGTATGAGGTCAATATCGGCGATCGTCTGGGATTTATCAGTGAGTTGGACTGCGAGGTCGACAACGGCATTCCGGTGCTGACCTATCACCACCTGCTGAAAAACGAAGAGAACAAACGTTTCCGCAATACCTCGACGACCACCTCGGACGTGGCCTTCAGCAACCAGATGACCTATTTGAAGCAGACGGGTTATGACACCATCTCGATGTATCAGCTGGAAGCCTACCTGAATAATCAAATCAACCTGCCGGGCAAAGTGGTGCTGCTGACTTTTGATGACGGGTTGAAGTCGGTTTATCGCTATGCGTATCCGGTACTGAAGGATTACGGTTTCCGCGCTACGGCGTTTATCATCTCTTCGCGTATCAAACGTCACCCACAGAAATGGAATCCGGATTCGCTGCAGTTTATGAGCATTTCAGAGCTGAAAACGATCCAGGATGTGTTTGATATCCAGTCACACACCCATTTCCTACATCGTACCGATGGCAACCGTAGGCCGATCCTGCTTAGCCGTTCACTGCATAATATCGAATTCGACTTTGAACACTCAAGACGGGCGCTAGAGCAATTTAACCCGCATGTGCTGTACCTTTCCTATCCGTTTGGTGGCTATAACCAAAAGGCGATCCAGGCGGCAAAAGATGCCGGTCTGCATTTGGCCGTGACCACGGTGCAGGGCAAAGTGAAACCGGGTGATAATCCTTATACTTTAAAACGGCTGTATATCCTGCGTACCGACTCGATCCCTACCATGGCGGAGCGGATAGCCAACAAGCCTGGTGCGTTGCCAGGTGTGACGGTAACAGAATAGAGAGAAGACGGGCGCTGAAAGCGCCCGATTTTTTAGGCAACCTGAACGGGGACGGCTTTTGCCTTGCGTTGCAGGTGATTGTCACCTTCGAAGTAGGCGACTTTGGGGTGGTGCTGGCGGGCATCGGCATCGCTCATCTGCACGTAAGAACAGATGATCAGTTTGTCACCCACACAGGCACAGCGGGCGGCCGCACCGTTGACCGAAATAATGCGCGAACCGCGTTCGGCGGCGATGGCATAGGTGGAGAAACGTTGGCCGTTATCCACGTTGTAAATATCGATCGCTTCATATTCCAGGATCCCGGCGGCTTCCAGAAAATCCTGGTCAATGGCGCAGGAGCCTTCGTAGTGCAGGTCAGCCTGAGTCACTTTCACCCGATGCAGCTTGCCTTGCAACATAGTACGTATCATAGCGTTACCTAACTGAATATCGGCCTTTTCAGGCGGCTGAAGAAGAACTGCTTCCTTGCACTATTTATCGTCACCGAAAACCCGGCCAGTCTACCGCCAACCGGGTAAAAACGGCAACGACTGTACAATAAAGGGCTTACTGCGTCAGATCGACCTGTTGATTATCGATCAGGCGGGCTTTGCCCAACCAGGCGGCCATCAGCACCACGGCCCGGCGGCTTTCTACGCCCAGCGGTTGCAGCGTGTCGGCATCGCGAATAAACAGCTCGTCTGGGGTGAAACCTGCTGCGCGCAGCTTTTCGGCCGTCTGCGCCAGCAACTCTTCGATATGGCGTTCGCCGTTGCCGAGCTGCTCTGCCAGGGCGTTCATGATTTTGCTCAACTGTGGCGCGATCTTGCGTTCTTCTGCGGTGAGATAGCCGTTGCGGGAGCTAAGCGCCAGCCCGTCTTTGGCCCGCACCGTTGGTACACCAACGATATCAATGTCATAGCCCATATCCGCCACCATCTTGCGGATCAACGCCAACTGCTGATAATCCTTCTCGCCAAAGCAGGCCAGATCCGGTTGGATCAGATTGAACAGTTTGCTGACGATGGTGGAGACACCGCGGAAGTGGCCCGGACGGCTGGCGCCTTCCAACATGGTGGAGATCACCGGTACGTCGACGCTGGTGTGTTCTTCCAGCCCTTTGGGGTAAATTTCTGCCGGGGCAGGGGCGAAGATCAACTCGACATTACGGCGATTGAGCTTTTCACAGTCTTCCTGCAAGGTGCGCGGATAGCGCTCCAGATCGTCTGCACGTTCGAACTGCAGCGGGTTAACGAAAATGCTCACTACTACCACGTCGGCACGGGCGCGGGCTTCTTCCACCAGCGTCATGTGGCCCTCATGCAGATTGCCCATGGTGGGCACCAGCGCAACGCGTTTGCCCTCTTGCCGCCAGCGGCGGATCTGTTGGCGCAGCAGTGGCAGGGTTTCGATAATTACCATTCCATAACTCCTCGGTGTCTCCCCCGGTGTTGAAGTACCAGGGGATAAGCTAGTTAGCTATACCCGTCGTCTTTCAAGTTGCAGCGTTGTTACCTGCACTTACTCACCCCAGTCACTTACCCAAAAGTAAGCTCCTGGGGATGAGTAAGCTTGTCGCCTAGCTGCAACTTGAAATCCATAGGGTATATCAATCGTGGCCGGTCACTCAGTTGAACGAGTGCTCTTCGTCGGGATAAATACCTTGCTCGACTTCCCGAATATACAGCTGCACGGCACCGCGAATATCGCCGCCCTGCGCCAGAAAGTTTTTGGCAAATTTAGGGGTATGGCCGCCGGTGATCCCCAAGGCGTCATGCATCACCAGGATCTGGCCATCGGTAGCGTTGCCGGCACCAATACCGATCACCGGGATCGACAAGGCTTCAGTAACCTGGCGGGCCAGTTCGGTCGGTACGCACTCCAGCACCAGCAGTTGCATACCGGCCAGTTCCAGATTCTGGGCGTCGATCAGCAGTTGCTTGGCCGCCAACTCGTCACGCCCCTGCACCTTGTAGCCGCCAAACACGTTGACGGACTGTGGCGTGAGGCCGAGATGGCCGCAGACGGGGACGGCGCGCTCCGCGAGCATTTTCACCGTTTCGCAGAGCCAACTACCGCCTTCTATTTTGACCATGTTGGCCCCGGCGCGCATCACCTCGGCCGCGCTTTGGCAGGCAAGCTCAGGCGTGGCGTAACTCATGAAAGGCAGGTCGGCCAACAGCAGGCTGGCTGGTGCCCCACGGCGTACCGCGCGGGTATGGTAAGCCACGTCGGCCACGGTTACCGGCAGCGTTGAGTCATGCCCTTGCAGCGTCATTCCCAGCGAGTCTCCGACCAGTAATACTTTAATACCTTGTTCTTCAAACAGCTGGGCAAAGCTGGCATCGTAGGCGGTAATAGTCGCAAACTTGCGCTGCTCCTGCTTCCACTGGCGTAAATGGCTCAGGGTGGTAGGTTTCATCACAACGTCTCCTGCAGTAACCGCGCGGCCTGGATTTGTAGCACGGTGGTAAAAAGTGTTGTCATTCTACTGTAACCCTTCAGGGGTGGGTAGCTCCGATGCTGATGGTTAAGATGTTCTTAAGAAGCTTATGATGTAATGGTCTATCCAAAGGGAGAGCGCATGAGAATTCTGTTGATTGAAGATGACAAACTGATCGGTGATGGCATCAAGGCGGGCTTGACCAAGCTGGGGTTTAACCTCGACTGGTTCACCGATGGCATCGTCGGTAAGAACGCCCTGGACAGTGCACCTTATGATGCGGTGATCCTCGATCTCAGCTTGCCGGGGTTGGACGGGTTGGATTTGTTGCGCCAGTGGCGTCAGGCCGGGCAGGATGTGCCGGTGCTGATCCTGACCGCGCGTGACGCGTTGGAACAGCGTGTCAGCGGGTTGCAAAGCGGAGCCGATGATTACCTGTGCAAGCCTTTTGCTCTAACGGAGGTTGCCGCGCGGTTACAGGCGTTGATCCGCCGCCGCCATGGGCAACTGACGCCTCAACTGGTCCACGGCAACCTGGTGTTTGATGCTGCATCCCGCAGCGTGAGCTGCAACGGTGAGCCCGTGACGTTGACCCCGCGCGAACTGGCGGTGCTGGAACTGTTTCTGCACAACAAGGGGCGTGTGCTGGCACGGCCGCTGATCCAGGAAAAACTGTATAACTGGGATGACGACGTGAGCAGTAACGCGGTTGAGGTCCATATCCATCATCTGCGGCGCAAGTTGGGTAATGGTTTTATCCGCACCGTACATGGCGTGGGCTACACGCTAGGGGATGAGCCGTGAAGTCATTGAGTTTGCGGTTGCGGCTGATCCTGATCTTCAGCCTGCTGGCATTGCTGACCTGGTGCTCCGCCAGCATGGTGGCGTGGATGATGACGCGCCACAATATCAACGAAGTGTTCGACACCCAACAGATGCTGTTTGCCAAACGGCTGGCGACCGCCGATCTGGGGGATTTGCTGGCTAATCAGCAAGTGCGCAGCCTGCCAAAAACCAAGAAGATGCTGAACCACGGCAAGCGCGGAGAGCAGGACGATGATGCGTTGGCATTCGCCATCTTTTCCCACGATGGGCGCATGCTGCTCAACGACGGTGAGAACGGTGAGGATTTTCAGTTTGACGGCGAGCGGCAAGGGTTTGTCGATGGTCAACGCAAAGGAGATAGCGACAGTTGGCGGTTGCTATGGCTCACCAGCCCGGATGGGCGTTACCGCATTGTGGTCGGCCAGGAATGGGATTATCGGCATGATATGGCGTTGGGGTTGGTGATGGGGCAGTTGCTGCCCTGGCTGGTGACGTTGCCGATCCTGATGTTGCTGATCGCCCTGATGGTTGGCCGCGAGCTAAGACCGTTGCGCGAGGTGGCCGCCAGCCTACGCCAACGAGCTCCAGACGACGCTACGCCGCTGAATGCACACCAGGTACCCAGTGAGGTGCGCCCGCTGGTGGAAGCGTTGAATACGCTGTTTACGCGCATTAATAGCCTGCTGGTGCGTGAGCGTCGGTTTACTTCGGATGCTGCCCATGAGTTGCGCAGCCCATTGGCCGCATTGCGGGTGCAGACCGAGGTGGTGCAACTGGCGGGGGACGATGTACCCATGCGTGAACATGCGGTGAATAACCTAACGGTGGGTATCGATCGAGCCACGCGCCTGGTGGATCAACTGCTCACCTTGTCCCGGCTGGACTCGCTCGCCGATTTGCACGATCTGGCCTTGGTCGACTGGTGCCAACTGGTGCCGATGACCCTGGCGGAGCTGGATCGACAGGCGCATACCTCCGGGATCACGCTGCGTTACCAGCAACAGGGCGAACCTCCTGCACTATCGGGCCAGCCGCTGCTGTTATCGCTGTTGGTGCGCAATCTGGTGGACAATGCGGTACGTTACACTCCGGCCGGTGGCACGGTAACGGTCACGCTCAGCCAGCGGCAACTGACGGTGGAGGACGACGGCCCTGGCGTCACGGCTGAGCATCTGGAAAGACTGGGGGAGCGCTTTTATCGCCCACCGGGGCAGGAACAGACGGGAAGCGGGCTGGGCTTGTCCATTGTACAGCGGATTGCCAGCTTGCACGGACTGCGGGTGAGCTTTGCCAATCGGCCGGAAGGTGGGTTTATCGCGACGTTAACGTTGTCTGGGAGTGGTATTCAACCCTTGGGCTGATGCCACAGCGTCATGCCGTTTTTTGGCACGCGTTGTAAGCACTCCGCGAGGGTTTCACCGTCTGGGAATATCAGATCCGGAGCGATATCCGCCAGCGGGTAGAGCATAAATTCACGTTCTTTCAGGCCGTAATGGGGCACGGTGAGGCGTTCGGTGTTGATCACCAGATCGCCGTACAACATCATATCCAGATCCAGCGTGCGAGGGCCCCAGCGTTCATCTTTGCGCACTCGGCCCTGATTGCGTTCAATCGCCTGGGTGTGATCGAGCAGCTGTTCCGGTGGCAACTGGGTATCCAGTGCCACCACCGCGTTGAGATAATCCGGCTGGTTCTGTGGCCCCAGCGGTTTGGTGCGGTATAGCGGTGAACAAACGATCAGACGGGTGCGTGGAATATGCTCCAACGCCTCCAGCGCGGTATTCACCTGTTGCAAAGGTTGCGCCAGATTGCTACCCAGCGCGATATAAACGCGGATCATTATGCTCCTTCGTTATTTGGAGACCTGCGGCGTGGGCGGCGCTGACGAGCCCGACGCGGTGCCGGATCTTCGCCTAGCGTGCTCAACATGTTTTTCTGGCGGGCCGCGGTGGCCACCTGGAATTCATCCCACCATTCGGCAAGACGCAGCATCTCCGGGTTGTTTTCCACTTCGGCACGCAGTGCCAGCAAATCATACGCCGCACGGAATTTAGGGTGTTCCATCAGTTTGTGCGCACGCTTACCCTGACGACGGGACAGGCGTAACTGCAGTTGCCAGATGTCACGTACCAGTGTAGTGATTCGTTTGGGGATTGCCAGTGAACGGCACTCTTCGTCCAGCACATCGTTCATGGCCAGGGCAAAGGCGTCGTAATAGGCCAGGCCGCTTTCCTGCGCCAGTTTCTGTGCGTGCTCCAGCAGTGGGTACCAAAGCATGGCGGCAAACAGGAACGCCGGGTTGACGCGCTTGTCGTTTTGCAGGCGGTGATCGGTATTTTTCAGTACCTGCTCTAGAATGCGCTCCATCGGCGTGTCGTGATTCGGCGTGAAGTTACGCGCGATCAATGGGAACAGCGGCTGGAACAGCTGATATTCACACAGCTTCAGGTAGGTCTGGTAACCGTAACCCGTTTGCAGCAGCTTCAGCGCCTCTTCAAACAGGCGAGCCGGTGGAATTTCGTGCAGCAGCGAGGCCAGGCGTGGAATAGGCTCGGCGGTTTCTTCGCTGATTGTCATATCCAGCTTGGCGGCAAAGCGTACCGCGCGCAGCATCCGCACCGGATCTTCGCGGTAGCGGGTTTCCGGATCGCCGATCAGGCGGATCACGCCCTGTTGCAGATCGCGCAGGCCCCCAACGTAATCACGCAGGGCAAAGTCGGCTACGCCGTAATACAGGCTGTTGATGGTAAAATCGCGGCGCTGGGCATCGTCTTCGATGGTACCGAAGATGTTATCGCGCAGCAGCATGCCGTTCTGGGCCTGCTGGGAAGAGTTCTTGTCAGATTCCTGACTCTGTTCGTGGTGGCCACGGAAGGTGGCGACTTCGATGATTTCCGGCCCGAACATCACGTGTGCCAGCCTGAAACGGCGGCCTACCAGGCGGCAGTTGCGGAACAGTTTGCGCACCTGCTCTGGGGTAGCGTTGGTGGTAATGTCGAAATCTTTCGGCTTTTTGCCGAGCAACAGATCGCGTACACCGCCGCCGACCAGATAGGCTTCATAGCCAGATTTATTCAGGCGATACAGCACCTTCAGCGCATTTTCGCTGATATCTTTGCGCGAGATCGCATGTTGATCGCGGGGGATAACGGTCATTGAGCGCGTTCCCTCTGCGGCTACAAATGGCGGGCGTTTACGCGGCGCAGGACGGCGGGCAGGTGTTTCCCTGCCGCTCTCGGTAGAGCGCGGTGGCGTTGTTGCTAACGGTTCTGCAGGCGCGCTTTCTTCGCGGACTTGGTTTTTATCGCTGGCCGGCGCATCTTCGCGGGTCAACTTGTCATCGCGGATTAGTACCTTACGGCAGAAATTGGCTACTCGGGTAAAAATGGTACACCTCGATAGTGACGGATAAAAATGGCGCTAACAAAAAATAGCGGCTAATCATAGCTTACCCCGGCTGTTTTGAGAATGCCGTTGTGTTTTCACACTGTGGGATCGCTTGCTGACGTGGCACATTTGCCAACTGCCAATGCTCAACCGCCCAGCTCAATAATAACGGCAGATCAAGATCTTGCCAGTTTTCTGGCAGCGGTTGGCGCAGAAACTTCAGGGCAGCAACCAGTACTGGCCGTGGATCGCCAGTGGGCAGCGCGGGAGCATGATTTTGCTTCGACAGTTTAATGCCGTTGTTCCCCAGCGCCAGTGGCAAATGCACATAGTCGGGAACCGGTGCCTGTAATTGCTGATACAGCGCAATCTGGCGCACCGTGGGTTCGATCAGATCGGCACCGCGGACGATTTCGGTCACGCCTTGAAAATGATCGTCGATCACCACCGCCAGATTGTAGGCAAACAGGCCGTCGCGGCGGCGGATGATGAAATCTTCCTGTGCCAGCGCCGGATCGGCCCGTAGCTCGCCCTGCAACCGATCGTGGAAGGCATACACCGGGTTTGATTGACGTAAGCGGATTGCGGCACCCTGCGGGCCAAGCCGTAAGTGGCGGCAATGACCATCGTACAAACCGCCGATCTGCTGGATGCGGCTGCGGGTACAGGTGCAGTAATAGCTGAGATCCTGGCGTTGCAGCCAATCAAGGGTTGCGCGGTAAGCTTCAGAGCGTTGGGATTGATAGATGACCTGGCCGTCCCAGTGGAGACCATAGTGTTCAAGTGCGGATAAGATACGCCCGGCAGCTCCGGCGACTTCGCGCGGAGGGTCGATATCTTCAATACGTACCAGCCATTGCCCGCGTTGAGCACGAGCCTGGAGGTAGCTTCCCAGAGCGGCAATCAGCGAACCGAAATGCAGATCCCCGGAAGGCGATGGGGCAAAGCGCCCCACATAGTGACTTGCTAGCATATCTGAAGGGATTGCTTCCCTTAACTCTGTGCGGCGCGCGTTATTGGCACGCGCCGCAGGAGGTAACAACTGCTTAGCCGGCCATCTGCTTTTCGCGGATTTCGGCCAACGTCTTGCAGTCGATGCACAAATCAGCAGTCGGACGCGCTTCAAGGCGACGAATGCCAATCTCCACGCCGCAAGACTCGCAGAAGCCGAAATCATCGTCTTCTACTTTCTTCAGCGTTTTCTCGATCTTTTTGATCAGTTTGCGCTCGCGGTCACGGTTACGCAGTTCGAGGCTGAACTCTTCTTCCTGAGTGGCACGGTCTGCCGGATCCGGGAAGTTGGCTGCCTCTTCTTGCATATGCGACACAGTACGATCGACTTCGTCCCTGAGTTGGTTGCGCCATGCTTCAAGGATGCGCCTGAAATGCGTCAACTGGGCGTCGTTCATGTACTCTTCGCCCGGTTTCTCTTGATACGGCTCCACCCCAGCGATGGCGAGAATGCTCAAGGACGAGGTTTTACGGGTTTGCCCTTCTTGCATATTGCTTCTCCTACATACACACGCACTATACCCTTTAATGCTAGTAGGGTATGTCGAATCCCCAATACGGGGGAAAAACAGGCCGCTATAAATAACAGAAGGGAAGAGGGATGGCAATTATTCCTGTCGCCTGCTTGACAATGGTGTGAAGGAAGGCGTATTTGGCGAAGCAATATCCGGTTGTCGATTTATTTGTGCCCGGCACCGCTAGCCAATAAAAAACGGTAACTTAGCGCTTAGCGAGATACCGTCAGGTGATAATTTTGCCCCGTAACAAACAACTTCCACTCCCAACTGCTGAACCTGCGCTAGTAGCACCGCATAATGCTCATCAATATGATTTGCTGGGGTGACCCGATCGATGCCGCTGTGTAACACGGCAAAGAACAGCACCGCCCGCTGCCCTTGTTCAACCACGTTTTGCAACTCACGCAGATGCTTCTGCCCTCTCAGCGTTACGGCATCAGGGAAGTAGCCCTGTTGATGTTGCAATAGTGTGACTGACTTAACTTCAATATAGCAGTCAACCCGGTTTTCTGCCTGTAATAACAAATCGATACGGCTGTTTTCGTCGCCATATTTCACTTCGCCGGTGATTTTACTGTAACCGGATAATTCACTGATTATATTCTGTTCAATAGCTTCACGAACCAGGGTGTTGGCACGCAGGGTATTGACGCAGATCCAGTCGCCAGCCTGGGTATGTGTCAGCTCCCAACTGTGGGCATATTTGCGTTTGGCGTTGTCCGAAGTGGAGTACCAAACGGTGTCCCCTGGCGTAGCACAGCCGGTCATGGCGCCGGTGTTGGCGCAGTGCAGGGTAAAGGTTTCACCTTCGGGGGTGATCACATCGGCCAGAAAACGTTTGTAGCGCTTGATGAGCGTGGCCGGTTTTAGCGGTGGGTCAAAAATCATGATTTATCCTGTCGGCGAGTGGCCACTGCTCTAATTCGTGATAGCGGGTGCGGCCCTGTTCAAACGACGATTGGTAGAGTGAGAAATGGCTGGCGTTGAACGGCCAACCCGGCGTGCCAGGAGGAATAGCGACCGGCTGGGTTGCTGCCCGCAATAGCGTGATATGGGGATGAAACGGCATCGGGCTTTGATAACAGCCGCTGCGGGCCGCTTGCGAACGCAGCAATTCCGCCAGCTGTAACAGCGCGCGTGGGGGGCGTTTGCTGCCCAACCATACCACTCCGGGGCGCGGCCAGTGGCCAAGATCGTCCAGATTGAGGCTAAAACCCGCCTGCGTGATACGCCCGGCCTGCGTTTTTAGCGCCAGCTCTTTCTGTGCACTGACCTCGCCGAGAAAGGCTAGCGTCAGATGCAGATTGGCGGCGGCCACCGGGCGGCCATCTTCGGGTTTAAATGCCTCGGCCCGCCAGCGGATCACCTGCTGCTGCAAGGCATCGGGTAGCGACAAGGCGAAGAACAGGCGGCGCGAGCTGGACATGGAACCCCGGTAAATGAATGAAATGCTGAGCCTAATGCTACAATGTGCGCTGTCCATTAACTACCCCATGGAGAGTTTTGTGTCCTCACTGCCCGTCAGCGCGGTTCTTGATGAGCTGCTTGCCGCACTGCAATCTGCCCCACAGGTGTTGTTGCATGCCCCCACCGGTGCCGGGAAATCCACCTGGCTGCCGTTGCAGATCCTGGCAAAAGCCGGGCTGCCGGGGCGTATCATCATGCTGGAGCCACGGCGGCTGGCGGCAAAAAACGTCGCTTATCGGTTGGCACAACAGTTGGGTGAAGAACCGGGTCAGACCGTGGGCTATCGCATGCGTGCCGAGAGCAAAAGTGGGCCGCATACGCGGCTGGAGGTGGTGACCGAGGGCATTCTCACCCGCATGTTGCAGCAGGACGCCGAACTGCAGGGTGTCTCGCTGATTATTCTTGATGAATTCCACGAGCGTAGTTTACAGGCCGATCTGGCCCTGGCCCTGCTGCTGGATGTGCAGCAAGGGCTGCGTGACGATCTGAAACTGCTGATCATGTCCGCGACGCTGGATAATGCGCGGCTGTCGCAACTGCTGCCGCAAGCGCCGGTGGTGGTGTCGGAAGGGCGTAGCTACCCGGTTGAACGGCAGTACCAACCTTTGCCAAGCCATCAACGGTTGGAGGATGGCGTTGCCTCGGCGGTGAAGCGTCTGTTGGCTGAGCAATCAGGTTCGCTGCTGTTATTCCTGCCCGGCGTGGCGGAGATTAACCGCGTGCAGGAACGGCTCATTGGCGAGGTGCCAGCGGATACCGATCTCTGCCCGCTGTACGGCGCATTGCCGTTGGCACAGCAGCAAAAGGCGATCCAGCCGGCGCAGCACGGGCGGCGTAAAGTGGTGTTGGCGACCAATATTGCCGAAACCAGCTTGACCATTGAAGGCATCCGTCTGGTCGTCGACAGCGGGCTGGAGCGCGTAGCACGTTATGACGTCCGTAATGGCCTGACGCGATTGGTCACCCAGCGTATCAGCCAGGCTTCAATGATCCAGCGCGCCGGGCGTGCCGGGCGCTTGGAGCCGGGAATTTGCTGGCATCTGTTTGCCAAAGAGCAGGCGGAGCGTGCTGCGGAACATGCTGAACCGGAGATCCTGCAAAGCGATCTGGCCAGCTTCTGGCTGGAACTGCTGCAATGGGGCTGTGTGGATGTGGATCAACTCACCTGGCTCGATCGGCCGCCGTTGGCCGCATTAGCTGCCGCTCGCCGTTTATTACATACCCTGGCAGCTATCGACGACGGTGAGAAGCTCACAACCATTGGTCGTCAAATGGCCGGGTTGGGTTGCGATCCCAGACTGGCGGCTATGCTGTGTGCCGGTGCCAATATGGGAGCCGATGGATTAGCCACGGCGGCGATGTTGGCCGCTTTGCTGGAGGAGCCGCCGCGCAGTGGACAGATGGATATCGGTTATTGGCTGAGCCGCCCCCAGCCACATTGGCAACGCCGGGCGGCGCAACTGAGTAAGCGCTTACCGCAAAAAAGTGGGCAGATTGATGCCGATCTGGCCGCTCCTTTGCTGGCGCAGGCTTTTGCCGATCGTATCGCCCAACGGCGCGGGCAGGATGGGCGCTATCTGTTGGCCAATGGCCTGGGCGCAGCGATGGATCAGGACGAAGCGCTCTCCAGGGCTCCCTGGTTGATTATTCCTAGCCTGTTGCAAGGCCATAACAGCCCGGATGCCCGTATCCTGCTGGCGTTACCCATCGAAATTGATGCGCTGGTGGCGAGGTGGCCCGAGATTGTCAGTAGCCAGACCGCCGTCGAGTGGGATGAGGAAAAGGGCACCCTGCGGGCCTGGAAGCGCCAACAGATTGGCCGCTTGACGCTGCGGGCTCAGCCGCTGGCCAAGCCGGCGGAAGAGGAACTGCAACAGGCACTGATAAACTGGGTCCGCGCCCAGGGATTGGCCGTGCTTAATTGGGATACCTCTGCCGAACAGTTGCGCCTGCGTTTACACTGTGCCCAGCGTTGGTTGCCAGAGGCCGACTGGCCGCCGGTGGATGACGAGACGTTGCTCGACTCCCTGGAAAGCTGGTTGCTGCCGTCATTGAGCGGCGTTCGCGATCTGCGCGGATTAAAGCAGGTCAATATCGCTGAAGCCTTGGCCCGCCGGTTAGACTGGCAGCAAAAGCAACGGCTGGATAATGCCCTGCCAACTCATTATGCTGTGCCGACCGGTAGCCGTTTGCCGATCCGCTACGATGCCGACAAACCGCCGGTATTGGCGGTGCGTTTACAGGAGATGTTTGGTGAGCAGCGTAGCCCAACGTTGGCTGAGGGTCGCATCCCGGTGGTGCTTGAGTTACTCTCTCCGGCGCACCGACCATTGCAGATCACCGGCGATCTGGCCGCCTTCTGGCAAGGGGCGTACCGCGAGGTGCAAAAGGAAATGAAGGGGCGCTATCCCAAGCACGTATGGCCAGACGACCCGGCCAATACCGCCCCCACCAGGCGCACCAAGAAATACCAGTAACGAATTCAGATGTTTCTTCTGTTCAGCCAGATGGCTTAGGGACAGATTAAGCGACAAAATAACGGACCCGTCGTCTTTCAAGCTGCAGCGTTGTTACCTGCACTATCTCACCCCAGCCACTTACCCAAAAGTAAGCTCCTGGGGATGAGATAGTTTGTCGCCTAGCCGCAGCTTGAAATCCATAGGGTATAAATTGCAGCAAGCGTGGAGAAGAACCGCAATGGCTGGGGATGACCGCGAGCCCATCGGGCGCAAAGGCAAACAACCAAAACGTAATGTGCCGCGTAAACCGGCGCGTCGTCAACGTGACGACGATTATGAAGAAGACGAGTATCAGGATGAGTATGACGATGATGAGTACGATGACGACGAAGAGGAACAACGCATGCCGCCCAAGGTAAAAGCGAAGTCGCCGCGTAAAAAGCGCCGTTGGCTCGGCCTGCTGATAAAACTGTTCCTGGTGATTGCGGTGCTGCTGGCGATCTACGGTGTTTATCTGGATTCCCAGATCCGTAGCCGCATCGATGGCAAAGTCTGGCAGTTACCGGCGGCGGTGTATGGCCGCATGGTTAACCTTGAGCCGGGCATGCCGTATAGCAAAAAGGAAATGGTCGCCCTGCTGGAAGGGATGCAATATCGCCAGGTTAGCCGCATGACCCGGCCTGGGGAGTTTACCGTGCAGGCCAACAGCATCGAGATGCTGCGCCGCCCGTTTGATTTCCCGGATGGCAAAGAAGGCCAGATCCACGCTCGCCTCGATTTCCAAAACAATGGCCTGGCGAAAATCGTCAACATGGAAAATCAGCGTAACTTTGGCTTCTTCCGCCTCGATCCGCGCCTGATCACCATGCTGCAATCGCCGAATGGCGAGCAACGCCTGTTTGTTCCGCGCTCTGGTTTCCCAGACCTGCTGGTCGATACGCTAATCGCTACCGAAGACCGCCATTTCTATGAGCATGATGGTATCAGCTTCTACTCCATTGGCCGTGCTGTGGTGGCCAACCTGACCGCCGGGCGTGCGGTGCAGGGCGGCAGTACCTTGACTCAGCAACTGGTAAAAAACCTGTTCCTGACCAACGAGCGTTCGCTGTGGCGTAAGGCCAACGAAGCCTACATGGCTTTGCTGGTAGATTACCGTTATAGCAAAGACCGTATTCTGGAGCTGTATCTGAACGAGGTGTATCTCGGCCAGAGCGGCAGCGATCAGATCCGTGGCTTCCCGTTGGCCAGCCTGTACTACTTTGGTCGCCCGGTCGATGAACTGAGCCTGGATCAGCAGGCGCTGTTGGTGGGCATGGTGAAAGGGGCCTCGCTGTATAACCCTTGGCGTAACCCAAAGTTGGCGCTGGAGCGTCGTAACCTGGTGCTCAAGCTGTTACAGAACCAGGGGGTGATCGACGCTGAGCTGTATAACATGCTGAGCGCTCGCCCGCTGGGCGTACAGCCGAAAGGTGGGGTGATTTCACCGCAGCCTGCGTTTATGCAACTGGTGCGTCAGGAGTTGCAGGCCAAGCTGGGTGACAAGGTTAACGATCTTTCCGGCGTGAAGATCTTCACTACGTTGGATCCGGTTTCACAGGATGCGGCCGAGAAGGCGGTGGAAGACGGTATCCCGGCGCTACGTGCCGCTCGTCATCTGAACGATTTGGAAGCGGCGATGGTGATTGTCGATCGCTTTACCGGGGAGGTTCGCGCCATGGTGGGCGGTGCCGATCCTCAGTTTGCTGGCTTTAACCGTGCTCTGCAGGCGCGCCGTCTGGTAGGGTCACTGGCCAAGCCGCCAACCTATCTGACCGCGCTGTCGGAACCGGATAAGTATCGGCTCAATACCTGGCTGGCCGATCAGCCGCTGTCGATCAAACTACCGAACGGCAGCTCGTGGCAGCCGAATAACTACGATCGCCAGTTCCGTGGCCGGGTGATGCTGGTGGATGCGTTGGCCAACTCGCTCAACGTGCCAACGGTCAACCTGGGGATGTCGGTAGGGCTGGATCAGATCAGCGCGACCCTGCAAAAGTTGGGTATTCCTAAATCGGCGATCACTCCGGTGCCTTCCATGTTGCTGGGGGCCATCGGCCTGACGCCGATGGAAGTGGCACAGGAATACCAGACCATCGCCAGTGGGGGTAACCGTGCGCCGCTGTCTGCCGTGCGTTCAGTGATCGCGGAAGACGGCACCGCGTTGTATCAGAGCTTCCCGCAGGCGGAACGTATGGTGCCAGCACAGGCGGCTTACCTGACGCTGTATGCTATGCAGCAGGGTGTGGCACGCGGGACTTCACGTTCGCTGTCGGTCAAGTTCCCTAATTACAACCTGGCCGCTAAAACCGGTACCACTAACGATCTGCGTGACAGCTGGTTTGCCGGTATCGACGGCAAGGAAGTGGCGATTGCCTGGGTAGGGCGTGACAATAACGGCCCAGCCAAATTGACAGGTGCCAACGGTGCTTTGACGCTGTATCGCCGCTATCTGGAAAACCAGACGCCGCTGGTGCTGAAGCTGCAACAACCGGAAGGCATTAGCCAGATGGGGATTGATTCTGCCGGTAACTTTATCTGTGGTGGCAGCAGTTGGCGCACCATCCCTGTTTGGACTGAAAACCCGCAGGAGCTATGCCAGGCAAGCCAGGCCGAGCAGCAACAAACTCAACAGCAGCAAGCCGGCGAACAGAAAGATGCCGATGGCGTTGCTGGCTGGATAAAAGATATGTTTGGCAAATAAACCCCAGCCGTTATGTTAAGCATATTTATCATTTGATTTTACTGTGTTATCAAGCCCGTAGCGTTCTGTTACGGGCTTTCCTTTCTGTGTTGTTGGTTTTATTTCCACTCTGTTAATGCGGTTACCACACCAATCCCATAGCTTTTTTACGGCCGAAATACGCTTGCAGTTCCGCTAGCCTTCTGCATAAAATGCCGCGCTTATAATAATTATTATCGTTCACATTCGTTATCAAATCACATCAGAGAAACCAGACATGCCGACCAAGCGTCATTCCTCATCACCGGCCAAATCAGGCTTGTTCCCCGTAAGCGTTTTGGCTGCCACGATCGCGGCTACGCTAACCTTGCCTGCGGTTGCAGCTCAGACGACGGCTGCCGCGGATGCCGATACTATTACGGTGGTAGGGGGCGGCAGCGGTGGTGCTTCACAGGAAAGCGCCTGGGGCCCAGTTGGCACCATCGTGGCGAAACGCAGCGCGACCGGCACCAAAACGGATACGCCGTTGGTGAAGACCCCTCAATCGGTGTCTGTGGTCACGCGTGAACAAATGGACGTTATGCAGCCTTCCTCGGTGAAAGAAGCGTTAGGCTTCACCCCTGGTGTGATGGTGGGCAGCCGCGGCAGCTCCAACGTCTATGATGCGGTTTATATTCGTGGTTTTGGCTCGGTCAACCAGAATATCTATCTGGACGGTTTGAAGCTGCAAGGCGACTATTTTAACGAAGCCGTAATCGATCCTTATTTCCTGGAGCGGGCCGAAGTGCTGCGCGGGCCTTCTTCCGTGCTTTACGGTAAAAGCAGCCCGGGTGGGATTATCTCGCTGATCAGCAAGCGCCCAACCACGGAACCGCTGAAAGAAATCCAATTTAAAATGGGTACAGATAACCTGTTCCAGACTGGCTTTGATTTCAGCAATGCGTTGGATGATGACGGCAAGTATTCCTTCCGCCTGACCGGGTTGGCCAAAGACGCTGACGCTCAGCAGGAGATGGCCAAGGAGAAACGCTATACCATTGCGCCTTCATTCAGTTGGCAGCCCGATGAGCATACCAACCTGACGCTGTATTCTTACCTGCAAAACGATCCTAACCTCGGCTACTACGGCTGGTTACCGATGCAGGGAACGGTGGTCAACGCGCCTTATGGCAAGCTGCCAACCAGCTTCAACGAAGGCGAAAAGAGTAACTTCTATTCGCGCCAGACGCGGATGTTTGGTTACAGCTTCTCTCATGATTTCGATGATACCTGGGCCGTACGCCAGAACCTGCGTTATATGCAGTTGCATACCAACCAGAACAATATCTATGGCACTGGCGTAAACGCCGACAACACGACCCTCAACCGTAACTATATCGCTTCGGATGAGCGCCTGAATAACTTCAGCGTCGATACCCAAGGCCAGGCCAAGTTTGCTACTGGCCGTGTGGATCATACGTTGCTGGCTGGCGTAGATTTTATGCGCATGAGTAACGATATTCAGGGCGGCTGGGGCGTGGCCAGTCCACTGGATCTGGCAAACCCGCAGTTTGGTAATTATACCAAGGGGACGTTAAACCCAACCAGTAAGGTCAATGGTCAACGGCAGGTGGGTATTTACCTGCAGGAACAGGCCGAATGGAACCAATGGATCCTGACAGCCGGTACGCGCTATGACTGGGCTAAGAGCACCGTTGAGGATCGCACCGACATGGCTACGATCCCCTACAGCGAGCAGAAAGATCACCAGTCTACCAATCGCATCGGCCTTAACTATCTGTTCGACAACGGCATCTCGCCGTATGTCAGTTACGCGCAATCTTTCGAGCCGAACGTGGGCGCAGGTTATGACGGCAAAGCCTTCGTTCCTTCCAAAGGCGAACAGTATGAAGCTGGCGTGAAATACATGCCAAAAGATCGCCCTGTCTCTGCCACCATTGCCATCTATCAACTGACCAAGTCAAATAACCTGGTCACGGATGTTGAGCATGCCGATAAAGGTTGGTTCCAGCAGCAAACCGGGGAGATCCGCTCTCGCGGCGTAGAGTTGGAAGGCAAAGCGGCGCTGACGGCTAACGTCAACCTGCTGGCGTCCTATACCTATACCGATGCTGAATACACCGAAGACACCACCAACCAGGGCAATACGCCAGCGATCATTCCTAAGCATATGGCCTCGCTGTGGGGAGATTACACCTTCCATGAAACCGCGTTGAGTGGCCTGACGCTGGGTGCGGGTGTGCGTTATACCGGCTCAACCTATGGTGACGAAGCCAACACCTTTAAAGTGCCGGACTACACCGTGTGGAATACCGTGATCAAATATGATTTGGCACGCTTCAACCTGCCAGGTTCTTCCGTAGCGCTTAACGTTAACAACCTGTTTGATAAAGAGTATGTCTCTAGCTGTTTCGCCACCTATGGCTGCTTCTGGGGTGCAGAACGTCAAGTGGTCGCTACGGCAACCTTCAGTTTCTAATCGGCTACCGGGAGCGGCCTTTGGTCGCTCCCCGCCAAGCAGGGCCTATGCAGGATAAACACCTTAATCGCGATGCTACGTTCCAGCTCGACCGCGTGAGCTTTGCCGTGCCAGGGCGGGTGCTGTTACAGCCGCTGTCATTGGCCTTTCCTCAAGGCAAAGTGTGTGGATTGATTGGTCATAATGGCTCCGGCAAATCCACGCTGCTGAAAATCCTCGGTCGTCACCAAAATCCTACCTCCGGCCAGGCGCTGCTTAACGGGCAACCGCTGGGCCAATGGGATAGCAAAGCCTTCGCTCGCCAAGTAGCCTATCTGCCGCAGCAATTGCCCGCAGCGGAAGGGATGACGGTGCGCGAACTGGTCGCCATCGGCCGCTACCCGTGGCACGGCGCGTTAGGCCGTTTCAAGGCTGTCGATCGCGAGCTGGTAGAAGAGGCGATCGGGCTGGTGGGGCTCAAACCCTTTGCCAACCGCCTGGTAGACAGCCTCTCCGGCGGTGAACGTCAACGGGCCTGGCTGGCGATGATGGTCGCGCAGGACAGCCGTTGTTTGTTGCTGGATGAACCGACTTCGGCGTTGGATATTGCTCATCAGGTTGAAGTGCTGGCGTTGATCCAACGCCTGAGCCATGAGCGCGGCCTGACGGTGATTGCAGTGCTGCATGACATCAACATGGCGGCTCGGTATTGCGACCATCTGGTGGCGTTACGCGGTGGCGAAATGATTGCCCAGGGGTCATCGCTTGAGCTGATGCAAGGGCCGGTGCTGGAACAGATCTACGGCATCCCGATGGGCATATTGCCGCATCCAAGTGGCGGTGCACCAGTGAGCTTCGTTTATTAATGCCTACCTCTGCCGATTTTCATCATGATCCGCTGCGCCGGCGTTTATTAACGGCGATGGCATTATCGCCTCTGCTGTTCTCTTTACCGTCGCGAGCGACAGATTTGCCCGATATCACCCGCATCGCGGCATTGGAGTGGCTACCGGTCGAGCTGCTGATCGCACTGGGCGTGATGCCGCAGGCGGTTGCCGATATCCACAACTACAACCTGTGGGTACAAGACCCTCGGTTGCCGGACTCGGTGATCGACGTCGGTCAACGTACCGAACCTAATCTGGAGCTGTTGCAACAGCTCAAACCTTCTCTGATCCTGCTTTCCAAAGGCTATGGTCCTTCGCCACAAAAACTGCAGCCTATCGGCCCGACCATGGAGTTTGGCTTTAACGACGGCAGCGGTAAACCGCTCACCGTGGGCAAAAACTCGTTGCTGCAATTGGCACAGCGGATAGGTCTGGAGGCGCGGGCTACCCAACATCTGCAACAGTTTGATGCTTTCATGCTGGAGGCGCGTAACCGCCTGGCGGGGTACCGGCAACAGCCGCTGCTGCTGTTTTCTTTGCTCGATCCTCGGCACGTGTTGGTCATCGGCCAGAAGAGTCTGTTTCAGGAAGTGATGGATCAGCTAGGCATCGAGAATGCCTGGCACGGGGAAACCAACTTCTGGGGAACTTCGGTGGTGGGGATAGAACGTCTGGCGACAATAAAAAATGCGCGAGCGATTTATCTCGATCACGGTAATCAAGCCATGATGGATAAGGTCAGCAAGACGCCGCTGTGGCAGGCCTTGCCGTTTATCCGTCAGGGCCAACTGCGGCAGGTGCCAGCGGTGTGGTTCTACGGCGCCACGCTGTCGGCCATGCGTTTTTGCCGCTTGCTGGAGCAGGCGCAGGAGACCCGCTCATGAGTGCACGCCTGCGTATCTTGCCGATAGCGCTGATCCTGCTATTGCTGGCAGCGGCGGGTGGCCTGACGCTCTTCAACCTGCTGCATCAACTGCCGTGGGACCAGTGGTCACAGGCGTTGGTACAACCAGACATCGACAATGTCGATCAGATGCTGTTTCACTACAGCCTGTTGCCACGCCTGTCGGTGTCGTTGCTGGTGGGGGCCGGACTGGGATTGGTCGGCGTACTGTTCCAGCAGGTATTACGCAATCCATTGGCGGAACCCGCCACGCTCGGCGTGGCTGCCGGGGCTCAGCTAGGCTTGACGATTGCCACACTGTGGATGCTGCCTGGGGGCGAATTGACCCGACAGCTGGCGGCGATGGTCGGTGCCATTGTGGTCGGCGGGTTGGTGTTCGGCGTTGCCTGGGGCAAACGGATGTCGCCCGTGACGTTGATTCTGGCCGGTCTGGTTCTTGGGCTGTACTGCGGTGCGGTCAATAGCCTGCTGGCGTTGTTCAATTACGATCAGCTGCAAGGCCTGTTCCTGTGGAGCACCGGTGCGCTAAATCAGCAGGATTGGGGGACGGTGCAGTTTATCCTGCCGCGCTTGCTGCTGGTTGCCGTGCTGGCCGCGTTATTGATCCGACCGTTAACGCTGTTAGGGTTGGACGACGGCGTGGCACGTAATCTGGGCCTAGGCCTGGCAATGTCGCGCTTTGCCGCGTTGGCGGTGGCGATTGTGTTCAGCGCCATGTTGGTCAATGCGGTCGGGGTGATCGGTTTTATCGGCCTATTTGCCCCGTTGATGGCCAAGATGCTGGGAGCTCGCCGTCTGGCGCACCGCATGATGCTGGCTCCGCTATTGGGTGCATTGCTGCTGTGGTTGACCGATCAGGTGATGATCTGGCTGACATTGGTATGGCGTGAAATCCCGACCGGCGCGGCAACGGCACTGATTGGTGCACCGTTGTTGCTTTGGCTACTGCCACGCTTACGCAGCAGCGCAACCCCGCCGCCGATGGATCTTGGTGACAGAGTGCCTGTCGAACGTGGCAACTTGCCGATATGGATCCTGCTGGGGAGCGTTTTACTATTGGCCGGGATTGCGGTGGCGCTGATGTTTGGGCAAAACCCCCACGGCTGGCACTGGAGCGTAGGCAGTGAATTACAGGCGTTGATGCCTTGGCGCTGGCCACGAGTGGTTTCTGCCCTGGCGGCCGGGATGATGCTGGCGGTAGCCGGAACGCTGATCCAGAAACTGACCGGTAACCCGATGTCCAGCCCGGAAGTGCTGGGGATCAGTTCCGGCGCAGCTTTCGGCGTGGTGGTGATGCTGTTTATCGTCCCTGGTGATGCTTTTATCTGGCTGTTACCCGCCGGGAGTCTGGGGGCGGCGGCTACGCTGTTGATCATCATGATTGCGGCTGGGCGCGGCGGATTCTCTACCGAACGTATGCTGTTGGCGGGGATCGCCCTCAGCACCGCCTTTAGTACCACCATTTTCCTACTGCTGGCCAGTGGCGATCCCCGTATGGGGGGGCTGTTGGTGTGGCTTTCCGGCTCTACCTACTCGGTGGATGCTCCGCAGGCAATACGTACGGCGGCGATTGCTGGCGTGTTGATAGTGTTGGCCCCGCTGTGTAGACGTTGGCTGACAATTCTGCCGTTGGGCGGCGCTACAGCACGTTCCGTAGGGATTGCCCTGACGCCGACCAGGCTGAGCATTTTGCTGCTGGCGGCAACGCTGACCGCGATGGCAACGCTAACCGTTGGGCCGCTGAGCTTTATTGGCCTGATGGCACCGCATATGGCCCGCATGTTGGGATTCCGCCGGGCGCTGCCGCAGATGGTGATTGCTGCGTTGCTAGGCGGCCTGCTGATGGTGTTTGCGGACTGGTGTGGCAGGATGGTGATGTTCCCTTACCAAATCCCCGCCGGGCTGCTGGCGACCTTTATTGGCGCGCCGTACTTTGTCTATCTGCTGCGTAAGCAAACTTCGTAGACTATCTCGGGTTACCACCATTGCCATCAAGGGCTCAGCATTGCTGGGCCCTTGGTTTTTCAGGCAGTTGCAAAGCATTGCGTGGCATTGCGCAAAGTTGGTATTTAGCTGTGAAACAGCCGCCAGTCGGGCTGGAGAGGTGAATATACTGCGGGTGGGTGCTCTGGATCTTTGTATCTGGAGCCTGAGCGAAAGGTACAAAGAGAAAAGCCCCGAGTCGATAATATCAACCCGAGGCCAACTCTAACGCTCGACAACGTTAGGTTAGCTTCTTACTCGCCGCGAGGCAAGGATAAGGAGGCATGATGCCAAACAGAGGAGATATCGTAAAACTGGTCGTTATCTGTACCACGGTGATCTTGTTGGTATGGATAACGCGCAGCAAACTTTGTGAGCTGCGCATTCGATCGGGCAACACGGAGGTTGCGGCCATTTTGGCCTACGAATCCGAACGGTAAGGCAACCCAACGGCGGGGGGCTGCTCCCGCCCGTTGGTTGTAAGCGTACAGATCTATGAGCACCCATCTACAAACTAAAACGGCGAGCCTCAGGCTCGCCGTTGTTACGTCTAACGCTCAGGCTTACTTCAAACCAGCCGCTTCACGCAGCTGGGCTGCCTTGTCGGTCGCTTCCCATGGGAAGTGTTCGCGGCCAAAGTGGCCGTAAGCTGCGGTTTCGCGGTAGATCGGTTGCAGCAGATCCATCATCTGGATCAGGCCGTATGGGCGCAGATCGAAGAATTCACGCACCAGCAGGGTCAGTTGCTCGGTTGAGATCTTCTCGGTGCCGAAGGTTTCCACCATGATGGAGGTAGGTTCCGCTACGCCGATAGCGTAGGACACCTGGATCTCACAGCGATCTGCCAGACCCGCAGCCACGATGTTTTTTGCCACGTAGCGTGCAGCATACGCCGCAGAGCGGTCAACCTTGGAAGGATCCTTGCCGGAGAACGCGCCGCCACCGTGACGTGCCATGCCGCCGTAGGTATCAACGATGATTTTACGGCCAGTCAGACCACAGTCACCCATTGGGCCACCGATAACAAAACGGCCGGTTGGGTTGATGTGGTATTTGGTGCCTGCGGTCAGCCACTCGGCGGGCAGTACCGGCTTGATGATCTCTTCCATCACCGCTTCTTGCAGATCTTTCAGCGCGATATCATCGGAGTGCTGGGTGGACAGAACCACGGCATCAATACCGACGATTTTGCCATCGTCATACTGGAACGTGACCTGGCTTTTGGCGTCTGGGCGCAGCCAAGGCAGGGTGCCATTTTTACGCACTTCGGCCTGGCGCTGAACCAGACGGTGGGCATAAGTGATTGGCGCAGGCATCAACACGTCGGTTTCATTAGAGGCATAACCGAACATCAAGCCCTGATCGCCAGCACCTTGCTCCAGCGGATCGCTACGGTCAACACCCTGGTTGATATCTGGGGATTGTTTACCGATGGCGCTCAGTACGGCACAGGAGTTGGCATCAAAGCCCATATCGGAATGGACATAGCCAATCTCGCGCACGGTTTTGCGGGTGATCTCTTCGATATCGACCCAGGCGCTGGTGGTGATCTCGCCGCCAACCAGCACCATGCCGGTTTTCACGTAGGTTTCGCAGGCTACGCGGGCTTTTGGATCCTGTTCCAGGATGGCATCAAGAACGGCATCCGAGATCTGATCGGCAATTTTATCCGGATGTCCTTCGGAAACAGATTCGGACGTGAAGAGGTGTTTAGCCATGGTGTTCTTTACCTTGCAAAAGACGGGTTGGAAATTACTGCACAGCGCTGGAGATCCGGGCATCAAAGCGAAGGGTCTTCCGCTGATGGCGAGATGCATCCTGCAACGCCCCTCAGGCAAAGCCGTTAAGCAGTTTATCGGTTAATCAGTATAGATGGATTAACATCTGGACGTCTATTTTAGGTCAGCCTTTAGCCGGATTGCCAGCAATTTTTTGCCCTAACGCTCTTTTGGGCAAACCGCTTGCCGCCATTTTCATCGCTTGAAACAGTTTCTGGCGAATTTTCATTTTGCATTTTGCCCGGGGGTCCGGTATAAACTGCGCGCGCGGTTCATTTGGTGCACAGCGTGTTGCAGAAAATTGAAACTTTCTGTAAACCCGGCAACGCCGCGCCATGATCTACCGTAGGTACCCAATGATGGGGCCGCCGCTTCATTGAACGTTCACGTTCTTATACTATATAGAGGCTTTGTCGTTCATCGCGAGCGGCATGCGTGGAGGTGGTTGGATTAATGATCCGTTGTCTACTGGTTGTTGGTTCTCAACAGCAGTGCCGTTCTGGCGCGCATTCTTGTGCTATTTCCCGTCTTGTCTCTACACCATCTACCCGATGTTACACACATCTGGGCGCTACTCAGGATTCTCGGGCCGGTTAACGGCTGTCTGAAGCACTGAACAAGGGTAGCCTACAGCTCTCCTGTGGGATGATTCTTTACCCGATTCACGAGGTTTGAACAGGGTGTCTTACAATAAATCTATTGGGTATAAACCGATCGCTGACCACGAACGGCAGGTGAATTCACTGCTAAAATGGGGTGTTTCCGGGTTGTTCTCGCGGGTTGTAGCTGCGATAGTGGCTGACTATATCGTCAGTATGCAAGGTGAGGCGAGTAATGTCTGAAGATATGCCGATCCAACGCCCGTCAGTAGCGGGTGATAATTTATCTTTACGCTCCATGCAGGAGGTTGCCATGAATGATCGTAATGCCAGCAAGATGCTGCGCACTTATAACGTCGCCTACTGGGGCAACAATTACTTTGACGTCAATGAGTTGGGCCACATCAGCGTGTGCCCGGACCCAGACGTCCCGCATGCGCGCGTCGATCTCGCCGAGTTGGTGAAAGAGCGCCAAAAAGATGGCCAGCGCCTGCCCGCCTTGTTCTGCTTCCCGCAGATCTTGCAGCATCGTCTGCGTTCCATTAACGCCGCGTTCAAACGTGCGCGTGAATCCTTCGGCTATGAAGGTGGCTACTTCCTGGTTTACCCGATCAAGGTTAACCAGCACCGTCGCGTCATTGAATCACTGGTCAACTCCGGTGAACCACTGGGGCTGGAAGCCGGTTCCAAGGCGGAACTGATGGCGGTACTGGCCCACGCCGGTATGACCCGCTCGGTGATCGTCTGTAATGGCTACAAAGACCGTGAATATGTTCGTCTGGCGCTGATCGGTGAAAAGCTGGGGCACAAAGTGTACCTGGTGATCGAGAAGATGTCGGAAATCCAGATGGTGCTGGAAGAAGCTGAGCGCCTGAATGTGATCCCACGCCTGGGTGTGCGTGCCCGCCTGGCCTCACAAGGGGCAGGTAAATGGCAGTCGAGCGGTGGCGAAAAATCCAAGTTCGGTCTGGCAGCCATTCAGGTATTGAAACTGGTGGAAACCCTGCGTGAAGCGGGCCGCCTGGATAGCCTACAACTGCTGCATTTCCACCTGGGTTCTCAGTTGGCCAACATTCGCGATATCGCCACTGGCGTACGTGAGTCTGCGCGTTTCTACGTAGAGCTGCATAAGCTGGGTGTTAACATTCAATGTTTCGACGTGGGTGGTGGCCTGGGTGTGGATTATGAAGGCACCCGTTCGCAGTCCGACTGTTCGGTCAACTACGGCCTGAATGAATATGCCAACAACGTGATTTGGGGGATCGGTGATGCCTGTAATGAGCATGGCCTGCCGCATCCAACGGTGATCACCGAGTCTGGCCGTGCCGTAACTGCCCACCATACGGTGCTGGTTTCCAACGTCATTGGCGTTGAGCGCAACGAATTCTGTGAGCCGGTTCCTCCGGTCGAAGATGCGCCGCGCGCGCTGGAAAGCATGTGGGAAACCTGGCAGGAAATGAACGAGCCGGAAAACCGTCGTTCGCTGCGTGAATGGTTGCACGATAGCCAGATGGATCTGCACGATGTGCATACCCAGTATGCCCATGGCATGTTGGATCTGACCAAGCGTGCCTACGCCGAGCAGCTGTATCTGAACATCTGCAACAAGATCCAGCAGCAGCTCGATCCAAGCAATCGTGCGCACCGGCCAATCATTGATGAATTGCAGGAGCGGATGGCGGACAAGTTCTACGTCAACTTCTCACTGTTCCAGTCGATGCCGGATGCCTGGGGTATCGACCAGTTGTTCCCGGTCTTGCCGTTGGAAGGCTTGGACAAGCCGCCGGAAGGCCGTGCGGTATTGCTGGATATCACCTGTGACTCCGATGGCACCATCGATCACTATATTGATGGTGACGGCGTAGCCACCACCATGCCGATGCCCCCGTACGATCCGGAAAACCCGCCTCTGCTTGGGTTCTTCATGGTTGGTGCCTATCAGGAAATCCTGGGCAATATGCACAACCTGTTTGGCGATACGGCTTCGGTAGACGTGTTTGTGTTCCCTGATGGCAGCGTAGAGACCGAGCTGTCTGATGAAGGCGATAGCGTAGCCGACATGCTGGAATATGTGCAGCTCGATCCGATCGCGCTGCTGGCTAAATTCCGCGATCAGGTGAAAGAAACCGATCTTGACGCGGAGTTGCAGGCTCAATTTGTCGAAGAGTTTGAGGCCGGTCTGTATGGCTATACTTATCTCGAAGATGAGTAAGCTATCCCGATAAGCTGACATACTTTCTCTCCAGGAGCGCGGCAGAGGCTGCGCTCCTTCATTTACCCTTCTTAGCCCTTACCCCGCCAAATTAGAAATTCCATTTAAACTTTCAACGTATTAATGCAGCGTTCCCAGTTATCACAAATTTGTGAACTCTCCGTGAGGATTTGGTCACGACTTTCTCTGTAGTTTGTCATTGTCGGTGAATAGCACCAGAGGTAACGATGATGATCAACAGACGGTATTTTATTCTGGGCGGTGGGGCACTCTCTGTGGCCTATGCCGTAGGCTTGCTGCCTGCACTTTTTTCTCGTTCGGCGATGGCGGAGTCGTTTGCCGTCAACTATACCGCAGAGCAATGGCGGCAACGGCTCTCCGCCAGCCAATATGCAGTTTTGCGCGAGGAAGGCACAGAGCCACCTTACAGCAGCCCGCTTAACGAGGAGCACCGCGATGGTCAGTTTGCCTGTGCGGGTTGCCAGCAGGCGCTGTTTTCTTCCCACACCAAATTTGACAGCCATACCGGCTGGCCCAGTTTCTGGCAACCTCTCGAACAGGCGGTGGCGACGCGTAAGGATCGAACGCTGGGCATGGTCCGCGAAGAGGTGCATTGCAGCCGCTGCGGCGGGCATTTGGGGCACGTATTTGATGATGGCCCGCAACCCACCGGTTTGCGCTACTGCATGAATGGCATCGCCATGCTGTTCACGCCAAGCTCGGTCTGACCAGAATAGTGAGGAATAATATGAGAAACGTAGACAAAACGCTGCCATCGCTAGGTAAATACGGCATATGGGGCGCGGTATTGGTTGCCGCTGGATTCTGTTTGCAAAGCGTTGCCTGGCCACTGGGTGATGCCGAGGCGGCGGTAGAGATCCCTGCGCCGGTAAAAGACGAAGCGCCAACGGCATCGCGCACGGAAACCGCGATCTTTGCCGGCGGTTGTTTCTGGGGCGTGCAGGGGGTTTTCCAGCACGTTAAAGGCGTGACCAATGCCATATCCGGTTATACCGGAGGTACGGCACAAACGGCTAATTATGAGGCCGTCAGCGGAGGGGATACCGGCCATGCAGAGTCGGTACAGGTCACCTTTGATCCACAGCAGATTACCTATGGCCAACTGCTGCAAATCTATTTTTCGGTAGCACATAACCCAACCGAGCTCGATCGCCAAGGGCCGGACAGCGGCACGCAATATCGCTCAGCCGTTTTCCCACTGACGGCGTCACAACAGCAGGTTGCCAAGGCTTATATTGCACAGCTGGATGCCAGTAAACGCTTTGCCAAACCGCTGGTGACCCGCATTGAGGACAAGGGTCATTTTTATCCTGCCGAGGCTTACCACCAAAACTATCTCACCCTTAACCCGGAACAACCCTATATCGTGGTGAATGATTTGCCGAAGGTAAAACAGTTACAGCAGCTGTTCCCAACGCAATATCGTGCAGATCCGGTGTTGGTGAAATAATAACAGTCTCTGTTGTAATATATTAGCCAGTGGAGTTTTCCCAGTAGCCTCAAGCCATCTCCCCGGAGATGGCTTTTACTTATTTATTTTACGTTATCAATCAACTAATAATAGTTGACGGTGTTGTTGAGTTGTTCTGTTTATTTTGGTAATTTCATTGTTAAAGAAAACCTCTGTTCAAAAATCAAGTAAATAACAATCTGTCACTTTTAATTAAATAACTAATGCTCAAGTGTCGATTAGTAATAATCGCTATTAATTTCATTTACAGGGAACGGTAATATTTATGGTTAATAATAGATTGCTGGAACAGCGTTATATCACCGGCAAGACGATTAAATTGGCTGATCCAATCACGTGACGCGTCTCTACCGCCAGGCCTATTTTGCCGCCCAGGCCACGCGAGCCGAAGGGGGGATTTTGATTTCCCCCAGTCCGGATATGACGCTTTATGCCTGTGCCAGCGTGCTCTTGGTGGTTGCATTAATCGCTTTTTTAATCGGTGGCGAATATACCCGTAAAGCCCGTTTGGAAGGTGTCGTGATGCCTTCAACCGGAGTCGTCAAAGTAGTTGCGCGTACGCAAGGGCGGGTTGAGGCCTTGTTGGTTAACGAGGGCGATGAGGTTGCAGCAGGCCAATTACTCTACCGGCTAAGTGGTGAGCGCTATGACGGCCAGGGGTTGGCCACCTTGGCGACGCTGAAAAACTCCCTGGCGCAGCAGTATCAGATGTTGGTGCAGCAACAGCATCAGGAGGTTGCCGCCATTACCCTGCAGATACAGGGATTACGGCAGCGGGCAAGCCAACTGAAGGATGAACTGCGCAGCGCCGATGGGGCTCTGAAACAGACGCTGCGCCAGGCGGCGTTAACCCGCTCAATGATGGAGCGTTATCACCGTTTGGTGCGGCAAAAGTATGTCTCCGAGCTTGAGTATCAGCAAAAGCAGATTGAACTGGCGGCGGCGGAAGGTTATGTCGAAAACCAGCGGCAGGTACAACAGCGCCTGAAGCGTGAGTTGACCTCGGTTGAAACGGATCAGGGGAGTTTGTTGCAGCAGGGGCAAAGCCGCCGGGTGGAGCTGGATCGGTTACTACAAGGGATCCGTCAGCAACAAATAGAGTTGCAATCACAGGAGGAGAGCACGCTGGCTGCCCCGGTGGCAGGGCGTGTTGCTGCGGTGTTGGTCAAGGCGGGGCAAACGGTCAACCAAAATGAGCCGCTGTTAACGCTGGTGCCACAGGCGGCCCAAATGCAGATTGAGCTGTATGCGCCGAGCAAGTCCGTTGGGTTTATCAAGCCTCATCAGCGGGTTGGCCTGCGTTTCGCGGCTTATCCTTATGAAAAATTTGGTGTGCAGTATGGCACGACGCGGGAAGTGACCCGCATCAGCCTCAGCCCGACAGATGTCATGCCGCATAACCCGGTGGTGTGGAAAGAAAACGAGGGGCATTACCGGGTGATTGTCGTGCCAGATAAACCCAGCGTGACCGTATATGGCCATCAGGAATTACTGCGCACCGGGATGGTGGTGGCAGCAGATATCGAGCTGGACAAGCGGCGACTGTACGAATGGTTGCTGGAACCGTTATGGAGCCTGCAAGGAAAAATATAGCCATGGAATGGACCGAGCATTTGCACCTGAATTTGCATTGGCGCCGCCGCTTGCCGTTGATCCGTCAAACCGAGTCGGCGGAATGTGGGGTGGCCTGCCTGGCGATGGTCGCCGGTTGGCACGGTTATCGTATTGACCTCCCCAGCCTGCGTGCAAGATTCAATGTTTCGACGCAGGGCATGACTTTCGTGCATTTGATGGAATGCGCTCAGAACCTGAAATTAACAGGTCGTGCAGTACGTTTAGAGCTGGAGGAACTCGGCCAACTGACCGTACCCTGCATTTTGCACTGGGATCTCAACCACTTTGTAGTGCTTAAACGGGTACGTGGCAACGAGATCGAACTGCACGATCCGGCACGCGGGGCGGTTAACATGTCGTTGGTAGAGGCTAACCGTCATTTTACCGGTGTCGCGCTGGAACTGACGCCAACCCATGACTTTGAGCAGCGTGACGAACGCAAGAAAGTGCGGCTAACCGAATTGGTCGGCAAGACCGTAGGGTTGAAGGCTGCGTTGGCGCGCATTTTCTGCTTTGCCCTGGCGTTGGAAGTCTTGGCCTTGCTTAGTCCGTTGATCAATCAGATCGTGATCGATGAAGTCCTGGTGGCGCTGGATGATAGCCTGCTGGTGCTGATCGTCATTGCCATGCTGCTGATGAGTGCGACCCAGACGTTGATTGGCCTGGCCCGGCAATGGGCCACCATCACCATGGCGGTCAATTTCAATATGCAGTGGACGGCCAACGTGTTCCATCACCTGCTGCGTCTGCCGATCGACTGGTTTGAGAAGCGTGACATTGGCAATGTCAGCGCCAAGTTTGATGCGGTCGATACCATTCAGGATACGCTCACCACCAGCATCCTTGAGGCGCTGCTAGACGTATTGCTGGTGGTCGGTACCTTGGGCATGATGTTGCTCTACAGCGTGTCGTTATCCATGCTGGCGTTAGGCGCGGCGCTGATTTATGGCTTATTACGCGTGTTATGGTTTCGCACCCTGCGCCGGGCAGCAGAGGACAGCTGGACTGCGGGTACCCTGGAATCAAGCCACTTTCTGGAAACGCTGCATGGCATGCTTAGCCTGCGGGTTAACGGAGCGCTGGCCCAGCGGGAATCTGCATGGCGTAACCTGAATATCGCCAGACGTAATAGCCAACTGCGTGAGCATAAGCTGGCCATCGGCTACGACATCATTAACCAGGTCATTGGTAGCCTGGTGGGTGCGGCGGTGCTGTGGTTTGGTGCCAATTCGGTGCTGTCGGGCTCGTTTTCGATCGGCATGCTGGTGGCGTATATGTCATTTCAAGGGCGTTTTTCCGCCAGCATCAATGGCCTGATCGATAAGGCGTTTGCCTGGCGAATGCTGGATGTCTATAACGAACGGCTGGCAGATATTGTGCTGACCCAGAAGGAGGGCGGTGCTCAGGCGGCAGAATCTCTTACCGTAGCTTTCCCCGTGCAAAGAGAGGATCGCCCGGTTATTGAACTGGAAAATATCACCTTCAGCTACGGCCAGGGAGGTAATGATATCCTGGCTGGAGCGGCGTTGCGTATTATGCCTGGGGAGGTGGTGGCGCTGGTAGGGCGCTCCGGCTGCGGGAAAACCACCCTGGCGAAGATCCTGCTGGGGCTTTACCCGCCAACGGCCGGGAGGTTGCAGGTGTTTGGCATCGATCATCATCATGCGGGCTATCGGCAGGTTCGCCAGATGATCGGCGCGGTGATGCAAGAGGATCGGTTATTCCGTGGGGCAATACTCGACAACATCACTTTTTTCTCTCAACACAGCGATCTGGATTGGGCGCAACACTGTGCTCAACTGGCACAGCTGCATGAGGATATCATCGCGTTACCGATGGGCTACCAGACGTTGATTGGGGAAATGGGGAATTCGTTATCGGGGGGCCAAAAGCAGCGGCTGCTGTTGGCCCGGGCATTATACAAACGCCCACGGTTACTGATCCTGGACGAGGCAACCAGCCATCTTGATGTCACCAATGAAATCCTGATCGGCAGCACTTTGCGCAACCTGGGCTTAACCATCCTGCTGATTGCTCACCGGCCTGAGACGATAGCCTCTGCCGATCGAGTGGTCGAACTCGATGCTGGCAGGTTGGTTGTTCCTTCTTCTGCATCTGCAGACAACGGGCACCTTGAAGAGTGAACCAATTGCGGCGATAATCTATCCATTGAAACAGACATCGAATAAATCCCTTTCTCGTCGGGCTAACGACGCGGGAGGGATTTTTTTTTGCTACCGCCCAAGCGTCCGGCTACGGGCGAACCGTTGAAAAATGAGGGTAAATATGAGTACCTTAGGCCATCAGCCCGATAATTCCTTAGTGTCCAACGCCTTTGGTTTCCTGCGCTTTCCGCTGAACTTTATGCCTTACGATAGCGATGCAGAGTGGGTGATCACCGGTGTTCCTTTTGATATGGCTACCTCCGGCCGTGCCGGTGGACGTCATGGCCCTGCGGCGATCCGCCAGGTTTCTACCAATCTGGCATGGGAAGGGGCGCGCTGGCCGTGGAACTTTGATCTGCGCGATCGTCTGAACGTGGTCGATTGTGGTGACGTGGTATTCAACTTTGGTGATGCTCAGGATATGAGCGACAAGCTGCAGGCGCACGCAGAAAAACTGCTGGCAGCCGGCAAACGCATGCTCTCTTTCGGTGGTGACCACTTCGTGACGCTGCCGTTGCTGCGCGCGCATGCCAAGCATTTTGGCAAAATGGCGCTGGTGCATTTCGATGCCCATACCGACACCTATGCCAACGGCAGCAAGTTTGACCACGGCACCATGTTCTTCCATGCGCCGAACGAAGGCCTGATCGATCCCAATCACTCCGTGCAAATCGGTATCCGTACCGAGTTCGATCGTGACAACGGCTTCACCGTACTGGATGCTGCGCAGGTTAACGATCGTGGCGTGGACGATCTGCTGGCGCAGATCAAACAGATCGTTGGCGATATGCCGGTTTATCTGACCTTCGATATCGACTGCCTGGATCCGGCTTTCGCACCTGGCACCGGCACCCCGGTGATCGGCGGCCTGACCTCCGATCGCGCCCTGAAATTGGTGCGTGGTATGCAGTCGCTGAACATTGTCGGCATGGATGTGGTAGAAGTAGCTCCGGCTTACGACCAGTCAGAGATCACCGCACTGGCTGCGGCGACCTTGGGTCTGGAAATGTTGTATCTACAAGCTGCCAAAAAGCAGGGCTAAATCAGTTTGCTGAATGGGTAGGGGTCGTACATAGTCGACCGTAGGGGCGCTGCATGCTGCGCCCGCTTGGCAGCGGCCCTTACCCGTCAACCCATCATGAAAATATTGCCGTGAAGATAAAGTGTATTTCGCGTTTACGGAGGAACCGTGCTGACTAAACCATCTATACGCCTCAACAAATATATTAGCGAGAGCGGCATCTGCTCGCGTCGCGATGCCGATCGTTACATCGAACAGGGCAATGTTTTTATCAACGGTAAGCGCGTAGCGCTCGGCGATCGGGTATTCGCTGGCGATGTGGTCAAGGTTAACGGGCAGCTTATTGAACCCCGTAACGAAGACAACCTGATTTTTATTGCGCTGAACAAGCCGGTGGGTATCGTCAGCACCACCGAAGACGGTGAGAAAGACAATATTGTCGATTTCGTCAACCACAGTACCCGTGTCTTCCCGATCGGGCGCTTGGATAAAGACTCGCAGGGGCTGATCTTCCTTACCAACCACGGCGATCTGGTGAACAAGATCCTGCGTGCTGGTAACGATCACGAGAAGGAATATCTGGTCACGGTTAACAAACCGGTGACCGACGATTTTATCCGTGGTTTGGGTGCCGGAGTGCCGATGCTGGGCACGGTGACCAAGAAATGCAAGGTGAAGAAAGAAGCCCCCTTTGTGTTCCGTATCGTGCTGGTGCAGGGGCTTAACCGCCAGATCCGCCGTATGTGTGAGCATTTCGGTTATGAAGTGACCAAGCTGGAGCGCACCCGCATCATGAACGTAGGCCTGTCTGGGCTGCCGTTAGGGGAGTGGCGCGATTTGACGGACGACGAGCTGGTTGAGCTGTTTAAGTTGATTGAGGACTCGTCCTCAGAGGCTAAACCGACCAAGAAAGCGGCCAAGCCCAAGCCTGCGGTGAAAAAACCGGCGAGCAGCGGGCAGAAAGCCGCGGATAAAGCGGGCAGTCAAGCACCGGCGCGTAAGCGTTTTGCTCAGCCAGGGCGCAAAAAGAAAGGGCGCTAAGTCGGCGTTTTCTGCCAATCACTGCTGATTAAACGGCCTCAGTCATCATGACTGGGGCCTTTTTCTTGTAGGGGCGAACATGTCCAACCGTAGGGGCGCGGCATGCTGCGCCCGGCCCTTTTATCTTGTTTTCACCCCCGGTGCATTTTTTCGTGATCCACTCCGCAGTTGTAACTTTAAAATAACCAATCATTAACATTCTTCCCTTTGCTGTCTTGACGAAAGATTCGCCATACCTATAGTGACTGTATTAAATAAGAAACTGAGTTTCATATATGAAACAATCAGATAGAGGACAGAAGCAATGAGCTGGAAGAACGTGTGCGAAGTGTCTCAAGTTAAAGAAGATTTTCCTTTCTCCGCCAATATTGAGGGAAAAGAGGTCGGCGTCTATTTGATCGACGGTCAATATTACGCGCTGGAAGACGTCTGCCCGCATGCCTATGCCTTGCTCAGCCAAGGGTTTGTCGATGACGGAAAAGTGGAGTGTCCACTGCACGAAGCGGTGTTCGATGTGCGTAGCGGCCAATGCCTGCGCGAACCCGGTGGCCGTGATCTGCAAACCTACCCTACCCGGGTGATCGACAATCAAATCCAAATCACCTTTATCGCGGAGGAATAAGCATGCAGCACATTACCGATTTCAACCCTTGGCTGCCGGATACCCAACAGGTGATCCCGGCGCGTGAGGGCGGCAACGGCCAAATCCACCAACCCGGCCAGTTTCAGAATGTGATCTGGCAAACCCGGGCACGTGTACCAGACGGGTTTGAAACCTCGCTGGTGGCCGCGCTGGAAGAGATCTTCGAGCAAGGGGCTGAGGAGCTGGAGCAGATCGTCAGCGCGCTCAATCAGCGTCGCCTGTTCGATCGCAGTGGTCAGCCATGGAATGAAGCCACGTTCCGCGAATTCCTACACGTCAACGGTTTCTGAGCCGCACAGGGAGAAGGACAATGACAGCAAACACAACATCCTCCGCGCAGACGGTACAAGACTATCTGGATCAGGGCCTGCGCGGTATGTGGTATCCGGTATTGGCCAGTTGGGAAGTGGGTAACAACCCGGTGGGCATCACCCGTCTTGAACAACAGATCGTGGTGTGGCGCGATAAACAAGGGGCGATCCACGCACTGGAAGATCGTTGCCCGCATCGTGGCGCGCGCCTGTCGATGGGCTGGAACCTTGGCGATCGCATTGCCTGCTGGTATCACGGCGTTGAAGTGGGTGGCGATGGCGAGGTTAAAGATGTGCCAGCTGTTGACCGTTGCCCGCTGGTGGGGCAGAAATGCCTGAAATCCTACCCGGCAAAAGAGGCTTACGGTGCGGTGTTCCTGTATTTCGGCGTCACTGCCGACGAACAGCCTGCCGAACTGAGCTTCCCGCAGGAACTGGCGGATGAGGCCAACTACAGTAACTTCCTGTGTACCGCCAGCTGGGACTGTAATTATCAATACGCATTGGAAAACGTGATGGATCCGATGCATGGCACCTACCTGCACTCCTCATCGCATTCGATGGCGGAAGGGGATCGCAAGGCCGATATGGCGCTGGAACCTACCGATAGCGGTTTCATCTTTAAAAAGAACGGCCAGATTGGCGTGAACTTCGACTGGGTCGAATTTGGCAGCAGCGGTGCCTATTGGATGCGCCTGTCGATCCCTTACAAAAAGCGTTTTGGGCCAGGCGGCCATTTCTGGATCATCGGCATGGTGGTGCCGGAAGATAAAGATCACTGCCGGGTATTCTTCTGGCGTATCCGCAAAGTGAAAGACTGGCAGCGTGACGCATGGCGCTTTATGTATCGCAACCGTCTGGAAGAACTGCACTGGGACGTACTCGAGCAGGATCGCATCGTGCTGGAGAACATGGCACCGAACGCGCGCGGTCGTGAATACCTGTATCAGCACGATGTAGGCCTCTCCCGCCTGCGCCGTATGATGCAGAAAGAGGCACAAAAGCAGCTGGCAACGCTCAGCGAGCTGGAGGCGGCACAGTGAGCGGCTTGCTGGCAGGAAAACGTATCGTAGTCACCGGAGCGGCACGTGGGCTGGGGCGCAGCTTTGCCGCTGCGGTGGCTCAGGCCGGGGCCAGCGTGGTGATGTGCGATATTCTGGCGGAGGAGTTGCAGGACAGCGCCGCCAGCCTGCGTGAGCAGGGGGCACAGGTTGAAGCTCAGGTTATCGATCTGGCTTCACCACAATCCATCACTGCGGCGTTCAGTGCGATTGCCAAGGGCGGCGCGATCGACGGGCTGGTGAACAACGCCGCGATGGCAACCGGTGTCGGTGGCAAAACCATGATGGAATACGACATTGAGCTGTGGGACAAGGTCATGCAGGTCAACGTACGAGGGACCTGGTTGGTGAGTCAGGCGGCGGTGCCATTATTAGCCCAAACGCCGCACGCCAAAATCGTCAATGTTGCCTCGGATACCGCCTTGTGGGGCGCGCCGAAACTGATGGCCTATGTGGCGAGCAAAGGGGCGATCATCTCGATGACCCGCTCCATGGCACGTGAGCTGGGGCCACAGGGCATCTGCGTCAACGCCATAGCACCGGGCTTGACGCGCGTTGAAGCCACTGAGTATGTCCCTGCCGAACGGCATCAGCTTTACGAGCAAGGCCGGGCACTGGCAGGCGCACAGCATCCGGACGATGTGACCGGTAGCGTGCTCTATCTGCTGTCGCCGCTGGCGGATTTTGTCACCGGCCAACTGATACCGGTCAACGGTGGTTTCGTGTTTAACTGACCGCCTGACGGACAGGCAAACATTTAGGAGCAGCACATGGCAGACGATCAAGCGTGTAAATATCTGATCCCGGGGCTGGATCGCGGGTTACAACTGTTGCTGGCCTTTGGCGAGCAGCATAAGGAAATGACCTTTGCAGAATTACATCGCCTGGTCGATATGCCAAAGGCAACCGCCTACCGCGTGGTGCAAACGCTGGAGCATCTGGGCTTTTTGGAGCGCAATCCACGCACCAATACCTTTGCGTTGGGGATCAAAGTGCTGCGTCTGGGCTTTGAGTATATCGCCTCGCTGGACGTGGCCCAGGCTGGCCAACCGGTGATTGAGCAACTGCGCGATCGCAGCCAATGCAGCAGCCATCTGGCGATCCGCGATGGGCATGACGTGATCTATATCGCCCGCGTCAGTGCGGCTGGCTCGCAGATCAACCAGGTAAGCGTCGGTACCCGTTTACCAGCGCACCGCACCTCTCTTGGCCGTATGCTGCTGACCAGCACCAGCCGGGAAGAGTTTGAACGCCTGTTCCCGCATGAAGCCTTGCCCGATGCGGCACCAGGGACACCGGCCAATCGCGAAGCGCTGTGGCAGATGGTGCAACAGGATAAGGCTCGTGGCTATGTGATTGGCGAATCCTTCTTCCGCCATGGCATTTCCTCGATCGTCTATCCGATCTTTAACCGTGAACAGCGGGTGGAAGCGGTGGTCAGCATTATGGTGCCTTCCGATGAGATCCCTAAGGCAGATCGCGAGCGGTTGCGCATGGAAGTGCGCGACGCCGCAGTGAAAATTTCAGGCCTGCTGGGCGCGCCACCGCAGGCTAACGTCGGCTAACCGGCCGAACGCTTTGTTGTCTGGGCGAAGCTATTCGCCCACTACCAATCACTCAGGCAGGGATAAGACTCATGAGCTTCATGGGCCGGGGTCGATCATGCCTGAAAAACGCATTCAGCGAGAACGTGAGGCACAATAATGAGCATAACCGGAATCGAAAAGCTGGAATTTGGCGTCGAAGATCTGCCAACGTGCGAAAAATTCATGCAGGACTTCGGTCTGCAACCGACGCTACAGCATTGGGGCGAACCGCGCCGTGAATTTACCACGTTGAGCGGGGCTAGCGTGGTGCTGTATCCGCAAGACAGCGAGGTCTTACCGGCCGCGTTTGAGGCAGGTTCCACCTTGCGCCGCATGACCTGGGCGGTTGAAAGCCCTGCTGCGCTGGCTGCGTTGCAACCCCTGTTGGCGCAGATGCCAGGCTTTCGCCACGTTGGCGAAGAACTGGAATGTCGCGATCCCAACGGTATGACGCTGCGTTTTGCCGTTACGGCGCAGCAACCGGTGGAACTGCCCGTTTCGCCTATCAACCAATGGGGCGATGTACGCCGCATTGACCAGCCTAGCCCGGTTTATGCCAAAGCCGAGCCGGTCAATATCGGCCACGTAGTATTCTTCGTTGAGGATTTGGCTGCTACCGAACGCTTCTACTGCGATCTGCTCGGCTTCCAGGTTTCCGATCGCTATATCGATCGCGCCGTCTTCCTGCGCACCCAGGCTCGGGGTGGCCATCACAACCTGTTCCTGCTGAAACTGCCTAACCGCCCACGGGGCCTGAACCACGTCGCCTTCACCGTACGCGATATCCATGAAGTGATCGGCGGCGGCATCGCGATGAATAAAGAGCAGTGGAGCACCTTTATTGGCCCAGGCCGTCACCCGATCTCCTCGGCCTATTTTTGGTACGTCAACAGCCCGACCGGCGGTGCCTTTGAGTATTACACCAATGATGACTACCTGACGGAAAACTGGCAGCCGCGTGAGCTGGAGCATTCGCTGGTGTCGTTTACCGAATGGGCGGTCGAAGGCGGTATCGATCACGATACCCGCCGCCAACATAAGAAGCCGGGGGCGGTATGAGCCAACCAACCCGTGCAGGCATTGTCATTATCGGCGGCGGTCAGGCCGGTGGTTGGGCTGCGAAAACGCTGCGCGATCGCGGTTATAGCGGCAGGTTGTCGGTGATCAGTGACGAGCCTTATGATTTTTACGAACGTCCACCGCTCTCCAAGGCGGCGCTGTTGGATGGCAGTGCACCACTCAGCCGCCTGTTCGGTGAAGAGGTGGTGGCCGGGATGAATATCGACTGGTACCGTCCACTTCGTGCCGAAGCCATCGACGGACAGCAGCAAATCGTCACGCTCAGCGACGGCAGCCAGTTGCAGTTCGATCAACTGCTGATCGCCACCGGTGGCCGACCACGCCTGCCGGATGCCAGTTGGGCTAAGCACCCGCGAGTAATGACCCTACGTTCCTGGGATGATGCGGCACGCCTGCGCCAGGGCCTACAGCAATGCCAAAAGCTGGCGATTGTGGGTGGTGGCTGGATCGGGCTGGAGATTGCCGCCTCGGCCCGCAAGCTGGGTGTTGACGTGACGGTGTTTGAGCGCCAACCCGCGCTGTGTATGCGTAGCGTAGGGGCTGGCGTTTCCCAGGCGTTGTTGGAACTGCATCAACAGCAAGGCGTCACCGTGCATTGCGACTGCGGCGAGATAACGCTTGAAGATCGCGAGGGTGAAGCCTGGATTGGCAGCGCCAGCAGTGCCGCGCAGCCCTTCGACCTGGTGGTTGTCGGCATCGGCGTTGAGCTGAATCTGGAACTGGCCCACAGCGCCGGGCTGAAGCTTGAAGGCGGGATCGTCGTCGATGGGCAAGGGCGTACCAGCCACCCGGCCATTTTTGCCGCAGGCGATGTTGCGCGCCATCCCACCCTCGGCCTGTGTCTGCAATCCTGGGCCTACGCACAGAATCAGGCGATCAGCACCGCTTGCGCGATGTTGGATGCGTTTGCCGCGCCTTACGATGATGTTGCCTGGCTGTGGTCGGATCAATACGACGCCAATATCCAAATCCTGGGCGTCCCTACCGGCGGCGTTCACCAGATAGTGCGCCGCACGCCGCAGTCACAACTGTTCTTCACCCTGAATGCCGATCGGCAACTGGTGCAACTGGTGGCGTTTAACGACGCGCGCACCATCAAGCTGGGTAAACGCTGGCTGGCCAGCGGCCGGGTACTGGATCCGCAGCAACTGGCGGATGTGGAATTTTCTCTGATGGCGTTGAAATAACGCCCGACCCAAAGGGAGCGTTTTATGACTACGCAAGATATTGACGCCCGCAGCGGTCGGGTGGGGGATGCTGTTGCCGAAAATTCACCAACCAGCGTGCGTTGGTCGGTGCCGGCAGCCCTGTTTGCCTGTGTGCTGTTGGCGTTTTTCGACAAGATCAGCATTGCCGCGCTGTTTTCTGACCACGAGTTTCAGCAGGCGATGGGCATCGGCTTTGATCCCACCCGGCTCGGGCTGCTGATGAGTGCCTTTTTGTTCTCCTATGGCTTCTCTTCGATGTTGTTGAGCGGCATTGGCGATCGGCTCAATCCGGTCAAAGTGCTGATTGGCATGATGGTGACCTGGGGCGTGCTGATGGTGCTGATGGGGATGACGCGCTCTTATCACACCATGATGACGCTGCGTATCCTGCTGGGCATCGCCGAAGGGCCGCTGTTGCCAATGGCCTATGCCATCGTGCGCCAGGCTTTTCCGCAACGTCTCCAGGCGCGTGCCACCATGCTGTGGCTGCTGGGAACCCCGATTGGCGCGGCGCTGGGCTTCCCGGTCACGCTGTTCATTCTCAGCCGCTTTAACTGGGAAACCACCTTCTTCTTTATGGCGTTTCTGACCGTGCCGGTGATGTTACTGGTGCTGTTTGGTATGCGTCACCTTAACGTGGCACGTCCAGCGGCCAGCACCACCAGTAAACCGGCTGTTGCCGAACGTAAACAGCTGCGCCGCGAACTGTTCAGCACCCCACATTTTTGGATGATTTGCCTGTTTAACATCGCGTTTCTCACCTACCTGTGGGGCATGAACGGCTGGCTGCCGAGCTATCTGATCGAAGGCAAAGGCATTCATCTGGAGCACGCCGGATACCTGTCATCACTGCCGTTTATTGCCATGTTGCTTGGCGAGGTGGTGGGGGCCTGGCTGTCGGACAAGATGGATCGCCGCGCGTTGGCCTGTTTCATCTCGCTGTGCGGTGCCGGGATCGGTTTGGGTGTCGTTCTGTATATGCAAGGCACCTACAGCGTGATCGCCGCCATGTCCTTCAGCACCTTTATGTGGGGAGCCGGCGCGCCAAACATCTTCGCGCTGTTGGCCAAGGCTACCAGCAGCCGGGTGAGCGCCACCGCTGGCGGGGTATTTAACGGATTGGGTAATTTTGCCGGCGCATTGGCACCGGTGCTGATGGGGGCACTGATCGCCGCCACCGGCAATATGGATAACGGTTTGCTGTTCCTGGTGGTGATGGCCTTTGTCGGCTGCGCCATTCTGCTGCCGTTACTGAATAAGTATTGATGCAACGAAGGAGAGACAACATGTCCCAGGTTGAGAATAAAGCCGGCATCAAGCCGCAGGATCTGACGATGGAAAACTGGGTGGAATCGCGTATCGCCCGTTTTGAAGGCCGTAAATATGACTGGAACGCACTGAAGTTCCAGGCCGATTACGATCCGAAGTACCGCCGTGCGCAGATGCGCTATATCGGCACCGGTGCCACCGGCGTCGTCAGCGACACCAACACCATTCCGGCGGGGAACTTTACCTTCTCCACCATGGTGCTGCCGTCAAAATGTGAGGGGCCATTGCACCTGCATGACGACGTTGAAGAAGTGTTCTTTATGCTCAAAGGCAAGATCACGCTGATGATCCAGGACGGTGAAGAGTATTACGAAACCATCCTGAAAGAGCGCGATCTGATTTCTGTTCCGGCGGGGATTTATCGCGGCCTGTTCAATCACGGCGAAGAAGAAGCGCTGATGTGCGTGATGCTCGGTACTTCCAAGCCGGAAACCCCGACTTACCCGGCCGATCACCCGTTGTCGAAAGTGAAGCGTAACTGATGAACGGCTTACCGGAACGCCAGCAGGCGGATTGTGGAGGCCAGCGGCTAAGTTGGCGCGAAGCCGGGCATGGTCGGGCAGTAGTGCTGCTGCATGGCATCAGTTCCGGTTCTGCTTCGTGGGTGAAGCAGTTCAGCGATCGCGCCCTGACAGACGGCCACCGCCTGATTGCCTGGGATGCTCCGGGTTATGGCGGTAGCGCCGCGTTGGCACAGACAGAGCCAAATGCTGCCGCTTATGCCAACGCGCTGGCGGAGTTGATCGCCGAGTTGCAGTTACAACAGCCGCTGATCGTAGGGCATTCGCTCGGTGCGTTGATCGGCAGTGCCTTTGCCGCTGCCAACCCGGATGGGCTGAGTGGACTGGTACTGGCCGATCCGGCTCAGGGCTATGCCACTGCGCCGCTGGAAAAACGCCAGCAGGTGTATGGCCAACGCAAACAGATGATCGAAACGCTTGGCCCGCAGGGCTACGGTGAACAGCGTGCGGCGGCATTGCTGCGTGAAGATGCGGATCCGCAGGATATTGCCTGGGTACGCAGCGGCATGCAGCAACTTAATCCGGCCGGTTTTCTCAGCGCCGCCTGGATGCTGGCCAATGATGATATCAACCGCTACCTGTTGCGCTATCGCGGCCCGTTACAGGTGTGGTGTGGCAGTGTCGATCGCATCACGCCACCGCAGGGGGCCGCAACGTTGGCGCAACAGCAGGATGCGACAATGCGCCTGATTGATGTGGCGGGGCATGCCAGCTATCTCGATGCGCCAGCGCTGTTTAACCGCTATTTGCAGGACTTTACGGGGGCAATCCAACCATGAATTTTCAGATTGAACGGCGAGTGGCGGTGGTCACCGGAGGATCCTCGGGGATCGGTTTTGAAACGCTGCGTCTATTGCTGGCCGAAGGGGCGAAAGTCGCTTTCTGTGGCCGCAATCAGGACAAACTGGCCAGCGCCGAGGCCAGCCTGCGTGAAGAGTTCCCGCAGGCGGAGATCCTGGCGTTACGCTGCGATGTGCTCGACGCCGAGCAGGTTGCCAAGTTTGCCGAGCAGGTCAGCACGCATTTTGGCGCTGTGGATATGTTAATCAACAACGCCGGGCAGGGGTTTGTGGCGCATTTTGATCAGACACCGCGTGAAGCCTGGTTGCATGAGGCAGAGCTGAAACTGTTCGGGGTGATCAACCCGGTGCAGGCCTTTTTACCGGCGCTGGAGCGTTCAGATATCGCCTCCATTACCTGCGTTAACTCATTGCTGGCCCTGCAGCCGGAAGAGCACATGATTGCCACCTCGGCGGCCCGTGCCGCGTTGCTCAATATGACACTGACCTTATCCAAAGAGCTGGTGAGCAAAGGGGTTCGCGTCAATTCCATCCTGCTGGGCATGGTGGAGTCGGGCCAATGGCGGCGGCGCTTTGCCGAGCGCCAGGATCAACAACAAAGCTGGGAACAGTGGACGGCGGCGATTGCCGAGCGGCGTGGCATCCCTATGGGGCGTTTAGGTAAACCACAGGAACCGGCACGGGCGCTGCTGTTTTTAGCCTCCCCCATGTCCTCCTTTACCACCGGCGCGGCGCTGGACGTTTCCGGCGGTTTCAATCGCCATCTCTGACGGGACTGAAAAGATGAAGAAGATCATGATGATTGGTTATGGCGCGATGGCAAAAGAGGTGCTGGCGCGCCTGCCGGAGGGCGTGGCAGTCGGTTGGATCGTGGCACGGGAAACGCATCATGCCGAGATCGACGCTGCGTTTGCCGGACAGGTGCAGGCGCTGACCCATCCTGACCAGTGTACCGAGCAACCTGATTTGGTGCTGGAGTGTGCCAGCCAGCAGGCGGTCGCCGAGTTTGGTGAGGCCATCGTTAAACGTGGCTGGCGGCTGGCGGTGATCTCTACTGGCGCTCTGGCAGATGCTGCATTGCAACTGCGTTTGCAGCAGGCCTGCACACGCTACCACGGGCGGCTGATTGTGTTGTCTGGTGCGGTGGCGGGTATGGATGGCTTGGCTTCGGCGCGGGAAGGCGGGTTGGACAGTGTGACCTATCAGTCCAGCAAAAGCCCGGCCAGTTGGCGAGGCAGCCCGGCGGAAAAACTGATTAATCTGGATGCCGTCAGCGAAGCGCAGGTGTTCTTTGAAGGGTCAGCCCGAGAAGCCGCAAGCATGTTCCCAGCCAACGCCAACGTAGCGGCCACCATTGCGCTGCATGGCTTGGGGATGGATGCCACGCGGGTACGCTTACAGGTAGATCCTCATACTCAACGTAATACTCACCGCTTACAGGTGTGTGGCCAGTTTGGCGAGTTCCAGATTGAGCTGTGCGGCAACCCACTGGCCAGCAACCCGAAAACGTCAACGCTGGCGGCGCTGAGTGCGGTACAAGCCTGCCGCAGTCTGGTGGACGGCGGTTTTATTGCCTGAATGGCAGGAGCAAAGCATGGAAACGTTAAAGATTTTTCTTGCCGGCCGCTGGTGCGAAGGGCGCGGCGAAGAGATGAGTTCGGTTTTCCCGGCTGATGGCAGCGTGAATGCTCGCCTGCGAGCGGCCAACGTCGAGGATGTGAATGAGGCCGTTGCGGCGGCAGAAAAAGCCTGGCGCGATCCGAGCTGGCGTGGACTGGTGCCGCATCAGCGCGCGGCGATCCTGCATCGCGTCAGCGATTTGATTACAGAACAAGTGGAAGCCCTGGCGCAGCTGCAAACCCGTGACAATGGCAAACCGCTGACGGAAACCCGTGGTCTGGTCATGAGTGCGGCGGCTACGGCTCGTTATTTTGCTGCTGCCTGTGAGGTGCTGGAGGGAGAGCTTCCCACCCAGCGTAACCGTGACGCGATGACGCTGAGCCAGTATCAGCCGCTGGGCGTGATAGCGGCGATCACGCCGTGGAACTCACCGATTGCCAGTGAAATGCAGAAGGTGGCTCCGGCGCTGGCGGCAGGGAATGCGGTGGTACTGAAACCGGCAGAGGCCACGCCGTTAATGGCGCTGAAGCTGGCCGAACTGTTTGAACAGGCAGGCTTGCCTGCCGGATTGCTCAGCGTATTGCCGGGCAAGGGCTCGGTGATTGGTGAAGCCTTGGCTCGCCATCCGTTGGTGAAAAAGATCTCCTTCACCGGCGGGACCTCCACTGGCCGTCATTTGGCACATATTGCCGCAGAAAAACTGATCCCTACCTCGTTAGAGTTGGGGGGCAAGTCGCCCACCATCGTGCTGGAAGATGCGGATCTGGAACAGGCTGCTCGTGGTATCTGTTACGGCATTTTCAGCTCGGCCGGGCAGGCATGTATCGCCGGTTCACGGCTGTTTGTGCACCGTTCGCTGTATCAGCCGCTGTTGGCCCGTTTATGTGAGCTGACCGCCGGGCTGCGTATTGGTAACCCGCTGCAAGCCGGTGTCCACCTCGGCCCGCTGATCAGCCACAAGCATCGCCAGAGCGTGGCGGACTACGTGGCCTTGGCTCAGCAGGAAGGGGGCCGGGTGCTCATTGGCGGTGAAGCCCCTGCCGATCCGCAGTTGGCTCAGGGTAGCTATTACCTGCCGACAATTATTGAAGGGCTGAGCAACAGTGCCCGCACTTGCCAGGAAGAGATCTTTGGCCCGGTGCTGGTGGTGTTGCCGTTTGATGATGAACAGCAGCTGATCGAACAGGCCAACGACTCGATCTATGGCCTGGCTGCCGGGATCTGGAGCCGTGATTTTGCCCGCTCGATGGCGCTGGCGGAACAGCTGGAAACCGGCACCGTCTGGATCAATACCTACAAGACATTCTCGATTTCCACACCGTTTGGTGGCTTTAAACAAAGCGGCCTGGGGCGCGAAAAGGGCCTGCATGGCATCCAGGCCTATATGCAGCAAAAGAGTTTGTATCTCTCCCTTAACAACCAACCTAACAGCTGGAGCAATTAAGCTGCGGTCAGAAACCCATAGATAATAAGAAGGCAGAAGATGAGCGAAAAAATTACGGTTGGTGAGGCGATAGCCCGAACGTTGGAACAGTACGAGGTGGCGGCAATGTACGGCATCATCTCGATCCATAATCTGCCGATTGCCGATGCCGTTGGGCAGCGTGGCGCGATCCGTTTTGTTCCGGCGCGCGGTGAGGCAGGTGCTGTAACTATGGCTGATGCCCATGGGCGCTTTTCTGGCTTGGGGGTGGCGCTGACCAGTACCGGAGCCGGAGCCGGTAACGCCGTCGGTGCGATGATTGAAGCGCTGAATGCCAATACGCCGCTGTTGCATATCACCGGTCAGGTAGAGAAAGCCTATCTGGATGCGGATGCCGGGTTTATCCATGAAACCAAGGATCAACTGGGCTTCCTGCGCGCCTGTTCTAAACAGGCTTATCGGGTGAACTCGCCGGAGCAGGCGGTCGCGGTGATCCAGCGCGCCATTCTGGATGCGCAGACCGTGCCTTGTGGCCCGGTGGCGGTAGAGATCCCGATCGATATTCAGAACAGCCTGGTTCCCGCCAGCCTGGTAGGGAAGGTGGTGCTGCCTCCTGCTCTGCCTGCTGCGGACGAAGCTGCGGTTGAACGTCTTTACCAACAGGTGAAGCATGCCAAACGTCCATTACTGTGGGTCGGTGGTGGTGCGCTGGCCTGCCGTGAGGCGGTAAAACGGTTGGCGGATGCCGGTGTGGTCGTGATCTCCAGCACCCATGGGCGTGGGATTTTACCGGACAGCCATCCGCGCAGCCTGCGGGCCTTCCACAACTCACCAAGCGTTGAGGCGATCCTGACGCAGTGTGATTTGACGCTGGTGGCCGGTTCCCGCCTGCGGAGTAACGAAACTCGTACCTGGTCACTCCCACTGCCGCGCCCGTTGGTACAGATTGATATCGATCCGGCAGCGGCCAACCGCAATTATCTGGCGGATGAGCAGGTTTATGGCGACTGTTCCGCCTTACTGAGTGCGCTGGCAGCACGCCTTGCCCCCGGCGAGAAGGTGAATGCCGAGTGGGATGCCGAGATTGGCCGTGCGGTTGAGTTGGCCGAAACTGCGCTGCGCCAGCAGTCTGGTGAGTACGCCAAATTGAATGATGCCATCGCCGCCTCGCTGCCGCAGGATGGCCTGCTGGTACGTGATATCACCGTTTCTGGCAGCGTGTGGGGTAGCCGTCTGTTCCGGGCCATCTCGCCTTTATGCAATATTCACTCGCTGGCCGGGGCTATCGGCATGGGGTTACCGATGGCGATCGGCACGGCCATTGCCAACCCGCAGCGTAAGGTGGTTGGCTTGGTCGGGGACGGCGGTTTGGCGCTGGGCCTGGGGGAACTGGCAACCATGGCGCAGGAACAGGCCAATATCACTTTGCTGATCATGAACGACGGCGGCTATGGCGTGATGCGTGGCATTCAGGACAAGTATTTCTCTGGACGCCAGTATTATAACGAACTGCATACTCCGGCGTTCTGCCAGGTAGCGGAAGCTATGGGGCTGAAAGCCTGGAAAGTGAGCGATGCCGCGCAGTTTGGTGGCGTGCTGGCGGAGGCGATTAATTACCCTGGGCCATCGGTGGTAGAGGTTGATATGAAAAGCGTTGGGCCGTTGACCTTCGCTGGCCCACCGCAGAAGCTGTACTGATTGCTTGCTCGGTTCCCTCTCTAGAGACGTACTCCCAAGAGAGGGAACATAGCGTTACTTACCGGCGGCGATGCGATCGCGAATGTGCTTGGCACGGGCTTCGGAAGTTGGGTGGCTGTCAAACATGCTGCTTTCATGACCACCGTCTAATTTCGCCAGTTTATCGAAACTGGTGGCCAGGCCTGCAGGATTGATGCCGCGTTTTTTCAGCAGATCGAACGAGTAATCATCCGCTTCACTTTCCTGTTTCTGTGAGAACTGGGCATTGACCAGTTTTTCGCCCAGATCGGCCAACTGCGACTGAGACAGTGAGGCAGCTACGCCGCCAGCTGAAGATGCTGCGGTACGTAATGCCACGGTCCCATAAGCGACCTGCATGGCTTTACGAGTGTGGCCCAGCGCAACGTGGCCCATTTCATGGCCCAGTACGCCTTCGACTTCGTTATCATCCATCATGTCCATCAGGCCGCTGTAGACGCGGATACAGCCGTTAGCCATCGCCCAGGCATTGACGTCTTTGGTCACGTAAACCTTGTAGTTTGCAGGGGTACCGTTGATGTTATCCCCCAACGCTGCGGCAATCTTGTTCAGGCGCTTGGTATAGTCGCTGCTTGCTGGCGCAATTTGCTCCTGGCTATCCATCTCTGCGCAGGATTTATCACTGAGTGCCTTGACGTCGCTATCGCTCAGCGTCGCCGCCTGGTAGGCCTGGGCGCCGGATTGTAGTAGGGTATCGGTATTAAGGTTTTGACAGCCGCTCAATAAAGCAGTAATGCTCAGTGCAATCAAAGAAGTACGGATTTTCATCGTTCTATCGTCCTGTGATAGTTAAGGGGGAGATCTGCTGCCATTATTCTGCGCATAGCCTAGTGTACGGCAGGCTTGGTCGAAATAGCTATATTCCGAAATGTGTTCCGAACGTGCGCATTAGTGATGAACTCGCTCTCATTCGGTATTAGGGATTGCTGTTTCAATGCCGAGTCTGAGAAAATAGAAATCTTGATCGCTTTTTTAATCCGACCTGGAGTAAAACATGTCCTCTCGTAAAGAGCTTGCCAACGCCATTCGCGCACTTAGCATGGATGCCGTACAAAAAGCCAATTCCGGCCACCCGGGTGCCCCTATGGGCATGGCAGATATCGCCGAAGTCCTGTGGCGTGACTACCTGAACCACAACCCGACTAACCCGCACTGGGCTGACCGCGACCGTTTCGTGTTGTCTAACGGCCATGGCTCAATGCTGATTTACAGCCTGTTGCACCTCACCGGCTACGATCTGCCGATGAGCGAGCTGGAAAACTTCCGCCAGCTGCATTCCAAAACTCCGGGTCACCCAGAATATGGTTATACCCCAGGCGTAGAAACCACCACCGGTCCGCTGGGCCAGGGGATCGCCAACGCGATCGGTTTCGCCATTGCTGAACGTACGCTGGCCGCGCAGTTCAACCGCCCGGGCCACGACATTGTTGACCACCACACCTACGCCTTCATGGGCGATGGCTGCATGATGGAAGGCATCTCTCACGAAGTCTGTTCCCTGGCTGGTACCATGAAGCTGGGCAAACTGACTGCGTTCTATGATGACAACGGTATCTCCATCGACGGCCACGTAGAAGGATGGTTCACCGACGATACCGCCAAGCGTTTCGAAGCCTATGGCTGGCACGTGGTGCGTGGCGTTGACGGCCACAACAGCGACTCTATCAAAGCCGCGATCGAAGAAGCCCATAAGGTCACCGACAAACCTTCCCTGCTGATGTGCAAAACCGTGATTGGCTTCGGTTCACCACACAAAGCGGGCACCCATGATTCCCACGGTGCTCCACTGGGCGCAGCCGAAGTTGCGGCTACCCGTGAAGCTCTGGGCTGGAAATACGCTGCCTTCGAAATCCCGCAGGACATTTATGCCCAGTGGGATGCCAAAGAAGCTGGTAAGGCTAAAGAAGCCGCCTGGAACGAGAAACTGGCCGCTTACACCAAAGCCTTCCCGGAACTGGCCGCAGAGTTCAAACGCCGCACCAGCGGTGAACTGCCAGCCAACTGGAAAGCGGAAGCGAAGAAATTCGTTGAGCAGTTGCAGGCTAACCCAGCCAACATCGCCAGCCGTAAGGCATCACAGAACTCACTGGAAGCCTTCGGCAAACTGCTGCCTGAATTCCTCGGTGGTTCTGCGGACCTGGCACCAAGTAACCTGACCATGTGGTCTGGCTCCAAGTCTCTGGGTGACGATCTGGCGGGTAACTATATCCATTACGGCGTGCGCGAATTCGGCATGACCGCCATCACCAACGGTATCGCGCTGCACGGTGGTTTCCTGCCGTACTCTGCAACCTTCCTGATGTTCGTGGAATACGCCCGTAACGCGGTGCGTATGGCTGCGCTGATGAAAATCCGCAACGTGTTCGTCTACACCCACGACTCTATCGGTCTGGGCGAAGATGGCCCGACGCACCAGCCGGTTGAGCAATTGGCCAGCCTGCGCGTGACTCCGAACATGAGCACCTGGCGTCCTTGTGACCAAGTGGAATCCGCTGTCGCTTGGCAGTACGGCATCGAGCGCAATGATGGCCCGACCACGCTGGTGTTCTCCCGTCAGAACCTGACCCAGCAGCCACGTACCGCCGAGCAATTGGCGAACGTTTATCGCGGTGGTTATGTGCTGAAAGACTGCGCAGGTACTCCGGACGTGATCCTGATTGCTACCGGTTCTGAAGTAGGTATCACCGTTGAAGCTGCCGACAAGCTGACCGCCGAAGGGCGTAAAGTGCGCGTGGTATCCATGCCGTCTACCGACGCCTTCGACAAGCAGGACGCGGCCTACCGTGAATCTGTGCTGCCAGCGGCAGTTTCTGCTCGCGTAGCGGTAGAAGCGGGTATCGCGGATTACTGGTACAAGTATGTTGGCCTGAACGGCGCTATCGTGGGCATGACCACCTTCGGTGAGTCTGCTCCGGCAGAGCTGTTGTTCAAAGAGTTCGGCTTCACCGTCGACAATGTGGTAGCCAAGGCTAACGCGCTGTTGAAATAACGACTGAGCTTTAACTGTGCGAGGGGCGAATATTCGCCCCTTATTTTTTACTCCTCGCCAACCAACCTCTCTCCATCCACAGCCAGGCAACATTAAGAAATCCTTAATGATTGGATAATCATGGCTGTTGCTGTCCAAAAATCGCCCACCATCACAAAACAGCAACATGGCGAATTAACGGCGTTGCTTAACCACCGCCATTCGCTATATGTTAATTTTTGGTTTTATAAATGTAACCAGGAGTTAATGATATGTTTTTGAAGATTGGCGTATCCATGGCGGCTGCCGTCTTGATCTCTGCTCCGGCCTTCGCGCAGTTCCCGGCAGGCTACCCGGCCGATTATCAAAAGATTGTCGATGCGGCGAAAAAAGAAGGCAAGGTAGTGGTGTACTCCACCACGGATACCAAAGCCGCGGGGCCACTGATCCAGGGGTTTGAAGCGCTGTATCCTGGTATCAAAGTCGAATACAACGATATGAACAGCACCGAGCTGTATAACCGCTATATCAGCGAACAGGCGGCTGGGGGCACCAGTGGTGACGTGGTGTGGAGTTCCTCCATGGATACCGCGCTGAAGCTGGCCACCGACTATGCGTTGGAATATGCCTCGCCAGAGCAGGGGCAATTGCCTAAGTGGGCCGTGTGGAAAGATAAGGCCTATGGCACAACTTATGAGCCGGTGGTGTTTATCTACAACAAGCGCCTGATCCCGCAGGGTGAAGTGCCAGACTCCCATGCTGCGCTGGCTAAACTGATTGCCAGCCAGCCGGATAAATTCAAAAAGAAAGTCACCACCTATGACATCGAGAAGTCGGGCCTGGGCTTCATGCTCTCGGTGCAAGACTTCAAGGCCGATCCAAACTACTTCGCTACCTTGGCCGATATCGCCAAGGGCGGGTTGGCCGTGCAGTCTTCCACCGGCACCATGATGGAAAGGGTCTCGTCAGGCGAAAACCTGATTGGCTTTAATATCCTGGGGTCCTATGCCGAGGCGCGGGCCAAAACCGACCCTTCACTCGGTATCTCATATCCCAAAGACTACACGCTGGTGTTGTCACGCGTGACCTTTATCAGCCAGGAAGCGGCCAACAGCAATGCGGCCAAACTGTGGGTGAACTACGTGCTGTCTGAGCAAGGGCAGAACATCCTGGCCAACAAGGCGGATATCCCCTCCATTCGCAACGATATCGAAGGCAAGAACGACATCGATGGCATGACGCAGATGTTGGGCAAAGCGTTGAAGCCGATCCCGGTGGACGAAAGCCTGCTGGAATATCTGGAACCTGCCAAACGCCTGGACTACATCAAACAGTGGCGTACCGCCGCCGCGAAGTAATGGTGGAATTGGGGCCATGCTAATCATTGTTGCCCCTCACCCCAACCCTCTCCCACAGGGAGAGGGAGCCAGTTCAGTGTTGTGGGTGGGGGCAGAAGTTAATCTGTAACAGGATTAATGCTTGGGGTGGGTGCCGTGATTGAGTTGTGGCACATTCAGTCCCCTCTTCCTGTGGGAGAGAAGTTAATCTGTAACAGGATTAATGCTTGGGGCGGGTGCCGTGATTGAGTTGTGGCACATTCAGTCCCCTCTCCCTGTGGGAGAGGGTTAGGGTGAGGGGAACTGCACAGAGCTAAAATCTCTGCGGCGTTCTCCTTCAGCATGAAGCCTGTATTGCTTAAACAGGGAACTCTACCCCGGTGCATCTCAGGATGCAGGGGATATCACCATCGGGACAGTCTATGAAAGCATTGCGCAACAAGTGGCAGAGTCTGCCGCGCGGCTTGGTGGTGCTGATAACCGCGCTGGTTATCTACGTACCACTGTCGTTTATCGTGATCCAAAGCTTCCTTTCCGCGCCGTTTTTCTCGCCTTCCAAGGTGTTCAGCCTTGAGGCCTTCCGCTTTATCTTTACCGACCCCGATTTCTACAAGGCGCTGAAAAGCGGGTTTATTCTGGCATTTGGTCTGGTGGTCATCTCCATTCCGTTGGGCGGCGTACTGGCGTTTTTAATGGTGAGAACCGATCTGCCGGGCCGCCGCTTTATTGAACCGCTGATCCTGGTGCCCATCTTCGTCTCGCCGATGGTGTTGGGTTTTGGCTACGTGGTGGCCGCCGGGCCGGTCGGTTTCTTCTCGCTGTGGGCGGAATCCTTGCTGGGTTTTGTGCCCTGGAATATCTATGCGATGGGTAGCATCGTGGTGATTGCCGGGCTGACGCATGTTCCCCACGCTTATCTCTATATTTCATCGGCGCTGCGCAGCGTCGGCTCGGATGTCGAAGAGGCCGCCCGCACCGCCGGGGCTTCTCCGTTGCAGGTGATGACTGCCGTCAGCTTGCCCATGGTGCGCCCGTCGATCCTGTACGCCAGCGTCTTGCTGTTCTTCCTGGGGCTGGAAGTGTTTGGGCTGATGCTGGTGCTGGGCGATCCGGAAGGCAACCTGGTGCTGGCGACTTACCTGTATCAACTGACCAACAAGCTGGGTACGCCGTCTTACCACCTGATGGCGGCGGTGGCGGTGGTGTTGATCTGCATTACCATTCCATTGGTTATGCTGCAACGGCGTCTGATGCGTACCGCCAACCGCTTTGTCACGGTCAAGGGCAAAGCCTCACAGGCCCGTGCATTACCCTTGGGTAAATGGCGCTGGGTTGCCGGTGGCGTGGTGGTCTTGTGGCTTACCGTGACCATCGGTGTTCCGCTGGTGGGCGTGGTGCTGCGTGCCTTTATCTCCAACTGGGGCGTCGGGGTTTCCATTTGGGATGAGCTTTCACTCAACACCTTCCGCACCATTTGGCAGCAACCTAACTTGCTGCGGGCGATCGTTAACTCGATGGCAATCGGGGTGTTCGGTGGTGCGCTGGCGGTGGTGTGTTATCTGTTTATCGGCATTGCGATGCACCGTAAACCTGACGGCGTAACCCGTTTTCTGGATTACAGCGTACTGGTGCCGCGAGCGGTGCCTGGCTTACTGGCAGGCTTGGCCTTCCTGTGGGTGTTCTTGTTCCTGCCGATGTGGCTGGATAAATCGCTAAAAGCCGGTTGGCTCTCCGCGCTGCCGATCGCCGAATGGTTACGCGAAAACCTGGTGGTATGGCTACGCTCTCTGCGCAGCACTATCTTCAGCGTCTGGCTGGCTTATACCGTGGTGTGGATGGCTTATGGCCTGCGGCTGATCTCATCGACGCTGTTGCAGGTTGCTCCCGAGTTGGAGGAGGCTGCACGCAGCACCGGCGCCTCTCGCGGGCAGATCACGCGCCATGTGACGATCCCGCTCTCCCGTTACGGCCTGATTGGTTCCTGGCTGCTGATGTTCCTGATCTTCGAACGTGAATATTCCACCGGGGTCTATCTGCTGTCACCGGGTACTGAAACCATAGGTTCCATGCTGGTTTCCCTGTGGGCGGCGGGGGCGATTGACATTGTCGCCGCGCTCTCTTTTATTAACATCCTTCTGGTCGTGTTAGGACTAGGGATTGCCCTGCGATTTGGAGTGAAAATCCATGATTGAGCTTTCAGTAGATAACCTGCACCTGACCTACGGCGATAACCCGGTATTGAAGGGCGTTTCGATGCAGCTCAAACGGGGGGAGGTAGTTTCACTACTCGGGCCGTCAGGCAGTGGCAAAACCACCTTGCTGCGCGCGGTGGCCGGATTGGAAAAACCTACCCAGGGGAAAATCGTCATTGGCAACAATACCGTCTATGACGGCACGGCGCGCAGCGAGATCCCGGCGGAAGAACGCAATCTGGGCCTGGTGTTTCAATCCTATGCGTTATGGCCCCACAAAACCGTGTTTGATAACGTGGCCTATCCGCTGAAATTACGCAAAACGCCTGCAGCGGAAGTTACTCAGCGTGTACAAGCGGTACTTGAACAGCTCGGTCTGGGGCAGTTAGGTAAGCGTCATCCCCATCAACTCTCCGGTGGTCAGCAGCAGCGCGTGGCGATTGGTCGTGCGTTGGTCTATAACCCGCCGGTGATCTTGTTGGATGAGCCGCTATCTAACCTGGACGCCAAGCTGCGTGAGGAAGCACGGGTGTTCCTGCGTGAGCTGATCATCAAACTGGGTCTTTCTGCGCTGATGGTGACTCACGATCAGAACGAGGCGATGGCGATCTCCGATCGGATCCTGCTGCTCAATAACGGCAAGATCGAACAGCAGGGCACACCACAGGAAATGTACGGTTCGCCTGCCACGTTGTTTACCGCCGAGTTTATGGGCAGCAATAACCGTCTGTTTGGCAAGGTGACGGAGATCCGTGAAGGCAACGCGCGGATCGAAGGTAAAGACTGGGTGCTGTGGGGCAAGGCCGGGGCTGGATTAACCACCGGGCAGGAAGCAACGGCGGTGATCCGCGTTGAGCGCGTACGCTTGGGGGAGGATCCGCAAGGCAATCAGATCGCGTTACCCCTGCTGACCAGCATGTATCTAGGTGACCGTTGGGAATATCTGTTCCGCACGGTAGCAGAGGACTTTGTGGTTCGCGCCTATGGCACAGAGGTTCGGGGGCAGGAAATGTGCACGCTTTCCCTACCTGCCGACCATCTGTGGATATTCCCCAAGGTATAGCGAGGGGTTGATAACGCAGGGCGCAGAGATCGCCCTGCGGACAATGAGATGCACTTAGCCATGTAGTTGCGCAACCCGGTGGCAATTACCGGCTCAGGTTTAAAGTTAAACCGCTATGCAGCAGCCAGTGAAACAATTCACTGTTGCGGGTGAAGTTCAGTTTCTGCATTGCTGAGCGTTTATGTGAGTGCACGGTTTTCACTTTCAGTTGCAGAATACACGCCGCCTGAGACTGGCTCATCCCTTGCCGCAGATAATACAAAACCTGGCGTTCCCGTTCGCTCAGGCTTTGGCGATGGCAGGCTGGGCAACGCTGCGCCCTTTCTTGTGGTAGAGAGTTGAACTGCATGGCCAGTTTTACCATCCCCAGTATGTCGTCGATACTTTGGTTACGGTATAGCGTACTACTCTTGGCGATGCAGCGGATAGGCGGAGTAAACTGCCTTTCAGCTTTATCACGTATCACAAAATAGAGCGGTTGAGGTGCGTCAGCAGGAAGGCGCCGACAGATGTCGGTTTTTTCACCCTGATACAGCGACTGAAAAATGATGTCTGGCCTCTTGCTGGAGTAACCGCTAAAAAAGTCAACCTGAGTGCGTATATCGGTAAAGTATTCAATCAGTGCGTACTGCAGACCCGCTAAGAAGTAACTATTGTGATCGTTTAATGAGATGGATACCTTGTTCTTCATGGTCAAATTCCATTTAGTGTTGTGTCTATTTTCAGCAACTACCGAGAAGATCGTTTGGGGGCTATAAATGCAATGCGTTAACTATGGGGATGACTTTTCTGCATAATATTTTATACAAACGCATTTAATGTACCAAACTAACTCACTTAACCTCATTATATTGGTTTTTAATTTTGAGGATTTAATCTTTACGAGGTGGTTGTTGGGTTAGTGTGGTTTTTCATGGCATAGCATTAGGCTTTTATACTATGCCATTTTCCACTAAAGCATGGCAGCAGCCCAACGGTGGGATTAAAAGGCCGAGTTAGTCCTGCTTTATGCAGACCAGGAACGGATTGCTAAACCCACGAATTAATAATGCGTTGTGGAATAAAGGGACAACTTCCGTGTAAATATCAACGAGTTCAACCTCCGGCATGACATATTTTCGCCAGATGTAGTCCGGCGTGTTGTCGGCGGGGTGAACTTGTTCATGAGTGAATTGGACATTGTTACCACTTTTTATTTCTGATGGCGTGATGGTGAAGGCGGTATTGCGATCCAGCAGATAGCGGGTGTCATTTTCTTTGATCGAACCGCTGATGTAAAACATGCCAGATTTTGATGAGGAAAATAGGATGGTAGCACTTGCCTTAAGCACAATATTACTTTTTGCTTTCACCTGCAGCGACACTTGCTGAGTATCGCAGCGGAAAGGTTTTCTACCCTGATGATGAACGTTGAAGTACCACAGGCACATCAGTAGGACAGTAAGGAGTAACGCTGCGCCAATAATTTTTTTCATTTCAGTTTACTCAACGGTTTTAAATATTTTGCAATGCTGATAATCGCCTTCAGTCGGGTCTTTTTGACAGGAGGCCAGAAAAGTTATCTTCAATAGTTCGTTATCGGGGCGCTCTTCAGTATAAAAAATGTCTTGTCTGACCAGGTCGCAATCCAGTTTTTCTGACTCCAATATCTTTTTTGCCCTGAACTCTGAGCCGGGGACGGGGTCTTTTCTTATGGAATAAATATCACATTGCTTATAGTAGCCAATCAACTTAAACGGAGTTGCTGGTGGCCAAAGTAGTAAAGCTAGGCCGATGATGATGCCCAATACAATCACCAGAGTCAGGATAGGCATCACCATGGCTTTTTTAATCAATTTTTCTGGCATGACCAGTGGAAGGGGGCTAACGGTTTCTGCCTGTTTAACAGCCACCACTTTCTCGGGTTTCGTCGCCACCGGTTCCACTTTATTTATCTTGGCATCGGCTTCTTGTTTTGGAGCAGGATGAATATCTGCCTCCATTCTAAACCCTACTCTAGGAAGGGTTATAATGATGGGTTTCTCTATTCCCAGGCTAACAAAAGATTTCCTCAAGTCACTGATGCAGTTGTTCAAGCTGGCGTTGGAAGGGGGAAAACCATAATCCTCCCACGCATTTTTCAGTAACGAGTCACGGGATAAGTTATCCCCACTGTTTTTGATCAATTCATTAAGCACGCGGCAAGAGGGTTTTGAGAGTTCAATCGCCGTCTGATTATTATTATTTAACGCGAGTGTTCGATGCTCTGGATCGAAGACAACGATTAAGTTTATGGTGTATTTCATTTGGTAATCAACGCCCTGACTGCTGTTTGTGAGATGATTTTTCTGATTAGGAATAATCTCGTTTTTTAAATTTAGGAGAAATCTAAGTTAAGTGTGTATAGCGAGTCAAGTGTGAATTAAGAATTAATTTTTCACTGATGATCCTGTTGATTTTGAGTAAGTTATAAATGTTGTTCGGCGACTCCTGTTTGGCTTAATTTGGTTTTTAATGTTAACTGAATTAATTTTTTAGATTTAAAATCTAACATTTGGCTTATCTTTAGATTAATTTGCTGTTTCTTGGGATTGTCCATAGTATTTATCGGGTCGCCGACAGAGGGGCATCAGCCGTTAGGCCAGGCCCTCAACGTATAAGGTAATGCGATATTCAAGAGCGGCGGCAACAATAGTATAGGAAAACTTCTCAAGGAATTTATGCAATGAAAATGAAACTTCGCACACTCGCTCTGACCACGCTAGCAACTGCAATGTTATCAGGTTACGCCTTCGCTGATGTTCCTCCGGGCTCTCAGGGGAACGGTGAAATCATGTTTAAAGGCTCTGTTATCAAAGCGCCTTGTGGCTTGGCTCCTGGCCAGGATGGTGACAACCAGAACATCAATCTGGGGCAAATTGCCGATGCACAGTTGAAGACTGTGGGTTACAGCGCACCGAAAGAGTTCAAAATCAAACTGATTGGCTGCAGCTTTGATCCTGCTGCGACTGCGGAAACCAAGGTCAACGTGCGCTTTGACGGTATGTCTGTCGGCGCTGCCAACGGCTTCCTGGGTGTAAGCGGTGATGCAAAAGGTGTCGCTATCCGCCTGCTGGATGCTGCCAACAAGCACGTTAAAATTGGTGCTACCTCAGACAACTACAGCCTGCGTACTGGGGATAACACCCTGCAATTCTCCGCTCAGGTTGTAGCGTTGGATGGTCAGGATATTATAGCTGGTACTTACGATGCAATGACCAACTTCTCTCTGACTTATCTCTAAGCTATAACATTTTAGAGTAGTACCCCAGTGCCAAATTACCGCAGAGAAAGGTAATTTGGTGCTGTCTCCTATTTAGAGAGGGCATTCACTGACAGGCCCCGTTCCACGTTGTTGCCTTAATGGGTTAATATAATTATGGATGATAAGAAGAAATACTCATTTATTTCTACCGTTATTCTTTGCCTCATCGCGGTGGACTCGGCCAAAGCCGATGGTGATAACATAGAGTTTGAAACCAGAGCGCTTGAATTGCGTGATAATAACAATATTAACCTGAGTAATTTTTCTCGCCCTGATTATATCCCTGAGGGGATTTATCCCCTGTCTTTAAAAATCAATGACCGGGTTATCACCAGTGATAGCTTTAGCGTTATCAATCTGGATGGTAAGAGTCAGATCTGCTTTGCGCCTCAAACTATAGAGCAATTTGGCTTTAAAGAAACGCCATTGGCAGAACTGATAAAACGTGCTGTGCCTGGCAAACCGAATTGCCTATTGATTGCCGGTTATAAAGGGATCACTGCCCGTATCGATCGCGGCAAGAGCGAGCTATTGGTGAGTATTCCCCAGGCGTTACTCAAGTACAGCGATCCGGACTGGACGCCACCGGCACAGTGGGATGATGGTATTCCCGGCATGTTGTTTGACTACACGTTGAGCGGCAATAAGTATCAGGGCCGTAATACCAGCAATAGTGCGTTTTCCAGTTACGGTACCCTTGGTGCTAATTATCAAGGCTGGCGCTTGAGAAGTAACTACCAGGCGTCGTTGTACAGCAGTGGTTATGGCGATGATCAACGCCAATTCACCACGACGACCGTTTATGCTGCTCGTGCACTGAAAGAGGCAGGGGCGAATCTGACGATCGGTAAAAACTATCTCCAATCCGACGTTTTTGATTCGATCAATTACACTGGGGTGGCGGTCGTCAGCGATGACCGTATGTTGCCTCCGGCGCTACGTGGCTACGCCCCGCAATTGACAGGCGTTGCCAATAGTAATGCCCGTATCACCGTAACGCGCGGTGACAGCATTATCTATGAAAAGATGGTTCCACCAGGTGAGTTCGTTATCCAGGATCTCACAGATGCTACCTCTGGCCAGTTAAAAATGACCATCCGTGAGGAAAATGGCGAAGAACGGGTTTCTACCATAGAAACGTCAAACGTGCCTTTTCTTACCCGCTCAGGTCATATTCGTTATAAAGGTATGGTGGGGCAAATGAACCAGACCAATGGTTCGATCAAACCGTTATTGGCGACCGGTGAGGCTTCCGTTGGTGTTTTCTCCGGCGGCTCGGCGTTTGGTGGCGTATTGCTAACGGATGAGAATTATTACGCCCTCAACGGGGGTATTGGCTATGACATGAATACGTTGGGGGCGATATCCGTCGATATGACGCACGCCAGTTCTAAGTTGGAACACCAAACCCTGAAGGGCGAGAGCTACCGTTTTAATTACTCCAAAGTGTTCGACAGTATCGACAGCCAGATCACCTTTGCCGGTTACCGCTTCTCAGAGAAAAACTATCTCTCGTTGGATAATTTTGTGGCGATGAAGGTATCACCTGATTTCACCTCCACCAACAAGGAAAGTTATAACCTGGTTGCCAGCAAGAACTTCCGTGATTTAGGGATATCGGTTAACGCCATCTATAACCGTCAGACCTATTGGCAGGACGTCTCTGATAGCAACAGCTATGGCCTGAGCGTCGCCAAATCTTTTGATATAGGTAGCCTGAAAAACGTCAATGCCTACGTCTCGCTTAACCGTACCGAGTATAAAACCAGCTTTGTCTCGCAAGAGCAGAAGAATAACAACACCGTGTATTTCAGCTTGAGCATACCGTTAAATTCGCAATCCTATCTCAGTACCGCGATGCGGGTCAGCAATGGCAGCGTTTCGCCGAGTGCCACTTATACCAACAACTCAGACCCTGGAAATACCTGGTCAATCGGCAGTAGCTCATCGAGTTCGTTCAGCAACAGCAACCTGAATGGCAATATGGTTATGAACCGCGATGCGTATGCCGCGACGCTAAACACCTCCATGAGCAGCAAAGACTACTACCTGGGGGGAGTATCAAATCGGGTATTACCGCTACCGAGCACGGTATTGCCGTACATCGTGATGGTTATGCTGGCAATACCCGCCTGATGGTTGATACCGGCGGGATTGAGGGCGTTTATGTCGGTGGCCGGGGGAATAACAACGCGATGCCAACCAATGCCAACGGTATCGCGGTGATCAACAACGTGCCTGACTATTACCGCACCAACTACACCATCGATACCAACCTGTTACCCGATGATGTCGAGAGCACCAACCCCAATATCCAGATGGTTTTGACCGAGGGGGCGATCGGTTATCGCAAGTTAAACGTCTATCGCGGCATCAAGGCATTGATTAAATTGACTGACTCGCAGGGCCGGGCCATTCCTTTCGGTACCACGGTAGAAGAAAACCAGGAGCGGCGTCAGGTCGGTGTGGTGGGTGAAAATGGTGAAACCTATATTTCCGGCATTGGTGCGCAAGCTCATCTGAGCGTACTGGATAGCGACGGCCAGCGCTGCCTGTTTACTCTTCCAGCCCAGGGGCTTTCTTTATCTTCTGCCTTGCCGATTGCTTGCCGTATTGATTCATCCTCTCAAGGAACTTCACAATGATGCATAAATCACTTTCCGCTGGCTTGGTCAGCGGGCTGCTGTTTCTGTTTGCCGGTACGGCACAGGCGGCTATTTCTATTGACCGGACCCGAGTCATTCTATTAGGAGATGAGAAGTCATCTCCGGTAAATGTCATCAACCACAGTAAAACATTGCCCTATCTGGCACAAACCTGGCTGGAGAATGAAGCAGGTGAGAAAATCAGCTCGCCATTAACCGCGCTGCCGCCGCTGCAGCGGGTAGAGAAAGACAGCACCGTGCAGATACGCGTAACGCCTCTGGCGGATGCCGCACGTCTGCCACAGGATCGGGAATCGCTGTTTTTCTTTGTATTGCAGGAGATCCCACCCAAGTCGGATAAGGCCAATGCGATCCAGTTAGCACTGCGCATCAAGGTTAAAGTCTTTTATCGCCCTGCCTCACTGAAGCCATTGGCCGAGAAGGTATGGCAGGACGAGATCCGTCTTGAGCCTGGCAGCCAAGGCTTGAAGTTAGTGAACCCCACACCGTTTTTTGTCATTCTGCCGGAGGTGATGGAGGGGAAACGTACGCTGTTGGCAGAGGATGAAGCTATTACTCTCAGGCCGAAAAGTGAAGTCACGCTGGCTAGCATCAAGCCGCAAACACAGAAAATTACGCTCAAATATATCAATGATTATGGTGCCTACCAGCCGCTGAATTACAGCTGTACGGCGACAACCTGCGTGCGGGATAAGTCATGATGAAAACAGTGAAGAGGCGTTTGCAACGGCAGATAAAAATCTTGCTGACGGCACTGATACTGGCGTTATGCTCTCTAAACAATACGGCTCTGGCGGCCGAGGATCTGATGGCCTGCGAATGGGAGAACCTTAATGACAAATTTGTCAGGCTGACTTCCGGCAGTTTCCGTGATGTTATAGAACCCTTTATAGAATGGAAAAAAGAGGCTTACGACTGTGATAAGGACGGGTGTTATTATCGCTATTATTGGTTTATCCCCAACCGCACGTATACGGTAACCGCTTCGACCGCCGTAAGGTGTATTAATATGGGCCGGAAGGCCGGGCCCATCCGGTTTTCTTTTGAGAGAGAGTTTACCGGTAAACCAACCCACTACCAAAATTTGACGATGAAGATTTCAGGCGCGGGTTCGTTATCTCTAAGCGGTCTAGAGAATATGAGTGGGGGAACCATCAGAAATTGGAGCGATGGTACCTTAGCCCCCTGCCAGAAAAACTGTTACAGTGTGAGTACCGGTTGGCCGCAGTATTATAAGACGATGTCGTTCACATTTACCGTACGGCCGATCAAGAGCAGGGTCGATTATGGTGTAATGCCTAACTATGATGGCATCAATATGTTAGGAAACCTTTGGGTACACGCAAGCAGTGATGACCCTGGTATGAGCTATTACGGCTGGGGCACGAGTCTTCCGGGTATCTGTGGGTTGATGAATTCGGATATGAGTGGTTGCAGCCCGTCTAGTGGAGGTGGTGGAGCGGGTCCGATTAAACCCCCAACTCCGACGTGCACGTTGACCATTACTACTCCGGGCGTGGTTGAATTTCAGCCGATCTCGTCTGACGATTTGAGTCGTAATAGAGTGAGGATGGAAGACTTTACGCTGACCGCCACCAAGGGGCCGGTTCAGTCGCAGACCTGTGTTGGCAGCGTCTATAATCTGCCGGGCACCATTAAGACCGAGGGCGGATATTCGATCAGCAGTACCTTCTGGGGAATTAATCATTCCAGTGGTTCGCCGCAGGGGATTGGCTTGAAACTCTTTGATCTGGGTAAAGGTAGTTATCTGCAGTTCAATCATACCTACCCGTCATTTATCGCCAATATTTCCAGTATGAGCGAAACCAAAAGGATCCGCGCCGAGATTGCGGCTACCACCAACGATCTGAAAAGGATCAAGGATGGAGAATATAGCCAGGTATTGATTTTTGAAGTCAAGATGCCTTGATTGCTAACGGGGGGCCGTCTGGTTCCTCGTGATTTGGAGTGAATGATGAAAAAACTGATTTATTTATTATTGCTCTCTGCGTCGTTGGCTAATATGGCGCAGGCTGAATTGGTAGCCAGCAGCAGGACGGTATTCAAAGGCCGTATCACGATTGCCACCTGCAATATTGTGGTGGGTGATGACAATCAGACGGTTTACCTGGGGGAGATATCGACCGCCGAGCTGGATACCAAAGGGCAATCTACCCCGGTCCCGTTCACTATCCGCCTGTATGGTTGCAATACCGCAGACAAGATCGTCAAAACCCTGTTTGATAAAACCGGCAAAGGGGCAATTGGTTCGGTGATCCCGGTTGATGGCGTTAGCGGGGTGGGACTAAGCCTGCTCGATGGTGCAGGCAATCGACTGAATTTCGGCCAAAATTCTGGCGGGCAGAAGATCCAGGGCGGGGATAACGTGCTGCTCTATTCTGCCTATATGGTAAAAACCGGTGCGGTTCAGCCAGGGAATTTTGCGCGTTTACTGCATTACACGCTGTCTTATGAATAGAGGGTGAGGCAACGTAAAGGGGCGCATCAGGCTGTGCCCCTCATCGATACGATTACAGCTGAGTCAGTTTTTTCACTTCCAGACTGACCAGTTTCCCTTCCAATTCGGCCAGGAAGGCATCGTGGTAAGACATCGCCATGTGCTCTTTCAGCGCTTGCTCAGAAGTCCAGCGTTCGATAAACACGAAAGCGCCCGGATGGCCCTGCTCTTCATGCAAATCATATTGGATGCAGCCTGGCTCGGAACGGCTTGGGGCGACCATGGCGCGCACGGCTTTGTCTACCGCAGCACGGTGTTCCGGCATGGCTTTGATCAGGGCGACTACTTTGATTTCACTCATCTTGGTTCCTTGTAGAAAACAGTAAAAGATAGAGAGACTGCAGACATTTCCCCACAGGCTCACAACATGGGGGCCGCTGCTAGGCGGGCGCAGCATGCAGCGCCCCTACGGTCGAACATCTGCGACCCCTACCCATTCAGCAATCTGAGGGTAAAGAATATTTCCATCAGCATTTGCTTCACCTAACAAACGCAGGGTCTATTATGGTGGTCTTGACGTTACCGGCAAGTCATTTGCGCATTCGAACTCAATTCGGCTAGCGGGGGCTGAGGGTAAAAATGTGCGCTAGATCATTTTATTTTCGCAAAGTCCCCTCGACATGACAGGCAGCGCATTGCGCCTGTTCCTTTTGGCAAAACTTTGGTTTATGCTCGGCTGAAGCGTTTCAGTTATCACTGTTGTCAGTGGAAATGCAGAGTGAGCGGTTGCGATGAGCAACGGGGTTTGACGAATAATGCAAAGCAGCGATTCACAGCAGGCGGTACGCTAAAGTACTCTAGGCGAGATAATCAGTCTGCGCGATCCTTGAAGTGGAACACCACCGTCAGGGAGCGCCCTTTTTCAGGGAGTAGCATGACCATCCGCATAGCGATAAACGGCTTTGGCCGTATTGGCCGCAGCGTTTTACGCGCACTGTACGAATCGGGACGACGCGCTGAAATTTCCGTCGTCGCCATCAACGAACTGGCACATGCCGAGGGGATGGCCCACCTGCTGAAATATGACTCCAGCCACGGCCGCTTTGCCTGGGATGTGCGCCAGGAATGTGACGTGTTGAGCGTGGGGGATGACAGCATTCGTTTGTTGCATCAGCCAGAGCTGGACCAGTTGCCCTGGGGCGAACTGGGCGTGGATGTGGTGCTGGATTGCAGCGGTGTGTACGGCAGCAGGGCAGATGGCGAAGCTCATCTGGCGGCAGGGGCAAAAAAAGTGCTGTTTGCCCATCCGGGCGGTAACGATCTGGATGCAACCATCGTGTTTGGGGTTAACCACCAAACGCTGCGTGGCGAGCATCGCATCGTGTCCAATGCCTCCTGTACCACCAACTGCATTATTCCGATTATCAAGCTGTTGGACGATGCCTACAGCATTGAGTCCGGCACGGTAACCACCATCCACTCCTCGATGAACGATCAACCGGTGATAGACGCCTATCATCAGGATTTGCGACGTACCCGCGCGGCGAGCCAGTCGATTATACCGGTCGACACCAAGCTGGCAGCGGGCATTACGCGCATCTTCCCGCAGTTTTGTGATCGTTTTGAAGCGATCTCCGTGCGGGTGCCGACGATCAACGTAACGGCCATCGATCTTAGCGTCAGCGTAAGCTCGAAGGTGTTGGTCACAGAGGTAAACCAGCTGTTGCAAAAGGCGGCACAGGGATCATTTCGTGGTATAGTTGACTATACAGAACTACCATTAGTCTCGATTGATTTTAACCATGACCCGCACAGCGCCATCGTTGATGGGACGCAAACCCGGGTCAGCGGACAGCACCTGATCAAGACCTTGGTCTGGTGTGATAACGAATGGGGCTTTGCCAACCGGATGTTGGATACAACACGGGCAATGGCCGCAAGCGGTTTCTAGTAAGGCGCTATCAACGTGGTGTTGATGCGTCGCTCAGGCAACTTTATAGAGAATCAACAAAGAGGGTTCACCATGTCTGTAATTAAGATGTCCGATCTGGATCTGGCGGGTAAACGCGTTCTGATCCGTTCCGATCTGAACGTACCAGTGAAAGACGGCAAAGTGACTTCAGATGCGCGTATCCGTGCCTCCCTGCCAACTATCGAAGCTGCGCTGAAACAAGGCGCCCGCGTGATGGTAACTTCCCACCTGGGTCGTCCTACCGAAGGCGAGTACAACGAAGAGTTCTCCCTGCTGCCAGTGGTCAACTACCTGAAAGAGCATCTGAAATCCCCAGTCCGTCTGGCGAAGGATTATCTGGAAGGCGTTGACGTTGCAGAAGGTGAACTGGTTGTTCTGGAAAACGTTCGCTTCAACAAAGGCGAGAAGAAAGACGACGAAGTGCTGTCCAAGAAATATGCTGCGCTGTGCGACGTGTATGTGATGGACGCCTTTGGTACCGCACACCGTGCACAGGCTTCTACACATGGCGTGGGCAAATTTGCTCCGGTTGCCTGTGCAGGCCCGCTGCTGTCTGCGGAACTGGAAGCCCTGGGCAAAGCGCTGGGTAACCCGGCTCGCCCAATGGTGGCTATCGTTGGTGGTTCTAAAGTGTCTACCAAACTGACCGTGCTGGATTCTCTGTCCAAGATCGCCGATCAGCTGATCGTTGGTGGCGGCATCGCTAACACCTTCGTGGCGGCACAAGGGAATAACGTGGGGCAGTCCCTGTACGAACCCGATCTGATCCCGAACGCGCAAAAACTGTTGGAAACCTGCGATATTCCGGTGCCAACCGACGTACGCGTAGCGACCGAGTTCTCTGAAACCGCAGTGGCCACTGTGAAGCAGGCCAACGAGATCCAAGACAACGAGCAAATTCTGGATATGGGCGATGTCTCTGCCGAGCGTCTGGCCGTTATCCTGAAGAACGCCAAAACCATTCTGTGGAATGGCCCGGTTGGCGTATTCGAGTTCCCTAACTTCCGTCGTGGCACCGAAATCGTTGCACGCGCTATCGCAGATAGCGAAGCCTTCTCCATTGCAGGCGGCGGCGACACCCTGGCAGCTATCGATCTGTTCGGTATCGCTGACAAAATTTCCTACATCTCTACCGGCGGCGGTGCCTTCCTGGAATTCGTTGAAGGGAAACCTCTGCCTGCAGTAGTAATGCTGGAAGAGCGCGCTAAGCAGTAATTCAGATAACGGGGGGCGCAAGCCGCCCGTTTGTTTATGCTCCCCAGCTGAGCTGTGGGGGTAAAAAATCGCTATTTATCCATCGCTACCACTAGCTTGCAGGTTGTAGCTTGCAAGACGACGGGTATACGGCCAACGAAACAGGACAACGTCTAATGTCTAAAATTTTTGATTTCGTAAAACCAGGTGTCATCACAGGTGATGACGTGCAGAAAGTCTTCGCAGTTGCCAAAGAGAACAACTTTGCGCTGCCAGCGGTAAACTGCGTGGGTACCGACTCCATCAACGCAGTGCTGGAAACAGCAGCCAAGGTGCGTGCTCCAGTAATCGTTCAGTTCTCTAACGGCGGTGCTGGCTTTATCGCGGGTAAAGGCATCAAAACTGACGTGCCACAAGGTGCTGCGATCCTGGGCGCAATCTCTGGCGCGCACCACGTGCATCAGATGGCTGAACATTACGGCGTGCCAGTGATCCTGCACACCGACCACTGCGCGAAGAAACTGCTGCCATGGTTAGACGGCCTGTTGGACGCGGGTGAGAAGCACTTCGCGGCGACCGGTAAGCCACTGTTCTCTTCACACATGATCGACCTGTCTGAAGAATCACTGGAAGAAAACATCGAAATTTGCAGCAAGTACCTGACCCGCATGGCGAAGATCGGTATGACCCTGGAAATCGAACTGGGCTGCACCGGCGGTGAAGAAGATGGCGTAGACAACAGCCACATGGACGCTTCTTCCCTGTACACTCAGCCACAAGACGTTGATTACGCGTACGAAAAACTGAACGCTATCAGCCCACGCTTCACCATCGCTGCCTCTTTCGGCAACGTGCACGGTGTTTACAAGCCAGGCAACGTGAAACTGACCCCAACCATTCTGCGTGATTCTCAGGACTATGTTTCCAAGAAACACAACCTGCCGCACAATGCGTTGAACTTCGTGTTCCACGGTGGTTCAGGTTCTACCGCAGCAGAAATCAAAGAAGCGGTCAGCTACGGCGTAGTGAAAATGAACATCGATACCGACACCCAGTGGGCAACTTGGGAAGGTATCCTGAACTACTACAAAAAGAACGAAGGCTATCTGCAGGGCCAACTGGGTAACCCAGAAGGTGCCGACAAGCCGAACAAGAAATACTACGATCCACGCGTATGGACTCGTGCTGCTCAGACTTCCATGATCACCCGTCTGGAACTGGCATTCAAAGAACTGAACGCGGTAGACGTGCTGTAATAGCGTCCCTTCGTACAGATTGACGCTAAAAGGCTCCCTCGGGAGCCTTTTTTATGATGAAGCGGGCGCAGCATGCGGCGCCCCTACAGGGTAAGACTCGTGACAATGTATTTGTAGTGGCGAGCATGTTCGACCGTAGGGGCGCTGCATGCTGCGCCCGTTCACCTAATCAGCTACCCCAATAACCCCGCCCCGACGTTAATCGACAATCCCAGTATCAAGATATTGAAGACAAAAGAGATCACCGATTGCAGCAAGGTGATTTTACGCACGTCTGCGGTGCCCACGGCCACGTCTGCGGTTTGTGACGCCACGGCAATGGTGAAGGAGAAATAAGCGAAGTCCCAATAGTTTGGCTCGGTCAGCTTGCCGGGAAACAATAGCGGTAACACCTCCGTATTGGCCCGCTGGCGGTAAAACAGATGGGCGTAGTGCATGGTGAATGCCGTGGGTAGCAGCAGCCAGGAAACCACCAGTGTGGAGCCGGTCAGGGCCAGATGCAGCGTTTTCAACGCCTCGCTGACCTGTTTGGCGGTGCTCAATTCAAACAGGATGGCCAGAATGCTCACCACGCAGCCCAAACTGACCAGCGCCAATACCTGGCTGGCACTTTCGTCCTGCTTGCGTGCCAATTGCCGGGTACGTTGTGGCGTGCAGCCCAGCATCAGATGCCAAAGGCACAATAAATAGATCCAGGCCATCACGTTCCAACCAACGATCAGTCGTTGCAGCCATGGCAGATGAGTAGGAAGCAGCCCGACACACACAAGCCCAGCACCTACCGAAATCAATAATCTGGGGCGTACTTGCCAATAGTGCTTGATTGAGAGGGGAAGGTCGATCACTGCGCGTTCCTTGTCGTTAATTTTGCCAGTATGGCTAGTTTCATCATAGTTGACCTGGCTGGCGCTGTTCACGTGCCAGTAAAGGGAATTGCTATGTGGTTATACCAAAGGAGTTTTTTCCTATGGCGATTGGCGTCGGGTTGAAATGTTGCATACCCTTAAGCTGCGGTTTTCTGACCGGCATTAAGTGTCGGTTTATTTCGCCTATTCCCGCTATTTGGGGGAAATAAAGTAGGAATACATGAATGGAAGATCTCAACGTTGTAGAAGGCATTAATCATGCCGGCAGTTGGTTGATAGATCATCAGGATCTGTTGATTCGTTATGCGGTTAACATCGTTACCGCGCTTGTTATTTTCATTATTGGTTCGATCATCGCCCGTGTTGTCAGCAATATGCTCACTCGTGTAATGAGGCTGCGCGGTATTGATGTCACCGTTTCTGACTTCTTGGCAGCGATGGTGCGTTACAGCATTCTGGTCTTCACCTTCATTGCCGTATTGGGGCGTGTGGGCGTGCAGACCACCTCATTGATTGCGGTGCTGGGGGCCGCTGGGTTGGCGATTGGCTTGGCGCTACAAGGATCACTGTCCAACTTTGCCGCAGGGGTAGTGTTAGTGGTGTTTCGCCCGATGCGCACAGGTGAGTATGTCGATCTGGGGAGTGTGGCTGGTACGGTCTACCAGGTGCATATTTTCTCTACCACTCTGCGTACTTCAGATAACAAAATCATTATGGTGCCCAATGGAAAAATCATCGCTGGCAATATCATCAACTATTCCCGTGAACCCAACCGCCGCGTGGATATTGTGGTCGGAGTGGCCTATGACGCCGATATTGATGTAGTGAAAAAAGTGCTGGGTGACGTGATTGCGGGCGATAAGCGCATCATGCATGACAAAGGGGTCACCGTACGTTTAAACGAAATGGCTCCGTCTTCGCTGAATTTTGTGACTCGCTCCTGGACCACCAATGCGGAGTATTGGAACGTCTATTTTGACCTGATGGAAAACTTTAAGCGTCAGTTAGATGCCCACAAGATTGGCATTCCCTATCCGCAAATGGATGTGCATGTGCGCCACGTAGAGAAGTCGCCCGAACAACCGGAATAATGGCACCCTGTCTCGGTAGCATGGCTTACACATGCCCGCGTGATATTGAATGCTGGTGACTTAAGGTTACTGGCATTTTTTTTAGGATATTTCTGTGCATTGCCGTAACATCTCCTTGTTAAAGTAACGCCCGTTGGCACTCCGCTGTATATTTGTATATTCCGCTGCATCTAAGAGCTTTCTAGCGACTTTTTTCGGTGGCGCAGGATTTTTCCTGTGGCAGTTGGCGCGACGTTAAAATGTTGGTTACCCTTAGCCGGTGGTTTTCTTGCTGATATTGTTTCGTCAGTATATTTTGCTCATTTCTCCCTTAGGGGATTTCAAGTAGGACGTCAGAATGGAAGAACTTAACGTAGTAGAAGGTATTAACAATGCCAGCAGTTGGCTAGTCAATCATCAGGATATGCTGATCCAGTATGCGGTGAATATTGTTGCCGCAATCGTGATTTTCATTATTGGTTCGGTGGTGGCTCGCGTAGTGAGTAATGCGCTCAGCCGTGTGATGAAGCTGCGCGGCATCGATGCCACCGTGGCGGATTTCCTGGCTGCGATGGCACGTTACAGCATCCTGGCGTTTACCTTTATTGCGGTGCTGGGGCGTGTTGGTGTTCAGACTACCTCGGTAATTGCCGTTCTGGGTGCGGCCGGTCTGGCCGTGGGTTTGGCGCTGCAAGGCTCCTTGTCCAACTTTGCGGCTGGCGTGCTGCTGGTGGCTTTCCGTCCGCTGCGGGCCGGGGAGTTTGTCGATCTGGGTGGCGTTTCAGGTACGGTAGATCAGGTGCAAATCTTCTCCACTACGCTGCGTACCGCTGATAACAAAACCATTGTGGTGCCGAACGGTAAAATCATCGCGGGCAATATCATCAACTACTCCCGTGAGCCAAACCGCCGCGTGGATATCGTGGTCGGTGTGGCCTATGACGCTGATATCGATCTGGTGAAGAAAGTGTTGGGTGATGTGATCGCGGCAGATAAGCGCATCATGCACGATAAAGGCGTGACGGTTCGCCTCAATGAAATGGCCCCTTCTTCACTGAACTTTGTGACTCGCTCCTGGACCACCAATGCCGAGTACTGGAACGTGTACTTTGATCTGATGGAAAACTTCAAGCGTCAGCTGGATGCCCACCAGATCGGTATTCCATTCCCACAGATGGACGTGCATGTCCGCCATGTCGCGAAAGCGGCAGAGCAGCCGGAGTAATGATCTGACGTTCCCTCACTTTGTAGTGAGGGAACGGATTTCAATCAAACAAACGGAGCTAACGGATCGGCGGCGGCAAAGGCCGTTTCACGTTCTGCCAGCGGGGGATAGATCAACTCGTTGGTAATGGAGACTTTGATTTTCTTTCCCTCTTCTTTGGTGAATTTCACCACCTGATCCCAACCTTCGCTGTAGACCGCGCCCCAGGACCCCAGATCCAGACAGGTAACGTAATTCACCTGGCGGTAGGGCAAGGGTTCAATACCGATCAGATCGGCGGCGACGTTATGGCCGACAAAGCGCCCTAACATAATGGCGTGCTGGCAGGTCATCAGGGCGTGATTGCCTTGATCGTCAGTACTGGCAAAGGCGACATCGCCGGTCGCATAAACCGCGTTCTGCCCTATCACTTTTAAGTGCTGATCGACGTGCAGCCTGCCTTGCGGATCGCGCTCACCCGGGATTTGCCGGGTTAACGGGCTGGCCTGTACGCCCACGGTTAAAATCACGGTGCTGGAAGCGATATGTTCGCCGTTTTTCAGCGTCAGCCCGCTCTCGTCAATGGCCTTAATCTCGCTATTCAGCCGCCACTCGACGCCCAACTCTAGCGAGGCTTGGCTAATTACGTCGCGCAGTTGCTCGCTGTAACGGCCTCCCGCCACCGGGCTGCGATCGACGACAATCACACGAATTGCAGCTGAATCACCGAGGATCGCCCGTAAGCGTGATGGCATTTCGGTGGCCACCTCAATACCGGTAAAGCCGCCGCCACAAACGATGACGGTATTACGTGCGGCGCTATCAGGCTGCTCGGCCAATGTAGCAAGATGCCGCTCCAGGCGGGCTGCACTCTCCATTTGATCGACGTCGAAGGCGTGCTGCTGTGCTCCAGGCAAGGTATGCGCGATATGGCTACCGGTCGCCATGATCAGGCGATCGTAACGTACGGCAGTCAGTTGGTCCTGCTCGTTGTGGTACCAAACCTGCTGGCTGGCGTTATCAATCTCACTGGCAACCCCGGCGATAAATTTTACCCCGGTTACTGCGAATAATGGCAGCAGCGGAGCGGCGTAGTTTTCCACTTCTGACTCATAGAAACGGGGGCGAACACGTAGCTCTGCCTGAGGGGACAGCACGGTGATCTCGATATCGTGACGATCGTGGAGATCGGTTAATCGTGCCGCGCTCAATGCCGCCCACATCCCTGCAAAACCGGCACCCAGGATAAGAATTTGTTGTTTCATGTAGTCACTCCGCTGTTGTTTCATCTGTAAATTGGCTTAATCGCATAACTACGACTATATTGATCGCAGTTAAGATCATCAAGCCTTTTACCAGTAATCGTGGGTGTGGTTTGTTTAATTATTTGAATTTTATTGTATTTTAAATTTTTATGGTGTGACTGCATGCTGGCATTGCATCGCTGAAGGGAAGAAATTACTATCTAACTCAGAATTAATCGCGCGGAGATAACATGGCGTTCTACAGTTCCGGGGTGGAGTATGGCATCCATAGCCTGATGTGTATGGTCGATAGCAAAGGCGAAGGGCGTGAGATGAGCGTGCGTGAAATCGCCGAATTGCAGGGCGTGCCTTATGACTACCTGGCCAAGATATTCACCAAGTTTTCCAAGGCTAAGTTGGTTGAAAGCAGCGAGGGTAAGGGCGGTGGCTTCCGGCTGGCCAAACCGGCCGATCAGATCACCGTGCTGGATATCGTGGCGGCTATCGACGGTGAAAAGGCCATCTTCGACTGCAAAGAAATCCGCCAACGCTTGGCCGTCTTTGATGAACCTGCGCCCGACTGGGCCTGTGAAGGCATCTGCGGCGTGCGCCAGGTGATGAATATTGCCCAGCAACGTATGGAAGAGGCGCTATCGCAACATACCGTGCTGGACCTGGTGCGGCGGATGTTGAGAAAGGCGCCGGATGTCTTCCCGATCCAGATTGAAGAGTGGATCGATCATCGCCGTAACGATTGAGCATTAGTATTACTGATGCCTGATTAGAAATATCCATTTCCCCTAATAATTTTCTCTTCGTATGATGCGCGTGTTGAACAGCACACGCCGCATTCCCGGCGCTGATATTTCCAGAAGGAACACCATGTTAGCCATCTATCTGCAAGGCTTTGCCTTGAGCGCCGCGATGATCCTGCCGCTTGGCCCACAAAACGTGTTTGTGATGAACCAGGGGATCCGTCGCCATTATCATCTGATGACCGCCTCGCTGTGTGCGTTGAGCGATATCATTCTGATTTGCGCCGGTATTTTTGGCGGTAGCGCCTTGCTCAGCAGTTCACCTATGCTATTGGCGCTGGTGACCTGGGGCGGCGTTGCTTTCCTGTTGTGGTACGGCTGGGGGGCTTTCCGCACCGCGTTTAGCCAACATCTGGAACTGGCTACGGCGCAAGAGATGAAGCAAAACCGCTGGCGCATTGTGGTGACCATGTTGGCTGTCACCTGGCTGAACCCGCATGTGTACCTCGATACCTTTGTGGTGCTCGGCAGCCTGGGAGGGCAACTGACGCCAGACATTCGTTCCTGGTTTGCCCTTGGCGCGGTCAGTGCTTCGGTCGTCTGGTTCTTTGCCTTGGCATTACTGGCCTCATGGCTGGCTCCATGGTTGAAAACCCTGACGGCACAACGGATTATCAACGTTCTGGTCGGGCTGGTGATGTGGGTCATTGCACTGCAATTGGCCTGGCATGGGCTAACCGCTAATTGGTAATAATCGGCCATAGGGGCGAGCCGGGCGCAGCATGTGGCGACCCTACAGCCCGATCAGCCCTTATATTTGTCACTAATCCGAATTCCAAGGGCGGCAGGATGTGTTAGCTTTGAAGGCAAGCATTTAGTCATTCAAGGAGACACTGTGAAGCTTAAAGCATTGGCCATGGCCGCAATGATTGGATTAGGCACGTTACCTCTGGCGCTGCAGGCAGCAGAAGTACCTGAAGGGCCGCACGTGGTCACTTCCGGCACGGCCAGCGTAGACGCCACCCCGGATATTGCCACACTGGCGATCGAAGTCAGCGTCTCTGCCAAAGATGCCGCCCAGGCGAAAAAACAGGTTGATGAACGCGTAGCGCAGTATTTTGACTTCCTGCAGAAAAACGGCATTGAAAAGAAAGATATCAATGCGGCCAACCTGCGTACCCAGCCAGAATATGACTATCTGAAAACCGGTGAATCACAGCTGAAAGGCTACCAGGCCGTGCGCCAGGTGCAGGTGACCTTGCGCCAGTTGGATAAACTCAACGAACTGTTGGACGGTGCGCTGAAATCGGGTTTGAACGAAATTCGTGCGGTTGAGCTTGGGGTGGCCAAGCCAGAGGTTTATCGCGAACAAGCGCGTCAGAAAGCGATTGAAAATGCCACTCAGCAAGCCGCTTCGTTGGCGCAGGGCTTTAAGGCCAAGCTGGGGCCGGTGTACAGCATTCGCTATCACGTTGCCAACTACCAGCCGATGCCGGTCGCACGCATGTTTAAGGCCGCTTCTGCGGCACCGGAAAGCGATGCCGCTCAGACTTACGAACAGCAAAGTATCCACTTTGACGATCAGGTGGACGTGGTATTCGAGCTGAAAACCAACGCCGCGCAGTAAGCAATCTCTTGCCATGGCGCGGTGTTATGCCGCGCCTTTAATCCTGCCTTAATACCTGATGCCCGTGAGACAGCAGCGCATCGGTGACCTTACGCATCATGCGGCTCTCCGGTGCAAAGCGGTGCCAGAACAGCATACGGCGCTGGAACAGGCCCGGAGTCAGGTCGATCAGTTCTCCGCTAGCCAGCTCTCTCTCAATCTGCAAATGCGGGATCATACAGCAGGTGGTGCCTTGCCGTGCCAACTGAACAAATGCCTCTGACGAGTTAACGATATGGCAGGGAACGCTGCCCGGCGAGAGATCGAAGTTCTGCTGTAAAAACGCCTGATGCATATCATCGAGATGATCGAAAGCCACCGCCGGTGCCTTCAGCAGGGCAGAACGGGTCACGCCATTAGGGAAATAGCGATCGGCAAAGGCTTTCGAGGCGACAAACAGATAGTCCAGCGCGCCCAACCGATCGACCAGGCAGCTCGGCAGCGGCTGCGGCTGGATACTCACCGCACCCACCACTTCCCCCCGGCGCAGACGTTCCTGCGTGCGGGTTTCGTCTTCCACCTGCAAATTCAGGCGCACAGGAGAATCGGCCAGCACCGGTTTTAGCGCCGGTAACAGCCAGGTTGCCAGGCTGTCGGCGTTGACCGCCAGTGACAGCAACAGCGGCGTATCGACCCCATTGTCATTCCCTAACCACTCCTCTTCCAGCAGCTCGACCTGATGCAGCAAGGCCAGCAGTTTTTGACCCTGCTCGGTTGGGCGCGGTGGCACGGTGCGTACCAGTAGCGGTTGGCCGAACAGGTTTTCCAACTGTTTGATGCGCTGGGATACCGCCGATTGGGTGATGCAAAGTTTTTGTGCCGCGCGCTCAAAGCCACGCTCACGGATCACCGCGTCCAGCGCTTGCAGCGTTCTATAGTCTGGGCGTTTCATCGGAGAGAAGATCCCTTTTAGTAAATTGATTCAGGCACTATGCCACATTTTTGCACTTTCTCAGGTGAAAAAATCCCGCCGCTCTTTTCAGCGCGGGCGCCGTAGGGAAGGGCAGAAATGTGCGTCAGGTTAAATAAGTGTGTTTTAGCCTAAGTTGCCGTCAGTGATTTACCCTATAATACGCACACGTTTTCGTATATAGGCAATGAGACATCATGACTCAGGATGAACTGAAAAAAGCGGTAGGCTGGGCAGCATTGGAATTCGTGAAGCCTGGCACTATCGTGGGCGTGGGCACCGGCTCTACTGCGGCTCACTTTATCGATGCGTTGGGTTCGATCAAACACCAGATCGAAGGCGCGGTATCCAGCTCAGACGCGTCGACCGCCAAGCTGAAAAGCCTGGGGATCCACGTTTTTGATAGCAATGAAGTGGATTCGTTGGATATCTACGTGGACGGTGCCGATGAAATCAACGGCCACATGCAGATGATTAAAGGCGGTGGCGCAGCGTTGACCCGCGAGAAGATCATTGCTGCCATTGCCCGTCAGTTTATCTGCATTGTCGATTCCACCAAGCAGGTTGATGTGCTGGGTAAATTCCCGCTGCCGGTAGAAGTGATCCCGATGGCCCGCTCCTACGTAGCGCGTGAGCTGGTCAAACTGGGCGGCCTGCCGGAATACCGCCAGAACGTGTTAACCGATAACGGCAACGTGATCCTGGACGTGCACAACCTGGAAATCCTTGACGCTATCGCGTTGGAAAATAAGATCAACAGCATCGCTGGTGTGGTTACCGTGGGTCTGTTTGCCAACCGTGGCGCGGACGTTGCACTGGTCGGCACGCCGGATGGCGTAAAAAAAGTGGTCAGATAATCTGGCCGTTAACAGGTTGAGCAATCCCAGCCTGTTCACTAAGTAGGGGCGCTGCATGCTGCGCCCTTTAACCGTGCCCGTCATAATTCTTGTCTTAAAATATCTTTTCTCAAAATCGACGAATTTGGTGACATATGTCACATTCCGTTAATAACCTCCGTTAAGCTTCTGCCTAAATCTTTCCCAATGGCATTTTCCACCAGAAAGCATCGACATCACTGAGCCTTGTGCTAACGGGCAGGCAATCGTTTGTATTGCCGGGCGCGTTATTTTTGTTATGTTGGAGGGACGTGCTGTTGATTTTGGGTTGCTGCCAGTGTGGTGGCAATTTGAAAGCTATCCCCGTCGTGTGGTTTAAAGGATGGCGGGTATAAAGGGGAAAACAGCCGCTTCTGAAGTCTGATTATAGGGTCGGGTAAATGGCAAAAGTATCATTGGAGAAAGACAGGATTAAGTTCCTGTTGGTAGAAGGGGTTCATCAGAGCACCGTAGATAACCTGCGTGCTGCCGGATATAGCAACATCGAATATCACAAAGGTGCGTTAGACACCGAAGCGCTGAAAGCATCGATCCGCGATGCACACTTCGTAGGTATCCGATCGCGCACACATCTGTCCGAGGAAGTCTTCGCGGCCGCAGAGAAGCTGGTCGCGGTGGGCTGTTTCTGTATCGGCACCAACCAGGTTGATTTGAAAGCGGCGACCAAACGCGGCATTCCGGTGTTTAACGCGCCTTTCTCCAATACTCGATCCGTGGCCGAAATGGTGCTGGGTGAGCTGCTGTTGATGCTGCGTGGGATCCCAACGGCCAACGCCAAGGCACACCGTGGCCAGTGGCAGAAACTGGCCGTGGGCTCGTATGAAGCACGGGGCAAGAAACTGGGGATCATCGGCTACGGCCATATCGGGACTCAGCTCGGCATCCTGGCGGAAGGCCTGGGGATGAAGGTGTTCTTCTACGACATCGAGAACAAGCTGCCGCTGGGTAATGCCCAACAGGTGCGCCATCTGTCCGATCTGCTCAATATGAGCGACGTGGTCACGCTGCACGTGCCGGAAACGCTGTCGACCAAGAACATGATCGGCACCGAAGAGCTGGCGCTGATGAAGCCAGGTGCGATCCTGATCAACGCCTCACGCGGCACCGTGGTGGATATCCCGGCACTGTGTAACGCCTTGGCGAGCGACCATCTGGCCGGTGCGGCAATCGACGTGTTCCCGGAAGAGCCGGCAACCAACAGCGATCCGTTCAATTCTCCACTGTGCGAGTTCGATAACGTGCTGTTGACGCCGCATATCGGCGGTTCAACCCAGGAAGCGCAGGAGAACATCGGTGATGAGGTGGCTGGCAAGCTGGCGAAGTATTCCGATAACGGCTCAACGCTGTCTGCGGTCAACTTCCCAGAGGTGTCGCTGCCAGCTCATGGCCCGAACGCCAGCCGTTTGCTGCATATTCATGAAAACCGCCCAGGTATCCTGACGCAGATTAACCAGATCTTCGCCGAAGAAGGGGTGAACATCGCGGCCCAGTATCTGCAGACCAGCTCGGAAATCGGCTACGTGGTTATCGATATCGAAGCGGAAACCGAACGTGCGGATGCCGCGTTGCAACGTATGAAAGCGATCGAAGGGACTATCCGCGCCCGCCTGTTGCTCTAACTGGCCATACAACGGGCGCAGCATGCGGCGCCCCTACGACGAACCATCTGAGGCCGGAGCAATCCGGCCTTTTGCTATGTGGAGAGCGGCCAGGCCCAGCTTTGTGACGGGGTAATAATTTCTGGCAGAGGGATATCCCATTGCTCCACCGGCAAGGCGCTAACCCGTTGGCAATCGTGCGCAATCCCCATCGGATAGGGGCCTGCGTGCTGCCAGTTTTGTAAGGTGCGATCGTAAAACCCGCCGCCCATCCCCAGACGTTGCCCTGCCGAATCGAAGGCGACCAGCGGTGTCAATACCACATCCAACAGCGACACCGGCAAGACGTGGCGGACATCGAGCGCTGGCTCAAGAATGTTGAAGCGGTTGCTAACCAGTGATGTTTGCGCGGTGTAATGCAGGAACAGCAAGTTACCGGGGCTGAACGGATGCAAAACCGGCAGATAAACCTGTTTACCCAGTTGCCACAGCTGCTCGATCAGCGGGCCAGTATCTAGTTCACCATCAAAAGAGAGAAATGCCGCGATGTACCTGGCTGCCTGAATGCGTGGATGCTGCGCAATATTGCTGGCCATTTGCTGGGCGAAATCATGCTGTTGAGCGGGCGTTAAGGCACGGCGTCGTTGACGTATTTCGTTACGGATGAGTTGGCGTTGCTGAGCGAACTGAGGTTGCAAAGACATAGTGTTAGATTCGCCAGTAGTGGTGAGTTAACACACTGAAAACGCAGGTGAAGGGATCTCCGAGATGCCGTCGCAGGCTGTAACCCTTGAACCCATGGTTCAAGGTGAACGTGCTGTCACAATCTTAAGGCTTCTCGGACGGGCCGAGCATGCACACCGATCGTGGATCATCACATTCTGTTGGTACTAAATATCGGCTCAGGGGACTGGCCCGCTGGCAAACATCTCAGAGAAATTTTTCACTCATTGCCGGAGCCTTCAACTCCAGCAACTTAAGTTATTCGAATTGTGCATCCTGACGTTCAGAGATGCGACCCTGTTCAAGCAGTGCTTGTTCAATGGTCTGTTGCAGCATACGAATTCGTTGTTCCATATTGGCCGCATAGTCACGCGTTTTCAAGCGTTCTTGAGCAAGTTCGTGACAGACGTTCAATGCTGCGATAAATACGAGCTGCTCTGTATTTGTGACTCTAGTGCGAACTTTAAGATCTTGCAACCGTTGGTTAAGATCTTCTGCTGCCATGTTCAACGCATCTTGTTGTTCTGGCGGGCAATTGACTCTTAACGAGCGGCCAAAAATTTGAATATCTACCGGTTGTGCAGACATGCCACCTTCCTGCCTAAATTTCGCGCCAGCACCGGTCAGCCATTGCCGGGCTGCCGAAGCGGGCGTCACTATATATACCTGGGTACCAAGATTCAACACTTTTTCAGTACCTGGTTGTAATCTACCGCGCCTAACATTACCAGACAAAAAACGGTTGCAAAATGCGTATTTACCGTACGTTTGCCCGGACTGCGCTGATTATAACTAGCCACTGAGGTGTTGCCTCAACTGGTATACCAACGGACCTTGGTGGTAGCATAACACGAACTTATCCTGCCAACGATGACGAATGCGCATGTCTATACAGAATACATTTCCAAGTTACCAATCTTTGACCGTGGCTCTTAACCAGCAGGCGGTTGCTTTGACCGCAGCCGAGATGCACGGTTTGATCAGTGGCCTGCTGTGCGGCGGCAACCGTGACGCCAGCTGGCAGACGCTGGTGTTTGATCTGACCAACGAGGGCATTGCCTTCCCGCAGGCGTTGAGCCAACCGTTACAGCAGCTGCATGAAATCACTCGTGATACGCTGGAAGATGACGAATTCATGTTCCAACTGATGATGCCGGAAGGCGAAACCGTCAGCGTGTTTGACCGTGCGGATGCCTTGGCAGGTTGGGTAAACCACTTCCTGTTGGGGCTGGGCATGATGCAGCCGAAGCTGGCGCAGGTGAAAGATGAAGTGGGCGAGGCGATCGACGATCTGCGTAATATCGCTCAACTGGGTTATGACGAAGGCGAAGACCAGGAGGAACTGGAACAGTCGCTGGAAGAAGTGGTGGAGTACGTGCGCGTTGCTGCGCTGCTTTGCCATACTGAATTTACCCGCCAGAAACCGACGGCCCCGGAAAATAAAAGGCCAACGTTGCACTGACCGGCGGATCCCACGTCCGTTGGCCGAGGGCGCTGATAACCCCTACTGACCGCGTTCAGTAGGTGGCATAAACCGATTTCAGGAGATGTGATGACCCAGCAGGAATTTCATAAACGCCGTCAGGCTTTGTTGGCACAGATGGCTCCGGCCAGCGCGGCAGTGATTTTTGCCGCACCGGAAGCGACGCGTAGTGCAGACTCTGAATATCCTTATCGTCAGAACAGTGATTTCTGGTATCTGACCGGTTTCAACGAGCCGGAAGCGGTGCTGATCCTGGTGAAGAGTGATGAAACTCATAACCACAGCGTGCTGTTCAACCGCGTACGCGATCTGACGGCAGAAATCTGGTTTGGCCGCCGTTTGGGGCAAGACGCGGCTCCGGCCAAGCTGGGGGTAGACCGCGCGCTGGCCTTCGACGAAATCAACGATCAACTGCACCTGCTGCTCAACGGCCTGGACGTGGTATATCACGCGCAGGGGCAATATGCCTATGCCGATGAAATCCTGTTCGGCGCGCTGGATAAACTGCGTAAAGGCTTCCGTCAGAATCTGGAAGCTCCTGCAACCCTGACGGATTACCGTCCGTGGCTACATGACATGCGCCTGTTCAAATCAGCAGAAGAAGTTGCTGTTATGCGCCGCGCCGGTGAGATCAGCGCCATGGCACATACTCGTGCAATGGAAAAGTGCCGCCCGGGCATGTTCGAATATCAGCTAGAAGGGGAGATCCTGCACGAGTTTAATCGCTTGGGTGCCCGTTTCCCGTCTTACAACACCATCGTCGGCAGCGGAGAAAATGGCTGCATCCTGCACTACACCGAGAACGAGTGTGAAATGCGTGACGGCGATTTGGTGCTGATTGATGCCGGTTGTGAATATCGTGGTTATGCTGGCGATATCACCCGTACTTTCCCGGTCAACGGCAAGTTCAGCAAGCCGCAGCGTGAGGTATATGACATCGTGCTGGCGTCGATCAACAAGGCGCTGGAAATGTTTAAACCGGGGATCAGCATTCGCGAAGTGAACGATCAGGTCGTGCGCATCATGATCGCCGGGTTGGTTGAGCTGGGCGTGATGAAGGGCGACGTGGAACAGCTGTTTGCCGAGCAGGCACACCGCCAGTTCTTTATGCACGGCCTGAGCCATTGGTTGGGGCTGGATGTGCATGACGTGGGCCACTATGGCTCAGCGAGCCGCGATCGCGTGCTGGAGCCTGGCATGGTGTTGACGGTAGAACCTGGCCTGTATATCGCACCGGATGCCGATGTGCCGCAGGAGTATCGCGGTATCGGTATTCGCATCGAAGATGACATCCTGATCACCCAAGACGGCAATGAGAATTTGACCGCCAGCGTGGTGAAGGATGCCGACGCGATTGAAGCCCTGATGGTGGCGGCCAGATAACATGAGCGTAATCATTGTGGGTGGTGGGATGGCGGGCGCTACGTTGGCGCTGGCGATTTCATCACTGACGCAGGGCAAGGTGGCCGTCGATCTGGTGGAGGCCACCCGGCCGGACGATCGTGCGCATCCAGGCTTTGATGCACGGGCTATCGCTCTGGCGCAGGGAACCTGCCAACAGCTGGCGCGTATCAGCGTTTGGGCTGCCTTGCGGGACTGTGCCACGGCGATCACACACGTCCACGTCAGCGATCGCGGGCATGCCGGTTTTGTGAACCTGCACGCGCAAGACTATCAGGTGGAGGCGTTGGGGCAGGTGATTGAACTGCACGACGCTGGGCAGCGGTTGTTTGCTCTGCTGGCGAAGGCCCCTGGGGTCACTCTGCATTGTCCGGCCAAAGTGGTCGACGTGCTGCGCACCGCCGATCGTGCTGAAGTGCAGTTGGATAACGGGCAGCGCCTGACGGGCCAGTTGCTGGTGGCGGCGGACGGTTCACGTTCGGCGCTGGCGCAGGTCTGCAATATCCAGTGGCAGCAGAGTGATTACCCGCAGTTTGCCACCATTGCCAACGTTTCGACGGCCGAGGCTCCGCAAGGGCGGGCGTTCGAACGTTTCACCCGCTATGGGCCGTTGGCGCTGTTGCCGATGTCTGGTGGGCGTAGCTCGTTGGTTTGGTGCCATGCACGGGAAAATCGTCAGCAGGTCGATAGCTGGAGTGATGAGCGTTTTCTCAGTGAGCTGCAACAGGCCTTCGGCTGGCGGCTGGGTAAGATACTGAAGGCGGGTAAGCGCCACAGTTACCCTCTTAGCCTGCTGAAGGCCAATCAGCACGTTAGCCACCGTCTGGCGCTGGTTGGCAACGCGGCGCAGACGCTGCATCCGATCGCCGGGCAGGGATTCAATCTGGGTTTGCGAGACGTGATGTCGCTGGCGGAAACCTTGGCAGAAGCCGCGCAGGCTGGCACCGATTTGGGTGCCTATGCGTTATTGGGCCAGTATCAGCAACGTCGGCAACAGGATCAGCAGGCGACTATTGGCGTCACCGACGGTTTGATCCGCCTGTTTGCCAATAGCTACGCGCCGCTGGTCGCCGGGCGTAATCTGGGGCTGATGGCAATGGAGCAGCTACCGGCCATGCGCGATGCCTTTGCCAAACGCACGTTAGGTTGGGTTGAACGCTAATTTTTCCCTTAGCTATGTGCTGAAGTCGGTCAGAATGTTGACTGTTGTCACCGTACCAACTCCCTCTCCCGGTGGGATAGAGTTAGGCCGAAGTTGGGATGAACACTAATTTTTGCCCTACCACCTTGCCGATGTGGGGCAATATTTTGATAAAAGTCGCCAAATCAGCTCCCTCTCCCTTGTGGGATAGAGTGAGGCCGAAGTTGGGATGAACACTAATTTTTGCCCTACCTGCCTTGCCGAAGTGGGGCAATATTTTGATAAAAGTCACTAAATCAGCTCCCTCTCCCTAGTGGGATAGAGTTAGGCCGACGTTGGGATGAACACTAATTTTTGCCCTACCTGCCTTGCCGAAGTGGGGCAATATTTTGATAAAAGTCACCAAATCAGCTCCCTCTCCCTGTGGGAGAGGGTTGGGGTGAGGGGCAAATTTAAGGAACTCAAGCAGCATGCAATCATTTGATGTGATTATCGCCGGTGGCGGTATGGTGGGATTGGCACTGGCCTGCGGCTTGCAGGGAAGTGGCCTGCGCGTCGCGGTGCTGGAACAACGGCAGCCGGAACTATCGCCGTTGCCAGAACAACCCGCGTTGCGCGTATCTGCCATTAACGCCGCCAGCGAGCGCTTGCTGCAAAGCATTGGCGTGTGGGATGAGATTCGCAACCTGCGCGCCAGCCCGTATAACGCGATGGAAGTCTGGGATCGTGACAGCTTCGGTAAGATCGCGTTTCGCGGCGACGAATGTGGTTTCAGCCATCTCGGCCATATCATTGAAAACGAGGTGATCCAGCAGGCGCTGTGGCACAAGGCGGCCACCTTGGCCGATGTGACACTGCTCGCTCCGGCCGCGCTGAAACAGGTGGCATGGGGGGAAAACGACGCCTTCGTCACGTTGGAAGATGGCCGCATGTTAACCGCCCGACTGATGATCGGGGCCGACGGAGCCAACTCCTGGCTGCGCCAGCACGCCGATATCCCGTTGACCTTCTGGGACTACCGCCACAGCGCGCTGGTGGCCACCATTCGCACCGAAGAGCCCCATTTGGCCACGGCCCGCCAGGTGTTTCATGGCGAAGGGATCCTGGCCTTCCTGCCGTTTAGCGATCCGCATTTGAGTTCGATCGTCTGGTCGGTTGCGCCAGAAGAAGCTGAACGGCTGCAACAGCTGGAACCGGAAGCCTTTAACCGGGAACTGGCAATGACCTTCGATATGCGTTTGGGTAACTGCCAGCTCGAAAGCGAGCGGCTGACCTTCCCGCTTACCGGGCGATACGCCCGCAGCTTTGCCGCCCATCGTCTGGCGCTGGTGGGGGATGCGGCACACACCGTGCATCCGCTGGCCGGGCAGGGCGTGAACCTGGGCTTTATGGACGCCGCCGAGCTGATATCCGAGCTGAAGCGCCTGCAACGCCAGGGCAAGGATATCGGCCAACATCTGTATCTGCGCCGTTATGAGCGCCGCCGCAAGCACGGTGCCGCAGTGATGCTGGCGAGCATGCAAGGGTTCCGCGAACTGTTTGCAGGCCATAACCCGGCGAAGAAGCTGCTGCGTGACGTGGGCTTAAGGTTGGCCGACAGCCTGCCGGGCGTGAAGCCGAAACTGGTGCGGCAGGCCATGGGGCTTAACGATCTGCCGGACTGGCTCGCCTAAAACCAGTGTAGCTGTCAAACGGGCGCAGCATGCGGCGCGCCCCTACGGCCGAATACTTCAGCAACCATGGCGTTGCGGCAAAAACTTGACCGATTCACTACGTCGTAGGGGGGGCCACATGCCGCGCCCGCTAATCTGCATGTTTACCCGTCATCGATTTCCCTTATACCTCCCTTCGTTTGAGAAATTCTAATTTCAGGCAGAATTTCTCATTACTTTTTCTAATTCCATGGTCGGTTATCAAAAACCGAAATTCTCTATCCCAGCCTCTGTTTGTTATATAACTTCGGATTTTTGCCGCTTTAATTGTTAATTTTGTGCCTCAAAGCGCATTTTTCCAGTGAAAAACTCTGCAAACTAACGCGGCATTTTACCGACCCTGAACCCGGTCGAGCCTATTTTAACTTATGGTTAATAGGGGCGTTCGGTGTTAACGTCAGGGCAAAGGTATCGTTTGCGTCGTTGACCATTGGCGAGGCAATTTGTGTTGAGCAGCCAGCGTGTTTCGCGCAATCAGGCCCGCGAGCTACACCCGCCTTATTGCGTAATAACACCCTGTCTTCGGCTACTTGAGTGGAAAGAGGGAAAAGATGGCAAAGCAAACCCCACTGTACGACCAGCACGTGGCGTGCGGTGCGCGCATGGTTGATTTTCATGGCTGGATGATGCCGCTGCACTATGGCTCCCAGATTGATGAACACCACGCCGTGCGTCAGGATGCCGGCATGTTCGATGTCTCCCATATGACCATCGTGGATCTGCGCGGTGCTCGTACCCGTGAATTCCTGCGTTACCTGTTGGCGAACGATGTCGCCAAACTCACTCAATCTGGTAAAGCGCTGTATACCGGCATGCTGAATGCGTCCGGCGGCGTGATCGACGATCTGATCGTCTATTTCTTTACCGAAGACTATTTCCGCCTGGTGGTGAACTCCGCCACCCGCGAAAAGGATCTGGCCTGGATCGAACAGCATGCGGCTCCGTACAACGTTGAGCTGACGGTGCGTGACGATCTGGCGCTGGTTGCGGTGCAAGGTCCACAGGCCAAAGAGCGCGCCGCCACCTTATTTACCCCAGAACAGAAGCAGGCTGTGGAAGGCATGAAGCCGTTCTTCGGCGTGCAGGCGGGTGACCTGTTTATTGCTACCACCGGCTATACCGGCGAAGCGGGCTATGAAATTGCCCTGCCAAAAGAGCAGGTGGTGGATTTCTGGCAGAAACTGCTGGCCGCTGGGGTCAAACCTGCCGGACTGGGTGCCCGCGACACCCTGCGCCTGGAAGCCGGTATGAACCTCTACGGCCAGGAAATGGACGAAGGCGTTTCACCACTGGCTGCCAATATGGGCTGGACCGTTGCCTGGGAACCGCAGGATCGTCAGTTTATCGGCCGTGAAGCGTTGGAACAGCAGCGTGAAAATGGCACCGAACAACTGGTCGGCTTGATCATGACGGAAAAAGGCGTATTACGTAATGAGCTGCCGGTGCATTTCACCGATGCGAACGGTCAACCCCAGGTTGGGGTGATCACCAGCGGTTCTTTCTCGCCAACCTTGGGCTTCAGCATTGCGTTGGCAAGGGTTCCGGCCGGTATCGGTGAGCAGGCTATCGTACAGATCCGTAACCGTGAAATGCCAGTGAAAGTCTGTAAGCCAGGTTTTGTACGTGCCGGTAAGTCACTGATCAATTAGTTTTTATTCTTCGAAGGAGTAGCAGGCCAATGAGCAATGTGCCAACAGAATTGAAATACGCCACCTCCCATGAGTGGGTGCGTGACGCAGGCAACGGTGAATATGTTGTCGGTATCACCGAACACGCGCAGGAACTGCTGGGCGATATGGTCTTTGTCGATCTGCCGGAAGTCGGCACCACGGTTTCCGCGGGCGATGACTGTGCCGTTGCGGAGTCGGTCAAGGCCGCTTCCGATATTTACGCGCCAATCAGCGGTGAGATCATCGCGGTTAACGGCGAACTGGAAAGCTCCCCGGAGCTGGTCAACAGCGAGCCATACGGCGAAGGTTGGCTGTTCCGCATCAAGGCATCCGATGCGGCAGAGCTAGACAAGCTGCTAGATGCGGGTGCTTACCAGGCCTCCATCGACGAATAATCACTATCACGCCCCACCTACCTGTGGGGCGTTTTGCAGTTCAGGCTATATCCCGTACCCCGCAAGCATTCAGGAATTTGTAGCAATGACTCAGACACTCAGCCAACTTGAACACAGCGAAGCGTTCATCGAGCGCCACATCGGCTCTTCCGCAGAGCAACAGCAGCAGATGCTGGAAGCCGTGGGCGCTCGCTCGCTCAGCGCGCTGATCCAACAGATTGTGCCAGCCGATATCCAACTGCCAGGGCCTCCGCCGGTAGGCGATGCGGCCACGGAACATCAGGCGCTGGCCGAACTGAAGGCGATTGCCTCACAGAATCAGCGCTACAAATCCTATATCGGTATGGGCTACAGCGCGGTGCTGACGCCGCCGGTGATCCTGCGCAACATGCTGGAAAACCCAGGCTGGTATACCGCTTATACCCCTTATCAGCCGGAAGTGTCGCAAGGCCGCCTTGAGGCGCTGCTCAACTTCCAGACGCTGACTCTCGATCTGACCGGGCTGGATCTGGCCTCTGCCTCCTTGCTGGATGAAGCTACCGCTGCCGCAGAAGCGATGGCGTTGGCCAAACGTGCCAGCAAACTGAAAGACGCCAACCGCTTCTTTGTGGCTGACGATGTGCACCCACAAACGCTGGACGTGGTCCGTACCCGTGCCGAAACCTTTGGCTTTGACGTGATCGTCGACAAACCGGCGAAGGTGTTGGAGCTGCAAGGCGTGTTTGGCGTACTGCTGCAACAGGTTGGCACCACTGGTGAACTGCACGATTACAGCGCCCTGTTGGCAGAGCTGAAAACGCGTAAAATCATCACCAGCGTGGCAGCCGATATCATGGCGCTGGTGCTGCTGACGGCACCGGGCAAGCAAGGAGCCGACGTGGTATTCGGTTCTGCGCAACGCTTTGGCGTACCAATGGGCTACGGTGGCCCACACGCGGCGTTCTTCGCCTGCCGTGACGAATTCAAACGCGCGATGCCTGGCCGTATTATCGGGGTGTCCCGCGATGCTGCCGGCAATACCGCGCTACGCATGGCGATGCAAACTCGTGAGCAACATATCCGCCGCGAAAAGGCCAACTCGAATATCTGTACCTCGCAGGTGCTGCTGGCCAATATCGCCAGCCTGTATGCGGTGTACCATGGTCCACAAGGCCTGCAACGTATTGCCGGGCGTATCCATCGCCTGACCGATATTCTGGCCGCTGGCCTGCAACAAGCGGGCCTGACACTGCGCCATCAAACCTGGTTCGACACGCTGACCGTGGAAGTGAAAGACAAGGCGGCGGTGCTGGAACGCGCGCTGGGCTTTGGCATCAACCTGCGTACCGATATCCATGGGGCAGTAGGCATCACCCTGGATGAAGCGACTTCCCGTGAAGATGTGCAGACGCTGTTTGCCCTGTTGGTCGGCGATAACCACGGTTTGGATATCGATGCGCTGGATGCCGTCGTGAGCAAAAACAGCCAGTCGATCCCGGCGGTAATGCTGCGTAAAGATCCGATCCTCACGCATCCGGTATTTAACCGCTATCACAGCGAAACCGAGATGATGCGTTATATGCACCGTCTTGAGCGTAAAGATCTGGCGTTGAACCAGGCGATGATCCCGCTGGGCTCCTGCACCATGAAGCTGAACGCCGCTGCGGAAATGATCCCGATCACCTGGCCTGAATTCTCTGAACTGCACCCGTTCTGCCCACCGGAGCAGGCCGCAGGTTATCAAGTGATGATTGGGCAGCTTTCACAATGGTTGGTGCAACTGACCGGTTACGATGCGGTGTGCATGCAGCCTAACTCGGGCGCGCAGGGCGAATATGCCGGTCTGCTGGCGATCCGTCGCTACCATGAAAGCCGCAATGAGGCTGGGCGTAATATCTGCCTGATCCCAAGCTCGGCGCACGGTACCAACCCGGCTTCTGCCCAGATGGCGGGCATGGGCGTGGTGGTCGTGGCCTGTGACAAGAACGGCAACATCGATCTGCACGATCTGCGGGTGAAAGCCGAGCAGGCCGGGGAAGCCCTGTCGTGCATCATGGTGACCTACCCGTCAACCCACGGCGTGTATGAAGAAACCATCCGCGAAGTGTGCCAGATCGTGCATCAGTTTGGCGGCCAGGTTTACCTGGACGGTGCCAACATGAACGCGCAGGTGGGGATCACCACGCCGGGCTATATCGGCGCGGACGTATCGCACCTCAACCTGCATAAAACCTTCTGTATCCCTCACGGCGGTGGCGGCCCAGGCATGGGACCTATCGGCGTGAAGTCTCATCTGGCACCTTTCGTACCAGGCCACAGCGTGGTGCAGATTGATGGCGTTACCACCCAGCAGGGCGCGGTTTCTGCCGCACCGTTCGGCAGCGCCTCTATCTTACCTATCAGCTGGATGTATATCCGCATGATGGGCGCGGAAGGGCTGAAGCAGGCCAGCCAGGTGGCGATCCTGAATGCCAACTACATCGCCACTCGTCTGAAAGACGCTTATCCGGTGCTGTATACCGGCCGCGATCACCGCGTGGCGCACGAATGTATTCTGGATATTCGTCCGCTGAAAGAAGAGACCGGCATTAGCGAGATGGATATCGCCAAGCGCCTGATCGACTACGGTTTCCATGCGCCGACCATGTCATTCCCGGTAGCAGGCACGCTGATGGTTGAACCGACCGAGTCGGAAAACAAAGTGGAACTGGATCGCTTTATCGATGCGATGCTGGCTATCCGCAGTGAGATTGACCGCGTGCAGCAAGGCGAATGGCCACTGGAAGACAACCCATTGGTTAACGCACCGCACGTGCAGGCGGAACTGGTTAACGACTGGCAGCATGCTTACAGCCGCGAGCTGGCGGTATTCCCGATAGCTGGCGTACGTGAGAATAAATACTGGCCGAGCGTGAAGCGCCTGGATGATGTTTACGGCGATCGTAATCTGTTCTGCTCTTGCGTACCGATGAGCGACTACGAATAACACCATCTGCCAAAATGATGATCGAGGGACACTGCATGATGCCGTGTCCCTTTTTTATTGCAGCTCCACAGTGATTGCTGTTCACTGAGTAACGGGTCACCCGAACGAACAAGGAAACGGTATGAAAGCGGCAGTCGTTAATACGTTAGGTCAGGCACCACAGTTAGGCGTTTTTGCTGCCCCACAGCCATTAGACGGCGAAGTGGCTATCGAAGTGATGGTTGCCGGTATCAAACAGTTGGATCGCGCCATTGTGGCTGGTAAACACTACTCCAGCCCGAAGGATCTGCCGTTTGTCCCCGGCACCGATGGTGTAGGCAGAACACCAGATGGGCAGCGGGTGTACTTTGCTTCTTTTCGCCAGCCATACGGCGCATTGGCCGAGCGTACCGTTGCGTCATGGACGGTTCCAGTGCCCGATGCGCTGGATGATGCGACCGCCGCAGCGTTGATCAATCCGGCGCTGGCGGCATGGTTGCCGCTGTTCTGGCGTGCCAATATTCAGCCAGGGGAAACCGTCTTGATCATTGGCGCGACGGGCACTTCAGGCAAGCTGGCGGTTGCGGCGGCACGTCAGGCTGGTGCCGGGCGAATTGTCGCGGCTGGACGGCGGCAGAGCGTTCTGGATGCGTTAGCAGTGGATGCCACGGTGGATCTGAGCCTTGAGGGCATTGAACTACAGCAAGCCTTTACCGCCGCTGCGGGGCCGCAAGGCTATGACGTGGTGGTGGATTATATCTGGGGGCCCGCTACGGAGGCACTGCTGGCGACCTTCAATAATCACGATCTTTCCTCTCATGCTGGTGGGCTGGGCATCCGCTTGGTGAACGTAGGCTCCATGGCTGGGCCTACCATTAGTTTGCCTGCGGCGGTGCTGCGCAGTACGCAGTTGCAGATCCTGGGTAGTGGCACGGGCAACTTCCCGCCGATCCCGCAATTAAAAACCATCGTGGCCGATATTCTTGCACTGGCAGCGGAAGGAAAAATCAGTGTCGATACCCAGGAACATGCCTTTGCCGATATTGCCGAAGCGTGGGATATCAACAAGAAAAGCGATACCCGCTCCGTTATCCGCATCCGCGACTAAGCGCAGTTAAGGAACAGAAATGACAAAAGTAGTATTAGTGACCGGTGCCAGCCGTGGGATAGGCCGCGCGACGGCATTATTATTAGCCCAACAAGGCTATGCGGTGGGCGTCAATTATCTGCGCGATAGTGAGGCGGCTGAGCAGGTAGTGGCGCAAATCCGCCAACAGGGTGGCAAGGCGCAGGCACTGCAAGCCGATATCGCTGAAGAAGCAGAAATGGTGGCGATGTTTGCTGAATTGGAGGCCACGCTGGGGCCAATCGGCGCTCTGGTCAATAACGCGGGCATTCTGTTCCAACAGGCGAGCATTGAGCAACTCACCGCCGAGCGGATCAATAAGGTGCTGACGACCAACGTCACCGGGTATTTTCTCTGCTGCCGCGAAGCGGTAAAACGTATGGCTCTACGCCATGGTGGGCAGGGCGGAGCGATCGTCAATGTGTCTTCCGCTGCGTCGCGTCTGGGGGCCCCGTGGGAATATATCGACTATGCGGCGTCAAAAGGGGCTGTGGATACGTTGACTACCGGTCTGGCGTTGGAAGTGGCGGCACAGGGGATACGCGTCAACTGTGTAAGGCCAGGTTGTATTTATACCGAGATGCATGCCAGCGGAGGAGAGCCGGGGCGGGTAGATCGGGTGAAGTCAGCGTTGCCAATGCAGCGGGGTGGTCAGCCAGAGGAAGTGGCGCAAGCTGTTGCCTGGCTGCTTTCCGATGCGGCGTCCTACGTCACCGGCACTTTTATCGAAGCCGCTGGCGGTCGTTAAGCACGGCAATTGCGGTATCCCCTCACCCCAACCCTCTCCCACAGGGAGAGGGAGCTAGTACTGAGTCGTAATCAGGTATAGGTGTTAATCTTTAACAGGGGCGATTTAGGGGACGAATACAGAAGCTGATATGTAGCACGTTAAGTCCCCTCTCCCTGTGGGAAAGAGGGAGCTAGTACTGAGTCGTAATCAGGTATAGGTGTTAATCTTTAACGGGGCGATTTAGGGGACGAATACAGAAGCTAATATGTAGCACGTTAAGTCCCCTCTCCCTGTGGGAGAGGGTTAGGGTGAGGGGCATTACTTCAGCCAGCCTTTACGCTGTGCATCCTGCAAATGCTGCTCCAAATAGTGCCACAGCTCAGGATTGATATCGGCAATCATCGTATTACGGTCCAATACCTGCTGCAGGCTGATATCATTCTCTACCCAGCTCTGACCGCCATTGTGCAGGTTCATCAGCATTGGCATGCAGCGATCCAGCACCAGCGCAAAGCGGGCATCGGCGCTTTCGCCTGCTTCATATTCCTGCCACAGCGCGGTGAAAACCCCGCGTTGAGGTTCAGGTAATATCCCGAACAGCCGTTTTGCCGCCGCCACTTCCTGATCGTGGATCGCCGCCCGTGCCGCCAGATCGTAAACCATAACGTCACCGGCATCGATCTCGACGATATCGTGCAGCAGGGCCATCTGGATCACGCGCTGAATATCCACTTCATCGCTGGCATAAGGGGCCAGGCTCAAAGCCGCAATGGCAAAGTGCCAACTGTGCTCGGCCGAGTTTTCCTGACGTTGGGTGCCCATCACCTTGGTACGGCGTTGCACGCTTTTAAGTTTGTCGATTTCCATCAGAAACTGGATGGTTTGAGTCATGGAGCCAAAGTCTAACGCGGGTACAGCGGATGACATGGTACGAACCTCGAGGTGAATGATGGGATACCCGCCGTCTTCCAGCCGTAACTGAAATCCATAGGGTGCAAAGCATATCGATTGTAGCCCAGCGGGCTGAGGATTTCGATGTTAGCGTGGTGTTACAAGCGCTCACAGTTTTATTTTAGCGTACACGTGTACACTGGAATCGTTCTCAGTTAATCTCATTTGCGGTTAATTCGCACAATATGCGTTGTTTTGAGGAGTTGCGCGTTATGGGGAAAAAGGACGAAGTGAAAGCCGGGGCCGACCAGTTGCCCGCCACGGCTTATCCATGGGCAGAGGAAATTGCCAACAGCATTAGCCACGGTATTGGCTTGGTGTTTGGGATTGTCGGCCTGGTGCTGCTGTTGGTTCAGGCGGTAAACGACGGCGCTGGGGTAACGGCCATTACCAGTTATAGCCTATATGGCGGCAGTATGATCCTGCTGTTCCTGGCTTCCACGCTGTACCATGCTATTCCACATCAAAGAGCCAAGCACTGGCTGAAAAAATTTGACCACTGCGCCATCTACCTGCTGATCGCCGGAACCTATACGCCGTTCCTGCTGGTGGGGCTGGACTCACCGTTGGCGCGAGGGCTGATGGTGGTGATCTGGGGGCTGGCGCTGTTCGGCGTGATCTTCAAACTGGCATTTGCGCACCGTTTCGAGGTGCTGTCGCTGGTGACCTATCTGACCATGGGCTGGCTATCGCTGATCGTGATCTACCAGTTGGCAATGCGCCTGGACGTCGGTGGAGTCACTTTACTGGCGGTGGGGGGCGTGGTGTATACGCTAGGGGTGATTTTCTACGCCTCGAAACGCTTCCGCTTTGGCCATGCGATATGGCACGGTTTTGTGCTCGGCGGCAGTGTGTGCCACTTCATGGCGATCTACCTTTACGTATAATCCGCCCATCTGTTGTCGATATATTGCCAAAGCGTTTCTTTTGGGTTAAAAAGAGGCGCTTGTTTCTTTCGGGTATCCAGCAAGCCTTAGCTTTATTTCTGAGCCCGCCAAACCCCTCGCTTTCAAGTCGCAGGGGGTTGGCTGCGCTTGCTGCTGGCTGACCTGCATCTTGAGATCTATGGGGTAGTTTGCACCTCCCGGTGCCTTTAATCATTACCCAGGACTCTTCACTATGATCGTTCGTTTATCCAAAGCCCTGCTGGTTTGCGCTATCGCGCTATTTGCCTCACTGGTGGCCTTTGGCAATATCACCGATTACGACACCAACTTCGCCTTCGTACGCCATGTTTTTATGATGGATACGATCTTCCCTGATGCCACTATCACCTATCGTTCCATTCAGTCGCCATGGCTGCATCAGGTGGGGTATATCGGCATTATTGCGTTGGAAACCCTCACTGCTATTTTGTGTTGGATTGGGGGGATCCGCCTGCTGTGCGGCCTGAAATTGCCTGCGGCCAGCTTTAACCGTGCCAAGACCTTTGCCATCGCAGGGTTGACGTTAGGCTTCCTCACCTGGCAGGTGGCCTTTATGTCGGTTGGTGGTGAGTGGTTTGGCATGTGGATGTCAAAACAGTGGAACGGGGTGCCCGATGCCTTCCGCTTCTTTGTCACTATTTTGCTGGTGCTGATTTATCTGGTGCCGCGTGATGGGGAATTGGACGAATAACTCGTCTGGCCGCAGGCGCGATGCCTGCGGCCAAACCATTTACTTTTCTTCTGCCAGTGAGTAAGGCAGAGGCTTGATGGTTAACTGGCTGCTGGCATCATCGCGTACGCGCAGCACGCTGTCCGCTTCCAGATCGTTATTCATTACCACCTGCACCCACAGTGTCCCGTTAGCCAGCGAGCTTGCCGCCAATACGGTGCCGGTACGGCGCCAGTTTTCACCCAGCTTCAACTCCAGATCGTCACCCGCCTGTGGAACCTGACTGCTTTTACCTTCCAGCCAGTACAGGGCACGTTTGTTGGCTCCCCGGAACTTGGCACGAGCTACCATTTCCTGCCCGGTGTAGCAGCCTTTACTGAAGCTGATCCCGTCCAGCGCCTGTAGATTGGTCGCCTGAGGGATCAACTGTGCACTGTTTGCAGCATCAATCACCGGATAACCGGCCTCGATATCCAGTGCCAGCCATTGACGGCTGTCGTTCAGTTCAGCCTGACCTTCCAGCTTGGAAGCTAGCAGAGCGGCGGTTTCTGCCGTGGTAATCAGCACAAAACGTTCTTCTGGCAGCGCAAAGTGCAGCAAGGTGGTATCGCCGTCTTGCACTACTTGATGTTCTGCATCCGGCAGGGTGCTAAACATCTTCGCCAATGCGGCCCGAGCCTCAAGGCCAGCTAGGCCCAGCAGCACCGCATCGCTGTCTGCCGCGATGGTGATTTTAGAGAACACCGCGTATTTCTTTATTTCCGCCAGTTGGCTTTCCAGCACGCTGCGGCGCTCAAGATAGGCAAAGCCTTCACCGCGGTGGAATAAACGCAGATTGCTCCACATTTTGCCTTTGGCATCGCAATGGCCGCACAGCACGTGTTGATCGGCCGCCAGTTTGTCGATATCAGCCGTTACCTGGCCCTGAAGATATTTTACCGTGTCTGGCCCGCTCAACTGCACCATGGCCCAATCTTCCAGTGAGATCAGCGTCAGTGGCAGATGGGAAGAGGCGGAAGGTTGACGGGGTGGAAAAGGAATATTGAACGCCATAATCGGTTCCTGCTGCATGTTTAGCATACCTGTTGGGGTTGCTACCATGGTAAAAGAGGTGGCTGGCTTTGCAAACAGTTATTACCAGGCAGCGCTTTTTTTGACATTTTACGTTTTGTTGGGTGAACGCCCTTCCCGGCGAGTATGTCAAATTGTTACTCTAGGCGCTTACGGCCAACGAGACCCAATTGCACCCAAATCGTTGGCTGACGGAATTAAATTGCGCGCGCGTTGCCATACCAAGTGTCGGTTGCCCAAGAGCATGGCAAGCCATGCCGAAAAGAGGTTAGTCATAACAACATGGATATTAATAATAAAGCACGTATTCACTGGGCCTGCCGCCGCGGCATGCGCGAGTTGGATATCTCGATCATGCCGTTTTTCGAACATGAATACGATACGCTGAGTGATGCAGACAAGGCCGTATTCATCCGCTTGCTCGAATGTGACGACCCCGATTTGTTTAACTGGCTGATGAATCATGGCGCTCCGCACGATCAAGATCTGCAGAGAATGGTGTCCCTGATCCAAACGCGAAATAAAGCCCGTGGCCCAGTGGCGATGTGATGTCCGCGTTTCCTGGCGTACCCAGTTAATCTCGTTGTTGACTCACGGCCTGCTGATTTTGCTGATCCTGATCGCCCCGTGGCCGGAAGGCTATGGCCCGATTTGGTTGGTGCTGTTGACGTTGGTGGTGTTTGAGTGCATTCGCAGCCAAAAGCGCATTGCATCCAGGCAGGGAGAACTGCGGTTGCTGGCTGAACGCCGGATTGAGTGGCATGGCCAGGAATGGCTGATGGTGAACAAGCCCTGGATGCCTGGGTTCGGTATTTTACTGTCGCTTCAGCAGATCGACGGCAAGAAACGCCATCGGCTGTGGTTGGCTTCGGATTCCATGAGCAAAGCGGATTGGCGCCAACTGCGTCAGGGGTTGTTGTTTGAACAATCCGCTACCGACGAGGACGTATAATGAAACCGCTGCTTTGGCTGGTAGAAGACGAGCCCAGCATTGCGGATACGCTGATTTATACCCTGGAGAGCGAAGGCTTTCAGGTGCGTTGGTTTGAACGTGGCGAGCCTGCTTTGCAGGCTCTGCAACAGGGCTTACCGGCGTTGGTGATCCTCGACGTCGGTCTGCCCGATATCAACGGTTTTGAGCTTTGCCGTCGGCTGCTGGCGCAGGCGGCGGATTTACCGATCCTGTTCCTTACCGCCCGTAGCGGCGAGCTCGATCGCCTGATCGGGCTGGAAATCGGTGCCGATGACTATGTCGCCAAACCCTTTTCCCCGCGTGAGGTTAGCGCTCGTGTACGCACGATCCTGCGGCGTTTACACAAACAGCAGCGCTTGCAGCAGCCGACTCTCTATCATTTTGGTGCCTTCAGCCTGGATGAAGAGGGGGCCACGATCTGCTACCACCAACAGCCGCTGCCGCTGACCCGCTATGAATTCCTGTTGTTGAAAACCCTGTTGCAAGCGCCTGGCCGGGTGTTCTCCCGCCAGCAGTTGATGGATATCGTTTGGGCCCAGGCGGAAGAGAGCCTGGATCGTACCGTCGATACTCATATCAAAACGCTGCGGGCCAAACTGCGGGCGATCGACGCCGCAGAACCCCCGATCCATACCCATCGTGGCTTAGGCTATAGCGTGAGCCGCCAACCATGAGGATTGGCCTGCGCCTGCTGTTGGGCTATTTCCTGATTGTGGCGGTGGCGGGCTATTTCGTACTGAGCATTTTCGTTCAGGAGGTCAAACCTGGCGTACGGCGTGCCACCGAAGGCACTCTGGTGGATACTGCCAACCTGCTGGCGCAGGTGGCGCGGCTGGATATGAGACATGGGGATGCGGCAAAAGGCCAGTTAGCACAGGCTATCGCCCAGCTTAATAAGAGGCCGATCGGGGCCAATATCGCCGGGATCCGCAAAGATCGTAACGAATATCGCGTCTATCTTACCGATGGGCGCGGCAAGGTGATTTTCGATTCATCGGGCCAGGCGCTGGGGCAGGATTACTCCCGCTGGAACGATGTTTATCTGACATTACGTGGCCAATACGGTGCGCGTAGCACCCGAACGATTGCCGAAGATGAGAGCAGTTCGGTGATGTATGTCGCCGCACCGGTGGTAGAGCAAGGGCAGATTATCGGCGTGTTGAGCGTCGGCAAGCCCAACAGCACCATGGCTCCGGTGATCCGCCGCAGCGAGCGGCGTATTTTGCTGGCGGGCGCGGTGCTTCTGGGGATTGCGCTGGCGATCGGCCTGGGCTTCGTCTGGTGGATTAACCGCTCGATTAACCGTCTGGTGCGTTATGCCGACGGAGTGGCGCACGGCGAGGCGGTGCCGTTACCACGCATGGGCAGCGTTGAGTTGACCCAACTGGCGCAAGCGCTGGAAAGCATGCGCATGAAGCTGGAGGGCAAGGCCTATATTGAGCAGTATGTGCATACCCTGACTCACGAGTTGAAAAGCCCGCTGGCGGCGATCCGTGGCGCGGCGGAACTCTTGCAGGAATCACCGCCTCCCGCGACGGCGAAACGCTTTTTGACCAACATCGAACAGCAGAGCGCCCGCATTCAGCAATTGGTCGATAAGCTGTTGGTGCAGGCGCAGTTAGAAAGCCGGCCCGGTTTGGAATTGGCTGCGGTAGCGATGGTGCCGTTAGTCCGGCAGATTGTCGCGGGTAAAGAAGCACAGGCCGCGCAGCGTGGTGTCACGATCAAACTGGGAGAGTTAGCTGAAACCTCAGTGACCGGGGATGCCTTTTTACTGGGGCAGGCACTGAGCAACCTGCTGGATAACGCCCTGGATTTCACCCCAGCAGGTGGCTCGGTCAGTATCGATGGCGAGCGGTTAGAGCATCACTACCAGATCACCATTTGCGATACCGGCAGCGGCATACCCGACTATGCGCTGGATAAAGTGTTTGAACGCTTCTATTCCCTGGCGCGGGAAGATAAACCCAAGAGCAGCGGCCTGGGCCTGAACTTTGTGCAGGAAGTGGCGCGCCTGCATCGTGGCACCATCCGTTTGCAAAACCTGCAACCCACCGGCGCGAAGGCTATCCTCACTTTACCTCTCTGATTACAACTTATTGCCCGCACTTCACCTTCTCTTCACATAACCACATTCTGATTTCACTTGCCGACTTTATCGTAGCGACATTACCTACAAGGAGTCTGCCACGATGTTTAAATCGGTACTGTTTTGGAAAATAACCACCCTGCTGGGATTGATGATCCTGATGATGATCCCGGTGGGTATGCTCATGGATGTGGTACAGGAACGCAGCGGCTATCGCCAGAGCGTGGTGGGGCAAGTGAGTGAAAGCACCAGCCGGGCGCAGCGTATTCTTGGGCCAGTGATCGTGATCCCTTACACCTTGCGAGAAGAGAAGAAGAATGAAAAAGGTGAAATCAAGATAGAGACCAGCCGCTATCAACGCTTTGTCTTGCCCGAATCCTTGGTGGTGAATGGCAGGCCAAACGTTGAGATCCGCAAGCTGGGTATCTACCAGACTCAGGTGTATCAGGGGCCACTGGATTTCCAGGTGAAATTCGGCCAACCCGATCTGGAGGATTTGCAGCATAGCAACATCACGGTTGGCCAACCCTTCCTGATGGTGTCATTGAGCGATTCTCGCGGTATCAAAAGCATTTCTGCCCTCAACGGCATTCAACAGCAGGCCAAGTTTGAGCCGGGTACTTTGGTCAGCGGGCTTTCTCAGGGGATCCATGCGCCTCTAGCCCTGGCCTCGTTGCAGAAAGAAGGGCTGACGGCGGATTTCACACTGAACCTGGCAGGGACCAGCAGCTTGTCCCTGGTGCCGGTAGGGCGTAGTTCCGAACTGCTGCTGCAAAGCAACTGGCCGCACCCGAACTTCCTGGGCAACTTCCTGCCGGATGAGCGCAAGGTGACCGATAGAGGCTTCTCTGCCCGCTGGCGCAGCACCTGGTTTGCCAACAACATCAATAGCGCCTTCATGTATGACAACGGCATTATGGAAGAGGAAAAGCTGCCGACCTTCACCACCAGCCTGATCGAACCGGTCGATCACTATCAACTGACCGAGCGGGCGGTGAAGTATGCGGTGCTGTTCCTGGGGCTGACGTTTATGGCGTTCTTCCTGTTCGAAACCCTGACCGGTCTGCGGGTGCACCCAATCCAGTATCTGCTGGTGGGGGCGGCTCTGGTGCTGTTCTACCTGATCCTGCTGGCTTTCTCGGAACATCTGGGGTTCGACGTAGCCTACCTGCTGGCAAGCGTGGCCTGTAGTGGACTGATTGCCTTCTACCTCAGTGCGGTACTGCGCGGGATGCGCCGTGGGATGCTGTTCGCCGCCAGTCTGCTATTGCTGTATGGCATTCTGTATATGCTGTTGCAGTCGGAAGATAACGCGCTGGTATTAGGGTCGGTGCTGCTGTTCGGGGTTCTGGCGGGCATTATGCTGCTGACACGTAAGCTGGACTGGTATCAGGTGGCCGACCCGGCTCGCTTGAAGGGCAACGCTGCCGAACCAGAAACCGCTGAGACGCCAGCCAGTAATGGCGAGAGCCGCTTCAGATTGTGGAAGTAAGATTGTCGGGTCGAACATGTTCGACCCCTACAAATTTAGCTCGGAGTTCGTGATGTAGGGGCGCAGCATGCTGCGCCGGTTGCGTTACAGCAGAGGTTCCATCTCCAACAGGATCTGTTCACACCACTGTTGCAGGCGTTCTTCGCTCAGGTCGTATTGATTCACTTCATCCAGCGCCAGGCCAACAAAGTGTTTGCCGTCGGCGCTGAGCGGTTTGGGGCTGGTAAATTCAAACCCGTCAATCGGCCAGAAACCGATAAACTGCACGCCCTGTGGGGCAAGCTGGTCGTGTAACATCCCCAGCGCATCCAGGAACCATTCGCCATAACCCAACTGATCGCCCATCCCGTACATGGCGACGATCTTGCCTTTCAGGTCTAGTTCAGTCAGTTGCGGCCAGATCGCTTCCCAATCCTCTTGCAGCTCACCAAAATCCCAGGTTGGAATACCCAGGATCAGGATGGAATAGTCTTCCATCAGCTTGGGGGAAACGTCTTTCAGGTTGTGCAGGTCGACCAGGTCTTCACCCAGAATCTCACGGATTTTTTCTGCCGCCATCTCGGTGTAGCAGGTGCTGGAGCCGTAAAACAGACCAATCTTCATGTTTAAACCATTTATAATGCCGTAGGTAGAATTGCAACGAGTATACCTTAAGGCATAATGCCTGTGGCATAAACGTAACCAAGAGAGGACCGCGTGCAACAGCAAGACAGTGCGCTGATTGAGCAATTCCTGGATGCGTTGTGGATCGAACGCAATCTGGCAGAGAATACGCTGGCCTCTTATCGGCTCGATTTACAGGCGCTGGCCGGTTGGTTGGCTCTCAACAACCGCAGCCTGTTACAGGCCGAAGCGTTGGACTTACAGGCCTTTCTCGCCGAACGGGTGGAGGGAGGATATAAAGCGACCAGTTCAGCCCGGTTGTTAAGCGCGATGCGCCGCCTGTTCCAATATCTCAACCGTGAAAAAATGCGGGCGGATGACCCTACCGCGTTGCTGGCCTCGCCCAAATTACCGCAGCGGTTACCCAAGGATCTGAGCGAAGCCCAGGTTGAGGCCTTGCTACAGGCACCTTGCGTCGATCAACCGTTGGAGCTGCGTGACAAGGCTATGCTCGAGGTGTTGTATGCCACCGGGTTGCGCGTGTCGGAACTGGTGGGGTTGACCATCAGCGATGTCAGCCTGCGCCAGGGCGTGGTGCGGGTGATCGGTAAAGGCAACAAAGAGCGCCTGGTGCCGTTGGGTGAAGAAGCGGTGTACTGGATCGAAAATTATCTGGAACACGGCAGGCCCTGGATGCTGAACGGCCAGACGCTGGATGTGCTGTTCCCCAGCAACCGCAGCCAGCAAATGACCCGCCAGACGTTCTGGCATCGGATTAAACACTATGCGATCCTAGCGGGAATCGACAGCGAACGGCTGTCTCCGCATGTGCTGCGCCACGCTTTCGCCACCCACTTACTGAACCATGGGGCCGATCTTCGTGTCGTACAGATGTTATTGGGGCATAGCGACCTCTCAACCACACAAATTTATACTCATGTAGCCACTGAAAGATTGAAACAGCTACATCAACAGCATCACCCGCGCGCCTGACGCGCAGGGATCGAAAGGATTGGAAGAATGAAAAAAGGTTTAATGCTGCTCTCCCTGCTGGTGGCTTCGGTTACTGGTGCGGCCCATGCTGACGATGCAGCCATTCAGAAAGCACTAGGTAGCCTGGGCATTAAGCAGGCAGACGTGCAACCCTCGCCGGTCGCCGGTTTGAAAACCGTATTGACCGAAGGCGGCACGCTGTATGTGACGGAAGATGGTAAACACGTGTTGCAAGGGCCACTGTATGACGTCAGCGGCGGTGAGCCGGTCAACGTGACTAACCAGCTGTTGATGACCCGTCTGGAAGCGCTGAAAGATCAGATGATCGTCTACAAAGCGCCGAAAGAGAAACACGTGATCACCGTGTTTACCGATATCACCTGTGGCTATTGCCACAAGCTGCACGAGCAGATGAAAGAGTACAACGATCTGGGGATCACCGTGCGCTATCTGGCGTTCCCGCGTCAGGGGCTGGAATCTCAGGCAGAGAAAGATATGCGTTCCATCTGGTGTACCGCAGACCGGGCTAAAGCCTTCGATGCTGCCATGAAGGGCGACGCGGTGTCTCCGGCAACCTGCAAAACCGATATCAGCCAGCATTATGCGCTGGGCGTACAGTTTGGTATCAACGGCACCCCGGCTATCGTGCTGAAAAACGGCATGGTTGTCCCTGGCTACCAAGGGCCGAAAGAGATGGCCGCGATGTTGGATGCGCATGCAGCCTCCGCAGCCACGAAATAAGTCACGGTGAGTATTAAAACCCAATTACGCCGCCGCGAGGCGGCAGATGCCAGCCATTTACCCGCCAGCCTGCCCCCCTGTTGCGCCGCTTATACGCGTTGCGCGGAGTTAAGGGCGAGCAGGAGCTGGAGCGTAGCGTCAAGGGCATGTTGCCTTGGCAACAGTTGAGCGGTATCGATGCTGCGGTAGCGATATTGCAGCAGGCACTGGCCGATGGCCGCCGCATCATGGTGGTGGGCGACTTTGATGCCGACGGCGCCACCAGTACCGCACTGACGGTGCTGGCCTTGCGCAGCATGGGCTGTAGCTCCATCGAATATCTGGTACCCAACCGTTTTGAAGATGGTTATGGCCTGAGTCCCGAAGTGGTGGAGCAGGCGGCGGCTCGGGGTGCTGAGCTGATCGTCACGGTCGATAACGGTATTTCCTCGCATGCGGGCGTTGACGTTGCGCACGGCTTGGGAATACAGGTGCTGGTCACCGATCACCATCTGCCGGGGGATACTTTGCCTGCGGCAGAGGCGATCGTTAACCCGAACCTGCGTGACTGCGATTTTCCCTCCAAATCCCTGGCTGGTGTCGGTGTTGCCTTTTATCTGATGCTGGCTTTGCGGGCCAAGCTGCGTGAAAGTGGCTGGTTTGAACAGCGTGCGCTGGCTATGCCTAATCTGGCCGAATTGCTGGATCTGGTGGCGCTGGGCACGGTGGCGGACGTGGTGCCGCTGGATGCCAACAACCGTATTCTGGTGTATCAGGGGCTGAACCGCATCCGGGCTGGCAAGTGTCGGCCAGGTATTCGCGCTCTGCTGGAAGTGGCCAACCGCGATGCGCGGCAATTGGCGGCCAGCGATCTCGGCTTTGCCCTTGGGCCACGGCTGAACGCGGCAGGGCGGCTGGACGATATGTCGATCGGCGTAGCCATGCTGTTGAGCGACGATATTGCCCAGGCGCGTATGCTGGCCAACGATCTCGACGCGCTCAACCAGACCCGGCGTGAGATTGAGCAGGGGATGCAGGTGGAGGCGCTGGAGCTGTGCGATCAACTGGAACGCACTACCACTGAACTGCCTTACGGGTTAGCGATGTATCACCCAGAATGGCATCAGGGCGTGGTGGGTATTCTGGCTTCGCGCATTAAAGAGCGTTTCCATCGCCCGGTGATCGCCTTTGCCCCTGCGGGCGACGGCATTCTGAAAGGCTCTGGCCGCTCGGTGGCCGGGTTGCATATGCGTGATGCGCTGGAGCGGCTCGATACCCTGAATCCTGGGCTGATGATGAAGTTCGGCGGCCATGCGATGGCGGCGGGCTTGTCGCTGGAAGAGGCCAAGTTTGACGAGTTCCGCCAGCGTTTTGGCGAGCTGGTCGGCGAATGGCTCGATCCGGCGATGCTGGAAGGCGTGATCTGGTCGGATGGCGAACTGATGATGCAGGAACTGACCCTGACCACCGCAGAGCTTCTGCGTGAGGGCGGGCCGTGGGGGCAGGCGTTTCCTGAGCCAACCTTTGACGGCAAGTTCCGTATCCTGCAACAGCGGCTGGTGGGCGAGAAACACCTGAAGCTGATGATCGAACCGCTCGGTGGCGGCCCATTGTTGGACGGCATTGCCTTCAACATCGACACCACACAGTGGCCGGACAGCAGCATCAAAGAAGTGGAACTGGCGTACAAACTGGACGTGAATGAGTTCCGTGGCAACCGTAACGTGCAGTTGCTAATCCAACACCTCTGGCCGCGTTAACCTGCTGGCCCCTCTCCCAAAGGGAGGGGGGACTTAACGTGCCACATGTTGATTCCTGCATCCGATCGCCGATCCCCCACAAAAACTGACCAACTCGCTATAAACTGGCCGCTGGATCCGCTAGAATTACCGGTTCCAATGGCATTTCGCCATCGACGACATCAACGTAAGAACGCAAAAAATCATGTTTGAAATTAATCCGGTAAAAAACCGCATTCAGGATGTGTCCGAGCGGACAGCCGTTCTCAGGGGGTATCTTTGACTATGATGCCAAGAAAGAACGCTTAGAAGAAGTTAACGCCGAGCTGGAACAGCCGGACGTTTGGAACGAACCTGAACGCGCACAGGCATTAGGCAAAGAGCGCTCGTCGCTGGAAGCCATTGTCGAAACCATCGATCAGTTGGAACAGGGCTGTGAAGACGTCACTGGCCTGCTGGAACTGGCGGTTGAGGCGGAAGACGAAGACACCTTCAACGAGACCGTAGTTGAGCTCGATCAACTGAGCGCCAAGCTGGAACAATTAGAATTCCGTCGTATGTTCTCTGGTGAATACGACAGCGCGGACTGCTATCTGGATATCCAGGCAGGCTCCGGCGGCACCGAAGCGCAGGACTGGGCCAGCATGCTGCTGCGCATGTACCTGCGTTGGGCGGAATCCAAAGGCTTTAAAACGGAAGTGATTGAAGAGTCCGACGGCGACGTCGCGGGCCTGAAATCGGCAACCATCAAGATTATCGGCGACTACGCGTTTGGCTGGTTACGTACTGAAACCGGCGTGCATCGCCTGGTACGCAAGAGCCCATTCGATTCCGGCGGCCGTCGCCATACCTCTTTCAGTTCCGTATTTATCTATCCGGAAGTGGATGACGATATCGATATCGAAATCAACCCGGCCGATCTGCGCATTGACGTTTACCGCGCCTCCGGTGCCGGTGGTCAGCACGTTAACAAAACCGAGTCGGCGGTGCGTATTACCCACTTGCCAACCAACATTGTGGTGCAGTGCCAGAACGATCGCTCTCAGCATAAGAACAAGGATCAGGCATTCAAACAGCTACGCGCCAAGCTGTATGAATACGAGATGCAAAAGAAAAATGCTGACAAGCAAATGCTGGAAGACAACAAGTCCGATATCGGCTGGGGCAGCCAAATCCGTTCTTACGTGCTGGATGACTCCCGCATCAAGGATTTGCGCACCAACGTCGAAACACGTAATACGCAGGCCGTACTGGATGGCGACCTGGATAAATTCATTGAGGCAAGTTTGAAAGCCGGGTTATGAGGAACAGAAATGTCTGAGCAACAAGCACAAGGCGCCGAACAGGCGTTGGATCTCAACAACGAGCTGCAGTCACGCCGTGAAAAACTGGCCGCGCTGCGCGAGAACGGCATTGCGTTCCCGAACGACTTCCGTCGTGATACCACCTCCGACAAGCTGCATGCCGAATACGGCAGCAAAGAAAACGAAGAGCTGGAATCACTGGGTATCGAAGTGACCGTGGCTGGCCGTATGATGACCCGCCGTATCATGGGTAAAGCCTCCTTCGTGACGCTGCAGGACGTGGGTGGCCGCATTCAGCTCTACGTCGCACGCGACGATCTGCCTGAAGGCGTTTACAACGAGCAGTTCAAGAAATGGGATCTGGGCGATATCCTCGGCGCGCGCGGTAAGCTGTTCAAGACCAAAACTGGCGAACTGTCTATCCACTGCACCGAGCTGCGTCTGCTGACCAAAGCACTGCGTCCGTTGCCAGACAAGTTCCACGGCCTGGCCGATCAGGAAACCCGTTATCGCCAGCGTTATCTGGATCTGATCGCCAACGAAGAATCCCGTAACACCTTCAAGATCCGTTCGCAGGTGATGGCGGCGATCCGTAACTTCATGGTGGGTCGAGGCTTTATGGAAGTCGAAACCCCGATGATGCAGGTGATCCCTGGCGGTGCGTCTGCTCGTCCGTTCGTGACTCACCACAACGCGTTGGACATCGACATGTACCTGCGTATCGCGCCAGAGCTGTATCTGAAGCGCCTGGTGGTAGGTGGCTTCGAGCGCGTGTTCGAGATCAACCGTAACTTCCGTAACGAAGGTGTTTCCCCGCGTCATAACCCAGAGTTCACCATGATGGAACTCTATATGGCGTATGCGGATTACAAAGACCTGATTGAGCTGACCGAGTCGCTGTTCCGTACGCTGGCGCAGGACGTGTTGGGTGACGTCAAGGTGCCTTATGGTGATGAGGTGTTCGACTTCGGCAAGCCGTTTGAAAAGCTGACCATGCGCGAAGCGATCAAGAAATACCGCCCGGAAACCAACCTCGACGATCTGAACGAGATGGCTAGCGCGGTAGCGATTGCCGAATCAATCGGCATCAAGGTAGAGAAGAGCTGGGGTCTGGGTCGCGTGGTTACCGAGATCTTCGAAGAGACCGCAGAAAGCCATCTGATCCAGCCAACCTTCATCACCGAGTACCCGGCAGAGGTTTCTCCGCTGGCACGTCGTAACGACGAGAACCCGGAAATCACCGACCGTTTCGAATTCTTCATCGGCGGGCGTGAAATCGGTAACGGCTTCTCGGAGCTGAATGATGCAGAAGATCAGGCGCAGCGTTTTGCCGATCAGGTTAGCGCGAAAGATGCTGGTGACGACGAAGCGATGTTCTACGACGAAGATTACGTCACCGCACTGGAACACGGCTTGCCGCCAACCGCGGGTCTGGGCATCGGTATCGACCGTATGGTAATGCTGTTGACCAACAGCCACACCATCCGCGACGTGATCCTGTTCCCGGCCATGCGCCCGAGCAAGTAACGTTTGCTGAGTGATTAAGCCGGTACAGGCGACTGTGCCGGTTTTTTTTCGCCCGAAGAGAACCGGTTGTTGCTAACCGCTTAAAACATCGGCAGTTATGCGTTATCTTCGCTTGCCCGGCGCGCATAACCGGTTATAATGCCAGTCGCACACCTAAGCGGGTGTAGTTCAATGGTAGAACGGCAGCTTCCCAAGCTGCATACGAGGGTTCGATTCCCTTCACCCGCTCCAAACTCAAGTCTTCTGAACTCAACGGTTCCCTTACTCTACTTCATAGTCATCACATAGCTTGTTGCGCATAACGATATTGCGTAAACCGGCTAGGCATACGTCATATAAAACTATCTTGAATTGCCTCAACAGGGCTCTCAATCGTTGCTGCATCGTGGCATTTCTTGAACCAAACCGTGGCTCAGAGCACGTTGCGGATAGGATCATCAGCCTAAAACAACCCCCCTCAGGGATTAGCTATATCCAAAATGTAGAGCATAGGTACTCAGCAAATATGCTCCACAACCGAAAAATTCATGATATCTAATTCGCCACTATTGTGCCAGTCAAGCGAAAATATGAAAGTACTAAATTTATAAAGTAAGAATATGAGTAAGTTTATGAGTAATGAATAAATATGTTACAAAAGGTATACACTAATTTATTCAATGTGCGATGGGGTGTCTTAATTTATTTAAATTAATGCGTTAATTAACGATCTACTTTATCATTGATATGGATCATGTTAAAAATAAAATATAAACGTATATACTGGCATGAGAAAATAATAGATCTTTATTAAGCATATAGGCTGGGCATGAAAAAGATACACTCGTTAATCTACCGTTCAATGAACCACGAGATTCATTATGCGATGAGCTTTATTGGAGGTGGCGTTGAAATAATTAGCTTCATCTATCTATACAAAGCCCTCATCGGTTTTATGACTTCAAACCTAATCTTTGGTATTAATACGCTAGCCAACGGGAAGTTCGATTTCATATCAATTTATCATATTTTGATAATTGTTATATGGATGTTGATAGCTGCGGTTCATCAAATTATGATTATAAAATTCCAACGATTAAAAATGAAAACACCATGGCATTGTTATGCGATTGCCCTCACAATAAACTGCTTTTTGTTAGGGTCATTTATCATTCTAGGGCAGAGGATGCTCACTTCTGGTGCTATAGGAGCAGAACCTACTCCAGTCGTTATTCCTTTGGTTATTAATGGTCTTATCTTTATGTACATTCAAAACTTTTTAATAAAAAGCGGAGGTACAAACCATCCAACAACGACATCTGTAGTAACCACTGTTTACATACTCATGGTAACAAAAATCGTAGCTTATTTTAATAAAGAACATTCGCAAAGCGATCGTAAAGCCTCTTTAGATGAAGGGACTCACTATCTTATGGTTCTTCTTCACTTCTCGATTGGTGCTTTTATTATTGCCAAATTGAGCGATGCATTTGGATTTTACAGTCTAGGGCTAATGCTATTAGTGCTGATTTTTATTACATTTAAAACCTGGAGGGCTCACAAGACATCCCTAAGAGATGATGTTATCAAAGAGTAGCTAACTGAAGATAATATGAAGTGAGTTTCTTATCTGAATATTTTTTTGGATGAATCGGTCTTTGATAGATAATTTCCCTATTAGATACTTCATCAGGTAAATTTTCACGCCGTTATACATCATTTTGTATAATGCTCAATTCATCGCCATTTCGGCCACCTGGCGCTAGTTGAATTGATAACTCGGCTGTGCTCATCAATTGACAATCATTGGCGCTAATATGCAATTGAGGGACACAGCCAGGTTGGGTTTATGTATATTTACCCTCCGTAAATATCAATTTTTACTCAAGTGAGTTAAGCTATACATGTAATGTTGTTAAGAGCTGTTTAAATAATCAAGTGTATTTATAGTTATTAATAACTATAGTAATTAGCGTGTGACGCGCAGTCCACCATCAATACCACGGGTAAATACGAACTGCCATAGTTGAATGTTTCTGGACCTGAAAGCTCCCGCGCAAGACTTTAAATAATAGCTGAACATACGATAAAAACGTTCAGAGTATTTTTCTTCTATCTCAGGCCAGAATAACTCAAAGCGTTGATGCCAGGCCATTAGGGTCTTATCGTAATCAGTACCAAAATTATGTAAATCTTCAAGTACAAACTTTGATTCGCTCGCGTTAGAAATCTGTAATATTGAAGGCAGACATCCATTTGGGAATATATATTTATTAATCCATGGGTCTACGTTGTTACTCGACTCATTAGACCCAATGGTGTGTAGCAGAAAGATACCTTGAGGTTTAAGGTTTTTATTTACGACATTGAAGTAGTCATTATAATTTTTAGGCCCCACGTGTTCAAACATGCCTACCGATACAATACGATCAAATTGCATGTCTAGGTCGCGATAATCCTTAAGCATTATCTCAACATCCTGCAACTTACAGCGTTCTTCAGCTGATTTTTTTTGTTCTTCAGAAATGGTAATGCCAGTAACCTTTACACCATAATTTTTTGCTGCATATTCTGCCAGACCTCCCCATCCACAGCCAATATCTAGCAAGGTCATACCTTTTGCCAGTTGCAGTTTTTCGCAGATGAGTCTTAACTTATCTTCCTGTGCCTGAAAAAGATCGTCAGATGTATGCCAGTAACCACAGGAGTATTGCATCCACGGGTCTAGCATTAAGTCAAATAAATCATTTCCGAGGTCATAATGTTCTTTACCCACAATCCAGGCACGTTTTTTTGATTGAAGATTGAATAATTTTGCTGACATTATACGTATTACATCTTTAAAGTTGCTAACAAGCGCATTCCTCAGGTCTGCTTTCATAATGCGATTAATGAACTCATCCAGTTGCTCGCAATCCCACCACCCATCCATGTAGCTTTCACCGAGACCTAATGATCCTTCTTTCAGAACTCGTTTAAAAAAATTCTGGTTGTGAACTTGAATATCAAAAGGTCTGTGGCCGTTGATTATGATATCTGCTTCAGTGAGTAATGAACGGCAAATTTCATTCCATGGATTAGCTTCATTGTGGCGAGTGTCGGAATCTGCAATACTCATAATATTTATCCCAATAGAAGGTGAATAGTGTCACTTTATGAACTTTACTCAATATTTGTGAGTTAATTTTATTAAAATGATGAATATATCGCCAGTGTAAATACTGGATAACGGATAAGATATTTTTACAAGGGGATATTCTCAGCAATGTCTGTTGACAATATAAGATGTGATATCATGCCCTGACTTTATTATATGGGAGGAAGGGGGCTCAAATAATAGAGCCCCCGATAAATATTATAACTAAGTAGTATATTATTAATGCTCGTATTTTTTGTCTGTTACTTCGTCAGATTTTTTATATAAAAGGTAGTATTCGCTAGCCATTTTCTTCAGTAAACGACCAATCTCAGCGTATTGATATTCGTTAAGATTTGCCAATGAAACCCGGCCTGAAGGATGTTGACTACCAAAGCCTTTACCCGGTAAAAGCACAATCCCGGTTTCCGACGCGATGCGGAAAAACAGTTCATTATGAGAGAAGTTTGTACGTAACCACAGAGCAAAGTCGGCATCAAATAGCTCGGTGGCGATGGTTTCTAAATCCAGCAAGGTGTAATAGTCAACAGAGTACGGATCTTGCGGAACCGATACGCCAAGTTCACGATAAAGTGTACATTGACGCTTACGGATAACTTTCTTCAGTACACTTTTGTAGAGATCGTTTTCATCCATCAGTGCAAACAGTGAGAACATCACCATTTGAATTTGCTGTGGTAGAGAGAGGCCTGCAGTGTGGTTTAACGCGACCGCACGGCTATCGGCGACCAGCCGGTCGATAAAGTGCAGATCTGCTACATTGGTAATTATCGAGGTGTAGCGGCGATTTAACTGCTCCTTCATTTCTGAAGGTAAGTTTTTCAGTTTCTCATCCAGGACATTGTCTTTATGGATCGCAATGGTACCCAGGCGCCACCCGGTAGCACCAAAGTATTTTGAGAATGAATAGACCAAAATCGTATTGTGCGGGCAAACTGCAAACAGGGATTTAAAGTTGTCGGCAAAGGTGCCGTAAACATCGTCGGTAAGAATGATAAGATCCTTACGGTCATTATCAACAATGCTCTTGATTTTATTTAAACAGCGGTCATCCAGTTTAACCGAAGCAGGGTTGCTTGGGTTAACACAGAAGAAAACTTTAATCGCAGGATCTTTCAGTTTCTCAAGCTCTGCGTCACTGTACTGCCAGTTATTCTCTGCATCAGAGTTAATCTGTACAATTTCAAGACCATACTCATCAAGTTCTGGAATTTCAATATAGGGGGTAAAGACAGGCATGCCAATGGCAACTTTGTCACCCTTTTTGACCAGGTTATTTTCTTTGAGTGAATCGAAGATATACGCCATGGCAGCAGTGCCACCTTCAACGGCAAAAACTTCAATATCATCAGTTGAAGCATCGCTTCCTGACATTTCGCGCAGTAAATAATGACGAACAATTTGTTCGCTGATTTTTAACATACGCGAAGGTACTGGGTAATTACAGCCAAGGATACCTTCTACCAATTCCTGGAGATAACCTTGTGCGGATAAGCCGAGCTGATCTTTCACATAGCTTAACGTACTATGCAGGAAGTTAACCTCTGGCAGGTGAGCGTTTTCATTAGTAAAGCGTTCAAAACGGTCCATCATTCCTTCACCATCAGGAATGCCGCCAATGTCTTGCTTCATATACGAATAAGATAGCTCAGATTCGCTGGTAGCAAATAAACCAAGTTGAAAGAAAGCACGGCGTGGCAGCGTAGCTAAAAAGTTAGGGTTACCACGGCCCGCATTTAACATAGTATGGTTTTTGTCGCTTGAAGCATGCTGGATCAGCTCATCTTTGAGTTCAAATGGACTAAGTTGAGCGAGTTTTTTTAAGTCAGTCATAATAAAACCTCAGTTATATTTAAACAAGTGCAACAATTAATGGGCCTAATAATGTCAGGAATACATTAGCAAGAGCATAGGTGATTGCGAATGGAACGGTAGGTACTGAATTTCCTGCTTTAACCAATATTTCACCAAAGGCTGGATTTGCACTTCGCGTACCCGATAAAGCACCGGCAAAAATAGCGGTATTGTCATAACGTAAAATATATTTTCCGACCAACATCGTTATGATTAAAGGTACAATGGTCACTACTACACCAATAAAGAATATTGAGACGCCACTCTGTGCGATAGTGTGTATGGCTTGTTGGCCAGACTGCAGGCCAACGACGGCGACAAATCCGGCGAGCCCTAGGTCTTTCAATAGGCCAGATGCTGCTGTCGGCATATTCCCCATCACCATATGACGGGAACGATACCAACCAAAAATCAAACCAGAAAACAGAGCACCGCCACCTGCACCGAGGGTTAGCGGGATCGAACCGATATGAACCACGGCCAACCCAATTAATAAGCCAACGGCAACACCGATGCCATGATAAATGAAGTCGGTTTTCTCACTGACGGCAATGACAGGGCCAATTTCCTGGGCGAGTCGTAAAATATCTTCATTAAGCCCATAGACGGTAACAACATCACCAGCCTTAATGGTCGTGGAGCTGGACAGAGGGATCGCATGCTGCCCTCTGGAGAGGCTTAAGAAGTAAATGCCATGCCGCAGAGCCTTACTGGTAGTCTGTAGTTGCGAGATGGTTTTATTGGCATAAATTTTATTAGAAATGATGATGTCGCGAGTGACAACTACCATCTCCATTCCGTCATTATCTGTGGTTTCAGGCCCAACCAGCTCATCGAGATGAACCATGCCGGCTCGTCTACCCACAATTAACAGGATATCGTCCCGCTCCAGAATCAGATCGGAGCTTAAGCCAATGATATCACCACGGCGCTTGACTCTTTCAACGGTGATTTTCCCTGCCGATGCCGAGTCTTCAATTTGTGCCACGGTTTTACCGGCAGCATAGGCAACTTTGAAGACGCGACCTACCAGATCGGGAAGCGCAGGAGTTTCACCCGGTTCGTATTTTTTTTGCCCATTCAACAGGGCCGCCTCGGCTTTGATGGCGTCCTCACGTAGCCCACGGCGCATAAACCATGGGAGTATGTTGACACAGATAATGATGGCGCCAAGCGAGCCAAAGATATAGGTTACTGCATAGCCAATAGCTACATTTGACTGTAGGTGTTGTGATATATCAGGAGACAAGCCTAGTTTTTCTATAGCAGAACTGGCGGTACCAATAATAGCTGACTGAGTGAGAGCGCCTGCGGCGATGCCCGCAGCGGTACCTTTGTCTAGATCGAATACTCTTGCCAAGATAACGACAGTCGCTAAACCGCTGACGGCTAAAACCACCGCGAGCACGATCTCTTTAATCGATTTTAGGCCCAATGAACTGAAAAATTGCGGGCCGCTCTCAAAACCAACCGCATAAATAAACAGCGCGAACAAGACTCCTTTGATGCCGTCATCAATAGTCACGCCAAACTGGCTTAGGATTACTGAAATAACCAAGGCACCGGCAACGCCACCTAATTGAAACTTACCAAATTTGAACTTTCCAATCCATGTGCCCAGAGCAAGCGCAATAAACAACGCTATCTCAGGGCTCAATTGGAAGATGGAGTGTATTAAAATCACGGCGTACAATTCCTCTTGAAGGATAAAAATCAGACAGCCAACCTCTATCCAGAAAAAATGGATAAATAGTCTGAAGCCAAACTAATAAGGTTTCTTAACGCCCTGCAACGTCATGGTTGCTCTGCGCTTTAGAGGCCGGATTATATTGCTCGCGCCGTTCGAATAATCATGATCCAGATCAATTTAAAACTATTAACTTAATATTATAAATTTTAATAATTAAAAAAATCCGGATTAACGAAAGGTATTTGTGGGGTTATTTTCGGGAATCCGAACGTTATGCTTTTAAATCGATAATCTATTTATTCTAAACATAGAAAGGGAGAAATATATTTAGACTTGATTGTTTATACTGAGGGGTAGGTAGGGTTAGATAAATTATGTTATGCTTTTAGCAAGTTACATTATCTCCGATTTATCGATACCCGAAATGGGCTTGATCATCGACCTATTGGCGAGGTTCTATGAGGTTAAACCGCTCGACTTTTTCAGTTGCTCCCTCTAGTTCGAGGTTCACCACTCGTCGTCAAGTGCAGGCTGTGGTGATAATGATTATCATTGTCGCATTTTCGTCTGCCGGATTGCTGATCCATGATGAGCTTAAAAAGCAAATTAACTTTTTAAGTGATCAATTAAACCAGAAAAGCCTTGAGTTAAAACTGAGGGTGAAACGCTACGAATTTATTCCCTACTCACTTTCGCTTGATGACAAGATCACGAATTTCCTGAGTAAGCCCAATAAAACCGCTAAAGAACAGGAAGCGTTGAGTCATTATCTGCATGCAATACAGCAACAAACCGGTGCGTTGGCAATCTATCTGCTGGATGAGCAGGCATCCGTCATTGCGGCCAGTGATATCGCTTCCGAAGTTAGCGCAATCGGAAAAAACTTATCTTATCGTCCTTATTTTCATGACGCTAAACCGGGCGAAACGCTAGGCTACTTTGGTGTTGGTACCACGAACTCTGTTTCCGGCTATTATCAGGCGAATGGCATTTTCGTTGAGGGAGTTAAACTTGGTGTTGTTGTCGTCAAGATCAACCTGAATGAGTATCTTAATAACCGTACGGTAGGCTATCAAACCGTATTGCTGGATAGAAATAATATTGTTGCCTGCTCGACTCACCCGGAGTGGTTCTATCATGCACTAGAGACATTACCTTTGTCTGAGAGCGATCAAATCAACAGGGAAAAAAGGTACTCTAATAATATTATTAAATTCCCTGATGTTAAGCGAAAGCTGTCGTTGGGTGATGCTTCAGGCGTGATTGGTTTTAATGAAAAGTACTTTATTTACACCTATCAATGTATTCCTGAAATCAAGATGGTACTAGCGGCGCTATTACCTATACAAGACATTATCGAGGGAGTATTTCCTGGTCTGGTTATCGTTAATCTTATTTTTATATTTATTCTGATCTTGCTTTACATCGCTAAGCAAAAAAATCAAATTACTAAGCTTAAGCTTGAAAGGCAACAGACGTTAGAGGAACAAAACGGGGAGTTGGAGTTTTTAATTGCCGAGAGAACGAGGGAGTTAAAAATTAAGAGTGAATTTCTCAAGGCAGAAATAAAAGAACGTATTGATACAGAAACCATGCTAAGGAATACACAAAAAGAACTGGTACATAGTGAAAAACTGGCGGTTATAGGACAACTGTCGGCTGGGTTAGCTCATGAAATCAACCAACCCTTGTCAGCCATCAGTATGATGTCGGCCAATACATTAAAGTTTATGGATATTGGTGAGATGGATGAGGCGCGGGAAAACATCAAGCGGATTTTACGTTCTGTCGATTTCATTGCACAACTGAGTAATCAGTTGCGGACTTTCTCCAGAACGGGCGATGATACCCTAAGCCCGGTATCGATCAAGGTGAGTATTGATAATGCTATGTTATTGCTGAGCCATAGGTTTAAAAAAATCGGTTGTAAATTTATCAGAGCTTCTCAATATGTTGATGTTTGGTGTATGTGCAATCATTTAAGATTAGAGCAAGTGCTGGTGAACCTCATTAGTAACGCACTTGATGCCGTCATGGTTAATGACTCTGACCGAGAGATTTATGTGAGGTGGTTTATTAATGGTGACTATGCAGTCATAGAGATTGAAGATAATGGTGTTGGTATTGCACCAGAAATCGCCGGATCTATATTTGAACCCTTTTTTACTACCAAGAGCAATCATGGTTTAGGATTAGGGTTGGCCATCTCTGCTGATATCATCAAGTCTTATCATGGCACCTTACGCGCTACCAATGGTGAGCAGGGGGCATGTTTTATATTATGTCTACCACAGGTAGAAAATCATAGTAAGGAGTTAAATGATGACTAACGTCGATGTTCTGGTGATCGAAGATGATATGGACGTACAACTCGGGTGTGTCCAGGCTTTAAAACTGGATAAAATTCATGCTGTAGGGGTTAGCTCAGTAGAAGATGCTCGTTATTTCCTGCCGGCGTTACGCCATCATGGTGTTATCGTGACAGATATGCAACTACCTGGCATGAGCGGTTTTACTTTTCAGAAAAGTTTTAACGAGACAGATCGTGATGTTCCTATCATCATTATTACCGGGCATGGGGATATTGAGACCGCCGTTGAGGCAATGCATAATGGCGCCTATGATTTCCTGCCAAAACCTTTTAGCCCACAACAGTTAACAAATATTGTCAGGCGAGCATTGGACAAGCGTAGACTGACTGATGAAAATAACCAACTCCGCCGCAAGCTAGCAGACGTTAGTACGCTTGAAAACCGCCTGATAGGTAACTCTGTCGCCATTATTGAAGTAAGAGAAAAAATAAAAGATGTTGCCATGACTCCCGCTAACATCATGATTTATGGTGAAACAGGGACGGGAAAAGAGCTGGTTGCCAAATGTATACACGATCTAAGTGGTCGAACCGGACCTTTTGTGGCGCTAAATTGTGGTGGATTGCCAGAACATTTATTTGATAGTGAGATATTTGGCCATGATTCTGGCGTATTTCCTGGTGCATCAAAAAAGCGAGTTGGGAAAATAGAGTATGCAGATAAAGGCACGCTGTTTCTTGATGAAATCGAGAGTATGCCATTAAATTTGCAAGTGAAATTATTAAGAGTGTTGGAAGAAAAGAGTTTTGAGCGCTTGGGATCGAATAAGCCTATAGCTATAGATATTCGTATCATTACGGCTGGAAAAACTAATCTGCAGGGGATGGTTGACTCTGGGTTATTTCGTCCAGACCTACACTTTAGGCTAAGTGTTATTCATATAGAAGTGCCGCCGTTACGTGATAGAACTGAGGATATTCCACTCCTTTTTAGCCTCTTTGTTAATCAGGCTGCGTTATCATTTAATCGTGCTGAGCCAGAAATAAAACGCTCCTTTTTACAGGAACTCATGTCTCAACCGTGGCCAGGGAATGTTAGAGAATTACGTAATCAGGCGGAAAGGTTTGTGCTAGGCATACAGGAAGTTAAAAATGATAATAATATCGGCAAGTCCCTCGCTCAGATCGTGGAGAACTTCGAACGTAGTATAATACTCGATGAGCTTAATCAACATAATGGAAATTTAACCAAAACGGCGGACGCTCTAAATATAGCCAAAAGTACCCTGTTTGATAAAATAAAAAAGTACTCTTTAAATTACTAATGCTATTTTATTATTGAGCACTTCACCGACGTGTTTAACCGATTTGATTCTCCAATCCTCCTGGTGCAATACAACTTGCCTACTTATGTAGGCATTTATTCCATTGCCTGTAGCTATCGTCTGATATCGTCTAACTAGACGAGACTCTACCATTCTCAGTTGCCGCAGCCTTTTTGCTACGGATTGTCTGTTTCCTCCGGATTGGAGGAGGCGCGTGCCTGTACAATGTGTTGAGATCAAACCTATGTTCAAGAATACCCTGTTAACCCTCACCCTGTCTGCCGTTGCGGGTTCTGTTGCCGCTGCGCCGGTCGCTAACCTGAAAATCAACGGCGACATCAAGCCACCAACCTGTACGGTCAACGGCGGTGACCAGGCTGATTTGATTTATAATCTCGGGGCGGTGTCGCCGTCAGTGATCCCTCAGTCTGCGGGCTATAATGGTTTGCCTAGCGTTGCTAACACCCTGACTGTGGACTGTGATGCTGCGACTTATCTGACTTTTAAGGCCACGGATAATTATCAGAATCCCTTTGTCCAGGCTCCAGAGATGAACAATAACTTCAAAGTCCATGCGTTCAGCCTGGTCGATGTCAACGCTCCCGCGAAGACGGTTGGTGGCATAACCTATAAATGGCGAAATGTTTCTGCGGATGGCGTTACTGCCTATCTTTCACGTGCCAATGACGGTCCCAATGATGATGGAAAGTCGGTAGCCGCTGAGCAGATGGTCAAAAATGCGACAAATGGTTGGACCATGACCCAGCAAAAGTTCGTGAGCCCATCTGCGCTTGATTTAATATCCGGTAAGGAATTTTCGGCAGAATTATATAATGAAATATCAATATCTTACGGTTGGTCCCATACCTATTTGTTATCCAAGGATGAGTTGACTAAACAGGGTGTCGATTTTTCAGAGGGTGTTGACTATACCGGTAACGTCTTGCTGACCTTTAACTTCGGTGTCTGATAATCAGTAACGCTCTAGTGCCGTATTTTACACCCCTCTGCAAATTCAGAGGGGTATTTTCGTTTTTTTTACCACTTTAATCCCGCTGTTAGGGACTACGTCTGTAGTTATTTATTTCTCTGGCTGTAAATCCCGTCTGATATCTCCGAGCCGCACAAGCCTTTACTATTCCCACCTTGCCGCAGCCTGTTTGCTACGGATGATCTGTTTCCTCCGGATTGGGGGAGGCGCGTGCTTTTTAATGTTGAGATAAATCCTATGTTCAAGAAAACCCTGTTAGTTCTCGCTCTGACCGCTGTTGTTGGTTCTGCTGTTGCTGCCCCAGTTGCCAACCTGAAAGTCACCGGCAGCATCACGCCGCCGACCTGTACCGTAAACGGCGTGGACGAAGCTGACGTGTTGTACACCTTTGACGTGTCCCCAGGTCTGTTCCCGGCCAGCGGCAACCTGACCATGGCACCGCAGTCTCAGAACATCCAAGTGGTGTGTGACGCAACGACTTATCTGTCGTTCACCGCGAGCGATGAGCGTGCAGGCACCGAGCTGACCGCGGGTAACACCAACTTTGGTCTGGGCCAGTACGGCGACGATACCAAGGTTGGTTTCTACAAAGTGACCATGGAAAACGCGACGATAAAAGCCGATGAGAATGCTGCTGATAAAACCGTAGGCGTGCTGGTTGGTACTACCTACGCCACTAGCGGTGTGTTGGATAAAACGCAGACCGTTGCCTGGGCCACGGATAAAGACACGCTGGCCGCTGGCCAGGTATTTGCTGCTGACTTCGCGGTAGCACCGACACTGAATTCCGTGCTGAAAAACAGCGATGGTACAGCGCAACTGGACGGCCATGCGGTGCTGACGTTCGCTTTCGGCGTCTAAGTTTGCGGTAGGTCCGAGAAAACCAGCCCACAAAGGCTGGTTTATTTCATAATGAACGCGATGATGGAAGTATGATGAATAAACAAACCTTAGGGATGATTGGGGTTGCGATACTGGTCTCGGCAACCGCGACGGCAGCGCCGGTGGCGAATCTGAAAATCAACGGCGATATCAAGCCCCCGACCTGTACGGTCAACGGCGGCGACCAGGCGGATTTGATTTACAATCTGGGGGCGGTGTCGCCGTCAGTGATCCCTCAGTCTACGGGTTACAATGGCCTGCTTAAAAACTCCAACACGTTAACCGTAAGTTGTGATGCCGCCACCTACCTGACCTTCAAGGCGACGGATGTGTATCCGAATCCCTTTATCCAGGCTCCGGGGATGAACATAAACTATAGAGCTCATGCGTTCAACATGGTCGACGTCAACGCGCCAGACAAGACGGTGGGTGGGATCAGCTACTATTGGAAAACGGTTACAGCGGATGGGCAAACCGCTTTTATTTCTCGGGCAAATGATGGCACGGGTGACAATGGTACTTGGTCACGTCCTAACTGGCTAGTCAAAGATGCCACCAGCGGTTGGACGAAGACACAACAAACATATGTAAACCCAACAGATTTAGACTTGCTATCGGCGAAAGAGTTTTCGGCAACACTTATAAATGATAACACTTTAAACTTTGGTTGGGCCCTAACTTATCTATTATCAAAAGATGAGTTAACCAAGCAGGGTATCGATATTTCAAACGGTGTTGATTACACCAGTAATGTCACGCTGACATTTAACTTCGGCGTTTAATTTTCGTTGATTTATGTAAATACCAAGACCATTCCTACAGGTGTAGGAATGGTCCTGCATGATGAATGCGCTTTGCCTAATGTGAATTTCTTTATATTTTACGTATCCTTAATTTTCTCCGGTACGGTTATTTACCGTTTTTATATAGGCATGATGCTAGGTTCGGATGTTGATTTCGATCATGGGAATGAATTCAAGGTTATATTAATGGTTGCCAAAAAGTTAACGCGTCGTTTATTTCCATCGGATTATATTCGGGGGCTATTGATTACCCTGATGACCGGGTTTGCCGCCAGTGCGCAGGCACATAACCTTAGCCAAATGGATATGCCACCGTTGGAGGTCCAACCCGCGCCGTCCTGCGATATTCAGGCACCCGATGGTGGTGAATACGCCTATGCACAGCTTCATGCCAGCCAATTTCAGGCGAGGCAATCTACTGCGTTGCCGCCTATGACCCGGCGCTGGGCCGTGGTATGTGATGCGCCAACTGCACTGACGCTTCAGGTGCGGGACGTTCAGAGTAGCAGCGCTCCCATGGGTGACAGCACCCAGTTTGGTCTGGGTAAGGTCAATGGTAGCGGCAATCTGGGGCATTATCAGATCACGCTAAGCCATGCGGATATTGATGGCAGAGCGGCGCAACTCTATGAAACCAGCGATGCATCTGCCCCCGGTATTGCAGCCGGTCAGTGGGCAATTTCCACAGAAAAATACTATGGCTGGACTGAACGTGACGGCGGTGCCAGTCACGGTAAATTATTTGCCGCCGACATTACCGTTTCCCCGGTCCTCAATAGCTTGCAGCTCACTAATGGGCCTCTGGTGAATGGGGCGGAGCTTAATGGTTTGGCAGAAGTTATTTTCACCTTTGGTCTTTGATTTATATTGTGCTTTATCCGCAAGATAGCGAAACAAATCAATATCGAGCGGGCAGAAGCTGACAGGTTATCATGATGCGTTATTCCTCGCTTGTTATCGGTATTCTGATTGCCCTGTCAGGAACGAAGACTGCATGGTCAAATGAAACTATCGCCGCGAACAAACCGGCAGGTGTGGTTGATTTTGATCTGGATTCACTAAAGTCCCTGGGTTATGGCTCTGAAGTCGCTGATTTTTTTAAAAACGGTAATCAATTTTATCCGGGCCAGCATGACGTGGTGATTAACGTCAATGGCGCTGGCAGTTATGCGGCAACCGTCACCACCGGTGACCACGGGCAGCTTTGTGTCACACCGGAGTTGCTCAAGCAACTCCGGCTGAAGACCGTACCGCTGGAGCCTGGCTGCACCACATTGAACGACATTTTACCCGCTGCCAAGGTAACACCGCACCCCTCCAGGTTCGCTATTGATGTGGTAGTGCCGGAAGACGCGTTTGACGACCAGTTGCGTGGCAGCAATCTGACCTCGGGCGGGTTTGCGCTGATGAACAACTACCGGATTTACGGGATGCGTATGCAAAACCGTGACTCTCAGCAGTTTTATCAGGGGCAGTTTGAAACCGGCATGAACCTGCGCAACTGGGTGTTACGTAATAACAGCAGTTTTACCTCGGGCAAAGACAGCACGAAATACGAATTTAACGAAACGACGCTTGGCCGTGCTATTGAGCCGCTGAAGTCCATTCTGCAAATGGGCCAGATCAATACTCAGGGGGCGCAGTTCGGCGGAACTCCACTCAATGGTTTACAGCTATACAGCGATTCCTCCTTGCAGGAAAGCGGCCGCCTGCTGGTGCCAGTGACCGGGCTGACGGAAACCCCTGCAACGGTGGAGATCAGCCAGAACGGGCGTCTGTTGTACCGTACGCTGGTGCCTGCGGGGCCGTTTCAACTGGATCGTGTCAATGGCGTGATCGGGGGTCAGCCTCTGGATGTCAGCATCTTGCAGAATGACGGGCGAACCCAGCGCTTCCAGGTGACTACCTCACCGTTGGATAAAAATGCGCGCGGAGAGATGAATTATCAGCTGGCGCTAGGTACCTACCGGGATCGCAGCAGTAGTAGTGATAGCGATAAGCCGTTGATTGCCAGTGCGGAAGGGGATATCTCCATCGGGCAGGCTCAGTTTGCCGGGGGAGCGCTGTTTTCCAGCCCCTACCAGGCCGCGAGCAGCCGGGTGAATCTCTACTGGTTGGGCGATCGCTCCGTTACCGTCGGTTTGGGGATGAGTGGGGCACGTAGCCGCGAGGATCAGGGGTTGCAGGTTGATACGAGCCTTGGCCTGGCGCTCGGCTCCATCTCACTCGGTCTCAGCACGCTGATGCGCAGTGCGCAATACCCGACGCTGGAGTCTACTTTGCAGCGCAGCGAGCCTGAATCCTCACCCGATGAGGAGCAAAATTGGCAGGCACAGGATGTCGGTATTTCGACCTCGACCTCGCTCTCGCTCAGTTGGGTCGATGCTGCATGGGGACGGCTTGGGTACAGCCTGGGGTTTAATCAGTTTCATGGCGATAAAGAGGCCACGTTGCTGCACACCCTCAGCTATGGGCGCAAGTTTGGCAATGTGACGATGAATCTCAGCTTCCAGGCTGCCAGCGATCGGGATAACCGCCTGTTCCTCAGCGCTTCGCTACCTCTGGGACGGCGTGCATCATTGAGCAGCCAGATGCAACGTTATCAAGGGGAAAACAACTACACCACGACGTTTTCCCACAATCCGAGTGACCTGTGGGGCTACTCCGTAGGAGCGAGTCATAACCAAAGTCAGAGCCGCCTGAACGGTTCAATGCGTGCGACCACGGCCTACAGTCAGCTGTCGGCCAACGGCACCTTGGGTAATGAAAACTCCAGATCGATGATGTTCTCCGCATCCGGCGCAGCCGCTTATGCAGGGGGGATGTTTGCGACCTCACCGTACGCGTTAAGCGATACCTTTGGCATTGTCAGCGTTCCTGGGCAGTCCGGCGTGCGCGTCAGCGCGATGGGCAGTGGCACCACGATCACCAACCACTTCGGTAATGCAGCCATACCGTCTATGCCGGTGAACAAGAAGACGACCATACAGCTTAATACCAAGAATTTGCCGTTAAATATCCGCCTAAGCACGACATCGTTTGATGTCGCCGTCTCGCGGGGCACAGTCATTACCCGTGAAATCAAGGCCGCAGTGATCAAGCAACTGCTGTTGACCATCAAGATGGTCAATGGTCAACCGGCTCCTGCCGGGGCAAGCGTGCTGGATCAACAAGGTGTGCTGGCCGGTGTCATCATGGGGCAAGGCAACCTGATTCTCAGTAACGAGCAAATTGATAAATCGCTGTTTCTTCGTATCCCTAACCAGAGCGATTGCCGCCTGCGTTTTAAGGTACCGGATTATTTTGATCCGAACGCGCTGTATGAAGAAGCAGATGCAGAATGTCACTAAACTACTAATTGGAGCTTTAATGTTTTACTCAAACCGTCTCGTCCAGAAACTCAAAGGCCATGCAGGTAAGGTCATGTTTGCCACCGCTATTTTAATGGTGGCACCTGCGGTACAAGCCAGTTTCCAACTAGAAACTATGACGGTGATCCTGGACGCCAACGATGGGCGTAAGGTCTTCAGCGTCAAGAATATGTCTAAAGAGCCGATTTTGCTTTCTACCAAAGTGGAAGACATTCCAGGCGATCTGCCGATTGCCAAGGATATTCTGGTCTCTCCGCCGATCATTCGTATCGAGCCGGAGGAAAGTCAGCAAATTAACTTTGTGCTGAAGAAGGGCGTTTCGATCCCGCACGAAATCATCCTGAAAGCCTCATTCCAGGGGGTTGGCGCCGCTAAACAGAATGTCACCAAAATGCCTATTCGTCAGGAAGTGGCGATGTTGGTTATTCCTGATGGTATGGTGGAAAGCCAAAAGCCTTGGGAAAAGATGCTGGTGAAACAGTCCGCTAACCAGTTAACCCTCACCAACGAAGGGCAACAGGTTATTCGTATGTCACCTAATTTCACCACGCTGCCGGATGGCAAGGTGCATGGCATCGGTCAGTTTTACCTGCGCCCGGGCGAATCAAAAAGCGTGGAGGTTCAGGGTAGTGTTAAAGACATCAAACTGTCTCCGCTGAGCCGTTACGGTTTTCGTATGGCCAATGATGCCACTGTGGCTGTTAAATAAACAAGGGGCCGTCAGGCGTTAACAGTAAATAAATGACGGCCAAAATAAAATGAAAGATACCGATCAGCAAAATAAAATGTCACTGTTAGTGGATGAAGGTGCCCCCAGGGTTGAGTCGGCGGTGATCATAGACGATCACCCTATGGCAGCAATGGCGCTGGAGGCTCTGCTAAAAAAACATGGCATTCAGGTCACTAATAAGTGTGGTGATGGCGATGAGGGGCTGGCCACGCTGCTTCAGGTAAAGCCGGATGTAGCGATTATCGATATTGACGTGCCGGGGATTAATGGCCTTGAGGTAATTAAATCTGCCAGGCGTGCCGGGATTAAAAGTATTCTGGTGGTTTTTTCAACCAAAAATGACGTGTTTTATGGTAAAAAATGTGTTGCTGCGGGTGCCAATGGGTTCGTCAGTAAGAAAAAAGGCATGGACAACATTATTAATGCTATTCGCGCGGCGCGCAATGGCTATAGCTATTTCCCGTTCGAACTGAATTATTTCTTAGGTAATGTGACGACGGAAGAGAGCCTGATCGATGCACTATCAGAACAAGAAGTCAATGTGTTGCAATATCTTCTTCGGGGGTGACTGTTGGTGCTGTGGCGGAGGCAATGGGCATTAATGCTAAAACTGTGAGTACTTATAAATATCGCCTAATGCAAAAGCTTGGCTGTAATTCAATAGTAGAGTTGCTAGATTTTTCAGCCAGAAATAATATAAGATAATATGATGCGTTATTGGGTGTTTGTATTACTATTAATGGCCTGGGGGATAGGCGGTGCGCTAGCAGATCAGAGTGTGATGGTGAAAAGCGAACAGGATTTTTCACCGCCGTTTTCACCCTGTGCTGCTGTACCCGCAACGCTCACCATCGGTATTTACCGGCCGCTGATAATGCCGCTCAATTTCATTGATAATTACGGTGCTCTGCGCGGTGTTGATGCCGAGTTTATTTCATTGCTGAATAATAACCTGCAAATGAAAAGCACCGTCAAGATTTATGATAGTCAGGCTGAAGCGCTGGCAGCCTTGGCTAAAGGAACCGTTGATATTATCCTGCCCTCGCTTTCTGACTCGTCGACGCAGGAATTCCGTACCGTGGATACGGTATTCAGAAAGATACTGCTGTTACAGACACAGATTGTTGCGGTGACGAAGGTGCAAAACCTGATATCCAGGCCGGGCGAGAATAAGCGGATGAGAATTGCTACGGTGGCAAATCCATTCTATGCTGCATTTATCAAACAAAAATTCCCTGGCGCATGCGTGAAGCGATACAGTGAGATTTATGCTGCACTTAACTCGGTAGAAGATGGTGAAAATGATCTGTACATTGGCAATAGTCTGGATACGGGTTATTATCTAACCAATGATTTCTCGCATACTCTTGATATAAAAAAATCCTGGTCCGAAAATGCACCGGGAAAATATTTCGTCATTAATCCCCAAAACACTACGCTTGCCGCCAAACTCAATGATTTCGTCACCCATCTGTCAGCCAAACAAAAAAATAACTTGCTCGATTACTGGATTAATACCGATAAAATGCTGCTGGCCGTAGAGGAAATGGATCTGACCCCTGAGGAAACTGAATGGCTTAAAAACCATCAGACGATCCGTGTTCTGGTTAATCCTTACTATGCCCCTTTTTCCATGATGGACTCGGCGACAGATATCAATGGCGTAGCGGGGGATCTGTTAAAAATGCTCTCGCTAAAAACGGGGCTGAAATTTGATATTAACTATGTTAATACTGAAAGTGAGATGGCAGAGGTGATCAAAACGGGGCAGTGGGATATGATTCCGGCTGCCACCGCAACCAAAAAAAGAGAAAAGTCTGCACTGTTCACCAATAGCTACCTTTCTACGCCTTACGTGTTTCTCTCCAAGCATAGCGATATGCTGAAGGAAGGAGCATCGGCTCCCGTGCGCATTGCCGTTCCTTGTCACTATGCACTGTGCCAGTTTTTAAAAAAGAAATACCCCCATGCCGTGTTTATTAATACGGACAGCTCCACTCAGGCACTTTCTTATCTGATTGAAGATAAGGCCGATGTGGCCGTGGCTAACAAGGTCACCGCCCGCTTTTTTATCGGCCATTATTTCCATGAAGCGATAAAGTACGCTGATATCCCTGATGCACCTATGGCGAATATTGCTGTCGCCATTAACCAAGACCAGCCCGTTCTGTGGGATATTATTAATAAAGCCATTGCGAGTGTACCTTCGAAACAGGTTATCTATTCCATAGATAAGTGGAACAGCATCCGCGATCCGCAGCTGAATACCTGGAAGCTGTACCGTAATGAATTCTATTGCGTTTCAGCATTTTTTACACTGCTTATTGTAACCAGCCTTATATGGGGGATTTACTTGCTACGCGAGACGCGTAAGAGAAAAGCGTCCGAGATGCATCTTATCGATCAGCTAAATTATAGCGCCGAGTTGTCTAATGCACTGCCTATGCCAATTTATACGATTGATATTGAAGGTAAAGTAGGGACCTATAATTCTGCTTTTCTGAGCGCAGTGGTGCCCCATCACCCAACGGAAAGCATCGCGGTACAACACCCACTTTCAACGGTGTTCAGGCAGATAAAAACACACTTTAACGCGGGTATGCTTCCTCATGTGGTGATCAAGTTTGAAGAAAGGTTGAACTTGCGGGGGAAAATCAGTGACGTTATCCACTGGTTCGTACCGTTTAAGCGCAGTGGTGATGCTACCACTTCCTTTATCTGCGGCTGGCAGGATATGACCGAGCACACCAGGCTGCTCCATGACCTGCAGGCAGAGAAAGAGAATGCGATCGGCGCAAATAATGCCAAACGGTTGTTTTTAGCCAGAATGAGCCATGAAATACGTACGCCTGTCAGCGCGGTGATCGGTTTCCTCGAAATACTCCAGCATAAATATCCGCAGGATAAAGACATTGCTCTGGCCTATAACGCGGGCGCGACATTGCTCGGGGTTGCCGGAGATGTTATTGATATCGAAAAAATTGAATCCGGTAGCTACGAAATCAATAAGAACTGGGTATGTATTGGTGCTTTGCTTGAGCAAATCACCCATATGTTTGATGGTTTGGCCGAACAGAAAAAGTTGGCGCTGTGTTACCACTCAGCCATTACTGATTGTATGGAGTATGACCTTGCCGCGCAGCCGCTACGCCAGATAGTAGTGAACCTGTTAAGTAATGCGGTTAAGTTCACCGACAAGGGAACGATTTGCGTTGCCGTCAGAACGGAATATGCCAATGTTAATCTCGCTTATCTTATTATCTCTGTGACGGATTCAGGTTTAGGGATCGCTCCCGAGGAACAGTGTAAGCTCTTTTTACCTTTTAGCCAGACGGAGTCCGGCAAACGAAGGGCTGGCTCAGGCCTTGGGCTGTCTATCTGCCGCCATCTGGCCACTATGATGGAAGGTCATCTGGCGGTACATTCTGCTACTGGTGCAGGCAGTACTTTCACGCTTAAGTTACCTGTGGCGTTCAGACCAAACCGATCTTTTGGCACAACACCACAAGCTATCCCTATCTTGGGTGAAAAAAACCATGACTTAAGCATTTTGATCGTGGACGATAGCCTGACTAACCGGCTGCTATTGAAGCAACAATTGCAGATTTTAGGCTACCAGGCCGATGAGGCAGCCAATGGCCTTGAGGCATTAAATGCGATTAAACATGCAGCCTATGATCTGGTGATTACCGATCTGGATATGCCTGAAATGAACGGTACGGAGCTAGCGAGTGCGGTACGAGAATTCGACGATCGCCTATTTATCATCGGCCTGACCGCTAACGCTCAGGAAAGTGAGAGAGAGCGCTGTATTCAGGCAGGAATGAATGACCTTACCTTTAAACCGATGGATTTTAACCAGCTAAATCTGTTGCTCTCTAGTTGCCCGGGTAGAGGAGTCTTGCATGACCACACTCTGGCATTGCCGGAGCTGGAGGAGTTATTTGGCGAAGACACTGCTGGGTATATCACTTTCCTACAGCAAGCAGAGAGTGATGTGATATCAGATATGAAGGAAATAAACCGCAATCTTAATGGCAAAGACTGGAAGATGATCGATAAAAGAATACATCGGCTATGCGGTACTGCACAGATAATGAGTGTTGAGAGCTTAATAACTCAGCTAGACAAATATTATGCTATTGATAAGGATAGTTGGCCAGAAGTTCAGTCGTATTTTGTTGCGTTGATGGCTCAGCTTGATGAGCTGGTTAAGAATATCGAAATAATACGATCGCGGTTATCCCATTATTAACCCTCTGTTACAGCATTATTTTCTGTATCTTGTTTTACTACCGAGCTAAGGACAATTCGTGGCACGTACTGTCCCCTCTCCTTTTGGGAGAGGGGTAGGAGCAACAGGCCACAGGTTTTTGCGTTATGGCTGTTCTAGCAAAAGATAGTTTACTAATGATGAGAACCTTTTAGGGTAAAGCTCGATGGAGTCTCCAGATGAAAGGCTGACTCCGCCATTGTTAATCCGGTACTTCCCAGAGACATAAACAGCAGGTGTCCCTGTCACTTTAAGTGCTTTAACTGCCTCATTTTGCTTATAAATAAGCGACTTTACAGGCAGGCTACCTCTGGTCTTTTCGTACTCTTCAGGTGTGACACCCGCAGCATTAAATATATTTTCAATATCGTTCATGCTGTTAATGGTACGGTCCTTCAGTATTCCTTCAAATAGCGGTTTCTCGACTTTATCCTGGATGCCAAGCACCATAGCGACGGACCAGGCCTCAGTAAGTTCGTGGCCAAGATTCCCCATGGCGCCAACATGGTATTTAACAAATTTAGCATTGTCTGGCAGATTGTTGCTGATGGTGTTACCGATATGGTAGGTTTCGTTGAATAAATAACATGGCCCACAGTAAAATGAAAAAAACTCTACAACATCTGGGGCTTCTGATGAAGCCGTGTTCAGTTTTGTATATTGATTTCCCTCTTGAAAACTTGTTGCGTGCGCAGTTGAAAATAACGTGGAAATCACCAGGGTTGCCATTAAGACATTGGGCTTGCTCAGCATGTTTATACCTGTTATTAAATTGATTAACCATTTTATAATTATCACGTAAGCAAGTATATAGGTCCTGGCCTGTGCGTTTGTAGGTGGCTTCCTACACGCGTAGTCACGAAAAGGACACCCCAGTAAATCGCAGCATGGGTCCCCTCTTATGGCAGGAAAAATGTGTAGAGAAATAATAGCGGGTTCATTAATAGCCGTTGGGATAAAGGAACAGGGTGAGCAACTTCAGTCTCTATATACAACCAAGGTATACTCTAGAAAACTATCCCTAAAGAAGGGGTGAGACTAAAAATCACCGTAATGAACGCTATGATTAATATCATAACCAGCAACCACAGCCATCCACCGCTTACGGGGCATGTGCCCGACAAGATTATTTTTTGATGAAAGGTGCCAGGAACGGCTCGGTAGATTGCTCTAGCAGCGTGATAAGTTCAGGATCCATATAATGATAGTCATCGGGGATATCGAGAACATGCAGGGGCTTATGTTCCAGCAGGCGGCGATGCTCGGCAACCAGCCGGTTTTTGTGTTTTTGCTCCATGACAAAAATCATATCCGCCCAGAGCAACAACTCCGGCGTCACCGTTTTTATGGCATTACGGCTGGTCCCGGCCGACCTTGCGGTCAGGCCGGGAGTTCTGCGCCATATGCGCTCTGCGGTTGGGCTGCGCCATTGGTTACGGCTGCAGACAAACAGCACATTCATGGTCAATCGATCTCATCAAGTGCGTTACGCCGGGCTACGGCGCGGGATATCTGTGGATACTCAATACCCAATTGACTCGCTCGCGTTATTTTATGTGAGCGGGTGTAGAGCATTTTCCACCGTTTCTCTTTGGTGAACTTGGGTTGAAAATCCCCCATTTCACTGTGTTTGTTGCGTTTGTTATTCACCAGGCGCCAGGCCCGGCCACGTATGTCAGTCATGTTAATGCCTCATCGGTTCATCGGGGTTCAGCAGCCGCGATAATACGAGAGGTAGTGCAGCAGCATCTTATGCCGCCCGGTAATGCTAACATTTCGGCTATAAACAATAAATCGCCTTGATCCCACCCTGTTCGAAATCGAGCGTACCGATTTCGCTTGGCTCCCTCAGCCATTGTGCTGGTAGAGTGAGGGCCAGGAAAAAACGACAAGGAGGTTTCCCAATGAACAGGCCAACCTGGGAAGAGTTCAGTTCGCTCTTCGAGAATCCCAAGCAAACCAAGGTGCGCAAGGTGCAGGCAACGCTTATCGCACGTCATCCAAACATTCTCAGTGGTTATGGGCCTGAGGATGACTATCTGGACGTTTTTAGCCGTGTGTTTGATATCGCGTTGGATTGGAAAGAGGGGATGGGCGTCTTTCTCGAATACCTGGCGGAATACTTAGGGCCGGACGTTTTGGCCGTCGAGTTTGACGATGATTATGAAGTGGCAACCGTTCGCTTTGCGGGGCGAGAGCACCTGTTTAACTGTTCCGAATTGGGCAGTGAAATGTTTGACGCCGATTTGGAAAGATTGCAAACGCTGATGAGAAGTCGCTATGTGTTCCGGCTATTCTTTCAAGGTGCGATCGACGATACGCTGAGATTCCTGGTGATCCCGGCTAATCTGTGGGAGCGGGCAGAAAAAGATTACGGCATGCAACGAATCTCGGCCTGCCTCATACCTTATGGTAGCTTGGTATCCCTTAAGGGCTATGACGCAACGCGTCGGTGGAATGGGCCCTACAGCAAACTTAAGCTGTTTCAGTTTGCCATTCCTGTGTTGATAGTGCTCGGTGCCGGGGTTGTGAGCTTCTATAATCCCCCCTCTGCTAATAGAGCAAGTGAGCTACCCACCTGTGAGAGTATGCAGAAAGTCTTCGGTAAGCTGTCAAAATCGCAAGCAGAAGCGTTGATCGATGACATGCGGCGAAAAAATACCTGCAAGCCCTAACTTATGCGATCGATATCTTTGTTCAGTAAATTCAGATGCTCAAGCAGAAACAGCGATACTGGCGGCCTTAATTGTTTCACCCCCACACATTTTGCGACTATTCCGGATCCATCGCGATGGGCATCGGTGGTACAGTGGCGCGATTTTCATTCATTTTGCTGTTTTTTTGGCTGTTGAACGCCGAGGTGTGAGTATGAGTAAGTTTATTGCTGCGGGCCTGCTGGCCGTTTTACTGTCCGGGTGTGCTACCGAATCACCTTGCGTACCGGTCTATGATGACCAAGGCCGTTTGGTACATACCAATACCTGCATGAAAGGCACCACTCAGGATAACTGGGAAACCGCCGGGGCGATTGCAGGCGGGGCGGCAGCGGTAGCTGGCCTGACGTTGGGCATTATCGCGTTAACCAAATAGTGATGCTTTTAGTAGAGGCACGTCTATGTGCCTCTACTGCTGTTCAATCTCAACTACGCTAGTCGCATGTTGCGCCTGAACATGTTTATCCCTAACAACTTTCCCTCCTCTAACCCATTACTGTTCCCCAGCGCGGGGTAAAACTGCACGATCAATAAAGCGAATTAACGCTTCACGGGAAGCAGTGCCTACTCTCTATTTAGGTATCTTTATATCAAACGGGGATGCTCAGTATTTTTCGGGTAATTTATTGATTTTAATTAATAATCCCTTTTTTATGACAATGTAGCCGCCTAAGTTCAGCTCTGACAGGGTTTTCATAATCCCGCTACGGGACAACTGAGTTCTGTCAATGATGTATTGCACTGCAGATACGGTGGCCCGGGTTTCAAAATCCTCATCGCTTAATGCACGCAGGCAGTTGCAGATAAGCTCATAGTTGGGCAGCGCTGTATTTAATTGCATATAGTCATCGTAGCGAGCGGTCAGATACATCAGCGTATAAGAAAGTGGTTTCCACAGATTCCTTTCCTCTATATGTATCAAGAGATCCTCTAGAGGAAGATGCATATATTCGATCGAGGTGTTGGCCTGAATAACAAGGTTGGCGGGGTCGTTCACTAAATTGTTGATGCCAATAATAATCGGGGCTTTAAAAATGCCGATAAGCAGTGAATCTTTGCCCCGCTTAAACTCACACTCTCCCTGTATTAGCGAAAAACACATCCTTTTGCCGTTTAAAATCAGCGGGAAGCGTTGCCCAGGTTTACCCTTGCGGATGCTGAGACTCGCCAACAGGGAGTCCTGTAACAACTGAATATGAGCGACGGGCTTAGTCTCGGAAAATTTTTTGCTGTTGTTCATGACCGACCACGAGGAAAACACGGATTGCAATGAGTATAGATGAAGTTGGTAGCAAAGATAAGCGGTTGGGGTTGCTAATGATAACCCTGCTCTAGTGCCTTCCTCTGTAGGTTGAGTCATGGTTAATCGGTGTGGGGAAACGGCTCACTGTTCAGAGGATGAACAATAGGTTGAGTCCATTTTTGGATCGTCGGGCCAAAAATGAATCACAAAGCCTTTGAGAGTATGAGGTGACTATAAGATAATGCTTAGGCGATGACGGCATTAAGCTGAACGTCAGGAGTGATATTCTCTCTTGTCAGCGAAGGCGATGGGTGTCTATTTTATTATATACTGAGGGTCTGTTTTTATTTTATCGAAATTATGAACTGGTTGATGATTATATTAACCAATCTCTGAAATGGACCCGATCGGCAGTATTTTTTATCATCACGCTATGCTGATTTTCAATATCGATAACGGAATCCTAGAGTTCATTCGAGTAAATGATATGTATGATTTGAGTAAAGTCACAGAACAGACAAAGGCGTTAGCCGCGGTTGAAGAGGTTTTAACGTCGATGAAGTCTATTGCTCAGATAAAGCAAGGAAGAACGGGGCAACGTTTTTATCTCGAGCAGAATGATCAAAGAGTCTGCTTTTTGCTTTACGGTGGAACCTGTATCGCTAAAAAAACCCAAGACTCGCTGGTGTTATCAACGATCAGATCGCCCAGTATCGTTGGATTACAGGATGTTTTCCATGTTAAATCGGATGCGCACCTGTTGGCGATCGGTGATGTTGAGTATGGCATATTATCGGTGGAGGATTTTTTTTGCCACGTAGAGAGCAAAAACCTATGGAGAAATATTTGTCTTATGTTGATGCTTTCCGCCACGCGGTTTAGTGAATATCAGCGGGAAACGGTAGGTATCAGTAATTATGAGTTGATTTGTAATTTTTTGACCTCACTGAGTATTGAAAGCTTTGAAATCAGGGCTACTACTACCGCGCTGGAGTATATTCAGGAACGTAGTCTGCTTTCCCGTAGCGGGATTATGAAAACCCTTTCATCATTGAAAGCGGGGGGCTATATCGATATTAAAAATGGGTTGCTGATAAAAATAAACTCTTTGCCAAAGAAGTTTTAATTATTGCCATAATCTTTTTGTCCCTTGGCGGTGACACTACGTCAAAACGGTGATCATGTTTCTCTACGCGTCCAGATAGCGCTCTTTTCTACATCACTTTAATAAATGGCAAGAGAAAATCGACATGATAAGAATATGTAGCTCATTGTTTTTTAGATGTAATGTGAAAGTTAATATGTAAATGAGGAAAAGTATTCCTTCGGTCCAAAATAAGACTTCTGGTGCTTAATTGTACCAAAAACTGGTTGAGCAGTTATTTTTACTATGGATAATACACATCAACAGATAACGAAGTGGTTAAGAGTAAAGTATCTTGATGTTTATCATTACCAAGCAATTACATACCTGGTCACAAGAAACACCCCAACATTCATTGGGTTAATTAAATAGTATTTAGTCAGGGTGATAATAAAATCGGATCGTTAGTCTAAAAAAAGATTTTTGATGCATTTTTGAACTAAAAACATGTTGAGCGACCATGATTACTGTGGATAATACGCATCAACAGGTAGCATAAAGATTTCGTTCTTAGCGTAACTCGCTAGTGTAAAAATCTTTTATTCTTGAAAGTGCAGAGTCAAATTCAGGTGATGTTGCTTGGTAATAGAGTTTTTTGAACCAATAAAAACCTGTGAATCCGTACGGTAAAAGCAATGTATTTTACTGTGTGGAAGGGAACTTATTACTATGGATATATTGGCGTAATAACGGGTCGCCTATCAAAAACAAAAATCATTTAGCCTGTTATATAGCCTTTTAATCACGGGAAGTTCGAGTTTAAAACTTTAAATAAAGTTATATAAAAGAATTTTTTACTTATTTTACGAGCATGGTTTTGTCTGGATTTAATCTTCGGGACGAAATTATCTCACCTCATTCAGAATAGCGAATGGATCGCTATGCTGGGTATTATGTTACACCTCATTAAACAAAGGATTATTTTCATGAAAAAATTAGTGATTGCTGTGTCTATTGCTGTTGCATCTTTGTCTTCTGCGTTCGCTGATGATGGCAAAATTAACTTCACCGGTGTAATTACTGATGATGCTTGCACCCCAGTAAACGATGTTAGCAACCCGCTGGAAGTACCTATGGGTACTGTGTCTAGCAAAGCTTTCAGCACAACTCAAACTGCAAATCCACACAAATTCTCCATCTTGCTGAAGGATTGCCCGCTTGCTGCAACAAGCGCCAAAGTGACGTTTGATGGCACCGCAGATAGCAACGTACCCTCCGTTCTGGCCCTGACTCAGGTAGCTGGTGTGGCGACCAACGTTGGTATTCAAATAACTGACAAACAAAACGTTGTCGTTCCATTGTATACCGAATCTTCTGCTTATCCGCTGACCGTGGGTGACAACTCGCTCGATTTCGTCGCTCGTTACTATAAAACTGGCACGACTGTCACTGCAGGCCCAGCCAACTCGACCACCAACTTCACGATCGTTTACAACTAATTGATTGTGTTTTTGCCCTCCCAGTAATGAAAGGGCATTCCTACGGGCCACCTCTGGTTGGCCCGCCTTTATCGGAGCACCTCGTTTTATGAATATCTGGTTTAAAGTCCTGTTTCTTCCTCTGTTAATGACTAGCGTACTGGCACAGGCTGCCGAAACTGGCGGTATCACCGTCGGCGGTACCCGGCTGGTTTATGACGGCGGAAAGAAGGAAGTTTCACTGAGCGTCACCAACTCTGACACCAACCCTTATCTCATCCAGTCTTGGGCGGAGACTCGAAATGGTGGCGCTGAGAAAGCCCCCTTTATCGTTACACCACCGCTGTTCCGTCTGGAAGGGAATCAGCAAAGCCAACTGCGTATCGTGCGCACTGGCGGCCAGTTGCCTGAAGATCGTGAGTCACTCTACTGGCTGAATATCAAGTCCATCCCTGCCACAAGTCAATCGGGGGGGCAAACACCTTGCAGATTGCGATTAAGACGAGCATTAAACTCCTTTACCGTCCGCAAGGCCTGAAGGGCGTACCTGAGAGTGTGACCAACAAACTGACCTGGTCACAGAGTGGAACCCGCCTGAGCGTTAACAACCCAACTCCGTTCGTGATGAACTTCCAACAGATCAAAGTGGGAGGGCGCGAAATCAACGATGTGAGCTATGTCCTGCCAATGAGTCAGGCAACTTTTACCGTCCCTGCCAACGTGAGTGGCCAGGTAAGTTGGAAGTTGATCAATGACTACGGCGGTGTTGGAGCAGAGCACACTACGGGCCACTGACAGTGTATTCAGGCAGGAGTGAATGTTCAGGTGTCGGAAGGGAAAATAACCTTCGTGAGCAAGGGAGTAATTAAGGATGATAAAGAATAACGGTCATGTACGGTTGCGTCTCAGCCGGCTAGCCTGTTTTGTTGCGGCTCAAATGGCGCTGCTCACAGGGACAATGATGAATGCACAGGCGCGGGACGTATTTAACCCTGCTCTGCTGGAGCTAGGTACTCCAGGACAGAACGCCATTGACCTTTCATCCTTTGAGGATAAAGGGGGCCAACTGCCCGGTACCTATCGCGTTGACATTTTTCTCAATAACGAAAAAGTAGAAACACGAAACGTTGAATTCCGACTGGCCCGCGACAGCAAAGGCCAAGAATCCCTGCAGCCCTGTATCCCGGTTGATGATTTGACCAACTGGGGTGTGATGACCAACAAATTTCCTGGGCTCGGCGCACCGGGCAGCGCTTGCGCCAACCTGGCTGAAATCCCCAGGCGAGCAGCGAGCTCCGCCTTACTGTGCAGCAGTTACTGTTGAGTATTCCCCAGATGGCCGTGAACAACTCGGCGCGTGGTACGGTTGATCCCAAGTATTGGGATGAAGGGATCCCTGCGGTCTTACTGAACTACAGCCTGTCGGGTTCCAACAACTATGCCAAAAACGGGCAGGGCAACGACAGCAACAGCCAGTACATGAACCTGCGCCCCGGCATCAATATTGGTGCATGGCGCCTGCGTAATTACACCACTTGGAACCGTAACGATAGCGGTGGTAGCGATGGCAAGGCTGAAGATCACTGGGACACGGTTTATACCTACGCTCAGCGTGACATTATGGCGCTCAAAAGCCAGTTGACCGCCGGTGACAGCTCCACTGACGCAGATGTGTTTGACAGCATCCCGTTCCGCGGCGCCCAACTGGCCTCCGACGACGAGATGCTGCCAGAGAGTCTGCGTGGTTATGCTCCCATTGTGCGTGGCATTGCTCGTACCAATGCACAAGTGACCATCCGCCAGAACGGTTACGTCATTTACCAGACTTATGTCACGCCAGGCAGTTTTGAAATTAACGATATGTATCCGACCGGCGGATCCGGCGATCTGTATGTGTCGATCAAAGAATCCGACGGCAGCGAACAGCAACTGGTGATCCCTTACGCTTCCCTGCCGGTGCTGCAGCGTGAAGGCCGCTTGAAATATGCGGTGGTTACTGGCGTTTACCGTTCCTATGACAATAGTGTGGATAAAACACCGTTGACCGAAGGGACGGTGATTTATGGTCTGCCAGCCGGTTTTACCGCCTACGGCGGTGGGCAGTTCAGCAGCAAGTATCAGTCTGTAGCGCTGGGCCTGGGCAAAAACCTCGGAGATTTAGGGGCCTTGTCCATCGATGTTACCCAGTCCTGGGCGAAGCAAAAAAATCAGGATAAAGAGAGCGGCCAGTCCTGGCGCGTACGTTACAGCAAAAACTTCGTACAGACCGGCACCAACTTCGCCATTGCTGGCTATCGCTATGCTACCGACGGCTATTGGGGCATGCAGGAAGTGCTGGATACCTACACAGACGGTAGCTCCTATTCGTTGCAGGAACGCCGCCGAAACCGTGCTGAGCTGACTGTGTCACAGGATTTATGGGAAGGTGGCGGCAACCTCGGCCTGACCGCGGCGCGAGAAGATTACTGGAATACTGACCGGCGTATGGAGTCGTACACCGCCAGTTATAACAACTCCAGGGACGGTATCAGTTATGGGCTGAGCTATACCTATAACCTTAACTCGACGGTGAACTACGGTTCCGACTCGCGCAGTAGTGGTCGTATTTACGATAGAGATCAGCTGTTTGCCTTTAATGTGAGTGTTCCGTTGAGCAAGCTGTTTGGCGATAAGACCTCAACCATCTATGCCAACTACATGCTCAATACCAGCAAGGAAGGTAATACCACCAATAGTGTGAGTGTCGGCGGTACTACGCTGGAAGACAACAACCTGAGCTGGAGTGTGCAGCAGGGCTATGGTTCACAGGGGCAAGGTAACAGCGGTGCTGTGAATACCGATTGGCGTGCGGCCTATGGTGAAATCAGTGGTGGATATACCTATGACCATAACAGCCAGCGCCTGAACTACGGTGCGCAGGGCGGGATTATCGCCCATGAGAACGGCGTGACCTTTGGCCAACCACTGGGTGAAACCGTGGCTCTGGTAGTTGCACCGCAAGCAAAAGGTGTCAGCGTACAAGGCCAGACTGGGGTTAAGACTGATTTCCGTGGCTATGCCGTGGTGCCGTATGCCAGCCCATATCGCAAGAATGATGTCACGCTCAATACCCAAACCTTCGGTGACGATACTGAAGTGGCTATCACTACTCAAACCGTTATACCAACGCGGGGTGCCGTGGTGAAAGCGACGTATCAGACCAGCGTCGGTTACCGGATATTGATGACGCTGCTCCGTACAAACGGTCAGCCGGTACCTTTCGGGGCCATTGTGACCAGCCAGGATACCAAGAACGCACAGGGCTTTATTGTGGGGGATGCAGGGCAGGTGTATCTCACCGGGCTGGGGCAAAACGGCCAGTTGAAGGTGAAGTGGGGTTCCGGAGCCGATGATCAATGTACCGTCATGTACAGTGTGCCGAAAGCAATTAGCGGCATAGCAAATATAAATGGTCAGTGCCGGTGATCTGTCGCCATTGATTATGAGGAATAAACATGAAGAAATTTATTTGTATAACAGCTTTTCTTAAAAAGAAAAAAGCATTCGGGCTGTTCATGACGGCAGTGATGGCGGGTGTGGTGAATATGTCAGTGGTTACGTCGGCAGAGGCTTGCACGCCTTTTCGTCAGACCATGAATGCTCCCGCGAAAATTAATTTAAACCCCTCGCTGGCAATAGGGAGTGTGGTGGCAACTGCCAACTTAACGTGGGCTCCGTTTTCAGCCCTCGGTGATTGCCCTGTTGCGTATAATACCCCATCAGGTGTATTTAGACTTACGGGGGAGGGGGTACCTAATGGGAATCTTTATCCCACTACCATTCCGGGGATAGCCTATCGAGGGTCGATAACTGATGGATGGGCCTCTGCATTGCAAGGTGTATGGCCACGAACAGTAACAATGCTAGTTGGTGGTCCAGGAGCAGCCGGAGGGACTGCAAAAATTGACTTTATAAAAACAGGTCCAATAGAACCAGGCGAATTTGGTGCACAGATCGTTATGAATGCCTCAATTAATAACGTACCGTGGTTTGAATTGTATCTGGCGGGCGAGATTATTATTGTACCCACGGTACCGGCATGCACAGTAACTCAGTCGGCAATTTCGGTACCTCTTGAAGATACTAATACATCTCAATTGGCTGCTCTGGGGAATACCAGTAAAGATAAAACCTTCTATATTCCATTGTCGTGCACAACGGCTACTAACATATCTCTGGCTTTCAGCGGTGATATTGCGGATGACACTAATGCGGTATTCCGTAATCTCAGTGGCAGTGCCAATGCGGCCAGTGTTGGGGTGCAAATATTGAAAGATGGCACGCCAGTGCCAACAACGCCGGGCAATTTTCTCAATCTGGGATTGAGCAATGGTAGTTTTACCGTGCCGATGACGGCCCGCTATTATGCATTAACCGATAATGTTGATGTAGGGGCTGTCAGTGCGATTGCCTATGCAACCATTGTTTATAACTGATTTTTTATTAGAAATGACCATTGCCTTTCAGGCAGTTAATTATATAAAGGAGTTTTAAAATGAATAAGTTTGCTAAAGGACTGATTGCTGCTCTGGTGGTAGGTTCCTGTTCTCTGGCTGCGCACGCGGCTGATACCACCATTAACATTAACGGTAAAGTTATCGCGGCGGCCTGTACTATCAACAACAGTGGGGCCTACACGGTCACGATGCCTGATGTCACTGCTGCAACCTTGAACCCACCAAGCTCTTCCGGTGACTGGAAAACTTTTGACGTGACCCTGAGTAATTGTCCGGTGGGGACCTCTTCAGTCACTGCGACATTTGACGGCACGGCCGATGTCGCTGATGCGGCCAAATATGCCAACACGACCGGTACGGGTTATGCTACCAACGTGTCTGTGCAGGTACAAAACCGCTCTGGCACCCCGGCTGACAAAGGCAAAAACAGCACTATGACAGTGAATGTGGACGGTAGCAAAAATGCCACTTTCGACCTGCAGGCGCGTCCTTTTAGTACCCCAGGTGGGGCGAGTGTAGGGGATATCAATACCGTCGTACTGATGAACTTCACCTACAACTGATTTGCCAATTACCTGGCAGGAGAGCTGCTCATGTTAAAACGTGTGTTTTTTCTCAACATGCTACTTCCCGCCCTCGCGGTCCTGCCGGGCACAGCAGCAAAAGCTGCTGATGTGACAATCACCGGTAAGGTTATTGCTGCATCCTGTACTGTCAGCCCGGTTTTGGTGGGGGGCAGTCGGTAGATCTGGGAACGTTGGGACGGCTCGGATTCCAACACGCTGGCAATGCCGGTGAGTGGCAACCTTTTGCCCTTAGCCTGACAGCCTGTCCGGCGGGAACCACTAAAACCACTGTAACCTTTACCGGTGTACAGGATGGTGTGGATGCAACCCTGTTCGCCAATACTGAACCGTCAGCCACTGCGGCCAGCCATATAGCCGTACAGTTGGCTGAGGATGCCAATCGCGGTGTCGTGTTGTCGGATAACAGCACCATGACTGTTGATATCGACAGCGTGAGTAATACGGCAAGTTTCCCGTTAGCGGCGCGCTTGTATACCCCCAGTGGGGGTGTTCAAGCCGGGAAAATATCCAGTACGGTACTGGTGAATTTTACCTATCAGTAAATTAGATATGACCAACGCGGTGGGCGCTCACTGCGTTGGTCTGTCTGCATGGCAGCTTGAGCTTCTCACACCATGCCAGTCGATGCCCTGTGCTTTGGGCGGGTGATTGATTAATGTTAATGATGCTACGGCATGATCATTTCACCCTGCAGTGCAGATGCACTTTACCTATCAATAAGCTCTAGTCAAGGCCGCGTCCGGTCTGATATCAAGGTTCTAACCCGCACACCAGTAAATATTTTCATGCCGGTATTATCTATTCAACCCTCCCAATATCAAGCGGGATGTTCAGTACTTATTAGATAATGTGTTGATTCTAATTAATACTAACCGATGCCAATGATTACCGATTTTTTTAACATGCCGAACAGCGATGAGTTTTGACGACATCTGAATTCATATCAGGAACATCGCGCTGTGCTCCCTTTTAACAAGGTGCATGATTTTAAAAATGTGGGTGATGAAAAAACTTACATAAATCGTTGTCCATTTTTGGATGGAGGGTGTAAAAAAACACCAGAAAACCTTTGAGCTCACTCTATCGATATAAGATAATGCTTAGAGCTAAGGGTGGTATTATTATCTGGAATATCTATTTCTGATGATGAAGGCTGCGTTTTTATTTTTATGGGACATCCAGGCAGGGAAGCTATTTGATTATTATCGAAAGCGTGAACTGGTTGAGACTTTATTATATTAATTTTATTGATGGTAATCTATTTTATCGGCATTGAGTTATTCTCATTACGTTATGGTGCCGTTACTATCCATAAGAGTATTCCATCGTTCATTCGAGTAAATGATATGTATGATTTCAGTAAGGTTATAGCTTACTCAAAACCCCACACCGTGATTGAGGAGATATTAGCGTCACTTAAACCGATTGTCCCCGTGAAAGTTGCACGGGCGGGACAACGCTTTCAGTTGGAACAGAAGGATAAAAGGATCTGTTTTTTACTTTACAGCGGCAGTTGCATTGTGAGAAGAGTAGAAGATTCTCTGGTGTTATCAACGGTAAGAGCCCCTTGCTTTATGGGGTTGCAAGATATTTATCATGCTAAACCCGATATCCATATTTTGGCCGTTAGCGATGTCGAGTACGGAGTCATAACGGTAGATGATTTTTTCGATTATGCAGACAAAGAAAATATCTGGAAAACCATTTGTTATATGTTGATGCTTTCTACCACGCGGTTTAGTGAGTATCAGCGGGAAACAGTCGGTGTTAGTAATTATGAGTTAATCTGTAATCTGTTGATGTCCCTCAGTATTGAATGCTTTGAAATAAGGGCGAGCACAACTGCATTGAAGTATATTCAAGATAGAAGTCGGCTGTCCCGGAGTGGCATCATGAACACTTTGGCGTCGTTAAAATCAGGGGGCTATATCGATATTAAGAATGGACTGCTGATGAAAATAAATGCCTTGCCTAAACGATTTTGATAATTTTTTGAAGTTCTGCGAAGTATGACTGATTGTTAAATAATGGAATGAAATATATGACGGCATTTAAAGAAATCGTGGCGCCTGTTTTATATGCCCAAGCGGATAAAACATGCTATATCAGGCAGGTATTGATTATTGATAATTGTCCGATGATCCAGATTGGGATCCGCCATGGGTTTGCTCAATCAGGCATTCAGGTCGAGGCTTACCAAACGACTCCCAAGGTAACGGGTGTATTGGAGTTGATGCACAGATACCAAGCTGATTTGGTGATGATAGAGTTATGCGGTAGTGGTGATTCGGTGCTAGAGAGCTTACGTGTGATTAGCCAACTCATCAGCAGCTGGCCTAAAATCCGTCTGATTGTGTGCACCTGCTTGACGGATAGTCGGTTGTTGAAACAATTGGTTACGATGGGGGTGAGTGGTATTTACCTTAAAAACGAACCGTTGTCAGCATTGGCACAGTGCGTATTTCAGGTGATGGCCGGTCATTATCATTACAGCTTCCAGACCGGTACGCTAGCCACAAACAGCAAGGCCTACCCCTATCCATTGACCCATCGTGAGCTGGATGTTCTTGAGCTTTTGTTTAAAGGGAAAAGCGTGACCACAACGGCTCAGGCACTACAGCGTGATATACGCACCGTTAGCGCGCATAAACGGAATGCCATGTTCAAGCTCGAACTGTATAGCGATAGCGATCTTTATCGCTGGGCAGCACAGGTGTCTGTTGCGGGCACTGCAGTCAATGGCGGGCAATAATGATGAAATCTCAATCATCAAATATCAATTTAGGTGTCTTGGCTTGCAACCCGCTGATGGCTTTGGGCCTTGCGTATTATATTGAGGATTTACAGCTCGGCCATCGCTGCCAGATGGCCACGATGTCCTTAACCGGCCTGGGGGATAGACTAAGACAGGCCACCGTTTCGGTGTTATTAGTCGATCTGAGCGGATCGCCACAGGAAATGGCCACCATAGCCCTGCGGCTAGCAATGCTACATGAGCAATGCCTGTCATTAAATATTGTGGTCTACACCACCTGTTGCGATGTGGCGATCCTGTCAACATTGCAATCTATGCAAAGGATCAGCCTGATTGCCCAGCAGGAAACGCCGGAGCAAATACGTCAGGATTTGACTGAGGCATTAACGGGGGGACACGTCCATAGCCCAAGCATCAAACTGTGTCTCAACAATATGAATGCGCTGAAACCGCTGGATCAATGCTCGTTGACCCGCAGTGAGCGCAACGTACTGATCCATTTGTATTCCGGCTTGAGTCTGACGGAGATCGCGAAATTATTAAATCGCAGTATCAAAACCATCAGCGCGCATAAATGCAGCATTATGCGCAAGCTGGGTGTCCACTGTGATGCCGAGCTTTTTCGCATTGCTCAGCAGGATGCCCTACTGGCTGGTGATGTTAAAGACGTTGCCTATGCTCTTCAACGCGCTTTAGTGGCAGGACTTTGATTTATGGAGCTCAGGAGTCCAACTTTGCAAGTAGCGGTGGTTTCGCCGTGCCAAATGGTGCGTATCGCTTTGCCAGCGCTGTTTAGCCAATGCTCCTGCAAGCTGTCCTGGCAGAGTGAGAACTATCAAGAACAGGTGTTGCAACAACTGCTGGAGTACCCGGTTGATTTGCTGATCATATCGTTACATATCTATCAGCCCAATTTACCGTGTGCTATCCGTTTGATCCAACGTTTACAGACCATACATCCTAAACCACGTTTAATCGTCACCATCGATGTGGATATCCCCTATCTGGTATCACGATTACGTGATTGGGGAATAGATAAGGTGATCACCTTGAGATTGCCATTGGCAGATTGGCACAAGCAGTTCCATCTTATTGATGGTCTTGAAATACCCTCCTTGATTGAACAACCCGCAGGCCGTCGTCAACGGATTAAGATAGCGAGCTTGTCCCCAATGGAATCTCGCATCATGCGTTATTTCCTCGAGGGTTTTTCTCTATCCGAAATCGCCGGTTTGATGATGCGAAGTATCAAGACCATTTCCGGCCAAAAAAGTCGCGCGCTGCATAAAATGGGGATCAGCCACTATGCGCAATTGGTCGCGCTGAAACCGGTATTCGTCGCAATTCAGAACGAATATGAAAGCGGCAGACTGATTAAAGCACTTCCCGACAAAGTGGTTAAATTGAGAGTGAGACGCCCGGGTTTTTGATGCGGGGCGCAGCATAGGCGCCCCGAACCTCTTACTGCTGCTGAGCCAGTTTTTTGCTGTCACAGCCGGTACTCTTGCATTCCCGCTCTACGCTTTTCAGAAAATCGATACGGCTTTGCATGGTCTTGTTTGAGCAGGCGACATTGATCATGGAGTCGTCGCTACATTGGCTGTCCCGATTTTTCAGCCATTCGATCTGCGACTGCTTCAGTGTCTGCTTTTGTGGTTGAGTCAGCAGTCCCATCACTTTCTTGTATTGCACGTTGATCTCTTGATCCAGTTGCACCATCTCCAATGCCGCGCAGTAGGTCACGTCATAAGGGGTGCGCGGGCTGTCACAACCACCAGCCAACGCAGTGGCAGAGACCAACAGCAGCGAACATCCCAAGATTGTTTCTTTAATCACTTTGCACTTCTCCGTGTTTGGTTTTGAACTGCCGAGTCCGGCAAGATAGTGCCGGACCGCGTCAAGTTTGAACTGAAGTGAATACTTCATCAGAACTGCTCCTCCAAATGTCAGATGTTTGTCCAACATTTGGGGGTCAGTTCACATGCGGCGCCCCTACGTAGAGTGCGATATCAAGCTTCAGTCGCCACCTTTTGCTTGTCGGAGTTCATGCAACTGTAGATCACCGGCAATACCAGCAGAGTCAGCACGGTAGCAAAGCCCAGGCCGAACATGATCACCACCGCCATACTTTGGAAGAAAGCATCGCTAAGCAGTGGGGCCAGGCCGAGTACGGTGGTAAAGGCCGTCAGCAGGATAGGGCGCAAACGTGAGGTAGCGGCGTCGATGATGGCCTCCAGGATCGGTTTTTCCTGCCGCTGCAACCCAATCTCCTCTACCAGCACAATGCCGTTACGGATCAACATGCCGCTTAAACTCAACAGGCCGATCAGCGCCATAAAGCCAAACGGAATACCGGTTAGCAGGAAGCCCACGGTTACCCCAATCAACGCTAGCGGAATGGTCAGCCAGATGGCGACGGCATTTTTCAGCGAGCTGAACATCAGCACGGTGATGATGAACATGATCACAAAGGCCACCGGCAGGCTGGTGAACAACCCGGCCTGGGCTTCCTTGGTACTTTCATAGTCGCCGCCCCAATTCAGTTCATAGCCACGCGGTAATGGGATGGCATCAATATCCGGTTTGATGCGTTGCAACAGTTCGGCAGAGGTTTCACCGCTCTGGGAGCTTGGATCGGCCTGAACCGTCAGGGTACGTTTGCGATCCCGACGCATGATCAGAGGATCTTCCCACTCGGTAGTAAAGCCGTTGACCACGTTGTCGATAGGAATAAACGCCTGCCGTGCCTGGCTCCAGATCATCACGTCGTTCAACCGTTCCGCATTCAGCCGCTCCGAGTCCGGCGTTCTTAACACAATCGGCATTAACCGTGTGCCATCACGATATAGGCCAACGGCGATCCCGCCAAAACTCATGCGTAGTGCACTGTCGATTTCGCGTTTATCCACCCCTAATTCACGGCCAAGATAATCCGAGAACTGCGGGCGAATGACCTTGCTGCGCTGTTGCCAGTCGTGCATGACTCCGTCGGCATTGGGGTCTGCGCTGGCGATGGTTTCTGCCTTGGCCGCCAGCGTGCGCAGCACGTTCGGATCGGGGCCGATAAAGCGCGCTTCGATGGAACTGTTATTCGAAGGCCCGAACATGATGCGTTTAGCCTGGGCGTTCACCTGGGGGAAATTATTGCGTACGTAGCCCTCTATTTGGCCGATCATGCCGGGAATTTGGTTGAGCTGTTTGGCTCGTACCATGATCTGCGCATAGTTGGAATATTGCCGCTGTGCGTTATAGGTCAGCATAAAGCGCATCGCACCCTGGCCGATGGTGACCATGGTATCGCTGACGCCGTCTTGCGCCTGGATATGCTGCTCGATTTCGGCGGCAATCTTTTCGGTATAGGCGATATCGGTGCCGTAGGGCAGCCAGAGATCGACGAAGAAGATCGGCGTATTGGACGGCGGGAAGAAGCTTTGGCGCACGTTGCCAAAACCGATCACCGAAACAACCATCAACGCGGCCAGCACCCCCAGCGTAATAGTGCGCTGGCGCAGCAGTTTGCCCAACAGGTTGCGATAGACGCGGAACAGCCAACCATCATAAGGCGATTTGACCGGCTCATCGGGTTTTGGCTCGGCCATTTTCTGTTTTTCAAACGCCCATTTGGTGAATACCGGCGTCAGGGTCAAGGCGGTGAACCAGCTCAGCATCAGCGAGATCAGCAATACCTGGAACAGTGACTTACAGTATTCGCCGGTGGCATCGTTGGATAAGCCGATCGGCGCAAATGCCAGAATGGCAATCACCGTCGCCCCCAGTAGCGGGAACATGGTGCGTTTGACCACGTTATTAATGGCCTGCAGGGTCTTCTCACCCTGTTGCCGCCCAACCAGCACACCCTCGACGATCACAATGGCGTTATCCACCAACATACTTAAGGCGATCACCAGCGCCCCGAGCGAAACACGCTGCAGCTCAATATTGAACAGCTTCATGATCAGCAGGGTGCCAAGCACGTTCAGCGCCAGCGAGGCGGCGATCACCAGCCCGCTGCGCACCCCCATAAAGATCAGCAGGGTGCCGACCACGATCAGCAGCGCCAGCAAGAAGTTCGTGATAAAACCGTTCACCGCGCCTTCTACTTCATGGGACTGATCGTAGAAAACGCTGATATCCATCCCGGCGGGGCGTTCGGCTTGCAGTTGGGCCAACCGGGCCTTGACCGCTTCGCCCACCACAATCACGTTCACATTCGGGGCAAAGGATACGCCGATAGAGAGCGCAGGCCGCCCGTTGGCACGGTAGATATTATTGGGGGAGTGGGTTACGCCCTGGCTGATGGTGGCGATATCGCGCAGGTAAACGCTGCGCGGGCTGCCCGGCTCGCTAATCAGCAGATTACCCAATTCTTGCACGCTGGCAAATTCCCCGGTGGGATGCAGCCTGATCGACTCGCTGCCCACCAACAGATCCCCGGCGTTGGACACCACGTTCTGCCGGCTCAACAGATCGTAAAGCCGCTGTGGGATAATATTGGCGGCGGTCATCTGGGCGCGGGAAATCTCAATCTGCACCTCTTCCGGGATCACCCCGACAATCCCCACCTTGCCCACGCCTGGCACCACCACTAACTCACGGCGTAACAGCTCGGCAAAGTTGCGTAGCTCCTGATTGCTAAAGCCGTCGCCATACAGCGAGAAGAAGAAGCCATACACATCACCAAAATCATCGTTCACTATCGGAGGGCTGGCACCGGGCGGCAACCGTATCGCGGCATCGCCAATACGCCGGCGCAACACATCCCAGATTTGCGGCAATTCGGCGGCTCCGTATTCGGCACGGATATTAATGGTGATCTGCGACAGCCCCACGCTGGAGATGGAGGTGACGTTATCGATATAAGGCAACTGCTGAATGGCATTTTCCAGCGGCAGGGTGACTTCTTCCTCCACTTGCTGGGCTGAAGCGCCGTCATAGCGGGTGACTACCACCGCAGTCTTGATGGTAAAGGCCGGATCCTCCAGCCTGCCGATGTTGAGAAACGCCAGCACGCCGCCAATACCTAGCAGCAGGATCGCCAGCCAGATCCGGGTGCCGTTGTTGATAAAGTTCTCTGTCAGTTTCATTACAGACCTCGCTCACGGACCCAGGCGCGCACTTCCTGATTGGGGCGCAGTTCGCGAGTACCGGCGGCGACAATCCGTTCACCATCGGCCAGACCGGATACGATCTGTATTCCGTTCGCGGTCAGTTGTCCGGTTTCAACCTGACGAGATTCCACAAACAGTTTGCCATCACGTTCCTTGATCACCCACACATGGGGCTGATTGCGTGGGCTGTTATCTGGGTTAAATATCGCTTCTACGGGCACAATGACATTGGCCTTCTGCGAAGCCCCGGCCAGATTACCGAGATTGATTTTCACGCTGCCACTCATTCCCGAGAGCATTGGCAGGTCTTGCGGGCGCGGCATCGTCAGGGTCATTTGATAGGTCAATGAGCCCGCGGTGGTATTGGTGGTGTGTTCTTTATAGCGGGCGGTAAACTCGCGGCCCGGCAAGTTGTTCAGAAGAACAATAGGCTGGTACTGTGCATTGTTTTCATCAATCACAATGAACAGATTTTCGGGGATGCTGAAGACCACATCCAGCGAATCCAGCGAGTTCAGGGTCGCTATCGGTTGGCCTGCCGGGATCACTTGATAGTTACGGGCAGTGAGCGTGGCAATCACACCGGTAAAGGGTGCACGGATTTGCATATCGTTCACTTCTTCCCTGGCCAACTTCAAGGCGGCCTGGGCCGAGTCACGCGCTGCACGATGAACATCCAGTTCGGCGCGGGGAATGACATTGCGGGCACTCAGGGTGGCGAAACGGTTGAATTGCGCCTGCGCCAGATCGAACGTGGCCTGTCGATCACGTAACCGCAGGCGTGCGTCATTACTGTTTAGTTCGGCAATCACTTGCCCCTTGCTGACCTGCTCCCCTTCACGTACCAGCAATTGCTGCAGTTGCCCTGGGCGCTTAAAGGCTAGGTCGGTACGGTCACCCGCGATAATCCTGGCTGGGAAGATGCGTACTCCTTGCTGAGCACTGTTGCTAACTTCAAAGATATTCACCGGACGGACGCTTTCGAGTTCTTTAGGCGTCTCCCTGTCACAGGCGGTAAGAAAAAGTGTGCAAAGCACAACGGCAACCAGTTTTATATTCACGATGCAATCTCTTAGGATCGGATTTTAGGGGAGCGATGAGCTAACTTATTGACCATATGCATCACGTCTTACCGCTCGTCTAGGCCAGCTCCGGCCTTTGTTCACGCTGCTGCGGGAACGTAATCTTGCTACTGTGACCGTAGGACACAACCACCTCGGATTTCACGCACTCCCGGCGCTATTCCCCTTGCCCGTTAGCGGGCGTGCGCCATCTCTATTGTTTCCTTCAGTTTCAACCACTCGTAGACTCTTCAAGCTTAGTATGCCGTTTGCCAACGTGAGTAAATTATCTTCAGCTCATGCCGTTGGCCCGGTTTCAGCTATGGCTAATCAATCAACGCTAATGATTTCCCGGCTAAGATGATCGGTAAAAGATAATCAGCACCCGCGGTGGGATGATGCCGATGATGGTACGGATTGAGATGATTCCTGGTTATGATCTGAATCATTTTCCGGATTATGGTTTTGGCTATTTTTTTACAAATCGACATCTTATTTAGGTTTTGTTTAGGAATCTTCTTTTTGCAATGTTATGTAAATAATCCTATTGGCTGTGAAATATCCCGTGATGGCGGATTTGGTATTACGTTTACGATTCATTGTCATTTACACATGTTGTGAAATTGTAATCCATAACTATTTTGTGATTATGATTTGGCGCAAGAAACCAACAAATTGTGTGATGATTAGAGGCGCATCGACGCTAAAGATCTTAATGAAATGATATTGATTGCCTAGTTCATTGAGAATAATGATTATTTTTTGAATTGTGGTTGTATTTAATCAGTAGGGAGGTGTTAATAATTTCTTAGTTAAAGTCGTTTTTAACATTTATTTATCAATTTGATTTAATGAAATAAACAACTGTGTTCGTTTTTACTACATTTTAAATGGGTTAATGTGTCTTTGGTGTTGTTATTTGTGATGTATGTTGTTTTATTTTATCACTAAAATATAACAGATACGATTAAATTGCGGGGTTTATATTTTTAATTGTTAATTTAAATGTTAATTATTTCGAGGTAAATATTATGACGGTGTAATATTCAGACATATTTTGAATTTATTTGAATTTAACTATTGCAATGAGATTTTACTCAATATACTTTCCTCCACCAGAAAGAAACTGGTAAGGAGTTAACTTCGTCATGCTAATTATGGCTCCCGTTTTTATCCGCATTTACCGTATTTCGATAATCACTTTTATATAAACTTTAGATAGAGAGCTATTATGAAAATTCGCGTACTTTCACTGTTGGTTCCGGCTTTGCTGGTTGCAGGCACCGCGGGCGCTGCTGAAATCTACAACAAGGACGGCAACAAGCTGGATCTGTTCGGCAAGATTGACGGCCAGCGCTACTTCTCCAGTAACGACTCGGTTGATGGCGATCAGTCTTATATGCGTCTGGGCCTGCGTGGCGAAACCCAAATCAACGACAGCCTGACCGGCTTCGGCATGTGGGAGTACCAGGTTAACCTGAACCAGGCAGAAAGCGAAGCCAACAACAGCTTTACCCGCGTAGGGTTTGCCGGTTTGAAATTCGCCAATTATGGTTCACTGGATTATGGCCGTAACTACGGCGTGATGTATGACATCGGTGCATGGACCGACGTACTGCCAGAGTTCGGTGGGGACACCTACGGTGCCGATAACTTCCTGTTCCAACGTGGCAACGGTTTGCTGACTTACCGTAACAGCGACTTCTTCGGCATGGTTGAAGGCCTGAATTTTGCTCTGCAATATCAGGGCACCAACGGCAGCGCCTCCGAATCCAACAACTACCGCGATGTATTGGCGCAGAACGGTAACGGCTACGGCATGTCCGTCAGTTACGATCTGGGTTATGGCATCAGCGCAGCCGGTGCGTTCTTCAGTGCCGATCGCACGGCAGACCAGAACGGCCGCAACAACCCGGCAATCCTGGGTAATGGCGATAAGGCTCAGGCCTATAGCACCGGTCTGAAATACGATGCCAATAATGTCTACCTGGCGGCCATGTTTACCCAGTCTTATAACGCTAACCGTTTTGGCAGCCGTAATAGTCAGGCTTATGGCTTTGCCGACAAGGCTCAGAATATTGAGCTGGTGGCACAGTATCAGTTCGACTTTGGCTTGCGTCCGTCCGTGGCCTACGTACAGTCCAATGCCAAAGACATTCAGGGCTTTGGCAGCCAGAACCTGGTGAAGTATGTTGATCTGGGGGCCACCTATGCCTTCAATAAAAACATGTCCACCTATGTGGATCATAAAATCAACCTGCTGGATGAAAACGACTTTACCAGCAAGGCGGGTCTCAACACCGATAACGTGACCTCGGTCGGTATCGTTTACCAGTTCTAAGCTTGTCCGTTTGGCTTAGCCCGGTACATCCGTGTATCGGGCTTCGCTACGTATGATAAAAAGCCCAGTGCCGCACACCTCGTGCTATCAACATTGCAAGTGGTTCCGCTTTATCCCTCCGATTATCGCCTCGTAATACCGTTTAGATTCTCTTTAATATCTTGCGTTCTTGATGTGGGGCTGCTTTTACGCTCAGGGAATTGTCCTTTATTAATTATTGTTATTTGGTACGGTATATCTAGTAGTGTATTTTCCTATTGTATTTAATCTTATTATTTAGCGAGAAATATCCTGCATTAGCGGCGTTATGATCTGGTTAGAATATGTCAATTGCCATAAAAATTATTATTGATCTGCTTTAAACGTCGGGCTATCCTTGGGTTAGAGCTCTTTTGATAGAGCGAAACAATTAACTTTAACTTAACTCCCTACGCTTTAATAAAGGTATGGCTAACCGTGCCTTTATATCAAGCGTAGGATTACTCTATCACTGATGATAGGCGTTACTCGGGCTGTTTTTGTTTCACTTTTATAAAAAGGACGATGTTGTGAAAAAAGTTAATACCTTCGAAGCAGATACAATTGTTGGCGGTAAATGTAAAAGAGTCTGTGCTGTTGAGTATGTGGGTGGCGCTGGTGGTGCTTGCTATCTAGTCAGAACTTGTCTGGATAAGAATGGCCGAATTGTGAGTCAGACTAGCTCATCTGTTGATCCTGCCAACTGCTCGGCTGGCCGGCCGTAAGCTCTTCCTGAGCTTCAGGATATAAGTTTGGGCTGATGCGATAGGATTTTTGCATCGGCCTGTTTGAAAAATGCTGCTTATTGATGGACAGGGATGTGATGGCTGTTGGCTCGCCAACGGCGCTACGTGCTAAATAAAAATGGCTATCCCTCCGTTATAAGATCTCATTGGTGTGCCTTTTTTAGGATGTATGGTTTATGTTCAAAAGACCCCTGCTGCTTCTCATTTATACCTTGGCGATCATCGTTATTTCCTCGTTGATCACAACGGCCTATTTCCACTATTTTGTATTGAATCAGGGCATCGAACAGCAAGCTCTGGTTGCCGTCAGCGATGACGAGATCAAGAATAGCCCGATCAAAGAGGGTAATACCATCGTCGAGATATTCTCTTACGGCTGCCACTACTGTGCCATAAACGAAGAGAATATTGCCAAGCTGGAAGCGCGTATGCCAGCAGGTACAAAACTGATCCGTCTGCATCTCAATAATGCGCAGAGCAATGGTCTGGCAAGTTTCGCCCCATTATTTGCCACCCTGACGGTGATGGGCATTGAACCTCAGCACCGTGAAAGTGCTTATAACGCCGTCATCAAACAGCAAAGCGATCTGAGTAAACCCCAAAATCTTGATAGCTGGTTGATGGAGAATGGTATCGATCTCGCGGCTTATCACGCAGCCAGTCAAACTCCGCAGGTCGCAGAGTTGCTGAGCTATATGACCATCGTGTCCGATCACTACAAAATCAACGCGACGCCAACCTTTATCGTCAGCAAGAAGTGGCTGGCTCTGCAGGATCGCGATTTCCCAGAATTTGCCGATCACCTGCTGTCGCTGCTGCAGCATGATAAACCGCTGGAGCAATAATGCGTTTCTTTGCTGTGTGGGTTTACCTGGCATGGAGAGAGGCCCTCGCAAAAATCGCGCAGAGTTTTTCGCCGTTGCGCAGAGCACAGGATAAGACCGTTTGCTGGTTGCTGCGGCATGGCGATTATCGTTGGTTTCTTGGGCTGGCGGCGCTTAGCCGCTGGCTGCGGTTGAATAACCGGGGGGAGCGCAGGCGTGCTTTTGTGGCCGCAGCCAATAAGCAATGCCTGATTGCCGATGGCCGTAAGGTGGATTTTGCCAAGATCAGCCAGCGTCGTCGCTTGCTGGATCTGGCCGCTGCCTATGCCGGTAATGCTCACCTCCTGGCCCAGTTGGAACAATGTCAGGTACAGCTCAACGCAGTCGTCGAGCCCTTGCACCGAGCAGGGCAACCGGTGGTGCTTGCACCGCTGCATATGGTCTCTGACGTATTGGCTGGCATGGTGGGGGCTGGGGTGTTTCCGGGGCAGGCAACGGTGGTGGTTTCTGCCAGTGCAGAGGTCTATCAGGAAAGAACGCGACAGCAAGCGGGAATTAACCTGACTTACTGCTCGATCCATGATGATAACCGGGCGATTGCCGGCAATTTGACTAGCGCGATTATGGCGGCGGCCGATCATCAACGCAATATCATGATTTTCCCCGACATCTCACCGGATTACACCGTTAATACCAATGAGGCGAAAACGGCGAAGCTGAGTTGTCGCCTGTTTGATCGCCCGGCCAACCTGCACAGCGGCGTTATTCGTATCGCCAGAGCCTTGTCTGCGCAGGTGGTCTCTTATTACCTGTATTACGACCAGGGAATAAAAATCCACATCTATCCGCCGATACCGGCCTGCAACCTGAAAGCCAAACTGCCGGAGCTGATTGAAACGTCGATCGTCAGGCACCCGGAAGATTGGCTGTTATGGCACTCACATTCGTTATTTTTTATCAATGAATAACCTGGAAATTAAAGAAGTCAGATCATGGAAAAGATAATCCCGGCGCTGGTGTTTCAAGGCGAAACGAATGAATGTGGGCTGGCCTGCATCGCCATGATGGCGGAAACGCAGGGCATCAGTGCGCCATTGGAAAGCTTGCGTGAGCGCTATCCCGCCTCGCAGCATGGCACCTCGCTGGCCACACTGTGCGACATTATGGCTGAACTGGCGATGCCCGCCTATCCCGTGGCCTTCGAGCACGGTGAACTGGCGGAAATACCGCTGCCTGCCATTTTACATTATGGGGCGAGCCATTATGTGGTGCTGGCCTACCGTAAAGGTAATCACGTTTGCGTGATGAACCCGGGCATTGGCCAGCAACTGTTGCCGATTGATGCGTTAAAAATGGAAATCAGCGGTTATGCGTTGGTACTGGACAGTGAAGCCCAGCCTGACCCCCAGGCGCTGGCCAATGTTCAGCCCAGTAAACGCTTCAGTGCGTCCGACACCATGAGCCTGAAAGAAACCGCGCGTATCCCTGGCATTTACCGGCTTATGATACTGGCGTTTCTGATCTCTTTAACGCTGTTTATTATGCCGACGATGGTCAGCAGCGCTATCAACCAGGTTTTTTCCAGCGCGGGAGAAACCGACTTTCCTTACTTCTACTTCCTGTTGGCATTTGTCGTTTCGACCACGCTGGCCTTTGCAGTGCGTTGGATCACCGAGCGCTTTATCAAACGCTTTGTGGTGATCAACAGCGTGGCGGGATTCTCGCGCCTGCTCAGTAATTCGTTGAACTTCTTTGATAAACGCGCGCCGGGCGAAGTCTTCAGCCGTTTTTCCAACTGGCAGATGGCGTCGGGGACTAAAATCGAGCTGGATAACGGCCTGCGTACCGATTGGATCATCGGCGCTATCGCACTGGCGGTGATGTGCTACATGAGCCCACTGCTGGCCATGGTGTCTGGTGTGGGGGTCACTCTGATGGGGTTGGTCAGCGTCTGGGCTATCTATCGTGACCGTTTTTACACCCAACAGTTGCAGGTCAAGACCGCTGAGCAGAGCGACTTTATCCTGGAGAGTATTCAAGGGTTCTCCACCATCAAGTCCGCAGGGTTGGACAGCCAGCGCAAGGGGATGTTTGCCAAGTTTGCTCTGTCGCTATTTACCTGTCGCCAGCAGCAGAAGATGTACGAGCAGGTCAAAAGCAGCCTCTATCAGTTGATAGGCAGTCTGGAGATGGTGTTCTTTATGTTGCTGGCGTTGCCGTTGCTGAAAAACGGCACTATCACGCTGGGTGAGTTCTTTGCCTACAGTTTTGTGCGTGAAATCTTCACCTCTTATATCACCAAGATTTTCTACTCCGTACTGCAAAAGAATCAGCTGCACGTGATCGATACCCGCGCCAGGGACTTGTTCCCATCACGGCCTGAACAGGATAGGGCGGAGGATGCGGTACCTGCACCGATCCCTAAATTCACTTCGCAGTTACGTTATAAAAATATCGCCTTTGCCTATGACGCCCAGCAGCCGGTATTGCACGACCTTTCCCTGTCGCTCAAACCCGGGAAAAGCATTGCTATTGTGGGTGAGTCGGGTGCGGGGAAAAGTACCTTGCTGAAGGTGATGACAGGCCTGATGGCACCGCAACAGGGGCTAGTGATTGTCGATGGCCAGCCGCTAGATTATCAGCAGGTGCACGCGCTTTTCTTCCTGCAAAGCCAGGAAGACATCTTGTTCAATGCCTCGGTGCTGCAAAATATCACTCTGTTTGATGAGGGGTTCGATGAGCGCAAACATCGGCAGATCGAGCGCTCCCTTGTAGGGCTGAATCTGAGCTCGGTGATAGAAAAACTGCCGGGGGGCTTGAATGCCCTGATCCGTGAGAGTCATGCCGGGCTATCGCTGGGGCAGCGCCAACGTCTGCTGCTGGCGCGGGCTATGTACAGCGATCGTCCGGTGCTGGTGCTCGATGAGCCTACGGCCAACCTGGATGAGGAAACGGCGCATCAGGTGATGACCACCTTGCTGACACATTGCCGCGAGCAGCATAAAACGTTGATCACCGTGACGCACAGCGAAAGCGTATTGCCGATGTTCGATCGGGTGTACCGCGTGAGCAACGGCCATGTAGTGAGCGTTGCTACGGAGCTTGAAGCGTCAGCGGCGTTAACCACGGCGGTGAGTTAATGAAGTTGAAAATGTTTGGCATGGATAAACGCAGGCTAGTGCCGATTGCCTTGCTGTGTCAGGTGGTGTTGATCGGCACGATTGCCTGGTTCATCGTTGGGCCTACGCACAATAATACCTATGACATCGAAGAGATCGCCCGTGGCGATATCGAGAAAACTGTGTTGGCCACCGGTATCCTCAAGCCGGCGCTGCAGGTCAGCGTCGGTGCGCAGGTTAACGGACAATTGCAAAAGCTGTATGTGAAGCAGGGCGATCGCGTCACCCGAGGGCAACTGCTGGCGGAAATCGATCCGACCTTACAACAGAATGAGTTGCGTAAATCGGAGGCTGCCTTGCAAAGCGCTCAGGCGCAGAAACAGGTCACCCAGGCAACGCTCAAGCAGTATCAGCAGGAATTGAAGCGTCAGATGAAGCTGGATCGTGATGGTTCAGGTGTGAAAAGCGATCTGGAGAAGGCGCAGGCGCAGTTCCAAACTCAGCTTGCCCAGTTGAAGGTCAACGATGCGCAGATCGTTCAGGCGCAGATGGAGCAGCAAACCGCGAAAGCCAATCTGGGCTTCACCCGCATCGTCGCGCCGATCGATGGCGAAGTGTTGGGGATCGTCACCAAGGAAGGGCAGACCATCGTATCGTCACAAACCGTGCCGACCATTCTGGTGCTGGCGGATGTGGACACCATGACGGTACACACCCGTATTTCGGAGACCGATATCCTGAAGGTGCGCGTCGGGCAACCGCTGTGGTTCTACGTTGTTGCCGATCCCAAACAGCGTTACGAAAGCGTGATGGGCTCGATCCAGGAAGCCCCGAACGAAGCCTTGCAGGAAGGTAACTCGTCAGGCTCTGCCAATCAGCAAGCTTCGGCGGTGTATTACAGCGGCGTGTTTGCCATTGCCAACAGCAAACGTCTGTTGCGCACCTCGATGACCGCTCAGGTCTTTATTATCACCGAACAGGTGAAAAATGCCCTGCGCGTGCCGGTGGCCGCCTTCGGTGAACAACAGGGTAAAGATCGTTATCAGGTGCAGGTGATGAACGGCAAACAGCTTGAAACACGCTGGATCCGCATCGGCCTGAACGACCGCCAGTTTGCCGAAGTGAAAGAGGGGCTGAAAGAGGGTGACCGCGTAGTATTGGCGCAGCATGCCATCGGGAGTGCTAGCAATGGTTAAGCCATCCGCTCCCTTGATCGCATTGAGCGGGATCTCCCGGCATTTTGTCTCCGGGTTGCAGACCGTGGCGGTGCTGAAAAATATCTCTCTCTCCATTCAGCGTGGCGAAATGGTGGCGATCATTGGCGCTTCCGGCTCGGGAAAATCCACGCTGATGAATATCATCGGCTGCCTGGACAAGCCCACGCAGGGGACGATGCAGATCAAGGGGATCTCCACCCAGCTTGCCAGCAGCGATCAGTTGGCCCAGCTACGCAGCCAGTACATCGGCTTTATTTTCCAGCGTTATCACCTGATGCCCTATCTGAGCGCTGCCGAAAACGTCGCCATTCCTGCCCTGTATACCGCGATGCCTGCGGCAGAACGCCAGACGCGGGCCGAATACCTGCTCACCCGGCTTGGATTGCAGCACCGAATGGATTACAAACCGGCGCAGCTCTCTGGTGGGCAACAGCAGCGTGTCAGTATTGCCCGCGCGTTGATGAACGGGGCGGAGATTATTCTGGCCGATGAGCCAACTGGTGCGCTCGACCGTGCCAGTGGTCAGGAACTGATGGGGATCTTGCATTCTCTGCACCGTTCTGGGCACACCATCATTATCGTCACCCACGACCGGGACGTGGCCAATCAGGCGCAGCGCATCATCGAAATCAGCGACGGCGAGATCGTGGCCGACCAGCGTAATGAGGCGGTAGCCCTACAGGAAACCAAACCTGCGTTGCCGGTTGCCGCGGCTACCGGGCGCAACCCGTTCTGGCCGAGCGTGCAAGAGGCGGTCAAGATGGCCTGGCGTGCGTTGCTGGGGCACCGGGCAAGAGCCTTTTTGTCGATGTTGGGCATCATTATCGGCGTCTCTTCCGTGGTGTCGTCAATGGCGGTGGGTGAGGGCGCACGTCAAAATATACTGAATGAAATTAGCCAGTTGGGTAGCAGTACCCTAGATGTTCGCCCCGGCCTGGGGTGGGATAAACCGCGTCCGGATCTCGCCCGCTCGCTGACGGTGGCTGATGTTGAGCTGTTGGAGCACCAGCCTTATGTCGACAGCGTGTCGCCGGTGGTCAGTAAAACCGTGGCCGCGGTGCGCGGTGGCAAAGAGGCGATGGCTTCGATTTCCGGTATCAGTAACGCCTATTTTCGTGTGCAGGGCCTGAATTTCCTTTCAGGTAACGGCTTTACCCGGCGCGATCTGGATGAGCGTGAGCCGGTGGTGATTATCGATCCGCAATTACGCGACACGCTGTTTGAGCCGGATGAAGTGGCTGAGGGTGGGATCGTCCAGCTTGCGGGTACCCCTTACCGAGTGATCGGCGTTGCCGAACGTAAAGGCGGCAAATACAGCGGCATGATGTTGGGCGCCTGGATGCCTTATACCGCAGTGTTGGAGCGCATGTCCGGCGATATGCCGATCGAGTCGATTATGCTGCGTGTGCATGAAGGGACCTCGCTTATCGAAGTGCAGGGGCGCGTCGAACGGCTGTTGGAACAGGCGCATGGCCGGCGCGACTTTTTCACCCAGACCAATGACCAGATGACCAAGGCCATCCGTAAAGCCTCGGATTCCATGACGCTGCTGATCACCGCCATTGCCGGGATTTCACTGCTGGTGGGCGGGGTTGGCGTGATGAACATCATGCTGGTTTCTGTCACCGAACGTACCCATGAGATCGGCATACGCCTTTCGGTCGGCGCGCGGCCTGCGGACATCATGCGCCAGTTTCTGATTGAGGCAATGGTGATCTGCTCGCTGGGTGGGTTGATTGGCATTATTGGCTCTGGGCTGGCCGGGGTGATTTTCTCCCTGGTGACACAGGAGTTCACCATGATTTTTACCTGGCCGCCGTTGGTGCTGGCCTGTGGGTTCTCGGCGTTAATCGGCCTGGGGTTTGGTTTTTTCCCGGCGCGCAACGCGGCGCGACTGCATCCAACGGAGGCGCTGGCGCGCGAATGATGAAGATCAAACTTCCTCTACTACTGTTGCCTCTGCTGCTGAGCGGCTGTGGTGCCTTGACGAAAAGCGACTATCAGCGGCCGATGCTGTCGGTGCCCGCCGAGTGGCGAGTGCAGGAGACCGGTTCTGGCTATCTGCAACACACTGACCACTGGTGGGATAACTTCGAGGATCCGCAGCTCTCCGTGCTGATTGGGCGGGTGCTGACCAGCAACAACGATCTGGCCATTGCCGGGCTGCAACTCCAGCAGGCGAGGTTGGCGGCCGGGCTGAAGAATACCAACCTGACGCCAACCGCCACGGCAAGCGGCGGGGTCAGTAATAGCAAGAACCTGCGTCAGAATACGAACTCCACAGAGTCTTACAACAGTGGGCTGGAGCTAAGCTATGAAGTAGATTTGTGGGGCAAGTTGGCACGAACCAGAGAGCAGTCGCAGTGGCAGGCTGAGGCCAAGGAACAGGATCGGCAAAATACCGCGCTGACGCTGATCGGCAACACGGCGCAGTATTATTGGCAGATCGCCAACCTTAATCAGCAAATCAAGCAACAGCAGGCAGGGCTGGAAATTGGCCAACAGACGCTGGCGATGGTGCAATCCCGTTATGACGCCGGTGCCGCCGGGCAACTCGACCTGCAACAGGCGCAGCAATCGCTGATCAATCGTGAGAACACCTACCGCACGCTGCAACAGCAGCGGGAAGAGAACCGTAATGCGCTGGCGATCCTGTTCAACCGTTCGCCCACCGATCGTCAGGCCGAACGACGCTCCCTTGATATTTCTCAGGAAGTGCCGGTAGCGAGCGCTTTGCCGGTAGAAGTCATTGCTCGTCGGCCTGATGTGCAGGCGGCAGAAAAGAGCCTGCGTGCTGCGTTGGCAGGGTCGGATGTGGAGCGTTTGAACTTCTACCCTACGCTTTCGCTGAGTGCTTCACTCAATGCGGGCAGCACGATTTTCCAGCAGTGGTTCAGCAACCCAAGCAGAAGCTTGGGGAGCAACGTTGCATTACCCTTCCTGAACTGGAATACCGTGCAACTGACCATCGAAATAGCCGATTTGGACGTCAAGCAGGCGGCGATCGCTTTCCGCAGCCAGGTCTACAATGCGTTGGCCGACGTGGATAACGCCATGTCGCAACGTCTCAGCTATCAACAGCAAAAAATCAATCAGCAACGCAACCTGCGGCTTGGTCAACAGCGTTTGGCGCTGGCCAACAGCCAGTATCAGGCCGGAGCGGTCTCTCTCCAGACTTTGCTGGATGCCGAGGATGCGTTATTGACCATCGAAAGCAATTTGTCAGATCTGCAGTACAACTATCTCAACGCCACCATGAAGCTGTGGTTGGCGTTGGGCGGCGGTGTGGAAAAAGACGGTGATATAACAGGATGAGATCATGAATAGAGAGGCTTTGCCACGTCGCGTGGTAGTTACAGGTTTTGGTGCGGTCACGCCATTAGGGATGAATACCGAGCAAAGCTGGGCGGCGATTATGGATTACCGCTTGGGTTATCGCTATTACGATAAATCTGCCGTGGGGATCCAGTCGCGTTTCTTGGGGGTGATCGACGACGAACCTGACTTGAAAGGGGTGCCTGCGGCGATCCGCCGCCGTTTGCCCCGCTTTGCCCGGTTAGCCTTGGGGGCGGCCCGCGAAGCGATGGAGATGGCCTTCCATGGGGAAAGCCCGGCAGCCTATTACGATCTGCTGGACTGCGGCACCATCATCGGCAGCGGCTGGGCGGGCCAGGATGAAATACAAAACAATCATGAGGACTTTTTGCGTGCAGGATTGGGTTCACCCTTTGGGTGTTTCCTGTCCATGCCGAATGTCGCGACGGCCGCCTGTAGCCTGTTTTGGGGGCTGCGCGGCTATCAGAATAGCCCGATTGCGGCCTGCGCCACCGGGACGATCGCCATTGGCGATGCGTTTGAGGTGATCCGCAGTGGCCGTGCCTCGATGATGCTGGCCGGGGCAGGGGAGTCGTTAAGCAGCGACACTGCCGTCTGGAATATCGATGTGCTGCGTGCTTTGACGAGTGAGCAGGACGACATCAGCAAGGCCTGCTGCCCGTTCAGCCTCGATCGTAACGGCTTTGTGCTATCCGAAGGTGCTGCCGTGTTGTGCCTCGAAGAGCGCGAAGCCGCACTGGCGCGTGGGGCAACCATCCTGGGGGAAATCAAGGGCTACGGCAATTACTCTGATGCCTTCGATTTTACCGCTCCCGCGGAAGACAAGCTTGCCCGGGTGAAAACCATCCAGCACGCCTTGCGGCAGGCCGGTGTGGTGGCGGAGGAGATTGACTATATCAATGCGCACGGTACCTCTACGCCGCTCAACGATCTGAATGAAACCCAGGCGATCAAACTGGCCTTCGGCGAGGCGGCTTATAGCACGCCGCTTTCCAGCACCAAGTCCTACTCTGGGCATCTGATTGCGGCGGCAGGCAGTTTTGAATCCATCATCTGCCTGCAAGCGTTGCAGCATCAGCTGATCCCTGCCACCTGTCACCTGAAAAATGCTGACCCGGAGTGCGATCTGGATTACGTCAGCGAAGGGCACCGCCCGGCCCGGTTACAGAACATCTTGAATCTGAGTTTCGGCTTCGGCGGCGCTAACGCGGCGTTGGTTATCGGGCAGGCATAAGTATGATCTTCAACTACACCCTGCGCGATGCCGAGGAGTGGGCCGCCTTTTCCGGCGACTACAACCCGATCCACTTTGATCTGCAACACGTACGCAAAATGGGGGCCGATCAACTGAGCGTTCACGGGATGCGTGCGATGCTGGATGTGAAACGTCATTTGAGTGCGGTGTTGCTTGCGACTCCGCTGGAGCATGACTTTTATGTTTTCAGCACCCGCATGCGCCGACCGGTGCTGTGCCAGACCCCGTATCACTTGCAGATAGCGGGCAACGGCAAGCAGATCACCGGTGAGTTGCGGGATTGTGCCACGCAGGAAAGCTGCTTCAGCAGCAAGCTGGCTCCGGCCAGAACACTAGACTTGGTGGCTTCCGATCACGAACATGCGCTGACCGTTAACGAGGTGATGGCACTCTGCCAGCCGTTCCCGGGGCAGGCATCGGATGCCGCTCAGGCGTGGAGTTTCTTTGACGCCCTGCTGTTCCAACTGCTGGTGAAATCGCCGGAAACCGTGGCGATGCTGGCGACGACGTTGCCGGAACTGCAGGCCACCACGCTGATTGAGGTGTTTGCCCAGAGCCCTGTGGTACAGACGCATCATGAAACCCACTTCAGTGCCCGATTATTCAACCCCGAAGCGCTTTTTGCACCCGAAGATCGGCTGTACTACCGCATTCAGCCGATGCTGGTGATCGGGAATGTAAGCAGCGGATTGGTGTTACGCACGGTGATCGAGGCCAGAACGCAGCAGCATCCGCTGCTCGCGACTTCCGTCACCTTAAAAACATGGCCAGTGGCCGATCATTAACATAGGGATATAACCATGGAAAACCACCAACAGGTTTACGACACCGTCACGGAAATGATTTGTGATGCCAAAGATCTCGAGATGGCCGATCTGGCGCCAGAAATGCCCCTGCACCAGTTGAAGCTGGACAGCCTGGACTATGTGGAACTGATGGTATTAGCCAAACGCGAGTTTGGGGCCACTCTCACCGCCGAAATGTTCATCAATCAGCCGACTATGACGCTGGGTGAACTCTGTCAAAACCTGGCCGATGCGCAAAAGTAATCTCATGACTAAACAATGGGTGTTGGTGACCGGTGGGAGCCGGGGGATTGGCCGCGTATTGGTGGAAGAGTTGGCCAAGCAGTGGAACGTGGTGTTCACCTGCCGTAACGGCCAGGCGGCCGGCGCGGCGGTGATTGAAGCCTGCGCGGGTTTGCCGGGCTGGGTGGAAAGCTGCGTCTGTGACGGCAGTGACGAGCTGGCGGTGAACCTTGTAGCTCCGCCGTTGCTGGCACGCCTCGGTGCGCCTTTTGCGGTGATCCATAACGCCGGGATCACGCTGGATGATTTGCATATCCAGCAAACCGGTGAGCGCTGGCGGCAGGTGATCGACACCAACCTCAACGCCATCTTCTACTGGAACCGCCACCTGCTGCCCGCCATGATGGCGCAGGGAGAAGGGGCGATGGTGCTGATGTCCTCGGTGACGGGCATCAAGGGCAACACCGGGCAAACGGCCTACGGGGCCAGTAAGGCGGCGATGATCGGCCTGGGGAAATCTCTGGCGCTGGAAGTGGCGCGCTTTGGTATCCGGGTGAACTGCCTGCTGCCCGGGATTATCGAAAGCGAGATGACGCAGGCTATTCCGCCGGAGGCGCTGAAGGCGCTGCGCAAGCAAATTCCTCTGCGTCGCTTGGGGAAAGCCAGCGAGGTAGCACGTACTACCGCGTTTCTCATCGGTGATGACAGCCGTTACATGACGGGGCAAATTTTGGTGCTAGACGGTGGTTTGACCGTCTGAGCGCGTTAATACCTCCTGTATCAAGTCGGGGCACTGTCTATCGGTGCCCCTTTTTATTGCCGTACGCTCCTGCGAATTTATTTTTCTCCGTTTGATTTTCAACCCAATCATTTTGCGTATTTTCCGATAAGGTCGCCTTTTTATATAGATGGTGGCTATGTTTTTAACTTATTTTATGTGCTTTTATTTTGGGATGATTCTCTGGCCGATCCGTTGTAGGACGCCTCTCCGTTTAATGTCCTATTGGTTGTCGGGGATGGGTATTATTCCATTTTCCATCAAGGTGCATTTATGTTGTATTTCTTGCTTTCATTATGTTGTTGTTATGTTGCATAACTCAACCCTGCTGTTTTATTAACCTATAACTGAGCTGAACTACTGATTTTAATCTAAGTGTTAGCTAAGTTGCGTTAGATCATGGGTAATTAGCATTGTTCCATGACCTGGCTGTTTCGTGATTACTTATCGGCTATACTCCGCTGAGGATCCAGGATGTTATCCGAAGGCAGGGGCAAATGCTCCTGAGCGTTGTTGTGGAAATAAAAGGGAGGAAAAATCCACATACTTTTGGTGAAAAGTCAAAGAGGTACTATGACCAGTCGTAAACATTTAACGCCTTCCGAAGTGGAAAAGCTGCTAGAGGCAACGCTGAAAGGCAAGAACCCAGAGAGAGATTACTGTTTGATTTATATGTGTTTTATTCATGGTTGCCGCGTGAGTGAAATCAATAGCTGGCGGCTGTCAGATATCGACCTTGAAGGTGGCAATATTTATATTCATCGATTGAAGAACGGCTTCTCAACGGTTCATCCTTTGTATGTGCGCGAGCGGAAATGTTTACAGCGTTGGATGGCCAAGAGAAAACATTACCGTGGCGCGGATAGCGAGTGGTTGTTTCTTTCTAACCGGGGATCTCGTTTATCACGCCAGCGTATTTATTGGCTCATTCGTAATTACAGTGAGGCGGCCAATCTGGAGGTCAATGCACATCCCCATATGCTGCGTCATGGCTGCGGTTTTGCCTTGGCGGACCGGGGAATAGATACGCGCTTGATTCAGGATTTTCTTGGCCATAGGAATATTCAGAATACGGTGCTATATACGGCAAGCAATGCCAGGCGGTTCAAGGAAGTATGGTGATTTGAGTAAGGAAAATATGTCTAATGAGTCACTTTGAACTAAATTGCAACATACTCTAAGGATACTCAAAAATAATGTCAACACTAACTATTCAATAATTCATATTGATCGATAAATTCATTAAATAACAACGAGTTAAATTGTTTTTCCCATAAAAAACCCTCATCCAGCCTTAAGTGTTTTCTTACTTGACCACCTAAAAAAATCCAAGATCGAAACTCGCCTGTTTTATAACTAGTTCATAATCCTTTTATATTTGTAATTTACAGAGCATTGAGCTATGCGTTGTTTGTTTTAAGGCCTTCCTTGGCACGTTAAACCAAAGGAGTCACTTTAGTTCAAAATGAATCGTTTGGCTGGAAAGGTATTACTGCCCCATTGCTATTTGCGGAGGCGTGTTTCAGTCGATGAACTAAATAAAAAGGAATGACATAGGGTTATGTCAAAAATAAACAAATGTGCGTATTTGAAGTGCATTATTTAAAAGGAAAAGTAGTATATGAACAAGAATCTGCTCGCCGTGGCTGTATTGGCTGCCTCCGCGTTTACCACCGCTGCGTTCGCTGCAGACGGCAAAGTCAACTTCGCTGGTGAAATCATCGATCAAGCTTGTACCGTGCATTCTGACTCAGAAAACCAGACCGTTACTCTGGGTAAAGTGTATGTCGGCGCATTCAAGGGTGGCGCTGGCGTCACTGCTGCCTCTAAGGATTTCTCCCTGATCCTGCAAGACTGCCCAGATACGGTTAAAGCGGCGACAGTGCGTTTTGATGGTATCCAGGTCGCGGGTAACGATGCCGTTCTGGCGCTGACCGATGAGCCAGGTGTTGCCACCGGCGTTGGTGTTCAGATTGCTGACAACAACAACAAAGTGATTAACCTGCACACGGATTCAAGCATTTACCCGCTGAGCAATACCGAAGATAACGTGCTCGGGTTTGTTGCACGTTATTACGCGACTTCAGCCACCGTAACGGCTGGCAAGGCTAACGCAGTGAGCAACTTTACCATTATCTATCAGTAAGTTTTATCCGCTCGGCTGATACGGGCGGTATAAGGCTGGTCAGGGGAACGAAAGTCACCCCCTGGCCTTTCTCTCAATGGTCGAAGTGGTGAATAAGCAATGAAAGTCTGGCGGAGCACAATAGTCGCAGCGCTGTTACTAACCTTTGGTGCGCAGGTACAGGCGGGCATTATTGTCGGCGGAACGCGCCTGGTTTATGACGGTGGTAAAAAAGAAGCCTCCCTGGGGATCAATAATCCGGATAAGGTGCCTTATCTCATTCAGTCCTGGGTTGACACAAACGAAGGGGATACCTCCAAGGCACCATTTATCATTACCCCCCCTTTATTCCGTTTGGATGGCGAGCAGAATAATATCCTACGTGTAGTGCGTGCAGGGGGGAATTTACCGACCGATAAAGAATCTCTCTATTGGCTGAACATCAAATCTATTCCTTCGGCCAAGAAACAGGAAAACAGTTTGCAAATTGCGGTCAAGACGCGCATCAAGCTGATTTATCGCCCTCAGGGGTTACCCGGTACGTTAGAGGACGCCGCCAAGACATTGACCTGGCAGCGTAGCGGTAACGCGGTTCAGGTGACTAATGCATCGCCCTATTTTATCACTCTATTCTCAGTCAAGGTTAATGGTAGCCCGCTGAAAAGTGTCAGCATGGTTGCACCGAAGTCCAGTGCACGCTTTGAACTACCCGAAGGTAGCTCTGGTGGGGCATTGAGCTGGGAAGTTATTAACGATTACGGCGGTATTACTAAACCGTTTATCGGGAATCTATAAAGGCATTCACCAGATTAAATACTACTAATCCCTGCACAGGTAGTACAGGGAAGGGACGCGGCTTGCCGGAATTTACTGGCGCGGCTGATAAATGGAGTTAAATGGATGAAAAACCCGAAGCGTATAGGCTCGCGCGGATTTAACCGTACCCAGCTGGCGTGGTTAATCCCATGCCAGGTTGCCATGTTAATGGGAATGTCCGGTAGCGCACAGGCCCGCGATTACTTTAACCCGGCACTGCTGGAGCTTGATAATCCGTCTCAGCGAGGGGCTGATCTGACGGTGTTTGAAGATGGTCGGAGTCAGGCCCCAGGTACGTACCGGGTTGATATCTATCTTAATGGGGCGATGATCGATACCCAGGATCTTGATTTCTCCCTGCAACGGAGCCCGGCAGGTGAGGATAGCCTGCAGCCTTGCCTAAGCAGCGATATGCTTGAGGCAATGGGGGTGAAGATCGCTTCCTTCCCCGCTATCCCGGCCTCGGGGCAGTGCGTTAATCTGGCGCAGATCATTCCCCAGGCATCGGCCACGTTCCGTTTTAATCAACAGCGGTTGGATATCAGTATCCCCCAGGCGGCATTGAACTCGACCGTCCGTGGCTATGTTTCACCAGATCAGTGGGATCAGGGAATACCGGCGCTGTTGGTCAACTATAACTTTAGCGGTGCCAATAGCTGGGCACGAAGCAGTAAGGGCTCGGACAGCAATAGCTATTATCTCAACCTGCGTTCAGGGATCAACCTCGGCGCCTGGCGCCTGCGTAACTACTCAACCTGGAATCGTGACTCTGATGGTGAAAGCCACTGGGATTCCATCAATACCTATTTACAGCGCGACATCGTAGCGCTGAAGAGCCAATTGATACTGGGCGATAGCTCCTCTCAAAGTGAGGTGTTTGACAGCGTGCCTTTCCGTGGCGGTCAGTTAGCCTCGGACGATGACATGCTGCCAGAGAGTTTAAGGGGTTATGCACCGACGGTGCGCGGCATTGCCCGCAGTAACGCTCAGGTCACAGTTCGCCAGAACGGCTATGTCATTTATCAGAGCTATGTGCCACCTGGGGCCTTTGAAATCAGCGATCTCTATCCGACGGCGGGCAGCGGCGATCTGCAAGTGAGCGTTAAAGAGAGCGATGGCAGCGAGCAGAGGTTAGTGGTGCCGTTTGCTTCCGTCCCGGTATTACAGCGACAAGGACGTTTCAAATACAGCCTGACCAGCGGCCAATATCGTTCATCCAACAGTAACGTGGATGATACGTTGTTTACTCAAGGCACGGCGATCTACGGCTTGCCGAGGGGGGCCACTCTTTACGGCGGTGTGCAGGCCGCTAGCAAATATCAGGCACTGGCTTTCGGCTGGGGGCAAAACATGGGGGTTATCGGCGCGTTTTCAACCGATGTTACTCAGGCTTGGTCTAAACCTGAATTTGCTGCCAAAGAGCGCGGCCAGTCGTGGCGTATGCGTTACGGCAAGAACTTTGTTGAAACGGGTACCAGCTTCACCTTGGCCAGCTATCGTTACTCTACGGCGGGGTTCTATACGCTACAGGAAACGTTAAATACCTATACCGGCGGCAAAACATCACAAAGTCAGAATCACAAGAAGAGTCGTGCTGAACTGTCGATGAGCCAAGCGTTATGGGAGGGGGCAGGTTCACTGTCGCTCAGTCTGTACAACGAAGATTATTGGAACGATCGGCGTCGTAACCAGTCGGTGAGCGTCGGGTATAACAATAGCTGGAACAGTATCAGCTATGGCCTGAACTACACCTTCAGCAGAGATGGTTATGACAGCAGTGGCGAACGCGTCAACTACGACGACCATATTCTCGCCTTTAATATCAGCATGCCATTGGGCGGAAGGCTATCTGACAGCTATGCAAGCTACAACCTGAATACCAGCCGTAAAGGCACCACCAGTAACTCCGTCGGCCTTAACGGTACCGCATTACCCAGTAATAACCTGAGCTATAACGTCAGCCAGGGGTACACCAGCCAGGGAGTCGGGGCTTACGGCAATAGCAGCCTTGGCTATCGTGGCGGCTTGGGCAGAGTCAACGTGGGGTATGGCTATAACCGTTCCGATCAACGCCTCAACTACGGTGTACAGGGCGGGATCCTCTTGCACGAAGACGGTTTGACACTCTCGCAACAGATGAATGAGACGGCGGTGCTGGTGAAGGCACCGGGAGCCAAGGGTGTCAATATAGCCAACCAATCAGGGGTGACTACCGACTGGCGTGGCTATGCCGTGGTGCCTTACGCCACGGTTTATCGCAAAAACAATATTGCGATAAACACCACTACTCTGCCAGATGATGTCGATATGACGATAACCAGTCAGACGGTGATCCCAACCCGTGGTGCCATCGTGCGCGCCGAGTTCAAACCTAATGTCGGCCAGCGGGTATTGATGACCCTGTTGAGGCAGGGGGCGCCAATACCGTTCGGTGCCACCGTAACCGATAGCAATGGGGGTGACAACGGCAGCATCGTCGGTGACGGTGGTCAGGTATTCCTCTCTGGGATGGCCGGTAGCGGCAAGTTGCAGGTCAAATGGGGCAACGCCGCGTCGCAACAATGCCAAGTGTCTTACAGTGTGCCGGAGCAAAAAGAAAGTGCCGGGATCCGTTTGATGAATGGCCAATGTTTATGAAGGCTTTAATGATGAATAAATGGAAATCGTTAGTGCATTATTCAGCCATCGGGGGAGTTATCGCCTTGGGGTTGGGGAGCCTGCCATCGGCGCAGGCCGCCATCGGGCAGTGCGAACCTGCAGGCTCGACTATGGGTTATCACTTTACGTTTAATCAGCTGTTCGACCATCCGGATAAGAACACGGCTGGCAAGACGTTTTATGAGGTGAATAAGGCCGAAAATGTGTGGCAGAACGAGGGGGACGGGTATCTGGTCAACTGCGACTGCGGTAGCGAAACTCGGATGAAAGAGTCGTTTATTATGGCTGTCCCAAGGGGGCGCCTCTGCCGGATGGGGATGGTAGTAGGCAGTTCTATTCGTTGAGCGGTAGCGAGGATTTTTCTGCCGCTATGGAGGTGTATATTGCCGGTGCTGTCAATAAATATTTCCCTGTGCCTTTCCCCGGCAATGGATGGATAGGGAATGGCTTTTTTAACCGGCCACAGGATTGTAAGGGCGTACTCTATGATAGTGGTGCACAAGGATTAGTTCATCTCTATTTCAGGCAGGCGGTTATTGGCACGTCGACAATAACGCATTCTCCCCTGTTGGATGTCTATATTAATTCGGATCCCAATGTAGGCCGGGGGAGCAGACCAACGGCCTCAGTGAGCATGAGCGGTAAGATCACCGTGCCGCAAAAATGCGAACTTAAAAACCCAATGATTACCGTGCCCTTTGGCAGCATTATGTCCACCGATTTTAACGTTAAGGGCCAAAAGCCAAGTACCGTCCAGATACATGAAGAAACCCTGTATCTGGAGTGCACCAACCTGTCGACGCGCGCAAAAATCAGCTTGCTGTTTGAGGGCGAGGTGAATCCTCATGATCCCACGGCTCTTAAGACCACCACTACCAACGGTTCGGTGACGTCGGATAATGATGATATTGCGATCAGAATTGAAGAAAAACGTGGTGGAAACACCCAGGTTATTACGCCTGGAGACAAACTGTCTATGGAAATGAATGGCTTGGGTAATATCGATAGTGATAGTCAGACGACATTGAATATCTACCCTATTAGCACGACCGGCAAAGCACCGAAAGTTGGAGACTTTGAGGCAACCGCGACTATTACGGTAAAAATGGAGTAATCCCATTTGCATCGGAAATCTCGGGCTTTCTGCGAAAGTAAGTTTAACTAAAATGGAGAAGGATATTTATTATGGATATGAAAGCAATTTTTAAAACGACTGCATTGTGCCTGGCTCTCGGTGGTATGGGGATCAGTTACTCGGCTCTGGCGGTCGATGCACGCATAAAGATCACCGGTACGGTTAAAGCTTCGCCGTGTTCGGTTGATGCCGTGGGGGGCGATGTCAATGTCAATCTGGGGGAGATCAAGGCACATACTCTGACCGCTGGTGCGGGGAGCGATTGGGAGAGTTTTAGTCTGGATCTGAGTGACTGCCCAGCTTCAACCACTAACGTGACGGCGGCATTCACCGGTACGGCAGCGGAGGAAAGCACGGATTTGTATAAGAACGAGGCGGCCAATCCTGCCGGTGCCGTGCAGATTGAAATGGTTGATGGCAGTTCATCAGCTAATCGCCGGTTGGGCAGCGGCAGTGATATGACCGTGGCTGTCGATCACTCCACCAGTAAGGCGAGCTTCCCACTGAAGGCGCGAGCTTTTAGCACTAACGGTGGTGCAACCCCAGGTAGTATTGAGGGCGTTGTGCAGGTGGCACTCACCTATCAGTAATCACCAGTAATACCCTCTAGCCATAAGAAAACCTGGCCCCACTTTTTTATGGTGGCTTTACCTGTGTCTGTTGGGTTAATTGCCTGGGGCTTATTAATTGTTGGTAGCTGACTTTATTTTCAATGTGTTGTTTGATCAATAAAAACAAGAAAAGATAGCCCTCATAACGATGAGAGGGAATGACATTTTTGCACACCAATTTATCAAGGAAGTAAAAAAGGGTATTTAGCAGAAATGGGAGGTTTAATATGACAGTGGTTCATACTTATCAGAGAGGGAGTGCGCATTCCCCCAGTCCTTATGGGCTAAAAGGGGACGGTGTGATTGTAATGGAATCTTGCCCCATCACGGCACTCGGAATGCGTAATATTTTGGCCCAGTCCTGTGGCCTGACGGATGAGGTACAACGGGTCAGTAATCTGGAGCAAATCCCAGGATTGATGCGCCACCGCCCGGCCCGGCTGTTGATTATGGAGCTGTGTGGTGAAGAAGAATCGGTTCTGGATGGTTTAAGGCTGATTGCACAGTGCCTGGAGCATTGGCCAACCACGGCGATGATCGTGTGTACCGCTCTTGACGATCCTCGGGTGCTGCAATTGCTGACCGCATCAGGCATCAAAGGGCTGGTGCTCAAACAGGAGCCTGGCGTTGCGCTGGCGCAATGCGTAAAGCAGGTCTTATCGGGCTGTCGTAGCTATAGCCATAAGGTGCGGCAAATGCTGAGCAGTCAGTCTGCCATTGGCAAAGCCTTGACGTCCCGTGAACTGGATGTGTTGACGCACCTGTTTTCTGGCAAAAGCGTGACCACCGCGGCGTTGATGATGCACCGTGATGTCCGCACCGTCAGCACTCACAAGCGTAATGCGATGCACAAGTTGGGCTTTCAGAATGATGGTGAACTTTATTTGCAAGGCAAGTGGATGGCAAAGACCGGCCCGGTGTTTGCCCGCTAACCCTTGATACCGCTATACACTTATTCTCTGGATGGAATCAACGAGATATTTATACAGGAGTCGTCTATGCAACCGTTGTCACAAAAGCCGCTTGGCTTGGCGTTAATGGATCGCAGCCCACTCACACTTACTGGGCTGTCTTGCTTTATTGGCACGCTTAACGTCGCCAATGAGATTATTGTGCAGGAAACCAGCATGGCTGCGGTTGCCGAAAGGTTGCTGTACCAACCTGTCGATATTCTCATCACTGAACTCAATGGACTGAATGAAACCATAGCGCAGTGCCGTGAAGTTCTACTTAATCTGTGCGCGCAGCAGCCTGAGTTACGGGTCATTGTTTACACCCGCAGCCAGACAGGGGAGGACCTGTGCAAGCTGCTTGATGTGGCCAATATCAGCGTGGTATCCCGTGGGGATGAGTTACCGCTGGTCGGGGAGTTCTTTCACCGGGTATTTAACGGTGAGCGCGTATTAAGCCCGTTGATCGGCTCTTATCTGGCGCGTAGCGATCCTGAGGATGTTTCAAGCCTGCATCATCTGACCCGTTGCGAAAATGATGTCCTGTCGTTCTTGTTCAACGGGATGAGCCTGCGGGAAATTGCTGAACTGCAACAACGCAGCATCAAGACCATCAGCGCGCACAAATGTAATGCCATGCGCAAACTGCAGGTTAAAAACGACAGCGAGCTGTTCTCGCTGAGAAAAAACATTAGCCAGCAGTTTGCCGGTGATTGATGGCTGGAAATCGCTTGATGCCCCGCCGTGCTGCCATCAAGTATGGCGGGGCATACCGCAGAGCTGACGGAACGGTACCTCGATCATCCAGCTATCCATAGATATTCAGACCGGCATTCTCGAAGCGGCCAAATCACGGCAGTATCAGGGTGATCGTGCCGCCAAGTTTGGCTTATGGCAATAAAGGCAGCCCCTGATATCCCATCGTGATCGGCTATGATATATAACATAAGAATATTGGCTGTTGCACAGCTAGCTACACTTGCGAAGTAAAGAATGCGGTGCCAGTTTGAATCGGTGGCCTGCGTTGGGTTAAATATGTATTACCCGAAAGCGTTCAACATTGCTGGCAGTATAAATAACGGTGTTCTGAATGTTGCGATGGCCCAGGTAATCTTGAATGAGTCTGGTGTCGATCCCTCTATCTGCCAGGGCATAGCCGCAGGAGTGGCGTAGCATATGGGGATGGACCTGGACGTCGATACCGGCTAATTCACCGTAGGACTTTATTAATCGGTAAAGTTGTTGGCGTGAAATTTGCCCACCGTGGCGAGAAAGAAACAGCCAGGGGCTATCAGGTTCCAGGTAGCTTGGGCGCTTTGCCAGCCAGCGGCCCAGCGCGATACGTTCGCGGATTTGAATAGGATGCTGGACCGAAAAACCGTTCTTTAGGCGGGATACGTGTAAGCGGTTGGTGGCCAGGTCAATATCCTCCAGCCGCAGTCCCCGTAGTTCGCTGACGCGTAACCCATGAATAAAGCACATCAACAGCATACAGCGATCGCGGCAACCGTTGGCGCCGTCCGGGACGGCGGAGATCATTCTCTCAATTTCAATATGGCTGAGATATTTGCGTTTTGTCATTCTCTTATCCCTAAGTTAAATAAAGCAAATATGGCGGGTGGTTTATTCATTTAAACATTGAATACCCTTATCAGCAAACAAAATAGCAGTGTGAATGCGGGGTTAATTCTGCGGCATTATCTTATTACTAGGCTTGAAGGGGGGTTAGTGGTTATTTATTAAGAAAAAATCAACTCACTTGATCATCAGGAAATCCTGTTTGATGGGTTTGAAAAGCGTATGTTTAGAAATGATTTACCTAATCTAACTGTTTAGTTGTTTATCTAATACGGTTTGAACATATTTGGGTTTATGCCTGTTTTTGAGATTTTTATTATTGTGTTAATAATATTTCTTAGCCCGATAAGCAGCTGCTTGCCCTCTATTTTCTTTAGTTATCGCCCCGCGTTTGGCCAGCACGGACAGGCCAGGGCCAGCATCTGCTCACCTAACAAAATGAGAATTGTTATTGATATCACGCTTTCGCCCACTACAATGCCCGCCAGTGCATGATTTTTGAATAGGGTTTCTGATGGAGTTGTTACGGGTGGTGTTCCAGCAGTATCGCTGGCCGTTTCTGGCGGTAATGGCGTTAACCATTGCCAGTGCGGCGTTGGGGATTGGCATCATTGCATTTATTAACGTGCAATTGATGGGCGCGGCGGGTAATCCGCTAGTGGTGTTGCCGCAGTTTCTCGGCCTGTTGGCCCTGTTGATGGCGGTTACGCTCGGCTCTCAGTTGGCGTTGACCACTTTAGGGCACTATTTTGTTTACCGGCTGCGTGGTCAACTGGTGAAGCGCATATTGGATACCCATATTGAACGGTTGGAGCAGCTGGGCAGTGCCTCACTGCTGGCTAGCCTGTCGAGCGATATCCGCAATATCACCATTGCTTTTGTCCGCCTACCGGAGTTGGTTCAGGGGGTGATCCTGACCTTGGGATCGGCTGCCTATCTGGGCTGGCTGTCGCCTGCCATGCTGGGCGTGACCGCGATATGGGTGACGATCACCATTTTGGGCAGTTGGTATCTGGTCTCGCGGGTTTATAGCCACCTGAGCAGCGTGCGCGAAGCGGAAGAGCGGCTCTATCTGCATTATCAAGCGGCGATCGACGGGCGCAAAGAATTGGCGCTGAACCGCGATCGGGCAAAAATGCTATTCCAGCAGGCTTACCAGCCCGATGCCGGTGACTACCGTTACCATATTATCCGTGCAGATACTTTCCACCTCAGCGCCGTGAACTGGTCGAATATCATGATGCTGGGCGCCATCGGCCTGGTGTTCTATATGGCAAACAGCCTGGGTTGGGCGAACACCACGGTGGCGGCGACCTACTCCCTGACCTTATTGTTCCTGCGTACCCCCTTATTACAGGCGGTTGGGGCATTCCCGACGCTGATTGCGGCCGAAGTGGCCTTCAATAAAGTGAAGGCGCTCAAACTGGCGGACTATGATCCGGCATTTCCGGCTCCACAGGCTCGCGCGTGGCAAACGCTGGAACTGCGCGACGTGGCATTCCACTATGCGGCGGGTGAACAGCAATCAGGGTTTGCGGTTGGGCCGATCAATTTGACGTTACGGCGGGGCGAACTGGTGTTCCTGATTGGCGGCAACGGCAGCGGTAAATCGACGCTGGCCATGCTGCTCACTGGGCTGTATGTGCCCGTTAGTGGGCAGATCCTGCTGGATGGTCAACCGATTACGGTTGCCGATCGTGAGGATTATCGTCGCCTGTTCTCTGCCATCTTTACGGATTTCTACCAGTTTCATCATTTGTTGGGGCCGCAAGGGGAACAACCGGACGCCGAACTGGTGGAAACCTGGTTGCAGCGCCTGAAAATGAAAAGCAAATTGGAGTTCGACGGTACGCGCGTCACCAATCCGCAACTGTCACAAGGGCAGCGCAAGCGCCTGGCCCTGTTGTTGGCGGTGGCTGAAAAACGGGATATTTTGCTGCTGGATGAGTGGGCGGCGGATCAGGATCCCCAGTTCCGCCGTACTTTCTACCGCGAGTTGCTGCCTCAGCTGCGCGAAATGGGAAAAACCGTGTTTGCCATCAGCCATGACGACCATTACTTTGAACATGCGGATCGTCTGCTGCAAATGCGAGATGGCCATCTGAGCGAACTGATTGGGGATGAGCGCCATCAGGCGAGCCGAGACTCCGTTAGCCAGCTTGATTGAATTGCTGAATTTGTCGGGGCGCACATGTTCGTCCCGACATGGCTAGCCGGTTGAGAAATATCTGTCGTCCCATAGGCCAGGGCTTGTTGAGTGATTGCTTATATCGATAATCAAAATCGCCGCCAATGATTTACTCTGTGTCTAGGGGAAAACGGTACATGGCCTTGCGCCCGTGGTACCGATTTCAATGGGCAACACGGTAGTCAGGGGGAGCAGGAACGCGCCGATGGACAATCAATCACTTATTCCCACCACAGAGGCTCCTCTAGCGGAAACGCTAAGATTTCCGCCATCCTGGAATCTCAATGAGCGGCAACAGCGCTTTATCGAAGATCTTTGGCTGGTGGAAGATCCTGCCGTGCCCGGTTCAGCCGATAATCTTGCGGCGCCCGGCCAGGATGCCGAATAGCATCTGCAGCAGCGTTAACCCCAGCAAAATCGTCAATGGCACTGTCCAGCCTTGCGTCAAATCATGCACCAGGCCAAACAAGGTCGGCCCCAATGCGGCCAGCAGATAGCCGATGGACTGCGCCATCCCTGACAGCACCGTTGCCTGATGATGGTGCTGGCTGCGCAGACCAAAGAAGGACAGCGCCAGCACCAACGAACTCCCCGCCCCAGCCCGGCAAATATCAGCCAGATCAGGGAGTGGGCAGGCAGCAACAGCAATCCGCCGACGCCAATAAAGATCAATAGCGAACTGACCAGGGCGATCCCACGCTGGTCGCGCGCGCGCGGCAGTGCGAACACCATCACAAAGTTGGCGGCGATCGCCACGATTTGATAAACAAACAGCTCGAACCCCGCCTGCTGCGGTGAGGTGCCGTGGCTGGCGGCAAAGGCGCTGAACCAACCGATAATGGTGTAGAAGGTGATGGATTGCAGCCCCATGAACAAGGCTACCTGCCAACCCAGGGCGCTGCTCCAGGGGGAGCGAAAGGTTTCTGCGGCCACCGGCGTGCCGGTTCGGGTAACCGGGTTGGGCTTGCGTTTCAGTTGGGGTAGCCAGATCGCCAGCGCGATAAACGCCGGCAGGCTCCAGCACAGCAGTGAAAAACGCCAGCCGTTATCGTTGAATGCCGCTAACGGCACCGCCATGCCGGAGGCGATAGCGGCCACCAGTGACATCACGGCCGCATAGGTACTGATCATCACCGCAGCCCGATGGGGAAAATCGCGTTTTACCAGCGTTGGTAGGACCACGTTGGCAAAGGCGATGGCCGCGCCGATCAACACCGTGCCCAACCACAGCATGCCATCCCACGGTTGTGAACGCAGCACGATCCCGGCGACCAGCAGCACCAGCGCCAGCCCAAGCGTGCGCTCAATCCCGATGCGCTTGGCCAGCGACGGTGTTAATGGCGATAACACCGCAAACAGGATCAGCGGCAGGGAGTTGAGTAACCCGGCGGCGGTGGCAGAAAGCATCAGCTGGTGCTGGATCTGTTCCAGTAACGGGCCTACGCTGGTTAAAGGGGCGCGCAGGTTAGCGGCCACCAGCATGATGCCGGCCAGCAATAAGAAACGCGTCAAACGACTGCGTTTAACAACACAATTTGCGGATGGTTCGGGTTGGGGCATGAGATCCTCGCATCAGGCATGCAGCCAATCAATACTGCACGACGGGATGCGTTGATTGACGTTAACGCTTACGTACTGGCAGGGCTGCCTGTATCTGCGTGCCAGTTTAGGAAAGATCGCCTCGCCTGACAAGAGGTTAAGGAAACCGCGCTTGGCAACCACCAAGTGACTTTGATCAACGCTAGGGAAACTATTGCTGGCAGCATTGCTCGCCATAACGGATAGTAACGGCAGTAAACTTATTGTGAGGAATCGCTATGTCTTCTTTCTACAGCCCCCGCCGTATTGTGCTTTACACCATCGCCGTGATCGTAATTTTGGTGATTGTCGGTCTGGTGACCCACCTGGGTGTCGGTTGGCTAAACTGAGCCAATTAACAGTTTTGTGATGTTGATCACCTAAGGAAAGAAAAGCCTTTTCGCTGCTGCCCGCCAAAGCCGCTTTCACTGTGCTATTTTTCACATACTCTTAACCTGCCGCCCTATCGGCCTGCGGCAGATTTCACTTTTCTCGCGCCCGGCGAGGAAATAGTTTCATTTCGTTTCGATCCGAAAGCTTTTTACCCCCATTTGCTGCTAAAACTGCCCTGTAACCCCGATCACAATTTCATTGCTTTCGCTTTGTTGTAATACCGCCGCAGTAGAGCGAAAGCCATCATCTCCCGGCCAAAACCGGAAACCTGAGGACCTATTGCTCATGCCAGTGAACACCGCTAAACGACGTGAACACATCATCGATCTGCTCTGCGAGCACGGAAGCGTGCGGGTGGAACAGCTCAGCAAACAGTTTGCCGTTTCCACGGTGACGATCCGCAACGATCTGCGCTTTCTGGAACGTAAAGGCTGTGCGCTGCGTGCCTATGGCGGGGCGATGCTCAACCAGCAGTTTGCCTTTGACCGCCCGTTACATGACAAAGGGCGTTTGAACCGCGATGTGAAATCACAGATTGCCTGCCGAGCGGCAAGCTATGTGCGGGACGGTGATGCGCTGATCCTGGACTCCGGCTCCACCACGGCCCAGATCGTGCCCTGGTTGAAACCGCGCCGCGATCTGGTGGTGATGACCAATGCGCTGAACATTGCCTATGAGCTTTCAGGTTACGACGGGGTGGAAGTGATGGTGTTGGGGGGAAGTGTCCGGCAGAACTCTTATTCGCTCTATGGCCCGGCTGCCGAGCAGCAATTGCGCCAGTACCGCTTCGACAAACTATTTTTGGGCGTCGACGGTTTCGATCTGGTTGCGGGGATCACTACGCCTCACCCCGGTGAGGCACACCTCAATCGTGTGATGTGCGAGGTGGCGCGCGAAATTATCGCGGTAGCGGATGCCAGCAAGTTTGGTCGCAAGAGCTTTTGCATGATCCGCGAAGTCGGGCAAATTCATCGGCTGATCACAGATAGCCGTCTTCCACAAGATTATCAGCTGGCGCTCAGCGATTTAGGCGTAGATGTGGTGATAGCCGATCGCGACTAGGGCGCCCTCATGGGGGATTCATGCAGCAGTGGTTACAACTGGTAGCACAGCACAAGGCCGGCCAGCCGGTGGGGATATTTTCCGTTTGCTCCGCGCATCCTTGGGTATTGCAGGCCGCTTTGCGGCAAGCAAAGGCACGTGGCACACCGGTATTGATCGAGGCGACGTCAAACCAGGTTAACCAGTTTGGCGGCTACACCGGCCAGACCGCCGCACAGTTTCGTGATGCACTGTGGCAGATGGCGGATGATATCGGGTTGCCAAGGAGCGCTATTTGGCTGGGGGGCGATCATCTTGGCCCCAACGCCTGGCAAGACCGCCCGGCATCAGAGGCGATGGCGCTATCCGAAACCCTGATTGACGACTATGTGCGCGCCGGATTTCGCAAGATCCATCTCGACTGCTCCATGTCCTGCGCTGACGATCCTACCCCGTTGGGAGATGAAGTGGTGGCACAGCGTGCGGCGCGCCTGTGCGCGGTGGCGGAACGAGCCTGGCAGCAAGCGGGTGGTGAAGCTCCGGTGTATGTGATCGGAACCGAAGTTCCGGTACCGGGTGGAGCGCAGGAAACGCTGCAAGGCATCCAGGTGACTACGCCACAGGCAGTCTTCGTCACGTTAGAGGCGCACCGTCATGCCTGGCAGCAGGCAGAGCTGAGCAGCGCCTGGTCTCGAGTGATCGCCTTGGTGGTGCAACCCGGCGTCGAGTTCGACCATCACAGCGTCGAACATTACCAACCGCAGGCGGCGCAGGAGTTAAGCCGCTTTATCGAACGCCAGCCGGGGCTGCTGTATGAGGCCCATTCGACCGATTACCAGGCACCCAAGGCCTATTCGCAGCTGGTGCGTGACCATTTCGCCATTCTGAAAGTTGGCCCGGCGCTCACCTTTGCGCTGCGTGAGGCGCTGTTTGCCCTCGATCGTATCGAGCGTGAATGGTTGGGGGAGCATCGTTCGGCCCAGCTGTGCGCCACGCTTGAGCAGGTGATGCGCGAACAGCCGCAGCAGTGGAGCCGCTATTATCACGGCAGCCCGCATCAACAGTATCTGGATCGGCACTACAGCCTGAGCGATCGCGTGCGCTATTACTGGCCGCAGCCACAGGTTCAGCAGGCAGTGGATGCGCTGATGGACAATCTACGGAGCAACCCAATCCCGCTGGCCTTACTCAGCCAGTATTTACCCGATCAGGCGCGGGCCTTGAATGCCGGTGAACTGAGCCAGGATCCGCAAGATTGGGTGATCCACAAAATTACCCAGGTGCTCGACGACTACCACTCAGCCTGTTACCCGGAGGTGCGCTGATATGCCCAATATTCTGATGACCCGTATCGATAACCGCCTGGTGCATGGCCAGGTCGGGGTGACCTGGACCAACACGCTGGGCGCCAATTTGGTGGTGGTGGCCAACGATGATGCCGCCGCCGATCCGGTACAGCAAAACCTGATGGACATGGTGGTCGCGGAAGGCGTGCAGACCCGTTACTTCACCCTGCAAAAAACCATCGACGTGATCCATAAGGCGGCGGATCGGCAAAAGATTTTTCTGGTGTGCAAAACGCCGCAGGACGTGTTGACGCTGGTGCAAGGCGGGGTGCCCATCACCTTTGTCAACGTCGGCAATATGCACTTCGCCGCAGGGAAACGGCAAATCCACAAAACAGTCTCGGTGGATGACGATGACATTGCCGCCTTTCGTGAGCTGGCGGCGTTGGGCGTAGCCTGCGAGGTGCGCCGGGTGCCGGATGAAGCCGGTGAAGCGATAGGCAAACTGCTCGCTTGAGCGCAGGGGGAAGCATGTTAACTGACGCGTTATTGATTGCATTGCTGGCGGGGCTGGCCGGGGTCGATCTGTTTAATGGCCTGACCCACTTCCATCGCCCGGTAGTGATGGGGCCACTGGTTGGCCTGATCCTGGGGGATGTCACCACCGGCTTATTGGTGGGCGGGACGCTGGAGTTGGTATGGATGGGCATGGTGCCATTAGCTGGTGCGCAGCCTCCTAACGTGGTTATCGGCGGGGTGGTCGGCACGGCGTTTGCCATCCTCACCAAGGCCGATCCCAAGGTGGCCATTGGCGTGGCGGTGCCGTTCGCCATAGCGGTACAGGGTTGCATCACGCTGCTGTTCACTGCGTTTTCACCCATGATGCACCGCTGCGATCGCATGGTGCAGGAACTGAACTGGCGCGGCGTTGAGCGGGTGAACTACCTCGGCATCAGCATTCTGTTTGTTTTCTACTTTGTGGTGGCGTTCTTGCCGATCTACTTCGGTGCCGATGCGGCCAGCGCCATGGTGCAGAAAGCGCCGACCTGGCTGCTGGATGGGCTGGCGGTAGCGGGCGGCATGATGCCGGCAATCGGTTTCTCACTGCTGATGAAAGTGATGATGAAGAAAACCTACGTGGCGTATTTCATCCTCGGTTTTATTTCGGTGACTTTTCTTAAGCTTCCGATCCTGGCGGTGGCGCTGGGGGCATTGGCGATCGCGCTGATCGATTTCTTTAACAGTCAACGGGCAGATGCGGACGTGACCAGAAAGCCTGTTCAACCGGAGGACGCCGAAGATGGCATTTGATGATTCTGACGATCTGCTGGCGCAAAAGGCCGCAAAACGCCTGGAACAGGCATTGGCCACCAGCCAGGTAGAGCAGGACGACTACGTTGGTAGCCGCCCGGCAGAAGCGCTGACGCGCAGCGATATCAACCGCATGGCCTGGCGCTCGCTGCTGCTGCAGGCATCGTTCAACTATGAACGTATGCAGGCCGGTGGTTGGCTGTACACCCTGATCCCTGGCTTGCGCAAGATCCACCGCAATCCTCAGGATCTGGCGAATTCGATGAAGATGCATATGGAGTTTATCAACGTGCATCCCTTCGACGTCACCTTCCTTTCGGGGTTGGTGCTGGCGATGGAACAAAACAAGGAAAAAGTCTCCACCATTCGAGCGGTGAAAGTGGCGCTGATGGGGCCGTTGGGAGGCATTGGCGATGCGCTGTTCTGGCTGACGCTGTTGCCGATCTGTGCGGGCATCGGGGCATCCCTGGCGCTGGAGGGCAGCCTGTTTGGGCCGATAGTGTTCTTGCTGTTGTTCAACGTGTTCCACTTCGGGCTGCGCTTTGGGCTGGCACACTATGGCTATCAGGCGGGCACCAGTGCGCTGACGCTGTTGAAAACCCATACCAAACGAATATCCCATGCGGCGTCGATCGTGGGCATGACGGTCATCGGTGCGCTGGTGGCCTCTTATGTGCATCTTTCTACGCCGCTGATCATGCATGCCGGTAAGGCCACCGTCGCGTTGCAAACGGACGTGCTCGATAAGTTGATGCCCAACCTGTTGCCGCTGTGCTTCACGTTGTTGGTGTTCTTCCTGATGAAGCGTGGTTTCTCACCGGTGAAACTGATCGGTGTGACGGTGGTGATTGGCGTAGTGGGTAAATTTATCGGTTTGCTGTGAGGAAGAGAACATGCCAGGAATTGTCATTACCGGCCACGGCGGTTTCGCCAGCGGCCTGCTACAGGCGGTAGAGCAGGTGGTGGGGGAACAACCCGCCTGTATCGCGGTGGATTTCCCTGTCCATATGGGCACGGCGGAACTGAAAGTGGCGTTGAGTGCCGCGCTGCAAGCGGTAGCGCAGCCGGACGGCGTGGTTTTTCTTACCGATATGCTGGGGGGATCGCCTTTTCGTAGTGCCTGCGAGTTGGCCGATGCGCATGGCAACTGTGAGGTGCTGACCGGGGTGAATATGCAGTTGGCTGCCGAAATGATGCTGGAGCGCGAAGGGCTGAGCCTGATCGAGTTTCGCGACATGGCGCTGGCCTGCGGCAAACGCGGCTTGACCAGCCTGTGGCACGAACGGCGTAAGGTGAAATGCGCCAACGCCGAGCCGGATGGGATTTAATCAAGGGGACCCGGTTCTCTATGGGAATGGAATCCCCTTGTATGTTGAGGCTAACTCGGTATCGGCAACGGGCTAAGTGCCATCTGGGCCGGGCCATGTTCATCACGGCTGAAACGCCAGCAGGTCTGGTGATATTTCGCCACGCTGTTGCGGTGTGCCACGCTGACCAGCGTGACTTCGGGCAATTCATCAACCAGCAGGCAATACATCAACTGCTCGGTTTCATCATCCAACGCGCTGGTGGCTTCATCCAGGAACAGCACATCCGGGCGGGTCAGGATCGCACGGGCAAACGCCAATCGCTGCTGCTCGCCCGGTGAAAGGCGATGGCTCCAGTTGGCGCTGGTATCCAACCAGCGTTGCAGGTGCTTCAGCCGACAGTTTTCCAGGACTTTCAACAACTGCTCATCGCTGTAGTCTTTATCCTGATGCGGATAGCTCAGCGCTTCACGTAGCGTACCGATCGGGATATAGCTGCGCTGCGGCAGGAACAGCGTCGTGAGATGTTTATCCAGGCCGATCTCACCGGAACCGTAAGGCCAGATCCCGGCAATGGCCCGCAACAGCGTGGATTTACCACAGCCAGAAGGGCCGACGACCAGCACGCGCTCACCGCGTTGCAGCGTCATGGTTGCCGCACTTAACAGTGGCTGTCCATCGGGCAGCGTCAGGCCAACATCGCGCAGCATTAGCGGCGAGTGGTCTTCTTGTTGCAGGCTGATACCGCGGGTTTGGTTATGGACTTCGTCCACCGCCGCGTTAAAGCCAGCCAGACGGTTAACGCAGGCTTTCCAGGTAGCCAGATCGGTAAACGCGTCGATAAACCACGACAGCGATCCTTGCACCTGGCCAAACGCGGAGGAGATCTGCATCAGCCCGCCCATCTGGATCGCACCGGAGAAATAGCGTGGTGCCGCCACCAGCAGCGGAAAGACAATGGCAAACTGGCCGTAGAAGTTACTGGCGATATTCAGCCGCCGGGTGATGCGCATGATCGACCACCAGTTGCTGCGGATGGCTTCAAAGCGGTTACTTAGCTGCTGCTTCTCTCGCGGTTCACCGTGATACAGCGCGATGGCATCGTTATTTTCACGGATACGGATCAGCCCGAAACGGAAGTTCGCCTCATAGCGTTCCTGATTAAAGCCGAGCATGACCAGCGGCTTGCCGACCCACCAGATCAGCAAGGATCCTAGTACCGCGTACAGCAGGGCAAACCACACCATATAGCCGGGCAGGGTAATGGTATGTTGGGCGATCACGAAGGTCATCGGCCCGCTGATATGCCAGAGAATGGTAATAAACGAACAGAGCGTCACCAGGCTGGAGAGCAGGCCGAGCGACAAAGATAAGGTGTACTGGGTCAGGACGTTGAGATCGTCGGAGATACGCTGATCGGGGTTATCGATAATCTGCTGCTGTTCGGTATGGTAATAGGCCTGATGTGCCAGCCACTTGCCCATAAATTTTTCCGTCATCCAGCGCCGCCAGCGCATCTGTAGGCCCTGGGTCAGATAGATCTTGTAGACCGCCAGCACGATGAAAGCCAACGCCAGATAGGTAAAGCGCCACAGCTGGGCTTTGAATACCGGGTAGTTCTTATTCTGCAGGGCATCGTAGAACACTTGGTTCCACTGGTTGATCAGCACGCTGATATAAACCAGCCCCAGAGATAGGCCCACGATGGCGATCAGCATCGCCCAGGCGCGCCATTTTTCTTCCGAAACCCAAAAGGGTTTGATCAACTGCCAGACGGCCCGTTTTTGTGTAGTGCTCGTGTTCATACAAATCCAGAAGGTATCGTTTTCTTCTAGCATGGGCACGAGGCTGGTAACAAACAAACCGCCACATGTAAGCAGTTTTGACGTGGCTCATTATTTGCAATACAGCGGAGATAAAACGAGCGCAAGTAACGTTGAGTAGCGTGAGGCGAGGGCGTCTTTGGCGCGGCGGCAAATCACAACACAAAATGAAATTGTTACAACTATGTTCGGGGCGAACATGTGCTCGCCCCGACAGATTTATTTCACGGCATCTTTCAGCAAGGCTTTCCAGCCTTCAACATTCCCCAAATACTCCTGCACGGGGATCTGGGATAGCCGCCCTTGATTATCCTCCAGGGCAAAGGTTGGGAAGCCATGCCCACGGACTTTGGCGAGCAGTGCGCGGCTGTCGGCAATATGCTGTGCCGTTGGTGCGCCGCTGCTCAAACGCATCTCGGCAATAAAGGCAGCAGGATCCAGGCCCAGCTCATTCGCCAGCGCTTCCAACACCGGCGTATCGGCAATACGTCGTCCTTCCCGGTAGTGGGCTTCCTGAATGCGGTGCAGCATATCCAGGCCTCGTCCGGCGAGCTGTTCAGCGGCCAGGATCGCAACGATCGGTGGCTCAGAGTCCATCACAGCCGTGGTGTCACGCAGTAGGCCGTTGAAGTAACCGTCGCCGAAGAGCTGGCCGGTTAGCTCGGCAATCCGCTTATCATGGGGCATCACGTAATTGCGCCATTCCTCGTTGATGGTTCGGCGGGCATTGCCGGTCATCATGCCACCGGCGTGCAGGGCAACGGTCAGGCCCGGAATAGCCTGCGCGGCCTTGGCCAGCGGTGCCGCTCCGTAGCACCAGCCGCACAGCGGATCGAAAATGTAATGCAGGGTCGTCATGTTTTTGCTCCTACCGTTTTACTGCGGCCACTTCATTTCGCCTTTCAGCACCTTGGCGCTCAGTTCCAGGCTAGAACCATCTTGCAGTTTTGGATAGTGCTGCTGCATGGCCGCGATCAGTTCAGCGGAGTTCTTGGTTTTTGGCAACTCGCTTTCCAGCGTGGTCAGATAATTGTGGGTAAAGGTCACCGACTCCAGCGTTTGTGCCGCTCCTGGCAGGAAGTGCCCCGGAACCACTACCTGCGGTTTCAGCGCCTTGATGCTTTCCAGCGTTTGCTGCCAATGCGCACGTGACTCGACAGTCTGATTATCCGCAATCCACGGATGAATATTGTCACCGGCTACCGGCACGCCACCCACCACGGCTTTCAACGATGGGATCCACACAAAGGTGCGATCCGGCGTTGGGCCATTGAGGCCTTTCACTTCGACCTGCTGGCCATCAATGCTAAAGCTGCTGCCCTGCAACGGTTGCGGTACGATCACGGTCTGCGGCGCATTCTCCTTCAGGATCGGCCCCCAATAGGCAAGTTTACCTGCCTGGGTCGCATTGATCGCTTTGATCGTTTCCGGTGAAGCAATGATGTTTGCCTCTGGGAAGGCGGCTTTGATCACGTCCAACCCGAAATAGAAATCCGGATCCGAATGGCTGATATAGACCGTGGTCAGCTTCTTACCGGTAGCCTTGATCTTTTTCACCAGCTCCTGCGCGTCGTTACGCTGGAATTGGGCATCGATCAGCGCCACTTCGTGTGGGCCGCTGACAATCTCGGAAGAGACCGGGAATACGCTCTTTTCGCCTGGGTTGTACACTTCCAGGGTCAACGTATTAGCCGCATTGGCGAAGGTGCTGAATGAAACGAAGCCTGTTACGGCCAGGGTCAGTAATGATTTCTTAAACATGTGCAGGTGCCTTTTGGGTGTTTGTTATCGTTGGCCAGATGATAGGTTGCATAGAACGGGAGAAAAACCGGATAATAAGCAATTATTCATTGCGTAAATCGAGCGAATCATGGATCGCATTACCGCCGCAGAGGTTTTTGTCACTATCGTCGAACGCGGCAGCATGATTGCGGCAGCGGATACCCTGGCGATGTCGCGGGCTATGGTGACGCGCTATCTGGCACAAATGGAACAGTGGGCCGGGGCGCGGTTGTTGCACCGTACTACGCGCAGGCTCAGCCTGACCGATGCCGGGGAACGCACCCTGGAGCGCTGCCGCCAAATGCTGGCGGTAGCGAAAGATATCGATCTGGTGGAAAACGAGCAGAGTGACGATGTACGTGGCCTGCTACGAATCACCTGTTCGCAATCGCTTGGCCAAACGGCGCTGGTGGGGGCGGTGGCGCAGTACCTGAAGCGCCATCCTCAGGTGGCGGTGGATCTGCAAATGAATAACCGGGCGGTCAATCTGGTGGAGGAGCGGATCGATCTGGCACTACGCATCACCAATGAACTGGATCCCAATCTGATTGCCCGGCCGCTTTCCAACTGCGCTTCGGTGATCTGTGCGTCTCCAGCCTATCTGGCCGCTCATGGTACCCCGCGTCACCCGCAAGATTTAGCTCTGCACAACTGCCTCACCTATTCCTACTTTGGTAAAAGCCTGTGGCACTTTGATGAGCAAGGCGTGAAGTCGGCGGTGGCGGTCAGTGGCAACCTCAGCGCCAACGAGTCGGTGGTGCTATTGGCAGGAACGCTGCAAGGGGCGGGGATCTCCATGCAGCCTTACTATTCCGCTGCGCCATTGTTGGCAAAGGGGGAGTTGGTGGAACTGTTACCGGGGTATCTGTCACAGACGATGGGGATCTACGGCATCTACACCTCGCGCCGCCAAATGCCCGCCACGTTGCGTACCATGCTGGACTTCCTGGTGGAATGGTTTGCCACCGATCCTGGCTGGCGTGCCACGCTGCGCTAGCGTTGGATCACCGAAGCCAGGCGGGCAGGCAACTGTTGCGCCTGCTGTTGCAAGTGCTGCACGAAGGCGTTGACCAGCGCGGAAGAGGGGCGGTGCAGCGGGCGGATCAGGCTCACGGTAAACGGCACCTCGACGCTGAAGGGCCGCACATGAACGCCATTATTGGCGTAATCCAACGCAGTCAGCGGGTTGACGATCGAGATGCCCACCCCGGCCTTGACCATCGCACACACCGAAGCGGCGCTGTGGGTCTCCATCACCATCCGGCGCTCGATGCCTTGTTCATGGAACAGCGCATCCAGCAGTTGCCGATAGCTGTCGGTGCTCGACAGGCTGATAAAGTTTTCTGCGTTGAAGTCCTGCGGCGTCAGCGTGCTTTTCGCAAGCATTGGGTGCCCGGCAGGCAGCACACACACTTCATTCATCGTCATCAGCGTCATGCGCTCGGTGCCTGCGGGCGTCAGGGTATTCTCCGTCAGGCCCAGATCGTGGCGCTGTGCCGAAAGCCACTCTTCCAGCAACGGTGACTCCTGCGGGATCACGCTGAAGCTCACTTCCGGATAACGATCGACAAAAGGTTTGCACACGGCAGGCAGCAGCGATTGGGAAAACACCGGCAGACAGGCAATGGAAAGCTGCGCCTGCTGGAATTGCCGGATACCGGCGGCCGCATTTTTGATGCGATCCAGGCCGTAATAAGAGCGCTGCACTTCTTCAAACAGCCGCAAGCCTTGCACCGTGGGGTAAAGACGACCACGCACGCGATCGAACAGTTGCAGTTGGATCAGCTTCTCGAAGCGGGCCAGTTCGCGGCTGACGGTCGGTTGTGAAGTTTGCAGCAGCGCCGCCGCTTCGGTCAGATTGCCGGTGGTCATCACCGCGTGGAAAATCTCAATCTGGCGCAGGGTAATAGCGTACATGGCGACACTCCACGGAGAGGGAAAGCCATATCATAAATGAATAGACTATGGCGAAATAGATATTTTTCACACCGAGGCCGCTGCGGCATGATGGTGGAAAATTTGATTATGGGAACCGAACCATGCCACGCGCCTTGAACGACACCTCTACCGCCCTGAACGCCGCCAATCTGCTGGCGCTGCCCCCACGTTTTGGTTGCCCAGTCTGGGCCTATGATGCGGATATCATCAGCCAGCGTATCAGCCAGTTACAGCATTTTGATGTGATCCGTTTTGCCCAGAAAGCCTGCTCGAATATCCATATTCTGCGCCTGATGCGCGAGCAGGGCGTCAAGGTGGATTCGGTGTCGCTGGGGGAAATCGAGCGCGCGTTAAAAGCCGGTTTTGAGCCGGGCGGCGAAGATATCGTGTTTACCGCCGACGTGCTGGATCACGCTACGCTGGCGCGCGTCAGCGAATTGAAAATCCCGGTCAACGCCGGTTCTATCGATATGTTGGAACAGCTTGGCCAGGTGTCTGCCGGGCATCCGGTGTGGCTACGTATCAACCCTGGTTTTGGCCACGGCCATAGCCAGAAAACCAATACCGGCGGTGAAAACAGCAAGCACGGTATCTGGTACGCCGATCTGCCGCAGGCGGTCGCCAAGGTGCAGCAATACGGCCTGAAACTGATCGGGCTGCATATGCACATCGGTTCCGGGGTGGATTATCAGCATCTGGAACGCGTGTGTGACGCCATGGTGCAGCAGGTGATTGCTCTGGGGCAGGACATCACGGCGATTTCCGCCGGTGGCGGCCTTTCTATCCCTTATCAGCAAGGGGAAGAGGCGATCAATACCGAACACTATTACGGCCTGTGGAACCGTGCACGTGAGCGAGTTGCCGCACATCTGGGCCATCCGGTGAAGTTGGAAATCGAGCCGGGGCGTTTCCTGATGGCCGAAGCAGGCGTGCTGGTGGCCGAAGTACGTTCGGTAAAACAGATGGGCAGCCGTCACTTTGTCCTAGTGGATGCTGGGTTCAACGATCTGATGCGTCCGGCGATGTACGGCAGCTATCACCATATCTCCCTGCTGCCTGCCGACGGCCGCAATACTGATAACCAACCGCTGCAAGACACCGTGATTGCCGGGCCGCTGTGTGAGTCAGGTGATGTGTTTACCCAGCAAGCGGGTGGCGGTATTGAAACCCGTCCGTTGCCGCAGGTGCGGGTCGGGGATTATCTGGTATTCCATGACACCGGGGCCTATGGCTCGTCGATGTCCTCCAACTACAACAGCCGCCCGCTGCTGCCGGAAGTGTTGTTTGAAAACGGTGAACCTCGGCTGATCCGTCGCCGCCAGACGATTGACGAATTGATCGGGCTGGAGCTGGTTTAAGTTGAAATTAACGCGCGTAGGGGCCAGGTACCACGGACTCGCGCAGTTTTAACTCCCCGACAAACGGCGTTAGCGGTTGTAGCGCTTCGCCGTTAATCAGACGCAGGGCTTGGGCTATCGCCGCTTCGATCATCGCGTCGATCGGCAGGTAGACGGTGGACAACGCCGGTTGCAGATAGGCGGCGCTTGGCTCATCGTCGAAACCAAACAGCGAAACGTCCTCAGGCAGGCGTTTGCCAGCCTGGTGCAGGGCCTTCATCGCGCCGATAGCCATATCATCGTTGCTGGCAAACAGCGCGCTGAATGAGTTGCCGCTAGCCAGCAGGGCCTTACAGCTTAAGTATCCGCCAGGTACGCTGCTATCACCGTTGTTGATCAAGGCATCATTGAACGCAACCTGGTGGTGTTCCAACGCCTGACGATAACCCGCCAAGCGGGATTGGGCGGTGGGTGTATCGATCGGCCCGGTGATGCAGGCGATCTCCCGGTGTCCTTGACGGATCAGATAATCCACTACGTTGAAGGCGGCCTGTTGCTGTTCGAAGAACACGCAGCGTTCACGGGCCTGCGGCAGATCGCGGTTAATGACCATCACCGGAACCGGCAGGTCTTCCAGCAACTCCATCAGGGCGCTTTCGCTCATAAAGCGGGTGTAGAGGATAATCGCGTCGCAACGGCGATCCGCCAGCAGCCGTACCGCCTGTAATTCATCTTCTGGCGTGTCGTGGCCATCGGTGACGATCAGGTGCTTACCGCTGGCCTCGACCAGTTTGGCGGCCTGGCGCAGCAAACGACCAAAGTAGGGGCCATCAAAATTGGACACTACCAGCCCAATGCTGTTGGAGCTTTTATTGGCCAGCGATTGGGCGAGAAAGTTTGGCCGGTAGCCCAGTTCATCCATTGCCTTGAACACCGCATCACGCGTGCTCTTCTTCACCTGGCCGGTGCCATTTAAAACGCGGGAAACCGTGGCTTTGGACACCCCTGCGCGCATGGAAACATCCAACATGGTGATCATCAATGGCTACCCTCTTTTAACGTCCGCTGCGGTAAATAGTGCAGAGTCTAGCATAGGGTTAGATCGGCTCGAACATGTTCGACCCCTACAAATTCAGCAACCTATGTTGTTGGGGCGCCTATCCATTGATTGGCGTAAACTGACGGTGCTGGCATTAAGGTGTTTTTCAGAGGGGATTAGCGTGTTTCGTATTGTGCATCTGGCGGACTATCCGCAGCATCAACAACAGGTTATCGATTGGCAGTGGCAGGCGTTTGGCAGCGAAAACAGCCGGGAATTCTTTGCCAGCGTGGTGGCCAGCAGCCTGCGGCATCAAGGTTTACCGATCACCTTTATCGCCCTGTTGGATGACAAGCCGGTAGGCACCGTAGGGCTGTGGCGCTGTGATTTGATCAGTCGCCAGGATTTAACGCCGTGGTTGGCCGCGCTTTACGTTGAAGAGAGCCAGCGCGGCAGCGGGCTGGGGTTGCAGCTCCAGCAATATGTGCAGGAGTACAGCCGCCGGGCCGGGTACAAGGAGCTGTATCTGTATGCCGAGTTTAGCGGTTATTACGAACGTCATGGTTGGCAGCACATCGGCGAGGCGCTGGAGTACCCGGATCGCCCCGTGCGCCTCTACCACCGCCTGCTAGATTAGTTTTGCTCGAAAGCGTTATTGATGCTGGCGACCGAATGGCGGCGTACCAGCGTCGGGCTGAACATATTGGTGATCTCCGGTAGCGGCTGGTTGTTGGCCAACGCTAATGCCAGCTCAGCTGCTTGCGTCGCCATCGCCACCACCGGGTAGCGGATAGTGGTCAGGCGTGGGCGCAGATAGCGCGAAATCAGCACGTCGTCAAAACCAATCAGCGAAATCTGGCCTGGAACGTCCACACTGTTATCACTGAGCACCGAAAGCGCCCCGGCGGCCATCGGATCGTTATAGCAGGTGATGGCGGTGAACTGCTTACCACGGCCCAGCAACTCGGTCATGGCCTGCTCGCCGCCAATCTCATCCGGCTTGCCGTAGGCAACCAGCTTCTCATCCACCGCAATACCGTGTTCTTCCAATGCATCCAGGTAGCCCTGCAATCGATCGGTAGCATCTGAAATCTGATGGTTGGAGCAGATGAAGGCGATCCGCTGGTGGCCCTGCTGGATCAGATGGCGGGTGGCCAACCAGGCACCGTAGCGATCGTCAAGCGCTACGCAGCGGGGCTCAAACCCAGGCAACGTACGGTTGATCAGCACCATGCCTGGGATCTGGCGCATCCAGACGGTCAGCTCATCGTCGGTCAGCTTCTTGGCATGCACCACCAAGGCCGCACAGCGATGGCGTACCAGTTGCTCAATGGCCTGGCGTTCTTTTTCGGCATTGTGGTAACCGTTACCAATCAGCAGAAAATTATGCGTGGCGTAGGCCACCTGCTCCACGGCTTTTACCATGGCACCAAAGAAGGGATCGGAAACGTCAGAGACAATCAGGCCCAGGGTTTCGGTGGATTGTTGTGCCAGCGCACGGGCATTGGCGTTGGGGTGATACTGCAATCCTTCCATGGCGGCCAGCACGGCGGTCCGTGAACTTTCGCTGGCTTTCGGGGAGTTATTTATTACGCGGGACACCGTGGCGACGGAAACACCCGCCAGCCTGGCAACATCCTTAATCGTGGCCATATCTGCAACACTTCCTGGGTAATCGCTTACATTCCTCAGTTTTGCGGAAAAAATCGCGCGCCGCAAGGGCTTGTATCGTTAACTTGTGGTGAGCGTTGCATTTATGGTTTTTAAATTCACCTTTTCGCCCCAAGCGGATCCCGGGTTAACGGGGGCTGCATGCGGTTAAGCGGGCGCAGCGCCCTTACATTGCATGGTATGGCTATTGAGCAAGTAACAAGAATAACCATGTCTATCAAAGGCAAAACTACATCGCTGGTTACACTTTGCGCCTGACTGTTGCGATTGGCCGCTGGCGAGAGTTTGGCGTGGCGGGGTAAATTGACTGTCCCAGAGGTATTGATTGGTGAGCAATCGACATACTCTGTATGTTGAAGCCATTTTCAATTGCACCAACCTACGCGGATGCGTAGGTTTTTTTTTGCCTGCCGTATAGTATTCTTCCCTCAGACAATTTTTAAGGCCATCAACCCCGAGGGAGAGTGGGATGATATATACCGTGTTACGTGCACTGTTTCGCCTGATGTTTCGTGTTCGTGTCGAAGGCGACGCCAAGCATTTTGAGCAGCAGAAACTGCTGATCACCCCGAATCACGTTTCTTTCATGGATGGCGCGCTGCTGGCGTTGTTCTTACCGATCAAACCGGTGTTTGCCGTTTACTCCAGCATTTCCGATCGTTGGTTTATGCGCTGGCTGAAGCCTTATATCGACTTCGTGCCACTGGATCCCACCAAACCGATGGCCATCAAGCATCTGGTGCGCATGGTTGAGCAGGGCAGGCCGATCGTGGTGTTCCCGGAAGGGCGCATTACGGTGACCGGCTCATTGATGAAGGTCTACGACGGGGCGGCCTTTATCGCCGCCAAATCTGGTGCCACCATCGTGCCGGTACGTATCGATGGCCCGGAGTTCAGCGTGTTTGGCCGTATGGCCGGGGTGTATAAACTCCGCGCCTTCCCACAGACCACCATCAGCATTCTGCCGCCAACCACTTTACCGATGCCAGAGGCGCCAAAAGCCAGTCAACGCCGGCAGTTGGCCGGTGACAGGCTGCATCAGATCATGATGCAGGCGCGCATGGATACCCTCAAACCGCAAACCCTGTTCGGCGCGCTGTTGGCCGCGCAGCATCGTTATGGCCGCTTCAAGCCCTGCATCGAAGACGTGGGCTTCAAGGAAGACAGCTATCATACGCTGCTCAAAAAATCGCTGGGCGTCAGCCGCATCCTGGAACGCTTTACCGCGCCGAAAGAGCATGTTGGCCTGCTGTTACCGAATGCCACTATTACCGCTGCCGCCATCTTTGGCGCTTCATTGCGGGGCCGTATTCCGGCCATGCTCAATTACACCGCCGGTGTGAACGGGCTGAAAAGCGCGATGACCGCGGCCACCATTAAAACCATCGTCACCTCGCGCCAGTTCCTGGAAAAGGGTAAATTGACGCATCTGCCAGAGCAGGTACCGGAGGCCAACTGGGTCTATCTGGAAGATTTGAAAGATACCGTCACCCGAGACGATAAGCTGTGGATCCTGCGTCACCTGCTCCAGCCACATAAGGCAATGGTGCCACAGCAGCCAGAGGATGCAGCGCTGATCCTGTTTACCTCCGGCTCGGAAGGCCATCCGAAGGGCGTAGTGCATTCCCATGCCAGCTTGCTGGCCAACGTGGAGCAGATCCGAACCATTGCGGATTTCACCCCGCGCGATCGCTTTATGTCCTCGCTGCCGTTGTTCCACTCTTTCGGCCTGACAGTCGGGTTGATCACCCCGTTGATGACCGGTAGCCGGGTATTCCTCTACCCAAGCCCGCTGCATTATCGCGTGGTGCCGGAACTGGTCTATGACCGTAACTGCACCGTGCTGTTTGGTACGGCGACCTTCCTCAACAACTACGCCCGCTTCGCCCATCCTTACGATTTTGCCCGCCTGCGCTATGTGGTGGCCGGGGCCGAGAAGCTGGCTGAAAGCACCAAACAGATTTATCAGGATAAATACGGCATCCGCATTTTAGAAGGCTATGGCGTCACGGAGTGCGCTCCGGTGGTGTCGATCAACGTCCCCCTGGCAGCCAAAGTTGGCACCGTAGGTCGCATTATGCCGCAGATGGAAGCACGTTTGATCAAGATGGCCGGCATCGATAACGGCGGCCGTCTGCAATTGAAAGGCCCGAACATCATGAAGGGCTACCTGCGGGTTGAGCGCCCAGGCGAACTGGAAGCTCCGGCAGCCGAGGACGAAAACGGCGTGCTGCAAGCTGGCTGGTACGATACCGGTGACATTGTCAGCTTCGATGAACAGGGCTATTGCACCATTCGTGGCCGTGTGAAGCGCTTTGCCAAACTGGCGGGGGAAATGATCTCGCTGGAGAGCGTGGAACAGTTGGCTGTGCGCCTGTCACCGGAAGGGCTGCATGCGGCCACGGTGAAAAGCGACAGCAGCAAAGGCGAAGCGCTGGTGTTGTTCACCAACGACGCCAGCATTACCCGTGATAGCTTGCTGCGGGTGGCTCGTGAGCAGGGCACCCCGGAGCTGGCGGTGCCACGTGATATTCGCCTGGTGAAGGCGTTGCCGTTACTGGGCAGCGGCAAACCGGATTTCGTTACTTTGCGCCAAATGGCTGAACAGCCGGAGAAGGCATAATGAATGCAACTGATTCCCCACTGCTGTCACGTTCAATGATCGCGGTGATCTGTGCCCAGTTTCTCTCGGCCTTCGGCGATAACGCCTTGCTGTTTGCTACCCTGGCGCTGATCAAACAGCAAATGTACCCCGATTGGAGCCAACCGATACTGCAAATGGCCTTCGTGGCTACCTATATCATCCTGGCTCCGTTTGTGGGCCAAATCGCCGACAGTTTCTCCAAAGGCCGGGTGATGATGGTCGCCAATGGCTTGAAGCTGGCCGGTGCGCTGGTGATCTGCTTTGGGCTGAACCCGTTCCTGGGCTATACCCTGGTCGGCATTGGGGCTGCGGCTTATTCACCGGCGAAGTACGGCATCCTGGGTGAGATCACCAGCGGCGATAAGCTGGTGAAGGCCAACGGGCTGATGGAAGCTTCCACCATTGCCGCCATCCTGGTGGGTTCGGTAGCCGGTGGCATGTTGGCAGACTGGCATATCGTGGCCGCACTGGCGGTGTGTGCCGTGGTTTACGGCGCGGCAGTCGTCGCTAACCTCTATATCCCGCGCTTGCCGGTTGCCCATAAGGTAGCCTCCTGGCACCCACGCGTCATGGGGAGCACTTTCTTCAACGCTTGCGTGGTGCTGTGGCGCGATGGCCAAACCCGTTTCTCACTGATTGGTACCAGCCTGTTCTGGGGCGCTGGGGTTACCCTGCGCTTCCTGCTGGTGCTGTGGGTACCGGTAGCGCTGGGCATTAGCGATAACGCCACGCCAACCATGCTCAACGCGATGGTGGCAATAGGTATCGTGGTCGGGGCCGGGGCGGCAGCCCGCTTTGTGACGCTGGAAACGGTTAAGCGCTGTATGCCTGCCGGGATCCTGATCGGCATCGCAGTGGCCTTCTTTGCCGTGCAAACCAGCATGCTGAATGCTTATGGCGTACTGCTGGTGATTGGTGTGCTGGGTGGCTTCTTTGTGGTGCCGCTGAATGCGCTGTTGCAAGAGCGGGGCAAACGCTCCGTTGGGGCGGGGAACGCCATTGCGGTACAGAACCTGGGTGAAAACACCGCCATGCTGCTGATGCTTGGCCTCTACTCTTTGGTGGTCAAATTAGGCGTACCGGTGATCGGCGTCGGGATCGGTTTTGGCGTCGTGTTCGGCCTTGCCATCACCGTATTGTGGATATCTCAGTTCCGCTCGAAAGCCTAACATCACTGGCTCACAATGTAGGGGCGCTGCATGCTGCGCCCGTTTAGATTTTCCCTACAAATTCAGCAATATTGCTAGGATGCCATCAATTTCAGGGTGCTGCTTGCAGCACCCTGAAAGCTTTATGGTGCTGGAATGGTGAAGCGGCTGTGGATCTCTTCCAGGGCCTGCAACACCTCCTCGTTCAGCACCACGTCAAAACTGTCGATATTTATCTTCAACTGCTCCAGCGTGGTGGCGCCCAGCAAGGTGCTGGCAACAAACGGCTGCTGGCGCACGAACGCCAATGCCATCTGTGAAGGATCCAGACCGTGCTTTTTCGCCAGCGCCACGTATTCGGCGATCGCCGCCTGGCTCTGTGCTGAAGAGTAGCGGGTAAAGCGGCTGAACAGGGTGTTGCGTGCCCCGGCCGGTTTGGCCCCGTTGAGGTATTTACCGGACAGCGTACCGAAGGCCAGGCTGGAATAGGCTAACAGCTCGATGCCTTCATGTTGGCTGATCTCCGCCAAACCAATCTCAAAGCTGCGGTTTAACAGACTGTAGGGATTCTGGATCGAGACGATACGCGGGAGTTCGTGTTTTTCTGCCAGTTGCAGGTAGCGCATCACGCCCCATGGGGTTTCGTTAGAGACGCCGATATAGCGAATTTTGCCGGCACGGACCTGCTCGGTTAGCGCTTCCAGGGTTTCCAACAGCGGGATGGTGGCTTTTTCATCGGTGTACTGATAGTTGAGCTTGCCGAAACAGTTGGTGGTGCGCTGCGGCCAGTGTAGCTGGTACAGATCCAGATAATCGGTATTTAACCGTTTCAGGCTGGCGTCCAGGGCGGCGCGGATATTTTTGCGATCCAACGCCTGCTGTGGGCGAATGCCCGCATCATTACCCCGGATCGGCCCGGAGACCTTGCTTGCCAGCACGATTTTGTCGCGGTTGCCGCGCGCTTTGATCCAACTGCCAATGTACTGTTCTGTCAGCCCCTGGGTTTCTGGGCGCGGCGGCACTGGATACATCTCTGCGGTATCAATCAGGTTGATGCCAGCGGCTAATGCATAATCCAGCTGTGCGTGGGCATCGGCTTCGCTGTTTTGTTCGCCAAAGGTCATGGTGCCCAGTCCCAGCACGCTCACTTCTAAAGAACTGTGGGGAATACGGTGGTATTGCATTAACGGCCTTCCTTCAATGTTAGCGCTTACGGGCGTGATGCCCGGTAAAACAGAAGCCAGAGATCCAACGGCGTAGCACGCCTTACTTGACTATAACCAAGCTAAGAAGATGGTGAAAGAGGAATATAACTGCCGGGGGTAGGGCTAAACCCCTGATTGATAATCCGTCAGGGGTCAGGATGATGCGGGGGCAGGATTAACGCTCGATAACCTGCGAGACCCGATCGCCGTTAATCTGGCGCTGGTTGCCTTGCTCGTCCTGATAGCTGATCAGGCCGGTATCCTTATCGATTTTAGGCTTACCCTGCGTGAGGATCATATTGCCGTCTTTGGTGGCCATCACATAGTCGCTGGAACAGCCTGCTAATCCGGCGACCATCATCAGGGCGGAAATAGCCATTACCCACTTTTTCATGCCGAACACCTTATATACCTAGAATAATTGTCTTAATAGAGTAGCAAACTCTGCCAAAGATGGCTTTCGGACGTATCCCATCTGTGTCAGGAGAAATGACGGTGAAAACAGGAGCGGAGGGCTAATCAAAGCGTAAAGTGCCTGGCCAGCAGCGCCCGGGTGAAGTTTTTCTTCAGATAGAAGCCGCGCGGCAAGGTGAGGATCGGTTGGCCCTGTTCGCCGGTGGCTTCGGTCAGTGCCTTGTTGTTGGCCGCTTTTGGCCGCAGCTGTAGCACTTCGCCATGGCGGGCGGTGATCCGCTCAACCTGGCCGAGCACGATAAGATCCATCAGCTCTTCCCAATCCCGGCGCAGCATCTCGGTTTCTTCCTGATTGGGTTGCCACAGCAGCGGGGAACCTACGCGGCGCTGTGCCAATGGGATTTGTCGTTCACCTTCCACTGGGATCCACAGCACGCGAGCCAGTTTGTGGCGTACGTGGCTGCTTTCCCAAGTCACGCCGCTATTGCCGGTCAGCGGAGCTACGCAGACGAAAGTGGTTTCCAGCGGGTTACCGGCGGCGTCGACCGGGATGGTTTTCAACTCAATGCCCAGCTCTGGGAAATCCTGCTCAGGCTTGCTGCCCGCCATGGCCCCCAGATAGAGCTCCAGCAGCATGCCGACCCAGCCTTTATCCCGTTTGAGATCCTTGGGAATGCTGACCTGCGCACGGGCTGCCAGTTCGCCAAGGTTAAAGCCAGCCAGCGCCTGGGCACGGGCTAATAATTGCTGCTCGTTTTCTGGCGGCAGCGGGGATAAACACGCCATAAATCAGACCTATGCATTATGGTTAAAAAACGTACCGAATTTACTCACAGCCTTAAAAGGGAAAAGCAGGCTGGGGAAAACAACAATAGTAGCATGATTTTGCATGACTTTTTGGCTACCCCATCGCGGTAGAAAATTTTCAGTGCGGGGTTGTGCACCTGTAGCCACCGACAATAAACAGGATCTTACACCTATTTATCCACAGATTTCTGGGATAACCCAACTTTTTGCCGATCACTGGTTTGATTTACAGCCTTGACGCGGGGCATTTTTTACGAATTTGGCGGTTTTATAGGTCGCTGGGTATAATAATCTGTGGATAAAATCCGCATTGGTGGATCTTTCACCAGAGAAAGATCCAAAGCGTGCATAGATCACATTTTTACCCTGTTCATAACTGTGTTTAAGTGTTTATTGTATTGTATTTAAAAGAATAATAAAAAATCAAAAATACGGCGGATTTTAAGTTCAATCGAGTTTTCCCGGCTTATCCCTAGAGTTCTTCACACACCTATCCACAGAAAAAGTGAATAAAACCGCCCTCGAACCTCGTTACATGTTTATAACTTTGCCATTATCTGTGAGTTATCCCAATGTTATCCGAGCGACGGTGCTGCAAAGCAGTGGTTTACCGCCTGTGGCTTGTGTGAAACAATCAGGTTATCAATACGAATTTATGCTTATCGAGGTAGTCCGGTGATCGATGATGATGGCTACCGCCCGAATGTTGGTATCGTAATCTGTAATCGTCAGGGGCAGGTCCTATGGGCCCGCCGTTACGGTCAGCACTCCTGGCAGTTTCCCCAAGGGGGAATAAACCCTGGCGAAACGCCTGAGCAGGCGATGTACCGTGAGCTGTTCGAAGAAGTGGGGCTGAGTAAAAAGGATGTGCGTATCCTGGCCTCAACCCGCAACTGGTTGCGCTATAAATTGCCAAAACGTTTGGTGCGTTGGGACACAAAGCCGGTTTGTATCGGCCAAAAGCAGAAATGGTTTCTGCTGCAGTTAATGTGCAATGACGCGGATATCAACATGCAGCGCAGCAGTACGCCGGAGTTTGACGGCTGGCGTTGGGTGAGCTTCTGGTATCCGGTGCGCCAGGTGGTGTCGTTTAAACGCGACGTGTACCGCCGGGTTATGAAAGAGTTTGCCGCAACCGTCATGCCAATGCAGGAACTGGCAGCGCAGCGGCAGCCTCCTGCTTATCGCCGAAAGAGAGGTTAAGTCAAACCGACTATGCTCACGCGCTTGCGAGAAATTGTTGAGAAAGTGGCCGCGGCGGCCAGTCTGACAGATGCGCTGGATCTTTTGGTCAATGAAACCTGTCTGGCGATGGACACCGAAGTCTGCTCCATCTATCTGGCAGACAACGACCGCCGCTGTTATTACCTGATGGCGACGCGCGGGTTGAAAAAGCCCCGCGGGCGAACTATCGCCCTGGCCTTTGACGAAGGCATCGTCGGCCTGGTCGGGCGGCGGGCAGAGCCGATCAACCTGGCGGATGCCCAAAGCCATCCCAGCTTCAAATATATTCCGCAGGTCAAAGAGGATCGTTTCCGATCCTTCCTTGGCGTGCCGATCATTCATCGCCGCCAGTTGCTTGGCGTGTTGGTGGTGCAGCAACGTGAACTGCGCCAGTTTGACGAAAGCGAAGAATCCTTCATGGTTACCCTGGCCACCCAAATGGCCGGGATCCTCTCGTTATCACAGCTAAACGCCATTTTTGGCCAGTATCGGCAGACCCGCATTCGAGCGCTGGCTGCGGCTCCTGGCGTGGCAGTGGCGGAGGGATGGTTAGATAGCAGCCAACCTTCACTCGATCAGGTGTATAAAGCCTCCACGCTGGATACCGTCAGCGAGCGCGAACGCCTGACACAGGCGTTGGAAGAGGCTGGGGCAGAGTTCCGCCGCTTCAGTAAGCGTTTTAGCGCCAGCTCGCAAAAAGAGAGCGCGGCGATCTTCGATCTCTATTCCCACCTGCTCAACGATGCCCGCCTCAAACGTGAACTGTACGCGGAAATCGATGCCGGTTCGGTGGCCGAATGGGCGGTAAAACAGGTGATTGAAGCCTTCGCTGCCCAGTTTGCGACCTTGCAAGATACCTATATGCGTGAGCGTGCCAGCGATCTGCGCGCGCTTGGCCAACGTCTGCTATTCCATCTCGACGATACCACCCAAGGGGCCAGCCAATGGCCAGCCCGTTTTGTGCTGGTTGCCGATGAGCTGACGGCGACCCTGTTGGCCGAAGTGCCGCAGGATCGCCTGGCTGGCGTGGTAGTGCGGGACGGTGCTGCCAACTCCCATGCCGCGATCCTGGTGCGGGCCATGGGTGTGCCAACGGTGATGGGGGCAGACATCCAGCCTGCGCTGTTGGCCCAGCGAATGCTGATTGTTGATGGCTATCGCGGCGAGCTGCTGGTCGATCCGGAACCGGTGCTGGTGAAGGAATATCAACGTCTGATCAGCGAAGAGCAGGAGCTCAGCAAGCTGGCAGAAGACGACGTTGAACAGCCCGCAGAGCTGAAAAGCGGTGAGCGGATCCAGGTGATGCTGAACGCCGGCCTTAGCCCGGAACATGAACAACTGCTGGGCACTCGCGTGGACGGCGTTGGTCTGTACCGCACCGAGATCCCGTTTATGCTGCAAAGCGGCTTCCCGTCGGAAGAGGAGCAGGTGGCGCAATATCAGGGCATGCTGCAACTCTTCTATCCGCATAAGCCGGTGACGCTGCGTACGCTGGATATCGGTGCTGATAAACAACTGCCCTACATGCCGATCAGCGAGGAGAACCCGTGCCTCGGTTGGCGGGGGATCCGCATTACGCTGGATCAGCCAGAAATCTTCCTGATCCAGGTGCGCGCCATGCTGCGTGCCAATGCGGGAACCGGCAATCTGGGGATCCTGTTGCCGATGATCACCAGCCTGGAAGAGATCGACGAAGCCAAGCGCCTGATCGATCGCGCCGGGCGAGAAGTGGAAGAGATGCTGGGATATGACATTCCCAAGCCGCGGATTGGCGTCATGCTGGAAGTGCCGTCGATGATCTTCCTGATCCCTTATCTGGCCGCACGCGTCGATTTTATCTCGGTAGGAACCAACGATTTAACCCAGTACCTGCTGGCGGTGGATCGTAATAATACCCGCGTTGCCTCGCTGTACGACAGCCTGCATCCAGCCATGTTGCAGGTGCTGAAATTGATCATCGATCAGGGGACGGCGGCTGGGTTGCAGGTGAGCCTGTGCGGTGAACTGGCAGGAGACCCGATGGGCGCTCTGCTGCTGGTGGGTATGGGTTACCGTAATCTGAGCATGAACGGGCGCAGCGTTGCACGTATCAAATATCTGTTGCGCCATATCGAACTGGAAGATGCGCAAGGGCTGGCCCAGCGGGTATTGAGTGCCCAGATGACCACCGAGGTTCGCCACCAGGTTGCGGCGTTTATGGAACGGCGTGGCATGGGTGGGTTGATCCGCGGTGGCCGTTGATTAGGCGTTGTCCAGCCCGTTAAGCGTTGACCTATTTTTTTACAGAACTTTTCCCTGCCGGCAAGCCCGGACGTGGTTAAGCCTATGTTATGATGCGCCATCTCAACGCGGTGCTCCCGTTGCACGGGCTTTGCACCGCGTTTGGCACCTGCCGCCCCCGCTTGGGGATGAATAACAGACATATTGTGGTGATAGATGAGCACTAGCTATCTGGCGTTTCCAAAATTTGATCCGGTGATTTTCTCTGTCGGCCCGGTCTCTTTGCACTGGTACGGTTTGATGTACCTGGTTGGCTTTGTTTTTGCCATGTGGTTGGCGGTACGCCGCGCGAACAAGCCCGGCAGCGGTTGGACCAAAGACGAAGTGGAAAACATGCTGTATGCCGGTTTCCTTGGGGTCTTTATCGGTGGCCGTGTCGGTTATGTGCTGTTCTACAACCTGCCGCTATTCCTGGATAACCCGCTCTACCTGTTCAAAGTCTGGGATGGCGGTATGTCATTCCACGGCGGCCTGATTGGCGTGATCGCGGTGATGCTGTGGTTTGCCCGCCGCACCAAGCGCAACTTCTTCCAGGTTTCTGATTTTATTGCCCCGCTGATCCCGTTTGGTCTGGGCGCTGGCCGCCTGGGTAACTTTATCAACGGTGAGCTGTGGGGGCGTGTCACTACCAATACACCTTGGGCGATGCTGTTCCCAAGCTCGCGTCCGGAAGATATCGCCATCGCTGCCGCCAATCCTCAACTGCTGCCGCTGCTTAACCAATATGGCGTGTTGCCACGTCATCCGTCGCAGCTGTATGAAATGGTGCTGGAAGGTATCGTACTGTTTATCATTCTGAACCTGTTCATCCGCAAACCACGCCCTATGGGGGCCGTTTCCGGCCTGTTCCTGATTGGCTATGGCACGTTCCGTATTATCGTCGAAGCTTTCCGCCAGCCGGATGCCCAGCTTGGCCTGTTTGACGGGGTGATCAGCATGGGGCAAATCCTGTCCGTGCCGATGGTGCTCGCCGGTATTATTATGATGATCTGGGCGTATCGTCGTCGTCCACAGCAACAACAGTCGTGAGGAAAAATGAAACAGTATCTGGATTTGATGAACAAAGTGCTCGCCGAGGGCACCCCTAAAGCCGACCGTACCGGCACTGGCACGTTGTCGATTTTCGGCCACCAGATGCGTTTCAACCTGCAGGAAGGCTTCCCGTTGGTGACCACCAAGAAATGCCACCTGCGGTCGATTATTCATGAGCTGCTGTGGTTCCTGAACGGCGATACCAACGTGGCGTATCTGCGCGAAAACAACGTCAGCATCTGGGACGAATGGGCTGATGAAAACGGCGATCTTGGCCCGGTCTATGGCAAGCAATGGCGTGCCTGGGGCGCGGCGGATGGTCGCGAGATTGACCAGCTAAGCACCGTGTTGCAACAACTGAAACAGGATCCGGATTCACGCCGTATTATTGTTTCTGCCTGGAACGTGGGTGAGCTGGATAAGATGGCCCTGGCCCCGTGCCATGCCTTCTTCCAGTTCTATGTGGCGGACGGCAAACTCTCTTGCCAACTGTATCAGCGCTCGTGCGACGTGTTCCTCGGCCTGCCGTTCAATATTGCCAGCTATGCGTTGTTGGTCCATATGATGGCGCAACAGTGCGATCTGGAAGTGGGCGATTTCGTCTGGACCGGTGGTGACACCCATCTGTACAGTAACCACATGGAGCAGACGCAGCTGCAATTAACCCGTGAGCCGCGTGCGTTGCCGAAGCTGGTGATCAAACGCAAACCAGCCTCGCTGTTTGATTACCGCTTTGAAGATTTTGAGATTGAAGGCTACGATCCGCATCCGCCGATCAAGGCTCCTGTCGCTATCTGATTTGCTGAGGGCCGTATCCGGCCCTCTTTCTTAATCCCGCTGAAAGTAGGCGCGCCGCATGCTGTGCCCGTGCTGCATTGCCAAAAATGCGAAGCCGTACTCAATTTCCCCCAGCTTGTTACCTACTAAGTAAAAATTCTGCGCATCATTTGCCAGCCTGAGAAAAGGTGCCTTTCATCGTACCTTTGGCCGATTACACTCGCCGTATGAACCGATATAAAAATAGCCCCGAACACCAGCAAGGCCTGACGCTGATCGAACTGTTGATCGTCATGGTACTGGCAGGGATGCTGACCTCTTGGGGGGTTAGCCAGTGGTATCACTATCAACAGGCGCTGCGGCTGGAGCAGACCGCCCAGCAACTGCTGGCATTCCTGACGCGCTTACAGGCCGATGCCAACTGGCATAACCGCAACGTTTTACTGTGGTTTCGGCCTGGGAAAATCTGGTGCATAGGCAGCGGCCCGCAGGCGGCATCCTGTACTGCATTGACGGACCGGGCCTTTACCCCAGAGCATCTGGATGTGGAGTTACAAGGTTATACCCAAAAGGAGATGGGATTTTATGGTGTACGCAACAATGCGCAGGCCGGGCATATCTTGCTGGGCAATCCGGCTGGCCGCATACGTCTGGTGCTCTCTGCCAAAGGGCGGTTGCGGCTGTGCAGCGAAGAAACCGCCATCCGGAGCCTGCCCTTATGCGCACCTTAGAACAAGGCTTTACCCTGCCGGAGGTGCTGCTGGCGATGACATTCGGCAGCCTGATTGCATTGGCGGCGGCGAAAACCTTACCGATACTGCGTCAGCAGACGGTTGATATGGGCCGTCATTATCGGTTGGATCTGGTGTTACGCCAGCTGGCTTTCGGGATTGAAAAGGATCTGCGCCGCAGCGGGTTTTGTGCCGGGCAGTGTCAGGGGCGTTCGTTGCTGATTGGCCATGCAGCGGGGGAAGCGCCGGGCAGCTGTGTGATCGTGGCCTACGATCTTAACCGCAATGGCAACTGGGAAAGCGGTGGCGATGCCGAGTATTTTGGTTACCGCCTGCGGGCCGGTGGGCTGGAGGGGCAAAGCAGCGTGACCCAGTGCCAGGGCAGCGGCTGGGAACGCTTGCTCGATCAGGAAGAGGTACGGATTGAGTCTTTTTCTGTCAACCAGATTGCAGGGCGCGATGGCAAATCCTTGATGTTATTTGCCCTAAGTGGCCGCTCAACGGTGCGGGCAAATATAGAACGCCGCCTGGAGTGGGCGGTCAGCATGGAGGCACCCTAGAGATGGATAGGCAGCAGGGGGGCAGCACATTGGCTGCGGTGATGTTGTTGCTGGTAATGGGGCTGATGCTGCTCACTGCCCAGCAGCGGCAATTGGACAGTGCGCTACTGCTGGCCGTCGATCAGCAGCGCTATCTGCGGGCCTACAACCAGGCGGCTTCGGCCTTAAGTTGGGGGCTGGCGCAGCCGTGGCCACGGGAGTCTCTACAGGCGAGCCACTGGTCTTGTCAGCAGATAAGCGGCGAGGCGTTGCAAGCCTGCGCCCGGCTCTCGGCCCGTACCGGTTTGGTGATGGTGCGTGGGGCTGGAGATTTCGCGGGAGCGGAACCTTTGTGGCTATACCAACTGGCTACACAGCAAGGCGGGGCAGGTGGCCACCTGCTGAAAGCGCAAAAAGGCGGCTGGCTGGATTTTTGTCCGGAAAAGCGGGAAAGCGACTGTGCTGATTAAACCAGCTGGCCGGCGTACTCAGCGGGGTTTCAGCCTGCCTGAAGTGTTGATTGCGGCATTGTTGTTCGCCGTCTCGCTGCTCGGGCTGTTACAATATCAGCAGGTGCTGTTGCAAGCTTTTCAACGGCAGTGGCAATATCGACAGGCCTGGTCGCTGGCGCACCAACAGCTGGAAATATTCAGTGCCGGTGCTGAAATAACCCATGCCATATCGCTACCGCCAAATTGGCACTACCAGGTCGAAACCCACCAGGCGCAAGGCTCATGCCTGCGGCGCACGGTGAAGATACAAACGCCGCTGCACCAACAGATTGAACTCAGCCGCTGGTATTGCGGCCAGTAGCGCGGGCGCAGCATGCAGCGCCCCTACGTAGTGAGCCGGTGAGGTTTGTCAGTCGTCTTGATCGGTATATTGGTCGAGATGCTCTCGATCTGTTCCTCTCCCTTTGGCCGAAGTATTCTCGATCGGTTCCCTCTCCCTGTGGGAAAGGGTTAGGGTGAGGGCGGTCACTGAAATTACGGCCAGTAGCACGAGTGTTGTTGGGCTTGCCCTGGACTGTTTTGGCCGAAGTATTCTCGATCAGTCCCCTCTCCCTGTGGGTGAGGGTTAGGGTGAGGGGAAACTATGTCGTCGGTAATGCCCTTTTTCGCTTCCAAGGAGCCTCATGTTTACGGTTTATCATTCCAATCAGTTGGACTTGCTGAAAACGCTGACCAGCGCGCTGATAGCCAGAGAACCTTTGGCCGATCCGTTTCAACAGGAAGTGGTGCTGGTGCAAAGCCCCGGTATGGCACAGTGGTTGCAGATGCAGCTGGCCGAGCAGTTTGGCATTGCCGCAAATATCGTTTTCCCGCTCCCGGCGACCTTTATCTGGGACATGTTCACCAAGGTATTGCCCGGCATTCCCAAAGAGAGCGCCTTTAGCAAAGATGCCATGACCTGGAAGCTGATGTGGCTGCTGCCAGGCATGCTGACCCGGCCCGAGTTTGCTCCTCTACAGCATTACCTGACCGATGATGCCGACAAACGCAAGATCCACCAGCTCGCCGGGCGCGTTGCCGATCTGTTTGACCAATATCTGGTTTATCGCCCGCAGTGGCTGGAAAGTTGGCAGCGTGGGGAGGCGGTAGAAGGGCTGGCGGAGGCGCAAAGCTGGCAAGCCCCCCTGTGGCATCGGTTGGTGGAATATACCCACGAGCTGGGTCAGCCTGAATGGCACCGTGCCAACTTATATCGCCGGTTTATCAGCGCGCTGGAGAATGCCACTCAATGCCCTGCGGGGCTGCCGCCACGGGTGTTTATCTGTGGGATTTCTGCCTTGCCGCCAATTTACCTGGAGGCACTGCAGGCCTTGGGTAAACATATTGATATCCATCTGATGTTTACCAACCCCTGCCGCTATTACTGGGGCGACATTCAGGACTACGCCTTTCTGGCCCGTTTGCAGAGCCGCAAACGCCGCCACTATCACCAGGCGCGGGAGCAAGGCTTGTTCCGCCAGCCGGAACAGGCAGCCCAACTATTTGATGCCGAGGGCGAACAACAGCTGAGTAACCCACTGTTAGCTTCTTGGGGCAAGCTTGGGCGCGACCATCTGTATTTACTGTCGCAGATGGAGGCGGTGCAGGAGGTGGATGCCTTTGTCGAGATCCCGGCTGATAGCTTGCTGCACGCCATTCAGCACGACATGCTGGAGCTGGAAGATCACGCACTGATCGGCACCACGCCGGAAACCCTGGAGCGCAGTGACAATAAACGCCAGCTCGATCCGCAGGATCGCTCCATCAGTCTGCATGCCTGCCACAGCCCGCAGCGCGAAGTCGAGGTGCTGCACGATCGGTTGCTGACGATGCTGGCAGAAGATCCCCAACTCACCGCGCGCGACATCATCGTGATGGTGGCGGATATCGACAGCTACACCCCGTATATTCAGGCGGTGTTTGGCAATGCCCCGGCCGGGCGCTATCTACCGTTTGCCATTTCCGACCGCAAGGCCAGGCAAGCGCATCCTGCGCTACAAGCCTTTATCTCCCTGCTGGATCTGCCCCAAAGCCGCTTTACCTCAGAGCAGGTATTGGCGCTGTTGGACGTGCCCGCGCTAGCGGCGCGTTTCTCGATTCAGGAAGAGGGGCTAAGCCTGTTACGCCACTGGACTGGCGAATCCGGGGTACGTTGGGGGTTGGATGATGACAACGTGCGTGAGCTGGATTTGCCCGCAACCGGGCAGCATACCTGGCGGTTTGGCCTGACGCGGATGCTGCTGGGCTACGCCATGGACAGCAACGCCGGAGATTGGCAGGGCGTATTACCTTACGATGAGTCGAGTGGATTAGTGGCCGAACTGGCCGGGCAATTGGCCGATCTGCTGGCACAACTCAGCCGTTGGCGGCAAATCCTCAGCGAAGAGCGGCCGTTAGCCGAATGGTTGCCGCTGTGCCGCCAACTGCTTAGTAGCTTCTTTGAGACAGACAGCGAAACCGAAGAGGCGTTGGCACTGATCGAAGAGCAGTGGCAGAAAGTGGCCAGCTTTGGCCTGGCGGCGCGCTATCCCGATGCCGTGCCGTTGACGCTGCTGCGCGATGAACTGGCCGCAAGGCTCGATCAGCAACGCATCAGCCAGCGTTTCCTGGCCGGTCAGATCAACTTCTGTACCCTGATGCCCATGCGTTCCATTCCGTTCAAGGTGGTCTGCCTGCTGGGCATGAACGACGGTGTCTACCCTCGCACTTTGCCGCCGCTGGGTTTTGACCTGATGGCGCAGCAGGTTAAGCGGGGCGATCGCAGCCGCCGTGACGATGACCGCTACCTGTTCCTGGAGGCGATCCTCTCTGCCCAGCAGCAGTTGTACATCAGTTTTATTGGCCGTTCCATTCAGGATAACAGCGAGCGCTATCCTTCGGTATTGGTCACTGAACTGTTGGAATATCTGCAGCAAAGTTATTGCCTGCCCGGCGATGAAGGGCTGGATGCGGACGGCAGCGCACGCAGGGTCGGTGAGCACTTGCTTAAACGCCATGCCCGCATGCCGTTTGCTGCGGAAAACTTCCTGCCGGGGAGTGAAGATCAAAGCTATGCGGCAGAATGGTTGGCCGCTGCCGATGGTCGTGGCGCTGCACATCCGGAATTTAATCAACCGCTGGTGGTGGAAGAGAAAACTCAGGTTTCTCTTGATGAACTGCTCCGTTTTTACCGCCATCCGATCCGTGCCTTCTTCCAGCTACGTCTTGGCGTTAACTTCATTCTGGAAGAGACCGATCTGCCGGAAGACGAGCCTTTTACGCTGGATAACCTCAGCCGCTATCAGTTCAACAGCCAATTGCTGAACACGCTGATCGAGGGGAGGATGCAGGCAAGTTGTACCAACGGGTGCGTGCATCGGGGGGATTACCTTACGGAGCTTTTGGTGAGATTTACTGGCAAAAGCAGCAGGAAGAAATGGCGGAGCTGGCCGAACGGGTGCGTGAACAGCGCCAGGAGAATGGCAGCCTGGAGTTGGATATCGACGTGGCGGGCATGCGTATTACCGGCTGGCTGCATCAGGTACAGCAGGATGGCTTGCTACGCTGGCGGCCAGCAACGCTTTCGGCCGTAGACGGCATCTTACTTTGGTTGGAACACCTGGTGTATTGCTGTGTTGGGGGGGCCGGGGAAAGCCGTATGTTTGGCAGCAAGAATTCCGCCTGGCGCTTCGCTGCGCTGACGAGCGAGGAGGCCCATGAGCAGTTGGCGGAGCTAGTGGCGGGCTACCGCCGTGGCCTGTCGCAGCCGCTGATGCTGCTCAATAAAAGCGGCTGGGCCTGGTTGAGCCAATGTTATCAGGCGCAAACGCAGCAGATAGACTGGGATGAAGAAGTTCAGGTCAAGGCGCGTGCCAAGCTGCTGCAAGCCTGGCAGGGCGATCAGCGGATCCCGGGCGAGGGGGCAGATCCTTATACTCAGCGTGTTTTCCGCCAAATGGATAATGTTCGCCTTGAACAAATCCTGAAAGAAACAGAGCGTTACCTGCTGCCCGTGGCCCGTAATAATCTTGGGTAACAATCCCTCGGTGGCACAGGTCGCAGTGAGGTGATAAAAATTTTACGCTTTTATACTCAACCATTGAGGTTAAGTCTGGTCTTACATAACGTATAGGCATATACGTTATAGAGTGGCGTACGCTGCGCCCCAACGATGTGGGCTATAGTGAGTTGAGTGTTTAAAACCGTAATGCTTTGAGTTAGAAATTGAATTTCATTGGGCATCGCTTTCGGTTGTGTCATTTTGCACCGTGCTGTCACCGTCAGGGAGTTGGCGTGACAGCCAGAGAACAGGGGTTTATTTTGGATATGCGCAGACTGTTGACCCGCATTACCGGGTTGATGTTATTGGTTATGTTTTGGGCGCCGTTAAGCTGGGCCGCACAAGGCTGGCAACCGCTGGCGGAAAAGATCAACAAAAGCGATCACGATCCGCGTGAATATCAGGCTATCAAGCTGGATAACGGCATGACCGTACTGCTGGTGTCTGACGCGTTGGCACCAAAGTCACTGGCTGCCCTGGCGCTGCCGGTAGGCTCACTGGAAGATCCCAACAGCCAACTTGGCTTGGCTCACTACCTGGAACATATGGTACTGATGGGCTCCAAGCGCTATCCAGAACCCGAGAACCTCTCCGAGTTTTTGAAAAAGCACGGTGGTAGCCACAATGCCAGCACCGCGTCTTACCGCACCGCATACTATCTGGAAGTGGAAAACGACGCTTTAGAACCCGCTGTCGACCGCATGGCCGATGCCATTGCCGAACCTATTCTGGATCCTGGCAACGCGGACCGTGAGCGTAATGCGGTGAATGCCGAGTTGACGATGGCGCGCTCCCGTGACGGTATGCGCATGGCACAGGTTGGGGCAGAAACCCTTAATCCGGCTCACCCTAGCGCACGTTTTTCTGGCGGCAACCTCGAGACTTTGCAGGACAAGCCAGGCAGCAAGCTGCATGAAGAACTCGTTGGTTTTTATCAGCGTTACTATTCTGCCAACCTGATGAAGGGCGTGCTGTATAGCAACCAATCCCTGCCTGAACTGAGAGCGCTGGCGGTCAAAACCTTCGGCCGTATTCCTAACCACGATGCGAAAGTGCCACCGATCACCGTTCCTGCGGTCACCTCGGAGCAGCAGGGCATCATTATTCATTATGTACCGGCGCAGCCGCGCAAGCAGCTGAAGGTCGAATTCCGTATCGATAACAACAGCGCCGAGTTCCGCAGCAAAACCGATACCTATATCAGCTACCTGATTGGCAACCGCAGCACCAATACGCTTTCCGACTGGCTGCAGAAGCAGGGGCTGGCAGATGCCATCAATGCGGGTGCCGACCCGATGGTCGATCGCAACGGCGGTGTGTTCTCAATCAGCGTTTCCTTGACCGACAAGGGGCTGGCGGAGCGTGACCAGGTGGTGGCAGCGATCTTCAGCTATCTGAAAATGCTGCAGGGCGAAGGGATCAAACAAAGTTATTTTGACGAGATCGCCCATGTGCTGAATCTGGATTTCCGCTATCCGTCGATTACCCGCGACATGAATTACATCGAATGGCTGGTGGACACCATGCTGCGCGTACCGGTAGAGCATACGCTGGATGCGCCGTACCTGGCCGATCGCTACGATCCTAAAGCCATTGCTGAACGCCTGGGTCAGATGACGCCACAAAATGCGCGTATCTGGTTTGTCAGCCCGAATGAGCCGCACAATAAAACGGCTTACTTTGTTGAGGCACCTTATCAGGTCGAGAAAATCAGCGCGGAACGCTTCGCGAAATGGCAACAGTTGGGTAAAGATATCGCGCTTTCTCTGCCGGGGCTGAACCCTTATATTCCGGATGAGTTTACCCTGAATAAGCCTTCACATGAGTTTACCAAACCGGAAATGGTGGTGAACCAGCCAGGGTTGCGGGTGCTGTATATGCCAAGCCGCTATTTTGCCGATGAACCCAAGGCCGATGTGACGGTCGCTTTGCGTAACGCCAAAACCATGGATTCAGCGCGTAATCAGGTGCTGTTCTCGTTGATGGATTATCTGGCGGGGATCTCGCTCGATGAGTTGAGCTATCAGGCTTCGGTGGGCGGGATTAGCTTCTCTACCTCACCTAATAATGGCCTGATGTTTAGCGCCAACGGCTTTACCCAGCGCCTACCGCAGCTGTTGACCTCGCTGATTGAAGGCTACTCCAGCTTTACCCCAACGCAAGAGCAGTTGGAGCAGGCGAAATCCTGGTATCTGGAACAGTTGGATTCCGCCGAGAAGGGCAAAGCCTTTGAGCTGGCGATCCAGCCGGTACAGATGCTGTCCCGCGTGCCTTATTCCGAGCGCAGTGAACGCCGTGAAGTGCTGAAAACCATAACGTTGCAAGACGTGCTGGCTTACCGCGACAGCCTGATGGCCGGGGCCACGCCGGAGTTGCTGGTAGTGGGTAATATGAGCAAGCAACAGGTGGACACGCTGGCCTCTTCACTGAAGAAGAACCTGGGTTGTACCGGTGTGGAATGGTGGCACGGCGAAAACGTCGTGATTGCCAAAAACCAGTTTGCCAACCTGCAGCGTCCTGGCAGCAGCACCGATTCGGCGCTGGCGGCGGTGTATGTTCCAACGGGGTATGACGAAGTGACCAGCATGGCCTATAGCTCATTGCTGGGGCAGATCATCCAGCCGTGGTTCTACAGCCAATTGCGTACCCAAGAGCAACTCGGCTATGCGGTGTTCTCCTTCGCGATGCCGGTTGGCCGCCAGTGGGGCATTGGTTTCCTGCTGCAAAGCAACAGTAAGCAGCCAGCCTATCTCTACCAACGCTATCAGGATTTCTACCCGAAAACGGAAAAGCGCCTGCGTGAGTTGAGCGATGCCGATTTTGCCCAATACAAACAGGCCATGATCAATGAGCTGCAACAGCGTCCACAAACCTTGGGTGAAGAAGCGGGCCGCTTCAGTAGCGATTTCGATCGCGGTAATTTCGCCTTCGATACCCGTGAAAAGCTGATCGCTCAGGTACAGATTCTAACGCCCGCCAAACTGGCGGATTACTTCCATCAGGCGGTGATTAAGCCACAGGGTCTGGCACTGTTGTCTCAGGTGAGTGGCAGCAGCCAGCAGAAAGCCGACTTTGCTGCGCCGGGTGAGGGTTGGGTGACCTATCCTAACGCCTCGTCACTGCAAAAAACGCTGCCTCGTAAAGTGGCGACGCCATGACGAAAGGCGTTCCTCAGCGGCTTGATCCACTGACGTTGCCGCTGTTTGGTGAACGGCTGATCGAAGCCTCGGCAGGGACAGGCAAGACCTTCACTATCGGCGCTTTGTATCTGCGCTTGCTGCTTGGCTTAGGCCAGGCAGCGGCGTTTTCGCGGCCGCTCACGGTAGAAGAGATCCTGGTGGTTACCTTTACCGAAGCGGCGACGGAGGAACTCCGGGGCCGCATTCGCAGCAATATCCACGCATTACGCATTGCCTGCATACGCGGACATAGCTCAGACCCGCTGTTTGCCGCGCTGATGGCGGAGATTGGCGATCTGCCAGAGGCCGCCGCGCAATTGCTGGCTGCCGAGCGCCAGATGGACGAAGCGGCGATCTACACTATCCACGGTTTTTGTCAGCGAATGCTTACTCACAACGCATTCGAGTCGGGCATTCTGTTTGAACAAACGCTGGTGCAGGACGAACTGCCGTTGCGCCGTCAGGCCTGCGCCGATTTTTGGCGGCGTCACTGCTACCCATTGCCACTGGGCGTTGCCCGGGCGGTTAGCCAGGAGTGGAGCGGCCCAGAGGCTTTGTTGGGCGATCTCTCGGGCTATCTGCATGGCGAAGCTCCCACTCTGCGTCAGCCACCGAAAGATGAAGAAACGGTGCTGATGCGCCATGAACAGATAGTTGCGCGGATCGATGCCCTCAAGGCGCAATGGCAGGCAGCGGCGGCCGATCTGGAGGCGCTTATCAGTCAGTCTGGCGTCGACAAACGCAGCTACAGCAGCAAGCATTTACCCAACTGGCTGAATAAGGTGGGCGAATGGGCGGGGCAGGAAACCGAAGATTACCAGTTACCTAAAGAGCTGGAGAAGTTCCGCCAATCGGTGCTGCTGGAGAAAACCAAGAAAGGTGAAGCTCCGCGGCATCCGCTGTTTGTGGCGGTTGATGAGCTATTTGCCGAACCCTTGACCCTGCGTGACTTGATCATGGCAAGGGCGTTGAGTGAAATACGCCTTTCTATTCAACAGGAAAAACGCCAGCGTGCCGAACTGGGTTTTGACGATCTGCTCAGCAGGCTGGATGCGGCACTGCAAAGCGCCGGTGGTGAACAATTGGCGCTGGCGATCCGCCAGCGTTATCCGGTGGCGATGATCGATGAGTTTCAGGATACCGACCCACAGCAGTACCGGATCTTCCAGAAACTGTATGTTGGCCGCGAAGAGTGTGGCCTGCTGCTGATCGGCGATCCCAAACAAGCGATTTACGCCTTCCGTGGGGCCGACATTTTTACCTATATGAAGGCTCGTTCAGAGGTAAGTGCCCACTACACCTTAGAGACCAACTGGCGCTCATCACCGGCGATGGTTGGCAGCGTTAACCGCCTGTTTGCTCAGGTGGAAAAGCCGTTCCTGTTTGGCCAAATCCCGTTTATCGAGGTGGCTGCCGCAGCGAAGAACCAGGAACTGGTTTTCGAGTGGCAGAATAAGCCGCAACCGGCCATGCAATTTTGGTTGCAACCCGGGGATGGGGCCGGAGTAAGTGATTACCAACAATTAATGGCGCGCTTGTGTGCAGCCCAGATCCGCGACTGGCTGAGTGCCGGGCAGGCCGGAGAAGCCTGGCTGGTCAAAGGGGATCAACGTCGCCACGTTCAGGCATCGGATATTACCATTCTGGTGCGTAGCCGCGCCGAAGCGGCGTTGGTGCGTGATGCACTCAGCGCGCTGGCCATCCCCTCGGTTTACCTTTCCAACCGTGACAGCGTGTTTGATACGCCGGAAGCCAAAGATTTACTGTGGCTGCTACAGGCGGTGCTGGCTCCCGAACAGGAGCGAACCCTGCGCTGCGCTTTGGCCACCGGGCTATTGGGGTTGGACGCCTTGACGCTGGATGGATTAAACCATAACGAGTCCGCTTGGGATGATTTGGTCAACGAGTTTGATGAATATCGTAGCCACTGGCTGCGCCGTGGCGTGTTACCAATGCTGCGTGAGGTGATGGCCAAGCGGCATCTGGCAGAAAACCTGCTGGCCAGCCCTGGGGGTGAGCGCCGTTTGACCGATGTCATGCACCTGGGGGAACTGCTGCAGGAAGCCACGGCGCAGCTGGACGGTGAACACGCGCTGGTGCGTTGGTTGGCACAGCAGATCGCTCAGCCGAATCGCCAGTCGGACAATCAGCAACTGCGGCTGGAAAGCGACCGCCATCTGGTGCAGGTGATCACCATCCACAAGTCGAAAGGGTTGGAGTTCGATCTGGTGTGGCTGCCTTTTGTGGGGAATTTCCGCCAGCAGCAGCAGGTGCTGTACCACGATCGCCAGACCTTTAAAGCCCTACTGGATCTCAATGCCAACGAAGAAAGCGTGGCCTGGGCGGAAGAAGAACGGTTGGCAGAGGATTTGCGCCTGCTGTACGTGGCGCTGACCCGTTCGGTGTATCACTGCAGCATCGGTATTGCGCCGTTGTTCCTCGGCACGCGCAAGAAGCAGGGCGATACGGATTTGCACCGCAGCGCGCTGGGATATCTGGTACAGGCGGGGCAGGCGGGCGATGCGGCCTATCTGCAAACCTGCCTGCAACAGCTGGCAACCCAAGGCATCGCGCTGTCGCTGGTGGATGCGCCGGGTGAACAGAGCTGGCAGCCCCAGATGGCCGCCGCCGCAGAACTGACGGCCAGGCAGTTTCCACGCAGGATGCAGGATTTCTGGCGGGTAACCAGCTATACCGGCTTGCAACAGCATGGCGCAAGCCGGATGCAGGAGCTGTTGCCGCGCCTGGACGTTGATGCCGTTGGTGAGGGCGATACGGCTACACCACCCGCATTTACTCCCCATACTTTTCCGCGTGGCGCGGCTCCTGGCACCTTCCTCCACAGCCTGTTTGAAGAGCTGGACTTTACCCAACCGCTAGATGAAAAGTGGCTATTGGAGCAGTTACAACAGCAAGGGCTGGAGGAGCATTGGTTGCCGGTATTATCCGGCTGGATGCAGGTGCTGTTGAATGCGCCGCTTAATAGCAGCGGCGTCGCGCTATCCGCCTTACCGTCGGGGGCCAGGCAGGCAGAATTACAGTTCTATCTGCCGATCGGCGGCCTGCTGCAAGCGCAGCAACTGGATGAGTTGGTAAAACGCTACGATCCCCTTTCTGCTGGCTGCCCGGCGCTGGATTTTCAACAGGTTCAGGGCATGCTGAAAGGCTTTATCGATCTGGTATTCTGCTGGCAGGGAAAATACTACCTGCTGGATTACAAATCCAACTGGCTGGGCGAAGACAGCAGCGCCTATACCCAAGAAGCGATGGCGCGGGCGATGGCGGAACACCGTTACGATCTGCAATACCAACTCTATACCTTGGCGCTTCACCGCTATTTGGGGCATCGTCTGGCGGATTACGATTACCCGCGCCATTTTGGCGGGGTGATTTATCTGTTTTTACGCGGGGTGGATGCCGAGCATGAGGGCAACGGTATTTTTGCCTGTCGGCCGGAGTTCGCTCTGGTTGAAGGAATGGATCGCCTGTTTAGCGGTGAAGCGGCCAACGTTGAGGATGGGCAATGATTGAGATTTTGCATCAGGCGTTGGCTCTGGGCGCCTTGCGACCGTTAGACGTGCAATTTGCCCAGGTGGTCGCCAACGATGATGAACCGGATATCCTGCTGGCAGCCGCCTGCCTGAGCTCGGAGGCTGGTGCGGGCCACGTTTGTCTGTTGCTCGAACAGCTATTGCCGGAGAATCTGTTTGGTGGCCGCCAGCCGGAGTTGGCCTTGGCCGCGTGGCAGGCTTGTGGGCAACCGGACGTGGCGAGTTGGCAACAGCGTCTGGCGGTCTCGCCAGCGATTAGCGATGGCAGTACGGCAACGCCGATGGTCCTGCAACAGCAGCGGCTGTATCTGCAACGCATGTGGCAGAGCGAAGGTGACGTCGCCACTTTTATCAGTAGCGACAGCGTGCCACAGGAACTTGAAGAGGCGCAGCTGCGCACTATCCTCGATCGGTTATTTGGCGCGGCCACGGACGAACCTGATTGGCAAAAAATTGCCGCAGCGGTAGCGGCCACGCGCCGCATCGCGATTATTTCCGGCGGCCCCGGTACTGGCAAAACGACCACTGTCGCCAAGCTGTTGGCGGCGCTGGTGCAGTTGGCGGACGGGGAGCGTCTGCGTATCCAGCTTGCTGCACCTACCGGTAAAGCAGCGGCTCGTCTAACCGAATCCTTGGGAAGCGCTAGCCGTCAGTTGGATTTAACCCCGGAGCAACGGGCCTTGTTCCCTACGGAAGCGGCAACGTTACACCGCTTGCTGGGGGCCCAGCCAAACAGCCAGCGCATGCGCTATCACCGGGGCAACCCGCTGCATCTGGATGTGCTGATAGTGGACGAGGCTTCGATGGTGGATTTGCCCATGATGGCAAGGTTGATTGCTGCCTTGCCCCCCAAGGCGCGAGTCATCTTCCTTGGCGATCGCGATCAACTGGCCTCGGTGGAGGCTGGAGCCGTGCTGGGGGATATCTGCCGGTTTGCCGAGCAGGGATATAGCGAAGCCCGTGCGGCGCAGTTGGCGCGCCTGACTGGTTGCCCTTTGCAAGGGCAGCCAGCGCAGGCCGAGGCAGCGGTGCGCGACAGCCTGTGTCTGCTGCGCAAGAGTTACCGGTTTGATGCCAAATCCGGCATTGGCCAGTTGGCTTTGGCGGTGAATGCTGGCGATAGCAAGCGCGCCCTGGCAGCGTTGAACGGCAGCTATTCTGACGTGGAGGGTTACCCACTGGCAGAAACCGAAGATTATCAACGGCTGCTGGATAGCTGCGCTGCCGGTTATCGCGACTATCTGCGGCTGGTAGCCGAAGGGGCAGGGGCCGTGACGATCCTGGATGCCTTTGGCCGCTTCCAGTTGCTCTGCGCCCTGCGCGAAGGACCATTTGGCGTTGCTGGGTTGAATGAGCGTATCGAAAGCGGGCTGCAGCGTGCCGGTTTGATCCGGCGTAATCCTGGCCCTGCCGGGCGTTGGTATTTAGGGCGGCCGGTGATGATTGGCCGCAACGATAGCGCACTGGGGCTGTTTAACGGCGATATTGGCATTGCCTTGCCCGGTGAGGGCGGCGATCTGCGTGTGCACTTCCAATTACCGGACGGCAGTATCAAATCGGTACAGCCCAGCCGCTTACCGGCGCATGAAACTGCCTATGCGATGACGGTGCATAAATCGCAGGGGTCGGAGTTCGACCATACGGCGCTGGTGCTGCCGAATCATTTTCTGCCGGTGCTGACACGTGAATTGGTTTATACCGCCATTACCCGCGCACGCCAGCGGCTTTCGCTCTATGCGGTAGACAAGGTGTTGGTAAGCGCTATCCGCACCCCCACGCAACGCCGTAGCGGGTTAGCCGAACGCTTGCAGATCGGGAAGTAACAACGGGTGGGCGCTTGCTAGTGCCGCCATACAATCAAACATAAAAAACGACAGGTGATGGGGTTTGATATCGTTGACAAACCCTCGCCGGGTTTAACACGTAGGGGCGCAGCATGCTGCGCCCGTCCAGATAATCAATGGGTTAGCTAGGGTAAGTCAAAGATCGGCCAACAGGATCTTCGAGCGGCGCTGGTAGTTATATAAAGCCTGCTTCTGCATCGGCAGCACGTCGACTTCCGCCGGAGTGAAGCCGCGCTCCTGGAACCAGTGGATGCTGCGTGTGGTCAGCACAAACAGCTTCTGTAGCCCCATCTGGCGCGCCTGGCTTTCTACCCGCTGCAGCAGCATCTCGCCCCGTGACGAACTGCGGTAATCCGGATGCACCGCCACGCAGGCCATCTCACCAATCTTCTCTTCCGGGAACGGATAGAGCGCCGCGCAGGCAATGGTCAGGTTATCGCGTTCGATAATCGTGAACTTGTCGATCTCCATTTCCAACTGTTCGCGCGAACGGCGGACTAAAATCCCTTGTTGCTCCAATGGGCGGATCAGCTCGAGTATCCCACCGATATCATTGATGGTTGCCCGGCGTACCTGCTCGGCGCTCTCCATGACGATTTGGGTACCGATACCGTCGCGTGAAAACAGCTCCTGTACCAGTGCACCATCCTCCTGATAGCTGATCAGGTGGCTGCGGCGTACCCCGCTGCGGCAGGCCTTTACCGCGCCGCGCAGGAAGCGCACGGTGCCGGAATGGTAGTCACCAGTCTCTTCCAACTGCTCAATGCGTTTTTGCGCATCGTTGGGGAACAGTTCGGAAAGGATATTGCCTTCCGCATCGGTCACCCCTTGTGATGAACAGAAGCCGATCATTTTCTCAGCCTTCAGCTTGATTGCCAACTGGGTAGCGACTTCTTCCGAGGTCAGGTTAAAGCTCTCGCCAGTTACCGATACCGCCACCGGGCCAATCAGCACGATGGCCTTACTGTCGAGTTGGCGATGAATGGCTTCTTCATCAATACGGCGTATACGGCCGCTATGGCAATAATCGACGCCATCATCCACGCCCAGCGGTTGAGCGATAATAAAGTTGCCGCTCACTACGTTGATGTGCGCCCCTTGCAATGGGGTGTTATTCAGGCTCATGGAAAGTCGTGCGGTAATATCCAGCTGTAACAAGCCAGCGGCCTGCTTGACCAACTCTAGCGTATGGGCGTCGGTCACCCGGGTATGCTTATGGTAAATCGGCTCGTAGTTATGCTGCGCCAGATTGGCGTCAATCTGCGGCCGCGCACCGTAGACCACCACCAAACGAATGCCCAGGCTATGTAACAGCCCGATATCATTGACGATACTGGAAAAGTTTTCATGTTCAATAGCTTCGCCACCCAGCATGACGACAAAGGTCTTGCCACGGTGAGTATTGATATAGGGAACTGAGTGACGAAATCCTTGCACCAGCTCTGTACTACGTTCCTTCACGGCAAGACCTCATTTGCATATTTATACGGTATTTTTGTATTTTTATTCTTTTATTGCGCCAAAGGCAAGTAGGAAATGAGAGTGATTTTTCTGACAAATGTGCTAACTGATTAATAAATTGAAAGATCATAAAAAGATTTTCTGATGACAGCGGTGAATGGATTGGGTAAAGTTTTTGCCATTGTTTTTTTTTGCTGTTTTTTTAATCGTTATTTTTACCGGAGCCGCATGCCTAACTCTAATCACAATCCGGGTCGCCGTCGTTTGTTGCAGGGGGTTGCCGCAACCTGGTTGCTGAGTGTGAGTCGCGTTGGTTTCGCCGCTGCTTCTCATGTGATTGCCGTCCGTGTCTGGCCTTCCTCGACCTATACCCGAGTCACGCTGGAATCCAATGTTCCACTGAAATACAAACAGTTTGCCCTGACCAATCCAGAGCGCATCGTGGTGGATGTGGAAGGGGTACAGCTGAATAGCGTGCTTAAAGGGATTGCCGGGCAGGTGCGCAAAGAAGATCCCTATCTGAAACAGGCGCGGGTCGGCCAGTTCGACAAGAATACCGTCAGGCTGGTGCTGGAACTCAAGCAAAGCGTCAGCCCAAATATGTTTACCCTGACACCCGTCTCCGAATACCGCAACCGCCTGGTGATGGATCTTTATCCAACCAAGGGGGGCAGCGGTGAAGAATATGATCCGCTGTTGGCGTTACTGGAAGATTACAACAAGGGCGATCTGGAGCGGACGTTACCGGCAGAAGCACCGCAAGCCGGTAAGGCTGGGCGCGATCGGCCGATTGTGATCATGCTCGATCCTGGGCACGGCGGTGAAGATCCGGGGGCTATTGGCAAAAACAAAACCCGTGAAAAAGATATTGTGTTGCAGATTGCCCGTCGTCTCAGTGCGCTGATCAAACGCGAACCCAACATGAGAGTGTTTATGACGCGCAATGAAGACGTGTTTATCCCATTAAAGGTGCGCGTAGCCAAAGCTCGTAAGCAGCGGGCCGATCTGTTTGTCTCGATCCACGCCGATGCTTTCAGCAACCGTTCGGCACGCGGTTCCTCGGTGTTTGCGCTTTCTACCAAAGGGGCCACCAGCAACGCCGCCAAGTTTCTGGCGCAAACCCAGAACGCCGCCGACGACATCGGCGGGGTCAGCAAGAGTGGCGATCGCTACCTGGATCACACCATGTTCGATCTATTGCAGACCGCCACCGTCAATGACAGTTTGAAGTTCGGTAAGGAAGTGCTGAACCGGATGGGTAAAATTAACCGCCTGCACAAAAATCGTGTCGATCAGGCCGGCTTCGCCGTATTGAAGGCCCCGGATATCCCGTCGATCCTGGTGGAGACGGCGTTTATCAGCAATCTGGAAGAAGAGCGCAAGCTGCGCACCAGCCATTTTCAGCAGCAGGTGGCGCAATCTATTCTGGCCGGGATCAAAGCCTATTTCGCCAACGGTGGCGCATTGGCACGGCGTTAAACCAGGCGTAGCCCAAGGAAGGGCGGTGTGGTTAATTGGGAAGGTAGGGGAAATTCAGATACAAAAAAACACCCGTTAAGGTGCTTGTCTGATGTAATCAAGATTGGTTGCGGGGGCCAGATTTGAACTGACGACCTTCGGGTTATGAGCCCGACGAGCTACCGGGCTGCTCCACCCCGCGTCCGTCTTGATACTGATATTATCGAACCAACCCTTCATGTGATACCGCCATTGCCGTATCGGTTGGTTGCGGGGGCCGGATTTGAACCGACGACCTTCGGGTTATGAGCCCGACGAGCTACCAGGCTGCTCCACCCCGCGTCCGTATAATACCTTTTCTTTCATCGAATCCAACACATTTTTGATACCGTTATCACAGTATCGGTTGGTTGCGGGGGCCAGATTTGAACTGACGACCTTCGGGTTATGAGCCCGACGAGCTACCAGGCTGCTCCACCCCGCGTCCGATGGAAGCGCACTATACTCTCCAGGCATTTTGTTGCAAACCCTTTTTGCATATAATTCACCGAAAGCCATTTATATGCTGAATTAGTCCCCAATTTGCGTTTTTTTTCATCATAATCATCTGGCTGGGAATTTTTAGCGGTAGCGATTCCTTTATCTATAGCCGTTTGTTATCGTTCAGCCAGTTTACCCGTATCCATTGGGTATGGAACATATCAGTCTGAGAGAGTGTGCAATGAAAGGACGTTGGGGCAAATACCTGCTCGGTGGGTTAGTGGTTGCGGTACTGGCCGGTTGTTCGTCAAAACCGACCGACCGTGGGCAGCAGTATAAAGATGGTCATCTGGATCAGTCGCTGGAGTTGGTGAATCGTCCCAATGCCAGAGGCGCCCCGATCAACGGCCAGGATTACTCTAACCAGCTGATGGAGATTAAGTACGCTTCGCCGTCGCTGTTTAACCGCAATAACTCCACCTATCAGGCAGTGCAAAACTGGATGGCGGCGGGGGCGGATACGCGCCAACTGAACCAGTTCGGCCTCAGCGCCTATCAGATGGAAGGCGTAGATAGCTATGGCAACGTCCAGTTCACCGGCTATTACACCCCGGTGCTGCAGGCGCGCTATACCCAGCAGGGCGAATTCCGCTACCCGCTGTACAGCATGCCAGCCAAAGGTAAGCGTCGCCTGCCGGATCGTGCCGGTATTTACTCAGGGGCGCTGGACAGCCGTTACATCATTGCTTACACCAACTCCCTGATGGATAACTTCATGATGGAAGTGCAGGGCAGCGGCTATGTCGATTTCGGCAATGGCCAGCCATTGGTGTTCTTTGGTTATAGCGGCAAGAACGGCCATGCTTACCGCAGTATCGGCAAGGTGCTGATCGATCGCGGTGAAGTGGCCAAGGCCGATATGTCCATGCAAGCCATTCGCCAGTGGGCGGATACCCACAGCGAAGCTGAGGTGCGCGAACTGCTGGAGCAAAACCCGTCGTTCGTGTTCTTCCACCCGGTGCCTTTTGCTCCGGTGAAAGGGGCCAGCGCGGTGCCGTTGATTGCCAAAGCCTCCGTGGCTTCCGATCGCTCCCTGATCCCGGCCGGTACCACGTTGCTGGCAGAAGTCCCGCTACTGGACAACAAGGGCAAGTTCACGGGAAAATATGAAATGCGCCTGATGGTTGCCCTTGACGTGGGCGGTGCCATCAAGGGCCAGCACTTTGATATGTACCAGGGGATTGGCCCAGAAGCCGGACACTCGGCAGGGTTCTATAATCACTATGGCCGGGTCTGGGTATTGAAAGGCGGTAATCCTGGGGCACAGCTGTTTAGTGCCAATCAACCGTTGACCACCTCGAGTGGTTCCCAGCTGGATTAGTTCGACCGTAGGGGCGCTGCATGCTGCGCCCGCAAAGCAGCGCCTAACGTTGTGATTCCGGTGGGTTTATGAGCGTCCTCAGGGCCGGATTTCCGGCCCTGACTATTTGCAACCAAGGTAAGTAAAGAGAAATGAGTACAGCCTATTCAGAGGCCTATCTACAGCGTTTTGGCGGTACGGCACGCCTGTACGGCCAATCGGCATTGGCCCTGTTTGCCCAGGCGCACGTTTGTGTGATCGGCATTGGCGGGGTCGGCTCATGGGCGGCTGAAGCGTTGGCACGCACCGGCATTGGTGCGATCACCCTGATCGACATGGATGACGTCTGCGTCACCAACACCAATCGGCAGATCCATGCTTTGCGCCAGCATGTTGGCCAGTCGAAAACCGAAGTGATGGCAGAGCGGATCCTGGCGATCAACCCGGAATGCCGGGTGACCTGCGTAGATGACTTTATTACCCCAGATAACGTCGCCGAGTTGTTGAATCATAATTTCAGCTATGTGATTGATGCGATCGACAGCGTGCGGCCCAAAGCGGCGTTGTTGGCCTATTGCCGCCGTTTCAAGATCCCGGTGGTCACTACCGGCGGTGCCGGTGGGCAGATTGATCCTACGCAGATCGCCGTGGCCGATCTGGCCAAAACTATTCAGGATCCACTGGCAGCCAAACTGCGCGAAAGGTTGAAGAACGACTTTAACGTGGTGAAAAACAGCAAAGGCAAGCTGGGGATCGACTGCGTCTTCTCCACCGAGCCGCTGGTATACCCGCAGCCTGATGGTTCAGTGTGTGCCTCGCGCAGTACCGCAGAAGGGCCGAAGAGAATGGATTGCAGCGCGGGTTTTGGCGCGGCGACCATGGTCACCGCGACCTTTGGCTTTATTGCCGTCTCCCACGCGTTGAAGAAGATGGTGGCAAAGGCGGCACGTCAGGCATAGCTGGCAGCGATAGCGTGCACCCTGGCCGCCAAGGCTGCCAGGCCGCTGGCTCGGGTGGCGCTGAGCTGGGCACGCAGCGCCAAGCTATCAAACAGTGCCAAAGGATCGATAGCTAAGACCTGCTGCGGCGTTTTGCCTTCGACTGCGGTCAGCAGGATCGCCAGCAGGCCGCGCACAATGCGTCCTTCGCTGTCGCCATAAAAATGCAGTGTTCCATCAGCCAACCTCTGGTGCCCCAACCAGACCCGGTTCTCGCAACCGCTCAGCTCCATCTCCGTTTGCCGCAGATCGGCCGCCAGCGATGGCAAGCGTTTCGCCAGCATGATCAGTTGGCGGTAACGGTCTTCCCACTGTTTTAGCGCGCTGAAGGTTGTTATCAGCGTCTCGGCGGTGATTTCACGGCCAAAAGGGTGAGGGGCAAGCATCGGTTCTCCATTTTGCATCTTATTCCGCCAGTAATTCGATGGCATTAGTTAACGCCAGCACCAGAGCATCGACGTCTTGCGGCGTGTTATAAGGCGCAAATGACGCACGTAACGTTCCGCTGACCCCTAATGCGGCGATCAAAGGTTGGGCGCAGTGTTGGCCCGCGCGTACCGCGATGTTCTGTTCGGCTAACAGGGTGACGATATCACTGTGGTGGATCCCGGCGATATCAAAGGCCAGCAGGCTGGAGCCGGAACTGCGGAAGCTGCGAAATCCGGGTAACTGCTGCAAACGCTGTTCGGCATTTTGCGCCAGGGCGCGGCTGTATTGCTCGGCGGCGGCCATATCCTGCGTTTCCAGCCAGCTCAACGCGGCACCCAGCCCCAGCACTCCGGCAATATTCGGCGTACCGGCCTCAAAACAGTGCGGCGGTTTTTGTGGCGTAAAGCCGCTGAAAGAAGCCTGCGTCAGCATTTTCCCCCCGCCTTGCCATGGCCCCATTTGGGCCAGCAACGCGGTTTTGCCATACAACGCACCAATGCCAGTTGGGCCATAGAGTTTATGCGCTGAGAAGGCGTAGAAATCGATATCCAGCCGCTGAACGTCGGCAGGGCAATGCACAATGCCCTGTGCGCCGTCGATCATCACTACTGCGTTGACCGCATGAGCCAACTCAATAGCCAGCGCGATATCCGGGCAGCCTCCCGTGACGTTAGACATTTGTCCCAAGGCCAGAATGCGGGTTTTCTCGCACAACAGCGTAGGGAGCAGCGTCAAATCTGGCAGGCGATCGGGGCCAAGCGGCAGCTTCACCACTTCGGCACCGGTCTGTTCTGCCACCATCAACCACGGGATCAGGTTGGCATGATGCTCCGCCTCGCTAACCAGGATCTGATCCCCGGGCTGCAGGCGTGGGCGAGCATAGCTCTGCGCGACCAGATTGATGGCTTCGGTGGTGCCACGGGTCCAAACGATATCGTCCGCACCGGGGGCATTAATCAAGGTAGCGACCTGCTGGCGTGCCTGCTCAAAGCGCTGGGTCAAATCCTGAGCCGCACGATGTTGGCTACGGTGTACGGTGGCGGCATCTGCGCTGTAAAACTGCTGCGTGGCGTCGATCACCGCCTGCGGTTTTAACGCGGTAGCGGCACTGTCCAGATAAATTCCCGCCTGTTGAAGGGCCGGGAACTGGCTGCGGAACAAGGTAGGCTCAAAAGGCTTCATCGGCTGATTATCAGTGGCTTTGTCAGCCATTGATCCTGTCCTATTTTGCCGTCAGAGACAAGTTATCCCGAACAATTGTCGCTGTTTCCTGGAAATCTGACGAAAGTTTGTTATGCTGAATATTGGCGTTCGAATGAGTCCCTTAAATAACAGAAATGAGTTTTACAGCATTTTTATCTACAAGGAGTCACAAATGAACAAGACAGCCGCAGTTATCGCTGCCCTGATGCTCACGTTTACCCTGGCAGCCTGCTCAAGCAACTACGTCATGCACACCAGCGATGGACGCACCATTGTCGCCGATGGAAAACCCAAGGTGGACGACGATACCGGGATGATCAGCTACAAAGATGCCAACGGCGTTGAGCAGCAGATTAACCGTGCCGATGTGAAGGAGATGGTCGAAGGTAATCAGTAATTTTCAGGCAAAAAAAAGCACCGCGAAGTTGGCGGTGCTGCATAAAATCACTATGGACAGACAGGGTAAATGTACAGGAAGTGAAAAACAGTAGCCTAGCTACCATGTCCGAATTGGCGGACAAATTGCAAACACAACATCACAACCACAAGCCAAAAGTTCATCGGCGTCCTCGACACCCAATCCCTTTTCGTTCCGGCCCAGGAAGTGTCGCCACTATAGGTATTTACTGGCGCATGCTCAACGGACAATTTATAATGGCTCGGATTAAAAAAACTAATGGCAATAGTCCACGCGGATGGGCTAGTGGCGTTATGTATCGTGCAGCCTGATCTCGTTTGCGAAACCCGGCGGCCATTTGTTACATAAATGTAACTAAAGCCGATGAATTGCAGATTGGCCGCTTAGGCGCATCCTTGCGCTCGCGGCATTTGAACATCCCTGTTCGGCACAGCCTGGCGGCGTTAAAGGCGCATTCAGCCGACAACGCCGCAGTTTGCAATACAAAAGGGTTAATTCATGTCTAAACGTCTCCCTCCTCTTAATGCTCTGCGGGTTTTTGACGCGGCAGCCCGCCATTTGAGCTTTACCAAGGCGGCAGAGGAGCTGTTTGTTACCCAGGCCGCAGTCAGCCATCAGATCAAGTCTCTGGAAGATTTCCTGGGGCTGAAACTATTTCGACGGCGTAACCGTTCGCTGTTGCTGACGGAAGAGGGACAGAGTTATTACCTGGATATCAAAGAGATTTTCTCTTCGATCAATGAGGCAACACGCAAGCTTCAGGCACGCAGTGCCAAGGGGGCTTTGACCGTCAGCCTGCCACCCAGTTTCGCCATTCAGTGGCTGGTGCCACGTCTTTCCAGCTTTAACTCAGCTTATCCGGGGATCGATGTACGTATCCAGGCCATTGACCGCGAAGAAGAAAAGCTGGCGGATGACGTTGACGTGGCGATATTTTATGGCCGTGGCAACTGGCCGGGAGTGCGCACAGAGCGTTTGTATGCGGAATATCTGCTGCCGGTTTGCTCTCCCAGCCTGTTAATGGGCGATCATGCACTGAAAGTGCCGGGCGATCTGGCTTATCATACGCTTCTGCATGATACTTCACGCCGCGACTGGTTGGCATACACCCGCCAACTGGGGTTACAGCATATCAACGTGCAGCAAGGGCCAATCTTTAGCCATAGCGCCATGGTGGTTCAGGCAGCCGTTCATGGTCAGGGGATTGCTCTGGTGAACAACGTGATGGCGCAAACCGAGATCGAAGCCGGTCGGCTGGTCTGCCCGTTTAACGATGTGCTGGTAAGTAAAAACGCTTTTTATCTGGTATGTCATGACAGCCAGGCAGAACTGGGTAAAATAGCCGCCTTTCGCCAATGGATCTTGGCGCGTGCGGCCAGCGAACAGGAGAAGTTCCGCTTTCGCTATGAACAATAAGGCCGGCTGCGGTGACGTTGTGGCTGGTGGATCTCGATTAAGGTGAATAATGATGAGTAGCCGTTCTATGCTGATTTTTGCTGCTATCAGTGGTTTTGTCTATGTTGCTCTGGGCGCGTTTGGTGCGCACGTATTGAGTAGTGCGCTTGGGGTCAATGAAATGGCCTGGATCCGCACCGGGCTTGATTACCAGGGGTTCCATACTCTGGCGATCCTGGGGTTGGCCGTTGCCATGCAGCGTCGGGTCAGCCTGTGGTTTTACTGGAGCGGAGCGCTGTTGGCGCTCGGCACCGTGTTGTTCAGCGGCAGTCTGTACTGTCTGGCGCTGTCTCACCAAAAGGTTTGGGTTTATGTCACGCCAGTAGGCGGGACCTGCTTCCTGATCGGTTGGGCATTGATGTTGATTGGCGCTTTGCGTCTGAGGAAAAAGGCCGAGCGCCATGAATAAGATCGCGTTGTACTGCCGCCAAGGCTTTGAGAAAGAGTGCGCGGCGGAAATTACCGACAAGGCCGCCCAGTTGGAAGTATTTGGCTTTGCCAGGGTTAAAGACAACAGCGGCTATGTGCTGTTTGAATGCTATCAGCCGGACGATGCCGATCGCCTGGCGAAAGAAATCCCGTTCCGTGAGCTGATCTTTGCCCGCCAGATGTTGGTGGTGGGAGAACTGCTGCGTGATTTGCCGCCGGAAGATCGGGTTTCACCGATTGTCGGCATGCTGATGGGCGTGGTCGACCGCGGCGGTGAATTACGGGTCGAAGTGCCAGATACCAACGAAAGCAAAGAGCTGCTGAAGTTCTGCCGCAAGCTGACTGTGCCGCTGCGCGGCGCATTGCGTGAGCAGAAAGTGCTGATGGCGCGTGAGAATCCCTCTCGCCCGGTGGTACACGTGTTCTTTATCGCGCCGGGCTGTTGCTACGTGGGGTATTCCTACAGCAACAACAACTCCCCGTTCTATATGGGGATCCCTCGGCTGAAGTTCCCGTCCGATGCGCCAAGCCGCTCTACGCTGAAGCTGGAAGAGGCTTTCCACGTTTTCATCCCGGCAGACGAATGGGATGAGCGTTTAGGCAGTGGGATGTTTGCGGTCGATCTGGGGGCTTGCCCTGGCGGCTGGACCTATCAGTTGGTCAAACGCAGCATGATGGTGCATTCGGTGGACAACGGCCCGATGGCCCCGAGCCTGATGGATACCGGGCAGGTGACCCATCATCGTGTCGACGGCTTCCGTTTTGAACCGACCACCAGCAAAAACTACTGGGTAGTGTGCGATATGGTGGAGAAGCCGGCAAAAGTGACCAGCCTGATGATCCAATGGTTGCTCAAAGGCTGGTGCCGTGAGGCGATCTTTAACCTGAAGCTGCCGATGAAGAAGCGCTACGAAGAGGTGGCGCAGAACCTGCAAAGCATCCACGAAGCCTTGGCCAACGAGGGGATTAGCGCAGAGATCCACGCCAAGCAGCTGTACCACGATCGTGAAGAGATCACCGTACACGTGCGCCGCATGTGGTCGGCCATTCCCGGCCGCCGCGACGAGCGCGAGTAAGGCATAGGGGCGTTGCTGCTGGCAGCGCCCTTAATTTATTGGCAAACGTAACTGTTGCAGATTGCCGTCCAGCGTTAGATCGGTACGCAAAGTGGCGACCTGCTTGCTGATATAGGCCAGCTCGCGGTGCTCTAACAGCTTGCTGTGCCACTTCTCCGGCACCTGCTCCAGGTGTTGATACAGACCATCCAGACTCCCCATCTGTTGCAGTAGCAATACCGCCGTTTTTGGCCCGATACCGGCAACGCCTGGGATCTTGCTGCTACCAATGCCTGCCAGTCCCCAATAATCCGTGAGCTGTTGCGGTAACACACCAAACTCTTGCTGCACAAACGGCATATCCAACCAGCGTTTCTGGAAGTAATCTCGGATCTGTACGCTGGGTACCAGCAGCTGGCAGTAGCCTTTGTCGGTAGAGACAATCGTCACCTGGTGGCCGCCAGCGGCAATTTTGGCCGTCAGGGTCGCAGCCAGATCGTCCGCCTCATTGCCTGCAGAATGCCAACTGGCCACCCCAAGCTCGGCAAACGCTTCGCGCAGCTGCGGCATTTCCTGATGCAGGTTTTCCGGCATCGGCGAACGTCCGGCTTTGTAATCGGGCAGAATTTGATGGCGCCAGCTCTCGCTACGGTCGTCTTCGTCGAACACCGCCACGGCGTGGGTGGGTTGGCTGTGTTGAATCAACTGCTGTAGCGCATGTTTGCAAGCGTTGACACAAGGGGATCCCTGCACCGCATGAATGCGGCGGATTAGGTTCAGAGCATCGACAATCAGTAAATGTATAGGCATAGGCAAGACAACAACGTCAGATAATAAGGGCGGCTATGACGCCGCCCAGAGGTGATGATCAGGCTACAATCTCGTAGCAAGGTACATAGGCGGTACCCGGCAGTTTCATCCTGTGCTGGGCGACAAAGCCCTGCAACAGGCTGTCCATCTGCTTCATCATCAACGGATCGCCATGCAGCTTGTAAGGGCCGAACTGTTCGATGGCATGAATGCCGTTCTCCTTCACGTTGCCCGCCACGATCCCTGAGAATGCACGGCGCAGGGCCGCAGCCAACTGTTCTGCCGGTTGATTCGGGTACAGGTTGAGGTTGGCCATGTTTTCATGGCTTGGCTCGAAGGGGAGCTGCAGGTCCGGTGCAATACGCATCGACCAGTTAAAGCTGTAGGCATCACCGGTATTACGGCGGTTTTCTTTCACCAGCGGCATGGCCTTTTTCATCTGACGGGCCACTTCGGCCGGATCGTCAATGATGATGGTGTAATGACGGCGTGCTTCCTCGCCCAGCGTATTCATGATGAATTCGTCCAGCACGCGGAAGTAATCGGCACTCTCTTTTGGCCCGGTGAGGATCAGCGGCAGGACCTGTTCGCTGTTTTCCGGATTCATCAGAATGCCCAACAGATACAGCAGTTCTTCTGCCGTACCGACCCCACCAGGGAAAATGATGATGCCGTGTGCGATACGCACAAAGGCTTCCAGACGTTTTTCGATATCTGGCATGATCACCAGTTCGTTAACCAGCGGATTCGGCGGCTCGGCGGCAATGATGGAAGGTTCGGTCATACCGATAAAGCGGCTATTGTGGTAACGCTGCTGCGCATGGCCGACGGCTGCCCCTTTCATTGGTGCTTCCATGGCCCCTGGCCCACAGCCGGTACAGATATTCAGCTCGCGCAGGCCCAACTGGCTACCGACTTTACGGGCATACAGATATTCGTTTTCATTGATCGAGTGGCCACCCCAGCACACCACCATATTCGGGTCTTCGTCGAGGTGCAGCGTGCGGGCATTACGCAGGATGGAGAACACCAGATTGGTGATATGAATGGAGTCTTCCGAATTCAGGTGTTGGAAACGCTCGGCGCTGTCAATTTGGCCGTGGACAAACAGGATATCGCGCAGCACCGCAAACAGGTTGGCCTGCAGTGAACGAATAATGCGGCCATCAACGAAAGCCTCTTCTGGCGGGTTCACCAGCTCCAGTTTTACGCCGCGTTCACGGCGCAGCACGTTGATATCAAAGTTTTCGTAACGCGACAGTAGCTGTTTGCTGTTGTCGGTCTGGCTACCGGAATTTAACACCGCCAGGGAGCAGTTGCGGAACAAACGGTACAGGTCGCTGCTGGCGGTACGCTTCAGCATGTCAACTTCCAGCTGCGACAACAAATCCATAGCGCCAAGTGGGCTGATATGTGTAATCAAGGTAACTCCTTTGCGCCCATAAACAGGGCGATAATAATCCTTACCTGTCTCTGTGCACTGCGGTAAGAATTTTGTATTGCCTACTGGAATGCCTGAGCAAAAAGCGGGCACTCTTGATTTAACCTTACCGCCGTCTCCGGATTTTTACCAATACAAACCGCCTGTTAGCTCAGTTGTTGAGCATTATTGGCGGGCTAGACGGCCATGCGACGGTTCGAACGCCACATTGCTGCGCCAAGGGTTGATATCCAGACCACCGCGCCGGGTATAGCGGGCATAAACGCTCAATTGTTGCGGCTGGCAGAAACGCAGCAGATCGTTAAAGATCCGCTCAACGCACTGTTCATGGAATTCGTTGTGATGGCGGAACGAAACCAGATAGCGCAGCAGGGCTTCACGGTTGATCTGCGGACCGCGATAGCGGATTTGCACCGAGCCCCAATCGGGCTGGTTGGTGATCAGGCAGTTGGACTTCAGCAGATGGCTGACCAGCGTTTCCTCAACGATTTGGCTACCGGCTGCGCCTTCCAGGTAGCCCGTATCGAACTCGTAGTTATCAATGCTGATGTCTTGCTGGTCAAGGCATTCGCCCTCCAACCGGGCGATTGGGCTGCCTTCAAGCCGATCGACGCTGAACAGGCTCACGCTGACATCCCCTTGCGCGCAGGCGGCGAGATCGCGTTGTAGCGTAGAGCGCACCGCTTCCCAGTCTGGGAAGCGGGTTTGGTTAAAGCTGTTGAGATAGAGCTTGAAGCTTTTGGACTCGATCAGGTTGACGCTGTTGGCGTTCAGGCTGATTTCTCCCACCGCGACCTGCGGCAGTCCCTTGGCATTGAGCCAGGAAAGTTCATACAGCGTCCAGATATCGGCACCGTGGAACGGCAGGCTATCGGGATAAAGCCCCAGTGGCTCTCGGTTCATGCTGCGAGGAACCGCTTGTAACAGTGAGGCATCGTAGCAGTCACGGTATGCGGTTGGCTTGCCCAGCGTCAGTGCCGCCAGAGCCTGATGATCTTGATAGGAGGACATGAGCTGTCACCTTGGTGTGAGATAGGTACAATAGGCACCAGTTTACCGTATGCGAGAAAAAATATGGACCATGATGTATCGCACGCCCTGCGTGAATTTACCCAGCGCTATGTCGACGAATGGCAGCAGCAGTACGGCCATGCCCCGGCTAGCCAGGAACTGTACGGCGTGGCTTCCCCCTGTATTGTCGAAAATCGCGATGATACGGTGCTGTGGCTGCCGCAGCCTTTCACGCCAGCGGCCAGCCTGGAAAAGGTGGAGCAGGCGCTGGAACTGCAACTACAGCCGGATATCCACACCTTCTATACCCAACAATATGCCGGGGATATGAGTGCGCAGTTTGGCGAGCATCCGTTGACGCTATTGCAGGTCTGGAGTGAAGACGACTTTATTCGGCTGCAGGAGAATCTGATTGGGCATCTGGTGACGCAAAAACGCCTTAAGCTCTCGCCTACGTTATTCCTGGCGACCACAGAATCGGAAATGACGGTGGTGTCGCTGTGTAATGTCAGCGGCAACGTGCTGCTTGAGCAATTTGGTAGCAAAAAACGCACGCTATTAGCCGCCTGTTTAGAAGATTTTCTCGATGCTTTACGCCCCAGAGTTAATTAATCGACTAATTTACCTTTAGTGCGTGTGCGAGATCTCTTACAAAAGCTGTGAGAGATCGCTTTTAATTTTTAACTATATTTAACCTTTTTTTAATTATTAACTATATATATCAATTTGTTACGAGTTTTTGCTGGTGTAGGTTAAGTCTAATTTACTGTAATCCGTCCTACATGCCCTTGTGAACGGAAAGGAAATAAGCGATCTTATGTCTACCGGAAGGAAGCCGGATGGAGCAGGAAAGCGTCAGGATGATGCAGCTTCAGGAAGAAGAAAGGGATGCACTCAGGAAGAGTGGAAAGGATTGGTATCAGGATGATACACAGGATGTTTCAGGATTGAAACCAAGGACACCTCCAGGACGGAGATAGAGAGCCAACACAGGATTGTTGGTGGGTCAGGAAGGCCGAGGAACCGCGTCAGGACGATGCTATAGGATTTTGCGAAGGATTGTTTTGGTCAGGATGGCCGAAAGGAAAAGTTTTCAGGGATTGAGCAGGGAGCACACTTGTAGCGGGATTAGCTATAAAACGAACCGGGGGCACTGTTAACGCAGTGCCCCCAACTTTTTGTCTGGAGCAAAGCCAGACAGCAAATTCTGCCTGACTTCCCCCTCAAGGTTTACCCGATTGCCCCCAACGTATCGCCCGTGCTTTGTTTCTTCGGTAGCAGGAACAGCGTGGCGAAAATATCCAACAGGTAAATAGCGGCCAGCAGGCTGATCGCAGCGGTAAAGGAAACCTGAGTGACCAGCGCACCGATCACCAATGGCCCCAGCCCACCGACGCCACGGCCCAGGTTGAACAGGATATTCTGCGCCGTGGCGCGAGCCTGTACCGGGTAGGTGTCAGAAATCAGTGCGCCGTAGCCACCAATCATCCCGTTAACAAACACCCCCATCAGAGCACCCGCAAACAGCATCAGCATCGGATCGGTGAGTTGCGCATAGCTTATGACCATCACCACGGCGCCAACCTGATAAATGACAAAGATGATCCAACGGGGAAAGCGGTCGGCCAATACGCCGAACAGCCAGATACCGAAGGTCATGCCGATCACCGTGACTCCCGTCCAGACGCCGGATTTGGTCAGTGAGAAGCCAAAATTTTTGGCTAGATAGGTCGGCATCCAGATCATCAGCCCGTAATAGCCAAAGTTCTGCACCGAGCAGAGGATAAAGATCCCCAGGCTGGCCTTGCTGGTGGCGCGATCTTTAAATAGCAGCTTTAATCGTTGAGTAAAGGAGAGTTGCTGTTCGCTGGTTTTTTGCTGCGTAAACTCTTTAGGTTCGCCCATGGTTCGGCGAATAAGGAAGGAAACCAGCGCTGGCAGCAGGCCCACCAGGAACATGCCACGCCAGCCGATATAAGGCAGCAACAGCGGGGTGAGGAAGGCCGCGGCAAGTACACCGAGCTGCCAACCCATGCCCACATAAGCCGAGGCACGGTTACGCTTCTCAGCGGGCCAGGCTTCGGCGATCAACGCCATGCCAATACCGAATTCGCCACCCAGCCCAATCCCGGCAAGGGTGCGATAGGCCAGCAAGTCCCAGTAGCCGACGGCAACGGCGCACAGGCCGGTAAACAGCGAAAACATCAGGATAGTGATGGTCAGCACGCGGATGCGGCCAAAACGGTCGCTGAGATGGCCGAAGATCACGCCGCCAATCACTGCGCCGATCAATGTCCAGGTCACCAGCGAACCGGCTTGTGATGAGGTGAGACCCAGTTCAGTGGTGATTACCGGCAGCATAAAGCCGAGTATCAACAGATCGAAGCCGTCCATAGCATAACCGGTAACCGAAGCCAGCATGGCTTTACCGGGCGTAGCGTGATTTTTATTGAGTGATATTGCGGGCATGTCTTTTATCATGTGTGATTTTTGGGTGCGCGTATTGTGCCGTGCCAGGCGTGGCGCCACCAGATAAAATTGGGTGCTTTGGGCTTAAATGTTATGCTTTGCGGCTCTCAGCCATAGGCTGATTTTACATACCTATACCCTATAGATTTCAAGTTGTCGCCTAGCCACAGCTTGAAAGATGACGGGGATAAATTGTTCGGGAATGTCGATGAGTATATCCAACCAGGTTCGCCACAATTTACAGGCGATTGAACAGTCCATGCGGGATCTGGCGCTGTGGCAGTTGACGCCGCCGGAAGCCGAGGCTTTTGCCAGCACGGAACCTTTTTGCATCGACAGCATGCAGGCCGAAGAATGGTTGCAGTGGATACTGTTGCCAAGGATGCACGCGCTGCTCGATGCCAATGCGCCACTACCAACGCGTTTTGCCATCACCCCCTATTTTGAAGAAGCGCTAAAGGATAAACAGCCGAACTGCCTGCCGCTGCTGTTGCTGCTACAACAGCTGGATTCACTGCTCAATATCGAGCTGTAATCGCGCTGTAAGTTAGACCTGCATGTTCGATCTGTATATGAGACCTGTATGTTCGACCGTAGGGGCGCAGCATGCTGCGCCCGCTTAGCCTCTCTGTTGTGGGCTTTACCAGCAATTTCCGATTTATGCGTAGCAATGCGCAATTCACGCGGTATGGCTAAAATAGAGTTTCCACCACCGTGTGGAACTAGTGGATAATGTGCACATTACCGCGAGTCACCAGGGAGGGTTTCGCTTGCTCAGACAAAATATATTCGGTTGGTCGGGGATCGCGCTAGGCGGTTTGGCGCTGTTATTGGCGATGGTGCATTTCTATGCCGGGCCATTTGCCCCTCAGCAGACATTGGAAAGCCTCGTTGCGGGCAAAGCGGTGGCTATCAAAGAATCACTGCTGGCCTCATTGGCTGGCCATCAAATCCCCGAAAAGGTCTCGCGGCCTCATTATGATGTGGATCGGATATTGAAGATCGTCACTGCCGTATTGGCGGTGGGGGCCGTGGTCTTGGGCGCTATTGCTGGGGCGTGTAAGGAAAACCCGCGCGCGGTTTCTGCTGCGGTCATGCTCGGTATTGGTACGCTGGCTTTTCAAATTGCCATGTTTGCTTTTGGCGTGATCATGACCATTCTTCTTATTGTATTGGTGTTGTCACTGATTTCTGGAATTGGTGCAGGCTGTTAGCTGCTTAGGTTCCTCCGTCGGGAACCTTGTCTCTGGGTGTCTTTCAAGGATTAATAAGGTGCTGCAATCATGGATTTGCTGAAGTTTATCCTCCGTTTGCCTTTTACGTTGATAAAAGGCCTGTTCCGCCTGTTGGCCGTGATTTTTGGCCTGTTGGGGCGGCTGTTCAAGCCGGTGGTGGGCAACCTGAACTGGAATGCACCTGCCTGGTGGGCAGCGGTATCTGGCGGTGTGAAGCGTGGCTTCCTGCGGCTGGAAGGCGGGGTAGACAAATATCCCAAAGCCATTAGCCTGTCGTTGCTGGTGCTGTTGTGCGCCGCGGGTGGTGCCTTCTACGGATGGCACTGGTGGCTGAATCGGCCACAGCCGATTGAACCGGCACCGATGGTGTATCAGGAAACCAGCGTGCGGGTATCCGATCCTGAGCCGGTTAACTATGCCGTGCAGAAATCTGCGCCGCAGCAGGTCACCCTCACCTTTAGAAACTCCGTGGCACCCTTGACCGATGCCGGCAAGGCCGTGGAAAAAGGTATCTCCATCAGCCCGGCCCTTGAAGGGCAGTGGAAATGGAATAATGCCTGGACCCTGGTCTTCACGCCGAAAAACCCATTGCCGATGGGCAGCAAATATGAGGTTAAGCTCGAGCCCGCCGTGTTGCTGGCCCCGCAGATTAAACTCGCCAATACCAACTACAGCTTTAGTGCCCCGGCTTTTGACTATCAACTTGGGCAAGCTGAGTATTTTCAAGACCCACAAGATCCGCAAAAGCGCAGCGCTATCTTCAACGTCAAATTCAATGCGCCAGTGGACGTGGCCAGCTTTGAAAAGCAGATCGCCATGGGGTTGATCGAAGCCAACGCCAAATCTGAGAAGAAACTCAATTTTTCCCTGGTCTACGATGCCAAGAAGCTGAACGCCTGGGTGCATTCTGAACCGCTGAAAGCGCTGGATCACGGTGGTAAAGTGCATCTGGTACTGGGCAAGGGCATCAAGTCGGTGGTGTCTGCCAATGAAATCTCTCAATCGAAAGACAGCTGGGTGTCGGTGCCAACTCTGTATAGCCTCACGGTGAAGGATGCTAGCGCCCAGGTGGTCGATAGCGATGGCAGCAAAGGCCAGCGTGCGCTGATCGTCGCCTTCAGCGACGCGATCAAAGACAAAGATGCCGGGCGTGCGGTCAAGGCCTGGCTGTTGCCGCAGCATAATCCTAACGATTCCGAAGCCAGTAACGAACCGGACGATTTTTATCAGTGGGGCGGGACCGAGAGCATCGAAAACAGCGTAATGGCCCAGTCTACGCCGCTGACGCTGACCCTGAATGAAGCGGAAGAGACCTATCAACCGCAGTTCAGCTTCAAGTTTGACGCACCGGCTCACCGCTTTATGCTGCTGGAAATCACTAACCTGATGACCTCTTCGGGCGGCTATAAAATGCCGGAGAAGGTCTACCGTATCGTCGAAGTACCAGACTTCCCGAAAACCTTGCAGTTTATGTCACAGGGTTCTCTGCTGTCGGTGAATGGTGACAAGCAAATCAGCGTGGCGGCGCGTAACGTGCCCGGCCTGCGTCTCGATATCAAGCGGGTGATCCCAAGCCAGCTGCAACATATCGTCTCATTCAAAAGCAGCGAATACTCTTCGGCCCAGTTCAACCAGCTTAACGATGAATATTTTACCGAACACTTTAAATATCAAACGGTCATCAACAACGATCAACCGGGTGAAGTGAGCTATAAGGGCATCGATCTCTCACGTTACCTGTCCACCAGCACGGATTCCCATCGCGGCGTGTTCCTGCTGACGCTGTCGGAATGGCAGCCAGAAAAGAAAAAGACGCAGGCCGCAGAGGATGAAGGCGATCAGGGCGAGCAAGAAGGGGATGATTCACCTAGCGTGGGGGATTCGCGCTTTGTTGTCGTAACCGATCTGGGCATCATTGCCAAACGTTCACAGGATAAAACGCGTGATGTGTTTGTCCAATCTATCCACAGCGGTGCGCCAGTCGGTAACGCCAAGGTTTCGGTGATCGCCAAAAACGGCGTGACGCTGCTTAGCCAGGTGACCGATGCCAATGGGCACGTGCGTTTCCCATCGTTGGACGTGTATACCAACGAACGCGAGCCAGTGATGTTCCTGGTGGAAAAAGAGGGCGATGTCTCCTTCTTGCCGACCACCCGCTACAACGACCGCGGGCTGGATTTCTCCCGCTTTGATATTGAAGGCGAAGAAACTCCGATCGATCCACGCACCCTGAGCAGTTACCTGTTCTCCGATCGTGGCGTGTACCGTCCGGGCGATACCTTCAATATTGGTCTGATTACCCGTGCGGCCGATTGGGGCGTTGCCCTGGCTGGCGTACCAGTGCGTGCCGAGATCCGCGATCCGCGTGACAAACTTATGACGACGGTGCCGCTGACTCTCGGTGGCAGCGGTTTCAATGAGTTGAGTTACACCACAGATGAGAACTCGCCAACGGGTGAGTGGAACGTCTACCTGTATCTGATTGGCAAAAATAACGACACTTCGACCTTGCTCGGCCATACCGCGGTCAACGTGAAAGAGTTTGAGCCAGACCAACTGAAGGTGAAGCTGGAGTTGACGCCGAACCGGCAGCAAGGGTGGGTAAAACCTTCTGAGCTGCAGGCGAACATCGATGTGCAGAACCTGTTTGGCACACCTGCTCAGGATCGCCGAGTTACCTCGAAGCTGACGCTGCGCCCGATGTACCCAAGCTTTGATCGCTTCCCGGATTACGCCTTCTTTGAGAACCGCCAGAATAGCGACGGTTTTGAAACTGAATTGGAAGACCGCACTACCAACGAGCAGGGCGTGGCGAACATTCCGCTGGACCTGAAGTCCTATGCCGATGCCACCTATCAGCTGCAACTGCTGTCGGAAGCCTTTGTGGCCGGCGGTGGACGTTCCGTTGCCGCCACCGCTCGTGTATTGGTATCGCCGTATGACTATCTGGTGGGCGTGAAGCCAGACGGTGATTTAGGCTACATCAACCGGGGTTCGGCGCGAAATCTGAACGTGATTGCCGTCGATCCTGCTCTGAAACAGATTGCGCTCGCCGATCTGAAGCAGGTGTTGATCGAGCAGAAATACATCTCGGTGCTGACCAAGCAGGATTCTGGCGTTTATAAATACCAGTCGAAAATGAAAGAGGTGCAGTTGTCCGAGCAGCCGTTGGCGCTGAGCGAGCAGGGCACCGATCTGACCTTGGCAACCGACACCCCGGGTGACTTCGTCCTGGTGATCGAAGATGCACAGGGCAAGGTGCTCAACCGTATCGCCTATAGCGTGGCGGGCAATGCCAACCTCAGCCGTTCGCTGGATCGCAATGCCGAACTGAAGCTGAAACTGAATCAGGCGGAATATCAGCCGGGTGAAGAAATTGAAGTGGCGATCAACGCGCCTTATACCGGCAGCGGTTTGATCACCATCGAAAAAGACCGTGTCTATGCCTGGCAGTGGTTCCACACCGACACTACCAGCTCGGTGCAGAAAATCCGGGTTCCGGCCGGGATGGAAGGCAACGGTTATATCAACGTGCAGTTTGTGCGCGACGTGAACTCCAGCGAGATCTTTATGAGCCCGCTGAGCTATGGCGTCATGCCGTTTAAAATCAGCACCAAAGCCCGGCAAAACGGCCTGGAAATAGTAACACCTGAGGTAATTAAGCCGGGTGAAAACCTGACGATGACGGTGAAAACCGATGGTCCTCAGCAGGTGGCACTGTTTGCCGTAGATGAAGGGATCTTGCAGGTAGCGCGTTACCGCCTGAAAGATCCGCTGGAGTACTTCTTCCGTAAGCGTGAGCTGAGCGTGGAAAGCTCGCAGATCCTCGATCTGATCCTGCCGGAATTCAGCAAGCTGATGGCGCTTTCGGCGGCACCGGGCGGTGATGCGGGTGAAGGGCTGGATCTCAACCTGAACCCGTTCAAGCGCAAGCGCGACAAGCCGGTGGCCTATTGGTCTGGTATTACCGAAGTCAACGGCGAGAAGCAGTTTACCTATCCAGTGCCGGATTACTTCAACGGCAAGATCCGCGTGATGGCCATTTCGGTTACGCCAAGCAAAATTGGCAAGGCCCAAACCTCCGCGACGGTACGTGACAACTTCATCATGACGCCGAACGTGCCTTACATGGTGGCTCCGGGGGATGAGTTTGATGTCAGCGTCGGGGTTAGCAATAATCTCGAAGGGTTGAACGGTAAATCTGTGGCGATCGCCGTGCAGTTGACGCCACCGCCGCAGTTGGAAGTGGTGGGTAAGGCCGAGCAAAGCCTGTCATTGGCGGAGAAGCGTGAAGGCGTGATCAACTTCCGCCTGCGTGCCAAGGCGGCACTGGGTGATGCTCCGCTGGTGTTTGATGCGCGTTATGGTGATAAAACCAGCCGCCGTACCATTAGCACCTCGGTACGTCCGGCAATGCCTTACCGTACCCAGACGGTGATGGGCCGCATGAGCGGCAGTAGCCAGAATATTGATAATCTGCGGCAGATGTTTGATGCCTATGCGCAGCGTAGCGCGGCGGTATCTCACTCCCCGTTGGTGCTGACCAACGGCCTGGCGCAGTATCTGGCGGATTATCCGTATTACTGTTCTGAGCAGATCGTCAGCCGTTCCATTCCGCTGATCATGCAAAGCCAGCATCCGGAAATGAAAAGCAGCCTGAGCCAGGCCGAAGTCAGCAAACAGCTGAAAAACCTGCTCGGCGTACTGCGTTCCCGCCAGAACGACAGCGGGGCCATTGGTGCCTGGCGTTCATCGCCGGAAACCGATCCTTTCGTCACGCCATACGTGGTGCAATACCTGCTGGAAGCCAAAGCGGCGGGTTATGCCTTGCCGGTAGGGATGCTGGAAGATGCCAACGGCGCGCTGCGTGAGCTGGCAGCCAACCGTTATGATGATATGTATCATCTGCGTCTGCGTACCTGGGCGGTCTACCTGCTGACCTTGCAGGGCGAAATTACCACCAACTCGCTGGCCTCGGTGCAGGATACGTTGCAGAAACTGTATCCAGACAGTTGGAAAACCGATCTGAGCGCCCTGTATCTGGCATCGTCTTACCGTCTGTTGAAAATGGACGATGAGGCTAATGCCTTGTTGCAGCCTAGCTGGAAGCAACTGAGCAAAGCCTATGACAAAGGCTGGTGGACGCAGAATTACTTCGATCCACTGGTGCAGGACGCAACGCGTCTGTATCTGATCGCTCGTCACTTCCCGGAGAAGGTCTCTTCCATCCCTCCGCAAGTGCTGGAGAACATGGTCAAGGCGTTGAAAGAAGAGCGCTACACCACCTATTCTTCGGCGATGAGTATCCTGGCGCTGGAAAGCTACTCGGCTCAGGTGGCGGCGCAGGCCAATGCCAGCGATTCGCTGACGATTGCGCAGCTCGGCAAGCAAGGTAACGTCGATCCGCAGGTGATTTCAGAGATGATAGGGCTGTTTGCCAAAGGCCAGTTTACCGCCGAGGCCAAGGCTATTCGCTTTACCAACAGCGCCGACGCTCCGGCCTGGTATGTGGTCACTCAGGCTGGTTACGATCTGGCTGCTCCACAGAAAGCCATTGCTCGCGGTTTGGAAATTACCCGTGATTACACCGATGAACAGGGTAAACCTGTCACTCAGGTGACGTTGGGGCAGAAGATCAACGTTCATCTGAAAATCCGCGCCAATTCGAAAGAAGGGCAGAGCAACCTGGCGATTGTCGATCTGCTGCCTGGCGGATTTGAAGTGGTGCAGCAAACGGCACCAGAGCCAGAATCGACCGGCGAAGACGGTGAAGCCAACGAGAATACGGACGCAGGGTGGCAGTCGCCACTGGCTGCCTCGGGTTCCACTTGGGCACCTGATTACAGCGATATCCGTGAAGACCGAGTGATCATCTATGGTAGCGCCAGCACCGACGTGCAGGAGTTTGTCTACCAGATTAAAGCGACCAACACCGGTAGCTTTGTGATCCCTCCGGCTTATGGTGAAGCCATGTACGATCGTGAAGTGCAGGCCATGTCTGCCAGTAGCGGTAAACTGGTGGTTGTACCGGCGGAAAGTCAATAAGCCATCGCGATGCCCCGCAGCGTTGAGCTGCGGGGTTCGTGGGTACCGAGACTCCATGACAATCCTTCCTGCATCTGCTGTGGCAAAACGCTGGCTGCAAAATATCTTGATGGCGGTATTTCTGCTGGCTCTGGGCCTGGTAGGTGCGCGGCTGTGGCCGCATCCTCCTCTTTCGCAGGGCGTGCCCTTCTCCACAGTTTACTACGATCGCCACGGGACGCTGATGCGCCTCACGTTAGCCAATGACGATCGCTATCGCCTGTGGACGCCGCTGGAAAAGATCTCGCCGCTGGCGGTGCAGGGTATTTTGCTGCATGAAGATCGCTGGTTCTATTACAACCCCGGATTTAACCCCGTCAGCCTGCTGCGTGGCTTTTGGCGCAGCTACGTAGCCGGTGGCAAAATGCAGGGCGGTTCGACCATCACCATGCAGTTGGCGCGCATGCATTGGCATCTGAATACCCGCACACCTGGTGGTAAACTGATGCAGGTACTGCGGGCCGTTCAGTTAGAACTCAGCTATTCCAAGCACGATATTCTGGAGGCCTATCTCAATTACGCCCCCTATGGCCGCAATATTGAAAGCATCGGTGCGGCCAGCCTGATCTATTTTGCCAAGGCACCGCAGGATCTCACCTTGCCGGAGGCGCTGACGCTCTCGGTGTTGCCGCAGTCACCCAGCTATCGTATCGACCCTAAAACCGGCGTGTTGGGGCAAGCCCTGACGCAGGCCCGTAACCGCCTGTTTCAACGCTGGCAAGGCGTGTATAGCACCGACAGCAGTCAGCGTGCCCTGTTTCAACTCCCTTTGGCACTGCGCCAGCCAGAACGGATGCCGTACATTGCTCCACACTTTATCGAACAGTTGCGCCAACAGACCCAGCAGTTAGTGCAGTTGGATACCCGTGTGGATACCACGTTGGATGCCGGGCTCCAGCGGCTGATCGAAAGGCAGGTGAACGCGTTTATCGTCCGTAACCATAGCCGGGGGATCCATAATGCCTCGGTGCTGTTGGTGGACAGCCGTGATATGGGGATAAGGGCGCTGGTGGGCTCTGCCGATTATTACAATCGCGAGATCCAGGGGCAGGTGAACGGGACCAATGCCAAGCGTTCCCCTGGCTCGACCCTCAAGCCCTTTATTTATGCCTTGGGGATGGAGCAGGGCGTGTTGCATCCGATGACCATCCTCAAGGACGTGCCTTCATCCTTTGGTGCCTATGCGCCAGAAAACTTTGACCGACGTTTCCTGGGGCCGGTAACGGCGACAGACGCGTTGAATTTCAGCCGTAATATTCCAGCGGTGTACGTGGCCTCCCAGCTACGGCAGCCGACGTTTTATCAATTTTTAAGCCTGTCCGGCATCGCCAACCTGGCCAGTGAAAACCATTATGGGCTGTCGTTGGTGTTGGGGGGCGGTGAAATCACAGCCCAGGAACTGGCGAAGCTGTATGCGCTGTTGGCCAACCGGGGCGCATTGCGCCCATTACGGATGCAAAAGAGTGATGCCTATCCGCCACCAATCCGTTTGATTAGTGAAGAAGCCAGCTTCACTACGCTGGATATGTTGCGTCAGCACCGCCGGCCTGGTGACACTTTGGCACAACGCTCGTCATCGCTGCCGGTCTATTGGAAAACCGGGACCTCCTGGGGCTTCCGCGATGCCTGGAGCGTCGGGATCTTCGGGCCTTACGTGCTGGTGGTATGGGAAGGGAATTTCGATAGCAGAGGCAACAATGTGTTTGTGGGGGCCGATGCGGCAGCCCCGCTATTTTTCAATATTATCGACAGCATTAACGCCAGCTATCCGGCCTTGCAGGAGCCGAAACATCCCTTCCCGAAACAGTTGAAGCGGGTGGATATTTGCCTGGCCAGCGGCAACCTGCCGACGCAATGGTGCCAGCAGAAAGGCAAAACCTGGTTTATCCCCGGCAAGTCGCCGATCAAGGTCGATACCGTCTATCGTCCGGTGGTGCTGGATATTAACAGCGGTGAGGTGGCCTGCCCGCCGTATGATGAAACACAAACCCGTACCGAAGTGTTTGAGTTCTGGCCTTCCGATCTGGCTAACGTGTTTGCGCAGGCTGGATTACCCAAGCGGGCTCCGCCGGTAAACCATTGCAAGGATAATGCGGTGGCGATCGGTGGCAGCCCGCCGCGCATTACCTCGCCGCTGAAAAATACCACCTATACCTTGCGGCAATCTCAACAGGGGCGTGACAAAATCTCCTTCAATGCGGTGACGGACGCGGACAGTAAAACGGTGTATTGGTTTGTCGATGATATTTATCTAGGCAGCAGTGCCAGTAAAACCGCCATCGATTGGCGGCCGGTCAACAATGGTCAGTATCGCATCCGGGCGGTGGACGATCATGGCCGGGCCGATAGCCGCCTGATCACCATTGAGTTGGTGAACTAAGATACCTCTCCCCTCACCCTAACCCTCTCCCACAGGGAGAGGGGACAGATCGAGCGAGTTTGAAATGGTAGTGACTTACCTTGGATAAAGAAGGTTATTGAGTTTGCTTCTACTTCCAAAACAGCTTTAGAGTTTGCTTGAGATTATCGCTTTACTTGCAAAAGAGCAGGGCCCATCAGCTCGCTATCCTTGCGAAAGAGGGTTGGGATGAGGGGGCGTAAATGCCCGCTTTCTGCGCCATCGTCTGCAAATGACCAAAAACATTACCAACGCGTAAGCCGTTATGCTCATACTCGTTGGTGATCCACGGCGTCAAATTACCCACCTGTTGCGCCGTCGCCAGCGAGAGCTTCAAATCGACATACATATCGCTGAAATAAATGGCGGCAAATACCGGTACCTGATTGTCGAGCAGGCGATCGCTGTCATACAGCGGTGACCACACGCGGCGATCGGCCAGCAGCTTAGCGGGCTCATTGAAGGGGCGCAGAGCGGCGATCTCGGTGAACATCCAGGGATAGATCATTTCCCCGGTCAGGTAGAGCGGGCGCCGATCCTCGGCGAAAGCATTGAAGTTGCCCCGTTGCCGCTCGGCGGCCCAGTTGGTGGCCTTATCCTGCGCGTAAATACTTTCATGCAGCGCGGCAAACAGAGGATTCTCCGCGTAACTGGTCAACGCCATCACCTGCGACAGGAAGGTGTCGCTGAATTCACCGTCTGGGTTAAAGGCTTCGTCAAACAGCCAAAGTAGCCGCTCGTAACCTTCACTCATGCCAAGATCGATCCCCAGGCTTTGCAGGCGGCGTACGGTCAGCCGGTCGCCATCGGGCAACAACACTTCTTCCTGCTCCAGCCTGTCGGCAATCTGGCCAAGCAGCGGCTCCAGATGTGGGTAACGCTGATAGAAGATGCGATTTTTGGCGATCACCTGCGGATAGGTATGAGCGTAGACTTCATCGGCATCGGGCTGCAGGCTGGCCAGGCCGCCGGTCATAAAGCAGCAGTGTAGGCCTTCTGGAGCCTGAGAAAGATAGGTCAGCGTGATAAAGCCGCCATAGCTTTGCCCTAGCGTGCTCCACCGGCGATCGCCAAAGCAGTTTTTACGCAGATATTCGGCATCGCTCACTATCGAGTCGGCGCGGAAGCAGGCCAGGTAATCTGCTGCCTGGTGGGCGGTTAGCCCGGCCAGACTTTTTCCTTCAATGCGGCTGCTGCGCCCGGTGCCACGCTGATCGAGCAGGATCACTCGATAACTTTTGAGGGCTTCGGCAATCCAACTGCTGCGTGCCGTAGGGCGTGGGCTTTTTCCTCCAGGACCACCTTGTAAAAACAGCAGGCAAGGGAGTTGTTCATCACGGCGTAACGGGTCAACCAACTCACGGGCAAAGATCTCAATGGTGCGGGTATCCTTGTTATCGAACCAATTCAGCGGGACCTGGACCAGGTGTTCACGTACCCAGATCGCTGGCAACAAATATTCTCGTTCAACGCTCATGTTTTTCTCTCCCTGTTATGGTGTTCTTTTTTTTCTGCCGGTTATTTTAATGCCATATCGGTGTTTACTTGGAGCGTTCAGATCTACTCTATTTTATCGATAAGCCACAATGGTCCAGAGTTTGAAGAGTGAACATCAGCGTAACAGGAGGAAGGAACTTAGCAAATGCATAAATGATTAAATTTTAGTCAATTCGTGTGAGAATGTGACTGAATAAGTATTCTTGACTGATGAATACAAAGTGAGGGCTGGTGGCGGGGAGCCACCAGTCAACATCGATCGGGCTCAGGCGTTATCTATGACGTCGGCAGCAAGGAACTCAAAGGGAGGGCTGGTTTTAAACTCAGCGGAAACCTCACCGGTAAAATCTGCCATCTCATCTTTACCCAGCGCCAGCTTTTTAACCGGAGCGCCAGCAGCAAAGTCGACCCGTTTCAGGTCTACCCAAAAAGTACTGCTGCCCAGTGCCGATTCAAAGTAGTACAGCTTGTTCTTTTGATCGGCCAAAGTGCGCCAGCGAGTGGAAGAAATATTGGGTTCTTCAGGGGTCGTGATGCCAAAGGGCACAGAAACATTGCGCATAACGCTCAGCACGCTAGAGGCTGCCAGCCTGGCCTGATGATATTTCGGGATAGCGTTGATATAAAACTGTGCGCGTACAAAACGGTCGGCAGCACGGTTTGTGCCAGGCAGCATGACGTTACCACCGATCCCTTGCCAGTACTTGGTGATGGCCAACTGCTGCTCGAAGGTAGGGGAATTGGTCAGGACCTGATAGTCGCGGCTATGGTGAATCACTAATTTGCCGTTAATGTATTCGAAAATGGCACTGTCCCCACTGGCATCGGACAACGACAAATGAAGGGAGGCCAAACGTTCCTGGCCAGGCACACCGCCGGTTACTACGATAAAGGGGGATTTTTCCAGTGCGTTAACCGCTTCTTGCACCGTGGCGAAGTTATCCAATGCATACTGTGCCCATGCTGCCAATGATAAGGTTGGCTGCTGGCCATCGAATGCCGGGTATTGAGATTCAACCAACCACAGCATATTGGCTACCAGGCCTTTTTCATTCATCCCATCGGTGGTTGCAACACCATAGGCGGAAGTCACGACGCTGCCGTATTTGGATGTCCATTTGATTGAGTTGCTGCCTGCATTACCACTGCGCTCCATTCCTTGTGGGAAAATCCACAGGTCAGAGTGCAACTGTTCTTTCCAGTCCATAGTGCGGCCGGTGATCACCAGGTTATCTTCGCCGTGGTAGACCGCGCGAGTACAGGCCATTGCCAACTGGGGTGAAAACAGAATGCCGCACATAGACAGTAAAAGGGGGGCTATCAAAAGCGTTATATTCCAATTCACTGTTATTTCTCCTTGCTACTTTTTGTACAGTGTAGGCACTACTGACCCGTGGGGCAAAAACGAGAGCGCCAAACGGGATTTTCGTTTCGTCATTATTTATGTTTGACGATAGAATCAATCAATTACCTATTTTCTCCCCCTGCAAACTGGCCAGCAGGCTGCAGCTTGCAGGGGCAAGGAGATAAAATGCATGATTAATCTATGGAAAAAATCACTCTATGAAGGTGTTGTACCAGGACGAACATCTGATCGCCGTTAACAAACCCTCAGGTTGGCTGGTGCATCGTAGCTGGCTGGACCGTCACGAAACGAGGTTTGTCATGCAAACCGTGCGTGATCAGATTGGCCAGCACGTATTTACCGTACACCGTTTGGATCGTCCTACTTCCGGCGTATTGCTGATGGCGTTGTCCAGCGACGTGGCTCGGTTATTGTCGCAACAGTTTGAACTGCATCAGGTACAGAAAACCTATCACGCGGTGGTGCGGGGCTATGTTTTAGAGGGTGGCACCGTTGACTATGCGCTGACGGAAGAGCTGGATAAGCTGGCGGATAAACATGCCACCCCGGACAAAGGTCCAAAACCGGCGGTAAGCCATTATCACCCCTTGGCAACGGTAGAGATGCCGGTGTCGATTGGCCGCTATGACACCTCGCGCTATAGCCTGGTTGAGCTGAAACCAGAGACTGGTCGTAAGCATCAGCTGCGCCGTCATATGGTGCATCTGCGCCATCCGATTATTGGTGATACCGCTCACGGCGATTTGCGGCAAAACCGTGGGATGGCCGAACATTTTGGTTGTTCACGCCTGATGCTGCACGCCAGCCATGTTCAACTTACTCATCCGGTGAGCGGCCAACCGCTGCATATTTCCGCGCCCTGGGAAGCGGATTGGCAAGGTGTCATGTCACAATTTGGCTGGCATAACGTGCTGCCAGAACTTGAGTTTCAGCAGGCTAGCGGTCAGGATAGCTAATCATTTTTTAACGGTCATAAGGGAGCAGCAACGATGGCTCAGGTCGGTATTTTCGTTGGAACGGTCTACGGTAACTCTTTGTTAGTGGCGGAAGAGGCAGAAAATATCCTGCAACAACAGGGCCATGAGGTCAAAGTGTTTGAGGAAGGGACGCTGGCAGAGTGGCAGTTTTACCGCCAGCATTATGCGCTGGTCGTGACTTCCACCACCGGGCAAGGAGACTTGCCTGACAGTATTGCACCGTTGTTCCAGGCTATCCGCGACCAGGTGGGCTATCAGCCGGAGCTGCGTTATGGCTTGATTGCACTGGGCGATAGCAGCTATGACAACTTCTGCGGTGCCGGGCGTACCTTTGATGCTTTGCTGCAAGAGCAGGGGGCGACGCGTGTAGGTGATGTACTGGAGATCGATGCGATCGAGCAACCTGAACCGGAAGTGGTTTCCTGCCCGTGGGTAGAGCAGTGGGGCGCCTTGTTGAAATAGCCTCTCGATGCCTGGTGGCGAGCAGCCAGGCACGACTTTATTCCTCCTATCTCCTGTGGTGATGATAAAGCAAAAAAAAACCTAATCCCTTAAGCACTCAAGGCCGCAGCCAGCAAGCGTTAAAGAATTAGGTTTTGCCTGCCGGAGCAGTAACAACCCTATCGATTACCGATTTACCCTATCACACAGAAAACCGGCAAAATGTGACCCCCCTCACCCTAACCCTCTCCCACAGGGAGAGGGGACTGAACGTGCCACAAGTTAACACCTGTACCTGCCTGTGACTCCGGGCTCGCTCCCTCTCCCAATCTCTTTGTTTAAGAGATCCCTGGACTCTACAGCGGGAGAGGGCAGGGGTGAGGGGCGACCAATTGTCCTAAACCGACAAATATTAGGCCGATGGTGGCGGTTATTTACCGCGCGTCAGCTTTTCCAGATCGGATTCGATCTCGGCAATCTTGTTGGTGACCACGTTTTGCAGATGCTGCAGGTCATCGAGGATCTTGCGTTTCAGATCCACTTCCACCTGATCGCGCTGGCAGAGTTGATCCAGTTCATCGATCACGTAGCGCAGGTTGGGGTTGATCTCATGGATCTCTTTGTAACCCTGGCCGGCATTGTCTGCCACCACGGTTTTGCGCTGGCGTGGATACTTGAACTTCACGCTCTTGGCAAAGAACTCGCCCTTATCTTTGCGGAAGTAAATCTTGAGGATGTCGTTATTGGCCTCCTGACGCAGGCTATAGCGATCGATATCTTCCGGTTGATTGATACCCAAGCTTTTCAGGTTGTCATACATAATAGCGCCACCTTTTAATCAACTATATTTGCCTGATTAGCCAATATGCAGTGTTGTAAGCTGCAAATCGAAACACATCAGGAATATTCCACTGCCAGAGAGTATGGCGAAAACGCCCGTCACAGACTGTGACGGCCCGCGTATTGAAGGCAAAAAAATGGCGGGTAATGCACCCGCCGTTCAAGCTTAGTCGATAGTGCGCAATAACTCATTAATCCCGACTTTGCCACGGGTCTTGGCGTCTACTTTCTTGACGATCACAGCGCAATACAGGCTGTAGGAACCATCTTTGGAAGGCAGGTTGCCGGATACGACCACGGAGCCCACAGGTACGCGGCCATAGTGCACTTCACCGGTTTCACGATCGTAGATACGGGTGCTTTGGCCCAGATAAACGCCCATTGAGATCACCGAACCTTCTTCCACGATCACGCCTTCAACTACTTCTGAACGCGCGCCGATAAAGCAGTTGTCTTCGATAATGGTTGGGTTGGCCTGCAATGGCTCCAGCACGCCACCGATGCCGACGCCGCCGGACAGGTGAACGTTTTTGCCGATCTGCGCACAAGAACCTACGGTGGCCCAGGTATCTACCATGGTGCCTTCGTCGACGTAAGCGCCGATGTTGACATAAGAAGGCATCAGCACGGTGTTACGGGCGATAAATGCCCCCTGACGCACGGTTGCCGGTGGCACTACGCGGAAGCCTTCCTTCTGGAAGCGAGCTTCATCGTAGTCAGCGAATTTCATCGGCACTTTGTCGTAATAGCGGGTTTCTGCACCGTCCATTACCTTGTTGTCGTTGATACGGAAAGACAGCAGGACGGCTTTTTTCAGCCACTGATGGGTAACCCATTGCCCCTCGATCTTCTCGGCAACGCGCAGGGCGCCGCTGTCTAGCAGGGCGATCACCTGGTTTACCGCTTCACGCGTTACGGTGTCTACGTTGGCCGGGGTAATATCCGCACGGCGTTCGAAGGCGCTTTCAATAACGTTCTGTAATTGCTGCATGCTGTTCTCTGTCCTGATTTTATTTACGAAAGGTTACTTTTATCACATTTTATCGGTTGGATTGAGTGCCTCTGTCAACCGTTGTTCTAATTTTCTGCGTGTTTGCGGATCCAGCGCCCGGCGATCGGCATCGGCCAAAATAAACAAATCCTCGACCCGCTCGCCGATGGTGGAGATACGTGCACCGTGCAGCGACAGACCCAGATCGGCGAAAACTTCACCCACGCGCGCCAGCAGGCCGGGCTGATCGAGTGCGATCAGTTCCAGATAGCTGCGGCGATCGGTGTGGGTTGGCAGGAAGCTGACCTCGGTCGGCACGCTGAAATGGCGTAGCTTGGACGACGGACGCCGAGCGCGCGGCGGTTGATAATCTCGCTGGGTGATCGCTTGCTCCAGCGCATGGCGGATCGCGGCATGACGATCCTGGGCCAGCGGGCTGCCATCCGGCTCCAGCACGATAAAGGTGTCCATGGCCATGCCGTCGCGGTTGGTGAAGATCTGGGCGTCATGCACGCTGAGATTGCGCCGATCCAGCTCACCGGCAACGGCGGCGAACAGGTAAGGGCGATCCGGGCTCCAGATAAAGATCTCGGTGCCGCCACGCGTGGCCTGGTGGCTGACCAGCACCAGTGGCTTGGTTGAGTCATGGGCCAGCAGGTGGCGGGCGTGCCAAGCGAGTTGATTCGGCGAGTGACGCAGGAAATAGTCGGCGCGGCAGCGGCTCCAGATATGGTGCAGCGCCTCTTCATCGATATTGTCCATGCGCAACAGTGCCAGCGCCTGTAAACGATGGTGGCGCACCCGCTCGCGCAGATCCGGGCTGTTCTGCATACCACGGCGCAGTTGCTTCTCGGTGGCGAAATACAGCTCGCGCAACAGGCTCTGCTTCCAACTGTTCCACAAGGTCTCGTTGGTGGCACAGATATCGGCGACCGTCAGGCAAACCAGGTAGCGCAGCCGGGTTTCGCTTTGCACTTCGCTGCTGAACTGCTGGATCACGGTCGGGTCCTGAATATCACGCCGTTGCGCGGTAACCGACATCAGCAGGTGGCAGCGTACCAGCCAGGCAACCAGCTGTGCTTCGCGTGAGTTCAAGCCATGCAATGCGGCAAACTCCAAGGCGTCTTGGGCGCCTAAAATGGAGTGATCGCCGCCGCGTCCTTTGGCGATATCGTGGAACAGCGCCGCCAGCAACAGCAATTCTGGGTGAGGCAGGCGAGGATAGAGCTCCACGCACAGCGGATGGCGTGGGCGTGTTTCCTCATCGGAGAAGCTTTCCAGCTTTTGCAGCACGCGCACGGTATGTTCATCGACGGTATAGGCATGGAACAGGTCGAACTGCATCTGGCCGACGATGCTGCCCCATTGCGGCATATAGGCCCACAGCACGCTGTGGCGATGCATTGGCACCAACGCCCGTGAGACCGCGCCTGGATGTCGCAGAATGGCCATAAACAGCTCTCTGGCCTCGGGAATGTTGCACAGTGGCTGTTTCAGGTGGCGGCGCGCATGGCGCAACTGGCGTACGGTGGTGGAGTAGATACCTTTGATTTCACGGTTGCGTACCATCAGGTAGAACATGCGCATGATGGCTTCGGGCTGGCGGATAAACAGCGTTTCGTCGCGCAAATCGATCAGATCGCCACGCAGTTGAAAATCATCGTTCAGCGGGCGCGGCTTCTCCGTGGCGTCCAATGCCAGGATCGCTTCATCGAACAGCTGTAGCAGCATGTGGTTCAGCTCGCCGACGCGGCGCGTCATACGATAGAAATCCTTCATCATGTGCTCTACCGGTTCATTGCCTTCCCCCTCGTAGCGCAGCAATTGGGCCACGCTGAGCTGGCGATCGAACAGCAGGCGGTTGTCATAACGCGGTAGCGCCAGGTGCAGGGCAAAACGAATACGCCACAGGAAGCTTTGGCATTCGTTCAATTCGTTGCGCTCGGCCTGGGTCAGGAAGCCAAAACCGACCATCTCATCGAGCGAGGTGGCGCCGAAATGGCGGCGGGCCACCCACATCAGCGTATGAATATCACGCAGGCCACCGGGGCTGCTCTTGATATCCGGCTCCAGGTTGTAGCTGGTGCCGTGATAGCGCTGGTGGCGTTGTTGCTGCTCGATCAGCTTGGCGTCAAAGAATTTGGGCGAAGGCCAGAAGCCGTCGCTGAAAATGTGCTTCTGCAATTGCAGGAACAGGGCGACATCGCCGCAGATCATGCGGGATTCGATCAGGTTGGTGGCAACGGTCAGGTCCGCCAAGCCTTCCAGCAGGCACTCTTCCAGCGTGCGCACGCTGTGGCCGACTTCCAGCTTGAGATCCCACAGCAGGGTAATGAATTCACCGACGCGAGCGGCCTGTTCATCGGTCAGGCGAGTCTGGCTGAGCACCAGCACGTCGATATCAGACAGCGGGTGCAGTTCACCACGGCCATAGCCGCCGACGGCCAGCAGCGCCGTTTCGGGGATAGTGTCAAAGCCGTAAAACAGCCACAGCCGCCGCAATAGCCGATCGATAAACTTGCTGCGCGCCGCTACCAGGCTTTCGGCACTGGCACCGGCATTGAAGGCCGCTGCCAGCCACTGCTGAAACTGCTCAAGCCGCTGTTTGAGGACCAGGCAATTGATCTCTTCATCGCCATAGGTGCTGGGAGCATCCGGCTTATTGGGTACGGCCGGGGTCTCTAGCTCACGATAATTTTCAGACATGTTTCGCCGCCCATAAAAAAAGCCGGCATAGGCCGGCTTGTCACAAGAACCCTGTGGTTCTTACATCTCGTGCGTAATGATGTTGGGGATGGTGTCATCCTTGCGCAACGTCATTATCTCGCAGCCGTTATCAGTCACCACAATAGTATGCTCATACTGTGCCGACAAGCTGCGATCTTTGGTTTTCACCGTCCAGCCGTCTTTCATGGTGCGGATGCGGTAATCACCGGCGTTGACCATGGGCTCAATGGTGAAGGCCATACCGGCCTGCAGCACCACGCCGCCGTCATCGGCATCGTAATGCAGTACCTGCGGCTCTTCGTGGAAACCTTCGCCGATGCCGTGGCCGCAATATTCGCGCACTACGGAGAACTTCTCTGCTTCAACAAACTGCTGGATGGCTTTACCCAGAGTGCGCAGGCGAATACCTGGCTTGACCATCTTCAAGGCCAGATACAGGCTCTCCTGGGTGATGCGGCACAGGCGCTCGCCCAGAATGGTCGGTTTACCGACGATGAACATCTTGGAGGTGTCGCCGTGGAAACCGTCTTTGATCACGGTCACGTCGATATTGACGATATCCCCGTCTTTCAGCACCTTGTCGTCACTTGGGATGCCGTGGCACACCACTTCGTTCACCGAGATACAGACCGATTTTGGGAAGCCGTGGTAGCCCAGGCAGGCCGAGATCGCCTGCTGTTCATTGGTGATATGCTCGTGACAGATCCTGTCCAGCTCGCCGGTGGTGACGCCGGGTTTAACGTGGGGCTCGATGATTTCCAGCACTTCTGCGGCCAGGCGGCCCGCAACGCGCATCTTTTGAATGTCATCAGGTGTTTTAATTGAAATTGCCATGAAAGTTAGTCCGCAGGTGTCGTTATGGTCGACAAGGTAGAAAGATAAGGCATTGAGTTATGGTATCAGCCCGGCTTGAGGCTGCCAAATTTCATTTGTGAAGGGCTAGGCCAACTGCAACAAAAGTTGGTGTCTGGGGCGGGTTTATGGTATAAAGCGCGCCGGCAGATCCGCATTCGGCCTTAAGTGCCAATGAGGAAATGACCGAAGTAGTTCAACTGCACTCACATTGTGTAAATAACACACACGTATCGACACATCCGCCGGGGTGCCTTGAGATGACTCACGTCATTGTCCGGGTCGGCGTTATGGGATACGTGGAGGCATAACCCCAATCAACTCTAATAGAGGTTTTAATCATGGCAACTGTTTCCATGCGCGACATGCTCCAGGCTGGTGTACACTTTGGTCACCAGACCCGTTACTGGAACCCGAAAATGAAGCCTTTCATCTTCGGCGCACGTAACAAGGTTCACATCATCAACCTGGAAAAAACCGTACCAATGGCCAACCTGGCTTTGGCTGAACTGACCAAGATCTCTTCCCGTAAAGGTAAGATCCTGTTCGTTGGTACCAAGCGCGCAGCAAGCGAAGCGGTAAAAGAATATGCTAACGGCTGCGATCAGTTCTTCGTGAACCATCGCTGGTTGGGCGGCATGCTGACTAACTGGAAAACCGTTCGTCAGTCAATCAAACGTTTGAAAGATCTGGAAATCCAGTCCCAAGACGGCACCTTCGACAAGCTGACCAAGAAAGAAGCGCTGATGCGCACTCGTGAACTGGCCAAGCTGGAAAACTCCCTGGGTGGTATCAAGGACATGGGTGGTCTGCCAGACGCTCTGTTTGTTATCGATGCCGATCACGAACACATCGCGATCAAAGAAGCCAACAACCTGGGTATCCCGGTATTCTCTATCGTTGATACCAACTCCGATCCAGACGGCGTTGACTTCATCATCCCTGGTAACGACGACGCAATCCGTGCAATCAAATTGTACCTGACCGCCGTTTCTGCCGCCATCCGTGAAGGTCGTTCTCAAGATCTGGCCGTTCAGGCGGAAGAAAGCTTCGTAGAAGCTGAATAATAAGGTCAAGCCCTTATTAACCAGGTATTGAATATGTTGGTTAGGGGGGCCTTTAAGGGCCCCTTTGCTTATCTGAATGAGAACTATCTCCGAGCGAGATAACCGAGGAAAAAGAAATGGCTGATATTACCGCTGCCCTGGTAAAAGAACTGCGTGAGCGTACCAGCGCAGGTATGATGGATTGCAAAAAAGCGCTGATCGAATCTAACGGCGACATCGAGCTGGCAATCGAGAACATGCGTAAATCTGGCGCGATCAAAGCGGCGAAAAAAGCAGGCAACGTAGCTGCTGACGGCGTGATCAAAACCAAGATCGAAGGCAACTTCGGCATGATCGTGGAAGTTAACTGCCAGACCGACTTCGTTGCTAAAGACGGCGGTTTCCAGGCTTTCGCTGACAAAGTGTTGGATGCGGCTTTTGCTGGCAAAATCACTGACGTTGACGTGCTGAAAGCGCAGTTCGAAGAAGAGCGCGTTGCGCTGGTGGCAAAAATCGGTGAGAACATCAACATTCGCCGCATTGCTTCCCTGGAAGGCGACGTGTTGGGTAGCTACCTGCACGGTGCTCGCATCGGTGTTCTGGTTGCCGCTACCAAAGGCGCGGATGAAGAGCTGGTTAAGCAGCTGGCAATGCACGTTGCCGCTAGCAAGCCTGAATTCGTCAAGCCTGAAGACGTGTCTGCTGAAGTGGTAGAGAAAGAGTACCAAGTTCAGTTGGACATCGCCATGCAGTCTGGCAAGCCGAAAGAAATCGCAGAGAAGATGGTTGAAGGCCGCATGAAGAAATTCACCGGCGAAGTCTCTCTGACCGGTCAGCCTTTCGTGATCGAACCAAGCAAGAGCGTTGCTCAGGTGCTGAAAGAGCACAACACTGACGTAACCAATTTCATCCGCTTTGAAGTGGGTGAAGGCATCGAGAAAGTTGAAGCTGACTTTGCTGCTGAAGTTGCAGCAATGAGCAAACAGTCTTAATGCTGTTAATGGAGCCGCCGCGAGGCGGCTCCATTTTATCCAGCCAGAGAAACGCCGATGGTGGGCCCCGCGTGCCCAGGCTAATCGGTTGAAAACCCCAATACTATTACTACTGCTTCTTAGGACAGAACACCATGGCAACCAATGCAAAACCCGTTTATCAGCGTATCCTGCTCAAACTGAGTGGTGAAGCCCTGCAAGGTGCAGAAGGCTTTGGGATCGACGCTAGCGTTTTGGATCGCATGGCTCAGGAAGTAAAAGAGCTGGTCGAGCTGGGCATCCAGGTCGGTGTAGTTATTGGCGGTGGCAATCTTTTCCGTGGTGCAGGTCTGGCACAAGCCGGCATGAACCGCGTAGTGGGCGACCACATGGGAATGCTGGCTACCGTGATGAACGGCCTGGCTATGCGTGATGCACTGCACCGTGCCTATGTGAACGCCCGCCTGATGTCTGCCATTCCGTTGAATGGCGTATGTGACAACTACAGCTGGGCAGAGGCGATCAGCCTGCTGCGTAACAACCGCGTGGTGATTTTCTCCGCCGGTACGGGTAACCCGTTCTTTACCACGGATTCTGCGGCCTGCCTGCGCGGCATCGAAATTGAAGCCGATGTGGTATTGAAAGCGACTAAAGTGGATGGTGTATACTCCGCTGACCCGGTGAAAAACCCGGACGCAACGCTGTACGAACAGATCACCTACCAGGACGTGTTGGAGCGTGAGTTAAAAGTGATGGATCTGGCGGCGTTTACGCTGGCCCGCGATCATGGCTTGCCGATCCGCGTATTCAACATGAACAAGCCGGGCGCACTGCGTCGCGTGGTGATGGGTGAGAACGAAGGTACTCTGATCACCAAATAACGGCTGTTTGGCCAAATTTCGCAGGAGCGGGTAACGCCAGGCGTTGTGTGCTTCTGATAAGTAAAATTCACGGGCTATACTTTTCAGTACAGCCTGCCAAGTAACCAGCTTCCAAGGGTTCGCAACGTGATTAATGAAATCAGAAAAGATGCTGATTCACGCATGGAAAAAAGCGTCGAAGCATTCAAAAACCAAATCAGCAAGATCCGTACTGGCCGTGCTTCTCCAAGCATCCTGGACGGCATCATGGTGGAATACTACGGTGCAGCAACGCCGCTGCGCCAACTGGCCAACGTCACGGTAGAAGATTCCCGTACGCTGGCGATCAACCTGTTTGACCGTTCTCTGGGCCAGGCAGTAGAAAAAGCCATTATGTCTTCCGATCTGGGCCTGAACCCAAGCTCGGCTGGCACCGTGATCCGCGTTCCGCTTCCTCCGCTGACGGAAGAGCGCCGTAAGGATCTGATCAAGGTTGTACGTGGCGAAGCCGAGCAGGGCCGTGTGGCCGTGCGTAACGTGCGCCGCGATGCCAACGATAAAGTGAAGGCACTGCTGAAAGACAAAGAAATCAGCGAAGATGAAGATCGCCGTTCACAAGACGATATCCAGAAAATGACCGATGCCTACATCAAACTGCTTGATGCGGCATTGGCCGATAAAGAAAAAGAACTGATGGATTTCTAATCTCCATCGCCTTGAAATAGAGCGTCGCCTTGGCGGCGCTTTATTTTTTGTGGTGCAGATCTCGTTTTATCGTACGCGCAGAGCGTAAACCAGCCGTGATGCAAGTTACACTGTGGTGTACTTCCGATCTCATCACGCAGTAGATTCAGAGCGACCTCATGAAGCAACTGACAATTCTGGGTTCCACCGGTTCCGTGGGCACCAGCACCCTGGCCGTGGTCAGGGAAAATCCCGACCTTTTCGCGATCAAGGCACTGGTAGCTGGCCGTAATGTGGCGGTCATGGCGCAACAGTGCATAGAGTTCCGCCCGAGCTATGCGGCAATGGCCGATGAGCAGGCCGCCAATGAGTTACGCGCCGTGCTGGCAGAAAACGGTGTGAAAACCGACGTGTTGGCAGGTGAAAAGGCAGCCTGCGAGCTGGCCGCATTAGACGACGTCGACCAGGTGACGGCCGCCATTGTCGGGGCCGCTGGGCTGTTGCCCACCCTGGCCGCTATTCGTGCCGGTAAGCAGGTGCTGCTGGCGAACAAAGAGTCTCTGGTCACCTGTGGCCGCTTGTTTATGGACGCGGTGCAAAAGAGCCAGGCACAGCTACTGCCGCTGGACAGCGAGCACAACGCTATCTTCCAGAGCCTGCCAGAAAGCATCCAACGCCAACTGGGGTATAGCTCTCTGGAAGCCCACGGCGTTTCGCGCATCGTGCTGACCGGTTCCGGTGGCCCGTTCCGTACTACGCCAATGGAACAGTTCGCCACTATGACGCCGGATCAGGCCTGTGCGCATCCCAACTGGTCGATGGGGCGCAAAATCTCGGTAGATTCCGCCACCATGATGAACAAGGGGCTGGAGTATATCGAGGCTCGCTGGCTGTTCAACGCCTCGGCAGAGCAGATGGAAGTGATCCTCCACCCGCAGTCGGTGATCCACTCCATGGTGCGCTATGCCGATGGTAGCGTGCTGGCCCAACTGGGAACGCCGGATATGCGCACGCCTATCGCCCATGCCATGGCTTATCCGCAGAGGGTCCACTCCGGGGTGGCAGCGCTCGATTTCTGCCGTATCGGGGCGCTGACCTTCTCTGAGCCGGAACGTGAGCGCTATCCTTGCCTGTATTTGGCGATCGAAGCCTTCGACGCAGGCCAGGCGGCGACCACCGCACTCAACGCGGCCAATGAAATTGCCGTAGCGGCATTTTTGCAGCAACAAATTCGTTTCACTGATATTTCAGCCGTGAACCAAAAGGTTGTTGAATGTATGGCGCTGGCGGAGCCCACCAGCATTGAGATGGTGCTGGAGATCGATCGTCAGGCGCGTGAGGTGGCTGGCGGTCTGGTTCGTAACCTGCGGGTTTAATCACTTGAGCGGGTTATGCTGTGGGTAAATTCGGCTCTGCTACATTGTCTGAATTTGCTGGTAAACTCGCCAGGCCGCCGTGTGGCCGTTTGTTCAGGCTTCACGGAGGTGTTATAGTCTGCGCCATAATCACCGGTTATACCGTTGAATAATGGCCGGATTGGCAGCCCTTTTTACCTGACAAACGCGGCCAATAGGGCAGTGCCAAGCCAGAAGACGGGGAAAACTTACGCCAATCTTTGCCGGGAGCTCCTTGGGGCATCAGGCAGGCAGACTGAAAAGCTGTGTCAGGCACACGGCTTTTTTTGCGCGTAAGGTCCGATATTCCGGCAAGGCTGTGGTGTTTCTACCGAGGAAATAAGTACGAGTTATGTCGTCCGCAAACCAACAAGAAGCTAATCTTTCTGCTCATGGGCCACGTCATGTCGCGATCATTATGGACGGCAATGGGCGTTGGGCTAAACGCCAGGGCAAGTTACGTGTCTTCGGTCATAAAGCAGGGGTGAAATCGGTACGCCGCGCGGTCAGTTTTGCCGCCAGTCACCATTTAGATGCACTCACGCTTTATGCCTTCAGCAGCGAAAACTGGAACCGCCCGGCGCAGGAAGTCTCCGCGTTGATGGAGCTTTTTGTCCGCGCACTGGACAGCGAAGTAAAAAGCCTGCATAAACATAATGTCAGGTTGCGTGTGATCGGCGATGTCAGCCGGTTCAGCGCACGTTTGCAAGAGCGTATCCGCCGCTCGGAGCAACTGACAGAAAATAACGATGGCCTGACGCTTAACGTTGCCGCCAATTACGGTGGCCGTTGGGATATTATTCAGGGAGTGAAGGATCTGGCCGAGCAAGTGCAGCAAGGTACGCTGTGCGTAGATCAGATCAGCGAAGAGTTACTGGGCGAGCGCGTCTGTATGAGCGATCTGTCTCCGGTGGATCTGGTGATCCGTACCGGTGGCGAACATCGCATCAGTAACTTTTTGTTGTGGCAAATTGCTTACGCCGAGCTTTACTTTACTGATGTACTCTGGCCAGATTTTGATGAACTTGTCTTTGAAGGTGCGCTGAATGCATTTGCACAACGCGAGCGTCGCTTCGGAGGAACAACACCTATCGACGCCAATGCGTCCTAGGGGGAACTTTTGCTGAAGTCTCGCATCATAACGGCTCTGATTTTAATTCCGATTGTTATCGCAGCGCTGTTCTTGCTGCCGCCGATGGGCTTTGCCCTGGTAACACTCGCTGTGTGCATGTTAGCCGCCTGGGAGTGGGGGCAGTTGGCTGGCTTTGCTGCCCGCCCCCAACGTATCTGGTTGGCGATATTGTGCGGTTTCCTATTGGCGCTGATGATGCTCAGCGTGCCTGCCTACCATCAGTCTGTTCACCAATTGCAGATCGCTGGCCCGCTGTGGTTATCGCTGGGATGGTGGCTGGTGGCTCTGCTTCTGGTGCTGTTCTATCCAGGCTCGGCGGCGCTGTGGCGTAATTCGCGCACCTTGCGGCTGGTCTTTGGCCTGTTGACCATCGTGCCGTTTTTCTGGGGCATGCTGGCACTGCGTCAGTTCGGCTATGAAGAGAATCATTTTACCGGTGCCTGGTGGTTGCTGTACGTTATGCTGCTGGTCTGGGGCGCAGATTCTGGCGCCTACATGTTCGGCAAGCTGTTTGGCAAACACAAGCTGGCCCCGAAGGTCTCCCCGGGCAAAACCTGGGAAGGGCTGGTCGGCGGGCTGGTCACGTCTGCCGTGATTTCGTGGCTGTTTGGCCGCTACGCGCCGCTAAACGTGGTGCCTATGACCCTATTGGTCTGTTCGGTGATTGCGGCCCTGGCTTCGGTGTTGGGCGATCTGACGGAAAGCATGTTCAAACGTGAAGCCGGTATCAAGGACAGTGGTCATCTGATCCCGGGGCACGGCGGTATTCTGGATCGTATCGATAGCCTGACCGCAGCGGTACCGGTATTTGCCTGCTTGATGCTGTTAGTGTTTTAATCCGTCATCGGCGGGGGAGTAAAGGGATTCTATGGTCAGCGTACTCTGGAACTTGGTCGCGTTTATTATCGCTCTGGGTATATTGATCACCGTGCATGAGTTCGGGCACTTTTGGGTGGCCCGCCGCTGTGGCGTCCGTGTGGAGCGTTTCTCTATCGGCTTTGGCCGTGCACTATGGCGCCGCACCGATCGTCAGGGCACCGAATATGTCGTCGCCATGATCCCCCTTGGCGGCTATGTCAAAATGCTTGATGAGCGCGTCGAAACGGTAGCTCCCGAGCTGCGTCATGAGGCGTTCAACAATAAAACCGTCTTGCAGCGCGCGGCGATTGTCAGCGCGGGCCCCATTGCCAATTTCCTGTTTGCCATTCTTGCCTATTGGATCGTCTTTATCATCGGCGTGCCGAGTTACCGCCCGGTCATCGGTGAAATTACTCCGCAATCCATTGCCGCCCATGCCGAAATTTCTCCGGGAATGGAACTTAAGTCCGTTGACGGTATCGAAACGCCTGATTGGGAATCTGTTCGTCTGGCGTTGGTGACCAAAATCGGTGATACGCAAACCGAGGTGGAAATTGCCCCGTTTGGTTCTTCACAAAAGGTGAGCAAGACCCTGGATTTGCGCCACTGGAGCTTTGAGCCGGACAAAGAAGATCCCGTGCGTTCTCTAGGCATGATCCCGCGTGGCCCGCAGATTGAATCCGTGCTGGCAGAAGTCCAGGCCGGGTCAGCTGCGCAAAAGGCAGGTTTACAAGCGGGGGACAGGATCGTTAAAGTCGATGGTCAGCCACTTGGCCGTTGGGTTACGTTGGTTAAACGTATCCACAACGCACCGGGGCAACCGCTGGTTTTAGAGATAGAAAGAAACGGCGCCCCCTTGTCTTTAACGCTGATACCAGATACAAAGCCGGTGGGAAAAGACAAAGCGTTGGGGTTTGCCGGGATTATACCTAAAGTTATCCCTCTGCCGGATGAGTACAAGACCATCCGTCAATATGGGCCGTTCTCTGCGCTGTATCAGGCGGGGGACAAAACCTGGCAGCTGATGCACCTTACGGTCAGCATGATAGGTAAATTGATTACCGGTGATGTGAAGCTGAACAACCTGAGTGGCCCGATTTCCATTGCACAGGGAGCAGGGGCATCAGCAGAGGTGGGTTTTGTGTATTATATGATGTTTCTGGCGTTGATTAGCGTCAACTTAGGGATCATCAACCTCTTCCCATTACCGGTATTAGATGGTGGGCATCTCCTCTTCCTGGCGATAGAAAAGCTGAAGGGGGGCCAGTTTCTGAGCGAGTACAGGACTACAGCTACCGCATTGGTTCGATCTTGTTGGTACTGCTGATGGGTCTTGCACTTTTCAATGATTTTTCTCGTCTTTAGGGGCGGGGACAGGTTAGGAAGAACGCATAACAACGATGGCGATGAAAAAGTTGCTCATAGCGTCGCTGCTGTTTGGCAGCGCCACCGTATACGGTGCAGACGGGTTCGTAGTGAAGGATATTCATTTCGAAGGCCTGCAACGAGTCGCCGTCGGTGCGGCGTTACTCAACATGCCGGTTCGCGTAGGCGATACCGTCTCTGATGATGATATCGGTAATACCATCCGTGCCTTGTTTGCCACTGGCAACTTCGAGGACGTTCGCGTACTGCGCGATGGTGATACGCTGATTGTTCAGGTTAAGGAACGCCCTACCATTGCCAGCATCACTTTCTCCGGTAACAAATCGGTGAAAGATGACATGCTCAAGCAAAACCTGGAAGCCTCTGGCGTCCGGGTTGGTGAAGCACTCGACCGCACCACCTTATCCAGCATTGAAAAAGGGTTGGAAGACTTCTACTACAGCGTCGGTAAATACAGTGCCTCGGTGAAAGCCGTTGTCACGCCGTTGCCGCGTAACCGTGTTGACCTGAAACTGGTGTTCACGGAAGGGGTTTCCGCCAAGATTCAACAAATCAACATTGTCGGCAACCATGCCTTCACCAACGATGAGCTGATCGCGCACTTCCAGTTGCGTGATGACGTGCCGTGGTGGAACGTAGTGGCCGATCGCAAATATCAGAAGCAAAAGCTGGCGGGGGACCTTGAGAGCCTGCGCAGCTTCTATCTGGATCGCGGCTATGCCCGTTTCAATATCGATTCGACGCAGGTCAGCCTGACGCCAGATAAAAAAGGCATCTATATCACCGTTAACATCACCGAAGGCGAGCAGTACAAGCTTTCCGGCGTGGTGGTGAATGGCAACCTGGCCGGTCATTCGGCAGAAGTGGCCCAGTTGACCAAGATTGAGCCGGGTGAGCTGTTTAACGGCACCAAAGTGACCAAAATGGAAGATAACATCAAGAAGATGTTTGGCCGTTATGGTTACGCTTATCCTCGCGTACAGACTCAACCTGAAATCAACGACGCGGATAAAACCGTGAAGCTGAACGTCAACATCGATGCGGGTAACCGTTTCTATGTTCGTCGCATCAAGTTCGAAGGCAACGACACCAGTAAAGATTCCGTTCTGCGCCGCGAAATGCGCCAGATGGAAGGGGCGTGGCTGGGTAACGATCAGGTCGAGCAAGGTAAAGAGCGTCTGAACCGTCTGGGTTACTTTGAGACGGTCGATGTTGAAACCCAGCGTGTACCGGGTTCTCCCGATCAGGTTGATATCACCTATAAGGTGAAAGAACGTAACACCGGGACGCTGAACTTTGGTGTGGGTTACGGTACTGAAAGTGGCGTCAGCTTCCAGGCGGGTGTCCAGCAGGATAACTGGCTGGGCACGGGCTACTCTGTTGGCATCAGCGGCACCAAGAACGACTACCAGACCTATACCGAGCTGTCGGTGACCAACCCGTACTTCACCGTTGACGGTGTGAGTCTGGGCGGCCGTATCTTCTATAACGACTTTAAAGCGAATAATGCCGATCTGTCTGACTATACCAACAGCAGTTATGGTATTGACGGCACGCTGGGCTTCCCAATCAACGAGAACAACTCGCTGCGTGCTGGCCTGGGTTACGTCCATAACTCCTTGTCAGAAATGCAGCCGCAGATTGCCATGTGGCGCTATCTGAACTCGATGGGCGATTATCCTGACTATATGGATCGTGCCAGCTTTACAGCCGATGACTTCACGCTGAACCTGGGCTGGACCTATAATAATCTGGACCGTGGTTACTTCCCTACCCAGGGTAACCGCACTACGTTCAACACCAAGGTGACCGTGCCGGGTTCCGACAACTCATACTACAAGATGACGTTGGACACCGCGCAGTATATGCCGCTTAACGATGACAAGACCTGGGTGTTGCTGGGTCGTGGCCGTCTGGGCTATGCCGATGGGTTGGGCGGTAAAGAAATGCCGTTCTATGAAAACTTCTATGCGGGTGGTTCAAGTACCGTACGTGGCTTCCAGTCCAACACCATTGGTCCGAAAGCCGTGTACTACAACTCCAACTCGTATTCTTGCCAGTACGCGCCAGGCACCAGCACCGCTCAGCCGATTTGTAGCTCGAACGATGCGGTGGGCGGTAACGCCATGGCCGTGGCAAGCATGGAGTTGATCACGCCTACGCCGTTCCTCAGCGAGAAATACGCCAACTCGGTGCGTACTTCGCTGTTTATCGATGCCGGTACCGTGTGGGATACCCACTGGGAAAACACCGATCAGACGCTGATGTACGGGGTGCCAGACTACAGCAAAGCGAGCAACATTCGCGTGTCTGCCGGTCTTGCGCTGCAGTGGATGTCTCCACTGGGGCCGTTGGTCTTCTCCTATGCGGATCCGATCAAGAAATACGACGGCGACAGGTCGGAGCAGTTCCAGTTTAACATCGGTAAAACCTGGTAATAACCGGTTTCACCCGTGGGCATAGCGGTACAAGAATCGCAAATGCCAGGCTTAAACAAGCTCATAGCGAGAGAAATCTCATTGTGTAATGTGATAAGTCTGGCAGATTGTGTACTTTCAAAAGTGTCATGTGACACAAATGGGTGATGGTAAGGAGTTTATAGTGAAAAAGTGGTTATGTGCCGCAGGCCTCGGTTTAGCAATGGCTGCTTCTGCAGGCGTTCAGGCAGCTGACAAGATTGCTGTTGTTAACGTTTCTAGCATTTTCCAACAGCTGCCAGCTCGTGAAACCGTAGCCAAGCAATTGGAAAGCGAATTCAAAGGCCGTGCAGGCGAACTCCAGAACATGGAACGCGATCTGCAAACCAAAATGCAGAAACTGCAGCGTGATGGTTCTACCATGAAAGCCAGCGATCGCACCAAGATGGAAAAAGACGTGATGGCTCAGCGTGAGAAGTTCTCTCAGAAAGCGCAGGCTTTCGAGCAGGACAATCGTCGTCGCCAGATGGAAGAGCGTAACAAGATCCTGAGCCGTATTCAGGATGCAGTGAAAGTCATTGCCAGCAAAGAAGGCTATGACGTCGTCGTCGATGTTAACGCTACTGCTTACTTCGCGGCAGGCAAAGATATTACTGCAGACGTGCTGAAACAGGTTAAATAACGCCATGCCTTCAATTCGACTGGCTGATTTAGCGCAGCAGTTGGATGCACAATTGCACGGTGATGGCGATCTCGTCATCACCGGCATTGCTTCTATGCATTCCGCACAGCCTGGCCAAATCACGTTTTTGTCAAACAGCCGCTACCAACAGCAGCTGGCTTCCTGCCAGGCGAGTGCTGTGGTACTCACCGAAGCAGACCTACCACACTGCCGTAGCGCAGCGCTGGTAGTTAAAAACCCTTACCTGACCTATGCGCGTATGGCGCAGTTGATGGACACCACGCCAGCACCCGCAGCAGATATCGCGCCAAGCGCGGTGATCTCTCCTGAGGCCAAGCTGGGGCAGAACGTTGCTATTGGGGCGAACGCGGTTATCGAATCCGGTGTTGAACTGGGCGATAACGTGGTCATTGGCCCGGGCTGCTTTATCGGCAAGCAGGCACGCATCGGCGCAGGTACGCGTCTGTGGGCCAACGTGACGATTTATCATGAAGTGGAAATCGGCCAGCACTGCCTGATCCAATCGGGAACGGTAATTGGTGCGGACGGTTTCGGCTACGCCAACGAGCGTGGCAACTGGATCAAGATCCCGCAGCTTGGCACGGTGATTATTGGCGATCGCGTTGAGATTGGTGCCTGTACCACCATCGACCGTGGCGCCTTGGATAACACCCAGATTGGGAATGGTGTTATCATAGATAACCAGTGTCAGATTGCACACAACGTGGTGATTGGCGAGAATACCGCCGTCGCGGGCGGTGTGATCATGGCGGGTAGCCTGAAAATCGGGCGCTATTGCCAAATCGGCGGCGCCAGTGTGATCAATGGTCACATGGAGATTGCTGACCAGGTAGTTGTCACCGGGATGGGAATGGTTATGCGACCAATCACCGAACCTGGGGTATACTCCTCTGGCATTCCGTTACAACCCAACAAAGTTTGGCGTAAAACCGCGGCGTTGGTGATGAATATCGATGAGATTAGCAAGCGCTTGAAAGCTGTCGAACGAAAAGTCGGAAAAGACTAATCACCACGGCCCGGGATGCTGGGTATAAAACGAAACGCGTTGGCAATGATGCCAAAAGCGCAAAGAGTTGTTAATTTGCGGCCTGCCTGATGATCTCCTTTTTGGGGTCAACGCAGGCCGTGTTGTTGATGCCATCAGTTTTTAGAGACAGGAAGAGTATTTTGACTACTGACACTCATACTCTAGATATTGCAGAAATTCTGGAACTGCTTCCTCACCGTTATCCATTCTTGCTGGTTGACCGTGTATTGGATTTCGAAGAGCATAAATATCTGCGTGCAGTGAAGAACGTATCCGTTAATGAGCCGTTTTTCCAGGGGCATTTCCCTGGTAAACCGATTTTTCCAGGCGTGCTGATTTTGGAAGCTATGGCTCAGGCCACGGGTATCCTGGCATTTAAGAGCGTGGGTAAACTGGAACCGGGCGAGCTGTACTATTTCGCCGGTATTGACGAAGCTCGCTTCAAGCGCCCTGTGGTGCCTGGCGATCAGATGATTATGGAAGTCACTTTCGAGAAAACCCGTCGTGGTCTGACCCGCTTTAAAGGCGTGGCGACCGTCGATGGAAAAATTGTCTGCGAAGCAACCATGATGTGTGCCCGCAGCCGGGAGGCATAATCCGTGATTGATAAAACCGCCTTTATCCATCCAAGCGCGATCGTTGAAGAAGGCGCCGTTATCGGCGCTGGTGCGCATATAGGTCCCTTCTGCTACGTCGGCTCCCAGGTGGAAATCGGCGCGGGTACGGTCCTCAAATCGCATGTGGTGGTGAACGGTATCACCAAGATTGGCCGCGATAACGAGATCTATCAGTTTGCCTCTATCGGCGAAGTGAATCAGGATCTCAAATACGCTGGCGAACCGACTCGGGTTGAAGTCGGCGATCGTAACCGCATTCGTGAGAGCGTCACCATTCATCGCGGTACTGCACAGGGAACGGGCCTGACCAAAGTCGGTAATGACAACCTGCTGATGGTCAACGTGCACGTTGCTCATGACTGCGTGGTAGGCAATTCCTGCGTGTTGGCCAACAACGCTACGCTGGCAGGTCATGTGGAGATCGACGATTTCGCCATCATTGGCGGCATGACCGCGATCCACCAATTCTGTGTGATTGGTGCCCATGTGATGGTCGGTGGTTGCTCCGGTGTCGCTCAGGACGTACCACCTTTTGTCATCGCGCAGGGTAACCACGCGACGCCATTTGGTATCAACGCCGTAGGTCTGAAACGCCGTGGTTTTGATAAGGATCAAATGCAGGCGATCCGTAATGCCTACAAGATCCTCTATCGCAGCGAGAAGACCTTCGACGAGGCTAAAGCAGAGATCGAAACCCTGGCGCAACAGCAGCCAGTGGTACAGCAGTTCCTCGATTTCTTTGCGCGTTCTACCCGTGGGATTATTCGCTGAGTTATGCCAAATCGTCCATTGACTATCGGATTGGTCGCCGGGGAAACCTCCGGTGATATTTTGGGTGCCGGATTAATTCGTGCGCTTAAGACGCACTACCCAAGCGCCCGCTTTGTCGGTGTCGCTGGCCCGCTGATGCAGGCCGAAGGGTGTGAAACCTGGTACGAAATGGAAGAGCTGGCGGTGATGGGCGTGGTAGAGGTGCTTGAGCGTCTGCCACGCCTGTTGAAGATCCGCAAGGATCTGACCCGCCGGTTCAGTGAGCTGAAGCCTGACGTGTTTGTCGGTATCGATGCGCCAGATTTCAACCTCACGCTGGAAGGCCGCCTGAAACAGCGCGGTATCCGCACTATTCACTATGTCAGCCCGTCCGTGTGGGCCTGGCGTCAGAAACGCGTTTTCAAAATTGGTAAAGCGACCGACCTGGTGTTGGCGTTCCTCCCTTTCGAAAAAGCGTTTTACGATCGTTTCAACGTCCCTTGCCGCTTTATTGGTCATACCATGGCCGATGCGATGCCATTGCAGGCGGATAAGCTGGCCGCACGCGCTACGCTGGGCATTGACCCGGGCGCTCGCTGTTTGGCATTGCTACCCGGCAGCCGTAATGCCGAAGTGGAAATGCTCAGTGGTGACTTCCTGCGTACCGCCCAATTGCTACGCGAGCATTATCCCGATCTGGAAGTGGTGGTGCCTTTGGTCAACGCCAAGCGCCGTGAGCAGTTTGAACGCATCAAGGCCGAGGTCGCGCCTGAGCTTAAGGTTCACCTGCTGGATGGCAAAGGGCGTGAGGCGATGGTGGCCAGCGATGCAGCTCTGTTGGCTTCCGGCACCGCAGCGCTGGAATGCATGTTGGCAAAATGCCCGATGGTGGTGGGTTACCGCATGAAGCCATTTACCTTCTGGCTGGCGGAGCGGCTGGTGAAAACCCCGTATGTCTCATTGCCTAACCTGCTGGCGGGGCGTGAAATCGTCACCGAACTGCTGCAACACGATTGTGTACCGGATAAGCTGGCCGCGGCGTTATTGCCGCTGCTGGAAGACAGCCCGCAGGCGGAGCTGTTGAAACAAACCTTCCTTGAACTGCATCAGAGCATTCGCTGTGGTGCCGATGAACAGGCCGCTCAGGCTGTGTTGGAGCTGGCAAAAGCATGATGGAACCCTTTGTTTACCCTGCCGCCCGGCTGTTTGCCGGTGTGGATGAAGTGGGACGCGGGCCTTTGGTGGGCGCCGTTGTGACCGCTGCGGTGATCCTCGATCCTGCACGGCCGATTGTTGGCCTGGCGGATTCCAAAAAGCTCAGCGAGAAGCGCCGCCTGGCGTTATACGACGAGATCGTGGAAAAGGCGCTGTCCTGGAGCCTGGGGCGTGCTGAGCCGGTCGAAATCGACCAACTGAATATCCTGCATGCCACCATGCTGGCGATGCAGCGCGCGGTAGCGGGTTTGCATATCGCACCGGACATGGTGTTGATTGACGGCAACCGTTGCCCCAAATTGCCGATGCGCTCGTTAGCGGTGGTGAAAGGGGATAGCCGGGTTGCGGAGATCAGTGCCGCGTCAATTCTGGCGAAGGTAACCCGCGATCGCGAAATGACCGAGCTGGATGCGATTTTCCCGGATTACGGCTTTGCCCAACACAAGGGCTATCCCACCGCGTTCCATCTGGAAAAGCTGGCCGTGTTGGGGGCTACCGAGCATCATCGTCGCAGCTTTGCCCCGGTAAGACGGGCGCTGGAGTCTGGCTCGTCAGCTAAGTAACCAAGCCGCATAGTTCACACGATGCTTAATATTACGCCCCCTCTCCTTTTGGGAGAGGGTCGGGGTGAGGGGAAATGGCTACGGTGATCTTCCCCACACCCTAATGTAACCCCGGTTCAGCAAGCTGAACCCCAACACGTTGGTATCTGGATATGGCCGAACCTCGTTTTATTCATCTGCGCGTGCACAGTGACTACTCCATGATAGATGGATTAGCCAAGATCGGCCCGTTGGTGAAAAGAGCTGCCGCGTTAGCCATGCCAGCCTTGGCCGTCACCGACTTCACCAATATGTGTGGTCTGGTGAAGTTTTATGGCAGTGCGCACGGTGCCGGGATCAAACCGATCATCGGTGCGGATTTCCATGTGCAAAGCGAAGAGCTGGGCGATGAGCTGGCACAGCTTACCGTGCTGGCAGCCGATAACGTTGGCTATCAAAACCTCACCCTATTAATCTCCAGGGCGTATCAGCGCGGTTATGGCCCGGCAGGCCCGGTGATCGATCGCGACTGGCTGATAGAACACCGCAGCGGGTTGATCCTGCTTTCCGGTGCACGCATGGGCGACGTCGGCAAGTTTCTGCTGCGTGGCAACCAGGCCCTGGTCGATCAGTGCCTGGAGTTTTACCAGCAGCATTTCCCGGACAGCTATTATCTCGAACTGATCCGCACCGGCCGTGGGGATGAAGAAAACTATCTGCACGCCGCCGTAGCCCTGGCGACCGAACGTGGGTTGCCGGTAGTCGCCACCAACGACGTCCGTTTCCTGGTGGAAGATGACTTTGACGCCCATGAGATCCGCGTAGCGATCCATGATGGCTTCACGCTCGACGATCCCAAACGCCCGAAAAACTACAGCCCGCAACAGTACATGCGCAGCGAAGAGGAGATGTGCGAGCTGTTTGCCGACATCCCGGAAGCGTTGCTAAACAGTGTGGAAATTGCCAAGCGCTGTAACGTCACCATCCGTTTGGGCGAATATTTCCTGCCACAGTTCCCCACTGGCGATATGACCACCGAAGATTTCCTGGTGCTCAAGTCCAAAGAGGGGTTGGAAGAACGTCTGGAATTCCTGTTCCCGGACCCTGAAGTCCGTGCCGAACGACGTCCTGAATACGATGAGCGTCTGGATCTGGAACTGAAAGTGATCAACCAGATGGGATTCCCGGGCTACTTCCTGATCGTAATGGAATTCATCCAGTGGTCGAAAGATAACGACGTGCCGGTAGGCCCGGGGCGTGGCTCTGGTGCCGGCTCGCTGGTGGCCTATGCGCTGAAAATCACCGATCTCGACCCGCTGGAGTTTGACCTGCTGTTCGAACGCTTCCTGAACCCGGAACGTGTCTCGATGCCCGACTTCGACGTCGACTTCTGCATGGAAAAACGCGACCTGGTTATCGAGCACGTGGCGGAGATGTATGGCCGTGAGGCGGTATCGCAGATCATCACCTTCGGTACCATGGCGGCGAAGGCGGTTATCCGCGACGTGGGGCGCGTGTTGGGCCACCCTTATGGCTTCGTCGACCGTATCTCCAAGCTGGTGCCGCCCGATCCGGGCATGACGCTGGAAAAAGCCTTTGCGGCAGAGCCGCAACTGCCGGAAATCTATGAGGCAGACGAAGAGGTCAAAGCGCTGATAGACATGGCGCGCAAGCTGGAAGGCGTGACGCGTAACGCCGGTAAACACGCCGGGGGCGTGGTGATTGCGCCAACCAAGATCACCGACTTTGCACCGCTCTATTGCGATGCCGAAGGTAACCACCCGGTTACCCAGTTTGACAAGAACGATGTGGAATATGCCGGGCTGGTGAAGTTCGACTTCCTCGGCCTGCGTACCCTGACCATCATCGACTGGGCGTTGGAGATGATCAACGCCCGTCGCGCCAAAACCGGGTTGGAGCCGATAGATATCGCGGCCATTCCGCTTGAGGACAAGAAAAGCTTCGACATGCTGCAACGCTCGGAAACCACTGCGGTATTCCAGCTTGAATCGCGCGGCATGAAGGATTTGATCAAACGTCTGAAGCCTGACTGCTTCGAAGACATGATCGCACTGGTGGCGTTGTTCCGCCCCGGCCCGTTACAGTCCGGCATGGTAGATAACTTTATCGACCGTAAGCACGGGCGCGAAGAGATCTCCTACCCTGATATCCAGTGGCAGCATGAATCGCTGAAGCCGGTGCTGGAGCCGACCTATGGCATCATCCTGTATCAGGAACAGGTGATGCAGATCGCTCAGGTACTGGCTGGCTATACGCTGGGCGGGGCGGACATGCTGCGTCGTGCCATGGGTAAAAAGAACCCGGTCGAGATGGCCAAGCAGCGCGGCGGTTTTGAAGATGGTGCCAAATCGCGCGGCATTGACGGCGAATTGTCGGTAAAAATCTTCGATCTGGTAGAGAAGTTCGCGGGTTACGGCTTTAACAAATCGCACTCTGCTGCCTATGCATTGGTGTCTTACCAGACGCTGTGGCTGAAGGCCCACTATCCGGCCGAGTTTATGGCCGCGGTCATGACCGCCGATATGGATAACACCGATAAGGTGGTGGGGCTGGTGGATGAGTGCTGGCGCATGGGCCTGAAAATCCTGCCGCCGGACATCAACAGCGGGCAGTATCACTTCCACGTTAATGACGAGGGCGAGATCGTCTACGGCATCGGCGCCATCAAAGGCGTGGGGGAAGGGCCGATCGAAGCGATTATCGAAGCGCGCAATTCTGGCGAGCAGGGGTATTTTAAAGATCTGTTCGACCTGTGCGCCCGCTCCGATATTAAAAAGCTCAACCGCCGTATTCTGGAAAAGCTGATCATGTCCGGGGCGTTCGATCGCCTGGGGCCTCATCGCGCCGCGTTGATGAACTCCCTGGGGGATGCGCTTAAAGCGGCCGATCAGCACGCCAAAGCCGAAGCCATCGGTCAGGCGGATATGTTTGGCGTGCTGGCGGAAGCGCCGGAGCAGGTAGAGCAATCCTACGCCAACGTCCCCCCTTGGCAGGAACAGGTGGTGTTGGATGGCGAACGGGAAACGCTGGGGCTGTATCTAACCGGCCACCCGATCACCCAGTACCTCAAAGAAATCGAACGCTATGCCGGTGGCCAGCGTCTAAAAGATATGCATCCGACGGATCGCGGCAAGATGACTACCGCCGTCGGGTTGGTGATTGCCTCCAAGATCATGATGACCAAACGCGGCAACCGCATCGGCATTTGTACGCTGGATGACCGCTCTGGCCGTCTGGACATCATGTTATTCACCGATGCCTTGGAAAAATACCAGCATTTGTTGGAAAAAGACCGTATCCTGATCGCGACTGGACAGGTCAGCTTTGATGACTTTAACGGCGGGCTTAAAATGACCGCTCGTGAATTAATGGACATCAGTGAAGCACGTGAAAAATACGCTCGCGGGCTTGCTATCTCGCTGACGGACAGGCAAATTGATGACCAGCTTTTGAACCGTCTCCGTCAGTCTTTGGAACCCCATCGCTCGGGGACGATTCCAGTGCATCTCTACTATCAACGGGAAGATGCACGGGCAAGATTGCGCTTTGGTGCAACTTGGCGCGTGACGCCGACCGACCGCTTGTTGATAGATTTGCGGACCTTGGTAGGTAATGAGCAGGTGGAACTGGAATTTGACTAAAATAGGAATGCTATGAGTCTGAATTTTCTTGATTTTGAACAGCCGATTGCAGAGCTGGAAGCGAAAATTGACTCGCTGACCGCAGTCAGCCGTCAAGACGAAAAATTAGATATTAATCTGGACGAAGAGGTTCAGCGCCTGCGTGAGAAGAGCGTTGAGCTGACGCGCAAGATTTTTTCCGATCTTGGGGCCTGGCAGATTGCCCAATTGGCACGCCACCCGCGCCGTCCTTATACCCTGGATTATATCAAACACATCTTTACCGACTTTGAAGAGCTGGCAGGCGATCGCGCCTATGCCGATGACAAAGCCATTGTCGGTGGTATTGCGCGCCTCGATGGCCGCCCGGTGATGATCATTGGTCATCAGAAAGGGCGTGAAACCAAAGAGAAAATTCGCCGCAACTTCGGTATGCCAGCACCGGAAGGCTATCGCAAAGCGCTGCGCCTGATGGAAATGGCCTCCCGCTTCAAGATGCCGCTGATCACCTTCATCGACACCCCAGGTGCTTATCCTGGCGTGGGTGCGGAAGAGCGTGGCCAGTCTGAGGCGATCGCCCGCAACCTGCGTGAAATGTCTCGCCTGAATATCCCGGTGATCTGCACCGTGATCGGCGAAGGCGGCTCCGGCGGGGCATTGGCGATCGGCGTGGGCGATAAAGTGAATATGCTGCAGTACAGCACCTATTCGGTGATCTCGCCGGAAGGCTGCGCCTCGATCCTGTGGAAAAGTGCCGATAAGGCACCGATTGCCGCAGAAGCGATGGGCATCACTGCACCGCGTCTGAAAGAGCTGAAGCTGATCGATTCTGTGATCCCTGAGCCTTTGGGCTCCGCTCACCGCGACGTACCGGCAATGGCGGCTTCGTTGAAAGCCCAACTGTTGGCGGACCTGGCGGATCTGGATGGCCTGAACAACGAAGAGTTGCTCAACCGTCGCTATCAACGGCTGATGAACTACGGTTATTGCTAAGTGGGCGCAGCATGCGGCGCCCCTACGGCGGGAACATGCTAGCCCTTACAAACGTCCACTCAGCAATATGAAACCGCCTCTCGGGGCGGTTTTTTTATGCACGTAAGACAGCCTAGGCTTTTTATGTTGTTATAAGCTATTGGTAGTTAACTAAAGGATAGCTGCGATGAATATCATTGCGATCATGAGCCCGATGGGCGTTTATTACAAAGACGAGCCTATCCGCGAGCTGCACGTGGCGCTGGCCTCAATGGGTTTCCAACTGGTGTTCCCGAAGAACAGCGGTGATCTGCTCAAGCTGATCGAACACAATGCGCGTATCTGTGGGGTGATCTTCGACTGGGACGAATACAGCCTGGAGCTGTGCAGCGAAATCAACGAGCTGAATGAATACCTGCCGCTGTATGCGTTTATCAACACCCACTCCACTTTCGACGTCCATCTGCACGAAATGCGTATGGTGCTCTATTTCTTCGAGTATGGTCTGAACGCTGCCGACGATATCGCCCAGCGCATTCGCCAGTATACCGATGAGTATATGGACACCATCACCCCCCCGCTGACCAAGGCGCTGTTCACCTATGTGAAGGAGGGGAAATATACCTTCTGTACGCCGGGCCATATGGCGGGCACCGCGTTCCAGAAAAGCCCGGTGGGCTGCCTGTTCTACGATTTCTTTGGTGCCAACACCCTGAAGGCGGATATTTCCATCTCGGTGACGGAGCTCGGCTCGCTGCTGGATCACACCGGCCCGCATCTGGAGGCGGAGGAGTACATTGCCCGCACGTTCAACGCGGAGCAGAGCTATCTGGTGACCAACGGCACCTCCACCGCCAACAAGATTGTCGGCATGTATTCGGCTCCTGCCGGTAGCACGGTACTGATTGACCGTAACTGCCATAAATCGCTGTGTCACCTGCTGATGATGTGTGACATCGTGCCGATTTACCTGCGCCCGCTGCGTAACGCGTACGGTATTTTAGGCGGTATTCCCCAGCGCGAATTTACCCGCGACAGCATTGCCAAGCGGGTGGCAGACACCGCCAACGCCAGCTGGCCGGTGCATGCGGTGATCACCAACTCTACCTATGACGGCCTGCTGTATAACACCGATTACATCAAGCAAACGCTGGACGTGGCGTCGATCCACTTCGATTCGGCTTGGGTGCCTTACACCAATTTCCACCCGATTTATGACGGCAAGAGCGGCATGAGTGGCGATCGCATCCCGGGCAAGGTGATCTATGAAACTCAGTCGACCCACAAGCTGTTGGCGGCGTTCTCTCAGGCTTCGATGATCCACATTAAAGGGGATTATGACGAGAACACCTTTAATGAAGCCTACATGATGCACACCACCACTTCGCCGCATTACGGCATTGTGGCTTCGATGGAAACCGCTGCGGCGATGCTGCGTGGTAATCCGGGGCGGCGCATGATTAATCGCTCCGTGGAGCGAGCCCTGCATTTTCGCCGTGAAGTGCAACGCCTGCGTGCCGAGAGTGACACCTGGTTCTTCGATATCTGGCAGCCGGAAGAGATTGACGAGGCACAGTGCTGGCCGTTGAACCCAGACGACAACTGGCATGGCTTCGGCCAGACCGACAGCGATCATATGTATCTGGATCCGATCAAGGTCACCATTTTAACGCCGGGGATGAACGAACTGGGTGAGCTGGAGGAAAGCGGGATCCCTGCCGCGCTGGTAGCGAAATACCTGGATGAGCGTGGGATCGTGGTGGAGAAAACCGGCCCGTACAACTTGCTGTTCCTGTTTAGCATTGGCATCGACAAGACCAAGGCGATGAGCCTGCTGCGCAGCCTGACGGATTTCAAACGTGCTTACGATCTTAACCTGCGGGTGAAAAACATGCTGCCGGATCTGTATGCTGAAGATCCGGACTTCTACCGCCATATGCGCATTCAGGATCTGGCTGCCGGGATCCACCAACTGATCCGCCAGCACGATTTACCGGGCCTGATGCTGCGTGCGTTTGACGTCCTGCCGGAGATGAAGCTGACGCCTTATGAGATGTTCCAGCAGCAGGTGCGCGGTAATGTTGAAACCTGCGAGATTGGCCAGTTGGTCGGCAAGGTAGCGGCGAACATGATCCTGCCTTATCCGCCGGGCGTGCCGGTCGTGATGCCGGGGGAGATGATCACTGAAGAGAGCCGTGCGGTGCTCGATTTCCTGTTGATGCTGTGCTCGATCGGCGAACACTATCCAGGTTTTGAAACCGATATCCACGGGGCCAAGTTGACCGAGGATGGGCGTTATCTGGTGAAGGTGCTGAAAACCTCACAGATTGACTCTTAAACCTGATTACGGCTCCGTATCAGCTCCCTCTCCCTGTGGGAGAGGGTTGGGGTGAGGGGTCACTAAATAACTTACGGAGTTCATCCATGTTGGCATTACGACAGGTTCACCATATAGCGGTGATTGGTTCTGATTACGCCGTCAGTAAGCACTTTTACTGCGATATCCTGGGGTTCACCCTGTTAGCGGAATATTACCGCGAAGAACGTGACTCCTGGAAAGCCGATCTGGCGCTGAATGGCCAATACGTCATTGAACTGTTTTCTTTCCCATCTCCTCCAGCCAGGCCGAGCCGCCCGGAAGCCTGTGGCCTGCGTCACCTGGCATTCAGCGTAGAGGATATCGAGGCATCGATAGCGCATTTACAGGCGACCGGGGTCGTTTGCGAGCCAATTCGGGTCGATCCCTATACCCAATCCCGCTTTACCTTTTTCAGCGATCCTGACGGATTACCGCTCGAATTATATGAACTATGAATGCTTAATCTGCTGAGAGCGGCCCAAGTTATGGGTCGTTATGCTATCATCGCGCCCTTGCCCTCAGTGTCCACAGAGTTATTTCCGCCATGCAAGAGCCTGTTTTCCGCGTCGGGGAGTGGCTGATCACCCCGGCCGACAACCGCATAAGCCGTGATGGGCGTCAACGGACGCTGGAACCGCGCCTGATCGATATGTTGCAGTACTTCGCTCAGCACCCGGACGAGGTGCTCAGCCGCGACGAGCTGATTGATAACATTTGGAAGCGCAATATCGTCACCAACCATGTGGTGACCCAGTGCATTTCCGAACTGCGCAAATATCTGAAAGACGGCGATCCAGACAGCCCCGAATACATCATCACCGTCCCCAAACGCGGTTATAAACTGACTGCACCGGTCATGTGGTGTGAAGAGGGGGAAGATGCGCCGCCGTTGGTACCCCAGGTGGCCGTAGTAATGCATGAACCGGAAGATGGCAGCGAAGAAGAGGCTCCCGCCTATATACCGCCGCGTCCGGCTACCAAGCCAAAGACCCTGTTACCCACTGCGGCAGGTCGTTTTTATCAACGCTCACCCTTTTGGGTCTGGCTGACTTTCCTGGCGGCGCTGTCTGCCTGCGTCGCCTTTGTCGGCATTGCGACCCTGTCTCAGCGCATTCCGGTGTCCACTATGCCGGTGTTGCTCAACCCGCGTGATATCGACATTCGTATCCAGGGCGGTAACAGCTGCAGCAACTGGACGCCACAGCTCTCTTATGTGGTTGGCGTGAGTGAACTGGTCACCGACGCGCTGAATACCTATTCCACGTTCCTGGTACACGATCAGACCAACTACAATTTTGCCGGGCCGAGCAGCTCCGGCAAGTCGTTGTATATCGAGTTTGTTAACCAACGCCATTACCGTGCCCAGCAATGCTTCCTGTCGGTGCGGCTGGTGGATAATGCCGACAGCTCGATCATGCTGGATAAACGCTACTTTATTACCACCGATAATCAGCTAAAAATTCAGCAGGATTTCCTTACCAGCCTGTCGGCGGCGTTGAAACAGCCTTGGCCGCAGCAACTGGCACAGCGTTTGGCGCAGCTGCTACCGCAAAATGGCCCGGCGCTGCAGCGTTTCTATCAGGCACATCAGTTGCTGGTACAGGGTGATGCGGACTCACTAACCCGTGCCAGCAGCCAATTGGAGGCGATAATCAAAGCCTCGCCAGACTTTGAGTATGCCGTTGCCGAAAAAGCGCTGGTGGATTTGCTGCGTAACTCCTACCAACCTCTTGATGCGGCCGAACTGGCACAGCTACGAACGGAAATTACCCGCCTGGAGGCGTTGCCGGTATTGGCTGATGCCCCCATCTTGCAGCAGATAGTTACCGTCGATGCGCTTTCCCAAGGGAAAACCGATGAGGCTTACCGCGCCATTAATAAAGCTATCGATCTACAGATGTCATGGTTGAACTATGTATTACTAGGCAAAGTCTACGAAATGCAGGGCCATAACCATCAGGCTGCGGATTCTTATATTACCGCCTTCAACCTTCGCCCCGGTGAAAACACGCTGCATTGGATCCGTAATGGCGTATTCCAAACCTCAGTCACCGCAGTTGTTCCTTATTTAGACAATTACGACACGCAAAAATAACTCCATTGCCAACCGCTGGCACAAATACAGCGACACTAAAAGTCTAAGGCTGGTGGGAGTCATACGGTTACGACCGTTGAGCGCAGGGATGCGCGATTCGAGCCCCCAAGGATGGGTTTACGGCGTGTCGGCGTTCTGCATGGCTCCCATCTGTTGCACCATTATTTACAGCTACGCATAGAATTTATCTTATTGTTTCTAAACAAACTTTATCTTTTCTTTAGCTCATCTTGCTATCTTGATATGTGAGTTAAAAACCTCCGGATATCATTTGTAGGATCATGAGCGTAATTTCACCTTATCTTTAGGACTTTATTTGGGCCTATCGTTAGCATCCTGATTATCAAGTCTGTTCATTAATCTCGCCTCTTAATGCTCAGCACTTATCAGCATCGATAATCAGGAGAAACTGACCATGGCTTCATCCAAGAAAATAGGGCTTATTGCCTGCACCGGCGTCGTCGCCGGTAATATGATGGGGAGCGGGATTGCCTTATTACCGGCAAACCTGGCAAGTCTGGGATCTATCGCCATCTGGGGATGGGTGATTTCTATCGTCGGCGCGATGTCATTGGCTTATGTTTACGCCCGCCTGGCGACCAAAAACCCGCAGCAGGGTGGGCCAATTGCCTATGCTGGGGAAATCTCCCCGGCGTTCGGTTTCCAGACTGGCGTGCTTTACTACCATGCCAACTGGATCGGTAACCTGGCAATCGGTATTACCGCCGTTTCTTATCTCTCTACTTTCTTCCCCGCGTTGAATAATCCGGTACCGGCCGGGATTGCCTGTATTGCCATCGTCTGGATATTCACCTTTGTCAATCTGCTGGGGGGCACCTGGGTCAGCCGTTTAACCACGCTGGGTCTGGTACTGGTCTTGATCCCGATAGTGATCACCGCCGTGGCGGGGTGGCACTGGTTTGATGTTGCAACCTATCAAGCCAACTGGAATACCTCGGGTACCACCGACAGCCATGCCGTGGTGAAAAGTATCCTGCTCTGCCTGTGGGCGTTTATCGGCGTTGAATCCGCCGCCGTCAGCACCGGGATGGTAAAAAACCCTAAACGTACCGTACCACTGGCGACCATGCTCGGTACCGGCCTGGCAGGGATTATCTATATTGCTGCCACTCAGGTGATGAGCGGGATGTTCCCTGCGGCGCAAATGGCTGCCAGCGGTGCTCCCTTCGCCATCAGCGCCTCCGCCATTATGGGTAACTGGGCGGCCCCGATGGTATCCGCTTTCACCGCCTTTGCCTGCCTGACCTCGTTGGGTTCCTGGATGATGCTGGTAGGTCAGGCCGGGGTGCGTGCGGCTAACGACGGCAACTTCCCGAAAGTGTATGGCGAACTGGATAAAAACGGCATTCCGAAGAAGGGCCTGCTGTTGGCAAGCTGCAAAATGACCGCGCTGATGGTGTTGATCACCGTGATGAACTCCAGCGGCGGCAAAGCTTCCGACCTGTTCGGCGAACTGACCGGTATCGCGGTGCTGCTGACCATGCTGCCTTACTTCTACTCCTGCGTTGACCTGATCCGCTTTGAAGGCGTCAACGTGCGTAACCTGCTGAGCCTGGTGGCGTCGGTACTGGGCTGTGGATTCTGCTTTATCGCCCTGATGGGCGCCAACTCCTTCGAGCTGTCCGGCACCTTTATCGTCAGCCTGATCATCCTGATGTTCTATGCCCGCAAAATGAATACCCGCCAGGTTGCCAAAGCAGCCGCAACGGTCAACGACAGCACCACGGCCAAAGCGCACTGAGATTGCGTGCTCTGACCCACTGAATTTACCCAGCCCCTTTCTTTCCGACCTGTCAGCCGCGACGGGAAGGGGCCCGCTTTGCCTGGAGAAATGATTATGAACGTTATTGCCATCATGAATCACATGGGTGTCTACTTCAAAGAAGAGCCGATCCGCGAACTGCATCAGGCGCTGGAAAGCCTGGACTTCCGTATCGTCTACCCTAATGACCGTGAAGATTTATTAAAGCTGATCGAAAATAATGCCCGCCTGTGCGGCGTGATTTTCGACTGGGACAAATACAATCTTGAGCTGTGTGAAGAGATCAGCCAGCTCAATGAATACATGCCGCTGTATGCCTTCGCCAACACCTATTCGACGCTCGATGTCAGCCTCAACGATCTGCGCATGCAGGTGCGCTTCTTCGAATACGCGCTGGGCGCGGCCAAGGATATCGCCGCCAAGATCAAACAGAACACCGACGAGTATATCGATGCCATCCTGCCGCCGCTGACCAAGGCGCTGTTCAAATACGTGCGTGAAGGCAAATATACCTTCTGTACTCCAGGCCATATGGGCGGCACCGCCTTCCAGAAAAGCCCGGTAGGCAGCCTGTTCTATGATTTCTTCGGCCCGAATACCATGAAGTCTGACATCTCCATTTCGGTTTCCGAACTGGGTTCGCTGTTGGATCACTCCGGCCCGCACAAAGAGGCCGAAGAGTACATCTCCCGCGTATTCAATGCCGAACGCAGCTACATGGTGACCAACGGCACCTCTACCGCCAACAAGATTGTCGGTATGTATGCCGCTCCGGCAGGCAGCACCGTGCTGATCGACCGTAACTGCCACAAATCATTGACCCATCTGATGATGATGAGTGACATCACGCCGATCTACTTCCGGCCAACCCGTAATGCCTACGGTATTCTCGGCGGCATCCCGCAGAGCGAATTCAGCCGTGCCACCATCGCCAAGCGGGTGAAAGAAACGGCGAACGCCAGCTGGCCAGCGCACGCGGTGATCACCAACTCCACCTACGACGGCCTGCTGTACAACACCGATTTCATCAAGGAAACTCTGGACGTTAAATCGATCCACTTCGATTCTGCCTGGGTGCCTTACACCAACTTCCATCCGATCTACAAAGGCAAATGCGGTATGAGCGGGGGGCGGGTTGAAGGCAAGGTGATCTATGAAACCCAGTCGACCCACAAACTGCTGGCGGCGTTCTCGCAGGCTTCGATGATCCACGTTAAGGGTGACATCAACGAAGAGACCTTTAACGAAGCCTATATGATGCACACCACCACCTCGCCTCATTACGGCATCGTGGCGTCCACCGAAACCGCCGCTGCGATGATGAAGGGCAACGCCGGTAAGCGCATGATTAACGGTTCCATCGAGCGTGCCATCAAGTTCCGTAAGGAAATCAAACGGCTGAAAGTGGAATCTGAAGGCTGGTTCTTTGACGTCTGGCAGCCGGAGCATATCGATGAGCCAGAATGTTGGCCGCTGCGTTCCGACAGCGCCTGGCACGGCTTCAAAAACATCGATAACGAACACATGTATCTCGACCCGATCAAGGTGACCATTCTCACCCCAGGGATGAGCAAAGAAGGCGAGATGCAACCGTTCGGTATCCCGGCCAGCCTGGTCGCCAAGTACCTGGATGAACGCGGCATCATCGTGGAGAAAACCGGCCCGTACAACCTGCTGTTCCTGTTCAGCATTGGTATCGATAAAACCAAAGCGTTGAGCCTGCTGCGCGCGATGACCGATTTCAAACGCTCGTTCGATTTGAACCTGCGGGTGAAAAACATGCTGCCATCGCTGTATCAGGAAGCGCCCGAGTTCTATGAAAACATGCGCATCCAGGAGCTGGCGCAGAACATCCATCGCCTGGTCGAGCATCACAACCTGCCGGACCTGATGTACCGCGCCTTTGAAGTGCTGCCAACCATGGTGATGAACCCTTACCACGCCTTCCAGAAAGAGCTGCACGGCGAAGTGGAGGAAGTCTATCTGGAGGATATGGTCGGCAAGGTCAATGCCAATATGATCCTGCCTTATCCTCCAGGTGTACCGTTGGTGATGCCGGGGGAAATGCTGACCGAAGAAAGCCGCCCGGTGTTGGAGTTCCTGCAAATGCTGTGTGAAATCGGCGCGCATTATCCGGGCTTTGAGACCGATATTCACGGGGCTTACCGCCAGCCGGATGGTCGCTACACGGTGAAAGTGCTGAAAGCGGAATAATGGCATCACAGGGGAAAGCATAGACGCTTTCCCCTTGGTTATCCTGATGGGAGTACACCATGAAAACACCCTCACAGCCGCGCGCTATCTACTATGTCGTTGCGATCCAAATCTGGGAGTATTTTAGTTTTTACGGCATGCGCGCGTTACTGATCCTCTATCTGACCCACCAGTTAGGCTATTCCGATAGCCACGCCATCACCCTTTTCAGCGCTTACGCCTCTTTGGTTTATGTCACCCCCATTCTGGGCGGCCTGCTGGCCGATCGCCTGTTGGGCAACCGCGTCTCGGTGATTGCCGGGGCGGCCTTGATGACCTTGGGCCACATCGTACTGGGGCTGGGGGCAGTCTCGGCCAACTCTCTTTACCTGGCGCTGGGCATCATTATCTGCGGCTACGGCCTGTTTAAATCCAATATCAGCTGCCTGCTGGGAGAGCTGTATCAGGCGCAGGACCCACGGCGGGAAGGCGGGTTTTCTCTGCTGTATGCCGCGGGGAACGTTGGCTCCATCCTGGCTCCGATCGCCTGTGGGTTGGCCGCTGAACGTTATGGCTGGCACGTCGGCTTTGCGCTGGCGGGAATAGGGATGTTTGCCGGGTTGATAATCTTCCTATCGGGGAGTAAACATTTTCGGCATACGCGTGGGGTGAATATTCCGCTGATACAGGCCACTACGCTAAGCTTGCCACATTGGTTCTGGCTGGTAGCCGGGGTGTTGTCTGCTCCGCTGTTTTTCGCGCTGTTGTTCATTCACGATTGGGCTGGCTATTTGCTTGGCGTCGTGTGCGCCGCTGCGGTGGTGATCGTCATGCGTATTCTCTGGCAGGTGAGCGGTGAGCAACGGCGGGGGTTATGGCAAATCATCATCTTGATGCTGCTGGGAACGCTGTTTTGGGCCTTTGCCCAACAGGGCGGCAGTTCAATCAGCCTGTTTATCGATCACTTTGTTGACCGGCAATGGTTCTCCTGGTCGGTGCCTACGGCGCTGTTCCAGTCGGTAAACGCCTTTGCGGTCATGCTGGGCGGCGTGCTGCTGGCCTGGCTGATGCGTGGCAGCCAGGGGAACGCTCAGACCGTGCGCATCTGGTGCAAGTTTGCCTTTGGCCTGCTGCTGATTGCCGTGGGCTTTATGCTGATGGCGCTAAATGCGCGCTGGGGGGAGCTGCATGGCCAGGCCTCGATGGGGATGATGGTAGCCGGGCTGGCGGTGATGGGATTTGCCGAACTGTTTATCGACCCGGTGGCGATGGCCCAAATCACCCGGTTGGATATTCCTGGCGTCACCGGCGTGTTGACCGGTATTTATATGCTGGCGACCGGCTCTGTGGCTAATTATCTCGCGGGCCTGATTGCCAACCAGACCACCGAAAGCCAATTGGGTAATGCGATGATTGAAGCTTACGGCAAGGTTTTCACCCAGATTGGCTGGGGAGCTGCAGGCAGTGCCGCCTTGGTGCTAGCGGTTCTGGTGTTGTGGTGGGGAATGACCCGGCGCAATGATAGCGCGGTTAATGCTTGATTGATGGCGGTGGGCTGGTTAACGTGCAGCTATGTAATGTCACGAAGCCCAATTGATGAAGACCCACCACCTCCTGACACAGATTGCCGACCATCTAGGGGCTGAGCGCCAACTGCTGCTGGCGTTCAGCGGCGGCCTGGATTCCAGTGTGCTACTGCACCTGTTGGTGCTATTGCGCCAGCAGCAACCGGACATTTCCCTGCGCGCAGTGCATGTCCACCATGGCCTGAGCCGTTTTGCCGATGATTGGGTGGCACATTGCCAGCAGCAATGCGAACGCTGGCAGGTACCGCTGGTGGTACAACATGTACAGCTTGAGGGACGGCCAGGGGGCATCGAGGCCGCGGCCCGTTCGGCCCGCTACGCCGCTTTTGCAGAAACGTTGGCCGTAGACGAGACTTTGCTGACGGCGCAGCATCTTGACGATCAATGTGAAACCTTCTTGCTGGCCTTAAAACGGGGCAGCGGCCCTGCGGGGCTGTCTGCCATGGCCGTACAAACCCGCTTGGGTAACAATCCCTTATTGCGCCCGCTGTTGGGAATATCGCGCCAGCAGTTGGAAGACTACGCACAACAGCACCAACTGCAGTGGATCGAGGATGACAGCAATCAGGATCCCCGTTTCGATCGCAACTTCTTACGTCTGAACGTTCTGCCAATAGTGAATCAGCGTTGGCCGCATTTTGCTGCCGCCACCGCGCGCAGCGCTGAATTATGTGCCGAGCAGGAGCAACTGCTGGATGAGCTGCTGGCCGAGCAATTAACCCAACTGCTGGATGGCGAAAACTCACTCGCTATCGCCGAATTGGCTACCTGTTCTGCGGCCAGGCGCTATGCTTTGCTACGGCGCTGGATTGGGCTGTTTGGCGTCACTATGCCAGCGCGAGATGGTTTGCATCGGCTATGGCAGGAAGTGGCGTTAAGCCGGGAAGATGCCGAACCGCAGCTGCAACTCGGGAACTACCAGATCCGCCGTTTCCGCCAGCGCTTGTACCTGCTACCGCTGTTGGCTGATCTGAGCGGCACACAATTGCCTTGGCCTAATAAGGCTCCACTGGCGTTACCAGACGGACTAGGTACTCTGTTCGTGGGCGAAGGTGAATGCCAGATACGCGCCCCTTTAGAGCATGAGTCGGTCAGCGTGCGTTTTACCGCCAAGGGCAGGGTACGGATTATTGGCCGTGCCGGTTCACGTCCGATCAAAAAACTGTGGCAAGAGTTGGCTATTCCACCGTGGCAGCGTGAACGTATCCCATTGGTCTATTATGATGAGCAGTTAATCGCTGCCGTGGGCGTATTTATTACTGAGGAAGGGCAAGCGTCTGCGGGGCAACCGGCCTGGCGGCTTGGCTGGAAAAAAAATAATAACAATCTGCTGTGAGGAGTGGGCAATGAAATTGGTAAGCGTAATGGTAGTGATGGCCGGCGTGCTGAGTTTTTCCGCCATGGCGGCGGGCGATGCGGCGGCAGGGAAGAATAAATCGGCCAGCTGCATGGCCTGCCACGGCGCGGAAGGCAAGGTTTCGGTACCCATGTACCCGAACCTGGCCGGGCAGAATCAAATGTATCTGGAGCACTCTTTGCAGGCTTACAAGAAAGGGGAGCGCTCTGGCGGGCAGGCGGAAGTAATGAAGGCCTATGTCTCGGGGTTGTCGGATGAGGATATTGCCGACCTGGCGGCCTATTACGCCAGCCTGAAGCCTTAAATGACGAGGGCAGCCCTTGGGCTGCCCTGTGGAGATGGCGTTACCGCTATATCAGTCTGACAGGCTGACAACCACGGTACCGATTTCCGGATGACTGAAACTGAGGATGTGATCCAGACGCAAGCTGAGAGCGCTACCGGCCTGATCGACAATCAGGTACTCAACGCCCTTGGTAAATTTCAACTCGGTGGCAATGCCTTCGAACTTCTCTCCGTCGCGTAACTCTAGCTTCAGAATGTAGTTATGCTGACAGGCGAGTTCCAGGCTTTCATAGTCATCGCAATTGATGGATTGGTACTCATCATTCATCAACATGGTCGCTCACCAATAAGTTAGCGGCGGCAAATGCCGCCTGTTCCCTAACGGAGGACGGTAGCTCGCTATTCGCGGCAACCTCGTCCAATGCCTTTAACACACATGCTAGTGCATCCGGCACGTAGCCTAGATCTCCACTGCCGATCTGAGCGTAAAAACGTCGTACTAACTCACAGTATTGTTGCACAATGGCCTCCCTTTAGGATCTCTGCATTATCGCCACGCAGGCTGCAATAAGGCACAGACACTCGGGGTTAAATCCTATCTAAAGGACTATAGCACAGGTGTTAGTGAGTTATTAGTTCCTCTTTTTGGGCATTAGTCCACTTCTGGCGCTCCCCGTGCTGGCTGCGGGCTGCCCTGATCAAGTACAATGTGGCCTGTTAATAAAGAGGTTACCCATGGCGCTGAAAGCAACAATTTACAAAGCCACGCTCAATATCGCTGATATGGATCGTCACTTTTACTTTGATACCACACTCACCCTGGCCCAGCATCCTTCAGAAACCGAACAGCGCATGATGCTGCGCCTGCTGGCCTGGATCTGCCATGCCGATGAACGGCTGGTGTTTACCAAAGGCCTGAGTGCGGAAGACGAGCCGGAAATCTGGCGGCGCAACGACCATAACGGGCTGGAAATGTGGATAGAGCTGGGGCTGCCGGATGAGAAACGCATCAAAAAGGCCTGCAATCAGTCACCTCGGGTGGTGCTTTACGCCTATGGTGATCGCGCCGGGCATGTCTGGTGGCAATCTATGCAGAGCAAGGTGGCCAACCACAAGAACCTGAGCATCCGTTTTCTTGATGATGAACAACTGTCCCGCTTGACCGCGTTAGCCAGCCGCAATATGACGCTACAGGCCACGCTGCAGGAAGGTACCATCTGGCTGTCAGACCTTCAGAATAGTCTGGAAATTCAATTTGCCGAATGGCAGCAGGCGCAGGTATAACCGGTGCTGGAACTGTCAAGAAACGTAGCCATACCGGACAACGAAATAGAATTAACGGCGATCCGCGCGCAGGGTGCGGGTGGCCAGCATGTGAATAAAACCTCAACGGCGATCCATTTGCGCTTTGACATCCGGGCGTCCAGCCTGCCAGAGTACTATAAAGAACGGCTGCTGGCGCTTAATCATCATTTAGTGACCGGTGATGGGGTGGTGATTATCAAAGCGCAGGAATATCGCAGCCAGGAAATGAATCGTGAAGCGGCACTGGCCCGGCTGGTGGCGCTGATCCAGCAGGCGATGGTGGTCGAAAAGACGCGCAGGGCAACCAAACCCAGCAAAGGGGCCAAATTACGCCGTCTTGAAGGCAAGGTGCGCAAAGGTGCCACCAAGGCATTGCGCGGCAAGGTTCAGCCTTAGCCTACGCCGTGGATATCAATGGATGACAACAGGAGAATAACTTGAAGCAAATAACTATCGCCCTGTTTTTAGCGGCAGGAGCCCTTTCATTGCTGGGATGTAACAATCAATACCAGCCAAAAGAACAAGCACTTCAGCCGATGCAGCAGAGCTATCAGGGCTTATTGCCTTGTGCGGACTGCACTGGGTTGGACACCTCGCTGTTCCTCGATGAGGACGGCACCTTTGTGTTGCAGGAAACCTATCGTGGCGCTAAAGGTGGCGATCAAACTTTTGCCAGCTACGGCACATGGGCGCGTACGGCGGATAAGCTGGTGCTGACCGAAAGCAACGGTGAAAAACGCTATTTCCACCCGGAAGGCAAGCAATTGAGAATGCTGGACCGCAGTGGGGCACCGATTGTCTCCCAGCTTAATTATGTGCTGACGCCGGTGACCAAAGCCTTGCCGAAAACGCCGATGCCGTTGACCGGGTTGTATACCTATATGGCCGACGCGGCGGTATTCCAGGATTGTGCCACTGGCAAAACCTTCCCGGTAGCGAATAATATTGCGTTGGAGCAGGGCTATCTGAAGGCTCAACGGGCGCCGGGCGAACCGGTATTCCTGATGTTGAATGGGCATTTCAGCGTGCAGCCTTCCATGGAGGAAGGGCAGATGCAAAAAGCGCTGATCCCGGAGCCCGGTGGCAAGATCGCTTTCGACAACAGCAAGAGCTGTGCTAACTGACCAACGGCGGCTAGCTCACTTTGTAGGGGCGCTGCATGCTGCGCCCGCTTAGCTTTGTTATCAATTTGAGCCTCTTCATTTTATGAGGGGGCTGCTAATTTGATCGGTTGATGAGGGCAGGTCTGTTGCGATTGGCTGGTTTTTTGCCAGCGCCCGCGAACGTAAATAGATCCCCGGCTTGATATGGCCAACGTAAACCAGCGCTTTGCTAGGTGCCAGCGTAGCAATATCCCCTTCACGCATATGCAGTAAATCGCCCGGGCTGACCCAGCCAGGGGCGGCCAACGTCAACGGATGCCCAGCGTTTTCAAACGCGGCAATCACAAACTCCGAGCAAAAATAGGACGACTCTGCGCCGGTCGGCGACTTGAGCTGGGCTGCGGCCAAACCTTTGACACATTGCTGGCGGAAATCGGCAGAGAAGGGGTTCAGCGAACACAGCTGCTTGGTCATCATAAAGGGCACCATCTCGGCAATGCCCAGATAGTTATACCGGCTGCCGGCCTTCTGGCTGGCGAATTGGCGGATCTGGCTAGCCTGCTCCGGTGTCAGATCGGGGATGCGCAAAGCAAACATCTTGTCGCTATGGGTCAGCGCGTCTTTCAGGCTGATAATCTGCACGCCTTCCCCTACCGCTTCGGCAACCTGGCCTTCGCCAATATACACGGCCACATGGCTGACTGACGAAGTACTCAAGATACGGATCCCGAGTGATTTCAAACCAATCGTTGAGGAGAACAGCAGGTCTCCCTCTTGCAGGTCGGCCTGATTGATTTCGCGCAGCGTTTTTCCTGGGGCGGAGCTTAACGATTGGAACTGAACGTTGACGGGATTGATGGAGTGTTTTTCACGGTCGGATAAGCCTACGTCCATGGTGCAACCGGTTAAAAACACCGAAAGCAAAGCAAACAGGCGGGTAGCCGAGGGGCTGCGTAATGGCATAAGTTAATCCTTTAACAACAACATCCATTAATAAAGCCCCCCATCTGGGGGCTTTGTCTAGCGATTAGCGTTGGATCTGGCCCAGCAGGAAATCAACGATTTCGCCGGTTTTGATCATCTGCTTCTCACCAACACGGCGGTTTTTGTACTCAATTTCTTCGCTGTCGAGGTTACGATCGCCGATCACGATGGAGTGAGGTACGCCGATCAGTTCCATATCGGCAAACATCACGCCCGGACGTTCTTTACGATCGTCCAGTATCACATCGATGCCGTGTGAACGCAGGGTATCGTACAATTCTTCAGCCAGTGCCTGCACGCGGAATGATTTGTGCATGTTCATTGGCAGAATAGCTACCTGGAACGGGGCAATCGCGTCCGGCCAGATAATGCCACGGTCATCGTGATTCTGTTCGATGGCCGCAGCCACCACGCGCGTCACGCCGATGCCGTAGCAACCCATGGTCAGCACTTGATTACGGCCATCTTCACCCTGCACGGTGGCTTTCATCGCTTCTGAATACTTGGTACCCAGTTGGAAGATGTGGCCCACTTCGATACCGCGCTTGATCAGCAGCGTACCTTTACCGTCTGGGCTGGCATCGCCTTCCACCACGTTACGGATATCGGCACTCTGTGGCAGCGGCAAATCACGCTCCCAGTTGATGCCAAAGTAGTGTTTGCCATCGATGTTGGCACCGGCGCCGAAGTCGCTCATAGCGGCTACGCTGCGATCGACAACCACTGGGATCGGCAGGTTGACTGGACCAAGGGATCCTGGGCCTGCGCCGACGATTGCACGGATTTCTTCTTCCGTGGCGAAAGTCAGTGGAACCGCGACCTGTGGCAGTTTCTCGGCCTTGATTTCATTCAGCTCGTGATCGCCGCGCACCAGCAGGGCAACCAGCTTGTGGCCACTCTCTTCACGGGCGTGCACCATCAAGGTTTTCACCGTTTTCTCTACTGGCAGTTGGAATTGCTCAACCAGTTCGGCGATGGTTTTGGCGTTCGGCGTATCGATGATGCGCAGTTCTTCCGTTGCCGCAGCACGTGGCTGAGCAGGGGCAACCGCTTCGGCCAACTCGATGTTGGCAGCATAGTCGGAACCGGTTGAGAACACGATATCGTCTTCACCGCTGTCTGCCAGCACCTGGAACTCATGTGAAGCGCTGCCGCCGATAGAACCGGTATCGGCCAGCACCGGACGGAAATCCAGACCCATACGGTTGAAGATCTTGCTGTAGGCTTCGTACATCGCGTCGTAGGTGACCTGCAGGGATTCCTGGGTGGTGTGGAAGGAATAGGCATCCTTCATCAGGAATTCACGCGAACGCATCACGCCAAAACGTGGACGAACCTCGTCACGGAATTTGGTCTGGATCTGGAAGAAGTTCAGCGGCAGCTGCTTGTAGGAGCTGATTTCGTTGCGGATCAGATCGGTGATCACTTCTTCATGGGTTGGACCAAGCACAAAGGGACGCTCGCCGCGATCGACAAAGCGCAGCAATTCCGGGCCATACTGCTCCCAGCGGCCGCTTTCCAGCCAGAGGTCTGCGGGCTGAACAACCGGCATGGAAACTTCGATCGCGTTAGCATTGTTCATTTCTTCGCGAACGATGTTTTCAACCTTCTTCAGAACGCGCAGGCCGGTCGGTAACCAGGTGTAAAGACCGGAGGCCAGCTTGCGGATCATCCCGGCGCGTAGCATCAGCTGGTGGCTGATCACTTCGGCGTCGGCAGGTGTCTCCTTCAGTGTGGAGAGCAGATATTGGCTTGTACGCATGGTGTTTTGGTTCCGTTAGAACTGCAAATTGCATCGGGCTGCCAGGGTTGGCCGCCAAAATTTTCAAAAGTGGTTTAGTTTACCAGCGCAAGCCGGTTGTCAAAAGAGAGCGGGCGGAATTTTAACGGGCGTCGAGCGACAACACTTCGCTTTGACTATCAACGATCCGCCAGCGCACGTTGAACTCCAACAACCATACCGCATATTCGCGCCCGCTGGCTTCTTCTTTTCGATAGGCGGGGCGAGGATCTTGCGCCAGAACCTGAGTGATAAAACGGCGCAGGTTGGGGTAGCGCCGCAAATGTTGCTGCAGTTGTTGTTCTGCTTCGGGCGAGAAATACACCGGCATATCACCAGCCGGAGCCGCCTGAGCAAAACCGGCTCGCGCTTGCGGATGGCTTTCGGCAAACGGCAAATAGGGTTTGATATCGACCACCGGCGTACCGTCAACCAAATCCAGGCTGCCCAACTCCAGTACCACCTCGCCCCCTTGAGTCCGTATGCCTTTCAGTTCGATCAAGGACATACCCAACGGGTTAGGGCGAAAGGTCGAACGGGTGGCGAACACGCCCATACGTGCATTGCCGCCCAGACGAGGAGGCCGCACGGTAGGACGCCAGCCTCCTTCCATGGTTTGATGAAACACAAACATCACCCACAGATGGCTGAACTCGCTGAGGCCACGTACCGCTTCGGGCTGATTGTAAGGCGGCAATAGCAACAGTTCACCGCCGCCGTCTTCAACTAGCCCAGGCTGACGGGGAACCGCGAATTTCTCTTTATACGGAGAACGGATGGTGCCGATCTGCTCAAAAACAAATTCGGTCATTTGGCAGAGACGTTAAGCGCAGAGCCTTGACAGATGGCCTGCTGGTAACAACCGGCGACGCCGCTGACAATCTGACAGTCATGCAGTAGCACCGCATTGGCCTTCATGTAGGAAGCTCGGGTCTGCATACGCTTACGTGCGGTATTCAGATTAGGCGGAGAGTCCTGAACCGTGGTCTGACAGGATTCGCCAGAAACCTCACCTAAATCGCGGAAAGGCTTGCCGACCAGTTCTTCTGCACTCTTGTACAGTTTTACCGGGGCCGGGCGGGCTGCTGGGGTGGCTTTTACCGGAGCGGGAGCGGCCGTAGTTGTTGTGCTGTTTGTTGTGGATGGAGCCGTGTGCTGCGTTGAGCATCCAGTCAGCGCGAGCGCTAACAAACAGAGAGGTAAAACACGCATTGAGAGTCCCTGCCATTTTATAATCAAAGTGGCGCTATTGAAGCAATCTCTGGCGCAAATAACAAGACGGGCCGTAGCCCGTCTTGCAATTATCGGAATAAAATGGCTATTGAATGATTACCAGCCTTTTACTGCGCCACCGTTAAAGATCTTGTTGGCCGCTTCGTTAACTTCGTCAGACTGGTAAGCCTGAACGAATTTCTTCACGTTTTCCGCGTCTTTGTTATCTTCACGGGCAACCATGATGTTGACGTAAGGTGAGTCTTTATCTTCAACAAACAGACCGTCTTTGGCCGGCGTCAAACCAATCTGGCTGGCATAAGTGGTGTTGATGATGGCCAGAGCGATTTGCTGATCGTCCAGTGAACGTGGCAGCTGTGGCGCTTCCAGTTCAACCAGCTTCAGGTTTTTCGGGTTCTCGGTCACGTCCAGCACGGTCGGCAGCAGGCCAACACCGTCTTTCAGCTTGATCAGACCCTGTTTTTCCAGCAGCAACAGTGAACGGCCCAGGTTGGTTGGATCGTTAGGCAGTGCTACCTGTGAACCTTCTTGCAGCTCATCAATGGATTTGATCTTTTTGGAGTAACCGGCGATCGGATACACGAAGGTGTTACCCACCGTAACCAGCTTATAACCACGATCCTTGATCTGTTGATCCAGGTAAGGCTTGTGCTGGAAGGCGTTGACATCGATATCGCCTTTGCTCAAGGCTTCGTTTGGCAACACGTAGTCGTTGAAGGTGACCAGCTCAACGTCCAGGCCATACTTATCTTTTGCCACTTTTTGTGCCACTTCAGCCACTTGCTGTTCAGCACCGACAATAACACCCACTTTGATATGGTTTGGATCTTTTTCATCCTGGCCACAACCGGCCAGAGCCAGAGTACCGATCAGTGCGCCGATTGTTGCGATGGATTTAAATTTTAACGACATATCCCTTCCTCAATTAGACTCGCATATGAAATACGCCTTACTCTTTATCCTGCCAGATGCAGCAAAGCTATCGAGTAGATGTCAGCGCGTGGGTAAAGTTATTTGTGGGTAACGGCCTTCACGAGACGGTCGCCACCAAACTGGATCAGATACACCAGCACCACCAGTAATATTAATACCGTATTCATCACGGTAGCGTTATAACCAATATATCCATACTGATAACCAATTTGACCTAAGCCACCGGCACCGACGGCACCGCCCATTGCAGAATAGCCCACCAGGGTGATCAGCGTGATGGTAGCGGCATTCACCAAACCTGGCAGCGCTTCAGGCAACAGCACTTTGGTGATGATTTGCATTGGGGTTGCCCCCATGGCACGAGCGGCTTCAACCAGACCTGACGGAATTTCCAACAGCGCGTTTTCTACCATACGGGCGATAAAGGGAGCTGCGCCCACGGTCAGTGGAACGATAGCCGCCTGCAAACCGATAGAGGTGCCAACGATCATGCGAGTGAACGGGATCATCCAGACCAGCAAGATGATGAACGGAATGGAACGGAAAATGTTCACCAACCCGGACAACACCTTATAGACGGTATTGTTGGCAATGATTTGCCCGGGGCGGGTCACATATAACAGTACGCCAACCGGTAAGCCAAGAACAAAGCCAAAGAAGCCGGAGACAAAGGTCATCGTAACGGTTTCCCACACGCCACGTGCCATTAACCACATCATTGCCTCAGACATAACCCAGAACCTCTACTTTTACCTGATTTTCTTGCAGGAACTCAATCGTTGCCTGTGCATCTTCATCGGAGCCGTGCAGCTCAGCCAGCATCACGCCGAACTTCACGCCGCCAGCGTAATCCATCTGTGCACTGATAATATTGTTGTTCACGTTAAAACGACGGGCCGCTTCTGACAGTAAAGGTGCATCGACCGAGCGTCCGGTAAACTCAAGGCGCAACAGTGGTTGACGGCCCCCGGTACGTTCAGGTACCAGACGTGCGGCATAATCATCCGGAATATCCAGATGCAGCGTAGCTTGGATAAACTGCTGTGCCAGCGGCGTCTTGGGATGGGAGAACACTTCGCTAACGCTGTCTTTCTCAATCAATTGACCTTGGCTGATAACCGCGACCTGATCGCAGATACGTTTCACTACGTCCATTTCATGGGTGATCAGCAGGATGGTCAGCCCCAAACGGCGGTTGATATCTTTCAGCAGTTCGAGAATGGAGCGGGTGGTGGCGGGATCCAGCGCACTGGTCGCTTCGTCGCACAGCAGCACTTTAGGATTGCTAGCCAGCGCACGGGCGATGGCCACACGCTGCTTTTGGCCGCCGGATAGATTGGCAGGGTAGGCATCGTGCTTGTCAGACAGACCAACCAGCTCCAGCAGCTCGACCACGCGTTTTTTGATTTCCGCGCGTGGGGTGTTGTCCAGCTCCAACGGTAGGGCAACGTTACCGAAGACCGTACGTGAAGAGAGCAGGTTAAAGTGTTGGAAGATCATGCCAATCTGGCGGCGTGCGCGCGTCAGCTCGCCTTCAGACAGGGAAGTCAGATCCTGGCCATCAACCAGAACGGTACCTGACGTTGGGCGCTCAAGCATGTTGGCGCAGCGGATCAGTGTACTCTTACCGGCGCCTGAGGCACCGATGACGCCATAAATCTGTCCGGCAGGAACGTGAAGAGTCACGTCGGAGAGTGCGCTAATGGAACGCGACCCCTGCTGGAACACTTTGGTGATGTTGGAAAGTTTAATCATATTCTTCTTATTTTTAGCTTGGTTGCCGTGGCCTAATAAAGAGAGACCTTGATCAGCGCCAAGGTCTGGATCAGATGTTAAGGCGTCTAGACGTCTAAGTCAACGTTAACGCTATTCTTCATCATTCTCAGTCTCGGCGAAAACATGCGATACTGTGGCGGTTTTCAGGCTTTCAGGAGCATACCGGTGACACAACGCGTTCCAGCAATTTTCTTAGATCGTGACGGCACGATTAATATCGATCATGGCTACGTCCATGAAATAGATGATTTCCAGTTTATCGATGGCGTGATTGACGCCTGTCGTGAACTGAAAAGCATGGGCTTCGCACTGGTGCTGGTCACCAACCAGTCTGGCATTGCCCGTGGCAAATTTAGCGAAGACCAGTTTATGCGTCTGACAGAATGGATGGACTGGTCGATGGCCGACCGCGATGTCGATCTGGACGGCATCTATTTCTGCCCACATCATCCTGAGGCAGTAATAGAAGAGTATCGCCAGGTTTGTGATTGTCGCAAACCGCAACCGGGCATGTTGTTACAGGCGCAGAAAGAACTGAATATCGATTTGGCCGCTTCTTATATGGTTGGCGACAAAATCGAGGACATGCAGGCAGCCGCGGCGGCAGGGGTAGGCACTAAAGTATTGGTGCGTACCGGCAAGCCAGTCACTGAAGAAGGTGAGAAAGCGGCGGATTGGGTGCTAAACAGCCTGCAAGAGCTGCCTGCAGCGATTAAAAAGCGGGTTTAAGCAGCGTTATGCATGAATAGTGAGCGGTCGGAAGAAAAGTGCATATTATCCCTTGTCATTCTGAACCAGCTCCCTATAATGCGCCTCCATCGACACGGAACATGTGAACAACTTCACAGAGTCTCCGGGGGTCGCAGAGAAAAAACCTGAAATTAAGGTTGACTCTAAAAGAGGAAAGCGTAATATACGCCACCTCGAGTTAGCAAGCGAAAGCGCGTAACTCACTGCTCTTTAACAATTTATCAGACAATCTGTGTGGGCACTCACAAGACGATATCCAGCTACTTCGGTAGCAAAAAAATATCAAGTCTTGAAGAGTGACCAAGCAGTAATTCATGCGAATGAATTATTACGAAAGTTAATTTTCGAGCATCGCTTCACGAGTTGAAGCAAATCAAGCTTTTAATTGAAGAGTTTGATCATGGCTCAGATTGAACGCTGGCGGCAGGCCTAACACATGCAAGTCGAGCGGTAGCACAAGGAGCTTGCTCCTGGGTGACGAGCGGCGGACGGGTGAGTAATGTCTGGGAAACTGCCCGATGGAGGGGGATAACTACTGGAAACGGTAGCTAATACCGCATAACGTCTTCGGACCAAAGTGGGGGACCTTCGGGCCTCACACCATCGGATGTGCCCAGATGGGATTAGCTAGTAGGTGAGGTAATGGCTCACCTAGGCGACGATCCCTAGCTGGTCTGAGAGGATGACCAGCCACACTGGAACTGAGACACGGTCCAGACTCCTACGGGAGGCAGCAGTGGGGAATATTGCACAATGGGCGCAAGCCTGATGCAGCCATGCCGCGTGTGTGAAGAAGGCCTTCGGGTTGTAAAGCACTTTCAGCGAGGAGGAAGGGTTCGGTGTTAATAGCACCGTTCATTGACGTTACTCGCAGAAGAAGCACCGGCTAACTCCGTGCCAGCAGCCGCGGTAATACGGAGGGTGCAAGCGTTAATCGGAATTACTGGGCGTAAAGCGCACGCAGGCGGTTTGTTAAGTCAGATGTGAAATCCCCGAGCTTAACTTGGGAACTGCATTTGAAACTGGCAAGCTAGAGTCTTGTAGAGGGGGGTAGAATTCCAGGTGTAGCGGTGAAATGCGTAGAGATCTGGAGGAATACCGGTGGCGAAGGCGGCCCCCTGGACAAAGACTGACGCTCAGGTGCGAAAGCGTGGGGAGCAAACAGGATTAGATACCCTGGTAGTCCACGCTGTAAACGATGTCGACTTGGAGGTTGTGCCCTTGAGGCGTGGCTTCCGGAGCTAACGCGTTAAGTCGACCGCCTGGGGAGTACGGCCGCAAGGTTAAAACTCAAATGAATTGACGGGGGCCCGCACAAGCGGTGGAGCATGTGGTTTAATTCGATGCAACGCGAAGAACCTTACCTACTCTTGACATCCACAGAACTTTCCAGAGATGGATTGGTGCCTTCGGGAACTGTGAGACAGGTGCTGCATGGCTGTCGTCAGCTCGTGTTGTGAAATGTTGGGTTAAGTCCCGCAACGAGCGCAACCCTTATCCTTTGTTGCCAGCACGTCATGGTGGGAACTCAAAGGAGACTGCCGGTGATAAACCGGAGGAAGGTGGGGATGACGTCAAGTCATCATGGCCCTTACGAGTAGGGCTACACACGTGCTACAATGGCATATACAAAGAGAAGCGAACTCGCGAGAGCAAGCGGACCTCATAAAGTATGTCGTAGTCCGGATCGGAGTCTGCAACTCGACTCCGTGAAGTCGGAATCGCTAGTAATCGTAGATCAGAATGCTACGGTGAATACGTTCCCGGGCCTTGTACACACCGCCCGTCACACCATGGGAGTGGGTTGCAAAAGAAGTAGGTAGCTTAACCTTCGGGAGGGCGCTTACCACTTTGTGATTCATGACTGGGGTGAAGTCGTAACAAGGTAACCGTAGGGGAACCTGCGGTTGGATCACCTCCTTACCTAAAGATATGCAGTTGAGTGCAGTGTCCACACAGATTGTCTGATGAAAAAGTAACGAGCAGAAATACCTTTATAGGCTTGTAGCTCAGGTGGTTAGAGCGCACCCCTGATAAGGGTGAGGTCGGTGGTTCAAGTCCACTCAGGCCTACCAAATTCGCACTTATGCTGCGTTATGCGCGCGGTCGTTTACCCAAAAGTAAACTTCCCTTCCGCATGCCTTGCCTAAGCACGAATTAACAGGATTTCCAACAGGAAAGACAGTTAGTCACGCGAATGGTAATAAAGGTTTCTGCAAGTGACTGTATGGGGCTATAGCTCAGCTGGGAGAGCGCCTGCCTTGCACGCAGGAGGTCAGCGGTTCGATCCCGCTTAGCTCCACCATATCCATATAGTCCTTGATAATACTTCAGAGTGTACTGGCAACAGTATGCTGCGAAGTATTTTGCTCTTTAACAATCTGGAACAAGCTGAAAATTGAAACATGACAGCTGAAACTTATCCCTCCGTAGAACTATTGGGGTAAGGATTAACCTGTCATAGAGTCTCTCAAATAAACAGCACGACAGTGTTCTCTGTTTACAGAAACACCTTCGGGTTGTGAGGTTAAGTGACTAAGCGTACACGGTGGATGCCTAGGCAGTCAGAGGCGATGAAGGGCGTGCTAATCTGCGAAAAGTGTCGGTAAGGTGATATGAACCGTTATAACCGGCAATACCCGAATGGGGAAACCCAGTGTGTTTCGACACACTATCGTATGGTGAATACATAGCCATACGAGGCGAACCGGGGGAACTGAAACATCTAAGTACCCCGAGGAAAAGAAATCAACCGAGATTCCCCTAGTAGCGGCGAGCGAACGGGGAACAGCCCAGAACCTGAATCAGTTCTTGTGTTAGTGGAAGCGTCTGGAAAGTCGCGCAGCAAAGGGTGATAGCCCCGTACACTAAAATGCATTAATTGTGAGTTCGATGAGTAGGGCGGGACACGTGACATCCTGTCTGAATATGGGGGGACCATCCTCCAAGGCTAAATACTCCTGACTGACCGATAGTGAACCAGTACCGTGAGGGAAAGGCGAAAAGAACCCCGGCGAGGGGAGTGAAATAGAACCTGAAACCGTGTACGTACAAGCAGTGGGAGCACCTTCGTGGTGTGACTGCGTACCTTTTGTATAATGGGTCAGCGACTTATATTTTGTAGCAAGGTTAACCGTATAGGGGAGCCGTAGGGAAACCGAGTCTTAACTGGGCGAATAGTTGCAAGGTATAGACCCGAAACCCGGTGATCTAGCCATGGGCAGGTTGAAGGTTGGGTAACACTAACTGGAGGACCGAACCGACTAATGTTGAAAAATTAGCGGATGACTTGTGGCTGGGGGTGAAAGGCCAATCAAACCGGGAGATAGCTGGTTCTCCCCGAAAGCTATTTAGGTAGCGCCTCGTGAACTCATCTTCGGGGGTAGAGCACTGTTTCGGCTAGGGGGCCATCCCGGCTTACCAAACCGATGCAAACTCCGAATACCGAAGAATGTTATCACGGGAGACACACGGCGGGTGCTAACGTCCGTCGTGAAGAGGGAAACAACCCAGACCGCCAGCTAAGGTCCCAAAGTCATGGTTAAGTGGGAAACGATGTGGGAAGGCATAGACAGCCAGGATGTTGGCTTAGAAGCAGCCATCATTTAAAGAAAGCGTAATAGCTCACTGGTCGAGTCGGCCTGCGCGGAAGATGTAACGGGGCTAAACCATGCACCGAAGCTGCGGCAGCGACGCTTAGGCGTTGTTGGGTAGGGGAGCGTTCTGTAAGCCGTTGAAGGTGAACTGTGAGGTTTGCTGGAGGTATCAGAAGTGCGAATGCTGACATAAGTAACGATAAAGCGGGTGAAAAACCCGCTCGCCGGAAGACCAAGGGTTCCTGTCCAACGTTAATCGGGGCAGGGTGAGTCGACCCCTAAGGCGAGGCCGAAAGGCGTAGTCGATGGGAAACAGGTTAATATTCCTGTACTCGGTGTTACTGCGAAGGGGGGACGGAGAAGGCTAGGCTAGCCGGGCGACGGTTGTCCCGGTTTAAGCGTGTAGGGGGGTGTTCCTGGTAAATCCGGAACGCTATCAACCCTGAGGCGTGATGACGATGCACTACGGTGCAGAAGTAGTTGATGCCCTGCTTCCAGGAAAAGCCTCTAAGCATCAGGTAACATCAAATCGTACCCCAAACCGACACAGGTGGTCAGGTAGAGAATACCAAGGCGCTTGAGAGAACTCGGGTGAAGGAACTAGGCAAAATGGTGCCGTAACTTCGGGAGAAGGCACGCTGGCGCGTAGGTGAAGAGACTTGCTCTCGGAGCTGAAGCCAGTCGCAGATACCAGCTGGCTGCAACTGTTTAATAAAAACACAGCACTGTGCAAACACGAAAGTGGACGTATACGGTGTGACGCCTGCCCGGTGCTGGAAGGTTAATTGATGGGGTCAGCCGCAAGGCGAAGCTCTTGATCGAAGCCCCAGTAAACGGCGGCCGTAACTATAACGGTCCTAAGGTAGCGAAATTCCTTGTCGGGTAAGTTCCGACCTGCACGAATGGCGTAATGATGGCCAGGCTGTCTCCACCCGAGACTCAGTGAAATTGAACTCGCTGTGAAGATGCAGTGTACCCGCGGCAAGACGGAAAGACCCCGTGAACCTTTACTATAGCTTGACACTGAACATTGAGCCTTGATGTGTAGGATAGGTGGGAGGCTTTGAAGTGTGGACGCCAGTCTGCATGGAGCCAACCTTGAAATACCACCCTTTAATGTTTGATGTTCTAACTCGGCCCCGTAATCCGGGGTGAGGACAGTGTCTGGTGGGTAGTTTGACTGGGGCGGTCTCCTCCCAAAGAGTAACGGAGGAGCACGAAGGTTAGCTAATCACGGTCGGACATCGTGAGGTTAGTGCAAAGGCATAAGCTAGCTTGACTGCGAGAGTGACGGCTCGAGCAGGTACGAAAGTAGGTCTTAGTGATCCGGTGGTTCTGAATGGAAGGGCCATCGCTCAACGGATAAAAGGTACTCCGGGGATAACAGGCTGATACCGCCCAAGAGTTCATATCGACGGCGGTGTTTGGCACCTCGATGTCGGCTCATCACATCCTGGGGCTGAAGTAGGTCCCAAGGGTATGGCTGTTCGCCATTTAAAGTGGTACGCGAGCTGGGTTTAGAACGTCGTGAGACAGTTCGGTCCCTATCTGCCGTGGGCGTTGGAAGATTGAGAGGGGTTGCTCCTAGTACGAGAGGACCGGAGTGAACGCACCACTGGTGTTCGGGTTGTCATGCCAATGGCACTGCCCGGTAGCTAAGTGCGGAAAAGATAAGCGCTGAAAGCATCTAAGCGCGAAACTTGCCTCGAGATGAGTCTTCCCTGGGCCTTTAAGGTCCCTGAAGGAACGTTTAAGACTAAGACGTTGATAGGCTGGGTGTGTAAGTGCAGCGATGCATTGAGCTAACCAGTACTAATGATCCGTGAGGCTTAACCTTACAACACCGAAGGTGTTTTAGAGTAGACGACAATTTTCAGCGAAGTTCCGAGATTGGTTCTGGTGGTTACGAAAGTAACGGCCAAGAATGAAACAGAATTTGCCTGGCGGCAATAGCGCGGTGGTCCCACCTGACCCCATGCCGAACTCAGAAGTGAAACGCCGTAGCGCCGATGGTAGTGTGGGGTCTCCCCATGCGAGAGTAGGACACTGCCAGGCATCAATTAAGCCAAGAGGCCATCCGCAAGGATGGCCTTTTTGCTATACGCAGAAAACAGGAAATAACAGTGAAAACCCCTCACCCCAGCCCTCTCCCAGAGTACCCACCGAGAACATCCTGAACACTTGTGTAGGGGAGAGGGAGCTGTCCGGCATCGTGGGTGAGCCTGTGTGGCTTCGGAAAGTTGGAACCTTTGATTAGCCCATGCCGTTTCGGCAGTGATGAGTAAGCAGAAAGATGGGTATTTCTGAGGAATATCAGCGGACTCGATCGGTTCCCTCTCCCTGTGGGAGAGGGTTAGGGTGAGGGGTCATTACTCGATCTGGCTTAAATTAACTGACCCTCAACGGGCCAGATGATAAATACTGTATCCTGTCGCAGCCCCTGCCACATCCCAGGCAAAATCCTTCCAGCTCCAGCCCGTACCGCCTTCCCGGCTGTCATACAGCTCTTTCGCCGCGCCCAAGCCTATCGAAAATAGCAGGCCAAAACTGCGGCTACGTGCTTCATTCCAGTTCTGGTGATCGCCATAGGCCGCGCCTGCGGCCGCAAATGCAGCGGAAGCGACAAAGTGTTGAGCCTTGTCTTTGCCGGTCCAGCTATCATTGGACATGTGGGTACAGCCACAGGAGAACAACAGTACCGGAAGGAGGAGAAGCGGGCGGAGTGGGCGCATAGTGAAAACATCCTGTCTCAAAATGTACAAAAAAGCCCGGCATTGCCATACCCGTCGCCTTTCAAGCTGCAGCGTTGTTACCTGCGTGCGTGAACCCCAGTCACTTACTAAAGTAAGCTCCTGGGGATACACGCACTTGTCGCCTAGCTGTGCTGTACAGGGATGTACGAATGCCACGAGCGCATGGATGCGCAAGAGCGGCCAACTTGAAATTCATAGGGTATCTGTGACATGAAATTACAATATACGGCTAATCAAGCGATCGATACGGATCCGACGCAGACGACGGATCAGCTTGCGCACCTTGACCGGATATTCCTGAATGCTTTGCAATTCGAGATAGTGCCCCACGACCGTGGTATGGGTGCGGATCGTTTCCAACTCTTTATGCCGCTGTTCCTGCATTTCGTGCTTGGGATCGTGGAACAGAATGGCGTTCTCCAGATCCAGCCGCCAGGCGCGCGGGTTGAGGTTGTTACCGGTGATCAACTGCCACTCGTCATCGACCCACATCCCTTTCAGGTGATAGCTGTTATCGCCGTCTTTCCACAGGCGCACAATCAGCTGCCCGGTATCAACATAGCGTTGCAGGCGGCTCAGGAAGCGGCGCAGGTTGATTTCGTAAAGATAAGGCAACGCACCGATAATCTTGAACGGCTGATCTTCAGGGATGTAGAAGTCATTGGCCGTCTTGTCACCCACGATGATCTCTACCTGTTTCCCTTGGCGCAGCAGATAAATGATATTGCGCACCAGCAAGGCTGGCAGGTTGAAGTAAGGCGTGCACAGCGTCAGTTTCTGATCGGTGCAGGACATCAGGTGGTGGATCGTTTTGTTCAGAATGCTCTGTTTACCCAGGCCGACTAATGGGGTGACGGCCAGCTCATCATTACTGGCATTCCCCTGAAATTGATAGGCGGCACGGCGTAGGGCAAAACGGAACAGGCGGATTTCGTTTTTGATCTCGAGGCTTTTGGGTCTGTCATCACGATCAAGGCGCTGCACGGCACCGGCGGTTAACAGATGCTGTTTGATGTAATCGCACAGGGTCACCGCCAACAGATTATTGGTGATCAACTGATAGCGATCGTAACGATACTTCTCATGCTGATGCAGATAGACATCATTAATGCTGGCACCACTGTAGAACACCGTATCGTCAACGACAAAGCCCTTCAAATGCAGTACGCCCAGCGCTTCGCGAGTATTGACCGGAACGCCGTAAATCGGCACCGAAACCTGCGGGTGCTGTGCTGCCATAGCGCAGTACCAGTCGGCATTGGTATTGGCCGCTGCCGCACCGATACGCCCACGTTGAGCGCGATGCCAGTCAACCAACACGCAGATCTCCAACTCAGGGCGCTGCTGCTTGGCTTGATAGAGCGCATTGAGGATATCGCGGCCCGCATCGTCATGCTCCAGATAGAGCGCTACCAGATAAATACGGGTTGTTGCGTTAGCGATCGATTCCAGCAGCGTTGCACGGAAATCTGCCGGCGTATAAAGGGTACGGACATCAGCAACCGTCTGGGGGAGTTTGGGCAGTTGTGCAAGGTGTTGTTGATGTTTGCTACGTTTAAATTTTGACAACATCACAGTGCGCTTCTTCTCTCATATTTGGATGGCCGGAACGCCACTTCCATGAATAAAATGCTTCGAACAATCGGGCGATAATACCACTAGTTGTCTCGATTGTGCGTATGTTTTGGCGTTAACTAGTGGATTCGTATTACATTGCGACAGCGGTCACGGCGTCGCCCCATCCTGTAGCGGCAGGGTTAAATTGACAATCCCCTCGTCAATTTGCACATCGACCTTGAACCCCAGTTTTTGTGCCAGCGTGACCATTCCGCGGTTATTCGGCATGGTAATGCCTGTCAGGCGGGTCAGGCCCTGCGCTCGCGCATAGCCAATCATTTTCATCAAGAGCTGTCGGCCCAGACCCAGGCCTTTCAGATCGGAACGTACCAGTACGGCGAACTCGGCATCGGTGTTGTCCGGATCTGACAGGGCACGCGTCACGCCGATGATCTCTTCGCCATCGCGTACCGCGACGAAAGCCATTTCTCGATCGTAGTCGATTTGGGTCATGTTAGCCAAATCGTCGTGGCTAAACTCGTTGATCTCACTAAAGTAGCGGTAATAGAGATCTTCCTTGGTGACGCGGTCGATAAAGTGCTTCAGCGCCGGTTCATCCTCCGGCAGGATCGGGCGGAACAGGCATTGTGAACCGTCTTTTAATTCAATGGTTTCTTCCAGTTCATGGGGATAAGGGCGGATCGCCAACCGCGCCTGTGGATCGCCACTGAAAGGCGTTAACTGCATGGAAACGTCCAGCAGGGTAAATTCGCTGCCGGAGGCTAATACCGGATGAATATCGAGGCGTGAGATCTCCGGGCAGTCGAGGATCAGGTTGGAAACCTGCACCAACAGGCGGCTTAAGCCGGGGATATCAAGCGGCCGCAGTGCACTGCGCCCACGGATTTTGCCTCCTTTCACTGCCTGCAACACCAGATAACGCGCCAGCGCCATATTCAGCGGCGGCAGGGCAACGGCGACCTGGTTTTCCTTGCGCCATTCGATGCCGCCTTCGCCGAGCATTATCAGCGGGCCGAAGGTCGCGTCCTGTTCAACGGCAATCCGCAATTCTTGTGCTCCGGCACGGTTGGCCATGCTTTGCACTAACAGACCGTGGATGCGCGCCTGCGGATAAGTACGCTTCACCCGATCGAGGATCGCTTCCGCTGCACGTTGCACCTCGGTGGCGGTACGTAAATAAAGCATGACCCCCTGAACTTCGGATTTATGCGAGATATCCGGAGAGCGCAGTTTCAACGCCACCGGGTAGCCAATCTGTTCGGCAATGTGCACCGCTTCGGCGCTGTCACTGGCAATCCAGGTTGGCAGGGTGCTGAGGCCGTACGCCTGCAGAATCGGCTGGACTTCATGGGTATCCAACTGGCTGGCCCCTTCGGTCAATGCCTGATGGATTAACTGGTGCGCGGCAGCGGTATTGGCCGTAAGCCCAATCGGTAGCGCCGGAGTTTCCTTCAGCTGCTTCTGGTTACGGCGGTATTCCACCATATGCATAAACGCGGTGACCGCGCCTTCTGGTGTGCGATAGGTTGGGATCCCGGCCTCGGTAAACAGGCGCCGGGCCTCCTGAGAGGAGTATTCACCACACCAGTTGGTTAACAGCGTAATGCGTTTCCCACGGGGGTGCTGGCGGATGGCCTCGATCAGCCGTTCGGCGGTCTCAGTACCCGGAGAGGCGGCGCTAGGGGCATGGATCAGCAGCAGGGCGTCATAGTCGTGGCTGTCGAGCAGCGGTTGCAGCGCGGCCAGATAGCGCTTGGGGGTTGCATCATCACGCAGATCGATAGGGTTTCCTGGCCGGATAAACTCCGGCAGGGCAGCGCTCAGCTTCTCCTGAGTCTCATCTGTCAACGTTGCCAGCTTACCGTTGCGGGAGATCAATTGGTCCAGCGCCATGGCTGCGGGGGCCGCGCCATTGCTGATTATCATTAGCCGCTCACCGCGCAGCGGGTGCATATGGCTTAAGGTTTCCACGGCGGAAAACAGCTCGTGAGTATCCTGCACGCGCAGCAAACCGGCGCGTTGGATGGCGGCATCGTAGGCGGCGTCTAATCCCTGCTGGCTGTTGAGTAGCTGCTGTGCCTGTTGGCTCCGGCCACTTTTGATCACCAGGATCGGTTTATTGCGTGAGGCACTGCGGGAGGCGGAAAGGAAACGCCGCGCGTCGTTAATGTTTTCCAGATACAACAGAATAGCGCTGGTTTTGCTGTCGCGGGCCAGGAAGTCGAGCAAATCGTCGACGTCGATATCCAGGCTATCTCCTAACGCGATGAAGTAGGAGAAGCCAACTTCCCGTTGTTGCGCCCAGTCCAGAATGGTGTTCGCCACGGCGGCAGACTGGGAGATAAACGCCAGCTTGCCTTTCTGAATGGGGACCGGCGAAAAGCTGGCGTTGATACCTTGCCAAGGTGCCAGCAAGCCCAGGCTATTTGGCCCCAGCAGACGCATTGAGTAACGTTGTGCGGTGGCCTTCAGCTCGGCGAATTGTTCCACGGGGGAGGAAAGTACGATGGCGGTTTTGCAGCCGCGTTCACCCAAGGCTTCGATCAGTGCCAGGTTACGCTGGGCGTTGGTACACAGCACGGCCAAGTCGGGAGTTAACGGCAGGCTGGCCACGTCGGGATAGGCCATTACGCCGCAGACTGCCTTGTAGCGTGGTGTGACCGGCAGTATCGGGCCGGTAAACCCGCCAGCTAGCAGATTGCGCATCATCAGGTAGCCAGCCCGGCCAGGCTGTTGCGAAGCGCCGAGCACGGCAATCGATTTGGGACGTAATAGCGCTTCTAACCCTCTCTGGCTCATGTGCGGCTCCTGCTCCTGATCGGTTTGCCTGAAAGAGGCAAATTATCGTCTGATTCTAGGCGCTTTGTGGCAGATTTGCTGTGACCGGTGCCTCTGGGCGGTGAGGTTTCCCGGCCAGATACTGTTCACGGAAGTAATTGAAATGTTGGCTCAGCCCGGTCGCGGCCTGTTCATCCCCCGCCTGTTGCAGCAGGGCGGCAGCGACTTCTGCCGTACAGTGCTGTTCGGGGCGGCTGGCAACACGTAGCAAATAGTCCGATGAGGCCAACACGTTCAGTGAAAAGACCGGGAACTGATTCAGATAGGGGCTTTTACGGAACATTTTGCGCGCTTCCGACCAGGTACCGTCAAGCATGATAAATAAAGGCGGCTTGCCACCTGCGGGCAGGCTGCTAACCACCGGGCGATCCGCATCGGCATAAGAGGCTGGGAATACCACGTAGGGCTGACGAGTGGGATCGTTGATGGCTGCCAGCAGGCCCGGATCGATTTCGGTGCGTGACCAGGTAAACGCCTGGGTATCAGGCAGGATATCGGCGATCAGGCGGCCGGTATTGCTGGGCTTTAACGGCTCTGCGCCGAACATGATCAGGCAAAAGCGGCTGTTGGCCTGCTGCGGTTTGATGGTGGCACACAGGCAGTTTTGCTGCGGCAGCAAACAACCCTGACAGCGTACGGCGCGGCTACCTCTGGCCAGAAACGGGCGTGTGGCGCGGTCTAAACGATCTTGGCGCAGACGAAGTACGGCGTTGTCAGTCATAGCTATCCTGAAAAACCGCCATTGTAGCGCAGAAAAAAGCCCGGCGGGAGAGGCGCACGGGCTATCTAGGCGATGTTATGCCGACAACAACTGGCGGCATAGTAAGCGCTTTTGCGTTAAACTAGCTCGTCAAGCCAGTTATCGAACGGCGCTTTCGGCATCGCGCCGTTGAGCATATCGACCATCTTGCCTTCACGGAACACCATGATGGTAGGGATGCTGCGAATGCGGAAGCGGGCGCTCAACTCGGGTTCGGCTTCGGTGTTGACCTTCACGAAACGCACCTTGCCAGCACGCTCCTGTGCCACGTCTTCAAAGATCGGCGCGAAGCTGCGGCACGGGCCACACCACGGGGCCCAAAAATCGACCACGATCGGCAAGTCGTCTTGCAGGAGCTGGTCCAGCGTGGCGGCGGTGGCGTTAATCACTTCACCGTCGAACAATTCATGGCCGCAGCGGCCACATTTAGCGCCGTCCGCCAGACGTTCTTCCGGCACGCGGTTGGTGGCATTACAAGCTGCACAAACTGTATTCATGGTTACCTCTGGGGCTGACGCAGCATGTTAGCCGCGTATATGTATCCTTAATGTTGCTTATTATCGGTAAAAGCGTGGCATTCGACCAAGTGATTTGTTCGATGAATTTGATAGATGCTAGCTTTTAGCGCAAGTTGGTGGCTTAGCGCACCAACATCAGGTAATCTTCGCGCCCTGCGCGTTGGTGGAGAAGACAATGAACGATTCATTTAGTGGCAAGAACGGTAAGGTTAAAGTGATGTTCGTCCGTAGTGACGACGATAGCGGCGACAACCGTAACAAGAATAAACGACCTGACGGCAAAGGCCGCCCGGCTGACAATGCACGCTCTGGCCGTGCCGGTCAGGATAAGGCGCGCGGTGGCGACCGTCGGGGTACCGATCCCCGTCGCAGCAGCAGTGAAAGCGATCGTCCTCGCCGTCCGGCGCGCACCGAAGACAGCGGTGGTTATGAATCACCGTGGAAAACCGTGTCCCGTCCTCCGCAAGAAGAACCGGCGTTCGATCATGGTGGCATCAGTGGCAAAAGCTTTATCGATCCCGAGCAGCTGCGCCGCCAACGTGCGGAAGAAACCCGTGTTTACGGCGAGAACGCCTGTAAAGCCCTGTTCGCCAGCCGTCCAGATGCCATCGTCCGTGCCTGGTTTGTGCAATCCGTAACCCCACGTTTCCGTGAGGCACTGCGTTGGATGGCGGCTAACCGCAAGGCTTACCATGTGGTGGATGAAGAGGAACTGGCCAAAGCGTCCGGTACCGAACATCACGGCGGCGTGTGCTTCCTGATTAAAAAGCGTCAAGGTCTGGATGCGCAGGCTTACCTGCAGAATGCACCGGCCAAAGATTGCGTGCTGGCACTGGAAGAAGTGGGCAACCCACACAACCTGGGTGCGATCGTTCGTTCTTGTGCTCACTTTGGCGTGAACGGCGTATTGCTTCAGGATCCAGCGGTGCTGGAGTCTGGTGCCGCGGTGCGTACGGCTGAAGGCGGGGCGGAACACATCAAGGCAATCAATGCCGATGATTTCCTCTCCGTGCTGGATACGTTCCGCAAAGCGGGTTACACCATCGTCACCACCTCCAGCCATAAAGGCACGCCGTTGGCGCAGGCTAAACTGCCAACCAAGATGGTGCTGGTATTGGGCCAGGAACGTGATGGCCTGAGTGACAGCGCTTGGCAACAGGGTGATATGAGCGTGTCTATCGGCGGGACCGGCAAAGTAGAAAGCCTGAACGTCTCGGTAGCTACCGGTATTCTGTTGGCCGACTGGTGGCGTCAGAATCAGGCGTAATCTGTTACGCAATAAAAGCTCGTTCGATTGCAGACAAAGCCCTGGCCGTAAGGTCAGGGTTTTGATCTATGTGACTAAATATGTCTGCAACTCTAGCCCTTAAAAATCAGCTTTCCCAGTTTTCTCAACTTTTATGTTGTCGGAAAATTTCTTTTGTGTCGCATAAAAGCTGCCAAGGGTAAAAGCTTTCAGCTGTTGATCCGTATCAGCCCGGCACGAAGCGCTGTCGCAAGCAGCATTGATTATCCCAAAAGTTACGGCCTTTTGTTTCATATCAAATTTGGCCTCTTCAAGACTGTTTTTTCCCATAGCGACCACACATCCAGTCACAATGGCCTGAGCTTTTTGCTCGTTCATGCGCAGTATCGTGTCATTGACGAGCTTGCTGTACCCATCATTGTTATACACATCGACGGCGAACTCGCGGCATTCATCATAATACGGACTGGTTTTGACTTCTGCGTAGGCAGGTATTTTCATGGCAGCACAACCCACCATACCAAGGCTTAATGCTGCAATCAGCGTTTTTTTTATCATGCTTTAGCCCAGAGATTCCCTGTTAGAAAAGTTTATAAATTCAACTAATATCCATTCTGGCACTGCGGCATTATTGTTGTCTTTTATGTACCCAAAATCCACAAAAATAGGTCGATGGGGAAAGCATCATTCAATTCTATGAGGCGGTCCATCTTTGAACCGCCCCATATCACAGAAGCTCTTTAGCCACTTCCATTGGAGTTTATGGACGTGACTCGATCAGTGGGCTCCGCCCCCACCGCCCCCGGAACTGAACGGTGGTTTGGCGAACCAGACCAGCGCCAGCAATATCAGGAACACCCCCGCCGAAAGCCAGAATATCTCGTTGGCCGAGATGATCAGCCCCTGCGCGGTGATCTCGTTGGCGATATACGCCGAAGCCTGCTGCTTGCTCATGCCTAGCTGCTCCAGCTTGCTGTACATCTCCTGCGACTGAGGGTTGAACGGATTCACAAACTCGGTCAGGTGCGAGTGGTGCATCGCCTCTCTGCTGGTCCACAAGGTGGTGGTGATCGAGGTGCCGATAGAACCCGCCAAGGTACGGGTAAAGTTCGACAGGCTCGATGCTGCCGCTATGCGCTCCGGCGGCAACCCGGACAGGGTAATGGTCGTCAGCGGCATAAAGAAGCAGGCGATGGCAAAGCCCTGGAAGAACTGTGGCCAGGCGGAAGCGCCAAAATCCATCCCCGGTTCAAACGTGTAGGCGCGCCAGTAGAAGCACACGGCATACATGATGAAGCTGAAGGTGACCAAACGGCGCATATCCAGACGGTTACCGAAGCGGCCGATAATCGGTGACAAGATCACCGGCAGCAACCCGATCGGCGCAGACGCCAAGCCGGCCCAGGTGGCGGTGTAGCCATATACCTCCTGTAGCAACTGTGGCAACAGCACGATCGCCCCGAAATACAGCATGTAGGCCAGGCTGATACACAGACAGCCGATGGTAAAGTTGCGCGATTTGAACAGCGACAAATCCACCACCGGGTGATCGTCCGTCAGCTCCCACACCACCAGGAACACCAACGCCACCACGGCCACGACGGTCAGGACAATGATCTCGGTCGAGTTGAACCAGTCCAGCTCCTTGCCCTGATCGAGCATGATCTGCAGCGCACCGATGCCAACCACCAGCAGCACCAGCCCGACGGTATCGATAGGTTTGATCTCGGTTTTGGTCTCCCGGCCTTTCAGCGTCGACATTGCAATCAGGATCACGAACAGCCCAATCGGGATGTTGATGAAGAAGATCCAGCCCCAGTGATAGTTATCGCTGATATAACCGCCCAGGATCGGCCCGAAAATCGGCGCGACGATCACGGTCATCGACCATAGCGCCAGGGCCATCGATCGTTTGGCGGGGGGATAGTTATTCAGCAACAAGCTCTGCGACAACGGGATCAGCGGCCCGGCGACGATGCCCTGGATCACGCGGAAGAAGATCAGCATGCCCAGACTGTTGGAGATACCGCACAGCCAGGAGGCCAGGGCGAACAGCGCCGTGGACCACAGGAACAGGCGAACTTCACCCACGCGTTTCGCCAACCAGCCGGTGATCGGAATGGAGATGGCGTTGGCCACCCCAAACGAGGTGATCACCCAGGTGCCCTGCGAGTTGGAAGACCCGAGGTTACCCGAAATGGTCGGTATCGCCACGTTGGCAATGGTGGAGTCCAGCACCTGCATAAAGGTCGCCATGGCGAGCGCGACCGTCATCCAGGCGAGCTGGGCACCTTCAAGCGGTTTCTGTGCCAAGGTAGCCTCCCGCTCGCTTAACCGGCGTTTGCATGGATCACATCGGCGATCATCTGATTCACCGGCGCCAGATCCAGCGTCAGCGCGCTGGTTTCAAACAGCGGTTTTTGTCGTACCGTATCGGAGAGCACCAGGCCGTCCAGATTGGTGGTGTCGACTTTGACCAGCGTAGAAAGACCGATACGCAGAGGATGCTCAGCAACCTGTTGCGCATCCAGTTCGATACGCACGGGTAAACGCTGCACCACTTTGATCCAGTTGCCGGTAGCGTTCTGTGCAGGCAGCAATGAGAACGCGCTGCCGGTACCCATATCGATACCCACGACCTTACCCTTGAACACCACGTCGCTACCGTACAGGTCACTCACCACGGTGGCCTCTTGGCCGATACGCATGTTGGCGATCTGCGTTTCTTTAAAGTTGGCATCCACCCAGACATGGTCTGGTGCCACTATGGCCATCAGAGGCGTCCCAGGGGAGATCTGTGCCCCCACCTGCACGCTACGGCGTGAAACGAAGCCGGTGATTGGGCTGACGATACGGGTACGCTGCAGCGCCATCCAGGCGTCGCGCATCTGTGCGGCGGCTTGCAGCACGGCGGGCTGTTTATCCAACGGGGTATTCAGCACCATCGCCTGATTGGCATTGTATTGTTGCACCGCGACTTCCAGTGCCGCTTTGGCATTGTCTACCGCGTCACGCGCATGTTGCAGCTCTTCGCGGCCAATGGCATCGGCGTTGCCCAGCACGATACGACGCTTGAGATCGTTTTCCACCTTGCTCAGCTCGGATTTGCGCAGCGCAATGTTAGCCTGATACTGCTTACCGTTGATCACCAACTGATGCGTTTGGCGCACGCTGTTGGCCAGCGCGGTTTTGGCCCGCTCAAACGCCTGTTCGGCGTCGGTAGGATCCAGCGTTAGCAGCACATCGCCTTTGCGGACAAAGTCGGTGTTATCGAAGGTAACGCTGTTCACGCTACCGGAAACCTGGGCCATGATCTGCACCTGATTGCCGGCCACGTAAGCATCGTCGGTTTCTTGGTGATGACGCAGCACCAGGAACCAATAGACTAAATAGGCCACCCCAATAATCACAAAAATAAACGTCAACAGCAGCAGCCAGAATTTACGCTGTCGTTTTTTGCCAGCCGGTTGCTGCGGGGTTTGAGTTTCCGCGCTTGCACTCATGGTCTTCTCCACGCTCTAAAATTATGCTTTAGGTTCCGCTGCCGCCGGGGCCTGGTAGCCACCCCCCAACGCGCGTACCAATGCTATCTTCGCCTGCATCAAGTTGCTGCTGGCATTCAGTTGTGCCTGTTGCTGCTGTAATAGCTGCAACAGGCTGGTCAACAGTTCATCACGCCCAATAATCCCTGCCTGGTATTTGGCGTTGGCGACCCGGTACACATCCTGCATGGATTGGGAGGCAGAGGTTGCCTGCAGCAGCTGCTTGCTACTGCTCTGTTGAATGGTGATGGCGTCGGCCGTTTCCTGTAACGCATTGACGAGCGTTTGGTTATAGGAACCTACCGCCTGATCGTAGAGTGCGGACTCTTCACCCAGCTTGCTGCGTAGCGCACCGGCATGGAAGATAGGCAGGGAAATGGCTGGAACCACGCCCCACGCCTGGCTGGCGGCTTCAAACAGATTCGGGCTGGTACCGCCGACGTTGGTGGTGGTCAAGCCAGCAAAGGCCGAGATCGACAGGCTAGGGTAGAACTCTTTGCGTGCCGCACTGACCCGTTGGTTATAGGACTCCACCAGTTGGCGCTGTGCCACGATATCCGGGCGTTTGCCCAGCAAATCCGCGGTGAGTTCGCCTTTGGGGGCTAACTGTTCTTCGCTTGGCATGGCCACCGGATGCAGAGACTGCATCGCATTCGGGCCAAGACCGGCCAGGGCGGCCAACTGGTGTTTCAGTTGTTCAATCTGTGACTGCAGCTGGATGATCTGCTGCTTGGCACTGTCGGCTTGAGCCTGGGTCTGTTGCGGGATTTCCACGCCGTAGATCCCGGCTTTATATTGTTTTTGGCGCAGGTCTGCCAGGCGTTGATTGTTATCCACCTCTTGTTGCAGCACATTCTCAAGCGCGTAATTCGCCTGTAACTGGTAATAAGCAGAGGCTACCGAACTGGTTAGCGTCAGAGCGGCCTGTGCCTGCTCGGCACGAGCGGCATCGATCTGCGCTTTTGCCGCATTGACCTGATTGCGATATTTGCCCCACCAGTCAAACTCATAAGCCAGATTCAAACCCAGCGAGTTGGTGGACTCATACACCGGGTTGGGCAGATAGCCAAAGCCCAGGTTGGTGTTTTGCGCCAGACGCTGACGGTTGATGCTGGCATTCAGATCCAGGTTAGGGCCGTTAGCGGCACTGGCTTCCCCCGCCACGCTTTGGGCTTCACGCACGCGAGCGCCCGCCTGTTGCAGCGAAGGCGAGTTTTGCAACGTCTGGGTCATCAGGCTATCAAGCTGGGGATCGTTAAGCGTGCGCCACCATTGCGGGCTGATGGCAAGCGAGCTGACTTTTGGCTGGTCAAGCTGTAGCTGCTGCGGATCCATCATCTTGGATTGCGGGGCAATATTATCGGTAGATGCGCACCCCGCCAGCAACAGAACGGCGAACAGCGGGGTGAATCTCCAGTTTAACGGGGATCGCATAAATTGATTACCTGAACAGGAATTATTGGGATAACTGTTCTGAAACTTCCATCTGATCCAAACGGGTCAACAATTTGCGCGTCAGCATTTCAAGCTGTTGCTGCTCCTCGTCGTTCAGCGTAGACCACAGAAAGTGCAGACATTTATGCTGCGGTGGCAGCAATTGTTCGAGAAACGCTTCCCCAGCCTGGGTCATATGCAGATGCAGGCAGCGGCGATCGTGATCGCTTTCCCGGCGCTCAATCCAACCGCGTTTCTCTAGTTCATCGGCAATGCGGGTGGCATTGGTGCGTGACGAACCTAGGGCCGAGCTTAGCTCAGAAGGCTGAATACTGTGGTTTTCCTGCGCATCCAGCGTAATGAGAGCCATAAACAAGGTTTCGTTGATTCCCTGTGCTTTCAGCATTTTATTGCGATTTTCCAACAGCTTGCCTTGCATATGCATGCATAGGCGGGTCAGCAGGATTTCCTGATATGGGAAGTCTTTCTGACGTTTGGCGCGGAAATTCAGCATTTGCTCTATGGGGGTAAACGAGCTTTCCATAATTTAGTGCCTCATTAATTTCGTTCGGTATAGTAACGATAGTGATTAATAATGTAAATCTTCAGCAAGGGGAATAATTTAGCAATTCGTGTCATTTGTAAGTTGTTTGTAAATGCTTAACGCCACAGACCCTAAGGTCTTGTGATTGAAGGCACAAATTCTGCCGTTCCGCAGGCTGAGATAGGTAAGGTTTGTTTATGTAACTGGGCGGGGCACTACGGCATCCTGCGGAGGGGATAGAAAGAAAACTTACCTGAGTAAGGTCGTTCATGGTGGTCCGGGGCGCAGGGTGCATAGGTCGCCAATAATTTACCGCGACAATATTACCAGAGTGTAAGTAATTTTCACACCCTGCGGCCTAATAAATTTCCTGGGTTATTATTTTCTTGCTAACTAGATCGAGGCCGGACCCTGCGGGTCATAGCGCTTGCCACGCCACCAGGTCAGCAGATTCAGCACGCACAATACGCCACCAATCGCCGCTACGCCGTTCCAACCAGCATGTTGATAAGCGGCGGCGGAAAGCACTGAACCCACGGCCCCCCCGATAAAATAGCTGGTCATGTAACCGGCGGTCAGGCGATTACGCGCCTCCGGCATGATGCGGTAAATCACGCTTTGGTTGGTGACATGCACCCCCTGCACTGCCAGATCCAGCACCAGAATGCCGATAATCAGCGCCCAGAGAGAGTACGGTGCCAACGCAATCGGGATCCAGGACAGCAACAGCAGTACCAGCCCGACGCTGGTGGTTAGCCCTGCTTTGCCCTTATCGGCCAGATGACCGGCGCGTGAGGCAGCCAAGGCGCCAGCAGCACCCACCAGGCCAAATAACCCAATCACGCCCTCGGAATAGTTGAAAGGTGGGGAAGCCAGCAGGAAAGCCATTGAGGTCCACAGCACGCTGAAGTTGGCGAACGACAAAGCGCCGATGATCGCGCGGGTACGCAGCAACGGGGTGAAGCAGAACAGGGAAAAGATGGACTTCAGCAACTGCGGGTAATTCAGGCCAGAATGCAGCTTATAGCGCGGCAAGGCACGCCACAGCAGAAGGGCCATCAGGATCATTAACACGCTGGCCACCCAGTAGATGGTACGCCAGCCGCCGAGGGCCGCCAAAGCACCGGCGACGGTACGTGCCAGCAGAATGCCGAGCAGCAGGCCGCTCATGATCACGCCGACGGTTTTACCGCGTTTTGCCGGGTGTGCCAAGGTGGCGGCGAGTGGTACTAAAAGCTGGGCCACGACGGAGAACAAGCCGGTGAGAGCCGTACCGAGGATCATCATCGATAAGGTGCTGGAAGAGGCGGTGATCAGCATGCCTCCGGCGGCTAACAGCGTCATAAAGACGATCAGCCCACGGCGTTCAAACATATCGCCCAACGGCACCAGAAATAGCAGGCCAACCGCATAGCCTAGCTGGGCCGCGGTGACGATAAATCCGGCCTGGTTAACCGATAGATTAAAGTTTTGTGCGATGGTTTCCAGCAGCGGCTGGGCGTAGTAGTTACTGGCAACCGCCAGGCCGGTGGCCATCGCGATTAACAGCGTCAGTGCAGGGCTAAGGCCCGGGTGTTCGGTTGGTTGGTTCATAGGTCTTCAATAATGGAAATCTGTGATCGAAGTATCAGGCAGAACAGAATGTTAAGGCAATGTATAATTTTTATCAGTATGCCGCAGGAAGGATGTTGGTCAGTTAAGTAAAGAAAACGGGCCCCTCACCCTAACCCTCTCCCACAGGGAGAGGGAACCGATCGAGTGGGTCTGAAAATTCGGTGATTTACCTTGGAAAAGGGGACAATCGGGTTTGCCGAGATTATCCCTTTATTGGCAAAAGAGCAGGGGCTAACAGCTCCCTCTGAAGTAAGAGGGGACAGATCGAGTGGGTCTGAAAATTCGGTGATGTACCTTGGATGAAGGGACAATCGAGTTTGCTGAGAAAGCCCCTTACTTCCAAAAGAGTAGGGGCTAACAGCTCCCTCTCCCTGTGGGAGAGGGTTGGGGTGAGGGGCGTTATGACTTGGCGGCTTCGGCGGCGGTTTTCACCCAACCGTCAAACGTGGCCTGGTGAGCCTTGATCCAGCCATTGACATGGTTTTGGATGTCAGCCTCGGAGGACTGGCCTGCATGCATCCGCAGGTTCTGCGCGTTGACGTCGGCAATCGGCAGTTTCATGATGGCAAACAGCTTGGCGGCGGCAGGGTTGGCCTGCGCCCACTGCTTATTGGCGGCAATATGCATGGTGTTGACCGGGAAGCCATAATTGGCCCCGTTCGGCAGCTTGGTATCGACATCTTTCAGCTCGCCCGGCAGGGAAGAGAACGGCACCTGCAGCCAGACAACGTCACGCCCAGGCACCATCACATCGCTGACCCAGTACGGCGTCCAGGTGTAATACAGCACCGGTTTGCCTTCTTTGAAGCGGGTGATGGTATCGGAAATCATGGCGGCGTAGTTGCCCTGATTGTGCTCCACGGTTTTGCCCAAGCCATAGGCTTCGATATGGTGATTAATCACCGTTTCACAGCCCCAGCCCGGGGTACAGCCGGTCAAGTCGGCCTTGCCGTCACCGTTGGTATCAAACAGCTTGGCAATTTTCGGATCTTTTAGCTGTTCAACGTTGGTGATGTGATACTGGTCGGCGGTTTTTTTGTCGATCAGGTAGCCCTGAGCAGCGCCGCTGACGTAAGCCCCTTCACGATAGAATTTTTTATCACCCCCGGCGGCCTGATACTGATCGGCGTGCAACTGATCCCAGTTCACTGCCAGAAAAGTAGCATCCCCTGCGGCGATGGAAGTGTAGGCCACGTTGTAGTCCACCTCACGCGGCTCTTTGACGTCATAACCGAGTTTTTCCAATGCCTTGCTGACCAGCAGCGTTTGGAAGGTCTCCTCGGAGATGGTGCTCTGTATCGGTTGTACCGAAATACCTTTTCCTGGCAAATCAGCAGCGGAAGCAACCTGTGAACCAAGCAGTGTGGTAAGGGCAATCGCCCAGATCCCTGTAGTGCGCATAGTTTTTCCTCTGTTATTGATGTTGTTTGGAGATAGCCCGCCAGGGCAGTAAGCCGCTGGCGGGTAGAACGATCAGGCTTTTTTGATAAACGGGCGAGCGATCAACCCGATTGGGCCGTGGGTATACCAGCGGCCTAGCCCTTTACTGCGGCGATCGCGCCCCAGCGACTGGGTGAGACGATCGAGAATAATGGCAAGAATAACGATACCGACGCCACCTACGGCGGCCAGCCCCATATCCAGGCGGCCGATGCCACGCAGCACCATCTGGCCCAGACCGCCTACGGCGATCATCGAGGCGATAACCACCATCGACAGCGCCAGCATCAGCGTTTGGTTAACCCCGGCCATGATGGTTGGCATGGCCAGCGGCAGCTGCACTTTAAACAGCAACTGGCGCGGGCTGGAGCCGAAGGATTCGGCGGCTTCGATCAGATCTTCCGGCACCTGTTTGATGCCCAGGATCGTCAGACGTACGATGGGCGGCAGGGCGAAGATGATTGTTACCACTACCCCCGGCACGTTACCGATACCGAACAGCATGACGATTGGCACCAGATAGACGAAGGCTGGCGTGGTCTGCATGGCGTCAAGCAGTGGCCGGATCACCTTGGCGGCATGTTTGCTGCGGGCCAACCATATGCCCAACGGCAGGCCTATCAAGATGCAGAAGAACAGGGCGGTGAGCACCAGCGCCAGCGTGACCATCGCCTGTGACCAGGCCCCGATAGCGCCGATGGCGACTAACGACAGCAGCGTGGCGGCCCCCATGCCGAGGCTGGATATCTGCCAGGCGATCAGCGAGAACAGCAAAATGGCGACTGGAGCAGGCATACCCAGCAAAAACTGCTGGAAACCGCTGAGGATGAAATCCACCGGCACGCGAATGCCCTGGAACAGCGGACGGAAGTGCAGCACCAGCCAATCAATGGCGTGAGTGACCCAGCTGTCAAACGGCACCCAAGCCTTGTGGAACGGATCCAGCAGGCTAAAGTGCTCGGGCTCCACTGGGGCGCTGTTAAGCCAGTCAGCGCTCGATGCGGCCTGATTAGCGGCATCATGGGGCACACTGTCTGCTGGTGCGCCGGTTGCCCAGGGATCGCTGCTGGTGGCAGCCTGGGTTGCCGGGGCGTCGTTAGGGGATGTGGCAGCCGTTGCCCATGGATCCTGATTATCACTCATTCGTAGGGCCCTCTTTATCTAAAGCCTGCAGCAGCATGCCTTTGGAAATAATACCGATATAGTTGTTGTCTTCCCCGACCACCGGCACGGCGCAAGGGGCCTGTGCTACCAGTGAGATCAGTTCGCTCAGCGGCATATCCGCCGGAACGGGCAGTGGGGCATCCAGCAAGGCGTCGTTCAGCGTCTGTTTAGCCGCCAGCGCCTGCTTGAGGGAGTCTATCGATACCACGCCGATAAATTTCTCGCGTTCGAGGACGTAGCCATAGTCACGGTCTTCATCACGCAGGATCTGCAACGCAGAGCGCGGACCAAAACCGGGGGTCTTACGGATCAGGGTCACCGGGCGACGTTTGGCGATATCTTTGGCACTGAATACGTGGCTGATATCGACGCCGCGGAAGAAGGTGCGCACATAATCGTTGGCCGGATTATTTAATATTTCATCCGGGGTACCCACCTGGATCACTTCGCCGCCCTGCATAATGGCAATACGATCGCCAATACGCATTGCTTCATCCAGATCGTGGGAAATAAAGACGATGGTGCGCTGATGTTTCGCCTGTAATTTGACGAGTTCATCCTGCATCTCGGCACGAATTAATGGGTCCAGCGCAGAGAAGGCTTCATCCATTAACAATATATCCGGATCGTTAGCCATGGCGCGGGCTAAGCCGACACGCTGGCGCATACCACCGGACAGTTCATCGGGATAGGCATTGGCATAATTTTCCAGCCCAACCTGACGTAACGCATCCAGCGCTTTTTCCTGGCGCTCCTGTAAAGGAATGCCCGCTAATTCCATGCCGAACGCGGTATTATTTAATACGTTCATATGCGGCATTAAGGCGAATGACTGGAACACCATGCTGATCTTATTACGCCGTACGGTGCGCAGCGCAGCATCGGATATTTTGGATATATCCTCGCCGTCAATCAGCACCTCACCTCGGGTGGGTTCTATCAGACGATTGAGAAGGCGTACCAAGGTGGATTTACCGGAACCGGAAAGCCCCATGATGACAAATATCTCGCCTTCTTCAATGGCCAGAGAGGCGTTCTTGACGCCAAGTGATAACCCCGTTTTTTCCAGCAGCTGGTCTTTCGTCAAACCTTTGTCTATCAGCTTAAATGCGCGTTCCGGGTGCTCACCAAATATCTTATATAAATTTTTAACTTCTAGTTTAATTGCCATGCAATTCGCTGTTTCCTTTGGTTTATTATCAAACGCTAAAATTGTCCTAATAGAAAATAAGAGTGCCCTATACCCTAACACACTGACATTCTGAGACAACCCTCAATGTTCATATCGTAAGATTTTTCTAGTGATATCAGGTTTGATGATTGGGCATAATTACCCGACTTTTACGCGGTTATTTAACCGTAATGAGCAACAGGAAATGGCATGATATATTGGCGACTATGGCAACTATTTGCAGGGAATATTGGCAGCGTCAAATGGGTAATTAATGCACGCATAGTAAAGTTCTGCGTGCATTGACGAACGGCAGGAAAATCAGCAGGTTTACCACCTTAGATCAGAGTGTGGGTTCTTCGCTGCTGGTGGGAATAACGACCAGTTCCACTTGCTGCTGCTGTAACACCGATCCCATTGCAGAGGGGGAGGTAGGTCGGTAAACAACGCGGTCGCCTGTCGGGTATTGCCGATTTCAACTGCCGCCGAAGCATGGAACTTGGTGTGGTCCGCAGCCAGCAGAATATGACGCGAATGCGCCATCATCGCTTTCACCACGCTGGACTCATTCACGTCAAATTCCAGCAGGTCGCCGTTGGCTTCGATTGCCCCTACGCTGGTGATCAAATAGTCGGCGCGAAAGCCTTCCACAAAGCTTACGGCGCTGGGGCCGATGATACCGCCGTTATTGGGGCGCAGTGTGCCGCCCGGCACCATCACTTCGAACTCGGTGTTTTTATACAGGATATGTGCCACCCGCAGGCTATTGGTAATGATGCGCAGGTGGCTGTGGTTCATTAGCGCCCGGGCAACATGCTCAACGGTGGTGCCGATGGTGATAAAAATGGTGGAACGATCGGGAATGTAATCGGCAATGGCCTCCGCAATGGCTATCTTCTCTTGTGTGTAAGAGAGTTCCCGTTGCTCAAAGGCCGTGTTGACCACGCTAGAGGCACGACCTGCGCCCCCATGATGGCGGCTAATCAGCCCCTGCTCGCTCAATTTGCGGATATCGCGCCTGACCGTCTGTGTAGACACTTCCAGCAATTGCGCCAGCTCGTCGATGTTCATATAGCCGCGCTTGGCGATCAACTGGATCAGCTGATCGTGGCGTGGGTTGCCGGTAAGTTCAGTCAGACTCATGCTCCACTCCCTTAATATTGTCATCGGCCAACCATATTATACAAAACTGGCCAGGAAAGAGTCAGTTTGATCACAATTGGGAATGCCAGCGCGCCCGCCAGGACGGGTACACTTCAATGCGGCAACTGCATTGGCGTAACGCACCGCCTGAGCTATATCGGGTTGTGAACCCAGGGCTACCGCCAGCGCACCGTGGAAAACGTCGCCAGCCCCCGTGGTATCCACCACCTCAACCGAAAAGCCTGGCTGATGTTTCAGTTGAGCGTTTTCCAGCCAGAAACAGCCATGTTTACCCTGAGTGACATAAACTTGTCCGTTTTTGTCATTTTTTGCTGCACGCAATCCCTGCTCGATATCTGTTTTTCCTGTCATCCGCAGCAAACCCGGTTCGGAGAAGGCGGCATGGTCGGCCAAAGCAACCAGCGGGCGGATATCCTGCGGTGTGACATCGGCGTCCAACAGGGTAGTGACACCCGCGCGCCGGGCCAAGGTGAAGGCAGTCAGCGCGCCCTGATGCCAACGCACGTCCGCCAACACCACATCGTACTGGCTAAAGTCGATGTTATGCAGCCATTCGGCATCCTCGGGTAAATCTGGGCTGGGATGGTTGATGATCATGCGTTCTCCCTGGGCATCCACCAGCACAGCCGATTGCGATGAGCGCGCCTGTGGGCAACGGCAGGCATGTCTGACATTCACGCCATAGCTGCCTAACTCGGCCAACAGGGTTTGCCCGGTGGCATCGTCCCCGACCCGGCCAATGAAATCTACCTCTGCGCCCAATCTGGCTGCGGCCACCGCAGCCGTTGCCGCCGGGCCTCCGCCAATTTCGCGGTAGTCGGTAGCAACATATTTCCCCCCGCCTTCAGGCAGTTTCTCTACGTAATACAGGCGGTCTTGCACTGCAATGCCTACGCATGCGATTCGAGTCATGGTCTGGATCCCTGGATGTTGATCTGTGTAAGCGAACGGTTTTCAGCAAAAAGTGGCTGCCGATCACGCTGCCACCATTTTAATTCACTCAAATGTTAAAAGAGTGACGGCTGTCAATTTTTTGACCATAAATTACAAATACGATCAAAAACAGACAAAAATGGTCTAATTTGTGGTCGGTGAGATGACACAGAGATGACACAGGTAACCAACAGGAGAGAACCATGGCACAGATCGCATTTATCGGGCTAGGGCAAATGGGCGCGCCGATGGCCAGCAACCTGATCAAGCAGGGGCACCGGCTGAACGTTTTTGATATCAGCCCGGCGGCGGTCAGCGCTTTGGTAGCTCAGGGGGCCAAGGCGGCAGCCAGCCCGGCGCAGGCGGCACTGGACGCGGAGTTCGTCATCACCATGTTGCCTAACGGCGAACTGGTGCATGAGGTGCTGTTTGGTGCCGAGGGGGTGTGCTGCACCTTATCGCCTGCGGCATTGGTGATGGATATGTCCACCATCCACCCACTGCAAACGGACCGGCTGATTGCCCAGATGCAGGCACGGGGCTTTAGCCTGATGGATGCCCCGGTCGGGCGGACTTCAGATCATGCTCAGGCTGGCACGTTGCTGATCCTGGCAGGTGGGACTGCCGAGCAGGTGGAGCGCGCAACGCCAGTGCTGATGGCGATGGGCTCGGAACTGATCAACGCTGGTGGGCCGGGCATGGGGATCCGCGTGAAGCTGATCAACAACTACATGAGCATAGCCCTCAACGCGCTGTCTGCCGAGGCTGCGGTGCTGTGCGAGGCGCTAGGGCTGTCATTTGACGTTGCGCTGCAAGTCATGAGCGGCACACCGGCAGGTAAGGGGCATTTCACCACCACCTGGCCAAACAAGGTGCTGAAGGGCGATCTCAGCCCGGCGTTCATGATCGATCTGGCGCACAAGGATCTGGGCATAGCGCTGGATGTGGCCAATCAGTTGCACGTTGCCATGCCGATGGGTGCAGCCTCACGTGAGGTTTATAGCCAGGCGCGGGCCAGCGGGCGGGGGCGTCAGGATTGGAGTGCCATTTTGGAACAGGTTCGGGCTGCTTCGGGCAGAGCGAATAACGCGTAACACTTAACGTAATTGCGCTTGCTATGCAGCGCGCAGAGGGGAGAAGAAATGCCTTATTTATCTGGTAACACCATGATCCAACATGCATGGGAAAACGGCTATGCCATCGGCGCGTTCAGCGCACACAACGCCGAAACCATTCGCGCCATTTTGCTGGCAGCCGAACAGGAGCAGGCCCCGATCATGATCCAGGTGGGGCAGAAAGTGATTAGCGTGATGGGTCTGGAGCCCATGAAGGCGATGATCGATGCGTTTATGCACGATATCACGGTGCCGGTGTGCATCCACCTGGATCACAGCCGCAGCTTTGAACAGACCATGCAGGCGGTGCAGGCCGGGTTCCAGTCGGTGATGTTTGACGGCTCTCACCTGTCATTTGACGAAAACGTGCGGATCACCCGTGCCGTGGCGGACGTTGCCCATGTGCTGAACATTGGGGTCGAAGGCGAAATTGGCAAGATCGGCGGCACCGAGGATGATATTTCGGTCGACGAAAAAGACGCCCTGATCACCAGCAGTGACGAAGCGCTGCAGTTTGCTCAATCGACCACGGTGGATTATCTGGCAGTGTCCATCGGCACCGCTCACGGCCTGTACAAACAGGAACCTAAGCTGGCGTTCGAACGCCTGCAAGAGATCCGCGAGATCGTCAAAAAACCGATTGTCCTGCACGGCGGCTCCGGCGTACCGGACGATCAGATCCGCAAGGCGGTCTCACTGGGGGTCGCCAAGGTTAACGTGGACACCGAACTGCGGCAGGCCTTCACCCAGGGGATGGCTGAAGTGCTCGACAAGGATCCTCACGAGTTTGTCTTGGCGGTGTCGCTCGGGCATGGCCGTGATGTGATGCAGGCCAAAGTTGCCGAAAAAATCAGGCTGTTTGGCAGCCAGGGCAAAGCCGCTCAGTTTTAAGCATCCGTTGCGCGGCAAGCTGCCGCGCTAACCATAGGGCATCGATTATGACAACCATTCAACGCCAGCATTTTGGTGAACATCAGGGGCAGGCCGTTTCCCTTTTCACGCTGACCAATGCCAACGGGATGCGGCTGTGTGTGACCGATTACGGCTGCATCATTACTCAGCTTTGGGTGCCGGATCGCCATGGGCAAGCGGAAGATGTCGTGATGGGTTTCGACAATTTGGCGGCTTATCAGGCTGGGCATCCGTTCTTCGGCGCGATTGCCGGGCGCTGCGCCAACCGTATCGCTGGTGGACGTTTCAGCATCGACGGTCAGGAATATATTCTGGCCACCAATGAACTCCCTACCGGGCAACACCTGCACGGCGGACGTCGGGGTTTTGACAAGTATGTCTGGCAGGCAAAGGAAGACGGCGACGGTATTATTTTCAGCCGTACCTCTATCGATGGTGAGGAAGGCTATCCGGGCAATCTGCAGGTTCGTCACCGCATCGGCCTGACGGAAGACAACGTGATGACGCTGAGCTTTGAGGCACAGACGGACAAGCCGACGTTGGTCAATCTGGTCAATCACAGCCACTACAACCTGCGTGGGCATCAGCACCTGATCCACGATCAGCAGCTCAAGATCGACGCCGACTTTATGACGCCGGTAGATGAAACCACCATGCTGCCCACTGGTGAAATCCGCCGCGTTGCCGGGACGGCATTTGATTTCCGCAACGCCCGTCGTCTTGGGGACGCCATGCTGCACCGCCCGGCGCAGGATTTTGATATGAACTACGTGCTCAAGCCGGCTGAGGGGGCTTTGCATCCCGCCGCCAGCCTGATTTGCCCGCAGACCGGGCGGGTGATGGAAGTGCACACCTCGCTGCCGGGCGTGCAGTTTTATAACGCCTTTAAGCTTTCCAACAAGATCTGGAATGGCAAGGCTGGCCATCGCTATCAGGCGTTTTCCGGCATCTGCCTTGAAACCCAGGCGTTCCCAGACAGCATTCACCACGCCCATTTTGGCAACGTAGTGCTGCGCCCAGGGGAAAACTATTACAGCCAGACTGAACACCGCTTCAGCACCGTGGCATAGATTTATTCGATTACTGGAAGCAATATGATGAAAAATAAAGCAAAAGTAGGTGTGTTGGCACTTGGCCGCGCGACCTTCGACGTCCCCTACGCGCAAGAGATGTTGGCGCAAGCCTGGCAGACGTTGAGCGGGATGGATATCGAGCTGGTGGGGGAGCCGGTATTGCAGTTTGATGCCGAATCGGCTCTGCAAGTACTGCCCGCACTTAAACAGGCCGATCTCGATCTGCTGCTGATCCTGCAAGTGACCTTTACCGATGCCTCCCTTACCACCGAAGTGGTGCGTGATTTCCCGGTACCCACGGCGATGTGGTCATTCCCGGAGGCCCGTACCGGTGGCCGTTTGCGCCTGAACTCTTTCTGCGGGGTGAATCTGGCTTGCCATGCCCTGAGCCGTGAAGCCATCAACGTGCAAACGCTGCACGGCCTGCCGGACGATAGCCGGGTGATTAACGAATTACAGCAGCTGGCGCAGGCCGCGGCGATCGTTAAACGCTTCAAACAGGCCAAGGTGATGGTGATTGGTGAACACCCGCTGGGTTTTGACGCCTGTAACTACAACCAGCAGCAGCTGACGCAGCACTTTGGCGTTGAGGTGACTCGCCAGCCGGTGCTGGAGTTTATTGAAGAGGTGAAGGCGCTGCCGGACAGCGTGGCCGATGCGCCTTATGCCCGCCGTGCCAAGGATTTCCCTAACCTGGCAGAGATGGATCAAACGGCCACCCGCAAAACGCTCAAGGTTTACTCTGCCCTGCGTGAAAAAGCGCAGCGTGAAGGTTACACCGGCATTGCCGTGCGCTGCTGGCCGGATTTCTTTACCGATTACGGCTGCGCTGCCTGCGGGGCGTTGGCGTTGATGAACGAAGATAAAGTGCCGTGTGGCTGTGAAGCCGACATGTTTGGCGTGCTCTCTTCGCTGATGGCGCAGTGGGCCTCTGGCAATGCGGCGTTCAATACCGACCTGGTGGATATCGATCCGCAGGATAACAGCGTGGTGTTCTGGCACTGCGGGCAGGCACCGATCGAAATGGCCGATCGCGATGGCCCGGTGCAGGCCACCATCCACTCCAACCGCAAGCTTCCTCTGCTGTCTGAATTTGCTCTGAAACCGGGGCGCATCACGCTATGCCGCATCACTCAGGGCGAGGGCAAGCTACGCCTGATGCTGGCCGGCGGCGAAATGATCAAGGCTCCGCTGGCCTTTTCCGGCACTGCCGGGACCGCGCGCCTGGATGTGGATGCAGACACTTATCGCCAGCGTCTGATTGCGGCGGGTATGGAGCACCACACTTCGCTGGTTTACGGCGAGCACCGTCCGCTGCTGCGCAAAGTGGCCGGTCTGCTTGGTTTGGACGTGATTGAACTGACCTGAGCGGGCGACCAACGCTTGGAAAAATACGGCATTTAACCTTTTGGAGAATGGATCATGGCTTCTCAGCAAGGCTTGGAACTTACGCAACACGCAGGTGGATTTACGTTGACCTTTCAGCAGCGGGTGCTGATACAGCACTCGGCTGCAGCTCCGTGCCTGTGGATTGGGCGCGGCAAGGCGGATATTGAGATGTTCCGCGGCAACTTCAGCATTAAAGACCAGCTCAGTGAAAAACTGGCGCTGACCGAAACCCAGATCGTCCCGCAGGGCAAAGGCTGGCTGATCCGCTTTAGCCGGGGCGATGTGGCCCAGTGCACGCTGGCAATCACTACCGATGCGCAAGGGCGGTTGGAAATGCAGCTGCGCAACAGCGACGGGCAGAACAACCGTATGTGGCTGCGCCTGGCTGCCCAGCAGGAAGATCACGTTTATGGCTGCGGTGAACAGTTTTCCTACTTCGACCTGCGCGGCAAGCCTTTCCCGTTATGGACCAGTGAGCAGGGGGTTGGCCGTAACAAGCAGACCTACGTTACCTGGCAGGCAGACTGCCAGGAGAATGCCGGTGGTGATTACTACTGGACCTTCTTCCCGCAGCCGACGTTTGTCAGCAGCCAGAAGTATTACTGCCACGTAGAAAACAGCTGCTACATGAACTTCGATTTTTCTGCCCCAGAGTTCCATGAGTTGGCGATCTGGCAGGATCAGGCGGTGTTGCGCTTTGACTGCGCCGACAGCTACATCAGCCTGCTGGAAAAGCTGACCGCGTTGCTTGGCCGCCAGCCAGAACTGCCGGACTGGGTGTATGACGGCGTCATCCTGGGCATTCAGGGCGGTACCGAGGTCTGCCAACAGAAGCTGGACGTGATGCGCGAGCACGGTGTCAAGGTCAGCGGGATTTGGGCGCAGGACTGGGAAGGACGGCGGATCACCTCTTTTGGCAAACGCCTGATGTGGAACTGGCGCTGGGACAGTGAGCTGTATCCGGAGCTGGATAAACGCATCCCGCAGTGGAAGAAGGAGGGGGTACATTTTCTGGGGTACATCAACCCTTACGTGGCCATCGAGAAAGAGCTGTATGCCGAAGCGGCAGAAAAAGGCTATCTGACCAAGGATTACGATGGTAAAGATTATCAGGTCGAATTTGGCGAGTTTTATGCTGGCGTAGTCGATCTTACCAAGCCCGAAGCCTATGACTGGTACAAGAACGTCATCAAAAAGAACCTGATCGAGTTTGGCCTCGACGGCTGGATGGCGGACTTCGGCGAATATCTGCCGACCGATACCGTTTTGCATAACGGCATCGATGCGGAAATCATGCATAACGCCTGGCCAGCGCTGTGGGCCAAGTGCAACTACGATGCGCTGGAAGAATGCGGCAAGCTGGGCGAGATCCTGTTCTTTATGCGCGCGGGCTATACCGGCAGCCAGAAGTATTCGGTGATGATGTGGGCGGGCGATCAGAACGTGGATTGGAGCCTGGACGACGGCCTGGCTTCGGTGATCCCGGCGGCGCTATCGTTGGCGATGACTGGCCACGGTCTGCACCACAGCGATATTGGCGGTTACACCACGCTGTTTGAGATGAAACGCAGCAAAGAACTGCTGATGCGCTGGTGTGAGTTCTGCGCTTTCACGCCGATGATGCGTACCCACGAAGGCAACCGCCCGGATGATAACTGGCAGTTCGATCATGACGTGGAAACCATCCGTCAGTTTGCCCGCATGAGCCAGGTATTCACCTCCCTCAAGCCGTATATCAAGCAGGCGGTGGCGCTCAATGCGCAGTCCGGCTTACCGGTGATGCGCCCGCTGTTCCTGCATTATGAAGACGATGCTCACACCTACAGCCTGAAATACCAATACCTGTTTGGCCGTGATCTGCTGGTGGCCCCGGTGCATGAAGAAGGGCGTACCGACTGGACGCTCTACCTGCCGCAGGATAGCTGGATCAACCTGTGGACCGGTGAACGGCATAGCGGAGGGGCCGAGGTGACGATAGCAGCACCAATGGGCCAACCGCCGGTGTTCTATCGGGCGGATAGCGAGTGGGCGGAGTTGTTTGCCTCGCTACGCACGCTGTAATCACCAACTGTCAGCCGCCCGTTGCCCAACCGGCAAGGGCGGCTATCTCTGGGAATAGGTGTTTTCCAAGGAGAATCACCATGAGTGAAGCTAACCAGGATCCGGTGAAGCTGATATTGCCCCTGCGCGAGAAATTCGCCTATGGCATGGGCGATGTCGGTTCCAACCTGCTGTTGTGTGTCGGCACGCTGTATCTGCTGAAATTTTATACCGACGTGTTGGGGATCCCCGCTGCGTGGGGCGGGCTGATCTTTCTCATCTCGCGTTTCTTTACTGCCTTTACCGACATGGGCACCGGGCTGATGCTCGATTCCCGGCGCAATATTGGCCCCAAAGGCAAATTCCGGCCATTTATCCTTTATGCCTCAATGCCGGTGGCGTTGCTGGTGGTGGCCAACTTTATCGGCGTTGGCGCCTCGTTTGATGTCACCGTTAAAACAGTGATCGCCACGCTGATCTTTATGGCGTTCGGGCTATTCTTCAGCATGATGAACTGCTCCTACGGCGCGATGGTGCCAGCGATGACCAAAAACCCGCAGGAACGTGCGCAACTGGCTGCCTGGCGGCAGGGCGGGGCGACGGTGGGTCTGTTGTTGTGTACCGTAGCGTTTGTGCCGATCCTGTCGCTGTTTGACGGGCGCCCACAGGTGGGTTATCTGGTGGGGGCGGCTATCTTCGCCTTCGTCGGCATGCTGTGCATGTGGTGGTGCTATTCCGGCGTCAAAGAGCGTTATGTCGAGATCCCGAAACCGGGCGCACCCAAGCCGGGTCTGTTGCAGTCCTTCAAGGCGATCGCCGGTAATAAACCGCTGTTTGTGCTGTGCGTGGCCAACCTGTGCACGCTGGCGGGCTTCAACATCAAGCTGGCGATCCAGATTTACTACACCCAATACGTCCTCAACGATATCACCCTGCTGTCCTATATGGGTTTCTTCAGCATGGGCTGCATCCTGCTTGGGGTACTGCTGGTTCCGACGGTGGTGAAACGCTTTGGCAAGAAAAACGTCTATCTTGGCGGCCTGTCGCTGTGGATCCTGGGCGATGCCATGAACTATATGTGGGGCAATACCTCCACGCTGTTTGTGCTGTTCTCTTGCCTGGCGTTCTTCGGGACGGCCTTCGTCAACAGCCTCAACTGGGCGCTGGTATCGGATACCGTGGAATACGGTGAGTGGAAAACCGGCGTGCGTTCGGAAGGCACGGTTTATACCGGTTTTACATTCTTTCGCAAGGTTTCCCAAGGGCTGGCGGGCTTCTTCCCTGGCGTGATGCTGGCGTATATCGGCTATGTTCCCAACGTGGCGCAGGGGCCTGGCACGCTGGAAGGCTTGCGGCAGCTGATCTTCCTCTATCCGTGTGGCCTGGCCGTGCTGACCGCATTGACTATGGGGCTGTTCTATCACCTGACGGAGAAGAACTATCTCAAGATCGTCGGTGAGCTGGAAGAGCGCAAGCGGGTGGTAAGCCCGGCTATGTAAACAGATAAAACCAACCCGTTTATGGCTGATCATTCTTGCAGCAGAAATACCCTATGGATTTCAAGTTGCAGCTAGGCGACAAGCTATCTCATCCCCAGGAGCTTACTTTTGGGTAAGTGACTGGGGTGAGATAGTGCAGGTAACAACGCTGCGGCTTGAAAGACGACGGGTATTTAAGGGTTAAGACAATAATAAGGATCTGCCAGATGGCCAACTCTTTATCCTACCAAGATCCCGTTACGCTGCGGTTGCCGCTGCGCGAAAAGTTTGCCTACGGCATGGGAGACTTCGGTTCCAACCTGATGCTGTGTATCGGTACCCTGTATTTGCTGAAGTTCTATACCGATATTCTGGGGTTGCCCGCCATCTACGGCGGCGTGATCTTTTTGATCGCCAAATTCTTTACCGCCTTCACCGATATGTTGACTGGCGTCCTGCTGGATTCGCGGCGAAATATCGGTGCCAAAGGCAAGTTCAGGCCGTTTATCTTCTATGCCTCGCTACCGGTGGCTTTGCTGGCCGTGGCCAACTTCCTCAATAGCGGGTTCAGCCTGAATACCAAAACCGTCCTGGCTACCGTGCTGTTTATGCTGTTCGGCCTGTTCTACAGTCTGATGAACTGCTCCTATGGGGCGATGGTGCCAGCCATGACCAAAAACCCGCAGGAGCGCGCGCAGCTGGCCGCTTGGCGGCAGGGAGGTGCAACGCTGGGGCTGCTGTTATGCACCGTGGGCTTTGTCCCGATCCAGATGCTGTTTACTTCACGTCCGGAGATGGGCTATCTGGTTGCCGCGGTAGTGTTTGCGACCTGTGGCGTGTTTTGCATGTGGTGGTGCCATGGCGGGGTCAAAGAGCGCTACGTTGACGTGGTACCGGCACATCATAAACCTGGCATCTTCAAATCCTTCCGCGCCATTTTCCAAAACCCACCGTTGCTGGTGCTGTGCATTGCCAACCTGTGTACGCTGGCGGCGTTTAATATCAAGCTGGCGATCCAGGTCTATTACACCCAATACGTGTTGCACGATATCCATTTGCTGCCCTATATGGGTTTTTTCAGCATGGGCTGCATTCTGATTGGCGTGCTGATGGTGCCAGCGGCGGTGAAGCGTTTTGGCAAAAAGCGGGTCTACCTTGGTGGCCTGTTGCTGTGGTGCCTGGGCGATCTGTGTAACTACGCCTGGGGCGACAGCTCGCTCTCTTTCGTAGCGTTCTCCTGCATGGCCTTCTTCGGGACGGCCTTCGTCAACAGCCTGAACTGGGCTCTGGTGCCCGATACCGTTGATTACGGCGAATGGAAAACCGGCATCCGCGCGGAAGGCTCGGTGTATACCGGCTATACCTTTTCACGCAAGATCTCCGCCGCACTAGCCGGATTGTTACCCGGCATTATGCTGACGCAGATCGGCTATATTCCGAATATTGAGCAGTCTGCCTCGGTGCTGAAAGGCCTGCGCGAGTTAATCTTTATTTATCCCTGCGTATTGGCGATGGTTGCCGCCGTCATGATGGGGTTTTTCTATAAGTTAAATGAGCAGTTATTTATGCAAATCATCACCGAGATTAATAACAAAAAAGGAAACCGTGACGAACAGGCCGAGCTTCATCCGGCAATCAATACGACAATAATCAAAGAAGTCTAAGCCAGGGTATTACCAATAATAACGCACAGCTGTCATGCCTAACGGCATGGCGGCGGGATTTTCGCATGCTTTTATCAGGATCAATTTCACAAGGAAACTCAACCATGCCTACTCTCTGGGGTTCTAGCAGCAATAAAACCAATACGATACTACTGGTAGCGGCGTTGTTTGCCTCAGCCAGCGCTCAGGCCGGACGTGCCTATCTGGAAACTCGTGAGGCTTATAATACCGCCTCTGAATTAAACGAAATCATCCTGCGCGGCGGCTATAATTTTGATGGTGGAGCCGGTGTGATGGCCACCAACGCCTATAACATTGGCAAGTTTGATCAGCTCAAGCACAGCTATAACGAGCTTGAGGGGTGGTATCCATTGTTCCGGCCAACGGATAAATGGACGGTGTCCCCTGGCGGGTTGGTCAACTCGAGCAGTGCGGGATCCGGCGGTGCCATCTACCTGGACAACAACTATAAATTCCTGCCGTTTTTCAACCTGACCGTGCGTTATCGCTATAACCATAATAACTATGATTCCATCGATTTTAACGGCAATCCGGCGCGTAATGATACCCATGAAATTGCCAACTACTGGAACTTTAAGCTCAGCGATGAGTTAAATTATACCTTCGAGCCACATTACTTTATCCGGGTAAACGATTTTAACAGCAAAAATGGCAAGAGCCACCATTGGGAGATCACCAATAAGTTCAGCTATAAAATAGATACCCATTGGATGCCCTATCTGGAGCTGCAATGGCTGGACCGTTGGAACGATTATAATAAGGAGCAGTATCGTATCCGCGTAGGGTTACGGTATACCTTTTAAACCACACAAATAAAAAATCCGGCCAAGTCTTGGCCGGGTAAAAAGAGCTGAATGTAACATTGATGCCGATATCGAAGGGGATATCTAGGAGCCATTATAGTCCCGCAATGTGACAGGCAGATGTCAGCCTAAGCCTTGCGGTATAAACGGCGCGGATGACCGATATTACCGTAGAGCATTTCGACTTGTACAAACTGGGTTGCTACGCAGTATTCCAGATAGCGGCGTGCGGTGGTTTTGCTAATGCCGGCATGTGCCACCACGTCTTCCACCGCGTGGGCTACTTCCGGCTGCTCGATGAACAACGCCTGCACCAACTCCAGGGTGATGGTTTCAATCCCTTTGGCACTGGGCTCGTTGGAAAACTGCTTGGACTGCAGGTTATACAACGCATCGACGCTGCTCTGGTCGATGACCTTGAAGGTGCGCTGGGTCTGCACAAACTGCATAAAGCGTTCCAGTGAATTGCGCAGCCGCTTATAGGATACCGGTTTGATGATGTAGTCGAAGGCCCCATTGCGGATCGCCTGGCTACAGGTATTCATGTCGCTGGCGGCGGTGATAAAAATCACCGAGCAACCGGGCTTTTTCACCGCGGCTTCTTCCATTAGCGCAATTCCCTGGCCGTCTGGCAGAAAGTTGTCCAGCAGGATCAGTCGGGGCTGGTGAGCATTCACTTTTGCTCTGGCTTCCGCCAGGGTAGCGGCATAGGCCACCACCCGCAGGTTGAAATTTTTCTCAAGAAATTCGGCGTGCAGCGTGGCCAGTTGCGGCTCGTCTTCCACGATCAGAACGTCCAGTGTCTCAGGTTGCATAGGTCGGATCCGGGTGCTTAAGCTTTGGGGATAAACAGCGAGAAAATGGCGCCGTGCGGATCGTTGTCCGACACTTCGATGCTGCCATGCGCCTGAGCGACGTGGCTAGCCACCAGGTGCAGGCCGATACCGTGGTCGCCCTTATCTTTGGTTGTCACGCCTTGTTCAAACAGCGTATCACGAACCTGCGGTGCAATCCCGGTGCCGCGATCGGCAACTTCGATCACCAGCTCGTTGCTGCTGTCATTGATATAGAGTTCTACCGCTTCGTGCGGCGCCGCGCATTGCAGCGTAGCATCGAACGCGTTATCCAGCAGGTTGCCAATAATCGACATCAGCTCGGTTTCATTCAGCGCGGCGGGGATTTGGCGCAGTTGGCAAGCGGGATCGAAACGGAGCTCGATGCCTTTTTCTCTCGCGCTGGAGTATTTGCCCAACAGCAGGCCACACAACGCGGCGGAGCTGAAGCGCTGGGAAATAAAATCGAGGATCTCCTGTGCGCCTTCCGACTGGGCTTCCACATAGCGGATGGCTTCGTCATAACGTTGCATATGCAGTAATCCGGCGAGCGTGGCCGTCCAGTTCAGCTGTTCGTGGCGCATGATGCGCAGGTTATCGGCATAGCGTTTTACTTGGCTAAGCTGGCTGCTGAGGGTGTTGATGTCGTTCTTGTCGCGGAAACTGATCACCCAGCCCTGTAGCTCCTCTTCCTGCATGATCCGCACCCGGCTGGCAATCACTCGCACATGGTTGAAACGGCACACCTCATCATGGGTGTCGTGCCCCAGTTGCGCTGCGGCAAAGAAATCGGGCTGCGACTGGATGATCTCACCGATGTGCTGGCCCAACAGATTATTGGCCGGTTGGCGCAAATCCAGCAGCTCACGCGCGGCGTGGTTAATCGTGATGATGCGCAGTTGCGGGTCTATGGCGATCACCCCTTCATAGATGGCTTCCAGCAGGGCTTTTTGCTGGCGCACCAGCAGCGCGATCTCTTTCGGCTCTAATGAAAACATCTGGCGTTTCAGGTTCTTCGATAACAGCCAGGAAAAGATAAACAGCGCCATCAATAGCAAGACGATCGAGGCCACGATCTGGGTCAGCGTATGGGCATTTAAACTGTCGATATGGGATTTAAGATAACCGACGGAAACAATACCGATCACCTGATTATTGCCATCGACAATCGGTGCCTTGCTGCGTAATGAAATACCGATCCCCCCATTGCGGATCGAGATAATACTTTTTCCTTCCAGCACCTCTTTATTATCGCCCCCCACCATGGGGGTTCCCAAACGATCGGCATGTTCGGAATGGTAAAGGTGCATGGTATGGCTATCACCGATCACAATATAGCTGGCATCGCTGCTGGCGCGGATTTTTTTCATCAGCGCGGCAATGTATTGCGTATCGTTATTTTCAACTGCGGTGACCAGGGAGGGGATCAGCGCAATTTCACGTGCCTGCACTTGGGCACGGGCACCCAGATCCCGGTGCAACTGCGCATCCAGTTTGTAGTAAGTGTAAACCCCGATCAGCGTCAGCAACACGCAGGAAAAGGCGACCAGGCACAGGAACAGTTTGATATGAAAAGAGAGTTTGATGTGCATGGTTTGCCGCGGATCCTGGTGTCTGTTTGGGTGACTACCCTATCATGAGTCGCCCTTGAAGTAATATTGCCCAAGATCAAGTTGTGAGCATCGGCACGGCTTTATTGTAAGGAGGAATATTGCACAGCGGCGTAGTGAACACTGAACGTGCGATAAAATCAGTAAAACTTAAAATAAGCCTATTATTAACGCCATTAACTCCACGGGCTATTTTACATAAAGGGTATTAACACCATAGAAACCATAACCCCCATTAAAAACCCTTTTTTATTTTGAACAAAATCACAGCGGTGACTCCAAGCGTTTCTCTATGATGGCCGAACAAACAATAAGAGGCCAGATTATGAGCACAACCGATGATTCCTACCTCGTTGCCAAAGATAAAACTGCCGATATTCCGCTGCGTGAGAAGTGGTGGCATATTCTGGATAATTACAAAATAGGGATTATACCGCTGCCCTTCTTCGTGCTGGCCGGAGTGCTGATCCTGCTCGATTGCCTGGCAGGGAAATTACCCAGCGATATCGTGGTGATGGTGGCGACGCTGGCGTTCTTCGGCTTTGCCTGCGGTGAGTTCGGCAAACGCCTGCCGCTGGTGGGGAAAATGGGGGCTGCCGCCATCTGCGCCACCTTTATTCCGTCCGCACTGGTGCACTATGGTTTGCTGCCGGACGTGGTGGTTGAATCCACCACCAAATTCTACAAGTCGACCAATATTCTTTATCTCTATATCTGCTGCATCATCGTCGGCAGCATTATGAGCATGAACCGCCAGGTGCTGATCCAGGGCTTCCTGCGTATCTTTGTGCCGATGTTGTGCGGTGAAGTGGCCGGTATGCTGGTCGGGATGGCGGTGGGCATGGCGTTGGGCCTGGATCCGTTCCAGATCTTCTTCTTCCTGATCCTGCCGATCATGGCAGGGGGCGTGGGGGAAGGGGCGATCCCATTATCGATGGGCTATGCCGCCATTTTGCATATGGAGCAGGGCGTGGCCTTGGGGCGTATCCTGCCGATCGTAATGTTAGGCAGCCTGACGGCGATCGTGATTGCTGGCCTGCTGAACCAATTGGGGAAACGCTATCCACATCTTACCGGCGAAGGTAGCCTGATGCCGAACAAGCAGGGCGATACCGAGGTCGCAGCAACGGAGAAACTGAGCGGTAACGTGGATGTCGCTACTATCGCCTGCGGCGCGCTGCTGGCCATCCTGCTGTATATGGTGGGCATGTTGTTACACCGGCTGATCGGCTTGCCGGCCCCGGTGGGGATGCTGTTTGCCGCAGTGGCGGTGAAGTTGGCACATGGCGTTTCGCCACGCATTCAGCAAGGATCGCAGGTGGTGTATAAATTCTTCCGCACTGCCGTCACCTACCCGATCCTGTTTGCCGTGGGCGTAGCCATCACGCCGTGGCAAGAGCTGGTGGATGCCTTCACCGTGCAGAACCTGATTGTGATCGTTGCCACGGTAAGCACGCTGGTGGCCACTGGTTTCCTGGTTGGCAAGAAGATCGGTATGCATCCGATCGACGTGGCCATTGTTTCCTGCTGCCAGAGCGGGCAAGGCGGAACCGGTGACGTGGCGATCCTGACGGCGGGCAACCGGATGTCGCTGATGCCCTTTGCCCAGATCGCAACGCGCATCGGCGGGGCGATCAACGTTTCGCTGTCGCTGCTGGTGCTGTCGCATTTCTATTGAGTAGTGTGTTGCCGATTTGCCCCGCGAGGATGCGGGGCTTTTTTTATGCTAGATGGCGTCAGGCATTTAGAACGCCCAGTCCTCATCCTCGGTATTCACCGCTTTGCCCATTACGTAGGAAGAGCCGGAACCGGAGAAGAAATCGTGGTTCTCATCGGCGTTAGGGGACAGCGCCGACAGGATCGCCGGATCCACTTGTGCCATTGCCGGTGGGAACAGCGCCTCGTAGCCCAGATTCATCAGCGCCTTGTTGGCGTTATAGTGCAGGAAGGTTTTGACCTCTTCCGTCCAGCCCACTCCGTCGTAGAGCTCTTCGGTATAACGCACCTCGTTGTCGTACAGATCCTGCAACAAATCGAAGGCAAAGTTCTTCACCTGCTGGCGGCGGGCCGGGCTGGCCTGCTCAAGGCCTTTCTGGAACTTGTAACCGATATAGTAGCCATGCACCGCCTCGTCGCGAATGATCAGGCGGATCAGATCGGCGGTGTTGGTCAGCTTGGCCCGGCTCGACCAGTACATGGGCAGGTAAAAGCCGGAATAGAACAGGAACGACTCCAGAAACACGCTGGCGACCTTTTTCAACAGCGGATCGTCGCTGCGATAGTGCGCCAGAATGATGCTGGCTTTTTTCTGCAGCGTGGCGTTTTCCTCACTCCAACGGTAAGCCTCATCGACATCCCGGGTTTGGCATAGGGTGGAGAATATCGAACTGTAGGAACGGGCGTGTACCGCCTCCATAAAGCTGATGTTGGAATACACCGCCTCTTCGTGCGGGGTGATGGAATCGGCGATCAGCGCCGGAGCGCCAACGGTATTCTGGATGGTATCCAGCAGCGTCAGCCCGGTAAATACGCGGATGGTAAGCTGTTGCTCCTTGGCGCTCAGCGTGGCCCAGGACGGAATATCGTTCGACAGCGGCACCTTTTCCGGCAGCCAGAAGTTGCTGGTCAGGCGGTTCCACACCTCCAGATCCTTGTCGTCATCAATCTTGTTCCAGTTGATGGCCTGCACTCGTCGCATTGTCATAATTTTCCTCACAGCGCGCAGGACACGCAGCCCTGCACCTCAGTCCCTTCCAACGCCATCTGGCGCAGGCGGATGTAATAAATGGTCTTGATACCTTTACGCCAGGCGTAGATTTGCGCGCGGTTAATATCGCGGGTGGTGGCGGTATCGCGGAAGAACAGCGTCAGCGACAGCCCCTGATCCACATGCTGCGTGGCGGCGGCGTAGGTATCGATGATCTTTTCCGGGCCAATTTCGTAGGCGTCCTGGTAATACTCCAGGTTGTCGTTGGTCATGTAAGGGGCAGGGTAATAGACCCGGCCAATCTTGCCCTCCTTGCGGATCTCGATGCGTGAGACGATCGGATGGATGCTGGAGGTCGAGTTATTGATGTAGGAGATGGAGCCGGTAGGCGGCACCGCCTGCAGGTTCTGGTTATACAGCCCGTGCATCATCACCGCAGCGCGCAATGCCAACCATTCCTCACGCCCAGGTATGGCGATATTGGCGTTGGCGAACAGCTCACGCACCCGTGCGGTTTTTGGCTGCCACGCCTGCTCGATGTATTTGCTGAAATACTCTCCGCTGGCGTAGGTGGAGTCCTCGAAACCGGTAAAACTGCTGCCGCGCGTTATTGCCAGCCGGTTGGAGGCGAGCAGGGCGTGGTAGGTCACGGTGTAGAAATAGATATTGGTGAAATCGATCCCTTCGTCCGAACCGTAGAAGATGCGTTCGCGCGCCAGATAGCCGTGCAGATTCATCTGGCCGAGGCCGATGGCATGGGAGGCCTGATTCCCGGCGGCGATAGACGGCACCGAGCCGATATCGCTCATATCCGCTACCGCCGTCAGCCCGTAGATCGCGGTTTCCACCGCCTTGCCGAAATCGGGGCATCCATGACTTTGGCAATGTTCAGCGAACCCAGGTTGCAGGAGATATCTTTGCCGATCTCGGCATAGCTCAGATCCTGATGATAACGGCTGGCGCTGTTGACCTGCAGGATCTCCGAGCACAGGTTGCTCATATTAATGCGCCCGGCGATCGGATTGCTGCGGTTGACCGTATCTTCAAACATCATGTACGGATAACCGGATTCGAACTGGATCTCCGCCAGCAGTTGGAAAAACTCACGGGCGTTGATGCGGGATTTGCGGATGCGCTTGTCATCCACCATCTCACGGTATTTTTCGCTGACGCTAATCTCAGACAGCGGCACGCCATACACCTGCTGCACGTCGTAAGGAGAGAACAGGTACATCTCTTCGTTATTCTTTGCCAGCTCGAAGGTGATATCCGGGATCACCACCCCCAGCGACAGGGTTTTGATGCGGATTTTTTCGTCGGCATTTTCCCGCTTGGTATCCAGGAAGCGCAGAATATCGGGGTGATGGGCGTGCAGATACACCGCCCCGGCCCCTTGACGTGCCCCCAGCTGATTGGCGTAAGAAAAGGCATCTTCCAGCATTTTCATTATCGGGATCACCCCGGAAGACTGGTTCTCAATGCGCTTGATTGGCGCACCAACCTCGCGGATATTGCTCAGCAGAAAGGCCACACCACCGCCGCGTTTGGAGAGTTGCAGCGCCGAATTCACCGCACGGCCAATCGACTCCATATTGTCTTCAATACGCAGCAAGAAGCAGGAAACCAGCTCGCCACGCTGCTGTTTGCCGCAGTTGAGGAAGGTGGGCGTCGCGGGTTGGAAGCGCCCGGAGATGATCTCTTCCACCAGATCCTGCGCCAGAGCGGTATCACCCGCTGCCAGCCGCAACGCCACCATGCACACCCGGTCTTCATAGCGTTCCAGATAGCGCTGGCCATCGAAGGTTTTCAGCGTATAGCTGGTGTAATACTTGAAGGCGCCGAGGAAGGTCTCGAAGCGGAATTTCTTGGCATAAGCCTGTTGGAACAGCTGCTTGATAAAGGCGAACTCATACTGCTCCAGCACCGCCGCTTCGTAATATCCCTCATCCACCAGATAGCGCAATTTTTCCGCCAGGTTGTGGAAGAACACGGTGTTTTGGTTAACGTGCTGCAAAAAGTATTGCCTGGCGGCCAGCCGATCCTTATCGAACTGGATGCGCCCTTCGGCGTCGTAAAGGTTGAGCATCGCGTTGAGCGAATGGTAATCCAGCGTGGCGCTGGCGGGCCTGGTCAGTTCTGTCGTTGCCAAAATGCGGTGACTCCCTGTTGAACGATAGCGACGTCTTGTGTAGTGCCGAGTAGCTCAAAACGATAAAGCACCGGTACCTGGCATTTTTTGGCGATGATGTCACCGGCGATGCCATACGCTGCGCCGAAATTGGTGTTACCTGCGGCAATCACACCACGCAGGTAACCGCGATTTTGCGGATCATTGAGAAAACGGATCACCTGGATCGGTACGGCACCGACGCTGCTGCCACCGCCATAACTGGGCACGATCAGGATATAAGGGTGATCCATCAGTACTTTTTTACTGCCAGCGATCGGGATGCGTATCGCTGGCAGTGCCAGCTTCTCAACGAATCTGTGGGTGTTCTCCGAACTGCTGGAGAAGTAGACCAGCGGATCCATGGCACACCTCAGGAGGTTAGGGCGTTAGCTAACGCGCCGATCTTGTCCGGGCGGAAACCAGACCAGTGATCGTCACCGGCAATAATCACCGGAACCTGCTGATAGCCCAGTGATTTAACGTGGTTCAGCGCTTGCTGATCCTGGGTCAGATCGACCACGCGATAGTCGATCCCTTGTCTATCCAGGGCACGGTAGGTGGCATTGCACTGGACACAATCTGGTTTAGTGTAAATAATAATACTCATGATTCGCATTTACCTTTTGTATTGAAGGAAAGGCGGATAAGTCAGAAAGTTGAGCATGATAGGGCGTTTCTGACGGCGTCACCAACCCAAGCGTTTCCCCCTGTGCGGATGAATGAATACTATATGTTGATATTTATATTATCAACATCACTATATGTGGTGTTTTTCGGTTTTTGGTGCGCAGGCCGCGCCGAGGCTGGAAAAGCGATGGGGAAATATTTTTTGCGATGCGGATCGAGCAGGCCGGGTTGCCCCGGCCAGCAAAATTACTGCCGCATGCTGACTGCCAGGCGGTTAAAGGCGTTCATAATGCTGATGGCAAAGGTCAGGTCGCTGATTTCGGCATCGCTGAAATGGGCTTTCAGGGCGTCAAAAGCGCTGTCCGGTGCGCCGGTTGCCGCAATCAGGGTGACCGCTTCGGCCCATTCCAACGCGGCACGTTCTGCCTCGCTGAATTCATGGCTGACGCGCCAGCCGGCCAGCGTATCCAGCTTGGCGTGGCTCGCTCCCCCTGCACGCAGCGCCTTGCCGTGCATATCCAGGCAGAAAGCGCAGCCGTTGATCTGCGAAACGCGCATAAACATCAGCTCAATGATCGCTTTATCCAGCGTGCCTTTTTCTAACCCGCCCAATGCGCTCACCATGGCTTTATAAGGGGCCGGTGACAGTTCGGCGTACTGCAAACGTTGCTTGATCATGTTCAAACCTCGGATTAATGACGTAACCAATGTATGGCGCTACTTTAGCCGCGATATGGTCTATGCTATAGAGCCATAAAATGATTATTTAACCAGGCCATGACACGTAGTGCTCATCAATTCAGACGGCCCATTTTCCCCTCACCCCAACCCTCTCCCAATGTACGGTTCGAGGTTCGTCACGAACACTTGTGTGGGGAGAGGGAGCCAGTCCGGAGTCGCCGTTGGGCGCAGGTGGTCATTTGTGGCACGGTATGTCCCCTCTCCCTGTGGGCTGTCTCTTATACACAACTCGGCATATTACTGTTTTTTATGGGAATTATTTCAAGCGAATCAATAGGGCACTCGGAAAAATTCTCTTTAAAATCAGCCTGCTATGTTTCTCAAATTACGGCCATTTGACCGCAACTTGAGATGTGTATAAGAGACAGCCCTGTGGGAGAGGGTTAGGGTGAGGGGGATTAAGCCATGACACGCCATATTTTTGCTACCCTGCGGCTGGACCACCAACAGGCCGAGCCCCTATACCGACAGATCTATCTGCGGATTAAAGACGCTATCGTGCAGGGCACCCTGATGGCCAACAGCCGTTTACCTTCGGTACGCGGCTTGGCTAGCGATCTGGGGGTAGCACGTGCGACGGTTGAGAATGCCTACGCTGCGCTGGTTGCCGAAGGTTTTCTGCAAAGCCGGGGCCAGGCGGGAACCTATGTCTCCTCCCAGTTGCTGAAAATGCCTGAGCGCGCCGAGCTCTCAGCGGCTCCCCCTTTGGCGACTCCGGCACCTTCCGCATTTCAGTCTCATCCCGCTGGGCCGACTCAGCCTTTCCAGCTTGGTCTGCCCGCGTTGGATGCCTTCCCACGGGCGGTATGGCAGCGCATCGTTGCCCGACAGTTGCGTGGCACTACGATGGCCGCACTGGCACACCCACCACCTAATGGCCTGCCGGAACTGCGCGAGGCAATCGTCCATTACCTCCACCTTTCCCGTGGCATTGTTTGTCGGCCGGAGCAGGTATTTATCTGTGCGGGTTATCAGGCTTTGATAGAGCTGGTGATCAACGCGTTGTTGCAGCCGGGAGAGGCGGTCTGGCTGGAAGACCCTGGTTATCCGGTTACCCAGCCGCTGTTTAGCGCCGCCGGAATGCAAATTGTCCCAGTGCCGGTTGATGAGGAAGGGATGGATATTGACGCCGGTATTGCCACCCGGCCAGACGCCCGCATGGCGGTGCTGACGCCGACTCACCAAAGCCCGCTGGGCGTTACCCTCAGCCTGGCCCGGCGTATGGCGCTGCTGGATTGGGCAACCCGTCACTCGGCCTGGATCATCGAAGACGATTACGACAGCGAATGCCGCTACTACGGCAAACCCTTGCCGCCGCTAAAAAGCCTCGACCGTCAGGGGCGGGTGCTGTACGCCGGGACCTTCAGCAAAACCCTGTTTCCGGCGTTACGCATGGCCTATCTGGTGGTGCCCGCAGAGCAGACGGCGGCTTTTGAGCGCTGTAGTCAGCTGCGAGGCTGTGGTTGCCCACCGTTACTGCAAGCCGGAGTGGCCGATTTTATCACCGGAGGGCATTTTTACCGCCATCTAAAGCGCATGCGGTTGCTGTATCGCCAGCGGCGCGCATGGTTGGTGCAGGCCCTGACACAGCGGCTTGCAGACTATTTGACGGTGGCACCACAGGCCGGGGGCATCCAGATGTTGGCTCATTTGAAGGCAGGGCTCAATGACAGTGAGCTGGCCAAGAGAGCCTGGCAACAAGGGTTGTCGATACAGGCATTGTCGGATTGGCAGATGTCTTCGCCTGCCGATAATGGCTTATTGATGGGCTTTGGCAACTTTACCAGCTATAGCGAAGCAGAGCGCGCGGTGGACCGGCTGGCGGCAATTATCGAGAGCGGAAAATAAAGCGGCCCACGGAAAACCGTGGGCCAGACGCACATCTGTTTTTATGGTTAAAACCAGCTACATGGGTTAACGCCGTGCAAGCAAGACGCCGAGCACGATACCAACAGCGGCACCGATGCCTACGCCCTGCCAAGGTTTGTCTCGTACATAGCTATCGGCATTGCCAACTACGTCGCGAGCATGTTGTGTCAGGCTGCTGGAACCGCTGAAGCGTGCACGGGCATCGCGTAATATCCCTTTTGCCTTGTTGTGCAGTTCATGCAGTTCTTCTTTGGTCTTGCTGCTGGAATCGCGTAATACTTCATCCAACGTATCTGCCAGCAGGTTCACGTCCTGATCGATGTCTCGTTCTACTTTATCTGTCTTGTTAAACATTCGACTCTCCGTTACGACACATGTCCTTTAAGTGTAGACCATTTTTAGAAGTGTGCTGGCGATCACGAAAATTAACGGCTATCCCCGCGAATAACGAGGCTTTTTTCTGGCTTTACCCCAGCCTGAGGGCCTGGCTACAGGCTCTGTACATTTGGTTACTCAGCGAAACCAATCACTCACGGAAGCCTGACATTGATTCCATTATTATCTCTTCAACGGCCCAACCGGGCTTACCGATAAACACAATCTGAGGATTTAAAGATGAAAAAAGTATTAGCGCTGATCGTTGCTGCCACCATGGGCCTGTCTTCTGTTGCTTTCGCTGCTGATACTGCGGCTGCACCGGCACCAACTGCGGCTCCTACTACTGCGGCTCCTGCGGCTGAGAAAGCTCCAGCTAAAGCGACTCACCACAAGAAAGAACACAAGAAAGCCACCAAAAAAGCACCAGAGCAGAAAGCTCAGGCCGCTAAAAAGCACAGCAAAAAAGCGCCAGTAGCTCAGAAAGCTCAGGCTGCCAAAAAGCATCACAAAGCCGCCACCAAACCAGCTCAAAAAGCTCAGGCCGCTAAAAAACACCACAAAGCTGCTGCTACCAAAGCGCCAGTAGCTCAGAAAGCTCAGGCTGCTAAAAAGCACCACAAAGCCGCAGCTAAACCAGCTCAGAAAGCCCAGGCTGCTAAGAAACACCACAAATCAAGCAAGAAAGCCGCTGCTCCAGCTGCTAAATAAGTGAAGATAGCGGAGCCGTCAAAGGTTCCGCATCCTCTGCTGAATACTCTGACACCCGGTTTTCCGGGTGTCTTCTTTTGAGGTGAGGTCATCATGATGAACCGCTACCTGTTTGAAGTGATCTTCAGTGCCGTCACGCTATGTGGTCTGGTGGTTGCCTGGCAATTGTTCCTGGCCAGCAGCTTCCTGTAATTATTGCCCTATAGGCGTTTCGTGCAGGTGCAGCCAGCGTAGCCCGTCGGCGGTCTGGGTAAAGACCACGGTAGAATAACGCAGGGTCGCAGGTTGGCCTGGCAGCGTTTGCTTCTCGCGATAGTTGACTACGGCCCCCGTTGCCCATTCTGCGACCATCTTCATTTCTTCGATCACAATCTCCAGCCCCGGCTTTGCAGCCCGATGCGCCTGGAAAAATGCTCCTAGCTCGTTAGATCCCAGCTTGCTGCCGTTTAGGGCAATCATGGAAAAATCTGCGTGAAACCGTGCCAAGAGCGGTTGCAGTTCCCCAGCCCCTTTTCCCAGCCAGTCGGCGATAGCCACATGGGCGTCAATCACTTCGGTAAAATAACGATTCATCAGGATCCCTGTTCAGCGTTGAGATGGCGCACGATGGCGCGGTTGGTAATACGCAGGCACAGCAGCATCGGGAACAGCGTACTGGCTGCGGCGAGATAAAAACAGTAACGATAGGCCACGATCGGTTCCAAATGGCCGAGCAACAGATTGAGCAACAGGCTGAGCAGAGTAACGCCAAAGCAAAAGCTCAACTGGCGGTTGATATTCCATAACGCGCTGGCATCGGCCAACTGGGTGTCGGCAACGGTGAGAAAGGCGCAGCTTTGTGCCGTGCTGCTACACAGGCTGCCACCCAGCCCCATCAAGGCAAACGCAAAGATTTGCCAGCTATGCTGCCCGGCATCGCCGATCTGCGATAAGGCCAGCATCCCCAGCCCTTGCAAAGCACAACCGGCAATAAACAGCGGGCGCGGGCCGCAACGGTTGAAAACCTTGCCGGTCAGGGTGATGGCGGCGAAAGAGGCCAGTGACCAGGGAACCATCAGCCCGCCAACCTGAGTGGCCGACATACCCAGCTGGTTTTGCAGATACAGCATAGCCACCAGACTGACGCCAATGAACAGACCAGGGATGCACTGGTAGACGATCATGGCGATGCGTAACTGCGGATCCAATACCAGCCGCAGGTTCAGCAGTGGGTGTGGATGGCGCAGGCTGTGCCGCAGGTAGTAAGCAAACACCAACAGCCCAGCGAACAGCAAGATTGCGCCTTGCAACAGCAAATGGGGTTCGCTCAGACGGGTCAGGCCAAGCAGGATCAAGGTGAGTGCCAGGCAGGCGCTAATCAGCCCGGTGACGTCCAGCCGTTTAACCTCGCTGGCCGCAGGCTCGTTACGCAGCCAAAAAATAGCCAACAACAAGGCCAGTGCTGCCAGTGGCAGATTGCTGAAAAATACCCAGCGCCAGTCAAGATGATCGACAATCAGGCCACCTAATGCCGGGGAGAGCGCCGGAGCCAGCAGCCCCACCAGCATGATGGCGGCGGAAAGCCCAGCGCGTTCATGGCTGCGAAACAGCTGATAGGTGAGCGTTTGGCCAATCGGGATCAGCAACCCTCCGCCCATACCTTGTATCACCCGCCAGCCGATCAGTGCTTCGATCGAGCCAGCGCGGCCTGCCGCCGTGGTTGCCAGCATAAACAGTACCAACGACAGTAAAAAAACCTGCCGCCCGCCAATACGTTGCGCTAGCCAGGCGCTGAGCGGGATCACCAGCGTCAGGCCAAGCAGGTAACCATTGCTGATCCAGGCCAGTTGGCTGATGCTGGCCTGCAAAGCATGGCCGATCGCTGGGTAGGCGACGTTGGCGATAAACATGTTGATCAGATCGACAAAGAATCCGAGCAGATAGACGATTGCCACTTTAGTGCGATAAGCCATGAAGCCTCCGGTTGAAGGCGTGCAGTGTAGCGGGCGGGAAAGGGCTGATAAATCGGCGCAGAGCGATTACACTGTCAAAAATATTTTGACAGTGGGTGGGTGAAAGATGCTCAATTTAGCCAGGTTAGCGATGTTTGTGGCGGTGGTCGACACCGGCAGTTTTACCGCTGCGGCGGATGCGCTGGGGCAAACCAAGGCGGTGGTTAGCTTTAACATCAAGCAGTTGGAAAGTGAGCTAGGCGTTTCATTGCTGGTGCGCAGTACGCGGCGGCTGTCACTCACCGATGCTGGCGAGCGCTTTTACCCGCGTTGCCAACGGTTATTACAGGATGCGGAATACCTGCTCGACGATGTGCGCCGCGATCATCATGGCTTGAGTGGCATTCTGCGCATCACCAGCACGCCGGAATATGGTGCGCAGGTGGTGGTTCCGGCCTTGGCCGCCTTCGCGCAGTTGCACCCGCGCTTACGCATTCAGCACGTTTCTTCTTCTTACCATGCGGATTTGATTTCCGAGCGGTTTGACGTGGCTATCCGCCTGGGTCAACTGGCGGACTCCAATCATCATGCGGCGCTGATCGATAATTTCGCTATCTTACCGGTGGCTGCACCGGCCTATCTGGCACAGCAGCCGATCGCGTCACTGCCCCAACTGGCTCAGGCTGCCTGGCTGGCCCACAGCCGTCTCCCTTCGCCGCTGAGTTGGCAAGTACTCACCCCTGAACGTCAGGCGGTGTTATTCAAAGTGGAAGATGACGCCAGGCTGATGGCCGATAGTGCCACTGCGTTGCTGACTTTCGCGTTACAGGGGGCGGGTGTGGCCCTGCTGCCAGAATGGCTGGTACGGCCCGTTATTGCTAACGGGCAATTGTGCCACCTGCTGCCAGATCACCAGTTTCCGGCACAGAGCATTTATGCACTCTATCCCAACACGCGCCATGTACCGGAGAAGGTCCGGGCGTTTATCGATTTCCTGCGGGCGCGGATAGCCACGGCTGAATAAAAGCCAGCACGGCAGCGATGGTTTGCTGGTGGGCATGTTCACGTTCAGCAGGAGAAGACCCACAGATAAAGGTTTCCCCTTCCTCCGCTAATATCTCCGGGGCTGTTGGGGTACAAAGCTGTAAGAAATCGAAGTGATTGCTGCCCGGCAGGACGACGGCCTTGATTGGCTGCTGCCCGCTGTGCGTTGCTAGCGACTCAGCTCCCAGGCTTTCCGGATCGTTACCTGGCATAAAATGTTGCGCGGCGATGACCAGCAGCGGCGCGCTGATTTGGCGCAGGCTGGCCGGTTGCAGATAGGGCACCATGCCTGGGTCCAAGGCGATGGCGAAGCGGATGCGGGCATCGGTGTAATTAGCGTCAAACTGGGTGGCAGAGATACTGTTCTTGTTAACACCGGCATAAAACAGGCAGTTAGGCGATCGTGGCTGCTGTTGGCAACCGGCAATAAAATCCTTTAACGCGACCCGGCCACCAATCGCAGAGATGGCGCTATAGCCACCTTTGGAATGCCCCGCCACGCCAATGGCCTGTGCGTTGATCCGCGGCTGCCATGTGCCATCCTTGAGCATGGCGTCGATCAGCGCCGAGATATCGCGCGTTTGTTGCCACAGTTCGAGCGATTTTGCCGGAATGGAATCACCGCTGGTGCTGCCCGGATGGTTGGCTGCAACCACAATCACGCCTTGTTCCACCAATGCTTTCGCCAGCCAAGCTTGGCTGCTATTGTTGCCACCGCTGCCGTGGCTGATGATCATCAGTGGAAAATGTCCGGTTGCTGGCGGGGCGTCTGGCAGAGCAGGGATGCCTGCAAATACCGGCCTGCCACCGACCTGTTGCAGCTGGCCTTGAGCGTTTGTGGGGTAATAGATACGGGTGACCAATGGGCGATCGCCGTTATAAAACGTTTGCAGGCGGCTGGCAACCTGCCAGGGGGCAGCGGTAGTGACACTGCTAAACAGCAGGCACAAGATCCATAACTTTTTCATAATGACTCCTTCAAGGGGAAAACCAAACCATGGCATCCGCGTTCTCCTGGCGCGACCTAGATCGCGATCCAGGTCGTTAAGCGATTGTTTTAGCTGATTATGGTCTCTACACTGGGGCGTTCCCGAACAACCACAGAGGTAACATGCCGCTTATCCCGCTGTCTTTTCTCTTCAGCCTGTTGTGCCTGGCATTGATCGTGCGCCTGGGTTGGCCACGGCCACACCGTTGGCTGCTACAGCTGTTGCTGTTGATCTGCGCTTGGCAAAGCCTGCTGGTGGGGATCCGTTTTGGCTATCAGCAACCTTGGGTCGCTATTTTGCAACCGCTGGGGGCCGCCCTGATCCCGCCATTGTGTTATCTGGTGCTGATGTTACAAGCCCGTGGGCCGATGGGGTGGCGCGTCGTTGGGCATCTGACGTTCCCGCTGCTGGTGTTATTGGTGCAGTGGCGCGCATTGGCGGCGCTGGATGGGCTGATCGTTATTGGCTATCTCGGTTACGGCGCGGCTATTTTGCTGTACCTACGGCGCGGCGAGAATGCCTTGCAGCAGGTGGCGCTGGCGGACAGTTGGCTGAGCTATCGCTTATGGTGCGGATTAGGCGGCCTGCTGATCGTATGCGGCCTGACCGAGTTGGCGATCACTCTGGATTATTCGCTGTTAGCCGGTAGGCATGCTGGTGCACTGGCGGCCTTTGGCAATGTGATGATGGTCCTGGGGATAGGTTTGGTGCTTGGCCGTGAGCGCCAACAGCCGGAACCCGAAGAGCAGCCCTTGCCACCAGCGAAAACCGAGGCGCTAACAGAGGATGACGAACACTGCTTTGAGCTGATCAACCAACGACTACGCCAGGACGATCTCTATCTGGAACCGGCGCTGAACCTGGCCCGGTTAGCGCGCAAGGTGGGCATACCGGCACGTAAGGTCTCTCAGGCGATTAACCAGCAGGCGGGGATGAACGTATCCCAATACGTGAATCAATTACGCATTCAGCAAGCGGCGCAGTGGTTGAGCAGCAGCGATCGCCCGGTGACCGAGATTATGCTGGAGGCCGGTTTCAGCACCAAATCCAACTTTAACCGTGAGTTTCTGCGGGTTCAGGGGATGAGCCCCAGCGAATGGCGTAGGCAACAGGCGGGTGGTCTATAGCTGCAGATTATTCCTAAACCAGAATGAGTACGGATAAATTAATTGTTTCATCTCCTGATTACGGTAAGGTCGCAAAGCTACCCAGAACTGAGAGGAGAAATAGATGTATTTACGGCCGGATGAAGTGGCTAAGGTGTTAGAGAGTACCGGTTTTGAGCGTGATTATGTCACCGATCAGACCTACGGTTTTCGCAAGGGCGAGCACTACGTGTATGTGAATCGGGAAGCGCGAATGGGCAGAATGGCGTTGGTGATCCACCCGGCGTTGAAAGAGAAGAGCCTCCATTTTGCTACGCCGACCTCGTTGATGCGAAACAGCGAGCAGTATCTTGAGTTTCCTCTGGATTTAAGCGGTGATACGCCCAACACGCGTTACGGCATTCCTCACGGTTTCAGCTCCCGCGATGCGCTCTCGCGCTATCTCTACAGCATGTTCCTTTAAACTCTCCCCCGTTGCCGGGGGAAAGCTTCACCAGTTGGTCAGCGCTTCCCGGTTATAACGTTCATTGTAGGCCCGGCGGAACTGCGCCAGTTCAAACGCATCCAGATCCAGTTCGGCAAAGTAAAACAGCGCCGCCTCGGTGTGCTCGGCGTGCAGTTCCGGCGACAGCCCGGCGCGCAGCAGCGTTTCCCGCCACAGGCCAATCTGCTCATCGTCCGCCTGCTTGATAAACGTCAGGTAGATAAACAGCATATAGGCGGCCTGATGCATCTCTTCGGTATAGCCGTTGTTCAACATGCGGATAAAGCTTTGGCTGTGGCGGCTGCCCATCTCCTGCAGCATGGACTCCACCAGCATCGGCTTTACTTTCAGCAAATGCGCCAGTGAATCTATCGCCTTGCGGGTGTCGGAAGTCAGGACACGATAGCCAATAATGAAAACTACGATCAGGGCGGCGATGATGATCCACGTCATGTATGATTTTTACCGTCTTGGTGCGCAGCATACGCGCCTGAAATTGTCAGTGTTGCTCGCCGCTGAAATTGTCTGCGGCCCGTTGTTTATTATGGACATGGCGATTAAAGGTCGCGGCATCTTGTGCCAGCGCATCCAAATGGGCACCCAGCATCTTGATCTGCTTGACCAGGGCATGCTGTTCCGGCACCGAACTGGCGGTGCTTAGTTTGTTGACCAGCTGTTCATTCTGCATGCGCAGCGCGGTTTCACGCCGTTGCGCTTCGGCCAACTGTTGTTGCAGAGCCTGGTAGCTTTGTTGCCATTCACGGTGCTGCTGTTCGAAGCTGGCTTGTAACTCATTCATTGCATTCTGAAACTGGATTTCCAGCTCGCGCATATTCATGGGTTGGATCCTTTGCGGCACTCAATAATGGCCTGCAGTATAACGAAAAGCGCTCATAACCTCACCCGTTGCCGTCAATTCCTCACTTGCAACCCTGGCAAGGCGTCTTACAATCAAGCCATTCCCACTAAAAGCAATAGTCCGCCGGTGGGTGAAATCTCCCGAGAGTGATGTGAAATGAGCAACGAAGAGAACGATTTTTTTGCCCAGGCAATGGCCGATGTCAGGCCGTTATCCGCGGGGCAATCCACGCTGTATCTCAAGGCGCAGGACCCCGTCGATAAACGTGCTCGCCGGGAAGCTCAGGCGTTACAGTTGGAGAACTTCCTCAGCACTGGCTTTCTGGACATTATTCCCTGCGATACCCCGTTGGAATATAAGGGCGAAGGTATTCAGCAAGGGGTGCTAGACAAGCTGCGTCACGGCCACTATCCGCCACAGGTCAGCCTCAATCTGCTGCGCCAGCCGGTCGAGAACTGCCGCCAGGCGCTGTTCCGCTTTATCATCCAGGCGGAGAAAGACAGCCTGCGTTCGTTGTTGATTGTGCATGGCCGTGGGCGGACAGATCAAAGCCATCCGAACATCATCCGCAGCTACCTGGCCAAATGGCTGGGGCAGTTTGAACAGGTGCAGGCGTTTTGCCGGGCACTGCCACGTGATGGAGGTGAGGGGGCGTGCTACGTCACCTTACGCAAGTCTGCCGCAGCCAAGGCGGATAACTTCGAACGCCATGCCAAACATAGCCGTTAAGGTGTAAGCATGGCGGCGCAGGGGAGCGCCGCCATAGAGGGAACGTTAGCGGTTAAACCACTTATAATCCAGAGAGTAACGGCCAGCACCTGTGACGGCAAGCAGCAGCAGGCCAGCGATAATACTGATGTTTTTAAAGAAGTTGATCTCGTTGCCGATCATTTCTGCCCCGCTAAAACGCCAGAACGGGTGGCCGATAAAGGCGGTGCCCAGCACATAGAGCGCATAAATGATGGCTATCGGCCGGGTGAAGGCCCCCAGCACGATGAAGATACCGAAAATGAACTCCACCACCACGGCGACAACCGCGGCCAGGTAAGGCATTGGCGTGCCGTAGCCTTCCATTGCCGTGACCGTGGCACCAAAGTTGGTCAGCTTCATCCAACCGAAAATCAGAAACAGGATCATCAGCAAAATTCTGGCCAACAGAATGGTGCCGTCTTTTAAACTTTCGCTCATTGTGAACCCCTTAACCACTACCCAAAATAGGTTGCTGTACCTGGTAAATACTAGATCAACTTCACATTTTATCTAGCGAGAAGGCATGAGAGAGTTCACGGAATATCAGCAGACGCCGAAGTCGTCGTCTTCGTGATAGGGGTTCACTTCATTGGCCTGTACCTCGGTGCGTTGTTCGACCCCCAGTTCAACCCAACTGCATACCAACGCCTCTCCATCCTCTTCGATAACGGTCATTTTTGGCCCACCGGTTTTACGCTGCACAAAATCACCCACGTTAAATGACATATCGTTTCTCCAGATCTGTTAGGGGGAAAACTGAGTATAGGAGACCGCAGGCATTCCTCTATAAACATCTCTCAGCCGCCACATATGCTGCGCTTATCCAGATTATCAATGGGCTAACTCAGAACGCCCCCTATCACCAAACATTGCTCCATTGCCACATTGCGTAGGGGCGCTGCATGCTGCGCCCGTTCAGATCATCAATGGCTTAGCTCGGGACGAACCCTCTGCTGCGCCCGTCCAGATACGAGGTGAATTGCCGTTTGTGCCTGAATTGGTTAAGTATTATGCTGGCAGCAGGAAAATCACTCTATTTAGGGAACATGATGACAATTGAAATTCGCCCGGCGGTGAAAGCCGATGCCAAGCTAATTCTGGACATGATTATTGAGTTGGCCGTGTACGAAAAGGCTCGTGATGAGGTGCGCACCAACCAGGCAGAGATCGAAGAAAGCCTGTTTGGCCCCAACGCCTGCGCAGAGGCGCTGATTTGCAGTGTCAACGGCGAGCCAGCAGGCTATGCGGTGTTCTTTATGAGCTACTCGACCTGGCTGGGTAAGAACGGCATCTACCTGGAAGATTTGTATATCACTCCCAAGTTCCGTGGGGCGGGAACGGGCAAAGCCTTGCTGCGCCATATCGCTCAGCTTGCTTGCGAACGCCGTTGCGGACGCCTGGAATGGAGCGTGCTGGACTGGAATCAGCCAGCGATTGATTTCTATCTCAGCATTGGTGCGGCTGCGCAAGATGAATGGGTGCGCTATCGTATGGAAGGCAAGGTACTCGAGCAGTTTGCCATGTCTTGATCTGCGCCCGCTTCGGGGGAGGCATCTCCTCCGAAGGCTGATATTTAATGCTTTTTTCCACCTCTGGCGCTATCCTCCCGCAATAGTGCTGCACCAATACCTTCATTTCCTGCTCGTTTTTTCCCCTGCTTTGTCCTGTGAGGTTTCCTACAACACCCATCGATGGGCGGCTTTGCCTCGTCTGGTTACACTAGAGCCAATAAAAATAAGGAGGTCTTATGCGGGACATTCAACAGGTTTTGGGGCGTTGGGGCGTGTGGGCACGGGAAAGTTCTTCTCTGGGATATTCGCATATCGCCGCCGGTTTTAAAGGGTTGCTGCCGGGCAGTAGCAAACAGCAGGCCTCTTGCTGTGACGAGGACGGCTTGGTGGTCGATCGCGCCGTTGCTCACCTCCAGGCCCTTCGTCAGCCGGAGGAGCTGGAACTGATCTTGCGTTACTACGTTTACGGGCAATCGAAGTCCGCCATTGCTCGAGGCTGGAAATGTTCGGAAGGCCGGGTAAGGCAACAGATGCAGGTGGCAGAAAGTTTTATCGAGGGTTGTCTGGTCAGCCAGAATATTCGTTTGGAAATGGATAGATAAACTATTACCGATAATAAAAAATAAAGGTTTTTTAAATTGAAGTGATTACTACCCCGCAATGCGGGGTGGTTTTGTTATTTTAAATAAATGGCGAAAAATAATTTAATAAAAATCTATTCGCTACGAGTTTTATCTAGTAAATTGATAGCGTGGTTATTGAGTTTCGCAGTTGGTAAAAATATTTTTTAAAATAAACTTCTCGCTACGAAATATATCAGCTAGAGTGCTATTACTGGTTTAATCCAAGGTGATGCACTCTTATCAATAGGGTTAAACCAGGAGGCGCCATGAGCACCTTGCGTATCAATGATTTGTTTGAGTCCAGGTTAACGGCCTGGGCTGAAGAGAACAATATTAAATACACCTTAGCTAATGTGACGTTTACGGCGGATGACGATCTTCATCTGGAACCGTTTATTGCTCCGGAGCCTGCGGTGGCGTTAGGTATTTCCCAAGAGGTGCAGACCTACAGCGGGAATTATCAGGTTAATATTGTGATGAAGAAAGGGACCGGCGCGAAAACGGGCTATCAACTGGCGGAGGAGATTATCTCATTATTCCCCAGGGGATTGGTGTTGGCGGACGATGCTTTTAACTGTTATGTCAATACTGGTGGCAATATCCTGCCAGCGATTGCCAAAGATGAACTATATACCCTGCCGGTCACCATCGGTTATTGGGCCGGGTATTAATGCCACAATAGTGTAGTAAACATCGCTGGGAGGGAACTTTCCAGCAAGTAAACCAAGCATACCGCCATCCGGCGGTTTTTTTATATCTGAAATTGGAGAATTACCATGGGTTTTGCATTACCAAATGGCGCCACCGTATTTGCTGGCGCGCCAACAGCACCAGGCGTAGTTACTACCGCAGTCAGCAATGCTAACGGCGCCGTATTTACCGTGGCCACCGGCCACACTCTGAAAGTGGGTGACATCGTGATGGTACGCTCCGGTTGGGGCCTGATCGACAGCCTGGTGGCCAAGATCACTGCCCAAGTGGATACCAGTATCACCATCGGTGCCATCAATACCACCGACGTGAGCTTCTTCCCGGCCGGTGGCGGCAAAGGCTCTTTGCAGAAGATCGCCAACTGGACGCAAATTCCTCAGATCACCGAGGTAGCGCAGTCTGGCGGCGATCAGCAATACGTGCAGGTGCAGTTCCTGGAAGACGATCGTCAGCGTAACTTGGCCACCTTTAAAGCGGCCAAAACGCAGACCTTTACCTTTGCGCACGATGCTTCCCAGCCAATCTACAGCCTGCTGCAGGATGCCGATCGCAATGGCGTCACGCTGGCGTTCTACATGCACGTGCCAAAAGCCAAGGAGCTGCGCTACTGGTCTGCGGTACCGGCTTTTGATCCGCAACCGACCACCGCGGTTAACCAGGTTGAAACCGTGCAGGTGGCGCTGGCGGTGCAGTCTTGCGATATGACGTTCTATAAAGTGACTGCTTAAACACGTCTATTTCCCCCTCAGGCTTGGTTGCCCGAGGGGCTAATAAGGATGAGTTAATCTGGAAAATGAGGAAATTATGGTTGAATTTAAATTGAATCCCAAGCCGACGTTTAAGGCGGATGTCTCCGTTCCGCGCCCTGGAGATGAAGATGGCGTACTGACTTTTACCTTCAAGCATAAAAAGCGTACCCAGCTAGAGCTGTTGGAAAAGTCTTTGCGTGAAACCCTGGAACTGCAAAGCGAAACGGGTATTTACAGCAATGATCCGATGGCGGATTTTTTGATGGAAATCTGCGCTGGCTGGGCTTTGCCTGACGAGTTTAATCGCGAAAATATGTTGGTGTTGTTGGATAACTACCCGCGGGCGTTTGATTCAATTGCCACTCTGTTTACCCGCGAACTGATGGCCGCACGCGGAAAAAACTGATAGCGCTTGCCAAAGCGTTTTATACGCCAGAGCCTGCCATTGAAGATCTCGGAGCCTTTGGCCTGAGTGCCGCCGATTATGATCCGGAGATCGTTGAAGCCTGGCCCGATATCTGGCCAGCGTTTCAGGTTTTTCAGGCCATGGGAACTCAGTGGCGCGTAGGCATGCAGGGTGTCAGCGGGCTGGATTATAACTGCCTGCCCTGGCTGATGACGCTTTATGGCGTGGACGATGAGGCAAGCGCGTTCAGTGATATTCGCGTAATGGAAAGCGCAGCACTTAGGATCATTCATAGTAAATAAATACTTATACCAGCATTAAGTTGGTTGGAGGGCAGTATGGCCAATTCAGACTCTATGTTGCTGCGTGAGAACATCAATAAGATGCAGCAGCTATATAATAAAGATTTACCTCAAGCAACTCTTGGCTTTGTGAGGGCTACTACTCGGATAACCGAGGCGGCCAAGTCATATTCTTTTGGGCTGCGAACCATTAATGAGAACTCCGGGGCCAAGGCGATACTGCTTATTTCCCAGTTGGGTGAGCTGGAGAAAACTATCAAAGGGGATAGGATAAGGCAAGAGAACCTCCGTAAATCATTGCGTCCATTGCCAGCTTATGAACTTAAAGTAGATCCGAAAAAAGAACCGGGTTTACTAAGTGATTATATCTCAGATAAACAGGCAGAGGCCGGTAGAAAAAGCTGGCAGAGTTACCTGGAAAGCGTAACCGATATTTCTGCTGCGGTAGTTCAGGTGGCCAAGGCCAGCCACGAGGGGCTGACGGAGATCCTTACCCGATTACTTACTACTGGCCGCTTTAGTTTTCATACTTTTTCTTCTTCTATTTTGCAGATGTCCGCCGGATTATTCAGCAAAATCATTAGCGGATTTGCGGTTGATAAAGCGGTGAAATGGATAGACTCAACCTTTTTCCCTGCGGCGGATCCCAATAAAACGGCTACGGATAACGCGGCCAAAACTGCGGCGGGCGGGGCCGATGCTGCCGCATTGGTAGAAGGTGGTGTCGGAGAGGAAAAAGGGGACTCTACCAAAGAGAAGCTGGATAAGGATAAGCAAACCTGGCAGGAATATTTCGAAAGCGTCACCGATGGTTATAAAGGGCTCAATGAAATTGGCCAGGCGGCCCACAAAGGATTATCTGACAATCTGACCGAATTGGTGACGACCGGTAAAGCTAACTTCAAGGAGTTTAGCACGTCGATTATCACCATGATTGTCCAGATGATCAATCAGATGTTGGTGGCTTATGCCATACAAGCCGCGATGGGATGGATCAAGGGGGCGTTCAGTCCTGCAGCGGACGCAGGATCGGCAAATAACGCTTTCTCTTTGGGCGCATACGACAACTTATCGTTTGATTCAGGTGGTTATACCGGCGACGGCGGTAAATACGATCAGGCGGGCGTGGTGCATCGTGGCGAGTTCGTGATGACCAAAGAAGCTACCCAGCGGATCGGTGTGGGTAATCTCTACGCCATGATGCGCGGTTATGCGGAGGGTGGCCTGGTGGGCGGCAACAAAGCCCCGATGTACGGCCTGGCAGCAGAGCAGGGGGGCGGCATTACGGTCAACAGCACCGTGGTCATGAACAATGACGGCTCGGCGAATGCGGCCAATAGCTCCTCTGCCGGTGACGGTATGGGCAAGCTGGTGCAGGGCATCGTTAATCAGGCGATCACCGAACGTTTGGGCAAAGAGCTCAAGCCTGGCGGCCTGATCTGGAATGCCTCAGCGGCCCGCTGAATCTCTTTATCAATCATCAATAGTAACAACCGCAGTCTGGCATCAGGCCTCATTAATTGCTCCTCAATCGTTGTTTCCCCTCACCCCAACCCTCTCCCACAGGGAGAGGGAGCTGGTATGGCGCCGTGTTCAGGTACATAAGTAACCTGTAACAAGGGTGATAGGAAAGACGAATGCATGATCCAATATGTGGCACGTACTGTCCCCTCTCCCTGTGGGAGAGGGTTAGGGTGAGGGGTCATTCTGGCCCTGTGACTGACGGTTATTACTGCTCGGAGTCTTTATGCTTATCGATACTTTCCAATGGCAAACCCAGGCCTCGCCTAGCGGTAACTTTGTCCATAACGTCAGAAGTGCGCAGTTCGGCGACGGCTATAAACAGGTCAGCAGCAATGGGCTGAACCAGGCGGTGCAGCAGTGGCAGTTGGCCTATACCGGCCATCCGGCCGTGACCCAGTCGATGCTGGCCTTTTTAAATCAACACGTGCTCGTCGCCTTTTTCTGGACGCCGCCCAACGGCAAGAAAGCGCTATTTCGCGTCAAGTCGGATTCAATTTCCGTCACGCCGCTTGCGCGCAATGTGGAGGCGTTGAGTTTTGCCTTTGAACAAGCCTTCGGCGTATAGGTGCAATCATGTCATTTAACAGTGAAGTGCAAAAGCTGGCGCCAGGGGAACTGATCCAGCTGATTGAAATTGATGGCACCGCCTTTGGCGCGGCCATCATGCGCTTTCATGCGCACAATATTCCCCACTCTCAGGCCGAGATCGCGGCGGCGGGCAACGATGCCCAGCGGCTGAAACCAAAATCGATCTGGTGGCAGGGAAACGAGTATGAGGCGTATCCCTACGAAATCACCGGCTTGGCAGCAACCAGCGACGGTTCACAACCAACGCCCAGGCTCAGCGTCGCCAACCTCAGCAATCTGGTGTCCTCACTGTGCCTGACCTTCAACGACATGGTGCAGGCGAAAGTGCGGGTACATGACACCTTTGCCAAATACCTGGATGCGGTCAACTTCCCCGAGGGGAACGCCCTTGCCGATGCTTCGCAGGAGCGAGTGCAGGTTTTCTACATCGACAGCAAAAGCACCGAAACCAACAGCGTGGTGGAGTTCCAGCTCTGTACACCGTTCGATCTGCAAGGCCAGCAACTGCCCTCGCGACAAATTCACGGGCTTTGCACCTGGTGCATGCGGGGTTGGTACCGCAGCGGCAGGGGTTGCGATTACAGCGGCGAAGCCTGTTTTGATAAGGACGATAAACCGATCGACGATCCGGCGTTGGACGTCTGTGGTGGCCGGGTGTCCTCCTGTAAAAAACGCTTCGGTGACGCGCAACCCCTGGCTTTTGGCGGGTTCCCTGGTTCCAACCTGTTGGGGAGGTAATGATGCAGGCTGAAATCATGCAGGCGATCTGTGAGCATGCCGCAGCGGAGTATCCCAATGAGTCCTGCGGTTTTGTGGTGCAGAACGGGCGTAAGGCGCGTTATCTACCGTGCCGCAATGTGGCGGAAAACGCGTTGGATAACTTTGTCATTTCCCCTCAGGAATACGCGCAGGCGGAGGATCAAGGCGAGATCATTCGCATCATCCATAGCCACCCAGATGTGCCCGTGTTGATCCCTTCGGAGATGGATCGCCTGCAGTGCGATCACTCGGGCATTGTCTGGGGCATCGTCTCGTGGCCCGAAGGGGATTACACCGAAGTTGTACCACGCGGTGAGCGCCCGTTGGTTGGGCGCAGTTGGCTGTTGGGCCATGCCGACTGCTGGTCATTGATCCGGGATTACTATCGCCAGGAACACAGCATCGCGCTGAATGATTACTCGGTGGAGCATGAATGGTGGATCGACGGTAAAACCCGCCTATATGACGATAACTGGTACGCCGAAGGATTCCGGGAATTTCAGGGGCCGATGCGCGCGGGCGATATGATCATGATGCAGGTTTCAGCCCCGGTTACCAACCACGCGGGCATCTATCTGGGGGACGGCATGATGCTACATCACCTGTTCGGCCAGCTCAGCCAGCGTTATCCCTACAGCGGATATTTTCAGGAGCGGACGGTACGCGTAGTCCGCAGGAAGGAGCTTCTATGATGCAAACAACAAGACTGATCCGGTTGGGTGGCCAACTGGGCAAAAAGTTCGGTAAAACTCATCGGCTGGTGGTGGCGGATACTCGCGAAGCGCTGCGCGCGCTGTGTATCACCTTGCCCGGATTTGAGAGCTTTATGATGAATGCCCATAAGGACGGCGTGCAGTTTGCCTTCTTTAATGGCCCACAGAATATCGGCCTGGCCGAGTTTGCTACCTCTAAAGGCAGCGCCGATATTCGCATTATGCCGGTGATCGCCGGGAGTAAAAGCGCCGGAGGGTTTCAGATTATCTTGGGAGTGGCAGCGCTGGTAGGGGCATTCTTTACCGCAGGCGGAACGATAGGACTTTACACTTCGGCGTTGGCTGCCTCTGGCGCAACAGCAACTCTTAGTGCCACGGCGGTTGCCGCTGTTAGCGGTTTAACAATGATGGGTGCTTCAATGGTACTCGGTGGTGTCATGCAACTGATGATGCCACAGCCGAATTTCGGCATGTCCTCTTCCCAGTCGGTAGAAAACAAACCCTCCTATGCTTTTGGCTCACCGGTCAACACCACGGCGCAGGGTTACCCGGTGCCGGTGCTGTACGGCGAACGGGAAATCGGTGGCGCGGTAATTTCCGCCGGTATTTACGCTGAAAACCAGCAATAACCCCCTTTAGGGCATTTTTCTACAGGTCGCATTCGCGACCTTTTTTGTGGGCGCAATATGACAAAGTTAACTATTCATGGGCGCAAGGGCGGTGGTGGATCGGCGCATACGCCGGTTGAAGCTCCCGATGATTTGCAGTCCAACGCTAAAATCAAAATCCTGCTGGCGCTGTCTGAAGGTGAAATTGCCGGTGAGTTAGACGGTACCCGCATTCTGCTCGACGGCACCCCGGTACATAACCCCGATGGCAGTGAAAACTTTACCGGCCTGAAGTGGGAGGTACGTAACGGCACCCAGACTCAGGATTACATCCAGGGTATGCCGGATGTAGAGTCTGAAACGCCGGTCAACGTCAAGCTGACCACCACGAACGTCTGGACCAAAACCTTCACCCGAACCGATATCGACGCGCTGCGTATACGCATGGGCTTCCCGGCGCTGTTCCAGCAGGAAGATAACGGCGATATGAACGGTTCACTGGTGGAATATCTGATCGAGCTTTCCACCGACGGCGGAGCCTATAAAACCGTGGTCACCGGTACGCTAAAGGGCAAAACCACCAGCCTGTACGAGCGCGATCACCGGATTAATCTGCCAAAAGCGACCACCAGCTGGACGCTGCGCATCAAGCGCATCACCCCAGACTCCACCAGCAGCAAGCTGGTAAACACTACCCAGATCCAGACCTACACCGAGATCGTGGACGCCAAGTTCCGCTATCCCAACACCGCCTTGCTGTTTATCGAGTTCGATGCCCAGCAGTTCAATTCAGTGCCGAAAATTACGCTCAAGCCGAAGGGCAAAATCATCCGCGTGCCGACCAACTACGATCCGTTGGCACGGACCTACAGCGGCAATTGGGATGGCAGCTTTAAATGGGCCTGGAGCAACAACCCGGCCTGGGTGTTTTACGATATCGCGCTGGACAAGAATTACGGCTTAGGCAACCGGGTGACCGCCGCCGAGATCGACAAATGGGGGCTGTACAGCATCGCGCAGTATTGCGATGAGCTGATTGATGACGGCTTGGGGGGCGGCGGTAAAGAGCCGCGTTTCCTGTGCGACGTGTATATCCAGTCGCAGCAGGATGCCTACACCGTATTGCGTGATATCGCCGCCATCTTCCGCGGCATCACCTACTGGGGCAACGACCAGCTGTTTGCCTACGCGGATATGCCGCGCGATGTGGATTTCGTTTATTCACGAGCCAACGTCATCGGTGGTGAATTTGCCTATGCGTCGGGGTCTTATAAGAATCGCTATACCTCGGCGCTGGTGAAGTGGGGCGACCCGGCCAACCATTATGCCGACGCGGTGGAAGCGGCTTACGATAACGAACTGGTGAAGCGCTACGGCGTTAACCAGACTGAAATCACCGCCATTGGCTGCACGCGGCGCACCGAGGCTCACCGCCGTGGGCGCTGGGCAATCCTGAGTAATGCCAAAGATCGTACCGTCAGCTTTACCGTCGGGTTGGACGGCAATATCCCGCTACCAGCTCGGATCATCGGCATTGCAGATGCCATGCTGGCAGGCAAGACCAACGGCGGGCGCATCCATTCTGCGCAGGATCGCGTGGTGGTGCTGGATCGTGAAGTAGCGTTTGGTAAAGGCGATCGCCTGATCGTCAATTTGCCAGACGGCACGGCGCAGACTCGTACCATCGCCAGTATCGCGGCAGACAAGCTTACGGTGACGCTGACCGCACCGTTCCGCCAGCAGCCAGAGGCTGAAGCCGTCTGGAGTATCGATTCCGACAGACTGGCGATCCAGCAGTTCCGCGTGGTATCGGTCCAGTCCAACGATGATGGCACCTTCGCCATTAACGCCGTTGAGCACGATCCGGATAAATACGCCTTTATCGATAACGGCATCCGCCTGGATGCGCCGCCAATCACCGTCACGCCACCAGGAGCGATGCCTGCTCCTGAGAATATCAGCCTCTCGCGCTACGACTATGTCAGCCAGGGGATTAACGTTGCCTCAATGCGGGTGCAGTGGCGTGCTGTGGCTGGCGCGGTGACCTATGAAGCCCAGTGGCGCAAAGATAACGGCAACTGGGTAAATGTGGGCGCGACGCCTTCACTCGGGTTTGACGTTAACGGCATTTATGCCGGTAACTACGACGTGCGGGTACGAGCGGTGAATGTGGTGGGCGTTTCCTCACAGTGGGGTCATGCCGAGCCGAGCTATCTGGCAGGAAAAGCGGGTGTACCGCCCAAGATTGTCTCATTGGCGGCAACCAAGGATGTGGTGTTTGGCATCCAGCTTTCTTGGGGCTTTGGCCAGAACTCTGCCGACGGCCTGAAAACCACCTTGATGGTAGCCAGCCGTGCGGATTTCGCCGACGAACGCTTACTGGCCGATGTGCCTTATCCGCAGCATCGCTATGACATGCAGGGCCTACGTGCCGGGCAGGTGCTGTACTTCCGCGCGGCCTTTACCGACAAAACCGGCAACCAGTCCGACTGGAGCGAGTTTGTGCACGGGATGGCTTCGGACAGCGCGGACGTGGTGTTGGCGCAGATCGCACAAAGCATTACCGAGACCGAACTGGGCAAAGATCTGTTGGAGAAGATCAACAGCCTGCCTTCGGATCAGAACGTCCAGGATCTGGCCGAGAAGATCGCCCAGGCGCAGGCCGATATCGAGGCGAACAGGGATGCGCTGCAAGGGGATGTCGATACCCTGCAAGCAGCGTTGAACAAGGTTAACGCCGAGCTGGCGGGCCGCAATGCCGATCTAAGCAATGCTGTTGATGTGCTGCAACAGGATTTGACGCAGCTGGGTAAAGCCGCCATCGAAAACAGCCTGACCATCGAGCATAACCGCCAAAAACTCGCCCAGGCCCAGGAGGCGCTGAATAGCGATATCAAGGATGCGCGCGGGGAAATTGACAGCACCCGAGCCAGCTTGGCGCGTGCAGATGCCGAACTGCAAGCCAAGGTCGATGCCCTTACCGGTGGCACCAACGCGGCCATGGCCGAGGTCGCTTCGCAAATCACTCAATTGCAGGATGATGACCAGCAACTGGCCAGCAAGCTAGATGTGGTGATTGCCAAGGCCGAGGGGAACGCTGCGCAAATCGCGCAGGAGAAAGCGGCGCGAGTGGATGCCGATGGGGCGTTAGCCAAGGATATCAGCTCGGTGAAAGCCACGGCGGATAATCAGCAGGGTTTGATTATCAAGCTGGAGCAGGCGCAGGCCGATGCCGATTCTGCTTTGGCTAAGGTGGAGTCCAACGTTTCCGCCAACGCCAAGGCAATCGGCAGCAACAAGACGGAACAGGACAAGGTTAACTCGCAGGTTACGCAGAAAACCGAAGCGCTGGCCGATCAGCAGAAGACGCAGGGCCAGCAGCTCAGTGGGCTGACTTCTGAGTTCAGTGAGAACCGGGCGGAGGTGACCCAGCAGTTGAAAACGCTGGCGGCGACAGACTCGGCTCAGGCCCAGCAGATTTCCGGTTTGCAAGCCAGCGCAGGTAGCAACACTGCGGCTATCCAGGCAGAGGCGAAATCCCGTGCCGATGCCGATGGGGCGCTGAGCCAACGGGTTGACGTGATCCAGGCGACCAGCCAGGAAAACACGGCGGCCATCACCCGCCTAGGCATCGCGCAAACCGAAGCCGAAAGCAGCACGGCCAGCCTGCAACAGGCTTTGGAGGCTACGGCCAAGGCGAATATCGAACAGGCGCTTAAGCAGGAGAACGATGTTCAACGTCTGGACGAGAGCAGCGCCCGGTTAACCACGGCGCAAACCGTTTTCGCCGATCGGCAGCAGGCACAGGCCCAGCAGATCACGCAGCTGGATGCGAATTTTGGTGATGTGTCTGCGCAGTTACAGCAGGAGATCACCACCAGGGCCAGCGAGACCGGCGCGTTATCGCAACGCTTTGACCATCTGAGCGCAGATGTCGGCAGTAATCAGGCCGAGGTGAATCAGCGTTTGCAAGCGCTGGTGGATAGCGGCAGTGCTCAAGCGTCGTTAATTACCGGCCTGGGGGCGGCCAGTGGCGAAAATAAAGCGGCGATCGCCGCTGAATCGCAAGCGCGGACCACGGCAGACGAAGCGCTATCTCGGCAATTGAGTTCGCTGGACTCCACCGTTGGGCAAAACACGGCGGCCATCAACGATCGGCTCCAGACGTTGGCCAATCAAGACTCGGCGATGGCGGAGCAGATTGGTTCATTAACGGCGACCTCCGGCGAAAACAGCGCGGCGATCGGCGAGCTGAAGCAGGCACAAAGCGACTCGGCGGGCTCACAGGCTTCACTTAGCAGCTCGCTTGAAGCCATTGCCAAGGCGGATATCGAACAGTCGTTAAAGCAGGCGGAAGACGTTATCAGCAATGACGTAGTCACCGCATCGATCAAGACCCAGCAGAACGTAATGGCGGACGATCAGCGCGCACAGGCGCAGCAGATAACCGAATTACGCGCGAGCTTTGGTGATGTTGATGCGCGCTTGATGACGGAACAGACGGTGCGTGCGGAAGCTGACAAGGCGTTATCCCAGCAGGTGACAGCGCTGGCAGGCACCGTGGGGGACAACAATGCCCAACTCAATCAGCAGCTGCAGGTGCTGGTGGATACGGACAGCGCCCAAGCCAAGCTGATTAACGATCTGACCAGCCGCACGGGAGCAAATGAGGCTTCGGTTACCGCCTTGAGTCAAACGCTTACCGATAACAGTAGCGCAACGGCTCAGCAAATTGGTGCTCTGCAATCCGCTACTGGTGACAATACTTCGGCGATTACCTCGCTGTCGAAAACCGTGACCGATAACCAATCGGCAACGGCTAACGATATCAAGTTATTGAATACGGCTGTGGGGGATAACAAGGCGGCAGTCCAACAGGTGAGTTCTGCGCAGGCGACCTTGGATGGCAAGGTCTCCGCAACCTGGTCGGTAAAAGTTGAAACCAGTAAGAAGGGGGAAAGCAGCGTTGCCGGTTTGGCATTGGGGGTTGATGACGCCGGTAACCGGCAATTCCTGGTGCGGGCCGATCGATTTGCCTTGGTGACCAAAGATGAAGGCAATGTGTCTGTTCCCTTTGCCGTGCAAAATGGCCAGACGTTTATTAACTCGGCGTTTATTGCTGATGGGACGATCACTAATGCGAAAATAACGGGTTGGATAGGCTCTGATAACTTCATTGATGGAAGACAGGGCTGGGCTATCAATAAGTCTGACGGTAACGCTCAGTTTAATCAGGTTTCTGTTCGTGGAAATATCTATGCGGATAGTGGGTACTTTAAGGGCGATATCACAGGGGCTAATGGGACATTTTCCGGGACGATACTTGCTAATAAAATAGTGGGTGATTTGGTCGATACGAATAGTATGCCTGATGTGCTTAGTGTTTCTAGGCATATCGAGAGAAATTCGTATGTAGATATCCCTTTAGTAACTATAATGGCCTCAAGTTTTGAGAAAAGAGGAGTGATTCAAGGGTTATTGCCTAATGGGTTGAGTCATTACCCTGAGCGTGGAGTGTCTGTAGTGCCTGGCAATGTCGCAAGCGTATGGGGATTCGGTAGCGCTAATGGTTCAATTAGTCTTCTTTTAAATAATAAAGTGATAGCAAAGTCATATAGGGATTATAGCGCAAATACTTATTTACCAGAAATAATAAGTACTATCCCAATAACTATTGGACCTAGTAGTGGAAATAATCAGCTAGTACTACGGCTGATCAATAATGGTAATGAGGCAAACTGGGTAGCATGTTTCTTACAATGCTCCATTATCTTATCGCGTTCAACACAGAATATTATTTTTAATAACGTCACTAACTAAAAACCGCTGCGAGCGGCTTTTCATATTTTGGAGTAAGAATCTATGTGGTACAAAACAGGCACGATCAATTTAATCGCTAATAACGCCGCCGTAACAGGTACAGGCACCGCGTGGGCCGATGCCAAGTTTGGCGTGATGCCAGGTATGATTTTATTGGCACCGGATAATAAGCTGTATGAAGTTAAACAGGTTAATAGCAATACTTCGCTGACTCTTAACAGCAACTATGCAGGCTCAACGGCCAGCGGGCAGAACTATGCGATTATTACCACCTATGAGGGTGATATCAGCCAGTTCTCCGCTCGCTTTGCGGCAATGCTGACCTTCTTCCAAGGTAGCCGCAATGATACGGTGAGCTGGTTTACTGGCTCCGGGGATATGACCTTTACCAAGGATGATGGTACAAAACTAACGGTGCCGACGTTGGCGAAGATCCAGTCGGATTATGTTTCTAGAACATCTACTCTCGACCAGAGTATTGCTAGTACAGTGCTTTTTGCCAAGCCTATTCGATTATCCAATGCATCTGGTTCGGCTGGCTTTATACCCGCATCTCAAGGGGCCTGGGTATCATGGAATAGGAAAACATCAACGGATGATGGTCTCACTGGTGCGACAGACTTCATTACTCATAAGGGGGGTTATCAAGGGGGGTGGAACTTTTGGAGTACTGATGGGTCTGCTATAAATCTTGTTGGTAAGCTAAGCTGGTCTGGATACTTATCTGTGATTGGTGGTTTGGTTTCTGTCGGTGACCAATCCATGCAGGCCGGTGTGACAACACCTAATTTATTATTAAGGTTTAAGGATGTTTCTGGCGTGGAGAAAGGAGCTGTTTATGCCCAAACAGACACCGGAGCCATGAATATTCGTTGGGGTGGTACAGCATATACAATGGCTTGTCGTACCGATGGTTTAATTACCGTGCCAAAGGGACATGTTATATCAACGGCAATATCAACTCCTCAAGAACTAACTGATATTGTGGGTAATAACAGTGCGCCACTGGCGTTTCGTGGTGCAGATACAGCAAGTTTTAATGTACCAAATAATTATAGTATAGGGACTTGGTATGGTTTTTCCGTTGTACCTACAATCGGTACATCTTTAGGGGAGGGAGTGGAACAAGGCAAACCTGTATTTTATGTTAATGCTCGTCAAGGTACCGCCTATGTATTAAAAAATATGTATATCGGCTCACTACCCGTCGTTAAGACTGGTGATTTTGGTTTGGGTGTTACAAATAGTGCAGAGGTTTTTGATTTTACTCAAAGCTCATCTCCTGCCGGTATACATCGTGCAATAGAAGGCCAAAATGGTGCTCCAGCAGGTGGCTCCGCAATGGTTGGGATGACGGCTTCTATTTCCGGGTCTTACTCGGGGCATATTTATACATCTCATGGAGCTACACCAGGGGCAATAAAACTACAGGCCGGTTGGACACGTTCCAATGGAACACTGGACTTTGTTTCCGCATGGCATAGTGGCAATACTACGGTTGATTCAAATGGTTTCATTAAGAAAGCATCACCGATCGCCCGTCTTTCCAGTAACCCAGAGAAAATGTCCGACGAATACCTGGATGGCTTTACCCTGTCCGGGCTGGCTGCGGTGAATGGCGAGGCTGCGGGCGTTACCGCAGAGCGAGTCTCGGTTGGCGTATACAAAGTGACGGGCTCGCTAGGTTTCGCGCTGGAAGGCTGGAACATCGAGGTCCCACAGGACGTCAACGGTAACCGCCTGTGCTTCGTCGCCACCGAAGCGGCCGAAGACGGCACGATCACGGTCAAGGTCAGCAAACGCCGCTTTGATATTGATACCGCAGCAATCGTTGCCGGGGAGGCGATGGATATTCCTGAAGGGCGCTGGATCGATCTGCGTTTGGAGATGCCGCCGGTTGAGGAGGTTCAGAGCGAGCCAGAACCGGAAAGCCACGAAGGCGAAATGGCGAGCGAGTAAGTTGTATCGACAGTGAAACGGTGTTGTCCTGAAGTTGCCCAGAACCGTTTTCTGTGAATAAGCTTGGAAAGTATTGGGGGGAGGCAGCCTCCCCAATATTGGATGTTTTAACGATGTTTAATAAAGCGAATAGCCATTACGCAGCAGGTTTTTGTACCGCCAGGATAAAGATCATCGGGCGTTCTTTTTCTTCATCCAGTGCCGGATTGTCGGCAATCTGCTGTGCCGAAGGACCCCACTCGTTCAGATAGCGGATGGTGAATCCCTGCTGGACCAGCAAATTGATATAGGTGCCCAGCATACGGTGCTGCTTGATCACTCCTTCCGCCAGCCAGTTGGAAATACGTTGCCCTTCTTGCTGATAGCCATTGATTGGCCAGGATTTTTGCCCTGCCTCATCCACCAACCAGCCCTGATGCTTTGGCGCAGTATAAATCGGGTGCTCGGCAGTAAAAATAAACTCCCCACCATTCACCAATGCCTGATAAACCGTAGCGAACAGCTTGCCGAGGTCTTCGATATAGTGCAGTGTCAGCGAGCTATAGACCAAATCAAAGCTGGCTGCCGGGAGCTGCAGTGCTTCCAGATCCTGCTGGAGGTATTCAATCGCCTGATCCTCGGTCATCTCTTTCGCCTTTCCCAGCATCTTCTCTGAAAGATCCATTCCCAGTACCTGGGCTGCACCTTGCTCACGAGCGCTGCGGCAGAACCAACCGTAACCACAGCCAAGATCGACCACCTTTTTGCCCTGCAAATCGGGCAGAATGCTGCGGATGGTTGACCATTCCGGCGCGCCATCTAAACCCTGCACCGAACGGCTTAGCTGCGCATAGCCGTCGAAGAAGGTTTGATTGTCATAGATATTTTGCGACATAACGTCTCCTGTATTATATAAACCGCATTACAGCGCGGCGGGTTAATGGTATTCGTTCAGCAAACAGACTGCCAACAAAAATAGGGCCTCTACCCCTTGTCTTTCAAGCTGCAGCGTTGTTACCTGCACTTGTCCACCCCAGTCACTTACAAAAGTAAGCTCCTGGGGATGGCCAAGCTTGTCGCCTAGCTGCAACTTGAAATCCAAAGGGTATAGGTGTGTATTTATGAGTGTAAAACTTTGTCATAGAGGGGCCTGAGTGAAAATTATTTCGGTGCGTCAGGAGCCAGCCTATCGCGATGTGGCTATCGATTATTTCCAGCGTCAGTGGGCATCGCCAGAGACCATGATGCTGTATCAAGACTCAATAACCCGTTGTATCGACGCGGTAAACCCGCTGCCGCAGTGGTATTTATTGCTGGATGGGGAAACGGTTGTGGGTTGCGCGGGTTTGATTACCAATGACTTTATCAGCCGCATGGAGCTGTATCCATGGCTATGTGCGTTGTACGTCGATGAGCATTATCGTGGGCAGGGCTGCGGTACATTGTTGGTTAACTACGTAGCCAAGGCTGCAGGCGAACTGGGATTTCACCGTTTGCATCTGTGTACCGATCATGTGGGTTATTACGAGAAATTGGGCTTTAGCTTTGATGGGCTTGGTTATCACCCGTGGGGGGAGTCGTCACGGGTCTATTCGTTGGATCTTGCCTAGGGGCGTAGGGGTTAAGCGGGCGCAGCATGCAGCGCCTCAACAAAAGAGTGAACGGGTTATTTGGGCTGGTTCCAAGGCATTTTGACCAACAGCGTCGCCATCCCGCAAAATCCGCTGATACCGGCAAATAGCAATCCAGCACCGACAAAGCCGGACAACAGGAAGAACAGGGGAGAGATTACATACCCCAAGATTGTCCCAGCCAGAATAAGGGAGCCAGCAGCGATCTGCACCTGTCGCATGATGGGGAGTGGCTGGTTGTTATCCTTGACGACAGCCAATCCCTGTTGCTTCCAACCGTTAATACCGCCTTCAAGCAGATAAACCTTGGCAGGCGTTGCGGCTCCTGCCAATAGCGCTGCGTTTTCTGCCGTACGGCGGCCAGACTGACAGTGAAAAATCACCACATCCTGTTCGCTAACGGCCTGTGGTTTGCCACCTTTCTCAATTTCAGGCAGCGATAGTAAGCTGGCTTGGGCAATATGCTCGTGGGCATACTCATCCATTCCGCGAATATCCAGCAGCTGCGCTCCCTGCATGATTAATTTTTGCGCTTGCTGGGCAGTTATCGTTTCTATGTTCATGGTGTCCTCAGGGGCAATAGATGGCTTTTAGCGTGCCGATGACCTGCTGCACGGCGCTATTTTTAATCGAGTAATTGATGCGCTGCCGATCGCGGGTGCTTTCAATCAGCCCTTCCTCGCGCATCTTGGCCAGATGCTGTGAGGTCGCTGATGGGCTAAGCCCGGTAGCTAGTGCTAACTCACCGGCACTGGTGCCTGGAGCATCGACCAGCATACAAAGGATCAACAGGCGGCGGGGGTTGCTCATGGCTTTGAGCAACGTCGCGGCGGCATTGGCACTGGCAAGCAGCGAGGCGTTTTCGTCAGTCATTTGTTATTTTAGTATTTGCTAAATTTAGTAAACACTAAAGTAATTGGCGGAAAAATGCACGTGTTTTTTCAAGCGGCAGACAAAGGCCAAACTTGGGCTCATGCACAACGATATATACCGGCTATAGGGAGCGGCGCGTGAGGCCTTCGTAAATCAGCTTAATGGCGAAAGCCCCAATCACCACACCGATCGCTCGGCTGGCTCCCCGTTGCATGCTGGCATAGGTGCGCCGTACCGCAGGCAAGGAGAATGCCTGGCTGAGAAAAACTCGCCAGATAACCGAACTGAGCACTATTCCCAGCCAGGCACTCAGTTTGGCCCAGGTGGGCGTATTGGCGCTGAGGGTTACGGAGAAGATACTGATGAAAAACAGCACCGTCTGCGGATTGGAGAGATCGGTGATCAGGCCCCGGCGGAAGAAGATATACCAAGGCGCACTGAGCGGTTGTTGCAGCGCAGGGGAGTGTGGCGTTACCTGCTTATTCATACTCTTATAGGCAAACCATAGAAGATATAACCCGCCGATGACCTTGATGAACGAGAAGATCCCCTCGCATTGGGTGATCAACGTTGCCATGCCAAACAGGCCCAGCCCGGAATAAAGGGCGTCACCCAGCGCTACGCCAAGCCCGGTAAGCATGCCTGCTCGGCTGCCGGAAGCCAGGCTGGTTTGCACCACGACGAACAGGTTGGCTCCGGGGTTAAAAAACGTTAACACAAACAGGCCGATCGTCAGGGTGATTGCATGTACTGGATCCATTGCGGCTATCCTTTCTGCGCTCAAACGCCAATGATATGGCTAGTCCTGCACCGGAGATGCGAATCTCATCACATCCACGACTGAGTAATGATAGAACCCTATCAGGCCCACTATAGGGCTAGGATCTAAACGGTGAAAAACCTTTAAGCAGCAGTTCTCAAATTGTGCTCGATCTGATAAAAAATAGACTTGTTGCTCGTGAAGGGACTCAACTATGACGTTTGATGAAAAGAAAGAACGGGCATTAGCGTTGATGGCAGAGAAAAAGATGTGGCGTAGCAATTATGCTCCACCACTCCTGCGCCAGTTGTGGAAGTTTGGCGTCCAGATCCCACCGCCACCGTTTATGCCGTTCTGGCTGAATGTGCTTTGCTTCGGCGTCTTTTTTGGATCTGTGTGGGGCCTGTTTATGTGGTTTACCATCTGGAACAGTGAAGGCTACAGCGTAATAATGGCGCTGCAGACAAGCTTGTTGGCTGGTGGACTGTTTGGCTTGATGATGGCGCTATATCACTATTGGCGCAAGAGGGTAAACAAACTGCCGGACTGGGACAGTCTTTGATTGGCGGGTGGGGGCATAAGTCATTCGCCTGAGCCCCCAGCAAACTGTGCTGTCAGCCTTTCGGCAATAAGGCACCAATCAGTGAGGTAAACACGCCCCCAGTGGTAAAGGCATGCGCTATTTTGTATTCCTCCCCCCTGATGTCTTTAAATCTGGCAAGGGCGGCTTGCGGGGAAGTGGATTGCAACTCTTCAAATTGCTTGGCGTAGCCTTTATCTAACAGGTGCTTTTGATTATCTGCGAAATCGGGTACAGAGTTATCCAGTACCACAATCTGCTCGTCCTTCACGAAAAAACTGTAAATCACCATAGTATCTTCCTTATTGATAGGTATGTGCGCCATCTGGCAGGGATACGGCTATGCATAGGTATACCAATAAATTACGGAGTTAGCTTGTTTTATAAGCCGGGTGACCGATAAGTTATACGATGTTAAAAGATTCGAGATCTTTCAATAGGGTGTTTGTTAGAGGCAAGTACAGCGAGTCAGTTCTGTGTTTAAAGCTGATAAAACCATATTTTAAGTAGAAAGCGCGCGCCTGTTGATCCTTCGCATCCACATGCATGGCCCAGATACCGGTGGTAGAGCGCGCGGCATTCAGAATGGCGTCAACTAGCAGTGAGCCGCCTAGTCCTTTTCCCGTATGTTGCCGAGCAACGGCTAAACGGCCTAAAAGGACAGCAGGTACGGAAGGATAACGGGGTAGCTTTTTGGTGAGGGTATCGGGCAACAAACTGATATCGATGGCACTGGATGACAGCGTGTAAAAGCCTGCAACGGTTTGGTCATCCGTGACAGCGACGTAACATTTGGTAAAGCGTTCCCGGCTATCTTGTCCGGCATAGCGTTGCAGATAGGTATCTAGCACAGGAACGCCGCAGCTGAAGTCTGCTTTATGGTGTTTCTTGGTTAAGAGTTCATAGGTAAAAGTATCCATCCATTATTTCCCCAACTCCTTGCGTCTTGCCATTGCTCGAAGCAGTGTTGGTGGAGTGACGGACTCTTCCAACAAAGAGGTTGCAAACTGTTGCTGATCTTCAATAGCTAACCTTAACAGGGCGGTTTCTTCAACGGCGCGTTTAGCCGCTTCTTGTGTGGCGGTAACGATAAAATCAGTCACTGTACGACCCTGTAGTTCTGCCGCATGCTTGATCAAGGCATGGAGTTCGCTAGAAACACGGGCTTCTAGCCTTGCTGTTGCTGCCATAATGACTCCTGATAGTATTTTTCCGGCAAATTGCCGTACGGTAAGTGTAACTGATTTACTTGAAACTGAGTAGCTTAAAAATTGTACTTCTCTGGATCGGTTCAAGCAATTAGGAACATGGCTGGAAGTGTGGTCCCTCAATGCCGACGTATATGCATTAGTTAACCAAATTCTCCGTGTGAAAAATTACTTTTTGTTGGTAACCCTTTAGTGATCTCTAATGCCCGTCAGTTAAGCAAAGCAATGCATCACAATACGTACAGTGACGCCCCTCACCCTAGCCCTCTCCCAAAAGGAGAGGGGACTGAACGTGCTACAAATTGGCTTCTGTACCTGGCTTAGGCTCCGTATAAGCTCCCTTTGAGTAGGGGGATGTTGTGGCCTTAGTAAGCGTTGGCAATGGTAACTCACTGATATTATTTATAATTACTGAATTTCAAACACAAAAAAGCCCGCAACGTGAATTGCGGGCTTTTTCGTCACTGTCGCCGGGTCTATCTGGTATCACTGGGCTGGGGGAGTCTGAATTGGTTATGTAATTCATTGAATTTACTTTGATAACTACTGGTTCAACTTTTCACTGGTGCCTATTTAGGTGCCTAAAAGTTTTTTTACCCCCTTTTTGAAGGGAGATAGAAGAGAGGTAGGGAAGAGGGCTAACATGATTTAAGTGCTCATCAGCCCGGTAGCTCGTCTGGCTCTGAGAATATGGTTATACCCGTTCTGGCAGTACCCCTGGGTAATGTTTGGCGATGATATCGTTCATCTTGTCCATCAACGCCGGTTTCTTAAATGTCAGATGCGCCGATCCTTTCATGAAGTATTTTATCGTAAAATACTCATCTTCATAAACTTCCGCCCTTTGCCGGTGGGCGCTGATATGCTCATACAGCCGAGCGGTGACATCCCTCCGATTATCCGGGATCGCCTTGCCCTCCAGCAGGAACAACATCCTTTCCAGATCCGCTAATTGATCCCGCCGGTAACTGTGGTTAAGCGTAAATCCCCATTGGTTGTAACTCACCAAACTGTTGACGATCACCTTCTTGCCAAATTTGCAGGGATGGTTGCTTTTGTAATCCCAGGAGAGCGACTTGAAGACGTTGATCACCCCTCTTTCAAACACTTCTCCCTTATCACGATGCAACTGCTCAAACGTGCTGTAAATGCTCTCTTCGCTGATGGCTGGGATAGTATCCCCTTCCAGGTTTCTGTACCACTGGTCACGGGCCTGAGCATCCATGATCGCGAGCATGCCGGAGCGCTTCATCAGATCTCGCCATATATCGCGATCAAGATTGCGGGTGATCACTGGCATGGCTGTTTCTGCTTTTTCCATCAGCCAGCAGCCGCAGCGGAAGTCCTGACGCATAGCCCAGTCTCTTGCCACTCCACCGCCAATACTGTTGGTCATGGTCGAGATATCTTCAAGTTGGTGGATAATAGACTCAATTTGCGCCAGAGCGGCATTACGCCCAACAACTATACATTCAATATTGGTTGAACAAATCACTTCGGTATGGCCGGTTAAAACTTCGGGTTCAGCATGAATAAGTGTCGACATAATTTTGTTTTCTTTTATTTAAGATAGGGATAAAAACAAGACGCCACCCAGTGGGTAGCGTTGATGCTTGTGAAGGGATCGTGCGTTACGGGAGTTATTGCGTTGGCTGATTTTTCATGGCTTGAAGGGTTAATGAGCAAGGCGATACAACATTATCGTATTTAGGTTCACTGGCTTTTTGCAGGGAATAACCGTGGTTATTGACCGCCTTGATCAACGCATCCAGCTCGATACCATCAACAGCAACGGCTATCTTCCCCATGTTCAGCCCCAGTACCTGGATACTGTCGACTTCAACATTCAGGTCGATCTTCACGGATGTACCCCCTGTCGTTGGTTTTTACCGTTGGTGATATGAGTGATGGCCTTGTAACCTCGGCGTTTCATCAGACCAGTAGCCTGTCGGGCCCGGAGAATATCGATAGGCGTAATAAACGGTGATTGTTCACGGATACTAAAACCGGTGCGATCAATACGGACCAGTTCATATTTTTCCACGATAAAATTCAGCGCATCCGCCAGGGAAATCCCTGCATTAAGATGCTCTTGGATCACACCCTCGTGACTAAAGGCGGTATCTTCCAGTGTCAGACCATAGTGTTGTTGCAATAGATGGGTCATCAATACCTGCCAGATCGCGATGGGTGATGGGCAAGACTGTGCCGCCCGTTTCGGGGTAACCAATACAGTTTGCATGATTGTTATCCTGATAGAAGGTTGGAAAAAGCGTGAATACTTGGGTGAGGGAAGGCCGTTTTATGCAGTTGTAGCTGATGTTGGATAGATAGATATATACACGTACCCGCAGGAGCCCAACGTATCGGCTTCGAGTGTCAGTCCGCTCGCATGGAGTGTGACGCAGTGTTGTTGTCGGGGATTGAGTTCAGCAGACATCAGCATCGACTCCAACTGCTGAAGCCATAGCGGGAATACCTGGTCGAGATGACGCAACTCGGCATCACTGAACTTCCCCACGATATCGGCACGGTCTGCCAGGTAATGCAGTTGGTGGCCTTGCTGTACCAGGCGAGCACCAAACTGTGGTGTGATGATACGTTTTAGTCCCCAGGCTGGTGGGGTGATATCAGCCCGCTGGGAGGGGGTATCAGGTTTACTATCGGTCATCGTTAAGTTTCCTTGAAATAGACACTGTCCCGCAATAAGGCTGGTGTGTGTCGTGGTTGAGAGAATGAGACAGGCTTTGGTGTGGCGAGTCATTACCAACTGAAGGTGGTAAAACCGGGTAAGACCTCACCCAGCGCATCAATATGTAGGTAGGTCAGTTGATAGCGTTTCATCATGGTAGTGACCAGATGACGACAAGGTTTGGAGAGTCCCAACCGTTTGAGTTGCAATATTGGGTGGGTCCACGCATCCAGACGGATCAGATAGCCGGTACCCGAAAACGAGATCCATTCGCCGTCGCTGAATTCATCCTGACAGTGGGAGATCCGGTACTACACCGTATTGTCGTCCTCGCTGATATGGGCCGAACTGCATTGCAGACCAAAACGCAAAAGCGGTGTAGTGTTGATCATTTTGTCCTCCTCACAGCCAGCCACGTTCGGCAAATGACACGATATCGAGCCCACCCACAACCAGGTGATCCACCACTCTCACATCAACCAATTCAAGGGCCGTCTTTATCCTGTCGGTGATTTGTCGATCAGCCTGACTGGGCTCGGCCAACTGGGACGGATGATTGTGCGCCAGTACGGCACTCGCCGCATTGTGCTTCATGGCAGACTTCACCAACTCACGGGGGTGAACGGTGGTACTGTTGATGGTGCCGGTAAACAACGTCTCCTGAGCTAGCAGACGGTTTTGATTGTCGAGCCACAGCACGACGAATATTTCACGCTCCAGCCCGGTCAGATGCAGGCGCAACCAGTCGCGGGTCACGCTGGTGGAGGTGAACGCCACTCCGGGCTCCCGTAACTGTTTTGCCAGCAGGTTCAGGGCGCGTCGGATGGTACGTTGTTCGCCAGGTGACATTTCAGCCGCAGTTGGGGATAACGTTATCTTCATGGTGAGAGTACCTTGTTGCTCAGTCAATCAGGGAGAAAATGGCGCGGCTGTCGGGGTGATGCAGTGCGTATTCCCGCAGGCGGTAGAAATGTTCGGTCATCGCTTCGCTCTCAGTGCGGCAAGCGTGGTGGCTGAAGGCCATCAGGCAGGCGGTGATCCCTGCGGCCTCAGCACTCATCTCGGCACCGTTACCATTCATACCGTTAAACAGTGACCACCGCTCATCGCCTTCTGGAGCCATAAAGGCCCCGCCGTTACTGAGCGTGTAAAAATCCCAGGAACCCCCGTGATAGTCGGCACACAGGCGATCCAGCCAGCCAAAGACATGAGGCTCCAGAATGAGCCATTGCGGTACGTTTCCAAAGTGCTGTAGCCAGAAACGGAGGCGCTGGCGGTTTGGCACAGCAGTGGCGGTCAGTGTGTTTGTCTGAGAGGAGGCTGTAGGCGGGGTAGAATGTGTATTCATGAAAAATATCCTTCTAAATTAAATAAATAACAAAACAGGCCCCACCGGAAAAACCGAGGGGCCTGTACGTTAGATAAGGGTAAGAAAAGTCAGTGAGCGCTTATGATGACTGCTCACACGAGGTCTGGCTGGCGTAATACTACAAAGTCCTTATTCGGAGATTAAAAACGAAAGGCCATGCTTCCCGAAGGAGGCATGGCCCGTAAGATGATCGATTGGTTGCTGATAAAGAAAGTTAACCAGCGGTATTCCTGCACCCGCTAAGGTCATCCAGCTCTTTTTTCGTATTCTTAATACCGGGAGTAAAGCTCCCTACTTTTTTATCATTAACATAAACATCGAACGTTGCGGCGTGACCAAGAGCATCAATAAACTGGATCCAGGCGTTGTCCCCATTTCGCCACCCCAGCGAAGAGGGTAACGGAAACTGTTGGTCATCGGTCACAACCGTTATTGCAGTTTTATCATCGCGTGAATCTGCACCAGTACCGTCAGGCAGGTCAATGAGCACGTGATGTTGCAAGATATTTTGCTCATCTGGGTTCATAGTGCAGTTAAGGTTAAAAACGACATTTTCCGAATTGGTGATCAGGTATTCTGTTACACCCTGACCAAAACCACTGGTCCACATATTCGGTATAGCCTGAGCGGTTGTTGCTGACACCAGAGTTGACACCATCAGCACTGCGTGAGGTAGACGCATAATTCTGTCCTTAAATCAGTAAATTGAATTTTTTGCAATCTGCATTATTTGTAATAAGCCCATGTATCCCCTGATATATTCTTGTCAGACGTTAATCAACATCAGGTCAGAATGATCAGTACCAACATCACCAACCAGGCCCAGAAATACGTGGGTTTCTGCCCAAGCGTTTTAGCCCGCCGCCACAGATAAAATGGGACCAGCTAGGCCAGCTTGCCAAAAGCCGCAGTATCCACCCCGGCTTTGCGAAAACATGATTTTCCTTATCTGTGAAACCCCCTGAGTCGCCCAGAGAAATTATTCAGTGGGATAGCTATCAGAAGCCCGGACCGAAGACGTTACTGGTATATTCACTCTTCTTTCGGGAAGTGGTTCAACAATTACCGGTGCGACGACACAATTCAGCGAGGCTTTGCTGTGCCACCCACTCCTGGAGCTTTCGGTCCTTTTCTGAGCGTTTAGCGGCCAGGGAGGCCTGTTGCTGTTTATTCACACAGTTATCTGGCATGACCATGACGACTTTCGGTGCTATCTGCTGTCTGACGTTTGCAATTTTAGCCTTAAGAACATCATCAGTATCGTGAACCGCTGGCCATGTGGGGTAAATAAGGTCATCAATAGCCTTATCCCGAACAGAGGACTGGCTATCAATAATGGCAAAATAGCACCCTTCACCTTTATCTTCTCCCTGATAAACCGTTTCAATATCGTTGTAGGTTTCACCGACAGGATTCAGTTTTAGTTGGCGAATGGTGTGAGCTTTCTTGTCAGCCAGGAAAATTGCACCGCCGCCACGGACACGTAGCAGAAACTGTTTCGTCCACGGGTAGTTATCAATCACGCTGGCTTGATAGAGCATGTTGTGCAGCTTATTGTCATCCATGCCATCGGCGGATTTCCAACCGTCAGCCTGCATGTATTGCCAGGCTTTGACTGTGCCGACGGTGTTTCCAGCGTCAGCCGGAAAAACAGCACCAAGGCAAAAACTGGCGGCCAGCACTGTAGTGGTAAGCAATTTCATTGTGATTATTCCTTCTGAGGTATAAGCCCGTTGTCAGTTGTGACAAGCAATGAATGGAAAAAGCGAAAGTGGGGTAAAGCCTGAAGAAAATCCGGGTGAGATAGGATGTCGCGCATCGCTATATCTGGAGCGAAGCTGCCGTTATGGAGCGTGACCGCCCGAATATCGGTCAGGGGAAAAACGGCAATCCGGGCCTGATGCTCACCCGTCAGATACCATTCTCCCTCACGCAGAACCAAGCGATAGGGAGCAAGGTCTGTGCAGCGACAACCGCTTCCTAGTAGCGTCACCTTCCGGTGTTCCGATACTGCGCTCACCAGTCGTGTGAACACGCCCAAGTCTGGGGATGACGCTTGGGCCACTCCCTGCCAGATAAGGCAGGGAGACTCACCAGGACCGCTCAACAGTGAAGCGACCAGATGGTTATCCATACCAGGAAACAGTGCTTCAACGCCCGACTGGCGGGCAAATGTCATCACAGCCAGCTCTCTCTGGCGGCCGCCGGACAGCAAGCGACACTGGCCCTTGCGATACTCTAGATCCAGATACATCAGCCGTTCCCGAAAGTCCCGGCGCAGGGTACGAACCGACACGCCAAATTCAGTTGCCAACGTTCGCAAATCTAGCGTTTCGCCCGCCACCAGACGGCTGATAATTAACGACAGCCTGACGGCAAGCCGGTCATGACGGCGTTCAGCCTGAGTCATGAGACAGGTTCTCCAGTGAGATAATTAGCTGAAAATAAAACAGTTATTTTAACGAGAGGCAGGGACAGGGAATGGACACAAGAAGACGTATTTTTTACTGTTGCCGAAATCAACTGTGACGGGGCTTAGAGAGAAAACATACCAAATTCGGTAGCTTATAAAACGTCATAACGGACAGGGTATGTCCCGAAGATAACGGCAGGTGCCCCAGCTCAGAAGAAAATCCAGTCCCAAACGGCACGGGCAACGGATACCACGGCCTCGCGGACGGTACGAATGATCGCTTTTAGTGGCGCGGGAATAAATGATGCCGCTTCAGCAGAATCAAACACCTCTCCCACCGCATAGCCAAAGCCCTCACGCGCCTGCTTTTTTACCGGTGCACTGCATAACCTCCCGTGCAATTGCGTCGCCAGAGGGCTGGTGGCACGGTCAGGCAGGCAACGCATCATGGTTTCGACCATTGACGGTAGATTCCATTCTGTCCTAGCCGAGACGACAGATACCGGATGATGCGGTGAAAATAGCTGGCGAATGGACTCTAACCTTGCCTCAATATTCACCAACTGATGCGGTGATGGCCCATTGCCGGTGACATACCATTCATGACTGGGTTCTATTTTGTCGGCTTGGTTAACGACAAACAGTACCCGCTGCTGGTAACCCGTCATCACTCGCCGGTAGAAGCGTTCATCGACTGAGAAAGCACGATCATCAGCTTTGATGACCCACAGGATTAAATCCAGCTCAGGGAGGATACGGCGATACAGAGATTCATATTCGCTGTCCCGTTGTTCACTTTCGCCAACCCCAGGCAAATCAACCAGCATGATTCTGTGATTGCTGCAATGCAGTCGGAAACGCAACGCATCACGAGTGCAGGCCTCAACATCACTGACCGGCGTAACCTCCCCCTGGAAAAGGGAATTGCAGAGACTACTTTTACCAGCACCAGTTTTACCCATAATACCTATCACCGGCTCGTATTGGGTCAGACTGCGGAGACGTTCGAGAATGTGGTTGCGGAGGGTGTGAGGCAGAGAGGCAAGTGGCTTCTCAATGGCCTTGAGGCCTTCAGATTTTTGCATATGGAGATCTCAGTGTGAAAAACAAAAATCCCCGCTATCCTGTCAGGATGCGGGGGATTCACCGAGATAATATCTATCTGAAATTATTTTGATCAACATGATTATTTCGTGTAGTACGGACTTCCTCTATGTGCCAGATATAGTCATTCGCACCCTGATAATTATACTTTGAAGTGATTCAGGGTATGCGCTTACTAGTTACGAATATTGTGCCAGAGTCATGTGATGTGATGATTGCCGCAACTCCGCAAAAATACACATGAAGAGGCCGGCTATTCGCCATTATTACGTGCTAGAGTGATGTTGCAGGAGGATGTTTGGTGATAGCCTAGAAACCCTAAGTGTTCGTCGATATCGGGCAGCATCCTTACGGTGCCTCACAGTATGTTTATTGGCCATCAGCAACGGATGCTAGGAATAAGTAGGTAGAAATTCATACGGAAGGAGGCAAGGTATGCCGAGAAAAACGTTCTTTTCATTCCACTATCAAGAAGATGTATGGCGTGCGTGGAATGTCAGAAACAGCTGGGTTGTGGGCAAAGATAAAGAATCAGTGGGATTCTATGATGCTAGCGTTTTCGAAGCATCACAGAAAGAAGGTGACAACATCCTGAAGAATTTTCTGCGCGAGGGGCTAAAAAATACATCGGTTACGTGTATTTTGGCTGGTCAATACACTGCTAGCAGGCGTTGGGTCCGATATGAAATTGTACGCAGCGTTTTAAAGGGAAATGGCCTGCTGACAGTTGACATTCATGGCGTAAAAAACAATGCGCAGGTTTTGGGGAAAAAAGGAATCGATCCACTTTCCGAAGTCGGAGTTTACTGTTCGAACGGACAAATTTATTTTGCTGAAATTAAAAACGGTAAATGGGTAAGGTATGAGGACTACACCTCAGCTATTCCTGCATCCGATCTGTTGTTTGCAGCCCCCACAACCTCGGCTGTAACGAGAATTTCAGATCATTCCCTAAGATATGATTACGCCGCTCAAAACGGCAGAGAAAACATATCTGGGTGGATTGAAACAGCCGCCGCACTTGCTGGCCGCTAGTCAACACGAGCTCTTACGTCTGAACGTTTTCATTTTGCCGGTGAGCTATCTGCGAACGGACTGATATGCGACGCCGTATTCTGACCAAGCTGTTCGGCTTAGAGTAGACAATCATGCCTCTAGATAAATATGGGTGCTTAGAATGGCAGTTAAACAACGCCTGGCGGGCGTGCGAATCCATCTATCCGGATCTAACAAAGAGCATAACGAAGATATTGCCCATTTTGTAGGCAAGCTGGCGGCAAAAATCTTCAGCGAAGGGGGATCGATAGTACATGGTAGTCACCCTTCGTTTAATGTTCCTCTAAAAAAGGCAGCCGAAGATTTTATTGCCGCAGGTGGAGACAAAGGCGCCCTCACTCTTGTAAGAGCAAAAAGCTTCGCTACAGATCAGTACGCTGCTGAAATCGATGATCAACGAGTGTATGCGGCCGTCGAGATAGTCCCAGTAGACTCCGAAGATGGAAAGTCGGAAAGCGGTTTGACACCCATGCGCGACTGGATGGCCGATCGCTCAGATGCGATTGTCTGTGTCGGTGGTGCCTGGTGGAATGTCAATAAAGCGAATGCGGGTGTGCCTAATGAACTTGATACCATGCTGGAGCTTGGAAAGCCCGGGTTCGTCGCAGCCGGGTTTGGCGGCGCTATTGCTGGCTATCTCAAGGAAGATCCGTCACTAACCAGCCGTCTAAGAAACGGACTGAACCAAGAGGCGAACGAGGTCATTGCGCATGGCACTAATGTTGATTCGGTTGTCGATATGATTGTCGAGCAACTCAAAAATTTGCCACTCGCACGAAGGAATGTAATGCGAGGCCGAAATTTCCGCATTTTGGCTTTAGACGGTGGTGGACTGAGGGGCACATTTACTGCAGCAGTGCTGGCCAAATGGGACGATATGCTCAAAGCCGGCGGCGGTAATGGCATCATCTCCCATTTCGATCTAGTTGCAGGTACATCGACTGGCGCTATCCTTGCCATCGGTCTAGCCCTTGGCCTGAACCCAAGTGAAATTCTGGCTTTTTACGAAGAAAAGGGCCCCAAAATTTTTCCTAAGGATCGAAAGCTGAGACATTGGCTCAAATCCAAACATGATTCAACCACCTTACGACAGCTACTTACAGAGGTGTACGGCGAAAAGACACTGGCTGCCGATTCATGCTGTCGCCTGGTCATACCTACTGTAAGAGCGAAACAGGGACAAGCAGAGGCGATAGTAACGCCTCACAGTCTAGATCGTACTGCGTATCGCGATATCTCTGCCGTCGATGCGGCCCTGGCTTCGTCAGCAGCACCAACATTCTTCGACGAGTCGACATGGGAGGGGCCAATCGCCCTCGAAACGTTCCTTGATGGGGGTGTTTGGGCAAACAATCCTATTTTGCCTGCGCTTGCGGAAGCTGTCAGATACCTAAAAATTCCACTGGATCGTATCGATGTGCTGAGCATTGGAACACTCAGCAGCGAAAGCGATTTTACTGACCAACTGGGGAAGGGCAAAGCCGGATGGGCACCTCATAGCGCTGACCTGTTTTTTGCTGCACAGGAGCACGGCGCACTCGCACTTGCTGCAAGTTTCCTAGGACCCACTCGCCATTTGCGCATCAACCAACAAACTCCTGTCGAAATCAAGCTTGATGACAGAGAGGCAATTCAGGAAATGGCTGCGCGCGGGAATGAAGCGGGAAAAGAACACTTTGCAGAAGTGCGCTCGAGGTTTTTTGATGGTCGTCATGCCGATGAATGGGAGCGTTTTTAACCAGCACTTTGCTAGAAATCAGTTCACATTATCCCAAGCTACTTTAAATAAATGAGGGTTGTATGTTCCTGGACTTGAAAATTGAGAATGTCTTTGCGTCCGTTTCAGAATGGAGTGATTCTGACGTCGCGTCCTACAAAGCGAAAAAAGACAACATTGCCATCAGGCTTGAAGAGTACCTGTTTAATGGTAACAACCTGCTGGATGCAGAGAAAATCCAGCAAAGCGTATTCCCAGAGACTGAGATTGACATATTCATCTCCCACTCACATAACGATGAAGATCAGGCCATCCGTATTGCTTTAAGCCTAGAAGAAATTGGCCTGAAGCCTTTCGTCGATTCATGCGCATGGGGCTACGCTGATGAGTTGCTTAAGAAAATTGATAACAAATTCTGTATCCCCCCGGGTTGGGAAAATTATAGCTACGCATTGAGGAACAGAACGACTACTAATGTTCACCTAATCCTAAACGCAGCGCTCCAGCAGATGATCCATCGCTCTGAGCTTTTCGTTTTCTTAGGCACGGAAAGTTCGATCAAGATTGATGAATACATGTCGGATACGGAGCGACTTTCCTCTCCCTGGATTTTCTCCGAACTTATGTTTGCACAAAATGTAAAACGGACAGAGCGCAAGCAACTCGAACTTGGAGGATTGGAGAGTTATGGGAAATTGAATGAGGCGGTGTTTGATAGTAAACCTCTTGAGTTTAGATACTTACTCCCGCAGTCCACTTACTCGATGGATTATAAGCAGTTTATTGAATGGCTAAGTTCCTACTCCCAGCCGGAGGCTCCCGATAGTATTAGGCGGATCCGCGGATTCGAACATATTGATAAGCTTTATGCGGAACTGGGGGTTGATGCGAAGCTACTAGAGGCACCTCGATTCAGCTGAGAAACCACACCTTTTGACGATAACTGTAATTGCATATAAGGGCGTCCATGCTTCCTATCTATCAGCTTGCTGTTATAGGCTCCCCTTCAGACGCGCAACTTCGCGATTTGGAGGATGCGGTTGACACTGCAGTGGCGATGTACGGGCTACGACTCGGTCAGGAGATCAGTTGGGAGGTAGCTCCCGAGATGTTTACACCAAACCAGTTGCGATCGAGTGCGGTTGTATTTTTTGGAGGAGAGGGCGTAAATCACCCAAGCTTACCGAGTTTGCTCCGCAGCGGTACTCCTGTAATTCCAGTTGTATCCGATCTACGACATATATCTGCGGAAATCCCTGAGCTGCTGCGGCCGCTAAACTGTCTGGCCTACGCAAATGGCGGTGCTAAGCGTGTCTCGATAGCTCTTCTTGAATGCGCTGGATTGCTTCCGAAACAACGAAGGGTCTTCGTAAGCTACCGTCGGGATGAGGCCAGAGTTGCCGCGCTCCAGATGTTCGATGCTCTATCAGCACGCCATTTCGACGTATTCCTTGATACTCATAGTATTGCGCCAGCAGAGGATTTTCAGACCATGTTGTGGCATAGACTCTGCGATTCTGACGTGCTGTTGATGTTAGATACTCCTGACTATTTTAATAGTCGTTGGACATCAGCTGAGTTTGGGCGGGCTCTCGCGAAAGGTATCAGTGTCCTTCGAGTCGCTTGGCCTGAAACGAAGCAGGCTCGTGGATTGGGTACTGCAAGCCTCGCTGAGTTAGCTGAAGGTGAGTTGGACGGCGGAACAGGACGTATCGAGAATTCCGCTATCGACCGCATTTGTCTTCAGCTTGAGACGGTGCGCAGCAAAAGTCATGCTGTAAGGACTATCAACCTAGTCAGCAACTTGCGCATTGGGATTGAGGCCATAGGTGGTGAAGTCATTGGTATGGGAGTGGGGAGGGAAATCAAAGTTCGTCTGCCCACAGGCCGAATAATAGTGGTCTACCCGACGGTCGGGGTACCGACGTCATCAACCATGCATGAAGCCTCAATGAACTATCCAGATGAATCAGTTGCTATACTGTATGACCATGTGGGGCTAAATCCTCAGTGGCTGAATCATATGGATTGGCTCGGCTCGCACATCCAGGCAACGAAGTGGGTGAAAGCATGCGAGGCCGGCTGGCAGTTTGCAGATTGGGAGGTTTAAAAAGTGGATTCTATTTTTCTCTCAGCAAGCGTCCCGGTCAATGGACGCGGTGATTATTACGAAACTGCTGATCCGTTCCTGATTCAGTGTGCTGTACGTGAGTTTGCCATCGCGGTCGTAAGAAAAATGAAAATCGTATGGGGGGGCACCCTGCAATAACACCCATGATCTGGAGTATTTGCGAAGATCTGGGCGTCGATTACACTCGCTCCGTTGTATTGTACCAGAGCCGATTTTTCGAAGGCCAGTACCCTGAAGAAAATGAGCGATTCGACAATGTCGTTTACACCGACGCAGTGCCTGATGATCTAGACGGCAGCCTACATCTTATGCGGCAGGAAATGTTGTCTCGATGCGACTTAGTTGGTGCAGTCTTTGTAGGGGGTATGGAGGGAGTTCAGGTTGAGTATGAGCTCTTTAAGCAATTTCATCCTGACGCAATAATTCTGCCGGTCGCCGCCCCAGGAGGCGCTGCACTGAGCCTTGCAAGGGATCATGGCTACTTCGATGGAGGCAGTCTGGAAGACGTGGATTTCGCATCTTTATTCGATCGTTATCTATCCAAACCGCTCTGCTCTCAATCCAATTGACAAGCAATAAGGCGGCATTGGGGTTGATCGGCTACGTTATCGATATTGATCTAGGAAAAATAAAAAAGGCATTTTTCACAAAGTCAGAGGCTCAGTCCGCAGAAAAAAGAGCAGTGGGTGGTCGATGAAATGCTCAGGAAATACTAAGAAACTCCTATCCTGGGCCTCAGCAGACCAATAAATTCGATATATTTCTATCCCACTCAATCAGCGACGCCGAGCTCGTTATGGGAGTAAAAACTCTTTTGGAGGAGCAAAGCCATAACCGATATCTCCATAAACCTAGAAGGAACTATCAATGGCTCGAAATGTGTTCTTCAGTTTCCACTTTGCTAACGACTTTTAGCGCACCCAGCAGGTGCGCAATATGTAGTGGTGAACTAATACTGGCCACCGCCAATGAGTGGGAGGAATTCAAAAGAAAGGGTGATACGGCGATTGAGAGATGGATCGACGATAGTCTTGTAGGCAAATCATGTGTAGTTGTCCTCGTGGGCTCAGAGACCGCTACCTGTCCATGGGTACTGGAGGAGATCGTTAGGGGTGGAACGCAGGAAAAGGCGTTGTCGCTCTTCGGATCAACCGTCTTCTTGATAGCTACCAGAAAACCTCTGTCGCTGGTTCTATCCCCTTCGATGCAGTCACACTGAAAAATGGCTATCTAGATATGCGAAGCTGATGACTCCAGCGGGGAATGATAGCAAAGAGGTTTATGCCTCCATCCAGGCCAACATCGAAAGCTAGATCGAGGACGCCATCACTACTTGTAAAAATTACAAACCTTAGAACCTCACTACTCACTGCTTTAGCTACGGCAGAAGGTCGGACATCGCAGGAGAGTCCGGTCTTCCAGATCATTATAGGGTGCACGTCTTGGTTGATATTATCATTTGAGGAAAGAAGTATGGCTCGTAATGTCACAACCGCGGAGCTAAGAAACATCTCCGCTAACAGCTCTCAAGCTACTCGCGATCACGTATTCAAATCTTTGGCAGCCACGGCTTCGATGAGTACGTTTCTATCGCACTCAAGTAAAGACAAGGGAGTTTTACCCGGCGCGATTCAGGTACTTCAGAATCATGGAGCCTCTGTGTACATCGATGAAATTGACCCCGAAATGCCACCTTACACATCCGAGGAAACCGCAGCTTTACTTAAACAACGCATTGCTCAGACAAAAAGATTCGTGCTCCTTACTACTAAAAATAGCAAGGAGAGCCGTTGGGTGCCTTGGGAATTAGGCATTGCTGATGGCGCGAAGGGGCTTTCAAAAATTGCAATATTTCCAGCCTCGGATACTGCAAACGATGATAGCTGGGTTAGCTGGGAGTACCTAGGGCTTTATCAAAGAGTCGTCTGGGGTTTATTGAAAGGACAACCACAGGAACTTTGGATGGTGCTTGATACAAAAGCAAACACAGCTGTTCCGTTGAGGGACTGGCTATCGGGGTACTGACCGCACCTCAGTGACATGGTGTGCCCATTGGATGCGTGCTTATTTGCTAATGCCTGTGGTGATAAGATGGCAGCAACTCAAGTATCTGAATTTGGATTGTAATCGACTGGTCATTCAAGTTGGAATGATTTTACGTCTTCTCGTTATTTATTATTCAGAACAGCATTATAGGATGAAGACTTTATGTATCTTGCAGAGCTCACGATAAAGAATTTTCGCAAACTGCGTGAAGCTACGCTGAAATTTCAACCTGGTTTGAATATTTTGGTTGGGCCAAACAATGTAGGGAAAAGTGCAGTGGTCGATGCTCTTCGGACGCTTCTTGCAGGTCATGATGAGATTTATCCTCGCTTCGATATTTCTGACAGGCATCGTCCACATGAAGGCGATCCAACTGGCGATATCAGTTTCCATTTTGTCTTCCGAGATCTTAGCCTTGAAGATGAAGCTGACTTTATAGCCGCACTCAAGCCATATGGGGACAAGATCATGGAGGCGCATATCCATGTTCTGTATACCGATGTGGATAAGACGGGACGATTCAAAGTCAGACGTTGGTGCGGCGATCATCCGGAAGTTTCACTAACCTCAGATATGATGGAGAACCTTCGTGGGGTTTATCTCCCGCCTCTCCGCGATGCCGCGCAGGGCCTTCGTCCTAACCGTAACAGCCAGTTGGCACGTTTACTTCATTTGCTCACCGATGAAGCAGGCCGTGATACGATCAACACGGCTTTAAAGGACCTTGACGAAACACTTAAACAGAATAAGTCCATTCAAAACACCCATAAAGCGATATCCACCAGACACGATTCCATGATGGGTGATCAGTTAGCGCAGGAGCTTGCCGTTGGGCTCAGCGTGACTGACTTTCAGCGCCTCTCTTCCCGACTGACCATGACGGCTGAAACCATGGAGATTGAAAAGAATGGATTGGGCTTCAATAATCTGATCTTCATGGCGGTAGTACTCAGTGAACTGGCTAAAAATCCTGATTCTGCTTTCAGGAGTTTGATTATTGAGGAACCAGAAGCGCATTTGCATCCCCAACTGCAACGCGTGCTGCTGCAGTACCTTTCAGGTATTCCAACGGGTGAAGGCGAAAAGCCTGTACAACTGTTTGTCACCAGCCATTCCCCGAATTTCGCTAGTAATTCAAAGCTGGACTCTCTTGTATGCCTGATCGAGAACGAAGCTGGCGTAGAGACCTTCTTTCCACGTGATATCACATTTGAAAAGGGAAAACGTGAAAAGCTGGAGCGGTATCTGGACGTAACTAGGGCTGAACTGTTTTTTGCTCGCCGGGTGATTTTCGTTGAGGGTGCTGCAGAACTCATGTTGATTGACGCGCTTGCTAAAAAGATGGACTTTGATCTCAGGAAATATGGGGTCAGTCTTATTAGCGTTGAGGGACTTAATTTTGACTCCTTCCTCCCGCTTTTTGGAGAGCAGGGGCTGCGAATTCCCGTCGCTGTAGTAACCGATGCAGATCCATTTGAAGAAGAAGAGGTTGAAGCCCTGGCAGAGGGTGAACAAGTTGAAGAGGAAATTGACGACATACTTGCTGAAGCTGCCTACCAGGAAGAAACAGACGCTCCTGATGGGGAAGAGCCTGCTGGCGATGCTGAGAAAAAGAAAAAAGTTAAAAGGAAAGAGGTGTATCCAGCGTTGGGAGATCAGGTGCGATTATCGGCAAATACCATCAAGATGAAGAATCTGGAGGATGATTTTGTGAAGGTTTTTCATGGATTGAAAACCCTGGAATACGATCTGGCACTCATCGAGACGAACCGCGACTCAATGCTTACTGCATTAGCCGACCCGCATCCAAAAATCTCAAAAGCTCTGCGTAAGATAGTTGATGCTCAGCCAGACAATACAGCAAAAGCCAAGGCGTTGTTCTGCGGTATGTTTGAGCGAAAAGGCAACGGCAATATTCAGAAAGGTCGATTCGCCCAGGCACTAGCTGAACAGATTTTAAAAGTGCCAGAATGTGAAGTGCCTGAATATCTTAAAAATGCTATCCAGCATGTCTGTCAGGGAGTGGCCAAACCATGAAACTATCAAATGAGCAGATAGACATTATCGATGCACCACTAGTGTCTATTGCTGTCACTGCATGCGCAGGAAGCGGAAAGACAGCTACAGCTATTCGTCGCCTGATCGCCATTCGACAGAAGATGCAAAGCAGTCGCGGCCGAGTTGTGTTGTTGTCTTTCTCTAATGTAGCGGTCAATACCTTTAATAAAGGTTATGCAGAGCTCGCAACTGCTCTGCCGGACGATGCTAATCGTCGACGGGTGGAGGTCGATACACTTGACGGTTTTTTTACCAAACATATTTTACGTCCCCATGCCTACCGGACTATGGCCGCGACTCAGGCTGCGTACCTGGTGTCCGGTTCGGAGCCTTTTCTAACCAGGTTTCAATATTGGCGTGAAGGCAGCCCTCCATTGCCATTAAAAGACATAAAAGTAGGTATGTTTAATAAAGATTTCTACTTTGTTATAAGCAAAGGGGATGAGCTGGAGCTGCTTGATAAAAGTGAGGTTTTAAAGATCGTTAATAGACTGGGAAAGACAGGTGCCTACACTCATGATCTTGGCCGGTATTGGGTTTATCAGACTCTAGTCTCACAACCAGCTGTACTGCGTGCGCTGGCAGCCCGCTACCCGCAAATCCTTGTCGATGAATCCCAGGATTTGGGTACAGTGCATCAGGAAATATTAGAATTACTTATATGTTCAGGGGTTCAGGTAACTCTTATCGGGGATGTAAACCAGGGGATTTATGGCTTTGCTGGTGCTGACGGAGAGTTCCTGAAGAGCTACGAGGCCCGTGCTGAGGTGACCGGCTACAAGCTTACTCGCAACTATCGTTCCCTGCCGCCAATCATTAACATCGCCAACTCTCTCTGCGACCGTAATGACGAGCCCGACCGGCAGAACGAACAAGGTGGCGCATTTTTCATCGGATATAAGGAATCTGAACTGCCCAAATTAACTGAAGCATTTAAGGCCCATATCGATGAGTTAGGCATGCAGCTTCAGGATTCAGTAATTCTTTGTCGCGGGGTGAGGAGAGCTGAAGTAATTGCGGGTAGAGCCTCCCCGCCAGGGCAAGGTATGGTCAAAGTCTTAGCAGAAGCATCGTTGTTACGAGATCAACATAGTAACTACCATGGCTGCTTTAAATTGGTCTGCCGGGCAATCATTGGCTTACTGGACAATGCCCCCATGGGCTCAGTTCAGGACTTCAGGGGCTATCACATGAAGACGGAATGAGCGGGCTGAAGCGACTACTATGGCGTTTCAGTCGCAGCGCAGATGTGGGACTCCCCTCGTCTGCGCTTACAGCGAAAACAGACTGGCACACCAAGTTATTAACGAATGTCAAAGCGCTGCTCGCAGAGATTGAAAAACAATACGGATATAAAATTGCTGGCACGCTTGGCACCAAACTGACAAAAAAATCACTACCGGAGCTGCCATTGGCGAGTACTGCAGTCACTCAGACACATGGACTCAGGGTAGAAACGGTGCACCAGGTTAAGGGGGAGTCTATCGGCGCAGTTATGTACCTGGCGAAGAAATCCCATATCGAAGCGTTGCTTTCAGGCACAGGTGATGAAGAAGGCCGGATTGGGTATGTCGCAATCACCAGGGCAAAGAACTTATTTTGGCTGGCTGTGCCACAATCATGCCTAAAAGAATTAAAGGAGAATCTCATTAGCGCTGGTTTTCAGGAACGGATCTAACCTGCCGTCATTGCCCCTGCCTGAACCGGATTAAACGCAAAACTGGACTTATGCTCAGGTTTTTATCCGCCATCCCTCTTGGATGGCGGCTTTCTTAATTGCTACTGACTTGCTTACCGTTGATTAATACGCGGCAATGTTATTAATTTACCTTCGGCATTGATAAACTTCGAACTTTCGCTTCATGCCCTGAGACATTCAACAAGTTTTTTTATGGCTTCAGTAAGGGCGAATTTCGTTCTTTGAGAGCCAGTAAATATTTTACTTCGTCGTAACAGGTTCGTAAGCGTCCAACGAAGGCCGTATTGTCTGAGGTTGGGTAACCTAAGCCCTTAAGGAGCTACAAAATCCACGTTGAGTGGGGGACTGGTCGAAGGCCAAACGAACCATGCTTCTGAATGAGCTAGAAACTGTGTAGGAAGAAGCGAAAGAAGCATTGAATAAAAAGGAGCTCAGGTCTTCTTTATCGGTGAGCAACGCGCTGATAACCCGGAGATCTTTTACGTCACCGATTGCCGGTTAATCTGCGCGATTATGGGACATATAACTTATCCCTGACGTAATAAGGCCTTCTCACGCAGAGAAGGCCACTGGCGAGTTATAAATCGATTTGGCTGCAACCGAAGTTACGATCCCCTTCCCCAAAAACTTTGCTTTCAACTTTGGTGAGGTAATCCAGTCGGGTTAACAGCGCCTGGTAGTTCTGCTGGAAGTCAGCACTATTGGTATCCAACACATAGCGACAGTTTTCAGGGAAATGGACCAGACCTGGGTGATCGTCCAATTCCAGCCTTAGGGCGCTGTACCAGGCTCCGGTGATCATCCCTCTCAGGTTATTGGCCTGATCGTAATCTCCCAAGTGGTAATAGGCGTCTTTGTTGAACAACAGGCAAGTGTGATAGTGGCATTTACCTGATTTCGAGTATTCTTTCGCCCATATCAAAAACATAGGGCTGGGGTACACTCGTTTACCTTCACGCTCTTTACGGATACGATCAGCTACCAGTTTAGCTCTGAGGGAATCCCGTGTCCGCGATATCTCTCCGGGTTCAAAGTTAGGGAAGCAGCAGATATTGTCTCCGTTATCGACAATAGGAGTGTGATGAAAATCAGTTCTTACAGCAGTAACTCTCTGGTATCGGTTGGTCAATGCATTCAGCAGACAGTTAATCTTGATCCAATACTCAAGAACGTGTTCACCATGCGTACCTTGATATGTTTTCATAATATATACCTGTAGTTGGTCCTACGGTCTGCTATAGACCGTATAAAGAGCCATACAGGCAGGGCTATATCTTACCGATGATTGAGGTATATACTGACATCAGATCTTAGTATCCCAGTACCATTTGATCCGATAATTACTTGTTAAGTAATTCTACCCTTAGATGGTTATTAGTTAGAACTAAGAGTAGACAGCCATTATAATACCTATCCAACATCTAAAATTGAGATGAGGGCAGCCCCAGCCTGCGATGACTGTTTAAAAGTTACTCTGCAATTAGCTTGCTGAATTAACCGAAAATTTCGTTATTCCAATGTCGTTTAACTGTGGATAAGCTGACGCCTAATTCTCTTGCTACCTCTGATTGTTTATACCCTTTCAACTTGAGTGTGTAGATACTGAGTTTATGCTGACTGCCTTCTTTTCGTCCAAGCGGTTTCTTGATCCTCCGGTGCTTACTTCTGCTTGATTTAAGATTCTGAATATCTACCCCTGTTTGTACCGATATCAGAAAAGACATACAGCTTTCAACAGAGGGCTCTATTCTAGTGTAAGGATGGTGGCAATAGATATTGATGTCTTTTTTGAAACAAAAAAATAAAATATCCAGTATATCCTCAACATTTCTTCCCAGGCTACTTAAGCCGTTCAGTATGATAGTGTCACCTTTGTTCGCTTTCTGATTTATCAGTTCTTTCAATAGTCGTTGATGTAATACGGACTGTTTTTCATCAACAATCTCAATCACCACATTATCAGGTGAAATGGGAAATTCTTTGCATATCTCCTTAAAGGTAACATCCTGTCTGATATGGCTTGCTGCCTTCGTATCCGAGCAAGCCAAATAAAAATGAAATACCATTTTTTAACCCCATATCAGAGAGTAATACACGATAGAATCATTACTATAAAGTCATAATAGAGAATGAGAATCACTCAGCATTGCGATTTGGATAACATCGTTAATCACTTTGCCGTTTTTGCATAATTCAGGTGTCATTTATTATTTATTTCTCCCTATAGCGAATGGATTAATGAGAATGATTTTCATTTCATTTCTAGTACACTGTGGCAGGTTAGCTTCACAAATGATCGGGAGCATGACTGCCAAATTATTGGTGTGGTAAATGTTTATCCAACAAATGTGAGGGTAATGGAAATAGATATTCTTTCTTTTTAATACCTCTTTTACCCCGAATATTATCAGCTCAGAAATAGGTAATACTACGATGTTGTTAATGTCAAAGTGGTATCCCTCATATGAGGTTTCTTTAAGGAGAATAGTATTTGAATACCCCTTAACATACTGGCTATTATCATCAGTTATTCGGTCTGTATGAATGTGGATGGCTGCTTTCGCTCTGTTTGCATCTACCAGGGCTTCAAGTCTCTCTGTTATACTTTTTTTCTCCAATTTTCCCATCGAACCATCGTTGGTTTTTTTTTGGAAATTTTCAATCGATGGTATCCAAAGCGCACTTTTAATGTGAGTATTCCAAACAGTCAAAAAAAACTCCTCATGTGTGATTTCAGGGGTGCCGCGAACCTGTGAAATATGTTCATTTATCGATTGTCTTAATAATATTTCTTCAATCTGCTTTGCTTCATAATGACATGATGTGATTTTGTTAAAAAAGGGAATTAATATTTTCATTCCTAATTCAATACCAGTAGAGCGTGAAATATCTTTCACGTAACAAAAATTATCTATATCAACAATAAGAGACTCATCCTTAAAGTTGGTGGTGACTTTTTTTGACATGCGTTCTCCAATAAAATTTTTAACGAAGGGATTACGAACTGGCAGCTATTCTGCTATTAGTAGTGAAATAGCAGTGTAAAAAGACATATACCCGCCATACTTCAAGTTGCATGTGCGTCGGCTGCTTTTGCTCACCCCTATCACTTACTTGTGTAAGCTCTTGGGGATTTGCTTAGTTGCTGCCTTCCCGCAACTCGGGTTATTTAGGGTATACACACTAATTTATCCACCCGCTGTGAAATAAATCTTCATGGAACAGAGGGGATTCGTTGTAGAATCCACTCATCAAGTTCAGCTTCTAGCCATCCCACTGACTGACTCCCCAAAGACCTTGGTCTTGGAAACGTTGAGTCAAAGCGGGGAGATTTTGGGTTCATCCAGTCATAGATTGTGGACCTGGAAAGACCTGTTTTGAGCGCGACAGCGGGTAAGCGTAGAACCTTAACATTAGATGATGTCATAGCTTGTTCTCCTGAGTCATATTTGTTTGGCTGCAGGAAGACTACGGACATGGGGGCTGTAAAAAAATAGTTGTGCCTACTCGTTTTTTTTATTTGAACATTAACTTAATTAAGTGGTTGATTTTTATGAATATGTTTTTTGAAAAAACTTACGCTCTTCTCATTGAAAGGTTCGAAGATGTCCGTGGAACGATACCTAGTTGGTTAACAAGTACCTCGTGGGAATCTGCCTGGCCGATGCTGGATTACAAAAATCCTGATGTTCAACTCTTTTTAGATCAACTCATTGGTGAATTCTCATCGACTGATCCTTACGATCGGGCGAAACTTACACTTGCTTCATTAGACCCAGCGCTAAAGCTTAAAAATAAAGATGGATGGCCTAGCGTTTTTGGGTCATTTCATAACCGCTTAGAAAGCGCACTTAGAGAGTGTCAAAGAGCCAAATATCTGCGAGATACTAATCATTTTGAAGCGTTGAAATCACTCCTCGAAGCGGTATGTCATCTTGAGGCTGCGAGAGGAATGTGTATAGCTTTTACTCAGATAGAAAGAGGTGAAGTTTCCGATTGGGTAATGTTACAGGGGGCGATTAGAGGGGGGGTGGCAAAGGCTGCTTTGAATATCCCAGTTAAAGAACAGGCTGTGAAGTTACTGTATGAAAATGTTCCCCTAATGGCGGCTGGAAAAATAGAACAAAAGCGGCTGAAGCGATAGCTGCTGAACTGTGGGAGTTTATTGAACAACAAAATAAGATTGAAAAGCGTATTACTTTGGATCCTGACAATTTAGTCATAACATTAAAACAATGGGCTTCTAAGGATAAAGATGATCAACTTCTTGAGGCTTTTAATAAAACAGTCCGAACAAAGAAAAAAAATGAAGCGCCAGAGACACTTCATTTATGCGTTATTAATGCGATATTACCCTACTAATCGCAAAAATCCTGAATGTAGATTGCCATTTTCTGCGGTAGTCACGAAATCAGCCCACCATTGCATCATCGGGCGACGTTGCTCGAGATAATCGCTGCGGTTATATGCGCGGCGTACTTCGTTTTTGTCTACGTGGGCCAATGCTGCCTCAATAACATCTGGTGGAAATCCTTGTTCGTTGAGAGCCGTACTGGCAATGGAGCGCAGACCATGAGAAACGAGTATGCCACCTAACCCGGCGCGTTTTAGCGCCGCATTCACAGTTTGACTGTTCATTGATTGAGTCGGTTTGATTCGACTGGGAAAGACAAACTCTCGATTTACACATAGCGGTTTCATCGTTTCTAAAACGGCCATTGCTTGATCTGACAATGGAACAGTGTGATCACGGTTCATTTTCATGCGTGATGCGGGGATTTTCCATTCTCGTGCTTCCAGATCTATCTCGTCCCAGCGGGCTTCAGCCGCTTCGGCAGGGCGGGTGATAGTAAGAAGTTGCCACATGAACAGGCACCGTGTTGGTAGGATAATGTTGGCGGTACGCATAGTCTGCATGAGTTGCGGTAGCTGGTCCGGACGGATGCTGGGCATGTTTTTTTTCTGAGGCTTCTCGAATGCCTTGCCAATATTGACGCTGGGGACTGCATCAATCAGACCTGTGTTTTGAGCATAAACCATGACCTCATTGATGCGTTGGCACAGGCGACGAACAGTTTCCAATGCTCCGCGAGCCTGAACAGGTTGAATTGCTTGGACCAGAGTATGTGCTTTAATATCTGTGACGCTCATATCGCCAATCGCCGGTAAAACATCCCTTTCTAGCGATCGCCAGATATCTTCTGCATAGTCCTCAGTCACACTGGTCTTCTTCACACTCCACCAACGTTCAGCTACAAGTTTGAAAGTATTAGTTTGGGCTTCAAGAGTGCTGCGGAGTTGTTCTTGCTGATGCTCCTGAGGATCGATCTGTTTTGTCAGGAGAGCACGAGCTTCTGCCCGGTAGCTTCGAGCATCGGCAAGGGTGACTGACGGATAAGGGCCAATGCTCTTTTTCGCACGCTTCTTAGTGACAGGGCGAATGTAGCGAAACTGCCAGATCTTACTGCCGCTTGATTTGATGAGTAGCTCAAGGCCATCGCCATCATAGAGAACGTAGTCCGCTTCCTTGGGTTTGGCGGATTCGATTTCCTTGACGGATAAAGGTTTGGTTTGTCTTGCCATTGCCGGGTTTCCATAGTTTTAGGCACCTCAAAAACAATAATGCTTTACGAGGTGCCTAACAAGGTGCCTAAAAGGTTCGGATTTAATTAGTTGGCTTCAGACTTCGAGGGACAAATTGAAGGTACAAAAAAGCCCGCAGGGCTTGCGCCATGCGGGCTTCTAGGACTTCGTTGGATGGCTCTGGTAACCATCAACCAAGAATTTGGTGGAGCTGGGGGGATTTGAACCCCCGTCCGAAATTACTACACCGTCGGCACTACATGCTTAGTCCAATCTTTACATTCGCCGGTCAGCTGCGGATGGACACGCCACTAACAAACTAGCCTGATTAGGTTTAGCACTTTAGCCCCAGGCAGGACTTCCATGCGATCTCTTTTGGGTTTGACCTCTCTTTATCCCCGTCTTAAGAGCGGAAGCTAGGGAGAGAGGGCTCTAAGCAGGGTATTAAGCTGCTAGTGCGTAGTTTTCGTCGTTTGCGACTATTTTTTTGCGGCTTTTTACGAGGCAAACCGCCCCTCGGCATGCTCCTAGGGCTTCGCAAATCCCGTCGAATCCAGAATCAGCCCCAAGTACTTTGTGCAGTATAACAGAAGATTACCCTGTTAAGCCAGCGGCTTAACGATTGGCATGCTTCATGATACGGGCTTTCGCCGTCTGCCACTCACGATCTTTGATGTCATCGCGCTTATCGTGTTCTTTCTTACCTTTGGCTACGCCGATCTTCACCTTGCTCCAGGCATTTTTCCAATACATGGAGAGGGCTACGACGGTATAACCATCGCGGGTAACGCGGCCAATCAGTGAGTCTAGCTCACGTTTTTTCAGCAGGAGTTTACGGGAACGTGTTGGATCGCATACCACATGAGTTGAAGCGACGTTCAGCGGCGAAATGGTGGCGCCAAACAGATAGGCTTCACCGTCGCGGAACATCACATAACTGTCGCTGATGTTAGCTTTGCCAGCACGCAGTGATTTTACTTCCCAACCTTGCAGGGCCAAACCCGCCTCGATCTCCTCTTCGATGGAGTATTCGAAACGTGCTCGCTTGTTTTGTGCAATGGTCGCGGAACCGGGTTTGTATGCTTTTTTCTTTGTCATAGTGCGCTCATTATACTGGATGGCGCAGCGAAAGAAATCCTTTCCCACTCAGCACCTGCGCAATTTCTCGCATTTTGGATCCGCGCCGCGCGTAGCAGATTTTTTGTTTGGCGCCAGATAAATGGTATTATCTGTACGTTTTTTGCCTCTCAGGAAATGATATGCCCCAGATCAGTCGATCTGCATTAGTGCCTTTCAGCGCTGAGCAGATGTATCAGTTGGTTAACGATGTTCATTCTTACCCCGATTTTCTGCCAGGATGCACCGGCAGCCGGGTGATTGCCGCTTCCCCTAATGAAATGACCGCCGCGGTAGAGGTGGCAAAAGCCGGCATCAGCAAAACCTTTACCACGCGCAATACGCTGCTGGATAACCAAAGCATCAATATGCAGCTGGTCGATGGCCCGTTCCGCAAACTGATGGGCGGCTGGCAGTTCACCGCGTTAAGCCCCGAGGCGTGCAAGGTCGAGCTGCACCTGGATTTTGAGTTCACCAACAAACTGATCGAGCTGGCCTTCGGTAAAGTGTTTAAAGAACTGGCCGGTAGCATGGTGCAAGCGTTCACTCAGCGCGCCAAAGAGGTCTACAGTGTCTGAGATACGCGTTGAGGTGGTCTATGCGTTGCCAGAACGCCAGTATGTGCGCCAGGTTAAGTTGGCCGCAGGCAGCAACGTTGAGCAGGCCATCCTGGCTTCTGGGCTGTTAGAGCTACGTAACGATATCGATTTGGCCAGCAACAAGGTGGGTATCTACAGTCGTCCGGCTAAGCTGAGCGATGTGCTCAATGATGGCGACAGGGTAGAGATTTACCGGCCATTGATTGCCGATCCGAAAGAACTGCGTCGCCAGCGGGCGGAAAAGGCAAAAAAATAAGGCGCTGAATGCGCCTTATCTTCATCAGAACGTTGTCTTCCGAGTTGCAGCCTACGACTGTCATGAAGGATCTCACTCTTCCCCCACGGGCCGGATGACAGCTCCGGCTCGGCTTACTCGGTCAGTGCCGGTTTATTCTGCAGATCCGTCAACACGCCTGCGCTGTCGAACGTCAACGTCAGCGTTTGCTGCGTGATCTTCTCATGGCCTGGCTCTTGGCGGAACACGTAGAACCATGTCTGGGTACCAAACGGATCCTGCATCATTGGCGTGCCCAATGTGTAAGCAACCTGTTGTTGCGTCATTCCCTTGTGGATTTTTGCCACGTCGGTTGGTGTCAGGTAGTTACCCTGGTTGATATCAGGCCGGTAAACCACCTTCTCAAAAGTAGAACAGCCTGCGGTCAGCATCACAAGAACCACAGCGGCAGCTGTCAGCATTTTACAGCGCATAATAATCACATTCCTTTAGGGCATAGGATGCCGATGATAATAGACCTTGCAGCAGTTGGGAACCTTTACAGGGCCTCATTATGACCTCAGGAAAGTAAAAAAGTTATGCGGCCAGCAATTCTTTTGCGTTTGCCAGCGTATTTTTAGTGACTTCACTGCCGCCGAGCAGGCGCGCCAACTCTTGCAGACGGGCACGTTTGTCCAAAGGTGACATCTGGGTTTCGGTTACCGTGCCGTCGGTTTGCTTGCTGACAAATAAATGCTGATGACCGCAACCAGCGACCTGCGGCAGGTGGGTCACGCACATAACCTGAGTTGATTCACCCAACTGACGCAGCAGGCGGCCAACAATGGCGGCCGTTGGGCCACTGATGCCTACGTCCACCTCATCGAAGATCAGCGCCGGGGTTTCCATTTTACGGGCGGTAATGACCTGGATGGCTAACGCGATGCGGGAAAGCTCACCGCCGGAGGCCACTTTTGCCAACGGCTGCAGCGGTTGCCCCGGGTTGGTGGAGACGCAGAACTCAACGCGGCTGGCCCCCTCACTGCTCAGGTATTCCGGTTCAAAGCGGACGTCGATATTAAATTTGCCGTGCGGCATCGAGAGCGCATTCATGCTCTCGGTGATCAAGGTAGTTAACTCGGCCGCATAGTGCTGCCGCTTCTGGTGCAACTGTTCAGCCAGCGCCAGTGCCTGTTGATGATGCAGGTTGACCGCTTCGCTCAGGTGTTGCTGATCGCTGGCCTGTTGGGAAAGCAGCTGTTGCTCATCCAGCAGTTGTTGATGCAGGCCGGGTAATTCTTCCGGTGAAACATGGTGCTTACGTGCCAGGCTGATTTGGCGCGACAGGCGCTGTTCCAGCTCATGCAGGCGGTTAGGATCGAGATCCATGCGGTCTGCGTAATGGCGCAGTTCATCGCTGGCTTCGCTGATTTGGATCGAGGCCTCTTCCAGCATGTCCAGCAGGCCGCTTAACTTCTCATCCATGCCGATCAGGTCCAGCAGCAGGTGCTTGGTGGTGTAGAGCTGGCTGAGCATGTTGTGTTGCTCGTCATCGGCTAGCAGTTGCAGCGCCTGCTGGCTGAGGGTCAACAACTGGCCGCTGTTGGCCAGACGCTTGTATTCGCTGTCGATCTGCTCAAATTCACCTGCCTGTGGGGCGAATTCGTTCAGCTCTTTCAACTGGTATTGCAGCAGTTGCTTGCGGGCATCGCGTTCGAGAGATTGCTGCTGATGGTGCGCCAGTTCGCGGCAGCTTTGATGCCATTGGTGGTAAGCCTGGTGCATGGCTGCCTGTAGGGCGGGTTCGCCAGCATAGGCATCCAGCAACTGTTTTTGGTGTTCGGGTTTTAGCAGCAACTGGTGAGCATGCTGGCCGTGGATCTGGATCAGGCGCTGGCCAAGTTCCCGCAATTGGGAAAGGGGAACGGCGGTGCCGTTGATAAAACCACGGGAGCGGCCATCTGTCCCGATCACGCGGCGCAGCAGGCACTCGTTGCTGTCATCCAGCTGGTTTTGTTCCAGCCATTCGCGGGCGGATGGGGTATCTGCCAGTGAGAAACGGGCACAGATATCGGCACGGGAGGCCCCAGACGTACGACGTTGCCGTCGGCGCGGTTGCCGAGGCACAGGCCTAACGCATCAATAGCAATCGACTTACCGGCACCGGTCTCACCGGTGATTGCCGTCATACCCGCTTGAAAGTCGATCTCCAACTCACGAACGATAGCAAAATTGCTGATGGTTAATTGCGCCAACATAGGGACCTTCCTGTGTATAAACACATAACTGTGATTTCATACAGTATAAACTGGTTTTATATACAGTAAAGCGGTTGGCGCCATTTTTAGAATAATTTTTTTGACCAGCCCAGTTTGGTGCTCAACGTATTGAAATAGCTGTAGTCCTTGGGATGGATCAGGTTTAAGTGGAAGTCGCTGCGGCGGATCAGTACCTCTTCGCCTTCCTGGATGGGCAGGGCGATCTGGCTGTCGCAGCTGATTTCCAGATCGCTGCCGATATGGGAAAACTTCAGGCGAATGGTGCTGTCGCCGTTGATCACCAGCGGCCGGGCGGAAAGCGTGTGCGGGAACATTGGCACCAGCGCGATGGCTTCCAGCGATGGAGTCAGAATGGGCCCGCCTGCGGAAAGCGAGTAGGCGGTAGAACCGGTTGGCGTGGCGATGATCAGGCCATCGGAACGCTGCGAGAAGGCGAAGCGATCGTCAATATAGACTTCGAACTCGATCATGTGCGCCACCTTGCCAGGGTGTAGCACTACTTCGTTAATCGCGGTGCTGACGCGGCATTGCTGGTGCTCTTTATGGACGATGGTTTCCAGCAGGAAGCGCTTCTCGTCAATATATTCCCCTTCCAGCACGTCCGCCAACTGCTGGAGTGCGTTGTCCGGGTCAAGATCTGTCAGGAAGCCGAGATTGCCACGGTTTACCCCGATCACCTTGATGTCATAACGCGCCAATACGCGCGCTGCGCCCAGCATGTTACCGTCACCACCCACCACGACGGCCAGATCGGCCCGTTGACCAATCTCCGCCAGGCTGCCGGTATCTACGTCTTTCATGCCCAAATCTTGGGCAATCTGGCGTTCAAGGATCACCTTGTAGCCACGGGCAACCAACCATTCGAACAGCATTTCATGAGTAGCCAATGCGGAAGGGTGACGCGGGTGCCCAACAATGCCAATACATGCAAATTTTTTCTTCATCGCTGCCATTTTCCTCACCAGGGACGGTTTATGCCCCACATTGTGACCGGTTGACTTGAAACCCCGGTTTTGATCCCCATAATAAGCCAAGTTGCGAGATTAATGCTAAAACGCGGAGATATTCATGAGTAGTAAAGAACAGAAGACGCCAAACGAGCAAGCCTCGGAAGAAATGGAACAGCAAGCACAGCACGAGGAAGCCATGGCGGCAGGCGCCGATCTGCGCGATGATCGCATTGCCGAGTTGGAAGCCCAACTGGCTGAAGCTCAGCAACGCGAGCGTGACAGTGTGCTGCGTGCCAAAGCCGAAATGGAAAACGTTCGCCGCCGTAGCGAGCTGGATGTCGAGAAGGCTCACAAATTCGCGCTGGAAAAATTCTCCGGTGATTTGCTGCCGGTGATCGACAACCTGGAGCGTGCGCTGGATCTGGCGGACAAGAACAACCCTGAACTGGTCGCGATGATCGAAGGGATTGAACTGACGCTGAAGTCACTGCTGGACGCGGTACGCAAGTACGGCATCGAAGTGGTAGGCGAGCTCAACGTGCCATTCAACCCGGACGTTCACCAGGCGATGAGCCTGATGGAATCAGCCGACCATCAGCCGAACCATGTGATGATGGTGATGCAGAAAGGCTACACGCTGAATGGCCGCCTGCTGCGCCCGGCGATGGTAGCGGTATCCAAAGCCAAGTCTTAATAAGATCTGGCGAGGATAAAGGCACCTGAGCGGTGCCTTTTTTGTGCCTGGATCATTCCTGTGGCAGGTGTGGCACCCAGTCAATCGGTGCCAGGCCTTGTTGTTCCAGTAACTGATTGGTTTGCGAAAAGTGGTGGCAACCCAGGAAACCGCGATGGGCAGAAAGCGGGGAGGGATGCGGCGCTTTCAACACATGATGGCGCTGGCGATCGATAAAGCTCCCTTTCTTTTGTGCGTGTGAACCCCACAGCAGGAACACGACACCCTCGCGATTTTCGTTTAGCGCGGCAATGACCTTGTCGGTAAAGGTCTCCCAGCCCAGATTGGCGTGAGAATGCGCCCGGCCACCTTCAACGGTTAATACGGTATTGAGCAGCAGTACGCCTTGCTCGGCCCAGCTTTGCAGGCAGCCGTGTGTCGGGCGTTCAAAGCCGGGGATATCCGTCACCAGCTCTTTGTACATATTGACCAGCGAAGGCGGCGCAGGGATGCCTGGGCGCACGGAAAACGACAGGCCATGGGCCTGGTTCGGACCGTGATAGGGATCTTGCCCCAGGATCACCACTTTGACGTCTGCCAACTCGGTAAAGCGGAAAGCGTTAAACACGTCTTTCTGCGGTGGATAAATGGTCTTACCAGCCTGGCGTTCATTAGCTACAAAGGCGAGTGTATCCAGAAAGTAGGGCTGCTCTTTCTCTTTGCCGATGACGTCGTGCCAGGTGAGGGAGGTAGACATAAGCACTCTCCTTTGTTTTTGTTAGCAATTCATGGTGCATAGCTTACCGTTAACCTCTGCTCGGCGAAACCCGCTTTTTCAATGGGTATGGCGAGCGAGACTTACAAATATTTTTGAAAATTTACAAAAATAATTTTAACGAGCAAAAAGGTAAAATTGATATAAAACATAAATTTGCCTCTGATGCTCATTCGACTACCCCGTAAAAATTGATTTTAGTCAAAGAATTGACCCGGTTTGACTGGTATACAGAACAACAAGACAACATTGGTTTTACCAAATGGCCGGGAACCACAACCGAGTTTTCGGCGACGTAGAAATTTTTCTCCCTATTACGGAGGCAACAAAATGATTACTGGTATTCAAATCACTAAAGCGAACAATCAAGCACTGGTGAACTCTTTCTGGCTGCTGGATGAAGAGAAATCAGAAGCGCGCTGTGTATGTGCCAAAGCGGATTATGCGGAAGATCAGATCGTGCCTGTTAGCGAACTGGGCCAGATCGAGTACCGCGAAGTGCCGATGGAAATGCAACCTACCGTGCGCGTAGAAGGTGGTCAGCACCTGAACGTGAACGTGCTGCGCCGTGAAACGCTGGAAGATGCCGTTAAGAACCCAGAAAAATACCCGCAGCTGACCATTCGTGTTTCTGGTTATGCGGTGCGTTTCAACTCACTGACGCCAGAACAACAACGTGACGTTATCGCACGTACCTTTACCGAAAGCCTGTAATTTTCGGCTAGGTAGACAAAAGGGAGCTTCGGCTCCCTTTTTTAATGCCTTCACGGCAGAAAATAGATTTTGATCACATTACCCGCAAAAAATAATCATTCTCATTACAGAACTCGTATGACTCGCCGATAGCTAAATCAGTTCCATTTGGGGCTGTCTATGGATAAGGAGTCTTTATGAGTTTGCCTTTGAGTTTCATCTCGACGATGACGCCCATCACCGCTGCATCTGCTTCGTCACTCCCGCTTCAAGACGCAATAAAACCAGTCCAAACCGACGAGCCACAGGTGACAAAAGTTGCTGTGTCGCTCCCCTCTGAAAATAGTCGTAATGCACAAAACCTGTTGAATTCACTGACTCGCGATCTCTCTGCTGCGGTACCTTTGGCCCCAAGGCTGGAGATGTCTCGTGGGCAAGAGTCTCAGCAGGGCGATTACTCTTTGGCGCTATTGGCCAAGGATGTCTACAACCTCACTGGGCAGGGTGCAGAGGGCTTTTCGCGCATGAGTGATAACGATTTGCTGAGTGTTGGCATTGACCCCGCAAGTTTATTGGATGCAGCCTCAGGGTTACAGGCGGGTATTTATTCGAATAAGCAGCACTATGTGCTGGCTTTCGCTGGTACTAATGATATGCGCGATTGGCTGAGCAATGTGCGTCAGGCTACGGGGTACGACGATGTGCAGTACAATCATGCCGTGGCGATTGCCAAAAATGCCAAAGCTGCGTTTGGTGACGGCTTAGTGATCACCGGCCATTCGTTGGGGGGAGGGTTGGCAGCAACGGCGGCGTTGGCAACCGGTTCTCTGGCGGTAACATTCAACGCCGCTGGGGTTTCCGATCATACTCTGAACCGTTTCGGTATTAATCCGGCTGCGGCAAAGCAAGATGCAGAATCTGGCGGGATCCGTCGTTACAGTGAACAATACGATATGTTGACGGGGACGCAGGAGTCGACCTCTCTGCTTCCAGATGCTATCGGGCATAAAATAACCATTGCCAACAATGAGACTCTGAGCGGCACTGATGCTTGGCGGCCGAGCAAATATCTCGATCGCAGCATGACGGCACATGGCATCGATAAGGTAATCAGTTCAATGGCGGAACAGAAGCCATGGGAGATCAAGGCGAATGCCTAAAAGGTGGTGCAGAGGCTGCTGGATAGCGGCTCTCGTTTTGCCCCTGTTTGGGATCGCTGGGTTATTGATGGTAGCCAAGGAGCACTATATGGAACAGCAAAATTCGCCATTTGCGGGTACCGATATCCTGTCTTTATCACAGGCGGTGGCTGAGGATGATGTTTGGCAAATTAGCCAGCAAGCAACAGCTGAACGGCTTGATGTGCGGGGAGATTTGCAGATCACACTGTTGCAATGGGCGATTCTGCAGCAGAGGCCAGGCAGTGTACAGGCATTGATACAGGCGGGGGCAGATATTGGGCAACCAGGTATGGAGGGCAACGGGGCATTGCATACGGCGGCGATGGTTAAGGATGCGCAATATTTACGCTTGTTATTGCAACAGGCTCCCCAGGTTAATATGCGTAATCTGGTCACTGGTGCTACGCCATTAGCCGCTGCCGTGCTGGCGGGGCGGGAGGAGCAGGTGCGTATGCTGTTGAATGCCGGGGCTGATAGTTCATTGAGTGACAGAGTAGGGGATACGCCCTTGCACCTGGCCGCAAAAATCAACGCACCACAGTTGGCGCTGCTCCTGTTACAAACGGGGGCTGATGCCAAGGCACAAAATCAGCAAGGGAGAACGTTCCAGTATTACTTTGCCCAGACGCCAGTGCATTTGCAGAATAGCGAGTTGCGTGAGCAGTACCGTCAATTGGAGAGCTGGCTCAAAAGTCAGCAATTGGCTGGGCACTATACTCAGCCTTGAAAATAAAAAAACCGCCTTCAAAGTGATGGCGGTTTTTTGATGGCAAAGAGATTATTGTGCGTCTGGTTTGGCTTTTGGCTGGCGGCGCTTACCGACGTTTTTTGCGTCGCGATGGCGTACCTTCACCTTGGCCTTCTCTTTGTTCTTCAGCTTGTCTTCGATGCGCTTGGCCAGCACCTTCTTCGAAGGTTTACCGTTGCTCTTCTCGCTAGGTACCTTGGTGGACGGACGCAGTTCGTCGATCACTCGGGCTTTCAGTGGCTCATTGAGGTAACGCCCCACTTTGCCCAGCAGCAGATGGTCGTGCGCCTCTACCAGCGAAATGGCGGTGCCTTTACGCCCGGCACGGCCAGTACGGCCAATGCGGTGCAGATAGGTATCGGCAGTGCGCGGCATATCGAAGTTGAACACGTGGGTGATATCCAGGATATCCAGCCCGCGCGCCGCAACGTCGGTGGCGACCAGCACGTTGACGCGGCCATCCATCATGCGTTTTACCGCTTCGTTACGCTTGGCCTGCACCATTTCCCCTTCGAGATAGCAGGTATTGATGCCAGCTTCACGCAGCCAGGCGGCCAGCTCATGCACGCGCTCACGCTTACGCACAAAGATCACTGACTTCTGCACGTCCGGCTGTTGCAACAGATGCACCAGCAGGGCGGTTTTATGCTTCACGTCATCGGCGCGGTAATACCATTGCAGGATTTTTTTACGTTCGCGACGTGATGGATCGGCTTCAACCTCAACCGGTTCCTTCAGGATGCGCTCGGCAAACTCGCGGATGGCTTCGCCTTCCAGCGTTGCGGAGAACAGCAACGTCTGGGTACGCCAGCGGGTTTCGGCCGAGATGGTTTCGATGTCTTGCGCAAAGCCCATATCGAGCATGCGGTCTGCTTCATCCAGGATCAGCGTTTCTACCGCGCGGCAGTCAAAGTTTTCTTCTTTGATGTATTGCAGCAGGCGGCCGGTGGTAGCAACCACCACGTCCTGGTTTTCACTAAAGACTTCGGCGTGGTTCATATACGCCACGCCGCCGGTGATGGTGGCGATATCCAGCGAGGTATGCGCAGCCAATTCACGAGCCTGATCGGCCACCTGCATTGCCAGCTCACGCGTCGGGGTGAGGATCAGTACGCGCGGTGGGCCAGACTTCTTGCGTGGGAAATCCAGCAGATGCTGCAGAACTGGCAGCAAGAATGCGGCGGTTTTGCCCGTGCCGGTCGGTGCCGAACCTAATACGTCGCGCCCGTCCATGGCTGGCGGGATCGCCTCGGCCTGGATAGCGGTGGGGCGATCGTAGCCTTTATCACGCAAAGCGAGGATCAGGCGCTCATCGAGTTCGAGTTCGGAAAAATTGGTTGCTGTCATTATCTACCTCTACTTGGGGCGCCGATTATAGACGGGATGGCCGCAGGGTTCACCCTTTTTAACTTTTACCCTAGATCAGTTTGCCTTATGCTACGCCAGTTTTGTCTGCTGGTGGCCATTGTGAGTAATCAAATTAAAACAAAATCGACCCCGCGCCGCGGCGGTTTTACCTTTAAACAGTTCTTTGTCGGCCACGATCGTTGTGCGATGAAGGTGGGTACCGATGCGGTTATGCTCGGCGCCTGGACTGCCGTGGATAACGTGCAGCGGGTGCTGGATATTGGCTGCGGCAGTGGGCTGATCGCCCTGATGTTGGCGCAGCGCACGGCTAGCGAGGTCACCATCGATGCGGTTGAGCTGGATAACGCCGCCGCCTTGCAGGCACGTGATAACGTGTTGGAGTCACCTTGGCCGCAGAAGATCCAGGTGCACAGCCAGGATATTCATCATTTTGCCCAGCAGCATGCCCATTGTTACGATCTGATCGTCAGCAATCCACCGTATTTTGAGCCTTCCGTCGCCTGTCGCGATCTGGCCCGCACCAACGCCCGTTATACCGAAACCCTGACTCATGACGCCTTGCTGGATAGCGCCGAACGATTGATAACGGCGGAGGGGCAGTTCTGTGTGGTGCTGCCTTGCGAGATTGGCGAAGCTTTTGAAGTGAATGCCCACCAACGTGGCTGGCACACCGCACGGCGGCTGAACATCAGCGACCGGGCCGACACGCCAAAGCACCGCTTGATGCTGGCATTAGCGCGTAAACCGGTGGCGAAAGAAGAGGCGGAGTTGGCAATAAAACTGGCGGATGGCAGCTACACCACCGACTTCCGCCAGTTGATTACCGATTTCTATCTGAACTACTGAAACCTCAGGGTTGCAGAATGGTGGGTTTTGGCTCCGGCAACATGTCCGGGTAATCCAGCGTGTAATGCAGCCCACGGCTTTCCTTGCGCTCCATCGCACTGCGTACAATCAGTTCCGCCACCTGCACCAGATTACGTAGCTCCAGCAGATTGTTGGAGATGCGGAAGTTGGCGTAATACTCGTCGATCTCCTGCTGCAGCGTATTGATGCGGCGTAGCGCCCGCTCCAGACGTTTGGTGGTGCGCACGATCCCGACGTAGTCCCACATAAACAGCCGCAGTTCGTGCCAGTTATGCTGGATCACCACGCGTTCATCCGAATCATCCACCCGGCTTTCATCCCACTGCGGCAACTGTTTGGCCAGCTTGATGGCAGGCAGGCGCGTCAGAATATCTTCGGCGGCGGACCAGCCATAAACCAGGCATTCCAGCAGCGAGTTGGACGCCATGCGGTTGGCGCCGTGCAGGCCGGTGTAGCTCACTTCGCCAATCGCATACAGGCCGTCCAGATCGGTACGGCCATGCTGATCGACCATCACGCCGCCGCAGGTGTAATGCGCCGCAGGGACGATCGGGATTGGCTGTTGCGTCAGGTCAAAGCCTAGCGTCATCAGCTTTTCGTGGATCATCGGGAAGTGTTGAGTGATGAATTCCGCCGGTTTGTGGCTGATATCCAGATACATGCAGTCGGCACCCAGGCGCTTCATCTCATGGTCAATCGCGCGGGCGACGATATCGCGTGGCGCCAGTTCACCACGGGGATCAAAGTCTGGCATAAAGCGGCTGCCGTCTGGGCGTTTCAGGTGGGCACCTTCGCCGCGCAGCGCTTCGGTCAACAGGAAGTTACGTGCCTGCGGGTGGAACAGGCAGGTTGGGTGGAACTGGTTGAATTCCAGGTTGGCCACCCGGCAGCCAGCGCGCCAGGCCATGGCGATGCCGTCGCCCGAAGAGATATCCGGGTTGGTGGTATATTGATAAACCTTGGCCGCTCCGCCGGTGGCTAACACCACCGTTTTGGCACGGTAGGTTTCCACCTGCTCCCGCTCACGGTTCCAGACGTAAGCGCCCACTACGCGCTTGGTGCCCGGCAAGCCAATCTTGTTGGAGGTGATCAGGTCGACCGCATTGCGGCGTTCCATCACGCAAATATTGGGGTGAGCACTTGCTTTCGCTACCAGGGTAGTCTCTACTTCTTTGCCAGTGGCGTCGGCGGCGTGCAGGATGCGCCGATGGCTGTGCCCGCCTTCCCGCGTCAGGTGATAGCGTTCTTCACCCTGGGAATTGGTTTCGGTGTCGAACAGCACGCCCTGATCGATCAGCCACTGTACGCAGTGGCGTGCATTGCCGGCAATAAACTCGACGGCGTCTTTGTCACACAGGCCGGCCCCGGCGATCAGCGTGTCATCAACGTGTGAGGCGATGCTGTCCGTTTCATCAAACACCGCGGCGATCCCGCCTTGGGCATAAAAGGTGGCGCCTTCATTGAGCGGACCTTTGCTGAGTACAGTAACCTTGCAATGTTGCGCCAAGCGCAACGCCAGGGAGAGGCCAGCAGCACCGCTACCGACGATCAATACATCGCTAACATGTTCAGATGATGGTTGCATAACGTATGATGTGTGCAGAAGAAGAGTGAAATTCATGTTAGCCTACTTGTCCGGGCAAAAGCCACGGACAAGGTGACATCAACAAAAAAACAATGGCGGTATGGAACTTAGCGTTCCGTATGAACTCCAAGCGAGTGCTTGCTCAGGAAAATAATGTATGGCTGGCGGTACAATTTCACGCGTGGAGATAGATTTGGGGAGAATTTACCTCGGATGAGCGAGCAGTTAACGGATCAGGTTCTGGTTGAGCGGGTCCAGAAGGGCGATCAGAAATCGTTTAACTTACTGGTAATTCGTTACCAGCATAAAGTGGCGAGTCTCGTTTCGCGCTACGTACCACAGGGTGACGTGCCGGATGTGGTGCAGGAGTCGTTTATTAAAGCTTATCGCGCACTGGAGTCGTTCCGTGGCGATAGCGCCTTTTACACCTGGTTGTATCGAATTGCTGTCAATACAGCAAAAAATTATCTGGTTGCTCAGGGCCGGCGCCCACCATCAAGCGATGTGGATGCCAATGATGCCGAAAATTACGAAAGTGCGGGTGCACTGAAAGAAATTTCGAACCCTGAGAACTTAATGTTGTCAGAAGAACTGAGACAGATAGTTTTCCGTACCATTGAGTCACTCCCAGAGGATCTTCGCATGGCGATTACCCTGCGGGAGTTGGATGGTCTAAGCTACGAAGAGATAGCCGCCATCATGGATTGCCCGGTCGGAACCGTACGGTCACGTATTTTCCGTGCTCGGGAGGCTATCGATAATAAAGTTCAACCGCTGATCCAACGTTAGCGATAGCGGACACTGGAAGGGTACTTAGGCATGCAGAAAGAAAAGCTTTCCGCTCTGATGGATGGTGAAATGCTCGACAATGAGCTGCTGAGTTCATTGAGTAAAGATCGGGCGCTTCAACAAAGCTGGCAGAGCTATCACCTAATCCGTGACACGTTACGGGGTGATGTCGGGCAAGTCATGCATTTCGATATCGCAGACCGTGTTGCTGCCGCATTGGAAAAAGAGCCCGCTCGTCTGGTTCCTTCGGCAATCCCCGAATCTCAACCGCAACCTCACACCTGGGGTAAACTGCCGTTCTGGCACAAGGTTCGTCCTTGGGCTAGTCAGCTAACTCAAGTCGGCGTTGCTGCTTGTGTCTCTCTGGCAGTGATCGTGGGTGTGCAACAGTACAATCAGCCAACTGCCCAATCAGGCGCGGCTGAAGCACCAGCGTTCAATACGTTACCCATCATGGGGCAAGCTTCCCCGGTCAGCCTGGGCGTCCCGGCAGACAGTTTCTCAACCGGCAGCGGTCAACAGCAGCAGGTGCAGGAACAGCGTAAGCGTATCAATGCCATGCTGCAGGATTATGAGCTGCAACGCCGTTTGCACTCCGATCAGCTGCAACTTGAACAAAGCAGGCCACAGCAGGCCGCCGTTCAGGTTCCTGGAACTCAGTCTTTAGGAATGCAACAGCAGTAATGAAGCAAATCTGGTTCTCCGTTTGTCTTTTAACGGGCGGCCTGCTCAATTCAAATATCGCCTCGGCGCAGGAACCTGCGTCCGGGGCGTTATTGCAACAAATGAGCAGTGCCAGCCGTTCACTCAATTATGAACTCGCCTATATCAGCATCAGCAAGCAGGGGATAGAGTCGTTACGCTATCGCCACGCGGTGATCGATAAACAGCCCTTGGGGCAGTTGCTGCATATGGACGGCCCTCGTCGGGAAGTGCTGCAACGTGGCGGTGGGATCAGCTACTTTGAGCCTGGTCTGGAACCGTTCACGCTGTCTGGCGATCACATCGTCGACGCCTTGCCCGCCATCGTATTTGCCGATTTCGACTATCTGGCGAAATACTACGACTTCATCTCCGTTGGTCGCACCCGCATTTCCGATCGGCCTTGTGACGTTTACCGCGTCGTGGCTCGTGACGGCTCCCGTTACAGCTATGTGGTCTGGATGGATATGGAGACCAAGCTGCCGCTGCGGGTTGATTTGCTCGATCGTGATGGCGAAACGCTGGAACAGTATCGGGTCATCTCGGTCGTGGTGGGCGAACAGGTGAAAAACGTCATGCAACCTTTGCTCAAGGCCAATCTGCCACCGCTATTGACCTTACCCGCGGCTGAAGACGTTAAGCTGGCCTGGAATGCTGGTTGGTTGCCCGCTGGCGTTAACGAGGTGGCGCGTAATCGCCGCAAGTTACCGAATGTCGCGGTGCCGGTTGAATCGCGGCTTTATAGCGATGGCTTGTTCAGCTTCTCGGTTAACATCAGCCCTTCGGGCAGCAATACCAGCCAACAGTTTTATCGTCAGGGCCGCCGCACCATCCAAACCGAAATTCGTAATGGCAATGAAATTACCGTGGTGGGGGAATTACCTCCTTCAACGGCGAAACGCATTGCCGACAGCATTACTTTCAAGGTAGCGCCGAAATGATGAAAGAGTGGGCCACGGTCATCTCGTGGCAACAGGGCGTGGCACAGCTGCGTTGTGAGCCTAAAGCTGGCTGCGGCAGCTGCACCGCGCGCTCTGGCTGTGGTGCTCGCGCATTCGACGAACTGGTGCCTGAAAGTGAACATCACCTGCAGGTGGCAATTGCCCAGCCTCTGGAACCCGGGCAGCGTGTTGAAGTCGGTATCGCCGAAGGCAGCCTGTTGCGCTCGGCGATGCTGGTCTATCTGACCCCGTTATTAGGCATGATGCTAGGTGGTGGCCTGCTGCAATGGTGGTTGGGCAGTGACGCCGCGGCGGCACTCGGTGGGATTTTAGGGGGCGGCCTCGCTTTCCTGATCGCACGCGCCTTGGCAAAACGCCTCGGCGAACAGGCCAATTATCAACCCGTGGTGCTGCAAATCGGTTTGCCGCCCGGTGCCTTGCGGTTGAATACCGAAACCGAATCCCCGATCTAATACGGCGGCCGCGTCATCGCCGGGTTGTTATAGGCGGGGATGCGGTTGTTGATCATATGCTCCATCAGCGCAATAAACAGATCGGCGCTGAACAGCGAGTCATAACCCAGCGAAAACAGCTCATTGCCTTGTAGATCCAGCAAACGAAGGGTGCCATGCTGCTTATTGTTTTCCAGCCGGTGGATCTTTTCGATCTGAATCTGAGCCTGGGCGGAACTCACCGTCGTAGCGCTAAGCCGTAATGTTTGAGTCGGTTGCTCTTGCCACGAACCAAGCCAGCCCCTACCGCTAATGAGATAGCCGAAGGTCAATATTTCCCCCTGATAAAGCGAATTTAATGCCAGTGGTCCACGCTGCTGGATCTGTTGCTGGATCAGGGTTTCAATCAGCTGCCGGGAGTGAGAGATATTGCTCTTGATGCTGTACCAGAACGCCGCCTCCGAGGTACGAAACGCCATACTGTCGTTTAGCCCGCCAAACAGCCTGCTACCGTGAGAATGGTAGATATCGGCAATCTTTTCAAACGCAATAAACCGTTCTTTATGACTGTGGTGATCCAGCACGCGTACGCCGTGCTCATACAGGCGATAGGTCAGCATTGGTCGCAGATAATGACGCAATGCCAACAACGTAGTGCCTAACAGAATGGTTGCCGTGCCGGCTTGCAGTAAGGCCAGAACGTGAGGATCTTCCATGTTGCTCAATAACGGCATTAACAACAGCGCCGCACCGAGAGTGAACAGCAGCGTTACCGCTGCCAAAATGCCCCAGTTGACCTTGGAAAAATCGTGCCGGCTCAGCATTTGCCCTTTATCGATCATGATAAACCTTCCAATCAATGTTCAGAGGAGATGCTGGTGAACTCTGGTGGGCTTGCCGATGTCGTAGTGCCCTGAAGTCTGTTTTTATCCAAAGTTCTTGCCACTTGTAACCGAGGGGCAAAGGAGCGTATATCAGGTTTATCCTAAAGCGGTTGCGTTGTGGTTTAACTGTAAGTTATTGATAAAAATATTATTTATTAAACAATTAAGATTGGGTTTATTGCGTAATTGCGTAATATGTATTACCACCGGGTAAATAGTGTCTGGCCAAGAGGATTGGCGCAATTAACCCACAATTTTTATCAGGCCTTCGCCGCGTTAATATCTGCTTTCATCAACTGCGGCGCGTTGTAACACTAAACTACGTATAATCGAATAGCTTCCCAACACCGATTGCTAGGTTTTCAGTGTTGTGGCATGTAGAATGCTGCGATTCAGGCGAAAAATAGCCGACCCATTCACCGTCGCTTTATGTCCATGCGGGTTCCATAGGCGAGTAATTCAGAAATACCAAGGCAGAAAAACTAATTAAATGAAACACATAAGAAATTTTTCTATCATTGCCCATATTGACCACGGTAAGTCGACGCTGTCTGACCGTATTATCCAAATCTGCGGCGGCCTGACCGAACGTGAAATGGCCGCACAGGTACTGGATTCTATGGATCTGGAACGTGAGCGTGGTATTACCATCAAAGCGCAGAGCGTAACGCTCGACTATAAAGCCAAGGATGGGCAGGTTTACCACCTTAACTTTATCGACACCCCTGGGCACGTTGACTTCTCCTATGAGGTTTCACGCTCACTGGCCGCCTGTGAAGGTGCATTGCTGGTGGTGGATGCCGGGCAGGGCGTAGAAGCCCAGACCTTGGCTAACTGCTATACCGCACTGGACATGGATCTGGAAGTGGTGCCGGTGTTGAACAAGATTGACCTGCCTGCCGCCGATCCGGATCGCGCCGCACAGGAAATCGAAGATATCGTGGGCATTGATGCGACTGACGCGGTGCGCTGCTCGGCAAAAACCGGCGTTGGCGTGCCTGAAGTGCTGGAGCGTCTGGTGCGTGATATCCCGCCACCAGAAGGTGATGCGGATGCTCCGCTGCAGGCGCTGATCATCGATTCCTGGTTTGATAACTACCTTGGCGTTGTCTCCCTGATCCGCGTGAAAAACGGCACCCTGCGCAAGGGCGATAAAGTTAAGGTCATGAGTACTGGCCAAACTTATAACGCTGACCGTTTGGGGATTTTCACCCCGAAACGTGTTGATCGCGACGTGCTGAACTGTGGCGAAGTGGGTTGGTTGGTCTGCGCCATTAAAGATATCCTCGGCGCGCCAGTGGGCGATACCTTGACGCTGGCTCGCCAGCCAGCAGACAAAATGCTGCCAGGCTTTAAAAAAGTGAAGCCACAGGTGTATGCCGGCCTGTTCCCGATCAGTTCCGACGATTATGAAGCCTTCCGTGATGCGCTGGGCAAGCTGAGCCTGAACGACGCCTCCCTGTTCTATGAACCAGAGAGCTCTACCGCGTTGGGCTTTGGCTTCCGCTGTGGCTTCCTGGGTCTGCTGCACATGGAGATCATTCAGGAGCGTCTGGAGCGTGAATACGATCTGGAACTGATCACTACGGCACCTACGGTAGTGTATGAGGTCGAAACCACCGGCAATGAAACCATCTACGTCGACAGCCCTTCCAAGCTGCCGCCGTTGAATAACATCGCTGAACTGCGTGAGCCGATTGCTGAGTGTCACATGCTGATGCCGCAGGAATATCTGGGCAACGTGATCACGCTGTGTATTGAGAAGCGTGGCGTACAGACCAACATGGTTTACCATGGTAACCAGGTGGCGCTGACCTACGAAATCCCAATGGCCGAAGTGGTGCTAGACTTCTTTGACCGCTTGAAATCCACCTCGCGCGGTTACGCGTCACTGGACTATAACTTCAAACGTTTCCAGACCTCGGACATGGTGCGCGTTGACGTGTTGATCAACAACGAACGCGTAGATGCGCTGGCGCTGATCACTCACCGTGATAACGCGCAGTATCGTGGCCGTGAACTGGTTGAGAAAATGAAAGAGCTGATCCCACGCCAGCAATTTGATATTGCGATCCAGGCGGCGATCGGCACGCATATCATCGCTCGTTCTACGGTGAAACAGCTGCGTAAAAACGTGTTGGCCAAGTGCTACGGCGGCGACGTCAGCCGTAAGAAGAAGCTGCTGCAGAAGCAGAAAGACGGTAAAAAACGCATGAAGCAGGTGGGTAACGTTGAGTTGCCGCAGGAAGCGTTCCTGGCCATTCTGCACGTGGGTAAAGACGGTAAGTAAGAGCGAAAGCTCGCGTAACTAGGGAGTTTGCATGGCGAATATGTTTGCCTTGATCCTGGCGTTAGCCACTTTGGTGACCGGGATCATCTGGTGCTTTGAGCGCTTTAAATGGGCGCCGGCACGCCGGGCGAAAATCGCGGCGGTCAATGCACAGGCGGCTGGAACGATCGACGAAACGGCCTTGGCGAAAGTGGCCAGGCAGCCGGGTTGGGTTGAAACCGGGGCTTCGGTCTTCCCGGTATTGCTGTTGGTGTTTGTGGTGCGTTCGTTTATTTACGAACCGTTCCAGATCCCTTCAGGCTCAATGATGCCGACGCTGTTGATTGGTGATTTCATTCTGGTGGAAAAATTTGCCTACGGCGTAAAGGATCCGATCACCCAGACCACGCTAATTGAAACCGGTCATCCCAAGCGCGGCGATATTGCGGTATTTAAATATCCACGCGACACCAAACTGGATTATATCAAACGCGTGATTGGCGTACCTGGCGATCGCGTGACCTATGATCCGGTGAATAAGCGCGTGACGGTGCAAGAGTCCTGTAATAGTGGCCAGGCGTGTGATACCGCATTGGCGGTCACCTACAGCGATATGCAACCGAGCGATTTTGTGCAGATGTTTACCCGCAGCGGCATGGGCGAAACCAGCAATGGTTTCTTCCAGATCCCACTGACGGATAACGTGCCACAGGGCGGTATTCGCCTTGGCGAACGCAAGGAAACTCTGGGCAACGTGACTCACCGCATTCTGACCGTGCCCGGTGCACAGGATCAGGTCGGTGCTTACTATCAGCAAGCAGGCCAGCAGTTGGGCGAGTGGGTAGTGCCAGCCGGCCATTACTTCATGATGGGCGATAACCGCGATAATAGTGCAGACAGCCGTTATTGGGGATTCGTACCTGAGAAGAATCTGGTAGGTAAAGCCACCGCGATCTGGATGAGTTTTGAAAAGCAGGAAGGTGAATGGCCAACGGGCGTCAGATTGAGCCGTATCGGTGGTATTCACTAATAGCGTTTTGCAAACTGCAGCCAATTAGGCTGCAGTTTGACAGGCAATGGGTCTATATAATCGCAGCAATATATTTCCACTCGTTGTAGAATAGCCCCTCGAGCGATAAAAGTTGGCCCCTTTTGGGCGCCACTGCAAACGAAACAGCTTTGGATTGGCTTTTGGCAAAGCAGGCCTGTTCCGTATGCTGCAAGTTTTTGACGCATTCTTGATCTATTGGTAACTCATGAACCCCATCGTAATAAACAGGCTACAGCGGAAGCTGGGCTACACTTTTCAACAGCAGGAGCTCTTACTGCAAGCGTTAACTCACCGTAGCGCCAGCAGTAAACACAATGAACGTCTTGAGTTTCTGGGTGATTCGATCCTTAGTTTTGTCATCGCCAATGCGCTCTACCAGCGTTTTCCTCGCGTAGACGAAGGAGACATGAGCCGCATGCGTGCCACGCTGGTGCGGGGCAATACGTTGGCGGAGATGGCGCGCGAATTCGATCTGGGCGAGTGTTTGCGCCTTGGGCCGGGTGAGCTGAAAAGTGGTGGATTCCGCCGCGAGTCGATCCTGGCGGATACGGTGGAGGCACTGATTGGCGGTGTGTTCCTGGATAGCGATATTCAAAACGTTGAGCGACTGATTTTGGACTGGTATCGTAGCCGGTTGGACGAAATCAGCCCCGGTGATAAGCAGAAAGACCCGAAAACCCGCTTGCAGGAGTTTTTACAAGGTCGTCATCTGCCGTTGCCAACATATCTGGTGGTGCAGGTTCGCGGTGAGGCGCACGATCAGGAGTTTACTATCCACTGTCAGGTGAGTGGTTTGAGCGAGCCCGTCGTGGGCACCGGCTCAAGCCGCCGTAAAGCCGAGCAGGCGGCAGCGGAACAAGCGCTGAAAAAGCTGGAGCTTGAATGAGCGAAGAAAAACAATACTGCGGTTTTATTGCGATCGTAGGTCGTCCCAACGTGGGCAAATCCACGTTGCTGAACCAACTGCTGGGGCAAAAAGTCTCCATCACCTCGCGTAAACCACAGACGACCCGTCACCGCATTATGGGTATCGATACCGATGGCGCTTATCAGGCTATTTACGTCGACACCCCGGGTCTGCATATCGAAGAAAAGCGCGCCATCAACCGTTTGATGAACCGCGCGGCCAGCAGCTCAATCGGCGACGTCGAGCTGGTGATCTTCGTCGTAGAAGGCACGAACTGGACTGCCGATGATGAAATGGTGGTCAACAAGCTGCGCGGCCTGAAAAGCCCGGTGCTGCTGGCGATCAACAAGGTCGACAACGTTACCGACAAATCCAAGCTGTTGCCGCACATTGCGTTCCTTAGCCAGCAGATGAACTTCCTCGATGTGGTGCCGATCTCTGCCGAAAAAGGCATGAACGTGGACACTATCGCGGCTATCGCACGCAAAGTGTTACCGGAAGCGGAACACCACTTCCCGGACGATTACATCACTGACCGTTCCCAGCGCTTTATGGCGTCGGAAATCATCCGTGAAAAGCTGATGCGTTTCCTGGGTGAAGAACTGCCTTACTCGGTGACGGTCGAGATCGAACAGTTTGTACCGAATGCGCGCGGTGGTTACGACGTGCACGGTCTGATCCTGGTTGAGCGTGAAGGCCAGAAGAAGATGGTTATCGGCAACAAAGGTTCGAAGATCAAGACTATCGGGATTGAAGCCCGTCAGGACATGGAACAGATGTTTGAAGCCAAAGTGCATCTGGAACTGTGGGTGAAAGTGAAATCGGGCTGGGCGGACGACGAACGTGCGCTGCGTAGCCTGGGTTATACCGACGACCTGAAGTAATACCTCCTATGGATGGCTGGGAGCGCGCTTTCGTCCTGCATGGGCGACCCTTTAGTGAAACCAGCCTGATGCTGGACCTGTTTACGGAAGGTCATGGGCGGGTGCGCTTGCTGGCAAAAGGCGCACGCAGTCGCCGTTCCAATCTAAAGGGTTGCTTGCAACCCTTTACTCCTCTGTTAGTACGCTGGGGCGGTCGTGGCGAAGTCAAAACGCTGCGCGGTGCCGAAGCTGTCTCCCTTGGTTTACCCCTCAGCGGCATGATGCTTTACAGCGGCCTTTACGTGAATGAACTGTTGTCACGGGTGCTGGAGCAGGAAGGCAACTATTCGGTATTGTTCTTCGATTATCTGCAATGCTTACAGGCCCTGGCGGCGGAAGACAGCTCCCCGGAGCATGCCCTGCGGCAGTTCGAGTTGGCGCTGTTGGGGCACCTGGGTTACGGGCTGGATTTCCTCCATTGTGCTGGCAGCGGCGAGCCGGTGGATGACGGCATGACCTATCGCTATCGCGAAGAAAAAGGCTTTATTGCCAGCCTGGTGGTGGATCATTACAGTTTTACCGGCCGTGAACTCCGCGCTCTGGATGAACGCCAGTTCCCCGATGCAGAAACCCTGCGTGCAGCCAAGCGCTTTACCCGCATGGCGCTGAAACCCTATCTCGGCGGTAAGCCGCTGAAGAGCCGTGAACTGTTTCGCCAGTTCGTGCGCAAACAACCCGATACCCCCGTCGACGAAGCCTAAGCGGTTTCTGCTTTTGCCGTTTTGCTCGCCCGTGTAAACTGCTGCTACTGAAAATGACTTAGTAGAGGGTTGTCATGGCTGATTTACTGCTGGGCGTCAATATCGATCATATTGCCACGTTACGTAACGCGCGCGGCACCAACTACCCGGATCCGGTGCAGGCGGCATTTATTGCCGAGCAGGCGGGGGCCGATGGCATCACCGTTCACCTGCGTGAAGATCGCCGTCATATCACCGACCGCGACGTGCGTATCCTGCGCCAAACCATCCAGACCCGTATGAATCTGGAAATGGCCGTCACCGATGAAATGCTCGATATCGCCATTGAGCTGAAACCTCAGTTTTGCTGTCTGGTGCCGGAAAAACGTCAGGAAGTGACCACCGAAGGCGGGTTGGACGTGGCCGGTCAGCAGGACAAAATGGCCGTGGCGGTTGAACGCCTGGCACAGGCTGGCATTTTGGTTTCGTTGTTTATCGATGCCGATCACCGTCAGATCGACGCGGCGGTGGCCGTAGGCGCACCTTATATCGAGATCCATACCGGTGCCTATGCCGAAGCGCAGGGCGATCTGGCCATTCAAGCCGAGCTCAAGCGCATTGCCAAAGCGGCCACCTATGCGGCCAGCAAAGGCCTGAAGGTGAATGCGGGCCACGGTTTGACCTATCATAACGTGCAGCCGATCGCCGCGCTGCCAGAGATGTATGAGCTGAATATCGGCCATGCCATCATTGGCCAGGCGGTGATGAGCGGTTTACCTGCCGCGGTGGCGGACATGAAACTGCTGATGCGGGAAGCGCGTCGCTAATGGCGGTACTGGGCTTGGGAACCGACATCGTGGAGATGGCGCGTATCGAAGCAGTGGTGGAACGCAGCGGCGATCGCCTGGCTCGCCGGGTGCTAAGCCCGGCCGAATGGGAGGTGTATCAGCAGCATCAGCAGCCGGTACGCTTCCTGGCGAAACGTTTTGCGGTCAAAGAGGCCGCCGCCAAGGCGTTCGGCACCGGCATCCGCAACGGCCTGGCGTTCAATCAGTTCGAAGTGTTCAATGATGGCCTGGGTAAACCCAATATCCGGCTGCATGAACGTGCTGCCGAACTGGCTCAGGAGATGGGGGTGAAATCGATCCACGTTTCTCTGGCGGATGAACGCCGCTATGCCTGTGCTACGGTGATCATCGAGGGGTAATTGCCCAGAGTGGTTGCCAGGTGCCGGAGTCAATCTAGTCCCCTCATCCCAACCTTCTCCCACAGGGAGAAGGGGCTGGCCGGAGCGCTTGGTTGGCCTGTGCACCTTCTGGAAATGGGTGCAAAAAGGAAGGATGGTGGGGTATTACGCAGAAAAATTAGCGAACTCGATCGGTCCCCTCTCCCTTTGGGAGAGGGTTAGGGTGAGGGGCTATTGACTCACAAGCTATCGGCATGGTGCAGCACGACAAACTTGTCCCACAGCTGTTCCTGGTTCTCTACGTGCTGCGGATCGGTAATGATGGTGTTATCGATCGGGCACACCTGCTGGCAGGTTGGGGTCTCGTAATGCCCCACGCATTCGGTGCAGCGGTTGGCATCGATCTGATAAATCTCATCCCCCATCGAAATCGCCTGGTTCGGGCATTCCGGCTCGCACATATCGCAGTTGATACATTTGCGTGTGATTAGCAGGGCCATGGCAACTCTCTCATTATTTACAGGGGTATTTCGCGGAGCGCAGATTATACGCCTTACACCCGTTTTTTCACTAATTGTTCGCTGTGGTGGATGCGATCGTGGGTATGATCGAGCTCGTGCTGGAGCAGCGCCATAAACAGCAGGTCGGTCAGGGCGAACTGCGCGGTGCTGGAAGATATCGCCGCGCTGCGGATATTGGGTTCTTGCGCAATGGTATAAAGGCAGTGATCGGCCCGTTGCTGTAGGCCATTAGGCGAGAAGCTGGTCAGTGCCAATACCTTGGCTCCGGCAATACGTGCTTCTTCGGCGGCCAGGTTGATTTCACGCCGTTCGCCGCTAAACGAGATCGCCAGCAGCAGATCCTCCCTACTCAGCGCCTTTATCGTCGCCAGTTGAACGTACATATCCGCTTCTGCCACCGCCATCACGCCAATCTTTAGCAGCTTGAACGACAGGTCTTTGGCCACCAGCCCGGAAGCCCCGATGCCGACCAAGATCACCCGCCGCGCCGCACGCACCATCTCCAGGGCGGTAAGCAGCCGCTGTTCACTGTTGATATCCAGAGTAGCTCGTAATGCGGCCTGCTTTTCCAGCAGCAATTTCTCACCGACGGTTTTGAGTGGATCGCTGCTCAGAATGTGGTTATGGACCGTCACCACCGGTGCGACCTGCGGTTGAGCCAGCACCTCACCCAATGCCAGTTTCAGCGCCGGAAATCCCTTGTAGCCCAGTTTCTGGGCGAACTTGACCACGCTTGATTGGCTGACACCGGCCAACTGGGCCAGCTTTTGTGAGCTGAGGTGGCGGGCCTGTTCGGCGTTATCCAACAGAAAGTCCGCCAGTTTGCGATCGTTTTGTGCCAGCGTTGGGTAAATCTGACGAATGCGAAGAAGGGTACTCATGGTTTTTTCCTTTGAGCCAGCCAGCATTCTGCCATGCCGGTGGTAAAACGGGCAGCAATCATTTTTGTGAGCAGGTCGCTAAAGCGCTTGCAGCAACACTATGGCTATAGGGTGGTATTGATGGGTTAACGCGCCTTTGGCGTTGGCCAATGTCGGTTGTATCTGGTCGGTCTAGTGATTACGATAATAGCCGGTTGTATTTTCACCTGCATAATGGGGTCAACGATCCTGAGGAGTAACGTTTGACTGACAAACCGGTTGCACAGGCCCAGCGCGTGGTATTTTTCGATCTGGATGGCACCTTGCATCAGGAAGACATGTTTGGCAGTTTCCTGCGCTTTTTGCTACGGCATCTGCCGTTGAACCTGGTGCTGGTGGTGCCGCTGTTGCCCATTATCGGATTGGGTTTGTTGATCGGTGGGCGGGCAACTCGCTGGCCCATGAGCCTGCTATTGTGGGCAATGACCTTTGGCCGCTCAGAGGCTAGGCTGAAAGCGCTGGAGGCGAAATTCGTCGACTATTTTCGCCGTAAGGTCACCGCTTTTCCGGTCGTACAGATGCGTTTGCGTCAGTACCTGGATGCCCAGGATGCTCAAGTGTGGTTGATCACCGGCTCGCCGGAACGGCTGGTGGAGCAGGTTTATCGGGATTCTGCGTTCCTGCCACGGGTACGGCTGGTGGGGAGCAGCATTGTGCGTCGCTACGGGGGCTGGGTGTTGCCCATGCGCTGCCTGGGAGTACAAAAGGTGGTGCAACTGGAGCAGCGTCTGGGAGCGCCATTGAAATTGTTCAGTGGCTACAGCGACAGCAAGCAGGATAACCCTTTGCTCTATTTTTGCGAACACCGTTGGCGGGTGGGTAAAGAAGGCGAGTTACAGCAGTTGGATTAAATAAGGCTCCCCCAGTAAAACGAGGGAGCCTGGCAGCGGTTACATGGCTGCTTTAAAGATTGCCATAATCTGTTCGTGGCTTGCCTGGATTGGATTGGTGAATCCACAGGCATCGTTCAGGGCGTTAGTGGCTAACGTAGCAAAGTCTTCTTCTTTGACCTGCAGATCGCGTAAGCCAGCAGGAATTCCCACATCTTTCGCCAGTTGGCGAATGGCGGCGATACAAGCGGCAGCCCCTTGCTCATCGCTAAGGCCTGCAACATTTACGCCCATAGCGGCGGCAATGTCTTTAAGACGCCCTGCGGCAACCTGAGTATTGAACTCTTGCACGTGCGGCAACAGCACGGCGTTACACACGCCATGTGGCAGGTTGTAGAAGCCACCCAACTGGTGCGCCATAGCGTGCACATAACCCAATGAGGCGTTATTAAATGCCATACCGGCCAGGAACTGGGCATAGGCCATGTTCTCGCGCGCCTGCATGTTTTGCCCGTCGTTGACCGCATCACGTAAAGACTCGGCAATCATGGTGGCGGCTTTCAGCGCGCAGGCATCGGTGATTGGGTTGGCGGCGCTGGAGACGTAAGCTTCGATAGCGTGGGTCAGAGCATCCATACCGGTGGCGGCGGTCAGGCCTTTCGGCATGCCAGCCATCAGGTGAGGATCGTTGACCGACAGGATCGGGGTGACGTGCTTGTCGACAATCGCCATTTTGATGTGGCGCGCTTCGTCGGTGATGATACAAAAACGTGTCATCTCGGAAGCGGTACCCGCAGTGGTGTTGATCGCAACGACCGGCAACTGCGGCTTAGCTGAGCGATCAACCCCTTCATAGTCTTTGATTTCCCCGCCGTTAGCGGCGACCAGGGCAATCCCTTTCGCACAGTCATGCGGCGAACCGCCACCCAGAGAAACGACACAGTCACAGTGATGTTCGCGCAACAGTGCCAGGCCCTGTTTTACGTTTTCCGTGGTCGGGTTGGGATGTGTGCCGTCATAGACGCAGCTTTCAATGTTCTGTGCCGCTAACAGGGCTTGCACCTGAGCTACGACGCCAATGCCGTTCAAAACCTTGTCGGTCACGATCAGTGCGTTATGCAGACCATGCTCTTTCATGGTTTTTGCCGCGTCTTCCAGACAGCCGGAACCAATCATGTTGACGGAAGGGATAAAGAATGTTGAGGCAGCCATAACCTACTCCTTATAAAGGCTTTTTGCGTGAGATAAACATTATCTCGCTAATGCTTAAGAGAATATGATCTATCACAATTTAGTTAGAAAAAATTTGCTTAATTTTACAGCTTGATTTTCCACCAGTTTATAACGTTTATCTGAAATTTTAAGAAATGAACAAAATTTAATCATCATTAAATATGATGTTATTGATTTGTTGGTGGTGTTTTAAGCGATCGACAAACGTGGCGGGTTCAGGGTTTTTCAAGCTTATTTGCATCAACAAGGCCGAGTGGCTGCGGCAAAAGGGACTAGTGTGTATAATGCCCGCCGCGATGCGCACGAGGATTGATGTAGTGAATGAATATAGTGATGAGTATTGGATGCGTCAGGCGTTAAGCCTGGCTCAACGTGCGCAGGAAGAAGGTGAGGTGCCGGTTGGGGCGCTGCTGGTGCTGGACAATCAGGTGATTGGCGAAGGTTGGAACCGGCCGATCGGCCGCCACGATCCCACCGCTCATGCTGAAATCATGGCGCTGCGGCAGGGGGGAGCGGTTTTGCAGAATTACCGCCTGCTGAATGCCACGCTGTATGTCACGCTGGAGCCTTGCGTGATGTGCGCCGGGGCTATGGTGCACAGCCGCATCCGTCGTTTGGTATACGGTGCGGCCGATGAAAAAACCGGTGCAGTGGGTTCACTGGTGGATATTCTGCGCCATCCGGGCATGAATCATCAGGTAGAAATCGTATCGGGCGTGCTGGCAGAAGAGTGCGCCGCCACCCTCAGCAACTTTTTCCGCATGCGCCGCGAGCAGAAAAAAGCGCTGAAACTGGCGCAGCGAGCCGGAAAAGACCCGCAATAACTACTTATCGTGATAATAACTACAGGGCGAGCGCCAGCTTGGCTTCCACGGCCGGATAGCCCTTGGCCAGTTCGGCCTGTTTCATCGCTTCTACTGCCTTCTTCTCTTTTTCCAACAGATAGCCCACCAGGCTGACCTGATAACGGCGGATGTTTTCCACGTAGTTATAGGCTTCGCGGCCACGGGCATAGCCATAGGTGAGTGATGGATAGTAGCGCTTCTGGCTCAGCATCGGCAGGCGCTGTTTCACATCGACCCAACTGTCGGGGTTGCCTTGCTGGCTTTTGGTGAGTTTACGTGCGTCCAGCATATGGCCCCAGCCCATGTTATAGGCGGCCAGTGCGAACCAGATCCGTTCATCTTCCGGCACCGTATCGGGCACTTTCTCCATCAGACGCTGCAGATAGAGCGCCCCGCCTTGGATACTCTGTTCCGGATCGAGCCTGTCGGTGACGCCCAGGCCTTCGGCGGTGGCTCTGGTCAGCATCATCAGCCCACGGACACCGGTGGGGGAGGTCGCCTGCGGATTCCAGTGTGATTCCTGGTAGGCGATGGCGGCCAACAGCTTCCAGTCAATTTCGCTGGCATACTTTTCAAACAGCGAGCGGAAAGTGGGCAATACCGAGTCGATGGCCGACAGGAAGGTTTTGGTATCGACGTAGTCAAAACTGCCCACGTGCCCCAGATACTTCTCTTCTAATCGGGCCAGCGTGCCGTCTTCTACCCTTTGGCTATAAAAATCCAGCAGCGCGGCGTACAGGCTATCGTCATCGCTGCGCTTCAGATACCAGGTCACTGGTTCTTCATCGGTAATGTCAAAAGCGACGGCCAGCTGTGGATGGATGCGCTGCAGCAGGGCAATGGTCACGGAATCGCCGATGGTGTAATCCAGCTTGCCATCGGCCACCTGTTCCAGCAGCTCTTTCGAGGTCATATCGCTTGACGCTTCCCAACTGAGGTCGGGGTATTTGCTTTGTTTGAGCTGCTTTAGCGTGCTGACGTGCGCTGAACCGGAGGCCACCGCCAGCTTGCCTTTGATATCGGCAAAGGTTTTTGGCCGCGTGGTTCCCAGCCGGTAAACCAATTGCTGGGAAACGGAATAATACGCAGGGCCGGTACTGGAGCGGCTGAGGCGATCCCGGTTGTAGATCAGCCCGGCGGCGAGAATATCGGCATTGTCATCATCAAGATCGTCAAACAGGTCATTGATGTTTTGATGTGGGATCACCACCAGCTTGACCCCCAGGTAGTTGGCAAAGCTTTTGGCCAGCTCATAGTCAAGGCCACTCGGCCCCTGCGGGGTAGTGAAATAGGTTAACGGTGAGTTTAACGTGCTGACGCGCAGTTCCCCCCGTGCTTTGATCGCCTCGAGTTGGCCTCCTTGTCCACCACGCCAGGCGATATTGGGCCACAGGGCAAGCGCCAGCAGCAGGGCCACAACACCGATTAGAATGTAATTTATTTTTAGGCGTTTCAAATAGTTATCTCAAATAGATGCACACTTTATGTTGACCGTAATCAGGATTTTTTCATGGTTAAATCACCAGTGCCGGGGCATTTTGCGCAACATTACGCCAGCGCGCAACTTTATTGATAGGTTATGAGAATTCGGTAGCGAGAATAGCTTTTATCAATAATAGCTACGCAAACGGTTTCGTCGGCGGCGCGGATTATCTATAATGGCGCGCGTTTTCCCCCTGTTGCGCCCAATGAAGTGCTGAACCCAGTTGCTTCGAAGACGAGAGAACTTTGATTATGGAAATACTGCGTGGTTCGCCCGCTTTGTCGGCTTTTCGTATTACCAAACTACTGTCCCGCTGCCAGGATGCTCAACTCCCGATCGGTGATATCTATGCCGAGTACGTTCACTTTGCCGATGTCAGCGCACCACTAAGCGCCGAAGAGCAGGCCAAGCTGCAGCGGTTGCTCAAGTACGGCCCTTCTCTCGCTGAACATGCTCCGCAAGGCCGCCTGCTGTTGGTGACGCCGCGCCCGGGCACCATTTCGCCGTGGTCTTCCAAAGCCACCGATATCGCCCATAACTGTGGCCTGACGCAGGTGGTTCGTCTTGAGCGCGGCCTGGCATTTTATGTCACAGCGCCGACCTTGACCGATGCCCAGTGGCAACAGCTTGCCACCTTGCTGCACGATCGCATGATGGAAACGGTATTCAGCGAGCTGCAACAGGCGGAAACACTGTTCTCTCATCATCAGCCCGCACCGTATCAGACGGTGGATATCCTGGCGCAAGGCCGCAGCGCGCTGGAACAGGCCAACACCAAGTTAGGGTTGGCGCTGGCGCAGGATGAGATCGACTACCTGCTGGCCGCTTTTACCGAGTTGGGGCGCAACCCAACGGATATTGAGCTGTACATGTTCGCACAGGCCAACTCCGAACATTGCCGCCATAAGATTTTCAACGCCGACTGGATCATCGACGGCGAACAGCAACCGAAGTCGCTGTTCAAAATGATCAAAAATACCTTTGAGCAGACGCCGGACTACGTGCTTTCTGCCTATAAAGACAACGCGGCGGTGATGGAAGGCTCCCAGGTGGGGCGCTTCTTTGCCGCGCCGCAAAGCGGCCTGTATGACTATCATCAGGAAGAAGCACACATCCTGATGAAGGTGGAAACCCACAACCACCCAACGGCGATCTCGCCTTGGCCAGGCGCTGCGACCGGTTCTGGCGGTGAGATCCGCGACGAAGGCGCAACCGGCCGTGGTGCGAAGCCGAAAGCTGGCCTGGTAGGGTTCTCGGTTTCCAACCTGCGTATTCCGGGGTTCGAACAGCCTTGGGAACAGGATTTCGGCAAACCGGATCGCATCGTCACCGCGCTGGATATCATGACCGAAGGTCCATTGGGCGGCGCGGCATTCAATAACGAGTTTGGTCGCCCGGCGCTGGTCGGTTACTTCCGTACTTATGAAGAGCGCGTCAATAGCCACAACGGCGTTGAGCTGCGTGGCTACCACAAACCGATCATGCTGGCAGGCGGCCTGGGCAACATCCGCGCCGATCATGTGCAAAAAGGTGAGATCACCGTGGGTGCCAAACTGGTGGTGCTGGGTGGCCCGGCGATGAATATCGGTTTGGGCGGTGGGGCGGCTTCGTCGATGGCCTCTGGCCAGTCTGATGCCGATCTGGATTTCGCTTCGGTACAGCGTGATAACCCGGAAATGGAGCGCCGCTGCCAAGAGGTGATTGACCGCTGCTGGCAGATGGGCGATAGCAACCCGATCCTGTTTATTCACGATGTGGGTGCTGGTGGCCTGTCGAACGCGATGCCGGAACTGGTTAGCGACGGTGGCCGCGGTGGTCGTTTCGAACTGCGTGACATTCTCAACGACGAGCCGGGTATGAGCCCGCTGGAAGTGTGGTGCAACGAATCCCAAGAGCGTTATGTGATGGCGGTAGCGCCTGAGCAGATGGCGACCTTTGAGGAAATCTGCCGCCGTGAGCGCGCACCTTTCGCGGTGATTGGCGAGGCGACGGAAGAACGCCATCTGACGCTCAACGATCGCCACTTTGACAATCAGCCGATCGACATGCCGTTGGATGTGCTGCTGGGCAAAACGCCAAAAATGACCCGCGACGTGAAACGTCAACAGGCGAGCGGAGAAGCGTTGCAGCGTGCTGGCATCACCATTGCCGATGCGGTCAAGCGCGTGCTGCACTTGCCAGCCGTCGCGGAGAAAACCTTCCTGATCACCATTGGTGACCGTACCGTCACCGGCATGGTTGCGCGTGACCAGATGGTCGGCCCGTGGCAGATCCCGGTAGCCGACTGTGCGGTAACCACGGCCAGCCTGGACAGCTATTACGGGGAAGCGATGTCGATCGGTGAGCGTGCTCCCGTCGCATTGCTGGATTTTGCCGCCTCTGGCCGCCTGGCGGTAGGGGAAGCGCTGACCAACCTGGCAGCGGTGGAAATCGGTTCGCTCAAGCGGGTGAAACTTTCCGCCAACTGGATGGCTGCAGCGGGCCACCCTGGCGAAGATGCCGGTCTGTATGAAGCGGTGAAGGCGGTGGGTGAAGAACTTTGCCCGGCGTTGGGTATTACCATTCCGGTGGGTAAAGACTCGATGTCGATGAAAACCCGCTGGCAGGAAGGCAATGAACAGCGGGAAATGACGTCACCGCTGTCTCTGGTGATCACCGCATTTGCTCGTGTGGAAGATGTGCGCCACACCGTGACGCCGCAACTGCGTACCGACAAGGGTGATAGCGCGCTGTTACTGATCGACCTGGGTAATGGCCACAATGCCCTGGGGGCAACGGCGTTGGCGCAGGTTTATCGCCAACTGGGCGATAAGCCAGCCGATGTTCGCAACGTGGAGCAATTGGCCGGTTTCTTCAACGCGATGCAGCAACTGGTGGCAGATCGTGTGCTGTTGGCCTATCACGACCGCTCCGATGGCGGCCTGTTGGTCACCTTGGCCGAGATGGCGTTTGCCGGGCATTGCGGCGTGGAAGTCGATATTCAGGCGCTGGGTTCCGACGCCTTGGCTGCCTTGTTCAACGAAGAGCTGGGTGCAGTGATCCAGGTTCCTGCTGCGCAGCTGGCGGCCGTACAGCAAGTATTTGCCCAACACGGTCTGACGGATAACGTGCATCACCTTGGCCAGGTGCTGAGTGGCGATCGTTTCGTTATCACCAGCGCTGGCAAACCGGTGTACAGCGAAAGCCGCAGCACCCTGCGTACCTGGTGGGCTGAAACCACCTGGCAGATGCAGCGCCTGCGTGATAATCCGGAATGTGCCGATCAGGAGCATCAGGCCAAGCAGGACGAACGCGATCCGGGCCTGAACGTCAAGCTGACCTTCGCAACCGATGACGACATCGCGGCACCTTATATCGCCAAGGGCGCACGCCCTAAGGTTGCGGTATTGCGTGAGCAAGGGGTTAACTCCCACGTTGAGATGGCGGCGGCGTTCCACCGTGCCGGTTTCGATGCGGTTGATGTTCACATGAGCGATCTGCTGGCTGGCCGCCGCGATTTGCAAGAGTTCCACACGCTGGTTGCCTGCGGTGGTTTCTCTTATGGTGATGTGTTGGGGGCTGGTGAAGGTTGGGCGAAATCGATACTGTTCAACGAGCGCGTACGCGATGAGTTTGCCGATTTCTTCCATCGCCCACAGACCTTGGCGCTGGGCGTTTGTAACGGTTGCCAGATGATGTCCAACCTGCGTGAACTGATCCCGGGGGCTGAACATTGGCCGCGCTTTGTGCGCAACCTGTCGGATCGTTTCGAAGCGCGCTTCAGCCTGGTGGAAGTGGCCAGTAGCCCGTCGCTGTTTATGCAAGGTATGACAGGCTCGCGCATGCCGATTGCCGTTTCTCATGGTGAAGGCCATGTAGAAGTGCGCGATGCGGCGCATCTGGCGGCATTGGAACATCACGGCCTGGTTGCGTTACGCTTTGTCGACAACCATGGTCAAGTGACCGAAGCTTACCCTGCCAACCCGAACGGTTCACCGAATGGGATTACCGCAGTGACCAGCAGCAATGGCCGCGCCACCGTAATGATGCCGCATCCGGAACGCGTGTTCCGCACCGTCAGCAACTCCTGGCATCCAGAGGAGTGGGGTGAAGACAGCCCTTGGATGCGCATGTTCCGCAACGCTCGCAAGCAACTGGGGTAATTTAACCTGAGGTTTGCGTGAAAGTTTACTGAGGCGCCGCATTGGCGCCTTTTTTATATCCATATTTTTTAATGAGTTAGGTTATATGTCGGTTTTTTGAGACAAAGGCCATATTGCCTGTCTCTAAAAAGAGACATTTAACTCATTGATTTTAATCACGGTTAATTCGATTGGGTTAAGTTGTCGTGTTTTGGCGACGGTGTGTCGGATTATTACTCAAACTTGGCTGCCTTGGTAGGGTGTCACAAGTGGTGATAAAATATTTTATCTTTAATAAACATGTAATTATAAAATATTTTGTAAAGTTGGCACGGAAGGTGCATTATAACTATCAGTTGCTCATTCACCTTTTTATGATTGGCCCCGTCTAGTACGGAATAGCGCCTCATAAGCCTCCGAATGATGCCTAAGAAATGGTGCCTATCGTCCAACCAAACCGATAACAGACGCGCAAGCGACTTTATCAAGCATCGGACGACACGTGGAGTGAGGCACCGCCTAGTATCCAACTGTGATGATATGTTCATCAATCCCGGATACTTTTTGGATGCTATTCGTCCTGATCAGATGCCAGCCTAGTGCTACATCACCTGGGGACGAGGAGTAAGGGCATCCACATATTCCTTGCGATGGGGCATCATGCCCCAGCGTCAACATCCAAACCGCATTGCCTCCGTAATTTCCCTCAATACGTTCTCAAACCACATCAGTTTCCTCTTTTGGGATAACGCGTTTTTGCTTATCTGAACGCCATTAATCCGCTGCCGGGCTTTTCTCTCCCCGGATTGTCGGTTAGCATCTGGGCAGACTAGAGATAATGAGATGATTTCTTTGAAAAGATGGCGTCTATTTCCACGCTCGTTGCGCCAATTGGTCGTAATGGCGTTCCTGTTGGTGCTGTTACCGCTGCTGGTATTGGCTTATCAGGCCTACCAAAGCCTGGATCATCTCAGCGCGCAGGCGGCGGATATCAACCGTACGACGTTGGTGGATGCCCGCCGTAGTGAGGCAATGACCAGCGTTGCGCTGGAAATGGAGCGCAGCTATCGCCAGTATTGCGTACTGGTCGATCCGACCCTGGAACGGCTGTACCAGAACCAGCGTAAACAGTATTCACAAATGCTGGATGCCCACGCCCCGATCCTGCCGGACGAACGTTACTACCAGACGCTGCGTAAACTGCTGACTCAGCTTGCCACCATCAAGTGCCAGAGCAGCGGGCCGGACAAGGACGCTTCACTGCTGTTAGAGTCTTTTTCACATTCCAACGCCGAAATGGTCCAGGCCACCCGCACCGTGATCTTTTCCCGTGGGCAGCAGCTGCAACAGGCGATCGCCGAGCGTGGCCAATACTTTGGCTGGCAGGCGCTGTTGCTGTTCCTGGTCAGCGTGCTGTTAGTGGTGCTGTTTACCCGCATGATTATCGGGCCCGTCAAGGCCGTTGAGCGTATGATTAACCGTCTGGGAGAAGGGCGGCCCATCGGCATGACGGCGTCCTTTAAAGGCCCGCGTGAACTGCGTTCTTTGGCTCAGCGCATCGTCTGGTTGAGCGAGCGCCTGGCCTGGCTGGAATCGCAGCGCCATGAGTTCCTGCGCCATATCTCCCATGAGCTGAAAACGCCGCTGGCCAGTATGCGTGAAGGCACCGAGCTGTTGGCCGATGGTGTGGCAGGCCCGCTCACCTCCGATCAGAAAGAGGTGGTGGCGATCCTCGATCAGAGCAGCCGCCATCTGCAATTGCTGATTGAGCAACTGCTGGATTACAACCGCAAACTGGCAGATGGCCCATCGGAACATGAAAACGTCGAGCTGGAAGAACTGGTGGATATGGTGGTCGCCGCCCACAGTTTGCCGGCACGTGCCAAGATGATCCGCACGGAAGTCAAACTTGAGGCGGAAATCTGCTGGGCAGAGCCTACGCTATTAATGCGCGTACTGGATAATCTCTACTCCAATGCGGTGCACTACGGCAAGGAATCCGGTAACATTTGGATCCGCAGCCGCCAGGTCGGCCAGCGGGTACAGATTGACGTTGCCAATACCGGCAGCGCGATCCCGCAAGCGGAACGAACCATGATTTTTGAGCCTTTTTTCCAGGGGAGTCACCAGAGAAAAGGGGCCGTTAAAGGAAGCGGACTGGGGCTGAGCATTGCACAGGACTGTATTCGCCGTATGCGTGGCGAATTGACATTGGTGGATCTCGCTGATGCCGACGTCTGCTTCCGTATTGAATTGCCATTAACCGCCGAGAATGAATAAATAATGTACACAGGGTCTAATCGCGCTTATCAATCGCAGACCGAAGGTTCACCGCGTGTTTCTCTACGCGCACCGCTCGGCAAACATTCGCTTTCTTTTTTGGGCACGATCCTTTTTGCCCCGTTTCTGCTGATCGGCTGTGTCGATCGTGCTATCAGTAGCGGCCCGGCCCAGCAGCAACAGGAAGCGATCCCGGATACCAAGGTGGTGGATTACCGCATTGCGTCTTGCGATACGCTATGGCAGCTTGACGAAAAAGAAGCCTTGGAAAACTCACTCTTTTGGCTGCGGGCGATGGACTGCGCCGATCGTATCGGCTCCACGCAGGCCAGAGCGTTAGCGAAAACCCTGCCGGGCAACAATTGGCAGAACGTGTTCAAGCAAAGCATTTTGCTGGGCAGCGCTGAGCCGAGCTCGAACGAGCGCCGCCAGATCATCGATCGTCTGAACAGCTATCGCCTCGAATTCCCTAACTCGCTACGCCCATTGCTGCAACTGTGGCGTCAGCAGCAGGCGTTGCAAGTGAGCCTGTTTGACGAGCGGGCGCGTTACCAGCACTTGCAGGAAAGCTCAGACAGCCAGATCGACTCGTTGCGCCAGAGTCAGAGCTATTTACAGAGCCAGTTGCAGGAGACCTCCCGCAAACTGGAGAACCTGACCGATATCGAACGCCAGCTCTCATCACGCAAGCAACTGCAGGGGGAAATCCCGGAAAGCAGCGTGGCGCAGCCTAAAGCAGATGCCGCAGGTAAGCCCGCAGCGCCCGCCAAAGCGGCCGAGCCTGCAGAGCCAGCCCCGGTGACTGAAACCGGAACCGCCTTGCCGGTAGAGCCGGAAGAGACCTACACGCCGCCCGCGGCTAACAAGGAGTCCCCAGCGCAATGACAGCTCGCAAACCGGCCAATCTTTTGTTGGTTGACGACGATCCCAGCCTGCTTAAGCTGTTGGGAATGCGCCTGACCAGCGAAGGTTTTCACGTTACCACGGCGGAAAGCGGTCAAGAGGCTTTGCGCCTGCTGGCCCGCGAAAAGATCGACCTGGTGATCAGCGATCTGCGGATGGATGAAATGGACGGTATGGCGCTGTTTGCCGAGATCCAGAAATACCAGCCGGGGATGCCGGTGATCATTCTGACCGCCCACGGTTCTATCCCGGACGCGGTGGCGGCGACCCAGCAGGGGGTGTTCAGCTTCCTGACCAAGCCGGTCGATCGTGATGCGTTGTATAAGGCGATCGATGAAGCGTTGTCGCTGTCGTCGATCCCAGCCGGTGATGACAGCTGGCGTGAGGATTTTGTCACCCGTAGCCCGATTATGCTGCGGCTGCTTGAACAGGCTAAGATGGTCGCTCAGTCGGACGTCAGCGTGCTGATCAACGGCCAGAGCGGCACCGGTAAAGAGGTGCTGGCACAGGCCATCCATGCGGCCAGCCCACGGGCCAAGAAAGCCTTTATCGCCATCAACTGCGGTGCGTTGCCGGAGCAACTGCTGGAGTCGGAGCTGTTTGGCCATGCCAAAGGGGCGTTCACCGGTGCCGTCAGCAGCCGTGAAGGTTTGTTCCAGGCGGCAGAAGGGGGCACGCTGTTCCTGGATGAGATTGGCGATATGCCGCTCTCGCTGCAGGTAAAATTGCTACGCGTGTTGCAGGAACGCAAGGTGCGCCCACTGGGAAGCAACCGCGATCTGGATATTGACGTACGCATCATTTCCGCCACCCACCGCGATCTGCCTAAAGCGATGGTAAAAAACGAGTTCCGTGAAGATCTCTATTACCGTCTGAACGTGGTTAACCTGAAAATACCGGCGCTCAACGAGCGGGCCGAAGATATCCCACTGCTGGCCAACCATTTGCTACGTGCTTCGGCGCTGCGCCACAAACCTTTTGTACGCAGCTTCTCCTCCGATGCCATGAAACGCCTGATGACCGCCAGCTGGCCCGGCAACGTGCGCCAGTTGGTGAACGTGATCGAGCAGTGTGTGGCATTGACCACGGCGCCGGTGATCAGTGAAGCTCTGGTTGAGCAGGCGCTGGAAGGGGAAAACACAGCGCTGCCAACCTTTGTCGAGGCGCGCAACCAGTTTGAATTACACTATCTACGTAAACTGTTGCAGATCACCAAGGGTAACGTCACCCAGGCCGCGCGCATGGCGGGCCGTAACCGTACTGAGTTCTATAAATTGTTGTCGCGCCATGAACTGGATGCCAACGATTTCAAAGAATGATGTTTTCTTTTCTGAACCTGCATGCGCAGGTTCTCAACAAAGTAGCCGGAATGATTTACACTCCGGTTTCTTTGTTGTGGCATGGCAGACCATAGAGATATGAGCAGATCACTTTCCATTGCGTTGGCCCAGCTGAATTTGCTGGTGGGCGATATTGAAGGCAACAGCGAGCGCATGTTGCAAACCGTGCAGGAGCAGCAGAAGGCGGGAGCCGATCTGGTCATGTTCACTGAACTGGCGCTGTCCGGCTATCCGCCGGAAGACCTGCTGTACCGTGATGATTTCTACCAGCGCTGCGATACTCAGCTAAGCCGCTTGCAGCAGGCCTCCGCCGATGTGGCAATCCTGGTTGGCCACCCGTGGCGTGAAGACGGCAAACTGTATAACGCGCTGTCATTGTTCTCTGAGGGGGCTTTGCAGGCTCGTTACTTCAAGCAACAGCTGCCTAACTACGGCGTATTCGATGAGAAGCGCTATTTCCATGCGGGCGATAAAAACTGCGTGGTGGAGCTGAAGGGCTACCGCCTGGGGCTGCTGATCTGCGAAGACCTGTGGTTCCCGGAACCGGTCGATGCGGCGAAAGCGGCGGGGGCAGAGATCCTGCTGTCGATCAACGCTTCCCCGTATAACCGTGAAAAGCCGTATATCCGCAAAACCCTGATGTCTGGCCACTGCCAGCGTACCGGTCTGCCGTTGGTCTATCTGAATCAGATCGGCGGGCAGGACGAACTGATTTTCGACGGCTGTTCAAAAGTCTTTGATGCCGCTGGCAATATGACTCACCGCCTGGCGGCTTTCGCCGAGCAGGTGACTCTGCTTGAGTTCAAAGGCCTGGAAGTGGTGCCGATGACGGCCCCAGCGGCAGAATTACCGCAGCTGGCGCAGGTGTATGAAGCGCTGGTGCTGGCCGTACGCGACTATGTGACCAAGAACGGTTTCAAAGGCGCAGTGCTGGGCTTGTCCGGCGGGATCGACTCGGCGCTGACCCTGGCGATCGCCGTGGATGCGTTGGGCAAAGACAAGGTTCAGGCCTTGATGATGCCGTTCCGCTATACGGCGGATATCAGCATCGCCGATGCCAAGGAAGAGGCCGAAATCCTCGGCATCGAATTTGACGTCGTCTCGATTGAACCGATGTTCGACGCCTTTATGGGTCAGCTCGCCCCGATGTTTGCTGATACCGCACGGGATACCACCGAAGAAAACCTGCAGGCCCGCTGCCGTGGCGTGGTGCTGATGGCGCTGTCCAACAAACGCGGCAGCATCGTGTTAACCACGGGTAACAAAAGCGAGGTGGCTGTCGGTTATTGCACGCTGTATGGTGATATGGCCGGTGGCTTCGACGTATTGAAAGATGTGCCGAAAACCCTGGTGTTCAAGCTTTCCGAATACCGTAATACCGTCTCCTACGTGATCCCTCAACGGGTGATCGATCGTCCACCGTCTGCCGAGTTGGCGCCGGATCAGCTCGATCAGGACAGCCTGCCGCCGTATGACATTCTGGATGCTATTCTGGAAGGTTATGTCGAGCGCGATAAATCGGTCGCCGATCTGGTTGCTGAGGGCTTTGAAGAAGCCGTGGTGCGCAAGGTGATCCGCCTGGTGGACATCAACGAGTACAAACGCCGTCAGGCCGCCGTCGGGCCGCGCATTACCGCCCGTAACTTTGGCAAAGACCGCCGCTACCCGATCACCTCCGGCTTTGGCCGTAAAAATTGGTAATTAAGGAATAAAAATGAAAAAAATTGACGCGATTATCAAGCCCTTCAAACTGGATGACGTGCGTGAAGCACTGGCCGAAGTAGGTATCACCGGCATGACGGTGACCGAAGTGAAAGGCTTTGGTCGCCAGAAGGGCCATACCGAGCTGTACCGTGGTGCTGAGTATATGGTCGACTTCCTGCCAAAGGTTAAAATCGAGATCGTAGTGGCTGACGATATCGTGGATACCTGTGTGGAAACCATCATGCAGACGGCGCAGACCGGTAAAATCGGCGACGGTAAAATCTTTGTCTTCGACGTGGCCCGTGTGGTGCGTATCCGTACCGGCGAGCAGGACGAAGAAGCAATTTAATCGCAGACTGTGGAACGGGCGCAGCATGCGGCGCCCCTACGGTCAAACACTTGCGACTCCTACCCAACAATATTCCCATCCCCAGGCTCACCATGCTACGTCCGTTTGGTTGCGTCTGGTGGTTTTTGTGCAACTTGCGACTCCCCTATTCGGCGACATTGTCATCCCCTGGCTCAAAGCGTAGGGGCGCTGCATGCTGCGCCCATTTGGTTACGTCTGGCGGTTTTTGTGCACTCCCTCCCTTTTTGCGTTCTAAAAAAGCGAACGATATCGCGTTTTTCACACATTTCCTGATGGCTTACCGGTGAGCATCTACACTCAAACCAACTGTTTTGTTTGAGGTTGCTACCATGATGACGTTACGCCAAATCCGCCATTTTATTGCCGTGGCCGAAACCGGGTCGATCTCGGCGGCGGCGCAGGCGGTGTTTGTGTCACAGTCTTCGCTCACGCTGGCGATCCAGCAGTTGGAAACCGACATTGGCGTCCGGCTGTTCGAGCGCCACGCCAAGGGAATGAACCTGACCCACCAGGGGCACCAGTTCCTGCGCCAGTCCTACCTGATCCTGGCAACGGTGGATAATGCCAAGCGCAGCCTGCAGCTGGGCACCGAAAGCCTGAGTGGCAAATTGACCATCGGCGTCACCAGCCTGGTGGCGGGGTATTTCCTGGTGGAGCTGCTTAAGCGCTTCAAGTCTGCCTATCCCAATGTAACCATCCAGGTGGTTGAGGACGAACGACCCTATATCGAGCATTTGCTGGTGAGCGGTGAAATAGATATCGGGGTGCTGATCCTGTCGAACATTGAAGACCGCGATGCCTTACAGACCGAAGTGCTGATGCACTCCCCGTATCGCCTGTGGCTGCCGCCGCTGCACCCGCTGCTGGAGCACGAAAGCATCGGTTTGGCAGACGTGGCCAAACAGCCGCTGATCCAACTCAACGTTGATGAAATGGACGTTCATGCCCGGCGCATCTGGGGGCGAGCGGGCCTGAAGCCGGAGATCGCCATGAAAACCGCCTCCACCGAAGCGGTGCGCAGCCTGGTGGCCGCGGGCATGGGCATAGCCATCCTGCCGGATATGGCTTACCGCGCCTGGTCATTGGAGGGCAATATGATCGAAGCGCGCAAACTGGTGGATTTGCTGGAACCGCTGGATATCGGCCTGGCCTGGCGGCGTGGCAGCGCACGGCCTGAATTGGTGACGCCATTCCTCACCATTGCGCGTGAGAACAGCAAAACGAACATGACCGGCCTCAAGCCTTCGATTTAATCGAACGCTGCCTTCAGTATTTAGAATTTGTTGTCCGCAGTGCGCTCGCTTAGTCTGATTAAAACTAACTTATCACATTTAGTTAACGTTTTTGTCACATAAGGCGGCGCAATGGCAGAGTTACATTTGGTTTCAGGTTTGTCCTGTCGGCAATTCATTAACGGCGAGTCGGTCGAGGGTGAAGGCCATCAGGAGACCATTGTTAATCCTGCCAGCGGTGAAACCCTGGTTTCCATTGCTGAGGCAACGCCAACCCAGGTGGGGCAAGCAGTTGCCGCCGCGCAGCAGGCATTTTCCCACTGGTCACGGACCACTCCCGCTTTCCGAGCAACAATCCTGCTGCGTATTGCCGATGCCATCGAACGGCAGGCAGAACATCTGGCGCGCCTTGAAGCGCTGAACTGCGGTAAACCTTTCCATCAGGCACTGAACGACGATCTCCCTGCAGCCATTGACGTATTCCGTTTCTTCGCCGGTGCCGTGCGCACCCAGCAAGGTCAGTTGGCCGGTGAATATGTTGAGGGCCATACCTCAATGATCCGGCGTGACCCGATCGGCGTGGTGGCCTCCATCGCGCCATGGAACTATCCGTTGATGATGGCGGCCTGGAAGATTGCTCCGGCGCTGGCTGCGGGCAACACCGTAGTATTCAAACCCTCCGAACATACCCCATTGACCATTCTGGCCTTGGTGCCTGCGTTGCAGGAAATCCTGCCGCCAGGCGTGTTGAACATTGTCTACGGCGGTGGCGAAGGGGTAGGTAGCCATCTGGTTGGTCATCCGCAGGTTCGCTTGGTTTCGGTTACCGGCGATATCGTTACCGGGCAAAAAATCCTGCAGGCGGCGGTCAAAAGCGTCAAGCGCACCCATCTGGAGCTGGGCGGTAAAGCCCCGGTGATCGTCTGTGACGATGCCGATCTGGATGAGGTCGTCAGCAGTATCCGCACCTTTGGTTACTACAATGCCGGGCAGGATTGCACCGCGGCCTGCCGCATTTACGCCCAGGCAGGCATCTATCCGAAGCTGGTGGAAGCCTTGGGGGAAGCGGTCTCTAGCCTGCGCTTTGCCCGCAAGCGCGACGAAGATAATGAAATCGGCCCGCTGATCAGCAGCCGCCAGCGTGACCGTGTGGCCAGCTTTGTCGAACGGGCTCTCAGCCAACCACATATCGAATTGATCACTGGCGCGGCGGCGCACTCTGGCCCCGGCTTTTACTACCAGCCCACGCTATTGGCTGGCTGCCTGCAAACCGATGAAATCGTCCAGCGTGAAGTGTTTGGCCCGGTGGTCAGCGTGACGCGTTTTGACACCCTGGAGCAGGCAGTGACCTGGGCCAACGACTCCGAATACGGTTTGGCCTCCTCTGTGTGGACACAGAATATCGACCGTGCGCTGCACATCGCGGCGCATCTGCAATATGGCAGCACCTGGATCAACACCCACTTTACGCTGGCGAGCGAAATGCCCCACGGCGGCTTAAAGCGCTCCGGCTACGGCAAAGATCTCTCCAGCGATTCATTACAGGATTACAGCGTTGTCCGGCACGTGATGGCGAAATTCAAATCTACGTTCTAGTCATACGGCCGATAAAAAATCGGCGGCAACCGTTCCTTGCCGCACTTTAAACATACGCAACACCGAGGTAATTACGATGGGAAAAACACACGCAATCACCACCGTCACCGCGCTCTGTATGACGATCCTTTGCGGTATGGCTCAGGCCGCCGATACGCCGCAGCAGTTGGGCAAAGGGGAAGGGCGGTTGGACATCATCGCCTGGCCTGGTTACATCGAACGTGGTCAGTCCGACAAGAATTACGACTGGGTGACCCAGTTTGAGAAACAGACCGGCTGTGCGGTGAATGTGAAAACCGCTGCGACCTCTGATGAAATGGTCAGCCTGATGGCGAAAGGCGGTTACGATCTGGTGACCGCTTCCGGCGATGCCTCGTTGCGCCTGATCTTCGGCAAGCGCGTGCAGCCAATCAATACCGCGCTGATCCCTAATTGGAAGAATATCGACCCACGCCTGTTGAACGGCCCTTGGTACAACGTGGCGGGAAAAACCTACGGTACGCCGTATCAGTGGGGACCAAACCTGCTGATGTATAACACCAAAACCTTCCCGACGCCGCCAGACAGCTGGGCCGTGGTGTTCCAGCAACAAAACCTGCCGGACGGCAAGACCAATCAGGGCAGGGTGCAGGCTTACGACGGCCCAATCTACATCGCCGATGCGGCACTGTTCCTGAAAGCCACTCAACCCCAGCTTGGCATCACTGACCCTTACCAACTGAACGAAGAGCAGTATCAGGCGGCACTGAAACTGCTGCGCAGCCAGCATGCGTTGATCCACCGCTACTGGCATGACACCTCGGTACAGATGAGCGATTTCAAAAACGAAGGCGTGGTGGCCTCCAGCGCCTGGCCATACCAGGCCAACGCCCTGAAAGGCGAAGGCCAGCCTATCGCTACCGTATTCCCGAAAGAAGGGGTTACCGGCTGGGCAGATACCACCATGTTGCACGCCGAGGCTAAACATCCAAGCTGCGCCTACCAGTGGATGAACTGGTCGCTGGAACCGAAGGTACAGGGTGACGTTGCGGCCTGGTTTGGTTCGTTACCAGCAGTTCCAGCAGGTTGCAAAGCCAGCACCCTGCTCGGTGACAAAGGGTGTGAAACCAACGGCTTCAACCAGTTCGACAAGATTGCCTTCTGGAAAACGCCACAGGCTGAGGGCGGCAAGTTCGTCCCTTATAGCCGCTGGACCCAGGACTACATCGCCATTATGGGCGGTAGATAACTATCACTGTTCTCACCTGCGAGCGCCAGACGTCTCCCCTGTGGGGGACCGATCGAGTTTGCTGAGATGACCTTTTTACTTCCAAAAGAGCAGGGTCTAACAGCTCCCTCTCCCTTTGGGAGAGGGTTGGGGTGAGGGGCAATATTTTGGAGCGTACATCATGACCATTGCAGTGCAATTTATCGATGTCTCGCGCATTTTCGGCGATGTTCGCGCCGTAGATCGGGTTTCTGTTGAAATACAGGACGGCGAGTTTTTCTCCATGCTTGGGCCTTCTGGCTCGGGTAAAACCACCTGCCTGCGGTTGATCGCCGGTTTTGAGCAACTGAGTTCGGGCTCCATCCGCATTCATGGGCAAGAGGCCAGTAACCTGCCGCCTTATCAGCGCGATGTGAATACCGTATTCCAGGACTATGCGCTGTTCCCACACATGTCGGTGCTGGAGAACGTGGCGTACGGGCTGATGGTGAAAGGCGTTGCCAAGCGTGAGCGGCTGGCGCGGGCGAATCAGGCGTTGGAAAGCGTGGCGTTGGGATTCGCCGCCGAGCGTAAACCGGCGCACCTTTCGGGTGGTCAGCGTCAGCGCGTGGCTCTGGCCCGTGCATTGGTTAATCGCCCACGCGTCCTACTGCTGGACGAGCCGCTCGGGGCGTTGGATCTGAAACTGCGCGAGCAGATGCAGGGGGAGTTGAAGAAGCTGCAACGCCAACTGGGCATCACCTTTATCTTCGTTACGCACGATCAAAGTGAAGCCCTGTCGATGTCCGATCGGGTGGCGGTGTTCAACAATGGACGTATTGAGCAGGTAGACGCGCCACGCGAACTGTATATGCGGCCAAGAACGCCGTTTGTTGCCGAGTTTGTCGGCACGTCCAATGTGGTACGCAGCGAATTGGCGGAACGGTTGTTGGGGCAATCGGCCACCTTCTCGATCCGCCCAGAGCATATCCGCCTGTTGGATCAAAGCGGGGCAGCGCAGGGGGAAGTTCAGGTTCAGGGTACCTTGCAGGATATCCATTACCAAGGAGCGGCGACACGCTATGAAATCGCCCTGAGCAGCGGTGAGAAACTGCTGGTCAGCCAGGCTAACCCACAGTGGCAGGCCGTGGCACAGCAGCGCCTGATCGGTCAGCCGGTCACCGCCTGTTGGGCCAGAGAGGCAATGGTACCGCTGCTGGAGGAAAGGTGAGATGGACATGAGCATCGAGCAGCCGGCAGCGCCCGGCGGTAAAATTCGCGCGATTTCAACCTACCTGTACCGCAAGCCAACGCTGTATCTGCTGCTGTTGCTGGTGCCACCGCTGCTGTGGTTTGGGGCGGTGTATCTTGGCTCGCTGCTGAGCTTGCTGTGGCAGGGTTTTTACACCTTCGACGATTTCACCATGACGGTGACGCCGGATCTGACCTTCGCCAACCTGAGCGCGCTGTTCAACCCGGCCAATTACGACATCATCGTCCGTACGCTGACCATGGCGGTAGTAGTTTCGCTGGCCAGTGCGGTATTGGCATTCCCGATCGCCTATTACATGGCCCGATACACCAGCGGCAAGGTAAAGGCGTTCTTTTATATCGCCGTGATGATGCCGATGTGGGCCAGCTACATCGTTAAAGCCTATGCCTGGACGCTGTTGCTGGCGAAAGACGGCGTGGCGCAGTGGTTCCTGCAACATATGGGGCTGGAGCCGGTATTGGCGAGCATTCTGAGCATTCCCGGCGTTGGGGGTAATACGCTATCCACTTCCGGTCTTGGGCGCTTCCTGGTGTTTGTCTATATTTGGCTGCCGTTCATGATCTTACCGATCCAGGCGGCGTTAGAGCGCTTGCCACCTTCGTTGCTGCACGCTTCTGCGGATCTGGGCGCGCGCCCGTCCCAAACGTTCCGCTATGTGATCCTGCCGCTGGCGGTACCGGGTATCGCAGCCGGTTCCATCTTCACCTTTTCACTGACGCTGGGCGACTTTATCGTGCCACAGCTGGTGGGGCCGCCGGGCTATTTTATCGGCAGCATGGTGTATGCCCAACAGGGGGCGATCGGCAATATGCCGATGGCGGCCGCCTTTACGCTGGTGCCGATCGTCCTGATCGCCATTTATCTCTCGATTGTGAAACGCCTGGGGGCCTTCGATGCACTCTGAACGCGCGCCGTTAGGGCTGAAACTGGCCGCCTGGGGTGGCCTGATCTTCCTGCACTTCCCGATAGTGATTATCGCCATGTACGCCTTCAACACCGAAGACGCGGCGTTCAGCTTCCCACCGCGGGGTTTTACCCTGCATTGGTTCAGCGTGGCGGCGGGGCGGCAGGACATTATTGATGCGGTACTGCTTTCGGTGCAGATCGCCTGCCTGGCCACGGCGATTGCGCTGGTGCTCGGCACGCTGGCCGCCGCGGCGCTGTATCGCCGGGATTTCTTCGGCAAGGACAGCATTTCGTTGCTGCTGCTGTTACCTATTGCCTTGCCGGGGATCGTCACCGGTCTGGCGCTGCTGGCGGCCTTCAAGGCGCTGAATATCGAACCGGGGATCATGACGATCGTCATCGGTCATGCCACCTTCTGCGTGGTGATCGTGTTCAACAACGTGATTGCTCGCTTTCGCCGTACCTCACACAGCCTGATCGAAGCCTCGATGGATTTGGGGGCTGATGGCTGGCAGACCTTCCGTTACGTGATCTTGCCGAATCTGGGCTCGGCACTGTTGGCGGGGGGCATGCTGGCGTTTGCCCTGTCATTCGACGAAATCATTGTGACCACCTTCACCGCCGGGCACGAACGTACGCTGCCGCTGTGGTTGCTGAACCAGTTGGGCCGCCCACGTGATGTGCCGATCACCAACGTGGTCGCGCTGTCGGTGATGGTATTGACGATGTTCCCGATCCTGGGCGCGTACTACCTGACCAAAGGCGGAGAGAGCGTCGCCGGTAGCGGAAAGTAATGCCTCAATCCCTAAATAGCTGATGCCAATATTTTCAAAGGATAACCTTATGCAAAGCCAACTGCTGATTAATGGTCAACTGGTTACCGGCCAGGGCGAAAAGTTGCCGGTCTACAACCCGGCGACGGGAGAAGTGATTGTGCAGGTGGCCGAGGCCAGCGCACAGCAGGTTGAAGAGGCCGTGCAGGCCGCCGATGCGGCGTTTGAACAGTGGGGGCAAACCACCCCGAAAGAGCGCGCCGAACACTTACTGGCGCTGGCGGACGTGATTGACCAGCATGCTGAAACCTTCGCCAAGCTGGAGTCCCTCAACTGTGGCAAGCCTTATCATTGCGCGCTGAATGACGAACTGCCAGCGGTAGCCGATGTGTTCCGCTTTTTCGCCGGTGCCAGCCGTTGCCTGAGTGGCATGGCTGCAGGTGAATATCTGGCCGGCCATACCTCGATGATCCGCCGCGATCCGCTGGGCGTGGTGGCTTCGATTGCTCCCTGGAACTACCCGCTGATGATGGCCGCCTGGAAGTTGGCACCCGCGTTGGCGGCGGGGAACTGCGTGGTGATCAAACCTTCTGAACAGACGCCGCTAACCACCTTCAAGCTGGCCGAACTGGCCGCTGGCGTGTTCCCGCCGGGCGTGCTCAACGTGCTGTTTGGCCGGGGTGCCAGCGTGGGCGATGTGCTGACCGGCCACGACAAGGTGCGGATGGTGTCTCTTACAGGCTCTATTGCTACTGGCGAACATATCATTGCCCATACCGCTCCAGGAATTAAACGCACCCATATGGAGCTGGGGGGCAAAGCGCCGGTAATCGTCTTCGATGATGCCGATATTCAGCAGGTTGTTGACGGCATCCGCACCTTCGGCTTTTACAATGCCGGGCAGGATTGCACCGCCGCCTGCCGGATCTATGCGCAAAAAGGCATTTACCCACAACTGGTGAAAGCGCTGGGTGAAGCGGTGGCCAGCTTGAAGATCGGGCCACCGGAGGACAGCAGTACCGAATTAGGGCCGTTGATCACTTCCCAGCATCTGGAGCGGGTGATTGGCTTTGTTGATCGGGCCAAAGCACTGCCTCATATCCAGGTGGTCACCGGGGGCGAAAAAGTCGCTGGCCCTGGCTTCTATTTCCAACCAACGCTGTTGGCAGGCGCGCGCCAGGAAGATGAGATCGTCCAGCGTGAAGTGTTTGGCCCGGTAGTGACGGTGACGGAATTCGACGACGAGGCGCAGGTGCTGGCCTGGGCCAACGCCTCCAATTACGGCTTGGCTTCCTCTTTGTGGACGCGTGACGTAGGGCGTGCCCATTGCCTGAGCGCGCGTTTGCAGTATGGCTGCACCTGGGTGAACACTCACTTTATGCTGGTGAGCGAAATGCCGCACGGCGGGCAGAAGCTGTCTGGCTATGGCAAAGACATGTCGATGTACGGACTGGAGGATTACACCACCATTCGCCACGTCATGTTCAAACACTAATCTGCTTGATCTGACAGGATTTATACGCACAATAACGCGGCTCTCAGGCTGGCTTCGGCTGGCCTGATAATAATAAAGAATAAAAGGACGCTTTTATGGCTATCACCCGTCGCGATTTTCTTAATGGGGTGGCGATCACCATCGCCGCAGGGCTAACGCCGATGCAGATCCTGCGCGCATCGCCGCAAGCCGCCCATCAAACCCTGTATTACCCACCCGCGTTAACTGGTCTGCGTGGCAATCACCCAGGCTCATTCGAACATGCCCATCAGTTGGGGCGTGATGGCAAAACCTTTGATTTTGGCAGCCTGCCGATCGAGGAAGAATTCGATCTGGTGGTCGTCGGCGCGGGTATCAGCGGCCTGGCGGCGGCCTGTTTCTGGCAGCAGATGAAGGGCAAACAGCAACGTATTTTGCTGATTGATAACCATGATGACTTTGGCGGCCACGCCAAGCGTAACGAATTCAGCAGCGAGAACGGCACCCTCCTCGGCTACGGGGGCAGCGAATCGTTACAGTCGCCACGTTCCAACTTCAGCCCGGTAGCCATGGGGCTATTGAAAAACCTGGGCGTTAGCCTGGACGGTATGGAAAAGGCCTTCGACACTACTTTCTACCCGGATCTGAATCTCAGCCGTGGCGTCTATTTCGATCGCCAGAACTTTGGCGTTGATAAGGTGGTGAGTGGCGATCCGGGCCGAGTGGTGGCGGATGATATTCCGCGTGACCGCCTCAATGGTCGCTCTTATGAAGATTTTATCAACGACTTCCCGTTGCCGCAGGCCGATCGCCAGGCCTTGATTGCGCTGCACACCGTTGAAAAAGACTACCTGCCGGGCCTGAGCCAGGAAGAGAAGATGGCCTGGTTGGACAAGCACAGCTATAGCCAGTTCCTACGCGAGAAAGTGGGGCTGAGCGAAATGGCGATCCGCTATTTCCAGCAAACCACCAACGATTTTCAGGCCGTCGGCATTGATGCGACCTCATGCAGCGATGCCCGAATCTGTGATCTGCCGGGCCTGAACGGCATGAACCTGCCGCCGCTGGATGAGGAATCGCAGGCCGATCTCGACGATCCCTATGTGTTCCACTTCCCGGATGGCAATGCCACGCTGGCTCGCCTGATGGTGCGCCATTTGATCCCGGCGGTGGCACCGGGTGGCAAAGATATGAACGACGTCATCCTGGCAAAGTTTGATTACAGCCAGTTGGATCGCCCCGAGTCACCGGTGAAACTACGCTTGAACAGCACCGGGCTGCACGTGGCCAACGTGGGTGATAAGGCCGAGGTGGCCTATATTAACGGCGAGAAGATGGTCAAAGTACGTGCCGGGCAGGTGGTGATGGCCGGTTACAACATGATGATCCCTTATCTGATCCCGGAAATGCCTCACGAGCAGCAAGAGGCGCTGAAGCAGAACGTCAAATCGCCGTTGGTGTACAGCAAGGTGGTGATCCGCAACTGGCAGCCGTTTATCAAACTGGGGGTGCACGAAGTCTATGCCCCGACTGCGCCTTATAGCCGGGTGAAACTGGACTACCCGGTAAGCATGGGGGGATATCAGCACCCACGCGATCCAAACCAGCCTATCGGGCTGCATATGGTGTATGTGCCAACATTGCCCGGCAGCGGCCTTAGCCCGCGTGAACAGTCGCGCAAAGGAAGAGCGCTGTTGCTAGGAACTCCGTTTGAGGTACACGAGCAGATGATCCGTGAACAGTTGCAGGGCATGTTAGGTGATGCCGGATTTGATCATCAGCGGGATATTCAGGCGATCACCGTCAACCGCTGGTCGCACGGTTACTCCTATTTCCTCAACGGCATGTTCGATGATGAAGATGGATCCCAAAAGATTATCGAAACCGCGCGGCAGCCGATCGGCAAGATCGTCATTGCCAATTCCGATTCCGACTGGAGCCCCTATGCCAACTCGGCGATCGATCAGGCTTGGCGAGCCGTGAATGAACTGGCCTACGGCAAGGTTGCTGCCAAGGAGGGGGTATGACTCTGCGCCCGTTGTATCTGATGCTGTTACTGGCTGGTGGCTCGGCTCACGCCATGTCCGCCGGTGAATACGTGGCCAAGGCAGGGGACTGTACGGCTTGCCATACGGCTCCGGGTGGTAAGGAACTGGCGGGCGGGATGAAGTTCCCGACGCCGGTAGGGGATATCTATGCCACCAATATCACGCCGGATAAACAGCAAGGTATTGGCAGCTACAGCTTTGCAGAGTTCGACCGTGCCATGCGGCAGGGCGTGGCCAAAGATGGGCATCGTCTGTATCCCGCCATGCCTTATACCTCCTACGCCAAAATGAGCGAGCAGGACATGCGCGCTCTGTATGACTACCTGATGCACGAAGTCCCGGCGCAAGACACTGCCAACCGGGAAAGCGATATCAGCTGGCCAATGTCCATGCGTTGGCCGTTAGCGGTATGGAATACGCTGTTCCATGAAGACCAAACCTATCAGCCAGACAGTAAGCAAAGCGCCCAGTGGAACCGCGGCGCCTATCTGGTTCAGGGGTTGGGTCACTGTGGCAGTTGCCATACTCCGCGCGGCTGGGCGATGCAGGAAAAAGGGCTGAATAACCAATCCCTGAGTTCCTGAGCGGTGCAGAGTTGGATGGTTGGTATGCGCCGAGCCTGCGTGGGTTGAAGCCGGATGATGTGGTTGCGCTGCTGAAAAGCGGCCGTAGCCAACATGCGGCAGTGGCCGGGCCAATGAGCGATGTCGTAGCGCACAGCACGCAATACCTCAGCGATGACGACTTAAAGGCTATCGCGCAGTATGTACACAGCCTGGAGATAGAGGCACCGAAACCTGTAGCAACCATGGCGGCATCAAGCGCAAGTATGGCTTCAGGCGGACAGATCTATGCGATGTACTGTTCAACTTGCCATGGCAATAAGGGGGAGGGGAGCGACAACGTCATACCTGCTCTGGCGGGCAATCTGTCGGTGACGGCGGATAATCCGCTGACTGCGTTGCGCGTGGTGCTGGAGGGTGCTCATACGCCTGTCACCCAACATGCCACGGCGATCGTTATGCCGGGCTATGGCTGGGTGCTCAACGATCAGAAGGCTGCCGATCTGATGAGCTATCTGCGCGGGAGCTGGGGGAACCAGGCTGCGCCGGTAACGGCGGAGCAGGTACGGGATGCTTGGAAGCGGACTAAATAACAGGGTGTAGGGGCGCAGCATTGCTGAGCCCCTTACCTGAAGCCTTACAGCACCTTATGCGGGCCGAAGCATTCGTAGTGGATACGTTCGGCCTCCACGCCCATCTCAAGCAACTGCTTACCCACGTGCTGCATAAACGGCACTGGGCCACAGAAGTAGTAATGCATCTGCGGATCGCTCAACTCGCTACGCAATGCGCTCAGATCCATCAGGCCCTGGCTGTGATAATCGCGGCCCTGCACATCATCGGCATTAGGTTCACGGTACCAGACATGACGGCTCAGATTAGGCATGCGCCCGGCAATATCCGCCACTTCGTCGGCAAAAGCATGCACCGAGCCGTTTTCTGCTGCATGCAGCCAGTGGATGTTGGCCGGATGCTGATTGTCGTGCAGGGTGTTAAGCATCCCCAGCATTGGTGTTTGGCCAACACCTGCCGAGATTAATGCCACCGGCGTAGTAGGTTCTACCTGCAGGAAGAAATCGCCGTGTGGTGCCGCGAGATGAATGATATCGCCTTCTTTGGCCTGTTGATGCAGGAAGTTGGAAACGGCGCCCTGTTCCTCACGTTTGACCGCGATACGGTAATATTCCCCGTTCGATGCGGTGGTGAGTGAATACTGGCGGATCTCCTGATGTTGCAGGCTACCATCGTTAATATAAACCGCCAGATACTGACCTGGTTGGTAATCGGCCACGCGGCCGCCGTCTACCGGTGCCAGTACAAAGCTGGATATGACCTCGCCCTGCGGCTGTTTTTTCACGATGCGGAAGGCTCGCAAATCACGCCAGCCGCCGTCACTCTTTTCCGTTTCCTGATAAATCTGGCCTTCACGCTGAATAAACACGTTGGCCAGCACCCCGTAGGCTTTTCCCCAGGCATCAAGCACTTCCTGACCAGGGCTTAACATTTCGTCCAACGTGGCTAACAGGTGGTGGCCGACAATCTGATACTGATCGGGCTGGATATTGAAGCTGGCGTGCTTCTGGGCAATGCGTTCTACCGCAGGCAGCAGGGCGGCCAGGTTTTCCAGATTACTGGCGTAAGCGCAGATAGCATCGAACAACGCCTGGCGCTGATCGCCGTTACGCTGGTTGCTCATATTGAAAATATCTTTCAATTCAGGGTTATGAGCAAACATGCGATCGTAGAAGTGGGCGGTCAGTTTGGGGCCGGTTTCGGCTAACAGGGGGATGGTCGATTTAACGGTGGCGATGGTTTGACTATCCAGCATGGTGAGGCTCCTTGGGGATGTTTTTATGATTATCTAATAGATGTATTTTATATGCATCTTATGAAATTTTCTCATGCTTGTAAATATCCCTGTTGTTGTTGCGGGGTTGTTAACCGTCGATCGCCTTCACAGAACATGAAAAAAGCGCATTTTGTTGATGAGTAAAACTCCGTTGCCAAAATGCGTCCTTTAAGGGTTCAAAGCCTTACGCCACCTGATGCCAATCGTTTGCGTAAAAACCTCTGTCAAGACCTATCTTCAATAGGCCGAAACGGTTTACACTGTGGCCCAGCACCCATAGGGGTAAATTAAGCTAGCTGATTTCAGTCAGGAGATGCCGGATGTTAAAGCGTGAAATGAACATTGCTGATTATGATGCCGAACTGTGGCATGCAATGGAGCAGGAAGTGGTGCGTCAGGAAGAGCACATTGAGCTGATTGCGTCTGAGAACTACACCAGCCCGCGCGTAATGCAGGCCCAGGGTTCCCAACTGACCAACAAATACGCAGAAGGCTATCCGGGCAAGCGTTACTACGGCGGTTGCGAATACGTTGATATCGTTGAGCAACTGGCGATCGATCGCGCCAAAGAGCTCTTCGGTGCCGACTATGCCAACGTGCAGCCGCACTCTGGTTCTCAAGCCAACTTTGCCGTTTATACCGCACTGCTGCAGCCGGGCGACACCATCCTGGGGATGAACCTGGCACACGGCGGCCACCTGACGCACGGTTCACCGGTGAACCTGTCCGGTAAGCTGTATAACGTGGTGCCTTACGGCATCGATGAATCCGGGCAGATTGACTATAACGATCTGGCCAAACAGGCGCAGACCCACAAACCAAAAATGATCATCGGCGGCTTCTCGGCCTTCTCCGGTGTGGTTGATTGGGCAAAAATGCGTGAAATCGCTGACAGCATCGGCGCTTACCTGTTCGTGGATATGGCACACGTGGCAGGCCTGATTGCCGCTGGCGTTTACCCGAACCCGGTTCCTCATGCTCACGTCGTGACCACCACCACTCACAAAACGCTGGCAGGTCCGCGTGGCGGCCTGATCCTGGCCAAAGGTGGTGATGAAGATCTGTACAAGAAGCTGAACTCTGCCGTCTTCCCTGGTGGCCAGGGCGGCCCGCTGATGCACGTGATCGCCGGTAAAGCGGTAGCGTTGAAAGAAGCGATGGAGCCTGAGTTCAAGGTTTACCAGCAGCAAGTGGCCGATAACGCCAAAGCGATGGTGAAAGTGTTCCTGGATCGCGGTTACAAAGTGGTTTCTGGCGGCACCTACAACCACCTGTTCCTGCTGGACCTGGTCGATAAGAACCTGACCGGTAAAGAAGCCGATGCCGCGTTGGGCCGCGCTAACATCACCGTTAACAAGAACAGCGTGCCAAACGATCCGAAGAGCCCGTTTGTGACCTCTGGCATCCGTCTGGGTACCCCAGCGGTGACTCGCCGTGGCTTTAAAGAAGCCGAAGTGCGTGAACTGGCTGGCTGGATCTGTGACGTACTGGACAACCTGAACGACGAAGCCACTATCGAACGTACCAAGAAGAAAGTGCTGGATATCTGCGCTCGCTTCCCGGTTTACGCCTAAGTACTTCGATTGGTTTGCAGATAAACCCGCCTCGGCGGGTTTTTTTTGGTTTTGTTGCAGCTAAACTGTGAACTACTTTGCACTCTAGCCCTTTGGGCATGAATGAAGATTGCTGCAAGGTGTGAGCTCTGTCAAAGTATTGCCCTCATCCTGGAGGGAACATGGTTCTGCAATCAACGCGTTGGCTCGCTCTCAGTTATTTCACGTACTTCTTTTCCTATGGCATCTATCTACCGTTTTGGAGCGTTTGGTTAAAAGGTGAAGGTATACCGCCTGAAACCATCGGTATCTTGCTCGGCGCTGGCTTGGTAGCGCGCTTCCTCGGTAGCCTGCTGATTGCTCCACGCGTTAAAGATCCCTCCTATTTAATCACCGCGTTGCGTTTGTTGGCATTGCTCTCTCTGGCGTTTGCCGTCGGCTTCTGCTTCGGTAATGGTTGGGCCTGGCTGATATTGGTGATCGCCGGTTTTAACCTGTTCTTCTCCCCGCTGGTTCCCCTGACCGATGCGTTGGCTGCCACCTGGCAACGGCAGATCACTCTGGACTATGGCCGGGTGCGGCTGTGGGGATCGCTGGCCTTTGTGATCGGCTCGGCGTTAACTGGCAAGCTGGTGTCCGTTTGGGGCCATAATGCGATTTTGATCAGCCTGCTGGTCAGCATCCTGGCGATGCTGGTGGGCATGTTGCTGAAACCGAGCGTGCAGCCACAAGGTGAGGCTCGTGCGCAGAATGAACCTAGCCGCTCCTGGCGTGAACTGCTCAGCGAAGGGCCTGTCTGGCGTTTTCTGCTGTGCGTGACGCTGTTGCAAGGGGCACATGCCGGTTATTACAGCTTTGCCTCTATCTATTGGGAAGAGGCGGGTTACTCTGCGGCGACTATCGGCTACCTGTGGTCTTTGGGCGTGGTCGCCGAAGTGGTTATCTTTGCCAGCAGCAATTTCCTGTTCCGTCGCTGGAACGCGCGTAATCTGCTGTTACTTTCCGCAGTATGCGGCCTGTTGCGTTGGGGCTTGATGGCAACCACGACGGAAATCGGCTGGCTGCTGCTGGTGCAGGTGCTGCACTGTGGTACCTTCACGGTCTGCCATCTGGCGGCAATGCGCTTTATTGCGGCGCGTCAGGGGGCAGAAGTCATCCGTCTGCAGGCGGTTTATTCGGCGCTGGCGATGGGCGGCGGCATTGCCGTGATGACCGTGGTGGCCGGCTTCCTGTTCGAGCATTATCAGGGCGGAGTGTTCTGGGTGATGGTCGCGGTGGTGGTGCCAGCGCTGTTTATTCGCCCACCGGCGGTGGCGGTTAACAGCGGCCGCTAATGGCTTTCCAGCAGCGCACGGATCGCCTTGCGCTGCTGACGCTCCAGCGGCAATTCGGTAATAATCAGTGTGGGTGGTTGCTCCTGGCTCGGTGTGGCGTAGGGGCTGATCACCAGCGTAATCCCTTGCGGCGCGCCTGCGAGCAGATAATCGTGCAACGGCTGATATTTGATATTCAACGGCAATAGCGTCAGTTCGCGGATCTGATATTCCACTTCTTCTTCCAACTGCGGGTTATCCAGCGTCAGCAACAGTATCTGCTTTTCCTGCAGCGCGTTGCCCTGCATCAACCAGGCACCAAAGCTGATCGCCACTAGCCCTGCTTCTTCCCGCGAAAATTGAATCTCATATTCTTGTTCAAACGGTGCTAATGCCTCCTGCGTGGTGCGCATCAGACGGGGATATTTACGGACCACCTCTTCCAGTAGCGTATTGTCGATGCCGATAGCAAACCGGCAGCGTTCCACGGCAGGGGCCAAATGGGCAAACAGCTGGCTGATTAATCCCTCCTGGCTGCTGAAATGCATGCCGGAGATCTGCTGGAAGCGTTCCACCACCTGCCCGATGGCCGCCATCAAGCGTTGGTCCTCTGGCGAATCGCTGCTTTGGTAGCTGTGACTTTTCAGCAGGGTAAACATCAACGCCAGGAAGTCGCATTCTCTACTATCACCGAGCTGGCCAAATAGCTGATTCAGCGCTTGATGCAGTTCCGCTGCCGCCAGGTGCTCTGGCTTGCTTTGCAGCCACTCATGCTGGCGGCGATCAAATTGAGGATGGCGCTGATGCTGGCTAGCCCAGACGCAATAACAAAGATAGTGTTGCAAAAACAGTCGGTCACGCTGCTCAAAACGGCGGTTAAGGCGCTGTTCACATTGGTTGATGCACAATTCCAGTGCCGGAAGCTGTTGGTGCTGAAGCTTCATCGCCTGCTGAAACTGAGGGCCAAAGTGTTGTTCGACAAACTCAGGGCTGCAACGCAAGGCTCGCCGTAGCCATTGGAGCAGACACAAGCGAAGATCCAGCGCGCTGCCCTGGATCTGGTAGCCTTCGTCGGGGTCGCCGCTGATTTCCAGATGATGGAAATGCTGGATCTCGCTGGCAACCTCGGCTATATCTTGCCGGGTAATGAGCAGGTCTACGCCGTTGATTTGGCCGATTGTCTCCAGTTGTACCGAGGGCACTGGCGCATACAGCATCAGCAGTAAATGACAGCGCCGTTGTTGACCGGAGAACTCAGGCGCAGAAGAAGTCTCCAGGCTCATATCACCTTCTGGCAGGTCGTGTTTAAATTATGTTTAAGCATAGCAAAAGGCTCTGCGGGGCGTGGCTGTTGCCCCTGCTTTTACTTCGGCTTACTACTTTCGTCACAGTTATTCGGCTTGTTCACGCCGGTTGAGGTTTTGTTGATGTTATATTATAACAATAAAAAGTATGCTTGGATGATGAAACTCCGCGCCCTGGTGGCCTGCTTGGTAATGATGATCAACATGGGGGCACTGGCCCACCCACACAGTTTTATCGATATGAACACCACCTTTGTGGCTAAGGATCAGAAGCTGACCGGTTTAAAAATGGTTTGGGTAATGGATGAGATCACTTCGGCGGATCTGCTGTATGACGCAGAAAATGCCAACAGCGATTCAGAAGTCTGGAAAAAACTGGCGGCGGAAGTGATGGCTAACGTCCTCGGGCAGCACTATTTCACCGATATTTACCGCGCAGGCAAACCGGTGAAATACCTCAACTTGCCAACCGAATACCATCTATCCCGGCAGGGCCATAAAGCCGTGCTGGAGTTTGTGTTGCCGCTGGCGGAGCCACAGCCGCTGGTAGGTAAGCCGTTTGAGATTGCCACCTACGATCCCACCTATTTTGTGGACATGACCTATCAGGATCAAAAGGCGTTGCACTTGCCGCCAGAAATGGCCAAGCAGTGCAAATTCAGCCTGATGACACCAAAGCCGAATGAGTCGTTGCAAGCCTACGCACTGTCTCTCGATAAGAACGACTCGCCCGGCGAAGATATGGCGTTGGGGCAACAGTTTGCCCAGCGGGTGACGTTAACATGTCAGTAAACCTCAGCCAGGCCAGCAAACCTCAGCGCCATTGGGCCTTCAGCCTGTGGCCGTTGTTGCTGTTCTTCATTTTGCTGGCTGCGGTGGCTCAGTGGGTTTGGCATTACTGGCCGCAGTTGTTGATGCAAAGCGTGGTGTGGCAGAAAGGGCTACATCAGGAAATGGCGGCGTTGCTGCAACAGGTAAAAGCGGATCCCCAGCAAGCGGGAGTGGCGCTGATGTTGTTCAGTCTAGGCTATGGCGTATTGCATGCCCTGGGTCCGGGCCACGGTAAAGTGGTGATCGCCACCTATCTGGCTACCCACCCGGCACGGTTGAAAAGCAGCCTGAAGCTGACGTTTGCCGCCTCCGTGGTGCAGGGATTGGTCGCGATTGCCCTGGTCACGCTAGTGCTGGTGGTGCTGCAGCTCTCTTCCCGCCAGTTGCATCAAAGTAGTTTCTGGCTGGAGAAGGGCAGTTTTATTCTGGTGATCCTGCTCGGCGTCTTGCTCAGTTGGCGGGCATTAAAGCGCTTGTTTATGGCGGTGAAAGCCATGCACCCTCGGCCTGCACTGCGCATCAACAGCTTGCAGCCTTTGCCAGCCGATCATGTGCATAGCGCGAATTGTGGTTGTGGCCACCGGCATTTGCCGAGCGATGAGGAACTGCAAGCTGGTAATGATTGGCGTACCAAAACGGCTATTGTGCTGGCAATGGGGCTACGGCCTTGCTCCGGGGCGATCCTGGTCTTGCTGTTTTCCAAGGTGATCGGCGTTTTTACCTGGGGCGTGTTGTCGGCACTGGCCATGGCACTGGGTACCTCGATCACGATTTCCGGATTGGCGCTGCTGGTGCATTACAGCCGTAAGCTGGCGATACGTATCAGCCGTCAACGCGCACCGGCGGCCTGGAGTGCGGTTGCTTGGGGGACGTTGGCGTTAGCCGGAGGTTTGATTCTGCTGTTTGCCGGTGTGCTGCTGTATGTCAGCGCTCAGCCGGAATTTGGTGGCGGGATACGGCCTTTTTCCCGTTGATCGCGAGATTAAATATTGAACACAGAGCTAACATAAGTAAAATAACCTAATGTAATCCCTCAGGATTTCTTATAAGGAAAGAGAGGTTTATCATTAGTTTCTATGAGTTCCAAGCCAGATTCCGGCGTATCTATCAGGAAAATATTGCCTGGAAGTTATTACGCGCAGATAACGCCCCGTTGATATTGGCTTTCGTCGCCGATCTGTTCAGTGAAGAAAATGAAGTGCCCTATGGGCGAGCCCGCATTCTGTTGGAAAGCATCCTTGAACAGTGCCGCCTCCAGGGCATTTGGATCACCGAAAGTCCAGCGACCAGCTATCTGAACCAATGGATCCAGGCAGGGTGGTTACGTGAGTTGGACGGCCATCTGACCAAAACCGATGCCTGTGAGACAGCCCTACGCTTCAGCCTCTCCTTAGACCAGCACAATGCCACCACCACGGCCTCACATTTACGCATCGTACAAGATGCGGTACGTGATTTTGTCATTTCTATTTCCCCCAATCCCGATCGCCGTTTGGCGGTGCTTGAGCAGAAAAGGCGTGAAATTCAACGTGAAATCGACGCGGTTAAGGCCGGGGTGATCGTTGAGTTGTCACCTTCTCAGCAACGAGAGCGCTTACGGGAAATCTATCAGTTGGCTTCGGTGCTGACGGGGGATTTTCGCCGTGTCGAAGACGAAATCCGCACCATGGATAAAGATATTCGTATCCAGATGATCGAACAGGGAGCAAGCCGAGGGGAAGTGCTATTGGCGGTGTTGGAAAAAGAGCAACTGTTGACCGAGACTGACGCTGGCAGTGCCTTCGAGGGGTTTTTCCAATTGTTGTGCGATCAAAACCGTACGACGGAATTTCGTGAGCAGTTACAGGTGATCCTGAATCTCCCGGTCGCAGAATCATTAACGGCCCAGCAGAAGCAGTTTCTTGGGCAACTGATGCGTGAGCTGAGCCGTGAAAGTGAACGGGTATTTCTGATCCGCCGTAAGACCGAAGAGAGCTTGCGTGCTTATATCGAAAGCGGGACATTGTCTGAACAGCGCGCGGTGGATCGTCTGTTGGGGCGGCTGGAGCGGTTGGCGATCCGCTTCAAGGAAGACCAGAACAGCTTAAAAATCAGCACCTCGGTACGTCTACCCACTGGGCATATTCGCTTTTACTCGCCAGATGCGCTGCTGCTGAAGTCTCCCGATGAGCAGTTGGATACCTCTGGCGTAGAAGTTCAAACTAACGGCAGCATTCCCAGCGACGATATGCTGGACTATCTGGACACGGTAAGAATGCTCGAAGTGGCGCAGTGCCTGCTGGAACTATTGCAACGTGGTGGCCCTATGACCCTTGCCGCATTGGCACAGCAGCAGCCGTTAGAGATGGGGCTGGAAGAGTTGGTTGCCTGGTTGCGCGTTGCCAAAGCGGTGAAAGCGACAGAGCTGGATGAAAAGGAAACCATAATGGTGACGGATAAACAAGGTGTGCAACTGAATGCGGTGATACCCGGCTATCTGCTGAGTGCGGCCATGTTTCCCGCGAACTTGGGGGAGCTGGCGCTGTGAGCGAAGAGAAAGTGTCATCAGGCGATTTACTGGATCGCATGCGGCGTTTAAGCCAGCTTAGCAAGGAGCAACGGGAACGAACTCCCGAACCTGAACAAGTGGCAAAACAGCCGCAAGAGCGGCTGGATTTGGAGCTGGATTTGGTGGCACCAGAGCTTGCTACCGCTGAACCAGAGATAACGGAAGTTGATACCGAGGTGTTAGCTCCGGAGATCCGGCGTACTCTCGTTAGCCTGCTGCGTGTTGGCGTCGTACTGGCCGCGCAAAAGCCCAAGCTGTTTGAAGCCTTATGTCGCCATCAGGCCGTCATCGGTAATCACCTGGCCAATATGTATCTACGTTTATTGCTGGATGAACCGGGCGGAGTGGCTTTTGTCCTGCAGCAAGATCTGGAGGAAGATGAAGAGACGGAAACCATTTCCCTGATTAACCGCCGGACCTTGTCCTTGTATGACACCTTACTGCTGTTGGTACTACGCAAGCATTATCAGGAGCGGGAACGCGCAGGCGAACAGCGTGTGATCATTGACATTGAGCGTATCGAAAGCCACCTGACGCCCTTTCTGCCGTTAACCAATAACAGCAAGGCGGATAGAAAGAAGCTGAATTCGGCGTTAGATAAAATGGCCGAGCGCTATATTTTGTCGGCGATCCGTGGTGAGAGTGAGCGCTATGAAATTACCCCGGTCATTCGTTATGTGGTCAATGCGGCATTTTTGGAGGCTATGCTCGAAGAGTATGAGCGGCTGGCTCTGAATGCGGGAACCTCTCCGGCTAACAAGGAGGAAGCAGATGATGGCGAAGAGTGAACAATTGACGCTGGCTGGTGCTGATTGTGGGCAAATCAGACTGGCTGAGTTATCCGTCTATAACTGGGGCTCATTTCATCAACTGCATACGGCCGTCATCGATCCGTTGGGCACGCTGGTGACCGGGGATAACGGGTCAGGTAAATCGACGCTGATCGATGGCCTGATGGCGCTGCTGCTGCCCGCGGGTAAAGCCTCGTTTAATATTGCCGCGGCGCAGGGGGATCGCACCGATCGTTCGCTGGTGTCCTATATGCGCGGCAGTTTCGGCTCGGAGCATGACGGAGCCAAAACGCGGGTCAAAAGCAAGCGTGAAGGGCCAGTGCTTACCGCATTAAGGGCGTTATACCGTGCCGACGATGGCTCTTGCATCGTGTTGGCAGCGCTATTCTGGACCACCAAACACAGCCACGCGCTGGCGGACATTAGCCGGATCTATCTGGTGGCCAGGCGCGATGTTGCCTTGAAAGAGCTGTTAGATCGCTTTGGTGAAGGCAACGTACGTGGCTTGAACCAATGGTTGAAAGAAGATCCCGCCATTACGCCATGCGGCGATAATTTTAGTGATTATCAGGAAACTTACCGGCGCTGCCTGCATATGGAAAATAAAAATGCTCCGGCATTGCTGGCGCGGGCGCTGGGTTTAAAGAAAATCGATGATTTAACCGAATTGATCCGTGAACTGGTGTTGGAAGCCAGCGGTGTTAAAGACGATGCCCGCCGAGTGGTGGATGAGTTTGCCGATCTGGTGGCGATCCATGAACGTTTGCTGGATGCTCGCAATCAGCGGGATCACCTGATCAGATTCCCCGATTTAGATCGTAGCTTGCGCAGCAGTGAAGCGGAGATCAAACGGCTGACGGCCCAGCTTGATGCCTTACCGGTTTACATGGGGGAATGTGGTTTTCGCCTGTGGGATAGCCGGATCAAAGGGTTACAAAACCAACTGGACGCGCTGGCGCTGGAAATCAGGCAGTTGGATCGCGATGAGCAAGAAACCCAGGAGCAGGTTGAAAAAACGCATACGGATTATATTAACGCCGGTGGCGACCGGATCGAAATCATCAAACAAGAGTTGGCGCAGGCTCAGCGTCAACTGGAAAGCGTGGGAGTTAAAGCCTCGGAGTATCAGCAAGAGGTTAAAGCGCTGGGGCTGGAGACTAGCCTGCGTGAAGGTGTCTTTCTGCATAATCAGGCGATTTCGCGAGAAAAGCTGCAAACCATTAGCGATGAAAAGCGCGCAGCTCAAGATGGATTTGGCGCGCTGAGCGCCGAGTTGGCAAACTTGCAGGGGCAGTTGCGCCAACTTGAACAGGAATTGGAAGGGATACGCGCCCGGCCCGATTCGAATATCGATCTGCGTTTCCAACGTTTGCGTGACGAAATGGTGGCTGCCTTGGCGTTGCCACGTGAACAATGTCTGTTTATTGGGGAGCTGTTGGATGTTGACCCGGATCAGCAACATTGGCAGGGGGCTATAGAACGGGCATTGGGCGGTATACGCACGACGCTAGCCGTGCCGGAGGCGAGTTTTCATTTAGTGACCCGCTGGCTGAATCAGCGCCATACCGGGCTTCATGTTCGAGTGCAGGTGGTTCGGGAAGCTGTCGCGTCAGCCCAGCCCGCGTTCCATCATGATGGCTACCTGCATAAATTAACCTGGCGCGAGCATCCTTACCGCAGCTGGCTGCAACACCATCTGGCGCGTTTTGATTTGCACTGTGTCGATACGGTCGAAACCCTGGATGCCACCGCATTTTCCATGACTCAGCAAGGGTTGATCCATCGCGACCAAGGTCGTTTTGAGAAAAAGGATCAGCATAAGGTTGACGATCGGCGGGCATGGCAACTGGGGTTTTCTAACCAGACGCGTATTGCGTTGTTAGAGCAGGATATCAAGTCATCAGGCAGTGAGCTGAGCAAAACGCAAAAGGCGCTGGAATCGGCGCGCATCGATCTGGATGAGGTGAACCAGCGGGAGGCGTTGTGGCAAAAACTGCCTCGCTATCGTTGGGAAGATATCGATGCTCCGTTGTGGCAAGGCAAGGTTGGCCGGATTGAGCAGCAGCTTAATCAGTGGGTGGCTTCGGGGAGCGATCTCCAGCAGTGTAAAGCAAGTTGGGAAGAGGCCAAGCAGCGTTTAGCCACTTTGCGGGGAGAGAAAGACCGCAAGAATGCCAGCCAAGGCGGGTTGGATAATGAAAAAGCCAACGCGCAGCGCGAGCAGGATAAAGCCAGCAAGGCTGCTGAGCCTGGGATGGAAGACGAAGTGCGTCTTCTGCTGCAACAACGAGTCGGGGCTTTGGACGACGCGGAGCTGTCTCAACTGGCGTTTTTGGCTGAATCACATCGCAAGCGGTTGGTGACAGCTCAGGATAAAGCCAGCGATCGCAAGAACACTGCCCTACGGGAAGCGGTGGGCAGCATGTCATCCTTCCGTACCAAGTGGGAAATTATCGCAGGCAGTTGGGGAGCCGGTGTCGACAGTCTGCCAGAGTATTTACAACACCTCGAACAGTTGGAGCGTGAAGGTCTGCCAGCCTTGGTGGAGCAGTTCAAAGCACGTCTAAACAAGCACGCCACCCAGTCAATGGTGCGTATTCGTCAGCGCATTGATGCCGAACGCGATGATATTCTGGAGCGGATTGCGACGATCAATAAAGTGCTGGCTCGCACCGAGTTCCGGGCCGGGAGCTACTTGAAGTTGGGTACCAAGACCGAACTGTATCCTCATGTGCAGGATTTTAATCGCCAGTTGGATAAGGTTTTCGCTCAGGCAACCAGTGACGATCATCTGGCCCGCTATCAGCAGCTAAGGCTGGTGGTAGGGATCCTCGAGAAAGCCAGCAATCCGGTTTCTTCGGGAACGCAGGAAAGCCTGCGCCTGTTGGATGCGCGTTATCAAATGTCTTTCTTTGCCGAAGAGCGAGATATGGCCAATCATGAGGTGCGTGACGTCCTGCTATCTTCGGGCGGTAAATCCGGTGGAGAGAAAGAATCCTTCGCTGGCACTATTGTCGCCGCCAGCCTGGCCTATGTGTTGACGCCCGAAGGCCAGGATCGGCCGGTTTACTGTACGGTGTTTCTGGATGAGGCCTTTTCCAATACGGCGGAGGCCGTCAGCCGCCGGGTATTGCAGGTCTTCCGTGAGTTGCACATTCACGTCAATATCATTACGCCCTATAAGAACCTCAACCTGGCGCGTGAATCTGCGCGCTCTTTACTGATTGCCGAACGTGATGCCAAGAACCATGAAAGCCGCCTGTGTGAAGTCACCTGGGCGGAAATCGATCGGCGCTTGGATACGGCACGCCAACGCCGTGCGCAAAACCTGGGCATCGAATTGACCGAGGTTGGTCAACATGGCGGATGATTGGGGGCGTTTGCCTGAGCAGGCTTATGCCATGATCTCGAAGCGTGAGTGGCTTCACCGGGGCAATTTGAAAGCCCGTCTTTTAGGGGAACGCCCTTTTCCCATACGCGTTTCGCTGAAACCACCGACGAATCGGGCAATATTAGCTGACCTGGCCCATTTTCAGCGTTACGTCGGTGCCTGGCGGCAATTTCCGCAGCAGCAATGGCTTGAGTGGGAAGAACGTAATTATCGAACGTTAGGGAGCCAGCGGGTGCCGATGGCGTTGGTGCTTGAGGATATCACCAGCTTGTTGGCTTATCTGGGCAAAGAGGCGCAAGCCCGCAGCGATAGCTGGGTACGAAATATGGCGCCATTATTGGCGATAGAGGCCAAATTGTACCCGGTATTGGTGAATTACCTGGAGTTATTAGCCTCGTTATCCCCAATAGATATTCAGCGGTTACAGCAGTTAATTCCTCAGCTTAAACCCGGCATGGGGAATGGCCAGTATCTGCGTGCTTTACCGCTGCAAGGCGTTGATACCAAATTTGTCGAGCAATATGTTCGCTTGATTAGCGATCTGCTCGATTGCCTGCATGATGGAGCGATCGAAGCACAAGGTGGTTTGGCTAACTGGCTGGATGTTAAAGGCAATCATAAAGGCTGGTTAACGGTACGCCCGCTATGCGCCGCCGCGCAGGCCAGGCTGGGGGGATTAGGGTTGTTGCAGTTAACGGTGGATGAGCTGCGACAACAACCGTTACCGGCCAAACATATTCTGGTGGTGGAGAATGTGCAGTCAGGATTGGGATTACCCTTATTGGCAGATACGATAGCGGTAGCCGGCGGAGGGAAGAATGTCAGTTGGCTGGATGCTCCCTGGCTGGCCGATAAACAGGTCGCTTACTGGGGCGATATCGACTCGTGGGGATTGCATGTGTTGAGCGATGCCCGCAGCAAATTGCCACAACTGACGGCTCTGATGATGGATCATACTACCGTGATGCGTTATTCAGCGATGATGGTTGATGAGGATTCTTCGATGACCGTAGTGCCAACGCACCTGACGGCGGATGAACTAGTGCTGTTTGAGGCGTTGATCGCGGGAAATTACCCAGGAACGCGTTTGGAGCAGGAGAAGCTGGCGCCGGATTATATCCAACAGCGGCTGAATGAATGGTTGAGCAGTTTGCAGTAGAAAACGTGCTTGTTATTAAACGGGCTCAGCATGCTGAGCCCCTACGGCCGAATCCTACAAATTCAGCAGCATTGCCGACAACCCCACCGGCTCAAAACGTAGGGGCGCTGCATGCTGCGCCCGTCTGGATAATCAAGGGGTAATGCCACATCAGTAGCCTGATGCCGCCCGAGATTAACGCTTCAGCGCTTCACTCAGTTCTTCACGCATATTGGAAAGCAATGCTTTCACCACACGCGGGTTACCGGCAACCACGTTGCCAGAGCTGAAGTGGTTATGCCCGCCAACAAAGTCGGTGACCAAGCCACCAGACTCACGTACCAGCAGTTCGCCAGCAGCAAAGTCCCAAGGCTTCAGGCCAATCTCAAAGAAACCATCAACGCGGCCAGCGGCAACGTAGGCCAGATCCAGCGCAGCGGAACCGGTACGACGGAAGTCGGCACATTGGGTGAACAGTTTGCCCAGCACGTTGATGTAAGCCGGTGCGTGCTGTTTGACTTTGAACGGGAAGCCGGTCGCCAGGATGGTGCCATCCAGATCTTTGGCATTGGTGCCGCGCAGACGGTAACCGTTGAGCTGGGCGCCCTGGCCACGGGTGGCGGTGAACAGTTCGTTGCGCATTGGATCGTAAACCACGGCCACTTCGGTACGGCCTTTAATGCGTACGGCGATGGAAACGGAGAAATGTGGTAGACGTTTGATGAAGTTGGCGGTGCCATCCAGTGGATCAATCACCCATTGTACATCCTGATCTTCACCGGTTAACTCACCGCACTCTTCACCAATTACGGTGTGTTTCGGGTAAGATTTACGGATGATTTCGATGATCAGACGCTCAGCCTCGCGATCGACGTTAGTGACAAAGTCGTTAGAACCTTTTTGTGTCGCTTCTACAGCGTCTGGAGTCTCGTAATTTTTGGCAATCAGGTTGCCAGCCTTGCGCGCAGCGCGCACGGCGATAGTCAGCATCGGATGCATGGGTATCTTCCACAGGATGTTAAAGAACAGGAAACGGCGCGAAGTATAGCAGGTGTTCGGCAAAATACCTACGACTGTGTTAGGATGCTACGATTTTCCGCAACGCTCAGAGTTTGTATGCTGCACAATATCCGCATTGTTCTGGTTGAAACCTCTCATACCGGCAACATGGGCTCTACTGCCCGTGCCATGAAAACCATGGGGTTAACCAACCTTTATCTGGTCAATCCACTGGTGAAACCCGATTCCCAGGCGATCGCCCTGGCCGCAGGCGCCAGCGATGTGATTGGCAACGCCACGATTGTCGATACCTTTGATGAAGCCATTGCGGGTTGCCGCTTGGTGGTAGGCACCAGCGCTCGTTCGCGCACTCTCCCATGGCCGATGCTGGAACCTCGCGAATGCGGCGTACGCGCGGTACAGGAAGGCGAGCAGGGGCCGGTTGCGTTGGTCTTTGGCCGTGAACGCGTTGGGCTAACCAATGACGAATTACAGAAATGCCATTATCATGTCGCCATTCCTGCCAACCCGGAGTACAGCTCGCTGAATCTGGCCATGGCGGTGCAAATCCTGGCGTATGAGGTTCGCGTTGCCTTCCTCGATCGCCAGCAGGAAGAGGCTGCACCGGTGGAAGAGTCGCCGTATCCGCTGGTGGATGATATTGAACGCTTCTATCAGCATCTGGAGCAGACGCTGGTGCGCACCGGCTTTATCCGCGCCGCCCATCCAGGGCAGGTGATGAACCGTTTACGCCGCCTGTTTGCTCGGGCACGCCCGGAAGCGCAGGAGCTGAATATCTTGCGTGGCATGCTGACCTCGATCGAGAAACAGGATAAACAGCAAGGTAATTAATTTTGCTGTCACCCGCAGTTACGCAAGATAGTATTGCTTATCTGGGGGTTATAAGGTGTATTTTATATGCATCGGATAGCAAAGCGCACAAAAAGCACGAATACTTGAGTAAATTAGTAGGTTAAATAGTTGACTGATTTACTCGGGAATGTCAGAATTTGGCCCATGTTTGACCAACAGGTAACCAATTAGCTATGAGACTGACATCCAAAGGCCGTTATGCAGTAACTGCCATGCTCGACGTGGCATTACACTCCCAGGAAGGGCCGGTACCACTGGCGGATATTTCCGAACGCCAAGGTATCTCGCTCTCTTATCTGGAACAACTGTTTTCCCGTCTGCGTAAGAATGGCCTGGTGGCCAGCGTGCGTGGGCCAGGCGGTGGTTACCTGTTGGGCAAAGACGCGGACGCTATCGCCGTAGGCGCGGTGATTTCCGCAGTCGACGAATCTGTAGACGCCACCCGTTGCCAGGGTAAAGAAGGCTGCCAGGGGGGCGATCGTTGCCTGACCCATACTCTGTGGCGCGATCTGAGCGAGCGCATCAGCGGGTTCTTGAACAATATTACGCTGGCCGAACTGGTGAACAACCAGGAAGTGCTGGACGTGGCAGACCGTCAAAATAGCGATACGCGCCGCACGGCCAACGGTCGTCTGCAAGAAACGATCAACGTTAATCTGCGCGCATAAGCAGCTGACGACTAATTTATTGGTTTTTGGAAGTGATGTACGGAGTACAAGAGCAATGAAATTACCGATTTATCTGGACTACTCGGCCACGACCCCTGTGGACCCGCGTGTTGCCGAGAAGATGATGCAGTTTTTGACCCTGGACGGCACTTTCGGTAACCCGGCCTCCCGTTCCCACCGTTTCGGCTGGCAGGCGGAAGAGGCGGTTGATATCGCCCGTAACCAAATCGCTGAACTGGTTGGCGCGGACCCGCGTGAGATCGTCTTCACCTCTGGGGCCACCGAATCCGATAACCTGGCGATCAAAGGCGCTGCCAACTTCTATCAGAAGAAAGGCAAGCACATCATCACCAGCAAAACCGAACATAAAGCCGTGCTGGATACCTGCCGCCAACTTGAGCGCGAAGGTTTTGAAGTCACCTATCTGGCACCGCAGAGCAACGGGATCATCGATCTCCAGGTTCTCGAAGCCGCGATGCGTGAAGACACCATCCTGGTTTCCATCATGCACGTGAATAACGAAATTGGCGTGGTGCAGGACATCGCCGCCATCGGCGAAATGTGCCGGGCGCGTGGCATCATCTATCACGTCGATGCAACCCAGAGCGTAGGTAAACTGCCTATCGATCTGAGCAAGCTGAAAGTAGATCTGATGTCCTTCTCCGGCCACAAGATTTATGGCCCGAAAGGTATTGGTGCCCTGTATGTGCAGCGTAAGCCGCGCATCCGCATCGAAGCCCAGATCCACGGCGGTGGCCATGAGCGCGGTATGCGTTCCGGTACCCTGGCAGTACATCAGATCGTTGCCATGGGTGAAGCCTATCGTATTGCCAAAGAAGAAATGGCCAGCGAAATGGCACGCCTGCGCATTCTGCGCGATCGTCTGTGGGACGGCGTGAAAGATATGGAAGAAGTGTATCTGAACGGCGATCTGCAACACGGTGCACCGAACATTCTCAACGTCAGCTTCAACTATGTTGAAGGTGAGTCGCTGATCATGGCGTTGAAAGACTTGGCGGTTTCTTCAGGCTCAGCCTGTACTTCTGCCAGCCTTGAACCCTCCTATGTGCTGCGTGCACTGGGTATGAGTGATGAGTTAGCGCACAGCTCGATCCGTTTCTCCCTGGGGCGTTTCACCACGGAAGAAGAGATCGATTACACCATTTCGTTGGTGCGTAAATCCATTGGCCGTCTGCGCGATCTCTCCCCACTGTGGGACATGTTCAAGCAGGGCGTGGATATCAACAGCATCGAATGGGCACATCATTAATTCTCAGGCTCCAGGAGCAACGTCATGGCTTATAGCGAAAAAGTAATCGATCATTATGAAAACCCGCGTAACGTAGGGTCGTTTGATAACGAAGATCCTACCGTCGGTAGCGGTATGGTAGGGGCACCGGCCTGTGGCGACGTGATGAAGCTGCAGATCAAGGTCAACAACGAAGGCATTATCGAAGATGCCCGTTTCAAAACCTACGGCTGCGGCTCCGCCATCGCCTCCAGCTCGCTGGTGACCGAATGGATGAAAGGCAAGTCTCTTGATCAGGCCGAAGCGATCAAAAATACCCAGATCGCCGAAGAACTGGAGTTACCTCCGGTTAAAATTCACTGCTCAATTCTGGCCGAAGACGCCATTAAAGCAGCGATCGCCGACTACAAGAGCAAGCACAGCGCCAAGTAGTTATTATTGAGTCAGTTAGCCCGCTTTGCGGGCTAAGATTGAAGAGGTTGTTATGTCGATTACCATGAGCGACAGCGCCGCGCAGCGGGTTCAGGCATTTTTGGACCACCGTGGCAAAGGTCTCGGCCTGCGTCTGGGCGTGCGAACTTCCGGCTGTTCCGGAATGGCGTATGTGCTCGAATTTGTTGATGAAACGAACGACGATGATATCGTTTTTGAAGACAAAGGCGTCAAGGTGATCATTGACGGCAAGAGCCTGGTCTATCTGGACGGTACCGAGCTTGATTTCGTCAAGGAAGGTCTGAACGAAGGCTTCAAGTTCAACAACCCGAACGTCTCAAGCGAGTGCGGCTGCGGCGAAAGCTTTAACGTCTGACAGTCCATCGTGCTCCCCCGTGACCCACGGGGGAACCTCAATCATCACGATAACGCCCCGAGCACGCTATGGATTACTTTACTTTATTCGGGTTGCCGGTCCGCTATAGCGTAGACGGCAGCTTGCTTACCTCACGCTATCAAGATTTGCAGCGCCAATTTCACCCCGATCGCCATGCCCTCCAACCGGAGCGTGAACGCCTGATGGCGTTGCAGCAGGCGGCGACCATCAATGAAGCCTATCAGTCGCTGAAGCACCCGTTAAAACGTGCCGAGTATATGCTATCTTTGCACGGCTTTGATTTGGGCAACGAGCAACATACCCTGCGCGACACCGCGTTCCTGATGGAACAGTTGGAGCTGCGTGAAGAGCTTGATGCCATTGAACGCTCGCCGGATGCGCAAAACGCACTGGCTGCCTTCGCCACGCGCCTGAACAAGACCTTCAAACAGCGTAGCGCGCAGATGCTGCAGGAGCTGGATGATCAGCAGTGGTCACAGGCTGCCGATACCGTGCGCAAGTTACGCTTTTTGGACAAGCTCCAGCAACAGATTGAACAACTCGAAGAAAAATTGCTGGGTTTTGAGTAATAGATTCTTGATCTTGATTTTGGAAGCTCTGTAAATGGCCTTATTACAAATTAGTGAGCCTGGCCTCACGGCTGCGCCGCATCAGCGCCGCCTGGCTGCCGGTATTGATCTGGGGACCACCAACTCGCTGGTGGCTACGGTGCGTAGCGGCCAGGCCGAAACGCTGGCCGACATTGAAGGGCGCTATCTGCTCCCTTCCGTGGTGCATTATCAGGCCACCGAACATCAGGTTGGCTGGAGCGCTCGTGCACAGGCGGCACAAGATCCGGTCAATACGGTCAGCTCTGTCAAACGCATGATGGGCCGCTCTTTGGCGGACGTGCAACAACGCTATCCAAACCTGCCGTATCAGTTCCAGGCCAGCGATAACGGCCTGCCAATGATCGTGACCGCCGCAGGCCTGGTTAACCCGGTTGGCGTATCTGCCGATATCCTCAAGGCACTGGCTACCCGCGCTAAAGCGGCGCTGGAAGGTGAACTTGATGGGGTGGTGATCACCGTTCCTGCTTACTTTGACGACGCTCAACGCCAAGGCACCAAAGACGCTGCGCGTCTGGCTGGCCTGCACGTGCTGCGCCTGTTGAATGAACCGACCGCCGCAGCTATCGCCTACGGGTTGGACTCAGGTCAGGAAGGGGTGATCGCTGTTTACGATCTGGGTGGCGGTACCTTCGATATTTCCATTTTGCGCCTCAGCCGTGGCGTGTTTGAAGTGCTGGCTACCGGCGGTGATTCCGCATTGGGTGGCGATGACTTCGATCATCTGCTGGCGGACTGGCTGCGTGAACAGGCCGGCATTAGCGATCGTAGCGATCATGGTGTGCAACGCCAATTGCTGGATGCCGCGATTGCGGTCAAAATCGCCCTGAGCGATGCGCAGAGCACCACGGTAGATATTGCTGGTTGGCAGGGTGAAGTGACCCGCGAACAGTTCGAAACGCTGATTGCTTCGCTGGTGAAACGTACCCTGATGGCTTGCCGCCGCGCGCTGAAAGATGCCGCCGTCAGTGCCGATGAGGTGCTGGAAGTGGTGATGGTGGGCGGCTCAACCCGTGTGCCATTGGTACGCGAACAGGTGGGCGAGTTCTTTGGCCGTACGCCGCTGACGTCGATCGATCCGGACAAGGTGGTGGCGATCGGTGCTGCTATCCAGGCGGATATCCTGGTAGGTAACAAGCCGGATAGCGAAATGCTGCTACTGGACGTGATCCCGCTGTCGCTTGGCCTGGAAACCATGGGTGGCCTGGTTGAGAAGGTGATCCCGCGTAACACCACCATTCCGGTGGCGCGTGCGCAGGAGTTCACTACCTTTAAAGACGGTCAGAGCGCGATGATGATCCACGTGCTGCAAGGCGAGCGTGAACTGGTGCAAGATTGCCGTTCGCTGGCGCGCTTTACGCTGCGTGGCTTGCCGCCGCTACCTGCCGGTGGGGCACATATTCGTGTGACTTTCCAGGTGGATGCAGACGGCCTGCTGAGCGTGACGGCGATGGAGAAATCCACTGGCGTCGAAGCCTCCATTCAGGTCAAGCCATCGTATGGCCTGTCCGATGCCGAAATTGCCGGCATGTTGAAGGATTCGATGGCCAATGCGCAAAGCGATGTCGGTGCTCGCAAGCTGGCGGAGCAACGGGTAGAAGCTTCCCGTGTGCTGGAAAGCCTGCAAGGTGCACTGGCCAGCGATGCCGCTCTGTTGAGTGACGAAGAAAGCCTGGCTATCAACAACGCGGTAGCCGAGCTCCAGCAAGTGATGCAAGGCTCCGATCCTGCTGCGATCGAGGCTGCAATAAAAATAGTCGATGCAACAACCCAAGATTTTGCCGCGCGCCGCATGGATGCCTCCATTCGCCGTGCGCTGGCTGGCCATTCTGTGGATGAGGTTTAACCATGCCGAAAATTGTTTTCCTGCCCCATCAAGATCTATGCCCGGAGGGGCAGTACTGGAAGCGGAAGTTGGGGAAACTATCCTCGATGTCGCACTGCGTAACGGTATTGAAATTGAACATGCCTGTGAGAAATCCTGCGCCTGTACCACTTGCCACTGCATCGTGCGTGAAGGGTTTGATTCCCTGGCCGAAAGCAGCGAGCTGGAAGACGACATGCTGGACAAAGCCTGGGGGCTGGAGCCGGAAAGCCGCTTGAGCTGCCAGGCCCGGGTCACCAAAGACGATCTGGTGGTCGAAATGCCGCGTTATACCGTCAACCACGCACGCGAGCACTAGGAGCTACTAATGGGACTGAAGTGGACAGACAGCCGCGAAATCGGCGAAGCCCTGTACGATGCCTATCCAGATACCGATCCGAAAACCGTGCGTTTCACCGATATGCACCAGTGGATTTGCGATCTGGAAGAATTTGACGACGAACCGCAGGCTTCCAATGAAAAAATACTGGAAGCGATCCTGCTGGTCTGGTTAGATGAAGCAGAGTAAATAGCGAAATGGGCTGCCAAAGGCAGCCCCTTTATTTTGTATCCGACATACCCGTCGTCTTTCAAGCCGCAGCGTTGTTACCTGCGCTATCTCACCCCAGTCACTTACCCAAAAGTAAGCTCCTGGGGATGAGATAGCTTGTCGCCTAGCTGCAACTTGAAATCCATAGGGTATACAATAAAAATCCCCAATGAATTTCGCTTGATAGAGTGAAGAATGAAGGGGGGAATCCGGAGTAAGGCTATGACAACCGAAATCATGCAGATCACGCTATCCCAGCAACCCGCCGATGCGCGCTGGGGTGAAAAGGCGCTGCTGAGCACCAATGACCAAGGCATCACCATCCATCTGAGCAATTCCGGCAAACTGGGCCTGATCCAGCGTGCGGCACGCAGGATCGATGGCCAGGGCATCAAGAAAGTGAAACTGGCCGGGGAAGGCTGGGACCTGGAAAACAGCTGGGCGTTTTGGCAGGGCTATCGCGGGCCGAAAGGGCAGCGTAGCGTTGAATGGGCTGAGCTGCCGGAAGCGGAAAGCCAAGAGCTGCAACAGCGCCTGAAGATTGTCGATTGGGTGCGTGACACCATCAATATGCCAGCGGAAGAGCTGGGGCCAGAGCAACTGGCAACCCGCGCGGTTGATCTGATGTGTGCTGTCGGTTGCGATGCCGTCAGCTACCGCATCACCAAAGGTGAAGACCTGCGCGAGCAGAACTACGCCGGTATTCATACCGTTGGCCGGGGTTCCGATCGTTCTCCGGTGCTGTTGGCGCTGGACTTTAACCCGACGGGCAACCCAGAAGCACCGGTATTTGCCTGCCTGGTAGGTAAAGGGATCACCTTCGACAGCGGCGGCTACAGCCTCAAGCAGAGTGCGTTTATGGACTCGATGAAGTCCGACATGGGCGGCGCGGCCACCATCACTGGCGCATTGGCATTGGCGGTGGCACGCGGCTTGCAGCAGCGCGTCAAACTGTATCTGTGCTGTGCGGACAATATGGTCAGCGGTAACGCCTTTAAACTAGGCGACATTATCCGCTATCGTAATGGCAAAACCGTTGAAGTTATGAATACCGATGCGGAAGGGCGTCTGGTGTTGGCCGATGGCCTGATCGACGCCAGCGCGCAAAACCCGGAGTTGATCATTGACTGTGCGACCTTGACTGGCGCAGCTAAAACGGCGGTAGGGAATGATTACCACGCGCTGTTCAGCTTTGACGATGCGCTGGCGCAAGAGCTGTTGGCCAGTGCGGATGAAGAGCACGAGCCGTTCTGGCGTCTGCCGCTGGCGGAGTTCCACCGCAGCCAGTTGCCGTCAAACTTTGCTGAACTGAACAACGTTGCGGGACCGGCTTACACCGCTGGCGCCAGCACCGCAGCGGCTTTCCTGTCACACTTTGTGCAGAATTACCAAAAGGGCTGGCTGCATATCGACTGTTCTGCCACCTACCGTAAAGGTGCCGTGGATCAGTGGTCAGCAGGCGCAACGGGTTTGGGCGTGCGTACGCTGGCCAACCTGTTGCTGAGCAAGGCCAAGTAACCGCCCCTCACCCCAACCCTCTCCCATAGGGAGAGGGAGCCGTTCGGTGTCGTGGGCAGGTGTAGACGTTAATCTGTAACAGGATGAATGTTAAGGACGTGTACCGTAATAAAGTGGTGGCACGTTCAGTCCCCTCTCCCTGTGGGAGAGGGTTAGGGTGAGGGAAAGATCGCTGAAGCAGGAAAACTTCTCACCTCGATTATCCCAAATTTTCCGTAGGGGCCCAGCATGCTGGGCCCCTGATACATTGAAGGAGTCGGCAATGAGTTCCCACCACCATCATGATGATGACGCCGTTGCGGGCGAAAACGAGCTTGAGCGCCTGCTGGGGCTGGCGGCCTCGGAACCGGCGCACCGCCCGGCGTTTTTCCGCGAACTGCTGGATTCAACGGTCTACATTCTGGGTGACAGCGAGCAGGTGCCGCACGACGGTGAAATTACGCTGAATGCCGAGACGCCGGTGAACATTCAGCACTGGGAAAAGCAGGATGGCAGCAGCGTGGTGCCTTTCTTCACCTCGTTGGAGGCGCTGCAAAACGCGGTGGAGGATGAGCAACCCTTTATCGCCATGCCCGCTCGCGTGCTGTTTGAAATCACCCAAGGTGCCGAACTGTTCCTGAACCCGAAAGGCACCCATGGTAAGGAATTCCTGCCAGCCGAGATCGCCATGCTGTTGGCTACCGGTGGCGTAGTGAAACCGGCAGAGCGCTATATCGATACTGAAACCCAGTTGCTGCTGGGGCAGCCTGAAGAGTATCCGGCGGCGATGGTGGATGCGCTGACGACCTTGTTCAGTCAGCGGAAACCGGTACGCCGCGCTTTCCTGGCGTTGATGCACGATCGCGCCGTAGATGAGAAGCCGAACCTGCTGGTGGGTCTGGAAGTGGATGGCGACCCGGCAGAGATTGAAGCGTTGATCAGCGAAGCCGGTATGGTGGCTAGCGAAACTGCGCCGAACGATGAGCCAGTTGATTTTTGCCTGGTAGAAGAGAATGCGCGGGGCGTGAGCCATTATCTGATCACCCATACCCAGGCCTTCTATCAGCGTCGCTGGGGCAGTTGGCTGCGAAATATGATCCCATCGACCGATAAAACCCAGTAAGCCGATAGGTCAGGATCCAATTTGTCGCTGACTATCGAGGATTAAGATAATTTTTTTTTAATGAAATGTTGATTTTCCCGTAGGCAAGCGTTAACAGCGCACATATAATCTGCGCCACTTGAAAGGCCGGCACCTCACCTTATCGCCCGGCCTGTTTTGGAAGACATAATAGAGGCCATCATGACCGTAGAACGTACCTTTTCCATCATTAAACCAAACGCTGTAGCTAACAATGACATCGGCGCTATCTATGCTCGTTTCGAGCGCGCGGGTTTCAAAATCATCGCATCTAAAATGTTGCGTCTGACTCGCGAACAGGCCGAAGGCTTCTACGCTGAGCACAAAGGTCGTCCTTTCTTCGACGGTTTGGTGGAGTTCATGACCTCTGGCCCGATCGTGGTACAGGTTCTGGAAGCCGAAAACGCCGTACAGCGTAACCGTGACATCATGGGCGCAACCAACCCGGACAACGCATTGGCCGGCACCCTGCGTGCTGACTATGCAGACAGCTTCACTGCCAACGCCGTTCACGGCTCAGACGCAGTAGAATCTGCCCAGCGTGAAATCGCCTATTTCTTTAACGAAAGCGAAATCTGCCCACGCTAATTGCGGGCGTTTTTCTGCTGAAATAGGCTATTTACCGGCAGATACAATAAAAATGCCGTGAAAGCCGTTCAGACGTAGAAACCCGCTACTAAAATTTGTACAATGCCGCGCCCCAGGGAAGCTATCTTGCCTGGGGCGTGCTTTTTCCGTTAGTTTTGCCAAACTAATGGGGCGAATCGCTTCGCCGCAGAGAACATGGGCGCAGCATGCAGCGCCCCTACACACTCCTTCAAGCCATAACGTGTAATAACGAGGCTAAGAGATCATTATGTTAGAACCCATCGCGCCCGAGCATACCTTGTCTGAAAATAATTCCCTGACCGTGCAAACGGAACAACCGGCTACCGCCAAAATCAACCTGCTGGATTTGAACCGTCAGCAATTGCGCGAATTCTTCGCCAACATGGGTGAAAAACCTTTCCGCGCCGATCAGGTGATGAAGTGGATGTATCACTATTGCTGCGACGATTTTGAGCAGATGACCGACATCAACAAGGTGCTGCGCAATAAATTACAGCGCGTGGCGGAAATCCGTGCGCCGGAAGTTGCAGAAGAGCAGCGTTCGGCCGATGGCACCATCAAGTGGGCCATCAAGGTGGGCGATCAACAGGTCGAAACCGTCTATATCCCAGATGGCGATCGCGCCACCCTGTGCGTGTCTTCACAGGTAGGCTGCGCACTGGAGTGCAAATTCTGTTCCACGGCTCAGCAGGGCTTTAACCGCAACCTGCGCGTCTCGGAAATCATCGGCCAGGTTTGGCGTGCTGCTAAAATCCTGGGTGCCATCAAGGTCACCGGCCAACGTCCTATCACCAACGTGGTGATGATGGGCATGGGTGAGCCGTTGCTTAACCTGACCAACGTGGTGCCAGCGATGGAAATCATGCTGGATGACTTTGGTTTTGGTCTGTCCAAGCGCCGCGTTACCTTGTCTACCTCCGGTGTCGTACCCGCTTTGGACAAATTGGGCGATATGATCGATGTGGCCCTGGCCATTTCGCTGCATGCGCCTAACGACAAGATCCGCGACGAGATCGTGCCGATCAACCGCAAGTACAATATTGAAACCTTCCTGGCGGCGGTTCGCCGTTATCTGGAAAAATCCAATGCTAACCAAGGGCGGGTCACCGTTGAGTACGTGATGCTGGATCACATCAACGACAGCACCGACGATGCGCACCAACTGGCGGAAGTGCTGAAAGATACGCCGTGCAAGATCAACCTGATCCCATGGAACCCGTTCCCTGGGGCACCTTATGGCCGCAGCTCCAACAGCCGCGTCGACCGTTTCTCCAAGGTGTTGATGGAATACGGCTTTACGACTATTGTTCGTAAAACCCGTGGCGATGACATCGATGCTGCCTGTGGGCAGTTGGCGGGAGAGGTGATCGATCGTACCAAGCGTACCCTGAAAAAGAAAATGGCCGGGGAACCTATCAACGTACGAGCGGTCTGAATCCTATAGCATGATTTTTTTGTTATCTAACAGCCTGTTATGTGAGCAGCAATCCTTCAGGCGATCGGGTAACATCGGATAAGGAAATGAGTGCAAGCATGAAGCTGAAACTGTGGGGTGTATTATTGGCGGCCAGTTTGCTGGCGGGCTGTTCCAGCTCGCAACCCGATAACGACGGGCCAGCGGTGGCGGCAGGCCAGACCCGGTTGCAACTGGGTCTGGAGTATCTGAACCAGGGCGATCTACCGGCTGCCAGGCAGAATCTGCAAAAAGCGGTCGATGCGGCCCCACAGGATTATCGTACCCAATTGGGCATGGCACTCTACAATCAGCGGATCGGTGATAACGCCGCCGCTGAACAGCGTTATCAGCAAGCGCTTAAACTTGCACCGGGTAACGGTACCGTATTGAATAATTACGGTGCGTTTCTCTGTAGTTTAGGGCAGTATGTACCGGCCCAACAGCAGTTTAGCGCTGCGGCACTGGCGCCAGAATATGGCCAGGTTGCCGACAGTCTGGAAAACGCAGGTTACTGTTTCCTCAAGGCCGGTCAAAATGATGAAGCTCGTAAGTTATTAACGCGAGCGCTGAAGATCGATCCGGACAAGGGGGCTCCGCTGCTAGTGGAAGCAGAAAAGCAATTTGGAGAAGGGAAGCGCGCGCAGTCGCAACTTTTATTGGACAGTTATCAACATGTTCTGCCGGCGAGTGCCGACAGTCTATGGCTACAGATTCGTTTCGCCGCGTTAGCGGGCCGTCAGGATAGCGTTCAACGCTATGGCAAACAGCTAGCGCGAAGTTTTCCACAATCCAAACAGTACCAGCAGTTCTTAGCTAATGAATACTGAAGATTCCCAAGATAAAACCGTATCTATGACAACAGGTCAACGCCTGCGCCAGGCTCGTGAACAACTCGGGCTGAGTCAACAGGCCGTGGCTGAACGCCTGTGCCTAAAAATGTCTACCGTGCGCGACATTGAAGACGACAATATGTCTGCCGATCTGGCTTCAACGTTCGTGCGTGGTTATATCCGTTCCTATGCCAAGCTGGTGCATTTACCAGAAGATGAACTGTTGCCGATGATGGAAAAACAGGCACCGGTGAGAGCGGCGAAAGTGGCTCAAATGCAGAGCTTCTCTTTGGGTAAGCGCCGTAAAAAGCGTGATGGCTGGCTGATGAGCTTTACCTGGCTGATTGTGTTTGTGGTCGTGGGTTTGACCGGTGCCTGGTGGTGGCAGAATCACAAGGCTCAGCAGGAAGAGATCGCCACCATGGCGGATCAATCTTCCGCACAGCTGTCTCAGCATGGTGAAGGCCAGCCAGTGCCATTGACCGACGGTAACGCGGATAATGGCGCATCGGCAGTTGTTCCAGACAACAGCCCTGCGCCGTCAACCAATAACGCTGCTACGACTCAACAGGTTCCGGTTGTGCTTGACCCTCAGGCGGCTCAACAGCCTGCGGTGGTAGCACCAAGCCAGGCTACTATCCCGGATGCGACATCGACTGCGCCAGTCGCCCAGGCTCAGTTGCCTACCGGTGCTGCTGGTGTCAGTGCTTCTGAGGCTGATGCCAACGGGCTGGTGATGGATTTTTCCGGCGACTGCTGGGTACAAGTGGTTGACGCGACGGGGAAATCCTTGGTCAGCGGCATCCAGAAAAGCGGTTCCCGGCTGAATCTGGCTGGCAAGGCACCGTTTAAACTGACCCTTGGCGCACCGGCTTCGGTACAGGTCCAATTCCAGGGTAAACCGGTCGATTTAAGCCGGTTTGTCAAGTCAAACCGTGTTGCTCGTCTGACCGTTGCCGCGCAGTAATTGCGCGGCTATTGTCGTTATGTCTGAGCAGCAGTGGAGAGTAACTGATGCATAACCAAGCTCCCATTAACCGTCGCAAATCTACCCGTATTTACGTCGGTAACGTGCCTATAGGCGATGGAGCGCCGATTGCCGTGCAATCGATGACCAACACCCGTACCACCGATGTCGAAGCGACGGTTAATCAGATCCGGGCTCTGGAGCGCGTGGGGGTTGATATCGTTCGCGTTTCCGTTCCCACCATGGACGCCGCCGAGGCGTTTCGGCTGATCAAGCAGCAGGTCAACGTACCGCTGGTGGCCGATATCCATTTCGATTACCGCATTGCGTTGCAGGTTGCCGAATACGGCGTTGACTGCCTGCGTATCAACCCAGGCAACATTGGTAACGAATCTCGCATCCGTTCAGTGGTTGATTGTGCGCGTGACAAAAATATCCCGATCCGCATCGGCGTTAACGGCGGCTCGTTGGAAAAAGATATTCAGGAAAAGTACGGCGAACCTACGCCGGAAGCGCTGCTGGAATCCGCCATGCGTCACGTGGATATTCTGGACCGTCTCAACTTTGACCAGTTCAAGGTGAGCGTAAAAGCGTCCGACGTGTTCCTGGCCGTGCAGTCCTACCGGCTGCTGGCTGCCCGTATTGACCAACCCTTGCATCTTGGCATCACCGAGGCGGGCGGAGCACGCAGTGGCTCAGTGAAATCAGCCATTGGCTTGGGCATGCTGCTGTCGGAAGGGATCGGCGATACGCTGCGCATTTCGCTGGCGGCGGATCCGGTTGAAGAAGTGAAAGTTGGCTTTGATATCCTGAAGTCCTTGCGCATCCGCGCCCGTGGCATCAACTTCATTGCCTGCCCAACCTGTTCACGTCAGGAGTTTGACGTCATTGGCACCGTCAATGCGTTGGAACAACGCCTGGAAGATCTCATCACCCCGATGGATGTGTCCATTATCGGTTGCGTGGTGAACGGGCCGGGCGAAGCCCTGGTGTCTACCATTGGGGTAACCGGTGGGCACAAGAAGAGTGGCTTCTACGAAGACGGCGTGCGCCAGAAAGAGCGTTTTGATAACGAACAGATGATTGACCAGTTGGAAGCGAAGATCCGGGCCAAAGCGGCCATGATGGACGAGTCCAAGCGCATTTCGATCAATCTTCTGGAAGAATAAGTCGGCGGCTATTGGCCCGCTGATTGATAATCCGAGGACTGGATTGCGCATCTGCGTTGAATAGCGGGTGGCAAAGTCCCTATAATCGGATCCATTTTATATAAACGGACAGAGAACTCACGTGGCAAAAAACATTCAAGCCATTCGCGGCATGAACGATTACCTGCCGGAAGAAACGGCACTGTGGCAGCGTATTGAAGGCACACTCAAGCAGGTGCTGAGCGGCTATGGCTATAGCGAAATCCGGTTGCCGATTGTAGAGCAGACCCCGTTATTTAAGCGCGCCATCGGTGAAGTGACCGACGTCGTGGAAAAAGAGATGTATACCTTCGAGGACCGCAACGGCGAAAGCCTGACGCTGCGCCCGGAAGGAACGGCTGGCTGCGTACGCGCCGGTATCGAACATGGTCTGCTGTACAATCAGGAACAGCGTCTGTGGTATATCGGCCCGATGTTCCGTTATGAACGTCCGCAAAAAGGCCGTTACCGCCAGTTCCATCAGTTAGGCGCAGAGGTATTTGGCCTGCAAGGTCCTGATATTGACGCCGAGCTGATCCTGCTGACCGCCCGCTGGTGGAAAGCCCTGGGTATTGCCGAACACGTCAATCTGGAACTGAACTCCATTGGTTCACTGGAAGCTCGCGCCAACTATCGTGACGCTCTGGTGGCTTTCCTGGAACAGCATCAGGAAAAACTCGACGAAGACTGCAAGCGCCGCATGTACAGCAACCCACTGCGCGTGCTGGATTCTAAAAATCCAGAAGTGCAAACCCTGCTTAATGATGCGCCGCGTCTTTCCGACTATCTGGATGAAGAGTCCAAAGCCCACTTTGCCGGGTTGTGTGAACTTTTAGCTCAGGCCGGTATCCCATATACCGTTAACGAGCGCCTGGTGCGCGGCCTGGATTATTACAATCGCACGGTGTTTGAGTGGGTCACCACCAGCCTGGGCGCTCAGGGCACCGTGTGTGCCGGTGGCCGTTACGACGGCCTGGTTGAGCAACTGGGTGGGCGCGCTACCTCTGGCGTGGGTTTTGCCATGGGGCTGGAGCGTCTGGTACTGCTGGTTCAGGCGGTTAATCCGGACTTCAAGGCACCGGCCACCATCGACGTGTACGTCATATCGAGCGGTGCGGGTACCCAGAGTGCGGCCATGTTGCTGGCAGAGCAGGTTCGTGATGCTGCGCCGCAGATTAAATTGATGACCAACTATGGCGGCGGCAACTTTAAAAAGCAGATCACCCGTGCGGACAAGTGGGGCGCGCGTATCGCCCTGATCCTGGGTGAGAACGAAGTCGCAGCACAGCAGGTAGTGATTAAAGACCTGCGCAGTGGTGAACAAGAAACGCTGGCGCAAAGCGAAGTCGCTGCGCGTCTGGCTTTGATGTTAGGTTAAGGAGAAGGACACCGTGGAAGTCTATACCACTGAAAACGAACAGCTTGACGCCGTGCGCAACTTTTTTGCCGAAAACGGTAAAGCTTTGGTTGTGGGTGTGGTGCTCGGTATTGGTGCCCTGGTTGGTTGGCGCTATTGGCAGAGCAACCAGACCTCCAGCATGATGGCTGCCTCACAGTCTTATCAACAGGTTGACGTTGCCCTGGCATCGGGTAAAGCCGAAGACGTGGCAACGGCAGAGAAGTTTATCCAGGCGAACGACAACAGCTACGGCGTGTTCGCGGCTCTGGATTTGGCTAAACACTTTGCAGAACAAGGTGATTTTGCCAAGGCAGAACAACAATTGGTGGTGGCACAGGGCCATGCCAAAGATGAAAACCTGCTGGCGTTGGTAAACCTGCGTCTGGCTCGTATTCAGATGCAAGAGAAAAAGCTGGATGAAGCGCTGAAAACGCTGGATGGCGTGAAAGGCGAAGGTTGGATGGCAATGATGCAAGACGTACGCGGCGACGTGCTGTTGGCCAAAGGCGACAGCAAAGGTGCACGCGAAGCTTACAGCAAAGGCATCGAATCCAATGCTTCTCAGGCGCTTGCGGCAGTGATGCGCATGAAATTGAATAACTTGTCCAGCTAAGGGGAATTCCCATGCAATTGCGTAAAACACTCTTGGTCGGACTGGTTTCCGTGACTTTGTTGAGTGGTTGCTCGCTGTTTAGTGGCGAAGAAGACGTGGTTACCATGTCGCCGCTGCCAACGGTTGAAAATCAGTTCACGCCGAACAAAGCGTGGAGCACGTCGGTCGGTGATGGCATTGGCGAGTACTACTCTCACCTGCGCCCGGCTTATCAGGACAGCACGGTTTATGCTGCCGATCGTCGCGGTACGGTGAAAGCGATGGACCTGGCCGACGGGAAAGAAAAATGGAAGGCCGATCTCTCAGAGAAAACCGGTTTCTTCTCCAGTAACCTGCCTGCGCTGCTGTCTGGCGGCCTGACGGTGTCTGGTTCCAACGTGTACGTTGGCAGTGAGAAAGCGGTTGTATATGCGCTGAATACCGAAGACGGTAAAGTCGCCTGGCAAACCAAGGTTGCGGGTGAAGCGATTTCCCGTCCTGTGGTCGCCGAGGGGCTGGTGCTGATCCATACCACCAACGGTCAGCTGCAAGCGTTGAACGAGTCTGATGGTGCCATCAAGTGGACGGTCAACCTGGATATCCCTTCACTGTCACTGCGTGGTGAGTCTGCTCCGGCAACGGCCTTTGGTGCAGCGGTAGTTGGCGGTGACAACGGTCGCGTCAGCGCTGTGTTGATGCAGCAGGGCCAGTTGATCTGGCAGCAGCGTATTTCCCAGCCAAGCGGTGCAACCGAGATCGACCGCCTGAATGACGTAGATACCACGCCGGTGATTATTGACAACGTGGTCTATGCCTTGGGTTACAATGGCAACATGGCGGCGCTGGATCTGCGCTCCGGCCAAATCATGTGGAAACGTGATATGGGCTCGGTGAACGACTTTATCGTCGACGCAGGCCGTATCTATGTGGTCGATCAGAATGACCGTGTAGTGGCGATGAATACCGAAGGTGGCGTTAACCTGTGGCGCCAGAGCGATCTGTTGCACCGTAACCTGACTGCACCAACGCTGTATAACGGCTACTTGGTCGTCGGCGATGCCGAAGGTTATCTGCATTGGATCAATACCACCGATGGCCGTTTTGTGGCTCAGCAGAAAGTGGATAGCTCCGGCTTTCTGTCCGCGCCAATTGTGGCCGGTGACAAACTGCTGATCCAGGCGCGTGGCGGCAAGGTTTACGCCTTCACTCGCTAACAGTTTTTACTCAGTAGATCGCAAATTGCGGTTAGTGATATTTACTACACGCCGTTTGATAGGTCTTACCCTATGGATTTCGAGTTGCAGCTAGGCGCCAAGCTATCTCATCCCCGGGAGCTTACTTTTGGGTAAGTGACCGGGGTGAGATAGTGCAGGTAACAACGCTGCAGCTTGAAAGACGACGGGTAATGGGATAACGGCTCCTGCTATCAGGGGCCGTTTCGTATTTTTAAGCTATGCCGCTGCTGTCTATTGCGCTGCATAGTAACGCATTGATTATTAAGTAATGAGGCTTCAACATGATACCTGTCGTTGCGCTGGTCGGGCGCCCGAATGTCGGTAAATCCACCTTGTTTAACCGTTTAACACAGACGCGCGATGCGCTGGTGGCGGATTTCCCCGGGCTAACGCGAGACCGCAAGTATGGTCGTGCTGAAGTTGAGGGCAACGAATTTATTATCGTCGATACCGGGGGTATTGACGGGACGGAAGATGGCGTTGAAACGCGCATGGCTGGTCAGTCGCTGCTGGCGATCGAAGAGGCCGATATTGTCCTGTTTATGGTCGATGCCCGTGCCGGGTTGATGCCTGCCGATCAGGGGATTGCCCAGCACCTGCGTAATCGCCAGAAGGCGACGTTCCTGGTTGCCAACAAAACCGATGGCATGGATCCGGACACCGCGACGGCAGATTTCTATTCCTTGGGCCTGGGCGACGTCTATGCGATTGCCGCTTCCCATGGCCGTGGCGTCACGCAGCTGATTGAGCACGTGCTGGTGCCATTTATCCCGGCAAAACCGGAAGAAGTCGAGCTGACCGAAGAAGAAGCCAATGCCGCCTATTGGGCCGAGCAGAGCGGTGAGCTGGAAGACGGTGAATATGAAGATCCGGAAGACGACTTCAACCCGCAGGATCTGCCGATCAAACTGGCGATCGTTGGCCGCCCTAACGTAGGTAAGTCGACGCTCACTAACCGTATCCTCGGCGAAGAGCGTGTCGTTGTGTTTGACATGCCAGGCACGACTCGCGACAGCATTTACATTCCGATGGTGCGTGACGAGCGCGAATACGTGCTGATCGACACCGCCGGGGTGCGCAAGCGCGGCAAGGTTACCGAAACCGTAGAGAAATTCTCGGTGATCAAAACGCTGCAGGCGATCGAAGATGCCAACGTAGTGTTGTTGGTGGTCGACGCCCGCGAAGGCATTTCCGATCAGGATCTGTCGCTGCTGGGCTTTATCCTCAATAGTGGGCGCTCACTGGTGATTGCGGTCAACAAGTGGGACGGCATGAGTGAGGAAGATCGCGATCACGTCAAAGAGATGCTCGATCTACGCCTGGGCTTTGTCGATTTCGCGCGTGTGCACTTTATCTCTGCGCTGCACGGCAGCGGTGTGGGTAACCTGTTCGAATCTGTGAACGAAGCCTATGAGTGTGCTACTCGTCGCGTAAACACCTCGATGCTTACCAAGATCATGCAGATGGCTGCCGAAGACCATCAGCCGCCGTTGGTGCGTGGCCGCCGCGTGAAGCTGAAATACGCACACGCAGGGGGTTATAACCCGCCTATCGTGGTGATCCACGGTAACCAGGTGTCCGATCTGGCAGACTCCTACAAACGTTACCTGATGAACTACTTCCGTCGTTCACTCAAGGTGATGGGGACGCCGATCCGTATCCAGTTCAAAGAGGGCGAGAACCCGTTTGCGGGTAAGCGCAACACCTTGACGCCAAACCAGATGCGCAAGCGCAAGCGCTTGATGAGCCACCTGAAGAAGTCAAAATAACAATCGTAGGGCGTGGAATTGATACCGCGCCCTATTTTTATCCTGCTTAAACCGTTCTATTATCTGCCAATCTCACTTCTTCACCGACCCTGCAAAGGAACCTCATGTCCTGGGAAACCTGGAGTTTTGCCTTTAGCGTCACCGTACCCAACTTATTGATGATGCTGCTGGGGATCCTGCTGCGCCACTGGCGGCTGATGGACGATCGCTTTATCGATGGGGCCACCAAGCTGGTATTTAATCTGGCGTTGCCCTGCCTGTTGTTCTTCAGCATTGCCACTAACCACCCGCAACTGCGCGATAATTTTGCTCTGGTGATCTACGGTGCAGTAGGGACGATTGTGACCTTCCTGTTGCTGGAGATCGCAGCCAAGTGGCTGGTGAAAGAACCACGCGAGCGTGGTGTGTTCGTGCAGGGGGGATTCCGGGCGAATACCGCGATTGTCGGCCTGGCTTATGCCATGACCGCCTACGGCGATGAGGGCGTCGCGATTGCCTCGCTGTATCTGACCGTGACGGTGATCCTGTTTAACGTGCTGTCGGTCATCACCCTGACGCGTAGCCTACAAGGCGGCAACGGGCAGAAGATCAAACATCTGTCATTGCTGCGCAGTATCGTGACTAATCCGCTGATCTTGGGGCTGCTGAGTGGTCTGGCCTATGCGCAGACCGGGCTGGGGATTGCGCCAGTGCTCAAGCAGACCGGCAGCTATATCTCAGGCCTGTCACTACCGCTGGCCTTGCTGTGTACCGGGGCCAGCCTCGATCTGCGAGCCATGTTCCGCTCTTCCAACGTCGCGGCGTTGTCGTCGTCGGCTAAACTGTTTTTGGTACCGGTGTTGATGACGTTTGGGGGTTGGCTTTGCGGTTTCGAGGGCGCTACGCTCGGCATTATTTTTATGTTCTCGGCGACGCCAACCGCCTCCGGCAGCTATGTGATGACGCGTGCCATGGGGGGCAACGCGACGTTGGCCGCCAATATTATTGCGATCACCACGGTGGGATCCTTCTTTACCACCGCGTTGGGGATCTCTTTCTTGCGCTCGTGGGGCGTGATTTAAACCAGGAGGAAAGATGGACGCCTTATGTCCGGTTTGTGCCCAGCCGATGAGCTGGGTGAATGGCCACTATCATTGTGACGGCTGCAACAGCGATTACCGGCAGCTTGCTGAGTGCCCCGACTGCGGGCAACCGTTGCAAGAACTGAAAGCCTGTGGCGCCGTGGATTATCTTTGCCAGCATGGCCACGGGCTGATCTCCAAAAAGCGGGTGAAGTTCAGCTATCAACCGGTGGAATGACCTCATGCATCATAGAGCCGATGGTCGTGCGTGCTGACCGCTGGCGACACCTTGTTTTGGCTGAGGCGTTTAACCGAGGCCCGTACCGCCAAGCGCCCGTGCAACAGCATATTGCTGGGTGGCGCATCCGGGCGCAGCATACGGCGCTGCAATAGAGCGATGGCCTCTGCACCCAGCTCATCACGAGGAACGTGAACCGAGGTCAGCGGCACGTCGTGGATCTCCGCCAGATTAAAACCATCCGTACTCATCACCGAAATATGTCCCGGCACGCTGATGTGCATTTTCTTTAGCGCATTGACGGCACCCACCGCCATATAGTCCCCCCCTGCCAGGATCGCCGTCGGCAATTGTGCCCGATCGGTAACGCTGTTGATAAAGGCCGTGATGGCCTGCTCGGCTTCTTCGCTGCCGAAACCGGAAGTGGTGACCAGATGCTGGCGATCATCGAAGGGAATATTGTGCTGCATATAGGCCTGTTTGATCCCCGCCAGCCGCAGCTCCATGGTATTGCGCCGCAGACATTGCAGATTGAGGATACGGCTGTGGCCCTGTTGCAACAGATAGTTGGCGGAATACTCCCCAATCAGTTGATGGTCGGGGGAGACGCTGTCTAGCCGCATCTGGCGATCGGTGCAGTTAATCAGAATGCAGGGCTTGTTCAGATCGGCGGCCAGCGTATGGATATGCTCGTCATCAATACCGATGATCAGCACGGCTTCGGTTAACGGATCGCTCATCTTTTCCACAAACAGCATGCTATCGCTGTGTTGCTCCTCTAACCCGCAGTAGCGGATCCTGACATCATGTTGCGCCAGTGCGGTGGTTATCCCCTGGATCACCTTGTAGTAGAAAATATCGGTGCGGACATCAAAAGCGCGCTGCGGGGCAAATACCATCACGTTGTTCAACATCAGCCTGCCGTTAGAAAGCCCCTGCAAAATACCGTTTTGCTGTGCGCAGGCCAGCACCCGTTGCCGCGCCTCGGCGCTGGTGTTGGCTTTCCCGGCCAACACGCGTGAAACGGTGCTGATAGAAAGGCCGGTTTGGCGTGCAATTTCCTGTATTTTCAGCTTTCCGTTCATTTTGTGATCTCCTTCAAATTCGGTCGTGAGAATATTTTCACGGCGTATATCTATCTTTCAGACGGCTCTCTATGGCTATAACGGCGAAATTTTAACTGTCGTATGAAAATTTTTGCAAAATTCGCCATTTCACTCGCACTCTCCGCTGGTTAGTCTGCGTTGGTACACCAATTTTATAGATTTATCAGTCCAATTTATTGGATGGAATACAAGTAAAACAACATTAAATCATAGGGTTGTCGCAGCATTGACGTTGTATTTGTGGCCGGCGTCACAAATAACGCTGTTAACACCTCCGTTAGCAAGAGTTGCCCTACCAAAAAGGCGTATGGTCGCCGCGGAGATCAAGATGAGTGTAGAAATCAATCAAACGGTAGTCGCCAGCAGCCGCCGTAAATTCAAATCGTTGCGCTGGTGGATGTTGGCCCTGTTCCTATTGGGCGTCACGGTTAACTACATTACCCGCAACTCGCTGGGGATTCTGGCACCTGAGCTGAAAACCAGCCTCAACATGACCACCGAGCAATATTCCTGGGTGGTCGCCTCCTTCCAACTGGCTTATACCCTGTTCCAACCGATCTGCGGTTGGCTGATAGACGTCATCGGTCTGAAGATGGGGTTCCTGGTTTGTGCCAGCATCTGGGCGGTGGTATGCATGATGCATGCTGGCGCGGGCAGTTGGTTGCAACTGGCGATCCTGCGTTTCTTCATGGGTGCAGCTGAAGCGGCGGCTACCCCGGCTAACGCCAAAGCGATTTCTGACTGGTTCCCGAAAAAAGAACGGCCGATTGCTGCTGGCTGGGCAGGGGTTGGCTTCTCGATAGGCGCGATGTTGGCTCCGCCGATCATTGTGATTGCCCACGTTTCCTTCGGCTGGCAGGGGGCATTTTTGTTCTCCGGTGCTCTGGCGCTGATCTGGGTGGTGTTGTGGTGGGTGTTTTACCACTCGCCGCAACAGCACCCGAACCTGAGCCAAAAGGAGTTTGATCTGATCAACGAGGATAATGAACCGGTACTGCCGAAGCTGCCGTTCTTTAAATCGTTGGCGATCCTGTGCAAAAACAAAAAATTCTACGGTATCGCCATCCCAGCGTTTCTGGCTGAACCGGCTTGGGCAGTATTCAGCTTCTGGGTGCCGCTTTACTTGGCCACCGAGCGCGGCATGGATCTCAAACAGATCGCCATGTTTGCCTGGCTGCCGTTCCTGGCGGCGGATATCGGCAGCGTCGCCAGTGGTTATCTCACTACGCTGTATCGCAAATGGTTCGGCTGTTCCCGCGTGAACTCGGTGGTGGCCAGCTCGGTGACCGGAGCCTTCATGATGGTATCGCTGGCGTTTGTCGCGATCACCAAAGATCCCTACATCGCGATCGCGCTGATCTCCATTGGTGGCTTTGGACACCAGGTGATCTCGTGCATGTTGAGCGCACTGGTAGTGGAATCCTTCGATAAAAACCAGATGGCGACGGTAAACGGTATGCGCGGCTCCAGCGCCTGGATCGCCAGTTTCCTGTTCACGCTGTTGATTGGTGCCGTTTCCGACACCGTCGGCTTCAACCCGCTCTTCGTCGCCATGGGCTTCTTCGATCTGATTGGTGCGATGTTCCTGATCGGTTTGATCGCCGAGCGCGGCAAAAAACCTTCACCTACTGTGTAAGTTGGATAATTATGAAAACGTTAAAAAACTGGACGCTGGCTGGGCAATATGCCGACCGTGTTGAACTGCTGGTGGACGAGCAACACCTGTTCTGCTTGTACGTGTTGGAAAACAATCTGTTCCGCGTGCTGATTAAACGCCACGGCGAACTGGCACTGGATCGCACCTGGAGTATCGCCCCGCAAGAGGATGTGCCTTGGGAAGGACGGGATCGCCTCAGCGTCGCCGGTTTTGGCCTGCCGGGCTATCAACTTAGCCAGCAGGCAGACAGTTTGACGGTCGCGACCCCGCAGCTGCGCGTGACGATACATCAGCCGCTATGGCTGGAATGGGAATACTGCAATGCGGCGGGGGAATGGCTACCACTGGCTGCGGATCGCCCAACCAGTGCCTATCTGCTTAATGCGCACGGCGACGGCGTGGCGCACTATCAGCGCCGCCATCAGGGCGAACGTTACTATGGGTTAGGTGAAAAAGCGGGCGATCTGGAGCGAACTGGTCGCCGCTTTGAAATGCGTAACCTGGACGCGATGGGCTACAACGCCGCCAGCACCGATCCGCTCTACAAGCATATCCCTTTTACCATCACGCGCCGGGAAGAGGTCAGCTTTGGCCTGTTCTATGACAACCTGAGCAGCTGCTGGCTGGATTTGGGTAATGAGATCGACAACTACCATCTGGCCTATCGCCGCTATCAGGCCGAGGCGGGCGATCTGGATTACTATCTGTTCCTGGGGCCAAAGGTGCTCGACGTCACCAAAGCCTTCGTGCGCCTGACCGGTAAAACCCATTTTGGGCCGAAGTGGAGCCTGGGTTACAGCGGATCGACGATGCATTACACCGACGCGCCGGATGCCCAGCAGCAGTTGCAGCAGTTCATCCAACTGTGCCGTCAGCACGCCATCCCGTGCGATTCGTTCCAGCTCTCTTCCGGCTATACCTCGATCAATAACAAACGTTACGTCTTCAACTGGAACTACGACAAGGTGCCGCAGCCTAAACAGCTTAGCCAAGCCTTTCACGATGCAGGGCTGAAGCTGGCGGCGAATATCAAACCCTGCCTGTTGCAGGATCATCCCAAATATCAGCAGGTGGCGGAACTTGGCTTGTTTATCCGCGATTCGCAAAGCGACGGCCCGGAACGTTCCAGCTTCTGGGATGACGAAGGGTCGCATCTCGACTTCACCAACCCGGCAGCGGTGCGCTGGTGGCAGCAGGGGGTGACGGAGCAACTGCTGGAAATGGGGATTGACTCCACCTGGAATGATAACAACGAGTATGAAGTGTGGGATGGAGAAGCGCGCTGCCACGGTTTTGGCAAGCCGATTGCCATCAAGCATATTCGCCCGGTGATGCCGTTGCTGATGATGCGTGCCTCACTTGAAGCACAGCAGCGTTTTGCGCCGAACCTGCGGCCTTATTTGATCTCGCGCTCCGGCTGCGCCGGTATGCAGCGCTATGTGCAAACCTGGAGTGGGGACAACCGCACCAGTTGGCAAACCTTGCGCTACAACACTCGTATGGGGGTGGGGATGAGCCTGTCCGGGTTGTTTAACGTTGGGCACGATGTGGGCGGTTTCTCCGGCGATAAACCGGACGCGGAACTGTTGGTACGTTGGGTACAAAACGGGGTCATGCACCCGCGCTTTACCATCCATTCCTGGAATGATGACGCTACCGTCAATGAACCCTGGATGTACCCGGCGGCTACGCCGATGATCCGTGATGCTATCAACCTGCGTTATCGGCTGATGCCGTACTTCTACACGCTGCTGTGGCAGGCAAGCCATGATGATGAGCCGATGCTGCGGCCAACCTTCCTCGACCATGAACATGATGAGCACACCTTCGGAGAAACCGATGATTTCCTGATTGGCCGCGACCTACTGGTGGCCAGCGTGGTGGAGCAGGGGCAGCGCCAGCGTGAAGTCTACCTGCCGGATAACGTTGATGGCTGGTACTGCTTCTATAGCGGCCAATGGTACGGCGGTGGCCAGAGCATAGTGCTGGAGGCACCGCTGGAGCGCTTGCCGTTGCTGGTACGCGCTGGGGCCGGGCTCCCGATGTCACAACGGTTGGGGCATGTAGACAATGCGGCAGACGATCGCCGTGAACTGCGGCTGTTCCCCACCAAGGGCTGCGGATGGTCCTCAGGCCTGCTGTTTGAAGACGATGGGGAAAGCCATGGCTGGCAGCAGAATAATGCGCTGTGGCTCCGCTGGGAGGCGGTGAGTGACAATCAGCGCATCGAACTGACCTTCACCCACGAAGGACATTTCAAACCGACGTGGCAGGCGCTGAACATTGTGTTGCCAGCAGGCGAGACTCGCGAGCTGTGGGTGAATGGGGTTTGTTGTGATAGCTATGTGCTGTGACTAATGCCATATCCCAACCCTCTGCAGAGGGTTGGGGAAGTATCAAACTGGATGAAGTTTTGCCTAAAAAAGAAGAAGTCGATCAGCTCTGCCACTAACCGCTATTCCACCACGCGTTTCTTACGCGGTTTTTTCGCCACGGTGACGGTTTTGACTTCGCTCTCCACCCAGCCATCCTGCAGGCGGGTTTTCAGCATTTCCCCAACCTGTGCCTGCTTGGTGGTTTTCAGTAACTCACCCTGTGGCGTCTGCGTTACGCTATAGCCGCGAGCCAAGGTTGCCAGTGGGCTAACCGCCTCCAGTTGGCTACAGGCGACGCCAAAGCGTTGGCGATAGCCATTAAGTTGCCGCTCCATCCCCTGTTGCAAACGGTATTCCTGCTGCTGAACACGCTGCTGTAAGCGGTGGATACGGCCCATCGGCTGTACCTGCGCCAAGCGCTGCTGCACGCGTTCACTGCGGCGAGAAGATAGCCGTAATTGCTGCTGCATCCCTTCTTCAAGACGGCGCTGTAGCTTGAATAGCAGCGTTTGCTGTCGTGCCAGCCGCAGGTGTGGATGCTGCTGTTGCAGACGGTGATTGATGCGGGTGAACTGCTGCTGGCGCTGCGCCAGATAATAGTCCATCGCCATTTCCAGCCGTTGTTGCTGTGACTGCAATTGGCGCAGCAGCTCAAGCTGATTACGGCTGACCAACTCTGCGGCAGCTGAAGGGGTGGGAGCCCGCAGGTCGGCAACAAAGTCGGCAATGGTAACGTCGGTTTCATGGCCGACGGCGCTGACGATCGGGATACGGCTGGCAAAAATTGCCTTCGCGACGCGTTCGTCGTTAAAACTCCATAAATCTTCTAACGAGCCACCGCCGCGCCCGACGATCAACACATCACACTCATCGCGGCGGTTGGCGGTTTCGATCGCGCGAACGATCTGCAACGGAGCTTCTGCCCCTTGCACGGACGTGGGGTAAATCACGATCGGCAGTGAAGGATCGCGTCGCTGTAGCACCTGCAAAATATCGTGCAGAGCCGCGCCGCTGGCGGAGGTGATCACCCCAACGCATTTGGCCGGGCTTGGCAGCGGTTGCTTGAACTGCTGATCAAATAAACCTTCGGCTGCCAGGCGCTGTTTCAACTGCTCGAATTGCTGTTGCAGCAGGCCGTCACCGGCAGGCTGCATGCTTTCGGCGATCAGCTGGTAATCACCACGTGGTTCATACAGGGTGATGCTGGCCCGCACCAGAACCTGCTGGCCATTTTGCGGGCGAAAGGTGGTGCGCCGGTTGCTGTTGCGGAACATCGCACAACGCACCTGGGCACGGTCATCTTTCAGCGTGAAATACCAGTGGCCGGAGGAGGGCTGGGAGAAGTTGGAGATCTCGGCGGAGAGCCAAATCTGCCCCATTTCCATTTCCAGCAGCTGTCGAACCGTCTGATTGAGGCGGCTTACGGTAAAAATGGACGGTGAAGTAGGTAGTGACATGTGACCCAGATCAAATTTCAAAACAAGCACTTAATTGGTCGATATTACAGCTCGGCGAAAGGTAATCAAGAGTTTTTGTAAGAAAGTGCTGGAGGCAACCGATTACGCTCTGTATAATGCCACGGCAATATTTTATCTTTTCCGCATCCACCTTGGTGAGATATTGCCCATGCTACGTATTGTAAAAGAAGCTCTAACGTTTGATGACGTTCTCCTGGTTCCAGCCCACTCCACAGTTCTGCCTAATACCGCAGATCTTGGCACCCAACTGACCAAATCCATCCGCCTGAATATCCCTATGCTGTCCGCAGCCATGGATACCGTAACCGAATCCAACCTGGCTATTGCGCTGGCGCAGGAAGGCGGTCTGGGCTTCATTCACAAAAACATGTCCATTGAGCGCCAGGCGGAAGAAGTTCGCCGGGTGAAAAAACATGAAAGCGGCGTGGTCACGGACCCACAGGCCGTTACTCCTTCCACCACACTGGCAGAAGTGAAAGAGTTAACCGCGCGTAACGGCTTTGCCGGTTACCCGGTTGTGACCGAAGAAAACGAATTGGTGGGGATCATTACCGGCCGTGACGTGCGCTTCGTAACCGATCTGACTCAGCCTGTCACCGCAGTGATGACGCCAAAAGAGCGCTTGGTCACCGTCAAGGAAGGCGAAGCGCGTGAAGTCGTGCTGCAAAAAATGCACGAAAAACGCGTTGAAAAAGCGCTGGTGGTGGACGACAGCTTCCACCTGTTGGGCATGATCACCGTCAAAGACTTCCAGAAAGCAGAGCGTAAACCTAACGCCTGTAAAGATGAGCATGGCCGTCTGCGCGTAGGCGCTGCGGTGGGTGCCGGTGCCGGTAACGAAGAGCGTGTTGATGCGCTGGTCGCTGCCGGTGTTGACGTACTGCTCATCGACTCTTCACACGGCCATTCCGAAGGCGTGTTACAGCGTATCCGTGAAACCCGTGCCAAATACCCAGACCTGCAAATCCTTGGCGGTAACGTTGCGACCGGGGCTGGTGCCAAAGCCCTGATGGAAGCCGGCGTGAGCGCGGTGAAAGTCGGTATCGGTCCTGGCTCTATCTGTACAACTCGTATCGTCACCGGCGTAGGTGTTCCGCAGATCACCGCTATCGCCGATGCGGTAGAAGCGTTGGAAGGGACTGGTATCCCAGTTATCGCTGACGGTGGTATCCGCTTCTCTGGCGATATCGCCAAAGCGATTGCTGCCGGTGCGTCCTGTGTGATGGTTGGCTCAATGCTGGCGGGTACGGAAGAATCTCCGGGCGAAATCGAGCTGTATCAGGGCCGTTCGTTCAAATCTTACCGTGGGATGGGTTCTCTGGGCGCAATGTCCAAAGGTTCCTCGGACCGTTACTTCCAGACCGATAACGCCGCTGATAAACTGGTGCCGGAAGGTATCGAAGGCCGTGTGGCCTACAAAGGCATGCTGAAGGCGATCGTACATCAGCAGATGGGCGGCCTGCGTTCCTGCATGGGCCTGACCGGCTGTGCGACCATCGACGAACTGCGTACCAAAGCCGAGTTTGTGCGCATCAGCGGTGCCGGTATTCAAGAAAGCCATGTGCATGACGTGACCATCACCAAAGAATCACCAAACTACCGCATGGGCTAATGCTTTAACCTCTCTCCTGAGGGAGAGGGGCAGGGATGAGGGGGCAACCTCTCATCCCAAATACCCTTTTTGCTCTTTTTCTCTGTTGCTGGAATTTGCCTCACATGACAAAAAATATTCATAAGCATCGCATCCTGATCCTGGATTTCGGTTCACAATACACCCAACTGATTGCCCGCCGCGTGCGTGAGATTGGTGTTTACTGTGAGCTGTGGGCCTGGGACGTCAGCGAAGAGCAGATCCGCGAATTCAATCCAAGCGGCATCATTCTCTCCGGTGGCCCGGAAAGCACCACCGAACTGAGCAGCCCGCGCGCGCCAGAATATGTCTTCACCGCCGGCGTACCGGTATTGGGCGTGTGCTACGGCATGCAGACCATGGCGATGCAACTGGGCGGCCATGTACAGGGTTCAACCGAGCGTGAGTTCGGTTATGCGCAGGTGGAAATCACCCAATCAAGCGCCCTGATCCGCGATATCGAAGATGCGATCAGCCCGGCAGGCAAACCGGTATTAGACGTATGGATGAGCCACGGCGATAAAGTTACCGCTATCCCGTCTGATTTCGTCACCGTTGCCAGCACCGATACCTGCCCGTTTGCCATTATGGCCAACGAGGAAAAACGCTTCTACGGCGTACAGTTCCACCCGGAAGTGACCCATACCCGTCAGGGCCAGCGTATCCTGGAGCGTTTCGTACTGGATATCTGTGGTTGTGAAGCGCTGTGGACACCAGCCACCATCATCGAAGATGCCGTTGCGCGTATTCGTGAGCAGGTCGGTGAAGATCACGTGATCCTCGGCCTGTCTGGCGGCGTGGATTCATCCGTTACCGCCATGCTGCTGCACCGTGCCATTGGCAAGCGCCTGACCTGCGTATTCGTAGATAACGGCCTGCTGCGCCTGAACGAAGCTGACCAAGTGCTGGAAATGTTTGGTGACCACTTCGGCCTGAACATCGTGCACGTAGCGGCAGAGAACCGTTTCCTGAGTGCGCTGGCGGGTGTGGATGAGCCAGAAGCCAAGCGTAAGATCATTGGCCGCGTCTTTGTCGAAGTGTTCGACGAAGAAGCCTGCAAGCAGAGCGCTGTGAAGTGGCTGGCTCAGGGCACCATCTACCCTGATGTGATCGAGTCTGCCGCTTCCGCTACTGGCAAAGCGCACGTGATCAAATCGCACCACAACGTCGGTGGCCTGCCGAAAGAGATGAAGCTGGGTCTGGTGGAACCGCTGAAAGAGCTGTTCAAAGACGAAGTGCGTAAGATTGGTCTGGAGCTGGGCTTGCCGTACGACATGCTGTACCGCCACCCGTTCCCAGGGCCAGGTCTGGGCGTGCGCGTATTGGGCGAAGTGAAGAAAGAGTATTGCGATCTGCTGCGCCGTGCCGATGCGATCTTTATCGAAGAGCTGCACAAAGCCGATCTGTACAACAAGGTCAGCCAGGCGTTCACCGTGTTCCTGCCGGTGCGTTCTGTCGGCGTGATGGGCGATGGCCGTAAATACGATTGGGTTGTCTCTCTGCGTGCGGTAGAAACCATCGACTTTATGACCGCACATTGGGCACACCTGCCTTACGATTTCCTTGGCCGTGTTTCCAACCGTATCATCAACGAAGTCAACGGTATTTCCCGTGTGGTTTATGATATCAGCGGGAAGCCACCGGCGACGATTGAGTGGGAATGATTAACTGTTAGTTAACCGCCACTAATAGCATGTTAGCTTTATTATTAAGCCATTTATTTTAAATGGCTTTTTAGTTTTTTGCTTTTGGCGCTATGGCGGCTACTGAAATGAGTAACCCGGTACCTGCTGCAGTGATTAATGGGAAAATAAAAGCATCTGAGGTTCGTAGCGGGTTTTTTATGTCAAACAGCATCACAATGAAGAACAGGCTGGTGGCAAATGTTGTTGATGAATAGAGCTCACCAACCTTGCTAGGCAGATTTTCAAACTTAAGTGGTGGGCTAACCGTTGAACGCCAGTCCCAAACTAGATGCACCACCATATAACCTAGGCATATGACGCAATAGAAGCGAGTGAGTTGCTCCGCATCTTGTGGTGCATACCATTGAAAAAAGTGCTCCACCTTAAGCGACTCTTCCTTTCGCGGCCAGGCCACCAATAATGATCGCGCCGACGATTGCAAAAGCATATGCAACCCCTGCTGTTACGGTGAACGCAGGGATTAACATGGACAGGCCACCTGATATTGCGAAGCCCAAGCCTGCGCCACCTATGATAGCTTTCACCAATGTTGTTACATTGAAGTTCATATATCCTCCTTACCCAGACGATTTGCAACGCCCCTCTTTCTTGCAAGCTAATGAAATCAGGTGGTTTACTATCCTCATTTACTCCAGTGAGGTTACCAAAAAGGTACACCGTTTGTTCAGTATATGCTCAACAAACTTTGATGTGAACATCACAATGCTCCTTAAATGCTACCTAGATTCCATAAATCGCATACGGATCGTATTGGCTCACCACCACCTCTATGGGGGCGCAGAGTACAGCATGCGCTGCCTCTTGTAATCTTGCTGTAGTCTCAGGGCTTGCCCCCTATTACAGGGGAATTCCAGCCTGTTCCATCAAACCAAATAAGCCTATTGTTCATTGTGTTAGCCTCGAAAGTTTTGCCATCGGCATGATGTGGTGGCAGAATACGGCAAACTAAATTTTAAGAATTTATCGCATTGAATACTTTTTTACGTTATGCATCTGTAGGTGTGTTGAACACCTTGGTTCATTGGGCTGTGTTTGCGCTCATATTTTTTAGTGGTTTATCACAATCAATATCCAACGTGGTGGCCTTTTGCATCGCGGTGACCTTCTCGTTCTTTGCAAACGCCAGGTGGACCTTTAAAAAAGAAGCGACTACTGTCCGCTACATGGCGTATGTGCTGTTTATGGGGGGCATGGCATTTTGCGTAGGCTGGATCGCAGACAAAGTAAACGCTAACCCAATAGTCACACTGATTACTTTTTCTGCAGTAAGCCTCATCTGTGGCTTCATTTATTCTAAACTAGTTATTTTCAAGGATGATAAATGAAAATATCGCTGGTGGTTCCTGTATTTAATGAAGAGGAGGCTATCCCTCTCTTCTATAAGTCCGTTCGTGAATATAAAGAGTTTGCAGACAAAGATATAGAAATTGTGTTTGTAAACGATGGCAGTTCTGATAAAACAGAGAACATAATATCAGCCTTGTCTCTAGCTGATGAAAAAATAAAAGTTATAAATTTCACGCGTAATTTTGGGAAAGAACCCGCTTTATTCGCCGGGTTGGAAGCCTCTTCGGGTGATGTCATCATTCCTATTGACGTAGATCTCCAGGATCCAATAGATGTTATCCCGCTATTGTTAAGTAAATGGGAAAATGGTGCGGATGTTGTTTTAGCCAAACGCATAGATAGACAGTGTGATGGAAGAATAAAGCGTAAAACGGCAGAATGGTTTTATCGCATTCACAACCAAATAAGCAAACCGGCCATAGAAGAAAATGTCGGAGATTTTAGGCTTATGTCTCGGGAAGTTGTGGATAACATCAAATTACTTCCCGAAAGAAACCTGTTTATGAAAGGGATATTAAGCTGGGTGGGCGGGAAGGTTGACATTGTCGAGTATTCAAGAGCCCAACGAGTTGCTGGCTCAAGTAAATTCAATGGCTGGAAACTCTGGAATCTGGCGATAGAAGGTATCACCAGCTTTTCGACCTTTCCCCTACGGGTATGGGCATATATCGGTTTTTTCGTTGCCACTTTATCCTTTACTTATGGCGCATGGATGATTCTGGATAAATTAATTTGGGGCAATCCGGTACCGGGCTATTCCTCTATTATAGTTTCCATCCTCTTCCTTGGAGGTGTGCAGCTAATAGGAATAGGTGTACTAGGTGAATATGTTGGACGGATTTACATAGAAACAAAACGCAGGCCGCGTTACATAGTTAAAAATTGAGATGGAAAATCAGATGATCTGCAAAGACGATAAAAAAACATTAGCCTTGTATTCAGGGTTGGCTCTGCTGTTTATATATCCTCTTATTCAAGCTGGGGTGTTTTACAGGGATGACTTAGACCGAGCGATTACAGGTCAATATGGATGGCGTGGATTAGGGCGGCCAATCGCGGATATTCTGATGAAAATCCTATCGGCGAGTGGGCGCTATAATCTTGACCTGTTCCCCTATACAATGATTGCATCTTGTCTGTTTATAGGTGCCGCTTCTTTATTGCTTTTTAAACATTTGGTTAAAATGGATGTTCCGCATGCCAAGCTTGTTGCGGCCCTTTTGATTTTCAATCCCTACCTATTACAAAATATTGCCTATAGATACGATTCTTTAGGCATGGTTATTGCCTTATTTCTTGCTGTGTTAGCCTATACCTATAGGAACGACAGCATAATTCGTGAAAGCTCAATAAAAATAATGGCTGGCGTATTATCGCTAACCATCTATCAGCCGTGCATGAATATTTTCATCGGCCTGCTTGCCATTGATATGATGATTATTGCAGTTAAAAGTGAATTTGCAATAGCCCAATCGATAAAATTAATAATAAACAAGGCAGTGACATTTGTTTGTTTTTATCTTGTTTATATGCTGTTTTTTGCTGTAAGAAACAACTCTCGTTCAGACATTGTTTTGCCGAATGCTGAGGGTGCGGAAAAACTGTTAAGCACGATAAAGGGATTAAAAGAACTGGTTTTGTCGTATTTTTACGGCCCTGTTTATATCTATTTCCTGGTGCCTGTAGTGGTTGCTTTGGTCTTCATGATAGTCAGCAACTATGCACATACAAAGAAAATAATTTCTTTCATGATATACGCTTTGCTGTCATGCTTTATTTTCTTGGTGTCTCTAATGGGGCCAACAATCCTTCTGCAAGATGCTCCCGTATTCCCAAGGACTTTGGTTTCATTTTCGGTACTACTGGTTATTATTGCCATTCCGATTATGTATTTTTCTCCTAGATTAAAATATCTATCGCTCGTCCCTCTAATCACCGTTTTTGCATTCAGTGCTCAGCTAAGTAGCGCCATCAAGTCACAGCGTGAATATGAAGATTTTGTTTTTAACATGATTGCCAGAGAAATGCTGAGCTACCCAAATATAGAGTCTATCGGCACTACTGGGCAAGTGAATATTAACGAAAGAACAAAGTTAATCATGGAAAACAAGCCGCTGATTGACCATTTTCTTAGCCCGGCCTCTGAGTTTATCTCATCTTTCCAGTTGATTAATAAGGGATTAACGCAAACATTGCATGGTTACGGTGATGAACAAACCAATATGGATAGACTTGCAGGTATGAGAGAAAAAGGCATTAAGCCGGTATCCTCTAATAAGGACTATTCGTTATACGTTTCTGGCAATGAGGCCATAGTCACATTGGGATCCGCTAACAATTAACTATTTGTATTGGCTCAATAATTTTTAACTGAGCCCATAAATTTGGTTGATCTGCATCAAGTGGTTATCCAGGCCTGAGTTCGGTATTCAAACGGACTCAGGCCAGCCTGACAGGCATTGCTTTGCTACTTCTGAAAATTATCCATCAATATATAGCTGGCATCCTTACGTTTATGTTGATCAATTAACGGCACCAGGCGTTTAAAGTGTTCGCTCGCGCAGTGAGCATCCAGCGCCGCGCGATCGGGCCACTCTTCGATAAAGATAAAGTGCCCGGCATCCTTTTGATCGACATACAGATCATAAGCGATACAGCGGGGTTCCTGCTTGGTGGCTTCAACCAGTTCTTGATAAAGCGGCAACACCGTTTCTATCGCTTCAACCTTGATAAAATCTTCGGCAATGACTTTCAGCATTTTTATTCCTTATCCACTTTTACGACTCGGGTATTGCCTAAGTTGAGTGCTTGCCCGGCATGACCGATTGGTGTCATGCGAGGTATTGGCTGACCGCTGTCGTTTTCCACCAGGCGTGAATAGTCCTCTCCTGCTGCAAAAAGATGGTCTTCTCCCCATTGGCGTAGTGCGACGATAATCGGGAAGATTTCTCGGCCTTTATCGGTCAGCAAATACTCCTGATAGGCGCTGCCATCGGCGGCAGGGCTAACTTGCAAAATCCCTTGGGCGACCAGCGTGCGTAGCCGAGTGGAAAGAATATTCTTTGCCATCCCCAGATTCTTTTGAAACTCACTAAACCGGCTGATGCCGTCAAAGGCGTCGCGGATAATCAGCAGTGACCACCAGTCACCCAGCACATCCAAGGTTCGTGCTACCGGGCATTGAGCATCCTCAAGGCTTTTACGTTTCATGCTGCGGCTCCAGAATTATTCTGGTTGCATTATAAAACCTCTTTCACTAAAGTGCATTGAGTTTAATAATGAAACCACTTTTAACGAGGCGCTTGATGAGTGATAAACCGCTGGAAGCCTTCCGCTCGCAGTCTGTTGCGCTTTTACCTACGTCACTGGTGCTGCTGTTGGCAGCAGCCTGCGCTTTCAGCGTGGCCAATGTTTATTACGCACAACCGCTGCTTGATGCCATTGCGGTGGATTTTAAGATCAGCCTGGCAAGAGTAGGGATGGTGATCGCAGCGACCCAGGTCGGCTGTGCCTGTGCGCTGTTATTGGTGGTTCCTTTGGGGGATTTGCTGGATCGCCATCGCCTGTTAGCGTTGCAGCAAATACTGTTGATGGTAGCGTTGCTAATGGTCGGAATGTCGAGCAGCAGCCTGGTGTTACTGGCGGCTATGCTGATGGTGGGGCTGTTGGGAACCGCGATGACGCAGGGATTGATTGCCTTTGCCGCTACGTTAGCCTCCCCGAAGGAACGTGGACGCGTAGTGGGGGCCGCTCAGGGAGGAGTGGTGATGGGGTTACTGCTGGCGCGCACTCTCTCTGGGTTGCTGGCGGATATCGGCGGTTGGCGAACGGTCTACTTTTTCTCAGCGGCTATTACCCTGATATTGCTTCCTGTTCTAGCTCGTTTATTGCCAAAGCAGCCAACTTCCGAGTTGAAGTTAAGTTATTGGCAACTGCTGGGCTCAATGCTGAGCCTGTTGCACCATGACCGGATTTTGCAGATACGCGGTATGTTGGCGTTGCTGATGTTCGCGGCATTCAGCATCTTCTGGAGCACGCTGGTTCTCCCTTTGAGCCAACCCCCATTTCTTTTTTCTCATTCGACCATTGGTGCATTTGGGCTGGTAGGGGCAGTCGGTGCGCTGGCGGCGATGAGAGCCGGGCATCTAGCTGACCAAGGCTGGGGGCAGAGAGCTAGCGGGATATGCCTGCTATTGCTGATGATCGCTTGGCTGCCGCTTGGGTTGATGGAGCGAGGAATGGCGTACCTGATTGGCGGTATCATCCTGCTGGATCTTGCCGGGCAGGCGATCCATGTCCTCAACCAGAGCATGATTTTCACTGCGCACCCGCAGTCCCACAGTCGTCTGGTCGGGTGCTACATGCTGTTTTATGCCGTTGGCAGTGGGTTGGGGGCGTTTGCCGGTAGCCATATTTATGCGTGGGCAGGCTGGCATGGCGTATGCTGGCTGGGCGGCTCGGTAAGTCTGGTGGCATTGCTGTTTTGGTGGCGTACGCTGAAATATTGCCGTTGACCCTTCCATACGCCAGTGCAGGTTTATTCAGCAGCTTTTTTTTCCGCCATACCCTGGATAAACAACAATCCCAACGCAATGACGACTGGGATAAACACCAGCATATTCAGCCAGAACCAGCCGAGAATATGCATCATCTGCCCAGATAACAGAGAGGCTAATGCGGTGGTACCGAAGACAAAAGAGTCATTCAGAGATTGAACCTTCAGCCGTTCTTGATGCGTGTAACAAGCGCTCAGCATGACGGTCGCGCTGACAAAACCAAAGTTCCAGCCGACGCCCAGCAGGATTAATCCGCCCCAGAACCAGATGACCTCGGTGCCTATCATGGAAACCGCAGCGGCGCAGGCCGTCAGCAATAGCCCGCTGGCGCAGACGTTACGAGGCCCGAAACGCGATATCAGCCTGCCAGTGATAAACGCCGGCGCGTACATGGCCAGAATATGCCATTGGATACCTAATGTGGCGGTGGACAGGCTGTGTCCGTGATGGATCATTGCCAGCGGCGTTGCGGTCATCATAAACGTCATCAGCCCATAAGAGACCAAGGCGGCGACTGCGGTGGTGATAAAGCGCAATGAACCGGCTATTTCCCTCAGAGAGCGAATTTTATCTGTTGATGTTGATTGAACGGGTTCGGAAAGTGGGTTTGGTTGAGCCGCCAAGCGAGCGGTCATGCGCCGCATTTGCCATAAAAGCAGCAACGCAATCAACGCCAGCAGAGACTGCCCGAGGAAACTGGCCGAAAGGGGGACTGGTAATAGGTTTTGCGTCCAGATCACCAGTTGTGGGCCAATTACCGCTGCCAACAGTCCGCCGAGCATAACCCGGGAGATCGCCACGGGTTGCTCAGGTTTGGCGACATAATCCGTTACCGCAAAACGGTAGCTTTGTACGCACGCCGCGTAACCCCCGGCCATCAGGCAGCCCAGACAGAACAGGATGAAGGAGCCGTTTATGACGCCCCATGTAGCTATTACCCCCCGATGAACGCACTGAGCGCACCAAGGGTATAGGCGTTAACACGCCCAAAACGGGCTATCAGGGCTCCTACAGGTAACACCGACAGGGCCAGGCCAATGTTGAAGAGACTGACCGGTAGCGTGGATAAGGCTTTATTACTGCTTAATGTCTCACCCACCAATCCGCCTAGCGAGATGATAATCGCAGGTGAGGATGCCCCTATCGCCTGAAGGGCAAAAAGCAGATGTACGTAGCGCTTTGTTTGTGCGCGGTAGGTGTCTATCCCTGTATTGACGCCAGCCGGATCCACGATGGCTATTCCTTGGTTGGTTATGGGTAGTGAATATCCTGAATGAACCAGGCGCAATATTGAACTGACCCCATGACGCCTGATTCGGTAATAGCGATCAATAGTACCCTAGCAATTTCCACCAGGCGAGGCCGACAACGAAGATCAGAATGACGTTGAACGTCACCACGCAAAAATTGATTTTGTAGAAACGTGGCCGTTCAAAATATCCCTGGGCGAAGTAAATGGGGCCAGGGCCGCCGCCATATTCGGTATTTCCCCACATCAGATTGCTGAAAATACCAAAACAGATGGCAACCATCATCGGTGGTGCGCCAGCAGCGATGGCGGTAGCTGCGAACGGAGCATACAGCGCGGCGACGTGGCCGGAGGCCGTGGCAAACAGATAATGCACATAGATATACAGTATCCCCAGAATGACAAACGTCTGCATTGCGCCAAAACCGCTAATAGTGGTTTCGAGCTTGGTGGTCATCCAACTGATAAAACCGAGGCTGGATAGCCCGCCCGCCAGGCTGATGATGACGCTGAACCAGATCACCGTATCCCACGCGGCCTGATCTTTAAGCAGATCTTTCCAACTCACCGCATGAGTAGCAAACAGATAGGCAGCCAACCCCAGCCCTACCGTGGTAGCCGATAATCCTGTCAGCAGACTGGTGCCCCAGCCCAGCAGTGCCAAGATAAAACCCAGCGCGACCTTTTTTTCAACGCCTGACATCGCACCTAGCTCATTGAGAGCACGGCGTCCCATGTCTTTCGCTTCCGGGGTCTTTTTAAGTTCTGGGTTCAAGATCTTATAGACCAGCAGTGGCATCAGGAAAAAGCACACCATGGCGGGAACGACCGCGGCCACGAACCAGCCACCCCATGTTATTTCAACCCCCAATGAATCTTTTGCCAGACTGCCCACCAGTGGGTTCGCCGCCATACCTGTCAGAAATATGGCACCGGTAATGGGGGTGAACTGGAAGCACACCATAATCAGAAAGTCGCCGATCTTTTTACCGCTCTTACCTGGTGCCGAACCTAAGACTTCATTGATAGAGCGTACGATGGGAAAGATGATACCTCCCGATCTGGCGGTTACCGAAGGCATGGCCGGAGCCATAATCAGATCGGATACCCCTAGCGAGTAGGCAATCCCCAGGCTACTGCCACCAAAAAGTGACAGCATTTTATAGGCGATGCGCTTACCCAGACCGGAGGTAACGAACCCCAGTGACAGGATATAAGCACAGAAAATCAGCCATACTGTCCCACTGGCAAAGCCGGATAAGGCTTTAGCCTCCGTCAGGGTTCCGGTAAAAATGGCGACGCAAAGCGCGACCAGCATAACGGCCCCGGAGGGCAGTGGTTGAGTCAGAATTGCTGCAATAGTTGCTGCAAAGATGGCGAACATCTGCCAAGCCTGCGGTGTTAATCCCTCGGGTACCGGATAAAACCAGATCGCCAAGCCTAAAAGCAGGGGGATCAGGGTGGCGATAGCTTTTTTCTTACTGTCGGGTGATCCTGCTGACATAATTATCTCCTTATACAAGGATTGAATTTCCTGCGGATGCGTTAGCCCTGTTTGGCTGAATGTTGTACTGCCCGATCCACCATTTGCGGTGCCATACCCAAATAATTGGTCGGGTCGGTAAGCTGCTCAATCAGCTCTGGCTGCAGACGGCTGGCAATGGCCGGCAACGCGTTCAGCACATCGGCGAGGCGTCCTCCCTGTTCATTGACAATACGGCAGGCGTCATACACCACATCATGGGCATCCTGGCGGCCAATATAAGGTGCAAGCCCCATCATCACGGCTTCGGCTACGATCAACCCATTAGTCATGTTCAGGTTTTTTGCCATGGCAGCTTCATCCACAATCAGCCCACCGAGCATAAATCTTGCCTGCTTCAGTGCACCGGCGCTGAGAATGAAGCTTTCTGGGATGGCTATCCATTCGGCATGCCAGGGCCCGGTGGCGCGCTCAAGATCCTGGACCATCGCATCCAACATCAACCCAGCCTGTTGACGGACCCCTTTGGCGCAGGCCAGCATAAGTTCACTGGAAATAGGATTGCGTTTTTGCGGCATGGTACTGCTGGCACCACGGCCTTTGACGAAGGGCTCATAGAGTTCGCCGAATTCGTTTGAGGCCATCAGCATGACGTCATAGGCGATTTTGCCTAACGATCCGGTGATCAGACCCAACAGGTTAACGGCTTCGGCAAAACCGTCGCGTGCTACATGCCAGGTGGAGTCCGGAGTACCCAGCCTCAGCTCTTCCATCATCGCCTGCTGCACAGCCAGCCCCTTATCCCCCAGCGATGCCAACGTCCCGGCGGCTCCGGCGAATTGGCCTACCAGGACGCGCGGGCGGGCTTGCGCCAGGCGTTCGGCGTGTCGATCAAACATATTGAGCCAGATTGCCGCCTTATAACCGAAGGTGATCGGCAAGGCTTGCTGCAAATGGGTGCGTCCGGCCATTGGGGTGATTCGGTAGCGCTGTGCCATGTCAGCCAGAATGCGGCGTAGTTCGGTGATATCGGTTTCGATAAGTTCGAATGCATCGCGGATTTGCAGGACGACAGCGGTATCCATAATATCTTGTGTCGTTGCCCCCCAGTGAACGTATCCCCCTGAGCTGCCAGCCTGCTTCGATATCTGATGCACCAACGGCAAAATGGGATAGCCAACGATTTCGGTTTCATGACGCAGTAGGTCAAAATCCAGCGTGTCTGCACTGCAGCTGGCCGCGATTTCCTCTGCGGCTTCCGCTGGGATCACCCCACAGCGAGCTTCGGCTTTGGCCAGAGCGACCTCCACCTCGACGTACTTGCGTACCAACTCGCGATCATCAAAAATGGCACGCATTTCCGGGGTACCAAAAGCGTCACGGAACAGAATAGAATCAAGAACATTAGAAGCCATATTGCCTCCCTGAGTGTAAGAATGGTGGTAAGATTTATTTCATATGTCATATAGGGACAGGTGGCTAAACAGCAGCTCGTGAGGCGCGAGGAAACGAGGACTCTTGCTGTTCAGGTTTCCTTGAATGTCCGTACATTTGATATGTCCGGACAATATATAATGTACGGACATTTGAGCAAAGCTGTCTTGCTACAACTTTGTGATGTTGATCTGAAAGTTTTTTCGGGAGTAACGGCCAGACCGCTATGAAAGAATCTCTTTATAAACGTATTGCTCGTGAGCTGGTGCAAAGCATTGCCTCGGGTAAGTACCCGGTTGGCACGTTGCTGCCACCTGAAATGGAGCTGTGTGAACAGTTTGATGTCAGCCGACATACCATTCGTGAAGCCTTGCGTGATATCACCGAGCAGGGATTGATCGTCAGGCGCAAGGGGATTGGCACTCTGATAGTGGAAAAAAAATCAGACAGCGCTATGAATCACCCGCTGGCCAGCCTGGAAGATTTGCTTTTCCTGGCCAACAACAACCTTCGGGTGGTTAAAAAGATTGATGAGGTGGTGGCTGATGAGGAGCTATCTCAAGTGATCGGCGGTTCGCCGGGTTCGCGCTGGTTACATATCGCCAGTATCCGCGAAGACGGCGCAAAGAAAGACGCGCCCATTTGCTGGACAGACAGCTATACCCGCCTGATTTACGACAAAATACGTCGCCTGGTGCGCAGCGACCCGTATGCATTGATCAGTGAGCTGATTGAAAAACATTATGGGGTCAAGAGTGAAGAGGTTCGGCAGACCATAACTGCCGTTGGCGTATCGCCGAAAATTGCCAAAGTGCTTGGTGTTGAACCCGGCTCACCCGCGCTGAGAATTGTTCGTCGTTACGTTGACCGCCATGGTGAGACGTTCGAAACGACGGTGTCTATCCATCCGGCGGACAGATACGCTTGTTCCATTGTGCTGAAACCGCAAGCTTAAGAACAACGCTATCTTTTCGACGAATGCATCAGGTAATACTCTTCTCCGCCGTCACCACCGGTGGAGACGCTCTGCCAGCCGTGTTTGTGATAGAACGCTAGCGCCTTGCGGTTTTTCACCAGGCACTTGAGCGAGCCGGTTGAGGTAAACGTCTGCTCTGCGGCATGCAATAGCGCGCTGCCCACGCCCTGCGGCGGCAACAGGGGGTCGACATACAGGTTATGAATAAAATTATCGGCGCGATAAATCGAGACAAAGCCGAGCAGCTTGCCGTCCTGTTCGGCTACCCAGATCTCTTCGCCAATCGTTGAACGATCAAAATCTTCCAGCCGGTAATTTCGCGTGTCACGCCAGGTAAAGGCGGCTTGGCGAGCGGCCAAATACAGGCTGCGCAGGAAAGGGCGATCGGCCTCTTGGTAAGGTCTTATGTGCATGGCGGCTCCTGATGATTTGCTAGCACTATAGCTGACAATCAACTCATTTCAACGCTGGTACCCAGGCGTTGAGCCAACCCTTTGGCCCCGGCCCGCATCACCGCATCGTGGTTCCAGCGAAATAACGGTGCTGCCAGTGGTGCCAGATAGTTCATCCAGCGCGTAGTGGTTCGGACATGCCAGGTATAACGCGCAAGGGTATAAACCCCATCGGAACTTAACAACCATTGGCCGACCCCCTCTACTTCGCCGCTGGCTTGCCCCTCCAGTAGCTGTAACGGCACAATATTCACGATACGCATATCGAAGGTGATGCGGTAAGGCAGCACGCCTTGCCAGGTATAATGATGTAGCGCCCCGATCCCAAGCTCATTGCCTTTTCCTATTTCGACCACCTGTAACAGGTTTTTCCACCAGCTTGGCCAGATATCGGGATGATAGAGTACCTCCCACACCGTCTGTAATGGGGCTTTGATACGCCAGGTGGTGACGAACTGGTAGTTGGCCATAACTTGGTTTTGCCTTAAGGGGTAAAGAAGTCAGCGGGAAAATGCAGGTTGAACACCAGCGCATCCATTATCACGGTTTCCATTTCTCGATCGTCGCTATCGTAGCTAATCACCTTGGTTGGGAAACCGTGGCTGTCTTCTAGCCAGACCTCATAACGGTGAACGCCATCAATGCTAACCCCAGCCGCTCCAAGGATGGAGAGATGCAAAACGGCTTGGCCTGCCAAGGCTTCTTTGCCGATCACGGTCGTTTTTCCCCCTTGCTGAAGGTGACGAATATTACGCAGCAAGGTGCCGACGTCCGATTGGTCTACGCGATGGCCGTTAGGGCCTTGTACCAACGAGTTGCTGGGTGACAGGCTCAACACTGGCAGAGTGCCGATACCGAATGGCCATACGCGCACCTTAGCGCTATCGGGATCATAGATCAGCACGGCTCCGTGATGAGGTTCGCTGAAATCCATCCGCACATAACCCGATTTACGGTAGCTGTAACGCATCTGGGTACGGTCGCCTTGTGCCGAGCGGGAGTCGATCCTGCATTGGTACGCAGCAATCTGCGCAAATTGCTCCTGCGCCAGAACAATCGGATCCGGTGGAATTGTGGGAGCCGCAATGGCGCTGGTTATCAACGCCATTGCCAGTAGCCATTGGTTGCCAAATAAGTGGTTGATACTTTTCTCCCTGTGGAATCCTGGCCGGGAAAGGCTGGCCTCATTAATTAAATATAGGATCTGGATCACAGGCGATGGCGGTTTTATTCTCCAAACATCATGCTATTCGAGTTTTTGGGGCTTGATAGGCAACTTACCCTGACGCCAATAAAAAAGGCTTCATTCCTTTCGGTTTGAAGCCCTGAGTCATCTTTCAAGCGTCAGCGTTTACTTCACATCGACCTGATAGAAAATGTGTTTGCCGAACGGGTCGATTTCGTATCCGGTGACCTCTTTACGCACTGGCTCAAAAATCGTCGAGTGGGCAATCATCACCGCAGGCATCTGATCGTGCATCATCTGTTGGGCTTCTTTGTACAGCGCTACACGTTTTTCGTGGTTACTTTCGGCGCGAGCTTCCAGGATCAGCTTATCAAAAGGCTGATAGCACCACTTCGACGAGTTAGAGCCGCCGTTGGCTGAGGTACAACTATACAGCGGGCCAAAGAAGTTATCCGGGTCGCCGGTTGCCGTGGTCCAGCCCATCAGTGCGGCTTGATGCTCGCCGTTTTTCACCCGCGTCAGGTACTCGCCCCACTCAAAGGTAACCACTTTGGCCGTTACGCCCACTTTCGCCCAGTCTGCCTGGATCATCTCGGCCATGCGCTTGGCATTCGGGTTATATGGGCGCTGAACCGGCATTGCCCACAGATCGATGGTCATGCCGTTGGCGAAACCGGCTTCTTTCAACAGCGCTTTGGCCTTCTCAGGATCGTAATCGTAGTCTTTCAAATCCGCATCGGCACTCCACACGCCTGGCGGCAGTATATTTTTCGCCGCAGTGCCAGTACCTTGGAATACTGCCTCGATGATTGCCGGTTTATTGATGGCCAACGCCAACGCCTGACGGACCTTCACATTATCCAGCGGTGCCTTCTGGGTGTTAAATGCCAGGAAGCCGGTGTTCAAACCCGCTTTTTGCATCAGGTTGATGTCTTTATTTTCCCTCATGCGCGGCAGGTCTGCCGGGTTAGGGAACGGCATCACCTGGCATTCATTTTTTTCCAGCTTGGCGTAACGGATCGACGCGTCCGGCGTGATAGAGAACACCAGACGGTCGATTTTCGCTTTGCCCTGCCAGTAATCAGGGAAGGCGCTAAACAGGATGCGGGAGTCTTTATGATATTGCTTCAGTTCAAACGGCCCGGTGCCAATCGGGTCCATATCCACACGCTCTGGTGTGCCCGCCTTCAACATGCTACTGGCGTATTCCGCAGAGAGAATTGAGGCGAAATACCAGCCTAAATCGGCAACAAACGGCGCTTCCGGATGAGCCAGCGTGAAACGCACGGTATGGTCATCAACCTTGTCGATCGCGGTGATTAGCTTGCCGAACTCCAGGCTTTCGAAGTTGGAGTAGTTGCCATTGGAAACGTTGTGATAGGGATGGTTTGGATCTTTCTGGCGCATAAACGAGAAGATCACATCATCGGCGTTAAAATCGCGCGTTGGCTTGAAATATTTGTTGCTCTGGAACTTCACCCCTTGGCGCAGATGGAAGGTGTACACCTTACCGTCTTCGCTGACGTCCCAGCTTTCTGCCAGGCTAGGCTGCAGTTCGGTGGTGCCGACTTTGAAATCCACCAGTCGGTTATAGATCGGCACCGCGCTGGCATCTACGCTGGTCCCGGAGGTGTAGAGTTGCGGGTTAAAGTTTTCTGGTGAACCTTCTGAACAATAGACTAACGTTTTTGCTGCTACCCCAGAGCTTATTGAGAGCGCTGCTATGGCCAGCGCAAGCTTTGTAATTTTAATTATCATCACTATCTTCCTGTTGGTGAGCCTACCACTGAAAAATAAAGCTTGTACTAAAGCGCTTAATAAATAACATTAAATTTACATTGTCAGCAAACAACATCGAACGATAACAATGAGGTCAACGCTAGCCTCGGTAAAGGCGGTAGTTGGCAAAGATAAACTCTAACGAAAGGGTGAATTCTGAAAGATTGCTCTGGTGATCCTAGCCATGGAAGCCTTGCAAACGGGATGCGTTCATATACAACACAATGTCTTCACCGCTCGCCACGCAGTTAACCCAACGTTTCTTCCGCTACCTGGCCGTCACCAGCCAGAGCAACCCAGCGGTAAGTACTTTGCCCAGCACTCCTGGCCAGTTCGCTATGGCGGAGATGCTGGCTGAGGAACTACGCCAACTCGGCCTGGATAATGTGGTTATTGACGAACATGCCACCGTCACCGCAGTGAAAAAAGGCAACGTACCCGGCGCTCCACGTATCGGGTTCATCACCCATATCGATACCGTTGACGTCGGTTTATCGCCGGACATCCATCCACAAATCTTGCGCTTTACCGGTGAGGACTTGTGCCTGAACGCGCAGCAAGATATCTGGCTACGCATTGCTGAACACCCGGAAATCAAAGCCTATCCGGGGGAAGAGATTATTTTCAGCGACGGCACCAGCGTGTTGGGGGCGGATAACAAAGCGGCCGTCGCGGTAGTGATGACGGTGTTGGAAAACCTTACCGCCGAGGACCAACACGGCGATATCGTGGTGGCGTTTGTACCGGATGAAGAGATTGGCCTGTGCGGTGCCAAAGCGCTGGATCTGGCGCGTTTCGACGTCGACTTTGCCTGGACCATCGACTGCTGCGAATTGGGCGAAGTGGTGTATGAGAACTTCAACGCCGCCAGCGCCGAACTGCGCTTTACCGGCGTGACCAGCCACCCGATGTCTTCCAAAGGCGTGCTGGTGAACCCGCTGCTGATGGCGATGGATTACATCAGCCACTTCGATCGCCAGCAGACTCCTGAGCATACCGAAGGGCGTGAAGGCTATATCTGGTTTAACGGCATGCAGGCATCACAAAGCGAAGCGCTGCTGAAAGCCAATATCCGTGATTTTGATTTGGCGAACTTTGAGCGCCGCAAACAGCAGATTGGTGAAGTTGCGGAGAAGATTGCTGCGCAATATCCCACTGCCCGCGTTGAGTATCACATCACCGATACCTACAGCAATATCAGCAACGCCATCACCGATGACCGCCGGGCCATAGATTTGATTTTTGCCGCACTGGCCGAGTTGAACATTGAGCCTAAAGTCATCCCGATGCGCGGCGGCACAGACGGTGCTGCGTTGTCCGCCAAGGGGTTATTAACGCCCAACTTCTTTACCGGAGCGCACAACTTCCATTCGCGGTTTGAGTTTTTACCCCTTAAGTCGTTCGAGGCTTCCTACAATGTGGCGTTAACGCTGTGTAAGCTGGCGGCTAAATAAGGGCGGATATCGCTTCAACATTATCGCAACCAGGCTTGTTCAAGCCTGGTTAGCGAAAGTTCTATTGGTTTGGTTAATTCCAATAAACAAGAAAGCCGCTATTTTTTCACTATCCCTGAAATATCATTGGTATTGATCAGATGATAATCGCCGTTCATGCCGGTATAGCTGGTCATACCGCTACTGCGGTCAGTGTCAGGTTCACCGTGAGCCTGTAGGATATCGCCATATTTAGTCGTGATAATGTAGTCACTGGTGCAACCCGCCAGCGCCAGTGTTAGGACAATGAGAGGCAGAAAAGTCAGTTTTTTCATTAGGTAACAGGCTCTTTTCATTTTAACTGCCTCATATTACAGACAAAGTGGCCCGAGATGCAAAGGCTACCTTGTTACACTTCAGCGCGTTTGGGTTTCAAAGATATCCGTCGACAAATGGGTGTAGTCCACCTTCTTGAGCTTAAAGTTGGTGATATAGACGGGGCCGGCTTTTTGCTCGGAAAGAAACGAGTATTTCGGCGTTAGCTCTTTGGCTTTAATCCCGGTCCACGAGGCGAAAAAGGTCAGGAAATCATTGGCTGAACGAGGGGCTTTAATCAGGCGGTGTGCGGTGTCATCGCTGGAAAGCACCATAAAGGGGACCTGAAAATTTTGCTGAAACTGGTCATCGTGCGCCAGATATTGCACCTGGGTACCGCGCTCTTTAAACGCCAGACCGTGATCGGAGAAGTAGACCATTGAGAAACTTTCCCCGGTGTCGCGTAACTGCTGATAGAGCTGTTTCAGCAGGTTGTCAGTTTGCGTCATGGTGTAAAGATAGCAGGAGGTCTCTTTGGATTGCACAAAGTCCGCGTATTTCCCCTGAGTCCGGTCGCAGGCTTGCGGATGTGAACCCATCAGGTGCAAGACGATCAACTGCGGGTTAGTGCTGCGTGGGGCGGCAAAAACCTGGGCGGTCATCTTGAGCAGTGTTTCATCATGGGTATTCTTATCCGCTTCAAAATCACCGTTTTTCAGGAACTGCACTTCATCGGCACGTTTGGCAATGCTGGCGATGGCGGTGTCATATTCACCAATTTGGCCTTGGTTGGAGAACCACCAGGTCTGAAAACCTGCCCGATTGGCCAACGTGACGAAGTTATCCTGATACTGCGGCTTGCCGTTAATGACACGGGTTAACGTCATGCCGAGCGATTTCTGTGTTGATCCGCTGGCCGCAATATAGTTAAGCAACAGCGTACCGTTTACGTGGCTGGCAAAGGGGGTATTGTCCCAGTGCCCACCAAACGCCCCTAAGGCATCTCGCCGCGCGCTTTCGCCGATCACTACCATGTAGATATGATATTTCGGTTTCACCGCCAGCACGTTCCAGGAATCTTTCAGCTGTGAAAACGCCTGCATACGGGCTTTTTCATCAATCACTTCCTGGTTATTGGCGATCACATCTCTGACGAAACGAAACACGGGATAACCAGAATCGGTCAATTTAAACACGCCACCGTACGCCAGATTCTGTACTGGCGTGACAAAAAAGCAGACCACGCTGATGGTGAGACATAAGCTCTGGAGGGTGTTCCAAGCCCCTTTCGGGGTTGGCTTACGGCGCAATGCGATAATGCCCAGTGCCAGAATAAACAGGGACACCAGATAGCTGTACCACGGGAAGATGGTCAATATCTCGCTGGACTCTTCCACCGTAGTCGAGTGTAACGCCAGCAGGGTATTAAAATTGGGCGAGCCATAGGCCTGAGAAAATGGGAAATACATGGCGGCGATGAGGCTACACAGCCCGATCACACTCTTTTGCAAGCGCGGGCTGAGGCGCCACAGCAGCAGTAACACACAACTGAACGCCACGGCATACAGCAGACTAAATGGATAGCCCAGAGCGAAGTTGATCAGCAGCGACTGCAGGAAGTAAAAGCCTGTCCACGGGGTTAGGGTGACGTCACGCGCTGCCAAGGTATCTTTAACCGTTGAATTCATGTTTACCGAAAGTTATCAAATGCCGTGTGGTAACTCTGACAAGAAAAGAGTCATAAATCCGTTTGGTTGACGGAAAGGGGAGGAGGGATAGACCGCATCCAGCGAGCCGCAACATGTACCCGGATGCGAGAAGATAGAGCCGAATGAAAACAAGATCAACTGATAATTATCGGCTGTTTTGAGAGGTTGATTGCAATTTCGAACGTAAGGAGAGGTAACGGTAGGAACGTGCTGATTTTCAAGAAAAATGCAGGCCCCTCAGTGAGGACGGATCGCTATCAGTACGCCCCATTTCTGGAATAACGCAATCAGGTTAATCAGTGATTGCCGGAGTTGGAGTAACGCTACTGTCGCTTAAATCTGGCGTTATTGAAGCGGGGGCGGAAATATCCTCGGACGAGGAGTGTTCAATCAGCTTAAATAGCTCGATCCGTTCATCAGCGGTAAAATCCCGCCATTCGCCCAGTGGCAACCCTTTCAGTACGATGTTCATAATACGTTCGCGCTCAAGCTTGATGACTTCATAACCAAAATATTTGCACATGCGGCGGATTTGGCGGTTAAGCCCTTGCACCAGGGTGATGCGAAACACCTGCGGGGCTTCTTTCTCCACTTGGCATTTTTGAGTCACCGTGCCCAGGATGGGGACGCCCGCACTCATGCCCTGAATAAACTCATCGGTCACCGGTTTGTTGACGGTCACCAGATACTCTTTTTGATGATTGTTGCCAGCACGGAGGATCTTATTGACCAGTTCGCCGTCATTGGTCAGGAAAATCAGCCCTTGGGAGTCTTTATCCAGGCGGCCAATGGGAAAGACGCGTCTGCTGTGATTAACGAAATCACCGATGTTATCCCGCACGTGCTTCCCCATGCTGGTGATGATGCCAACAGGCTTATTCAGTGCGATAAGCACCAGATCGCCCGCATCACGCGGTTCGATCGGCTGGCCGTTAACTTTCACCACATCCCCGACCAATACCTGATCGCCCACTGAGGCTAACTTGTCGTTGATGAAAACGTTGCCTTGCTTGATGTGGCGGTCGGCAGAGCGACGAGAACAAATGCCGCTGTCGCTAATGTATTTGTTCAGGCGGATAGATGAGTGAGTGAGCATGGTTTCCCCGTTAAACGCGAACTATACATTACCTGGGGGGCATGACGTCTCCTTTTTGTTTTTTGACGCTATTGCATGATTGACCTCACTGGCTGCAGCCTCAATAATGGCATACGTCGACACGGGGTGCCCTTAGGGGCTGAGAAATTACCCGTATTACCTGATCTGGATTATGCCAGCGTAGGGATGTCGCGGTATCTCAACCGGTACCCGCCTTCTTGAACGCCGGTTGGGGGCATTATGTTTACTCGACCTGAAGTGTTACCCGGCACCCGTGCCGCGGCCTGTTTTAACCAATTTAAACGCCAACCTCCATTGATCCATTGCCTGACCAACGAAGTGGTGCAAGAGCTGACGGCTAACGTGCTGCTGGCGCTTGGCGCTTCTCCAGCCATGGTGGTGGAACCGGAAGAGGCCGCGCAGTTCAGCCGCGTGGCCGATGCGCTGTTGATCAATATCGGTACCCTGCACGCAACGCGGGCAGAATCGATGTTAGCCGCCATTGAGGCTGCCAATCGTGCTGATAAACCCTGGTTACTGGATCCGGTTGCCGTTGGGGGATTGGAATATCGCGCTACCTTCGCCCGCCGTTTGCTCACCCTGAGGCCAGCAGCGATCCGTGGCAACGCGTCGGAAATCATTGCATTGAGTGGCCTGCAGACCAGCGCCCGTGGCGTGGATAGTCAGGATGACTCGCTGGTGGCGTTACCCGCAGCACGCGTATTGGCACGTAATTGCGGGGCCATTGTGGCCGTCACCGGTGAGACAGACTACATCACCGATGGTGAACGAGATTGGGCCGTCACGGGTGGCGATGTATTGATGACGCGCGTGGTGGGGACGGGCTGCGCGCTTTCGGCCGTCGTGGCAGCATTTTGCAGTTTGCCGGGCGATCGGCTGGATAACGTTGCCACCGCTTGTCGGGTGATGGCGCTATGTGGTGAAAGGGCCACGGCGAAGTGTTCTGGCCCTGGCAGCTTTACTGCTGCCTTCCTGGATGCTCTCTACCACCTGCGCATGGAGGATCTGCTATGAAACGGATTAACGCTCTCACCATCGCTGGCACCGATCCTAGTGGCGGAGCCGGTATTCAGGCCGATCTGAAAGCCTTCTCCGCGTTGGGGGCCTATGGCACCAGCGTGATCACTGCGCTGGTGGCGCAGAACACCCGTGGCGTACAGTCGGTATATCATATCGAACCGGCATTTGTGGCCGCCCAGTTGGATTCGGTACTCAGCGATGTGCGCATCGACAGCGCTAAAATTGGCATGTTGGCCAATGCCGATATCGTGCGCTCAGTGGCCGAGCGCCTAGGCCATTACAAGCTACCTTATGTGGTGCTGGATACGGTGATGCTGGCTAAAAGTGGTGACCCGCTGCTGGCACCGGAAGCGGTGGAATCCATCCGCCGTGAGCTAATGCCATTGGTTTCCATTATCACGCCGAACTTGCCAGAGGCCGCTGCTTTGCTGGCCTGCGCTCCGGCACAAAACGAATCGCAAATGCGTGAGCAGGGCCACGCATTGTTGGCGATGGGCTGTCAGGCGGTGTTGATGAAGGGCGGCCACCTAAGTGAAGAGGAAAGCCCAGACTGGTTATTTACTCCCGGCTTTGAGCAGCGCTTTAGTGCGCCGCGCATAGCGACCAGGCACACGCACGGCACCGGTTGCACCTTATCTGCGGCACTGGCTGCCCTGCGCCCACGCCACCAGAACTGGGCCGATACCGTGGCAGCGGCAAAAAACTACCTGCAACTGGCTTTACAGCAGGCCGATAGCCTGGAGGTGGGGCAGGGTATTGGGCCGGTACACCATTTCCATGCATGGTGGTGAGCCTGAGGTTGAGTTTATGCTGGCGAAACGGGTGGCGGCATTAACCGAAGATATTGGTGACAAGCAGAGAACCCTAGCCAAAATGTCGGAAGAAATGTCGGAAGAAATGTCGGAAGAAATGTCGGAAGAAAATTTATCACCGCTTCCAGGAAGGAAAGCGGTTAATCAGGGTTGGGGTAACCAAAAAAGGGTACTGGCAGGTTGTCTGACGAAAAACGCTGAGCCAACTTTCCCGTTTAATTGTGGTCTGAGCTACTTGGAGCTACGCTTTTGATTTACCGAGGGAGAAGACCATGATAGGAAAAAAGAGGTTGCTGGGAGCCCTGGTTGCGACCCTGCTTGGATTTAGCACCGGCAGTTTTGCCGAACAGATTATCACTGCCTCAGATCTGATCCAGCAGCCGGGCTACCAAACCAGTTGGAAAAATATGGTGAAGGGCCAAGCACAGTTACCGGGTTGGGCGCGCAAAGGGATCGGCACTTCCACGCCAGCCGAAACCGTCACCTGGCAAGGGCAAAGCTACCAGATCGGTAATATCTGCAAGCCGCATGACTGCGCCAATAACTTTATGATTGTGGCTTTTAAAGCAGACAAGTCCCAGGCTTGGGGCGTGCGGGTTGAAGTGCCCAATAAGCCGCAGGCCATCGATCATCCGAAGAAATACGCCAAATATCAATGGCTGGGTAAACCGGATGATCAGATGAAAGCGTTGCTGAAGAAGCAGTTTGAGGGTAATCCAGACTGGAAGTAACGCTGCTGAGGGGCAAAGCTACGCGCCAGGGTAGTTAAGCGGGCGTAGCATGCTACGCCCCTACGTGATATCAGCCGATCCCGGCCTGATGCAGGTCGTGCAGGTTGATTGCCCCTACCAGTACGCCATCGATGTCCACCACCGGAGCGGCGCTGATATGTTGTTCGTGCAGCGCTTCCAGGGCTTCCCCGGCACGCCACTGTTCTGGCAACCGGTAGCCGGGGCGAGTGATCGCCGGGCTGAGGCCGTCATTGAGGCTATTGCCATTCACCAACCAGCGGCGCAGGTCACCGTCTGTAAACACCCCCACCACTTTTTGCTGTGCATCACATACGGCTACCAAGCCTAGGCCGGTACGGCTCAACTCCAGCATGGCTTCCATCACGTTGGCGCTTTCTTGCACCATCGGCAGACGATCGCCGGTACGCATCAAATGATGGACGCGATTTAGCAGGCGAGCACCCAGGCTGCCACCTGGATGGGAGCGGGCAAAATCCTCGGCATTAAAACCGCGCTGGCGCATCAGGGCCATCGCTAATGCATCCCCCATCATCAGCGTAGTCACTCCGCTGGAGGTTGGTGCCAGGCCCATCGGGCAGGCTTCACGTTCAACGCTGATATCTAACGTACAGGCAGCCCCGAGCGCCAGTGGCGACTCTTTGCCACCGGTCATGGCAATGACTGGGATCTTGCTCTCTGCCAGCAGAGGCAGGATCAGATCCAGTTCTTTGGCGCGGCCTGAATAAGAGATAAAGATCACCACATCATCGGTGCCGATCATCCCCAAATCGCCATGCAAGGCTTCCGCCGGATGGACGAAAAACGACGGGGTGCCAGTGCTGGCCAATGAAGCGGCAATCTTCTTGCCGATATGGCCGGATTTACCAATACCGGAAATCACCGCCTTGCCACGGCAGTTGAGCAGCAGTTCACAGGCTTGGACAAAGTTGTCATCCAGGCGTGTCAGCAGGCGCTGCGCTTCGGTCAGCTCAATTTCCAGCGTTTCACGGGCAAAGTTGAGCAGGGCAGTGGCGTTACTCATCAAGGGGGTCTCCTACCAGAATGATTTTGATACCTTTGGCCTGTAGCGCAGCCAGGTAATCCGGGTTGATGCCGTTATCGGTGATCAGGGTATCCACAACGCTCAGATCGCACACCACGTTGGGGCTTTTGCGGCCAAACTTCGAGGAATCGACCAGCAACACAATGCGGCTGGCGGCTTCACACATCGCCTTGCTGACATTATGCACCTCATTAAAGGTGGTGACACCCGCATTGAGGTCGACACCGTCGGCCCCAATAAACAGCTTATCGAAGCTGAACTGCTGAAATGCCGACTCTGCCAGGCTGCCATGGAAGGAGGCGGATTTTTTACGGTAGGTGCCGCCGGGCATCAGGATGGTTTGATCGTTATCCAGTTCCACCAGCGCGTTAACGATAGTCAGGCTGTTGGTCATCACGGTGATGTTATTGAACTGCGCCAGATGGGGCACCATCTGCAATACCGTGCTGCCTGCGTCAAAGATCAGCGAATCACCATCGTCGATCAGCTTGATGGCCGCATAGGCGATCTGGCGTTTCTTTTCGGTGTTGATATGGGTTTTACGATCGATGGGCTGATCGCCATCGTCACGGCTAAGCACCACGCCGCCATAGGTGCGGATCACCTCGCCTTCTTCTTCCAGCAAGGTGAGATCTTTACGGATGGTGGTGCCGGTCGTGGAGAAATGCTCTGCCAGGGCATCCACTGCCGTTTTGCCATGCCGCTGCAAGTATTCGAGGATAGCGGCTTGCCGCTGCTTTGGTTTCATAGAGATCCCTGTTCACAAGAGTTGACCATTCCTCTCGGTGATATAGTTCACTATGAAAGGTAATGTCTTTTAATGTGAAAATATCATGATTTCGGTGCGATCGCTAACGATAGTGCAGTTTGGCATGCCCGATCCTCAGGGAAGATCACATCTGGGCAGAGTTGTTGCTGGTGCATGCCATGTAACTGTGTGAGTTGTTTCGGCTGGGCGAAGATGGTCAGGCCGCGCATCAGCATGCTGCCACATACTCGCTGCTGGGCGTCAAACGCCAGTGCCAATACCACGCGGGGTTTGAACCGGCCCCCAGAGCGGCCAACGCCCACTGTGCCCAACTGGCATAGGCTCTCGAACGCGCGGTTAAAGCGTTGGAGCTGCCACCAACCCAAGGCGATTTGCAGCAGCCAGGCGATAACGGCGAAGGTAATGAGTGCGCTGGTCATACGGTTGTTCTCCTGTGTGAAGATAAAGGTGAGAGTCCGGTGATCGTCCCCTCACCCTAACCCTCTCCCACAGGGAGAGGGGACTGTACGTGCTACGAATTAACTTTCGTACCTAGCCATTGAGCCTATGCCACAGATGATCTCCAGCACCTTACCGCGACACCGAACTGGCTCCCTCTCCCTAAAACAGGTGTCCATGAGGAGCACGGTCTATGCATTGGGAGAGGGTGGGGGGCTGTTAGGTACATATTTTAGTTAGCCCTTATTCCCAGCCCGTAAATCAGAACATCACCTGCCCGCCAGTAATGTTAATCGACTGGCCGGTGCAGTAAGAGGCTTTATCGCTGGCATAAAACAGCAGCGTGTTCAGCACGTCCTGGTAGTCACAGCCGCGTTTCAGCGGCACCTTATCGGTGTAATATTTCTCAACTTCTTCCGGCTTGATGCCCAGCTTCTGCGCATATTGCGGCAATAGCGACTGGAACATCGGCGACTTCAGCAGGTTACCGAGCATCAGAGAGTGCACGGTAATACCGTAATCGGCCAGATCGAGCGCCAGCGACTGCGTCAATCCAACTCCTCCGAACTTGGCGGCGCTGTAGCCGGAATTATGCTTGCTGCCGACCTTGCCGGATTTAGAGTTGATTTGAATGATGCGCCCGGCAATACCGTCGCGGATCATCAGGCGAGAGAACTCGCGGGCACACAGGAAATAACCCACCAGGTTCACCTGCAAGGAGCGGTCAAAATCCCCCAGTGGGAAATCGGTGATCGGCGCGGCTTTGGCCATCCCGGCGCTGTACACCAACAGGTTGGTCTGACCGAAAGCCCGGTCGACCGCACCAGCCAGCGCGATAACGCTGGCCTCATCGGTGGCATCGGCCTGGAAACCGATGGCGCGATCGGCCCCGAACTCCTGATTGATTTGCTGTGCCACCAGATTGGCGTTGTCGGCATTCAAATCGGCGACCGCAACGCGATAACCCGCTTCAGCCAGGCCATGGCACAGGAAAGCCCCCAACGTTTGGCCACCGCCAATCACTACAGCTACTTCAGACATGTTCTACTCCTTATGCGATAAATTTCAGTGTGCTGCCTAACGGGATATCAGCGGGCGTGCTGCCTGTTACGTGGATCGTGCCAGGGAATTCGGCCTGAGTTTCTCCATCAAAACGTACGGTGATATGGCCCAGTTCGCGCAGGTTCTGGGTGGCAACTTCTCCGACGGCGGTGATGGGATAGCGCCGATCGCCAAGCTCCATTACGCCCCCGGTTTGTAATTCACCAGCGGTCTCGCCGTGCTGGTGGATGAAGCAGTACTCTTCAATATCTGCAGGAGCGCCTTCGCGGAAGGTGATCAGCATGTTGTCCAACAGTGCGTCACGGGCGCAGCCGCCAATCTGGGTGATAGTGGTCTGGAAAATGGTGCTCATGGTTTTCCTCCGGGCAATTTATTGATAGATAAAGGCCGATGCGGCCCAGGCGATCAGTACCGTAGGTGCGCCAGTGAGGAAGCGCCCAACCAGTACCGAAGGGACGCCGACACGCACCGTATCCTGCTTGGCCTCTGCCAGGGACAGACCCACCGGGATAAAGTCACAGGCGGCCTGGGCGTTAATGGCGAACAGCGCCGGGAGTGCCAACTGAGGGGGAATATGGCCAAGACCAATCTGTACGCCCACCAACACGCCGATGACCTGAGCGATGACGGCGCCAGGGCCGAGGAACGGTGAAAGCAGGGGGAAGGAACAGATCAGCGCCAACGTCACCAAGCCGATTGGGCTGTTGGCCAGCGGCGTCAGGCCGTGGGCGATAAAGTCACCCAGACCAGAGGCCATGATGATGCCGATCAGCGCCGAGACGAAGGCCATAAACGGCAGAATGGTTTTTAACACGGTGTCGATGGTGTCACGCCCAGACTGGAAGAACACCGCCACCACCGAGCCCATACCCATGCCAACCTTGGCCAACAGGCCATCGCTCTGTTCGGTGATTTTTTTGCTGGTATCGTAGTCACGAACCTTTGGTTGTGGCTGTTTTTCGGTGAGCGGAGGAGTTTCAGCCCCTTGTGCAACCTCAATCAGGCTGATGTTGTTTTCCCGTACGCCGGAAACGTAAATATCCTCCAGAATAAACTGTGCCAGCGGACCAGAGCGGCCAGTTGAATGAATATTGATAGTCGGGATGCGGCGTTTAGGGTAGATGCCACAACGCAACGTCCCCCCACAGTCAATAATCGCCAGACCAATCTCTTCCGCCGGTGGTTCGCCTTCTTTGAAACCGTCTACCGCAGGCCAGCCGGTTAAATCGCTGAGTTTGTCGACGATCGCCGGGCGGGTACCGGCGGTGATATAGACGATTTTCTTACCTGGCTCGATAGGTAACTGTAGTGGGCCACCCCAGCCGCCAGCACCTTTCTCAATACGGATATAAGCACTCATGCTGCGCTCCACAAATTAAAGTTGAACCTGGCGATCCAGTTGGATGCCCATCTTGCGTTCAAATATGCTGGTGGTGAGATCGGTGATCCAACCGCGGAAGAAGTTAGTGAACAGTCCAACCAGGAAGTAACTCACTGCCAGAGGAGCCAACGGCAGGCCAAGCGTGGTCAAACCGCTGGCAATTCCGAGGTAAACGAACAGTTCACCAGGGTTGATATGAGGGAACAGGCCGTTCATGGAGTGGCAACTGTAGGAGGCTGCGGCGTAATAACTGGGTTTATATTTCTCTGGCATAAAACGTCCGAGACTCAACGTCATCGGATTACAAAACACAAAGGTGCCGATCAGGGGGAGTAGCAGGTAGCGTGAAACCGGGTTACCGGCACAGCGCTGTGCCAAACGTTCGATACGTTCCTGGCCAACAAAGTTGATCAACGCGTTCATGATAACTAACAGGCTGATCAACAACGGTAAAATGCCGGTCACCATACCGACAAACACTTCCCCGCCTTTTTGGAACAGGCCGATAAACCATTCGGCTCCGTGGGTTATTAGCTCAATCATTTTTTTCTCCTGTGATGGATGCTATGGCCTGGAGCGAAGTGCGGCTCTGTCGCCATGGGTCATACAGTAACCACTTTGGTTCGGCTTTTGTTTTAAATGGATCACACTTTGAAAGATAAATATTTTATTGTGAAAGATTAAGTTGAAAGAAAAACAATCATTGATGAAGGGAGAGGGGAGTTAGGACATGAAAAAGGCCCAGCAGAGCTGAGCCTTGAAGACTAATGATTTGATAAATAACGATTAAGCGATGGTGACGCTGTTGTCGAGATAGGTGTCCTGCACGGCATTGATCAGGGCGATGCCATCCTTCATCGATTTCTTGAACGCTTTACGCCCCAGGATCAGGCCCATCCCGCCAGCCCGCTTGTTGATCACGGCGGTACGCACTGACTCTTGCAGGTCGTTTTCCCCTGCCGCGCCGCCAGAGTTGATTAAACCGGCACGGCCCATGTAGCAGTTTGCCAACTGGTAGCGCACCAGATCGATCGGGTGATCGGTGGTCAGCTTGTCATAGACGCGATCGTCGGTATAACCGAATTTCACCGCACGGTAGCCGCCGTTGTTCTCGGCCATTTTCTGTTTAACGATATCGGCACCGATGGTGGCCGCGATATGGTTGGCTTGGCCGGTCAGATCGGCGCTGGAATGATAATCGACACCATCCTTATTGAACGCAGGGTTACGTAGATAGGCCCACAATACGGTCACCATACCCAGTTCGTGAGCGCGCTCAAAGGCGATCGAGATTTCTTCAATCTGGCGGCGTGATTGCTCTGAACCGAAGTAAATGGTTGCACCAACCGCCACCGCCCCCATGTTGAACGCCTGCTCAACGCTGGCATACAGGGTCTGGTCGTATTGCGTTGGGTAACTCAGGGTTTCGTTGTGGTTCAGTTTGACCAGGAACGGGATCTTGTGGGCGTAGCGGCGGGAGACCGAAGCCAGCACGCCGTAAGTGGATGCCACGCAGTTACATCCGGCTTCGATCGCCAGTTCAACGATGTTTTTTGGATCAAAATAGAGCGGGTTGGCGGCAAATGAGGCCCCGGCAGAGTGCTCCACGCCCTGATCGACCGGCAGGATAGATAGATAACCGGTGCCCGCCAGGCGGCCATGGTTGAGCAAGGTTTGCATTGAGCGCAGCACGCTGTTTGGGCGGTTGTTGTCGATCATCACCCGATCAACAAAGTCGCCACCGGGCAGGTACAGATTTTCCGCAGGGATGGTGGTGCAGCGGTGTTGCAAAAGGTCTTCCGCTTCCTTACCTAACAATTGTGCAATATCTGTCATGATTCACTCCCGTTAAAGCTTCCTATACACCGGTAAGTCTGGGTATTTGGCCACCGGCGTAGTCAAAAGCGGTGATTGAAGCTATGCAAAAGATACTAATCAAAACCTGATGATGCGAAGAGACAATAGATGCGATTGAGAATAAATGCCATTTAAACGAGACAACATTCAGTAATCAGATCGCGGAGTAGGGGCGCCGCATGCTGCGCCCGCTTGGTTGTACGTGGCACTTGTTTAGATAATCAGCGGGGTTACTCGGCTTCAAACCAGTCGGTGTTTTGCAGGGCAATCGGGGTGATCGAATAGATCATTTCCTGCAAATGCTCATGAATAGCCCGCTCCGCCGCATCCGGATCCTGGGCTTTCAGTGCCTCAAAAATACGGTAATGCTGGTGGATCAGATTCTCCGGCGGTGACACTTCGCTCAGGCTGAGGAAGCGCACCCGGTCCATCGTCGCTTTGATGGTCTCGATGGTTTCCCACGCCAGGGCACAGTTGGCCATTTGCGTCAGCAGATGGTGGAATTCGTCGTCCAGCGCCAAAAACTCACGGATCTGATTATTCTGTGCCGCCAGCTCCTGGCGATGCAGGTTATGCTCCAGCGTCATCAACTGCTCGGGGGTGATGCTGGTGGCAACGCGCCGCACGATGGCACATTCCACCGCCTGACGGATAAAGCGCCCGTCGGCCACTCGTTTGGCGGAAATTTTCATCACGAAGGTACCGCGCTGCGGCAAGATCTGCACCAACCCGGCTTCAGCCAGTTTGATAAAGGCTTCGCGCACCGGTTGGCGTGAGACGCTGAAACGGGTGGAGATCTCTTTCTCGGAAAGCAACGTGCCCGGTGGGATGGTGCAATCGACAATATCTTTGCGCAGGAAACGATAGATCTGCTGATTGACCGGGACATTATTCGTGAGGACGTACGATTCTGACATGGCGACAATCAATATATGAAAGTAGTAGTGAATGCCACCATACTAGCAGATTAACCTGTGAAAGAGGGCGGATAAATCCACCCGCATTCTAGGCTTTTCTATTAACGCGCCAGCACCCTTGCCACCGTTGCTTTAGCTCCCCGCGCCAACAGTGCCAGATAAGCATTGGTCACGGCATTGACGAAGCGTTGGTTATCCGGCAGGTCGCGTCCGAACACCGAGGTCATTTGCAGTAACGCCATCACGCGAGGCTCACCTTCAGCACTGTTGGCGACGCGCCGGGCAATTTCCTCACGCAAGGGATCGCTGATGTCGATCGGTTGACCCTGTTCGTCCTTACCGCCGACGTAACGCATCCAGCCCGCTACGCCTAGCGCCAGACAGTCAAAATCACGGCCGTTGGCCAGGTGCCAGCGCACCGAATCCAGCATGCGCTGCGGCAGCTTTTGCGTGCCGTCCATGGCGATCTGCCAGGTGCGGTGCTTCAACGCCGTATTGCGATAGCGTGCCAGCAGGGAATCGGCGTATTTCTCCAGATCGGTGCCCGGGGTGTTCAGTGTTGGAGCCTGCTCAGCCAGCATCAGATGGCGGGCGGCCTTGACGTAATGCTCATCCTGCATACAGTCGCTGATGTGTGGGTAACCGGCTAGATAACCCAGATAGGCCAGGAACGAGTGGCTACCGTTCAGCATACGCAGCTTCATCTCTTCGAACGGCAAGACATCGCTGACCAGTTCGGCACCGGCTTGTTCCCATGCCGGGCGGCCCGCAACAAAATTGTCCTCAATCACCCATTGGCGGAACGGCTCGCAGGCCACTGCTGCTGGATCCTGCACGCCGGTTTGCTGTGCGACCAAGGCCAGGGTGTCTGGCGTCACAGCAGGCACGATGCGATCGACCATGGTCGAAGGGAAGGTGACGTAGGTTTCGATCCACGTTGCCAACGCCGGATCGAGCGCTTTGGCATAGGTGGTGATCACGTTACGGGTTACATGGCCATTTTCCGGCATATTGTCGCAAGACATTACGCTGAACGCAGGTTGCCCGGCCGCTTTACGCTGCGCCAAGGCTGCGACGATGACCCCAACGGCGCTCTGCGGCTGATGCGGATTAGCCAGATCCCGCACAATTAGCGGATGATCAAGCTGCAACTGGCCGGTGGCGGGGGAATGACAGTAGCCTTTCTCGGTGATGGTCATGGACACAATCGCCACTTCGGGCTGGGCCAGGGCCTGGAAAACGGCGTCCAGCCCGTCGACCTGCGCATGCAGCGCCTGTTTTACTACACCCACCACCCGGCATTGCCAGGCATCGGCTGACATCTCTGCCACGCTGTAGAGCATATCTTGCTGTTTGAGATCGGCGATTTGTTGCTCGCCGCCGATCAGGTTGATTTCGCAGTAACCCCAGTCGCTGCCGTGCTCCTGTGCCAGGATATCGGCGTATACCGCCTGGTGGGCGCGATGAAAGGCACCAAAGCCCAAATGAACCAGGCGTGGAACCAGTTTGCTACGATCGTACTGCGGAACAATGGCGTTGGCCGCTAACAGCTTGGTATCCATGTTAAAACTCACTGTATGATGGTTTGATAGCCGCAGAACGCTCTCTGCGGCAGAGAATTGAAGGGGGATTAATGACTGCTGACGCGTTGGGCTATCGGGAGCGCTGGGCTTTCCGCGGCATCTTCCGCCAGGCTCAGGTCGCGATCTCTGACTTCTGGCATCAATATCGCTGCCAGCAAGCCGATAACGGAGTACAGGATCATCATGACGGCGATTGGCCACCAGGAGTCGGTCATATTGCAGAAGATACCGGCTAATACCGGGCCGAAGCCGACCGCCACCAAACCACCGGCCTCTTTGGAGATCGCCATGCGGGTAAAGCGGTTACGTGAACCAAACATTTCCGCCATGGTGATGTTTTCCAGCGCAAACAGGCCCAGCACCGCGACGTTATGGATAATAATGATCGAGGCCATAATCACGTTCACCTCATTGGTCTTGTCCACAATCATCGAAATCATTGGGTAAGCCAGAATGATGGCGGAGATATTGACCAGGATATAAGGTACGCGGCGGCCGATCTTGTCGGAGAGCCAACCAAGGAACGGGATGGTAATAAAGCCGATGGCGGAGCTGATCATCAAGGCGTCGGTTGGGATAGCCTTCTCAAACAGCAGGGTTTGCACCAGATAACCGGCCAGGAAGGTCTGGATCAGACCGGAGTTGCCTGCCTGACCGAAACGCAGCCCGGTAGCCAGCCAGAAGGATTTGCTGCTGAACATTGCCGACAGCGAATGGGTATTGTCAGCCACGGCGTTAGCCGGTGTTGCGGTGGTGCTGTCGTCGTTAACCTTTTCAAACACCGGGCTTTCTTTCAGGTTCATACGCAGCCAGATGGCGAACAGCATAACGACCACGCTGGCCAGGAAAGGTACGCGCCAGCCCCAGGCCAGCAGCTCTTCTTTAGACAGGAAGAAGAACATGACGGCCCAGATGGCGGTTGCCGACAGCGTGCCGCAATTGGTGCCCATGGCCACCAGTGAGGAGATAATCCCACGTTTACCTTTAGGCGCATATTCCGCCAGCATGGTTCCTGCTCCGGAAATTTCCGCACCGGCGCCCAGCCCTTGAATAATACGCAGTAACACCAGTAACAGAGGGGCGAAAATACCGATTTGCGCATAGGTTGGCAGCACACCGATTAAGGTGGTGCAGATCCCCATCATGGTAATGGTAATAAACAGCACCCTTTTACGCCCGATGGTGTCCCCCATGCGGCCAAAGAAGAAGGCACCCGCGATACGGGCGATATAACCCGCGCCGTAGGTTCCCATCGCCAAGATTAATGCCATGGCGGCGGACTGTTCCGGGAAAAATATTTCATGGAAGACTAATGCTGCACCTAGCGAATAAAGCTGAAAATCCATAAATTCCAGTGCGGTACCAAGCCAGCCAGAAACGGCCGCCTTGATCAGGTCCGAGGTACTTCTTTCCGGCTGAGTGTTGTCAATTTTTGCGTTCATCATTGTTCTGTTCTCTGCAAATTGTTGTTGTAAGGACGGCAAAGATGAGGTTCAGAAGCCCCTGTTTCTTTCCAGCTACAGCAGGCCGTAGCTGGAAAGTGGTCAGGTCAGAATTTCAGTAAAACCTTACAGCACTGCTTTTGGTCTTTTTCGAAGATCTCCATCGCCTCAAGCACTTGCGTAAACTTGAACTGATGGGTGATCAACTTCTCTGGTTGGATCTGGCGTTGCGTCATCCAGGCAATCACCTGCGGGAAGCGGTTGCTGTTGAGGCGTGAGCTGTAAATCGAGATCTCTTTGCTGGTAATGGCCTGCTGGCTGATCACGCAGGGTTCGGCAGAGAAGCCCATAATGCCAATGCGTGCAGCGGGAGAAGCCAAGCCGATTGCCTCTGGCAGAATGGCCGGGTGGCAGGCTGCATCAATGATCAGCGTTGGCCGGATGCCGAGTTTTTGTAACTCGCTGGCCAAATCAAGCTGGCTGTTGTTGATCACCACATCTGCACCGTTGGCAGTGGCCATCGCCAGGCGCTCATCGATACGGTCAGCCACCACAATCTGTTTAACGCCGTAAACGCCGCGCAGCGCCTGAATAGAGGTGAGGCCCATCGGCCCGGCACCATACACCAACGCCACATCTAACGGGCCAGGTTGCAGTTGGCTACAGATATTGGCGGCAATGGTGAAGGGTTCGACCATCGTGGCTTCGTTGTCTGGAATGCTGTCCGGAACTAGATGGGCATTTTTGGCCGGTAGCGTCACATATTCGCTGAATCCGCCGTCACGGTGCACGCCAATGACCTGCAGTTCTGTGCAGACGTTTGGCCTGCCCACCGAGCAGGGATAGCAATGGCCGCAACTGACAACCGGATCGCCCACTACGCGTTCTCCGATGCGGGACGGGGCGACACCTTCGCCGATAGCGTCGATATGGCCAAAGAACTCATGGCCGATCACGCGCGGGTATTTGGCAAACGGATTATGGCCCCGATAGATATGCACGTCGGAACCGCAGATCCCGGCGCTAGCCACACGGATCCGGACTTCACCTTGCTGCGGCGATGGCAACGGGCGTTCTTCAATCACCAATTGCCCTGGCTGTTGAACAGTAATGCTTTTCATAGAAATTCCTCGGTTTACCAGTTCCACAGGGTGCCGTCTTCCAGGCGCGCTACCGGCAGGTAGGCAGGATCGTAGGGATATTTGGCAGCCAGTTTTTCGTCAAACTCGATGCCCAACCCTGGTTTTTCACCCGGATGCATGTAGCCGTTGTCGAACGTCCAGTTATGTGGGAACACTTCGAGCATCTGTTCGGAGTAGCCCATATATTCCTGCACGCCGAAGTTCGGCACCCACAGGTCAAAGTGCAACGCCGCCGCCATGCAGATTGGTGAAAGATCGGAAGGGCCGTGTGAGCCGGTACGCACCTGATACAGCGAAGCAAAATCGGCGATACGGCGCATGCCGGTGATGCCCCCGGCGTGGGTGATGGTGGTACGGATGTAATCGATCAGCTGCTCTTCAATCAGCTGTTTGCAATCCCAGATGCTGTTGAACACCTCACCGACCGCAATCGGGGTCACGGTATGTTGGCGGATCAGGCGGAAGCACTCCTGGTTTTCGGCCGGGGTAGGGTCTTCCATCCAGAACAGGCGATATTGCTCAACGCTTTTGCCAAAGCGGGCCGCTTCGATTGGCGTCAGGCGGTGATGCATGTCGTGCAGCAGATGTTCGTCAAAACCGAATTTGTCACGTACGGCTTCAAACAGTTTAGGGGTGAAGTCGAGGTATTTCTCGGTTGACCATAGCTGCTCTTCCGGCCAGTTACCTTTGGTCGCAGGCTCATACGCCAGGCCTTTACCCTTGGCCATACCGTAGGTGGTTTTCATTCCTGGTACGCCGCATTGTGCGCGGATTGCCTTGAAGCCCAACTCCTTGTGCTTGGCATAATCGTCCAGCACTTCGTCAATCGAGTGGCCGGTGGTGTGGCAGTACACCATGACGCCGGTACGTGAAGCGCCACCCAACAACTGGTACAGCGGCATATTGGCCGCTTTGGCTTTGATATCCCACAATGCCATATCCACAGCAGAGATTGCCGACATAGTCACCGGGCCACGGCGCCAGTAAGCACCTTTGTAGAAGTACTGCCAGATATCTTCAATTTGATGAGCATCGCGGCCGATCAACTGCGGGCAGACGTGATCTTCCAGATAAGACGCGACCGGCAGTTCACGGCCGTTCAGGGTCGCATCGCCGATCCCGGTTAGTCCACAGTCGGTAGTGATCTTCAGGGTGACGAAATTTCTCCCCGGGCAGGTGACAAACACCTCGGCTTTAACAATTTTCATGACTTCCACATCCTGTTGTTGCTGATAACGTATGAGCGGAAATTAACCTTGAACTAACTACCATACAAGTATGATTTGTGAGAATTGCCGCTGAAGATCACATTTATTGGTGGATCGCAGACATGGGCTGGCGGTTTTATCTTGAGGTAAAAGGAGGGATGTTAGTTCGCAGGCGTGTTCAGGAGTGGGGGCTAAACAGGGTTAAAGCCTGCGCGTTCTGAGCTAACTAATCGATTATTTTAACGGGCGCAGCATGCAGCGCCCCTACGTGAGGAAACCGCGTTTATTCCAGCAGATCGCAATTTGGCGGTAAGCGGCACTCGATAGCATTAGGCAGCACCTCAATGCGGAAATCACGACCTTTCAGCGGTTCGCCATCAAGGTTAAAGGTGATTTCATGCGGCGCGGTGATTTCCAACCATGGCAACGAGGCATCGACTACGTTGCTGTTTTCCTCACCGCTAAACAAGATATTGACCAGCGTAGGCAGCAACTCTTCGGCAGTGAGCAGGCGCACCTGCAATAAACCATCGTTAATCAGCGCGCCAGGGCAAAGTTTCTGCCCACCCCCGGCCTGCCTACCGTTGCCGATACCAATCACCAGCGCTTCTCCGGTCCAATGGAAATCTGGCCCGCGGATCTCGCAACTGTCGGCTTTCAGGGCATCCAGGCGCAGCAACCCATGGATGAAATAAGAAACGCCCCCCAGCGCCGCCTTCAGTTTTTCCGGGGTTTCGGTGGTGATGCGGGTGCCAAAGCCGCCGGTCGCCATATTGATGAAATAGCGTTCGTCATTGACCTTGGCCAGATCGATCGGTACCGCTCGGCCCTTGATGGCTAACTGCAAGGCCAAATCTGGCTGTAGAGGAATAGAGCAGGCGGTAGCAAAGTCGTTGGCGGTACCCAGCGGCAGTATGCCGAGTATTGGCCGAAACTCTGAGGGCAGTTGTGCCAGTGCGGCAGCGACTTCGTTGATGGTACCGTCGCCACCACCGGCGATCACGGTTTCAACCCTCAGTTGGCTAGCCTCTTTGACGTAACGAGCGGCATCCCCCAGTTCCCAGGTGACGCGGACATGCAGGGTCTGGCCCTCATTACGCAGCTGGTTCACCGCTGCGCGAACTTCCTCGTTGCCGGAGCTTTTACCATTGATGATAAGCAGTGCTGGTGCATATTGGTGCATTCCTGATCCTTGTGGCGAAAAACGAATCGGCTGTCAAAGGGTGGCCAGATGGGTTTCCATGTAGCTAAACCCCTAACCCAAGTCGTTAACGATAAACCACAAGCCAGTGGCGGGCCATAAGAATATTCAGGTAATGCCGAGTTTGGCTGCTACAGGGTATTTATATAGTCAATGCCCAATGGGGGTAATACCTTTCTCTCACGCGAGTTAAGCGTTGGTATTAACGACCTTATTAATCGCTATAGAATAATTTATATATTGCAAGGGAAATGATAAGCCGCTTGGCGTAATGCAAGAAATATCCTAAAAATGCCAATGAAATTTTCAGCTGATTGAAATTAAAGGGGATAAAAAAGAAAAGGCCAACCCAAGGGAGATTGGGCTGGCTAAGGAGGTGGTTCCTAGTATTGCTATGCAAATATTTTCGTTATTAGTTTTAAGCAGCCTGATAATAACCAAGCCGCGCGCTAATTGATGTGATCTGATTCTAATATTTGCCAAAAATTGCCACCCAGGTGGGTGGCGATAAACATCTTAACCGTTCTGGCTATCGTCCTGCGGCAAATTGCGGATCAACAACGCATAATTTAGGTCGATATCCTCGGGGATCGGCAAATAAACGATATGGCCGTTGCCCGGAGCGACATCGATCGTCTCGCCTTTCTTGTTTTGCAGGCTTTCCAGGGTAAACAACACGTTACCCCCTGGCGTCATCATCTCGACGCTGTCACCAACCAGGAATTTATTTTTTACATCCACTTCCGCCCAGCCGTTACGGCGCACCCCGGTAAATTCCCCGACAAACTGCTGCAGTTCGGAAATGGAGGAACCGTAATCATAGTTCTGGTGGGCATCGTGCGTATGGCGGCGCAGGAAACCTTCTGTATAGCCACGATGAGCCAGGCCTTCCAGCGTGGTCAGCAGGCTAGGATCGAAGGGTTTACCGGCAACGGCGTCGTCAATGGCACGGCGATAAACCTGCGCGGTGCGGGCGCAGTAATAAAACGACTTGGTCCGGCCTTCAATTTTCAGCGAATGTACGCCCAACTGGGTGAGCCGCTCTACGTGCTGGATGGCTCGCAGATCTTTTGAGTTCATGATGTAGGTGCCGTGCTCGTCCTCAAACGCGCTCATGTACTCGCCGGGTTTCTGCGCTTCGGAAAGCATAAAGACTTTATCGGTTGGCGCGCCAATGCCCAGCGTCGGCTCAACGTTTTGCACCGCGATAGGCTCATGCAGATGCACGATGCTGCCGGTATCGTCTTCCTTGCCTTCTTCTGCCTTATACTGCCAGCGGCAGGCATTGGTGCAGGTGCCTTGGTTGGGATCGCGTTTGTTGATGTAACCGGAAAGCAGGCAGCGGCCGGAATAGGCCATGCAAAGTGCGCCATGCACGAAGATCTCCAGCTCCATCTCTGGCACCTGGCTACGGATTTCCGCCACTTCATCCAGCGACAGTTCGCGGGAAAGGATCACTCGCGTCAAGCCCATCTGCTGCCAGAACTTCACCGTTGCCCAGTTGACCGCGTTAGCCTGCACCGAGAGGTGAATGTCCATCTGCGGGAAGGCTTCGCGCACCATCATGATCAAACCGGGGTCGGACATGATCAGCGCGTCCGGGCCCATGTCGATCACCGGTTTCAGGTCACGCAGGAAGGTTTTCAGTTTGGCGTTGTGTGGCGCGATGTTAACCACCACGTAGAATCTTTTGCCTAGCGCATGGGCTTCGTTAATCCCAAGCTGCAGGTTCTCGTGGTTAAATTCGTTATTACGTACGCGCAGGCTGTAACGCGGCTGGCCAGCGTAAACCGCATCGGCCCCATAGGCAAAGGCGTAACGCATGTTTTTCAGCGTTCCCGCCGGGGAGAGGAGTTCTGGTGTAAACATAGTGATTCTCGGTCTGATTTCAGGTCAGCACCGCGCCACCCAATGGCGCAGTGAAAGCGGGGGATTGTAGCGGCAGCCCGCCAAGAAATCAGCAATTAACCGGAAATTTTCAAGGGAGATTGATCTTCATCATCAGAAAAACCGCGCGGTAGCGGATACCGCGCGCAGGCCGGATGAGATTTATGCGCTTAAATCGCGCACGTCGGTGGTAGGGCCATTTTTGATCACCGACTGAATACCGCTTTTCGCTGCGCTATCCGAGCTGTACATCTGGCTGGTGCCAATCACCTGATGGTTTTTGGCTTTCAGCACGAAATAGGGTTTGTTGTTGCTGCTGATTTTCACTTCAAACTGCGCCTCATGAGGCGAATTGGTTTGCACGGACGCAATCCCGTTTTCCGCCGAGGCTTTGCTGGCATACATCTCGCTGGAGAGAATGATCTCGCCATTGCTGGCCTTCAGGTTGAAGTGATACTGCCCGTTGCTCGATTTTGTCAGCTCATAATGTCCGCTTGCCATGGTCCTGCTCCTGATTAGTGCCAATAAGTGAGATAAGTGTAGCTAATGTCTCAGCAAGCGTTTTTTTTAACGGTGAAGTAATGCGTAACAGTGCACAGAAATGGGTGGCTTTTTGTGCTTTTGGCCAGATTGGGCTGGAGGTAGGTTGCCCTGGTTACATTGGCGATTGCGTAACGGTTCGCATCGTTGGCATAAAACGTTAGACGGCAGATGATTTTGCTACGTTGTGAGGATAGGGTGGCTGATATCCGCATTCCTTATGCGAACAAAAAACAGGCAGCTTGGCCTTGGCATCCACTCAAAATAGGCATATGCTTTGGCCTATGCCAGTGTGAGGAGGTGCAATATGGAAAGAGTCGCCAAGCTTTTTAAAAACGGTAGAAATCAGGCGGTAAGATTGCCAGTGGAATTCGAATTCGATGTCGATCAGGTTTATATTCGCCGGGATGAACAGGGTAACGTTATCTTGTCGAAGCATCCAATGAAATTGGACTCCTGGCAACCGCTACTGACCATGTTGCAAAACGTGGCGGTTCCTGCTGACTTCCTGACTGCTGACGATCGCCAGCAAGGGGTAGCAGAACGGGATCCGTTCAAGGAGGAGCAGTAAGTCATGTATATGTTCGACACTAACACGGTGAGCCAGCTTTTTCGTCAGCATCCTCGGCTGCTTGCGGCTATGGGCCGGGTACCGCCATCGTCGGTGTGTATTTCCAGCATAACCCAGGCGGAACTGCTTTATGGCGTCGCCAAGCGGCAGAACAAGGCGCTAAAACAGACGGTGATGATGTTCCTGGACGCCGTCACCGTTTACTCCTGGGACTCTGCGGCGGCACATTGCTATGGTGTCATGCGAGCAAGTATGGAAAAACAAGGCAGACCGATGGGGGCGTTGGATCAGCTTATTGCCGCACATGCGGTAAGCCGTGGCGCAACCATAGTGACCAGCGATCGAGCTTTCACTATGGTCGCGGAGCTTGAGGTGGAAGACTGGACGCAGTAAGCGTCACAGCCCATTGACCAGCCGACACTGTTCGGCTTCCCAGCGGTAGCCCACCCCGTAGACCGAGCGGATAAACGCCTTGTCACCGTCGATCAGCTCTAGCTTGCGGCGCAGGTTCTTGATATGGCTATCGATGGTGCGGTCAGTCACCACCCGGTAATCGTCATACAGATTGTTCAACAGTTGTTCGCGTGAAAACACATTGCCCGGCTGGCAGGCCAGGGTTTTCAGCAGGCGGAATTCCGCCGGTGTCAGATCCAGGATATGGCCCTGATAGCTGGCTTGAAAGCGCGGCTCATCAATGTGCAACAGAGACTCATCGTCACTATGTTCCTGTGGACGATAGCAACGACGCAAGATGGTTTTCACCCTGGCAACTACTTCGCGAGGGCTGTAAGGCTTGCAGATGTAGTCATCCGCCCCGATCTCCAGCCCCAGCAGGCGGTCGATCTCTTCGATTTTGGCGGTCACCATGATGACGGGGATGTCGGTAAAGCGCCGTAGCTCACGGCAAACGGTTAAGCCATCGCAGCCTGGCAGCATCAAATCCAACAAAATAAGCGCCGGTGGCTGCTCATGCACCGCCGGGATCACTTCGCTGCCGTTGCTCAGCCAACGGGTGGCGTAGCCAGCAGCCTGCAAGTAATCTACCAACAACTGGCCCAGCTTGGGTTCATCTTCCACAATCATGATCTGTAGTGACTGATTTTGGTTTTCCATCAAACAACCTTATTATTCACCAGAGATGGGGAAATCTACTGTAATGCGCACGCCGCCTAAAGGCGAGTGTTGTGCACGGATCTCGCCGCCATGTGCCTCCACAATGTTCTGACAGATGGAGAGCCCCAGTCCCGAACCGCCGCTAGCGCGGTTACGCGATCCTTCAGTGCGATAAAAGCGTTCGAAGATGAGAGCCAACTGCTCGTCGTTCACTCCCGGGGCACTATCCTGCCAGTAAATCCGCACCGTTCCCGGCAGGCGTTCGATACCAATCTCCAACCGGCCACCGGCATCGGTATAGCGTTGGCTGTTTTCCAACAGGTTGTTGAATAACTGGAGCAGTCGGTCCGGATCGCCAAACAGTGGCATCTGTTCCGGCAGGTAGGTGACGATTTCCAACTGCTTGGCATGAAAACGCTCACGGAAGGCCGCCACTGCGATCTGCACCAGGTGCACGCAATCTACCGGCAATTTACGGTAGGCGAGGGCACCGAGATCGGAGAGTGACAGTTGGTGCAGGTCGTCTACCAATTTGGTGAGGGTTGAGACTTCCGCCTGTAGCGAACTGAGCGAAGCCGGTGTGGGCTGGCGAACGCCGTCTTGCAGCGCCTCTAACTCACCACGCAATACCGCCAGTGGGGTACGCAGCTCGTGGGAAACATCCGCCATTAACGCCCGCCGCATCTGTTCGTTCTTTTCCAGCGAGGTGGCAAGCTGGTTGAAATCCTGCGCCAGCCGGCCCAGCTCATCCTGGCTGCTGACCGCCACCCGAGCGCTGAAATCACCCGCCGCCAGCCGATGAGTACCACCGACCAGGCGTTTGACCGGTGCCAGCAGGCCGCGCGACATCAGCCAGGTCACTGCCGCCGCCAACAAGGTGGATAGCCCAACGATCATCCAACTGGTGCGCCGCTGTTGGCGATCGAAGTTGATGTCCGCATTGCGCGTCAGTTTTTCCGGCGGAGTAGCTACCACCCAACCGACGATCTGATTGTTGTAGTGGATCGGGTGGCGGGTGCTCTCTTTAGGGATCGGGCCGGAATGACCCACCAGCCGGTTATACTGGCTGTCCACCACCCAGAATTGGGTGCGCCAGCCCTTGGGGGGCAGATTGTGGCTGCTGTCGCTGTTCTGCTCAAACGAACGCATGATCTGATACACCACCTGATCGTTGTTACGCAGAAATTCCCAGTTGCCGTGGCGGCGATACTGATCTTCCAACGCGTCGCCGAGCATGCTGATGCGTTGTTCATTGCTGTGCTTGATGTAATCGATAAAACCCCGTTCAAAGCTGACGCGTACGCCCCAGTGCATGGTGATCAACACCAACATGCAGGTGGCGAAGATCGCCATAAACAGCTTGCCGGTTATGCCAATTCTCATCAGATTGCCTCCGGGAAACCTGGGCCTTTAGGCCGGGGAGGAAAGGAGGCAGTTTTCAAGCTAACTTCTTTTTGTTTTTTCACTATAACTTCTGTAATTTTGTACATATGAAACGCGCCTACAAATATCGGTTTTATCCAACACAGGATCAGATTGAGTTTTTAGCTCACACCTTCGGCTGTGTGCGTTTTGTCTACAATTCAGTTCTCCGCTGGCGTACTGATGCGTACCGCGAACGACAGGAGAAGATCGGCTACATTCAGGCCAATGCCCGACTAACCGCCCTAAAAAAAGAGCCTGAATTTACCTGGCTGAATGATGTTTCCTGCGTCCCGTTACAGCAGACTCTTCGCCACCAACAGACCGCCTTTTCTAACTTCTTTGCGGGGCGTGCCAGGTACCCAACATTCAAAAGCAAACACCACAAACAATCTGCTGAATTTACGGCGAGTGCCTTTAAATACCGTAACGGCACGCTGTACATGGCTAAAAGCACGACGCCACTCCATGTTCGCTGGAGTCGTGAACTCCCCTCGACACCTTCAACCGTCACCATTTCCAAAGACGCATCAGGTCGATATTTCGTGTCCTGCTTGTGCGAATTTGAACCAAAATCACTGCCTGTTACCGCAAAAATGACGGGCATTGATATGGGTTTAAAAGATTTGTTCGTCACTGATAGCGGATTTAAAACCGGCAATCCCCGCCACACGGCGAAGTACGCGAAACGTTTAGCGTTGTTACAGCGCCGATTGAGCAAGAAGCAAAAAGGTTCAAGGAAACGTGCTAAAGCAAGATTAAAAGTCGCAAAGCTCCACGCTAAAATTGCTGATTGCCGAATGGACAGCCTGCATAAGTTGTCCCGCAAACTGATAAACGAGAACCAAGTTGTTTGCGTTGAATCCCTGAAAGTGAAAAACATGCTCCGTAATCCCAAACTGTCGAAAGCGATATCCGATGCCGGATGGAGTGAATTTGTGCGGCAGCTACAGTACAAGGCGAAATGGTCTGGACGTTCTGTTGTTGCCATAGATCAGTTTTTCCCGTCGTCAAAACGCTGTAGCTGTTGCGGCTTCACCATGGAAAAAATGCCACTTGATGTTCGTCACTGGCACTGCCCTGAGTGCGGAGCTGAGCATGATCGAGATATCAACGCGGCGCGTAATATCAAAGCTGCCGGGCTGGCAGTGTTAGCCCACGGAGAGCCTGTAAATCCTGAATCGCAGCACGCGGCTTAGGTTCGGCTCTGTGAAGTGGGAGTCCTCGCCCTTTAGGGCGGGGAGCAGTCAATGTGTCCTCGTGGAGCCAGTGCCCGGCTCTTTGGTCAACGTACGGTTGGGGGCGATGTCGGTCGGTACGCGGGCGAAAGCCAGCGCCGGCAGGGCAATAATCAGCGCCATGCAGCCATAGCTGTAAATAAAGGCGTTGTGGATAGCCGGGCTATCGGCCACCACCTGATGATGCGCGAAGCTGCCAATCAGGATCCCTGCAATGCTGACGCCCAGGCTCATGGATAGCTGCATCACCATCGATAGCAGGCTGTTGCCGCTGCTGGCCAGCCGATCGGGCAGATCTTTCAGCGTCAGGGTATTCATGGCGGAAAAACGCAGGGAGTTAACCATGCCCTGGAAGAACAGGACCACCGGCAGCAGATAAACCCAGCCCAGCATCGCCACCAGCGGAAAACTCAGGGTGACCAGCGCCAGCATCAGCGTGGCGGCCACCAGCACATTACGATAACCGAAGCGGTTAACCACCTGCACCACGATGCGCTTCATGCCCATGCTGCCGATGATCATCGGGATCATCATCAACCCGGCGTGGAACGGGGAAAAGCCCATGCCCACCTGGAGAAATAACGGGGTCATAAAGGGCAACATACCGCTGCCGATCCGCCCTAACAGGCTACCGGTCAGGCCGACGCGATAGGTTTCTGTCTTGAATAATCGCAGTGAGAACAGCGCGCGGCTGTTACCACGGGCGTGCAACCAGTAGCCAGCCAGCGAAGCGCAACCCATTGCCACCAGCCCGGCGATGGTAGCAGAGGAAAGCCCCATGCCTTTATGCCCGTCTAGCGCCAGCGTCAGCGTCGCCATGCCGATCGCCAACATGATAAAGCCGCTGATATCGAAACGCCGGGTCTGCATGGTGTAATTGGGCATCAGCAGCGCGGTGGCAATTGCCCCGGCGATACCCACGGGAATGTTGATCTGGAAGATCCAGTGCCAACTGGCGTATTGCACCAGGAAGCCCCCCAATGCTGGCCCCATCAGCGGGCCGATCTGGCCGGGCAGGGTGACGAAGGTCATTGCCGCCATATACTGTTCACGCGGGACGATTTTCATCACCGTCAGCCTGCCGACCGGCACCATCATCGCACCGCCGATGCCCTGTATCACGCGGGAGGCCACCAGCTCATTCAGGGTTTCCGAACGGGCGCACAGGATCGACCCGAGCGTGAACAGCACGATGGCGCTGAAGAACACCCGTTTGACGCCTACCCGATCCGCCAGCCAGCCGCTGGCGGGCAGCATCACCGCGACCGTCAGCACATAGGAGACAATCACCGACTGCATGCGCAGCGGGTTTTCCCCCAGACTGGCCGCCATGGAGGGCAACGCGGTATTGACGATGGTGGTATCCAGCGTCTGCATGAAGAAGCCGAAAGCCACGATCCACAGCTGCCATCGCACCGAGGTGGACCCTAGCGGGGCGCTGGGTTTGATGCTCATCTCATAAGCCCTTTATCTCCCGCGTTGCTGCCGATCAGTGAGGCAGCGGCGTCAGTTTTTTACCGCGACGGAACTTCATCTGTAAGCGGTCAAAGTACAGATAGATCACCGGCGTGGTATACAGCGTCAACAATTGGCTCATCAGCAGCCCCCCGGCAATGGTGATCCCCAGTGGCTGCCTCAGCTCCGCCCCATCGCCGCTGGTCAGAACCAGTGGTAAGGCGCCAAACAGGGCCGCCAACGTCGTCATCATGATGGGGCGAAAACGCAGTAAGCAGGCCTGGAAGATCGCCTCACGGGCGCTGATCCCGCCGTTGCGTTGCGCATCCAGGGCAAAATCGACCATCATGATGGCATTCTTTTTAACGATACCAATCAACAGCATAATACCGATTAGCGCAATCAGGCTAAACGGTGCGTCAAACAGTTCCAGTGCCAATAGCGCCCCGACCCCGGCAGAAGGCAGCGTGGATAGTATGGTCAGCGGATGGATATAGCTCTCATACAAAATACCCAGCACGATATACACCGTGGCGATGGCCGCCGCGATCAGGAACAGCTGTGATTGCAATGTTTCCTGGAACACCTGTGCGGTACCGGCAAAAGAACCTCGCACGGTGGAGGGAACTCCCAGTTGCGTCATGGTCCGTTCGATGGCTGCCGTCGCCTCGGACAGGCTGCCACCGTCCGGCAGGTTGAACGAGATGGTGGAGGCTGCCGACAGCCCCTGATGGTTCACCGCCAGCGGTGCGTTGGCTGGCCGCCATTGGGCAAAGTAAGACAGCGGGATCGGCTGGCCGCTGCTGTTGATCACAAACATTTTGTCCAGCGAGCTCACGTCCTGGGTATAGGGAGGTGCCACCTCCATCACCACTTTGTATTGGTTCAGCGGCTGATAGATGGTGGAAATCTGGCGCTGTCCGAAGGCGTTGTTGAGCAGGTTGTTGGCGTCGTTGACCGAAATGCCCAGCCGCGACATGGTTTCGCGATCGTAGGTCAGATCCATTTCCGAGCCTTTGTCCTGCTGATCGGAGTTGACGTCCGCCAGCTCCGGCAAGGCTGCCAGCGCGGTGCGGATCTTTGGCTCCCATTCGCGCAGTGCGCCAAGATCGTCGGCCAACAGCGTGTATTGATAGCTGGCGTTGGCCTGCCGCCCACCGACGCGGATATCCTGCACCGCCATCAAGAACAGGCTAGCCCCCGGTTCTTTCGCCAGTTTGGCACGCAGGCGAGCGATCACCTTTTGGGCATCATCGGTGCGTTCCGACAGCGGCTTGAGGGAGATAAACATCGAGCCGCTGTTGGTGCGCGAACCGCCGGTGAAACCGGTGACGTTATCCACATCCTTGTCTTCCCGCACGATCTTCATAAATTCTTGCAGCTTACCGCGCATTGCCTGAAACGAAATGCTCTGGTCGGCTTGGATAAAGCCCATCAGGCGGCCGGTATCCTGCTCGGGGAAGAAGGTTTTTGGAATACTGATATACAGCCAGACGTTGAGGGCAATCGTGGCCAGGAACACTGCCATGACCCAGAGGGAATGGCCCAATACCCAGTTGAGCGAGCGGCCATAGCCCTGCTGTAAACCCAGCAACATGCGGCCAAAACCCCGAATACGCCGCTGTTCGCGCGGTGGCTGGTAGCGCAGCAGATAGGCACACATCATCGGCGTCAGCGTCAGTGAAATCAGCAATGAAAGCCCGATCGACACCGAAAGCGTCACGGCAAATTCACGGAACAGCCTGCCTGGCAAACCAGCCATAAACAGCAAGGGAATAAACACCGCCACCAGCGATACGCTCATGGAAAGCACGGTGAAGCCGACTTCACGCACCCCTTGCAGGGCGGCTTTGATCGGTTTCATTCCGGCCTCGACGTGGCGTGAAATGTTTTCCAGCACCACGATGGCGTCATCCACCACAAAACCGGTGGCGATGGTGAGCGCCATCAGCGACAGGTTATTCAGGCTGAAGCCGCACAGGTACATGGCGGCGAAGGAACCGATCAGGGAAACCGGTACGGCCACTGCCGGGATCAGCGTGGCGCGGCCAGAGCGCAGGAAGATGAAGACCACCAGGATCACCAGCCCGATGGCTATTACCAAAGATTGCTCCACCTCGGCCAGCGAGGCACGGATCGTCGGTGAGCGATCCTGAGCAATACTCAGCTCGATCGAGGCGGGGATGTTCTCCCGCAACGCGGGCAACTCGGCGCGGATACGATCCACGGTTTGAATGATATTGGCACCGGGAGCACGGCTAATGGTGAGAATGATGGCCGGTTTGGCGTTGGTCATCCCGGCGTTGCGTACGTCCTGGACCGAATCAATGACGTTGGCCACGTCGCTCAGCCGTACCGCCGCGCCGTTATTATAGTGAATAACCAACGGTTGGTAGGCCGCCGCGGTTTTCAATTCGTCGTTAGCCTGGACCTGCCAGCGCTGCTGTGGGTCATCCACTGCGCCTTGCGGGCGGCGCACGTTGGCGTTGGCGATGGTTTGCCTTACCGCATCCAGTGAAATCCCCTGGTTGAATAAGGCGCCGGGATTAAGCTCCACGCGTACCGCAGGTAAGGAACTGCCGCCGACCGAGACATCGCCTACGCCTTCCGTCTGGGCAATTTTTTGCGCCAACTGCGTAGACGCGAAGTCATACAGCTGCCCTTGGTTGTAGGTATCCGAAGTCAGCGTCAGGATCATGATTGGCGCGTCGGACGGGTTGATCTTGCGATAGGTGGGGCGGCTTGGCATCCCGGTAGGCAACAGACTTTGGGCGGCGTTAATCGCGGCCTGTACGTCACGCGCAGCCCCGTTGATATCGCGATCGAGATCGAACTGTAGGATCACCCTGGTGCTGCCAAGTGAACTTGTCGAGGTCATTTCATTCACCCCGGCGATCCGGCCCAGGGCCCGTTCCAGCGGTGTGGCCACCGAGGAGGCCATGGTTTCCGGATCGGCGCCAGGCAACGAAGCGCTGACCAGAATGACGGGGAAATCCACCTGCGGCAGCGGCGATACCGGCAGCAGCCGGAAGCCAATCACCCCGGCGATGGTGATCGCCAGAGTCAACAGCGTTGTGGCAACCGGCCGGTAGATAAACAGGGCGAAGAATTTCACGGCAGCTCCTGCGGTTCTGGCTGGCGATGGGTATTGCGCGCCAATTTATCAAACAGCAGGTAAATCACCGGCGTGGTGAACAGCGTCAGGATCTGGCTCATCACCAGGCCACCGACCATACAGACGCCCAGCGGGCGGCGCAGTTCGGCCCCGACGCCGGTACTCAGCATCAGCGGCAATGCCCCCAGCAGCGCGGCCAGCGTGGTCATCAGGATCGGGCGAAAACGCAGCAGGCAGGCCTGATAGATGGCGTCGTACGGCGTCATCCCTTGCTCACGCTCGGCAGCCAATGCAAAGTCGATCATCATGATGGCGTTCTTTTTCACGATGCCGATCAGCAAGATGATGCCGATAATGGCGATCACATCCAGCTCATGCCCGGAGAGCATCAGCGCCAGCAGGGCTCCGACACCGGCGGTGGGTAGGGTAGAAAGAATGGTCACCGGGTGGATAAAGCTCTCATACAGCACGCCCAGCACGATATACATCGCGACCACCGCCGCCAGGATCAGCCACAGCGTGCTGCCAAGGGCAGCCTGAAATGCCAGCGTGGCGCCCTGGAACTGTGTGGTGATGTCTTTGGGCATATTGAGGTCTTTCTCAGCCTGAGTGATCGCCTCTACCGCTTCCCCGAGCGAGTAATTACCGGCCACGTTAAACGACACGGTGGCCGAAGGGAATTGATCGAGATGGTTGATCGACAGCGGGCCGAAACGCTCTTCTATCTTGGCGATGGTGCTCAATGGCACGATGGTACCGTTGCTGCTGGTCAGGCGGATATCGTTTAACGCAGAAAGCCCTGGTGTGCTGGAGACATCATGCTCCAGCACCACCCGATATTGGTTGGCCTGGGTGTAAATGGTTGAGATCAGGCGCTGACCGAAGGCGTTATACAGCGCGCTGTCGACATCGCTCATGGTGATGCCAAGGCGCGAGGCCGAGTCTCGATCGACATTCACATAGGCCACCAGCCCCTGATCCTGCCAGTTGCTGGTCACTTCGGCCAGTTGCGGCGCCTGCTGCAATTCGGCCATCAACTTCGGCACCCACAGGCTGAGTTCATCCAGTGACATCGCCTGGAGGGTGAACTGGTACTGCGTACGGCTCACCTGGGTGTCGATGGTCAGATCCTGCACCGGTTGCAGATACAGCTTCAAGCCGGGGAACTGCGCCGTCTGTTGCTGCAGGCGGGTAATGATCGCCGGGATGCGATCGCTCCGTTCGCTCAGCGGTTTAAGGTTGATCTGCAAACGGCCGCTGTTGAGCGTAGCGTTGCTGCCGTCCACGCCGACAAAGGACGTCAGGCTTTCTACCGCCGGATCCTTGAGGATTTCGGCAGCAACCTGCTGCTGGCGCTCGGCCATGTTACTGAATGAAACGCTCTGTGGCGCTTGCAGCGTGCCCTGAATGATGCCGTTATCCTGTACCGGGAAGAAGCCTTTCGGCATTAGCAGATACAGCAACACGGTCAGCGCCATAGTGCCGAAGACGACGCCTAACGTCAGCCACTGATGGTTCAACACCACTTTTAGCCACACGCCGTATTGGGCGATCACCCGGTCAAAGAAGCGCTCGGAAGCACGAGAGAAACGGTTTTGCTTACGCAGCGACTCGTGGCTAAGCATTCGGGCGCACATCATCGGCGTTAGCGTCAGCGACACCAGCGCGGAAATCAGGATCGCCACTGCCAGCGTCACCGCAAACTCACGGAACAGGCGGCCAACGATATCCCCCATAAACAGCAGTGGGATCAGCACTGCTACCAGCGAGAAGGTCAGCGAGATAATGGTAAAGCCGATCTCCCCGGCCCCTTTCAGCGCCGCGTCGAGCGGTTTTTCACCTTTTTCGATATAGCGCGAGATATTCTCGATCACCACGATGGCGTCATCCACCACAAAGCCGGTAGCGATGGTCAGCGCCATCAGCGTCAGGTTGTTGATGGAGAAGTCGAGGAAATACATGACGGCAAAGGTGCCTACCAGGGAAAGCGGCACCGCCACGCTCGGAATAATAGTGGCGGGAACGTTACGCAGGAAGACGTAGATCACCATGATGACCAGGGCGATCGCCAGCAGTAGCTCAAACTGTACGTCGCTGACCGAGGCCCGGATAGTGGTGGTGCGATCGGTCAGCACCTTCACATCTACCGACTTTGGCAGGCTCTTGATCAGCTCTGGCAGCATTTCGCGAATACTGTCAGCGGTGGTGATGACGTTGGCACCCGGCTGGCGCTGAATATTCAGCACGATGGCCTGCTCTTTATTGGCCCATGCCGCCAGGCGGTTGTTCTCTGCGCCTTGCTCAATGGTGGCGATATCTTGCAGGCGGATGGCCGCGCCGTTCTGATAGGCGATAATCAGTTGCCGGTAATCTTCAGCGGTTTTCATCTGATCGTTGGCAGAGAGCGTGACCGAACGCGTCGGGCCATCCAGGCTACCTTTGGCCGAATTGACGTTGGCGTTACTGATGGCGGTGCGAATGGTTTCGCTATCCAGCCCATAGGCGGCCACCGCCGTAGCATTGAGCTTCACCCGCACGGCCGGGCGTTGTCCGCCAGAAATGGTGACCAGACCGACCCCGTTAACCTGCGAAATCTTTTGCGCCACCCGGGTTTCCACCATGTCTTCTACCTGGGTCATCGGCATGGCGGTTGAGGTGACGGCCAGCGTCAGGATCGGTGGATCGGCCGGGTTAACCTTGCTGTAAATCGGCGGGTAGGGCAGATCGCTGGGCAGCAGGTTGGTGGCGGCATTGATGGCCGCCTGCACTTCCTGCTCGGCAACGTCCAGCGGCAGTTCAAGCTGGAATTGCAGAGTGATCACCGAGGCGCCACCGGAGCTTTGCGAGGCCATCTGCTTAAGGCCGGACATCTGGCCAAACTGGCGCTCCAACGGCGCAGTGATCGCCGAGGTGACCACATCCGGACTGGCACCAGGATAGAGCGTGACGATCTGGATGGTTGGGTAATCCACTTCCGGTAGGGCGGAAACCGGCAGCGAGCGATAGCCAATGATCCCGGCCAGCATGATAGCCAGCATAAACAGCGTGGTGGCTACCGGGCGAAGAATAAACAGGCGGGAAGGCCCACCGCCGCTATGGGGGGACATCGACTGCATCAGGAATTCCCCTGAGGTTTAGCGCGGTGTTTCGGTTGCTCTGCATTCGGGGTGGCTGCCGCGTTATGAGGCGCCACCACTTCAACCTGCATACCTTCGGTCAGGCGGTCGATGCCGTCGGTCACGACGCGGTCGCCCGCATTGACACCGGCGCTAATGACCACCTGCTGACTATCCTGAATACCGGCGGTAACCCGATGTTTGCTGACCTTATTGTCTGCGCTCAGCAGCCAGACGAAGTTGCCTTCGTTGCCCATTTGCAGTGCGGCAGTAGGGATCACCACCGCATTTTGCAGGGTGGCAACCTTCAGCCGGGCGTTAACGAACTGATTCGGGAACAGCGCATCGTCCAGATTGTCGAAGCGAGCCTTCAGTTTGATGGTACCCGTCGCGGTATCGATCTGGTTATCCAGGCTCAATAGCTCACCGGTGGTTAACAACTGCTGGTTGGTGCGGTCCCAAGCTTCGACGCTCACCGGGCCAGCTTTCTGCGCTTTGACCAGATCGGCGATATTGCTCTCCGGCAGGGTGAAGACCACATCGATCGGATGCGTTTGGGTGATCACCACGATGCCGGTAGTGCTGCCGCTGGCGATGTAATTGCCCACGTCAACCAGCTTAAGGCCCACGCGGCCATCTATAGGTGCGGTGATTTTGCTGTAGGTTATTTGCAGTTTGGCGCTGTCCACCGCCCCTTGATCGGCCTTGATCGCCCCTTCGGTCTGGCGAACCAGTGACTCCTGGGTATCCAGCTCCTGGCGCGATACCAGGTTGGTTTTTGCCAACTGTTGGTAACGGGCGAGGTCGCGTTTGGCATTGGCCAACGTCGCCTGATCTTTGGCTAACTGCCCCAGAGCCTGAGTTAATTGCACTTCGTAAGGGCGTGGGTCGATCTCAACCAGCAGGTCTCCCGCCTTGACCTGTTGGCCTTCGGTAAAGTGTATCGCCATCAATTGACCATCGACGCGGCTGGTGACGGTCACGGTGTTGGCCGCGGTGGCGGTGCCCAATCCTGAGAGGAAACGCGGCACGCTCTGCACTGTGGCGGTGGCGGCCTGTACTGGAGACATAGGAGCCCCTCGTCTACCACCGGCTCTGCCTGCAGCTCCTGCTGGGCCTGAACCTGCCTGCTGCGCACCCGGCGCTGCATCGGTAGCCTGTGGCGCGCTAAAGTGACGCCAGATCAGAATGGCGGCAAGCACCACGATAACTATGGCTAGCAGGCGCAAGAGCAGTGAGCGGCGTTTGGGTTTTGTATTCATGGCGTTGGGCATTCTCTCCAGAGACAGTCGTGCGGGCAATCAGTTGCCAAAAGTGATACTCCTTACAGGATACTAGTTTAGCGAGCCGTCACGGTGTAAAAATGAAGGAAATATGGAGGAAGCGTCAGGTTTGTCGGCGGAGAATGTCTATTTTACCGAAACAACGCTTAGCTAGACATTTTCTGACATATAACCGATTCGTTTTAGCGTTCCAGCCGTTTTCGCGCTAATAATTTAGGGCGAATTTTTCCTTTTCCCTCAGGAGCCACATTATGAGCAAGAAACCGTTGGGTCGTTCAGGCATTCAGGTCCCGCAACTGACCTTTGGCGGCAACGTATTTGGCTGGACAGCAGACGAGGCCACGTCTTTCAGCCTGCTGGATGCGCTGGTAGCCAATCAGCTGAATTTTATCGATACCGCCGATGTCTATTCGAGCTGGGCGCCGGGCAATCAAGGCGGTGAATCAGAAACGGTGATTGGTAACTGGCTCAAGAAAAGCGGCAAGCGTGATCAGGTGATCATCGCAACCAAGGTGGGAAAACCGATGGGTGAGGGCAAGCAAGGCTTGTCGCCACGCTATATTCGTCAGGCTGTAGAGGATTCGTTACGCCGCCTGCAAACCGATTATATCGATCTTTATCAGTCCCATGATGACGACCAGGACACTCCGCTGGCGGAAACTCTGGCGGCGTTTGATGAATTGATCAAGGCCGGGAAAGTGCGTGCCATAGGCGCTTCAAACTATCAGGCAGATCGGCTGGTGGAAGCGCTGAAAGTCAGCGAGCAAAACGGACTGGCGCGCTATGAAACCCTGCAGCCGGAATACAATCTGTATGCTCGTGAAGGTTATGAACAGGCGCTGGAAACGGTGGCGCAGCAACAGGGGTTGGGGGTGATCAACTTCTTCTCACTGGCCAGTGGTTTCCTTACCGGCAAATATCGTAGCGCACAGGACGTGGGTAAGAGCCAGCGTGGGGATACCATTGTATCGCGTTATCTGAATCCGCGCGGTTTCCGCATTCTGGCGGCCCTCGATCTGCTGGCGGAGAAACACCAGACCACACCCGCACAGATTTCGTTGGCTTGGCTGATTGCTCGCCCAAGCATCACCGCGCCAATCGTCAGCGCCACCTCGTTAACCCAGTTGGATGAGTTGGTGAGTGCCACACGGCTGCAATTGGCCGCCGAGGATATCAAGACGCTGGATGAGGCAAGTGCCTGAAATTAGCGGCGGATTTGCGCCAAATCGCCCTCAGAAAGGCCGGTCAATTTTATTATCATAGCGAGGTCAAAGCCATCAGCCAGCATGGCACTCGCTATTTTCAGGATGGCTTCCCGCCCTTCTTCCCGTCCTTCTTTTCGCCCTTTTTCGATACCCTGCTCGAACCCTTTTTGCTCGAGATATTCTGCAATAGTCATCAATTCCTCCTCATGCCGTGGCGTGCGCCTGGCCAACTCACGGATCAACCTCTCCGGTTCAGTCGTGCTCCCCACCTGCAGCATATAGTTCATCAACGATATGAGTTGTTCTTTCGTAGTGTATCCGGCCAGCAACAATGTGACCAGTTGATCTCGCAGCTCGAACAGGTCACGCTGCCGTACGTGCTTTTGCAATAGCTCCAAAATGGCCATACGGCGATGCTGCATAATCTCATCGTCCGGTATGACCGTAACATCAACCAGCGGAAAATGCCCGGCAAACAGCTGCTTGGCCAACTCTGGGTCACTGAATTCCTCTAACCAACTCATTGAATAGGGATAAGGCGTCACCTGGCCGTGATAAAAGAGCATGGGAATAACCAGAGGAAGCTGGTCGTACCCTGCTTCAAGGTGGCGTTGCATTGCCGCAATGGCATAGCGTATTAAACGAAATGCCATATGTTTGTCTGGAGTACTTTGATGCTCGATAAGGGCATAGACATAGCCTTTCCCCTTTCCCGCTCGCAATGAGTAGAGCACGTCAGAGTAATAGGTACGCAGGTCACTTTCGATAAAGCTGCCGGACTCTAACTTTAACGTATTCAGATCGCAAACTTGCAGCAATGCAGACGGTAAATGTAATTCCAGAAAGTCACGAGCCGTATCAGGATGAGTAAGAAACTTTTTGAATACTGAGTCATGCAGAGTGGGGGTGGTTTTTTTCATGCAGGTCCTCCCTGGACGTAACATAAAAAAACCTACTACAGATTTTCACTGGTTCACATTACGACTGCACGGGCTCTGAATCTGTCTCGCAAAGTCCCTTAGGGTGAGGGTAGCGATACAACACATGCTTGCGTAACGGATGGCACAGTGGTAAACGGGGATGCTCGAAGGTTTCACCGCTGAAGTTCATCCCGATGCGCTCCATCACTCGGCGGGAAGGGAGATTAATTTCAGCAGTAAAGGACACTACTTCTGACAGTTGCAGCGTATTGAGAGCGATATCCAGCGCGCAACGTGCCGCTTCGCTGGCATAGCCTTGGCCCCAATGCTCCTTCGCCAATCGCCAGCCAATTTCCACGCAGGGCGAGCAGGGCAGATCGTCACCAGGAATGGCTAGCCCGACAAAGCCGATAAAGGCAGCCTGATGCTTCACCTCGACGGCCCACAGCCCCCAGCCGTGCTGTTGCATAAATTGGCGGATGCGATTTGCCTGGGCATCGCTTTCAGCGCGGCTTAGCGCTGCCGGGAAGTATTTCATCACCTCTGGGTCGCTATTGAGCGCGGCAAAGGCGGGCAGATCGCTATCTTGCCAACCGCGTAGCAGTAATCTGGGTGTTTCACCCGTGATGATAGCCATAATGCTCCATTGTCAGGGGCGTTAGCCGCCCCTGCGTTAATCAACGAAACAGCGTCTGCGCCCAGCGTGCCAACCCGGCGGTGACCGAGCCAAAATCGTTGCCCCCGACTATCGGGATCCCTGGCAACTGCTGTTGCAGTGCGGTTCGCAGCAGTGGTGAGCGTGCGCTACCACCGGTCAGGTAGATAACCTGCGGCTTGCTTTGGCTGGTGGCCAGGGCGGCGCTAACCTGTTCCTGGATACGCAGCAGAGGTTGGGCAATGGCATCGGCCAACTGTTCCTGGCTGATCATCTCTGCCAGCTCCGGCTGCACAAAATCCAGTTGAGCGCTGATGCTTGCCTGACCCGATAGCGCGATTTTACTCTCTTCCGCCGCACGTACCAGCCGATAGCTCAGGCGCTGCTGATGGACTTTCAACAGACGTTTCACCTTCTCGGGTTCGGCCGCGTCGCGGATCAGATCGCGCAGCATACGGCCATTGGCCGTGCTGTAGAAATCGATTTGGGCCGGGACATCGTTGGTCGCTACCGCGTTCCAGTAAGGCAATGCAGGCATGGCAATACCTTTCTCGGTTTCACCGCCCATACCGAACAGCGGCATCAGCTGTTTGAACGCCAGCATAATATCCAGATCGTTACCGCCCACGCGGCAACCGCTGTGCCCCAACAGGCTCTGTTGGCGATCGGCACGATCGCGCCATTGTGGCCCCATCAGCAGCACCGAGCAGTCGGTGGTGCCGCCGCCGATATCGACCACCAGCACGGTTTTCTCTTCGCTCAGCGTCGCTTCAAAGTCCAGACCGGCGGCAACCGGTTCGAACTGGAACTCGATCTCTTTGAAACCGGCCCGTTGTGCGGCACGATGCAAAATCCCCTGCGCCTGCTGGTTAGCCTCTTCACCGCCGGTGCCCTGGAAGTTGATCGGGCGGCCAATGACGGCCTGATCGATGCTGGTTTGTAATACGCCTTCCGCCTGGCGCTTGATGTGGAACATCATGGCACACACCAGATCTTCAAATAGCGCAATCTGCTGTGGCTTAAGGCCGTTAGCCCCTAGGAAGGATTTCGGTGAGCGGACAAAATACACTTCTTCCGGATCTTCGATGTAGTGGGCCAGCGCCTGCAGGCCGAACAGCACGCTGTCGCCGTTGACCGGAATATCTTCTTCGCGGTTGAAGGTGATGGCGCGGCGCAGCAGTTGCTGGTTTTCCTCGCTGCCGGTTGGCACCTGCCAGTGGCGATGCAGGCACTCACTCACCGCTTCACGCGTCGGTGCGCACAGCATTGAAGGGAGATACGGTTCGTTGTTTTCCAACGTCAGTAATTCAGGGCCCTGATCGCGCATAACGGCGACAGAGCAGTTGGCAGTGCCATAATCGAAGCCAATAAACATTTTTCGTTCCCCATGCCGATGAAGGGGGGCGACTTTACCCGAGACTGGTCTGCCGAGCAACGAGTGGGCGGCTAACTGGTGAAAAATTTAGCGGTAATTGCGGCGGCATGGTTAACTTGAACCAGGTTGGAGACAAGGGTACCGAATTTGTAGGGGCGCCGCACATGCTGTGCCCGTTTAACAGCACCCCGACAAAGTGAGTCAAGCAGGTTAATGTCCGATTCCCGCACGTCAGCCACAGGTCCGAGCGCCATAATGAACAAAAAACTGACTCCGAGCGATGCCATGAAGAATCAACAACAGGCGCTGTATAGCGCGCTGAGTGCGCGTGACCGTAAGTTTGACGGACGATTTTTTGTCGGTGTCTCCTCCACCGGTATCTATTGCAGGCCGGTATGTAGCGCCCGCACGCCGAAAATCGAAAATTGTACGTTTTACCCCAGCGCCGCTGCCGCCGAACTGGCCGGTTTTCGCCCCTGCCTGAAATGTCGCCCTGAATTGGCTCCAGGGCTGGCGCTGATCGACCTGGGCAATCGCTATGCTCAGGTTGCGGTTCAGCTGATCGAGCAGGGCTATCTTTCAGAGCACAGCTGTGAACAACTGGCTACCCGCCTGGGGATTTCCGATCGCCATCTGCGGCGCATTTTTGCCGAGCAGTTCGGCGCCTCCCCTATTGATTACGCCCAGTCGCACCGTCTGTTGCAGGCCAAACGGCTGCTGGCGGATACCGATTTGCCCCTGAGCGAGGTGGCGTTTGCCGCCGGGTTTGGCAGCCTGCGGCGTTTCAATGAGCTGTTTAAGGCCCGTTATCGCCTGATCCCTTCGGTATTACGTAGCACTGCTGGCCGTAGTGAGCGTGCCGCCACCAGCGGACTGGTGTTTCATCTGGGGTATCGGCCACCTTACGATTGGCCGCGTATGCTGGGGTTCTTACAGACGCGTGCGGTCAGCGGCGTGGAAAGCGTTGTCGGTCAACAATACTGCCGTTCGATCGCGGTGGAGCAGGGCGGCGTCGAATATTGCGGTTGGGTGAGCGTCCAGCCGGAAGAGGCGCGTAACCGGGTGCGGGTGGAAATTGCCCCGTCACTTAGCCGGGTGACGACCGAAGTCCTGCGGCGCATTCGCCAACTGTTCGATCTGGATGCCGCGCCGGACCGCATTTGCGAGGCGTTAGGCGCGCTAGCGGCGGATACGCCCGGCTTACGTTTGCCTGGCTGCGTCAGCAGCTTTGAGCAGGCTACGCGTGCGGTGTTGGGGCAGTTGGTCAGCGTCAAGATGGCAGCTACCTTTGCCGGACGGATGGCCGAACGCTGGGGAACGGCGCTGGAGCAGCCGTATGGCGATATCACTCATGTTTTTCCGCAGGCGGCGCGGATCGCCCAGCTGCAACCGGAAGATCTGCGTCCATTGGGCGTACAGCTGAAGCGTGCGGCGGCGCTGATAGAAATTGCGCGTAGGGTGACTGAAGGGCGTTTGCAGCTGGATAACGTGCTGGATATCGAACAGGGTATCAAAGAGTTAACTGCATTACCGGGGATAGGCAGTTGGACCGCCAGCTATATTGCTATGCGGGCCTGGTCATGGCCGGACGTTTTTCTGGCGGGGGACTATCTGATCAAACAGCGTTTCCCCGGCATGACGCCGCGCCAGATTGAGCGCTATGCCGAACGCTGGCGGCCTTGGCGCTCCTATGCCACCTTGCATCTGTGGCATAACGATCGTTGGGCACCTTCAGTGAATACCGAAGTAACCGCCGCTGAGTAAATCGCTCAGCGGTAGCTCCAGCGCAACGGTGTCACCGTCTACCAGATCGACCCCGATGGCAGTCAGCGCACTTAGCGTAACCTGTTGATGTGCGGGGCCGGCCAGAGTTTGAATATTAATACGGTGCGCGGCACCATGGATCATCGACACCATCAGTTCATCCATTTGATTGCAGTGGACGTCGGTGATAAAACGTTCGTCAATGCGGATGTAATCGATAGTCTGGCCGTTTAACTGATCGAAGGCGTTCAGGTTGCGGCCAAAACCATTGACGATCAGCTTGCAGCCCATCTGCTGCAAACGGCGGATAAAGGCGCCGCCGTCCTCTGGGTGATCGAGCACGATGGTCTCGTCCACCATCAGATACAGCGCGCTAGCCGGCAGCACGGAAGCCGCCAGTAACTCCAGCAAATAATTTTGAAAATCAAGATCCAGCACGCTGTCTGTGGCCAATGGCAGCGCAATGGCCAGCCCCTTGCGGCGTAGAGCTTCGCCGTGTCTTTCCAGTACCTGGCTTACCAACCAGCGATCGACATCCGGTAGCAGGCCGTAGAGCTGGGCAGCGGCGAGGAAGGACTCAGAGGCCAACAGGCGATCATCGGGTGGGCGAACGTGCAGCTTTAACTGGTAGAAACAGACCGCCTGCGGCGTTTTAGGCGGTGAGGCAGCCCTGACGTGTAACAGCAATTGCTGATCATCGATAATATTCAGCACTTCCTGGCGCGTTAGCAGCTCATGCTGGCGCTCCATCTGCTGTTTTTGCCGGGCTTCATAAATATAAACCTGACCGCGGCCATGGTGCTTGGCGGTATAACAGGCGATATCGGCCTGTGCCAATAGCTCGCTGCTCTTGCCGCTGGTGGCCCCGATTGGTGTAATACCGGCGCTGGCGCCGACATGATAAACCTTGCCTGCCCAGCAGAATGGGTGTTCGCCGACCTGCTCGATCATCTGTTGCATCAGCAGCTTGGCCTGCTCCAACGAACAGTCGAACAGGATCAGACCAAATTCGTCGCCACCGAGCCGTGCCAGGCAGTCGCTGTTACGCAGTTGGCGTTGCATCAACTGGCCAATCTCTCTGAGCAAGGCGTCGCCTGCCGCGTGTCCGGCACTATCGTTAACCGCCTTGAACCTATCGAGATCGAGGAACACCAGCGAGTGCTGTTGCTGGTTTTCGGCCGCGCTGGCAATAGCGCCCTTCAGCCGCTTTTCGAAGCTGGTACGGTTTTTCAGGTTGGTCAGTGCATCGTGTGAGGCGTTGTAGCTGAGCTTTTTCATCAGTTGCCGCGAGGCGCTAACATCCTGCAACACCATCACTGCCCCCATTACCTCACCTTCGATGGTTTTCAGCGGCGATACCGATTCCTGTACGTCGAAGCGGCGGCCGTCGCGGCTATGCAGTACCAGCGCGTATTCTGCTGGCAGGGGGGGCCCCTCTTGCAGACAGTTTTTCACCGGATTTTCTATCTCTGGGCCATCCTGGCCGTTGGTCATCCGCACCACGCCGTTGATCGGCATACCGAGCGCCATCTCCAGCGGCCATCCGCACATTTGTTCAGCTACCGGGTTCATAAAGGTGATACGCATGTCGCGGTCGGTGGAGATCACCCCTTCGCCGATGGCGTCCAGCGTAATGTGTAAACGTTCCTTCTCTTCGTGCAGCGCTTCGGCCAGCGATTTGATTTCCGTCATGTCGATATTGGTACCGATCATCCGCTTTGGCTCACCATGCTCATCGAAAATGGTATTACCCTGGGCGCGAATATGGCGTATTCCCCCCAACCGGGTCTTGATGCGGAATTCCATCACAAACGGCCGGTGCTGATCGGTAAGCGTTGCCATTTGCCGCCCGATGCGTTCACTATCCTCCTCCAGCATCAAAGAACTCCACAGTGCCAGGGTGGGGGGTTGATCCGGTGTCAGTTCGTACAGCTCGAACATCCGTTTGTCCCAGGTGAGTTTATCCCCAGCCAGAATCCATTCCCATACGCCGATCCCGCCAGCCTGATTGGCTAGCGTTATGCGTTCCACCAGGCTGCGGTTCTCCGCTTCGGTACGTTTTAGTTCGTTGATATCTTCTACTTGAGAAATAAAGTACAGCGGTTGGCCCTGCGGATCGCGTACCAGAGATACCGCCAGCAGTGTCCAGACGCTCTCACCGTCGCTGCGGATATAGCGTTTTTCCATGGTGTAGCTGCTGATGTGGCCATCTACCAGGTCTTGTAACTGTGTCAGGTCGGCATTTAAATCATCGGGATGAGTGATTTCTTGAAACGTCAGGCGGCGCAGGGTTTCTGGAGGATAGCGTAACAGTTTGCACAGAGCCTGATTGACCTGTAACCATTTCCCTTCTGGTGACACCAGCGCCATGCCGATGGCCGAATACTCCAACGCATTACGAAAACGCGCTTCGCTTTCCACGATATGCTCTTTTTCCACACGGAAGGCATGCATCACCATCGCCATGGCATGGGCCGGGATCAGGATCAACATCAGCGGCAGGTAGATTGTCACATCGCTTAAAAACGCCCCCCTATCCTGAAAATGCAACAGCCCGAGCGAGATCATCACCGTAATCATCAGGGTCGTGGTAAAACAGATGATAAAGGCTTCGAGCCGCGGCAGGCTGATCGCTGCCCACAGCAACGGCAGGATGATAAAGGTAAATGGGAAGGGTAGGTTGAGCAGCGCCAGATAGCTGAAGACCAGTGTCCCCAGCGATACCAGCAGCAGTTCAAACAGGTTTAGCGTTCTTAACATTGAGCGGCGATAAACCAGCCCGATCGGCGCCAGGGCCAGTACGCCAATCGCTTCGGAAATAAACCAGGTGCTGAAGGGCTGCCAAAAGGTTTCCCCTGGTTCCGGCGCTACTGTGGCCGCCAGTAGTGCGCTGAACATAGGCATGAAGATCACGGCGCAGAAAACAAATTTCAACCAGCTTGCCAAGTCGTTTAACGGATCGTTCGGCTGCAGTATTCGCCGTAATAGCAGGGTACAGACGGTGGCTTCCAGCAGGTTAATCAGTGTGAGTTTGACCGGGAACCAACTGAGGCCGAACAGCAGGAAACTGGCAATACACATGCCGATCCCGCAGAGGATCAAGTGCAGTGGCCAATTGCGCGGCGGCTGGTGGAACATCAGCATAATAACGGCGGCAGTTGGGAACCACAGCGGGGTAAAGTGGCTGGATTCTGCTGACAGCGTCAGGCACAGGTAGGCCAGCAGAAACACAATCAGTGCGCTCAGCAACGAGTGAGTGAACAAGGTACCTTTAGCTTTGAGTGGGTGCTGCGCTGCGCTGAGATCCATCGGTAACCTTCACTTTGTGCTATCGACCACTGAACCCTGCCGCCATAGGGAAGTACAGCGGACGAGGAATACCTATCCAAGTATATACCCAACCTGTATCAAGACACACCGTTGCGATTCGGCACTTCCTCCGCAAGGGAAACCCGCGATTTGCTCTGGCCGAGCTATCGGTGACACTGACTAAAGCAGGAACACGGTCGCCAGCCCCAGGAAGATAAAGAAGCCGCCGGTATCGGTCAGGGCGGTGATCAGTACGCTGGAGCCCACGGCAGGATCGCGGCCCAGTTTGAGCATGGTCATCGGTATGATCACCCCCATCAGCGCGGCTACCAGTAGATTGAGCATCATGGCCAGCGTCATCACGCCCCCCATTGCCAGGTCGCCATACAGCAGATAGGTGACCAGCCCCATGATGCCACCCCAGACGATCCCGTTGATGATGGCTACGCCCAGTTCTCTGAACAACAGGCGCGAAATATTGCCCTCTTCGATCTGATGCAGCGCCAGCGCGCGCACGATCATGGTAATGGTCTGGTTGCCGGTATTGCCGCCGATACCGGCGACGATGGGCATCAGGGCGGCCAACGCTACCAATTGTGAAATGGTGTGTTCAAACAGGCCAATGACCCTGGAGGCGATAAAGGCGGTACAGAGGTTGATTGCCAGCCAGGCCCAACGGGTTTTCACCGCTTTGCTGACCGGGGCAAACACGTCTTCTTCCGGGCTTAACCCGCCCATACGACGCAGAGTGGTGTCGCTTTCTTCGTTAACCACGTCAACGATTTCTTCGATGGTTAATCGCCCCATCAGTTTGCCTTTGGCATCGATCACCGGGGCGCTGATCAGGTCATAACGTTCGAACGCGCTGGCTGCAGCTTCGGCTTTGTCTTCCGGCTGGAAGGTGGTGGGATCGCTGTCCATCACCTTAAATACCGGGGTTTGCGGATCGTTAAGCAGGATCGCGGTCAGCGGCAGTTCGCCTAACAGGGTATTTTTGCGATCGGTGACGAACAGTTTATCGGTGGCGTCCGGAATGGTTTTGCGCTGACGGAGGAAGCGGTGTACGGCCCCCAAAGAGACATCAGGGCGTACCGAGACCAGCTCGAAATCCATCATCCAGCCGACGGTATCCTTGCCGTAATGCACCATCTCGCGTACCTGCTCACGCTGCTCTGGTTCCAGTGAGGTCAGCAGGCGGCCCATCAGGTTACGTGGCAGGTATTGCGCCAGATAGGCCTGTTCATCGACATCCAGGGTTTTGATCGCCTTGAGCAGGTCTTTATCGCTCATCTCTTCGATCAGGCTATCCCAGACGGGTTCGGCAACTTCTACCAGGGTTTGCCCGCGCTTGGTGTTATCCACCAGCCGCCACAGCGCCAGGCGTTCATCTTGCGGCAACGCTTCTAGCAGGTCCGCCAGGTCAGCGGCGTGCATATCTTGCAGCAAGTGGGTGATTTCGGCGGTATGATTAAGCAGTTCGCCTTCGCTGAGTTGTTTTTCATCCCCTGAGCGACCAAGAATGCCGTCAATCAAAGGGGTATTATTTAACAGTAGGCTTAGAATGCGCTGACGATACTCAGCGACTTTTTTGACGTTATGTGTTGCGGCGGACATGGAATTCCTTAACGCTGACTTGGCACACCGGGTTCCTTTTAGACTATCTTTAAAAGATAGAGCATAGCGGCAGTTGGCGTGATTTTTATCAATCTGATGGCGCAGGGTCAGCAGCTTTGGCGTGCCAGTGACTCAGGGTGATGGTCGCTTGGTAGGGCAAGATAATCACCGATTATCCACGCGGGCTTCCTGGGTCTGCGGTTCAGGCAGCGATCTTTTTTCCTGATGATGGGGAATAGCGGCAATGGCGGCATACAGCAGGCGACCGACTAGAATGATGAAACTGATCAGCAGCACGACTTTGGTCATGCGCCCGGTTGTGGTCTTTCTCATGGTTCATTGAGCCCGTCGGTTTTTCCCATTGGCATTGTACAAGCACCCTGTTGGGGCTGCCGCTGGAAAATGATGGTGGCGATTACTGTTGTTTAACGCATGCCTGCCATGGCTAACATTGATTTAAAATTGTAAATGGAATTCTAGGCTCTGATGACAAAAGATGTCCATTTATTTCCGTGCGTTTGACTGAGCAATTTAGTTGTGGTTTATGTCCACCGCTTTTTAAGCGGTCACGCTAAATGCATGGGATATAGATTTTGTCTGATTTTTTGTTGTCTATTAATAGGTTATTATCAGCCTATGAAGTGGCGTATGGATTTTTCTTAGCCTTTTCTCTATTAATTGATCGTGGTCAAATCTTAAGCTATCGCAGAGAATAGAATTCACAGCCATTCTTGATGCTGGAAGTGCATGTCTCAGCTTGCTCCCCGAATGGTTCTGTGGTGGGATCGGATCCTGCTTTTTCTGCGATTTAAAACGCTTAAGCGACGAAGTGAATCACGCCTTAGCGGATACTGTGTCTTGATGGGTATTTTAAAGTTCTGGAATAATTTACGTGACCGTTGGTGGGGGCAGCCTATAGTGCTGAGCCTGCTGCTGGTGCCGCTTGCAGGCTGGCTATCGCCACGCCTGATGCTGCCTGATGGCAAAGTGTATCTGGTTTATCTACCGCTGGTGGTCTGCTTTTCTTTGCTGATGGTTTATGACTGGCGTGCCATGCCAGGCATCGCTTTGGCTATTCTTATCCGCTACTCCAACCGTTCCGGCAGCGAAGTTGACGTGATCATGACGTTGCTGTATTTGGGATGTCTGAGCATTTGCTGGTGGGGTTATCGCTGCCAGTCGCAGCGCCACTGGTGTGTGGGGCTCACCGAGTTAAAGCTGGGTAAACACCGGCTGATCTGGCTGGTGCTGATGCCGCCAGTGTTGTTTATCTTTGGTTTACAGCTGGTTATCGGCCTCGATTTGCTGCCGGATGAACTCGGCATGCTTTCCGGTAGCGGTAATCATCTACACGCACTGATCAATTTTCAGGCCATTTTGATTGGCTGCCTGTCATCCATGCAGCTGTTCTATTTCGCCTTACGGATCATTAAGAACCCCAAATTTGCCCGCGTATTGTGGGGCCGGATCAGCCGTGAGATGGCGCCGTCGGTCAAAAAGAGCGAGTTGCAACTGTGGTTGGTGGTGCTGGTTGCCTTGGTGGGGGTGCTTGCCTACCACACGGCAGATACCAACGCGATGCAGGTGCCCGACTACAGTCTGACGCTGTTATTGCCGGTAATGCTGTATAGCGCCATGCGCTTTGGTTACCTGTTCAACTGTATTATCTGGGCGGCAACCCTGCTGGTGCTGTTCTTTAACTATCCGGGCTATGTGCAATGGGACAGCCTGCTGCATAACCTGACCATGATCTCGTCAATGATGCTGGCGTTCACCCTCAGTATTTTGCTGACATCTGCGGTGCATACTCGCCAGCGGATGGACCATGCTAAGGCGCAAAGCGCCTCGTTGAAAGATCCGGTCATCGGCTTACCCAACCTGCGCGCATTGAAGCGCGATTTGGCCAAGGTGCCGCGTTCTACGCTGTGTTTCCTGCGGATTTCCGAGCTGGATTTGCTCAGCCGAAACTATGGCATGCAGCTGCGCATCCGCTTCAAACAGAAGCTGGCGAGCAGCCTGCGCACGGTGCTGGAGGAAGGGGAAGACGTCTATCACCTGCCGGGGTACGATCTGGTGCTGCGGCTCAACGGTTCCGACGGTGAGGCCCGGGTGGCCAAAATCCACAGCACGCTGGAGAAGTTTCGTCTGGTGTGGAACGGTCTGCCAATCCATCCGCCGTTGGGAATTAGTTACTGTGGAGTCTATTCGGAAGTGGAACACCTGCATCTGTTACTGGGGGAATTGAGCTCGTTGGCGGAAATGTCTCTGACCAGTGGCCGGCCTGAAAACGTGCAGAACGATCATCATGTGGTTCAGAATGAAATCAAGCGCAAGGTCGCCTTGTTACACTGGGTGCAACGCTCGCTGGATAACGACGGTTTCATGTTGATGGCTCAACCGATTGTCGGGGTTCGCGGCGATTCTTACCATGAGATCCTGCTGCGTATGCTGGATGATGAAGGTAACGTCATTCCTCCCAACGAATTTCTACCGGTGGTGCATGAATTCGGGTTGGCTTACCAGTTGGATATGTGGGTACTACGCCAAACCTTGCAGTTTATGCAGCTCCATCGTGAAGGTATGCCTAGCGCGCGCTTTGCCGTGAATCTGTCACCTTCTTCGCTGTGTCGCCCGAGCCTGTGCCAAGACGTGCGCGATGCCCTGCGGCAATACCAGATTGAGCCTTATCAACTGGTGCTGGAGGTGACGGAGTCTCATCTGGTGCAGGATGTGAAATATGCCAAGAACTCGCTGAAAGAGCTGCGCCAGTTAGGTTGCCGCATTGCCCTGGATGATTTTGGCACCGGCTATGCCACCTACGATCGCCTGAAGGAGCTGCATGTCGATATCTTGAAGATCGACGGCAGTTTTGTGCAGGATATGCTGACCAGCAAGGTGGATTACCAGATCATTGCGTCAATCTGCAAGGTGGCGCTGATGAGAAGGTTGTCGATTGTGGCGGAATATGTCGAGTCGCCCGAGCAGTGCGATGCGCTTAAAAGCCTGGGCGTGGATTATATGCAGGGCTACTTTATCGGTAAACCTCGGTTGTTGGCGTCTCTGGTGCCGATGGAGCCAATGCCGGAAGACGAAGAGTCTGACTGAGAATATGGCCCCTCACCCTAACCCTCTCCCACAGGGAGAGGGGACCGATCGAGTACGCTGATTTTCTGCGTCATACCCCATCCTCGTTCTTCTTACTCCGTATTTACCGAAGCAGCACAGGCTAACCAAGCGCTCCGGTCAACTCCCTCTAGTACAGGGCTGTCTCTTATACACATCTCAAGTTGCGGTCAAATGGCCGTAATTTGAGAAACATAGCAGGCTGATTTTAAAGAGAATTTTTCCGAGTGCCCTATTGATTCGCTTGAAATAATTCCCATAAAAAACAGTAAGATGCCGAGTTGTGTATAAGAGACAGAGTACAGGGAGAGGGGGACCGATCGAGTACGCTGATTTTTCTTCGCCACACCTTGGCTTTATTATTCAATATGTTATGAAGTAACGTAGCCAAACAAGTGCTCCGGTCAGCTCCCTCTCCCTGTGGGAGAGGGTTGGGGTGAGGGGAAGCAAACGGTTATGCTCCATCAGGATATCACCAGAAATTCAATGAATTAAGCCGCAGGTTTTGCGTCTGCGTCCTGCTCGCCTTCTTCTTCTATCACCAGTTTCCAGCCAACCACGTCATTCCAGTATTCCTGCTCACGCTCAAAATCGAGCTGTACCAGGTTGTTCTGCGTCAAATAGCCCACCGGGAAGCGCAGCGTCCAGTGATTGTCATCTGTTACCAAGCGCAGAGTTTCCGGCGTGGTGGTGGCCTGACGCTGATTGTTAAGCAGGGTGCTCAGGCGTAACAGCTGGATCAGCGGCAGATAGTACTTCTTCTTGAACAGGTTCAAACGGGGTAACTCTTCGAGCTTGATCGCTTTACGCTGGAAACGCACCAGCGCGGATAGCAGCAACTGCTGCTCCTGGTTGAAGCCTGGCAGGTTGGTATTTTGCAGAATATAGGCGGAGTGGCGGTGCATACCGCTATGGTTGATGCTCAGCCCCACCTCATGCAGCATGGCGGCCCATTTCAACAGCGCTTCCAACTGTGGCTGCACCAGCTTGGTGTTTTGTGCCATCCACTGGGCGTACAACAGCTCGGTGGTTTCGAGCACGCGCTTGGCCTGCTCGCGGTCAATATTATAGTGATCGGCCAGGCTTTTGGCCGTGCGGCTGCGAATATCCTGGTGGCGGAAGCGGCCTTCCATTTCATACAGCACGCCTTCACGCAGGGCACCGTCGGACAGACGCAGATCGCGGATTGCCAGCGCATCAAATACCCCACACAGGATCGCCAGCCCCGGCACAAATACCGATTGACGATCTTCCGACAGGCCTGGCAGGCTCAGGGCGCTGAAGTTTTTAAACTGCAACACCTGCTCAACCAGTAACTCCAGCCGTTCAAGAGTAATCAAACCGTCTTTTTCACCCATGGCCACCAAAACTTCGTGAGCGGCCTTGATGGTGCCAGATGCCCCCAAGGCATATTGCCAACCCTGGATGCGGTATTGCCAGGCCAGGGTTTCCAATTTTTGTGCGGCGGCCAGGCGTGCCCGCCTAAAGTTGGTTTTGCTGATCTCCCCTTCAGGGAAGAACATGTGGGCAAAGCTCACGCAACCCATGCGGCGGCTCTCTGCCAGCAGAGGCTCGAAATCCTCCCCGATCACCAGTTCGGTAGAGCCACCGCCGATGTCGATCACCAGCTTGCGGCCTTTTTCCGGCTGGGTATGTTCGACCCCCATAAAAATCAGACGGGCCTCTTCCTGCCCGGCGATGATTTCGATCGGATAAGGGATCACTTTTTCCGCCCGCTTGAGGAACACCTCGGCATTCACCGCCTGACGCAGGGTGTGGGTACCCACTATAGTAACGTTATCCGCCGGGAACCCCTGTAATCGCTCGGCAAACAGCGCCAGGCAGGCCAAGCCCCGCTCCATGGCTTCTTCACTGAGCACGTTTTCGCTGTCCAATCCATCGGCAAGGTGTACCCGCTGTTTTAAACGGCCTAACACCTGTAAGGCGCCGTTAACGACGCGGGCGATCACCATATGGAAACTGTTCGAGCCAAGATCGATGGCAGCGATTTCCTGTGGCTTAGTATTGGTTGCAGTGCTTTTTAGCGGCATAGTGGCTGGCCTAGTTGTCCGGTTGTTCCAGAGCTTTTAAATACTCATAAATGGCCACCTGTGCACGGACCTTGCGGCGATTGCCACGCGGTACATACTGGTTGCTCAGTTCTTTATCGATATAGCGGGCCTTGACCGTATCGCTAAACAGCAGCTCCAGAATATCCAGAACGCGCTGCTTGAGCGCCGGATCCAGCAGCGATACTGCCACTTCGATACGGTAATCTATGTTACGGGTCATCCAGTCGGCGGAAGAGAGGTAAACCCGTTTGTCACCTTTGTTTTCGAAAACGTATACCCTATCGTGTTCCAGATAACGGTCGACGATGCTGATAACCTGAATATTGTCACTAATTCCCGGCAGGTTGGGGATCAGCGAACACATGCCGCGCACCAACAGACGGATTTTCACGCCGGCAGCGGCTGCGGTATATAACCGATCTACCAGCCCTTTATCCACCAGATTATTTATTTTCAACATAATAGCGGCGTTTTCACCGGCTAATGCGTTGGCAATTTCACGATCGATCAGATCGTACAGCATGCGGCGGGAGTTCTGCGGCGAAACCATCAGGTTGTCGAAGGAGACCGGCCGGTACGGATTTTCAATAAAATTGAATACCCGGCGTACTTCGTTAGTGATGCGCGAATCGGCGGTCAGCAGCGAGTAGTCGGTGTAGATACGGGCGGTTTTTTCGTTAAAGTTGCCGGTACCAATATGAGCATAGCGCACAATATCGTCGCCTTCACGGCGCGAGATCAGGAATAGTTTGGCGTGAATTTTCAGCCCCGGCGCGGAGAAGATCACGTGCACCCCGGCCTCGGTCAAGCGTTTGGCCCAGTGGATGTTGGCCTCTTCGTCGAAGCGTGCCTGTAGCTCCACCACCACGGTCACTTTCTTGCCGTTATGCGCCGCATGGATCATCGATTCGATAATGCGTGAGTCTTTGGCTACCCGATAGATATTGATTTTTATCGCCAGCACGCTGGGATCGAACGACGCCTGACGCAGCAGCTCCAGCACGTGTTCAAAGGTGTGGTACGGGTAGTACAGCAGCACGTCTTTTTCGCGGATGGCATCGAAGCCGTTGCGGAATTTATCGAACCAGATATGCCGCAGGCGCGGTAGCGGGCGGTTGACCAGATTGGCCTTGCCGACGTTGGGGAAACTGATGAAGTCTTTAAAATTGTGGTAACGGCCACCGGCGATCACCGAGTCGTAGTTGGATATCCCCAGCTTGTTACGTAGCAGCTCTACCATCTCGTTGGGCATATCGCGCTGATACACAAAGCGTACCGGCTCGGCGGTCAGGCGCTGTTTCAGGCTCGACGACATCAGTTCCAACAGGCTGGATTCCATTTCGGTCACCAGATCGTATTCTGCATCGCGCGTCATTTTCATCGAATAGGCGTTGAGCGCGTCATAGTCGAAGAAGCCCTTGAAGATGTCATCCAGGCAATAGCGCAGGATGTTATCCAGCAGGATCATCGGCTTGCGTCTGCGGGGGGCTTCCGGCGGCAGATTGACGAAACGGGGCACTTTATCGGACGGAATTTCCAGTAACGCATAATCGATGCGCGTACCGCGAATGATCTCCACCGCCAGATAGGTGTAATCGTCCTTCAGGAACTGCACCAGATTGGTGTCGTGATTGATCAGGATCGGCGTGATGTGCTGGCGCAAATGATGCTTGAAGTATTGCCGCAGCCAGATTTGCTGGTTCTCTGACACCTGGCGCTCGTTGATCAGGAAGATCTGGTTGCGCGCCATCTCTAGCAGCAGATCGTTGTACAGGCCGTCGAACTCCTGATCGGTCTTCAGCACCTTGGCCTGAATTTTTTTCAGCAGATGACGTGAAGCGCCACCTGAACCCTGTTCTTCGCTGATCAAGATGCGCCGTTTCAGATCGGCAAAGCGGACTTTATAGAATTCGTCCAGGTTATTGGAGTAAATGCCCAGAAATCGCATGCGCTCAATCAAGGGATTGCTCTTATCTGCGGCTTCCTGCAACACGCGTTCATTAAAGGATAACCAGCTTAATTCTTTGTCGATGTAGAGCTTTTCCTGACCCATTGCTACTCCAGTTCAATTTTAGAAAAGGATCGGACTTATCGCCGAATACCGCTCTAGTGTCCTTCTTCATTATTGCGAGAGATTGACAACAATGTCCAACATATCTGCGGAGTTATCCCGCCGCATTGCCCGCTGCAAATTGTTATTCGTCCAGCATGGCACCCGGCAACTTTGTCATGCAAACGTCACAAAACTGACATAAGATGCCCGGTTATCTTTGGGTGCAAGCCCGACAACGGAACCGACGACAGGCAAATGGCACAGACAACGCTTAACCAACATCCCCGGGATCGCCTGCGTGCGCACGTTGATCGTGGCGTACAAGGGGCCGTGACCGTCAGCGGGCTGCTGGTATTGATGACGCTGATGCTGATCTTTGTCTATCTATTGCTTTCGGTTTTACCGCTGTTCAAACCGGCCTCGCTAGGCACTTCACGCGTATTGCCAATGAGCTACAGCTCCCCGGCGCTGGCCATCGGGATGGACGTACAGCAGCGTATTGGTTATCGCATCGATCGCCAGGGGGAAGGGTATTTTTATCAGTTACAGGCACCGAACCATAACCCTATACAGCAAACGCTACTGAGCCAGCCTACATTATTGGCTCAGGCGGTTGGAGAGCGTGACCTGTTTGCCCTGGCGCGTGCGGATGGCAGATTGATGGTTGCCCAGGCCGATTTTGCACCGGCGGGCGGTGGTGAACCGCAGTGGCGTTTTCCGCTGGGGCAGGAGGCCTTGGCGTTTGATCCCCATGGGCATGCACTGACATTGCTAAGCTTGGCGCAAGTCCGCCGGGGCAACTTCCTGCTGGCGGCGGTAACGGATGACAACCGGTTGCTGTTTGGGCGTTTTAGCCCGACGCCTCAGGGCCAACCCACGGAAATCCCTTTGGCCACCGCGCCACAACAACTGCTGCTAACGCCGGATGGCCGCCAGCTTTATCTGTTAACCGGCAACCAACTGGCCCGCTATCAGATTGAAGGGGCACAGCCGCAGCTGCGTGAGACGCGAACCTTGGGTGAACATCCTCCCTACCGCCTGACGGCGTTGCCAGGGGGGAGCGCATTATTGATCCAGGCTGGTGACGGTAGCCTGCGTGAATGGTTTGACGTGGAGAAAAACCAGCGCTACCAGTTGGCACCAATACAGCAATTTACCCATCAGACTACCGCACAGGAGTTGTTAGTAGCCGAACCGTATCGGCGGGTGTTCGCAACTTTGCAGCCGCAGGGCGAGTTCGCCTTGTTTTCCAGTATCCAGTCCAAGCCGTTACTGAAGGACAAGCTCCCCGCTAACGTACAACAAATGGCGTTTGCCCCGCGTGGCGACGGGCTATTGCTGGAAACGGCCCAGGGTTGGCAGCATTATGCCGTGGATAATCTCTATCCAGATGTTACCTGGCGTTCACTGTGGCAGCGGCTGTGGTATGAGAACTACCCTGAGCCGGCGTATGTGTGGCAATCCACTTCGGGTGAAGATAGCTACCAGGCTAAATTCAGCCTGATGCCGGTGATCTTTGGCACCTTCAAGGCGGCAGCATACTCCATGTTATTTGCCATCCCGCTGGCGCTGGCCGGGGCGATCTATACCGCCTGCTTTATGTCGGCAGGGTTAAGACGGGTCGTCAAACCGGTGGTTGAGGTGATGGGCGCGTTGCCAACGGTAGTGATTGGGCTGGTGGCCGGTATCTGGCTGGCACCGATGATCGAGCGCTATCTGCTGGCCGTGCTAGCCTTGCCGTTCCTGTTGGCCGGGGTCGTGCTGTTATGCAGTTGGCTGGTTAACCGATTTACGGCGCGGCCTTGGTCACCGGGTTGGGATTTACTGTTGCTGTTACCGGTGGTGGTGCTGACCGTTTGGCTGGCGCTTGCCGCAGGGCCTTGGCTGGAGCTTAAGCTGTTTGGTGAGCCGCTGCACTTCTGGTTGGGCGAGGATTTCGATCAGCGTAATACGTTGGTGGTGGGCGTGGCGATGGGCTTCGCACTGGTGCCGATTATCTTTTCACTGGCAGAGGATGCGTTGTTCAGCGTGCCGGCCTCGCTTAGCCGGGGTTCGTTAGCCTTGGGGGCCACCCAGTGGCAAACCGTATTGCGCGTGGTGCTGCCTTCCGCCAGCGCCGGTATTTTTTCTGCGCTGATGATCGGTTTTGGCCGCGCGGTGGGGGAAACCATGATCGTGCTGATGGCCACCGGCAACACGCCGTTGATCGACGGCAGCCTGTTCCAGGGCTTACGGGCGATGGCGGCCAATATCGCTATCGAAATGCCAGAGGCCGTCACGGGCAGCAGCCATTATCGGGTGTTGTTCCTGACCGCGCTGGTGCTGTTCATCTTTACCTTTGTGTTTAACACGCTGGCGGAGGCGGTACGTTTACGCTTGCGTAAGCGCTATACGCTGAACCAGGAGACACCATGAGAAGCTGGGTGAAAAGCGGCTCCCCGTGGATTTGGCTGACGGCGGCATCGGTGGCCATCAGCCTGCTGGCGCTGATCGGCATTTTACTGCTGCTGGCCGGGCAGGGGACGCGTTATTTCTGGCCTAGCCCAGTCTATCAGTTCGAGCTGAATCAGACGGCCGCAGGCCCGGTATCGGTAGTGGGTGAGCTATATCAACGACAGACGATCTCGCGCCAGCAACTGCAAGACGCCGGTGTTGTGTTGCCACCAGGTGACGCGCAGAGCTTTATCCGCTACCTGATCAAAGTGGGGAACCGGGAAAGCGAAGGGCAGGATTTCCGTACTTTGCTGGCCAGTGACGTCATTAGCATGACTACCCCACGCGATTTATTGGTGTTGGAGCGTAACAGCAATGGCACCGCGTACGGCTACCTGGCTGGTTTACTGGAAGATGGCCAACCATTGACCGGCAGCGACCTGAGCCAGGCGTTGCAACAGCGCTTGCCGCAGATTGCGGCACTGACGCGACAGGCGCGTGATATTCAGTTCCGCGACATGGCACGGATTAACGAACAGTTTGAGCATTTACGCCTGCATGAAAAGAGCCTGCAGCGTGAGAATAAGCTGGATGCGCGCTGGCAAGCCTCTATCCGTGCCGAACGGCAGGAGTTGCAACGCCAATACCGCCAGCTTGCTGGCAAACTGCAAGGGTTGGAACGCGATCGCCAGCGTGATGCTTTACTGCTGCGCGACATGCACGGGCAGGTTCACACCATTCCCCTGAGCCAGGTGCGCGATGCCTGGTATCCGAACGACATGAGCAGCGGGCAGAAGCTGGCGCATTGGACCAAGCAAGTACAAAAATTCCTGACCGACAGCCCACGGGAAGCCAATACCGAAGGGGGCGTTTTCCCGGCGATCTTTGGTACCGTGTTGATGGTGATCCTGATGTCGATTGTGGTGATGCCGTTTGGCGTGATTGCCGCCGTCTATCTGCACGAGTATGCCGGTAATAATCTGCTGACGCGGCTGATCCGCATCTCCGTAGTGAATCTGGCGGGGGTGCCGTCGATCGTCTACGGCGTATTTGGTCTGGGGTTCTTTGTCTATATGGTGGGGGGCTCGCTCGATCGGCTGTTTTACGCCGACTCCTTGCCGAACCCGACGTTCGGCACACCGGGCGTGCTGTGGGCCGCATTGACCCTGGCATTGCTGACCTTGCCGGTGGTGATTGTTGCCACTGAAGAAGGGCTGTCGCGTATTCCCGTTTCGTTGCGCCAAGGATCATTGGCTCTGGGAGCCACCCGGGCGGAAACCCTCTGGCGGATCGTGCTGCCGATGGCGGCACCGGCGATGATGACCGGCCTGATCCTGGCCGTAGCACGAGCGGCGGGGGAAACGGCACCGCTGATGCTGGTTGGCGTGGTGAAATCGGTACCGGTGCTGCCGGTGGACGATATTTTCCCCTATTTGCACCTGGAACGTAAATTCATGCACCTGAGCTTCCAGATCTACGATATGGCATTTCAGAGCCCCAGCGTAGAAGCGGCGCGGCCACTGGTGTTTGCCACGGCATTCCTGCTGGTGGTCATTGTGGTTGGGTTGAACCTGACGGCAATGGGCATCCGGCATTCGCTAAGGGAGCGGTATAAAGCATGGTCGCAGTAACAAGGTTGAATCTTTTGGGGAGTGCCAAATGAGTCTGATAACGCCGGGCAGTCTACCCCGGTTAGACGTCCAGCATCTTGCCGATGAACATACCGCGCTGGCGGTCAACGGCCTGGATCTGTTTTATGGTGACAAGCAGGTGCTGCACAATATTTCCCTGCGTATTCCCAAACACCGGGTGACAGCGCTGATCGGCCCTTCAGGCTGCGGTAAGTCGACGCTGTTGCGCTGTTTTAACCGGATGAACGATCTGGTGGATCGCTGCCGGATTGACGGCGAACTGCAGCTTAATGGCGAAACCATTTCAGGCCCGCAGATTGACGTTGCCGCTTTGCGGCGGCGCGTGGGTATGGTATTCCAGCGGCCAAACCCGTTCCCGAAATCGATCTACGAAAACGTAGTCTACGGCCTGCGCTTACAGGGAGTTCGTGACAGGCGCATTCTGGATGAAGCCGTGGAGCGATCCTTACGTGCCGCTGCGCTGTGGCACGAGGTGAAAGATCGGTTACGGGAAAATGCGTTCCGTCTCTCCAGCGGCCAACAACAGCGGTTGGTGATTGCACGGGCGATCGCGGTTGAACCGGAAGTGTTGCTGCTCGATGAGCCGACCTCTGCGCTGGATCCGATTTCCACCTTAACCATCGAGGAATTGATTTCGGTGCTGAAACAGCGCTACAGCGTGGTGTTGGTGACCCACAACATGCAGCAGGCTGCACGGGTTTCCGACTATACGGCGTTTATCCACCAGGGGACGCTGGTGGAATATAACGATACCGACGCGATTTTCACTTCGCCACGCCAACGCCGTACAGAGGATTACATCACTGGCCGCTATGGCTGACGGGCGAGAGGCTTAATTGGCATGCTTGCTCGGCTGTGGGGTCGGTTGTTCCTGCTGTTCAGGTTCAACCTTTTTCAGTGCGGTCACTTTTGCCTGAGCGGGCTGGGCTTGAGGAGGCGTTTTTTGCATCAGTTGGGATTGGCCAATAAACAGGCCGCCTTTCTCGATGGAGATTTCGTCGGCGAAAATATCACCGCGCATGCTACCCTTCGGCTGGATTGACAGCGAGTCGGCGAAGCAACGGCCTTCAACGGGGCCATTGATCATGATCTGCTGGGCACGGATCTCGCCTTTGACATGACCGCTGGTTTCAATGCGCACCATGTGGCTGCAAATGATGTTTCCCTCAACCCGGCCTTCGACAATGATATTGCCATCGCCTTCGATCACACCGGTGAACAGCGCACCATTGGAGATAAAGGTGTCCTTCTTGGCACGGATTGGCTTGATGGCGTCGGCAACTTCAGGCAGGGCGTTTGGCTCAGAGTGAGCAGCCGGCTGAGGTTCAGGCTGATCGATCAGCTCCTGCGCTTTTTCCTCATTAACAGCTTTATTTTTCTTGTTGAATGACAGCATTTGATTCGTCCTTGTTATTTTGTAGATAAACGCCAGCGTTGCCAACAGTGCCAGAACCAAGGCGGCCAGCAGCGCGCGTTTTAAGTAGATACCGGTGAAGCTGATCCCTGTCAGCCAGAGAACGATGGACAACGTCCATAATCCCCATATACACCATAATAAGTTGTAATTACGCATGTTTTTCAGGCCGTTTGAAGTCCATTCGCCGCGAAAGTGCGGGATGCCAGGCGGCAGCCAGCGTGACGGTTCCTGTAGGGCTATCCGTAGTGCTCGGGATGATACCTAATATTGTCGCCTAATTCACCACTCGGTTGGCCAACCCGAGTCTATAGCCATGCAGAAATTAATTTATTATTTGTATGATTCACGATAATGAATTGATTTTTTAAATATATTAGCGTCGAGTGGACATAAACTATTAACTAGCTCAAACGTACAAGATTTCCTGTTGATCTTCATCTATCTGTCATCAGGGGGGATATTCATCGCCCCCTGCTTTCAACTTACTTCATCAGAGGCTTATCACCAGACTGGGCAGTCTTGAACTTCGCTAAATACTGTGGCTGGAAGATGCACATGCGCAGCACGGTGCGGTAAGCGCCGCTAACGAAGAATTCGTCAATCAGTTCGCCTTCGACCTCAAAGCCCAGCTTGCTGTAAATATGGATCGCCTTCGGGTTTTCTTTATCGACGATCAAATACAGCTTATACAGGTTAAGTACCGAGAAGCCGTAGTCCATCGCCAGTTTGGCTGCGGTGCTGGCGTAGCCTTTGCCTTGATGAGCCGGATCGATGATGATCTGGAATTCGGCACGGCGGTGGATATGGTCGATCTCTACCAGTTCAACCAGCCCGACCTTGGCTCCTTCATGCTCGATGATAAAACGCCGTTCGCTCTGGTCGTGAATGTGTTTATCGTACAGATCGGAAAGCTCGACAAAGGCTTCATAAGGTTCTTCGAACCAGTAGCGCATGACGCTGGCGTTGTTATCCATCTGGTGAACAAACGCCAGATCTTCCCGCTCCAGCGGGCGTAGCCTGACGTTGGTGGTGCTCGACATACATTCTCCTCGGTTCATTAATCTGGCAAAAGTATAACCTCAGGAGCTGATTGAAGGCCAAAAAAAACGGTACCGTGAAAGGCACCGTTTAGATTGCGGTTAAATTGCGGGTCAGTCGGCGGCATAACCTTGTGCTGACAGGCGTTCACCATCCAGCCAGGCAGCGTTATCGCGCATTGCCAGCCGCCCTTCGATAAACCAGCTCACCACCAGCGGGTATAGGGTGTGTTCCTGGGTCTGCACACGCTCAATGACCTCATCTTCCTCGTCACCGGGGAAGATCGGCACTTTGGCTTGCAGGATCACCGGGCCACCGTCGAGCTGCTCCGTGACGAAATGCACCGAAGTGCCATGTTCGGCGTCGCCGTTGTCGATAGCCTGGCGATGGGTATGCAACCCGGGGTATTTCGGCAGCAGGGAAGGGTGGATATTCAGCATACGCCCGGCATAGTGCTGCACAAAGGCGTTGCTGAGAATGCGCATATAACCGGCCAACACCACCAAATCGGGTTGGTATTGGTCGATAGCTTGCGCCAGCGCGGCGTCAAAGGCTTCGCGATCGGCAAAGTCTTTGGCATCCAGCGCTTGAGCGGCAATGCCAGCTTCCTCGGCACGCTGCAGGCCATATGCCTGCGCGTTATTGCTGAATACCGCCACGATAGTGGCGGCGATCCGGCCCTGTTGGCAGGCGTCGATCAGCGCCTGGAGATTACTCCCCTGGCCGGAGACCAACACCACAATCTTTTTCATCACTGGATGACCACTTGTTGTTCGTCAGAAGAAGCGGTCAGTTTACCAATCTGCCAGGCTTTTTCACCCGCGGCGGTCAATATTGCGATGGCTTTTTCTACCGACTCCTGTGGTAGCGCAATCACCATACCGACACCGCAGTTAAAGGTACGGTACATTTCATGACGGCTCACGTTGCCCGCCTGCTGCAACCAGCTAAACACGGCAGGCCACTGCCAGCTCGACTCGTCGATCACCGCCTGCATCCCTTCTGGCAATACGCGTGGGATGTTTTCCCAGAAGCCGCCGCCGGTCAGGTGAGCAATCGCGTGCACTTCCACTTTCTCGATCAATTCCAGTACCGATTTGACGTAAATCTTGGTCGGCTCGAGCAGATGGTCTGCCAGCGGTTTGCCTGCCAGATCAGTGGTGGTGGGGTCGGTTTTGCTCACTTCCAGGATCTTGCGCACCAGCGAATAACCGTTGGAATGCGGGCCTGAAGCGCCCAGAGCGATCAGCGCATCACCAGACTGTACTTTGCTGCCGTCGATGATTTCTGATTTCTCAACCACGCCCACGCAGAAACCTGCGACGTCATAGTCTTCACCGTGGTACATGCCGGGCATTTCCGCGGTCTCGCCACCGACTAACGCACAGCCGGACTGTTTACACCCTTCGGCAATCCCGGTGATCACGCTGGCGGCGGTATCCACATCCAGCTTGCCGGTAGCGAAGTAATCGAGGAAGAACAATGGCTCGGCGCCCTGAACCACCAGATCGTTAACGCACATCGCCACCAGATCGATACCGATGGTGTCGTGGCGTTTTAAATCCATTGCCAGACGCAGCTTGGTACCCACGCCGTCGGTGCCGGAAACCAGTATCGGCTCGCGGTATTTCTGCGGCAACGCGCACAGGGCGCCAAAACCGCCCAGCCCACCCATGACTTCCGGGCGGCGGGTCTGTTTCACTACACCTTTGATGCGGTCTACCAATGCGTTGCCAGCATCGATATCGACACCTGCGTCTTTATAGCTGAGAGAGGTTTTGTCGGTCACTGCGCGATCCCCACGACGGTTTGCGGTTTGAGAACGGTGCTTCCGGCGGTGATGCCGGAACCAGGCGCGGCAATTCTAACAGCGCAAGCAAACGTTTGCGAGAACCATGTGAGCCCGCTCGAACTTTTCGTCTTCTATACTGTTGATCACTCTTTTGTTGATCTCGATCCGGCTATTGGTAGTGGCGTCGGAAGCAAAAGGCGGTATAATCCCGCGATTTTTTTGGCCGTCAACCACCTTAATAGGAGAAAAATGATGAAGATCGTTGAGGTGAAACACCCGCTGGTTAAGCACAAGCTTGGTCTGATGCGCGAACATGATATCAGCACCAAACGCTTTCGTGAGCTGGCTTCTGAAGTGGGTAGTTTGCTGACCTATGAAGCGACCGCCGATCTGGTAACCGAGAAAGTTACCATCGAAGGCTGGTGTGGGCCGGTTGAAGTTGAGCAGATTAAAGGGAAAAAAATTACCGTAGTGCCAATCCTGCGTGCCGGTCTGGGCATGATGGAAGGGGTACTGGAGCACGTACCGAGTGCTCGTATCAGCGTGGTTGGGGTTTATCGTGATGAAGAAACCCTGGAGCCGGTCCCATATTTCCAGAAACTGGTTTCCAACATTGACGAGCGTATGGCGCTGGTGGTTGACCCAATGCTGGCTACCGGTGGTTCGATGATCGCAACCATCGACCTGCTGAAGAAAGCCGGTTGTAGCAGCATCAAGGTGCTGGTACTGGTCGCTGCTCCTGAAGGGATCGCCGCGCTGGAGAAAGCGCATCCGGATGTTGAGCTGTATACCGCGTCGATCGATCAATGTCTGAATGACAAAGGGTACATCGTGCCTGGCCTGGGTGATGCAGGCGATAAGATATTTGGTACCAAATAATAAATAAGCCGACCTGAGAGTCGGCTTTTTAATGCCCTTTGGATTACCAACCCTGGTAATCCATTGAGCATTGATCACCAAGCCAACACAACTGATACTAACTCAGAGGAAAAACACCCCATGACCCGTCGCGCCATCGGCGTTAGTGAACGCCCGCCGCTGTTCCAGACCATCCCACTCAGCTTCCAGCATCTGTTTGCCATGTTCGGGGCCACCGTGCTGGTGCCGATCCTGTTCAAGATCAACCCGGCGACGGTGCTGTTGTTCAACGGCGTGGGAACATTGCTGTATCTGTTTATCTGTAAGGGCAAGATACCCGCCTATCTGGGTTCCAGCTTTGCGTTTATTTCACCGGTGTTGCTGCTGTTGCCGCTGGGGTATGAGGTTGCACTGGGTGGTTTTATCATGTGTGGCGTGCTGTTCTGCCTGGTCGCGCTGATCGTCAAGAAGGCCGGAACCGGTTGGCTGGACGTGATGTTTCCGCCTGCGGCGATGGGCGCAATCGTTGCCGTTATCGGTTTGGAGCTGGCGGGCGTGGCGGCCAACATGGCCGGATTGTTACCGGCGGAAGGTACCTCCGCAGACAGCACGACCATCACTATTTCACTGGTGACGCTGGGTGTTACCGTATTGGGCTCGGTGCTGTTCCGCGGCTTCCTGGCGATTATCCCGATCCTGATCGGGGTGTTGGTAGGCTATGCGCTGTCGTTCTTTATGGGCGTGGTGGATCTGACGCCAATCCGTGACGCGCACTGGTTTGCCTTGCCGACCTTCTACACGCCACGCTTTGAGTGGTTTGCCATCTTCACCATTCTGCCTGCGGCATTGGTGGTGATTGCCGAGCACGTTGGTCACCTGGTAGTCACGGCGAATATCGTCAAGAAGGACCTGCTGCGCGATCCGGGCCTCCACCGCTCAATGTTTGCCAACGGCATTTCCACCGTGATCTCCGGCTTCTTCGGCTCTACGCCTAACACCACCTATGGTGAGAACATCGGTGTCATGGCCATTACCAAGGTTTACAGCACCTGGGTGATCGGCGGAGCGGCAATTCTGGCTATTCTGCTTTCCTGCGTAGGCAAGCTGGCGGCGGCGATCCAGGTGGTACCGGTGCCGGTGATGGGCGGTGTTTCCCTGTTGCTGTATGGCGTGATTGGCGCTTCGGGTATCCGCGTATTGATCGAATCCAAGGTGGATTACAACAAGGCGCAGAACCTGATCCTGACCTCGGTGATCCTGATTATCGGCGTTAGCGGCGCGAAAGTGCATATCGGTGCGGCGGAGCTGAAAGGTATGGCATTGGCGACCATCGTCGGCGTCGGCCTGAGCTTGCTGTTCAAACTGATCAGCCTGTACCGCAAGGAAGAAGAAGTGATCGATGTGCCAGAAGAGCGACTGGACCAAAAATAATCGGCAAAGCTCTATTAGCTTGCTGGTAGAGCGGGCCTGATGGTGATTGTGCCAATATTATTCACCTTAACGGTGGGAATATTGGCTTCATGACCAGGCGATGTTCCTTGAGTGCTTCTAGGTCCACTATAGCCTGCTTGCTGTGTCTTGATAGCAAGCTATTGGCACGGATAATTGGGCAACAGTGTAGTATATCTGCCAACGGTTGCCCGGTTATAACCGATTACAATAAAAGACCGGAATGTCGGTTTCATAGATAAAGTACCCTTGCTTACCTGCCGGGCGTATGGTGTAGCCTGACAAACTGTTTATTTTAGAGAAAACATCTGGCACAAGGCGTTTTTCGACATTTTCAGGGATGGTATCTCGGGCATACTTATTGATATAGAGGGTTTTGAAAAAATACAAGCCATTATCGTCAACTTGGTAGCTGGTAATGACATCACGCCTGATAAAGTACGTGTTCTTCCCATCATAAAAGTTTGCAGTTATTGAGAATTTACCTCTGCCATCATCTTTGTCGCTGTCGCCTTTTAAATTTATTATAATGTTATAGTTTGCAACCACTTCAGGTTTTGGAACAAAAAATTTAAAATAAAGTTTAGATTCGCAAGAGATAGTCTCTGTTTTGTTATCTAAATAAAGAAAGTAATACGTTACGGCCAGTATGGCACATATTAATATTACTAATGGAATAATGACTTTAGTTTTCATAGCCAGTCCAATGATATGATTTACAATTACTTCTAGCATCACCATCAATGCGGTTGTCACATAAGAAAATTGATTCTCGTTTAATTGCAGGGTTTCCAAAGTAATACAAAGACTGGTTCCCTACGTTATTACACTCAATGTTGTGATTTTCAATTCTTGATTTAATATATAAGAGGGTGAATTTCCCATCCTCTCCGTAAATGTCACAGTTTTGATACTTCCCAATTAAGGTGTAATCGACTTCTAAAGGTTTTTTGGTGTTATAAATATAAATTGATGAGGCAATAATGAGGGTGAAAACCACCACTAAAGAATAGACGCTGCGTTTTTTTAGAAAACTTGGTTTTTTCTTGGGTAACTCATTGATTGCTAATGCAGGTTTTTCTTCCACCTGTTGATGTTGTTCTTGATGATCTTCTTGTTTTACGTATTCAACTTCATCTTGAAATGGCTCAATAGTAAATTCTTGCGGGATATTGAACCCGGATCGCGGAGTTGTTTTAATAATGTTTTTATCTAATCCCAGTGAGCAAAGGTGTTTTCTCAGGATATAGATATGTTGATATAGGGTATTAGTACCTACGATGACGCCTTTCTGTCCCCAAATGTCATCGATAAGATCATCTGGAGAGACAATTTGATGATCGGCATCAATGAGTTTCTGTAAACATTTAGCCGCAGGGTTAGAAAGCTTTACTTTTACTTCTGGCTCATTAAGGTTGAAAATTTCCCCATGATCATTATTGTAAACTATCTTTTTATCTATCAAATAGTAACCAACCATCTCAATCCTCTGAGTAATGAACGCCACCCTTAAGGATAAGATTATTCCCAGTGCATGTAAAGTCTTATCCGTATTTAGTACAATCCGCCGCAAACTCATTGCCCAATACGGGTGGGGATATAAGATGAAAAAACCGAGAGGTTTTAGGGGAGGTTACTCCGAAGTATTCTGACTGGCTACGTACGTCTTGAGCGTTCCCCCCTGCGCCACATGTGAAGTACAATCTTTATCCTGGAAGCCCCGTTTTGCTCTGCATTCGCAAATGCGTATTCTGCTGACTAAGTCGGTGTGTCCCAAAAGACTTTAAATTATCCATCATCACGCTGATAGACAACTTGGACGATTAGCCAAGCGGGCGCAGCATGCTGCGCCCATACAGAGCAATTCTGTTTATTGATTAGCGGGCTGAGCCGGTTGTTCGGTTTTACCGTCTGCTTGTTGAGCCTTATTGTCCATGCTGTTCTTGAGCTGTTCGGTTTTTGCCTTGGCCTGTTGCGCCAGATCGTTCGCTCCGTTAATCGCGTCGGCCTTGATGTTTTTGGCTTGATCGATCAGCTGCTGGCTTTGTTTGTCAGCATCCTGTTTGATTGCTGCGGCCTTGGCCTTGGCATCATCAGTGAGGGCATCCGCCTGCTTGGCGGCGTCATCTTTAATGGCGGAAGCTTGGTCCTTCAACTGTTCCGTCTGGGCCGCCGCGGCCTGCTTGATCTCTTCCGCTTTGGCCTTGGCATCGTCGGTCAGTTGATCCGCTTTCTTTTCCGCCGCATCTTTCATTTGTTCGGCACTGTCTTTGGCCTTATCCAGATGGGAATCGACCTTGGCATCATCGCAGCCCACCAGCAGTAAACCTACCATTGAGGCCAATAGCACTTTATTCCACGCTTTCACGGTCTAGCTCCTTTCGGTCATCTTCAATTTGTGCGATTTATCTTAGAACAGCTTTGCCGTATAAGACAAATTTGGCAACTAAATCGCGTTGTTCTCATGGCGGGTTCAACAGCGGTTGCTTTCTGTGGTAGACTCTTCGCGTTTTCCTGCCAGTTTTGGTTGAGGTGCTTTTCTGAATACGCCGGCACAGCTTTCACTGCCACTTTATCTACCCGATGATGAAACTTTTGCCAGTTTTTATCCGGGTGAGAACCCATCCTTATTAGCCGCGATCCAATCCGCAGTCCGTCAGGAGCATGGTAGCTACATCTATTTCTGGTCACGCGAAGGCGGGGGACGCAGCCATTTGCTGCATGCGGCCTGTGCCGAACTCTCGCAGCGTGGCGAAGCGGTAGGCTATGTGCCCTTGGATAAGCGGGCCTATTTTGTGCCCGAAGTGCTGGACGGCATGGAACAGCTGGCATTGGTCTGCATCGATAACATCGAGTGCATTGCCGGTGATGAGGAATGGGAAATGGCGATTTTCAATCTCTATAACCGCATTCTGGAAACCGGCCGCACCCGCCTGTTTATCACTGGCGATCGTCCGCCGCGCCAGCTAAATCTGCATTTGCCGGATCTGGCCTCGCGCCTGGATTGGGGGCAGATCTACAAGTTACAGCCACTGTCGGACGAAGAGAAACTACAGGCGTTGCAGCTGCGCGCCAAACTGCGTGGTTTCGAACTGCCGGAAGACGTGGGCCGTTTCCTGCTCAAGCGTCTGGATCGTGAAATGCGCACGCTGTTTATGACGCTCGATCAGCTGGATCGCGCGTCGATCACGGCACAGCGCAAGCTGACCATTCCGTTTGTGAAGGAAATTCTGGGGCTGTAGCTAGCCACTATTCCCCATTCCCACTCTTTAGACTATTCAGCCTTCGTGTAACAGCGCACTGCGGAATGACAGGATGTGCGCCTGTGCAGCACTGGCGGCCGCGTCGCTGTCCTGTGCGGCCAACGCACTGATAATCGCCCGGTGTTCATCGATAACTTCCTGCATATGCCCTTCCCGCGACAGCGTGCTGGCCCAGAAACGTTGGGCTCTGGCGTGCAGTACGCTCAGAATATCCGTCAACATGTTATTCCCGGCGATCTGCGCCAGCTCCTGATGGAATTGATGATCTAACGTCATCATCCGTACCCGGTCACGATCCAGGCTGGCGGCTTCGATCTGCTGATTCAGCGCGTTCAGTGCGGCAACCTGTGGCTGGGTGATCTTGGCACTGGCCAGGCGCATACACAGCATTTCATTGGCCAGCCGGACATCAATCAACTCTAACGCATCGTCTATCGACAGCGGCGAGACCATCACCCCTTTGCGCGGGATCACCTGCAGCAAGCCCTCATTCGCCAGACGGTGGATCGCCTGATTGATCGGCGTTCTGCCCATATCCAGCTCACCCATTACCTGCGCGGTATTGAGGTATTCACCCGGTTTGTAACTTAACGTCACCAATGCCTGCTTGAAGCGGCGGTAGGCCACTTCATTGAGTGACAAACCGGCTTCCTCTGCTACCGGGAACCCTCGATCTTCTGCGTCAATGGTCTTCACATACTACTCCTGCAAGAAGAAATTTTTAGACATGGTACACAAAAACGTCACATGGCAGTCGCTTAGTTGTTAACTGAAGATATAGTGAAATTTCACACTATTTTAACCAAAGGGATACAATTGCCATGAGGCTGACCTTTACTTTACCAGAAACCTGTAGTGCCAAGACGCTGGATGCTGACATCGATCATCTGGTCATCGCTGGCTGGACCGGTCGTGATTATAAGGCAATTCAACATCATATCCAGGAGCTGGCCGAGCTGGGCGTCCCTCAACCCAGCAGCGTCCCGCTGTTTTACCGTGTGGCGGTTAATCAACTCAGCCAAAGCGAATGCATCGAAGTGATCGGCGAGGCGACCTCTGGCGAAGCGGAACCGCTGATTTTCAGCCATGGCGGCGAACTGTATGTCTCATTAGCGTCCGATCATACCGATCGTCAGTTGGAAGTACACAGCGTAGCACTGTCCAAGCAGATCTGCGTTAAACCGGTAGCACGTGCTGCCTGGCCGTTACACGAAGTGAGCGATCACTGGGACTCCTTGATCTTGCGTTCATGGATAAAGGAAAACGGCGCGTTTCAGCTTTATCAGCAGGGGACTCTCGCCAGCCTGCGCACCCCCGGTGACTTGCTCGAACGCTATCTGAGCGGGCAGCAACTGCCAGAAAGTGGCATGACGCTCCCCCAGCTACCGAGTGACGGCTTGGCAATGACCTGCGGCACGGTGGCGGCGATCGGGGGGATCCGGCCATCAGCCGAGTTCCGTATGGAACTGGTGGATGAGGTGTTGGGGCGCACCATTGCCCATAGCTATCGCAGTATCGAACTGCCGGTGGTGGCGTGATGGCTAAGTTAACGCTTGTGCAGGCCGTCGCCGGGTTGGCCAGTGGAGAGTTTACCTCTAGGCAGTTGATCGCCGATGCCTTGGCGAAAATCGCCGATCCGCAGGGGGAAGGGGAGCGAACTTTTACTCAGGTGTATGCCGATTGGGCACAACAGCAGGCGCTGGCGGCCGACCAACGTCGCGCGGCAGGCAAACCGTTGTCTCCATTGGATGGCGTGCCGATCTCAATCAAAGACCTGTTTGACGTGAGTGGACAGGTGACTACTGCCGGTTCTCGGGTGCTGGCCGGTGCTGCGGTGGTCAAGAAGCACGCTGCGATAGTGGAGCGTCTGTTGCAGGCGGGAGCGGTGGTGATCGGTAAAACCAACATGACCGAGTTTGCCTACTCCGGGCTGGGTATCAATCCGCATTTTGGCACTCCAGCTAACCCCTGGGATCGCGCTACCCAGCGTATACCCGGTGGCTCATCTTCCGGTGCGGCGGTCGCGGTAGCCGACGGTATGTGCTGCGGTGCAGTTGGCAGTGACACCGGGGGATCGGTGCGTATTCCGGCCGCTTTCTGTGGTTTGACCGGCTATAAGCCTACCGCCCGTCGAATTGCCAGCGGTGGACTGCTGCCGTTGTCACCTTCGCTGGACTCAATCGGGGTGATTGCTCATGACGTTGCCAGCTGTATCGCATTGGATGCGGCAATCGCCGAACAAGCGCTACGGCCTGAGTCACAATCCTTGGCGCAGGCACGTTTTGCCGTTCCGCAAACGCTAGTGCTGGATGGGTTGGACGAAGAGGTTGCAGAGGCGTTTCAGCGTGCCTTGAAACGTTTGGCTCAGGCCGGTGCGCGGATTGAAGCTATCCCTTGCAGTGAATTTGCCGAATTGGCGGAGATCAACGCTGCGGGTGGTTTTACCGCACTGGAGTCTTGGCATTGGCACCAGTCGTTGATTGCTGAAAATGCCGAGGGTTATGACCCGCGAGTGCTGTCACGCATTCGTCGTGGCCAGCCGTTGGGCGAGAGCGATCTTCAGCAGCTACGGCAGTTGCGTGCCAGTTGGCAACAGCGGGTGACGGCCAGGGTGCAGGGCTTTGACGCCTTGTTGATGCCAACCGCGCCGCTGATAGCACCACTCCTTGCCGAACTGGCAGAGGACGACGAAGCCTACTTCCGTGCCAACGGTGCCGCGCTGCGTAATCCTTCTGTAATCAACTTCCTCGACGGCTGTGCGTTATCACTACCCTGCCAACGGCCAGGTGAGGCCCCCGTTGGCCTGATGGTGGCCGGGTTACCCATGAATGACCAGGCGCTGCTGGGCTGGGCGCTAACGATCGAACGTTGCCTTGCCGGCGCGTAATTTTTCGGCAGGGTGCCACCTTGCCTTACTGACTCTACCAGGAGAATACCCATGACCGGTTCCCCGAACGGAATGCTGTTTGTTGCAACGGATGTCGCCGTGCAGGATGAGGCGGATTTCAATCAGTGGTACGACCGTGAACATGTAGAGGAGCGGGTGCGTGTTTCCGGTTTTCTCTCCGGTACGCGCTATCAGGCGCTACAGGGTGGGCGCAAATACCTCGGGCTGTATAAAACCGCCTCTCTGGCCAGTTTTACCTCCCAGGCCTATCGCAACGCTTTTACCCAACAGACGCCGTGGTCGGTTGCCTGCCTGGGAAAGATGCGCGATCCCATGCGCCGGGTTTGCACGGTTGAAGCCGTCACCGGCCAGGGCAGTGGTAGCCATCTGAGCATCATCACGCTGGCAGTGAGTGAGCAGGATGTTCTGAAAAACGATGTTAAGCACATGGGTTCCGTGTTGGCTGAACAGCCGGGCTTTGTGCGCAGCAGCCTGCTGTTGCCAAACGCCGAGCTCAGTTCACCGCTTCCGCAAGAGTCGCGGGAAAATCGTCAACTGGTACCGATGGTGTTGATCGAAAGCAGTAGCGCAGAGGCGGGGCAGCGTTTGAGTGAGCTGGCTTACCGCACGTTGAAAATCCCTGCTGGCGAGGCGGTGCATTACGCACTTGGCTGGCAACTGACCTCACAGGAGCTGGCATCATGAATACGTCGACCACTGAAACGCCGATTGTGGACTTATCGGTGAAAGATCACGCCGTCGATCCTCCTAAAACCGGCAGGCTGGCGGCAGCCAGTTCGATAGGCACCGCGCTGGAGTGGTATGACTTCACCGTTTACAACATCATGGCTGCCTTGATTTTCAACCATGTTTTCTTCCCGTCATTCGATCCGCTGGTCGGCACCATTCTGGCGTTTTCCACTTATGCGGTCGGCTATGTTTCACGGCCCATCGGCGGCATCGTGTTCGGGCATCTTGGTGACGTGCTGGGACGGCGTTTTGTGTTGGTCGCCACGTTGGTGATCATGGGCGTGACCACCACGCTGATGGGGTTACTGCCCGGCTATGCAAGTTGGGGGATTTGGAGCCCGATATTGCTGGTGGCACTGCGCTTTATCCAAGGAATTGCGCTGGGTGGGGAATGGGCTGGAGCCGTGCTGCTTTCGATGGAACACGGTAAGCCACATCAGCGTGGGCGTAACGCCTCATTTGCGCAGGTCGGCCCCTCCTGTGGTTCGCTGATTGGCACCGGGCTGATCGCGTTGGTGACCATGGCAATGTCGGCAGACGATTTCCAACAGTGGGGCTGGCGCATTCCGTTCCTGTTGAGCCTGGTGTTGGTGATCTTTGGCCTGTGGCTGCGCCGTGGGGTCGGGGAAACACCGGCGTTCCTGAAATTGGAAGCGTCGAAGGATGTTACCCATTCGCCGATCCGCGAGGTTTTCACCCAACACCCACGTTCGCTGCTGATCGCCGGTGGTTCGCGCATTGGCTCCGACGTGCTGTACGCGTTGGTGGTGGTGTTTACCCTGACTTACGTGACCACGGTGCTGAACCTGCCACGGCCACTGGCGCTGACGGCCACCATGCTGGGAGCGATCGGCAACGCGATTACCGTACCGATGTTTGGCGCCTTATCCGATCGCTTAGGCCGCCGGCCAGTGTATATCGGCGGGGCACTGGCGGGGATAGTCTGGGCTTTTGCCTTCTTCGTGTTGCTCGATAGTAGTCAGCCGGTGTTGATTTGTACCGCAGTAGTGATTGGCTTGCTGATCCATGCGGCGATGTTCGGCCCGCAGGCGGCCTTTATCACCGAACAGTTCCCGACCAGGGTGCGCTATGCTGGTTCTTCGCTGGCTTATACTCTGGCGGGGATCGTGGGGGGTGGCTTTGCGCCGTTGATCATTGCTTCGTTATTCACTTCTTTTGACAGCACGCTGGCGATATCGGCCTACGTTGTGCTGGCATTGCTAATTACCTTGTGGGTGTTGCTAGCTGCCCGGGAAACAGCGCATAAACCGTTGTAAATACAGCAGCCGGGCGGCTGAACGCCCGGCTTGCCGTCAAGGGATCACAAGATCTCCAACACCTGCTCCGGTGGCCTGCCAATGCGGGCTTTACCGCCTTTGACCACGATTGGGCGTTCGATCAGTTTCGGATTGCTCACCATCGCTTGCAACAGTTGCTCTTCGCTCAGGATTTCATCCGCCAGTTTCAGCTCTTTGTAGAGATCTTCTTTCTTGCGCATCAATTCGCGGGCAGAAGTGAAACAAAGTTCTTGTAACAGCTTTTTCAACTCGGCGACGGAAGGCGGCGTATCCAGATACAGCACCACTTGCGGTTCGACGCCATGCTGTTCCAGCAGTGCCAGCGTCTCACGGCTCTTCGAGCAGCGTGGGTTGTGATAAATAGTGACGTTTTTCATTTTTTCTCTTTCCTTGTTCAAATCAAGTGCGTTGGAACTTGCTGAAGGTTCTTTGCAACTGACGCAGTTGGTCAATCCGCGCGTCGTAGCGAGCCTGTTTCAGGCTGCCCAGCTTTTGTAATGAGCTGGCGTTACTGAGCAAACCTATCGCCTGATCCAGACGGCCTGCCAGCGCCAGGCTTTCTGCCCGGGCGGAGAGTTCTTCATCGCGTAGACCTTGGGCAGCACTGGCCTGAGCCAGCAGATCCCAGCCGTTCGGATCGTTCGGATGGGCAAAGGTATAACGGTTGAGGATTTTTGATGCTTGAGCGGGTTGATTGCCCTCAACGTAGGCGTTCGCCAGGTTGAGCAGCAACACCGGGTTATTGCTTTGCGCCGCATTGACCGCCTCAAGGCGAGCAATGGCCTGAACGGCTTTATTCTGACCCAGATCGATGTCGGTCAGCAGGTCCAGCATCCAGACGTTTTTCGGATCCTTTGCCAGCAGTGGCTGAATAAGATTGCGCGCTTCGTCGTATTTCTTGGCTTCATAGAACAGGATCGCCCGGCCATATTTGGCGGCTATTTGCTCGCGAATGTTGCCTTTGCTGTAAGTGTCCAGCAGGTCCTCGCTCAGACCATAGCCTTCCGAGCTGTACATGCCCAGCGTACGGACCCGCGCTAGCAGATAGTCTTGGCTGGATTGCACCAACTGGCGTGGCATTTGGTTGGCGCGGTTGCGGGCATCGGAAAGCCGGCTGTCTGGCAACGGGTGCGTCAGCAGCATTTCCGGTGGTTTTGAGGCGTAGCGGGACTGATCGGCCAGCCTTTGCAAAAAGTCTGGCATCGCTTCGGGATCGAACCCCGCGCGCTGCAATACCTGAATACCGATACGGTCAGCCTCTTGTTCATTCGCTTGGGTGAAGCTGATAATCCCCTGCTGCGTTCCTGCCAGCGTACCGCTCAGCGCCGCCATGCCCATGGTTGGGTTGGCCATCGCCAGCAGGATAGAACCCAGTGCGCCCACCCAGGTCAGTGGCGCGTTGCGTTGCTGGTCTTCCATTGCGCGGGCCAGGTGGCGCTGGGTCACGTGTGAGATTTCGTGCGCCAGGACCGAGGCCAGTTGGCTCTCGTTGTCGGTTTCACGGAACAGGGCTGAGTGCAGCACCACGTTGCCGCCGAAGAAGGCAAAGGCGTTGATCTCGTCGTTACGGACTAGAAAGAAGTGGAACGGGGTGCGTACCGAATAGGCGCTGGCGACCAGCCGGTTACCCAACTGGTTGATATACTGGGTCAATAGCGGATCGTTGATCAACGGGGCGCTAGCGCGTAGCTGCCGCACGTAAAAATCGCCCATGGTCAGTTCCTGGCCGATGCTCAACGTCCCCCCTGCGGAAGTCCCCATATCCGGCAGTTGGTCTTGCGTTTGGGCGTTAACCGGCGCCAACGCAGAGGTGCAAAGCGAGCCGAGCAGCAGGACTGTTAACGCTGTTTTAGTCAACCGGATGGTCATAGTCAGGTCATTCCCTCAATAAAGTCATCAAGTAAGACGTCAGTATCAGATAAGAGTTCTTCTTCCGTGCCAGACTCTCCAGTACAATCAGCGCGAAAGTGCGTTGGCTCACAAAAATGCATTTTCAGGGGATCGTGCGCCTGAGCGGCAAAACGCTATCACATCATAGCCAGCCACAACCCACATTGAAACGCTGCACGGTGATAACCGGGCTAAAATTATTTAAAAATCATGTCATACCTGCTCGGCCGCATAGGGATTGGCGAGCCTCACCCCCCATTGATGGAATAAGGAGCAATCTCTGATGTTGGAGTTGTTATTACAGTGGTACCGACGTCGTTTCACCGATCCGCAGGCTATTGCGTTGCTGGTGATCCTGGTTGCCGGGTTCTGCATCCTTTATTTTTTTCACGGTATCTTGACCCCCTTGCTGGTGGCGCTAGTGCTTGCTTACCTGCTGGAGTGGCCTACCGCACGCCTTCAGCGCCTGGGATGTTCGCGCACCTGGGCGGCAAGTATCATGCTGATCGTGTTTGGCGGTATTGCCATGCTGTTGGTCTTCGTGGTCGCGCCAACCGCCTGGCAGCAGGGCATCAACCTGATGACCGATTTACCGGGCATGCTCAATCAGTTCTACAACTATGCGGCGACCTTGCCGACACGCTACCCGGCGCTGGTGGATGCGGGCATCATTGATATGATGGCGCAGAACCTGCGTGAGCGCCTGTCGGGCATGGGAGAATCGGTGGTGAAATTCTCACTGGCCTCACTGGTTGGGCTGCTGACGTTGGCCATTTACCTGATCCTGGTCCCTTTGATGGCGTTCTTCCTGCTGAAGGACAAAGAGCAGATGATCAATGCGGTGCGCCGTGTGCTGCCGCGCAACCGTGGGCTGGCAGGGCAGGTATGGATCGAGATGAACCAGCAGATCACCAACTATATTCGCGGCAAGGTGTTGGAGATGGTGATCGTCGGGGTGGCGACCTATCTGGTGTTCTTCATCCTGGATATGCGTTATTCCCTGCTCTTGGCGGTGTTGGTCGGCCTCTCGGTGCTGATCCCATACATCGGCGCAGTGCTGGTGACGATCCCGGTGGTGGTGGTGGCCATGTTCCAGTGGGGCATTGGTGCCGACTTCTGGACGCTGATTATCGCTTATCTGGTGGTGCAAGGGTTGGATGGCAATCTGCTGGTGCCGATCCTGTTCTCCGAGGCGGTCAACCTGCATCCGCTGGTGATCATTCTCTCGGTGATTATCTTCGGCGGTCTGTGGGGGTTCTGGGGCGTATTCTTCGCCATCCCATTGGCGACGCTGGTGAAAGCCGTGATCCACGCCTGGCCAGATGACATGCTGGTGGATGTGGGTGACGAGGTGAAGTGAGGAAATGAAGCGCAGCAACGGATGCCGCTGCGCTTTACTTTTTACTGCTGCAGGTAGTTCAGAACGATTTCGTGGTGATTGGTGGTCTTGAAATCATCGAACACTTTCTCAACCTTACCGTCGGTGCCGATCAGGAAGCTGATACGGTGAATGCCGTCATAGGTTTTGCCCATGAAGGTTTTCTCGCCCCAAACGCCAAACTGCTGAGCTACCTGATGATCTTCGTCGGATAGCAGCGTGAAATTGAGCAGTTCTTTCTCAACAAAACGCGAGAGCTTTTCGGGTTTATCGGTGCTGATGCCCAGCACTTCGACGCCCGCCTTTTTCAATTCATCCATGTTATCCCGTAACCCGCAGGCTTGCACGGTGCAACCTGGCGTCATGGCTTTGGGATAAAAGTAAACCAGTACTCGTTGTCCCTGGAAGTCGGCCAAGTTAATTTCCTCGCCATCCTGGTCGAGTAAACTAAATTTCGGCGCTGTATCACCGGCTTTCAATGGGCTCATAACTACTCTCCATCTCTCTCATCATGCTGTGGATAGTTCACCACGCTAATACTGCCTTGCGCATTCAATTCTGTACATAGGCGATAAAAGGCTTGTTCAATATTTGTGGCATCCTGACCGCCGGAACTGTGAGCGGTGATCTGAATATAGAGCTGCGAGGGCTGCTCACCTTTTGCTGGCTGAGTCCGTGACACCAGCTCGGCAATGTTCATCTGGCTCGAATCAAACAGGCCGGTAAACCGCTCGATGATATGCGGAGAGTCTTTCACCTCAACCTGTACCCACACTGTAGCGGGCATTGGCGGTCTTTCTTGCGAGTTTGTGCGTTTCATCACGATCAGTAAATCCAGCTCGGCGCCTTTTTGCGGCAAAGTGGATTCGATCAGGGTAATCGCGTTCCAGCTACCTGAAAGCAGCATGATGAAGGTGAACTCTTCACCCAGCATGGCCAGACGGCTATCTTCGATATTGCACCCGCAGCTACTGACGTGGCGGGTGATGGCGTTGACGATACCGGGGCGATCGGCGCCCAGTGCGGTGATCACCAGATAGTGTTCATCAGGCTTAGGCAAAATGCAGCTTCCTGTCGTACTGAATGGGGTTACCATGGTAAACACAAAAAAAACCGCCTGCCAAGCGCTTAGACACGTTGTTTGCTTGCTTTTGGATAGGTGACAAAAGTACCATGGGTAACTTGTTTGTGAAGGGGACGGCCAATGTTTACGGGAAGTATTGTTGCACTGGTTACGCCGATGGACACCAAAGGTGCTGTCGATCGTGCGAGCCTAAAAAAACTGATTGATTATCATGTAGCCAGTGGGACTGCGGCGATCGTTTCCGTAGGAACTACCGGCGAGTCCGCCACGCTGCCCCATGACGAACATGTGGACGTGGTCTTGCAGACGCTGGAACTGGCCGCAGGCCGTATTCCGGTGATCGCCGGCACCGGTGCCAACGCTACCAGCGAGGCTATCTCACTGACGCAGCGTTTCAGCAATACCGGTGTCGTGGGCTGCCTGTCAGTCACGCCTTACTACAACAGACCGACCCAGGAAGGTCTGTATCAGCATTTCAAAGCCATTGCCGAAAGCACCGATCTGCCGCAGATCCTCTATAACGTGCCTTCACGCACCGGTTGTGACATGCTGCCGCCAACGATTGCTCGTTTGGCCAAAATTAAGAATATTGTTGCCGTTAAAGAGGCAACAGGGAACTTAAGTCGTGTTAGTCAGATCCAAGTGCTGGTTGATGATGAAGACTTCATTTTGCTGAGCGGCGACGACGCCAGCGGTCTGGACTTCATGCAACTGGGTGGCAAAGGGGTGATTTCCGTGACGGCCAACGTGGCAGCGCGTGAAATGGTCGAACTCTGCCGCCTGGCGGCGCAAGGCAATTTTGCCGAAGCCCGCCGTTTGAATCAGCGCTTGATGCCTTTGCATCAGGATTTGTTTGTAGAAGCAAACCCAATTCCGGTGAAATGGGCCTGTAAGGCATTGGGATTGATGGCAACCGATACGATGCGTCTGCCTATGACGCCGTTGACCGACGCTGCCCGTCCTGTCGTGGAGCGTGCGTTGAAAAGCGCCGGTTTGCTGTAACTCTTAGGGAGATTTGATGGCTTATTCATTGCAAAAGTCGACGCTAGCAACGGTCGTGGGATTAGCGCTGGTGATGACGCTGGCGGCTTGTTCTACCGATCAGCGCTACAAACGCCAGGTTAGCGGCGATGAGGCCTATCTTGACGCCGCACCGCTCAAACCGTTGAGCGCGCCGTCCGGCCTGATCCTGCCGGTACAAACCGGTAATTATGAAGTTCCGGCAAACGCGCAGAAAGGCGCTGTTGGCAAGCAACTGGATATCCGGCCACCGGTACAGCCGCTGGCACTGTTGAGCGGTTCCCGTGGTCAATATGCGGGTGACAGCGGCACGCTGCTGCTGGAAAGCAGCCCGCAGAACGATAACCTGTGGTCGCGCGTAGCCAGCCTGTTGCAGAGCAAAAACATTCCGATCGCCTCACGTACGGATGCCAGCCAAACGCTGACCACCGACTGGGTGAAGTGGAACCGTCTGGATGAAGACAACCAGTACGAAGGCCGCTACCAGATCACGGTACAGAAACAGGGTTACCAGCAAGCGCTGGTGGTGAAAACTCTTGAACTGCGTCAGCAGGGGCAAACCGACAAGGTTACCGATCCTTCTGAAGTTCAGCGCTACAACGGTATGATGATGAACACCATCGTTGAAGGCCTGGATAAGCAGGACAGCCTGTCGAGCAGCCAGTCCGCTAACCGTATTGGCGTATTGGACGTGCAGAGCGGTGCGGATGACACCGGCCTGCCGACGCTGATCGTGCGTGCGCCGTACACGGTAGTGTGGGATCGTTTGCCACCGGCACTGGAAAAACTGGGGATGAAAGTGGGTGACCGCAGCCGTCCGCAGGGTAGCGTCGCCGTAACCTACAAATCCCTGAGCAGCAGTGATTGGGATGCGTTGGGCGCGAAAGATCCTGAACTGAAAGAGGGTGATTACAAACTGCAGGTAGGTGATTTGAATAACCGTACCAGTTTGCAATTTATCGATTCCAAAGGTAAGCCGTTGACCCAGTCGCAGAACGATGCGCTGGTAGCTGTGCTCCAGACGGCTTTCAGTAAAACCAGCGTTAAATAAATACATCTAGGGGCTACGGCCCCTTTTAGACTGGTGACAAACAGCCGAAAAACGTGGTTTTCGACTGTTTGGCGAAGTTCAAAGACAGCATCCTTGGTATTTATCAGCCCTGAACAGGGGGCTTTTAACGTCAGAGGACTATGTCAGCGGTCTGAGGGGCTATGGCCCCTTTTTGTTTTGCTGATACGGTATCGTTTGCGTCGCAGATTTGGCACAATAGTTATCAGCAAACCAAAGAACTTATCAGGTCAATTTTGTGCCCAGTAGGCTGTCTGGCAGCCGGAAGGTACCATCTCATTGGAGTAAGTTAAGATGCAAAAGCTAGCTGAACTGTATCGCGGCAAGGCAAAAACCGTCTACACCACCGAAAACCCGGATCTGCTGGTGTTGGAATTCCGTAACGATACGTCAGCACTGGATGGTCAGCGCATTGAGCAGTTCGATCGCAAAGGGATGGTGAACAACAAGTTCAACCATTTCATTATGAGCAAGCTGGAAGAGGCCGGTATCCCAACGCAGATGGAACGCCTGCTGTCAGATAACGAAGTGCTGGTGAAAAAGCTGGAGATGGTCCCGGTTGAGTGCGTGATCCGTAACCGCGCTGCGGGCTCTTTGGTCAAGCGCTTGGGTATCGAAGAAGGCTTGCCGCTGAACCCGCCGCTGTTTGATCTGTTCCTGAAGAACGACGCGATGCACGACCCAATGGTGAACGAATCCTATTGCGAAACCTTCGGTTGGGTGAGCAAAGAGCATCTGGCGCGGATGCGTGAGCTGAGCTACATGGCTAACGACGTGTTGAGCAAACTGTTTGACGATGCAGGCCTGATCCTGGTCGATTTCAAGCTGGAGTTCGGCCTGTTCAACGGCGAAGTGGTGCTGGGCGATGAGTTTTCCCCGGACGGTAGCCGCCTGTGGGACAAGAATACCCTGGCCAAGATGGACAAAGACCGCTTCCGCCAGAGCCTGGGTGGCCTGATTGAAGCCTACGAAGAAGTCGCTCGCCGTATCGGCGTGAAGCTGGACTAATCGTTAAATCATGCCCCTCACTCTAACTCTTTCCCTATAGGAGAGTGCTAGAGTGAGGGGCAAAGCATCGAACCGAGCCTTTCATCCCTCATTCAGCACTTTCCAGAAAATTACTGCATTCCCTCCGCCACGAACGCCTTATAATAGTAACCAGGGCAAGTTTCCTACGATTATTAAAAATCATCTCTGGAGTTTATTTATGCGTTGGCAAGGGCGTCGTGAAAGTGACAATGTCGAGGATCGCCGTGGGCAGTCTTCAGGTCTGGGCGGCGGCGGTGGCGGCCCCCGGATACCTATCGGCGGCAAAGGTGGCCTGATCATTCTGGTAGTGGTGCTGGTTGCCGGTTACTACGGGGTAGACCTGACTCCGCTGCTGAATGGTGGAGATGTTTCCCCACAGTCTCAGCAGCAAAGCGCCAGCATCAGCCCGCAAGACGATCAACTGGCCAAGTTTACCTCGGTGGTGCTGGCCTCTACCGAAGATAACTGGCAGGGCATCTTCAAGCAGATGGGGAAGAACTATCAGGATCCCAAATTGGTGATGTACCGGGGCGCGACGCGTACCGGCTGCGGCACCGGCCAATCGGTGATGGGGCCGTTCTATTGCCCGGCGGATGATACGGTCTATATCGATCTCTCGTTCTACCAGGATATGAAAACCAAGCTGGGTGCGGGCGGTGATTTTGCCCAGGCCTATGTGGTTGCGCATGAAGTGGGCCACCACGTGCAGAATCTATTGGGGATTGAGCGTAAGGTTCGCCAGATGCAGCAAGGGGCTAGCCAGGCAGAGGTTAACCGCCTGTCGGTGAAAATGGAGCTTCAGGCTGACTGCTTTGCTGGCGTTTGGGGCCACTACGCCGAGAAACAGCAGATGCTGGAAGCGGGCGATCTGCAAGCCGCGCTGAATGCCGCGCAGGCGATTGGTGACGACCGTTTGCAGCAGCAAAGCCAGGGGCGAGTGGTGCCAGACAGCTTTACGCATGGCACCTCGCAGCAGCGTTATACCTGGTTCAAGCAAGGGTTCGATAGCGGCGACCCTAACACCTGCAACACCTTCGCCTCCCGTTGATATTACTCAGTGCCGGTGCCTAGAGCCCGGCACTCTGCTTTCAGGCCTCAATATTCATGTTACAAAAAATGCAACAACGCATGCAGCAGCAGGGTATTCGGCGGCTGTTGGTGATCAGCGGCGAACCGCAATGGTGCCGAGATCAGGCGCAGCAACTGGTGGAACAACTGCCGGGTGACTGGCCTTGGGTCGGTAATGACGCGCCCGCAGGAATCGATGCGTTGGCGAGTAGCGCGGTCAAAACCCTGTTGGGGCAAGAGCGGTTGCATGCGGTATTTGATGCGTTAGCGGGGCTGGACGTTGAAGCGCTGGCCCAGCTCTGCGGGACATTACAAGCCGGTAGCTGGTTACTGTTGCTGGTTCCACCTTGGCAAAGTTGGCCGCAGCAGCCTGATAGCGACAGCCTGCGCTGGAGCGATTGCCCACAGCCGATCGCCACGCCTCATTTTATCCACCATCTGCAACAACGGTTGCTGGCAGATAGCGAAGTGTCTATCTGGCGGCAAGGTGAACCGTTGTGCCTGGCTTCCTTACCATCACGGCCAGATTGGCAAGCTCCTCAGGGTAATCCGAGTGATGAGCAGCAGGCCACTTTGGCCCGGTTATTAGCGGCCGAGTCTGGGATCTGGGTATTAACCGCGGCCCGTGGCCGGGGGAAATCGACGGTGGCAGGGATGTTGATGGCCAGCAGCCCGCTAACCTGTTGGATCACCGGCCCGAGCCGCGCCGCTACCGACGTTGCCAGCGAGTGGGCCGCCGGACGGGCCCAGTTTTGGGCACCGGATGCTTTGCTACAGCATTGTTCTGAACAGGGTGCAGAGGGTGTTGGCTGGCTGCTGGTGGATGAGGCCGCAGCAATCCCTGGTCCTTTACTGCAACAGCTAATGGACTATTTCCCACGCGTATTACTGACAACCACGGTGCAGGGTTACGAAGGAACGGGGCGCGGCTTTTTACTGAAGTTCTGCACCACCTTGCCGCAGTGGCAGCCGCTAAGCTTGCAGCAACCGATGCGTTGGGCAGCGGGCGATGCCCTGGAGCGGATTATCGATCATGCCTTGCTGTTCAACGAGGAACCGGTATGGGCAGTGGCCGGGCAGTCACCCACTTTTGGCGCTATTGAACAGGCTGAACTGTGTGCCGATCCGCAACGGTTACGGCGTTTCTATGCGTTGCTCTGTAGCGCACACTATAGAACCTCACCGTTGGATTTACGCCGTCTGATGGATGCGCCCGGGATGCACTTCAGTGCGGCATCGCAGGGGGATGAGGTGGTAGGGGCTCTGTGGCTGGTGGACGAGGGCGGGTTATCGGTTGAACTGGCCCACGAGGTTTGGGCTGGCCGCAGAAGGCCACGTGGCAATCTGGTCGCTCAATCTTTGGCGGCACATAGCGGCCAATGGTGGGCACCTACGCTGCGTTCCCGTCGCATTACCCGTATCGCTGTATTGCCGGAGTTACGTCAGCAAGGGATCGCCAGCCGGTTAGTGGAACAGCAAAATCGCGTTTCGCAGGGGTTGGATTTTCTTTCCGTCAGCTTCGGCTATACCGAGCTGCTGTGGCGGTTCTGGCAATCTTGTGGCTTCACCCTGGTGCGTATTGGCAACAAACCGGAGGCCAGCAGCGGCTGTTACACCGCCATGGCGTTGCTGGCCATTAGCGAGCAAGGGGAGGCGCTGTGCCATGCGGCGCATAAGCACCTGGCACGGGATTGGCGCTGGTTGCGGCAACGTAGCGACCTGTTGCTGGAGTTCGACGATGATACTGATCCGCTATTAAATGAGGAAGATTGGCGCGAGCTGGCCGGTTTTGCCTTTGCCCATCGGCCCTTGGAGGCTAGCCTGGGGGCGCTACAACGTCTGCTGTTGACCAGCCCATTGCCCTGTGCGGCATTGCGCGCGCATTTGCAGCAACAACAAACCATGGCCCAGTGCGCAGCCCAATATGGCCTGAGTGGCCAAAAAGCCTTGCTGCGGCTTTGGCGACAAGAGGCTGGGCAGGCGTTGCAACAACTTAATGTGCAACATTGTCGTTACTGGCAGGAGTGGGCGCAGTCGTTGCAATAAATGGAAAGAGTTGTTCAATAAAACCCGATTTTCCTGATTTCTCCGCGGCGTATAGTAAGGGGCAGTTGCCGGGTCTGTCCCGGATGTCTCTAACCTGAGGAGTCCCCTATGAAACACTCGCATTTCGTTGTCCAAAGCCCCGCAACTCCGGCAGAGCAACTGATACTGCTGTTTCATGGCGTGGGGGATAACCCGGTGGCGATGGGGGAGATCGGTAGTTACTTCGCCAAAGATTTCCCACAGGCCTTGGTGGTGAGCATTGGTGGCCCATTCGCTTTTGGTAGCGGTGAGGGGCGCCAATGGTTCTCGGTCCAGGGGATCACCGAAGACAACCGCGCGCAGCGTATTGCCGAAGTGATGCCGACCTTTGTTGAAACCGTGCGTTATTGGCAGCAACACAGCGGCGTGAGCTACGCGGGCACTGCGCTGGTTGGTTTTTCGCAGGGTTCGATTATGGCGCTGGAAGGGTTAAAAGCCGAAGCCAAACTGGCCGGGCGGGTAGTAGCCTTCAGCGGCCGTTTTGCCCAGTTACCGCAAGCCGGTTTTGGTGACAGCGTGGTACACCTGATCCATGGTGAGACGGACGGCGTGATTGCTGCGGAACATGCACAAGCGGCTGAGGCTCAGCTACAGGCTGTTGGCGCAGATGTGACGTTGGATATTGAACCAGGCGTCGGGCATGCAATCAGTTCGGGCATGATGAACGCTGCCCTGGAGCGTTTGCATTACTACGTACCGCAGCGCTATTGGGAAGAGGCGATGTTTGGTAAACGGGGCGATCTGATTGCCTTTAAATAAACAGCAGGGCGCTGATGTGCGCCCTGAAGTTATGGCTTTTTCGGCCAGTCGTCCTCGTCGTCCCACTTGGCGTTGTTATCGCGGTGGGGCGGCAATTCAGGCTTGTTAGCCAGGAATTTTCGATGGTCCAGGCGGCGTAATTCTTTGATCCCGCTAATGATAATGCCTGCCAATATCACCAGGATTATCCACCAGTAGTCAGCTAACCAATGCATGTTTACACCTTTCCTTCAGGGCGAACAAAACGCGAGAATATCGCGGGCAGATGGCTTGCGAGCCAAGATGCGCCAGCAACGTCCTTATCTCGCCAGGCCGCTAGCAGCAGCTCGGGCGTCAGTAAATGCTCGGCCTCCTGCGCCAACGGGCGATAACTTAAATGCCAGGGCTCCATCGCCACTCCACCTTGATCGGCGGTAAACGGGCGATAGAAACCAAACTCGGCCATATGCGCAGTCAGCCAAAGATTTAGCGGATGGAAATAACCACCAGCTTCATATTCCCACGGCTCCAACTGTAACTTTTGACCTTCCGGTAACAGCGACGGATCGTAAACATCCAGATCGCTGCCCCAGTGATGACGGCTGGCACCCGGCAGGGCCGACCACCGCAAAATAGCTTCGCAACGTTCGGCGGCGGACAATGGCTGGATATCCATCGGCTGGCTATTGTGATCTAATACTGGCCGCTCTCCGCAGAACTTGCCATTCCAGATCGCCAGTTGCCGGTCAAAATCGCGAAAGGTGCTGGCCGGTTGCAGATCAAAGCCTGCCGCTTTAGCCGCCTGCTGCATGGCCTGAAAGGCCATCACCGCAGCGGGTTGCAGCCGATGATTGCCGCTCAGCACGGTGAGGTGCTCCGTCGAGCGCCCGGTGAGCATTTCTGCGCTGATCATGCGACCAGTTGCTCCATGATACGCTGATACATGCGGCTCAGTAACTGCAGATCGGCCGCATGTACGCATTCATTCACTTTATGGATAGTGGCGTTGACCGGCCCCAACTCAACCACCTGTGCTCCCATCTGGGCGATAAAGCGGCCATCAGAGGTACCGCCGGTAGTCAGCAATTGCGGAGTGAGCTCGGCATAGTGTTCCACCGCATTCACCACGGCATCTACCAAGGCACCGCGTGAAGTTAGGAAAGGTTGGCCAGACAGCCACCAGTCGATGCTGTAATTCAAGTTATGGCGGTCCAACAGTTCCTGCACCCGCTGCTTGATCAGGATATCGGTCAGTTCGGTGCTGAAGCGGAAGTTGAACTGCACGAACATTTCACCGGGGATCACGTTGTTGCTGCCGGTACCGGCCTGCACGTTGGCAATTTGCATGCTGGTTGGCGGGAAGAATTCGTTGCCCTGATCCCACTCAATGGTGACCAGCTCGTTTAACGCAGACATAGCCCGGTGAACCGGGTTATCCGCCAGATGCGGATAGGCGACGTGCCCCTGAACGCCATGGATACGCAGATTGGCGGTGATCGAGCCACGGCGGCCATTTTTCACTACGTCTCCGACCCGCTCGGTGCTTGAAGGCTCGCCGACCAGGCAATAATCAAGGCGTTCGTTGCGAGCCATCAGGGCTTCCACTACCTTCACCGTGCCATGAGTGGCGCTGGCCTCTTCATCTGAGGTGATCAGAAACGCCAGGCGACCCTGATGGTTGGGGTTGGCGGCAACGAAGCGTTCTGCGGCCACCACCATGGCGGCCAGGGAGCCTTTCATATCGGCGGCTCCGCGACCAAAAAGCATGCCGTCGCGGATGACTGGCTCAAACGGCGGGTTATCCCAATTTTTCTCGTCGCCGGTTGGCACCACATCGGTGTGGCCAGCAAACGCCAGAGTACTGCCCTGACCGCGCCAGGCCCAGAAGTTTTGCGTATCGCCAAAGTTCATTGGTTCGACGGTAAAACCGATCGCTTTCAGGCGGGCGATCATCAACTCCTGACAGCCTTCGTCATGCGGGCTGAGGGAAGGGCGCTTGATAAGTTGTTGCGCCAGTTCGATAACAGGGCAGATCATGAGTTAACCTCGGTAATAAATTGCTGATAGCTTTCGCTGCTGAAGCCTAGCAGGGCATGTCCTTTACCATCATCCAGCAGGGGGCGTTTGATCATGGCCGGTTGCTCCAGCATCAGGGCGATGGCGGCATCAGCATTGTCGCAGGCATTGCGCTGGGCTTCATCCAGTTTACGCCATGTCGTGCCACGGGTATTCAACAATGGTTCCCAACCCAGACGCGCGACAAAATCACGCAACAGCTGCTCGTCAAGCCCGTCTGCGCGATAGTCATGGAATTGATAAGCCACTCCCTGTTCTTCCAGCCAGCGGCGGGCTTTTTTGATAGTGTCACAATTTTTGATGCCGAACATGGTCAGCGAGGCGTGCTGCGGTTTGTCTGTCATGGCGTAAAAGCTACCTTTTAATCGTCAAAATCTGTACTGAGCGGCATAAGAGTAGATCACTAACTTATACCGCACGGTGATAGCACAGATAATGCGGGAAAACGGGGTTTAAATCCAGACAGAGGTGTGCTCATCATTGACAGGGAGATGCCTGTAGTTTCAGGTCCGCAGATGAGTAACATATTTTGTTTTGGCATTCTGTGTAAAGCGACGAGATACAGCCCCACTCAGTACTTATTGCTACATCTTTTATATCAGAACTTCCTGAAATACAGCCGTTGGCACTTTATCATGTCGTTCCCCCATCGCTAATTCAGCAAGGTGGTGAACAGCGGTTACATGGAGGTTTGTCACTGGTTCATATTTGTTCTTATCAATGACGTTATCAAGCGTTTCAATACCCGTACAACGGCACAGTTGTATGATTCACTCTGTCAATTTAAAGTTACTTGGTTTTTTGTTAATGATTTTATTTTTTTATTCCATTATACTAACTTAAATTACAATAAGATAATGAGAGGGAACAAATGAAGGAACGCACTGTAGTCTCTAACAACGGTTTTTCTTATAAAGAATTGTTAAAATTCAAGAAAGACTATTTAGCTTATAAAAAAGAGCTGAAAAGATTAGGGGAAGAGGATAGTAGAAAAATGTCATTTGTTGATTCTATAGTAGTAGTATCGAAAGAGTCAGCTAAAACAATTTTTACTTTAGTTACTATATCCATTCTTTATGTCATTGGAACTACTTTTTTTGATACAAAAGAAACTCTCTTTGCCGTTCCATTTTTCGCTGCCTTTATTTTATGGGAAATATATAATAATGCTAAAAAGGACAACCATAGTGTAGTAACTGAGCTTAAATTAATTAAGCTCGGTTTCAAGCTAAAGATAAATCAATTTTCTTGATATTTGTAGCCTTCATCCCCATATAATAGTGAGAATTTATGTGCAGTAGAGCCAAGTTGATATATCCTCATAGCATTGCTTGCATTAATCCATTTAGGGACATAGTCTTTATTTACGTATCTAAAAAGCCTTCCCGTTCCAGGTTTTTCAAATAAAAAAGGAGTTACATACCTATTTTTATTTTGAGTTATGACAGGCATTCTATAGGCGGAATACAATGTAGCTATGAAATCAACTGTTCCATAAGCAAAATCACCATCATACTTATCCCCACCTAAATATTCAGCACCTAATCTATATAAATGTCGAACCCAACCAACTCGCTGGTTTTCAAATAGCACCGGTGATATCGATTCAAATGTATTATTTGTCCCATTTGCCATCAATATTACCCCTATAGATTTCATGTGCCTAAAATGCATTGTTTGACCAAGTTTATTAATGGTCCATCCCATATATGTCTGAATTGCTCCTGAAACAACTCCTCCACCTATTTTTGCATATTTAACTACACCTTGATCTTCAAATATTTCTGTAACAATATACTTAGTATAACTTCCTTGTCTTAGTATCTGATACTCTCGTTGAGTAATTTCACTTTCAGCACGGACCTCGATGATTAATCTCATTCGCTCATTAATATCGAAAGTACTTTTGAATCGTCTGTTAATATCGTTTATAAACTCATCAACTTCTCTGAGATACTCTCTTCTTATTTGGTAGTTTTCAATAAAATAGGCTGAGGCTAATGTAGCTACACGTTTTAGATCCACAGCATGCCTATCTAAATCATACTTTAAATGAGCTATTGCAGTAGTTCCCATGATTAATACACCCTATCATCCCAGATGCTATAAGCACTTGTTCCAGCCATAACATGTTCCCAAGTGATAGATTCATATTTGATGGAAATACTTTCATCAGATTGAACCTCATTATGCGTTAATGAGTTAGGACTAAACATTCTGATTTCAGTTAACGTCGCTCCTGTTAGTTTTATCTTAAAGAAAATTTCCAGCCCACCAGATGCATTCATTCTGTAAAACACAAACTCACAGGTTAAACGTTCATTCTGGTTCATTGCCAAGGCTAGGAGTGGAGTGGCTTTATCTATGGGTTTTCTGATTTGCAACGGATGGAGTTGCACATTACTCTCACGGGTCATAAGATTGAGCAATTCGAGGATGAAGATCTGATCTTCATGTCCTTTTTGATACTTATTGCCTATTGAATCCGGAGTTGAGCACCCCGCAGAGATCAGCCCTTGCTTGTCACCCTGGATGGTTCCGTAAATTATATTAGCCATGTAAGTCCCTTACATTAAGTACAGAAAAATTTATAATACATAGGATCTGATCTGAAATCCAGTATCTAAAGGATGCTATGTATTCGCCATATAATTAAATTGGCACAAACATATTCATGGGGTGTATTGATTGGGTGGGGGAGTTATCGTTTATAACCGTATTGCCTCAGGCTTCGGTGGTACGGTATTAGGTAAAGTTATTTAGCGTAGGATCCCAGACGCTAAATCTGTCATAGAGGCCCCGCCAGTACCGCCACACCAAAAGATTTAGCATTAGACTTCACATAAATAAGCTTATAATGTGATTTTTTTAAATTAACTAACCAAAGATGTATTAGAAATGAAATCGATTAATGGAAAAACTAAAACGACGAATAGATTGCTGCTGGAGTCAGGTTTCACTCGGCATGAAATCAGGCAGGCAAAAGCCAATGCTAAAATTTTCAACCTTGATTTTATCTATTCGGTCAGGGATGTAGGGAAAAGGACCTTCAGAACGAGCGTTACTTTAACTGTGATATTAACAATCTTCACGATTGGTACCACCATTAAAAATGGTGCCCCAGCCTTAGGGATTATCATTCTCATGTTCCTTATGTTAATCATTCCATCATATTATATAACACCAATGAGGTTCTATATTAAATCGATGTGGTTTTTTATTAAGGAGAAAATGCTAAACGTCAATGTGAGCTAGGCATTGAAACGGATATAAGCTGCAAGAAAGTAGGTTGATGGTTTTTCTCTCACATGCTATCCATACACTAGGCTTATTAGGAATCGCTATTTAGCAGTTTGGGGTTCAACGCACATACCCGCTATTTTGTAACCTTTCCAGCGCGCTCCCATCGGCATACACCATGCCGGTAGTCAGATCGTGGAAGCCATATCGCTTATAAAATGCCAATTTGTCCGGCACCGAGTAAATAAACACTTTACCTAACGGGGCCAGATCTTGCATGACGCGATCCATCAACTGCTGACCATAACCTTGCCCCTGAAAGCGCGGATGGATGGCGACATCGGCCAGATAAGCTACCGAGGTCATGTCACTGATGGCGTGAGCGGTGGCCATCAGCTCTCCCTCAATAAAGCCCCAATAGCAGAATTGGCTATTTTGGTACACCTTCTGTAAGACCTGTGGATCACGCTCGCCTAGTCCGGCAGCGGCCAGCAATTCGCCCAACTGTTGCCAGTCGATATTACATTCACGCAGATCGGTGATGATCTCCATAGTTTTCCCCTCAGCCAATACGATCCAAATCTGCAGCATATTGCTGGATAGCACGCTGGTAGCTGCTGATCTCTGTATGTGACGAGGTCTCTGCCAACAGGATCAGCAGGTCCGATACCGCCTGTTTAGTTTCCCCCAGATTGTAGAGCGTCATGGCGCGGAACAGCGTGATCTCCTTGGCCTGCGGGAACTCGTTTAACCCGTCGTCGAAAGCGGTTAGCGATTTCTGGTATTCCCCCAATGCGCGATAGGTGCTGCCCAGGCCCAGCCAGGCCTCCTGGCGTAACTGTGTAGGCAGGCCGTGCTGCAAGGCGGCGAGATAGCAGGGGATCGCCTGCTGTTCAAAACCCTGCACATCGTAAAGGCACGCCAGCTGGTAATGCAGCGAGCCATCCAACGGTGCCTGTTGCAGCATCTGTTGGGCCAGCTCGGTGGCTTCCGGATAGCGGCCTTGTTGTTTCAACTGCTCGATGGTGATACTCGAAGACATGATTTTCCCTTTCAACGGTGTTTTGCTAAATCCTGTAGCAACGTTACTCCTTCACTATTCATCCGCAAAGAAATATATGCCTGGATAGAACTCCGATGAGTTTGAAATAGTACGTTCACATCATGCTGATGTAGAATGTCCTATAGTTAATCAGGCTTTTCTTGACGGCAACACGTGATATTTTTCACAAAATGCCTGCGTGCATACCAGTGAGTAAAAAATGACACCCCAAGTTCCATCGTATGTTCGACAACTTTTCACCCTGCTGCTATGGGGGATAATCTATTACCTCGCCGGATTGATCTCATTAAAATTTGACGACCCTAACTCGCCGATCGCTATCGTGTGGTTTCCCTCAGGCGTTGCGGTTGCCGCTTTTCTTTTGTCCCGCTGGCGCAGTTATTTAACCCTGTTCGTCGTTTTGACGTTGGCGAGCTTGTTGTTGACGGAGGGCTGGCAGCATAAACCATTGATATCAATGATCGATGCCCTGCTATCCATGCCCGCCAACGTAGCGATCGCCTGGGCCGTTCGCCGCTTTGCACGGCTTAATGACGATCTCCATACTATTTTAATCTGTATCACTGCAACCTTGGTCTTCAGCGGGCTGGATGCGCTAATTATTGGTGGGGGTTATGCTCTAATCCACCAGCAGCCTTTGCTCAGCTTGTTCTGGCAGAACTTTATCGCTGATGTTACCGGCATTATCTTTGCCACAGCCGTTATTATGGGGTTTGTCAATCGGCGCTTGGAACCTGCCAGTTGCAATCTGCAAACGGGGCTTTTGGGAGGGGCACTTTGGCTGCTGCTGTGTGTTTCGATCTGGTTTATCTTTGGTTACCCCCTTCTCTGGCTGCAACACAACGCTGCTGCGCTCTACTTTGCCTTGGCATGCCTCCCCATTATTCTGGCTATTATGCTTTCTGTGGCCTGGGGAAATCGCGGGGGCTCTCTCGCGCTCATCACTCTTGGGTTGGGAGTGATTTACTATACCAATCATCAGCATGGGCCCTTTTTTCTAAAGGGCTTACATCTCAATGAGTCTCTGTTATTAGCGTTGAGCTACCTTTCCGCGACGGCGTTGTTGATCGTGTTTATCAGGGTGTTGAAGCACTCGACCAACAGTTTTAACCCAGATACCGGCCGGATAACTGGCAAGGGGGTGATTTATAGCCTCAACCCACGTACCGGGATTTTGCACTGGGAAGATGAGCTAGGTAGTTTGTTTGAGCAGAAGGTTCCCAGCAAGCTAGATACCATGGATGACGTCATGCAATGGGTTCACCCGCATGATCAAGGCAAGCTGCGTGACCATTGGCTCCTCAATGATAGCCCTCAACCCCGTCCCCCGTTGGTATTCCGTATCCAGATGCCACAGGGAGAGTGGTTGACGTTGGTGGATAACAGCTGCGTCCTGCTGGATGAGGAAGAACAGAGCATTATTGTCGGCAACTGGCAAGCAAGCCAGTATCACCAGGACAGTTAAATGAACCTATTATTTGCATATTGCGGAGAGTTGCAGCAGTGATCCAGATTGCCCTGTTATTATTCGGCGTTGATTTTGTGCGCTCCAAAGCCAAATTTTTGGGCGTAATCGGGATTATCTGGGGGCTGATGGGGATCGGTATCTTTATCGATGGCCTTGATGGCGTGCTCTATTTTCCCTTACAGGTTTTTGGTGCACTGATGCTTCTGGAGAGCCTGGTCACGTTGAGTATTGCCTCTAGCGGGGTTGGGGCGCAGAAAGCGGTGCTCTATTTCAAGGGCGGGATCTTTTGTGTTGTCGCACTGCTGATCCTGGCGAACAAACCCTACAGTAATTTGCTACTGGCAATCATATTCGGTTTCTCCTATTTCGTTATTGGCTTGTTTATGATCGCTTCTGCCTGGATCGTGCGGTTTCCGCGCTGGAAGAATGCGCTGGTCAGCGGCATTGCTCAGATACTGTTCGCCATGCTCATATTTAGCCCCTATCCGGTGCACTACAAGGCCACCATATCGTTTTTCCTGGGCACATTGATGGTTGTCAGTGGCATCAATATCCTGCAATTAGCCAGGCGGGCCAACCTTTTAAGGGATGGCACCTCGGTGTTTGAATTGTTGGTACCTACCGAGATATTTTACGTCTTTGGAAAGAAATCGGCGGCTCGGCCACCCGAGGTGGTTGCCCCCAGCACTGATTTTAAAGAGCCTTTAACCGTCCATATCTGGACCCCGGAAGGAACGGCGAGTGCGGCCCCAATCCCCCGGCCAGTCATTAATCGCTATATCGCGGCCGTGGATGCTCAAGGGGTTATCTCTACCGGGCATGCTGCATTGGAACTGGTACCGAGCATCTACATCAGCCTGTATCCAGCGGCAGATATCGATCGTTCTCCTTCGGAGTTCCTCAATGTGTTGAAGGCGACGCGAGAAAATGACGTGCCCGGCACCTTCCAGCCGGACTATGTTACCGAGGCGGCCAACTGGTGCGATTCGAATCGGCAGATCCAGTTTCACAGTTATAACAGCTCGGCACTGCTACGTTTTTGGAGCGGCTATCAGCTGACTAAAATCTACAATCTGACGTCGCGTAACTGCTCCAGTAGTGTTGCCTATGCCTTGGAAGCCTCATTGGATGGCGTGCTTGCCAAACAGAGTAAAAGTTGGCTGGGTACATTACGTATTTTGACCATGCCGGAACTGTGGATTGCCGCGCAGGTACGCAGACGGGCACTCTCAATGGCCTGGACACCAGGGCTGGTGATGGATTATGCCCGAGCGCTGCGACATATTGTTCATCCGGTACCTCAGCCATGGTATCAACGTATTCTCAAGCGCAGGCAGCCGGAAAAAGAGGGGTAGCGACACGTTATGATTATTTTAAAACAATAATCACTCACGCAATTTTTTGGTAAGGCTGAGCGTTGATCATCCGGTGTCTACAAAAAGGACACCGGATAAACTAATGGGCGTTAATTATCGCCCACAGAATGAAGCGGCGACTCTGTTAAAGTGGATTTGCGGGTTACCGAATTTATCATCGCCAGGTATATTGCACTCCTCTCTCTGCATGCAGATATAGTTGCCACTGCCATCGTCATTTCTTATCCATAAATAGCGTGTATTACCACACACCAAATTATTACCGCCAATAACAGTGGTGGCTTTTTTATCAGTTATTTTTTTCATGAGATCCTTCCTTGTTTCATATTAATGAAACGTTAGGATAGCTATCTAAGGTGCAATTTCAAGCCATACCAAAGGAATGCGTCAATAACAGGATAATACTAGTGGGTGTATTAGAATGATCTTGCTTGCGGCACATTAAAGTTGTTGTGCTGATTTTGTAGGATAAATTCAGCTTAACGCAGGTATCCGCTCCCTTGCAAACCTTCCAGAACGCTAAATAAAAAGTAACTTCAGGGTAGGTTTATGATTAATCTGAAAATATGTTCCATCTTGGGTTTTATTGGCTGGCATCGTTCCCAAAAGGCTTCACTTGGTCAAAAAACAGGCGTAGAATCCCTGCGTCCAATAACTGGAGGTTGTGAAGTATCATGGTTGATCGAGAGTTAAAAAATTGGAAAGACTTTATTGATGAGATGTTAGGTAACTAACACCATATAGGGTTTAAAGCTTGAATAAGGCTATTGGGTTTGTTTTTATTTAAAGCACCTAGGGTAACAATATTAAGTCTTTAGCAAAGCAGCCTCGGTTTCCCGAAGCTGCTTTTTTTACGCCTGCTATTGGCTATCGTGATGGTGAGGAAGCGCCTTACCAGGGAACCGGCGGCGTACCAATACGAAGAACAGCGGCACAAAGAAAATTGCCAGAACGGTGGCTGAAATCATACCGCCCATCACTCCGGTACCCACTGCATGCTGGCTGCCAGAACCTGCACCGGAACTGATAGCCATTGGCAGAACGCCGAAGATAAACGCCAGTGAGGTCATCAGGATAGGGCGCAAGCGCAGGCGCGAGGCTTCCAGCGTTGCCTCCAGCAAATCCTGGCCTTTATTGTTCAGTTCGTTGGCAAATTCCACGATCAGGATGGCGTTCTTGGCCGACAGCCCGATAATCGTCAATAGCCCCACCTGGAAGTACACATCGTTTTCTAGCCCGCGCAGCCAGGTGGCCGTGACGGCACCGATCACCCCCAGCGGCACCACCAACATGACCGAAAACGGGATCGACCAGCTTTCATACAGGGCGGCCAGACACAGGAATACCACCAACAGCGAGATGGCATACAGCGCCGGTGCCTGGGAACCGGACAGGCGTTCCTGGTAGGACATTGCGGTCCATTCCAGGCCGAAACCGGTCGGTAGCTGGCTGACGAGTTTTTCCATTTCATCCATCGCGGTACCGGTACTGACGCCCGGGGCAGCCTCGCCCACGATTTCTACCGTGGAGTTACCGTTGTAGCGTTCCAGACGCGGTGAACCATATTCCCAATGGGAGGTAGCAAAGGCGGAGAAGGGCACCATCCCACCGCTGTCGTTACGCACGTACCACTTGTTGATGTCCTCCGGCAGCATGCGGAAGGGCGCTCCGGCCTGGACGTACACTTTCTTCACTCGCCCGCGGTCTAAAAAGTCGTTGACGTAGGTGGATCCCCAGGCGGTCGACAAGGTGCTGTTGATATCGTCGATCGACACGCCCAGCGCCTGTGCCTTGCGTTGGTCGATATCGATCTGCAGCTGCGGGCTGTCATCAAGGCCATTATGGCGCACACGCGATAGCTGAGGGTTTTGCCCAGCCAACTGCAGTAATTGATTGCGAGCCTCCATCAGTTTGTCATGCCCCAGCCCTGCGTGGTCTTCCAACTGCATATCGAAGCCCGAAGAATTCCCCAGCCCGGTGATCGCTGGCGGGCTGCTGGCGATCACGCGCGCTTCGTTGATATTGCTAAAGGCCTTGGTGGCACGCTCGATGATATCGAACGAACTATTGGCACCCGAACTGCGCAGATCCCAGTCCTTCAGGCGCAAGAACAGCCGCGCGACGTTCTGGCCGTTGCCGCCTGGCCCGGCACCGATGGTGGAGAACACCGACAGCACGTCGGCTTTCTCTTCGGTCAGGAAGTAGTGCTCGACCTTTTCCACCACCTTGGTGGTTTGCTGTAGTGTAGAACCTGCAGGCAACTGCACCTGCACGGTGAACACACCACGGTCTTCCTGCGGCAGGAACGAGGTCGGCAGTTTGATAAACAGCACCGCCATACCGGCCAACAGCAACAGGTAGATCACCATGTAGCGGACACTGTGATGCAATACGCGCGCTACCCCACGTTCATAGCGTTCGGTGTTGCGGTTGAACATGCGGTTAAACCAGCCGAAGAAACCGCGCTTGCCGTGATGATGGCCTTTGGCGATCGGCTGGAGAATAGTGGCGCACAGGGCCGGGGTGAGGATCATGGCGACCAGTACCGAAAGCACCATTGCGGAAACGATAGTGATCGAGAACTGGCGATAAATGGCGCCGGTGGTGCCGCCGAAGAAGGCCATAGGAATAAATACTGCCGAAAGCACCATGGCAATCCCCACCAGCGCACCCTGGATCTGCCCCATGGATTTACGGGTGGCGTCCCTGGGTGAGAGACCTTCCTCGCTCATCACGCGCTCCACGTTTTCCACCACCACGATGGCGTCGTCCACCAGTAGGCCGATCGCCAGCACCATGGCAAACATCGTCAGGGTGTTAATGCTGTAGCCGAAGGCCGAAAGGATGGCAAAGGTGCCCAGCAGCACCACCGGAACGGCGATAGTGGGGATTAACGTGGCGCGGAAGTTCTGCAAGAACAGGTACATGACTAAAAACACCAGCAAAATAGCTTCCAGCAGGGTTTTTACCACGTCATGTATCGAAGCCTGCACGAACGGCGTCGTCTCATAGGCAATCTTGGCTTCCAGCCCGTGGGGGAAATATTGTGAAAGCTCGGCGATCTTGGCTTTCACCAACTGGTCGGTTTGCAATTCGTTGGCACCGGAGGCCAGCTTGATGTTCATCCCGGCGGCCTGTAGGCCGTTGTAACGGCTGAGGTAGTTATAGTTTTCCCCGCCCAATTCCACCGTGGCAACGTCACCCAGAGTGACCAGCGAGCCGTCCCGATTGACGCGCAGCGTGATCTGACGGAACTGCTCCGGCGTTTGCAACTGGGATTGAGCATTGATGGTAGCGTTTAGCGCCTGCTGATCCACGGAAGGGGAGCCGCCTAGCTGGCCCACCGCCACCTGAGTGTTCTGTGAACTGATGGCGTTGACTACATCCTGAGTGGTGAGCTGGTAGCTGGTGAGCTTGTTCGGATCCAGCCAGATACGCATGGCGTATTGTGAACCGTAAACGTCCATGCTGCCCACGCCGTTAATACGGCTGAGGGGGTCTTGCAGGTTGGAGACGATGTAGTCCGCGATGTCCTGCTTATCCATGCTGCCATCGTTGGAGACAAAGGCCACCATCATCAGCGTGGTATCGCCCGATTTTGACACCGTTACGCCTTGTTGCTGTACCGCCTGGGGCAACCGCTTGATGGCGGCCTGCAGCTTGTTTTGTACTTGTTGCATTGCCTCGTTGGGATCGGTGCCGGCATCAAAGGTCAGCGTAACCGAGGCCTGGCCGGTATTGGTGCTCTGGGACGACATATACATCATGTTGTCGAGGCCGGTCATGTTCTGTTCGATAATCTGGGTAACGGTATTTTCCAGCGTCTGTGCCGATGCCCCCGGATAGGAGGCGCTGATACGCACGTTTGGCGGAGCGAGGTTCGGATATTGTTCGACAGGCAGAGAAAAAATCGCCAACGTCCCCGTCAGGCAAAGAATAATTGCCAGAACCCAGGCAAAAATCGGGCGATCAATAAAAAAATTGGCCATGCGGCTATGAACCTCGTTGTGACTTATTCTATTTTTGACTGCATCAGTTATGCTTACGCCTGGCGCTGATTGGTGGCCGGGCTGTTGCAGGATTTGATTGTACCCAAAGGTGCTACTGCACTTTACTCGTCAAGCGCAGATAAAGCGTGGAGAAAAAAAGGAGATAATGTAAATAACAGTAGTAGAAATCTACAGTTACACATTGCACCACCACGAAACGCGTCATTATGGCGATTTTATGGCGTTACGGTGAAATAATCAGGACGTTTTTCCTCAGCAGGAGTTAAGCATGGAAATTAACCCGGTATTTGCTCGTCGTCTTTATCTGTGTTGGCTGATCAGCAGCAATGAACGCCCTAACGTTCCGCGCCTGATGGAACTGACCGGTTGGCCGCGCCGTACGTTGCAGGATGTACTCAAAGCTTTGCCAGGCCTGGGCCTGGAGTTGCAGTTTGTGCAGCAGGGGAAGCGTAATAACGATGGCTATTACCAGTTGGCAAACTGGGGCCCGCTGAGCCAAAGCTGGATTAATCAGCATCATGAGATGCTGCTGGCGGCCATTGGTTGAATGTTCCCCGGCGTGCCGGGGAAGCATTACTGGCTTTTCGCTTCCAGATACATCACGGTTGCCGCCACGCGCGAACGCACGTTGAGCTTGCGCAGCATATTGCGGATGTGCACTTTCACCGTCTCTTCAGAAATATGCAACTGCGCCGCGACCTGCTTGTTTGACATACCGCGCGCCACTTCCTGCAAGACATCCAGTTCACGCTCGGTCAGAGCGGCAAAGGGATCGTGTTGTTCGCTGCGTGACGAAAGGTAGTCCGCAACCGCATCGCTAATCACGTTCTGGCCCTCGGCGGCCTGGCGAATATGCTCCAGCAACTGTTCTGGCTCGCTGTCTTTCAGCAGGTAGCCATCGGCACCAGCATCGATCAGCGCATAGACGTCGCTGCGGGAGTCGGAAACGGTCAGCACGATGATGCGTGCATCCACCCCTTCATCGCGCAGTGCTTTCAGCGTATCCAACCCTGAAAGTCCCTTCATGTTCAGATCGAGCAGGATCACGTCTGGCGTGAACTGTGCAGCCAGGGCGATCGCCTCAGCACCGCCGCTGGCTTCTGCCACCACGGTGAAAGTAGGATCTAGCCCCAGTAACTGTTTGATGCCACGGCGCATCAACGGGTGATCGTCCACGATCATTACTCGGTAATTTTTCATCACAATAAAACGTGCTCCCTGTAGCGAGTAAAGCCACTGCGTACTGCCGGCAGTAAAGCTGACTCTTAAAATATAGTAGTAATTAGCATTGTCGCTCGGCTCGAATGGCCGCCGTGCAATGCTGTTAGCCCTTATGGCGGGAAGCTAAGACAGACCTCCGTGCCCCCGGCATTGCCACGCCTGATATGTAACGTACCGTTCAGACGCGATGCACGTTCGCTCATAATGGTTAGCCCGTAATGGCCTTCCGGTTCATCCAGGCTGTCGATGCCGCAGCCGTCGTCACAAATGGTGATCTCGTTGTCACCGCTGGGGGAGACTTCGCAATGGATCACAATTTCCTGCGCATCAGCGTGTTTGATGGCATTAAGCACGGCTTCACGCACGATCTGTAGCGCATGAACCTGTTGTTGGGCATTCAACGCCTGTGAGGCTAACCGACAGTGTAACTGAATCCGCGCGCTGGTCAGCAGTTTTAATGGTTCCAATACCTGCTGCAACGCGGCATTCAGATCGGCATCCTGAATACTCAACCGGAAGGTGGCCAGCAGTTCGCGCAATTGGCGGTAGGCATCCGCCAGCGCTCGATCAAAATCATCAATGATCTCATCTGCCTGCGAGGAATGGCCTGTCAGGGTACGTTTGAGCAAGGTGAGCTGGATGCGCAGGAAGGTGAGTGCCTGGGCTAACGAATCATGTAGCTCGCGGGCGATGGTGGCGCGTTCCTCCATCAGTAGGAACTGCATATGCTGCTTTTGTGCGCGGTTAAAGTAAACCCCGCGGCTGAGCATATTGGTCACGCTTTGCATCAGGTGTGGGTGGGGCGGTTGTTGCTCATGTTGCCAGCTCAGGCTACCCAAAGGTTTGTTGTCTTGCATAATCACCTGCGAATGCCAGGCCAGTTCCGCCACCGGTTCACCACTGCTGACCTGCCATTGGCTGAGACTGTCTTCCACATTGAGCCGGATACAATGTAATTGTTCGCTCAGCTTGATGATATGCAGGACCTTCTCAAACGCCCGCTGATCCAACTGCCCAACGCTCAGCGCCTGGGAACAGCTGTAAAGTACCTCCAGCGTGCGGTTGGCCTGCTGTAGCCGCTCGGTTTTTTCCTGCACCTTCTGTTCCAGTGATTGGTAGAGCTTCGCCAATTCGCCAGACATGGTGGTGAAGGTTTGCGACAGAACGCCCAGTTCGTTTGGCAATGAAACGTCGAGCGGCGGATGATTAAAATCGCGTTGTTGCATACGCAGGCTGGCGTCCACCAGGCGCTTGAGCGGGGTGACCACTTGGCGGCGCATAAAGCGGATGCAGAACAGCACCAGGGCAATGATGGCGATGTAGCCCATCACGCTGATCGTCGCTACGATGGTCAGCTTTTGTTCGGAATAGCGCTGCAAAGCCAAGACAAAATGGTCGATCTGATTGACATAGCTGGCCACGTTGGCCTGATAGTTTTCCGGGTTCCCGGCCAGGATCTGTTTTTCCAGCACCAGCCAGGCCTGGCGCAGCGTCAGGTATTTTTGCCGCACATCGTCAGGCACATAAAATCGATCGAGTTTAAGCAGGGCTGGAGCCGTTAGCGACTGTTGATACTGCACCAGGTGCTGCTGCACTTCAGCGGAACCGTTAGTGAGCTCATACGCCAACCGGTAACTCTGCATGCGCAACGATCCCGCGATATTGATCGCTTCAGCATCTTGCAGGCTGCCGGCCACGGTGGTTAGTGCCAGTCCGGTGGACAGCACGGAAAGGATCACGATAGCTATCAGCGCCTTCGCCAGGCTGCCGGTCACTGAGCGTTTTACGAGCAATTAAGCGTCCTTCTGGTTATTGGCCGGAGTGTTATGCGCCGTCAAATTATAACTTTTGCTGGCAAAAAGCATGGCGATTTTTAGCGAAAGACCAATCCATAGCCAAAATAAATCTTCGCTATATAATCAAGTAAATAGCGATTGAGTGACCTACTGTTGGCAAAATGCCCTATATCGGCTATCAGTGATTGATCTGGCGCAAGTAATACCCACTTTTACCCCTAAAGGGTGATTATCTACCCCCTCCGATAAGCCTATTTTATCCTTGCCTCTTACCCGAGGTGCGAGACAAACAATAATAAAGTCACACTATAATAATTTTTTACACGCGCGCGTGTTGCCAACTTTGAAGGATAACCCGAATGGCCGAATTGTCGCGACGCAGATTGCTCAGCGGACAATGGCGTCATCAAACTGATGCGATCCGTCCCCCGTGGTCGCGTGAAACCCCTCTCTTCCTTGCGGGTTGTACCCGGTGCCAGGCCTGCGTTAACGCCTGTGAAACCGGTGTATTGATCAGCGGCAGTGGCGGATATCCCGAAATCGATTTCCAACGCGCGGAATGTACCTTTTGCCGACAATGCGCAGATGCCTGCGAAGCCCCACTGTTTTACCCACCACAGCACCAACCCTGGCAACAAGTGGCGTCGTTTTCGGCCGTTTGCCTGGCGATGCAGGGGGTAGAATGTCGCAGTTGTCAGGACAGTTGTGAAACGCAGGCAATCCGTTTTCGGCCACGGTTAGGCGGCATAGCCCAACCGGCGCTCGAGGCGGCGGCGTGCAATGGTTGTGGTGCCTGCGTTGCCGGCTGCCCGACCTCGGCGATTGCAATAACCCGGAGTGAAAATAATGAGCAGTGAATGGCACGTAAGCGGGTTGATGGTGCAGGCCAGGCCTGACAAATTCCCGGCGCTGATCTCGGCGCTGCTGGCAATCCCTGATACGGAAATTCCGGCGCAGGATCAACAGCAGGGCAAATTGGTAGTCGTTATGCAAGCAGCGCGCTCCGATGCGTTGCTGGAAAAAATTGAGTCGGTACGCAATCTGGAAGGCGTGTTGGCAGTGTCGCTGGTCTATCACCAGCAGGATGAGCAAGGTGAGGTAATGCCATGAAACTCAGTCGTCGAGACTTCATGAAAGCGAACGCCGCAGTGGCTGCAGCCACTGCAGCCGGGCTGACGATCCCAACGGTCGCCCAAGCCGTGGTTGGCAGCGGTGACGAAATCAAATGGGACAAAGCACCTTGCCGTTTCTGCGGCACCGGGTGTGGCGTTCTGGTCGGTACCCAAAATGGCCGCATTGTGGCTTCGCAGGGCGATCCGGATGCTCCGGTTAACCGGGGCCTGAACTGTATCAAAGGCTACTTCCTGCCCAAGATCATGTACGGCAAGGATCGACTGACACAGCCAATGCTGCGCATGAAGAACGGGCAGTATGACAAAGAAGGTGAGTTTACCCCCATCACTTGGGAAAAAGCCTTCGACGTCATGGAAGAAAAATTCAAAGGGGCACTGAAAGAAAAAGGGCCAGAGGCGGTAGGTATGTTTGGCTCCGGCCAGTGGACGGTATGGGAAGGCTATGCGGCCTCCAAACTGTTCAAAGCGGGTCTGCGTTCCAATAACCTCGATCCAAACGCGCGCCACTGCATGGCTTCTGCCGTGGTCGGCTTTATGCGCACCTTTGGCATGGATGAACCGATGGGCTGCTACGATGATATCGAGCAGGCCGACGCCTTCGTGCTGTGGGGCTCCAATATGGCGGAAATGCACCCGATCCTGTGGTCGCGCATTACCAACCGCCGCCTGGGCAACGATAAGGTCAACGTCTCGGTACTTTCCACCTTTGAACACCGCAGCTTCGAGCTGGCGGATAACGGCATGGTGTTCACCCCGCAGACCGATCTGGCGATCATGAACTACATCGCCAACTACATTATTCAGAACAACGCGGTTGACCAGGATTTCCTCAAGCAGCACGTCAATATCCGCAAAGGGGTGACCGATATCGGTTACGGTCTGCGCCCAACCCACCCGTTGGAGAAAGCGGCGAAGAACCCAGGCAGCGATGCTTCTGAGCCGATGAGCTTCGAAGATTACAAGGCCTTTGTGGCGGAATACACGCTGGAAAAGACCGCCGAAATGAGCGGCGTGCCAAAAGACCAACTGGAAGCGCTGGCAAAACTGTATGCCGACCCGAATGTGAAGGTCGTGTCTTATTGGACGATGGGCTTCAACCAGCATACCCGTGGCGTCTGGGCCAATAACCTGTGCTACAACCTGCACTTGCTGACCGGTAAGATCTCTAAGCCAGGCTGTGGGCCATTCTCGCTGACTGGCCAACCTTCCGCCTGCGGTACCGCGCGTGAAGTGGGGACGTTCTCCCACCGCCTGCCAGCAGACATGGTGGTGACCAACGAGAAACACCGCCAGATTGCCGAACAGAAATGGCAACTGCCAGCGGGCACCATCCCGGAAAAAGTCGGGCTGCATGCAGTTGCGCAAGACCGTGCGTTGAAAGACGGCAAGCTGAATGCCTACTGGGTGATGTGTAACAACAACATGCAGGCCGGGCCAAATATTAATGAAGAACGCATGCCAGGCTGGCGCGATCCGCGCAACTTTATCGTGGTTTCCGATCCGTACCCAACGGTGAGCGCATTGGCCGCCGACCTGATCCTGCCTACGGCGATGTGGGTGGAGAAAGAAGGGGCTTACGGTAACGCCGAGCGTCGTACTCAGTTCTGGCATCAGCAGGTGAAAGCGCCGGGCGAGGCCAAGTCTGACCTGTGGCAGTTGGTGGAATTTGCCAAACGCTTCAAGGTGGAAGAAGTCTGGCCTGCGGAACTGGTAAACCAGAAGCCGGAATACCGTGGCAAAACCCTGTACGACGTGCTGTTCGTCAATGGTGAAGTGAACAAGTACAAGCTGGAAGAGGTCCCGGCCGACCAGTTGAACGACGAGTCGCGCGAGTTCGGTTTCTACATCCAGAAAGGGCTGTTTGAAGAGTATGCCGGGTTCGGCCGTGGTCATGGTCACGATCTGGCTGCCTTTGATATGTACCATAAGGCGCGCGGCTTACGCTGGCCAGTGGTGGATGGCAAAGAAACCCTGTGGCGCTACCGCGAAGGGACCGATCCTTATGTGAAGGCCGGTGAAAGCGTGCGCTTCTATGGCAAGCCAGACGGCAAAGCGGTGATCTTCGCACTGCCGTTCGAACCTGCGGCAGAAAGCCCGGATCAGGAATACGATCTGTGGCTGTCCACTGGCCGCGTGCTGGAACATTGGCACACTGGTTCGATGACGCGCCGGGTGCCAGAGCTGCACAGAGCCTTCCCTGAGGCGGTGCTGTTTATCCATCCGCTGGACGCCAAGAGCCGCAATCTACGCCGTGGCGACAAGGTGAAGGTACTGTCACGCCGTGGTGAAGTCGTGAGTATCGTCGAAACCCGTGGCCGTAACCGTCCGCCGAAAGGTCTGGTGTATATGCCATTCTTTGATGCCGCGCAGTTGGTCAATAACTTGACGCTGGATGCCACCGATCCGCTGTCGAAAGAGACCGACTACAAGAAGTGTGCGGTAAAACTGGAGAAGGTATAAGGCCAACGGAATGAGCCAGCAACGAGATAAAACACCGGCCCGGCGTCGCTTCCTACGGGATGCGGCTCGCAGCGTGGCCGGGTTGGCAGGGATAGGCGTACTGCTGGGGCTGCAACAGAAGCAGTCTCAGGCACGTGATGGCCTGGCCCTGCGGCCGCCGGGAGCACTGGCCGAGGCGGCGTTTGATAGCGCCTGTATTCGCTGTGGTCAGTGTGTGCAAGCCTGCCCGTATCAGACGCTGAAACTGGCGACGCTGTTGTCGCCGAGAGCCGCGGGAACGCCATACTTTGTGGCGCGGGATATCCCTTGCGAGATGTGTGAAGACATCCCGTGTGTGGTGGCCTGCCCGAGTGGTGCGCTGGATCCGAACCTGACGGATATCGATCAGGCGCGGATGGGGCTGGCGGTGTTGCTGGATCATGAAAACTGTCTGAACTGGCAGGGGCTGCGTTGCGATGTGTGTTACCGCGTTTGCCCGCAGATCGACAAGGCCATCACCTTGGATCTGCAACACAACGAGCGTACCGGCAAGCACGCCATGTTTCTGCCGACGGTTCACAGCCAGGATTGTACCGGTTGTGGCAAGTGTGAGCAGGCTTGTGTGCTTGAGCAGGCGGCGATCAAGGTGTTACCGATGGAACTGGCGCGTGGCCAATTGGGTGAACACTATCGCTGGGGCTGGCAGGAAAAGCAGCGTGCAGGGCATTCACTGGTGCCGGAAGGCCTCACATTGCCGGCACGCGGCGTAAAGGGAGGTGAATGATGGCTAATCCAGTCGCTGAAGCGGGGCGTGATGCCCGTCTGCGCCATGGCTGGTTGCGCAGCAACCGCTTCCTGATCCTGCGCCGTTGCAGCCAATTGTTGATCTTGTTGATGTTTCTCTCCGGGCCGCTGTGGGGCATCTGGATCTTGCGCGGCAACTACAGCGCCAGCCTATTGGCAGAGACGGTACCGTTAACGGATCCGTTGATGATGCTGCAAAGCCTGTTGGCTGGGCATTGGCCAGCCTGGCTGGTATGGGTAGGCGCGGTAGTGGTGCTGATCTACGGCCTGATCGGTAATCGGGTGTTTTGCGGCTGGGTTTGCCCGGTCAACCCGGTGACCGATCTGGCGGCCTGGCTGCGGCGCAAGTTAGGTTTGCGTCAATCGGCCAGCCTGCCTCGTTCCCTGCGCTACGGCATCTTGCTTGTCGTGCTGGTTGGCAGCGCCGTGAGTGGCACGCTGATCTGGGAATGGATTAATCCGGTTGCCCTGATGGGGCGCGGGCTGATCCACGGCAGCAGCGGGGAAGGGGCATTAGCCTGGCTGAAAGGGCTGGGTGCCGCATTTGGTGCTGGCATCTGGCTGATTGTGGCGCTGTTCCTGTTCGATCTGCTGGTGGTCGAACACGGCTGGTGTGGCCATCTTTGCCCAATGGGAGCGCTGTATGGCGTCATTGGTAGCCAGGGTGTGGTGCAGATCAGCGCGGAGAAGCGTGACAACTGTACTCGCTGCATGGATTGTTTTCATGTTTGCCCAGAACCGCAGATCCTGCGTGAGCCGTTATTAGTAAAAAAAGGTACACCACGGGTTGCCAGTGATGCCTGTATTGCCTGCGGACGTTGTATCGACGTCTGTGCAGAAAACGTATTCGAAATTAAGAGCAAATTTCATTATTCGGGAGCCAAAAAATGACCAGCAATGTCCTGAAAAAGCAGCTTTCCCTGTGGGGCGCGCTGTTAACACTGGTAGTTGCCAGTGCCGCGTTTGCCGCCAGTGATGTCGATCTCAAGCAATCGCCAGAGGTTTCCGGCACGGCTGAAGGGCAGATAAAAATGCCCAAGCAGCAGGAAAAGATGGCGCTAAACTATGTCAACCAGCCGCCGATGATCCCGCACAGCGTCGACGGCTACCAGATTAGCAAAAACACTAACCGCTGCTTGCAGTGCCACGGCGTGGAGCACTATCGCACCACCGGCGCACCGCGTATCAGCCCGACACACTTTATGGACAGCGATGGCAAGGTGCTGGGGGAAGTTGCTCCACGCCGTTATTTCTGTCTGCAATGCCACGTACCACAAACCGATGCGGCACCAATCATCGGCAATGATTTCAAGCCTATGCAGGGCTTTGGGCACTAAGCGGGGGAGCTATGGCCGAACGTAAGAACGAAACATCCGAGAAAAAGGCCGGACCGATCCGCCGTCTATGGCGCTGGTGGCGCAGGCCGAGCAGGCTGGCCCTGGGGACTTTGCTGCTGTTGGGCTTTGTCGCCGGGATCGTTTTCTGGGGCGGTTTCAACACCGGTATGGAAGCGGCCAACACCGAAAAATTCTGTATCAGCTGCCACGAGATGCGTGAAAACGTCTACGAAGAGTATATGGAGACGGTGCACTACAACAACCGTAGTGGCGTACGTGCCACCTGCCCGGACTGCCACGTCCCGCATGAGTGGGGGCCAAAGATGCTACGTAAGCTGAAGGCCAGTAAAGAACTTTACGCCAAGGTGTTTGGCATTATCGACACGCCGCAGAAGTTCGAAGAGCATCGTCTGACCATGGCCAGCAACGAATGGGCGCGTATGAAGGCCAATAACTCGCAGGAGTGTCGTAACTGCCACAACTTCGAGTATATGGATTTCACCGCGCAGAAAACCGTGGCGGCCAAGATGCATGATAAAGCGATAACCGAAGGCAAAACCTGTATCGATTGCCATAAAGGGATCGCACACAAACTGCCGGACATGCACGGAGTCCCTACCGGATTCTAACTCTGGTGGATACAAAACCCCGTAGTGCCGAAAGGCCTGCGGGGTTTTTTGTTGCAAATCCGCCGTGGCTGCGCTTTGCTAGTGGCCAAAGGTTGCAGTGCGTTGGCTAACGGAAGAAGGGAAAATGTCGTCAAAAATTGAAAATATCAGAAAGCAGCTGTTATCGGACAACTGGTACGTATTGAATAAATACACCTTTGAGTTAAAACGTAAAAACGGCGGAACCATCGAACAGGTGCGCGAGGTCTATGACCGGGGCAACGGGGCGACCATTTTGCTGTATAACCGCGCCAAGGGCACCGTGGTGCTGACCAACCAGTTCCGCATGCCGACCTACGTCAACGGCAATACCACAGGCATGTTGTTGGAAGCCTGCGCCGGGCTGCTGGATGACGATCAGCCCGAACAGTGCGCCCGCCGTGAAGCGGTAGAGGAAACTGGTTTTCAGGTTTCGAAGGTGCAAAAGATCTTTGAGGCCTACATGTCACCAGGCGGCGTGACGGAAATACTCCACTTCTTTATTGCCGAGTATCAGGATGACGAGCGTCAAACCAACGGCGGTGGCATTGAGGATGAAGATATTGAAGTGGTGGAATTGCCCTTTGGTGAGGCAATCGCGATGATCGCCGACGGTCGCCTCAAGGATGGTAAAACCATCATGCTGTTGCAGTATTTGCAGATCCACCGGGTGATGGAGTAGTTTCCCTCACCCCAACCCTCTCCCACAGGGAGAGGGAGCTGTTAGCCCCTACTCGTTTGAAAATAAAGAAGTCATTTTAGCTAGCTTGATCGTCCTTAGCCAAAGTGAGTCACTACCTTTAAAATACACTCGATCGGTCCCCTCTCCCACAGGGAGAGAGAGCTGTTAGCCCCTACTCGTTTGAAAATAAAGAAGTCATTTTAGCTAGCTTGATCGTCCTTAGCCAAAGTGAGTCACTACCTTTAAAACACACTCGATCGGTCCCCTCTCCCTGTGGGAGAGGGTTAGGGTGAGGGGCAATTGCTTTGCCGATCTCACTTTTCTATCATCGTCTTACAGCTGTGCGATCAGCATATCTTCCAGCTTCTGCTGGTCGACGGCGAACAAGCGAATGCCTTCGGCCAACTTCTCAACCGCCATGGCATCCTGGTTATGCAACCAGCGGAACTCGGCCTCGGCCAGTGGCGCAGGCTGATAAAATCCTTCGGTAGACGGCGTCAGTTTGCGTTCGATAGGCTGATTGCTCTGCTTCAACTCTTCCAGCAGGTTTGGCGCAATGGTCAAACGGTCACAGCCCGCCAACGCCAGGATCTGCTCAACCTTACGGAAGCTGGCGCCCATGATCACGGTCTGATAGCGGTGCTGTTTGTAGTATTCATAAATGGTGCGGACGGACTTCACGCCCGGATCCTGCTCGGCATCGTAATCGGTCATTGGCTGTCTGGCCTGATACCAATCGTAGATACGGCCAACAAACGGCGAAATCAGATAGACACCGGCTTCGGCGCAGGCACGGGCCTGAGCAAAGGAGAACAGCAGCGTCAGGTTGGTGTTGATGCCTTCTTTTTCCAGCTCTTCAGCAGCTTTAATCCCTTCCCAGGTGGCTGCCAGCTTGATCAGAATGCGGGATTTATCGATGCCCTGGTTTTGATACATGCCGATCAGCTTGCGTGCTTTGGCCACGCACATACCGCGATCGAAGGATAGACGGGCATCCACCTCGGTGGAGATACGGCCCGGCACGCTTTTTAGAATTTCTACCCCGATATTCACCGCCAGTCTGTCACTGGCATTAATCAGCTGGGTTTCTTTGCTGCCGCCTTGCTGGCGGGCGTACTCCAGCGCTTCGGTGATCAGCGACTTATACTGCGGCAGCGCCGCGGCCTTGAGGATCAACGAAGGGTTGGTAGTGGCATCCTGCGGTTCGAACTGGCGGATGGATTCGATATCACCGCTGTCGGCAACGACCACGGTCAGCTGTTTGAGTGCGTCTAACTGGTTCATTTATAAGCTCCTTGCTTACCCGTCGTCTTTCAAGCTGCAGCGTTTGCATAACTCAGCCCATCCGTGGGCCTCACCCCTTCGGGGCCGCTGCAAGCAGCGTTTAAATCTGTTCCTGACAGATTTATCACTCACCCCAGTCACTTACTAAAGTAAGCTCCTGAGGATGAGCGAACTGGCCGCCTAGCTGCAACTTGAAATCCATAGGGTAAAGATAAATAAGAACGATTTTCATTAATTGTGAAACACACTGCACCATTTAGTCAGTGAATGAAATACGCTTTTTCTGATTGTTGCGATGGATAGAAACAATGGGGGCATAAATACCACTTGGGTCCCCCAAGCCGTGACCCTCTGTCGACGTTGGTTCAGCGTTGGCCAACGACCTGTTCGTAATAGCCGATCCTTGCCACCTTGGGCGCCGATCCTCCTCCTTCAAATTCAGAGCTCAACCAGGCTTCAACGATCGATTTTGCCAGTTCCGGGCCAATGACGCGTGCGCCAAGCGTGATGATTTGTGCATCGTTGCTTTTACGTGCGCGCTGTGCCGAATAGGTGTCATGGCACTGTGCCGCACGGATCCCCGGGACCTTGTTGGCCACAATGCTCATGCCAATACCGGTGCCACACAGCAAAATGCCGCGTTGGTGTTTCCCATCCTTAATGCCCTGCGCCACCTGAAAGGCGATATCGGGATAACCGATGGGGGCCGTATCGCTTCCCGGTGAGTAGTCGGTGACCGGAATATCGCGCTGTTGCAGAAACGCAACGATCACATTCTTCAGTTCAATGGCGGCATCATCGGCGCCAATCGCAATAGGCTGCATAACACATCTCCTGCTGGTCAAGGGTAAGGCTGACGATCCCCGGTGGCGCGTCATGGCTATTACCATAACCATGATTTATCAAATGTTCAATTGATGTTCATTTGTTTTTATTTTTGTTAGGGGGGTTATGGCCACTAAAGGTGATTAACATCACGAATAAACCGGCTTAAAGGTCTTTCATATGACTTAAAGAGGGCTTTTTGAGCAGGATCACAATTTCAAAGGTTAGTGGTGGGCAAACATGTTGAGAGTATGTAGTGTTTATTTGTTCTTTGTGTGTACTTATGATCATAAAAATAAACCCTACCCGAGGATAGAACTATGTGTCAGAACTGCGTAACAGCGGCAAACATGGCCGAAGGCATTCCTGAAACCATGAAAGCGGTGGTGGCCTATGCCCCGAAGGACTACCGCTTAGAGCAAGTGGCGGTACCGAAAATTGGCCCGCAAGAGATCCTGGTGAAAGTTGAAGCCTGCGGCATCTGCGCCGGTGACGTTAAAGCGTTTGAAGGGGCCGCCAGCTTTTGGGGGGATGAAAAACAACCGGCTTACATCAAAGCGCCGATGATCCCCGGCCACGAATTTATCGGCCACGTGGTGGGCTATGGTGAAGGCGTTGAGGGATTTAAGCTGGGCGATCGGGTGATCTCTGAACAGATTGTCCCCTGCTGGCAATGCCGCTTCTGTAACCGTGGCCAGTATTGGATGTGTGAGAAGCACGACCTGTACGGCTTCCAGAAAAACGTTAATGGCGGCATGGCTGAGTACATGAAGTTCACCAAAGAGGCCATCAACTATCACGTCCCCGCGGAAATGCCGATCGAGGACGCCATTCTGATCGAACCCTATGCCTGTTCTTTCCATGCGGTACAGCGCGCCAACATCAAACTGGGTGACGTGGTGGTGCTGGCGGGGGCCGGAACGCTGGGTTTGGGGATGATCGGGGCGATTAAAAAATCCGGCCCATCGAAGCTGGTGGTGCTCGATCTGTCTGACGATCGCTTGGCGTTGGCGAAAGAATTTGGTGCTGACGTCGTGCTGAACCCACTGCGCGATGATGTGATGGCGATCGTTAAAGACATGACCGAAGGCTACGGTTGCGATATCTACATTGAAGCCACCGGCGCGCAGCAATCTGTCGAACAGGGGCTGATGCTGATCCGCAAATTGGGCACCTTTGTCGAGTTCTCGGTGTTTAAAGATCCGGTGACCGTCGATTGGAGCATTATCAGCGATCGTAAGGAGCTGGACGTGCTGGGATCGCACCTGGGTCCTTACTGTTATCCGTTGGTAATTGAAGGGATACGCAATGGCGATTTGCCCACCAAAGGTGTCGTCACCCAAACGTTGCCGCTGGAGCAGTTTGCTGAAGGCTTCGCCATGATGAAACGGGGCGTCGGCTCAATCAAAGTGGTGCTCAACCCGAATCTGTAATGCCTGCATCATTCTTCGGGTGCGGGCTAGCCTGCACCTCCACAATTCAATGTGCTGGGGTGTTTTATGCTGAATGGACTGATTCATCGCATTGGTCTGTCACCAAAATTAATGCTCGGTTATGCCGGTGTGTTGGTCTTTATGATGGGGGAAGGGCTGGAACAAGGCTGGCTTTCACCTTATCTGATCGGCAAAGGCTTAACCATTCAAGAATCTGCGCTGCTGTTTAGCGTTTACGGTTTTGCTGCGGCAATCTCCGCCTGGTTTTCCGGCGTCTTGGCGGAAATCTTTACCGCTCGCCGCGTCATGCTGGCTGGATTGTTGCTGTTCTTGCTGGGTTCGGTGTGTTTTCTGGTGTGGGGATTACCCAGTAATAATCTGTCGGTGATGATACCGACCTATGCGCTGCGCGGGCTGGGCTATCCCCTGTTTGCCTATGGTTTTCTGGTGTGGGTCGCCTATGAGGCTCCGCCGGAAAGGCTGGGTTCCGCCGTGGGGATTTTCTGGTTTGTCTACAGCGGTGGGTTGAGCGTACTGGGCGTGCTCTACTCCAGCATCATGCTGCCGTACCTGGGGGAAATTCACACCTTATGGAGCGCATTAATCTTTGTGGTACTCGGGGCGATGATAGCACTGATGCTTAACCGCACCCCTGGCCATAGTGACGTGGGGGACAGGCAAAAAGCCTCTCTCAGCTATGTGCTAAAGGGGATCACCATTGCGTTTGAGAACCCGAAAATCGGCCTGGGTGGCATTGTCCGCACCATCAATACCTCTGCGGCGTATGGCTTCGTGGTGTTTATGCCGATGTACATGATGGATATCGGGTTTAGCCGCACTGACTGGCTACAGATGTATGCGGCACTGTGGACGGTGAACATTATCTTCAACCTGATCTTTGGGGTGATCAGCGACGGCTTGGGCTGGCGTAACGTCGTTATGTGGTTCGGTTGCGTCGGCTGCGCTATCACCACGCTGATGTTCTATTACGTGCCTTACTTCCTCGGCCCCAATTATCTGCTGACCGTCGTGGCCGCCGGGCTATTCGGTGCTTGCCTGGCTGCCTTCGTGCCTCTTTCGGCCATTATGCCAACGCTGGCCCCGGAGAATAAAGGTGCCGCCATGTCGATCCTCAATCTCGGCGCGGGGTTGAGCACTTTCGTTGGCCCGGCAGTGGTAGGGTTGTTTATCGGCAGCTTGGGGAGCAGCGGGGTGATTTGGATTTTCACCGGCCTGTATTTGTTCAGCGGCGTCTTGATGAAATATGTCACCTTGCCTAAAGCCGTGCCTGCCGCCGTGGAAGAAAATCATCACAGCTTGGCGTAACTAACCGTTTGAGGGAGTTTTCTATGATTACTGGTCAAAGCAAGGGAGTCTTGCAAGGGAAAGTGGCGTTGATCACCGGTGGCGCGGCGGGAATAGGTCTGGCTATTGCCAAATGCTATCTGCAAAACGGCGCGCAGGTTGTGCTGTTGGATCGCGCTGCACAGGTGGTGCAGATTGCCCAACAGCTGGATGAGCAGCTGGCGTTGGGCATCGTGATGGACGTCACCGACAAAGCCTCGGTAGAACAGGCGGTTGCGCAGGCCAATGCCCATTTCGGGCGGCTGGATGTGCTGGTCAATAGCGCTGGGATTGTCGCGCTGTATCCGGCGGAAGAACTGCCCGAAGACGCTTGGGATAGCACCATGGCGGTGAACCTGAAAGGGGTGTTCCTTACCAGTCAGGCCGTGGGCCACTATTTTATTCGTCAGGGCAGTGGCAGCATTATCAACCTGGCCTCGCAGGCCGGTGTAGTCGCCTTGCCCAATCATCTGGCTTACTGCGCCAGCAAGGCCGGCGTGATTGGCTTGACCCAGGTTTTGGCACTGGAGTGGGGGCCGCACAACGTGCGGGTAAACGCCATTTCACCCACGGTGGTGCTGACCGAGTTGGGGCGCAAAGCATGGTCAGGCGAGGTAGCGGAACAAATGAAGCAGAAAATTCCCCTAAGGCGCTTTGCCGAACCCGAGGATATTGCCGCCAGCGCGCTGTTCCTGGCGAGCGATGCGGCCAGCATGATCACCGGCAGCAATCTGGTGGTTGACGGCGGTTACACCATTCAATAACTCGATACTCAGGCAAAAGAGAGGCCATGATGAACAGAATCATTAACGATCCCGATCACGTCGTGGAAGATGCCATTCAGGGCTATCTGAAGGCTCATCCGGAATATTTCACCGCGACCGATAATGCACGAGTCCTCAAATACCCTGCTGCACCGATCCAAGGCAAGGTGGGTATTGTTACCGGTGGGGGCTCGGGGCATGAGCCAGCGTTTCTGGGCTATGTTGGCAAGAACATGCTCGATGCTGTGGCCATCGGTGAGATTTTCTCTTCGCCAACGGCGGGGGCATTTCTGGATGCGTTCAAGGCCGCGGACAGCGGGGCGGGAGTCGCCTGCCTGTATGGCAACTATGCTGGCGATAATATGAACGTCAAAATGGCGATGAAGAAGGCCAGTGCCGCCGGTATCACGGTAAAAACTGTGGTGGCAAATGATGATGTTGCCTCTGCGCCCGCCAGTGAAATTGAAAAGCGCCGTGGCGTCGCCGGTGAAATTCTGATGTGGAAAGTCGGAGCCGCTGCTGCAGCGTTAGGTTACGATCTTGACGGAGTGATCGCTGCTGCGCAAAAGGCGATTGGCCATTGCCGCTCGATCGGCGTCGGGCTAAGCTCTTGCACCATCCCTGCGGTAGGTAAGCCCAACTTCCATATAGCCGATGGCCAAATGGAGATCGGGATTGGCCATCACGGTGAGCCTGGGATTGAGGTATCACCGATCCAGTCGGCGTCCGCGATGGCTGGCACCATGCTCGACTTTGTGCTCAATGATATGCCGTTGAACAAGGGGCAGGAAGTCGCCTTGTTGATTTCCGGGTTGGGGGCCACGCCGGTGATGGAGCTCTACATCTATTATGCCGAGATTGAAAAGCGGCTGACGGAGCGTGGCATCAAGGTTCACCGTCGCTACGTGGGTAACTATTTTACTTCACTGGAAATGATGGGGGTGACGCTAACCGTGATGAAGCTCGACGACCAATTGAAAACGTTGCTCGATATGCCCGCTCATTCATTGGGCCTAACTCAGGTGGAGTGAATCATGACCACACAAATTTCGACGCAGTATGGCAACGAGATCGTCACGGCGCTGATTGGCGTGATTGTCAGCAATCGTGAGTATCTCAGTGAAATAGATGGCGCGATTGGCGACGGCGATCACGGCATTAATATGTCAAAAGGCTTCACCTTATGTGGTGAGGCCATCAAGGGCCAAAATCTGTCGTTGGCACAGGCTTTCGAAGCGGTAGCGGACGCGCTGATGGAAGGGATTGGTGGCTCGATGGGGCCGCTGTATGGCAGCCTGTTCATGGGCATGGCCGACAGCGTGCGCGATAAAATGGCGCTGGATAAACAGGTATTTCTGGCCATGTTGTGCAATGGGCTCACTGAACTGCAGGACATCAGCAGTGCTGGCGTCGGCGACAAGTGCCTGATGGATACGTTGATCCCTGCGATAGAAGGGTATGAGCAGGCGGTTCGGCGCGGCGATAGCTTCAGTGGTGCGCTGGAGCAGTTGAAACAAGCTGCCGTGGCCGGGCGTGATTCAACCCGCGATCTGGTTGCCAAGATTGGCCGTGCGAGCCGGTTGGGGGAACGTTCGCGCGGCGTGCTGGATGCCGGTGCGGTATCCTGTTGCCTACTTTTATGCCAACTGGCCGATGCGGTAGAACAACGCTTGAATACCGTTGCCGCCTGAACAGGTTATACTAGCGAGCAATGCGATAAGCTGGGTTCGGCATGCTGAACCCATCTTCTATTGAAAAAGACCAATCTGCCGTGGGGAAACGTGTAACGGATGGAAAAAAAAACAGGATCCCAGGATAACGAACTGCTGACTGAAATTGCCGTGGCTTATTATCAGGACGAAATCACTCAGGAGGAGATTGCAAAAAAGTTCGGTATTTCGCGGATTAAGGTCGGGCGTTTACTCAAGCGGGCCAAAGAAGAAGGCATTGTTGAGATCACCGTCCGCTATCATCCGGTATTCAGTACCCGGCTGGAGCAGCAAATGCTGGAGCGTTTCTCCCTCAGCCGTGCATTAATCGCGCTGGATCATCAGGATGAGGAAGAACAGCGGCGTCAGGTAGCAGCATTGGTTTCCGGTTATCTGGCCATGACCCTGAAAGATGATATGGTGCTGGCGGTTGGCCAAGGGCGTAACGTGGCCGCGATTGCCGACCATGTGGGCAGCGTGGCACCAAAAAGCTGTAAATTTATCTGTGGCATTGGGGGAACGCATCGCCCTGGTGACGCTATAAATGCTGATCACATCAGCCGCCGTCTGGCGAAGAAGTTTGGTGGTAGCAGCGAGACGCTGTATGCCCCGGCATATGTCGAAAACCGGGCGCTGAAAGAGGCGTTTATGCAAAACGGTACCATCAAGGAAACCCTGGATCGGGCGCGCAAGGCCGATGTGGCTCTGGTGGGGATCGGTGATATGAACGAAAACAGCTACATGGTAAAGCTTGGCTGGTTTACTCCTCACGAGATCATTGATGCCAGTCTGAATCAGGGAGTGATCGGTGATATCGCCGGTTATGACTTTTTCAATGCGCAGGGGATGCATGTGGATACGGTGATGAACGATCGCGTCATTGGTCTGAGCATTGATGAGCTGCGGAAAATCCCTTGTGTGATTGCCATTGCCTCTGAGAATACCAAAGCGTTGGCTATTCTGGGCGCGCTGCGTACCGGGGCGATCGATATTATCGCGACCAGCGCCCTCAACATCCGCACCATTCTTAATATGTCACAGTAATCGCTGTGGCAAAAAAGGGTTTAACTGCGTCAGGTTAAACCCTTTGCGATTTCCCCTTCTGGTAAAGCTCACCTCCGGCCCTTGTCCGGTGAGCGCTCTAACAACGCAAAGCAAACGACAGCGCTGAGGTTGTCGGTATAATTATCCTCCTGAATTGTCCAATTATTAAAGAGCGATAGCATTTGATGTTATTCCAGTCATTCGGTTGGATAGTTCGCGTCGCCTAATTGTATTGAGCGTTTAAAAGTTAATGCGGCTAATAATAACCAGGAGGAGCCATGTCCAGCTTTGAGCCAGACGCCGTTGGCGCAATCATTCAGCGAGTCTGTGAATATCTGCAACCGGTCTTTAATGCCCTTTTAGCGGGCTCTATGGCGTTATTGAAAGGCGCCTATCTGAATATGCCATCACGCCGCCGGTTATTAAACGCCGGTATTTGTGCCCTGTTGGCATTAACCATTCGGGATCTGTTATCGCTGATGGGTCTGGAGTTGGCATGGGCTAATACCATCAGCGTATTAATTGGTTTTCTCGGCGCAGATTATCTTGGCGATTTAATTAAACGATTTATTGGCAAAAAAACAGGATTTAACAATGATAAGTGAAAACACGGAGATTAAATTCAACGCGCGCAGCGAGAAAAACCTGCTCGGGGTGCACCCCGATTTGGTGCGGGTGATGCGTTTGGCGCTGCGCTATTCGCTGGTGCCGTTCACCGTCACAGAAGGATTGCGCTCCATGGCCCGCCAACGGGATTTGCTGCGTGAGGGAAAAAGCCAAACGCTTAGAAGCCGCCATCTTACCGGGCATGCGGTTGACGTAGTAGCTATGCCTTCAGGGGCGGTGTCTTGGGAATGGGATTACTATGCCCAGATCGCATCGGCGGTGCGGCGTGCCGGGTTAGAGTGCGGTGTTGATGTCGAGTGGGGCGGGGGATGGAAAACGCTGAAAGATGGGCCACATTTCCAATTACCGTTCAAAGATTATCCGGCTTGAGCGGTCAATGGCGACTCCTGAGGTGATCAAAACTGCTGCTTTTCTGTTCGCTTAACTTCCTTTTAACTTTTATTTACAAGTTTCGCCCAAGGTTATGGCACGCTTCAAAGTTTGTGACGATTCTCTCACTATACTAGTTCAGCGATAAAGCCTTACCTCAACATAAAAGAAGAAAGCAAAGGAACCCATAATGGACGAACAGCTCAAACAGAGTGCCCTTGATTTCCATCAGTTTCCGGTCCCAGGGAAGATCCAGGTATCGCCGACTAAACCGCTAGCAACGCAGCGCGATCTGGCCTTGGCCTATTCGCCGGGCGTGGCTGCTCCCTGTCTGGAAATTGCCGCCGATCCGCTGGCTGCTTATAAATATACCGCCAAGGGTAACCTGGTGGCGGTGATCTCCAACGGCACCGCGGTGCTGGGGTTGGGGAATATCGGTGCGCTGGCCGGTAAGCCGGTCATGGAAGGTAAAGGGGTTCTGTTTAAGAAGTTTTCCGGTATTGACGTGTTCGATATCGAAGTCGATGAACTCGATCCTGACAAGCTGATTGACGTGATCGCCGCGCTGGAACCGACCTTCGGCGGCATTAACCTGGAAGATATCAAAGCGCCCGAGTGCTTCTATATTGAGAAGAAACTGCGTGAGCGCATGAAGATCCCGGTGTTCCATGACGATCAGCACGGCACGGCGATTATTACCACCGCTGCGGTGCTCAATGGCCTGCGGGTGGTGAAGAAAAACATCTCCGACGTACGTCTGGTGGTATCGGGGGCCGGTGCGGCCTCCATTGCCTGTTTGAACCTGCTGGTCGCGTTGGGTCTGAGCAAGCAGAACATCACCGTTTGCGACTCCAAAGGCGTGATCTATCAGGGCCGTGACGCCAAGATGGAAGAAACCAAGGCGGCGTATGCCATTGCGGATAACGGCCAGCGTACGCTAGGAGATGCCATTCCCAATGCCGATATTTTCCTGGGTTGCTCCGGCCCTGGCGTGCTGACGCAGGAGATGGTGAAAACCATGGCCAGAGATCCGTTGATCATGGCGCTGGCTAACCCGGAACCGGAAATTCTGCCGCCGTTGGCGAAAGCGGTGCGCCCAGATGCGATCATCTGTACCGGCCGTTCTGATTATCCCAACCAGGTAAACAACGTACTGTGCTTCCCGTTCATCTTCCGTGGCGCGCTGGATGTGGGGGCCACCACCATCAACGAAGAGATGAAGCTGGCCTGCGTGCACGCCATTGCCGATCTGGCGCTGGCAGAGCAGAGCGACGTGGTGGCTTCGGCGTATGGCGATCAGGACCTCTCCTTTGGTCCGGAATACATCATTCCCAAACCGTTCGACCCGCGCCTGATTGTCAAAATCGCCCCGGCGGTAGCCAAGGCAGCCATGGATTCCGGCGTGGCGATGCGCCCGATCGAAGACTTTGATGCCTACGTGGAGAAGCTGACCGAGTTCGTCTACAAAACCAACCTGTTTATGAAGCCGATCTTCTCCCAGGCGAAGAAAGAAGTGAAACGCGTGGTAATGGCCGAGGGTGAAGAAGAGCGCGTACTGCATGCCACCCAAGAGCTGGTATCGCAGGGGCTGGCTTACCCAATCCTGGTGGGCCGCCCAAGCGTGATTGAAATGCGCCTGAAGAAACTCGGCCTGCAGCTGACGCCGGGCAAAGACTTTGAAGTGGTGAATAACGAGTCCGATCCGCGTTTCAATGAATACTGGGGTGAGTATTACCAGATCATGAAGCGCCGTGGCGTCTCCCAGGAGCAGGCTCGCCGTGCGGTGATCGGTAACCCAACGCTGATTGCTGCCATCATGTTGCACCGTGGGGAAGCCGACGCCATGATCTGTGGCACCATCGGCAGCTACCACGAGCATTATGACGTGGTGGAAAAGGTATTCGGGTTCCGTGAAGGGGTACATGTGGCAGGGGCAATGAACGCCTTACTGCTGCCGAGCGGTAACACCTTTATCGCCGATACCTACGTCAACGATGACCCAACGCCGGAACAGCTGGCGGAAATCACCCTGATGGCGGCAGACACGGTACGGCGCTTCGGGATTGAGCCGAAGGTAGCACTGTTGTCCCACTCCAGCTTTGGTTCTTCCAACTGCCCGTCGGCGAGCAAAATGCGTAAAACGCTGGAGCTGGTCAATCAGATGGCACCAGGATTGGAGATCGACGGTGAGATGCACGGTGACGCCGCGCTGGTGGAAAGTATCCGCCACGATTTGATGCCGGACAGCCCGCTGAAAGGCTCCGCCAACATCCTGATCATGCCAAGTATGGAAGCGGCGCGGATCAGCTACAACCTGCTGCGTGTCTCCTCTTCCGAAGGGGTGACGGTAGGGCCGGTATTGATGGGCGTGTCCAAGCCGGTACATATCCTGACGCCGATCGCCTCGGTGCGCCGTATCGTCAACATGGTGGCATTGGCAGTCGTAGAAGCACAAACCCAACCGCTGTAATAGCGTGAAATTGACCCCCTGCGGCTTCGGCTACAGGGGGTTTTTTTATGCGTGGCAGCGTTCGGCAATCGCCTGAATATCGGCAGGCGTGGTTCGGCAACAGCCGCCAATCAAGCGGGCACCGGCATGCTGCCAATCGGCTAACTGATTGATCAGATGCTGCTGGTGGTTACCACAGCTGTGCCAGGTTTTACTCACCGCGTCGTAATGTTCGCCAGAGTTAGGGTAAACCAGTAACGGTTTATCGCTCAGCGAGGCAAGCTGCTGCAACGCCGGAGTGACGTTTTCCAACGCGATACAATTGACGCCAACTGCCAGCACCTGCGGGTTATCGTTAAGCTCAGCCATCACGACGGCCAGCGGCGTGCCATCGCTGAGATGCTGGCTATCGCGCAGAGTGAAAGAGAACCACCCACCCAGCGCTGGGAACTCCTCCAGCAGCGCCAGCAGAGCCTGTAGTTCGGCGAAAGAAGGCAGCGTTTCACATGCCAGCAGATCCACTCCGGCGTTGGCCAGAGCAGTGATACGCGGACGATGGAACGCGATCATCTCTGCTTGCGGTAGATGGTAGTCGCCACGGTATTCAGAGCCGTCCGCCAGGTAGGCACCATAAGGGCCGACTGAACCCGCGACCAGCAAAGGTAATCGCTGTGGGCGCTGGGCCAGATAATCGGCGCGCGCCTGCTGTGCCAGGTGGACGCTCTGGGCGATCAGTGCCAACGATTGCGGCTCATCCAGGCCCCGGCGTAAAAAACCTTGGGGCGTGGCCTGATAGCTGGCGGTAATGGCGCACTGTGCTCCTGCCTTGAAGTAGTCCAGATGCACCTGATAAATCAGCTCCGGGTTTTCAATCAGCACTTTTGCCGACCACAGCGGATCGGTGAGATCGCAACCTCGGGCCTCCAGTTCGGTGGCCATTGCCCCGTCCAAAATCAACGTGCGGTTATCGGCCAGCAAGGCGGCCAGAGGGTTGTTAACCGACATGTTCTTCTCCGGTGTTCAGTAGGTTTTTCTGCCCGGAACGCCGGGTCAGGTAATAGGCCAGATAGCAGATCGCCACAAACGGCAGGCCGCAATACAGCGCCACGCGTTGCTCTGGGTCGAATGCCAGGCCGATACAGGCCAATAAACACAGCGCAAAGCCGACAATAGGCGTCAGCGGATAGCCTGGTGCACGGTATTTCAGCCCTTCAATCGGTTGACCGCTGCGCAGATAACGGCGGCGAAAAACGTAGTGGGAGGCACAGATGCTCAGCCAGACGGCAACGACCGCAAAGCCGGAAATGGCAGACAGTGCGACAAACACCGTATCGGGAGCGATCACGCTGGTCAACAGGGCCAGCACGCCGCCGAGCATGCTGAACGTTAACGCATTCATCGGGATCCCGCGCGCATTCACCCGTGAAAAATAGGCAGGCAGGGTGCGCTGATTAGCCAGCGACCACAGCATGCGCCCTGAAGCATACAGCCCGGAGTTGGCGGCCGAGAGAATGGCGGTCAGGATCACGAAGTTAAAAATATCGGCGGCATAAGGCACCCCAATGCGCTCAAAGACCAGGACAAACGGGCTTTTCACGATCCCCGCCTGCTCCATAGGGATCAGCGCTGCTAGAATAAATACCGTACCGATAAAGAACACCATCAGGCGGACCACCGTGGTGCGGATGGCCCAGGGCACCACTTTTTCCGGATTTTCGGTTTCGCCCGCCGCAATGCCGATCAGCTCAGTGCCGGAGAAGGCGAAATTGACCGCTACCATGGTCATCAGGATCGGTAATGTACCATTGGGCAGCCAACCCGATGAGGTCAGGTTACTCAGGAAGGGCGCTGGCGTGCCGTCTTTCATCGGGATCAGGCCAAACATGGCTGCACCACCCAGCACGATAAACGCCAGAATGGTGATCACCTTGATCAGCGAGAACCAGAATTCACTTTCGGCGAAGAAGCGGGTGGTAATGACATTGAGCAGAAAAATGGCCAGACAGAAAATCAGACACCACAACCAGACCGGTGATTGTGGAAACCAGTATTGCATACAGAAACCAGCGGCGGTCAGGCTCGAACCCAACGCGACGGTCCAGGTCAGCCAGTACAGCCAGGCAACGGTATAGCCGGTAGCCGGGCCAAGATAGCGTGCTGCATAGACGTGAAATGCGCCGGTTTCCGGCATGGCGACGGCAAGTTCCCCCAGACACAGCATGACCAGATAGACCACGACAGCGCCAATCAAATAGGCCAGCAGGGTGCCTAGAGCACCGGTCGTGGAGATGATATAGCCGGTGTTGAAAAACAGACCGGTACCGATCACGCCGCCCAGCGACAGCATCACCAAATGCCGGGCTTTCATGGTGCGTTTGAATTGCCCTTCAGCGGCAGGTTGCATAACACTCTATCCGTATAGACGTCTAAATGGCTATCAGTTATACCCGTTCCATTTCGCGAAATCAACGTAACTCAAAACACGGTAACGAAAAAACGGCTGTCAGCTACCAGGTGCTGCCAATTCCTATATGCAAATGATAATTATTATCTATAATGTCGCCACTTTTGTGTAAGGAAAGACGTCATGAAATTTTTGATAGTGTTTGCAACGCTGGTGCTTACAGCCTGTAGCCAAGGGCCTGTGTCCTCACCGAAAAGCGACATCACCACGCTAGGCAAGATTGTTGATTTGCGCAGTGGCGAGACATTGACGCCGCAGCAGTTACTGACGCGCCTGGCAGATCAGCCACGGGTGATCGTGGGTGAAAAGCACGACAATCCTTATCACCACCAGATCGAACTGTGGCTGGTAGAGCAATTACCCAAGCTAAGACCGCAGGGCAGCGTGCTGATGGAGATGATCACACCCAGCCAGCAAGGCAAAGTGGATGAAGTAAAGCAGTGGCTGCAAACCGAACCGACGGTACGAGATAGCCGCGTAGCTGAACTGACCGCCTGGCAAGCCAGTTGGAAGTGGTCACTGTATGGCGACGTGGTAATGGCGGCGATGCGTGCACCTTATCCTCTGTTATCCGCCAACCTCGATCGCAGCGAAATCATGGCGTTTTATCAGCGGCCCGAATTCCCCAAAGGCCAGCTCTCCGTGCGGCCAGAAGTCCAGCAGGCGCTCGCCGCCACCATCCGTGATTCCCATGACGGCAAAATTGATGCGGTGCAGCTGCATGCCATGCTCGCCATTCAGCAGCAGCGCGATCGCCGTATGGCCGAAAGTTTACTGGCTGCACCCACCCCGGCACTGCTGATGGTGGGCGGTTATCACGCCTCCAGAACGGTCGGTGTGCCACTGCACATCCAGGATCTGCAGCCCGAAGCCAAATTTACGGTGTTGATGCTGGCAGAGCAGGGCGTGGCCATCGATCGGCCTATGGCGGATTACCTGTGGGTCACGCCAACCGCAAAATGATTACGTCAGGATAGCGAAAAGATCTGTCATTAACATTTACAAATGATTATCATTAGCAAATGTGATCTGCAATCATTCGTAATTAGGTAATCTACTATCCCTATGTTTAGTCAGCCTTATGGCCCTCAGGCGGCAACTCTGCCGCAGCCGCGCTGGGGGCGTGGTTTACTGTATGCGCTAGGCATCCATCTGGCGCTGGTATTGCTGTTTTACTGGCCACAAACCTCGCTGCCGCCGGTGCTGATGCCACCACCGGCGATCATGCTCAGTTGGGCGGCGCAGATCGAAGCGCCAAGCCAGCCCAAGCCGTTGCCGCTGGGATTGCAGCAACAGGCGGACAGTTCGGCGGCACAGCCTGCGCAACAGCAGCGGGAGCCGGAGATGCCTGAACTGGCACGTGCCGAAGCGGCAAAAATTGTGGTGGCCGAGCGCAGTAAAAATGCGCATAAGCAGCAGCGCAAAGCGCCGCCAAAGCCGCCAACTCCGATGGAGAAAGAGCAAGACGTCACGCATTCTGCAGCAGCCAGCACGGCGGCACCCAAGGCGCAAAACCTGGCACAGCGCGTGGCGGCACCGTTAAACAGCGATTCTACCGCGCAGGCACAGGCCAAGCTTTCCTGGGAGAGTCAGGTCAAAGGGATGCTCAACCGGGTGAAGCGCTATCCGGCAGATGCCAAACGGCGTCAGCGTTCGGGGGCACCGGTGGTGAGTTTTGTGGTGGATGCTCAGGGGCGAGTGGCCGATGTCGTACTGAAAACGCCCTCCGCTACCGCGTCGTTAGATCGTGAAGCGCTGGCGGTGATATTGCGTGCGCAGCCGTTACCTTCGCCACCGGCGGAGATGCTGCGCCAAGGCAAGATTGCCGTGACCATGGCAGTGGATTTTAACCTGGCGCTGTTGTAAGCCAGCCATAAAGTATTTACCCATCAGGCTTTATCTCTTGTTGTGCGCAACAGGAGAGGGGCAAGCTATGCTCAAATTATCGTGAGGGGTTATGACATTACCTGTTCAATCGGCTCGCTGCCGCAGGCCTTTGGTGACTTATCTACTGATTTCCATGGGGTTATTAAGCTTTATCACCAAGGCGGCGGTGCCGCCGCCCCAGGCTCAAATTATTCCACATAAATTAACCGCCCAGGGCGAAACACGAATCGATAATTATTATTGGCTGCGCGATGATGGCCGCCAGAATAAACAGGTGTTGGCTTATCTGACGGCTGAAAACCGTTATACCGAACAGGTGATGCAGCCACACCAGACGCTGCGCGATCGGTTGTATCACGAGATGCTGGGCCGCATGAGCCCGGAAGATCGCTCGGTTCCCTACCAGCTCAATGGCTACCGCTATCAGGAAAGCATTGATGCGGGTAAGGAGTTTGCCGTCTACCAGCGGCAGCCAGTGGCGGGTGACTCCGCCTGGCAGACGTTGCTGGATGCCAATCAGCGCGCCCAGGGCCAAGATTATTACCGCGTAGGGGGAATGGCGGTCAGTGAAGATAACCGCCGCCTGGCCGTGGCGGAGGATACTCAAGGGCGCAGGCAGTACCGTATTTCCCTGCGCGATCTGGCTAGCGGCGCTTGGGCCAAAGAGGTGATTGAAAACACCTCGGGCAATATGGTGTGGGCCAACGACGGCAACAGCCTGTTCTATGTGCGCAATCATCCCCAAACGCTGTCACCCTATCAGGTTTACCGCCATCAATTTGGTACGCCGGTGGCTGCCGATAAGCTGGTGTATCAGGAAAACGATGGGGCATTTTACCTGAGCCTGGGTCGCTCCTCTTCGCGGGATTATGTGATTGTCACCATCAGCGGGAATACCACTTCCGAAGTGCGTCTGATCGACGCCAACCGGCCGCAAACTCCGGTACAACTTTTTGCCCCGCGTCAGGCCGGGCGCGAATATTACCTCGACCATTATCGGGGTGAGTTTTATCTACGTTCCAATCATCAAAGCCCGCATTTCGGTTTGTACCAGACCGCATCCGCGAGCCAGCCATGGCGGCCCCTGATCGCTCCACAGGCAAACAGTGAGTTGGAAAGCTTTGCCCTGTTTCGTGACTGGCTGGTGGTGAAAGAGCGCAGCGAAGGCCTGGTGCATCTGCGGCAGATTGCCTGGCAAGGGGGCGAGCAACGCAGCATTCCGTTTGATGATGCCAGCTATATGGCCTGGCTGGGCTACAACCCGGACCCGGAAAGTGACCGCCTGCGCTATGGCTATTCGGCCATGACCACGCCAACCAGCACCTATGAATGGGATCTCAACAGCGGCAAACGCGAGTTACTGAAACGGCAGGAGGTGAAGGGCGTAGAACCAGGTCTGTATCACAGTGAGCGTTTGTGGATCACCGCCCGCGACGGAGTAAAGGTGCCGGTCTCGCTGGTATACAACAGCGCCAAATTCAAACCTGGCAAAAGTCCGTTGGTGGTATACGGCTACGGCGCCTATGGCATGAGCATGGATCCTGCATTCAGCGCCAACCGCATTAGCCTGTTGGATCGTGGTTTCGTCTATGCGCTGATCCACGTACGCGGCGGCGGTGAGCTTGGGCAAGACTGGTATCAGCAGGGCAAACTGGCGAACAAGCCAAACACCTTCAACGACTTTATCGATGCCACTCAGGCACTGATCGATAAGGGGGACGGGCAGCCGGGGCGCGTTTACGCGATGGGAGGCAGTGCCGGAGGCTTGCTGGTAGGAGCGGTGATCAATCAGGCTCCCCAACTGTATAACGCGGTGGTGGCGCAAGTGCCTTTTGTCGATGTGCTGACGACGATGTTGGATGACAGCATTCCATTGACCGTTGGCGAATACGAGGAGTGGGGCAACCCCAATCAGCCGCAGCCCTATGCGCTGATCAAGTCCTACAGTCCGTACGATAATGTGCGCGCGCAGCACTACCCGAACCTGTTGGTCACCAGCGGACTTTATGATTCACAGGTACAGTATTGGGAACCCGCCAAATGGGTGGCCAAACTGCGCCAATTCCAGCAGGGGGATGCGGTGTTATTGCTGTCCACGGATATGTCGGCGGGCCACGGGGGGAAATCGGGCCGCTTGAGTCGGTTGGAAAATAGCGCGCTGGAATACAGCTTTATTTTAGCAATGGACGAAAAAACACAAAAATAAGGATCTTGGCCGCGCAGCTTAATGGCTGCGCGGCAGATAATAACCATAATTAATTTCCGCCTACCTGGCGGTATTTTCTGCTGAGCATTGATCACTCACTGATTTTGATAGCAATACTTTAGGGGATATATGAAATTTAAACTGCTTATTGGTGCGGTCGGCACCGGTATGGTTTTGGCTGGCCCGCTGTTGGCCGTAGAAAATAAAGGCCAGGCGGTATTCAGCCCGCTGAACGTTTCGGCGGCGGCTAATAACAGCGAACAGGAGGCATTGGAAAAGCCAGGGGCATTCAGTTCGCGCGACGAAAATAAAAATCTACAGTCGATAGATAATATCCTGCGCAGCATGCCCGGCACCTTTACTCAAATCGATCCCAGCCAGGGGGCGGTCAGCGTCAATATCCGTGGGATGAGCGGTTTTGGCCGGGTAAATACCATGGTTGATGGCATTACCCAGAGCTATTTTGGCACCTCGACCTCTGGCGTGATGTCCCATGGTTCCACCAACAATCAATCCGGCGTGCTGATCGACCCGAATTTTATTGTTGGGGTCGATGTGGCGCGTGGTGAGAACAGCGGTGCATCTGGGGTGAACGCATTGGCGGGCAGCGCCAACTTCCGCACTATCGGCGTGGATGATGTGGTGTTTGCCGATAATCCGTTTGGCGTGCGTACCAAGTTCTCCGTGGGCAATAACGGTATTGGCCGCAGCGGTATGATCGCCGTTGGGGCCAAAGGGGCGGCGTTCACCGATACCGGCAGTTTGGGCGTGATGGCGGCCATTAGCGGCAGCTCCATCTATTCCAACTTCAACAACGGCGACGGCGTGAGCAGTGAAGATTTTGGTTACGACGAGTTTATGAAGCAAAACCCCAAGTCGCAGCTGTTCAAGGTGGATATCAAGCCCAACGAATATCACAGCATTGAATTATCTGCCCGTACTTACCAGAATAAATTCTCGCGCCGCGATATCGACAGCAACGATTTTTATCTCAAATATCACTACGCGCCATTTTCTGAGCTGGTGGATCTGAATATGACCGCCAGCCACAGCAAGGGTAATCAGAAGTATGACAGCGATTCACTGTTCACTTTCTTTAATACCAATGCGGAAAACCGCTCCGACGCGCTGGATATCAATAATACCAGCCGCTTTAGCCTGTGGCAGACCGACGTAGCATTCACCTACGGCGGTAAACTGATGCGCAATCAGTACGACAAGCACGTTGAATCGCAGATTGAGGATCCGCAGACGGCGCATGAGGCGATCGAGAACAACACCTTTGCTCCGTCGGGCGACCAGCGTATCGCCAGCCTGTACACCGGCTTGCAGCTCAACCGTGATATCTACCAGCTCGATCTCAATCTCAATTATGCCAACAACAAGCTCACCGGCTTTAAACCGGCCTGTGATTTGCGGGTGGAGTGTTTTCCGCAGGGCAGTGCCAATATCGATCTGAAGGAGCACGGATTTAACCCGTCGGTGATGCTGTCTGCACAGGTCACGCCTTGGCTGCAACCTTTTGCCAGCTACAGTAAATCGATGCGCGCTCCTAATATTCAGGAAGTGTTCTTCTCTAATTCCGGCGGCGCTTCGATGAACCCGTTCCTGAAAGGCGAACGTTCAGAAACCTGGCAAGCGGGCTTCAACCTCAGCGGCAACGATCTGCTGTTCAAGCAGGACACCCTGCGCTTTAAGGCGGTGGTTTACACCAGTAAAATCAAAAACTATATCTTCAGCGAGTCTTACATGGTGTGCCGCAATGGCCGCAAGTGTAGTTTGGGTGAGAACTTGCAGAATGACTGGAGCGATGCCAGCGAAGAGTTCTCGGATAATATGTATATCTACGTCAACTCCCTGACGCCGGTACGTACCCACGGGGTGGAGCTGGAAGCTAACTATGATGCTGGCCGCGGTTTTGCCCGTGCCTCATTTAGCAAACAGCATACTGACCAACCTACCTCTATCGCCAGTAGCTACTTTGGCGCGGGGGATATCAATGAACTGCCGGACATGTACTTCACGCTGGATAGCGGGTTACGTTTCTTTGACGAAGCGCTGACCGTGGGTAGCATCATCAAATATACCGGCAAGGCTCGCCGCCTTTCTCCTGACTTTGAAATGAGTGAGGAAAACGGGATGTTGATGAAACAGGAGATGCCAAATATTCCCACCGTTATCGATCTGTACAGCACCTATCAGATCAACCGTAATGTTTTGCTGAAATTCAGCGTGCAGAACGTGATGGACAAAAGCTATTCCGACGCGCTTAACAAGCTGAATATGCTGCCGATACAGGGGGATGAGGCAACCGCGGCCAACACCGCCCGCGCGCGGACTTATCTGTTTGGTGGCGAGGTGCGCTTCTAAGCTGATGGAGGGGGCCTCCGGTGCTAATTGGCCCGTTTCGCCTGCTGCAGCCACTTGTCCAACTCATTGGCAAACTGCTGGCGATCGCGCTGGTTGAGAGTGTTCGGCCCCCCGGTCTGGATCCCGCTGGAGCGCAGGGTATCCATAAAATCACGCATGTTCAGGCGTTCACGAATGGTGTCTGGCGTATAACGCTCACCGCGAGGATTCAGGGCGATAGCGCCTTTTTCTATCACTTCGGCGGCCAGCGGGATATCCGCGGTGATCACCAGATCGCCTTTTTCACAGCGGCGCACGATTTCGTTATCCGCCACGTCAAATCCTGCAGCAACCTGCAAGGTGCGGATAAATTTCGAAGGGGGCGTGCGCAAAGGCTGATTAGCCACCAGGGTGACAGGCATTGCCGCACGGTCTGCGGCACGGAACAGCACTTCTTTGATCACGTTTGGACAGGCGTCAGCATCGACCCAAATCTGCATTATTATTGCTCCTGTAGCCAGTCGCGTACTGGCAGAAAGTCACGGTATAGCGCGGCTTCCGGGCTGTCGGTTGCGGGCTGGAAGTTATATTCCCAACGCACCAAAGGCGGCATCGACATCAGGATCGATTCGGTGCGGCCCCCGGTTTGCAGGCCGAACAGCGTACCGCGATCCCACACCAGATTAAACTCGACATAGCGGCCACGGCGATACAGCTGAAACTGGCGTTGGTGGTCGCCCCAAGGCAGTGCTTTACGTCTTTCCACGATCGGCAGATAGGCCTCCAGGAAGCCTTCACCTACCGCCTGGGTAAACGCGAAGCAGCTTTCGAAATCCGGGGCATTCAGATCGTCAAAGAACAGGCCGCCGATACCGCGGGCTTCGTTACGGTGTTTGATAAAGAAATAGTCATCGCACCACTTTTTGTATTTCGGGTACACGTCGTCGCCGAAGGGGGCGCAGAGTTGAAGCGCTGTGCGGTGCCAGTGAACGGCGTCCTCGGTAAAGCCATAGAAGGGCGTTAGGTCAAAGCCGCCGCCAAACCACCAAACCGGCTCTTCGCCCGGTTTTTCCGCGATAAAGAAACGCACGTTGGCATGGCTGGTCGGTATATAGGGGCTGAGCGGATGGATCACCAGCGAAACGCCCATCGCCTGAAAGCTACGCCCGGCCAGCTCAGGGCGATGCGCAGTAGCAGAGGCGGGCAGCGTGGCACCGGAAACGTGGGAAAAGTTTACTCCGGCCTGTTCGAATACCGCACCGTTAGTCAGCACCCGGCTACGGCCACCGCCGCCTTCTTCACGCGTCCAGCGATCTTCCTTAAAATCGGCGCCGCCATCGGCCTGGACCAACTGCTCACAAATCTTGTCTTGCAACGCCAGCAGGAAGGATTTTACTGCGGCAATGGTGGGTAAACTCATACGGGTTTTCGCAATGGGTAACTGAACAGGGCGGCAAGTATACCTTCTCGCCCCGTATTTTGCAGGTCTAGCGCGGCTTACGTTGGTGAACGTCGTAATAGTGGAAGAAATTGATCACACCGTCTGCGATGGCGCGGGCAATTTTTTCGCGAAAGGCAGTGGTACCTAACAGGCGCTCCTCACCGGGGTTGGTGATAAACGAGGTTTCTACCAGCACCGAAGGAATAGAAGGGGACTTTAATACGGCAAATGCCGCCTGTTCGGTGCTTTCGCTATGCAGGTGGTGAACCGGGCGGATCTGGCCCAGCACGTGGCGGCCCAGGGTCAGGCTGTTGTTGATGGTGTCGGTTTGCACCAGATCGAATAACACCTGCTGTAGATAGTTGTCCTGTTCTTTGTATTTGCCCCCCGCGACGTCATCGGCGGCGTTTTCCTTATTGGAGAGATAACGTGCCATCGCGCTACTGGCTCCGCGGTTGGAAAGGGCAAACACTGAGGCACCGGATGCATCCGGGCTGGTAAATCCATCGGCATGGATCGAGATAAACAGATCGGCCTGGTGCTGGTGGGCGATCTCCACGCGCTGGAACAGCGGGATAAACTCATCCTCCTCCCGGGTCAGGCGGGCTTCAACGTGCTCGTGCTCATGCAAAAAACGCCGCACATGGTTGGCAATTTCCAGCACCACGTGTTTTTCCTGTGAACCTTCATGGCCCACGGCACCAGAGTCGATACCGCCGTGGCCGGGATCGATCATCACCACTCTTTTGCTGCCCGTGTCCTTAGGCAGCGGTTTGCTGTGCGGTTTTGGTTGCAGCATATTGGCCTGGGTGGCTGAGGTTTTGCCCCCGAGCAGGGCCAGAGCCAGGCCGGAGAGCAGCAGTTGGCGGCGGGTCGATGAAGCGGTGAGAGGGCTGAAATTGAGGTAGGTTTTGCTCTGTTTTTTCATCACGCGCGGCTCCAACTCGATCAATCTATTTCGCGACGTTATAGCGTATTGATCCCCATTAATCGACTTGATAACTATTGCCATTTATTACCTGGCAAAACGCTGCAGCTTGAAAGACTGTGGGTATCAGTTAATAATTACGCAATAATCAGAAAAAAGTTCAATTAACAGTAGCGAGCAACGATGGAAATTCGCGTATTTCGGCAAGACGACTTTGAAGAAGTCATCACCCTGTGGGAGCGTTGCGACCTGTTACGGCCATGGAACGATCCCGAGATGGATATTGAACGCAAACTGAACCACGATCCGGATCTGTTTTTGGTAGCGGAAGTGGGCGGTGAGGTGGTTGGCTCGGTGATGGGCGGTTACGACGGCCACCGTGGCTCGGCGTATTACCTGGGCGTTCACCCAGACTATCGCGGGCGCGGCATTGCCAATGCGTTGATTAATCGGCTGGAGAAAAAGCTGATTGCGCGCGGCTGTCCGAAAATTCAGCTGATGGTGCGTGAAGACAACGACACCGTGATCGAAATGTATGAAAAGCTCGGCTACGAAATTCAGGCGATCACCAGCCTGGGTAAACGCCTGATCGAAGATCAAGAGTATTGATCGTCAGGGCGGTGGTTGCCACCGCCCCAAGCCCTGGTTTAAGGCAGTTTTTTGATGTTTTTCACATCGACTTCTACATTGTTCCAGTCCTTATCCACTTTCCCTTCCAACTGAACCTTGTCTTTTGGAGTGATGGTCTGGCCGTTCCAGCGCTTTCTGTCGATCTCTACCGTCAGCGTGCCGGTGGCGTCGCGGAAGGTGTAGGTGTCATCACCCACGCGCTGTTCGATATTGCCCTGCAACATCACCCAGGTATCATCGCTCAACGATTTGACCTTATCTACCGTGGTCAGCGTGGCGCTAGGGCCGGAGAAGCCACCTTGCGGGCTGGTTTGCGTTTGAGCCGGTGTCGCGTTGGGGTCGAGGAACCCGCCCTGTTGAGCTAGAACCGGTGCGCTGCATAATGCGATGAGTGTAATTAAAGCGATCTTTTTCATCTGGATCTTCCTTATCAGTGGTCTGAATGATTTCCCGTTAGCGGGACATAACCTGATTAAACCATAAGGATCTTAAGAGCTTCTTAAGCTGGAGATTGAAAATGGTGGTCACCGTCGCCATTTGCAAGGGTAATCATAACATCGGTAAGGAAAAGTTTTTGAAGGCGTCAACACACCGGTTTTCACCGGACGATTACGATCAGCACGGTATGTTACGGTTGCCGCTGTGGTTTTGGGGCGTACTGATCTTACAGGCTCGTACCTGGCTACTGTTTGTGATGGCGGGTACCTCACGCGATCAGGGTGCTGGCTTGTTACAGCTGTTCTATCCAGATACTCAGCGCTTTTGGTACGGTATTGCGCTTGGGCTGCCTGCGGCGCTGGCCTTTTTGATTGCTGGCCGCCGCCAGCATTGGCCACGTCTGTGGCGTAGTTGGCGTTGGGTACTGATAGTTTCGCTGGCGGCAGCGCTGCTCGGCTCGCTTTACAGCCTTTGGCAGCAAGACAGCAATGAACCTCCGCTGGATCTCCTGCTAGCGCTGCTGGATGTGCTGGCGATGGGATATCTTTTAATGAATAGGCGCTTGAAAGCCTGTTTTATCCCGCAGGATGAGGCGGGTTAATTGTTAAAAATTGCGGCACTTTTCCCAATTTACGCACTCCAACCTGGCAATTGATGGCGCAGCCACAGTGGTTATGAGAGGCTGCGTATCGCCGATGTCTTTGATGTTAAGGAGCTATGAATGAATATTCGCCCACTGTTGTTAGGGCTACCGCTGTTGTTGACCGGCTGTTCGACCATGTCAAACTTCTCCTGGTCCAGCCTGTCGCCGTTCAACTGGTTTGGCGGCAGCGTGGAGGTTAGCGCTAAAGGCGTCGGTGATGTGGGGGCCGGTACCCCCATGACGGAGGCGGCGATTGGCAAGGGGCTGAATAACAACTACCGCATGCGTGGCGGGATGGCGACCAACCAAGGGCAGATTGTTTCCTACTTCCAGGCATTGGACGGCGATGACGTGAAGCTGGTGATCACCGGGGAACCTAAAGGCCACGTGCAGCGCGTTGACGTGATGGACGCCAAGATTGCCACCGAATGGGGCAGCAAGCTGGGTACGCCGTTTAGCGAACTGTTCAGCAAGGCCTATGGTGCTTGTAAACCGGCCGAAGGTGAGGATGTTGGCAAGGTCGAGTGCGTGGCGCAGCAAAGCCGCAATGTCAGCTATATCTTCAGTGGCAAATGGGCTGGTCCACAGGATCTGATCCCACCGGACGATACTCTGCAGAGCTGGACGGTGAGCAAGATCGTCTGGCATGCCAAAGCACAATAATTCTCATTACGGGCGCACCTTGCGGTGTGCCTGCCTCGTTTGGCGTTAAATCCCTATTTTCTTTGCGTTCGGGCAAGGCAATCAGCCTGCTGTGCGTTATGATATTGCGCGTTTATAACAGGGTAACCTGTTACCCGATTCAGGTCTTGAGGAAATCAACATGACACAGGTTCAGAGCGGCATCCTGCTGGAACACTGCCGTTTTGGCATTTTTATGGAAGCGATGGTGCAGGGCGAATTCGTCGATCTGCGCCAAGGCTGCAAACAGTTTTGCCAGGTGCTCGGCGAGTTGCAGCAACAGTTTCCAGATGCCCATTTAGGTGCGGTTATCGCTTTTGGCTCCGACGTTTGGCATGACCTTTCCAATGGCCAGGGAGCCAAAGAGCTGAAGCCTTTCGCACCACTGGGCAAGGGGCTGGCACCGGCCACCCAACGCGATATGCTGATCCATATTCAATCTCTGCGTCATGACGTGAACTTCACCCTGGCGCAGGCCGCCCTGGCCGCGTTTGGTAACACCATTCGTATTGAAGAAGAAACGCACGGTTTCCGCTGGGTAGAGGAGCGCGATCTGAGCGGCTTTATCGACGGTACTGAAAACCCGCAGGGCGAACAACGCCCAGAGGTAGCGGTGATTGGCGCTGGTGAAGAAGACGAAGGTGGCAGCTACGTGCTGGTACAGCGTTATGAGCACAACCTGCGCCAGTGGCAGCGTTTCACCACCGAACAGCAGGAACAGATCATTGGCCGTACCAAACAAGACAGTGAAGAACTGCCGCCGGATCAACGGCCAGATACCTCGCACGTCAGCCGTGTCGATCTGAAAGAAGACGGCAAAGGGCTGAAAATTTTGCGCCAGAGCCTGCCTTATGGCACCGCCAGCGGCAAACATGGCCTGTATTTCATCGCCTATTGCGCGCGCCTGCACAACATCGAACAGCAGCTGTTAAGCATGTTCGGCGAGCTGGACGGCAAACACGACGCGATGCTGCGTTTCAGCCGCGCGGTGACCGGCAGCTACTACTTCGCACCTTCGCTGACGCGTCTGATGTCGCTTTGATGTAATTGGCTTTTATGTAGGGGTATAGCACGCTGTTAAACGGGTGCAGCATGCGGCGCCTCTACAATAAATTCATCAACATTGTCATTCTCTGGGCCAGTTCCTCTGGCTCCGGGCTTTCCCTCCCTCTGCGGTGAACCGCTCCCCTCCTGCCTTATAGCGTTTGATGCTTGAAAATCACTAAACGGTATATAAAAGCGTTACAGGTCTGCATCAAGTTATAAATACACTGGTCAATATCAGGGCATCAGCCCGGCGGTAAGACTCAGTGATAAGGTGCAGAATGAAACATTCCCGGGTTAAAAATACGCTGTTGAAAGGTTGGCTGGTGGCGGCATTGTTAGCCAGCGGTACGGCTTCGGCGGCAGAATTGCTCAACAGCTCTTATGACGTCTCCCGCGAACTGTTTGCCGCGCTGAACCCTGGCTTTGAAAAGCAGTGGGATCAGCAGCATCCGAACGACAAACTGACCATCAAACAGTCCCACGCCGGTTCTTCTAAACAGGCGTTGGCAATCCTGCAGGGTCTGCGTGCCGATGTGGTCACCTATAACCAGGTCAGTGACGTGCAAATCCTGCACGATCGCGGCCAACTGATCCCGGCAGATTGGCAGCAACGCCTGCCGAACAACAGTTCTCCATTCTATTCCACCATGGCATTCCTGGTGCGCAAGGACAACCCGAAAGGCATCCACACCTGGAGCGATCTGGTGCGTGATGACGTGAAGCTGGTATTCCCGAACCCGAAAACCTCCGGTAATGGTCGCTACACCTATCTGGCCGCCTGGGGCGCTGCCAGCCAGGCTGATGGCAACGATCAGGCCAAGACCCGTGAGTTCATGACCCGTTTGCTGAAAAACGTGGTGGTGTTTGATACCGGTGGCCGTGGTGCAACGACGACCTTTGTCGAACGTGGCCTGGGCGACGTGCTGATCAGCTTTGAATCCGAAGTGAACAATATCCGCAAGCAGTACGGCGCAGACAAGTATGAAGTGATCGTGCCGCCGGTCGATATTCTGGCGGAGTTCCCGGTGGCCTGGGTGGACAAAAACGTCGAGAAAAACGGCACCGAGCAGGTGGCCAAAGAGTACCTGAACTATCTCTATAGTCCGGCGGCCCAGAAACTGATCACCAGCTTCTATTATCGCGTTAATGACCCAGAGGTGATGGCGGCGGCCAAGAGCCAATTCCCTGAGACCAAGCTGTTCAGCGTGGAAGATCAGTTCGGCGGCTGGCCGCAGGTGATGAGTGCCCACTTTGCGACGGGCGGCGAATTGGACCAACTGTTAGCGGCAGGGCATAAGTAATGTTTTCAATGGCCAGCAAGCGGGTACTGCCTGGGTTTACTCTCAGTCTGGGAAGCAGCCTGCTTTTCACCTGCCTGATTTTGCTGTTGCCGCTCAGCGCGCTGGTGATGCAGTTGGCGCAAATGAGTCTGGCACAGTATTGGGAAGTGATCACCAATCCGCAGGTCGTGGCGGCCTATAAGGTGACGCTGCTGGCGGCCGGAGTCGCCAGCGTTTTCAATGCGGTGTTTGGCATGCTGATGGCCTGGATCCTCACTCGTTACCAGTTCCCTGGCCGTTCCTTGCTGGATGGCCTGATGGATTTACCGTTTGCATTGCCTACGGCGGTGGCCGGCCTGACCTTGGCGGGATTGTTTTCTACCACCGGTTGGTACGGACAATGGCTGGCTCATTTTGATATCAAGGTTTCCTTCACCTGGTTGGGGATTGCGGTGGCGATGGCCTTTACCAGCATTCCTTTCGTGGTACGCACGGTGCAACCGGTACTGGAAGAGTTGGGACCAGAATATGAAGAGGCCGCCGAAACGCTCGGGGCTACCCGTTGGCAGAGCTTCCGCCGCGTGGTCTTGCCAGAAGTTGCGCCAGCGCTGCTCGCCGGTACGGCGTTGTCGTTTACCCGCAGCCTGGGGGAATTTGGCGCGGTGATATTTATCGCTGGCAACATTGCCTGGAAAACCGAAGTGACCTCATTGATGATTTTTGTGCGCTTACAGGAGTTCGATTACCCGGCAGCCAGTGCGATTGCCTCGGTGATCCTGGCGGCATCACTGCTGCTGCTGTTTGCCATTAACACCTTGCAGAGCCGCTTTGGCCGCCGTATTGGAGGGCACTGATGGCTGATGTTACCGCCCTGAACGGCGCAGAGCGCCCACGCGTGAATTGGGGAAAATGGACGCTGATTACCATTGGCGCGCTGTTCTCCATCCTGCTGCTGGTCGTGCCGATGGTGATGATCTTTATCGAGGCATTTTCCTCTGGCGTGGGTGCCGTGTGGCATAACCTGTCGGACCCGGACATGCTGCATGCCATTTGGTTGACGGTGCTGGTGGCGTTGATCACCGTGCCGGTCAACCTGGTGTTTGGTACTTTGCTGGCCTGGCTGGTGACGCGCTTTACCTTCCCAGGCCGCCAACTGCTGCTGACGCTGTTCGACATGCCTTTTGCGGTGTCGCCGGTGGTGGCGGGGCTGCTGTATCTGCTGTTTTACGGCACCAACGGCCCTATCGGTGGCTGGCTGGATGCCCATGACATTCAACTGATGTTCGCCTGGCCGGGCATGGTGCTGGTGACGATATTCGTGACCTGCCCATTTGTGGTCCGTGAACTGGTGCCGCTGATGATGAGCCAGGGCAGCCAGGAAGACGAGGCCGCGGTGCTGTTGGGCGCTTCCGGTTGGCAGATGTTCCGCCGCGTTACCTTACCGAACATCCGCTGGGCATTGCTGTATGGCGTGGTACTGACCAACGCCCGCGCGATTGGCGAGTTTGGTGCGGTATCGGTGGTGTCCGGCTCTATTCGTGGCGAAACCTATACCTTGCCACTGCAAGTGGAATTACTGCATCAGGATTACAACACCGCCGGGGCGTTTACCGCTGCGGCACTGTTGACCCTGATGGCGATAGTCACCCTATTTCTGAAAAGCGGACTGCAATGGCGCCTGGCGCGTCAGGATGCGCGTCTCGAGCGGGAGGAAAATCATGAGCATTGAGATTAACGGTATCAACAAGTCTTTTGGCCGTACCAAGGTATTGAACGATATCTCGCTCGATATTCCTTCCGGTGAGATGGTGGCGCTGTTAGGCCCATCCGGTTCGGGCAAGACCACCTTGCTGCGGATTATCGCCGGGTTGGAAAGCCAGAGCAGCGGTAAGCTGGGTTTCCACGGCACCGACGTCAGCCGCGTGCATGCTCGCGATCGCCGCGTCGGCTTCGTGTTCCAACACTATGCGCTGTTCCGTCATATGACGGTTTTCGACAATATCGCCTTTGGCCTGAGCGTGCTGCCACGTCGCGAACGTCCGAATGCGGCGGCGATCAAACAAAAAGTGGAGCAGTTGCTGGAGATGGTGCAGTTGGGTCATCTGGCTAACCGCTACCCTTCACAGCTTTCCGGCGGCCAGAAGCAACGTGTCGCCTTGGCGCGCGCGCTGGCGGTGGAGCCCCAGATCCTGCTGCTGGACGAGCCGTTTGGTGCGCTGGATGCTCAGGTGCGTAAAGAGCTGCGCCGCTGGCTGCGTCAACTGCATGAGGAACTGAAGTTCACCAGCGTGTTCGTCACTCACGATCAGGAAGAAGCGATGGAAGTCGCCGATCGCATCGTGGTGATGAGCCAGGGGAATATCGAGCAGGTAGGTTCACCGACCGAGATCATGCGTGAACCCGCCACCCGCTTCGTGCTGGAGTTTATGGGCGAAGTTAACCGCCTGAACGGTGAAATCCGCGGTTCACAGCTGTTTGTGGGCGCTCACCAATGGCCGCTGTCGTTCCAGCCAATGCATCAAGGCAGCGTCGATCTGTTCCTGCGCCCGTGGGAAATGGAGATCGGCACCGATTGCAGCGCCCGATGCCCATTACCGGTGCAGGTGTTGGAAGTCAGCCCGCGTGGCCACTTCTGGCAGTTGACCGTGCAGCCGATTGGCTGGCATCAGGAGCCTATCAGCGTGATTATGTCGGAAGGCCATGCCGCACCGGCGCGCGGGGACCGTTACTACGTTGGCAGCCTGAATGCTCGCCTTTACGCCGGTGAACAACTGTTACAACCGGTTGCGTTAGCTAAAAGCGCCTGATAATTTCTAACCATTCCCATTTAAGGCAACCCAGGGTTGCCTTTTTACATTATACGTAGGCAATGATTGTGACCACGCTGGAACAATGCATCGGTAATACACCGTTAGTAAAACTACAACGACTGGCCGAAGGGCTGGACAGTGAAATCTGGCTCAAGCTGGAGGGCAACAATCCGGCGGGGTCGGTCAAGGATCGGGCCGCGTTGGGGATGATCCAGCAGGCGGAACTGCGTGGTGAAATTCAGCCGGGCGATACGCTGATCGAGGCCACCAGTGGCAATACCGGCATCGCGCTGGCGATGATTTGTGCAATGAAAGGCTACACGCTGAAGCTGCTGATGCCGGAAAACATGAGTATGGAACGCCAGGCAGCGATGCGAGCTTATGGTGCCGAACTGATCCTGGTCAGCCGTGAGCAGGGGATGGAAGGGGCGCGTGACCTGGCGCTGGAGATGCAGCAGCAGGGGCAGGGCAAGGTGTTGGATCAGTTCAACAATCTGGATAATCCCTACGCGCACTTCACCACCACCGGCCCGGAAATCTGGCAGCAGACCGCTGGCCGTATCACCCATTTCGTCTCCAGCATGGGCACTACCGGCACCATTACCGGTGTTGGTGGCTATCTGAAAAGCCAAAATCCGCAGGTGAATATCATCGGCTTACAGCCCGCTGAAGGCAGCAGCATTCCAGGAATCCGCCGTTGGGCACCGGCTTATCTGCCGGGTATTTTCCGCCCGGAGCTGGTGGATCAGGTGTTGGATATGGCACAAAGCGAAGCCGAACAGACCATGCGCCAACTGGCGCAGCGGGAAGGTATTTTCTGTGGTGTCAGCTCTGGTGGTGCCGTAGCCGGTGCATTGCGCGTCGCTGCAGCTAACCCTGGCAGCGTCATCGTCGCCATTGTCTGTGACCGCGGTGACCGCTACCTGTCCACAGGCGTATTTTCGTAGCCGAGCGTTCATCGGTGGTGGGATGCAAACCCCGCCACCGGTTTTCTAATCGTGGCCTCGTTAGCCACCCGACCTTTATTGTTGTTACGACTCTCTCCTCCCATTCCCCCATGCCAACAACTCGATATTCCGCCAGCGTTCGCATATTGTGTAAGGATTAGGTAAAACCGGCTGCGTAGGGCGTCAATAGACGCGAAAATGGCGGCAAATCAGCGAAGGAGTGGGCATGAAAATTTTATTGGTCGATGACGATCTGGAACTTGGCACCATGCTGAGCGAATACCTGACGGCTGAAGGATTCAACGCGTCCCTGGTGCTGACCGGCAAGGCCGGAGTAGACGGTGCGCTTTCTGGCGAGTATGTTGCGATGATCCTAGACATCATGCTGCCGGACATGAGCGGTATCGACGTGCTGCGCGAGGTACGTAAAAAGAGCCGCTTGCCGATCATCATGTTGACGGCCAAGGGTGACAATATTGACCGGGTGATCGGGCTGGAGATGGGCGCCGACGACTATGTGCCCAAACCTTGTTACCCACGCGAACTGGTGGCACGCCTGCGTGCGGTGCTGCGCCGGTTTGAAGAACAGCCGGAAGCGGTGGATAAAGTTTCTGTCCTGAGCTTTAACGAATTGACCCTCAACCCGTCCACCCGTAGCAGTGCGTGGCAGGGCAAAACATTCGACCTCACCGCCTCAGAGTTCAACTTGCTGGAGTTACTGCTGCGTTCGCCTGAACGAGTGGTGTCGAAGGATGAACTGTCAGAGAAAGGTCTGGGGCGGCCACGTGAGGCTTACGATCGCAGCGTGGACGTGCATATCAGCAATATCCGCCAGAAGCTGGGTGCGCTAACCGATAACCGACTGAGCATTGAAACCGTGCGCAGTATCGGTTACCGCATTAGGTAATGCCGATGCGCGGAAGACTGTTCTGGAAAATACTGCTCGGTTTCTGGCTGACGTTTATCATCATGACCCAGGCGCTGTGGGTGACGTTTACCTTTTATGGTAATCGCCATGAAGTCCCGGAAAACAGCATGACCTGGCGTATCGCTAATCTGCAACTGACCTCTGCGGCCTCGGTGTTGCGCAGCAGTGGGATGCCCGCGCTGAACGCAATGGTTGCCAAGTGGCCTGAAACCGAACGCCGCTTCTTAAGCGTGACACCAGCCTTTAAGCCATCGGCTGATGAGTCTGTCTCCGACCGACCCGCGAAAATGATGGTGGAATGGGTAACAGGTGCAGATAACCAGAGTTACCTGTTGAGCTACGATCTGGAAGGACTGCGTGCCGAATATCGGCCACCCAAGCGCTGGCGCCTGCTGAACATTCCGGAGCCAATGGTGTGGGTCGGTGGGCTGGGGGGCTTGCTGTTCAGCGCCATGTTGGCCTGGAACCTGACGCGCCCGATGCGCCAGCTGCGTGCTGGTTTTGAGCGGGTAGCGCAGGGTGATCTGGCGGTGAGGCTGTTCCCGGCGATGCGGCGGCGGCATGACGAGCTTTCTGAGGTGGCGCGTGACTTTGACAGCATGGCGGAGCGGCTGGAGGTGCTGGTCAGCGCCCGTGAGCAATTGCTGCATGATGTCTCCCATGAGTTGCGTTCGCCATTGGCCCGCTTGCAGCTAGCGATCGGCCTGGGGCGGCAAAATCCGGAGAACGTGGAGAACTCGTTGCAGCGTATCGAGCACGAAGCCGGGCGGCTGGACAAGATGATTGGCGAATTGCTGGCGCTGTCGCGTACCGAGAACAACGGCCTGTCGGATGATGAAGAGTATTTCGATCTCTATGGGCTGGTGGAGGCGGTGGTTAACGATGCGCGCTACGAGGCGCAAATCCCCGGCGTAGAGATCGTGTTGCAGGCCAGTTCCGACGAGGAATACACCGTAAAAGGTAATGCCGAATTGATGCGCCGGGCGGTTGAGAACATTGTGCGCAATGCCTTGCGCTTTTCCAGCCATGGCCAGCGGGTGACCGTGGTATTGACGCGTATCGACCAGTTATTCCAGATCCAGGTCAGCGATCAGGGGCCGGGCGTGGAGGAGTCGAAGCTGTCCAGCATCTTTGATCCTTTCGTCCGGGTAAAATCGGCGATGTCTGGCAAGGGCTATGGCCTGGGTTTGGCTATCACGCGCAAAGTGGTGCTGGCCCACGGTGGGCAGGTTGAAGCACACAATGGAGAACAGGGCGGCCTGGTGATCACGCTGCGGGTACCACGCTGGAGCTAAAGGTTACAGATAAAATAACGACTGCTGAAAACCTCTCTCTGGACTCACAACGGGGCGCTGTACTGGTTGGTTTTCGCATCGTAGATGTGAGACTACTGACAAATTTGCTCCAAGCTCACTTGTAGGGGCGCAGCACATGCAGCGCCCCTACGGAGTGAGCTAGGTGTTGATTTGACAGCAACCTGAGGCGGTTTGATTTTAACGATAATGCTGCTTATCCAGATCGTACTTTTTCATCCGCAGGTAGAGCTTCTTACGCGGGATCTGTAAATACTCGGACACCTCGTTAATCCGCCCCTGATGCAGGTTCAATGCCTCGGTAATGATCTGGCGCTCATAGTCTTCGATACGCTGATCCAGCGGCGCGGGATCGGATCCGTGCAACAGCGGGTTGGCGGTCTCTGCCAGTGGCATCACCCCGACGGCAAACAGCTCTGCGGCATTGGCCAGTTCGCGCACGTTATTTGGCCATACCCTTTTTACCAAACGTTTGATCAGCTCGGCTGGCAGATCCGGCAATGGATGGTTAAGGCGCAGGCATGCTTGCTCCAGGTAGTGGTGGAATAACGGCTCTATATCGTCGGGGCGCAGAGAAAGCGGCAGGCAGGCGATTTGGGTCATGGCAAAGCAGTAATAGAAATCGGGCAGGAGGGTATGCCCGGCGGCCAGTTCCACCAACGGTGAAGTCCCAATGCCGATCAGCCGGAAGGGCAGCGGGTCTTGCCCCTGGAGCTGGATCAGCCGCGCCTGCTGGGTGATAGACAAGTGTTCGAGGTGGCGTAAAATCAGTGTCCCGCCGCTTACCTGCTCAATCCATTGTTCTAACGGTGCTTCGCCGCCCGGGGTTAATTCACCCACGATCAACGGCTGTTCGCTGCGATGGCTCATGCGGTGTAAATAGCGGGCTGCCAAAGTCCTGCCGACCCCTAACTCCCCTTGCAGGTAAACTGCCAAATCGGTTTCGGCTACCTGCTGCAAACGCACCCGTAGCTGCTTTACCCACTCACTACGGCCAATCAGATTGCTCTGCAGTTGTTCTTGCTGCCAACGACGACGGGCAATGTAAGAACGTCTCTGGGCCAGCGCGGTAGCGACCTGTTCGAGTAGCTGGGCCGGGTTGACCGGTTTTTGCAGGAAGTCCCAGGCCCCTTTTTTCACTGCTTCAACCGCCATCGGCACATCGCCGTGGCCAGTGATCAACAACACCGGCAAACAGGCATCGTGAGCGAGCAGTAGCGCCATCAGCTCAATCCCGGAACAGCCAGGCATACAGACATCGCTGATAACGATCCCTGGCCACTCCTCACCGAGCATTTCCTGTGCCTTAAGCGGGTTATTACAGGCCTGGACCTGATAGCCTGCCTGGTTAAGCAGCATGGTATAGGCATCAAGGACGTCGGCATCGTCGTCGATTAACAGAATTTGCGCTTGTTGGCTTAGCATGGTTGATCCACCGGTTGAAACTGTAAAACGACGCAGGCGTTTTGCGTCAGCGTAGAGGCCAGATGCAGGCTACCGCCCATTTGCTGCATCAGCGAAAGCGAGATGGACAGGCCAATCCCCAAGCCTACCGATTTGCTGGTGGTGAAAGGTTTGAGTAACGATTCAGCGCGCGCCAGCGGCCAGCCAGGGCCATTATCCCACAGCATGATCTGCCAACCTGACGCTTGGCGTTGCCAGCTTATCTGCAATAGCGGCCGCTCCTGGCAAGCATCCAGCGCGTTGCTCATCAGATTGACCAACACCTGCTGAATGCGCACCTCGTCACCTAACACGTTTGGCGCACCTTCCGGTAGCCGCAGTTCCCCCTGCAACGGTTGGTGGCGAAGAGCCAGCAACTCCCAGGCGGCAAGTAATGACTGGCGCAAATCAACGGGCTGAGAGGGGCTATCCTGTTCCGTTCGCCGGGTAAATTGCCGCAGCATACGGATGATGGCATCCATGCGGCCAATCAGACCATCGGCCTTGGTCAGGGCCAGCGTGGCCGCCTCGGGCTGTTGTTTCTCCACCGCATGGCGAGCGGTAAACAGGTACATCGACAGGGCGTTGAGCGGTTGGTTGATTTCATGGGCCAGGGTGGTCATGGTCTGCCCAACCACGGCCAGTTTGGCGGCCTGCACCAGCTCATCCTGTGTAGCACGCAAATGCAGCTCAATGCCCTTACGCTCGGTGATCTCCTGCTCCAGCCGGGATTTTTGCTGGTTCAACTGGCCTAGGGTCCGCCGCAACAGGCGGGCGATGCGGCCCAGTTCATCGCCACCGTAAACCGGGATCGCTGCGTTGGTTTCCCCAAGGCCGATGCGTACCACCACCTGGTTGAGCTGGGTAAAACGCTTGACCAGGCGGGAACGGATAAAGTAGTGATTGAGCAAATACACCAATAACATCGCCAGCAGGGTGGCGATCACAATTAGCCTGCCGCTGACGCGGATGATCTGCTCCAGGCGATGGTTAAAGGTCTGCATCTGCTGGTGGCTGTTACTCAGTTGCGATTCCAGCTGTGTGCGAAAGCGGGCAAGCGTCGCCTCCTTGGCTTGGGTAGCCAACGTAAGTGCCCGTTGCGCCTGATGATAGTTTTTCATCGCTGCGGGCATACTGTTATCGGCGATGCCGGTCTCCAGCAGTTCGTCTATGGTTTGACGTAGCGTGATGGTGCTGGGATGAGCCTGCAACCCCTGCATACTTTCGTTGGCCGTTTTTTGCAGATAGGCGAGGTAACGTACATGCTCGGCAACCGAAGTAGGTTCTTCACTGCCAGATTGCAGCTCGTTGAGGCGATCGCGTAAAGCATCGGCGATCTGGTTCTCAATGCGTGCCAGGGCATAGACTTGCTGCTGCTCACTTTGCACCTCGCGCAGACTGGCTTGCAAGCGGGGGAGTACCTGGCCAGAGCCTGTCTCCATCTGATCGAGCAATGCCCCCTGTTGCCAACTGAAATCCTGCACCAGCGAATTCAGCTCGGTGGTGAAGTCATCATGTAACCAACTGATGCGCGCGGCGATCTCATTGACCTTTTCCCTGGCGATAAACATGTTGTACAGCGCGTTGTCCAATCGGCCCAACAGTTGGCGGCTTTCTGCCAGCGTCGCCTGAATTTGCTGACGTTCAGGGTTATCCAACTGCATGCTGGCCTGCTCGATTTGCTCCAAATGACCGACGATCTGATTTCTTAACTGCAGGCGGGCATTGGTATTGGCGGCCTGCAAAAACTCATTGAGCTGATCGACCAGCGTGTTCAGATTGCTTTCGATCACGAACGAAGATTGGATACGCGGAAAGTAATCATCCAACGCATAGCGGACCTGCGAGCTTTGCTCATGCCAGGAGTACAGGCTGACCCCGCTGACGGTAAGCGTCAGCAGCGCGCCGGTAAGAAACGCTCCCCGCAGACAGGCGCTGATGGTCAGGCGTTTGAAGAAGCGCGGCAATAAACGGCTCATTTTAACTCTTCCAGCGCCTTGATGGCCTTTCTTTGCTGCTGCTGAAAGAACAGTTGCCATTCCATGACCTGCTGCTCGCTCTCGCTACGTGCCGCAAACTGTTTAAGGTACTGCGGATCTTCGCTTTGGGCCTGGGTGACAGGAATGGCGGTCAACAACGCGCGGATCTCCGGCAAGGGCCGTTTGAGGCGGCTTTCAGCGCCATGCAACGCTTTCCAGGCGTCCTTGAGCTGAGACAGGCGGAAGCTGATGGCCGTATCAAACAGCTTTTGTACCAGGCGCTGACGTTGCAGGATCAGCGAGTCATTCAGCGGCGGCCGCTGTAACAGCTTTTGCTGCTGCGCGAAACGTGGGCTGTCTGCCGGCAGCGGAACCACCGGGTATTTTCCCGTGCTGGTATCGGCCAGGACCCGCTGCCCCTGCGGGCTGAGTAGGAACTGAATAAAGCGCCGGGCCTCGGCGGGATAATGGCTATTGCTCGTCACGGCAATATAGGTGGGGGAGGCCGCGGCCTGAGGGAAATAATGGAAGGCCAGATGCGGATCGTCGAGCAGCAGATTGGCGTAGTTATCGATAATCGGCCCGACGGACCCCAGGCCGCTTTTGACTTTATCCGCCACGCCAAAGCTGCGCGAAGAGATGGTGATCAGGTTACCGGCTGCCGATAACATCGTTTGCCAGCCAGATTGCCACCCCCGCTGTTGCAACAGCGACTCCACCATCAGGTGGCTGGTATCCGAGCGGGAAGGGCTGCTCATCAGCAGGGCCCCCTGGTAGCGGGCATCGGTCAGATCGTCCCAATCGTCTGGCAGCGGCAGCCGTTTCTCTGCCAGATTGGTGCGGTTGATCAGCAGGCCAAAACCCGAAATGGCCACCGCCACGGCGGTATTGCGGATAGGCTCAGGCACTAGCCGCTGTGATTGTTCCGGAGCACCCTCATAGTTTGCCAGGCGCTGATGCTGTTGCAGGTGCTGGAGCAGCATGGGGGAGGAGGTCAGCACCAGATCGACGTTGTCACTGCCGGTGCTATCGAGCAGTTGTTCCAGGGAGGCGCTGGTGCGGTTCAGCGTGCGGATGACCACCGACTGGGGCTGGCCTTGCCAACGGCTGATGAGATAGGCGGTTGCCTCTGGTGAAAAGGTGGTGGCCATCACCAGTTCATTTCTTTTAGCCCCGGCGACACTGGATAACAGCCAGCAGGCCATTGCCGTAAAAATGAGCGTTGCACGCATAATAAAACTCTCCCTCGACCTCATCGTTTGTGATCTTATTCATAAAATCGCAATAACGATAAAAATAACCCGCAAAACATTTGGGACAAAAATATTTTTCGTCAACCAATAGGATTTAGCCGGGGTTATAACGTTGATGAAGTCAGAATATTACCATTGATAGACTATCAATACTGTTAACACCTTCAAAAACATCACCACTTGTGGGCTGGCTTTGTGTGCAACCGCAGTGCTGTGGCACTCTAGCGCGTGGAGGTGAGCGAACTGGTTTTTGGTTAATAACGGTAATGTTAATTGATGGGTCAAAATTGGGCTTATTTGTTCTGGGTTTGAGTCAATTTTGACACATATTACGGGGCTTGTCTTATTAATGAATTAATTACACCATCCGCTGCGAGCGTTATTAATAAATAGCAGGCGCATCGAGCCAGTACAGATAAACCTCACAGGGGAATAACATGTTTTCATTATTAAAACCTAGCGCGGCGGCGAAGCGTGTTCCGCCAGAACAGGTGCAGGCAACCTACCAGCGTTATCGCATGCAAGCGTTACTGAGCGTCTTTTTGGGCTACCTGGCCTATTACATCGTGCGTAACAACTTCACCCTTTCGACGCCCTACCTGAAAGAGCATCTGGATCTGAGTGCGACGCAGATCGGCATGTTGAGCAGTTGCATGCTGATTGCCTACGGCATCAGCAAAGGGGTGATGAGCAGCCTGGCCGATAAGGCCAATCCCAAAGTGTTTATGGCCTGTGGCCTGGTGCTGTGTGCCATCGTCAACGTCGGTTTGGGGTTCAGCACCGCCTTCTGGATCTTTGCCGCATTGGTGGTGTTTAACGGCCTGTTCCAGGGGATGGGCGTAGGCCCTTCGTTCATTACCATCGCCAACTGGTTCCCACGTCGTGAGCGCGGCTGCGTTGGCGCATTTTGGAATATATCCCACAATATCGGCGGCGGGGTGGTGGCCCCCATCGTCGGCGTGGCCTTTGCGGTGTTGGGCAGTGAACACTGGCAGAGCGCCAGCTATATCGTCCCTGCGGGCGTGGCGGTGCTGTTTGCGCTGGTGGTCCTGTGGCTGGGTAAAGGCTCGCCGCGCAGTGAAGGTCTGCCTGCCTTGGAACAAATGATGCCGGAAGAAACCGTCAGGATGACAACCGGTGTGCAGGAGCAGGCACCGGAAAATATGAGCGCCTTTCAGATCTTCTGTACCTATGTCCTGCGTAATAAAAATGCCTGGTACGTGTCGCTGGTAGACGTATTTGTCTACATGGTGCGCTTTGGCATGATCAGTTGGCTGCCTATCTACCTGCTGACCGAAAAGCATTTCTCCAAAGAGCAGATGAGCATCGCGTTTCTGTTCTTCGAATGGGCGGCGATCCCGTCAACACTGTTGGCTGGGTGGCTGTCGGATAAGCTGTTCAAGGGACGCCGTATGCCGCTGGCGATGATCTGCATGGTGATGATTTTCATCTGTCTGATTGGTTACTGGAAGAGTGACTCGCTGTTAATGGTCACCATCTTTGCCGCGATCGTCGGTTGCCTGATCTATGTGCCACAGTTCCTGGCTTCGGTACAGACGATGGAGATCGTTCCCAGCTTTGCTGTCGGCTCTGCCGTTGGCCTGCGTGGCTTTATGAGCTATATCTTTGGGGCCACGCTGGGCACCAGCCTGTTTGGCGTGATGGTCGATAACATGGGATGGCATGGCGGCTTTTATCTGCTGATGGGCGGCGTGGTGTGCTGCATCTTGTTCTGCTATCTGTCACATCGTGGCGTATTGGCCTTGGAGCGTGAAAGACAGCAACAGGAGCTACAAGCGGAGCCGCTGGTAGCACAGTAGGGCTTAGAAGTCCTGGATAAAAAAATGGCGCCGATAAAGGCGCCATTTTTACGATCGAACCGCGATTACTTCTTGATGCGGATGATCGGGGTCTCGCCAACGGTGACGCTGCCGGACAGTTTGATCAGCTCTTTGATCTCGTCCATGTTGGAGATAACCACCGGAGTCAGGGTAGACTTGGCTTTCTCTTCCAGCAGGGCCAGATTGAACTCGATAATCACATCGCCTTTCTTGACGCGCTGACCTTCTTCCGCGATGCGTTTGAAGCCTTCGCCTTTCAGTTCAACGGTGTCGATACCAAAGTGCACGAACAGCTCAATGCCGCTATCAGATTCGATAGAGAACGCATGGTTGGTTTCGAAAATTTTACCGATAGTGCCGTCAACCGGAGCAACCATTTTGTTGCCTGCAGGTTTGATAGCAATGCCGTCGCCAACGATCTTCTCGGCGAATACGACGTCCGGTACATCTTCGATATTGACGATTTCGCCAGAAAGTGGAGCGACGATCTCGATAGTGCCCATGTCTTTCTTGTCATCAGAAACCAGAGACTTCAGTTTATCGAACAAACCCATGATCTTCTCCTAAGCATTAAATTGGGCGGCGTTCCAGTGTCGTGGAATTTTAGCAGAGCGTTTTTTCTTCGATGAACTTATTGACGCAGTTCATCAAATCCTGTGCCGTTGGTTGTTCCAAGGCCTGCGCTGCCAATGCCTTCACATCTTCGAAATTGGTATTACGAATAATTTTCTTGATGCGCGGGATTGCAATCGCACTCATGCTGAACTCATCCAGCCCCATGCCCAAAAGCAACAGTGTAGCACGCTCATCGCCAGCCAGCTCGCCGCACATACCGGTCCACTTGCCTTCTGCGTGAGATGCATCAATAACCTGTTTGATCAGGCCAAGCACTGATGGGGACATCGGGTTATAGAGATGAGAAATCAGCTCGTTGCCGCGATCTACTGCCAGAGTATACTGGGTTAAATCGTTTGTCCCAATACTAAAGAAGTCGACTTCTTTCGCCAGGTGGCGAGCAATCACTGCCGCGGCCGGTGTTTCCACCATTACGCCCACTTCAATGCTCTCGTCAAAGGCTTTGCCTTCTTCACGCAGCTGCGCTTTCAGCGTTTCCAGCTCGCCCTTCAGATCGCGCACTTCTTCCACCGAGATGATCATCGGGAACATGATGCGCAGTTTACCGAAAGCAGAAGCACGCAGGATGGCGCGCAGCTGAGCGTGCAGGATTTCCCGGCGGTCCATCGCGATACGGATCGCGCGCCAGCCCAGGAACGGGTTCTCTTCTTTTGGCAGGTTCATGTACGGCAGGTCTTTATCGCCGCCGATGTCCATGGTACGGACGATGACTGCCTGTGAGCCCATGGCTTCCGCAACGGCCTTGTAAGCTGAGAACTGCTCGTCTTCGGTTGGCAGTGAGTCGCGGTCCATGAACAGGAATTCGGTACGATACAGGCCGACACCTTCGGCGCCATTGCGCTCTGCACCGGCGACGTCGCGCACGGTACCGATGTTGGCACAGACTTCAACCTGATGCCCGTCCAGCGTGATCGCCGGCAGGTCTTTCAGCTTGGCCAGATCGTTTTTCTCGGTGACGTATTGGGTATGAACCGCTTTCAGCTGTTCAATCACCTCGGTCGTCGGGTTGACGTAAATCTTGTTGTTAACCGCATCCAGGATCAGGTAATCGCCGTTTTTTACCTGGGTGGTCACGTCGCTGGTGCCAACGATAGCAGGCAGTTCCAGGGAGCGAGCCATGATCGAGGTGTGGGAAGTACGGCCACCCAGATCGGTGATGAAGCCCAGCACTTTGTCCAGGTTCAACTGTGCGGTTTCTGACGGTGTCAGGTCCTTCGCGACCAGTATCACCTCATCCTGAATGGCGGTCAGATCGACAATCGCCAGGCCCAGGATGTTTTGCAGCAGACGCTTACCGATATCACGCACGTCCGCCGCGCGCTCTTTCAGGTATTCGTCGTCTAATTCTTCCAGCGCTTTCGCCTGGCCTTCGATCACGGTGTAGGCTGCCGCATCGGCAGACGCCAGATCGTCTTTGATGAGGGCTATGATTTCCTGCTCAAGCTCTTCGTCTTCCAACAGCATGATGTGGCCTTCGAAGATCGCTTCTTTTTCTTCGCCGAAGGTCTCGCCTGCCTTGGTTTTGATTACTTCCAGCTGTTCAGACGCTTTGGCGCGGCCTGCCAGAAAACGTGAGATTTCCTGCTCTACATGGTCTGCAGAGATTTTTTTCCGGTTGATGACAATTTCATCTTCCTTCAGCAAGAGAGCCTTACCAAAAGCGATACCCGGTGATACTAAAATGCCTGAAATCATAACCCTACCTTACTCTTGACTGGTGTTAACTAAAAAGACGGGCCGATTACTCAAGCTCTGCCATCAGTTTTACCAAGTGCTCAACGGCTTTCTGCTCGTCTTCACCAACGGCTTCGATGGTGACTACTGTTCCTTGGGTCAGGCCCAGAGTTTGCAGCTTAAACAGGCTTTTGGCGCTAGCGCTCTTGCCGTTGGAAGTCACGGTGATGTCAGACGTGAAGCCTTTGGCTTCTTTTACGAACTGAGCGGCAGGGCGAGTGTGCAGACCATTCGGAGCGGTGATAGTCACTTCTTGCTGGAACATTGATGTTTCCCCAACTTATCGGATTTAAGGTTGTGGAGCTAAAGTTTAGCCTAACGGCGTGATTTTAGCTTGTCTGGTTAGCGCCTGACTATGGTACAGGGGCGAGCGTTGATGCAACATAAAACGACGCTTTAAGCATTTCAGATCAAAAAATCCGAGCATCTGGCGTTGTTTCAATCAGCTCCCCATTATGCCGTGTTTTTCGCTGGAGCAACAAATGAGTAAATCGATTCAGCTCAAACAATGGCAGGAAGGTGATTAATTTTGCGCATCGAAATAATTGACCGGTTAAATACTAAAGCCAGCGGCGAAAATCAATCGTTGAGTGGTGTAAACTTTGATCCAGTCCACAAAAAAAGCACCTGAATAGGTGCTTTTTTAGCTATTTGTGCACTGTTTGCGCTATTGCTGCAGTTCCTGTTCGGTGAACAGATCGGCAAACAAAGCGGTGCTCAAGTAGCGCTCACCTGAAGAAGGCAGAATAACCACAATTGTCTTGTCGGTAAAGTCGGCTTCTTCGGAAAGTTTGACGGCGGCCGCCACGGCGGCACCGGAAGAAATCCCGGCCAGGATGCCTTCTTCTTCCATCAGGCGGCGTGCCATGCTGATGGCTTCGTCGTTGGTGATCTGCTCGACGCGGTCAACCAGGTTCAGATCCAGGTTGCCAGGAATGAAACCTGCACCGATGCCCTGGATTTTATGCGGGCCGGGTTTGATTTCCTGGCCTGCCAACGCCTGGCTGATGACCGGTGAGTCGGTTGGTTCAACCGCCACTGTGGTGATAGCCTTGCCCTTGGTGTTCTTGATAAAGCGGCTGACGCCGGTCAGTGTACCGCCAGTGCCGACGCCCGCGATAAAGACATCGACTTCGCCATCGGTATCTTCCCAGATTTCCGGGCCGGTGGTTTGTTCGTGGATTTCCGGGTTGGCCGGGTTGCTGAACTGTTGCAGCAGGATGTAGCGGTTCGGATCGGTGGCCACAATCTCTTCGGCCTTGGCGATCGCCCCTTTCATGCCTTTTGCACCTTCGGTCAGCACCAGATTGGCACCCAGCGCCTTGAGCAGTTTACGACGTTCGATGCTCATGGTTTCCGGCATGGTCAGCGTGAGCTTGTAACCTCGCGCCGCGGCGACAAACGCCAGGGCGATACCGGTGTTGCCGCTGGTTGGCTCCACCAGCTCTTTGCCTGCGCTCAGAATGCCACGTTTTTCGGCATCCCAAATCATATTGGCACCGATGCGGCATTTGACGCTGAAGCTCGGGTTGCGAGATTCAACCTTGGCGAGAATGCGTCCGTTGCCGATACGGTTCAGACGAACCAGCGGCGTATGGCCGATTGTTAATGAGTTGTCTTGGTAAATCTTGCTCATGGCCCGTCCTTATAACTCTATGAAATGTAGGGAACATCGAAAGCATACGCTAACGGTCTCGGCAGGGAAGTAAAGAATTGGTATATAGATATGTTATTAGAGAATAAGTTTTATACCCGTCGTCTTTCAAGCTGTAGCGTTGTTACCTGCACAGTTACTCGGCCCATCCTTGGACCTCACCCCTACGGGGCCGCCGTGTACAGCGTTCAAATCTGTTCCCGACAGATTTGTCCCACCCCAGTCACTTATTGAACATAAGCTCCTGGGGATGAGATAGCTTGGCGCCTAGCTACAGCTTGAAATCCATAGGGTAATCTCATCATCAGGATGGGCGCACGAAGCGCCCTCAAATAAAACCGTTAGTGACGAACAAACTGTGCACGATAACGGTCGACCCACATCGCCGTGGCACCGCAGACTGCCACCGGCAGGATCACCAGATTGAGGATGGGGATCATGGTGAACAGGCTCACCAACGCGCCAAACTGCAGATTATCGGTTTTGTGCTGGCGCAACGCCTGGCGCATCTCGGCGAAGCTGACCTTGTGGTTATCAAACGGATAATCGCAGTATTGAATGGCCAACATCCAGGCGCTGAACAGGAACCACAACACTGGTGCCAACGTTTGGCCAATGCCCGGTATAAAGTAGAGCAACAGCAGGCCCAGCGCGCGTGGCAGGTAATACATCAGCTTGCGCCATTCACGGGACATGATGCGCGGCAGATCTTTGACCACGCCGAGCATACCGGTATCCGGCAGCGGTTTGCCGGTCAGGCTGCCTTCGAGCTGTTCCGCCAGCAGCCCGCAAAACGGGGCGGCGATCAGGTTGGTGATGGTGCTGAACAGGTAACTGAACACCAACAGCACGGAAATGACCGCCATCGGCCAGAGTAAATAACTTAGCCACTGTAGCCAGCTTGGCACATGGCTCATCATGCTCGGGATCCAGTCGCCCAGTTGGCTGAACAGCCACCAGAAGGCAGAGCCCATCAGCAGCACGTTCACCAGTAACGGCAGGACGACGTAGCGTTTAATACCCGGGCGCGAAATCAGGCGCCATCCTTGGGCAAAATAATGGAAGCCGTTGGTGGACCCAACAGGGGGAGGCACATAGGACATATCTTAAGATTTTCTCTTTGGCTAAACAGGCTAAGCTATCATATAGGGTTGATTTTCCACTGGCTAGAGCCACATTGGCTGAAAAAACAGCAAAAAAATGCCGAATAATCATCTTTATTGGCATAAAGTTCAGCACGGACTTGCACTTGTGCCTGTGGGCAAATAGAGTTAAAGAGTGAATGTTTGCCGCGGTGGCAATGTCTTGGAACAACAGAGATAGCAATGATGCAGGATTTGCGTCTGATATTAATCGTTGTTGGCGCGATCGCCATAATAGCGTTGTTATTACATGGTCTTTGGACCAGCCGTAAGGAACGCTCGTCCCTTTTTCGCGATCGCCCAGCCAAACGCTCGAAAAATGAGCGTGAACCTACTCCACTTGATGATCCTGCTGAAAGCGTGGGAGAGGTACGTATCCGTGCCACTCGCGCAGAAGTTGAGGATGAGCCATCAATGGGCCATATCGATGTCGCACGCGAAGAGCCGGTGATTGCACCAAGGCCAGCTCCAGCAGCTCAACCTGCGCCTCGGCCAGCCCAGCCCGCGCCGCTCTCCCAGCGTCCGGATTACGATGACATCCTGCTGGATAACTATGCCCAGGACGAGGACGAAGAGCCGCAGCAACCTGTTGTGCGTCGTGAGCCGCGCGTTGACGATATGCCTCCGGCTACCGCTCCTGCGCCAGAGTCTGCCTTCCATCATGCAGAGCCTATGCGTGAACCGCAGCCAGCGCCGGAACCGTTGAAACCGGCAAAACTGCAGGAAACCGTATTGGTGCTGCACGTGGCAGCCCATCAAGGCGGTGTGATCGGGGGTGAAGTGTTGCTGCAGAGCGTACTGCAGGCGGGCTTCCAATTTGGTGAAATGGGTATCTTCCATCGCCATATCAGCCCGGCAGGCAGTGGCCCCGTGCTGTTCAGCCTGGCCAATATGGTCAAGCCTGGGTCATTCGATCCGGAAATGATGTCCGATTTCTCCACGCCGGGCGTATCGATGTTTATGATGGTGCCGTCTTACGGCGACGCCAATCAGAACTTCAAACTGATGCTGCAATCGGCACAACGTATTGCCGACGATGTGGGTGGCGTGGTGCTTGACGATGAGCGCCGCATGATGACCCCGCAAAAGCTGGAAACCTACAAAGCACGCATCCGCGAAGTGTTGGAAAACAACGCCTGACCGGTTGCCAGTGCACTGCATAATCCGTAATCCAGAACCCCCGCCAGCCGGGGGTTTTTTATCTTTGATGGTGAGCCATGGCTTCGATTAACGAAACAATCAATCAACTACGCACCTCATTGCGCCATCACGAATATCAGTATCACGTACTCGATGCGCCGGAGATCCCGGATGCGGAATACGATCGCCTGATGCGTGAGCTGCGTGAGCTGGAAGAGGCCCATCCTGAACTGATCACCGCCGATTCACCGACGCAGCGCGTCGGGGCCGCTCCCTTGGCGGCGTTTGATCAGGTGCGCCATGAAGTGCCGATGCTGTCGTTGGACAACGTCTTTGATGAAGAGAGCTATCTGGCGTTTTACAAGCGCGTGCTGGATCGCCTGAAAAGCAGCGAGCCGCTGACCTTCTGCTGTGAGCTGAAGCTGGACGGGCTGGCCGTCAGCCTGCTGTATGAAGATGGCGAGCTGGTGCGAGCCTCCACGCGTGGTGATGGCACCACCGGGGAAAATATCACCTCTAATGTGCGCACTATCCGTGCCATCCCGCTGCGCCTGACCGGTGACAATATTCCACGCCGGGTGGAAGTGCGTGGCGAAGTCTTTATGCCGCATGCCGGCTTTGAGCAGATGAACGAAGAGGCGCGCCGCAAAGACGGCAAAATCTTCGCCAACCCGCGTAACGCGGCGGCGGGCTCGCTGCGTCAGCTTGATCCGCGTATCACGGCCAAGCGCCCGTTGACCTTCTTCTGCTACGGTGTTGGCCTGCTGGAAGGAGGCGAATTGCCACGCAGCCATTGGCAACGCCTGATGCAGTTCAAAGCCTGGGGCTTGCCGGTGAGCGATCGCGTTAAGCTCTGCACCGGTAGCGATGAGGTGCTGGCGTTTTACCGCCAGGTAGAGCAGGACCGCATCAATCTTGGTTTTGATATCGACGGCGTGGTGGTGAAGATCGACGATATCGATCTGCAAGAATCTCTGGGCTTTGTTGCTCGTGCGCCGCGCTGGGCTACGGCGTTCAAATTCCCGGCGCAAGAGCAGCTCACCGTGGTGCGTGAAGTGGAGTTCCAGGTCGGGCGTACCGGTGCGATTACGCCGGTCGCACGCCTTGAGCCAGTATTGGTGGCCGGGGTGATCGTCAGTAATGCCACGCTGCATAATGCCGATGAAATCGAACGCCTTGGCCTGCGCATAGGCGACACGGTGATCGTGCGCCGTGCCGGGGATGTGATCCCCAAAGTGGTCGGGGTGATTGAAGATCGACGCCCGCAGGACGCGCGTGAAGTGGTATTCCCACTGCATTGCCCGGTGTGTGGTTCCGATGTGGAGCGGGTGGAAGGCGAAGCCATTGCGCGCTGTACCGGCGGGCTGATCTGCGGTGCCCAGCGTAAAGAGGCGCTGAAGCACTTTGTTTCCCGCCGGGCGATGGACGTTGACGGCATGGGCGATAAAATCATCGAACAACTGGTCGATAAAGAATATGTCAAAACGCCAGCCGACCTGTTCCGTCTATCCGCCGGTATTCTCACCGGGCTGGATCGCATGGGGCCAAAATCGGCACAGAATCTGGTCAATGCCTTGACCACCGCCAAACAGACCACCTTTGCGCGCTTCCTGTATGCGTTGGGTATTCGTGAGGTAGGAGAGGCCACGGCAGCCGGACTGGCGGCGCATTTTGGCTCGTTGGAGAAGCTGCGAGAGGCCGATCTGGACGCGTTGAAACAGGTGCCGGACGTGGGCGAAGTGGTAGCCAGCCACGTGGTGAACTTCTTTGCTGAAGCACATAACCAACAGGTGATCGCCGAGCTGATCAGCCCGGAAATCGGCATTAACTGGCCTGCTCCGATCGTCGTGGTCGCCGAAGAGATCGACAGCCCGTTTGCCGGTAAAACCGTGGTACTGACCGGTTCTCTTAGCCAACTTTCCCGCGATGAAGCCAAAGATCGGCTGACCGCGCTGGGGGCCAAGGTCAGCGGCAGCGTATCCAAGAAAACCGATCTGGTGATCGCCGGTGAGGCCGCTGGCTCCAAGCTGGTCAGGGCACAGGAACTGGGGATCGAGGTGATCGACGAGGCGGAGATGATCCGCCTGCTGGGGGCCTGATGGAAAAAGAGAACCTGATCGAAATCGCCAACACCGTGATGCCCTTTGGCAAATACCAGGGCAGGGTGCTGATCGACCTGCCGGAAGAGTATCTGCTGTGGTTCGCCCGTAAGGGCGAATTCCCCAACGGCAGGCTGGGAATGCTGATGGAAATGACGTTGGCGATTAAAATTGAAGGGCTGGATCACCTGATCAAACCCCTGAAGAAAAGCTGAGTCGATGGGCGTAACGCCATGTTGCGCCCTTCATCGTCTAGATATAAACGTCCACGGCGTTGGCGGCGGTCGGGCGGTTGACGCCATCACCGCTCATGGCCTTGGCCATCTGCTCTTCCTGCTGCTTTTCCATTTCTTGTTTCTGAATGCGCGCGATCTCAGCCTGGAGCATTTGGATCTGGCTCATGATCAGCTGTTTTTGCTGCTCGATCTGTTTGGCATCGCCATCCGAGTTTTGCAGCTCAACGAGTTTTTGCTGCAGATTCTGGATCTGCTTAAATAGCGCTGAAATACGCGAGGCCGCGCTGCTATCTTTTGGCGCCACGGGTGTATCAGTCTCGGTTTTCTTGGCCTTCCCCCCTTCAGGGGCATTGTTAACCGGTGCCGACATCAGTGCAGCCCCGCCTTTACCGGTGGCGGTGAACACCTCACGGACTCCGGCAATCGGGTTCTTGATGGGCACAATCATGGTAATGTTGGTCGACATGCGATCCTCCCAGGTAGCTTGTCAGAGGTATCGGCAAATCGCGGCAAAACTTTACCTTGGCGTCAGCTTTAGCTGTGGCCAGAGTTCGAGCCACTGTTTCTCCACCACGCGCTGTTCGAAAGCGGCCAGGTTGTTGCTCTTAGGGTTGAAGGTGATGCTGTGGTTGAACAGCGCCTGTAGGCCAAAAGGGGCGACGAGCTGGATGCTGCCATCGGCTTGCAATCTGGCACCCACGGCGGTTTCGATCTCCGTCCAATAGCTGATGGCGTCTTCGCTGTCGCGATAGGGCGCGCGGTGACTACGCAGGTGCATACGCGCCTGATTCTTTACCGACCAGGGTTGTGTCGACCACTCCAACAGGCGCGACTCCAGCATCTGGTCGCGCTCGGCATCGCTATGGCGCGAGTCGAAATGGATCACATCGATATCGTTGAGCGGTGTGCTGGCCGTAAAACCATGCAGCCGGTCCCACACCAGATTACGCACGAAGCCCGCACCCAGGCACCAATCGTTCAGCCCGAGCCGCCGGGCGGTGCATAAGGCCTGCATACGTTCGCTATCTTGGCGTAACCAATCAATAATTTGTTGCTGAGGTGTCATCAATAGTGCCATCAATGCTCATTTGTTTCCGCTACTGTAACCCGAAACGGGCGGCGGCGTGATGGCGAAAATGGCAAAAAAAAGCGCGGCATAAGCGCCGCGCTGAGATTGATGACAAACTGGCTCTGTGGCTGAATTGTAGGGGCGCTGCATGCCGCGCCCGAGATCAAGCCGGTTGAGGTCAGGTCAAAGCCATGATCAGAACTGGGTGTTCAGGCTCATAAAGTAAGTCCGGCCCGGTTCGTTATAGGTTGCTGCCCCGGCACCATAGATATTGACTGCCCCGGTGACTGGGTTACCCACGTTTTGCGAGTTACCAGAACGGAACTGGCGTTTGTCGAACAGGTTCTCGATCCCCGTCGTCACGCTGACATTTTTAGTCAACGCGTAGGTGCCGCTCAGGCCAAAGATCGCGTAAGGGCTGACCTCACGAGTTTCCGGCCCAGTGGTTGGCTCCCCACGGTAGTTGTATTTCTTCGGCTTTTGACGGCCGTACCAGGTCGCGGTGGTTTGCAAAGAAAGATCCTGTGTGGCCTGCCAGCTCAAGGTTGAGTTGATGGTGAACTTGGGAATAATCGACAGGTAATCACCGGTGGTTTTATTCTCGTTCTCAATCATGTAGGTGGCGTTGTTGTTCCAGGCTACCGTTTCGCTCACCGGCACGTTCAACGTGCCTTCCAGACCCTGGATCACCGCTTTAGGCACGTTCTCCCAGCGATAGATATCGGTTTTACTGGAGTTAGAGGCCATTGGCGAATAGCCCGCTTCGATCTTGTTGCGGTAATCGTTACGGAAGTAGGTGATGCCTGCCAGCCAGCCTTCATGGTGGAATTCCAGCCCGATCTCTTTGTTGATGCTGTTCTCGGCCTTAAGATCGTCATTACCCATCAGATAGCAGCCGGCCCCCGTCGCGCTGGCGGCACAGCCCTGGCCTTTGCTGTAGAGAATATAATCGCCGTTGCTCTGGAACAGGTTGGGTGCTTTGTAGGCGCGAGCAATACCCATTTTCAGGGTAAACAGATCGCCCAATTCCTGTGACAGGTTGAGTGACGGGCTCCAGTTGTTGCCGGCCGTGGAGTGATGATCGTAACGCAGGCCTGGAGTCAGCATTGTGGTATCAGTCAGCTCGATATTATCTTCGGCAAACAGCGAGAAGATATCCGCGGAGGAGTACGGGCTGCGGTTGCTACTATCGGTACCAGGGATCGCTCCCCCGGTATTCGTACCGGTCAGCGACTGGGTGGTCGAAGAAGGATCTTTCATCTTCTGCTGGTTCCACTCGGTACCCAGCGTGGCGGTTTGCGGCACCCACATATCGAACGGAATGCTGACTTCACTGTGGGCCAGGAAATCGTCCAGACGGGTGGTGTTGTAACTGTCGCTGGCGAAGATCCCTTCCAGGCCCCGGCCAACCCTTCGGCTAAACGGGTATTGCGCGTGCGTTCAAACTGGACGTAGTTGTTGGTGCTAACGCCGCTATCCCATGCGCCACGATAATTGACCGCATAGGTTTCACGATACATACGGTTGGTTTCTTTACCGTAGTTGCTCTGCACCAGCGCATTGGTGTTGGTGTTCTGGGTATCCCCGGCGTACAGGTTACCCTGGCGGCCATAGGCATATTGGAAATCCAAGGTCTGCAGGTGGGCGAATTCCCAGCTCAGCAAGGCATCGATATTTTTGTCGACCACCCCTTCACGACCGGCAGGCAGAGTATTGGCATAGGTCCCGGTACGTTCGGACTGATGCCCCTGGTTGATATCCCAGGCGTCGGCCTGCGTTTTGCTGTAGCCACCGAACAGACGGAAGCTCAACTGATCGCTTAACGGGCCGGAAAGGCTGAAATCGGTACGCTTGGTTGCGCCTTCATCCTTATGCTGCGGTACGTTGAAATAACCGTTCAGTGTACCGTGCAGGTCCTGGCCAGCTTTTTTGGTGATGATGTTGACCACGCCACCTGCCGCGCCGTTACCGTAGCGGGCAGCCGCTGGGCCACGCAGCACTTCGATACGCTCGATCATCTCCGGCGGCACCCAGGCAGTATCGCCACGGGTATCACGCTCACCGCGCCAGCCTTGGCGCACCGAGTTTCGGCTGCTGGCCGGCTTACCGTCGATCAGGATCAGGGTATTTTCTGGCCCCATACCACGAATATCGAGTTGGCGGTTGTTGCCCCGCTGGCCGCTGGTGGAGTTACCGGTCAGGTTGACCCCCGGCATGGTACGGATCAGTTCATTGATATCACGAGCGGGAGGGCGTCTTTTGATTTCTTCGGCAGTGATGGTGGAAACGCCGGGAGCTTGAAGGTTTTGTTTGGCGGCGGTGACGACGATGACATCTTCAGAGGCGGATTCTTTTTTGCTTTTCTCAGCCAGCGCGGCGCTGTCTGAGGGGGTGGCCGTTTGCTCGGCATTGACCGTAACGGAAAATGCAGACGTGCCCAATCCTAACCCGATGAGTGTGGCTAAAGAATAACGAGATAACTTCCGATTCATTTTGAGGTTCCTACCTAACAACCCTTCCTGATGCGGCGCTGTGTGACAACCGGTAACGGAACGGTTTGTTGTAGTTTTATTGTGTAGTCGAAAATAGTAACGAAACCCAGAGGCCAGGCTGACTGGCAGCAAGATCCCGCTCAATAATTCGGCATCCATCCCTGTTGAAGAATGCCCGCTCTATTTCGAGCCTCTATACACTATTGCAAATGCAAATAATTATCAATAGTATTCCTTATGCCGTTTGGCATTTGGGAACCGGTGAGTCGCACGGCGTGCCTTGCCAACAACACAATGAGTGGGCGTTTTGAAAACTGAACAACAACCAGCAAGCAGTACGTTATTGACGAGCAAGCATGCAGGGAGCCACGGTTGGTGGCTGGATATCGCCCGGCGTGGCACCCCTTTAGTGGAACCGCAGGATAATGGGCGATGGAAGGTGACGTTCTTGTGGCGCGACCCTCAGGGAAGTGAGCTGACCTCGGCTTATCAACGAGTCTGGATCCATATCAACTGCCTTACCGATCATCATCAAGCATCTCCCCCGCAGAGCCTGCAACGGCTTGTAGGCTCGGACGTCTGGTATTGGCAAACCGAGTTGCAAGGCGACTGGCGCGGCAGCTACTGTTTTATCCCCTGCATGGAGGATCGTCCCTTCGAACCGCAGGGGGACAATTCCCACGCCAACATGCTTTCTATTCGCCACTGGTGGCATCAGGTGTTTGCCTGCGCAACTCACGATCTGCTTAATCCTTACCGCGCCTGGCCTGGAGTCGGGGGGCACACGCTTTCCGGCCTGCATATGCCACAGGCTCCCCAACAACCAGCCTGGCGGGACTTTGACAACTATGCCGTGACCAGCGGGCGCTGTACGCCTGCACCTCCTGCCAAACTGCAACGGCATACCTGGCATAGCCAACGACTGGGAACCTCCCGCCACGTCTGGATCTACTCCACCGGTGAAAGTAACCCGGCGGCGCGGCCATTGGCTATTTTGCTGGACGGCCAATTCTGGGCCAATCAGATGCCGGTCTGGGATCCGCTGATGCAACTGACGCGTACTGGCCAACTACCGGAGGCGGTCTACCTGCTGATCGACGTGATCGACCAGCAACACCGCGCACGGGAACTGACCTGCAACGATGAGTTTTGGTTGGCCCTACAGGAAGAGTTATTACCGCAATTGGCCGACTGGGCACCGCACAGCCGTGAGGCTGCCAACACCGTGGTAGCTGGGCAAAGCTTTGGTGGCTTGGGGTCGCTCTATGCTGGCCTGCGCTGGCCGGAATATTTTGGTGCCACCATCAGCCAGTCCGGCTCGTTCTGGTGGCCCCGCCGCGATATGTTGCAATTGCCCACCGTGCCCGAGGATGCCTGCTGGTTGATCCGCCAGGTAGAAGACGGGCAGTTGGGCGCGTGCGGTAAGCTGAAGGTGTTTTTAGAGGCCGGGGCGCATGAAAAGCTGGTCCACCGGGTGAATGACCGTATGGCGGCCCTGTTAAGTGAAACCGGGCATCAGGTGCAATATCGGCTGGTGGAGGGCGGGCACGATGCGTTGTGCTGGCGTGGTGGTTTACTCGATGGTCTGCAGGCGCATTGGTCGGAGCTGGCCAACCGCCGTGCCGAATTGAAGCCGTCCGCCAACCCTTTTCATGCGTAAGGAGCAAGTAATGGAAACCTTAAACCCGTTCGATGACGAGCAGCAAATTTGCTACGTCCTGCGTAATGAAGAACTGCTTTACTGCCTGTGGCCGGATTTCAGCGCCATCCCGGCCGGTTGGGTCAGCGTTTTTGGCCCGGCTTCCCGGGAGCACTGTGTGCACTGGCTAGAACAAAATTGGCAGGATATGCGGCCCGCATCACTGCGTAAGGCGTGATGGAGACGCAGCAGCAAGAACCGACAACAGGAGCGAACGTCGTGTCAGAAACCTCTATTTTACCCACCGGGCAACAGGTTACCGTTGAATTGCCATTGGTGGCCGCGCAGCCCGGTATTTGGGTTGCCGATCAAATTTCACCTTACGGCAATGCCTATGCGGTCGCCCATTATATCGAACTGAACGGCCCGCTGGATAAAGACCAACTGCTACAGGCGATTTCACTAGGCCTGGCTGAAGTGGATACCTTAAGGCTGCGTTTCGTTGAGCGTGACGGTGTGCCGATGCAGTATTACGACGCCACGATGCCGTTGGCTGCGCCGGAATGGATTGATTTAAGCGACTCGGCGGATGCAGAGGCGGCGGCCCACGCGCTGATGCAGATCGACCTTGGTGCCGAATTGCGAGTGAGCAGCGGTAAACCGCTGTATCGCCATATCCTGATGCGTTTGCCCGACGATCGCTGGTTCTGGTATCAGCGTTACCACCATCTGGTGGTCGATGGTTTCAGCTTTACCGCCATCGCTCGCCGTATCGCCAATATTTATACCCGCCTATATCAGCACGAGCAGCCGGAACCGACGCCGTTCACGCCTTTTAGCGATGTGGTGGCGGAATATCAGCAATACCAGCAATCTCCAGGTTATCAGCGTGATGCCGATTTTTGGTTGAACAAGGCACGGCAGTTGCCCACGCCAGCCACCCTCTGCCCACAACCGTTGGCCGGGCAAGCACCCTCGACGCGTATTCACCGCTTGGCACAGTTATGTGCCGCGCAGGATCTTGCGCCACTGGTCAGCCTGGGCCAGCAACAGCAGCTCAGCGCAGCCGATATGGCGATGGCGCTGGTGGCCGTGTGGGTGGCTCGTCTGACAGGGCAAACCCACTACAGCGCCGGGTTTATTTTTATGCGCCGCATGGGTTCGGCTGCGCTTTGTGCCACCGGGCCGGTGATTAACGTGCTGCCGGTGGAAATGCACGTCGCGCCGCAGGCAACGCTAGCCGATATCGCCGCGCAAATCAGTCGTGAACTGAAGTTTGCCCGCCGCCATCAGCGCTATGATGCCGAACAGGTACAGCGCGATTTGGGGCGTATTGGCGACAGCCAGCCGCTGTATGGCACCGTCTTCAACTTCAAGATGTTCGACTACCAGCTCGATTTTGCCGGTATCAAAGGGATCACCCACGATCTGGCTTCTGGCCCGGTGCGTGATTTGGAAATCGCCTTGTTTATCGACGAGGCTGGCACGCTGAAGATTGAGCTATTGGCCAATGCCGAGCGTTATCAGTTGGCCGAACTGACGGAGCACTTACAGCGCTTGCCACTGTTGCTGCGGCAGTTTGCGAGCCAACCGACATTGCCGGTAAGCGAAGCCGATTTGCTGAGTGAAAAAGATCACGCCTTGCTGGCCAAAGTGAACGACACCGCTTACCCGGTAGCAGCACAGACCCTTAGTGGTCTGCTGGCTGAGCAGGCGAATAAAACCCCGAATGCCCCGGCGCTGGCCGATGAACACTACCGGTTCAACTACCGCGAAACTCGCGAACAGGTGATCGCCCTTGCCCAACATTTGGTGGCTCAGGGGGTGCAACCGGGCGACATCGTGGCGGTGGCATTGCCGCGCTCGGTCTTCCTATCGCTGGCGTTAATGGCAATAGTGGAAGCGGGAGCGGCCTATTTGCCACTGGATACCGGCTATCCAGATGAGCGCCTCAGCATGATGCTGGAAGACGCGGCCCCACGCCTGATTATCACCGATGCCTCCCAGCAGGCGCGTTTTGTGGGGCAGGGGGAAGTGCTGTTATACGATGCGCCACTGGTAGCCTCCGCTGCTGCACCGAGCGCGATCCAAGGCCCGACGCCGCATCATCCGGCCTATATCATCTTCACATCCGGCTCAACCGGGCGGCCGAAGGGCGTGCTGGTTGGGCATCAGGCCATCGTTAACCGTTTACTGTGGATGCAGCATCAGTATCCGCTGGCGGCAGACGATGTGGTGCTGCAAAAAACGCCGTGCAGCTTTGACGTCTCGGTGTGGGAATTCTTCTGGCCACTGATGGTGGGTGCGCAGTTAGTGATGGCACCGCCGGAGGCTCACCGCGATCCTCAGCAACTGCAAATGCTAATCGATCGGCATAACGTCACTACCATGCACTTTGTTCCTTCGATGCTAGCGGCCTTTGTCGGTGCTTTGGACAGCACAACCGCCATCGCCCATTGCCAGCCACTGCGTCAGGTGTTCTGTAGCGGTGAAGCATTACCGGCAGAGCTGTGCCGCCTGTGGCAGAGCCGCACTCAGGTGCCGTTGCATAACCTCTACGGCCCTACCGAGGCGGCGGTGGATGTGACCTGGCATCCGGCCTTTGGTGACGCCCTTGCGGCGGTTACCGGAGCTAACGTCCCCATCGGATTGCCGGTGTGGAATACCGGTTTACGTATTCTCGACGCGCGCTTACGCCCAGTGCCACCGGGTGTAGCAGGCGATCTATATCTGACCGGCGTGCAACTGGCTCATGGTTATCTGGCCAGGCCGGATCTGACCGCCAGCCGCTTCGTCGCCGATCCGCAGGGCAACGGTGGCCGGATGTATCGCACCGGTGACGTCGCCCGCTGGCTGCCAGACGGCGCGGTAGAATATCTGGGGCGCAGCGACGATCAGCTGAAAATTCGCGGTCAGCGGATTGAACTCAGTGAGATCGACCACGCCCTGCTGTCATTGCCGGGCGTGAGTCAGGCGGTGGCTCATGCCTTGGTATTGGAGGGCACTGTCGTTGATGCAATGGGCGGCGATGCCCGGCAACTGGTGGGCTATCTAGTTCCACAGCCCGGCGTACATCTGGATAGCGAAGCCCTACGTGCTGCGCTAGCCGATCGCTTGCCGCCGCATATGGTGCCGATCGCCCTGGTTGAAATGGCCGAGTTGCCTCTCAGCGCCAACGGCAAGCTCGATCGCAAAGCCTTACCACAGCCGCAAACCGGTGCTGGAAAGGCCGGACGCGAGCCGGAACCCGGGTTGGAAAGCGAGATTGCCGCAGTCTTTGCCCGTTTGCTCCAGCGCGAGCAGGTATTTGCCGATGATGATTTCTTTGCCCTGGGCGGGCATTCATTGCTGGCGATGCGCCTGGCCGCCGAGTTGCGGCGCGATCTGGGTAAAGCGGTATCGGTCGGTCAGGTGATGGTCGCTTCGAAAGTAGAGCAACTGGCACAACTATTGGCGGAAGAACGCACGCAGGAAGAGGCCGACCAATGCGGTTTCGACAGCGTGTTGCCGCTGCGCGTTACCGAAGGCCCAACGCTGTTCTGCCTGCACCCGGCTTCCGGTTTCTCCTGGCAATTCAGCGTGCTGCCGCGTTATATCGATCAGCATTGGTCGCTGGTGGGCATTCAGTCTCCACGCCCGGATGGCCCATTGGCGTTGGGTGAGGATATGGATCAGGTCTGCGATGCGCATCTGGCCACGGTATTACAGGTACAGCCACACGGCCCGTATCACTTTATCGGTTATTCCCTGGGGGGAACGTTGGCGCAAGGTATCGCAGCGCGTTTGCAGGCGCGTGGGGAGGAGGTGGCTTTTCTTGGCTTGCTGGATACCTATCCGCCGGAAACCCAGAACTGGGACGTGATGCTGGACGACAACGTGCTCAAAGAGGTGCAGCGCGAGCGTGAGCAGTTCCTGGCGGTATCAGAAGATACGCTCGATCCGGCGCTGGGCGAGGCGCGTGTCGCGATGTTTGACAATATCGAAGCCAACTACGCGGATTCGGTCAGGCTGTTGTCACACACCCATACGGCGCATTTCCAGGGGCAAGCGACGCTATTTGTGGCCAAGCGCACCTTGCAAGCAGGCATGGATGTGCAGCAGATCTGGGCAGAATATGTCGATGCGTTGCAGGTGTTTGAGCTGGATTGTGCACATGTGGATATCGTTTCACCGGCTTCGTTCAAGGTGTTGGGACCCTTGTTAAACCGGGTGTTGCGGGCACTGTAGCCGTCATGCCATGTGCAAACTGCAGGTTAAAAACGACCGTGAGCCGTTCTCGCTGAAAAAACATTTCCTGGCGGAGTGTCTGCGATAGGTGGCAGGAGATCTAACGCGGCACTTGCCCTGTTGCTGTTGCCACCAAGTATGACCTGTCTTATCATCCCAACCGGGCAATAGCAATATTGCCCGCCAATGGAGGCGATCCGCGTGCGCACGGGCAGCGGTGACGGACATTATCCAGTCAGGAAGGAATAAAATTTGGAACAGCTACAGAAAACCCGTGGATACCGGCAGTCACTGCTTGCCTGTCTGATCATCAGCAATGTCCTGCTGATGGCTGGCTGCGCGAATGAACGCCCGGTCACCTCGTCTGTCACACCAACTGCGGAGCCTACGCCTGTTGTCGTTGAGACTCCGCCATCCCCGCAAGAACCGACGCCTATAAGCAGGTGTCAGAGCGATCTTGCCGCGTTGCAAACCGTTAGTCCTCGGACCTATGCAGTCAGGAAGGCCAATTTTGACAGTCTGCTGGCCAACGCCTCGTTTTACAGCGGGGTACGCGGTGATGTGAACGCATTGACCAAAAATACGGTAGACGCACTGTATAAATATAAAACCAATCAGTTGTGTACACAGATCGGGCAAGACTTGCTTAACGGACTGATCCGCAAAATGGAGAGCGTGAAATGAAGTTGGGGTTAAAGTATGGTTTGGCCTTGAGCCTGACGTTGCCGGTGGGCGGCGCATTGGGTGCAGAGCAACTCAAGGATAACAGGGCCAGTACCATCCAGGCCTTGGAAGCGATCACCAGCCAAGAGAGTGAGGCTCCGGCGTTGTTGCTGTTGAGCCCTTCACAACTGAATGAGATCAGCCCTCCTGTAGAAAGGAAAGTGAGTAAACCTTCCACCAATACCAAGACCCGCGAGTCATCTCCCCTGCAAGCGCAAATCAAACAGTTGAATGCTGCCCTTGCCCAACGGGACCAAGAGTTGCAGCAACTGCGTCAGGCAGCACAGCAGGATGCGGATGCTCGCGCCGAGGTTAGCCAGTTGAAAAAGACCCTGCAGGAGAATTTGCAGGCGACGGATCAGATGCAGCAGGATATGGTGGCTGCGGCGACGGCTAAAGGTGAGAACTCCAACGAAAACGGTAGGCTACAGCAGGCGCTGGACCAAAGCCGCCAACAGAGCTCGGCGTTGCAGAAGCAGTTGGCTGCCCTGGCCAAAGCACACACCGATAATAGCGAGGAAAACAAGGCGTTGCAGGCAGAGTTGAACGACAGCCGTCAACAGGCCGAGCAAGCGAAAAAGGCGTTGGCCGAGTTATCTGCGAAAGCTGAAGCTAAACCCATCTTGCAGCTTGCGCTGGATGAAAGCCTGCACAACCAACTGACGATGCTGAAAGTAGCCAACGAACAGCAACAGGCGGAAAACAGCCGGCTGCAGCAACAGTTGGCTACGCAGCCTCGAGAAATCATAGAGCCGAAGTCAGAGCTTGAGATCCGTGATTATGCCATCGGCAGTTCACTGGCAGAAGACATGTTGGCCTTGCTCAAACAGCGGGCGGCTCAGGGGGTTGAAGTGGACAGCCGTCTGGCGCTGGCGGGGGTGCAAGATACCTTCGCGGGTAAGCTCAAGCTGCAACCGGAGCAGATCGACAAGGCGTTGGATGCCAGCGAAAAGTTGGTGCAACGTAATGCACAGCAGCAAAAGTTGGACACCGAAAAGGCAGGCGCAAGTTACATCGAGCAGTTTGCCAAGCAAAAACAGGTGAAAAAAGAGGCTTTAGGCTACTTTTACCGGATCGATAAGACCGGAAAGGGGGCTCTTGGCGCAAACAACATGGTCAGCGTGGCGGTAAAAGAGAGCCTGATCAACGGTAAAGTCATCAAGGATATGCAGGCGGCAGGCACCTCGGTCACCCAGTTACTGAGCAGCTATCCACCGATATTCAGAACGGCGATCTCGAAGCTGCAAAATCACGGCAGTATCACGATGGTCGTACCGCCAAGCTTGGCTTACGGCGATAAAGGTCTGCCCCCTGATATCCTGCCGGGATCGACCATGGTCTATAACGTAACGGTATTGGATGTCGCGCCTGCCAAGTAAATAGAGTTCGACGGTGGCCGCCTGCGTAAAGGTTTTTCAACCTTGCACGGCCATAGTTAGTTAGACGGCTGGCGCGCTCTCGGTGATGAAGTCTCAGTAGAGCCATCGGCTATCAGCCGGTGGCCTGATTTTTCATTGTGAGTTTGCTGGCTGCTATTTCCCCAATGGCACCACTAGCGGCGTATGCGAGACCGGATCGTCGATGATCACGCACTTCAACCCGTAAACTTCCTCGATCAATTCCGGCGTAACAATGTCTTTTGGCGCACCCTCTGCCACCACTTTGCCGTCGCGCATGGCGATCAGATGGGTGGCATAGCGGCAGGCATGGTTGAGATCGTGCAGCACCACTACCAGCGTGTAATGATTCACCCGGTTCAACTGGCGCAGCAGCTCCAGCAGATCGATTTGGTGAGTGATGTCCAGCCAAGTGGTCGGTTCATCCAGCAGCAGCAGCGGCGTTTGCTGGGCCAACACCATGGCGATCCACACCCGCTGGCGTTGGCCACCGGAAAGGGTATCGACGGGTTGATCGGCCAACTGCGCCACGCCGGTTGAGCGCATGGCCTGTTCCACTGCCTGCTGATCTTCGTCGCGCCAGCGGCTGAACAGGCTCTGATGAGGGTAGCGGCCACGGGCAACCAGATCGAACACCGTGATATCACCTGGGGCAATCGAACTTTGCGGTAACAGGCCCAGTTGGCGTGCGACTTCCTTGGTGGGATATTCGCGGATTTGTCGGCCGTTCAGCCACACTGAACCCGCCTGCGGTTGCATCAGGCGGCTGAGGGTGCGCAGCAGCGTGGACTTACCACAGGCGTTTGGCCCGATAATGACCGTCAGTTCGCCGTGAGGAATAGACACTGAAAGATCGCGTGCGACGATTTTCTTGTCGTAGCTCAGCGTCAGGTTTTCGGCACGCAATGGTGCGGTTAACGGAGTTTCAGCATTCATTTTTTTCGTGACTCACGGATAAGTAACCAAATCAGATAGATGCCACCGATGCTGACGGTCAACACGCCGACCGGCAACTGATAAGGCATAAACAGGCGCTGCGCTGCCACATCGGCCGCCAGCAATAATAGGGCACCGGTCAGCGCGGTGAGCAGCAAGACATGCTGGTTGGCGCACAGGCGGCGGGCAATTTGCGGGGCGACCAGGGCAATAAAGGAAATCGGCCCGGCTACGGCGGTGGCGGCAGCGGTTAGTATCACGCCGACCAACAACAACAACAGCCGGGAGCGTTCAACCCCAACGCCGAGTGCGCAGGCGGTGTCATCCCCCATTTCCAGCAACCGCATGCGCCTTGTCAACGTCAGCAATACCAGTAACGCCAGCAGCAGCACCGCCAGCACCGGCAGGCTTTTCGCCCAGGTGATGCCGTTGAGAGAACCGGCGTTCCACAGCCCAGCGGTCATGGACGCTTCCAATGAGGCGCTGACGATCATCCAGGTATTGGCGGCCAGCAGCAGGGCACGAACGGCAATCCCGACAATAATCAGGCGGAAGGTTTCTACCCCGTTGCTCCAGGCCAACAGATAAACCACCCCGGCGGTAAGCAGGCCACCGGCCAACGCCCCAGAGGTAATGCCGATAACGCTGCTGTTAAACAGCACGATGGCGACCAGCACGCCGCTATAGGCTCCCGTATTGAAACCAATCACGTCAGGGCTGCCGAGCGGGTTACGCAATAGTGACTGGAAAATCGCACCGCTGAGGCCGAGCGCTGCCCCCAACAGTAAAGCCATGGCCACACGTGGCAAACGCCACTGGGTGACGATCACCGCAAGATTGGCCGGGCCTTCGCCGCGTAACGCGTCGATCACCTGCGCAGCGCTGAGCTGCAAGGTACCAGAACCGAGGGCATAAACCGCCAGCGCAAGGCAGGCGAATAACAACAGCAGGGCAGTTGCCAAAGGACGCGCCAGCCGAAACGGCTTTTTGGCGAGGATCTGGCGGGAAACCAACAGGCTCATCTTATCCTCCCCGCCGGAACATACGGCGCTGGCGCACCAACATAATCAACATCGGCGCGCCGATCAGGGAAAGTACGATGGAGACCCGCAGTTCCCCCGCGACCAGAAAGCGCCCCAGTAAATCAGCGCTCAGTAGCAGGATTGGCGTTAAAACCAGCGTCCAGGGCAGCATCCAGTTGAGTTCTGACCCCGCCAGCCGCCGGGCAATGTGGGGCATCATCAGCCCGACAAAGGCAATAGGACCAACGGCGGCGGTAGCTCCACCACACAGCAGCGTAATAGCTAACAGGCCAAGCAACTGGGTGCGAATAATTCCGGTGCCGAGTGCCGCTGCAAGCTCACTCCCCATGCTCAAGCTGTTCAACGCCTTGCTAAGCCACAGGGTGATCAACGTGCCCAGCAGGATTGGCAATGCGACGCTGCGCACTACCGCCATATTCTGAATGTCCAGTGTGCCAGCCTGCCAAAAACGCAGTTGATCGAACACCAAAGGATTGAGCAGAGCGATGCCGGTGGTCATCCCTTCCAGCACAGCGGCCAGCGCCACCCCGGCCAGCGTCAGGCGCACAGGATTAACGCGGCTGCCGCCCATTGCGCCTACCAGCGCCACCAACAGCGAGGCAAACAGCGCACCGGCAAAGGCGAACCACAGATATTGGCTGACGTTGGTCGCATCAAAGAAGGTAATGCCCAACACCACGGCGAAACCTGCCCCGGAGTTAACCCCCAAGATACCAGGGTCTGCCAGCGGGTTGCGGGTGAGGGTTTGCATCAGCGCGCCAGCCAGCCCGAGCGCGATGCCAGCCAATACGCCGATCAGCGTGCGTGGCAGACGTGCTTCGGTAATGATGACGCAGTCTGCGCCGCTGCATTGGCCGCTCAGCGCGGCGACGACGTTACTGAAAGGAATGGATTTAGCCCCCAGCGATAGGCTGAGCATCATCACCAGCAGCAGCACGGCAAAGGCGCACAGCAGGCCAAACAGGCGTTGCCAGAAGGAGCGGGATAACCCCAGAAACAGAATGCCCCTGCGGTCAGGAAGCGGAGGAGAGCAATTAGGTGTAAGCCGGAACATGACAGCCCATTGTTAACTGAATATCAATGATATCTATTATCATTATTGATTGTATTTATCTATGGTAGCATGGCAGCCTAACCAGCACTAGCGCTGAGCCTCTCGAATATCGTGTCGTTGTTTGTGGAAGATCAAGGATATAAGTTGTGGTGATAACAAAATGAATAAACCCTCTATTTTGCTCGATTTTAGCCTGCTTAGGACCAACCCCGCTTTTCGTGCCGTATTCTGCGCCCGTTTTATTTCGATCCTGGCATTGGGCCTGATGGCGATCGCCATTCCGGTGCAGATCCAGGCGTTAACCGGCTCAACCCTGTTGGTCGGGTTGTCGGTGACCCTGGCGGGCAGCGGAATGTTTGCCGGTTTGCTGATGGGCGGGGTGCTGGCCGATCGCTATGAGCGCCGTCGCCTGATCCTGTTTGCGCGCTCAACCTGCGGAGTGGGTTTTCTGGGGCTGTGCCTCAATGCTGCGCTGCCTGCACCTTCATTGACGGCTATTTATCTTCTCGCGGTGTGGGACGGATTTTTTGGTGCGGTAGGCGTGACGGCGTTGCTGGCGGCGACACCGGCCATCGTTGGCCGTGAGAATATCGTGCAGGCCGGGGCCATCAGCATGCTGACCGTGCGCTTTGGGTCGATCCTGTCTCCCGCTATCGGTGGGCTAGTGATCGCCGGGGCCGGTATCAGTTGGAACTATGCGCTGGCGGCCTTGGGGACGTTGATCACTTTGATCCCACTATTAAAATTGCCTCAGTTACCACCTCCGCCGCAGCCCCGTGAACACCCGCTGCGGGCATTGATCGGTGGCTTTACCTTCCTGTTCCAGAACAAGGTGATTGGCATGGTAGCGCTGATTGGCGCGTTGATGACCATGGCCAGCGCGGTGCGCGTGTTATATCCGGCTATCTCGGGCATGTGGCAGGTCACCACTCAGAGTTTGGGGATCATGTATGCGGCGGTGCCATTAGGGGCGGCGATTGGTGCATTTACCAGTGGCCGGGTAGCTCAGGTGGCACGGCCTGGCTGGATGATGTTGATCACGGCGATAGCGGCTTTCGTGGCCGTGGGGTTGTTTGGCCTGATGCCTTGGTACGGCATGGCGCTGTTATGCCTGGTGGTGTTTGGCTACCTCAGCGCGCTGAACTCGTTGCTGCAATATGGCCTGATACAGAACCTGACGCCGGACGCGTTTCTGGGCCGGATTAACGGCCTGTGGACCGCTCAAAACGTAGTGGGGGATGCGCTTGGTGCCTTGCTGCTCGGCGCGATGGGGGCATTTATGCTGCCAGCGATGAGTTCGACCAGCTTCGGTTTCGGTGCGGCGCTGCTGGCTGTGGTGCTGGCGTTTGCCATGCGTGGCCTACGCAACGTGAGCATGGGCGGGCAGAGTGAGAAACTCCAACCCGCCACCGCGACTACTGAGAAATAAACAGCTTTTCCAGACGCGTCAGCAAGTTGCTGGCGCTGTAATAATCCAGCCGGAAGGTGTCGTTCCCCAGGGCATAAACCCGCTTATTCTCCACTGCTGGCAGATGGGCCAGGAAACTGTTGCTCATCAGCCGCTGCACGTCGCTTTCGTCATTGGCGAACAACAGCAGCGTTTGGCCATTCAAGCCTTCTGCCAGGTTTTCACCGCCGAGTTGGACGATGTCTTTACGCGCCCCTTGGCTGGTGCTGGCGTTGAGTTTGGGCGGCAAAGTGGCCAGGGTAAAGCCTAGCTGTTGCAGCAGTTGCCCTTGGGATGAGTCGGCGGTCCACAGGTTGGCATTCTTGCCATCGCTGCGAAACACCAGTGCCGTTATGGGTTGGGGTGGCAATGTCATCTGCTGTTTCAGCGTTTTCTCACGGCGATCAAACTCACTGACGATCTTCTCCGCCTGTGCTTCATGGCCGGTCGCTACGCCGAGGATGTTGGCCAGTTCCTGCCAGCTTTTATCGTCGTAGTTCACTACCAGCACCGGAGCGATGGCAGACAATTGATCGTACAGGCGCACCGCAGAATCGGCCCCGGTAGCGGACATCACAATCAGGTCTGGTGCCTCACCGGCGATTGCCTCGGCGTTGGGTTCACCAATATATAACCGCTTCACTCCGCGTTTGGCCGCAATCTCTCCCCACTGGTGGAAAAAGCCCTGCCGATCCGACAGCCTATTGTTTGGGCTGGTGGCTCCGCTGGCAATCACTGGGGCGTCGATCGCCAGCAGTGTCCCGGTAACCGTCACGCTGGTGGAAACGATGCGCTGTGGGGGTTGGTTAAGGGTGATAACGCCGTGCGAGGTTTCGATACTGCGCGGCCAGGCTTGAGTCTCGGCTTGGGCCACGCTCAACGCCAGCAGGCCAAACAGCGCCAGGCTGAGCCGCAGGGGAATTGACATCGGTGAGATCCTTTTAATCCGAATGATTATCATTCATTGGTCAGAAACCACCAAGTTTAACCGTTAATGTGGGTTAGCAGAAGAGGTTACGTTTATTGACATGGTCAGTTCTGGAAGGTACTTTATCGCGGATGCAATACAAATGATAATCATTATTATATTGGTTATTGTTAATGAAACAAGAGGAAGTACCTATGGACGTAGCCGTTAAGGGCGCTGCGCAAAAGGACCTGCAACAGGGTGTAGATCTGGCACAGGTCGCCACAATATCCCCGACTTCAGGTTTCTTTTTTACCTCGCCTTTTCGCAGTCTGAGCACCCAGGGATGCTTTGCCCGCATCACCTTGCCAGCGGTTGATGGCGATGACCTGCATGGCCAATTCCAGCAGGCGATACAGCAGGCATTTGCGCAGGCCCGCAAGGCAGGCATCAAGGATCCGCTGCTGTGCGGCGCAATCCCTTTCGATACTCGTCAACCCTCGTCACTGTTTATCCCGCAACAGACGCAATGGTTCGATCGTGAAACCCTGCTGACCAGCTTAGCGCCTGCTGCTGGACCGATCCCTGAGATTGTCCGCCAAACCGAGTTGCCAGCGCAGCCGCAGTTTATGCAGATGGTTAGCGATGCCGTACAGGCAACTAGCGGAGATCGATTGGATAAGGTAGTGCTCGCCCGCCTGTTGGACATTGAAACCAGCAAGCCGGTAGACCACGCAGCGCTGATGGCGCGCATCATTGCCCAGAATCCGCACGGCTTCCATTTCCACGTGCCGCTGGCAGAGGGGGCATTGGTGGGAGCCAGCCCGGAGCTGCTGCTGCGTAAATTTGGCGACCAGTTCCATTCCAACCCGCTGGCGGGTTCGGCTCGGCGCGAAAGCGATCCGCAGCGGGATCGGGCCGTCAGCGAACAGCTATTGGTTTCAGGCAAAGACCGTTATGAGCACCAGATCGTGACCGAAGGCATGCGCCAGGTCCTGGTTGGGCGTTGCAGTCATTTGCATATTCCCGCAACCCCCGAACTGCTCAGTACCACCACGCTGTGGCATCTTTCGACGCCCATCGACGGTGAAGTGGCCGATCGGGCAGAGAATGCCCTGTCACTAGCCTGTCTGCTACACCCGACGCCGGCATTATGCGGTACCCCAACGCTGGCAGCGCGCGATCTTATCGAACAGCTTGAGCCGTTTGACCGGCAGCTGTTTGGTGGCATCGTCGGCTGGTGTGACGCCGAGGGCAACGGAGAATGGGTCGTTACCATCCGTTGCGGCACCGTCAAGGGTAATCAGGTACGCCTGTTTGCCGGTGCGGGCATCGTGCAGGACTCTTCTCCGCAGTCCGAATGGCACGAAACCGGTACCAAACTCAGCACCATTCTGCGTGCGTTTGGCCTTAATCAAGGATAGAGAGTCCCCCCATGACTATTGCTTTTACCCCCTGGCCTGAAGAGTTCGCGCGCCGTTACCGCGAACGCGGCTATTGGATCGATCGGCCTTTGACCGATATCTTATCCCGTCAGGCAGATAACGATGCTATTGCCATGATCGACCCGCAACGCAGCTTAAGCTATCGCCAACTGGAACAGCTTTCCGACCGTCTAGGTGCCGCCTTGTTACGGCGCGGACTGCAATCGGGCGATACCGCGTTGGTTCAACTTGGCAACGTGGTTGAATTCTATGTGGTGTTCTTTGCCCTGTTGAAAATCGGCGTGGTGCCGGTGAATGCCCTGTTCAGCCATCAACGTAGCGAACTGAACGCCTATGCCAATCAAATCAAGCCTGCGCTGCTGATTGCCGATCGCGAACATGCCCTGTTCGCGCAAGATCAGTTCCTGGATACGTTCAGAGAACAGCATCCTTCGCTACGGGTGGTTGGGCTGCGTAATCAGGCCGAAGGTGAACAGGCGTTGGCCGCTTGGCTGGAAGAGGAACTCGGTGCTTTTGAACCGAGGCCAACGGCTGCCGATCGGGTGGCGTTTTTCCAGCTTTCCGGTGGCAGCACCGGTACGCCGAAGCTGATCCCGCGCACTCATAACGATTATTACTACAGCATCCGCCGCAGCGTGGAGATTTGCCGTTTTGACAGTGCTACCCGCTATCTGTGTGCGTTGCCGGTGGCCCACAACTATCCAATGAGTTCTCCGGGCGTGTTGGGGGTGTTTTACGGTGCCGGGCTGGTGGTATTTGCCAGCGATCCTGCGGCTGCCCAATGTTTCAAACTGATCGAACAGCATCAGATCACGGTCACCGCGTTGGTGCCGCCTGCGGTTACCCTGTGGTTGCAGGCGATCGAAGAGTGGGGCAGCAATCAGCCGTTAGCCAGCCTGGCGCTGCTGCAGGTCGGCGGAGCTAAATTGGGGGAAACCCTGGCGGCCCGCATACGCAATGAGATCGGCTGCCAGTTGCAGCAGGTGTTTGGCATGGCCGAAGGGCTGGTGAACTACACATTGCTGGATGACGACGACCAACACATTCTCACCACCCAAGGTACCCCTATGTGCCCGGACGATGAGCTGTGGGTGGCAGATGAACAAGGTAATCCACTGCCGGTAGGGGAAACGGGCCGTCTGATGACCCGTGGGCCATACACCTTCCGCGGCTATTACCAAAGCCCTGAGCATAATGCCGAAGCCTTTGACGAGAACGGTTTCTACTGTTCCGGCGATCTGATCAGCCTGACGGCGGACGGTTATGTGCAGGTGCAAGGGCGGCAGAAAGACCAAATCAACCGCGGTGGCGAAAAGATTGCCGCAGAAGAAATTGAAAACCTGCTGCTGCGCCACCCTGCGGTGATTAACGCCGCGCTGGTGTCGATGCCGGACGATCTGATGGGGGAAAAAAGCTGCGCCTTTATCATCGCGCACGAGGCCATCAAACCCGTGGTGCTGCGCCGCCATCTGCGTGAGCAGGGCGTGGCCGAATTTAAATTGCCCGACCGCTTTATTCAGGTGGAGTCACTACCGTTAACCCCGGTCGGTAAAGTCGATAAAAAACTGCTGCGTGAACGCCTGGAAGCGCAACAACTGGCTCAGGCCAAAGGAGAATAAGTCATGGCGATCCCTAAACTTAACGATTATGCGTTGCCAACGCCGAGCGAACTGCCGGTTAACAAGGTTAACTGGGCCTTCGAGCCACAGCGCGCAGCACTGCTGATCCACGACATGCAGCAATATTTTCTCAATTTCTGGGGTGAAGATAGCCCGCTGATCAAACAGGTGGTCGAGAACATCGCCGCTCTGCGCCGTTACTGCAAGCAGCAGGGCATCCCGGTGTTTTATACCGCGCAGCCTAACCAGCAAAGTGATGAAGACCGTGCCTTGTTGAATGATATGTGGGGGCCGGGGCTTAACAAGCACCCAGAGCAGCAGGCGGTGGTCAGCGAATTGGCACCGGATGCTGACGATACGGTGTTGGTGAAGTGGCGCTACAGCGCGTTCCACCGTTCGCCGCTGCAAGAGATCCTGCAAGAAAGTGGGCGCGATCAGCTGATTATCTGCGGCGTCTACGCGCATATTGGTTGCATGACCACGGCTATCGACGCCTTTATGCGTAACATCAAGCCGTTTATGGTGGCCGACGGCCTGGCGGACTTCTCCCGTGAGGAACACCTGATGGCCCTGCGTTACACCGCCGGGCGCTGTGGTCGGGTGGTGACTACCGCCGATCTGCTCCCTGGTATTGCCAGCATCGATGCGTTGCGCCAGCAAATTATCCCGTTGCTTGATGAAGATAGCGAAGACATCGGCAATGATGAAAACCTGATCGATTACGGCCTGGACTCGGTGCGTATCATGGAGTTGGCAACCCGCTGGCGTAAAATTCGTGAAGATATCGATTTTATTGCGCTGGCCAAATCACCGACGATCGATAGCTGGTGGGCGTTGCTTTCCGAGAGGAAATCCTGATGGGTAGAGAACAGGAATTTAGCGGTAAACGTGTTTGGGTGACCGGTGCCGGGGCGGGGATTGGTTATCAAACCGCATTGGCATTTGCACAGAGTGGGGCCGAGGTTATCGGCTTCGATCTGCATTTTGGCGATCTGGACTATCCGTTCCGCACCGAGGTGCTGGATATCACTGATGCCGATGCGGTAGATAGCGTTTGTCAGCGTTTATTGGCGGAACATGAGCGGTTGGACGTGTTGGTCAATGGGGCTGGCGTTCTGCGCATGGGGCTGACCGATGAAACCAGCAATGCGGACTGGCTGGCCTGCATGGCGGTGAACGCCGGTGGTGCCTTTAACCTGTTCCGTCATACCTTGCCGGTGTTCCGCCGTCAGAAGCAGGGTGCCATCGTGAGCATTGCCTCTAACGCGGCCCATGTGCCACGTGTTGGCATGGCGGCCTACTGCGCCTCCAAGGCCGCTATGCGCAGCCTGTGCCAAACTGTGGGGCTGGAAATGGCGCCTTATGGTGTGCGCAGTAACCTGGTTTCCCCCGGTTCGACCAATACCCCGATGCTGCGCGGGATGTGGCAGGACGAACACGGCGAAAGCAATATGATTAAGGGTTTCCCCGACCAGTTTAAGTTGGGTATCCCGTTGGGTAAGATTGCCCAGCCGCAGGAAATTGCCGATGCGATTCTGTTCCTGGCGTCTGACCGGGCTAGCCATATCACGATGCAGGATATTGTGATTGATGGTGGGGCGACGTTGGCGGCTTGAGTTTGGTGTGAGCGGTTGATTTGAAGAGGGGGCTGATTATTCGGCTCCCTTTTTTGTTTTTGGAGGAAGTTGGTTTTGCAGGATGATTGGCTGTTTGCGTTCGCCGATAGTTAGGTTGAAGGTGATATTGCTGGTGGCACAGACTGTTCCCTCTCCTTGGGGAGAGGGCTAGGGTGAGGGAGATATCACCGTGGGCTGAGGGGGCGGTTGCCGGGTAGGTAAAAAGAGTAGGGAGTGTGCATTAGGCACCGGTACGGTGGGTCTGGCAGGATGACCGGCCGCCGCCGTTGTCTCGCAAGCGAGACTCGAACCTGAACGCAGGTTCTCACCCACACGACCCTTCTTTGCGTATGTGGTGAGGGAGACGGCACTGTTGTGGGGAGCACATATGCGAAAAAGGCGCCTAAAGGCGCCTTTTTCTAAATGGTGGTGGGTCGTGCAGGATTCGAACCTGCGACCAATTGATTAAAAGTCAACTGCTCTACCAACTGAGCTAACGACCCACGAATGTGGTGTACTGCTTTTTGAAGCTGAAATGGTGGGTGATGACGGGCTCGAACCGCCGACCCCCTCCGTGTAAAGGAGATGCTCTACCAACTGAGCTAATCACCCACTTCAGGACTTCCAGATACTACCAAATGAGAGAATGATGGTGGGTGATGACGGGCTCGAACCGCCGACCCCCTCCGTGTAAAGGAGATGCTCTACCAACTGAGCTAATCACCCTCATTGTTCTCATTTCTTACTGCGTTAACAAGATGGTGGGTGATGACGGGCTCGAACCGCCGACCCCCTCCGTGTAAAGGAGATGCTCTACCAACTGAGCTAATCACCCCGTCTTGTTGGAGTCGCATTATAGGGATAGTTGAAAGTGAGTCAACGGTTTTTAAAATGATTTCAATCGTTCGCCGCAAATTTAGACAGGATGCGATATTTATCGCCGACCAGGACGATTCTTTGCACAGTATCATGCGTAGCGGGCCGCAAAGCGTAGTGGCCGATAGCGCGTCGGCGTTGAGGAATTAGCATGGAGTGGTAGAATGTCGTCCACTATTTTACATTCCGAGCAATCGTCGGCACTCCGCTGACACGCGTTGCGTAATAAGGCAGTGAACCCAATGAAAATCAAAACCCGTTTCGCCCCAAGCCCGACCGGCTATCTGCACGTCGGCGGCGCCCGTACTGCGCTCTATTCCTGGTTGTTCAGCCGCCATTTCGGCGGTGAGTTTGTATTGCGTATCGAAGATACCGATCTCGAACGTTCAACCCAGGAAGCTATCGACGCAATTATGGATGGCATGAACTGGTTAAATCTGGATTGGGATGAAGGCCCGTACTTCCAGACCAAGCGTTTCGATCGCTACAACGCGGTCATTGATGAAATGCTGCAACAGGGAACGGCCTATAAGTGCTATTGCTCGAAAGAACGCCTGGAAGCGCTGCGTGAAAAGCAAATGGAAAACGGCGAGAAACCACGCTATGACGGTCATTGCCGCGATAGCCAGTGCAGCCATACTGCCGATGAGCCACACGTTGTGCGTTTCCGTAACCCACAGGAAGGCTCGGTCATCTTCGACGATAAAATCCGTGGCCCGATCGAATTCAGCAACCAGGAGCTGGACGATCTGATCATTCGCCGTACCGACGGTGCGCCAACTTATAACTTCTGCGTAGTGATCGATGACTGGGATATGGAAATCACCCACGTGATCCGTGGTGAAGACCATATCAACAACACGCCGCGCCAAATCAACATCCTGAAAGCGCTGGGGGCACCGGTGCCGGAATATGCTCACGTGTCGATGATCCTGGGTGATGACGGTAAAAAGCTGTCTAAACGCCACGGTGCCGTTGGCGTGATGCAATACCGCGATGATGGCTACCTGCCGCAGGCGTTGTTGAACTATCTGGTGCGTCTGGGCTGGTCCCATGGCGATCAGGAAATCTTCTCTATTGATGAGATGAAAGAGTTCTTCACTCTGGATGCGATCAACAAATCCGCCAGCGCCTTCAACACCGAGAAGCTGCAGTGGTTGAACCATCACTACATCAACCATATGCCAGCGGAAGAAGTAGCGGTGTATCTGGCATGGCATGTTGAGCAGCAGGGGATTGAAACCCGCAACGGTCCAGAACTGAAAGATCTGGTCAAACTGCTGGGCGAGCGTTGTAAAACCCTCAAGGAGATGGCGGAGTCTTGCCATTACTTCTACCAGGACTTCAGCGAGTTTGACGCCGATGCGGCGAAGAAACACCTGCGTCCGGTCGCACGCCAGCCGCTGGAAGCTGTACGCGCCAAATTGGCCGCTATTACCAACTGGACGCCAGAGAACGTGCACGATGCCATTCAGGGCACCGCAGACGAACTGGGCGTGGGTATGGGCAAAGTAGGGATGCCATTGCGCGTCGCGGTGACTGGCGCTGGCCAGTCACCGGGCATGGACGTTACCGTACATGCTATTGGCCAGGCTCGCTCCCTCAAGCGTATTGATCAGGCGTTGGCTTATATTGCCGAGCGTGAAGCGCAAGCCTGACCGTTAGTTGCCAGCTAAACCACAAAGCCCTGCGAAGCGATTCGTGGGGCTTTTTTCTTGCTGGTTTATTTTGTGCCCAAAGCGGCGGTTTTTTAGCATTAAACGCGCTGATTTGGCGGCTTTTTCAGCGCTTGATCGAGGAATTCAATTTAGCCGTTGACAGGGTTTCTGGGGTTTCATATCATGCGCCCCGTTCACAGGATTTCGTGATTGTGGATTGGGGCTATAGCTCAGCTGGGAGAGCGCTTGCATGGCATGCAAGAGGTCGACGGTTCGATCCCGTCTAGCTCCACCAACCTTTTATCTCAGGAAGGTTGGGGAATACCGTAACGCACGGTTAACGCGTACCACTTTTGTGGGGCTATAGCTCAGCTGGGAGAGCGCTTGCATGGCATGCAAGAGGTCGACGGTTCGATCCCGTCTAGCTCCACCACCATTTGAAAAGCCGACCCAAGGGTCGGCTTTTTGCATTCTAAGGCTTTACCTCTGGACTGAATTGTTGTTATCAGTTTTTATATAGACTATATTTGGTCTTTTACTGGTAATAATTTACTGCTGGAGACATTATGAAAACAGAAACTATCAGCTATCTGAAACAAAATGCCGCCAAGCTCGATCTGTCGGAACCTTTGATTGTGACGCAAAACGGTCTTCCTGCTTATGTTATCGAGTCCTACGGAGATCGTATGCGCAGGGATGAAAGTATTGCTTTGCTCAAGCTTATGACGCTGTCTGAGAAAGATATTGAGCTAGGGCGAACCTTCTCCCGTGAACAAATCTTGGATTCACTCTGATGACTGCGAAAGCGGTAACTTTCATTTATTCAGGGACCGCGAAAATGACGATGCAAACCATCGCGTATTTTTTGCGCTCTCACCAGATTGACCCGAAACCGGTTATAAAAAGAGCATTGGTTGAGTTTGAAGAGAAAACCGGTGTTTTTCCTGAAGGATGTCCTGTCTGTGATGAATTGCTAGCTCTTGGGTGCGCTAAATACCGGGAATGTAATACAGCTGACGGATACCGAGTGCTCTATAGCACCACGTTTGGCAAAGAGGATACGCGGATTTACGTCCACGCGATGTTGTCCCAAAAGCAAGACATTGCAAGCTTACTTTTCAACCGCATACTTGAATGGCAGTAAGATTTTCTGAGCGTCATGCCAGCAATAACTATGTCCTCCTCAAAAAATAGAATCGCATGCTTTATCGGCATCAAATAAAAAACGCCCGATAAACTTCATCGGGCGTCTTAAGACTAGAGCTTGTCGATTCTAAAGCTGTTAGCCCAGAACCAGGCCTGTGATGGCCGCTGACAGCAGGCTAACCAAGGTAGAGCCGTAAACCAGCTTCAGGCCGAAGCGTGAAACCACGTTGCCCTGATGCTCGTTCAACCCTTTAATCGCACCGGCTACGATACCGATAGAAGAGAAGTTGGCGAAGGACACCAGGAACACGGACAGAATACCCATGCTGCGTGGGGACAGCTCAGCACCGATTTTCTGCAGTTCCATCATGGCAACGAATTCGTTGGAAACCAGCTTGGTCGCCATGATGCTGCCAACCTGCAGCGCTTCGTGCTTAGGCACGCCAAGGATCCAGGCAAATGGATAGAAGAAGTAGCCGAGGATTTCCTGGAAGCTCAGGCCGAAGATGGCGCTGAACAGGCCGTTAAGCGCGGCAATCAGAGCGATAAAGCCAATCAGCATCGCGGCAACGATAATCGCCACCTTGAAGCCTGCCAGAATGTATTCACCCAGCATTTCAAAGAAGCTTTGGCCTTCGTGCAGATTGCCGAGGTGCAGCTCTTCTTCTTTACTGGTGTCATAAGGGTTGACCAGTGAGAGGACGATAAAGGTGCTGAACATGTTCAGTACCAGCGCCGCCACGACATACTTGGCATCCAGCATGGTCATGTATGCGCCAACGATGGACATGGAAACTGTCGACATCGCGGTAGCGGCCATGGTGTACATGCGTTTTTCTGACATCTTGCCCAGCACATCTTTGTAGGCAATGAAGTTCTCAGACTGGCCCAGGATCAACGAACTGACGGCGTTGAAGGATTCCAGTTTGCCCATACCGTTCACTTTAGACAGCACGGTCCCGATGATGCGGATGATAAACGGCAGCACTTTGATGTATTGCAGAATACCGATCAGGGCAGAGATGAACACGATTGGGCACAGCACCTTCAGGAAGAAGAAGGCCAGGCCTTTGTCACCCATCCCGCCGAACACAAAATCAGTCCCTTGCCCCGCAAACCCGAGCAACTTGTCGAACATTGCTGCAAAGCCTTTTACAAAGCCTAAACCTGCTTCCGAGTTCAGGAAGAAATAGGCCAGTAACACTTCAATAACCAACAACTGAATAACATAGCGGATGCGGATGTTTTTACGATCGCGGCACACTAACAGAGCCAGGATTGCAACCACCACTAACGCTAACGCAAAGTGCGCAATATGGGACATGTTTGCTCCAAATTTGAGGCAGGCTGAATTTCGGTTGTCATTTTATGTAACGCCAAGTTTAAAAACGAGACATTCATAGCAAATATGGAAAATCATAGTGGAGATAGTCCTAATCTATGACGGCAAAGCACCAAAGATCAAGATGTTAATAAATATGCGTGTTCGTGGCATTTTTGTGCTACTTTTATTATCAAGCGTGATCCGCTCTGAACCTTGTGATCTAGAGTAGATGGAAACGCGAGGATTTCATGCGATCTGTTCGATAAAACCTTCGTTTTTGGCTATCGCAGAGATAACCATTATCGCTGCAAACGCACTTGATAATCATTATCACTTAGGTAAAGATGAAGGTGAGCTAAATTAGTAAGGGTTTTCGCTATGCTGAACAGTCGCGCGGTTAACAATTCCTCCAGCCGCCCGTCCAGAAAGATCAAACTTTCTCTGATGGGGCCTGCCTTTATCGCCGCCATCGGCTATATCGACCCCGGTAATTTTGCCACTAATATTCAAGCCGGCGCTTCTTTTGGCTACACGCTGCTGTGGGTGGTGGTATGGGCCAACGTCATGGCGATGCTGATCCAACTGCTGTCTGCCAAACTCGGTATTGCTACCGGTAAAAACCTTGCTGAACATATCCGCGATCGCTTCCCGCGCCCGGCCGTATGGGCCTATTGGGTGCAGGCGGAGATTATCGCGATGGCCACTGACTTGGCCGAGTTTATCGGTGCCGCGATCGGTTTCAAACTGCTGCTGGGAGTAACGCTGTTGCAGGGGGCAGTCCTCACCGGCATTGCCACCTTCCTGATCCTGATGCTACAAAAACGCGGGCAAAAGCCACTGGAACTGGTGATTGGCGGCCTGCTGCTGTTTGTGGCAATGGCCTATATCGTCGAGCTGGTATTTTCTCAGCCGCAGCTAAGCGGGTTGCTTAGAGGGATGGCGATCCCGGATTTGCCGAATGGTGACGCGGTGTTTCTTGCTGCGGGGGTGTTAGGGGCAACCATCATGCCGCATGTGATTTATTTGCACTCCTCGCTGACGCAGACTGCCGGTAAAGACTCTAAAGCCGAACGTTATTCGGCCACCAAGCTGGACGTGGCGATCGCCATGACCATTGCTGGTTTTGTTAACCTGGCGATGATGGCCACCGCCGCTGCCGCATTCCATTTCAACGGCCACAGCGGTATTACCGATCTCGACCAAGCCTACCTGACGTTGCAGCCGCTGCTCGGCAATGCGGCGGCCACCATTTTTGGCCTGAGCCTGGTTGCAGCAGGTCTCTCTTCTACCGTGGTAGGCACCTTGGCGGGGCAGGTGGTGATGCAGGGCTTTGTCCGCTTCTATATCCCAATCTGGGTACGGCGGGTGGTCACCATGATGCCATCGTTTATTGTCATCATGATGGGGATGGATGCGACGCGTATTCTGGTTTTGAGCCAGGTACTGCTGAGCTTTGGTATCGCCCTGGCCTTGGTGCCGCTGCTGGCGTTTACCGGCAACCGTGAACTGATGGGGGATATGGTCAACGGCCGCCTGATCCAGAATCTCGGTAAACTGATTGTGTTGGTGGTGGTTGGGCTCAACGGTTATCTGCTGATCAGCAACCTGCTTTAAGATAGTTCCTCTCACCCTAACCCTAACTCATGCTACAGACTGACTTCTGCACCTGATTACGATGCCGATCAGCTCCCTCTCCCTGTGGGAGAGGGTTGGGGTGAGGGGTCAATCATCATGATCGTGATGGTGGTTTTTGTGATGATGCTTGTTCTTATGGTGCTGCTTTTTATACTGCTTGTAATAGTATTTATCGGCCTTGCGGTAGCGGCCATCATGGTAGTAATAATTTTTGTGCCAGTAATCGCGGTCCCGCCAGCGATAGCCATCCCAATAGTAGCCACGGCGGCTGCGCTCCCCTAAATCACGCCCCTGATGGCCATGCCACCAATCGCGATCGCGCCAGTCGTAACCGTCCCAGTAATTGCCCCGTTTGTCCTGGTCACCAATCTGCAGTGAGACCCCCGGCAGCAAATCAATATTGACGCTGCTGGCATGGGCGATGGGTGCGATGGGCATGAAAAGCGCCGCCAGAATGGCAGCGGTAAACAGAGGTTTAAACATTTAGGCTCCCTTGGCCGAACACCGATAATGAAGCACGTTCATCGGTATAGGTTTTGGCCATGCAAACGGTTGTTATCCCTCGTTCTTAAACGCTATGCGTAAAATCCATGAGGTATTTATCTGAGGGATGTTAACGCCGTGGAGCGGCCGCGCCTTTGGGCAAATTCTGAAAGCCATGGAGAACACCGGGGATTGGGAGTTATCTGAGGGGAAAGGGGAGAAAACCGCCGATACCCACCGGCGGTTTGTAAGCGATTACATCAGGATCTGCTCAATCTTGGCGATCTCTTCTGCGCTGAACTTACGGTTGGCCAACATACCGACCGCATCTTCAATCTGGCTGACTTTGCTAGCACCGATCAATACGGAAGTGACGCGATCGTTACGCAATACCCAGGCCAGCGCCATTTGCGACAGCTTTTGACCACGCTGTTCTGCCAGCACATTCAGCAGGCGAACCTTTTGCAGTTTCGTTTCGGTAATCTGCTCGGGAGTGAGCGAGCGGCTGCCGCTGGCTGCGCGGGAATCAGGCGGGATGCCTTGCAGATAGCGATCGGTCAGCATGCCTCCAGCCAGCGGTGAGAAGGCGATAGACCCCACGCCATGCTCTTCCAGCGTATCCAGCAATTCGGGTTCGACCCAGCGTTCAAACATCGAGTACTTCGGCTGGTGGATCACGCAAGGGGTGCCAAGCTGCTGCAGTATGGCAAATGCTTGCCGCGCCCGTTCGGCCGGGTAATTCGATAACCCGACATACAGCGCTTTCCCTTGGCGGACTATCAAATCCAGCGCCGCCATGGTTTCTTCCAACGGCGTATCTGGATCAGGGCGGTGATGGTAGAAGATATCCACATAGTCGAGCCGCATGCGTTGCAGGCTCTGATTCAGGCTGGCGACCAGGTATTTCTTCGATCCCCAGTCACCGTAGGGGCCAGGCCACATGGTGTAGCCCGCCTTGGAAGAGATAATCAGCTCATCGCGATAAGGCTGGAGATCCTGATGCAGAATACGGCCGAAATTCTCCTCGGCAGAACCCGGCGGTGGCCCGTAGTTATTGGCCAGATCGAAGTGGGTAATGCCAAGATCGAAGGCACGATGCACCAGGCTGCGCGCATTGTCATACAGTGTGCTATCACCAAAGTTGTGCCACATACCGAGTGAAACGGCTGGCAGTTGCAGCCCGCTGCGGCCACAGCGGCGATATTCCATATTCTGGTAGCGGGCAGGCTCAGCTTGATAAACCATAAAATCCTCATCGACGGCGGGAAATGATATTCAGTGTATGCGCTTCCACTTGGGCTGTCAGAGTGCCAGATCACGCTAATTATCTGTCATTTATTCAAATTGCTTATGGATGATCCCTACTGCATGCCGTTGGTGCGCAGATGTAAAGCGGGGTTTCCAGTGCCTTTTGCCGATAAAGCTCGAAAATTCGGCAGTATCTTTAATACTTAATACTAACCATTCTCCCATTACCTAGGTGATGATCATGAACAAGAGCTATACGGTGGCAGATTACCTTCTCGATCGGTTAGCCCAGATTGGCATTCGCCACTTTTTCGGTGTACCGGGAGATTACAACCTGCAGTTTCTCGATCATGTTATCGATCATCAGCAGATAACCTGGGTAGGCTGCGCCAACGAGCTGAACGCCGCCTATGCCGCCGATGGTTATGCCCGCTGCAAACCGGCCGCGGCACTGTTGACCACCTTTGGCGTGGGTGAATTAAGTGCGATTAACGGCATTGCCGGCAGTTATGCCGAATACCTGCCAGTGATCCACATTGTTGGCACACCGGCTTTGCGAGCCCAGCGAGCCGGGGATTTACTGCACCATTCTTTAGGGGATGGGGACTTCGGCCATTTTGCCCGTATGGCGAAAGAGGTCACCATCGCTCAGGCCAGCCTGACGGCCAGCAATGCTGAAGCAGAAATCGATCGCTTATTGACGACCGCGCTGTACGAGCGCCGCCCGGTGTATCTGCTGTTGCCAAGTGATGTCGCCGAAGCCCCGTTGGTCTCGCGCCCGTCGCCTTTGGTGTTGCGCCAGCCTAACCTCTCCGAGGTCTCCCTACAGGCATTTATCGCTGCCGCGCGGGAAAAACTGCAGGACGCACAGCGGGTTTCCCTGCTGGCGGATTTCCTGGTCGAACGCTTCGGGGCCGAACCCGTGCTGGAACAATGGATGAATGAGGTCAATATTCCTCACTCGACGCTGCTGTTAGGCAAAAGCGTGTTGGATGAAACCCATGCCTGCTTTACTGGAACCTATGCCGCAGCCGCCAGCGATCCGCAGGTTAAGCAGCAGATTGAGGGTGCCGATGTGGTGATTAACGTCGGGGTGCGTTTCACCGATACCATCACCGCCGGTTTTAGTCACAATCTGCCCGTGGATAAATGCATCGATATCCAACCGTTCGAGGCGCGGGTTGGCCAGCAGGTTTTCAGCCAGATCCCTATGCGCGAAGCAGTGAAGGCTCTACATCAACTGACGTTATCGTTAGCCAGCAAGTGGTCGTTGCCGTCCATTAAACGGCCAGCGCTACCGGAGCCGAGTTCCAGCGGTCTTGATCAACATGGTTTTTGGCAGCAGATCCAAGACTTCTTGCAGCCGGGGGATATCCTGATTGCGGAGCAGGGCACCGCCTGTTTTGGCGCGGCGTCGTTGACGCTGCCGCGGGGTTGCCGGTTTATCGTACAGTCCTTATGGGGATCAATCGGCTATACCTTACCGGCGGCATTTGGCGCGCAGACTGCTGATCCTCAGCGTCGGGTGGTATTACTGATTGGCGATGGTGCCGCTCAGCTTACCATGCAGGAATTGGGCAGCATGTTGCGCGATGGGCAAAAGCCGGTGATCTTGCTGCTGAATAATGACGGTTACACTATTGAGCGAGCCATCCACGGGCCGGAACAGCGCTATAACGATATCGCGCAATGGAACTGGACGCGTCTACCGCAGGCATTATCGCTCGATCATCAGATGAAGTGCCTGCGCGTCACCGCGCCTGAGCAGTTGCGTGCAGCGCTTGAAGAGGTCGGCGGTAGCGAGCAACTGGCGTTTATCGAGGTGGTGTTGCCGAAAATGGATTTTCCCGAACTGCTCGATAACGTGTCACGTGCTATTCAATCGCGTAATGCGGCGGCTTGATCGGTGGCATTTTCCAGCAGGCGATCCAATAACCACAGCCCCGCCGGCCCCGGCGGGGTAAGCTTGGACCATACGGCGTCGACCGAGATGGTTTGCGGCCAGCCACGCATTTTCAGCTCTGTCAGACGTTGCCGCCCGTACTGTTTGACCAGCCAGTGCGGCAGTATTGCCCAACCCGCCCCCTGTTCCGCCATCTCTAGCAACATCAGATAGCTGGGCGCCGACCAGGCCCTGCCGCGCGGTTTTGGCGCGCTGTTGCTGGTATAAGTGTTGAGGTAAAGTTGGCGGCTGCTGGCAAGGTGTGCCTGTGTCAGGGCCGGAGTAAGGGTCAGCGGATGATCATGAGCGACAAACAGCCCCATTTCAGTTTGCTCTGGCAGCCTGGCGACGGCGATCTCGGGAGGGTAGGTGGGTTGTACCGCCAGCATCCCCAGGTGGGCGCGGCCAGTCTGTAGCAGATCCAGCACATCCTCCCCTTCGGCGATCATACATTCCAGCTCGATATCCTGATAACGCCGCTCGAAATGTTTCAGCAGGTTGTCGTGATGGTTGGGCTGATAGGTATCGGAAAAAACGATGGTCAGCCGTGGTTCGATATTGTCCCCCAAGCGGATGCTCAAGGCATCGAGTCGTTCGCTGGCAGCGAGAATTTCCTGCACGTGGCCCAGCACCTTGCGGCCAGCCTCGGTCAATACAGGTTGGCGTGCCTGCCGATCGAACAGCGTCAGCCCGAGATCGGCCTCCAGATTGGCAATGGCGGTGCTGATGGTGGATTGGCTTTTGCGCAGCCTGCGTGCGGCGGCAGAAAACGAGCCTAACGCGGCGGCCTCAACAAAGGCCAGTAGGGCTTCTGGGGAATAGCGCATGATGTATCTACTTTATCGATGGGATCTATCTTTAATCTACGCAAAAAACCGATGATAATCACCTGACTTTTTCAATAATGATCACAAAGCAGGTGAAGTATGCAGTTGCAAAACAAGTCGTTGGTTGAACGTATCGTTCACGCCGTGGGGTTCGAAGCTATCGCCGTGATGATCTGTGCCCCTTTGGGTTCATGGTTGCTTAACCGCTCGATGGCGCAGGTTGGGGCGCTGGCGATCATGTTATCTACCGTCGCCATGCTGTGGAACATTGTCTATAACTCGATCTTTGATCGGCTGTGGCCAGTGAGCCGAGTGGTCAGAACGCTGAAAGTGCGTATTGGCCACGCCTTTGGCTTTGAAGCCGGGTTTGTACTGATTGGTCTGCCGATAGCCGCCTTTATGCTCAATATTTCGTTGTGGCAGGCCTTTGTGTTGGAGCTCGGTTTCTTCCTGTTCTTCCTGCCCTATACCATGGCGTATAACTGGTTCTACGATACCCTGCGCCAGCGTTGGTTCGAGCCGCGCCAGGCTCAGGTAAGCAGCTCACGTAGCAAATAATTGCTTCGTCAGTCAGGTCGTTCTCGGGTAATGTCTGGTTAATAGTGAGCCAAAGCCAGGAGAATCGAATGAAAGTATTGGGATTATTGGGGGGGATGAGTTGGGAATCCACCATCCCCTATTACCGAATGATCAACGAGCAGGTGAAACAGCGGCTTGGTGGTCTGCATTCAGCCAAAATCGTGCTCTACAGCGTGGATTTTCATGAAGTGGAACGCTTGCAGCACCAAGGTGATTGGGAGGGGGCTGGCCGTTTGCTGGCAGGGGCCGCCGCTTCGTTGCGTGCTGCCGGTGCCGAAGCCATCGTGATTTGTACCAACACTATGCATAAGGTGGCGGACGCGGTGGAACAGGCCAGCGGCCTGCCGCTGATCCATATTGCCGATGCCACGGCATTGCAAGTACGCCAGCAAAATATTCGCCGTATCGGCTTACTTGGCACGCGTTTTACCATGGAGCAGGATTTTTACCGTGGGCGTTTGCAGGATAAATTTGCTATCGAAGTGGTTACGCCGGATGCCGCCGATCGCGATATCGTACACCGCATCATTTATGAAGAGCTGTGCCTGGGCAAGATCGTTGATACCTCACGCGATGAATATCGCCGGATTATTGCCAAGCTGGAACAGCAGGGCGCCGAGGGGATCATCTTTGGCTGCACCGAGATCGGCCTGTTGGTTAGCGCACAAGATGCCGCGGTGCCGGTATTCGACACCACGGCCATTCATGCGCACGCCGCTGCCGAGTATGCTCTGGCTTAGTCTTCATGCGGAGGCTGGTTTTTTACTACCAGCATCAAAGGTTTGCCCGCCAGCACCAGCCAGGCGGGCAACATCACAATACAGAGTATCGGTAACAGATGCAGCTCTGGCACCACCGCCACGGCCATAAACAGGCTCAGCCAGCCGTCGCGAGTCACCACCAGCACCAACCCCATAATGGCACAGGAAACGGTGATCGCTGCCGGAACCGCCGGAACATGTTGATGCAACATCAACCCTAGTGCGACACCGATAAATACCGCCGGGAAAATACGCCCGCCGCGGAAGCCACTGGCAGCAGCTACCACCAGGGCGGCCAGCTTGGTCAGGGTGATCACCAACAATTGGCTGGTGGTGAAACTACCGTCGACCACCAACAGTTTCATCTCATCCAACCCTTTGAATAGAGTGACATCTCCGCCAATGACCCCAAGGATCCCCAGTAACAGACCACCTAGCCCGAGCATCAATACCGGATTTTTCAGCGAATGGAACATATGGTGCATGCGCGGGAAGCACCAAATCGCCACCATCCCTAGGGCAATAGCGATCAGCGCGACCACCGAGCCGCTGAAGATATCGCGTAGCCGGGTCACATCGTAAGCATCAAGCTGTAAGGTAAAGTTAGGGGTAAAGAACATCTGGGTAGTGACGGCCCCGGCGGCAGCGGCCATCAGCGGGGCAAACAGCCGATCCCACAGGGGGACTTCGTTATTTCCCCCTAGCGTTTGCGAGAAAATCAGGGCGGCGGCAACAGGGGTACCAAACATTGCGCCAATCGTGCCAGCGGCGGCGAGGATGATCCAATCCATCCTGGGCACTTTGGGTAATAGCCTGGCCCCGAGTGCGACCACCAGGGCAATATTGATGGCGGTGATCGGGTTTTCCGGCCCCAAACTGACGCCACCTGCCAGGCCGATCATCAAAGCTAAAGCCAGCCCCGGTACGGCGGCCACTGGCAAAGGCATGCCGATCAGCGATTCGGTAGCCGGATCTGGCCCGGCATGGCCCGGCACGAAACGTATGATCAGCCCAACGGCTATACCGGTCAGCGTGAGAATACCGATGGTCCACCAAGGGGAATGGCTATCTATATCGAGCATTTCCGGAAGGAAAGTCCACAGCAAGTTCTGCAGCACGCTGGCACTTTCCATCAGCAAGATGAGGATCAGGCTGGAGGTGGAACCGATAACGATCGCGGGCAGAGCGAAGGCCAACATAGCATTGGCGCGCGGATGCAGCATGCAGGATCCCTTGTTGTTACGTCCCTGATTGGCAGGGAAAACAGAGAGTAAAGCCAGCAGAATCGCCAGGCTCCAGAGAAATGGTTTGCATAGTATATAGCTCCAACGGAGCGATTTCGCTAATGGTAGCCGCACGCGATCGCATTCCTCTCACGTTTTTTGCGCCAATCTGTAACCGCCGGTATAAATCGGTGAAAACTGTGCTGGCTGAAACGATTTTTGTGATCGAGATCGCTATTGCGCAGCGGGCCGCAGAATGCCGATTGTTGTTTGGGCGGCGTGATTTTACAGTGTACCCAATTTTGCATTATTCATTTTAGGGAGAAACACCGATGACCTATGCCCTCGTAGGTGATGTTGGCGGTACCAATGCCCGCCTGGCGCTGTGCACTGTCGAGACGGGCGAGATCGCCCAGGCGAAAACCTATTCTGGTCTGGAGTTCGATAGCCTGGAAGCGGTGATCCGCCAATACCTGACCGAGCTGCAACTGGAGGTTCAGGATGCCTGTATCGCCATCGCCTGCCCGGTAACGGAGGATTGGGTCGCCATGACCAATCACACCTGGGCCTTCTCCATCAAAGCGATGAAAGAGAGCCTGGGCTTAAAGCATCTGGAAGTGATTAACGATTTTACCGCGGTTTCGATGGCTATTCCGATGCTGTCCGAAGATGACGTGTTGCAGTTTGGCGGTGGCAAAGCGCAAAAGGATAAACCGATTGCCGTTTACGGTGCGGGTACTGGCCTGGGGGTGGCGCATCTGGTGCACGTTAACCGCCGCTGGGTGAGCCTGCCGGGTGAGGGTGGCCACGTAGATTTTGCGCCGAACAGTGAAGAAGAGGACATCATCCTGGAGGTGCTGCGTGGTGAAGTTGGTCACGTCTCTGCGGAGCGCGTGTTGTCTGGCCCTGGGCTGGTGAATCTGTACCGTGCCATCGTCAAGGCAGACAAGCGCCTGCCGGAGAAGCTGGAACCCAAAGACATCACCGAGCGTGCGCTGGCGGACAGTTGCATCGATTGCCGTCGTGCATTGTCCCTGTTCTGCGTGATCATGGGGCGGTTTGGCGGCAACCTGGCGTTGAACTTGGGGACGTTTGGTGGAGTGTATATCGCCGGGGGCATCGTGCCGCGCTTTATGGAGTTCTTCAAGGCTTCCGGGTTCCGCGCCGCCTTTGAAGACAAGGGACGCTTCAAAGACTACGTACGTGAAATTCCGGTGTTTATGATCACCCATTCCCAACCGGGGCTGCTGGGGGCCGGTGCTCATCTGCGGCAGACGCTGGGCATGCATCTGTAATCAACACAATAAAAAAAGGCGCTACCGGTTTGGCAGCGCCCTTTTTTTACCTGCCTCTTAGACGTTGGCTTTGGCCAGTACTGGCTCTGCGTGAGACTCTTCTTCCTGCTCAACCGCTTTCGGCGCTTTGATAAACAGGGTGATCAGCAGTGAAATCACCGACAGCACGCCCATCACCATAAAGGTCGCGTGGAAGCCGCCGAAGTGGTTGGCAACAAACGACCCTGCCAGCGCGCCCAGACCAAAGCCCTGATAAATGATGCCGTAGTTCTTGCTGTGGTTTTTCAGGCCGAAGAAGTCACCGACAATCGCCGGGAAGACGGTAATGTTGCCACCAAAGCAGAAAGCGACCGCGCCGACGCAGATAAAGAACAGCGTATGGCTCAGCGTCACGAAGCTCAGTGCGGCAATCGCCAGAATAGTGACCAGCATGGTGAAGCTGATGACGCGCATACGGCCTACTTTATCGGACAGGGTGCCCAGAATGATGCGGCCTGCGGTATTGAAGATTGCCACGGCAGAAACGGTGTTGGCGGCAGTGGCCAAATCCATTCCAGCCAGCTGTACGCCCATGTCTTTAACGATACCGATCAGATACAGGCCACTCATACAGGCTGCGAAGAAAATCACGAACAGCATGTAGGCCTCTTTGCTGGCCAGCATCTGGCGCACGGTGTAATCGTTGCCCAGCGTGCCGTGGTTAGCTTGTTGGTTAACCTGCACCGGTTCTTTGAGCAGCATGGAGCCCAGCACAATCAGCGCCATCACGATCACGCCCCAGTAGAAGAACGCAGCAGAGACACCGGCACCGCTAATCAGGGCGGCGTTAACGTATTTGAACAGCAGGCTGCCGCTACCGAACGCCCCGACGGAGATGCCGGAAATCAGCCCCTTGTTATCCGGGAACCATTTGATCAGGTTGGACAGCGTAGAGATGTAAGCGATACCCACCGCAAAACCGACCACCACGCCCGCTAACAGATAAATCATATCCAGCGATTGCACGTGGGCGCTGGCAATCAACCCCAGGCCGACCAGCACGCCGGAGACCAGCGTCAGATTACGAATACCGAAACGCTCTTGTAGCTTACCGGCGAACAGCGTGGCGAAGGCCAGGAAGAAGCTGGTGATCGAGAAGGTGGTAGCGACATCGCCAAGGCCCCAATGGAACTTGTCTACCAGCGGCTGGTTGAACAGGCTCCAGGTATAGATAGTGCCGAGGCCCATCTGGCAGATGATGGTGCCGAGAACGATTAAGCTGCGATTTGCCGGTTTGCTGTTCATGGCCGGTCTCCTTCCTGTATTGGCGTTGCCCATTGGCAAAATTAGCAAGGCAACCAGAGCCCTGCGGTATGGGCCTATTATAAAGGGGGGGATCGTTGCCAATGGCGGATCGGGAATGAACTGCCGCTGCCGAGGAATGAAATGCCGTTATCGCTGCATGAGTTGCCGAATAAGGGCTAAAAAGCCGTTGGAATGCGGCCTGCGGGGCGTGATCTACATCAAAGATATGTCAGAAAGATGGCTAAAGCGCCGGGGAAACTGTGTGGTAATTGTGAAGGATATGCCTGAAAGGCGTAATTGGGCTTTCCTCCTATAGAGAACGTACCGGCGCGGAACTACTGTGATCGGTAAATGGACCCGTTCCATGCTCTGGGAGAGACCTGATGAAAAAAGTGCTGTTGTTATTGGCTGCGTTGTTGCCGCTTTCACTGCCTGCGGTGAGCCATGCGGATATTTCTGTCGGCATCAACGTGCCTGGAATGTCGCTGCATATTGGCGATCGTGATGACCGCGGCCATTACTGGGATGGTGGTCGCTGGCGTGAACCGCGCTGGTGGCACGAGCATTATGGCCCACGCGGATATTACGGCCCACCGCCAAGGGCGGTTTATTACGGCCCCCCACGTCGTGAATGGCGTGATGGCCCACGTTATCACCGCATGCCACCACCACCGCCACGCTATTACCAACGGGATCACGGCCCGCGAGGCCCACGCTGGTAACTATAACCGCATCAGTTGGCGAAACGCCTTGACCTTGCTGCGGCTGACCGGGACTTCAAAATCCAGATCGCTCAGCCGCAGAATATAGGTGTTGTTGAACCACGGAACGATTTCCCGGATCTTGGACAGATTGACGCAATACGACCGGTGGCAGCGGAAGAAAAACTCTTCTGGCAGCCGTTGGTTAAACTCGGTGATATTCATCGGCATCACAAACTCTTCGCGCCGGGTATATACCCGTGTAACTTTCTCATCGGCGGCGGCGTAGTAAATGTCGTTGATGTCCGTGACGATGATGCGCTCGTCTTTGATCAGGTTAATGCTGTGGCTGGTGCGATTCGCCGGTGCGCTAGGTTCCGGCGTCTGCGCCGGGCGGTTATGCAATGCCTCCAGCTTTTGCAGCATGGTGATGATACGCGCTTCATGATACGGCTTGAGGATGTAGTCGAACGCCTCGATCTCAAACGCCTCCACCGCATGCTCTTTATAGGCGGTGATAAACACGATCGACGGACGATGCGCAAACTTGCTGATGTTCTGTGCCAGCAATACGCCGTCTAACGACGGAATATTGATATCGAGGAAAATGGCATCGACCTGATGTGTTTGCAGGTATTTCAGCACGTCCAGGCCATCTTCAAAGGTGGCTTCGATGGTGATATTACTGTGTTTATTAATCAGATAAGTCAGCTCTTGCTGGGCGAGAAACTCATCTTCCACAATGATGGCTTTCATAGTTGTTCCCCGGCAGGTTGTGGGCTGTTTTCGCTATGCAGCTTATTCCCGTTTTTGGTGACGTAGAAGGCGATTTCCGTTCCCGGCTCCAGCCGACGTATGCGCAATCCTTCGCCGTACAGCAGGGAAACCCGGTGGTGTACGTTAAGCAGACCGATATTGTGGCCAGGCATTTCATTGCGCGCCACGCGCTCGATCACCAGTGGATCGATGCCATTGCCAGTATCTTTCACCGAAATCTTGACGCGATCGCCCCGATCTTTCACCGCGATCACCACCACGCCTTTCCCTTTACAGGGTTGAATACCGTGCACGATGGCATTTTCCACCAGTGGCTGGATCAGCAGGCTGGGGATGCGCACGGCAATATCGTCGTCGATGTCATAAATCACCGTCAGCTTATTGCCGAAGCGCGCCTGCTCGATGGCGATATAGTCCTGGATCTGATGCAGTTCCTTACGGATATCGATCAGTTCGTCGTTCAGTTCCAGGTTATAGCGCAGGTAACGCGACAGGTTGATGATTAACTGGCGGGCGGTATCTTGATTTAGCCGGATTGACGACGAGATAGCGTTCAGCGCATTAAACAGGAAATGTGGGTTGATTTTGCTTTGTAGCGCGCGCATTTCGGCCTTGTCCGCCATTTGGCGCAGATGCTCGATGCGCGAGACTTCCATCTGGGTGGAGATAATCTGCGACAGGCCAACTGCCATCACCTTCAGCGTATTGGTGATCTGATGGGCATGGCAGTAGTAAATCTTCAGCGCCCCGGTCACCTCGCCCTTTTCCCATAGAGGGATGACCAGTTGGGAATGGATCTGCGGTGCTGTCTGATTCTCGAGGTTGTTTTTGATGATGATTTTGCCCTGCTGGATGCTTTCCAGCGTGACTCGGCTGAGCCCTGCGCGCCCGAGTGGGTAATGCTCTGCTCCCACGCCAACGTAAGCCAGCACATGTTGGGTATCGGTGATGGCGACCGCATCGGCATTGATATCGTGGCGGATAATTTCGCAAATGGTGGTCAGTGATTCGCTATTGATATTACGGAAATAGGGCAGCGTTTTGCGGGCGATATCCAGCGCTAGCTTGGCCTGCCGCGCCGCAATCACTTCTTTTTCGTCTTCGACGCTTTGCACCAGCAGCACGATCAGGCCGATACACACCGTGCCGAGGATCATCGGCAGGGCAATTTTAGACACGATATCCAGCCCGAGCTCGGTGGGTTTGGCCCAGGCAACGATTAGCAGCATGGTGAGTGATTCGCACAGCATGCCTCCCAAGATCCCGGCACGCCAGCGCTGGCCTTTCTTCACCTTCAGGTTGATATAACCGGCGCCGATCCCGGCAATAATGCTGGTGATCAGGCAGGGAACCGAGGTGATACCGTCGATATCGATCAGATAGCGGTGCAATCCGGCGATAATGCCGGTAATGATGCCGACCCAGGGGCCAAACAGGATCCCCCGGCCATAATGGCGATCACGCGCACGTTAACCAGAGAGCCTTCGACGTTGATGCCAGAATAGGTACTGAACAGGGCGAACAGAGAGAAGATGGCCGTGACTGCGGCCAGTTCCAGCGGAGTATGATCTTCCTTTTGCAACAGCTGTCGAAACAGCCGAGTGCGGGTGAGGAAAAACAGGCAGATTAACATCAGGGCGGCACGATCGAATACCGCTAACAACATTTCAAAAACAGGGTGCACAACGGGCGGCTCACTGCGACAAACGGAAGAACACAGTATATCACAGCGCGGCAATGACCGCGGTGGCCGGAGCACACCGCGGTCATCAGGGCTACTTGATACCCAACTGCTCTTTGCCGAGCGGTGTTAGTAGCTCAACGGTGGCGCGGCCAATGAAATCCACTTCGAAATCATCCGCAGCAAAATCCACCGGGCTTTTGCCGGACAGGAAACTTGGCAACTGCCGTTGCAGATAGGCATCGTTCTTCTCGCAACCCGGCGCGGCGGCGATGTACATCACGTTGCTGTCGAACTCGCCGTTATGCTCGTTTTCTACCGAATGGATCACGTCACAGTGCCAGAATACCGTATCTCCCGGCTCCAGATCGGGAATAGGGGATAACCCACTTAATAAAAGGGGATGCCATTGTTCCGAGATAGATAGCGCCCGGCCCGGGGCGGCTCCGCACAGATCGTCATCCGCCACATCGTCTTGCAGGGCACGCAGCAGGATATAGGCCATGGCATTGGCGATCGGTACCACGTTCAGCGTACCGGCATGGGTGCGTTGCGGTGTCAGCGCTGTCCAGCCCTGGAAGGTGCGGAACATGGAACAAACCGCCGGTGAGGCGATCTCGCGCACTTCGGTACGGCCATCGGCGGCAAAGGGATCGTATTGCTGCCAGTTGCCGGAGAACACGTGACGATAGACATAGCGGAAATTCTCATCCAGCCAGCGTTCGATGGTGCCGCTATCCACATGCGGGGAAAGGCCCAACGAAGAGGAGTTTGGCGGGCGGCGGCGGGTACGGTCGGCATAGGTAGCAACACGCGTTGGGTCAAAATGCTGTTTGCCGTTGCTCTCGGTTGCCCACAGGCTGTTGAGGAACACCTGTACCGCATGCATGCGCTGATCTTGACGAGCCTCGACCTGAGGCTTCGACCAGTAAATGCCGTAGATCTGTGGCTTACTGGCAGCCAGTTTGCCAAAGTAGTTATCTTCGGCGGCATTTTTTAACCGCTCGACGAAGTTATTGCGTTCGAGATAGTCGCCAATCTCCTGGTTCCAGGCCTCGGCTTTGCTGCGTGGGAATACTCCCCGAATGGCGCACACGCCGCGCTGTTTAATCAGGGCAATTTGTTGTTCGGTAACGCGTTGTTGCAGAATATCCTCGGCGTCCACCTGCGGCACCGGGTCCTGGCCGTTGGCCAGTTCCTGACGGATTTGCTCCACCTGCTGGCGAATATTGTCTTCCAGTTCCAGGAAGACTTCGCGATAGTTGGGTAGAGCCTGGCGTAACTGCTGCTTGACGCTTTTTATTGCGGCAGGGATATCATCGATGAGTAATGAAGCCATGGTGTTCTCCTTGGCCCGCCGGTGGGCGAGGATGGTGGTGGTAGGGTAGCGTTATAAAGTTGCTGTTTTGTTGTAACCTGGTTAATGATTATCTGGATTTAATAGGGGGAAATAAAGGGATATCTTTCATTCGTAACTTCCTCTTTTTCGTTTTTCGGAGATTTACCTGATGAAATTGGAAACACCTCGCTTGCTGCTGACATCGCTAACGGCGGATGACTGGCCGTTATTCCTACGTCTATTCCAGGATCCCCAGGTGATCCGTTACATTGCCGATCCGCTGCCGGAACACGAGATCCGCGAACGTTTCGAAGCACGCTTGCCCGCATGGGATAAGCATTGCGATCGCTGGCTATGTCTGGTGATGAGAGAAAAAAGCAGCGGTCAAGCGGTGGGAATGACCGGGTTCCGCCCTGAGTGGTCCCCTTGCCAGCAGGCCGAAGTGGGCTTTGGCAGCCTGCCGGAAGGGCAAGGGAAAGGTTATGGCAAAGAGTCGCTGCCAGTGATCTTGGACTTTGCCTTCAATGCTTGCGGTTTTCACAAAGTGTATGCCACGGTGACAGAGGGGAATTTAGCCTCACGGGGTCTGTTGGAGAGCTGCGGTTTTCAACTGGAAGGGACGCTGCGTGACAATTTCCGCCTGGCGGGCCGGTGGTGTAATGACTGGCGGTTGGGGCTGTTGGCGACGGAATTTGCGGCTGCCAACCGGTAAAAAAATTGTTATGCGGGGGACTCGACAGCCTGACAAGGCTGAGTTATGTTCGATGTTCGGCCATTCTGTGGCCAGCGTCGCTCGGATGGTCCGGGCGCTAACGTCTCTTCGAGGTAACTATGTCTGATAACAACCCGCGCCGTTTCACGCGCATCGAACGCCTGCCCCCTTATGTGTTTAATATCACCTCTGAACTGAAGATGGCCGCGCGCCGTCGCGGGGAAGATATTATCGATTTCAGCATGGGTAACCCGGACGGCCCAACGCCACCGCATATCGTAGAGAAACTCTGCACCGTAGCCCAGCGTGACGATACGCATGGCTACTCAACCTCACGTGGTATTCCGCGCCTGCGTCGTGCTATTTCGCACTGGTATCAGGAACGCTATCAGGTCGATATCGATCCCGAGAGCGAAGCCATTGTGACTATCGGCTCGAAAGAGGGCCTGGCACACCTGATGTTGGCAACGCTCGATCATGGGGATACGGTGCTGGTGCCGAATCCAAGTTACCCGATCCATATTTATGGCGCGGTGATCGCCGGTGCGCAGGTGCGTTCCGTGCCGCTGGTGGACGGCGTGGATTTCTTTGGTGAGCTGGAGCGCGCCATTCGTGAAACCATTCCGCGGCCAAAAATGATGATCCTGGGCTTCCCGTCCAACCCGACGGCGCAGTGTGTAGAACTGGATTTCTTTGAACGGGTAGTGGCGCTGGCGAAGCAGTATGACGTGCTGGTGATCCACGATCTGGCCTACGCCGATATCGTCTATGACGGCTGGAAAGCGCCTTCGATCATGCAGGTGCCAGGAGCCAAAGACATTGCGGTAGAATTCTTCACCCTATCGAAAAGCTACAATATGGCTGGCTGGCGGATTGGTTTTATGGTAGGTAACCCTGAGCTGGTTAGCGCATTGGCACGGATCAAAAGCTACCACGACTACGGCACCTTTACGCCGCTGCAGGTGGCTGCTATCGCCGCATTGGAAGGCGATCAGCAGTGCGTGTTGGATATTGCCGAGCAGTATCGCCAGCGCCGTAACGTGCTGGTGAAAGGGCTGCACGAAGCTGGCTGGATGGTAGAGAATCCGAAAGCCTCGATGTATGTGTGGGCAAAAATTCCTGAGCCTTACGCGCATCTGGGGTCGCTGGAGTTCGCCAAGCGTCTGTTGGCGGAGGCTAAGGTGTGCGTATCCCCAGGGATCGGCTTTGGCGATTACGGCGATACCCATGTGCGTTTTGCCTTGATTGAAAACCAGGATCGTATCCGCCAGGCGGTGCGCGGTATCAAAGCGATGTTCCGTGCCGATGGGTTAATCAAGCCAGCGACCAAATAACATCGCGTTATTGCCTGAGACCCGGCAGTCGCTGTTACACCTCACCCCGACCCTCTCCCACTGGGAGAGGGAGCTGGCCGGAGCGCTTGGTTGGTCCGTGCAGCTTCGGAAAGTAGGGAGCAAAAACAAGAAAGATAAGGTATTACGCAAACCAACAACTAACTCGATCGCCACCCCAGCCAAGGTGTGCCACCGTATTTTCAAACCCACTCGATCGGTCCCCTCGCCCTACGGGAGAGGGTTAGGGTGAGGGGTGTGTTAAGTGCCCACAATCCTGATTTTTCTTCTACTTAAGGTTCTCTTCAGTTGTTATCCGCTATGCTCTGCTAATACCGAATTTAGTGGGAGTCTCTATGAGCGTTCGTTTTGCAAAATCACAAATCCTCCTGCACTGGCTGACGCTGGTGATGGTGATCCTGACTTACAGTGCCATATTGCTGAAGGACTCTGTGCCGGATGACAGCGCGGCATTGGTGAAGGATCTGCACTTTAACTTTGGCCTGTCGGTGTTTGTGCTGATGCTTATCCGCCTTGGGCTACGCCACCGGCATCCTACGCCGCCGATCACTCCGGCCTTGCCGGAATTACAGGCGCTAGGGGCGAAAATGCTCCATTGGGTGCTGTATCTGCTGTTTTTATCGTTGCCGATCTTGGGCTTCTTGACGTTGGCCTATGGTGGCAAACAGTGGATGCTGCTGGGCTGGCAGGTGCCGCAGTGGGTCACGCCCGATGCGGGCATACGCCGCACGCTGAAAATGGTGCACGAAACCTTGGCAAATACGGGATATTTCATCATCGGCATTCATGCCTTGGCCGCGATTTATCATCACTATGTGCGGGGTGACGACACCCTGCGCCGGATGATGCCCGGCAAATAGTTCGCGGTGCAGAAACAACAAAGGGGCGCAGAAGCGCCCCTTTGTCTAAGTACCTGGTGAGATTGCTGTTAGGCAACCATCAGCATGAAGGTGCCTACCCATGCAACCAGCATGAATGAAACGCCCATCAAAAAGTATTTCACGTAACAACTCCTTGTGGAGTCCTCGCAAACCAACGATCCCGATTGTTGTCTGAGTATTTTGTGGCAAATCAGCGGCGGGCGGCGGGTTCTTCAATCAGAAGGAACAACGTCCTGAGCTACGATTTACCGGTCGTTGCGATTCAAGTTCCTTGAGGTTATCCAGGAATCACAACAGGATCGGCGCTAATGTACTCCCAAAATCCTACCCATTTCAATACTGTGTTTTTGATCACACTTTTTGCCGGTTTTTTACCCTGCCAGGGCGTTGAAACGGGTGCAGCATGCACACCCCTTCGAGGTGTAATGGTTGATAAATGCCCGAAGTAACAGTTTGTTACAAGGCATCAGGCCACGGCACTGACGCTGGCGATCAGGAGCGCCCAGAAGACCAGACAAGAAAGCAGGATAGCGGCCCAGACATGACGACGGTTGAGTTCCATTTTTAGCCTTCACTTTGCAATCGGTGGTTGTTTAATAACCCTATCGGCGCAAAACGGTAAAAATTTACTCTCTGGGCAAACTATTTATTCTGAGGGCTGGTGGATCGCCACTACCGTGGTATGCACTTCGTAGCCCAGGAGAAACAGGGCTTGCTCAAGTGCCTCAACCTTCGAGGCATAGGCCACATCCAGCAACCGTTCGATCTGTGCGCCGTTAAACCCCATCTGGCGGGCCAGCAGCGCTTTTGAGGTGTTGCTGCTTAACATGCGGTTATGCAGTTCCAGCTTTAATTTCACCAGCACCGGCAAATGCAGTGCGATGTCACCGCTCTGCAATGCGGAGGACGCAGGCACCGGGCGCCCTTCTTCCATTTCAATGGCGATAGCCGTCAGCAGGCTTTCCTGCGCCTCCAGTTCGACGTCCTCACGTTTGTAGCAGGCGGCTTGCTGCTCGGGGAAATCGCGTAGGGTAATTTGCCAGGCATCGCTTTCGCTATCGAAGGCGTAATGGGCGGGGTAGTGGTAAGGCATCATATTTCCTGCTTGGGGGGAAGTGAGCCGCATTGTGACCGGTTGGCGACAACAATGCCAGAGATTGGCATCCTTAAAGCACGTAGATAATCGCTGCGTAGGCCGCCAAGCTGAACACATTGTTGCGCCGTATCTTTTTTGGACGGCGACTTTTGCCTTAACGGCGGCTAAAGGCCCGGTGAATGCTGGCATGAAGGTGTTTTATTCGGTGCTTGACGACTTTGGCTCTGTGGTTACGGCAGAGCAAGTCTTGCAAGCTGAGCAATCGTCCTTGCCACGCTAGGTATTTCTGCGATCTCTGCCCGCTTTTTAATCACACCGCACGTATGGCGTATATTTTTCAGGCTTTGCTAGTATTCTTAGAGATGCAGCACATTTAACGAGCGATTGTCATCCTGCTTGTGGCACGTCAACTTTACTGTAAACGTTGAGGAGGAGAACATGGAAACTTTGGAAAAGTGCTATGTCTATGCCAAGAACACCAGCAACATGGATTTTCTCGCTTCTACGGTGGCATTCTTGGAGTTTCAGGGGCGTGAAGTCGATGCTAATGGCGTGGCGGGTAATATGTCGCGTGACCAGAGCAACAGCTTTTTTGAACGACTAAATCATTACCGTTCCATCTATAAAAAGCAGGCCCAGCCCGTTTGAATCCACCACAAGGCCCCGTTTTCGGGGCTTTTTCATTTAACTTTTTAATTTAAATACGATTTTGTGTGATTTACTTCGAAAGACGAAAAGATAGGTCGGAATGCCCCTGGGGTTGAGCTCAAGGGGCGTTGTTGCTTGTGGGCTGGCGCTATAAGCATCTGGAAAGTTTGTTTACCACATCAGATCGTCAGGCACGACAAAGTCGGCATACGGATCGTCTTCATCTTTAGCTTCTTTACTCAGCTCGGCATTTAATACAATGCTGCTCTCATCACGCTGCGCAATTTTATCGGCTACGATCGCGGGTATAATCGCGTATTCGCCATCAGGATTCTTATCGGTAATCAGCCGAGCAATGGCAAGGCGGCCACTAATTAATTGAGATTGGGTCGTTTTATCCACATATATTTTTTTAATTAAATTGTTATCTGTGAAGTTATAACCAATATCGCCATGTGAAATAACGATCCGGTTCATTTCAATGAGCTGCTTAACCTGGGCTTTATATTCTTTAGCTAAGGCGGCCTGCTTTTGCTGCTCATTCAGCTGTTTATCACGTTCAACCTGAGCCTTTTTGTTTTCTTCCACGGCCTCTCTTGCCTCACGAGCCTGAACCCGCGATTTTTTAGCTGTTCTTTCCACTTTCGCCAGTTTTTTACTGTTGACCAGTCCAGCTTTAAGCAGCTGCTCTTGTAATGTTAGCTTTGCCATGTTCGTTTCCGAAACCGATTAAATAATGCCTTAGATTATACCCTTAACCTACGAGGTTGTGCTAGGTAACGGGAGACGGTCACGCATCATATTGATAATACTATATATCCTGCCCTCAGCGGCAGCATAGTTGCTGATTTGTAGGGGCCGAACATGTTCGGCCTGAGTTAACCCCATTGGTTATCTAAAGGGCGGACACCCCTACACTGAGCAAGATTAGGGGATCAACTGCTCGGGGGAGCAATCATACAACGCCGCTAGTTTTTCACGGGTACGCTTCTGAGGGCGGTCTGATGCCTCCCATTGTGAAACGGTGGATTGGGTGGTGCCGAGTTTTTCGGCTACATCATACTGAGACAGGTCCCGATAGATCCGCCAGGCCGCCAAAAGTGAAACTTCCTGATTAATCATGATCTTGACGATCGCGTTAGGCACGGTCACATCATCGGATTTTGAGGGAGTGTAGGGCACATCTTCCCATTCATTTTTTGCGTTAATCAGTTTTTCATATTCGCTGTAGGGCACCACGGCATACTGTGGTTCGCCTTTATCATTGCGGATAATTTGCACTGCCATTTTCGGTTACTCCTGGTTTTTGTTAAGGAGCGCTATCCTTACTGGTTGATTAGATAATAAGATTTAATCGCGGTTTGTTCAAATTAAATACGATTAAAATGCGATGCTTCGCGATATACTTCGCAAGAAGGGAAGGTTGACCGGGCTGGGTGAGGCGGGATTACTCAAAACCTCGTTTCAGGTCATTACCTGACTCACTAATATGTGTAAAATCAGAGTTAACCCTATACTGTTGAGAGCGATGCTATGGCTGGCGTGAACAAAACCACTCTGACTGAAACGGACATCATCACAAAATTCATTCTGCCTGCGATTAAAGACGCAGGTTGGAACGTGATGACGCAGATACGCCAGGAGGTAAAACTCCGTGACGGCAAAGTGGTGGTGCGCGGTAAACTGGCGGCACGCCTCACGGTGAAATCCGCCGATATAGTCCTTTATCACAAGCCGGGGTTACCACTGGCTGTAATAGAGGCAAAAGCCAATAAGCATGAGATTGGCAAAGGCATGCAGCAAGGGCTGGATTACGCCCGTTTGCTTGATGTGCCGTTTGTTTTTGCCTCCAACGGCGATGGATTTATCTTTCACGATAAAACCAACCCTGTTCAGCTTGAATCTGAAATCACGCTGAATGACTTCCCTACTCCTGAGCAGTTGTGGAATAAATACTGCGTCTGGAAAGGTTTTACCGCCGAACAGATGCCCGTCATCAGTCAGGATTACTACGACGACAACTCGGGAAAATCCCCGCGTTATTACCAGTTGCAGGCAATCAATAAAACCATAGAGGCAGTTTCTGCCGGGCAAAAGCGCGTGTTGCTGGTGATGGCGACCGGAACCGGGAAAACCTACACCGCTTTCCAGATAATCTGGCGTTTATGGAAAGCGAAAAATAAGAAGCGCATTCTATTTTTGGCTGACCGTAATATCTTGGTTGATCAAACCAAAACGAACGACTTCCAACCCTTTGGCGGCGCGATGACAAAAATCACCGGGCGCACCATTGACCCGGCCTACGAAATCCAGCTGGCGCTTTACCAGGCCATCACCGGGCCAGAAGAGCACCAGAAAGCGTTTAAACAAGTCGCGCCAGATTTCTTTGACCTGATTGTTATCGACGAATGCCACCGTGGTAGTGCATCGGAAGACAGTGCCTGGCGTGAAATCCTCGAATACTTCAGCAGCGCTACGCAGATCGGCCTCACTGCCACGCCGAAAGAAACCGAAGAAGTCTCCAGCACCGACTACTTTGGTGAACCGGTCTATACCTATTCCCTGAAAGAAGGCATTGAAGATGGTTTCCTCGCACCATACAAGGTGGTGCGTGTGGATATCGACGTAGATTTGCAGGGCTGGCGGCCAACCAAAGGGCAACTGGATAAACACGGTGAGCTGATCGAAGACCGTATTTATAACCAGAAAGATTTCGACCGCACTATGGTAATTGATGAACGCACCCTGTTAGTGGCGCAAACCATCACCGATTATTTAAAACGCACCAACCCGATGGATAAAACTATCGTCTTTTGTAACGACATTGACCATGCCGATCGAATGCGCCGGGCGCTGGTAAACCTGAACCCGGAACAGGTTAAGAAGAATGAAAAGTATGTGATGAAAATCACCGGTGATGACGACATCGGCAAAGCGCAACTGGATAACTTCATCAACCCGAAAAAACCTTATCCGGTGATTGCCACCACTTCTGAACTGATGAGCACAGGTGTAGATGCTCAAACCTGCAAGCTGGTGGTACTGGATCAAAACATTCAGTCGATGACCAAGTTTAAGCAAATCATCGGTCGTGGAACGCGCATCAACGAAAAACACGGCAAACTTTGGTTCACTATTCTCGACTTCAAAAAAGCCACCGAACTGTTTGCCGATGAACGCTTTGATGGGGTGCCGGAAAAGGTGATCCGCACTACCCCAGAGGAGATCACCGATCCGGACTCGGATTTTGACGAGCAGCTAGCAGACGAAACACCAGAGAACGAATCACCGGATTTGGTGACTGGGGCGAATGAGACACCCGCAACCTATGACCCGACGTCTGGTGAGGGAACTGGGGCATTTGAAGAAGACGACGAAAACAAGATCCGCAAATTCCATGTTAACGGCGTTGCGGTAAAAGTACTGGCGAAGCGGGTGCAGTATTATGATGCCGACGGTAAGCTGGTCACGGAATCCTTCCAGGATTACACCCGCAAAACGCTTCTGAAAGATAAAGCGTATACATCGCTTGATGACTTCACCCGTAAATGGCACTCTGCCGCCCGTAAACAGGTGATCATTGAAGAGCTGCAACAACTGGGCATTCTTTGGGACGTGTTAGCCGAAGAGGTGGGTAAAGATCTCGACCCGTTCGATTTGCTTTGCCACGTGGTTTACGGCCAGCCGCCGCTAACGCGCAAAGAACGTGCCGACAACGTGCGCAAACGTAATTACTTCACCAAATATTCCGAGCCAGCGCAGAACGTGTTAAACAAGCTGCTGGATAAATACGCCGACGAAGGCGTGCAGGAAATCGAGGATATCCAGGTGCTGAAGTTGAAGCCGTTTGACACGCTGGGCCGCCCGCTGGAAATTATCAAAAGCAGCTTTGGTAACAAGCAGGCTTACGAAGATGCCGTTAACGAACTGGAAAACGAGATCTACCAGTTACCGCCACGCTTTGCCTGATAACCCAAACCCTATTCTGCCACCTGGTGCTTACGGCTCCCGGTGGCATCCTTTTTTAGAAACGGAAAGAAAACATGTCGATTAGCTCAGTCATTAAATCCCTGCAGGACATCATGCGCAAAGACGCCGGTGTGGACGGCGATGCCCAGCGCTTAGGCCAGCTCTCCTGGCTACTGTTCCTGAAGATTTTTGACACCCAGGAAGAAGAACTGGAGCTGGAGCAAGATGATTACCAGTTACCGATCCTAAAACGTTACCTCTGGCGTACCTGGGCGGCGAACAGCGAAGGCATCACGGGTGACGAACTGTTGGAGTTCGTGAATGACGATCTCTTCCCTACGCTGAAAAGCATGATTGCGCCTATCGACAAAAACCCACGGGGTTTTGTGGTGAAGCAAGCGTTTAGCGATGCCTATAACTACATGAAAAACGGTACGCTGCTGCGCCAGGTGATCAACAAACTCAACGAGATCGACTTCAGCAGCAGTTCTGAGCGCCACCTGTTTGGCGACATCTACGAGCAAATCCTGCGTGATCTCCAAAGCGCTGGGAATGCGGGTGAGTTCTACACCCCACGTGCAGTTACGCGCTTTATGGTCAACCGTATCGATCCTAAACTGGGCGAGTCGATTATGGACCCGGCCTGCGGTACGGGCGGTTTCCTGGCCTGCTCATTCGACCATGTCAAAGAGCATTACGTTAACACCACCGAAGACCATAAAACGCTGCAAAAGCAAATCCACGGAGTGGAGAAAAAGCAGCTTCCGCATCTGCTGTGTACCACCAATATGTTGCTGCACGGCATTGAAGTACCGGTTCAAATCCGCCACGACAACACGCTCAACAAGCCGCTTTCCTCCTGGGATGAGCAGCTTGATGTGATCATCACCAATCCGCCGTTTGGCGGCACCGAAGAAGACGGTATAGAGAAAAACTTCCCGGCAGAGATGCAGACCCGTGAGACCGCCGATCTGTTCCTGCAACTGATCATCGAAGTGCTGGCCGATAAAGGCCGTGCGGCGGTGGTGTTGCCAGATGGCACACTGTTTGGCGAAGGCGTAAAAACCAAAATCAAAAAGCTGCTGACCGAAGAGTGCAACCTGCACACCATCGTGCGTTTGCCAAACGGGGTGTTTAACCCTTACACCGGTATCAAAACCAATATTCTGTTCTTCACCAAAGGCCAGCCAACCAAAGAGATCTGGTTCTATGAACATCCGTACCCAGATGGCGTGAAGAACTACAGCAAAACCAAACCGATGAAGTTTGAAGAGTTCCAGACCGAGATCGACTGGTGGGGTAGTGAAGCCGACGGTTTTGCCAGCCGTGAAGAGAACAACCAGGCGTGGAAAGTGGGCATTGACGACATCATTGCCCGTAACTTCAACCTCGATATCAAAAACCCGTACCAGGGTGAAGCCATCAGCCACGATCCGGATGAACTGTTGGCACTGTATCAGACGCAACAGGCTGAAATCAGCGAACTGCGTAACCAGTTGCGCGATATTCTCGGTGCCGCGCTGGCAGGCAACAAGGGGGCGAACTGATGACCGTTGAGAAGCTGCTCACCGACCATATCGATATCTGGTCCTCTGCCCTGCAAACCCGCTCCACGGCCGGGCGTGGCAGTAACGGCAAAATCGACCTCTATGGCATTAAGAAACTGCGTGAGCTGATTCTGGAACTGGCGGTGCGTGGCAAGTTGGTGCCGCAGGATCCGAATGATGAACCGGCGTCTGAGTTACTGAAGCGTATTGCTGCCGAGAAAGCGGGGCTGGTGAAGCAGGGGAAGATTAAAAAGCAGAAGCCGTTGCCGGAGATTAGTGAGGATGAGAAACCTTTTGAGTTGCCGGTAGGGTGGGAATGGGTAAGGTTATTGGATATTGCCACGCTAATTGGCGATGGTCTGCATGGAACACCAAATTATGTAGATCGAGGACATTATTTTTTTGTCAATGGTAATAATTTAAAAAATGGGTGTATACAGATAACAAACTCTACAAAAATGGTAAGTGAAGATGAGTTTAAAAAACATAAGAAAGAGTTAAATGAGAGAAGTGTACTTCTTTCTATCAATGGTACGCTTGGTAATATTGCCTATTATAATAATGAACCGGTAATTCTTGGTAAAAGTGCTTGTTATATAAATCTGACAAGTGAAATGGCAAAGCCTTACTTAAAAATGCTATTTGAGTCATGCTACTTTAAGCAGTTTGCTATGAGTAACGCCACCGGTAGCACTATAAAAAACTTAGGCCTTAAATCTCTTTCTTTAATGCTTGTTCCCTTGGCTCCAAAGGAGGAGCAGAATCGTATTGTTGCTCACATTGAACAAAATTTGATTCTATGTGACCAACTAGAACAGCAATCCCTAAGCAGTCTTGATGCGCATCAGCAACTGGTGGATACCCTACTGTCAACGCTGACCGACAGCCAAAATGCCGAAGTACTCGCCGAAAATTGGGCGCGAATTAGCCAGCATTTCGACTCGCTGTTTACCACCGAAGCGAGTATCGATGCGCTTAAGCAAACTATTCTGCAACTGGCGGTGATGGGTAAACTAGTGCCGCAGGATCCTAACGATGAACCGGCATCTGAACTGCTTAAACGTATTGAGCAGGAAAAAGCGCAGCTGGTGAAAGAAGGTAAAATTAAAAAGCAAAAACCTTTGCTGCCAGTGAGTGACGAAGATAAGCCGTTTGAATTACCGCAGGGGTGGGAGTGGATCCGATTTGGTGAAATTTTAACAGAGCTAAAGTATGGAACTTCTCAGAAATGTGATTATTTAACTAATGGGTATCCTGTACTGAGAATTCCCAACGTGGTTGGGGGTGAAATTTCTTTAGAAGATATGAAGTTTGGTAAGCTAACGGAGCATGAAGTGAAAGAGTTGTCCTTAGAAAAGGATGATTTGATTTTTATCCGCTCAAATGGAAGCCTTGGTATTGTTGGTCAATGTACTTTATTACGGCGAACTTTAGTTGATCATGCTTATGCTGGTTATTTAATTCGTGCAAGAATATTTAATGATGCTGTTTGTGCTGAATATATATCATTAATGATGAAGACGGATTTTATTCGCGATCAAATAGAGAAACCGATCAGAACAACTACAGGTGTTAAGAATATTAATTCTTCTGAATTATCAAATTTAAAATTAGCCCTTCCGCCTATATCAATGCAGAAGATGATTGTAGAAAAGATGGATGCTTTTTTGAGTTTTTGCGAATCACTCAAATCCCGCCTGCAATCCGCTCAGCAAACCCAGCTTCACCTAGCGGATGCGCTTACCGACACAACCTTAAACTAAGGAACAAACGATACTGCTTCATCATGCTATCTGGCGAGTAGGGGATAATTCTCAGTCGCTGGCCATCAGCAAATTGACCAGTGAGCAACTGTTGGAGAAGATGATCTTAAACGATTTCTTCATCCTCTCTGAGCAGTAGATGATCATCGGTCATCCGGAAAATACGCTCGATAAAGGGCGTATCGGCCTGCTAGCTATGCCCGCAAAAGTTTGTTGTAGTCAATGCATGTCGGTTCGTGTTGGTTCGCGTCGATTTTGTTGGAGGTCTTGCTGTGGAGGGGTTTTGTTCGTGTGGGGTAATACCAGTTCGCATCAATATGGTGTCCCCTGCAGGAATCGAACCTGCAACTAGCCCTTAGGAGGGGCTCGTTATATCCATTTAACTAAGGGGACACAGCGGGCGCAGTATACCCATTTTTACGCTTGGGTTTAAGAGGTTATTGGCCTGATCGTCTGAAATGTAACCGGTTTTCTCTGTTTTTAGCCCATTTCTTGCCGTTAGCCGCCCATCAATGTGAGTTTGCGGCAGAAGCCAGGCGCTTTGGGGAAGGGCGAGCGGCAGGAATGAGGCATGTCACAGTGCCCCACAGCTGCCGCCGTGGTATCAAGGAGTTGTCTGGTTCTAAGGGGTTAAATTAAAAAGTTTTGCTGCATCTTGCTAAAGTCGGCGTCGGTAAAGCCTAATTCCTGCTTGATGTAACCCGCAACGCTACCAGATTGTTGTTTCATGGTGTTGAACACCTCAACAATAAAGGATTCGCGCGTATCAATCAGCGTATGCAGGTAATCAAGCACATTTTGGTCGTCGGTTATTTTACGGTAGGCGGCCATTTTTACCTCGTTGCGCTCCATCCGGTTGGCCTGGGTTAGCATGTAATCGGCAATAATGTCATCTTCTGAAACCCCCAGCATGGATAAAACCAATAAAGCGCCATAGCCCGTGCGGTCTTTGCCCCCACGGCAGTGCTGAATATGTGGGCTGTTGTTTTTATCTAACAACACCTCAATCATGGCCTTAAACGCTGTTTTAGATTTGTCACTGGTCACGAAGTGTCTGTATTGTTCTAAAACCTGTGCGCCTTGCCCATTGATCAGTTCTGCAGGGATATCACGCATAACGCTTTCGATCAGCATGCGATCTTCGTCACTGGGCTCGGCGGAAAACTGGGCCGCCAGCTCTGCGGTTTGTGCCGCTGCATCCAGGTGATAGGTTCTTTTCTCACCAACTGCGTCGTTGGGGCTTTTGGCGATCTCATTGGCACTGCGGTAATCAATAATGGTCTGAATCTGCAACGATTCGATGTATGCCACGGCCTGCGGGCTGAGGTGGTGTAAATGGTTCGAGCGGTACAGCATTCCCCATTTTACTTGTTTGCCACCGGCACCCATGTAACCGCCAAAATCCCGGAAGTTATTTAATCCGCCAACGGGAAGGGTTCTTTCTGCGGTAAGAAAAGTTTGGCCTCCCTGTTCGATAATAAAATAAACGCGCTGTTCGGCCTTTAACGGATCGTCCAATAAATAGGGGCTAGTGGCATTGTCCGTAATTAAATAGCGTTCCTGACTGTTGGCATCATTATCTTTTGTCCAGTATAGCGACACCGGGCCTGCATCTGAATTAAAGCTTATCTCGAGCTGGGTCTTGTTTTTTCTGCTGACGGATAACTGAATCTTCGAATTCATCACTATTCCCTTTAACTTAAAATGCCAAACATGGAGCAAATGACGCCGAACACCATCATTGCAATGATGAGTGACACCGTATATTTTCCTTTAAACCTTTTGACCAGGAAGAATATGCCCAAGGAGAACAGTAACGTCAGCAGGTTAGGCGCAACCTTGTCAAACATCTCCTGGACTTTTATCGACTGCTCGCCAACCGCGATCACCAAGGGGGTCGATATCTTGACGGTGGTGGCTATTAGCGATCCTAGCACCATCACGCCCACCACGTTGGCCACGTTTGAGATGCGTTGAATGATGTTGGAGTTTTTCGACTGCTCGATTAAATCCACGCCCTTGTTGTAGCCATAATGGATAAAGAAATATTTCGAGCCGATGTTGACCAGATTAAAGAGAATAAACATCAGTATCGGGCCGATAAGATTACCCTGTAGGGCAAATGCGGCACCGATACTGCCGCAGATCGGCAGCCAGGTGAATTTCAACAGGCTATCGCCTAAACCGGCCAGCGGGCCCATTAAACCGGCCTTAACAGAAACTACCGCTTCTTTCTCTTCTTCTGTGGTTTTTTCTTCCAGCGCGGCGGTAACGCCCAAAATCAGTGCGCCGGTGTTAATCTGTGAATTGTAGAATTCCAGGTGCCGCTTCATGGCCCGTACGCGTGTTTCTTTATCAGCATCGGCGTACAACTTGTCGAGCACCGGGATCATGCAATGCGCAAAGCCAATAGTTTGCAGCTTCTCATAGTTATATGAGAATGACATGGTCTGAATATTCCAGAAAATACGGTTTAAATCGGCCTTGGTCAGCTTTTTTTCCTGAGTGGTGGGGCTCACACCATGATATGAAATTGTCTCGTTCATAAGTCATACTCTTCTTCAGTGTCCGTTGCGGTCGCTTTGCTCTTTTTTGGTGCCGGAGTATTCATGCCGTTGGTATAAGCCATGTCGTAAAGCACGGCAAAGGCCAGGGCGATAAAGGTAATCGGGATAATCGGCAGTTTTAAATAGGTGGTCAGAATAAAGCCCAGCAGGAAGAAGAACCACATCCGGCCCTTTAACAGCATCAGCAATAAGATACACACGCCGATGGCTGGGATCATTTTAGACGCTACGCCCATGCCGGTTAAAATGCTGGCCGGTATGGCTTCTAACACTTTGCTGACCAGGTCCCCACCAAAGTAGATTGCCAGGAAGCAGGGAACGGCACGGATCAAGAACCACAGCGGCGTCGAGAAATAGTGGACCTTGACCAGGCCTTGATAGTCCCCCGATTGAATGGATTTCTCCGCCCAGACGTTTAAGAAGCTGGCAAAAGAGCGCCAGACGATCAGCAGTTGCTGGCAAAGAATAGAGACCGGAACTGCCAGCGCGATACCCGCGGCAATACCGCCTTTGGAGGCGATACCCAAAGCGACGCCGATGATCGATCCCGCAATGATATCGGGAGCAGAGTAGGCGCCTACGTTACCGATGCCCATCCACATCAGTTCAAGCGTGGCGCTGATCGCCAACCCCTGAACCATATCCCCCATGATGATGCCTGCTACCGTGCCGGTTAACAACGGCCGCCGCAGCATTTGTGGCCCTACGTCATCCATTGAGCAGATACCTGCCCAAATGGCCACCAAGATTGCTTCCATTAACATCGTTGTATCCCCCAGCGATTACGTAAAAAGTTACCTAATCAATTGATCAATGTTTTCAGTTCCACAATGGGATCTTTCGGCACCATTTGTATTTCTACCGCAATATTTTTGGCAATCAGCGATTTAAACGCCTGCTCTTCTTCTGGTGTTACCGCAACGGCCCGCGAAAGGCTCTTTCTGCCTTCCTGCATTCTCATGCCACCCACGTTCAGCTTGTCGATTTTCAGCCCACCTTCTACCAGCGCGTGGACATCGACACTGTTGGTAAACAGCAGCATGGTGCGTCTTTTAATTTCTGCCTTTTTCAGTACATCGATAAACTTCTGTACGCCAAATACCTGAACCTTTAATTCAGGCGGTGCTGACATGGTGATCACCGATTGCTGAACGCTATCACCGGCAACCTTGTCATTAATAATCAGGATCTGTTCAATATCATGGTTTTTAACCCATGTGGTGATCACCTGGCCATGAATAAGGCGGTCATCAATTCTGGCTAAATTAATTGGCATGGTATCTTTCCTTAAAGTTCGGTTGACTGTTCCCGCTCGGCTTGTAAGACCTTCCCAACGTTGAAGCAACTATTTGGAAAAACCTCCTCGATAACGGTTCCAATCTCATTTAATGGCAACTCGCGATTGCTGAAAACTTCAAGCAGGGTCGGAATATTAAAACCGCAGAATAACAACACGTCATCATGGGTTAACAACAGCTCGCAAGACAAATTACACGGCGAGCCACCCATCATATCCACCAGGATCACCACTCCATTGCCCTGGTTAATCGATTTATAGGTGTCAAATAGCGTGACGCGAGCATCACTGATATTGGTGTCTTCCTGAATGGAGACCACCGCAACGTTTTCTTGCTTACCGATCAGCATCTCGGCACAGGTCAGCGCACCTTGGGCAAAGGGGCCGTGGCTCACTAATATGACAGGGATCTCAGCTTGCATCGTCTCTCCTGGATAATCCTTTGTGTAATATTATTACTTTGTGTGTTTTATTTTTTAGTAATACTATTACCTTTAAATTGAAATGGACACCTTGAGAAGTGGATTTTCTGCGTTCTGAGAAGCCGATCACCCTTTGGTGGTTAAGGCTGCCTGGAAGGCTGTTTTTGGCTTGAGGAGGAGATGGGGATGTGGGGACCAAAGATAAGGAGTTGATAGGGGGCAAAGGTGCGGATTGTATGAGCGGGCGCGGCATGCAGCGCCCCTACATTTTTAACCCGGCGAGGGTATGTAGCCTGGTTAAGGCTTGTTGTTTTGGTTGTAAAAACGTTCTGCTCGGGTTTGGGTTTGCTTTAATAAACGCTCGTCGTACTGCTGGATAAACAGGTTAGTCACCAACATATTAATCACCGAAAGCTGTGAAATCTTGGAGCGGATAGGGATCAGGCGGGAAACGCTTTCCGTGGAAATGGTGTGCAATAACACATCGGCCAAGCCAGAGATGCGGCTTTGGCCCATTTTGGTGATGGCGATAGAAGGGACACCCAACTGTTGTGCCAGGGTCAGCAACTTGACGCCATCCTGATTTTCACCGGAGTGGGAGATAATGATCAGCAGATCGTGTTTATCCAGGGTATTGACGATGCTAAATTGAATGCTGTAGTCCAGGTGGCAGCTCACGTCTTTCTTTATCTTGATTAACTGGTATTCGAGCTCTTTACCTACCAGTCCGCTACTGCCTGCACCGTAGATCACCACTTTATTGCTATTTCTGATGAGCTCATTGGCTTTGGCCAACTGCTCGCTATTCATCATGGCGTGGGTTTCATCAATAGAGGATTTTTCTATCAGGTGAATTTTACCGTTCACCGTTTCTATTGAGTCATCCAGATTAATGTCTTCCTGCAACACATTATCTTGTTTGCTGGAACCCGACGCGGTGATCAAATCGATTTTAAGATCGCTAAATCCTTGATACCCCAGCTTATGGCAGAGACGTAGAATGGTAGTGGTGCTGACGTCGTTAGCTTTTGCCAGCGTCTGGATACTCATATTTTTTAGCGACTGTTTATTCGCAATAATATACTCGGCTACGCCACGTTCTTTCGCCGATAATCCGTTGCTGACTTCTCTAAGTTTTAAGTCGAACATCTAACACCTTTCGCCGGGTAAGAATGTTATTCGTTGTTTATAATACAATTTCGCACCAACCTTATCAAACGGCGAATCGCTGGCGGCGGCAAGTCTTACTGGCGATCCGTATCTTCTTTCGGTTTTTTCTCCTGCTGAGCCTTTAGCCGTTCGGCCTTGGCCTTGTCACTCATATCGTTACGGATCTGCGCATGGCTGATCAGGGCGAAGATAAAGCTGCCGCCGATGATATTGCCCGCCAACGTCGGGATGGCGAACGGGTAGAAGAATTCCTGCCAGGGGAGTGCGCCGCTAAACACCAGGTACAGGATTTCGACGGAACCAACCACGATATGGGTAAGATCGCAAATCGCCACCAGGTAGGTCATCAGCACGATCACCCAGATCTTGGCGGCTCTGGCCGAAGGGAACATCCACACCATCGTGGCGATGATCCAACCCGCCAGGATGCCGTTGGCAAACATCTCTCCCGGGGTGTTATGCATGATTTCCTGTGACAAGCTGGTGAAGGCCGCACGGGTATTCTCATCAAAAATAGGCATATAGATAAATGCCAACGCGGCCAGGCCGGTGCCGATCAGATTCCCCAACAGTACTATCCCCCATAGGCGGAACAGAATGACGAAGTTCTTCGGCGTCGGTTTATGCATGATGGGCAACACCGCAGTGACGGTGTTTTCGGTAAACAACTGCTGGCGAGCCATGATGACGATGATAAAGCCGAAGGTATAGCCGATGTTCTCGATAAAAAACCGGCTTGGGTCGTCCGGTAGCCGTGCGTGAAAAATCCCTTTCGCCGCCAGGGAAGCCCCCATCGACAAGCCAGCCGCCAAGGCCGACAGTAATAGCGCCAGCCAGTCACGCTCCAGTTCTTTCTCCCCTTCCATGCGGATTTGCTCATGCACGGCAGCGGCGCGCGAGGGCAGTTTTTCCTCATCAACCTCAATGGTGGATTTGCCCCGATCGTGCTCTTCGCTTTCGACCTTGACGCTGCTTTTATCGCTGTTGGCTGGACGATCTGGTTTTACGCTCAATGGTCATTCTCCTATTGGCTGATAACTAAGCGTAGTTGCTGATGGAGCGAAGGAAAGTGCGCCGGAAAAATGATTAAAAAGTAACGAAATTTTAACGTTGCTGATTTTTTCTACGCAATTTTGATCTGATGCGCAATATTACCCCTAATGGAGTACATCCAAGCCAGGCTGCGGGCTTCGAGCGCACTGTGGCTTATGCTATGATTCGCTATCCCAAAGAAAAATATGAGTCCTCCATGCTGGAAGCCAGAAATCTTAGTTGTGTACGAGATGAACGTACTCTGTTTGACAGGTTGAGTTTTTTGGTGAGCCCGGGGGACATTATTCAGGTGGAAGGCCCTAATGGGGCTGGCAAAACCAGCTTGCTGCGCATTTTGGCCGGGTTGGCGCAGCCAGACGCGGGTGAAGTGCTGTGGCAGGGCGAAAATACGCGTCACCGCCGTGAGCAATATCATCTGGATCTGCTGTTTCTGGGGCACCAGCCGGGGATTAAATCCATGCTGACCCCGTTTGAGAATTTGCAGTTTTACCAGGCCGTTAGCCAGTCATCCGATCGTCAGGCCATCTGGCAGGCGCTGGAGCAGGTAGGCCTGGTAGGGTACGAGGATGTACCGGTGGCGCAGCTTTCCGCCGGGCAGCAGCGGCGCGTGGCGCTGGCACGGCTCTGGCTCAGCAAATGCCCGTTGTGGATCCTGGATGAACCTTTGACGGCCATAGACAAACAGGGCGTGGTGGAGCTCACCGCGCTGTTTGGGCAACATGCTCAACAGGGCGGAATGGTGTTGCTCACGACGCATCAAGATTTAACCGGTACATCGCAGGCGGTCAGGAAAATTCGCCTGACACAGACCAGCGCGGAGATCGCCTGATGTTCTTTATCATACTGCGGCGGGAACTGAAAATTGCCTTTCGTAAAGGCTCCGAGATCGTCAACCCGCTGTGGTTCTTCCTGATCGTGATCACGCTGTTTCCGTTGGGCGTTGGGCCAGAACCGCAATTGCTGGCGCGCATTGCGCCGGGGATTATCTGGGTAGCGGCGCTGTTAGCCTCGTTGCTTTCGCTGGAGCGATTGTTCCGTGATGACTACCTGGATGGCTCATTGGAACAGCTACTGTTATTGCCAACCCAGCTGCCAATGACGGTGTTAGGCAAAGTGTGTGCTCACTGGGTAGTGACCGGGTTGCCATTGCTGATCCTGTCGCCGCTGGTGGCGCTGCTGCTGTCGCTGGATGTGAATACCTGGATGGCGATGGCGTTGACCCTGCTGCTGGGCACCCCAACGCTGAGCCTGATTGGCGCTATTGGGGTGGCGTTGACGGTGGGGCTACGCAAAGGCGGCGTGCTGCTGAGTTTGCTGGTGCTGCCGCTGTATATTCCGGTACTGATATTTGCCACTGCGGCGATAGATGCCGCCTCAATGGGGATGCCAATCGACGGTTACCTGGCCATCCTGGGCGCGATGCTGGCGGGCAGCATCACACTGGCGCCTTTTGCCACCGCAGCTGCGTTGCGTGTAAGCGTACACTAGCTGGAAATTTAATCGCGGATGAATGCCTCTAAGAGCTTTTCCGTGCGCAAGACTTTCGCCGTTCTGCCATCAGGGAGCGGCTACCGAATGATTTCTTACCGTGAGCAATGACGACAATGTGGAAATGGTTACATCAATTTGCCAGGCCGGAACGGCTGTACCATGTCTGTGGCCGCTTTGTCCCCTGGTTGGGGATAGCGGGCGCCATCTGTCTGCTGGTCGGCTGGGTGTGGGGCTTTGGTTTCGCACCTAAAGATTATCAACAGGGTGACAGCTTCCGTATCATGTACATTCATGTTCCGGCGGCCATCTGGTCGATGGGCATTTATGGCTCAATGGCGATAGCGGCGTTTATCGGCCTGGTCTGGCAGATGAAAATGTCCGATACCGTGGTCGCGGCCATGGCTCCGGTCGGCGCGGTGTTCACCTTTATTGCACTGGTCACCGGATCTGCCTGGGGCAAACCGATGTGGGGCACCTGGTGGGTGTGGGACGCACGCCTAACCTCGGAGCTGGTGTTGCTGTTCCTTTATATGGGCATCATTGCGTTGTATAACGCTTTCGACGATCGCCGCCTGGCCGGACGAGCCGCCGGTATTCTGGTGCTGGTGGGGGTGATCAACATTCCGATTATTCACTTCTCGGTCGAATGGTGGAATACCCTCCACCAGGGCTCAACCAATATGCAGCAGAGCATTGCGCCAAGCATGCGTTACCCGCTGCGTTGGGCGATCTTCGGTTACCTGTTGTTCTTTATTACGCTGACCTTGATGCGCCTGCGCAACCTGATCCTTTTCCAGGAACGTCAGCGCCCTTGGGTCGCCGAATTGGTTAACAAGGAGCGTCAGTCATGAATGCTGCATTCAGTTCCTGGCAGGCGTTTTTCGCCATGGGCGGTTACGCGTTTTACGTTTGGTTGGCCGTGGCCGCAACTCTGCTTTCCTTGCTGGGGCTATTGGTCCACACCCTGTGGCAGCGCAAGCAACTACTGGCCGAGGTCAGCCGCCAAGCATCACGTGAACGGCGTATCCGTCAGTCACAACAGTCAAAGCAAGCAGCGGCCACACCGCAGTCTGTTAACTCGCGGGAGAAATCACAGTGAATCCACGTCGTAAAAGCCGCCTCTATCTGGTCGTTGTCGTACTGATTGGCGTTGCGCTTACCGCTACGCTGATGCTGTATGCCTTGCGCTCGAATATCGACCTGTTCTATACCCCGAGTGAGATCCTGCAAGGCAAGGGCGAAAAACATGAAAAGCCGGAGGTGGGCCAGCGCCTGCGTATCGGTGGCATGGTGATGCCTGGTTCGGTCAAACGCGATCAGCAAAGCCTGCAGGTGAGCTTCAAGGTCTATGACGCCCGCGGGGCCATCGAAGTAACCTACAACGGGATTTTGCCGGATCTGTTCCGTGAGGGGCAGGGCGTAGTGGCACAAGGCGTGTTGGGGGAAGGTAACGTGGTCAATGCGCGCGAAGTATTGGCCAAACACGATGAAAAATATACGCCACCAGAAGTTGCGGATGCCATGAAAGAGAATCATAAAAGCCCGGCCGCTACCTATAGCAATTCGCCGGACGAGGGCAACAAGTCATGATGCCGGAACTCGGAAGTTTTCTGCTGTGCCTGGCGTTGGCGATTTCGTTGCTGCTGAGCATTTATCCGCAATGGGGAGCGGCGCGCCATGATACGCGCATGATGGCGGTAGCCCGCCCGTTAACCTATGGCATGTTTATCACCATCGCCCTGGCATTTGCCTGCCTGGTGTATGCGTTTATTACCAATGATTTTACCGTCTCCTATGTAGCAGCCAACTCCAACACCAAGCTACCGGTGTATTACCGCATTGCGGCAACGTGGGGAGCGCACGAAGGTTCCCTGCTGCTGTGGGTGTTGCTGCTGAGTTGCTGGTCACTGGCTGTTGCCATATACAGCCGTGCAATGCCGCAGGATGCCGTGGCGCGTGTGTTGTCGGTGATGGGGATGATCACCGCCGGGTTCTTGCTGTTCATCATTATGACCTCCAACCCGTTTACCCGCACCTTGCCGAGTTTCCCGATCGACGGGGGCGACCTTAACCCGCTGTTGCAGGATATCGGGCTGATCTTCCACCCGCCGTTGCTGTATATGGGCTACGTGGGGTTCTCGGTGGCCTTTGCCTTCGCCATTGCCTCACTGATGGCCGGGCGGCTCGATACTGCTTGGGCTCGTTGGTCGCGTCCGTGGACTACGGCGGCCTGGGTCTTCCTGACCATGGGCATCGTGTTGGGGTCAGCATGGGCTTACTATGAGCTGGGCTGGGGCGGCTGGTGGTTCTGGGATCCGGTCGAAAACGCCTCCTTTATGCCTTGGCTGGCCGGTACGGCCTTGATGCACTCGCTGGCGGTCACCGAAAAACGCGGGACCTTCAAAGCCTGGACGGTGCTGCTGGCGATCACTGCCTTCTCCCTGTGTCTGTTGGGCACCTTCCTGGTGCGTTCTGGCGTACTGGTTTCCGTTCACTCCTTTGCCTCCGATCCGGCGCGCGGGATGTTTATCCTCGCCTATCTGGTGATCGTGATTGGCGGCTCGCTGTTGCTGTATGCCGTGAAGGGCGGGCAGGTGCGTAGCCGGGTGCAGCATGAAACCTTCTCGCGGGAAACCTTCCTGTTGGGCAACAACGTCTTGCTGATCGCCGCCATGCTGGTGGTGCTGTTGGGGACCTTGTTGCCGTTGGTGCATAAACAGTTGGGGCTGGGCAGTATTTCCATCGGCGAGCCTTTCTTCAACACCATGTTTACCTGGCTGATGGCACCGCTGGCGCTGCTGCTGGGCATCGGGCCGTTGGTGCGCTGGCGTCGTGATGAACCCACCAAGCTCTGGCGTCGCCTGGGCGTGGCGCTGGTGATCACGCTGGTGCTGTCAATCCTGCTGCCTTGGCTGCTGCAAGACAGTATCGTCGGCATGACGGTGGTTGGGTTGATCATGGCCATCTGGGTGATCCTGTTGACCCTGATGGAGCTGCACGAGCGAGCCACCCATCGCCACGGTTTCTGGCAGGGGCTCAAACACCTTTCCCGTAGCCATTGGGGCATGGTGTTAGGCCATCTGGGCGTGGCGGTCACGGTGATTGGGATCGCTTTCAGCCAAAACTACAGCGTTGAGCGTGATGTGCGCATGAAGGCCGGTGATAGCGTGGAAATTCACGACTATCGCTTCATCTTCCGCGACGTTCACGATATCCGCGGTTCAAACTATACCGGCGGAGTCGGGATTATCGATGTTACCCGCAACGGTAAGGCAGAAGCCACCTTGCGTGCGGAAAAACGCTATTACAGCGTGGCGCGCAGCATGATGACGGAAGCCGCCATCGACGGTGGCCTGACGCGCGATCTGTACGCCGCGTTGGGTGAAGAGCTGGACGATGGCTCCTGGGCAGTGCGGCTTTACTACAAACCTTTTGTCCGCTGGATCTGGTTCGGTGGGGTGTTTATGGCGATTGGCGGCGTGTTGTGTATTCTCGATCCGCGCTATCGCATGAGCAAAAAACTCAAACGTGAAGCCAAACAAGGGGGGCAGGCATGAACCGCAAACTGTTATTTATTCCGTTAATCCTGTTCCTGCTGTTAGTGGTGGCTTTGTTGGTGCAGCTGACGCGTAACGCCGGCGGGGAAGATCCCACCATGCTGGAGTCTGCGCTGATTGGTAAACCGGTGCCGACCTTCAAGTTGGAATCCCTGGAACATCCAGGTAAAACCTTCGATCAGGCGGTGCTGCGCACGGGCAAACCGATATTGCTTAACGTGTGGGCGACCTGGTGCCCCACCTGTCGGGCGGAGCACGAGTATCTCAATACTCTGGCGGCCAAAGGCATCCGCGTAGTCGGGCTAAACTATAAAGACGATCGCCAGAAGGCGGTGGTTTGGCTCAATCAGTTGGGTAACCCTTATGCGCTGAGCCTGTACGACGGCGATGGCATGCTGGGACTCGATCTCGGCGTGTATGGCGCACCTGAGACCTTCTTGATCGACGGTGAAGGTATTATCCGCTACCGCCACGCCGGGGACATGAACGAGCGTGTCTGGCAGCAGGAAGTGTTACCGCTGTACCGTAAATATGGGGGCGACGCATGAGGCTGATAACCTTACTGGTGGCGGCATTGCTAAGCTGGAGTGCTGCTGCTGCCATCGATACCTACAAATTCAATTCGGTAGAGCAGGAACAGCAATACCGTGAGTTGACCGAACAACTGCGCTGCCCTAAATGCCAGAACAACAGCATTGCCGATTCCAACGCCATCATCGCGGCGGATATGCGCACTAAGGTGTATGAGCTGATGATGCAGGGGCAAGACAAGCAGCAGGTCATCGACTATATGGTGGCGCGCTACGGTAATTTTGTGACCTATGAACCCCCGGTGACGCCAGCAACCTTGATCTTGTGGGTCGGGCCGCTGCTGTTTGTGCTGATTGGCGGGGCGGTGGTGATACTGCGTACCCGTCAACGTCGGGCGGGCGTAGTCAACGAGGAATTCTCCGAGCAGGAGCAGCAGCGTCTTGCGGCGTTGTTGAAAGAGACTGACAGGAAGAAACCCTAATGGCTTTTTGGCTGATAATTATAGTGCTGTTGGTCGGTGCGAGCGCGTTGCTGGTCGTACCCGCGATGCGCCAAGGCAAAGAAAGTACGGCGGCCAGCCGCGATACGCTCAACAAGGCGTTCTACCAGGATCGCCTTGACGAGCTGGCACAAGATGAAGATCAAGGGGTAGTTGCGGAACGCCCGGAGCTGGTCAAAGAGCTGCAACAGAACTTGCTGAACGATATTCCTGGGCAACCGGATGAGCAGCCTGCACGGCCCATCAATCGTTGGGCTTTAGTGCCTGGCGTGATGGTGCTGGTGGTGGTATCGGTTGGCTTTTATCTGAAAACCGGCGGTTTGGCTCAGGTTATGGCCTGGCATCAGGTAGAATCCCAAATGCCAGAACTGCGCGCGCGGGTGGCCAATGAGCGTGCCCAACCGCTGAGCATGGAAGAGATCGCCCGTCTTGGCTTGGGCTTACGCACCTCGTTGCAGGACGATGACAGGAATCTGAACGACTGGATGATGCTTGGCCGTGTCGGGATGGCGTTGAATAATGCCACCACTGCGACCCAGGCCTTTGCTCATGCTTACAGCCTGGATCCGAGCAATATGGAAGTGCGCCTAGGCTATGCCGAAGTGCTGACGCGCTCTGGCGATCCGGAAGACAACAAGCAGGCCACCGCGATGCTGCGTACCATGGTGGCAGAAGATCACACTAACGTGCGCGTCCTGAGCCTGCTGGCGTTCAACTCCTTTGAGCAGGGCGATTACCAACAGGCGATCGGTGCCTGGCAGGTAATGTTGAAACTGTTACCCGCCGATGACCAGCGTGTTGCAGTGATAAAGCGCAGCATTGAACAAGCAAAAGTTCAGGTGGGCGCAGAAACTGTTAAACTCTCCGTCACTGTCACGCTGTCGCCAGAGGCGGCAAAAGCATTACCACAACAAGGAACGCTGATCGTTTCGGTTACCGATGGAACCAACCCGGTGCCGGTAGCGGTTAAGCAATTGCCACTGAGTCGTTTCCCGCTATCATTCACATTGGATGACAGCAACGCCATGATGCCTGAGCGTCTGCTTTCCGCTCAGCAGAAGGTGAAGGTGCACGTCAGGCTTTCACAGGATGGTCTGGCAACGCCGCAGGCGGGCGACTGGTTTGGCGATAGTACGCTGCAAGCCTATAGCGGCAAGGAACAGGTCAGCGTTCAGATTGATAAACAGGTTCCCTGATAAAAAGAATCCAAGGGTTTTCATGGAGAAATATATGAACTTTCGCCTGACTGGGCTGGCTTTCGCAACGGTGTTATTGGTAGGCTGTGCCAGCTCGCCTGGTGACGATCCGCAAGGGCGTTCCGACCCTCTTGAAGGGTTTAACCGGGCGATGTTTAACTTCAACTATAACGTGATGGATCCCTACGTGCTGCGCCCGGTCGCGGTGGTATGGCGCGATTACGTCCCGACGCCTGCGCGTAATGGCTTGAGCAACTTTACTTCCAACCTGGAAGAGCCAGCCAGCATGGTGAACGAATTTCTGCGTGGTAATCCTTATCAGGGCATGAAGCACTTCAACCGTTTCTTCCTCAACACTCTGTTGGGGATGGGCGGGCTGATCGACGTGGCCGGTATGGCCAACCCGAAACTGGCGCGTGAAGAACCACGCCGCTTCGGTGGCACCTTGGGGAACTACGGCGTCGGTTACGGCCCGTATGTCCACTTACCGGTCTACGGCAGCTTCACCATTCGTGAAGACGGTGGCGACTGGGCGGATAGCGTTTATCCGGTGCTGAGCTATCTCACCTTCTGGATGTCGGCGGGTAAATGGGTAGTGGAAGGGGTTGAAACCCGTGCTCAACTGCTGGATTCCGATGGGTTGCTGCGCAACTCTTCCGATCCCTATGCGATGATGCGTGACGCCTATTTCCAACGCCATGACTTCCTGGCGAATGGCGGAGTGCTCAAGCCGCAGGAAAACCCGAATGCCAAGGCGATCCAGGGCGATCTGGACGAGATCGACTCTGCCAACTAAAGATTAGGTTTTTTTCAGCTTATCCTGCGGTGAATAGCGTTTGAAAAAGGATCCCGGAAATTTAGGGATCCTTTTTTTATGCAAATGATAATCATTTTTACTGAGGATTTTCTGGGATGGTGGGGCAGTAAATGCTAAAATCTGCGCCAGGCGACTGCCGCTGGTTACATGGAAGGCAGAGCCCGTGGCTTGGTAACCGACTGGTGTGGAACAAGGATCGTTTATAGCGGATTACAGCATCACCTTTTACCGCGTTTTGTACCCTCTTTCCTGCCGGTTTTCTGCTGCCGCGATATTTTCGCTGTGATGCGCACGGAGAACGCCAATATGGACCTACTTTCTTCAGGCAATGCCCCTTTCTTGATCGCTCTGCTCCTGCTGCTGTTTATCGGCGTGCTGGAAACGCTGGCGGTGTTTCTCGGTGCTTCTCTTTCCAGCCATTTCGATGCAGCTATAGACTCCCATCCGGATATTACCTTGGGTGAGAACGTTTTCGCTCATGGTCTGAGCTGGCTGCATATCGGGCGCTTGCCGCTGCTGGTCATCATCGTGCTGTTTCTCGGCGGTTTTTCACTGAGTGGCCTGATACTGCAATGGTTGGCAGGCGGTGAACTACCGGTGTGGCTGGCGGTGATCGTTGCCTTTATTGTCGCAGTATTCAGCGTGCGCTGGTGTGGCCGTGGCATTGCTCGCTACTTGCCACGTGACGAAAGCAGCGCAGTTTCCACAGACAGCTTTATTGGCCGGATGGCAATTATGACCAGCGCAACGGCTACGGTTGGCTCCCCGGCAGAAGCCAGGTTGACTGACGAGCATGGGCGTACCCATTACATTTTGATCGAGCCGGATGAGGAGGATGTCGCCTTTGTGCGTGGAGCCAAGGTGCTGGTTACGGCGCGCATCTCCGGATCCCGATTCAGCGGCAGCGCCAACCCTTGGCCGGACCTGCTGTGAACACGGTTTTAACGGAATTATTTTGATAATGCTTATGGAGAGGTAACCCTGGTGATAATTAGTGATGGTCTTACGTTTTGGGGTTCGATTGCGGGTGGCATCTTTGTTGTCCTGCTGATCATCGGACTGATTTTTTCACGCCTGTATCGCCGCGCCTCGGCGGAACAGTCGTTGGTGCGTACCGGTCTGGGCGGGCTTAAGGTCGTGCTGAGCGGTGGTGCTATCTCCCTGCCGGTGTTTCATGAGATTGTTGAAATCAACATGAAGACCCTGAAACTGGAGGTCAGCCGTGCCATGCACGACAGCCTGATCACCAAGGACAGAATGCGCGTCGACGTGGTGGTGGCATTTTTTGTCCGCGTGCAACCGACCATTGAAGGGATTTCCACTGCCGCACAGACTTTGGGCCAGCGTACGCTGTCACCGGAAGATCTGCGCCAACTGGTGGAAGACAAGTTTGTCGACGCCTTACGCTCCACCGCAGCGCAGATGACCATGCAAGACCTGCAAGACACGCGCGAAAACTTCGTGCAGGGCGTGCAGAGCACGGTATCTGAAGATCTGGCGAAAAACGGCCTGGAGCTGGAAAGCGTATCGCTGACCAACTTTAACCAGACCTCGAAAGAGTATTTCGACCCTAACAACGCCTTCGATGCTGAAGGTCTGACCAAGCTGACGCAGGAAACCGAACGCCGTCGCCGCGAGCGTAACGAAGTTGAGCAAGACGTGGAGGTCGCAGTACGCGAGAAAAACCGCGATGCCATGTCACGCAAGCTGGAGATCGAGCAGCAGGAAGCCTTCATGTCGCTTGAGCAGGAGCAGCAGGTCAAAACCCGCAGCGCCGAGCAAAGCTCCCGGATCGCCACCTTCGAAGCGGAACGCCGCCGCGAGGCCGAGCAGAGCCGCATTTCCGCCGAGCGCCAGATTCAGGAGGCGGAAATCGAGCGTGAGCAGGCGGTACGGACCCGTAAGGTAGAGGCGGAGCGTGAAATCCGCGTCAAAGAGATCGAGCAGAATAAAGTCACGGAAATGGCTGCCATCGAGCAGAAAAAAGTGACGGAAATTGCCGAACAGGATAAGGCCATCGCCATTGCTGCCAAGTCTGAGCAACAGTCCCAGGCCCAGGCGCGCGCTAATGATGCGTTGACCGAAGCGGTGAAAGCGGAGCAAAACGTGGAAACCACGCGCCAGACCGCCGAAGCCGATCGTGCTAAACAGGTTGCTCTGATCGAAGCCCGTCAAGGGGCGGAAACCGAGGCGATGCAACTGACGCTGAAAGCCCGTGCGGAGAAAGAGGCGGCTGAATTGCAGGCTGCTGCCATCATTGAACTGGCCGAAGCCGCGCGTAAGAAAGGCTTGGCAGAGGCGGAAACCCAGCGCGCGTTGAACGAAGCGGTCAACATGCTTTCCAGCGATCAGACCAGCCTGAAGTTCAAACTGGCGTTGCTGCAGGCACTGCCGGCGATTATCGAGAAGTCCGTTGAGCCGATGAAGGCTATCGACGGCATCAAGATCCTGCAGGTTGATGGGTTGAACCGTTCTGGCGGTGCTGCAGGTGCGACGGCGGCTTCGGTCGGCGGCGGCAACCTGGCCGAGCAGGCGATGTCTGCCGCGCTCGCTTACCGCACGCACGCCCCGGTTATCGATTCCCTGCTCCAGGAAATCGGTATCAGCGGCGGTTCATTGCAGGCGTTGACCGCGGCTTTACCCCAGGCGCAGCCAGTTGCTCCGTTGGCAGAGCCTGACGCTGTAGTCGTGCAGGAAGAAATTACGGACCAAAAACCGGAGTCGTATGCACCGCCAACTGAGCACAGCATCACGACGGTAAGCCTTTCCTGAGTTACGACTGGATGGGGTTAATAGAATAAAAAACGGCGGGATTATCCCGCCGTTTTTACGTCTCTGTTTAGGAAGACAGATTAGAAACGGTAGTTGAAGCCAGCACCGTACAACCAAGCTGAACCCTTAGATTCGAAGGTGTATGGGCCTTCGTTGATAGTCACTTTCTGGCCGTGCATGTAAGACACCCCGACGTCGACAGACGCATCTTTATTGAACGCGTAAGTGGTACCGGCGCTGATCCAGGTGCGATCTTGATCCGGGATCGAGATAGAGCGGTTTTCCGCAGGTACCGGGCTATCGTCGAAGGCGATACCGCCACGGAAGGTCCAGTTATCGTCGTAGAAGTAGGTAGTACCCAGCGCGATGCGGTAAGCATCACGGAAGCCTTCATGCTTCTGGAACAGGGTGTTACCGTTGCTGTCGGTCGCTTTCAGCTCCTGGAACTGGCTCCAGCTGGTGTAGGCCATGCTGTAGTGGATCGCCCACTGTGGTGCCACTTTGTTATACCCGGAAACTTCCCACATTTCTGGCAGATTCAGGGTCAGAGAACCTGGGACGTTGTTGCCGTCGGTTCCCATTGGCAGGCCAAGTTTGCCGAGCAGAGGATTAAAGGCAGAAGGCAGGCTGCTTCTGTAGTCACCGTCAAAGTCGATTTTCACTTCAGAACGGTAGGTAAAGCCGTAGCGGTTGTTTTCATCCACTTCATACAGCACGCCCGCGTTCCAGCCATAGCCCCATTTATTGCCTTCCAGATGAGAAATCTGGGTATCAGCAGGGATTTGAGCTACCTGGCCAGCCAGCGCCGGAGGCAGTTGTCCTGAACCTGCGATCAGCAGTGGTAAATCACCGGCGTAGCGATCGATTTTGGCTTTGGCATACACCGCATCAAAGCCCAGACCGAAGCTGAAGTGTTGGTTCAGACGGTAAGCGGCGCTCAGGTTGATATTGGCGGTAGTCAGGTCGGTAGTACCGCCGACGGAGCCAGCGGTGTAGCCTTCGTTGTATTCGGTGGCCAGGCCATAGTTGCTGGTCACGGAAGCGCCGACTGCCCATTGGTCATTCAGCGGTTGAATGTAGTGCAGGTTGGGTACCCAGGCGGTCGGGGCAATGTTCTTCGCATCCAGGCTGCGGCCTGAAGGTGAGGTGCCGGTAATGTTAACGTCTGGGTCAATAAAAACGGCGCCCGCAGTGAGAGAAGGGCGGTCAAACATCATCATGGTTGCTGGGTTACGACTTGCCGAGGCAGCGGTATCCGCCATTGCGCCTTCGCCAGAATAGGCTCGCCCTAAACCAGCCGCCGAAAACTCGTTCAGCTGGAATCCTGCGGCATATACGTTTGAAGAAATAATTGCCACTGCAGCTGCGAGAGCTGATTTAGTGAATAGGTTTTTCTGGCTCATGACCAAAACCTCATTTTATGTGTTTATTATTTAAACAATGTTACACAAAGTAACATGGAGCGCGCGATTGTAGGGTCCGTTATCAATCTGACAAATCAGACCAGTGGCTGAATTATAGGTCCGACCTGTTAAGATGTTGCAAGTTTGTTTTTGAAATATTTCCAAATTGATATCAGAAAAGAGATCCACATAACAAAAAACGACCGATACATAACAAAACTCTTATGTTTTTTTACCAGGTGGCGATTTAGTTATGTGATTTCCGTCACTTAAAATGCTTACAAAAAGTAAGGCTAGTGATTGGCAAGCCCGAGGAGTAAAATAAACACAGAATTTTGTTTATTTGCGCCAGATCATAAATGGCTATTTGGGCGAGCTTAACCGCGGCCCGTGAGGAGATTTCAACTATGTCAGATGCAATCAATAAATGTAACGCTCAGGAAACTGCGGCCTGCTGCTGTGTCGATGTCGGAACCGTGATGGATAACACCGATTGCACCGCTTCCTACAGCCGAGTGTTTGCCAATCAGCAAGATGCAGAGCAAACCCTGGCAGCACTGACTGAAAAGGCGCGCGGCGTGGAGTCCGATCCTTGTGACATCAGCAGTAGCATTAAACCGGTTGACGGCGGCGTGCAACTGGATGTGGATTTCACCTTCTCTTGCCAGGCAGAAACCATGATCTTCCAGCTCGGCCTGCGTTAATCCCGACCCGATCCCGTAGGGGCGTAATATGCGCCCCTGCTGGTATCCGCACCGCTTTACCCCCTACCAGAAAGTTGCTCCCGCTCTCAGTTTTCACTTCTACCGGTTTGCCAAATGTAAACATTTGGTTAACAATGACCTCATCAGGTCAGACCTCTTTTTGTCCGTTGTGTTGACGGCCTCTCTTCAGGAGCGTTTATGAGTAAGGCATTGCCGCTGGTTACCCGTCTCGGCGACCGTATCGCCATCGTTCAAGGGCTGCGTACCCCTTTCGCCAAGCAGGCTACCGCTTATCACGGTATACCTGCGGTCGATCTTGGCAAGACTGCGGTGAGCGAGCTGCTGGCGCGTAGCGGCATCGATCCCGCCCTGATCGAGCAATTGGTATTTGGCCAGGTGGTACAAATGCCTGAAGCGCCTAACATTGCGCGGGAAATTGTGCTTGGCACCGGCATGAGCGTACACACCGATGCCTATAGCGTTTCACGTGCCTGTGCCACCAGTTTCCAGGCGATTGCCAACGTGGCGGAAAGTATCATGGCTGGCAGCATCAGTGTTGGCATTGCCGGTGGGGCGGATTCTTCCTCTGTGCTGCCGATTGGCGTTAGCAAGGCGCTGGCTCGCACATTGGTTGACGTCAACAAGGCCCGCACGCTGTCACAGCGCCTGAAGCTGTTCAGTAAGCTTAAGTTCCGCGATCTGATGCCGGTGCCACCCGCCGTGGCGGAATACTCAACCGGTCTGCGCATGGGGGATACCGCCGAGCAAATGGCGAAAACCCACGGCATTACTCGCGAGCAGCAGGATGCCTTGGCACACCGCTCGCATCAACTGGCCGCCAAAGCCTGGGAGCAGGGGTTGTTGCGCGATGAAGTGATGACCGCCTATGTGCCGCCGTATAAAACCCCGCTGGCCGAAGACAACAACGTCCGCAAAGATTCCAGCCTGGAGTCTTATGCCCGCTTAAAACCGGCATTCGATCGCCGCCACGGTACCGTCACGGCCGCCAACAGTACGCCACTGACCGATGGTGCGGCAGCGGTGCTGATGATGAGCGAATCCCGTGCTAAAGAACTCGGCCTGGAGCCTCTAGGCTACCTGCGCAGCTTCGCCTTTGCCGCCATTGATGTGTGGGAAGATATGCTGCTCGGTCCTTCCTATGCCACCCCGTTGGCGCTGGATCGTGCTGGTATTACCCTGGCCGACCTGATCCTGATCGATATGCACGAAGCCTTTGCGGCGCAAACGCTGGCCAACCTGAAAATGTTCGCCAGCACCGAGTTTGCCCAGCAGAAGCTGGGGCGTGAGCAGGCGATCGGTGAGGTGGATATGGAAAAATTCAACGTGTTGGGTGGCTCCATCGCCTATGGCCACCCGTTCGCCGCGACCGGCGCGCGCATGATCACCCAGACTCTGCACGAGCTTAAACGGCGCGGTGGCGGTTTGGGGCTGGCCACTGCCTGCGCGGCCGGGGGCTTGGGAGCGGCGATGATCGTGGAGGTGGACAAATGAGTTTCGAGAACGCATTGCACGAACAGCGTGCCAAGCCTTCGGCATTTCATCTGACCTTACGCCCGGACAATATTGGCGTGATCACCATCGATGTGCCGGGGGAGAAGGTCAATACGCTGAAGGCGGAGTTTGTTGAGCAGATCAACGACGTGCTGCTCAAGGCACAGCAGCTTGCCACCCTGGAAGGCTTGGTGATCCTGTCCGGCAAGCCAGATTCCTTTATTGCCGGTGCAGATATCACCATGATTGCCGCGTGCCATACGGCTCAAGAGGCACAGACGCTGGCGAAGAAGGGGCAGAGCACGCTGGCACAGATTGCCGCGTTCCCTGTGCCGGTGGTTGCCGCCATTCACGGTGCTTGCCTTGGGGGCGGGCTGGAGTTGGCACTGGCCTGCCATAGCCGCGTCTGCTCGCTGGATGACAAAACGGCGCTCGGCCTGCCGGAAGTCCAGCTAGGCTTGTTGCCTGGCTCTGGTGGCACTCAGCGCTTACCTCGCCTGATTGGTGCCAGCAAAGCGTTGGATATGATGCTGACGGGCAGACACGTTCGCGCGCGTCAGGCGCTGCGTATGGGCCTGGTGGACGAGGCCGTACCGCAATCCATTCTGCTGCAAACCGCCATTGAGCGTGTAAAACAGGGTTGGAAATCGCGCCGTGCGTTACCGTGGCAGGAACGCCTGCTCAACGGTCCGTTGGGCAGAAGCCTGCTGTTCAGCATCGTGCGTAAGAAGACCCTGGAGAAAACCCACGGTAACTACCCGGCAGCGGAACGTATTATTCAGGTGGTGCGCACCGGTCTGGATCAGGGCAGTGCCAGCGGCTATGAAGCGGAGGCCCGCGCCTTCGGTGAACTGGCAATGTCGCCACAGTCTGCCGCATTACGCAGCCTGTTTTTTGCCTCTACGGCGCTGAAAAAAGAGCGCGGCGGGGATGCTCAGCCCCATGAATTACAGCGCGTCGGCGTACTTGGCGGTGGTTTGATGGGCGGCGGTATCGCCTGCGTCACGGCGACCCGTGGTGGGCTACCGGTGCGCATTAAAGATGTGAATGAGCAGGGTATCAACCATGCGTTGAAATACACCTGGGATCTGTTGGGCAAACGGGTACGTAGCAAACGCATGCGTCCGGCAGAGCGTCAGAAACAGATGATGCTGATTTCCGGCAGCACCGATTACAGCGGTTTTGAGCGGGTCGACATCGTGGTGGAGGCCGTGTTTGAAGATATCGCGCTCAAGCAACAGATGGTGGCCGATATTGAACAGTATGCCGCACCGCATACCGTATTCGCCTCCAACACCTCATCATTGCCGATCGGCCAAATTGCGGCGCAGGCAGCCAGGCCGCAGCAGGTTATTGGTCTGCACTACTTTAGCCCGGTGGATAAAATGCCGTTGGTCGAAGTGATCCCGCATGCCACTACCAGCGAACAAACCATTGCCACCACCGTTGCTCTGGCCCACAAGCAGGGGAAAACGGCGATCGTGGTCGCCGATCGCGCTGGTTTTTACGTCAACCGTATTCTTGCCCCTTATATTAATGAGGCGGCGCGTTGTCTGCTGGAAGGCGAGCCGATCGAATCGGTGGATAAGGCTTTGGTCGATTTTGGTTTCCCTGTGGGCCCCATCATGCTGTTGGATGAAGTGGGTATTGACGTCGGTACCAAGATTATCCCGATCCTGACGGCGGAACTGGGGCCACGCTTTGCCGCTCCGGCAGCGTTCGACGCAGTGCTGAAAGACGGCCGCAAAGGGCGCAAGAATGGCCGTGGTTTTTATCTGTATCCAGCCGAGGGCAGCAGGTCACGCCAGAAACGCAAGAGCGCAGACAGCAGCATCTATCCGCTGCTGGGTATCACCGCCAAGGCGCATATTCAACATGCGGTGATCGCCCAACGCTGTGTGATGATGATGCTTAACGAGGCGGCGCGTTGCCTGGATGAGGGTGTGATCCGCAGCGCACGTGACGGTGATATCGGTGCGGTGTTTGGCATTGGTTTCCCGCCGTTCCTTGGTGGCCCGTTCCGCTATATGGATGAGCTGGGCGCAGAGAAGGTGGTAAAAACCCTGCGCTATCTGCAACAGCAATACGGTGAATATTTTGCTCCTTGTGAACGCCTGCAGCGCATGGCTGAGCAGGGGGAACGCTTCTATCCGCAAGGCAGTTAACCAGCATAGCGGCCCGGTTTGCGCTACAGTTTGATCAGGGCCGCATTGTGATCGCCATCACTCCTTGCAATTAGGGCAATCCCGGATGCTGTACAGGGAGATTGTGGAGGGGTAACGTAGCGTTTTGGTGGGTGGCTCACTCAGCGCTACCAAAAATTTCATAGCAACAAGGTTAAAATTTAACCCGTTGAATTGGTTGTTATGTCAGCGATGAATTTGTGTAAGGGCGCAAATGTTGTAAAAAACAGCGTTTTCTTTACGCGAACTTTCAGGCAAAATGCCCGGCCGCCATAGAGAGACGGCGCGTTATCGTTTGAAGCAGGCCTGTGTTCTTGAGTGCAACTCGGCGATACAGCACGCTCGGCGTTTCTGTATAGCGTTATTTTGTCAACAACAGCGGTGCAATATGCAAGTTTTGATTATGCGTCACGGAGAGGCGGCACTCGATGCAGCCAGCGATGCGGTAAGACCTCTTACCGTTTGTGGCCGTGATGAGTCACGTCAGATGGCGGCCTGGTTGAATACCAAGTCTGTGGATATTGAACGAGTGCTGGTCAGCCCCTATTTGCGGGCCGAGCAGACGCTGGAAACGGTACGCGAAGCGTTAACGCTGCCGGAAGGTGAAGAAGTGCTGCCGGAGTTGACTCCAGGGGGCGATGCTGGGCTGGTGAGCTGCTATCTGCAGGCGCTGGCGAAAGAGGGCATCGGTGCGGTGCTGGTGGTTTCCCATCTACCGCTGGTGGGTTATCTGGTGGCCGAGCTGTGCCCTGGGGAATGCCCGCCAATGTTTGCTACCTCCGCCATCGCTAATGTCGAGCTGTCCGAGGATGGCAGCATTGGCAAGTTTGAATGGCAGGTTGGCCCGTCACAGGTGATGGCCAAAGTCTAGGCTGGTTCCCACCCTCAAAGGGCGATGATAAACATCGCCCTTTGTCATTAACGCCATCAAAATTGCCATTGCAATGTAAAGCCGAGGTTGACCGGGCTGGTGGCGAAATTATCGGGCTTGGACAGCGGCACCCCAACGAAGGCGTCATAACCAACCGCTTTTACCCTCCCGCGAATACCGGCAACGCTACCAAGCAAGTGACCATCGGCAAAGTCGTTACTACCGTCACCTTTCACCCGGCCATAATCCATACCCAAGTATAATTGCTGCCCCAATTTTGGCAGGTTCAGGTTCAGGTCATTGCGCAGGTAGTAGCCCTTATTGGCCATCATATTCATTTCACCGTCAAAACCACGTACGGTCCAGCGGTTACCGATACTGAATTGATCCTGAGTGGTCAGGCGGTCCGGACTATATTGCTGGCGAAAGCGGGATTGATAACTCATTGAGAGATCTTGTACCGTAAATGGCGTATAGGTGCTGATATCCAGGTTGACGATACGGCTTGACGGAGCGCTGTCCACCGGTCTTTCGGCACCAAACCAGGCGGTATCACGCTGATAGCTCAACATGGCATCGACAATGGACTGGCCGACGTAGTGGCGGTGATTGAGCTCAACGCTCCAGTTGGCCATATTACGCTTTTGTAACTGCAGTTCCGTATCGTTCAGGTAAAAATGCGAGTTACGCTTGAGGACTTGAAAGCTGAGCGTGTTTTTCTGGCTCGCGTTGCGATACAACAGGCGATTCACTTTTAAGCTAAGGTTGCGATACTTGCCGCGGTAGGAAAAGTCGGTATAGATGCCATGGATATTTTGTACATATTCGCTGCGGCTGGCGTATAAATCCAATGACCAGAAGCCGTAGGGCACCGAGTAGTACAACGATCCGTTATTAGAATGACGGCTCGATTGGAACTGCAAGTCACGACCAGCAGAAACGTAGAACAGATCGTTCATCGAGGTCGGGTTATCAATATATAAAGCCAGGCCGCTTTGATAGCGGCCAGTTTGTTTACTGCCTGAATCATCCAGCCAACCGCCTAAACGCCAGAATGAGGGTTGTTCACGGGTTATTTCCAGGTCGGATTCACCCGGCTTACTGCCTGGGTGGAGTGAAATATTGGCAACGACATCAGGAATGTGCTGCATGTTTTCCAACCCCTGCTCAATAGCGCGCAGATCCAGCAGATCCCCTTGGCTGCCAGGGAAGGTGGTATGCAAGTTGACGTACTTATCGCTGTCGTCCGTTAGCCTGACGTTGCCAATGGTGCCGGGCAGGATATCCAGAGTGAGAAGCCCCTCTGCCAGGTTTTGCTGAGGGATCATTACCCTGGTAGTGATATAACCATGCCCAATCAGGTTATTTTGTATGGCGGTTGCGAGCGCTTTCACCCCTTGGATCCCAAGGCAACGCCCCTGCGCCTGTTCTGTCAGTTTGCGCAAGGGTATCCAATGGGGGATCTTGTCGTCTTTGTTCAGTTCAACCCGTTGTAGGGTGAAGCAGGGTTGTTCTTCAGGAAAATCAATGCGGGTACTTAGACCACCGTTGTCAGAGGAGCGAACGTCTTTACCTACGGTTTCCAATTGGTTGTAGCGTGCTTTTTCCTGTTCCTGCTGGTGGCTCATTTGCTGTTCAATAAATTGGCCATTTTCAGCTGCCTGAACCAGTGGAGTGAGAATAAGTAATAGCCAAGCATTGGGAGAGCGAAAACGCATGTTAACTTCCTTATTAATATGATTTTTCTTAAATCAGACGCGGTGCGGATATAGATAAAAAAAGAAAAACAGCTGATGGCCATTGTTAACATGGCTATCAGCTTGTTATTACCTATCTCGCGATGCTAATAGATGTGATAGGGGTTCAGCATGAGCACTGGATTAGCGCTTGCTATGGATTTCTACAGTATTGTCTGAGATCAGTTTGCCGTAATTACTGAATTTCCCATCAGTACTGACCTTGATCTTGTTTTTGCCAGCCAAGGTCCCTTGATTATAGAAGCTGCCATCGACCTGCTGACCACCGGAAAGCGGGCCGCGCTTCATGTTGATCTCTAAAGTATCACCGGCCTCAATGTTTCCAGCGGTGCTGGCCGATGAGCCATTATCTAAACGTGAGGCATTAACCACCAGATTTTCGGCAGCAATCATATTGCCATTGTGATTACCCATGCTGGCCGCACTCAGCGTGATGTTTTTATCGCTCCCAATATGCCCATGTTTATTGGCTATGAGATAGTTAGGGGTGATGGTGATATCACCATGAGAAGCGATGACACCATACTCATTATTGAGTGAGGAGCTTAAGTTTAGGTTCATGTCACCACCGCTGAATACTCCGTATTCTTGGAGCGGATTGTGATAAGCACTATTAACCAGACGGGCGGCTTCGATATTCAAGGCTTCTTGAGCCATGATTTTACCTGAGTTGTTTTTAATCTCTGACGCTTTTATAGCAATGTTGCCTTCTGCCAGAATTTCACCCTGGGTGTTATTCAGCTCAGAGGATACGTTAATAACAACGTCATCCCTGGTCTGGACGAGACCGTATTGACTGCTCATCTTGTAGGCATTCAGAGTCACGCAGCAGTTGGCCTCAATAATCCCCCTGTCGTTGAAGAGGGTGTTAGCGGTATTAATCGTCACACCACCAACATCTGATACAATTCTCCCCACGTAGTTATTCACACCATACTTGGCATCCAGGGTGACATCGTCCACGGCACTGATGATACCGCTGCTGTTCTTGATTGAGGAGCCTTTGGTGCTAACAGTGATACCCTTTCCAGCGCTGAGTTCACCATTATCATTATCGACCCCTACATTTGAAGATAAGGCTGCGGAACTGTCGATGTTGATATTGCCATCGGCCACCATGGTCCCCTTGATGTTTCTCACGTAAGAGCTTTTAATGTCAATATCATTGCCAGCTTCAAGATAACCACCTGGGCTGTTTATTACGTATGTATTGTTGTTACTAGGGGTTAATACCACCCTGATATCTTTTTGGGCAGAAATAGTCCCCTTATTGGTGAGTGAACCATTCATGTTCATGACAACATCACCAACAGAAGCGGCGAGGGTGCCAGCGTTGTTCACACCCACGCCATTCCCGGTACCGATCAGCGTAATTTTGTTGGCGTACATGCCGCCCAGGTTGGAAACGTCAAGACCTATGCCAGACTGACGAGCAGCAGATAGCAGGGTGGCTTTGGTGTTGTCGCTATTAACGCGGTTTTGGCCATAAGTGACCCGTAGATCCTGAGCCTGCACGTCGGCGTTAATGGCAACGGTGTGGGCAATTAAATCGGTATAGTTGGCGCTGGAACTTTGCAAGCCATCGCCAGTAATGGTAATTTTACCTTTGTTGACAACGTAGTCGAGGACGCGGCCATTAGCCACCGAGGCCTTGCCAGTGGTCAATGTCGCACGATTGGCGTTGATGAAACCGCAGCCGTTACAGGTAATCCCCGATGGGTTGGCAATAATAACCTGTGCATTCTGGCCTGCTACCTCAATCATACCGTTGAGTTGGCTGGCTTTAGCGGAGTTGACTTCATTGAGGATAACGTTAGCGGCACCTTTGGCCATATTCTTGTTGCCGTTAATGGCACCCGCTACTTGTGTCGTTGAATTTTGTGCGCTGTTATTTAGCACCACTCCACCACGGTCTACGTCAAACTGGTTATAGATATTGTGAGAAACGCCCCCTCTGCCGGGCTTATTAATCTCGATAACCGTACCGCCTTTGATTGAACTGGCTCCGAGCGATGGGCCACCTGGGGCGGAAACGATAGTGGCTTGGGCAACGGTTACTCCCTGTAAGGCCAGCAGGCTAAAGAAACAAATTGGCGAAAGTTTGGCAAAAAACGGCTTCTGTTTGTTTTTTAGGGTCATAATATTATTTCCTATAATATTTGAAATGCAAAGGCTATCAATATTGATAGCCGAACTGGTGAAAAAAGGCTTTGCAGCCAACTTCATTTCTGTCAACCATGAGGGAACATCCCCAAGTTGTGCAGGAGGTATAGGCTATTATTTGATTAACTCAAGGTGCTATATTTGCCATGTGGCTATTTGTAGCAATTATTAACTGCGCATAACAATTTTATGCGCTTTATCTGCGTATAACAAAATGCGCATTCTACTTACAATATCCCCCTTGTCTACTTTTTGGCGTTAATACAGGATCTTTCTCGTAAATTTCAAATCACATCAATGATTTTTGTTTTAAGTATATTTAAAACAAATGTTTTTATTTGAAATTAACGCTTAAAAGCGCTTGGTGTACTTAAGCGGGTATGGTATTAGGGAGAGAGCTTAAGTTTTTACCAAGATGGGTAGGGGCTATTTCGTCAAGGTCGTTCTCAACTCATTGCCCCCTTATTGGAATCGTCACTGCGGATTATTTGGCACCGCTAAGTGCCTTTTTATGTCGCTATTCTGCCAGTTCGATCAACAGCAGTATGGCTGCGTTACCGCCCCATTCTTTGGGTGCCTGGTGGAAAGCCAGCACGTCCGGATGTTGCGCCAACCACAACGGCGTTTGCTGCTTGAGGATGTGTTTGCCGTGGCCATGCATCACGCAGGCACAATGCACGTGCTCACGCTTGCAGGCGGCGATCATCGCCCCTAGTTCCTGCTTGGCCTGCATCTGCGTCAAGCCATGCAAATCCAGGAACAGATCCGGCACGTAATCCCCGCGGCGCAGTTTCTTCAACTCATAGTGGCTGTAGCCGGGGCGCACATAGCGCGTTGGGCCCTCATCTTCCAACTGCGGCTGAAACTCATCGGAAAAGTAAAAGCTGGCATCCACCTGTTCTTGCAACAGGCGCTGCGGCGCGATCTGCTTGGTTTTCATTTTAGGTTTTGGGTGGACGATGGTGTCCTGCGGTAGCTTCTTTGCTCCAGCTACCGACTCTCTAAAGAGCAATAATTCATCTTTGCTCAGAGGGGGCTTATTCTTCATTATTCGCTCGTCGCCTATCATTTATCGCGCTAGTTTACCTGCTCGAAGGTTTCTGTCGACGCAAAACTGGCACTGAATGCCAACCAGAATGCTGCTACGCTGCTATTGCTGCTGATTTGTCGCAGGCTTCATGGCAAACTACGGGGCTAAATCATGAATCATCGTGCCTGCCGGAGGGCAAATTGGACAAAATTTTCGTCGAAGAAGCAGTGAATGAGCTGCACACCATTCAGGATATGCTGCGCTGGGCCGTAAGCCGTTTCAACGCCGCCAATATCTACTATGGCCACGGAACCGATAACCCGTGGGACGAAGCCGTGCAATTGGTCTTGCCCAGCCTGTTCCTGCCGTTGGATATTCCTGAAGATATGCGAACTGCGCGTTTGACCTCCAGCGAGCGTCACCGCATCGTTGAGCGAGTGATCCGCCGTGTCAACGAGCGCATCCCGGTTGCTTACCTGACCAATAAAGCCTGGTTCTGCGATCTGGAGTTCTATGTCGATGAGCGCGTGCTGGTACCGCGTTCACCGATTGGTGAGTTGATCAACGATCGCTTCAGCGCGCTGATCCCACATCCGCCACGCCATATCCTGGATATGTGTACCGGCAGTGGCTGTATCGCTATCGCCTGTGGCTATGCCTTCCCGGAAGCGGAAGTGGACGCGGTAGATATCTCCACCGACGTGCTGGCCGTGACCGAGCGTAATATTCAGGCGCACGGCGTGGAACATCAGGTGATCCCGATCCGTTCCGATCTGTTCCGTGATGTCCCGGCGATCCAATACGATCTGATCGTCACCAACCCGCCGTATGTCGATGCGGAAGATATGTCCGACCTGCCGCAAGAGTTCCGCTTTGAGCCGGAACTGGGCCTGGCCGCAGGCAGCGACGGCCTGAAGCTGGTGCGCCGCATTCTGGCCTGTGCGCCAGACTTCCTGAGCGATGACGGCGTGCTGATTTGTGAAGTGGGCAACAGCATGGTACATCTGATGGAACAATATCCGGATATTCCGTTCACCTGGCTGGAGTTTGATAACGGCGGGGACGGCGTATTCATGCTGACCAAACAGCAGCTGATTGACTGCAAAGATCATTTCAGCCTCTACCGCAGCTAACCAACAACCTGGGCCCGCCACAGTGCGGGCCTGTATGCCCCGTTTGCACGCGAACGGGATGACAACCAACGGTAAGGAGCCGTGATGGCAGGGAACAGTATTGGGCAGTTTTTCCGCGTCACCACATTTGGTGAATCTCACGGTGTGGCGCTGGGATGTATCGTAGACGGTGTGCCGCCCGGCATTCCGCTGACAGAAGCCGATTTGCAGCACGATCTCGATCGCCGCCGCCCCGGCACTTCGCGCTATACCACCCAGCGCCGCGAGCCGGATCAAGTGCGCATCCTCTCCGGGGTTTTTGAAGGCGTCACTACCGGCACCAGCATCGGCCTGATGATCGAAAACACCGATCAGCGCTCGCAAGACTACGGCGCGATCAAAGATGTGTTCCGCCCAGGCCATGCAGATTACACCTACGAACAGAAATACGGCGTGCGTGATTATCGCGGTGGTGGCCGTTCTTCGGCGCGTGAAACCGCAATGCGCGTTGCCGCCGGTGCTATCGCCAAAAAATATCTGGCGCAGAAGTTTGGCGTACAGGTGCGCGGTTATCTGGCGCAGATTGGCGACGTGAGCTGCGAACTGAAAGATTGGGATCAGGTAGAGCAGAACCCGTTCTTCTGCCCGGATCCGGACAAGCTGGAAGCTCTGGACGAACTGATGCGCGCGCTGAAAAAAGAGGGTGACTCCATCGGTGCCAAAGTGACCGTGGTGGCGGAAAACGTCCCGGTAGGGCTGGGCGAACCGGTGTTCGATCGTCTGGATGCCGACTTGGCGCATGCGCTGATGAGCATCAATGCGGTCAAAGGCGTGGAAATCGGCGACGGCTTTGCCGTTGTGACCAAGCGTGGTAGTGAAAACCGCGATGAAATCACCCCTGAAGGTTTCCAGAGCAACCACGCTGGCGGCATTCTTGGTGGTATCAGCAGCGGTCAGCCGGTGATTGCCCATCTGGCGCTGAAGCCGACCTCCAGCATCATGGTGCCGGGCCGTACAATCAACCGTCAGGGTGAAGCGGTGGAAATGGTCACCCGTGGCCGCCACGATCCGTGCGTCGGGATCCGTGCGGTGCCGATCGCCGAAGCGATGATGGCGATCGTGCTGATGGATCACCTGCTGCGCCAGCGTGCGCAAAACGGTGATGTGATTTCCGACGTACCACGCTGGTAAGGGACTACGATGAAAAAATGGCTGCTGGGCTTCGCTGCGTTGATCGCTTCCAGCTCTGCCTTGGCGTTAACGCCGTGGCAAAAGATTGACCACCCGGTCAGTGGCACTGCGCAGGCCGTTGGTGGTTTCGCCAATGGCTGTATCATCGGGGCGCACCCGTTGCCGCTTAGCTCACCGGATTATCAGGTGATGCGTACCGACCAACGGCGCTACTTCGGCCATCCTGACCTGCTGGCGTTTATTCAACGCCTGAGCAGCCAGGCCAACCAGAAAGCACTGGGCACGGTGTTGATCGGCGATATGGCAATGCCGGCCGGTGGGCGCTTCAGCAGCGGCCATGCCAGCCACCAATCCGGTTTGGACGTGGACATCTGGTTGCAGCTGCCGCGCCAGCGTTGGAGCGCTCAGCAACTGTTGAAACCGCAGCCGATCGATCTGGTCTCTGGTGACGGTAAGCAAGTGGTGGATCGCCAGTGGCAGCCGCAGATCGAATCCTTGATCAAGATGGCGGCGCAGGACAGCGAAGTGACGCGGATCTTCGTTAACCCGGCGATCAAACAACGTCTGTGCCAGGATGCCGGTGCCGATCGCGCTTGGTTGCATAAGGTCCGCCCTTGGTTTGGGCATCGTGCGCATATGCACGTACGCTTGCGTTGCCCGGCGGGTAGCCTGGAGTGTCTGGATCAGGATGCGCCGCCGGTGGGCGATGGCTGTGGTGCCGAGTTGGCCAGCTGGTTCAAACCGCATCAGCCGAATGCCAATCCGGTCAAGAAGGAGCCGCCACCGCTGCCGCCAACCTGTCAGGCGCTGCTGGATAACCACTTCGCCAATCGCTGATAGCGTAGGGGTGCTGCATGCTGCGCCCGTATGAATAATCAATTGGTTAGATAGGGTCGAAGATGTTCGGTCCCTATAAATTCAGCAACATCACCGCTTGGCAATCACACTCTAGCGCCTCTTAATGAGGCGTTTATTTTTGGTGTCATAAGGCGTAGTGTGTGCGCAAATAAAAAAGCAGGCAGACGACTTATGGATGGGCTGGTGTTAGGTCCCGAATTGCTCGGGATACTGTTTTTGGTAGCAATGTTCGCCGGGTTTATCGATTCGATCGCCGGTGGCGGTGGGCTGTTGACCGTACCGGCTCTGCTGGCCGTTGGCGTCCCTCCCACGCAGGCGTTGGCGACCAATAAATTGCAGTCGGTTGGGGGATCGTTTTCCGCCAGCCTGTACTTTGTTCGCCGCCGGGCCGTCGATCTTAATACCCAGAAGCTGACCATCTTCCTGACGCTGGTGGGGTCAGTGATCGGGGCGATCCTGGTGCAGCATATGCGTGCCGATATACTGCGCCAGATGCTGCCGCTGTTGGTGATCGGTATCGGCGTCTATTTCTTGCTGACGCCAAGGTTGGGGGAAAGCGATCGCCAGCGTCGGCTGGGGGCGTTACCCTTTGGCCTGGTAGCTGGGGGCTGCGTAGGGTTCTACGACGGTTTCTTCGGGCCAGGAGCCGGTTCGTTCTATGCGTTGGCCTATGTGACGCTGTGCGGTTTTAACCTGGCCAAGGCGACCGCCCATGCCAAGGTGCTGAACTTCACCTCCAATCTGGGCAGCCTGGTGCTGTTTATTATCGGCGGCCAAGTGATCTGGAGCATTGGTCTGGTGATGCTGGTAGGGCAGGTGTTCGGAGCCCGTCTTGGGGCGCATATGGTGCTGACCAAGGGCCAGAAGCTGATCCGGCCGATGATCGTGATAGTGTCTTTGATCATGAGCTGCAAATTGCTGTATGACAATCACGGGGCGGAAATTCAGCAGTGGTTGGCGCTGCATTTTTAGTGTGCCAATGATACGTCTTAGTGAGACAATAACCTTCTTTAATCTATGGTTATACTCAATGAATTTCAAGTTACAGCTAGGCGGCCAGCTTGCTCATCCCCAGGAGCTTACTTTAGTAAGTGACTGGGGTGTGCAAGTGCAGCCAACAACGCAGTGGCTTGAAAGGCGAAGAGTATTTTGAGTTTTCTTTATGCCAAACATACACCAGTATCCGCAACTGATTGAAATCTTTAATCAGTGTTTTAGCGATGAGTTCAATACCCGCCTGGTTAAAGGCGACGATGAGCCTATCTATCTGCCTGCCGATGATGAGCTGCCTTATAACCGCATCGTCTTTGCACACGGCTACTATGCCAGCGGCATGCATGAAATCTCCCATTGGTGCATCGCCGGAGCCGAACGCCGCAAGCTGGTGGACTTCGGTTACTGGTATTGCCCGGATGGGCGCGATGCCCAGACGCAGAGTGAATTCGAAGCGGTCGAGATTAATCCGCAGGCTTTGGAGTGGATGTTCTGCGTGGCGGCTGGTTTCCCGTTCAACGTCAGTTGCGACAATCTCAGTGGAGATTGCGAGCCAGATCGCATAGGTTTCCAGCGGAAAGTCCGTACCCGGGTGCTGGAATTGCTGGAGCGGGGAATACCCACACGACCTGCGCGCTTTATTCAGGCGCTGCAATCGTTTTACAATACGCCTCCGCTGGCGGCCGAGCATTTTCCCTACCCGGAAGATCTCTGAGGCCAGAGTCTGTTTGTTAACGAGGAAATTTGATGATCGCAGAATTTGAAGCGCGCATTCTGGCGCTGATTGATGACATGGTAGAGCACGCCAGCGATGATGAACTGTTTGCCGGTGGCTACCTGCGCGGTCATCTGACTTTGGCGGTGGCGGAATCGGAAGAACATGCCGAACACAGCGCCGAACAGCTCAAGGTACGGGTGCAGAGCAGCCTGGACAAGGCCATCAAGGCCGGGGAACTTTCCCCGCCGGATCAGGTGTTGGTGCTGGGCATGTGGGAAAACCTGTATCAGACAGCGTTGCCGACTGAGTAATTGCTTTAAAGGGGACAGCATCACGCTGGCCCCTCGAATGAACTATACCTCGCGTCCCTTCAGTAGCTTCCTGACCCACATGCGGTTTGGGTTTAACGCTGCCAACATCTCGCTATCCCCCGGTAAGGGTTCGCCAAACAGCTGAGCCGCTAAAATTTCTGCGGCCAACGGCGCCGAGCACAGGCCGCGTGAGCCTAAGGCTCCGATCATAAACAACCCCGGATACATTGGCGCATTGGCAATTGCTTCGCCGCGCTGGCGCTGCTGCTGCAAATCGCCATACAGCGCCAGAGTGGCTTGATAGTCCGGCACGGCACCGACCATCGGCATATGGTCTCGCGTAGCGCTGCGCACGCCACAGCGTGCCTGCTGGCCACTGATATCCACCTCTTGCGTCCAACTCTGTTCTGGCAGACAGCGCAGCAGGCGATCGCGGTTCTCTTCTTGCTCTGCCTGGCTATATTCAGTGTTTGATTCACCGCGCTGGTAGCTGGCACCAATGCAGTGCTGCTGATTGCCAGGATTCACCGGCGTCAGATAACCGTCGTAACACAGTACCTGCTTTAACTCACTCAAGATTGGCGTAGTGGGAATATGTGAAACCTGGCCACGTACCGCATATGCCGGTAGAGCGGCGCTAGGTTCCAGAGTGGTGAGTTGGTGCCCGTTAGCCAGGATCACCGTCGCATGTTGGTGACTTTCACCCCCAGCAAAATGCAGCAGCCAACCTTCATCATTGCGGTTCAGATCGGAAAGCGTATGCAGATAGTGGCAAACCAATCCCTGCCGTTCGGCCAGGGCAATCGCGGCACGCGTCAGATCAGCAGGGCACAGCCATCCCCCGAGCGAATAGTGAATACCACCAAACCCCGTATCGATCCCACACTGGGTACTAAGCGTGGCGCGATCGGCCGATTGTGCCAGAGTGTGCGGCCAGGTAACGGCCAGGATCTTGGCGATCTTCCCCGCGCTTTTCTCGTCATAGGCCAATTGGCTGACGCCACACCACTGGTGATCGAACTCAACCTGTTGTTGCCGCAGGGCGTCATACTGGCGGCGAGCAAAGGGGAAGGCGGCGGAAAAGAAGTTTTCCAACGCATCGCCCCGGCCATTCAGCAATGGGTACAGCGCCCCCTGGCGATTGCCGGATGCGCCCTCTGCGGGCTGTGCATCGGCGCAATACAAGGTCACCCTGGCCCCACGGCGCAATAAGGCCAACGCGGTGAGTGCGCTGGCTACACCGCCGCCAATAATGGCGACGTCGTCGGTATTCTCCGCTGCCGGGCGCAGGAACCACGGGCTTGGATTGACGCTTGCCGGAGTGTCGGCGGGTAGCTGACCTGTGAGCATCTCGCGTTTCTGGCCAAAGCCTTTGCATTTGCTGACCTCAAACCCGGCCTGCTGCAACCCACGGCGGACAAAGCCTGCGGCAGTGAAGGTGGCAAAGCTGCCGCCTGGGCGGGCAAAACGCGCCATGGTGGCAAACAGCGGTTCGCTCCACATATCGGGGTTTTTGGACGGCGCAAAGCCATCCAGAAACCAGGCGTCAATTTGATCGTTCATGCTGGCGTCAAAATGCGGCAGCAGGGTATTGACGTCACCGAACCATAAATCGAGCGTGATCTGCCCTTCAGCAAGCAGCAGGCGGTGGCAGCCTGGCAGCGGTAAAGGCCACTGGGCGCGAAGTTCATCGGCAAAGGGGGCCAGTTCTGGCCATTGGGCATGGGCTGCCGCCAGGTCGTCCAACTGCAATGGGTATTTCTCAAAGCTGATAAAATGCAGGCGCTGCAAACTTGCTGTGGGTGTCTCCTGCTGAAAACGGGCAAAGGCCTGCCACAGGGTCAGAAAATTCAGCCCGGTACCGAAGCCGGTTTCTGCCACAATAAACAGTGAGCGTGGGTGATCGCTGAAACGTTGTGGCAACCGGTTGCCCCCCAGAAAGACGTAGCGGGTTTCCTCCAGCCCATCCTGGTTGGAAAAATAGACGTCATCAAACTGTTTCGAAACAGGTGTACCTTGTTCATTCCAGCTTAACGCTGCGGTTTGGATGGGGGCATTGCTCACGGTAGATTGCTCGTAACTCAAGGGGTAGGGCGATTTTAACGGGGGTAGCCCCGAGGTGCAAACTGGGTAAAGATAATGCAAAATTATTCTGATCGGACTTGTTCGGCGTACATCTGTACGCTAAAGTGCGTTGCAAAATCCCGAATGTAAATTGTGGAAGAGGTACTTGAATGAAACGTGCAGTGATTACTGGCCTGGGAATCGTCTCCAGCATTGGTAACAACCAGCAGGAGGTCCTGGCAAGTCTGCAGGAAGGCCGCTCTGGGATCACCTTCTCTCAGGAGCTGAAAGATTCCGGCATGCGTAGTCACGTATGGGGTGATGTTAAACTCGACACTACCGGTCTGATTGACCGTAAAGTGATGCGCTTTATGAGCGACGCGTCGGTTTACGCCTATCTCTCCATGGAACAAGCGATTCAAGATTCCGGCCTGGCAGCCGATCAGGTTTCCAACGATCGCACCGGTCTGGTGGTCGGTTCCGGTGGTGGTTCTCCACGTAACCAGGTTGCGGGTTCTGACGGTATGCGCGCCAAAGGCCTGCGTGGCGTTGGCCCATACATGGTGACCAAGGCGATGGCATCAGGCGTTTCTGCTTGCCTGGCCACTCCATTCAAAATCCGCGGCGTGAACTACTCCATCAGCTCTGCCTGCGCAACTTCAGCACACTGTATCGGCCACGCCGTTGAGCTGATCCAACTGGGCAAACAAGACGTCGTCTTTGCTGGCGGTGGCGAAGAGCTGTGCTGGGAAATGGCCTGCGAATTCGACGCCATGGGCGCGCTGTCCACCAGCTACAACGACACGCCAGAAAAAGCTTCCCGTACCTATGACGCAGCGCGTGACGGTTTCGTTATCGCAGGCGGCGGCGGCATGGTAGTGGTTGAGGAGTTGGAGCACGCTCTGGCTCGCGGCGCACATATCTATGCGGAAATCATCGGTTACGGTGCCACTTCAGACGGTGCCGACATGGTGGCTCCATCGGGTGAAGGCGCGGTGCGTTGCATGAAGATGGCAATGCAGGGCGTAGACACACCAATCGACTACATGAACGTACACGGTACCTCCACGCCGGTCGGCGACGTGAAAGAACTGGGCGCGATCCGTGAAGTCTTTGGCGATAACACCCCGGCCATCTCTTCTACCAAAGCCATGACCGGCCACTCACTGGGTGCGGCGGGCGTGCAGGAAGCGATTTATAGCCTGCTGATGGTCGAGCACGGCTTCATTGCGCCAAGCATCAACATCGATAACCTCGATGAGAAGGCGGCTGGCATGAACATCGTGACCGAGCCAACCAAGCGTGAGCTGACCACGGTCATGTCCAACAGCTTCGGTTTCGGCGGCACCAACGCCACGCTGGTAATGCGTAAACTGCAGAAGTAAGCGCAGGGCGTCATATTATCAATCGGGCACCGTAATAGGTGCCCGATTTTTTTGTTTTTCTAGACGATGGAATGCCTCAGTTCGATATTCTGCTTTCGTTCAATAAAGCGTCAGCTGAAGAAATAGAAACGGGCCACAATCAGCACCGTTAAAAGGGTTAGCGCAATGATGCTGCGCTTTAAGTTTTCCAAGGTTATTCTCCTCATTATCTATTTGCAGTATAGGCACTTTATTCAGGTCATTAATGGGGTAAATAGGATATTTAATCGACGTTGCTAGAGTGAAAATACGCCTTGAAATGTCAGTATGGGTCAGTATTTTTATATTTTTGTAAAATCAATAATAGGTGTCAGATGGCAGAGTCATTAATGGCGTTGCTTGTGGAATATGTCCGTATGAAATTCTAAATAACGCTTAAACCAAACTCCTGAAAGTACGATCCTCTAGCATATTATTTATCAAAAACAAAACAGCCATTATTAAATTAAACGAGGCTGAGTTTTTCGTTTAACTTAAAAAATTCTGTGATAACAATGTTTTTATTATGTTAATTTTTTGCTTTTCATATAAATGACGTATAAACAACATTTCCGTTTTTTATCTCTATCAGATAAAACCCGGCATAATGCCTGCGCTTTATCTAGCTTTACGATCTCGTTATGGCGAGGCTCCTATACGAACACAAGTTACCGCTCTAATGGCATCGAGAGAGGCCACCAAGGGTAAAACAAGCATTAGCCGAATCAAGGCATTGCTAAGGTAACTTCCCCCTGGGGATACGTTGTATAGTGCTAAACCCAAGACGTGGGGATCGGCTTTCGCTGTCCTGTCTTGTCGCCTCTATGAGACTCCATCTTTCAATCGGGAGTATCTAGAATGTCACATGTTGTATTGCAAGACCTTTACCAAAACGCCAACTTTGAAGACGACGCCATTGCGCGTTATATGAACAAAAAAGTCTTTGTTCTGCATCAAGATCTTTACGTTGGCGAAGCCAGGAAAATATTCGTTAATCAACTTTCCAACGACGATATTCCCGCACAAATCTTTATTGAAGACGGCACCAAACTGGTGGGGGTTCTTTCTGTTAAACGCTTATTGCAGGAAGAACATAATGGCGAGCGTATCAAGGATATGATGGAAACCACCTTCTTCCATGTAAAACCCACGGACGAACGTGAACATATCGCCAAACTGGTGGACAATAATAATTTAGATATTGTGGCAGTGGTCGATAATGGCCGTCTGGTTGGTTGTTTAACGGAGCGCGAAATAGCGCAGATTATCGAGGATGAAAACACCGAGGATGCCCATATGCAAGGGGCAAGCCTGCCGCTGGATAAGCCTTATCTTGAAATGACCTCTTTCGAACTGTGGAAAAAACGCAGCGTGTGGCTGCTGTTGCTGTTCGTCGCCGAAGCTTATACCAGTACGGTTATTCAGCATTTTGAGGAGTCATTGGAAGCGGCGATTGCCCTGGCCTTCTTTATCCCGCTATTGGTGGGTACCGGAGGCAACAGCGGTACGCAAATTACCTCAACCATTGTGCGGGCCATGGCCTTGGGAGAGGTCCGCATGCGCGATGTGGGGCGCGTGCTGCGCAAGGAAATGACGACCTCGGTCATGATCGCGTTAACGCTGGCCTGTGCTGGCGCGTTCCGTGGTTGGATGATGGGGATCGGCTATGAGATTACGCTCATCGTGAGCTTGACCCTGGTTTGTATTACGTTGTGGGCCGCGATTGTCTCTTCCGTGATCCCAATGGCTCTGAAACGCTTCGGTGTGGATCCTGCCGTAGTTTCCGCCCCGTTTATCACCACGCTGATAGACGGCACCGGCTTGATCATCTACTTCAAAATAGCCCAGTGGACCTTGGGGCTGAATTAATAATGGAAACCGGCGAAAGCCGGTTTTTGCTATGATTAACGGGATTTTTAAGCCGTGTAGTTGACTGAAATCAAAGCATTTCCAGTTTACAGGATGGTTCCGAGGCGGCTTTGTCAGCGGGTGTAAATTCCGTTCCTGTGAGGGTTTTCTGCCGATATACTCAGCGCAGTTTCTTACTCTGGAATTTTTGCATGTCGGCTTTGGCGTCCATCTCAATATCTATGCATCAGTTGCGCTTCGCCAAGAAGCGGGCCGCAGCATGGCTATTGGCCGTCTGCTGGCTACTGCTCAACAGCCAACTGGCGATCGCCAGCCATCACTGCAATCTGCAACTCACCACCGTAGCGCCAGCCGCGCAGCATACGATGCATATGCAGGCCGCCGATCCGCTAGCCAATGAGATGATGCAGGCCGAAGGGCCGCTGTGTGAAAAGCACTGCGTACCAGATTCTGCACAGCAAGATCACGGCAACCTGGCCTTGGCGGCGGTATTACCCGCCAGCAGTGAGCTGCTGGTTGCCGATCCTCAGCCCCAGGCACAGTTCTCACGCCTCGATTGGCAAACCCCTCCGATAGCAGGCCCGCCGGCAGAGATCGTCTTCTGCCGCTTCCGTGAATAGCCAAACCAACCGCTTTGCCGTCCAGCACGGCGACCTGAGTTGTTTTTGTCTATTTTATGGAGCTATCGTTATGCGTAATCTGATCACTGCCGTTTTCATCTCTCTGATGTTCTCTTCATTTGTCTCCGCTGCGGAGATGCAACATCACCAACATGCCAGCCAAGACGCCGCCGTCTATCACTCTAAAGGGACCATCAAGGCCTGGGGTGAGCAGAAAGTGTCGCTCGCCCATCCTGCCATCCCTGCCTTGAACTGGCCGCCGATGACCATGAATTTCCTGCAGCCCCAGCCGCCATTGCCTGCCTTGGCTGCCGGGACTGCGGTGGAGTTCAGCTTCCGTCAGGTTGACGGCGGCTATCAGCTGACCGCCATCAGCGCCAGCCAAGACTAACGGGGGCACCATGTCCAGACTACTTTCTCACCCATTGCGGGTGGGCTGGCTGCTGCTCGCCTGTTGGACGGCGAGTGCGCAGGCAACCGGCCTGACGTTGGAGCAATCGCTGGCAGCGGCAGAGCGCTATTCCGCCGAACTCTCGGCCAATCAGCATCAGGTGAATGCGCTGCAAAACATGGCGGATTCGGCGATGGAGTTGCCCGATCCCAAGCTTACATTCGGCATTGAAAACGTGCCGGTACAGGGCGGTAATGCCCGGCGTTTGACCCGTGACGGGATGACCATGGAGCGGGTTGGCATCATGCAGGATTATGTCAGCAGCACTAAGCGCCAACGTAAGGCGGACACCCTACGGGCCGAAGCCAATAAAACCGAAGCCAGCAGTGCGACGATCCGAGCCCGCTTGCAGCAGCAGACGGCACAAGCCTGGTTGGAACTGGCGCTGAGTCAGCAGACGCTGAAGGATGCCACGGCCTTGCTCAAGGAGAGTGAACGCCAGATCGCCGCCCAACATGCCGGAGTGGCCAGCGGCAGTTTGCCCGCCGCTAACGTCATCGATGCTCGCTTGACGCTGTTGGCGATGCAGGATCGGCTCAGTGAGGCGCAGCGTGACGTTACCATCGCCCAGGCTCGCTTAACCCAGTTGACCGGGCAGCAGGTTGAGGGGATCGGTGGCTCGTTGCCACACTTCGAGCGCCTGCCCGCCGAGAGCAACCTGTTGCGACAAGCGATAAAACAGCATCCGGAAGTCGTGCAGGCCAGCCGTGAGGCCGATGTGGCCAAGGCGCGATCGGCGCAGTCCGAGGTGGCCGCCATTCCGGACGTGGGGATAGAGGTGTCGTATGGGAAACGGGCCGATGGCTATGAGGATATGGCGGGGGTGATGTTTACCGTCGATCTGCCCCTGTTCCGCTCCCAGCGGCAGGATAAGGACTATGCCGCTGACGTTTCCCGCTCGATGGAAGCCAACGACCAACTGACGTTATTGATCCGCGACCATCAGGCCCAGTTAGATACGCTGCTGGCGCAGTATCAGGCCGCGCAGGCGCAATGGCAGCGTCAACAGCAGCAAGCGATCCCGTTGCAACAACAGCGCGTGGCACTGCAACTGGCGCAATACCGCAGTGGTAAAAGCGATCTCTCCTCAGTGTTGGAAGCTCGTCGGGCCTTGCTCGACAGCCGTCTGAGCGCCGGTAAGGCCGCGCGTGAATTAGCGCAGCTGTGGGCCGCTATCCGTTATCTCACCGTGCAGGAGGCAAAGTCATGAAAATGCGTTTTAGCCTGACGCTGTTAGCCGCCTTATTGGGCGGTGCTATGGGCGGTTACTGGTTTGCCGGGGAAAAAACCGCGGCACAACCTGCTAGCGGCGGTGCCGAACGGCAGGTGCTGTATTGGTACGATCCGATGGTGCCTGGCCAGCGTTTTGATAAGCCGGGCAAATCGCCGTTTATGGATATGGAACTGGTGCCACGCTATGCCGATGAGCAGCAGGATGACGGTGGTGTCACTATCAGCGCCCGCCAGCAGCAGAATCTGGGCGTCCGTACAGCGGCTGCACAACTGCGTGAATTGAATTTGCAGCTTGATGCCTATGGCAGCGTTGCCACCGATGAGCGCGGTGTGCAGGTGATTGCCGCTCGGGCCAACGGGCTGATAGACAAACTCTATGTGCGTGCCAGCCAGCAGCAGGTAAAGAAAGGACAAGCGCTGGCACAGCTGTGGATCCCGGACTGGAGTGCTGCACAGCAGGAATACCTGGCGATCCGCAAACTGGGCGATAGCGCACTGACCTCTGCCGCCCGCCAGCGCCTGGCATTGCAGTTTATGCCTGAAGCCATCATTCGCCAGGTTGAACGCAGCGGCCAACCCCAGACCCGGATTACCATTACCGCACCAGAGAGCGGGTTTATCAACAAGCTGGACGCACGGGAAGGGATGCAGGTTACCGCAACGCAGGGCCTGTTTGAGTTGGCCAGTCTCGATCCGGTGTGGATGGTGATTGATTACCCGCAGGCGCAGGCCGGGCTGTTGCAGGTTGGCGATGCGGTGGCAGCCAGCTCCGCCAGTTGGCCGGGTGAACGCTTCACCGGGGAGGTCAGCGAGCTGCTGCCTAACGTCGATCCGCTTACCCGCACCTTTAAAGCGCGTATCGTGCTGAAAAATTCTCAACAGCGCCTGAAGCCGGGCATGTATTTGCAGGTGCAACTGGCGCAAAACGCCGGGGCCAAGCCGGTGCTGGCTATCCCGCAGGAGGCCCTGATCGGCAGTGGCGATCGCAACCGGGTGCTGGTGGCGGAAGGGAACGGTCATTTTGCTCCGGTTGACGTGGTCGCCGGCCTGGCACAGGACGGCTGGGTAGAAATCAAACAGGGTCTGCAAGCAGGGCAACAGGTAGTCACCTCAGGCCAGTTCCTGATTGATTCCGAAGCCAGCATGCGCAGCGCCTTGCCACAGATGGCCGGGCAGGAGGGGATAAAACAGTATCAGACGTTGGGCGTGGTCGAGGCGGTGGATGGCGCTACCGTCACGCTGTCGCACGATCCGGTGGCAGAGTTGCAATGGCCCGCGATGACCATGGATTTCACCCTGCCAACGGGTGGCTTGCCCACTGGGATTGGTATCGGCAGCAAGGTGATGTTCCATTTTAGCGTGGATGAAAACGGCTCGCACATCAGCCAGATCATGCCGCAAGGAGGCCACCAATGATCGCCTCCGTGATCCGCTGGTCGATACGCAATCGCCTGTTGGTATTACTGGCTTCGATATTGCTGGCCGGGTGGGGCGTATGGGCGTTGCAGAAGGCACCGCTGGATGCGCTGCCCGATCTCTCTGACGTGCAGGTGATCGTCCGGGCGACCTATCCGGGCAAAGCGCCGCAGGTGATCGAAGATCAGGTGACCTACCCGCTGACCACCACCATGCTGACGGTGCCGGGAGCCAGCACGGTGCGGGGCTTCTCCATGTTCGGCGATGCCTACGTCTACATTCTGTTTGAAGACGGTACCGATCCTTACTGGGCGCGTTCGCGGGTGTTGGAGTCACTCAGTCAGGTGCAGTCCTCGCTGCCGCCGCAGGTCAAAGTGGCGCTGGGGCCGGATGCTACTGGCGTTGGTTGGGTTTATGAGTATGCGTTGGTCGATCGTACAGGTAAACACAGTCTGGCGGATCTGCGCGCCTTGCAGGACTGGACGCTCAAGTTCGAACTGAAAACCGTGCCTAACGTCGCAGAGGTTGCCAGCGTTGGCGGCATGGTGCGGCAATATCAGGTGATATTAAATCCGCAAAGTATGCGGGCGCTGAATATTACCCATCAGCAGGTGGTGAGCGCCATTCAGGACGCCAACCAGGAAGGCGGCGGTGCGCTGCTGGAAATGGGGGAGGCTGAGTATATGGTACGCACCTCCGGCTACCTGAAAAAACTCGCCGACTTTAATAACGTGGTGATCACCGCCCGCGACGGGGTGCCGATCCTGTTGTCACAGGTCGCAGAACTGCGTGAGGGGCCGGAAATCCGCCGTGGTGTAGCGGAGCTCAACGGTGAAGGTGAGGTGGCGGGTGGTATTGTGGTGATGCGCTATGGCAAGAATGCGCTGGAAACCATTAATGCGCTGAAGGCCAAGCTGCAACAGCTTCAGCACACTCTGCCGCCGGGCGTGGAGATCGTGCCGGTTTATGACCGATCGCAACTGATCGAGCACGCGATCGATACGCTGTCATTCAAGCTGTTGGAAGAGTTCCTGGTGGTCGCGGTGGTGTGTGCCTTGTTCCTGTCCCACTTCCGCTCGGCGCTGGTGGCGATGGTGACTCTACCGCTGGGGATCCTGGGCGCCTTTGTGGTGATGCACTATCAAGGGGTTAACGCCAACATCATGTCGCTGGGGGAATAGCTATTGCTATCGGCGCGATGGTGGATGCGGCGATCGTGATGATCGAAAACATGCACAAAGTGCTCGAGCAGTGGCGGCAACGCCATCCCGGCCAGCAGCCCACCTCAAAAGATTACTGGCACATCTCTGAGCAGGCGGCGGTGGAGGTTGGCCCGGCGCTGTTCTGTAGTCTGTTGATCATTACCCTGTCGTTTATCCCGGTGTTTTCGCTACAGGCGCAGGAAGGGCGGATGTTTGCGCCATTGGCGTTCACCAAAACCTATGCGATGGCGGTATCCGCCGGGTTGGGCATCACGCTGGTGCCGGTGCTGATGGGCTATTTTATCCGGGGTCGCATTCCGGACGAACATGCCAACCCGATCAATCGCTGGTTGATCCGCATGTATCAGCCGTTGCTGGCAGCGGTGCTGGCACGGCCTAAAACCACTCTGGGGATTTCCGCTCTACTGTTGGTGCTGACCTTATTCCCGCTCAGCCGCCTAGGCAGCGAGTTTATGCCCCCGCTGGACGAAGGGGATCTGCTGTATATGCCTTCGACCCTGCCGGGGATCTCTGCCCGCGAGGCGGCACGGCTGCTGCAATTGACCGACAGGTTGATCAAAACCGTGCCGGAAGTGGACACGGTCTTTGGCAAGGCTGGGCGGGCGGAGACGGCAACCGATCCGGCTCCGCTAACCATGTTGGAAACCACCATTCGCTTTAAGCCCCGCGACCAGTGGCGGCCCGGCATGACGATGGACAAGCTGGTGGCCGAACTGGACAGCGTGGTCAAGGTGCCCGGTATTGCCAACGTCTGGGTGCCGCCGATCCGTAACCGTCTGGATATGCTGGCGACCGGCATCAAAAGCCCGGTAGGCATCAAGGTCAACGGCAGCAATATTGCCGATATTGAGCAGGCGGCCAGCCAGATTGAGCAGGTGGTGAAGCAGGTTCCAGGTGTGACTTCCGCGCTGGCGGAGCGCCTGGCTGGAGGGCGCTATGTGGATATTGATATCGATCGCCAGCGTGCGGCGCGTTACGGCGTTTCGGTGAAAGAGCTGCAATCGGTGGTCGCTACGCTGGTGGGTGGGGAAAACATCGCTGAAACCATTGAAGGGCGCGCGCGTTATCCGATCAACGTCCGTTATCCAAGGGAGATCCGTGATTCGCTGCAAAAGCTGCGTGAATTGCCGGTGGTGACGGCGACGGGTGGGCAAGTACCTTTGGCAGAACTGGCGGATATTCGCATCACCGAAGGGCCACCGATGCTGAAAAGCGAGAACGCCCGGCTTTCGGATTGGATCTATGTCGATCTGCGCGGGCGCGATTTGAAATCGGCGGTGGAAGAGATGCAACAGGTGGTGGCACAGCAGGTGAAGCTGCCTGCCGGGGTTTCCCTCAGTTGGTCCGGGCAGTTTGAGTATCTGGAACGCGCTAGTGCCCAGTTGAAGATTGTGCTGCCGGTAACGCTGGCGATCATCTTCGTGCTGCTGTTTGTCACCTTCAACAGCGTGAGCGATGCGCTGCTGATCATGGCGACGCTGCCGTTTGCGCTGATAGGTGGGGTCTGGCTGCTGTATCTGCTCGATTACAACCTGTCGGTAGCCGGGGCGGTGGGCTTTATTGCCCTGGCCGGGGTGGCGGCGGAGTTTGGTGTGATTATGGTGCTGTACCTTAATCAGGCGTTGGCGAAACATCGTCAGCCCGGCCAGCCGTTGAGTCATCAACAACTGATGGCGGCGATTAGCGAAGGGGCGGTGTTGCGCGTCAGGCCGAAGGTGATGACGGTGGCGACCATTATGGCCGGTTTACTGCCGATTATGTGGGGCGGCGGTGCTGGCTCAGAGGTGATGCAGCGGATTGCCGCACCGATGATTGGCGGCATGGTGAGTGCGCCATTGCTATCGATGCTGGTGATCCCGGCGGTGTATTCGCTGCTGCACCGTAAAGCTGAAAAAACCGTTGCTGAGGCAGAGTAGTCGGCCCCTCACCCCAACCCTCTCCCACAGGGAGAGGGAGCTGGTACAGTGTTGTGGCAAGGTGCCGTGATCAATCTGTTAGCAGGGTAAAAAGCAGTTGGTTTAGTGCCATGGTCAGGTAAGTTTCTGTAACGAATAGCGAACTCGATCGGTTCCCTCTCCCTGTGGGAGAGGGTTAGGGTGAGGGGACAACACGGGAATCAAAACCCTTTACTGCACTAAAAACGCCTTAAACTGCGGCGTCATCGTCGCGCTGAAACCGTCATCGGTTTTGCTGATCAGATACACCGCCAGTCCTTTCTCTTCGGCCAGTTTCAGCGCTTTTTCCGTGCCCAGCACCATCAACCCGGTATCCCAACCATCGGCTTCCAACGCCGTAGGGGCAATCACCGTAACGGAAACCAGCTTATGGGTGATTGGCCGCCCGGTGACGGGATCGATCACGTGGGAATAGCGCTGACCGTCCTGCTCGAAGTAGTTACGATAACTCCCCGCAGTGCTGATGCCGTAGCCTTGCAAATCCACCAGCGCTTGCACCGCATTTTCCCGGTCGGTGGGCTTTTGGATTGCCACCCTCCAAGGCTTGTTCTGGCCATTCACGCCGCGTGATGAAACGGCTCCACCCACCGATACCAGATAGTTGGTGATGCCTTTGCGCGCCATCAACTGGACCAACTGATCCACGCCGTAACCTTCGCCTAGCGTGGAGAGATCGACATACATCTCCGGCAGATCTTTTTGCAGCCATTCACCCCGGCTGTCGCTCAGCAGTTTCAGATGTTGCAAACCAATATGCTGGCGAGCTGCGTCGATTTGCTGCTGACTGGGGACTTTGACGGCCCGTTTATCCGGGCCGAATCCCCACAGGTTAACCAAAGGGCCGACGGTGATATCCATAGCACCTCCGGTATCACGGCCAATGCGCTGAGCAGTGAGGATGATATCAGCCATTCCACGGGGGATGGGCTGCGGCTCGGCAGTGGTGTTCTGGTTGAAGCGGGATAACACCGAATCGGGGCGGTAGGTGGAAATATCGTCGTTGGCCTGCTCCAGCAGTGCATCGATCTCCTGCTGCAATTGTTGTTTGCTCTCGGTGATAGTGCCGCTGACCTTTACGCTATAGAACGTCCCCATGGTTTTGCCTTCGATGTCGATCTGGGGGCGGGTGTTGGCATCGTTACAGGCGGCTAGCAGCATCAGCGCCGCGCTGAGCAGCAGCCTTTTGGCAATGGAATTGGCCATAGAAAATCCTAAAAGCAGGGAAAGACGACGGGTATAAAACAAAATACGATAAATGGAAAGGGCAACGTGCTTTTTTACTGGCGTAATTCAAGAGCTTCGGCTAACGTCATTTTCCAGCCTTCGCTTGAAAAATAAGAGTAAATCCATGAGTTCAAATGCGCTGACCAGTTTGTTGAGGCCATTTTTGCATGACCGCTTCCTGCATGCGTTGCTGCTGATGGGGATGCTGCTGTACGCCATTGGGCCACAGCCGCTGAGGGCACTCTCTGGCTTTATCGATTGGCGCACCATTATGACCCTGCTGGGGTTGATGCTGCTGACCAAAGGTGTTGAGGTTAGTGGCTATTTCGATTTTATCGGCCGCCAGATTGTGAACACCCTGCAAAGTGAACGCTCACTGGCACTGTTTCTGGTGTGTGCCGCTGCGGTGCTGTCTTCGTTTCTCACCAACGATGTGGCGCTGTTTATCGTTATCCCGTTGACCATTACGCTGAAAAAGCTCTCTTCACTGCCGATAAGCCGCCTGATCATCTTCCAGGCACTGGCGGTTAACGCCGGGTCGTTGCTGACGCCGATTGGCAATCCGCAGAATATTTTGCTGTGGAGCAAGTCTTCGCTGACCTTTATGGAGTTTATCGGGCGCATGGCACCGTTCGGCATTATCATGATGCTGAGCTTGCTGGTGGTCACCTGGTTCAGTTTCCCGGCGCGGAAAATTGTCAAAGCCCCTAACACCCAACCCTATCCTTATCAAATGCGCCTGTTGCTGGCCAGTGTCGCGCTGTATGTGGCCTTTCTGATCTGCCTGGATTTGGACGTGCCGTTGTATGGCATGTTACTGGTGTTTGCCGGTTTTCTGCTGTTGGCTCGCCAGGTGCTGCTGCAGATTGACTGGAGCCTGATCTTCGTATTTCTCGCCATGTTTATCAATATTGGCTTGCTGACCCAACTGCCAGCGCTGCAGCCGCTGTTTGACCAGATTGCCTCGCTGGCGGACGGCAGCGTATATGTGTTGGGGATCGCTTTATCCCAAGTGATCAGCAACGTTCCGGCGACCATTTTGTTGCTGAACTATGTGCCTTCCAGCGCTTTGGTGGCCTATGCGGTAAACGCCGGGGGATTTGGCCTGGCGATCGGCTCACTGGCTAACCTGATCGCCCTGCGGATGGCGGGGGAACGCCAGATCTGGCTGCGGTTCCATTACTATTCGATACCCTTCCTGGCATGGGCTACGTTGGTGGGTTGGCTGTTACTGGGTTAATTCGGCTCAGCCGCTCCACGGCCAAGGTAATCTCCCCTGGCGTGAGGGCCGAGAACCCCAGTAACCAGCCGTCGCGTCTGGCTCTGGCGTTCTGATACTGGGTGGACAGGCCGGGAGTAATGACGCCTAGCTGTTGCGCCTGTCGGGTCAGTTCTGCCTCTTGGCCCACCGGTAGCCAAACGCCGAGCTGAAGCCCGCCGCCTGCGTGCTGTGGCGTGGCAAAATGCTCCAGGTGCTGTGCTAGCTGCGTTAGTAGCCAATCACGGCGGCTGCGATAGAGTTGGCGCATGTAACGGATGTGGGCAGCAAAATGCCCTTGCAGAATAAACTCTGCCGTGACGGCCTGTGCCAACTGAGCGCAATGGCTGTCATATACCGAACGTGCGGTGGTAAACGCTGCCACCAATGCGGGGGGCACAATCAGATAGGCCAGCCGTAGCGAAGGGAACAGCGCTTTGGAGAAGGTGCCGACATACAGCACCGTGCTGTGGCGATCCAGACCCTGCATGGCGGGCATCGGTTGGCCGTCATAGTGAAACTCGCTGTCGTAGTCATCCTCAATAATCCAACTTTGCGATCGCCGGGCCTGTTCCAATAGGGCCAATCGCCGTTCCAGGCTGAGTGCCACGCCGGTGGGGTACTGATGCGAAGGAGTCAGATAGATCAGGCGAGGGGGAGGTAACGAGCCGTCTGGCTGCAGCCCGGCCTCATCCACTGCCACCGGTACCAGATTGGCTCCCGCGCTGGTAAATGCGTTCTTGGCCCCGTTGTAACCAGGCTCCTCGACCCACACCACATCTCCGTTATCGATCAGCAAGGTGGCAATCAGCTGCAATGCCTGTTGGGAACTGGTCAGGACGATCACCTGTTCCGCGTCGCAGTTCACGCCCCGGGTTTGGCCGACGTAACCGGCAATGGCTTCACGCAGCGGCAAGTAGCCTTGGGGATCGCCATAACGCAGCAGCTTTTCCCCCTGTAGCCGCAGCCGTTGGGCGGTGAGCTGTTGCCACAGCTTCAACGGGAAGGCGCGCAGATCCGGTGAACCGGCAGCAAACGGTAGTGGCTGTTGTGGATCGCGGCAGCCACCGGTTTGCACAATCGCCAAACCGCGCTGTGAGAGCCGCAGTTGGCCGCTGGATTTGCGTATTGGCGCAGGCTTGGCGATCTGGATAGCGACAGAGGTGCCTTGGCCCACCCGGCGATGTAGATATCCCTCGGCTTCCAGCTGCGCATAGGCGGCTTCGGCGGTAACCCGTGAGATGCTCAGATCGGCCGCCAGAACCCGCGAGGAGGGCAGGCGCTGGCCCGCGCTTAACGTGCCGCTATGGATCGCCGTGCGCAACGTATTACACACTCGCTCACGTAGCGTGCCCGTCGCGTTATCCGCCTGTTGAAATAGCGTCAGCAATACCTGAGACATAATCGGTCTTATCACCTTGGCAAAATGGGTCTCAAACATAAGACCAAAATCAGGCACTATTGTCATCAACCTTAAGGCACTGGAGTTGCACTATGAACGTCTCTTCACTGGTATTGGCTTTTCCCCCGGCAGCGGCAGCACAAAGCTTGGACTATCTGGCGGCTAAGCTCAGCTTTTACGCCGACTCGGCGGACGTGGCGGAAGATTTGCGCAATGGCGTCAGCGAGATTGTGGTGATCGATACACGTGCCAGCGCGCTCTACTCCGCCGGGCATATTCCTGGAGCGCTGAGCTTTCCCCACCGCTTGATGGATGAAAGCAGCACCTCATCTCTCGATCGTGACAAGGTCTATGTCACCTACTGCGACGGTATCGGCTGTAACGGTTCCACACAGGGGGCATACAAGTTGGCCAAGCTCGGTTTTCGGGTCAAAGAGCTGATTGGCGGGCTGGATTTCTGGCTACGCGATGGCCATCCGGTGGCCATCGGTGTTGAGCAGGGGACGATGCAGGGGCGGGATAAAGCACCGGAGTGCGGCTGTTAAAACAGCGCCCACAGTACCAATGCCAATACGATAACGCCGACAACCAGCGCCAAAGGCTTACTGAATAGCGACTGTAAAGGCTGCGGCAGGGCAGCGATTAGCGGGTTAAGTAATGGCTGTGGCTGTTGGACGTCACTGTGTAGCGACGGAGCGTGGCCAGCCTTGTCCAGACGGCGGGTAAATAGCTGCTGGATCACGTCGTTTAGCTGCGCGTGGGTCAACGGCGTATTGAGGTTGCCGTTAAAGCGGTTCTGGCAATAGTCATTGAGCTGTTGCTGCTCCTGTTGGTCTGCTGGCTGTTTCAATACCGCCAGCAGGTTTTGCAGCGTCGGCGCCGTTTGTGGGCTGAGCGCCAATTTCACCTGCATAAACTGACTGAGCAGTTGGAAGTGGCGTGCGGGCAACGGATCGTTGATTTTTACCCCGACCAGATCGAACAGTGCCTGCCAGAGTTTGGCCGTTGTCTCGCCGGTAGCCGCGCTGAGCTTGGTGACCTGCAGCTGTAAGTGCTGATGTTCCGCAGGCAGCAGCGAACGATCGCTGGTGGCCGTTTGTTGCGGGTGAGGGATTGTCAGTTCGCCGGTTTGCAGCAGGTTCAACACTTGCTGGAGCTGTGGGTGGCTCAACTGGCTTAACACCGTATGGCCAAACTGCTGGCGGATAAAGTCGCTGACCGCCTGGCGGTTATTACCTTGTGGCAACAGTTCGGTGAGTTGTTGCAACAGTTGGCGGCTGGCATGGCTCTGTTGTGCCACGCCAAGGCGGTTTTGCAGTAGCTGCTCTGCCGGTTGGAAATGGCGCGCCAACAGTTCGCTGTGGTTATCCGCCCCTAATTCATGACGCAGCGTCGCCCAGATCTCGGCGGATTTGGCCGGGCTGAGGGCCATGATCTTGACGATCAGTTTTTCCAACTGGGTGCGTTGGGCTGGGGAGAGCGGCTGATCGTCGGCAGGGGGGATTTTGCCTGCGGTCGGAGGGTGATCGGCTGCGCCAGGAGCGCCAGGTCCACTTAATGGTTGCATATCACCAGTCCTTCGCAGTGTATAAAATCGACATACCCGGCGAAAAGCACAGGCTTAATCGCTTATGATACCTGTAATTTCGTGCCATCAATACCGCCGCCAGACATTTCTTTACAGGCTAATCGTTGCTTATCCTATTTGCGCCGCTAAGATAGGCGCAGATACGGCATTGAGGGCGTGATGATAAATCGGCAGCGGATTGCAAAATGGTTTTTAACCCTGGCTTGCCTGGTGGTACTGACGTGCCTCACCCAGCGCATGGCGGGTTTGCATACCTTGCAATTAGCTCTTGGCCTGCCCACTGTCAGCGTTAGCCAATCTTCGGCCAGCGGTGATGAAGAGGCCACCACCACGACCCCTTGTGAGTTGAGTGCCAAATCGCTGTTGGCCTCTCCACCGGTGATGTTTGAAAACGTGCTGTTTGGCCTGGGGATGTTGCTGGTCCTGCTGGCTCCGATCATCGCTCCGCGCCTGCCGTACCCTCCTGTACGCGTTATTTCCCCCCCACCCTCAGGGTGCATCTGCGATTATGCGTGTTCCGTGAATGAGTTAATCCCTCGTCAAACCGAGTGACTAATTTATTTATGGAGAACAATTATGTGGAATATCATCAGGCTGGCGTTGGCTTGCCTGTTAGTGCTTTGGCTACCTGCAACACAGGCAGCGGATAGCGGCTGGCTGCAAAGCCCGCAGAACGATCATGCGCAAGTCAGGCTGCGTGCCGACACCAGCAACGGGGACGAAACCCGTGTGCTGCTCGCTGTTGAGCTGGAAAAAGGATGGAAAACCTACTGGCGCTCACCAGGGGAAGGCGGCATTGCGCCAGCAATCACCTGGCAGGATAACCCACCACCGGCAACCTGGTTCTGGCCAACCCCGCAGCGCTTTGACGTGGCGGGGATTTCGACGCAGGGCTATCAGCAGCGGGTAACGCTGCCCATCGTGTTCAAGGGGGCTGTGCCACAGCAACTGGAGGGAAGGCTTACCTTATCCACCTGTAGCAACGTTTGCATCTTGACCGATTATCCGTTCAAACTGGATCTCACCACTCCGGCTGACCCAAAATTCAATCACGACTTTGCTCAGGCGATGGGGCAGGTGCCGATTGCCAGCGGGTTGGTGGACAGCCTGCGTGCCGGTTATCGCAACGGTGAGTTGCAGATTAGCGCCGAACGCACTGCGGGTTGGCAGCAGCCTGAGCTGTTCTTTGATACGGTGGCGGAGACCGATTTGGGCAAGCCAACGGTCAGCAGTGATGGCGAGAGTCTGCAAGCGCGAGTTCCCGTGAGTGATGGTTGGGGAGACGCGGCTCCAGATCTGCGCGGTAAACAGCTGCGGCTGGTTATCAGCGATGGTGGGATCGCTCAGGAGGCTACGCTGACCATTGGCGGGCCACTTGCTTTACCTTCCACCGTGGCTTTCCCCTTATGGCAAGCGGTGTTGATGGCGCTAGCGGGCGGTTTCATTCTTAACCTGATGCCTTGTGTGCTGCCGGTGCTAGGGATGAAGCTAGGCTCCATCTTGCAGGTCGAACAGCGCGATCGGCGTAGCGTGCGTTGGCAATTTCTGGCCTCTTCCTTGGGGATCGTGGTGTCCTTTATGGCGCTGGCCTTGCTGATGACGCTGTTGCGCCTGAGCAATCACGCGCTGGGCTGGGGTATCCAATTCCAAAACCCGTGGTTTATCGGCTTTATGGTGCTGGTGACGCTGCTGTTCAGTGCCAATCTGTTCGGCCTGTTCCACCTGCAACTCTCTTCCTCGTTGAATACCAAGCTGGCCACCCATAACGGGCGTGGCTTGAGCGGTCATTTCTGGCAGGGAGCGTTTGCCACGCTGCTGGCAACGCCTTGCTCGGCACCTTTCCTGGGAACGGCGGTAGCCTTTGCATTGGCGGCTCCGTTGCCGGTGCTTTGGGGCATGTTTGTGGCACTGGGAATTGGCATGAGCCTGCCTTGGTTGCTGATTGCCGCATGGCCTGCGCTGGCGTTACGCCTACCACGACCTGGCCGCTGGATGAACGGGATGAGGCTGGCGCTGGGCTTGCTAATGCTGATTTCTTCGCTCTGGCTGCTTAGCCTGATGACCAACCATATCGGCGTGAAGCCGACTCTGATTGTTGGTGCCATCTTGCTGCTCGGTTTATTGCTGGCGGTGTGGCAACGGTTAGGTGCCCGGTCAGCGGGGATCGCGACGGCCAGCGTGCTGGTGGTAGGCGGTTTGGCATTGCTGGTGGGATCGTTGACGGCCAACCAGTGGCGACAGCCGTTGCACGACAACATCGCCTGGCAACCGCTTTCTGAGCAGGCGATCGCACAGGCGCTGGCCGACAACAAACGGGTGTTTGTCGATGTGACCGCCGACTGGTGTGTGACCTGCAAGGCGAATAAATACAACGTATTGCTGCGCGACGAGGTGCAAAAAGCACTCAGCGCTGATGATGTAGTGGCGTTGCGCGGTGATTGGAGCCGCCCGTCTGAAAGCATCTCGACCTTCCTGCAACAGCGCGGCAGCGTTGCCGTTCCCTTTAACCAAATCTATGGCCCCGGCTCGCCAGACGGCGAGGTGTTGTCACCGCTGCTCACTCGCGAAGCCGTTCTGCAAGCCCTGTCTACTGCCAAAGGAAACCAATAATGAACAAGTTACTGATGTTACTGCTGCTGATTGTCACCCCGGTCTGGGCTGCGGCTCCTTTCACCGCCGAGCAGGAAGTGCGGATCAAAGAGCTGATCCGCGAAACGCTGGTCTCTAACCCGGATATTCTGGCAGAAGCGGTTAACGCATGGCAGCAGCAAACCAACGACCAGCAAATCGGCCAGGCAATTGAGAAAAATAGCAAAATCCTGTTCGACGATCCCGCCAGCCCACGATTGGGGGCCAAGAATGCCAAGCTGACGCTGGTGGCTTTCACCGATTACAACTGCCCGTACTGTAAGCAGTTTGATCCGATGTTGGAGAAGATCGTCAACAAATATCCCGATGTGGCGCTGGTGGTGAAGCTGCTGCCGTTCAAAGGGGAAAGCTCGATCGCCTCATCGCGGGTGGCGTTAACAGCTTGGGAACAGCATCCCGAACAGTTCTGGCCGTTGCATCAACGCCTGATGGCGAAAAAAGGCTTTCATGACAACGCCAGCATCGCCGCTGCCCAAGATAAAACCGGGGTTAAGCAGGTTGCACCGACTGAACAGAGTATGACCACGCTACGCACCAATATGCAATTGGCGGAACAGTTTGGCGTGCAGGGAACGCCGGCCACCCTGATTGGCGATCAGATGCTGCCGGGCGCGGTGTCTTATGAGGATCTGGAAGCGTTAGTGAAGCAGCAATTGGCGAAGGTAAAAAATGGCTAGGTTGCGGCGCTGGGCGCGCGAACTGCTGATTTTGCTGTTGCTCGTGCTGGGCGTGACGTTCGCCATGGACTGGTGGCGGGCCCCGCAGGCTCCCTTGACCTTTGACCAACAAATGCTCGAAACCCTGGATGGAGAGCAGGTGTCGTTGGCGCAGCTCAGCCAGGATAAACCTTTGTTGGTCTATTTCTGGGCCAGCTGGTGTGGGGTTTGCCGCTTTACTACGCCTTACGTGGCCAAGCTGGTGGCAAACGGCGGTAACGTCATGACCGTGGCGCTGCGTTCGGGCAATGACCAGCAGGTTGAGCAGTGGTTGGCGGCTAAAAAGTTGCAACTGCCGGTGGTGAACGATGAGCAGGGCAAGCTATCGGCGCAGTGGCAGATTGGCGTAACGCCGACCATTGTGGTGATCTCTCAGGGTAAGGTGGTGCAGAGCACCACCGGCTGGACCAGCTATTGGGGCATGAAACTGCGGCTCTGGTGGGCCAGTATTTAGTCTCAATGGTTAAATAACATACCCGACCGTAGGGGCGCTGCATGCTGCACCCTATTTTGTTTTGCGGTAGTGACATTTAATTCCCCATAACCTCAACAATCGCCCGGCAAAGCCGGGCGATCCCTTCGGTAATCAGCTCCGGCGTATTGGCGGCAAAATTCAACCGCAAGCCATGTGCGCCGTGCTGCTCCTCAACATAAAAGCATTCGCCACGAGCAAAGGTGACACCCTGTTGCCAGGCTATTGGCATCAACGTTGTAGTGCTAACGGCTGGTGGCAATTCCAGCCAGATAAACAGCCCTCCCGCGGGGATTTCAAACCGACAGCCCGGCGGCAGGTGCTCGCTTAATGCCGCCACCATCGCATCACGGTGCTGGCGGTACATCCTTCCCGCCCGGCGCAGCTGCTTGTCGTAGCTGCCAACGGTGACAAAGGCGTCCAGCGCGCGCTGGATCAGATTGGAGCTGGTAAAGCTGTCGACGTGTTTGAGCCGTGAGAATTGCAGATACTGTTCGCTGTCTGCCACCAGATAACCGATGCGCATGCTGGGCAGCAGCATTTTGGAGAAGGTACTGACATAGATCACCGTGCCAGCGGGAGCCATGGCGCGCAGTGACGGCAGGCTTTTACCGTTGTAACGCAGATCGCCAACAAAATCGTCCTCCAGGATCACTATCCCGGCCTGCTGCGCCAACGCCAGCAAGCGGCTGCGGCGGGCTTCGCTCATACAACGCCCGGTGGGGTTATTGAAATTGGGGATGGTGTAGATCATTTTGGGCTGATGCCGGGCGATCAGCTCCGGTAGTTGCTCAACGCACATGCCATGACGATCGCTGGGCACTGGAACAATGTTGATCTGATGCAGGCGCAGCAGCCCCAGAGCTTCGGCATAGGTGGGCTCTTCGACAATCACCGTATCTCCTGGGCGTAATAGCGTCTGGAAAATCAGGCTGATGGCATGTTGCGAGCCGTTGGTGATCAGCACCTGTTCGGCACGGGTGGGGATACCTTGCGCGGTCAGGATCCGGCTCAGCGTGTCGCGCAGCGGGTAGTAACCACAATAATCACCATAGCTGAAGGCCTCTTCCGCATGACGGCTGAGGATCGACAGCAGGATCTTGCGGAACGCCTCAAGCGGGAACACTTTGGGGCTACCGACGCCAGCGGCAAAGTTGATGATGTGCTCCGGCAAAGGAATATCCGGATAACCGTCCAGCCGCGACGTCGTGGTGGTGAAGCGATCCGCAGGGAATAGCTCGCTGGATGCTGGCCGTTGCTGCATGGGGGCCGGTTGCAGGTGGCGCACATAGGCACCGCTGCCACGCCGCTGTTGTAACAATCCTTTGGCCGTCAGTTCGGCGTAGGCACTTTCCACCGTCAGGCGGCTGACCGAAAGCTCAGCGGCCAGGCTGCGCGTTGACGGCAATTTATCGCCATCGGCAAAGGTGCCGCCAAGAATGGCGCGACGCAGCGCTTCTTCGATCTGTAGATACAGCGGAATGTCCTGCTGACGATCCAGTGGAATGTGCATGAAATTGGCCCGGTCATAAAAGTCTACTTTCACTATATCCCAGAGTAACAAGGCTTGGCACCGATAAAAGTGGCCTGCATAACATCGTAGTAAAGTGGCTATGGTGGCAAAATCTGGCCGCGTTAAAATCTCCGCCAGATGATTAAGCGGTGGAATTTTGAGGGTGTTATGTCGTTACCGTCGGGTGTTGTTGCAGAACCAGTTGTGGTCAGTGGAGGGATCCTGCGGGGAACCAACCAGGGTTACGTGATCGCCATTATCAGCGCCATGCTGCTAGCCTTCACCGCCATCATCATCCGTGCGCTGACCGAGTATTACCATCTACCGACGTTTGTGCTGGCCTTCTGGCGTGCGGCCCTGGTGGCCCTGGTGTTGTTACCGTTATTGCTGCTGTTCAAACCGCAATGGGCCTATCTGCGTCGTGAACAGGTGCCGTTCTACGCGGGTTACGGTTTGCTGTTGGCGTTGTTTAACAGCTTATGGACGCTGTCGGTGGCGCTCAATGGCGCCTCGGTGGCGACTATTTTGACCTATTGCTCGGTCGGTTTTACCGTGTTCCTGGGCTGGATGATGTACAACGAACGCCTCAGCCTGCGCGAGTTGTTGGTGATTGTGGTTAGTCTGGGCGGCTGCTTCCTGGTCAGCAACGGCGACAGTATGGGCAACAGCCGTTTTGATCTGTTGGGGCTGATGGTCGGCATGCTGTCCGGCATTGGTTACACCCTGTATACCCTCGGCGGGCGTATCGCCAGCGAGCGGCGTTACCCGGTGTGGAATACCATCCTGTACGTATTTGGTTTTTCCGCCGTGTACCAATGGTTGTTCAACACCTTGCTGACGTTGTTCCCCTTGGCGGCATTTCACGGTATGGCGGGGGACCTGTGGTTTCTGTCCCAGGGAGCTCAAGGCATTCAGTGGAGTGGCTGGCTGTTGCTGCTCACGCTGGCCGCCGGGCCAACGCTGCTGGGATTTGGCCTGTACAATATCAGCCTGAAAACCCTGCCGCTGGCGGTGGCCAACCTGATCCTGTCGCTGGAGCTGGTATTTACCGCGGTCATTGCCTATTTCCTGTTGGGGGAAAACATGAACCAGTTACAGCTACTGGGTAGCGCGTTGGTGATGGGCGGGGTGTTGATGCTGAGAAAAGCCAAGTAGGCTTGGTTTTCTGCGCCAGTTTGTTACCATTGGCCGCGAAACAACAGGGTGCACACAGCAAATGATGATTAATCCAAGGTTAAAACGAGCGCTTATCGCTTGATTGGGCAGTGTTTTTGAACGGAAAACGCTGCCACAGACACTACGTTCCGTGGCTCTTGCAATTGATATACCCGTCGTCTTTCAAGCTGTAGCGTTGTTACCTGCACTTACACACCCCAGTCACTTACGAAAAAGTAAGCTCCTGGGGATGAGTAAGCTTGTCGCCTAGCTACAACTTGAAATCCATAGGGTATAAGAAGGAGACGCCATGACTGAGAAACACTGGTCACAAGTAGAATTACTCCACCAGACGGTAACCAACCCCAATATCCTGATCAAGGGAACCCACAGTTATTACAGCCATTGCTGGGATGACAGCTTTGAACGTTCCGTGGTGCGCTATTTGCACGGCGATGCGGTCAGCCAACAGTGGGAGCCCCTGGGGCAGCTAGACAGGTTGCACATTGGCGATTATGTCTGTATTGGTGCCGAAGCGGTGATCCTGATGGGCGGGAATCATACCCATCGTATTGATTGGCTGAGCCTGTATCCCTTTATGGAAACCATCCAGGCGTCTTATTTGCCTAAAGGTGATACCAGCCTTGGCGACGGCTGCTGGATCGGGATGCGGGCCATGCTGATGCCTGGCGTGACGATTGGCGAAGGGGCGATAGTTGCCGCCGGTAGTGTGGTGACTGCGGATGTAGAACCCTACGCTATCGTTGGCGGTAATCCGGCCCGGATGATTAAACGGCGGTTCTCTGCGGAGACAATCGAGCGTTTACTCGCGTTGCAGATTTACGATTTGCCCGCCGAGGCGTTCGCCAGCATCCAGCCCTTGTTGGCCAGCGATGATATTGCGGCCTTGGAGCAGGCTGTTGAGGCTATACGCCAATAATAAGTCGGGCGGGTTAACCCCGCCCGATGTTCAACCAGCTCACAATATCGGGGCGCTGCATGCAGCGCCCTTTGTGCATTACTCAACTTCTGTCGCTTCCCCAGTGATACGGCGGTGCTTGCGGAGTTTGCGCAGCAGTGGGGGTAACACCAACACCGCGACGGCCAGCACCAACAGGCATTGGGCAATGGCACTGCTCCACAGAATGTCAAAGTTCCCGTTGCTGATGGACAACGCTCGGCGCAGGTTTTGCTCCAGCATTTCCCCCAACACAAATCCCAGGATCAGCGGCGACATCGGGAAGTGCATTTTGCGCAGGATATAGCCGAACACGCCTAGCCCCACCATTAGTAGCAAATCGAAGGTCGTGCTGTGCACCGCATAGACCCCAACGGCGGAAACGGCGGCGATCGCCGGTACCAGGAACCACAGCGGCACGGTCAGCATACGGGTGAACAGGCCAATAAGCGGGATGTTCATGATCAACAGCATGACGTTGGCGATCAGCAGCGCGGCGATCAGCCCCCAAACGATATCCGGCTGTTCGGTGAACATTGCCGGGCCAGGGGTGATGTTATACAGCGTCAATGCTCCCATCATCACCGCCGTAGTTCCTGAACCTGGTACGCCCAGGGTCAGCATCGGGATAAATGAACCGCAGGCGGAAGCGTTATTGGCGGCCTCCGGCGCGGCGACGCCACGAATATCCCCTTTGCCAAACGACTCGCTGTTACCGCTGATGCGCTTCTCCGTCATATAAGTGAGCGCACTGGCAATGGTCGCTCCGGCACCGGGCAGAATACCGACGAAGAAACCGACAAAGGAGGATCGCAGGGTAGGGCCAACGCACTCGGCAGCTTCTTTACGGTTAAACAGCATACGGCCGGTTTTGCGGATCAGCTTTTGGCCTGTGCTGGTGCTTTCCAGCATCAGCAAGATCTCGCTGACCGAGAACAGCCCGATCACCACCACAATAAACTGAATGCCGTCAGAGAGGTGTACGCTGTCGAAGGTGAAGCGATACACGCCGGTATTGGCGTCCACCCCCACCGTGGCCAGCCCCAGACCAATCAGGGCCGCCAGCAGGGATTTCAACGGGTTCTGGCTCATCATGCTGCCAAGGCAGGCAATGGCAAAGACCATCAGGGCAAAGTATTCTGCCGGGCCAAACGCCAGCGACCAGCGGGCCAGCATCGGGGCGAACAGAATAATGCCGATAATGGCGACCAGCGAGCCGGTGAAAGAGCTGACGGCGGAGATCGACAGGGCAACTCCTGCACGGCCTTGTTGGGCCATCGGGTAGCCATCCAGCGCGGTCATGATTGCGGCGGCATCCCCCGGGACGTTGAGCAGGATCGAAGAGATCCGCCCGCCGTATTCACAGCCGATATACACCGTGGCCAGCAGGATCAGGGCCGACTCGGCGGGCAACTTCAAGGCGAAAGCCAGCGGTAAGAGGATCGCCACGCCGTTGATCGGGCCAAGGCCCGGCAGCAGCCCGACTATGGTGCCTACGAAGCAGCCGATCAGGGCAATCATCAGGTTCTGGGGCAGCAGTGCCACTTCGAACCCTTGTGATAAATACATCCAGGTTTCCATTATCGCTCCCGTTAGCTCAGCCAAACGCCGAGTGGCAGTGTGACATCCAGTAAATAATCAAAGGCGTAGAACAGCGCAACGCCCATCACGGTGCCGGAAATCAATGCGGCCTTGATGCTGGCCTGGAACAACAGACCAATGCTGAACGTCAGCAGGGCCGTTGCCAGCGGAAAGCCGAGCCACTCGAATCCCCAGGCGTACAGCACCAGCGTGATCACCAGTACCAGCAGACGTTGCAGCACTTTGTGATGCGGCCACTCGACTAACTGTGGCCGACGCAACAGCAACAAGGCGGCACACAGGGCCATCAGGCTAAGGATGGCCAAAGGGAAGGGGCGTGGCCCCAAAGGTTCGTAACTGTATTCGCTCTGGATGCCCCAACCGAGCAACAGGCCGCCGCCGCACAGCAGTAACCACAGAGCAGCAAAAATACGATCGCTCATGCCAATTCCCCCGGTTATTTGGCCAGCCCGAACGCTTTGGCCTGTTCACGATACTGGGTAACCTGATTTTTCACGTAGGTATCCAGCTCCTTGCCGGTCAGGTTGAATTCAAACAGGCCACGTAGATCGCGCTGTTGTTTGAACTCCTCGGTTGCCGTCATGGTTTTGAAGGTGTCGATCCACCACTGATACTCGGCCTCGCTGACCTTTGGGCCAAGGTAGAAACCGCGGATGATCGGCCACACCAGATTGAACCCCTGCTCCTTGGCGGTAGGGACGTTTGCCAGCTCTCCCGGCAGGCGCTCTTCGGCATATACCGCCAGCACACGCAGCTTATCTCCCTTCAGGTAAGGCACCATCTCGCTCAAATCGCCGGAGACCGCCTGAATGTGATTACCCAGCAGCGCGGTAACCGGTTCGCCGCCCCCTTCAAACGCCACATAGCGCATCTTGTGGGGATCTACGCCAACTTCACGGGCCAGCAAGGCGGTTTTCATCCAGTCCTGGCTGCCAATGGAGGCTCCAGCACCAAATACCACGCTGTTCGGGTCTTTTTGGAAGGCTGTCATCAGGTCTTTCAGCGTCTTGTAGGGCGAGTCGGCGCGTACGGCGATCATGCCGTAATCGGTGCCCACTGCCGCCAGCCACTTCACATCATCCACGTTGTAGCGGCCAAACTTGCCTTGCGACAGGTTCAGCAGGGAACCGCCAGAGAACGCCACCACGGTGCCAAATTCGGCTGGCCGCTGGGCAACGATGGCGTTATAGGCAACGGCTCCCACGCCGCCGGGCATATAGGTGACGCGCATCGGCTTATCGATAGCCTTGGTTTCTTGCAACGAGACCTGAATCAGTTTGCAGGTGAGATCGAAGCCTCCGCCGGGTTTGGCCGGGGCGATACATTCGGTGCGTTTTGGCGCTTCCACGGCGAACGCCTGGTTGGCGGCGAACAGCAGAACAGTGGCGGTAAGCGTACGGGTAATTATTGTTTTCATGACGTTTCCCCATCGGTTTTGTTTCAGTTTGTGAGAATCCCCGCTGACACGGGGTTGCCAAATTGTTAAAACATAAACCTTTCATTTACCTTTCAGCGACCGGGAAAGTTTACAGGATGTGATATGCGTCTCTTGTTAGTGGAAGATCACCCCGAGCTGGCTCATTGGTTGCAGAAAGCCCTTACCGGCCTTGGGTTTGCGGTGGATGTGGCGATAGACGGCGTGGCGGCAGACCATCTGTTATTGCATGAAAGCTATGCGCTGGTGGTGCTCGATGTTGCACTGCCCCGGCTCAACGGGCTGGAGCTGTTGGCACGGTTGCGTAAGCGTGGGCAGACTCTGCCAGTATTGCTATTGACGGCCCGCACCGAGGTGGCCGATCGGGTTAAAGGGTTGAATCTTGGGGCTGACGATTACCTCACCAAGCCCTTTGAACTGGATGAATTGGAGGCACGCATTCGGGCGTTGCTGCGCCGCAGCGTTGGCGTGACGCAACAGGCATTGCAATACGGTTTATTGACCTATCACGACGAGGGCTACTTCTTGTTGGCGGAAAAGCCTCTGTCGTTAACTCCCCGTGAGCTGGCGGTGTTGACCACCTTGATGCATCGCCGTGGCCGCCCGGTCGCCAAGCAGCAATTGTTTGAGCAGGTGTTTACGCTGTCAGACGAGGCTAATCCCGAAAGCATCGAACTTTACGTCCATCGCGTGCGTAAGAAACTCCAGGGGAGCAACGTGGCGATCGTGACGTTGCGGGGCCTGGGCTACAGCCTGGAGCTGTGTGATGAGGTGGTTTAAAGCACCGCGTTCGTTGTTCTATCAGTTGCTGCTGTTCTTTGGTTTACCGCTGCTGGTATTGGGTGGGATCTCAATCTACACCCACTATTTCAGCGCGATGAGTGCGGCGACGATGGCCTACGATCGCACCTTATTGGCGTCGGCCCGCACGGTGGCGGAGCGGCTGGTGGTACGTAATCAGCGCCTGGAGGTAGATGTGCCTTATGTGGTGCTGGACAGCTTCGAGCGCAATATGAACGACCGGCTGTACTATCAGGTAATTTCCCCTGAGGGACGGAATATTTCGGGCTATAACGATTTGCCCAAGATGCCACCTTATATTCCCCGCTCCAACCTCTATCCGGCCCTGGTGCATTTTTACGATGCGCACTATCGCGGGCAGCCAATCCGCGTGGCGGCGCTGTTCCAGCCGGTGAATGAGGGCGGGGTGATGGGGATGGCGACCATTCTGGTGGCGGAGACGTTAGAGTCGCGGCGCTATCTGGCGCGGCAGATGCTGCTGGCGGCGCTGCTCAGCCAGGGGACAGTGGTGGTATTGACGCTCACTCTGGCTTACGTCCTGCTGAAAAAGCTGCTGCAACCGTTGCGTAAGCTGTCCAGCATGATGCTGCGGCGCGATCCGGGGGAACTGACGCCTTTGCCGATGGTGTTGCCCTGGTCGGAAATGCAGCCGTTGCTGCTGGCATTCAACCGCTATATTGAGCGGCTGCGGTTGATGGTGGCGCGTCAGGAACGCTTTAGTGCCGATGCCTCCCACCAGCTACGTACGCCGCTCACGGTTTTGAAAACCCAGGTGGGGGTGGCATTGGCCAGCGAACGGCCCGAGCAATGGCGTGAGAGTCTGGAAGGGATGAGCGCCACCCTGGACAGTACCGTTGCGTTGACCGATCGCCTGCTATACCTCTCGCGGCTGAAGGCGCACGAGCATCAGGCCGAGCGTAAGTTGCAGCCGGTTAATCTGGCGCAGGTGTTACGCGACGCCTGTTTTTCGCGCCTGCCGCAGGCTCGCAGCAAGCGGATCGATCTTGGCTACGAAGGGGCGGGAGTGTGTTGGGTGGGCGGTGAGGCGTTGCTGTTGGCGGAGCTTTGCGCCAACCTGTTGGATAACGCACTGAAATACACGCCGGCCAAGGGGATTGTGACCGCCCGTTTATTGATGGTGGATGGGCAGGGGTTGTTAGAGATAGAAGACAGCGGCCCAGGTATTGCGCAGGATCAGACGGTCGCTGCGCTGCAACCGTTTCGTCGGTTGGATAACGTTGGCGATCAGCCTGGGGCTGGGTTGGGACTGGCATTGGTTAAAGATATTACCGCTTATCACGGCACCCGCCCGGAACTGCTGAGTTCTGACGCACTAGGCGGTCTGTTGGTACGGATACGCTTTAAGCTGTTGGGGTGAAAGGGGGCGTATTTCCCCCTCAGTCTTACGGTGTTACGGTGCTTTTTCTACGCCCTAACGGCGTACGCAGGCGCTGTGACAGGATCACCCCCAGCAGAGCGACACCGCCACCAATCAGATGGTAGCTATGCAACTGTTCATGCAGGAACAGGACCGCAATTATCGCGGTGAACACCGGTGCCAGGTTCATAAAGATCGACGCCTTGTTGGCCCCCAGGCGCATTACCCCCTGGATCCACAGGAACGGCGCGGCAATCGACGCGGGAATACCGGCAAACAGCACCAGTGGGATGTTCTGGCTGGTAAGCTGCACGTCTTGTGCCATCAGAAAGTTCGGCAACAGCAGTACCACGCCAAACACGATCTGCACATACAGCGACTGCCAGTTGGGCAACGGGATCGCCCAGCGTTTGGTCAACACGCCGTATAGCGCGTAGGAGGCAGAAGCGGCGAACATCATCAGTTCACCTTTGCCGATGCCGTGTTGCAGCAGCAGCCCCGGTTGCCCCGCGCTAACCAGCCACACCAGCCCGCCCAGAGACAGGATACTGCCCAGTGCGATACCCACGGTGGGGGCAACGCGCAGGACAAAGATGCCGATTAACACCGTCAGCAGCGGGATCAGGGAATTGAGGATGCCCATAAACAGCGCGCTGACGCTATGCGCGGCGTAATAGGCCAGGCTTTGATACAGGACCATCCCTAGCAGACCGAGGATCATCAGTTTCCACCAGTTGGCGCGAATGGCTGGCCAATTGCGGAGCGCTCCCGGCAGCACGAAAGGGGTGAGCACGATCAGCGCCAATGCCCAACGATAGAAGGAAATGGCCGCTGGATCGATGGCGGTTGCCGATACTTTACTGACTACGGCGTTAATCGACCAGATCAGCACCGCCAGCAGGGGAAAGAGCACGTTCATGATAATAATTCTCAACAACGAATAACATGCTGGCTAGTCTACCCGTGTCCGGTTTATTATATATAGTCAAAATCAGACAGCATTTCGCGAAATCAAGACAACTTCACCATGGCCGAAACCCGTAATTATCCCACCGCAGACGTCGCTGCTCCGCGCACGCTGTTTTTTCGCTGCGAAGAAACCAATGCGGATACCGAATATCTGCCGCACAGCCACGACTGGGGGCAGCTGATCTGCGTCAAAACCGGGGTGATCGCGCTGAATATTGCCGGGCAGCGCTTTTTGGCCCCACCGGAGTTTGCCGTCTGGCTGCCGCCGGGGATGGAGCATTCCAGCCATAACCGCAAACCGGTGCTGTTCCGCACCATCAACATCGCCAAATCCTTGTGCGCCGGGTTGCCGGAAGAGGCCTGTTTGATCAACGTATCGCCGGTGTTCAGCGCCATTGTAGAAGATTGCCTTGGGCGCAAAATGCTGGAGCCCACTAGCGAAGAGGATCTGCGTCTTTGCCGGGTGCTGATCGACCAACTGCGGATTTCCCCGGTTCAACAGACCTATCTGCCGACGTCACAAGATAAGTTTTTGGGGCCAGTGTTACAGGCGCTGGAGCGTTGCCCTGCGGATAACACCTCATTGGCGGTGTGGGCCAGCAAGGTGTATACCACCGAACGGACACTTTCGCGCCGTTGCCAGCAGGAACTGGGCATGTCGTTTAGCGAGTGGCGGCAGCGCCTGCGCTTTTTACATGCGCTCTCCCTGCTCGAACAGGGGAAAACCGTGCAGGATGTGGCTTTAGATGTGGGCTACAGCTCAGCTTCCGCGTTTATTGTGATGTTCCAGCAGATCGCCGGCACCACGCCAGAACGTTTCCGCCGGGCATGATAATCCCGACACGACATCAACTGGCCCAGGTTACGTCGAACCGAACGTTCACATCACCACTCCAGGTGCCCGCCGGCAAGGTGCTGAAGTCGGTCACCGGGGTCGTGCCATCAGCCGTCGCACCGATGATATTGAAATCGAAGTGGTCTTGCGCACTGCGGCGACCAGGCTGCTTGTCAGCGTTGGCAAGTTTACTCAGGTTACCGCCTGACATACCGGCAGAAGTATCAATCAGGGTGGTTTGAGCGGTTTTTGTTATCGCAGCGCCGTGATGTTTAACTCCCACTTCCAGGGTAGACCCGGAGGTGCCCAACTGAGTCAGGGTATTGGAAACCAGTTTGGCGGTCAGTTTAATTGCGGTTCCTTCGCCTTCGAGAGCCACGTCGAACACGCCTTGCTGGCTGTTGAAGCGCTTGACGCCTTCAGCATATTGGAAATACAGGTTGCCAATGGGCGTAACGACCAATTGGCTGGCGGAGTCTTTCACCGCTATTGCAGGCCAGGTGGCTAATGCTTGTGTAGTCACGTTTTCAGCCTGAGCGCTACCAACGGCTGTGAGTGTTGCAACGATCGCCAGAACAAGTGTCGCTTTTTTCATGGATAACGCCCTTGATTTTCGATTTGTTTCTGCCCGTTAGCCGGTCGCTAACGTGAAGGTTCGCCTCCTTGCGTGATAATTATCGGAAAGAACTCAATAAAGCTTAGAAGAAAAACATCGTTATTTCACCGGGCATAACAAGCTTGGGTTTCCAAGCCATTCGGTGGCACACTATTTTGTAGTTACTGCTTACCTATACCCGTCGGAGAGTGACGTGAAGATACTGGTTGATGAAAATATGCCCTATGCGGTGGATCTATTTAGCCGTTTGGGGGAAGTACAGGCCGTGCCTGGTCGCCCGATCCCAACCGATGCGCTGGCCGGAGCCGACGCCTTGATGGTGCGTTCGGTGACCAAAGTGAATCAGGAACTGTTGGCTGGCACCAAGATCGGTTTTGTTGGCACCGCTACGGCGGGGACCGACCATGTGGACGAGGCGTGGTTGCAACAGGCGGGGATTGGTTTCTCGGCCGCGCCTGGTTGTAATGCCATTGCGGTGGTGGAGTATGTGCTTTCGTCATTAATGCTGTTGGCGGAGCGCGATGGCTTCTCTTTGCGTGATAAAACCGTTGGGATAGTGGGTGTCGGCAATGTTGGCTCCCGGCTGGATGCTCGCCTGAAAGCCATGGGCGTGCGTACGCTGTTGTGCGATCCACCACGCGCCGATCGTGGGGACAGCGGCGAATTCTGGCCGTTGGAAAAGCTGGTGGCAGAGGCCGACGTGCTGACGTTCCATACCCCGTTGAACAAGACTGGCCCGTATAAATCGTTGCATCTGGCCAACGCGGATCTGCTGGATGCTTTGCCCGACGATCGCATTCTGATCAACGCCTGCCGGGGTGCCGTGGTACATAACGCCGCGTTGCTTAACGTGTTGGAGCGGGGTAAGCGATTGAGTACGGTACTGGACGTGTGGGAGCCAGAGCCGGATCTCAGCGTGCCGTTGCTGGATCGGGTGGATATCGGCACCGCCCATATCGCCGGTTACACGCTGGAAGGTAAGGCGCGCGGCACCACGCAGGTGTTTGAAGCCTTTGCCCAGCATCTGGGGCAGCCGCAAGCTATCGAGCTGGGCTCTCTGCTGCCGGTGCCAGAGTTCAGCGAAATCCGCCTCAATGGGCCGCTGGACGAAGGCAAGTTAAAACGATTGATGCACTTGGTGTATGATGTGCGCCGCGATGATGCGCCGCTGCGGCAAGTTGCCGGGCTGCCAGGTGAGTTCGATCGCTTGCGCAAGCATTATCAGGAACGCCGGGAATGGTCTTCACTGCGGGTGCAGTGCGATGACAGCGCCAGTGCGGAACTGCTGCACAAACTGGGCTTCGGCGTCCTGTAAAGGACAACGCGTAAGGTTGCCTTAAGCAATAAGCGGTAAAGTTTATCGGGCGGTGACTGCATCGCCCGTTTGCATTTGAATCAAATACTCTGGAGAAACCCAATGTCTGACGGCTGGAATATCGCTGTGCTCGGTGCCACTGGCGCAGTAGGTGAAGCGTTGCTGGAATTGCTACAGGAACGCCAGTTCCCGGTGGGTGAACTCTTTCCTTTAGCCAGCGAACGCAGTGCTGGTGCGACGGTGCGTTTCAATGGCAAATCCTTGCTGGTGGAAAACGTAGAAGAATTCGACTGGTCGCAGGCGCAACTGGCGTTTTTTGTGGCCGGTAGCGAAGCTGCGGCCCGTTATGCTGATGATGCGGGCAACATGGGCTGCCTGGTGATCGACACCAGCGGCCATTTTGCGCTTGAGCCGGACGTGCCTTTGGTGGTGCCAGGCGTTAACCCACAGGTGCTGGCGGATTACCGCAATCGCAATATCGTAGCGGTGGCCGACAGTATGGTGAGCCAACTGTTGACGGCGATTAAGCCGCTGACTGAACAGGCCGGGCTTTCCCGCTTGCACGTCACCACGCTGATGTCAGTTTCGGCTCGCGGCAAGGTTGCCGTGGACGATCTGGCTGGCCAGAGTGCGCGTCTGCTGAACGGCATCCCCGCTGAGCCGGGCGTGTTCGCCAAGCAGTTGGCGTTTAACCTGCTGCCATTGATGACCGATGAGCAGGGCAGCGTGCGTGAAGAGCGTCTGATCGTCGATCAGGTGCGTAAAGTGTTGCAGGATGAAGGGCTGCCGATTTCAGTAAGCTGCGTTCAGTCGCCGGTGTTCTACGGCCACGCACAAGTGGTGCATCTGGAAGCGCTGCGCCCAATCGCGGCAGAAGAAGCTCGCCACGAGCTGGAGCAAGCTGAAGATATCCAACTGAGCGAAGAAGACGATTATCCAACTCAGGTTACCGAAGCCTCCGGCAGCGATATGCTGAGCATTGGCTGTCTGCGCAATGATTATGGTATCCCCGAGATGCTGCAGTTCTGGTCGGTGGCCGATAACGTGCGCTTTGGCGGCGCGTTGATGGCGATCGAAACCGCAGAACGGCTGTTGCAGGAGCAGATGTACTGATGTCCGAGGTGGAGTTGCCAACCCAGCCAATGCTGAAAATTGCGCTGGGGATTGAGTATGACGGCAGCCGTTATTACGGCTGGCAGCGTCAGCAAGAGGTTACCAGCGTCCAGGCCTGCCTGGAAAAAGCGTTAAGCAAGGTGGCGGATGCGCCGATCGGCGTATTCTGTGCCGGGCGAACCGATGCCGGGGTGCATGCCACTGGGCAGGTGGTGCATTTCGAAACCGCCGCACAGCGTAAAGACGCCGCCTGGACGATGGGGGTGAATAGCCATTTGCCGCCGGATATCGCGGTACGCTGGGTCAAAGAGGTCAGCAGCGATTTTCATGCTCGCTTCAGCGCCACCGCGCGGCGTTATCGCTACATTATTTATAATCACCGCTATCGCCCGGCGGTCTTGCAGCAGGGGGTGACGCATTTTTATCATCCGCTGGACGCCGATCGCATGCATCGTGCCGCGCAGGCTTTGCTGGGGGAAAACGACTTTACCTCATTCCGGGCGGTGCAATGCCAGTCACGCACGCCGTGGCGAAACGTAAAACACGTTAAGGTTTCGCGCTATGGCGAATATATCGTGGTAGATATAAAGGCCAACGCCTTTGTCCATCATATGGTGCGCAACATTGTTGGCAGCCTGATGGAGATTGGCTGTGGCAATCAGGATGAGAACTGGATGGGCGAGCTGTTGGCGCTCAAAGATCGCAGCCTGGCGGCCGCAACCGCACGGGCTGAAGGTCTGTATCTGGTCGCGGTTGATTATCCAGAGTCGTTTGCCTTACCCCGGCCACCGATGGGGCCGCTGTTTTTAGCCGACGATTAACTGGCAGGCTGGCAGATTAATACGTTATTTATGGGTGCCAACGCCGGGTGAGAGACACACCCGGTCAATTGAGAGTGTTTATGGACATCATCAAGTTTCTGATTGATTTTATTTTGCATATTGATGTGCACCTGGCAGAACTGGTCGCGCAATACGGTATGTGGGTTTACGGTATTCTGTTCCTGATCCTGTTTTGTGAAACCGGGCTGGTGGTGACGCCGTTCCTGCCGGGGGATTCTCTGCTGTTTGTCGCCGGTGCGCTGGCCGCGTTGCCTTCCAACGATCTCAACGTGCATACCATGGTGGCGTTGATGGTGATTGCGGCGGTGATTGGCGATGCCGTCAACTACACTATTGGTCGGCTGTTCGGCGAAAAGCTGTTCAGCAACCCGAACTCGAAAATTTTCCGTCGTAGCTATCTGGACAAAACCCACCAGTTCTACGAGAAACACGGCGGAAAAACCATTATTCTGGCGCGATTTGTGCCGATCGTGCGCACCTTTGCGCCGTTCGTGGCCGGTATGGGGCATATGTCCTATCGCCACTTTGCTGCCTATAACGTGATTGGTGCGCTACTTTGGGTGCTGCTGTTCACTTATGCTGGCTACCTGTTTGGCGACTTGCCGATCGTGCAGGAAAACTTGAAGTTGTTGATTGTTGGCATCATCCTGGTTTCAATTCTGCCGGGCATTATTGAAATCTGGCGCCATAAACGCGCGGCTGCCCGCCAACAAAAACAGTAAAAACACCGCTTAACCCGTCGGTTCGACCAGTTTTTTGTCCACACAATCGGGCCGATATGGTTTAATGAGCGACATTTATGGTCTGTTCCCGCGAACGACCCTGAAGCCAATGCCCTGGTAGCGCCCTGTTGCGCTTAGCTCGGCATTTTTGCATGGGGTGTGTTTCGGGAGGATTGTTAAGGCATGAACAGCGGACGGGTGTCTGCCAGGTTCAAACAGAAAGGTCATCGATGAGCTGGATTGAACGAATTCTCAACAAAAGCAATGTTACGCAAACCCGTAAGGTGAGCATTCCTGAAGGGGTCTGGACCAAATGCGATAGCTGTGGTCAGGTCCTTTACCGTGCCGAATTGGAGCGTAACCTTGAGGTCTGCCCCAAGTGCGACCACCACATGCGCATGTCAGCCCGTATGCGTCTGCATACCTTGCTGGATGAAGGCAGTGAAGTGGAACTGGGGAGCGAACTGGAGCCGAAAGACGTTCTGAAGTTCAAGGATTCCAAAAAGTACAAAGATCGTCTGGTTGCCGCACAGAAAGCAACCGGCGAGAAAGACGCGCTGGTGGTGATGAAGGGCACGCTGTATGGCATGCCGATCGTTGCAGCCTCCTTCGAATTCGCCTTTATCGGTGGTTCGATGTCTTCTGTAGTCGGTGCGCGCTTTGTGCGTGCGGTTGAGCAGGCGTTGGAAGATAATTGCCCGCTGGTGTGCTTCTCTGCCAGTGGCGGTGCGCGTATGCAGGAAGCGCTGATGTCGCTGATGCAGATGGCGAAAACCAGCGCCGCGTTGGCCAAGCTGCAAGAGCGTGGCCTGCCGTATATTTCGGTACTGACCGATCCGACCATGGGCGGCGTGTCCGCCAGCCTGGCTATGCTGGGCGATATCAACATTGCCGAGCCAAAAGCGCTGATCGGCTTTGCCGGGCCACGGGTTATCGAACAAACCGTACGTGAAAAACTGCCGCCGGGCTTCCAGCGCAGCGAGTTCCTGATTGAAAAGGGCGCTGTCGACATGATCGTGCGCCGTCCGGTGATGCGTCAGACCCTGGCCAGTATTCTTTCCAAGCTGACCAACCAGCCGCAGCCGCATTTCGATGAGGCCGCGCCGGTCATCGCTCAGGAAAATCAGGCCGACGCCTGAGGAGCAGACAAAGACCCGGCATAGGTGCAAGCCTGCGCCGGGTTCCGCCGTCATTTTGTGGCTAAGTTGCGGCGGGAAACGAAGAGCATCGCTTTTGACGTCGTCAGGGCGATGCGTCTTACGGATTTATGAACCCAAAGTCAGTGATGGGACTCATGCAAAACCACCAAATTCCCCAAGCCACGTCGCCATTGAGCTCGTGGCTTTACTATCTGGAACGTCTGCATAGCCAGGCGATCGAACTCGGCCTGGAGCGTGTGCAACACGTTGCGGCGCACCTTGACCTTCTCACTCCTGCTCCTACGGTATTTACCGTTGCCGGCACTAACGGCAAAGGCACCACCTGCCGCACGTTAGAGGCCATTTTGCTGGCTGCCGGGCTGCGGGTCGGGGTTTACAGTTCACCGCATCTGGTGCGTTACACCGAACGGGTGCGCATACAGGGTGAAGAGCTGAGTGAGGCTGAACACAGCCGCTCCTTTGCCGCGATTGAAGCTGGCCGGGGGGAAACCTCGCTGACCTATTTCGAATTTGGCACCCTTTCGGCGTTACAGCTGTTTAAGCAGGCCAGGCTCGACGTAGTGATCCTGGAAGTGGGCCTGGGGGGGCGTCTGGACGCGACCAATATCGTTGAGCCAAGCGTCGCCGTGGTGACCAGCATTGCCTTGGATCACACCGATTGGCTAGGCCACGATCGTGAAAGCATCGGCCGCGAGAAGGCGGGGATATTCCGTGGCGGCAAACCTGCCGTAGTCGGTGAGCCGGATATGCCACATAGCATCCGGCAGGTAGCAGAAGATCTCAACGCTCAACTGTACCGCCGTGATGAAGCTTGGTCGTTCAGCGAACAGGGCGAACGCTGGCAATGGGAAGGGGGCGGCACACGCCTGACCGATCTCCCTATGCCTAACGTCCCCTTGGCGAACGCGGCGACGGCATTGGCTGCGCTGCACTATTCGGCGCTGGAAATCGACGAGAAGGCGATTTTTGCCGGTCTACAGCAGGCCGCTTTGCCAGGGCGTTTTCAGATCGTGCAGCAGAACCCGCAGCTGATCCTGGACGTTGCCCACAACCCTCATGCTGCGGCCTATCTGGCTGGGCGATTGGCGAAACTCCCCCGCAATGGCGGTGTGGTTCGCGCGGTGGTGGGGATGCTGTCGGACAAAGACATTGCCGGTACGTTGGCCTGCCTGAGCGAACAGGTGGACGAGTGGTACTGCGCGCCGCTGGAAGGCCCGCGCGGGGCCAGCGTTGAGCTGCTGGCACAGTATTTAACGGAACCACGCAAGTTTGCCGATGTCGAAACTGCCTGGCGTCAGGCTATGCAGGACGCGGATATTCAGGATATTGTGATCGTCTGTGGGTCTTTCCACACTGTTGCCCACGTGATGGCGGCGTTAGACGAGAGGCGGGGAGTGTGAGTGGCAAGTAAATTTCAGAATCGACTGGTTGGAACCGTGATTTTGGTTGCCCTGGGGGTAATTGTCCTGCCGGGGCTGCTTGACGGTAAAAAGAAGCATTATGAGGATGAGTTTGCGGCGATCCCGTTGGTGCCCAAACCGGGGGATGCTCATGAAATCGACGTGATCCCACCGGCCAATCAGGCGCTACCTTCGGTTCCACCGGAGGGGGCTGGTGCTTTGGTTGAGCAGCAGCAGGCCGCCGCCGAGGCTTCCGCCCAGCAGGCGGCTAATCAAACGACTCAACCGCAGCAGCCTGCGGTTGTTGCTCCGCCACCTATCGAAACCAAACCGGTTCAGCCAACCAAACCCAAGCCTGTGGAATCTAAACCGGTAGAAGTGAAGCCGGTGGAAGTGAAACCTAAGCCAGTGCCAACACCGCCAAAGGTAGAGCCAAAGCCGGAAGTGAAACCAGAGCCGAAGCCTGAAACCAAACCTGCGGTTGAAGAAAAGGCACCGGCTGGTCAGGCCTATGTGGTGCAGTTGGGGGCGTTGAAGAATGCTGCCAAGGTCAATGAGATCGTCGCTTCGCTGCGCCTGTCTGGGCACCGGGCTTATACCGTGCCATCCACGCCGGTGCAGGGTGAGATCACCCGCATCTACGTTGGCCCAGATGCCTCGAAGCAGAAGCTGCAGGCTTCGCTGGCGGAGCTGAATGGGATCAGTGGGTTAAGCGGGCAGGTGAAGGCGTATAGCGCGCGTTGATATACCCGTCGTCTTTCAAGCTGCAGCGTTGTTACCTGCACTATCTCACCCCAGTCACTTACAAAAGTAAGCTCCTGGGGATGAGATAGCTTGGCGCCTAGCTGCAACTCGAAATCCATAGGGTATAAGCCAGTAGTTTTTCCTATGCCCTTGTAAAATATCAAGAGGGAACTGGAGTAGTGTCACAACCGCTAACCGCGACTCGGACGATCCCCTTCCTGTGGGAGAAGGTTCGGGGAAAGTCGGAGTTGTGTCACAACCGCTAGCCGTGACTTGGACGATCCCCTCCCTGTTGGAGAAGGTACGGGAAAGTCGGAATTGTGTCACAACCGTTAACCGCGACTCGGATGATCCCCTCTCCCTGTGGGAGAAGGTTCGGGGAAAGTCGGAGTTGTGTCACAACCGCTAGCCGTGACTTGGACGATCCCCTCCCTGTTGGAGAAGGTACGGGAAAGTCGGAATTGTGTCACAACCGTTATCCGCGACTCGGACGATCCCCTCTCCCTGTGGGAGAGGGTTAGGGTGAGGGGCCACAGTGCTCAAGGAGGAGGATTGCCAAATCACCACTAAAATTGTGCCTTTCAGGGGTCGGATATCCTAAGTAGGCGCGGCGATTAGCAATTTTAATACCCGTCGTCTTTCAAGCTGCAGCGTTGTTACCTGCGCTATCTCACCCCAGTCACTTACTAAACGTAAGCTCCTGAGGATGAGATAGCTTGTCGCCTAGCTGCAGCTTGAAATCCATAGGGTAACATCGCCGTTTTTTATTTGTTACGTGGTGGGAAATCCGCTACGCAAACGTTTTCTTTTTCTGTTAGAATTCGCCGCGATTGGATGCAGGGGCGATTCATCATTGGAATAGTTCATGGTCTGGATTGATTACGTCATTATAGCGTTGATTGGATTTTCGGCTCTGGTGAGCCTGATCCGAGGTTTTGTTCGCGAAGCATTGTCACTTGTGACATGGGGATGTGCGTTCTTTGTTGCCAGCCATTTCTACCCATACCTTGCAGCCTACTTCACCCGTTTTGAAGATGAGCTGGTACGTAACGGCATTGCGATTGCCATTTTGTTTATCGCAACGCTGATTGTGGGCGCTATCGTTAACTATGTGATTGGGTCATTGGTAGAGAAAACCGGGTTATCGGGCACCGATCGGGTGCTGGGCGTGTGTTTCGGCGCACTGCGCGGCGTGTTGATCGTAGCGGCGATACTGTTCTTCCTGGATACCTTTACCACCCTGTCGCAAAGTGCGGACTGGAAACAGTCACAGCTGATCCCCCAGTTCAGTTACATCATCAGATGGTTCTTTGACTATCTGCAAAGCACGTCGAGTTTCTTACCAACCCAATTACCGGGGCGGTAGCGGCTTAGAGGAAAAGACAACATGTGCGGTATTGTCGGTATCGCCGGTTTTATGCCGGTAAACCAGTCGATTTATGATGCATTGATGGTGCTCCAGCATCGTGGACAGGATGCCGCTGGCATCGTCACTATTGATGCCCATAATGGGTTCCGCCTGCGCAAGGCAAATGGTCTGGTGAAAGATGTATTTGAAGCCCGCCATATGCTGCGCCTGCAGGGCAACATGGGCATTGGCCATGTGCGTTACCCAACGGCTGGCAGCTCCAGCGCTTCAGAAGCTCAACCTTTCTATGTCAACTCGCCGTTCGGCATTACGCTGGCACACAACGGCAACCTGACCAACGCCCACGAACTGCGCCAACAGCTGTTTGAGCGAGGCCGCCGTCATGTCAACACCACTTCCGATTCCGAGATCCTGCTGAACGTGCTGGCTACCGAGCTAGACCGATTCCCGCATTATCCACTGGAGTCCGACAACATTTTTACCGCCGTTGCCGCGATGCATCAGCAACTGCGTGGCGCTTATGCCTGCGTAGCCATGATTATCGGCCACGGTCTGGTGGCGTTCCGCGATCCTAACGGCATTCGCCCGCTGGTGATCGGCAAACGTGAGCTGGAAGATGGCCGCTGTGAGTACATGGTGGCTTCTGAGAGTGTGGCGCTGGATACCTTGGGCTTCGACTTCCTGCGCGACGTAGCACCGGGCGAAGCGGTGTACATCACCGAAAAAGGCCAGCTGTTCACTCGCCAGTGTGCGGAGAACCCAAAAACCAATCCATGCCTGTTCGAGTATGTCTATTTTGCCCGTCCTGACTCCTTTATGGACAAGATCTCCGTCTACAGCGCCCGCGTGCGTATGGGGCAGAAATTGGGTGAGAAGATTGCGCGCGAATGGGAAGATCTGGATATCGACGTGGTGATCCCGATCCCGGAAACCTCTTGCGATATCGCGCTGGAGATTGCTCGTATTCTGGATAAGCCGTATCGCCAGGGCTTCGTCAAGAATCGCTATGTTGGCCGCACCTTCATCATGCCGGGCCAACAGGCTCGCCGTAAGTCGGTACGCCGCAAGCTGAACGCCAATCGTGCCGAATTCCGCGATAAGAACGTGCTGCTGGTTGATGACTCCATCGTCCGCGGTACCACTTCTGAGCAGATCGTAGAGATGGCGCGTGACGCCGGGGCCAAACGGGTTTATCTGGCTTCTGCGGCCCCGGAGATCCGCTTCCCTAACGTGTACGGTATCGATATGCCGAGCGCAACGGAGCTGATTGCCCATGGGCGTGAAGTGGACGAAATCCGCCAGATTATTGGTGCCGATGGCCTGATTTTCCAGGATCTGGACGACCTGATCGCCGCAGTACGCGAAGAGAACCCGGATATCGCCCAGTTCGAATGCTCGGTGTTTAACGGCATTTACGTGACCAAAGACGTTGACCAGAGCTATCTGGAATATCTGGAAACGCTGCGTAATGACGATGCCAAAGCGTTGCGCGGCCAGACGGAAGCAGAAAATCTGGAAATGCATAACGAGGGCTAACGCGCCCGCGTAGCTCACCAAAACGGTGCACCGTAGCGTTGGTTACGGTGCATTGTCTTATTCCCACCTCGAATCTACGAAGGTTGCTGCCAAACCTACCCCTCTTCGGCTATCCTTACGGCATATTTCCCGACAAAGGCCAGCTTGATGAAAAGACTCATTATCGGTATTTCCGGCGCCAGCGGCGCTATCTACGGCGTGCGCTTATTGCAGGTGCTGCGTGGTGTAGAAGAGGTGGAAACCCACTTGGTAATGAGCAACGCGGCGCGCCAGACGCTGGCGTTGGAAACCTCTCTGAGCCTGCGTGACGTGCAGGCCTTGGCCGATGTGGTGCACGATGCGCGTGATATTGCCGCCAGTATTTCCTCCGGATCGTTCAAAACCATGGGGATGGTGATTTTGCCATGCTCAATCAAAACGTTATCTGGCATCGTCAACAGTTACAGCGATGGGCTGCTGACTCGCGCCGCCGATGTGGTGCTCAAAGAGCGTCGGCCATTGGTGCTCTGCGTGCGCGAAACACCGTTGCATCTGGGCCATCTGCGGCTGATGACCCAGGCAGCGGAGATGGGGGCGGTGATTATGCCGCCGGTACCGGCCTTCTACCATCGTCCGCAAACCGTTGATGATATTATCGATCAGACCGTTAATCGGGTTATCGACCAGTTTGACATCGAACTGCCGCAAGATCTCTTCACGCGTTGGCAAGGCGTTAATTAACTAATTCACCCTCAAATTTATACATTTGTGCAACATCGCACTGATTTAGTGCGATTGATGCATCATAATGATCCTGCTTCCCCATGCACTCTGTTTCAGTAACTTGTAGGTTAACCATGGCGAAGCCCGAGTTTGCCGTTCATTTTGTCGTTCGTTGTCTCTGGGAAGAGCTTTGAACAGAGCGTGGCCGTTCCCCGCGCTCGCTAATGACAAAGTGGCATGATTACTGCAGATCCTGTGTGTGATGAAAGTAATGCCCGTAGTGGCATCGGCAAAAATATCCATTTGAGGGTAATTATGAAAAAGCTTGTTAAAGTTCTCCCTTTAGTTTTGGCTTTGAGCGCGGTTAGCAGTGCATTCGCCGCATTACCTTCCACGCTGAAAATCGGTACCGATCCCACCTATGCGCCGTTTGAGTCGAAAAATGCGCAGGGTCAACTGGTTGGCTTCGATATCGATCTGGCCACCGAGCTGTGCAAACGCATAAACACCAAGTGTATCTTTGTGGAAAGCGATTTTGATGCGCTGATCCCCTCTCTGAAAGCGAAGAAAATCGACGCTATTATCTCTTCTCTGTCCATTACCGAAAAACGCCAGCAGGAAATTGCCTTTACCGACAAGCTGTTTGCGGCCAACTCACGCCTGATCGCACCAAAAGGCTCCAAGATCCTGCCAAACGTCGATGCGCTGAAGGGCAAAAGCATCGGCGTATTGCAGGGTACTACCCAGGAAGCCTTCGCTAATGCCAATTGGCAGCCAAAAGGCGTGACCGTGGTGCCTTACCAGAATCAGGATCTTGTGTATGCGGATTTGGCTTCTGGGCGTATTGACGCAGCGTTTCAAGATGAAGTCGCCGCGAGCGAAGGCTTCCTGAAACAGCCTCCAGGCAAAGAGTACGAGTTTGCCGGTGAGTCGGTGAAGGACGATAAATTCTTTGGTGTCGGCACCGGTATGGGCCTGCGCAAGGATGAAACCGAGCTGAAAGCGGCGCTGGACAAAGCCTTTGCCGAAATGCGCAAAGACGGCACCTACGATAAGTTCGCGAAAAAATACTTCGACTTTGACGTTTACGGCGGCTAATTCCTGTCGGGTACTCTCTATGACAACAGGCCCGGTCTTCCGGGCCTGTTCTGGCTGGAGTGTCATGACGTGCTCAATGACGACAGGGTGACGTAAATGCTACAAGGTTACTCCCAACTGATATTTGAGGGGGCTCTGGTGACGCTGGAGCTGGCCCTCAGTTCCGTATTGCTGGCGGTGGTGATTGGTTTGATCGGCGCTGGCGGTAAACTTTCGCAAAACCCTGTTATTTCGACGATCTTTGGTGCCTATACCACCTTGATCCGTGGAGTGCCGGACCTGGTGTTGATGCTGTTGATCTTCTACGGTCTGCAAATTGCCCTCAACAGCGTGACGGAGTTTATTGGCTTCTCACAGATTGATATCGATCCGTTGGGGGCGGGCATCATTACCCTGGGCTTTATCTACGGAGCCTATTTTACTGAAACCTTCCGGGGAGCCTACCTGGCGGTGCCTCGTGGTCAGATCGAGGCGGCTACCGCCTTCGGTTTTTCCAACTCGCAGATTTTCCGCCGCATTCTGTTTCCGGCCATGATGCGCTTCGCGTTACCTGGCATCGGCAACAACTGGCAGGTGATCCTCAAGGCGACGGCCTTGGTCTCCATTCTTGGACTCAACGATCTGGTAAAGGCCACGCAGCTGGCAGGAAAGGGCACCTATCAGCCTTTCTTCTATGCCATTGTCGCAGGCTTGGTGTATCTGTTGTTCACCACGATTTCCAACGGCGTATTGCTGTGGCTTGAGCGGCGTTATTCACTGGGCGTCAAAAGGGCCGAACTATGATCGATATCCTGCATCAGTATTGGCAGCAACTGCTGTGGACCGATGGCTATCGCTATACCGGTGTGGCGGTGACGCTGTGGCTGCTGATCTCCTCGGTGGTCATGGGCGGGCTGTTGGCCATCCCGATGGCGGTAGCTCGGGTTTCTTCCACCCGTTGGGTACGCTACCCGGTGTGGCTGTATACCTATGTTTTCCGCGGTACGCCGCTGTACGTACAACTGTTGGTGTTTTATTCCGGTATGTACAGCCTGGAAATCGTGCGGGGTACGGAGCTGCTCAATGCGTTTTTCCGCAGCGGATTAAACTGCACCATTTTGGCGCTAACGCTGAATACCTGTGCCTATACCACGGAGATTTTCGCCGGGGCCATTCGTTCGGTGCCGCATGGGGAAATTGAAGCGGCCAGGGCTTATGGGTTTTCCAGCTTTAAACTGTATCGCTGCATTATTTTGCCTTCGGCGCTGCGCTCGGCATTACCGGCGTACAGCAATGAAGTTATTCTGATGCTGCATTCGACCGCACTGGCCTTTACCGCCACGGTGCCGGACCTGTTGAAGGTGGCCCGCGATATCAACGCGGCGACCTACCAGCCGTTTTATGCCTTTGGCATTGCGGCCGTGCTGTATCTGATTATCTCCTATACGTTGATCAGCCTGTTCCGCAGGGCAGAAAAACGCTGGATGGCACACGTAACTCATCGATGAATGACGGGGATCCACCATGCCTGAACAAAAATTAGCCGTCACCGAACTGCACAAGCGTTATGGTGACCATGAAGTACTGAAAGGGGTCTCCCTGGCGGCCAATGCGGGCGATGTGATTAGCATTATCGGTTCTTCCGGTTCCGGTAAAAGTACCTTTCTGCGTTGCATCAACTTCCTGGAGAAGCCCAGCGAAGGCACCATCAGCCTGAATAATGAAAATATTCGTATGGTGCGCGACAAGGATGGCCAGCTTAGAGTCTTTGACAAGAAACAGCTGCAGTTGCTGCGTACCCGCCTGACCATGGTGTTCCAGCACTTCAACCTGTGGAGCCACATGACGGTGTTGGAGAACGTGATGGAAGCTCCAATCCAGGTATTGGGGCTGAGCAAGGCTGAGGCGCGCGAACGGGCGGTGCGCTATCTGGATAAGGTCGGCATTGACGCGCGGGCGCAAATCAAATACCCGGTGCACCTCTCCGGCGGGCAACAGCAACGCGTTTCTATTGCCCGGGCGTTGGCAATGGAGCCGGAAGTGCTGCTGTTCGACGAACCGACTTCGGCGCTGGATCCTGAACTGGTGGGCGAAGTGCTGCGCATTATGCAGAAATTGGCGGAAGAGGGGAAAACCATGGTGGTGGTGACGCACGAAATGGAGTTTGCGCGCCATGTCTCCAGCCACGTCATTTTCCTGCATCAGGGGCTGATTGAAGAGCAGGGGCCACCTGCGGAGCTGTTTGGTAACCCTAAGAGCCCGCGTTTACAACAGTTCCTTTCTGGAGCGCTGAAGTAGATATTTTTCCTCTCACCGTCTCCCTGCGGGAGACGGTGAGAGGGCATCAAGCCTGTTGATTGATCACATCATCCAGCGCCTGTTCCAGCTCAAAGAAACGGAAAACAAATCCAGCCTCTTCCAACCGCCTCGGCACCGCCCGTTGCCCCCTAATACCAACACCGCCGCTTCACCCATCAGTAACCGCATGGCAAAGGCTGGCGCACGCAGAAACGCCGGGCGATCCAGCACCTTGGCCAGGGTGGCGGTGAACTGTTCATTATGCACCGGATAAGGTGCCACCATGTTGAAGGGCCCACGCAGCGGAGTGTTGTCCAACAGGTAAATGATGGCATTGACCATATCGTCGATATGGATCCAGGGCAGATATTGGCGGCCATTGCCGATCGGCCCGCCTAACCCCATACGGAATGGCGGCAGCATCTTCGCCAGCGCTCCACCTTTAGGCGACAACACAACGCCGGTACGCAGCAGACAAACGCGCGTGTAGCTACTTTGTGCCCGTAAGGCCAGAGCCTCCCAGCGTTGGCACAACTGGTGGGTAAATTCATCGTGCGGAGGTTCTTCTTCCGTTACCACCGCCTGGCCCTGATCGCCGTAATAACCGACCGCCGAGCCGGAAATCAGTACCGAAGGTGGCGTATTGCTGGCGGCGATGAGCGTGGCTAGTCGTTCGGTCAAATCCCAACGGCTGCGGCATAGCAGTTCTTTCTGCGCCTTGCTCCAGCGTTTGTCGGCAATCGGCTCACCCGCCAGGTTGATCACGGCATCAAAGCCGTCCAGAGAGCGTTGTTCATCAAGCGAAGCCCAGTAGCTGAGCCGATCGCCGAACTTATCCCGTGCCTTGGCGACGTTGCGCGTCAACAGGGTGAGTTCATGCGAAAGGTGCAGCAGTTGCCTGGTCAGGCTACTGCCGATCAACCCAGTTGCGCCGGTAATCAGTATCTTCATGGTCGGCCTCCCTGGTAGGGTGAGTGCTAAGCGGTTTCCCGTCGGTAACTCATGGTCATGGAAACCGAGTCTGCATAACGTAGGGCCAGCAATTTATCTATCTCTACTTCAGCATAGGTTACCCATGGATGTTGTTTCACTATGTCGAGCACATCCTGAGTTAATTTTTCCAACAGCGCGAAGCGGTTGTCTTCAATATGGCGAATGATCGCCTTGGTGATGGTGCGATAGTTGAGGGCGTCGCTAATGTCTTCGCTGTTACGCGCCTTGTCTGCCGGGTAGTGGATCGCCACGTTGATCAGAACGTCCTGACGGTTGTTGATTTCTTCTTCCTTGATACCGATGAAGGTGCGTAACCGCAGGTTTTTAATACGGATAATGGCATCGGGTTGCTGGCATGGCATCAGAGATTCTCCGGAGGTCTGATTGTTTGTACTCAGAATACACGGAAAGTGAAGAAAAGATAATGTAGCCAGACGCTTAAAGAGAGCAACGCGGGGGAGATCACACCGGTTTCCCCCTCCGATGTGTACACGATGCAAGAGAGGGGAAGGCAGCGTTAGGCTTGATCTGCCAATTTGTAGGCGCGTTCCGTTGCCGGGCGGTTGCGGATGCGTTCAAACCAGTTGCGTACCGCCGGATAATCCGCCAGATCGATGCGCTGACGTGGATGAGACACTACCCAGGGATAAGTCGCAATATCGGCAATGCTGTAGTTGTCGCCGCCCAGGTATGGGTGCCGTTGCAACTCGGTTTCCAGTACGCCATACAGGCGTTTGGTTTCCTGCTGGTAGCGTTCTATAGCGTAGGGGACAGGTTGCGGTGCATAGTGGTTGAAGTGATGATTTTGCCCGAGCATCGGCCCAAATCCGGCAACCTGCCAAAATAACCATTGCAGCGTTGCTGCCCGTTCGCGAACCCCTTTGCTGAGCAGTTTACCGGTTTTCTCTGCCAGATAGAGCAGGATCTCGCCCGATTCAAACAGGTTGATGGGGGCCCCACCGTCAACGGGTTGTTGATCGACGATGGCCGGGATTTTGTTGTTGGGAGAAATGGCCAGAAACGCTGGTGCGAATTGATCGCCAGCACTGATATTTACGCGATGGATACGATAAGGTAAACCAACCTCCTCCAAAAGCAGGGTAATTTTGTGCCCATTGGGAGTCGGTGCGTAATACAGATCAATCATATGATAATACTCCTTATAAAACATCAAGATAAGATGAGCATAGATCGGTTGGTTCGCTTGAGGCTATGCGAGCATCCGGTTGGGCTTTATCGGCTGCCCTATCGGGGATGCAGAGGGTACCGTTACAGCTTATACGATCGCGTGATGTTCGATCCAGGCTTTGGTCATGCGGAGTACCGCAGATGGAGAGGGTGTATGAAGGAAAATGCTTTACCGTAGCCAGCAGAGTTAACCACGCTGGACTGGTTCAACAACCGCTGATGACGGGAGCGAGCCTCGGTTTGAAGCCAGTATAGTGTTGTTCAATGCCTCCTCCCATTTGTGAAGAAACGAAAGCCCAACTACTCTAACTGATATCCCGTTAGAGTTTTCCTACGTGGCATTCAAACCTCTTGTTGTGTGGATTAATATTACCTTGCAACTGTTATTTCCGTTGAGCCTTTCCTTTGCCCCAGTAATAGCAAAAATGCTTGCCCCGGCTCCCCTAACCAAGCCTGTTACCCTGTATGAAACCGAGCCATATACCTTATCGTTAGGTGAGACAGTCTATAGTGTTGCCAAAAAACAGCATATTACGCTGGATGAGTTAAAAAAGGCTAATCAGTTTCGCTCATTTTCAAAACCGTTCAATCAACTGGGGAGCGGCGATGAAATTGATATCCCGACTGCAGCATCATTGCGCTTAAAAAACCAGCAAACGGAAGCTTCCCCAGCGGTACCCCTTTCTCAACATAATGAGAGGCTGGCACATGGCCTGTTAAAAGGGACCACACTGTTAGCCGATGATAACACCCCGTTGGCAGCGGCAGGCATGGCGCGTTCGATGGTGGTGGGTGAAATCAATGATTCGGCACAACATTGGCTGAGTTCGTATGGTACGGCGCGCGTTCAACTTAATCTTAATGATGACTTCAGCCTGGAAGGGAGCTCGGTAGATCTTCTGGTACCGCTTTATGATGACAAGAAATCGCTTTTATTCAGCCAGTTAGGGATGAGAAACAAAGACAGCCGCAACACCGTGAATCTCGGGGCGGGCGTTCGGACTGTGCAAGATAATTGGATGTATGGGGTTAACGCCTTTTATGATCGTGACATGACGGGTAAGAACGACCGTGTCGGTTTTGGGGTTGAAGCCTGGACGGATTACCTGAAGCTATCGGCTAACAGCTATCTGGCTCTCACCGATTGGCATCAATCCCGGGATTTTGCCGATTACAATGAGCGCCCTGCCAACGGCTATGATCTGCGGGCAGAGGCTTATTTGCCCGCTTATCCTCAGTTGGGTGGAAAGTTGATGTTTGAGCAGTACCGGGGTGACGAAGTGGCATTGTTTGGCAAGGATGACCGGCAGAAAAATCCCTATGCGGTCACCGCGGGGATCAACTATACACCGATCCCCCTGATCACTATTGGAGCAGAGCACCGTGCAGGTAAAGGTAGCCGTAACGATAGCAGCATCAGTATGCAACTGAACTACCGTCTGGGGGAATCCTGGCAGGCGCAAATTGATCCCTCTGCGGTGGCTGCAAGCCGTACTCTGGCCGGTAGCCGTTATGATCTGGTGGAGCGTAATAACCAGATTGTGCTGGAGTACCAGAAACAAACGTTAATCCAATTGGCATTGCCCGATCAAATGACCGGAAGTGCTTTTGAAACGATCAAAGTGGATGCACAGGTGACGGCGAAATATGGGCTTGAACGCATCGATTGGGATAGCGCATCGCTGGTGGCAGCCGGGGGGATGGTAATACAAACATCCTCACAAAGTATTTCGCTAAAATTACCCCCTTTTATGGCTGGCAATAATAACTACACCTTAGCTGCCGTGGCTTATGATAATCAGGGCAATGCTTCAAACCGCAGTACCACGCAGATCGTTGTCACGCAACAAAATGTCAGCATAGTCAATTCCAGCACTCAGGCTTCCCCAGTCGAAATACCTGCTGATGGCGTTACCAAAAGCATGATTACCTTGACTTTAAAAGACCTTAACAACTTGCCGGTTCAGGGAATGGGGGACCAACTGATAGCGGAATTGCATTTTACACCGAATACGGGGACAACCCAGCCTATCAGTAACCCGTTGTTAAGTGCCGTTACCGAGACCGCACCGGGGGTCTACACCTATCAGTTAACGGCAGGTTTCTCCCAGGGAGAAGCTATTATTGCTCCAACAATTAATGATATCTCTCTGGCTTCAGCTAAAGTTAATTTAATCGTGAGTAGTCAGGTACTGAGCCCGGAAAACTCCCTTTTTAGCGTAGAACCGGCAGAAATTATTGCTGATGGTTTACAGACCAGTACGTTGGACTTTACTGCCCAGGATACCAATCACCAGCCAATTAACGGGTTAACGGTGGCCTTTGAGGTTACGGGCATTCCCGAAGTTACTTTGAGCGCGGTAACGGAAAATAACGGCGTGTACAGCGCCAAACTGAGTGGAACAGTCGCAGGCACGGTAACCGTAGTTCCTACAGTAAATGGTGCCGCCGTGGAGATGAAGTCACACGACGTGGTGCTCACCGCCGATCGCAGCGCTGCCACCATTGAGCTGATGGTGATTAGCGATCATGCATACGCTAATGGCGTCGATGTGAATAAGGTTGAAGCAAGGGTAACCGATAGCCATGGCAATCCTATCGATGCTACCGCAGTGGAGTTTGAGGTAGACAATGGTGCGACGGTCCTGTCCCCTATGGCCAGAACAGATAATGAGGGGCTGGTGACGGTGGAGCTAGCCAATGTTAATGCCGGAGTCGTCACAGTTACTGCCTCTATTGGTGACTACTTGGCGAGTACAGAGATCTCTTTTGTACCAGAAACACCGGTCAAATTGTTGATATACAGCAACGGCACCGAGCTGACTGGGCATCCTGTCGTTGGGGATAACCTCCTGGCCGTTGCAATGTGTTCAATTGCTTTGTGTAACGGAATACCTATGAATTATCAGTGGGAAGTGGAGTCATCTGCAGGTTCGGGGGTCTTTGTCGCTATTCCTGGCGCAACCTCAGAAACATTGACGGTGACGGCAAACTTACAGAAACGGGCTGTTCGAGTGGTATCGCATTAAGACCGGGGTTTTATCATTCTTCCAGGCAGGTCTGGAAGGTGATTCAAACATTGATTTTGAGTACAGCAGAGGAAAGAAAACAATGAACAACAAGATTGGCTCACGCAGAGGGCTGGTTCCTTTGCTATCGGGAATGTTGCTCAGCATGCTGATAGTCGGTTCTGCCTGGTCGGCGGTGACCTCCAGCCCGACTTCTACCGTAAGAGGGCGGGCCCCGGTAGTGACGCAGAGCACCATCGTTTCTGACAATGCCAGTGGCAACGGTTTGATCGATATCGGAGATACCTTGAGTGTCGGTACCGCAGGGGCGTTCAGCGATGCGGATGGTGATACGGCGATACCGGAAACCTACCAATGGCAGGCTGATGGTGCAGATATTGCAGGAGCGACCAATAATACCTACACCATTGTTGCCGGAGACTTGGGCAAAGCTATTACCGTGTTAGTGACTCCGCACACCGACCCGGCCATTACCGATCCGGCCGTGGGTTTAGTGGTTCCCTCCAATACCTTGACAGTTATTGCTGGTGGGACAGTCACCGGCGTGACGGTTACCGGTGAAGTTGGTGGCTATCCACAGGTTGACTCTACTCTGACTGCGACAGCAACCTGTGCGGGTGGTACCTGTAATGGCGTGACCTACCAGTGGCAGCTTGAAACTGGCCAGGGAACAAATACTTACAGCAACATAAGCGGGGCAACAAGCAGCACATATACCCCTGTACGGACAGACCAGAGACTGAGAGTTCAGGTAGTTGTCAGCAACCCTGCAGCTCAGTAATCAAGAGTCAGCCCAGGCATGCTTAAGGTGTGCCTGGGCCAGTTGGTTTAACAAATCAGTATGATGGATACGCTGGATGTTGCATCGCAATAATATCTTTAAGGTTTTTGTATTCAGGATATTACTGGTTCTGATCGTCGTGATGAGCCAGGTGGTGCAGGCTGTCCAGCAATCTACCCAGCCAGTCCACGGGCGGCCACCGACCACTACGCTCTCGGTAGACAATGTCAAGCCGCGGGCCGGGGAGGTGATTACCGTGACATCCTCCTTCAATGATGTGGATGGCGATGCGGAACAGGGAACGACCTACCAGTGGACGTTGGACGGTGCTGCCATTAATGGGGCAACCAGCCCCAGTTATACTCTGGAGCTCAGCAACATCCTGGCGGGCAGTGCGTTGAACGTGATCGTAACCCCTCAAACCAATCCCGATATTACCATTCCAAGTGAGGGGCTGCCGGTTCAGCTACCTAACCCTATCAATATCAAGTGGCAGCGGATGCTTTCCAGCCTGGTATGGGCCGAGTCTCCTCTGGGGGCGGTTGCCGATGGGCTGGCGGTGAACACCGTACATGCTACCGTTCAGTATCTGGACGGTACACCTGTTGTGGGCGCAACGGTGCTTTTCGATGCCGATAATATGGGCGCGATTTCGGCCAGTGCGCAAACTGGAATTGGGGGCGAGGCAACGGCGTATGTGACGAATGTGATTGCAGGTACCACTCAGGTAACGGCCAGGATTGATGATGATGCTCAGACGGTCAATACACTGTTTGTTGCCGGCCCAGTGGAGGTTGTGCATGCGGAAGTCACCCAGGACAATGCGCTGGCCAATGGTATCGACGATAATAATGTGGTGGTCTATGTCGAAGACCGCCATGGCAACAGTATTGAGGGTGAAACGGTAAACTTCACTGCGACCAACGGCGTAACGCTGCTGGCTACCAGTGGCGTTACGGACAGCAACGGTGAGGTAAAAATAGCTCTGACCAGTGACACTGCCGTCAATAGTGATGTCACTGCTACCACCGCCAATGGTGTTTCTGCTACCGTCAACGTTGCGTTTTTTGATGACGTGCAGATGACGCATATCTTGGCCAACGGCGCCTCTTTCTCGGCTGATGATGGCTTCCCTAAAACAGGCTTTACCGGTGCGGAATTTCAGTTGGTGGTTGGCGAGGATCCTGCCGGGAACAGTTCCTATAGCTGGAGTAGCGATCAGAGTTGGGCCAGCGTGGATGGCAGCGGTAATGTGAGCTTTAATCAAGAACCTACATCGGCTAATAATCGGGTCACCATTACGGCCGAACATACAGGCAATGGCTCAACGTTAACCTATCAATTTACCGTCAACCGCTGGTTCAGGAATAATAGCCACTTCCTTATGGAACCCAGTGAGGCTGCCGCGTGGTGCAGTTCCCAAGGGGGAGGCTACGCGGTGCCGAGCTATAGTGAGATGACAGACCGAACCCCGATAGCCCAGACCGGGGCCAACCGGGATGCCAATGCCAGATTATGGAATGAATGGGGCAGCATGAGTCGATACTCTAACGGTTGGTTTATGGGTAACTACTGGGGGAGGGAACTTACCGCGGCCGGTAACGAACGGCATTATGTTTACCTGGGAAACGGTAATTTATTCAGTTTCCCGTTAGACGGCGTAACCTATGTGACTTGCTCAACCTCTCTATAGGCGAATGTGGCAAAGGCAGCAGGACCCGATAGGAATCTTAAAAAGGGTAGGACAGTCATCGATAGCTATGATAGCGTGTACTTTTGAACTAGCTAAAGAGTACGTGAATGCATTTTTCTTCTATCGAAGACGTGAGAAAGGCCATAGATGGCATCGACTCCCAACTTGTTTCACTCATTGCCGAACGTGGCCGGTTGGTGAAGGCAGCTGCTGGATTCAAAAAAGATCAGGATGCTGTTCGTGCGCCCGACAGGGTTCAGAGGGTCATTGATAAGGTCAGGGTAGAAGCCGCTGTGGTCGGACTCCCCGAAGACATTATTGAAAAAGTTTACCGTACGATGATTAACGCATTTATTGATTATGAGCTGGAACAGCACCGAAGTTTGGTACAAAAGTAGTATCGGCCAAGCCCTTGCCGAATAGGGTGGGAGCAACAAGGGCGTGCGGGTATATTTCCACACAAACGATTGAATCCCTCATCACAGTTATAGCATTGATGGTTTTGTCTCGCTTGCTGGCCCGATTCTCCCGCTGAAACGACTTGTAGCCGCACTTGGGGTAACAACTCGTTTCAAACGGGATAGTCCAACTACCCAATGTTAACGCTACCCCCACCAATCAGTACACCGCCACAATTAACCGCATCACCTGTACGAGCAGCAGGTTGCCCGTCAATAAATACGCTGGATGATCCGCCACTGATAGTTCGATTATGCCCATGAGAAGCTAAAGCATCACCCTGTCGAGCTAATGGAGAACCATCAACTTTAACGGTTGAAGAACCTGTTACGACTGGAGTCGGTGGATGACTACCGTGGCCGGTATCTTGATCACCAAGTTTAACTGCATTGCCCATGATGTTAGTTTCCTCTTTACTTGTAAAAATAAGGGTAGGTATTAATAACTAACACCTACTCTACGGATTAAATCACTTGCAAAAATTTACCATTTATTAATGAGAATATTGGAGCTATGAAATTTATACTCATAGAACCATCATCATTTGTATAATATGCAAGTGGTGAGAATGAAGGATCTGATTTATTGATTAATCTAACCATGCGACCTTTGTTCATTATCTGTACATCATAATCCTGCCAGTTAATTGGGATCATTTTAAACTGCGAGTTATGAATGTCAGAAACCATATCGCGATCAACGAAAATACTTTCCTCCGTTTCACCTGTTGACCAAGCCCAAGCTGCCAATGATAATTTCAGTTGCTTGCGGAGAGTGGCGAGGTCTTTATTATCCATGGCCCGCCAGATCTGAAGATAAGCCTGCTCTAGCCCTTTACGCTGTTCTGGGGTATCGGAATAGGGAGCGGCTTTAGCCCAAGGCCATTCCGGCAGTCCACTGATCTTGACCTGACGGCTAAAACGATAAACTTCCATTTTCGAAGGGTATTTATATGGATTAAAATATTCGTCGTCCTTATGCCCCCGTACCACTTGTTCAGCAAGTATTTTCTGCCTAACCACTGGTGTGCCGATGGTTTTAAACTTCTGCTCGTCCGCAGGCACTTTGGCTTCCGGCAGGCCATCCTTACCGATACCTACTTTAATAGCGCTCAATACCTCATTGTTACTGCCACGCATTGCCGTCAACTCCAGTTTGCAACCCGACTGTGGGTCAAATTGGGCACGTTCTGATGCTGACATAGCTTTTTTATCAAACCACCCCAAGGCTCCAAGCTCCAGGCTTATTTCATTTTCGCCATTCTCCATAGTTAACATGGCTGCGGTGCTGGAGGTACCGAAGCCGCGGCCTTGTCGTGCCGAATTGCGATTGTCCAAACCCAATACCCCATTGGTTTTGATGGCGCAAAAGGCATATTCGATATCAAACAGGCTGCGGATATACAACCGTGGCTCTTCAGCGATGCTGCTTTGCGCTATGCCCATGACACAGTACAATAAAGCGATACGCAATGATTTCATTTAACCTCCCTGTAGCAGCCCTTTATCATAATTCTTCCTTGCAGAAAAATCAGGATGTGTATTGGTTATCAATACACATCCTGTTGGTTAAATTACCAATACAAACTTACCGTTTATTAACGAAAATGTTGGAGATATATACCTCATAACTAAATCTCCATCCGAATCACAATAGTATGACAGTGGCGAAATTGATGGATCTGATTTATTGATTAATCTTACCAGACGACCTTTGTTCATTATCTGTATATCATAATCCTGCCAGTTAATTGGGATCATTTTAAACTGTGAGTTATGGATATCAGATTTCATACCTCGATCAACAAAAATACTTTCTTCCGTTTCACCAGTTGACCAAGCCCAAGCCGCCAATGATATTTTCAGTTGTTGACGGAAGGTATCTAGATCTTTATTGTTTAGTGTCTGCCAGATCTTGGTATAAGCTTGTTCTAGCCCTTTGCGCTGTTCTGAAGTATCGGTATAGGCAGTCGCTTTGACCCAAGGCCATTCCGGTAGTCCACTGATCTGGACCTGGCGGCTAAAACGATAAACCTCCATTTTTGATGGGTATTTATATGGATTAAAATATTCGTCGTCCTTATGCCCCCGTACCACTTGTTCAGCCGGTATTTTCTGCCTAACCACTGGCCCGCTTATGGTTTTAAACTTCTGCTCGTCCGCAGGCACTTTGGCTTCCGGCAGGCCATCTTTACCAATACCTACTTCAATAGCGCTCAGTATCTCATTGTTACTGCCACGCATTGCCGTCAACTCCAGTTTGCAACCCGCCTGTGGGTTAAACTGGGTACGTTCTGAAACTGATGTCGCCTTTTTATCAAACCAACCCAAGGCACCAAGCTCCAGGCTGATCTCATTTTCACCATTTTCTAGAAACAGCATGGCTGCGGTGCTGGAGGTACCAAAGCCGCGGCCTTGTCGTGCCGAATTGCGATTGTCCAGACCCAATACCCCGTTGGTTTTGATGGCGCAAAAGGCATATTCGATATCAAACAGGCTGCGGATATACAACCTTGGCTCTTCGGCTATGCTGCTTTGCACTATGCCCATGACACAGCACAATAAAGCGATACGCAATGATTTCATTTAACCTCCTTGTAGCATCCCTTTATCTTGGTTTTTCCTTGTGGAAAAATTAGGATGGATATTGATAATCAACACCCACCTCATTAGTTAAATTACTTGAACAAACTTACCATTCATTAATGAGAATATTGGAGATGTAGAGCTCATAGTCATATCACCATCAGAATCATAATAGTAAGATAGTGGCGAAACTGAAGGGTCTGATTTATTAACAAGTTTCACCATGCGCCCTTTGTTCATTATCTGTACATCATAGTCCTGCCAGTTAATTGGGATCATTTCAAACTTGGGGTTATTTGTATCGTCACCTATTCCGCTATCAGCAAAGATACTTTCTTCCGTTTCCCCTGTTGACCAAGCCCAGGCCGCTAATGCTATTTTCTGTTGCTGACGGATAGTGGAGAGATCTTTATTATCCATCGCCATCCAGACTTGGAGATAAGCTTGTTCTAACAATTTACGCTGCTCTGGGATATCGGTGTAGGGAGTGGCCTTGACCCAAGGCCACTCCGGCAAACCACTGATCTTGACCTGGCGGCTAAAACGATAAACCTCCATCTTCGGTGGATATTTATATAGATTAAAATATTCATTATCCTTATGCCCTGGCACTACCTGCTCGGCCAGTATTTTCTGTCGAACCACTGGCCCACTGATGGTCATATACTTGGGCTCATCTGCTGGAGCTTTCGCTTCCGGAAAGCCATCTTTACCAATACCAACGTCAATAGCGCTCAAAACCTCACTCTGGTTGCCACGCATTGCCGTTAGCTCCAGCTTGCAACCTGCCTGTGGGTTAAATTGAGCGCGTTGTGACACTGACATAACTTTTTTATCAAACCAGCCCAAGGCACCAAGCTCCAGACTTATTTCATTCTCGCCATTCTCCATAGCTAACATGGCGCCGGTGCTGGAGGTGCCAAAACCGCGGCCTTGTCGTGCCGAATTGCGATTGTCCAGACCCAATACCCCGTTGGTTTTGATGGCGCAAAAGGCATATTCGATATCAAACAGGCTGCGGATATACAACCGTGGATCTTCAGCGACGCTGTTTTGTGCTATACACAAGGTAAAACACAATAAAGCGATACGCAATGATTTCATGTTAACCTCCTTGTATTAGCCCTTTACCTCAGACTATTCCCAACAAACAATCCGGATGGGTATTGATTATCAATATCCATCCTAATGGTTAAATCACTAACACAAATTCACCATTAATTACGGAGAATATTGGAGATATAGTATTCAGAGCAATGTAACCATCTCCATCGCAATAATAAGATATAGGGGAGTATGAAGGATCTGACTTGTTAACCAACCTAACCAAACGCCCATTATTCATTATCTGTACATCATAATCCTGCCAGTTAATTGGGATCATTTTAAAATGTGGGGTATAGATATCAGTGCTTATTTTACGATCAGAAAAAATACTATCTCCTGTCTCCCCTGTTGACCAAGACCAAGCCGCCAGTGATAATTTCAGTTGCTGACGAAAAGTTGCCATATCTTTACTGTTCAGAGCCTGCCAGACTTTGAGATAAGCCTGTTCTAACCCTTTACGTTGTTCTGGAGTATCGGTATAGGATGTGGCCTTTACCCAAGGCCATTCTGGAAGTCCACTGACTTTGACCTGACGGCTAAAACGATACAGTTCCATCTGTGCTGGATACTCACCAGGACTAAAATAAGCACTATCCTTATGTCCTGGTATTACATGCTCGGCCTGTATTTTCTGTCGAACTACTGAACTGCTGATAGCTTTATACTTCGGCTCATCCACAGGCATTTTCGCTTCCGGCAGGCCATCCGTGCCTATACCTACTTCAATTGCACTCAGTACCTCACTTTTGTTGCCACGCATTGCCGTCAGCTCTAGTTTGCAACCCGCTTGTGAATTAAACAGCTCCCGTTCTGATTCTGACATAGCCTTTTCGTTAAACCAGCCCAAAGCACCAAACTCCAGGCTGATCTCATTTTCACCATTTTCTAGAAATAGCATGGCTGCGGTGCTGGAGGTACCAAAGCCGCGTCCCTCGCGCGCCGAATTACGATTATCCATACCCAATACCCCGTTGGTTTTGATGGCGCAAAAGGCATATTCGATATCAAACAGGCTGCGGATATACAACCGTGGCTCTTCCGCATTGGCAGTTAATGTCATCATCACTCCTGATAATAGTAACGCTAATTTAGGTAATCTCATCTTAATTCTCTTTTCGCTAAACACGGCTTTGCGGTTTATTTATTCCATTTTGGGTTGGAACCCATTGCCCAAGGCTCGTTATTCGGCTTGGGTGGAGTGTTCCCTTTAGGGTTAGAACCCATGGCCCAGGGTTCGCCTGGTATCACTTTAGGCTTGACGATCGGCCTCTCTTTGCCGATCAAATTCACCCGCAGAGCGGACTCACTCTCTTTTAACGGGGCTGCTATCACCCATTTATTTTTCTTTTTTATGTTCCTCGCGTTGCTACTTTGTACCGGTGCTCCTGATTTATCCCAGCTAACATCAGCACTAAACTCCACCTCAGCCAAGATACCATCATGGTAGCCCACCAAATCGATACCATTATCATGCTGATCCAGTTTAAAACCTGCGGCGGTTTTGAAGGTTCCACTCGCATTGAGTGAAACCTCCATAATCATCACCTTGGTTTTAAAGGCCGCATTTACCTTACCTTCCAGGCTAAATTTCAGGTCATTGTTTTTACCGGCGTCAAACGTCCATATCTGCTGTTTTAATGCAGCACCAAAACGGAAAGAGAGGGTGCATTTCAGCAAGATGCAGCATTCAATTTCAAGATAATTTTTATCCCCGGCATTCTTGCGCTTCAGTGCCTGACGGCATTTATCGGCAAACGCATCAATTTTACAGTAGGCCGCAGCCAGTTGGAGTAGGTCCAATTTACCTGTCAGGCCCAAAAAAGGGGCTGCATTAAAACCAATAAAATGTGTGCTGCTAGCGACCGTATCCAATCTTGAATAGGCATAGGCAACCCCCACGTTCATCGGATCTACTTTCAACTCGGCGATGGTATATTGTTGTGTCCCGGTTGATTTCGGTGCGGGAAGAAGATATTTCTGGCTATTACTCAATAATTTATCAATACGAGAGATCGCATCCAGTGTCTTGGCTGTGGATTTATTTTTGTTTTTTTCAGCATACTTCGCTGAGTAATTCTCGCCCTGAACTATAAGCGCATAGGTAAATTCCAGAGCTGTGGTTTGTGTCAGACTGAATTTATCAGTATGCGTTTCCCAGCCAGCGCGGAGTTTGTTACCATTTTTCGGTTTAACATTCTCCATGGCTTGACGAGCCTTTATCTGTTCATCGCGGCGCTCTTTAATCGTACGTTCCTTATGAGAAAAGGCATACGTAAAAGCAACCGAGTAGGTAAACTCCACTGAAGGAAAAACACGGAGCGTTGCGTAATTACGTCTCCCTTCGCAGCCATTAACGACTAAATCATAGCGTTTACCGTCATTGAACAAATCAGTTGGATTGGCAATATTAGATAAATATGACCAGATTGAAGGCATGGTTGCTACCAGCGACTGATTCTGATCCTTATAAAACAAAGTGACTGCCTGACTCGCGTTGAGTGGGATCTTTTCTGAAAATTTCACGCTCTCAAGTGTAGCAGTATGAGAAGTTGCCTTTTTACACTTTGTTGTTATATTAATACTGCCGGATGCCCCCTTACCTTTATCCAGAAGATCCATCGAGAGCATCTGCTTGACTGGCCAGACTTGATGCTGTTTATCAAAATCCAGCGCAACCTCATGAATACATGGGTCCGGGTTATTACAGGTTGCGCAGGCTGTTCCTGCATCGACAGAACGGGCCATATTATCTTCCTTTGATTAAATGCGCCACATCAGGGATTTCACCTAATTCCCTGAGCATTAAAGATTCTACCCGGTAATATCCTGGTGCTTGACTTTCTGTAAGTTTATTTTTCCATGCATCAGGCATCATATCGATAGTAGAGATGTTTTTTTTGAGAAGAAGGTGAACCATTGCCCTTATTGAATGATCATCAGTAATAGTATTTTCCTTGCAGAAATAAAAGCACTTGGTAGCAAAGGAATAAGCATCCCTTTTTTCATTGCATGCCGTTTTTTTCGATATGAAAATAGTAGGGCTCTCATCTATTATATCGAAGTAAGTGCCATTATGTATCCTTTTAAAGATGTCATCGTCCTCATCTTCAGCGATATCCTCTTGACCTGACAGCCAATACGCCTCAACATCTGAAGCCAGAACGTTAATATATCTCTTCTCCGCAAATGCATTGATTTCCCCGTACTGCGCCTCGGTTATTTTCAGCATTTTCCTTCCCGACTTTGCATCATTGGGAAATGGTTCGCGTATCGCCGAAAAGTCATCTTCACGTTCAACCGCTTTGTATAATGTCCTGACTTTAGTAATAGGTCCCAAGAAGGTATGTACATCCCAGTCAGATAATACTTTAAGAAAATCCCAGATATTACGTGGATCATAAAAACGGAAATAGACTGGTTTTCCTGATCAGGGAGCAATACGTGTAAATATTTGCGTAAATGTTGACGCAACGATTTTATATTGGCCTTTGAATAGATATAAATTCCCCATGGCGTTTCGCGAGTCCCCAGCCAGGCTTCAACCTGCTGATCGACCATAACCAACCAGGGAGCAAGCTCAAGGAGTTCCGGTTGCACCGGCTCGGCATACAGACAACAGTGCGGGGGATTATAACGCTCGAGCATAAGCTGGAGATCGGCTTCTAACGCACCGTCAATAATAGCGTACAGTTTATGTTCTTCCATACCTTAGCTATCCTTCAGTGGGCAATGTGCGACAAACATTGAACCTGCAAGCGCCGCTGCTTTTAAAACTGCCGGGCTGGCTGGGGTCAGTAAATCACCAGGGCTACCACCAGAATTCAGATTAATTGAGGGGGCCTTGATATCCACGCCACCGGCATGAATAACAACAAAACTTCCACCCACTTTCAGCGTCAGTTTGCTATTGCTTTGTAGCGTCAGATCGCCGTTGCTGTCCACACTGAACACGCCGCTAACTTTCTGTGCCAGATCGCCCTTGACCTGTATACCTCGGTCGCCTTCCGTCATCACCAGATTGTTACCGGTGATTTTCTGATCCTGATTACCTTCAACTGTCACTTTTCGATCGTTGGCAACCACCAGTTCTTCATCATGCCCGATACTGCTGCTACGGTTGTAGTTCACCCGTTCGTCTTTCGAATTGAGCACCCGTATTGCCATGTTTTTTTGTGCGTGAACGAAGACTTCTTCATTATCTTTTTCATCTTCAAAACGCAGTTCGTTAAATCCTTCGCCTTTATGGGTTTTTGAACGGATCGACATCTGGGTTTTGCTGCCTGGCAAATTACCAGGAGGCAGATGGTTGGCATGATAGGTGCGGCCGATTATCACCGGCTGATCAGGATCACCGTTTAAAAATTCAACAATCACTTCATGACCAATGCGCGGAATGGCCGACATCCCCCAACGAGGCCCCGCCCAGGGATGCGATACCCGTATCCAACAGGAGCTGGTATCATCGTCTTTCCCTGAACGATCCCAAAGAAAACGCACCTTGACCCGACCATAAGGATCACAATAAATCTCTTCTGAGGGTGGACCAGTGACAATCGCAATCTGGGCTCCGTCAATGCGTGGTTTTGGCCGTGAAAGTGGGCGCCATGTCTGATTATTGGGAATAAACGCAAACTGAGTGGTTATGGTTGTGCCTTGCCCTCCCGATACAGTTTCCAGAGCTTGGGGTTGTTGCCCGCTATGGATAGCCTGGGTGACTTGCCAGCTTGTATTCAGTGTGTCCAGTGGATGGTTTTCTAGGGTAAAGCGCACACCGGGTTGTAGAGCAGGACAATTACTAGCCCCTTCGCCCTGATGGGCATCATTACGTAGTGCCTGAATGCGCCATTGGGAAAACTTTTCCCCGCTTGGACCGGTGTCTTTATAGCGGCCAGGATAATCATAATGCAGATATTCCGCTGACTGATGTTCATCATCTCGAGCGCGATCGCGATATTCAGCGGCCCACAAGGGGTTTTTAAAGGTGTAATCTTTCAGCAATACCTCTGAAGGGCGCAGACTTTCCCGGCGCTTGAAGGTGGTAATGCAAGGTTCATCGAGTGAGGTTTGTTGTTGATTTGGGTAGTAGGATAGCGTCGGCCCTTCATTCACGATGATGTTATCGTCGGCAAAGACCAGCGTGTGCCTGTCATTCTCATGCTCGAGGAAATAATAGATGCCTTCTTCTGCCGCCATTCGATGAAGGAAATCCAGATCGCTTTCATTATACTGAACACAAAACTCTCTGGGTGCATGCTTGTAGCGAAAAGCATGGGCATAGTCACTGATCTTATTTTCTTTCATCAAGGTTTCAAGAATTTCCAGAAAACCCTGTTGCTGAAAAATGCGGGAGTTTTGTCTTAATCCTGCTCGCCAGAGGGCGGGGTGCACACTGAGTCGGTAACGTGTTTGATGAAGTCCTGAATCGCCTTGCTCGACGGAAGTAACAATGCCATTCACGATACGCTGTACTTCTGTCTCACGCCAAATGGTCAGCGTGGCGGTATTGTCTAGAATTGAACGGAACTCCACATTGGGGCTGGCACTGGCAACCTCCAGTTCAAGCGTGAAAGGGGCAGAAAATTGCTCGTGCAACGTAAAACCTGATACCACGAAGGTTTTAGATGGCAGGTTCCCCACACTTAACGTAAACCGCAGGCCACTCGCATCCATGTTCATATTTCCTTATTGATGGCGTGAATGCATCCCAATCTATGCAAATAAAATATTTATAATATATAAGATACTTTAATGTATATGGAAAGTGGCAACAACCTGAATTTGTTCATTTAGTGAGAGCTAGCACGGTTATGCCTCATAGAGATCGGGAAATTTCTCTGATAGGAAATGTTCACTTCAGGCTGTGAACAGCTTCATTTTTCAACAAAGCGTTCAAGAATGAGATAGCCAATTTCCCTTCTTATCGGCCTCCTTCCAAGCCTGGTAGGCGGGGCAATCTGTTGAATCGTGTCGAGCGCCTAATCCCATCAAACTAATAGGCTTAATTCATATGAATGGCTTACAGACACAAGTTTGCCCAAGAACCACAGGAAGTCCTATCCAACGCCACTAGAACCCTATTTAGTCGGTGTTCTCTGCTGTGGCTAGTTATGACTGAGGAAACAGTTCTGATGCGTTGGATAAGTTCGTTTGAGTCTGGAACAGGAAAGCATATTGGTGTTATATGCTTCCCATTGATTGACGCGACGTAGTGTTTGCAAAGCCCGCTTCAGGAACTTAGCAGTCCACAGGGCGGAACCGCGTCAGCTAAGAGCGAGTAGCAGACATTGTGCATTTAGAGATTAGTGTAACACCAGGACTCTCTGTGGCTGTTTAATGTAGTCTTAGGTTGCTAAGGATGTATTGCTCAAATTCTGCTGTATGTAATCAATGAGCGCTCGCGTTTTAGCTGGCAAATAACGCCTGTCAGAATAAAGTGCGAACAATTGAAGTGGGGCTGGCGGTTGTTCAAACTTAATCTCGATCAGCCGTCCATCGTCGATGTAGGGTTGGCAGGCCTGTTTCGAAAGAATGGCGAAACCAACACCCGCTACCGCCGCGCATCCTGCCATCTCTCCGCTGTTTACCCTGTAATGGCCTTTAACCTTAATCGTCTCGAATCCCCCCTTTTTACTCATAAACTGCCAGGGAGCACCTTTAAGTGCATTTACCGTGGTAATACAGGGTAATTCTTCAAATTGCTGTATACGAGAAGGGATGCCATAACGCTGAATGATGGAGGGGGCTGCAACGATAGTGCAAGGGATTGTCACCAGATGACGGGCTATGTAATCACTGTCATCCAGTTGGCCACGGCTCACAATGATGGCTAAATCCAGGTCGTCTCGCAGGGATTCAAAACCAGACAAATTTGTGACACAGCTAATTTCCAGATCCGGGTGCTGGCAGGCAAAATCGGCAACCACAGAACCCAGCAGTGCAGGACCTATTTCATTGGGAATACAGATACGTAGTGGCCCCTTGAGCTGCATTTGCCGCAACGTTAATTCTGTTTCAGTCTGCTCAAGCGCTTCCAGTAATGGCTTCGCCCGGGTATAGAGCAGGTGTCCCGCCTGGGTGAGTTTCATATGTCGGGTGTTGCGCTCAATAAGCTGAAGATTCAGTCTGTCTTCTAACTGAGAAATACAACGACTCACGTTTGATGTCGGCATTTCAAGGATTTTCGATGCCCCAACAAAACTGTCTCTTTCAACCACCGCAATGAAAACTTTCAGGGTATTAAAATCAAGAGCTGGCCGCATAAACTATCCCATAAATGATAACAATAAGTGTCGGTTTTACCATCTAATGAGCCGCATTGATAGCAGTTAAACTCAGATATCTTTCATCCACAGGTCGCTTGCTATGTCACTGGTCACAACAACGTTTAATCATAAAGCCCTCATCCGGATGGCGGTTGTCATGGCTTTTATCCAGTTCACGAATGCACTGGAATATATGATGTTCAACCCTGTTTTTGCTTTTATGGCAGCAGACTTCGTCGTTCCCGTATCATTCTCAGGCTACGTATCCGGCATGTACACCTCCGGGGCAGTCCTCTCGGGAATTATCGCCTTTTACTGGATTGGTCGTTTCAATAAGAAACGTTTTCTCTTCGTCAATATGGCACTCCTGGGGATACTGACATTTTTGACGACATTCACCTCCAGTTTTAGTCTTCTGCTTGCATTACGATTCTGCGCAGGACTGGTAGGAGGCACAACAATGGGGGTGGGTATCAGTATATTGATAAATCTCGCACCGGCTAACTTGCGCGGAAAAATGTTGGCGACGGTCATTGCATCATTTTCGATGGTAAGCATTGTCGGAATGCCCGCGATACTATTTTTGTGTGCTCATTACGGCTGGCATGTCGCTTTGTGGTTTATCAGTACGCTGTGTTTGTTGGCATTGCCACTGATTGTTTCCATCATCCCTCCGGATCCACTCTCTTTCGACACACCCCACGCACTGCCACTCGACGTTAATACTTTGCTGTTCGCTTCCAGTAATGCGCTGGTACAATTTAGCCCGATGCTGATCATTCCTGTTCTGGTACCATTAATGACCCAACTGCTGGGCGCCTCTCAAGACCTGCTGCCATGGCTGTTTTTCGCCGGGGGCATTGCAGGATACCTGTCAACAAAAATGACAGGCGCGTTAACTTCCCGTTTCTCTGCTTTGGTTCTGGCTACAGGGTCAACCATCGTCTTTATAGTGAGTTTGCTAATACCCATTCTGGGCTATCCGCATGCGGGGCTATTTATTACTGTATTTCTCGGTGCATCATACAGTCGTCTGGTTTCCTCCTCAGCGCTGACCATTCAGTTTCCTGATGACAGGCAACTAGCGGGATTCTCTTCATTGCAGTCATCAATAATGTACATGATCACAACGGTCGCATTTTTTCTGTCAGCTTTTCTATTACCTGGGCACGCCATAGCACCACAAAATATGAACACGTTGCTGGGGGTATGTGCAATTTCCGCATCAGGGTTCCCAATCATGGTTATCATTCTGAAAAAGAAACTGGCTAAGCGTACGCTCCAACCGAATCATCTCATCAATGATTAGCATAACGTCCGCTGTTGGCACTGAGCAGACTTTCAGATCTGGTTGGGCATAGAAGTCACAAGGGGTTCAGATAAAGATGGATGCCGAGACAGCCTATATGATCTCGTGATGTTGGCTCCCGGCTTTCGTCGTGGCGGAGTACCCCGAACAAGGTGAAGCCGCCGCCGATGAAGGGGGAACTAACCTGGCGAACAGGCCGTTATGCGTATGCATCCAACGTTCTTTTGCTACAAATCTTTTTCATCGCCCGGTTTTTATAGCAGTTGATGGTTTTTAGCCTGAGCTTGAGCTTTTTGGCGATCTCATAAGGCTGTGCACCGCTGTAGATTTCGTTGATGACGATCAGCTCTCGGCCGGTCAGATACTGCCGGCTTGTGGCTTCCTCTACCTCGGCATCAAACTCATCCTGCACCGTTTGGCGAGGGAATATCGCTAGCAAGATATCCTCTACGCAGGCATTTTTATCCAGAGTGATAAAATGGTTGTACATATCCGGGTTGGTCAGGCACAGGCTGTTTTCATACATCAAGATGATCCTGGTCTCCAGCGTGCCCTGTTCCAGGGCGGCATAGAGCGCGGAACAGGCGCCGTAATAATTAATAAAGCCACAACTGCAATCCAAAATCAGAAAATCACAGGCGCTATTTTTCAGCTCCGGCAGGGTGTGAGCCTCAAATGTCTCTTTCTCGAAGGGTAATTCATGCAACGCTATTTTATTGTGGGGCAACGTTTCACCGTGCCTAAGCAGCGCGTGTAAGCCAGCGGAGAAATAGCGGTCATTACTCACCGTGTAGATATGAATATCAGGCATAGTTGATCATCCTAATCAGTAATAATCCTATCTGGTGCGCGGGTTGGCAGATGAGCCGCAATCTTGTCGATGGCGTGCACGGTTTTTTGCCGACTTTTTGAAAATCAGGATGAGTTTTTTACTGCACATCCAGCAGCAGCCCGCCCCCTCAACGTAGGGAGGAACGTTCCCTGTCAGCTCTATGGAAATATCACAATGTGGGCAATAGGCGACATACTCGCAGTAAGCCATGATATTTACTCATTCCATTGATTTATATTGAAAATTTATATTACATAGGATAGCAGAGATGTTTTTAATGATCAATAAAATAGATCGATATGACAAAAACAATTGATTTTATCGATAAGTTACCAATTATTTCAATAAAATCAAAAGATAAGAACAATCCCTTAACTTATCGGTCAATTATTGAGAATGACTCATATATATTCACTTGGTGTATGCATTGGTGTTTAATTGTTTGAAATATGAATTATTGATATTTCTCGTCTGTGGTCGGTTTGGCGGCAGGCATATTGATGGTGTGGGCAAGGGGAACAGGGCAATTTTATGCAAGAGGAGGGGGGGAATTGCTACAGCTTATTGGGGGTCAAATGCTCCCGGCATGATGGCCGGGAGCACATGAGATTACTTCAGGAAATCTTCACGCTGTGGAGTGAAGGTATCCAGTAAGGTTCCGGCCTCCAGGCAGACGCAGCCATGCACCACGTCGGGTTTTTTGTACAAGGTATCTCCGGCAGCCACTTCCTTGGTGACGCCATCGATGGTGAAGCTGAAGCGGCCGGAAAGTACGTAGGTCAGTTGCTCGTGCGGGTGGCTGTGCAACGGGCCGACAGCACCTTGGCTAAAGTTGACCTCCACCGCCATCATGGTGCCGCCATGAGCGAGGATACGGCGTGTCACGCCGCTCCCTAAATCTTCTAACGCACAATCCTGTTTGTAGATAAACATGGTTGTTCCTCAATCAAATAGTGCCATCAAGCAAAGAGATCTTCCGGCAAGCGGGCTAGATACAGCGCAGGTTCACCCTCAAAATCTGAGGTGAAGAGCACTTGCCGGTTGTCCGGGGTAAAGGATGGGTGCGGATGCGTTACCTGACGGTCGCCATTCAGCACGCGCCATGAGCTGTTATGCGCGGCCAGGCGTGCCTGACGTTTTTGTTTGGCGTCGAATACGTAAAGCCACGGGTCGTTCTCAATGGTGTAGCCTTGAGAATCCTTGATATCGACCGGCGTAGCCGAACCGTCACCCACTAACAGGCTGCCGTCGTAGTTGCTCATCAGGTGCGAACAGGCTGGCATGGTCATCACGATCTCGTCCTGCCCGGTTTGTGGATCGTAACGGCAGATGTTGCGCTCTTGCTGGCCTTTCAAATAAGAGACGTACATCAGGGCCGAACCGTCCGGCACCCAGAATTCGTGGGTGCAGCTTTCGCCTGGGGCATGAGTTTTTACCTTGCGCATATTGCTGCCGTCTTCGTTGATCAGCCACATGCGGGCATCTACCAGATCGTGCGGCCCTTCGTGGCAGAAGGCGACGCAGTCGCTATGGTATGGGCGATAGATTGGGTGGCCCAGCCAGAGGCGGTCTTCATAGATCACACGTGATTCACCGCTGGCCAAATCGACACGCAGCAGGCGGCAATGCGGGTTTTTGGTGAAGAAGCTGTGGAAAATTTTCCAGTCGGTCAGAGGTTGCCAATCTTCACGATCGATTTCGATGCCCACCAGGCTGGTGCATTCACTGTTGGCAACCCAGGTGCCGTAGCCAACCCACTCTTCAGGCACACGATACACGGTTTGTTCATTGCAGTTGCTCAGCTCTACCCGGCGTAACTCACGCTCATTCTTCACGTAATACAGGAAACGATCGTCCGGGGATAAAAAACCGCCGAAGGTATTGTCGCCCGGGCCTTCGGTCAACTGCACCGCTTGTTGCAGTTGCAGATCCAACAGGTAATAGTTGCGGTTACCGTCAAATTCGCCAGCAAACAACAGTTTACTGCCGTCGTTGGTGAAACATTTTTGGTAGAAGTAGTTGCGGTGGCACAGCACTTCAGGCGGTGTCAGGCGGGTGAGTTGTGCGCCGGTACCGGCATCGGTTGTACGATGGAAATTGAACTGGTGGATTGAACCTTTAGCCACGATGGCCTCCCTTAACCTTATCGATAAACCGCCGCTGTTCAGACGATCCTTTAATTAAATAAAACATTGTTTCATAAATTTAGAAAAATGATATCAAAGTGACGGATTAGGCCAACCCGAACGGGTGATTTATGAGAGCTACATCGCATAAATCGTTGCGCTTTGCCCAATTGATAGCAGATCGCGGTTTTGCTCATAGCCAACCAGCATGACGCCGTTGCATGCTCGCCATTATAGAAAGATCACGTATGGGCAATCCCTGATGCGGGGACTGCGGCCAGATGCTGCCCGCGTTTTAAAGCGGGCTAAATGAGATCCCCTTATTTTTTATGTGACTTTCATCACAACATTATAACTCGCCTAAAAGTATAAAACGTTATTCCTGTAAAAATGAAATTGCAGTTCATTATTTTTGTTTGCGAGAAGAAACGATGACAACTAATGGTATTAACGCTCTGGGTAAGGGAAGAACGGTCAGGCTAGGGCATCAGCTGGCTTATGGCGGGGGTAACCTCTTGGGCAGCGGTGCGCTGGCGATCAGCGGTGCCTGGCTGCTCTATTTTTACACCACGTTTTGTGGGCTGACGCTGTTGGAGGCGTCATTTATCTTCTCGGTTGCGAGCGTCATCGATGCTATCAGTAACCCGGTGATGGGTTATCTGACCGATAACTTTGGCAATACCTGGCTCGGTAAGCGCTTTGGTCGGCGGCGTTTCTTCTTGCTGATTGGCGCGCCACTGATGGTCTTTTACCCTCTGCTGTGGGTTGAGGGCTTCGGTTTTTGGTACTACCTCGCCACCTACGTCATTTTCGAACTGATTTATACCTCGGTGATGGTGCCTTATGAGACGCTGGCGACCGAAATGACCGATGATTTTGCCATGCGCTCCAAGCTGACCGGCTATAAAGCGATTTTTGGCAAGATGGCCAACTTCCTGGCGGCGTTTATCCCAGGGCAATTTATTCTGCTCTACGGTAAAGAGTCGGCTCAGCCCTTTCTGTATACCGGCATCACCTACGGCGTGATCCTGTTTATTGCCATCACCGTGCTGTATCTGTTCTCCTGGGAGCGCAAGGATGAAGCAATAGCGGAGGTTAAGCATAAGAAATCGCTGCTCAAAACGTTGGCTTCATTGGCGCGGGATATGCAATCGACTTTCTACCTGCGGGTATTTCGCAAGCATCTGGGCATGTATCTGTTCGGCTTCGGTGCGGAATGGCTGTTTGCCTCGGTATTCACCTATTTCGTGATCTTCGTGCTGCAATACGATCCCGCCATTCTGGCCGGATTGAACAGCCTGAATGCCATCTTACAGTTGATATCGACCGCCATCTTTATTGGCCTGTGCGTGAAAAAAGGTTTCAGTAAACCTTATTCCTGGGCGCTCGGTATCGTGATGTTTGCGGTCTGTTGCTACTCCCTGCTGCACTTCTTTAACCTGCCTGCGCATATTGCCACTGCTGCCATCATCGGTATCACCGTGATCTTCGGCCTGGGCACCGGCGGCGTGTATTACATTCCCTGGACGGTGTATACCTTCCTGGCGGACGTGGACGAAGTCTTTACCGGCCGCCGTCGCGAAGGGATCTATGCTGGGGCGATGACCTTCTCCGGCAAGATTATGCGTTCGATAATTGTCTTCACCATGGGGGCGATCCTCAGTTACTACGGCTTCCAGTCCAAGTCTCACACTCAACCGGAAACTGCCATTACCGCGATCTCCTGGGTGTTCTTTGCTGGCGTGATCTTGTTGGCGCTGATGGCGATTGTCTTCAGCAGCCAGATGACGCTTAACCGCCAGACCCATCAGGTGGTGCTATACGAAGTGGCCCGCATCAAGGCTGGCGGCAAGATCGGCGATATCAAACCCGACGTTCGTCTGGTGATTGAGAAGCTGGTAGGGCTGCCCTACGAACAATGCTGGGGCAACAGCAAGATCTGCCAGAAGATGAATATCACCCCTGAAGTCTCTACCCCTGTGTATAAACCGGCCTAACGGGCCTGATCTCCCCAAAACCCAGTGACAGGATCTTCTCGCCAACACGGCGGGGGATCTCTACCTATTAAAAACAAGGAAAGGGAAATGAAGATCGTACCTCTATCATTATTAATTGCTCTGGCCAGCGTGTGTCATAACGGTGTCGCCGCACCGCTGCCTGCAGCTAATGAACTGGTTTGGCAGGCCATCGCTTTCGGCCAGTCAACGGATGTCAACTTTGCTACCAACGTGCTGCCGGAAAAAGTGGGCACCAATCAGGTGACGATGGCCAATGGCAAGCCGATGCAGGCCGGACCGCTGAAAATGCCGTTCCACGTCGAAAGCCGAGGGGGCAAAATCGGCAATAGCCATGATGGCCTGACCTTCTACTACACGCGCGTTCCCGCCAATGCCAATGTGGTTCTGGAGGCGGAAGTGACGGTCGATCAGTTTGGCCCGGAAAATATGGCTCTGCCCGCCGGGCAGGAGGGGGCGGGATTGCTGATCCGCGATATCCTCGGCAAACCAAGGTTGGAAAAGGTCCAGCAGGGTTATGAGGAGTTTCCGGCGGCATCCAATATGGTGATGAATGCCATCATGACGCAGGATAAAAAAGATCATCAGCGGGTCAAAATGACGCTGATTTCCCGCAACGGCGTGCTCAACTCCTGGGGTAACGCGGGTGTCGAGATCAAACGTGAGGGTTATCAACCTGAGGTCGATCTACAGAAAACGCCAACCTTCCGGCTGCGTTTGGCTCGCACGGATCAGGGATTTACCGCAGCCTATGCCCCGCTGGGCAGCGACAACTGGGTCAGTAAAACCACCAACGATCCGCACCGCGTCACCAAGCTGGATCCTGAAGGTTACTACGTGGGCTTCTTTGCATCACGTAACGCACGCATTACCGTCAACCAGGCCAGCCTGACGCTCAGCGAAAGCCAGCTTCCGGCGGCACAAGAGTTTGCGGTTAAAGCAATGCCGCTGCAGATCGAGATCGGTTCTGCGCCAATATCCGCCACGGATGATTACGTCTTCCAACTACGCAGCAATGAGAGTGGCACTCTGTCGCTAAGCCAGGACGGCGTGGTTATTGCCGCAGAGCGTAAGGTACAGGCCGGAGAGATGCTGGCGGTGAAGGTTGCGCTGAAGAAGGCGGAAACCGCGCTGGATTACCGTTTCACCACGGCAAAAGGCAACGCTCAGAATGACAAGTTGCTAGTGCGCAAAGCGCGTTATGCCGACGCCGCTAATCTGTATGCTGCGCCACAGGGCAAAGCCGAAAATGATGGCAGCCAACAGCATCCGCTGGATTTTGCCACCGCCGTGCAATCCTTAACGCCGGGTGGCACGCTTTGGCTGGCAGCGGGAGATTACCCTTTGGCTGTCATACCAGCCGTAGCCAGTGGCACCGCCACGCATGCCAAAAAGCTACGGCCGCTTGGGGAGGGTGTGGTGTTGCGCGGGATGGAGCTGGAAGCCAGCTATTGGGATATTCAGGGCATCACGGTAACGGAAAAAAGCCTGCGTATTACGGGCAGCCATAACCACCTTGACCGGGTGGTGGCACACCATGCGGATGATACCGGGATTGTCATTTCTTCCCCGGCCAACGCCGATCGGCCATTGTGGGCCAGCCACAACTTGATCAGCCATTCCGAATCATACGCCAACAAGGACCCAGGCCTGATCAATGCGGATGGCTTTGCCGTCAAAATGCGTGTGGGTGAGGGGAATCGGCTAGTCGCGTGCTTCTCGCATGACAACGTGGATGACGGCTTTGATCTGTTTAACAAGATCGAGGATGGCCCGAACGGTAAGGTGATCATTGAGAACAGCGTCGCGCTGCGCAATGTCAATAATGGTTTCAAACTGGGGGAGAAGGGTTACCAGTGGCCCATCAGGTGACTAACAGCCTCGCCATTGAAAACGGCATGGATGGGTTTACCGATAACTTCAACCCTGGCGCCCTGCAAGTCACCAATAATATGGCGATTGATAACCAGAGGTTTAACTACATTTTCCGCCCGGGCCCCTATACCACGCAGGATAAGCAGGGCGTATTCAGCGGCAACGTCTCGTTGCGTAGCAAGCCGGGAGAATATGCCGATGCGGTGGTGGGGAACATTGCCGACAACAATGCTTTCATACCTGCTATGTAGGGGCGCCGCATGCTGCGCCCGACCTGTATGCTGCGCTCGGCCTGTATGCTGCGCCCGGTAAGCTGCATGCGATACCGATTTAGATAAACCCACCGGTTATGCCGTTTTTGCCCCGGTGAAAACGGCATACATCACACAATCAAAAATTACTTTCACATAAAATAAAACATTGTTTCAATTTTATTGATTGCGTCAGGGATAAGCGTTAGACTTGCGCCATCATGATGACAGGGCGGGCAATATCGCTCCCTCTGTATGGCAGCAAGCTGCGGACACTGGCGGGATTGCAACGCTATCCCCACTTTTGACAAGGGCCGCTGATGCCCTGAGTACTAAGGACAAGAGCATGATTCTCGATAATTTTTCATTGCAGGGTAAAGTGGCGATTGTGACCGGTTGTGACACCGGGCTGGGACAGGGGATGGCCATAGGGCTGGCTCAAGCGGGTTGTGATATCGTTGGCGTTAACGTGGTTGAGCCGGACGAAACCATTGCCAAAGTCACTGCACTGGGGCGTCGTTTCCTGAGCCTGAAAGCCGACCTGAGCAAGCTGGAAGTGCTGCCTGAGCTGCTGGAGCGCGCGGTAGCCGAATTCGGTCATATCGATATTCTGGTCAATAACGCCGGCATCATTCGCCGCCAGGATGCGCTGCAGTTTAGCGAAAAAGATTGGGATGACGTGATGAACCTGAACATCAAGACGGTGTTCTTCATGTCTCAGGCGGTGGCCCGTCAGTTTATTGCCCAAGGCACCGGCGGCAAGATCATTAATATCGCCTCCATGCTGTCTTACCAAGGGGGCATCCGTGTGCCGTCTTACACCGCGTCCAAGAGCGCTGTGATGGGTGTTACCCGTCTGTTGGCCAACGAATGGGCCAGCCACGGTATCAACGTGAACGCGTTGGCTCCAGGCTATATGGCGACGAACAATACTCGCCAACTGCGCGACGATCAGGCTCGCAGCGAGGAAATCCTCGAGCGTATCCCGGCTGGCCGTTGGGGCCTGCCAGAAGATCTGATGGGGCCGGTGGTATTCCTGGCTTCACCGGCTTCGGATTACATCAATGGCTACACCGTAGCGGTAGATGGCGGCTGGTTGGCTCGCTAACTAGACAAAGAATAACCGATTGATTTTATTTGCGGAGAGCGAAAGATGAATATTGCACTGATGATGGAAAACAGCCAGGCGGGTAAAAATGCGCTGGTTCTCGAACAATTGCAGGCGGTTGCGGCTGGCAATCATGATGCGGTGTTCAACGTGGGTATGAGCGATGAGCAGGATCACCATCTGACCTATATCCACTTAGGGATTATGGCCAGCATTCTGTTGAACGCCGAAGCGGTCGACTTTGTGGTCACCGGCTGCGGTACCGGGCAGGGTGCCTTGATGTCACTTAACATCCATCCTGGCGTAGTGTGCGGTTACTGTATCGATCCTGCGGATGCTTTCCTGTTCGCTCAGATCAACAACGGTAATGCGCTGTCCCTGCCGTTTGCCAAAGGTTTTGGCTGGGGTGCAGAGTTGAACGTGCGCTATATCTTTGAGAAGGCCTTTACCGGGCGTAAAGGTGAAGGTTATCCGGTAGAGCGTAAGGAACCTCAGGTTCGTAACGCCGGTATCCTCAATCAGGTTAAGCAGGCGGTGATCAAAGACAACTACCTTGATACGCTGCGTGCCATCGATCCAGAGCTGGTGAAGACCGCCGTTAGCGGCCCTCGCTTCCAGGAATGCCTGTTCTCCAACGGCAAAAAGCCGGAGATTGTGGCGTTTGTCAAAGAACTGCTGGCCCGCGCCTGATGTTCTTCAGGTGGCCGAATATCGGCCACCTGTTTTACCCACCGCTTGTTGTCTAACCCAGCTACGTTAAAATGGTTTCATATTCCGTATTAAAGGAAAGATTATGAAGCTGATGTTCGCCTCGGACCTGCATGGTTCGCTCTCCGCCACCGACAAAATCCTCGAACTGTTTGCTCAAAGCCAGGCTGACTGGTTGATACTGTTGGGTGATTTGCTCAATCACGGCCCGCGCAACGCCTTGCCAGATAACTATCAGCCCGCGCAGGTAGCCGAACGATTGAATCACGTTAGTGACAAAATCGTTGCCGTTCGCGGTAATTGCGACAGTGAAGTCGATCAGATGCTGCTCACCTTCCCGATGATGGCCCCTTACCAGCAGGTGCTATTAGCCAAAAGACGATTGTTTTTAACCCACGGGCACCTTTATCATCCCAACACATTACCGCCTTTAACGGGCGGAGACGTGCTGGTGTATGGCCATACGCATTTGCCCCAGGCACAAAGGCAAGGGGAGATCTACTGTTTTAATCCAGGCTCGGTCAGCATCCCGAAAGGGGGTTTTCCTGCCAGCTATGGCATACTGACAGACGACGTCTTGAGCGTGCTCGAGTTGCACAACGGCAAGGTTGTTGCAGAGGTGGCGTTAACGCACTAATTTTATAGTCCCGATAGCTTGAAAGTGGCAGCCATGGTTGTGGCTTGGCAGAGCAGGGGCACATACCAAAAATAATTGAAGCATAACCCGTGCGCGGCATGCATCGCGCCCAAAAAAGAAGGTTTTACAGGATGGCGGAACAGGATCAGGCTGCAGATACCGAGTGGGTTGATATCGTCAACGAGCAAAACGAAGTGATTGCTCAGTCCAGTCGTCAACAGATGCGTGCCCAACGGCTGCGTCATCGTGCGACCTATATTGTGGTGCATGATGGCATGGGGAAAATTTTGGTGCAGCGGCGCACTGACACCAAAGATTTTTACCCGGGTTGGATGGATGCCACCGCAGGGGGAGTGGTACAAAGCGGGGAAAACGTGTTGGACTCTGCCCGCCGTGAGGCGGAAGAAGAGCTGGGTATCGCCGGGATCCCGTTTGCCGAACATGGCCTGTTCTACTTTGAAGAGGAACAGTGCCGTATTTGGGGGGCGTTGTTTAGCTGCGTCGCCAATGGCCCGTTCGCTCTGCAGGAAGAAGAAGTGGCTGAAGTGAGCTGGTTGACGCCAGAGGAGATCACCGCCCGCTGCGACGAGTTCACCCCCGATTCGCTGAAGGCATTATCGCTGTGGCTAACGCGTAATAACGGCCAGGACTACGGTAAGCCGCTGCCGCGCGAAAGCAGAGCCAGCTCTGGCGAGGAAGACGCCTGATTTAACGCACGGCCTTGCTGCTCATAGAGTAGCAAGGCCGCCTATTCTTCTCCCCAGTTAGACCCTCCTCACTTGCCAACCATCTGAAATCACAAATGTAACCATCAATGACGGCATTAATACTTTCCCTCTCGGCCCAAACCGGCTGATTTCATCTACCTACAATTAGTTAACCCACCTCATCAAAATTTCTATCCTTGGCGCTACAAATGCGCATGGAATAAATACCTTTATTTATCATGATATTACATGTTATTTTTGGTTTGGTTTTGATAATTTTTGTTTTTAAATAAAAAAATCAAAACAACGTTTCTACTTTGGTCACACTTTTGCCATCCACTGAATGACGTTGGAAAAATTTCAGATATAATAATTTGAAATAGTGTTTCAGTTTGTTGGTTGGTAGATGTCGGAATCATCTGGGAGACCGAAAAATGGACTTAGCCTTCTGTAGCAAGCAACCCGACAGCATAGTGACAACGCGAGCATTGGCCGCTGATCACTGGCTGAGATTGGCCAGCGAACGCCTGAAAAAATTTATTGATTTATCACTACGGGGGGATGCTGAACCTGGGCAGACTGCCCGGCTTTTCATTTCTATTGTTTAATCTTACTTAAATTTTACTTAACTAATTTCATTTCTTTTTCTATTTAAATGGCTATGGGTAACAACCATGAATGAAAACAGAATGCTGGGGTTAGCCTATATATCACCTTATATAATAGGGTTGATCATATTTACGGCGTTCCCCTTTGTGTCATCATTCTTGCTGAGCTTTACGGAATATGACCTGATGAATCCCCCGGTGTTTAACGGGGTGGAAAACTATCGTTATATGCTGATGGAAGACCATCTTTTTTGGAAATCGATGGGCGTCACCTTTGCATATGTGTTTCTGACCATCCCGTTAAAATTGGCATTTGCGTTAGGTATCGCTTTTGTCCTTAATTTTAAACTGCGCGGCATCGGCTTTTTCCGTACGGCGTATTACGTTCCTTCTATCTTGGGCAGCAGCGTGGCTATCGCCGTGTTGTGGCGTGCTCTGTTTGCCATCGACGGGCTGCTAAACAGCTTTATCGGTGTCTTTGGGATGGATCCGATCAACTGGTTGGGCGAGCCTTCTCTGGCATTGATGTCGGTCACGTTGCTGCGTGTATGGCAGTTCGGCTCTGCGATGGTGATCTTCCTGGCGGCGCTGCAAAACGTGCCACAGTCACAATATGAAGCGGCCATGATTGATGGTGCTTCCAAGTGGCAGATGTTTATGAAGGTCACGGTACCGCTGATCACGCCGGTGATTTTCTTCAACTTTATTATGCAGACCACGCAGGCGTTCCAAGAGTTTACTGCCCCGTATGTCATTACCGGGGGCGGGCCAACCCATTATACCTATCTGTTCTCACTGTATATCTACGATACCGCCTTTAAATATTTTGATATGGGTTACGGTGCCGCATTGGCGTGGATCCTGTTCCTGGTTGTGGCCCTGTTCGCCTCAATCGCCTTTAAATCATCGAAGTATTGGGTCTTCTACTCGGCAGATAAGGGTGGCAAAAATGGCTGACATGCAACAGAACCAATTACCCATGTCCAGTGCGCAGGAAATCGCTGAGCGTGAAGTTCAGCGCACATTGCGCCGGGAAAAAATCAGCGCCGCTATTCGTTACGTCGTGCTGCTGCTGGTGGGATTGTTGATGCTTTATCCGCTGGTGTGGATGTTCTCGGCCTCGTTTAAACCCAATCAGGAGATCTTCACCACCCTGGGCCTGTGGCCAGACAATGCGACCTCGGATGGTTTCGTTAACGGTTGGAAAACCGGCACGGAATATAACTTTGGTCATTACATGCTTAACACCTTTAAATTTGTGATCCCCAAGGTGTTATTAACCATTATCTCTTCGACCATTGTGGCCTACGGTTTTGCCCGCTTTGAGATCCCGTGGAAGAAATTCTGGTTTGCCACGCTGATCACCACCATGTTGCTGCCGAGCACGGTGTTACTGATCCCGCAATACATCATGTTCCGTGAAATGGGCATGCTGGACAGCTATCTGCCGCTCTATTTGCCGCTGGCATTTGCGACCCAAGGGTTCTTCGTCTTTATGTTGATCCAGTTCCTGCGCGGTGTGCCACGGGATATGGAAGAGGCGGCCCAGATTGATGGTTGCAACTCGTTCCAGGTGCTGTGGTATGTGGTGGTGCCGATCCTGAAACCGGCGATTATCTCCGTCGCTCTGTTCCAGTTTATGTGGTCGATGAATGACTTTATTGGCCCGTTGATCTACGTCTACAGCGTCGATAAGTACCCGATTGCGCTGGCGTTGAAAATGTCTATCGACGTGACAGAAGGTGCGCCGTGGAACGAAATCCTGGCTATGGCAAGCATCTCTATTCTGCCGTCCATCATCGTGTTCTTCCTGGCCCAACGCTACTTTGTGCAGGGCGTTACCAGCAGCGGAATTAAAGGTTAATTGAGGATCTATCATGGCTGAAGTCATTTTTAACAATCTGCAGAAAGTGTACAGCAACGGTTATAAGGCGGTACATGGCATCAATCTGACCATTGCCGATGGCGAGTTTATGGTGATTGTCGGCCCTTCCGGCTGTGCCAAATCGACCACGCTGCGGATGCTGGCAGGGCTGGAAACCATTAGCGGCGGTGAAGTGCGCATTGGCGACCGCGTGGTGAATAACCTGGCCCCTAAATCCCGTGGTATTGCCATGGTGTTCCAGAACTATGCGCTGTATCCGCATATGACGGTAAAAGATAACCTGGCGTTTGGTTTGAAGCTGAGCAAGCTGCCTAAAGAGCAGATTGAAGAGCAGGTCAACGAAGCCGCCAAGATCCTGGAGCTGGAAGAGCTGTTGGATCGTTTGCCACGCCAACTCTCTGGTGGGCAGGCGCAGCGTGTGGCGGTAGGCCGCGCAATTGTGAAAAAACCAGACGTGTTTCTGTTCGATGAACCGTTGTCTAACCTGGATGCCAAGCTGCGTGCTTCGATGCGTATCCGTATTTCCGATTTGCACAAGCAGCTGAAAAAGAGCGGCAAACCGGCGACCACCGTCTATGTTACCCACGATCAGACCGAAGCCATGACCATGGGCGACCGTATCTGCGTGATGAAGCTGGGGCATATCATGCAGGTGGATACGCCAGACAACCTGTACCACTTCCCGAAAAACATGTTTGTCGCCGGCTTTATCGGGGCGCCAGAAATGAACATCAAGCCGAGCAAACTGGTAGAGAAGGACGGCAAAATCGGCCTTACCGTCGGTAATTATACTTTGACCCTCAGCCAGTATCAGCAGGATAAGGTCGCCAGCTTTGTCGGGCAGGACGTGTTCTTTGGCGTGCGGCCCGAGTTTGTGTCGATTTCAGAGTCGCCGTTTGAGGGCAACCACTCCGAAGGGGAATTGGTCCGCGTCGAGAATATGGGCCATGAGTTCTTTGTTTACCTGAAGGTGAATGATTTTGAACTGACCTGCCGTATTCCTTCCGATGACGTCAAACCGATCCTGAAAAATGGGCTGCATCGTCCGGTTTACTTCAAATTCGATATGGATAAATGCCACATTTTTGATGCGAAAACAGAAAAGAATATTTCTCTTTAACAGGAGTGGTCAATAATGAAAAAAATAGTCTTACGTACTCTGGTAGCCTCGTCCATGGCGATATTTGCCCATCAGGCCTTTGCCGCGGAACAGGTTGACTTACGTATGTCCTGGTGGGGAGGCAATGGCCGCCATCAGGTTACGTTGAAAGCGATTGAAGCATTCGAGAAGCAGAACCCGAATATCAAGGTGAAATCGGAATATACCGGCTGGGACGGTCACCTTTCACGCCTGACCACCCAAATCGCCGGGGGCACCGAGCCGGACGTGATGCAAACCAACTGGAACTGGCTGCCGATCTTTTCAAAAACCGGCACCGGATTCTATGACCTGAACAAGGTTAGTGAGTATCTGGATCTGACTCAGTTTGATCCCAAAGAGCTGCAAACCACCACGATTGACGGCAAGCTGAACGGCATCCCGATCTCAGTGACCGCACGCGTTTTCTATTATAACGATGTCACCTGGAAAGATGCGGGCGTGCAATATCCCAATAATTGGGATGAATTGCTCGCCGCCGGTAAAACCTTCAACGAAAAACTGGGCGACAAATATTATCCGGTGGTGTTGGAGCACCAGGATACTTTTGCGCTGTTACGCTCGTATATGATCCAGAAACATAACGTCGATATTATCGACGAGTCAAAGAAAAAGTTTGCTTACACCGAAGCGCAATGGGTCGATTTCTTCCAGATGTATAAAGACATGGTGGATAGCCACGTCATGCCGTCATCGAAATACTATGCCTCGTTCGGCAAAAGCAATATGTATGAGATGAAACCCTGGATTGCGGGGGAATGGGGTGGAACCTATATGTGGAACTCCACCATTAACAAATATTCCGACAACCTGAAGGCACCGGCCAAGCTTGAACTGGGGCCATACCCGATGTTGCCTGGGGCCAAGGATGCCGGACTGTTCTTCAAACCGTCGCAAATGTTCTCGATTGGTAAAAGCAGCAAGCATCCAAAAGAAGCGGCAATGTTGATTAACTTCCTGTTAAACAGCAAGGAAGGCGTTGAGGCGCTGAAGCTGGAGCGTGGCGTACCGTTAAGCAAAGTGGCCGTCAGCCAGTTGCGCGAAAGTGGAGCGATCCAGGATAGCGATCCGGCGGTTTCCGGGTTGAAACTGGCGTTATCACTGCCGCATGCCATCAGCGCTTCACCGTATTTTGACGACCCGCAGATCGTAGTGCTGTTCCAGGATGCCATTCAGAATATCGATTATGGTAAGAAAACGGTGCAGGAAGTGGCGGCAGATTTCCAGCGCCAGGGCGACCGTATTCTGAAACGCGCCATGAGATAAGGCTTATTTAAATAGCTGTTGGTCATAGTGATACAGCTGGGAGCTATGCAGAACGCCGACACGCCGTGAACCCGTCCCTGGGGGCTCGAATCGCGCATCCATGCGCTCAACGGTCGGCTAACCTGCATAGCACTCATCTATCAGAGGCTTAAGGTGGCGCGGTATTACGTACGGCTATTTAGGTCATGGATAATTTTTATTTATCATGAATCATAAAAATTAATTTAAATTGTAGTGACGCTTTACCGTTTTGAGTAATAAATATTTCTAATAACACTATACCCTATGGATTTCGAGTTGCAGCTAGGCGACAAGCTATCTCATCCCCAGGAGCTTACGTTTAGTAAGTGACTGGGGTGTGATAGCGCAGGTAACAACGCTGCAACTTGAAAGACGACGGGTATATAACCCCCTTAATTAAAGTGGGGATGCTTTTCTATAATTAAATGATAAGGGTAGTAATAATGAAATTTAAATTATTGACTCTGGTGTTAGCCTCTGTAGCAAACTTTAGTGCAATGGCCATGTCGCTTGATTTGCGCCATGAATGGCAGGATACAGCCAAAGGTGACCATAAAAATAGAATGCTGGTGTCGCATCGTTTCGATAACGGCCTGGGATTCTCTCTGGAAGCAAAATGGCGTCAGGACTCTTCAGACTCGACGCCTGATAAACCTTTCCACGAGCAGGTCAGTAATGGGACAGAAGCCGTCGTCAGCTATCAGCATAAATTTGATGCGATCACCCTGCAGCCTGGGTTTTCGCTAGAGTCCAATAGTAATAATAATGGCTATCGTCCTTATCTGCGTGCGCAGTATAACTTTACCAAAGACATTTATGTGGCGGGCCGATATCGCTACGAATATAAGCGCACCACCTCAAAAGGATCAGAGGGGGATGAGAAAACCAACCGTGGCGATTTTTGGTTAGGTTATAACTTCTACAAAGACTGGTCGGCCGAATATAACTACGTGTATAAGAGCAGCAACAAGGTTATTTTTGATGACGGCAAAACCGATTACGAACATAACGTCAAGCTGGCTTACAAGTGGGATAAAAACTGGAAGCCTTATGTTGAAGTGGGGAACGTGAAGCAAGATAGCCAACACGATAACCGCCAAACACGCTACCGTGTTGGGATAAACTATAGCTGGTAAGTGTAGTTGATTTACCGGGAACGCCGTCTTTTCTGCGGGTTCCCGGTATTATCGCGATTAACAGCTGCTACGACGACACAAGGTTGAAGGGATCGACCCTTCGGGCTGCCAGGGCTGATCGTTCAAACGCGCTAACAATGCCTTGCCTGCCTGAATACCAATCTCCTTATGCGGCACGGTCATGGTCGTCAGCGGTGGCTGGCAGACCTGGCTGACCTCGCTGTTGCCAAACCCCACGATCGCCAACTGCTCCGGCACCTTGATTCGCCGCCGCTGGCATTCATACAGCGCGCCACAGGCCAGTTCATCAGACGCACAGACCAAGGCATCCAACTCCGGCCAGGCCAGTAAAAACTCCGGCAATTGCTGGGCGCCGAGGCTGAAGCTGGCGGGTTGCGCGGCATTAATCACCCGATGAGGGGACATGTGGTTTTGCAGTAGCGCTTTGTGCCAGCCTTGCAGATGCTGTTGGAAAATCCATTGTTCCTGATTGGCGCACAGCAGGCCAACATTCTGATACCCGCTGGCAATCACGGTTTGAGTGAGCTGATACATGGCGGCGACGTAATCGATGCCGATATTGATGTCGATCGGGTCGGTGCGGATTGCTCCAATTTCCACTACCGGAATATTGGCTGCGGTTAATGCCTGACGGGTATTTTCAGAATGCTCAATGCTTAACAGCACCGCCGCAGCCAGGTTGTAAGAGAGCAGGGTTTCCAGCAACGTTTCTTCACGCTCGATATGATGTTGGGACTCGGCTAGCATGATCTGGTAACCCGCCGGTTGCAGTACCCGCTGTAACCCGGCAAACATATCCGCACAGCCGGACTCGGAAAAACTCGGCACCACCATGGCGATGGTATAAGAAGACGCCGAGGCTAACGAACTGGCCGCCAGGTTGGGGAGATAACCCAACTCACTGACCGCCGACTCAATTTTTTCTCTCAGCTTATCTGAAACCTGTTCCGGCGTGCGTAGCGCCCGCGAGACGGTCATGGTGCCCACGCCTGCCAATTGGGCTACGTCGGCCAGGGTAACCCGGCCGGTACTGCGTCGTTTTCTACCGATCGACATTGCTGATCCTGACTGAAATGCGCGCATAACGCATAAATGAGCTCATGGGTTGAAACCCATTACTGGGCTTCGTCGTTCCCGCTTCTGTGCCCATTCTACCCCGTTCCTTTGGCGATCGATAAAAAAACTGAGCCGCCGAGTTTCATCCCCGATAGTTTTGATAGCGCTATCACAGATCTGGATGATTGATTTTTGGTAGCGCTATCTTTGTGCGATAAGTCACAGTTTAACCCCAGCACGTTGATTAAAGTTTTACCGTCGCCGGGCTTTTCCATGACGGCTACGTGCCATCAAACGATCCATAGCCAACAGATTTCGTCCCGTTTCGGTTCGGAAACTCTGGCGGTTTAAGGGAAAAACCCCATAAGGAGGAGATGTGCTCAACGACTGGTTGAACGCCGAACACATTCAACTGTGCGATCAGGTTACCGACTGGCAGGAGGCGGTCACGCTGAGTGCTCAGCCGCTACTGCAGCGTGGTGTGATCACCGCCGATTACCTGACGGCCATATTTCAGCAACATCAGGCGCTGGGGCCCTATTACGTGTTGGCACCCGGTATCGCGATGCCCCATGCCAGGCCGGAGGAGGGCGCCAAAGCGCTTGGTCTTTCACTATTAAAGATCAATCAGGGCGTCCATTTTCAGTCCGAAGATAACGATCCGGTCTTCATCGTGGTGATGCTTTCCGCTCCGGATAGCAGTAGCCACATTGAAATGATCTCGCAGCTGGCCGAGTTATTTTCTGATAGCGAAGCCATGGAGAAACTGTTCCTGGCGCAAACCAAACGGCAAATTGAGGATGTTATCGCCAATTATTAATCTCTAACCGGTTATACCCGCAGTTTTTGATAATACTCAGCATCCGATAGATATCGGGTGACGCTATCCTACACATAAAATTTGGCAGGTAAGAATAATGAAAATCATGGCTATTTGTGGCTCAGGATTGGGCAGCAGTTTTATGGTGGAAATGAACATCAAGAAAGTGCTGAAAAAAATGAATATTGAGGCGGAGGTTGAACATTCCGATCTTTCCTCGGCAACGCCGGGTGCGGCAGATATCTTCGTGATGGCGAAAGATATTGCCGCTAGCGCCAGTGTGCCAGCCGACCAGTTAGTGGTGATCAGCAATATCATTGATATTAATGAGCTTGAAGCCAAGCTGCGTGCTTACTTCACAGCCCACTCCATTATTTAATCTAACCCATTGGCGAGGTGGATATGTTTATCCAGGAAACGCTCAGGTTTGTGGTTGATATATTAAAGGTCCCGGCGGTATTGGTCGGGGTGATTGCCTTGATTGGTCTATTGGCACAAAAGAAATCTTTTTCTGACGTGGTCAAAGGTACGGTTAAAACCATTCTGGGCTTTATTGTGTTGGGCGGTGGGGCGACGGTATTAGTCGGCTCACTGAATCCATTGGGCGGCATGTTTGAGCATGCGTTCAACATTCAGGGCATTATTCCCAATAACGAAGCCATTGTCTCTATCTCACTAGAGAAATACGGTGCCTCCACCGCGCTGATTATGGCGTTTGGCATGGTGGCCAACATCATCGTGGCCCGCTTTACCCGCTTGAAATACATCTTCCTGACCGGGCACCACACCTTCTACATGGCCTGTATGATCGGCATCATCCTCACCGTGGCCGGTTTTGAGGGCGTACAGTTGGTGTTCACCGGAGCGCTGACTCTGGGATTGGTGATGGCTTTCTTCCCGGCGATTGCCCAGCGCTATATGCGCCGCATTACCGGCAACGACGACATTGCCTTTGGCCATTTCGGCACCTTGGGCTATGTCCTTTCCGGCTGGATCGGTTCCAAGGTGGGGAAAAATTCGCGTTCCACCGAGGAGATGAACTTACCTAAAAACCTCAGCTTCCTGCGTGACAGCTCGATTTCCATCTCGATGACCATGATCGTGATCTACCTGATCCTGGCTATCTGCGCGGGCCAGGATTACGTCGAAAGCCAATTGAGTGGCGGGCAGAACTACCTGGTGTACTCGATTATTCAGGCGATCACTTTTGCCGCCGGGGTATTCATCATTCTGCAAGGGGTGCGTCTGATCCTGGCCGAGATCGTCCCGGCCTTTACCGGCTTCTCGGAAAAACTGGTCCCTAATGCCCGCCCGGCGCTGGACTGCCCGGTGGTCTATCCCTATGCCCCGAATGCGGTGTTGATTGGTTTCCTGTTCAGTTTCCTGGGTGGTCTGGCCGGTCTGTTCTTGCTCGGCCAAATGAAGATGGTGCTGATCCTGCCGGGCGTGGTGCCGCACTTCTTCACCGGGGCCACTGCCGGGGTGTTCGGCAATGCGACCGGCGGGCGGCGCGGTGCCATGCTGGGGGCATTTGCCAACGGCCTGTTGATTACCTTCCTGCCGGTGCTGTTGTTACCGGTACTGGGCGCGCTGGGTTTTGCCAACACCACCTTCTCCGATACGGACTTCGGCGTGGTGGGGATCGTGTTGGGCAATATGGCGCGCTTCCTGACTAAAGAAATGATCATGGTCGCGATCGTCGCCATCTTTGGCCTGCTGGTCGCGCATAACTTCCTGGGAAAACGCAAAGATGCCCCAGCCAGAAATAAGGAGGAAAGTTCATGAGCAACACCGTGACTGATTTGACGCAATTGGCCAGGGCGATCCGTCTGGAAACGCTGAAGGCACTCACTGGGCTGGGGTTTGGCCATTACGGCGGCTGTATGTCGGTGGTTGAAACGCTGGCGGTGTTATACGGCGAAGTGATGCGTATCGATCCGGGTGACCCGGATTGGCCTGAGCGCGATTATTTCGTGCTGTCGAAAGGCCATGCTGGTCCGGCGCTGTATAGCGTGCTGGCGCTTAAGGGCTATTTCCCGTTGGAGCAGCTGCAAACGCTCAACCAGAATGGCACCCGGTTGCCGAGCCACCCAGATCGCTTGCTAACCCGTGGGGTGGATGCCACCACCGGATCGCTTGGGCAGGGGGTATCTATCGCTGCCGGTATGGCGCTTTCACACCAACTGGCAAAGCGCAGCAACCGGGTATTCTGCATCCTGGGGGATGGTGAATTGAACGAAGGCCAATGTTGGGAAGCGTTCCAGTTTATCGCCCACCACAATCTGCATAATCTGACGCTGTTTATTGATTACAACAAACAGCAGTTGGACGGCACGCTGGATGAGGTGATCAAACCCTTCGATCTGGCCGGTAAATTCCGCGCCTTTGGTTTTGAGGTGCAAACCGTTCGTGGGGATGACATTGCGGCGATCCGTGATGCTGTGTTGCCGGAACGCAGTGGCGAGCAACGGCCATTGGTGGTGATCCTCGATAGCCTCAAGGGGCAGGGCGTGGCGTATCTGGAGAGCCTGAAAAACTCACACCATCTGCGCTTAACGCCAGATGTTCGTAGCGAAATCGAAAAGGCCATTGCCGAATTGGAGGCTGCCCATGTTTAACCTGGAAATGCCGTTGGAAAAAGACGCCGTAGAAATGCGCAAGGTGTACGCCAGCGTGATCCGCCAACAGGCCGAAGCCGATACGCCGGTGATTGCACTGGAAGCCGATCTGATGAGTTCGATGGCGATGGATGGCGTACATAAGGATCACCCTGAGCGGGTCATCAACTGCGGTATCATGGAGGCCAATGTGATTGGCGTGGCCGCCGGTTTGTCACTGACCGGACGAGTGCCATTTGTCCATACCTTCACCGCTTTTGCCAGCCGCCGCTGTTTCGATCAGCTGTTTATGTCGTTGGACTATCAGCGCAACAACGTCAAGGTGATCGCTTCCGATGCCGGGGTCAGCGCCTGCCATAACGGGGGCACGCATATGTCGTTTGAAGATATGGGGATCGTGCGGGGTCTGGCGCATTCGGTGGTGTTGGAGGTGACCGATGCCACCATGTTCCAGGATATTTTGCAGCAACTGGTGAAGTTGCAAGGCTTCTACTGGGTGCGAACCATTCGTAAGCAGGCGACACGTATTTATCCCGCAGGCTATCGTTTCACCATTGGCAAGGCTAATCTGCTGCGTGACGGCAGCGACATTACGCTGATCGCCAACGGCATTATGGTCGCCGAAGCGTTGCAGGCGGCACAGCAACTGCAACAGCGTGGCATCAGCGCGGCGGTGATAGACATGTTTACGCTCAAGCCTATCGATCGTGAAATCATCAAAACCTTTGCGGCGAAAACCTGCAGGATCGTCACCTGCGAGAACCACAGTATTCATAACGGGCTTGGTTCGGCGGTGGCGGAGGTGCTGGTGGAAGAATGCCCGGTACCGATGCGGCGGGTGGGGGTGAAAGGCCGCTATGGGCAAGTGGGCACGCAGGAGTTCTTGCAGCAGGAATATGGCCTGACGGCGGCGCATATTGTGGCGGCTGCGGATGAGCTGTTGACCCCTCACCCCAACCCTCTCCCACAGGGAGAGGGATCTGATAGCCCGTGTTCTGTTGGAAGTAAATAGATAATCTCAGCAAACTTGCTTCAACACTTTACCTGTACAGACCGGGGACAGGGTAGACAGGTGTTCAAGGACATGGTGAACACTTTTAATATCCTTTAGTCATGACGTTCGGTCTATTTCTCAGGCCGAACATCTCCTTATCCAAGGTGTGTTACCGAATTTTCAGATCCACTCGATCGGTCCCCTCGCTCTGTGGCAGAGGGCTAGGGTGAGGGCGTCAGGCGGTGCATTGCTTGCTCTTTGTTGACGCCAAAAATAAAACGGCCCGGTGATGATCACCAGGCCATTATAGGCATTACCAGAGGCTAAAGGTTTTGCCATGGCAAAATATTGATCGTTCGAGTCATTACAACAATGGATCCTTGCCTTTAAACAAAGCATGGCTTGGAATCGTTTGGGTAACGCTATTAAACATAGGAGAGGCTTCAGGAGGTCTTCCAGAAACAACGACAGTTGTTTGTCCGGCTTCTATAGCTCGCTCAAAGGCTTCCATTCGCGCTATTTGTCGAGCACGGTGTTGTTCTAATTTATGCATAGAAGTACGGCGTTCGTAAGACATGCGTCCTCCCCATGGGTTCTAGACCAACCTCAATCGAAGATCCTATATGTTTGGGTCGCGATATGAGACGGCAGTAAACACTCGATAACTTAAAATCATTCGGGGCGTAGGTGTAGAGCCCCACATTGAAAGTAGTATAGTGGTCAAAAATTATTCTTTCAACGCAATTCATAACCTGGATGGCACAACCTTGTGGCAAGCCTTTGACCCGGCGAAAGTATGTTTTGTTAACTCGGTTTTGCTTAGCATCGAATGCAATTTCATAGTGTTTAGCATAAGTCGGTTTTATAAACCTCGGATGGAGTTCTGCCGTGCAGTCAAACGGATTTTTATCGGTGATCTGCGTAAAGTAAACTTCATACTCCACACCGCTTACCTTAAAAATCGCTCTATGCTGCTTAGGCTCACCATACGCTGCTAATTCATCGAAAAATGTTGTCATATCCTTTACGGTTCTTTAACTCTCCCGATGTAAAAGTATTTTATTTCAGGAGAGAAAGTAACCCTAGGCGTTGATTTATTCTGCGAAGGATATTCCATGTTAAAAATAAAAAAGTTATCAAGCCGCTGAAATATTGAGTATTCAAATATTGATAGGTGTGTCCATTTACCGGATTTATATTTAGCTGCAGTTATAAAAAAACGGCCCGGTGATGATCACCGAGCCGTTATGGGTATTACCAGAGTCTAAAGGTGCCGTAGTGGCACCTTTGTCTCATCAGGCTTTAGCTGCCTGTGCATCAGCCTGAGCCGACTGGATCGCCGTCAGGGCTACGGTATAGACGATATCGTCAACCAGAGCACCACGGGACAGGTCGTTTACCGGCTTGCGCATGCCTTGCAGCATTGGCCCGATAGATACCAGGTCAGCAGAACGCTGCACCGCTTTATAAGTGGTGTTACCGGTGTTCAGATCCGGGAAGATGAACACGGTCGCCTGACCGGCCACTGGCGAATTAGGCGCTTTGGATTTGGCCACGTCGGCCATGATCGCTGCGTCATACTGCAGTGGGCCATCGATGATCAGATCCGGGCGTTTTTCCTGTGCCAGACGGGTCGCTTCACGCACTTTCTCAACGTCGCTACCCGCACCGGAATTACCGGTAGAGTAAGAGATCATCGCTACGCGTGGTTCGATACCGAATGCGGCTGCGGAATCTGCGGACTGAATAGCGATTTCAGACAGCTGTTCAGCGGTTGGATCCGGGTTGATCGCGCAGTCACCGTAGACCAGAACCTGGTCAGGCAGCAGCATGAAGAACACGGAAGAAACCAGCGAGCTGCCCGGTGCGGTTTTGATCAACTGCAACGGTGGGCGGATGGTATTGGCAGTGGTGTGAACGGCACCGGAAACCAGGCCGTCAACTTCGCCTTTCTCCAGCATCAGGGTGCCGAGAACCACGTTGTCTTCCAACTGCTCACGTGCAACCACTTCGGTCATGCCCTTGCTCTTACGCAGCTCAACCAGACGCGGTACATAGAGTTCACGCACGGCAACCGGATCGACGATCTCGATGCCTTTACCCAGCTCAACGCCCTGCGCGGCGGCAACGCGTTTGATCTCTTCCGGGTTACCCAGCAGCACACATTCCGCGATACCACGTTCGGCACAGATGGCCGCCGCTTTCACGGTACGTGGTTCGTCGCCTTCCGGCAGCACGATACGTTTACCCGCTTTGCGCGCCAGCTCGGTCAGCTCATAACGGAACGCCGGTGGGGACAGACGACGTGAACGCTCAGAAGTGGCGGTCAGGGACTCGATCCATTCGGCGTTGATGTGGCTGGCCACGTAGTTCTGTACTTTCTCAATACGCTGATGGTCGTCTGAAGGCACTTCAAGGTTGAAGCTTTGCAGGCTCAGAGAGGTCTGCCAGGTGTTGGTGTCAACCATGAACACCGGCAGGCCGGTTTCAAAGGCGCGCTCACACAGCTTGTTGATGGAGGCATCGATTTCGTAGCCGCCGGTCAGCAGGATGGCACCAATTTCCACGCCGTTCATCGCGGCCAGGCAGGCTGAAACCAGCACGTCTGGACGGTCGGCAGAAGTTACCAGCAGGGAACCCGGGCGGAAGTGTTCCAGCATGTGCGGAATGCTGCGCGCACAGAAGGTCACAGATTTCACCCGGCGGGTCATGATGTCGCCTTCGTTGATCACTCGCGCCTTCAGGTGGCGGGCCATATCAATGGCACGGGTAGCGATCAGTTCGAAGCTCCACGGTACGCAACCCAATACCGGCAGCGGGCTGTTGGCGAACAGCTGTGCAGGATCGACGTTGGCTACGCTGGCCTTGGTGGAATCGTCAAAGATTTCGGACAGGTCTGGGCGAGTACGGCCCTGATCGTCCACCGGAGCGTTCAGCTTGTTGATGATCACGCCGGTAATGTTTTTGTTCTTGCTACCGCCGAAGCTGGAGCGAGCCAGTTCGATGCGCTCGGTCAACTGGGCTGGAGAATCGTTGCCCAGTGCCAGCACAAAGACGATCTCTGCGTTCAGCGTTTTGGCGATCTCGTAGTTCAGCGAGTTGGCGAACTGATGCTTACGGGTAGGCACCAGGCCTTCGATCAGAACCACTTCTGCGTCTTTGGTGTTTTCGTGGTAACGAGCCACGATCTCTTCCATCAGCACGTCCTGCTGGTTGGAGCTCAGCAGGCTCTCAACGTAGCTCATTCGCAGGGGTTCGGCCGCCGGAATGGTCGAGTTGCTGCGGATGATGGTGGTGGTCTGGTCGAGGGAATCGCCGCCGGTACGCGGTTGGGCAATAGGTTTGAACACGCTCAGGCGAACGCCTTTTTGCTCCATGGAGCGGATGACACCCAGGCTGACGCTGGTCAGACCGACGCTGGTGCCAGTGGGGATCAACATAATTGTACGTGACACAGAATAGTCCTCTTCACGGTTTTCTGCCTGCAACGGGGGCGCAGACAAAGATGACAGGCTCAAAACAACACCGCCAGCCTGAGCTGACGGTGTGGAGAGCATTAAGCGGTCAGACGGGAAGCGTCTTGCGCGATGACCAATTCTTCGTTGGTCGGGATCACCAGTGCCGGACGGCTGCCGTCTTTGGTGATGTTGCCTGATTTGCCGAAGCGGGCAGCCAGGTTGCGTTCGTGATCGATTTCAAAGCCCAGCAGGCCCAGTTTGTCCAGGGTCAGCTCGCGTACCATCGCGGCGTTCTCACCGATACCACCGGTGAAGATCACGGCATCCAGACGGCCTTCCATCAGGGCGCTATAGGCACCGATGTACTTGGCCAGACGGTGGCAGAAGACGTCCATGGCACGCTTGGCATCGGCCTTGGTGTCATAGTTGTCTTCAACGTAACGGCAGTCGCTGGTGACTTCGGTCAGGCCCAGCAGGCCAGACTCTTTGGTCAGCATCTTGTTGATCTGGTCAACGCTCATGCCCATGGCGTCGTGCAGGTGGAAGATGATGGCTGGATCGATGTCACCACTGCGGGTACCCATTACCAGGCCTTCCAGCGGGGTCAGACCCATGGAAGTATCAACACACTTACCGTTGCGTACTGCGGTTACGGAACCGCCGTTGCCCAGATGGCAGGTGATGATGTTAACTTCTTCAACCGGCTTGTTCAGCGCCTTCGCGGCTTCTTGAGTCACGTAGAAGTGGCTGGTGCCATGTGCGCCGTAGCGACGAACGCCATGGTCACGGTACAGGCTGTACGGCAGGGCATACAGGTAGGACTCTTCCGGCATGGTCTGATGGAACGCGGTGTCAAACACGGCAACGTTTTTATCAGCCAGATTAGGGAAGGATTTCAACGCTTCAGCAATACCGATCAGGTGAGCCGGGTTATGCAGTGGTGCAAAAGGTACCGAATCTTTGATACCCTGCAGGACTTCGTCGTTGATGACGGCAGAAGCCGTGAACTTCTCGCCGCCGTGCACGATGCGGTGGCCGATAGCGGTCAACTGGGCGGAAAGCTCTGGTTTTTGTGCCAGAATAGTATTAACAATGAAGTTCAGCGCTTCGCTGTGCGCTGCGCCGGCACCCAGTGCCGCTTCTTGTTTACCGCCATCCATTTTCCATTTGATACGGGCTTCAGGAAGATGGAAGCACTCGGCCAGGCCAGAGAGGTATTCTTCACCGTTGGCTGCATCGATGATGGCGAATTTCAGGGAAGAACTGCCGCAGTTAAGGACCAGTACTAGCTTACTCGACATGGAAGTACCTACTTATAGTTCGTGTTGGTATTAAGGAAGACCCAAAAACACGTGGTGAATAAAACGTCAATCAGACAACAAGCGTAGCGCATAATGCCGTTGACATTTATGATTAACATCATGTCAGTGATACAAAGGACACAATGATGAAAAAACCGATGATTTCTCTGCGGTTTAAGCGATCCTGATTTTTACCGCTTCCTAGCCCCACATGGCCGCCAACGGCAGGATTAGGGAGATAGGGCTAAAAGTTGACAAATCTTCTGTCATCTTCTACCGGCACATGGCCGGCTTAGGATACCGATAGCCCGCCACAAACACAAAATAAATTTAAAGCTTCAACTTTTTTGTTAGTGTGTTTGCAAGAATATTTTATTTTTTATACGTGAAGTTGAGGTGCGCAATGACAAGCAGACCATCCGGTTCCGTCAGCTGGTTTCAGATATTCCAGCGCGGGCAGCATTACATGAAAACCTGGCCAGCAGACAAACGGCTGGCACCGCTTTTCCCTGAGAACCGCGTGGCGCGCGCTACCCGCTTTGCCGTTCGCTTTATGCCACCGTTGGCGATTTTTACCCTGACCTGGCAGATTGCGCTCGGCGGTCAGCTTGGCCCGGCGATTGCTACCGCGCTGTTTGCCTGTAGCCTGCCGATGCAGGGGCTGTGGTGGTTGGGCCGACGTTCCGTGACGCCGTTGCCGCCAACCCTGCTGCAATGGTTCCATGAGGTCCGTAACAAGCTGGCGGAAGCCGGGCAGGCGATTGCCCCCGTTGAAGGGACGCCAACCTACCAGGCGCTGGCGGACGTGCTGAAACGCGCCTTCAAGCAGTTGGACAAAACCTTCCTCGACGATCTTTGAGTATCAATCGGCCGGATCTTTCCGGCCTGCCATTACCTCATTAATTTTCTCCCTATTGATCTTGTCATCACTTGGAACCAATTGATTAGCACAGTTATACCCTATGAATTTCAAGTTGTAGCTAGGCGCCAAGCTTACTCATCCCCAGGAGCTTACGTTTAGTAAGTGACTGGGGTGAGTAAGTGCAGGTAACAACGCTACAACTTGAAAGGCGACGGGTATAAACCCGGTTCAAATCAAAGAAAGGTTTAGTTGTGATTCCACGCCATACTGAAGTCATGCGATGCTCTGGTTAATTTGCAGAACTGAGGACAATGAAATGGAAATGACTCACGCCCAACGGCTGATTTTGTCGAATCAATACAAGATGATGACCATGCTCGATCCGGACAATGCAGAGCGCTACCGCCGCTTGCAGACGATCATCGAACGCGGTTTTGGTTTGCAAATGCGCGAGCTGGATCGTGATTTTGGTGAGATGAGCGAAGAAGTGTGCCGCACCATCATCAATATCATGGAAATGCACCATGCGCTCCAGGTTTCCTGGGAGAACCTCAAGGATCGCCAGGGGCTGGACGCGCGTCGCCTGGCATTCCTTGGTTTTGATGCAGCAACCGAAGCGCGTTACCTGAGTTATGTGCGTTTCCTGGTGAACACGGAAGGGCGGTATACTCATTTCGATTCTGGCAGCCACGGGTTTAACGCCCAAACCAAAATGTGGGAAAAATACCAGCGCATGCTGAGTATCTGGCTATCCTGCCCACGCCAGTATCATCTGAGCGCCGTCGAGATTGCGCAAATCATCAATGCCTGATTAAACGTAGAGGGGTTTCCCGTGGAGTGTAAGGGTTTTCTGTTCGATCTTGATGGAACGTTAGTAGATTCATTACCGGCGGTAGAGCGAGCCTGGACGCAATGGGCAGAACGCCATGGCATCAGCCCGCAACAGGTGTTGGACTTTATCCACGGAAAACAGGCGATCACCTCGCTGCGTCATTTTATGCCGAATGCCGCCGAGGCTGAGCTACAGCATGAGTTCACACTGCTTGAGCAGGTGGAAGCAGAGGATACCGACGGCGTCCACGCCCTGCCAGGTGCATTGGCCCTGCTGGAGCAGATCAATGCGTTGGGGATACCTTGGGCAATCGTCACCTCGGGTTCCGTGCCAGTAGCTAACGCACGCCGTCTTGCCGGTGGGGTACCGCTTCCTGAGGTGTTTATCACCAGTGAACGTGTTAAACAGGGTAAACCGCAGCCAGACGCCTACCTGTTAGGGGCACAAGGTCTTGGGTTGGCACCACAGGATTGTGTGGTGGTGGAAGATGCTCCTGCCGGGATCCTTTCCGGCTTGGCTGCCGGTTGCCAGGTGATTGCGGTAAATGCGCCGGCAGACTCGCCGAAACTGGACCAGGTGGATCTGATCCTTTCCTCTTTGGAACAGCTCAAGATCGCCAAGTCCGAACAGGGTGTTGTCATCGAACTTATTGCTTAATCTGCACATTCTTACCTCAATTTGATTAGACCCCGCATCGTCGGGGTTTTTTTATGCTAATTTCTTATGCCGGGATCACTGCAGAATGAGGCCGTTTTGAACAGCGAATTACTTTGGGTTTTGAGTTTACTGTTAATAGCCATTGTGCTGTTTACCACCAACAAGCTGCGCATGGATGTGGTGGCACTGTTGGTGATCATTGCGTTTGTGCTCAGCGGAACTTTGAGCTTGCAAGAGGCAACGGCTGGCTTCAGCGATCCTAACGTCATTTTGATTGCCGCTCTGTTCGTCATTGGCGAAGGGCTGGTGCGCACCGGGGTGGCCTATCAGGTTGGCGACTGGCTGGTGAGAGTGGCGGGCAGCAGTGAAACCAAGATGATGATGTTGCTGATGTTCACCGTTGCCGGGTTGGGGGCCTTTATGAGCTCAACCGGGGTGGTTGCCATTTTTATTCCCGTGGTGCTCAGCGTCGCGGTGCGCATGAAAATCTCCCCAGGGCGGTTGATGATGCCGCTGAGCTTTGCCGGTTTGATCAGTGGCATGATGACGCTGGTTGCTACGCCGCCGAATATGGTGGTCAACAGCGAACTAGTGCGTGAAGGCATCGACGGTTTCGGCTTCTTTGGCGTCACGCCAATTGGCCTGGTGGTGTTGCTGTTGGGCGTGGGGTACATGCTGGTTGCAAGACGCTGGCTCGGCGACAGCGGCGGCACCAAGACCAAGTCGGCCTGGGAGCGCCGGACTTTCCGCGATTTGATCCGCGACTATAAGCTCACCGGGCGGGCGCGTCGTTTGGCGGTGCGTAGCGGTTCGCCATTGATTGGCCGCTCGCTGGATGAACTGCATTTGCGTGCCCGCTACAGCGCCAACGTTATCGGCATCGAGCGCTGGAAGCGTTTTCGCCGGGTGATGATCAGCGCCTTTGGCAGCACGGAACTGCGCGAAGGGGACGTACTGCTGATCGACATGACGGATTGCGATATCGATCTGCGTCAGTTTTGTAGTGAGCAACAGCTTGAGCCCATGGTGCTGCGAGGGGAATATTTCTCCGAACAGTCGCGCAACGTGGGGATGGCCGAAGTTTCGCTAATCCCTGAGTCGGCACTGCTGGGGAAAAGCGTGCGCGATGCCGCTTTCCGTAGCCGTTACGATCTCAACGTGGTCGGCATCCGCCGCAATGGTGAAACCCTGCAAGGCAAGCTGGTGGATGAGCCTTTGGGCCTGGGGGATATTTTGTTGGTGATCGGCGACTGGAAAGCAATTCGCCAGTTGCAGGCCAAAACCCATGATTTTATCGTCTTGAACCTACCCGCCGAAGTGGACGAAGTGGCACCGGCTATCACCCAGGCACCCCATGCGCTGTTCTGCCTGGCGCTGATGGTGGCGATGATGCTGACCGACGAGATCCCGAATCCGATCGCTGCGCTGATCGCTTGCCTGTTGATGGGGCGCTTTCGCTGCATCGATATGGAAAGTGCCTATAAGGCGATCCATTGGCCGAGCATCATTTTGATCGTCGGTATGATGCCCTTTGCCCAAGCGTTGCAGAAAACGGGCGGGGTAGATCTGATCGTCCGTGGGTTGATGGACGTTGCCGGTGACGCCGGGCCGCACGTCATGCTGGCCTGTCTGTTTGTCCTTTGCGCCACCATTGGGCTGTTTATCTCCAACACCGCCACGGCGGTATTGATGGCCCCAATAGCCATCGCCGCGGCTCGTGAAATGGGTGTTTCGCCTTATCCGTTTGCCATGATTATTGCGATTGCCGCCTCCGCCGCCTTTATGACGCCGGTGTCATCGCCGGTCAATACGCTGGTGTTGGGGCCGGGGAACTACAAGTTTGGCGATTTTCTGAAAATTGGGGTGCCGTTCACCGTGCTGGTGATGATTGTCAGCGTGATCCTGGTGCCTTGGTTGTATGCGTTTTAAGCATACAGTTTGCGTTTTATGTCAGGATTAAGAACAGGCGCTTTATCTTTTTTGAGAATACGATGAACTAGCTAACGACCGAAACCCTAAAGCGTTTTGGTATTTTATCGGCTCATGCTGCCGCTCGTTGAGGCTTTAGGGCGGCCTGTGTCGCCCTGGCTTAGTTTAGCGCTCCTTCTGGAGTTGCCATGAAAATGAAACCTGGATTTATAACCCTTACTTTAGCTTCTCTGTAGTTGCTGCGTGGTTGTGCGAGATACATGAGTGACTCCCTCAAAGCCCACAGGATAAAAATTACCGCTTCCTGGTCACGCAAACCTTCCAACGTATCGATTTACGCTCGGTGGTGGAGCAGGAATTCACGGTGGAAATGCCGGAAGGTACGACCTGCGGCTAAGGTGTCTTAGATTGCCAGGCGCACAAGCACCTGGCTCTACTCTTACATGGGGGAGTCGCTGCTGATTTCATCCAGCGAAAGGCTGAAGCTTGGGATGAATACCTGCATAAAATAATCCATTTCTGGGCTGTGACGTAGCTGCAACGTCTTCTCCAAGCGTGCCTTAGCTAACTTGAATTCATTATTCCCCGCCGACAGCTCCTCCAGACATTTCAGATACGCGCATAGCGCATCGGCCTGCTTCACGATCAGCTTTTCGTCCTCGCTGTGATGGTGCTCGTCCAGGATAGAGCGGAAATCGTTCTGTAACTCTTCCGGCAGCATCTCCAACAGCTTTTGTTGGGCAATCTTCTCGATTTTTTTGTATTCGTGGGCAATCTGCGGATTGTAATACTTGATGGGAGTGGGCATATCGCCGGTCAGCACTTCGCTGGCATCGTGATACATCGCCAACAACGCCACGCGTTCGGCATTCAGGTTGCCGTTAAACTTGCGGTTTTTGATCGCGGCCAGCGCATGGGCGACAAAGGCGACCTGCAAGCTGTGTTCGGAAACGTTTTCGGTACGCACATTGCGCATCAGCGGCCAGCGGCTAATCAGTTTCAAACGGGACAGGTGGGCAAAGAAGTGGCTCTGGCTCATGGTGCTCTCTCTACAGCGGCAAGTGAGTGCATTATACGCTATGGAGCTAGGCACATCCCTTGGAATTGTAGGGGGCGTAAATTGTGCTTATACCGATAGAGGTGAAAACGGGCGCAGCGAACCGCGCCCGGCAAAATTACTGGTGATAGGTTTCCAGGAAGCGGCCCAGTTTGCCCACTGCCATTTCCAATTCATCTACGCGGGGCAGAGTAACGATGCGGACGTGGTCTGGGTAAGGCCAGTTGAACGCGCTGCCCTGTACCAGTAACACCTTCTCTTGTAACAGCAGATCCAGCACCAGCTTCTGGTCGTCGCGGATGTTAAAGCGCTTCGCGTCGATGCGTGGGAACATATAGAGCGCACCCTGAGGTTTCACGCAGGAAACGCCAGGGATCTCGTTTAGCAGCTCCCAGGTACGGTCGCGTTGTTCATACAGGCGGCCACCAGGCTGAATAAATTCGCTGATGCTCTGGTAACCGCCCAGCGCCGTCTGGATCGCATGCTGCATTGGCACGTTGGCGCAAAGACGCATGGAAGCCAGCATCTCCAGCCCTTCGATATAGCCTTTGGCATGCTTCTTCGGCCCGTTGAGCACCATCCAGCCCTGACGGAAACCGGCAACGCGGTAGGTTTTGGACAAGCCGTTAAAGGTGACGGTCAGCAGATCTGGGGCCAATGCGGCGATGGAGTGATGCTCTGCCTCATCGTAGAGGATCTTGTCGTAGATTTCGTCGGCAAAGATGATCAGGTCGTGCTGGCGGGCGATCTCGACGATCTGTTCCAGCAGTTCTTTGCTGTAGACCGCGCCGGTGGGGTTGTTAGGGTTGATGATCACGATGCCACGGGTACGTGGAGTGATTTTGCTGCGAATATCGTCCAGATCCGGGAACCAGCCAGATTCTTCGTCGCACATATAGTGCACGGCCTTGCCGCTGGAAAGCGACACGGCGGCGGTCCACAACGGGTAGTCTGGCGCAGGCACCAGCATTTCATCACCGATGTTCAGCAGCGCTTGCATGGATTGCACGATCAGCTCAGAAACGCCATTGCCAATGTAGATATCCTCAACGGTCACGTCACGCATGTTACGTGCCTGATAGTGCTGCATGATCGCCTTGCGCGCCGAGTAGAGCCCTTTGGAGTCGCAGTAGCCTTGTGCCGTTGGCAGATTGCGGATCACGTCGACCAGAATTTCATCGGGGGCATCAAAGCCGAACGGGGCAGGGTTGCCAATGTTCAGCTTGAGGACTTTATTGCCTTCTTCTTCAAGACGTTTAGCTTCTTTGAGTACCGGGCCACGAATGTCATAACAGACGTTGTCCAGTTTGCTGGATTTCTCAATGGGGGACATAGAAAGTTGAGCCTTTTGCTAAGATAGGGTCGTTCCTACCGTGGAACACCGCAATCCGTCCAATGTACTCCTGGAGGCCAGGCTTTTGAAGGGTTATGCACTGCTTTGGTGAAAACGATCGGCAAAAATCGCTTTTTAAGATAATAACCATCTGTATTGATCGTTTTTTTAGTGTTTAAATCTGAATATGTCGCAAATTTAAGGTTTATATGCCAATGGAAGTGTGTGTCACATAAAGGGTTTTTATCAGTTAACCGCAGAAATGTGTATGCCAAGCGCCAGAAAAACGCCAAAGCCGCTTAAAGATAGTAATATGGGATTAATCTGGTTTCATGTCTGTACTGACAATACCACACTGAGTTGAAGTAGAATTACATTAGGTCCACTTCAGTAATTAACTTAAATTTTATTTAAGTAATGGTCAGGGTCTTTTAATAATCAAAAGACTTACTGCTTGAATTTATTAAATTCCCTAATCGATGGCACGTTCGATATACGGGGGGGTTGTTAATATTTTGTACAGAAAACAACAATGCTGTCATGGTCTCTGGCGGCCAGGGATCGAGGTAACCGGGAGGAAAGGGGGGATTTTGCCCGCATAGGATTATCAATGCTTATAAGGGTAAACACTTTTCGTCGTAACTTTCACCACTATCAATAAGCCGTTGCGATAGATCATGGATAAAAAGCGATGCAGATAACGAAATATAAGTAATTTTTTTGCCCTCTTCTAATGAGTGGGGTACTGTCATAAGTGGCGCATGCCCTTTTCAGCTGCGTCTTAGAAATACACCAGGGTAGTTTGTAAATTAGAATTTAAAAAGTGAAGAAAACACTATGACAAGTGCAAATCGTCCGATACTTAATCTCGACCTCGATCTGCTAAGAACCTTTGTTGCTGTTGCTGATTTGAATACGTTTGCGGCGGCTGCCGTTGCTGTTTGTCGTACTCAGTCCGCAGTTAGTCAACAAATGCAGCGGTTAGAGCAATTGGTTGGCAAAGAGTTGTTCGCCCGTCATGGGCGCAATAAGTTGTTAACCGAACACGGTATCCAGCTTCTCGGCTACGCCAGGAAAATCCTGCGCTTCAACGACGAAGCCTGTGCCTCCTTGATGTACAACAATATCAAGGGTGTCCTGACTATCGGTGCTTCTGATGATACCGCCGATACCATTTTGCCTTTCTTGCTAAACCGCGTGACGTCGGTCTATCCCAAGCTGGCGATTGATGTGCGGGTGAAGCGTAGCCCGTTCATGATCGACATGCTGAAGAATGGCGAAGTGGATCTGGCCATCACCACCGTGGATACCGAAGGGCATCCGCACATCATTCTGCGTACGTCTCCAACGTTGTGGTACTGCTCGGCAGATTACCATTACCAGGCGGGGGAACCGATCCCTCTGGTGGTGATGGATGAGCCAAGCCCGTTCCGAGCGATGGCGATCAAGCACCTTGAAGCTGCCGGCATTCCATGGCGTATTGCCTACGTGGCCTCAACGCTTTCTGCGGTGCGCGCGGCGTGCCGGGCAGGTTTGGGGATCACCGTGCGGCCAATCGAAATGATGAGCCCAGATCTGCGAGTTTTGGGCGCTGCGGAAGGTTTACCGCATCTTCCTGATACGCAGTATGCGCTGTGCAAAGATATGAAGTGCGAAAATGAACTGGCCATGGCGATCTTCAGTGCTGTGCAAAACGGCAGTGAGATTTACCACTTCGGCGGCGGCGAATCTTCGGTGATCGATGAAGGTTCCAGCGTGGCGGATAGCGAAGAGTAGCGTTTTACCCTGAGCTAGCCGTATTGAAAGTTACAAACCTCTGCCACGGCAGAGGTTTTTTTTAGCTAAAAAAAGAGAAATCAAGCATTTTGGCCGGTTGAAGGTAAATTCGATGCTAAATGAGTATTTCTGCATGATTTCTAGCAGGTGAAACCCTCATATCTTCGGGTTGCTCGTTTTTTATGCAGTGATAACAACGAGTAAATACCTGGAGTTGATAGGGTTATTTTGCTATTTTACGCTGACGTTTTTTTACCTGAAATTGACAAAAATTGTTAAACTGCCACACTTTTTTTGAGGATTTCTGCCTGAAACGTGTCCTGGATCAAAAAAATACCCCTAGGTAGTGAGTGGAACAACAGGGAATTCCTGAGAGAATGGTATAGTAAAAGTGAAATGTGCCTGTGGGGTTATATCTATCTGTTTCCGTTGAGCAATCAACTGACACGATTTAGCCTAAGCCAAGCGCATCATATGTTAATTAAATGCTTCGTATGTAAATTAGTGTGTAGATACTTTTGTCAAAGTTGACAGAAGGTTATAGAAAGGAGTAAAAAGCCCACAGTAAAACACTGCCTAACTCTCTGTAAAAGCAGCTTGTTTGTGTGGTTATTTATCCTTCCCTTAAATCGATGTGGTGCACTAACTGCCAGTTACAAGAGCAGAACGATCGACGCCACTTTTGATGAGTAAGCATAGAGTATGTCAACAACCATTGAAGTCATCGCTCATCACTGGGCGTTCGCCGTATTTCTTATCATGGCTATCGGGCTCTGCGGCTTCATGCTGCTGGGTGCGTTCTTCTTGGGTGGGAGAGCCCAGGCTCGCGCCAAAAACACCCCTTATGAATCCGGGGTCGACTCGGTCGGTACGGCGCGTTTGCGTCTGTCCGCCAAGTTCTACCTGGTGGCCATGTTCTTCGTCATTTTCGATGTTGAAGCCTTATACCTGTACGCCTGGTCGGTCTCGATTCGTGAGAGCGGTTGGGTAGGCTTTATCGAAGCCGCCATTTTCATTTTGGTGTTATTGGCTGGTTTGGTTTATCTGGTGCGTATCGGCGCATTGGATTGGACTCCGACGCGCTCCAAGCGTTTGAGTAAGCCAACTATCATCAAGAACGCTAGCAACAGTCATCCGCAGTAACAGCGAGGCATTAAGATGGACTATACGCTCACCCGCATAGACCCGAACGGTGAGAATGACCGTTATCCCCTGCAAAAACAGGAGATCGTAGGCGATCCCCTTGAGCAGCAGGTTCACCGTACGGTTTACATGGGTAAACTCGAACATGCTTTGCATGACATGGTGAACTGGGGGCGTAAAAACTCTCTTTGGCCGTATAACTTCGGCCTTTCGTGCTGTTATGTGGAAATGGTGACCTCGTTTACCGCCGTTCACGACGTGGCGCGTTTTGGTGCGGAAGTATTGCGTGCCTCCCCACGCCAGGCCGACTTTATGGTCGTTGCCGGCACCTGCTTTACCAAGATGGCCCCGGTCATTCAGCGTTTGTACGAGCAAATGCTGGAGCCTAAATGGGTGATCTCGATGGGCTCCTGCGCCAACTCCGGCGGCATGTACGATATTTACTCGGTCGTCCAGGGCGTGGATAAATTCCTGCCGGTCGACGTGTATATTCCAGGCTGCCCACCGCGCCCGGAAGCTTACATGCAGGCACTGCTGCTGCTGCAAGAATCCATTGGCAAAGAACGTCGCCCGCTGTCGTGGGTCGTTGGCGATCAGGGCGTGTACCGCGCCAATATGCCATCAGAAAAAGAACGTAAGCACGCCGAGCGTATTGCGGTAACCAACCTTCGGTCGCCTGACGAGATTTAAAATTGCGGGTATCGGCTAGTTACGTTGCCTTTTTGTGGTAACAACGAATAGTTAAGCTTGCAATAAAAATGGCCATTTAATGTGGTGAAAAAAAATATGACAGATTTAACGACGCACGAAGCTCTGCCTGCATGGCATACCCGCGATCATCTTGATGATCCGGTGATCGGCGAACTGCGCAACCGTTTTGGGCCGGAAGCCTTTACTGTTCAGCCCACCCGTACCGGAATGCCCGTGGTATGGGTCAAAGTTGAGCAGTTGCTGGAAGTAATGACGTTTTTAAGAAAACAACCGAAGCCGTACGTCATGCTGTTCGATCTGCATGGCATGGACGAGCGTCTTCGTACTCACCGTGAAGGCTTGCCTGCCGCGGACTTCTCTGTTTTCTACCATCTGATCTCTGTCGAACGTAACCGCGACATCATGCTGAAAGTGGCGCTGTCTGAAAAAGACCTGCACGTGCCCACAGTGACCAAGATTTTCCCGAATGCCAACTGGTATGAGCGCGAAACCTGGGAAATGTTCGGTATTACCTTCGACGGCCACCCGCACCTGACGCGCATCATGATGCCGCAGAGTTGGGAAGGACATCCACTGCGTAAAGACTACCCGGCGCGCGCCACCGAATTCGATCCCTTTGTGTTGACCAAACAGAAAGAAGATCTGGAGATGGAGTCGCTGAAATTCAAGCCGGAAGATTGGGGTATGAAGCGCGGCACCGAGAACGAGGACTTCATGTTCCTTAACCTCGGCCCGAACCACCCGTCTTCACACGGTGCATTCCGTATCATTCTGCAGCTGGACGGTGAAGACATCGTCGACTGTGTGCCGGACGTGGGTTACCACCACCGTGGCGCAGAGAAGATGGGCGAACGCCAGTCCTGGCACAGCTTTATCCCGTATACCGACCGTATCGAATACCTTGGCGGCTGTGTAAACGAAATGCCTTACGTACTGGCGGTGGAAAAACTGGCCGGGATCGTGGTGCCGGATCGTGTCAACACCATCCGCGTCATGCTGTCTGAGCTGTTCCGCATCAACAGCCACCTGCTATACATCAGTACCTTTATCCAGGACGTGGGCGCCATGACCCCGGTGTTCTTTGCCTTTACCGACCGTCAGAAAGTTTATGATGTCGTTGAAGCGATTACCGGCTTCCGTATGCACCCGGCCTGGTTCCGTATTGGTGGCGTGGCGCACGACCTGCCACGTGGCTGGGATCGCCTGCTGCGTGACTTCCTGGACTGGATGCCGAAGCGCCTCGATTCCTATGTGAAAGCGGCACTGCACAACACCATTCTGAAAGGGCGTTCTGTCGGCGTGGCTTCTTACAACGCCAAAGAAGCGTTGGAATGGGGTGTGACCGGTGCTGGCCTGCGTGCTACCGGTGTTGAGTTTGACGTGCGTAAATGGCGTCCATACTCCGGCTATGAAAACTTCGATTTCGAAGTTCCGGTCGGCGACGGCAACAGCGACTGCTACACCCGCGTGATGCTGAAAGTGGAAGAGCTGCGCCAGAGCCTGCGTATTCTTGAGCAGTGCCTGAACAACATGCCGGAAGGCCCGTTCAAGGCGGATCATCCGCTGACCACGCCGCCGCCGAAAGAGCGCACGCTGCAACATATTGAAACGCTGATCACCCACTTCCTGCAGGTTTCCTGGGGCCCGGTGATGCCAGCCAACGAATCATTCCAGATGGTTGAAGCCACGAAAGGGATCAACAGCTACTACCTGACCAGCGACGGCAGCACCATGAGCTATCGCACCAGGATCCGTACGCCAAGCTATGCTCACCTGCAGCAAATCCCTGCGGTGATCCGTGGCAGCCTGGTCTCTGACCTGATCGTCTATCTGGGTAGTATCGATTTTGTAATGTCAGATGTGGACCGCTAACTATGCATGATCTTAAAGACACTCACGTGAGTCACGATGCGCTTGAGGCCACAAATGCAGCCGCTCCCCAGAGCGGCGCTGATGCATTTGTGCTGAGCGCGGAAGAACGTGATGCGATCGAGCACGAAAAGCACCATTACGAGGATCCACGCGCCGCCTCCATTGAAGCACTGAAGATCGTGCAGAAGCAGCGTGGCTGGGTTCCGGATGGGGCGATTTATGCCATCGCTGAAGTGCTGGGCATCCCAGCCAGCGACGTAGAAGGCGTGGCCACGTTCTACAGCCAGATTTTCCGCCAGCCAGTAGGACGCCACGTGATCCGTTACTGTGACAGCGTGGTTTGTCACATCAACGGCTACCAGGGCATTCAGGCCGCGCTGGAAAAGAAACTCAACATCAAGCCGGGCCAGACTACCTTCGACGGTCGTTTCACCCTGCTGCCGACCTGTTGCCTGGGTAACTGCGACAAAGGCCCGAGCATGATGATCGATGAAGATACTCATGCTCACCTGACGCCAGAGAACGCGGTCGAACTGTTGGAGCGGTATAAATGATGATTGATATCAAACGTACTGCCGAAATGCATCCGCTGACCTGGCGCCTGCGCGATGACCAACAGCCGGTATGGCTGGATGAATATCGCAGCAAGAACGGTTACCAGGGCGCGGAAAAAGCGCTGAAAGGCATGGCCGCCGACGACATCGTCACCCTGGTGAAAGATGCCGGGCTGAAAGGCCGTGGTGGTGCAGGTTTCTCCACCGGTTTGAAGTGGAGCCTGATGCCGAAAGACGAATCCATGAACATCCGTTACCTGCTGTGTAACGCCGATGAAATGGAGCCGGGCACCTATAAAGACCGTCTGCTGATGGAGCAACTGCCACACCTGTTGGTGGAAGGCATGCTGATTTCGGCATTCGCGCTGAAAGCCTACCGGGGTTACATCTTCCTGCGTGGCGAATACGTCGAGGCCGCAGTGCATCTGCGCCGTGCGATTGCGGAAGCTACCGAAGCAGGCCTGCTGGGCAAAAATATCATGGGCAGCGGCTTTGACTTCGAGCTGTTCGTCCACACCGGCGCTGGCCGCTACATCTGTGGTGAAGAAACGGCGCTGATCAACTCGCTGGAAGGCCGCCGCGCCAACCCGCGCTCCAAGCCGCCATTCCCAGCTTCCGTGGGTGTATGGGGCAAACCGACCTGCGTGAACAACGTAGAGACTCTGTGTAACGTGCCTGCCATCCTCGAGCATGGCGTGGACTGGTACAAAGGGATCTCCGCCGGTAAGAGTAACGACGCCGGTACCAAACTGATGGGCTTCTCTGGCCGGGTGAAAAACCCAGGCGTCTGGGAGCTGCCGTTTGGGACCACCGCGCGTGAAATTCTGGAAGATTACGCCGGTGGCATGCGCGATGGCCTGAAATTTAAAGCCTGGCAGCCGGGCGGGGCGGGTACCGACTTCCTGACCGCCGATCACCTGGATCTGCCAATGGATTTTGAAAGCATCGGTAAAGCGGGCAGCCGTTTAGGTACGGCGCTGGCGATGGCGGTGGATCACGAAATCGGCATGGTTCCCCTGGTGCGTAACCTGGAAGAGTTCTTTGCCCGTGAGTCCTGTGGCTGGTGTACACCGTGCCGTGACGGCTTGCCGTGGAGCGTGAAGATCCTGCGTGCTTTGGAAAGAGGCGAAGGCCAGCCGGGGGATATCGAAACCCTCGAGCAGCTGTGCCGCTCCCTTGGCCCAGGTAAAACCTTCTGCGCCCATGCGCCAGGTGCCGTAGAGCCACTGCAAAGCGCGATTAAATATTTCCGTGAAGAGTTTGAAGCCGGGATTTCCCCACAGTACTTGGGCAATCTCCAGGCGGTTGGCGGCATTCAGCCAAACAACTTGTTGAAGCAACGCTGGTAATTCCGCTTTGCCTGGGTGCGGTGAGCGCGCCCCGAAACACGGCCAGAATTTTTGATTAACGCCTGCCTTATGGGCAGGCCACTTGGAAGCATGCTGACTATGGCTACGATTCATGTAGACGGCAAAGAATACGACGTAGATGGAGCCGACAACCTGTTGCAGGCGTGTCTCTCCCTCGGCCTCGATATTCCTTACTTTTGCTGGCATCCGGCGCTTGGAAGCGTCGGCGCTTGCCGCCAATGTGCGGTAAAGCAATACCAAAACGCGGACGATACGCGTGGCCGTTTGGTGATGTCCTGTATGACACCGGCATCCGATGGAACCTTTATTTCCATCGATGACGCAGAAGCCAAACAGTTCCGTGAAAGCGTGGTCGAGTGGTTGATGACCAACCACCCGCACGACTGTCCGGTATGTGAAGAGGGCGGTAACTGTCACCTGCAGGATATGACAGTAATGACCGGCCACAGCTTCCGTAAATATCGCTTCAGTAAGCGCACCCACAACAACCAGGAGCTGGGGCCATTTATCTCGCACGAGATGAACCGCTGTATCGCCTGTTACCGTTGTGTGCGTTACTACAAAGACTACGCGGATGGCACCGATTTCGGGGTGTACGGCGCGCACGACAACGTCTATTTCGGTCGTCCGGAAAGCGGCACGCTGGAAAGCGAGTTCTCCGGTAACCTGGTAGAAGTGTGCCCAACCGGCGTATTCACCGATAAAACCCACTCCGAGCGTTACAACCGTAAGTGGGACATGCAGTTTGCCCCGAGCATCTGCCAGCAGTGCAGCATCGGCTGTAACACCAGCCCGGGTGAGCGCTATGGCGAACTGCGTCGTATCGAGAACCGTTACAACGGCAGCGTAAACCACTATTTCCTGTGTGACCGCGGCCGCTTTGGTTATGGCTATGTGAACCAGAAAGATCGCCCTCGTCAGCCGCAGCAACTGCGTGGCAACGACTGGATCACCCTGAACGCCGAGCAGGCGATGCAGGGCGCGGCAGATATTCTGCGTCAGGCCAACAAAACCATCGGTATCGGTTCACCGCGTGCCAGCCTGGAAAGCAACTTTGCGTTGCGTGAACTGGTCGGCGCCGAGAACTTCTATACCGGCATCAATCAGGCTGAACAACAGCGCCTGAATCTGATACTCAACGTGTTGAAAAACAGCGGCGTTTATACGCCTAACCTGCGTGAAATCGAAAGCTACGACGCGGTGTTGGTACTGGGTGAAGATCTGACCCAAACCGGCGCTCGTATCGCGCTGTCGGTGCGTCAGGCAGTGAAAGGTAAAGCCCGCGCGATGGCTGCGGCACACCGCGTTGCCGATTGGCAGATCGCGGCGGTGCAAACCATCGGGCAGCACGCCAAACACCCGCTGTTCGTCACTAACGTTGATAACACTCGCTTGGACGATATCGCCGCCTGGAACTACCGTGCGCCGGTGGATGAGCAAGCCCGTTTAGGCTTCGCCATTGCCCACGCGCTGGATGAGTCCGCCCCGGCGGTGACCGATCTGACCGAAGACCTGAACAAGAAAATTGACGTGATCGTACAGGCCCTGGCCGGTGCGCAGAAACCCTTGATCATCACCGGCAGCAATGCGGGTAGCACAGCTATCATTGAAGCTGCGGCCAACATTGCCAAGGCGTTGAAAGGTCGCGGTGCCGATGTTGGCATCACCTTCGTTGCCGCCGCTGCCAACAGCATGGGTCTGGCGATGATTGGTGGTGGCTCGCTGGACGAGGCACTGGTGCAACTGGAAAGTGGTTCTGCTGATACCGCCATCGTGATGGAAAACGATCTTTATCGTCACGCCCCGGCGGCCAAAGTGGATGCCGCATTGGCCAAGATCAGTAACCTGATCGTTGCCGATCACCAGCGCACCGCTATCATGGATAAAGCCAACCTGATCCTGTCTGCAGCCAGTTTTGCAGAGAGCGATGGGACCTTGGTCAGCCAGGAAGGCCGCGCACAGCGCTTCTTCCAGGTCTACGACCCGGCTTATTACGATGATGCCAAGAAAAATATCTACAGCGTGATGTTGGAAAGCTGGCGTTGGATGCACTCGCTGCACTCCACCTACACCAGCCGCCAGGTTGACTGGACCCAGCTCGATGACGTGATTGCCGCCTGCGTAGCCGCATTGCCGCAGTTGCAAGGTATTGTCGAAGCTGCCCCAGATGCGACCTTCCGCATCCGCGGTCAGAAACTGGCCCGCTCACCGCACCGCTACAGCGGCCGCACTGCGATGCGTGCCGATATCAGCGTGCATGAACCGCGTCAGCCGCAGGATAAAGACACCATGTTCGCCTTCTCGATGGAAGGGAACAACAGCCCGCTGGCTGACCGTCAGCAGATCCCATTTGCCTGGGCACCAGGTTGGAACTCACCGCAGGCATGGAACAAGTTCCAGGCCGAAGTGGGCGGCAAACTGCGCCATGGCGATCCGGGTATCCGCCTGATCGAAGCAGGGGAGGGCAACCTCGGTTACTTCACGGCTATCCCTACGGCGTTCAAAGCCGAAGGCTGGCGTGTTGCGCCGTATTACCACCTGTTTGGCAGTGACGAAATGTCACAGCGCTCCGAAGTGATCCAGCAGCGTATGCCTCAGGCCTACGTGATGATCAACGTTGCCGATGCCGCACAGCTTGGTGTCAATGCCGGTGCCTGGGTCGAGTTCAGCTGTGCAGGTCAAACGCTGCGTTTGCCGGTACGCCTGAGTGAAACCCTGAGCCAAGGCCAGGTTGGTTTGCCGCTCGGCTTGCCAGGGATCCCGCCGGTATTGGTGGGTGCGAAGGTTGAAAATCTGCGGGAGGCGGCACTATGAGCTGGTTGACACCTGAGGTGATCGACATCCTGATCGCCGTGTTGAAAGCGGTGGTGATCCTGTTGGTCGTGGTCACCTGCGGGGCGTTTATGAGCTTCGGCGAACGCCGTCTGCTGGGCCTGTTCCAGAACCGTTACGGGCCAAACCGTGTCGGCTGGGGCGGTTCGCTGCAGCTGGTCGCCGACATGATCAAAATGTTCTTCAAAGAAGACTGGGTTCCGACCTTCGCCGACCGCATGATCTTTACGCTGGCCCCGGTGATCGCCTTTACCTCGCTGCTGTTGGCCTTTGCCATCGTGCCGGTCAGCCCGACCTGGTCGGTGGCCGATCTCAACATCGGTATTCTGTTCTTCCTGATGATGGCTGGCCTGGCGGTGTATGCCGTGCTGTTCGCCGGCTGGTCCAGTAACAACAAATACTCGCTGTTAGGGGCGATGCGTGCTTCGGCACAAACCCTGAGCTACGAAGTGTTCCTTGGCCTGTCCGTGCTGGGCGTGGTGGCGCAAGCCGACTCGTTCAACATGCAGGCGATTGTTGAATCACAGGCGCACATCTGGAACGTCATTCCGCAATTCTTTGGTTTCATTACCTTTGCGATTGCCGGTGTGGCGGTATGTCACCGCCACCCATTTGACCAGCCGGAAGCCGAGCAGGAACTGGCCGACGGTTACCACATTGAATATTCCGGTATGAAATTCGGTCTGTTCTTCGTGGGGGAATACATCGGTATCGTGACCGTGTCCGCCCTGATTGTGACGTTGTTCTTCGGCGGTTGGCAGGGTCCATTCCTGCCGCCATTCATCTGGTTCGCACTGAAAACGGCCTTCTTCATGGTGATGTTCATTCTGATCCGTGCTTCGTTGCCGCGTCCGCGTTATGACCAGGTGATGTCATTCGGCTGGAAAATTTGCCTGCCGTTGACGCTGCTGAACCTGCTGGCAACCGCCGCGGTCATTTTGTACAACGCTCAATAAGGGGTGAATAAACCATGACATTGAAAGAGTTAGTGGTTGGTTTCGGCACCCAGGTGCGCAGCCTTTGGATGATTGGCCTACACGCCTTCGCCAAACGCGAAACCCAGATGTATCCGGAAGAACCGGTTTACCTGCCGCCGCGCTACCGTGGCCGCATCGTGCTGACGCGCGATCCGGACGGTGAAGAGCGCTGCGTGGCCTGTAACCTGTGTGCGGTTGCCTGCCCGGTTGGCTGTATCTCCCTGCAAAAAGCAGAGCAGAAAGATGGCCGCTGGTATCCGGAGTTTTTCCGCATCAACTTCTCACGCTGCATTTTCTGCGGTCTGTGCGAAGAGGCTTGCCCAACCACCGCGATCCAGCTGACGCCGGATTTCGAAATGGGTGAGTTCAAGCGCCAGGATCTGGTGTACGAAAAAGAAGATCTGTTGATCTCGGGGCCGGGTAAATATCCGGAATATAACTTCTACCGGATGGCCGGTATGGCGATTGACGGCAAAGCCAAAGGCGAAGCCGAAAACGAAGCCAAACCGATCGACGTCAAAGGTCTGTTGCCTTAAGGAGCCAGCAAGCATGGAAATTGCCTTTTATCTGGCAGGGTTCATTGCGATTATCGCGACCATTCGCGTCATCTCGCATACCAATCCTGTGCATGCGCTGCTGTATCTGATCGTCTCTTTACTGGCGATCTCGGCAGTCTTTTTCTCACTGGGTGCCTACTTTGCGGGTGCTCTGGAAATCATCGTCTACGCCGGTGCCATTATGGTGCTGTTCGTGTTCGTGGTCATGATGCTCAACCTCGGCAACGCGGTGCAGCAGCAAGAACGCGACTGGCTGAAGCCTGCCGTCTGGATTGGCCCTGGTCTGTTGTCACTGATCTTGCTGGTGGTGCTGATTGTGGCGATCCGCAGCGTGTCCGATCAGGGCATCACCGGTGAGATGGTGGACGCCAAAGCGGTCGGGATCAGCCTGTTTGGTCCTTACGTGCTGGCGGTTGAGCTGGCTTCAATGCTGCTGTTGGCGGGCCTGGTCGTTGCCTTCCACATTGGTCGTGAGCACAAACCGGGTGAGGTGTTCAGCAATACCCCGGCAAGCAGCGAAATGGCGAAAAGAAAATCGGAGGACCAAGCATGATCCCTCTTCAACATGGGCTGATCCTGGCGGCGATCCTGTTCGTCCTGGGGCTGACTGGCTTGATGTTACGCCGTAACCTGCTGTTTATGCTGATCAGTCTGGAAGTGATGATCAACGCTGCGGCGTTGGCGTTTATCGTGGCGGGTAGCTATTGGGGCCAGACCGACGGGCAGGTGATGTACATCCTGGCCATCAGCCTGGCGGCAGCCGAGGCCAGTATCGGCCTGGCGTTGCTGCTACAGCTCTACCGTCGTCGGCATACCCTGGATATTGACACTGTCAGTGAGATGCGCGGATGAACCTATTATATTTAACTATTCTGCTACCGCTGATCGGGTTCCTGCTGTTGGCATTTTCCCGTGGTCGCTGGTCTGAAAACACCGCGGCTACCGTTGGCGTAGGGTCGATTGGCCTGGCGGCACTGGTCACGGTGTATGTGGCGATTGATTTCCTGGGCCAAAAGGCCGCTGGCGTGCAGCTGTATGAGCAAAGCCTGTGGAACTGGATGAGCGTTGGCGACTTTAACGTCGGCGTTACCCTGGTGCTGGACGGCCTGTCGCTGACCATGTTGTCAGTGGTCACCGGCGTTGGCTTCCTGATCCACATGTATGCTTCCTGGTACATGCGTGGTGAAGAGGGCTACTCCCGCTTCTTCGCTTACACCAACCTGTTTATCGCCAGCATGGTGGTATTGGTACTGGCAGACAACCTGCTGCTGATGTACCTGGGTTGGGAAGGCGTGGGCCTGTGCAGCTACCTGTTGATCGGTTTCTACTACAAAGATCCGGCCAACGGCGCGGCGGCAATGAAAGCCTTCATCGTTACCCGCGTGGGCGACGTGTTCCTGGCCATTGCGCTGTTCATTCTGTACCACGAGCTGGGTACGCTGAACATTCGTGAACTGATGGTGCTGGCACCGCAGAAACTGGCGGTTGGCGATACGGCATTGACCTGGGCAACCCTGATGTTACTGGGTGGCGCAGTCGGTAAATCGGCTCAGCTGCCGTTGCAAACCTGGCTGGCAGATGCGATGGCGGGTCCAACCCCGGTATCTGCATTGATCCACGCGGCAACCATGGTTACTGCAGGTGTCTACCTGATTGCCCGTATGCATGGCCTGTTCCTGATGACGCCGGAAGTGCTGAATCTGGTCGGTATCATTGGTGGCGTTACGCTGCTGCTGGCGGGCTTTGCCGCGCTGGTGCAGACCGACATCAAACGCGTACTTGCCTATTCCACCATGAGCCAGATTGGCTACATGTTCCTGGCGCTGGGCGTGCAAGCATGGGATGCGGCCATCTTCCACCTGATGACTCACGCGTTCTTCAAGGCGCTGCTGTTCCTGTCCTCCGGTTCGGTGATCCTGGCCTGTCATCATGAGCAGAACATCTTCAAGATGGGTGGCCTGCGCAAGAGCATTCCGCTGGTGTATGTGTGCTTCCTGGTGGGGGCGCGGCGCTGTCTGCTCTGCCTATCGTCACCGCTGGCTTCTTCAGTAAGGATGAAATCCTGGCGGGCGCCATGGCGAACGGCCACTTCAACCTGATGATAGCCGGTCTGATTGGTGCATTCATGACCTCACTGTATACCTTCCGCATGATCTTCATCGTGTTCCACGGCGAAGAGAAAATCAAAGCGCATGCGGGCAAAGGTATTACTCACCACCTGCCACTGTTGGTTCTGATGGTGCTGTCCACCTTCGTCGGCGCGATGATTGTGCCGCCGTTGCAGGGTGTACTGCCGGAAACCACCGAACTGACACACGGTAGCGTTCTGACGTTGGAGATCGCCTCTGGCGTGGTCGCTATCGTCGGGATCCTGCTGGCAGCTGCGCTGTGGCTGGGCCAACGTCGCCTGGTCAACAGCATCGCGAACAGCGCTCCGGGTCGTTTCTTCTCGACCTGGTGGTTCCATGCCTGGGGCTTCGACTGGCTGTATGACAAAGTGTTCGTCAAGCCATACCTGGGTATCGCCAAGCTGCTGCAAAGCGATCCGCTGAACTCACTGATGAACCTGCCTGCGCTGTTCTCCCGCTGGGGGAACCGTGGCCTGACGGTGAGTGAGAACGGTCAGATCCGCTGGTATATCGCGTCTATGGGTGTGGGTGCAGTGCTGGTACTGGCTCTGTTGATTTTGGTTTAACTGAATAATTTAAACAGACGCATTTTGGGTTCGGCCCTTGTCGAACAAGGGCCCGATACAAGTTTTTTAGATTATTCATATAAGGGACACAAAACGCCATGCTATTACCTTGGCTAATTCTTATCCCCTTTATCGGCGGTCTGCTGTGCTGGCAGTGCGAGCGTTTCGGTACTAAGGCGCCGCGCTGGATAGCGTTGATCGCAATGGGGCTGACGTTGGCGCTTTCTCTGCAACTGTGGTTGCAGGGGGGCTATTCGTTGATAAAACCGCAGGGCGTGCCGCAGTGGCAGTCTGAGTTTATGTTGCCGTGGATCCCGCGCTTTGGCATCAGCATTCACCTGGCGCTGGACGGCCTGTCACTGCTGATGGTAGTGCTGACCGGTTTCCTGGGCGTGCTGGCGATCCTCTGTTCTTGGCGTGAAATCCAGAAGTATCAGGGCTTCTTCCACCTGAACCTGTTGTGGATCCTGGGCGGCGTGATCGGTGTGTTCCTCGCCATCGACCTGTTCCTGTTCTTCTTCTTCTGGGAAATGATGCTGGTGCCGATGTACTTCCTGATCGCCTTGTGGGGTCATAAAGCATCGGATGGTAAAACCCGTATCACCGCAGCAACCAAGTTCTTCATCTATACCCAGGCCAGCGGTCTGGTGATGCTGATTGCGATCATGGGCCTGGTATTCGTGCACTACAATGCGACCGGCGTGTGGACCTTCAACTACGAAGATCTGCTGAAAACCCCGATGTCGCACAACGTTGAATACCTGTTGATGCTGGGCTTCTTCATCGCGTTTGCGGTGAAAATGCCGGTGGTGCCATTACACGGTTGGTTGCCTGATGCGCATAGCCAGGCACCAACGGCGGGTTCTGTCGACCTGGCGGGGATCTTGCTGAAGACGGCGGCCTACGGCCTGCTGCGTTTCAGCCTGCCGCTGTTCCCGAACGCGTCCGCCGAGTTTGCCCCTATCGCCATGTGGCTGGGTGTGATTGGTATCTTCTACGGTGCCTGGATGGCGTTCGCACAGACCGATATCAAACGTCTGATTGCCTATACCTCCGTTTCCCATATGGGCTTCGTGCTGATTGCCATCTACACCGGTAGCCAGCTGGCTTACCAGGGTGCGGTGATCCAGATGATCGCCCACGGTTTGTCTGCCGCGGGTATGTTCATCATCTGTGGCCAGCTGTACGAACGTCTGCACACTCGCGATATGCGTCAGATGGGCGGCCTGTGGGGACGTATCAAGTACCTTCCTGCGCTGTCACTGTTCTTCGCGGTGGCTACCCTGGGGATGCCGGGTACCGGTAACTTCGTCGGTGAATTCATGATCCTGTTCGGCAGCTTCCAGGTTGTACCAGTGATCACCGTGATTTCTACCTTCGGTCTGGTGTTTGCTTCGGTTTACTCGTTGATCATGATGCAGCGTGCCTACTACGGCACCCCGAAATCTGATCAACCGTTGCCGGGCATGACCGCACGTGAACTGTTTATCATTCTGCTGTTGGTGGTACTGCTGGTGCTGCTGGGTGTCTATCCTCAGCCAATCCTCGATACCTCAAGTGCGGCGATGAGCAACGTGCAACACTGGTTTGGTCCGTCAGTTTCAGCAATTTCAACAACAAGGCCGTAATTCGCCATGACAATAACTCCTCAACAACTGATCGCACTGTTACCGCTGTTGATCGTCGGATTGACGGTGGTGGTTGTGATGCTGTGCATTGCGTGGCGACGCGACCACTTTATCAACGCCACCCTGACAGTGATCGGTCTTAACCTGGCGCTGCTTTCACTCTACTTTGTTGGCCAGGTAGGCCCAATGGACGTCACCCCGCTGGTGCGGGTTGACGGTTACTCGATGTTCTATACCGGGCTGGTGGTGTTGGCTAGTCTGGCAACCTGTACCTTCGCCTATCCATGGCTGGTGGGTTACCCGGATAACCGCGAAGAGTTCTACCTGCTGGTGCTGATTGCTACCATGGGTGGCATTCTGCTGGCGAGCGCCAACCACCTGGCTTCACTGTTCCTGGGTATTGAGCTGATCTCGCTGCCGCTGTTTGGTCTGATAGGGTATGCCTATCGCCAGAAGCGTTCGCTGGAAGCGGCCATCAAGTACATGGTGCTGTCTGCGGCGGCCTCCAGCTTCCTGCTGTTCGGCATGGCGCTGCTGTACGCCGAATCCGGTGACCTGTCACTGGCAGGCCTGGGCAAGAGCATGCAGGAGAACATGATGCATCAGCCGCTGATCCTGGCAGGCATGGGCATGATGATCGTCGGTCTGGGCTTCAAACTCTCCCTGGTACCTTTCCAGCTGTGGACGCCGGATGTGTATCAAGGGGCGCCAGCGCCGGTTTCAACCTTCCTGGCTACTGCCAGCAAGATTGCGATCTTCGCCGTCGTGATGCGTTTGTTCCTGTATGCACCGGCTGCCGACAACGAAGCGCTGCGGATGGTGTTGTCGATCATCGCCGTCTGCTCGATCCTGTTCGGTAACCTGATGGCGATCAGCCAGACCAACATCAAGCGACTGCTGGGTTACTCCTCGATCGCTCACCTGGGTTATCTGCTGGTGGCACTGGTTGCGGTGCAAACCCACCAGTTGTCGCTGGAAACCGCCGGGGTTTATCTGGCCGGTTATCTGTTCAGCAGCTTGGGTGCCTTCGGTGTGGTTAGCCTGATGTCCAGCCCGTACCGTGGCCCGGACGCCGACTCGCTGTTCTCCTATCGCGGCCTGTTCTGGCACAAGCCAATCCTGTCAGCGGTTATGACGGTGATGATGCTGTCCCTGGCCGGTATCCCGATGACGCTGGGCTTTATCGGTAAGTTCTTCGTGATTGCGATGGGCGTCAGTGCTCACCTGTGGTGGTTGACCGGTGCCGTGGTGCTGGGTAGTGCGATCGGTTTGTACTACTACCTGCGTGTGACCGTCAGCCTGTTCCTCAGTGCGCCGGAAACGCTGGTTCGTGATACGCCAAACAACTGGGCGTTGACCGCCGGTGGTGTGGTGGTGCTGATCTCTGCCGCGTTGGTGCTGTTGCTGGGTATCTACCCGCAGCCGCTGATCACGCTGGTGCAGATGGCACAGCCGATGTTCTGATTGAACTCGAGCTAGACAACAAGGGTCGCCAAATGGCGGCCCTTGTTTATTTGTGGGTTAGGGCGAGCAGTTGTTAAACGAGGTTTCCAGTTCTTGAACTACCGCGCGTATTCTTGCCGTGTGTTGCAGATCCGGATGTAACACCAGCCAGATATCTACCCAGTCCTGATTCTCCGGGAGGATACGCACCAGATCGGGATCGCTATCGGCCAGGAAGCAAGAGAGCAGGCCGATGCCCAACCCGTTGCGCGTTGCCGAACGCAGTAACAGCTGTGAGTTGCATTGCAGCACCACGTTTGGTTCATTCAACGCCTCTCCGCCGAAGTTGTCCCAATGGCGTGGCACCAGTTCGCGCGGGAACATCAGCAAATCGTGGCCACGTAGATGGTCGCCTTTACTCGGCGTTCCGTGTTGATCCAGATAGCCCTGCGTGGCATATAACCCCATCTCAATGGTTGCCAGACGTTTGATGACCAGTTCATCAGATTCAGGGCGAGCACCACGGATAGCCAGATCGGCTCCGAGATAGGAGATGTCGGAGATATTGAGTGCCGTCAGTAGCGTGATGGTGATATGCGGGTATTTCTCGCGCAGACGTTTCAGCGCCGGGATCACAAAGGCCTCGGCCAAGGTATCGGTGGTGGCAATGCGCACCTCACCCGCGAGGCTTTGATCGCCGCTGCTGGCTTTACGGGCGATAGCCTGAACCGAATTTTCCATCGCCAGCACTTCTGCCAGCATGGCTTCACCCAGCGGGCTGAGCGAGAAGGATTTTGGCGTGCGAATAAACAGCTTTGAACCCAACGCCTGTTCAAAAGCGGTGATCCGTCGCCCAACGGTAGCTTGATCGACGTGAAGTTCATGGGCGGCCTTGCGTAACGTACCGCAGCGTGCCACCGCCAGGAAGAAGCGTGCATCATCCCAATTCATCGTGCAGTGTCCTTGGTGGCTCCGATCTATTTTGACCGCCAGCGGCGGCAGAGATTGTTATTATCTGGGAAGCGGTAAGTAAATGCATCTGCGTGAGGTTGTGGAGCAAGCTTATTTGTAGCAGGCAATCCATTTTGCGCAAGAATGCTGGTATTCTTGGTTGGTGCCGCTAACACATTTCCGACGGTGAAAACCGCCGAGCAAGAGATTATTTGCAGCCCGGCTGGGCAGCATTCTGGGGAAATCATGGTTGCTTTATGGATGGTCGCTGCCAGCGTGTTCTTCGCGCTGATGGGGGCCTGCATCAAACTGGCTTCGGCCAAGGTCGGTTTCTTCGATATTATTTTTTACCGTTCATTGATCAACGTGGCCATCGTGGCGGTGCTGATAAAAATCAAAAATATCGGTTTTCGTACCCGTCATCTTGGCTTGCACATGAAGCGCGCCGCAATTGGCAATGCGGCCATGTATTGCGGCTTCTATGCGCTGATCCATCTGCCTATTGCCACCGCAACCACGCTGGGCTATACCAATCCGATTTTCCAATCGGTGATCACCTTCGTCACGGCCAGAGGCCAACTGACCGGCAGGTTGCTGTTCTCGGTGCTGCTGGGCTTTGTGGGCATCCTGATCTTGTTGCGTCCAGATGTACCGAACGGGGAATATACCGCCACCTTGATTGGCCTGCTGTCTGGATTGCTGACGGCGCTGGCCTATTTCAACGTCGGCAAACTGGTGCGTACCGGGGAGCCTGAACTGCGTGTAGTGTTTTACTTCTCGCTGGTCGGTACCTTGTTCGGCGTGGTGATGAGTTCGATTGTCGGATTCGCAGCGTTGGATGCGACCAGCCTGCTGTACGTCTGCGCTATCGGCGTATTCGGCAGCCTGGGGCAGATCACCATGACCCGCGCCTATGGCGGTGGCAATGCGGTCACCGTCGGCATTCTTTCCTACAGCACGATCATTTTCTCCACGCTGCTCGGCTACCTGATTTTTGCCCAGACCCTATCGTTTATCGCCGCGGCGGGCATGGTGTTGATCATCCTTTCCGGCGCATTGGCCATTTTGCGCCGCGCACCCGCGAAAAAGGTAGCAACGGCTTCGGTGTGATTTTGCCGCTTTGGCCACCTGCAACAATGCATCATAGTGCTGCATTGTTGGTGGTTTTGGCGGTCTGCTCTGAACGCTATGATGAGCGCCTGATATTTTGCGGGTGAGGTGATTTGCCTGCGTATTTAGGGAGAAAATCATGTCCGACGGTTTAGCCGTTGATAAAACCGCGCGAGCCAATACGACCTCCTCGCCTGGTGCCATTGTGCTGTTTCTGGCTCTGGCATTGATGTCGGCACTGCTCAACAGCAGTGCGCCAACGCCGCTTTATCCCTTGTACCAACAGCAGCTGGCACTGACCTCGGTCAGCCTGACTCTGATCTACGGGGCTTATGCCGCGGGCGTACTGATTTCCCTGTTCGCCGTGGGCAACCTGGCTGTCAAGGTGAAAGATTTACGCAGCATGATCGTCCCGGCGCTGCTGGTGGTGTTGCTGGGGGCCTTGCTTTTTGCCCTGGCCGATTCATTTTCCCTGATGCTGATGGCCCGCTTGCTGGCCGGGGTAGGCACGGGGGCGTTGACCGGTGCAGCAAATATTGCGTTGGTTCGTTTTGGCCCTGCGGACGGCGGCAAGCAGGCGGCGCTAATTGCTACTCTGTCCTTTACTGCCGGGTTGGCATTGGGGCCGATTTTTAGTGGTATAGCGTTGCAGACCGGTTTTCATACCACCTCGATGCCGTTTGTGATCATCATGGCGGTGGCAACGATTGCCGCTTTGGGGATTATGCTGAGCTGGCCTGCGCGTGTGATGGTCAAAGCTAGCGTCAGTTTGGCTGAGGGGAGTGGGGCAGGGGAAAATACCTTGGCCGCGGGCCTGCGCGCGACCGGGAGCCGGTTTTTCGTGTGTGCCGGCGCGCTGTTTGTCTGTTGGGCGCTGGCTGCCAGTATCCTGGCGATCGGCCCCAACGTGGCGGAAACGCTGTTGGGTATGCAAAACCGCAGCAGTTTCGGCTATGTGATTGCGGTCTACCTGCTGATTGCCGGGGCCAGCCAGATCCTGAGCCGTCAAATTAATGCGCGCCATTCGCTGATGTTTGGCTGCCTGGCACAGGCGTTGGCGGTGGTGGTATTTGCCGAAGCCATTCAGATCCATTCACTGGGGTTGGCCGCTGCGGGGATGGTCATTGCCGGTTATGCTTACGGAGCCATCTTTGTCGGCAGTGCGACGCTGGTTAACCTGATTTCACCCCAAGCCAGCCATGCACGCTTGATCTCACTGTTTTATGTGATTGCTTATGTTGCCAACTGGGTGCCCATTTTGCTTGGCAGCATCATCGACCATGCCAGTCTGCAACTGGCGGTCAACCTGCTATTCCTGATCAGCGCCATGGTGTGTGTTGGTTTGGGGATATGGGTTACGCGAGTGGGCTTCCCGCGCTGATCCTGGTTGTTTTTTTAACGTTGCTGGCCGGTGGTAGTTCGGTATCACCGTCTTAACTCAACAACGTGGCTACCGGTACTCAGTATTTCATGATGAAAAAACGCGCTATTTTTGTGATTAAAGTCTCATTATTGTGATTTCAATCTATCAAATTGCATTGTTAATGTGATTTTTATCACATGTGGCGGTCTGGTTTCGCGTAAACTAGGTGGATTATTTTTAGCGGATCAGGATTATGAACGTCATTTTTGCCATTGCGGTAACTACCGGTATTCTCTCCGGCGTATGGGGCTGGGTTGCCATCAGCCTTGGGCTAATCAGTTGGGCGGGCTTTCTTGGCTGCACGGCCTATTTTGCCTGCCCGCAAGGTGGCCTCAAAGGCCTGGCGATCAGCACACTGACCTGTTTGAGCGGCGTGTTCTGGGCGATGGTCATTATTCACGGCAGCGCGTTGGAACCCGCCTGGAGCATTCTGGGTTACCTGCTGACCGGCGTTGTCGCTTTCCTGATGTGCATTCAGGCCAAACAACAATGGCTTGGTTTTGTTCCCGGGACTTTTATCGGTGCCTGCGCCACCTTCGCCGGTGACGGCAACTGGCCATTGATCACGGCCTCACTGCTGGTTGGGCTATTGTTTGGCTACGCCATGAAAAACAGTGGCTTGTGGCTGGCCGCACGCCGTAAATCCCCCTCTGTAGCGCTGGCTGAACAAGCCTCCACCGACGCCTGAAAGGGCGTCAGTATCTTGCCTTGCCTCTTTTTTAATCAACATTCTGATGGCGTGTATCCAGGTCGTGTCCTACCATGGGACTACGACCAAGGGTTGTTGATGGTTAAGCAACGTTGAATTTGTTAATAACGGAGAGCTTAAAGATGGCGATAAATCGAAACGAGAACCAAACGACGCTGGATGACGATCTGAGAATGCTGAGTGACACGCTGCAAGAAGTGTTGGATTACTCTGGCGATCGAGCCGATCAGGCTTATACGGATATCAAAGCCCATGCCGAGCGGGCGCTAAAAGACATCAAGTCGCGTCTGGCAAATAGCTCAGAATGTTATTACGTGCGGGCGAAAGAGGTGGCATGTCGCGCCGATGACTATGTCCGTGACAAGCCTTGGCACAGCGTAGGCATTGGTGCCACGGTAGGTTTGGTGCTTGGGCTATTGCTGGCCCGTAAGTAACACCAATGAGCGTGATAGCTGCCGAATAGTGTCACAGGAAGGAGTCATGCAGATCGCCGACACGCCGTAAACCCGTCCCTGGGGGCTCGCAATCGCGCATCCATGCGCTCAACGGTCGGCTAACCTGCAATGACTCCCTCCTGTCTCAAGCTTCGGGTGTAGCGGTATTAAACACAGCTATTTAGCTACTGCGTCCCTTATTGCTTTCCCAGAATTACCTCCACCTGGTAGGTTTTAGCCTCATCAGCCAAGGTAATCACCGCTTCCTGCTGCAACACACCATCAATGAACACCTGAGTTTCTCCTTCCCCCTGGCGTAGGGTGAAGTGATATTCGCTCTCCCCTTCACGGTAGGTTAGGGTGACCGGTGGCCAATCTGCCGGTAAGCGGGTGTGGATGGAAAGCGTATTGCCGTGGCGTTTTAGCCCCAGCAACGACTCGACGATTAACCGATACATCCAGCCCGCCGAGCCGGTATACCAGCTCCATCCTCCGCGCCCAACGTGTGGGGCTACCGCGTAAATATCTGCCGTGGCGACATAAGGTTCGACCTTGTAGCGCTCCGCCGCGGTGCTGTCCAGGCTGTGGTTGATGGGGTTAATCAGCGCCATCAGTTCCCAGGCACGCTCGATATTGCCCATCTCGGCGAACGCCATCACCGCCCATACCGCCCCGTGAGTGTATTGACCGCCGTTTTCCCGCACGCCGGGCAGGTAACCCCGGATGTAGCCAGGATTCGGGCCGTTGCCGTCAAAGGGTGGGGTCAGCAGTTTGATGATGCCGGCCTGGTCGTCTACCAGGTGCTTATCCAGAGATTGCATTGCCTGTGCGCTGCGATCTTTGTCACCCGCGCCGGAAAGGATCGACCAACTCTGGGCTATGGCATCAATGCGGCATTCTGCCGCTTGGTGTGAACCCAGCGGTTCTCCGCTATCGAAGTAACCACGGCGATACCATTCGCCATCCCAGGCGTTGTTGTGCAGGTTGGCGCGCAGTTTTTCTGCTTCCTCGCGGCACAGTTCTGCCAGCTCCAGATCGCCGCGGTGGGTGGCCAGTTTGCCGTAACGTTGCAGAATATAGAACAGGAAGAAGCCCAGCCAAACGCTCTCACCCCGGCCTTCCAACCCTACCATGTTCATGCCGTCGTTCCAGTCACCGGCACCCATTAGCGGCAAGCCATGCTCGCCAAAGGTCAGGCCATGCTTCAGCGCTCTGGCCCCGTGCAGATACAGGCTTTCCTGTTCCGGGCTGATACCAGGCTGTTCATAGGAAGACTCCTCACCCGGTGCCAGTATACGGGCCTCCAGATAACCCACCTGTTCTTCGAGAATCGATGAATCATCGGTCGCGTCGAGGTAGTGGCATATCGCCAATGGCAACCACAGGTAATCATCGGAGCAGCGGGTACGCACCCCGTTGCCCTGCGGTGGATGCCACCAGTGCTGAACGTCGCCCTCAACAAACTGGCGCGAAGCACACAGCAGGATCTGCTCACGCATCCGCTCAGGCAAGGCATGCGTCAGGGCCAAGGTATCCTGGAGCTGATCGCGGAAGCCAAATGCGCCGCCGGACTGGTAATAACCGCTGCGTGCGTGAATGCGGCACGAGAGGGTTTGATACAGCAACCAGCCGTTGGCCAGCAGGTTAACCGCTGGATGAGGCGTCCCGATCTGCACCTTGTTGAGGATCTTGTCCCAATGAGCATCGACCTGCTGCAATTCGTGTTGCAATGCCTCCTCGTTGAGATACTGGCGCAGCAGGGATTCGGCTTCGTCGGCATCTTGTCCCAGACCAAGCGCAAACACAAAGCTGCGCTGATCGCCATCGATCATGCTGATGGCCGATTGCACCGCGCCGCAGGGATCCAACCCGGCACCGGTCTTGCCGGATAACCGCCGCAGCTTAAGTACGGCTGGAGCGGCCAACGAACCGTTTCGGCCAATGAACTCCCGCCGATCGCCGGTGACCGAGCAATGGACACCAGTGACGCCGAAGAACGCGGTACGTGGCGATCCGCTGCTGGTGTAATGGTTGGTGGCGAAGATGCCACAGCCGCCAGGCGGTGTGGCTACGCGGGTGACCACGTGCATCGCCGATTTCTGGCGTAAATCACCGAGGATCAGTTCGGCATAGCCGGTAGTCGAAAGCTTACGCGTGCGGCCAGAAGTGTTGGTGAGCGTCAGCAGGAACAGTTTCACCGGGGCGTCTTTGGCAACCAGCATCGTCAACTGGCTGTCGATGCCGCCTTCCCGGTGTTCAAACACGCTGTAACCAAAGCCGTGGCGCGTCAGGTAATGACCGCGCCCACGGGCGGGCAGCGGCGTTGGTGACCAGACGTGACCACTCTCTTCATCGCGCAGATAGAAAGCCTCGCCGCTGCGATCGCTGACCGGATCGTTATCCCAAGGCGTCAAGCGGTATTCATGTGCATTCTCATACCAGGTGTAGGCTTGGCCGCTTTCAGAGATCACCGAACCGAACATCGGGTTGGCGATAACGTTTGACCACGGGGCCGGCGTCACCTTGCTTTCGTTCATGGCGATCACATATTCGCTGCCATCCTCCGAGAATCCGCCAAACCCGTTGTAGAACTGGAGCTTGTCGATGATTGGCAACTGTGGCGAATGCAGATTACGCGGCAAATTGGCCATGGTAGCCAGTTTGGAGGAGGCGGTGGGCGGCCCCAATGGCTGTTGTAGCGTTTGTGGCAACTGCAACCGTTGGTTGAGCTGTTCCGTCAGGCCACCACGGCGGTCATCCAGATAGATCCGCGCCACGCTCAGTAGCAATGTGTGATCCTCCGGTGACATATGTTCACTGGAGCGAACGAAAATCCCTCCAGGTTTGTCCGTCAGGGAAGACTCCATCCCGGCGGCGATCAGCCCCATGATCCGATTTTGCAGATCTTGCCGGTAACCGCCGGAATCCTCATTGAGGATCACCAGGTCGACCAGCAATCCTTTGAGGCGCCAGTAGTTGTGTGCCTGAATGAGCTGTTGCACCAGCCCGATATTCTCACTGTCGGTGACGGACAGCAGCACGATTGGCAGATCGCCGGAAATCGAATAGCCCCACAGGCCAGACTGCCCGCGGCGGTTATTGATGATTTCATTGCTGGCGGCACGCATCTCCTGCACCGGGAACACCACCGCGCTGGCAAGGCGGTTAAACAGATTGGCGTCTTCTTCGTTAGCGTTCAACTGGCGCAATACCACCTGGCTGTGCGACCAGGCGAGTTCGAAAATACGATCGGCCATATGGCGGTCGCGGTACTTCTCCAACATCGCCAGGCTGGTGGCGCGGTCTTCACACACGCCGTAGAAGATATCCAGCGTCAGCGGCACGTTGGGTTCCAGCCGGATCCGCTGACGGATGGCGATGATCGGATCGATCACCGGTCCGGCGCTATTGGTCAGGGGTTCATTCTGATATAGCGCCTGCGGGTTGGCTGCCGTGCGGCCACGGCCGATAAACTTGGCCCGGTCGGTTTCAAAGGACGTTTTGCTGCTGGCACCCTGGACCGACATCATATGCAGCAACCACGGCGATTTTTCTTTCGGCTCACGCGGACGGCGATGGCACAGAATGGCATCCTGTTCCTGCAACAGCTCGGTTTGTACAAACAGATTGCTGAACGCAGGGTGGGCCAAATCGTTGCTGGCTGGGGCCAGCACCACTTCGGCATAGCTGGTGATCTCAATGGTCCGCGACTGTTTTCCCCGATTCACCAAAGTTAAGCGCCGTAGTTCGATGTCGTCCTCAGGGGAGATCACCACCTGGGTTTTCACCGACAGCAGCCCCTGTTTGCGTTGGAATTCCGCCCCGGCATCGTTGAAGACCGCGCGATAGCCGCCTTTCTCGGTTTCGCCGGTGGGGTGCCAGGTATTGCTCCACACCTCACCGGTTTGCGGATCGCGCAGGTAGCAGAATGCGCCCCAGTTATCACAGGTGGCATCCTCACGCCAGCGGGTCAACGCCAGATTCTGCCAGCGGCTGTAGCTGCCGCCGGTTTGGGTGATCATCAGGTGGTAGTTGGCATTCGACAGCAACTGGACTTCCGGGATCGGTGTATCCACACGGGTGAACTCACGTGCAGCGAAGCTGGCCGGTTTAATCGCGCCTTCATGGGTTTCGAAGTGGCGGCGGGTGCTGTACAGCTCAACCGCATCAGGCACCCGTTCCTGCAACAGCAAACGGGTCGACTGGAAGGCGGGGTAACGGGCGAAGCGTTTCACCATCGGCGCATCCAACAGCAGGTGTGACAACGCCAGGAAACTCATGCCTTGGTGGTGGGCCATATAGGAACGAACAATCACATACAACTGCCCCCGGCTGAGGCGTGAAGTGGTGTAGTCCAGCGCTTCATAGAAGCCATAACGGCCCTTGGCACCGTTTTTTTCCAGTTCCACCAGGTTGCTACAGGCACTGTCCGGGTCGACAATCAGCGCCATCATGGTAGCGTACGGGGCGATCACCATGTCGTCACTCAACCCACGCCGCAGCCCTAACCCCGGCACGCCAAAGGCGTGATACTGGTAGTTTTGCAAAGCGTCAAAGCCGAAGTAACCGGACTCGGAAATCCCCCACGGTACACCGCGCTCCTTGCCCCAGGCAATTTGCCGCTCGACTGCAGAGCGGCACATTTGCACCAGCAACGTATCGGGATAGGCAGGCATCACCAGTTGCGGCATCAGGTATTCAAACATTGAGCCGCTCCAGGACATCAGCGCTGGCTCCTTGTCGATCACCGTAAACAGCCGGCCTAACGCAAACCAGCTACGCTGCGGAATTTGGTTGGTGGCAATCGCCACATAGTTGGTCAGGCGGATTTCCGAGGCCAGCAGATCGTATTTACCACTGTCGGCACGGTTTTGATCGCAGTTGAAACCGACGGTCAGCAAATGGGTGGCTTCGTCATACAGGAAGCTGAAGTCCATTTGCGCCATTGCGGTCAGGCGCCGTGCCAATTGCGCCAACTGTTCGAGGCGCTCCGCTGCCAACTGCTGCACGGCATCCAACTGCGTTTGCTGTTCAGTCGACAGCGTCAGCCGTTCAGGTGGGTTGGCCAGCCAATGCAAGCTAGGGATTTGTTCCAGCTCTGGCATGCTGTCGCTCAGCCAGCTAAACCATAATGCCCATTCGGCGCACAGCTCGTTGAGCTGCTGGTGTAGGTTGCCGGCCCAGCGTTTGACCTCGTCACCCTGTTGCAGAGCGGGTTCCTGCAACCCATTACAGTGGTTACGCATTTCATTGAGTTCAGCCTGTAGTGCCGCCGGATGGACGTTCTGCGCCTGTTCCCAGTGTTTGCGCAGTTTGGTTAATCCTTTCGGTGCGGCGTTACCCCAGTGCTGCTCCAGTATCAGCAACGTATCTTCCACTCCGGCCAGAATGCGGACTGGCTCGATAACTGGCTGCATAGCCAACGCTGGCAGGCCTGAGCTCAGGGTCAACAGGTGGCCTGCGAAATTACCGCTGTCCACGCTGGAAACATAACGTGGATTCAGAGGCTCCAGGGTACGCGTGTCGTACCAGTTGTACAGGTGACCGCGATAATGCTCCATGCGATCGAGCGTATTCAACGTCAGGGTAATACGCTGCAAGGCTGCACTGAGGGTGATATAGCCGAAGTCATAGGCGGTAAGATCGGCCAAAAGCGCCAACCCGATATTGGTGGGTGACGTGCGGTGCGCCACTACCGGCTCTGGAATTTCCTGGTAGTTATCCGGCGGCAGCCAGTTTTCCTGCTGGTTGACAAAGGTGGCGAAAAACTCCCAGGTTTCGCGGCTGCTCTGACGCAGGAAACGGCGCTGGCGATCGTCGATGGCCGTTTTGCTGCGCTGTGGCTCAAGGCTGAGCGAATAAAGCAGGTACGGCGACAGGATCCACAAGGCGGCTAATGGGATGGCGGCTAACAGCGCAGCCGGGCTGGAAAAAGCGGCCAATAGCAACAGTGAAACGCCAGCAAACGGGTTGATCCACAGGTTGCGATAAAAATTCGCCAGCGTGACGGTCAGGTGGTGTTTGGATTGGTCGAAGCTGGTCCACTCTTGCAGATGACGTTTGCTGATCAGCAAACGCCACAGGGTGATGCCAATGGCCTTCAGGCTATACCAGGCTTCATGAGGTAGCTCAGCCAGACGCAGGCCAATCTGACACAGCCGATGCTGTGATCCCTTCAGTGCCAGCTGCAAGTGCTGAATAACGGGCCGACGCGGGGGCTTGCGTACCACATCTTGCAACAAAGCCAGCAGCGTGGGCAGCAGCAGAATAATGGCGAATACGGCCAACCAGTATGGGGTATCCGGTAGCCAGGTTAAGCCAAAGAACAGCAGCAGCAGGAAGCAGGGGGCTACCAGGCTGCGGCGTAGGTTATCGAACAGTTTCCAGCGCGACAGAGGGCTTAATGGGTTAGCGGCCCGCGAACCGTCTTCAGTGGTGACCCGGGGCAACAGCCAGTTCAATAGCTGCCAATCGCCGCGGATCCAGCGGGTGCGGCGGGCAACATCGACCAGATAGTTGCTTGGATACTGTTCATAGAGTAAGACGTCGCTCAATAAACCGGAACGGGCATAGCAACCTTCCAGCAGATCGTGGCTTAACACCAGATTTTCCGGGCAGGTGCCCTTCAGGCTGTGGGAGAAGACGTCAACATCATAAATCCCTTTGCCGATAAATGAGCCTTCGCCGAACAGATCCTGATAGATATCTGAAGCCATCTGGGTATAAGGATCGTTGCCGGGCGTACTGCTGCAAAGGGCAGCATAACGGCTCTGGCCATAAGCGGGGATCTCTTCGGCCATGCGGGGTTGCAGGATGGCATAACCCTCCACCACTCGCTGCAGTTTGGCATCATACTGAGGTTGATTCAGAGGATGGGCCATGGCGGCGATCAGCCGGTGTGCTGTTTCACGTGGTAGCACGGTATCGCTGTCCAGGGTGATCACGTATTTGACGTTTTTCAGCACCTCCAGCCCTTGGCCAACCTGAGTGGTAAACGCATTGCCACGGTTACGCAGCCAATCGTTCAGCGCGTTCAACTTGCCACGTTTACGCTCCAACCCCATCCAGCTCTGCTGTTTTTCATTCCATTGGCGATCGCGATGGAATAGGAAAAAGTGGCTTGGCCCTTCGCAGGCATACTGCGCATTGAGCTCGTTCATCTTCTGGCTGGCATAGGCCAGCAGTTCGGCATCGTCGGGCTGCTGTTGCCGAGGCGAGTCATTAAAGTCGGTGAGCAGGGCAAAATGCAGGTGCTTGATGGCATTGCCCAGATAACAAACTTCCAGTGTGTTGATCAACTGGTCAATGCCGGGTTTGCTGCTTATCAGCGTGGGAATGGCAACCAGCGTGCGGAACTCGGCCGGGATACCACAGGAAAAATCCAACCTTGGCAGCGGCTGCGGAGAACGGCTGCGGGTGGTGATCTCACTGAGCAGACTAATGACGAACTGAGCGAGCACCATCCCCAAGGGGAACAGCAAGATCAACAGTCCCCAGGTGAGCCCGGTTTGGTGGGCATGGCGTAACAGCAAGGCCCAGCAGGCCATCGTGAGTAGGCTGATGCTGCCGAGCCAGGAAAGCAGTGGAGATTGGCTGAGTGCCTGACGGATACGCGTAATACGGCTAAGCCGAACGTCGAGCTGTTGCTCTAACTGCGTGCGACCATGGTCAATCAGGTAATAGCCGATGTGATGAGTGCGTGGATCGTTGCGGGGATCTTCGGCGGCGACCCGTGCCATATTTAGAGCGTGTTGTGCTACCTCAACCTCATTGTAAGAACAGTGGCGAGCCAGTCTCTCGATCACATGACGATAGTTGTCACGGGTATCGAAATGCATTAGTGGATAAACCCCGGTAGGATCTTCGCGCAGCGTCTGATCGACCTTGCTCATGGTCTCAACAAATTCCGCCCAATCCATTTCACTCAGTTGCCGCAGGCCAGCGATACTGTTGCTGACGGAAAGTTGGCTCACAGCCAGTTGTTGGTTGAAACGATGGATAAGCTCATCGGAGCTCAGGCTGACTTCGGCCAGGCGTTGCTCAACCCAGGTCAGCGGTAGCGCCAGCATGGTGCCGTGCCCTTGCAGGCGTCGCACCAGTTCCGCCACAAAGGCGCTGGTGCGGGGCGGGTTGGAGCGGGCCATATCGGCAATCACAATGATCAGGTTGGCCGGATCGTTTTCCGCCGACTCCAGCATTTTGGTCACCCAACTATCGGCCAGGCTGCGTTCTTCCTGTGCCTGTGCCACTTCTACCGCCACGCGGCGCAAGTTCTCAATGAGCGCCAGCCTCAGCATGCCCGGCAGCGCCCAAAGCTCGCCCAGGGTCAGATTGGCCTCTTTTTGGTAGGCGGCAATATAGCGCGTCAGGCTCTCGGCATCCCATCGCCCGTCGCCGTGAGCAATGGCTTCGGTGGCGATATCGAAAATTCGTGGGCAATTGTGCGGGGCGGTTAACTGTGGCAGCCCACGGCCGAAGGTTTTCGGCAGATGGTGCCGAACGACGCGGATCTGCTCCTCGATAAGATAAAAGTTATCCAGCAGCCAGTCGCCCGCCGGGGTCATGGTGTTTTTCTTGTCGTTACTCAACCTGCGGCAACTGTCCGTCAATACCTGCTCGTTGTTATCGAGACGCTTGAGCAAATAATAGGGTGTTTTATGGGTTGCCAGCTTATGGGAGCGTGCCAGGCGCTGGCCAAAGCGTTCCATTTGGTCGACCGAAAACAGCTCTGCCTTGATGTTGCTGGCAGGAGGGGTTTCGGCAGCAGCCCGGTTATGCCGTAAGGGTAACCGGGCCACTTTGGGGTGATGGCGCTGCTTCTTTAACCAATTGATAAGTATTTCTTTCACGCAAAAAGCTCCTTACATCTGACCCAAAGGACAGCGGGTTAATACCGTTGGGAGGCTGTGAACATCTTGATTTAACTATCGATTTGATATGACAAGATTTCACTGCGGCAGGAACATGACTTCTAAGTATAGTTCCGCCGCGCGCGTGTGGCTGTTTTTTAATCTTAAACTTCAGTTTTAATAAATAATTAGCGACGGAAGATATGGGTTAATTGACGCTATTTTTCCGCCCGTAAGGGTTGATTTACCGTATAATTCCCCACATAGCGTTTGGTTAATGAGGTGGCAGTGGAACAACTTTCGGGATTGCTGCGGCGGCTACGTCAGCAGCTTGGGCACGATTTTCCCCGTGAAGCCGGATTTCGGCAGCTAACGCTGGTGGTTCCCGGCCATCTGAGCGATTTACTGCTGGAGTGGCTGGCGGCGCAGGTGCTGTTCCCTCAATTCTACTGGCGTCATCGCGACGGGCGGCAGGAGGCGGCGGTGTGCGGCGCTTTGCGGCAGTTTTCACACCCTTCAATGGCGCAGGCATTCGTGAATGCCTATCCAGCAGCCCGTTTATGGGGGCTGACTGCCTTTGACGGTGACGCCCAGCTGTTTTTGCCGCGCCTGGAAATTCTCAATCGCCAAGGTAAGTGTGAACTGACGCTAAACCTGTTTTCTGAAGAGGCATTGAGTGATGACGCCCAAGCGGCGCTTGCCTGGCTTGAAAATCTGCTGGTGATCAAACCGATCGAGAATTTACAGGTGAAAGTGCTGTCGGTGCAGCATCAGCCGGAACGTTCCGGGTGGGAAATCATGCTACGCGATGCGCTGAAGGCGATAAATCGGCAGCAGATGGATAAGGTGGTCTTGGCGCGCAGCTCGGTGTTGACGCTGGAGAGTCCATTGTTTGCCCCTGCGATGATGGCCGCCAGCCGCAGGGTGAATCACCAATGCTACCACTTTATGCTGCGCTTTGATGCACATTCCGCATTTCTTGGCTCCAGCCCGGAAAGATTGTACCTGCGGGAGGGAAAACATTTGCTGACCGAAGCGTTAGCGGGGACGGTTGCCAACCATCCTGATGAGCCGCAAGCCCAGGCACTCGCCCAGTGGTTGCTGCAAGACAGCAAGAACCAACAGGAAAACCTGCTGGTGGTCGATGATATCTGCCAGCGTTTGCAAGGCGGTGCCAGATCGGTCGATGTGTTGCCACCAGAAGTGGTGCGGTTGCGCAAGGTACAGCATCTGCGGCGGCGTATTGAAGGGCAACTGAACCAGGGTGATGATGCCGATTGCCTGCAACGGCTGCAACCGACGGCTGCGGTGGCTGGGCTGCCGCGCCAGGCCTCGCGTGAGTTTATCCGCCAGCATGAGCCTTTTTCTCGCGGTTGGTATGCCGGCTCTGCGGGTTATCTTTCTGCGGCACGGGCTGAGTTCTGCGTTGCGCTACGTTCCTGCCAGATCGAGGATGCTCGGGTTGAGCTGTATGCCGGGGCGGGGATTGTGGCCGGTTCCGATCCGGCACAGGAGTGGCAAGAGATCGAAAACAAGGCGGCGGGCTTACGCACTCTGTTGCAGTCAGAACATTCTGGGTAGGTGCATTGAGCAGGCCGATCTTCGTGTGTAAACTTGTTGTGTTTTATATGTTTCTTTTTTGTTCTTTTTCGGGGCGCTATTTGGCATGGGTGGGTCGAAATTGATTTATTGCAGGCCACCTGCCACAGGGAAATACGGCGTTTTTGCGCTGGCGCAAAAGCCGTAAAGATAATTACTTATATAATTCAGAGTTATGATCCCCGGTTCGCTACCTCGTTTGGGTAGGCTTCGGCGCGTAACCTCTGTTTACTACTGATGAGCGAAATATGTCGACAAGTGTTTTTAATCGCCGGTGGGCGGCGTTGTTGCTGGAAACGCTGGTCCGCCATGGAGTGCGGCATGTCTGTATCGCTCCGGGATCGCGCTCCACGCCTCTTACGTTGGCCGCTGCCGCGAACCGCGCTTTTGTCTGTCATACTCATTTCGATGAGCGGGGCCTGGGCCATTTAGCGCTCGGTCTGGCAAAGGCCACGCGTGAGCCGGTGGCGGTGATCGTCACCTCGGGTACCGCGGCAGCAAATCTTTATCCTGCCCTGATCGAAGCCGGGTTAACCGGGGAGCGGCTGGTGTTCCTCACCGCCGATCGTCCGCCGGAGTTGATTAACTGCGGAGCCAATCAGGCGATCCGCCAAAACGGCCTCTACTCGAGCCACCCCACCTTGAACATCGATTTGCCACGCCCAAGCCCGGATATTCCGGCTCGCTGGCTGGTATCTACCTTGGACAGCGCGATGGCGCGCCTACGGCAGGGGGCCCTGCATATCAACTGCCCGTTTGCGGAACCGTTATATGGTGGAGATGAACAGCTGTATGAGCAGTGGTCGGCAGAGTTAGGGGACTGGTGGCAGGATACGCACCCTTGGCTGCGTGAAATGGATCCCCATCAGGTTATTAAGCAGCCGGACTGGTTTTTCTGGCGGCAGAAGCGCGGCGTGATTATCGCTGGCAGGATGGGAGCGGAAGAGGGCGTGCAACTGGCTGAATGGGCGGGCATGCTCGGTTGGCCGCTGATTGGCGATGCCCTTTCGCAAACGGGACAACCGCTGCCCTGTGCCGACTTATGGTTGGCGAATCCACAGGCTCGCGATCTGTTGGCTAGTGCGCAGTTGGTGGTGCAGTTTGGCAGCAGCCTGACGGGCAAACGCCTGCTGCAGTGGCAGGAGCGCTGCCAGCCGGAGGAATTCTGGCTGATCGACGATCTGCCTGGGCGTCTCGATCCCGCGCATCATCGTGGCCGCCGTATTCGTTCTACCGTTGGCGAGTGGCTCGATCTGCATCCGGCGCAACCTCGCTCACCTTGGGCTGGCGATCTGTCCGCGTTGGCGGATGATGCCCTTGATGCGACGTCGCAATACCTGGTTAACCGGTTTGGTGAGGCCCAACTGGCCCATCGCCTACCTGAGCTGTTGCCGGAGAACGGCCAGCTGTTTCTCGGCAATAGCCTGATTGTGCGCCTGATCGATGCCCTAACCCAGTTGCCTGCCGGTTATCCGGTGTTCAGTAACCGCGGGGCCAGCGGTATCGACGGCCTAATCTCCACCGCGGCTGGGGTTCAGCGCGCCACAGCCAAGCCGACGTTGGCCGTGGTAGGCGATCTCTCCGCGCTATACGATTTGAACGCCCTGGCACTGTTGCGCCAATGTTCGGCGCCCACGGTGCTGATCGTGGTGAATAACAATGGCGGGCAGATTTTCTCGCTGTTGCCAACGCCGGAACCTGAGCGCCAGCGGTTTTACTGTATGCCGCAGGACGTGGAGTTCAGCCAGGCGGCAGCCATGTTCCAGCTTGATTATGCCTGCCCGGAAAATTGGGGGCAGTTGCAGCAGGCAGTGGAAAAAGCCTGGCGCCACAGCGGAGCCACGCTGATTGAGTTGCAGGTGCCGCCAAGCGATGGCGCAGAAACCTTGCAACATCTGGTACAAAAAATGGGGGCAAACTGATGCTGGCTTCCCGCGTGCTACAACAAGGCGAAAGCCAACGCCCATGGTTGATCTGGCTGCATGGTCTGCTAGGGAACAACAATGAGTGGCGGGTGATCGCCTCGCGTTGCGAACAGTGGCCCTCGCTGGCGATTGATTTACCCGGCCATGGCGATTCTGCCGATCAATCCTGCCTGGACTTTGCCGACGTCAGCAAGCAAATCACCGCCACGCTGCAGCAGCATAATATTGAGCGTTACTGGCTGGTGGGTTATTCACTCGGTGGGCGCATCGCCATGTACCATGCTTGCTGCGGAGAAGCGCAAGGGCTACAAGGTATTGTGATCGAAGGCGGTAATCCAGGGTTGGAGAACGAGGATTTACGTGCCCAGCGGCGTGCCCATGATGCCGCCTGGGCGAAGCGTTTCCGTACTGAACGGATCAAAACGGTATTGGCCGATTGGTATCTCCAACCGGTCTTTGCCAACCTCAGCCCGGTACACCGCGAGGCGCTGATAGCTGCCCGTGCAGATAATCATGGCCCGGCCATTGCCGATATGCTGGAGGCGACGTCTCTCGGGCGGCAACCTTGGCTGGTGCCACAGTTACAACAGTTGGCACTGCCAGTGATGGTGTTATGCGGTGCTGACGATCACAAATTTCAGGCGTTGGCGCGTGATGCCGGTTTGCCATTGCAAACCGTGCCAGAAGCGGGTCATAACGCTCATCTGGCCAATCCGGCAGATTTTGCCGCCGCGCTCGATGCATTTCTTGCTAAAAAAGGAACCAAACATGCTGTATCCCAATGAAGAACAACTGTACGCCGCGATCGACTGGCAGGACTGCTCGGGTGATTTCGAAGACATCCTGTACCACAAGTCCAGCGATGGCATTGCCAAAATCACCATCAACCGCCCACAGGTGCGTAATGCCTTCCGCCCGCACACGGTGAAGGAAATGATCGAGGCGATGTCGAACGCGCGCTATGACGACGGCATCGGCACTATCATTCTTACCGGTGCCGGGGATAAAGCCTTTTGTTCCGGTGGCGATCAGAAAGTGCGCGGTGACTACGGCGGCTATCGTGATGACAGCGGTGTACACCACCTGAACGTGCTGGACTTCCAACGCCAGATCCGCACCTGCCCTAAACCCGTGGTAGCGATGGTTGCCGGGTATTCCATCGGCGGCGGTCACGTGCTGCATATGATGTGCGATCTGACCATTGCGGCCGATAACGCCATCTTTGGCCAGACAGGGCCGAAAGTCGGTTCCTTTGACGGCGGCTGGGGTGCTTCCTATATGGCACGCATCGTCGGCCAGAAGAAGGCCCGTGAGATCTGGTTCCTGTGCCGCCAATACGACGCCGCTGCGGCGCTGGATATGGGCTTGGTCAACACCGTGGTGCCGTTGGCCGATCTGGAAAAAGAGACCGTGCGCTGGTGCCGTGAGATGTTGCAGAACAGCCCAATGGCTCTACGCTGCCTGAAAGCCGCACTGAACGCCGACTGTGATGGACAGGCCGGTCTGCAAGAGCTGGCGGGTAACGCCACCATGTTGTTCTATATGACCGATGAAGGTCAGGAAGGGCGCAACGCATTTATCGAAAAACGCCAGCCTGACTTCAGCAAATTCAAGCGTAATCCGTAATGACGGCACTAACCCGTGTTGCTGCGATCTATCGCTATAGCCTGCCGATGGAGGCGGGCGTGGTGCTGCGCAACCAGCGGCTGAAAACCCGAGATGGCTTGCTGATCCACCTGCAACAGGATGGGCAGCAGGGATGGGGGGAAATTGCCCCCTTACCGGAGTTCAGCCAGGAGACGCTCGACCAGGCGCAGCAGGCTACCTTGGCCTGGGGGCAGGCTTGGGCTGCGGGTGAACTGCCTGCGGAAAGCGAGTTGCCGTCGGTGGCTTTCGGCACCAGTTGTGCCCTCGCAGAACTGGCTGGGCAATTGCCAATGCAGGCCGATTATCGCAAGGCACCTCTGTGCACTGGCGATCCGGACGAGCTGTTTGACCTGTTGGCCGCGCTGCCGGGGGAGAAAGTGGCCAAGGTGAAGGTGGGGATGTATGAGGCGGTGCGGGATGGCATGGTCGTCAATGTCTTGTTGGAAGCCTTGCCTGACCTCAAGCTACGCCTGGATGCCAACCGCAGTTGGAGCCGGGCCAAAGCGGACGGTTTTGCCAAATACGTTAACCCAGCGTGGCGCGATCGCATTGCGTTTCTGGAAGAGCCCTGCAAAACCCGTGATGAATCCCGTGAGTTTGCCCTGGCAACCGGTATTGCCATCGCCTGGGATGAAAGCGTGCGTGAAGCCGATTTTGTCGTGCAGGCGGAACCGGGCGTGGCAGCGATTGTGATCAAGCCGACCTTGGTGGGTAGCCTGGCACGCTGCCGTGAACTGGTCATGCAGGCGCATCAGGCCGGATTGGTGGCGGTGATCAGTTCCAGCATTGAGTCCAGCCTGGGGTTGACGCAGCTGGCGCGCATCGCGCATTGGCTGACGCCGCAAACGGTGCCAGGTTTGGATACGTTGAACCTGATGCAGGCCCAGTTGATACGCAACTGGCCAGAGAGCACCTTGCCGCTATTGGGCATTGATACCTTGGAGTGTGTATGGCGCAGTTGAGTGATTGGCCGTGGCGGCATTGGGCCAAACAGCGCCCGCAGGCGACCGCGGTGATCTTTGAACAACAGCCGGTCAGTTGGCTGATGTTACAGCGGCAGGTAGAAGTGCTGGCTGCCGACTTTCAGCGCCAGGGCGTGTTACCTGGTAGCGGTGTGCTGCTGTGTGGGAAAAACAGCTATCCGCTGCTGTTGGCCTATCTGGCGCTCTTGCAGTGTGGTGCGCGCCTGCTGCCGCTCAATCCGACGCTGCCTGCGCCGATGCTGGCGGCTTTGCTGCCGGATCTGGATATCGACTTTGCTTTCAGCCCGGATGGCTTGCCTGAGTTGCCCCCTGGTGCGATCGTCTTGTCGCCGCCGGGCGTTGATGAGTGCCACTTGCAACTGTTGCCGTGGGATGAACAAAGACTGGCGACGTTGACGCTGACTTCCGGCTCCAGCGGCTTGCCAAAAGCTGCCGCCCATAGCTATGCCGGCCACCTTGCCAGTGCCGATGGCGTGTTGCAACTGCTGGAGTTTCAGCCGCAGGATAGCTGGCTGCTCTCGCTGCCGCTGTTTCACGTGTCTGGTCAGGGCATTATCTGGCGCTGGCTGGCGGTGGGGGCACAGCTTGTGGTGCGTGAAATGCAACCCTTGGCCGAGGCGCTGGCGGGATGCACCCATGCTTCGCTGGTGCCAACTCAACTTTGGCGTTTGCTGTCTGAACCGATGGCCAAGCATGCGCTAAAAGAAGTGCTGCTCGGTGGAGCGATGATCCCGGTGTCACTCACCCAGCAGGCCGAGGCGGTAGGGATCCACTGCTGGTGCGGCTATGGTTTGACGGAGCTGGCTTCAACGGTTTGCGCCAAGCGTGCCGACGAGCTGCCCGGCGTTGGGGCACCTTTACCAGGCCGTGAAATACGCCTGGTGGATCAGGAAGTCTGGATCCGCTCCACCAGCCTGGCGCTGGGTTATTGGCTGCGGGGCCAGCTAGTGCCCATTACCGACGATCAAGGATGGTTCCATACCCGCGATCGTGGCGCGATGGAGCAGGGTGAACTGCGTATTATTGGCCGGCTGGATAACCTGTTCTTCAGCGGCGGGGAAGGCGTTCAGCCGGAAGATGTGGAACGTGTTTTTGCCGCGCATCCACAGGTGTTGCAGGTGTTTATCGTGCCGATTGACGATGCGGAGTTTGGCCAACGGCCGGTAGCGGTGGTCGATCTGGAAGGTGAGTTAACGCTGGAAGGGTTAATGCTCTGGGCGCAGGACCGGCTGGCGAACTTCCAGCGGCCGATTGCCGCGTTGGCGTTGCCCGACGAGCTAAAAAACGGCGGCATCAAGATTTCGCGCCGTCGTCTACAACAGTGGGCGAGTAGCCAACTGCAAGCATAACCTGTTGCGTTGCGAAAAAGGCCGCCCGAGGGCGGCCTTGCTATTGGTGTAAAAAATTATTTCAGGCCCAAGGCCTTGGCTACGCCGTTACCGTAATCGGGATGTACTTTGGTGAACAACTCAACCTGACGACGTTGGATCTGTTCTGGCACCTGCGACAGTTCACCGGCGATACGGGTGAACATACGTTGGTGCTCCTCGGCACTCAGCAGATTGAACAGCGCGCGCGGTTGGCTGTAGTAATCGTCGTCTTCACGATGATTCCAGTGATCGGCGGCACCTTCGATGCTCAATGGCGGTTCGCTGAAATCTGGCTGCTCCTGGAACACCCCAAAGCTGTTTGGCTCATAGGTTGCGCCGTTGCCGCTGTTACCATCCACCCGCATAGCCCCATCGCGATGATAGTTATGGAACGGACATTTGGCACCGTTGACCGGGATTTGGTGATGGTTGACGCCCAGGCGGTAGCGGTGTGCATCACCATAGGAGAACAGACGGCCCTGCAACATTTTATCCGGGGAGAAGCTGACGCCAGGCACCACGTTAGCCGGGTTCATGGCCACCTGTTCTACTTCGGAGAAGTAGTTATCCGGGTTGCGGTTCAGTTCGAAGAAGCCGACATCGATCAGCGGGTAGTCGCCGTGCGGCCAGACTTTGGTCAGGTCAAACGGGTTATACGGGGTTTGTGACGCTTCATGCTCTGGCATGATCTGGATTTGCAGTTTCCAGCGCGGGAAGTCACCGTTCTTGATGGAATCGAACAGATCGCGCTGCGAACTTTCACGATCTTTGGCGATGATGGCTTCTGCTTCATCGTCCATCAGGTTTTCGATGCCTTGCTCACAGCGGAAGTGGAACTTGACCCAGAAACGCTCGTTATTGGCATTGATAAAGCTGAAGGTGTGGCTGCCGAAGCCGTGCATATGACGGTAGGATTTAGGCAGGCCACGGTCGCTGAAGTCAATGGTCAACTGGTGCAGTGATTCAGGCAGATGGGAGAAGAAGTCCCATTTATATACCGGATTGCGCAGGTTGGTGTGCGGATCGCGTTTTACCACGTGGTTCAGATCAGGGAATTTCAGTGGATCGCGCAGGTAGAACACCGGGGTATCGTTACCTACCAGATCCCAGTTACCTTCTTCGCTATAGAACTTCATGGCAAAGCCGCGGATATCACGTTCGGCGTCGGCAGCCCCACGCTCACCGGCAACGGTAGAGAAGCGGACGAACATCTCGGTTTGCTTACCAATCTCAGAGAAGATTTTTGCGCGGGTGTACTTGGTTATATCGTGGGTGACGGTAAAGGTGCCGTAAGCTCCGGACCCCTTGGCGTGCATACGACGCTCTGGGATCACTTCGCGGTCAAAGTGGGCCAGTTTTTCCAGGAACCAAACGTCTTGAAGTAGCATCGGGCCGCGCTTGCCGGCGGTGATCACGTTATTATTATCAACAACGGGCGCGCCAGCCGCGGTAGTTAATCCTTTCTTGCTCATCAATTGCTCCTTACTGTATTGCAGTTAAGTTGATAGCTCAGTTTCGGGTGCTGCAGATCTTCATCATATTAACTAATGAAAAGGCCAGCTCTGCTGACCTCCATCAATGGCACTACTAGTTGTAGACTTATTCTCAGTCCTCGGCAAATAGGCAGCGCTTATCGTTGTAATTTTGGGGTAACTGATTGGCATTTGTTTACAGTTTATTGAAAAATTAACGGCTTATTGCTTTAAATTAGCCGGGAATTGATGACAATTCAGTTACACTTACCGCGGATTTTTTCCGGTGCCAGACATCATCACTCCTTGATGATGAAGATTGAAAAGGATCAATAATGAACAAAACTTTAGTCGCGTGCGCAGCAGGTTTGCTGTTTGTGGCTGGCTCTGCCAATGCGATCAGCGTGAGCGGTGAGGCAGGGGAACATTACACCAACCTGGGCGTCGGCTTGGGGGGCACAACGGCGGGCCTGGGGATCAGCGGCAACTGGATCCGTAGCGATCATGATGGTGACATCGGGAGCCTGGGGCTGAGCTTCGGCCTGCCGGTTGGGCCTTTGACGGCCACCGTGGGCGGCAAGGCCATTTATCTTAGCCCGAAAGATGGCAAAGATGGTGGGGCATTGGCATTAGGAGGCGGTCTGCAATGGGATCTCAACCGCTATCTCAGCCTGTATGGCGAAGGCTATTTTGCGCCGGAGTCTTTGACCAGCGGGGCAAAAGCCTACAACGAAGCTAATGGCGGGGTGCGCTTAAACGTGCGTCCGTTCAATGTGGATGTCGGTTATCGTTACATCAACATCGAAGGTAAAGACGGCAACCGCGACAACGCGATAGCCGATGGCCCTTATATCGGTGTGGGCGTGGGTTTCTAATCCTGCCTGCTATTAAATGGGCGCCGCATATGCTGCGCCCATTTTTTTCTGTTAGCCGATGGCTGGTAACAGGCCGCTGGCGATGCTGAGCTGAATGGCGATCACCGCCACCCCACAGACAAACACCAACGCCAACGCTGGCGTTCCGCCCCAGACTCGATAGCTGGCCTGATGCCGCCGCCGAGTTTTCCAGACCAGCAATGAAGGTAGCAGCAGGGCGAGTACGGACAGCGCAATTGCCGCGAACCCAAGTGCCAGCACAAAACCGCGTGGATAGAACAGTGCGAATGCCAATGGCGGCAGGAAGGTGATGGCCCCGGTCTGCAAACGGCCCCGCACGTTATCCCGGCGTTTGAACAGATCGGCCAGGAAGTCGAACAACCCGAGTGAAACCCCCAGGAATGAGGTTGCCAGTGCCAAATCGGCAAACAGGTGCACCGCCAGCTCGACATGAGGCGACGCAACCACGTCACGCACCGCTTGCAGTAAACCGTTCAGTCCGGCCTGTTGTGCCAGAATGCCGACAAAGGTGGTGGAACTGATGCTGCCCAGCGTCGCCAACTGCCAGAAGATATAAGCCACTAACGGGATGGCACTGCCGATGATGAAGATCCAACGCAGTTTGCGGATGTTGCCGCCCATATAGTTGACGATACTGGGTACGCTGCCGTGGAAACCAAATGAAGTGAAGATCACCGGGATGGCCGAGAGCGCCAGCCCCTGTTCCAGCGGGAGCGTCAGCAGGTTGGTTTGCTGGATGTGCGGCATCATCAGACCAAGCATGACGATCAGGAAAATCGACTTGGCGGTAAACAGAATACGGTTGAACAGATCCACCGAATGGGTGCCGATGCAGACGATCCCCCTGCGACCAGGGTGAACAGCAGTACGCCGAGGTAAGTCGGGAAGTCCTGAGAAGTCCACTGGCTGATGCTGACAGCCAGCAGTTCGCCAGCGCCGCTGATATAGGCTGCGGTCAGCGCATACATCAAGAACATCATGCTGAAACTGGTAAGCCACTGGCCACCGCCGCCCAGATAACGTTTGGCCAGCGTTCCCAGACCGGTGTCCGCCTGCTCATGCTGATAAACCTCGACCAGCAACAGCGCGGTATAGCACATTAATAACCACAGCCCGACCAGCAGTGCCAGCGTTACGCCAAAACCTACGCCCGCTGCCGCCAGGGGCATAGCCAGCATCCCTGCACCAATGGTGGTGCCTGCCACGATAAAAACACTGCCCAGCGTGCGATTCTTCACGTTTTTCTCTGCTATTGGATGATTTAGGGGCGTTTTCGGGACCCTATTTTTAGTGCGGCAGAATAGTTGATTGCCGATTTTGTGTCAAACCGGCGTTACGTATGGTGTACATTTAAATTTACGGTTGTGAGTGAGGCCGCGGCGGTATCAGAAGGGGGCTCTCTGTCCAGTCAGTTCATTAGCGAGCGAGCCCGCTGCTTTGTCGCTTCGCTTCTGTGTTCCGCCAGACTGATACCGAAAGACAACAGTAAGGCGATGGCGGCGATGCCTCCGGCCAGCCAGAGGTTGGCGGTCATGCCAAGTTCATCCACAACTTGGCCACCTGCCCATGCCCCCAATGCAATGCCGATATTGAATACGCCCACATACAGTGCGGTAGCAATCTCTACGGCTCGCGGTGCGACTTTCATTGTCCATGTCATTAGACCGACTGATACACCGCCATAGGCCAGCCCCCAAACTAGCAGTACCACTCCACCGCTGATGTAGGAGTCACCAATGGTCAGGAATAGCACTGGAGTGAACAGTAGGCCCATCGAGACCGCTATCAAAGTCAGGACCGTGCGCCGCGCCGCGATGGTACCTGCCAAGAAGTTGCCAACAATGCCTGCAAAGCCGTAGGCGAAAAGCAGTGCGCTAATCCATTGCGTATCGAATCTCGGTACTGACAGCAGTAACGGGCGCACGAAGGTAAAGACCATGAAGTGGCTGGCTACGAGCAGTAACGTCAGAAATAACCCGACTTGCAGCTTCCGATTACCGAGTTGTTTGCCGAACTGGCGTAGGGTAGCCGAACTGGCAACGGGGAGTGCAGGAACGACGGCAAGATGCAAAACCAACACCGACACGCTAAGCAACGCTATACTGCCAAAAGCCCAGCGCCACCCCACAAAGTCACCGATCAGCGCTCCGAGTGGAACCCCAAATACAGAAGCGGCCGCCACCCCACCAAAGATAATGGAGGTTGCCAATCCGATGGAGTTATCAGGAACAAGCCGGGAAGCCAAGCCACCCGCGATAGCCCAGACTCCCCCCATACAAAAGCCGACGAGAACACGAGCAGCCAGCATCCAAGCCATGTTAGGTGCCAATGCCGATACAATGTTGGCGATAGCCAGTAGGCCCAGTAATCCGCACAGGATCCTGCGCCGGTCAATACCACCAGATGCAATCACCACCAGCGGCGCGAACAAGGCCGCCAGCACTGCGGGCAGCGAGATCATCTGGCCTGCCGTGCCGGTAGAAGTCTCCAGAGAGTCGGCAATCGGCGTCAGCAGACCGACCGGCAGCATTTCCGTCGTGACCACCGAAAAGGTGGCAAGACCTATGGCGGTGACTGCCAACCATTGGTGTCGGGTAGACGTTTGAGGCGCAGTACTTGAAGATTTATCCATAGTTAAGCTCCTTGTGAGTAGGGAAAACAGGTTGTGCCCATATCACGCGGCATTTGGTACGGATGAGTCACGTAGGCGCTGACTCCCCCAAAGAGCGACCAACAGCACCAAAGCGCCCGCGCACAGGGCTATAACAAATCCAGCACGCGCACCGCTTTCATTCACTACCTGGCCGGATACGGCGGCTCCCAGCGCAACCCCGACATTTAGAGCGGCCAGCAGCCAGGTCATGCCTTCCGTCAATTGGCGCTTTGGTACCTGACGTTCGATAAGCGACATTGCCACGATCATCGTTGGCGCGAAAAACAGACCTGCTACGAACACCACAGTGGCTAATGTGGCAATGTTGCCTGCCAGCAGGAGGGGCAGCGTTGTCACAGCTGTCGCCAGCCCACCCAGCAACAGCAGGCGGGATAATGGGATAGTTAACTTGCGTGCGCCAAACAGCAGACCTGACAGGCATGATCCTACGGCATAGGCAGATAGAACCAGACTGGCCGCCGCTGGTTGCCCCAGTTGCTCGGCGAAGGCCACGCTGACGATATCAACAGTGCCGACGATGATACCCATCGCCATCATCAGCAGTGCCAGCAATCGCACGCTCGTCAGTTTGATGACAGATCCTGGCAGGCCCGAAGTAGCGTCATGTTTTTTGACCAACGGTTCGGTGCTGCGCTGTGCGATCAGGGCCAGCACTCCTATGGGGAGAAGTATCGCCGCCGCTAATGGGCCAGCTTGTGGAAATAGCGCTACGGACAGGCCAACTGACAGCGGCGGCCCGGTGATGAAGGTGACTTCATCGAGCACTGTCTCAAGCGAATAGGCCGTCTGCAAGCGCGGTTGGCCCTGGTAGATAGCTGTCCAGCGTGCCCGCGCTACCGCCGACATGCTGGGCATAAAACCGGCCAGTAAGGCACCTGCGAACAAAGTCCAGTCGGGTGCCAGCCACCAGGAACTGGCGAGTAGAAGCAGTATTCCGATGACGCTGATGGCCGTCGCAGCTGGCAGTACTCGGCTCTGTCCGTGGTGATCCATCAAGCGAGATATCTGTGGCGATAGCAGAGCGTAGGCCAGCACGAAGGTGGCGGATACGGCACCGGCCAGAGCGAAGCTGCCACGCAGCTGTGACAACATGGTGATGATGCCGATGCCAGTCATCGACAGCGGGAGCCGTGCCAGCAGTCCGGCCAGAGCTAAGCTCTTGGTGCCGGGAGCGGTGAACAGTTCTCTATAAGGGTTAGCCATCTCAGTCTCCAGGGGGCGTCGCTTGCCTTAGTGGCATAGCGCGGTGATAATACATACGGTACGTATGAATAGGAGTGTATATTCATACGGAGTGTATGTAAATAAACATACGTAACGTATCTAAAGGGGAACATCAATGGCTCGCCGCACCCGCGCAGAAATGGAAGAAACCCGTGCCACATTGTTGGCAACTGCCCGTAACGTCTTCAGAGAGCACGGCTACGCCGAGACCTCGATGGATGAACTCACCGCGCAGGCGGGCTTGACCCGTGGCGCGCTTTATCACCACTTTGGTGACAAGAAAGGGTTGCTGACGGCAGTGGTGGAACAAATCGACGCCGAGATGGATGCGCGCCTACAACTCATCTCCGACACTGCCGAAGATGCGTGGGAAGGTTTCCTCGGCCGTTGTCGTGCCTATCTGGATATGGCGCTGGAGCCGGAATTCCAGCGCATCGTGCTTCGCGACGCCAGGGCGGTGCTGGGCGGTGCTTCGCCGGACTCGCAACGCCATTGTGTTGAGTCGATGCGGCGGCTGATAGACAACCTTATCCAACAAGGTATCGTCGCTAAGGTCGATCCGCAGGCGCTAGCATCGTTGATCTACGGTAGCTTGGCCGAGGCTGCGTTCTGGATCGCGGACGGTGATGACGGCAATACGCGGCTGGCGCGAAGTGTTGCCGCGCTGGAGCTATTGCTGCGAGGATTGTTGGCCAAATCATAAGTTAACGAAACTCCCTGTTCATACTGCTCCCCTGCCTGTAGCACTATTAGCCGCAGCTATTTGGTGAAAAGTTGTTAACAGGCTTCTATAGTGGAGGGATCTGAACATAAGGGAGAGATCAATGTTAAGAGTGGAGATGCTCAGCACCGGTGATGAAGTGCTACATGGGCAAATTATTGATACCAACGCCGCCTGGCTGGCAGATTACCTGTTCCAGCAAGGCTTACCGATGAGTGGGCGTGAAACGGTGGGGGATAGCCTCTCCTCTCTGATCGAAATCCTGCAGGAGCGTAGCCACATTGCCGACGTGCTGATCGTCAACGGCGGTCTGGGGCCAACCAGTGACGATCTCAGCGCGTTGGCGGCAGCAAAGGCTTGCGATACCGAGCTGGTCGAACATCCTGAATGGATCGCCCGTATGGAAGCCTACTTTGCGGAGCGCGGCCGTCCGATGGCGGCTTCCAACCGTAAACAGGCACAGATCCCGGCTAATGCGGAAATGCTGGATAACCGTGTAGGTACCGCCTGCGGCTTTGTCTTAACGCTGAATAAGTGCCGGATGTTCTTTACGCCGGGTGTGCCTTCCGAATTTAAAGTGATGGTAGAAGAGCAGATCCTGCCACGCCTGCGCCAAGGCTTTACTTTACCTGAGCCGCCGTTGTGTCTTCGCCTTACCACCTTCGGGACTTCGGAAAGCGACTTGGCTGCTGAACTGGACGGCATGCCTTTGCCGCCGGGTGTCGTACTGGGCTATCGCTCTTCCAGCCCGATTATTGAACTGAAGTTGACTGGCCCACAGGCTCAGCGTGCCGCGATGGAACAAGCCTGGCAGCGAGTGCGGCAGGTTGCGGGTGAAAATACGATTTTTGAAGGTACGGCAGGGCTACCGGCAGAGCTAACGCAACGCTTACAGCAGCAGAACTTGACGTTGGCGCTGAGCGAGCAATTTACCGCCGGGCTAATCAACCTGCAGTTGCAGAGCGAAGCGGCCCCGCTGGCCGGTGGCGAACTGTTACCCGCACATTGCTCCGAGACGCTGGCAACAGTGCTGGCGCGTGCTCAGTCTTTGGCTCAGCTCACCGGCGCGCAGTTAGCGTTGGCCGTTAGCGCCATGGCAGGGGATCGTGTCAGCGTTGCCTTGCATACGCCAAAAGGCGGTATTGGTCAGACTGTGGGCTATCGTGCATCACGTCATGGCCTGCGCTTACGCCAGGAGTCGGTCGCGATGCTGGCGCTGGATATGCTGCGCCGCTGGTTGAATGGCGGCCAGGTTTGCGGCAAAAACGGCTGGCTGGAAATTGTGGAAATTATCGAGTAGAACATTCCTCAGCAGGTTCAAAACCTAGGGGCCTCATGCAGTAAAGCGTGCGGTCCCCTACGGTCGAACATGTGCGACCCCTTCCATTTCTGCAAATCTTCACTGGTATCGCCTATCGCCGAGCAACGGCTAGCTGGAAATAGTCGCTATTACCGGAGATAAACGGGTTGATAGCGCTGATATATCCCTGATTCATTGTTGCTTTTTTGTTTTATTATTGTGCGCGTGTTTTTTGGTGCGCACATGCGTAACTAGTTGATTATCAATATTAATTAAAAATTATAAGTTAATTATTTACGTTTTTTTATTAACTTTTTATTATTTATAGTTATTGCCTATCAAACGACAGAAATTTACTTGGATTTATGTCTTCCAAAAGCCAGTGTTGGTGATTTACCATTCTGCCCCTCATTTTTCTTGCAGTTTTTTATTTTAAATAAATCCAAAAAATTGGAATTAGATGTCTGTTTGTTGGTTTTTCATGGAGGAAGTATCCGAGATAGGGATGGTCAAGGTTAGTTGATCTTAAGAATGGTATTTAAATGAAATTGTTTAAACTTACAACGCTGCCCCTTATTCTGGCTACTTCTGCCGTTTCCCTTCCTGTGATGGCAGCGGAAACGGCCCAAATCATGGTGAAAGGGTCCATCGTTCCTACCGCATGTTCCATCTCTGTTGCTGGCTCGGCAGACTTCGGCAATTTGACCGAAAATGAACTGAAAGAAAAAAGCAAATTCCTCAATGCTTACCAGCTAGGCTATAAGCCCGTTAATTTTGATATTCAATGTAACTCTGCAGCAAAAGTGGCGTTATCTACACAGGCTGATATTCCGCCTTCTGGTCCGAGCACGGTAGGTGTTGTGAGCTACGTTAATGAGACTGAAAAAACGTCTCGTACCAAAACCGAACACTTGGGCAATCTGGGAGTGATTGAGGGGCATGACATCGGCTATTTTACCACGGCGCTGGTAAGTGCAAATTTGGATGACAAAAATTCCGAGCTGATATTTTCCCAAGATAATGGCCATGATTGGCAAGCTGTCTCTGGTGCAGATGAGCATGTGATGTATCAGGATGGCTCTGCATTTTATAGTTGGGGGAAAGACAATGCACCACAGGAAGCAACCAATATCTCTGGTGTTATCAATATCTCTGCTGCCATTGATGCTCGTTTTATCGATGACATGAAAGAAGTCCTCAACTTTAACAGCAGCACAACCCTAAGCCTACAGTACCTGTAAACCCTCGGTGTCTTGTCTGGCAGTTGCCTGCCAGACAATGTTTACCTGCTGTTATTTTATCAATACTGTTTTCTGTAAGGTGTGTTTGTGATGCGTTGTCAATTTTCCGCTTATTTTATTTCCGTTAAGCGAATAATCTCCAATACGTTATTACTGGTTGCTCAGTCTTATTCTAGGAGTAAAGATTTAAAATCGGATTGGGTGCTGTGCAGTTTTTTACTGGTTGCAGTATCTATTTTTTCGACTCAGTCTCACGCCTCTGGCGTATTACCTGAATCTTCGGCGGTCATTATTGACGAAGCACAGAAGGGCGGCAGCATTAATGTTAAAAACACGGAAAAAGTTCCGGTGCTGTTGTATACCAGAATCGTTGAATTACCTGACGATCCCACTCCTCGCCTGATTGTGACCCAGCCAGTAGCTCGTTTGGAGCCAGGCCAGTCCCAACGCGTACGCTTTGTGTTGAACACCGATACTCCGTTGCAGAGCGAACATATCAAGCGCGTATATTTTGAAGGCGTGACTGAACGGACTACGGATAACAGCCAAGTGTCCGTTAGCGTGCGTCAGGATCTGCCAGTGATTATTGTACCAAAAGGGTTGAGTGCTAAACGCGATATGTGGACCGATTTGGACTGGTCCGTTAGCGCAAACAGCCTGAAAGTCACCAACACGGGTCGCCATGTGGTGCGCTTGACCCCGCAGGTCAAACTACAACCCGCAGGTAATGTGCTGTCCCTGAACAAGAGTTATATCCTACCTGGCGAAACCCTGGTGGTCACCGCACCTGCCAGTACCCGTCTCAGTAGCCAGCAGCAGGTGGCGTTCTCCCCCGTTACTCGTTACGGGTTTGGTGTAGGTGTAAAGACTGCCCCTCTGAGCGGCAAATAATTACTCATACCATGAAGACAACCCGCCATTCATTACTGATCTCAGCCATTTTATTGGTTTGCTGGGGGGGATCCGTACCAGCAGAAGGGGCCAAATTGACCAACTTCAGTGAAAGTCGGCTGAAGGCGTTGGGTATCGATCCGTCTACTGCTGCCTACTTTGCACAAGGGGCGCGCTTTACGCCTGGTATTACCGATGTGGAGCTAGAGGTCAATGGCGCCAGCCGAGGCATGCAGAGACTGGCATTTGGTCACAGTGGTGAAGTGTGTGCGGATGAAGCCTTTTTTGCGTCTGCCGGTATCCGATTGGATCCGCCACTGCGGCAGGAGAGGGCGGACGCAGATACCTGCCCGCAACTTACCGACGTCTGGCCGACCGCTACGATCTCCCTACTTCCCGCCACTCAAGAAGTGCATATTGTGGTGCCGCCGGAAGCGGTGGAGAAGGCAAATGACCTAGCGCATTTCCAGCAAGGTGGCACGGCTGGCTTGCTGAACTATTCCGCTTACCGTTCCTATTTTTCCTCGTACGGTAACCATTCAAGCAACAGCTACCTGAATCTGGAAAGCGGTTTTAACGCGGGAGACTGGATGGTGCGCGGTGCGCATAACCTGCGCCAGAGCAGCGCGGGTGGCTTTACCTTCGACAATGCGTATGTATACGCACAGAAAACCCTGGTGGATAGAAAGCAATTGTTGCAGGCCGGGCAAATCAACTTTTCCAATAATCTCCTGTCCGGTGCGTCCATCGATGGGATGCAACTGATCCCACAGTCTGCGCTGAGCAGCCAGGGAGAGGGGGCACAGGTGCGCGGTATTGCCCGGGCAGACCAGTCACGGGTGGAAGTACGCCAAAGCGGGATCCTGATTTATTCCACGCTGGTGCCGGCCGGTCCCTTTACGCTGACGGAGCTCCCTGTATTGAACTCCACCAGTGACCTGCAACTCAGGGTGATAACCCCGGGCGGGCAGGAAGAGGCTTACACCATCACTGCGGCATCATTTCGCAGTTTGGTACCAAAGGCACCGGAAACCTGGTCTTTGGCGTTGGGACGCCTACGTGCGGACAGCGTCAGCCAGGGCTATGAGCGGCCCTGGGTGGCCAGCTTGTCTGATGGGCGGGCGCTTTCCCAGCGGGTATTGCTGGAGGGCGGGTCAATTATCGCCTCTGGTTATCTGGGCAGCGGTGTGGGGCTCACCGTCAGTCCGCGTCAAGAAGTCTCTCTAGGCCTGGCCGCCGCGCTGAGCCAGGATCGCAACCATGACCGACAGGGGGCAAAGAGTACGGCTTCGGTGAACTGGCAAGCGCCACTGAATCTCGGATTTGGTGGTGATATCACCCTCTATTCTCCTGGCTATCGGGAACTGACGGACTCGGTTTCCCTCACTGATAGCCCTTACAGCCGCACCAGTGCAGGTCTGCGGATGAATTGGTACCAAACGACTCTGGGCCATATTTCGCTCTCTGCCAGCCAGACCCGTCAGGGGGATAATGGCGGTGATACTCGGCGCCTGATGGCCACCTGGAACCGCAATTTTGGTTTTGTAAACGCCTCAGTGAACTGGCAGCGCCAGAGCCGAAGTGTACGAAGCTGTCATGCATCTTATCGGTGCCGCAATACCGACCGCGACAGCCTGTTTGTTAACCTCAGTTTTCCACTGGGTGGACAGGTGATCGGTAGCCATTATCGACATACCCCAGATTCAGCGGCTGTAGGCATGCAGACGAGCGGTGTCCTGACGGATAACAGCAACTGGTCATTGGCGACAGAGCACAGTATGAAACAGCAACGCGATACCAGCCTGTCAGGCAGCCTGAACGGCAACCTGCACTACACCACTGCCGGGTTATATGGATACGCTGCGACCGATCATACCCGCAACTACTCCGGCACGTTGTCTGGCGGCATCGTAGTCCATCAGGAAGGTGTGGTGTTCTCACCGCATAAGATTAACGACACTTTTGGCGTAGTGACGGTGGAGCCTGCGGTCAGTGGGGTAGAAATCAACACCCCACGGGGAAAAGTATGGACTGACTGGCGGGGTAAGGCGGTGGTTCCTGGGCTACCCGCTTACGCAGCAGGCCGGATAGAGTTGAACACGGAACAATTGCCAGCAAATACCGATGTCAGCAATGGCTTGCGGCAAGTTGTGGCGGGGCACGGAGCGGTAACCGATACCCATTTTATTTTGCAGCAGACGCGCAACGGGTTGTTGACGGTGAAGCTGATGGATGGATCGCCGTTGCCGAAAGGCAGCGCCATTATTGCGCAAGACGGTAGTTATGTGACCACGGCGGTAGATGCAGGCACGGTGTTTCTTACCGATCTGAACGATAAACGCCCGCTGATGGCGCGTTGGCAGGAGCAGCAATGCAGTCTGCATTATTCCGTACCGGAAAAGGCGCTGAAGGGGGAGGCCTATGAAAATGTCACCGCACAATGCAGTTAACCGTAGAACCAGGGTGGGCGTGTGAAACAGAAAGTGATCACATTAATCCGGGGATTGAAGCTTATCACTGTGCTGTGGCTTGTTACTCCAGACGCTATGGCACAGAACTGTCAGGTGGTGGTATCACGCCCCGAGATCCAACTGGGCAAACAGATCCATGTTGCCAATGCAGGAACGTTGTTTACCCAGCAAGAGATGACAGTCGCCGCTGAGTGTGTGGGGACGGGGCCGATCACGTTGCTGATTGATGGCACGCCGGATGAGGGGGGACAACACTTTCGCTTTGGCACTGCGGGCAGCATGACACTGACGCTGCTGACTGCGCAGTATGACGGTGGTGACACAGGGCTGAGGCTGAGTTCTGCGCTGCAGGGGGAAAGGCAGCTATCGTCGGGTTCATCGGTTCCGCTGTCTCCTGGCAGCCAGATTACCACGCTCGCAACAGGGGCCGCCGGGAAGGAGACTCATCTGCTGATAGTGCAGTTGCGCCTGGATTTTCCCGCAGCAGGAGATGAGGGCCGGATCCGCGATCTGACGGAGATGGACGGCCAAGTGAGGTTTGAAGCTCGGCAATAGTCGATATCGCCTGAGGCTGCCGACAAACCCCAATAGGCTCACGGCGTAGGGGCGCTGCATGCTGCGCCTGTTTTTGTTATGGAAGAGGTATCCAGTCTAGGGATGGTTAATGTTAGTTAATCTGAAAAATGGTACTTAAATGAATATGTTTAAAATTACAGCTCTGACCCTTGCCATCGCTACTTCGGCGTGTTCCTTGACTGCGATGGCGGCGGAAACGGCTCAAATTACGGTGAAGGGGGCAGTATTTCCTTCCGCGTGTGCCATCTCTGTTGATGGTTCTGTTGACTTCGGTAATTTGAAAAAAAACGAGCTGCAAGAACAAACTAAAAATCAAAATGCCTATCAGTTAGGCTACAAGCCTGTTGGTTTTAATATTCAATGTAAATCGGCAGCCAAAGTGGCGCTATCTGCACAGGCGGACACCCCTGTTTCTGGCAATCCCACGATGGGTGTTGTTAGCTACCTCAGTGATACCGACAAAGCGCTGCGTGCTGAACCTGGACAACTTGCATCCCTAGGGGCGCTTGAGGGTGAAGACATCGGCTATTTTACCGTGATGCTGGCAAGTGCCACCCTGGATAGCAAAGATGCCGAGCTTATCTCCTCCAAAAATGGCGGCAGTAGCTGGAGCGCGGTTTCTGGCACCGCCGAGCATTTGATGTATCAGGATGGCTCTGTGTTCCATGGTTGGGGGAAAGACACCGCACCACAGGAAGCCACTAATATCTCAGGTATTATGACGGTCTCTGCGGCACTTAACGTTAACGTTGTGGAAGAGCTGAAAGACGTTGTCAACTTTAACACTAACACCACTCTAAGCCTGCACTACCTGTAAACCATAGGGGTATTGTCTGGCGGTTGTCTGCCAGACAATGAGCCCACCATAGCTTGCGTTTACGTTAAGCATCGGTAGTGTCCTGGTGCTGGATTTGCTGCGTCGTTGGCTGAATGGCAGCCAGGTTCGCGGCAGAAGCGGTAGGCTGAGAATGGTCGAAATTACCGCAGAGAAACTTGTTGATAGCGGTGATATATCCCTTATGGATCATAACAATATAAGGGGTATTCGCTGTGGGATTGTGTTGTTACACTCTTTGCGGGTGCTTGAGACTTTTCGTCTTGGGCATTGTGTGGCAAGGCGGAAAGTTGAAAGCCCCAAACTGACGTTAACTCAGAATGGGGCAACCAATAACGCTTCGACACCGTTATGGTAGCCCCTTCACAGCAAGGAGGCAAGCCATGTATAAAAAACATGCGCTCTACGCGTTACTGGCTGTATGCATTACGGTTTTGGTATTAGTCTGGATGATTAAAGACCGCTTTTGCGGTCTGGAAATCTACCAGAAAGATATCACTATCTTGGTGTCATCGGCCTGTATGCGATAGGTGAAGTGGTAATCATAAGGCGGGGGTAACCCCGCCTTAAGGTCTCCAGGCGTGGTTTCAGGCACCCAATCTCAGATTTCCAACTCGATATCCATGGCGGGCATGCAGCAGCAGGGCAGGATCTCGCCGTGATTGATAAATGCCAACGGCTGCTGGTGGTAAGCGACCTCACCCTTCAGTAATTTCACTCGGCAGGCACCGCAATAGCCGGAGCGGCATTGGTATTCCACCTCCACCTCATGCAGTTCCAGCACGTCGAGCAGGCATTTCTCACCTTCGGGGCAGGAGAGCTGCGTACCGGTGGCACGCAGCGTGATGGTTGGTGCAGCCACTTACAGCTCGAAATCACTCAGGTCGTCGGCGTTGACTTCAGAGTCAATCTGGCCGACCAGGTAAGAGCTGACTTCCACTTCCTGCGGAGCCACCTGCACGTTATCCGACACCAGCCAGGCGTTGATCCACGGGATTGGGTTGGAGCGAGTCGGGAACGGTGAACCCAGGCCGACGGCCTGCATGCGGATATTGGTTATGTATTCCACGTACTGGCACAGGATGTCTTTGTTCAGGCCAATCATGGAGCCGTCGCGGAACAGATATTCGGCCCACTCTTTCTCTTGTTGCGCCGCCAGGACGAACAGGTCATAGCACTGTTGCTGGCATTCTACGGCGATTTCAGCCATCTCTGGGTCATCAGCGCCTGAGCGCATCAGGTTCAGGATATGTTGCGTACCGGTCAGGTGCAGGGCTTCGTCGCGGGCGATCAGTTTGATGATTTTGGCATTGCCTTCCATCAGCTCACGCTCGGCGAAAGCAAACGAACAGGCGAAGCTAACGTAGAAACGAATGGCCTCCAGCGCGTTGACGCTCATCAGGCACAGATACAGCTGCTTTTTGATGGCGCGCAGGTTAACGGTCACCGTTTTCCCATTGACCTGATGTGTGCCTTCACCCAGCAGATGATAGTAGCTGGTCATTTCGATCAGATCGTCGTAGTAGCCGGAGATATCTTTTGCCCGCTTGAGGATCTCCTCGTTGGTGACGATATCGTCGAACACCACCGACGGATCGTTAACGATGTTACGAATGATATGGGTGTAGGAACGTGAGTGAATGGTCTCTGAGAATGACCAGGTTTCGATCCAGGTTTCCAGTTCCGGAATGGAGATCAGCGGCAGAAACGCCACGTTAGGGCTACGGCCCTGGATGGAATCCAGCAAGGTCTGATACTTCAGGTTGCTGATGAAGATGTGCTTCTCGTGTTCTGGCAGCGCTTGATAGTCGATACGATCGCGCGCGACGTCAACCTCTTCAGGACGCCAGAAGAAGGAGAGCTGCTTTTCGATCAGCTTTTCAAAAATTTCATGTTTTTGCTGGTCGAAACGCGCCACGTTGACCGACTGGCCGAAGAACATCGGCTCAAGCAACTGGTTGTTTTTGTTTTGAGAAAAAGTAGTGTAAGCCATGAGCTTGGATCCATTAGTGCCGAGCTGAAAAGTAAAGGGGCCGGAAGAGTTCCGGCCCGCTGTGTCAAACGTTAGATCTTGCAGGCGCCGCCTTCACAGTCGTCATCGCCGCCCTGAGCAGGCTGCATGTCTTCCTGGATATCATCTGCACCGTCGCGGGTGTTCTGATAATACAGCGTTTTGACACCGAACTTGTAGGTGGTGAGCAGATCTTTCAACAACTGCTTCATCGGCACCTTGCCACCCGGGAAACGGGTTGGGTCATAGTTGGTGTTCGCCGAGATCGACTGATCGATAAATTTCTGCATCAGGCCAACCAGTTGCAGGTAACCGTCGTTATTGGGTAATTCCCACAGCAGTTCGTAGTCATTTTTCAGACGCTCATACTCAGGAACGACCTGGCGCAGAATGCCGTCTTTGGACGCTTTGATACTGATATGGCCGCGTGGTGGCTCAATGCCGTTGGTGGCATTGGAGATCTGCGACGAGGTTTCCGACGGCATCAAGGCAGACAGCGTTGAGTTGCGCAGGCCGGTCTCTTTGATCTCTTTACGCAGGCTTTCCCAGTCGTAATGCAGGGGTTCGCTACAGATCGCGTCTAAATCTTTCTTGTAAGTGTCGATTGGCAAGATGCCTTGCGCATAGGTGGTTTCATTGAACCACGGGCAAGCCCCTTGCTCCTGAGCCAGACGGTTCGAGGCTTTCAGCAGGTAGTACTGGATCGCTTCGAAGGTTCTGTGGGTCAGGTTGTTGGCGCTGCCGTCGGAATAGCGTACGCCGTTCTTCGCCAGGTAATAGGCAAAGTTGATCACACCGATACCCAAGGTACGGCGACCCATCGCGCCACGGTGAGCGGCTTTGATCGGGTAATCCTGATAATCCAGCAGGGCGTCGAGCGCACGTACGGCCAGCGTAGCCAGCTCTTCCAGATCGTCCAGGCTCTCAATCGCGCCCAGGTTGAATGCTGACAGCGTACACAGCGCGATTTCGCCGTTTTCGTCGTTAACGTCATCCAGCGGTTTGGTCGGCAGAGCGATTTCCAGGCACAGGTTTGACTGGCGTACCGGGGCGATCTGCGGATCGAACGGGCTGTGGGTGTTGCAGTGGTCGACGTTCTGGATGTAGATACGGCCAGTAGAAGCACGTTCCTGCATCATCAGTGAGAACAGCTCTACCGCTCTCACACGCTGCTGACGAATGCTGCTGTCTTTCTCATACAGGGTGTAGAGACGCTCGAACTCGTCCTGATCGGCGAAGAATGCGTCGTACAGCCCTGGGACGTCAGACGGGCTGAACAGGGTGATGTCTTCATTCTTGATCAGGCGCTGATACATCAGGCGGTTGAGCTGCACGCCGTAGTCCATGTGACGCACGCGGTTGCCTTCAACCCCACGGTTGTTTTTCAGCACCAGCAGGCTTTCAACTTCCAGATGCCACATTGGGTAGAACAGTGTGGCTGCACCACCACGTACGCCACCCTGAGAGCAGGATTTCACCGCGGTCTGGAAGTGTTTGTAGAACGGGATACAGCCGGTATGGAAGGCTTCACCGCCACGAATTGGGCTACCCAAGGCACGGATACGGCCAGCATTGATACCGATACCAGCACGCTGTGAAACGTATTTCACAATGGCGCTGGAGGTGGCGTTGATGGAATCCAGGCTGTCACCACACTCGATCAGCACGCAAGAGCTGAATTGGCGGGTTGGGGTGCGCACGCCAGACATGATCGGCGTAGGCAGTGAAATCTTGAAGGTGGAGATCGCGTCATAGAAACGTTTTACGTAGTCCAGACGGGTGGCGCGCGGGTAGTTGGAGAACAGGCACGCGGCTACCAGGATATACAGGAACTGGGCGCTCTCATAAATCTCGCCGCTGACGCGGTTCTGCACCAGATATTTCCCTTCCAACTGCTTCACGGCAGCGTAGGAGAAGTTCATATCACGCCAGTGATCGATAAAGGAGTCCATCTGCTCGAACTCTTCAGTGGTGTAGTCTTCCAGCAGATGTTTATCGTATTTACCCATCTCCACCATGCGTGCAACGTGGTCGAGCAGCTTCGGCGGCTCAAACTGACCGTAAGCTTTTTTACGCAGATGGAAGATGGCGAGGCGAGCGGCCAGATACTGATAGTCCGGTGCGTCACGGGAGATCAGATCGGCTGCGGCCTTGATGATGGTTTCATGAATATCGGCGGTTTTGATGCCGTCATAAAACTGAATATGTGAACGTAACTCTACTTGAGAGACCGAGACGTTGTTTAAACCTTCCGCGGCCCAGTCGATGACTCGGTGGATTTTGTCGAGGTTGATGCGCTCTTTACTGCCATCGCGTTTAGTTACAAGTAGGCTTTGGTTCATTTTTACCTGTCCGTGAGATTCCCCTAAGCAGAAAGTGTAGTCGCTCTGCTCAGTATGTAAACACTATATATAGGGGGTGTATGTCGGTGAGGTAACAAGATAGTGATAAAACGGTGGGTTTGCAAGTGAACAAAACCTGCCGATCTTGTGGATAACTTGGGGGTGAAATGTTACCAATTGTTCCTAGTGCGCGCCCTATCTGGGGTGGCAAGGTTGTCAATAAGCGCGATGAGATTTTGCTGATTTTGTGAAAACCCCGATCGTTTGCCGCTTTATTAAACGTTAGAAAAAAACCGCATATTGATCTGCTTTTATATTCTTAAAAACGGTTTAGATCGGCTTTTTTGATCGAAAACGGATAAATAGGTATTTATCTTATACGCTTAGTTGCACCGGCGGCGGAAACATCGCCCCGGTACGTTATGGCAGTTTCAACCCTGGTGCTGGGTATGCACCATGTAGTTCACATCAACGTTGCGGCCCAGCTTGAAATGGTCGGTGATCGGGTTGTAATGCAGGCCGATGATATGTTTTTCACGCAGCTCGGTGCCGTCGACCCAACCGATCAGTTCAGAAGGGCGGATGAACTTCTTATGATCATGGGTGCCCTGTGGCACCATCTTGAGCACGTATTCAGCGCCGATGACCGCCATCAGCCAGGCTTTGGTATTGCGGTTGATGGTGGAGAAGAACACGTGGCCGCCCGGTTTGACCAGATGTGCACAGGCCCGCACGACGGAGGCCGGGTCTGGGACGTGCTCGAGCATCTCCATACAGGTGACAATGTCATACTGTTGTGGATGAGCTTGCGCATGGCTTTCTACCGTTTCTTGCACGTAGGTCACCTGCATACCGCTTTCCAGCGCATGCAGTCGCGCCACCTGGAGCGGTTCTGCCCCCATATCCAGCCCGGTCACCAACGCACCTTCACGTGCCATGCTCTCTGCCAGAATGCCGCCGCCGCAGCCAACGTCGAGCACTTGTTTGTCAAAAATGCCTCCTGCGCGCTGCATGATATAATTCAGACGCAGCGGATTGATCCGATGCAGCGGCTTGAACTCACCTTCCAGATCCCACCAGCGCGAGGCGACTGCTTCAAATTTGGCGATTTCCTGGTGATCAACGTTTGGCGCGTGACGGGATGATTCAGCATTCATGGGCGTTATTAGCTCCTGGTTCTCTTATGGTGCAGATTATACATGTTCCGGCACGCTTGGCGCAGCGCTGTTGTGATCGAGGCAATTGTTATCGAGGCAATTTTCGCCCGCAGGGCAGCACATTTCAGTGAAACAGCGCCGGTAATTTCCCCGTAAAGCGCGCTTTGTGATATAGTTTTACACCTTTGGCACTACGCCAAGGCAGATGAATCATTCAGTATGAGGGATAGCAGCTCCATGAGCGACCTTGCCAGAGAAATCACACCGGTAAATATCGAAGAAGAGCTGAAAAGCTCGTATCTGGATTACGCGATGTCCGTTATTGTCGGCCGTGCGTTGCCAGATGTTCGTGATGGACTGAAGCCGGTGCACCGCCGCGTTCTGTACGCGATGAATGTACTGGGTAACGACTGGAATAAACCATACAAGAAATCGGCCCGTGTCGTTGGGGACGTGATCGGTAAGTATCACCCGCATGGTGACAGCGCGGTGTATGACACGATCGTCCGTATGGCCCAACCGTTTTCGTTGCGTTACATGTTGGTGGACGGCCAGGGTAACTTCGGTTCTGTGGACGGCGACTCCGCCGCAGCAATGCGTTATACCGAAGTTCGCATGTCGAAAATCGCCCACGAACTGCTGGCGGATCTGGAAAAAGAGACCGTCGACTTCGTGCCAAACTATGACGGTACCGAGCAGATCCCGGCCGTTATGCCAACCAAGATCCCGAACCTGCTGGTCAACGGCTCGTCTGGTATCGCCGTGGGCATGGCGACCAACATTCCGCCGCATAACCTGTCTGAAGTTATTAATGGCTGTCTGGCCTATATCGAGGATGAAAACATCAGCATTGAAGGGCTGATGGAACACATCCCAGGCCCGGACTTCCCGACGGCGGCAATCATCAATGGTCGTCGTGGTATTGAGGAAGCCTACCGTACCGGCCGTGGCAAGGTGTATCTCCGCGCCCGTGCCGAGGTAGAGGCGGACGCTAAAACCGGCCGCGAAACCATCATCGTGCATGAAATTCCTTATCAGGTGAACAAAGCGCGCCTGATCGAGAAAATTGCCGAGCTGGTGAAAGAGAAACGTGTTGAAGGCATCAGCGCGCTGCGTGACGAGTCTGATAAAGACGGCATGCGCATCGTGATTGAAGTCAAACGTGACGCCGTGGGTGAAGTGGTGCTGAATAACCTGTATTCGCTGACTCAGCTACAGGTAACCTTCGGTATCAACATGGTGGCACTGCATCAGGGCCAGCCAAAGTTGCTGAACCTGAAAGATATTCTGCGTGCATTTGTGCGCCACCGCCGTGAAGTGGTGACCCGCCGTACCATTTTCGAACTGCGTAAAGCCCGCGACCGTGCCCATATCCTGGAAGCGTTAGCCATTGCGTTGGCCAACATCGACCCGATTATCGAACTGATCCGCCGCGCGCCGACTCCGGCAGAAGCGAAGATTGCGTTAATCGCGCAACCTTGGGACCTGGGTAACGTCGGGGCGATGCTGGAACGTGCCGGTGACAACGCTGCACGCCCAGAGTGGCTGGAGCCAGAGTTCGGTATACGTGACGGTAAATATTACCTGACCGAGCAACAGGCTCAGGCGATCCTGGATCTGCGCTTGCAGAAACTGACCGGCCTGGAGCACGAGAAGCTGCTGGACGAGTATAAAGAGCTGCTGAACATCATCGCTGAGCTGATCTTTATTCTGGAAAACCCAGACCGCTTGATGGAAGTGATCCGTGAAGAACTGGTGGCCATGCGCGATCAGTTCGGTGACGCGCGCCGTACCGAAATTACCGCCAACACGTCTGATATCAACATCGAAGACCTGATCAACCAGGAAGATGTGGTCGTGACATTGTCGCATCAGGGCTACGTGAAGTATCAGCCTCTGACCGACTATGAAGCGCAGCGTCGCGGTGGTAAAGGCAAGTCAGCCGCCCGTATTAAAGAAGAAGACTTTATCGATCGTCTGCTGGTGGCCAACACCCACGACACGATCCTGTGCTTCTCCAGCCGTGGTCGCCTGTACTGGATGAAGGTGTATCAACTGCCTGAAGCCAGCCGTGGTGCCCGTGGCCGGCCAATCGTCAACCTGTTGCCGCTGGAAGCCAACGAACGTATCACCGCCATTCTACCGGTACGTGAATACGAAGAAGGCCGCCATGTGTTCATGGCTACCGCTAGCGGTACCGTGAAGAAAACCGCATTGACCGAGTTCAGCCGCCCACGCAGCGCTGGCATCATCGCCGTTAACCTCAACGAGGGTGACGAGCTGATTGGTGTTGACCTGACCGACGGCAGCAACGAAGTGATGCTGTTCTCTGCCAACGGTAAAGTGGTGCGCTTCCCAGAAGGGCAGGTGCGCTCGATGGGCCGAACCGCTACCGGCGTACGCGGTATCAACCTCGGCGAAGGCGATCGTGTAGTTTCGCTGATTGTTCCACGCGGTGAAGGCGATATCCTTACCGTGACGCAGAACGGCTACGGCAAGCGTACTGCGGTAACGGAATATCCGACCAAATCACGTGCGACTCAAGGGGTTATCTCCATCAAGGTCAGCGAGCGTAATGGCCAGGTTGTTGGGGCTGTGCAGGTCGAAACTACCGACCAAATCATGATGATCACCGATGCAGGCACGCTGGTGCGTACCCGTGTCGCGGAAGTCAGCGTGGTTGGCCGTAACACCCAGGGTGTTACCCTGATCCGTACTGCGGAAGACGAGAACGTCGTCGGCCTGCAGCGCGTCGCTGAACCGGTTGAAGATGAAGAGCTTGATAGCCTTGAACCGGGCGCGGAAGAAGCGGAAGAAGATACCACACCACTCGATGAGGGTGATGAGGATACCGGCGCCGTAGACGATGTGGATGACGAGAACGCCTAAATAACACGGCCTTGGCCGTATAATCTGGGTGGATCAAAAAGGGCTTGGCAGCGATGCTAGGCCCTTTTTCAGTTGTATGGTTTAATTACTGTAATCACTTGTCGATGCTGCACGGGATCGTTGTTTTGCTATGATTATGCTCGTCACCTCTTACTCTGGCATGGTACCTGCTTGAAATACTTAGCCTCTTTCCGTACCACGTTAAAAATTTCCCGCTATCTGTTTCGGGTGCTGGCGTTCATGCTGTGGTCGCTGGGTGCGCTGCTGACCACGTTTTATATCCTGGATATCGTGCATGAGAAAGAATCGGATATCAGGCAGGAATATAATCTCAACTTTGACCAGGCTCAGGGCTACATTCGCCACTCGGCGGATATCATCCGCGACATCAAATACATGGCGGAAAACCGCCTCAACGGCACGGTAGGGAGCCTCGAGCTGTTCACCGGCATGATGAATGGCAAAGACAGCCAGCCGGAGATGAAACCGCTGTACCCGGAATCCAACTGTGCGCTGAATTCCAACTACCGTGACTCGATCACCTCGTTAAACAGTCTGATCCAATACTGGAAAGAAAACTTTGTCGCGGCCTATGATTTGAACCGGGTGTTTTTTATCGGCAGTGACAGCCTGTGCATGACGGAATTCGGTAGCAGCAACGGCATCACCGATCGGCAAAACGTGCTCAAGGCGCTCCATGAGCGCATCCTTAAATACCGTAACGCCGCCAACAGCGCGGAGAAAGACAATAACCTTTACTGGATCAGCCCCAGCCAGCAGCGGTCTGATGTAGGTTATCTGTATGTGATGACGCCGGTCTATGTCGGCAACAAGCTGGAAGCGCTGCTGGGGATTGAACAGACGATCCGCCTGGAGGACTTTGTCACCACCAGCAACTTGCCAGTGGGGGTTAATCTGCTGGATGAGAACAACGAATCGGTGCTGCGACTGGCCAATGGCGATCGCTACGCCTCTTCGCTCAATGTTTATCCGCAGGAACACACCTATTTTGGCTATGTCGACAGTTACCAGGATCTAATCATGAAGAAGGCGCTGCCTCCTTCGTCGCTCAGCATCGTGTATTCATTGCCGGTGAAGAGCGTGGTGGAGCGCTTCAAGGTACTGATCCTCAATGCGGTGCTGCTTAACCTGTTGTCAGCCGTGGTGTTGTTCAGCCTGGCGTGGTTGTTCGAACGCAAAATGTTCCTGCCAGCGGAAGAGAATGCCTTCCGGTTGGAGGAGCATGAACAGTTCAACCGCAAAATCGTGGCTTCGGCGCCGGTGGGTATCTGCATTCTGCGCATCAGTGATGGTACCAACATCCTGAGTAATGAACTGGCGCATAACTATATCAACCTGTTGACCAACGAGGATCGGGATCGTATTACACGCATTATCTGCGAACAGCAGGTCAACTTTGTAGATGTGATGACCAGTAATAACAACAATCTGCAAATCAGCTTTGTGCATTCCCGTTACCGCAATGAGGACGTGGCTATCTGCGTGCTGGTTGACGTTAGTGCTCGCGTCAAAATGGAAGAGTCGCTGCAGGAAATGGCCGCGGCGGCGGAGCAGGCCAGCCAGTCCAAATCGATGTTCCTGGCCACCGTCAGTCATGAACTGCGCACGCCGCTCTACGGGATTATCGGTAACCTGGATCTGCTGCAGACCAAGGCGTTGCCGCAAGGGGTTGATCGCCTAGTCAATGCGATGAACAACTCCTCGGGGCTGTTGCTGAAGATCATCAGCGACATCCTGGACTTCTCCAAGATTGAGTCGGAGCAGTTGAAGATAGAACCCCGTGAGTTTTCTTGCCTCGAAGTCATTACTCACATTGCGGGCAACTACTTGCCGCTGGTGGTGAAAAAGCGGCTCGGTTTGTACTGTTTTATTGAACAAGGTGTGCCTGAACGTATCAATGGCGATCCCGTGCGTTTGCAACAGGTCTTGTCTAACCTATTGAATAACGCCATCAAGTTTACCGACACCGGCTGTATTATCCTGCAGGTCTGCACCCGTGACAGCTATCTGGAGTTCAGCGTTCGCGATACCGGCGTCGGCATTCCAGAAAAAGAGGTCCTGCGCCTGTTTGATCCCTTCTTCCAGGTTGGCAGCGGGGTGCAGCGCCATTTCCAGGGCACTGGGCTTGGGCTGGCGATTTGTGAAAAACTGATCAACCTGATGGACGGTGATATCGCGGTGGAGTCCGAGCCTGGCCTCGGCAGCCTGTTTACCATTCGCATTCCGTTGTTTGGGGCGCAGTTCCCGACGCCGCAGGCCAGCGATACCTGGCAGGGCAAAAACCTGTGGCTGCAAATTCGTAATCAGCGGTTGGAAAGCTATCTGCAGGCGATCCTTGGCGGCTTCGGCGCCACGGTATTACGTTATGAGGGGCAGCAAACCGCAGCAGGGGATGTTCTGCTCAGCGATTATCCTTTGCAGGAGGATACCCCGCTGTTGGCACAGATTGAATTCTCCATTGCGCACATCGGACCGTCATTGGAAACGCACCCGGGTTACTGGCTGCATAGTACCTCCACGCCACGGGATGCCATCCTGCTGTTGAACCGGTTGTTTGGCGTGGTTACCGAAAGCGATAAGGCGTTGGTGCAACTGCCGTTACCGGTTAAGGCCAATAGTGCCGATAACGGGGATATTCGCCTGCTGGTGGTGGACGATCACCCGATCAACCGGCGCTTGCTGTCCGATCAGCTGTCATCGTTGGGCTATCAGGTGATTACCGCCAATGATGGTGTCGATGCGCTCAGCGTACTGGAACGCAATGCGGTGGATATTGTATTGACTGACGTCAATATGCCGAATATGGATGGCTATGAATTGACACGTTGCCTGCGCCAGTCGAATTTCACTGCCCCGGTGATTGGCGTAACGGCTAATGCGCTGGCAGAAGAGAAACAGCGCTGTCTTGAGGCCGGGATGGATAACTGCCTGTCGAAACCGGTCACGCTGGAGACGCTGGAGCAGTCGCTGGGATATTACAGTCAACGGGTACGGCGGCTTAGGGCTGAGTCGCAAACGGTATAAATACTAAAGGGCGCCTAAGAGCGCCCTTTAGATTGATAACAATGTTGGTTCAGGGGTGCCGCATGCTGCACCCGTTGAACTTTAGTCTTTATCCAACTGCGTCATACTGACGGAGGAGAGATAGTTGAGCAGTGCGATATCGTTATCAACACCCAGTTTCATCATGGCTGATTTCTTCTGGCTACTGATAGTCTTGATGCTGCGGTTCAGTTTTTTGGCGATTTCAGTCACCAGGAAACCTTCGGCGAACAGACGCAACACTTCACTTTCTTTCGGAGAGAGGCGTTTGTCACCGTAACCGCTGGCACTGATTTTCTCCAACAGCTTCGAGACGCTCTCTGGCGTGAATTTCTTGCCTTTCTGCAATGCGGCCAGCGCTTTTGGCAAATCGGTAGGCGCACCCTGTTTCAGGACGATGCCTTCGATGTCCAGATCCAACACCGCGCTGAGAATGGCCGGATTGTTGTTCATGGTCAGAACGATGATCGACAATTGCGGATAGTGGCGTTTGATATATTTTATCAGCGTAATGCCGTCGCCATATTTGTCACCCGGCATCGAAAGATCGGTGATCAGGACGTTGGCGTCCAGCTTGGACAGATTGTTGATCAGTGCTGTAGAGTCCTCGAACTCCCCAACGACATTCACCCACTCAATTTGCTCAAGTGACTTCCGGATGCCAAACAGTACGATAGGATGGTCATCGGCAATAATTACGTTCAGGTTATTCATGTTGTTGGCTACCTTGCTGCAGCAGTCTACTGACGAAAAAATCAATCTGACTGATGTTATTCTCGATCTTGAGCGCATCACCGTCCGCGATGTGCTGTTCTAACGATTCACACAGAAGCTTTCCGGGAAGCAGATTTAACATAGCAAACACGCCCTTCAGGCGGTGTGCGGTTTGAGACAGCGCTGCAAAATCACCGCTGCCCGCCTCAGTATACAGTTTTTTGATATCGTCGGGTACTGTATCAATAAACAAACCATAGTAATCACTTGATCTCAATTGTTTTTCATACACTTGGGCGCTTTCTGCCAGCGATCCTACAGGGGTTTCTTCCAGCTCTTGTGCCGCCATCTGGTGTTCTATCAAGATCAGAACAGCGTCGATCATGGCATTGTGCAGGTTATAGTTGACGCGAATATAGCCTTTATCAAGCTGTTGCCAGCCCGCTTCATCGCTGGTTAGCAGCAACGTATAGTTGTCGGCCTGCTGCGGGTTATCGGTCAGTAATACATCATATTCCCGGCTGTTTTGGTGCTCCTCGGCCACGATGCAGTTGGCCCCGTAGCCCGCCAGTAGCTGAGTCACGATACGGCGGATCTCGTCGGAGGTGATATCCAGCAGCGCCGTTACCCCATCGAGTAACTTCTCCGTCGCCTGTTCCTCTGTTTTTTCCTGCTCCATAGTGACGCGAATGGTATAGCGGGTACCGATATCGATTTTGCTGCGGATATCCAACTGGCCATTGAGTTTTTTGCACAGCTGATTACACAGGAAAAACGTCAGCCCAGAACCGTGGTCGAAGCGATCGACCAGCGTTTGGCTGAGGAACGGGTAGGTCAGGTTGCTGATTTCCTCATTGGAAATGCCGGTGCCGGTGTCATTGATATGAAATACCAGGTGTTCAGGGCGATCGGCTTCCTGTTCCACCACCAGGGTGATCTTGCCGTAGGCGGTGGTGATGATGGCGTAGCGCAGCAGCAATGAAAGGATTTTGCGCAGTGCGCCAGCATCGCCAATGTACTGTTGGTTGACGTCCAGATTAACGTGATTGAACAGCGCCAGCCCTTTCTGGTTGATGGCTGGCAGCACGTCCAGCAGCAGTTCATCCAGCAGTTCAGTGGGGTTGAAAGGTTGACGTACCGGCTGCCAATCCTGTGTCTCCAGCCTGGTGAGCAGGGTGATATTGTCGATCAGATCCAATACCGATGCCGAAGCCAGGTTGAGCTGTTTAAGCAATGTCTGTTGCTGCTCGGCATCTGATGGTTGGCACAGGCTCGCGGCCAGTTCGTGCATTTGCCGCACCGGCTGATTCAGCTCGATCCCCAGGTTATGCAGCATCAACTTACGGGCCTGCACGTTTTTATCGTATTCGCGGCGGGCCTGTTGCAGCCGCTTGTTCACCATCACTTCTTTATCCTGATCGTTGAGCAGGAACAGATAGGTTTCTGCCGTTCGTTGGCTGCGGAAGATGCGGATCTCATAGACTTCGTTGTTGACCGTCGCCTGGATCACGCCGTGATGCTGCTCCGCCATATGGGCAATTTTGGACAGGCTGAGATGTGGCAACAGATGTTCGGCGATCTTGTTGCTGGTAATCACGCTGTTATCGGCAAAGTCATAGACCAGCAACCCGCAAGGCAGGCTGGCGACAATTTCCTGGTTGAGCGAGCGTTGGAGATCCAGCTCGGCGGCGATATTTTCGCTGGGGCGGATGTACTGCTGGCGGAGGAAATAAATGCCCACCATCGATAGCGTCAGCAACAGCAGATTGACCGCCAGTAGCCAGATGTTATTGCGCAGCAGGTCAATCGCCAGATTGAAAGCTGAAACGCGGTAAATCAGCTGCAACGGCGAGTTGGGCAAGGCAACACTGAATTCAACCCAACTGCCTTTCAGGGCCGCCTGGGCGTTAATTGCCGTTTCGCTCGGCACCATGCTGTCGTCGATCTCTTCATTATCGGGCAGCAGCAGGAAGTTGGAGCGGGCCATATTAAGCGGAATGATATCGTTAATCGGCAGGTCGAAGGCGATCACCGTGGCCAAATGCCCCGGCTGGTTAAAGGTGGTACGGATCGAAAACGAATAGGCGTTCTGGAAGCGCTGTTTGCGCAGGCCGGAAAAACTCTCGCGTTCGTCCAGCATATTGGCCTGTTGCAGCATTTCAGTGCGGCGGTCTGACACCGACGTAGTCAGGTAGTTTTCTTTCAACCGGGAGGTCAGGTCTTTCAGCGATTGGGTCGTCACCAGACTCAGGCTGTTATCTTGCCCGTTGAGAAAATACATCGCATAGTTTTCGGTCTCGGTTCCCCAGCGGTTATCCAGGAAGTCCGAGATATTGGCAACCGTAGCCAGCGTAGCGTTGTCGTGGTTGCCAAAAATGACCGCATCGGTTTTGCTGCGTCGCTTCTCAACATAATATACATCCGGACGCAGTCGAGTTTCCTGCAGGTTGGTCTCAGCAGGAAGCGACGCGGTATTACCAAATTTGTCGTAGATTTGCTCGGTCAGAGAGCGGTAGCTGTCGATACGCTTTTGCAGCATGTTGGCGATGGTGTTGACGGCATGTTTTTTCTCCGTCAGATAGGCGTTGGTGTAGTTATAGCTGTACAACCCAATGGCCATGGCCAGCAGCACGACAAACAGCCAAAAGCTGCGGGTGATGTAGCGGGAGTTTATGGTCAGTTGTCTATCTTGCAACATGGCTACGCATTCCTGAAATTAGCGAGTGACCGCTTTGGCGCTGGCTGTGACGATCAGCAGTAATGCCGCGACACAGGCCAGGGCAAACGTCAGGCTGGAGACCTGGGCGATTAGCCCGATCACTGCCGGGCCAGCCAGAATACCGGCATAGCCCACCGTAGTGACCGAAGCGATGGCCAGGTTGGCAGGCATGACGCGTTGGTTCCCAGCTGCGCTAAACAGAATAGGGACCACATTGGATGCTCCGACCCCGACCAGCATAAAACCAATCAAAGAGGCTATGGCGCTGTTTATGGTAATAGCCAACGCCAGGCCGATGGCCGCACACAGGCTACCCAGCAACAGTACCTGATATCTGCCCATGGCATTCACCACGCGATCGCCATTCAGCCTGCCGATCGTCATGGCAATGGAGAACAAGGCGTACCCCAACCCAGCCTGGTTATGATCCATCCCGCGCATGGTGGTCAGGTACAGCGCGCTCCAGTCGAGCATTGAGCCTTCCGCCAGGAACATGATGAAGCACAGTAGGCCAATGAACATCACCCAGCCACGTGGCAGAACGAACATCGGGCCTTCTTTATCTCCGCCGCTTTCACGCAGCAGGTTTTTACTGGCAATCAGTAGCAGAGCCAGAATGGCGACGACGGCGATCAGAGTGGCTTGTAGCGGGCCTAGCCCCAACCATAATAGGGCGCTGACGCCACCCGCACCGGCTATCCCGCCAATGCTGAAGAAACCGTGAAAGCCGGACATCATGGCACGATTGCTGGCGCGTTCGACCACCACGGCCTGAATGTTCATGGCCACGTCAATCATACCTATCGCTGCGCCGAACAGCAGTAAGGCTAATGCCATCCCCAAGGTGGAGTCCATCAGCACCAGCAGTGGCAAATCGATGCACAGGGCGATACCCGCCAGCAGGATCACGCGGCGACAGCCAAATTTGCCGGTCAATAGCCCTGTCAACGGCATTGCCATGATCGAGCCAACCCCGATGCATAGCAGCAGCAGGCCTAATGAACCGTCATCTATGGCGATACGCGTTTTGGCAAAAGGCACCAGCGGTGCCCAGGTGGCCATCGCCAGTCCGGCGATAAAAAAGGCCAGGCGGGTTGCATTCTGCTCGGGCACACCGGGCTTAATTTGTTCGTTGCAAGTGACTGTCATGTCGGTATCGGGATCGGCTCTGGATAGTGGCTTAAATGAACCCCTGTTTTTATCACAATCTGTGATCGGGGTCGAAAGGATTCGCGTTAACCGTGTAGCCCATCAGGGGGAGGAGCAGTGTTAGATCACTCTTTGATGAGGGTGAAATAGTTTCTCAAGGTAATAAATATATTATCGGGGGAATTGATGCAGGATTTATTGCTATTTTGTATGTGATTGCTGGCTATTTAAACGATGAGCGGCGGCAAATTATTCATTGGTTAATTTGTTGGTGGTTTTTTAGGGGTAATTTAGCTATTAGTGCGGTGATTTACCATGTTTATGATATCTGTTTGTGATTAAATTTGTGCATTAAATGCTTTATTTTGACGATTTTTTAGCTGATTTTTGGGTATAAAAAAACCGGCCAGAGGCCGGTCGTAACTACAAAAATTATCATACGGATAATGAAGGTAATAATGAAAATAATGATGATAGCGGGATGATTATAGCGCCAGGCGTTGCAACGGTTTTTGGCACAACGTGCTTATTGTTTGATACTTTTGTACTGTTATATTTATTTTTATAAAGATTTGTATATTGCATTGTTTTGTAAGGTTTAATTTATTTTTTTATCTTTCGGTGCTTTATTTTGTTTGTCGGTAATGTTTTGTTAAAGTTCGCCAGTATTTACATTTTGAAACTTTTAAATATAGGTATGAAACACTATCGGATACTTGGTATCATTTTCTTTCTGGATTAATATAGCCCTTGTTACCAGAATGGTGATTCACAGTCGCGCTAATAATGCTCAGAAGAGCAGTGGCCGTAGCTCGACATAATTAAGAGGATAATAACGATGAAACTTCGAGTACTCTCCCTGATCGTCCCAGCTCTGTTGATGGCAGGCACAGCAGGTGCAGCAGAAATCTACAACAAAGACGGCAATAAACTGGATTTGTTCGGTAAAATCGATGGTCTTCACTATTTTTCCGACAACGATAAAACCGACGGCGATCAGTCTTACATGCGTTTTGGCCTGCGTGGCGAAACTCAGATCAACGATCAACTGACCGGTTATGGTGAGTGGGAATATCAGGTTCAGTTGAACAAAACTGAAGACGAAAATGACGCATTCACCCGTGTGGGCTTCGCTGGTCTGAAATTCGGCGATTACGGCTCATTGGATTACGGCCGTAACTACGGTGTGATGTATGACATCGGCGCATGGACCGACGTGTTGCCTGAGTTCGGTGGCGATACCTATGGCGCGGACAACTTCCTGTTCCAACGTACCAGCGGTGTTGTGACTTATCGTAACAACAACTTCTTCGGTCTGGTTGATGGCCTGAACTTTGCCCTGCAGTATCAGGGTAAAAACGGCAACGGTGAAGAAAGCAACAATGGCCGTGATGTCCTGAACCAGAACGGTGACGGCTACGGTATGTCCGTATCCTACGATCTGGGCTATGGCATCAGTGCTGCCGGTGCATTCTTCAGCTCTGACCGTACCAACGATCAGAACGGTGGCCCTAACGGCACCTCTTCCATTCTGGGTCGTGGTGACAAAGCCGAAGGCTATAGCGGCGGTCTGAAATACGACGCCAACAACGTCTATCTGGCAGCAATGTATACCCAGTCTTACAATGCTACCCGTTTCGGCAACAGCAATAGCTCTCTGTACGGTTACGCGAACAAGGCACAGAACTTTGAAGTGGTTGCACAGTACCAGTTCGACTTCGGCCTGCGTCCTTCCGTGGCGTACCTGCAGTCTAAAGGCAAGGACATTGGCGGCGGTTACGGCGACCAAGATCTGCTGAAATATGTTGATGTGGGCGCGACCTACTACTTCAACAAAAACATGTCCACCTACGTTGACTACAAAATCAACCTGCTGGACGACAACACATTTACCGACAAAGCCGGTATCAATACCGACGACGTGGTTGCTGTAGGCCTGGTTTACCAGTTCTAAGCAATACCGTGAATGTGACCACGCGGCCTTCGGGCCGCGTTTTTTTTTGCCCGTTCGCCAGCCGCACAGATTGATCTTCACGCGGCACTGATTGCTATTCTGCTGAGTCCGTACCTGCCTACCCTGTTTATAAATTGATAAATCAGGAGGTTGGTATGGAACTTAAGATTGAGCGTGTGATTGAGACGGTGCTGTATGTTAACGATATCGAACGTGCCGCAGCCTTTTATCAGCAGGTGTTACAACTGCCAGCGATGGTCGCGAACGATCGTTTCCGGGCCTATAACATCTCCGATCAAAGCGTGTTGCTGCTGTTTGTTGCCGGAGATTCGCTGAACGGTGCTCACTATCCGGGAGGCTATATTCCTCCTCATGACGGCAGCGGCCCACAACATCTTGGCTTGGCCGTGAGCAAGGCCCAGTTACCCCTGTGGGAGCAGCAGTTGGCCGAACACGGTGTTGAGATAGAAGGGCGTATGCGTTGGGAGCAGGGCGCAGAGAGTATTTATTTCCGCGATCCGGATGGTCATCTGTTGGAACTGGTGACGCCGGGTATCTGGGCCAACTATTAACAGCGGCAACGCATTATTGGCATAAAAGCCTTTTAGCTTCTACACTTAGATAACAATAAGCATGCTAAGGAGATAAGCTATGACAATGAAACTGGTTTTGGCCGGATGCACTGCGGCTATATTTACCGTACTGACTGGGTGTACCACTTACGACAGGGCCGCGAGCTATGTTAACGAGCCTGTGGTAAGCGATGTAAAAGTCGGGATGACGAAACAGCAAGTACGCGCAATTGCCGGGCCACCATCAACCTCAGCCAGCCTGATCCATGCGCAGGGTACCTGTGATACTTATGCCGTGGCACCACGGGATGGTAAAGCTCAAACCTATTTTGTCAGCTTCAACGACACGGGCCACGTGATGAACAAGGGTTATCAGAGTTGTTCAGAGTACGATACCCAACCTAAATAACTGCCTGCTTATTGTCCGAAAAGAGCCTCGCTGATGCGGGGCTCTGGTTTTTTTAACCGCAATCGGCCTGAAATTTAAGCGAACGAGCGTTTTGACGCATTTTTTTACGTCAAAACGATAGACATTTCATGACGGTACCGTTAATATCTGCGCCCATTGGAAGGATGGCCGAGTGGTTTAAGGCAACGGTCTTGAAAACCGTCGAGTGTAACAGCTCCCAGAGTTCGAATCTCTGTCCTTCCGCCAAATACAAACCCCAAGCTCGTAAGAGCTTGGGGTTTTTTGTTTGTGCCGATGTTTAGTATGCCATTGAATGTTGACTGCCCTTGTCCTTGTCCTTGTCCTTGCTTACCCGGTATTGGGCCGGTATTTGAGGGACCCGTCATTCACTGTGCGCTCTTCCGGTTCCATTGATGGTCAAGGGTAGGAGAGGTAGCAGGGTGAGATTGGGAGGCTAATCTGTTCTCCGCCATCATAATCGTGATGCTGACATCCCTGGAAAATGTTTTGTCACGATGTCATTCATCTTCTCAACCAGCCCCGGTTTCCTAAACGTCAGATGTGCCGAGCCCTTCATACAATATTTGATCGAAAAATACTCATCTTCATACACCTTCGCCATTTGCCGACTGGCACAGATATGTTCATAGAGTCGCGTGGTGATATCGCTACGATTATCAGCCAGCGGTTAGTCGAAGATAAATATATTCAGAAGATCGTCATTTGCGATGTCGAAAAAATTCCGCCAGATACTGACTCATTTTGCACGGATTGGCTAGACGGGGTTCTACGCCGGAATCCCAGATTTTTCCGGCGGCCAAAACTATACGGCCCAGAGGGATCGAAACTACAAAAAGGATAAGGATGTCTGCTGCAGCATCCCGCGATACATTGAGTGGCTCTAAATTAAAGGAAGTCTCCATGCCTGATAAAGTGACTGGTTTAGTAAAATGGTTTGATGCAGTGAAAGGTTTTAGTTTTCTCTCTCCTGCTGATGGCAGCAAAGATGTCTTCGTGCATTTATCTGTGGTCCAAAGTAACGATTTTAAAATGTTAGATGAAGGGAGAAGTGGGGTTTTATATTGAAAGTGGTACCAAAGGTTCTTCCGCTGGTAATGATTTCCCCCTGTTAGTCCCCTTTAAGCATATTGGCGAATGAAAGGGACTGTCCTCGTTTTGTTTACGAGCTTCATGGGGGGCATGCGAACAGAAAAACGTGACAACAAAGTCTGTCACAGCTTTTCGGGTTCTGCCTACGGCCACAGCAGACTGCCAAAGGGGACAGTGAATATGAACGCTAGCCATGAGTAAACCTCAAAGGCCAGTTATTGTGCATCAAATTCAACCAACTGGGGATTGTTATGTTTTTATTCATATATTTCAATCGGATATTGATTAGTGTGCTTGGTTTATTCAACTGTAATTTCCCCTGCAATCAACCCATAAGAACAATCCTAGTCTGATTTAGACTCTGATTTAACGGATTTAGCTATCATTGGTATCTTTTGGATCGTAATATTTTTCACAGCGAACCACGGATGGCGGGCAACAGACTAGGAAAAGACGTGCATTACAGTTCCTGTCACAAGAGAAGCGAGATAAGTGCAACGATGTCTGCATGATGATAACTACGCAGGAAAAGATAGTTTTTTTAACTAAAAAACATGAAAAACATATTGCATATGTTTTATTGATGACCTCAAGAGATCTTCGAGATATCGTATCGTGTTAGTGAATGATGGTAGTTAGAAGTGAGAATTTACTTGTGATATATGGAGTAAAAAACCATTTATATGATGGGGTGTGGGTTTAAATTCTTTCTTTCAAATCAATTTGAAAAGACGTATTTCATAGCCTTAGAATGGCCACTCTTAATCAGGATGTATGTCGTGGGGTATGATAGCGCACGTTGTTCGAGGTTTTACATATGGGGAAAAGGACTTTATACGGCTATCGCATTGGTTGCGATATCTATGTGGATATACGGCATAAATGCCTGGTCTATATGGTTTCTGATAAAAATAAAGAAGCCTCTGGCATCAAAGTCGTGCATTTAAGAAAAACCATGATGCAATTATTAATCTACATCTTGGATAATGCGCAACAACACATTATCCAGGATGATGATATCATGCTAAATGTTTGGGATGCTCAAGGGTTGAGTTCATCCAGACAACGACTGTGGCAAGTCATCAACACACTGAGTCAAAAGCTTTGTGCTTTTGGTATTTCCGCTCACTTTATTGTGCGCGTGAGGGCTCAGGGTTACATTATTGATAAAGAAATCATCACATTGATTTATGGTGAAAAAATGTAGGGGAAAGGATCCTGATATTGAGCAATGGAACTTAATGTATGATTACTATAATTTCTGATGATAGCTATTTTGTATTGGGGGCTCAAGCGTTGTTGACGCACTCTGGATACCAAGTGGCCACCATTGATATACATAAACTTAATCGCCCTGTTAACTCACAGCAGAACGACATCATTCTACTGTCATCAAACAATAGAAACTTGATCCATAATGTACTGTTGTTTGCTGGGGTCGAGAACAGGCGTGTCATCCAAATGATTGATGGGAACACGCCATCCGATATGTGGGCTGATGGTGTTCTGTCAAAAAAAACGGCGACACATGAGTTTCCACGCATCATAAAATACATCTTGAATCTGAAGGTAAAGGACTGTTTGAAAGATCTGACGCTTCGTGAAGTGGAGATCATGGATAAATTATTAAAAGGTAAAAAAAACCATGCCATCTCCAGAGAAATGCGAATATCTGAAAAAACTGTCAGCGCCCATAAGTTGAACGCATTAAAGAAACTGGGTCTCACGGGGTTAAATTCACGGGCCATACTGATCTACGGAAGCTATCAGAACAGACTACAAATGCAAAGATCTCACTAACCGGTTGTGAATGTTTTTTAAATTATCGGAGGATATCTGTTGCTGGATAAGTTTCCGGCAATTGCAATAAAAGGAGTTTTGTAGATGCTGTAGTTGACTTAAATAAGATGACACTATTTTTACCAACCTGATGCAATGATTGCTCAAAAGTATAGCCTTGTTACATGGGCGAAATACTAATGCGCTATCAATGGTGAGGTTGTTTATACCACCCGGGCAACAATATGTTTGCCAATATGTACTTATCACATACTTTAATGGATTTAAAAATGAAAAAGACTTTAATTACACTCGCCTTGGTTGCTTCCGGTGTTCTGGCATCGTCCGTTTATGCTGCCGATGGCACGGTAAATTTTGTCGGTGAAATCACGGATTCTGCCTGTATCGTCGACAGCACTGCGCAAAACCTGCAGGTAACACTCGGTAAAGTTGCTGCAACCTCGTTTAGCGGTGCAGGCAGCTATTCTTCCGCAACCCAATTCAAGCTGGTGTTGAAAGACTGCCCTGCGGGAGCAACAACGGCGACCGTCAAGTTTGACGGGAACAGCGTTGACAATGACAACAGCGTGCTGGCCTTGACCCCAGGTGGCGCAAGCGGCGTAGGCATTGAGTTGTCTGACGCCAGCCAGAAGGTGGTTAATTTATTCACCAACTCCGCGCCTTATGCACTGACCGCGGGCGTAGGTACTGAAACCGACCTGAATTTCACCGCACGTTATAAAGCGCTGAGCGCCGATATCCAACCCGGTGTTGCGAACGCGTCTGTGCAGTTCTCTATTATTTACAATTAATCCGGATTTTCTTTGCCTGGCAAAGATGTCTTGATAAAAGCAGGTCGGTATTTATACCGGCCTGCTTTAACCAGGACCGCCAACCCGGCTTTACAGCACTTGGCACCCGGACTGAAAAGCCCACATTGCTCGCGTTCTTCATTAACACCACGCGTCATTTTTATGTGCCGTGTCATTACGCGCAATGAGCATTAACTAAAGCATAAGCCGGTCTGTCCCTCTCTCCGTGCTTATCTTTTATTCAACGCTTATTCATATTCTCAGATAGGAAGTACACATGAAGTTATTGTCAGTAGTCTTGGTGGCGGGTTTGTTTGCCACCGCATTTAGTGCAACCGCCGGTGTGGTGGTGGGTGGGACTCGCCTGGTTTATGACGGGGCTAAAAAAGAAGCGGCATTAAATGTCAGCAATCCCGACAAAACACCTTATTTGATCCAGTCCTGGGTTGACACTCAAGAAGGCGGCGAGGCTAAAGCCCCCTTTATTATCACGCCACCCTTATTCCGCCTGGATGGTAAGCAGAATAACGTATTACGCGTCGTTCGCGCAGGAGGAAACCTGCCAGAAGATAAAGAGTCCCTGTTTTGGTTGAACATAAAGTCTATTCCATCCAGTGAAAAACGGGATAACACGTTACAAATCGCAGTGAAGACGCGCATCAAGCTGATTTATCGCCCAAAAGGGATTAAAGGCACGCTGGAGCAGTCTGCAAAGGACATCAAATGGCAGCGGAGTGGCAATACCCTGAAAGCCACCAACAACTCCGCCCATTACGTGACCTTCTTTTCGGTGAAAGTCGGTGGAAAAGATATTCCCGACTTTCCGATGGTTGCCCCCGGCGCCACACAAACCATGACGCTGCCAGCTGTCAGTGCCGGGAGTCAAGTCAGTTGGGAAATCATCAATGACTACGGTGGCACCAGTGAAGCTTACCAGGCCTCACTGTAAAGCCAACTGATGGGTAAATTTCAAGATCCGCTGCGTCAACATATTGGAAACGAGTAAATGGAAAAGCTGCTGAACAAGGGATATGTAAACAGGACCCGGCACTGCGTTCATTTGACGCGGCTAAGTTATTTGATCCTCTGTCAGTTAGGGTTACTGATGACGGATATGGGGTGTGTACAGGCTCGGGAATATTTTGACCCCGCCTTGTTAGAACTGGGTAACGCACCTCAAGCCAGGGCTGATTTATCTGTCTTTGAAGAAAGCAATACCCAGGCGCCGGGCAAATACCGGGTCGATATCTTGCTGAATGACCAATTCATTGAAACCCGTGAAGTGGACTTTACCCTGGTAAAAGATGCCAGCGGCAACCAAAGCCTGCAGCCTTGCCTTAATCAGGGTGAGCTGGAACAGCTGGGTGTCAAGGTGGCGGCATTCCCAGGGCTGGCCAAGGACGGTTGCGCCGACATATCAGCGGCCATTCCTCAGGCCTCGACAGCGTTTCGCTTTGGTCAACAGCAGCTTAACCTCAGCATTCCACAGGCCGCGCTGGCCCGGCAGGCGCGCGGATATGTGCCACCAGAACAGTGGGACCAGGGTGTTTCGGCCTTGTTGGCCAACTACAGCTTTAGCGGTTCTAACAGCCGGGCAACCCATGACGATGGCAACAGCAACAACAGTTACTTTTTAAATTTGCGCAGTGGATTGAATATCGGCCCCTGGCGCTTACGCAACTACTCAACCTGGGCTCGAGACAATGAAGGCGGCGACAAATGGCGCTCCATCAACACGTATTTGCAACGTGACATTGTTGCCCTGCGCAGCCAACTCACACTGGGTGACAGTACCTCTCCCAGCGAAGTGTTTGACAGCGTGCCGTTTCGCGGTGGTCAGTTGGCTTCGGATGAAGAGATGCTGCCGGACAGCATGAAAGGTTATTCACCTGTCGTGCGTGGCATTGCCAAAAGCAACGCTCAGGTTACCGTGCGGCAAAATGGCTATGTCATTTACCAAAGCTATGTCTCACCCGGGGCATTTGAAATTAATGACCTGTATTCCACCTCGGGCAGCGGCGATTTGGCCGTAACGGTCACTGAAGCCGATGGCAGTGAGCAAAACTTTATTGTGCCATTTGCCTCTGTGCCGGTGTTGCAGCGTGAAGGTGCCTTGAAGTACAGCCTGACCGGCGGTCACTACCGTTCTTCAGACAACAGCGTGGATGAGACGGCGTTTGCGCAGGGGACCGCTATTTATGGTCTGCCCTGGGGGCTGACGGCCTACGGCGGCGTGCAGGGCGCCGCGCATTACCAGTCGGTTGCTGGCGGTATAGGGAAGAACATGGGCCGTATCGGCGCCATCTCTCTGGATATTACCGAGGCGCAGTCAACCTTATCCGATGACAGCACCCGCAGTGGTCAATCATGGCGTTTTCGGTACGGCAAGAGTTTTGTTGAAACCGGCACCAATTTTAGCCTGGCCGGATACCGCTACTCCACACGAGGGTTCTATACCCTGCAGGAAACGCTGGATACCTACAGCAGTAATAACTCTCCGCTCGGCGAGCAGCATAAACGCAGCCGTGCGGAGATGGTTATCAGCCAAAGCCTGGGTGAGTCAGCAGGCTCCCTTTCATTGAGCCTGATTGATGAAGGGTATTGGGACAACGGCCAGAAGACGCAATCCCTGGGTGTCGGCTATAGCAACAATTGGCAAGGGGTGAGCTATGGCATCAACTACAGCCAGAATAAAAATGCGGCCAGCAGTAATGGCACACGCAGTGAGGCCACCGACAGGGTGTTGGCGCTTAACGTGAATATCCCACTCAATCGCTGGATGGGTAACACCTGGGCGAATTACGCCATGAGCAATACCAAAGGGGGCGCGACCACGCATAACGTCGGTCTCAGCGGCACGGCGTTGGACAATAACAACCTGAGTTGGGGAGTCAATCAGGGATATGCCACGCAGGGCGGCCGGGGTAATGGCAATCTGATGGCCAGCTACGATGGCGGTAGCGGCCAGATTAATGGCGGCTATAGCTATGACAGTCATCAGCAGCGCATCAACTATGGCGTTGCGGGCGGTGTCATTGCTCACGCGGGGGGCGTCACGCTATCCCAGTCGCTGGGTGAAACGATCGCGTTGGTTAAGGCGCCGGGAGCAAAAGGCATCGATATCAATAATAACCGTGGCGTGAAAACCGACGGTCGCGGTTATGCGGTGGTGCCGTATATCAGCCCCTATCGCAATAATGCCATCAGTCTGGATACCACCTCACTGCCTGATGATGTTGAGCTGGAACTCACCAGCCAAACGGTCACCCCGACGCGCGGAGCGGTGGTGGTTGCCCGCTATCAGACCAAGATTGGTCAGCGGGTCATGATGACGCTGCTCCGTGCCAATGGCGAACCGGTGCCGTTTGGTGCCACGGTCAGCGACGCCGCCAACCCGGGTGAAAACGGCTTTATCGTCGGAGACCGGGGTCAGGTTTATCTGACCGGTCTGGCCGAGAGCGGCAAGCTAGGGGTGCAATGGGGGAAAGGTGGCGATAGCCAATGTCAGGTCAGCTATCAATTAGCCAGGCAACACTCTCAGGATATAACGGCCAACGGCATTCAGATAATGAATGGCCGCTGCTTATAAAGGAACCCAAGAAATGAAGAATATCGTCAAGATGATGGGGGGCCTGGTGTTTTTATACAGCACCCACGCCTGGTCTTTCTTTGCTTGTAACACCGAATCTTCGGGTGTCACGATCAATGCCCCGACGCTGGTTGTTCAGCGCGATGTGCCCGTCGGTGCCCGGTTGGCAGCGCCGGAGTTTTACTCACCTATCACGCTGTTATTCAGTTGCCCGGAGGGGAGGACCTACCCCACGGGGGGCACTATTTAGGTGTCAAGGCGGCGATCCCCTATTCCGGAATGTCGACTGGCGACGGAGCCCGTCTCTATAAAACCAATATTCCCGGGCTGGGGATACAGTTGGCCGGGATTCAGGCCAACCAAGCCGCGGGAATTGGCTGGGTTGGGGTTGGCAACAATGTAGACGGCAATGTGAACCAGGCAGCATTTCTGAGCACTGTGGGCGTGATGAGGACAGCGACAGCCGGTGCGGCGGTCACTTTTTATAAAATAGGGGACATGTCGTCAGGTGTGCTTACCCAAAAGGTCGCGTCACTTATCCTGGGTAATGTGAACAGTTGGGCCCAACCCGAAGTCCCGATCAATATTACCGGGATGAGTGTGACGGTGCTGGCCTGTTCACTGACCACGCCAACGGTGGCTGCCCCGTTGGGCAATGTCTATGCCACCGCCTTTACCGGGGTCGGTTCTACAACGGGTAACGTTGATTTTAACCTGGGGCTCAATTGTGCTGCCGGTACCAAAGTCAATGTGACCATGAACGGGACACAAAACTCGGATACCGCCAATACCAGCGTGCTGGCATTAACCGGCGCCGGGAGTGCGGGGGTCGCAAAAGGGGTAGGTGCGCAGATTTTGTATAACAATACGCCCTTGAACATTGGCTCTCGCCTGTTGTTGAAAACCGCTGCCGGTGGTATTGAGACCTTCCCTTTTAAAGCGCGTTATTATCAAACCCTGAGCAATGTTTTACCGGGGTCCGCCAATGCAACGGCAACACTGAGTATTACTTATCTTTAAATCAACGTTAATAGCATAGTTTGTGAGGATCAATGAATTTATCAAAATCAAGAATGGCGCTGACCGGCTTATATTTACTTGCCAGCCCGCTGGTGATGGCTGCGGATAACAGCACCATTAATATTACCGGCAATGTCCTTGCCTCGCCGTGCGTTGTTGATGCGACCAACTCGGTCATGAATATTAAACTGGATGATATTCAGGCGACCGCCTTGAGTACCGCGGGCTCATACAGCCCCTGGAAAACCTTTTCGATCACGTTAGCCAGTTGCCCCGCATCAACCACCAATGTTGATATGACGCTGTCTGGCACCCAAGATCCGCAGGATGCGACACGCTATAAGAATACCGGCGCGGCAACCAATCTTTCTATTGAACTGACGGACAACGCAGGGACCAATCTCGGCAATGGTAAAAAATCATCCGTTGCGGTAAATAGCTCCACCAAACAGGCCGTTTTTACCCTGAAAACACGTGCCTATTCGGCTACAGGCAGTGTGATGCCGGGGAGTATCGCGGGCACGGTTTTGGCCACCTTTACCTATAGATAAAGCCCGGCAGTAAAGCACTGGTTGATGATGAAAGGACTGTAAGATGAAATTGAGTACCCTTGGCCTATTACTTTTATCTGGACTGTCAAGTTGGGGATGTTTGGCAGAGGATTCAAATTTCACTATCAGTGGCAACGTGATGGCCAGCCCTTGCGTTGTTGACACTGACAGCGCCAATCAGACGATAGATTTTGGTCAAGGCCGCAGCCGTGATTTTCTGGTTGCAGGCAGCGTGGGAGAATGGCAGCCTTTCTCGGTTTTACTCACCCAGTGCCCGATAACCACGCGTCACGCGACCGTGTTACTGACGGGGAGCGCGACCTCCGGGCCAGATGGCGTGCCACTTTATGCCAACCTGGGTTCGGCTCCCTACGTCGGGATACAAATAGCGGATGGCAATACTCATCAAACCCTGGGGCCAGGCAGCCGGGTCACCCTGGCCGTGGATAATACCAGCAAGACCGCAACCCTCTCTCTGGTCAGCAGGTTGTACAGCACCGGCCAAATGGGTGCAGGCCAAATCAGGGGCGCCATGCAGCTCGACTTTACTTATCAATGAACCATCTGCAGGTTTGTTATAAAAGGCGTTTGGATTAGACACAGGCGTCCGCTAAAAACCTAATCAAGGTCGGGATGGCAGAACATTGCTGTCCCCGATCAAGTTATAGGTAGTGCAGTCAGATGATGCTTCGCTTTCTATCGGGGTGTAGCATAAAACAGCAGATATACGAGTGCTATAGCTAAAAGCCGTGATATAGATATAAGGAGTGACCTTACAATCTGCTCCTAACTCTTTAATCGATTTTATTTTCCCAGGTAAATCATAAATGGCAGAATCCGTATATATGATACATCCTGAAATTTCAGAGTGGTGTGTGTAAGAACTTAATGGAGATAACTCCTTATTTTTAAAAACCAAGTAAGTCACCCACAAAATGACAATAAGAGCCAATATTACCATCATGTAATAATACAGACTCTTTAATTTGCCCCTTTTTTTATGCTGCATGGGATAAATTGTATGATCATTAACATTATCTTCATGCCCAAGGGCTTTGGTAATATTTTCTATCAGCACGCCACTATTTGAAGAAGACGCAATTATTGTCTCACCAATTTGCTCCTGCACAGAAAAAATCTGATTAAATTTGAATCCCTTCCTCGGGATCGTCAATATCATGATTTTATATTCTTTTGATATGTTTTTCAGTGCCTTACGAAGAAGCGAGATACTTTGATAGAGTGTGTCAACGGACACATTTTTAGCGTCATCCTGCCAAACGTACTGGTAAAAATCATGTTGGGACACCAGATCAAAACGCCGCTCAAGAAGCAGTTCCAGACACCGACTGACAGGTATGTGAAGAGTAATGATAAAGTCTTCAGCACCGAAAACAGTCAGTTGACATGTTGCCGGACAAAACTCAAAGCTCGAGTCAATGATGTATTTTTTTAGCATTCTTCACCAAGATTTTGATTGCATAATTCAAATAAATTTAAATACAAGTTTTTCATACCTTCCGCCGGTACTCGTTATAACGTACAGGTGCTTGATCTTAATCACATGACAGCTTGCCAATTAAGCATATTCAAAGTGGCAACTTTTGGCCATGCCAATTGTATGTAATTTTTAAGTCATCAGACCTATCCTCAAAGGATAAGGCATTCCCCGACATAAACGCACCGTGGATCGTCAGTGGCGAATGGATAAAACCTGCATCAAAATCAAAGGCCAGTGAGAATATCTGTACCACTCGGTTGATACCGCGGGTCAGCCATCTATTGTATCAGGAAAAAGGTAATGTTCATCATATCTGGTGCTATTACGAATAAAAATACGACTACGGCTTTATTAACTGATGCAATAAAGCGTAACGAATTTGTCACTCATAAAAAGGTAGCCATTACTCCCTACTTTGTACATATTAAGCCTATAGTCCTTATCATTAAATAACATGAACTCGGGAAACATACCCGTCAATAAATCAGTTGAAGCCATGTTTCCTGGAAGCTCTGAAACGATAGATTTATCAATAGCATAGATGCTTCCGTAGTGATGTAGTGTAAACGAGGATGCTCTACGGATAGTTATTCTTTCGTTTTTTTTATTGCTTATGACTCCGTCAAAGTTGACCCTTCCACGCGCTCCAGTTAATAATATAGAAACTCTCACCCTGCTAGACATTAGCTCATTTTTGGTGACTAATGTGCCATTGCAAGAGATATTTATTTTGTCTGCTTTGTCAGGATAAATGTAATAAATCAATAAGGGTAGCAAGCAGAGAGCCAACACCGCAGGGACTAGCAATTCTTTTCTCATTTCACATTACTCCCAATCAAGTTATAAGTAATGCAGAAAGGTGAACTGGTGTTCTCCAAGGGATAACGGCACGCAATTGCAGAGGTACGAGTACTATATCTAAACATAGTGATATAGAGGTATGGTGTGGTTTCGCAATCGACACCTAACTCGCTAAGCTCTTCAATTCTCCTCGATAACATACTATTGTTAGCATTAGTATATATGCTGCATGTAGATCCATCTGTATAGGGTGTGTAATAGAACAATGGATATATCTCCCTCTTTTCAAAAAAGAAGTTAAAAGCCACTAAAGCAGTAATGGCAACCAAAATACTCAAGACATAAAATAGTGACACCCTCTGTTTTTTATTTTTTCTCTGCCACCATAATAAAATTATATTTCCATTAACGGTATCTTCATGAGAAAGGTGACTGGTGAGGGAGTCTATGGATATGTCACTAGTTAAAGAATGGTTATCTACTTCCGCAGCAAAATTTTCTAATACAGGAAAAATTTCATTGAACTTAAACCCCTTCTTAGGGACTGTTAGTATCATAACTTCATATTTTTTTGATATGGTTTTTAATGCCTTACGAAGCAATGCAATGTTCTGATAGAGTGTGTTAACGGAAATATCTTTACCTTCATCGCCCCAAACGTACTCATAAAAATCATGTTGTGGCACCAGATTAAAACGTCGCTCAATGAGCAGCTCCAGACAACGACTGGCAGGAGTGTTAAGAGTAATAGTAAAATTCTCACCATCTAAAACAGTCAACTGGGAATTTTGTGGGGAAAACTCAAGGTTTGAGTCAATAATATATCGCTTTAACATGCGTTACCAAAATTTTAATTATTTAAATTTAAGTTAATTATAGTGCAAAACTAGGCTGTGTCCCGTAACTATTTTTGGCTATGTCGCATTAAGGCGCTGTTAGGTCACATGGTTTTTGTGATGTTACTGCTCATGTCACTGATCCGAAACGTCTTCAGTCACCTGCATATTGCTCAGTGCGTCCGCTGGTATCTGGTTTACTCACTGCGTTTACACAACCTGGATGAGATGATGGCAGAGCGCGGTATTGTCGTTGACCATTTAACGCTGCATCGTTGGGTTGGCGTTCTTGAATGTGGCCGGGGCCAAAACGGGGAAATTACTGCTGACAGGGCAGGTTATTGATGTCATTGACGGTATCGCTGTCGTCTTCGACGATCAAAAGCGTTTTGCCTTTTCCGTTTTTCCCACCGCGATTTACAGGTCTTACTGAAGTCTACACAACCCCCCACCTTGGCAGTGATCACATTTTATTTAACTTTGCGTGAGGTCTTGGGGAACAAATTCGTTGAATACTTCTCACATCGAAGTGATATGGGGGCAGGAGAGAGCCGATGAGTAAGCAACAGCAAACCGGTAAGGATGCCATGAGCCAGTAAAAGCGTAATCCCGTCGGCGGCCTTTGCTGCCGGTTATTATCCAGCTAGTGAGAGGATTTAATGATGAAAAATGTAATCTTGGCTTTGGTACTGGCCGCAGCCAGCAGCAGTGTCATGGCCGCCATGCCGGTGACAAGTAGTGCTGCACAAGGGTTGCAAAAAATCGGAGAGGTTTCCAGCCAGGCGACAACGTTGAGCAGCTTTGAACAGATGATAGCCGCAGATGCGCAACAGCGAGGGGCCAGTGCCTATCGCATTACTTCAGTTACCGTTAATAACCATGTTTACGGCACCGCGGATTTGTATAAATAATCAGGAGAGGGCATGGTGGTAAATCGATAAGGGGCGACGTTCAATTGATGAACACGCCCCTTTACCTTTACTCAACCACGCTGCAGGTTGAAAATCACATCGCTTTCTGTCGGGCTGAGCTCGCCGTTTTTTCATAACGCGTCGCATTCAGTACATTCCACTGACGGAATAGACCCGAGTTTCCTAGGAAAATGGCACTCCAGTTGGGTTAACGTAACGCAAAACCCATTTACCCATGAGCTTGGGGTTTTTCGTTTTCAGATGGCCTTCAGGTCTTTACTTTCTAGGCGCTTGCACCACTTCGCCAGGTGATTTTCCGCGTGTTCACATCGCCATCAGGATCTCGGTAAAATCGTTAGTAATGGACGATGTCATGGGCTCGTCACGTTTAATAATATAAAAGCATGCGCTGATATTGATATCTTCAGCAGATTTTTTCTTGAGGTTCAGCTGTGGGCTGTAATGTGCCACGATACGATCGCTTAATAGCGCGAGATAACCCTGCTGTTTCACTAGACACCAGGTGGCGAGGAAAGAATCAGTTTCCACGACATTACCCTGCTGCGTGCACGGGAAAGAGGAGTCTTGCATCGCTAGACGGCCGGCAGTACAGGAATGCGGGACTACCCACTTTGTTTCGTCCAGCGGCAGCTCATCAGAGGACTGATTGTTCCCTTGATAAAGCGAAAACGTTTCACATTTGAAGTCCTGCGTTACCAGATCGACACAGTTAATCCCCTCGCTGAGGTTGCAGACTACCAGATCCAGTTCGTTATTTCTCAACTTGGCAACCAACCCCTCGGGGCAATCCTCAATCACGATAATGCGGCTGTGTGGATAACGCTGATTAAAGATCTCAAGTGCGTCGGGGAGATAGCATAGCAGTGGATAGGTGCTCATACCTAGGCGCAAGAATTTCTCTCCGGTTTCTTTCAGTCCACGGAATTCATAAATGGTATTTCTTAACTCATTGGTGATAGCGTCAATGCGTTGAAAAAACGCTTCACCTACCGCAGTGAGCCGGACACCGCGGTTGCTGCGTTCCAAAAGACGCGAGCCTATATTTTCTTCAAGTTCTTTAATAATACGGCTGAGTGTCGGTTGTGAAATAGCCAGCTTTTTTGATGTTTCATGTAAGCTACCGCAGTAAACAATTTCTTTAAAAGTAGTCAGGTGAGATAATTTCGGCATACTTTTCATAATAATTCTCTTCATTCATGTTTTAATTGGCGGTGTAAAAGGGCCCTACGTGACGTTTTTAACCAGAGCCACAAATTCTGCTGTAATAGGCCTGCTTCATCATGCTATCGCCAAGTAAAGTATTGACGGTTTTATCAAGTACCGTAGTAGTGACAGAGGCGGGCATGAGAGTTGCGGTGATCTCTACGTCATCATCGCCAAAAGGCTCGATATCCAGGTGCGAGATAAAGCAGTTTTCGGCTTGCATCACCTTTTTGAATTTGGCTAACGCTTCGCGTTGCTCGTGTTCAAATGCAATCACGCAGATCTGGTAGGTGGATTCACCGTTAACATCGCTGAAGGGTTGTTTGTTGACCATATTGACGATCGGGCGCAGCAGTGTATTGGCAGCCAGTACGTATAACGTAGCGGCCAGAGCATCTCCATATAATGCGCAACCCGCGCAGGTACCGACGGCTGCCGATCCCCAAAGCGTAGCCGCTGTGTTCAGGCCGCGGATATTCATTCCTTCTTTCATGATTGCCCCAGCTCCGAGAAAACCGACGCCAGAAACCACATAAGAAATCACTCTTACCGCACCCCCACTGCCATCAATGGTCATGGCCAGATGTACAAAAATAGCTGCGCTGGTGGCAACAAGTGTATTGGTGCGTAACCCGGCGGTGCGTTGCCGGAACTGTCTTTCATAGCCAATAATTGCGCCAAGTAAAGATGCCGTTGATAGCGTTATTAATGTTTGAATAAAATGCATGATAAAAACCAACATGTTATCTGCTTATCATGAAACACCGATAAAAAGGTAGCTCTTGATAAACAGGTAGTTAAAATGGCAGACTTTTCATCTGCCAGACAGCGATTAGAAATTGATTTTATGCCTTGGTAAACACGGTTCAGTGGCGTTTACACAGGGCCTGGTTTTAATAGGCCGAAGTAGCAATTTGCTGGCTTAGCTCAGCGCTGATTTCTTCGATCAGGCTTTGCATTGAGCGTTTGTTCCGCTCCTCACGCCGTAGGGTGATTTCATAATTTCCGGTCACGGTACCGGGTTCTGAACCTAACAAAATAATCCGATCTGACATCATTACGGCTTCTGTTATGCTATGGGTTACTAAAATCATGGAGCGAGTTTTTATTTGCCGCGTCGACCAGATCTGCATTAGGTCGTTGCGTAGATTTTCTCCGGTATAAATATCCAGGGAAGAGAAAGGTTCATCCAGTAGCAGCAACGCAGGTTCAACGACGAGTGCACGGGCAAACCCCACCCGTTGGCGCATACCACCGGAAAGTTCTCGTGGGAAAGCATTGCGGTATTTTTCCAGACCAATCAGGTTCAGCATTTTTATCACCTGCTTGTCGATGGTGTCTTGGGAATAATGCTGTGCCTGCAATCCAAAGGCGATATTTTGATAAACGGTTAACCAAGGGAAAATAGCAAAGTTCTGGAAAACCATATTGATTTGTGGGTTAGGGCCTGAGACTTTGTTCTCACCCAGCATGACATCCCCAAAATCAGGAGATATCAAACCTGAGATGATCCGCAGTAGGGTGGATTTGCCCGAGCCGGATTTCCCTAATACGCTGACTACTTCATTATCATAGACTTTGAGGTCGATATCACTAAGGACCAAATGTGATTTTTGGGCCGTAGGTTGGAAGCTCTTGCTAACGTTGCTGACAGTAAGTAATACTTTTTTCTTGGCCATCATATTTCCTTGGTTATCTTTTAAAAAACAAATAGGCGAATAGGATATGCCGCTGAGTTTTGCACAGGAACATCCAGACGTGAAAATTCACACGGGAGAATGCCAGCGGCCTTATTGGTCTGATTAGTAAGTTGAATTCTGGCTATTGAGAGATGCTGTCAGCTAGGGATCGCCTAGTATAAGGCGCTGAAGGAAGTAATAATAAAGTGCAGTTGTGACGTGATGACGTCACATACGGATACTTTTCAGGACGCAGTAAATGACTATTGCGCCTAAGCCTCCAGCAGGCTCAACAAACCAATGAATAACGAACCGTCGGTGTCCATAATTTTATCCTGTATTAAATCGGAGTCTCATAGTACCCACAAGGGCCAGGAAGCTCAATAACTGAGTGGTGTTTTAGAACTGCAAAATGTAATTTAATATTAATAACTATCGCAAGGGTTGTTTAAACTAAACATAGCGTCAACGAGGTTGTAGTTTCAATGAGTGGTTGGCTATAAATCCCGGAGCAATGGAAGTGAAACTAAATCGTTAAATGAGGGTAATTCAGGCAATGTGGTGATTGTTATCTTTGGTTTCGCTATGATAAACAATCTAATTTCAGAGGGGAAAGTCTATTGGCAATGTGGAATGGGGAAAGAAACGGCCAACATGATTGTATTCACTGTTTTTAACTTTCATTCATATGTCTTGCTTGCTACCTTTTACCCGTTCAAAACGATAAAAAGCCCAATGAGGTCAAACCTCATCAGGCATGGGGTTCAGCGCTTAGCCTCTCAGAACTGGTACATAATCCCCGTCTCGACGATATCATCAGCACTTAAACCGGCTGCATTATGTTTATCCAGCAGGTTCAGTTTGTACTCTACATAGGTCGACATATTGGCATTGAAACTATAACCCAGCGCCATATCTATATACTTGACCAGATCGGTATCACCGATGCCAGGCATATCGCTGCCACGCGATTGCAAATAGGCAAGAGAAGGAGTGATGCCAGAGTCAAAGTGATACTGTGCCACGGCTTCGACGGCATCGGCCTTTGGTGCAAAGCCGGTGTAGTTGCCACCATCCACGTAGGTCATGTTCTGAGTGCGGGTATAGTTTGCTGCCAGGTAGAGGTTATCCCGATCGTACTTCAGGCCCAGAGTCCAGGCTCTGGCACGATCGCCATTGGCCATACCAAAACTACGCTGTGCCTGTGTACGATCCGAATTGGCGTAGGCACCGCCTGCGCTCAGTCCCCAACCAATGTCGTAGGTCGTGGAGAAGGAATATCCGTCGCCGTTTTGTGTCTGTAGGTCTTGCGTGTGATGAGCGTCGTCCCCCCGATTCTTTCCCTGATATTGCATGCCAATATTCAGGCCATCAATAATCCCCCCCAAACCCTGATTATGATAGGTCAACATACCGTTGCCCCGACTGGTCATAAAGTTATCGGCAGCTTCATAACTGTCATTACCAAACTCGGGTAATACATCGGTCCAGCTTCCCACATCATAGAGTAAACCGTAGTTGCGCCCATAGCTGATGCTTCCAAACGGGCCGAATTTCACCCCGGCAAAACCCAACCGCGTGTAGTTACCACTTTGCTCGCCGCTTTCCGCTTCGTTCAGCCCAATCTGATATTCCCATTGGCCGTATCCAATGATGTCATCATTAATTTGTGTTTCGCCTTTAAAGCCAAAGCGAGTGTAGGATTGATCGCCGCTGCTGCCAGCATTATTACTGAAATAATGAACACCATTAATCTGCCCATATAAATCCAATTTGTTGCCGTCTTTATTTACGATTTCTGCAGCCAACGTGGTGCTGGCTACTGGCAATAGTAACCCTAATACAGCTAAGTGCATTTTATTTTTCATTTCAATAACCTGATGTTAATAAATACGTTGAAATTTATGATGCTTTTTGTGATATCGCAATTCTTTTATACAAACGATCGCTGGTTTCATCAATAATGGCTGCCATATTCTGTCTGCCTCGTGATTCTCTTGGCCTGTCGATAACGATCTCATCGGTGATTTGCCGTTTATTGGCATCCATAATGACGACTCGGTCGGACATCATGACCGCTTCTTCTATGTCATGGCTCACCATGACGATGGCACTGGTATTACTTTTTTTGTTCGTCCAGATATTCATTAAATCCATCCGCAGTTTCTGCGCGGTGAAGATATCAAGAGAAGAAAAGGGTTCATCCAACAGCAAAACTTTGGGCTCCACGGCTAATGCGCGGGCAAAACCTACGCGCTGGCGCATACCACCGGAAAGTTGACGGGGCCAGGCTTTCTCATATCCATTCAGGCCAACCAGCGTGAGTAATGCTTTCAACTTTTTGTCGATCAATTGCGGTGGCAAGTCTTGTGCGATCAGGCCAAACGCGATGTTGTCATACACCGTGAGCCACGGATAAAGAGCATAAGACTGGAATACCATGCTGATATCGGCATCGGGTCCTTCGATAGGTTTTCCTGCCAGCGATACCGTGCCGGTATCAGGGACAATCAGGCCGGCAAATATGCGCATCAACGTTGATTTTCCTGAACCTGACTGCCCAAGGATCGTAACGAATTCACCCTTGTGAACATTCAGATCCACGTCGCGCAGCACTTCCTTGGGGAGCTTGTTTTCTCCAATGAAGGCTTTGTTAACCTGCTTGGCGCTGAGCACCACTTCTTGAATAGTCATTTAATTTCCCCGCATTAATCATATTTGAATTTGGTTTCTGCTACGCGATACAGCGGCTGCCAGATAAAGATTACGCATAACGCCACCAGTGAGCACATGGCAGCGCAGCCCAGGGCGGATTCCGGGTTTTTACCGGCATCGGTCACGACTGAAATAAAAGCGCCCAGCCCGGTAGTACTGATCGTGGTGGTTCCCCATTGAATGACTTCTGCTGCAATGGCGCTATTCCAGGCACCGCCTGCTGCAGAAATAATGCCGGTAACGATGTAGGGGAAAATCGCGGGCAGCATATAGTAACGCCACCATTTGAAACTCCGTAAACCGAAGGTTTCGCTGACTTCGGTGATATGTGATGGGATTGCCGTGACGCCGGCAATGACGTTAAACAACACATACCACTGTGTGCCGAGCATGATCATTGGAATCGCCCACCAACCAAGATCCTGATGATAAACAGCGATAAAGGCGGCGATCAGAGGATAGAAAATATTCGGCGGGATAGCAGCCAGAATTTGAATGATCGGTTGGAAGAATTTCACCAGGCGTGGATTCATACCTATCCAGACGCCGAGTGGGGTGAAAATCACGATGCTGAGCACCATTGCAGCCACTACACGTGCAGTGGTCAGCAGCATCCATTCAGGCATCATGGCGAAGTATTGCTTTGGGAAATACTCCCATAGTTGATAACCGAACCAGGCACAGGCCATGACCACCGCGAGATACCAAGTGCTGCGCCACAGCCAGTTGGCTTTTGCGGTGATGCGAAACAGCTTATGCAAGCCAAGGCCGTACCAGATCTGTGGCAGCTTAAACAGCCATAAATCAGCCAGCATACGTAGGGCCGCTGACAACATTGACCCTAGATGGGAATAGCTCAGGCAGTTATAAAACCATGAGCTGCCTTCAGTTTTATTGGCGCTAACATCTTCATATTTGAAACGGGAGGTATAGCGAACCAACGGGCGGAAAACCAATTGGTCGAGCACGATAATATTAGCCGCCAATGTGATCACGGCAAACAGAATCGCGTGGAGGTTTTGCTGCGCCAGCGCTTCGGCAATATAGGAACCTACACCAGGCAATGCCACCGATTTATCGTTGACCGGGATAGCCTCCGACGCCACCAGAGCGAACCATGCAGCCGATTGTGACACCATGGCATTCCACAATAATCCGGGTACGGAATAGATAAACTCTAACCGCCAGAAACGTTGCCATGGATTGTAGTTGAAGCTGCGCGCGGCTTCATCCAGTTCACTTGGAACGATGCGCAGCGTCTGGTACAACGTTAACATCATATTCCATGCCTGGCCGGTAAATACCGCAAAGATAGCGGTACACTCCAGCCCCATCACGCTGTGTGGGTACAGGCCAAGAAAATACACCGTGGTGAAGGTTAAAAAACCCACCAAGGGCACTGACTCCATAAAGTTGACGAAAGGTAATATCACCCTGCGTAACGGCACGTAGCGCGCCGCTAAGACGGCAAAGACAATGGAGAATAACAATGACCAAATCATGCCGATGGCAAACCGCATTGTCGTTCTTAGTGAGTAATAGAAAAGATTCCAGGTATCCAGACTAATGGCGCCCACGCTGTGTTCATCAAACGAGCCGTGCATGTCCCCCCAGGCACGGATAAGAAAGACGGTGACCAATGATGCTATTACAAAAACAATAAGGTCATTTAGATAGTACTTTCTAGAAATAGATGTACTTCTGCTTTTTTGCATAATGCCAATCCCGTAAGTTTCTCAAAAAAACCGGCGGGAACGTCAGCTAAATAAAGCCGAGCGCCTCCGTTTCAAACGAATGTATATAGCTTGAGATAAATTAATTTGCTGATTGTTACGCTGATGGTGAACGATGAATACTACAGGATCAGGCAGGACAAGCCGGTGTTATCAGATGCAAAGGCACGAAGGTAGTGCCAGACTGTTGCTGATAACCCGTTGATTGATTGTCTACATTCTGTTTATTTCAGAATGTAGCATGAACTACATTACTGAAATTTATCCAGTAGTACTAAACTAAAACTTCCATCGTCCATAAGGCCCCCGTGGTGAGAATAAAGCGGTGAGATAGTAATGCTTGAACATAATGAATAGCAAGTAGATGTGATGGTTTTCATTATTACATATGTAACAGGATGAAAATTGAGTTTTTAAATGATATATCCATAAATTAAAATGGGGGGGTGATATCGTCAGATAGACAAGGACATCAGAAAATTGAAGCCTATATAGCTAATTTGAATATTATTTAAATTAGGGGGATATAACTGATTTTCTTTGAGTTACGCTTCTTCTTGATGGACTGTTTTTTTGCAACATTATTAATGCCCCGAGCTTCCTGGAAGCTCGGGGGGGGGCAGGGCTACTTTTCGGCCCAAATTGATTTCAGCGGCCATATGGTCATCGCAGCAATCGTCGCTGAGTTGCCTTGGCTGTAAACTTCAATGCCGGTGCTGGAAGGATCTGGAAATATCAGATCGGTCAGAACTACTTCACCTTTACCGGAAAAAACGGTGACTGATGATGTATCAACAATAATGCGTAATTTCAGTATGCCGTCATCTGAAAGTGGCAGCGGGGCGCGGTGTTTGGCAGCAAAGCCTGAAAAGAATGTGCTTTCACCCGATTTTGTCCGATCCAGATAGAGTTCTCCTGCCACTGCATCATAACCGATGAGGGTTTCTTCACCCTGTGCACCTTTACGGATCTTGAAACCGACTTCTGCAGCATGCTCCGGCTTCAATTGAGCCTCTATTTCATACACTTGTCCTTGCACACCTGCATCTGCCAACAGAGTGTCTCCTGCCGAGAGTACCGTCTCTTCTTTTAACTGGTAGAGCGGTTTACCACGCAGGCTGGTCATGCTTTCAACCGGGGCCTGGGTGAGTTTGATGTGGTCCCCCACCGTTTGCAGCTCCAACTCTCTGACCAAGGTCTGTCCACCGCGCCAAGAGGTGGTGGGTACACTACCGGCATAATCCCAATTGCTCATCCAACCGATCCAATAACGTTTACCATCGGGAACGCCGTTCCAGGAAACGGCAGCATAGAAATCGGAACCAAAATCTGCCCAGTTGGCGGTTTGTTTCGGTTGATCAGATAAGAGGATTTGGTCAACCAGTATGTGCCCCCAACCACCGGTATTATTATCAATAACTTGGATTTGAGCATTCTCCCCTTTGAGTGATGCGACGTTCCAAGAACGCCAGTCAAGGGCTTCAGAATTTGAGCCGGTCGCGCTATAGATGATTTTGTCATTAACCAGCAGATTTACCGTGGTTTCGGATGAAATCGGTTTGGCTGGTAGATCCGAGGCAATAAAGTGGTCGGCCAGAATATGGCCCCAACCGCCGCTGTTGTCATCAATAATGGCAATCCTGGCCTGCTGCCCTTGATATTCGGCGACATCCCAATTGACCCAGTTCAGGGCTTCGCTGCCATTTCCGGTTGCGCTCCGTGTGACCTCTCCATTTACCAACAGCACCACCGCCGTAGTCCCACTTTTGCCATAGGGATTATTGCCGCCGCCGATCAGGAAGTTGATATAGGATTTTTCAAGGGTAAACGCGGGAGAGGTCAATGTCCCTATTGCCGAATCTCCACCTTCTTTATTGATTAATTTGCCAAAAAAGCTGTTTACCAGATGTGAACCCAGGAAACCGGTGACTTGCTGCTGATCGCCAATGGTGCCAGTGGCAACCTGCTGATTGATAAAATCACCTTCAGCTGTCCATCCGAGTTGACTATAGGTCACCTTTTCATCACCTTCAAAATCTGCACCTGAGAACAATAGATCACCCGTTGGCAATTCAGTTTTCAGGGTACTGTCAGCAACATGGGGATGGTTGCCTCCGCCAACCATAAGGTTGATATAGTTATCGGTAATTTTAAACGAGGGGGACGTTACGGTGCCGATTGCCGCGTCGCTATTGACGAAGGTATTTAGCAACTTCTCACCCTGATACAGGCTTACCCCATTCTGACCTGGATTATTACCTTGCGATACATAGCTATCAGCCAGATCTCCCGTTGCAGTCCATCCCAGCGAGTTATAGCCACCTTCGAAGTTCTCAACAACGGCGCCCTCTGGAGGCGTACTGTCAAAGACATTGTTGTCGTCAGCCTCAAAGGTGGTACCGTTAAAATTACCGACAAAATACTGCGAGCCCGAACCGCCAACCGGCCCACCAGGATTAAGGTTGATGACCATCACCCATTTCCTGTTTGCGGGATCACCATCGACGGGGAGCTCGAATAAATCAGGGCATTCCCACACGCCAGCAGTGGCATTTATTGGCCCGAATTCACTCATAAACTCCCATTCGCGTAGATTTTTAGACGAATACAGGACTGCTTTATGCTGGGTGGCGAGTACCGCGACCATTACCCATTTTTTTTCCGGTTCGAACCAGAACATTTTAGGATCGCGGAACTCTCGGAATTGTTCTTCATAGCCGGTTGGTGGCAAAGGCAATACTGGATTATTAGCATACAACTGCCAAGTGCGGCCTTTATCCAAGCTATAAGCGAGAGATTGCGCCTGAGTGCCTTCCTCAACGGTTTTACCGTTTGCCAATGTCATGCTTGCCGGATAATAGCTGGTATACATCGCTATCATGGCGGGTTTGCCTGGCTCACCCAAGCCGCTGGTGTTATCGATATCGACGACAGCACTGCCAGAGAAAAACATCTGAGTTGCCTTTCCCTCAGCATCTTTCTCAACGGCTAAAGCCACGGGTAGCTCTTCCCAATGTACCAGATCGGTGCTGATGGCATGGCCCCAGGACATGTCGCCCCAGCCATTACCGTTAGGGTTGTATTGATAAAAAAGATGATATTCCCCATCGTAATAAACTAATCCGTTAGGATCGTTTTGCCAGTTTTTAGCTGCGGTATATTGTAATTGAGGTCGATACTTTTCCAGGTAAGAGGATTGAACATGCGTATCCTCGTTTGGGGTATTACTGTTACTTGAGTTATCGCAACCGTAAAGCAGTGAGGCACTGACTGCGATGATTAACCCAGGGGAAAGTTTTTTTTTCATAGGATGACCGTAAGACATAACGTTCCTTGTAGTAATTTTGTTAAAAAATGGACAAGGGAGAGCAATGTATTCATCTGCTCATTGTATTTAACTTCTGTTATATGAAAATTATATCTACCGCTATCTTTCTTCTGCAACTGAAACGATTCAGCTTGTGTTGCAAATAAAACTGAAGAACCTTATGCATTACTGAATCTTATAGATTAAAACTGCAATAAAACCGCTAACCAAGCAAGAGTGTATTTTTTGTTTGTGACGTAAATCAAAATTAATTTAATTATTATCGTTTCATTGCTTTTTTATTGTGATTTAAGTTGAATAATTGGTTGGGTTTGCTGCATGATTAATGTATCGATTCAGCTTTCAATCCTTTTATGATAGAAAAGGGTGGCCATTAGGTTTCAATCTTGTCATGTAGCGATGTAGTACCTTGAATAAAAAGGGGCTGAAGCCATTTTCTCAGTGTCAGCTATTGACGCCGTGGATTAATAACCGCTCAATCATAGATTTCGTTAATCCTGGCGCAAAGTACTCTACTTGTGTGGCTACGAGGTAAAATGCAAAGCACTGAAAATGAATCTGCAAGCGGGATCGCAATAAGGAAAACTTTTCTCTCTAGCAAGTGACAGTGCTGGGGGATTTGTTAAAATAGACCCACTTAATCAAGATAAGATTATTATTATCATGCAGTTAACTCCGGTTTTTCGTCTTATCCCTGTGTTGCTTTTGCTGGTAACGGCAGGTTGCCAGCAACCACGTTCTTCTCAGCAAAAGGATCCGGTCGCCCTTAATGAACAGGTAGAACAGCTGGCTTCAGTGATTGCCAGTACCAAGTATTTGAAATATAAGTGCAATCGTAGTGATTTACCCAGCGATGCGGTTATTGACAAGGTTGCCTACAAAGTCGCCAAGCAACGAGGCTGGAATAACGCTGGCTACGGGGCTTTACCGCAGCGTAGTGAGGAAATTTATCAAAGCCTGATGAGAGACAACACGCCGGAACAAACCAAGTGCAGCAGCTTTAACAGCCTGTTGGCACCTTTTACCGACGAACTGCGTGCAGAAAGGAGCAGTTAGTGACACCAACTTGACGCCTTGTGCCAAGTGTCCGGGCTAGTGGTAAGGTTTATTCTGACTCTTCGGCGGCGCTTTCTCTATCCACCTTGCCGCCCGGCCAATCCTCTAATGCGTCAAGTGTGAATACATCGCCATTGAAGTTAAAGATGGTCACGTCCTGTTGTATTTGTTCAATCGTAAGGTTGGGGGCAGGGCTGTCTCCTTCCTGATAACGCTGACCGTTCAGCGTGATGCTGCGTTTGTCATCTTCCGATGCGTAAACGTGCGCGCTGTATCTTAAAGGGGCTAATTCATCACTGGCTAAGGAGGGGAGGACTTTGTTATCTGGTCCCACTTGCTGCGCCGGTTTATTTTCATCATGCGCAGTTTCTATATCAGCGTTGGTGACCGTATGCCTGGGCATCTCCGTTTTTACCACGGCAGAGGGGACAACTTGAGTCAATGCGGGGGCAGCGAAAGCTTCGTTGTTACGCCAGTGCTGTCCGGAAAACCAGCCTATCGCTATTAACAACAATGCATACACTGGCAGCAGATAGCGGGGAATAAACAGCCCTTTGGCTGGCTGAACGCTGACTTCTGGCTCTACTATCGATTTATTGTCCACATCCCTGAACCTTTAATTAACGCTGATTTCTACAGCCAGAGGTTTTTTATTGGCGTGTCGCCAACGCTGGGTAACGCCAAGGTATGAAGGGTATATCCTGCCAGAAAACTCGGGTCAATAGCATTGTACTGATATTCGGGATTGATGTGACTCAGTTGGTTTAACATCTCGTTTCGGGCCACCTGATGGTGACCCGAAACGAACCGTTTTATTTACTGCTTACAGGCAAACCTGTGCCTTGGGCAGTGACTTGTTGTTTGACCAACAAGGCCACCGACCAGGCTGGTACTGTAACGCTGCCCTCTGCGGTAATATTGATACCGGAGGCGAGTGAGCGGTCTCCCAGGTTTTGTTGGATTGCGCTCAGGGTGAGGTTTTCACCGGTAAAGTCATTAAGCGTTCTGGCTTCCGGCGCTGCGTTGATGATAACGACTAACGCATCGGCTTGTGGATCAAGATCGTTGCCCGCCTGAACTCCATCATCAATGGTCATCACCAGTAAGCCCAGTTGCTGTTCTGCGCCCGTGTTACGGAAATCGACACGCTTCATCACTTCATGGCCGCTACCCAAGGCAATCAGAGGCGAAGATTGGCGCAATTGCGTGAGTTCCTGATAGAACGAGGTCATCTGCGCGATCTCTGTTTGGCCAGGTGTGGCAACAGCATCTTTTACGCTGGCGATCAGCGAATAGTTGTCACCGTCATCGCTGATGCGTGGCATACCAACGTTGAAGTTGTTGTCTTGATAGCTGTAATCCACACGGTTAAACCAGTCCCCAGCATCAAATGAGTCACGGGTAAATGACTTGGAACGCAAGAGTTCTGAGCCTTGTTGATCGAATGCCAGCCCTTGCCCCAACAACGTAGTGGCCAGTGACACCGCCTGCATGCGTACGCGAGTGGTGAGATCGGCTTCACGTGCGGCTTTGTAACTGATCATATCCCATAAGGTTTGGTTGTCGTGTTTGGAAACATAGTTGACCACTTCGGTCGGATCGTTGGCATAGCCCCCAATCGCCCCATTATAGTCAATTTCGCTGCCTTTCCTGACGGAGCCGTCTTTATCGATCAACAGGAATTCAGCCAGGTTGCCGGCCATGCCCAAACGGGTCAGATCGGCCAGATGGCGCACGGTATCCTCATTTTGCTGGGTTAATTCGTTAGCCAATACTCCGGCGCCGTTACCCAGCCCCTGGTTTTGACGTAAGGCATCACCAGAGTCAAATGGGCCGCCTCCGCGAACAGCATCACGCAGACGATCGGAGAAGGTGCCAATGCCGGTGCCTTTTAACGTGATCTGTGAAGCGATTTCGAAGCGATCTTCCTGACCAGAATTCCAACCTTCACCAAAGAAATAAACGTTGGGGTTCACCGATTTTACTTTCTCCCGGGCAGCCAGGATTTGTGCTTTCGGATGATAGCCCATCAGGTCAAAGCGGAATCCGTCAATCTTGTAGTCTCGGCTCCAGACCACCAGAGAGTCTTCAATCAGTTTGGCAAACATCCGGTGTTCGGGGGCCGAGTCGGAACAGCAGGTGGCCGACTCTACACTGCCCGTAGTTTCATTCAAACGTTGATAATACCAGGGCACGATTTTATCCAGCACCGAGGTACGATCCGTTGGGCCTGCCGCATTGGTATGGTTATAAACCACGTCCATGATGATGTTCATACCCAGTTGCTGTTTGATGGTCTGCACCATGGTACGAAACTCTTTGATGCGGGCAGTGCCTTCGGGATTGGTAGCGTAAGAACCTTCAGGCACCGTGTAGTGGAACGGATCATAACCCCAGTTGTAGGAGTCAGTCTGTGCCACATAGCCATTCAATTCCTGCACCTGCGGGTTATCCTGGCTGTCATTCTGTTTCAGTTCTTCAAGTACATCACCGATGGTGGTTGAACTCCCACAGTAGCCAGCAAAACGGCTTTGCTTAACGGCGCTGTTCAGTTCACAAAGCCGACTGAATGGATGGGTGAGATCCGCCACTTTGTCGCTGAACTCATTGACGGTTGCCAGATCGAACACCGGTAACAATTCAATATGGGTTACGCCAGCTTGCCCAAGCTTCCTGAGATGTTGCACCATATTGCTGTCACTGGCAGTCAACGCCAGATATTTACCCCGTACCTGTTCAGGAACGGTCTGATCCCAGGCGGAAAGATCACGGACATGCGACTCATGGATGACCATCTTGGCAATATCAGCCTGGCTGGTCTGCGGGTGTGGCATTGCCAGACCGTCCCAGCCTTCTGGTTTCAACGCGCTGTCATTGAGATCCACGACCTGGCTGTATTCGGAGTTCGTGGAGAGGCTATGGGAGTAAGGGTCGGTGACTTCATACTGCTCCACTTTGCGCGATTGCGGATGATAAACGGTCAGGGCGTAACGATAAAAAGCGTCCTTAAGGTCGTGACTTCCTTGATATGACCAGGCACCGGACTCGTTATCTCTGGTCATCGGATGGCTACCAATGACTTTTTTATCCGCACTGTAGATCACCAGTTCTGCCTGCTGGGCCGTTGGTGCCCAGACACGGAAAGTGACGCCAGAATCGGTCAGCAGAGCACCATACTCCAGGCCTTCCGCTGCGGCTGAGAAGCGATCATCAAGAACGCCAGCGGTCTGTACCTGGGTTGCTGAAATAAGGATGCCGTCCTGATTGGCGGCCAGGGCGACGGTCTCGCCGCTAAGCAGTTCGTCTACTTTTGCATTATCCGGCAACTTGAAGGCGGCATAATCCGCAAGGTGAGGGAAGCGCGAACCCAGTTCCTGGCTGATGCTGGTCGGTGTCAGAGAAATATAGCGATCGGTAAATTTCCCTTCGCTGTTGGCAGCCACTTTGCCACTGTGGTTATAGTACAGACGTACGATAGGTTTCCCTTCCCCGGCTGGCCACAGCAGGGTGTGTTTATCTACCCAATGGGCTTCAGCCAGAGCAACCCCGAAGGCCGCGCGGAAAGCTTCGGCACGGGTATCATAAAGCGTACTGCTGCCTGCAAGCGCAGAAACGGTCCTGTCCGGAAAATCACTGAACGATAAACGCATATCCGTATCAATCAGCTTATTGGTGCCATCACGCAGAATGAAGTTGATACACCCAGTGGTTTTGGTCAGTGGTAACACCCAGTACGGGCCATAACTGTCGTTGCCTGTCGGTGTTGTACTGGTGTCATTCCAGTCCCCAGAGGGATTATCCAGGGCATCACAGGTATCGTTATTCCACAAAAACAGGTTCTTGGTGCTGTAATCAGCGGCGGAGCCGCTGGTGATACCAGCAATATCGACCAGATGAATTACCGCCTGGTTTTCACCTGCCATGACGGCTTCGCCAGGCATGGCTATGTCAGGCAGGCGTGCAATCGGCTCTTGGTTGTTGGTATCGGGGCTAACGTCTGAAGAATTATTATTATCACAGCCGCTCAATATGATAAGCGAGCCGAAAAGTAGGGCATTACAGGTATTTTTCAGCATTCTAAATTCCCTATCAGGCTTACATTATAGAAAGTAAAAAATCGTATCAATGTGTAAAGCAGTGGTATTAGATATTGCATGCTGAGGAGGAGCATCCTCCTGCTTTAGGAGGAGGAGGGGCGTAGGTGGCAGGAGGAACCGAAGTTTAGAGGAGGGAGATAAAACAGGTTAAATCGCTTTTATGTTAGCGAGATTAAGAAATAAATAGCTATAAAAACAGAAAGATAAATTATTTCGATAAGTAAAAATAATGATTTATTATTTAGGGGAGTATGTATAAAGTAACCACTTCTGAGAGGATGTATTCAGAAAGGTAAGGGCTGACAGAGGTACTGAGTTGTAAGGTTTCAGTCATAACCTTACATATTCTCAAACGACAATGCCCCCAACGATATGCCCACCGACTGACTGATATCGGTGAACTTCTAGCTGGCGTAAACAGAGAAGCAGGCAAAGGAAGGCAAGATGCGATTTTCTGTATTGTTATCGGTATGCAGAGAGGCTACTGTCAGGCTGTTAACGCCGCGATGGGCTTTATGCGTGCTGTCACTGTTGATTTGCAATCAACTCGCCTTGCTCACCTGGCACGGGCTCCTGCCCCCTGAAATATCCCCTGTACGCTTATCCAAAGCAGACTTCGCACCAGTAACAACTGGCGGTGGAGGTGAGTCTGAACGTTACCGCTTCACCCTCTTTGGTACTTCGGCACCCTCATCTTCCGCCACTGAGCATTCGGTCTCTGAGCAAACCCTGCGTAATGCACCGCCTTCTTCTCTCAAGCTAAACCTGACCGGCATTGTCGCCAGCCCCAGTTCAGAGCGTTCCATCGCCATTATCGCCAAAGATAGCAAACAGTTCAGCCTTGGCGTGGGGGATCAGGTGCCTGGTTATGACGCCCGAATTGCGTCAATTTTTGCCGATCGTATCGTGATCTCTTATCAGGGCAATTATGAATCGTTGTTGCTGTTTAGCGAGCAACCCGAGGCCGCTAAAAGTGACAAAAAAACCTCAGCGTCGCAGCTCAAGGCACAACTGCAAAAGCAGCCGCAAAGCATTCTTAATTACCTGAATATCTCACCGGTGATGGTGGATGACAAACTCATCGGCTATCGACTCAATCCGGGCAAACAAGGGGAGTTATTCCGCAAGGTCGGGCTGCATGAAAACGATCTTGCCATAGCGCTTAATGGCCTGGATCTGCGCGATGCACAGCAGGCTCAACAGGCATTGAAACAGCTTTCAGAACTCAGTGAACTGAATCTTACCGTGGAGCGTGGCGGTCAGTTACAGGATATCTATTTGGCTCTTGGAGATGACTAATTGTTAAATACAAAAATAATCAGGAGCTTACGCATTGTGCTACTGGCGGTGATGCTGCTTGGTACTCGGCAGGGCTGGAGTGCCGAGTTTTCTGCCAGCTTCAAGGGCACGGATATTCAGGAGTTTATTAATACGGTCAGCAAGAACCTGAATAAAACGGTGATTATCGATCCTGCCGTGCGCGGTACTATCACCGTACGCAGTTATGACATGCTCAATGAGGAGCAGTATTACCAGTTCTTCCTCAGCGTGCTGGACGTTTATGGCTTTGCCGTGGTGGATATGCGTAACGGCGTGTTGAAAGTGGTGCGTTCCAAGGATGCGAAAACCGCTGCGGTGCCGGTAGCCAGCGATGCCCAGCCGGGCGAGGGTGATGAAGTGGTGACACGTGTCGTGCCGGTCAATAACGTGGCGGCACGCGATCTTGCCCCGTTACTCCGTCAATTGAACGATAACGCCGGGGCTGGCAGTGTTGTGCATTATGAGCCTTCCAACGTATTACTGATGACCGGGCGTGCGGCGGTGATCAAACGTTTGATGGCGATTGTTGAACGGGTTGACAAGGTAGGCGACCGTAGTGTGGTAACGGTACCGCTGGCCTATGCGTCTGCTGCTGAAGTCGTCAAACTGGTCACCGAATTAACCAAGGATGCCAGCAAATCAGCGATGCCAAGCCTGATGGTAGCCAATCTTGTTGCGGATGAGCGAACCAACTCGGTCCTGGTCAGCGGAGAACCCAACTCCCGCCAGCGGATTATCGCCATGATCAAGCAGCTGGATCGTGAGCAGGCCGTGCAGGGCAACACCAAAGTGATTTACCTGAAGTATGCCAAAGCCACCGATCTGGTTGAGGTGTTGACTGGCGTCAGTACCAGTATTCAAAGTGAGCAACAGAATGCCAAGCCGGCGGAAGCGCTGCGTAAAGACATCACCATCAAAGCCCATGAGCAAACCAATTCACTGATACTGACGGCGGCTCCGGATGTCATGCGAGATCTGGAAAAGGTGATTACTCAGTTGGATATTCGTCGTGCACAGGTGCTGGTGGAGGCGATTATCGCCGAGGTACAAGACGCCGATGGTTTGAACCTGGGGATCCAGTGGGCTAACAAGAATGCCGGAGTGACGCAGTTCACCAATACCGGTTTGCCTATCACCACGGCGATTGCCGGCGCCAATCAATACAATCAGGACGGGACGGTGAACAGTACCCTGGCCAGTGCTCTCAGCAGTTTTAACGGTATTGCTGCCGGTTTTTATCAGGGCAATTGGGCAATGCTACTGACCGCGCTTTCCAGCAGTAGCAAGAATGACATTCTGGCGACACCGAGCATTGTCACGCTTGATAACATGGAGGCGACGTTCAATGTCGGCCAGGAAGTTCCTGTCCTCTCCGGCTCGCAAACGACGTCGGGCGATAATATCTTCAACACGGTGGAGCGTAAAACCGTCGGCATTAAGCTGAAGGTCAAACCTCAGATCAACGAAGGGGACTCAGTGCTGCTGGAGATCGAGCAGGAGGTTTCCAGTGTGGCTGATGCGGCTTCCAGCAGCAGTGCTAATTTGGGGGCGACCTTTAATACCCGCACGGTCAATAACGCGGTGCTGGTAGGCAGCGGCGAAACCGTAGTGGTGGGGGGCTTGCTGGATAAAACCGTCCGCGACAGCACGGACAAGGTCCCGGTGCTGGGGGATATCCCGGTGCTGGGCTATCTGTTCCGCTCCAACAGCAAACAGGTTTCCAAGCGCAACCTGATGCTGTTCATCCGCCCGTCAATCATCCGTGATCGTGATCAGTATCGCCGCGCCTCCTCAGAAAAGTATCAGGCTTTTAATCAGGAACAAGACCAACAGCGTGGCAAACAAGGGAGCGCAGCCACGCTGAACAACGAGGTATTGAAGTTGCCACCCGATCAAAACGGTGCCACTTTCCGCCAGGTTAATGCCGCGATCAGTGCATTCTATTCAACGGGGGGACGATGAATACCCTCCCCGAGGACCTGAGTGAATTACGCCCGCAGTTGCCATTTGCCTATGCGCGCGAGCAACGCATTTTGCTGTTGCGGGATCATGCTGGGTGCCGTGTACTCCGTCTGGCGGAAACCACCGCCACAGCATTGCTTGAGGCGCGTAGGGTGGCAGGGTGTGGGCTGACTATCAGTACGGTGTCGGGTGAAGAGTTTGAGAAACAACTGGTGATCAGCTACCAGCGCGATTCGAAAGAGGCGCGACGCATGATGACCGATATCGGCAATGAAATGGATTTTTATACCTTGGCAGAAGAGCTACCCGACAGCGACGACTTGCTGGATGCCGATGATGATGCTCCTATTATCCGCCTGATCAACGCGATGCTGACTGAAGCCATCAAGGATAAAGCATCGGATATCCACATTGAAACCTATGAACGCCATTTGCAGATCCGTTTCCGGGTCGATGGCGTGTTGCGTGAAATTCTTCGCCCTCAGCGGCGGCTGGCCTCTTTATTGATATCGCGCATCAAGGTCATGGCGCGGCTGGATATTGCCGAGAAGCGGATCCCCCAGGATGGGCGCATGGCACTGCGAATCGGTGGCCGAGCCATTGATGTGCGGGTTTCGACCTTACCGTCTAATTATGGCGAACGAATCGTTCTGCGTTTACTGGATAAAAACAGCGTCAGTCTGGATCTCGCCGCGCTTGGCATGTCTTCACATAATCGGCGGCAGATCGATGAACTGATCCAGCGGCCACATGGCATTATCCTCGTCACCGGTCCTACAGGTTCGGGTAAGAGCACCACCCTCTATGCAGCATTGAGCCGCCTCAATGCCAGCGAACGCAATATCATGACGGTCGAAGACCCGATCGAGTATGAACTCGAGGGTATCGGCCAGACGCAGGTAAACCCCAAGGTAGATATGACATTTGCTCGCGGTTTGCGGGCCATTCTGCGTCAGGATCCTGATGTGGTGCTGGTCGGTGAGATCCGCGACAGCGAAACCGCTCAGATTGCGGTTCAGGCATCACTGACAGGGCACCTGGTACTCTCCACGCTGCACACCAACAGCGCGCTGGGGGCCTTATCGCGGCTGCAGGATATGGGCATCGAGCCTTTTTTGCTTTCCACCTCATTACTGGCCGTGCTGGCACAGCGACTGGTTCGCACACTCTGCCCCGATTGTCGCCAAACGTACGCCGCCGATCCGATCCTGGCCGATCAGATGGGGATTTTACCCGGAACCCCATTATGGCAGCCGAAAGGATGCTCACAGTGTAATTTTACCGGTTACCGTGGGCGTACTGGTATTCATGAACTGCTGCTGATTGATGACCGAGTGCGTACGGCGATCCACCAGGGAGAGAGTGAATTCACGATTGCTCGTCAATTACGTCATGAATACAAAACATTGCGCCAGGGGGGATTGGAAAAAGTGTTGGCGGGCGAGACTAGTTGGGAAGAGGTGATCCGCGTGACCGAAAGCCAGTCTCAGGAAGAGGGATGACATGGCCCTATTCCATTATCAAGCGTTAGACGAGCGCGGCAAAAAACGGCGGGGAGTGCAGGAAGCGGATTCAGCCCGCCACGCCCGTCAACTTTTACGGGAACAGGGGTTGGTCCCTGTAAGCCTGGACGAAGGGCAGGATGAGCGCCAGCAGGCGCAAAGCGGGCGGCGTCTTTCATGGGGGCGGGGGATTAGCAGTGCCGATCTGGCGTTGTTGACTCGTCAGCTTGCGACCTTGGTTGCCGCTTCCTTACCCTTGGAGGAGGCGCTTGATGCCGTGGCAAAACAGAGTGAAAAACCCCGCCAGCGCAGCCTGATGGCCGCAGTGCGCACCAAAGTACTGGAGGGGCATTCCTTGGCGGAGGCCATGAGCGGTTATCCCACCAGTTTTGAGCGGCTGTACTGCGCGATGGTGGCCGCAGGTGAAGCCTCTGGTCATCTGGATCTGGTTCTGAACCGGTTGGCGGATTACACCGAGCAGCGCCAGCAAATGCGAGCTCGTATCCTGCAGGCGATGATCTACCCTTGCGTGCTGACGGTGGTAGCCATCAGCGTGATAGCCATTTTACTTTCCGCCGTCGTGCCCAAGGTGGTGGAACAGTTTATTCACATGAAGCAGGCACTTCCGCTATCAACGCGTGTGCTGATGGCGCTGAGTGACGGAGTTCGAGCCTTTGGCCCTTGGGTGCTGCTGTTGATGTTATTGGCGCCGATGCTGATGCGTCTGTTGCTGCGCCAAGAAGCGCGGCGCATTGCTTTCCATCGGCAGTTGCTGCGCCTCCCGGTGATCGGACGCATCGCAAGAGGGCTCAATACCGCCCGTTACGCCAGAACGCTGAGCATTCTCAATGCCAGCGCAGTGCCATTGCTGCAAGCGATGCGCATCAGCGGAGAGGTATTAACCAATGAATATGCGCGCCGCCAGCTGTCACTGGCAACGGAATCGGTACGCGAGGGGGTGAGCCTGCATCGGGCTCTGGAAATCACTGCGCTGTTTCCCCCGATGATGCGGCACATGATCGCCAGCGGTGAACGCAGTGGAGAACTGGACAGCATGCTGGAACGTGCGGCAGACAACCAGGATCGGGAGTTTACTGCCCAAATGCAGTTGGCATTGGGGCTTTTTGAGCCCTTGTTGGTGGTGAGTATGGCGGGCGTGGTGCTGTTTATCGTTTTGGCGATCCTGCAGCCAATCCTGCAATTAAATACCTTGATGAGTATGTAAATTCAATCTGCAAATAACGGAGAGAAAAATGCGGCAACAGCGTCAGCGAGGTTTTACCCTGCTGGAAATTATGGTGGTGATTGTGATCCTGGGCATCCTGGCGAGTCTGGTAGTGCCTAATCTGATGGGAAATAAAGAGAAGGCGGACCATCAGAAGGTCGTCAGCGATATTGTCGCGCTGGAGAGCGCGTTGGATATGTACAAGCTGGATAACAGTCGATATCCCACCACCGAACAAGGGTTGCAGGCACTGGTGACCAAGCCCTCGGCACAACCAGAACCGCGCAGTTATCCCCAAGGTGGCTATATTCGCCGTTTGCCGCAGGATCCTTGGGGGGCAGACTATCAGTTGCTTAGCCCGGGCCAACACGGTCAGTTAGACGTTTTCTCTTATGGGCCCGATGGCATACCGGACACCGAGGATGATATCGGTAACTGGACTATCGGTAAGAAGTAGTGCGCCAACGCGGCTTTACGTTGTTGGAAATGATGCTGGTTGTGCTGCTGATCGGGAGTGCTGCCAGCTTGGTGATCATGTCATTTCCGGCCATGCAACAAAATAACCCGCAGCTACAGCTGAAACGCTTTCAGGCTCAGTTGGAGTTTGCCATGGATGCCGCGGTGCAAAATGACCAGTTGCTGGGGATCCGGGTTCGACCAGACGGCTGGCAATTCCAAATGCTACAGCGTCAGGCCGCTGAAAAACGCGGGGCAGTATCTGGCTCGGATAGTTGGCAAGGTTACGCCTGGCAGAATTGGCAACCCCGTCAGGCGGCGTTAGGAAGCCAAATGCCTGATGATATTCGGCTCAAGCTGCATTTCCCCGATCGGCAGGAGTGGCCGCGTGCTGCGGAGTTGGCACCGGAACCCGATATTCTGCTGTTACCCGGCGGGGAGGTTACACCGTTTGAGCTGGTTTTCAGTGAGGCCGGTAGTCAACCATTGGTTTGGTTGCGGGTGGACGCAGCAGGCGCGATCGATTCGTCAGCAAACGGAGCCGCACAATGAATACCCAAAGAGGGATGACATTGCTCGAAGTGCTGGTGGCACTGATCGTTTTCGCTTTGGCGGGGTTAGCCGTGCTGCAAACCACGGCACAACAGGCTGGCAGCATTGGCCGTATGGAGGAAAAAATACTGGCAAGCTGGTTGGCGGATAATCAACAGGTCAGGTTACATCTTGAGAAAACCTGGCCGGAAAAGCGCTGGATCGGCACCACGGTGACCTATGCGGGCGAGGAGTGGTCTGTACGCTGGCAGGGGGTTGATACCGAACTGGGTCAATTACGGGCACTCGATGTTGAGGTGCGGCGTCATAAAGAAGACGCTGCGCCAGTGGTTTCTTTACGCAGCTACGTGGTGCGGGAATGAAATGCCGTAGCCAGCGGGGCTTCACGTTGCTTGAGATGCTGTTGGCATTGGCGATTTTTGCTGCGTTGAGCATCAGTGCCTTCCAGGTGTTGCAGGGGGTGATGCGCAATGATGAGATTTCGCAGCGCAAAGCACAGCGGTTGGCCGAGCTTCAACGTGCTTTTATACAGCTGGAAGGGGATTTCGGTCAGATTATCCCTCGCCATCACAGAGGGAATGAACGCGTATTTTCCGCGGCGCGCTATCAATTACAAAGTGAGGACTGGGGCGTCTCTTTCATGCGCAACGGTTGGCAAAACCCGATGGGGATGTTGCCCCGCGCCGAGTTACAACCGGTGGGATATCGTCTGCGCCATCAGCAGTTAGAGCGGTTGAGCTATGCCCATGCGGATCCGCTCGTTGGGGAAGCGCCGGTGGTCAAGGTCTTGCTCAATGAGGTCAGTGTCTTTCGTCTGCGCTTTTTTGCTGAGGGGACGTGGCGGGAGAGTTGGGACAACGGGTCGGTTTTGCCGCAGGGGATTGAAGTGACATTAGTGGTTGCTGGCGTGGGTGAATTGACCCGTCTGTTTTTGATCACGGCGGTGGGGCAAGAATGAGGGCGAGGCAAAAGGGCGTTGCCCTGCTGGTGGTGTTGCTGATCCTGGCGCTGATGGTGACGATTGCAGCGACCATTGCCGAGCGAAATGGGCGCACCTATCTGCGCACAGCGGCTCATTTGGATCGCCAGCAGGCAAAATGGTATGCCCGCTCGGCAGAGGCACTGGCGGTGAAAATTTTGCAACGAGACGCGCTGGATTCACCTAATAAAACGCATTTGGCGCAAAACTGGGCGCAAGAACAGCGCCGTTTCCCCGTTGAAGGCGGGGAGGTGTTTGGGCAGATTGTTGATGGCCAGGCCTGCTTTAATCTCAATGCCATTAACCAAGGGGCTGCTACTGAAGGCATGCAGCCGACATTGCCTTACCCTACCCAGGTTTTTAGACAGTTGTTAATCAACCTGGGGGAAGATCCCCTGCGTGCGACGCAGATAGCCGCGGCACTGCGTGACTGGATAGACAGTGATAGCGAGCCAGGCATTGATGGGGCTGAAGATGAGGTCTACATGGCCCAGGCGGTGGCTTATTTGCCCGCCAATCAACCCATGCAGGATGTCAGTGAGTTGCGGACCATCTCTGGGGTTGATGCCAGCCTTTATCGGCGTCTTTTGCCTTACGTTTGCGCGCTGCCAACCCAGACGCTGTTGGTAAACGTTAATACCCTGAGTGAGTCTCAAGGGCCATTACTGGCGGCGCTATTTCTCAAGGAGCTTGATTCAGCCATGGCGACTCGATTGTTACAACAGCGTCCACGTGAAGGGTGGAGCAGTACGACGGCATTTTTGGCACAGGTTGCCCTTAAGGACATCGACACCTCAACGGTCAGATCGCTGTTGACGATAAAGAGTGAGCTGTTTTTAGCCAGTTTCACCGTGCTGATGGGGGAGACTCACTATAGCCAGCGCAGCCTGTTGCGCAAAGCCGGTAACAGTTTCCAGGTAGTACAGCGGCAATATGGATTAAGCATGATGGTGGAGCCTTGATGCCTAACAGAAAGCCCCGTGAGCAAGCCAGGTTGATATTGCGCTTACCCAGCGATGAAACGCAGCCAGTGTTGTGGTATTTCGCTTCAGCAGGCGGTCATCAGCAAGGTAGTTTGGCTATGGGGGAGAACGATGACCAATTGGTGAGCCTGCTTGCCAGATATCCTGCCTGGGTATTGGTGCCTGCGAGCGAGTTGGTTTTCCATCGTGTGACGCTGCCTCGTCGTGCCAGGCGTCAGCGTCTGCAAGTGCTGCCGTTTATGCTGGAGGAGCAACTGGCAACGGATGTGGAACGGCTGCATTTTGCCATTTTGCAGCAAAGTGGTGATGTGTGTGACGTTGCGGTAGTTGATAAAAGCCTTATGCATCAGTGGATAGCCCGTTGTGAACGTCTGGGGGTGCAGGTGCAGGCAATGTTGCCAGATGTGCTGGCGTTACCCTTGGCCGCCGACGGTTGGAGTGTGGTCAGTCTCAATGATCAATGGCTGTTTCGCCGGGAAAAGCATGCCGGCATGATTGTTGAATCCTCCTGGTTATCGGAGTTTTTGGCCGTGTGGGCACCGCCGGTAATTGAAAGCTACTCCGCACCACCAGCATTAACCGCTAGCCCTCCGGAATGGCGTGTTCAACCACCGCGGGATTTACTGCAACTGGCGGCAGAAGGCGTGCACGATAGCGGAGCCGATCTGCGCCAGGGCGAATTCACCCGCTCGAGCCCCTGGCGTACACGATTACGCCCCTGGCGAACCGTGATGATGGTATTAACGGGGTATTTACTGCTGTTGTGTGTGAGCGCCGGGCTATCTCATTACCGGCTTTGGCAACAGGCTGAACATTGGCGGCAGGAAAGTGTGCGGGTCTACCAACAGCTGTTTCCGGCTGATAAAAAGGTGGTTAACCCGCGCGTGCAGATGCAGCAGCACTTGCAGCAATTACAGCCTATCGAGCAAGCCGGTGTGGTCGCACAGATGCGCCAATTGCAACAGCTGATGGCGGAGAACTCGGCAATCCGGTTCCAGGCGCTGTCTTATGACGCTAGCCGTAAAGAGCTGAAAGTCGATATACAGGCGGCCTCTTTTCAGGCGTTGGAACAGTTTCAGGTTGCTGCCGGGCAGCGTTATCAGGTGCAACCTGGCGAAATCAAGCAGAATCCAACTGGGGTAGAGGGCCGACTGACTCTGGGGATAAAGGATGAATGAACTCAAGCACCGCTGGCTACAGCTCAGCCTTCGGGAACGAGGGTTAGTATTAGGTTGTGGTGTATTGGTTATCGTGAGCTTGTGCTACTACGCACTGTGGCTGCCTTGGCAACAACAGGCTAGCCAATGGCAGCGTACTATCGCCCGTGAACAAAACACGGTGCAATGGATGTTGCAACAGGCTCCGCGCTTGCGCCAGCAGGGGATGCAACCCATACAGGATACCTCCCTAAGCTTGTCGGCCAGGGTGGCACAGAGCGCTGCAGATCAAAACATGAACATTACCCGCATGCAGCCTCAGGGAGAGCGGTTGGCGGTCACGCTGGAACCTGGCGATTTTAATGCCCTGATGCTTTGGCTCACACAGTTGGAAAAGCGCTATAGCGTTCGCATTGTGGCGCTTGAGGTGGCGATGCGTCCCGATAAACCCGGATGGGTGACGGTAAACAAACTGATGCTGGAGCGCAGCGATGGGCGCTAAAGCCAAAAAGGCCGTGCTTTTGTTGGTTTGTTATCTCCTATTGCTGGGAGGCCACGCGCCGGCACGAGTAATACAAGCTTTTATACCCGCAGATATGAAGGTCGGTGGCTTTTCGGGTTCCCTGTGGCAGGGTAGTTTGCACCAGTTAAGCTGGCGTAACGTTATGCTGGCAAAAGTGAATTGGCAGTTCACTTTCTCCTCTTGGATGCCAGCCTTAGAGATTGAGTTAAGGGATCCGCAAGGCTTACAGGGAGCCGGTATCCTGCGTGGTTGGCAGGATCTGCAACTGCATGAGTGGCAACTCTCTGTTCCTGCAGATGTTGTGCGCCAACAGTTGTCGTTGCCTTTGCCGATCACTGCCCAGGGAGAGCTTCGACTGCGGTTGCAACAAGGAGAGTTCAGTTCCGCGGGTTGCCGGAGTCTTGACGGAGGTGTTGTCAACTGGCAGCACGCACAGCTTGCGACCCCGTTGGGGGCGTTGGAGCTGGCTAACGTGCAAGGCCAATTGAGCTGTGATGGAAAAGGGGCTCTGGTGTTGGTGCTGAAACAAGACTCCTCTCATCTGAGCCTGACGGGGCGTGGCACCGTCGGATTTGACGGGCGCTATCAGTTCAACGGTCAGGTGCGCCGAGGGCCGGTATTACCGGAGACGATGAGGCCACTGATAAATCAGTTAGGCAGGGCCAACGATCAGGGGCAGATACCCTGGCAGGTTCAGGGGCGGTTGCTTTAAACGGCGCTAGGCTGTCTTAAAAGGGTTGGGTAGGTACTTGGCTGACTGCAGGGAGGTTTTTTGAGTTTATTACTGGATTTTACCGTTGCATTTCCCCTCCTCTGGCTGTGTGTCGTGGGGATATTTGGGGCCATAGTGGGTAGCTTTCTGAACGTAGTGATTTATCGATTACCGGTGATGCTGGAGAAGCAATGGCAGCGCGAGGCGCTCGTGCAACTGGCGCTACCCTTACCTGAATCCATACCGCGTTTTGATCTGCTATTACCGCATTCCTGTTGCCCGCATTGCCAGCATCCTATTGCGGCCAGGGACAATATACCCCTGCTGAGTTTTCTGTTGTTAAAGGGTAAGGCTCGTTGCTGTGGTGAGCGAATCCCAAGGCGCTACCCGCTGGTTGAGGTGGCAACGGCTATGATGTTTGTGCTGACGGCGCTTATATTCCCGCTAGGGTTCCCCTTGCTGGGCGCCTGGATCTTGCTCTCCTTTTTGCTGACGCTGGCAGTTATTGACCATCACAGACAACTGTTGCCAGATGTGCTGACGTTGCCACTGCTGTGGATCGGACTTTTATTCAATATTGAGGGGCATTTTGCCTCGTTGGAACAGGCGACGATTGGCGCAGTGGCAGGTTATGTCTGCCTATGGAGCGTGTTCTGGCTATTCAAGCTGGCAACCGGTAAAGAGGCTCTCGGCTATGGTGATTTTAAATTACTTGCGGCGTTAGGGGCCTGGTTAGGTTGGCAAGCGTTGCCACAGGTAATTTGGGTGGCAGCGGCCAGTGGTCTGCTGTTTACGCTGATACAGCGAGGGTTGGCGAAACAAGATTTTAATCAACCGTTAGCCTTTGGTCCATGGCTCGCCGTGTCGGGCGCGGTCAATATGTTTATACCTTGGAGCTTTTAAGCGCCTATATCTTGATTGGAGGCGCTAGTAAGCGCACCCAGTCTTGTTCCTGAAGTACGACTTTTGTTAGTCGGTTGACCAATGATCAAGAAATTATTCGCGTGTTACTTACTGATACTAAAGGGAATGGTTATGCATAAGGTTACGATGTTGGCGGTGTTGCTTACGGGGATGCTTAATGCTCAGGCGGCAACGGTTTATACCGGAGATAAAATTGAGGGTAATCCGGTTATCAGCAAGTTGGATGTAGACGATCTGGAGGCAGGAAAGGTTTATCGCTTCATGTTCCAGGGGACCAGCAATGGGATCGGTCAACATTGGTATGTTCCTGTTATGGTGGCCAAAGGCGCACAGCCTGGTCCTAAGCTGGGTCTGCAAGCGGCGGTCCATGGTGATGAACTAAATGGCACCCGGGTGATACAGCAGGTGTTTGAAAAGCTGGATCCCGCAGAGTTGAAAGGCAGTGTGATCGGTGCCGTGGGCGCGAATCCTTCCGGCATGTTGGCCAATAACCGAAACTGGCAGTTGGCCAATGACGGGGGGGATATGGTCGATTTCAACCGGGTCTGGCCGGGCAAGGAAAAAGGCAACGCTGCCGAACAGCAGGCTTGGCTGTTATGGAATAATTTGTGGGCGGGCAATGCCACCCTGTTCGTTGATATGCATACGCAGAGCCGGGGTACCGAATATCCCTTGTTCATCTATGCGGATTACCGTAACCCGCAGGTGAAGCAAATGGCTGAATTGTTCCCAGCGGACCAGATTAAAGCCGATCCTGGTGAGAAAGGCTCTGTCGAAACCACTTTCGTTGAAAACAAGATCCCTGCCATTACACTCGAAATTGGCAAGCCCAAGCTTTATCAACCTGAACTTATCGCACGTAGCTTGACAGGGGTGCGTAACCTGATGGTTCAACAAGGCATGACAGCCGGCACATTAGGGACAACGGCTAAAGAGCAAAAAACCTTTATCGGTAATGAAATGAGCTCGATCCGAGCTGAGGTTGGCGGATTTGCCGAAGTTCTGGTTAAAGTCGGCGATACGGTGGTCAAAGGGCAGAAGGTGGCGGTTCAGCGTAATGCATTTGGCGACACCATTCGGGAATATACTGCGACCCATGATGGCCGAGTGTTAGCTATCGGCAATGATCCGTTGCGCGAACCCCGGGCTTTGCTGGTTCGTATCCTGTTCAACAATCCTGAACCTCAGTGTGCCGATGGTTGCTAATTGACGTGAGATTTTTTCCCCCTTGAGGATCTCCTCAAAGGGGAAAATAGGCTAATTATTCCAATAGCCTGGGGGGGTATCAGGCCGAACGCAAATGCTTTCTGCTCCCTAACAGTGCCCAGCCGCTCAGCAGTGCCATCATCATCAGATAATAGCTTGGTGCCAGGCTGGTCCCGGTTGCGGTGATCAGCAGGGTACAGATCAGCGGCGCAAAGCCACCAAATACCGTCACCGCCACGTTGTAGCTGATCGCCATACCGCTGGCCCGTGTTGCCATCGGGAACAAATCGGCCATCACCGAAGGCACCGTCGAGAAGTAGATGGACTTCAGCAAGGCCAGCCAACTAACCATCAACATCAGCATCATTGGCGAAGTGTGATTCACCACCAGCAGGAATGCCGGGTAAATAGTCAGCAGCAGCAGGATCAGCGAACCCCACATTAACGGCAGGCGGCCGACTTTTTCCGCCCATAATCCCATGATTGGGGTGACCACCGTTAAAATCACACCGGCTAACAGGGTTGCACTAAAGGCGTCGGAGCCAGACAGATTCAGGTTTTTGGTGGCATAGGTGGGTACATAATTCAGCATGTAGTTGATGGCGGTGGAAATCACCATCAGTCCGATGGCCAGTAACAGCAGATTTTTTTGATTACCGATCAGCATCTTTAACGGTGCTTCGGGTTTCTGCTGCTGTACGAAGCTGTCTGGCTCATGTACATGGCGGCGGATATACAGCCCCACCGGGCCGATCAGCAGCCCAAAAGCAAAGGGAATACGCCAGCCCCAGTCCTGGATTTGGCTTTCTGTCAGCCAGTGGGTCATGCCTAACCCGAAGGCGGAGGCCATCAGCGTGCTGGCGCCTTGCGTGGCAAACTGCCAGCTGGCGATAAACGCCTTGCGCTCCGGGAAGTGTTCGACCAGAAAGGCGGTTGAACTGCCAAACTCCCCACCGGCGGAAAAACCCTGAATCAATCGGGCAATCAGGATCATCAGCGGAGCCGCCAGCCCAATGGTGGCGTAAGACGGCATAAAGGTGATGATCGCACCGCCAAGCAGCATCAGGCTGATGGACATCAAAAGTGCCTTCTTGCGGCCAACCCGATCGGCGTAGGCTCCGAGCACCACTGCACCCAGTGGGCGGATCAAGAATGAGACACCAAAGCTGCCGAAAGTCAGCAACAATGAAACGGCCGGATCCTCCGTAGGGAAAAAGGCATGGGCGATATAGCTGGCGAAAAAGCCATAAACCGCGATATCGAACCATTCCAACGCGTTGCCAATGCAGGTGGCAAACAGCGTTTTATACAAATTGGGCTTCGCTACGCTATCCTGTTGGGCTATCGCGCTCATGAGGACTCTCCTGCCCGGCGTTGTGCCAGGATCGTGCTGCCATTTTCGCCCAACTCCCAGAACAGACGAGTCATGATCTGCAATCCTTCACGAGCAATGGATTTCAACATATGCTCATTGACCCCGTGTTGACCACAGGCCGGATAGGAGTGGGGGATCCACAGCGTGGGCAGTCCCAACGTATCGGCAAATACGTCATTAGGCAGTGAGCCGCCCAGATTGGGCAGCAATGCGGGTTTTTTGCCGCTGGTTTGTTGCAGGATCTCAAGTGCCCAAGGAACGAGAGGGTCTTGTGGATTGAGCCGGGTGGCCGGTGAACCATGCAGCCATTCCACTTCTACATTATTGCCAAAACCGTGTAATTGCAGATGTTGCTGGACATGGTTGACCAGATTTTGCCAGTCGGTACCGACCACGAAGCGCAGTTGGCATACCGCTGAAGCGCTGCCAGGGATGGCGTTCATTGGCCGGGCTGGGTTGCCCGTTTGATAGGCCAGTACTTCAAGCGTGTTCCAACCATAAAGGCGCTCGCTTGGGGTCAGCCCAGCTTCACCCCAGTTCTCATCGATCGCTGGATCGCCAGCTTGGCCGCCAACGCTGAGATCGCGCAAAATGGTGCGCAGATTGTCATCCAGAGGGGCGGGTTTCAGCGCTGCAACCTGTAACTGGCCGTGTTGATTAACCAGAGAGGCGATGGCATTAGCCAGTTGGGTTCCGGGATTGCTGAGTAATCCCCCCAGTTGCCAGAGTGATAGGCGTTATCCCTGGCGTGGATGCTGAGGCGGAAATTGATACAGCCGCGTGAGCCTAGGAACAATGTTGGCTGTGTGGCGTTCAGCCGTGGGCCATCAGATGCGATAAACAGATCGGCTTGCAGCAGTTCGCGTTGCTGCTGGCAAATGGCCGCTAGCCCAGGGGAACCGATCTCTTCGCCCATTTCGAAAATCAGCTTGCAGTTGAACCCTAGTTTACCCCCGCGTGCGTGGAAAACCTGCTCTAGCGCCGCTAGGTTAATACTGTGCTGCCCTTTGTTATCCGCGCTGCCACGGCCGTACCAACGATCGCCTTCTTCATTCAATTCCCAAGGTGAAAGGCCTGTGCGCCAGTTCTCGTCGTCGCCGAAAACCACATCGCCGTGGCCATAGCTCAGCAGGGTAGGTAATGTAGGGTCTTCAATGCGTACGGCGATCAGAAACGGGCGGTTGGCCGCTTCCGGGTTATCGAACAGTTGTAACTCGAAACCCAGCGTCCGTAACGTTGGCATGATTTCCTGTTCTAGGTAGAGCAAAATGCCGGCATCGTCGTCATGCCGCTGGCTTTCGGTGGCCAGCGCGATGCGCCGCGCCAATATGCGGCGAAATTCGCCACTGTCAAAATACGCTGTCGCCAAAGCGACGGCCTGTTCACCCGTCATGATTATTTTCCCTGTTGTGTTTGCGTTGTGTTTTTTTACTTGTTGTGTTTGTTATCTAAGCTAAAATCGGGGTTTGCCACAATTATCCATTTAACAAACAAGCTTTGCTTTAAAGGCAACGGTCGTTTGCTCGTTGGCAAGCTTTGCACCAAGGAGAGGCACGGCATGTTGAGTAGCGAGGTTCGCTTTTTTCTGGTGGTTGCCAACTGTGGTTCGCTCAGTGCGGCCAGTGAACAGCTGTTTGTGGCGGTATCGGCAATCAGCAGGCAGATCCAGCGCCTGGAAGCGCAGGTTGGGACGCCATTGTTCGAACGCCACGCGCGGGGGATGGTGCTGACCGAGGCCGGGCAGATTTTTGAAAACCATATTCGTAAAAGCCTGCTGAATATTGAGCAGGCGGTGGCAGAAATCAAAGGGTTGAAAGCCGAACGGCGTACTGTGCTACGCGTGGCCTGTAGTAACGGAGTGGCCTTTATGCTGATGCCACAACTGATGGCGCGTTTTCGTGCAGAATACCCGGCTGTCAGCTTCGTGCTGACGGTGGCAGACACTAAAACGTTGGCGCGGTTGGTACGCAATGGCGAGTGTGACATGGTGCTGCAGTTTAGTTTGCACCCAGAGCGGGGCGTTGAGGTAGCGGCTTCGTGGCCTGCCCCGGTCTTGTTGTTGATGAGAAAGGAGCACCCATTAGCCGACAGGCAGGTGGTTCTGGCAGATCTCTGCCAGTATCCGGTGTGCCTGCCTGAGCCGGGTTCCACGGTACGTCAGCTGTTTGATATTGCTTGCCAGATGAATGGCACCTTCATTGAACCAGTGCTAACCTGTGATAACTTCTCCACTCTGTACTATTTTTTACAGGGCTCCCCGCTGGCGGTGACCATCTGTAGCCAGTTTACCGCGATGCTGTTGTTGCAGCCGCAAGGATTGATCCTGAAATCTTTTGCAATCGAGCAGCAAAGCCCGCGGACCTTGCAGCTGCAATTACCACTGGGGAGGCAGCGGAGTACGGCTTTGGCGTTGTTTGTGGACTATATTAATCAGACATTAAGTCGCGAAGAACGGGCCATTGGTGAGAAATTCGGCATATAAGCCGTTTTTTCATCGACAAGATAAATAATCTGTTGATTACGCTTGATTGTTCCAGTCTGGCTGTATTATATTGCGCTCCACGGAAACAGTACCCCTTCCGACAGATTTCGCCGGCTTAGCTCAGTAGGTAGAGCAACTGACTTGTAATCAGTAGGTCACCAGTTCGATTCCGGTAGCCGGCACCATATAAGAAACCCCAGCAGAAATGCTGGGGTTTTTTGTCTTTGGCGTCCATGTGCGGCGCAGTCAATGACCGCGCCCTTCGGCCCTTTAAATATCGGTGGCCAGCCATTGGTCAGACTCTTCGAACATCTCTTCCAACATACGGTTTAACTTCTCGCGGTCACTTTTGCTGGCGTCTGAGTTAAGGCCGTTGGCCTGCATGGGTTTTACCTTCACTTCTGCATCCGGGAAGATGCGATGTACCCGTTTTGTCAGCTCGGCCTTGATGATTTCATCGGCACCGGGGATCCCTGCGACATTACGCTTATCAAACACCAATTCAACGAACATAGCCCAACCCTAAATTTACTGTTTATGTATACAGTTATTCTGACCGAAGGGACGGGGTGAGTGCAAGAGGGGGAGGGGAAAATTTTATCGTGGTCTATTTTGGGGGATGTGTGCTCTATTGTCATTACACACAAATTGTCAAGGTATGAATCGTTGGTTTTTATGATGCATATTGATCTTTGTGCATCCGTTTGAATGCATCCATCATAATTGAGTGCAAAGATGCTCGGTTGTGCAATACTTTTTTACATGTCATAAGGCTATTATTTAAGCTGTTATAGTTAAACTTTTTCCAAAGGGAATTAATTGCGTGAAAAAAACATTACTCTTTTTAGGTATGCTATCGGTTGGCGCCATCGGTGTGGTGACTTCGGCAGTTGCCCAAGATGCTGATAACAAAAATGCACTAAAGCCAGCGATTAATTTGGCAGAGTTGTTTGCTGAGAAGTCTACTATATGGTCGACTTATCCAGAAAATAATGCCTATGTTTTTGATCGCTCAGAGGAAAGCTATACTGTCGTCGCTAAACGAGCGGATGGTGTTGTGGCATTGGTCAATAAACAGGAGAGCTATACGACCCCTGGGAAAATGGTATTAATGGGGACCTACTTTAACTGCAATAAAATGACTGATGCGACTTTTTATGTTGAAGATGTCAGTGTAGACGACGTTGCCAAGCAGCTTGCTAACCCGGCTATTGATGATCCAGAGAGAGTGCGGGGTTTTGATGCGAGTATGCCAGTCCACGATCTCTATCTGGTTGCCTGCCCGCAGAGCTGAAATTCGTTGGCTTATTAATCGGTGGTGGTCTCTGATTATTGATAGGCTTGTGAACAGTCACAATGGCACCGCTATCCAAGGAAGGCCAGCCGATCAACATCCCTACCGGGGGGAGAGCCCCCGGTTTGCAATTTCTGAGTAATAGACTACGTTTACTAAGGCAGTCTAATTATCATTTAAATCAAAGGAATTGTTATGATTAAGAAAGCGTTAGTAATGTCTGTCTTTGCTCTGGGTATGATTTCCTTCGCTTCCGTTGCTGCTGATGCTACAGCTATGGCACATGAAGACGCAGCGGTTAAGCATGAAACTGCCGCGAAGCACCACAAGAAGGCAGCAAAGCATCATAAAGAAGGAAAACACGAAGAGGCTAAGAAAGAGTCAGCAATGGCTACTGAAAGCTCTAAAGCAGCTCATGAAAAAACCATGGCGGCTGATGCAGAAAGCGCCAAGAAGTAAAGTTTAATGGTGCTGCCCCTATTTCAGTTTTGTAATGCGTGCTGAGATATTATTGCCGATATAGGGGTAGCGCTCCGCACTCGATGGTTACCCGTTAGTTAAGCTAACAGTCATGTTCAGTGCGGCCCTATTTAGAAGAATTAATGCCACACCCACCAAGTGATTATGTTGAAAGCAGCTGCCGATATCAGAAGAACTACTGTGATTAAAATATCGGTGTCGATGTCTGACTTCAAGAAAAAATCCTTCCGTGGTGGCATCAAGTTATGAAATATAGTCACTATCCGCGAATTTGCAATTTTCACGTCTGAAATCATTCATCAGCACTTTCCCACGTTTCCTGCAGTATTTCCTCGATCGCTTTTCTATCTGCCGGTGTCATCAGACTTTATGTTGTTATGGGACATAAATGAGGCTAAAACGGAAAGATGAAGTTAAAACATAGGATAAGCAGACTTGGTAAAAGAGGCTCAGTACTGTATAGACGTATTGAACTGAATCACTCATTTCGCCGGCAATTTTACCATAGCCAAATTCAAGGCATAAAAAAACCAACCATAAGTGGTTGGTTTTTCTATAAATATTTGGTCGGCATGAGAGGATTCGAACCTCCGACCCCCGACACCCCATGACGGTGCGCTACCAGGCTGCGCTACATGCCGACGCAGAACCCTATACTACCGTTTTCAGATGTAAATTCAAGCAGCTACCTCACCGATTGCTCTAGATTTAAGCAGTTTAGTTGGCGATAAAGCGTTTTACATCGGTCAGCACCTGTAACAGCAGGGCTAGCTGGGGTTTCTCGTCTTTGATCTCGTTATCGTCTTGATCGTAGGCACGGTAGGTGCCATTGCCATCCAATGTCAGCGTCTGTGTTGGCGTGGTGATCACCAACTGGCTGCCGTCACCGGTGGCGAGCCAATTGTTTTTACGCTGTGCGGCAAACAGATCTTCGCCCTGCGAGTAGTCATTAGCCGGTGTTTTCACATGCAGCAGACGTTGCATCAGCGTACGCATTACATCGTTATGATTGGTCAGCTTATTGATGGTTTGTGCTGGCGTGCCTGGCCAGTGAATGACCAACGGAACCTGCAACTGGCTGCGGTTAAAGCTGCTGCCCGCTCCCCAATTGCCTTTGCCGGTATCGTTGAACTCTATGCCGTGCTCGGCGGTGATCACCACCACGGTTTTATCCAGCAGGCCTTTTTCTTTCAGCGTTGCCAGCACCTGATCAATCTGGGCATCGACGTCTTTCGCGCCTGTACGATAGAGCTGGGTAAAGGCTTCCGGCGAGAGCTTGTTGTCGCCTTCTGGGAATTTTGCACCGCTGAAATTGATATAGGAGAACCAAGGGCTATTCCCGCTCTGAGTGGCCAACCAGCTCTGCCACTGATGCGTGGTGGCAGCATCGCTCTGCACGAACGGTTCCGGCGGGAGCGAGAAATCGGTCAATAGTGCCTGGCGGTAAAGCGTGGCGTTGAAACCGTCTGAAGAGAACAGGCCAAACTGATAGCCTTGATCGCTCAGTGCACTAATCAACGCAGCCGGTTTGCGCCCGGCCAGAATGCCATCCAGATAGGTAGGCGAAATACCGTAGAACAGGCCAAACAGGCCGGTGTCCGCATGGTTACCGGAGCTGTAATGGTCGCTGAAGCGGATATTTTCCTGGGCAAAGCGGCTCAGGCCGGGCATGTCTTGCGCCAGATCCTGGGTACGCACGCCGTTAACCACGATCATCAGCAGGTTGTAGCCGCTGCCTTTATCACTGTAGTTCAGGCTATTGAGCGGGTATTCAACGGCCGCCGCTTCTGGATTGCCCTGTTGCATCAGGCGCCGCTCATATTCTTGCTGATCGAGCAGGCCGTGTTTTTCCAGGAACTTACGCGCGGTCATGGGGTAAGAGAGCGGCAAGTTGGCGCGCTGCATGGTGATCGGCCGATAGAAATTGGCATCCGCCCAGATATAAATCAGGTGCGAAGCAAAGAACGAACAGATGAACAGCACCGCCAGCGGCTTACCGAAGTTGCGCCGGTTCAGGCTGCGCAGTTTCTGCCAGCTCCAGGTGGCAAACAGCATTTCAATCAGGAATATCACCGGTACGGCGATAAACACCAGTTGCCAGTCGCGCGCCAGCTCACTTTGGTCCGGGTTGATGACCAACTCCCACACCACCGGATTAAGGTGCAGGTGGAAGTGGGTAAACACTTCGCTGTCGACCAGCAGCAACGTCAGCCCGGTGGTGGCCAACGTCGCGGAAATAAATCGCAGCAGGCGCTGCGACATCACCACAAAGGTGAGCGGGAAGATGATCAGCAGGTAGGCGGCAAAGACAATAAAGCTGAACTGCCCAATCAGGCTGACCAACGCATAGACTCGCCCCAGCAGTGAGGACGGCCAGTCGGTAACAAACAGGTAGCGGCTGCCCAACCCGATACTGAGCAGAATATTAAATAAGGCGAACCAGTGCCCCCAGCTAATCATCTGGGAGACTTTTTCACGATAACGCTGACGGTTTGTCACCATAAGTAATTATTAATGCGCTTTATCTTCACGGATAGAAGCCTGCAGGGCTTCAGCAAACGATCTGGCCAGTGTCTTCCGCTGTGCGGGAGCAATACTGGTGTTGATCAAATTGGTTACCATGTTGCCCAGTACCATCAAAGAGAGATCGGTGGGAGTATGGTGTTTTTCCAGAACGTTGACCAGCTCAGAGAGCAGTTGTTCAACGTGTTCGTCACTATAACGAGATGATTGTGGCATAAATATTGTGCTCAAAGCTCGACAAAGTCCCATATCTTACCGTATGGGGCCGTGATTTTCCGCTCTTTTATAGCGTGAAGATCGTTAAGGCATTGCCATGCCCGTTGTCTTTCGGCTTCGTCAGTGCTTGAATACGCGCTCAAAGAACAGGAGGATTGATCATGAGTCTGGATATCGAGCAGATTGCACTGCACCAGTTGGTAAAACGCGATGAGCAGACGCTGGAAGTGGTGTTGCGCGATTCCCTTCTTACCACCAATGCGGCGGTGGAAGAGATGATGGCAGAGCTGCATCGCGTTTACAGCGCCAAGAGTAAGGCTTACGGCCTGTTCAACGAGCAGAGCGAACTGGCGGACGCGTTGCGTAACTGCCGTAAGGGTGATGACGACTTCCTCGCATTTAGCCGTGCTGCCACCGGCCGTCTGCGCGACGAGCTGGCCAAATATCCGTTTGCCGACGGTGGCGTGGTGCTGTTCGCCCATTACCGCTATCTGGCGGTGGAATACTTGCTGATCACGGTGCTGAACAGTTGCAACAGTACGCGTGTCAATGAAGAGTTGGATATCCGCACCACCCACTATCTGGATATCAACCACGCGGACATTGTGGCGCGTATCGATCTGACCGAATGGGAAACCAACCCGCAATCGACTCGCTATCTGACATTCCTCAAAGGGCGGGTAGGGCGCAAGGTCTCCGATTTCTTTATGGATTTCCTGGCGGCGTCGGAAGGGCTGGATACCAAAGCGCAAAACCGTGGCTTGTTACAGGCGGTGGATGATTACTGTGCCGATGCTCAACTAGGCAAACACGAACGCCAGACGGTACGTCAGCAGGTTTACAGCTACTGTAATGAGCAGTTGCAGGCCGGTGAAGAGATCGAGCTGCAGGAACTGTCGAAAGAGATAGCCCCGGTGGGCGAGAAGGATTTCCTGCAGTTTTCCAGCGAGCAGGGCTACGAGCTGGAAGATAGCTTCCCGGCGGATCGCGGCACGTTACGCCAATTGACCAAATTTGCCGGCAGCGGCGGCGGTATCAGCCTGAACTTTGATGCGATGCTGCTGGGGGAGCGGATTTTCTGGGATGCGGCCACCGATACCCTGACGATCAGAGGTACGCCACCGAATCTGCGCGATCAGTTGCAACGTCGCACGGGCGGCAAATAAGTTAAGCGGGTACAGCATGTTCGACCGTAGGGCGCAGTTCATATGCTGCGCCCGTTTAACCGCCCCTGCATTGTCATGTAGCGGCCAATAAAAAACGCCGCAATTGCGGCGTTTTTCACTTCGGCGTCCCGAAAATCGATAACGTAGCGATTAAACGCGAACGAAGTCGATGTGAGCCAGTTTTGGCTTGAACGGGTGACGCTGTACAGCCTGAACCTTAACTTTGGTTTCTTTACCGTCGACAACCAAAACTACTGCTTCGCTGTAGAATTCTGGTTTAACTTCCATGTTCTTTACAGAATCATGGTCTAGTTCGATAGCAATCGCAGCTTCTTCGCCACCATAGATGATAGCTGGGAATTTGTTTGCTGCACGCAGGCGGCGGCTCGCACCCTTACCCTGGTCTTTACGTACTTGTACGTTGATAGTGAACATTGTTTTTTCTCTTAAAAGAAAATTTACCCTGCTACAGGCGACCCAGTAACAGGCTCGATAACCTGCTTTCACACTGGGCGAACCCAGGTAAAGCGGGCGGCATTTTAACGGAAAGCCGCTCTCTGGGCAATGAAAACCTGCCGCACGGGCTTAATACAGCTCATTGGCACGGCGAAAGCGACCCTGATAATCAAAAACTTTTTCACGTATCTGCCAGAACTGGCCGCGTTTGCGCGCGACGACGAAGTCTGGATGGCGCAACAGCCCCTGCTGAGCCAGAATGTCCGCCGCGTTTTGCCAACTGAAGGGGACGCCTGGTGCCCGTTGGTGCGGGCGCAGGAACAGCATCTCGAAGGCCTTGCGTTGTGCGGGCGTTTGCAGGCGGAACCGTTCGCTGGTGCTGGTGCCATCTTCGTCATAATAGGTGGCTTTCAGCCATTCCCCTTTGTCGTCCTTGCCGCTTTGCAGTTCCATTCCGCCGCAGCGCAGGACTAGCGCATCCTTCAGCTTCAATGCGGCCTTCAGCATATCGTCCGGATCGACCAATACTTCCTGACACTGATGACAGCGGCGTGCCGCAATATCGTTCTCTGCGCCGCAGTGCGGGCAGCATTTGAAACGGAAGCGGTAGTCACACTGCTCGCGATGCCCTTCATCATCTTCCAGCCAGCCCTGACAGCGGCGGCCATAGTGCTCGATGATGTCGCCGTTCTCGGTGCATTTGCCCCAAAACAGATTGGCAAAACCGCAGCCAGGGCAAAAGACCTGCACCGGTTGGCTGTCTGAGTGGGGTTTGCTAACGCCTACTTCCGGCGTGAACAAATCGTGGGGATTGCCTGCGTAGTCCAGGATCAGGCAGTCGGTCTTGCCTGGGGCCAGCCGTAAACCGCGCCCGACGATCTGCTGATACAGGCTGACGGACTCGGTGGGCCGCAAAATAGCGATCAGATCGACATGCGGTGCGTCGAAACCCGTCGTCAGCACCGCCACGTTAACCAGGTAGCGCAACTGCTGTTGCTTAAAGGCTTCGATTAGCGCGTCACGCTCGCCTGGCGGCGTTTCGGCACTGACCAGAGCCGCTTCCCCACCTGGTAACAGGCCATACACTTCACGGGCATGCTCGACCGTGGAGGCAAAAATCATTACGCCTTTGCGGGTTTCGGCGTATTCGACGATCTGGCTGATGATGTGTGGCGTAATGCGGTTTTGCTGTTTCAGCTCGCGGTTAAGATCCACTTCGCTGAACAAGCCGTTGCTTCTGGCCTCCAGGCGGCTGAAATCGTACTGCACGATCGGCATATCCAGCCGTTCTGGCGGCACCAGGAAGCCGTGTTTAATCATATAGCGCAACGGCAGTTCATAAATGCAGTCGCGAAACAGACTGTTGCCGTCGCCACGGGTGATACCGTGGTAGTGATATTGATAGATCCAGCCTTTGCCCAACCGGTAAGGGGTGGCCGTCAGCCCAAGCAGGCGCAACTGCGGGTTGGTTTTTTGCAGGTGTTGAATAATCTGTTGGTATTGGCTGTCGTCATCGTCGCTGATGCGGTGGCATTCGTCGACGATCAGCAGGGAAAATGCGCCGTCGAACAGCGATAGATTACGTGCTACCGATTGCACGCTGCCAAACACCACCTTACCGCTGCTCTCTTTTTGCTGAAGCCCGGCGGCGAAGATGTCGGCCTCTAGGCCGTAAGCGCGGTATTTGCTATGGTTTTGCGCCACCAGCTCTTTAACGTGGGCCAGCACTAACACCCGGCCACGGGCGCGTTTTGCCAACTCGGCGATCACCAGGCTTTTGCCCGCGCCGGTTGGCAGCACGATCAGGGCCGGTTCCGGATGTTGGCGGAAATGCTTGATGGTGGCGTCGACCGCTTCCAACTGATAGGGGCGTAGGGTAAAAGCCATGCGTTAGTACCGCTCGCTGAAGTGGGCTGTAACATTCCACTGAAATTGTGACATTTTGCTCCTCAGACGGCGGAAAAATTTCTATTATTATGCCCTCTGCGGCTACGCAGTGCGAGAAGCATGGAAATTACCCCTGTTATGGCATCGTTTCCGTCGCTATACTAAGCGGCTTCCCTACGCGAACATCCTCTTCGAACCTGTTTTTTGCACCTGGTGCGACAACGGGGCGTCATATTTAGCAACCAGATCAATGCGATCATAACAACGACAGGCAAAGCAGATTCAATGCGACTGGACAAGTTTTTATCTCAGCAGTTGGGTATCAGCCGCGCGCTGGTAGCGCGTGAACTCCGTGCAAAACGTGTCACCGTAGACGGTGAAGTGGTCAAGAGCGGGGCGCTCAAGCTGGCTCCGGAACAGGAAGTGCGGTTTGATGGCAACGTGTTGTCACAGCTGAACGGGCCACGTTATTTCATGCTCAATAAGCCACAGGGCTATGTGTGCTCTACCGACGATCCGGATCATCCAACCGTGCTCTATTTCCTGGATGAACCCGTCGCGTACAAGCTGCATGCGGCAGGGCGGCTGGATATTGATACCACCGGCCTGGTACTGATGACCGATGACGGCCAGTGGTCGCACCGTATCACCTCACCGCGCCACGAGTGTGAGAAAACCTATCTGGTGACGTTGGAACATCCGTTGGCCGCTGATACCGCTCAGCAGTTCGAGCAAGGCGTGCAGCTGCATAACGAAAAAAATCTGACCAAGCCAGCGAAGTTGGAAAAAATCGAAGATACCCTGGTGCGCCTCACCATCAGCGAAGGGCGTTACCATCAGGTGAAGCGCATGTTTGCAGCAGTGGGTAATCGGGTCATCGAATTACACCGTGAGTGCATTGGTGCCATTGTGTTGGATCACGATTTGGCACCGGGGGAATATCGCCCGCTGACCGAAGAAGAGATTGCCAGCGTAGGCGCACCGCACCTGCTGGATTAATTTTTGCGACCGACCAAGGAGTCGTTGAACGTGCAACAGAACCGGACCTCTCACCTCGGTTTGATCTTTATTCTGGGCCTGCTGTCCATGCTGATGCCGCTGGCGATCGACATGTACTTGCCCAGCATGCCGATAATCGCCCAGGAGTTTGGCGTGGAGTCTGGCCGGGTGCAGATGACGCTCAGCGCCTATATGCTGGGCTTTGCCGTTGGCCAATTGTTCTATGGGCCGATGTCCGACAGCATTGGTCGCAAACCGGTGATCCTGTGGGGCACGCTGATTTTTGCTATCGCCGGTGGGGCCTGTGCGATGGCCCAATCGGTAGAGCAACTGATCAACCTGCGCTTCCTGCACGGGCTGGCCGCAGCGGCGGCAAGCGTGGTGATCAACGCCCTGATGCGTGACATGTTCACCAAGGACGAGTTCTCACGCATGATGTCGTTCGTGATCCTGGTGATGACCATTGCGCCATTGCTGGCTCCGATGATCGGTGGCGTGCTGCTGCTATGGTTCAGCTGGCATGCCATCTTCTGGACCATGGGGGCTGCGGCGCTGTTGGGGTCGGTACTGGTGGCGTTCTTTATCAAGGAGACGTTGCCCAAGGAGCGGCGGCAAAAATTCCATTTGCTCACCACGCTCAGGAATTTCGGCTCGTTGTTCCGCCACAAACGCGTGTTGAGCTATATGCTGGCCAGTGCTTTCTCGTTTGCCGGGATGTTTTCTTTCCTCAGCGCCGGGCCATTTGTCTATATCGAGCTGAATAACGTTTCACCGCAGCATTTTGGTTATTACTTTGCGCTGAACATCGTGTTTCTGTTCCTGACGACCCTGATCAATAGCCGCAACGTGCGCCGCCTGGGGGCGGTTAAAATGTTCCGCCTAGGCCTGTTTGTGCAATTGACGATGGGGGTGTGGTTGCTGGCCGTCACCGCCAGCGGACTGGGTTTCTGGGCTTTGGTGCTCGGGGTGGCGGTTTATCTCGGCTGTATCGCCATGATCTCGTCTAACGCGATGGCGGTGATCCTGGACGATTTCCCCCATATGGCGGGAACAGCCTCTTCGCTGGCTGGGACGTTGCGCTTCAGCATAGGCGCGCTGGTCGGGGCAATACTGTCCTTGGCCCCAGGTAAGAGCGCATGGCCGATGGTTTCATCTATGGCCCTGTGCAGCATCGTGGCGGTGCTGTTCTATTTTTATGCCAGCCGTCCGCGCAATAATCCTGCCTGATTAGCCCCTCACCCTAACCCTCTCCCACAGGGAGCTGTCTCTTATACACATCTCAAGTTGCGGTCAAATGGCCGTAATTTGAGAAACATAGCAGGCTGATTTTAAAGAGAATTTTTCCGAGTGCCCTATTGATTTGCTTGAAATAATTCCCATAAAAAACAGTAAGATGCCGAGTTGTGTATAAGAGACAGCACAGGGAGAGGGGACCGATCGAGTTGTTTTATCGTTACTGAGCTCACATTGGCTCTTCCAACGAATGTGCCATATGTTAAGTCCTGTACCTGACCTCCGCCCTTGATGCGCACCACAGATTGGCTCTCGCACCTGATTACAGCTCCGGGCCAGTACCCTATCCTCGGGGAGAGGATTGGGGTGAGGGAGATCAAATGCAATTAGACCCCAATCTACCTGCTTGCAAGTTTAAGTTTGTTGCTAAATATATGCAGGCTAACTAAACGGCAATCAAACGAACTGTAGTTTTTTTGTTAAATATGGCAGAGTTACTTTCCCAGGTGGCCAGAGGTGCAACCCGCTGGCTAACAGGGCGTTTCCTTGGCGGCTAATCAGGCTAATATTGTTTTAAATCAAAATATTATTGATTTAACCTGCCTCAGGTGTTTGAGCGAGATGTTTGCACAATGTAAAATTATACCGATTGTAAAGTAACCGCATTGCAAGAAAAAAATGTTGAGATCGCGGCGGGAAAGGGTTACATATAACGCAAAAATGCGAGCTGAGTCGCAAAACGCCGTGAGAGAACCTTCTACGGTGGAGAAAAACTGAGTGATATCAGCAAGCGCAGGATGTGGTTAATTGTTTGTTGCAAATTTTACTTAAAAATAACATTTGTGGGCAGCAAAGTCGGATTATCCCGGCTATAACTAAGACATCCTGTGATGTAAAAAGTGTTTCATCTTTTCATACTAGGGATTTCATGTGGATAGTTTCCAGCTTTCGGTAGTGCATCGCTTGCCGCAAAGTTATCGTTGGCTATCAGGTTTTACCGGCAGCAAGGTTGAACCGATTCCGCTTAGCGGCATAGACGAAGATAACGATCTGATCGGCCTCAAGCTGCTCAGCCATGACGGGCGTGAAGCCTGGCGGGTCATGCAGCAGCTCAACCTGTCTCTGCAAGAGATCCAGGTCAACTGCTCCATCGTTGAATGGGAAGGCGAGCCTTGCCTGTTCGTTCATCAATGTGATGAAAGTGCCGCCATGTGCCGCTTGAAAAACGTCGGCGCGGCGATTGCCGAGCAGCTCAGCGCGCAGTACCCCTTCTGAATGATGCCGCTAATCAACCAACTGCAATAACTGCTGCGTATAGGCAGCAGCAGGTGCGTTGAAAATCGTCTGGCAGTCACCCTGCTCCACGACTTCTCCCTGACGCAGTACGATCACCTGATGGCACAACGATCGTACCACCTGCAAATCATGGCTGATAAACAGATAGGCCAGCCGGTGACGAAGCTGAAGCGACTTCAGTAGCGTCAGGATCTGCGCCTGCACTGATTTATCCAACGAGGACGTCGGTTCATCCAGGATCAACAGCTGTGGTTGCAGGATCAGCGCGCGGGCAATGGCGATACGCTGGCGCTGCCCACCGGAAAACTCCGTGGGATAACGATAGCGCAGGGCCGGATCCAATCCGACTTCCTCCAACGCCTCAATCACCCGCTGTTCGCGTTGCTCGGCGGTCAGTTGCTGGTGGATCTCCAGACCTTCGGCGATGATTTGCAGCACGTTCAGGCGTGGATTCAGCGCGGAATAGGGGTCCTGGAACACGATCTGCATCCGGCTGCGGTAAGGCAGCATCTGCTGGTTATTGAACTGATGCAGCGGTTGGCCATCAAACCAGATCGCACCTTTGGAGCTCAACAGGCGCAGTAGTGCCAGGCCAGTCGTGCTCTTGCCTGAACCCGATTCACCCACCAGCCCCACGCTTTCCCCAGGCTGTATTTCGAAGCTCAGATCTTTCAGCGCGTAGTTCTGATCGACAATGCGCCGTAACAGGCCACGTTTGATCGGGAAGCTGACCTGCAGGTGTTCCACTTTCAGCAGCGGCATGGGCTTATCGCTGGCCGGTAGCGGCAGAGGCTTGCCCACGTCTTCCGCAGCCAATAGCTGACGGGTATAGGCGTGCTGTGGGGCGCTAAACAGGCCGTCACGACTATTTTGCTCTACGCACAACCCTTGGCGCATTACCGCCACGTTATCCGCCAACCGGCGCACGATGTTCAGGTTGTGGGTGATGAACAGCAATCCCATCCCCAGCTCCTGCTTTAACTCTTTCAGCAGCATCAGGATCTGCGCTTGAATGGTCACGTCTAGCGCGGTGGTCGGCTCATCGGCAATCAACAGTTTGGGCTTGGTCAACACCGCCATGGCGATCATTACTCGCTGACGTTCTCCGCCGGAGAGTTGATGGGGATAGTCCTTCAGGCGCCCTTTGGCGTTACGTATTCCCACCCGATCCAGGCACTGAATAATTTCGGCGCGGGCGCTGTCACGGCGCATACCCATGTGGAGCATCAGCACTTCGGCCAGTTGCTTTTCGATGGTGTGCAGCGGGTTGAGCGACACCATCGGCTCCTGGAATATCATTGAGATCTGGTTGCCACGTACTTTGCGCAGTTCGGCTTCTGATGCATGTAACAGTGAGTTGCCGTTAAACAGAATATCCCCACCGGGATACACCACCGGCGGGGAAGGCAACAGCCGCAGCACGGAGAGGGCGGTGACGCTTTTGCCTGAGCCTGATTCACCCACCAACGCCAGCGTTTCCCCTTGTTCCACCTGTAACGAGACGCCGTTGACCACCTGATTCAAGCTGCCTCCCTGGCGGAAGGCGATGCTGAGATCCTGAATAGCGAGCAGAGGAGTGGTCATATTAATGCGCCTTGCTTGGGTCGAAGGCGTCGCGCACCGCTTCGCCGATAAAGATTAACAGTGAGAGCAGCACCGCCAGTACCAGGAAGGCGGTAATGCCCAACCACGGAGCTTGCAGGTTGTTTTTGCCCTGTAAAAGGAGCTCACCCAACGAAGGCGAACCGAGCGGCAAGCCGAAGCCGAGGAAATCGAGAGAGGTGAGGGTGGTGATCGAACCGCAAAGAATAAACGGCAGGAAGGTCAGCGTGGCCACCATGGCGTTAGGCAGCATATGGCGATACATAATCACGCGATCCGGCACGCCCATCGCTCTGGCGGCACGAATGTAGTCGTAATTGCGGGTACGCAGGAATTCGGCACGTACTACGCCCACCAGGCTCATCCAACCAAACAGGATGGTGATGCCTAACAACCACCAGAAATTGGGTTGGATGATGCTGGACAACAGGATGATCAGGAACAGCGTCGGCATCCCCGACCAGACCTCGATCAGCCGTTGCCCCCAAAGATCGAATCGGCCGCCGTAATAGCCCTGCGTCGCTCCCGCACAGATACCAATCACGCTGGAACACAGCGTTAGTGCCAACCCAAACAGCATTGAGATACGGAAACCGTACAGCACCCGGGCCAGCACATCGCTGCCATTACTGTCGGTGCCGAGTAGGTTCTGGCGTGACGGTGGGGACGGGAAGGGCACTTCAGTGGCAAAGTTGATGGTGTTGTAGCTAAAGCGGATCGGGGCCCAGATGGCCCAGCCGTGTTGCTCAATCTGCTTGATAACAAAGGGATCCTGAAAATCGGTAGTGGTATTCAGCTCCCCGCCGAAGGTCTTTTCGCTATAGTTGACCATAAAGGGTACATACAGCCGGCCTTCATAGCGCACCAGCAACGGCCGGTCGTTGGCGATCAGGTTGGCGGCCAGGCTGAGCGCAAAGGCAGCCAGAAAAATCCACAGCGACCAGTAACCACGGCGGTTGCTGCGAAAACGTGCCCAGCGGGCCTGATTGATGGGGCTTAAGCGGCTCATTGACGGCCCTCGAAATCAATGCGCGGATCGACCAGGGTATAGGTGATATCGCTGACGATATTCAACAGCAGGCCGATCAGGGTAAATATGTAGAGCGTTCCGAACATCACCGGATAGTCGCGTTGCAGGGTAGCATCGTAGCCCAGCAGACCAAGGCCGTTGAGCGAGAACATCACTTCGATCAACAACGAACCGGTGAAAAACATGCTGATAAAGGTGGCCGGGAAACCGGCGATCACCAGCAGCATGGCGTTACGGAACACGTGGCGGTAAAGGATCTTCTTCTCGTCCAGCCCTTTGGCGCGGGCGGTGACCACGTACTGTTTGCGGATCTCGTCAAGAAACGAGTTTTTGGTCAGCATGGTCAGGGCGGCAAAGCCACCGATCACCGTTGCCAGCACAGGCAGGGTAATGTGCCACAGATAATCGGTGATTTTACCGTACCACGGCAGCGTGTCGAAGTTGCTGGAAACCAGCCCGCGCAGCGGGAACCAGTCCAGATAGCTGCCACCGGCGAATAGCACGATCATCAGGATGGCGAACAGGAATGCCGGAATGGCGTAGCCGATGATAATCAGTGTGCTGCTCCAGGTGTCAAAGGCGCTGCCGTTGTGGATGGCTTTGCGGATCCCCAGCGGGATCGACACCAGATAGATGATCAGCGTACTCCACAGCCCCAGGGATGCGGAGACTGGCAGGCTCTGGCCGATCAGTTGCATCACCGAGGCACCGCGGAACAGGCTATCGCCGAAATCGAGGCGCATGTAGTTCCACAGCATGGTGAAATAGCGTTCGTGCAGCGGCTTGTCGAAGCCGTAACGTTTGGTGATCTCGGCGATCACCTCGGGATCCAGGCCGCGTGAGCCACGGTATTGGCCTTCGGTCACGTTGCCCGCGCCAGCCTTCATATGCCCAAGGCCTTCACCCGCGCCACCGCCGCCAAAACCGCTGGTTTGCCCCATCTCAATGGAGGCAATGGCCTGATCGACCGGCCCACCGGGGGCGATTTGCACAATGAAAAAGTTAATGGTGATGATCGCCCACAGCGTGGGGATCACCAGCAGTAATCTGCGTATCAGATAAGCGGCCACCTGAGGCTCCTTATTGCCGTTGCGCCGGCAAGCGTGCCGCCTTGTTGACGTCGAACCACCAGTTGTCGAACCCGATCGAATAGGCCGGGCGTACCGCTGGCGAAGAGAATTTGTCCCAATAGGCGTAACGGTCGTGATTGGAGTACCACATCGGCAGCATATACATGTTCCAGGTCAACACCCGATCCAGTGCGCGGCCAAGGGACAGCAACGCTTTTTCATCCCCTTGATGCTTCATGATCTGCTCTATCAGGGCATCGACGGCTGGATCGCTGACGCCAGGGCTGTTGTAGCTGGAATTCAGATATTCTGTGGCCCAGTAGATCTGCAGGTTGGAGTTGGGGAACGGCATAGCGGGGTAGACCCTCGGCATCATATCAAAATCACGCTCGCGCATACGGCGGGTGAATTGGCTGATGTCGATCTCACGGATCTGCATATCGATACCCAACCGCTTCAGGTTGTGCTGGAAAGGCAGTACATATTGGAAATTGCTGCCACTCGGCAACATCAGTTCAAAGGTAAAGGGTTTACCGGTTTGACTGTTAACCAACTGCTGGTTTTTCACTTCCCAACCGGCCTGTTTAAGCAACTCGGTGGCTTTCAGCAGGTTAGCCCGGTCATTGCCGCTGCCGTCGGATGTTGGAGGCTGATAGATCGAGGTAAACACTTCTGCTGGCACTTTGCCTTTCAGCGGGGCCAGCCAGGCCAGTTCCGCAGCGTCTGGGTAGCCGGTGGCCGCGTATTCGGTATTCTGGAAATAGCTGTTGGCGCGCTGATAGGCATCGTAATACAGCGCCTTGTTCATCCAGTCGAAGTCGAAGGCCAGGGTAATGGCTTCCCGAACCCGGCGATCGGCGAAAATCGGGCGCTGGATATTGAACGCTAACCAGCGGGCATTCTGTGCCGCCTGATTGGTTTCATCCTGTTTGATGATGAAGTTGCGAGCGAAGTTGCCGCCCTGATACTGGGTGGCCCAGCTTTTTGGCGAGCCTTCGACGCGGAAATCGTAAGCCCCGGCTTTAAAGGCTTCCAGCGCCACCTTATCGTCCAGGTAATAGTCGTAACGCAGCGTATCGAAGTTATAGCGCCCACGATTCACCGGCAGATTGGCGGCCCAATAGTCACGTACACGCTCATAGGTAATATATTGGCCCAATCGGTAGCTGCTGATTTTATAAGGGCCACTGCTTAGTGGGGGAACAGTCAGTGGCTCATTCAGTTTATGGTCTTTCCAGAAGCTTTCTGGCATCACCGGCAGGCTTAAAAGGCCGAGTAGCTGATCTCTATCCGGTTTGGGAAGTTCTATGCGAACAGTCAGACGGGAGATGGCCTTGACCGTGACGCCTTTATAAGACGAACGGAATTGCGGCACCCCTTCGGTCATAAATTTGTTGAAGGTGAAAGCCACGTCGGCGGCGGTGATCGGGCTGCCATCATGGAAGCGCGCGCGTGGGTTGATATCCAGCTCCATCCAACGCATATCTGCCGGGTAACGAGCCGATTCCGCAATCAGCGGATAATAGCTGGAAGGTTCATCGTCCGAGCTGGTGAACAGCGTATCGTAGAGTTCCCCGGTTCTTTCACCGGGTACACCGCGCAAGGCGAAACGGTTGAAGTTATCATAGGTGCCGATGGCTGCCAGCCGAACGTCGCCGCCCTTGGGGGCCGCTGGGTTCACGTAGTCAAAATGGCTAAAGTCGGTGGAATATTTCGGTTCACCGAGCGTGGCGAAAGCGTAGCTTTCATTAAGGGTTTCGGCCTGCATGCTAAAACTGAGTGCCGAAAGCACCAAGGCAGCAAAAATGCGTACGGACATCTCTACGGTAAGCTCCTGCTATCTATACCCGTCGCCTTTCAAGCCATGGTTTGAAATACGTCGGATATAAGTCAATTAATCCAGCCGGTAGCATAGCATTTCAGGCTGGTTTTCTGAGTAAAGAAGTTTAAATATCAGGGGTTAACTGCGGCCCGATAATCAAAAACGGCCTTATTCTGGCAAAAGGCCACAAACTCCTCAATACCCAGTGGCTTACTGAAATAATAGCCCTGCATAAAATTAACGTCGCGTTCTTGCAGAAAATTCACCTGTTCGGCGGTTTCAACGCCTTCCGCCACGGTCAGCATTTTCAGTTTTTTAGACAGCGAGATCACAGCGTCCAGGACGGGAGCGGTCGCCGTATCCTGGCCGATGGTATTGACGAAACCGCGGTCGATCTTGAGGTAATCCAGGGTAAAGCGTTGTAGATAGATTAAGGCGCTGTGGCCGGTACCAAAGTCATCTACTGCGATTTCAACCCCTTGGCGATGTAGCCAATCAAACTCTTCCAAGGCGTTTTGTTCTTCCACCATACCGCGCTCGGTGATTTCAAACACCACGGTGAAATAGTCGGCCGGCAACTTAGCCAGCAGCTCGGTGATATCGTCATGGAACGAAGGCGCATTAAGGTGGGAAGGGGCAAGATTGATGCCCAGTTTTGCTCCCCGTGGCAGAGCTTGCACCAATTGCGGGATATCGGCCACGATCCTACGGAACAGGTGGCGGGTCAGCGCTACGATCAACCCTTCGCTTTCGGCATAGGGGATAAACAGATCGGGTGGAATGCGCCCCTCGGTGGGATGTTGCCAGCGGATCAATGCCTCAAGGCCGGCGATAGTGTTGGTTGCGGAGTGGAACACCGGTTGATATTCAACAAAGATCTCATTGTGTTTGATGCCTCTCATCAGCGCGCGTTCGGGGCTTTGACGCAGTATCTGCATGTAGTAATACAGCACGCCCACCATCAGGGAAAGCACCAGGCTACCCAGCACGGTCAAACGGATATCGTTAGCCGTCAGGGATTGGTGATAGAAGATCATACTCAGTGGATAGCCCGGGACGGCTAGCTGGCTGGCGTGGCTTTTAGGTAATTGCGCTAGTGGCAGCATATTCGAACTGAAGGTGGTTACCGCATGCCCTCCAATCACGATGGCAAATCCGGGAGTATCTCTATCACGTGAACTGAGCAGCAGGTAGGGGGCCAGGGTGAGATCCAGCGTGGCTAATATGCCGGTATTGCCTGGCCCTGGTTGGCGCAGCCACACGGCAATCGCCGGTTTTCCGGGCACCATCGGCGTGCCTTGTTGTAATGCCATATCCAGTGGTTTATGCCAGTCGATCTCGGAATAAATATGGCTCATCCGCAGCATCATGTTACCGGTTGCCGAGGAGCAATAGGCAAAACCGTCTTTTACCAGAACAAAGGTGCGTACGCCGGCGGTAAAAGCGGCACGGTAGGTCAGATCGGACTGGGCCTGTTCGCAGGGTTTACCGGTAAGCGGCATGATTTGTTGCATCATTTCTTGCAGATGATCGAGGTAATTAACGGCAAATTTTTGCGTACGGTTTTCGATTTTATGCTGATATTGCGAGCGTTGATGATTGATCAGAAATAAAGTAACAGAGGTAAACACAATGAAGAAAACGACCGCGACAATAGCGCTTTTAGTCAGGCTACGCCGTGTGTTGGACGCATGGCGTGCAAATGCTCCCTTCAATCCCATTACTCGCCCCCTGAGCGCAGCATAAAAATATTATTGTTATATTGCTGGTGATTAATATATCCCACCGATCCTGCCTGCGTCATTATTCGTTTGGCTCGCACTGAGGCTGTCTGTTTAGACATAGCGTAAATAGCGCGTTACGAAATGGCATGTCACTTGACGATAATAGGCTATTTTTTCAACCGTTGCGTGGTTTATGGCACTGTGATAATCGAAAATAGCGATGCGGGTTTGTTCGGCGCCAGCGTTACAGTGAAAAAAAACGCTGCCCTGGGGCAGCGTTCTCGTCTCGTTTGTTTGGCTTTCAGGACCAGATTCAGATACTACGCCGTTAGCTGGAACTTTTACCCAGTAACCGGCGGCCTTCACGATAACGTTTATCCCAATAGTTATCCGAAAGGCTAGAGATTGTCACACCACTGCTGGTAGAGGCATGAACGAATTTGTCGTTACCCAGATAGATGCCGACGTGGCGGCCAGTAGAACCAGCGCGGAACAGCACTAAATCACCTGGGCGCAGTTTGGCGCGTTGAATTTGCTTGCCCATATCTTCTTGCTCATAGGTTGAGCGGGGCAGAGCCATACCAAACTGTTCGCGGAAGGTACGTTGCACAAACGCCGAGCAATCAATACCGCGCTTGCTTTCACCGCCTAAACGGTAGCGGACGCCTTTCCAGTCAGCATACTGGTCCATAATCTTTGACTTGACGTCAACGTTACGCACCATCGCTTCGAATTCATCCTGAGAGGCTTGCAGTAAAAGACCGTTTTTGTCATTAACTGCATGCATCTCAGTTTGTGATCTATCTAACTTCGAAGTGTTTGTTGAGCTACAGGCGGAGAGCACCAAGGCTGCCGCAATTGCAGGTAATACCCGCAAAAAATATCTCAGAAAAGGTTGAGATTTGACCATTGTAATTGTTTTCCCTTGAAGTCCTTAACGACGCAAGTCGTTATCTGAAAAATACCAAACGAAACGAGACTAGTTGGCACCGGCAGGAAGGACAATCAGTTAGCATCGGAAATGTGCAGGAACGCACAGTTTTCGGATTTTTACTAACGAGCCAAGCTAAACCAGGCACAAACGCATCCGAGAGTACCGGAATGACGTGAGGATTGCGAGCCTTTTTCCGACATTCTTTATATGAAATTGTGATGTAACATAATGTAAATCTTCATATAAAAAATCGCGGTTCGGCGGTTATGTTGGATTGACGTTAATTAATGGGGTAGGCATGTTAACGGTGTGGTTGTTGAGTAAACAAGATGCGACAGGTAAATAACCGAGAGGCGCGGGCCTCCCGGCTATCATAATCTAAAGTTATGGCTGCGTTGGACGATACTTACCGGGTAGTTTGCAGTTCAACCAGTGGATCACAACATCGCTGGCCGGTGTCATCAGCCACCAACTGGTACCGACCATCACCACCGACAGCGAGCCGACGGCAATATCGGTGAACCAATGTGCGCCGATCATGATGCGTGGCAGGCAGAAGACCAGGGTGATCAGCAGCGCGATGGCAAATGCCGTGCGGTTAAAGTAGCGCAGCATAAAGCAGGAGAAAATCATCAGCATCATGCCATGATCGCCAGGGAAGCTGTCGCTGGAGGCGTCTTTGGTGGGGATGCCGGTGAGTTCGCTGACCCGGTTGATATTGTCAAAGGTCAGGGTGGGGCTGGCGTGTTTTACCGGCAGCAGGTGACCAAACTGGTTGAGCACCACCCCCGTTAACAACATCACGACGCCGGTAACGATCAGACGGCGGCGGCCAAAGGCATCCTGCTTGAGGTAGAAGTAAAGGTACAGCAGCCCCATGGCGATGAGCGAAATGACGTCGAATATCCGATTGTTGGTGATCGCCACCATTCTCAGAAACCAGGCATCGCTGGCCAGATGTTGGTTGAAGAAGAAAAAGATTGCTGAGTCAATCTTGAACCAGAACCCGTGATCCGTGGGTAAATACCAGGAAAGAAATAGCACGATGCCCAAGACGTTGAGCATGAGGATGAAGGGTAAATTGCGGCGTGTCATGGCTAACCTGTAAAAAATCAAAAAATAATGCCAACGTTAAAAGCATTAACTTAAACGGATGTTAAACAAGGCCGATTGCAAAGCATTCCAGTTGGCCTCGTCGCTGTGGATCAATTCGATACGGCTGTCGAGCGGAGCTGCGGGGCGCGTCTCGATACTGAGATCCTGCCCTTGGCGGTTGATCAGCAAACTGCCTTCGGCAATGCGAACCACCGCCTTGGCCCGATCAACCGGTGCTAACCTGATCCATTCCATCATGCCGACGGTATCAAAGACGGTTTCCCCATCGAAAATCCAGCCGCAGCTGGTGAATCCTTGACCTTGATTAAGGGCGCGGCGCCAGCGGGAGTTTTCAGGCAAACGCAACGCTGCCAATCCTTGGGTCTTGGCGTGGCTATGATGATGCTGTGCGTCCGGCAATTCTGTGCAATTGGTGCGTGGCCGATCCAACAGCTTGATATCCATGCGCCCTTGCTCGATGGAAAAGACCGGCCGCTGCTGGCCATGCAGCGTTTGCCAGGCTTCCAATGCCTGGACATCTTGCGGCTGCCAGGTATCCATTTTATTGGCGATGATGACGTCGGCTGCGGCCAGCTGATCGCGGAAATTTTCATTTTCGCTATAGCGAGATTCGTTGAGTTGGCGGGGATCAAGCACACAGATCGTTGCCAGCAAATCGATCCATCCGCCATAGGTTTCCTGGGTCAACAGCGCCAGGATCTGCTTAGGGTGACCTAATCCAGTGGGTTCAATCAGTAACCGATCGGGTTTGGCCTGTTGCAGCAACATATTCAACCCTACCTGCATAGGTAGTCCGTTAACGCAACACATGCAGCCACCGGGGATCTCTTTCAATATCGCTCCGCTGTCGGCCAGCAGGGCGCCATCGATACCAATCTCGCCAAACTCGTTGACCAGCACGGCCCAACGCTCATTTTCCGGCTTATTGGCCAACAGGTGTCGAATAGTGGTGGTTTTCCCGCTACCGAGAAAGCCGGTGATCAGATTGGTTTTTGTCATTTGGAAATTCCCGTTAATGATGTTTTCAATTGATTAAAAGTGGGCAATTATTTGCTTTTTTATCGCTATTGGCCAATAGGAGGGGCAGATCACAAATTTAAACATGAAAACCGCCCATTTTTGGCGTTTTTTTTTCGCTAAAAAGTTAGGACTTTTCCCATAAAAAACGTGGCATTAACAAAGTCAATTGTACCGTACCGTATTGTTTCCACGACCTTAATGTACCGATTAGCCATGAAAAAAACCGCCTATCCTTGCGATTATTCCTAAAAAAATAACCTATCTTTAAAGTGGCTTAACAAAAGTGAGGTTGCCATGAATAGCTTACGGTTAATTATGATCGCAGGAGCGTTGTTTTCATGGATGGCAGCAAGTCATGCGGGTTCCACAGGTGGTGTTATCAACTTCGTGGGTGCCATTGTCGAAGGGCCTTGTACGGTAGATGTTAGTAACTCAACGGCGAATACCCAATGCTATCGTAACGGGCATAACTACACAGGCACGCAAAGGCTGGCAAGTTTTGATGCCAGCAGTAAAGAACTTCCGCTGAATATCGGTACCACCGAAATGCGGTGGGTAGATCAGCAGAAAAAACTCGCAATAATGACGGTAATTTATCGTTAAGTCCTCTAGTCATGCCGAGTGGGGCTCGGCATGACTTCCCCAGATCCCGCATGTTGATTCGTTTTCTCCACACCTTTCATAGCCTAACCGACTGACCAGGATTGCGCACGTCAAGCCGTCTTCACCGCAGGCCGTTGCTGGATATCAAATTAAGACTTTTCCGACTTGAAATCTGTATTTTGCAGCAATAAATTATGCGCCGCCAGAGAGGTGGTGTTTCATCTAACTAGATGATAAATAGATAAAACCTCTCTAACTTGCGTTTAATCCAAGAACTTTTTTTCAGGTTTATATTGGTTTAATAACAAGTGAGGTGACCATGAAAAGCTTACGGTTGTTTTTGATCGCAGGAATGTTGTTTTCATGGCTGGCAGCAGGCGTGGCCAATGCAGCTACCGGTGGCGTGATCCACTTCTATGGCGCCATTGTCGAAGGCCCTTGCACGGTGGAAGTCGCTGACTCAACGGCGCAAACGCAATGCCATCGCGATGGGCAAAACTACACCAGCAAACATCAGTTAGCGAGCCTGGAGAGCGGTAGCAAAGAGCTGCCAATGAATCTCGGCAAGAGCGAGATCAAGTGGTTGGATCAGCAGAAAAAACTCGGAATAATGACGCTGGAATACCGTTAATCTAAATTCAAACGTCAAGTGGCCGTCATGCCTGGCAGATTGGCATGGCGGCCGATAGGGATCAATTCAACTGGGTGGTTACCCAATCTTTTACCGTCTGGCGTGCCCCTCGATCGCGCAATGACAGATAGGCCTGTGTGACCTCCGCCACAAACGCACTATCCGCTGGCAACTGCTCGCCAAACACGCTTTTCAACGCCAGCAACGCGGCCACGCGGGGTTCACCGTCCTGTGAGCTGCTAACGGCCTGCTGCAACGTGGCCAGCATTGGGTCGCGGATATCAATCGGTTGCCCGGCGTCATCAATCCCTCCGACATAACGCATCCAGCCCGCTACGCCAAGCGCAAGCCCCGCATGGCTGCCGCCATATTGCCGATGCCAACGGATCGACTCCAGCAGGCGCTGAGGCAACTTTTGCGTGCCATCCATAGCGATCTGCCAAGTGCGGTGTTGCAGTGCCGGGTTGCTGTAACGTTCGATCAACTGCTCCGCGTAGGCGGCCAGATCGATGCCAGCGACCTGCAGCGTTGGAGCCTGCTCGTTCAACATCAAATGGTGCGCGGCGCGGCGATAATTCTCATCCGCCATGCAGTCAACAATGTATTGGTAACCCGCCAGATAGCCGAGGTAGGCCAGGAAGGAGTGGCTGCCGTTGAGCATCCGCAGTTTCATCTGCTCGAACGGCAGAACATCGTCCACCAGTTGCACACCGGCATCCTCCCAGCGTGGGCGGCCAGCAACAAAATTATCTTCCACCACCCATTGAATGAAGGGTTCACAGGCGATAGCGCATTCATCACGCACGCTACCCAGGGCTGTAGCAATTTCATCCAGCGTTTCTGGCGTAGCGGCCGGAACGATGCGATCGACCATGGTGCTGGGGAAGGTGACGTGTTGAGCGATCCACTCGGCCAGCTGTGGATCGCGCGCTTTGGCCAGCCCGGTCACCGCATTGCGCACCACGTGCCCATTCTCTGGAATGTTGTCGCAGGACAGCACGCTAAAGGCAGGTAGATGGCGCTCTCGACGTCGGCGCAGTGCTTCCACCAGGATCCCCGGCACCGTGGTGGGGTGGATCGGATTAGCCAAATCGGCTTTGATCGCGTCGTGTTGCAGGTCCAATTGGTCGCTACCCGGTTCGATGCAGTAGCCTTTCTCCGTTATGGTCATAGAGACTATCGCTACCTGCGGCTCGGCCAGCTTTTCCAGCACGGCGTCGATGCCTTCCAATTTGCGATGTACGCTTTCGTGAACGGCCCCCACCACGATGGCCTGATCGCCCGCCGCGCCCTTTTCCAACACGGTGTAAAGATGATCCTGATCGCGCAGGGTCTGGAAAAGTTTATCTCCGCCGAACAGGCTGATCTCACAAATCCCCCAATCGCCGCCGTTACGGTTGAGTACCCTGTCGGTCAGCAATGCCTGGTGAGCGCGGTGAAAAGCCCCAAAGCCCAGGTGAACAATTCGGCTGCGCAGGCTCTGGCGATCGTACTGGGGCAGTTGTGTCTTGGCGGGCAACGGTGAGTTGGCGATAGTTTTCATTAATGGCTCCATGACGAGAGCAAGGGCAGGTTGATCGCTTGCATAAAGCTATCAGACCAGTTAGCTGCAGGTGTATGCCCGGCTCTCGCGTATCTGTTAACAACCGCCAGTGTAGAGCGGTAGAGAGGTGAATAAAATTGGTCAGTCCAAAATATCCCAGGATCGTGAGTTGGATCAATCAATCGACGTTTCTGTTTTGACAGCATGCCGCTAATCAGTAAGGTTAAAGATGAATGATATCTACTGCAATGTGGTATAACAGGATTGATTTGATTTTGCGATCTACCTCACCACTGATACCGCTTCAACGATGACAGAGCGACTTTTACAAGGATAAATCAATGGAACAAACATGGCGTTGGTATGGGCCGAACGATCCGGTTTCGCTGGATGATGTGCGTCAGGCAGGTGCGACCGGCGTAGTGACCGCGTTACACCATATCCCAAATGGCGAAGTGTGGCCGGTTGAACAGATCAAGGCGCGTCAGGCTCTGTTGGCGGAAAAAGGGCTGGTGTGGTCGGTGGTGGAAAGTATTCCGGTGCATGAGGAAATTAAAACCCACAGCGGCAACTACCAACGTCATATCGCCAACTATCAACAATCGCTGCGCAATCTGGCGGAATGTGGCATTGATACCGTGTGCTACAACTTTATGCCGATCCTCGACTGGACGCGTACCGATCTGGAATACCAACTGCCAGATGGGTCCAAGGCCTTACGCTTTGATCAGATCGCCTTTGCGGCCTTCGATCTGCATATCTTGTGCCGTAGCGGGGCGGAAAAAGATTACACCGACGAAGAGCAAGCCCAGGCACAACGCTATTTCAAGGCGATGAGTACGGCAGATATTGCCAAGCTGACCGGTAACATCATTGCCGGCTTACCTGGGGCGGAAGAGGGATACACGCTCGATCAGTTCCGTGCCCGGCTGGCGGAGTACGATCATATCAATAAGGCGCAACTGCGTGAAAATATGGCCGTCTTCCTGCGCGCTATCGTGCCGGTAGCGGAAGAGGTGGGTGTCAGGTTGGCAGTGCATCCCGATGATCCACCTCGTCCAATCCTTGGCTTGCCACGTATTGTTTCCACCATCGAAGATATGCAGTGGCTGAAAGAGACGGTAGATAGCATCTATAACGGCTTCACCATGTGTACCGGTTCTTACGGCGTGCGCGCGGATAACGATCTGGTGCGGATGATTGAAACCTTTGGCGATCGCATTCACTTTACCCACCTGCGCGCTACCTGCCGCGAGCAAAACCCTAAAACCTTCCATGAAGGGGCGCACTTACAAGGGGATGTGGATATGGTAGCGGTGGTTGAAGCTATTCTGACTGAAGAACAGCGCCGTCATAAAGCGGGTGATCTGCGGCCTATCCCAATGCGACCAGACCATGGTCATCAGATGCTGGACGATCTGAAGAAGAAAACCAATCCGGGCTATTCGGCCATCGGTCGGTTGAAAGGTTTGGCGGAGGTTCGTGGGGTCGAGTTGGCGTTGAAGCGGCGGTTTTTCCCGGAATTACTCTAGCAAAGCAGGGCGCACTCAGGTTGCGCCCCCACCGTTGACTAGTCTGCGCGGCTCATATAGCGGCGTTCTGCAATATGAATGCGGATTTTATCACCGCTGCTCAGGTACTCAGGTACCAGAATGGTCAGGCCGGTCGCCATGGTGGCCGGTTTGTTACGCGCACTGGCAGAAGCCCCTTTGATGCCCGGAGCGGTTTCAACAATTTCCATATCCACGGTCTGCGGCAGTTCCAACGCAAGCACCTGGCCATCCAGCGTCAGTACCTGCATACCCGGCAAGCCCGCTTCAGGGATGAACAGCAGCTCATCTTCGATCTGATCTTTCTTGAAGATATAAGGGGTGTAGTCTTCATCGTCCATGAACACATACTCTTCGCCGTCAATATAGGAGAAGTTTACCTTGCGGCGGGAGAGGCTGATGGTGTCCAGAATATCATCGCCTTTAAAACGCTCTTCTACCTTCAGCCCGGTACGGACGTCGGAGAAGCGCATTTTATACAGCGTGCTGGCACCACGGGCGCTTGGGCTCTGGACATCGATGTCCTTTACCAGCAGCAGTTTGCCGTTGTAATTGATTGCCATACCGCGCTTGATTTCGTTCGCTCTTGCCATTGGAATACCCTGTCAACATAGATTTTAGGAAGTTGCGACAAGTTACTCGCGCCGTGCTTTTCAGGCAAGAGCCGCGCGCAAAAAGAGTGGGGAAAACGGGCGGCCTTAGCCGCCCTTGAGGCTTATTTAAACACCGGCAGCAGATCTAATAGCGTTAGCACGTGAGCCACGGCGTTAATCACCCCAAACAGGATGATGAACAGGATCATGCCTTGGCCGCCGGGAGCGCGGTAGCTGGCCTGTGGGAAACGGCGGCGGCTGGCGCGTGCCATCATGGCAGGAACGATCACAGCCCAAATGGTGGCGGCCAGCCCAGCAAAGCCGATGGCGTACAGGAAACCGTTCGGGAACAGTAACGCGGCCAGGGTTGGTGGCACGAAGGTCACCAGTGCCGATTTGGTGCGGCCTGCCTGGTTATCCTTGAACTTGAAGAAGTCGGCGAGGAAATCAAACAGCCCCAGCGACACCCCCAGGAACGAACTGGCCAACGCCATATAAGAGAAGGCGTTAAGCAGTTGGCCTACCGCATAGCTACTGGAAACGTTACCCATCTGCTTGAGCAGGCTGCCGATGTTGCCCCCTTCGGCGATCACCTGCTTGAAGGCATCACGGGCGATATTGCCCTGGATCACATACTGCCACAGGATATAGATCGCCAGCGCCAGTAAGGTACCGTATACCAGGCTGCGCACCACGGCACCGCTGTCTTTCTGATAATACTTCACCAGGCCGGGTACGTTGCCGTGGTAGCCGAACGAGGTCAGCAGGTAAGGCAATGCCGCCAGCGCATAGGGCAGGTAGTTGGCGTCGCTGCCACCCTGGTTGAACAACACGGCAGGCTGCACGTGGGTGAACATATCACCGACGGACAACACAAAGGTGATCACCATACCGCCGATCAGAATGGTGCTCAGGCGATCCACGGCACGGGTGGATAACCAGACGATAAAGGCCACGACGATGGCAAACACCAATCCAGACAAGGTTTGGTTGGACCCAAAGACACCTTCCAGCGTATGGGCGATGATCGAGCCGCCCGCCGAGATATAGGCATAGGTCAGAATATAGAGTACGAAGGTGATCGACAGGCCGTTAAGGGTATTCCAGCCTTTACCGAGCAGATCTTTGACCACGGTGTGGAAGCTGGCGCCCGCCGGATAATTCATGGTGGCTTCCAGGATCATCAGTCCGGAGATCAGCATACAGAACCAGGTATAAATCAGCAGCGCCACGGAGCCGCTGAACCACACGCCAGAAGTTACGATAGGAATAGAGAACATACCTGCACCTACGGCGGTACCGGCAATGATCATCGCGCCACCGAGTACGGAAGGGCGGGAAAGCTTCTGGATGGTGTCCGCAGACATTATTGCTCCTGATTGGCCGTTGGCCTTGAGTTCTTTTGTACTAGCTCAATGGTACGTGCGCGATGTGTGCATGTAAAGCGGATATTTGGGGGGGTTGGTGCATTCTTCAGCGCTTAGGGCGTTATTTTGGTGGTTTTGCCCTTCACCCCAGCCCTCTCCCACAGGGCGAGGGGGCTACAATGGCGTTGTGCTCAGGGGCAGAAGTCTGTCTGTGGCAGGTTCAACATTCCGATATGCAAGATGGCGTTATTGCACCTCCGAGCTCGATTCACGCTTTACCCCTATCCCGAAGAGAGAGGAATTGGTACGGCGTTTTGTTCAGGTGCGGGAGTCAGCTTGTGGCATGTTAAAATTTGCCCTATGCAAGATGGAGCTTTTGCGGTGCCGAGGCCAGTTGCTGACGTTAACTTGTGGCACATTCAGTCCCCTCTCCCTGTGGGAGAGGGTTAGGGTGAGGGGCATCACTTTACGTATTGTGATGTATTTCTTTGTCTAATTGGCGGGTATAGCGGGAAATGCCAATCATCGACAAAGTGATAAATCTTTCACATAAGTCGTTGGTGACATCCAAGAGATTTTATCGCACGTGAAATAGCCATCATGTTTAAGTTTGTAGTTTACATACAACGAGACCGGTAAACTAAAAAGTATTGATGCCAACGCTAATCTAGTTAAGTTTGTAATAATAATCATATTATGCTTAGGCAATCGGTTAAAAATAAAGAAAAAAACAGAACCAGATAAGGCATAGAGTATCAGAGGTGAGCCAAAGAAGCACATAAATATAGAGGCTGAAAAAGTTATTTCATCCTTCATTAATATCAATGAAGTGGCGTAACTGTAAATCATTAAAGTTCCACCAGTGAATATAATTAGCAGTACTGTTGCCCCTAATACTTTCCAGCATCTATTTTTCACAAGACTATCCTTATCTTATGGTAGGTTTCACTGGCAAAGTGATCGGTTGGTGACATAAGTTGTGGGTGATTGCCATGATATCCTGTCACATGTTAAATAACCGGTATGCTTTAGTTTATAATCAACATATAAAGCAATGGGTAAGCTGATAACAAATGAGGTAAACATTAGATAAACCAAATATCGAGTGATTCCTTTGTCGTATTTTGGGCGCTTATTGAAAATAAAAAAATATACACCGCTAAGCATGGCATATATTAGTAGTGGGCTGGAAAGGAAAGCTATAAGAACAGATGCGGAGAAAGTTATTTCATCCTCCATGAATACCAACGCTAAAACATACTGCCAGACTAATAATGTCACAAGTGAAAACACAATTAAGAGTGTTGTTGCCAGTAATATTTTAACGTATTTATTATTCACATCCGTTTACTCAATCCATTGTTCGTTCTGCGCTGCCATGCTCCATTAAGGTTAGATTCTAGCACTATTGGTAAGCATTGTGAATGAGTATAACTTAATGCGGCGTTCTGCTATTGTCTCAACCACATAATCAGCCCCCATAGGATCGCAGATGGACTGCCGTGCCGACTGTGGTGCCTGCTGTATCGCACCTTCGATTTCCAGCCCGATCCCTGGTATGCCCAACGGCAAACCGGCCAATACCCGTTGCATCCATCTGGACCAGCAACTGCGCTGTGGAATATTTCATTCGCCGCTGCGGCCCAAAGTCTGCGGTAGTCTGCAGGCCAGCCGTGAAATGTGCCACGACCGCCGTGATGAGGCGCTGATCTATCTTGCCAAGTTGGAGGCGGATACTGCCCCTTGAGTGTCCTTCAGTCGCCACATACATAGCACTGCACCCAGCACCATCGCCAACGCAAAGTAAAATACCGCGTGATAACTCCACATTTCAGCCACGACTCCGGCGATCGAACCGGCAATAATCCAACCAACGCGGGTGGTATTGGTAAACAGCGTGGTGGCTGCCCCGGCTTGGCCGGGCATCAAATCCTGGAAATAGAGCATACCAATTCCCGCTAACACCCCAATAAACAGCGCGTTCAGCAGTTGCAGGGCGATCAGTTGCCAAGTACCGGTTATAAACAGTAGCCCGGCATAAAACAGCACCCCGGCAATCACCGCGCAGCGCATCAGGAAGCGCTTGCCAAAGCGTTGGGCCACCATGCCAGCGAGTAACATGGTCGGGATTTCCAGCCCGGCAGCGGTGCCCATCAATATTCCCGCCAATTTTTCCGGTAATTGTAATTCTTGCACCATATACAGCGGCATATTGATCAAATACATGCTGTTGGCCGTCCACATTAGCGTGCAGGCCATAAACAGCAATAACGTATCACGGCGGTTCTGCCGTGGTGCTTCCAGCGTAGCTCCGCCGGTGCTTTGCACTTTTGGCATGGAGGGCAACATCTTCCATACCAACGCTCCACAGAGAATAAAGGCAGCGGCGGCGGCCAGATACATCACCTTAAAACCAAACCCCAAGGCCAGCGCAAAGGCGATCGGCGGGCCAATCACCCAGGCCAGCGAAACCTGAGCACGCAGGATAGAACTGAACATCACCGTTCCCCGGCCGGTGTGCTCGGCATGTTCCCGTGCCAGGGCAAACATTTGTGGGTTGGCGGTCGAGCCAAAGCTGCTCAGTAGCACGCCGACGAACAGCAGCAGGTAATAGTTACGGTTCCAGGCGAACAGCGCACAAGCCAAGGCACCTAACATACAGCAGAGAAAGATCAGTGATTTGCGATCGCCCCTCTTGTCTGAGCGGCTGGCCAGAAACTGGCTGACCAAAATGCCGATCACCGCGCTGCCGGTAAAGAACAGCCCGACCATCGTTGGCCGTACGTTCACTTCGGTGGAGAGGAACAGACTCAGCGTGGGCGTCTGTAGGGCACCAGCAATCCCGGTGAGAAAGGCCACGACCAGAAATGCCAACGAAGTTAAATCGGGCAAACGTCGTGTCGCCGCAGTTGAAGTACGCATAAGCTGAATGACTAGCCAAAGAGAAGGGAGACGCGCGCATGATACGCTCGTTTAAAAAAAACAAAAACCGGTTTCAATCAAGGAAAGGGTAAATAGAGTGTATCTGTCGGCAGGAAAAGAGCAGGGCGATGTCACCATCACCCTGCGCTGGTGGCTAGCGGTTATGCGCCAGCAGGAACGTCGTGCGCGGTATTCTTCAGCACTTCGCCCTGATATTTCTCAATTTCCAACTGTGCCATCTGGCCACAGTTGCCCTGTGCCAGGTTGGATGAGCCAATATCGAAAGTCAGGCAGTTGACGTTGCCGTTCTTACAGATCGACCCCGGCGTTGACGGATCGGCCGGATCGTACCAGGCACCTTCGCTGATCCGCACCGCACCTGGGCGCACATCTTCACTGACAATAGCGCCAACCAGGATCTGCCCACGGTCGTTAAACGCCCGCACCAGGTCGCCGTTGGTGATGTTGCGCGACTTGGCATCCTCTGGATGGATCAAGATCGCTTCACGGTCGGCCACCGCATACTTCTTACGCAGCGGCGTGTTGTCGAGCTGTGAGTGCAGGCGGTTGGTCGGGTGCGCGGTATTCAGTGACAGCGGGTATTTGGCTGCCTCTGGGCCACGGTACCATTCATGCGGCGGCATCCAGGTAGGAATACCTTTGCAATCCAGATACTCCATCTTCGAGATGGCATCGGAATAGATCTCAATCTTGCCGGACGGAGTCCCCAACGGATTAAGCAGCGGGTTTTCACGGTAATCGGCGAAACGTACCCACTGTTTGTTTTCCTGCGGGATCGGGAAACGAATGTAGTTGTTCGACTCCCAGAACATGTCAAACGGCGGCAGGGCAACGCGGGCGGCGCGGGCCTGCAACTTCATGTCGTCGTACATGCCTTTCAGCCACTGGGTTTCGTCTTTGCCTTCGGTAAAGGCATCCAGCACGCCAAGCTTGGCGGCCAGAGCGGCGAAGATATCGAAGTCGTTGCGTGACTCATGCTGCGGCGGTACGCACTGATGCATCGGGAAGACGTACAGCTGTGAGTAGTCGCCGCCCATCTCCAGATCGTTACGCTCATAGCTGGTGGTTGCAGGTAGCACGATATCCGCATGCTTGGCGGTGGCCGTCCAATACGGTTCGTTAACCACGATGGTTTCTGGCCGCTGCCAGGCTTTGACCAGATTGTTGGTGTCCTGATGCTGGTGGAAGGTATTACCACCGGCCACGTACACCATCTTCACGTCTGGGTAGGTGACATCGGTCCCATTGAAGTGAATGGTCTTGCCTGGATTGGTCAGGCACTCGGCGATACGAGCCACCGGGATTGGCGTTGGTGAATTCTTCGGTGCATTCCCCGCAGAGATACCGGAGAGGATGCCGCCTTTAGCCGTTGGGCTACCACCGGAAGAGTAGTGATAGCTGAAGCCAAAGCCACCGCCTGGCAGGCCGATCTGGCCAAGCATGGCCGCCACGGTCACCAGCAACCAGTGCTGCTGCTCACCGTGATGCTGACGCTGGATCCCCCAGCCGCCCATGATCATGGTGCGCTGTTTCGCCATATCGCGCGCCAACTGGCGCAACACTTCGGCATCGACGCCGCTGATATCGGCTGCCCACTCGGCAGTTTTCGGCGTACCGTCGGTTTCACCCAGCAGATAGGCCTGGAACTTGTCGAAGCCTACGGTGTAGGTTTTCAGGAAGTCCGGGTTATGCAGCTTTTCGGTCAACAGGGTGTGGGCGATACCGATCAGCATCGCGCTGTCGGTGTACGGACGCGGAGCGATCCACTGTGCGCCGACATATTTGGCACTGTCACTGTGCACCGGATCGATGCTGATGATGCGGGTGCCTTTCTTCTTCAGCGCCTCAAAGCCGGTCTGGCCGACGTGGTCTGGCACGTTCCAGCTGTTTTTCAGCGTAACCATCGGGTTACAGCCCCACAGGATCACCAGTTGGCTATTGTCGATGACGTTTGGCCAGGCGGTTTGCTGTTCGTAAACCTCCATTGACCCCATCACGTGCGACATGATCACCTGTGCAGCACCGGTAGAATAGTCACCGGCATAGCCAAGGAAGCCACCGCTCAGGTTCATCAGGCGTTGCAGCAGGGTACGGCTGTTGTGCAGCATGCCCACGCTTTTCCAGCCGTAAGAACCGGCATAAATTGACTGCGGGCCGTGATCTTTTTGCAAACGGACGATTTCGTTACCGACCAGATCGATCGCTTTTTCCCAGCTGACGCGCACCCATTCATCGTTGCCGCGCAGTTCGGTACGGCTGCCAGGGCCGCCTTCCAACCAGCTTTTACGTACCATTGGGTACTTGATACGGTTTTCCGCATGGACCTGGTGGGGAGCCATGGTGATCAGATCGTTCGGGTAAGGATCGTCTTTGACCGGCAACACGCCGACCATTTTTCCGTCTTGCACGATGGCTTCAAATGCGCCCCAGTGCGCGCCGGTCAGAATGCCTTTTTGTGCCTGGCGTAAGGCCACAAACTGTGGCAATGCCTGGCTGATGGCTTCCGCCAATGCTGATTTAGGCCACAGACCCGCAAATAGAGGCACGGCGGCCAGGGCGCTGGCACCGGTCAGGAAACGACGGCGGCTCATGGCCAATGGTTGTTGTTGGTACTTGCTCATTTCGCTTCTCCCTTAACTTTTGGCCGGTGTGGCAGGTTGCATATCGCTGGCATGTTTCTGAACGTACTGCGTCAGAACGCGCAGTTGTTCTTGCGACAGCGAGGTGCGAGGAGCCATACCTTTAATCACGCCGATCCACTGGTTGGCGTTGAAGCGATCAAGGGCGGTCAGGCCGTGGCAGCCGGTACAGTTAGCGGACATCATATCGGCAGTGTAACGCCAGATTTTCTGCTCATCGTCGATCAGTTGTTTACGTGGCAACCAGACCTGCAGTGAAACCTGATGCCAGACCAGGCCGGTTTCGGCATCGGTCATGGTACTGCCGGTTTTCAGCAGTTTGCGCGCATCTTCGCCCAGCAGGACGCTGAGGATACGTTTACCTTGCGCGGCGTAGAATACTTCGCTGACGCCATCCTGTTGCCAGCCGCTGACATCTACCAGCACCTTGTCACCTTCCTGTTTCACAACGTGAACTTCGGTTGAAGGCATCAGGTTACCGGCATTATGCGTATCGTCGGCTTTCAGGAAGAACGGTTCGGTGGCGATGGTGAACAGCGTGGTTGCTGTTGGAGAGGTTTCCGCCGCGGCTTTCGCCAGTTCGGCAGCGCCCGCCTGTGCAGCACCGCTCATATCCGGCAGGATATGCGCAACGCCCTTATGGCAGTCGATACAGGTTTCGCCTTGCTTGATGGCCACCGGGTGCTGAATACGGGCTTCAGGACGTTGGGCGGTGATATCCATGGCATCGAAGCTATGGCAAGAACGGCAGGTGGCCGAATCGTTTTCTTTCAGCGTTTTCCATACCGATTGTGCCATGGCCAGCTTATGGGCTTCGTATTTTTCCGGGGTGTCGATTTTGCCGGTCATTTCGCCGTAAATGTCTTTCACCGCGCGGATCTTGGTCCACAGGTAATCGAGCGGCTCATGAGGGACGTGGCAATCGGCACATTCAGCGCGGATCCCCTTGGCGTTCTGGAAGTGGACACTGCCTTGATATTCGGCCAGAGGTTGTTGCATGGTGTGGCAGGAGACACAGAAGGCGGTATCGCTGGTTTTATGGAAGACCGTTGCGGTCCCTGCCAGCAGTGCGGCGCCGAGAATAATCCCGATCACCAAAATCCAAAGCCATCCCCACCGGCGTCGCTTTTCAAAGCCAGCTTGTTTTTTGCTCATATTGAACCCACTTATAGTTATGAAATACCAAGGAAAAACTTGCCAAAAAGGTTTCGACACCAGGTCAAAAACACCTGGATAAGTATAGGTATTTTCGCAAAAGAAACCTAATACCTTAGGGGTATTTACAGTGAAAAGTAGAGTGATTGAGCAATAAAATAGCGTTATATTCCGTGTTATATATCGCTATGCTTTGATGAACAGAGGAGAAATTGGAGGGGATAACGTCACAATACAGGCAGATATACCTGTTGGCTCAACCATAGGTGGATCGCCGTTCTGCTCGCTTCAAAATGGGGCTCCGGCAGGTCGTGCGGGGAACACCAGCGCCATTCGGCACATTTTTCCGGCTCTTTCAGCTCGGCTTCTCCTCCTGGATGCTGAACCAGCATGCAGATCGACACCGTATGTTTTCCCTCTGCGCGCCAGGTTTGCAGATTATTGCTGACGCCAATAAAGGTTGGCGGAGCTATCTGCAACCCGGTCTCTTCGGCGATTTCGCGTTGAGCGCACTGTTCAAAGGTTTCCCCTGCATCCAGATGCCCTCCGGGGATCGACCAAAAAGGGGCATGGGTGCTGCAGCGTTTCCCCAGCAGGATTTGCCCTTGAGCGTTAACGATAATGACCCCGATACCGGTGGCAACCATGTTGTTATCTTCCTTCAGCACTGTTTCAGCACAGTATGCCATTTTCCCCTGTGGATGGGGGCTTTAGCCATAAAAGTGTGCGTAAGGTCAAAAAACTATCACGTCGAGATCGAGAAAACTTGCTTTCGATGATAGCTGCTCACACACTCATTGAAACGTTTCAGCGTCATCGATGGCCTGGTTAGGCGATGGGTAACGCTCCTTTTTCTTAACTTGGCTGAAACGATTCAATTCAGCAGGAGAGGAGAACCATGTTCCAGTTGTCACAGCAAGATATTCACCTGGGAGCTGCCGCTAGCGGCAAACAGGAAGCCATCCGGCAGGTAGCGGCAGCGCTTACCTCCGCCGGATGCGTCAGCGCCGCCTATGTTGACGGCATGCTGCAGCGTGAGCTGCAAACCTCCACTTATCTGGGCAACGGCATCGCCATTCCACATGGCACTACAGATACCCGCGATCTGGTGCTGAACACCGGTGTTCAGGTATTCCAGTTTCCACAGGGTATCGAGTGGGGCGAAGGCCAGACAGCCTATGTAGTGATCGGCATTGCTGCGCGTTCCGATGAACACCTGGCGCTACTGCGTCAGCTCACACACGTGCTCAGTGATGACAGCGTCGCCGAACAGTTGGCAACAACGACTTCAGCCGAAGAACTGCGCAGTTTGCTGATGGGCGAGAAGCTGGCGGCTGAATTCAAGTTTGATGCTTCACTGATTGCTCTTGATGTGGCCGCCGATTCGCTGATGACGCTGCAAGCTTTGAACGCGGGCCGTCTGCAAAAAATCGGTGCGGTTAACGCCCAGTTTGTCAGTGATGTGATTACCCGCAAGCCGCTGAATCTGGGCCAGGGGATCTGGTTGAGCGACAGTACCGAAGGCAACCTGACCAGCGCCGCCACCGTTAGCCGCCCGGCACAGGCGTTTGATGAAGAAGGTGAAAAGGTCGCGCTGTTGCTGACCGTCGCCGTCGCCGATCAACAACCGCTGACGGTGCTTAACTACTTAAGCGATCTGTTAGTGAGCCAAAAAGCTGAACGCTTGCTGAACGCCGATGCGGTGGGCGTGCTGGCGTTACTGACCAGCGAAGTTGCCGAAGAGAGCGCGGTTCTGAGTGCGGAATACGTGGTGCGCAACGAGCATGGCCTGCATGCTCGCCCAGGCACTGCACTGGTCAACGTAATCAAACAGTTCTCCAGTGAAATTACCGTTACCAATCTCGACGGCAGCGGTAAACCGGCTAACGGCCGCAGTCTGATGAAGGTTGTGGCACTGGGCGTGAAAAAAGGTCATCACCTGCGCTTTACCGCCAGTGGTGACGATGCTGAAGCAGCGCTGAAAGCCATCGGCGAAGCTATCAGTGAAGGTCTTGGTGAGGGTGCAGCATGAGCAGAAGAGTAGCAACCATAACCCTGAATCCGGCTTACGATCTGGTGGGCTTTTGCCCGGAGATCGAACGGGGTGAGGTTAACCTGGTAAGAACTGCCGGTCTCCATGCGGCGGGTAAAGGGATCAACGTTGCCAAGGTACTGAAAGATTTAGGTATCGACGTCACCGTTGGCGGTTTCCTTGGTAAAGACAACCAGGATGGTTTCCAACTGCTGTTCAGCGATTTGGGGATTGCCAACCGTTTCCAGGTGGTCCCTGGGCGTACACGTATTAACGTTAAGCTGACGGAAAAAGACGGTGAAGTGACCGACTTCAACTTCTCCGGTTTTGAAGTGACGCCGCAGGATTGGGAACGCTTTGTGGTGGATTCTCTGAGCTGGCTAGGCCAGTTCGACATGGTGGCGGTCAGCGGTAGCTTGCCAGCCGGGGTTGCCCCGGAAGCCTTCACCGAGTGGATGACCCGCCTGCGTGCGCAGTGTCCGTGCATCATTTTTGACAGCAGCCGTGAAGCGCTGGTGGCCGGGCTGAAAGCCTCGCCGTGGTTGGTAAAACCTAACCGTCGTGAGCTGGAAATCTGGGCAGGCAAACCCTTGCCGAAGTTGGAAGATGTGGTGGAAGCCGCTCACGCCCTGCGTGAACAGGGCATTGCCCACGTGGTGATCTCACTGGGTGCCGAAGGCGCTCTGTGGGTTAACGCCTCTGGTGCCTGGATCGCCAAACCGCCAGCCTGTGAGGTGGTCAGCACCGTGGGTGCCGGTGATTCCATGGTCGGCGGCCTGATCTACGGCCTGCTGATGCGTGAATCCAGCGAACATACCTTGCGCTTGGCCACTGCCGTGGCTGCCCTGGCAGTGAGCCAGAGCAACGTTGGCATCACCGATCGCCCGCAGTTGGCCGCGATGATGGCGCGCGTCGATCTGAAACCCTTTAATTAATCGCAGGAGTCAGAATGAAAACGCTGCTGATGATAGACAGTTCGCTCGGGCAGGCTCGTAGCCACCTGGCGAAACGCATGCTTGAGGCCGCTGCGGCCAAAACCGGCCTGACGCTGGTTAACACGGCCAACGAGGCTGAACTGGTGGTGGTAGCGGGTGTTGCTGCACCTGCTGACGCTGAGCTGAATGGCAAACAGGTTTATATTGGAGATGTGGAACACGCGGTGCGTGAACCTGAAGCCTTCCTGGCCACGGCACAGGCGCAAGCCAAACCGTATCAGGCTCCAGCCCAGACGGTAGCACCGGCAAAATCTGCCGGTCCGAAACGCATTGTTGCCATTACCGCTTGCCCGACCGGCGTTGCGCATACCTTTATGGCAGCCGAAGCCATCGAGAGCGAAGCCAAGAAACGTGGCTGGTGGGTGAAAGTGGAAACCCGTGGCTCCGTCGGTGCCGGGAATGCGATCACTCCAGAAGAAGTGGCTGCGGCCGATCTAGTCATTGTCGCGGCAGATATCGAAGTGGATCTGGACAAGTTCGCTGGCAAGCCGATGTACCGCACCTCAACCGGTTTGGCGTTGAAGAAAACCGCGCAGGAACTGGATAAGGCACAGGTAGAAGCCGAGATCTTCCAGCCGCAAAAAAGTGGCAGCACCGCGAGCTCAGGCAAGAAGAAAGAGAGCGCAGGGCCTTATCGCCACCTGCTGACCGGCGTGTCTTACATGCTGCCGATGGTGGTGGCGGGCGGTCTGTGTATCGCGCTGTCGTTCGTGTTTGGTATCAAGGCGTTTGAAGTAAAAGGTACGTTGGCTGCGGCGCTGATGCAGATCGGTGGTGGTTCGGCCTTTGCGCTGATGGTGCCGGTTCTGGCGGGTTACATCGCGTTCTCCATTGCGGATCGTCCTGGCCTGACGCCGGGCCTGATCGGCGGTATGTTGGCGGTTAGCACCGGTGCGGGTTTCCTTGGCGGTATCATTGCCGGTTTCCTGGCGGGTTACGTAGCCAAGGCCATCAGCGGTAAGCTGCGTTTGCCACCGAGTATGGAAGCCCTCAAGCCGATCCTGATTATTCCGCTGGTTGCCAGCCTGATCACCGGTTTGATCATGATTTACGTAGTGGGCACGCCAGTCGCCAAGATCATGGTCGGCCTGACCAACTGGCTGCAATCGCTGGGCACCGCTAACGCGGTACTGCTGGGCGCAATCCTCGGTGCGATGATGTGTACCGATATGGGCGGCCCGGTTAACAAGGCGGCCTATGCCTTTGGTGTAGCGCTGTTGAGTTCTTCGGTCTACGCACCTATGGCGGCGATTATGGCGGCAGGTATGGTGCCACCGCTGGCGATGGGGCTGGCTACTATTCTGGCTCGTCGCAAGTTCGAGAAGTCCGAGCAGGAAGGGGGCAAAGCCGCGTTGGTGTTGGGCCTGTGCTTTATCACTGAAGGGGCAATTCCGTTTGCCGCCCGTGACCCGATGCGCGTTCTGCCGTGCTGTATCGCAGGTGGAGCACTGACCGGTGCGCTGTCGATGGCCTTCGGTGCAAAACTGATGGCACCACACGGTGGTCTGTTCGTGCTGTTGATCCCTGGTGCTATCTCGCCGGTGCTGCTGTATCTGCTGGCGATTGTGGCGGGTACCCTGCTGGCGGGCGTGGCCTATGCGGTCCTCAAACGCTCTGAAGCGCCGGTAGCCACGGTGGCGTAACGACAACCACAAAATAAAAAGCCGGCATCTGAAAAATGCCGGCTTTTTTATGTCCGCAGAAAATTACTGCTGCGCCTTCAGCCAGGCAATCTCCTCGGCCCAGATATCCGGGTTCACCGTCTCCAGGATCAGCGGGATGTTATCAAAGCGCTCGTCGCGCATAATATAGCTGAACACGGTCTTACCGATATTACCTTCACCCAGGCTGTGGTGGCGGTCAACGCGGCTGCCAAACTCGCTCTTGGCATCGTTAAGATGCATACCGCGCAGGTAGTTAAAGCCCACCACGTCACCCAGTTCTTTAAACGTCTTCTGGCAATCCTCTTCGGTACGCAGGTCGTAACCGGCGGCGAAAGCGTGGCAGGTATCAATACAGACACCGACGCGGCTCTTGTCTTCCACACCGTCGATGATCGCCGCCAGATGTTCAAATTTGAACCCCAGATTGCTGCCTTGCCCGGCGGTATTCTCGATCACTGCGGTGACGCCTTGGGTTTTATCCAGCACGATGTTGATCGACTCAGCGATCCTTGCCAGGCATTTATCCTCATCGATCTGCATCAGGTGGCTGCCCGGGTGGAAGTTCAGCAGCGTCAGCCCCAGTTGCTCGCAGCGTTGCACCTCATCAAGAAACGCCTCGCGGGACTTCTCCAGTGCCTCCGTTACCGGATGGCCAAGGTTAATCAGATAGCTGTCGTGCGGCAGGATTTGCCCTGGGCCATAGCCGTACTGTGCGCAGGCACTTTTAAACTTGTCTATCACGTCGGCAGGCAGCGGGGCGGCCTTCCATTGACGCTGATTTTTAGTGAACAGGGCGAATGCGGTCGCCTCTAATTCGTGTGCGCGGATCACGGCCTGATCTACGCCGCCAGAAGCGCTGACGTGTGCACCGACAAACTTCATTTTCATTCTCCTGTGTTAACGCTGCCATTATGGCATTGATAAGCGAAGGATTGAATGGCAGGGGGTAAAACAAGCAGGCCCGAAAGCTCGGGCCTGAAGAAGGGGGATTACAACAGATGCTGCACCAACAGGTTGATTGCACCGCCGCCGATAATCAGCCAGACGAACAGCAGCGTCGCCAGCAAGATGGGTTTCACACCAGCCTGACGTACCGCGCTAATGTGGGTGGTCAAACCTAAAGCGGCCATGGCCATGGCCAGCATCCAGGTGTCGATGGTAATCAGATGCTGTACCAGCGTGGCCGGGATCAGGTTGAACGAGTTCAGCCCGGCAACGGCGATAAATAATACGGCGAACCACGGAATGGTGATGGCCGATTTTTCACTCTTGCTGCCGTTACCGGCCCGGCGGCTGATATAGCCAGACAGTAACAGCAGGAACGGGGCTAACATCATGACGCGGATCATCTTGGAGATCACCGCCGCGTTTTCCGCATCCGGGCCGATGGCATGGCCAGCAGCAACCACCTGAGCCACTTCATGGATTGTCGAACCCGCGTAGATGCCGAAGGTTTCCTGCGTCAACGGCAGCCACTGGAAGTGCTCATTCAGCTGATACAGCCACGGATAGGCAAAGATCGCCAGCGTACCAAACACCACGACGGTAGAGACAGCGACGGCAACCTTGCTGGAGTCTGCCTTCAGCACCGGCTCGGTGGCCATCACGGCTGCGGCACCGCAGATGCTGCTACCGGCACCGATCAGCATGGTGGTTTGGCTGTCGAGGCCGAACACTTTTTTACCCAACCAGCAGGCCAGCAAGAAAGTGCTGCTCAGGGTCAGGGCATCGATAATGATCCCGCTGGCCCCCACGTCGGCGATTTGCTGGAAGGTTAAACGAAAGCCATAAAGAATGATCCCCAGGCGCAGCAGCCGCTGTTTGGCCAGTTGTACGCCGGTATGGCAGCTAGGCTGCAACCAGGGATAAAGAGTGTTGCCGACCAGGATGCCGCACAGGATCGCCAGCGTCAGGGCGCCTAATCCTAACCCGGCAACCCAGGGAACATCGCCCGCCCAGACCGAAAACGCGGTCAGCGCGCCGGTCAGCAGTAAGCCTGGTATCAGCCGTGGTAGTCCAAACAGGGGAAAACGCTGTTCGGGATAGGGTTGAGTGCTGTGACTCGCCATGATTATTCTGTCCTCTGCTAAATTCCTGAGTGCAATGATAAAAGCAGGTGACCTAAAAGAGAAATTGATTATATATTTATAACTTATCGGAATAAGTGGTTGATCATCTGGACGGCTCGGTTACTCCGCCAAGCCTAATCCTGTAAACGTGATAACCTTATAAGGCAGGGCGGTGAGCTTACCGACGCCGTGTGACTGATTTTTTTGTGTTTTTATTTAAATGGTTTTGTCTGACCATTCTTTTTATGTCGAGGCTGTTATGCATATCACTTTGCGCCAACTGGAAGTTTTTACCGAGGTGCTGAAAAGCGGATCCACCACTCAGGCCTCAGTGGTATTGGCTTTATCACAATCGGCGGTCAGCGCGGCGCTGGCCGATTTGGAAGGGCAACTGAAGGTGTTGTTGTTCGATCGCGTGGGTAAACGCCTGGTGATCAACGAACATGGCCGCTTGCTATACCCCAAAGCGCTGGCTCTGCTGGAGCAGGCCGGGGAAATTGAACAACTGTTCCTGCATGATAGTGGCGCGTTACGCATCGCCGCCAGCAGCACCATCGGCAACTATATGCTGCCAGAGATGATCGCCCACTATCGCAAAGATTTTCCTGCGACCCCGTTGGAACTGAACGTGGGCAATAGTCAGGAGGTGATTGTTGCGGTAGCCGATTTTCGTGTCGATTTGGGGTTGATAGAAGGGCCGTGCCACATGCCTGAGTTGGTCACTCAGCCGTGGCTTGAAGATGAGCTGGTGGTGTTTGCCGCGCCGGATAACCCATTGCTACAGCAACCGGTGACTCTGGCAGCGCTGGCCAGCGCCCCTTGGATCCTGAGGGAGCGGGGGTCTGGCACGCGGGAAGTGCTGGATCATCTGCTGCTGGCGCACCTGCCAAACTTCCAGTTGGTGATGGAGTTGGGCAACTCGGAAGCGATCAAGCACGCGGTCCGCCACGGTATCGGCATTAGTTGCCTGTCACGTCGCGTAGTGGAAGAACAGCTGGCTAGCGGGGTGTTGGTGGAACTGAGTATCCCTCTGCCACCATTGATGCGCACGCTGTATCTGATCCATCACCGGCAAAAACACATTTCTAATGCGCTACAGCGTTTCTTGAGTTATTGCGTTGGGCAAAAACCGATCAAGATCGCATAAAGTCATCATTAGGACCGCTGCTAATAATTGGCCGCGGATTATGAAGCTATCTTATATCAGGGCAATGTTACTAGTTCGCTGGCGGGTATTTGTTACAATCCGGCCCTCATTTTTGACGAGCAGATAGGGTAAGAATGGCTCAGCAGGATATAAAAACAGCGGGGCAGCAAGCACCCGGATTACGCCGCGAGCTGAAAGCGCGGCATTTAACCATGATTGCCATTGGCGGTTCCATCGGTACCGGCCTGTTTGTTGCCTCTGGCGCAACGGTTTCCCAGGCAGGCCCAGGCGGCGCGTTACTCTCCTATGCATTGATTGGTCTGATGGTGTATTTCCTGATGACCAGCCTGGGTGAGCTGGCGGCGTTTATGCCGGTTTCAGGTTCGTTTTCCACCTATGGTGCCAAGTATGTTGAAGAGGGCTTCGGCTTTGCGCTGGGTTGGAACTACTGGTACAACTGGGCGGTGACCATTGCGGTCGACCTGGTGGCGTCACAGTTGGTGATGAACTACTGGTTCCCAGACACACCGGGCTGGATCTGGAGCGCCCTGTTCCTTGGCCTGATGTTCTTGCTTAACTACATCTCGGTCAAAGGCTTCGGTGAAGCGGAATACTGGTTCTCGCTGATCAAGGTGAGCACGGTAATTATCTTTATCGGCCTTGGCGTACTGATGATTTTCGGTATTCTCAAGGGCGGTGAAAATGCCGGTTGGCATAACTGGACGATCGGCGATGCGCCGTTTGCCGGTGGCTTCTCGGCCATGATTGGCGTAGCGATGATCGTTGGCTTCTCGTTCCAGGGCACCGAGCTGATCGGCATTGCGGCGGGCGAGTCGGAAGATCCGGGCAAGAACATTCCACGCGCAGTGCGTCAGGTGTTCTGGCGTATTCTGCTGTTCTATATCTTCGCGATCCTGATCATCAGCCTGATCATTCCTTATACCGATCCAAGCCTGTTGCGCAATGACGTGAAAGACATCAGCGTCAGCCCGTTCACGCTGGTATTCGAACATGCTGGCCTGCTCTCTGCGGCGGCGGTGATGAACGCGGTGATCCTGACGGCGGTACTCTCTGCGGGTAACTCCGGGATGTATGCCTCAACCCGTATGCTGTTCACGCTGGCTTCGGAAGGTAAGGCTCCACGCATTTTCGCCAAGCTGTCAAAAGGCGGTGTGCCGCGTAATGCGCTGTATGCCACCACCGTCGTAGCGGCACTGTGCTTCCTTAGCTCGATGTTTGGTAATCAGTCCGTTTATCTGTGGCTGCTCAATACCTCGGGCATGACCGGCTTTATCGCCTGGTTGGGGATCGCCATCAGCCACTACCGTTTCCGCCGTGGCTATGTGATGCAAGGGCACAGCCTGAGCGATCTGCCATATCAATCCGGTTTCTTCCCGTTGGGGCCAATGTTTGCCTTCGTGCTGTGCTTGATCATCACGCTGGGGCAGAACTATCAAGCCTTCCTGGCGGATCGTATCGACTGGTACGGTGTGACGGCAACCTACATCGGTATTCCACTGTTCCTGATTATCTGGTTCGGATATAAGCTGACGCGCGGCACCAAAGTGGTGAAGTACAGCGAAATGGAATTCCCGAAGTGGAACCCTGATAAGTAAGCGATTAGCTCTAGACGCGGCGGGTTACCGCCGCGTTATCCTCTTTCCTTGAAATCCCCAGTTAAATTCCCAACCAAAATAATGCCTGCACACGATAGCAATCAATAATGATGATTGAGCATCTGGCTGCCCCTCACCCCAACCCTCTCCCGTAGGGAGAGGGAGCCGATCGGCGTTGTTATTAGATATGGGAGTACAGCTTTGGCACCTTACGCTGGGCAGGGAGTTGGTACGGAGTTGTGGTGAGGTACAGGGCTGATGTGGAGGATGTCATTGAGTTGTAGCACGGACAGTCCCCTCTCCCTGTGGGCTGTCTCTTGATCAGATCTCCTGATCAAGAGACTTCGCCAGTTTATACCCTTCGACGATGTCCTGAAGCTTGAACCATGCCTCCCACATCACCACCCATCCCGCTCGTCCCGTTCGTTTACTGTCATACCAACGCCCCAGCTTTGCCAGATTCAGGTACGCCCACTTCAGGCTCGGTGGCGTCTTTGGCAAGGTTTTACCTTCCTGTTTCACCCACAGCAGCTTCCATTCTAGTGGACTCAGTACCCGTTCACAGCTTTCATTGAGCGTTTCTTCACTCAACCCGCCCTGGCGTAAGGCCAACACACGTACCGCTATAAAGCTCAGGATCACGATCATTCGCTCCAGATTATCTCGCGTTTGCATCCGCAACTGTTCCACCTGCGTTCCACCGCTTTTCCAGGCTTTATGGTATTCCTCTATCAACCAGCGACGCTCGTAGTAGCTGATAATGACCCGAGCCTCTTCTGCTGAAGTAACTTTTTCTGATGTCAGAAGATGCCAGCATGCTCCCTCTTCAGCTTCTTCACGACAGCAGATATATGTCAGCGGGACACTGTTCTCTTCTGACGTACTCCCCGGCATTTTGAGTTCGACCGAGCTATAGCGGATACTCATTTGTGCCTCACGCGCAGCACGCCCGCCTTTCTGAACCACATTTAGTAGATAACTGCCTGCTTCTGTTAGTGTTTCTGGCAACTCCAACAGTTTTTTATCCTGTCCACTCAGCAACCGGTTCTGAGCCGCCCTAACGACGAAGCGCTGTCTATTTTTCGTTTTATAATCAAGGTAATGCCAGATGTCCGCTTCTCGATCACAGACGGAGATAACTTTTGCTTGTGTGTCACCGAGCCGCTGTGCCGTTCGTTCAGATGCCTGTTGCCATTTGTAACTCTCTTTTTCTTCATAAGGCACGTGTTTACGTTGGTGTTTTTTACCGTATTCATTAGCCTCACGACTCCAACGATGTTGGTCGATAAGTCCCAGGAACTGTGCGGCATCGGGAGCATAAAGCAGGACGGAGTGAGCGAGTAGACCATGAGTATTCTTGCTGGTTGTGGTGTTCCCCAACTCGTCATACGCGGTGGTATGGGCGAAGTTAATAGAGGTCGTATCTTCCAGTGCAAGGAGCAGCGTGTGTGTATGAGCAGCGTTTGCCGTCGCATTGAAGCCCGCCTCGGCAATGGCGTCGGGTGAGACATTGGGGTTGCGGATCAGACGATAAGCCCCTTCAACTTCAGCGGCGGTTTGGGATGATTTCACAATAGAAAGTCCTGTTTTTTTAGCCAACGAGGCAGTGAATTTGACGAGACGCTGAGTTCGCCGATAGTCGCCAAGTTGAGCGAGACCAAAAGTCTCGTTAGCCCATGAATAGCAATCAGAAAGCACCATACTAAAAACCGAAGAAGAGGAGAATATAAAGAGAGATCAACAGACGGGGAGAAAGTTCAAAAACTCCCCGGCGTTTGCGCCGGGGAAATGTGTATAAGAGACAGCTCCCTGTGGGAGAGGGTGAGGGGGTCAGAATCAGAAGTTGTAAGTCATACCCACGGTATAACGACGGCCATCCAGCGTGGTGTTGAAGTGTTCGTAATCCACGGTTTTATCCAGAATGTTGTAAACCCCGCCGCTAAGCTGCAGGTTTTTAAGCGCCTGGTAACTCACCCCGGCATCAACAAAGGTATAGGATGGTGTGCTGACCGCCATTGAGGTACGGCTCAGGTATTCCGAGGTTTCGCTGCGGAAGTTAACGCGCGACCACAGGCCGAGATCCTCAGTGGCTTGCCAATCCAGCACGCCATTGATCATGTGCTTCGGCATCTGGTTCAGCGCCTTGCCCTGGAACTCACCGCTCTTCTGTTCAGACTCGGTAAAGGTGTAGTTGGTGCTCAGCTTCCAGTCTTCGGTGATCTGCCAACCGGCGGTCACTTCGATACCGCGCATATTGGCTTTATCCACGTTGACGCGGTCACTGACGAAATCATAAGTGGTGTCACCGATGGTGCAGGCCGGATCCTCTGAACTATTACAGCGGCGAACTTCGGTGATTTTGTCTTTGAAATCGGTGTTGTACAGGGTGATGCCAGCGTTCAGTCCCTCTTGGTTATCCCACAGGATGCCGACCTCTTCACTGATGCTTTTCTCTGGCTTCAGATCCGGGTTACCCACGATGATGCCGTTGCTCACGCCACCGCCGGTGATCTGGCCCCAGTTGGCAGAGGATTGACGCAGGTCTGGTGAACGGTAGCCCGCAGAAACCCCACCTTTCACGGTCCACATCTCTGTCAGGTGCCATACGCCATACATGCGCGGTGTCCAGTGGCTACCGTAGTTCTGATCCTGATCCATACGGATACCGGTGGTCAGGCTGAAATCGTTGGTCAGTGCCCATTCGTCTTCGGCGAACAGCGCCCAGCTCCAGCGGGTCAACTGGTCCAGACCGTCGGCGGCCTCAAGTTGGTTGCCACCGTCATGCAATTTCTCGTAGCGGTATTGCCCACCGAGGTTCAGCATGTGTGAACCAAGATCAAATTGGGTCTGGGTGTTGAAGATGGTGTTGTACATCTTCATGTTGCGTCCGGGGTTATTGGTCTCTTCCCGCTGAACGTAGCTGGTGCTGTTACCAAAGTCGTAATAACCGTTATGGGTGATCGAGTAGTTATTACGGGTATACAGATTGTCGCTGGAGGAATTCGGCTTACAGACGCCTTTGCGGCAGTTTTCTAATGCGACGGACTTACCCGGCGTACTGTTACGATCTTGCAGGGAACGACCGATTTCGAAATCAAAGTCGTTCTTTTCATCCGGCGTCAGGCTGAATACCGCCGTGCCGCTGCGCATACGCTGTTCGTTAAAGCCATTGGTGAAGTGATCTTCCCCACGATGGGAGAACAGACCATTCACCCGCAGGCCAAGCAGCCCATCGATCAGCGGGCCAGAGGCGTAGGCGTTGGTCTGGTAAATATCACCGGAATCTCGGTCTTCTTGAATGGTGGCATCGCCTTGCAGGGAGCCAACCCAGTCTTTAGTGGTCGAGGTTTTGCGCGTGATGATGTTGATCACCCCGCCCATGGCGTCGGAGCCATAGAGTGAAGACATTGGCCCGCGTACCACTTCAATGCGTTCAATAGCCTGCAATGGCGGCAACCAACCTTGCTCGATACCGGCGTTATCGCTGTTAGGGCGGGTGCCACGCGTATCGACACGTTTACCGTCGATCAGGATCAGCGTGTATTTAGAGGACATACCACGAATGCTGATATCGCTGCTGCTGGCACCGCCGGTTACCACCACGCCTGGCACGTCTTTCAACGCATCGGTGACGTCGCGGTAGGCGCGGGTTTCCAACTGTTGGCGAGGGATCACCGATATGGTAGCCGGCGAGTCTTGAATTCTTTGCTGGAAACCGGAGGCGGTGACCACCATGGTATCTTCAGTTTGTGCCAGAGCGCTGCCGCTGGCGAGTGATGCGAGGATTAACGCGGTTAAAGTGTTATAGCTTGGCTTTTCCATTGGGTTAAATATTCCCGTCCCGAGGTCAACAGGTTTTCCTGTTAGTTGTTTGATTTAAAAGAATATGTTTTCACGCTGCCGCGAGAATTCCCGTTGCGTGAGGAAAACGTCAGGCCATTGTAAGGAAATTGACAGAAATGTAAATGCAAATGATAACTCGTATCATTTGTATATTTGATCAGTAATGTATTGAAACCAGAGGAAAAGGAGGGGTATAGCCCGGCGCAGCGCAGTGGTGCGCCGGGTGGGTCAGCGTTTCTGGATGTAAGTGATCGCCAGTGCCAATGCCAGCACCAGCCCTTTGATGATATCCATGGCGTAGTAGGGCACGGAGAGCATCACCAGGCCGTTTTGCAAGACGCCCAAGATAATCGCGCCAACCAGGGTACCCAGCGCATTAGGCTTGCCGGAGCCCGCCAAGGAGAAGCCGATATAGGCCGCTGCTACGGCATCCATCAGATAACCGCCACCGGCATTAACCTGTGAGGAACCGATACGTGACGCCAGCAAAATACCGCCAAGGCCCGCCAGCAGGGAGGAAAGCACGTATGCGGTAACCCTGTAACGTACCGTACGGATACCAGAAAGCCGGGCGGCCTCCGGGTTACCGCCGATGGCATACATCCGGCGGCCATGCTTGGTCAGCGACAGGAAAAGCTGCATGATCACCGTCACTGCCAGCATAATCAGCACGATCACCGGTACCTGGCCCAGCGTGGAAAACACCTCTGGGATCACGCCTTCGGCCATATCCCCGTTCGGCAGCACCATATTCTGGGTGATAGAGCCGCCGTAGCTGTAGGTCATGGCCACGCCCTGGATAACGAACAGGCTGGCAAGCGTGGCGAGCATATCGGGGATCTTCAGCACCACGATCAAAAAGGCATTGAACAGGCCGACCAGCGTACACAGCAGCAGCGTCAGCACGATGGCACCGGTGGTGCCAAAGCCGTACCAGGCAAACAGCGAGATCACCAACGCATTAGCCAACGACGCCGTTGAGCCGACGGAGAGATCGAAGCCGCCCACCGAGAGCGAGATCGACACGCCAATGGCAATCACCGTCACGATAGCGATCGAACGCAGAATGTTGATGATGTTATTGGCATCAAGGAAATTGTCGGAAGCCAGGCCAAACAGCGCGATCAAGGCGACAACGGTGAGCAACATCCCCCATTTATACAAAAACTCAAACAGCTGGTGGCGCCAGGGCAGAACGCTTTTCAGGGATAATTCTTTACTCACGCAGGAGTTCCTCCGGTGGAATACAGTAATAGGGTTTCTTCATCAATATCGGCGGCGTTGAGCTCCGCCACGACGCGGCCATCCCACAGCACGCAGATGCGATCGCACAGGCCTACCAGCTCGGAAAACTCGCCGGAAGCATAGATAATGCCTTTGCCGTCACGTGCCAAACCGTCGATCAGCCGGAACAGATCCTGTTTGGCCTTGATATCTACGCCTTTGGTGGGTTCGTCAAAGATCAGCACCTCGGCGTTGCCACGTAACCATTTGCCGATCGCCACTTTTTGCTGATTGCCACCAGACAGGCGTGCCAGCTTTTGCTGTGGGCCGGAGGCCCGTACGCCAAGCCGTTGCATAATCTCTAAAGCCCAGCGCAGTTCCTGACGGCGGCTGAACAGGCTCCAGCGGGAGAAGCTGTCATCGGCACTGACGCTCAGGTTCATCGGGATGGCTTCGTGGATAAAAATGCCTTCCTTGCGGCGCTCTTCCGGCACCAGCGCCAGGCCATGTTCTACCGAGAGATGCGGTGAATGCGGTGCCCAGGGTTTGCCGTGCAGCTCTCCCTGCGTCAATTTGCTGGGGGTTGCACCGAATAACGCTTTGCAAAGCTCGGTCTTACCTGCGCCCGCCAGCCCGGCAATGCCTAGGATCTCCCCTTGATGCAGGGTTAAAGAGACGTCACGCAGTTTATGGCGATCGTGCAGCCCTTCTACTCGCAGCAACGGGCGCGAGCCGTGTGGTGGGCGGGGGGCCGGAAAGATATCGTCCAGCGAATGGCCCAGCATTTTTTCGACGATCTGCTCACCGCTCAGGCCCTGCATGCTGCCTTCACCGGCATGACGACCGTCGCGCAGTACCGTCAAATGATCGCAGACGGTTTTCAATTCGTGGATACGGTGGGAAATAAACACGATGCCTATGCCTTCGGCGCGCAGGCGGCGCACGATGTGGAACAGGCGTTCGCTCTCATTGCTGTCTAGCGGGGCCGTCGGCTCATCAAGCACCAGAAAACGGCAGCGGTGGGATAGCGCCCGAGCCAGCAGCACCTGCTGTTTCTCCGCCAACGTACAAGCTTCCAGGCGTTGGCGTGGGTTGATATTCAGCCCAAGCTGCTGCAACAGCGCGGCGGCCTGGCGATGTAACTGCCGCCAGTTCAGCAGATGGCCCGGCTGATTGAGCCAATCCAGCATGATGTTTTCCGCGACCGACAGCGTGGGGATCAGCGCCACATCCACCTCCTGCTGCACCACCTGGATCCCGTGCTGGCGGGCCTGCAGTGGCGAATGAATATCGACCTTTTGGCCGTCGATAAAAATTTCACCCTGATAATGGTTATGCGCGCCGGAGAGAATGCCCATCAGCGTGGATTTGCCCGCGCCGTTGGCCCCCACCAGCGCATGAGTCGAACCGCCTTGCAGCGTAAAGTCGACGTTTTGCAGTGCGTTGAACCCGGCAAAGGCGATGGAGATATTGCGCATCTCCAAGCGTGAAGCGTTGTTGGTCGGCATAATATGGCTGAAGACGTTGCGCCCCTCGTGTTTCAAATCGCGGCGTGGTGGCGGCAACGTGAAATTCATTTGGATGTATAGACGGCTAAAGAAACTCTTTTGTAACACGAATTGCCATTTTTGCAACATGCAAAATGGCATAACGTAGATAAAAAGCGGGGTCAGAACCCTAAGCGATCGCGCAGGGCGTAGTAGGCGGCCCCTAGGGCGGTAAATGGCACCTGTAAATGGCGGCCACCGAAGAACGGCAAATGGGGGAGTTGGGCGAAAGCATCAAAGCGTTCCGCGTCGCCGCGCAGCACTTCGGCAATCAGTTTGCCTGCCAGATGCGTCAAGGTCACGCCGTGGCCGCTGTCGCCTTGCAGGTAGTAAACGTTATTTTCCAGGCGACCAAACTGCGGCATGCGTGACAGGGTCAGCAGGAAATTGCCGGTCCAGCGGTAATCGATGCGCACCTTCTTCAACTGCGGGAAGGTTTTGAGCATCAAGGGCAGGATCCTGGCGTCGATATCCGCCGGATCCTGTGCGCCATAAACCACGCCTCCGCCGTATAACAAACGGTTGTCTGCCGTCAGGCGGAAGTAATTCAGCAGGTAGTTGCAGTCTTCAACGCAGTAATTATCCGGCAGCAGGGAAAGGGCCATATCCGCAGATAAAGGTTCGGTGGTGATGATTTGCGAGCCGCAGGGCATGCTCAAGCGGCTGAGGCGCGGTTCTAGCTTCTCTCCCAGATAGGCATTGCCTGCCAGGATCACCAAACTGGCGCTGACGGAACCCAGCGCTGTGTGTAGCTTGTTAGGTTGGCCATAATCGATGTGGGTGACCGCCGATTGTTCAAACAGCCGCCCGCCGTGGCGGCGTACCGCTTCGGCCTCACCCAGCGCCAGATTTAACGGATGCAAATGGCCACCTTGGCGATCCAGCAGCCCGCCAACATAGCGTTCGCTGGCCACGGTGCGGCGCATGGCTTCCCCGTCCAGCAATTCCAGTTGCTGGTGGCCATAACGCTGCCAGTGGTTCATCTTTTGTGTTAATTCGTTGAATTGACGTGAAGTGAGAGCGGCGGCCACCGCGCCGGGGCGATAGTCACAGGCGATGGCGTAGCGATCGATACGCTGGCGAATGATCTCCGCCCCTTCAAACATCATGCTGCCGAGCATTGCCGCGGTCTGCTGGCCGTAGCGAGCCTCAATCACATCGATATCGCGGCTGTAGGAGTTCACCACCTGCCCACCGTTGCGCCCACTGGCTCCCCAACCGATGCGGGCGGCTTCCAGCACCACCACGTCGTAACCAGCCTCGGTCAGGTGCAGGGCGCTGGAGAGGCCGCTAAAACCGCCACCGACGATGCAGACATCGCAGCGGATAGCCTCGTTCAACTGGGGATAAGGAGCGTGGGGGTTGGCGCTGGCGGCATAATAGCTGGCAACATGTTCCATCATCACTCCTCCGGCGGATCTTGTCAGAAGGTGGTTGGGGTGTGCGCGCTGACGATCTTGCAAACGCGCGTTGAGGTATTGCTGAAGCTGTGGGGCATACCGGTGTTGATGGCATAGCTCTGGCCAGCGGTCAGCAGATAGGTCTGGCCGTTGACCGTCAGCATGATCTCCCCTTCGAGCAGCGTGCCGATCTCTTCGCCCTGATGCTTGATCTTTTCACCGGTGGTGGTGCCCGGTTGATAGGTCTCCAGCATCATGGCCAGGCTGCGGGTAGGGCTGCCGTTATGCACTAGCTTCATCGAAACGCCTTGGCTGCCGATCTCAATCAGATCGTCCGGCTCGATCACCACTTTGGGTTCATCTGGCCGTGCAGGTTCAGCAAAAAATTCAGACAGCGATAACCCATAGACCTTCAGCAGTTTCTGCAGCGTACTGATGGCAGGGCTGACTTTGTCCTGCTCAATGGTGCTGATGGCGCTGTGGGTTAATCCGGACAGTTCGGCGACCCTACGCTGTGACAAACCCAAGTGCTGACGGATCTGCGACAGGCGCTTGCCTGGTGCCAAGCTGACTTCGCTCATAGCGGTAGTTCCTTCTGGTAGGAGCGACAGGTTGGGATCACACCCGGAGCCGGGTACCTGTCTGAGTGATATCGAAACCACATGATATCGGTAGTTGGGCGGCCGTTGTAAAATATATTGCCCATGTTTCCCCCTGGTCTGGCGGAAGAAATTCTGTACCAACAAAGCGCAAACAACGCCTTTTCGGTCAATATTTTATCAATTTAGCAGTCCCTGGCGAATAATCAAACGCCATTGTAACATTTGCAAACCATTTATGTTAAAGCTATGTTTCATGTTATGGGTGTTATTTTGAGCGCCAGCCTGTGGCGCACTCTATAGAGAAATCAAACCATGTGTTAAGTCAATCGGCAAGCGGATGCGAAGGCATTCCCTAGAGCACAACGGCAGGTGATGTATGCAAACCAATAGCGCAGTAGTAGAAGATTTTGCACAGCATAATGAAGAAAGGCGAAGTAGCGCGTTCCAAAGTGAGGTTGCTCACTATTTGGAACGCCATCCTGCCACGCAGTATATCGATATCCTTCTCACCGATCTCAATGGTTCCTTCCGCGGTAAACGCATTCCCGTCTCCGGGTTGAAAAAAGTTGAAAAAGGCTGCTATTTCCCTGCCTCGGTGTTCGCTATGGACATTTTGGGCAACGTGGTCGAAGAGGCCGGATTGGGCCAGGAACTGGGCGAGCCGGATCGGATCTGCATGCCCGTGCCCGGTACGCTGACGCCGTCGGCGGCGGATCCGCAACATATCGGTCAGGTGCTACTGACCATGCTGGATGAAGATGGTACTCCCTTTGACGTTGAACCCCGCAATGTACTGAACCGAATATGGCAGGCGTTGCGCCAGCGCGGACTATTCCCGGTGGTAGCGGTAGAGTTGGAGTTTTATCTCATCGATCGACAGCGAGACTCAGCAGGTTATCTGCAGCCGCCGTGCGCACCAGGCACCCAGGAGCGCAACGTACAGAGCCAAGTCTATTCACTGGATAACCTCAACCATTTTGCTGGGGTGCTCAACGACATCGACACGCTGGCACAAATGCAAGGGCTACCGGCGGATGGCGCGGTGGCTGAAGCCTCCCCCGGCCAGTTCGAGGTGAACCTGAATCACACCGACAACGTGCTGCAAGCCTGCGATCATGCGCTGGCGCTGAAGCGCTTGGTGCGTCAGGTGGCCGAACATCACCATATGCATGCCACCTTTATGGCGAAGCCTTATGAGGAATACGCGGGGAGTGGCATGCACGTCCATCTCAGCGTGGTAGACAGCGCGGGGAAAAACCTGTTTGCCGAAGCGGATGGCGAAGATTCGGCACTGCTTAAGCGGACATTAGCCGGGATGATCGCCTTGATGCCCGCATCGATGGCGGTGCTGGCGCCTAACGTCAATGCGTTCCGCCGTTTCCAGCCGGGGATGTATGTGCCGATCCAGGCCTCCTGGGGGCATAACAACCGTACCGTGGCGTTGCGCATTCCCTGTGGCGATGCGCAGAACCATCGCGTGGAGTACCGCGTTGCCGGTGCCGATGCCAACCCTTATCTGGTGGTGGCGACGATCCTGGCGGGGATGCTGTACGGGCTAGACACCGAATTACCGTTGCCTGAGCCAGTGACCGGCAACGGTTTGGAACAGGAGGGGCTACCGTTCCCGATCCGCCAAAGCGATGCCCTTTACGAATTCGAGCATCAGAACGAACTGACGCACTACCTCGGCGAACGCTTTTCACAGGTTTATCACGCCTGCAAAATGGGTGAACTGATGCAGTTTGAAAGATTAGTGACGGAAACCGAGATCGACTGGATGCTGAAAAATGCCTGATATCAGGTACCCTGATGGCAATGAAGGGCCTTTTTCCTGATATTAAGCAAAAGAATTTGTATTAGAAGGTTTCAGGATCTTGTCTTTCTGTGATCTTATGGCAAAATACGCGAAATGCAGATAGCCGACGTTTTAACGCGTCGGTTATTTTTTTTTGCATTATGTTTTACCAACGTGCGTTTCATACATCAAGCGAGGCCGGACATCGAGCCGGATAGATAAATAGGTTCGTCGCGATCAACCAAAACTTTATGGTCGTGACTCATGAGGATAAGAAAGATGGGGCAATTTTTCACCTTGGCACCGGTGCCCGCCGGTTTCCGTTGCGGTCGCAGCGATTATGGAGCAACACAGGCTTTTGTGCCTAGTTATCCAGCTTCCCTCATCCCCCTTTTAGAATTTAGTCGCACGTTGCGAAGTTTCCCCGCAACCTTGAGTCTTGGCGTGTCTATTATCCGCAAGACTGAAGGTAAGGGGGGGCTACGCGATGTCCGATAACATCATCACCGCCGCACCAGCTGCCGGCCAGCGCGCCCAACTGCGTAAAACACTGACTTTAGTCCCGGTCGTCATGATGGGTCTGGCCTATTTGCAGCCCATGACCATCTTTGACACCTTCGGCATCGTCTCCGGCCTGACCGACGGTCACGTCGCGACCGCGTACGCCTTTGCTCTGCTGGCGATCCTGTTTACCGCCCTGAGCTACGGCAAACTGGTGAAGAAATTCCCTTCAGCCGGTTCTGCCTATACCTATGCCCAGAAAGCCATCAGCCCGCACGTCGGCTTTATGGTGGGTTGGTCATCACTGCTGGACTACCTGTTCATGCCGATGATCAACATCCTGTTGGCAAAAATTTACCTGGAAGCCATTTTCCCGGGTGTACCTTCGTGGATCTTCGTTGCGGCCCTGGTTGCCTTGATGACGGCGTTCAACCTGCGTGGCATCAAGCTGGTAGCCAACCTGAACTCCATTATCGTGGTGGTACAGGTGGCGATCATGATCGTGTTCCTGGGCCTGGTGATTAACGGTATCTCCCACGGTGAAGGTGCAGGTACGCTGGTGAGCAGCCGTCCGTTCTGGTCTGACAATGCGCACGTAGTGCCGATGATCACCGGTGCGACCATTCTGTGCTTCTCGTTCCTCGGCTTTGACGGCATCAGCTCGTTATCCGAAGAAACCAAAGATGCAGAAAACGTGATCCCGAAAGCCATCTTCCTGACGGCCTTGATCGGCGGCGTGATCTTTATCGTGGTGTCGTACTTCGTGCAGTTGTACTTCCCGGATATCTCGCGCTTCAAAGATCCTGACGCATCACAGCCGGAAATCATGCTGTATGTGGCTGGCAAGTTCTTCCAGTCGGTGATCCTGGTGTTCTCGTGCGTAACCGTACTGGCTTCCGGTATGGCATCTCACGCGGGTGTTTCCCGTCTGATGTACGTCATGGGCCGTGATGGCGTATTCCCGGAGCGTTTCTTCGGTTATGTGCATCCAAAATGGCGTACTCCGGCGCTGAACGTACTGCTGGTTGGCGCGATTGCGCTGTCTGCCGTTTCGTTCGATCTGGTCACGGCTACGGCACTGATCAACTTTGGCGCTCTGATCGCGTTTACCTTCGTTAACCTGTCGGTGATCTCGCAGTTCTACATTCGCGAGAAACGTAATCGTACGCTGAAAGACACCTTCAACTACCTGATCCTGCCGGTGTTGGGGGCGTTAACCGTCGGTGCATTGTGGGTCAACCTGGAAGTCAGTTCGATGACGCTGGGCCTGGTCTGGGCGGCGATTGGTCTGCTGTATCTGACGTTTGTCACCCGCAGCTTCAGCCTGCCGGTGCCACAAGCAAGCGAAGACGTGGCTTAATCCACTCGCCTGCCTCGCGATAGCAAAAAGGGTTCCACATGTTGGAACCCTTCAGATTGATGACAAAGTCCTGGCCGTGCGGCCAGGACTTTGATCTAATAAGGTCAGTGCAAAAAACGGACTGACTGCCATGCTCAAAGAACCTTCTCCCCATCAGTACCAGTTTGAAACCATTACCCTTGATGAACTGGTTCCCGAAGACCATCTGGTCCGTAAAATCGATGCCGCCATTGATTTTGAATTTATCCGCGATGCCGTTGCTCACCTTTATTGCCCCGATAATGGCAGACCCGCAATCGACCCCGTTCGCCTGATTAAAATGATGCTGTTGGGCTACCTCTTCGGTGTCCCCTCAGAGCGCCGTCTGGTCAAGGAAATCCAGGTCAATGTCGCTTACCGCTGGTTCCTGCGTATGGGGCTGACCGAGAAGGTCCCCGACGCCTCAACCCTGAGCCAGAACCGCATTCGTCGCTTCAACAACAGCGATGTCTTCCAGCAGATTTTTGACCATATCGTGTTACAGGCTCTGGGTCAGGGGATGGCAAACGGACGTGTGCTCTACACCGACAGCACCCACCTGAAAGCCGATGCCAACCCGCGCAAGGCCGTGAATGAACTGCGCCCTGAAGGCGTCAGTGAATACTTCACACAGTTGAATGATGCCGTGGAGGCCGACAGGAAGAAACGCGAAAAAAAGCCGCTGCCCGCCGCAAGAAAAACAACCAAAAACGACGCCGTTAAAAACACCAAAGTCAGCATCACCGACCCAGAAAGCGGCTTTATGCACCGGGACAACAAGCCAAAGGGCTTCTTCTATCTGGACCACCGCACGGTGGACGGCAAGCACTGCATCATCATGGATACCCATGTCACGCCGGGCAATGTGCACGATAGCCAGCCGTTCATTGGCAGGCTGGCACGGCAGGTGGAGCGGTTCAACCTTGATACGGTCGCCGTGGGTGTGGATGCGGGTTATTTTACCTCGGCGGTGTGCCATCTGACGCAGGAGATGAGTATCGCGTTGGTACCGGGTTATCGCAGGCCACACAAAGGGCTGAATGACTTCCAGAAAAAGCACTTCAGGTATGACGAGGCGCGTGATGTGTATGTGTGTCCGGCGGAGGAACTCCTGATATACGGCACAACGGACCGCAACGGCTATCGGCATTATCGTTCAGAGCCGGCAGTGTGCCAGCGGTGCGAGCAGAGAGGGCAATGCACGCAGAACAGCAAAGCACAGAAAACGATAACGCGGCACGTATGGGAAGGGGCGAAAGAGGAAGCGAACAGGTTGCGACTGACGAAATGGGGCAAGAAGGTGTATGCGCGGCGCAAAGAAACGGTTGAAAGAAGCTTCGCGGATGCGAAACAGCACCATGGGCATCGATATGCGCGGTTCCGCGGTCTGTCGAAAGTGCAGATGCAGTGTCTGCTTGCGGCGACAGCGCAAAATATGAAGAAGATGGCGCTGCTGGCGCTTCTTTATGCTGTTTATAAGTGGCTGAAAGGGTTTATGGAAGGACAGGAGCCCCATAGAGGCCCTCAGAAAAAGCAAAAAGCAGTGTGGTGGGAAAATATCGCGATCGCGACCTACGGTCGCTAAAAACAACGAACCCCATCAAAATAATGGGGTTCGTCATCAGTCTGAAGGGTTCCACATGTTGGAACCCTTTTTGTTTGCTTGAAGAAATGTAATGCCGTTCAGTGAGAAGGTGGCTGAGGTACTTGCGGCTCCCCTCACCCCAACCCTCTCCCACAGGGAGAGGGAGCTGGTATGGCGTTGTGGTCAGGTGCGGAAGTTAATCTGTAACCAGGTTGATGCAGAGGATGAGTGGCGTACCTCAGAATTGATCTGAAACGGGCTGATGTAGAGGACGAATACTGTAGTTAAGTATGTAGCACGTTCAGTCCCCTCTCCCTTTGGGAGAGGGTTAGGGTGAGGGCTACCCCACCAACTGTTTACCGTAGTCAAACAGCGCCTTCAGCAACGCCATCTTCTCTTTATCCCCTTCGTGCAGGTTGTACAGCGACTCCAGCTGCAAGATATAACTTTGCACCCGCTCGGCACTGAGCACCTCCTGGCGGTGCTGCAACCAGCGGCGCTGCTCTGCGTCGTCCAGCGTATTGGGGTAGTTACGGGCCCGGAAGCGGAATAGCAGCTCTTTCATCCGGCCATCGCTGAAGGTCAAATCCAGCGCGGGTAGATTCTGCGGTTTGGTTTGCTGAATGATCCTCATCGCCGCTTTGTCGGCGTCGCTGAAGAAACCGTCGTACAGTTTGGCATCCACATCATCGTTCGGGGTGAAAGGAGCGGCTTCGGCAAATATGGCTACCACTTTTTCACGGATCTCCGGGTGCTGGCGCAGCACCTTCAGATTCTCCAGACACGCCTGACGATCGATGCCTAGCCTGTCTGCGTTTTCTGGCAGCAGCGTCTTGGCAGGAGCCAGCACTGGGCATTTATTGATATGCACCAGTTTGATCGGCACCGGGGCCTGATCGGCTGCCAATTGATCGCGGCGGGTGTAGAGGCGTTCACGCAGCTCGTCGGCATTCAGTTCCAGCAGCGGGCTAATATCCCCTGCCAGATCGCACATAATCACCGCATTTTTATTGTCTGGGTGCCAGGCCAGCGGTGAAACCCAACTGGTGTTACCCCGTGCCGCGCCAAACATGCCGGAAACGTGCATTAACGGCGTCATTTCCGCGACGTCGATCAGCGCATTGAGTTTGTGCTTGTTACGGTGCTGCAACAGGTAGTCAAACAGCCTTGGCTGCGCCTGTTTGACCAGCTTGGCCATGGCAATGGTGGCATGCACATCGGACATCGCATCGTGAGCATGTTCGTGTTCAACGCCGTTGGCACGCGTCAGATGTTCCAGACGGAAACTGGGGAAGCCATCTTCGTTTTCTGGCCAGATGATGCCTTCCGGGCGCAGGGCGTAGCAGGCCCGCATCACATCCAGCAGATCCCAGCGGGAATTGCCGTTTTGCCAGCTGTAGGCATAAGGGTCGTAGAAGCTGCGGTAAAAGATGTTGCGGCTGACTTCATCGTCAAAGCGGATATTGTTATAACCCAGAATGCAGGTGCCAGGGACGCTGAACGCTTCATGAATACGGCGGGCAAACTCGGCCTCGTTAACGCCTTTGGCCAGCGCCTCTTGTGGCGTGATGCCGGTGATCATCACCGCTTCGGGGTCGGGCAGATAGTCATCGGCTGGCGCACAGTAAAACACCTGCGGTTCTTCGATAATGTTGAAATCCATATCGGTACGCACCCCGGCAAACTGCGCCGGGCGGTCCATTGACGGGCTTTTGCCGAAGGTTTCGTAGTCGTGGATGTAGAATGTGGCCGGTGCCTTGCTGCTCAAAGTCGCATCTCTTGTTGGCGTAGGGAATAGCCCTATTGTAACGGCGCGATCACCGATGCCAAGTATTGGTTAATGCTTAACGTTAAATTGAGTGGCGCTGCGCAGTACGATAGAAGTTCAGCCGTTGCTGAAAGTAGCCGCGTAGATGCGTGGGGACGCGCGTTTCGGCGCTTTCCCACTCGGCGGCGTAGCCGTAGCGTTCGCTATAAATAATTCTGAGTGCCAGCAAATCGGTTTGGATCTTTTCACGTTCTTGCTGGGGTAGGCCATCCAGTGGTCGTGGCATGTCTTTCTCCCTATTCGATAGCGCATAATATGTGGCTAAAGAGAATTTGTCGCTACCTCATTCAGGGCAGAACTTTCACAGCGCCTGTGCCAGAGTGGGGTGGTGCTTTACTGGCTTGATGCTCATCGCTTGTTCTTGCTGACCATGATCGTGCTGATGATCCAGAGATTTAGCATAGGTATACAGACCGCTAATCAGAGCCAGCCAGAATAGTGTGCAAACGGTTAATACAGCCAGCCAGACCTTTTGGTTGTAGCTCATGATAACTCCTAAAAATCGCATGGGATTAATCTCATTAATTAAATCAGAGATAACATAAATGTTAATTAAACAAACGGAATAAAAGATGCGCTGAGCTGTTACTAATTGCCTGTGAGTGTTTCAGGATATTCCTTAAGATAATATTAAGAAGAGTCGTTACGTAATCAGTTAATTTCTATTTACTTCTGGTTTATAAATATAGGCATACACTCCACCTCATTCAATACAAATGTAGGTGTGTAAGATGAAAACGTTACTTTTGACTGGGGCGACTGGCTTTCTCGGTGGTGCGGTACTTGAAAAGTTACTGACTGAAAATCAAAAAGTTAACTATCTATTATTGGTGCGAGCGGAAACCGAGGAACAGGGCTTGAACCGTATTTTCACTAATATGGAAAAGTTCAATATAGATAAAAACATTCTGAGTAAGCTCACTGTGGAGAATATTTTACTGGGTGACTTAAGCGAACCGGAATACTTTTTGTCTGATGCCCGTATTAACCAGGTAACTCATGTCGTTAACTGTGCCGCGGTGGCGTCATTTGGTAATAACCCACTTATTTGGAAGGTTAACGTTGAAGGCACGCTGGCATTTGCGCAGCGAATGGCTCAGGTGGTTGGATTAAAACGTTTTCTGCATGTGGGCACGGCAATGTCTTGTGCACCTCAGGTGGGGTCGTTGGTGGCAGAAAGCGCCGAGTTTGAGGAAACGGCCGAACACTTGGTGGAATATACCCGCTCCAAATCGACCATCGAGCAACTGATGCGGCAAACCTGCCCGCAGCTGCCGCTGGTGATCGCCCGGCCCTCGATCGTGGTGGGGCATACGCAGTTGGGTTGCAAACCCTCCAGCAGTATTTTCTGGGTGTTCAGTATGGCGTTGATGCTGCGTAAGTTTATGTGTTCACTGCAAGATAGTATCGATGTGATCCCGGTGGATTATTGCGCCGATGCGTTAGTGATGCTGCTCAACCGCGAAAGCTTGGATAACGATGTTTACCATATCTCGGCGGGGGAGGAGAGCAGCGTCAGTTTTGCGGATATCGATTATGCCATCGCCGCCGCACTAGAGGAGCCACCGGTGGGCGATCGCTATGCGCAGGTCAGCTACGAAGCCCTGTTGCAAATGCGCAAACAGTTGAAGGATATCTTCGGGCCGTGCAATGAGCGCCTGATGTTGAAAGCGATGCGCCTGTACGGCTCCTTTGCCATGCTGAACGTGCGCTTTAGCAACGAAAAAATCCTCAAGCTGGGCATGCCGAAGCCGCCACGCTTTACCGATTATATTGGCCGCTGCGTGCAATCGACCCGTGGGTTGTCGATACCACAGCAAATGGCGGTGGACTTTAAATAGCGGATAACTGCTCGTATGTAGGGGCGTTGCATGCTGCGCCCGATTTTCTGACGCAATGACAATTGCGAGGAACAGATCTGTACCGATCCTGCCTAGACCATTGATTATCCAGACGGGCGCAGCATGCAGCGCCCCTACGATGTTAGCCCAGAGAAGGAACGTCAGTACAAATTCAGCAAAATAATCGGTAAGCGCTACCAGGAGGAGGAAGACCAGAATACCCGGCCCAGCACTACCAGTTGGTCTTTGCGCTGTGGATAGCTGAGCCGTTCATCCTGGTACTCTTCCCGATTCAGAGAGCGGATGACCACGCCACCGTCGGGCTGCTCAATCAGGATCTTGACCCGTAACAGATTGCCGTGGCGGATGGCATAGGTTTTCCCTTCGCGGATGCGGGTATCGACGGTATTGATACCCACCACATCACCATCCTGCAACCGGGGTTCCATGCTGGAACCTGAAATGCGGATAATGCGTGCCGCGTTCACCGGCACCCCCATCTTGTGCAGATAGTAGCGGCGGAAGATCAGCGAGAACTCTTCACTATCGACAATTTCGTAGCAGCCGTCACCGGCGGAGAAATCGATATCCAGCAATGGGATCTCCACAAACTCTTCCTTGTCCTGCTCGGTATCTTCCCATACCACGGGTTTGAGCCGTGCCGGTTGGAAATCCGATTCGGCCGCCACGTTGGCAAACGGCTGTTCCAGCGCCTTTTCATGGAATACATCGAACCAGCCTTTGGGCAAGCCGAGTTTAGCCTCAATGCGTCTGGCGAGGTTGTCGCCCAGGTTGCGGGAGGATTTTTCACCGGTGATCTGGCTCAGCGTTGGCGCAGAAGATCCCACCAGGATGGCGAACTCATTCTGGTTGGTGCCTTGCCGGGCGAAACGTGCCATCAGATCGCGCAGGTTGTTGCGCCTGATTTCTTTGGTTTCCATGCGCCGATGGTCTCATTCTTTAGCAAAAAGGTAAATCCTCCGCCGCTAAAATCTTTAGCGCCAACCTAAACCTATTCCTAACCAGGAAACATCTTTCAACAGCTTGTGTTGTACGTCAGCCACATTGTTCCACTAAAATAAGGGTTTTACAGCAGGGTTGGCGGGTACAAGCGTGCGTCTGGATAGAAAAATCTCTTCTTTTGAACACCTGATCTACCGTAATTACCGTATCGTCCACGGGGTACGGATCGGGTTGGCCTTTATCCTGACCTTCCTGCTGATCCGGCTATTGGCGGTGCCGGAAGGTACCTGGCCGCTGATCACGCTGATCGTCGTGATGGGGCCGATCTCTTTTTGGGGTAACGTGCTGCAACGGGCGCTGGAGCGTATTGCCGGTACGGTGTTTGGTGCGGCCTCTGGCCTGATTGCGCTATACCTGGAGCTGTATTCACTGCCAGTGATGCTGGCTTGGTGCGGGGTGGTGATGTTTGCCTGTGGCTATCTGACGCTCGGCAAACGACCCTATATGGCGTTGCTGGTGGGCATTACGCTGGCGGTGGTCATCGGTGCCGGGGCTGGCGATATCTCTATCGCACTGTGGCGCAGTGGCGATGTGATTTTTGGTTCGTTGCTGGCGCTGTTATTTACCAGCATCTACCCGCAGCGAGCTTATGTGTTGTGGCGAATGAAAATGGCGGATTGCTTGGAGACGGTAGGGAAGATCTACGGCGCTTACCTTTCACCCAACATGATTGAGCGGCCCCGGTTGGAGCCTCGGCTCAAAAACTTGCTGGGCGATGTGGTGAAGCTACGCGCACTGATCGCCCCCGCCAGCAAAGAGACTCATATCGCCAAACCGGTCTTTGAAGCGGTACAGACCCTGAGCCGCAATCTGGTTTGCACGTTGGAGCTGTTGGCCGATGCTTACTGGGCCTCGCGTGAAACCCATTTTATTATGCTCAATGCCAAGACCCTGCGTAGTTCACAGTTGTTAACGCAGCGCGCTATCGAATCGCTGGCGAATATTATGCGAGATGGCGAGCCCCTGCATGCGCAGGTCATTGCCGGGGAACTGAGCGATATTTCCGCAGAGCTGAAGACATTAATGCAAGAGGCCAGTGCCGCTCAACTCAGCGAAGCACCTATCTATGGCTATGTCTGGCTGAGTATGGAACTGGCACAGCAGTTGGAGGAGTTGGGCGATCTGCTCAAGGTCTGTACGGCCAATACTCAGGAATAGTGGATCAGATCATGAAGCAGGCGCATCAGGATAGGGTCAATGCGCTAAAGTGGGTAAGATAAGGCAATGACAGTTGTGTCTGACGGCCACAACCCTGTATCTTGGTATCATTGTGGCCGTAAGCAAATGAATCTGTGTATTACTAAAGCAAGGGTATAAAGATGGATAATGCAAATAAGCCGAGTTTCCAGGACGTTCTGGAGTTTGTGCGTATGTTCCGCCGTAAAAACAAGCTACAGCGTGAAATTGTCGACAACGAAAAGAAAATTCGTGACAACCAGAAGCGTGTGCTGCTGCTCGACAACCTGAGCGAGTACATCAAGCCGGGCATGAGCATTGAAGACATTCAGGGCATCATCGCCAACATGCGCGGTGACTATGAAGATCGCGTTGATGATTACATCATCAAAAATGCCGATCTGTCGAAAGAACGCCGCGATCTGTCCAAAAAGCTGAAAGCAATGGGCGAAGTGAAGTAATTCGCGTCAAGCAGGGCTGGGGATCTCCCGGCCCTGCGTCTTTTTAGGGGCTCAGCGCCCTGAATGACCTTAAAGAATAACGATATGTTACCGTGCTATAGCAAATCTGCTTAAAGCCGCTACGCTAATGTTATAAATAGACTTTGCCCAATCGCTTTCAAGCTGTCGCTTGAAGGACGACGGGTATAAATTTCTTCGCCAGAAGAGGCTGTCATCGATGGCAGAACCGCAACTCAGCACCTTTCTCAACTTGGACGAGACGCTTCATCCTCCCCGTATCTTGGCATCTGGGGATTGGGTGCTGGCACATTATCGTCTGTTGGAACCCGCCGTTGGGCAACTGCAAGCTCGCCTGCCTGCCAATGTGGTGTTCGATCTCAGCCAACTGGGCAGTCTGGATACGGCAGGTGCTACCTTGCTGGTCAATCTGCTGGGTGACCAACGGATATCCGATCTCAAACAGTTAGCCCCCACGCTCCCTGTGGAACGCCGCGTGCTGCTGGAAACCGTTGGCCGTGCCTTGCAAGGATTTGAGCCACCACCGGCAGAAAAGCCGCCCGGTCTGGCAATCGAACTGCTGGCCAACGTCGGCCGGTCGATGGAAAATTTCTGGCACAACCTGGTAGCCCTGCTGGGGTTTATCGGCCTGACATTGCAAACCCTGTTTGCCAGTCTGCTACGCCCAACGCGCTGGCGGATCACCTCGCTGGTGGCCAATCTCCAGCAAATCGGCCTGAACGCGGTGCCGATCATTATGCTGCTGACCTTTCTGGTGGGCGCAGTCATCGCTTTCTTGGGCTCAACCGTCCTGTCTACCTTCGGTGCCAGCATTTTTACCGTGCAACTGGTGGTGTTTTCCTTCCTGCGAGAGTTCGCAGTGCTGCTGACGGCCATCTTGATGGCGGGCCGAACCGCCAGCGCCTTTACCGCAGAGCTCGGGCTGATGAAGGCCAACGAGGAAATAGACGCTATTCAGGCGATGGGGCTGAACCCGGTTGAACTGCTGGTGCTGCCGCGCGTGTTGGCGCTGCTCCTGGCGTTGCCGATGCTGACCTTCATAGGCATGATTAGCGGCATCTTTGGTGGCATGGTCGTGTGCGCCCTGACGCTGGATATCTCACCGACCATGTTTTTAACCATCACGCAGAGTAGTGGCGGTTTTCAGAACTTCCTGGTGGGGATGAGCAAGGCGCCGGTATTTGCGTTCCTGATCGCCATTATCGGCTGTCTGGAAGGGTTTAAAGTCAGCGGTAGCGCCGAGTCGGTAGGGGCACATACCACCGCCAGCGTCGTGCATTCAATCTTTGTGGTGATCCTGCTGGATGCGGTCGCTGCACTGTTCTTCATGGAGATGGGCGTGTGAGCCAGACGACCCCGGAAGCCATTATCCGCATCCGTAAATTGCGAAACTGTTTTGGCACCCAATGCGTGCATGTGGACCTCGATCTGGACGTGCGCCGAGGAGAAATCCTGGGCGTGGTCGGTGGTTCGGGTACCGGCAAATCCGTGCTGTTGCGCAGCATCGTTGGTCTGCGTCGCCCAACCGCTGGCCAGATCCACGTCTTTGGCGAGGATCTGATGGCGCTCTCGGGTACGCGCCGCTCCGTACTGGAAAGGCGATTTGGCGTGCTGTTTCAGAGAGGGGCATTGTTCAGCTCGCTGACGGTGACGGAAAACGTGGCGCTGCCGCTGATTGAATACGCAGGCTTACCGCGCCGTGATGCCGAGCAGCTGGCACAGGTGAAGTTGGCGTTAGCGGGGCTCCCTGCCAGTGCTGGCAACAAGTATCCTGCCTCGCTTTCTGGCGGCATGGTCAAGCGTGCCGCGTTGGCTCGATCGCTGGCGTTGGATCCGGAAATCGTATTTCTTGATGAGCCAACGGCCGGGCTGGATCCCATTGGTGCCGCCGCTTTTGACAGCCTGATCCGCACGTTGCGCGATGCCTTGGGGTTAACGGTGTTTCTGGTCACCCACGATCTCGATACGCTTTATACAATCTGCGACCGGGTAGCGGTACTTTCGCAGAAGAAGGTTCTGGTGGTGGATACGCTGGAGGTGGTAGCCGCCACTGACGATGCCTGGATCCAAGAGTATTTCCACGGCCCGCGTGGGCGGGCGGCACAGCAGGCCGTAACGAATATCCCAGAGAGGCAATAACAAATGGAAACCCGTGCGCATCATGTCTTGATTGGTTTATTTACGCTGATTATTTTCAGCGCCGTGCTGCTGTTCAGCCTGTGGTTGACCAAGTCTGGCACCGATCGCCAGTTCAAGCAGTACGATATCGTGTTCAATGAAGCCGTTAGCGGCCTGTCACAGGGCAGCACGGTCAATTACAGTGGGATCCGCGTGGGCGAAGTCACTCAGTTGCGATTGGATCCCAACGTACCGACCAAAGTCTGGGCGCGCATTCGGGTCGCGGCCTCTGCACCAATCCGTGAGGATACCCAGGCTCGCCTGGCAATAGCTGGCATTACCGGTACGTCCAATATCCAGCTCAGTGGTGGGAGCGAAGCCAGCCCGATGCTGACAGGAGAGGATGGGGCAATCCCGGTGATTGTCGCCACGCCATCGCCGTTGACCCAGTTGCTCGCCAATGGCGAAGATGTGATGAGCAATGTCAACCAGGTGCTGGTGCGTTTGAATCAGCTAATGACGCCGGACAATCAGCAGCGTTTGGTGAATACGCTGGATAATCTGGAACAGATTACCTCTACCGTAGCCGGGCAACGTGAAGATATCCGCACCATCCTGCAGCAGTTGGCACTGGTGACCAAGCAAAGCAACGATACGCTGGCTCAAACCAATCGGTTGGTGCGCAATGCTAACGTGCTGTTGGACGGGCAGGGCAAGCAATTGGTGGCCAATGCGGCTAATACAATGGCTTCGCTTGAGAAAACCACTGCACTGCTCAACAAGCTGATTGGTGAAAATCAGCAGTCACTGAATAGCGGCATCCAGGGATTCAACGATCTTGGCCCGGCGGTAGATGAATTACGCAGAACCTTATTGACCTTACGCGGTGCCATGAGCCGCCTGGAAGAGAACCCGTCCGCCTTGCTCAGGGGCCGCGAACGTACCAAGGAGTTTACCCCTAAATGATTAAGCTAAAACTTCGCCAGATGCTACGGTTGTTGGTGCTGGTTGCCGTGATGCCGCTGGCCGCCTGCACCATTTTGCCGGAAAGCCCGATACAGCAGGTGTATTTGCTGCCAGCCCAGCCAGTGGCCGTGGCAGGGGGCCAGGCGTCTGAACGCTCGGTACGTATCGTGCAGCCCAATACCAGCCAGTTTTTGAACGGTACGCGCATTGCTGTGCAGCCTCAGGGTGCGGAGATCACCTCTTTTAGCGGTTCACGCTGGAGCGATCCGGCCCCGCTGTTGTTGCGTAATCGCCTGATCCAGGAGTTCCGCACTAACGGCAATTTCCGCTCGGTGAGCAGCGACGATGACAATTTACAGGCAGATCTTGAGCTAGGCGGCGATTTGTCCTCCTTCCAAGGGGTCTATAACGGAGATCGGGGCGAAGTGGTGATCCGCTTTGATGCTCGCCTGGTTCGCACCTCCGATCGCCGAGTGATGGCCAGCCGTAGTTTTGCGGTGCGCGAGCCGATCCACGGCACATCGATGGACAACGTCGTGCAGGCCTTTGGCCTGGCCAGCGATAAACTGGCAGTGCAGACGCTGGCATGGGCGCGCCAGCAGGCGGGTAATTAAGACTCGTCGGCCATGGCCTTCAACCACTGGATAAAGGCGTTGATTTTAGGCCATTGCCGGTCCGAAAGCGTGGAAATGTAGTAGCGCTGTGCGCATTGCATTTCCATGCCGGGGAAGGGCGCGATAAGTTCGTTATTCTCCAGGCGCTTACTCACCAACTTCTTGCGGCCCATGGCAATTCCCACGTGGTTCATGGCCGCGATCACCGCCAGATCCGAACGATCAAACCCCATACCGCGCTGCCCTTCGGCAAATTCCAGATCAAAGTGTTTGGCCCAGGTATTCCACTCCCCGATGTCCGAGTCGTAACTCCATGCCTGGCGATCGTGCAATAACGTGCAGCGCCGCAGGTTGGCGGGGTTACCCACTAGCTCATGGCGCTCGGCGTACTCCGGGCTGCATACGGGCACGATCGACTCATCCATCAAATGCTGGCAATCGAGTTTCTCCGGCGTTTTGTCATCAAAATAGATCGCCAGATCGATCCCCGCCCCGTGGAAGTTCACCATTTCGTTGCCGGTGAGAATATTCAGACTGATGGCCGGATATTGGCGATCAAAGTCCGCCAGCTTGGGCACCAGCCAGCATTGGGCAATCGACGGGCGGGAGTAGATAGTCAGAGTGCCAGACAGCTCCTGGCTTTTAATCTCCAATATCTCCTGATTGAGATAGCTGAGCGACGATTTCAATACCCAGAATAGCCGCTCGCCCTCAGGGGTCAGTTCGATCCGGCGGTGAAAGCGCTGAAATAGCTTAAAACCCAACTCGGCTTCCAGGTTGTTGATCCGATGGCTGACGGCGCTGGGCGTGATCGCCAACTCTTCGGCGGCCAGCACGAACGAGCCTTGCCGCGCGGCAATCTCAAACGTATGCAGCTTGGCTAGCTGATAGCCATTCAGGTGCCTGTTGCGGGCGAGCTGGTGCTTTTCGTCGTACACGGTCATCACCTGTTAATCAGTAGGGGCGCCATATGCTGCGCCCGTTATAAATCATTAAGGAGTATATCGAAATCCGGGCTTAAAGATGAAGCAATGTGATTCAAAGGCAGGAATAGTGCCAAATGTTGACCGAAATCACCTGATTGATTGAATCTGGCTCATGTGAAGAGGCATTTTGATCGTTTGTCAGCGCTGGGGCGTTAGTTTCCAATAGGAGTGAAATTTATCCTGGAAGGACGCTGAACATGGACTCGCAGATCTGGGTAGTCGCTACGTTATTAAGCAGCATCATTATCATTATTCTCACTATCGTAAAATTCAAGATCCACCCGTTCCTGGCGTTGTTGCTGGCCAGTTTTTATGTGGGAGCCCTGATGGGCATGAACCCGCTGGAAATGGTCAATGCCATTGAAGGCGGCATCGGCGGGACCTTGGGCTTCCTGGCGGCGGTGATTGGTTTAGGCACCATTCTGGGCAACATGATGGAAGTGTCCGGGGCGGCAGAACGCATAGGCATCACCTTGCAAAAGTGCCGCTGGCTGTCGGCTGACGTGATCATGGTGCTGGTGGGGCTGGTCTGCGGCATTACGCTGTTTGTTGAAGTGGGCGTGGTGTTGCTGATCCCGCTGGCGTTCTCGATTGCCAAAAAAACCAATACCTCTTTGCTGAAGTTGGCGATCCCGCTGTGTACCGCATTGATGGCCGTGCACTGTGTGGTTCCTCCGCATCCGGCGGCGCTGTTTGTCACCAACAAGTTGGGTGCCGATGTGGGCTCGGTGATTGTGTATGGTTTGATTGTCGGGCTGGCCGCTTCGCTGATTGGTGGGCCGCTGTTCCTCAAGTTGGTCGGCAAGCGCCTGCCGTTCAAACCGGTCCCCGCCGAGTTTTCCTCTGTGCAGGTGCGTAACGAGCAGGACTTGCCTTCGTTGGGTGCCACACTGTTTACCGTACTATTGCCGATCATTCTGATGTTGGTGAAAACTGCAGCGGAACTCTATATGGCCAAAGACAGCGCGCTGTATACCTTCCTGGAGTTTATCGGCAACCCGATCACCGCCATGTTTATCGCCGCCTTCGTGGCCTACTACGTGCTGGGTATTCGCCGCAATATGGGCATGGGCACCTTGCTGACCAAAACCGAAAACGGCTTCTCTTCCATCGCCAACATCCTGCTGATTATCGGGGCCGGTGGTGCATTCAACGGCATATTAAAAGCCAGTGGGCTGGCAGATACGCTGGCCGTGATCCTGTCGAATATGGATATGCATCCGATCTTGCTGGCCTGGCTGGTGGCTATCTGCCTGCATGCGGCGGTGGGGTCGGCCACCGTGGCGATGATGGGAGCAACGGCTATTGTTGCCCCCGTATTGCCGCATTACCCTGGCGTCAGCCCGGAGATCATCGCGTTGGCCATTGGCTCGGGTGCCATCGGTTGCACCATCGTCACCGACTCGCTGTTCTGGCTGGTTAAACAATACTGCGGCGCGACGCTCAGTGAGATGTTTAAGTATTATACCTCGGCCACCTTTATTGCTTCGCTGATTGCGCTAGGAACCACATTCCTGCTTTCTTATATCATTTAGACCAAAAGAGACTAATTATGAATACGTTAGACATTGAAAACCTGGTAGTGAAATTTCCTTTGGTGCAACGGCTGATGGATTTGGAAGCGGTGACCTGGTTCAACCCCAATACGACCAAGCTGGAGGAAGGGTTACCTTACGTCGGGTTGACGCAAAATGATGTCGCCGAAGCCGAAGCGCGCTTGCAACGCTTTGCTCCGTATCTGTGCCTGGCATTCCCTGAAACGCAGCAAACGAACGGCATTATCGAGTCTGAAGTGGTGGCGATCCCGGCGATGCAGAGCGCGTTGGAGCAGCGTTATGAGCAGGCTATCGCGGGCAAGATGTGGTTGAAAAAGGACAGCCATTTGCCGATTTCTGGCTCCATCAAGGCCCGTGGCGGCATCTATGAAGTGCTGACTCATGCGGAAAAGTTGGCCATCGAGGCGGGCATGCTGTCTGTAGACGACGATTACAGCATCCTGTTTAGCGACAAGTTCCGCCAGTTCTTCAGCCAGTACAGCATCGCAGTGGGTTCAACTGGCAACCTGGGGATGTCGATTGGCATCATGAGTGCCAAGCTGGGGTTCAGCGTCAGCGTGCATATGTCTGCCGACGCTCGCGCCTGGAAGAAGCGCAAACTGCGTGAGCACGGCGTTAACGTGGTGGAGTACGAGCAGGATTATGGCGTGGCGGTGGCTCAAGGGCGTAAGCAGGCGGAGTCAGACACGCACTGTTTCTTTATTGATGATGAGAACTCGCAAACCCTGTTCCTCGGCTATGCGGTGGCCGGTGGTCGCCTGAAAAAGCAGTTTGCGCAGATGAACATCCAGGTTGATCAGGACCATCCGTTATTTGTCTATTTGCCCTGTGGCGTAGGCGGTGGGCCTGGTGGAGTAGCGTTTGGCCTGAAGCTGGCGTTTGGTGACCATGTGCACTGTATCTTTGCCGAGCCGACGCACTCACCTTGCATGCTGCTTGGGATCCACACCGGGCTGCACGATCACATTGCGGTGCAGGACCTGGGCATTGATAACGTCACTGCGGCGGATGGATTGGCTGTCGGCCGGGCTTCCGGGTTTGTCGGGCGTGCCATGGAACGCTTGCTGGACGGTTTCTACACCCTGAGCGATCAGGAGATGTACGACCTGCTTGGCTTGCTCGCCGCTGTAGAGGGCATTCAGTTGGAGCCTTCTGCATTGGCTGGCATGGCGGGGCCAGCTCGAGTCTGCGCCGACCCACATTATCTGGGCAGCCATAAGATCGATGCCCAACGTATCGCTAATGCGACGCATTTGGTGTGGGCAACCGGTGGCGGTATGGTGCCTGAGGAAGAAATGGCCAAGTACCTCGCAGCGGCAAAACGCTAGCGCTATATGCGGTTAAAAGGGCGCAGCGGCGCCCTTACGGTCGAACATGTGCGATCCTCAAACGAGTTACCACCGGCTCACCCTGTAGGGGCGCAGCATGCGGCGCCCGTTTCGCTAGATCCTTCCTCACGTTTCCCTCAACAAGAACAATAAATCGTCGCCATAGTTTGACCTCGATCAGAGTATCGTCTTGATGCGCCCATCATAATGAGAATTACTCCCATTATAAGAATGCCTATCATGACCATGCGTATTATTGGACGGATCCTGTTTTTCTGCGCCGGATGGTTTCTTCTCAGCTCTGTCGCCCTGGCTGCCGCAGATTACCAACAGTTGAGCGATGACATTCAGTCACGCCTGGATAAAACCTCGCAGTTCTACCAGCAACAACAGATTGCTGAAGCCCGCAGTGAAGTACAGATGGCCTATTTTGAGGTGTTCGAAAACCTCGAAGGACCGATCCGCATCAACATTTCCGCGCAAAAAAGCTATCAGATGGAGGCCGCCTTTGGCGAAATCCGCAAGATGATTGGCGATGGCAAGCCGCAGGCGGAGGTCGATGCCAAAATAGCCTGGCTGAAAAACGAGTTAAACGGCGTGCTGCCGGTATTGAGCGGGGGGCACAAACTCACGGCGGAGCAGCAGCACGGCGCTTATGACAACGAACAAATCGCACCTTATTGGCAGCAGAGCTTTAAAACCATCGATGACCTGTTGGCCGAAGCCGTTGGCCTGTATCAAAGCAACAGCTACGCTGAAGCCAGTAAAAAGGTGCAACAGGCGCAGTATGACGGCTTCAAAAATTCCGAAATGGAAACCTCGCTGCGGCAAAATCGTTCCTCCCAGCAGGCCGGTGATATTAACCGCCAGTTCTCTGAGCTGATCAAACTGAGCGGCGAACCGGACCAGATGAACGAGGTCGGCTACCGTGTTACCACCTTATTGCAGGATCTTGAAGACTTGCTGCCTGGGCTGCCAACCACCCGTGATGACCAAGTCGTTGCGGCCACGCCAGACGTCAATGACGCCGCGCTGGATGCGGACTGGCAGAAAGTAACCAACGATATTGATAAAGCGGTGAATGCCGCTATTGCGCAATACGCCAGCGGTGATGCCAAAGGCGCCATGATGGCGATCCAGGATGCTTACTTCGACCTGTTTGAAGCCAGCGGCATGGAGAACAAGATCGGCTCGCGCGACTCGGCCTTTAAAACCCGCATCGAAGGTTACTTCACGCGCATGGTCAGCCAGATCAAGGCGGGGCAACCGCTTGATACGGTGAAGGAGCAGTCTCAGGCGCTGCAAACCGATTTGGCGGCGGCGGTAGAGATGTTGGGCACCGGTGGCCAGACCAACTGGAGCCTGCTGATTTACAGCCTGTTAATCATCGTGCGTGAAGGCCTGGAAGCCTTGCTGATCGTCGCGGCTATCGTCGCATATCTGGTGAAAAACAATCATCACGACAAACTGCCGCTCATTCGCCAGTCGGTGTATGTCGCGCTACTGGCCAGCGTGATCACCGCCGTGATTTTCCAGTGGCTGTTCTCTAACTCTGGTGCCAGCCGTGAACTGCTGGAAGGGTTCACCATGCTGATCGCGGTGGTGATGCTGTTCTCCATGAGTTACTGGCTGCTGTCAAAAGTGGAAGCCAAACAGTGGAAAGCCTATCTGGAAGGTAAGCTTTCGCACTCGTTAAGCAGCGGATCGATGGTTGGCCTGTGGCTGACCAGCTTCCTGGCGGTCTACCGCGAAGGGGCGGAAACCGTGCTGTTCTATTTTGCCCTGATGGGGGATTCCAGCTCGATGGAAGGGCATCTGTCCATTCTGGGCGGGTTCCTGATCGGCTGTGTGATCTTGCTGATCGCCTACCTGATCATGCGCTACAGCGTCGTCAAGTTACCCCTCAAACCGTTCTTTATGTTTACCGGCAGCTTTATGTACCTGATGGCCTTTGTGTTTGCTGGCAAAGGTGTGCTGGAGCTGATCGAAGGCAAGCTGTTTGAGCCAACGTTGCTGAGCGGCGTGCCAGAAATTTCCTGGCTGGGTATTTACCCTTATGTCGAAACGCTGATACCGCAGGCGATCCTGCTGATTGCCGCCGTATTTGCCCTGTGGGTCATGAGGCGGGGAACCGTAGCAACAAGTCGGGGGTAACACCCCGCAGTATTTCTGGGATGATTTTTTAATCTGAACGATTATTTAGCGAGGATGATAACAACTATGGCTATGAACAAAAAATTAATCAGTGGCGCACTGATCGCCGGGATCTTCACCGCACCAGCGGCGTTTGCTTTCAAAGAGTACCCTGCTGGCGAGCCGGTAAAAATGAACGAGCTGGAGATCGCGGCCGTCTACCTGCAACCGATCGATATGGATCCGCGTGGCATGGGGCTGCCAGCGGCTAAAGCCGACATCCACCTGGAAGCGGATATCCACTCGGTTGAGGGCAACAAGAACGGTTTTGGCGCGGGCGAATGGATGCCTTACCTGACCATCGCCTACACCCTGACCAACACCGATACCGGTGAGAAGCAGGAAGGCACCTTTATGCCAATGGTTGCCAGCGATGGCCCACACTACGGTGCCAACATCAAGATGATGGGCGTGGGCAACTATAAGGTGACCTATCATATCGATCCGCCATCCAAGGCAGGCCTGCATCGCCATACCGATAGTGACACCGGCGTTGGCCGCTGGTGGAAACCTTTCGATGTCAGCTTCGACTTCAAATATGTTGGTCTGAACTGATTTAGCCGTAAAGGTTTCACTATCAACAGGCCGGGCAGGCAGCAATGTTTCCCCGGCCGTTGGCGTTTAAATGCTAACGCCACACGACGTTCTCCGTTGGTTGCCATGATTGGACAAGCTCATCATTAACGGATAACGGTTTATACCCAATTGCCGCTCAGGCTGAGCTTGTCAGTGAGCGGGGTGTACAGTCATCATGAGCTATTTTCTTGTTTCGGTACTGCAATCTTTCCTGCCCGTTGCCCTGCTGCTGGGGCTGAGTTGGACAATACGCCAAACTCCCCTGGTGCGCCCGATGGTGCTGCTGAGCCTGATCGGCTTTTTTTGCGGCACCTTTACCGCGGCTCATCTGCCTGATTCACAGCAATGGGCGCTGTGGTTTACCGGCCTGCAAATCGCTCTGATCCTGTTGTTCCTGCTTAACCAGTTTACCTCTGGTTCGCGTTCGGGCTATGTCTGGCAATTTATCCTGGTGCTGGTGGCTTCGCTGCGTTGGGGGAAAACGCCTAACCTGGGGGCGATCACCGCCACCGACGTCATCAACACCGAGTTACTGCTCAATATTAGTGCGGTGATTGCCGGCATTATTATCGTGGCGTTTGCCGGGGCGCTATTGGCCGCCTGCGTGCGTCAGGTTCGCACTCTGCGCTGGCCGCTGCTGCTATTGCTGGCGTTGTTGCTACTGGCACCGCTCTCCGGCGAACTGATGCTGGCATTAATGAAGCTCCAGGTGCTGGAACTCACCAAATCCTTGCTGAGCTATGTGGCCAAAGTCACCAATGCCAACGGCCTGATTAACTATTTCTGCGGCGGATTGCTGCTGCTGACGGCTCTGGTTTACCTGTTGAAAGTCGTCATACCGCGCCGTCGGGCGCAGGTGGAACCGCGGCCCATCGAACACCGTAAGGCCGTTGCCCACTATCAAAATTCCCGGCGCGTGTTGGTCATGACCTTGGTGCTAGCGGTGATTGCTGCCGGTTCCCAACTCTACTGGGACAAAATTGCCTCCCAGCCCCCGCGTTTATCTGAAGCCTTGCCGGTGAAGCTGAATGCCGATGGGCTGGTCCATATCCCGATAGAACAGGTCAAGGATGGCAAGCTACACCGTTTCGTCTGGGTGGCGGACGACGGTAAAGCCGTGCGCTTCTTCGTGATCAACCGCTACCCAGACAAACTGCGCCTGGGCGTGGTGTTTGATGCCTGCCTGCTGTGCGGCGATCAGGGCTACGTGATGGAAGGCAATCAGGTGATATGCGTGGCCTGCGACGTACGGATATTTATTCCGTCGATCGGTAAGCCAGGTGGCTGCAACCCGGTGCCGATCGAAGAGTGGGATATGACCGCCACGGATTTGGTCATCAGCAAGAAATCGCTGGAGTCCGGCCTTAACTATTTCAGCACCATCATTACGCTGGAAGTCACCGACCCGGTTGACGGTAGCAAGCTGACCAACACCAAAGCGGAACATCGCTACAACTACGCCGGTAAAACCTATTTCTTCTCCAGCGCGGCCAACTATGAAGCCTTCCGCGACACACCAGAGAAATTCATCAAGGAAGGGGAATAACCATGTTATGGCGCATGCTGCAACAGTCGTGGTATCGCAATATCCGCAAAAAATCGCTGGCGGTGATCACCATTTTTCTGGCAGCGGGCCTGGTTTCTGCCCTGCTGGCCGTGTCGATCGATATCGGCGACAAGATGGCCCGGGAGATGAAATCCTATGGCGCTAACATCCTGATCGAACCGGCCGGGCAGGCGACCTTGCCCTCGCTGTTCGGTGAGAAAAACAACCCGCTGGCCGGTCAGGATTTTCTCGACGAGGCCGAACTACCCAATATCAAAGACATCTTCTGGCGCAATAACATCATCGGCTTTGCCCCGTTGCTGAGCGGTGAAGTCAGCGTACAGCAACGGGTAATACCGGTGTTAGGGACCTTCTTTGAGCAGAAGGTCAACGTACCGGATGAAGAGAACTATCAGACCGGCCAGAAGATTATCAGCCCTTATTGGCAGGTGACCGGCCAGTGGCCTGATGAAAGCGGCGCGGCCAATCAGGCACTGGTTGGCCAACAGTTGGCTCAACAGAGCGGCTGGAAGATTGGCGACACCATTACTGTCAAAGGTCCAGCAGCGGCGTTGGAGGTGACGATCAGCGGCATACTGGCCAGCGGCGGCGATGAAGAACAGCAACTGGTGCTGCCCTTGGCGCAGGCTCAGAACTTGCTGGGGCTGAAGGGCAAAGTGCAGGCCATCCGCGTATCCGCGCTGACGGTGCCGGAGAACGAGCTGTCACGTAAGGCCAGGGCCGATCTGGAGTCACTGGACGCAGAAGAATACGACCTGTGGTATTGCACCGCGTATGTCTCGTCCATCGCCCATCAGTTGGAAGAGGCGATATCCGGTTCCGGCGTTCGCCCAATTTGGCAGGTGGCCGCCTCAGAAGGGATTGTGATCGAGAAGATCCAACTGTTGCTGGCGGTGGTGACGCTGGCTGCGCTGTTGGCCTCCGCCATGGGCATTGCCTCGCTGATGACCAGCAATATTATGGAGCGCACCAAAGAGATTGGCCTGATGAAAGCGCTGGGGGCCAGACAGTGGCAGATCATGATGCTGTTCTATCTGGAGGCGGCAATGAGCGGCATTATTGGCGGCCTGTTAGGCTGCATCGCTGGCTGGGGATTGGCTAAGGGGATTGGTTTGATGCTGTTCGGTGCGCCGCTGAGTTTTGCCTGGATTGTGGTGCCTTGCGTGCTGGTGCTGTCGGTACTGATTGCGCTGGCAGGAACCTGGTTCCCGGCCCGCCGCATCGCTCATCTCTACCCGGTGGAGGTGTTGTATGGCCGTTAATTCCTCTCAGAACATGTTCTGGCGCCTGGTGTTCCGCGCGCTGCGCTTACGGATGCAGCGGGTGGTGGTGGTGTTTGCTGCGTTGGCGGTAGGGGCGGCGATCGTCACCGCGATGTCTGCGGTGTATTTTGATATCAACGCCAAAATGAGCCAGGAGCTACGCACCTTCGGTGCCAACTTTTATGTTGGGCCGGGGATGGGTAATTCTATGGCGGAGAAGAGCTATCAGCAGATTGTCGACAACGCCCCGCCAGGGCTGGTGACGGCCAATAGCCCGTATCTATACGGCATGGCGCGTACCGAACTGGAAAAGGTAGTGGTGATGGGCGTGTGGTTCGAATCGCTCAAGCAGATCGTTCCTTACTGGCAGGTGACGGGTAACTGGATTGGCGTCAGCTTTGACGATCGCAATGCGATGATCGGCTACAAGCTGGCAAACCGCCTCGAACTCAAGGTGGGCGATTCGGTGGTGCTGGTGGAAGGGGAGCAGAAGAAAAAGTTGCAGATCAAAGGCATTGTCGAAGCCGGTGACGCCACGGATAACGTGCTGATTATCAACCTGCCGCTGGCCCAAAGTTGGCTACATCAGCCGGACCTGATCAGCCATGCCTTATTTAGCGTGAACAACGAACACGGTCAGGTGGAGCAGTTTGCCGAGCAGTTGCAAAAACGCTATCCCGATCTGGAGATCCGCCCGATCCGCAAGGTTTCGGCTTCTGAAGGCCAGGTATTGGACAAGATCAAAGGGCTGATGGGGTTGGTTTCGGTGGTTATCCTGGTGCTATCAACGCTGTGCGTGAATACCACCTTGATGGCGATCGTCAGCGAACGGTCGCGGGAGTTTGCCTTACAAAAAGCGTTAGGCGCCAAAAGCAGCGACATCGTGCGCCAGATTATGGCCGAGACCTTGATTATCGCGCTGTTTGCCGTGGTGGTCGGCATTATTGCTGGCTATATCCTGGCGCAGGTTCTAGGGCATACCGTGTTCTCTGCCTCCATCGGGCTGCGGGCGCAGGTTATTCCACTGACGGTCATTCTTTCATTGCTGGTTGCCCTGATTGCAGCCGCACTGCCAACCTATCGCGCCGTGAATATCGAACCGGCCAAAGTGTTAAAAGGAGAGTAACGGTGACTCAACAGCAACCGACCAACGATCAGCAACTCTCACCCTGGGTAATTGAAACCCGTCATCTCTACAAACGCTTCGGCCAGGTGGTGGCGCTGGAGGATATTAACCTCAAGATCAAGCGTGGCGAATTTGTGGCCATCATGGGAGCCTCGGGTTCGGGCAAAACGACGCTAATGAACATCCTGACCTGCCTGGATACCGTCAGCGACGGGCAAGTATTGCTGGACGGTGTAGACGCCGCCGGGCTGGATGAAGAAGGGCGCAGAGCCTTCCGTTCCGACAAGATTGGCTTGGTATTCCAACAGTTCCACCTGATCCCGTTCCTGACCGCGTTAGAGAACGTGATGCTGGCCCAGCACTACCATAGCGTGGTGGATGAAGTGGCCGCTCGCAAGGTGTTGGATCAGGTTGGCTTAGGCCACCGTTTTGATCACTTGCCGAGCCAGCTTTCTGGGGGGAACAGCAGCGCGTCTGTATTGCCAGAGCGCTGGTCAATGAACCTCCGGTGATTTTTGCCGATGAGCCAACCGGCAACCTGGATGAACAAAACGAGCAGATGGTGCTGGGCTTGTTAACCGAACTGCACAAGCTGGGGCGCACCATCGTGATGGTTACCCACAACCCGGAACTGGGCAAGTTTGCCGATCGCATCGTGCGCTTGCAGCACGGCAAGTATCAGGGCGAAGAGCTTAACGACCATGAGGTGGAGCATGTTAGCTAATGCTAAAAAGTTCGGCGGTATCCTGTTAATCGGGGCCGCGTTACTGCTTAACGGCTGTAAAGAAGAGAAGGCCGAGATCGGCGCTGCGGCCCCTGCGCTGGCGGCCTACGATTTGCAAGGCAACCAGGTTGCGTTGAGCCAGTGGCAAGGCAAGCATGTGTTCCTGAACTTCTGGGCCTCGAACTGCGGTGGTTGCCTGGCCGAAATGCCTGCGCTGGAGAAGCTGAGTAAAGAGTTTGGCGACAGCATCGTGGTGGTGGGCATCAACACGGATAAGGATGAGATGAATATCCAGGCGCTGTTGGATGAACGCCAGGTATCATTCCCCAACGTGCGTGATCAACTGGCGATCACCCAGGAGCGTTATCAGGTGATCGGCACGCCAACCGCCTATCTGATCGACCCGCAGGGCAAGCTGATTGGCCAGTATGTCGGCATGCTGAAAGAACCCGATCTCAAGGCGATCTTCGAACAGTCCCGGCAGAAAGGGTAGTCGCGAGCCTGTCTTCCCTCTCCCCCAAAGGGCAAGGGGGCTAGCTCGGTGTCGTGGGCAGGTGTAGAAGTTGATTTGTGGCACATTCTGTCCCCTCTCCTGGGGGCTGTCTCTTATACACATTTCCCCGGCGCAAACGCCGGGGAGTTTTTGAACTTTCTCCCCGTCTGTTGATCTCTCTTTATATTCTCCTCTTCTTCGGTTTTTAGTATGGTGCTTTCTGATTGCTATTCATGGGCTAACGAGACTTTTGGTCTCGCTCAACTTGGCGACTATCGGCGAACTCAGCGTCTCGTCAAATTCACTGCCTCGTTGGCTAAAAAAACAGGACTTTCTATTGTGAAATCATCCCAAACCGCCGCTGAAGTTGAAGGGGCTTATCGTCTGATCCGCAACCCCAATGTCTCACCCGACGCCATTGCCGAGGCGGGCTTCAATGCGACGGCAAACGCTGCTCATACACACACGCTGCTCCTTGCACTGGAAGATACGACCTCTATTAACTTCGCCCATACCACCGCGTATGACGAGTTTGGGAACACCACAACCAGCAAGAATACTCATGGTCTACTCGCTCACTCCGTCCTGCTTTATGCTCCCGATGCCGCACAGTTCCTGGGACTTATCGACCAACATCGTTGGAGTCGTGAGGCTAATGAATACGGTAAAAAACACCAACGTAAACACGTGCCTTATGAAGAAAAAGAGAGTTACAAATGGCAACAGGCATCTGAACGAACGGCACAGCGGCTCGGTGACACTCAAGCAAAAGCTATCTCCGTCTGTGATCGAGAAGCGGACATCTGGCATTACCTTGATTATAAAACGAAAAATAGACAGCGCTTCGTCGTTAGGGCGGCTCAGAACCGGTTGCTGAGTGGACAGGATAAAAAACTGTTGGAGTTGCCAGAAACACTAACAGAAGCAGGCAGTTATCTACTAAATGTGGTTCAGAAAGGCGGGCGTGCTGCGCGTGAGGCACAAATGAGTATCCGCTATAGCTCGGTCGAACTCAAAATGCCGGGGAGTACGTCAGAAGAGAACAGTGTCCCGCTGACATATATCTGCTGTCGTGAAGAAGCTGAAGAGGGAGCATGCTGGCATCTTCTGACATCAGAAAAAGTTACTTCAGCAGAAGAGGCTCGGGTCATTATCAGCTACTACGAGCGTCGCTGGTTGATAGAGGAATACCATAAAGCCTGGAAAAGCGGTGGAACGCAGGTGGAACAGTTGCGGATGCAAACGCGAGATAATCTGGAGCGAATGATCGTGATCCTGAGCTTTATAGCGGTACGTGTGTTGGCCTTACGCCAGGGCGGGTTGAGTGAAGAAACGCTCAATGAAAGCTGTGAACGGGTACTGAGTCCACTAGAATGGAAGCTGCTGTGGGTGAAACAGGAAGGTAAAACCTTGCCAAAGACGCCACCGAGCCTGAAGTGGGCGTACCTGAATCTGGCAAAGCTGGGGCGTTGGTATGACAGTAAACGAACGGGACGAGCGGGATGGGTGGTGATGTGGGAGGCATGGTTCAAGCTTCAGGACATCGTCGAAGGGTATAAACTGGCGAAGTCTCTTGATCAGGAGATCTGATCAAGAGACAGGGTGTGGGAGAGATGCTGAGCTCCAGCCTGCTGGCCTTCGCAGGAAACCTGCGTCGGTTCACCAGCAGCAAGGCCCTGGTAGCGTACGCAGGACTGAATCCACAGCGATGTGAGTCGGGGATGTTTAAAGGGAAAAGCCGGTTATCGAAAGTGGGACACGGTGAGCTACGAAGCGCGTTATACATGCCCGCGGTGGTGGCAAGCCAATACAATGTTGTGGTTAAAGACTTAACAGAAAGGCTGAAGTTGCGTGGGAAATCGGGCAAAGAGAGAGTGTGTGCGGCGATGCGAAAACTGCTGCAACTGGCCTATGGTGTGGTGAAATCAGGAAAGGTATTTAATGCGGAAATACCGCTTGCCGGATAGCCGACAAGACGGTATCTCTCCCAAAAGGAGCTGTCTCTTATACACAACTCGGCATCTTACTGTTTTTTATGGGAATTATTTCAAGCGCATCAATAGGGCGCTCGGAAAAATTCTCTTTAAAATCAGCCTGCTATGTTTCTCAAATTACGGCCATTTGACCGCAACTTGAGATGTGTATAAGAGACAGCCTGGGGGAGAGGGTTAGGGTGAGGGGCATGGATCCTTCACCTTCGTAAATGGTTTAGCCTTGAACGACCGGTATGAAACAACAGGGTAAAAGATTGATGAACAAGCAACATGTAGCACTATTAATAACGCTATTGGCTGGTAGCAGCCCGGCATTGGCCCAGAGCCCTGATGTGATCTATAAAAATAGCTGCGCCTCCTGCCATGGCCGCTATGGTGAAAAAAATGCCTTAGGCAAAGCCCGCCCGCTGAAAGATTTAACCCAGCAGGAAATCGCAGAAGGCCTAAGAACCCGCAAAGCAGGCGAGATCGTGGGCGCTGGCAATAAGGCCAAAGCGCGTTTAAGTGACGAGGATATCGCCGTGCTATCGGAGTATGTGGTGACCTTGAAAAAGTGAGTAGAGCCAATACCCACCGGGCAAAACATCACAGCGTGAAGTGATCGCGAAACTGTGCCAGTGCTTCGCTACTGTCCCCGGAGGCCCAGCCTTCGAGTGCTATCACACCTTGGTAATTAATCTCCTGCAGCGTTCTGGCAATGGCGCGATAGTTGATTTCCCCGGTCCCAGGCTGCATACGACCAGGCACATCTGCTACCTGGATCTCGCCTATCTGTGTGCCGCAGCGGCGGATCAGTTCAATCAGGTTGCCCTCACCGATTTGTGCGTGATAGAGGTCGAGGTTCATCTTAAGCGCTGGGCTATTGACCGTTTCCACCAACGCCAGTGTGTCAGCTGCGCGGGCAAAAGGCGTGCCGGGATGATCAACCGTCAGGTTCAGGTTTTCCAGGGTAAAGATACGCCCAGCCCGTTCACCGAGTTGTGCTAAACGACGAAGCGTATCGGCAGCCTTCAACCACATGTTACCCGTCACCCTGTCAACCGGTTTCACCGGTAAGCCCTGTGGATCCAGGCCGGTACCGTGCAGATTCAGGCAGGGGCAGTTCAGCCGCTCGGCTATCGTTAGTGAGGTTTCTGCACTTTGCAGCAACTGCGCGATTTCTTGATCATCCGTTAGATTGCCGCTGAGATAACCGGTCATTGAAGTGAGGCGAGCTCCTGTCGCTACCAGTGCATCGATATCCTTATTGGCCCAGCTCCAGATCTCAGCCCCAAAACCCAGCGCATGAATGCGCTCTACACGTTCGATAAAGGGTAAATCCAAAAACACCATTTCTGCACAAACCGAGAGTTGATAGCTGGCCACTAGCGGTCTCCTAATTTAAGGGGGTTATTTACAATTTGTCATCAATATACATGCTTAAGTTATTTTTTAATGTCAAAAAAAGATAATTTCAGCTTGGTCATAAATTTAGGGGGGAATTAATATGTTTACATTGTAGAGTTATTGGAGGACATTCGCTGTACTTATTTAATTAGGCCGTAATTTATGTATTCGAGAAGGCGTTTTCTAACAGCAGGCACTGCCCTGATGGGCTTTGCCGTATTCAAACCTTCCTTGTCCTGGGGGAGAATGCCGAGTGAAAGCAGCGACGCTGCCATTTTTATTAAGCTTTCAGTGCTATTAACCAACGGGAAAAAAATGAGTCCGGTAATAGCACTACGTGCCTTGAATTGTTTGCAGGAAGAGGATCCTTCCTTTCAAGAGGAAATGCAGTTGCTGGACAATGCACTGAGAGTTGCAAATATTCTCTCGGCCGATGAACTGAATAATCATTTGATTATGACTGGCCCCACTGGCGACACCGCCAAGAAAATCATTTCTGCCTGGTATCTTGGTTATACAGGAACACCCGTATCGCTAAGGGCGTCAGATAACACGCGTTTTGTCAGCTATACCGATGCCTTTGCCTATGCTCCCACTTTGGACGCGACAGTGATCCCCACTTATTCCCGAGGCAAGACAAACTATTGGGTGCAGCCACCTATAACCCTCAACAGCGACTAGTTCCCGTTGAAAATAAGAGCAATATCATGAGTAAACACTATGATGCCGATGTGATTGTCATTGGCTCTGGCGCATTGGGCAGTAATGCCGCAACCTTGCTGGCCCGCAGTGGCAAGGCGGTTATTATTCTTGAAGCTGGCGAGAAAATACCGCGCTGGAAGATCGTCGAAAATTTCAGAAACTCAGCGAAAAAAGCCAACTATAACTCCCCCTATCCCAACGAGCCTTGGGCCCATCACTCCTATGATGAACAATACATAGAGAATACCGGTTCCTTTGATTTCCGGCCCGGCATGCTGAAACTGGTGGGGGGACAACCTGGCATTGGGCGGCCGCTTGCTGGCGCTATTTGCCTAGTGATATGAAGCTAAAAACATTGTATGGCGTGGGGCGCGATTGGCCACTGGAATACCACGAGCTGGAGCCTTTCTACCACCAGGCCGAAGTGGCTTTGGGGGTTTGCGGCAGTAATACCGACGATCAGAGTGGGCAGGGCGGCAGTGCTTTTCCTCCACGTTCGCAGCCGTATCCGATGTTACCTGAAGGTGAAACCTACCTATTCCAGCGGTTGAAAAGCCGAATGGCTCCGGCAGGTTATCATTTTATCCATGAACCCAATGGGCGTGCTACTCGTCCGTATGATGGTCGCCCCGCCTGCAGCGGTAATAATAACTGTATGCCGGTATGCCCGATTGGTGCCATGTACAGCGGTGATCAACATGCCCAACATGCGCAAGATGCCGGGGCACGTTTATTCACGGATTCAACCGTGTGGAAACTGGAAAAAGGCGTTGATGATAAAATTGTCGCAGCTCATGTTCGCAGCTCTAAAGGTGTCGATACGCGGTTAACCGCAAAATACTTTATCGTTGCCGCTCACGGGCTGGAAACGGCAAAACTGTTGTTAATATCGGATATCGCCAACAGTTCCGATCAGGTGGGGCGTAATTTAATGGATCACACCGGCATGGGCCTGCAGTTTCTGGCCGATGAACCTCTTTGGCCGGGGCGAGGCGCCGTACAGCAAGGGGGAATATTCAACTCTCGCGACGGCGATTTTCGTAAAACAAGAGCGGCAATCAAGCATGCCATTGCTAACAATGTCCCCAATATGGCCGTAGCACAACGTCTGATAGCTCAAGGTGTCATAGGTAGCGAATTGGACAAACAGATCCGCCATCAGGCGGCACGCTGGGTCGATATCTCCACGGTGTTTGAAACCCTCCCCCAGGCAAGCAACACCGTACGCCCAAGTACCACACGCAAAGATGCATTGGGCATTCCGATGCTGACGGTGAATTACGAAGTCGATGACTATGTCAAAGCGGCAAAACCCGTGGTGGAGGCGGATTACAAAAGATTCGTCGCTCTGATGGGGGGCACCGTCATTAATGACAATACTGGCTGGCAAAACCGTGACCATTTAATGGGGACCGTCATCATGGGCGATAACCCAAAAGATTCAGTGGTAAACCACGAGTGCCGGTGCTGGGATCATAGCAACCTGTTTCTCGCGACGACTGGGGTGATCCCCGCTTCGGGAGTCGTCAATCCCACGTTGACGGGCGTAGCTCTGAGTATTCGCGCAGCTGAAATCATTGAGCGTGAGATTTGAATATGAAGATACTTTTCAGGTTTCTCGCTGTAACCGTGTTGTTTATTGGGTTTAGCCACTCTTTGGCTGTACTTGCCGCCGATAAGGCGTTGGTTGAGCGTGGCAGATATATTGCGATCGCTGCTGATTGTGGTGCCTGCCATCGCCAGGCTCTCAATAATGGCGTTCCCTTTGCTGGGGGATACGCGATCGAGTCACCGATGGGGCGTATCATCGCCAGTAATATTACCCCCTCGAAGCAGTACGGCATCGGTAATTATAGCGAACAGCAGTTTGCCAAGGCTGTGCGTGAGGGTATCGCCGCTGATGGCAAGAATCTCTATCCAGCTATGCCATACACTTCATACCGTGATATGACTACGGCGGATGTACAGGCGCTTTATGCCTACTTTATGCAGGGGGTTGAACCCGCAGATATTCCCCCTTCGGCACGTACCGATCTGAGTTTCCCGTTTAATATCCGGCAGATTATGTGGGGCTGGGATCTGTTGTATCTCAGCGGCGCTTCTGCTGATAAGGCAGAGGCGCTTCCTGGTTCATTGGAGCGCGGTAAGTATTTGGTTGAGGTGTTGGCGCATTGCAGTGCCTGCCATACCCCACGCAATATCATGATGGCAGAGCAGAGCAGCCTTAACCTTGCCGGTAGCCCGCTTGGTGGCTGGTACGCCCCTAATATTACCCCTGATAAGAGTGGCATTGGCGATTGGAGCCAGCGGGATCTGGTCACCTACCTGAAAACCGGGCATCTGGTTGGTGAAGCACAGGCGGCAGGCGCTATGGCGGAGGCCGTCGAAAATAGCTTCAGCTTAATGACGGATGATGATTTGAATGCGATCGCTTCATGGGTTAAGCAGGTGCCAGCCATTCCTACGGCGGTAGACAACATTGGGCTTCAATCGCCACGGGGTGGGGTTGATATCAATAGCGTTCTCACCGGGCAGGGAACCCTGACAGACAGCTCAACAACGGACGGAGCTAAACTTTATGAAAATGCTTGCGCTAGTTGCCATGGCCATGACGGTCAGGGAACCGACGATAGCTTTTATCCCGCATTAACTCGCAACCGTGCGGTTTCCGCATTCGGTCCGCAGAATTTGGTGATGGTCATCGTGGAAGGTATCCAACGTAAAACCAGTAACACTGATATCAGCATGCCCGCATTTGCTGAACAGTTAAACAACGCGCAAATTGCCTCAGTCAGTAACTATGTCCGCAGTCGTTTTGCCGGTATTGACGATAAAGTGACTGCGCAGGATGTACAGACCTTTCGTGATGGTGGGGAGCCTCCGTTTATAATGCGATACATAAACTGGCTAATGACCGCAGGGATATTGGTGATGGTATGTTTGTTGGGCGGCTTTTGGTATTGGCGAAAAATAAGGCGTTCAGGCAGACAGCAAATTCGCTGACTCTATCAGTGTCACCCCCTTCCAAAAGGAAGGGGGAACGGATGTAGCGCAAAATTAATCACAGCGCCCATGGTTGATTTTGGTCAGGGGAAGGTTGATGTCGAATATTTTCAGATGAATATTTTTAGCCCCCATCGCCTCAGCCCGTTTGACGTGATGTTCGGCATATTTTTCGGCAAACGCTCGGTTTTCGAAAAAGTATATCCCGCCCGCCTCGCCGGTGTGCTCATTCTCAGTCCAGATCTTGGAGATGAAACCCGGCTCTTGATTGATGCTTTCGGCCAGCGATTGCGCATTTTTGGACAGGGTTGCACCAAGCTGGTCGGCTGGGAAACTAAAATCAATCTGTAAAATGACACTCATATCGTGATCCTTTTGGTGGCTGGTGGTTTTATAGCAAACAGGGTTATTCCGTGGTGTGTTCTGCAACAGGGGGTAACTGTGCGCTGAGACGGTTAAGTAATGTCTCTGAGTCCACATAACCCGTAGAGAGCAGGGATATTTCCCCATGGCGTTCCAGCAACAGGGTGGGGAAGGAGCGAACGCCCCATTGGCGGCACAGCGCAAAGTCTTGGCTAACCGCCTCTCTGGCCCGTTGTGACGTAAAGGTTTGGCTGAATTCGTCAAATGGCAGGCCAACCTGGTCGCAGATGTCACGATAAAACGCCTCGGTTTTAGGATCCTGCCCATCGACATAGAATTTGTACTGGGTTGCTGCGAGAAACGGCAACGCTGCAGAGGAAGGTAAACCTCGCTCAGCCAACAACAGGGAAGCCGTTGTGACTGCCCGGCAGGCCGGCTCGGTATCGTAGTTGAATTGTGCTGCTTCCAGCAGGCTGAAACCAAACGGTTGGCCGGTTTTTTTCTGGATGTGGCTCCACTCCTGCCTTAAGAAGGCTTTGAATGCCAAATTCCAAGCATCGCCGCCGCCAGCGCGCAACCCCCCCATGGTCATCACAAAACTCAGGCCATGTTGATCGCAATACTCCGCCAGTTGCTTCACCGCAGGTGAAATCCCCCAGCACCAGGAGCACATCGGATCGCCGACGTAACGAATGACGATATTGCTGGACGTGATTGTCTGCCGTTGAGTACCAGGGGACTCATCGGGCAGAAGACAACTGCCGGTGGTGGGATCGCATTGCATCATGATGGAGACTCCAAGCTGGGTTGAGATCGCGATCGTCATGATATTTGACAGCAAAAATTAATAAATAGACTATAAAAGCTAACTCTGTTCAACATTTGTGAACAAATGGACAAACTTGCAGCCATGGCCACTTTTGTCAAAGTGGTTGAAACCGGAAGTTTCACCCGCGCGGCTATCGCCATGGGGCTTCCCAAAGCGCGGATCTCCCAGCGTATTAGCGATCTTGAGCGCGCCCTGAGCGTGCGCCTGTTGCATCGAACGACCCGGGCGTTGAGCCTGACGGAGGATGGCAGCGCCTATTTTGAGCGCTGCCAGCAAATTCTCGCGGAAATCGATGAGTTGGAAGGGGGGCTCAGCGGCGGGGTAACAACGCCGAGCGGCAAGATCCGTATCGAGGCTTTGGCCTCGATTGCGCGTTGGATCCTCGCACCTCAGTTGCATGACTTTCAGGCGCGTTTTCCAGAGATCGTGGTGCGGCTTGCCAGCAGCGATCGCATCAGCAATTTGTTTGAGGAGGGTATCGACTGCGCTATCCGTGGCGGCATACTGGAGGATTCAACGCTGGTGGCCAGGCACGTTTGCGACGTGCAGATGGGCTTGTATGCCTCAGTTGATTACCTCCGCTCAGCACGAGCTATCAGGCAGCCTGAAGATCTTCAGCATCATCGATGGGTTGGGGGTTTTGGCATTCAGCGAGGCAAACAACTTAGCTGGCATCTGCAATCGGCAAACCGGAGCATTGCGGTAGTAGGCAACAGCAGTATGCTGATCGAAGATCCCGATGTGGCTATGAGTGCCTGTCTTACCGGGGCAGGCATCTGCTCCGGAGCACCCTTCGCGGTGGAAAGCTATGTGAAGAGTGGGCTCTTGCAGCCGGTGTTACCCGAGTGGCACTTTGCTCCACGGCCAATTCATATTATCTATCCCACCGGCAAGCATTTGTCGGTTCGGGTGAGAAGCTTTGTGGATTGGTCATTCGAGCTGATGAAAACCCATCCGCTGTTGGCGATGACGCCTTTAGCGCTGGCAAAATCACTGAGTTGAGTGGTTTGAAGGCTGGTTAACCGGGGGGTAAAGAGGTGGATGGCGTTGCCGCACATCCACCCAATAATCGAGGATCAGTGAACCTTTTTACCATCAACAATGATGTGGTGCGGGCTACGTGCCTTCGGATGGATGAAGAAATGCCCTTCCTGAGCGCTATCCGTGCTGATTGGCACCAGCGTGATATTTTTCGCTCCGGCAGCTTTATTATGCAGTGCATAAATAATGAAGGGGATTACCAGCACCACCATGAAGCACACAACCAGTAAACCGGCATAGACGTCGTTAGCTTCCCCACCCGGTAGCCCCGAAGGAGGGAAGAAGGAGACGACAAAGGCTACCAGAGAGGTCAACAACCCAATGACCGCCACTGCAATTTTAACCCCATTGCCACCCGGTATATTAAAGGTGCGCTTGTTATTCGGCTGCTTGCGGATCAACTGGATATAAGCCAGGAATAACAGGAAATAGCTGCAAAGATAAATCACCACCGTCAGCGCCAGTGCAATCAGGAACGACATGTTATTGCCACCCCCTGTATTGGTCAGCACAATCAGTGCTACCGAGGTGATGAGTAACTGGGAAATAACCAGCACCACCGGGACGCCGTTTTTGTTCATTTTGGCAAAGCGGGCAGGTAGGATCCCTTGTTGTGCCGTCACTAACATCCCGCGGGAAGGCCCGACAATCCATGCGGCGATCTCAGCCAGCACGCCCAGGAGCAACAGCGCAGCGATACCGCGGATAGCCCATTCGAAACCCGTCCCAAAATGATTGATCAGCACCGTGAAGGTTTGCATCACGCCCGCAGAGAGGTTGATTTGCTCATGGGGTATTACGGCGGCAATGGACAACCCGCCGATTGAACTCAGGCAAATTGCCGCAAACATCAACAGCAGCATGGCGAGCGGATAATCGCGGCCCGGGTTTTTCATCTCATTGACGTGGGTAGCGGAGGCTTCCACCCCCATATAGCTTAGGATGAAGGCCACAAACACCACTAACGTGCTCATGCTGGTGACGTTCGGGAAGAAGGTTTCGGCACTCATTTCAATCGCAATGGGAGCACCAGAGCGCAGATAAGTGACGGCCAGGATCACCAGAATTGCGGCTGGCAGCAGGATACCGGCAAAAAAACCAATCTTGGCGATGCGAGCGGTATTCTTGGTGCCACCAAACTGAGTTAAGGCCAGACCCCATAAAATAATCAGTGCGGCGACGGTCTTAACTATCGGATCGTTATTGAGTTCGGGCCAGTTAAGAATATAGGACAACGCCCCTAGCACGAAGTAGAGCATTGGGATAAAGCCTATCGCGATTTGCAAATAGCCAAACGAAATAGCGGCAAATCCCCATTTCTCACCCAGGGTTTTAGAAACCCAGGTAAACACGCCACCCTCCTGCCAACCTTCTACCGTCGCCATTTCTGCGGCACACAATCCTACCGGGATGAACCACAGCAAGCCGCCAAGGATCAGGAAGAAGGTCAGTGAAAAACCAGAGGTTGCAAACGTTGGGTATTCGTAAACCGCCATCACCATTGATGCCGTTATGGCAAAAAAGCCCAACAGCGTGAGTTGTTTTGGCGCAGCGATGATTTGAGTGCTAGCCATGGCAATTCTCCTGGGACAAGCGAAGATGCTTGCCAGTTAATTTTTTATGGTTAACAGGAGTGGCGAAGAGCAGACCACTCCATTAACAGATCAGATGTGGATCAGCCGTGGTTAAAACCGGCCGCTTCATCTTCCGTAAGTGGATTAACCACCGGATGACTTTCGAAATGCTCAAGTGCTCGCTTCAGATCGTCAAGCAACAGGCTACCCAGGTCAAAACTCACGCCGTGGCGTACTAGAATACGTTGGATCACCAGATCTTCCCGATTAGCTGGCATGGAGTACGCAGGTACCTGCCAGCCGCGTGAGCGTAATTTATCGGCGAGGTCATACAACGTGTAGCCACCGATATTGGCGCCGTCTTTCAGTTTCCAGGCCAGCGCCGGGATGCCTTTACCACTGTCGCCATCAAACAGGATTTCAAACGGACCGAGCTTACCGATCTCGTCGGCAAGATACTGGGCCGTGGCATAGCAGGCGTTATGGACTTTGGCGTAGCCTTCGCGGCCAAGGCGTAAGAAGTTGTAGTACTGAGCGATGATCTGCCCACCAGGGCGTGAGAAGTTGAGCGCAAAGGTAGGCATATTGCCGCCAAGATAGTTGACGTTGAAAATAAGCTCTTCGGGCAGGTCTGCCGCTTCACGCCATACCACCCAGCCCGCACCCAGAGGGGCCAGCCCAAACTTGTGGCCTGAGGTATTGATGGATTTTACGCGGGGCAGGCGGAAATCCCATTCCAGATCGGGGGCACAGAATGGGGCAAGAAAGCCGCCGCTGGCACCGTCGACATGAATAGGAATGTCCAGCCCGGAGTCTTGTTGCAGCTTATCGAGTGCGTCGCTGACCGCTTTTACCGGCTCGTACTGGCAGGTAAAGGTCACTCCGAGGGTGGGGACTACACCTATGGTATTTTCATCGACTCGTTTCAGTACCTCTTCCGGGCTCATGATCAGACGATCGCCTTCCAGAGGGATTTCTCGCAATTCAACATCGAAATAACGCGCGAATTTGTGCCAGCAAATTTGCACTGGTCCGCAGATCATATTGGGTTTATCGGTTGTCAGGCCCTGCGCGGCACGCTTTTTGCGCCATTGCCATTTCAACGCCAACCCACCCAACATAGCGGCTTCTGACGAGCCAATGGTGGAGCAGCCCAGCGTAGTGCCTGGCGACGGTGATTTCCACAGGTCGGCCAACATGCGTACGCAGCGGGCTTCAATTTCGGCCGTTTGTGGATACTCGTCTTTATCAATCATATTTTTGTCGATGGACAGATCCATCAGGTCGCGAATTTCTTCATCAACCCAGGTCTGGCAGAATGTCGCCAGGTTTTGCCGTGAGTTACCGTCTAACATTAATTCATCGCGGATGGCACTAAATACGTGGCGAGGATTTCGCTCTGCGTCTGGAAACCCCGATTTCGGTAGTGAAATGGCCAAATCTAGCGAGGAATAAACATCATCATTAACATTGCTGCTATTTTTCTGGTTGCTTTTACTCATGAAAACCCTCTTGATTTTTATATGTCAATATACTCGGCAGGATCACGTAAATCCGTCCCCTATGCTCTACTAACGCCATCAAGTCTTGGCGTTAATTCTAGAACATTTTCTGAAAAAGACAGGAAATCATCATAAATATAATATTTAACCAGTAAAATCAGTAAGAAAGAGGCGTTCCTTGTTGGGTGTTTTGCCAATATTTTTTAAGCAAGAGTGTAGTGATTCATAGGGATAGTCGCACTGGGATTTTTGTGTCAGTAATTTAATCATTGTTACGTCATGGTTATAATAACATTAAATCTGTTAATGAGACTTTTCTCTCTACAGATAAGGTAATTCCCATGTTATCCACTGCAATCTAATGGTTTATTAATGAGGATATAAAATTATTGAAAAATAAAGCATTGTGAGGATTACGTTCTACAATTACTCTAAACAAAACCTGCAGTTACCCGCGAAGTCGGTTTGATTTGATAAGGAGTGATGTGTCATGCAGCAAAATCCGATGTTTCAGCCTGCCTGCGAACATTCTGAGGCATGCCTATGCCACAGCCCGGCATTTGTACGCATTAATACGGTATTAACCCGACAGGCGGCGAAAGCGCCGCCGATAACGACAGCCACGGTCGCAGCAGCAATACCCGCAGGGCAATCTACGCATTCCAATGCAACCGCTAGCGCAACGCAGCTGAAAGCGTTTATCAACGTACGGATTTTTGACGGGGTTTCTGACCAACTGCGCGAGGGGATGCAGGTTATCGTTGAAGGCAACAAAATCAAATCGATTGAACCTGCTGATACGCCTCCGCCAGCGGAAGCAACGATTATAGACGGCAACGGTGGCGTGCTGATGCCCGGCCTGATTGATGCGCACTGGCATGCCATCATGGCTCGCCCTTCCATGATGACGGCGATGACGGCCGATTTTAACTATATCCAGGCGCTGGCGATTGCCGAAGCGCAAGCAACGCTGCTGCGTGGGTTCACCACGGTCCGCGATATGGGCGGGCCTGTCTTTGGTCTGAAACGTGCGATTGATGAGCAGATTACGGTTGGCCCGCGAATTTACCCGTCCGGAGCATTTATTTCCCAGACCGGCGGCCACGGTGATTTTCGCATGCTCAGCGAAGTCCCACGCGCACCAGCGGACACTCTGAGCTATATCGAACGGGTAGGAATAACTGCCATTGCCGATGGCGCCGACCAGGTGTTGTTGCGCGCCAGGGAACAGCTGATGAGGGGGGCATCCCAGATCAAATTTATGGCCGGTGGCGGTGTCGCCTCACTCTATGATGGCATCGACGTGACGGAAGGCTCCGTGCCCGAAATCCAGGCAGCGGTGACCGCTGCGGAAAATTGGGGTACCTACGTGACCGTTCACGCCTATACGGCCCGCGCTGTCACCATGGCAATCAAAGGCGGCGTGAAATGTATCGAACACGGCCAGTTGGTGGATGAACAGACCGTGGAGCTCATGGCGCAACAGAATCTGTGGTGGTGCCTGCAACCTTTCCTGGACGATGAAGATGCCGTACCGATGGCGAATCCGGCTTCACGCGCCAAGCAACTGGTGATGTCCGCCGGAACCGATAACGCCTACCAACTGGCGAAAAAGCACCACATCAAGACCGCCTGGGGTACCGATACACTGTTCGACGCCCGGCTTGCCACACGTCAAGGCGCCCAGCTTGCCAAGCTGATCCGTTGGTATACGCCTCTCGAAATTCTTAAAATGGCCACCAGCGTTAATGCCGAACTTTGCGCGCTCTCCGGCCCGCGTAACCCTTATCCCGAGAAGCTCGGGGTGATAGAAGCAGGCGCTCTGGCCGATATGATCATTGTCGACGGCGATCCGCTAACGGATATTCAACTGCTGGCCCAGCCTGAGGAAGCATTTCAGATGATCATGAAAAATGGGCAAATTTATAAAAATACGCTGGAAAACAGCGCAGTTTAGTACAGCGCCGCAATGCGGTTTTGGGAGATAAAATGGCAAGCGCACACTCTTTTCGTCAGCGTAGGGGGCCTGTGTTTTTTCGTTCTGGCCATACGCGTTATGGAGCGTTGGCCTTATTGCTGGTCAGCACCTTTAGCCTCATCGGGTGTCGTGACTTTGGTGCGCCAGCATTTTCCTTGCTCGGCTCTTATTTCCCTGCCTGGCTAGCCTGTGCAGGGATTGGCCTCGTGGTGGCGATAGGGGCGCGCGTTCTGCTGATTTTTGCAGGAATTGACGAAGTTCTGCCGTGGCGGTTATTCGTCTATACCTGCCTGGCGCTCGCCGTAGCCTTTATGTCATCGCTTTTATTCTAAGTGCGCTAAAAATGAACACCTTAAAACAACAGGGCAATAAACGTCGTATAGCGATCGTCATTGGGGTGGTTATCGTTATTGCTGCCGCTATTTCAGGGTGGCTGACGCTGCGTCAAAACTCGTTAAATCCCACGTCGCAGGATACGGTCATCGGCGCCAGCGTGGTGAACGTCAGCAGCTCCGTACCTGGGCGTATTCAGTCCATTAATGTGACAGAAAACGGCAAGGTGCAACGGGGTGAGGTGATGTTCGCCCTCGATCCCACGATTTACCGTTTGCGGGTCGAGCAGGCGCGGGCGGAACTGCAGATGGCGCAAGCTGCCTGGGACACGCAGCATCGCACGATGATTGCAGAACAATCTAATGCAGCGATCACCGATGAGCAGGTTAACCGGGCGCGGGCCAACCTTAAGCTGGCAACTCAGACGCTGGCACGCATTCAGCCGCTGCTGGGCAAGGGCTATGTCACCGCCCAGCAGGTGGATGATGCCCAGACCGCCAAACACGATGCGGAAATCAGCCTGAAACAGGCGCTGAAGCAAACCGTCGCTTCGCAGGCATTAATCAGCAGCGCTGCGGAGTCTGAGGCTCTGCTCAGCGCACGCCGCGCCGCATTGGCCATTGCCGAACAAGAGCTGGAAAATACCCAGATACGAGCGCCGCACAATGGCTTGGTGGTGGGGTTGAATGTTTCGGCGGGGGAGTTTGTGATGCCGGACCAGGCGGTATTTACGCTGATTAATAGCGACCACTGGCACGCTTCGGCATACTTTCGCGAAACGGAGCTGGCGCACATCAAACCGGGGGATTGCGCCACGGTATATGTCATGGCCGATCGCCAGCGTGCGATTCAGGGCAGAGTGGAGGGCATTGGCTGGGGGATCAGCTCAGAGGAGCAGTTTAACATTCCACGTAATCTGCCTTATGTCCCGAAATCGCTGAACTGGGTGCGGGTCGAACAGCGTTTCCCGGTGCGGATCAACCTTAAAGATCCGCCGGCGGAGTTGATGCGAATTGGTGCCAGCGCGGTGGCAATAGTACGAGGCGACCATGGTTGCTGACCGCCCTGGGGCAGAATGTTGCGCCAGGTGAAGCGCGATTTGGCCTATTTCCCTGGCCGATTGGCGATGGCCTGGCGGGTCGGTGCGCTTTGTGCGCTGATGACGCTGGTTGCCATGCTGTATGGTATCCCCGAATCGGCGATTAGCTGCTATCTGATTTTGTTCGTGATGAAACCTGACGCCGCCGAAAGTATGGCGATGGCCATTGCGGTGACCCTGCTCGTTTCCATAGTGGTGGGGCTGATCTTGCTGATCCTGCCTTATACCCTGGAATCTGCGCCTTTACGCATGGCGGTGCTGGTCCTTAGCTCGTTTGCCTTTCTCTGGCTAGGCTCGGCGAGCAAGCTCGGGCCGGTGGGCAGCATTATTGCGCTGGTGATCGCTTTTATCATGTCGCTACTTGGCGATGCGCCGAATGGAGAATTGGCGGTACGTGCAGTGCTGTATGCCTGGCTGATGGCCGCATCCCCGATGCTGCTATTGGTAGCCTTTAATCTTTTCATCGGGCGGCCACCCTGGAAACTGCTACGCGCAAGTCTGGCAGAGCGCTTAGAGGTTGCCGGTGAGGCATTACGCCACCCGGATGCCCCCAGCCTGCATAAAGTAGAGGAGCTGCTGCGGGAAGGGCAGAGCGAACATCAACAGCGGGCTATGCTCGTGCGCATTTTCCATCTGCGGCCTGCCGCAGAGGCCGCCTGGTTAACCGCCGCTGTCAACAGCAGCTATCGGTTACTGTTGGCCATTTCAGCCCTCAATAAAACCGTACCGGCGTTAACTCGCCCTGAACTGGCAGACTGGTGCAGTTCTGCCGCCGAGGCCATTACCGCAGGCCGGGTGGTTGAACCCCCTGCGTTTAATCAGAGTGGCAAAAATGACGAAGTCATCCACGCGCTGGTGCAACTTGCAACGCCAGATAACGCGGTAGACACCAGTGCGCCAAAAGCCTCGTTTTTAGCCGCAGACGCCTTTACCAATCCCGTCCATCAGCAGTTTGCCTTAAAGACCACGGCGGCCAGCGTAATCTGTTATCTCGCCTATACCGCACTGGACTGGCAGGACATTCATACCGCCATGATCACTTGTTATGTCGCCGCGCTAGGCACGGCGGGGGAGACGGTGCACAAGCTGACGTTACGCATTGTTGGTTGCCTGATAGGCGCATTGATGGGCGTGCTTTCGCTGATTTTTATTGTTCCGTCGCTGAGCGATATCGGCCAGTTAATGGCGTTGGTATTCGGCGCGCTGCTGCTCAGTGCCTGGGTATCGAGCGGCAATGAGCGAATTGCTTATGCGGGCATACAAATCGGACTGGCATTTTTACTGACCGTGTTACATGGCTTTGGGCCGAGTACGGATTTGGGCGTCGCGCTCGACAGGGTGCTGGGGATCCTGCTGGGGAATCTGGTGGTGTATTTGATATTCACTTACGTGTGGCCCGTCGCCATTGCTGATTTTGTCCGCACTCGCATCCGCAGCCTGGTCGCAGGGTTAAGCAATCTGGCCGCGTTGCCGCCAACAGAACGCCCGGCAGCGATAAGACAGGCGGCAGAGGTTGAAGAAGAACTGACTACGGCACGGGAGGCGCTAAGGCTGGTTCCTTTTGAGCCAAGTTCGCTACGCCCCCGCCCGAAGAATACCGGCGTCTGCAAGCGATCCTTGGCGAAATGGAAAACCTCTGTCCGGCGCTGTTTTTGCCCTTTGATAAGTCCTCCTCCGATGTGGAACGGCTTAGGCGACTTTCCTCGAGCAGTAGAGTGATTAATCCCTCAGTACCAACAGGCAGCAACAACGGTTTGCCACCCGCCGTTGAACTTGAGATCCAACAAAGCATCAGGCGACTTGAGGAACTTCTTGGATGAAGCCGCGCACTCAGACTTTCAAAATACGAACTTTCAGCACGGCAGTGGGGCTGTGTCTGTTAGCAGGCTGTGCCACGGACCAACTGGCGTTGGCCCCGGCTAGCCCTTCCTCTCCCTGGACACCTGACGGCATCAGCAGTCATGAATTTGCTGTTCCGGCCAACCCGGCGGTAGCGGAACTCCCTGCACCGCCTGCGATCAATCAGACACAGGTCTACCAGTTACCCGAACTTATCGACATCGCCCAGATGCAAAACCCGGATACCCGCATTGCCTGGCAGCAGGCGCGGCAGGCTGCGCTGGGTGTCGGCATGGCTGAAGCGACATTTTTGCCAATGATTTCAGCCAGCGTCATCGGTGGTTATCAAAGAACGCACACGCCATTGCCCTATGACATTGACGGCCAACACGATGTGGATACCTCCGGCAGCGCGGTAGTACCGGCACTGGCGTTACAGTGGTTAATCTTCGATTTTGGCCAGCGTAGCGCTTTGCAACAGGCAGCTAAGCACACCTCCTATGCCGCCAACGTCGCCTTTAACGGTATGCATCAAAAGATTATTTATGATGTTACGCGCAGCTATTACCAATACGGTGCGGCCCAGTCACGCCGCAAAATAGCGCAGGAGACGCTGCGCAATAGCCAGAAAATCCTCGATGCTGCCTTGGCGCGTAATAAGAATGGCGTCGCGACAACGGTGGAAGTCGCGCAGGCACGCCAGCAGGTCGCGCAGTCGGAACTGAATCGCGTTGTGGCGCAGGGAACGGAACGTGACGCATGGCAGGCCTTACTGGCGGCCATGGGCATTTCTGCCTCATCGCAAATCAAAGTAGGCTATGCCGAGGATAAACCCTTGCCGCAGACGGCCAGTGCGCCAACCCAGCAGATGATTAAGCTGGCGCTCTCCCAGCGGCCAGACGTATTGGCAACTTATGCTGCTGCCCAGGCCGCAACCGCAGGCATCAAGGCAGCAGAGGCGGACTTTCTGCCGAAGGTCTATCTTGCGAGCGCGGTCGCGGGTGGCGATGGGCGCTTTGATATGCAGGGATTGCCGCCCATTGGCCAGCAAACGTCCTCCTCAAGTATTCTGTTGGGCGTTACCGTACCGCTTTACGATGGTGGAATACGAGCTGCCCGCGTGAAAGAGGCCGAATCACGTGCCGCCGTGGCAAACGAGACTTTCCAAAAGACGCAGGAGGCTGCGGTTCGAGAGATTATCGTGGCGGCAGATACGCTGCAATCCGCGCTAGAAGCCAACCAGGCAGCCTTGAACCTGGTAAAAACCGCGTTTATTACCTACGACGCCGCGCTGGAGTCTTATCGCAATGGCGTGGGGACCATCACCGTAGCCAACGAGGCTGCCAATGGTCTGCTCTATGCGCAACAGATGAGTACCGATGCTCATGCGGCAGCACTGATCGCGGCGGCTAATTTAGCCTTTGTGATGGGCAAAATGACTCACGTTGACCCAGAGTAATTCAGGAGCGGGAAACCTACCGCTATCAGCATAAGGAAGAAAAGCATGACATCTCCATTCTCGGCACTGATCATCGGTGCATCACGCGGAATAGGTTTAGGCATTGTCAGGCAGCTATCCATGCAGGGCTGGCAGGTAGTTGCAACCTGTCGCGGCGCGGTGCCTGCCGATAGCCCGGCTGACACGCAATGGCTGAAGTTAGATGTCAATCAACAGGATGAAAGGATTGCCCTGAAAGAACGGCTGTTGTCGCAGCAATTCGATCTTATCTTTATCAACGCAGGTGTTTACGGGCCCGCCCATCAGGACGTTGCCCAGGCGAATGATGATGAGATCGTTGAACTGTTTATGACCAATACCTTTTCCCCGGTTCGCTGTGCGGCAGCGTTAATACCGTTGGTGAAACCGCAAACCGGCGTAATGGCGTTGATGACTTCGGAGTTGGGCAGTTTAAATGAGAACGACGCGGCGACCTATCCGCTGTACGCCGCCAGCAAGGCTGCTCTGAATATGTTAACGCGCGGATTGCGTGATACCGCCGCACAGCGGGAGGTGACTTTGCTGTCGGTGCATCCGGGCTGGGTACAAACGGATATGGGCGGAACCAATGCCACGCTGACTGTCGAACAAAGCTGCTCTGGCATTGTGAGCCAGGTTCTGGCCTGGCGCGGCAAAGGAGGGCATCACTTTATTGACTATGCTGGCAACGTGTTACGTTGGTAAAACACATTTTCGTAGGGCGCAGTATGCTGCGCCCATTTAACTCCGGTGCCAATCTTCCCCTCCTCGGCCTGTACAGGGATTAAGGGAGGGGAAAGTGGTAACGCTATCCTTACTTACTTCAATTCAGGCCAGTAGTCCTTGTTCGCCTCGATCAAGTCATCAAGTATTGCTTTGGCAACTGATGCGCTAGGCACGGTTTTCGACAGCGTAATGGCTTGCCACAGTTTCTGATAAGAACGCTGTTCCCAGGCATCGACCACCAGTTTTTCTACCGCCACCTGCTGGCTCATCAGCCCTTTCTGGAATTGCGGGATATTGCCAACCACCAGCGGTTGCGGGCCGCTTTTGCCAACCAGACAGGGGATCTCGACCATGGCTTCCGGATCGAAGTTATTAATAGCGCCGTTGTTTGGCACAATCAACAGCATGCGCTCCTGGGTGTTGAAGGCGATGGCGGTTGCCAGATCGACGATGTAGGAGGCATGCTCATCGATTTCTAACTCACCTGCCGAGGATTTCCCCGCCTGGATAATGGCATTGCAAGAGCCGAAGACGTGCTTCTCGCGGTGATCCATGACTTCGTTAGCGCGGGTACGCTCCGGGTTGGAATGCTCTACTACGTAGTCCGGGAACAGATAGTATTTCAGGTAAGTATTTGGGAAAGTTTCTGGATCCAACGCCCAGACATCTTTCGCTTTGGCAAAGGTGTCATTCCAACTAGCCTCTGTACCATGTTCATCTGATGGCGGAACGTAGCCAAATTTAGCCACGTATTCGCGGATTTTAGGCATCAAGTCGTTGCCCTGAAGATCCTCAATAGACGTCCACCAGCCGAAGTGGTTCAGCCCGTAGTAACGCACGCGCATCTCTTTGCGGTCTTTCAGGCCAGCAATTTGCGCCATGCGGCTTTCAATGCCGATTGGCATATCGCAGATGTTGAGGATTTTCGCCGTTGGGCGCAGACGACGGGTTGCTTCTGCCACAATCGCCGCCGGGTTGGAATAGTTCAGCATCCAGGCGTTTGGCGAGTATTGCTCCATGTAGTCGGCAATTTCCAGTACGCCGCCGATGGAGCGCATGCCGTAAGCAATACCACCTGGCCCGCAGGTTTCCTGACCAAGCACGCCGTGGCGCAGAGGGATTTTTTCGTCTTTTTCACGCATCGGGTATTTGCCCACGCGGATGTGTGCCATCACGAAATCCACATCGGTAAATGCCACTTCGGGGTCGGTGGTGTAGCTGAATTCGATGTCTGGTGCCTGCTCTTTCAGGATAATTTTGCACGCTTCGGCAATGGTTTCCTGGCGCGCACCATCGTTATCATAGAATTTCAAGGCGCGCAGCGGGAAACGATGCTGGTTTGCCAGTAACATCAGTACGATACCAGGAGTGAAGGTGCTGCCACCGCCAGCTACAACTACAGAGAATTTATTCATGATACTGCCTCCGTCATGGATTTAAGTTCGCTCGAAGAAGCGTCTTTCATCAGGTTTTCGATCTGGTCGCGGACCTGCGGGACGTTCAGCCCCACAATCACCTGTATACCGTTGCCGCGTCGCACCACACCGTGGGCACCCAGCGCTTTAAAAATGTCGTCGCTTTGCGTCAGCGACATATCCACCAGGGCAATACGCAGGCGGGTCGCACAGTTGTTAACGCTCAGGATGTTGCTTGCTCCGCCAAGTGCTTCGAGAAAACCGGCAGCCTGGCCTTGTTTGGTTTCTTTCGCTGCCGTAGTTTGCTGGCGGGATGCTTGATAGTCCGCCTTGCTGTAGAGCTTGATTTCAGCCTCTTCGCGGCCCGGCGTTTTCAGATTGAAACGTAGAATCAAGGTGCGGAACACCAGGAAGTAGATAGCGGTAAAGGCAAGTCCAATGCCAATCTGAATAAACATCATTGATGCGTGGTTGTGGAACATCGGGATCCAGTTTTGTGGCAGGAATTGGTCTAGCAGACCGCCGCCCATATTGCCCACCACGCCGCACATATACATGACCGTCGCCATGGTAGCGGCCAGAAATGCGTGGACGACAAACAGTACCGGCGAGATAAACAGGAAGGTAAATTCCAGTGGCTCGGTAATGCCGACCAGCATCGCCGTTAACGTGGCGGGGATCAGCAGGCCTGCCACCTTCACTCGATTTTCAGGTGCCGTGGTGGCGTAGAGAGCCAGCGCAATCCCCAGACAGCCAAACACCTTCGAGTTACCGTGCAGCGCAAAGCCACCTTCTGGGAACAGCGTTTTCAGCGGCAGCGTACTCTGACTGAACTCCTGCAAATGCTGCGCCCAATAAACCTGAATGCCTCCTTCCACGACTGCCGGACCATAGACAAATGGGCCGTAGATGAAGTGATGAAGCCCTGTCGGGATCAGGATGCGCTCAAGGAAGGTGTAAACCCACACGCCGAGCGAGCCAGCGCTGCGCAGGAATTCCTGCAGTGATTCAATTCCCATCTGTACTTTTGGCCAGCCGAACAGGGTTAGCCACGCGCAAGGGATCATGACAAAGAAGGCAACAATGACCACGAATGAACTGCCTTGGAAAATACCGAGGAAAACGGGGAGTTGTTTATCGAAATAGCGGTTATGGATAGCGGTGACCAATCCGGAAATCACAATCGCACCGATAATACTGGTATCGAGCGTTTTGATGCCGGCAATCATCGTGAGCCCGGTTCCCGCCACCGGGTCGACGTTAAAATCAACGCCAAAGTACTGACCCCAGGTCATTCCCATTGCGTTAATGAAGTAGTTCCAGGTCATGAAACTGACTAGTACGGCCAGGCAGGCGCGGCCCTGAGCCTGTTTTGCCAGGCCAATCGGTAAACCCACGGCGAAAATCAGTGGCATATTACGAAATACCGTCCAGCCGCCTTCTTCAATAATGTGGACGATTTGCGCAAATAAGTTATCGGGTGCAGTGAGCGCTTCACCGACAAACATCGGGTTACGCAGCATAATGGCGATACCGACCACAATCCCGGCAAACGGGAACAGCAGGACCGGGGTAAACATTGCGCCACCAAAACGTTGTATTTGACTGAGCATTTTAAATCCTCATGTAACAACCTGTAGGGGAAGTGACCTTATTCTTTAACGCGGGTCTGAGAAGCAGAGTAGGGAGTACCTGAGGGGTTATCTTTGTCCGTCGCACCGATTCGTGATCGCATTCATGGTTTTTGTTTGCACCAAGTTGTCTACTTTTCGTCATAAAACTGTACACGACGATTTCACTTGAAATTTTCACCTGATGAGGTTGTTTGCAACTTCAATAAAAACAGCCTATTAATTTATAGGAAGTGGATTATTTAAGCGCAGTGCGAAGCTTCAGAGAGGTCTATCAGTGATCTACAAATCCATAGCCGACAGGCTACGCATTCGGCTTAATTCTGCCGATTACCATATTGGCAGCCCATTGCCTGCGGAGGTTCGCCTGGCGGAAGAGTTTGGCGTCTCCCGCATGACCATTCGTAAGGCGATAGATTTGCTGGTGGGATGGGGATTGGTGGAGCGCCGCCACGGTAGCGGCACGTATGTCGCGAAGAAAGATGTGCATCATGAAACCACCAACCTGACCGGATTTATCGAGGTGATGCGCAATCAGGGTAAGGAAGTGGTAAGCGACGTGCTGGAGTTTACTATTATGCCCGCGCCACCCGCTATCGCCAGCCAGCTGCGCATCAAGATTGATGAACGGATCTACTACTCGCGACGGGTTCGTTCGGTGGACGGCAAGCCTCTGATGGTAGAAGACAGTTATATGCCCGCGAAGCTCTATCGCAATTTGTCCGTTGCCCACCTGGAGGGGTCAAAATTCAGCTATATCGAAGATGAATGCCACATCATCGTGCGCGGCAATTATGAGAGCCTCACGCCTGTACTGGCCGATAAAAAGATGGCGAAGCTGCTGAATGTCGATGAACAGACACCTATTTTGCGCATCACCTCGCTGTCATACAGCGACAGCGGCGATTTCGTGAATTACTCGGTGATGTTCAGAAATGCCAGCGAGTACCAGGTGGATTACCATTTACGGCGGGAGCATGTGAAAGTATAGGAAATAGGGTTAAGGGCGAACTGCTAAGACAACGTTGGAAAGCAAAAAGCCCGCTTAGTTTCCTAAGCGGGCTTCTCTAAATATGGCTCCTCTGACTGGACTCGAACTTTACTTTAATTAATTGATTTTATTAATTTAAATAGATGGTTCTTGATGGCTAAGCCCCCAATAAAACCCCTAAAATTGCCGAATACCATAATTGTGAGCCGCATCGCATATTGATACTATTATTACAGTAAAAATTCGATGTGCTTTGCATTTGTTCTAGAGGTGTTACATTTCAGATGTGAAGATATTTAGGCTTGATGTCAGTAGGTGTTAAACATTGCACTGGGTAGTGATATTATCGAAAGGGGCAGCCTTCGCTGCTACTATTTGCAAATAACTCATGCGAATTATTTCTCCAAACCTAAACCCAAACGTACTGTCCCTTGCGATTTTTGGAGTAATGAAAATCGCAGGAACTAGGTGCGTAATTTTCTCCCCGAGTAACTGGGTAGGTATACTCAACTCTAATCTTATCCTTGCATTGTGCTGACTGCCCAAGATGAAGAACCTTATCCTTCAGTCAGGGAGGTCCTTTCCAGGCCGGTATCGCAAATATTCAATCACCAACGCCAATGCAGGCGAGAGTTGCCGTTTGCTGGCATAATAAATATGAAGCCCGGGATGCGTTGGGCACCAATCTTTCAACACCGGTAGTAAACGCCCGTTGGTTATAAACGGTTGAGCCAACTCCTGGGGCATGAAGGCAATACCAAAGCCATCAACAGCAGCGTCAATTACCGGATAAATGCAATTAAATATCCACGGACCTTCGGTCCGAATCTGTAAATGGCGTTTCCCTTTTTGCAGTTCCCAGGCATAAATTCCTCCCTGAGTTGAGAAACGCATGTTGATGCAGGAGTGACGCTGGAGATCTGTCGGCTCTCTGGGAGTAGGGTGTTTCTCTAAATATGCTGGCGCAGCAACCATCGCCATACGCACATCCGCAGAAATTCTCACCGTCGTCATATCTTTCGCTATCTGATCGCCGAACCGGATCCCTGCATCGAAGCGTTCAGTCACGATATCGGTTAACCCAGGACTGATAGCAATTTCAATCTTTATATCAGGATATTCTTTCTGTAAGGTCGAGAGCCGTGGCCTGAGCACGGTATGCCAGGCAAAATCCGACGTCGTTATACGCACATTGCCTGCCGGTGTGTTACGACGCTCACTGAATGCCGCCAGTTCATCAGCAATCACGGTTAATCTGGGCCCGACACGTTGAACTAAACGTTCACCCGCTTCTGTTGGCGAGACGCTACGTGTCGTGCGCGTCAGTAGCCGTAATCCCAGCCTTGTTTCGAGAGACCGAATTGTGTGGCTCAGTGCGGATTGTGATACGCCAAGCTGAGCCGCAGCGCGGGTGAAACTGCGCTCACGTGCGACAATAAGAAACGCTGCAATATCCCGGAAATTTTCACCTGCCATCGCTCGTGCCTACTTGTCTCAAAAAGTGACTCATAAAAGTTACCGGTACCGCCCTGAAATAAAGCCATAAGGCAAGAGTTCAGAAGCGTCAAGTCCGATGACGCAAGGCTTCAACCAGCAACGTCATTGCCCGGGAAGGCTGATGTCTGTTTGGATAATAAAGATGCAGACCTGACCATACCGGACACCAGTCTTCGAGAACAGAAATGAACGTGCCCTCAGTAAGAAAGGGTTGCACCAGATCTTCCGGCAAATAGGCCAGGCCAAGGCCAGCTTTTGCCGCTTCAAATATATCGTATGCGTTGTTGCATATGATCGCCCCTTCTACATGAACAGCAACCGTACGGTTACCCTTAACGAATTCCCATTCATAAAGACCACTGTCGGTAGATGTGCGCAAATTAATACATTGGTGCTGTGTGAGATCATGGGGTGTTCTTGGTATTATTCGCGGTGAGAAATAGTCGACTGTACCCACGACCCGGTTTTGTATATCAGGGCCGATACGAACAGAAATCATATCCTGAGCCAATTCCTGTCCGAAACGGACCCCTGCATCATACCCGTGAGCTGCAATATCAACACTCCGGTACTCATTGACTAACTCAATCTTGATATCAGGATACTTTGGTAGAAAATTAGCCAGTTTCGGCCATAGAATACTGCGGATGGCATAATCGATGGCGGTGATCCTGATGGTTCCCGTGGGGTTATCACGAAGCTCACTTAGTGCCAGAATCTCAGCCTTAATTTCATCAAACTCAGGAGCGAGACGTTCGAGCAGATGCTGACCGGCCTCCGTAGGCATTACACCTCTGGTGCTTCGTATAAGAAGTTGCACCCCCAGTTCCTCTTCGAGTTGCCGGAGGGTATGGCTGAGTGCGGGTTGTGAAATGCCCAGTTGCGCCGCCGCACGGGAAAAATTTCCGGCTCGGGCAACAGAAATGAATGCTGATAAATCACTTAATTTATCACGTGCCATTTGTGCTGTTCCTTTGACACAGTGTGCCATTATTCCCACTGACTAGCATGACATTATCAGTAAAAAAAACACAGCGCTAGGGTGTTCCCCTCACTTCAGTCCATTCACTCATTCATGAAAAATATTTATAATACCATGTCGATTAAGCTGTCTAGTCAATTCTTCCAGCGACACGTAGAGTAACGGCAGAGCTGATGTGTAAAGAAGTCCAGGATGAGTGAACGCTCATGAACAATATCGAACACTTTGAGAAGGCTCAGTGAGCATGATGGTTTCTGCGCTGATGAGTATGAACTACAACCGTGGCGTACCTCCTGAACGCGAGGCAATGGTTGTACTGCTACAGGAGGCCGCAAAAAATGGCGAACGATATTCTGCATCACAGCAAAATTAGGCTCAGGGTTAATTAATCACCTACTCTGGAGAAGTTTATATGTCATGGCCTGAAGATGAATTGCAACGCATTATTGATGAAGACGATCTGCATATTTCCCTGCTACGTGAAGACGGCAAAACATACGGCACACCCACTTGGATTTGGTGTGTTCACGTTGATGATGATCTTTATGTACGTGCGCGGAATGGGTGCAGGTCACGTTGGTTTCAGGCGGCGGAGAGAGAAAGAGCAGGGCGTATTATTATCGCCGGAATAGTTAAAGATGTCATTCTTGAAACCGTCAGCAGCAGTATTAACCGCTGTATCGACGAAGCTTATCGAAAAAAATATCAAGGCAGCCCTTATCTGGAACCTATGGTGAGTGAAGATTCACGTGCTGCAACTATAAAAATCACACCTCGCTTATAAAATATTTATCTGGTGCTAATAGTAAAGTTGCAATCAATTATGTCTATTATCATGATAACTATTTATTTTTAATTCTATTAATACAGAGGTAAGTAATATGTCTGTTTTAAAAACCTCGTTACTCTGCGCTTCAATACTGGTAGCACCGAGCACTTTTGCCAACGTTCAGCCCAAAACTGTGGCTGAAGAGATTAATGTTGTCGGCTCGGAAAAAATTATTTTTCAGAACGGCGAAATAAAAATGGTGGGTAATCTTTATCTTCCCACGAACTATGACCAGAGTAAGAAATACCCCGCTATTGTGGTTTCTCATCCCTGGGGCGGTGTAAAAGAGCAAACCGCCGGTTTATATGCGCAGCAATTGGCAAAGCAGGGCTTTGTGACTCTTGCCTTTGACGCTTCTCACTATGGTGAAAGCGGCGGTTTGCAGCGCGATTTAGAAAACCCTGCAGATCATGTACAGGATATTCGCAGTGCCGTCGGGTATTTAAGCTCCCTGACGCAGGTTGATAACAGCCGCATCGGTACGCTAGGTATCTGCGCTGGGGGCGGCTACACGCTGCATGAAGCGCAAGACGATCTTCGTGTTAAAGCCGTGGCCAGTGTGGTGGCCTACGACATTGGTGATGCAACCCGAAATGGTATTCAGGGTTCCCCGGTTACCGCTGCCGACAGACAAAAACTGCTGCAGGCTGTTGGCGAACAGCTCAATAAAGAGGCTGCAGGCTCGCCGGTGCTCGTAGAGCAGCTTCTGCCATCACGAGATACATTGGATGCCAACACACCTGCGTTTGTCCGTGAAGCAACAGATTATTACCTGACTCCGCGCGGCGCTCATCCGCGAGCCACTAACCGCTATGTGGTGACCAGCCCGGGGCTCCATATGGCGTATTACCCGCTTGAACATATGGAGCGTATTTCTCCACGTCCGGTATTACTCATTGCCGGTGAAAAAGCGCAAACGTTGAAATTCAGTCAGCAGGCTTATGAGAAATCGCAGGAACCTAAAGAGTTGATGATTATTCCAGGCGCATCGCATTTCGATCTTTATGATAAGCCACAATATGTTATCCCGGCGGTTAATAAGCTGACATATTTCTTTAAAAAGAACCTGTAATTTCCTAACAGATATCAATAAGGGAAGAGAATTATGCATTTTTCATTCAATGCTCAAGTGGTACTGGTAACAGGTGCAGCATCAGGTATCGGGTTAGCTACAGCAAAAGCGTTTGCACAGGCGGGAGCTTCAGTAGTGCTCGCGGATATCAATGCAAAAGCTGTTCAGGCTGCCGCAGAAGAATTGGTTGCCGCAGGACATAAGGCCAACGGCATGAGTTGCAATGTTGCCAATCTGGATGAAGTTGAAGCCATGGTTAAAAAAACGGTCGAAACGTTCGGGCGATTGGACATAGCCTTCAATAATGCGGGTATACAAAATGCTCTAGCCGAAACCGCGGATGCCACGGTCGACGATTTCGACAGTGTTAACTCGGTTAACCTGCGAGGGGTATGGGGCTGCATGAAATATGAGTTGCAACAGATGCGGTTGCAAGGCAATGGTGCCATTGTTAACTGTTCTTCTTTGGGCGGCTTGGTTGGCGGAGCGGAACGAGGCACTTATCATGCGGCAAAGCATGGCGTAATCGGGCTGACCAAGAGCGCAGCACTGGAATATGCAACACGTAATATCCGCATTAATGCGGTTTGTCCTGGTCTCATCTGGACGCCAATGGCTGAACAAATGGTAGCCAACGGGCAAAAAGAAGCTCTCGACGCGATGGTGAAAAGCATTCCGATGGGAAGACATGGCCGTGCAGAAGAAATTGCTGATGTTGTTTTGTGGCTGTGCAGTTCAGCTTCCAGCTACGTTACCGGTCAGTCAATTTCAATCGATGGCGGCCTGATCATGCGCTAGAAGCTAAAGCTACTCAAAGTATATGTAGCATGGCAATCACAGAAAACGCAGAAAGATTGTAAATCTGGAGATTGATGAAAAAGTGTTTTTATAACCCCAGATACCTGGATTTCGCACTCTCGCGGTTTATGCCGCGACCCTTCGGCCCGTTCTCCCTTAAGAACGGGCTTTGCCAGCAATCAGCGTTGAACGTCCATAAGGGTGAATGGAGTGAGTCATCCTCACGTACTTCGTGTACGCTCCGGCTCTTCCGTGTTCAAACTGCCTGCAACAATTACGCCTATCGGGATAGGCTATAAGTCAAATGGCATTTATTGAATGACTTACATTGCAAAAAAGAGATAAGAATGAAAAAAAGCCTTCTCATAATATTAATTATTTTCTGGGGAACATGGGTTAGTGCTCAGGATATTGCTGTACGCAACTTTCCTGCACCAGAAACAGTTAGCCCTGAAATTCAACCACTAGTCACGGGTAAGCGAATGCCATTTTGGAATGACCATCCTAAAACCGCTGAACAATGGAAATCGTGGGTTAATCAAATAGCCCAAGTGACGATTGAACAACTGCCGCATTTACGTAACCAGATGCAGGTGGAGGTAGAACCAGCACAGTTTGCAAGCGTGAAGGGCTTTATTATCACGCCAAATCACCTTCTTCCAGAAAACCGCAGTCGTATCCTGATACATTTCCATGGTGGTGGTTATGTACTTAACCCTGGCGAGGCAGGAACAGATGAAGCAATTATGATGGCTGGTTTCGGACAGATCAAAGTGATTTCTATTGACTATCGTATGCCGCCAGATTTCCCATTTCCTGCTGCTATCGATGATGCGGTTACTGCGTATCGGGAAATACTCAAAACGTACCCTCCAGAAAAAATAGGTGTATTTGGGACATCAACGGGAGGGGGCATGACATTGGCACTGATGTTACGCGCCAAAGCGGAAGGTTTGCCGTTGCCAGCAGCCATCGTTGTCGGCACACCATGGACTGATATGACCAAAACCGGGGACTCTTATTTTACTCATGAAGGCATCGACAATGTACTCGTCAGCTACGATGGCTGGCTGGGTGATGCAGCAAAACTTTATGCCAATACGTATGATCTGAAAAATCCACTACTCTCACCAGTCTATGGTGATGTTCAAGGATTGCCCCCAACATTATTGATAACGGGAACCCGCGATCTTTTTTTAAGTAATACAGTCCGAATGCATTTAAAGCTGCGAGAAGCGGGTGTTACTGCGGATTTGCTGGTTTTTGAAGGGGTGTCACACGCCCAATATCTGATGGCCGTTGATTCACCAGAAACAAAACAATATTTTAAACAAAGCAACCAATTTTTTAAGCAATATTTAGCAAACTAGATACTGAATAAAGTGAATAGATTGATCTCTACTATAAATATGCGTGTAAGTTAGGAAAAATTAGTATGGAGCATACGCACTATGTTGCTTAAAATATTTATAGCGGTTTCTTGCCTACTACTGGGAGGGTGTATCATTCTCGGTCAGGCAAAATTTGGCAAGCACCCAGAGGGTGAGTTGCTGTCCCGTATTCAGGCATCTCCGAACTACAAGGAGGGTGAATTCCACAATACTGTTCCCACCGCCACGCTGGTGGAAGGGCAAAGTTCGCTGAAGATCATTTGGAAAAGTATTTTCGCCGACACAACAGGTCTCCGTCCTCCAGGGCCATTACCCACAGTCAAGCTTGACCTTGTGTCACTTAACCCTACAAAAGACACGGTGATCTGGCTTGGCCATTCTTCTTATTTCATACAGCTTGCTGGAAAAAGAATTCTGGTGGACCCAATCTTCAGTGACCACGGGGCACCCTTTTCTTTCTTGAATAAGACCTTCCTGGGAACCGATTTGTATACTGCTGCGGACATGCCGGAAATTGATGTGCTGGTCATCTCGCACGATCACTGGGATCACCTTGACTATTCTACAGCCACTGCATTGATGCCAAAGGTGAAAGTAGTTCTCAGCCCGCTAGGTGTTGGAGCACATTTTGAGCGTTGGGGCTATCCCCGAGAGAAGTTGCATGAAATTGATTGGAACGCGGCACTGCGGGTTGGCAACGAGCTCACCGTCCATGTCGTCCCTGCCCGGCATTATTCCGGACGTTTGTTCGTCAGGAACAAAACGCTCTGGGCCGGATTTGTACTGGAAACACCGGAACGCAGAATTTTCCTGAGCGGCGACACGGGGTATGGCCCGCATATCGCGGAAATCGCCCACCGCTTTGGCGGGTTTGATCTGGTCGCCATTGACGGGGGACAATATGACCCCCGCTGGCCCCTAATCCACATGACTCCCGAAGAGGCGGTGCTTGCCGCGCAGGAGTTGAAAGCGGAAACACTGCTGCTCGCACATGTAGGTAGATTTTCCATCTCCACCCATTCATGGGACGAACCCTTTGTGCGAGCGGTGAAAGCAAGCAAGGAGAAGCCTTTTCGGCTGCTCACGCCCAAGATCGGCGAGCCAGTATGGCTTGACGGTACGGAACAGCATTTCACGCACTGGTGGAAAGAAGTGAAGTAGGGAATGCTTCTGGTATGCACTGGAGTGGTCAAGGCGTTTGCCCTGAGGCAGGGCCTTGGGACTTGTTGGCGCATGAGGAAGTCGGCTACTTATTGCCAATCTTCTCTGCAACGGCATCCACCAGTTCCCTTAAGCTGATTTCAAGGGGGCAGTGGTTCCGTCGCATTAATAGCACAAAGCCAATCCCTGGTGTGCTGCTGATTTTTTAGGCAGCAAAAAGGTAACATTGCTCAGCAGGAGACAAACCGTCCCCTGCTGAATGCTGACGTTGTCCTTTGCGTATCATCTGTATCCATTCAATTCCTGCCAAAATCGTTTGTGCTCGCCGAAACGATTTTAATACCAACATTGGCCGTGTTGGTCATTTGATGTTCCGGTAGGGGCGTCCCGCAGTAAGTGGACGTTCAGGAAGTAAAAAAGAAGCGATCAATTCCCAGGCGGGGTCCAGCATATCATAACGAGATATAAGTTATTTTTTATAAAACATGGCATTACAATATTATTGATAATTAAGGGACACAGCCTGACTTAGGGATTTTCATTTTCGATATCTGAAGGTTTCAACAAATGCTGCAAATGCAGGTGATGCCTGTCTGCGATTTGGGTAGTAAAGATGAAATCCTTCAAAATATGGACTCCAGTCAACTAGAACCTCTTTCAAACTCCCGTCGCGAAGGAAAGGTTTAACGAGAAACTCGGGAACATAGCCAAGTCCTATACCATCAAGCGTGCCGTTGAGCACATGCATGATGCTATTAAACGTTAGCTGACCATTCACGCGAATGTTGAGTTTATGATTATCTTTCTCAAACTCCCATGCGTAGCGCCCACCGGCGAAAGAGTGTCGGATATTAATGCACGAATGATGGGTTAAATCCTGAGGAATAACCGGAGCGGGATGCTTTTTAAAATAATCCGGTGACCCCACGACGGATAAACGCCAGTCAGGACTGAGTCTGACCGCGATCATGTCTTTGCTGATGGACTCTCCAAGCCGGATCCCGGCGTCAAAGCGATCACTCACAATATTGGTGAAGCCGTAATCAATGCCGATTTCTAAATTGATATCTGGATAAGCTGTAAGAAATTCTGCGATTTTGGGCCTGATGATCATTTCTACGGCATCGTCAGAACAGGTCAGGCGAATAGAACCCGCGGGCTTGTCGCGCAGTTCGCCCAGCATTTCAATTTCGGTTGCGATCTGCTCAAACAGTGGGCCGATGGAATGCATCAGTCTTTCTCCTGCTTCTGTTGGAGAAACATTCCGGGTGGTTCGAGCCAGCAACCTTACACCCAATCTCTCTTCGAGGCTTTTGATGGTATGACTGAGTGCTGAAGGAGTGACGCCCAAACTTGCTGCGGCTTTCGTAAAACTTAGTTCTCTGGCCACCGCCAGAAAAGCCTGTAAATCATTCATGATGCCATCGCCGTTTGCTGAAAATTTTTCACAACTACATGCAGATTATAGCATCTAATCAAATCAATCCATCTCCCGTAAGATCACCATCGTCAATTAGATTTTTAAAGGTAATAGACAGATAAATATTGGGTGCTGTGTTGCCCGCAGGTTCAGTCATGTTTGCATGGTGCGCGCAACGAAATGTACGCCTTCAGAACGGTGAATCTGGTCATTTCTCTTCACAGGTGAAGTGAAACATTTCACCTGATATTAACTGTGAAACGTATGAGAAGGAAAACGTATGAATAAGATAATGGCAGCAATGGCTTTAGGTGCCAGTATGGTCTCCGTGGGTGCCTTCGGAGCAGACGGCGACGACTGGGATAAGACTTTTCGCCGCAGCGATAAAGTCATTACCCAGAAAGTTTCCTTTAAAAACAGAGTCAATATTACGATTGTGGCGGAGATGTATCTGCCAAAAGATTTTGATGAAACAAAACCGCATGCTGCAATTGTAGTAGGGCATCCATTCGGTGGTGTTAAAGAACAAACCGCCGGTATTTATGCACAAAAGATGGCTGAAGAGGGGTTTGTTACTCTGGCGTTTGACGCGTCTTTCGGTGGGGAAAGCGGAGGGGAACCACGTAATATTTCTTCCCCTGAGATTTACAGTGAAGATTTCAGCGCAGCGGTGGACTATTTGGGTACCCGGCCATTTGTAGACCGGAACCGTATCGGCGTGATCGGTATTTGCGGCAGTGGTGGATTTGCGGTTAATGCTGCAAAAGTTGATCCGCGTATGAAAGCGATAGCAACAGTGTCTATGTATGACATGGGCCGTGCGCGCCGTCAGGGTTTGGATGAAAATCTGGATAAAGCCCATGTCACAAAAGCACTCAAGGCGATCGGTGATCAGCGCTGGGCTGAGTTCGAAAGTGGCAACATTACATATGAACCGGGTGTGCCGGTTGAGCTCACGAAAGACTCCTATGACGTGGAACGGGAATTTCACAACTACTACCGCACACCAAGAGGGCAGCATCCGCGAGCAACGACAAATATGTCATTGACCAGCAGCGGCCCGCTGATGAATTTCTATCCTTTTGACCATATTGAAACCATTTCTCCGCGTCCCCTTCTTTTTATTGCCGGCGATCAGGCTCATTCGCGCTCGTTTAGTGAAGAAGCCTATGCGCATTCGGCGGAGCCTAAGGAACTGTTCATTGTTCTGGGGGCAGGGCATGTAGATTTGTATGACAAGGTCGATCTTATCCCGTTTAAAAAAATCACCTCTTTCTTTAGAGAGAATCTAAAGTAACAACAACCATCATAGGGTTGCGCCAGAACTGTAAAAATTGCCCACGGTGCGGCCTATGTTGGCTAACGTTTCTACAGGAGTCCTGCATGCGTCCTAAAATTATTTGCCACATGATCAGCTCAGTTGATGGTCGACTTTTGGTGGAGCGTTGGACTCCACCCGCTCTTGGCATTGACCTAAAAATTGTCAGCGAAACGTACGAACAGGTCGCTAGCCGCCTTGGTGCCCAGGGCTGGATAGTTGGCCGTAAAAGCATGGAGCCCATGGCGAAAGGCGAGGCTCGTCCGTTAAGCGAAGTGCAGGCTGTTGCACGCAGATTGCATATCGGTAAAAGAGATGGCGGTAGCATTGCCGTCGCTATCGACCCGCATGGAAAGCTGCATTACGGCAGAAGTCATATCGGAGATGAGCATTTCGTCGCGGTACTCGGCCATCAGGTTTCCGACGAATACTTGACCGAGCTGCAAGAAGATGGAGTTTCCTACTTGTTCGCAGGGAATGATGGACTCGATCTTGAGCAAGCAATGGAAACACTGGGAAATAGTTTCGGGATCGAGTCCATCCTTTTAGAAGGTGGTGGTGTAATCAATGGCGCGTTCCTCAAAGCTGGGTTGATAGACGAGTTGAGCCTATTGGTTTATCCCGGTATTGACGGTTTATCGGGTATATCAAGCATTTTCGAATACCTGGGCGGTAATAATGAGAGTCCTGCTTCGGGGCGTTCACTTCGTCATCTATCGACCGAGACGCTAGAGGGGGGGATAGTCTGGATTCGGTACAGCTTTGAAGATAGCCCTATTTCTGTCTAGGTCTAAGATTCAACTGCATATTGTCGCGGCCTCTTATCAAGAGGCTGGCTTGTCAGGATTGCCTCTACTCATCGATTAATCAAGTCTCGATAGGTTTTAGGAGGGACGATTCTTTATCGTGAAGTGAGCGACTGTCGACAAATCATTCAATTAAAAATTTATCGTCGAAGGATGAAATCATGAGCACTAATTATATTAAACGACTTACTGGAAAAGTGGCTTTTGTTACCGGCGCCACTAGTGGTATCGGCCAGGCTAGGTAAAGTGGATATTGATAAAACAGAGGCAAGACAATTCATGACAACTCATCTGAGCGACAGGTCCGAACACCCTACCCAGACATGGGCGTACTGGAACGGTGTATTGGCGATGACGCTGTGCGTATTCGCCCTCGTGGCATCGGAGTTTATGCCGGTCAGCCTGCTGACTCCCATCTCCCATGATCTCGGGGTCAGCGAGGGGCTGGCAGGGCAGGGGATTGGGATTTCAGGTGCGCTGGCCGTGTTGACCAGCCTGTCGATCTCAGGGCTTGCCAGGAATACTGACCGTAAGGTTCTGCTGCTGGGGCTGACGTTGTTGATGGCGCTCTCCGGCATGATTGTCGCGATGGCGCCTGATTATCTGACCTACATGGTAGGTCGGGGGTTACTGGGTGTTGCCATTGGCGGCTTCTGGTCAATGTCAGCGGCGACGGCGATCCGCTTGGTACCGCCGCCTCAGGTGCCGCAAGCGTTGGCCATTTTCAACGGTGGCAATGCTCTGGCGATGGTGATCGCCGCGCCGCTTGGCAGTTATCTCGGTGCGGTCATCGGATGGCGTGGGGCATTCTTTTGTCTGGTTCTGGTGGCGTTAATCGCCTTTGTCTGGCAATGCATCAGCTTGCCTGCAATGGCGGCAGAAAGGGACGGCAAGCGTTCAGGCAATATCTTGCGTCTGTTGAACAATCCGTTAGTCGCAACTGGGATGGCAGCCTGCGGCATCTTCTTTATGGGGCAGTTCACGCTCTTTACCTATGTGCGACCGTTCTTGGAAACAGCCACCCATGCCAGTATCCCTACGCTGTCGCTCACGCTGCTCATCATTGGTGTAGCAGGATTTATCGGCACGCTGCTGATCGGCGTTTTTCTGCGTCGTGGATTTTACCCGACGTTGATCGTCATCCCGCTGCTGATGACCGCGATTGCCGGGATGCTGATCGCGTTTGGTTACAGCATTTGGATCGTTATGCCCCTTCTCGGCATCTGGGGGCTGGTAGCGACCGCCGCTCCGGTCGGTTGGTGGACCTGGGTTGCCAGAACGCTGCCTGATGATGCTGAAGTGGGCGGCGGGCTGATGGTTGCTGTAATACAACTGTCTATTGCGTTGGGTTCCACTCTTGGTGGGCTAGCGTATGACCACAGTGGTTATCAAAGTAGTTTCGCCATCAGCGGTATCTTGCTGGCGATCGCGGCCATGCTGGCTTTGTTGGCGTCACGTAAAGACCCTAAACACAATGCATGAACAGGAGTTAATGCTGGGAGAATTAAAGCTTTTGGTGCGTACTTGGTACTCAGCCTCTTGAACCTATGGATATCACCCGCCGGGAGCCGGGCGCACATGATGTGCAGATTGAGATCGCTTATTGTGGCGTGTGTCATTCCGATCTCCACCAGGTTCGTGGTGAATGGGCAGGCACGCTCTACCCTTGTGTGCCGGGGCATGAAATTGCCGTCCATGAGCGTTATGTGTTGCGTATTCACCACCTGGAATCACAGCTTGCTGCGGTTGTGCCACTGCTATGTGCTGGTATCACCACTTACTCCCCTTTGCGTCATTGGCAGGCCGGTCCGGGCAAAAAAATCGGCGTAGTCGGTATCGGTGGGCTGGTGCATATAGGCATCAAGCTGGCCCATGCTATGGGGGCATATGTCGTTGCTTTCACTACCTCGGCATCCAAACGCGAAGCGGCGAAAGCGCTGGGAGCGAATGAAGTGGTGGTATCGCGCAATGCCAGCGAGATGGAAGCCCACGTGAAAAGTTTCGACTTTATCCTGAATACGGTAGCCGCACCGCATAACCTCGACGCCTTCACCAGTCTACTGAAACGTGACGGCACCATGACGCTGGTTGGTGCGCCCGCCACGCCGCATCCCTGTCCAGAAGTGTTCAACTTGATTTTTAAACGTCGGTCTATTGCCGGATCGATGATTGGCGGTATTCCGGAGACGCAGGAGATGCTCGATTCCTGCGCCGAGCAAGGGATTGTAGCGGATATCGAACTGATCCGTGCCGATCAGATTAATGAGGCTTACGAGCGCATGCTGAAGGGTGACGTCAAGTACCGCTTTGTGATCGATAACGCCACGTTGGTGGCGTAATACCTTTTTTAACCGAGTGTGCTGCTGCCCGCTCATCCAATATGGATAGTGTCATGAGAACCTTGACTATGATGTTATGGCTGTTAATCAGTTCGTTTACTGTAGCTGCAGCCGATATGTCTCAGGGTGCAGATAATTTTTACAAAATTTCTACTCCGAAGCCACAGAGATTGGTTACCTGCTCACGTCATCTTGAGCAAGTTATTTTAACTATTACTGAAGGTGTAGGCTATTTCTCTATGGGGTGATCATTTAGCAGGTTAATATACTAAAAATAGGTGCTATTCAGTTAGCCTTTGAGCTTTGCAATATATGCAAAATGGTTAGATGACTTTGAGGTTTTGGCATCAACAGTGGAATGTTCTGGATGTAATAATCTCGCCGATTCGAGTCCCAATGAAGCCCCCAAAAGTGCTGGGTTTCGGTATACCTATATGGAACAGAGTGTAACTCGATTTGCGAAAAGGAGGAATTTTACTTTGAGACACTATGGAATTCAGTGCAACTCCATGGTGTTAAATTTGGCTCCTCTGACTGGACTCGAACCAGTGACATACGGATTAACAGTCCGCCGTTCTACCGACTGAACTACAGAGGAATCGTGTGAACGAGGCGAATAATAGCGAGGCGTATTGGGTTTGTCAAAGCACTAAAGTGAGGGAAAAGTGCGTTTGCTGCCAGATTGAGCATATTGGCTCGTTTTTCGGCACTTTGCTTTGATGAACAACGCGAAAAAATGCGGATCTATAGGGATGACAAAGAGTAACGGGTTCAACATACCGCTAAACGGGCGCAGTATGCAGCCCCACAAAGTGAGCTAGCTGCCCATTTCGCCATTCCGCTGTAATGACAAAATGTTAAGTAGTACCGCCATAAAGCGATCCCACTAAAATACTCCTCACCGAATATAAATTAATCAGGATGGGTCCTAACACCGTTGGGATGGGGCCACTAGTGAAAACCCAAAATATCTGCTTATTTTTTTACCAAACTGTGATCGAGATTGTTTTTTTATTTTTCAGCTGCCGGATGCTTGGTTTTTCAAAAAAAAGTTGATTTAAATCAAAATGGTAAGTCGATGTAATTGGCGATAAGTGATTTTTTTTAAGATTTTTCTATGTTACTCTGGCGGGCATTCTATGCTGATAGCAGTAATGGGGCCCTCGCAGATCTTGTCAATGCTTGCTTTATTACTCTATGCTACGCCAAGCCATTTTTATAGCGGTAAACTACGCCGTTCCTTTGTTTCCCGGAGTTTTTTAGTAATGAAAAAAACAATCGCCATAGCCGCATTGTGTGTGTTGCTGGCAGGGTGCCAGACTGCGAAAACCAAACCTGCCACCGCCGCCGGTGTCCCTGCGCCAACCCCAGTTACACCAAGCGCTACCGTTACGCAGCCAGCTCAGCCGATGGCTTCTGTCGGTACCGATGACATCATGTATCCCTGCATGAAAGAGCTGAATGCTCTGCAACAGGTTAGCCCGCGGTTGTATCAAACCCGCAGCGTAGAATTGAACGATATTGTTGCGCAGGCCAAGCTTTACATGCGCATTCGTGACAATGTCAGCACCGACATCCATCAAATCATGGATGCCGCCTATCAGTTCCGCATTGCCAAAACCTGTAACCGTATCAGCACCGACCTGACCAATGCCTTGATCGAGCGTGTGACTGGCGCCTAACGCGCATACCCCGTATTCAGATATTCCGGGAATACATGGTGTTGTACCAGAAACGCTCTCTTAGGGAGCGTTTTTGTATTCTGCTCATCCAAAATGCCCTCCAGTTGCACCAGCAAGGTGCGCCAGCAAATTCTCCTTGTTCTTTTCTAACGCTCGTTGCCTACCAAAACCAGTGAGCCTCCTCATTTTTACGGCTGAGAGCGCCAGCAAATCGGCTCTATTTTTGTATGCGCCGTCACAATGGCTAGATTTTTGCTTGGATAAACGCGGGTAAATCGGTTGCGCTCTCGCGCAAATTATTTTCCCCGACTACACATAAAGTGACTGCTCCACGTCATTTACCCGTCGTCTTTCAAGCTGCAGCGTTGTTACCTGCGCTTGCTCACCCCAGTCACTTACAAAAGTAAGCTCCTGGGGATGAGCAAGCTTGTCGTGTAGCAGTGCTGTACAGGGATGTACAAATGCCGCGAGCGCATGGACGCGCTAGAGCGGCCAACTTGAAATCCATAGGGTATACACCCGTCGTCCTGCAACTGCCGCCGTTATTGGCCGCAATTTGCAACTGGCCGGGTCTACGGTCTTTCGCTAAAACAGTGCTGAGGAATGCAAAATGTCATTGAGATTGCTAAAAACCCCGCTTGCTGCTCTGCTTATTGGTTGTTTTAGTACGGCTTTTTCTGCACATGCCGATATCGTGATTGGCGTCGCCGGGCCATTCTCCGGCCCAAATGCCACCTATGGGGATCAATACTGGCGTGGGGCCTCGCAGGCTGCCGCAGACATCAATGCGGCCGGGGGAATTAAAGGGGAAAAAATCAAGCTGGTGCAAGGCGATGATGCTTGTGAACCTAAGCAGGCAGTCTCGGTAGCTAACCGCCTGGTCGATCAGGATCACGTCGCTGCGGTGGTGGGGCATTTCTGCTCGTCTTCCACCATGCCCGCTTCGGAGGTGTATGACGAAGCCGGGATTATTGCCATCACTCCCGGCTCCACCAACCCGAAAATCACCGAACGTGGCATGAATAACATGTTCCGTATGTGCGGCCGCGACGACCAGCAAGGGGTGATCGCCACCAATTACATGCTGGATACCCTGAAGGCGAAAAAGATCGCCGTTATCCATGATAAGGACACCTATGGCCAGGGGTTGGCAGATGCCGCCAAGGCAGAAATGAACAAACGTGGCGTGAAGGAAGTGATGTACGAAGGGCTGTCGCGCGGTGAGAAAGACTTTAACGCTCTGGTGACCAAAATCGCCTCGGTTAATCCAGACGTGGTGTACTTCGGCGGCTGCCATCCAGAGGCGGGTCCGCTGGTGCGCCAAATGCGTGAGCAAGGGGTGAAAGCCAAATTCTTCTCCGGCGACTGTATTGTTACCGAGGAACTGGTGACGGCGGCCGGTGGGCCACAGTACACCACTGGCGTGCTGATGACCTTCGGTAACGATCCGCGTCAGATCCCAGAAGGGAAAGCGGTGATTGCCAAGTTCCGCGAGAGTGGATTTGAGCCAGAAGGGTACACGCTGTACTCCTACGCATCGATTCAGGCCATCGCTGCAGCGTTCAATGCCACCGGTGGTAAAGACAGTGCCAAGGCCAGCGAGTGGTTGAAATCTCACGATGTGGATACCGTGATGGGGAAAAAAGCCTGGGATAAAAAAGGTGACCTGAAGGTATCAGACTACGTGGTCTACCAATGGGATGACAAAGGCAAATATCACCAGCTCTGATGTAAAGATCAACGGATCCGTGCGTATGGCGGATCCGTTCCTTAACCCCCTTTGGGCCGCGTGGTGCTGAACTTGCGGCTCGCCCATCAGGTGAGATTGCTTATTATGGATGTATTCTTCCTGCAACAGCTGATTAACGGCCTGACCCTTGGCGCGGTGTATGGCCTGATCGCCATCGGCTACACCATGGTGTACGGCATTATTGGCATGATCAACTTCGCCCACGGCGAGGTGTATATGATTTCTGCCTATCTGTGTGCGATTGGCCTGGCGCTGCTCTCCTTCTTTGGTCTCCACTCTTTCCCGCTGTTGATCCTGGGCACCCTGGTTTTCACCATCGTGGTCACCGGCGTTTATGGTTGGGTGATTGAACGTATCGCTTATAAACCGCTGCGTAACTCCACGCGTCTGGCTCCGCTGATTTCTGCCATCGGTATGTCGCTGATCTTGCAGAACTACGCGCAAATTAGTCAGGGGCCTCGCCAGCAGGGGATCCCCACGCTGCTGGACGGCGTTTTTCGGCTCAATTTTGATGGCGGTGTGATCCAGATTACCTACACCAAGGTATTTATTCTGGTCGCCGCACTATTGGGTATGGCGGTGCTTACCTACGTGATCCAACGCACGCGCCTGGGGCGTATCTGCCGGGCTACCCAACAGGATCGCAAGATGGCATCGATACTCGGCATCAATACCGATCGGGTGATCTCGCTGGTGTTTGTGATTGGCGCGGCGATGGCCGGGCTGGCTGGGGTGCTGGTCACCATGAACTACGGCACCTTCGATTTTTACGTGGGCTTTATTATCGGCGTCAAAGCCTTCACCGCAGCGGTGCTGGGGGCATTGGCTCATTGCCTGGCGCGATGCTCGGAGGCTTGCTGCTTGGGGTGGCAGAGGCACAGTTCGCCGGCATGGTGAACTCGGATTACAAGGATGTGTTTTCATTCGGTCTGCTGGTGGTGATCCTGATTTTCCGCCCTCAGGGCCTGCTGGGGCGGCCAATGGTCGCTAAGGTGTGAGGGAAACTATGTCTCAATCCACAGTTCATCAAGGGCTGAGTATTAAACGCAGCCTGTTGGATGCCGTTCTCGCGGGCCTGATCGCGCTGATTGTGTTTGGCCCGATCGTCGGCATCGTGCTGGACGGCTACAGTTTCAACTTTGAGCCCCGTCGCCTGGTGGTGATTCTTGCGGTAGTCATGGTGGGGCGCTTGTTACTCAGCCTGTTTTTGCAAACGCCGCTGGGGCACAAGGTGTCGGCGCGTTTTGAGGGGGGCAATGACGGTGTTTATGTTCGGCCAGTCGGAGCCAGAACGAGCCTGCGTTGGATCCTGCCTCTGCTGGCGGTGTTGGTATTGCTGTTCCCGTTTATGGCGACCAAATACCTGCTGACCGTGGCGATCCTCGGCCTGATTTATGTGTTGTTAGGGCTGGGATTGAACATTGTGGTGGGGCTGGCCGGGCTGCTCGATCTGGGTTACGTGGCGTTTTATGCCATTGGTGCCTACGGCTTGGCGTTGGGCTATCAGTATTTGGGCCTGGGCTTTTGGGCGATGTTGCCGCTGGGAGCGCTAATGGCGGCGCTGGCCGGGGCATTGCTGGGGTTCCCGGTGCTGCGTATGCACGGTGACTATCTGGCGATTGTGACGCTGGGCTTTGGTGAAATCATTCGCCTGGTGCTGAATAACTGGGTGTCGTTAACCGGTGGGCCAAACGGCGTTTCGGTTCCTGCTCCGACCCTGTTCGGCCTGGAGTTCGGCCGCCGAGCCAAGGAAGGGGGAATACCGATCCACGAGTTCCTCGGTATTACCTATAACCCCAACCTGAAGTTTATCTTCATCTATGTGGTGTTGTGTCTGGTGGTGTTGCTGGTGCTGTTCGTCAAACACCGGCTGACGCGGATGCCGATAGGGCGGGCATGGGAAGCGTTACGGGAGGATGAAATCGCTTGCCGTTCGCTCGGGCTTAATCATGTGCTGGTCAAACTCTCGGCGTTTATGATGGGAGCTTCCACCGCGGGTATCGCCGGGGTGTTCTTTGCTACCTATCAAGGGTTCGTCAATCCAACGTCGTTTACCTTCTTTGAATCGGCGCTGATCCTGGCGATCGTGGTGCTGGGGGGAATGGGATCGACTATCGGCGTGGTGCTGGCCGCTTTTGTGCTGACGGTGGCCCCGGAACTGCTGCGCAGCTTTGCCGAATATCGAGTGTTGCTGTTTGGCGTACTGATGGTGTTGATGATGATCTGGCGGCCACGCGGCCTGGTGCGTATCAGCCGTAGCAGCTTTACGCCACGCAAGGGGGTAGCACCATGAGCGATGCCATTTTGCGCGTTGAACATTTGATGATGCATTTCGGTGGCATCAAAGCGCTGAACGATGTAAATCTCGAGGTGGAGCGTGGGTCGATCACAGCGTTGATCGGCCCGAACGGCGCGGGGAAAACCACGGTGTTCAACTGCCTGACGGGTTTTTACCGTGCCAGCGGCGGAGCGATCCTGCTCAATACCCACAAACGGCCCATTGATGTGATCCGTATCCTCGGCCAGAAATTCCGTGCAGGGGATTGGATTAACCCCGCGCAACTGGGGTCGCGCCTGTACTACAAAATGTTTGGTGGTACTCACTTGGTGAACCGTGCCGGGCTGGCCCGCACCTTCCAGAATATCCGTCTGTTCCGTGAGATGTCGGTGGTGGAGAACCTGCTGGTGGCGCAACACCGTTTGAGTAACCGTAACCTGATTGCTGGCGTGCTCAATACGCCTGCCTATCGCCGGGCAGAAAATGAAGCGCTGGACCGCGCATTTTACTGGCTGGAAGTGGTCGAGTTGGTGGACTGTGCTAACCGGCTGGCGGGGGAGATGTCCTACGGCCAGCAGCGGCGGCTGGAGATCGCCCGCGCGATGTGCACCACCCCGGAAATGATCTGTCTGGACGAACCCGCCGCCGGGTTAAACCCGGTGGAAACCGCCACCCTGAGTCGGATCATCCGCTTTCTGCGCCAGCATCATGATATTACGGTGCTGCTGATCGAACATGATATGGGAATGGTGATGGAGATTTCCGACCGGGTGATCGTGCTGGATCACGGCAATGTGATCGCCGAGGGAACACCTCAGGAGATCCAACACAATGACAGCGTGATCGCCGCCTATCTGGGCGCAGATGAAGAGGAGCTGGCGGGATGAGCGAGGTGATGCTGGAATTTCGCGAGGTAGATGTCCATTACGGCCCGATCCAGGCGCTGCAACAGGTGTCATTGCAGGTCAGGCAAGGGGAAACCGTAGCGTTGATCGGGGCCAACGGGGCGGGGAAATCCACCTTGCTGATGTCAATTTTTGGTCAGCCTCGCATCAGCGGTGGGCAGATCCTGTTTCAGGGGACGGATATCAGCCAGCGGTCGACGCATTTTGTGGCCAGTAGCGGCATTGCCCAGGCTCCGGAAGGGCGGCGGATTTTCCCTGACATGAGCGTGGAAGAAAATCTGCTGATGGGCACGATTACCCTCGGCAACCATCATGCTGCTGAAGATATGCAGCGTATGTATGAGCTGTTTCCACGCCTGAAAGAGCGGCGTAACCAGCGGGCGATGACCATGTCCGGCGGTGAACAGCAAATGCTGGCGATAGCCCGTGCGCTGATGAGCCGGCCAAAGCTGCTGTTGCTGGATGAGCCGAGCCTGGGGTTGGCACCGATCATCGTCAAACAGATCTTCAGCATTCTGCGGGAGCTGGCCAACGGCGGCATGACAATTTTCCTGGTGGAGCAAAACGCCAACCATGCGCTGAAGCTGTCCGATCGGGGCTACGTGATGGTCAATGGGCAAATCCGCCTGAGCGGCAGCGGTGCGGAGCTGCTGAGCAATCAGGAGGTGAGGAAGGCTTATCTGGGAGGCGCATAAAGGTAACCGCCCCGATGAGGGGCACATTGAACATCCTCGATCGTAGGGGCGTCACATACGGCGCTCCTACTGTTGAAAAAAACAGCGCTACAAAAACGTGATCTAGGTCGCATTCTGGTTACGGGTTAGTTAAAATGGCACCACTGCCAGCCCCTGTTCCGGAACACCTTACAATGGATGAAATCAGCACTTCCCGCTCGACCGCCTGGATGCGCGTGGTCGTCTTGGCCATTTCGGCATTTATCTTTAATACCACCGAATTTATCCCAGTCGGGTTATTGAGTGATATTGCCCAAAGCTTTGGGATGCAAACCGAGCAGGTGGGGCTGATCATCACGATTTATGCCTGGATCGTTGCCACGATGTCGCTGGTCTGTATGTTGCTGACCAGCAAGATCGAACGGCGTAAATTGCTGATCTGGGTGTTTGTCCTGTTTATTGCCAGCCATGTGCTCACTGCGGTGGCGTGGAACTTCACCACGCTGGTGATCTCGCGCGCCGGTGTGGCATTGGCACACTCGGTGTTCTGGTCGATCACTGCGTCATTGGCCATTCGGGTGGCTCCGGCGGGCAAGAAGGCACAGGCGCTGAGCATGTTGGCGGGGGGAACCGCGCTGGCGATGGTGTTGGGATTACCGTTAGGCCGAGTGGTGGGGCAATTGCTCGGCTGGCGTATGACGTTTATTGGCATTGCCGTGTGCGCCACCCTGGCGTTGGTGATGCTATGGCGCTTGCTGCCAGTGTTAAAAAGCGAGCATTCTGGTTCACTGGCCAGCGTTCCCCTGCTGTTCAAACGCCCGGAGCTGGTCAGCCTGTATATGTTGACCATCATCGTGGTGACGGCGCACTTTACTGCCTACAGCTACATCGAGCCCTTTATCCAGACCGTGGCTGGGTTATCCGCCAACTTTACCACCTTGATGTTGTTGCTGTTCGGCGCTGCGGGTATTGTTGGCAGCCTGCTGTTCAGCCGCTATAGCGAACGCTTCCCGTCGGGTTTCTTTATGGGCGCAATTGGCCTGCTGGCCCTCAGCCTGTTATTGCTGTTGCCCGCCTCCGGTAATGAAACGACTCTGACGTTGCTGTGTGTGATCTGGGGCATGGCCATCATGGCGATTGGTCTTTCCATGCAGGCGAAGGTGCTCAGCCTGGCACCGGATGCGACCGATGTCTCGATGGCGATATTCTCCGGTTTGTATAACTTTGGGATCGGCGGCGGGGCGTTGCTGGGTAACCAGGTCAGCCTGCATCTGGGAATGCCAAACATTGGCTTCGTCGGCGCGCCGTTGGCACTGATCGCCCTCGGCTGGTGTGTATTGAGTTTCTACCGCAGTGAACGTTTGCAGCACCATCGGGCTTGATAGCTCTGGCAAACACCTTGTAGATACGCTGCATGCTGACAAACTTCAACCGGTTCTGAACGTAGGGGCGCTGCATGTGAACTGACCCCAAGAAGTTGGACGGTTTAAAATTAAGCAACCATCAAGGCCTGCGTTCTGTATTCCACAGGGCTCAGGCCTTTGAGCTTCTGCTTGATACGTCGGTTATTGTAGTAATCTATGTACATGTCTATCTCTTCAGACAGCTGTTCCACACTCTCAAAGCGGTGTAAATAATACAGTTCAGCTTTCAGATGGCCAAAGAAGTTTTCCATTACCGCATTATCCAGGCAGTTCCCCTTGCGAGACATGCTCTGTTCTATCCCATTTTCCTGCAACTGATGCTGATAAGCCGCCATCTGATAGTGCCAACCTTGGTCACTGTGCAGCAACGGCTTTTCTTCCGTTTTTAGCGTACTCAGCGCCTTGTTCAACATCGTTTTTACCAGGCTGAACACCGGTTTACGGGACATCTCATAGGCAATGATTTCACCGTTAAACAAGTCGAGTACCGGCGATAAATACAGCTTTTCATCCGCGACCCGGAACTCCGTGATATCGGTCACCCACTTTTGGTTAGGCCCTTGCGCGGTAAAATCGCGCTGCAAGGTATTCGGGGCCACTTTACCGACATGTCCCTTGTACGAACGGTACTTTTTACGGCGAACGGGCGATTTCAATTGCAGTTCAACCATCAGTTTTTGCACGGTTTTATGATTTAGCACAGCCCCCATCTTTCGAAGAACACTGGTCACCCGGCGATAGCCGTAACGGCCTTTATGCTCGTTAAAAACAGCCATTATTTGCTGCTTGGTTTCACCATACTTATCCGGTGCTTGATGGCTTTTACAACAATAGTAATACGTACTGCGCGGCAGTTTTCCGGCCCACAGCAAAGCATCCAAACGGTGTTCTGACCTCAATGCACTGATTATTTTTGCCCTTTTCGACGAGTCTGGGCTTCTTTCTGTTGCATCAAGGCTCTCAACTTTTTTATGTAAGCATTCTGTGCACGTAAAAACTCGATTTCCTCCCGCATCTCTTCGGGTGTCAACTCATCAGGCGATTTATCGGCATGGGGGGTTTTGGGATGCTGACGCATTTGGCGACTTCGCTTATTCAGGTTGAGGGCTTCAGCCCCGTTCTCCTGATAGAGTTTAATCCAACGCTCCACAGTAAGGTAACAGGGAATATCGAATTTGGCGGCGATCGTCGCTGAAGAGAGTGGATTTGAAAGCGCGAACTCAACGACAGAGAGCCTGAAGTCAGGCGTGTAATGTGGCTTGCGTCCTACCCGCAGCCCTTGTTCCCCATGATGCTGATAAGCGGCAATCCATCTGCGAAGTTGAACATGGGCAATAGAAAACGTCTTGGCGGTCTGTTTTTGACTGCCGAGTCCGGCAAGATAGTGCCGGACCGCGTCAAGTTTGAACTGAAGTGAATACTTCATCAGAACTGCTCCTCCAAATGTCAGATGTTTGTCCAACATTTGGGGGTCAGTTCACATGCTGCGCCCGTTCATATAACCAATGGTTAACTTTGGACGAGCAATCACCAGGCTAATAATCCTCGGCTTTATCTGTTCCCCATTGAGCAGGGTTATTCGCGATATACTCCCGCGCTAACCCTAACTCTCTTTCGGTACGAATAACCCTTTCCCAATAGTTACGTTGCCAGATAGGTCGCTGTAACTGGCGAGTCACAGCGGCTTTAAAACTGCGAATAATCGTTGCTACGGTAGCGTTAGTCTCCATATGAATATGCAATAACGCATGCATATGGTTAGGCATCACGACAAAATGGTCTAACCCAACAGCAGCAAAGTGCTGAGGTATTTGCAGCCAGCATTTTTCCGCGATAAGCCCGTGGTTATTGAGCTGCATGATTGAATTATTTATTGTGCCGAAAAGGCATTGGCGCTGGTGGGTGCATATCGTTACAAAATAGAATCCCACCGAAGCATAGTCGTAGTTGCGTAAGCGAACGCTTTCTCTTGAACGGTCATGTGTCATTTTTCCTCCTGGTTTTGGTTATTTCATCAGAGGGTGTTTGGTACAAATAGGCCAAATGTTTATTTTTGCGAGGTGTTTTGCAGGATAAAGAAGGGCGCAGCATGCAGCGCCCCTACGGTTGGACATGGTGTTGTGTGGGTATTCCCTCCCTAGATGCTCACCGCACAGCCTGGTTATAGGTTTGCACCTATAAATCTGTCGCGGATAGGTTTGAACGCTGTAGCTTGCCAGGCGACGGGTATATATTGTTTGCCTATCGTTGGTAATAGCAGCGTCTGAACTTTGCGCCATCTTATTAGGAGTTTGATTATGTCCAGCACTCATCTGTCAGGTACCTTTACGCTCGGCACGCATACCGTCAAGCGGCTCGGCTATGGCGCCATGCAGCTCGCCGGGCCTGGGGTTTTCGGTCCGCCGAAGGAGCCTGAAACGGCCATCGCGGTTCTGCGTGAAGTGGTTGCCAACGGGGTCAACCATATCGATACCAGCGATTTTTATGGCCCGCATTACACCAATCTAATTATTCGCCAGGCACTGCATCCTTATGCCGACGATCTGGTCATTGTCACCAAGATCGGCGCTCGCCGCGATGAGCAAGGCGCATGGTTGCCTGCATTTTCTCCGGCCGAGCTGACCCAGGCCGTGCATGACAACCTGCGTAATCTGGGGTTGGATGTGCTTGATGTGGTCAATCTGCGCTGCATGTTTGATGCACATGGCCCGGCAGAGGGGTCGATTGAAGAGCCACTCTCCGTGCTAGCCGAGCTACAACAGCAGGGGCTGGTCCGCCATATCGGGCTGAGCAATGTCACCTCGGCTCAGGTTGCGCAAGGGCAGAAGATTTGTGAGATTGTCTGCGTACAGAATAATTACAACCTGGCACACCGGGATGACGACGCACTGATCGACGAACTGGCTGGCAAGGGCATTGCCTATGTGCCGTTCTTCCCGCTGGGTGGATTCACGCCGTTGCAGTCTACGACGTTGTCAGAAGTTGCGCAGCAGGTGGGAGCCTCGCCTATGCAAGTGGCACTTGCCTGGTTGCTGCAGCGTTCACCAAACATTCTGCTGATCCCAGGGACATCTTCCCTAGCCCATCTGAAAGAGAATCTTGCCGTAGCCCAGCTCAAACTGCCGAGCGATGCTGTTGCGAAGTTGAATGCGATGTAAGGCAACCCGGCAACCATAACCTCTGCGGGAGCTCTGGGTTCCCGCTAAAAATACATCTTCCCAGCATTCTCAGCCCTCTGCGTATCAACGCCAGTCCTGTTTTCTTTAATGTATTAACAAAATCCATTCTCGTCAGGAAAGACACAAATGTTGTCTTAAATGTGTCCATTTCATCAGATGATTGTTAATATGTTAACGAATAATCACCAAGACTCACGCCCACAACCGCTGAGGCGTTATTGATGATAGAGGAGCCGCTATGCCACCTGCCTTTACTAACCGGCCGCCACGTTGGTTGATCCCGCTACTGGGATCGCTGGTGGCTTTTGGCCCGCTGTCGATTGATATGTATCTACCTGCGTTACCCGCTATGGGGCAGCAACTGCATGCCACACAGGGGCAAATGCAGCACTCATTGGGGGCATTCTTTGCCGGTTTTTGCATCGGCATGTTGCTGTACGGGCCGCTTAGCGATCGGCTAGGCAGGCGAAAGCTGTTGCTTAGCGGCATGCTGTTGTTTGTGATTGCCAGCGTGCTATGCACGCAGGTCACCCAGATTGAGCAATTGGTGGTACTGCGGGCGCTACAGGCATTTGGCAGCGGGGCCGCCGTGGTGATGGCGCGGGCTATCGCCAGAGATGTTTATACCTCAGATGAACTGCCCCGAGTATTATCGCTGATGACGCTGGTTACCATGATTGCACCGCTGCTGGCCCCGCTGTTGGGCGGTGCTTTGCTGACGGTCTTCGACTGGCAAGCCATCTTCATGCTGTTGGCGGTGGTGGGTTGTATCAGCGGGTTATTGGTGTTCTGGGTACTGCCGGAGACGTTAAAAACCCCGCCAGGGCAGTCAGGCAGCATCCTGAAGGCGTTTCATAACTATTGCCTGTTGGTCCGTGACAGAGAAGCAATGGGCATTATTGCTACCCTGGCGTTTTCCTTCGCGGGCATGTTTGCCTTTATCAGCGGTTCTCCCTTTGTCTACATCAGCTACTTCCAGGTGCCTGCTCAGTATTACGGGCTGTTGTTTGGCTGCAACGTCATTGGCATGATCGCCGTGCTGCTGCTGAACGTGCGGATGCTGAAGGTCTACAGCCTGCCGCGCCTGTTGATGATACAAAGCAGCGCCCAGGTGTTGTTTGGGTTATTGCTACTGGTGTTCCATCAGCAGAGCCTCTCTATCCTGGTGATTCTGGTGGTGTTGTTTATGTCGCTGGTGAATGCTATTGGCACCAACAGCCTGTCGCTACTGTTGCAACAACGTGGCCAACAGGCTGGGAGTGCCAGCGCGCTCGCTATCTCATTGCAGTTTGGCATGGGGGCGTTGGCAAGCCTGGCCGTTTCCTGGTTGCAGGATGATACGCCGTTTGCCATGACGTTGGTGATGGCCGTCTGCGCGGCACTAGGTTGGGTAGGGCAGAGAATGTCTGTGGCGCGTATTGGTTCACGGCTGCATGAATAGGTAGGATGTGGTGGTGAGGTTTTCATGCGCATTGCCGTTGCCGACAATGCGCATGAGGTTTACCGATTTAAATCACTGACTATTGGCAATAATACCGCGCAACAGCTTCTTCAAAATGCCCACTTCGTCTGCCGTGAAGGCGGACAGGACCTGTTCTTGCTGTTTGGCGGCAATATCTCTCAGCACGCTGGCCTGGCGTTCGCCAGCCTCGGTCAAGTGATGGCCATTCTCGGTGCTGGACACCAAGCCTTTACGGTACAACGCTTCCTGCGCCTCTTCGATTTCTCTGGTTGGCATCGCCATTTCCGCCAGCAGGCAGGCCTTATCAAGGCAGGCGTCGCTGTCTAATACCAACAGCATTCTGGCCTCGCTGGCCCGCAACCCGGTGGAGAGCTGCTTGGGCTGGTAGCTACTTTGATAGCTGCGCAGCGCCTGGGTGAGCAAGTAGAAGACGTTGTTATTCAAGCGTTCCTGCCTGGCGCTGCCTACTGCATTCTGTGCAACGCGCTCCGCCACCTGCGGATAAGGCAGCACCATGGAATAGGATCCTTGGTGATACACCAGCGGTGCGCGGCCCAGGTCGTCAAACGCCACCACTTTACCAATCAGGATCCAATGGTCACCGCCGTCAACTTGCTGATATTTCTCACACTGAAAGCGTGCGGCACAGTCGGTAAGCAAAGGTACGTCACCCGCGCCGACCTCCACCTCAATCCCGGCAAATTTATCCTCGCTGGGGCGGGCGAAACGATTGGAAATATCCATCTGATCGGCGGCCAGCACGTTAATGGCGAAGTGGCTGGCTTGTTCAAAGATCGCATAGCTGCCGGAGCGTTTATCAATGCTCCATAATACCAACGGTGGATCCAGTGATACCGAGTTAAAACTATTGGCCGTGACTCCCACGCGGGTGCCATCTGCGGTTGCTGCCGTCACTACCGTCACGCCGGTGGCGAAGTTGCCCAGCGCACGCCGGAATGCGCGTGGATCCAGAGCAGGTTCTGTGTGATGTGTCATTAAATAGGTTCTCCTGCTCGTTATACCATCGTCGGATCGGGTTCTAACCCCATCAACTCGCGGCCTAATATCTGTGCACAGACATCGTAATCGGTATAGGCGTGTGCCCCAGTCATGTGCGAGTCGCGGAACAGGCGCTGGATCTCATTGCTTTCCATCCAACTGGTTGCCCCAGCAGCGCTGAACAAGCGATCGACCGATTCGATACACATTTTGACCGCGTAGGCCTGGTTGGTACGCCAGAACGTCAATGTCTCGTGGGAAGGATATTGGTGCTTTCGGCCGTGTTCGGCATGTTCTTGCCAGGTTTTTTCCAAAAAGGCGCGGGCGGCAGCAACCTGATGGGTGGACTCTGCCAGACGCATCAGCGCCGGGGTGGCCGTCCCCACGCTGGCTCCGGTATAGGCTCGCACGCGGTTTTGGGTTTTTTCTTTAAAGGCGACTAGCATGCGCTCCGCAACGCCAAGGCTGATGGCGGCAAAACCGCAGGCGAAATAGGGGCGATAGGGCGAGTAGAAAATATTACTGTCTGGGTAAAGGCCGAAACCCGCAGAGCGCCCGTGCATCATATCCTGAGCGGCCTCAATGCGGTGGTTCGGCACGAAGGCATTTTTTATCACCAGCGTTTTGGAACCGCTGCCGCGCATGCCAACCGCAAACCAGTCATCACGAATTTCGTAATCGCTACGTGGGATCACGCCAAAGCTGTAGAGCAACTCACCGTCGGCGTTTTTGCGGCGAAAGCCGACAATCGCCCATTCGGCATGGTCACAACCGCTGCTCCAGCCCATTTCACCGCTCAGATAGACACCGCCTTCGGCTTCCTCAATGCGGCCAAACGGGGCAATACTGCTGCTGGCGGTGGCGTCTGGATTATCTCCCCAGATCTCTTGTTGTAGTTTGGGGGAAAACATCGCTATCTGATGGCTGTGGGTGCATAACAAACTGAAAGCCCAGGCGGTTCCGCCACAGGCTCCGGCCAGCGCGGCGACACAGTCGGTGAATTCTGGCAGGGAGATTTCCAGGCCACCGAATTTTTTCGGTTGGAACACCCGGTGCATACCTATGCTTTTTAACAAACGGATATTCTCATCCGGTACTTTTCGTTCGCTTTCCGCCTGTGCGGCGTTGGCAGCGATAAGTGGCAGAATGGGCAGTAATTTTTCCAGCATCGGGTTGCTAGTTTTCATCGGTTGGTTCCCTCGGTAGGGGTGGGCGTGGGATGAGTATGGGGGAAGGGTATTTTAATGGAATGTAACATTCAGGTAAAAAATTGTACTTTTCATGTTAAATGTTGAGGGTGTGATCTGGAGGCGGGTTTGTGTAGAGCCGGCTTGGTGATGCATTTGTTTGCGAAAGCGGGTGATACTATCCCAGAGCCCTCGAGCTGTTTTAATTATGACCTGGACCCTCAAGTTATGGGACACCTCTAGTCAGACAATTTTGCTCCTAAAGATGATGTATGCAATGCCTCCTGTGAGAACGGTAATAATCATCAGAGGCCACAGACTTTCCCAGACAATGTTGATGCTGGCATCTTTCAGATATATTTGCTTGGTGATATTCACAAAATGGCGCATGGGGTTGAGCATGGTCAGGTGTTGCAACCACTGGGGCATATTCTCGACAGGGGAAATAGCACCTGATAGCAAAATTGCTGGCATCACCATTCCAAAGGTGCCGATAAATGCTTGTTGTTGGGTCTGGCACAGTGATGAGATAAATAACCCGAAACCAACCAGTGAAAGGCCGTAAATCAGCATAGAAAAATAAAACAGCCACAGTGAACCGCTGAAGGGAATCGAAAACAAAAAAATACCGATCAGCAAGACCAACGTTGCCTGAAAGAACGCGACACACACTGCTGGTACTGCCTCTCCGATAAAAAGCTGCCAGGTAGTTATGGGCGACACCAGCAACTGATCCAGGGTACCCTGTTCACGTTCGCGGGCAACCGAAAGGGCGGTGACCATTAAGACCCCTATAGTAGCAATCATAGCGATCAGAGAGGGTATGATCATCCATTTAAAATCCAGGCTCGGATTGTACCAATTACGTATGATTAACTCGCTGTTGTTAGGTTTTTCATAACCATAATCAGCAAGTATTTCGTTCTGATACTGCAAAATGATCGACTGAGCATAGTTGGCGGCGATCCTTGCGCTGTTTGAGCTACGGCCATCAAGCAACAATTGAATCGACGCCGTATTGCCGTTGATAATATTCTGGGAAAAATCGACGGGAAAACGAATCAGTAGCAACGCTCGTTGGTTATCTATCGTCGTTTTGATCTCTTGCGGATTATGCAACAGGATGGTACGAGAGAACGAATCCGCCATAGCCAAGCGCTGGATCAACTCCATTGATTGTAGACCATTATCCTCGTTATAAATGGCGAGTGTGGCGTTTTTTACCTCCAGCGTAGCGGCATAGGGAAAAAGCAGAGCCTGTAAAATAACGGGGACGATTAGGACGGCACGAGTATCTGCATCGCTAAAAAGGGCCTGCATTTCTTTAGCGATCAATGTCCATAAACGAGACAGCATAGAGGCTCCTTAATCTAGTCGTCGTAGGGTTTTATTGGCGGTCAACCAGAGCAGTATGGTTGCTGAAGAGACTAGAAATAACAGGTTAGTAACCAGTACGACGCCGATATTTCCTGCCAGAAACAGGGTTTGCATTGCGCTGACGAAGAAGCGGGCGGGAATGATATACGTTACAGCCCTAACTAACACAGGCATGCTGTCAATTGGGAAAATAAAGCCGGAAAGCATCACGGCAGGCAAAAAGGCGGCGTTCATTGAAATCAATGCGGCGTTGAACTGAAGGCGCGTCACTGTTGAAATCAGCATTCCCAGTCCGAGTGAGCTGAGCATGAATAGACTGCTGGTGAGCAGCAACAGTAGATATGAACCGCGGAAAGGGATGCCGAGGATCAGGGTTGAGGTCAGCATACAAAGCCCCATCACGCTCAGACCCAATAGGTAATAGGGTATCAGTTTGGACAACAGAAACTCCGCCGGTGTGATTTGGGTAGAAAGCAATGCTTCCATTGTGCCGCGTTCCCATTCGCGAGCAATGACCAGCGAAGTCAGAATTGCACCAATTACGGTCATGATGATGGTGATCGCGCCAGGCACGATGAAATACTGACTGTTCGCGGCTGGGTTATACCAGTAGCGTATTTTAGGCTCAATCAGCGGCCGATCATTGCGGCCCTGGTCGTTACTTTGCTGCAACTGCCAGATTTGCCAGATGCTCTGAACATAACCTTGAACGAAGTTGGCCGTGTTGGGATCGCTACCGTCGGTGATCACTTGCAGTGGCGCCCGCTCGTCCGGATGTGCCAGACGTTTGGAGAGATCCGCAGGAATAACCACCATGCCGCTGATATGACCGGCTTGCATCATTTCAGTCAACTCAGGTCGGCTGATGCTGAGGAAAGGAGTGATATAGGGCGTACTGGTAAAGGCCTGGATGAGATCGTTGGCGTCCTTGCTTCGCTGCTCAACCAGTATGCCAAGCTTCAGCCGATTGGAGTCTAGATTGATACCATAACTGAAAATGGCTAACAGCATTAGTGGGATAACGACTGCGACCAAGCCAGTGCTGGGGTCACGCAGGATTTGACGTATCTCTTTGATGCACAGCGCGTGCAGACGTCTCCAGGAAAAACGATCGCTGTCCATTATGCTTCCTCTGCATCATAATTTTTGATCAATGCGATAAACGTTTGTTCCATCGTCGGATCGGGGTTTTGCGCATTGGCAATCTGGTGTTTAAGCTCGTCTGGGGTGCCGATAGCGATAATTTTTCCGCGGTAAACTAATGCAATGCGGTCACAATACTCTGCTTCTTCCATAAAGTGCGTCGTCACCATTACCGTAACGCCTTTATCCACCATTCCATTGATATGTAGCCAGAATTCCCGGCGAGTAATGGGATCAACGCCAGAGGTGGGTTCATCAAGAAACAGAATGTCTGGTTGATGCATAAGGGCGCAGGCCAAGGCCAGACGCTGTTTATATCCCAGGGAAAGGGAATCTGTTTTTTGGCCCATCAGGGAATGCAGGTTGAAGGCGGCGATCATTTCAGTCATTTTGTCGTGCTGCTTTTTGCCACGCAGACCATAAATGCCGGAAAAAAATCGCAGGTTCTGCGCGACCGTCAGGTTGCTGTACAGCGCAAATTTTTGTGCCATGTATCCCAGGCGTTGGCGTGTATTACTGGCATTTTTTTTCAAATCTTCACCCAGAACCAGAGCTTGGCCGGAACTAGGAACCTGTAACCCGCACATCATTTTAAACGTTGTGGATTTTCCCGCGCCGTTGGGACCAAGCAAGCCGAATATTTCACCACGCTGTACTTTGAAACTGACACGGTCATTGGCGAAAAAATCGCCATACCTTTTGGTTAATTCCCGGGCTTCAATAACCGTTTCATCTGGACTTGCCTCAATGGCTGACAGGACCTCTGTCAGTACTGACTTACTGTTCTGATTACCGCCAAGCAGATCAATGAAAGCGTCTTCAAAACGGGGGGCTGTATCCGTTATCTTCGCGCAGGACAGATTGAGATTGTGTCGCAGTTGCTGGCGATCGACACCCGCTTGCAAAGCCAGACGTAAAAATTTCCCCTGGATGACGCCGTCACTAACTTCTGGCAGGACAATTGCTCGCTGTAATAGTGCGCGATGGCTGATTTCCGATGTCTCAATTTGCACGGTACGCCCTGTCATGCTCTGTGTCAGTGTTTGTGGTACGCCGTTGAATAAAATCTTACCCTCGTTTATCAACAGGATATTGCTGCATCGCTCAGCCTCATCCAGGTAGGAGGTACTCCATAAGATCAACATTCCGTCGTCGGCGAGCTCATGCACCATCTGCCACAGTTCACTACGTGAAATGGGGTCGACACCTACGCTGGGTTCGTCGAGCAACAAAACCTGGGGTTGGCCGAGTAACGTACATGCCAGCCCCAGTTTTTGCTTCATACCACCGGAAAGCTTACCGGTCATGCGGTTGGTAAAATGCGTCAAATCGGTAAACGTCAATAGGCGACTGAAGGCTTGTCTACGCTGTTCCCCTCTTATGCCGCGCAGCTCTGCGTATAGCGTCAGATTTTCGATGACCGTCAAGTCTTCATACAGACCGAACCTCTGCGGCATATAGCCCAGAATGGTATGTAGATGGCGAGATTGCGTGCAGGGATCCAACCCCGCCACCCGAACTTTCCCTCCGGTTGGTGTCATCAGGCCAGCGAGCATGCGGATCAGGGTGGTTTTTCCTGCACCATCAGGGCCGATAAGACCCGTTACTGCACCACTGTGCAATACGGCGGTCAAACCATTGACCGCGGGTTGCTCGCGAGTTGGGAAATGTTTTTGCAGCGACTCCATCTCAATAACGAATGTTGGTTTTATCATTGTTATTCTGCCCCTGGCCTGAGTTACTTTACGTCGTCGGTAAAATGCAGGGTTACGGGCATTCCCTGTCGCAATGAGCTATCGGGATCGGTAACGACGATGCGCAGGCGATAAATCAGATCGGTACGCAGATCGGGGGTTTCCACATTCTTGGGCGTAAATTCGGCAGTAGAGGAGATAAAGCCAACTTTACCGTGGTAGTAGTTGTGCGGACGGCTGTCAGTGGATATTTTCATCTTCGTGCCTGGTGCTACCTTGCCGAGACTCGCTTCACTAACATAGGCTCGAATCCACACGGGCTCTGTCAGTGACAGCGTAAATACCGTGCGGTTTGCGTTGAGTATGGTGCCAGGTTCTACGGCACGAGTTAACACTACACCGATGGAAGGGGCATATAAGGTGGTATCCAAAAAGTCGCGTAGCGCCTGTGATTCGGTTGCCTGGTAATACAAAACGTTGGCTTTAGCCTCTTCAATCTGTTGTGGGCGGCTGCCTTTCTGAAATATCGTGAGTTGTTCTTTTGCAACCTGCAGCGCGGCCAATGCCTGGTCGCGGATGGAACGGGCCTCCTCCAGTTGGTTTTCTGGAATGGCTTTCAACTTCCATAATTTCAGTTGCCGCTGTAAAACGCTATTGGCGTAGTTGTAAGCAGCAAGCCGTTGGGCTACCTCGGAATGCCCCTGACCTATCTCTTCATCACGATAACCTGCCTCCAGCAGAGACAACCTGGCTTTGGCGCTAGCGACATTCGCACGTGTCAACGTCAACGCATCAAGGTAACTTCCAGAGTCTAACTGGCCGAGTATCTGCCCCGCTTTGACGATGTCACCTTCATCCACATTAAGCGAGGCAAGTCGACCTGATACCCGGAATCCGACATTAACCGATCGGGTATCGACATTGCCATAAAGCGTCAGCGGCTTCTCCTGTTGCTGCTGAGATTGATAGCCATAATATGCGGCAATACAAAAAATAATTACTATGGCAATAGTTTTAATCCTATTTTTGCTCATCTTGCTGGTCGCGCCTCCATTTTTATGATTTGAAGTTATCCGGTTTTTATGGGGCAATAGGGTGTCAGGAGTGATATTTTTTAGACTTGCATTAATTCAATTTAATTTAAAGGGTGATTATTCTGAGTTTATACGTTTAACGATTAAAAATAAATCGGATGTATCTCGGTTTAATAATGGACTACTCTTTTTTTTGTGTTCAGTACAATTTATTTTCTAATGTTGTAGTACATTGATGTTGAAAAAAAGAAATCGGTTAGCTGTTCTGGCGCTATTTGTGAAGGATACGGGAAATGGAATTACAGGAATCACAGAATGAGGGGGGGCGTCGTTAAATGAACAATTGAATCAGCGTTTAGCGCAGTTGATTGCGAGTCAACTGAACACGCCTGTGCACAGAATCAGTGCAAAGGAACCGTTGACGCGTTACGGGGTCAATTCTTCTCTTGCCTTACAGCTTGCGTGCTTGCTGGGAGGTTTTTTTGAAGGGATTGGCTCCACCTTCTTTTTTAAAAATAGAAATATACAGGCAATAACGGATCATCTTTTGGTGAACCAACGGAAGGCCGTGATCGCTTGGCTGAGCGATTTTCCACAAGGGAAGTGCACCACGAAAACGATCTTGTCATCTTCCGGAACAGCCCGAGAGAAAAATAAAGAAGACAGTTTGCGGGACATGACAAAACGTTATCTGAGAGAGTTGATAGGCCGTACATTGAGGCTATCACCCAAGGCGTTGAAAGATCATTCACCATTCAATGAATTTGGTTTTAGTTCCCTTGCTGTAGTGTCTATTACACAGGAGCTTGAAGATATTTTTGACGAATTACCAGTAACATTGTTTTTCGAACATTATACCATCGAAAGCGTAACGGATTATCTTCTGGGTCATTATTCTCCTGAGTTGGTCGAACATTTTGGCGTGTCAAATGCTGATAAAGCGGCACCGAATAGGTGCGCAGAAATATTGGCAAAAAGCGAACGCCGCTATGACCCGTCCAGCCTTTTTGTATCGCCATCTTCGCAGCCTACGTCCGTCTTTGATATTGCCATCATCGGCCTGGATGGGCGTTACCCTAACGCGGAGAACATCACTGAGTTCTGGCAAAACCTGGTGGGGAATGTCGACTGTATTACGGAAATTCCGCCAGAGCGCTGGGACTGGCGTGATTATTTTTCCCCAGAAAAAGGCGTTCAGGGCAAAATTTACGGAAAATGGGGCGGATTTGTCCGCGACGTAGACTGTTTCGACCCGCTGTTTTTCAACCTTTCGCCGTATCAGGCTGAACAGATGGATCCCGCAGAGCGTCTGTTCATGCAGTCTGCCTATGGGGCGTTGGAAGATGCCGGATATACCCGCGACACACTGGATCCAGCGCGAAGGGTGGGCGTATTCGCGGGTACGACAGTTGAAGAGTATCAGCCCTATGGACTGGGCAGTAATCTGGGTTTGTTTATGAGTAACAGTGCCTCGATTACCAACCGGGTTTCTTACTTCTGCAACTTCAATGGGCCAAGCTTGACGCTTAACACCATGTGTTCTTCGTCGCTGTCGGCGATTCATCTGGCTTGCCAGAGCCTGATGTTGGGGGAGTGCGCGGCGGCGATTGCCGGTGCCGTTAACCTGTCGATTCACCCCAATAAATATGCCTACCTGGCACACAAACAGTTCTTGTCCAGCCATGGTCGCTGCATGGCTTTCGCCGCGCAGGGGGACGGGTATGTTCCCAGCGAAGGTGTAGGTAGCCTGGTGCTAAAGCCGCTGGCACGTGCGGTGGCGGATGGCGATAACATTTACGGCGTTATCAAAGGTAGCGCCTTGAACCACGGTGGTAAAACCAACGGTTACAGCGTACCTGGCCCACAGTCACAGGCTGAGGTGATTGAGCAGGCGCAGCGCTGCTCGGGGGTTGATGTCAGAAACATCAGCTACGTCGAAGCGCATGGTACCGGCACAAGTTTGGGCGATCCGATCGAACTTGAAGGGCTGAACAGGGCGTTTGGCGGTGACGCGGCAGGTAAACAGTACTGCGCCATCGGTTCGGTCAAATCTAACATCGGCCACTGCGAAAGCGCCGCCGGTCTGGCGGGCCTGACCAAGGTGCTGTTGCAAATGCAACACGGGATGCTGGTCAAGAGCCTGCACAGCGACACGCTTAACCCAAGCATAAAATTCAACAATACGCCGTTTTTCGTTCAGCGCGAAAATGCGCCTTGGCCGCGCCCGCGGCTTAGCGTTAATGGTGAAGAGAAATGCTTTCCACGCATTGCCGGGCTGTCATCATTCGGTGCGGGCGGATCGAATGCCCACATGATTATTGAAGAACCTCCGCAACAGCCCAGACGCGAAGAGATAGCATCCAGACCGGTGCTTATCGTGTTGTCTGCCGCCAATCAGGATCGCTTGGCGGCACGGTTGGCGCAGTTGGCCAGCTATCTGGCGCGGCATGAGGTCAACCTGACCGACCTGGCATACACCCTGCAAATCGGGCGTGAAGCAATGGCGACACGTCTGGCGATGGTGGTTAACAACCAGGATGAGTTGGTTGAAAAAGTACGGGCAGTTTCAACCGGTGAGGCGAGTGGTGTTTATCAGGGCGAAATCAACGGCTCAGAGGCTGCAACAAACACCACCGCACACGGAGTTGCCGACGATGGGCTGGAGAGATTGGCTGAATGTTGGGTGCGTGGAGAAAGGGTTGATTGGCATTCGCTATACCCTGAGTCTCACCCTCGACGCCTGAGCCTGCCGACCTATCCGTTCACCAGAGAACGTTACTGGTTGCCACCGTTGGTCGCTGAACTGGGCGGGCAACCTGAGCATTTGCATCCGTTGGTTCACTGCAAAATTTCAGATGTGAACGGGGTCGGTTTCCGTACCCGGTTAACCGGGAATGAGGTGTTTCTGCGTGACCATCAGGTGCGTGGGCGGGCCGTGGTGCCTGCCGCTGCACTATTGGAATGGGCTGCCGCTGCGCTAACGCTGGCGCACGCCGGTGAATGCGGCGCTATAACTTTGCAAGACGTCGTCTGGCTGCGGCCGTTGGTCGTCGAGTGTGAACGTGAAATCTATATCGCGCTACAAACACTGGCGGAGGGGCGTAAAACATTTGAACTATACGGTATGGAGGGCGATCGCCGGCAGGTGTACTGCCGCGGGTATGCCGTTACGTCAGGCGCGCAGCAGGAAGCCGATCGGCACTTGGATGTCGCTGGGTTGCGGGCGGATTGCCAGCCAGTAGCGAACCTGGTAGAGAAATATGCGCATTTCAGCGCCCAGGGGATCCACTATGGGCCATCGCTGCGTGCGCTGGTCGCCGTGAGCACCAATGCTGAGATCGCCGTGGGTGAGATTGATCTCAGTGCCTGCGAATATCCGCCGGCGCTGCGCGGCATTGTGTTGATCGACAGCGCATTGCAGGCCTGTGCGGCATTGGAAGGATTTACCCGGTTATGTCTGCCGTTCGCTGTGGCGCAATGGTGGACGTCGGGTGTCGTAGCGCAAAAAGTCTATGCCTTGGTACGTAAGACGCAGGCGGAAGAATACAACATTGAGATGACCGATGCGCAAGGCCGGGTCTTTATGCAACTGACGGGTGTGAGCCTGCGTTTGTTTGATGCCCAGTTGAAAGCAGAGGAACCGCATTTGCAGTTGGCTGTTCCAGGTTGGCGCGAACAGGCGTTATCACCAGCATCAACACCGGGTATACGGGGGCTTTGGACGATAGTGTGTGAAGCATCGATCGCGCCAGGGCTAGAGGGGCAGTTGGCCGCCGATCGCTATCTCTGTCTAACGGCGCAGGGGACGCCGGCGCAGCGTTACACGGCGTATGCTGGGCAGTTGCTGGCGTTGCTGCAAAACAACCCGGCCTTGCAGGAGGCGGCACCTGCCACGCTTCAACTCGTGGTCGCGGGCAGCGGTGAACCTGGGCTGATGCAGGGGCTAGCGTTGCTCCTGCGCAGCGCTGAGATGGAGTTTTCGCACCTGCGGGTCCAGGCGATTGTGCTGGATGATGAATCCTCCCCGGCTGATTGGTTAGCCGGGGTGCTGCGTCGTGAGGCGCAGCAGGGAGATCCGCTGGTACGTTATCAGGCGGGGCGTCGGAGGGTGTTGTGCTGGCAGGAGCCGAAGGCCGCTGCGCCAGCGCTTCCCTGGCGGGACCAGGGAGTGTACTGGATCACCGGGGGGTTGGGGGGCTAGGGCGGCAGTTGGCGGTGGCCATTGCTGGTGCGGTTAGCCATCCGGTGTTGATCCTCAGCGCGAGACAAGCACCGACGGAACCACAGCGTCAGTGGCTTGACACGCTGCGTGCGCAGGGCGCTCGCGTAGAATTTTATCCGCTGGACGTCAGCGACAGCACAGCGGTAGCCCAGGGGGTTTCCTCTATCACCGCCACCTATGGTGGCATCAATGGTGTGCTGCATTGCGCCGGGCTGCAACGTGATTGCCTGGTGCATAACCTCAATGAGAGCCGGTTGCAGGAGGTCATGGCAGCCAAGGTCGCCGGTGCCGAGGCATTGGATCGCACCCTTGGCGAACGGCCGTTGGACTGGATGGTGTTCTGTTCCTCGCTGGCGGCCGTACAGGGAAACCTCGGGCAAAGCGGCTATGCAGTGGCCAATGCCTATCTTGATCAATTAGCACTCTACCGGCAGCAGCAGGTTGATCGGGGTGAAAAACAGGGACGGACGATATCGGTAAACTGGCCTTTGCTGTCGGATGCCGGGATGCAGGTGGATGCGGAGCAGCAAGCCATTTTGCAACGCTCGTTTGGTTTAACGGCGATGCCTGTCGCACGGGGCCTTGAGGCGCTGCCGCAGATATTCGCGCTTGCTGCGCCAAGGGTTGCGGTGTTGTATGGCGAACCCTCCAGGTTCCACAAATGGCTGGTTGCGCAAAGGGGTCAATCTTCCTCCGAAGCCGAGCAAACATCGCCGCTGTCGGTTGAAGGCCACGACGAACGCCGGCAAGCGGTGGTTGGCTACCTGAAAAACACGCTCTCCAGTGTGATCAAGTTGCCTGTAGAGCGGATCGACGGCAAGGCGTCACTTGAAAAATACGGCTTTGATTCCATGGTGGCCGTTTCGTGGAATCAGGTCTTGAGCGATACATTGGGCAAACTGCCGATTTCCATGTTCTTTGAAAACCAGAGCATTGACGCTTTGGCTGACTATCTGGTGGCGCGCCATGCCAGCAAACTGGTGAACGTCTTTGGTGCAGCGACGATGCCTCTTGTTGAACCACCGCCGAAGAAAGAAGCGACGCCGGTTCCCGGCCCACGCCCAGGGGCGGTAAATGCAATTGACGACGATGATATCGCGATTATCGGTTTGAGCGGCCGTTACCCGCAGGCGGATGACATTGGCCAGTTCTGGCAGAATCTGTTGCAGGGGCGTGACTGCATTAGCGAAATTCCTGCTGAACGCTGGGACTGGCGTCGTGATTATGATCAACGGCCCGGTGTGCCAGGCAAAAGCTACGGAAAATGGGGCGGGTTTATTGACGGGATGGATTGTTTCGACCCGTTGTTTTTCCAGATCCTGCCAAGTGACGCCGAAAAAATGGACCCGCAGGAGCGCCTGTTTCTGCAATGTGCCTGGAGCGCGATCGAAGATGCCGGTTACACCCGCGCCAACCTGCCCGAAGATGAGGAGCGGCTGGTTGGGGTGTTCGTTGGCGTGATGAACGAAGAGTATCAGCTCTATACACCAAAAGCTGGCGAGGCGTGCGCTGCGCCGGTATTGCAGGGGGTCAGCGCTTCGATCGCTAACCGGGTGTCGTGGTTCTGCAACTTCCGTGGGCCGAGCCTGGCCGTTAACACCATGTGCTCCTCCTCGCTGACCGCCATTCATCTGGCCTGCCAGAGCCTACACCAACGGGAGTGTTCGGTGGCGATTGCCGGTGGGGTCAACGTCAACGTACATCCGAATAAATACCTGGCATTAGCTGAGATGGGATTTCTTTCCTCGCAAGGCCGCTGTACCAGCTTCGCCGCCGATGGCGACGGTTACGTGCCCGGCGAGGGAGTCGGGGCGGTGGTGTTGAAGCCGCTAGCGCGCGCACTGGCTGATGGCGATGCTATTTACGGTGTGATTAAGGGCAGCGCCGTGAATCACGGTGGCAAAACGCATGGCTATACCGTGCCCAATCCCCAGGCACAGCAGAAAGTTATCGAACGGGCAATACAGGCCGCAGGCGTGCACAGCCGGGCGATAAGCTATCTTGAGGCACACGGCACCGGCACCGCACTCGGCGATCCGATTGAAATTAGCGGCCTTACTGACGTGTTCACCAACCAGACAGCCGACAAGCAATTCTGTGCTATCGGTTCGGTCAAATCCAATATTGGCCATTGTGAAAGCGCTGCCGGGATCGCTGGCCTGAGCAAAATTCTGCTACAGATGCAGCACGGCCTATGGGTGAAAAGCCTGCACAGCGAGGTTATCAACCCGCACATTGATTTTACCGATACCCCGTTTGTCCTGATACGGGAAAACCAACCTTGGCCGCGCCCGCGGCTGACGTTGACAGGGGAAACCCGCGAGTATCCGCGCCTGGCGGGTCTGTCCTCATTCGGTGCGGGGGGTTCCAACGCACACCTGATCGTCGAGGAATATTTACCAGTTGGCGAGCGTGAAGCGACGGCAGCGATGCCGGTGATCATCGTGCTGTCGGCGCGCACCGCCGCGAGCTTACAGCAGCAGGTGGAGCGCCTGGCGGATTATCTGGAACAACGGGACGTCAATCTGACGGACGTAGCCTGGACCCTGCAAACCGGGCGGGAGGCAATGGCGCACCGGTTAGCGCTGGTGGTGGAAAGCCGCCAGGCGTTGACGGAAAAATTGCGGGCGGTGATTGCGGGCGAACAGAAGGTGGCGAATTGTTATACCGGCGGAACGAAGCATGAAAACAGCGTGCTATCCCTCTCGAATGATGATGACTTGCGGCAACTAAGCCTTATCTGGATCGGCAAGCATAAGCTGGACAAACTGGCCGAGTTTTGGGTTCAGGGGCTTGAGATTGACTGGCGTGAGCTGTACGGCGCACATCGGCCACAACGCCTCAATCTGCCGACTTATCCCTTTGCGCGGGAACGTTGCTGGGTCAGCCCTCCTGCAGAACACGCACACCCGCAGCGGGGGGCGGCTCTGCATCCTCTGGTGCATTGCAATACCTCGACGTTTGAACGCCAGCGATACAGTACGCACTTGACAGGGTGTGAGTGGTTTCTAACCGATCATCGGGTACAGCAACAGGGCGTTGTTCCCGGTGTCGTTCAGCTTGAATGGGCTCGTGCGGCGGTTAACCTGGCGCTGGAGAGCCAGGAGAGCGTGTATCTCAAACAGGTGATGTGGTTACGGCCGCTGGCGGTTGCCAACGCGCTCACCATTCATATTGCGTTGAAACCGCAACCGGACGGCTGCATCGGCTATGAAATTTACTCCGCCGATGATGAGGCGCATGTCTACAGCCGTGGTTATGCCGTGGTTGGTGAACCGACAGTTCCCGCACCATTTGACCTGGCTGTTTTGCTGGCACGCTGTGATGCCAACCTGGATCACGACGCAATTTACGTCGGTTTTGAGCAGGCCGGACTGCATTATGGTCCTCGTCTGCGGCTGGTGAAACAGATCCGGAGCGGGGAGGGGCTTGCGCTTGGAGAGTTGCTGCCAGCGCAGCATCAAGACGAATTGGGTTATCTCTGGCCGGTGGATCAGCTGGATGCGGCGCTTCAAAGTAGCGTTGGTCTGCTGACGAGCAGCGAACTGCTGCTGCCGATTGCTGTCGAGTCGGCCAGGTTCTGGGGCAGCCGCGCTGCCCCTGTTTATGCCGTCATCCAACCTGCGGTGAAGGATACTCCGGCGCTACGTAAATGGGATATCGCGCTGGTTGGCCCCGATGGACAGGTCGTGTTGCAACTGCTTGAGGTGACCTTGCGTCAGGCGGTGGCCTCAACGAACGATGAAACCCTTGGCGAAACCCTACCTGCGCCGGGGGAAGAAGAGGTGACGCGGCTGATCGAGCAGGCGCTGAGTGCCCTTATTGCATCGACCCTCAAACTGCCAGTGGAAGAACTGGACCGGAATGTGCCGTTTGCTGAGTTCGGCTTTGATTCCATCAATCTGGGAACGCTGGGCAATCAACTGAATGAACGCTACGGATTACAGCTCAGCACCACGATCTTTTTTGAAGCGCCCACCATTGCTGCGCTGGCCGTCAGGCTGGCGGCTGAGCATCGCGAAGCGTTTACCGGTGTTCTGGATACGGCTGGACCGGCAATCGCCGCATTAGCGGATGTCCCACCGCTGTTCACCCCAGGCTGGCGCCATCCGGCTAAACCTCCTGCCGCAACGGCGGTTGAGCCGATCGCGGTGATCGGCATGAGCGGCAGTTTCCCGCAGTCACCGGATATCGGGGCCTTATGGGCTAATCTGCTGGCCGGAGAAGACTGTATCAGCGAACTGCCGCCGGCGCGCTGGGCCACCCGCCCAGAGAGATGCCATGCGGGTATTTTGCAGAACGTCGCCGGTTTTGATCCGCTGTTCTTCGGCATTTCACCGCGTGAGGCGAAAGCGATGGATCCCCAGCAACGTCTATTGATGATGTATGTCCATCATGTTCTGGAGGATGCGGGTTATTCCACCGCAAGCCTTTCCGGTAGCAATACTGCCTTGTTGGTCGGCACCGGTAGCACCGGTTACGGGCAACTGCTGGCGCAGGCGGGCGAGCCGAACGCTGGCTACAGTATGGCTGGTTTGGTGAGTTCGATAGGGCCGAACCGTATGAGCTACTGGCTGAACTGGCATGGCCCGAGCGAACCGATCGAAACTGCCTGTTCCAGCTCGCTGGTGGCCATCCACAGAGCGATGGAACTGCTGCGTAACGGTCAGTGTGAACAGGCTGTGGTCGGTGGCGTCAATACGCTGATGTCTCCAGATGCGCAAGAAAGCTTTGCTCTGGCGGGTATGCTGAGTGCGGACGGCCGTTGTAAACCCTTCTCTGCACGGGCGGATGGTTACGCCCGCAGCGAAGGAGTGGGGATGCTGATGCTCAAACCGCTAAGTGCCGCTGAGCGTGATGGCGATCATATTTACGGTCTGTTGCTGGGCAGCGCTGAAAATCATGGCGGGCGCGCGGCTTCGCTGACATCGCCTAATCCCAACGCACAGGCCCGGGTGATTGAGGCCGCATTCCATCAGGCCGGGGTAGAACCTGCAACGGTTAACTACATCGAAACCCACGGCACCGGTACGCTGCTGGGCGATCCAATCGAAATCATGGGGTTGCACCAGGCATTCAGCACGCTGGCGCAGGGGGCTGCATTGCCCGTTGCCGGCTGTGGACTGGGGTCGGTGAAAAGCAATATCGGCCATACCGAACTGGCCGCAGGGGTTGCAGGCGTGATTAAAGTGCTGTTGCAAATGCGCCACCAGCAACTGGTCGCCAGCCTGAATGGAGACCCCTGTAATCCACAGATTGACCTGACGGGCAGCCCGTTTCATCTGGTGAACCAAAATCAGCAATGGCTTGCCTTACGCGACGCTATGGGTCACGCACTACCACGCCGGGCTGGCGTTAGCTCCTTCGGTTTCGGCGGGGTTAATGCGCACATCGTGCTGGAAGAGTATCCGGCAGCTTCTCGCCAGCCGACAGCGGTTAATGCCCCGGTGCTGATCGTTTTGTCTGCACAGAGCGAGCAGGCGTTAAATCAGAGGGTTGCGCAGTTACATGACCATCTGCTGCGGGGCCCACAAAATCTCACCGACCTGGCCTATACCTTGCAAGTGGGTCGCGACGCCATGAAAGTGCGCATCGCCCTGATTGCGGGTAGCCAGCAGGCGCTGGTGGATAAGCTGGCTGCGCTGCTGAATGCCCAACAGGGGGGCAGCGGTATCTGGCGTGGTACAGCAGAGAATCACGGTGCTGCCTTACCAGGACGGGACATGGACAATCTCCCCGCGCTGGCTGAGGGTTGGGTGAACGGCGCCAGCGCTGATTGGCACCATCTCTACAACGGGCAACCGAGCCCGGTGCGTCTGAGCCTGCCGACTTATCCTTTCGAATTGGAGCCTTACTGGCCAGAACAGCCTGCGGTAGCAGGCAGAACGCATTTCTTGCATCCACTGATTGAACGCAACACTTCCGATTTAAACGAGCAGCGTTACACCACCACGTTGAGTGGCGACGAGTGGTTCCTGCGTGACCATCAGGTTAACGGGCGAGCCATCGTGCCAGGGGCGGTGCTGTTGGAGTGGGCGCGAGCGGCGGTTTGTTTGGCGGCGGAGGTGGCGGAGGTAACGCTGTGCGACGTGGTGTGGTTACGGCCTCTGGAGGTAACGCAGCCGACGCAGGTGCATATCGCACTGGAACCAAGGCCGGATGGGCATATTGAATTTGAAATTTATGACGACGGCCCGTCTGACGAACCGGCCTATTGTCAGGGATATGCGGATACGAAACCCCGGTTTGTAGCACCGGCAATGGGTGACAGGCCAGCCGACGTGTTGCGTCAGGTTCAGCAGGTGATCGAAGGAGACGCATTTTACGCTCGTCTTGCCGCTCTGGGGATGCGCTTTGGTGAAAGCTTGCGGGTGGTGCAGCGCATTTGCGTTGAGGGCGATGGCGTGTTGGGTGAGCTGGATATCGGCAATACGGTGAGTCACCAGGGCTATGGCTGGCTGCCAGCGCTGCTTGATGGCGCGTTGCAAACCGTAGCCGCCGCTACCGGGGAGGGTGCTGGTTTCGCTTATCCCTTTGCGCTGCGGCAGATTGCGGGGGGGCAGAGGTTTCCCTCCCGCGTCTGGGCACAGGTAAGGCTAACGGGAAGTGGGCAGGAAGCGGTGCGTAAATGGAACATCATTGTCCAGGACGAACATGGAAAAGCCGTATTGGCATTTGACAGCGTGAGTTTCAGGGACGCCCCTTAACACGCAACGGCAACTGACGGAACAAGAAGTGGAGAATTGATCATGGACAGAAAAAAGCAGGCTGGGCTGGCATCTTATCAGGTGCCACGATCGTTGAACCCGGCGGCAAGCGAGGAAAGTGCTACTTCAGTTTCCGACGAATTAACGGGTGAAATTCTGCTTACGCCAGTATGGCAGGTGGAGGCTGGCAGCGATACAGCCTGGCCGACACCGATCGAAATTGCGTCAGGAGAGGATGTCGGCTACGAAACCATCGCGCAGGAAATAAAATCGCTGGCGTCGGCGGAACACCTGCTGTGGCAGGTGAGTTCCGATGCGACACCTTCTCTGACCGGCCTGCGTATTATCCAGTCTTTGCTGGCGGAAGGTTATGGCACCCATCCGCTGATGTTTACCGTGATTACCCGTAACGCGCAGGCTGTTCAGCGCCATGAGCGTACCGATCCGCAACAGGCGGCGGTACATGGTTTGATCGGTTCGTTAGCCAAAGAGTATCCGCATTGGCGCATCCGCCTGTTGGATCTCTGTGCCGATCAGCCTCTGGATCAGGTTGCCTGGCAGGCATGCCCGAGCGATCCGCTGGGCGATGCGCGGGTCTGGCGTGAAGGGTGCTGGTACCTTCAGCGTCTGCTACCGTGCCGCCCGTTTGACCCCGTTGAACCGGCGTTTCGCCGCGATGGTGTTTACGTGGTGCTGGGCGGTGCCGGCGGGATCGGCACGGCGTTCAGTGAGTATCTGGTCCGTCGATATCAAGCCCAGATGGTGTGGTTGGGGCGTCGGGCTGAAGATGAGGCGATCGTCGCACAGTGCGAGCGCTTGGCTGAACTGGGGCCAAGGCCGCTGTATTTACAAGCTGATGCCTGTGACCGGGAACAGCTTGAACTGGTTTATCAGGTGCTGAAGGCGCGATTCCCACGCATCAATGGGTTGGTGCACTCCGCGATCGTACTGGCAGATCAAAGCCTGGCGATGCTCGACGAGACTCGTTTCAATGCCGCACTGCAAGCCAAGTGCGCCACGGCACGCCATTTGGATGCGGTGTTTGGTCATGAACCCCTCGATTTCCAGCTTTACTTCTCTTCTCTGCAAAGCTTTATGAAAGCCCCCGGCCAGGCAAATTACGCCGCCGGTTGCTGTTACGCCGACGCGTTCGCGCATAATCTCAACGACCGTCCTTACCCGGTGAAGATGGTTCACTGGGGCTACTGGGGAAGCATTGGCGTGGTGTCCAGCCCGTTTTACCGTGAGCAGATGATGAAACAGGGGGTGGACTCCATTGACCCCCCCGAGGCGATGGCCACGCTGGAACGGTTGCTTTCTGGGCCTTTTACCTGTTTGAGCCTGATAAAAACGCTGCGTGATGATGTGTTTCCCCAACTGGTCGACAAACATGCCGATCGGATTGTGTTGGCGCAGGGGAACGGGCTGTTGCCGCTACCGCGGCTGTCCGTCACGGCAGCGGAGCAAAAGGTGCAGCCTGTGATCCCTGCGCTGATGGGGCTGGAACAACGTCTCGCCGCGCTGCTGCATAGTCAACTGGCTGCGCTGGGTGGGTTGGATGACCTTGGTGAGGTGCCACAGAATTATCGGCGTTGGCGGCTTGCCGCCTTGGCGCTTATAAATGCTGCCGGTATCGCACCGGATCACCCCGTGCCAGATGCGGATCGGATCTGGGAAGAGTGGGAACGTTACTGCCTATCGGTGCAGCACACGCCGGGGCTGGGTGCACAAACTCGTCTGGCTGACGCCACCTTGCGGGCGTTACCGCTGATTCTGAACGGCAAAAAAAACGCCATGGAGGTGATGTTCCCTCAGGGCAGCATGGCGTTGGTGGAAGGAATATATCACCACCACCCGATCTCTGACGCCTTTAACACCTTGTTGGCTGACGCGCTGATCGCGTGGCTACAGGCTAGTCTGCAACAACGGCCGGAGGCCCGGTTCCGTATTCTGGAGGTTGGCGCTGGTACCGGCGGCACCAGCCGCGAGATTTTTTCCCGTTTGGCCCCGTGGGCGGAACGGATAGATGAATATGCCTATACCGACATTTCTGAAGCTTTTCTGCTGTATGCCAGAACGCATTATGCGCAGCAAGCGCCCTACCTGAGCACCAGGCGGCTGAATATCGAAAGGCCACCCGTTGAGCAAGGCTTTGTCCCGGCGAATTACGACATTATCGTGGCGACAAACGTTCTGCATGCCACACGTGACATTCGCCGAACCTTGCATCACTGCAAGAGCCTGCTGAAACGACAGGGGTTGATGTTAATCAACGAGGTGTCTGCTACCAGCGTCTTTTCCCATGTGACTTTTGGGCTGCTGGACGGCTGGTGGTTGTTCGAAGATACTCCGTTACGCCTGCCGGGGGCACCGGTACTGGGTGCTGAAACCTGGCAGCGCCTGCTGGTGGAAAGTGGGTTTACCGACACGGCACTGCCAGCCACGGCGTTGAGCGCGGCCGGGCAGCAGATCATCCTGGGTTTCAGTGACGGTATTATTCAATTGCCGGCTTCTGCACCTGTGCCGAATACCTCCGTACCACAACGTGTTATACCACATCCGATGGCAGCGCAGGATGCCGGGCTGACCGTGCAAACGGTAAAGCGGATGCGTGACATGGTAGCGGAAATGCTCAATATCCCATCCCATAAAATCAATCCGGTGGTTCCGCTGGGAAATTATGGTGTTGATTCCATCATGGCGCAGCATCTGGCGAAGGTATTGGGCAGCATTTTCTCCGATATCAGCGTCACGTTATTGTTTGAATATCCCACCATTGAAAAGCTGGCCAATTATTTTGCCACGACGCAAAAAACAGCGCTGGAGAACTGGCTGAACCGGCAACCCGGCAGCGATGCGCCACTGGTCGACGCGGTGGTTAAAACGAATTCACGTCGTATCCGCCGTCGTTTTGTTTCACAGATGTCCACGGAAACTCTGTTATCACCGCCATCTGGCAGCATCGCCGTTATTGGCCTGAGCGGCCGCTATCCGCGCGCCGCCAATCTGGCGCAATTCTGGCATAACCTTGAGCAAGGGGTGGATTGTATCACTCAGGTTCCTGCGGAGCGCTGGGGAGAAAACGCGCGTCAGCAAGGCGGTTTTATAGACGATATTGCGTGCTTCGATCCGCTGTTCTTTCAGATTTCGCCGCGGGAAGCGGAGTTGATCGATCCGCAAGAGCGCCTGTTTTTGCAGTGCGCCTGGCATGCGATTGAAGATGCAGGTTATACGCCGCGCGGCCTGTCACCGAATAACCAGGTTGGGGTGTTCGTCGGCGTGATGAACAACTCATATAGTGCGCAACCCAGCCACTGGTCAATCGCTAACCGCGTCTCGTTCACCCTTGACTTTCAGGGGCCGAGTCTGTCGGTTGATACTGCCTGTTCTTCGTCACTGAGTGCTATCCACCTGGCATTGGACAGCCTGGCCAAAGGGCGTATTGACTGTGCCATTGCCGGGGGCGTCAATCTTATTGTCGATCCCCGCCAGTACGCGACCTTGGCCGGTTTAAACATGCTTTCCGCGGATAGCCGCTGCCGCAGTTTCGGCGCTGGAGCTGAAGGATTTGCCGATGCGGAAGGCGTCGGCGCGATATTGCTCAAACCGCTGGCACGGGCCTTGGCGGACGGCGACTCTATCTACGGCGTGATCAAAGCCAGCGCCCTCAATCACGGTGGTAAAACTGGCGGCTATAGCGTGCCTAACCCGAAGGCACAGGCTGGGATGATTGACCAGGTATTGCGTGACGCTGGCGTTAACCCGCGCACGGTCAGCTATATCGAAGCTCATGGTACAGGGACTGCGCTGGGTGATCCGATTGAAATTCGTGGGTTGAGTGAAGCGTTCGGTCGCCAAACCCAGGACAAACAGTTTTGTGCCCTCGGTTCGGTCAAATCCAATATCGGCCACTGCGAAAGCGCTGCCGGCATTGCAGGCCTGACCAAGGTACTGTTGCAGATGCGGTACGGCAGACGAGTGAAAAGTCTGCACAGCGAAGCCCTCAACCCGCATATCGATTTCAGCCGGACACCGTTCACGGTCCAGCAGCACAACGACGACTGGCCACGCCCGCGTGTGACGCTTGACGGCGTGACGCGAGAGTACCCGCGTATTGCCGGCATTTCCTCCTTCGGCGCTGGCGGTGCTAATGCCCACTTAATCGTTGAGGAGTATGTCGCTGCCGCAGAAACGTCAACGACAGTCAGCGACGTTGCACTGTTCGTCCTCTCGGCGCGTACTCAGGACGCTTTGCGAACGCAGGTCGAACAACTGCGGGTGTTTGTTGAGCAGCACGACGTTAACCTGGCCGATCTGGCATACACATTACAGGTCGGGCGTGAAGCGATGGCCTGCCGATGGGCGTTGATTGCCGGTTCTCGGCAGCAACTGCTGGCCGGGTTACAGGCACAGAACGGCGGTGAAACGTTGCCGCAGATGCGGGTATGGCAAGGGGAAATCGGGCCTGGTCAGGATCCGCTTGAACTGATGATGGCGCATGAGGCGCTGCACGCAGCGCTTGGTGAGCACCAGTGGGTGGATAAATGCGCCTGGCTGGCTGAGCGCTGGGTACAGGGGGGAAATGTTGATTGGGGCCTGCTTTGGGGGGATGTGGTGCCGAAACGCGTAAACCTGCCCGGCTACCCATTTGCCCGCGAATCTTACTGGCAGCCAGCATTCCGGCATAGTGCCGACACTACGAGCGTGACTGGCGGGCAGACGCTGACGGCAGAAACGATCCTGGCCGCGCCGCACTGGGTCGAGCAGGTGCCGCCGAAACAGGAAATGAGGACTGCTGGGGATAGCTGGTGGTTTTCCTGTGATATCGAGCTGCCCGGTGATAAGTCTGTGCGCCTGAGGGCGGAAGGCTCGCCGGCAGGGTGTTATGCACAATATGCTGAACAGTTGATGACGCAATTAGGCGAACTGGTGGCACTGCCGGGGGGGCAACCTCTGACTCTGCATCTGGTGGTGGGCGATTGGGATGAAGAGCCGCTGGTGGCAGGGTTGCACTCGCTGCTGCGTAGCGTCGAACAGGAGTATTTGCACCTGCGTTGTCAGACGCTGATCCTCGACCCGGCCGCGCTGAAAGACGAAAGCGCATTGACGACGCTGCTGAATGCGGAAGCTGCCGCCGAGGAGCCGCTGGTGCGCTACCGTGACGGGCGGCGTGAAGTGCAGCGTTGGGCAGAACTGCCGGTGAATGACCCCGTTATGCCGTGGCGTGACGGCGGCGTTTATTGGATAACCGGTGGCCTGGGTGGCCTGGGCCGGGTGATGGCCCAGGCCATCGCACAGCAGGCCGCTGACCCGCTGCTGATTTTGAGTGGCCGCACCGTGACGGCGGCGGCGCATCAGGCGTTTGCCGATGCGCTGCGTGCGGCGGGGGCCCGGGTAGAGCTGCATGCGCTGGATGTCAGTGACGCGCCCGCGGTGCACGCACTGGCGCAGGATATCGCTGCCCGTCATGGGCGACTGAATGGCGTGCTGCACTGTGCGGGGGTGTTGGAAGACCACCTGCTGGCGACCATGACGCCGCAGGCGTTGCACAAGGTGCTGGCCCCGAAGGTGGCCGGGGTGGCGGCGCTGGATGCGGCAACGCGTGAACTGGCGCCGGAGTGGATGATCCTGTGTTCCTCGCTGGCCGGGGTGTGGGGCAATCAGGGGCAGAGCGGCTATGCCGCGGCCAATGCCTTCCTCGACCAGTTTGCCTGTGAGCGTCAACGCCGGATGCCGGGGCGTACGCTGTCGGTGAACTGGCCATTATGGGATGCAACCGGGATGCGGATGACGGCGGCAACCCAGGCAGCACTGCATGACAGCGGCCTGGTGCCGTTGCCCGCCGCTGAAGGCGTGGCGGCGCTGGCGCGGTTGCTGGGGCAGGATACGGCGCACGCGGCGGTACTGTACGGCGACCGCCCACGCCTGGTGGCGCAGTTGGCACAGGCAGGGGGCCTGTCAGCGCGGCGGCCTGAGCGTTTACCTGCTGGCGGCGGGGCACGGCCGGAGTTGAAGGGGCTGGATGTGGCGGAGTCAGTCTTGTGGGACCTGACCGAACTGGCGCAGCAACAGCTGAAGCTACCGCGCCATGAAATCACACCGGAGCGTCAACTGACCGAGTACGGCTTTGATTCCATTTCGTTGACCGAGTTTGTGCGAGGCCTGAGTCGCCACTTCGGTGTGGTATTCACGCCATCGCTGTTCTTCAGCTACCCCAGCCTGGGGCAGTTTGCGGCTTATTTGCAGGCGACCTTCGGCGATGAACTGACGGTGTTTTATCAGCCATCGTCAGCACCGCAGCCGGTATCACCAGATCTACCGCTACGCCAGCCCGTGTCGCGGTCCCCGGCAAGCCAGCCGGAGGATGACGAGCCGATCGCGGTGATTGGCATGAGTGGCCGTTTCCCGGGCGCACGTACTACGCGGGAGCTGTGGGCGATCCTGGCGGAAGGGCGCAGCGTTATCGGCCCATACCCGGCGGAGCGGTTGGAGGGTGAGGACGGGGTGACGCGCTGGCTGGGGGCGGTGCCGGGGGCGGACGAGTTCGACCCGCTGTTCTTTGAGATGTCGCCGCGTGAGGCAGAACTGACGGACCCGCGCCAGCGCCTGCTGTTGCAGGAGGCGTGGCGGGCGCTGGAAGATGCCGGTTACGGCGAACGTCAGCTGGCGCAACACCGGGTGGGCATGTTCGTGGGCGTGGAGCAGGGGGATTACCTGCAGCGGGTGGGACGGCGTGGGGGCGTGATGGGCAACCATGACGGTATTCTGGCCGCCAGGCTGGCCTACGTGCTGGATCTGCAGGGGCCGGTGATGGCCATCAACACCGCCTGCTCGTCCGGGCTGGTGGCGCTGCATCAGGCATGCCGCAGCCTGCTGGACAACGCGTGTGACACGGCGCTGGCAGCAGGGGTCAACCTGATGCTGACGCCGACCGTGCTGGATGCCATGCACGACACCGGGATGCTGTCGCCGGACGGGGTATGTTACGCGTTTGACCGGCGGGCGAATGGCCTGGTGGCGGGTGAGGCGTGCGTGGCGCTGGTGCTTAAACGGCTGTCGCGGGCGCAGGCGGACGGCGATCCGATCCAGGCGGTTATCGCGGGCAGCGGGATCAACTACGACGGACGCACGCAGGGGATCACGGCCCCGAACGGGATAGCGCAAACGCAACTGTTGCGCGAGGTGTATCAACGGGCAGGGCTCAGCCCGGACGCGGTGGATTATGTGGTGACGCACGGCACCGGAACGCCGTTGGGCGATCCGGTGGAAATCAACGCGCTGTGCGAGGCCTTCGGCAATGAAGGGCGGCAGCAGGGGTGTGCGTTGACCTCGAGCAAGCCGAACGTGGGGCATACGCTTGCGGCGTCAGGACTGGTGAGCTTGGTGGGGCTGATAGAGGCGCTGCGGCACGAGACCATCCCGGCGAGCCTGCACTGCGAGCAGGAGAGCGAGTATATCGACTGGGCGAACAGCCCGTTCTATGTCAACAAAACCGCGCAGCCGTGGCCGGTGGCGGCGGACCGGGTGAGAACGGGGGCGGTCAGTGCGTTCGGGGTGAGCGGCACCAATGCGCACGTGGTGGTGCGCGGGGCGGAGTCGGCGGGCGTGAGGCGGCCGGCGGTGGGGCGTCAGTGCCACCTGCTGGTCGTGTCGGCGAAGACGGAAGCGGCGTTACAGACGCGGCTGGCGGAGTTGACGGCAGAGCTGGCGGTGGGAGCGTGGGATGCGGCACGGCTCAGTGCGCTGAGCCACACGTTGTTGAACGGGCGTCAGCATTTTGCTCACCGCTGCGCGCTGGTGGTGGAGGACGAGGAAGAGACGCGTTACGTGCTGCAACAGGCGTTGGAAGGGGGGAGCCGCAGTAACCTGTTCCGCGGGGAGGTGAAGCGCGGGTTCCGGGCGCAAAAGGGATTGCAGACGTACGGCGAGCGGCTGATCGGTGAGACGGTGGCACAGGAAGAGCGCGGTGCGTTGCGCGAGGGGCTGCTGTCGCTGGCGGAGCTGTACTGCCAGGGGTACGGGCTGAACTGGTCGGGGCTGTTTGGTGATGCGGCGCCGGTGCGGTTGAGCCTGCCGGGCTACCCGTTCGCGCGGGAACGTTACTGGATAGCGGCGGAGCGCGAAGGTGAAGGCCGGGGTCTGCATCCGCTGGTGCAGCGCAACACGTCGGATATCCATGAACTGCGTTACAGCACGCGGTTGACAGGGAGTGAGAGCTTCCTGCGCGAGCATGTGGTACAGGGGCTCAGGGTGGTGCCAGCGGTGGTGCAGCTGGAGTGGGCGCGTGCCGCGGTCAGCCTGCTGCTGGAGGGGCATGCCGACGGCATGGGAATAACGCTGCGTGACGTTGTCTGGCTGCGCCCGCTGATTGTGGAAGAGGCGCTTGAGGTCCACATTACGCTGGCGCGCCTGGACGATGGGCGTATAGGTTACGAAATATATAGCGGTAAAGAAAATGAAGAACTGATCTATGGCCAGGGGTACGCGCAAACCTCCCAGCCAGAAGACGAGGTGGCTGAGCCGGTTGATCTCGCCGAGTGGCAGCACGCAGGCGCACAGTCTGTGGACATTGCGGAATTGTACGCGCAGTTTGACCGTTGCGGGTTGCACTATGGCTCAAGTTTTCATGTGCTGCGCGAAGTTCGCGTGCATAACGAAACGGCGGTTGGCCAGTTGGTAGCCAACTCTGCGGTGGCGCTTAATGTCGGCTATGGCTGGCTGCCAACGCTGTTGGACGGTGCATTGCAAACCGCTGGCTGTTTAAGTCGTGATACAGGGCTGCTGTTACCCTTTAGCGTCAGGGAAGTGAAGGCGTTGCGCCCACTTTCTGCGTCAGCATCGGTGCAGGTACGCCCGGCACGCCATGACGGAGCAGCACAGCAAAACGCATCGCAGTCGTGGGACATTACGGTGCTGGATGAACAGGCTCGCCCGGCCATTTATCTCAACGGTTTTGGCATGCGCCAGGTTAAGACCGATGAGGCCGCCGGGGTGTTGTTGGCCCGCGCTGTTTGGGGTGAACAGACGTTAAATGCCCATGAGGCGGACATCATTGGTGAGCGCTGGCTACTGACCTGCGGTGTTGCGTTGCCGGCGGAATGGGGGGGCAGGCTGCCAGCGGAGCGGTCTATTGCCTGCTGCCCGGACGAGGGCGACATTGCGCAACGTTACACTGCGGGTGCGCAGCGGATCCTGATGCTGTTGCGCGATGAGATAGCCGACGTGGCGGCGGAACGGGTGACGGTTCAACTGATTGTTCCGGCGACAGGTGAAGCAGAGATCCTGCGTGGGCTGGGCACTCTGCTGCGCAGTGCACAGCAAGAGTATCCCAATTTATTTGTCCAGGTTATTGGGTTTGACGATATTGAGGCACTCGATGGGGAGCGTTTGCACGCTCTGTTGTGTACCGAAACGCAGGCAAGATATGCGGAGATTCGTTATGTCGATGGCCGGCGTGAAACAATGCGCTGGGAGGAGGCTTTGCCCGTCAGCGAGCCGGCCCCGATGTGGCGCGATGACGGCGTTTACTGGATCACCGGCGGATTGGGTGGCATTGCTCGTCATCTGGCTCTGATGGCGGTGGAGCAGGCGGCGCAACCCACCCTGATCCTGAGCGACATCGTCACGGGAGCCGATGAGCAGGCGTTGGTGCAAAAATTGTGTGCCAGCGGTGCCAAGGTTGAGATTTACCCGCTGGACGTCAGCGATCGGGCCGCGATGGCGGCCTGTGTGGCTCAACTGGTTGAACGCTACGGGCACCTCAACGGGATTGTGCACAGCGCGGGGATACTACGCGATCGCCTGATACAACAGATTGATGCCGAAGAACTGGCGGAGGTTTTCCTGCCGAAAGTGCAAGGTGTTATCGCGCTGGAACAGGCCGTGGGCGATCTGCCGCTCGATTGGATGATCTTGTGCTCCTCGCTGGCGGCGGTCTGGGGCAACCTGGGGCAGGCGAGTTATGCGGGCGCGAACGCCTTTATGGACCATTTCGCCACATACCGACAGTCGTTGGTTGACGGTGGGCAACGGCAGGGGCGCACGCTGTCGCTCAACTGGCCGCTGTGGGCTGACGGCGGCATGCAGGTTGACGACGGGAAACGCGCCTGGCTGGAGCGTCATGCGGGGTTACAGGAATTGCCTAGCCAGATTGCCCTGCCAGTGCAACCGCAGGCGTTGAACCTGCCTGGTGCGCAGATGGCGATTCTGTACGGCGCAATGTCCCGCCTGCGGCAGTTGCTGCGTTCCGGCGAGACGGAGCGGCACGTACGGCCAGTGGAAAGTCAGTCATTACCGGCCGGTGATGTGCAGGAGTTGGCGGCCAGTCGCTACCTGGTTCAGTTACTGGCACAAACCCTGAAGATACCCGCCGAACGTATCGACGCCCGAGCGCCGCTGGAACAATACGGTATTGATTCCGTTATGTCGGTATCACTGGTGCGTGATTTGGAAGAGGTTTTCGGCCCGTTGCCGGTCACGTTGTTCTTTGAGTATCAAAATATTGCTGCGCTGACGCACTATTTCATGCAGCACCACCAGGCCACGCTGAGCGACATTCTGCATCGCGGTGGCCGTAACCGGCCGGATACCGTTGGCACGTCCGCGTCGGGCCGGCGCTACGGGCGGCGCAATCAGCCCCAACCTTCGGCACCGGTTGTTGCGGGTGGGCCTCTGGATATCGCCATCATTGGTCTCAGTGGGCGCTACCCCGGAGCGGAAGATCTCAACGCATTCTGGGCTAATCTGAGCAACGGCGTTGACGGTATCACCGAGATCCCCGCAGAACGTTGGGACTGGCGGCATGATTTTGACTCGCGCAAAGGCAGTGCGGGTAAAAGTTACAGCAAATGGGGCGGTTTTATCGACGGTGTGGATCGGTTCGATCCCCTGTTCTTCGGCATGTCACCGCTGGAGGCGGAAAAGACCGATCCCCAGGAGCGGCTGTTCCTGCAATGTGCTTACCATGCGGTGGAAGATGCCGGATACACCCGCGACAATCTGGCGGGCGACGATCGGTTGGCGGGGGTCTTTGTCGGCGTGATGTATCAGGAGTATCAGCTTTACGGCGCGCAGGCCCAGGCGCACGGCGACAATCTGGTTCTGCTCAGCAGCGCGGCTTCCATTGCCAACCGGGTGTCGTATTTCTGTAATTTCCAGGGGCCGAGCCTTGCCGTTGATACCATGTGTTCCTCGTCGCTGAGCGCTATCCATCTGGCCTGTCAGAGTTTGCGTCAGGGAGAATGCCGTGTCGCCGTTGCGGGCGGAGTCAACGCCTCGCTGCATCCGAATAAATACTTACAGCTGTCGCAGGGGCAGTTTGCCTCCAGTACCGGTCGTTGTACCAGTTTTGCTGCTGGCGGTGACGGTTATGTTCCCGGCGAAGGGGTGGGGGCGGTCGTGCTCAAACCCCTGCGTCAGGCGATCGCTGACGGCGATCATATTTACGGTGTTATCAAGGGCAGTGCCCTGAACCACGGCGGGAAAACCAATGGCTATACGGTGCCCAACCCGGTTGCGCAGAGCAGCGTGGTCGGTCGCGCCCTGGAGATGTCTGGCGTTGATGTTCGACACATTGGTTATGTTGAAGCCCACGGGACGGGAACGTCGCTGGGCGATCCGATTGAAATCCGCGCGTTGAGCCAGGCATTTGGCGAACGTACAGCGGACACCGGTTTTTGCGCTATCGGTTCGGTCAAATCCAATATTGGCCATTGTGAAAGCGCTGCGGGTATCGCTGGCTTGAGCAAGCTGCTGCTACAGATGCAGCACAAGCGGTTGGTGAAAAGCCTGCACAGCGAAGAACTGAATCCTTATATCTCCTTTGACGACACGCCGTTCGTGGTTCAACGGGAGAACGCGCCGTGGCCTTGCCCTGCGGATGGGCTTGCGCGTATCGCGGGGCTGTCTTCTTTCGGTGCGGGTGGCGCTAATGCTCATTTGATCGTCGAAGAGTATTGCCCGGCACAGGACATCGCGGTTGAGGTTTCTGACGTACAGATCATCGTGCTGTCGGCGCGGTTAGTGGAACAGTTGCAGGCCAAAGTGGCGCAACTGAGCGATTACTTAAGTCGGCATGAGGTTAAGCTGGCCGATCTGGCCTGGACGCTGCAAACCGGGCGCGAAGCGATGGCGATCAGGCTGGCAATGGTCGTGACGTCTCAACAGCAACTACAGGAACGGCTGGAAGCATTGCGTAACGGCGTAGCAGGCCTATATCAGGGGGAAGCGGCCCCGCTGTCGGAGAGTGTGCCAACCCTCAGCAAGGGCGCAGATGCGCTGGCCGCGAGTTGGGTCAGCGGTGTGTCCGTCGATTGGACCGTACTTTATCAGGGGCGGTATCCACGGCGTCTGAGCCTGCCGCTGTATCCTTTCGCGCGTGAGCGCTGCTGGGGTGCGCCCGCTGCAGGCCTACCAGCGGCCGGTGCGGTCAAGCGCGTGCATCCACTGATTGAAAGCAATATTTCCGATCTGCATCAACAGCGTTATCACACAAGGCTGAACGGTCAAGAGTGGTTCCTGCGTGATCATGTGGTGCAAGGCCGCGCTATCGTGCCGGCGGTGATTCAACTGGAATGGGCCAGGGCTGCCGTCAGCCTGGCGTTGGAAGGTGTTGCTGGCCAAGGGGAACTGTGTTTATACGATGTCGCCTGGCTGAAGCCGCTGGAGGTTACCGACGCCGTAGATGTCAATCTCTCTCTGGAACCGTTAAGCGGTGGTGACATTGGGTACCGTCTCTACAGCGGGGATGCCGGTGAACCGCAGGTGTACAGTCAAGGGCGTGCAAGGTTAGCGGCGCGGGAGCGCGCGCCGTCCCTCGATCTGAACGGTCTGCGCAGCCGCTGTGAACGTTCGCTCAACGGTGAGGCGCTGTATCAGCGTTTTTCTCAGGCTGGGCTGAGTTACGGCACGGTATTTAAGGTCATAAAGACGCTGCATACCGGCGACGGAGTGGCATTGGCGGAACTGGCCATTGCCGATGAAACGGCATGCCTTGGCTATACCTGGCTGCCGGATATGCTGGATGGTGCGCTGCAAAGCTGCGCTGGGATCATGAATGACGACGGGGTGGCACTGCCATTCTCTCTGAACAGGATAGAGGCTTGGCACATGCCGCCGTCCCGCGCCTGGGTGGTGATACAGACCGGCAAGGGTGACACACCAGCACTGCGCAAGTTGGACATTGCCATTACTGACGAGCAGGGCGCTGTCGCGCTGCGTTTGCAAGGCTACACGATGCGCCCAACGCAGACTGGCGGTGCAGCGCAACAGACGCTTGACGATGCACGCGATATTGGAACATTCAGCTTTATTCCTGCCTGGCAGACGGTAAATGACGCCGACACCCCGCAGGTCCCTTGGCCGCAGCCTTATGAAATTGTCCTGAGCGATGGCCTGACACCGGCGCAAATCTTCGGGATGTTGGGAGCGGAAACCGACATTCAACACCTGCTATGGCGAACCGACGTGCCGGAGCCGCTGATGCTGGGGCTGCGCCTGGTACGCGCCTTGCTGGAGGCCGGTTATGGTAAACGCCCGCTGGCCCTGACGGTGATCACCACGCAGGGAATGGCGGTGTTCGAGCATGAACAGGTTGATCCGCGGCAAAGCAGTGTCCACGGACTGATCGGCGTATTGGCAAAGGAGTACCCGCACTGGCGCGTCCGTCTGCTGGATCTGCCCGCAGGCGGCGTAGCGCAGGGCTGCGATTGGCAAACTCAGCCAGCCGATCCCCAGGGGAACACGCGCGCTTGGCGTGAGGGGGCCTGGCACCAACAGAGTCTGCTGCCCTATACACCAGCCGCCGTTGGCACGGTGCAGACGCCGTATCGCCAAGGCGGTGTCTATGTGGTTCTCGGTGGTGCTGGTGGCCTTGGCGTCGCCTGGAGTGAACACCTGATCCGCCGCTGCCAGGCACAACTGGTCTGGCTAGGCCGCCGTGAAGAGGACAACGCAATCCGCAGCCAGTGCGATCGGCTCAGCCGGTTCGGGCCGCGCCCTCTTTATCTGCAAGTAGACGCCACCGACGTGGAGGCGCTTGAACTGGCGAGAGAGACCGTCACCGCGCGCTTCGGTGCGATCCACGGTGTGGTGCACGCCACCATCGTCTTGGCTGACCGCACGCTGGCGCTGATGGATGAATCGTGCTTCGAGAGCGTCTTGAGAGCTAAAACGGTTACTGCGGACAATATGGACGCGGTGTTCGGTGCATTGTCGCTCGATTTCATGTTGTTCTTCTCCTCGATGCAAAGCCTGTCGCGTTCACTGGGGCAGTCAAACTACTCCGCCGGTTGCTGTTACATTGATGCGCTGGCCCATCACCTTCGCCACCGGGCTTATCCGGTGAAGGTGATGTCTTGGGGATATTGGGGCAGCGTCGGCGTTGTCGCACAGGAAAGTTACCGCACTCGCATGGCGCAGCTTGGTTTTGGTTCGATCGAACCGGAAGAGGCGATGCCCGCCTTGGAACAGTTATTGGTGTTCCCAGGTGAACAGATGGCGTTGGTGAAAACCACCAAATCGGAGGCGACGCGGCTGTTATCTCAGGGGGCTCGGAGCGAGGTCGCACTGGCCGCGCGTGCTGGCGTAACGACGAGCATTCAGGTGACAGCATCGGCCGAACGTCTGGCGCAGGCCGGAGAATTGCTGGTACCGCTTACGGCGCTGGAGAAACGGCTGGTACCACTGTTGTGGGCACAATTGGCACAGCTCGGTTGGTTAGATGACCAAACGCCACTGCCACATTACCGGCAGTGGCGGGACGCGGCGCTGGTGCTGTTGTACCAGGCGGGCGTCAATACCCAAGATCCTGCACCGGTGTGGCAGAAAGAGTGGGCGCGTTGGCAGGATTGGAGCCAAACGGCGCGACAAGATCCGGCGCTGGGGGCGCAGATCCGGCTGGTGGAAGTCACCCTTGGTGCGCTCGACGACGTGTTGCTCGATACACGAACGGCAACCGAAGTGATCTTCCCGCAGGGGAACACAGAGCTGGTTGAGGGGATATACCGTGGCCATCCTGTGGCCGACACCTTCAACGACCTTTTGGCCGATCAACTGATTGCCTGGGTACAGGCACGCCTGGAGCAGGAACCGGCGGCGAGGTTACGTATCTTGGAAATCGGTGCTGGCACCGGCGGCACCAGTGCCGTCTTGTTCGAGCGCCTGGCACCTTGGGCCGGGCAGATTGAAGAGTATACCTACACCGATGTTTCCGGCGCCTTCCTGGTCTATGCCCGAACCCACTTCCAGCCCCGCATCCCTTACCTGAAGCTCTGCCTGTTTGACGTGGAGCGTTCGCCGCGCGGGCAAAATCTCACGCCGGGTAGTTACGATGTCGTCTTGGCGACCAACGTCTTGCATGCAACGAGAGATATCCGCCATACCGTAACGAACGCTAAAGCGCTACTGAAAGGCGACGGCATACTGTTGATTAACGAAATTGCCGAGCCCAGCGTGTTTGCTCATTTGACCTTCGGCCTGCTGGACGGATGGTGGCTGGCGCAGGATACCCCGCTGCGGCTGAGGGGCACGCCTGCGCTTTCTGCGGCGGCTTGGCGGCAGGTGTTGGAAGACGCGGGTTTCAACAACGTGGTAACGCCAGAGGCTGAATTACATGTGCTGGGGCAACAGATTATCCGGGCCAACAGCGACGGCGTGATGCGGCTGGCACGGGTGACCGCTGCGCAAGCACAGCCGGGCGCAGAGTCGCTTTCTGGGGCTGGTGATGAACTGAAAGCCACGGCAATCCGCCATCTCCGGCGTAGGGTGGCCGAAATCCTGAAAATGCCCGAGGCGCAGGTGAAGGCGGAGGAGCCGCTGAGCGCCTACGGCGTAGATTCTATTCTGGCTGTACAGATAGCGCAGGCGTTGGGAGAGGTCTTTACGGGCGTCGATGCCACGCTCCTGTTTGAACACCCGAGCATTGATGCGCTTGCCGGGCATTTTACCACTACACAGCGTGATGCCACTGTGCGCTGGCTGGGTGGCGCATCCCAGACATCGGGGCATCGGCAGGAAGCGGTGCGTCCAATCCGCCGCTTTATCGGCACTGTATCCGAACGCGCTGAAACCCAGGATATTGCCATCATTGGCCTGAGTGGACGCTATCCTAAAGCCGCGAATCTGGAACAATACTGGCAAAACCTGCGCGACGGCGTGGATTGCATCAGCGAGATCCCGTTACAACGCTGGGATTGGCGGCGTGATTTTGACGAACATAAAGGCGTAGAGGGTAAAAGTTACAGCAAGTGGGGTGGGTTTATTGATGATGCGGATGCTTTTGATCCGCTGTTTTTCAACCTGGCGCCGCGCGAAGCCGAGCGGATGGACCCGCAGGAGCGTTTGCTGTTGCAATGTGCCTGGAGTGCCCTGGAAGATGCGGGTTACACTCCGGCGACGCTCGCCCCGCAAGGGCGGGCGGGGGTGTTTATTGGTTCGATGAACAGCCACTATACGATCCAGCCGGCTCAATGGTCCCTGGCTAATCGCATCTCGTCTCTGTTCAATCTACGCGGGCCGAGCCTGACGGTGGATACCGCTTGTTCCTCGTCGCTGACGGCGATTCATCTGGCGTTGGAAAGCCTGAAGCGGGGGGAGATTGATTGTGCCATTGCTGGTGGTGTCAACCTGATCGTTGACCCGGTGCAATATCAGACTTTATCTGCCATGACCATGCTGTCGGAGGATAACCGTTGCTGCGCGTTCGGCGCAGGGGCCAACGGTTTTGTTGATGGGGAAGGCGTCGGCGTGGCGGTACTGAAACCGTTGGCGCGGGCGGTTGAGGACGGCGACCATATTTACGGCGTCATCAAAGGCAGTGCGTTGAATCACGGGGGAAAAACCGGCGGTTTTACCGTGCCAGACCCCAAAGCCCAGGCGGCGGTTGTTGAACAGGCACTGAACGAAGCGGGGGTTGATGCCCGCTGTATCAGTTATGTGGAAGCACATGGCAGCGGCACAGCCCTGGGCGATCCGATAGAAATCAGCGGCTTGACTCAGGCATTTCGGCAACACACTCAGGATGCAGGCTTCTGTGCCATCGGTTCGGTAAAAGCCAGCATCGGCCATTGCGAAAGCGCAGCCGGTATTGCCGGGCTCACCAAAGTGTTGCTGCAAATGCAATACGGTCAGTACGCAAAGAGTCTGCACAGTGAAGTGTTGAACCCACATATCGACTTTCAGGCCACGCCGTTTACCGTGCAGCAGCAAACCCAACCGTGGCCTAGGCCGGTGGTTAATCTCAATGGCGTTGAACGGGAATATCCGCGCCTCGCCGGTGTGTCCTCTTTCGGTGCCGGTGGGGCGAACGCCCACCTGATCGTTGAAGAGTACCCTGCACAGCAGCAGTCCGACGCAGTATCAGTTTCACCGGTTATCGTAGTGCTGTCGGCACGCAGGCCCGAACGGTTGCAGGCGCAGATGAGGCAACTGCTGGCGTATCTGGAGCAGCACAGGGTCAGCCTGTACGATCTGTCTTACACGTTGCAGGTCGGGCGCGAGGAAATGTCGGCGCGTATAGCTCTGGTAGTGGATTCTCAGGCTACGCTGATCGAGCGGTTGCGGCTGGCGCTGCAGGGCGAAACCCTGCCAGCGCAGGTTTACCGCGGTGAAGTGAAACCACATCAGGATCTGCTGGCGCTGTTCTCATCCGACGATGAAATGCATGAGGCGATGGCAAAATGGCTAGCACGCGGCAAACTGGACAAGTTGGCAGAGTGCTGGGCTAACGGCATCAGCGTTGACTGGGGTGCTTTCTATGACGACATGCGTCCTGCTCGCCTGAGCCTGCCAACCTATCCTTTCGCCAAAGAATCTTACTGGCAGCCGCAGCGGCGGTTGCATAGCGTAGAGGCCGAGAATCTGCACCCGTTGGTGCATCGCAATACCTCAGACTTCAGCCAGCAGCGTTACAGCACCCGGTTGACTGGTAGTGAATGGTTCCTCCATCCGTGCCGCAAGGTACCGGCAGCGGTATTGCTGGAGTGGGCGCGAGCAGCGTTGGCATTGGCGGGAGGGATGGCAAATGATGGTGCACGCATTGCGCTGCATGACGTTGGCTGGCCGCAGACGCTGAGCGTGGATGCACCGCGTGAGGTGCAGATATCACTGCGGCCACAGGATGACGGGCGCGTTGCTTGGCAAATTTATGATGATGCGCAAGAGCCTGCGCTGGTTTTCTGCCAGGGTTATGCATCGTTTATGACCGACCAGAATACGCAGGTTATTGACGTTGCGGCGTTGCACAATCCAACCTCGCAATGGCTGGAAGCACCGGCGATTTACGCCGGCGCAGAACAGGTTGGTGAATCCTTCCGGGTGCTGCGTTCTGTAAGCCGCGACGGTGACCGTCTCATTGGTCGGCTGGAAATAACCGGCGATCATAGCGACTTCTTCTGGCCGCCGGCCGCGCTGGATGGCGTGCTGCAAGTCAGTGAGGCGCTGTGGAGTGATGGGGGGAATGAGCTTCTTCCGGCTACGATCCGGGACATCCAATCCTGGGAGCGTTTACCGGCGCGGGCCTGGGTGATCGCTGAACCCGCGGTACAGAGTACTGCCGACCAGTGTTGGCGGGATATCACGGTGGCTGACGATCACGGGCAAGTGGTATTGCGCCTCACAGGCGTTGCTGCGCATGGCGCAAGCGACGAGGCCGAACGGGTGCTGGCGCTCCCTGAATGGACGCCACAGGTGCTACCGCCCGCGGACGCAGCGGTCGGGCAGCACTGGCTACTGGTTTGCGAAGTGGCACTGCCGCCTGAATTTATCGGTGTGTTCGGCGCGGAGCATTGTCTTGTTCTGAACGCACAGGGCGCGCTGGCGCAGCGTTATGACGACGCTGTCCGTCAGTTACTGGAGCATGTCCGGCAACGTGCCGTCTTACCGCAGCACGGGCCTGTCACGATGCAATTGCTGCTGCCGGCGAACGGTGCCGGCCAGGTGATGCAGGGGCTGGCGGCCTTGATGCGCAGCGTGGCGTGCGAGTATCCCCATATCGCGACTCAAGCCGTACTGATGGACGGAACGGCCCGCTATGAGGCGGAACAACTGACACGCTTGTTACAGGCTGAAGCCGGTGGTGGCGCGCCAATCGTGCGTTACACGGATGGTCGGCGCGAAGTACCGGTCTGGTTTACACCAGAGAACCAGGTACAGGTGCAATTGCCTTGGCGGGACGAGGGGGTTTACTGGATCACCGGCGGCTTGGGCGGCCTTGGCCGCCAGTTCGCCAACGCTATTGCCCAAGTGATAAACCCGGTACTGATCCTGAATGGGCGCGCCGCATGCACCTCAGAACAGGAAGCGTTTATCCAGGCGTTGCGTGAGCGGGGCGCAACCGTAGAGATTCACGCGCTCGACGTCAGTGACCATGCGTCGGTCGAGCAATTGATCGGCGATATTCTGGCCCGACATGGTCAGCTTAATGGTGTGATCCACTGTGCGGGTGCATTGTGCGATCGGCTAGTGCCGAATATCACGGAAGACGATCTGCAACAGGTGTTGGCGGCGAAAACCCGTGGTGTCGAAATCATTGACGAGGCAACACGGTCGCTGAAGCTTGACTGGCTGATCCTGTGCTCATCGTTGGCGGGAGCCTGGGGCAATATCGGGCAGAGTGCCTATGCGGCGGCCAACGGATTTATGGACGGCTATGCCCGTTATCGTCAAAGCCTGGTTGAACGTGGGGAACGCCACGGACAAACCCTGTCCATCGGCTGGCCTCTGTGGGCCGCAGGCGGTATGCAACTGGATGCTGAACGGCAGACGCAGTTGTTCAACTCTCTGGGCATGCGGGCCTTGCCAACCGAAGAGGCGCTGGTGGCGATGGCGCAACTGCTTCACCAGTCGGTGACTTACGGTGTTGTGCTGTACGGGCAGCGCCGCGCTATCCGGCAGTGGCTGCACCACTCTTCAGTCGGGGAGGAGCAACCTACGGCCCCCACCAGAGAGGGCGGGGCTGTACTGGATGCCGAGCGGTTGCAACGCGTGGAGTGTCTGATCGGCGATAAGGTGATGGAACACCTGAAACTCCCGGCAGAAGCGCTGGATCGTGACACACCGTTTAACGAACTCGGCTTTGATTCCGTCAGTCTGACTACGTTCGGCAATATGCTGAACACCCGTTATGGCCTGACGCTGACACCAACGATTTTCTTCACGGCGCCAACATTAGCGCAGTTTGCCGAGTATCTGGTACGTGAACATTATGCTGCGTTTGCTGAACCAGTGAGCGATGCGGCAGACGAGCGACGTCCGGCGCGTATAACGCCGCCAGTTGGCCTCCCGCAACGTGCTCCATCGCCGTTGTTACATCGCTTGCGCTCCACGCCGATAACGACGCGGGAAGGGGAGCCCGTGGCGATTATCGGTATGAGCGGCAACTTCCCGCAGTCGCCGGGTATTGACGTGCTGTGGGATAACCTGACGGCAGGTCGTGACTGTATCGGTGAACTGCCTGCCGATCGTTGGCCGGGGCCATCGCCGGCGCTGCGCCATGCGGGCGTGCTGGATGACGTTGCTGCGTTCGATCCGCTGTTTTTCGGCATCTCACCGCGTGAAGCACAGGCGATGGATCCACAGCAGCGTTTGCTGATGACTTATGTGCATCAGGTGATCGAAGAAGCAGGCTACTCCGTAAATAGCCTGTCCGGCAGCAATACCGCGCTGCTGGTGGCCACGGGCTCTACCGGATACGGCCACCTGATGGCACAGGCCGGCAGCCCGATTAGTGGATTCAGCTCAATAGGTATCTCCACTACGATGGGGCCGAACCGTATGAGCTACTGGCTGAACTGGCATGGGCCGAGCGAAGCGATCGACACCGCGTGTTCCAGTTCGCTGGTCGCGGTACATCGGGCGATGGCGCTGCTGCGCTCCGGCCAATGTGATCAGGCGGTGGTGGGCGGAGTGAATACCCTGATGTCGCTAGAGGCCCATGAAAGCTTTGTCCTGGCAGGCATGTTGAGCCAGAACGGGCATTGCCACACCTTCTCCAACCAAGCTGATGGCTACGTGCGCAGTGAGGCGGCAGCCATGCTGTTCCTCAAACCACTCGCGGCAGCGCAGCGCGATGGTGACCACATCTATGGTCTGCTGCTCGGCAGCGCCGAAAATCACGGTGGCCGTGCCGCCTCGTTGACAGCCCCGAATCCACGTGCTCAGGAACAGGTGATTATTGCGGCGCATCGTCAGGCGGGCATTGATCCGCGCAGCGTGGGTTACATTGAGGCGCACGGTACCGGTACGCCATTGGGAGATCCTATTGAGATCGAGGGCATCCGACAGGCTTTCCGGGTGCTGGCGCAGGAACAGGAGCTGCCAGCGGCGAGCTGCGGGTTAGGTTCCGTCAAGAGTCATATCGGTCATCTGGAACTGGCCGCCGGAGTGGCCGGGCTGATTAAAACCGTGCTGCAACTCAGGCATCGCAAGCTGGTGGCGAACCTGAACTGTCTGCCACTGAATCCGGCGATTAAGCTCGATGACAGCCCGTTGTATGTGGTCAGCGAGACACGAGACTGGCCCGCGGCCATCGATGAGAAAGGCCGAACGCTGCCGCGCAGTGCCGGCGTTAGCTCGTTCGGTTTTGGCGGCGTAAATGCACACGTCGTGGTCCAGGAGTATTTGCCTGCGCAGAGTGCCGAGACGGTGGTGACGTATCCATTGCTTATTGTTCTCTCGGCGCGTAACGCACAGCAGTTACGTGAACGCATTGCCCAGTTGAGCAACTACCTTGACCAGCACCAGCAGGAGGTGAATCTGGCGGATCTGGCCTGGACGCTGCAGGTGGGGCGTGATGCGATGGCGCACCGCCTGGCGTTGATTGTGCGTTCCGAGCAGGATTTGAACGACAAGCTGCAAAGCGTAATGAGTGGCAACACGGTGGGTGCGGGGGTTTATCAGGGCGAGATCAAATCCCATAAAGGCACGATGGCGCAATTCGACGCCGATGAAGACCTGCGTGGCGCCGTGCAGTCGTGGATCGCCAAAGGGAAACTCGGCAAGCTGGCAGAGTTTTGGGTGCAGGGGCTGGAGATTGACTGGCTGGCGTTGCACCACGGCAAGACTGCCCGCCGTCTGAGTTTACCAACCTATCCGTTTGCCCGCGATCGCTATTGGCTGCCGGACGCTGAACAGGCTGTGGCGGTTAACAGCACGGTGCCACACCCGTTGGTACAGCGTAATACCTCGGACTTAAACCGTCAGCGTTACAGCATTACCTTGACCGGCCAGGAGTGGTTCTTGCGCGATCATATTGTGCAGGGGCAACCTATTGTGCCCGGTGTGGTGCAACTGGAATGGGCACGCGCCGCCGCGATGCTTCAACTGGGCGGAGAAGTGCGCAACGCGGAGATCGCTTTACAGCAGGTTGTCTGGTTGCAGCCGCTGGCGGTGAGCGGCGCGATGACCGTTTATATCGCGCTTGAAGCCGTTGAGGATGGCCGTATCCGTTATGAGATCTACCGCGAAGACGCCGGGCAGGCGCAGGTTTACGGCCAGGGTTATGCCCGGCAGAGTGAGGTGCAAGAGGCACCGTGGTTCGATTTGGCGGCGTTGCGTAAGGAATGTAACCAACATCTGGATGGTGAATGGCTGTATCAACAGCTCGAACGTGGCGGATTGTATTACGGTGACAGTTTACGGGTCGTACGCCATATCGCTGCTGGCCGCGACATGGCGTTGGGCGAATTGGCTGCATCTGCCCTCCCGGACGTGCAGGGATACCGTTGGCGGCCCGAGTTGATGGACGGCGCGCTGCATACCCTGATTGGGTTGTTATGTGACAAAGCTGAAATGGCGTTGCCGTTCGCCTTGCAGGAAGTCACGACCTGGGGACCGATGCCACAGCATGTCTGGGCGCTGGCTCGCCCAGCTGTGGATCGCACTGCTGGGCAGTGGGATATCGACATTATCGATGAGCGGGGACGACAGGTAATGCGCTTGGCCGGGTTCAGTACCCGTGCCATTCGTGAGCCAGTGAATGGCACGCCGCTTGTGAAGGTGCCTCGGACAGCCCCTACGGTTTCAAAGGAACAGGCTGTAGAGCCCGAACGGTGCGACGATCTGGCGCTGATACCTTTCTGGGCAGCGGATGTGCGTGAAGAGGAGGACTGGCCGGACGCGGTTGAGCTGGCCGTTGACCTGAACGTTGGCATAGGGGCAGAGGAGCTGTCTGCCCAACTGCCGGATGCGGTGCAACACCTGATCTGGCGGGTGCGCAGCAGTGAGGGGGAGCCGGTGCTGGCTGGCCTGCGGCTGGTCAAGGCGTTGTTGGCGCGGGGCTACGCCAGTCAGGCTCTGCACCTGAGCATTATCACCACCCAGGCGCTGGGTGTGGGGCCGGATGAACCGGCCGACGCCAGCCAGGCCGCATTGCATGGCCTGATGGGGTCGCTGGCGAAAGAGTACCCACACTGGCGCATCCGGATACTGGATCTGCCCGGCGGTATTCCGGAGGCGGACATTGACTGGCAGCGGCAACCCGCGGACAGCAAGGGCAATTCGCGCGCCTGGCGCGAAGGGGGTTGGCTGCGTGAAACGCTGGCACCGTGCCGGCCGGAGGCACCGCAGCGCGGGGCTTACCGGCAGGGCGGCGTTTATGTGGTGCTCGGCGGTGCGGGCGGCCTCGGCATGGCGTTCAGTGAGTACCTGGTGAGGGAATATCAGGCACAACTGGTGTGGCTGGGGCGGCGTGCGGAGGACGAGACCCTTCGCGCTGGCCGTGAGCGGCTAGCGGCGCTGGGGCCACAGCCGCTGTATCTGCAAGCCGATGCCAGCGACCGGGATGCGCTGGAGCTGGCGTATGGGGTTATCCGCGAACGCTTCGGGGTGATCCATGGTGTGGTGCACAGCGCCATTGTGCTGGCAGACCAGAGCCTGGCACGGATGGATGAAGCCAGGTTCGCCTCGGCGCTGACGGCCAAGACGGAGACCGCGCTGAATCTGGATGCGGTGTTTGGCGCCGAGGCGCTGGACTTTATGCTCTATTTCTCTTCGCTGCAAAGCTTCAGCAAATCACCCGGACAGTCGAACTATGCGGCGGGCTGCTGCTGGCAGGACGCCTTCGCCCACGCGCAGCGGGCACGGCGGCCATATGCGGTGAAGGTGATGCACTGGGGCTACTGGGGCAGCGTCGGGGTGGTGGCGGATGAGGTCTACCGCGCGCGCATGGCACGGCTGGGTTTGGGGTCGGTAGAGGCCGCTCCTGCAATGGCGGCGCTGGAAACGCTGCTGTGTGGGCCGCTGAATCGGCAAGTGTTCGTAAACGTCAGTGGCGCGGTCGCGGCTCAGGCGCTGGCGGACGAGTCCGGGCTGGAGGCGTGGGTGGCGGACGCGGTGCCAGCGGTGACGCTAGCGGCGGGCAATGTACCGGAGGTGCCGGACGTGGCGGCGGTAACACAGATGGAGCAGCGACTGCTGCCGCTGTTGTGGTCACGGTTGGCGGCACTGGGCTGGCTGGCGGCGGACTTTGTGGCCCCGAGAGGCTATCGCCGCTGGCGGGAGACCTCGCTGGCGTTGTTGCGTGAGTCCAGCGTGAACCTGTCTCAACCCGCACCGGACTGGGACACTGCATGGGCGGAGTGGCAGGCAGACTGTGCGCCGTTGCAGGACATACCGCAGATCCGCCTGGTCAACGCGATGCTGGAGGCGCTACCGGCGATCCTGTGTGGCGAAACGGCAGCCACGGCGGTGATGTTCCCGCAGAACGGGCAGAACCTGGTGGAGGCGGTGTATCACGGTAACCCGCTGAACGATGCCTTTAACGCGCTGCTGGCGGATCGGCTGGAAAGCTACCTGCGGGCGCGCGGCCCGCAAGCACGGCTACGCATTCTGGAGATTGGCGCAGGCACCGGTGGCACCAGTGTAATGTTGTTTGAACGTCTGAAACCTTACGTCGGACAGATAGAAGAGTATTGCTACACCGATATTTCCCCGTATTTCCTGCAACATGCGGACCAACACTATGCCGCCATGGCACCGTATCTGCGTACGCAGCGGCTGGACATTGAACGTTCGCCACAGGCGCAGGGGATTGCGGCAGGGTGTTATGACGTGGTGGTGGCGGCCAACGTGCTGCACGCCACGCGGGAGATAGCGACGACGTTGCGCCATACCCGTAGTGTGATGAAACGTAACGGGCTGCTGTTGCTCAATGAAATCGCGACATTCAGCCTGTTCTCCCACCTGACCTTCGGGCTGTTGGACGGCTGGTGGCAGGCGCAGGACATAGGGTTGCGCCTGCCGGGAACACCGGCGCTGGCCCCTGCGATGTGGCAACGAGTACTGGCTCGCAATGGTTTTTCTGCGGTACGGACTTATGCGGCGTCTGGTTTGCAGATCGTTGAGGCGATGAGCGATGGTGTGCTGTTGCTAGCACCGCAAACGCAACCGGCACCACGCCCGGTCACGGTCGTCAGACAAAAGGTCACCGGTCCGGCTGGCCAGGTAGAAAAGATCCTCAGTAGCCTGATCGCGGAACACCTCAAATTGCCGCCGGAAGAGTTGGATCGCGATACACCGCTGACGGAATTCGGCTTTGATTCGATCACCCTGACTTCCTTCGGCCAACTGCTGAACGATCGCTATGGCCTGACGCTGAGCCCGACGGTGTTCTTTGAGGCACCGACGCTGGCGGATCTGGCTGATTACCTGGGGCGTGAGCATCCGACTGCGTTTGCGCCTTCACCGACAACGGTGGGTAATACACCGCCGGTGGAGCCCCATCGGGCCAGCATATCTCCCGTTCTCCGGCAAAGCCGTCCGGCCACACGTGCGGAACCGGTGGCGATCGTTGGCATGAGCGGTAGCTTCCCGCAGTCGGCGGATATCGACGTGCTGTGGCGCAATCTGCAAGCAGGCCGTGACTGTATTGACACGCTGCCGGCAGCGCGTTGGGGCCCACTGGCACCGGCTGCGATGCCGCAAGCGGGGGTGTTGGACGCGGTGGAGTACTTCGACCCGCTGTTCTTCGGCATTTCACCCCGCGAAGCCTTGTCGATGGACCCACAGCAGCGGCTGCTGATGCAGCATGTTTGTCATGTCATCGAAGATGCCGGTTACTCGGTGCAAAGCCTGTCCGGTAGCAATACCGCTCTGTTGGTTGGCACTAATGGTAGTGGCTATGCCCGCCTGTTATACCAGACCGGCATGGAGGTTGAAGGGTTCAGTGCAGCCGGAGTGGTGAGTTCCATGGGGCCAAACCGGATGAGCTACTGGCTGAACTGGCACGGCCCCAGCGAACCGATAGAAACGGCGTGCTCCAGCTCACTGGTGGCGATCCACCGCGCGGTAGGGCTGTTGCGCAGCGGCCAGTGTGAACTGGCGGTGGCCGGCGGGGTGAACACGCTGCTATCGCCGGAAGCCTACCAGAGTTTCTCCATCGCGGGGATGCTCAGCCCTGGCGGGCGCTGCCGTACTTTTTCGGCGCAGGCCGACGGCTACGTGCGTGGTGAAGGGGTCGGCATGTTGATGTTGAAGCCGCTCAGTGCGGCGGAGCGTGACGGCGATCATATCTACGGGCTGATTGTTGGCAGTGCGGAAAATCACGGTGGTCGGGCAGCATCCTTGACGGCACCGAATCCGACCGCCCAGGCGCGGCTGATCGAACAGGCGGTAAGGGAGTCGGGGGTCGATCCGCGTGCGCTGGGGTATATCGAAGCACACGGTACTGGCACGGCGTTGGGTGACCCGATAGAAGTGCAGGGGTTGCATCAGGCGTTCCGCGCCCTGAGCGAGGGGGTCGAGTTGCCAGTGGGCAGCTGCGGCCTGGGCACCATCAAGAGCAATATCGGCCATCTGGAGATGGCAGCCGGGGTAGCCGGGGTGATTAAAACGGTGCTGCAACTGCAACACCGGCAGTTGGTGCCGAGCCTGAACAGCCAGCCGCTGAACCCGCATATCCAGCTGGAAAACAGCCCGTTCTTCGTGGTGAGCGACGCGCAAGCGTGGGTGGCACCGACGGGCCGCCACGGAGAGACACTGCCGCGCAGTGCCGGGGTCAGTTCGTTCGGTTTCGGCGGGGTGAATGCCCATATTCTGCTGCAGGAGTACCCGACAGCAAGCAGACGGACGGTGGACGAGGGTGCGGTCATGGTGGTGCTGTCGGCGCGCAGCGAAAGCGCGCTGCGTCAGCGGGTGGAGCAGTTGTATATACACCTGTCAGAGCATGAGGAAAGCCTGACGGACCTGGCATACACGCTGCAGGTGGGTCGTGATGCGATGGAGCACCGTATGGCGCTGGTGGCGGATTGTCAGCGTGGGCTGATGGCGCAACTGCGCGGGGTGCTTGACGGCGTGGCGGTGGAAAACATCTGGCGCGGTGAAGTGAAGTCCGTGCCGACAGAGGAGTTCTCTGCGGGAGATGAGTCCCTCAGGAGCTGGTTCAGCTATGGATTAAGGGCTTTGAGATTGACTGGCCATTGCTGTACACAGGCCGACAGCCCAACCGCTTGCGCTTGCCGACCTATCCGTTTGCCCGTGAACGCTTCTGGTTCCCAGAGAACGGCCTCATGGCGCCGGGTCTGATACCGCATTTACACCCGCTGGTACACCGCAATCTCTCTGGTGTACACGCCTTCTGTTACGACACACAGCTAACCGGGCAGGAGTGGTTCTTGCGTGATCATCAGGTCATGGGCCGCGCGGTGCTGCCGGGCGTCGCTCAGTTGGAGTGGGCGCGGGCGGCAGTCAGCCTGGCGTTGAGCGGCGAGCCTGATGGTGCGGATATCTGCCTGAAGAACGTGGTCTGGTTGCAGCAACTGACAGTCACCACACAGCGGGAAATCCATATTGAGTTGACGCCAGAGGAAGAGGGGGGCATGCGCTGGGAGATCTATAGCGACGAAGATGGGGATGAGGTGATTTACAGCCAGGGTCAGGCTGCGCCGGTGCTAGGGGCGGATGCCCCCGTGGTTGACATGGCTGCGGTTGCGGCATGTTGCACGGATCAGGTAGACGGCGCGTGGTTGTATGCACAGTTCGCTGGGCAAGGGCTGGACTATGGCGAAGGGATGCGGGCGGTGCAGACGCTGCGTGGCGGTAATGGTCTGGCCTTGGCCGCGCTGGCATCGGTAGGTCACAGGGACAGTTGCCTGTGGTCGCCATCGCTGTTGGACGGTGCGTTGCAGGCTATTGCTGGTACTGCACGGGAAGGCGATATCGCTCTTCCTTTCGCCTTGCGCGAGCTTCGCGCCTGGTCAGCACTGCCTGACCGGCTGCAGGTCATAGTGCAGCCAGGGCGGTCGAACAGCACTGCCGCGCCAGAGTGGGATATCACCCTGGTGGATGATGAAGGCAGCACGGTAATGCAGCTGTTGGGGGTGACGATGCGCCCCGTCAAGCTCGGTGCCGGACAGGGTGCTTTTTTCACTCAAGGGAATTAACAGGACAAGGACAGATTCATGGAACACACAGGACAGGAAGTACAGGTATCCCCACAGCAGCAGGATGTAGTGGAACAACCGGAGGTGCAGCAGGTACCCGATAGCGCAGATTGTGTTGTACCACCGGACTTGTCAGAGGGTGAACGCTTCAGGTTGCTCGTCACGCAATATCTGAAACAGCGCCTGGCCCGCACGCTGAATGTGGCGGTGGCCAGGATCGATGAGCAGGTGGCGCTGGAAAAATACGGCATCGACTCCCTGATGGCGGTCACCCTGACCCGTGAACTGGAGAGCCTTTTTGGGCCTTTGCCCGTAACGCTGTTTTTTGAATGCCAAAGCATTGCCGAATTGGTGCACTATTTCATTGCACACCACAAGGAGGTGCTTGCACGCCTACTTGATGCACCGCCGCAGGAAGAAGTTGAACCGGTCGGGGTGGCACCGAACGAAAAAAAACGCCGCCGGGGCCAGCGCGGTTGGCCAGCGCCAGTCAAGGCAGTCGTGCATGACAGCGCGCAACCGCTGGACATTGCCATCATCGGGCTGAGCGGGCGTTATCCCGGAGCCGCCAACCTGGAACAGTTCTGGCTCAACCTGCTTAATGGTGTCGACGGTATTACCCCCATCCCCCCGGATCGCTGGGAATGGCGGCGTTATTTCCCGCAGGCGACAGAACTTGAGTTGGCAGGCCTCAGCGGCTGGGGGGGCTTTATTGACGGTGTGGACGAATTCGATCCCCAGTTTTTCAATATTTCTCCGCGTGAAGCCGAGTATCTCGATCCGCAGGAACGTCTGTTTTTACAGTGTGCCTGGCATGCTATTGAAGACGCTGGCTACACCCGGCAGCAACTCAGTACGGATTCTATGATAACCGGCGTCTTTGCCGGTGTGATGTATGAAGAGTATCAGCTCTACGGTGCTCAGGCACAGACCCAGGGGCGGCCGATGCTGCTGTCCGGAAGTGCGGCGTCCATTGCCAACCGGGTCTCGTATTTCTGCAATTTCCACGGCCCCAGTATGGCCGTGGACACCATGTGTTCCTCCTCATTGACTGCGATCCATCTGGCTTGCTACAGCCTGCGCCGTGGCGAATGTCATGTGGCGGTTGCGGGGGGCGTTAACGTCTCCGTCCATCCGAATAAATACCTGCTGTTATCACAGATTCAGGCCGCATCCACTCATGGGCGCTGCAAAAGTTTCGCTGCCGATGGTGATGGCTACATTCCTGCCGAAGGGGTGGGCGCGGTCATACTCAAGCCGCTGCAACAGGCGGTGGCGGACGGCGACCATATCTATGGCGTGATCAAGGGCAGTGCGCTGAATCACGGCGGCAAGGTGAATGGCTATACCGTGCCCAACCCTAAAATGCAGAGTTGGGTGATCCGCCGGGCGTTGCGTGAGGCGGGCGTGAGCGCCGAAGCGGTCAGCTATGTAGAGGCACACGGCACCGGTACCACGCTGGGCGATCCGATCGAGATCCGTGGTTTGAGCCAGGCGTTCGGCAGTGAAAAACGTCAGTACTGCGCCATTGGCTCGGTCAAATCCAACATCGGTCATTGTGAAAGTGCGGCGGGTATGGCCGGTTTAAGCAAGATCCTGTTGCAGATGCAACATGGTCAACGGGTGAAAAGCCTGCACAGCGAAACCCTCAATCCGCATATCGATTTCAGCCAGACGCCGTTCGTGGTGCAGCAGCAAACCGGTCCCTGGCTGCGCCCGCAGTTGGCAGTGAACGGCGAAATGCGTGAATTCCCGCGCATTGCCGGTTTGTCGTCCTTCGGGGCGGGCGGGGCGAACGCGCACCTGATCGTTGAAGAGTATCGGGGTGAGATCGCACCGACGCCGGTGCAGGGGCCACAGCTGATCGTGCTATCTGCGCGTACTCAGGAACGTTTACAGGCACAGGCGGAGCAATTGCTGGGATTTCTTGCGGAACGCGAGGTTAATCTGGCGGATCTGTCCTGGACGCTGCTGACGGGGCGCGAGGCGATGAACTGCCGGCTGGCGCTGGTGGTGGATTCGCAGGCCAGGTTGATGGATAAGCTCCGGGCACAGATTGCTGGCATAACGGAAGAAGAACATGGCTATCGCGGCGAGCCGGACCATTCCGTAGCGGCACCCGAGCCGTTGGAGTTGGGTAATACCGTTCCCGATGCAGGGTTGCTAAGCGAACTGGCGCGAAGCTGGGTTATGGGAACAGAGATTTCTCCTCTCGCCCTGTGGCCAGAATTGAAACCGCAACGCATCAGTTTGCCGGGGTATCCGTTTGCCAAAGAGCGCTACTGGGCACCGTTGGCGGTGGAGACAGCGCCTTCACCTGATTTGGCGATTGCCACTGAAGTTGCGGCGGTGTATATCGCGCCGTCTTGGGTAGAACAGGCACTGACGTCATCCACTTATTCCAGTGAGGAGGTGCGGCGGCTGTGGTGTGACACGACGTTGCCTGCGTCCTTGATGACGGCGCAGAATGTTCTTTTTACGGCACAGGGGAGTGCGGCGCAGCGTTATGCGCAGTACGCCGAGGATATTCTGGCCGATTTGCAGGCGCAACTGGTGGCGTCGGAGGGGCAACCACGCCGTATTCAACTGGTGTTGATGGAGGACGATGAGGTTGTACTGATGCAGGGGCTGAGCGCCATGCTATTCAGCGCGATGCAAGAGTATCCGCACCTGCGTTGTCAGACGCTGATCCTCGACCCGGCCGTGCTGAAGGACGAGAGTGCATTAACGACGCTGCTGCATGCGGAAGCCGCCGCCGAGGAGCCGCTGGTACGCTACCGTGACGGGCGGCGTGAAGTGCAGCGTTGGGCAGAGCTGCCGGTGAATGCCCCTGTTATGCCGTGGCGTGACGGCGGCGTTTATTGGATAACCGGAGGCCTGGGTGGCCTGGGCCGGGTGATGGCCCAGGCCATCGCACAGCAGGCCGCTGGCCCGCTGCTGATTTTGAGTGGCCGCACCGTGACGGCGGCGGCGCATCAGGCGTTTGCCGATGCGCTGCGTGCGGCGGGGGCCCGGGTGGAACTGCATGCGCTGGACGTCAGTGACGCGCCCGCAGTGCACGCACTGGCGCAGGATATCGCCGCCCGTCATGGGCGACTGAATGGCGTGCTGCACTGTGCGGGGGTGTTGGAAGACCACCTGCTGGCGACCATGACGCCGCAGGCGTTGCACAAGGTGCTGGCCCCGAAGGTGGCCGGGGTGGCGGCGCTGGATGCGGCAACGCGTGAACTGGCGCCGGAGTGGATGATCCTGTGTTCCTCGCTGGCCGGGGTGTGGGGCAATCAGGGGCAGAGCGGCTATGCCGCGGCCAATGCCTTCCTCGACCAGTTTGCCTGTGAGCGTCAACGCCGGATGCCGGGGCGTACGCTGTCGGTGAACTGGCCATTATGGGATACAACCGGGATGCGGATGACGGCGGCAACCCAGGCAGCACTGCGTGACAGCGGCCTGGTGCCGTTACCTGCCGCTGAAGGCGTGGCGGCGCTGTCGCGGTTGCTGGGGCAAGATGCGGCGCATGCGGCGGTACTGTACGGCGACCGTCCACGCCTGGTGGCGCAGTTGGCACAGGCAGGGGGCCTGTCAGCGCGGCGGCCTGAGCGTTTACCTGCTGGCGGCGGGGCACGGCCGGAGTTGAAGGGGCTGGATGTGGCGGAGTCGGTCTTGTGGGACCTGACCGAACTGGCGCAGCAACTGCTGAAGCTACCGCGCCATGAAATCACACCGGAGCGTCAACTGACCGAGTACGGCTTTGATTCCATTTCGCTGACCGAGTTTGCGCGAGGCCTGAGTCGCCACTTCGGTGTGGTATTCACGCCATCGCTGTTCTTCAGCTACCCCAGCCTGGGGCAGTTCGCCGCCTATTTGCAGGCGACCTTCGGCGATGAACTGACGGCGTTTTATCAGCCATCGTCAGCACCGCAGCCGGTATCACCAGATCTACCGCTACGCCAGCCCGTGTCGCGGTCCCCGGCAAGCCAGCCGGAGGATGACGAGCCGATCGCGGTGATTGGCATGAGCGGCCGTTTCCCGGGCGCACGTACTACGCGGGAGTTGTGGGCGATCCTGGCGGAAGGGCGCAGCGTTATCGGCCCGTATCCGGCGGAGCGGTTGGAGGGTGAGGACGGGGTGACGCGCTGGCTGGGGGCGGTGCCGGGGGCGGACGAGTTCGACCCGCTGTTCTTTGAGATGTCGCCGCGTGAGGCGGAGCTGACGGATCCGCGCCAGCGCCTGCTGTTGCAGGAGGCGTGGCGGGCGCTGGAAGATGCCGGTTACGGCGAACGTCAACTGGCTGAAAACCGGGTGGGCATGTTCGTGGGCGTGGAGCAGGGGGATTACCTGCAGCGGGTGGGACGGCGTGGGGGCGTGATGGGCAACCATGACGGTATTCTGGCCGCCAGGCTGGCCTACGTGCTGGATCTGCAGGGGCCGGTGATGGCCATCAACACCGCCTGCTCGTCCGGGCTGGTGGCGCTGCATCAGGCGTGCCGCAGCCTGCTGGACAACGCGTGTGACACGGCGCTGGCGGCGGGGGTCAACCTGATGCTGACGCCGACCGTGCTGGATGCCATGCACGACACCGGGATGCTGTCGCCGGACGGGGTATGTTACGCGTTTGACCGGCGGGCGAATGGCCTGGTGGCGGGCGAGGCGTGCGTGGCATTGGTGCTTAAACGGCTGTCGCGGGCGCAGGCGGACGGCGATCCGATCCAGGCGGTTATTGCGGGCAGCGGGATCAACTACGACGGGCGGACGCAGGGGATCACGGCCCCGAACGGGATAGCGCAAACGCAACTGTTGCGCGAGGTGTATCAACGGGCAGGGCTCAGCCCGGACGCGGTGGATTATGTGGTGACGCACGGCACCGGAACGCCGTTGGGCGATCCGGTGGAAATCAACGCGCTGTGCGAGGCCTTCGGCAATGAAGGGCGGCAGCAGGGGTGTGCGTTGAGCTCGAGCAAGCCGAACGTGGGGCATACGCTTGCGGCGTCAGGACTGGTGAGCCTGGCGGGGCTGATAGAGGCGCTGCGGCACGAGACCATCCCGGCGAGCCTGCACTGCGAGCAGGAAAGCGAGTATATCGACTGGGCGAACAGCCCGTTCTATGTCAACAAAACCGCGCAGCCGTGGCCGGTGGCGACGGACCGGGTGAGAACGGGGGCGGTCAGTGCGTTCGGGGTGAGCGGCACCAATGCGCACGTGGTGGTGCGCGGGGCGGAATCGGCGGGCGTGAGGCGGCCGGCGGTGGGGCGTCCGTGCCACCTGCTGGTCGTGTCGGCGAAGACGGAAGCGGCGTTACAGACGCGGCTGGCGGAGTTGACGGCAGAGCTGGCGGTGGGAGCGTGGGATGCGGCACGGCTCAGTGCGCTGAGCCACACGTTGTTGAACGGGCGTCAGCATTTTGCTCACCGCTGCGCGCTGGTGGTGGAGGACGAGGAAGAGACGCGTTACGTGCTGCAACAGGCGTTGGAAGGGGGGAGCCGCAGCAACCTGTTCCACGGGGAGGTGAAGCGCGGGTTCCGGGTGCAAAAGGGATTACAGACGTACGGCGAGCGGCTGATCGGTGAGACGGTGGCACAGGAAGAGCGCGGTGCGTTGCGCGAGGGGCTGCTGTCGCTGGCGGAGCTGTACTGCCAGGGGTACGGGCTGAACTGGTCGGGGCTGTTTGGTGATGCGGCGCCGGTGCGGTTGAGCCTGCCGGGCTACCCGTTCGCGCGGGAACGTTACTGGATAGCGGCGGAGCGCGAAGGCGAAGGCCGGGGTCTGCATCCGCTGGTGCAGCGCAACACGTCGGATATCCATGAACTGCGTTACAGCACGCGGTTGACAGGGAGTGAGAACTTCCTGCGTGAGCATGTGGTACAGGGGCTCAGGGTGGTGCCAGCGGTGGTGCAGCTGGAATGGGCGCGTGCCGCGGTCAGCCTGCTGCTGGAGGGGCAGGCTGACAACGCCGGTCTGAATTTGGCGAATATTGTCTGCGTGCAACCGTTGGTCGTTGAGCGGGCGTGTGAAATACATATTGCCCTCGAGCCGTTGGACGATGGACGCATCGGTTATGAGATATACGCTGACGACGACGGGCAGACGCAGGTTTACTGCCAGGGCTATGCCGAACAGCATGGTGGGGTGCCTGGATCCGCGGTTGATCTGGACGCGTTCAGGCAACGCTGCCAGCAGGCGGTGACGGCGGAAGCGTTTTATGCACGTTTGGCAAGTACAGGATGGCCGCAAACCTCCGGCGTGCGTGGCGTTTGGCTCGCTGAAGATCTGGCCATTGTCGCGCTGGAGACGGAGAAAAACAGCTTTGACTGGTCGCCTGAACTGATTGATGGCGTACTGCAGGTTACATGTCTGCTGGGCGCAGAGATGCCGCTGCAGGTGAGCGCAGTTTACGGCTGGCGGCGACTGCCACCGGCGGTGACGGCGATCATCCGGCGCAGCATCGGAGCAGAGCAACCCGCTTGGCAAATCGCGATTTATGATAATGAACAGCAGTTGGCGTTGGAGCTGATCGCCAGCGCTGCGCCGGAATGGGGCGGAATGGCAACGGCGCCGGTGAATGAACCGATGCCATTAGTTGGCGAACTGATGCTGTTCCCGGACTGGCAAACCACGGAAGAAACGCCCGTGGCTGATAACGATTGGCCGCAGCCGACAACGTTACGGATTGAGCATGAGCAGGATACGCTGCCGAAAGCGCTGCTGGCGCAACTGTCCGGACTTGTCTCCTGCGACCACCTGCTCTGGCAGGTGACTGCGGTAGCGGGAACTGCGCCGGTGCTTATCGGGTTGCGTCTGGTACAGGCGCTCCTAAAGTTGGGATACGGCCAACGGCCGCTGCGGTTGACGGTGCTGACTACCCAAGGGCAGGCTATCGTGCGGGATGAAGTGATCGATCCGGAGCAGGCGGCGGTTCACGGTCTGATCGGTTCATTGGCGAAAGAGTATCCGTTGTGGCGCATCCGGCTGCTTGATTTTCCCGCCGGACAGACGCTGGCAGACACCGGATGGCAAAGCCGAAGCGCCGACGGCCAGGGCAATGCCCAATTATGGCGCGAATATCGCTGGCATCGCACCTGTCTGCGGCTGTGTCGCCCCTTTGAGGTTGCAGCCCCTGCGTTCCGGCAACAGGGGGTGTACGTTATTCTGGGCGGTGCGGGCGGCATTGGTTGTGCGTTCAGCGAATACCTGATCCGCCGTTATCAGGCACAGACCATCTGGCTGGGACGTCGTGCCGAAGATGCCGCCATCAAGGCTCAGCTTGACAGGTTGGGCGAGTTGGGGCCACGTCCGCGCTATCTTCAGGCCGATGCCACCGACCGGGATGCGCTGGAGCTGGCGCGGGAGTCGATCGGTGAGCAGTTCGGTGCTGTTCACGGCGTGGTGCATTCTGCGATCGTGCTAGCCGACGGTCCACTGGCGACAATGGATGAAACCACGTTCAACCGAGCGCTGTGCGCCAAGAGCCTTACCGCACACAACCTTGCCGCCGTGTTTGGCGAGCTGTCGCTGGACTTCATGCTGTTTTTCTCCGCAATGCAGAGCTTCAGCAAAGCCGCTGCGCAGGCGAATTATGCCGCAGGCTGCTGTTACGCCGATGCCGTGGCGCATAATCAACGCAGCAGGCCGTATCCCGTGAAAGTGATGCACTGGGGGTACTGGGGCAACGTCGGGGTGGTGGCGGATGACGCCTACCGCATACGCATGGCGCAGTTGGGCCTGGGGTCGGTGGAGGCCCCACAGGCGATGGTGGCGTTGGAGAAACTGCTTGCCAGCCCACTGCATCAGCTCGGGTTTATCAAGACCACGGATGCGTCGGTGGCGCGGGCGTTAACCGACCCCGGCGGGAAGACGATTGCCATCGCCCCGGCTTTGCCGGAAATGATGTTACCGGCGTTGCCCCCCGTGGCGCATCCCGGCGGTTTGGCACCAGTGCAGGCGATGGAGCAGCACTTAAGCCGGCTGCTGTGGGCGCAACTGGCGCAGATGAATTGGCTGGATGAGGGAGCTTCTGCCCCCGCAGCCTGGCAGCGCTGGCGCGTTGCGGCGAGCTATCTACTGCAAAAAAACGGTATCGATGTGTCTACCCCGGCACCGGAGTGGCAAGAGACGTGGGCGCAGTGGCAGGATTTTTGCGCCACGGTGGCTGGGCAGCCCGGGGTTGATGCGCAACTGCGGCTGATTAACACGACGCTGGGTGCGCTGTCGGCGATTTTGTCCGGTGAGCAGGCCGCCACAGCGGTGATCTTCCCACAAGGTGGGCTGGAACTGGTGGAGGGGATTTACCGCGACCACCCGTTGGTGGAGCTGTTTAACGATTTGCTGGCCGACCGTCTGGAGCAGTATGTCCAGGCGCGGCTGGAACAACAACCGGACTGCCGTTTGCGCATTCTGGAGATCGGTGCCGGTACTGGCGGCACCAGCGCCAGCCTGTTTAAGCGTCTGGCCCGCTACCAGGCTAATATTGAAGAGTATGCCTATACCGACATTTCACCGGCGTTTTTCCCCCATGCACAAGCGGCCTTCCAGGCGCAGGCTCCTTATCTGCGTACGCGCCGGCTGAATATTGAGCAATCTGTTGCGGCGCAGGGGCTGGACGTTGGCAGCTATGACATCGTGCTGGCCGCTAACGTGCTGCATGCCACACGGGATATTCGTCGCTCCTTGAGTCACAGCAAGAGCCTGCTGAAACGCAACGGGTTGCTGCTGATCAATGAAATGGCCGCCGCCAGTGTCTATACCCACCTGACTTTCGGTTTATTGGACGGGTGGTGGCTGGCCGACGACCCTTGGTTGAGGCTGGAGGGCGCGCCAGGGCTGGCGACGGAGAGTTGGCTGAGGGTGCTGAGTGACGGTGGATTTCACACGGCGCAGTGTCTGGCCCCGGAGTTGGACGGGTTGGGGCAGCAGGTGTTGCAGGCCATGAGCGATGGGGTTTTCTGTTGCGAACAGGAATCCGGGGCGTCGGCGGTGCACGTGCCACCAACGGTTTCCGACGATGCGCTGACGGACGGGGTAGAACGCCTCCTGCGCGTTCTGATTGTTAGCCACCTTAAGCTTGTGCCAGCGGCCCTGGAGCGCGATACACCGCTGACCGAGCTGGGTTTTGACTCTATTACTTTGGTCTCCTTCCTTAAGGTGTTCAATGAACGTTATGGCTTTGAACTGAGCCCGACGGTGTTTTTTGAAGCACCGACGTTGGCACAACTGGCCGCTTATTTGGCACGTGAACATGGGCAGCGTCTGATCGGAACCCCAGTCAGCCCGGCGAACATCCTGCGCACTGTGATGCCACATACATCAACCCGTCATCGCCGCCGCCGTGTGCCTGCGTCGCAGGCCGGTACTGCGGAGCCGATCGCCGTTATCGGCGTCAGCGGCAGTTTCCCGGGTGCACCCGATATTGAAGCATTGTGGGAAAACCTGCGTGCCGGGCACTGTGCTATCGGTGATTTTCCATTCACCCGTTGGGGGAAGCCGCAGCAACCGGGCGTGCTGCCTTGTGGGGTATTGGAGCAGGTCGAGTACTTCGATCCACTGTTTTTCGGTATCTCGCCGCGCGAAGCGCTGTCGATGGATCCGCAACAGCGTCTGTTGATGCAGTACGTCTATAACGTTCTGGAGGATGCAGGGTATTCGGTGCAAAGCCTCTCCGGCAGTAATACCGCGCTGCTGGTCGGCACTGCCGCGACGGGCTATGGGCAACTGTTAAGTTGGTCAGGCGAACCGGTGGCGGGTTACACCGCAGCGGGGATGAGCAACTGTATGGGGCCTAACCGCATGAGTTACTGGCTTAACTGGCACGGGCCGAGTGAGCCGATCGATACTGCGTGTTCCAGTTCGCTGGTCGCTGTACACCGGGCCATTGGGCTGTTGCGCAATGGGTTGTGCGATCAGGCGGTGGTCGGCGGCGTCAATACCCTGCTGTCACTTGACGCGATGCAAAGCTTTACCCAGGCGGGGATGGTCAGCCCGTCCGGGCGCTGCAACACGTTTTCGGCGCAAGCGGATGGCTATGTGCGCAGTGAGGGTGTCGGGATGCTGATGCTCAAACCATTGAGCGCCGCCGAACGCGATGGTGACCACATTTATGGCCTGCTGCTGGGGAGCGCCGAAAATCACGGCGGCCGTGCGGCTTCGCTGACGGCACCTAACCCCAACGCACAGGCGCGGCTGATTGAGGCGGCCTTTGGCGATGCTGGCGTGACGCCGGAGAGCGTGAACTATATTGAAACTCACGGTACCGGTACGCCGCTGGGCGATCCGATTGAAATACAGGGGCTGAAGCTGGCGCTTGGTGCACTGGCGGGCGAGCGCGTTCTGCCCGAAGGGCACTGCGCTCTGGGGGCGCTGAAGAGCAATATCGGGCACCTGGAATTGGCCGCTGGCGTCGCCGGAGTGATCAAGGTGCTGTTGCAGATGAAACATCGGCAACTGGCCGCCAGCCTGAACAGCCAGCCGCTCAACCCGCATGTCGCGCTGGCGGGCAGCCCACTGTGCGTGGTGCATGAAAACCGGCCTTGGGAGCCGTGCCGCGATGTACAGGGTAACGTGCTGCCACTGAGAGCGGGTGTGAGCGCTTTCGGCTTTGGTGGCGTGAACGCGCACGTGCTGATGCAGGAATATCAGCCACCTCATCGTGCAACCACACCAGAAACCAAGCCGGTCTTGATCGTGCTTTCGGCGCGTAATGAAGAGCGGTTGCATGCCCGAATCGGCCAGCTGTGTGATTACTTAGAGCGGCATCCGGTCAATCTGACCGATCTGGCCTGGACGCTGCAACTGGGGCGCGAAGCCATGTCAGCCAGGCTGGCGCTGGTGGTCTCTGATGTCACACAACTGTTGGCACAGCTGCGCGCTGTCGGTAGCGGGGATAGCGCGCCGGGTACTCTGTTCCGCGGTAACGTCAAAAAGACCGCCGACGGGTTGACGTTGTTCAGTGAAGATGACGATTTGCAACATACCATCGGCGTGTGGATCGCTAAAGGGAAGCTGGATCGTCTGGCGGATCTCTGGGTGCAGGGCGTCGGTTTTGACTGGCGGCGGCTGTACGACGACGTAACGCCGCAGCGCCTGAGTTTGCCGGTTTATCCGTTTGCCCGTGAACGTTATTGGGCTGCCGTGAAACCGGGCGGCGACGGTGGCGGAGAAGATCGCCTGCATCCACTGGTGCACCGTAATACTTCAGATTTTGCCGGGCAGCGCTACACCACGCGTTTAACCGGGGAAGAGTGGTTCCTGCGCGATCACGTTGTGCAGGATCGCGCGATTGTGCCGGGCGTCATTCAACTGGAGTGGGCGCGTGCGGCGGTTGCTCTGTCGTTGGGCGACGAGGCGGCACACGGCGTGGTACTGGAAAACGTGACCTGGTTACGGCCGTTGGCCGTGGAGCAGGCGCTGGACGTGCATATCGATCTGGAACCAGGCGGTGACGGGCGCGTCGGTTACCAAATCTACAGCGACGACGATGGCGAAGAGCGACTCTATAGCCAGGGTGAGGCCTTCGCCGCATCCGTTGGCGATGCGCCACACATCGAACTGGCCGCCATGCAGGCCGAGTGCCAGCACGTGTCTGAAAAAGACCAAATCTACCCGGCGTATGAGCAACTGGGTGTGCGCTATGGCCCGGGGTTCAGGGTGTTGCAAACGCTCCATCTGGCGCAAGATCTGGCGATCGGCGAACTGCATCTGCCGGAGACGGCAGAGCTTGAGGCGTATGGATGGCCGGGCAGCCTGCTTGATGGCGCACTGCAAACCAGCGGCGCGTTGGCCCATGAACCGGCGCTGGCGTTACCTTTTGCCCTGCAACGCATTGAGTCGTGGCGTCCTTTGCCCGCCCGCGCCTGGGTCGTGGTACGGCCTGGTGACGCTGACGGTGATGCCGTGCGTAAGCTGGACATCGTTATTGCCGATGAGCAGGGCGAGGTTGCCCTGCGGCTGAGCGGTGTTACCCTGCGGACGGTGCCGACGAGCGCTGCGCCAGAGCCTGTGCAGGCGACTTCACAGTCGACCACATCGCCCCTGCCTGCCGACGTCAAGAGCGGGCAGCATGACCATTGCGTCGCGGCGGCGGTCGACTCCTGCGATGAGCTGACGGCACAGGTGGAAAGAGCGTTGATGGAGCTGGTGGCTAAGCACCTCAACCTGACGGCGGATATGCTGGATGCTGATACCCCTCTGGCTGAGTTCGGCTTTGACTCCATCACGCTGACGTCATTCAGCACTCTGCTTAATCAACGTTACAGTATTGCGCTAAGCCCGACTGTCTTTTTCGAAACGCCGACCCTGGGCGCGTTAGCGAAATATCTGGTCCGTGAACATGGCGATGCTTTGGCGGCGGCGTTCTCTATTTCCCATACTGCGGTGCCGGTGCCGGTGTCTCGCAAGGCGCCTTCCACCCGTCGCAAGCGAATGTCGGCAATGCGTGTTGCACCGGTGGCAGAGAAAGCTATCGCGGTGATCGGGATGAGCGGATGTTTCCCGCAGTCGCCGGATCTCCATGCGCTGTGGCACAACCTGGAGGCAGGACGTGACTGCATTGTAGCAATGCCGCCCGAACGCTGGCCAGGCGGCGTGCAGCCGGCCATAGACCACGCAGGCATCATTGACGATATTGACGCCTTTGACCCGCTGTTTTTCGGTATTTCGCCGAGCGAAGCCCGGTTAATGGATCCGCAGCAGCGCCTGCTGATGCTCTATGTCCATAAAGCGATCGAGGATGCGGGTTACTCGGTGCAAAGCTTATCTGGCAGCAATACCGCGCTGCTGGTCGGCACCATGACCAGCGGATACGCCGAGATGCTGTCAAAGGCGAACGTGGCGATTACCGGCTACAGCGGCACCGGACTGGCCGGCTCCATGGGGCCGAATCGGATGAGTTACTGGTTGAACTGGCACGGGCCGAGTGAACCGATAGAGACATCCTGCTCCAGTTCGCTGGTGGCCATTCACAAAGCCGTAGAGCTGTTACGCAGCGGCGAGTGTGAACTGGCTGTGGCAGGGGGGGTCAATACCCTGCTGTCCGATTATTTACAGGAAACGCTGATGCAGGCCGGGATGCTTAGCCCCGGTGGTTATTGTCGCACGTTCTCCGCTGGCGCTGATGGATATGGGCGTGGCGAAGGCGTCGGTATGTTGCTCCTGAAACCGCTGAGTGCGGCTGAGCGCGACGGCGATCATATTTACGGAGTCATACGTGGCTCGGCACAGAACCATGGTGGCCGCGCCACTTCGTTGACCGCACCAAACTCCCAGGCGCAGGCGCAGTTGATCGAAAAGGCGATGCGCCAGGCTGGTATTTCCCCAGAAACCTTGGGCTACATTGAAGCGCATGGTACCGGAACGGCGTTGGGCGATCCGATAGAAATCGAAGCGCTGAAACAGGCCTTCCGCAATCTGGCAGCGGGAAGAACGTTGCCTGAAGCCTGCTGTGGCTTGGGCAGCATCAAAAGTAATATCGGTCATCTGGAGCTGGCCGCTGGCGTCGCTGGCGTGATTAAGGTGTTGTTGCAGTTGCGCTATCAAAAGCTGGTGCCGAGCATCAACAACCAACCGCGCAATCCGCATATCAATCTGCAAGGGCAGCCGTTCTATATCGTTGACGAAGCCCGCCCCTGGACGGCGATAACGGATGAACGGGGCAATAAGCTGCCGCGGCGAGCTGGCGTTAGCTCATTTGGCGTCGGCGGCGTTAACGCTCATGTGGTGCTGGAGGAATATCAGGCTGCACCTATGCTGGCATCCACCACCTCGGCCGGACCGGTAATTATCGTGCTATCAGCCCGCAGTCGCGAGCAGTTAACGGTCTCTATCGCCAACCTGCATGCCTATCTTTGCGTCAACAGCATCAATCTGAACGATCTTGCCTGGACGCTACAGATGGGACGTGACGCGATGCCGGTGCGCGTGGCGTTGGTCGTGGACACCCCGCAAAGACTGATCGAGCGTCTTCATAGCCTGATGCAGGGCGCCACCGTGGCGGAAAATATCTGGCAGGGAGAAGTGAAGCGTAATCAGCCGATGTTGTCGGTCTTTAGCGCCGATGACGATCTGCGCCAGGCCATCACCCGCTGGATCGACAAAGGCAAACTGGCGAAGTTGGCTGAACTGTGGGTGCAGGGGGGCGCCGTTGACTGGCGCGGCCTGTATGGCGTGACCACGCCACGGCGTCTTAGCTTGCCGACCTATCCGTTTGCCTTGCAACGTTGCTGGATCCCAGACGCTAAAGCGGCGCAGGAGAGCGCCGCGGTTACCGAGGAAGAAACCAGCACCAAGCCGGTCTGTTTCAGCGAAGAGTGGCGAGCTAAGCCCATTGAGGGGGGCAGCGCAGTAACCGCTGTGCGGCGGGTGCTTTGCCTGCTCGGCGATAGCGGACTGGAAGCCGAAGTGCGCAGCTATTTTACCGGCGTACTGCCGGACATTGAGATGTGGTGCGTCAGCGCCACGACACAGACGCTTGCGGAGGGGTTGCGTGTAGCGTTGGGCAGCGTTCGTCAAATCGACGCTTTGCTGGACCTGCGTTCGCTATCCTGTGCCAATGATGACGCCGTCCCGATGCTGCATTTGCTCCGGGCACTGAACGGCGAGCAAATCGCCTGCCGCCGTCTGCTGTGGGTTGGCAGCTGTGACGATGACGACGGGCAGGCAGCTCTGGAGGCCCGTATCGGTCTGGTGCGTTCGCTGAAGTTCAGCTTCCCGGAGATGGCGGCGATCACCGTCAATGAGCGAGCGACTCAGCCAACCTCAATCGCCGGTTGGCTGGAGCGGTTGTGGGCTGAGATTAATGCCACGTCTTGTGGCGATGTGCTGTATCTGGAGGGAGTACGCCACATTAGCGAACTGATTTCGCTATTGCCGCCGAGCGTTGGCGAGAGGCCTTTCCGTGAGGGGGATGTCTGCTGGATCACGGGCGGCTGCGGTGGGTTAGGTATACGCATTGCCCAGCGTCTGGCCCAGCGACACGGGGTTAACCTGGTGTTAAGTGGGCGCGGTGAACTGGATGAGGGCAAACGGCGACTGATTACGGAGCTGGAATTGTGCCAGGTGCAGGTGCTTTATCTGCAAGTGGACGTAACGGACAGTGCCGGGATGAAGCTGGCCTACCAGCAGGCGAAAGCGCACTTTGGCCGGATTGACAGCGTTATTCATGCCGCCGGGATGGAGGAGCAGGAAGATATTCTGACGGTGAGCGAAGCGCTGTTCCGCCAGGTACAAGCGGCTAAAATTGCCGGAACGCGGATATTTAGCCAGCTGTTCAGTGAGCAGCCAGCGCGTTTTATCTGTTATCTGAGTTCGGTTTCGGCGGTTATCGGCGACTTCGGCGGCGGGGCCTACGCCATGGCGAACCGTTTTATGTTGGCGCATGCCCGTTTGCACGGTGCTGGCGCGCTGGCGATCGGCTGGCCGTTGTGGCGTGATGGCGGAATGAGCGCAGGGCATACCGACAGTATGGAGCGCTATCTGAACGCGAGTGGTCAGCGGGCGCTGGAAACCGATGAAGGTATGGATCTGTTGGAGTCGCTGCTAAGCGTGAATGACGGCAGACAACCGTTGGTGATGGTGGGCGAGCCGCAACGGATGGAGCAACTGCTGTTGCGGGCGCAGACGCGGCAGGTGGTTGCAGACGTTGAACCGAATGAAGCGTCGCCGCTGGTACCTGGGCAAGGTTATCGTCCTGAGATGAAGGGGCTGAATCTAAGTCAATGTATCTTGTGGGACCTGACGGAGCAGACCAGCCAAATGCTTGGCTTGTCGCACGAAATGCTGGAGGTGGATGCCAATCTGAGTGAGTTCGGCGTGGATTCTGTACGCCTGATTGAAATGACGCGGCGGCTTAACGCCTATTACGGCCTGACGCTGATGCCATCGGTTTTCTTTAGTTACTCCACGCTCGAACAGTTGGCGGCGTATCTTGAGCAGACTCACGGCGGGTTGATGAGCCTGTTTTACCAACAGCGTGATGATACGCCTGCGCTGCGAGCGCCCCTGAGCGCTCAGCCTGCATTTGGCCCTGGCAGTATTCAACCCGCGCCAATCCCTCAAAACGTTCAGCCAGCGCCTACGCCCTGCACCGTAGCCCAGGAAGCAGTAGCGATTATCGGCATCAGCGGCCGCTTCCCGGGCGCGCGGGATAGCCACGCCTTCTGGCAGATCCTGGCGCAGGGAGACAGCGTAATTGCCGCTTATCCTGACGAACGGCTTACGGCGCCGTTGGCAAACGTCAATGCCCAGATAGCGGCACTCCCCGGCGCTGATGAGTTTGATCCGCTATTTTTCAACATTTCTCCACGCGAGGCGCAAGCACTGGATCCGCGTCAGCGCCTGCTGCTGCAGGAAGCCTGGCGTGCGTTGGAAGACGCCGGTTACGGGAGTCAACAACTGGCCAGGCATAAAATCGGCATGTTTGTCGGCGTTGAGCAGGGTGACTATGTGCGTCAGTACCACGATATGTCCGAAGCGGGGGCACTGACGGCTAACCATGACGCTATTTTGGCCGCGCGTCTGGCCTACATGCTGGATCTGCACGGGCCGGTAATGGCGATTAACACCGCTTGTTCTTCCGGGCTGGTGGCGTTGCATCAGGCCTGTCGTAGCCTGCTTGCCGGAGATTGCGATACCGCCGTCGTCGCCGGGGTCAGTCTGATGACGACGCCGCTGGCGCTGGAGGTGATGTCCCGTTCCGGCATGTTGTCGCCGGATGGGGTTTGCTATGCCTTTGACCAGCGAGCCAATGGCCTGGTGGCTGGCGAAGCGTGCGTTTCTCTGGTGATTAAGCCCTTATTGCAGGCGCAGAGGGATGGCGACCCGGTCTATGCCACCATTGTGGGCAGCGGCATTAATTATGATGGCAAAACCCAGGGGATCACTGCGCCAAGCGGCGCAGCACAGACACAGTTGCTCGACGAGATCTACCAACGCTGCGGCATTAATCCTGATGAAATGGATTATATCGTCACCCATGGCACCGGTACGCCACTGGGCGATCCGGTGGAGATTAACGCGCTGTGCGAAGCGTTCAGACCCTACAGTCAGCGCCGCCAATATTGTGCGCTGACCTCCTGCAAACCGAATATCGGACACACGATGGCACCGTCGGGGCTGGTCAATCTGGTCGCGCTAGTGCAGGCATTGTGCCATGAAACCATTCCGGCAAGTCTGAACTGCGAACAGGAAAGCCATTATATCGACTGGGCGCAGAGCCCGTTCTATGTCAACAAAATGGCGCGACCATGGCCAGCAGAAACGGCGCGTGCCAGGTTGGGGGCGGTCAGCGCCTTTGGCATGAGCGGAACCAACGCCCACGTAGTGGTTCAAGGGGCGGAGAGCTGCGCTCAGCCGATGGCGGCCATGGTAGCACTGCCGTATCACCTGCTGGTGGTATCGGCGAAAACTGCTGATGCGTTGCGTTTACGCCTGGAGCAGCTTGATGCGGCGTTGGCCGTTGGGCAGTGGGACGCACAGGGGTTAAGCGCAATGAGCCATACCTTGCTTAATGGTCGCCAGCACTTTGCTCATCGCTGTGCCTTGGTGATCCAGGATGCCGAAGATGCGCGTTATGTCCTGCAACAGGCGCTGCAGGGCGGCAAACGCAGCAATCTGTTGAACGGACAGGTGAAGCGCGACTTCAGCGCGCAGAAAGCACTGCAGGCCTATGGCGAAACGCTGATTACCGGGCTCGTCGCACAGCCGGCGCCCGCTACCGTACAGGAGTCGTTGCTGGCGCTGGCTGATATGTATTGCCAGGGATATGCGTTGCCGTGGCCGAACCTGTTTGGTTCGCAACCGCCGCGTCGGCTTCATCTGCCTACTTATCCGTTCGCCCGCGATCGTTACTGGCTGCCTCAGGAACAGAATGATGTGGCTGCTGTTGACGTCAGTGTCGGTGCGGCGTTACACCCCCTGGTGCAGCGTAATACCTCAGACTTCAGCCGCCAGCGTTACAGCACCACCCTGACCGGCAAAGAGTGGTTCCTGCGCGATCATATCGTGCAGGGGCAGCCCATTGTGCCCGGTGTGGTGCAATTGGAATGGGCGCGCGCCGCCGTGATGTTGGCACTGGGCGATGAAAAGCGCGATCGGGCCGTCAGCCTGCAGCAGATTGTCTGGCTGCAGCCATTGGTGGTTGGCGAGGAAATCACCGTACATATTGCGCTGGAGCCTGATGACGATGGCCGTATCCGTTATGAGATCTACCGTGAAGAAGAGGCGCAGACGCGGGTTTACGGTCAGGGTTACGTCCGGCTGAGTGAAGTGCAGGAGGCGCCGCAGTTCGATCTGTCTGCGCTGCGCAATGGGTGTGGCGAACATATCGAGGGCGAGCTGCTGTATCAGCAGTTTGAACTCGGCGGGATGCATTACGGCGACAGCTTCCAGGTTATCCGCCGCTTAGGCGTGAGTGCGCAAATGGTATTGGGCGAACTGAGTTCGCCTGCCGATCGGCACGGTCAGGGGTATTGCTGGCTGCCTGAGCTGATGGACGGTGCGCTGCAAAGCCTGGTTGGACTGATGCGGGAGCATACCGAACCGGCGCTGCCGTTCGCCTTGCAGGAAGTCACGGCCTGGGGAGCTATGCCGAAGAACGTCTGGGCGCTGGCGCGCCCGGCGGCGGACCTCGCCGCCGGGCAGTGGGATGTTGATATTGTTGATGAGCAGGGACGACAGGTGATGCGACTGGCCGGATTCAGCACCCGGCCGATTGGCGGTGAGGCGGCAAAAGTGCGTCCTGCTGCATCGATGAAGGCTGTGATGCCACCTGAAGCGAGCGGCAATCTGGCCCTGATGCCGTTCTGGCTAGCGGATGCGCGTGAAGAGGAGAACTGGCCGGATGCGGTTGAGCTGGCTGTCGACTGGAATGCTGGCGAGGCGACACTCGCCGCGCAGTTACCGGATGCGGCGCAACACCTGGTTTGGCGCGTGCGCGGCGGTGAAGTGGCCCCAGTGCTGGCCGGTCTGCGGTTGATCAAGGCACTGCTGGCACGCGGCTACGCCAGCCACGGCCTGTACCTGAGTATTATCACCACCCAGGCGCTGGCCGTGGGGCCGGATGAGCCTGCAGATGCCGGTCAGGCCGCCTTGCATGGCCTGCTCGGTTCGTTGGCGAAGGAGTACCCGCACTGGCACATACGGGTGTTGGATCTGCCTGCCGGAACGGCGGAGAACGCGATCGACTGGCAGCGACAGCCGGCAGAGAAAATGGGCAACCCGCGCGTCTGGCGCGAAGGGCGCTGGCTGCGAGAGACGCTGGTGCGGTGTCGGCCGGAGGCACCGCAGCGCGGGGCTTACCGGCAGGGCGGCGTTTATGTGGTGCTCGGCGGTGCGGGCGGTATCGGCATGGCGTTCAGCGAGTACCTGGTGCGCGAGTATCAGGCGCAACTGGTGTGGCTGGGGCGGCGTGTAGAGGACGACACGATCCGTGTCGGCCGTGAGCGGTTGGCGGCGTGGGGGCCGCAGCCGCTGTATCTGCAAGCCGATGCCAGCGACCGGGATGCGCTGGCGCTGGCGTATGAGGTTATCCGCGAGCGCTTCGGGGCGATCCACGGGGTGGTGCATAGCGCCATCGTGCTGGCGGATCAGAGCCTGGCGCGGATGGACGAGGAGCGGTTTACCTCGGCGCTGACGGCCAAGACGGAGACCGCGCTGAACCTGGATGCGGTGTTCGGTGAAGAGGCATTGGACTTTGTGCTCTATTTCTCTTCGCTGCAAAGCTTCAGCAAATCGCCTGGACAGTCGAACTATGCGGCGGGCTGCTGCTGGCAGGACGCCTTCGCCCACGAACAGCGGGCACGGCGGCCGTATGCGGTGAAGGTGATGCACTGGGGTTACTGGGGCAGCGTCGGAGTGGTAGCGGATGACGACTACCGTGCGCGCATGGCACGGCTGGGGCTGGGCTCGGTGGAGGCGGCACCGGCGATGGCGGCGCTGGAAGAGCTGCTGTGTGGGCCGCTGAACCGGCAGGTGTTCGTTAACGTCAGCGGCGCGGTCGCGGCTCAGGCGCTGGTGGGGGAATCTGGGCTGGAAGCGTGCGTGGCGGCAGCGGCGCCGACGGTGACGCTGGCGGCAGGCAGCCTGCCGGAGATAGCGGTAGATATGGCGGTGGTGGAGCAGGAGGAGCAGCGGCTACTGCCGTTGCTGTGGTCGCGGCTGGCGGCGCTGGGCTGGCTGGCGGCGGACTGCATCGTACCGGCAGGTTATCGCCGCTGGCGGGAGACCTCGCTGACGCTGCTGCGTGAGTCAGGCGTTGATCTGTCTCATCCGGCACCGGAATGGGACACTGCGTGGGCGGAATGGCAGGCGTACTGTGCGCCGCTGTCGGACACGCCGCAGATCCGCCTGGTCAACGCGATGCTGGAGGCGCTACCGGCGATCCTGTGTGGCGAAACGGCAGCCACGGCGGTGATGTTCCCGCAGAACGGGCAGAACCTGGTGGAGGCGGTGTATCGCGGTAACGTCGTGGCGGACGCTTTCAACGCGCTGCTGGCGGATCGGCTGGAAAGCTACCTGTGTGCTCGGGGCCCGCAAGCGCGGCTACGTATTCTGGAAATTGGCGCAGGCACCGGTGGCACCAGCGCGTTGCTGTTTGAACGCCTGAAGCCCTACGCCGGGCAGATAGAAGAGTATTGCTACACCGATATCTCTCCGTATTTCCTGCAACATGCGGACCAACACTATGCCGCCATGGCACCGTATCTGCGTACGCAGCGGTTGGATATAGAACGTTCGCCGCAGGCACAGGGGATAGCGGCGGGGCGCTATGACGTGGTGGTGGCGGCCAACGTGCTGCACGCCACGCGGGAGATGGAAACAACCCTGCGGCACACTCAGAGTCTGATGAAGCGACACGGGCTGCTGTTACTCAATGAAATCGCGACATTCAGCCTGTTCTCCCACCTGACCTTCGGGCTGTTGGACGGCTGGTGGCAGGCGCAGGACGTTGGGCTGCGCCTGCCGGGCACGCCAGCGCTGACGCCGGAAATGTGGCAGCGGGTGCTGGCACGCCGCGGTTTTTACGCGGTGAGTACTTACGCGCAGTCTGGTCAGCAAATCGTTGAGGCGATGAGCGGCGGTGTGCTGCTGCTGGAGAGGGAAGCGATGGAAGAAAGGCCGCTCCCGGCTAGCGTTGCCGTGCAGCCGGAGGTTGTTTCAACGGTAACGAGAGATGATGACGCCGGCAAGATTGAGCGCATTCTCAGCGGTCTGATCGCGGATCATCTCAAATTGCCGCCGGAAGCCTTGGATCGTGATACGCCGCTGACGGAGTTTGGTTTTGATTCGATCACCCTGACTTCCTTCGGCCAGGTGCTGAACGAGCGATATGGCCTGACGCTGAGTCCGACGGTGTTCTTTGAAGCGCCGACGCTGGCGGATCTGGCAGGCTATCTGGCGCGGGAACACGGGCAAGCTTTTAACCTTAAAGCGTCGGTAACGCGGGCACCCGCGGTGATGAATTCCGCAACCGTTGCCGTTGCGAGCTATCGGATAAAGCGGGAGGCTCGAGGTGAAATGTTGGCCGTACCGGCGTCAGAGCCGGTGGCCATTGTCGGCATTAGCGGCAGCTTCCCGCAGTCGGCGGATATCGACGTACTGTGGCGCAATCTGCAAGCAGGGCTCGACTGCATCGACACTCTGCCGGCGGCGCGCTGGGGGGCGATGGCACCGGCAGAAATGCCGCAGGCCGGGGTGTTGGACGAGGTGGAGTACTTCGACCCGTTGTTCTTCGGCATTTCACCCCGCGAAGCGCTGTCGATGGACCCACAGCAGCGGCTGCTGATGCAGCATGTTTGTCATGTCATCGAAGATGCCGGTTACTCGGTGCAAAGCCTGTCCGGCAGCAATACCGCTCTGTTGGTCGGCACCAGCGGCAGTGGCTACGGTCAACTGCTGTTGTATAACGGCGGTAATATCGAGGGATATACGGCGGCAGGGAGCGTGGGCTCCATGGGGCCAAACCGGATGAGCTATTGGCTGAACTGGCACGGCCCCAGCGAACCGATAGAAACGGCCTGTTCCAGCTCACTGGTGGCGATCCACCGCGCGGTAGGGCTGTTGCGCAGCGGTCAGTGTGAACTGGCGGTGGCTGGCGGGGTGAACACGCTGCTGTCGCCGGAAGCCTACCAGAGTTTCTCCATCGCGGGGATGCTCAGCCCTGGTGGGCGCTGCCGCACCTTCTCGGCGCAGGCCGACGGCTACGTGCGTGGTGAAGGGGTCGGCATGTTGATGCTGAAGCCGCTCAGTGCGGCGGAGCGTGACGGTGACCATATCTACGGGCTGATTGTTGGCAGTGCGGAAAACCACGGTGGTCGGGCAGCATCCTTGACGGCGCCGAATCCGACCGCCCAGGCGCGGCTGATCGAACAGGCGGTAAGGGAGTCGGGGATCGATCCGCGTGCGCTGGGGTATATCGAAGCACACGGTACTGGCACGGCGTTGGGTGACCCGATAGAAGTGCAGGGGTTGCATCAGGCGTTCCGCGCCCTGAGCGAGGGGGTCGAGTTGCCAGTGGGCAGTTGCGGCCTGGGCACCATCAAGAGCAATATCGGCCATCTGGAGATGGCAGCCGGGGTAGCCGGGGTGATTAAAACGGTGCTGCAACTGCAACACCGGCAGTTGGTGCCGAGCCTGAACAGCCAGCCGCTGAACCCGCATATCCAGCTGGAAAACAGCCCGTTCTTCGTGGTGAGCGATACGCAAGCGTGGGTGGCACCGACAGGCCGCCACGGTGAGACGCTGCCGCGCAGTGCCGGGGTCAGTTCGTTCGGTTTCGGCGGGGTGAATGCCCATATTCTGCTGCAGGAGTACCCGACAGCAAGCAGACGGACGGCGGACGAGGGTGCGGTCATGGTGGTGCTGTCGGCGCGCAGCGAAAGCGCGCTGCGTCAGCGGGTGGAGCAGTTGTATTCACACCTGTCAGAGCATGAGGAAAGCCTGACAGACCTGGCATACACGCTGCAGGTGGGTCGTGATGCGATGGAGCACCGTATGGCGCTGGTGGCGGATTGTCAGCGTGGGCTGATGGCGCAACTGCGCTGCGTGCTTGACGGCGTAGCAGTGGAGAACATCTGGCGCGGCGAGATCAAACGCACCGGCGACTCATTGTCGTTATTCCGTACGGATGAGGACTTGCAACAGGCCGTTGAGTCCTGGATTGCGAAAGGGAAGTTGGACAAACTGGCCGAACTTTGGGTTCAGGGCATGGATATAGCCTGGTCGGCGCAGTACGTGGGCCAGCAACTCAACCGTCTGCGCTTGCCAACCTATCCGTTTGCCCGCGAACGCTGCTGGTTCCCGGAAAACGCCGCTACCATGACGGCCACGGTGCTGCGTCTGCATCCGCTGGTACACCGTAATATCTCCGATATCAACGAATTGCGTTACAGCTCGCTGCTGGTCGACGAAGAGTGGTTGCTGCGCGATCACCAGGTCATGGGCCGTGGGGTGCTGCCGGGTGTCGCTCAATTGGAGTGGGCGCGGGCGGCAGTCAGTCTGGCGCTAAGCGGCGAGCCCAACGGCGAGGATTTCTGTCTGGAGAACGTGACCTGGCTGCGTCCGTTGACGGTCACTGGCGAGCTGGAGGTGCATATTGCGTTGGTGCCACAGGACGATGGGCGTATTGCGTACGAGATTTACAGCGGTGAGGGGGAACAAACGACGATTTACAGCCAGGGCTATGCCACGCCGACCGCCCACGATGACGCGCCGTTGCTGGACCTGAGTGCGTTAACCGAACGCTGCACGTTGACGATCGACGGCGCTCCACTTTATGCACAGTTCGCCCGACTGGGGTTGCGTTACGGCGAGGGGTTGCGCGTACTGCAAACTCTGCGCGGCGGCGACGATCTGGCCGTTGCCGAACTGGCGGCAGGCATGCGGCGTGACGGTTATCTCTGGTCGCCGAATCTGCTGGACGGCGCGTTGCAGTCCATTGTCGGCACCGCGCAGGGAGGGGAACTGGCCCTGCCGTTCGCGATGCGCGAGATCCGTTGCTGGGCGCAGTTGCCCGATCGTCCGTGGGTGGTTGTGCAGGCAGGTGCCGAAAATACCGCTGCCGTTCCGCAGTGGGATATCTCCATTGCCGATGATGACGGACGGGTGGTGATGCAGATGAAAGGCTGCACGATGCGCCTGGCGGGCAGTGCCGTTGTCACGACGCAACAGGCCAATAGTGATCCGCACAGTTAAGAAAAAATAAGGGAATATTGATGAAAAATGTGAATCAGGGAATGGGGACATTTCTGCTGGAGCCGCTCTGGACGGAACAGGCTTTGCTCCCGGCACCTTCTGCCGCGCAAGCATTTCGCAATGACGATCTGTGGCTGGTGTTATGCGATGTTGAGATGGCACCTGATGTGTCATTGGACGAACGGTACAGCCCGGATCGTTGTGTTCAGTTGAGTGCCGACGGCGATGTGGCCCGGCGCTATGTCGCCTGTGTCCTACAACTGCTGGAACTGTTGCGTGACATGATTGCCCATCCTCTGGCGCGATCGGTCAGGTTGCAGCTGGTGGTGACAGATAAGGGAGAGGCCAGCGTTATGCAGGGGTTGGGCGCGATGCTGCGCAGCGTGCAACGCGAGCATCCAGGTCTGCGTGGGCAGTTGGTCGTCCTGGACGACGCAGGATGGATCAACAGCGCCCAACGGGTTGATATGCTGCGTCATGAGGCAGATACGGCGGCGGAGTCGGTGCGTTTTGCCGGCGAAACGCGCCAGGTTTTGCACTGGGCGCCGATCCGTGCGGACGATGTTATCGCAGAGGATGCACTACCGTGGCGAGATCACGGCGTGTATTGGATCACTGGCGGTCTGGGTGGGTTGGGGCGGCGTCTGGCGCAGTCGGCCTGCGCAGTGAAGCAGCCGGTGCTGGTGCTGAGTGGACGCACCGTTGATGGCGAGGAACAGCAGCAGTTTGCCGAGACGTTGCGCGCGCAGGGGGCCACCGTGGAACTGCATGGGTTGGATATTTGCGATGCGCAGGCAGCCGGTGAGTTGGCACAGGGCATTATTGCCCGCCATGGGCGGCTGAATGGCGTAATTCATTGCGCTGGGGTGTTGCACGATCGCTTGCTGAGTTCAATGAGCGCCGCCGAGGCGCAGCAGGTGCTGGCGCCCAAGGTTTCCGGCCTGATGGCTATCGATCTGGCAACTCGCAATATCGCGTTAGAGTGGCTGATCGCCTGTTCTTCTATTACTGCGATCGTTGGCAACCTGGGGCAAAGTAGTTACGCGGCGGCCAACGGCTTTATGGATTATTTTGCCGTTTTACGCCAGGCGGGTGTGGAGAAAGGAGAGCGTCATGGCCGCACGCTGTCGTTGAACTGGCCGCTGCTGAGCGGCGGAGGCATGCAGCCAGATGAGGCGACGAGCTTTTATCTCCGACGTAACGGGTTGATGGTCACGCTGCCGCTGGAGCAGGAGCCCTGGGTGATGACCAGAGCGCTGTGTTATCCGGCGGCGCATCTTGCCGTCTGGCACGGTGACGAAAATAAGCTGACACAGTGGTTGGCGGGCGGCGCCAGTCCGACGCGCCCTGAACCAGTGCGGCCAAGGGCGGTATCCAACGATGATGCGCAGCAGGAAAGCATGGTGCGCTATCTGAAAAAATGCCTATCCGGTACGCTTAATCTGGATGTGTCGCGCATTGACGAGTATGCGCCGCTGGAGAAATACGGCATTGATTCTGTGATGGCGGTGACACTTATTCGCGATCTGGAATCGGTTTTCGGGCCGCTGCCGGTGACGCTGTTTTTTGAGTACCAGACGATTGCCGAGCTGACGCAGTACTTTATTACGCATCATAAGGAGGCGTTTCAGGCATTGCCGGATGTCGACCAGCCAGCGCCCCGGCAAAACGACGCAGATCGCGGATTGCCGTCAACCGGCAGCCTGCGGCGGCCTCAGCGGAGCGGCGGCTGGCCATCACCTGCTCCTCTAGTGGTGCCGGGTGGGGCTGAAGGCGCGCTGGATATTGCCATTATCGGGTTGAGCGGTCGCTATCCCGGTGCCGCTAACCTGGAGCAGTTTTGGCATAACCTGCAGGGCGGCGTTGACTCCATCACCACCCTGCCGTCGTGGCGCTGGGAATGGCAGCGTTACTTTCATCAGTTGCCGGAACAGAAGCAGGCCGCCTACAGCAGTTGGGGCGGGTTTATCGACGGCGTGGATGAGTTTGATCCGCTGTTTTTCAACCTCTCACCACGGGATGCGCAATATATCGATCCGCAGGAACGCCTGTTTTTACAGTGCGCCTGGCATGCGGTTGAGGATGCCGGTTACTCGCGCCGGACGCTGGGGGCAGAGGGGAACACCACCGGTGTTTTTGTCGGCGTGATGTATGAGGAGTACCAGCTGTATGGCGCGCAGGCGCAGGCGCGAGGCGAGGAAATGGTCCTGTCCGGCAGCGCAGCATCGATCGCCAACCGGGTTTCATATTTCTGTAACTTTCACGGCCCCAGTCTGGCCGTGGATACCATGTGCTCATCCTCGCTGACCGCGATCCATCTGGCCTGCCACAGCCTGCGCCGCGGGGAATGCAGTGTGGCAGTGGCCGGGGGCGTTAACGTTTCCGTCCACCCCAATAAATATATACTGCTTGCGCATGGGCAATTTGCTTCAGGGTCGGGGCGTTGCCAGAGCTTTGGTGAGGGAGGTGATGGCTATGTGCCCGGGGAGGGCGTGGGCGCAGCGATACTCAAGCCGCTGCATCAAGCGGTGGCGGACGGCGATCATATCTACGGCGTGATCAAGGGTAGCGCACTGAACCACGGCGGCAAGGTAAACGGCTTTACCGTACCCAATCCCAAATTGCAGGGACAGGCGATCCGCCGTGCGCTACGCGAATCGGGAGTGGCCGCAGAAGCGGTCAGCTATGTGGAGGCACATGGCACCGGTACTGCATTGGGCGATCCGATTGAGATCCGTGCCCTGAGCCAGGCGTTCGACAGCGATAAACGCCAGTACTGTGCTATCGGCTCGGTGAAATCCAATATCGGCCACTGTGAGAGCGCGGCGGGCATGGCCGGTTTAAGCAAAATTCTGTTGCAGATGCAGCACGGCCAACTGGTGAAAAGCCTGCATAGTGCAACCCTGAACCCGCATATTGATTTCAGTCAGACGCCGTTCGTGGTGCAGCAACAAAGTGCACCCTGGCAGCGCCCGCAACTGGCTGTAAACGGCAGGATGCGAGAACTTCCGCGCGTTGCCGGGCTGTCGTCCTTTGGCGCAGGTGGGGTGAATGCGCACCTGATTATTGAAGAGTATCGGGGGGAGAGCATAGAGACGCCGGTAGCGGGGCCGCAGCTTATCGTGCTGTCGGCGCGCACCCAAGAGCGTTTATGGATGCAGGCGGAACAGTTGCTGGGATTTCTTGCGGAACACCAGGTCAATCTGGCCGATCTGGCCTGGACACTGCAAACGGGCCGTGAGGCCATGAACTGCCGGCTGGCATTGGTGGTGGATTCACTGGCCGGGCTGGTGGAACAGCTTCGCGTGGCAGTGGGCGCCCCGCAAACGGAACATGACCCTGACGAGCTTATCGCATTTGCCGACAAACATGAGCGTGATGAGACGATTCGCCGCTGGATAGCGGCGGAAGATCTGCAGACGCTGGCGCGCCAGTGGGCGTTGGGAGCGGAGATCGACTGGTTGTGGCTATGGCCGGAACATAAGCCGCAACGACTGAGCCTGCCGGTTTATCCGTTTGCCAGAGAGCGCTGCTGGGTGCCAGGTGTATCGGTCGCGCCGGTGGCAGCCGGAAGTGCGGAAATTGCCTTGGGCACGGAGGAAATCGCGGTCAGCCGATTATCCGTGCCGCGCTATGACCCCGTTTTTTTTACTGAGGAATGGCAGGTACAGCCGCTTGAAAGTGTCGTTTCGCCCGCTATCCGGCACATTCTCTGCCTGCCGGGTGATGACGTGTCACTTGCCGAGATAAGGCAATTTTTTGCGGGTGTGGCTGCGGAGATCGGCGTTTCGTTTATCCTCAACGGCAACGCTGGCAATGTACCGGAAGGCGGCGATGTCTACTACGCGGGCTCCGGTTCGGTGGATGGTTACCTGAATGCGTTGCGGCGCGTTGCCGAACGGGGGGCGGACATTGATGTACTTTTGGATCTTCGCTCCCTGACCGACGAGGGCAAAGACGATCTCTCCGGCATGTTCCAGTTGCTCAAGGCGTTGAATCTGAGTGCTATCCCGTGCCGACGCTTACTCTGGGCGGGACATGGCGCCACCGATGTGGCACAGGCTTATCTTGAGGCCCGTATCGGGCTGGTCCGCTCGCTGAAATTCAGTTTTCCGGCAATGGTTGCCGTCAGCGTCGGTGAACGGGCACAGCAGCGAAGCGGGCTTGCTATCTGGCTTGAACGTCTGTGGGGTGAACTCGCCGAGGATAGCCTGCGGGATGTGATGTATCTGGAAGGTATCCGCCATATCTGTGAGGTGGCTCCGATAACGCCCAGGGTGCCAGAGGTGGAGGAACCACCGTTCCGTAATGGCGGGACCTACTGGATCACCGGGGGATGGAGCGGCATTGGTGCGCAAACCGCGCATTATCTGGCGACGCACTATCGGGTCAATCTGGTGTTGAGTGGACGAAGCGCACCTGATGCTGCCAGGCAACAATTGATTACCCAGTTATCAGCCAATAACGCTTCTGCGCTGTATGTTCAGGCCGATGTCACCGACCGGGCAGCGATGGCGGCAGCGTATCACCAAGTGAAGGCACGTTTTGGTCAGGTTGACGGTGTCATTCACGTGGCGGGTTTGTCGGAACAGGCCGACTTACTGACCACCACGGACGAGCAATTCAGGCAAATTCTGGCAACAAAAACCGTCGGCGTTGAGATCCTCAATGAGATTTTGTGTGATGAGCCTCTGCACCTGGCTTGTTATTTCGGCTCGTTGTCGGCCTCTATCGGCGATTTCGGTAGCGGCGCTTACGCTGCGGCGAACCGTTTTATGATGGCTTGGGCGCGGTTATGCCAGCAGGCGCAGCCGCAAAAACGCATTATCACCCTTGGTTGGCCGCTCTGGCATGACGGCGGCATGAATGAGAAAAATGCTGACTTGATCGAGCAATACCTGGTGGCCAGCGGACAGGGGGCGCTGGAGACGGGGGACGGTATGCGCCTGCTGGAGCAGATGCTGCGAATGGATAATCAAACGCAACCGCTGATTACGTTAGGTGATGCGCCACGTATGGCCCACTTATTACAGCAGTCGTTAACGCGCCAGACGGTGCAAGAGCCGCGTGCGGACGTTACCGACGTTCAGCCGGGGCAAAACGCCGGCCGGGGTTATCACCCGGAAATGGCGGGCCTGAGTCTCAATGCATGTATTGCCTGGGATTTACAGCAGCAGGTGCACCTGCTGCTGGGTATCCGGCGTGAGGAACTGGATCCGAACGCCAATTTGGCGGAGTACGGGTTTGACTCAATTCGGCTGGTGGAGATAACCCAAAAGGTGAATGAGTATTACGGGTTTTCCCTGTCGCCGTCGGTGTTTTTCAACTATCCCACTCTGGGTCGGCTGGCCGATTACCTGGAGGAGGAATACCAGCCGTTGATGGCGGAGTTTTATCAGGCACCTGGTCAGCTTGCTGGAGAGTCCGCCGCTTCTACCTTGAGCGAAGCAGAGGTGCCGAGCGCGCAAACATCATCATCCGTACCTGCTGCCATGGACGATCCGATCGCCATTATCGGCATCAGCGGTCGTTTTCCGCAGGCGCGCGATGCCGAGGCGTTGTGGGACATTCTGGCGCAGGAGCGTTGTGTGGTGCAGCCTTATCCGCCGGAGCGCCTGCCTGCGGACGGGCGATGGGATGAAGCGGCGAAATACCGGATGGGCTCGATGCCCGGCGTTGACGAGTTTGACCCACTATTTTTTGAGATCTCGCCGCGTGAAGCCGCAATCATGGACCCACGCCAAAGGCTGTTATTGCAGGAGGCTTGGCGGGCGTTGGAGGATGCCGGTTACGGCCCCGAACAATTGCAACAGCATCATATCGGCATGTTCGTCGGCGTTGAGCAGGGCGATTATGCCCAGTTGTTCAGCGAGATGCCGGATGTCGGCGCACTGACCGCTGGCCATAACGGGGTGCTTGCCTCACGCCTGGCCTACATGCTGGATCTGCATGGCCCAACGATGGCGATCAATACCGCCTGCTCTTCCGGCCTGGTGGCTTTACATCAGGCCTGCCAGAGCCTGCGCACTCAGGAATGCGACACGGCGATCGCTGCTGGCGTCAGCATGATGGCGACGCCGATGGCGATTGGCCTGATGGAGATGTCTGGTATGTCATCGCCTGATGGGATCTGCTATGCCTTCGACCAGCGCGCCAACGGTATGGTGCCCGGCGAGGCCTGCGTGGCACTGGTGCTCAAACGCCTGTCGCAGGCCCGGATGGACGGTGATCCGATCCATGCGGTGATTGCCGGCAGCGGCATTAACTATGACGGAAAAACGCAGGGGATCACCGCGCCGAGCGGCACGGCGCAGACCCGGCTGCTACAGAGTATTTACCAGCGCTATCGGATAGCGCCGGACCGCTTTGACTATATCGTAACGCATGGCACCGGGACGCCGCTGGGTGATCCGATAGAAATCAACGCGTTGAATGAGGCATTCAAACCTTACTCTGCGCGTCGGGGGTTCTGCGCGCTGACGTCGAGCAAACCGAACCTGGGCCATGCGCTGGCAGCATCCGGGCTGGTCAGTCTGGTGGCGCTGGTCCAGGCGCTGCGCCATGAAACTATTCCGGCCAGCCTTAACTGTGAACAGAAAAGCCAATATATCGAGTGGCAAAACAGTCCGTTTTACGTCAACAAGCAGGCGCGCTCGTGGCCGATCAAGGCGGCCTCGGTGAGGCAGGGGGCGGTCAGCGCTTTCGGTATGAGCGGCACCAACGCGCATGTGGTGGTGCAGGGCGCAGAGCTCGTTGCCACGTCGGCCACGCCGGTTACGCCACCGTTGCCGTACCATCTGCTGGTGTTGTCGGCCAAAACGGCAGAGGCATTGCGGCAATCGCTAGGGCAATTGAGCGCGCTGTTGCAGACGAAAACATGGCAGGCCAGCGAATTGCAGGCGATGAGCCACACCTTGCTTAATGGCCGCCATCATTTTACCCACCGCTGTGCTCTGGTAGTGCAGGATGGCGATGAGGCAGCCTCTGTGCTGGAGCTGACATTACAGGGGGAAGCGCCCGCGAATTTGCTCCAGGGTCATACCCGGCGTGATTTCCGTCCGCAGAAAACGTTGCAGACTTACGGAGAAACGCTGTTGGCCGGGATCAACGTGCCGCGAGAGGCGGTAAGCCTGCGCGAGGCGCTGCTGATGCTGGGGGATATGTATTGCCAGGGGTACGTGCTGCCGTGGCCGACAATGTTTGGCTCACAACCGCCGCGTCGGCTTCATTTACCGAGCTACCCGTTTGCCCGTGATCGATACTGGGTCAAGGCGCAGCTGTCGGACGGTGCGCAGAGCGAATTGCCCGCGATACGTCTCCCGGCGGTTCTGGGTGCAGTTGCGGCAGCCAATACTACGCCGCCTGCTATTGCGCCGCGGGTGACGCTGATGCCGGCGCCGGAACAGGAACAGACGCCGATTGACGGTGCAGACAAAGTGATCGTCTTTGAACGCCATCTCACGCTGCTGGCCTGGGCACAGATTGGCAGCCTGGGGTGGCTGGCGGATGAGACAAAAGTCACGCCTGCTTTCCGACGTTGGTATCAGGCTACGCTGGCGATGTTGCAGGAGCGGGGTATCGATCTCAGCGTCGCCCCGCCGGACTGGCAAACCCAGTGGGGAGAGTGGGCGGCGGCTCGGGAGGCGCTGGCAGCGATCCCGGTGTTAACCGCGCAGGTGAAACTGATGGAGCCTTTATTGCTGTCCCTCGCGGCGATTTTGCGTGGTGAGAAGCAGACTACCGAGGTGCTGTTTGCCAAAGAGCAAATGGCGCTGCTGGAAAATGTTTACCGCAATAATCCGGTAGCCGATCGCTTCAATGGCGTGCTAGCGGAGCGGTTTGCCACCTATGTGCAGGCTCGTGTGGCGCAGGCGCCGCAGGTCAGATTACGTATCCTGGAGATTGGCGCCGGTACCGGCGGCACCAGTGGGCTTATTTTTGACCAGCTAGCCCCTTGGGCCGGGAATATCGAGGAGTATACCTACACTGATATCTCCGATTTTTTCCTCCACTATGGTCAGAAAAACTATCTCGCGCAGGCGCCGTATCTGCGTACGCGGAAGCTGAATATCGAAAGCGCGCCAGAGGAGCAGGGGATCGCGGTCGAAAGCTACGATATCGTCATTGCCGCCAACGTGTTGCATGCCACCAGAGATGTGCGGGTTTCTCTGCATAACAGCCGGAGCTTGCTGAAACCCAACGGTTTGCTGCTGTTGAATGAAATCGCCAGTGCCAACATGTTTACGCACCTGAGCTTTGCGTTGCTTGACGGTTGGTGGCTATTTGAAGACGAGGCACTGCGTTTACCGGGAACGCCTGCCCTGACGCCGTCTACCTGGCAACAGATACTGCAGGAGGGGGGATGGCGTTCGGTGGAGTTCCCCGCGGCGGCAATCCACTCTTGGGGGCAGCAGATTGTGCTGGCTTTCAGGAAGGATGAGGCGCTGAAGCAAAATGATATTGCACTGGACTACCCAGAAGCGCAAGACGATGGGCAAGTCCGGCAGATCGGCCTGGAGTTGGCGGCGATGGTGGCTGAGCAACTGATGCTGCCGGTTGAGAGCCTAGATTTTGATGCTCCACTCGCTGAGTTTGGTGTGAATTCGCTGATCCTGATGTCGTTCAGCGAAAAGCTGAGTGCGCGTTTTGGCTTAACGCTGACGCCGGCCGTGTTCTTTGAAACACCAACGCTTAGCGCGCTGGCGGCTTATCTGGCAAAGGCAAGCGGTAGTATTCAGGAGCAGCAAGCCAGCGTACGGGTTGTATCGCCGACCAATGCCGGCAACGCCAGTATGGGTGCTGAAGTGAAACCCACCGTCAACGATGAACCGGTGGCGATTATTGGCATCAGCGCCCACTTTGCACGTTCACCGGATATCGGGGCGCTGTGGCAAAAGTTGCAAACGGGCGAGGATTGCATCGAAGAAGTGCCACCGGAACGCTGGTCGTTGGAAGGTTTCTATACCCCGAACCGTGAGGAGGCGATAGCGCAGGGGCTGAGCTACAGCAAATGGGGGGGATTTGTCCGGGAGGATGAGCTAGTCATGTCGCCCACCGGCAAGGACGCTCAGCGGCTTGCGCCCGCTCAGGCGCTGTTTGTCGAAGCCGTACAGAATGCGATTGAGTCCGCTGGGTATGATGCGGCAGCGCTGGCGCAGCGCAGTGGATTACCGGTTGGTGTGTATGTTGGTGAAGTCAGCGATGTCGGAGATCGGCAAACGCTACGCTCTCCGACTGCCGTGGCGGCAACATCCTGCATTGTTTCAAACCTGTTTGGTTTTACCGGCCCAAGTCTGTCGGTAAACGCGCACAGCGCCTCTTCTCTGGCCGCTGTGCATACCGCGTGTTTGAGTTTGGCGCGGGGCGAGTGTGGGGTCGCCATCGCCGGAGGTGTTTCCTGGTTTGATGAGCAGGCATGGCGGTTATTGTGTCGTTTCAATCTGATGGGAACGCGGATGGACAGCCGTAGTTTCTCCGAAACGCGCGACGGCATGCTATTCGCCGATGGGGCGGGAGCGGTTGTGCTGAAACCGTTATCTGCCGCTCAGCGGGATGGCGATAACGTGATAGCACTGATCCGTTCGACAGTGACGGGCTTTGTCGAACCGCTAGGGGAACACGGAAATCCGGTGAACAAGCTGGCGGAACTGATGCGCGAAAATTTCCGCCGCTCTTCCATTGATCCGCGCACTATCGGCTACGTTGATGCTGCGGCTGCTGGGCTGCCTGCGGGAGATGCGTTGGAGTTTGCAGCAATGAGCCGGGCTTTTGATTCCTATACCGCAGATCGCCAATTCTGCGCTCTGGGTTCGGTGCAATCCAATATTGGGCACGCCGGTGCGGCTTCGGGTATTTCTCAATTGGCTAAGGTGGTTTTGCAATTACAACACGGCCAATTAGCGCCCGGTTTTTACCGGGGAAGCACGTTTGATAAGGCGCTGGATCTGCCGCAGTCCCCGTTCTGGACGCCGCTGGAACTGACGCCGTGGGAGATGCCGGGTGTTGATGTTCAGGAGGGCGAAAAAGTGCCGCTGCGCGCCATGATCAATTCGCAGGGATACGGCGGTTTTTATGCTGGCGCGATTATTGAGGGCGTCGCACCGCCACAGGATGAAGCCGAACCAGAGGAGCAGGCCACTCAGCTTATGGTGCTTGCTGCTGCTGATGAAGAAGGACTGCTGGCGGAGTTGCGCCGGTTGTTACGCTTTATCACCACGCACCGCAATTTGCGCCTGGCGGACGTGGCATACACTCTGCAAACCGGCCGCGTGGCTGGTAGTTATCGCTGGGCTGTGACAACGGACAACCAGGCGGAGCTTGCCCAGACTCTGCGCCGTTTCCTGGATGATCCCGTGGCGACGCATGATGGAGTGATGTCCGGTGTGGTTGAACCGGGCGGCAGCGTGTTTGACGGTTTGTTGGATGACGAGGCGAAGCGAATGATATTGCAGCGTTACGCCGCTGATGGCGATCTCTGCCGGTTGGCCAAGTGGTGGATCAAGGGCGCTGAAATTGAATGGGGCGTGCTACACGTCGGAACCCGCGTGCGTCGGGTCTGGTTGCCATCAGAGCGGCGCGATAAGGAGGCATGATGAGGGAGTTGGTAGGGTGCTGGCGGCTGGAGTCTGTGGAATACCGGGTAAACGGGAAACGCGTTTACCCCTTTGGTGAGTGCCCCTCCGGGCGACTGGTGTACAGCGAGAACGGATATATGTCCGTCATACTGATGACATCGGGCAGAAAGCGTATCGGGTTTCTATCGGATCTGTTTTACACCCGTGAGGTATCGGTGTTTGCTAAATTCCGGGGGCTGCTGCGCTATATGCGGGCCTCGATACAGGGAATGAGCTATTCCGGGCGTTATACGCGCGAGGGTGATCAGGTTACGCACTATATCGATGTCGCCTCTTACCCGGATTTGGAAGGGGAGAAGCGGGTGCGCTGGATCGAGTTTGACGGCAATCATCTGGTGCTAAAAGCGCAAGACGCTGCGGTGTCGCACGGACGCTTGGTCTGGCGACGTGAAACGCCGGTGGAACAACGTTCAGGCGTCGTGGCCGACTGCACAGGGAGGAAGATGAATGTGGGCGGATAATCAACCGGTTAAAACCATTTTTATGTATTCGGGGCAGGGGTCGCAGTATTACCACATGGGAGCGGGGCTTTATGCGACCAACCTTGTGTTTCGCCAGCGGATGGATGCACTTGATTGCATGGCCGCCGATTTGTGCGGGTTTTCGCCGCTTGCGGCGCTTTATGCCAACGAGAATTCGAAAAGCACCCCTTTTGAGGACACGCTGCTTTCCAGCCTGACAATTTTCATGCTGGAACGGGCCATGACGGAGACCCTGATACATTACGACTGCCGGCCGGACGGCGTGCTGAGCTTGAGCATGGGGGCGTTTGCCGCGCTTTGCACCAGCGGCGTTGCTGATGAAGAGGCGATGATGACAGCGTTGTTTCGCCAGGCACAGGCGATGGAACACTGTTGTAGCGCCGGCATCATGCTGGCGGTATTAGCTCCCATGAGTCTTTGGCTGGATGAGGAGGTGCTGCGGCACAACGCTGAGATTGCGGCAGTCAATGGCGAGTCGCATTTTGTGTTATCGCTCCCGCGTAGCGCCCTGGCACTGGTTGAGGATCGGCTTATGGCGCGCAATGCGCTTTTTCAGCGTATGCCGGTGTCTCGTGCTTACCATTCCCGCTGGATTGAATCGGCGCACCAAGCGGTGCTTAGCGCCTTCGCTGGTGTGGCGTTTCGCCGCGCTACACTGCCGGCCAGTTTGTGCCTGGCGGTACCGGAGAGCGGCGATGTTTCACCACCAATCATGTGGAATATTGCCCGTGGGCCGATTTGTATGCGCGAAGCCGTACAGAGCCTGGAAGGTAGGGAGAAGTACCGGTATATCGATGTTGGCCCCTCGGGAACGGCGGCTACGTTGCTGAGATATATGCTGCCCGAGGCCCGTAAATCTGCTGCCCATATACTGCTCAGCCCGCTGAGACAGGATGAGCGGTCATTCAATATGTTGTTGGCGAAGACGGTGTGATCACCCCGATTAAAGGAATAAATGACCATGCAAGTACTGCTTTTTCCCGGTCAGGGATCTCAATACAAAGGGATGGGACAAGATTTATGGGCGGCTTACCCGGCGTTGGTTGATGAAGCTTCAAGTATTCTCGGCTATTCAATACGCGACTTATGCCTGAATGACCCTCAGCAACAACTGGGCCTGACGCATTTTACTCAGCCAGCCCTGTATGTAGTGAATGCGCTGAATTTTTATCGTTGGCAGGAGGGTGGCCACCATGCGGATGCGGTAGCCGGGCACAGCCTCGGTGAATATTCAGCATTGCTGGCTGGCGATGCCTTTGATTTCGCCACAGGATTACGCCTGGTGCAAAAACGCGGCCAATTAATGAGTGAGGCATCCGGTGGTGGAATGGCTGCCGTACTGGGGATGCGCGTTGAAGCATTAGAGGATTTTTTGCGTGAACAGGGGGTGGAGGGGATTGATATCGCCAACCAGAACTCGCCGAACCAGTCGGTTATTGCCGGTGATGTGGTGACGCTTACGCGCGCTGAACACCTCTTACAGGCGCGCGGCGTGAACTGTGTCAGGCTCAATGTCAGCGCCGCATTCCACTCGCGCCATATGCAAAAAGCCCAACAGGAGTTCACTCTGTTCCTGCGGGAATTCGCCTTAAAAGATCCCAGGTTGCCGGTGATAGCGAACGTGACCGCACGGCCTTATCAGCCCGGCGAAGTGGCTTCCTTATTGGCACAGCAAATCGCCAGTACGGTGCGCTGGACAGAGAGTGTCCGTTACCTAATGGGGATGGGCGAAGTTGACTATGTTGAAATGGGGGCCGATCCGAAGCGTATGGGGGGGCGCGTGTTGAGCAAAATGGTGGACGAAATCCGCCGTACGGAAACGGCTATTATTGAACCACCACCTGCCCTGTTCGCCCAAGAGAGGGCAATGGGTGAACCCTGGCATACTGCGACGGCGGAGCCCAGCCAGCCAGAACCGGCGCATCAGCTAGGCAGTGCAGTGTTCAGGCAACGCTACGGCCTGACATACGCTTACGTTGCCGGGGCGATGTTCCGGGCAACGTCGTCGGTGGCGCTGGTGGTGCGGATGGGGCAGGCCGGGATGATCGGTTATTTCGGTGCCGGTGGTCTAGATTTGCCCGAGATTGAAAGCGCCATTCAGCAGATACAGAATCAGCTTAAGGATGGGCAACCCTGGGGGATCAACCTGTTGGCCAATCACGACGATCCCTTGCAGGAAAGGGCCTGGGTTGAGCTGTTTTTAAAATACGGTGTGCGTTATATAGAAGCTGCCGCTTTTATGCAAATGACGCTTCCCCTCGCGCTGTTTCGTATCCGGGGGCTGCGCCGGGACAGTGAGGGAAAAATTCGCTGTGACCACCATATCATGGGTAAGGTATCGCGCCTTGAAGTGGCTGAGGTGTTTTTAAGCCCGGTGCCGATGCATCTGATCAACAATTTATTGGCCGAAGGGGCGATCAGCGCTGAACAGGCTGAAATGGCGCGGGAAGTGCCGGTGAGCCAGGATATCTGCGTGGAAGCGGATTCGGGGGGGCATACGGATGGCGGCATTCCTACGATTTTGCTGCCTACGATGCTGCGATTGCGCCAGAGGCTCGCCGAACGTTATCAGTATCGGGAACCCTTGTGTATTGGTTTAGGCGGAGGTATCGGGACGCCGGAGGCTGCCGCTGCCGCGTTTGCGATGGGGGCCGACTTTATTCTTACCGGTTCGGTTAACCAGTGCACTGTAGAGTCAGGAGCAACGGAAATCGTCAAGGCATTGTTGCAAGATGTCAGCATTCACGATATGGCCTACGCCCCGGCGGGAGATATGTTTGAATTTGGTTCGCGTGTGCAGGTTTTGAAAAAGAAGGTTTTGTTCCCCATGCGCGCGAACCGGCTTTATGCACTGTATACCCATTACGACAGCCTTGAGGCGATCCCCGAGGCGGAAAGAAGCAAGCTGGAACGCTCGGTGTTCAAACGCCCCTTTGCAGAAATATGGGAAGAGTGCTTGCGGTATCTTAAGGCTGCGGGGCGGGACAAGGATATTGCTCAGGCGCAGGCAAATCCCAAAGTGCGTATGGCACGCGTTTTCCGCTGGTATTTTATGTATTCCACGCAGCTTTCATTCAGCAACTCCCCCGATGATCTGGTGAATTATCAGGTGCAGACAGGGCCGGCTCTTGGCGCGTTTAATCAGTGGGTGAAAGGTACGGAGTTGGAACCTTGGCAACAGCGCCACGTGGATAAGATTGCGCTGACCTTGTTGGAATCGACGGTCCGCCATTTACGTGAAAACCAGCCGCTATTTGTTTAACGGGGGGATGTGAACTTGCACCGTGAGGAGCGGATGGCGCTTTTCCCGGTGCGGGTAATTATCACTGCTTGTCACCATCAATGGATGCCGAACATAGCGATCACTATGTGAAGAAAATACTTATGGAACAGGGAGCGATATGGCATGGGGGTATTTTGATGATATGACTATATGGAACAGGGGAATTCGATTTGCGAAAAGAAGATTTTTTGATACACCATGGAGGACAGCCGCTTTCCATGGCGCTAAATATGGCTCCTCTGACTGGACTCGAACCAGTGACATACGGATTAACAGTCCGCCGTTCTACCGACTGAACTACAGAGGAATCGTGTGAACGAGCGGAATCATAACGGGGTGCTGGGGGGATGTCAAAGGGGATTACGCATTCTGCGTTTGTTTGCTTACAGAATGCGCAACCCGTTGAGCTTTTGGCAGATTTATCCCCTGGATGCCTGTTTCAAGCTCAGCCGACCACGCGACATCAACGCTAAAGCTGCGGGAATGGCAGTTGGCCGGATTATCTTCGAGTACCAGCAGCGGATTAACCGTGATTGGACAGGGAATGGACATCAAAAAATACCCCGCCCGGAACCACGAGCGGGGTTTAATTCAGGCTTACTCGTCGGCGAGTACGAACATGCCGAACGGATGGATTTGCAGGAAATAGCTGTCGCCCGGCTCGGGTTGCAACTGCGTAGCGTTTACCTGCAGCAGCAGCGACTGATCGTGCCAGTTCACCAGCACCTCATACTGAGGCCCCATGTAAGCCACTTTACTGATGGTGCAGCGCTGGCTCGGTTCCCCATGTTGGCTGAGGGTAATCGCTTCCGGGCGCACGCCCACGGTACATTGCTGCAAACCGGGGGCAAACCCTTGCGGGCGCGGCACCGGGTAGCCAAAGATCTCTACGCCGCTGCTGGTCACCTTGGCCGGGAAGATGTTGGCATCCCCCATAAATCCGGCCATAAAGCGCGAGGCCGGGTAACGGTACAGCGTTTGCGGCGCGCCAATCTGCATGATTTCTCCTTTGTTCATCACCAGCACGGTGTCGGAAACCGCAAAGGCTTCGCTCTGATCGTGGGTGACGTAGAGTGAGGTGATGTTGAACTGCTGCTGCAACTCGCGGATCTTCTCACGCATGCTGCGGCGCAGGTTGGCATCCAGGTTACTCAGCGGTTCATCGAACAGCAGCACCTTGGGTTTGAGGATCAGCGCACGTGCCAGGGCGACGCGTTGCTGCTGGCCGCCGGAGATCTGATCGACATAGCGCTCCTCAAAACCTTCCAGATCGACCAACATCAGAGCTTCACGTACCCTATCGCGGATCTCCGCCTTGGGCCTTCCCAGCATTTTCAGGCCATAGCCGATGTTATCCCCCAGCGACATATGGGGGAACAGCGCGTAGGACTGAAACACCATACAGATGTCCCGCTGCTGAATAGAGCGATCGGTCACGTCCTCGCCGTCGATGAAGATCTGCCCGCCACTGGGTTTCTCCAGCCCGGCGACCAGGCGCAGGACCGTGGTTTTACCGCAGCCGGAAGGGCCAAGCAGCGTCACCATATCCCCACGGGGGATCGCCAGGCTCAGGTTTTCAATCACGGTGTTGTTGCCAAACCGCTTGGCGACGTTTTTCAGTTCAACAAAGTGCTTTTTATCTTGAATGTCAGACATGTTGTTCATCCTTCTCCGCCGGGTATCAGGCCGCATTCCGGGCTTTGGAACGCGCGACCCGCGCTTCGCCAACCAGGGCATCAAACAGGAAAATAATCGCCAGCATCACTACGATCAGGATCGATCCGTAGGCAATGGCCACGCCATACTCGCCATCCTCGACCCGGTTAAGGATGTAGGACGTCGCGACGCGCGTATCTGGCGTAACCAGGAAAACAATGGCGCTCACGGTGGTCATGGCACGGACAAAGCTGTAGACCAACGCCGAGAGGATCGCCGGGCGCAGCAAGGGCAGCAGGATATACACGATGGTGCGTAGCGAACCGGCACGCAGGCTGAGGGAGGCCTCATCCAACGACTTGTCCAACTGTCCCAAACCTGCAATACCCGCGCGGATCCCCACTGGCACGTTGCGCATCACCATTGAAATGATCACGATGGCTGCCGTCCCGGTCAGGTAAACCGGTGCACTGTTAAACGCCAGAATGTAGGAAACACCGGCGACGGTTCCTGGCACCGCGAAGCACAGCATGGTGCTGAATTCGATCACTTTTTTACCCTGGAACTGCTGGCGTACCACGATGTAGGCAATCAGCAGGCCGAAGATGGCGGTGATCGGTGCGGCAATCCCGGCATACAGCAAGGTATCGATCAGGGAAGGCCATGCGCCGTCACTGAAGCCTTGGCCGAACAGTTTGGTGAAGTTGTCCAGCGTCAGCGTGTAGTCCACGCCCCAGTTAACGGTAAAGCTGCCGTAGAAAATGCTGCCGTACAGCAGGATGTTGAAGGCGATCCAGACATACAGCATCAGCGAGACGCCCCACACCAGCGTCACCGGCAGCGGCTGAACGTCGCCGTGGTTGGACTTGCCGGAAATGGTCACGTAGGAACGCTTGCCGATCCACATGTACTGCACGCAGAACACCAACAGCGAGAACATCAGCAGCACCACGCCCAGCGTACTGGCTGCCTGATAATCAAGTTGCGCACCGGTAATGTAGAAGTAGATCTGCGTGGCCAATACGTCGAAGTTGCCGCCGAGGACCAACGGGTTACTGAAGTCCGCCAACGACTGAACAATGACGATCAGGAACGAGTTGGCCAATGCCGGTTTCAGCAGCGGCATAAACACCTGGGTAAAGGTCTGGAAGCGGTTGGCGCGCAACGTGTAGGACGCCTCTTCCAGCGACGGATGGATGGTCTTGATCGCCCCATCGAGGATCATAAATGACATCGGGGTAAAGGCCAGCACCTGGGCCAACCAGATCCCGGTAAAGCCGTAGAGCCAGTTGGTATTGGTCAGGCCAAACCAGGTTACCATCAGCTCGGTGATGTAGCCGGAGCGGCCCATCATCAGGGTGACGCCCAAGCCAACCACAAACGGCGGTGTGACGATCGGCAGGATCGAGAAGATGCGGCCAATCACCGCCGAACGGCGGGCAATACGCGTGGTATAAATCGCCAGCACCATGCCGAAGAAGGTACAGCCAATCCCGACGGCCACGGAGAGCAGGAAGGAGTTCCAGATCACCTGCAGGATATGCGCCTGCCCGAGCGTTTGCATAAACGCCAACGGGGCGAAGGCACCGGCCTCGTCGGTGAACATTGGGATAAAGATGGCGATGCTGGGGTAAATGATAAACAGCACGATCAGGGCGATCACCGCCACCAGCGAGCCGAGTACGAAGCGATCGCCACCCAGCCATTCCAGCCTTGAGAGTGCAATGGTGATCACTGCGCCCATTGCCACCAGCAGCGGTAAGGTAGCGAACCCCATCCCGGTACCGGTCGCGGCGGCGCTGATAAATACCAATAGCCCACAGGCCAGGGCATAACCGGCATCAAACAGGTGGCGGTTGCGTTGCTCGCGACCGGTGGCAATCTGCGGGCGTACAATCAGCAGCAGCGGGGCGGCAAACCACAGCATGGCCAAGCCTGCATGTGACCATCCGTAGGCCGCCAGCAGCTCTTCGCTGGTCGCCTCCAGCAGCCCGTAGTCCAGGCTGTAGGAAGGCAGTAGGGCGAAACCTGCCAGCGCCAGCAGCAACCAGTAGAAAATGGGATCCCGCCCCTGCGCTGTGCGCAAGGTGATGGTTTCAGACATGATATTCCCCGGAATAAACGAAAATGAAGCGGGCGTAGAGCCTACGCCCGATAGATGCGGGATGGGATCAGTGGCCCATCTTCACGTCGTTAACCCATTTGGTGATCAGCTTTTTACGCATGTCGGAAGCGCCGTAGGTATCCATGTCGTAATCGATCAGTTTCAGTTGATCCAGCTTCAGCGAGTTAGGGGAAGTCTCAGCCGTGGTATTGGTCAGGATCTGGTAAGACTGACCCTTCTTCCAGGAAAGCTCCTGAGCCTCTTTAGACAACGCCCAGTCCACGAACAGCTTGGCGTTTTCCATATTGCGGGCGTTCTTGAGGATGCTGATGCCGCCGATTTCATAGCCAGAACCTTCGCATGGGGAAACCAGCGTCAGAGGTGCACCTTTCTCTTTTTCCAGCGAATAGTCGTGTAGGAAACCAATGCCGATCGTGGTTTCACCGCGCGCGGCGTTGCGGGCTGGGGCAATGCCGGACTTGGTGTACTGCGAGATATTGCCGTTCAACTGCTTCAGGTAATCAAAGGCGGCTTCTTCGCCCCACAGCTGCGCAAAGGTGGCCAGTGCGGTGTAGGCCGTGCCGGAGCTTTGTGGATCGGCGATTTGGATCTCCCCTTTGTAGATTGGGTTGGTCAAATCCTTCCAGCACTTGGGTTCAGGCAGGTTTTTCTCTTTAAGGCGATCGGTGTTGACGCCAAAACCGAGAATGCCGATATACACCGCAGACGAGTAGTTGCCTTTACGTTTGGCCGGATCGCGGAACTGCGGCATGATTTGCTCCAGGTTCGGCGAGGCGTACGGCTCCAACAGGTCCATTTCACCGGCCTGTGATTGCGGATCCAGCGTGCCGCCGTACCAGACGTCAGCCTGTGGGTTTTTCTTCTCCGCGTCTACCTTGGCCAGGGTGCTGCCAGAGCCGTTGCGGATAAAGCTGGTCTTGACGTCGTATTTTTCCCCGAAGACTTTGGCTTCTTCTTCGCACATGGCGTTGGTGGCGCTGCAATAGATCACCAGACGGCCTTTGGCCTGCACGGTTCCGGCCAGGGCAGTCAGCGCCAGCGTGGTGGCCAGCAGGGTGTTGAGAGGTGTCAATTTCATAGAGTCATCCTTTTTTGTTGTTGTCTTTGTAGGGTAAAGCAAACCAATTTCTTTTCTGGTGATTAAGGAAACGGCAGCGAATGCTATCTCCCTCACCCCAACCCTCTCCCCAAGGAGAGGGAGCGAGTCCGGTGTTGTGGTCAGGTACAGTCCTCTCTCTGTGGGATAGGCATCGTAGGGGCGCCGCATGCTGCGCCCGTTGCACCTTACTGTTGCCTTATCTGCCCTGCCATCAGCAACGGCATCAACAGCAGGCCGACGCAGGTGGCCGCCAGCGCCAGCAGGGCAAAGAACCCATACCAGCCGTAATGCTGTAACACCTGCGCCAGTGGCCAACCGGCCAGCGCGGCCCCCAGGTAGGCGAACAGGCCAAGAAACCCGGTCACGGTACCGGCCGCATCTTTATGGCAGTGCTCCGTGGCGGCCAGCCCGATCAGCATCTGCGGCCCAAATACAAAAAAGCCGAGGCCGAAAAAACAGGCCGAAAGCAGCCCGTAATGGTGCAGCGGGGCCAGCCACAGCGCAGTCGTCGTCACAAAGAGTCCGATGGAAAACAGCAGGATCATCGGTGCTCGCAGGCCGCGAAACAGCAGATCCGATCCCCACCCGGCAAACAGCGCGCCAAACAGCCCACCCAGTTCAAACAGTGACAACGTGGCGTTGGCCTTCATCAGGTTGACGCCATGGCTCTCCGCCAGCCAGATGTTGCCCCAATCGTTCAGCGCAATGCGTATCAGGTACACCAGGATGTAAGACACGCCCAGCAACCAGATGGTCGGATTGCGCAAAATGGTGTCAAACAGCATCCGCCGCATCGGCATCGCCGGGCTTTGCTGCTCTTGCCACAGCTCCAGCGGATCGCGCCGCCAGTGGCCCACGCTGGGTAATCCTTGCTGCTGCGGTTTGCCGCACAGTTGCCAGCACAGCCACAGCCCGATCAGCATCCCGATGGCTCCCGGCAGCAGCAGCGCAGCCTGCCAACCGTAGTGCGAAGCCATATATCCGGACAGCAACGGCACGGCCGCACCGCCCAGGCTGATCGACGTATTCCAGGTACCCCACCAGAAGCCACGCTCGTTGCGCGAATACCAACTGGTGAGCATCTTGGCGCAGGGCGGCCAGCCCCAGCCCTGAAAGAAACCGTTTAACGTCCAGACCACCAGCAACGCCGTCAGCGAATGGCAAAAGGCGAACACGATGTTCAGCACGCCGGTGATAAACAGCCCGACGCCCATAAACCAGCGGGCCTGGCTGCGATCGCTGACGATGCCGGAGACAAACTTCGAGCCGCCGTAGGCCAGGTAAAACAGCGTACCCAGCAGGCCGATATCCCCTTTGTCCAACCCCAGTTCGAGCTGCATCACCGGCATCGCATAGCTGACGCTCTTGCGTGTCAGATAAAATGCGCCGTAGCCGACGATCATCGAAAACATCAGGCGTGGTCGCCAGTAGCGGTAGCGAGCGCTGATTTGCTCTGCGGTTAACGTGGCCGATGCCATGGGGTCCTCCAGACAGTGAGAGCAGTGTAGGGTGCTGAAAACAGGATTGGATGAGACAAGGTTTTAGGCACCTAAGACTTAGTCCTAGTCAGACGGGGTTTTTGTTCAGTTTTGTGGGCAGGTTAACAATTATGCGCGTGCCATTACGCCGGTGAAGCCGCCAATCCCCCCCCAATGCGCGCACCCGTTCTTCAATACCGCGCAGGCCAAAACCGCTGGTGGGTTGCAACGGCATGCCCTGGCCGTCGTCACGCACTTCCAGAGTGATCGTCTGGTGGGTTTGCGTCAGGCTTAAATGCACATGGCTGGCGCAGGCGTGTTTGCTGATGTTATTGAGCAGCTCCTGTGCCACCCGGTAGAGGGTAAATACCAGGGTTTCATCATCTGGCGTGGCTGGCAGGCGGTAATCCAGTTGGAAGCTGATCCCCTGTTCGGCAAAGGAAAACTCGTCGGCCAGGTGATGCAGGGCCTTGTCCAGTTCCATCTCTTCCAACACCGGTGGACGCAGTTGCCGTAGCAGGGTGCGGGTGGTGTGGTGGATGCGTTGCGACAACGAATCGATTTGCTCTGCGGCCAGGCGGGTGGCCGGGGCGGTGGCGCTGCGGTTCACCAGCATTGCCTGGATCTGAATAGCGGTAATATTCTGGCCGATCTCGTCATGCAATTCGCGAGCTATGGCCTTGCGCACCTCTTCTTCAGTACCCACCAGCCGCTCCATCAGATGACGTTTGGCCGCCAACTCTTGCTCCAACTGTTGGCGATAGCGCTGTAGCTTTTGCGCCAATTGCTGCTGGCGGCTGATGGCAATCCCCAGCCCAATCCCCAACAGCGCCTGGGTAGAAAGGAATAGCTCCAACTCTTGCAGATCCTGAAACGCGCCACCGGCCTGGCGGGTGAGGGTGATCATCACGCTGCCAAACAGCGCTGCCAGCACGCCCCCTTGCCAGCCAAAGCGATAAGCCATAAACACGTTGGGCAGAAAGATAAAGATCAGCAGCAGCCGCTCCATCTCCGGGGCGATCGCCAGTTGTACGCAAATCCCCATGGTGAGAAACAGCGAACACCATAGCAGTAGCGAGGTGCGTAATTGTGGTGTTGAGGGGCGCGGAACAGGCATCGACGTCACCAGTTGCTGGCGCAGGTAGGTATAAATCAGATAGACGAAAGGCACCAGCAGCACGCCGCCGGTAAAGCTGGTCAGCAAGGTTTGACTGATAGTGGATGGCAGCCAGACTCCCGCCAGTAACCCACACAGCAGCGCATTGGCAGCGATGGCCGCCAGCAATAGCGACAGCCGTTGCCAATACAGGTGATAGCGATACCACAGCCGCTGAGTGCCCCAGGCCGGTAGCAGGCTTAACAACGGCAGCAACAGCACCGAGCGGTCGCTCAGCAATTGCTGGTCATGCAGCCATAGCAGCGTGGCGGCTTCCGCCAGTAACAGCGTGAGCCAGTAACGCCGGGGTAGCAGGATTAGTAGCGCTAGCCGCAGCCCTTGGGGAAACAGCAGCACGGCCTGTTGGCCGTCATGGCTCAGGTGCAGGCTAATGGTCCACAGGGCCAGCCAACTGAGGGTGAAAAACAGCGCCAGAAACAGCGAAAGCGCCAGGCGGCGCACCATTGGCGGCACCGGCTAACTCCCGGCAAGCAGTTGATGTTGCAGCGCGAAATGCACCAGTTCCACGGTAGTGTCGCAATGCAGTTTGCCGAGGATATTGGCGCGGTGCACCTGCACGGTCTTATGGCTTAAGGTCAACTGTTGGGCGATGGTTTTAACACTCAGGCCGTTGACCAGCAGATCGAAGATCTCTTTCTCGCGCGGGGTGAGTACCTGCAATTCTTTCGGTGGCTGCGGAGTATGGCGCAGTGCGCGCAATGCATCCGCGCACAGGTAAAGCCCGCCGCTGCTGACAGCGCGAACCGCCTGCACCAATTCGTGGGGACCGCAGCGTTTGGTGAGATAACCACCGGCCCCGGCATCAATCGCGCTTTGCACGAAGGCATTGGTGTCATAGATGCTGAGAATGATGGCGCGAAAGGTGGGACGCTGTTGGCGTAAACGCTGGAGCAGGCTAAGGCCACTTTCGTTCGGCATGGCGATATCCAGCACCGCCACGTCGATCGGATCGCGCAGCAAGTGTGGCCATGCCTGTGCCGCCGAGTCGAACTGACCGACGATACGGATATCCTCTTCCAACGACAGTAACTGGGCAAACCCGGAACGAACCACCACGTGGTCGTCTATCAGCGCAACGTTAATCATAGGCCTGTAACAAAGTGTGAGATTTTCCGCATCATGCGCAGGAAAACACTGGCTGGCAACTGTTGCGCTGCAAAATGGAAGGGAGTTAACAGATTGGCATTAAAATGGCCTGCCGCATCGACCCAGAGTATCCCTGTAACCAGCGCTGTTATTGCCTTCCTGACGGTTATTTTTACGCATTTCGCCTCGTTTATCCCCTCAGGAGCATGACCCCCGTCGCAAACCGGGAAGGTTGCAAGTTTGTCCATATAAATAGCATTCAAAGATATGGGGGAAATCGCTATCGAGGCTGTAGAGTCCCTCTACGGGAATGTTGTGCAGATGTAAAATCGGCATCCCGGGAAATCGTCACTAACAATAAAATATAAATAATACCAATGTGTTATCTCGCTATTTGGCGGTTATGCCTCAACCTACATTAGATCCGGGAGTGTTAGATGAAAAAATTGAGTGTGAAAACGTTATTGGCGGCCAGCCTGTTCAGCATGCTGGTGGGCTCGGGCGGTGCATTGGCGCAAGAAGTGGAAGTCGTCAATATTTCGAAAATCGCCGGAATGCCCTGGTTCAATCGCATGGGTGAAGGTGTCGAACGTGCCGGTAAAGACCTGGGTATCAAGGCCTACCAAGTTGGCCCATCCAGTACCGACGCCCCACAACAGGTTAAAATTATTGAAGATTTGATCGCCAAGAAAGTCAGTGCCATCAGTATCGTGCCGAACGATGCCGATGTGCTGGAACCCGTATTCAAGAAAGCGCGTGACGCCGGTATCGTGGTATTAACCAATGAATCTCCAGGGCAACCTAGCGCTAACTGGGATATTGAAATCATCGATAACGCCAAATTTGCCGCCGACAACGTGGAAGAAATGGCAAAAGCGATGGGCGGCAAAGGAGGGTATGTCATTTATGTCGGTAGCCTGACCGTGCCACAACATAACCTGTGGGCAGATTTATTTGTTAAATACCAGAAAGAGCATTATCCGGAAATGTTTGAAGTGACCAGCCGTATGCCTGTCGCCGAGAGCATTGATGACTCACGCCGCACCACACTGGATCTGATGAAAGCACATAGCGACCTGAAGGGGATTGTGGCCTTCGGTTCACAAGGCCCAATTGGTGCAGGTCGCGCAGTGAAAGAGAAACGGGCGAAAAACAATGTCCACGTATTCGGCATGATGATCCCCTCTCAGGCAGCCTCGCTGATTAAAAGTGGTGATATCGCCATGGGTGTCACTTATGACCCAGGTTCTGCTGGATATGCACTGACTGCCGTTGCGGACAAAGTGCTTAAAGGTGAGAAGATCGAAACAGGCATGGAGATCCCAGGGGTGGGTAAAGCGGAGGTTGATCAGGATAAACACCTGATTCAGTTCCACAATGTGCTGCGAGTCACCAAAGACAACGTGGATTCTCTGTATTAATTCCCCCGCATTACCGCAGAGCCGAACCCCTTGTTCGGCTCTGTAAACAATGCCCGCCTGGAGTAAGAGGATGTATGCAGCCATTTATTACCCTGGAAAATATCAGTAAAACCTTTTATGGCGTCAAGGCGCTGAATAAGGTGGCTATGACCCTATTACCGGGTGAGGTACATTGCCTCGCTGGGCAGAACGGTTGTGGCAAATCAACACTGATCAAGATTATCTCCGGTGTTTACCAACCCGATAGAGATGCCGCCATTATTATTGATGACAAAACCTATTCAACCCTGACCCCTATTGAGTCTGTCCGCCTGGGGATCCAGGTTATTTATCAGGATTTATCCTTATTCCCGAATCTGACCGTGGCTGAGAATATCGCCATGAACCATTATCACCATCAGATGTGGGTGAATAAACGTCAGATGCGGGAGACTGCCGAGCGCGTTATTAACAGCATTGATGCCCACCTTAATCTGGACGAATTGGTTGAGAATTTATCCATCGCCCAGAAACAATTAGTCGCTATCTGCCGTGCGCTGGCACAAGATGCCCGCCTCATTGTGATGGATGAACCAACCGCGTCGCTGACACGGCAAGAAGTTAACGGCTTGCTACGGGTGGTGCATGAGCTGAAATCACGCAATATTTGCGTGGTATTTGTGAGCCACCGGTTGAGCGAAGTGCTGGAGATTTCAGACCGTATTACCGTCCTGAAAGATGGCCAGTGGGTTGGAACCTACCCCGCTGCTGAAGTGGATAATCAACGGCTGGCCTGGCTGATGACGGATATGAAATTTGATTTTCAGGTGCTACCGCCTTACAGCGCCGCGCGCCCGGTCGTGATGGCAGTGGAAGCGCTTTCCCGCGGCAACGAATATCAGGATATCTCACTGGCTTTGCATCCTGGCGAAATTGTCGCTCTGGTTGGTTTGCTGGGGTCTGGCCGCACAGAGCTGTGCCTCAGTCTATTTGGTTTAACAAAATCCGAGTCGGGCAGCATTCGAATCAATGATAAGCCAATGCGGTTCGCCAGTAACCGCGATGCCATTGCCGCTGGTGTGGGCTATGTCTCGGAAGACAGAATGAGCACTGGGCTGATTATGGAGCAATCAATCCGCGATAATATCAGTGCCACGGTATTACACCGGCTTAAAAATGCCTTTCACCTGATACGGGCCGAGCGAGTCGACACACTGGTCGAAGACATGGTGAAACATCTGTCGATCAAAATCGGTAATAGCGACCTGCCGGTCAATACGTTATCCGGTGGAAATGCCCAGCGTATTGCCATCGCCAAATGGCTGGCAACCGACCCGCAAATACTGATCCTCGACTCGCCGACCGTTGGGGTCGACATCGCCAACAAGGCAGGCATTTATAATATTATCAATGCATTGGCGGCGCGGGGGATAGCGGTATTAATGGTTTGTGATGAGATTGATGAAGCTTACTTTAATAGCCACCGTATTCTGGTTATGCGGTCCGGGCGGCTTGTGCAGGAGTTCTTGCCGAGTAACTGCAGCGAAGCTGCCATTGCGGAGGTAGTCAATGGCTAATCCCCATGCACTCAATAAGCCTGATGTAGGCAAAACAGGTTTATTTAATAAAGAGCATCTGAAACGCCACGAAGTTATGTTGGCTTTTACCATATTGATTATTTCGACTTATCTTGCTTTCACCAGCCCAGAATTTCTGACGCTCGCCAATATTTATGATTTGATAAATAACTACGCCATGTTGACCATTTTGGCTTGTGGTTTTTTTATCGTTTTGATTTCTGGCGGTATTGACATTTCATTCCCGGCGATGACCATTATTTCGCAATATGTCATGGTGACATTCATTGTGAAGTTTGGTGGTAATTTCCCGGTGGCTTTCGCATTGGCAGGAGGCATCGGCTTGTTGCTGGGGTTGATCAATGCGCTATTGGTTAATCGCCTGCGGGTGCCGTCCATCATTATTACCATTTCCACGCTGAATATCTTCTACGGGTTGCTGCTGTATCTCAGCCGGGGTGTCTGGCTGTATACCTATCCGGAATGGTTCGAACATGGGCCAATGCTGTTCTCCTTCACCGCCGCTGACGGCTATGACTATGGCCTTTCGCTGCCCATTTTGACCTTGCTGGCGACGATTATTGTCACTGCTTTGGTGATGACACGCACCAGCATTGGCCGGCAAATATATGCGTTGGGCGGTAATCAGGAAGCGGCATCCCGTATGGGGTTCAGCATTGTAAAGCTGCAACTGTTTGTTTATGGCTATATGGGGTTTTTATCCGGTATCGCCGGTGTGGTGCAGTCCTATACCGTCTTGACGGTGGCACCGGACTCGTTGCTGGGTTATGAACTCACCGTGCTGGCGGCGGTGGTGTTGGGCGGAACCAGTATTGTCGGTGGGCGGGGAACCCTAACCGGCACTCTGCTCGGAGTGATCTTGCTGGCAATATTGCAAAATGGTTTGAATTTACTGGGTATTTCGTCGTACTGGCATAGCGTGGTGATCGGTCTGGTGATCGTCATCAGTATCAGTGTGACTGCCTGGGGCCAACGTCATAAGGTAGGGATATAACCATGTCGAAAACAACTCAACGCGATCATACCGAGCGCTGGTTGGTGGCACTGCTGGTGCTGGTAGCGGGCGTGTTCAGTGTGCTGATCCCACAGGTATTCTGGTCTGCGGCCAATTTCCAATCCATCGCCTCACAAATCCCCGTCGCGGGATATTGACGTTGGCAATGGCGATCACCATGCTGACCGGTGGCATCAACTTATCCATCATTGCCACTGCGAACGCCAGTGCGCTGGTGATGGCCTGGGTGTGTACCCATCTTGAGCCAACGTTCAGTTCATTGATAGTGATGCTGTTGGCGGGGGGGCGGTTGCCTTGGTGGTGGGGATCATCAATGGGGTGCTTATCTCGGTGGTTCGGGTATCCCCAATTCTGGCGACACTGGGCATCATGACCTTGCTCAAAGGGATAAATGTGCTGATCTCCAAAGGCTCGGCGATTTCTAACTTTCCGAGCTATGTACTGGCATTGGACCGCAGCTATTTTCTTGGGGTTCCAGGCCCGCTTTACCTGTTTGCCGTGGTGGCGTTGCTGCTTTGGCTTATGTTGGCCAAGACCCCGCTGGGCCGTCAGATATACCTGTCCGGCTCTAACGAGAAAGCCACCTTTTACTCTGGTATTAACACCCGCCGCACGCTGATTTGGGTTTATGTGATTTCCTCGTTACTGTGCGCCGTCGCGGCGTTGCTGATGATGTCGAAACTCAACTCGGCCAAAGCCTCCTACGGCGAGTCACTGTTGCTTATCACTATCCTGGCGACGGTATTAGGCGGGGTAAATCCTGATGGTGGATTTGGTAAGGTGTTCGGCATTGTGCTAGCGCTGTTCCTGTTGCAAATGCTGGAGAGCGGGCTAAATATCATGGGAGTCAGTAGCTATATCACCATGGCACTGTGGGGATCGTTACTGCTGGCGTTTATCTTTGTCAAAGGTGCAAAAGTCCCGGCATTGCGTTTCTTACGGCAGAACAAGCCGTTGCAGTGATAGTGCAAGTTCACCAAACAGGTTCGACAGCCTCCAGGAGCAGCCCACTACATCACTGTATGTTGGGCGCTCCTATTTAGCCATTGCTTGCAGAACGATAGATCCGCTGGGGTCTGCCCACTTTGCCGTAAATAATCTCTGCAACTAATTGATCGTTGGCGCTGAAAAACTCCAGATAACGCCGGGCGGTGGTGCGGCTCAGTCCAATCTGTTGTGCCACGCTTTCCGCCGTATGACGCACCTGCGGATCTTCGAACAAATCGCGGATCTTCATCAGCGTCAGCTCATCAATGCCGGTGGGCAACGCGGTCTGATCGCCGCCGCGGGCGTAGGTGTTGAACATTTCATCAATGCGGCGTTGGTTGACCCGCGCCTTGTCTTTCAGCGCTTCGCGCCGTTGGCTAAAGCGTTGCAGGGTTTGCGCCAGGCGGTCATAGGCCAGGGGTTTGATCAGGTAATCGAACACGCCATAGCGCAGCGCTTCGGCCACGGTGTCCATATCGCTGGCGGCGGTGATAAACACAATGCCACCGCCGTAGCCTTGTAGCGTCAGCTCGCGCAGCAGTTCTATGCCCTGGCCATCTGGCAGGAAATTATCCAACAGGATCAGGTCGGGTTTGAAACGCTCGGTCATCGTGCGTGCCTGTGCCAGGGTGCCCGCCAGCCAAATCTGCCGGCATCCGCCATTCTGCTTGATGAATTCCGCATGCATTTCTGCCAACGGCGTTTCATCCTCAACAATCAGAATATTTAGCCACTCCATGTTAATTCCCCGTTGCTTAATTATGCTGCTAATTAAATCTCAGCGAGATGGTTATTTAATTAAACACTATGTCGCTAATAAAAACTATAAAAATAATTAAGTAAATAAAAACCATTAAACAACTTATTTACTGCGGGTAGATTGTGAAATAGGTCAATAATCAGGGCGTTATTTGTGTTTAACATGGCGCCATTAAATACCCCGTTCGCGTTATAGACCATTTCAACTCGATGGTTTTTAAGGTTTTTATTACACCTTAATGTTAACCCTAATGGGATTTTGTATTTCAAATGTTATTGATAAGTTATTTTAGAGAGACTGACATGTTGGGCGATACCGTATTTAATCGGGTGAAGAGATCGGATCACAAAAATATAGCGGCAATTAATGCTTTTTTGCGTAGTAACGATCTGAATATTGATACCACGGTCGAAGTTTTTATCACCGTGACCCAGGGCGAGCAATTGGTTGCCTGCGGAGGTATCGCCGAAAATATTATCAAATGCGTGGCCATCAGCCCGCAAATGCGCGGTGAAGGCTTGGCGTTATCATTGGCGACCGAACTGGTGAATCTGGCCTATGAGCGCCATCACACCCAGCTGTTTATCTATACCAAAGTGCAGAATGAGGCGCTGTTTCGCCAGTGTGGCTTTTACCCGATTGCCAGCGTGCCCGGCATCGTGGTGCTGATGGAAAACAGCCCGTGCCGCCTGAAGCGTTACGCTGCGCAACTGGCCCGCGAGCGCCAGCCGGGCGATACCATTGGCAGCATCGTGATGAATGCCAACCCTTTTACCCGTGGCCATCAATATCTGGTGCGGGAAGCTGCCGCCCGCTGCGACTGGCTGCATCTGTTTCTGGTGAAAGAAAATACCTCGCGCTTCCCGTATGACGATCGCCGCGATCTGGTACTGAAGGGCACCGAGGGGATCACCAATCTGACGGTGCATGAGGGGTCACAATACGTGATCTCCCGTGCCACTTTCCCTTGCTACTTCATTAAAGAGCAGGGGGTTGCCGACGACTGTTACACCGAAATCGATCTGAAAATCTTCCGCCAGTATCTGGCCCCCGCGTTGGGCATCACGCATCGATTTGTCGGCAACGAACCGTTCTGCGCCGTAACGGCGAAATACAACCGCGACATGCGTTATTGGCTGGAAACTCCGGCGCTGCCTAGCCCACCGATCGATCTGGTGGAAATTGAGCGCTTGCAGTACCAGGGCACGGCGATCTCTGCCTCCTGGGTGCGCAAGTTGCTGGCCGCGGGAGACTTCCACGCCGCCGCGCCTTTGGTGCCGAAAGACACGCTGTACTACCTGCAGGATCTGCAGGCACAGCGCCGGGCCAAGCCAGTACCGCAAGAATTTGAGTCCGCACAATCAGGTGAATGATGAAAATAATCCGAGAAGCAATGGCTGGCACGCTGGAATCCAGCGATGTCATGGTCCGTATCGCGCCAGCAGAAGGCCCGGAACACGATCTGCTGATTGCCAGCAGCGTGGAAAAACAGTTCGGCGATGCCATCCGCCACACCCTGTTGCAGGTTTTGCAGCAGTACGACGTGCCGCCGGTGCAGGTGATTGTCGACGATAAAGGCGCACTGGACTGTGTGCTGCGTGCACGGCTGGAAACCGCGCTGATGCGTGCCAGCGAAACCGCCGCGCTGCCTTGGGAGGAACGCCGTGAAAACGCTGAATAAACACCGCATGCGCCGCAGCATGCTATTCGTACCGGGGGCGAATGCCGCCATGGTCAGCAACGCCTTTATCTATCAGGCCGATGCGTTGATGTTTGATCTGGAAGACTCGGTGATCCTGCGTGAGAAAGACGCGGCCCGTCGCCTGGTGTATCACGCGCTGCAACACCCGCTGTATCAGGAAGTAGAAACCATTGTGCGCGTTAACGCCTTGGACTCGGCCTATGGTCTGGCGGATCTGCAAGCGGTGGTGCGTGGCGGAGCGGATATCGTCCGTCTGCCAAAAACCGACACCGCGCAGGACGTGGTGGATATGGAGCGTGAAATTGCCGCCATTGAACGTGCCTGTGGTCGCCCGGTCGGCAGCACTGGCCTGCTGGCGGCGATCGAGTCCGCACAGGGCATCACCAACGCGGTGGCGATTGCGCAGGCTTCCCCAAGGTTGATCGGGATTGCGCTGGGTGCCGAAGACTATGTGCGCAATCTGCGTACCGAGCGCTCGCCGGAAGGCATTGAACTGCTGTTTGCCCGTTGTTCACTGTTGCAGGCCGCCCGCTCAGCCGGGATCCAGGCGTTCGATACCGTCTATTCCGATGCCAACAACGAAGCGGGTTTCCTACAGGAAGCGGCGCTGATCAAACAGCTGGGCTTTGACGGTAAATCTCTGATTAACCCACGCCAGATCGAGCTGCTGCACAACCTGTATGCACCAACCGCCAAAGAAGTGGCCCATGCCCAGCGAGTGGTTGATGCGGCAGAAGCGGCAGAAAAAGAGGGGCGCGGCGTGGTTTCGCTGAACGGCAAGATGGTCGATAGCCCGGTGATTGAACGGGCCCGTCTGGTACTGCAACGCGCAGCGCTCTCCGGCGTGCGTGAAGAACCGAACCACAGCGAGGAAGCATGATGAAACGCCAACAACGCCTGATGACCTTGAACAATCACGCCGAGATGCGGCTTTATCAGGAAGCCTCCAAGGCCAACCTGCAGGCGCGTAAACCGCGCGACATCAAACGCTGTGAGTCTCTGGAAGTGGCGATCCGCCGCAGCGGTCTACAGGACGGTATGACCATCTCTTTCCACCACGCATTCCGTGGCGGCGATCTGGCACTCAACCAGGTGATGGATGTGCTGGCGAAGATGGGCTTCCGCAACCTGACGCTGGCCTCCAGTTCATTGACCGATTGCCATGCGCCGCTGGTCGGCCATATTCGCAACGGGGTGGTGAGCCGCATTTATACCTCCGGCTTGCGTGGGCCGTTGGCGGACGCCATTTCGCGCGGCTTGCTGAAAGAGCCAGTGCAGGTTCACTCGCACGGTGGCCGGGTCAACCTGGTCGAGTCGGGTGAATTGCAGATCGACGTTGCCTTCCTCGGGGTGCCGACCTGCGATGAGTTCGGCAATGCCAACGGTTATACCGGCGATGCCTGCTGCGGTTCGCTTGGTTACGCCAAGGTGGATGCCGCTGCGGCCCGTAGCGTGGTGCTGCTGACCGAGGCGATCGTGCCTTATCCGCATCATCCCGCCAGCCTGGCACAGGATCAGGTCGATCTGATCGTGCAATTGGAGCGAGTAGGGGATGCGGACAAGATCGGGGCCGATGCCACGCGTATGACCTCCAACCCGCGTGAGCTGCTGATTGCCCGCCGTGCTGCCGAAGTGATCGTCGATTCCGGCTACTTCACCGAAGGCTTTTCCTTGCAGACCGGCACCGGTGGCGCTTCGTTGGCCGTAACCCGCTTCCTGGAAGACAAGATGCGGGCTCGTGGCGTCCGCGCCGGTTTTGCACTGGGCGGCATCACCTCCACCATGGTGGATCTGCATGAGAAAGGCCTGATCGGCAAATTGCTGGACGTGCAGAGCTTTGACCGTGCGGCGGCCATGTCATTGGCTCGCAACCCAAATCATATCGAGATCAGCGCTAATCAGTACGCCAACTTCAGTTCCAAGGGCGCATCGGTTGACCGCCTGGACGTGGTCGTGCTGAGCGCGCTGGAAATTGACACCGGCTTTAACGTTAACGTGCTGACCGGCTCCGACGGGGTGATCCGTGGTGCTTCCGGTGGCCACTGTGATACTGCAGCGGCGGCACGGTTGGCGATTATTGTCGCGCCGCTGGTGCGTGGCCGCATTCCTACGCTGGTTGAGCAGGTGACCACCTGCGTTACGCCGGGCTCCAGCATCGACATTTTGGTGACCGACCACGGTATTGCCGTAAACCCTGCTCGCCCAGAGCTGGCGCAGAGATTACGCGATGCCGGGTTGCAGGTGGTCACCATCGAATGGCTGCGTGAGCGTGCGCTGGTATTGACCGGCGAACCGAAACCGATCGCCTTTACCGACAACGTGGTGGCCGTGGTGCGCTATCGCGACGGTTCGGTGATTGACGTCGTACATCAGGTCGCGGAGTAACGCCATGGCTTACATCTCCCCCGAATTGGCCGCCAGCCGCGCCGTAAGTTTGCCCGAACTGCTTTCCAGCCGTGAATGCCGGCAGGCACGGCAACAGGCGTGGCTGGCGCGCCATCCTACCGCCACGCTGGTGGTGCTCACTCTGGTGGTGCCGGGGGCGGTGAAAGACAGCCCCATGACGCGGCGCGTGTTCAACCTGGGCAGGCAGGCTCTGCAGCAGATGTATCGCCAGCAAGGCTGGCTTTGTTTGCAGCAGAAGACCCTGGCGCTGCCCACCGGCTGCGAAGGCTATCTGGCGCTGCAAGCCGATGCTCGCGCGGTGAAAGAGGCCGCCATTCAGCTGGAAATCCAGCAGCCGATTGGCCGCCTGTGGGATATCGATGTGCTGACCCCGCAAGGAAAGATCTTGTCACGGCGCGAACTTGGTCTGCCTGAACGCAGCTGTCTGCTGTGCAATCAGCCAGCCAAGATTTGCGCCCGCCAGCAGAGCCACAGCACCGAACAACTGCTCAATGCAATGGAAAGGATGCTCAATGATGCACTCCCAGCCTGATTGGCAGCCGACGGTTACAGATCTTTCGCACAGCCAGCGCTTTGCGCGCGACGCCTATCGGGCGCTGTTGGTGGAGGTCAACCTGACGCCGAAACCGGGGTTGGTCGATCGCCACAACAACGGCGCACATCGCGACATGGATATTGGCCATTTCTATCGCAGCTCAAGGGCGATTGGCCGGTGGCTACCCTATTTTATCCGCCAGGGTATGGCCGATGCCGCTTTGCCTGCCGAACAGCAGCTTGCACGCCTGCGCCCATTGGGCATGGCCTGCGAAGAACAGATGTTTCGCGCCACCGGCGACATCAACACCCATAAAGGCAGCGTGTTCTCGCTAGGGCTGTTGTGCTGCGCCCTTGGCCGCTTACAGCAACAACAACGGCAGATTGACGCCCAAAGCCTGTGTGGCGAAGTGGCCCAGATGTGCCGTGGGTTGGTTAGCCGAGAGCTGCAACGCAACAACGCGGGCCAGACGGCAGGACAACGGTTATTTGCCGAGTTTGGCCTGAGCGGTGCCCGTGGTGAGGCTGAATCCGGCTTTCAGCGGGTGATTGGCGGCTCATTGCCGCTGTATCGCCAGAGGATCGCCAGTGGGTGTGGCGAACAGGTCGCGCTGCTGGACAGCCTGCTGTGGCTGATGGCGCATAACGATGATACCAACGTCGCCTCGCGGGGCGGCATCAAAGGGCTGCGCTGGTTACAACACTATGCCAGCCAGTTATTGGCACAGGGAGGGGCAGGTGCGGCGCAAGGAATTACCCGTTTGCGGCAGTTCGACGTTGCATGTATCGCCCGCAATCTTAGCCCCGGCGGCAGTGCCGATTTATTGATAGTCACCTGGCTGTTGGCGCAGTTGCCGCAGACGGGGGCTTAAAAAAATAACGAAGCCTTCAGGAGAAGTGTCCATGTCCGAAACCAAAGAGAAAATCTGGAAAGCGATCGCCCCGTTGGTGGTGCTTGCCGTCCTGTTAATGATACCCACGCCGGAGGGCATGCCACCGCAAGCCTGGCGTTACTTTGCCATCTTTGTGGCGATGATCGTCGGTATGATCCTGGAGCCGATCCCGGCCACGGCGATCAGCTTTATTGCCGTGACCGTCAGCGTGCTCAGTTCCAACTGGGTGCTGTTTGGTGCCGAAGAGCTGGCCAATCCCAGTTTTAAAGCCGGTAAAGAGGCGCTTAAATGGGGGCTGGCCGGATTCTCCAGTACCACCGTCTGGCTGGTGTTTGGGGCCTTTATCTTCGCGCTGGGCTATGAGGCCACCGGGTTAGGGCGACGCATCGCGCTGTTCCTGGTGAAGTTCATGGGCAAACGCACCTTGACGCTGGGCTACGCGGTGGTGATCATCGATATCATGTTGGCGCCGTTTACCCCGTCCAACACCGCGCGTACCGGTGGCACCGTGTTCCCGGTGGTGAAAAACCTGCCGCCGCTGTTTGATTCCTTCCCTAACGATCCTTCCTCACGCCGCATTGGTGGTTACCTGATGTGGATGATGGTGGTGGGGACCAGCATCAGCTCCTCCATGTTTGTGACCGGTGCGGCACCTAACGTGTTGGGTATTGAGTTCGTCAACAAGATTGCCGGAATCAATATCACCTGGATGCAATGGTTCCTGGCCTTCCTGCCGGTTGGGCTGCTGCTGCTGATCGTTGCACCGTTGATTTCCTACTACCTGTATAAGCCAGGCGTAACCCACAGCAATGAAGTGGCTGGCTGGGCCAGTACGGCTCTAGGGGAGATGGGGAAACTGACCCGCAAAGAATATACCCTGATCGGCCTGGTGTTACTCAGCCTGTGTCTGTGGGTGTTCGGCGGTAAAATCGTGGATGCGACTACGGTGTGCTTGCTGGCGGTATCGCTGATGCTTGCCCTGCACGTGGTCAGTTGGAAGGATATCACCAAATACTCCAGCGCCTGGAATACCCTGGTTAACCTGGCAACCTTGGTGGTGATGGCCAGCGGCCTGAGCCGCTCCGGCTTTATCGACTGGTTTGCCACCACCATGAGCACCCATCTGGACGGTTTCTCACCGAAAATGACGGTCGTCCTGCTGGTACTGGTGTTCTACTACGCGCACTATCTGTTTGCCAGCCTGTCGGCCCACACCGCAACCATGCTGCCGATGATCCTGGCGGTAGGTAAAGGCTTGCCGGGCGTGCCGATGGAACACCTTTCCATCCTGCTGGTGTTGTCTATCGGTATCATGGGGGTATTGACCCCGTATGCCACTGGCCCAGGGGTAATCATCTACGGCTGCGGCTATGTGAAGTCGAAAGACTACTGGCGTCTTGGCGGTATCCTCGGCGTGGTGTATATCGCGGCGCTGCTGTTGATCGGCTGGCCAATTCTTAGCCTGTGGTATTAAGTTAATCGGCGGCCATCCACGGATGGCCGTTACAAACCGAAACTGATTTACAATGGTAGGGGCGCTGCATGCTGCGCCCGCTTTGCTGTATGTTGTCCCCGTTTCACTTCGTCACCAATCTGGTCAGCCGTCCCTTCCTCCGTGACGCCCATCACACACTTTCATGTCGAACGCCGTCATTATACAAATCCAACGTTAACCCACTCAAAACATACCCGTCGTCTTTCAAGTTGCAGCGTTGTTACCTGCACTATCTCACCCCAGTCACTTACTAAACGTAAGCTCCTGGGGATGAGATAGCTTGTCGCCTAGCTGCAACTTGAAATCCATAGGGTAAAATCATATTTAGGGAACCTCTGCGGATGAGAAAAAAAACGTTATTACTTTGCCTGCCTTTGCTGTTCAGCGGCACCGCCTTTGCCGAGAACGACGGTTATCAACTGGAACAGGTGCTGGTAATGAGCCGCCATAACCTGCGCGCCCCGCTGGCGAACAACGGCAGCGTGTTAGCCCAGTCCACGCCGAAAGCCTGGCCACAGTGGGATACGCCAGGTGGCTTGCTGACCACCAAGGGCGGCGTGCTGGAAGTGTATATGGGCCACTATTTCAACGCGTGGCTCAAGCAGGCGGGCATTTTGCCGCAGGAAGGTTGCCCGGCCGCTGACAGCGTTTACGTGTATGCCAACAGCCTGCAACGCACCGTAGCCACCGCGCAGTTCTTTACCAATGGCGCGTTCCCTGGCTGTGATATCAGCGTGCATCATCAGGAGAAAATGGGGGAGATGGATCCTACCTTCAACCCGATTATCACCGACAACAGCGAAACCTTTAACCAGCAGGCGCTGAGCGCCATGAATGCCGAGCTGGCATCGCTGAAGCTGGACGCCTCCTACAAACAGCTCGAGCAGATCATCGACTACAAAGACTCTCCTGCCTGCAAGACTGACAAGCAGTGCAACCTGGCCACTGAACCGAACAAAATGAGCGCGGTGCCGGGGAAAGAGCCAGGCGTTTCTGGCCCGCTGAAAGTGGGTAACTCGCTGGTGGATGCCTTTATGTTGCAGTATTACGAAGGCTTCCCGATGAAAGACGTGGCCTGGGGCAAGATTGTGACGCCGCACCAGTGGCAGCAGTTGGCCAAGCTGAAAGATGGCTATCAGGATTCGCTGTTCACCTCGTCGGTCGTTGCCCAGAACGTTGCCAAGCCGCTGCTGACCTACATCAATTCGGCGTTGATCAGTGAGCGCAAGGCAGATTCTCCGAAGCTGACCGTGCTGGTGGGGCATGATTCCAACATTGCTTCCTTGCTGTCTGCGATGAAGTTCAAGCCGTATGAGTTGCCGAAGCAGTATGAGAAAACCCCGATTGGCGGCAAGCTGGTGTTCCAACGCTGGCATGATGGCAAGGGCGATCGCGATCTGTTGAAGATTGAGTATGTCTATCAATCAACCGAACAGTTGCGTAATGCCGAACCGCTGACGCTAAGCACCCCGCCGCAGCGCGTCACCCTGGCGCTGGAAGGCTGCCCGGTAGATAAAGACGGCTTCTGCGCCTGGAGCGACTTTGAAAAAACCATGAAGGACGTCTTGCATTAACCGTGCTGCCGGGGCGAACCGTTTCGCCCCGGCCTGCCGCGCGGTATATACTGTCTCAACGGACCCCTTATCACGGATGAAACGTGCTCTCTTCTTTTATTCTCAATGCTGAATTATTGCCGGTAGACGGCTTTGCTGGTCTGATCGCGCAGTGTCACTTCTCTGTCGCGGATTATCACGACGATCTGTTTGCTGCCGCCGGTATCGATTTCCCTGCGCATGTTGCGCCAGCGGTCGCCAAACGTAAGGCGGAATATCTGGCTGGGCGCTATCTGGCGCGCTGGGTGTTGGCAGAGTTGGGGCATCAGAATTTCACTTTATTGCGCGGGGAGAAGCGTGAACCACTCTGGCCCGCCGGGATTGCCGGGGCGATCAGCCACAATAATGATACGGCGCTGTGTGCCGCTCAGCATGAGCGTGGAGCCGGTGGCGTGGGTATTGACGTGGAAACGCAGATCCCATCTGTACGGGCAGAAGAGTTGTGGAGCGGTATTGTCAGTGAGGACGAATGCCAGTGGTTACGCCAACATCCACAGCCCTTTAATCTGCTGTTGACGCTGGTATTTTCTGCCAAGGAAAGCCTGTTCAAGGCGCTTTATCCGCAGGTGCGCTGCTACTTTGATTTTATTGATGCGCGGGTAACCCAACTGGATATGCAGGCGCAGACCTTCGAGCTGGAATTGCAAAAGACGCTGACGCCGCTTTGCCACTCAGGCCGCCGCTTTAGCGGGCGTTTTTGGCAGCAAGGTGACGCCGTTACAACATTGATTTATTTTTAAAATCATTATATTGGTCTTTTTTCCTAATGGATTGTCACTACCATCCGGTCCAGTTCAATCTACTCTTGGGGCAGATAGGAGGCCTGAGTGGGGGGGCTTAAAAACCGAACAACCCATTAGTCAGTAAGGACGGGTGCTGCATTTTTTGCTGCGACCTTTTATCCTAAAAATGTTAATCAACCTTGTAACGCGGATCTTTTCGGAGGGTCTCTAATAACTCTCCCCACTTAAGCATTATTCCAGCTATAAGATTGGGCGCCATACCATCTGCATGTTCACTGTCAGGGAAATGCTTCATTGCTACTTCGCATTTTTGATAAAATAGTTATAACACTCATTGCTAGTCTCATTAAAAACAACAAGATTCATTCCTATGTCATAACCTTTATATATCATTCAAATAATCAATGAATGTATCATTAAAACTCTTTATTGTTTCCTCTAGAATACAATAGGCCGCACCATTGTTTAGGCTGGTATTTAAATTTTCATTAATAGAAAAATAAGTACTCATATTTGATCCTTCTTATTAAAATTTTATCACGCAGGTTTGGTTAAGCTATTTTAGTCAGCCCACCTGTTTGTACTAAAGCAATATTAGCAGTTACTACTTCAATGTAAATGTCGGGGTTATAAGTCAAATAGGATAATCGCAATGCCAAGGTGGAACAAATAGTGCTGGGTTTATCCCTTCCTGTTTAAATATTGAAACTAACTCATCATCAGTATTTACTGTAAAACATTTCAGATTGACCGCATTATCAGAATCTAGCCCATCATTAAATTCAATAAGCGATTTTGGCATTTCAAAATCGACGATGCAATATTTATAACCATTTTACTCCTTTAAAAAATCATATGCATGCGGGCTGTTTTTTGTCTTTTCTGGGATATTGAACAACGCATATAGAGCAATCCAACGTCTCATTTCATTTGATTTGGAAGAAACTTCCTGTGCTATTTTATCATTGTTACTAAACTCAATACCATTCCAAACTTTTGCAGGTATACCCAAGTTAACACTCATTTTTTACCCTCCGTCTTACTAGGCCAATATATTCTTACCGCTTTTTCTCCGACAGGATGTAGTTGTAAGTGTGGCATTTCTCCATGTGCATTATTAACTTCATGATTCACCATATGTATTTTTCTTGTCAAGATAAATAATTTTCAATAATCGGACCATGCATCTAGGTCGACCTTAACTTCACTCCACGATACAACTCCTTAAGGACGACCAACTAACCAAGGCTAAACTTCCAACTTCACATCGACAACTTCTCGAGGTAGTGTGAAAATTAAGCCGGAAATTCCGGCTTTTCCTGACAAGATTAGACAATATAGCCATATTTAACTTTTTTAAGTATTCCTTTTGATTCCATATCAAGAAGGAACTCTCTAATCTCATTAAGCTCTATTTCTTGCCCCAAAGATGAAAAATAGTTAGATAGTCGCCAAGAGGTAATCAAATTTAATTCTTGAACGTGCGTGTTAACATCCACACATACTTTAGGGTTTGGGTTTGTTCTATCAAACCGAATTCCTTTGCCATGCTTTAAAAAAGACCATGAACTGTCATCAGCTAACAATATGCTTCCTTTTCTTGGGAAGTCTAATAGCAAATCAAAATCTTTAACTGACGGATGCAATCTAAAAAAGCACTTTAGCAATGCTGATTGTAATTTTTGGAAACAAAAAACATCTTCGATAGTAATCTTATTCATTTTAATATCTCACTCTAGCTTCAGCAACTTCAGATAGTAATGCTTCACCCTGTTTTTTATCTACATAAATCAATTCAACTTTAATTTTATCAATGCCAGCTTTTTTAGCGGCCTCAACCCTATGATGTCCATCATTAATAATATACTTTCCATTAAAAACACTCACCGACACCGGTCCATCGTTCTCAAAGTCATATTGATAGCCATCTTTTTTCATTTCTTTTGCCAATCTTTTTATCTGTGACTTATTCATTTCATTCTGATTCTGTCTGCTTAACAAAATCTTAGGATTTACATCCCTAATCTCAATAGTTCCTGGTAACTTTGGCTGAGATTCGTTTACAGATCGAACTTCTTGTTCTGAACTTCTATCTCCTGTCGGCTTCGTCTCCGAACCAGGCATTCCCTTCAGTCCCAGCGGATCAACCCAACCAATCGGGTTCCCATCAACATATTGATAAGAATTCAACCCGCCATCGAGTTTTACCGGATCCGCCGTCAAATACCGCCCAACCCCCGGATCATAATACCGGTTCAGGTTGTAATAAAGCCCGCTTTCCTTATCCGCATACTGCCCCTGGAACCGCAGCGGTTGGTTAATGGCACTGGCATCTTCTGCCAGCCACTCTTCCCGCATCTGTCCAAAGGCACTGAACCGGCCTTTCCACACCGAGTTGCCGTTCCCGTCGGTCAGCTCGTGTGGCGTACCCAAGTGATCGTTTTGATACCAGTAAATTGCCGGGGGTTTATCCTGCGGGTCCCGAGACGGTTCGCCCACCACCAGCGCCATCGGGCGATAGCTGCCCGGTTCATACAGGTAGCTTTGCCAATAGCCTTTGCCATCGGTTTCTGCCACCAGTTGATTGCCACGCCAGACAAATTCCAGCAGCTTGCCGTTGACGGTCTTGCTCAAGCGGCGGTTAAAAGCGTCGTAGGTATAAGTGCTAACGCTGCCGTCCGGAGTTTCCAGACTGATCAGGCGATGGCGGCAATCGTATTCATAGCGTGTGACCAGCCGCTGCGCTTTACCTCGCCGTTCTGCAATCAGGTTACCAAAACGATCATACTCAAAATGACGATCGGCATAAAACGCCAGTCGGTTGCCCGGTGCGCTGTGCTGCTGGACATCGCTGACCGGGTTACCTCGCCGATCCCAACGGAAGCTCTCATTCGGGTTGGCGTGGTGCTGTTCCTTTGTCTTGGCTGCTGGCTGAAATTGTGGCAAACGATGGACCGGCTGCCGGGCAGGGGGAACGATTGACTGCGGGTTCAGATAGCTGACCGAGGTTAACGCCCCGGTGGCATTGTAGTGATACTGCCGTGCATCATTGCCCTCAATGCTGGCCAGTTCACCATCCGCCTGATACGCGTACTGCTGTTGCCAGTGCAACCTATCTTCTTCCGGTGTCATTCCCGGTTCACGCAGGCTGTGTTGGCTCAATCGACCCAGCGGATCATACTGGAAGCTATTGACCAGTCGGTTGCCTTGCCTCAATTGTTGCAGACGCTGGTGATGGTCGTAACCGTACGCCGTCAGCGGCTGACCTTCCAGGCTGGAGGCCTGTAGCTTGCCGTGCTGGTAGTGGAACTCCTGCCACTGTCCGTTGGGCTGCTTGATGCCGGTCAGGCGTCCGGTGTCTTCATCATAACGGTAACGCATTGTCGCCCAGGACTGATGTTCCGCTTCCAGGCGTCCGGCGGCGTCATATTGCCAGGCTAACGGGTTTTCACCGTCCAGCACTTCACTCAGGCGGCCCGCCTCGTCGTAACGGTATTCTTCCTCTTTGCCATCGGGCAGGATTTTACGCGTCAGGCGGCCCATCGGGTCGCGTTGGTATTGCGTGATGAACGGCGGGCTTTGGTGGTCGTTGCCGTATTCGTGCTTTTCGCTCAGGCGACCGCAGGCGTCATAGTGATAGGTAGTTTTGCTGTTATCGAAGCCAATCTCTTCACTCAGCAGACCGCTGCCAGTGTAGCCGAGGCGGTACTTCTCGCCCAGTTGGTTCTCAATCTCGCTGACCTGCAAATGCACGTTGTCGTAGCGATAACGCAGGCTACCGCCGTCCGGCAGACGTTTTTCGGTCAGCAGATGCAGGGGGGCTGCATAGTGGTATTGCGTGACGCGCCCGGCCTCATCGGTGAGTTGCGTCACTTTACCATAGGCATTGTACTGATATTGCCGGGTGCTGCCATCCGGGTGGGCGATCTTTATCAGCCGGCCCAGTTCATCCCACTGGTAGCGGGTGATCCGGTCGTTTTCTTCCACTTCGCAGGGCTGAGTCTGTAGCCCCTGGTAGCGCAACTGGCGACTGCCCTGTGGCGAGGTATCGCGAAGCAGGCGGCCCAACGTATCCCATTGCAGATGCTGTTCGCTGCCATCAGGAAAACGAATATGGCTGACTTGCCCACGCGGCGTGTAGCTGTAATGAGTAGTGGTGCCCGCCGGGCCGGTTTCGCTCTTTAGTGCGCCATTAATGTCATAAGTGTAATGCCATTTCTGTGCGCCTTCTCCGACTCCCAGGGTGCGAGCAATCAGCTTATTGAATAGCCATTGGTAAGTAGTGATCTGACCATCCGGCGTGATGACCGTGCTCAGGGTGCCATCATCATCATAGAGAGAATCCGTCTGGTATCCCAACGCATCGGTGACACGTGTGCAGGCACCGTCCTCATTGTACTCATAGCGAGTTTCTGCGCCGTCGGCCCCTCTTTCGGACAGCAATAAGGCCTGCGGGGAGTGCTGGTAACGCTGTTGGCTGCCATCCTTTTGAGTGACGGTGACACGACGGTTGGTGGTGTCCCAGTGATAGAGGATATCCAGTTGGCCAAAGTTGCCGTACTGGCGGGTACAACGTACCGTTTTTCCTTCGCCCTGCCACTCCCAATGGAATTCAGCGCCGCCTGCCAGGGTACGGCAGAGGATCACATGGTCTTCGCGATAGCGGTAATGCTCGGTGTCGCCCGCGGCATTGGTGGCGCTAATCAGTTGCTGGTGTTCGTTGTAACGGTAATGCGCCACCACCGTGCCGGGTTGCCAGTGCGTCTCTGCGCGGGTGCTGGCTGGATTACGGGCTTGTAGCAATATCTGACCGATCCCTTGCGGGTAACTGGGATCGTCGTAGCTAAAACAGAAGCGGGCCTCGTCGTGCCCCAGAGCGGCCAACCGTCCCTGGTTATCGTAACTGGCGTCAACACGGTTACCATAGCCATCACTGATACCTCGGAACCAGCTGGCATCACCGTCACGCAGGAAGTGATAGGTGCCTTGTCCTTCGCTCCATTGCACGCAATATTCGTTGCTGAACTCATCCTGCTTCAGGCTGATGACACCGCCGCCAAGACGATTGGTGGTGACCGGTGTTTGCGGGGTCGGCAACAGGAAACGGGTGACACGGTGTTCATCATCGAAGAACCAGGCAACGGCTTCCTGTGTCTGCTCATCAACGCCGAAGATCAACTGTGGGTTGGCGCTATGATTCCAGCCCCAGCCCAGTGCATCACGCTGTTCGATACCACTGCTGCGGTAGAAGCGCCGCCAGACAAAGGGCAGGATGCCGGGTAGGGTGATATCACTTAAGGTGAGCAATTCTTCACCCGAAAACAGTGATACCGGATCGCCACTGTCATGCGTCTTGCCAGCAGGCAGGGAGTTCTCACCACCAGGCGTTTGCGCACTGGCGTTCGCATTGGGGGCCGTTGACTTGACCACCACTTTGTTGGTGCCAGCGAGGTATACCGTTTCTGCACTAGTGTGGTTGGTAAACTCACCCACTCGGGATTGGGAATGCTCCGGATTAAAGGGGATCGCCCCTTGTGCCGGGGTGCCTTTGAGACGTTTTCTCACTTCGAGAGGAAGTTGGTACAGCTTGGCAAGATCCTGACTGATCAGCCTCACCGCGATGATGTTGATCGGTTTTTTAGCCATGATGAGCCGCCTTGCCTTCGTCGGAAGTGTGAACGAGGCCGCTGAGCGTATCCAACGTAGACAGCATTTTTTTGCACAACTCGGCGGGCAGAACCAGCATCAGGGCAAACATCACCAGCAGGTTACCAAAAGCGTTGGCAAGAAAGTTGGCGAGCTGCTGCGGGGTGAGTAACTGTAAGTAGTTGTAGATGGCTGTGCCCATAATGAACATCATGATCTCGTCACTCAACAGGCTCAGGGAATCTTTCAGTTCTTCGCTGCCTTGTTCTGCCATGGCCTTTAACTTCGCCAGACCCTCATCGTCAAAAAATGCCCGTAATTTGTCGGCGTACTTATCGACATTAGTCAGCCACTTCCACACCTCTTCAAGGGTTTTGAAAAGCTGAGTAAGTTGAGAAAGTGCCCCGTTCATAAACTCAGCCGCTGCTTCCAACACGCTGACCTCTGCTCCTATCTTAATAAAGCGCGCCCATTCAGCTCGTTGTGACGTCTCCCATTTCTTAACCAGAAAGTCCGAATATTCCTTAATTACCGCCTGATAGGATTGATATAAATCAGCTTTATCCTTCTCGGTGATATCGGGATTGATCAGCAGCACATAGTCATACCCGGCCTGGCAAGGGGGTAAGGTAATGGCAGCCTTACCCTGTTGATCGAAATGGAGCGGGCCAGGATTGCTGTCAGGATCCAAAGGAATATCCCGACCAGGGTCAAGCCGTATGGGATCGCGCCCGGCGCTTAAGTAGGCGACCCTTTCAAAGGGGGAGGGCTTTGGGCGTTTAACCAACTTGTAACTGGCGTTTGGAATAGGCAGGTAAAAAGTAGAACGGAAAGCGTGGGTCAGGGTAATTTGCTGCGTTTCTCTCCCACAGGCCATGGCGACGCCGATCGTGCTATCCGACAGTTTGGCATTCTGGCTTTTCATATCACCAACGCGGATCTGCTGTTTCATGGTGAGAGTTGGCCCATAAAGCCAGTGCCTGCTCTTCACCTTGTAGCTTTCAATCACCCGGCTGAAATCGGCGAACATTGCCGCATATTCAACCTCTTTGTGCGGCATAGTAGGCAGCGGTGGCTTGCCACACATCGCACTGCGTCCAGCATTCAGCTTGCGACATAGTTCGAACCTGTTATCCATGACATTGGCTCTCCATGATAATTATGACCCTTCGAGGGTGCGCAAGATCTCAGCCAGGATCTGAGGATCGTGACGCCGTTGCGGGGTAAGCAGGCGGCGTATTTTCTTATTCAGTATCGCGTCGGGCCAACGGGCGATGATTTCGGGATAATCTTGGCGCAGGATCTGGCGGATATTGAGTATCAGCGGCAAAACGTTCTCATCCAGCAATGCATCCACCATACCTTGGGGAACACGCCACCAGGGGAACGCTTGTAACGCCGCATCTGGGTTTACCGGGCAGGTGAAGGCCCGGCCATTGATCCAGTAATCGGAGAAAACTGGCAGGGTCTCGTGCCACTGGTCGCCGTAATAATCCAGGTAGCAGGGGAGATACTGGCCATCCCAATAGCGGAAAAACACCTCTTTGCCGTCAGGCAGGATCACTTTGGTCAGGCCGCGAAGATGATCCGTAATGGTGGCCTGCGGCAGCGGCGAACGTGCCAGCCAGCCCCAGTTGCGCAGGGGAGTCTCTGCCACCCAGCGTAGGAACGGACTGCCGTCATTGATTTGCACCAGCACCGGCATCACTTCAAACCAGTTGGCATATTGGGTGTTGGCATACAGCCCGAAAGGCGTGCGGCTGCCGTCCTCCCGGTAATAAGCTTTGATGCCTTCAGCACCGTTGGTATTGGCCAGGACGGCGTACAACGGCGTGCCAGCCGTATTTTTCACCCAGTTTTGTAGGGTCTGTTGCATGTCTGTTCTTCCTTGACGACGACGCAAATAGTGAGTGTGGCGGTTGCTCAAATGGCAGTGCGCGCTTGAAATTCTACTTTCCCGATCAAAACGTGACAGAACAGGCGATTTTGCTGGGGTATCATTAATATATCTGGAGTGTATGAGTCGAGTAGAGTAATGAGGATAAAACCGTAGAGCAACGTTTTCCGCACGGTTAATAGAAAAAAGTTGTTGTAAATATTACTATTTTTTATGTTAACGATTTTGAGTATAAACTTGATTAATGATTTTGGTCTGGCGGTAGGCGTTAAATCTTCTGACTGAATTGCTGAGTTGCCGGGGCGAAAATATTCAACCGGAGGGGCGCTGCATGCTGAGCCGCAAGCCGCGCCCTACGTAATAAATCCAGTTTTCAAGGCTACGCTTTTCTGCGTAACAGATGGCGTACACCTTCCAGTATCAGCAACATGACCGCCAGCCAGATCGGGATATAGGTCAGCCATTGGTTAGCGTTAATGGTTTCACCCAATAGCAGCGCGACGATCACCAGCAACACCGGTTCTACATAGCTCAGCAGGCCAAATAGGCTGAAGGGGAGCAGGCGGCTGGCCAGGATATAGCATACCAGCGCCAGCGCGCTGATAATGCCCAACAGCGGGATCTGCAAATACAGCAGCGGTTTGGCCGTCAGCGCCGCCAGCGGTTCTGAGCCACCAAGCGCAAACAGCGCGGCGACCGGCAGCATCAGCGCCAGCTCACACCACAGCCCGCCCAGATGATCGGTGCCCAAGCGGCGGCGCAGAATAAAGTAAACGGGATAGCCTAACGCGACAACCAGCGTCGACCAGGAAACCCCGCCCACCAGGATCAGCTCATTACCCACGCCAACCAATGCACATAGGGCTGCCATCTTTTGCAGCACAGACAGGCGATCGCGGAAAAACACTCGCCCTGCCAACACCATGGTCAGCGGCAGCAGGAAATAGCCGAGTGAGACATCCAGCGCCATACCGTGCAGCGGTGCCCAGAGGAATAGCCACAGCTGAACTCCCAGTATGGAGGTGGTCAGCAGCAGCAACAGCACGCGTTGCGGGCGCTGCCGTAGCCAGTGCAGCATTTCTTTCACCCGCGCCCAGTCGCCGGAAAACAGCATAAACAGCGTCAGAAACGGCAGCGTCAGCAGGGTGCGCCAGCCATAGATTTCCTCGCCGTCGAGTGGGGTTAGCATTGAGGTGTAGTAATACATCACGCCGAACAGCAGAGAAGCGACGACGGAAAGTATGATGCCTTTGATCACCAGCGTTCCTGATTATTTACCCGTCGTCTTTCAAACTACAGCGTTGTTGACTGCGCTTGCTGAAGCTTGAAATCCATAGGGTATAGATTAAGATCCAGCGGCTACTCTAAGGTTATTTAGCTCTAACAACAATGAATTACGCCGGGCTGGACAACAACGGCCAAGCGGTTAGAATTACACCTGTGTATTTATCCAGGTAAAGGCGATGACAATCGATTTGTTTGAAGATGCGCTGCCGCCGCCCTGGCGTGAGGAAATCGCGCCGGGGGCGGTGGTGTTGCACGGTTTTGTTCGCGAGCACGGGCCGGAACTGTTGGCGGCGGTCAACGGCGTAGTGGCACAGGTGCCTTGGCGGCATATGACCACGCCGGGCGGTTTCACCATGTCGGTGGCCATGAGCTGGTGCGGCAACGGCTGGAACAGTGACAGTAATGGCTACCGCTATTCGCAGCGCGATCCCGGAACCGGCAAAAGTTGGCCAGAAATCCCGGCAATTTTGCTGGCATTGGCCGATGAAGCGGCCTTGCTGGCCGGGTTCGGTCATTACGTCCCGGACTCCTGCCTGATGAACCGCTACGATCCGGGCAGCAAGCTTTCGCTGCATCAGGATAACGATGAGCATGATTTTACGGCACCGATCGTTTCGGTATCGCTGGGGTTACCGGCTGTTTTTCAGTTTGGTGGCCTGCAACGCAGCGACAGAACGCGGCGCATCCCGCTGGCCCACGGTGACGTGGTGGTCTGGGGCGGCCCGTCTCGATTGTGTTTCCACGGCATCATGCCGGTAAAAGAGGGCTATCATTCGCTGGTGGGGTCACACCGCATCAATATCACTCTGCGCAAGGCGCTTTAACGCGGGTTCCTGGCCTAAACTGGCCACCAGATAATCGATAAACACTCGCAGCTTGGGGGGCAGATGCTGAGTTGGGGCATACAGCAACCATAGATCGCCATGATAGCTGCTGAGGAAATCCCACTCTGGCAACACCTGCACAATCTCACCGCTGGCTAGCGCCTGGTGGGCGGTAAAGTAGGGCAGGCTGCCGATACCGATATGCTGTCTCACCGCATCCAACCGAACCCCGGTGTGGTTGGCGGCATAGCGCCCCCGGACATTGACCGAAACCGTCTTGCCGTTGCGGCGAAAACGCCAGCGCGCGTCGCTGGGCGTCTCCCCCAGGTAAATACAGCTATGCTCAGCCAGGTCTCGCGGGTGACGCGGCGTGCCCTGTTGGGCCAGGTAATGCGGAGTGGCGCATAGCAAATGTTCGATGGTCATCAACGGGCGGCCGATCAGGCCCGGTGACGGTCGGTCGGTGATGCGCAGCGCCAGATCGACCCGATCGTCGATCAAATCCATATAACGGTCCTCCAGCCGCAGATGGACATCCACCTGCGGGTAGCGCCGTAAGAACTCTGGCATGTGAGGGTGCAGGACAAAGTGCCCGACGGCCTTCGGTACGCTGACGCTGATTGTGCCTTCCGGCTCTGAGCTGCTCTGGCCGCTGATGGTCAACACTGAGTTGGCGGCATCCAGCATGCTGCGGCAGCGCTGAAACACGGCCTCGCCTTGCTCACTCAGGCGCAGTTTGCGGGTGGTGCGGTGCAACAGCCGTACGTTCAGCGCTTGTTCCAACCTGGCAACGCTGCGGCTGGTGGCAGAAGGCGAGGTGCCTAACTGGCGGGCGGCGGCGGAGAAGCTGCCGCTTTCCACTACCTGAACAAAAACAGCCATTTCAACCAGCAGTGCGGTGGAAAGATTTGTGCTCACGGCGCAAAGGTCCATTGTAATGAAGACGGATTATCAGCCGATTATGGCACGAATATAATAACGGCGTTAACCAGGAGAAAGCTCATGACCGAACGACTTTATTATTATCACGATGATTTGCAGCTCCAGGCTCAGGTACTGGCCTGCACGGCGCAAGAGGATGGCAGCTACGCGGTGCAGTTGGATGCCACGCTGTTTCACCCACAGGGCGGCGGGCAGCCGAGCGATAGCGGCACGATCGGTGGTGTAGCGGTATTACGTGTTGCCGCGCAGGGCGATCAACTGCTCCATTATCTGGCCGAACCGTTACCTTGTGGCCCGGTCACGCTAGAGATTGATGGGAAACAACGGCACCTGCATACCCGCTGGCATTCTGCCGGGCATCTGATTGGCTGGCTGGGGGAAGGCCAAGGCTGGCAGCCGGTGAAAGCGCACCATTGGCTGGGGGAAGGGCGCATTACCTTTGCACCGGGTGCACAGGCAACAGAACTGCAACCAGACTATTTGCAACAACGGCTGACGGACTTGATCGCTGCCGACTTGCCACGCAGGCAACAGGAACAGCAAGGCGTCCGTCAGGTTGGGTTTGGCGATCTGCCTGCTTATGGCTGCGGAGGCACCCATGTGCGTTCGCTGTCGGAGTTGGGCAAGGTGCAAATTACCGCCGTCAAGATGAAGAAAGGGCAGTTGATTGTGCAGTATCAGGTGGATTGATAGGGCGTGCAGGCGTGCCCAGCCACTGCTTGGCGCGTTACTGCTTTTTTCATCATTAGTTAGCGAAATTAGTTCGTTCAACTCCGTGCCGTTTTGGTTTGTTATCTAACCCATAACAAACCGACATAAAGAAGGCACGGCACCCATGTTTAATTTTCCTTTCAAGACGTTAACCAGCGGACTGGCAGTGGTATTAGGCGCTGCGGCTGCGGCGAGCCCGGCCATCGCGGCGGTGCAGGGCGGCACGCTGATCTACCTGGAGCAGCAGGCTCATACCAACCTGTATCCCCCTTCCGGCGGGTTTTATCCCAACGGCGGTATCCTTAACCAGATCACCGACAAGCTGACCTACCAGAACCCGAAAACGCTGGAGATCGAACCCTGGATCGCCGAGTCCTGGTCGAGCAACCCCGATAAAACGGAATATACCTTCAAACTCCGCCCCGGTGTGACCTTCTCCGACGGGACACCGCTGGATGCCAATGCGGTAGCCAAGAACTTTGATACCTATGGTCTAGGCAATAAAGCGCTGCGCTTACCGGTTTCCGAGGTGATCAATAACTATGACCACAGTGAGGTCATCGATCCGCTGACGGTTAAATTCTATTTCAAACGCTCGTCCCCAGGCTTCCTGCAAGGTACGGCGACCATCGGCTCTGGGCTAGTATCGCTCAGTACGCTGAACCGCCAATACGATGAACTGGGTGATGCGCGCCATATCATCGGCTCTGGTCCGTTTGTGGTGAGCGTTGAAACCCTGGGGCGCGAGGTCGATCTCAGCGTACGCCAAGACTATCGTTGGGGGCCTGCCAAGCTGGCTCAACAAGGGCGGGCCAATCTGGATGCCATCAAGGTGATCGTCACCCCGGAAGACAGCGTACGGATTGGCGCGTTGCAGGCCGGACAGGCGGACTTTATTCGCCAGATCCAGGCTTACGATGAGAAGCAAACCCAGGATCAGGGCTTTACGATCTATGCCGCGCCAACCCGTGGCGTCAACGACAGCATTGCCTTCCGACCAGATAATCCGCTGGTGGCCGACATTCGCGTGCGGCAAGCGCTGCTGCATGCCACCGACAGCAAACAGATCGTCGATACGCTGTTCTCCGCCAACTATCCACAAGCCAAATCGGTGATCGCTTCCTCGGCAGCCGGTTTTGTCGATCTCTCCGATAAATTGACCTTCGATCTGGCGAAGGCCAACCGCCTGCTGGATGACGCCGGTTGGCAAAAGGGCAGCGATGGTCTGCGCCAGAAAGACGGTAAAAAGTTGTTGTTAACGGTGTATGAGTCGCTGCCGCAACCGCAAAACAAGGCGGTGCTGCAATTGGTCTCGCAGCAGTGGGGCAAGGTGGGGGCGCGGTTGAATATCTTGGCAGGCGATGCGGGCAGCCGGGTGGCGGATAACCTCGATCCACAAAAGACCCCGGCTTCGGTGGTCGAAGTGGGCCGTGCCGATCCCGATGTGATTAAAAGCCAGTTTTATCCCACCAATCGTGATGGCCTGTTGCAGCAAGGGGGCACTAGCCAGAACAGTAAATTTATCGACAACTCGCTGAACCAACTGCTGCTGTGGATCGCCTCTGAGGTGGATCCGGTCAAGCGCTTACAGATCGCCGGTGAGGCTCAAAAGTATCTGCTGGATCAGGCCTATGTGATCCCGTTCTTTGAAGAGCCACAGGTCTTTGCCGGTGCTCCCTATCTGAAAGGCGTCAACTTTGAAGCGGTGGGTCGGCCAAGCTTCTATGGCGCGTGGTTAGAGAAACGGTAATCCCGAGCTGCTTGCACCCCCTCACCCCAACCCTCTCCCCAAAAAGGAGAGGGAGCCAGTTCAGCGTGGTGGTCAGGTGCGGAGTAAATCGAGGTACGGACAGTTCTGCCAATATGAGCACCAGTATAAAACGTGGTATGGGCTGCCCCATCACCCCAACCCTTTTCCACAGTGAGAGGAAGCTGGAGCGGTGTTGTGTCCAGGTGCGGAAGTTGGTTTGTAGTGCGTTAGTTTCCGTTCGCTAGTTCGAGGCCAAAGTCAGGCACGGAAACCCATTGGTGGCACGGACTGTCCCCTCTCCCTGTGGGAGAGGGTTAGGGTGAGGGGCCACAACGCCATATTCGAGGAGATAAAGATGCTGAAATACCTGAGTGGCCGAACCGGGCAGGCGTTGCTGGTGCTGTGGGCGGCATTCACCCTGTCGTTTATCTTGCTGCAGGTGCTGCCCGGTGACGCGATCCTGATTAAATTCCAGAACCCGGATATGGGGCTTAGCCCGGATCAGATCGCCGACATGCGCGCCGCCTACGGTGCCGATGTGCCCCTGTGGCAGCAATATCTGCATACGTTGGGGAATTTCCTGCGCGGTGATTTGGGCTATTCGATCCAGAACGGCGTGCCGGTAAGTGCCTTGCTGGCTGCCAACCTGCCCGCCACTCTGCAATTAGCGGTGCTGGGTTTCACCCTGGCCTTGCTGTTGGCGCTGGTCATTGCGTTTGTCTCCAATCTGATTGGTTTTGGCTGGCTGAAATCGGCGCTGCAATCGCTGCCTGCGCTGTTTGTATCGGTACCAACCTTCTGGCTTGGCATCGTGTTGATCCAGATCTTTTCATTCCGGCTGAAGCTGGTGCCGATAATCAATCCTGGGGAGTGGATTGGGCTGCTGTTGCCGATCGCCACCTTGGCAATCCCAATCTCTGCCCCGCTGGCGCAGATCCTGATCCGCAGCATCGATAGCGTGCAAACCCAGCCGTTTGTGGCGGTGGCGCGTGCCAAAGGGGCTAGCCGCAGCGGAGTGCTGTGGCGACATGTGGCGCGTAACGCCATGCTGCCGGTGCTGACTATCGCAGGCATTCTGTTTGGCGAGTTGATCGCCGGCGCGCTGATCACAGAAACCGTATTTGGCCGCAGTGGCCTGGGGCAACTGACACAGCAGGCGGTCGTGAACCAGGACGTGGCGGTGTTACAGGCGGTAGTGATGATCTCTGCCGCCGCCTTTGTCTTCCTCAATCTGCTGGTCGATATGCTGTTCCCGCTGCTCGATCCCAGACTGAAAACCTATGCAGGAGCGACCCGATGAGCAGTATTCCGTTGGACAAATCCGTGATGCCGGAACGCGATCTGTCCGGTGGGGAAACCGAAGGTAGTTTACCCACCGCCAGGCGCGCTCAGCGGCGTTATCCGCTTAGCCTGTGGCTGGCCTGGATCGTGCTGGGTATCGCTGTGCTATGGGCGATCGCTCCTGAGATCTTTACTGCGTACAGCGGCACGGAAGGGATTGCCGGAGCACAGCGTCTGGCACCGGGTGGTGAACATTGGTTGGGCACCGATCCGCTGGGGCGCGATCTCTACGCCCGGATCGTGTATGGCGCATCGCACACTTTATCCGCAGCGTTGGTTGCCGTGGTGTTGGGTCTGGTTGTGGGCACGTCGTTGGGCGTGGTCGCCGGGGCTTTGGGCGGCATCGTCGATGATGTTGTGATGCGTCTGGTTGATGTTTTGCTGTCGATCCCTGGGCTGCTGCTTTCCTTGAGCGTGATCATTCTGCTGGGCTTCGGCACGGTGAATGCGGCGCTGGCGGTGGGGATCTCGTCGGTGGCCAACTTTGCACGCCTGGCTCGCGCAGAAGTGCTGCGGGTACGGCACAGCGACTACGTTGAGGCGGCCTACGGCAGCGGCGGGCACTTTTGGGCGGTGCTATGGCGCCATATTCTGCCTAATTCGCTGACCTCGGTGATTGCATTCTCTGCCCTACAGTTTGGCAATGCCATTCTGGCGATCGCCACACTGAGTTTCCTGGGATATGGCACGCCACCGCCCACGCCGGAGTGGGGCTTACTGATCGCCGAAGGGCGTAATTACATCTCAACGGCCTGGTGGCTGACTACCTTCCCCGGCCTGATGGTGGTTGCCGTGGTGCTGGCCGCCAACCGTATCAGCCATACATTAGGGAGCGCGCGCCGATGAACCCACAGACAACCATCTCACCTGCGCCACTGCTGGAACTGGATAACGTTTCAATCGCCTATCAGCAGGGCAACAGTAGCCAGCGGGTGGTGCACAACGTTTCTTTTACCATTCAGCCGGGGGAAGTCGTTGCCCTGGTTGGGGAATCGGGATCGGGTAAAACCACCACGGCCCAGGCGATTATCGGCCTGCTGGCGGAAAATGGCCGCCTGGAGCAGGGGGCGATCCGGCTCAATGGCACCGATATTGCGCACTGGTCACCGCGCCAGTTGGATGCGGTGCGTGGTGCTCAGATAAGCCTGATCCCGCAAGATCCCGCCAGTTCGCTGAACCCCGTGAAAACCATCGGTGAGCAGGTTGCCGAGATCATCAACATTCACCAACGCCTGCCACGCAAGCTGGTACAGCTTCGGGTCGTAGAGTTACTCACTCGCGTGGGGTTGACTCACCCGGAATTACGGGCGCGCCAGTATCCGCATGAACTTTCCGGCGGCATGAAACAGCGAGTGCTGATTGCCATCGCCATTGCGTTACGGCCCGCGTTGATTATCGCCGACGAGCCGACCAGCGCGCTGGACGTGACGGTGCAAAAACGCATCCTCGATCTGATCGACGAACTGCGTCAGGAGTTTGGCACGGCGGTGCTGTTCGTCACTCACGATTTGGGCGTGGCGGCGGAACGGGCCGACCGGCTACTGGTGTTTCGTCAGGGCAGGGTGCAGGAGCAGGGGCAAACAGCGGCGGTATTGCAGGCCCCGGCGCATGAGTATACCCGCCGCTTGTTTGCCGATGTGCCTTCGTTGGCCTCCATCGCTCCGCCAGCGATCGTCCGCAAGGCGGAACCGGCGATCGTCGTCAACGAACTGGTGAAGGATTTCCGTTTTGCTGGCAGAGGCGGGCAGGCGTTCAGGGCGTTGGATCGGGTGTCGTTCAGCGTGCAGCGCGGCACCACGCATGCGTTGGTCGGCGAGTCCGGCTCCGGCAAAACCACCTTGGCCCGTTGCCTGCTGGGGTTTCAGCGGCCGGATGCTGGGCAAATCATTATCGACGGCGTCGATTTTACCCGGCTGAAGGGTGAGGCGCTGCGCCAGTTTCGGCGGCGTATTCAACTGGTCTATCAAAACCCCTTTGCTTCGCTCGATCCGGCGCAAACCTTGTATCAGGCGATCGAAGAGCCGTTACTCAACTTTGAGCCTGTCGCCAAAGCAGAGCGTTATCGGCGGGTGCGGGAATTGTTCGAACGAGTCGCTCTGCCTGCCGAACTCCTGGCGCGCAAACCGCGTGAGCTTTCAGGGGGCCAGCGCCAACGGGTTGCCATCGCTCGTGCTCTGATACTGCAACCTCGGGTGCTGGTATTGGATGAAGCCACCTCGGCGCTGGACGTAACCGTGCAGGCGCAAATCCTGCGTTTATTAGAGCAGCTACAGCGTGAGTTGGGGCTGACCTACCTGTTTATCTCACACGATCTGGCGACGGTGCGGCAAATCTCGCACAGCGTCTCGGTGCTGTGCCGTGGGCAGCAGGTAGATGCGGGCACTACCGCTGAGGTATTTGCCCGGCCCGGCAGTGACTATACCCGCCAATTAATTGCGGCCATTCCTGGCCGTGCGATGTACCAAACTTTAAAGGATGCCTCATGAGCGCTAAACGTCTCGGCTTTTTTACCCGCCTGCTGGATAACGGCAGTGCTCAGGAACGTTACCGGCTGGCCACTGAGCAGATTGTTCATGCCGAACGTGCCGGGTTCGACACCGCTTGGGTAGCGCAGCACCATTTTCATCAGGATGAGGGCGGCTTGCCTTCACCACTGGTTTTTTTGGCTCAGGCTGCGGCGCATACCCGGCATATTCGTTTGGGGACTGGAGTGATCACCTTGCCGATGGAGTCTGCCGTGCGCGTGGCGGAAGATACGGCGGTGTTGGATCTGCTTTCCGGTGGCCGGTTGGAAGTGGGGCTGGCGGCGGGCGGAACTCCGTCTTCGTTTAGCGCTTTTGGTATTGATGCCGAGCGGCGCAATGCGGCGTTTAACGATAATTTACGCATTCTGCTGGACGCCTGGAGTGGTGAGGCGCTCGGCAACGCCGCCAACCGTCTATATCCGGCGGCCCCCCAACTGAAAAAACGCGTCTGGCAAGCCACCTTCTCGGTTGAAGGTGGGATCCGGGCTGGTAAGGCTGGAGATGGGCTGATGTTGTCACGCACTCAACCCAGGCCGCTAACTGCCCTGGATACGCCACTCGATGAGCTGCAAAATCCGATTATTGACGCCTATCTTGCCGCACTGCCGCCAGGGGTAGAGCCGCGCATCATGGGATCGCGTACTGCTTTTGTAACCGAAGATCAGAACCGTGCACGTGATTTTGCTGCACAAGGGCTTAGCCGTGGATTGGAACGTTTACGCGCCAGTGGGCATCAGGTTCAGGATGAGTCGCTCGACGGCCTGATCCGCGCTTTTGACGTGCATCTCGGTACGCCAGAGCAGGTGATCGCCTCGTTGCAACGGGATAGCGCGCTGGCCCGCGTCACCGATTTGGCATTTCAGGTGCACTCTATCGATCCGCCACACGCCTATATTTTGCGCTCCATTGAGCTGATAGCTCGCGACGTTGCACCAGCACTGGGCTGGCAGCGGCGCAATCCTGCCACGTTGGCTTATTCACATCACGCAGAGGAAAACGTATGACCGACACCCAGGATCACCTGACCAGACTGGCAGAAATCGCCGCAGACTCTCCTTTGGCACAGGCCAGAGCAACACGCCAGGCGGCAACCGACGGGATTGAGGCCAGCTATCAGAGACTGTTTGAGCCACAGGAGGTGGGCGGTTTCACCATTGCGGAGCGCCTGCTGTTGGCGCAGCGTATCAGTGAATGGCACGGCGATCGGCAGTTGGCGGCGCATTATGCCCAATTGCAGCAGACTCAGCCCGCAGACGGACCACGTTTGCAGGCTGCCTTGGATCACGCAGAACGCCTGGCCTTCAAACCCGCCGGGGCAGAAGCTAAACACTTGCAGGCCCTGCAACAGGCGGGGTGGTCATTGGATGACATTGTTACGCTTTCACAGCTGATCGCTTTTGTCAGTTTCCAGAGCCGTCTGCTGTACGGCTACCGCTTGCTGGCAGGATTGCCGGTAGCGACCAGTGGCCGTGCTCCCGTTCGAGCTTCCGCCTGGCGCACCGCGAGTCATACAGCCAGTGGCCGCCATGCACCGCCTGCGTTCACCGGCCAGGAGTTGGGATGGGAGCCCTGGATTGTGGCTAAACCCTTGGAGGCGTTTGACGAACCGGGAAAAGCCTTGCTGACCAAGTTCGGTCACGCGGATTCTGACTATTTCCGTTTGTTGGCGCGCGATCATGCGGTGCTGGAACAGCGAACCATCACGGATAGGGCCATTTTCTACACCGCAGGTGGTCTGGCCCGCCAGGATCGGGAGTTGGCTGCGGCGGTGGCCAGCAAGGTGAACGGCTGTATTTATTGTGCCTCGGTGCATGCGCGTAAAGCGGCGCAGCTATCCAAAAGGGCAGAAGAGGTGCAGCGCCTGCTGGATGTCGCGCCGGGAGGGATCTTGAGCGAGGGGCAGGGTGAGGATTGGCGTACGCAAATAGACTTTGCCGCTGCGCTTTCGGCCACGCCACCGCAGGCCAATGCGGCTCAGCTGGTTGCGTTACGCGAGCAAGGGTTGGGCGAACTGGAACTGTTGGACCTGGTGCAGGCGACGGCCTTCTTTGCCTGGGCCAACCGGTTGATGCTCACGCTCGGCGAACCTTATGACGATTGAGTCACCCGGCGTTAAACAGCAAAAAGCCCGCTTAGTTGCCTAAGCGGGCTTTTCTAAATATGGCTCCTCTGACTGGACTCGAACCAGTGACATACGGATTAACAGTCCGCCGTTCTACCGACTGAACTACAGAGGAATCGTGTGAACGGGGCGAATAATAACGGTGCCGATGGGGCTTGTAAAGCATGAAAATGCACAAATGTTCCGTTTGTCGAGGTTGTGAGCAAATTGGCTTATTTTCCAGCAGGTTAAACTTTATCACCGGCAGGCAGGTCGCCATCATTGCAGACCGAGGCATTTTGCGAGTTAATCCTGATTTTTGCGTGGTGTTGATATTTTAAAGAGCAAACCCAAGAAAGTTCCTAATTATAAGGTGGGAAAATGGGATTTTTTACTAAGATGTTTCCTGTAATTTGTGTGGATTGTTCCTAATAATCAGTGGGGAAGTCAGCTTAAGGATTATCATCAAGTCCTGTATTTTTGACGCAACAATCAGAGTGCCTCGGATAAATCTTTAGATTGCACTGCCGCTCTAGAAAATCACCCGGATGCGAGTGGAGTAAATCGCCAAAAAATGCGTTTTTAATAATATAAACATCTATTTTTAATCATGGGTAATAGTCATTTCCATTCGGAAAAATGGTGGGGGAAATGATAGCGGTGAACATCGGCAGTGATTCATTTATGTTATTGTTTTAAATCTATTTTATTTTATTTTTTTACGGTTTTTTGTACCAAAAAATCAGAATGAATGCTGTTGTATGCGGGAGAGTGTCTTTGTCCTTCCTGGCGGCAAGCGCCGTTTTTGCCCCGCAACTCGGCGTTCAGGCTCGCTTGCAGAGTTGCTGGATATAAAAAATACCAGTATTATTTTGCACTTCACAAACGTCGTGGGCATGTAAATCGCGGGCAAGTTATAGGCGCATTATTGCGCTATGCAGGTCACCGATGAAACCCGGTTAAGTATTCGTTAAGTTAATAGGCCATGGCGAACGTTGCAAGAGTAGGGGCAATGAGCGGCCATAGTATAGCTCCAGTGAATGTTTGCTACTAAAGAGCCACCCCTATATCATTGCTGAAAAATGCACATATTATTTATCCAGGATATAGCCGATCTTGTCTGAGTTGACCTATCGGTAACGGAATTTTTTGAAAGGAATTTTCGATGATAATCACCCAAAAGAACCTCTGTTTAGGCGTAATACTGTGCAGTGGTTTATTGCTGGCAGGATGCCAGAAAACCGCACAGACCCGTTGGCAAGAAACCCCACCAGCGACCACCGTACAAGCTCCCCCTCAGCAGATCAGTGTGTCCCCGCCGCCAGAACCGACTGCCGCAGAAACCAAAACCAGCAAAATTGGCCTTTGCCAAAGCGAGTTGGCGTCACTCAAGCAGGTTAATCCGAAGGCTTACGCGATCAAGCAGGCCAACTTTAACCGTCTGGTGAACAATGCCTCGGTATATAGCGCGGTACGCGGCGATGTGAATTCGACAACCAAAGACACTCTTGATGCGTTGTACAAATACAAGACCAATCAGTTATGTGCCGAGATCGAACGTGACGTCCTGCAAGGCTTGATCCAGAGAGGGGAAGGCGTGAAATGAAACGCAGGATATATTGCGGTGCCTTGTTGACGTTGGCGTTGCCGCTAGGAGTAGTAAGGGCTGAGGAGGCAGTAACTCCCGATGCCCATGCGCTGAATTCACTGGAAGCGATCACGCGCCAGGTGGATGAGGCTCCGGCACTCCTGTTTCTGACGCCTTCACAACTGGATACAGCAGAACCTGCAAGACCCAAAAGTAGTAAACCTGCCAGCAGCAAGCCTAACGCACTGGCAAAGTCGGCGGATGAGAGGGGCAGTGAGCGTATTCGCGAGATGAAGACGCTGCAGGCAACCATCAATCAGCTGAAGGCCAAAGTCACCAGCCAGGAAGCGGCTCTTGAGCAGTTGCGTAAAGTGCAATCTCGGTCCGCGGGCTCTTCTGCAGAGTTGGCGCGTCTGCAACAGGCCATTGAGCAAAGCCAGCGGGAAAATACGCGGCTTCAGCAGCAGCTTGCCGCACAGGCCAAGGAAAGCGAGCGGCAGATGCAGCAAATGAAGCTGCAACAGCAGGAGCAACGTAACAGCTCGCAATTGCAGCAACAGTTGGCAGCGCAAACCAAAGATAACGAACAAAAAGCGCAACAGATCAAGCAACTGCAGCAAACGTTACAGCAAAATCAGCAGGCCATCGCCCAACTGCAGGATCAGCTGTCAGCGCGTAGCAAAGAGAATGAACAGAAGTCCCAGCAGGCGATGGCTAAGCTGCAGGAGCAACTGGCTGCCCAAACCAAAGACAGCCAGCAGAAAGCCGAGCAGGTGAAACAGCTGCAGCAGGCTGGTGCCAAGTTGCAAGAGCAACTGACGGCGTATGCTAAAACTAACGATGAAAAAGCCCAGCAGGCCAAGCAGCTGCAGCAAAATCAGCAGGCGGTAGCGAAACTGCAAGCACAGTTGGCTGCCCAGGCCAAAGACAGTGAACAAAAAGCCTTGCAGGTAACACAGCTGCAAGATCAGCTGGCGGCGCGTAGCAAAGAGAATGACCAGAAGTCCCAGCAGGCAATGGCGAAGCTGCAGGAGCAACTTGCTGCCCAAACCAAAGACAGCGAGCAGAAAGCCGAACAGGTGAAACAGTTGCAACAGGCAGGTGTCAACTTGCAAGAGCAACTGAAGGCGTATGCTAAAACTAACGATGAAAAAGCCGAGCAGGCCAAGCAGCTGCAGCAAAATCAGCAGGCGTTGGCGAAGCTCGAAGAACAGTTAGCCACCCAGACCAAAGACAGTGAATACAAAGCCCAACTGGTCAAACAGCTGCAAGAACAGCTGACGACACGCAACAAAGAATCGGCGCAAAAAAACCAGCAGGCGATGGCGAAACTGCAAGAACAGCTGGCCGCCCAAACCAAAGACAGCGAGCAGAAAGCCGAACAAATTAAGCAGTTGCAGCAGGCCAGCGCCAAGCTGCAAGAGCAACAGACTGCGGCTCAAACCAAAACTACCGATGAAAAAGCGCAGTTGGCTGCACAACTGCAGCAAAACCAGCAGACGTTAGTGAAGCTCCAGGAACAGTTGGCTGCCCAGACCAAAGAGCGTGAGCAAAAGGCCCTGCAGGTAACACAACTGCAAGATCAACTGGCGGCGCGTAGCAAAGAGAACGAGCAGAAGACCCAACAGGCGATGGCGAAGCTGCAAGATCAGCTAGCCGCTCAGACCAAAGACAGCGAGCAGAAAGCCGAACAGGTGAAGCAGCTGCAACAGGCGAGCGCCAAGCTTCAGGAGCAATTGACGGCACAAGCCAAAGTTAACGATGAAAAAGCCCAACTAGCTGCACAGCTACAGCAAAACCAGCAGGCGGTAGCGAAGTTGCAGGAACAGTTGGCTGCCCAGACCAAAGAGCGTGAGCAAAAGGCCCTGCAGGTAACACAGCTGCAAGATCAGCTGGCGGCGCGCAGCAAAGAGAATGAGCAAAAGACCCAACAGGCGATGGCGAAGCTGCAAGAACAGCTGGCTGCCCAAACCAAAGACAGCGAGCAAAAAGCTGAGCAAGTGAAGCAACTGCAACAGGCTAGCGCCAAGCTTCAGGATCAATTGACGGCACAAGCCAAAGTTAACGATGAAAAAGCCCAGTTGGCTGCACAGCTACAGCAAAACCAGCAGGCATTGGCGAAGCTGCAAGAACAGCTGGCTGCCCAGACCAAAGAACGTGAGCAAAAGGCCCTGCAGGTAACACAGCTGCAAGATCAGTTGGCGGCGCGTAGCAAAGAGAACGAGCAAAAGACCCAACAGGCGATGGCAAAGCTGCAAGAACAGCTGGCTGCCCAAACCAAAGACAGCGAGCAGAAAGCTGAGCAGGTGAAGCAGTTGCAACAGGCGAGCGCTAAGTTGCAGGAGCAACTGACCGCGCAAACTCAGGGTCTTGATGAAAAAGCCCAGCAGTTGAAACAACTGCAGCAAAACCAACAGTCGTTGGCAAAACTGCAAGAACAGCTGGCCGCTCAGACCAAAGACAGTGAGTTGAAAGCCGAACAGGTCAAGCAACTGCAGCAGACCAGCGCCAGGCTGCAGGAGCAGTTGACCGCGCAAACCAAAGATAATGAGCAGAAAGCGCAGCAAGTGATGCAACTGCAACAAAATAAGCAAACCGTCGCAGAGTTGCAGGCACAGCTAGTCATCCAGACCAAAGACAGCGAGCAAAAAGCCGAGCAGGTGAAACAGTTGCAACAGGCCAGTAGCAAGCTGCAAGAGCAATTGGCCGCACAAACCAAAGCCAATGATGAGAAAGCGCAACAGCTGAAACAGCTGCAGCAAAACCAGCAAGAGTTGGCCAAGCTGCAGGCTCAGTTAGCGACTCAGGCCAAGGACAGCGAGCAGAAAGTGCAGCAGGTTAAACAGCTGCAGGAACAGTTGGCCGCTTCCAATAAGGATAATGAGCAGAAAGCCCTGCAGGTGAAGCAACTCCAGCAAGGCCAGCAAGAGCTGGCCAAGTTGCAGACTCAACTGGCTGCACAGGCCAAGGATAGCGAACAAAAAGCGCTACAGGCCAAGCAGTTGCAGGAGCAATTGGCGCTGAATAACAAAGATTTCGTGCAACAAGCTCAGCAAATGAAGAAGTTGCAGCAAGAGCTGCTGACGTTGGCGAAACTGCAAGATCAACTGACCGTGCAGACCAAAGACAGTGAACAGAAAGCGCAGCAGATAAAGCAGCTGCAAGAGCAGTTGACGGTTTATGGCAAAGACAACGATCAGAAGGCTCAGCAGGTTAAACAACTCCAGCAAAGCCAGCAGGAATTGGCGAAGTTGCAGGAGCAGTTAGCCGCTCAGACCAAAGACAATGAGCAGAAAGCGCAGCAGATTGCCCAGTTGCAGCAGGCGAGTCAGCAGGAGAGTGCCAAGCTGCAAGAGCAGTTGGCCGCTCAGACCAAAGACAGCGAGCAGAAAGCGCAGCAGATTGCCCAGTTGCAGCAGGCGAGTCAGCAGGAGAGTGCCAAGCTGCAAGAGCAGTTGGCCGCTCAGACCAAAGACAGCGAGCAGAAAGCGCAGCAGATTGCCCAGTTGCAGCAGGCGAGTCAGCAGGAGAGTGCCAAGCTGCAAGAGCAGTTGGCCGCTCAGACTAAAGACAGCGAGCAGAAAGCCCAGCAGATCGCTCAGTTGCAGCAGGCGAGTCAGCAGGAGAGCGCCAAGCTGCAGGAGCAGTTGGCCGCTCAGACTAAAGACAGCGAGCAGAAAGCCCAACAGATCGCTCAGTTGCAGCAGGCGAGTCAGCAGGAGAGTGCCAAGCTGCAGGAACAGTTGGCCGCTCAAACTAAAGACAGTGAGCAGAAAGCCCAGCAGATCGCTCAGTTGCAGCAGACGAGTCAGCAGGAGAGTGCCAAGCTGCAAGAGCAGTTGGCGGCACAAACCAAAGACAATGAGCAGAAGGCGCAGGAACTTGCTCAGCTACAGCAAAAGCTGACTGCAGCCGAGAAAAAGCAAACGGCTGGTACGTCCGTGGTCACGGAGCCTAAAACGCAGGTGGAAAAACGCGATTATGCGATCGGTACCGCGTTGGGTAATGACATCCTGGATTTGCTCAACAGCAAAAAGACGCAGGGTGTAGACGTGAACCGCCAACTGGCGCTGGCAGGCGTGACCGATGTGATCAATGGCCAGACCAAACTGGCCAAAGAACAGATTGCCAAAGCCTTGTATGAAAGCGAGTTGGAGCTGAACGATCAGCATAAAAAGATCAAACAGCAGAACGAAAAGCAAGGCAGCAGCTATATCGATAAGTTCAAGAAGCAGCCACGCGTCGTGCAGTCTAAGCAAGGCTTCTATTACCGCATCGATTATGTTGGCGATAGCGTGATTGGTGAGGGTGATACCGTCGCCGTGGTGGTTAAAGAGAGCTTGACCGACGGTAAAGTGATCAAGGATATGGATCTGGCTGGTACTTCAATTTCACAGCCGCTGAGCGCCTATCCACCACTGTTCCGCGAAGCGCTAGGTAAGTTGAAGAACCACGGTAACATGACGCTGGTGGTGCCGCCTGAACTGGCCTATGGCGAGAAAGGCATGGCACCGGATATCCCACCGGGCGCGACCATGGTCTACAACGTACGCATCCTGGATGTGATACCGGCCTCCGAGCAAAAAGCTCCATAGCCCTATAACAAACCCGCCAGACGATTGGCGGGTTTTTTTATCTGAACCACGCTGGGGACTGGCAATGCCCCAGCGTGGTGCAGAACCCGGTTTTACCTCTTTATCCAATCCCGCCTTATCGTTACCTTTCATTATTTTTTAATCACTTAGGCTGATAATACACCGCTTGTTCTGCCTGGCCCGTTTCTTGCTGTAGCTGTGGTTGCAGTAGTTGATATTGAATGCAGTTAACCGCAGCTAGGAGCCACGATGAATTTCAGACGCTTGAAGTATTTCGTAAAGATCGTCGATATCGGCAGCCTGACTCAGGCGGCGGAGGTGTTGCATATTGCGCAGCCTGCGCTGAGCCAGCAAGTTGCCACCCTGGAAGGGGAACTGAAACAGCAATTGCTGATCCGAACTAAACGCGGAGTGATGCCCACGGAGGCCGGCAATATTCTTTATGCGCATGCGCAAACCATTCTTCAACAGTGCGAGCAGGCCCAGCAAGCGGTGATCAGCAGTGGGGAAACGCTAGCTGGGCAGGTGGCCGTCGGCCTGGTGCAAGGCAGTGCGGCCTCGCAGTTGGCGCTGCCGCTGTTGCAAGCGGTACGCGATCGGCATCCTGGGATTTTGCTGAGCCTGAATGAAAATATCGGCAATACGTTGAGCCAACAGGTGGCGACGCAGGCTCTGGATATGGCGGTGATGTATGGGCAGAACATGCCACCGAACCTGAGTGTCACGGCGTTGGCGAAAGAAGATTTGTATCTGGTCGCGGCAAGAAGCATCCCTCATCCGGGCAACAGCATCGACTTATCGGCGGTGAGCCGGTTTAATCTGTTCTTGCCACGTGAGGGGGATGTGGTGCGCGACCTGGTTTATGAGGCTATGGCGCTGCGCCAACTCACGCCGAATGTGATTGGTGAGATCGAATCACACAGCATGCTTTGCGCCGCTATCGCTAGCGGAATGGGGGCGACGATCCTGCCTGAGTCGCTTGCCAGGGCGACGATCGGCCCGGCCAAGGCCTGGATGATCCGCCTCAATGCTCCGGCGCTTTCGGTACCGCTGGCGTTAGTGATTTGCGGCCAAAAGCCGCTCACTGCGGCGGCGGGAGCGGTGAGGGAGATCCTGCTGGAAATTACCGCCAGCCATCATCAGCCGACGCGAGTGCTGGCTTTGGCGCTGTAGGGGCGCCGTATGCGGCGCCCAGCCTTTGGATTAGCGGAAAGGTGGCTCGTTGAAGGTGCGCAGTTTGCGTGAATGCAGGTGTTCACCCTCAGCCCGCAGCAGATCGATGGCACAGATGCCAATCTGCAAGTGCTCTGAAATCGCGCCTTCGTAGAAACGGTTGGCCTGGCCTGGCAGTTTAATCTCGCCGTGTAGCGGTTTATCAGACACGCACAGCAGCGTGCCATAAGGCACCCGGAAGCGATAACCCTGCGCCGCGATGGTGGCACTTTCCATATCGACGGCGACAGCGCGGCTGAGGTTAAAGCGCAGAGCGGAAGCCGAATAGCGCAGCTCCCAGTTGCGATCGTCGGTGGTGACCACAGTGCCGGTGCGTAACCGCTGTTTTACCGCTTCTCCCGGCATACCGCTTACCGTTTTGGTGGCGTCATACAGCGCGCGCTGAACTTCCGCGATGCTTGGGATTGGGATATCAGGCGGTAGCACCGAGTCTAATACATGATCGTCACGCAGGTAGGCATGGGCCAACACGTAATCGCCAATTGACTGGCTTTCCCGCAGGCCGCCGCAGTGGCCAATCATCAGCCAGGCATGGGGCCGCAGCACTGCCAGGTGATCGCAGATGGTTTTGGCGTTGGAAGGGCCGACACCGATATTGACCAGCGTGATCCCCTGGCCATCGTTGGCGATCAGGTGATAGGCGGGCATCTGATGGTTCTTCCAGGCCAGATCGGACACCGTCTGCTCTGGATTTGGCGTTTCTGCCGTCACAAAGTTCCCACCGGCGCAAGAAAGCGCGATATAGGGGCTGGCCGGATCGGCGATCTGGCTACACGCCCAGCGGACAAATTCATCGACATAGCGCGTGTAGTTGGTAAACAACACAAAGTGCTGAAAATGTTCCACCGGCGTGCCGGTGTAGTGCCGCAGGCGGGCCAGTGAGAAATCGGTCCGCAGCGCGTCAAAATGGGAAAGTGGAAAATGGTTGGCAAAAGGAGACAGCCCGTCTGCATTTTCATCGCCAATCTGCGCCAGTTCGGTGGTGGGGAAATGCTTGGTAAGCCCGGCACTCATGGTTCGGTCCAAGGCCAGATCGGAGCCGTCGATCACATAAGGGAAGGGGATCTCCTGTTGAGAGGGAACCACTTCGATTACGGCGGCATATTCACTGGTCAGCATTGCTAGCTGTTCGGCAAGATAAGAGCGGAACAGCTGCGGTCGGGTGATGGTGGTGGTGTAGCTGCCGGGCCGGGTAAAACGGCCAAAGGCGCGGGTTCTTGGATGGTCTGGGTGCTCACCATCCCAGCGCACGCGCAGTTCCGGGTAGGAAAACAGCCCCGAGGCACGGGCCTGCGCCTCTGGCAGGGTGCCATCCGCGATAAATTGTTTGATGGCAGCGCGTAAGGCGTTGACCGATGCGTCGTACAGTACTTCGAGTTGGTCGAGGGCTTGCAGGGCAGTCAGCGACTTTTTTTCAGGGGTATTCATTGTTTTTCCTCGGTTCTTGCGATACCTCAGCATAGCGTAAAGCGTTGACCGAATGCATCTATCTGCTGCTGGACTAGCGATAAGGCTCAAGGATTGTTATTGCTGACAAAACCTCAATCGGCTCATGACGTAGGGGTGCAGCATTGAACTGAACCCCATATGATGGCTCCGAACTAAAAACTAAAGCGTAACCAGGCAAACAGCACGTTGCCGTTGTTGTAGGTACCAGGGATATAGGTGAACTGAACGGTCGCCTGCTTATAGCCAGCGGAGAACAGCGGCAGAATGATCGGTAATGGAATGTAGTTGCCGAAATCTTCACGTGCGGTGATCCCCGCCGTCACACCAAACCCAAGGCGGAAATCTTGGTTCTGATCCAGATACCAGCCCTTTTCCCAGCCATAGCCGACAATCGGCTGCCACTCATTGTGGGAGTCTTTAAACATCATAGCGTACAGGGCACTCCAGTCGCCTTCTTCGTTATAGCGGGAAATCCCAAAGCCACCGCCCCACGGCATCTCATTGTAATGATCCGTCTCGTCGTACATAAAACGGGCGTGCCAACTGATAAACGGCAGATAAAGATCGTGGTATTGCGGGTCCTCCCAGGTTTGTGCGACACCGCTGGTTAAAGAGTTCCACCAACCCGAGACCCGCCCGGCGCTGGGTTCCGGTTCTGCTGCACGAGTTGGCGTGGTTAGCAACAACAGCCCCGTCCAGACCACTGCAAGAAACATCCGCATAGCGTGCTCCTTTGATGAGTAATGACCCATATTATTCTGTTTACGACGCAATTTTTCTCTTTATAGGTATCGCACCAGCAGTACTGCACTGATAAGTTAGAGTCTAGCCGATGGCTGGCGCTTTTCTGATAATCGCAAAAATTCATTGGTTGGCTTGTGGAGGGTATGGAGAGGGGGCTCACAACTTAGGGCGCTGCACAGAGCGCCCGCTTAGAGAAATTACAAACCGCGTTGGTCCATCAAAACCGCCAGATCAACCAGACGGTTAGAGAAAGCCCATTCGTTGTCATACCAGGCGAGGATCTTGACCAGATTACCGCCAATGACCAGCGTAGACAGCCCGTCGATGATTGATGAGCGTGGGTCACCCTGATAGTCGCTCGATACCAAAGGTTCATCGCTGTAGCCCAAGATATCTTGCAGCGGTCCTGAGGTTGCCGCTTTGCGAAATGCCGCGTTCACTTCTTCTACCGTTACATCACGTTTGAGCGTGACGGTCAGATCAACAATAGATACCACAGGCACTGGCACGCGCAGTGAATAGCCGGTCAGGCGTCCGTCCAATTCCGGGATCACTTTACCGAGTGCTTTAGCCGCACCGCTAGAATAAGGCACGATAGAAAGCGCAGCGGCACGGGCGCCGCGCAGATCTTTTTCCGGTTGATCGTGCAGGGCCTGGCTGTTGGTATAGGCATGGGTGGTGTTCATCAAACCATGTTCAATACCGAAGCTTTGGTGCAGAACCTGCGCTGCCGGTGCTAAACCGTTAGTTGTACAGCTGCCGTTGCTGACCACTTTATGCAAGGTAGGATCGTATTTCTCATGGTTGACGCCCATCACCACCGTGATGTCATCGTCTTTACCGGGTGCAGATAAAATCACCCGTTTTGCGCCGCCTTTGGTGATGTGCACTTCGGCTTTGGCTTTGTCGGTGAAGAATCCGGTGGCTTCAATAACTAGATCAACCCCCACGCTGCTCCACGCAATTGCGCCTGGATCGCGTTCGGAGAAGACGTGGATGGTTTGGCCATCTACCAGCAACTGCCCTTCAGAGGCTTCAACACTGGCGGCCAATGTGCCTTGCAGCGAGTCGTATTTCAGAAGGTGAGCCAGGGTTTTGCTGTCGGTCAGGTCATTGATTGCCACCACCTGAAAGTCATTGCGACCCAGCGCGGCGCGCAGTACGTTTCTGCCAATGCGACCAAACCCATTAATGCCTACTTTGACCATGATGTGCTCCTAGGTGAGTTATCTGGTTTCAAAATAGTGCGTGGGTGGTTTGGCGTAAATGACAAATAACAATCAATTTAGGACATAGTGCGAGCGTGAAAACGCTCCCGATAATCTGAGGGTGTGAGTTGTAAATTTCTTTCAAACACGCGACGCAGGTTGAGGCTGTTGCCAAAACCCGTGGCGGTGGCGATTTGTTCGAGCTTATCCGAGCTTTGTTCCAGGTGTTGCCGTGCTACGTCGAGGCGGACTTCTTCCACATACTTGGCGGGACTGACCCCGGTTTCACGGGTGAAAACGCGGGTAAAATTCCTTGGGCTCATGGCCACGTGCTCCGCCAGCCTTTCAACGGATAAATCGCCGGACAGATTTTGCAGTATCCACGTTTGCAGGTCACGGATTGGGCCAGGCGAGCTGGCTTGGCTGAGCAGAAAACGGCTGAACTGAGATTGTCCTCCGGGGCGGCGCAGGAACATCACCAAGTCTTGGGCGACATCGCGGGCTAACGTGAAGCTGTGATCGTCTTCCACTAAAGCCAGCGTGAGGTCGAAGCCAGAACTGACGCCAGCGGAGGTCCAGATATTGCCGTCCTGAAGATAAATCGGGCCTTTCTCGACGTGGACACTGGGGAATTGAGCTTGCATCGCTTCAAGTAACCGCCAGTGCGTGGTGGCACGGCGCCCATCAAGCAGACCGGCCTGAGCCAATAGCCACGCACCGCCGCAAATCGATACGATCCGCCGTGCATACGGCGCAGCCTGACGCAGCCAATTGACGACGATATCGCTTTCCTCAGCGCTCATACCTCTGCCGGTGATCATAATGGTGTCACGCGATAGTGTGGGATCGAGGTCAGTGAGACGGTGATCGGCCAGCAGATTTAGCCCCGAGCCCCCATGGATCACGCGGTGCGTCTGGGTCGTGGCAATCGACACCTGATACGGTGGATGCGCGGCATCCGTCGGCCTCAAACGGTTGGCTTGCATCAGGATATCGGCAATGCCCGTAGGCTCGAATAACATGCCCCCTTCGGGGACGATAATAAAAAAAGTGTGCATGTCCTTAAAATACAAATTAGACAAAATAAGTCAAGTGCGGGGTTGGGCTGGAGGAGGGGGATGGACAACGTGGTAATGCTAATTTATAGGGGCGCCGCCTGCGGCGCCCGCTTAGCTTAGTAGGAGATCCCCTGCGGATTGACCTCAGATGCCGCAACGCCTTCCCCTTGCTCACCCCAGCGCGCCAGCACCTGTTGATACTGGCCCTGTACGATCGCCGCGTCTAGCACAGCCTGCAGAGCATAAACCAGTCCGTTGCCCTTTTTGGTGGTGGTGGCTACATAGGCTTTCTTCGGCCCCAGCCCTACCACGCGGGTTTGGCCCGTCAGTGCCGCTTTGTAGGCGGCTACCGACTGCGGGCCGAACATGACATCTGCCCGCCCGGACTGAATATAAAGATTGCCGGATGCGTCATCGGTCAGATAGATCGGCTGTGCGGGTTTCAAGCCCTCACGCTGATTTTGCTCATTCCAGCCCAGCAGAATTCTCTCTTGGTTGGTGCCTGAACCGACAATCACCCGCAGCCCTGCCACATCCGCGGGCTTACTGATGGATTGAATTTCGCTGGCCGACTTTACCGAGAACGCCAGTGAGTCAGCGCGATAAGTGGCAAAATCAAATTTGGTCTTGCGCTGTTCCGTAACGGCAATGTTGACCAAAGCAACGTCATAGCGGCCAGAAGTGATCCCTAGTGGCCAGTCTTCCCAGGCGGTTGGCACCAGTTTCAGCTTCAGCCCCAGGCTGTCGGCGAGCAGCCGCGCGATGTCTGGATCGCTACCGATGCGCGTTTTATTGTCGCTGGCCAACAGCGCCAGCGGCGGTGAATTGAGTGCGGAGATGGCTACAGTCAGCGTCCCTGGCTCTACGAAGCGATAATCTGCCGGGATTTTACTGATGGCCTGCGGATTTTTAGCCGCGTGGAGCGGCTGCTCATTGGCAGCCAGATCGATATTCCCTTGTGCCAAGGCGACGGAACTGAACCAGACCAGCGCCAGAAATGTATATTTCATTTTTTCCCTTAAAGGACTTTAGATAAGAATTGACGGGTGCGTGGGTGCTGTGGGCGTTTGAGCACCGCCTCGCTGTGGCCTTGTTCAACGATCTTGCCATCCACCATAAACACCACCTGATCGGCGACCTCCCGGGCAAAACCAATCTCGTGTGTTACCACCACCAGCGTGGTACCGGAGCGGGCAAGCTTCTTGATAACGTCCAGCACTTCCCCCACCAGTTCTGGGTCCAGTGCAGAGGTGGGTTCATCAAACAGCATGACGCGCGGGCGCAGTGCCAGTGCACGTGCAATCGCAATGCGTTGCTGTTGGCCACCAGACAGATGACGCGGCCAGGAATCGGCTTTATCGCGCAGACCCACCACATCCAGCAGTTCAAGCGCTTGCTTAATGGCGTCCTGGCGGTTCAGGTGACCATGGGCGATAGGGGCTTCAATCAGGTTTTCCAGCACGGTGAGGTGCGGGAACAGATTGAAGTTCTGAAACACATACCCCACGTTGATGCGCTGACGCAGGATCTCTTTCTCCTTCAGTTCGTAAAGCTTGTCGCCCGACAGACGGTAGCCAATGTAGTCGCCATCAATCTGAATAAAGCCTTCATCAACGCGCTCCAGATGGTTAATGGTACGTAGCAGCGTCGACTTTCCTGAGCCGGACGGCCCGAGGATCACCGTTACTGAGCCGGGTGGAATTTCCAGAGAAACGTTATCCAGCGCCTTATGACGGCCAAAAACCTTGCTGACGCCGGTAATGGAGATGTGGCCTTGGGTGTTATGAGATGGGGACATGGATCGCCTCCGGTGCTGAAGGGATTGGCTGATGCGACGGGCTTTGTTTGCCCGCTTCCTGATTAACGGCGGAGCGGCGTTCGCTGCGTGCCAGCCAGCGCTCGACGATGTGTTGCAGCAGCGATAGCACGCTGGTGATCGCCAGATACCAGACGGCACCCACCATCAATAGGGGGATCACTTCCTGGGTGCGGTTGTAAATCATCTGGATGGTATAAAACAGCTCTGGCATGGCTAAGACGTAAACCATCGCGGTGCCTTTGGCGAGGCTGATAATTTCGTTGAAACCGGCAGGCAGAATGGTACGCAGCGCCTGAGGTAGAATAATACGCAGAGTACGCCGCCAGGCGGGTAAGCCTAGCGCGGCTGCGGCCTCATACTGACCGTGATCGACCCCCAGAAAACCACCGCGAATGATCTCTGCCGTATAGGCACTTTGGACCAGCGTTAATCCCACCACCGCGGTGGAGAACTGGCCGAGTACGTTGATGGTGGCAAAGCTGCCGAAAGCAATATCGGTAAAGGGAATGCCAATGGAAAGCCGTTCGTACAGGTAGGAAAAGTTATACAGAATAATCAGCACCACGATCAGCGGCAGCGAACGGAACAGCCAGATATAGCCCCATGCCAGGCTGTTTAACAGCCAGGAGGACGATAGCCTGGACAGCGCGAGCGCACCACCAATAATCAGGCTGAGTACGGTGCCGAGCAGCGTCAGCAGCAAGGTCTGCGCTACCCCCGAGAGGATCACCGGATCAAAGAACCAACGGGCAAAAACCGCCCACTCCCAGCGAGGATTGAAGGCGATCGACTGGATGACGATCGCCAATACAAACAGCGCCACGACGGCCCCAGCGGTGCGTAGCGGATAACGCGCCGGAACCACTTTAATGTTGGAAGATGAATTCATCAGTGGGCTCCTCAGGCAATATTGCTTTGACTGGCGAAGGTCAGCGTTTTGATAAAACGCAGGCGGCCGTCATAGGGCGGTACGCTGTACTCTTCATGGTCGCGGTGAATGTCGAACTGTGGTTCGTATCCTTGCCCCAGATAAAGCTGCACGGCTTCCGGCTGGCGAAATCCGGTGGTGAGATAGACGCGGCTATAACCCGCCAGCAATGCGCGACGCTCCAGTTCCCGTACCACATGGCCTGCCAGGCCCTGTTGGCGCAGTGCCGGATGTGTCCAGATGCGTTTCAGCTCTGCGGTATGCGGGTCAAAAGGTTTGTAAGCACCGGTCGCAATGATGTCGCCATCACGCTCCAGCACCAGAAATAACCCCTGCGGCGGCAGATACCATTGCACCAGCTCCACTTCGGCGTCGCGGGAGAAATAGTCGCCATAGCGGGCGGCATATTCGCCGAATAACCCGTTGATAATCGGTTGCAACTCTTTGGCTTCAGGCGAAACATCACGAAATACTTCACTCATGTGGCCCCCCTTAATCGCCTAATCCAGCCGGGTTGATCTCAGAGGCAGAAAGGCGCTCAATGCCTTCACCCCAGCGGTTAAGCACTTTTTCATAATCCCCATTGTTGATAACGCCATTCAGCGCGGTTTGCACCGGTGCGACCAGGCCACCGTCTTTTTTCAACGTCACTGCGATATGTGCTGCTTTTGGCCAGCCACCGTCCACGCTATCGGCCAGACGGGTTTTGCCGGTGAGTGCCGCTTTCCAGGCGCCTGTCACGTTCGGGCCAAAGAAGGCGTCGGCGCGGCCAGACTGTAGTGCCAGCGTTTGGGCTGCGTCATCTTTGGTATAAATCGGGGTAAAAGGTTTCAGCCCTTTTTGCTGATTTGCCTGGTTCCAGGCCAGCAGAATGGCTTCCTGATTGGTGCCAGAACCGACGATAATGCGCAGCCCGGCAATGTCTTCTGCTTTCTCTATGGCCTTGATTGGGCTGTCGGACTTGACGTAAAACCCGAGTGAGTCTTTACGGTAAGTGGCGAAGTCGAATTTCTCTTTGCGCTCCTTGGTAACGGTAATATTGCTAATAGCGGCATCATATTTGCCGGAATAAACGCCAAGTGGCCAATCCTCCCAGGAAGTCGGAACGACGTTAAGTTCCAGCCCCAGGCTATCCGCTACCAGGCGGGCGATATCGACCTCGCTGCCCAACAGCGTTTTGTTATCTTCGGCAAACACGGTCAGCGGCGGTGAATTGAGCGCTGACACCGCGACGGTGAATTTACCAGGGACGGCAAAGTGATAACCCTGCGGCAATTGGGCCACCGCCTGCGGATTGATCTTGGTAATGATCGGCGCTTTGTTGGCTTCCAGGCTAACGCCTGTACCGTTAATCGTCACACTTTGTGCCCAGGCGGCAGGGCTAAGCGCCAGCGCCAGGAGTAATAGGGTTTTCTGCATAGCATTGTCTCTTTTATCGTTATGGGTTTATTGCGGTGCGAACTGGTTGGCCGGCAATGTCAGACCCAGACTTTCACGCAATGTCGTGCCTGGGTATTCCGTACGGAAAAGACCGCGCGCTTGTAGAACGGGCACCACTTCATCGACAAAGCGCGGGAAGGTATCTGGCGTACCGCCCTGGATAATGAAGCCGTCTGCCGCAAAGGTGTCGAACCAGTGTTGCAGACCATCGGCAACCTGTTGTGCCGTACCGTGAAAGCGTGGGCGAGGAGTTGCGGCTTCCAGCGCTACCTGGCGCAACGTCAGGCCACGTTCGCGGGCATAACGTTTGATTTCATCGGTGGTGCTGCGAAAGCTGTTTTGCCCGAGCTCACCCACATCGGGGAAGGGCGCATCCAGCGGGTATTGGCTGAAATCGTGGTGCTCAAAATAACGGCCAAGGTAGTTGAGTGCGTCTTTGATCGAAACCAGGGCAGCGGTCACCTGATACTGGCGTTCAACATCCTCGGCATCTTTTCCGACAATCAGGCTGACACCCTGAAAAATATGCAGTTCCTCCGGGCGGCGGCCAAAGCGCTCAAGCTGGCTTTTTACGTCACGATAAAACTCCTGTGCCGCCTCCAGCGTTTCATGGTGGGTGAAAATAGCATCGGCATGGTGTGCCGCTAATTTCTTCCCATCATCCGAAGCGCCAGCCTGAAATATAATGGGTCGACCTTGTGGCGTGCGGCTAATATTCAGCGGGCCAGCCACCTGGAAAAAGTCGCCGTGATGATCCAGCGTATGTAATTTGGCGGGATCAAAATATTGGCCGGTGGCTTTATCGCGAGTAAAGGCATCTTCTTCCCAAGAATCCCAAAGCCCTTTTACTACATCCAGATATTCATCGGCGATGCGGTAACGCAATGCATGCTCAGGGTGCTTTTCGCGGGAAAAGTTCTTCGCCGATCCCTCCAGCGGTGAGGTCACCACGTTCCAGCCAGCTCTGCCGTTGCTGAGATGATCAAGGCTGGCAAACTGGCGCGCCACGGTGAAGGGTTCACTGTAGGACGTCGATACGGTGCCCACCAACCCCAAGCGGCTGGTAATAGTGGCGAGCGCAGATAATACCGTCAGTGGCTCAAAGCGATTCAGAAAGTGCGGTATGGATTTCTCATTAATATATAAGCCGTCAGCCACAAACAGGAAATCAAGCTTTCCCTCTTCGGCCTTGATGGCCGTGTTTTTGACGAAGTCAAAATTAATGCTGGCATCTACCTGTGCTGCCGGGTGTCGCCATGCGGACATATTTCCAGATGCGCCGTGTAATATTGATCCCAAGCGAAGTTGTCGGTTTAAAGACATGTTTAACCCTCATTTTCAGACAATGGATATCTCTAGGGATATATTCCCAAGGAATTGATTAACTCTGTCAGATAGCTTGCAGTGCTTTTTCGGCCAACGCCGAAAAATAGCGTGCGGCGTCTTCAATCATGGCTTCATCAGGGCTAAATGCCGGATGATGCAGGCCGTATTCACTGGCGCTGCCGATGCTGACAAACGCCCCGGGGATCTGGTGCAGATAGGCGGCAAAATCCTCGCCCCCCATATGCAAGGCGGCGGTCTGGGTTTTATAGCCTTCTGCCTGGGCAACTTCGGTCGCAAAGGCTGCCCATTTTTCGTCGTTGATCAGCATGGTCGGCCCGGGAAACCACGTCACCTCAATCTCTGCACCGAAAGCGGCAGCCAACCCGGCTGCGATCTGGCGGATATGCCCTTCAACCTGGCGCTGTACATCGGCAGAGTGCGTGCGTATCGTACCCTCTAGCTCAACCTTTTCGGGTAACACGTTCCAGGTATTACCACCTTGAATACGGGTAACGCTGACAATGGCGGATTCCAGCGTATCAATGTTGCGGCTGGTGATGTTCTGGAACGCCGTCACCAGCTGGCTGGCCAGCACGATCGCATCCACGCCCTCATGTGGGCGTGCCGCATGGGCTCCCTTGCCCTTTACGCCAATCACGAAGCGATCAACGTTGGCATAAAAGGGGCCTCCTCTGGTGGCAAAGGTTCCCACCGGCAGACCGGGTTCATTGTGCATGCCAAAAATGGCGCTTACGCCATGCAGAACGCCAGCCTGTATCAACATCCTGGCTCCGGTGAAGTTTTCTTCCGCAGGTTGAAACAGCAACCGCACCCGGCCAGTCAGTTGCGTTTCACGTGCTTTCAGCAGCAATGCCGCTCCCAGGATCACACTGCTGTGAACATCATGTCCGCAAGCATGCATGACGCCTTTATGTCGTGAACTAAAGGGGGCGCCAGTGGCTTCTTCAATCGGCAATGCATCAATATCGGCACGTAAAGCGATGACTTTCTCGCCCTTGCCGACCTCGGCCACGACACCCGTAGCGAGATCATACGGCAGCAGACGCAGCCCGGCGGATTCGAGCCAGTGGCGCAGCCGTGCAGTGGTGGCTATTTCCTGCCCGGAAAGTTCCGGGTTGCGATGCAGCTCGCGCCGCCAGTCAATGAGTTGCTGTGCAAATGTCATCTTTTACCCTTTAGACGGATTCATTTTCGGTGGCGTAGTTCGCAATACCTTCCGCGAGCAAGCGTAATGAAGCGATCCGCGCGGCTCCCTCGGCGATCGGGGTATCAATGATGAATTCGTCGATTCCAAACGCCTGCTGCAAGGCGGAAAGCTCCGCATGAACGGATGCGGTGGTGCCTTTGATCAGCGAACGGGTACGCTGTTCAATCAGACGGGCAGGGCTACCCGCCTGGCGGGCAAAGGCCTGGGCCTGAGCCTCACTTGCCACGGTCACTCGCTGACCATTCTCAAGCTCAACCCCCCATATCTCCACCTGAGCCGCCAGCTCAGTTGCCTCGGCTTCGCTCGCGGCGACAATGACCTGCACGGCCACCAGCGTGTCGCGTTGGCTATGGTCTCGCCAGGTAGTAATGACTTCTCTCATCAGGGATTTATCGCCATTAAGATGAGCCGCGAAAACGAAGTTCCAGTCCAGTTGTGCTGCCAGCAAAGCGCTCTCGTTGCTGGCTCCTAGCAGGAAACGGTCTGCAACATGCGGCGGGATGGGGGTGGCTTGTAGCGCATCATCACCTTCGTCTGCGGCAGGCAAGGAGAGCCAGTTATCAAGCTGCGCAAGCTGCTCGGCAAACGAGCCTTTCTCTTGCTGATGAAGACCTTGTTGCAGTGCCCGTGTTGCCAATGGCAACCCGCCAGGGGCCTTGCCTACGCCAAGATCGATACGGCCAGGTGCCAATGAGGCCAGCAGGTTGAAGTTTTCAGCCACCTTATACGGGCTGTAATGCTGTAGCATCACGCCGCCTGAACCCACACGGATATGGCGAGTCTGGCCAAGGATCCAGGCAATAACCAGTTCCGGTGAAGGGCTGGCGAGGTGAGGGCTATTGTGGTGCTCAGCAATCCAGAAGCGATGATAGCCCCAGGCTTCGGCCTGTTTTGCCAAGTACAGCGTGCGCTGTAAGGCATCAGACGCGGTTTCCGTTGCCGCAACCGGGCTTTTATCAAGCAGGCTTATTCGATAAGACATGTCATGCACCCGTTCCAATTAACATGACGTTATTATTGGAACGCTGGGTAGGTTGGGGGAAACAATTTATTTACATTTGGTTAGCTAAATAGTGGGAAAGCATCAACAATAAAACCCATCATCAGGTGACGCAGTTGTCAACTCCTAACGCCGATTTATTCAACAAAGTCGCATGTATCTTGAAAATTATCGGGTATATTATAAATTTGACAATACCAAGGGGTTAAAAATGAGCAATCCATACAAAGAATGTAAAACGTATGAAACATCTAATTTTATTATACGTCTTATTACAATAGATGATGCAGAAGGTTTGTTAAAATGTTATTCTGATGTAAATTCCAGGCCTTATTTCAATTCGGATATGTGTACGGGAAATTTCAATTTTAATACGATAGAAGAAATGAAAAATTCAATAATAGGTTGGCTTGGTTGCTATGAGCGTGAGGAGTTTGTAAGGTTTTCAATTGTGAATAAAGAAGAAAACCTTGCGGTAGGGACTATAGAAATGTTTGGGGCGGTTGGTGTTTATAAGGTTAATACGGGAATTTTGAGATTGGATATATTGTCACGCTATGAAAATGAAATGTATCTAAGTGAAATATTTTCCTTGTGTCTTGAAGGTTTTTTTGAAGATTTTGAGGTTGAAAGAATAATCACGAAGGCAATTCCGTTAGCTAAAGAAAGGATTGGCTCGCTTATGGGTCTTGGGTTTGAAAAATATGAATCTCCAGATAGGGAGAATTACTATGCACTGTCTAAAAAGACAACCGTTTTAAACGGCTAATATTTATAATTAAGATGAATTTTTTTGCGGCTAAAGTGTAGTAGGTTATAAAAGTAATATATTTTAAAGGTCATTGAGTTATACACATTTACATGGCCAGAAAAGCCAGTGAAGCCGGGACCACCTAGCACCCGTCGTAGATGGGGAAATCTGGCCCAGGAGCAATAATCTGATTGCTTCTGGGCCATTCGTTATATCCAGCCTCTGGAACGGAAGTCGAGCATGGTTTTTGCAACAAACGCCATTTCCTGAGGTGTCCCTAGCGAGATTCGGCACCAACTTTGCGCCGGTGGAAATGCCCGACCAATTAGAATCCCTGCATCTTTCATGTGCTGCTGATAGTCTTTCAGCGGTACATCCAGCTTATGAAATACAAAATTTCCTTCGGAAGGCAGGTAAGGAATTTTCAGCGTATCCAAGGCCTGTAGCAAAATTTGTCGCGAGGTATCATTGCTTTTTTTACTGTAGCGGATGAAAGCTTGATCATCCATTGAAGCTAAAGCGGCATCTACCCCGCAGAAGTTGATCTTTTCTCCTGCAACATAATTTTCAAGACGGGCAATCACTGTCGGGTGTGCTACAACATAACCGACACGCATTCCGGCCATGGCAAAAATCTTCGAAAAGGTTTTCAACAGAATCACATTATCGGCACCTTGTTTTACCAAGGGGGAAACTGAACGAAAACGGGGGTCGTTAACAAATTCTGCATAGGCTTCATCAACAATAAATATCGTATTAGCCGGTTTGCTATTAATCCAGGGTTCGATCAGATCGGCCGGAGTAATCGTTGCAGTCGGATTGTTGGGGTTGACCAAATAGACTAGCGATGGGCCTTTATGCTTTTCTACGGCTTTTTTTAATCCATTGATATCAAATTGCCAACCATCAAGCATCGGTACTTTTGTGATTTTCATACCCGCAATGACGGCGAAATGTTCACCGTCGCCGTAAGTCAGCTCCGGGATCACCAACTGTGAGTCCGGTGTGGCATACGCTTCTATCGACGCACGTATACCTTCTGAAGAACCCGCTGTCAGTAAAATGCCAGTTTCTGGTATCTGATACTGATTGGCTAGCTTGTGTCTTAGGGTGATTATTTCTTCTTTTGCATAACGATTGGCTTTGGTGACGGCATCACGTGCGGCAGCCTGTGCTTTGGGTGACATACCGAGCGCATTTTCGTTAAAGTTAATACGAATGGGGTTATCGGCAGTAGGAACCGCGAAGGTATCACTTGCGGGTAGTTTTTCTGCCAATGTAGGGTGGCTAAGGCTTGCCAATGTGGCAGTGCCAGCTAGAGCTCCCGAGAGTTTTAAGAATTGGCGACGCTGTGCATTTACCACAGTGTGTGTTGACATAACGTTTTCTCCTTGTCGTAAAATAACTGCAAGGCGATCACGCAGGAATCATGCCAGTTTTCAACTTTTTGATTTATTAAAATTTATAATATCAGGCACCCTATAATGCACCACGGTGAACGCAAGATTGCACCATGATGCATGTAAATTCAGACTTCCCGATGGTGCCAGCTTGCCCGCGGCATAGGTGATTCGATTCGGGGTGGCATGGCTTCACAGACAGCAAAAAGCCCGCTTAGTTGCCTAAGCGGGCTTTTCTAAATATGGCTCCTCTGACTGGACTCGAACCAGTGACATACGGATTAACAGTCCGCCGTTCTACCGACTGAACTACAGAGGAATCGTCTGAACGGGGCGCATCATATCCAGCCGTGCAGATCGTGTCAACGCAAAATTGATTCTGGGGGTGCGACAGCTCATCATCTGAGCAAACTCAGTCCCGTTGTGGCTCGCTGTCTGCATACCAACGCTGCAAACGGGCCAGTGGGTTTTGTTTGTAGAAGCGGCAAAAGTGCTCGTACAAAGCGGGGAAGCGGTTGGCCAGCAGCTCAGGGGCGCTAAAAAAGTACTCGGAAAGCACGGCAAAGCACTCTGCCGGATCGCTGGCGGCGTAGGCATCCATGCTGGCAGCTTCTTCACCCACCATATCGATTTCGTCCTGCAGGTTTTCCATCGCGGCGTGTAAATCGTATTCCCAGGCGGCGATATCGCGCAGCGGGATTGGGGGCACGCCGGTAGCGGTGCCGCCATTACGCATATCCAGCTTGTGCACCGCTTCATGGATCACCAGGTTGAAGCCGGAAAGGTCGAAGGAGTCTTGCACGTCTAGCCAGTTGAGCACGATAGGCCCCTGTTCCCAGCTTTGGCCTGCTTGCACCACCGGCCCGGAATGCACCAGACCAATATCATCCTGCCATTCATCTTCCACCACGAAGGGGGTTGGATAGAGCAGGACCTCGTTAAAACCGTCCAGGCATTCTGCCCCCAGTTCCATTACCGGCAATGCAAACAGCAGGGCAATACGCGCCTGCATCAGGGATGTCAGTTCCAACCCTTGTAAAGGCACGATGCGTTTATTTTGCAAAATCTGGCTGGCAACCGCCACCAAACGCCGCTGCTCTTGCTCATCCAAAGGTGAGAGCAGGGGGATGGACAGGGCTTCCTGCCAGTCGGCAAACGTTTCCGCCTGCGCTTGATTTGCTTTCCACGGCCATTTAATCATTGCGTTGCTCTAAGGGTCACTGGAACATTCGGCTGGGGTGATAATGTCAACATGCCGCAAAAGGGGGCACTATAGCAAGCGTTTCACGCAGAGCTGCCGGAGTGGCTGAACGCGACGGCCTTGCAAACCGTCGCAAGGCTACCCGCTATGCGGATTAAAACCTTGCTCTGCGCTACTATTCAATCACTTACGCTTAAGTTTGTCTGTGATCAAACGCCCACATAGAAAATCTAAGCGGGAGTAGACCCGTATTTTTAGCATGGGGTTTGGTAAGGTTCGCACATGTTTGGCCGTTGGGGCGCCGTATGCAGCGCCCCATGGTCAGTCGGTTGGGATTAACGCTCGATATCCAGTTTGGTTAACGCGGCATCCAGCAGACGTTTAGCCTCAGGGATGGATTCCACGATTTGCAGCGTGAGCAAGGCTTCAATGGTGGACTCTGCCCCCGAGTTTTTATTCACCTTGGTGGGGGAGTCTATACCGTCAAATGCGATCCCGGTGGCAGGGAAGTACATTTGCGCTTTTGCCGGGTTCTGCTTAAACAGCCACAGGGATAAATCGACGGCTTGCTGCAGATAAGCGGTATCGCGTGATATTTGCCAGGCCTTGACGTTGGCAAACACCATCGGGCGGATGATATAGGCTATCTGGGCAAACTTTTGTTCCTCGATCACGGTGACCTTTTCACCTTTCTGTTGAACGGTGAACCAGTTTGCCAGCCCTTTTTTGATGAGCGCGGGTTGGAAATGATCCAGTTCGTTAAACGCGGCCTTGATCATATCCCGGTCGCCCAGCTTCTCGCCCGCCGTAAGCAGAGCATAAGCCTGGCTGTTACCGTAGCCGTGCCACATATTTTGCCAGCTTAAAAACGCGCCGTTTACCGGTGAGGAGGTATCCTGAACCTGCATCAGCATGATGCCCGCCGCTAATGCGCGCATCATTTTTTCAATTTCTGGCTTGGAGCCCAGCGAGTAGGCATTACTCAGGCCCATCAACAATACGCCCGCCTGATCGCCTGCGGTCTGCGGTAACCACTCAGCGACCGCGATACCGTCTTTTTCACCGCGGGTCTGCTTGAAGTTAAAGTCTTTATAAATGACATCGGTGGTGGCGAAAATGGTTTCATGCACCTTTTTCGCCAGCGTTGCATCCGTCTTTGCCAGGGTTGGGTAAGCCTCAGTCAATGCCCATAGGGCGCGCCATGTCCACCAGTTGGGTTCCGCTACGCTGGTTTTGTAGGTTTTATTAATGGAATGGTCGGGGTAGATAAAGTTATAGAAATAGCCGTTATCCGCTCGCTGGTGGAGAATGAATTGCACCAGTGATTTAACCTTTTCCAGGTCTGCCGCAGAGCCGTTTGATTGATACTGACGCTGATAAAAGACCACAGCCCGTGCGACGTCATCGATTGCCGATACGCCCTCGATGGGATCTTTAACCCAGCGGTAATCCGGGTATTCGCTATAGATATGGATCAGGCCCAATTCCGTTTTGTTGGCTAGGGTGATCTTTTGGTATAGCGCATCCAGATGCGTTGGGTTAACCAGGGCGGCAGCGGCAGAAAATGTGGTTAATCCGATGATGCAAACCAGGGTATTTAATAATTTCATGTTGTTACCTTATTTTTATTGAGTTATTGCTTTCAACTTAGAAAACATAGTTCACACCCAGTTTGCCGAAATTGGTCTCAGTATTTTTATATGCATTCGGGTCGCGAACGTTGTGATCCCAGAATTTTTTGTCGTGCTCTACCCGGTAAAAGTACTCGGCCACCGCATAAAATCTGTCGGTGATCGGGTAGCTATAGTTAAAGATATATTTCTCGCTTCTGGAGGTTTCCTTATAGCCATCACGCCCGCCAATGCGGCGTAATTGAGGCTCCATCTTAAGCAGGAAGTTACTTTTACCCATACTCCAGGCAACCCATGGGCGAAATTCCTGTTCCAGCACGTTCGCCGTCTTGTCGCCATCATGGTTGAAGTCCTGGCCCTCTTTGCGAAACACTTCAAATCCGACGTTCACACGATCCGCTATGTGATAGTTAAAATTCACCAGCGCTTCATAAAACTGGAAACGTCCGCTATCGGCACCGCGGGCATCCTTGTCTTCTACCAGCATTTTAATATCGGTGTTGACGCTGAAGTTGTCCGATACCTGATAACGGTAGTATGGGCGGAAGCCATAACCATCACCGCCAATATTGTTGTTGCTGCCGGTGGTACGGTTCTTCTCATAGCCGGTTTTACCCAGGTAGATCCCTTCCAGCATAAACCAGTGTTTATCTATACTTTTCGCCCACGCCGGGCGAATTTCCATTTCGATCATGCGAAAATCGACTTTATGCTGGCTGTCATTGCGTGAGTCGTTGGTAAAATGCACCTGCTTGAGTACGAAACCGGTGTTCCAGCCGGTGTCACCAAAGTTGACCCGCCCATCGGCGAAGACGATTTCATGCACCGGACGGGAGTTGGTGCTGCGGCCTTCATTGCGGAAATGCTCTATTTTATACTCTGCCAACCAGTTACCGTGGAAATAAGAACGTTCATCCTTTGGTAGACGAATAATGCCAACGCTATCATCGCTGAGTTCTACTACTGTTTCCACCGTCTCGCCATTTTCTTTAATTATTCTAATCTTGTCACCGGCGAAAATAGGGCGACTTTCAGCACTTGGGGTCTTACCTTTAATTAGTGTGCTCTCCGCATGAACGGTAGAGCTGAGACCAGCCAGCAACAGCAGAGAAAAAATTTTAGAGTATTTCATTATAATCCCTTCTAAACTGGTGGTATTGCCTGGTTTTGGCAATAGCAATACCATCCAATATTATTAATATTAGTTTTTCCATTAAGCCAGTTAAAAGCGCAATTTCGATTGCTTGCGAATTAAATCCCGATAAAAGGATCCTCAATATCAATCCAGTGCGCTTGTGCGTCGCTGGCACCGACATATAACCGCCAACGATTATCGGCTAATGCGATGAGGCCGCCTGGGAAAATGACATCTACCAAGTCAGGGCGTTTAGCATCGCCTGGTAGCAGATTACTTCTTGCTGCAATTATTTTTATGGGGCTATAGTTTTTAGTGTCCGGATTGAAGATAAAGACGCCCGGGTAGTAGTGTCTCCTTTGTTGTTGATCAAAACAGGCAATATGGGCCAGTAAGCCGATAGTGCCGTCGCTCAGTAAATGCGTTTCGTTGACGCCGCCCCATTCGTCGCTGTTGAACTGCCGATCGAGTAGTTGTGCATTGGCGATAGTGTCTGGCGTGAGTTCCTCCAGGCAGCTTATCTCAACGTATCCGATGGTTCCCCTGCCGCCGATATTGCCCTGTGGCCGGGTAAATACCCCGATGCGCCCTGGCTGGATCTGGCACAGGCGGATATCTTTCATACCTGAAGGGCCGCAAGCAAAACGGTTTAATGACAGGATGTCACGCCCGCGATAAAACACGGTGTGCCAGATAAGCTGCCCTGGGTGCTCGGGATGGGGGTTGATCTCGACGCCACCAAATATCAGTTCACCAGCGATAAAGCAGAAAAAGGGATCCTGTAACGGGAACGTAGGTGCATTTTCCACCGGAGTCCATTTTCCTTGCTGCTCTTGGAAGAAAACAATGGTCGAGTGCTCAGAGTCCCTGGCTTCAACCCGCCCAGCAATGACTTGCAGCCCGGCAGAGGTAAAGGGAGCGGTAATGTTGTAAACATCCTTGTCACCTACACCGGTGAATTCGAGCCGGTCAGTGGTGAAAGTGATACCTGACGTTCGCTGGTGATAGTCGGCAATCAGTTGTGCCACGCTGGCCGGAGAATTAGTCTTCATTGCGTATTTTCCCTCATTACACCGACAGGTGTTGCCATAGTTGGGCCAGCGGCATTTCAGCCAGGCACATGCTTTCGTCAGCGGCGCCGTAGTAGACCCGCAGGGTATCGTTCTCAATCAACGCACCGCAGGTAAAGACGACGTTATCAAAGAATCCGTAAAGCTCGTAGGGCGCTTGCGGTTGCAACAAGGGAACCGGCGATTTGGCGAGAATACGGGTAGGATCGTCCAAATCGAGCAGCATGGCACCCAGGGCATAACGTTGATCCACGTCTACCCCGTGGTAAATTTGCAGCCAGCCTTTTGTCGTTTTCAGCATGGGAGCGCCGCCACCCAGCTTTAACGCATCCCAGGGATCTTGCGATGTGCCCAGCAGATGCTGGTGTTGTCCCCAGTGCAGCAAATCGTTGGAGCTGGCCAGCCAAATCTCGGGTTTACCGAAGTGTTTGGGCGCCGGGCGATGCAGAGCCAGATACTTGCCGCCCACCTTTTCCGGGAACAGGCAAACGTCACGGTTATCCGGGCAAAAAATCAATCCCAGACGCTCAACAGAGGTGAAGTCCTTGGTAACCGCCAGCGCCGTGCAGATACCCTTGGAGGAGACGGCGGAATAGTTGATATAAAAAGCCCCCTCGATCTCGGTGATGCGGGCATCCTCACAGCCAAAGGTTTCATAGCCGTTGTCCGGGAAAATCAGCGGTTGAGTATCAACGACAAAATCCACGCCATTGCCGCTTCTCGCCACCCGCAGATGAGAGAGTGAAGTCAGATAGACGATCGCCGGATCTGCTTTGTAGGTGATCAACCGTGGGTCGCTAAAATCATAGGCAGGGTCGTTATGCCAAAACTCCCGGGTAGTCACCTGCCAGCCCGCGGGAGTTTCTTGCAGCCAAGGTACCACGGTGGTGCCTTCGTTCTTGGGGATCACGCTTTCCGCAATGCGGACCAACATAATGGTTTCATCGCCAAGCCGGGTGACGCCCGCATTGAACGCGCATTCAACCTTAAATCCCGGACGACTTGGCGTTATGTCCTGGGGGGTAATTAATGGGTTACCAGAAAATCTAATCATTACTGTCCTCGATAAAAATTACGATATCATTGTGAGTCAATTGGCCGGGCACTGTGCGTGTATCAAATAAAACCTTCCCGTGGGTCGGTACCTGCAATAAATAATTTTCTCCAAAATTGATGGTGACGGTGGCGCGCTGTTGGCGATAACGGCGGCTGAATATCAGGGTGTCTTTGACCTGCTTCAATTGGTCATAGACGCCGTAGTGAAACACGGGATATTGAGCGCGCAGGGCAATGAGTTGTTGATAATCATGCCAAAGGGAATGGCACGCATTTTGCGCAGCCGCCACATTGATCTGGCGATAGTTTTCATTGACCGGCATCCACGGCTGGTGGGTACTAAAACCGGCAAAGGGGGCTGCAGACCATTGCATGGCCGAGCGTGAATTATCACGGCTTTTGGTTAACGCAAACTGAAATGCTTCCTCCGGGTTGCCACCTGCGGCCAGCTTCTGTTGATACTGTGTCCTGCCCTGAATGTCGTAAATGGCATCCGCTTCGGTGGCGACATAGTCCTGCATGCCCACCTCTTCACCGTTATAAATAAACGGCACACCATGGGCCATTAATTGCAGGCAAGCCACCGCACGCGCCCTGGCAATGTCGCCAGCGAACTCGCCGAAGCGGCTGATCATCCTGGGCATATCGTGGCTAGAGAAAAACAGTGTCGGTACATTGCCTGGCAGGTCGTTCATCAGCTTCAACTGTTCAACGATTTGCGGCAAATCGAAGGCAGGCAGGCTGCCTAGGTTAAAATTGAATACCACATCGCATAAGTCGGCGGACTGATAGCGTGCCAGTTCTTTGAGCTTGTCACTGCCCACCTCACCGACAATAAAGCAGGGGCTTTTGGCCCGCGCATGCGCGATTAAATCAGCGAGGCATGACTCGATACCAGGCTGATTAATATCGTACAGGTGCTGCTGTTCACCGTTTTCCAGCGTAGGGTTATCTGTTCGCTGGGTGCTGCATGACAGGAAGTTGATCACGTCCAGACGGAAACCATCCACCCCCAAGGCTTGCCAGAAGTCCAGTACGCCCTTGGCAAGCTCTGCGACCGCCGGGTTGGCCCAGTTCAGGTCGGCCTGCTCAATGGCAAACTTGTGGTAATAGTATTCACCGCCAGTAGCTTCAGGCTCCCATGCCGATCCACCAAAAAACGACTGCCAGTTATTGGGTTGGCGAGTGAAAATAAAATAGTCACGATATTGGCTGTGCGGATTATTCAGCGCGTCTTTAAACCACGGATGCTCGGTAGAGACGTGGTTAAGCACCATATCAATGATCACCCGAATATTACGCCGATGGGCTTCGGCGATTAACCGCTCGAAAACCGCCAGCGTGCCATACTGCGGGGCGATATTAAGATAATCGCTAATGTCATAACCGTTATCCACCAGAGGGGAAGGGTAGAAAGGGGTGATCCATAACCCGCCAATCCCCAGTTCCTGCAGGTAATCCAGCCGATCAATCAGCCCATGAAGATCGCCTATCCCATCTCCGTTGCCGTCCTGGAAACTGGGTAGATAAACCTGATAGAACACGGCCTCACGCCACCACGCTTGATCATTCATTGCACGAGTCCTTATTTCAGCGACAGGGACATGCCCTGCATAAAGTACTTACGGAATAAGATAAATAGCACGACGATCGGGATAGTCTGGAGCACGGCACCGGCGATCACTGGCCCCACATAGACGCCATAGGATTTACTGAAGGTGGCCAGCAACACTGACAGCGGCATTTTGTTTTCGTCCTGGATAACGATCAGTGGCCACAGGAAGTTGTCCCAGGTACCGACGAAGGTGAACAGCGCGACGATGGCGATAATTGCCTTGTTCAGCGGCATCATCAGGTAGATCATAATTTGCCACAGGCTGGCGTTATCGATCTTGGCCGCATGAATATAGTCGTTAGGCGTACCTTGAAAGCTTTGTGAAATCATAAAGATCCCCCAGGCGCTCATCAGGAACGGCACAATCATGGCGCTGTAAGTGTTTAACAGCCCCAGCTCCCGTACCAAAACGAATTGCGGGATGATAAACATAAATGCCGGGAACACCATTTGTAAAAACAGCAGGTTTTTAAATAATCGTTGGCCGGTAAACTGCATTTTAGCCAGCGCAAAACCGATAAACATCGAACTGAGGGTAACCGCTACCGTCACCGTAGTAGAAATAAACAACGAGTTAAGCAAGGTTTTTAAAAAGGGTTTCTCTACCCGCCCGGTGCTTTCAAACAGAAAACGATAGTTATCGAGTGAATAAGCCCCTTCAAACATCCCGCTGGTATAAATATCGGCGGTTGGTTTAAAGGAGGAAAGCACCATCCAGATATAAGGGTACAGCCACGAGAGCGCCAAAAAGAACATAACCAGATGAATAATCAGGCTGTTGATAGATTTTTTCATTTAAACGATTTCCACCTTTCTTTCCAGCAGCTTTCTGACGATCAGGATCAGGGTGAAGCTAATCAGTGCGATAAAAATAGACATGGTGGCTGCCCAGCTGGGTTGCATTTTCATGAATGCGGCCTCATACATCACGATCATCGGCGTCGTGGTGCTGTTTAATGGGCCACCGCCGGTAATCAGATAGGGTTCGGTAAAGATCGCAAAAGAGACCGTAATGGCTAATACCAGCACCATAATCAATTGCGGGTTGATCAGCGGTAATGTGATACGGAACAATCGCTTGAGCGGCCGGGTGTTATCCAGTTCCGCTGCCGAGTAAATTTCTTTGGGGATGCTGTTCAGACCAGAAAAGAGTATCAGCCCGTAATAGCCGACAAACTTCCAGGTCACCACCAGCGAGATGGACAACATGGCGAAGTCCGGGCTGGTGAGCCAGGGCAGAGAAAAGCCGAACCATTCATTCAGAAAGGTGTTCAACGGCCCATTCTGGCTAAAGATCTTGGAGAATACGATGGAATAGGCCACGCCGGAAGAGACGTTGGCTAATAAAAAACTCAGGCCAACAAAGGTTCTGCCATACTTCAATTTCTGTAAGCCAAACGCAAACAGTAGCGAAGAAATGAATACGACCGGCAGGTAGTACATTAAAAAACGCAGTACGTTTAACATCGATTTCCAGAACAACGGATCTTGCAGCACCATAATAAAGTTTTGCACGCCGTTGAACGAAGGAATGCCCACAAAACGCCATTCAGTCAGCGATAACACTGCGAGCCAAACAAAGGGGTACAGCCAGAATATACTGGTATATCCCAGATAGGAGGCCGCCAGAATACCGCCTACATGTTTATCTTTAAGCTTTGGAAAAATCATAACTAACGGCCACCCTCAGATGAAGCATAAAACGAGAAATCAATAAGATGTAGTAATTAGGGCTTTAACAGCGCGTTCACCTCCTGCGCGGATTGCCGCAAAGCTTCATCCGGCGTCACGGTTTTAAACACGGTTTTCTCCAGCATTTGCGTCATACTGCGTTGAATTTCCACCGTTTCACTGCTGGATGCAGGCGGTATTGCCACGTTGACATATTTGGCGTAGGCAGCAGCGTAAGGGTTATCCTGGTAATATTGGGTAAACAGTGGGTTGGTAAGCAAATCCGCTCTGGCCGGTGGCATACCCGTCAGTTCAACCCAGCGCTTATCGAACTTGGGCTGGCTGAACACCCACTGGATAAACTCCCACGCTTCGGGTTTGACCTTGGAATGGCTGAACAGGACCAGCCCTTTACCATCGGCAAAGGTGTAAGGCATTTCCTGTTTATCTTTGACCAGCATCGGGCCAATCTTTATCTGCTTGAGGATTTCCGGATACTGTTGCTGATAGCGGCTGATATCCCAGGGGCCGCGCACTGCGCCCATAACTTTGCCTGTCACCAATGGGTCATCCTGGCCAAAGTCGTAGACCGTCCATTTTTTTTCAAACAGCGTATTTAAGAAACCGATGACGTCGCGCCCAGCCTGGTTGTCATAGGTGGCTTGCTTGTCGGCGATATAAGGCTTACCGCCACTCTGAGCGTAATAGAGGGCGATAAAATCAAACCAGCGGTCCCACCAGTTGCGGCCAGATGTAGCTTGCACCGCATAACGTTGGTTCTCGATGGTATATTTTTCACTGAGGGCGTATACCTCGTCATAGGTTTTCGGGATACCGCTAAAGCCCTGTTCCACTAATAAATCGCCGCGCCACCAGAACAGCACCGGATTCATGTAAATCGGCAGAATGTAATTTTTGCCGTTATAGCCCCAGTTCTTCATGATATCGCCCATCTGCCGGGCATGAATTAAGGATTCATAGCCATCGAGCGAGGAGAGATCGACGATTTGGCCCAAATCAGCCAGCTGAGTACCGAAGCCGGTGAAAATATTCTCCGAAATATCCGGTGCGCGGTCAGAGGCTATGGCGTTCATGATCGCCTCTTCTGAGCTGCCAGCCGCCGGGATGGTGGAAAAGACCACTTTCTTTTTGTCGGCTTGTTGATTCCATTCGCCAACGACTTCGCTCCAGAATGCTTCCTGGACGTTATTTGGTGCGATCCACAGGGTTATTTCCTGTTTTTCATTATCACCCGACACCGCTTTGTCATCACAGCCCGTAAGCACTATGCAACTGGCGGCAATCGCCAGAGAGAGCAGGGTATGGTTGATTTTCTTTAGCATGGCTTGATTACCTGTGAACTATTCGTCAGTAGGAAGAAAGGCTGGTAGGCCAATTTTTAACGTTAAAATAGCAGCGAAGATGCAGGGATTCTGTGAGTGCTCTCACATCTCATTATTTTTATTTTAACGTTAAAATGGTGACGTGCGTTGCAATTTTAACGTTAAAAGTGAGGTAACATACCTTTCCTGGTGGTGAGGACCAATCATTTCCTACGGCGGATTGGGATATAGTATGGGCAACTTGGTAACTTTATCTTCCCGGAGCTTTTGACATGACCACTGGTAAAAAACGCGAAACACTTAAAACCATTGCTGAGGCGCTAAACGTTACGCATACCACCGTCTCGAATGTGTTTAATCGGCCCGAAAAGGTCTCCCCAGAACTGCGAGAGAAAATTTTAGCCTACGCAGAATCCATTAATTACCATGGCCCGACAGGGGCCGGGCGCTTTTTACGTACCGGTAAGAGCGGTACGCTTGGGGTCATTTTTAACGATAATTTGAGTTATGTTTTCTCCGATCGTCATGACATTGCGTTGATGCGTGGCATTGCCGAGGAGTGTGAGAAGAATGGAATTAACATCGCGCTGATGCCACTAAGAGTGAATAACGAATTTAAAAAACGCATGCTAAGCGCCGTCGTCGATGGCTATATTTTAAATGCCACCTATAGCAATGATGAGATTGTGCAGGCGGCATTAACCAGCGGCTTGCCGGTGGTCACCACCGATATCAAACTGCAGGACTTCACCTGTGTTTCCATTGATGACGCTGCCGCTATGAAGGCCATTTGCCAGCATCTGCTGGCGGCTGGGCATAAAAAATTCGGCATTGTCGCTTTCCCGGTGAAAAAGCAAGCAGGCGTGCTGTCATCACTGGCTGAATTCTCCAGCGAATTTGACAACGGCGTCGCCTTTGGGCGTGTTAGCGCATGCATCAAGGCGCTGTCCGATGCCGGTATTGATTTAACCACCAGCCACGTTGTGGAACAACTGCATGACGAAGCCGGGGGAGAAGAGGCGGCCAAGGTACTGCTTACCCGCGAACCGGGTATTTCGGCCATCATCTGTCTGTCCGATCGCTTTGCCTTCGGCGTTTACCACTACTGCCAGAGTCAGCATATTACGGTTCCTGGACAGATTGCGATCACCGGGTTTGACGATATTGATATTCAGGATCCACCGATCGCGCTGACCACCATCCGCCAACCTATTGTCGCCAAAGGGCGTCATGCCGCCCGGGCGTTGATTGCGGGGCAAATAACCGAAGATATCTTTCTCGATTATGAACTTATTGTCCGGGATTCGGCATAACCACATGGAAAGGAAATGGAAAAGTTAACCTGTTTTAAAGCTTACGATATTCGGGGCAAGTTGGGTACGGAACTCAATGAAGAGATCGCCTGGCGCATTGGCCGGGCTTACTGCCAGTGGCTAAAGCCACAGAAAGTGGTGGTAGGTGGAGATGCTCGGGCAACTAGTGCCGCTTTGAAGCAGGCGCTGGCAGAAGGGCTGATGAGTGGCGGGGCCGATGTGATTGATATCGGCATGGTGGGCACCGAAGAAGTTTACTTTGCCACCCGCTTTTATGGCGTCGATGGCGGCATTCAGGTTACCGCCAGCCATAATCCGATTGACTACAACGGCATGAAGCTGGTTAAACAGGATTCTCGGCCCGTCAGCGGGGATAACGGACTGTATGATATCCAGCAACTGGCCCATGAAAATCAATTTACGCCGTCAGCCACCCCTGGGCAGCTTTCCGTTCAGTCTAACCGTGAACACTACATTGAGCACTTATTAAGCTACATCAATCCTGGCGTGTTAACGCCGATGAAGATTGTGGTCAATGCTGGCAACGGCGCAGCGGGCCCGACTCTGGATGCGCTCGAAGCGGCAATGGCAAAACGCCAGCTACCGATCCGCATGATTAAAATCAACCATCAGCCAGATAGCACTTTTCCAAACGGGATCCCAAATCCTATGCTGCCTGAGAACCAGGACGTCACTCGCCAGGCGGTGCTTGAGCACCAGGCGGATTTAGGTATTGCCTGGGATGGGGATTTTGATCGCTGCTTTTTCTTCGATCATCTAGGCAACTTTATTGAAGGTTATTACATTGTCGGCTTACTGGCGGAAACGTTCCTGCGTGCTGACAACAGCGGTATAATCATCCACGACCCTAGACTGGTCTGGAATACCCAAGCGATTGTGCAGGCGCTGAATGGCACCGCGATCGAATCAAAGACGGGCCATGCATTTATCAAAGACACCATGCGCCAGCATGATGCCGTTTACGGTGGCGAAATGAGTGCCCACCACTATTTCCGCAATTTTGGTTACTGTGATAGCGGTATGATCCCCTGGCTGCTGGTGATCGAATTACTGTCGCGCAAGGCAACATCGCTATTTTCCTTGATTGAAGCCAGCAAAGCGCACTTCCCTGTTTCGGGGGAACTAAACTTTACCGTTGAGGATACTGATGCCAGCATCCGGCAAATCAAACAGTTTTATGCCGATAACGTGCTGCGGAGCACGGCAACTGACGGCCTGAGCATGGAGTTTGATCACTGGCGCTTTAACCTGCGCGCCTCCAATACTGAACCCCTGCTACGGTTAAATATTGAAACCCGCGGGGATATTCAGTTGTTGGAGCAAAAAATCACGCAGTTGACCAAACTTATTCAATTTATTACCGATTAGTCATCGCCTGCGGCGATAAAGTTATAGTCAAACGGCTTATTCTTTGGCGTTTATCTTTGCCGTAATTTAACGCCTGTAGATATCATGGTTAATTAAAGTTATCCGTGGATAAGCTGAATAGATGACAGCGCAATGTTGGAGCAGATAATGGCGAGCGTTTCTCTCAAAAATGTCGAAAAGTCTTACGGAAATATCAAAACGATTAATAGCGTAAACCTTGAGGTTGCCTCCAGGGAGTTTATTGTGCTGGTCGGCCCTTCTGGTTGTGGAAAGTCTACGTTACTCAGAATGATTGCTGGCCTCGAAGAAGTTAGCGGGGGTGAAATAAAGATAGATAATAAGGACGTTACCCATATGAATGCCGGGGAGCGTGGCGTATCGATGGTGTTCCAGTCTTATGCTCTGTATCCCCATATGACCGTGCGTGAAAATCTGGCGTTTGGTTTGAAAAACATAAAAACGCCGAAGCCGGAGATCGCCGCGCGGATCGCCAATGCGTCCGCGATCTTGCAACTTGATAATTACCTGGAACGTTTGCCACAGCACTTATCCGGCGGCCAGCGCCAGCGTGTTGCGATCGGGCGTTCGATAGTCAGCTGCGCTAACGTGTTTTTGTTTGATGAACCGTTATCCAACCTCGATGCCGCGTTGCGTATCCAGATGCGGCAGGAGATCGGCAAACTGCATGACAATCTAGGAAAAACCACCATCTATGTGACCCACGATCAAACGGAAGCCATGACGCTGGCCGATCGGATCGTCATTTTGAACCAGGGAAGAATAGAGCAGGTGGGAACGCCGGAAGAGGTCTATAACCATCCGGCCAATATCTTTGTCGCCGGATTTATTGGCGCGCCGAAAATCAATCTGTTTGCCGTCACCTATGAACATAGCGGACGGGTGAAAATCAATGGGCACAGCTTTTTTATTCCGCAGCTGGCGAATGCTGATTTGGCAGCAGGCACGGCATTGACATTAGGTATCCGGCCCGAACATTTCTCTTTAAGCGATAGTGCCGAGCTCTGCCTGAAGGTGAAAAACGAGCTCACCGAAATGCACGGTGACTCCACGGTGGTGTTGCTTGGCTCTAGGCAATACGGCACCTTACAAATGAAGGTTCCTTATCAGCTGAAGCTTGCCACCGGTGAAGAGGTAAGTATCGGTACCTCCTGCGATAATATTCTGGTGTTTGATGAGCACGGTAAGGCGATACGTGACGTTTAGCTAAAGGTAGCGGTGATCCCCGCAGTAGCGCGGGGATCGACGTGCGCTACTTGGCTGCGGCTTCCTCTGCCTTTAGTATTTTGTGTAACTCATCCTTGATATGTAGCTTCTCTTTTTTCAAGCGGACTACCTCGTCAGAGTAGCCGTTGCCTGCCGGTCCTTCTAACCTGGAGATTTGGTGGTCGAGTTGGTTGTGCTTATCAAACAATGACTGGAAGCGGGGGTGGCTTGATTTCAGGTGCGATATTAACTCACGGTATTCTGGAAACATACTCAAGCTCCTTTGAGTCAAACTGTACACTGGAGGGCTTCTCCACTTTCACTGTAACCCAGCGTGGATTTATTTAAAATGGCGCTAGCTAGCAAAAATAGATCCTGCTGTGCAGATTGATGACAGCGTGGCAATGTTGCTGAATGGGGATGGGCGCCGCATACTGCGCCCGCTTAGCTTTCTACGTGATTTTGCCAAATACCCGTGCGTAACGTTGCCGGAGAGAACTCAACGTTTCTGCCGCGCCAGCCCAGCGCCTGGCGAAAACGCCACGCACTGGTGATATCAAACCGCCAGTAGCGCTCGGCACCTTCGACGGCTGCATTTTCTGCCTGCCATAAAATCTGGGTTTTCCCCTGCAAATGCAGAATGTCCCCGTGTGTAAAATCGATAAACAGTAGTGCAGCCCGTGGCTGAGCCAACAGATTACCCAGCGTGTTCATATAGCGGTTACCGCGAAAATCCGGCATCCACAGGGTTTCACCAGCCAGATGGATGAACCCCGGTTTACCACCGCGATGCGAGATATCCACGCCACCTTGCGCTAAATCACCGTGAGCATAGCTGGCCACAAAGCAGGTATCCGCCTGTTGGATCAGCTGCCGGGCCTGATCGTCTAACGAACTCAACTGCTCAATGGGATCAGCAACGCTCGGCTCGGCGAATAGCTCTCGCCGTTGAATGTACTGCGGGCAGTTGCCAAAGCTTTGTTGCACCGCAATCTCCACGCGGTTTTTGTCCGTGCGGCTAATGACGCCGTTAACCCGGTTGCGCCTGCGGTTACTGAAATCTAATCCTAATGCGCCGACGGGCTGGCCGGGATAGAGTGCTGCCTGAGCAGGATCGTCCGCACGGCGTGGCGAAACGATCCGCAAATGTGTTTCATCCGGCGATCGCAAAAAACCGGCGGGGCCACTGAACAACGTAGCAACCGGCCACTGCCGCTCATCCAGAGTAGCAACAAACAGGTAGGGCAGATGAGCGAAGAACTCGCGATGTTGCTCAGGCATGGCGGTGTAGATATTCCCGCTCACCGCATCAAAACCGGCCAGAACCTGAGCCAACTGCTCATCGGGGTGAAACATGGAGGAAGACATGTTATTGGCCTACAGCCTGGTCAGGCAGGGGTAACGCAGGCATACGGAAGAACCCAGGCAGAGCGGCAATACGATCTAACCAACGCTGGATTGCCGCGAAGGTCTTGAGGGAAAGCCCACCTTCTGGGGCGACCGCCACGTAGCTGTAACAGGCCAGATCGGCAATCGTCGGCAAAGACGTTGCCAAAAACTCGCGTTCTGCCAAGTGTTGCTCTAACTGGGCTAAAAAGCGTGCGCTGATGGCTTGTGCAGACTGGTAGTTCTCTGGCGCAGAAAATTGCACCACCATCCGGCAAGATGCGGGGCCATAGCGCACCTCTCCGGCCGCTTTGGAAAGCCAGGCTTGCACCTGGGCGGCCGCCAACGGATCTTCTGGCAACCAGTGGCTATCTGGCGCATAGCGTTTCACCAGGTACACCATGATGGCGTTGCTGTCGGTCAATACCTGCCCATCGGCCAATAATACCGGGATCTGCCCAATGGGATTAAGCCGCAGGAACGCCTCGCTTTGGCGCACCGTTGCTGGGGCTTCGCAATACTCATAAGGCAGCTCGAGCATCCGCAGCAGCAGCTCGACGCGGTGGCAATGGCCAGAGGCCGGGGTGCCGTACAGTTTCAACGTTTGCATAGTGAGTCTCCTTATATAGTCTTCCTGATCAGAATACTCTTGCGCCAGATGATGGGTATCCGGGAAGATGGCAATTGATAATTTCACTTGGCGGAATAGTCTATGGATCGTTTGGATGAGTTGGCGATTTTTGTGGCGGTGATCCAACAAGGGAGTTTGGCCGGTGCGGCCCGCAAGCTGCGCCGTTCCGCTCCGGCGGTGACCCGAGCTATCGCTTCTTTGGAGCAGCGGTTTGGTGCGCGGTTGGTGGAACGCACGACCCGGCGTCTGGCACCCACGGAGGCCGGGTTGCGCTTAGCCGAACGCGCGCGTGCTCTGTTGCATGACTATCAAGACGCGGTAATGGATACCGCAGAGGCTCAACTGAGCGGGTTGCTGCGTATTACTTCGCCGGTGCAGTTCGGGCGCAAGCACGTGGCACCGATGGTGATGGCTTTTCTCGAACGTTACCCGCAAATCCAGATCGACATGCAGTTAAATGACCGCAATCTGGAGCTGATCGATGAAGGGCTGGACGTGGCGGTGCGCATCGGGCATTTACAAGATTCCTCCAAGGTGGCGCGTAAGCTCGGAGAGGTGACACGCGTCACCGTGGCTAGCCCAGCCTATCTGGCGCAACGCGGGGAGCTGCTGGAACCGGCGCAGTTGAGCGATCATGACACTATTGTCGGCACTCTACGTCCGACGTCAGGAGAATGGCGCTTTGGGCCTAACGAAAACGGTGAGCGAGTACGTTTGACGCCGCGCTTGTTGTTGAACGAGGTGGAAACTCAACTGTTGGCAGTGCGGGCAGGAAAGGGGATTGCCCGGCTACTGTCTTATCAGGTGGCGGACGATCTGGCCAATGGTACGCTGGTGCGGTTGTTGGCCGCCTACGAGCCCCTGCCATTGCCGGTGCAACTGGTGGCGAATAACGTGCAATACATGCCGCTGAAGGTGCGCACCTTTTGGGATTACGCCTATCAGCACCTTAGCCAAATTGCGCAAATACAACCAGATAATTGAGATACCTTAATTATATGGCAATGGCATCTCCCCCTCACCCCAACCCTCTCCCCGAAGGAGAGGGGGCCGTGCAGTGTTGTTGTTGCGTACGGGGTAGGGCTGAGGCACGTTAAACACCTATGCAATTTACCCAATTTATTTTCGAGTTTCATGGATGAAACTTTAAAATAACGGCGAAAATGTTTAACCAGTGAAACTTATTGCCGGAAAAAATAAATTTATATCGCCGATCACGCATTGCCGCATCAGCTATCTTGACAATATTTTAACATGTTGCTAATAGTTAACTCACATCTTAAATAATAAACAAAGTTTAATATATGAAACTTCTAGCGGGCAGTTACGATAACGCAACGACGGTGGCTGATGAAAACGAGATCCTGCTCTCATTTCAATCCCGCAGTCAGCGAGTTTACCAACAGCAACGTCATGAGTTGAATATGGCTTATGGGGATGCGCCGCGTGAAGTTTTTGACTGGCTTTATTCAACTGAAGAATATAAAGGCACGATAATATTTATTCACGGCGGCTATTGGCAATTTTGTGATAAACAGGATTTTGCCTTTATTGCCAGTACGCCATTGTCATTGGGTTTTGATGTGGTGCTGGTGGAATATACCTTGGCACCGGCGGCTAATCTGGCTGATATTTGTCAGCAAATTGGGGTAGCGCTGGATGTCATCGAGCGGCGGCTGAAGCCGCGTGGCGATAAGCCGGTTTATCTCACTGGTCATTCTGCCGGTGGACATTTGGCGGCATATTGGCAACACCATCCGCTGGTGCAGGCGGTGTTTCCCATCAGCGGTATTTTTGAGTTGCAGCCGCTGCTGGCGAGCTACGTAAACCAACAGCTAAAGCTGACCAGCCAGCAGATAGAGGCCTTAAGCCCGGCGCGTAATATACCGCTATCTTTGAAGCCCATGGTGCTATTTTACGGCGCGGCGGAACTGCCGGAGCTGATTGGGCAATCGCTTTATTATTATTCCGCATTGCGGGAGCAGGGGCTGCCGGTTAGCCGATATGCGCTCCCCGGTGCCAATCATTACAGCGTGCTGGATGCGGTATTTGCTGCCGATGGCGCCCTGCACCGTTTCCTGCTTACCGATGGAGAGTACCTTGATGCGCACAGTCATTGAAACCGGCCTGCCGGAGATTGGGCAACCTTTTTCCTGGGCGACCAAAGGTGGAGGGATGTTATTCACCGCCCATGGCCCGGTCCGCCAGGATGGCACTATTGAAACCGGCGACCCGGAAAAACAAATCACGCTGACGTTTGATAATTTAGCCACCACACTGAAGGCTGCCAATAGCCATAGCGATAATGTATTACAGGTTATTGTTTATCTTACCGATGTTAATGACGTTAAGTTGCTCGATCAAATCTACAAACAGTATTTTAATTATCCATATCCCAACCGCTCAACGGTGATTGTTGATAAATTGGTGGTGCCAGGGATGAAAATAGAAATTACCGTTAGCGCTGTCGCTTAATTAACAATTAAATTTAAATATTAAATACCCTATGAATTTCAAGTTACAGCTAGGCGACAAGTGCGTGTGTCCCCGGGAGCTTACTTAAGTAAGTGACCGGGGCTCACGCACGCAGATAACAACGCTGTAGCTTGAAAGGCGACGGGTATTCACCTGCTGATTCATTACATAATGAGTTAAGGATAATCTATGTTCGCACATATTACCCCGTCAACGCCCGATCCTATTATGTCTCTGATGGAAGCCTATATGCAGGATGCTAATCCGCAAAAGGTTAATTTGGGTATCGGTCTGTATTACGATCATCAGGGTAATATTCCCCTGATGCAGGCCGTACATATTGCCGAACAGCGTTTACTGGAACAACAACGGCCACATACTTACCCGCCAATCGAAGGTTCTGCACTGTTTGCCCGCCAGATCCAGACGCTGCTGTTTGGTGAACCGGTGGACCGTATTGCCACGGTACAAAGCGTGGGCGGCTCTGGCGCACTAAAGTTGGGTGCCGATTTTATCTATCACTATCTGGCACGTCGCGAAATCTGGGTTTCCGATCCTACCTGGGCCAACCACTGGGCGATCTTCGAAGGGGCTGGCTTGAAGGTGAATACCTACCCGTATTTTGACGATGCGTCTGGTCAACTGCGTTTTGAAGCCATGCTCGACACGCTCTCTGCCTTGCCGGAAGGGGCGGTGGTGCTACTGCATCCTTGCTGCCATAACCCCACTGGCACCGATCTCAGCCCATCACAATGGCAGGCAGTGATCGAGGTGGTGCAACGGCGTCGGCTGCTGCCTTTCTTTGACATCGCGTATCAAGGCTTTGGCGATGGGCTGGATGAAGACTGCTTCGCGCTGCGGGCGATGTTGAAAACCGATGTGGATTTTCTGGTCAGCAACTCTTTTTCCAAGAACGTGGCGCTGTATGGCCAGCGTTTAGGGGGGCTATCGGTGCGCTGTGCTACGGCCGAGGCGGCGGTGAACGTGAAAGGCGCATTGAAGACGCTGATCCGCCGCAGTTATTCCTGCCCGCCGACTCACGGCAGCCAGATTGTGGAAACCCTGCTGGCAGACCCACAGCTATATCAACAGTGGGCCAGTGAATTGACCACCATGCGCCAACGCATCAAACAGATGCGCGTTGGCCTGGCTGCTGGCCTGGAGCAGGGCGGTACCACGCTGGACTACACCCGCATTCGCGATCAAAAGGGCATGTTCAGCTACACCGGGTTGAATGAACGCCAGCTCGGCCAACTGCGGCAGCAATATTCCATTTATCTGGTGGCGCCTGGCAGGATGTGCCTGCCTGGCCTGAACCAGCAAAACCTGGACTATGTGACCGCCGCCATCCTTGACGTTACCCGTACCGCATAGAAAAGGTGAGCAACCATGAAAGACGCGAAACGTTTTGACGCTATCGCCCGACGGCAGGATGGGCTGAAAAAGCACCTGACCGCCGGGCAGATGTCGATGCTGGCTATCGGTGGGGCCATCGGTACCGGCTTGTTCCTGGGGAGTGCTTACGCGATCCAAATGGCTGGGCCAAGCGTACTGCTGAGCTATTTTATCGGCGGGGTGATTGCGCTGCTGCTGATGGGATGCCTGGCGGAAATGACTTCCGAGCACCCAACCCCAGGATCGTTCGGCGATTATGCCGAGTTCTATCTCAGCCCGTTGTTTGGCTTTCTGGTGCGCTATTCCTATTGGTCTTGCGTGGTGTTGGCGGTGGGCACCGAGGTGACCGCCATCGGCATGTATATGCAGTTCTGGTTCCCAGGTACGCCGATCTGGCCGTGGGTGCTGTTGTTCTCGGCGGCGGTGATCGTCGTCAACGTGGTTGGGGTCAAGTCTTTTGGCCAGGTGGAGTATGCACTTTCTACCATCAAGGTAGTGGCCATTTCGGCGTTTATCATGATTGGTATCGGCATCCTGGCGTTTTCCGCCAACCCGACCTTCGGCATCCGTAACTTCACCGACAACGGTGGCTTCTTCCCGTTCGGGGTGAAAGGCATGTGGTTTGCGGTGATCGTTTCGATATTCAGCTATCTGAGTATTGAGATGATCGCAGTTGCCGCAGGGGAAGCGAAAAACCCGGTGGTTGCCGTGAAAAGCGCCTTCAAAGGCACCATTCTGCGGCTGTTTATCTTCTATATGATGTCGATAGCGCTGATGCTGGCCATCGTGCCGTGGCGGCAGTCTGGCACCGGTGAAAGCCCGTTCCTGGTGGCGATGAACGTGATCCATCTGCCTGCCGCCGCCGGGATCTTTAACTTTGTGGTACTGATTGCTGCACTGTCTGCCATGAACAGCCAGCTGTATATCACCACCCGCATGATGTTTTCACTGTCCCGTGCCGGGCAGGCACCGGCGGCGCTGGGGCGGCTCAGCAAACGGGGTATTCCGGTCAACGCGCTGGCGCTCTCTTGCGTGGGGATTATTGTCTCTATCGTGCTGAGTATTGCCGCTCCAGAGAAATCGTTCGCGGTGATGATGTCGATCTCGGTGTACGGTGCCTGTTTCACCTGGCTGATGATCTTTGTTACCCACCTGTTCTTCCGCCGCCAGCATACGCAGACGCACCTCAAGTTCCGCATGTGGGGTTATCCTTACTTTACCTTGGCGGGGGCGCTCCTGATGGCCGGTTTGATGATAACCACGTTGTTCACGGACTTCTTTAGAATGACGCTGTGGTTTGGCATTCCCTTCACCGCGCTGCTAGTCGCCATCTATTTCTACAGTCGACGAGGGCAGGCATCGGTTGCAGCTGAAGCACCGGTACAGAGTTTGGAGTAATGTTGACCGGGCTGCGGCCCGGCCAAGCACTAAAGCTGGCTTTTGGGGATGATGTGGTCGCCGAAGTTCAGGCGTTGGCGGCCTGGCTCTGGTTCAGTAAGAGGGGCCACTTCTCTCAGGCTGTTTTTGCAGCGTATGACCAGCTCTTGATACTGGAGTGTGCCAGTGCGTTTCCAGGCTAATTCCTGTTCAGTCAGTTCGCGGATCACCCTTGCCGGGCTGCCGATCACCAGTTGGTTGGCGGCAATCTCCGCGGCGGCCTTGACGAAGGCACCCGCGCCGACAATGGAGTTCTCACCAATGACCGCACCGTCCATGATGACGGCATTCATGCCGATCATCGCGTTACGGCGCACGCGGCAACCGTGCAGTATGGCGCTGTGGCCGATATGCCCATCTTGTTCCACCACCGTGTCCTGCAGCGGGAAGCCGTGCATCACGCAATTATCCTGCACGTTGGCACCGTCTTCGACCACAATGCGCCCAAAGTCGCCACGCAGGCTGGCATTGGGGCCGATGTAGACGCCTTTGCCGATAATCACGTCGCCAATCAGTACCGCAGTGGGGTGAACATAGCTGCTGGGATCGACCACCGGCGTCAAGCCGTCAATCTGATACACGGGCATAGCGCAAACTCCTCAAAATGTAGTGGGATCGCGCGGCAGTCCGCCAAAGCGGCGATAGTAACCGGCACTGGGTGCAGGTAAGGTGCCGATGGAGGTTTCTGCCAAAGCGCTGACATATTCCGTTGCGGCGCGATCCACTCGCTGATAGATATTGATGCACAGGTTGCGGGCGATTTGGCCTTCCCATTGAGCGGGTAACAGGGCATCTGGCAGCAGAGGATCTTTCAACACCACGCGGCGGAAAAAGTGGATTAATAATAGCTTAATCTGAAAGCATCGCAGGGGCGTCAGTTCCTGCTCGTCGGCTTCGCGCAGTAAGGCCATCAACGGGCGGAAGGAGACGATAAACTCATGGTAGTAACCGGCCACCTCGCTCAACGACCAGCAGTTAGCGACCATTTGCCGCAGCGTCTGTTCGGAACGGTTATAGGGATAGTCGGCACGGAAGTAGATCACCTGTTCACTAGCGTTGAGCTCGCCAAGCAGGGCGGTGACGTCGGTTTGCGCATGGGTGGGCGCGGCCATCAGGTTGTTGGCGATCTGGCCAAAGCCCAGCCAGCCCAGCTCTTTTTTCAGCCGTGCACGCTCGGTTTTTTCCGCACTCTCCAACAGCAGTAGCTCCCACTTGCCATCCCACTGCGGCTGTTCGCTGAGGTAGATTTTGGATTCGGCATGGCGAAACTGGCGCATACCCTGTTCGGTAACGCGGTAATAGCTGCGCCGCCCAATCTTCTCTACGTCCAGCCAACCTTCTTTTTGCAAACGAAATACCGAGGTACGCACAAAGCGATCGCCGAAGCCCAGGGCTTCCAGCAGTGCGCTTAAGCTGCCCAGCCACACCTCACCGCCGCGATGGCTCAGCGCATCGCCGTAGAGTGAGATGATCAGCGAGGTGCCGCTGATCGGTTGGGCACTTAACGCATGGCGGATAAAGTCGTCCAGTTTATGTTCCATATTTTTCCCTGGGTAAGCCTTTGCTGAGACACGACATTAGCATAAACGACAAAGGCTTGCCCCTCACCCCAACCCTCTCCCACAGGGAGAGGGAGCTGGTAGCCCCTGCTCGTTTGGAAGCAAAACGATAATCTAAGCAAACTCGATCGATCCCCCCCACACATCGGGAGAGGGAGCTGATAGCCCCTGCTCGTTTGGACGTATAACGATAATCTAAGCAAACTCGATCGGTCCTTCCCACACAGGGAGAGGGAGCTGGTAGCCCCTGCTCGTTTGGAAGTAAAGTGATAATCTCAGCAAACTCGGGCTTATCTTCATCTCATCCAAGGTGAGTCACTCTAATTTCAAGCGCACTCGATCGGTCCCCTCTCCTTTTGGGAGAGGGTTAGGGTGAGGGGAAAAATCACCGTGGCCGCAGATCGATCACCCGCTGGGCCTTGCCTTCCGAGCGAGGAATATCGCCACAGTTGGCAATGCTGACATCGGTGCTGACCCCGACAATCGATTTGATATGGTGGCGCAGCTGGTGGCAGATATCGCAACGCTGCTGGTGGTTGAGCGTCAGAGCCGACTCTTTCAGCTCCACCCGTACCGCCAAGGTATCCAGATGCCCGGCACGGCTCACCTGCAGCTGATAATGCGGCGACAGATGCTCGAACTGCATAATCTGTTCTTCGACCTGTGAAGGGAATACGTTCACGCCGCGAATGATCAGCATATCGTCGGAACGGCCGGTGATTTTGCCCATCCGGCGCATGTTGCGGGCATCCCCTGGCATTAGATGGGTAAGGTCGCGCGTACGATAGCGGATCACCGGCAGTGCCTCTTTGGTCAGCGTGGTGAAAACCAGTTCGCCATGCTCGCCGTCGGCCTGTATCGCGCCCGTCTCCGGATTGATAATCTCCGGCAGGAAGTGGTCTTCCCAGATGGTCGGGCCGCCGCCGCTTTCGGCACACTCCATCGCCACGCCTGGCCCCATCACTTCGGAAAGGCCGTAGATATCCAGCGCCTTGATCCCCATGCGTGACTCGATCTCATGGCGCAGGGATTCTGACCAGGGTTCTGCACCGAACACGCCCAAACGCAGTGAGCAGTTGCGAGCATCGCCCCCCATTTTGCGTTCCAGCTCGTCGATCAGCGTCAGGCAGTAGGAAGGGGTCACCATGATCACGTCGGGTTTGAAATCCAGGATCAACTGCACCTGCTTCTCCGTCTGGCCGCCGGACACCGGGATCACCGTCGCACCCAGGCGTTCTGCGCCATAGTGCGCGCCCAGCCCGCCGGTAAACAGGCCGTAACCGTAGGCAACGTGGATTTTGTCTTTGGCCGTGGCCCCGGCAGAGCGCAGGCAGCGGGCGACAATATCGGCCCAGTTATCGATATCCCGCTGGGTATAACCTACTACCGTTGGGCGACCTGTGGTGCCAGATGAAGCATGAATGCGTACCACCTGTTCCATCGGCACGGCAAAGGTGTCGAACGGGTAGTTGTCACGCAGATCCTGTTTGGTGGTGTAGGGGAACAACGCCAGATCGCTCAGTTGCTTCAGATCGCTCGGGTGAACGCCGGCCTGATCGAACTTGCGTTGATACATCGGTACGTTGTTGTAGGCATGGTGCAGGGTCCATTGCAGGCGTTCCAGCTGTAATGCTTCGATTTCGTCGCGTGAAGCAAATTCAATCGCGTCGATGGGCCGTGGATTTGTAGTCATCTTTTTAGCCTCGCAGGTGTTAGACACGCTCAATAATCATGGCAATGCCCTGACCGACGCCAATGCACATGGTGCACAGTGCGTAGCGGCCAGCGCGACGTTCCAGCTCAAACAGGGCGGCCAGCGCCAGGCGCGCACCACTCATGCCCAATGGATGGCCAAGAGCGATGGCACCTCCATTGGGATTGACCTGTTCGGCATCATCCGGCAGACCAAGCTGGCGCAACACCGCCAACGCCTGTGCGGCGAATGCTTCGTTAAGTTCAATGACGTCCATCTGCGCCAGGCTTAACCCGGCGATTTCCAGGACTTTACGGGCAGCGGGCAGCGGGCCGATCCCCATCAATCGTGGCTCCACGCCGCAGGTGGCGGTGGCGACAATGCGCGCCCGTGGCGTCAGACCTTGCTGCAACGCCATGGCTTCGGAAGCGACAATCAGCGCCGCCGCACCGTCGTTGACGCCAGAAGCATTGCCAGCGGTGATACATCCCGGCTGACGGAACGGTGTTTTCAGTTTTTGCAGTTGCTCCAGCGTGGTTTCTGCGCGTGGATGTTCGTCTTCGCTGAACTGAGTAATGACTCCTTTCTTGCCGCTGAGGCTTACCGGGATAATTTCTTGTGCCAGGATCCCCCGCTGTTGTGCCAGAGCGGTGCGCTGCTGGCTGCGCAGGGCAAAGGCATCCTGATCGGCACGGCTGATGCCAAACTGCGTCGCGACGTTTTCGGCAGTTTCCGGCATCGAGTCGGTACCGAAAGCCGCATGCATCAGCGGGTTAACAAACCGCCAGCCGATGGTGGTATCAAACATCTGTGCCTGACGGCTGAAGGCGCTGTCGGCCTTGCCCATCACCAGCGGGGCGCGGGTCATGGATTCGGCCCCTCCGGTCAGTACCAGACTGGCTTCACCGGCCTTGATACTGCGGGCCGCCATCGCCAACGCATCCAACCCCGAACCGCATAGCCGGTTGATGGTGGTGCCGGAAACGTTTTGTGGCAGCCCGGCCAGCAGCGCCGCCATACGGGCCAGATTGCGGTTGTCTTCCCCGGCCTGATTGGCGCAGCCGAGGATCACGTCATCTACCCGTGACCAGTCCACGTTGGGGTGGCGCTCCAGCAGAGCACGCAGTGGCAGAGCGGCTAAATCGTCGGCCCGCACGTTTGCCAGCGCGCCGCCGTAACGGCCAATCGGCGTGCGGACGCCATCGCAAATAAAGGCCTGATTCATGGCTGCTCTCCTAAAATGCTGTGGCCCAACCGATGGGCGCGGCCACGGAACCAGGCGACGGTTTTCCCCAGTTGGTTAACGATTTCAACGTCGTATAACCCGGTGGTTTTACCCTGATGGCGCACTTCAGCGCAGGCGGTGAGGCGATCGCCTGCCAGCGCGGGGCGGATAAAATCGATGGTGCAACCAGAAGCGACCGCCGCCAGCCCCTGACTGTTGCAGGCATAAGCAAACGCGGTATCTGCCAGGCTGAACAACTGGCCACCGTGACAGGTCTGGTGGCCATTGAGCATCTGTGGACCGACTGTCATGCTGACTTTGGCCATGCCTGCATCCACGGCATCGATGCGCATATCCATTGCCTGTGCGCAGGTATCCTGGCTAAACATCTGTTCGGCGCAGCGCTGGGCCAGCGCGCGGGGAGTTTTGGCATTCATCAGCATTTGGCTCCTGAATAATTGGCGGCATAACGGCGCAGCAGCGGCATTGGGCGATAGCGGGGTTCCGCGTAATAACGTTGCAGGTTTTCCAGCGTGGTGAGGATCTGTTGCCAGCCGAGCTTGCTGCCCCAGGCCAGCGGACCTTGCGGGTAGTTGACGCCAAACCGCATGGCATCATCGGTATCGGCAGCGTTGGCCACGCCTTTGTTCACCACGTCCAGGGCTTCATTAGCCAGCATGGCGACGGTGCGCATCACCAGCAGGCCAGGGTAGTCCGGCAGATGGATCACCTGTTTACCCAGCGATTGCAACAGGCGGATGACCTTGGCCGTGTGCGGCACCGTGTTTTGCTCGGCGCTGCTGATGGCGATAACGGGGGCGTGCTGATAGTTGACGGACAGGTCGAACAGAACCACGGGCGATCCGATTTCTTCGGCGACTTGGCTTGCTGTTTTACCATTTGTTAACATAAATGTAACTTCATCGATCTGGGCAAACGGACTGGTCTGGCCAGGATGTTTGATCGTTGCCGCATTTCCCGTCAGCAACTGTGCAAACTCGCCGATGGTCGACCAGTCGCCGTGCAACGTGACGGAATGAGGCAAGTCAGCCGTTACCGCCGAAGCAAAAGTTGCCGACGGCGCGACCTGTTCACTGCCATAACGGTAGAAACCCCGGCCACTCTTGCGGCCCAAATGCCCGGCAGCCACCAGCTCCTGCTGTACCAGCGAAGGAGTAAAGCGGCTGTCCTGATAGAAGGCGTGATAGACCGACTCGGTGACGGCATAGTTGACGTCTTGACCGATCAGATCGGTCAGTTGCAGTGGTCCCATGGCGAAACCGCCGGCATCACGCAGTACGGCGTCAAGGGTGGCCGGATCGGCAATCTGTTCTTCCAGCGCGCGCAGGGTTTCGCCGTAGAAAGGCCGGGCTACGCGGTTGACGATAAAGCCTGGCGTAGAACGACACACGACGCTGTGCTTACCCCAATGTTGAGCCAAGGCTTGCAGGTTGCTCAGCGTTTCCGGGCTGGTTTCCAAACCACCGACGATCTCCACCAGTTTCATTAACGGAGCCGGGTTGAAGAAGTGTAGGCCCGCCATGCGCTGCGGGTGCTGAAGCGCGCTGGCGATGGCGGTAATAGAGAGTGATGAGGTATTGCTGGCAAACAGCGTATCGGTAGAGCATATCGCCTCCAGATCGCGAAACAGGCTCTGTTTGATCGCCAGCTTTTCCGCCACCGCTTCGATTACCAGGCTGCAGTCGGCCAGATCGCTCAACGAACTGGCCAACTGAATATGACCCAGCAGGGTTTCGGTGCTGTGGGTATCGGCTTTACCTGTCTCGACCCGCTTGCGCAGGCGTTGCCCGAGCTGTTCCAGCGCGCGGGAGGCGGCGGGCAAGGCAATATCGAACAGCTTGACCCGGTGTCCTGCTGCAGCGGCCACCTGGGCAATGCCAATCCCCATGGTTCCGGCACCAATTACGGCGACCGGCGCAGAAGTTATCGCCATCTTCTCGTTCATGGCTGTATCCCGTTCATGACTGCTTCCCGCTGAAGTTCGGTGGGCGTTTGGCGAAGAAGGCGCTGACGCCCTCGCGATAGTCGGCACTACGGCCACCCAGGCGTTGTAAATCGCGCTCTAAATCGAGCTGCTGGTCGAGCGTATTGCTGGCCGAGCTGTACATGGCCTTTTTAATCAGCCCCAGACCGTAGGTAGGTTGGGTAGCAAGCTGTTTGGCCATGCTTTGGGTGTGGTCGGCCAGCTCGGCGGCAGCCACGACCTGCCAAATCATTCCCCACTCCAGCGCCTGCTGAGCGCTGATTTTGTCCCCCAGCAGCGCCATACCCATGGCTCGCGCATGCCCGGCCAGGCGTGGCAGATACCAACTGCCGCCGGAATCCGGCACCAGGCCCAGTTTGCAGAAGGATTGGATAAAGCTGGCGTTGTCGGCGGCCACTACGATGTCGCAGGCCATTGCCAGCGCGGCTCCTGCTCCGGCAGCAACGCCGTTGACCGCGCAGACAATCGGCTTGGGTAGGGCACTCAGGCGGCGGATCAGCGGGTTGTAAAAACGTTCTACGGACAGCCCAAGATCCGGAGGGGCCTGATCCACACTGACGTTACGATCGTTCAGATCCTGCCCGGCGCAGAAGCCGCGTCCGGCTCCGGTGATCAGCACGCAACGCACGCTGTCATCGCGCTCGGCTACGGTCAGCGCCTCGCTGAGCTGGTGGTGCATTTCATCGTTAAAGCTGTTGAGCCGGTCGGGGCGGTTCAGGGTTATGGTCAACACCCCGGCTTCGATGTGGCTAAGAATTAATGCGTTTTCCATAAATCAGCGCCCTTGATAGTTCGGTGTACGTTTTTCGAAGAAGGCGGCAATGCCTTCCCGGCGATCTTCGGTAGCGGCCAGGGTGACAAACTGCTGACGTTCCATCTGCAAGCCCTGGCTGAGGCCGGTTTCCTGCGCCTGTTTTAGCGCCTGTTTGGCCGCGCGCAGCGCCAGCGGTGCCTGTTGGCTGATGCGTTGGGCCAGTTGTTGAGTACGCTCCAGCGTTAATGCGTCGACGCAAACCTCGCTCACCAGCCCGGTTTGCAATGCGCAGCGGGCGTCGATGGCTTCACCGGTCAGCACCATTTGATAGGCGCGGGACTTGCCCACGCTGCGGATCAGACGTTGAGTACCACCGGCACCTGGCATCAGGCCTAAAGTGATTTCCGGCAGGCCGAAGCGAGCGCTTTCGCCGCAAATCGTAATGTCGCAGGCCAGAGCCAGCTCACAGCCAGCACCGAGCGCGTAACCGTTCACCGCCGCCAGCAAGGGTTTGCTGAACTGGGCCAAGCGCTGCCATAACAAAGGGCGGTGATCGAGTTGGGTAGCGGCCACATCCTGCTGCTGTAATTCGCGCAGATCGGCACCGGCAGCGAAGAACCGGGCGGCACCGGCGATCACCACGGCACCGACGTCGGCATCGCTATCGGCCTGTTCCAGTTGATAGACCAACTGCTCCAGGCAGGCAGTGCTCAACGCATTGCGGGCATCGGGGCGGTGCAGCGTCAGTGTGACCACGCGTTGCTGCTGTTCGCGCAGGATCCAAGGGGTTTCCATCGTCGGCTCCTAAACGTCAAAGTCCAGCACCACGCCTTCACCGCGTGGCCAGGACTGGCAGCTCAAGACATAGCCTGCCGCCAGTTGATCCGGCTCCAGGCTGTAGTTGATCGCCATATCCACTTCACCGGCCTTCAGCTTGCATTTGCAGGTGGCGCAGACGCCGCCTTTGCAGGCGTAGGGCAAATCGGCCCCCTGACGTAATGCGGCATCCAGAATGCTGTCATCCTCGCTGCCGACGTCGATTTTGAGGCTGCGGCCGTCGAGCCGGATCTCTACCTGAGTCGCGTTGCGGCTGCCTGCGTTGGCTGGCGGGGCAACGATGCCGCTGGTGTTGAAACGCTCGCTATGAATACGTTCGCTAGGCATACCAGCCAGCTCCAGCACCGTGTGCGCGTCGTCCATCATCGCTTCCGGGCCGCAGATAAAGGCGTGGTCGAACTCGTTGAAGTCCACCAACGTGTTACCCAGCGCAGTCAGGTGGTCACGGTCGATGCGGCCACTGAGCAGCGGGCTGTCGAGATTTTCCTGGCTAAAGAGATACAGCGGCTGGAAGCGCTGTGGATAACGGTTTTTCAGATCCGAGAGGGCTTCTTTAAACATCACCGAGCGGCTGGTGCGGTTGCCGTAAATCAGCGTGAACTGGCTGTTGGGTTCCAATTGCAACGTCGCCTTGATGATCGACAGCATCGGTGTAATGCCAGAACCGGCGGCGATCGCCAGATAGTTGCCCTGGGTTTGTGCCTGCGGCTGGTAACCAAAACGGCCCTGCGGCAGCATCACTTCCAACTCGTCTCCCACCTGCAAACTTTGGTTGATAAACGAAGAGAAGCGCCCCTGATTGATCGCCTTGATGCCGATTTGCAATACGCCGTCTTGCGGTGCGCTACAGATGGAATAGCAGCGGCGCAGCTCTTCACCGTTGATCCGCGCTTTGAGCGTCAGATGTTGGCCGGGGGTATAGCCGTAATGGGATTTCAGTTCGTCCGGGACGCGCAGCGTGATGGCTACGGCGTCCGGGGTTTCGCGCTCGATGGCTGCGACATTCAGGCGATGAAAGACCGTCATGGTTTTCAGTGCTCCTAAATACATTTGAAATAGTCGAACGGTTCCCGACATTCGCAGCAGCGGTAAAGCGCTTTGCAGGCGGTGGAACCGAACTCGCTGATCTTTTCCGTATGCTCGCTGCCGCAACGGGGGCACTGCACCGGGCCATGGGCTAAAGGCTTCTCGCAGGTTTGCCCCTGTGGTGGTGCCACGCCGTATTCACGCAGACGCTGGCGGGCATCCGCATTCATCCAGTCGGTGGTCCAGGCCGGGCTGAGGCTGATGGTGATCTTCACCGGGCTGAAACCCGCCTCGCTCAGCGTCTGTTCAATGGCGTTGAGCAGGTACTCGGTCGCCGGGCAGCCGGAATAGGTTGGGGTAAAGGTGATGTGCCAGCCTGCACCGTCGCGCTCCACGTCACGTACCATGCCCAAATCGGTAATGGACAGGACCGGCAGTTCGGGATCGCTGATCTGCTGTAAGCAGTGCCAGATCTGCGGGATCTCGGCCGGTTGCAGTCGGGTGATATTCATCATTGTTTCTACCAGCTACAGTTCGGGTAAGCGCGTGGCAGAAACTGCATCTCTGCCAGCATCGGGCCGAGGTGTTCAGTGTGCTGCCCTTGCTTACCGCCGTGGCGAAATGCCTGCTCGGTGGGCAGCGCGAGCGTGGCCTGTTGCAGCGTGTCGTTAACCATGGCCTGCCACGGTGCCTGCAATTGGCGCGGATCGACGGCAACACCCAGTTCGGCCAGCTGCAGTTCAATCTCATCGGCATGGAACAGCTCGGCGGTGAAGCGCCACAGGTCGTTTAATGACTGCTGTATCTTCTGGTGGCTGATTTCACTGCCGTCACCCAGGCGGATCATCCAGCCGTGGCTGAAGCGCAGGTGATAATCCGCTTCCTTCAGCGATTTGGCGGCGATGGCGGCCAGTTGGCTGTCTTTGCTGCGGCTCAATTCCCGGTGCAGCAGCACGTGGTAGGTATCGAGCAGGAACTGGCGCACCAGCGTGTCGTTAAAGCCGCCGTTGGGCTGTTCTGCCAACAGCAGGTTGTGGAATTCACGTTCGTCGCGGCCAAAGGCCAGGCTGTCTTCACTGTGCTGCGGGCCAGAAAGCTCGGCGGCATAGGCCAGGAAATTACGTGCCTGGCCCAGCAGATCGAGGCCAATATTGGCCAGTGCCAGGTCGATCTCCAGCTCAGGAGCATGGCCACACCAAGCGCACAGGCGCTGTGCCAGAATGAGCGGTGTATCGCCCAAGCGCAGGGCATAGTTGATTGTTGCTGTGTTACTCGTCGTCATGGCCTGCCTCTACATGTTCTTGATGCCGTCGGGGATGGAGTAGAACGTGGGATGACGGTAGATTTTGTCGTCGGAAGGATCGAAGAATGCCGCCCGATCCTCCGCTTGAGAGGCGATCAGGTGGCAGGATTGCACTACCCAGATCGAACAGCCCTCACTGCGGCGGGTGTAGGCATCGCGGGCGTTTTCCAGCGCCATCTGATCGTCTGCTGCATGCAGGCTGCCCACATGGCGATGGGCCAAACCCTGCTTGCTGCGGATAAACACTTCATACAACGGCCATTCGGCGTGAGTCATTTTTCTCTCCTCGATTAAGCTGCATTTGCCGCGCGTTTGCTGGCATGTGCCATGGCACCATCCCGTACCCAACTGCCTTCGTCCCAGGCTTTACGCTTGGCTTGCAGACGTTCGTGGTTGCACTGCCCGCGCCCCTGGATCACCTCGTGTAGCTCCGCCCAGTCGATCTCGCCAAAGCGGTAATGCCCGCTGGCCTCATCCCATGCCAAATCGGCATCGGGAGCAGTCATACCCAGGGCTTCCAACTGCGGTACGGTGTTGTCGATAAACTTCTGCCGCAGCTCGTCATTGCTATGGCGTTTGATCTTCCAGGCCATGCTCTGTGCGCTGTGGGGGGAATCGCTATCGTTGGGGCCAAACATCATTAGCGCTGGCCACCAAAAGCGGTTGATGGCGTCCTGTAACATGGCCTTTTGCGCTTCGCTGCCCTGGGCCATCACCATCACGGCTTCATAGCCCTGACGCTGGTGGAAGCTCTCTTCTTTACAGATTTTCACCATCGCTCTGGCATAGGGGCCGTAAGAGGCACGACACAGGGCTACCTGATTGACGATGGCGGCACCGTCGACCAGCCAGCCGATCACGCCAATGTCAGCCCAGTTCAGCGTTGGATAATTGAAGATGGAGGAGTATTTCATCTGACCCGCGAGCATCTTTTGGTAGATATCCTGGCGGGTGCAGCCGAGGGTTTCCGCCGCGCTGTACAGATAAAGGCCGTGCCCGGCTTCATCCTGGACTTTCGCCAGTAACACCGCTTTGCGCCGCAGGGAAGGGGCGCGGGTCAGCCAATTGGCTTCTGGCAACATGCCGACCACTTCGGAATGCGCATGCTGGCCGATTTGCCGGATCAGATTGCGGCGATAGGCATCCGGCATCCAGTCTTTGGCTTCGATGGAGATATCGGCGGCGATCTTGTCGTCAAAGTGCTGCTGAAATTGTGCGTCAGTTGTCATGCTTGCCTCTTGGTGATTCATGTTTTTCACATTAAAACCAGAAATGTGAATCACTTTAACTAACCGTAAAGCTACAAGTTGATAACAACAAGATCAAATACAAATACTGTGGTTTTGCGATGAGTATCACAATGTGTTTTGTTATTTAATTGATTTTAATATTTATTTATTTTTTGTGTTTATCGATAACGTTGGTGTTAACTCAGTGTTTGGATGATTTTGTTTTGCTTTTGTTAAATTTTAACCTGGCGCGGAGTGGAATTTATGTGATACATCATTAATCTTGATAGTGTCTATTTATGAATTCCGGAGGAGCAAATGCAGCAGTTAACCAGTTACCTTTCTGGCGCTTGGGTGTACGGCCAGGGTCAATCCCGCGAGATCCAGCATGCCGTAACCGGCGAGCCTTTGTATCAGGTCTGCTCCGACGGGCTGCCGTTGGCCGCCAGCCTGAGCTATGCCCGCAAGCTGGGCGGCACGGCGCTGGCAAAGATGACGTTTCAGCAGCGCGCCCAGATGATGAAAGCGGTGGCTAAACACCTGCTGGCTAATAAAGAAGCGCTGTATCAGATCTCCTATCAAACCGGCGCCACGCGCAATGACAGCTGGGTTGATATCGAAGGTGGTATCGCCACGCTGTTCTCCTATGCGGGATTGGCAGGGCGCGAACTGCCGGACGATTCGCTGTGGCCGGAAGATGAGCTGATCCCACTCTCCAAGCAGTCGCAGTTTGCTGCACGCCATGTGCTGACCTCTCGCCCCGGTGTCGCATTGCATATCAACGCCTTTAACTTCCCCTGCTGGGGTATGTTGGAGAAGCTGGCACCTACCTGGCTGGCGGGGATGCCGGCCATCATCAAACCTGCCACCGCTTCGGCACAGCTAACCCAGGCGATGGTGAAACTGATTATCGACAGCGGGCTGGTGCCGGAAGGAGCATTGCAGCTTATCTGCGGCGGCGTGGGCGATATGTTCGATCACCTCGATTATCAGGATGCGGTCACCTTTACCGGGTCGGCGCAAACCGGGCAGAAGCTGCGTTCCCACCCGCGCCTGCTAGAGAAGTCCATAGCTTTCACCATGGAAGCCGACTCGCTTAACTGCTGCGTGCTAGGGGAGGACGTGACGCCAGAGATGCCGGAGTTTGCGCTGTTTATCAAAGAGGTCAGCCGCGAAATGACCAGCAAGGCGGGGCAAAAGTGTACCGCTATCCGGCGCATTATCGTTCCGGTGGCCCGCATTGCCGAGGTACAGCAAGCGCTGTTGCAGCGTCTGGCTGGCGTAAAGATTGGCGATCCACAGCTGGAGCAGGTGCGGATGGGGGCGTTGGTCAATCAGGAACAGCGCGACGACGTGCAGCAAAAGGTGGAATTCCTACTGCGCAATGGCTGTGAACCACTCTGCGGCGCAACGCTGGATAAGTTAGAAGTGGTGGGTGATGGTGCGCAATCAGGCGCTTTTTATCCGATCACCCTGCTGTATTGCGCCGATCCGTTCCGCCATCAGGCCGTACATGGCACCGAGGCGTTTGGCCCGGTGGCGACGCTGATGCCTTATCAAACGACTGAACAGGCCATTGAGTTGGCGCTGCTGGGGCAAGGTAGCCTGGCCGGATCGTTGGTGACGGCTGATGCGGAGTTGGCTTCACAGTTTATTCGAGCAACCGCCTGCGCCCATGGCCGCATGTTGGTGCTGGATCGCCACGCGGCGACGGAATCGACCGGCCACGGCTCACCATTGCCTTTGTTGGTGCATGGCGGGCCTGGGCGAGCCGGCGGTGGCGAAGAGCTTGGTGGGCTGCGGGCGGTAAAACACTATATGCAGCGCACGGCGATCCAGGGCAGCCCTTCGATGCTGGCGGCCATCAGCCGTGAATGGGTACGAGGTGCCGACGTGGTGGAAGAACAGGTACACCCGTTCCGCAAATACTTTGAGCAGTTGCAGATTGGCGAAAGCTTGCTGACCGCCCGCCGTACCATTACCGAAGCCGACCTCGTCAACTTTGCCTGCCTGAGCGGCGACCATTTCTACGCGCATATGGACAAGATTGGTGCAGCGGAATCACTGTTTGGTGAGCGAGTGGCCCACGGTTACTTTGTGGTTTCTGCCGCTGCCGGGCTGTTTGTCGATCCGGGCGTCGGGCCGGTGATTGCCAACTACGGCATGGAAAACCTGCGTTTTATCGAACCGGTGAAGATTGGCGACACTATTCAGGTGCGGTTGACCTGTAAAAAGAAAATCCGCAAGCCGCAGAAAACCGCCGAGGATCGCCCACATGGCGTGGTGGTCTGGGATGTGCAGGTGCTCAACCAGCATCAGCAGGCCGTGGCGCTGTATAGCATTCTGACGCTGGTGGCGCGCCAGGAGGGGGATTTCAACACGGTGTACTAAGGCTGGATCGTCGGGGGCATCATGTTAAGATGCCCCATTATTTGCTGAAATGATCTACCCTAACTATTCTGAGCCTAGAGGCTGCAAACCCGGTTCTTACCGCTTTTTTTCGCCGTATACAGGGCGTTATCCGCCAGGCTGACCAAGCTTAGCGGCGTATCGTTATATGGGTGCGGGACTTTAGCACTGGCACCGATGCTGGCGGTGATAATCCCCAGCGGACTGCCTGTGTGGGCGATCTTCAACTGCCGGATGCCCTCCAGGACCCGTTCGGCAAAGACGATTGCGCCTTGAAGATCGGTATCCGGCAGAATAATTGCCAGCTCCTCACCGCCGTAACGCGCCATCAGATCGCCAGGGCGGTTGACCATGCTTTGCAGCATGCGGCCCAACTGCTGCAAACACTGATCCCCAGCCACGTGGCCGTAGATATCGTTAAACTGTTTAAAATAATCAATATCCAGCATCAACAGGGCTACGCTGCGATCGTTACGTGCTGCCCGCGTCATTTCGTTTTTTAGCGCGATATCAAACTGACGGCGGTTGGCCAGGCCGGTCAAGCCATCCAGCAAAGCCAGTTCTTCCAGCGTGTGGTTCATCAGCGTCAGTTGATCACGGGTGCGCACCAGCTCGACTTCGGTCTGTACGCTTTGGTTAATCTGACGTATCAGCACCAACCCCAGGGCCAGCAGTATGGACAGCAGGACTCCTCCACCGAGTGCAAAAAGTGACGCATCGTTGCGCCAGTCGGTCAGAACGTCTTTTTTCGACAGCCCTGCGGTGATCACCAGCGGGTAACGTTCCACCTGCGAATAACCATAAACCCGTTCTACATTATCGAACTGTGAGACCATGGTGACGTTGCCAAAGGACGAGTGCGGCAGAACTTCGCGGAATAAAGGGCTGTGGGAGATATTTTTCCCGATGGCATCCTCATTGTACGGGCGGCGGTACAAAATGGAGCCGTCGGCCAGTATCAGGCTGAGTGAGGCGTCGTTGTTAAGGGCAAAGGTGTTGTAAAACTGGCGGAAATAATCGACATACAGCGTCGAAATGACCACGCCGGCAAAGCTGCCGTCCGCATGGTTCAGGCGGCGCGACACCGGGATAACCAAATCGCCGGTCGAGCGGCTGCGGATCACCTCGCCGATATAAATCATATTATTGTTATGAGTGACGTGGTATTTAAAGTACGCCCGGTCGGCATTATTGGTATGGCTGAGGGGTTTACCGTTGGACGTCAGGATCCAGTTGCCCTGGGAATCATAGACAAAGCTGCCATGCAGTTGCGGAAAGTGACTGGCCTGGCTCTGCATGATTTTTTGCAGGCGTAAACGCTGGGGTTGGCCCAAGCCATCGGTTTCAATCCGTTCGCTAAGATCGGCCAGGTTACTGTCTACCTGCGCAAAGGTATCTTCGGCATGCTGTGCCAGCGATCGGGCCAGATTCTGCGAGTCATTTTCAGCAATTTGCAGGTTGCGTTGATGGGCGTTCCAGATTTGCCAGGCATTGAACATGATCAGGGTAAGCACGACGATAATAACGAACACGCCAGCCTGATAGAGTAACGGCGAGTTTTTGTTTTTCCCGGATAATGGCTGTTTTTGGGGCGGGAGCTGAGGTGCTAGCATAGCATTCCTGTCATGGAATCAGTTAGGTACGGGTATTGCGAACAATCTTAACCCTTATATTTCCATCTTGCATGTTCCGTTATATTTCCAGGATATGTTCAGCATAAATTGGTACCGGGGAGGCACATGGCAGCACTATCTGACGCGATGATGCAGGTTTTACTGACGCTGGCGGTATATTACCCGTTTACGCTTCTGGCGCTGGCCGGGGTGATGATTATCGCCTACCAGCGGCGCAAAATGCCTTTCTGGCGGTTGGCTCTGGTATTGTTGCTGGTGTTGTTTGTCTTGTTCTCCCTGGTGGCTTCTAGCTGGCATCGTTAGCGCTGGGCAGTACCTATCCTCACAGCCAGGCACTGCACCATGCGGCTACTCGACGTTGACCATCCAGTTGACACCGAACTTATCGGTCAGCATGCCAAAGCCCTTGGCCCAGAAGGTCGGTTGGAAAGGCATGGTGATGGTGCCACCTTGGGCTAGCCGGTTGAACACTTCCTCACCTTGCTCGACGTTTTCACTGAGGATCGACAGTGAATACCCACTATGTGTCTGCCCGCCTGGGTCGGCCGGGCATCCATCCGATGCCATAATGACGTTATCCCCGATCACCAGCCTGGCATGCATAATCGACTCAGGATCGGCATTGGGCGGCCCATTTTGCTGCTCCTCTGCCGGAATATCTTTGTAACGCATCATGATTTCTATATTGCCGTTTAGCTGCTGGGCATAAAAATTCACCGCTTGCTCACAGTCACCGGCAAAAAACAGATAGGGTTGAATCAACATAGTTCCTCCTCTTGGATCCCATGCCCTGCAAGGTTGCTGAATTTGTAGGGAGTGAAGATGTTCGACCAAAGGAGCGCCGAATAGAATAAAAACGTCTTGGTCAGGAATGGTTAATGGCTGTTTGGCCGACGACTTTCACATAAACAACTGCGCAGCGGAACCATCCCACACGGCGGCCAAGGTATAAACCAAAACCAAAAACAGCATGAAAGGGGGGTTGCTCATGGCGCTATCCTCGGTCGAAGTTCAGTTGAGCATCATTTAGTATAGCTGATTATCGCCACACAAGATGACAGCTGGATGAAAATTGCACAAATTTCACACGGTGATTTTCAGACTGCAAGAGGTAGGTAACTCGCTGATTTTTGACTATAGTAGTAAGGTACAGAGACGTAAATACTGTCAGAGGGTGGTCTCTGACGGTAAACGTTTTGATAATGCTGTTGCCAGCAAGTTCGGGCAATGGGTCAATTGGGGAGAGTAAAAATGGGTATCATTTCCTGGATCGTTTTTGGGTTAATCGCTGGTATTTTGGCCAAGTGGATCATGCCGGGTAAAGACGGCGGCGGCTTTATCATGACCGTGATCCTGGGTGTGGTGGGTGCAGTTGTCGGCGGCTATATCAGTACCTTCTTCGGTATGGGCCGGGTTGATGGCTTTAACCTGGGCAGCTTTGTGGTTGCCGTTATCGGTGCTCTGGTGGTGCTTTTTGTCTACAGAAAGATCAGAAGCTAAGCCGGGTTCGATCAATAGGGGTCGCTGCGGCGGCCCTTTTCTTTTAAATGCAACAAACGTACAGCGTTTGAGAAGGGGATAGCGATGGGATTATTGGATGGGTTAGTCGGGGCATTGAGCGGTGGTAAAGGCATGGATTACAGCGCCATCTTGCAGTGGGTTGAACAGCAAGGGGGCCTGCCGGCTATCCTGGACAAATTCCGCCAGGGAAATCTGGCGGACGTGGTCGCCTCCTGGATCGGTACGGGTGAAAATCAGCCAATCAGTGGCGAACACGTTGAGCAGGCGTTAAGTACCGATGCCATTGCACAACTGGCTGGCAAATTGGGGATCGATCCGGCGCAGGCTTCTGCCCTGATTGCCCAGTATTTGCCGATGATCACTGACAAACTGTCACCCAATGGCCAGGAGCCACAGGGCGGCGATCTGATGAGCGCCGGGATGGATTTGCTGAAAGGTAAACTGTTCGGCTGATATGAGGGACACCGCCTAGCCCTCCGGTTTTTGGCCGGAGGGCTGCTATTACAGCGTCAGCATAATTTTACCGATATGTGCACTGGACTCCATCAAGGCATGGGCCTGTGCGGCTTGCTCCAACGGGAACGTCTGGAAAATCTGCGGTTTTAACTCCCCGCGTTCCAGCAATGGCCACACTTTCAGTTCCAGTTCGGCAGCGATCTGGGCTTTATCTTCCACACTGCGCGCCCGCAGCGTTGAGCCGGTATGGGTCAGGCGCTTCAGCAGCAGTGGCATCAGGTTCAGTTCTTTCACTACCCCATTTTGCGTGCCGATCTGTACGATACGCCCGTCCATTGCAGCGGCACGGTAGTTTTTCTCCACGTAATCCCCCGCGATCAAATCGACGATGACATCGGCCCCTTTGCCATTGGTGGCGGTTTTGGTCCGTTCGACAAAATCTTCGGTGCGATAGTTGATGGCGACGTCGGCACCCAACGCCAGGCTGGCCTCACGTTTCTCTTCAGAGCCAACGGTAGTAATGACATAGGCGCAGAAGGCTTTGGCCAACAGGGCGGCAACCGTGCCAATGCCTGACGTACCACCGTGGATCAGCACGGTTTCCCCGGCCCGAAGATGACCACGTTGAAATACGTTGACCCAAACGGTGAAGAAGGTTTCTGGCATGGCGGCGGCTTCTATCATGCTGAAGCCTTTCGGGACCGGCAGCGCATTGCTTTCATGCACCTTGCAGTATTCGGCATAGCCCCCACCGGCGATCAGCGCACATACGGCATCACCCGGGGCATAGCGTTGTACCCCAACGCCAACGGCCACCACCGTGCCAGCAATTTCCAACCCGGGAATGTCCGAGGCGCCCGGAGGGGGGGCATATTGCCCACGGCGTTGCATAACATCTGGGCGGTTGACGCCGGCGGCAGCGACTTTCACCAGTATTTCACCTTGGGCCAATACTGGTAACGGGCGTTCAGCACTCACCAGAACCTCTGGTTCGCCCGGCTGGCTGATTTCGATGACCTTCATGTTTTCAGGTAGTTGTGCGTTGGATGACATGCCGTTCTCCTTGATCAATCTGCGTATTCGGGGTATTCCCGGCTGGATTATCTTATAGGGATAACAGAGTTGGCATGTGTGCGAAAGGGCGGTTTTGTCTCGACAAGCAGAGATACCGCCGCAAAGAGGGCAGAGGATCAGTCGTTTGGCGGAATACGAAAACCTTTCAGCGAGACGATAAAGTGCTTTTTGCCTTTGGAAATCTTGGCACCCTGATCGCACCACAGGCTGGCGAGCTGGAAAAAATCGTCGCTGTCAATGTCATAGGCCAGCTCAATCTTTTTCGCCGATCCTGAGCGGATCAGCGTCTCTGCCTGTTGGTGATTAATGGCTTTTACGGTGTTCATAGGCGAAATCCTTGGTGTTAACCCGGAGCGGATAATCGCTAGCCATCATATGGCTGGATTGTGACATTTTTGTGATGAAAATATGACGTCGGGCCATTTTGCGGCCTGGCGCTCGTTCTCTCCTGATCCTGTCATGGAGTAAATTTGGTTGTGCGCAGGTTCGGATTTAGTATGAGCGCAAACCTTTTGACCAGACATTGGATTATGACCAACAAAGTGCGAAAACAGACCCTACGCCAGCGTAGCTACCAGCTGTTGTTCGGTAACCAAACCCGAATCGGGCGCAGGATGCAGTTATTTTGGGTGAGCTCGGCGCTGCTCAGCGTGCTGTTGCTGTTTCTCGAACCCGGCGGCAGCTCGGTGTATACCCCCAATGCTCAAGTGCTTCATCAGTTGCTTTTGGCTGAGGTCTTTTTCACCGTCATTTTTACTGCGGAATATCTGTTGCGGTTGTGGTGCACGCCGAGTAAAGAGCGTTATGCCATCAGCTTTTTTGGCATTGTCGATCTGTTGACGATGCTGCCGATGTATATCATCTGGCTATTCCCGCATATGGCGGTGGAGTATGTCGTTCTGCTGCGTGTGTTGCGGATACTGCGCGTGTTGCGGGTCTTGAAACTGTTACGCTACATGAGCGAGATGGGTATTGTCTGGCGCAGCATCAAGCTGGCGCGCCATAAGCTGGCGATGTTCTTTGGCTTTGTCGGCGTGATGCTGTGCGTGTTTGGCGGCTTGATGTACGCGGTGGAAGGGGGCGCTGGTGGATTTACCAGCCTTGCCGCGTCGATGTACTGGGCGGTAGTCACGTTAACCACCGTGGGATACGGCGATATTGTGCCTCATACGGCCTTAGGGCGGATGCTGGCTTCGGTGCTGATCCTGGTTGGGTATTCGATTATTGCGGTGCCTACGGGCATCCTGACCGCCTACATGTCGCAGGAGATGCGGCGCTATCGGGAAGAGCGCCATTGTGTGCAATGCGACTGTGGTGGGCATGAAACTGAGGCGAAGTTTTGTAAATTTTGTGGCGCCGCGTTACCACCATTGTCAGTGAAATCCACAAGATAACGCCGATAATTTCGCCAGCGGGGAGCAAATTCTGTGCGTTCGCTCTCCCTTTCCAGCCTCACGAGCTAAAAAGAGTTGCTATTAAACGCCCAACATGAGTTAATGATTCTCGGCCTGTGGTACAGACCTATTTATGCACGACATTTTGAGTAAAGTAGTTCAAATTTAAAGCGTTATCCTTGATAGCTCTTCACTGACGAATTTCCTTTCTAGTGCCTCCATAAGTAACTGATGACCGGCTATTTCATGCCCATGGTGGCTTAAATTTTTTATTGAAGGAATTCAACATGTCTAACATGATCAAAGGTCAAGTGAAGTGGTTCAACGAGTCTAAAGGTTTTGGTTTCATCACTCCTGCAGACGGCAGCAAAGACGTGTTCGTACACTTCTCTGCAATCCAGGATCAAGGCTTCAAGACCCTGGCTGAAGGCCAGAACGTACAGTTCTCTATCGAGAACGGTGCTAAAGGTCCGTCAGCGGCTAACGTTACCGCTATCTAATCGGCCTCTCGCTGATTAACAAAAACCCGCCAAGGCGGGTTTTTTTGTGTCTGCGATTTGGGCCAGTAGGCGGAAAAACCGTTCACGGTCGTATGTCAGAGCTCTGAAAGACCAGCCTGACATTCTGCTAAGCTTTAGTAGTCATCGCCGTATTACGCAATGGTGGGTTCTTTTCGTCAACTGTAATAGACTGATATCCGAGATAAATAACGAGGTAGAGCATGAAAGTTAACGATCTGGTGACGGTAAAGACCGACGGCGGCCCTCGTCGGGAAGGGGTAGTGCTGGAAGTGGAAGTGTTTAATGAAGGCACGATGTATCTGGTGTCACTGGAAGATTACCCGGCGGGCGTGTGGTTCTTCAATGAGATCGATAGCCGCGATGGCACCTTTGTAGAATTGCGCAGTGCTGAACAGGATTAAATCTTTGCCTGCAATTAACAGCTTGCCGCTGGTCTGGCAGGTGGGTTGAAACCTGGCCGCATGGTTATGCGGTGTTGAAAGCCTGCCTAAATACCCGTAGCGGCAGCATTGCCGCTGAAAACGGGCGTTTTTCTGTCGTACTCTAACCACAGCGTTCCGCTGTCACTTTATTTGGCCGTAATGGCTATTAACGGCTGTTGACGAAAATGCCGCTGGTAAGCGTGTCGGTCAGGCGGACAACATGGTAGATAATCTGCTTGTTGTGGGTTTTGATCTTTCTTTTGATGTTTCCCTTGTGGGAAGAGACGGTTTTCACCTTGATCTGCATTTGATCGGAGATCTGGATGGTGCCTTGGCCGGACATCCACATGCGCAGCATGTTTGACTCGGTTTGGCTTAGAGTGACAGGTGTCTGATCCAGCGAGCTTTTTTCCGGGCGAATCAGCTTTCTTTCGAGGTAGTGGGTGAGCAACTGGCTCATGGTTTGCGGTTTAATTGATTTTGACGAGATGATCACGTTCTTGCGGACGTATAAATAATCGTCGAAATGTACGTTGGTGATGGCCATGAAAATAAAGAATAAAGTATCGGGATTAAGAGATATCACGCGTTTTATTCTTTCTGTCGCATCCGCTTCATGAATGAAGCAGTCTTCATTCAGGAATACCATATTAGGCTTAAGTTTTGCGCACTTCTCATGCAGGCCGTCGATATGATTTACAGCGCTAATCTGACGCTTTTTCATCCCGTGCGACGTCAGGTAGTCGGTTAACCCTAATCTAGTGTAACTGCATGAATCCATAATGATTATTGGCATAGAGCCTCCCACTTAAGTCCGTTTCCACGCGGTTATAAAAAGAAAAGCCTGAAGATAAAAGGCTAAAAGTTATAAAAAAATCACATCTTATGAATGCAACTTTCTATCAATAAAACCGGCATGACTCAACGTCTTTTCAAATTATATTTTTAAATCTACCAAAAGCATCAGTTTAGCTTAAGTCGACTTATTATGCTGTGGTGACTTTTCGGCTGGAAATATCACTGGACGCCGGGTAGTCAGCCTTAAATTTGTTGCTAAGGTTAGCTATTTTCATCGTGGAACTATTTTCCGTTAATCAGATAATTCTTAAGGTTGGCTTATGGTTCGCTGTGACGCCAGAGTTGGCGGTCTTTTGACTGATTTTGTTGCTTCTGTTTCATCACTAAACGCCATTAAGTTTGCTTATTCAATTGATTGTATCAATGTATTGGCTCCAATGGTAACGATTCTTAGTTACTTTTATGTGTTTGAGGAAGGCGTCTATGAATGGAATTAAGTCAAAATAAGTAGTTCTGCTAACCATGTGGTCGTTAATTAAATAACTAATGTAAATTATTCATTTGTTAATGATTCCAGAGTGAATGACTTATCCGCGACATATCGATTTTCCTGACGTATCTTCTTACTGCGCAGAGACATCGAAATGCTGCTAGATGCGATTTCAACTCACGATCAGGAGGACAGGTGGATCACAATCAGTTTGGGCAACCCATTGGTACAGCGCTTGAGGGCTGGCAACCTGCAGGTGAGCCGGGAAAACAGAGTCTCCAAGGGCGTTTCTGCTGCTTGCAGCCGATGGATATCGCGCGCCGTGCTGATGAGTTGTTTCATGCCTACCAACTGGCGGAAGACGGGCGTGACTGGACCTATCTGTCTAGTGAACGCCCCACGGAGCTGCCTGTTTTCCAACAGTACTTGCAGCGACAGCTGGCAACCCAGGGTAGAAACACCCTGGCGGTGATTGATGCGACTACCGGTAAAGCGGTCGGCACCTGTGCTTTCTTGAACATCGATCAAGCCAACGGGGTGGTGGAGTTGGGGATGATCAACTGGTCACCCTTGATGAAGCGGCGAGCGATGGGGAGTGAAGCCATCTTTCTGATGCTCAAGCACGCTTTTGACGACTTGGACTTTCGCCGTTGCGAATGGAAATGCGATCGTCTGAATGCCCCCTCTCGCGAGGCTGCACTGCGTATGGGCTTCACCTTTGAGGGGACTTTCCGTCAGGCAATGACCAGAAAGGGGCGCAACCGCGACACGGACTGGCTATCCATCATCAATGGTGAATGGCCGGTATTGCGCGAGGCGTTTACCGCCTGGCTATCGCCGTTGAATATCACAACCGACGGCCAGCAGAAGCAACGCCTCGTCACTTTCAGACCTCAGCCCGACAAACCTGCATTGATGCCAGTGCCAAAGTAATATCCTGCTCTTCAGTCATCCAATTCACCAGAGCTGCCCGAATACCCGGTTGGCCCGCATAGCTGGTGGGCGTGCAGCGCACTACGCCGTGCCGATCCAAACGATCGATGAAGCGGTTGCGTGCGGCGGTGGTATCGCCTGTAACGCCCTTCAACGCAAAGCACACGATGTTCAGATCCACTGGGGCCAGCAGGCGGAAGCCTTCACTGGCCGCCAATCCGTCACCTAAATATCGCGCTAACGTCACGTTACGCTCGACGATCTCCCGCATACCGCTGCTGCCGTAGGCTTTCAATGCCATCCACAAGGGCAGGGCGCGAAAACGCCGCGAGTTCTCGGGCGTCAGGTGCAAATAGTTGTCTGGGCGCAACGTGGGGGCCTCCAGATAGGCTGAGTGATTCTGGAACACCTGCATCTGCAATGCCAGATGACGGGTAAATTGAATGGCGCTGTCATAAGGGACATTCAGCCATTTATGGGCATCTACGGTGATTGAGTCCGCTTGGTGCCAACCGTCCAGCAGATGGGCCAAGCGGGGAGAACAGGCCGCGATCCCACCAAAGGCGGCATCAACATGCAACCAGAAGGGATAGCGTGCACGTAGTGCCAGCAGGCGGGGCAGATCGTCGAAAACGCCGGTGTTTACCGTGCCTGCGCTGGCGAGCACTATCGTCGGGATATCTGGCGTGGCGGCCAGATGACGCTCCAGCGCTTCGATATCAATAGCTTCGCAATCAGCCTGGCTGGCAATAGACTTTAAAGCATCACGCCCAATACCGAGCATGCTGAGCGCTTTCACGCTGCTGGCATGGGCATTGGCGGAAAGGACCTGAATTGGCCCCAAGGCGGCCAAGCCAAGCTGCGCCACATCGATCCCACGCTGCTGCCCTAACCACTGGCGGCCGATGGCGATCCCGGTGAAGTTGGCCATGGTGGCACCGCTGACAAAGCTACCGCTAAAGTCGGTGGGCAGTTGCAGCAGGGTTTTCAATTGCTCAATCGTTGCCAGTTCGATCGCGGCCGCCACGGTATCATTACTCAGTTGGCTATTCTGGTCGGCAGTGCTAACCAACCAGTCGGCAGCCAGCGCCGCAGGGGTGCTGCCGCCGGTGACAAAACCAAAGTAACGCGGCCCGGCACTGCCGGAAAGGCCAGCCTCATAGCGTTGCCAAAACTCTTCTAACGCCGCTAATGCCCCACAACCCTCTTCGGCCAACCGATCGTCGCCGGTTTGCAACTGTTGGTCGGCCAAGGGCGGACATACCGCGCGCTGGCTCAAGCTGGCAAGGAAGCCCTGCGCCAATTGGTTGGTATGGTTAAGTATGTGGGGTAAATCGTCGAGATCCTGCTGCAAACGTGGGTGCATGGTCATGCCTTGGGTTAGGGGCCAGTAGGTTTGCACTATAGGCGATCCTGAACAGTGCTAATATCGATAAAAAATGACCCTTTTGGATAGTAAGGCTAACCAGCAATGAATGAGCGTCTTCCCCTGCATCTTTTACCAACCTTTGTGATCGCTGCCCGTCTGGAGAATTTGCGTGCCACGGCGCAACGCGTCAGCCTGACTCATGGTGCCGTTAGCCAACAAATTCAGCAGCTCGAACAGGCTATTGGCTACCCACTTTTTGATCGCTCCGGGCGTGGTGTAAGACTAAATGCCGCGGGGCGTGAACTGCTGGCGGCAACTGAGCCTGCCTTACTCGCTTTGCAACAGGGCGTTGAACGAGCCAGACGGGTAGCGGAAAGTCAGATGCTGCGCATCAGCGTGCTGCCTTCCTTTGCGCATTACTGGTTGTTGCCCAGATTGGCGGAGTTTCATCGTGCCTGCCCTGGGATCCGGTTGGATATTGATGCCTCGCTGGCGATTCAGGATCTCGACCGTAAAGGATTCGATGCCGCGATCCGCATTGGTGATGGCCAATGGCCAGGCGTTCAGGCTCAGCGTATCGCCCCAGGAGTAGTGCTGCCGGTAGCGACCCCGGAGCTGGCTAGGCAATGGCAGGAGGCGTTTGATGCTGGAGATCCACAGATCCCGCTGCTTGAGCATGACGTCACTCCCTGGCATAGCTGGTTTAGCGCCGTAGGGAGAATTGGCGGTGGGCAACAGTTAGCGCTGTTCAATGATGCAGGGTTACTGCTGCGCGCAGCCGAGCAGGGGTTTGGTATTGCGCTGGTGAAGGCCGTGTTGGCGCAGGATGCGATTACAGCAGGGCGCTTGGTGCCTTTGGCGGCCGCGCTGCATTTGAATGATAGCGATGTCTATCTGGTGTGGCCACAAGCCGCCGGCTTATCGCCTGAGGTAGCAGCGTTACTGAACTGGCTACAGCAACAGCTCGTAGCGTAGGGGCCCATTGCTGAGCCCGATTAGCCCTCTTATATTATTGTGCCTATAACAGTCATTAAATAAGGGTAATACTCGGTTTAGGCTTCGTTTAATAATATAACCTTTACTTCACAACTTCATGTCATTATACTCCAGCCAAAATTACCGTGGAGAAAACCAATTGGACAGTTGCAGTAGTAGCGAAATAATAAAGGCAAGTTGACCAATCTCCCGTGATTTGTTGCTTGCCGAACACGGCGGGCAGCACCCCTCTCTAGTTATTCCGAGCTGTGCCAACCCGAACATGATTGTTGTCCCCGAGGCGCTTGCGCATTGGGCGTATTGATTCGGATATTATTATGGTATTTAACCATCACCACGGCCTTTTCCCTCCGGGCACTCAAACGCTGACCCGCTGATTAATTATCGGCGCGATTTCGCGTGTGCTTAACAGCACATGATTCAACCTCAATGATTAATTAAGGGGAAGATCATGGCTATGACTCCTTTTATCCTGAATTTATTCCTGGCAATGGGCCTGGGCGCCGTTATTGGTGCCGAGCGTCAATGGCGTCAGCGTATGGCGGGCTTGCGTACCAATTCTTTGGTTGCGACCGGGGCCGCAGTGTTTATCCTGAGCTCTTTTGACACCGAGCCTTCCAGCGCGGGGCGTATTGCTGCGCAGATCGTTTCCGGTATCGGTTTTCTCGGTGCCGGTGTGATTATGCGGGAAGGGCTGAATATCCGCGGCCTGAACACGGCGGCTACCTTGTGGTGCTCTGCGGCCATCGGCGTGCTATGTGGCCTGGGGCAGCATTGGGAAGCCGTCTGCGCCACCCTGGTGATCCTGTGTGCCAATATCCTGCTGCGTGAAGCGGCGCAGCGAATTAACCTGCAACCCCAGCAGCAGGCGGTGGATCTGGAGCTGCGTTATCGTGTCCAGGTCACCTGCGGGGAGCAGGATGAAATCCTGGTTCGTACCCTGATCCTACAGGCATTGAACGGCGTGGCATTACGTCTGCAATCGCTGCGTAGCGCCGATATTGCCATTCCTGGTCAGTTGGAAGTCTGTGCGGAAATTGTGGCTAATCCGGCCGCGCAAAAAGAGATTGAGGGCATTGTCTGCCGTATTAGTTTAGAACGCAGCGTGAGTGCCGTGCATTGGCGCGTGGCGTCAGAATTACCCGTTTAACGATAAATAACCTTCACCTGACAGGTGATAAGGATGTGTTATGCAAGTTCCCCCCCAGAGAAACAATTTATTCTGCGTAGTTAAGGTTATTAGCGTTACTTTAGCTACGCCAACAAAGTAAATTCCACTTTGTGCATGTTCACCCGTTATTACGGGCGGGGTAACCCTGTGTGCAAAGTAAAAAAAGAGAATAGCGTCATGACCCATATTAAAGAAAATAGCCGCCGCCGTGATAAACAGCGCGAGCCGTATGCCATTGCTCTCGAGGCAAAGAACAGCCTCGATCAAACGTTGGCTAATTTGAACTGTAACCGCATCGGATTAACTCAGGAAGATGCCCAGGAGCGTTTGCAGTATTTCGGTAGTAATCAGGTTGCCCATGAGAAGGCACCGCATGCGCTGGTGCAGTTAGTCAGCGCGTTTAACAACCCGTTTATCTTTGTGTTGATGGTGCTGGCAGGGATCAGTTTCTTTACCGATTACTGGTTACCCACGCAAAACGGCGAGGAAACCGATCTTACCGGCGTCATCATTATCCTGATTATGGTTACGTTGAGCGGGTTGCTGCGTTTCTGGCAGGAATACCGCACCAATAAAGCGGCCGAATCACTCAAATCGATGGTGCGTACCACGGCAACGGTGCTGCGCCGCAGTAATTTCAGCACCCAGGCGTTAGCGGTGGAAATTCCCATTCGTGAGTTGGTTCCGGGCGATATTATCAAGCTCTCCGCCGGGGACATGATACCTGCGGACCTTCGTTTGCTCAGCTCACGCGATCTGTTTATCAGCCAGGCCATCTTGACCGGCGAAGCTATCCCAATCGAAAAATACGATGCCTTGGCCGGCGTGAGCCAAAAGTCCAGCGAGATTGATGCCTCCAGCGAAAGCGAACTGCTGGAGTTGGCCAATATCTGCCTGATGGGCACCAACGTGGCCAGCGGAACGGCGACGGCGGTGGTGGTCGCGACCGGTGGCCGCACCTACTTTGGCTCTCTGGCTAAGTCGATCGTCGGTACCCGTTCGCAAACTGCCTTTGACCGTGGGGTAAACAGCGTTAGCTGGCTGCTGATCCGCTTTATGTTGGTGATGGTGCCGATCGTTTTGCTGATTAACGGTTTCACCAAGGGAGACTGGACGGAGGCGGCCCTGTTTGCCTTGGCGGTCGCCGTGGGGCTGACGCCGGAAATGCTGCCGATGATTGTCAGCTCGAACCTGGCGAAAGGCGCAATTGCCATGGCGCGCCGCAAGGTGGTGGTCAAGCGGCTGAATGCGATCCAGAACTTTGGCGCGATGGACGTGCTCTGTACCGATAAAACCGGCACCCTGACGCAGGATCGCATCATTCTGGAACACCATCTGGACGTGAACGGCAGCAAGGATAACCACGTGCTACATTTAGCCTGGTTGAACAGCTTCCATCAGAGCGGCATGAAGAACCTGATGGATCAGGCGGTGATCCGTTTTGGCCAGGGCCAGCCAGGCGTTGAGGCGTTGGGGCGCTACAGCAAGGTTGACGAGCTGCCGTTTGATTTTATACGTCGTCGCTTGTCGATCGTGGTACAGGATGAACAACAGCGCCAACTGCTGATTTGCAAAGGTGCAGTTGAAGAGATGCTGGAGATCGCCACTCACGTCCGTGTCGGGCAGGAGGTGTTGGCGCTTGACGAGGCTCGCCGTGCCGATTTGCAGGCTTTGGCGTGCCAGTATAATGAAGATGGTTTCCGCGTGCTGGTGCTGGCAACGCGAGATCTGGGTCTGGAAGGTTGCACTCTGCCACTGAGTATTGTGGATGAACGCGATCTGGTGATCGAAGGTCTGCTGACCTTCCTCGATCCGCCAAAAGAGAGCGCTCGTGAAGCCATTGCCGCCCTGCAGGAAAATGGCGTGGCGGTGAAAGTGCTGACCGGCGACAACCCGGTAATCACCTGTAAAATCTGCCGTGACGTCGGCCTGGAACCGGGAACGCCGCTCTCCGGCCTGGAGATTGAACAGATGGACGATGCCCATCTGATGCGTGAAGTTGAGCAACGTACGGTATTCACCAAGCTGACGCCGTTGCAAAAATCACGCGTGCTGAAAATGTTGCAGGCTAATGGCCACACCGTGGGCTTCCTGGGGGATGGCATTAACGACGCCCCGGCGTTACGCGATGCCGACGTGGGCATTTCTGTCGATACAGGTACTGACATCGCCAAGGAATCCGCCGATATCATCCTGTTGGAAAAGAACCTGATGGTGCTGGAAGAAGGGGTGATCAAAGGGCGTGAAACCTTCGGCAATATCATCAAGTATCTGAACATGACCGCCAGCTCCAACTTCGGCAACGTGTTCTCGGTGCTGGTGGCCAGTGCGTTTATTCCGTTCCTGCCGATGCTGGCGATCCACCTGCTGTTACAGAACCTGATGTACGATATTTCCCAGCTTTCCCTGCCGTGGGACAAGATGGACAAAGAGTTCCTGCGTAAACCCCGCAAATGGGATGCCAAGAATATTGGTCGCTTTATGTTATGGATTGGGCCGACGTCTTCGATTTTCGACATCACTACCTATGCGTTGATGTGGTTCGTGTTTGCCGCCAATAGCGTAGAGCATCAAGCTCTGTTCCAGTCCGGCTGGTTTATTGAAGGATTGCTGTCTCAGACGCTGGTAGTGCATATGCTGCGTACCCAGAAGATCCCGTTCATTCAGAGCACGGCGGCGCTGCCGGTGTTGTTGACCACCGGGATTATTATGGCACTCGGTATCTATATTCCGTTCTCGCCGCTCGGGGCATGGGTCGGGTTGCAACCGCTGCCGTGGGAGTATTTCCCTTGGCTGGTGGCCACGCTGGTCAGCTACTGTGTGGTGGCGCAATTGATGAAGCGTTACTACATCCGCCGCTTTGGCAAGTGGTTCTAATCTGTGTTTTCGCCGGGCGTTACGCCCGGTGATAAACCTCAATCGCCCGTTTCTTAGGGGCTGCATCATGCGGCCCCTACATCAATCAGCAATATTGCTACAGGCTGCGGCAATGCCTGCGGTATTCCGACGGGGAACGATCGGTATGCTTTTTGAATATCCGGCAAAAATAGTTACTGTCGTCGAACCCACAGTTATGAGCGATCTCTTTGATCTTCAGATCATAACCACGCAATAGATGTTTCGCCCGCTCGAGGCGCACCCCGGTGATGTACTCATTGAAACCGACGGGGCCAGATTTTTGGAACAGGTGGGACAGATAGTTAGGGGTAATATGAAATCGTTTGGCAACGCTTTCCCGTGTTAACGGCAACCCAGCGTGGTCATCAAGGTAATCCTGTATGGCCAGCAGCAGTTCCTGGCTTTTACTGACGGTTTGCCCTTGGCCTGCGAGCTGTTCCAAGCAGTGGCTGACCAACGCGGTAAAGATCAGCTGCGAGGTCAATGCATCAGGTTGCAGCAAAACCTCATTCATCGCCAGCAGCAGGTATGAGCCGACTCTGGGCCCACGCCGCGCAACGTGCTGTTTTTGCGTTTCACACAGCGTTTGCCCGTCCCATCTTTGCAGGCTGAAACCCAGCTTTTGCTTACTGAACAAGATGCTCAGCGTGGTGGCTGGCTGGGTCCATTGCGGAAAGCTCCATTTGCCCGCAGGGACATAAAGCACCTGATAGCTGGAGAGCGTGTTATTTGCCAAAGGGAGACACTGATCTTCGACTTCCCCTTCGATCACTATTTCAAGCCGCGGAAAAGGCACGCAGAAGGCCAGGGGCGGGGCGGGAAAAGTGGGCTCAGGAAACTTTACCTGGATAGTATTCTGATGGGCAATCAGCTGTTCAAGCAGGGTAACTAGCGTTTCAGACATCGCGATCTCCAGTGCGCTTCGTCGGTTAACGATGCATTTAGGAATGATGGTAAACCCAAGCGGGCAGCGCAATTAAGGTGATATTTCCCGGCATTTAACGGGCTTTTGCACATTTATGACCTAGGTCACATTTTTGGCTGGCGTACATCTGTGTCCAGTATTTCGTAGTAAAAGCCCCCTGTTTTTGGCCCAGGCTTCCAGTAAATTTGCCGTTATGTTATCAAAAAGTAAATGGAGAAATCATGATGCAGCGTCAATCCGAGATATACCTAGAGGCTTTAGGAGCCAGCATCGAGTTAACGGCACAGATGAAGCAGGAGCTTGATACGTTGGGGTATACCGTGGTGCACAATGTGGCCGATCCTGACTGGCTGGTGGCTATGCGCAATCTTATTGATGAGCTGGTGGAGAAAGAAGGGGATAACCTGGCCATTGAGCACCATCAGGAAGCGACGGCAACGCGCATTGCCAACATGGTGAATAAAGGTGTGGTTTGGGAAAAGGTGTGGTCGCACCCGCTGATCCTGTCTGCCTGCCGCTATATTTTCAACGGTGAGTTCAAAGTATCGAGCCTCAATGCCCGTGAAGCCTTGCACGGTGGCGGCCATCAGCCTCTGCATGCCGACTGGAAAAAACCGCGCCCCGATTTTCCCAAAGTACACTTGGTCAATGCGATATGGGCGATTGATGACTTGAGTGCGGAGAACGGCGCGCCGCGGATTATCGCCGGAACGCACCTGCGGCCGGAACTGCCGGAAGATGTATTGGCCGATCCCGATTTGGCACATCCCGATGAAATTGTTTTTGCAGCCCCTGCTGGTAGTGTAATGATCTACAACGCACACACCTGGCATGGAGGGACTCAGAACAGGATCGGTACCCGGCGGAGGGTATTGCACGCACTCTATATCGACCGCGCAGATATCGCTCAGCAAGACCAGCGCCGCTGGTTGAAGGAAGAAACGGCTAGCCGACTGACTCCGGCGCAAAAATGGCTGCTGGATGTGCTCTGAATGTTCTGTTTGTATGGGTGCTGCATGCAGCGCCCGTTTAAACCTGATGTCAGTACCAGATCTGCGAGGCAGCTCTCGTTAATTGTTACGTTAATGTTGCCGGTATGAACTATTGTCTTCTCTTCACTTGCTAACCAGCAATGCGCGTCACGTTTGCCAAAAGCGTGAGCGACATGGGAGAGAACATGAATCAGCGGGAACTAGAAAGCGCCATCGTCACCGATTTTTCCAAGCGCATGAGCTACGGTGATTACCTGTGCCTGGATCAACTACTGGATTGTCAGCAGCCACTTTCCAACCCACAGCATCATGATGAAATGCTGTTTGTTGTACAGCACCAGACTTCGGAACTGTGGATGAAACTGATGCTGCATGAACTGCAGGCAGCCAGGACTCTGGTGCAGCAGGATAAGCTCAGCCACTGCTTCAAGATCCTGGCCAGGGTGAAGCAGATCCAGCGCCTGCTGTTTGAACAATGGGCGGTGCTGGAAACGCTGACCCCGTCGGAATATGTGGAGTTCCGTGGTGTGCTGGGTAACTCTTCGGGTTTCCAATCCCATCAATATCGTTCGATCGAGTTTTTGTTGGGTAACAAAAATGCCGCCATGCTGGCCGTCTTCAGCGACGATGCGCCAAAACATGCGGCGCTGAAAGCGATCCTCGAAGCCCCGAGCCTGTATGACGAATTCCTCCGCTACCTTTCCCGCCACGGTCTTGCGGTACCTCAGGCATGCATTGAACGAGACTGGACCCAGCCTTACCAGCGCAATCCAGAGCTGTTACCGGTGTTCAAACTGATTTACGATAATCCGCAAACCTACTGGGCGGCCTACGAAATGGCCGAGAAGCTGGTGGATATCGAGGAAAGCTTCCATCTATGGCGTTTTCGCCATATGAAAACGGTCGAGCGGATCATTGGTTTTAAATCGGGTACCGGCGGCTCCAGCGGCGTTAGTTTCTTGAAGAAGGCGTTAGAACTGACATTTTTCCCTGAATTGCTGGATGTACGAACCGAAATTGGCGCTTGACTCTACTGTTCCGGACATAGGCGAGAGGAGTGATGACAATGGCGGTAAGAATTGAGCAAAAACCGGTAGAAAAGGCCGTTGGCGTGCGGGTTGTGGGGCCTTATGCGCAATCAGTCCCACTGGGTTTTCAGCAACTGATGGCCTGGCAACAACGGCAAGGCATTCCCGTGGGGAAATGGCTGGTACTCTATTGGGACGATCCGAACCAGGTCGCAGCGGAAAACCTGCGTGCCGACGTGGTGTTTACCGTTGCCGATGATTTTGTGCTGCCTGCCGGCAGCGAAAACATGGTGATACAAACCCTGCCCGCAGGAGAGTACGCCGTGTACCGGGTGCGGATCACCGATGGGGATTTCGCTACCCCTTGGCGTAATTTTTACCAGCAACTGTTAACCGCCAGCGGCTATCGGCCGTCTGAAGGCGTTTGCTATGAACATTATCTCAATGATTGCGTGGCTGATGGCTACTTTGATCTGGAGATTTGCCAGTCGGTAACCAAGATCTGAACGTGCGTAAAGGGTTCAGGGCGCATAGCGCCCTGAACAGAGGATCACTCCTCGGCGACGCGGATAATCAGCTTGCCGAAGTTTTTCCCTTTCAGCAGTCCGAAAAAGGCCTGAGGGGCATTCTCTAACCCGTCGACTACGTCCTCGCGGAATTTGATCTTGCCCTGGCTGACCCATTCCCCCATCTGTTGTAGAAACTCGCCGAAGCTTTCTGCGTAATCATCGAAGATGATAAAACCCTGCATCTTGATGCGTTTACGCAGGATCAGGCCTTGTAACAACGGCAAGCGATCTGGGCCAGGTGGTAACTCGGTCGCGCTGTAATGGGCGATAATGCCACAGACGGGGATACGTGCCTTGGTATTGAGCAAAGGAATAACCGCATCAAACACTGCGCCGCCGACGTTTTCATAGTAAATATCGATGCCCTGGGGGCAGGCTGCCGCCAGTTGGGCCGCAAAGTCGTCCGAGCGGTGATCGATACAGGCATCAAATCCCAGTTCATCCACCACATATCGGCATTTCTCTGCGCCACCCGCCACACCCACCACGCGGCATCCTTTCAGCTTGGCAATCTGACCTACCACGGAACCTACGGCTCCGCTGGCTGCTGCGACCACCAAGGTTTCGCCTGCCTGTGGCTGGCCGATATCCAGCAGCCCCATATAGGCGGTAAACCCGGGCATACCTAATACGCCAAGGAGCCGGGAAGGGTGATCCAGTTTGGCGCCCAGATTACGCAGGCCGCTGCCGTCCGACAACGCATGGCTTTGCCACCCATCGTAACCGAGCACCCAATCTCCAACGTTAAAGTCTGGATGTTGTGAGGCCTGCACGCGGGATACTGTGCCGCCGACCATCACTTCGCCTATCTGTACCGGGGGGCATAAGAGGGCGCATCGCTCATACGGCCACGCATATAGGGATCTAATGAAAGATAAACCGTGCGCAGCAACAACTGCCCGGCGGCGGGCTGAGGGAGGGGGCTGGTTTCGAGGCGGAAATTGTCTGCCTGCGGTTCCCCGTGAGGGCGTGAAGCTAAAACAAAACGGCGGTTATGCGCTTGCTGAGACATCGATGACTCCTTGGCGACGGTGTTGAACGAAAGGCGTTCAGGTACTGGCTAGTCTAGTTAATCTGTCGCAGTGGAAAATAGCGTTATGTGCGCACTTATGCGATAACGTAAAAAGCGTAGCGGGAACCGTGTTGAAAAGTATTGCGTAATAGTTTCGGTGACGGAATGTTCGTTGAACACTTTCTTATATCGTGATGAAAAATAACGACCGAAATCTTGTTGTTAACCATAGGTAACAGTGATATTTGATATTGGGTATATTGATGGGGTTGCGATAATTCCGATATGATATATTGACGCTGATGATGATATTAAGGGGGATTGTAGAGTAAACGGAGCTTCATTGGCGAGCTGGTATTGCTTACGACTCACTTAATTTGTTAGAAGAAAAAAGCGGTCGACCTTGAATAGCCAACTGGAGGTGATGACTGTGCATTATAGCGGAACGATCAGCACGTCAATGCTGCTGGTATTGATAAAGCGCGCGGCGGAGCAGGCCACTTTATTCATCATGCTATCGCTATGGTTGCCACAGATGACCAGATCAAAGGGTTGCTTTTGGTTGGCGTAGGCCAGGCAGTCGCCCAACTCGCCGTGAATGATCCGCGTAGCGATATTGGGATAGTTTGCCCGTAGGCACAGTTCCTCCATAAACAGCAGCGTCTCTTCCTCCATCAACGCACGCAGGTCACCCAGCATGGGGCGGGGAAAATCTCGGCATTGGCAATGATGCTGACTAGCGTGATTTTCCCATCACAGGGGCGCACGATGGAGACGGCTTTCTCTACCAGCTGGTGGCTGTCCGCTGCGACTGCCACCGTAACCAGAACGTTGTGATATCCCATGTTCTACTCCCGTTTGCCTGAATGTGTGCTTAAAGGGTAGAGCAATGCCTGCGCAATAAATGTGGTTTGTATCACGCGCAACGCTAAACCCCAGGGCAAGGAAGAGATTCCGCCATAAAAGATAAAAAGATGCGCGCAACACTGTCTGCGGGATTAAAGCACCTGTGCCCAGAGTGACTTTGGCACCCTACCCAGGTCAAACAGTTTGCCTGAGACCAGTTCCGCACGGCGATGATCCGCAGCACGGTACATGTTGCTCATTTCATTGTCGTCCGTCAGTGAGTAATTCAGCTTGTCGTAGACTTTTTCCAGGCTGTCCAGGCTGGAACATTTGCGAAACGTCATCAGGTAATCGATCGTACTTGTCATAGTTAAAACATAGCCTATTAATAGTATTAAAGCGGAAAGAAAAATCTCACATATTCGCAGAAATCGCCACAAGATGAAGAGATGTCGCCAGGCAAAATAAAAGAAAAGTGAGTAAATGGAACACGCTTAGCCAAAATACCCCTGGTAGGGGAGGAGGCACCCCCGAATGATAATATGTGCCGAGCATCTGGGCAATATATCTTGACAGATAAACTGTCAATTAGGGGGAATCTTACCTTATTGGCTCAGGAGACGTTTGCCAGCATAGCGCTACGTTTCTATGCCTATAGCAAAGAAAATGATAATGGCAGTGGTTTTGGCGGCAACGGCGTAAAGTGGATGCCCGATGTATTTTCATTGTGCGCATTCAAAATTTTTGCTAAAGGGGTGTAAGGCTCAAGCATAATCTCGCCAGCGCTGAAGAAATAGCTAGACAATAAAGCATAGATGACCTAATGCACTTTTTGATCTTTGTCATGGGGGTTAGGAATTTTCCATATAATAGGTCGGATATCTTAAATAATAATTAAAACGCTAAGTAAAAATCAATTTGCGACTTTCCTTGCCGAGCAACGCTAGTTGGCATTATCTTTTCTGACTTGCCCCCCTGTCGACTCCCTTACCACGAAACACATTGTTACTTCTGTTAACTTGTTCAGCCCAAAATACTGCACCTTTAACCGCATGAGTCGCTCTGTCGAAAATTGAAACAGCCACCCAAGTTAAATCTTACTTTTCAGTCGGGGATGTTTTAGCGGGTAATTTTATTCATAAGGAGCTGGTTTTAAATGACAATCAGTATTTTAAGCTGCTCTGGTGGCAGGGTGGCAGATTTTTTCTCTGTGATTTGGCTTTAGTTAAGCTTTTGTTCGAATTGATCTAAAAACGCGTATTTTTAGGCTGTAAAACCTAGTTTTTAAGACCTTTTCTTACTTTAGCGTATTTATTGCACAGCTCGGAGGTTAATAATTGGTCAGAATTTGGCCTTTTCAAGGTGGATATTTTTTATTTTTGTGATCTACGTCACATTGTTTTTAAAATTGCAGGTCACTTACGTTGTGTGGGCTAAGTGATCGGGGGTAGAGTTGCGCTGTTATTAAGATTAATCTTATTATATTTGTAAAAATCGTCTTACGAAAAACACACTTTTGAAGCAGGATGCTGTATATCCATACATGCAATTGCATGTGTATCAAAATACTGAGTAACAACCCGAAATGTGTATAGTCGCGCAGTTGTCGCGGCTGGCGTACAGGGATTTGTTTGCCAACTTTGGGAATGAACCCAGGTCATGGGCGATAATTTATCACCCAGCGTATGTTTTTAAACATAGTCTGTCGGGATGGGAATATGGGTACGTCTGAACTACTTAAACATATTTATGACATTAATTTGTCATATTTGCTTCTGGCACAGCGTCTGATTAACGATGAAAAAGCGTCAGCAATGTTCCGTCTGGGTATTGATAACTCAATGGCGGATGCGCTGTCGCAACTCACGTTGCCGCAAATGGTAAAACTGGCAGAAACTAATCAGCTGGTTTGCCACTTCCGTTTCAACGACCACAATACTATCGAGCACCTGACGAAAGAATCTCGCGTGGACGATCTGCAACAGATCCACACCGGCATTTTGCTATCGAGCCATTTACTCAAAGAACTATCGGGTAAAGGCGGTAGTGTGACGAAGAAAAGAGCCTGATGATGAGTGAGAAAAGTATTGTTCAGGAAGCCAAGGACATTCAACTCGCCATGGAACTGATCACGCTGGGCGCGCGCTTGCAGATGTTGGAGAGCGAAACGCAGCTTAGCCGTGGGCGATTGATCAAACTGTACAAAGAATTACGCGGCAGTCCGCCGCCCAAAGGGATGTTGCCATTCTCGACCGACTGGTTCATGACCTGGGAGCAAAACATCCACTCGTCGATGTTTTTCAATGCTTATCAGTTCCTGCTCAAATGCGGTCAGTGCCACGGGGTTGAAGCCGTGGTCAAAGCCTATCGACTGTATTTGGAACAGTGCCCGCAGCAGCCAGGCGAGCCCCCGTTGCTGGCGCTCACACGAGCCTGGACGCTGGTGCGTTTTGTCGACAGCGGTATGTTGCAGCTATCCGCCTGTAGCTGCTGTGGTGGCGCTTTTATCACCCATGCGCACCAGCCGCTTAACAGTTTTGTCTGCAGTTTATGCCAACCTCCATCCCGCGCAGTAAAAAGACGTAAACTTTCGCCGCAACTGGCCGATATTATTCCACAACTGCTGGAAGAGCAGGTTAAACGCGCAGTCTGAGCCTGCTTGCAGGTTTATACAGCAACACAGACTGGTGAAACTCAAGGGCTCGGTACTCCGGGCTCTCGGGGCGACCCGTGCTGTTGCCGATTTTCACCCGCGCTGACTCACCTTCCATCCATATTGTGAATTTAAGGAATACGTGTGCTAGTTATCTTGGGTTATCTCGTGGTTCTGGGAACCGTGTTCGGCGGCTATATGATCGTCGGGGGCCACCTCGGCGCACTCTATCAGCCTGCCGAATTTTTGATCATCGGGGGGGCCGGTGTGGGGGCCTTTATCGTCGGCAACAACGGTAAAGCGATCAAATCCACGCTACGCGCTCTTCCCAAGCTGATGCGCCGCTCAAAATACAACAAAGAACTGTATATGGATCTGATGGCGCTGCTGTATCGGCTGATGGCCAAATCCCGCCAGCAGGGCATGTTGTCGCTTGAGTTTGATATCGATAATCCGCAGGAAAGCGAAATTTTCTCTAATTATCCGCGCATTCTTGCCGATAACCACTTGGTGGAATTTATTACCGACTATTTGCGACTCATGGTGAGCGGCAATATGAACGCCTTTGAGATCGAAGCGTTGATGGATGAAGAGATCGAAACCTTCGAACAGGAGAGCGAGGTACCCGCAGGGAGCCTGGCGATGGTCGGCGATTCGTTACCGGCTTTCGGCATCGTGGCCGCCGTGATGGGGGTAGTGCACGCACTTGCTTCGGCTGACCGGCCTGCGGCGGAATTGGGGGCACTGATCGCCAATGCGATGGTGGGTACTTTCCTCGGCATTCTATTGGCCTATGGGTTCATCTCCCCACTGGCGACTTTGCTGCGCCAGAAGAGTGCCGAAACCACCAAGATGATGCAGTGCATCAAGGTTACCTTGCTGTCGAGTTTGAATGGTTATGCCCCACAGATCGCGGTCGAGTTTGGCCGTAAAACGTTGTACACCACGGAGCGCCCTTCCTTCATTGAGTTGGAAGAGCATGTGCGTAAGGTGAAAGCCCCGGCACAGCAGGCGACGGAAGAGCAGGACGCATGAAACAGAATCACCAGGTTATTCTGGTCAGAAAACGCAAAGCCCATCATGCCGGTCATCACGGCGGCTCCTGGAAAATTGCCTATGCCGATTTTATGACGGCGATGATGGCGTTTTTTCTGGTGATGTGGCTGCTGGCGATTGCCAGCCCGCAGGAGTTGACGCAGATAGCCGAATATTTCCGTACCCCACTGAAGGTGGCGCTGACTAGCGGCGACAAGAGCAGCTCAGAAAGCAGTCCAATCCCGGGCGGTGGGGACGATCCAACCCAGCAGCAAGGGTTGGTCAAAAAGCAGATGGATTCACCGGAAAAGCGTGCGGAAGAGCTGCGCCTGAACAAGCTGCGCGAGAAACTCGATGAGCTGATTGAGTCGGACCCGCGTCTGAAAGCGCTGCGGCCGCATTTGCTGATCAACATGATGGACGAAGGATTGCGCATTCAAATTATCGATAGCCAGAACCGGCCGATGTTCAAGACCGGTAGCGCGCAGGTGGAAAGCTATATGCGCGATATCCTGCGCGGGATAGCACCGATCCTCAATGGATTATCGAACAAAATCAGCCTGTCGGGCCATACCGACGATCTGCCTTATGCTACCGGTGAGCGCTATTACAGCAACTGGGAGCTGTCCGCCGATCGAGCCAATGCCTCGCGGCGTGAGCTGATTGCTGGTGGTTTGGCCGAAGGCAAAGTATTGCGGGTGGTTGGGATGGCCTCGACCATGAACCTGAAACAGCACGGCGGTGATGATGCGGTTAACCGGCGGATCACCATTCTGGTGCTGAACAAAGCAACCCAGCAGGGGATAGAACACGAGAATGCGGAGAGCAGCGCTACGGAAATCGATCAGCCGGAGGGCCTGAAGCAGCTGGCTCCGCAGGCGACGGCACCGGCTATAGCGACACCGGAATTACCGCCGTCGCCGCCTGCTCCAAGCGCCGAACTGCCGGCAACGCAGGGCACGCCAGAGCAACCTCCGGTAGCGGTGAAAGCCGCAGAAACCGGGCCGACAGCGGCTATTCCGGCGGCACCTTCCGCCACTTCACCGACTAACAGCGACTCACAGCAGAGGTGACCCCGTGAGCATGGACATTAGCGCTTTTTATCAGACCTTTTTTGATGAGGCAGACGAGCTGCTGGCCGATATGGAGCAACATCTGTTGGAGCTGGATCCGCTGGCCCCGGATATTGAACCACTGAATGCGATTTTCCGCGCTGCCCACTCGATCAAGGGCGGGGCGGCCACCTTCGGCTTTAGCGTGCTGCAGGAAACTACCCACCTGCTGGAGAATTTGCTGGACGGTGCCCGGCGTCAGGAAATGAGCCTGAGCACCGAAATTATCAACCTGTTTCTGGAAACCAAAGACATTATGCAGGAGCAACTGGACGCCTATAAAACGTCGCAACAACCTGATAGCGAGAGCTTTGAGTATATTTGTCAGGCGTTGCGGCAGTTGGCTTTGGAAGCGCAACAGCAGGATGCTCCTGCGGCGGCGGTAACGGTAACCTCACCGGTGGTTCATGCTGCTGCTCCGGCTGCGATTGAAGGCGGGATGCGCATCAGCCTGAGCGGTCTGAAGCCGAATGAAATTCCGCTGATGCTGGAAGAGTTGGGCAATCTGGGCGAGGTGGAAAACCCGCAGCAGACCGAGACCAGCCTGGAGGTGACTTTACTGACCTCTGCCAGTGAGGAGGATATCAGCGCGGTGCTGTGCTTTGTGCTTGAACCCGAGCAGATTGCCTTTTCCACGCCGCCGAAGGCCGTGGAGAAGATCAGCACGCCGGAACCCGTTGCCGTTGTCACACCTACCGCGCCCGCTACGGTGGCTGAAGCGCCGAAGCCCAAAGCCAAGGCTAGCGAGTCCACCAGCATTCGCGTGGCGGTAGAAAAGGTCGATCAACTGATCAACCTGGTGGGGGAGTTGGTGATCACTCAGTCGATGCTGGCCCAACGTTCTGGCTCCCTTGATCCGGTCAACCACGGCGATCTGCTCAACAGCATGAGCCAGTTGGAGCGTAACGCTCGCGACCTGCAAGAGTCGGTGATGTCGATCCGCATGATGCCGATGGAGTACGTTTTCAGCCGTTTCCCGCGTCTGGTGCGCGATCTGGCCAGCAAGCTGGACAAGCAGGTGGAGTTGACGCTACGGGGCAGCTCTACCGAACTGGACAAGAGCCTGATTGAACGCATTATCGATCCGTTGACGCACCTGGTGCGTAACAGCCTGGATCACGGTATTGAAGAACCTGCTGCGCGCCTGGCCGCCGGTAAGGCCGAAGTCGGTAATCTGATCCTGTCTGCCGAACATCAGGGCGGCAATATCTGCATTGAAGTCACCGATGACGGTGCCGGTCTCAATCGCCAGAAAATTCTCGCCAAGGCTGCCTCACAGGGGCTGGCGGTGAGTGACAACATGAGCGATGAAGAGGTCGGCATGCTGATCTTTGCCCCGGGTTTCTCCACCGCTGAGCAGGTGACCGACGTCTCTGGGCGCGGAGTGGGCATGGACGTGGTGAAGCGAAATATTCAGGAGATGGGTGGCCATGTCGAAATCCATTTCCAGGCCGGGAAGGGCACCTCAATCCGCATTTTACTGCCGCTGACGCTGGCCATTCTTGACGGCATGTCGGTCAAGGTGAATGAGGAAGTGTTCATTCTGCCATTGAATGCCGTGATGGAGTCATTGCAACCGCAGGCTGAGGATTTGCATCCGCTGGCCGGTGGGGAGCGTGTGCTTCAGGTACGCGGAGAGTACTTGCCTCTGGTCGAGCTGTATCGGGTGTTTGAGGTTGACGGGGCCAAAACCGAAGCCACTCAGGGCATCGTGGTGATTTTGCAAAGTGCAGGCCGCCGCTATGCGCTGCTAGTCGATCAGCTGATCGGTCAGCATCAGGTGGTGGTGAAAAATCTGGAAAGCAATTATCGCAAGGTGCCGGGTATTTCGGCTGCCACCATTCTGGGGGATGGCAGCGTGGCGCTGATTGTAGATGTTTCGGCGCTGCAAACGCTGAACCGGGAAAAGCGTCTGACGGACGCTGCCGCATAATTATTAACCGACTTATTTAAAGGTGATCGAAATGGCAGGACTTGCAGCCGTCAGCAAACTGGCTGGCGAAACGGTAGGTCAGGAGTTCCTGATTTTTACCTTGGGTAACGAAGAGTATGGCATTGATATCCTCAAGGTTCAGGAGATCCGCGGTTACGATCAGGTAACGCGCATCGCCAATACCCCGGCGTTTATCAAGGGCGTGACCAATCTGCGTGGGGTGATCGTGCCGATTATCGATCTGCGCGTGAAGTTTGCCCAGCAGGACGTCTCTTATGATGAAAACACCGTGGTGATCGTGCTGAACTTTGGCCAGCGGGTGGTGGGGATCGTGGTGGATGGCGTGTCTGATGTGCTGTCGTTAACGACGGATCAGATCCGCCCAGCCCCTGAGTTTGCGGTCACGCTGGCGACGGAATATCTCACCGGTTTGGGGTCGCTCGGTGAACGTATGCTGATCCTGGTGGATATCGAAAAGCTGCTGAGCAGTGAAGAGATGTCGCTGGTGGACAACGTAGCGAAAAGCGCCTGATTGCTGAGTAGCTGTTTGTCACGGCTCAACAGGTGGGGATAACGCAGAACGCCGACACGCCGTAAACCCGTCCCTGGGGGCTCGTATCGCGCATCCCTGCGCTCAACGGTCCCCTCACCCCAACCCTCTCCCACAGGGCTGTCTCTTATACACAACTCGGCATCTTACTGTTTTTTATGGGAATTATTTCAAGCGAATCAATAGGGCACTCGGAAAAATTCTCTTTAAAATCAGCCTGCTATGTTTCTCAAATTACGGCCATTTGACCGCAACTTGAGATGTGTATAAGAGACAGCCCACAGGGAGAGGGAGCTGGAATGGCGCTGTGTTCAGGTGTAGAGACTACTCTGTAACAAGGCCGATATCGAGGACTAGCGCAGTAGTTAATCAGTAGCACGTTCTGTCCCCTCTCCTTGTGGGAGAGGGTTAGGGTGAGGGGCCACTTTTCCTTCTCCGAGCTAAAATCTTACCCTCCGCACAATACAAAAAAATAGTTACAGATTTTTCTTAAAGTTCTCTTCTGCCACGCCGATAACCCAGACAGTTAACGTACACAGCGCTTGTCTGTGCGGGCTTCCAAGAAGGGTAAAAATGTTTAATCGTATGAAGGTGGTCACCAGCTTATTGCTGGTGCTGGTGTTATTCGGTGCCTTGCAGCTGGTTTCCGGTGGGCTGTTTTTCACTTCGCTGAAAGATAACAAAGAAAATTTTACCGTACTGCAAACTATCCGACAGCAGCAGTCAGAACTGAATGAAAGCTGGGTAAACCTGCTGCAAACCCGCAATACCCTCAATCGTGCCGGGATCCGCTACATGATGGACCTCAATAAAGCGGGCACCGGTGCCACCGTTGATGAACTGCTGGTCTCGGCAAAAAATACCTTGAGCATGGCGGAACAGCACTACGCTGCCTATGAGAAGATCCCTCTGGATGCTCGCCAGGATGCGGCAGCGGCAGACGAACTCAAGCAACGCTATACCACTTTGCACACTGCGCTGTCGGAATTGATCCCGCTGTTGGGGGACGGCAAGCTGGACGCCTTCTTTGAACAGCCCACTCAGCGTTATCAGACTGAATTTGAACAGCTCTATAACCGCTACCTGACTCAGAACGACAAGCTATATCAGATCGCGGTCGAAGATGGCGACAGCTCTTTCGAGTTTGCCGTTTGGACGCTGGGCGTGGTGTTGGTACTGGTGGTTGCGGTGATCGCTATGGTTTGGTTCGGCATCCACCATATTCTGGTGCGCCCACTCAACCGTATGATTGAGCACATCAAACTGATCGCCGCAGGTGATCTGACTCACCAGATCGACGTCAATAGCCGCAACGAAATGGGCGTGTTGGCAGCCAGCCTCCGGCATATGCAAGGCGAACTGATCGACACCGTCAGCGGCGTGCGTCAGGGGGCCGATGCCATCTACAGCGGCGCTTCCGAGATTGCCGCAGGTAATAACGATCTCTCTTCCCGTACCGAACAGCAGGCTGCCTCGCTGGAGGAAACCGCTGCCAGCATGGAGCAGTTGACCGCGACGGTGAAACAGAACGCCGAAAACGCTCGTCAGGCCAGCCAACTGGCGTTGAGCGCCTCAGAAACCGCGCAGAAAGGCGGTAAAGTGGTCGCCAACGTGGTGCAAACCATGCACGACATCGCTGGCAGCTCGCAGAAAATTGCTGATATTACCAGCGTGATCGACGGCATCGCCTTCCAGACCAACATCCTGGCGTTGAATGCGGCAGTAGAAGCTGCCCGTGCCGGTGAACAGGGCCGTGGTTTTGCCGTGGTTGCCGGTGAAGTACGCAACCTGGCAAGCCGCAGCGCGCAGGCAGCCAAAGAGATCAAAGGCCTGATTGAAGACTCGGTTAGCCGCGTCGATATGGGCTCGGTGCTGGTGGAAAGCGCCGGTGAAACCATGGGCGATATCGTCAATGCCGTCACCCGCGTCACCGACATCATGGGTGAAATCGCGTCGGCCTCCGACGAGCAAAGCCGTGGTATCGATCAGGTTGGCCAGGCGGTTGCCGAAATGGATCGCGTCACCCAACAGAACGCCTCTTTGGTCGAAGAATCGGCCTCTGCGGCGGCAGCTCTGGAAGAGCAGGCCAGCCGCTTGACCCAGTCCGTTGCGGTATTCCGACTGAAAGCGGAAGGCCAAAACGAATTCAAGGCATCCGCCAACAGTAAAGTCGTTACCCCGGTAATCAATCATAAAAAAATGAACGCCAGCGATCCGCAGGAGAACTGGGAAACGTTCTAACCGGCATTGGGCTGCGTTCTCCCTGCGAGATCGTGGCCCTTTTTTCCGTCCTAAGTCGTGTTAACCCGCGGCTACCTGGAGGTTTATCGTGTTTAACCGAGTCCGTATCTCTACCAGTCTGTTTTTATTACTGCTGACCTTTTGCCTGATGCAACTGATTAGCACCGGCTTGTCGTATACCGCTTCCCGCTCCGATAACCACAATCTTAATCTGATTAGTCTGGGTAGCCAGCAGCGTGATGCCCTCAGCCTGAGCTGGGTTTCCCTGCTACAGGCACGTAACACCTTGAACCGGGCCGGCACCCGTGCAGCGCTGAAAGTACCGCAAGAACAGGTCGATGCCCTGATGGGCAACGCCCGCAGTTCGTTGCAGAAAGCCGATCTCTATTTTAATCAGTTCCTGGCCGTCTCGCGTAACAGCGACCAGGAGCAACAACTGACTGAAACCACCCAAGCCAGCTATGAGCGGCTACGCGGTGCTCTGCGCGAACTGATCGTCTTCCTGGAGGGCGGCAACCTGCAGGGCTTTATGGATCAACCCACGCAGAAAATGCAGGACCTGTTCGAAGCCGACTTCGTCCAGTACCTGCAACTGGTCAACGAAAATATCGCCCAGGCCAATGCGGCCAACCAACGCTCCTTCACGCTGGCCGGTTGGCTAGTGTGCGGTGCGGTGCTGATGCTGATCCTGGTGACCGCCAGCGCCATGTGGTGGCTACGCAATATGTTGGTTCAGCCGCTGAATATTATGCGTAGCCACTTTGACCGTATCGCCGACGGTGACCTGGCCACGCCGATCCAGGTGTATGGCCGCAACGAGATCAGCATGTTGTTTGCCAGCCTGCACCGCATGCAGAACTCGTTGATTGGCACAGTCGGTGCAGTGCGCGAAGGCGCCGAGTCGATCCTGATCGGGCTACAGGAGATTTCGGAAGGTAATAACGACCTCTCTTCTCGCACTGAACAGCAAGCCGCGTCGCTGGAGGAATCCGCCGCCAGCATGGAGCAGTTGACCGCCACGGTGAAACAGAACGCCGACAATGCCCGCCAGGCTTCAAAGCTGGCGCGCGATGCCTCAGCCACCGCTGCCAAGGGCGGGGAAATGGCCGACGACGTGGTGACCACCATGCACGATATTGCCAGCAGCTCGCAGAAAATTGGCGCCATTACCAGCGTGATCGACGGCATTGCCTTCCAGACCAACATCCTGGCATTGAACGCGGCGGTTGAAGCGGCGCGGGCGGGTGAGCAAGGGCGCGGTTTTGCCGTCGTGGCCGCAGAAGTACGCAATCTGGCTCAGCGTAGCGCTCAGGCAGCGAAAGAAATCAAAGTGCTGATCGATGAGTCGGTCGGCCGTGTTAAGCAAGGGTCGGTGCTGGTCGAAAACTCCGGTGCCACGATGAAGGATATCGTGCGTTCGGTGACCCGCGTTACCGACATCATGGGCGAGATCTCCTCGGCTTCCGATGAGCAAAGCCGCGGTATCGAGCAGGTTACTCAGGCCGTGACCCAGATGGATCAGGTGACGCAACAGAACGCCGCGCTGGTGGAACAAGCGGCCTCTGCGGCGGCGGCATTGGAAGAACAGGCGATTACGCTGGCCGATGCGGTAGCGGTATTCCGCCTGGCGGACGACAACATCACCTTATCAGAAAGTCTTAACAACGGAGTTTTATCAGTAGCAAAGGAAGCAACTAGTGTCGAATTGTATAGCAAGTAACAACAACTCGGGTGAAGGGTTATGAGTGGCTCATCCTCACCCACCAATAAAGAGCCTGCGTCTTTGCTGACACAGATGGTGCAACGGCTGCCCCTGTCGGATGTGCATTTCCGACGTATCAGCCAGTTGATCTATCAGCGTGCCGGTATTGTGTTGGCCGAGCACAAACGCGAAATGGTTTACAACCGTCTGGTGCGTCGCCTGCGGCTACTGGGAATACCCGATTTTGGTAGCTATCTGGTGCTGCTGGAAAGTGATACCAACAGCGCCGAGTGGCAGGCATTCGTCAACGCCCTGACCACCAACCTGACGGCGTTTTTCCGTGAGGCGCACCATTTCCCGATCCTGGCGGAACATGCGCGTTCGCGGCCTAACGGTTACTGCGTGTGGAGTACCGCCGCCTCGACCGGTGAAGAGCCTTACTCGATCGCCATTACCTTGAATGAGGCGTTAGGGCAGCGGGCGACGGGGACGCAGGTATGGGCCAGCGATATCGATACTCAGGTATTGGAAAAGGCCGAGGCAGGGGTGTATCGCCAGGAAGATCTGCGCACCCTGACACCGGCGCAGATGCAGCGTTATTTCCTGCGAGGGACCGGGCCTCACCATGGCCTGGTTCGGGTTCGGCCAGAATTGGCGGCACAGGTGCATTTCCAGCCGCTCAATCTGCTGGCCCCTGAATGGGCGTTGCCGGGGCAATTTGATGCGATATTTTGTCGTAACGTCATGATCTATTTTGACAAGGAAACACAAGAGCGCATTTTGCGGCGCTTTGTGCCGCTGCTTAAACCGGGGGGCCTGATGTTTGCCGGCCATTCCGAAAACTTCAGCCAGATCAGCCGGGATTTCTACTTGCGTGGGCAGACCGTGTATGGCCTGACCAAGGAGAGGTAATGAATAAAATCAGCGTATTAAGCGTAGACGACTCTGCCCTGATGCGGCAGCTGATGACCGAGATTGTCAATAGCCATCCCGATATGGAGATGGTGGCGACCGCCCCCGATCCGCTGGTGGCGCGCGATCTGATCAAAAAATTCAACCCGCAGGTGCTGACGCTGGACGTCGAAATGCCGCGTATGGACGGGCTGGATTTTCTGGAAAAACTGATGCGCCTGCGGCCGATGCCGGTGGTGATGGTGTCGTCGCTGACCGGAAAGGGATCGGAGATCACTCTGCGGGCGTTGGAACTGGGCGCGGTGGATTTTGTCACCAAGCCGCAACTGGGGATCCGCGAAGGCATGCTGGCCTATAGCGAGCTGATTGCCGAAAAGATCCGCACGGCGGCCAAGGCGCGTCTGCCACAGCGCTCAACGGCACCGGCTCCGGAGATCCTCAGCCATACGCCGTTGTTGAGCAGTGAGAAACTGATCGCTATCGGGGCGTCTACCGGCGGTACCGAGGCAATCCGCCACGTCTTGCAGCCGTTACCGGCTACCAGCCCGGCGTTATTGATCACTCAGCATATGCCGCCAGGGTTTACCCGTTCCTTTGCCGAGCGGCTCAACAAGCTGTGCCAGATCACGGTGAAAGAAGCCGAAGACGGCGAGCGCGTCTTGCCGGGTCATGCCTATATCGCGCCAGGAGATCGTCATCTGGAGCTGACGCGCAGCGGCGCCAACTATCAGGTTCGGCTGCATGATGGTCCACCGGTGAACCGGCATCGTCCTTCGGTCGATGTGTTGTTCCGCTCGGTGGCTCAGTTTGCCGGGCGAAATGCGGTGGGGGTGATCCTCACCGGCATGGGGAATGACGGTGCGGCAGGCATGCTGGAAATGCACCGTGCCGGGGCGTACACCCTGGCGCAGAACGAAGCCAGCTGTGTGGTGTTTGGCATGCCACGTGAGGCCATTGCCACCGGCGGAGTCAATGAAGTAGTGGAATTGGAGCGCATGAGCCAACGCATGTTGGCGCAGATCGCGGGTGGTCAGGCGCTGCGTATTTGATGTTATGCCCCGAACCTCGGGGCAAAAACGATTAACCTTAGGAGCAATAATGGCAGATAAGAACCTTAAATTTCTGGTGGTGGATGATTTTTCTACCATGCGCCGCATCGTCAGAAATTTGCTGAAAGAACTGGGTTTTAACAACGTCGAAGAGGCGGAAGACGGGGCGGATGCGTTGAACAAACTGCGCGCTGGCAGCTTCGATTTCGTGGTATCGGACTGGAATATGCCGAATATGGATGGCCTCGAGCTGTTGCAAACCATCCGTGCCGACGGTGCGCTGGCATCTATGCCGGTGCTGATGGTGACGGCGGAAGCCAAGAAAGAAAACATCATTGCTGCCGCTCAGGCGGGTGCCAGTGGTTACGTAGTGAAACCCTTCACGGCGGCAACGCTGGAAGAGAAGCTCAACAAGATTTTTGAAAAACTGGGCATGTAAAAAAGGAGAGGGCGATGAGAGATATTCCAATGCCTGCCAGCGATGCAGCGACAGCGGGTGAGATCATCTCCCGCATCGGTCAACTGACCCGCATGCTGCGTGACAGCATGCGCGAGCTGGGGCTAGATCAGGCTATCGCTCAGGCTGCCGAAGCGATCCCGGACGCACGCGACCGTCTTGATTATGTGGTCACCATGACGGCGCAGGCGGCGGAACGAGCGCTCAACTGCGTGGAAGCGGCACAACCCCGCCAGGCGGAGTTGGAGTCGCAGGCCAATACGCTTAAAGGGCGCTGGGACGAGTGGTTTGCCAACCCGATCGAGTTGGCTGATGCCCGTTCACTGGTGACGGATACCCGCCAGTATCTGGATCGAGTGCCGGAGCACACCGCATTCACCAACGCCCAGTTGCTGGAGATCATGATGGCGCAGGATTTCCAGGATCTCACCGGCCAGGTGATCAAGCGCATGATGGACGTGGTGCAGGAGATTGAAAAGCAGCTGCTGATGGTACTGATGGAAAACATCCCGGATCAGCCAGCCAAAGAGAAAAGGCCGAACGACAGCCTGCTCAATGGCCCGCAGCTGGATCAGAACGGGGCTGGCGTAATTGCCAATCAGGCCCAGGTGGACGATCTGCTCGACAGCCTGGGGTTCTGATGGTTTCTTAGGGCGCAGGGTGCTGCGCCCTAACTCTTTTCGCTAGCCCATCCCCGAAATAACCGGCCTTTTGCGCCGTTGTTCCCGCAATGAAATCCGCATTTTTTTGGCATGCTGGCATCAATTCTATTCTTCGCACGCATGGGAACCCTCGCCTTGGCCGAAGACAGTGATATGGAAAAAACTGAGGCCCCCACACCCCACCGGCTGGAAAAGGCGCGTGAAGAGGGCCAGATTGCGCGTTCGCGCGAGCTGACTTCGATCCTGATGCTGATTGCGGGGTTGTCGATCTTGTGGGTCGCGGGTGGCCATATGGCGCAACAGTTGGCGAGGATGTTATCGGAAGGGCTGCACTTTGATCACAACATGGTCAGCAACGATAAGCAGATGCTGCGCCAGTTTGCCATGTTGCTACGTCAAGCGGTGTGGGCGCTGATGCCGATCCTGGCCGGATTGGTGCTGGTGGCGCTGTCGGCCCCGATGCTGCTGGGCGGCGTGGGCTTCAGCCTTAAGTTTGATGCCAAGCGCATGAACCCGATCTCCGGATTAAAACGGATGTTCTCCACCCAGGTGCTGGCAGAGTTGCTGAAGGCCATCCTTAAAGCGACGTTGGTGGGGTGGGTGGCTGGGCTTTACCTGTGGCACAACTGGGCGGCGATGCTGCATCTGGTCACGCAGCAGCCGCAGGACGCACTGCGCAATGCGCTACAGATCGTGATCTTCTGCGGCATGCTGATCGTCCTTGGGCTGGTGCCGATGGTGGCCTTCGACGTGTTTTATCAGCTATGGAGCCACTTCAAGAAATTGAAGATGACCAAGCAGGAAATTCGCGACGAACATAAGCAGCAGGAGGGCGATCCCCATGTCAAAGGGCGTATTCGCCAGCAACAGCGGGCCATCTCTCGCCGCCGCATGATGTCCGATGTGCCGAAGGCCGACGTGATCGTCACCAACCCGACGCATTACGCCGTGGCATTGCAATACAACGACAAGAACATGAGTGCGCCGAAAGTCCTTGCCAAAGGGGCAGGGGAGATCGCCTTGCGTATCCGTGAATTGGCGAATGAACACCGTATCCCAACCCTGGAAGCACCGCCGCTGGCGCGAGCGCTATACCGTCACAGTGAGATTGGGCAACACATTCCCACGACCTTGTATGCCGCCGTGGCCGAGGTCCTGGCCTGGGTCTATCAGCTGCGCCGTTGGCAGCGTGAAGGCGGCCTGATCCCGAAAAAACCTCAACGTTTACCGGTGCCTGAAGCACTGGATTTTGCTGGAGAGAATAACTCAGATGGCTAATTTGGCCTCCCTGCTTCGTTTGCCGGGTAATTTTAAAGATACGCAGTGGCAGGTGCTGGCTGGCCCGATACTGATCCTGATGATCCTGTCGATGATGGTGCTGCCGTTACCGGCATTTATCCTCGATCTGCTGTTTACCTTCAATATTGCCTTGTCGATCATGGTGCTGTTGGTGGCGATGTTTACCCAGCGGACGCTGGAGTTCGCCGCCTTCCCGACCATCCTGCTGTTCTCAACCCTGTTACGCCTATCGTTGAACGTCGCTTCCACGAGGATCATCCTGATGGAGGGGCATACCGGTGCGGCGGCGGCGGGGCGGGTGGTTGAAGCGTTCGGTCACTTCCTGGTGGGCGGCAACTTCGCCATCGGTATCGTGGTGTTTATCATCCTGGTGCTGATCAACTTTATGGTGATCACCAAAGGGGCTGGGCGTATTGCCGAAGTGGGCGCCCGTTTTGTCCTTGACGGGATGCCGGGCAAACAGATGGCGATCGATGCCGATCTGAACGCCGGGCTGATCGGCGAAGACGAGGCTAAAAAGCGCCGTTCCGAAGTGACGCAGGAAGCGGATTTCTACGGTTCGATGGACGGTGCCAGCAAGTTTGTGCGCGGTGATGCGGTAGCAGGCTTGATGATCATGGTGATTAACGTGGTGGGTGGCCTGTTGGTCGGCGTGATCCAGCACGGCATGGAGCTGGGTACCGCGGCTGAAACCTATACCTTGCTGACCATCGGTGATGGCCTGGTCGCCCAGATCCCGGCGTTGGTGATCTCGACGGCGGCCGGTGTGATCGTCACCCGCGTAGCGACCGATGAGGACGTTGGCGAGCAGATGGTCAACCAGTTGTTCAACAATCCGCGCGTGATGGTGTTGAGTGCTGGGGTGTTGGGGCTGTTGGGGATGGTTCCGGGTATGCCAAACCTGGTGTTCCTGCTGTTTACGGCGGCACTGCTGGCGTTGGCCTGGCGGCTGCGCGGTCGAGAACAGCAGGCTCCGAAAGTCAAAGAACCGCCGCTGCCGCAGGAAAATCCGCAGGCGGTAGAGGCCTGTTGGTCTGATGTACAGCTGGAGGATCCGTTGGGGATGGAAGTCGGTTACCGCCTGATCCCCATGGTGGACTTTCAGCAAAACGGTGAGCTACTGGGGCGTATTCGTGGCATCCGTAAAAAATTCGCTCAGGATACGGGCTATTTGCCACCGGTGGTGCATATTCGCGACAACCTCGAACTGTCGGCGGCCAGTTACCGCATTCTGATGAAAGGGGTGGAGATCGGTAGCGGTGAGGCACATCCGGGGCGCTGGCTGGCGATAAATCCGGGCAATGCGGTGGGTGAGCTGGCCGGTGACAAAACCGTCGATCCGGCCTTCGGGCTGGAGGCGGTGTGGATCGATAGCGCACTGCGTGAACAGGCGCAGATCCAGGGGTTCACGGTGGTGGAAGCCAGCACCGTAGTCGCCACTCATCTCAACCATTTGCTTGGTCAGTTTGCCAGCGAGCTGTTTGGCCGCCAGGAAACCCAGCAACTGTTGGATCGTGTTTCGCAGGAGATGCCGAAGCTGACGGAAGATTTTGTACCTGGGGTAGTTTCGCTGACCACGTTGCACAAGGTGCTACAGAATCTGCTGGCCGAAAGGGTGTCGATTCGCGATATGCGCACCATTATAGAAACGCTGGCGGAACATGCGCCAACGCAAAGCGATCCTTACGAACTGACCTCCGTGGTGCGCGTGGCCCTTGGGCGGGCCATCACTCAGCAGTGGTTCCCGGGTAACGGTGAGATCCAGGTCATTGGTCTGGATACGCCGCTTGAGCGCCTGCTGTTGCAGGCCCTGCAAGGGGGCGGAGGTCTTGAACCTGGGTTGGCGGACCGCTTGTTGGATCAGGCCAAGCAGGCGCTGCAACGTCAGGAAATGCTCAGTGCACCGCCGGTGCTGCTGGTAAACCACGCGTTACGTGCCCTGCTGGCGCGCTTCCTGCGCCGTACCTTGCCGCAGTTGGTGGTGCTGTCGAACCTGGAAATCAACGACGAACGTCAGATCCGCATGACCTCAACCATAGGAGCCGCCTGATGAAAGCTTTTCTTCCTTTATTAGTGTTGTTCGCTCCGCTGGCCGCGCAGGCGGTGTCGGGTTCCTGGGCCGCCGATGCCAGCGGCGTCACGCTGGAAACGGGGAGCGTGCGTGATGTATCCCCTAGCCTGCGGCCAGCTAATCCACCGGTGGCCGATGCTCGGGTGACCAGTGTAAGCTGGCGTTATCAGTTGCTGGCTGGTGCGCCTGCCGGATTAGAGGTACAGCTTTGCACCTCGTCACGCTGCCTACCGCTCGGCGCGGGCAGTGGCCGCAGTGAGGTTTTCAACGGTATTCCCGCAGACAGCGAGTTCCGCTTCATTTATTACGTGAAGTCTCGCGGCGCGTTAAATCCTCCGCTGCGGGCGATCTCTAATCAGGTGATTGTGAACTATGAGTGAGGATGATAAGTCATCCCTGGCGTTATTTGCCTCAACAGCCAGTCGCGCAACGCCATGATATCCGGGCGTTGCGCGTTTTCTTCCGTGGTAACCAGGTAATAGCGGGCACCGGGTAATGACATCTCGAACGGTGCGGTTAACACGCCGCGCTGTAACAAATCTCGCGCCAGCAACTGGCTGGCAATCACCACCCCCTGTCCCGCAATCGCCGCCTGTAGCGCATGGGTTTCATCGCTGAAGGTCAGCCCCGCGTCTACATTCAGATCCTGTGGCCCATAGTTCCTCCGCCAGTTTTGCCAGCTCGGAGAGTCGGCGGGCACCAGCCGGTTTTCTACGTGAAACAGCGTCACCCCGCGTAAATCGCCGATATCTGCCAGCGCCAATGACGGGCTGGCTACCGCGATAAAACGATCCTCGTACAATAACGTTGAGTGCAACGTTTGCTCCGGCATTTCCCGGTAGCGAATGGCGACATCGACGGTGCGCTGCGTTAAGTCGACTCGTTCGACGCTGGTATGTAACCGCAGGTCGATGTCCGGGAATTCCGCCTTGAAATCGGCCAGACGCGGCACCAGCCAATGGGTCAGGAAATTGGAGGTGGTGGTAACCGTCAGAGATTGAGGCTGTTGGGAGTGCATAATCTGCGCGGCGGCCTGCTCCAGAGCCGCAAAGGCGCGTTGCGTTCCGGCATATAAAATCTCGCCGGTTTCGGTCAGGCTAACCCCGCGCGCACTGCGTTCGAAGACCCTACATGCCAGAATTGACTCCAGTAATTTGATCTGATGGCTGATCGCCGTTGCGCTGACGTTGAGTTCCTCCCCAGCCCGTTTAAAGCTGCTACAGCTGGCAACGGCATGAAAGGCGCGTAAAGCACCTAGCGGAGGGAGATGGATTTTTTTCATGGCTGAATTATTCTCATCCAAGGCTGAAAACTATGAGTTTGTTATGACTATATACCTTGGATAGGCTGATGGCATTCGATTAATGGAGTGAGATTAATTCATCATTCCACATCAGTGTCAGGAGCCGTTATGAGATCACCAGCAGAAATCAGTACCGCAGGCGCGGTAGGGGAACCGGGAGCGATTGCTCGCACCATCGTATACAGCGTATTGATATCGGCAGGCGTTTTGCTGTTGAACATTGGCTGGGGAAGGCCGGAGGTTGCCATCACGCTGTTGCTGGCGCTGCTGTTATCCTATGCCTGTGGCGTGGCGTTAATGTGTTTGCTGGCGGTGGAAAAACAGCGAACCCTGGCGGCGTTATGGCGGAGCCTGGTGCTCTCTGCTGCCGGGTTGCTGTTGTTGGGGCTGTTCGGCCGTAATGATTGGCTGATGATGCTACCGGGGATCGTTATCGGCGGCATTGGTTTAGGGGTGGCACGCCAGGTGACGACAGCGTTGTTGCAGCCGCTGAACAGCATCAGCCTGGCAACCAGAGCTGCCTCGTTGGCGGTCATCGGAGTCATTCTGTCGGTGACATTGCTGATCCAATCTCAGGCATCGACAGACCTTGCCAACGCGTGGTTGATCGATCTGGTTTTATTGGGCGCGTTGGTGGCGCGTATTGCAGAGCGCGAAGGCCCCTCGCCCCAACCCTCCCACAGGGAGAGGGTTGGGGCGGTTTTATGGTTAGGTACAGGAGCCAATTCCAGCTGGCGCTAGCTCAGGTGCAAATGAAATTGTGGGAATGGTATGAGATTCAGGCGCAGCAGCAGAGTTGTGGCACGTTCTGTCCCCTCTCCCTGTGGGAGAGGGCTAGGGTGAGGGGCGCATCAAACCCCAATCTTACGGCCCAGCAGGCTCCCCGCGCGGGACTGACCATCGGGCCCGTACAGCGATTCATTCTGTTTGTTTAAAATCGCCAGTGCCTGCGTATTGTGCTCAATATGATGATTGAGCAGCATACCGTTATGGTGATTCTGTTCGCGCAGTTGCAGGCTCAGCTGTTGCACTTGCTGCCAGTTGGCTGCCAACTGTGGCTGGCCCTCATAAGGTGCTTGGCAGTGCTGCAGCCGTTCCATCTCCAGCCGCTGTTGGTCCAGATAATTGACCGTCGCCAGCAGTTGGCTTTTAGCATCGGTTACGCGTTGCAGAGCCACGCCAGCCAAAGTTTTGGAGCACAGTAAAGTGTGCTCCTCCGTCTGCACCGTGCCTAACGCCTGTAAGGTGTCCAGCAGCTTATCCAGCAGTTGTGCCAGGTTTTCCATATCAATGACTCACCCTTGGTGTTAACCCCGATCGGCGCCGGACTGCCATTCGCTTTGCACGTCTTGTAACAAGGCGTCGGCAATCTTGCCGGTATCCATCTTCAATTCGCCGTTGCGGATCGCCTGCTTGATGCTTTCCACTCGCTCCATATTGATATCTTGGCTGCCCGGCTGCATCAGGCGAGCCTGTGCATCGCTCAGCTTAACCTGGGTGCCGCTGACCGCAGTTTCCGCCGAGACTTTTTTACGCGCCTGAACTGCGCTGTCTGACTGTGTTTCTCGCGGCTGCACCGTGGGTACGGGTTGCAACCGTTGGGTACGATCGATACTCATGTTCAATCTCCATCTGTACCACCGCCGCTAAGGCAACGGGGAATTCAAATCTGTGGCCCTGGTGGCCGGATAAATGCTGCTATGACTTTGTTATCGACAAGTATTGGCAAAGCTTTATTTTTTTATAATGTAATACGAATTGTGCCATCAATATTGGCAATGCCGCTAACAATCTGCCCGGAGGCCATGCGCACTCGCACGCCGTCTTCGGCGGCGGCGTTGGTCATCGCTTTCCCAGCACCGCTGATATTAAATCCATCACCCTGCGCCAACACCTGTACCGTTTGCCCGGCTTTGACCGCCCAGGCCCGTCTTAGCATGACCGTATTCAACGGCTGCCCAGGGCTGATATTGCGCAGGCTAACGGCACCGATCGCCTTGGCGTTATCAATCAGGGTACGAGGCGGCAGGGTGTCTAATCGGCCGGTTTTCAGCTTGATATCATCTGCGGTGAGTTTGCTGCCTGCACTGATCCCACGTGCTGCCACCAGATAATGTCCCACCACCTGCACCTGCGCCTGAATAAAACGTCGCTCCTGGCCACAACGGGCCGAGAGGCTGATGTTACCCCAGCGGCGAGCATTCTGAGGCATCGAAAGCTGCGGCAATTCGCACTGCGGCCAACGGCTTGCTGGCGTGCGCACCAGCACCTTGACGTCGGTCACGTTGGTACTAGTGGCAAATTGTGACTTGATAAAGTTCTCCACCTGTCCGTCCAGGCCCTCGGCGTGCGCGTTCAGGCCGATCAGCAAGCCGACCAACAGCAGGATACTTTTCATATTTTCCTCACAGACGCAGCGACCACAGGGGGACAAGTGTAACCGTTACGCGCGCAGGCTAAGCAGACAAATAGCGACGCATTTTGCCCTTATTCCCACGATAGGCTGACAGGTAGGGCGTTTATGCTGTCGGCTCCAAATTCTAACCTCGCGGAGGGAGCATGCTCGACAAATTGGACGCTGCTCTGCGTTTTGGCCAGGAGGCGCTGAACCTGCGCGCCCAGCGGCAGGAAATCCTGGCGGCCAACATCGCCAACGCAGATACGCCGGGCTATCAGGCTCGTGATATCGATTTCGCCAGCCAACTGAACAAGGTCATGGAGCAGGGGCGCGTCAACGGCAGCGGCGTGGCACTGAATCTGACCTCGGCTCGCCATATCCCGGCGCAGAATATGCAGCCACCGTCTCTGGATCTTATGTTCCGCGTACCGGATCAGCCTTCCCTGGACGGCAACACGGTGGATATGGACCGTGAGCGCACCAACTTTGCTGATAACAGCCTGAAATATCAAACCGACCTGACGCTGTTGAACGGCCAGATCAAGGGCATGATGTCCGTGCTGCAAGGAGGATAATTCCCATGTCGTTATTGAATATTTTTGATATTTCCGGCTCGGCCCTGTCCGCGCAATCCCAGCGTCTGAACGTCAGCGCCAGCAATATGGCCAACGCTGACAGCGCCACCGGCCCGGATGGCCAGCCTTATCGGGCCAAACAGGTGGTGTTTGAGGTTGCGGCGGCACCGGGCCAGTCGACCGGCGGCGTGCGTGTTGCGCAGGTGGTAGACGATCCCTCGCCGGAGCGTTTGGTGTTTCAGCCGGGCAACCCGCTGGCGGATGCCAAAGGCTACGTGCGGATGCCCAACGTCGATGTAGTAGGGGAAATGGTCAACACCATCTCGGCCTCGCGCAGCTATCAGGCCAACGTCGAAGTGTTGAATACCACCAAATCCATGTTGATGAAAACCCTGACGCTGGGTCAGTAACCGGAGCTTTTATTTATGGCCATTGCCGCCACCACCAATGAATCACTCGACAACAGCATTGCCGGTACCGGCGCCAAAAGCGGTGCGAATGGCAATACCAGCCAGGATCTGAGCAACAATTTCCTGACGCTGTTGGTGGCCCAGTTGAAAAACCAGGACCCCACCAACCCGATGCAAAACAACGAACTGACTACCCAACTGGCCCAGATCAATACGGTTAGCGGGATCGAGAAGCTCAACACCACGCTGGGGTCGATCTCCGGCCAGATCAGCGGCAACCAGTCAATCCAGGCCAGTTCGCTGATTGGCCACGGCGTGATGGTGCCGGGTAAGGAGATCCTGGTGGGTAATGACGCTGGCAAGGTTAGCACCACGCCGTTTGGCATTGAGCTGGAACGCACCGCCGATGCGGTGACGGCGACCATCAGCGATGCCACCGGCAAAGTGGTTCGCACCATCGATCTGGGAGGGTTGACCGCCGGTGTGCACTCCTTCTCCTGGGACGGTTCGCTGGAAGATGGCACCAATGCGCCCGACGGCTCTTACACCGTGGCGATCAACGCCAAAAACGGCAGTGAGCAGTTGGTGGCACAACCACTGCGTTTCGCCATGGTTAACGGCGTCACGCGCGGTACGGACGGGGCAAAGCTGGATCTGGGCGTGGCGGGGACCTCAACGCTGGATGACGTGCGCCTGATCCTGTCCAAACTGGGTTCGCCAGACTAAGCGCAGTGATTTTCCACGTCGGCAATGGATCACGCGATCCTGAAGACACCTTTTTAAATGACCTATTTCGGAGAACGACATGGCTTTTTCTCAAGCGGTCAGCGGTTTAAACGCGGCTGCAACCAACCTGGATGTGATTGGTAACAACATCGCCAACTCCGCCACCTACGGCTTTAAATCTGGCAGCGTATCCTTTGCCGATATGTTTGCCGGCTCGCAGGTCGGGCTGGGGGTGAAAGTGGCGGGGATCACCCAGAACTTCAACGGCGGTACTACCACCAACACCAACCGGGCAATGGATATCGCCATCAGCCAGAACGGCTTCTTCCGTATGCAAGACGCCGATGGCGGCATCTTCTATACGCGTAATGGGCAGTTCATCATGGATGCCAACCGCAACATCACCAACATGCAAGGGTTGAGCCTGACCGGCTACCCGGCTGCTGGTTCGCCGCCAACCATCCAGCAAGGGGCCGATCCGGTACCGCTGAGCATCCCTGAAGGCATGATGAACGCCAAAGCCAGCACCAGCGGCAATATGGTGGCCAACCTGAAATCGACCCATAAGCCACCGGCGGTGACGCCATTCGATCCCAACAAGACCGACTCGTTTAACTACGTCAACACCATTACCACCTATGACACCCTGGGCAACGCTCACAACATCAACGCCTACTTTGTGAAAACGGCTGATAACAAGTGGGACGTTTACACCCAGGACGGCAGCGTGACGGGTGCTCCGTCGGCCAAAGCGGGTAGCCTGAACTTTGACAACAGCGGTACGCTGACCGGCACGCTGAATGCGCAGGGTCAGCCAAGCACCACGCCATTCAACCTGGTCGTGCCAATGTCGGCGAAAGACGGCGCGCTGGCGCAAAACTTTAACCTGAGCTTTGCCGGTAGCCTGCAACAGAACGTCGGCAGTGACTCTGTCAGCAAGATTTCCCAGGACGGCTATGCCACCGGGGAATACCAGGGTTTCCAGATCAACAAAGACGGCACCGTGGTCGGGGTATACAACAACCAGCAGACCCAATTGCTGGGGCAGATCGTATTGACCAACTTCTCCAACCCGGAAGGCCTGGCCGCACAGGGCGATAACGTCTGGAAGGAGACCGGTGCTTCAGGTCAGCCACGTGTGGGCCTGGCGGGCGGCGGCGGTTTCGGTTCACTGACCAGCGGAGCGCTGGAGTCTTCCAACGTCGATCTGAGTCAGGAACTGGTAAACATGATCGTCGCGCAGCGTAACTACCAGTCAAACGCGCAAACCATCAAAACCCAGGATTCGATCCTGCAAACGCTGGTCAGCCTGCGCTAATAGGATTGATTTATGGATCACGCGATTTATACCGCGATGGGTGGAGCCCGGCAGACGCTGGAGCAGCAGTCGGTCACGGCCAACAACCTGGCCAACGCCTCCACGCCGGGGTTCCGCGCACAGCTTTCGGCGCTGCGTGCGGTGCCGGTTGATGGGCCAAGCATGCAGACGCGGACGCTGGTGGCAGCTTCGACGCCGGGAGCTGACATGAGCCAAGGGCCGCTGAACTACACCGGGCGGCCACTGGATGTGGCATTGCAGCAGGATGGCTTTCTGGCGCTAAGGCTGCCGGACGGCACTGAAGCCTACAGCCGTAACGGCAGCATCCAGATCTCCTCCACCGGGCAGTTGATGGTGCAGGGTGTGCCGCTGATGGGCGATGGCGGGCCAATCGAAGCCCCGCCGCAGGCAGAACTGACGCTGGCGGCAGACGGTACCATCTCGGCGTTAAATCCGGGCGATCCGCCTAACACCATTTCCCAGATTGGCCGCTTGAAGCTGGTGAAGGCCGATGCTCGGGAAGTGGTGCGCGGGGACGACGGCCTGTTCCATCTGACTGCCGAGGCTCAGCAGCAGCGTGGCAACCAACTACCGAACGATCCTGATGTGCGGATCATGCCGGGGGTGTTGGAGGGCAGCAACGTCAAACCGCTGGAGACGATGGTGGATATGATCGCCAACGCCCGCCGGTTCGAAATGCAAATGAAGGTCATCCACAGCGTGGATGAAAACGCACAGCGCGCCAACTCATTGCTGTCAATGAGCTGAGTGCAGAGGAATAAATCATGATCCCATCCTTATGGATTGCCAAAACCGGTCTGGATGCGCAGCAGACCAATATGGACGTGATCGCCAACAACCTGGCGAACGTCAGTACCAACGGGTTTAAACGCCAGCGTGCGGTGTTTGAAGATCTGCTGTACCAGACCATGCGTCAGCCCGGGGCTCAGTCTTCCGAGCAGACCACGCTGCCTTCCGGTTTGCAGATTGGTACCGGCGTACGTCCGGTGGCGACCGAGCGCATCCACAGCCAGGGCAACCTGTCGCAGACCAACAACAGCAAAGACGTGGCGATCAAGGGGCAGGGCTTCTTCCAGGTGGTGTTGCCGGATGGCACCCAGGCCTATACCCGCGATGGTTCATTCCAGATCGATCAGAATGGCCAGTTGGTAACCGCCAGTGGTTTTCAGGTACAACCGGCGATCACCATTCCGGCCAACGCCCTAAGCATTACCGTGGGCCGTGATGGCATCGTCAGCGTGACCCAGCAGGGCCAGACGGCGGCGCAGCAGGTAGGGCAATTGACGTTGACCACCTTTATCAACGATAGCGGTCTGGAAAGCATGGGTGAAAACCTGTACCAGGAAACCGAAAGCTCCGGCGCGCCTAACGAAAGTACCCCCGGCCTCAACGGGGCAGGCCTGTTGTATCAGGGTTATGTTGAAACCTCTAACGTCAACGTGGCGGAAGAGTTGGTCAACATGATCCAGACCCAGCGCGCCTATGAGATCAACAGCAAAGCGGTATCAACGTCTGACCAGATGCTGCAAAAGCTGACGCAACTGTAATCGACGGGCGCAGCCTGCTGCGCCCGTAATCCTTATCCAGAGCAACAAAGGCGATACCCGTGGTAACCACCTTTTTAGCGGCCAGCGTGCCGCAGCAAGGCAAACGCGTCCTGGCCGGGCTGCTGATGCTGACAGTCGGCGGCTGTGCCTATATTCCGCATACCCCCCTGGTTGACGGGGCTACCACGGCTCAGCCCGCTCCGGCCGGTGCTCCGGTGCCGAACGGTTCGATTTTCCAGACGGTGCAGCCGATGAACTACGGCTATCAGCCGCTGTTTGAGGATCGCCGCCCGCGTAATATCGGCGACACCCTGACCATCGTGCTGCAAGAAAACGTCAGCGCCAGCAAGAGCTCATCCGCCAACGCCAGCCGCAACGGATCCAGCAAATTTGGCGTAGCCACTTCACCGCGTTACCTCGACGGGCTGCTCGGTAACGCGCGCGCCGACATGGATATCTCCGGCGACAGCACCTTCGGCGGCAAGGGCGGGGCCAACGCTAACAACACCTTTAACGGCACCATTACCGTCACGGTCAATCAGGTCTTGGCCAACGGCAACCTGCACGTGGTGGGCGAAAAGCAAATCGCCATCAATCAGGGCACCGAATTCATCCGTTTCTCCGGTGTGGTTAACCCCCGCACCATCAGTGGCAATAACTCGGTCACGTCCACCCAGGTGGCGGATGCACGCATTGAATACGTCGGCAACGGCTATATCAATGAAGCGCAGACCATGGGGTGGCTACAGCGCTTCTTCTTAAATGTTTCACCGTTCTAAGGATTGACCGATGTTGAAAAAGTTACTTCTCACACTGTCCATGATGCTGGTTTGCCTGCCCGTGACGGCGGAACGCATCCGCGATCTGGTGACGGTACAGGGCGTACGCGACAACGCGTTGATTGGTTACGGCCTGGTCGTGGGGTTGGACGGCTCTGGCGACCAGACCATGCAAACCCCGTTTACCACCCAGAGCCTGAGCAACATGCTGTCGCAACTGGGGATCACCGTACCGCCAGGCACCAACATGCAGTTGAAAAACGTGGCGGCGGTGATGGTAACCGCCAAGCTGCCGCCGTTCTCCCGTGCGGGGCAGAACATTGACGTGGTGGTGTCCTCAATGGGTAACGCCAAGAGCCTGCGCGGCGGGACATTGCTGATGACACCGCTCAAAGGCGTGGATAATCAGGTCTATGCGCTGGCACAGGGTAACGTGCTGGTCGGCGGGGCCGGTGCGTCCTCCGGGGGTAGCAGTGTGCAGGTCAATCAGTTGGCCGGTGGGCGTATCAGCAACGGCGCTTCCATCGAACGCGAATTGCCTACCACCTTCGGCCAGGATGGCGTGATCAACCTGCAACTGAACGACGATGATTTCACCCTGGCACAACAGATCAGCGATGCCATCAACCGCCAGCGCGGCAGCGGCACTGCCTCTCCGCTCGATTCCCGTACCGTGCAGGTGCTGGTGCCACGCGGCAATAGTTCGCAAGTGCGTTTCCTGGCGGATATTCAGAATATCAGCATTAACGTTGGGGCGATGGATGCCAAAGTGATCATCAACTCCCGTACCGGTTCGGTAGTAATGAACCGCGATGTGGTACTGGACTCCTGCGCGGTGGCACAAGGGAACCTGTCGGTGGTGGTCGATCGGCAAAACACCGTCAGCCAGCCGGATACGCCATTCGGCGGTGGCCAGACCGTAGTGACGCCGAATACCCAGATTTCCGTGCAGCAGCAGGGCGGTTCACTGCAAAAAGTGAACGCCAGCGCCAACCTCAATAACGTGGTTCGCGCGTTGAATGCGCTGGGGGCGACGCCGATCGACCTGATGTCTATCTTGCAGGCAATGCAGAGCGCTGGTTGCCTGCGTGCCAAACTGGAAATTATCTGATGAGCAGCGATCTGATGGCTATGTCGGGTGCTGCGTATGACACCCAGTCGCTGAACGGCTTGAAGCGAGATGTTGCCGCCGATCCGCAGGGCAATATCAAGCAGGTGGCCCAGCAGGTGGAAGGTATGTTCGTGCAGATGATGCTGAAAAGCATGCGTGCGGCGTTGCCGCAGGATGGCGTGTTGAGCAGCGATCAGACGCGGCTGTATACCTCGATGTACGATCAGCAGATCGCCCAACAGATGTCGCAGAAAGGCCTGGGGCTGGCGGACATGATGGTCAAGCAGCTCTCCGCCGGAAACAGCCGCCCAAGCGAAACCGCAGGGACGGTGCCGATGGCACTGGACAACGAGGTGTTGCAGACCTTGCCGCGTCAGGCATTGGAACAGATGGTACGCCGGGCGGTGCCCAAAATACCTTCGGCGCCTCCCTTGCCGTTGAGCAACGGCAATTTTGTGGCGCAGCTGTCTATTCCGGCACGGGTTGCCAGCCAGCAAAGCGGTATTCCGCATCAGTTGATCATGGCGCAGGCCGCGCTGGAGTCTGGCTGGGGGCAACGCGAGATCCCGGCGGCGGATGGTTCACGCAGTTATAACCTGTTTGGTATCAAGGCCGGTAGCAGTTGGGACGGTCCAGTGACGGAGATCACCACCACCGAGTTTGAGGAAGGGGTGGCGAAGAAGATCAAGGCCCGCTTCCGCGTCTATGGCTCCTATATGGAAGCGATTGGGGATTACGTCAAATTGCTGACCAACAACCCGCGCTACGCCAACGTTGCCAGTGCCAGCAGCCCCGAGCAGGCGGCACATGCGCTGCAAAAGGCCGGCTATGCGACCGATCCGCTGTATGCCAAAAAGCTGGTCAGCATGATCCAGCAGATGAAAAGCGCTGGGGAGCAGGTAACCAAGGCCTATACCCACGATTTGCAGGATCTGTTTTAGCCGTCGGGCGCTGCATGCAGCGCCCATTTTTTTACTCAAGTTTGCCGTCAGATGGCCGATAACCCAAACAGGCTGGATGGCAACGCCCGGCACAATTTTTGACCTCTGTGGGCCGCTGGCACCGCAGCATAAGGAACCTCTATGTCCAACAGCTTAATCAATACCGCGATGAGTGGCCTGAATGCGGCGCAGGTTGCGCTTAGCACCGTCAGTAATAATATTTCCAACTACAACGTGGCGGGCTATAACCGCCAAACCGCGATCCTGGCGCAAAACGGCGGCCTGGGCACCATGAACGGATTTATCGGCAACGGAGCCACCGTGACTACGGTCAATCGCGAGTATAACCAGTTCATCATGACCCAACTGCGCGGGGCGCAAAGCGAAGCTTCGGCCCAGAACAGCTACTTCGAGAAAGTCTCCCAGATCGACAACCTGCTGGCGTCTAAAACCAACACCCTGGCATCGGGGATGGAAGATTTCTTCAAAAACCTGCAAAACGTCGTCAGCAATGCCGGGGATGACGCAGCCCGTCAGACCGTGTTAGGCAAGGCCAACGGCCTGGTGAATCAGTTCAACAATGCGGACAAGTATCTGCGCGATATGGATGCGGGCGTCAACCAGCAACTGAGCGACAGCGCCAACCAGATCAATACTTACAGCCAGCAAATCGCCCGCTTGAATAACGAAATCACCCAAGTGCGGGCCAGCAGCGGCGGCAGCGAGCCGAACGCCTTGCTGGATCAGCGCGATCAGTTGGTGACGGAGCTTAACAAAGTGGTCGGCGTTCAGGTCACCCAGCAGGACGGTGATGCTTATACCGTGACCTTCGCCAACGGTTTGACGCTGGTGCAGGGCAACTCCTCCTATCAGGTGACGGCGATGCCTTCCAGCAAAGACCCGTCCCGCCTGACGCTCGGTTACGATCGCGGCAATGGTGCTAACGAAATCCCGGAAAGCCAGATTGGCAGCGGCAGCGTCAGCGGCGTGCTGAAGTTCCGTAGTGAATCGTTGGACGGCGCACGCAACCAGTTGGGGCAACTGGCCCTGGCGCTGGCCGATAGCTTTAACCAGCAGCATCGCGAAGGCTTTGATATCAACGGCGATCCGGGGGAGGATTTCTTCAGCTTCTCAGGTGGGCGTACGGTCAACAATACCAACAACACCGGCAATGCCTCGCTGTCGGTCTCCTTTACCGACACCAGCAAGGTCAAGGCCAGCGACTACCGCATGGAGTTTGACGGTGCCAACTGGCAGGTCACGCGCCTGTCCGACAACGTCAAAGTACCTGCCACCGCAGGCACCGATGCGGATGGCAAACTGACGCTGAGCTTTGATGGCCTGGAGATCGGCGTGACGGGCAACGCGAAAAAGAATGACAGCTTTACCGTGAAGCCGGTTAGCGATGTGGCCGGTAACCTGAAGGTTGCCATCAGCGACTCGGCCAAGTTTGCTGCCGCAGGAACGGAAGATGGCGGTAAGGGCGATAACGACAACGTCAAGAAACTGCTCGATCTGCAAACCGCCAAAGTGGTGGATGGCAAAGCAACTTTGAGTGGCGCCTATGCCGGATTGGTCAGTAGCGTGGGTAACCAGACCGCTACCGCCAAGGTCAACGCCACCGCACAAACCAATATTGTGACCCAATTGCAAACCCAACAGCAGTCTATCTCCGGGGTTAACCTGGACGAAGAGTACGGCGAACTGCTGCGTTTCCAACAGTATTACATGGCCAATGCGCAGGTGATCCAGACCGCCAGCTCGTTGTTTGACGCCATACTGAATATTCGTTGATTTTACCGTTAACCGCAGCCGGTATGCCGGCTGTGGATGCCCTTAGTGAGGAACCCAACCCATGCGCATGAGCACCAGCATGATCTACCAGCAGAATCTGTCGGGGGTCACCAATAATCAGTCTCTGTGGATGCAGTCCGGGCAGCAGCTTTCCAGCGGCAAGCGCGTGCTTTACCCTTCGGACGATCCGTTAGCGGCGTCACAGGCGGTGATGATCTCGCAGTCGATGTCAGAAAACAGCCAGTACGCATTGGCGCGCACCTTTGCCCGTCAGAATATCTCGATGGAAGAAACCGTGCTGCGTAGCGCCGCCGACGGCATCAAGGACATGAAAACGCTGATCGTCAACGCCGGTGACGGCACGATCAGCGACAATGACCGTGACTCTTTGGCCACCCAGTTGCAGGGGCTGAAAGATCAGCTACTCAGCCAGGCCAACAGCACCGACGGTAACGGCCGTTTTATTTTTGCCGGCTTTGCCAATGACAAAGCCCCGTTTGTCGAGCAGGGCGGCAAGGTGGTTTATCAGGGCAGCAACTCGGCCATTGAGCAGAAAGTGGATGCCAACCGCACCATGACCGTGGGCCACACCGGCAGCTCGATATTTATGTCGCTGACCAGCAATATCAAACCGGAGCCGGACGGCAGCGCTTCCGAAACTAACGTGTTCGAGAGCATCGACATGGCGTTGAAAGCGTTGAAGACCCCGCTGCAGGGGGCCGATGAGGCTACCCGTGAGCAGGTGACGGCGGCGCTCGATAAGGCAACCCGTGGCCTGGATAACAGCTATAACAACGTGCTGAGTACCAATGCGGTGCTGGGGACTCAGTTGCAAGAGTTGGACGTGCTGGACAGCATCGGCATCGAAAACAATACGGCTAACCAAAATCAGCTGACCGCGCTGGTTGATGCGGATGTGGTGGAGGCGATTTCGTCTTACTATATGCAGCAGGCGGCTTTGCAGGCATCGTATAAGACCTTTAGCGATATGCAGGGTATGTCATTATTCCAAATAAACAGATAAGAAATAGTTATTCACGCTTGTAGGGCACTGCGCCCTATAACGTGGATATAGAGCGCAGTACCGTTTTTACACAGCCTGATTTAACGGCGGGAAACGTCAGGATATTCAGGCTGGATAAGTGACCTTACTATTTTTAACGCTACGCATTAAAAACAGATTATTTTTTCTTTTTGGCTACGGTCCAGATTTTTCCGCAGGCGGACGCTGTGATCTGAATGCGATTAGTGGTCCAATGCGCCATACCCAAGGCTCTGCGTGCTTTCCTGTTAGTTTTCGCTTTCATTTGATGCTCCTGGCTATATTGAGATAAATAAAGTCCCGCCGCCATAAGGTGCGGTTATTTTATTTTCTTGGTGTTCCGTTAGTGTTAATAAATCACGTGACCAGCTTAATGGTCTTTTACCGCTTTTTTATACGGCGTGGGATTTATTTAATGAGGCCATTCTAAGGGGGGTATTTTATTATTCAAGCCCGGCAGGATAATCGCCGCTAAATCTGGTTAATTTCTCTTTTTCAACTTTTTATCTCGGAAAATATCTTTCCCTGCTAGTTTGTCTCGCGGCTAACCTCAGCTTTAAGGGGACATACCGCCGATCACTGCCGCCAGCCGATCGAAAAACTCACCGAACAGGTGCTCGCAGAAGGGGGCCAGCATCGGCATCATCATGCCAAGGGTCAACATGCCGATGGTTAACGTGACCGGGAAACCGATCACAAACACCGAAAGCTGCGGGGTAACGCGGTTGAGCAGGCCAAGCGCCAGGTTCAGCGTCAGCAGCAGGCAGATCAGCGGTAACGCCAGCATCATACCGTTAATAAAGATCAGTGTTCCTGCCTGGGTCAGCGCCAGGAAACCGTTGCCGTTCAGCGGCTGTGCCTGGATCGGCAGGGTATGGAAGCTGTCTGCCAGCAGCGAGATCAGCCACAGGTGACCATCGAAGCTGAGGAACAATAACATCGCCAGCAGGTTCAGCAGGCGCGCCAGCAGTGGCGTATTGGGGCCGCCGGAGGGGTCGAAGAAGGTAGCGAAGGACAGCCCCATCTGCATGCCGATCACCTCACCTGCCAAGCGCACTGCAGCAAAGGCGAACTGCATCGTCAAACCGATCGCCACGCCGATCAGGATCTGCTGCACGGCCAGCCACAGGCCGGTGACGGAAAACAGGGGGATATTGCTGGTGGGCAGCGTGGGGGCGATCAGCAAGACGATCAGGCCGCCCAGGCCAATTTTCACCCGCTTGGAGATCTGCTTTTCGCTGAACAGTGGGGCGGTGCTAATCAGCGCCAGGACGCGCAGCAGAGGCCAGAAGAACTGGCTGAGCCAGACGCTGAGTTGGGCGCTGTCAAAGGTCAGCATGGTTAGCCGATCAGGTTCGGCAGGTTGCTGAACAGCATGCGCATGTAGTCCAGCAGCAGGTTGAGCATCCACGGCCCGGCAACGATCAGGGTGGCGACCACGGAGAGAATTTTGGGAATGAACGACAGCGTCATTTCGTTAATCTGCGTGGCGGCCTGCAACAGGCTGACGATCAGCCCGCTGAACAGCGCGGCCAGCAGCAGCGGGGCGGCTAGCGCCAGCGCCACTTTCATCGCTTCCGTACCCAGCGCCATTACCGATTCAGGTGTCATCTCTTTTCTCCAATATGGGAGGTTGCGTTCTGCCCCTCACCCCAACCCTCTCCCGAAGGGAGAGGGGGCTAATCTGTGCTCTTGGTAAGTCTGTGCTCCTTCGAAGAGAACACTAAAGCAACAACAAACTCGATCGGTCCCTTCTTCGAGGGGAGAGGGGGCTAATTTGTGCTCTTGGTAAGTCTGTGCTCCTTCGAAGAGAACACTAAAGCAACAACAAACTCGATCGGTCCCATCGTCGAGGGGAGAGAGAGTTAAATGGTGCTCTTGATAAGTCTCTGTACTTTCGGCAAGAACACTACGGCATCAGCACACTCGATCGGTCCCCTCTCCTGGGGGAGAGGGTTAGGGTGAGGGCGAGGGGGCAACACCGTTCTAGCTATAAAAACTCTGCGCCAGCGATCCCAACAGCAACTGCCAACCATCCACCAGTACAAACAACATCAGCTTGAACGGTAGCGAGATGGTCGCGGGTGGCACCATCATCATCCCCAGCGCCATCAGCACGCTGGCCACCACCAGGTCGATGATCAGGAACGGAATAAACACGGTAAAACCAATCTGGAAGGCGGTTTTCAGCTCACTGGTGACATAGGCGGGCAACAGAATACGCATCGGGACGGCCTCTGGGCCTTCCAACGCGGGCAGGTTAGCCAGCCTGGCATACAGGGCGAGATCGCTTTCCCGCGTCTGGCGCAGCATAAACTCGCGCAGCGGTTGCGAACCTTTGTCGATCGCTACCTCCATGCTGATCTTGTCCTGACTGAACGGCAGGTAGGCATCTTGGTACACCTTGTCGAACACCGGTGACATGATGAAAAAGGTCAAGAACAGCGCCAGCCCCAGCATCACCTGATTGGGCGGTGCCGACGGAGTGCCGAGGGCGTTACGCAGCAGCCCCAGCACGATGATGATGCGGGTGAAGCTGGTCATCATCAGCAGCATCGCTGGCAGGAAGCTGAGTGAGGTGATCAGTACCAGCGTTTGCACCGGCAGCGTCCAACTTTGGCCGCCGTTGGCCGTAGGTTGGCTAATCAGCCCCGGCAACTGTGCCAAAGCCGCAGGGCTGAGCAGTAGCAGGCCAGCGGCCAGCAGCGGGCCAAAAGCCCGGCGGTAGGAGAAGGGATTCATGCCGATTTATCCGGGCGTTTTAATACGTTTTGCATCAGCTGGCGGAAATCTGCCGGTGATTTATGGTCGGTTGCTTCCTGTGCCGGTGGGGCGGGCAGGGTGTGCAACGGGGTGATCTGCTGAGCCGTAACGCCCAGCACCAGCCAGGTATTATCCACTTCAACCACCACCACGCGTTCGCGTTGGCCAACCTGACAGCTGGCACGCAGGTTGAGCAATTTTTGATTGCCACGGGCCTGCGGGGCAAAACCCAGCCGGCGAAACAGCCAGCCAGCGAGCAGGATCAGCAGCAAAATAGCGCCGAGCGCGCTGCTGACCTGCATCAATACCGAACCGGTGGGCAGCGCCGAACCGGCGGGCTGCTGGGTGCTTTGCGTCTGCACGCTGGCGTTGGGGTTCATCAGCGGCTCAGGCGGCGCATGCGCTCGGAAGGCGTGATGATATCGGTGATGCGTACGCCGAACTTGTCGCCGACCACCACCACTTCGCCCTGAGCAATCAGATAGCCGTTGATCAGGATATCCAATGGCTCACCGGCCAGACCATCCAACGCCACCACCGAGCCTTGCGACAGGCGCAGCAGTTCTTTGATGGTCATCTTGGTGCGGCCCAGCTCCACGGTCAGCTTGACCGGAATATCCAGGATCAGATCGATATCTTGCAGGCTACCCAACGCATCCTGAGCTTCCAGCGACTTGAATACGCCTTCGGTAGAGGCGGATTTTTCGGTCGCCTGTTGCTCGTTAAACGCATCAGCCCACAGATCGTCTACGGAGTCCTTCTCTTCGCCAGACGGTTGTTTAGGATCACTCATTGGGCCGTTCCTCACTCAGGGCATTCAAAATAGGGTTAATCAAATGTTCAACACGCAGGGCGTACTGCCCGTTCAAGGTGCCGTATTGGCTGGTCAAGACCGGTACGCCGTCGACATGGGCGATCAGGCGTTCCGGCTTATCGATCGGTAACACGTCGCCCGGCTGGAGTTTCAGCACTTTCGACAGGCGCATCGGGATATCGACAAAGTTGGCTATCAGTTCAAGTTCGGAGTGCTGAACCTGTTTCACCAGCGTTTCTCGCCACTGGCTGTCTTCCTGGCGGGAGTTCTCCACCGGTGGGTTAGTCAGCAACTCGCGCAATGGCTCGATCATGGCGAATGGAATACAGATATTGAACTCACCGCTCAGCGCCCCGATCTCCACCTGGAACGGCGTGGTTACCACGATATCGTTGGGAGAGGTGGTGATATTGGTGAACTTGACCTGCATTTCGGCACGTACGTATTCCACATCGATCTTGTAGATGGCGCTCCAGGCATCGCCGTAGGCGTCAAGCGCCAAACGCAGCATGCGCTTGATCACCCGCTGTTCGGTTGGCGTAAATTCCCGGCCTTCGACCTTGGTAGGAAAACGGCCATCGCCACCGAACAGGTTATCCACGGCGATAAACACCAGGCTGGGGGCAAACACAAACAGCGCCGTGCCGCGCAATGGATTCAGGTGGACCAGGTTCAGGTTGGTCGGCACCGGCAGGTTGCGGGCAAACTCATGGTATGGCTGGATCTTGATCGCCCCGACGGTAATGTCCGGGCTACGGCGCAACAGGTTAAACAACCCCATGCGAAACTGACGGGCAAAACGCTCGTTAATGATCTCCAGCGCTTGCAGGCGCTCACGCACCACGCGGCGTTGGGTTGTGGGATCGTAAGGTTTGACCTCGTTTTCATGACCGATGACGGCGGCGGGTTCATCCCCCGCGCTGTCGCCATTGAGCAGTGCGTCGATCTCGGCCTGTGAAAGAATATTGTCGCCCATGGTTAATTACCGCAGTATGAAGGCAGTGAACAGCACATCGCTGACCACTTGCTTCGGTTGTCCCGTAACCAGCGGTGGGCTGAGCACGTCTTTTATCTGTGCCACCAGTTGCTGTTTCCCTTGCTCGTTGGCCAGTTGGCTTGCTTCCTGTCGTGAAAGCAGCATTAGCAGACGGCTACGCACTTCCGGCAGAAAATCGTTCAGCCGGCGGCGTGTTTCTTCATCTGGCAGGCGCAGCGTCAGGCCGATATACAGCACGCGGTCCAGGTTGTTATCCGGCGTCACCAGATTGACGGTAAAGGTATCCAGCGGCATAAACACCGGTGCCGGAGGTGGCTGTTTTTTTTCCTCGGCGGCGGGTTGACCGTTCTTATGCTGCTGCATCAACCACCAGCTATAGCCTGCGGCACCACATGCGCCCAAGGCGATCAGTACCAGCAGGATCACCAGTATTGGACGTTTTTTTGTTGCTGCTGTTGGAAGGGAGTTCTGAGACATTACTAAGTCAAATCCTGTTCTCTGCGTGCAGATAGGCAGCACGCAATACATGTAAAGCTATTATCCCGCTTATTCTGGGCTGCAATAGCCAGAATAGGCGGGGAAAAGCGTGCCAGCTTGGGCGTTTGCACGCCGTCAGGCGAAAATATCAACGCCGTCGACCGAACGGGCCATCGCCTGCAGCGCCGCTGGGGCGCTCAGGGTTTCAACGCCGGTTTCGGCGCTGCCGTGTTGTTCACGGTAAGAAGGCTGCCCGCCTTGGTGAGAGGCCTGCTGCTGTGACTGTTGCGGCTGCGGCAGTGACTCACCGCCAACGCTGCTCTGGCCAAGGTTGATGCCACTTTCCGCCAGCGCATGGCGTAGTTGGGGCAGCGCGGCTTCCACCGCCGCACGAACCTGGCCGTGTGCCGAGGCGATATGCAACTGGGCCTGGTTATCGTCGAGCTTCAGCGTGATTTGCAAGGCACCCAGTTCCTGCGGATGCAGGCGTAACTCGGCGCTCTGCTGGCCGTTGCGGTGGAACATCAGCACCTGCTGACTCAGCGCCTGTTGCCATTCCGGGCTGCCGAGTTGAGCGTTCAACTGTGGCGTTGCCGGTGCGCTCACCGTTGCGTTGACGGGTTGGCTGGCGATCACCGGGCTAGAAACTGGCGCAGGGGCCGCGTGCTGTGGCGTTGCAGTAGATTGCGCCGATTCAGCCGCCAGTTTCAGTGGGGTGGTGCCGCTATCCTGATTGTCATCGGCCTGAGAAGACAGTACCGCCGCCGCGTCAGTTTTGGCGGCCAAGGCGGATTTATCGTCTGCGTTCGGCTGCGATTTTGACGCTGGCAGACCGGTAGTGGATATCGCGGGTTTTTCGCTCAGGGTGGCTAACAGTGATGCAGCTCCTGTCAGCGGCGCTTCGTCCCCGTTTGGCTCAGCGGCGGTTGCAACCCCATTCCCCGGTAACGACTGCACTATGGTGGCAGGCAGCATGGCAAACAGGGCCTGCAAGCTGGCCGCATCCAAAGTATCGACAGGGTGCAACGGCTGTTCGTCATCGCGCTTGGTTAACCGGGTTTGGCTATCGTCTGCCGTATCCAGTTCCTGCGGAGCGGCCAGCAACCGGCCACGATCGCTAAACGAGGTCAGCAGTTGGTTAAGCTGTTGGCGGCTGAGGGTTGAGATTTGTGGATCTTCGGCCAGTAGCTGGGCCACGTTCGGCTTGCCTTTCAGTTGACCTTCGGGCGTGAAGCGCTCGCCGAGCAGTTGAGCAAAGCTGGCAGACAGTCCGGCATCATCCAACGACAGCGCGGTAAGGCCAGTCTCCGTGCCGTCAGCGGTCGCTGGCAAGCCAGAGAGAACGTTGAGATTCATGGGTTTAGATTCCTTTGTGAACTGCGTTGAGCGAACTCATCCATCAGTTTTTGGTCACGCTTGTTTTCCAGTATCAGTTCGGCGCTGAGGGCACGGGTGTTGAGCGTTTCAAAAGCGTTCAGCCGCTGCTGTTTGTCCTGCCACTGTTTGACCGCCCGTTCTACCTTCTCGCTCCACTGCAGCAACTGCTGGCGATGCTGGCTGATGGCCTGCTCGAGCGTGCCGATAAACTGCTGGTAGTTTTGCCAACTGGCGGAACCCATGCCACTAGACAGGGTGTTGTTCAGCTTTTGCCGATACTCATCCTGGTAGTTGAGCAGCATGGCAAGCTGTTGCTCCGCCGCCTGTTGCGCCTGACGTGCCTGGCCGAGGTGCTGTGCGGCCTGTTCTACGGCATCCTGCGCCAGATCGCGCAGGATAATCAGCGGTGACTGTGGTTTCATGGTGCTCAGGCTCCGTGGTTAAACAATCAGTTGCTGCAACTGCTGGCAGGCATCGTCGTAGCCGCTGCGTTCGAAGATGCCCTGTTGCAGATAGGCTTCCATCTGCGGATACAGCGTCATGGCCTTGTCCAGCAGCGGATCGCTGCCTGCGGCGTAGGCTCCTACACTGATCAGATCGCGGTTACGTTGGTAACTGGCCAGCATCTGTTTGAAGCTACGTACCCGCCGGTAATGCTCCTCGTCGATCAGCGAGGTCATGGCACGGCTGATCGAAGCTTCAATATCGATGGCGGGGTAGTGGCCCGCCTCCGCCAAGCGCCGGGAAAGAACCACATGGCCATCAAGGATGGCACGTGCCGAATCGGCAATCGGGTCTTGCTGGTCATCGCCCTCGGTCAACACGGTATAAAACGCGGTGATGGAACCGCCGCCAGTGATGCCGTTACCGGCACGCTCTACCAGCGCAGGCAGTTTGGCGAATACCGAAGGTGGATAGCCTTTGGTAGCCGGCGGTTCCCCGATTGCCAAGGCGATTTCTCGTTGCGCCATGGCGTAACGGGTCAGGGAATCCATAATCAGCAGCACGTGTTGGCCACGATCGCGGAAATCCTCAGCTATACGGGTGGCATAGGCGGCGCCTTGCATGCGTAGCAGCGGCGAAACGTCTGCCGGTGCGGCGATCACCACCGAACGGGCTCGCCCCTCGGTGCCGAGGATGTTTTCGATAAAGTCTTTCACTTCGCGGCCACGTTCGCCGATCAACCCAACCACGATAACGTCGGCCTGGGTGTAACGCGCCATCATGCCAAGCAGCACGCTTTTACCCACGCCAGAACCGGCGAACAGGCCCATGCGCTGGCCGCGGCCCACGGTGAGCAGCCCGTTGATGGTGCGCACGCCCACGTCGAGTACCTGTTCGATCGGGGTGCGCTGTAACGGGTTGAACGGGGCGGTGATCAGCGGCGCGCGGTAGCCGGTATCGGGTGCTGGCAGACCATCGAGCGGTTTGGCAGCGCCGTCGAGCACCCGGCCAAGCAATGCCGGACCAAGGGGTAACTGTTTGCTGGCGCTTTGCCCTTCAGGAGAGACGCGAGCATAGACCCGAGCGCCGGGCACGATGCCGTCGACTTCTTCCAGCGGCATCAGGAACAGCCGTTGGCCGTTAAAACCAACCACCTCGCTTTCTACCTCCTGCACCACACCGCTGTCATGGCGTTCGATCAGGCAGGTAGCCCCCAGCGGTAACTGCAAACCGGTGGCTTCCAGCACTAGCCCGGTGGCTCGGGTCAGGCGGCCATAGCGGCGCACCGCGGGCGCACGGGCAATGCGTTTTTCCAGACTGTCCAGCGAGTTCAGCCAGCGGCCGAGACGAACGGTCATCACAGCTCTCCCGGTGCGGCCAGACGGCACAGCTCATGCCAGCGGGTGGCCAGGCTGGCATCCAGATCGCCTTCTTCTGCGCTGACCTTACAGCCGCCTGGGTGTAACTGTCCGTCGGCCAGCAGCCGCCAGCCGTGCAGGCTGAGGGTGACACCAAGCTGCTGCTCCACCCGTTCGTAATCATCCGGGTGTACGCGCAGCTGAGGTTTACCGCTGAACATCGGTTCTTGCTGGATCAACTGTTGGATCTGGCCGAGCAGGGCGGTGCCGTCGCACACTGGCGCTTGGCCGATCACCTGTTTGGCCGCCGTCAGGGCCAACTGCATCAGACGTGAGGCAATCACGCTGTCGAGCGCGTCCAGCGTGTGCTGGAACTCGGTGACCAACTGCTGCCAATGTTCCGTGATCGGTTGCTGCTGCTGTTGGCCTGCCAGAATGCCTTGCTGACGGCCTTCCTCCAGCCCGGCCTGGAAACCGGCGTCATAGCCTTTCTGCTGGCCCTCGGCAAAGCCTTGTTGCTGACCTTGCTGTTGGGCCTGCAGACGCAGCATCTCCAGCCGTTGCTGTTCGTTGATGCTGTCATCCTGCGGGATGATGATCACCTCAGGTGGGCTTTCGGGTTCCAGCACCGGTTTGGGATCCGCCAGATCGTTAAGCGACCAGGGCTGCCAGGGCAGGGTGTTGAGGCGATCAGACATAGGTGTCCTCGCCACCGCCGATGATCATTTCGCCGGTTTCTGCCAGGCGACGTACCACCAACAGGATGGCCTTCTGTTCGTTCTCCACCTGAGACATACGCACCGGGCCACGGTTGGCCAGATCGTCGCGCAGGATATCGGCGGCACGTTGCGACATGTTCTTGAGGAACTTCTCGCGCAGTGGCTGTTCGGCCCCTTTCAAGGCGATCAACAGGGATTCGCTTTCCACGTCCTGCAACAGGCGCTGGATGCTGCGATCGTCCACTTCGACCAGGTTTTCGAACAGGAACATTTCGTCGATGATCTTCTGCGCCAGCTCGCCGTCGTAGTCGCGCATGGCACCGATAACCGCCTCTTCCTGCTGGGTTTTCATCAGGTTGATAATCTCGGCGGCGGTACGGACGCCACCCATTTTGCTGCGCTTGAGGTTCTGGCCGTCCAGCAGGTTGTTCAGCACTTCGGTCAGCTCTGCCAGGGCGTCTGGCTGTACACCGCCGAAGGTGGCGATACGCAGCATCACGTCGTTGCGTAGTCGCTCCTCGAACTGGGCCAGGATATCCGCCGCCTGGCCACGCTTGAGGTGTACCAGGATGGTGGCAATGATCTGCGGGTGTTCGTCGCGGATCAGATCGGCCGCGCTCTGCGGCTCCATAAAGTTGAGCGTTTCCATGCCGGAGGTGTCTTCGCGTGATTCGAGAATATCCTCCAGCAGGCTGCTGGCACGTTCTTCACCCAAGGCTTTAACCAGCACCGAGCGCAGGTAGTCGCTGGCATTGACGCTCAGCGCGGCATACTGTTCGGCATCGTCTTCAAACTCGCTGAGGACTTCCCCCAGCTGTTTGTGGGACACCTGACGCATGCTGGCCATGGTGCCACTCAACTGTTGCACTTCCCGTGACGAGAGGTGCTTGAAGACTTCGGCGGCGCGATCTTCGCCCAGCGTCATCAGCAGGATGGCGCTCTTTTCGGTACCTGTCAGGCTCATAGTTCGTTACTCATCCATTGACGGATCACCAGGGCGACCACGCGTGGATCTTTATCTGCCAGTTCGCGGATCCGCTGGCCCTGGACTTCAGCATTGACGCGCTGCTGTGATTTCTTATGCAGCGCCTGCTCTTCATGACTTGGCTTGTTGACCTCCGCCGGGCGGCTAGCTGGCGCCTTGGCAGCGGTGATCGCGGCCTGTTGTGCGAGCTGACGGCTTTGCAACTGTGGACGAACCAGCTTGCGCCACAGGATCCAGGCCACCAGCAGCACCAGCAAATAGCGGCCTGCGTTGAACAACTGATCGATAAACGACTGTGACTGCCAGAAAGGCAACTCGCCGCCGGTCTGCTCTACATCGTTGAACTGGGTGTTGACCACGTTAAGCGTATCGCCACGGCTGCTGGAGTAACCCATCGCTTCACGGACCAGCGATTCCACCTGGGCCAACTGTTCTTTGCTCATCGGCAGCGGTTTGCCGTCCTTATCGGTGCCCAGGGTGTTGAGCACCACGGCGACCGACAGGCGTTCCACCGCCCCAGCCTTGTGCTGGGTATGACGAATGGTGCGATCCACCTCATAGTTGGTGGTTTCATCACGGCGACTGTTTTGCGCTACGTTACCGCTAGCCCCGGTACGCGTGCTGTTATTGGCATTGTTTGCCGTGGCAGGAGTATTAGTATTGCCCGCAGCCGTAGTTTTTGGTGTTTCTATCGGCGCAGTCGGTGCTGCACTCGGCTGGTTGGAAAGGGCACCCGGTACGCCGCCGATCGGTTGCCCGCCGTTCTGTTCACTCTGGCTGAGCTGTCTGGAGCGAATCGCGGATTTATCCGGCTGCTGGTTGGGCTGGTACTGTTCGTCGGTTTGCTCGCGGGTGGAGAAATCGATTTGTGCCGTTACCTGTGCACGCACGTTCGCGCTGCCGACAATCGGTGCCAGAATGGCTTCAATACGGCGCTGATAGCGGTTCTCAACCTCATTGGCGTACTTCAACTGTGCGGCATTGAGATCGCGCCCGGTGCCGTCGGATTGGGTCAGCAAGCGGCCAGCCTGATCGACCACCGTGACGTTGCCCGGCGGCAAACCGGCCACGCTGCTGGACACCATATACACCACGGCATTGATCTGGCCGTCGTCCAAGGTGCGGCCAGGTTGCAGCGTTAGCGTTACGGAAGCTGAAGGATTCTTTTGTTCGCGCACAAACAGCGAAGGCTTAGGCAGCGCCAGATGTACACGGGCATTCTGTACTGGCCCCAGGGATTCGATAGTGCGTGACAGTTCGCCTTCCAGCGCGCGCTGGTAGTTGATCTGCTCGCTGAACTGGCTGATGCCGAATTTTTCCTGATCCAGCAGTTCAAAGCCGACGGCGCCTCCCTTAGGCAGCCCCTGTTGCGCCAGACGCAGGCGGGTTTCATGCACCTTTTCCGCCGGGATCATCAACGCAGAGCCGTTCTCGGTAAAGCGATAGGGGATGTTCATCTGCGTGAGTTGCGTGACGATAGCGCCGCCGTCGCGATCGTTGAGATTGCTGTACAGCACGCGGTAATCCGGGCTTTTGGCCCATAGCGTCAGCGCAACCACGATGGAGATCGCCGCCGAGGCCGCGATCAGCAGTGGAATTTTAGGGTTGGCACGCAGGCGATTCCATAGGGCCAGCAGGCCGTTATCACGGCTTTCACCATTCATGCTGGTACCCACTCTGGTGGGTTCGAGGTATGGCTAGCGTTGTTGTGTGATGACAAAACAGACTCCCTGAATACACAGTTCTTTACGGCCTAACAAAAGCGCCCCCATTTTTGGGCATGCCATTATTTGCTCTAGGGGCAAATTTTGATGGCCCGATAAACCGGTGTTTTTGCAGTTAATTAGCCGCTTTAACCGGAAAACACTGTGGTAGGGTGTTCAACATCGGGATCATGCAGGCGAATGAAGGCGCGGTTTTCCCGCCGTCTTTCAGGCCACCGCTTGAAATCCATAGGGTATGAATGAAGTGACGAGGTCATGATGGCAATTCAGGGTATTGAAGGAGTGGTGCAGCAGTTGCAAGCCACGGCGGTTCAGGCCGGAGCGCTGCGACAAAACGATCCGGTGCAGGGAGCAAGCTTTGCCAATGAGTTAAAGGCGGCTCTCGGTAAGATCAGCGAGACTCAACAAACTGCACGCCAGCAAGCACAGGATTTTGAATTGGGTGTGCCGGGTATCAGTTTGAACGACGTGATGGTCGATCTGCAGAAGTCTTCGGTGTCTTTGCAACTGGGAGTGCAGGTGCGTAATAAACTGGTTGCGGCTTACCAAGACGTCATGAATATGGCGGTGTAGCGGTAAATAAAGGGTGGCTTTAGCGCACAACAGATAATCAGCTCTGTATTGGCGTAAGCCTCCCTAATGTGATTCTCAGTGGTTTTCGACCCGTTTGCCTAATCAATAAATCATGGCAAGCCGGTGTCTTGAGCGTCGACGGTGTTTTTTATGGGCAACACCAATCTTTTTACTATCAATAACTTTAGCGTGTTTCTTAAAGGAAAAAAGGCATAAAACAGTCAGCGATGCTACCAAATACTCCATTATCTTATCCTCCTTGAAATTGGTTAATTAAGCTAATACTTGTAGTTATTGTCCTAAATGTCAATTAACCGGGATGTAAATTAGATATATCCTTACCGCATCAAGGAACTATCTCATATTTTTGAGTGGAGTCGTTTTCTGTCGCTTTTAGCCCACGCAAAAAGTATAGCCCGACGGTGAGGCAATTGAGTCTCATTCAAGCACTGGCAGAAAACCGCGAACTGTGTAACTTAAAGAAATACCTCTGTTTTATTGGAAGACCTAATTCTTAATGTACGGTGGTTGTTATTTTTTTGATCGTACTTTGGAGTCTGCTGATGCTGTTGTGGATAAGATGAACGATGCACAGCTTTGGCAAGGATGTTATTTCTTCTACGGAAATAATAGCGCTAATAGTATTTACTCAGGAAAGGTGATGAGCACTAAAAGTGAAGTGAGATGGCGTTTTTTCAGCATTGTCATGTTAATTGTGTTGGCCGCATTAATCTATGTGTTAGTTAAGTTCAACTGATGTACGGGCCACTCTGGGTGGCCTTCGTCACATCCTCAGCCTGCCGTTGTTAAAATCTGCACTTATTCCTCTACCGTATTTAGCCATGGATATGCCGGGGGCTGCGCGGCGGTGGGCTGCATAATTCGCTGGTGCCCACGGATGGCGGTAGGTGCGAAGCCGAATCGTTTACGGAAGCGTTCGGCAAAACGAGAAGAACTCTCATAGCTCACATATTGTGCAATGGCGGAAATCGGCCAGTCTGTGGCCTGCAATAACAGCAGCGCGCGGCTCATACGTACGTCGATCATCAGGCTGCGCAAGGCGCTATTCTCCGCCGACAGTTTACGCCGCAGCACCACCTCGCTCATCATCAGATTTTCAGCCACTTCAGCGGCGGTCCAAATCCGTTGCGGATCGCTTGCCAGCAAGCGGCGCACCTGCTGGGTCAGATTATTGGCTTCCTGGTGAGTGAATCGGATCCCCAGGTGTGCCAGCCACAGTAGGATTTCGCACATTTTATGGCGGATAATCATCTGGGGAAAACGATCGTGCAGCGTCAGTGCCAGCGCCGCGGTTTCAAAACTGTGCAAAAACGGGCAGGGGAGTTTCGTCAGCGTAGTGACGCCGGTGAAAGGGATCGGCGGCGGCGCGATAGGCGCATTGGCTAGCGTATCAAACAGCAAGGGATCGCAAATCAGCAGTTGGCAGCTGAATATTCCGCTGTCTGAAAGGCTATTAATCACATCGGCGGTTAGCCCACCTTCTATGATCAACAGCTCCCCAGCGCGAGCTACCACCTCCCGCTGCTGCCACCGTATACGTGTTTGCCCTTGCTGGATCAAAAACAGATGCGTCTGCTCAAAATAGAGCGACGGAAGTCGCAGTTCAGTATGCTGAATGATGTGTGCTGAGGCACCGATCCCAGGACAAAAATTAATTAAGCGTTCCATCAATATTCATTTCATCGTTATTATCTACGAATATCTTTACGCTTTGCTGGGGGATGGAGCAACATTTTTTCGCCTGTTGCCGATCACAACTCGGTAATTTACTTGTCAAGAATCAGTTTCCTGTTGAACAGAAAACGTCCGTGTCGGGATAAGTGTTATCCATTAAATCGGCAATAGTGCCAGCGGTTTGCATTTTCATGCATTACCTGCCATACGAATTATTCAAATCTCATGCGTTTATATTATGGTGCAACGGGATAATAATAGTGTTTTATCCTATTAATTACTTAGGACAGGCGGTTAAACATAAGATTTATCTTGATTGCGGCTCACCAAGCAGCAAAGCGCGGTCATGGAATTGACCGTAGGTGCTGTTGACCGCGCTCTGGCGGGTAGACTGCCCGATCAAAACCGTTAATTCGTTCATGCGTAGCTGCATCAGTCGCTTCACTTCGGTTTCGTTGTTGAGGATTTGCTGCAATTTACTGCGTAAAATATCCTGCAAGGTCGAAGATGGTTCAGGGATACCCGCCAGTTGGGCGGTTTTTTCTACCGCCTGGACGTAGGTGATCTCCATTTCAATCAGCGCATCCCACTGGCCAGCCTGCGCCAGTGTGATCATTTGCTCGCTCAGGGTATGGATCTGTTGATAGGCCGATAGCAGTTGTTGGTGGTGTTCCATTATACGCCGTCCTGAACGGGTTGATAATTTGGGCCAATTTGGCGCCAGGCGTCGGCAATGTTCTCCAGCAGCCCGCTGACCTCGTCAAGGGCTGCGACATCATTGTGCAGGTTGGCCTGCATCAGACGGCGTTTCATATAGTCATATAAGGCGGCGAGATTATCGGCGATCTCCCCCCCCTGTTCATGATTGAGGCCATTTTTTAGCCCGTTATCAATGATATTAATCGCTTTTGAGATCGCCAGCCCCTTGCCGGCGATATTCCCCTGATTCATCAGGATGCGTGCACGAAGCAGGGCGCTGAGCGCCCCGTCGAATAGCATCACGATGAGCTGGTGCGGGCTGGCACCCATCACGCCACTTTCTACACTAACCTGGGCGTAAGCCTGGGTTCCGCTGCGGTTGTACATGCTATTTTACCTGGTTAACACGCCTATTTAGACGTGAACTGTTGGGTTAAATAATTACTGGTACCATTCAGTTTCGACATCATGGTATCCAACTGAACAAATTGCTGTTTGTAACGATCGATGGAGTTTTGAATGCTTTCGGTCACGCGGGTGATTTGGGTATTCAAACGGTCGAGGTTGGTATTGATACTCTTGGTCGAGTTCTCAATCACGCCACCGGCCTTGATATAGTTTTGGATCTCATTGTGGATTTCCGTCGCCATACCGCTCTCCTTGCCATCACCAGCGAAGAAATTGGCCACCTGATCGGGTTTTTCATCGATCGCTTTTTTCAGCTTTTCGCTGTCCAATTCCAGTTTGCCGGTTTTGGTATTGGTAGTAATACCCAGGTTGCCCAGGCCCTTCAGCTCCGGGTTGTCCTGTGCGGCGCTCAGCGCGCTCTTGATTGAGGATTGGATGCCGCGCAGCGTGTTGTCGCCCAGCAGCGCCCCATTTTTGTTGTTCTGTGCTTCGCCACTCTTTACTGGGGTGTATTTGGTCAGGGAATTAAAGGTATCCAATAGCGAGTTATAGCTATCAACCCAAGCCTTGACCTTGTCCGAGGTGCCGCTTTTATCTGCGGTGATCACCAGGTTCTGCGGTTCGCCCGTTTTGGTGGTGGTTTTCAGATCCAGCGTCACCCCTTGCAGGGCGTCGGCGATCGAATTGGTACTGCGCTTGATGGTGGTGCCGTTAATGGTCAACTCGGCATCCTGGCCTTTGACCGTTTCCTTCATCGAGTTGCTGGTGCTGGTAGGATCATAATTTAAGATCGCCCCCAGTTTATCGTCATTATTAACCTGCACCTTGACCGTATTTTTTTCGCCGGTGGTGGAGGAACTGATGGCCAACTGATAGTCGTTGTCGCCCACGCGCATGATGGTGGCGTTCACCCCGGCTTTGGCGCCGTTAATCGCATCACGCATTTCCAGCAGTGAGGTTTGATCGTCACCTAGCGGGATTTTGACCTCTTTGGGCGGGTTGCCGGCGGTGATCGAAATCGAACGATCGCTGGCGCCGCTAGTGCCCAGCTTCTCCGCTTGATCTTTAATATCGGCCTTTGTCGTCAAGGTTTGCGGCTGCGCCAGGTGCAGCACCTCGACGCTATAGTTACCCGGGACCGATTTGGCGGTGGTAGTCACGTTAAACTGATCGTGAGTGGTGGCGGTAGTATTGTTAAAGAATTCTGGCTTGGCCAAATCCTTGCTCAGGTTATCGAATTTTTCCAGCGAGCTTTTCAACGTGCCGTAGGCAGTCAGCTTGGCGTTATAGCTGGTTTGCTGGGTAGTATAAGGTGTCAGACGTTGTTGTTCCGCCTTGGTCAGCTTGTCCAGCAAGCCGTTGAGGTCCAGCCCTGAGCCGATGCCTAATGAACTAATCGATGCCATTCGTGATTCTCCTATGGTCAATGACTTTTACGCTCTATGCGTTATCGGCTCAGTATTCAAAAAGTTTACGGATAAATAGAAAAAACGATGGCGCAGTAGAAGAGGGAAAAACAGCGTTATTCGCGCCATTGGCGAAAAGTGAAAAAAACGGAAAAAAAATCTAAAGGTTGCGGGGGGAGCGCCGATACCTGAGGAGACGGTGGTTGACGCCGTGGACCAACAAGGTCCGAACCCTTTAATTGTGAATGCGAACGTCGCAACTGATTCGTAAGGAAAGCAAATTATGGCACAAGTAATTAATACCAACAGCCTGTCGTTGATGGCGCAGAACAACCTGAACAAATCTCAGTCTTCTCTGGGGACCGCTATCGAGCGTCTGTCTTCCGGTCTGCGTATCAACAGCGCGAAGGATGATGCTGCGGGTCAGGCGATCTCTAACCGTTTCACCGCTAACATCAAGGGCCTGACTCAGGCTTCTCGTAACGCTAACGACGGTATCTCTCTGGCGCAGACCACTGAAGGCGCACTGAACGAAGTCAACGACAACCTGCAGAACATCCGTCGTCTGACCGTGCAGTCTCAGAACGGTTCTAACTCTTCTAGCGACCTGCAGTCAATCCAGGATGAAATCTCTCAGCGTCTGAACGAAATCAACCGTATTTCAGAGCAAACCGACTTCAACGGCGTGAAAGTGTTGAGCGGCGACCAGAAATTGACCATTCAAGTCGGTGCCAACGATGGTGAAACCATCGATATCGATCTGAAAAATATCAACGCCAAAACTCTGGGTCTGGATAAATTCAGCGTTGCTGATTCCATTGACCCTACTGCAGTGGGCACTACAGCAGTGACATCTATCGACAAGATGGCTGCTCCGACTATCGCAGCTGATACCAGTGCAACTACACCTAAGACATCTACCGACGGTAAAGTTTACAGCGATGGTACTGATTCTTACATCCAGACTGGTGCAAGTGAGTGGGTGAAAGGTGCTGTTAGTGGTACTGGCGAATTCTCCTTCGATTCAAGCGTTGCTGCCAGTGTTGTTACTACCAAACCAACCGGTTTGACAGAGCAGACTCAAGTTAAAGTAGGCACCACTACTGTAAGTGGTCTTAGCGCTGGTGATGAACTGCGTTCTTACACTGATGCAGCAGGTAAAGCTGGCTATGTGGTTAAAGGCAAAGATGCTGATGGTAATGATGCCTTCTTCAAAGCCTCTCTGGATTCCTCAGGTAAAGTAACCAAAGGCGCGCAACAGTCTACCGAACCGAAAACCACTGATCCACTGGCAGTACTGGATAAAGCTCTGTCACAGGTTGACGGCCTGCGTTCTTCCCTGGGTGCGGTACAGAACCGTTTCGATTCTGTTATCAACAACCTGAACAGCACCGTGAACAACCTGTCTGCATCTCAGTCTCGTATTCAAGATGCCGACTACGCGACCGAAGTGTCCAACATGAGCCGTGCCAACATCCTGCAACAGGCTGGCACCTCTGTTCTGGCCCAGGCTAACCAGTCTACCCAGAACGTACTGACCCTGCTGCGTTAATCGACTCCTTCAGATTAGCCTTGTCATCCAAACCCTGCTTCGGCAGGGTTTTTTTGTCTTCTGCTGCCGTCTGGGTTTTTACATGGCACAAATAAAGCCCGTTTTGTACGGCTGTTCAGACGATTGGTATTGCACCTGCTACGGATAATAGCCATGACTCCGTTATCCGCAGGTTAGACATAGTGAGCGATCTGTATACCGCCGAAGGCGTCATGGACAAAAATTCTCTCTGGCTACGCTACGTACCGTTAGTGCGCCACGAGGCGTTACGCCTGCAGGTTAGGCTGCCCGCCAGCGTGGAACTGGACGATCTGCTGCAAGCTGGGGGAATAGGGCTGTTAAACGCTGTTGAGCGTTACGATGCCCTGCAAGGAACGGCCTTCACGACCTATGCCGTGCAGCGTATTCGCGGCGCAATGCTCGACGAGTTGCGTAGCCGCGACTGGGTGCCGCGCAGCGTACGCCGCAACGCTCGGGAAGTGGCGCGCATGATGCAGCAGTTGGAACAGCGGCTTGGCCGCCCAGCAAGCGAAGTGGAGGTGGCGCAGGGGTTGGATGTCTCGCTGGACGAGTATCGCCAGATCCTGCTGGACACCAATAATAGCCAGCTATTTTCCTACGACGAATGGCAGGAAGAGCATGGCGACAGCGCCGAACCGGTGCTGGAAGGTCATGAAGCTGCCAATCCGCTGCATCAACTGTTGGAAGGCAATCTGCGCCAGCGGGTGATCGATGCCATCGAGGCGCTGCCGGAACGCGAAAAACTGGTGCTGACGTTGTATTACCAGGAGGAGTTGAATCTGAAGGAAATTGGCGCAGTGCTTGATGTGGGTGAGTCGCGAGTCAGCCAGTTGCATAGCCAGGCAATTAAACGCCTGCGGGCACGTCTGGCCCAGGACAACTGAACCCCAAAGCCTGCCTCCCTAACCAACCTGATTACTGCCGCAATAAATGGACTGCAAAAGATGCCAGGAAAACAGTTGAAGAAACGGCCACTCAGCCGCTACCTGAAAGATTATAAACACAGCCAAACCCATTGCTCCCAGTGCGAGAAGGTGCTCGACCGCATGGCACTGGTGTTCCGTGGCAAGATCATCAATAAGGAAGCCATCGCCCGGATGGATCAACCGATTGACGAGCTGGTCTGGCAAAACGTGCAAAGCGAGTTGACCGCGCTGTGCCGGTTTTGTAGTGAAATCTCCTGTAATAGTCACCCCAGCTACTTCGACATCATGGCGTTTAAACAGTATCTGTTTGAACAGACCGAGATGAACCACAGCACCATCCGCGAATATGTCGTGCGCCTGCGGCGCCTGGATGAAATGCTGGTGGCGCACAACTATCCTGCCGATCAGTTTGCCAGCGCGTTCAACCATCAGCGTATTATTGATGATCTGCCACCGGCGGTGAGCGATAACTACCGCATTGCGCTGCGTAAATACGACCAGTACCTGGCCTGGCAAAAAAGTTACTGAGACTGCGGACCCTTCTCCGCCAACTCATAATGTAGGGGCGCTGCATGCGGCGCCCGTTCAACTCCGTATTGATTAACTCGACTCGGCCAGCCGGGTTACCCTGCAGCCACCCCCACGAATAAAGAGTGATTATTCAGAGCACATCTGATAAATCTATCACTCAAACACCGTTATTTTATTCCCTGGGGGAAGTTGTGGATCTGCAACAGCAACTGGCGCAATTCCCGCGCCTGGATTTGGTTGGCTCTGCCACGCCGCTCGAAAAGTTATCCCGCCTTTCAGACTACCTTGGCCGCGACATTTACATCAAACGTGACGATGTCACGCCGATGGCCATGGGTGGTAACAAGCTGAGGAAACTGGAGTTTTTAGCCGCCGACGCGGTACGCCAAGGGGCCGATACCCTGGTTACCGCCGGTGCCATTCAATCCAACCACGTTCGCCAGACCGCCGCCGTGGCGGCCAAGCTCGGCCTGCAATGCGTTGCGCTGTTGGAAAACCCCATCGATACCAAAGCGGAAAACTACCTCAGTAACGGTAACCGTCTGCTGCTCGATCTGTTCAATGTTGAAGTGGTGATGTGCGATGCCTTGCATGATCCGCAGATGCAACTGGCCGATCTGGCCACACGTTTGGAAGCCCAGGGTTTCCGTCCTTATGTTATCCCCGTAGGGGGTTCCAACGCGCTCGGCTCATTGGGCTATGTGCAGTGTGCGCTGGAAATTGCTGCACAAAGCCATGGCGTCACCTTCAGTTCGATCGTAGTGGCATCCGGCAGTGCCGGGACTCACGCCGGCCTGGCGGTGGGGCTACAGCAACTGCTGCCTGAGAGCGAACTGATTGGCGTGACCGTTTCCCGCAAGGTGATCGATCAGTTACCGAAGGTTGAACAGTTGCAAAAAGCGGTCGCCTGTTCGCTGGATATTGACGAGCTGGCCCCCATTACCCTGTGGGATGACTATTTTGCCCCGCAGTACGGTATGCCGAATGACGAAGGTATGGCGGCGGTGAAGCTGCTGGCGCAGCAGGAAGGTGTGCTGCTGGACCCGGTCTATACTGGTAAGGCGATGGCGGGGTTGATTGATGGCATCAGCCAGAAACGTTTTCGCGATGAAGGTCCGATCCTGTTTGTGCATACCGGTGGGGCACCGGCGCTGTTCGCCTATCATCCGCAGGTCTGATGCCGAGCACAGTTGTTATTCCATTTAGAACTATAGTTATTAGGTTATATTCCTTTATGAAGTATTTATGACTGTTAAAGTCATGAAATCAAAAAGATAAACAACAGATGGGGTGTCTATGGTCTTTTCAAAATTTCGTCGTCAACTGCTGCTGGGTGTGATGGCCGTGGCGCTGACCACCGGCTTGAACGTGAAAACCTACGCGGCCGATAACTTGCTCGATCAGGTCAAGCAGCGCGGCACGCTGATCGTTGGGCTGGAAGGCACCTATCCGCCGTTCAGCTTCCAGGGCGAGGACGGCAAACTGACCGGCTTTGAGGTGGATTTCGCTAATGCACTGGCGGAACATCTGGGGGTGAAGGCCAAGCTCAATCCAACCAAATGGGACGGCATGTTAGCCTCGTTGGAGTCCAAGCGTATCGATGTGGTGATTAACCAGGTCACTATCTCCGATGAGCGTAAGAAAAAGTACGATTTCTCTACCCCTTACACCGTTTCCGGTATCCAGGCGCTGGTGAAGAAAGGCAATGAAGGCATTATTACCAAGGCCGACGACCTGAAGGGTAAAAAGGTCGGCGTGGGTCTGGGCACCAACTACGAACAGTGGCTGCGTGACAACGTGCAGGGTGTTGATGTGCGTACCTACGACGATGACCCAACCAAATATCAGGATCTGCGCGTAGGCCGCATCGATGCCATTTTAGTCGACCGTCTGGCGGCGTTGGATCTGGTGAAGAAAACCGGTGATACGCTGGCTGTCGCTGGCCCGGCATTCTCTCGCCAGGAAGCTGGCGTAGCGGTGCGTAAAAACAATCCGGAACTGCTGGCCGCTATCGATCAGGCGATTGCCGAAATGCAGAAAGACGGGACGTTGGCGAAGATCTCTGAAAAATGGTTTGGCGCGGACGTAACTAAATAATGCAAGAGAGTATCCAACTGGCGCTGGATTCAGCGCCATTTTTATTACGGGGTGCGCTGTTGACCCTCCAGCTCAGTCTGGGGGGCATGGCGCTCGGTTTGATCCTCGGTTTTTTGCTGGCGCTGATGCGCCTTTCGCCGTTATGGCCGATCTCCTGGCTGTCACGCATCTACGTTTCCCTGTTTCGCGGTACGCCGCTGATCGCCCAGCTGTTTATGATCTATTACGGCTTACCGCAGTTTGGCATCGAGCTGGATCCGTTCCCGGCGGCATTAATCGGCCTTTCATTAAACACCGCCGCCTATACGTCGGAAACGCTGCGAGCGGCGATTTCCTCGATCGATAAAGGGCAATGGGAAGCGGCGGCCAGTATCGGCATGACGCCCTGGCAGACTCTGCGCCGGGTTATCCTGCCGCAGGCGGCTCGCACCGCGCTGCCTCCGCTGGGCAACAGCTTTATCGGGTTGGTCAAGGATACCTCGCTGGCGGCGACCATTCAGGTGCCGGAGCTGTTCCGTCAGGCGCAGCTGATCACCTCACGTACGCTGGAAGTGTTCGCCATGTATCTGGCGGCATCGCTGATCTACTGGGTGATGGCCACCTTGCTTTCCGCGTTGCAGAACCGCCTGGAAGCGCACGTTAACCGTCAGGATCAGGAGTAGCCGATGAGCGCCATCGAAGTCAGACAGTTGGTTAAAAAGTTCAAAGGGCAGACCGTATTGCACGGTATCGATCTTGAGGTGAACGCGGGAGAAGTGGTGGCGATTATCGGGCCGAGTGGTTCCGGTAAGACGACCTTGTTACGCAGCATCAACCTGCTGGAGGTGCCGGATTCTGGCACTATCCGTGTCGGTGACATCTTGATCGACAGCGCTCGCCCGTTGAGCAAACAAAAAAATCAGGTACGGGCCCTGCGCCAGCAGGTGGGCTTTGTGTTTCAGAGCTTCAACCTGTTCCCCCACCGTTCGGTGTTGGAAAACATCATCGAAGGACCGGTGATCGTTAAAGGAGAGGCCAAGGCCAGCGCTGAAAAGCTGGCGCGTGTCCTGTTGGCAAAAGTGGGGCTGAGCGGTAAAGAGCAGGCTTACCCTAAACGTTTGTCCGGCGGCCAGCAGCAGCGCGTAGCCATTGCCAGGGCGTTAGCGATGCAGCCCGAGGTCATTTTGTTTGATGAACCTACCTCTGCGTTGGATCCTGAACTGGTTGGTGAAGTGCTCAATACCATTCGCGCCTTGGCAGAAGAGAAACGCACCATGGTGATCGTCACCCACGAAATGAGCTTTGCCCGTGATGTGGCCGATCGCGCCATTTTTATGGATCATGGCCGCATTGTCGAACAGGGGCCCGCGAAGGCGTTGTTTGCCAACCCGCAGCATCAGCGAACCAAGCAGTTTCTGGATAAGTTTCTCAATCAGTGAGTTTGTCAGGGGGCGATGCCCCCTTAACCTCGTTATCCTGCCTTTAACAACTCATTACGCGCTGCGGCGGCGAGAAATGCGCTGCGGCTGCCATAACCCGGGTGCTGCTGCACCAACGAATCAATACGGTTGAGCAACCTGTGGGGCAACGTGATATTGATGCGTTCTGCCCGGCCATCGAACTTGTCCATATTGATATCCACCAGTAACCACTGGCCGCCATTAAGGGCGTCGTTGCCCTGAGCCAGATGGAAGGACACTGCTTGTGGGCGTGGAATGGCCTGATTCTCTTCGCTCAATAATTCAAAGTGGGCATCCAGCGCGCTTTTGGCATCCTGGAAGGTCTGATCGAGACTGTCTCCGGCAAAGTAGCAGCCTGGCACATCGGGAAAAAAGCCGCTGGCGCTGCCATCGGGCTCGGCATGTATATAAGCGGGATAAAACATAGTGTTACCTCGTCATTGCGAAATGGTCTAGGAATTAAGCAACCCTGCATCCTTCATGATTTGCCGCAGCGTTCCCAATTTCACATCCTTATTGGGATGAGGCACGGTGATCACCAACGGTGAGTTGGGGTGTTTGAATTGATGGTGGCTGCCTTTGATCCGTTGTAAAACCCAACCATGGCTTTCGAGTCGTTTAATCAGTTCTGAACTTTTCACCTGTTCATTCCTTATAATACACACCATACACATTTATTGGCAAGGAGATGAATACGGTATCGGCTGACTTTTGTGCAGGCAATAAAAAACCCCGCGTCAATGCGGGGTTTGCGAAGAGGCTCGCAATTGGGGCTGCCATCTTCATTCTGCCAGGGCTTTTGGGATGTTCGTGGTGCTACTGGCTACTCAACAGAATCTATTAGTGAAAGGCAGAAGAGAATTCGCAGACCACTTCCTTAACGCTGCTAATCTTGCCAATGCCGCCAGCGGCGCCAGATACCGTGATCACCCCATATTGGTGGTCTCCGTCTAACATACCTGTCTTGATGATGCCCACTTCGCTCTCGCCGCGTCCCGCGCGGATACTCTCGGTGGCGATGACGCGAATATCTCCCGCCGGAGTATTAATTTCAACCAACTCCTCAGACTGAACGTCGACAATCGCTTGCTTGGTATTGAGGCTGGCAGGGGATTCAAACGTGGTGATAAAACGTGTGCCGACATAGATCCCGGCAGCTCCCATTGCCATGGCCGCCTTTGCGGTTTTCAGGTTATAGATACCTCCGGCGGCAATCACCGGGATTTTGACCACATCGGTGACCTGGGGCAGTAAAACCAGGGTGCTGATACGGTGTTCACTCAGGTGTCCTCCAGCCTCATGGCCGGTGACAATGATCGCATCCACCCCGATATTTTCCGCCATGATGGAGTTCTCAACCGTCGGTGAGATTTCGCGGTGAATAACGATAACTCCAGCCTCTTTCAGCCTGCGGATGTATGTTTCACCTTTGGTAATATCCTTACCGCTGGTTATGACGATGTTAATTTTTTCCTGCAGGATGACCTCCAGCAACGGCTCGGCGTATTTAAAACTGATATCGACTCCTTCGATGGGCAGGAGGTAATTAACGGCAAAGGGTTTATCCGTTAAGCTTCTGGTTTTCCTTATTTCCTGGCGGAAAGCCTCTACGGTCGCAACTATTCCGCCGTTGGCAACCTGGCGTCCGGCATTCGGGCCTAATACTCCCAGCCCCCCAGCGTTAGAGACCGCAGCGGCCAGTTCGGCAGAGTTCAGCCACACCATGGAGGCTTGGATAACCGGTGTTTCGATAGCTAATAAACTCTGTAATTTCATGATTCCATTCCTTAGTAAAGTTTTGCGTAGGACGATCCTTACAGGTTATGTAACAATCGTTATTTAATGACCATACGCGCAGAGTGGTGATGATGCAATCATATTTTGTAATGATCGTTATTTTAATTGGCGCCATGGTATAAACTGGGGCAATATTTTATAGTGATCGTTACATAAATGGTGTCACCAAGGCCCTGGAGCCCTATACATGAGAAAGGATCTACCGGAGCGGCCTGCACGTGGCAGGCCTAAAAAACTCGATCGCGACGATGTGCTGGAGAAGGCTATGGGGTTGTTCTGGCGCTTTGGTTATGAACCCACGTCGATGTCTCAACTGATTGAGGAAACAGGAACCAAACCTTCTTCGCTATACGCTGAGTTTGGTAGCAAGGAAGGCTTATTTTGTGCGGCGGTGGATAAGTATCTGGCCACTTACGGTCACGCCAGAGATGTGATCCTTGAACAGGACGATCTCCCTTTACCACAGGTAATTGAGCAGTTGCTGCGTACTTGCGTTGATTGGTTTACCGACACAGAGACTCCCGCCGGCTGCTTTATGGTTGTTGCCACTTTTGGGATGTCTGCTGAGGATGAGGCGTTATTTAACCAGCTTAGCCAGCCAAGAAATTCCGCAGAGAAAAAAATTGTCGAGTGCCTGGAACTGCGTGTTCGCCAGGGAGAACTGCCGGAAAACACCAACTGTGCTCTGTTGGGTAAGTACATTGCCAATGTCATCCAGGGCATGTCTGTGCAAGCCCGCAATGGCGCAACCCGAGAAGAGCTCTCTGGTTTGGTGGATATCTTTATGGATCAATGGCAAGCGATATCTGCATCCTGACGGCTTTTGAACTGCCATACCTCAGACAATAAAAAACCCCGCATTGCTGCGGGGTTGGTGGTGTCACTCGAATTTGGCGATTAACCGATAGTCATCAGGCTGGCGTTACCCCCGGCGGCAGCGGTGTTGACGCTTAATGAGCGTTCGATCAACAGGCGTTCCAACAGGATGTTGGTTTCACCGCGAGCGAAGCCCTGCACTGAGACAATAGCACCGCTACGTTGAGCAATCTGCTCACACAGGGTGCGCAGTTGATCGGCGTCGCCGTGATAGATGGCCGCATCAAACTCGACTTTATCCTGCGCCCAATCCTTGGTGAAACCGATCCGTGCCTGTACTGCGGCTGGCAAGCTGCGATACAGCGTACGCTGCAATTCTGCCTCCGGCCACAGCGCCTGGCTGCCAACCGCCAGCACGGCGGCCAACTGGTTCAACGCATCGGCGTTGTTGTCCGCGAGGCACAGCACGCGTTCGCGTGGCAACAGCGCGTAAGTGTTGCGTTCCCCGGTTGGGCCAGGCAGCGGACGTACGGTGCCACCCTGGCCCAGTTCAGCGTATTGTTGCGCCAGGACTGCCAACTCGCGATGGTTCTCCGCCACGGCCCATTGTTCCAAGGCCTGATGCGGCACAAGCAGCGTAGGGCGTACGGTGGCTTCCAGAGGACGCTCGTTATCCTGGCGATTCAGAGTACGCTGCACGGCATCCTGTGGACGGCTAGCTAGCAGGCGGTACAGATAGAGTGGACCACCGGCTTTCGGCCCGGTGCCAGACAATCCCTCGCCACCAAACGGCTGAACGCCTACCACTGCACCCACCATATTGCGGTTAACATACAGGTTACCGACCTTGGCATGATCGGTGACTCTAGCGATGGTTTCATCGATACGCGTATGGATACCCAGCGTCAGACCATAGCCTGAAGCATTGATCTGATCGACCAACGCGCCCAGATTGGCACGCTGGAAGCGAACGACGTGCAGCACCGGGCCAAAGATCTCTTTTTGCAGCTCGTCAAAGCTTTCCAGTTCGATCAGCGTTGGCTTCACAAAGGTGCCGCGAGCCCACTCTTTCTCATCATCTCCCAGGCTTTTTGCCGCCTGATAAACCTTGCGGCCTTTGGCTCGCATGGCCTGGATATGGCGTTCAATGCCGGTTTTGGCTTCGGCGTCGATCACCGGGCCAATGTCCGTAGACAGGCGTTCCGGGTTGCCCATCCGGCATTCGGCCATCGCCCCGCGCAGCATTTTCAGGGTGTGTTCTGCCACGTCTTCTTGCACGCACAGGATGCGCAGGGCAGAGCAACGCTGTCCGGCACTGTCGAAGGCGGAGGCCACGACGTCGGTCACCACCTGTTCGGTCAGGGCGGAAGAGTCGACGATCATCGCGTTCAAACCGCCGGTTTCGGCAATCAACGGGGTTGGGCGGCCTTGAGGATCCAGACGGCCTGCGATATTGCGTTGCAGAATGCCCGCAACGTCGGTAGAACCGGTGAACATCACGCCACGTACGCGGGCATCATTGACCAAGAGGGAACCGACGGTTTCACCCTGGCCAGGCAACAGTTGCAGCACACCCTGAGGAATGCCAGCCTCCAACAGGATGCGTACCGCCTGGGCGGCGACCAACGGCGTCTGTTCTGCCGGTTTTGCCAGCACGCTGTTTCCCGCGGCAAGGGCGGCGGCAACCTGGCCGGTGAAGATGGCCAGCGGGAAGTTCCACGGGCTGATACAGACTACCGGGCCTAACGGGCGATGGCTGTCGTTGGCGAAGTCGTCACGCACTTGGCCAGCGTAGTAATGCAGAAAATCAACCGCCTCACGGACTTCTGAGATGGCGTTATTGAAGGTTTTACCTGCCTCGCGCACCAGGATCCCCAGCAGGCTTTGCAGCTGGCTCTCCATCAGCTCTGCCGCGCGTTCTAAAATGGCGGCACGTTCGGAAGGTGGGGTAGCAAACCAGATCGGCCCAGCCGCGGCAGCGGAGTCTAATGCCCGGCTGACTTCACCTTCGGTGGCCTCACGCACATAGCCGACGATATCACCCGGTTCGGCTGGGTTGATCACCGGTTGTTCAACACCTTGATCCAACGGAGCATCAATAATCGGTTCGGCACGCCATTGTTGGCTTGCGCTGGTGAGCAGGGCGCTGGACAGTGAAGCCAATCGCTGTTCGTTAGCGAGATCCAGACCGCTGGAGTTAACGCGTTTTTCACCATATAGCTCACGCGGCAATGGAATGCGCGGATGTGGTAAACCTATGCGGCCTTCGCTAGCCGCCATGGCCTCGACCGCGCTGACCGGATCGGCTACCAACTCGTCGAGCGGCAGGGTGGCATCGGCGATACGGTTAACGAACGAGGTATTGGCACCATTCTCCAACAGACGGCGCACCAGATAGGCCAGCAGCGTTTCGTGCGTGCCGACCGGCGCATAAATACGGCAAGGGCGGTTCAGCTTGCCGTCGGCCACTTTGCCTACCACCTGCTCGTACAGTGGTTCACCCATGCCGTGCAGGCACTGGAATTCGTACTGGCCCGGATAGTAGTTATTGCCTGCCAGATGATAAATGGCGCTCAGGGTGTGGGCGTTGTGGGTAGCAAACTGCGGATAAATTAGGTTCGGCACCGCCAGCAGCTTGCGGGCGCAGGCCAGATAGGAAACGTCGGTATACACTTTGCGGGTATACACCGGGTAGCCTTCCAGGCCATCCATCTGGGCGCGCTTGATTTCGCTATCCCAGTAAGCGCCTTTAACCAGGCGGATCATCAGGCGACGGCGACTGCGGCTGGCCATATCGATCACCGCATCAATGGCAAACGGACAGCGCTTCTGGTAAGCCTGAATAACAAAGCCGATGCCGTTCCAACCGGCCAACTGCGGCTCAAAGCACAGCTTTTCCAGCAGATCGAGGGAGATCTCCAGCCGATCGGCCTCTTCGGCGTCGATATTGATGCCGATATCGTATTGGCGCGCCTGCAACGTCAGCGACAGCAAGCGTGGATACAGCTCTTCCATCACGCGATCGTACTGGGCGCGGCTGTAGCGTGGGTGCAGCGCTGAAAGTTTGATCGAGATGCCGGGGCCTTCATAGATGCCACGGCCATTGGAGGCTTTGCCGATAGCGTGGATTGCTTGCTGATAGGAAACCAGATAGGCCTGCGCATCGGCTTCAGTCAGTGCGGCTTCACCCAGCATGTCGTAGGAGTAGCGGAAACCTTTGTCTTCCAGCTTACGGGCATTGGCCAGCGCCTCGGCGATGGTTTCACCAGTCACAAACTGTTCGCCCATCAGGCGCATTGCCATATCGACCCCTTTGCGGATCAACGGCTCGCCGCGTTTACCGATGATGCGGTTCAGTGCGCTGGAGAGATTGGCTTCATTATGGGTAGACACCAGCTTGCCGGTAAACAGCAGGCCCCAGGTTGCGGCGTTGACGAACAGCGAAGGGCTGCGGCCAAGGTGGGAGTGCCAGTTGCCGTTGCTGATTTTGTCGCGGATTAACGCATCGCGCGTTGGCTTGTCTGGAATACGCAGCAGCGCTTCGGCCAGGCACATCAGAGCCACCCCTTCCTGAGAAGAGAGCGAGAACTCCTGCAGCAACCCTTGCACCATACCGGCACGGCCGTTGGCACTCTTCTGGTTACGCAGCTTTTCGGCAATGCCATAGGCCAGTTTATGGGTAGCCTGTGCCAGATCGGCGGGTAAACGCGCCTGTTCAAGCAGCATTGGCACCGCTTCGGTTTCCGGGCGGCGGTAGGCGGCGGTGATAGCCGCACGAGTGACGGACTGCGGCAGGATCTGTTCGGCAAACTCAAGGAAGGGTTGATGAGACTCTTCAGGCACCTGCGGCGCGACATCATCCGCTTCTATTTGACCGGCAACGGCAAGTGCTGGAATTTCTGGCAGATCGGAACCGCTCTCCAGACGTTCAAGATAATTGAAAATAGCCTGCTTGATTAACCAGTGTGGCGTGCGGTCAATTCGTTGTGCCGCGCTCTTGATGCGATCGCGGGTTGCTTCATCGAGCTTCACGCCCATTGTGGTAGTGCCCATGCCAATCCAGCTCCTGTATTTGGACCCCTCATAACCGGCTAGATTAGGGGCGATCCGTAGCGTAATTAGGTTGTTGATGCCGACAATATCCTGCATGTTGCAACTTTGTGCAACCTTGTTAAATGCACTCCATAACGAAGTGTGACTCCAATCGATTTTTTAACATCTTGAGTGCTACGGATTACGTGCACAGAAGTGGGGTTGTGGTGTGAACCTAGGTTATTTCCCTGTATTAATCAGGGTTAAGTAAGAGGTGCAACTCATTTCGGCTATGGCGAGTGCAACCTTAACAGCGAATAAATGTGACCTGGCGTGAGTTTCGTGTGACTTTTTTGTTAAATCTCTTGTTGGTTGTTGACTGCCTCAACTAGGATAGCCAGCGTTCAGACCATGATGGGTATAAACGCTGTTTATCCGCCACCATCGCAATGCGCCCCGTTCCGGCGCTTGGCGGGTGAAATTACTGACATAAAAATACCCGATAACTTTCAAGAGGCTGCTAACATACGGCGGCTTGAAAGGGAGAAGGGAATAAAAAGTGGAGAGTTTGAAATAATGAACACACCTATGCTGGTGACCTTCGTGGTCTACATCCTTGGGATGGTGGTGATCGGCCTGCTGGCCTATCGGGCGACCAACAACTTTGACGACTACATTCTGGGTGGCCGCAGTCTGGGCAGCGTGGTGACCGCGCTCTCTGCTGGGGCATCCGATATGAGCGGCTGGCTGCTGATGGGCCTGCCGGGTGCGATTTTCCTTTCCGGTATTTCGGAGAGCTGGATCGCCATCGGGCTGACCATTGGTGCCTACCTGAACTGGAAGCTGGTGGCAGGACGGTTACGCGTCCATACCGAAGCCAACAACAACGCCTTGACGCTGCCGGACTACTTCACCAGCCGTTTTGAAGATAACAGCAAACTGCTGCGGGTGATTTCCGCCATCGTGATCCTGGTGTTCTTCACCATCTATTGTGCTTCCGGCATTGTGGCCGGTGCGCGCCTGTTTGAAAGCACCTTCGGTATGACCTACGCCACCGCGCTGTGGGCCGGGGCAGCCGCCACCATCCTGTATACCTTTATCGGCGGGTTCCTGGCGGTCAGTTGGACCGATACCGTGCAGGCCAGCCTGATGATTTTTGCGCTGATCCTCACGCCGGTCATCGTCATCTTCGCCGTGGGCGGCATCGACAGTTCGATGCTGGTGATCGCGGCTAAAAACCCGGCCAATCTGGATATGATGAAAGGGCTGAATCTGGTGGCGATCCTGTCGTTGCTGGGCTGGGGCCTGGGCTACTTTGGTCAGCCGCATATTCTGGCGCGCTTTATGGCTGCGGATTCCCACCGCACCATCCGTAGCGCTCGCCGCATCAGTATGATCTGGATGATCCTCTGCCTGGCGGGGACCATTGCGGTTGGCTTCTTCGGCATCGCTTACTTTGCCAATAACCCGGATCAAGCGGGCAATGTGACGCAAAACGGCGAGCGGGTGTTTATCGAACTGGCCATGCTGCTGTTTAACCCATGGATTGCCGGGATCCTGCTGTCGGCTATTCTGGCGGCGGTGATGAGCACCCTGAGCTGTCAACTGCTGGTTTGTTCCAGTGCGATCACCGAAGACCTGTACAAAGCCTTCTTGCGCAAAGAGGCCAGCCAGCGTGAGCTGGTGTGGGTAGGGCGTGCGATGGTGCTGGTAGTGGCGCTGGTGGCGATTGCCCTGGCGGCTAACCCGGAGAACCGCGTGCTGGGTCTGGTAAGCTATGCCTGGGCCGGCTTTGGTGCCGCATTTGGCCCGGTGGTGCTGATCTCGGTGATGTGGTCGCGAATGACCCGTAACGGCGCGCTGGCCGGTATGCTTGTGGGGGCGATCACCGTGATCGTCTGGAAGCAGTTCGCCTGGCTGGGTCTGTATGAAATCATTCCTGGTTTTGTGTTTGGTTGTATCGCCATCGTGGTGGTCAGCCTGATGGGGCGCCAGCCTTCGGCAACCATCACCAAGCGTTTTGATATGGCAGAGGCCGAGTTCAAAACGGTCTAAATTCGTCTTAATCTCTCCCCGGTAATCGGGGAGAGATCCGCTTTCCCCATCACTCCTCTTACCAAGCTGTAACAACTAGCGACATTTGATTAATAAAAATCACACTTCCGCCTCTTGTTTTTCTTTTCAGTAGAATGATAATCACTATCGTTCTGGTTTACTTTTCTTTACATTGCCGCAGTCTGGTCGACCCAGCGCCCGCGGCTGACTACAAACGCCTTTTCAGGGGTTAATATTCTATGTTTGTTCCTTTCCTTATCATGTTCCGTGAGGGGTTGGAGGCTGCGCTGATCGTCAGTTTGATCGCCAGCTATCTGAAGCGGACTCAACGCGGTCAATGGCTTGGTGTGGTATGGATTGGAGTGATCGTCGCCGTTGCTCTGTGCCTGGCGTTAGGTATCTTCATCAATGAAACCACCGGCGAGTTTCCGCAAAAACAGCAAGAGCTGTTCGAAGGGCTGGTAGCGGTGGTGGCGGTGTGCATCCTGACCTATATGGTGTTCTGGATGCGCAAGGTTTCCCGCTCGGTGAAGGTGCATCTTGAAGGGGCGATTGATAACGCTCTCAACTCGGGTAAAAGACAAGGATGGGCATTGGTGGCGATGGTGTTTTTTGCCGTTGCCCGTGAAGGACTGGAGTCGGTGTTCTTTCTGTTGGCCGCGTTTCAGCAGGATGTGGGCATTGCCGCGCCAATCGGTGCGATGCTCGGCCTGGCGTGCGCCATCGTAGTGGGCATGCTGATCTATTGGGGCGGTATCAAATTGCACCTGGCCAAGTTCTTCAAATGGACCAGCCTGTTTATTCTGTTCGTGGCTGCGGGCCTGGCTGCCGGGGCGATCCGTGCCTTCCACGAGGCCGGATTGTGGAACCACTTCCAGGATATCGCGTTCGACCTCAGCAACCAGCTATCCACGCATTCACTGCTGGGCACCCTGTTAGAGGGAATGTTCGGCTATCAGGAAGCGCCATCGGTTAGCGAAGTGGCGGTCTATTTCCTGTATCTGATCCCTGCTCTGATTTTCTTTTTCCTGCCGCAGCGTACGGAGTCCTCAACGATCCCGGCGCAACGCAAGACACATCACTAATTTACTAGGGAATTCCGTATGTCTACTCCGTTATTTCGCCGCAAGGCATTGCATGCCGCATTACTGGCCGTTCCTGCTTTCGCGCTGAGCCTCAACGCGCTGGCGGCGGATATCCCTCAAGTTAAGGTGACCGTAAACGACAAACAGTGTGAGCCGATGCAGTTGACCCTGCCCGCCGGTAAAACCCAGTTTGTGGTGCATAACACCAGCCAGAAGAACCTGGAGTGGGAAATCCTCAAAGGCGTGATGGTGGTGGAAGAGCGCGAAAATATTGCGCCAGGTTTCACCCAAAAAATGACGGCAAACCTCGAACCGGGCGAATACGACATGACCTGTGGGCTGTTGAGCAACCCGAAAGGCAAGCTTGTCGTCACCGCTGCGGGTGCGGTAGCTGATGGCAAACCGAATGTGATGGATCTGGTTGGCCCGATTGCCGAATATAAAGTCTATGTCACCAAGGAAGTTGAAGGGCTGGTCAAGCAGACCAAGCTGTTTACTGATGCGATCAAAGCCGGTGATGTGGCCCAGGCCCGCAAGCTTTATGCGCCAACCCGTCAGCACTACGAGCGTATCGAACCGATTGCCGAGCTGTTCTCCGATCTGGACGGCAGCATTGACGCCCGTGAAGACGACTATGAGAAAAAAGCCGAAGATCCAAAATTCACCGGCTTCCACCGTCTGGAGAAAGCGCTGTTTGCCGATAACACCACCAAGGGCATGAATGAGTATGCCGATGGTCTGTATAAAGACACGCTGGAGTTGCAAAAACGCATCGGTGAACTGACCTTCCCGCCAAGCAAAGTGGTGGGCGGTGCTGCTGGCTTGATTGAAGAAGTGGCGGCCAGCAAGATCAGCGGTGAAGAGGATCGCTACAGCCGTACCGACCTGTGGGATTTCCAGGCCAACGTCGATGGCGCCCAGAAGATTGTGAACCTGTTGCGTCCGCTGTTGGAAAAGGCCAACCAGCCACTGCTGGCGAAGATTGACGCCAACTTTAAAACCGTCGATACCATCCTGGCTAAATACAAGACCGCAGAGGGTTATGAGTCTTACGAGAAGCTGACCACCGCGGATCGTAATGCGATGAAAGGGCCGATCACTACGCTGGCAGAAGACCTGTCACAGCTGCGTGGCGTGCTGGGTCTGGATTAAGGCTGAGCATGATGAACAACAAGACCGGCCCGCAAAACGGGCCGTTTCCTCAAGATGAGCAGGCCGCTTCGCCTTCGCGCAGGCGGTTGTTGCAGGGTTTGGGCATGATGGGCGGTGCTCTGGCGTTGGCGGGGCCATCCCTGGCGCGGGCTGCAGAAGAGCCGCTGGCTACCTCGCAGGACGAACGCTGGCAAAAACAACCGTTCTACGGCCAGCACCAAGCCGGTATTTTGACGCCGCAGCAAGCGGCCATGATGCTGGTGGCTTTCGACGTGTTGGCGACCAACAAACAGGATCTTGAACGGCTATTTCGGCTGTTAACCAGCCGTATCGCGTTCCTCACCAGCGGCGGTAAGGCATCGGAGGTCGATCCCAAGCTGCCACCGTTGGATTCGGGCATTATGGGGCCGGAAATTTACCCTGATAACCTGACCATCACCGTTTCCGTTGGCACTTCGCTGTTTGATGAGCGCTTTGGCTTACAGGCGCAGAAACCGCTGCATCTGCAAACCATGACGCGTTTCCCCAACGATTCACTCGATGCTGCCCTGTGTCATGGTGACTTGTTGCTGCAAATCTGTGCCAATACCAATGAAACGGTGATCCACGCGCTGCGCGATATCATCAAGCATTCGCCAGACTTGCTCAGCGTGTGCTGGAAGCGGGAAGGTTTTATCTCGGCACACTCGGCCCGTAGCCGGGGCAAAGAGACGCCAATTAACCTGCTGGGCTTCAAAGACGGCACCGCCAACCCAAAAACCAGCGATAAGCCGTTAATGGATCAGGTGGTATGGGTCGGTGATAAAGCGGGAGAACCTGCGTGGGCCGTTGGCGGTAGCTATCAGGCTGCGCGTATTATTCGTTTCCACGTCGAATTTTGGGATCGGACGCCGTTGCAGGAGCAGCAAACCATCTTTGGCCGCGAAAAGCACAGTGGTGCGCCGTTGGGGATGAAGCACGAGCATGACGAACCGGACTATGCCAAAGACCCGGAAGGTAAGCTGATCCGTATGGATGCCCATATTCGGTTGGCCAACCCGCGTACGCCACAAACCCAGAGCAACCTGATGCTGCGCCGTGGTTACAGCTATTCGCTGGGCGTTTCCAATTCGGGTCAGTTGGAAATGGGATTGCTGTTTGTCTGTTACCAGGCAGACTTGGAACAGGGTTTCCTGACGGTGCAGAAACGATTGAACGGTGAGGCGCTGGAGGAATACGTCAAGCCTATCGGTGGCGGCTATTTCTTTGTGTTACCGGGCGTCAAGACGAGTGGCGATTATTTGGCCAGTAGTTTGTTGCAAGCTTGAGACGCTAAAGTTGTTAGTTGGACAGAGAAGCGCAGCGCAAAGGCTGCGCTTTTTTATGTGCTCAATTTTTAATCCGGCAACCTAAATGTCATTCGCCGGAGTTAATATCAATGTGTTGATATTTAACAATAAAATAATTTAATGCCGAGGCGGTTATGCTTTGATATAGTGGTGTTGCAGCGGGTTGAAACAAAAAATATTAATTTTTTTTACATTTTAGCAACGCAGCGCGGTTGAATGTCATTATACTGTAATCATCTGGCGGTAGTTTTCACACGGTGCACAGCTCAATGCTGTAAATATCACTGCGGGGATCGCTAATGGTAAAGTCCTTGGTTGGGCTACAAACAACAAATAACATACCTTCACTGATTTCTCGTTGTAACGAGGGCTCTCTCTACGACTCTCAATTTCTGACCGACTCTTGGCTTTCCTTTCGCATTAATCCGGCTGACACACACTCCTGTTTTGTACCAATCTCGTTGTTCTGTGAAAAAGAGCCGCGCCTTTTGGCGGCTAGGTGTTCACGTCATTCTATGGCTTTAAAGGGGGCCACAACCTGATACGTGTGTAACATAATCGCTCGGTGTTTGCTGCCCTGCGGTAGGTGAAACAAACTGTAAGGTGCCACTATGGGAAGACAGAAAGCAGTGATCAAAGCACGTCGTGAAGCCAAACGCGTCATTCGTCGTGACGCTCGTAGTCATCGCCAGCGTGAAGAAGAAAGCGTGACCTCGCTGGTACAAATGGGTGGTGTGGAATCTATCGGCATGGCTCGTGACAGCCGGGATACTTCTACCATCGAGGCTAGAACCGAAGCTCAAGGTCATTACTTATCAGCCATAGAAAACAAGCTGTTGATATTTGCCACTGGTGAGGCCGGTTGCGGTAAAACCTTCATCAGTGCAGCCAAGGCAGCTGAAGCCCTGATACATAAAGAGGTGGATCGGATTATCGTCACTCGTCCGGTTCTGCAGGCGGATGAAGATCTCGGCTTTTTGCCGGGGGATATCTCTGAGAAGTTCGCCCCTTATTTCCGGCCGGTGTATGACATTCTGCTACGCCGTTTAGGATCGTCGTTCTTGCAATACTGCCTGCGCCCGGAAATTGGCAAGGTAGAGATCGCGCCTTTCGCCTATATGCGCGGGCGTACCTTCGAAAATGCGGTAGTCATCCTGGATGAGGCCCAGAACGTGACGGCCAGCCAGATGAAGATGTTTTTGACCCGTCTGGGCGAGAACGTCACGGTGATCGTTAACGGCGATATTACCCAATGCGATTTGCCACGCGGCGTGAAATCCGGCCTTAGCGATGCGCTGGAGCGCTTCGAAGAGGACGAGATGGTCGGCATCATTCGTTTCGACAAACAGGACTGTGTGCGCTCTGCCTTGTGCCAGCGCACGCTTAATGCTTACGATTAATTTGTCTGAAAGCTTGCAAAAGGCCACTTCGGTGGCCTTTTTAATGCCCCGAACATTTTGTAATCCGTAGTTTACTGATGAAACGAAATTTATATTTGGTTGGGCCTTCTTAGAAACGATGAAACTTACAGATCAAGACCCAAATTTAAATGAGTACATTGTTCGCCAGTGTGGAATTTTACCGTTGAGGGGCGTGTAATCGATAGCGAATAAAATGAACGCCGTCATATTCAATGTCACCATCAAACTGAAATCCCAGCCGAAATATCGCTTTAATTTTCAATCGTGTTGGGGGAAGCAGGATTGTGATTGACTTGAGCCCCATCTCATTGAAAGCATAAGCTAAAATTTTGTCATAGATTTTTTTCCCGAGCCCCCAATGGTCAGGATGCAGCACTAAAGCCAAGTCAGCATCTCCGTTTTCGTATTGCAAGCCTCCCCAACCGACAAATTTGTCGCTTACTGTAAAAGCCCATGGCCCATATCCGTACTCATCCCATTGGGATTCTTTGCCTTTTACCCATTCCAGACATTCAGCATCGCCAAAACTCGAATTACCCAAGGGCATTTGTAGTAAAACCAATGGGTTAGTGTTTATGGCAATAATTTCGCTTCGATCGATATTGCTAAGGCGTTTAAACACAATATCCATTACTAACTCTTTGTATATGTGGTAGAAACTATGGTGTGCTGGTGGCCAGCAGTGCATGGGATGATACCAATAAAGCTGCGCCATTGCGGCCAATTTGAGTACAATAAATCGCAGGATCACTAAGGAATAATATTATGGACGATATTCAGCGCTGGCGGTCCAGCGTAGGGAAAACGTGGTTACTGGGCGCGATGCTGCTGGTGGGGAGTTTTACTGCCTCGGTAAATGCAACGACCCCAGAGAACTACCATCAGGTCTCGCCAGAACTCTACCGCTCCTCTCAGCCATCCGCTGCCCAGATGCAAACGCTCGAGCAGCAGGGCATTAAAACCGTACTCAGTTTACGCCAGTGGCATGACCGACAGCGAAGCCAGAGGCACAGACCTGCTTCTGCGCCGGGTGGCGATCAATGCCGCCGTAATTAATGACGACATCGTGGTTGCAGCACTCAGAGAAATTCGTTTTGCCCTGAAACCGGTGTTGGTTCACTGCTGGCACGGCAGCGATCGTACCGGGCTGGTGGTGGCAATGTATCGCCTGGTGTTTGAAAATGCGGATAAGCCTGCGGTGCTGGCCGAATTGAGAAAGCCGGAGCATGGCTATCATGAAAAATATTATGCCGGGATTGCGCGCTATATTGGTGATGTCGATGTCAGCAAGATACGGCAGCGGGTATTTGCCGATAACTTCACCAAGGGGAAGTGATTTGCTAGCAAAGGGTGGGGCATTGGCTACGGCGATCGTCCCCTCACCCTAACCCTCTCCCACAGGGAGAGGGGACTGGCCGTGCTACCAATTGGCCGCTTTACCGGTTTACAACACCGTATCGATTTCCTTCGTGAATAAGCTGCAGATTGCTTCCTATAACTAAATACGGCACCGTATCAATTCCTCAGCCCACAGGGAGAGGGGACCTACCGTGCCACAGATTAGCTCTTGCACCCAATTTCTGTACTGGATTAACGCCCCCTGTTCTGACCTAGTCAAAATGCCCCCTCTCCAAACACAGCACCGTTGCAGCTCCCTCGCCCTGCGGGAGAGGGTTGGGGTGAGGGGAGTCTCGATTGCCTGACCGATAATCCGGTATCTCTCCCCGTGTGTTCATTTACTCCACCCAATCCGACTCTGCTAAATCGTTAGCTCCCTCCTAGCGTAAATCCCATTCTCGTTTAAGCTTTGTGTAAATTTTTGCGGCTTTTTGTATAGAATTTTAGTTTCAATAACGTTAACTATTGGTGTCTTGTGGCCGTTAAACCGATCTTAACGGAGCTAAGGGAATTGTTGGGTTGTGTGCCGTGCTTGGCATACTGATGGTCGTATTTTGGGGTTCTGAAGTCATCATGAAATATATCATTCTGATTTTATTGGTTTTGTGCGTTATTTACATTCATTTTCGTGGCCGTGTTCGCTATCCTTTTTGGCGTCAGCTTTCCGACCATTCCACCTTTACCGCACCGCTGAACGTGTTTATGTACCTGTTCTCACGGGTGCCGACCACGCCTTACCTGCAACCGGAGCAGTTCCCCGATCTCATTATCCTGCGTGACAACTGGCAGACCATTCGTGAAGAAGGGCAGCAACTGATGGAGATCCAGCAAATCAAGGCGTCGGATAAATTTAACGACGCCGGATTCAACTCCTTCTTCAAAACCGGCTGGAAGCGCTTTTATCTGAAGTGGTATGAGGATAACCATCCTTCGGCAATGGCGTTATGCCCACAAACCACAGCGCTGTTACGCAGCCTGCCTTCGGTGAAGGCCGCGATGTTTGCCGAATTACCTCATGGCAGCCGCTTGCCACGCCACCGTGACCCTTATGCCGGTTCGTTGCGCTATCACCTTGGGCTGATCACCCCGAATGACGACCGCTGCTTTATCGAAGTGGATGGCGAACGCTACAGTTGGCGCGATGGTGAAGGGGTGATGTTCGATGAAACCTATCTGCACTATGCCGAAAACCAGAGCGGGGAAAACCGTCTGATCCTGTTTTGCGACATCGAGCGGCCGATGCGTTACCGTTGGGCGCAGGCGGTGAATCACTGGTTGGGGCGTAATTTGATGAGTGCTGCGACAGCACCGAATGAAGAGGGCGATCGTACCGGCGGCGTCAATCGGCTGTTCAAATATATCTATGCCGTGCGTAAGGTTGGCAAGCGATTAAAAGCCTGGAACAAGACGGGGTACTACATTATCAAATGGTTGCTGTTTGGCGGGATTGCAGCACTGATTTTCTTTGCACTATAAATAGAACGGGGCGCAAATAATGCGCCCCGTTGATGTTTTGTAACCACCCGGTATCAGGCAAATATCGTCATCATATAAGCGGCAAACAGCGCCAGGTGCGCGGTGCCGTTTAACACGTTGGTTCTGCCGGTAGAGAACGAGATATGGCACAATATCAACACCGTCAGCATCACTACCATATGCGGTGCCTGCAGGCCGAAGATTAGCGTCTGGCCCGTCAGGGTGGCAATAATCGTTACCGCTGGCACCGTCAGTGAAATGGTCGCCAGCACCGAGCCGAAGAACAGGTTCATGGCGCGCTGCACCTGATTGTTCAACACCGCGCGCAGAGCACCCAGCCCTTCTGGGGACAGGATCAGCAACGCAACCAGGAAACCGGTGAACTGCGTTGGTGCGTTCAGCTTGGTGAGCAAGCCTTCAAGCGGGTTGGCGTTGAATTTGGTTACGGCAATTACCGCGACCAGATGCACGATCAACCAAGAGGCATGCCACAGGCTGCTGTGGGACGAGGGTTTACCGTGGTGTGGGTCGCCATCGTCATCTTCGTGTTCATAAACAAACAGGCTCTGGTGGGTTTTGGTCTGGATCAGCAGGAACACGCCGTACATTGCCGCTGAGATGGCCGCAACCAGCAGTGACTGGCCCACGCTGAAGTTGCCCCCAGGCAAGGCGCTTGGCAACACCAGCACGATCACCGCCAGTGGGAGGATCGCCATCAGGTACTGTTTGATACCGCCAAGGTTAACGTACTGGGTAGCAAACTTGCGCCCGCCGAGCAGCAGGGCAACCCCAACCAGTCCGGCAGTCACAATCATGATAATTGAATACAGTGTGTCACGCATCAGGGCCGGGGCCGCGTCGCCGGTTGCCATCAGTGCCGAAATCAGGCTCACTTCCAGGATCACTACCGACAGGCTGAGGATCAGCGAGCCGTAGGGTTCACCCAGGCGGTGGGCCAGTACGTCGGCATGGCGTACCACGCTGAAAGCACTGCTGAGGATACCGACCAGGGCAATAATGTTGATGGCCACAATCAGTGGGAAACTGCTGGTACCGCTCCATAAGTTGAGCACAACCAGCGCGGCGATAGGGAAAATCAGGGAATACTCTGTGTGGCGAGATTTGGATCGGCCAGGATCGTTGTGCGACTTCATTACGGTACATCTCCTTCTCAAACTGCGTGGCCCGTCATCGCTGTTCACCTGCAGATAGGGTCAGCGTATCCAGAAAGTTGTTAATAATAATAGGATACACTCTGCGCATGACGCCGAGTAATAATGTGATGTTGTGTTTAGTTTTTAGAAAGCAAAACTTTGCTTTATGCGATAAGAGTAACAAAAAAACCGCATTTGATGCGGTTTTTTTTACTTACTTTTACGTTAAACACCAGGCATTACTTGTTAAACGTCTATAAATGGGGCTTAACCGGCATTTTCAACGGAAAATAAGGCAGATAATGGCGATCAGGAGTCAATGTTATCCATGATATCGTGCCTTTTCTGGTGGTAACCCTCCTCATTTAACCCTTCACGCCAGTAAGGCACTGCATAAAGCTGATTACGCTCACATTGGCGCTCCCGGCGCAGGTAACGACGCAGTTCGACCACCAGACGATCCTCACCTGCCAGCCAGAACTGGGTGCCGCTTTGCGGCAGTGGCAAGGCGCAGAATTGCGTGATGAGATCGGCCGTTTTCTCCGTGCCTCCAATGATCCAGCTTAGTTCAACACCGGCAGGTTTTTGCAGATTGATAACGTCCGCAGGGGTATCGACACGGATAAAAGCGTGGCCTTCGCTACGTGCTGGCAAGTTTTCCAGCAGTGCGGCGATGGCCGGTAACGATGAAGGATCGCCTGCCAGGCAGTAAAAGTCGGCTTCTGGCAACATTGGCTTGGGGCCGCCAGGGTTGCTGATACCAATTTTATCCCCCGGCTTGGCCTGACGTGCAAAGTTCACCGCTGGCCCGCTGTGGTCGTGCAGGGCAAACTCAATATCAATCTCACCCTGTTGCGGGCGAACGGCTCGAATAGAGTAGGTGCGAATTAGTGGACGTACGGCATCGGCGGCCCATACCGGGCCCTTCTCGGTGAGCGTGGGCAGGTCTGGTTGCGTTTGGCCTGCGAGCGGCAAGAACACTTTGATATGCGCTGCGGCGGCTTCTGCCGGGTAATAATGCAGGTCTGGCGCGCTGAAGGTGATACGGCGCAGGTGCGGCGTGATGTCGCGTAAGCGGGCAACTTCGATCAAATAGGGGGCGCGGCTGCGTGGGGTTTCGGTTGTCACAGGACTCTCCTTTATCATTCTGCGGCCAGTATATCACGCCATTTGATAATGAGAATTGTTTGCTGATTGGCATGGCACATCAGGGCAAGCGGCGTGATCCGCCCGGATTGTATTTTTTTGCGGTTAAAACGCTGAGCTCTGTTAACAAAACGCAGGGGAAGAGTAAAGTTCTACGTCTATAATTATTATTGCTTCTGGGTACAAATACTTTTTCACATTAAATATGCCTGGAAACTTGATTGAGAGGTCAGAAAAGAATATGGTCATTTATACCCGTCGTCTTTCAAGTTGCAGCGTTGTTATCTGCACTTACCCACCCCAGTCACTTACCCAAAAGTAAGCTCCTGAGGATGAGTAAGCTTGTTGCCTAGCTGCAACTTGAAATCCATAGGGTATATATTTTTGCTGGGCGGTGGAAATAAACACGCCCCGCATCCCAAAAAAGAAATTGCATACACAGTGGCGAAGGGTTTAGGGCAATCCTATTCCCAGGAGGTTGTATTAGGTGTTAACTCGAGATTTTCTGCAAAAAGCAGACTGCAAAACGGCATTCGGCACGATCGAAGAGTCGCTGTTGCTGACACCGGAACAGCGCTCGGCCTCACTGACATGTACACTCTCCAGACGGCCGGATAATAGCCCGGTATGGGTTTTTGGCTATGGATCACTGATGTGGAACCCGGTATTTGAATCCGAAGAGGTGCGCCCGGCGACGCTGCAAGGTTGGCATCGGGCATTTTGCCTGCGTTTGACCGCCGGACGGGGCACGCTGCATCAACCCGGGCGCATGCTGGCTCTGCAGGAAGGGGGGCAAACCACCGGTCTGGCCTTCCGCCTGCCGGAAGATAAACTGCGTGAAGAGCTGGAACTACTGTGGAAGCGTGAGATGATCACCGGTTGCTATCTGCCAACCTGGTGTGACCTGACGCTGGACGACGGCAGCGTCGTTACCGCCTTGGTATTTGTGATGAACCCGCAGCATCCGCTATTTGAAGCGGATACCAGCCATCAGGTGATCGCTCCGTTGATCGCCAGCGCCAGCGGCCCGTTGGGCACCAATGCGCAGTATCTGTTTGCCTTGGACAACGAGCTGAAAAATCACGGCATGAAGGATGACTGCATTGGCGATCTGGTCGGCTATGTCCGTCAGTGGCTGCAACAAAACACCTCAGGGCCAATAGGTGGCGAAGCCACGGCCTAACCCTCAGTTACCTTCGGGGCGTCGTATTGCGCGCCCCAAATGTCTAAACAACCCTCGCGTTGATATATCTTATCCCTCTAGGTAATAACTTTTTCTGCATAGCTTGTTTAACCATAGTATTCTGATGGTTATTTATCTCATTAATTTTAAAGCTATTTGTAATTTTAAGAAAAGCGGTGGTGAATTTTTAATGCTAAAAAATGCACTTAGCATTAAAAGCTATAAGTAAAGATTATTCCTTATTTGTTCTGTCTGCGCAGACTCCGTATCAATATTGTTAACGATTTTGGAGAGAGAAGGGGACGGAATGAATTTTCAGCAATTAAAAATCATTCGTGAGTCAGCGCGTTGCAACTACAACCTGACTGACGTCGCGAATGCATTATTTACCTCACAGTCTGGGGTTAGCCGTCATATTCGCGAGCTGGAAGAAGAGCTGGGGATTGAGATATTTATCCGCCGTGGCAAACGGTTATTAGGCATGACCGAACCGGGCAAAGAGCTGTTGGTGGTCGCGGAGCGTATCCTCAATGATGCCAATAATATCCGCCGTCTGGCCGATGTGTTCAGCAGTAAAGACGCGGGCCAACTGCATATTGCCACCACCCATACCCAGGCTCGCTACAGCCTACCGGGGGTGATTAAGGAGTTTCGGGCGCTGTATCCGCAGGTGCGCGTGGTGCTTAATCAGGGGAGCCCGGAGGAGATTGCCGCCATGCTGGCCTGCGGCGAAGCGGATATCGGTATCGCCAGTGAACGCCTGATGAGCGAAGAGTCGTTGGCCGCTTTTCCCTATTACCGCTGGAACCATGCGATCCTGGTTCCGGAAGGCCACGAGTTGACACGCCAACCGCTGGTCACGTTGGAGATGCTCAGTACGCTGCCGTTGATTACCTACCGCCAGGGTATCACCGGGCGCTCGCGGCTGGATGCGGCATTTAAAGCTGCGGGGCTGACGCCGGATATCGCGCTAAGTGCCCAGGATTCTGACGTCATCAAAACCTATGTTGAATTGGGGCTGGGTGTGGGCATTCTGGCGGATATGTCGTTTGAAAAAGAGCGCGATCGTGGGCTGGTCAGTCTCAATGCCGAACATTTGTTTGAGCCTAATACCGTCTGGTTGGGCCTGAAACGCGGTCAGTTACAACGTAACTATACCTGGCAGTTTATCCAGCTATGTAATCCCACCTTGTCACTCACGGAAATTAAAGAGAAAGTGTTCTCCGATCAGTTGGAACAGGTTATCGATTATCAGATCTGAGGCGGTAATGCGCTGGCATGGTGCAAAGTGCGCCATATCACTGTGCAATAGTGAGGGGTGGATTACAGTTTGCACGGCAATAACCTTCTAAAATCTGTGGCTTGGCAAACTGGCATGCAAGCTGCTTACTTTAAAGGCGGAAACGTTGAGTATCCGCGATGAATTTCAACAGGCGTCCGTGCAGCACGTTTGCCCCAATGGTGGAATGTGCTGTTCGGACGTCTTTTTTATCGCTGGTTATGCCCCTTGTTTAAATCCCCGATTACAGGTTTTTCCGATGGCTTCTTTTTGCCGATCGCTTACCCTATGGCTTCAGGTTGCATTATGCTGTGCGGCAGGTTTTTTCTTCCTGCCGGAACGGTAGTGTCAACGAGGTGGGTTTGCCATGCGGCAAGGAAGGCGAAGGGCAAACGTGGTTATGAGCAAGGTTATTCAGCAAAAGATGTCACAGTTGTTATCCAGCACGCGCTTACTCGGGTTATTAGCACTACCGGTGATAATGTTTAACGCCCAGGCGGAAGCTCCCCCGGCAGTGGTTGGCGTGCCTGACGCCCAGGCTGAGGCACCTGTTGCAGCGAAAAGCGTAGCTGAGGCTACGGAGGAAACTCCTTCGGTTGGGACGAGCGTGATTGACGATCTGACTAAAGCGCCCCCGACAGCAACAGCAGAAACACAGCCGGTACCACCGGCGGCAGTTGCAGAAGCTCAGGCAGTAGCACCAGCAGCAGAAACCCAGACGGTAGTGCCACCGGCGGCAGTAGCAGAAGCTCAGGTAGTAGCACCAGCAGCAGAAACCCAGACGGTAGCGCCACCGGCTACGGTAGCAGAAGCTCAGACAGTGGCCCCACCAACCCCCGTAGAGCCCCAGGCCATTGCCCCACCGGCGGTGGCAAATGCGGCTGATATCGCGGCTAAAGTGCCTGCGGCCGTGACCCCGATAGAAAAGCCAGCGGCAGTGGTCAGTGAGGTCAAGGCGCAGGCATCTCCGGCGCAAGAGCTGCCAGAACTGGGCAGTGCTGGCGTCAACGATGCCGAAAAAGAAAAAGAGTGGGCTACGCGGGCGAAAAAGCTGGCAGAGCAGAATCTTAACCAGATATCCAGCGAGCGGGCGCGCGCCGATACCAAAGATTACCTGACCAACCAGGCCAGCTCGGTCCTTCAGCAGGAGACCGAGGAGTTACTTTCACCACTTGGCACCGCTAAACTGTCGCTTGCGGTAACACCTGAAGGGGATTTTACCGGCAGCAGCGGTCAGTTGTTCAGCCCGCTCTATGACGTGGATGGCTTGTTGACCTACAGCCAGGTGGGTTATCTGCAAAAGGCTAACGGTTCACAGGGTAATTTTGGCCTGGGGCAGCGCTGGGTGGTGGGGGATTGGCTGCTGGGCTACAACTCCGTGCTCGACAGTGATTTCCAGAATCAGCGCAACCGTGGCAGCATCGGTGCTGAAGCCTGGGGTGACTATCTACGCTTGTCGGCCAACTATTACCACCCGCTATCGTCATTTTCTCCACAGGCAAATAATGCCGTCTTTCTTGGCCGTCCGGCGCGTGGCTACGACATTACCACCCAAGGTTATCTGCCGTTTTATCACCAGCTTGGGGCCTCGCTCAGCTTTGAACAGTATCGCGGCGCCAGTGTCGATCTGTTAGGCAATGGCAACAAACAAACCGATCCTAGCGCTATGCAGGTGGGGCTCAACTATACACCGGTCCCGTTGGTCACGGTCAAAGCCTTGCACAAACTGGATAATGTGGGCGAAACCCAGGACAAGGTCGAGCTGGCCATGACCTACCGCCTTGGGGTACCGCTGCTCAAACAGATTTCTCCGTACTACGTGGAACAGGCCAAATCATTGCGCGGTAGCCGCTATGACAGCATTGAACGTAATAATGTGCCGGTGCTGGAGTTCCGTGAAAGCAAAACGTTGCAGGTGTTTCTGGCCACGCCGTCATGGAGCCTGAATCCAGGGGAAACGCTGCCGCTGGTGCTGGAAATCAAAGCGGCCAATAAGATCACTGCGGTCAACTGGCAAGGGGACACTCAGGCAGTCAGCCTGACGCCGCCGGCGAATATCAACGATCCGCAAGGGTGGACCTTGACGGTGCCCGCGTGGGATGAGACGCCAGGGGCCAGCAATCACTACCAACTGTCCGTGACCCTTGAGGATGAAAAGCAGCAGAAAGCCACCTCGAACTGGATCACACTACAGGTTGCCGCTCCCCTGAGCTTGTCTATTGAAGGGGAGCCTGGGTTACCGCCGCCGCAAACCCTGCAGCCACCGGCCATCCCGGCGGTTACCGGGCCGTTGCACCCAGAGGGTAACTAATCTTTCTTATTACCCAACACCCAAACGGCGGCTTCGACGCGGGATTTCAGTTTCATCTTCTTCAGCAGGTGTTTCACGTGCACCTTGACGGTACTCTCGGTGATCGTCAGTTTACGGGCGATCAGCTTGTTTGGCAGCCCCTGCGCGATCAGCTTGAGGATGTCGCGCTCGCGCGGGGTTAACTGCTGGATGTCGCGTTCTACCGCCGGGCGGTTTTCCCGCAGGCTGGCCGCCAGCACTGGCGTCAATGCTTCGCTCAGTACCATTTGCCCTGCCGCCGCCTGATGCAGTGCCTTGAGCAGTTCCTCTGGCTCCATATCTTTCAACAGATAGCCATCGGCACCGCGTTTTAGCGCGCTCACCACATCGTCTTCATGATTGGAGACGCTGAATACCACCACGCGGCCGGAAAGGGCGGTTTGGCGCAGACGATCCAGCGTTGCCAGGCCGTTCATTCCGGGCATATTCAGATCCAACAGGATCAGGTCGGGATCGTGCAGCTCCGCCAGTTCCACCCCTTGTTCGCCATTGCTGGCTTCGGCGATGACTTGTAGCCGCGGATCCATGCTAATCAACTGCTTGACGCCGTTACGCAACATGGGGTGATCGTCAATCAGCAGTATGGTGGCAGCTTCTTCGGTCGTCATGGTATTTCCTTATTCGATAGCAGAGTTATCCGGGCGGAACGTCACCCGTACTTCGGTGCCGCCGCCGCTGCACGGCAAGATTTCGCACTGGCCGTGCAGGCTTTTGGCGCGATCGCGCATGATGATCAGGCCGTAGTGATCGGGCCGTTCGCTGATATCTGGCAGGCCACGGCCATTATCGCTGACGCTCAGGGTGACTTTTCCCTGCAGGTTTGTTACCCGAATCGCGACCTGGCTGGCCTGCGCGTGTTGGTGAATGTTACTCAATGCCTCTCGCGCGATTTGCAGCAGGTGGATCGCCTGATAGGCCGGTATGCTTCGTGGGCCTAACTGATAATCCAGTTCGATGGTGATCCCCAGCCGCTGATTGAATTCTTGCACCGTAGACTGTAGTGCCGCCAGCAGGCCAGGCTCGGTCAGGCGCAGGCGGAAGGTGGTTAACAGCTCGCGTAACTGACGATAGGCGGTACTGATCTCTTCACGCATCTGTTGCACCAGCGCCAGACTGGCCGGAGGGAGCTCGCCCCCCTGCATTTGCAGGCAGCTGGTCTGCATTTTCAAGCAGGTGAGGGATTGAGCGATGGAGTCATGTAACTCGCGGGCGATCGCGGCCCGCTCTTCCATCAACATCAACTGCTGCTGGTGGTCAACCTGGCGCTCTATCGCCAATACGCTGGTCAACTGCTCTATCAGGGTATTCATCAACTGGCATTGCTCATCGCTTAGCCGTTGTTCTGGCGCATGTTGAGCGACGACGATGCCATAATTGCCCAGTTGGTCACTCAGGCTCCAGCTAAGAGAAGGGTGGCCCTGACTATGCGGCTGATGTTCGCTTAAGCAGGCGCTACAGACCGGATTATGGCAATACTCCGGCCTCAACGGTTGGTTACCGCTTAATTGCAGAAACTGTTCCTGACTGTTGTTTTCATACAGCCGTACCTGGATGCTGTGTAGCGGCGTCAGCGTTTGCAACTGGTTGAGGATCGGCGTCAGGCGGCTACAGATCGGCTCGCTGGTGTGTAACTGGCGGCTGGTGTGATACAGAAAGCCCAGCACCTGGTTTTTCTGTTGCAGGTCGGCGGTTTTTTCTGCGACACGTTGCTCCAGCCTGGCATAGATGGTGGCAAGCTCGTCGGACATGGTGTTGAGCGCAGCGCCGAGGGAAGACATCTCGTCCTGATGCCCACGTTGGGCAAAACGGTGGCTGAAATCACCGCGACCAACCGCCATTGCCAGTGCCACCAACTGACGCCAAGGGTGCAGCAAACGGCGGCGTAGATAACAGATGGTGCCGACCAGCAGCAACAGCGTCAGGGCGATAAATCCCCCCTGAACCAGCGTCACCATCAACAAGCGCCGTTCGGTCTGATGATCGATATCAGAAACCAGTTTGTCCAACAGGCTGACAAAATGGGCCACTTGGGGAGCCGCATCGGCGGGGTGTTGTGCTTGGCGCAGCCTTGGTTGCAGCTGGTTTAGCCAATAGTCACGCAGCCTCAGCAACTGCGGGGTTAGCCCTTCGCGCTCCAGCGCCTGCTGCAAATCGCGGCTGGTTTCATCCTGATCCAATCCCTGCATCAGTATGTCACTTTGGGCATCCAGAGGGACCTGAGACAGCAGACGGTAACTCTGCATCCGTAGGGAACCCGCTTTGTTGATGGCATGAGCATTGCCCTGGATGCTTTGCGACATCCAGGCGGAAATACTCATTCCGGCGATACCCAGCACCCCCAGCAGTAGCATTAGCAGGGCAACCTGGTTAACGATGGAAAGCGGAGCCAGCAAGCGTTTCATCGAATACGCGTCCCCTATAGAGCAGCAGAAACCAGAGAGTGGATACCAGCAACTCCGGCCGCCAAATTACGTCAATAGCAGCCATTTTTCCTTATCCCCCGGCGTAACCCCATACCCCTAACGAAGTACCCCTTAGTTTCCGGCTACCTGACCCATTGCCAAACCTTTGGCACTACTGTGATATAACCTGCTGAATACCAATAGATTAGCTGGCCTTAATGAGCTACTCACTAAGGGATGTATGAGGTTTTTGCGCCATGAGTTACCTGCTTGCTCATTGATTTGCGTCAACTTTACCGCTTGAGGGGATCAACTAGGGTGTGCGCAGTTATCACTGTGTTTCTGAGGTTATTATGTCGCAATCTGCAATGCCTTTAGCAAAAAAAACGGGTGCGGTTATTCAGGACTGGCAACCTGAGAACAGCGAATTCTGGCAGCAGAGTGGGCACCGCATCGCCCGCCGCAACCTGTGGATCTCCATACCCTGCCTGTTGCTCGCCTTCTGCGTATGGATGCTGTTCAGCGCCGTGGCGGTTAATCTGAACAAGGTGGGTTTTAACTTCACCACCGATCAGCTGTTTCTGTTGACCGCATTACCTTCGGTTTCCGGCGCGATCCTGCGCGTGCCGTATTCCTTCGTGATCCCGATGTTTGGTGGCCGCCGTTGGACGGCCATCAGCACCTGTTTCCTGCTGGTACCTTGCCTGTGGCTGGGCTATGCGGTGCAGGATCCGAGCACCTCATTCAACGTATTTATCATTATTGCGCTGTTGTGTGGGTTTGCCGGGGCCAACTTTGCCTCCAGCATGGCGAACATCAGCTTCTTCTTCCCGAAGGCGAAGCAGGGTGGCGCGCTGGGGCTGAATGGCGGTCTGGGAAATCTGGGGGTCAGCGTGATGCAACTGGTGGCTCCGTTAGCCATCTCGCTCGCCATGTTTGGCTTCCTGGGCGGTACTGGGCAGACACAGCCAGACGGCAGCAAGCTGTGGTTGGAAAACGCCGCCTGGATTTGGGTGCCTTTCCTGCTGGTGGCAACGCTGGCGGCCTGGTTCGGTATGAACGATTTGGCCGCCTCAAAGGCTTCTTTGCGCCAACAACTGCCGGTACTCAAACGGGGTCATCTGTGGGTTTTGAGCCTGCTGTATCTGGCAACCTTTGGTTCCTTCATTGGCTTCTCTGCCGGTTTTGCCATGCTGGCGAAAACCCAGTTTCCTGACGTGGTGATCCTGCATTATGCCTTCTTCGGGCCGTTCCTTGGGGCGCTTGCTCGTCCCGTGGGCGGGGCGCTTTCCGATCGCTTTGGCGGTATTCGTGTGACGCTGCTGAATTTTATAGTCATGGCTATTTTCGCTGCCTTGCTGTTCCTTACCTTGCCGGGTAGCGATCATCAGGGCTCGTTTATGGCTTTCTATGGCGTGTTTATGGTGCTGTTCCTCACCGCTGGGTTGGGCAGCGGTTCGACCTTCCAGATGATCGCCGTGATATTCCGTAAAATCACCGTGGACAGAGTGAAAGCCGAAGGAGGAAGCGATGAGTTGGCACAGCGCGAGGCGGTAACCGATTCGGCTGCGGCGTTGGGCTTTATCTCGGCGATTGGTGCGGCAGGGGGGTTCTTTATTCCCAAGGCGTTTGGGACTTCGCTGGCGTTGACGGGCTCACCGGCTGGGGCGATGAAGATCTTCCTGGTGTTTTATATTCTGTGTGTCGTGGTCACCTGGGGCGTTTACGGCCGTAAAAAGGTTTCACGCTAGTTGAGTTAAGCGGGCGCAGTATGCGGCACCCCTTCGGTCGAATATGTGCGATGCATACCCATTCAGCAACATTGCCTGTCAGTCATCTGACACTCCCCGATTGCCGGGGAGTGTCTTCCTTCTCAATTCCCACACGTTGTTTCACTGATAGCCAATCGGTGAGTTCACCGCTACTTTGGTCAAAACTCCGTTGTGTCATGTTACTGACGCCTGGCGGTTTTATAGGTATATATTAACATCGCTTTTCTTTTGTTGATTGAGGATAAGATGATCCCATGTTTATCTATTAATGAAATCTTAATGTCCACTGTATCATCATAAAATAAACCCTCACATCCTCGGTGTGGAGTGGTTTATGTCTGATTTGACCATGGGCCAGGAGGGGGGTGATTTTTCTCGGTGAGTTGCATGACTTCACTAAGTTATGAAAAATAGGTGAAATATAAAGTAAGTCTATTTCACTGAGTTTATATTTAAATTCTTGAACATTTTTTCATGTTTCTATACAAATGAGGACGCTGTGAACTCATAAGGGAAATGAAAAGTGGATGCTGAACAGGAAATAAAAATCATAAATTTTGATGTTTTGCTCCCCTCCAGGCAGCGTTCACGCCTACGTTGGAAAGAGCTTCAGATCCTTTCCCTGCTGGTTAACCGCTCGCCAGAGTTGGTGAGCCGCTCAGAAATCATTGAGACTATCTGGAAAGGCACCTATTGCTCAGACTCGACAATAAATCAGACGATTAAGTCCATTCGCCAGAAAATTGGCGACACGGAACATGCTCTCATCAGGACCATTCCCCGTCTTGGTTATAAGGTGGAAGATAAAACGATTTTTAACTTTATATCATCAGGGGAATCTGCCGTCGTTACGGGGATTATTCCTGGAAATGATGATGCTGAAACTTTCAATGGTGATTTATCTGAGGGTAAATTAAATCATATGGCCGATGAGATTATTGAAAATGCAACGTTGTCGGAAGGTTATTCCCTCATGAATCCGCTATTAAGTGAAACGTCTTTGGTTGATGCCGGGAGAAACACGCTAACGCCTTGGGGCAGAATATTGAAGTATCTGGCTGCGTTTATTGCGCTGTTGACAGTTTCACTTTTATCCTATGCATTGGGCAGTCGAACCAGGCCTGCAATACAGCATGAGCAGCTCAACAGCCCTCGTATGGTCCTCTCTTTTTCATTAGACACCTCCCCTGGTGTTAATCCACAGGCGCTGAACTGCGTGTATCTGGCGGGGAATGAAAAGGAAATGCGGGTTGAATGTCGCACTCGCTAGCAGGGATCCCCCTCCAAGCTGTTTAAGATATGAGTATTAAACTGCGCAAAATTACACCGTCATTTTGTCATTAACCTCGTCTCACACATCCGTTTTACCGCCACTACCCCTAAATTTCCGCGCCAGGGTACTCGTCAGGCGATTAGCTGTGTAAGTTTAATATTCTTGTTTTATTACAGAAGGATAGGGTGGTTTCTAATTGTCATCCTTTAGTGGTATTTGTGCCTTCCCTCTGGTTTTCTCTCCCCGAATCCCTTGATCGCAATCAAGTTACGCCCAGCAGAGCATCAGTAGCCTTGGCCGCAGATTGAGCAATGTCACTTGGCAACTTCTTACAACAATATGCCCGTCGTCTTTCAAGCTGCGGCTTGAAACTCGTAGGGTAATGAGCCTTCAGGAGAACTCCGGATGAGCAAATTTCTAGATCGGTTCCGCTACTTCAAGCAGTTGGCCGAACCTTTCTCTGGCGGTCATGGCCAAACGCTAAACACCAATCGCGATTGGGAAGACGGTTATCGCAGCCGCTGGCAGCACGACAAAGTCGTGCGTTCCACCCATGGTGTTAACTGTACCGGCTCCTGTAGCTGGAAAATCTATGTGAAAAACGGTCTGGTCACCTGGGAAACCCAGCAGACTGATTATCCACGCACCCGTCCAGATTTGCCCAACCATGAGCCCCGTGGCTGCCCACGCGGTGCCAGCTATTCCTGGTATCTCTACAGCGCCAACCGCCTGAAATATCCGCTGATGCGCAAACGCCTAATCAAGCTATGGCGCGAGGCTAAAGCCTTGCACAGCGATCCGGTTGATGCCTGGGGTTCAATCGTTTCCGACCCGGAAAAAGCCAAAAGCTACAAAGTGGCCCGTGGCCGCGGTGGTTTTGTCCGTTCCAGCTGGCAGGAGGTCAATGAACTGATCGCCGCCTCCAACGTCTATACCGCCAAGACCTTTGGCCCGGACCGCATTATCGGCTTCTCGCCGATCCCGGCGATGTCGATGGTGTCTTACGCTGCGGGTGCCCGTTACCTATCGCTGATTGGCGGCACTTGTCTGAGCTTCTACGACTGGTACTGCGATTTGCCACCGGCCTCGCCGATGACCTGGGGCGAACAGACTGACGTGCCGGAATCCGCCGACTGGTACAACTCCTCGTATATCATTGCCTGGGGCTCCAACGTGCCGCAAACGCGCACCCCGGACGCCCACTTCTTCACCGAGGTTCGCTACAAAGGCACCAAAACCGTCGCGGTGACGCCAGACTACGCGGAAGTGGCCAAGCTATGTGACCAGTGGCTGAACCCGAAACAGGGTACCGATAGCGCCATGGCGCTGGCGATGGGCCACGTGATGCTTAAAGAGTTCCATCTGGATCGTGAAGTTGGTTATTTCCGCGACTACGTACGTCGCTATACCGATATGCCGATGCTGGTGTTGTTGGAGCCGCGTACCGAAGGTTATTACGCCGCTGGCCGCCTGCTGCGTGCCGCCGATCTGGTAGATGGCCTTGGCCAGGAAAATAACCCCGAGTGGAAAACCGTCGCGCTGGATCAGACCAGCGGTGAACTGGTGGCGCCGCAGGGCTCTATTGGTTTCCGTTGGGGTGAGAAGGGCAAATGGAATCTGGAGCAGCGTGAAGGTAAAGCCCAGCAGGATGTGGAGCTGCAACTCAGCCTGCTAGGCAGCCATGATGAGGTGGTTGACGTTGGCTTCCCATACTTTGGCGGTGCCGAGAGTGAGCATTTCAACAGCGTGGTGCTGGACGACATCCTGCTGCACAAACTGCCGGTAAAACGCCTGCAACTGGCGGACGGCAGCCAGGCGCTGGTAACCAGCGTCTACGACCTGACGCTGGCTAACTACGGCCTGGATCGTGGCCTGAATGATGCCAACTGCGCCAATGGTTATGATGAGGTTAAAGCCTATACGCCAGCCTGGGCAGAAAAGATCACCGGCGTCTCACGCCAAAACATCATCCGCATTGCGCGCGAGTTTGCAGAGAACGCCGAGAAAACCCACGGCCGTTCGATGATTATCGTTGGGGCCGGTGTCAACCACTGGTACCACATGGATATGACCTATCGCGGGCTGATCAACATGCTGATCTTCTGCGGTTGCGTAGGCCAAAGCGGCGGCGGCTGGGCGCACTATGTCGGCCAGGAAAAGCTGCGCCCGCAAACCGGTTGGACGCCGCTGGCCTTTGGTCTGGATTGGCAACGGCCGGCGCGCCATATGAACAGCACCTCGTTCTTCTACAACCACTCCAGCCAATGGCGCTATGAGACGGTTGGCACCGAAGAGCTGTTGTCACCGATGGCGGACAAGAGCCAGTTTGCTGGCAGCTTGATCGACCTGAACGTGCGTGCCGAGCGCATGGGGTGGTTGCCATCGGCCCCGCAACTGGACACCAACCCGCTGCATCTGGCCGCTCAGGCTAAAGCGGCCGGTCAGACGCCGCTGGACTTCACTGTGGAGAGCCTGAAACAGGGCAACGTCCGCTTTGCTGCCGAACAGCCGGATAACCCGCAGAACTTCCCGCGTAACCTGTTCGTCTGGCGCTCCAACCTGCTGGGCTCCTCCGGCAAGGGGCATGAATACATGCTCAAATACCTGCTGGGAACCGAGAATGGCATCCAGGGCCAGGATCTGGGTCAGCAGGGCGGCGTAAAACCGCAGGAAGTCGAGTGGTTGGATAACGGTGGTGAAGGCAAGTTGGATCTGGTGGTGACGCTTGATTTCCGCATGTCCAGCACCTGCCTGTATTCCGACATCGTGTTGCCTACCGCCACCTGGTACGAGAAAGACGATATGAATACCTCGGATATGCATCCGTTTATTCATCCGCTGTCTGCGGCTGTCGATCCTGCCTGGGATTCCAAGAGCGACTGGGAGATCTACAAGGGTATCGCCAAAGCGTTCTCCGAGGTGTGCGTTGGCCACCTGGGCCAGGAGACCGACATTGTCACGCTGCCGATCCAGCATGATTCCGCCGCCGAACTGGCGCAGCCCTACGGCGTGAAAGACTGGAAGAAAGGCGAGTGCGATCTAATCCCGGGCAAAACTGCGCCGCACATCATGGTGGTAGAACGCGATTATCCCGCGACCTACGAGCGCTTTACCTCGCTCGGTCCGCTACTGGACAAGCTTGGCAACGGCGGCAAGGGCATCAGTTGGAACACCCAGACCGAAGTCGACTTCCTGAAAAAGCTCAACTACGTGAAGACCGAAGGCCCGGCAGTTGGGCGGCCTAAGATCGAAAGTGCTATCGATGCGGCGGAAGTGATCCTCTCGCTGGCACCGGAAACCAATGGGCAGGTGGCGGTGAAAGCCTGGCAGGCGCTGAGCAACATCACCGGGCGCGATCACACCCATCTGGCGCTGAACAAGGAAGACGAAAAGATCCGTTTCCGCGATATTCAGGCCCAGCCGCGCAAGATCATCTCCAGCCCGACCTGGTCTGGCCTGGAAGACGAACACGTTTCTTACAACGCCTGCTACACCAACGTGCATGAGTTGATCCCGTGGCGCACCCTGAGCGGCCGCCAACAGCTGTATCAGGATCATGAGTGGATGCGAGCCTTCGGGGAAAGCCTGCTGGTCTATCGCCCGCCGATCGACACCCGTGCCGCGCAGCCGTTGCTGAATAAAAAACCGAACGGCAACAAAGAGAAGGCGCTGAACTTCCTGACGCCGCACCAGAAGTGGGGCATTCACTCCACCTACAGCGACAACCTGCTGATGCTGACCCTGTCACGCGGCGGGCCAATCGTCTGGCTGAGTGAGGACGATGCCAAAGATCTGGGCATTGAAGATAACGACTGGATCGAGGCCTTCAACGCCAACGGTGCGCTCACCGCTCGTGCGGTGGTCAGCCAGCGTATTCCGTCGGGTATGACCATGATGTATCACGCTCAGGAACGTATCGTGAACATTCCAGGCTCGGAAATCACCAGCCAGCGTGGCGGGATCCACAACTCGGTGACCCGCGTGTGCCCGAAACCGACCCATATGATCGGCGGCTATGCGCAGCTGGCGTACGGCTTTAACTACTACGGCACCGTTGGCTCGAATCGCGATGAGTTTGTGGTGGTGCGCAAAATGGACCATATCGACTGGTTAGACGGCGAAGGTAACGACTACGCACAGGGCAGCCAGCAGGAGAAAGCCAAATGAAAATTCGTTCGCAAGTTGGCATGGTGCTCAACCTGGACAAGTGCATCGGTTGCCATACCTGTTCGGTGACCTGTAAGAACGTCTGGACCAGCCGCGAAGGCATGGAATACGCCTGGTTCAACAACGTGGAAAGCAAACCAGGCATCGGCTATCCCAACGCCTGGGAAGATCAGGATAAATGGAAGGGCGGCTGGATACGCAAAATCAACGGCAAGTTGGAGCCGCGCATGGGTAACCGCGTTGGCCTGCTGTCGAAGATCTTTGCCAACCCGGACGTGCCCGCGCTGGACGATTACTACGAGCCGTTCGATTACGACTACCAGAACCTGCATACCGCCCCGCAGGGCAAGCATCAGCCGATCGCCCGTCCGCGCTCGCTGATCACCGGCCAGCGGATGAACAAGATCGAAAGTGGCCCAAACTGGGAAGAGATCCTCGGCGGTGAGTTCGACAAGCGTGCCAAGGACAAAAACTTCGACAACATGCAGAAGGCGATGTACGGCCAGTTCGAAAACACCTTCATGATGTATCTGCCACGCCTGTGCGAGCACTGCCTGAACCCGGCCTGTGTGGCGACTTGTCCGAGTGGTGCGATCTATAAACGCGGCGAAGACGGCATTGTGCTGATCGATCAGGATAAATGCCGCGGTTGGCGGATGTGCCTGACCGGCTGCCCGTACAAGAAAATCTACTTTAACTGGAAGAGCGGCAAATCCGAGAAATGCATCTTCTGCTACCCAAGAATTGAGGCTGGCCAGCCGACCGTATGTTCAGAAACCTGCGTGGGGCGTATCCGCTATCTGGGCGTGCTGCTGTACGATGCCGACCGCATTGAACAAGCGGCCGCGACAGAGAACGATAAAGACCTGTATCAGAGCCAAATGGATATCTTCCTCGATCCGCACGACCCGGCGGTAATTGAGCAAGCGCTGAAAGACGGTATCCCGCAAGGGGTGATTGAGGCTGCGCAGCAGTCGCCGGTTTACAAGATGGCGATGGACTGGAAGCTGGCGCTGCCGCTGCACCCGGAATATCGCACCTTACCGATGGTGTGGTACGTGCCGCCGTTGTCTCCGATCCAGTCGGCTGCTGATGCCGGTGAGTTGGCCCACAGCGGCGTGTTGCCTGATGTCGAAAGCCTGCGCATCCCGGTGCAATACCTGGCGAATCTGTTGACCGCCGGGGATACCGCTCCGGTGCTGTTGGCGCTGAAACGGATGTTGGCGATGCGCCACTACAAGCGGGCGGAAACCGTGGACGGCGTGGTGGATACCAGCGCGCTGGAGCAGGTGGGACTGACAGAGGCGCAGGCGCAAGAGATGTATCGCTATCTGGCGATCGCAAACTACGAAGACCGTTTCGTCGTGCCTTCCAGCCATCGTGAGCTGGCGCGCGAAGCCTTCCCGGAAAGCAAAGGCTGTGGCTTCAGCTTTGGCGACGGTTGCCACGGCAGCGACAGCAAATTCAACCTGTTTAACAGCCGCCGCATCGATGCCATCGACGTGACGCAGAAAACCCCGCGCAAGGAGGATGCCTCATGATCGCTCTGCGAATTATTGCCCGCCTGCTGGATTATCCTGAGCAGGAGCTGTTTGACCATCAGCAAGATCTGCTGGAAGCCCTGGAACCGGCCTGCGAACTGGATTTGCATCACAGCGCCCAGCTGATTCTGTTTATCCGCCGCTTCTGCGCCCGTCCGTTGCTGGACGTGCAGGCGGAGTATTGCGAACTGTTCGATCGCGGCCGTGCGACCTCACTGTTGTTGTTTGAGCACGTTCACGGTGAATCCCGCGATCGCGGCCAGGCGATGGTCGATCTTATGGGGCAATACCGCGAAGCCGGGCTGGAGATCGACAGCCGTGAACTGCCGGATTTCCTGCCGCTGTATCTGGAGTATCTGGCTAGCCGCAACAAAGAGGATGCTCAAGGCGGATTGCAGGATATCGCCCCCATTCTGGCCCTGCTGGGGGCTCGTTTGCAGCAGCGTCAAAGCCCGTATGCGGTGCTGTTCGATCTGCTGCTGGTGTTGTCTGCTAGTGGCGTTGCAGCCAACAGTTTGCAGCCACAAGTTGCCGGTGAAACACGTGACGACACGCCACAGGCACTGGATGCCGTCTGGGAAGAAGAACAGATCAAGTTTTTGGGTGAGCAGGGCTGTGCTTCGGCGCAGCAAGCCACTCACCAGCGGCGCTTTGCTGGGGCGGTGGCGCCACAGTATCTGGATGTGGGCTCAATGACCACGGCAACCAAAGGACGCTAATCATGCACTTTCTGACGCTTTTCTTTTTCGATATCTATCCGTATATCGCCGGGGCGATCTTCCTGATCGGCAGTTGGCTGCGCTACGACTATGGGCAATACACCTGGCGTGCTGGCTCCAGCCAGATGCTGGATAAAAAGGGCATGCGGCTGGCCTCCAATCTGTTCCATATCGGCATTCTGGGCATTTTTGCCGGGCACTTCCTCGGCATGCTGACGCCGCACTGGATGTATGAGTCTTTCCTGCCGATCGCCGTGAAGCAGAAAATGGCGATGTTTGCCGGTGGGGCCTGTGGCGTGATGATGTTGGTGGGCGGTGTGCTGTTATTAAAGCGCCGTTTGACCAACCCACGTATCCGCGCCACCAGTAGCGTAGGGGATATCCTGATCCTGACGTTGCTGGTCGTGCAGGTGTGCCTGGGGCTGTTGACCATTCCGTTCTCTGCTCAACACATGGACGGCAGCGAGATGCTGAAGTTGGTCGCCTGGGCGCAAGCGGTGGTGACCTTCCATGGCGGTGCAGCTCAACACCTGGAAGGGGTTGCATTGATATTCAAGATCCATATCGTGCTTGGCATGACCCTGTTCCTGATATTCCCGTTCTGCCGCCTGGTGCATATCTGGAGCGTGCCGGTGGAATATCTGACTCGTCGCTACCAGTTGGTGCGTAACCGCCGTTAATTCCCCGCGTTACCCAGCGGCAAGGTCTTTGGACGTTGCCGCTGTTCTGCTTTCCTCGTATTGCTGCTTAACCAATACCCTTTTACCGTTGATTCAATTATTGATTTTTCCCCTCACCCCAACCCTCTCCCCCGTACAGATCGGAGACATCATTAACCCTTTCAAAGGGAGAGGGAGCGGCTCCAGTGTTGTGGTTGGGCGCAGAAGTTAAACTGTGGCACGTTCGGTCCCCTAGCCCTGTGGGAGAGGGTTAGGGTGAGGGGCAACTTTGACCCGCCTTGTTTTCCCAGAGTAGGCCAAATAGCTTATTCTTATAGATCTCTTTTCGGCGTTGATCTAGGCTGTGCCATTAGGTTAACGGCATGGTTTACCAGGTTAGTTAAGCGAACGGAATCAATCAGTAAAATTTCCTGTTAGGATTTTCATTATGCTGATGTTAAATAAGGGCTAGATCAAAAGAGCGTAAATGGTTTGATTAATTACGCTGGATGCTAAGCCAAACGAGTTAGGGATAAGCAGACTGAACACCTATGACCATTGATAACCTGTCCCACCCCGTCCTGCCGCTGAAAATCATCGCGACCGGCGCGGCGTTGCCTCCTGGCTGCATCGAATCTTCGGCGTTGGATCGACAATTGAACAAACCCGTCGGCTATGTAGAAAAACGCTCGGGGATTATTCATCGCTTTCATGCCAGCAATCAGGCCAGCCAGGCCGAACTGGCCGTCGCCGCATTGGATGACGCGCTGGCTCGCCATGCTATCCCGCGTGATTCCATCGATCTGTTGATCTCGGCCTCGGCCATTGCCGTACAGGCATTGCCCTTTAGTGCCGCGCATATTCTTAAAATCGCTGGCTTACCCTCAGGTACCGCTGGTTTTGATATCAATACCAGCTGCGTCAGCTTTATTAGCGCATTGCAGGTGGCGGCTGGGCTACTCAACGCCGGCGTTTACCGGCGAATTGCCATCGTCTCTGCCGATATTGCCTCGCGCGGTATCGACTGGGAAGATGAAGAGTCCTCACTGATTTTTGGCGATGGTGCTGCCTGTGCCATTGTGGAACGCGGCGATGGGCGCAGTGGGATTTTGTCCTATCTGATGGAAACCTATCCGGAAGGCAGCGATCTGTGTGAAATCCGCGCCGGTGGCACACGCCGTAACCCGCGTGCCGGGATGAACGACAGCGATTTTCTGTTCCATATGAAGGGCAAGCAGTTGTTCCGCCAAGCCTCGGCGCTGATTGAAGGCTACCTTGAGCGCTTGCTGAGCGCCGCAGGGCTCACCTTGCCACAAATCGCCACCGTGGTGCCGCACCAGGCCAGCCATCTCTCGCTGGAACATATGCGCAAAAGGCTGCATGTAGCGCCAGAGGCGTTGGTGGATATCTATCGTTACCGGGGCAACCAGGTGGCGGCGTCAATTCCATCAGCTTTACATGAAGCGGCGATCAGCGACAGGCTGAATGCCAATCAGCCGGTAATGTTGATCGGTACCGCTGCTGGGCTGACCCTGGGCGGCATGGTTCTGCTGCCATGAAAGTCTTGGTAACCGGAGCGACCAGTGGGTTAGGGCGCAATGCGGCCGAGTGGCTGTTGGCTGCCGGGCATCAGGTGCATGCCACCGGGCGTGATGAGGCCGTTGGCCGTGAGTTGGTGGCACTGGGGGCAAAGTTTACCCCGTTGGATCTGACCCGTGCCGGGATGGAACAGTGCGAACAACTGATGAGGGGTTATGACATCGTCTGGCATTGTGCCGCCAAATCTTCCCCGTGGGGCGATCGCAAGGCGTTTTTCCAGGCCAACACCTACGTCACGGAAAAGCTCGCCAAAGCTGCCGGGCGCTGCGGGGTGAAACGCTTTATCCATATCTCGACGCCGGCGATCTATTTTGATTTCAAACATCATCACAACATCACCGAAGGTGAGCCTGCCCGCCGGTTTGCCAATCATTACGCTGCCAGCAAGTATGCTGCCGAACAGAGCATTAGCGCGCTGCTGCATCGCTATCCGCAAACCACCTACCTGATCCTGCGCCCGCGCGGCCTGTTTGGCCCGCATGACCGAGTGATCGTGCCCAGGATCCTGGCCCAGATGCAGCGTGATAAAGGTGCTCTGCGCCTGCCCGGCGGCGGTAAAGCCTATCTGGACCTGACCTTTGTGCTCAACGTAGTGCATGCGATGGATCTGGCCAGCAACCGGGCGAGTTTGCCTTCCGGCGGCATTTATAACATCACTAACCAACAGCCACAGCGGCTGGAGGATATGCTGCACCAACTGCTGGCCCAGCAGCTAGGCTGGCAATATAGGGTGCAGGCATTGCCTTACCGGCTGTTGTGGGCGGTGGCAGGGGGCATGGAATTGATAGCCCATTTCACCGGCAAAGAGCCGATGCTGACGCGCTACAGCGCGGCGGCCGCCTATTTTGATATGACGCTGGATAACGGCCGCGCGATTGAAGATCTGGGCTACCGGCCACGTTATAGCCTGGAGCAGGGGATTGAGCTGACCGGGCAATGGATGAAACAGCAGGGGATGGCGGCGCATGGCTAACATCACCACCTTCGAAATCGGCTATTGCACCCACCTTGGCTGCATGGCGCTGCGTGGCTCGCCGATGCGTAGCTGCAAATTCCCCTCCCGTGCCTACCTGTTGGAGGTGGGCGAACGTCGCTGGCTATGGGATACCGGCTATGCCAGCTATTTCCAACAGTACACCGCCAGCGGTATTTTCCGGTTGTATAGCCAGATTACCCCGGTCTATTTCAGCCCACAGCAGGCGCTGCTTGAGCAGTTGCGTAGCCGGGGGTAGGCGTGGGTGATATTGAGGCGGTGATTATTTCCCATTTTCATGCTGACCATATCGCTGGCCTGCGTGATTTCAGCAGCCTCAAGATGATTTGTTCCGGTGAGGGCTGGCAGCAAACTCGTGAGCTGCGTGGCTTTGCCGCCCTGAAGCGGGCTTTTATACCGGGGTTGATCCCCGAGGAGTTTGAATCCGCATTGCAGTTTGTGGAGTCATTCCCGCTACAGAATCTGCCAGCCGAACTGGCACCGTTCCAGCAGGGGTATGCATTACCAGGCAGCGAAGGGCAAATCCTCATTGTGCCTCTGCCAGGCCATGCGGCGGGCCATCTTGGTGCCTTTGTCCAAACCGACGCGGGCTGGACGCTGCTGGCAAGCGATGCCGCCTGGTCGCCGCTGAACTACCAGCAACTGCGTGGTCCTTCACGGCTGGCGAACCTGATCATGGATAATCCGCGTAGCTACTACCAAACCCTTGAAGCGCTCAACCAACTGCATCACGGCGGCGCGGCAGAGATCCTGTTGTGCCATGAGGGGGATTTATGATCCCGCTGATGACGCTGTGGCACTATCTGCGAGCACGCAGGCTGTATTTTACCGAACGGGCAGAACTGGAGGCTTATCAGGCGCGTCAGTTAAAACGCTTTGCCCGTCGGGTATTGGCGCATAGCCCCTATTTCCGGCCATACTGTCTGTTACCTGTGAGCGAATGGCCAGAAATGGACAAAGCGATCATGATGACGCATTTTGATCGGATGAATACCGCCGGGCTGCAACTTGAGGCGCTGTTGGCCTGTGCCCGTCGCAGCGAAACCGATCGCGACTTCACCCCAAAAGTGGGCAAATACAGCGTAGGTTTATCGACCGGCACCTCCGGGCGACGCGGCGTGTTTGTGGTCAGCCCGCAGGAACAGCAGATCTGGGCTGGCGGCATGCTGGCTAAAATGCTGCCGCAAGGGGTGTTTGCCGGTGAGCGGGTCGCGCTGTTTCTGCGTGCGGACAACAATCTGTACCACAGCGTCAACAACCGCTGGTTGAGCCTGACGTTTTACGATCTGTTTGCTCCCTTTGCCGAGCACTTACCGCAGATTGAACACGAGCAACCCACCATCGTGGTCGCACCTGCGCAGGTATTGTGCGCGTTGGCTAATGCGGTCGAGCGGGGCGAGTTACGGCTACAGGTGAAAAAGGTGATCTCGGTGGCCGAGGTGCTGGAGCCGCAGGATCGCCAACTGCTAAAGCGGGTATTTGCCGACGTGGGCGAAGTCTATCAAGCCACCGAAGGTTTTCTGGCTGCCACCTGTAGCCACGGCACCTTGCATCTGAACGAAGAGTTTATTCACGTGGAACCGCAGTGGATCGATGAGCAGCGCTTTACCCCGCTGATCACCGATTTTACCCGCTGTACGCAGCCGATCGTGCGTTATCGGCTGGATGATATTTTGGTGCGGCGTGCGGAGCCTTGCCCTTGCGGCCAGGCCAGCATGGCGTTGGAGCGGATTGAAGGGCGCTGTGACGATCAACTGTTGCTGCCAGGATTGCAGGGCACAGCGCAGCGAGTCTTTGCCGATCTATGCCGCCGTGTGATTGCCAACGCGTTACCCGCCGTAGCGGATTACCGCCTGACCCAGTTGTCTAGCCAGCGGCTGCACCTGATGGCCGACTGTAGCCCTGCCGAGCTGGAACATTGTCAGCAGCAGCTAATCGCGCTGTTTATCCAGCAAGGTATCGCGGTGCAGCAACTGGAGTGGCAACTGACCGCGCAAAGTATCATGCCGCAGTTCGATGCTAAACGCCGACGCATCGTGCGTTTGCCGGAGGCGCCATGAAAGAGGTGATCTATCGCCTATGGCAAATGCTGCTGGGCTGGGGCTTTGTTGGCCTGATTTATAACGCTACTGACCGATGGCAAGGCGCTGGTTATCAGCTGACGCCGAGTTGGCTGGATCGCGCTATCCCCTTCAGCCCGCATGCTATCTGGCTATACCTGTCTTTTTTCCTGATCGTTCCGCTGTGCTATCTGCTGTGCCCGCTGAGCCGGATCAAATGGCTTAGAAGCTCAATGCAGCTTGCCGCTATTGTTGCGGGGTCCATCTATCTGCTGTGGCCGACGACGATGGACTACCCGGTCGATCACGGCAGTTCACTCAGCTCCACCATGCTGGCGGCATTGATCGGGATTGATTCAAAACAAAACTGCTTACCCTCTTTGCATATAGCCTTGACGACCCTGGCCGTGTGGGCCGTGGCGGACAGCCGGAAAAAATGGCGCAGCGTACTGTTGTCAGTTTGGGGGTTGGCGATTGCCTTCTCAATCCTGCAACTGCGCCGTCACCTGCTGGTGGATTTGCTCAGTGGGGCGGTGCTGGCCATGGCCGTCGGCTATGCTTGCCAGCATGTTCGATGGATTGTCAGTGATTATCGTCAGGGAGAACGACCATGACCGATCTGGTAATACCGATAATATTTATGCTGTGCGTGGTGCTGGGCGAAGCCCTGTGGCTGCAAAAGCGCAACCGGGGCAGCGTTGATTGGCACGATGTGATCTTCAACCTCAACTCCGGGCATATCATGCTGTGGCTGTTCCGGGGGCTGGAGATCTTCTGCTATGGCTATGTGGCAAGCCATTACAGCCTGGGCTTGGTAGATAGCTGGCCGGTCGCGCTGGTGTGGTTGTTTGCCCTGCTGGCGTGGGACTTTGGTTTTTACTGGTTACACCGTCTGCATCACCGTTTCCGCCTGCTGTGGGCGGTGCATGTGGTGCATCACCAGGGCGAACACTTCAATCTGTCGTTGGGCGTACGTAACTCGTGGTATTCGTCATTAACGTCGATCCCGTTCTTTATGCTGCTGGCGCTGGCTGGTGTGCCGCTTTCGGTGTTTATCACCGTTTCGATCCTGCATTACGGCATTCAACTGTTTAACCATAATGCGCTGACCCCAAAGCTGGGCTTGCTGGAAAAAATCTTTGTTACCCCAGCGCATCATCGGGTACATCACGTCAACGATCTGGCCTATTCCAACCGTAACTTTGGCGGCAGCTTTATCTTCTGGGACAAGCTGTTTGGCACCTTTGGCCCATCGCTGCCAACCGAGCCTTTCGCCTATGGCGTACGCGGGGAGAAATCTTCGGCTAACCCGTTCTGGGCCAGTAATCAGCCGTTTTTGCGCTACTTCAAACTGCCTTTCAAACCCTCGGCCAATAGCGGCCGTTTCCGCAGTTCCGCCTGGTGCATGGTGAGTGGTGCGTTGCTGCTGTTCGCCCTGGTGCTGGGCTATGTTTATCGCTTCGGGTACGGCTACAACGGCCTGACTGGCGAGCAGGCGGCGCTGTTTATGCTGTTGGCGGTAGGCGCGGTGGCGCTGGGTGGGATTGCCGAAGGCCGTAGCTGGGGCGTAAAGACCTGGTTACTGGTGGCGTTGGCCGCTCCACTGCTGTTGTTGTTGGCGCTGGGGTGGCACCAACCTTACTGGTGGCTGATGACCTGCGGCATTGCCGTGCATGGCTGCGCCGTCGCCGCTGGTTGGGGACGCCAGAAGGAAGCTGCGCATGGCTGACTCGTTGCCGCCACTCTCTTTCCCTGCGGATGGGGAGCAGGCGTTTCATCGTGAATTGAAACGTCGAGCCCATGCTTATCTGAGTGGTCGCGACGATCACCGCTTTGCCGATGTAGCCCGCTGGGTCAAGGCTATCGTCCTGCTGTTGCTGTGCGTGGGGTTCTACCTGCTCAGCCTGGTGCAGCAGCAGGGGCTGGCGTTTATGCTGTGCTATTTCGCTTTTGTCATGATGGGCATGTTGCTGAACGTCAACGTCAATCATGACGCTTCGCATAATGCGTTCGCCCGGACTCCATGGGTGAATCGCCTGGCGGGGCGTTTGGTGACGATCCCATTGGGGGTCGATCCGGATTACTGGCGGACGCGGCACGTCAGCTATCACCATGTGTATGCCAACGTTGAACATTACGATCTGGATACCGAAGAGAACGGCTTTTTCCGCCAGACGCCGTTCCAACAATGGCGGGCGCACATGCGCTATCAGCATCTTTACTGGCCGCTGATTGCCGCCTTGTCGCTGCCCTATATTGCGCTGGTGTTTGATTGGTCGGACCGATTGGGCAAAACTCCGTTGGCCGCTGAGGGTGTGCTGGCTGGGCGCAAAGGCTGGGCAGTATTTATTGCTAGCAAACTGTGCCACATTTTGGTGGTGCTGGTGATCCCGTTGGTAGTTTGCCAGCAACACGGCATTGGCTGGCAGACGGTGCTGATCGCCTATCTGCTGAGCCAGATGCTGGCCTCGCTGCTGGTGGTGTTCTTACTGTTGGGGACTCACTGGGCGCAGGCTGAGTTTTACGAGGTGCCAGAAGGAAGCCAAATGCCGCAGGGCTGGTATCGGCACAACTTTGCCACCGCCTGTGACTGGGAAACCTCGCCGAAGTGGATGCATCATCTGACCGGCGGGCTGAATTATCATCTCACCCACCATCTGTTCCCCGGCTGGAATCACCGCCATTATCCGGCGCTGGCCGCCATACTGGCCGAACTTGCGCCACGCTATGGCATGGATTATCGCTGCATCGGCTATCGTGAGCTGTTGCAACAGCAGCAGCGCTTTCTGCGTGCGATGGGGCAACAACCGCTATGAAGATGCCTGATACCACGCCGCTGCGGCCCTTGATGTTCCAACGGGAGAACCGCGACATTCATCTGGCGCTGATGCGTGGCAGCCAGGCCTATCTGGCGGAGCGGGGCGACCACCGCTTTGCCGACCGTGGGATGTTCGCTAAGGTGTTGCTGCTGATCCTGGTGTGCGCGGGCTTTTATGCACTCAGTTTGCAGCAGCAAAACGCCTGGGCCTATTTCGGCTGCTACGTCGGCTTTATTTTCTCCGCCATGATGTTGACGGTGAACGTGGTGCACGACGCCTCACACAATGCCTTTTTCAAACAGGCACGGCTGAACCACTGGCTTAACTTTATTGTGAGCATCCCGTTGGGGTTGGATGCGGACTGTTGGCGGGTGCGCCACGTCATCTTCCACCATGCCTACAACAATATCGAAGGTTACGATCCGGATATTGAGCCGAACGGCGTGCTGCGGCAAACGCCGTTCCAGCAGCGCAAAACCTTTATGCGTTTGCAGCAATACTACTGGCCGATAGTGGCGGCACTGACTTTCCCGTATTACATCTGGCTTTTTGACTGGTTGGATCGGGCTGGCAAAACGCGCATGACGCCCAAGATGATGTTGCAGGGGAGCAAAGGCTGGGGCGTTTTCTTGCTGAGCAAGCTGGCGCACTTCACGTTGGCGTTGGCAATCCCGCTCTGGCTGATGCCACCTGAGATCAGCGCCACGGCGATATGGCTAACTTACCTGCTGAGCCAGATGCTGTCGTCGTTGGTGTTTGTGATGCTGATTGTCGGTACCCATTGGGCCAAAGCCAATTTTTATCAGGCTCCCGAGCAGGGCAAGATGGTGCATGGCTGGTATCAACATCTGTTTGCCACCACCTTCGACTGGCAGGCCAAGCCGCTCTGGGTTGGCTACTGGCTGGGCGGCGCCAACCTGCACCTGACCCATCATCTGTTCCCGCATTGGAGCCATCGGCATTACCCGGCTCTGGCGAAGATTATTGCCGAGGTTGCGGCTCAACACGGGCTGGATTATCAGTGCCTGGATCTGAAAACGCTGTTGCAGATGCAACAGCGTTTTTTGGGATCGATGGGGAAGCAGTAAAGTTATTCCGGCTTCATCCCGGCGGCGGTCATCAGCAGGCGGAATAGCGAAGCGACCAAAAACAACCCCAAGACGCTCGCACTCCAGATAACCACCAACCAGCCGACGCGTTTCCACCAGGGAATGGTGGCGCTCTTCTCATTCATCGTCTTGTTCATCATCAGTGATACCCATCCTCATGGCTCACCTTGCCGCGGAACACGTAGTAGCTCCAGAAGGTGTAGACCAAAATAATCGGAATAATAAACAGCGCGCCCACCAGCATAAAGCCCAGACTTTGTAGCGGCGCAGCGGCTTGCCACAGGGTGATGGTCGGTGGGATCAGCAGCGGCCAGATGCTGATACCCAGACCGCTTAGCCCCAGAAACACCAGCAACAGCGTCAACAGGAACGGCGAATAGTGGGCATCGTGGCGTACGCCGTGCCAGATACCCCAGGCGCTGAGCAGCACCAACAGCGGCACCGGTAGCAGCCAGAACAGGTTCGGCAGGCTGAACCAGCGGGTCGCAATTTCAGGGTGAGCGATTGGCGTCCACACGCTGACGGCCAGCAAGATTAGCAGCAGGCTAGCCAACAGCGGGGTGGTCAGACGATGCATCCGGGCCTGCAAGCTTCCGGCAGTCTTCATCACCAACCAGGTGCAGCCAAGTAACGCATAGGTCACTACCAAGCCCAAACCACAGAACAGGGCGAACGGTGTGAACCAGTCGAAGGGGCCGCCAACATAGGCACGGCCTTCCACCGGGAAGCCGTCGATAATCGCCCCGACCACCACGCCCTGGCAGAAGGTTGCCAGGATTGAACCGCCGATAAATGCCTTATCCCAGATATGGCGCTTTTCCGGTTTGGCCTTGAAGCGGAACTCAAAGGCAACGCCGCGGAAGATCAGGCCAAACAGCATCAGGGTGAGGGGAATGGACAACGCATCCAGGATCACCGCATACGCCAGGGGGAAAGCCCCAAACAGGGCGGCTCCGCCGAGCACCAGCCAGGTTTCGTTGCCGTCCCACACCGGTGCCACGGTATTCATCATCACATCGCGATCGTGGCTGTCTTTCACCCACGGGAACAGAATGCCAATACCCAGATCAAAGCCGTCCATGACCACGTACATCATGGTGCTGAACACGATGATCACAAACCAAATCAACGGAAGATCGATACCCATGTTCAGCTCCTGTCGTCCAAAGTTTCGTGTACCGCTGAGAGCGGGCGTGCCGGTGTGCCGTGGCCGCTTGGCTCGTCACCTTCATGGGCCTGCGGGCCTTTGCGGATCAGACGCATCATGTAGGAGTAACCGACGCCAAACACCGAGCAGTAGACGGCGATAAAGGCCAGCAGGCTCACGCTCATATGGATGTCGCCGTGGGCAGAGACGGCATCGGCGGTGCGCTGCAGCCCGTAGACAACCCATGGCTGGCGGCCAATCTCGGTGGTGAACCAGCCCGCCAGCAAGGCAATCAGCCCCGAAGGCCCCATCCACAGAATGAAGTACAGGAAGGGTTTGGACTGATACAATCCGCCGCGCCAGCGTAGCCACAGGCTCCACACGCCAGCCAGGATCATCAGCATGCCCAGCGCCACCATGATGCGGAACGACCAGAACACCACGGTGGAGTTAGGGCGATCTTCCGGTGCGAAGGATTTCAACGCCGGAACCTGCTCGGTGAGGCTGTGGGTGAGGATCAGGCTGCCCAGGTAAGGGATTTCCACCTTGAAGCGGGTTTCTTCACGTTCCATATCCGGCCAACCGAACAGGATCAGCGGCGTGGCCTCTCCCGGCGGGTTTTCCCAGTGGCCTTCGATGGCGGCGATTTTGGCCGGTTGATATTTCAGCGTATTGAGGCCGTGTGCGTCGCCGATCACCGCCTGAATAGGGGCGACGATCAGTGCCATCCACATGGCCATCGACAGCATTTTGCGCATGGCTGGCGTATCGCGGCCACGCAGCAGGTGCCACGCCGCCGAGGCGCCGATAAAGAAGGCTGACGACAGGAATGCCGCAGTGGTCATATGCAGCAGGCGGTAAGGGAAGGATGGGTTGAAGATCACTTTGAACCAGTCAACCGGCACGACGATGCCGTTGATGATCTCGTGCCCCTGCGGGGTCTGCATCCAGCTGTTGGAGGCCAGGATCCAGAAAGTGGAGATCAGCGTGCCAAGTGCTACCATACAGGTGGCAAAAAAGTGCAGGCCGGGGCCAACACGGTTCCAGCCAAACAGCATCACGCCCAGGAAACCGGCTTCGAGGAAGAAGGCAGTCAGCACTTCATAGGTCAGCAATGGGCCGGTGATACTGCCAGCAAACTCGGAGAAGAAGCTCCAGTTGGTGCCGAACTGATAGGCCATCACCAGGCCCGAGACTACGCCCATGCCGAAGTTGACGGCGAAGATTTTGGACCAAAAGTGGTACAGGTCCCGGTAAGCCTGGTTGCCGGTTTTCAGCCATAGGCCTTCGAGCACCGCCAGATAGCTGGCCATGCCGATGGTGATCGCCGGGAAGATAATATGGAAGGAAACGGTGAAGGCGAACTGGATCCGTGCCAGCTCCAATGCATCAAGTCCGAACATGGAGCCTCCTTGATTTGTTCATAATCGGCCTCTTAGGAAAGCGATAGCTTGCTTATTAAAACTTGCGCTAAGTAGAGCATGGAGTAGAGTAACGATAACAGTGACAGTTATTTCACTTTTTACTATAACAGTTGGAATTGTATGACCAGATATGAACAGCTTGCCCAGCAGATCCGCGAACAGATCCAGAGCCGGGTTTGGCGTGCTGGGGACAAACTGCCCTCGCTGCGGGAAAGTGGTAAACGTGCCGGGCTGAGCCTGATGACGGTGGTGCAGTCATACCAGCTGCTGGAAAGCCAGGGCTGGATCGTAGCGCGGCCGCAGTCTGGTTACTATGTGGCGGCGCGTTCACAGGCGTTACCACAGCCCATCCGGGGTGAAAAACTGCTGGTGAGCGAACAGGTAGATATCAACGCCTTTATCTTTGACGTGCTGCAAGCCTGTAAGGATCCAGAGATTGTGCCCTTTGGCTCGGCTTTCCCCGATGCCACCCTGTTTATGCAACCCAAGTTGGCCAGGGCGCTGAGCAGCGTGGCGCGGAAATTCACACCTCACAGCTCGCTTGCTAATTTGCCGCCCGGCAACGAGGCATTGCGTCGCCATATTGCCCAACGCTATGCGCTGAATGGGATGCAGGTCTCCCCTGATGAGATTGTGATCACCGCCGGGGCGATGGAGTCGTTAAGCCTCAGCCTGCAAGCGGTGACGCAGCCGGGAGATACGGTGGCAATTGAATCCCCGGCATTTTACGGTGCGTTGCAGGCGCTGGAACGCCTGAAGCTGAAAGTGGTGGCGATCGCTACCCATCCGCAGCATGGGATCGATCTGGATTCGTTGCAGCAGGCGATTGAGCAGTATCCGATCAAGGCCTGCTGGCTGATGACCCATTTCCAGAACCCGCAAGGGTCGAGCATGTCGGACGAGAATAAAAAACGGCTGGTGACGATGCTGCGCGAGCATCAGATCTCGTTGCTGGAAGACGATGTCTACGGCGAGCTTTATTTCAGCGCCGAGCGGCCCTTGCCTGCCAAGGCGTTGGATCAGGGCGGGCAGATTTTGCACTGCTCGTCGTTCTCAAAATGTCTGGCTCCAGGGGTCCGTGTGGGCTGGGTGGCGGCAGGGCGTTTTGCACCGCAGATCCAGCGCTTGCAACTGATGAGCACCGTTTCAACCAGCGTGCCGACCCAGATGGCGATCGCCGATTATCTGCTGCATGGCGGCTATGATACCCATCTGCGTCGCCTGCGGCGGTTATTGGCCCAGCGCCAAAGTGCCATGCATCAGGCGATCGCCCATCACTTCCCGCCGACGGTGAAGGTCAGCCAGCCGGACGGAGGCTATTTCCTGTGGCTGGAGCTGGAGGCGACACAGTCATCCATGGAGCTTTACCAGCGTGCGCTGGCAGAGGGCATCAGTATTGCGCCGGGGCGAATGTTTACCACCGGCGATCGTTTCAACCACTGTTTCCGCCTGAACGCCTCCTTCGAGTGGAGCGACAGGCTTGAAACCGCCATTAAGACCTTGGCCAGACTGATCCGTAACCTGGGCTAGGCCAGATAATGCTTCAATGCACGTCCGGCCTGATGAATAGCCGAATGCACCGCCGGAACCTGGGCGAGCGGGTTTAACAGGCCGTAATCGTGGATCAGCCCATTGTAGCGGGTGGCGGTCACCTCGACGCCAGCCGCGTTCAGCAAGCGGGCGTAGGCTTCCCCCTCATCCCGCAATACGTCCAGCTCGGCGGTCTGGATCAGCGCGGGTGGCAGCCCTCGCAGCTGCTCCAGGCTCGCATTGAGCGGTGAGGCGTAGATCTCCTTACGCTGGGCCTTGTCGGTGGTGTAGTTGTCCCAAAACCACCTCATCATATTGCGCGTCAGGAAATGGCCTTCGGCAAATTGATGATAGGAATCACGATCAAAACTGGCGTGGGTGACCGGCCATAGCAGGATTTGGCAGCGCAGTGCCGGTGTGCCTCGCTCTTTAGCCATCAGGCTGACCACCGTCGCCATATTACCGCCAACGCTATTACCCACTACCGCCAGCCGGGTTCCGTCGACGTTGATTTTTTCTCCGTATTCCGCCACCCATTCCGTGGCCGCGTAGGCTTGCTCGATGGCGGTAGGATACTGAGCCTCTGGCGACGGTGTGTAATTGACAAACACCGCGACCGCTCCGGAACTGTAAACCAGATCGCGCACCAATCGTTCGTGGGTCGGGAAGTCACCCAATACCCAGCCGCCGCCGTGGAAAAACATAAATACCGGCAATTTACCTTTCACTCGTGGCGGACGCACGATGTGCAGCAGGATGTCCTGACCGGCCACGTGAATGGTTTTCTCTTCGATCTCGACCTCACGCTGTACCACCTCCACGCTGCGTTGCGCGCCTTCCAATACCTTACGTGCCTCCTTCGGCTTCATCTGTTCCATCGGTTTGCCGCCGCTGGCATTCAACTCCGCCAGAAAGGCGGCTACGTCTTTAATCGCTGCGGGCTGGGTGGCATCAAAGGTTTTCTTGCTCATGTTGGGATCCTTAACGTTGAGGAGGAACATTGAGTACGGGGTAGCTTAACAGTGTAGTCAAAGACTGGGGGTTAACCCGTAATCTGCTGAGGGGTATTTTGCTGCGCTAAATGAGGGCGCATTGCACAATTTCGGTGCAAAAGGGCGCCGAACCCGCCCTCTAGCGCAATTATTTTTGCGAGCAGGATCAGAAAAGCGGAAGAATTTTGCGATTGAATAGGATTTCTCCGTCGCTGATGATTTTAGGCCCTATTTTTGCCATTAATCATTACAAATGCATAATTATTGAATATTTATGCAATATAACTCCTTGTTTTAACGAAAAAAATTAGTAAATCCATCAAAAAGCCCGTTCTGGCACGATAGCTGCTCTACACTATTTATCAAATGGGCTGTATTTTAACTACTCATTAACATTTATTCCCCGCTCCGGGGTGCTAAATGCGGCATTAATAGCGAATAACCGATTTTATGTAACAGGTTTGTATCTGAATAGGCGGCGGTGAGCAGCATTATCGTCGGCCAGAAAAGACACCGGATAATAGGGTTAATTTGCTTTTTCGCCGGCCTTGCGCCGCCAGAGCGGTCCTTACCGCCAAAATTCAGCCTTTGCTGACGTTATGAGGTCATTATGGAACAGCCAATCGCAGTTACCCGCCAGTCTTTCGACGACTGGATGATCCCGGTTTATGCCCCTGCGGATTTTATTTTGGTGCGGGGAGAAGGCTCACAGGTTTGGGATCAGCAGGGGAAATCCTATATTGATTTCGCCGGAGGCATTGCCGTCAATGCTCTGGGCCATGCCCATCCGCAGGTGTTAGCGGCGCTGGTCGAACAGGCAGGCAAGCTTTGGCATCTGGGCAACGGTTATACCAACGAGCCGGTGTTGCGCCTGGCCAAACAGCTGATTGATGCCACCTTTGCCGACAAAGTATTTTTCTGTAACTCCGGCGCCGAAGCCAACGAGGCCGCGCTAAAGCTGGCGCGAAAACATGCGCTGGATAGTGGCAACCGAGAAAAGAACCAGATCGTCGCGTTCAATAATGCGTTTCATGGCCGCACCCTGTTTACCGTGTCTGCCGGGGGCCAACCAAAATATTCACAGGATTTTGCGCCACTGCCTGGCGGCATTACCCATACGCCGTTTAACGACCTGGCGGCGGCTGAACAGGTGATTAACGACCATACCTGCGCGGTGATCGTTGAGCCGATTCAGGGCGAGGGCGGGGTGGTTCCGGCACAACCGCAGTTCCTGCAAGGGCTGCGTGAACTGTGCGACCGCCACGGCGCACTGCTGATCTTTGATGAGGTGCAAACCGGCGTGGGCCGCACGGGATCGCTGTATGCCTATATGAATTATGGGGTGGTGCCAGACGTGTTGACCACTGCCAAGGCATTGGGCGGCGGCTTCCCGATCGGCGCGATGATCACCACCGACAAGCTGGCGAAAACCCTGGGCGTTGGCACTCATGGCACCACCTACGGCGGCAACCCGCTGGCGGCGGCGGTAGCTGGGGTGGTGTTCTCGCTGATTAACACTCCGGAAGTCCTTGATGGGGTGAAGCAGCGTCTCGAATGGTTTATCGCCGGACTGACGGAAATCAACCTACAGTATCCGATCTTTAGCGAAATCCGCGGGGCGGGCCTGTTAATTGGCTGCGTGCTGAACCCGGAATATGCCGGTAGAGCCAAACAGCTCACCCAACTGGCTAACGAGGAGGGGGTGATAGCCCTGATCGCTGGCCCGGACGTGGTGCGCTTTACGCCTTCGCTGATCATCCCAGAACAGGATGTGAAAGAGGGGCTGGCGCGGTTCGCGCGTGCTGTGGCGCGGATTTGCAGCTAATCAAGGCGGCTGCGCCCGGTGCGCAGCCGATGACTTCCGAGGTTCGCATTATGATGATTATCCGCCCCATAGAGCGCCGTGACCTGGCTGACCTGCTGACGCTCGCCGGTAAATCCGGTATTGGCCTCACCTCTTTGCCGCAGAATGAAGAGACGCTGTCGGCACGTATTGAGCGGGCGTTAAAAACCTGGCAAGGCGAACTTCCCCAGAGCGATCGCTGCTATCTGTTTGTTATGGAGGATACCGAACGGCAACAGGTCGTTGGCGTCAGCGCGATCGAAGTCGCGGTTGGGCTGACCGAACCCTGGTATAGCTTCCGCGTGGGTACCCAGGTGCATGCCTCAAAGCAGCTTAATGTCTATAAATCGGTGCCAACGCTGTTTTTAAGCAACGACCATACCGGCCATTCGGAACTTTGTACGCTGTTCCTCGATCCGGACTACCGTCATGGCGAGAATGGCAAGCTGCTGTCAAAAGTGCGCTTCCTGTTTATGGCCGCATTCCGCAACCAATTCTCCCGCAAAGTGATCGCGGAGATGCGCGGTTATTCCGATGAAAATGGCCGTTCCCCCTTCTGGGAAAGCGTTGGCCGCCACTTCTTTTCTATCGAGTTCGCCAAGGCGGACTATCTCAGCGGCACCGGGCAAAAGGCGTTTATCGCCGAACTGATGCCGAAACACCCGCTGTACGTCGACTTTCTGGCCGAAGATGCGCAGAAGGTGATCGGCGAAGTTCACCCGCAAACCGCACCGGCGCGCAAGCTGCTGGAAGCCGAAGGGCTGCGCTACCAGGGCTACGTCGATATCTTTGACGGGGGCCCGACGCTGGAAGCCGAGATTGACGAGATCCGTGCGGTGAAGCGCAGCAAAATGGTGAAGGTGGTGCTGGATGATACGCAGGTATTCAGCGAGTCCCCGGCCTACCTGGTGGCCAACGACAACTATCAGAATTATCGCGCCCTGTTGGTGCATGCCCAACTGCATGATGACCGCTTGCGTATCAACGCCGAGACGGCTGCGGCGCTCGGTGTCGAACAGGGGAGCCCGGTACGGGTCATCAAGCTTATCGCTCAGGAGAAAATGTAATGTCACATCCTGCATTGTTAATTAATGGCGTCTGGCAGGCCGGCCGGGGCGCTGAGTTCAGCAAAACCGATCCGTTGGATAACCTGCCGCTGTGGCAAGCCAATGCGGCCAGTATTGACGACGTGGCTTCGGCCTGCGCAGCTGCACGTGAGGCTTTCCCTGCCTGGGCGCGCACGCCGTTTGCGCAGCGCGAACAGTTGGTAAAACGCTTCGCGGCGTTGCTGGAGGAGCATAAGCAACATCTGGCCGAGACTATCAGCCGTGAAACCAGTAAACCCCGCTGGGAAACCTTGACCGAAGTCCAGGCGATGATTGGCAAGGTCGGCATTTCATTGCAGGCCTATCAGGCGCGTACTGGGGTGACGGAAACTGCAATGGCCGACGGTGCTTCGGTGCTACGCCATCGGCCGCACGGCGTGTTGGCGGTGTTTGGCCCGTATAACTTCCCTGGTCATTTACCCAATGGGCATATCGTTCCGGCGCTGCTGGCGGGCAACTGCGTGGTGTTCAAACCCAGCGAATTGACGCCGTTGACGGCGGAGGTGACGTTACAGTTGTGGCTGCAGGCGGGTTTGCCGGATGGGGTGATCAATCTGGTGCAAGGTGGACGTGAAACCGGTGAGGCCTTGGCAAGCTGTGCCGATATTGATGGGCTGCTGTTTACCGGCAGTGCTGGCACCGGCTATCACCTGCACCGCCAATTGGCTGGTCAGCCAGAAAAGATCCTGGCGCTGGAGATGGGTGGCAACAATGCGCTGATCGTCGAACAGGTAGAAGATTGTGACGCGGCGGTGAATCTGGCCATTCAATCGGCGTTTATTTCTGCCGGGCAGCGCTGTACCTGTGCTCGCCGCATTTTGGTGAAAAACGGGCCACAGGGCGATGCCTTTATTACACGCCTGGTTCAGGTGGCATCTACGCTGCGCATTGGCCGTTGGGATGCTGAGCCTCAGCCGTTTATGGGCGGGGTGATCTCCTCCTCTGCGGCAGAAAACATGCTGGCAGCTCAGCATCACCTGTTGGCATTGGGCGGCAAAGCCTTGTTGACCATGAAATCGCTGGAGAGCGGCAGCGCGTTATTAAGCCCCGGCATTATCGATGTGACAGGCGTGGCGGACGTGCCAGACGAAGAATATTTTGGCCCGCTGACCACGATCATTCGTTACGACCATTTCGATCAGGCGTTGCGCATGGCTAATAACACGCGCTATGGCCTGTCCGTTGGGCTGATGTCCCCGCAGCGGGAGCAGTTTGAACGGCTGCTGCTGGAGGCGCGAGCCGGTATTGTCAACTGGAACAAGCCGCTGACCGGCGCTTCTAGCGCGGCACCTTTCGGTGGTGTGGGAGCTTCTGGCAACCATCGGCCAAGTGCGTTCTATGCGGCAGATTACTGCGCATGGCCGATGGCTTCGCTGGAAAGTGCCAGCCTGACGCTGCCAACCAGCCTGTCACCGGGCCTGATATTTAACTGATCGTTCGGCAGTTTACAGGAGAGCAAAATGTCCGGATATGAAGTCAATTTCGATGGGTTGGTTGGCTTGACGCACCACTATGCCGGGCTGTCGTTTGGCAATGAGGCTTCGACGCAGCACCGCAACAGCGCATCGAACCCCAAGCTGGCGGCAAAGCAGGGGCTGCTGAAAATGAAAGCGCTGGCAGATATGGGCTTCCAGCAGGGCGTGCTGCCTCCGCAGGAACGACCTCATCTTCCCACGCTGCGTAAATTGGGCTTCAGCGGTAGCGACGAGAGCGTGCTGGCCCAGGCGATGCGAACCTCACCGCGCCTGCTGTCGGCGCTCAGTTCTGCCTCATCCATGTGGACGGCCAATGCCGCGACGGTTTCGCCTTCGCCAGACAGTCTGGATGGCAAAGTGCATTTCACTGCCGCCAATCTGAATAACAAATTCCATCGTGCGATTGAGGCTGAAACCACTTCTAGCGTGCTGCGAGCCATCTTTAATGATGAGCAATACTTTACTCACCACGATGCCTTACCGCAGGTGGCACTCTTTGGGGATGAGGGCGCTGCCAACCATAACCGCCTTGGGGGCGACTATGCCAAACCCGGGGTGCAGGTCTTTGTGTACGGCAAGCAGGAGTTTGGAGGGGAAAGTGCCCCCACGCGTTACCCGGCACGCCAGACGCGCGAGGCCAGTGAGGCGATCGCCCGTCTACATCAGTTGCACGAGCAACACACGGTATTCCTGCAACAAAATCCGGCGGTGATCGACCAGGGCGTTTTCCATAACGACGTGATCGCCGTCAGCAATCAGCAGGTGCTGTTCCATCATCAGCAGGCGTTCCTGCATCAGCAGCAGGGGCTGGATCAAATCCGCCGTAAGATGGCCTTGCTGGAGACTGAGCTGGTGGCGATAGAAGTGCCAACCTCTCGTGTCAGTGTGGGGGATGCGGTGGCGACCTACCTGTTTAACAGCCAGATCCTGACCAAATCCGATGGCAAGATGATGATCGTGGTACCGGAAGAGTCCCGCCAGCATCCGGGCGTTTGGTATTATCTGTCGGAGATGGTGGCCAGCGGTGGGCCAATCGACGAAATCAAGGTGTTCGACCTGCGCGAAAGCATGCGCAACGGCGGTGGCCCGGCTTGCCTGCGTTTACGCGTGGCGCTGAACGATGCTGAGTTGAGGGCGGTGAACCCACGGGTGATGATGAACGATACGCTTTTCACCACCCTGAACGATTGGGTAGACCGCTATTACCGCGATCGCTTGGTACAAGAGGATCTGGCAGACCCGCAATTGCTGCATGAAGGGCGTGCGGCACTGGATGCCCTGACTTCTCTCCTTGGGCTGGGTAATGTTTACCCGTTCCAACAGTAACCGGAGGCAATAGTGAACAATTTATTGGCTCTGACGTTGGCTGGAACGCCACCCGCCACCCCCGAGGGTGAAAACGCTGCACTGCGCTGGAAGTGGCTGGGGGAAGGGGTATTGGAGCTCAGCCCGCTGCAAGGCTATCGGCAAGCAGTGGTGCTTTCTGCCGGTATTCACGGCAATGAAACGGCCCCGATCGAACTGTTAGACCGGCTAGTGAACGAGATCTTCGCAGGAGTGCGGCCCTTGGCGGTGCGCTTGCTGGTGGTGTTAGGCAATCCACCTGCGATGCGAACCAATCAACGTTATCTGGCAAGCGATATGAATCGCATGTTTGGTGGACGCTATCAGCAGTTTGAGCCCTCTGGCGAAACGGCGCGGGCGCAGCAGTTAGAGCAAGCGGTCAGCAGTTTCTTTGCCGGAGAGCAGGCCACACGTTTTCATTACGATCTACACACGGCGATCCGCGGATCGCTGCTGCCACGCTTTGGTATCTTGCCCTATCAACCAAAGAGTTACAGCTCCGAGATGTTGGCGTTACTAGACGCCGCCGAGTTGGATGCATTGGTGGTACACCAAGCGGCCGGCGGTACGTTCAGCAACTTTTCCAGCGAGCATGCGCAGGCGGCCAGCTGCACCCTCGAATTGGGCAAGGCACGTCCCTTTGGCAGCAACGATCTGCAGCAGTTTTCCGCTATCAATAAAGCACTGCAGGCGCTGGTCTGCGGGCAATCTCTCCCTTTGCGCAGGGAGGCTCCGATTCGGGTGTTCCGTGTCGAGCGGTCGCTGATTAAACGCAGTGAATCGTTCAAACTCTATTTAAGTGACGATACCGCCAATTTTACCGCTCTGCCGCAGGGCACTTTATTGTATGAGCAGCCGGGGGAAAGCTATCGGGTGCAGCATGAAAAGGAGTGGGTGTTGTTTCCCAACCCCAAGGTGGCATTGGGGTTACGTGCAGGCATGATGTTGACCGAAGTCGCGCGTAATACCCTGTTTTAATCTCACCCGTTCATTACGCCACAGGTAAGTGACCTGTGGCGACACTTTTCCTTTCAAACCTTAATAGCGTAATTTATTTAATCAGTTGATAGGATATTTTGCCTGTTACGTACCATTACTCGCTATGATTTACCCCAATGAGTAAAAAACAGATTAAAGATAGAATTATTCGCGCCATTTCCGCTAATCAGATTGATATGAGTTAAAAGTGTGAAATAAGTAACGTTATTGCTTAGCATGCTAATTTTGTGGTTATTCCAAAATCGTTGGTAAATCACACAAAATGAAACGTGTTTGCACCATTTTGGTGCTTAATAGCGTAGGCGTTATGGCTTATGCATTAAATATCTTTTTAAATCATTATATTAGATTAGTATTTTAGTGAAATATTTGGTTACAAATAAACATGCTTTATGTGCGCTGTTTCATGAACTTTTTTATTTTAAGTTTTTATTCATGATGCTAATGTCACATGGCGCTTTATTAAGGGGCGTAGATAAAAAACAAAATGATAAAAATCACAGCCCAAAGCATAAATTGGGCGTGACGGGCAGCTTTTAATAAAATCTAGGAAAATAAATGATGAAACGCAGTGTAGTAGCCCTAGCGGTTGTTCTTGCCACCGCCGCCTCGATGGCCAATGCGGCCGAAATCTACAACAAAGATGGCAATAAACTCGACCTGTACGGCCGTGTTAACGCCAAGCACTTGTTCAGTGATAACAAATCTGCCGATGGCGATGCGACTTATGTGCGTTTTGGTTTTAAAGGCGAAACGCAGATTAACAGCGATTTGACTGGTTACGGCCAATGGGAATACAACGTCCAGGCTAACCACGCTGAGTCAGCGGGTACCGAAGGCACCAAAACTCGTCTGGGCTTCGCTGGCCTGAAATTCGCCAACTACGGTTCCTTTGACTATGGCCGTAACTACGGTGTGGTTTACGATGTAGAGTCGTATACCGATATGCTGCCGGAGTTTGGCGGCGACACCTATACCTACACCGATAACTTCATGAATGGCCGTTCTACTGGCCTGGCTACCTATCGTAACCGCAGCTTCTTCGGTCTGGTTGATGGTCTGAATATCGCCTTGCAGTATCAGGGTAAGAACGAGAATGATCGCAGCAACATCCACAAGCAGAACGGTGACGGCTATGGTATGTCTGTGGACTATCAGGACATCGGCGGTAGCGGTATTGGTGCTGCAGTAGCCTTCTCTGATTCTAACCGTACGCAAGATCAGAAGGCAGTTCAATACGGTAAAGGTGACAGCGCAACTGCCTGGACCACCGCGCTCAAATATGACGCCAACCAAGTGTATCTGGCGGCCATGTATGCTGAAACCCGCAACATGACCCCGATCACGGTTAACAGCGTTGCTGGTTTTGCCAACAAGACGCAAAACTTTGAAGTGGTCGCGCAATACCAGTTCGAAAATGGTCTGCGCCCATCACTGGCCTACCTGCAGTCCAAGGGTAAAGACATTGAGAACATCGGCGATGTCGATCTGGTGAAATATATCGATATCGGCGCGACTTACTACTTCAACAAAAACATGTACACCTACGTTGATTATAAAATCAACCAGTTGAATGACGATAACAAGCTGAAACTGAACACTGACAACATCGTGGCAGCCAGCTTGACCTACCGTTTCTAAGTCGTATTCAAACCTCATTCCTGTGTCGGGAGTGGTTCAAAAGGCAGAGCTTGCGCTCTGCCTTTTTCAGCTTGGCGTGTGGGATCAGAAAGGAGCGTACTCGCTGGCAGGCAGCCAGAAGCCGTCGATAAAGTCCTCGATCGGAAAACAGCCGGCATGGCGTAACCGTTGTTCTTTCATTGCTACCAGGCATTGATGCTCATCACGCAGCACGTCGACAACGATATCGGCACAGCCGCCATCCAGATAGCAAACGAACATCACCAATGCGTACATAACCTATTGCGTCCCCCATTAAGGCTCCAACCCCCATTGTAGGTAAAATTTGGCTGAATTTAGCTAATTAATACAAAAAAATAATAATTGACCAGACAAAAACGGTATTTTCAGAATTATGGCAGCGTTTAATCATCCTCAAGAGGATTGAAGTTCCGCTCTGTACTGCTAAGCTTAATGAGTTTTAAAATTTCTTAACTATCCAATCATTAACGGGAGCGAATATGGGATTGTTTAACTTCGTCAAAGAAGCTGGCGCAAAACTGTGGGATACGGTGAGTGGTAACGCTGAGGATCAAAGCGCCAAGCTGAAAGCGCACCTTGATAACAGTGGCCTGCCCGATACGGATAAGGTGGATGTTCAGGTCGTTGATGGCAAGGCTGTGGTCACCGGGGACGGTATCAGCCAGGAACTGAAAGAAAAAATTCTGGTAGCCGTGGGTAACGTGGCAGGCATCAGCGGCGTAGAAGATAATGTTGCAGTAGCGCAACCAGAAGCGGAAAGCCGCTTCTATACCGTCAAGAAGGGCGATACCCTGAGCGCCGTTGCCAAAGAGATGTATGGCAATGCCAACCTGTACAACAAGATCTTTGAAGCTAACAAACCGATGCTAAGCCATCCAGATAAAATCTATCCGGGCCAGGTATTGCGCATCCCACAATGATGCTGGAGGCATAAGCAATCGAAGCTTGAGCTTAGAACTGCGTAATCCGGCGCCCCATTTGGGGCGCTGTGCTGAACTCCTCAACCAATACGTACGTTCATACAGACGTTCGCCCCTTATAAGTTACCCACCCGCAATTCGATAAATCCAACGAATGTTTCCAGTCCGCACGCTGGCGACTAGCCCTGAGAATCTTGACCCTGTTGCAGAAAATTGGTAGCGTCTGCATGCAAGAAAAATCTTAGTTGTCACCAGCGTAAATTTGGCTGCTGCTTGAGCCTGGAGTTACCCCTTTTTAGCATCAAGGTGTTATGGCTGGCGATAAGAGAGTAGAGGGTGTGAACACCCCATTAGACAACAAACATCAGGAAAACCATGGACAATGCGCAACGCGTCATCACAACGTTGACGGTGGTTGCTGCATATTGATCATTTTTACGTTGACGATCACACAGTAGGTGGGATTAACTTACTGTTTTTAGGAGATAAAATGGAACAAAATCCGCATGATGAAACCAAGCTTATTGCGGTCATTGCCTTATTGGTCTCAGTGTTGCTTGTCGTGTCGATCCTGTTTGGCATCACGTATTTATCCGATCTGCGGCATATCGATCATGAGGTCGATGCCAAAAGCTGTTATATCAAAGGCGGCTGAAGCCAGAGCTGCGATTATCCCAATCCTTGATTCGACGATGAAAAATTTTTGCCATATGCCTTGGTTTATTTGGGCCTTAACGCAGTAGCTGCGATTTAACCACTAATAAAGGTTATGGCGAATTATTCATCGGCGGTGTGCCGTTAAATAGACAACGCTGGTTGGATGGCGTTTTCCCGCCACGGCAAAGCCGCTACATCTCAGACGTAGCAGGGGGTAGCACGTTTTTTGACCGTCTTCGCTTATGATGGTTAGAGGGTATGGCCTGCGGACTTGGTTGATTAATAATTCTAAATAAATTCACTTTAATTATATTAAAGTCACAATTAATGATTAAAGTGAATGTATTTCTTAAATGTGTTTGTGATGTTAATCAAACATTGTTATTTATCCCGAATTAGCACGCTGTCGTTAATAGCCAGGTCCTGCTAAGCTGAGATTAATCTGTACGGAAATTCTGTCAGTTCTATTGCCGATGTAAGCGAGGTGTTTATGAGTCAATTACTCTCCCATGCAAGATTATCCCATGTAGTGATCGCCACGGCGGTGTTTTGGGTTTGCATTGCTGTACTCGTGGCGGTAGCACTAAAGTAACGCTGGATGATTAATCAACAACCCGACATAGCTAGCACACTTAGCCAACGGCTCCTTTCTGGGGCCGTTTCTTTTGTCGTCACTTAAACAACCCGCTGCTGCTCATGCCATCTTCTGGTGAATAATATGTAGCGGAGGCTCGATATGCAGATCGACACTCAAATCCTGGCGGAAATCATAGGGCGTAATGTTGAAACGCTTTCTGAACATGTAGGTGAAGTGTGACTGGGAACCGAAACCAAAATCCAAAGCGATATCAAAAATGGAAGCCTCGCTGCTGCGCAACTGGTACACCGCTCCGGCAAGGCGACGCTCGCGGATGTACTTGCCCAGCGAGATCCCCGTAGCTTCTTTGAACAGCTTCTGCATATGCCACAGTGAATAGCCGGAATACTCGGCTAACTCTTCAAGGTGGATCACTCGTCCCAAGTGGGTTTCGACCCATTTACTGAGTGCGCAGACTAGTGCGAGGTGATGTTCTTGTATCAATAACTTTACCCAATTGATTTTGTTGTTTAACCGCAGCGCAGAGCTTACGGCAGGCTCACTTAGCGTACCTTACAGGCCCCGGGTTGTCACCTTCGTGCCGGTTAAAGCGGGATCGTTTTGACCTTCGCCATCAGGCGACCTGCCAGACGGACAATCTCTGCCGGGTCGTCTGGAATAAACCCCATGGTGATTGCCATTCCCAACAGGACGTTATCCTGGCTGAAAATCGGGCAGGCTATCGCACGTGCCCCGGGGATGCCTTCGGTAACATTGTAACGTACCGCATAGCCCTGCAGACGGATCTTTTCGAGCTCTTTAGCCTCGAGCAGTGGCGTAATAGAGCTATCAAACGCCTGATAGGCATAGCCTGCCGCACTGGCATTCATGGGGATGAGGGTGTTTTCGAGGTAATCGATATCGATATTTTTATGGCTGCGATTGTAGCGCGTCAGCAAGATATTACCCCCTTGGCGCACCGCCCAGCCGGTGGAGTAGTTCAACTCATCGCGCAGCTCACAGAGCGCATTATTGATGATTGTCGCCAACGTCTGCTGTTTGCCTGCCGCCGCGGCCAGCGCCAACAGCTTGCTGCCAAGCGAGTAGCGGCTGGTCTCCTGCTCCTGATACAGCATCTGGCTTCGGCACAGCGAAACCAGATATTTATGCAGCCGGCTTTTCGAAAGCCCACTGTGTTTGGCGATATCCGAAGCGCGGGCGTTTCCCCCAAGAGCGGTGACACTCTCTAATACCGACACGGCAATTTCGACCGAATTTACGCCTTGAACTTCCGACATTCTCTTACCTTACTTGCTATTACCTCGATCCGATCACTTTACCAGTTTAAGGCGGTGAATGCCCCCGCTAACCTGAACCTGGCATCGGCAGCAGGAGAATTTTTAGCGTGCAATGACTAACTATTTTGAGGTGGATTGATCTGCTTCAATATACCATTGGTTAACTAGGTTTATTTATGGTGAACACCAGGAAGTGATCTAACCGAGAATAAAACTATGAACGACATTGCTTCACTCAGACTAAAACGGCGCACGTTGCTAAAAGGGCTGGGCGTTATTGGCCTGGCTTCACTTTCACCTTGCGCTTTTTCCTTATCAACGGGTCAACAAGAACCCTTACGCCGCATCCACCTAAAACTGACGGATTATCAAACCTTTCGCTCAACCTGTGCGATGGAGTGCCTGCACTGTAACCTGACCGCTTACGTCTATCAGAAAAAGCTGATGAAGATTGAAGCGACGGAAGGCTTTAATGTGAAATGTTGCCTGCGGGGCATAAGCCGTACTAAATGGGTTTATCACCAGCAGCGTGTCACGATGCCTCTGCTGCGGGTTGGCAAGAAAGGTGAGGGCAAATTTGAGCCTATTACCTGGCAACAGGCACTGGATTTAATCGAAAAAAACATCCGTACCACCATCAAGGAACAGGGCAACGAAGGGCTGCTGTTGTCCACCCATGCTGGCAACATGGACTCGATAAAGAACGATATGGGCAAGGCGTTCTTCGACTATCTGGGCGGTTCGGTGAAACAGGCGGGGTCGCTCTGCTGCTCGGCAGTGACTGCGGCGATGATGCCAATGGTGGGGCTACGCTATGCCGATACCCGCGACACCATTGCCGACAGCCGTTTGATTATCTGCTGGGGTAACAACCCAGCGGTAACCATGCAGGCCTATTTTAAAAACTATCTGCGTGCGCAAGAGCAGGGCGCACGCATTGTGGTTATCGACCCACGTTTCAACGAAACGGCCGCCAAAGCGGACGAATGGATCCCGATTGTTCCAGGTACGGATACGGCTTTAGCGCTTGGGATGATGAAGATCATTATCGAAGAGCAGCATATTGACGCGGATTTCCTGCGCCAGCATACCGGCGCGGTGTATCTGGTGGATGCCAAAGATCAATTGGTGCGGGCCGATGCCACCGACAGTGAAAGCTATCTGGTTTATGACTGCACCAGCCAAAGCCTGGTACGGCATGACAAGGCGGGTATCACCCCGGCGCTATTCCAGCACCAACTGCCAGCCGACAGCAGCTACCGTACCGTGTTCGAAACCGTTTACCAACAGGCTGCACCATGGACGCTTGACCGGGTCGCGGCTGAAACCGACATTCCTGCCCACACCATTTTGCGTTTGGCCCGCGACTATGCCACCACCGCTCCGGCGATGATTGTGCAAAACATGTCTGGTGCCCAGCGCACCGAATTTGGTACCTACGTGGCCGCCAGCCAATTCTACCTGGCCTTGCTCACCGGCAATATCGGCAAACGGGGAGCAGGGATCTGTGATGCGGGCGGAGCACGCCAAATGGCGAAGTTCAGTCCGATCATTCCACCCGCGCCTGCGGTGAAGAAAATCACTCCGATACCGATTTCCAAGGTGGGCGAGTGGGTGGTCAATGACCGACCTTATCCGATCAAATTCTGGTGGATTATGACCATGGGGGTCATGACTCAGTTGCCTAACACCAACATGGTCAGAAAGGCGTTGGAAAAGGTCCCCTTCGTGGTGGTGGCCGATAACCTGATGAGTTCTACCGCGCTGTATGCCGACCTGGTGCTGCCGGTGACGACCATTTTTGAAGATGTCAGCCTGATGGCGGGCGTGCGTAGCCACTATGTACAACTGATGGAACAAGCGGTCGAGCCACCGGGTGAAGCCAAGCCAGATTATTGGATCTTTGCGCGTTTGGCGGAACGCTTTGGCTTTGGCGACGTGTTTAACCAGCCAATTGAGCATTACATCAATGCGTGCCTGCAAGGTTCTGGTATCACGCTGGAACAGCTGAAAAAAGGGCCGGTGCTGCCGGTGAGCGGCGACTGGATCCCGTTTGAAAATGGGGTGTTCCGCACGCCGACCCGTAAAGCCCACTTCTTTATTGAAGAGTGGCAGAAGAAGGCGTTCTCGCCGGTCGTTACTTATCTGCGAGTGAATGAATCGCCACAAGGTTCGCCGGAATTGGCCGCCAAGTACCCGCTGATGGCGGTACAACGCAAGCTGGCCCGCAGCATTCACTCAAGCCACGGTATGAACGAATGGATCCTTGAGGTGCAGCGCAATAAGCCTAACGTGATGATCCATCCGCAGGATGCACAACAACGCCGGATCAAACACGGCGACTGGGTCACCGTATTTAACCAGCGGGGAGAGCATCGGGCGATTGCCGTGGTGACGACGCATATCAAACGAGGCGTGGTTTCCCTGGATAACGGCTGGTGGGAACAGCAGGGAGGTAGCAGCAGCCACGTCACCAATGACGCCGTAGAGGCGTTGGGTACCGGGCATTGCTGTAACAGTACGCTGGTTGATGTACGGGCGGAGGGATAACCCATGACCAAACAATATGGCTTTCTGATTGATATTAAGCGTTGTTACGGCTGTAAAACCTGTTCCATGGCCTGTAAGTCAGAGAATCAGACGCCACCGGGCGTGCTTTGGCGGCGGGTGCGAGAGTATGAAACCGATGGCCCGAACTCGGAAGGGTTTATTTCGATGTCCTGCAACCATTGTGACGACCCGCAATGCATGAAGGTATGCCCGGCGGATACTTACCATAAGCGCCCGGACGGCATTGTGGTGCAGGATCACGAGAAATGCATCGGCTGCCGCATGTGCATTATGGCTTGTCCGTACAATGCCCCGGTCTTCGATCCGCAGGAAGGTAAAACCAGCAAGTGCAATATGTGTGCCGAGCGTCTGGATGAAGGATTGCCGCCGCGTTGCGTGGCGTCTTGCCCGGCGGGCGTATTGAAGTTTGGGGATATCGAGGAATTAAGGAAGATCCACTCGACGGATTGGGCGGTACTGGAGGCTCGGTATCACATGCCTGACCATCGCATCAGTGGCCCGAATGTGGTCATTATTCCAGCGGAAAAATAAAAAGGTGCTGCCATGAACGAATATGAACTGCCGTTGGTGTTTTTTACCGTGCTCTGCCAATGGGGCATTGGCGGCGTGATCGCCCTGACGCTTTACCGCCTGCGACCAACCTCCCAGATGTCCGTTGGGCAACTGAAATATCTGGTTCTGGGATTGTGGCTGGTGGAGATCGTTGGCTCCAGCTTGTCACTGCTGCACCTGGGGAGCCCGTTTGGGGCTTACCGCGCGGTGCTGGGCCTGCCGCACTCCTGGTTAAGCCGTGAGGTGATCGCCTTTATCCTGGTGAATATCAGCCTGTTCCTGATGTTGGCAGCTTGCTGGCTACGGCCGCAGAAGTCGGCCTTGATCACCACATTAGGTCTCGTTACATCGGTAGTGGGGATTGCCGCCATTCTGGTCTCGGCGCAAATCTACTACCAGATGGCAAGCCATCCGCTGTGGCATACGCCACTAACCCAATTGGCGTTTCTGAGTACCGCGTTACTGCTGGGATTCGCCACCTTGGGGATCTATTTGAACTGCTGCGGCTTGGCCGTTCCGCGCACGGTTCGCTATGGTTTGCTGGTGGGCTGCCTGTTGCTGCTGGCCACGCTGGTGGGGCGTTACCAGATTGCCGGGGCCAGCGCTCAAGGGATCATGCTTTGGTGGCAGCTGGTTGGCAGCATGCTGGTGGGTGGTGTGCTGTTCGCGGTGCTTAGCCAGCGCACACGTTTGGCCCCATCGATGGCAGTGATAGCCGGGGTGGCACTGGTGTCGGGGGAAATTGTCGGACGTATGCTGTTTTATCATAACGTCATGGGCCAATTCCCCTGGTTCTGATGCAATAAACTGAGGTCGGTCCAGCCGTGCCACCGCTGAACGGCGGGCCGACCCAACATCCTGCAGAAAAAAGCCTCAATACAGGGCTTGCCAGCATTCGGAAAAACCAGCTAATCTGAGATTGCCCGCTACCGCAAATGCCAAGTAGTCCAGGCCAGCAATGTAATTAACCAAAACAGAGAGTCAGCCGTAACAACGCCACGTTGATGGGGTGATCGCATGTTAATGACAGTGATTATTACTCTTTTTGTGATCGTGGGCGTCGCCGCTTTTCTGGCAATGCCAGTGATGATGGTCAATAACACGCAAGGCGTGGGAGGTGAAGAACCGTGAAACTGGCTAGCAACCGGAACCTGCAATGTTAACTCGAAATTCACTCGCAACCTGTTGACCGGCTCAGATATGGGCCGAGTCATCAACACTTTGTCAGCACCGCAATTCCCGCACGTTCCACAACAAATCAGCCCGAAACGCTAAATCACCGCGTGAAGTGATGCGCATACTGCACTAACTGCTTGATGGCGCTACAATGAGCCTATCTCCTCAACTTGCTCACGCATCAACGCGCTATCCACTTTTCCGGCCACAGTAAAGAGACCATAGCATTATGGAAATCAAGGATTACTACGCCATTCTAGAGGTTAAACCCTCAGATGATATCAAGGCTATCAAAACCGCCTACCGCCGCCTGGCACGCAAATATCACCCCGATGTCAGTACCGAGCCCGATGCCGAAACGCGCTTTAAAGAAGTCGCAGAAGCCTATGAAGTGCTGAAAGACAGCGAACGCCGGGCTGAATATGACCAAATGCGGCTGCATCGAAACGAACCCAACTTCGGCCGCCAGACCCGGCGTGAAGAGTATGGTGGTGCCGAGGATTTCTCCGACATCTTCTCCTCTATGTTTGGTCAGCGTGCGCGTGGCCGCCAGCAGGGCCAACCGCGTGCTGCCCGTGGGCAGGATGTTGAGATCGGCGTGGCGCTGTTCCTGGAGGAAACCCTCACCGAGCAAACCCGCACCCTGAGCTATAAGGTGCCGGTGTACAACGCATTTGGTCAGACAGAGAAAGAGATCGCTAAAACCCTGAACGTGAAAATCCCGGCGGGCGTGGCAGACGGGGAGCGTATCCGCGTGAAAGGTCAAGGTGTGCCGGGTATGGCTGGCGGAGCCAATGGCGATTTGTACCTGATCATTCAGCTGGCACCGCATCCGTTGTTTGAGGTGATCGGGCACGATCTGGAAATCGTTCTGCCCTTGGCACCTTGGGAGGCTGCGTTAGGCACTAAGGTTTCCGTCCCCACGCTGGCGGACAATATCCTATTGACCATCCCTGCGGGGAGCCAGACCGGGCAGCGATTACGCGTTAAAGGGAAGGGGCTGGTCAGCAAAAAAGAGACCGGCAATTTGTATGCGGTGATCAAGATTGTCATGCCTGCCAAACCCGATGCAGACAGCGCCGCACTCTGGCAACGACTGGCCGAGGCGAATCAGGCCTTCGATCCTCGTACGCAATGGAGTAAAGCATAATGGCCAAGCTACAGATAACCCTCACCATTACCGAGTTTTGCCTGCATACCGGCGTAACGGAAAGTGAACTGGCCGAGGTGGTCGGGTTGGGAGTGATCCAGCCCCGCGATCTGACGGTGGATGATTGGCTGTTTGATGATGGGGCGGTGGCGGCGTTTAATCGCGCCCAGCGTCTGCAACGTGAACTGGCTCTGGATTGGCCCGGCATTGCGGTGGCACTGACGCTGCTCGATGAGATTGAACAGTTGCGCAGGGAGAACGCTCAGCTACGTCATCGTCTTGAGCGCTTTATCGCCGAGTGAAAGTGTAGTGATTCATCACACGGCATTGAATCAGCGCTTTTTATGGGGGGAAACGGATCGATCACGGTACCTGACTACATCGCTGTACTAACTCCCTCTCCCTGTGGGAGAGGGTTGGGGTGAGGGGCCTCAGACGTTTTTACGCTCGATGGTCTCTTCGCCCCAGTACAGTTGGTCGGCTTCGGTTTTACTGAACGCCAGCGGTAACACCTCGTCGCTGCCTTCTTCCCAAATTTTTTGCGCCAAAACCTCATCATTACCGGCCAACTCAAAGATCGCTTCGGCAATTTCTACCGAGGTTTCACGCACTGTCGCCCAAGATTTCACATTATGATTTGCCATGATTGCTCTCCTGTTGAGTGTGAGGCACAGCCTAGTATAGGCCACAATTCTGCCGCTGGTTTTTGCAAGGCATGCGTATTATTGCCGACAATTCAGGGCGGAACGCCTGCGGCAAAATGCAAAACGGCGTGGTATTCTTTGCCGCGTTTAAATCAACAGAGGAAAAATTATGTCTAGCGCATTGAGCAACGATCAAGAACTGGTTTCCGATCTGGTTGCCTGCCAACTGGTTATCAAGCAAATCCTGGATGTGATCGACGTGATCGCGCCGACCGAAGTACGGGACAAGATGGCCAGCCAGCTCAAGAGTATCGATTTTAGCAGCCACCCGGCCGGGGCCGATCCAATCACCAAGCGGGCGATTGAAAAAGCGATTGCGCTGATTGAGATGAAGTTTAACCGCGAGTAACCGGGTTATCTTCTACCCCTGATGGGCAGGGAGATCTAAACGGCCGGTTAAACTTCGTTTAAGTTGCCTATGCTAGCATTGATGATTAGGTTAACAACATAATCATAAGGCTGCTAAGGTTTGGGGCGTAAAAAACTGCTGGTGATAGCGGCAACGCTGGTTGCCTGCTTGCTTTTCTATCTGCTGGCTCTGGATAGCTATTGCGATCAAGGTGGGAAGTTTGCACTGGGCATTTGCTCTATCACGCGTATTGTTCCCTGGTAACATGGCGAAATAACAATTTTTCGCAAACTTGTCCCTGGCCTTGGTGAGAATGTTACTATATCGGCTTGGTTGAGGCAGTAGAGTAGATAGGGTTGTCCATGTTTGATTTAGCTTCTGGCCCGTCCGGCCTGATTTCCATCGCCGTTGTGGTGTTGGCTGTATTGCTTGGCCTGTGGGTCTGGTTCATCGTGAATCGCGCCAGCGTACGTGCCAACGAACAGATCCAGCTGTTGCAGGAAATCGCCGAGCAGCAGCGCCAGCAAACTGCACTGTTAAAAACGTTGGTGCAAACCGCCCGAGGGGACAAGGCATCGGTTGACGATTATGATGATGACCTTAGCCCGGCACTGAGTTATAAAGGGTTTATCCCAGAGCGTTAATCGCGCACCTCATTTGGTGAGAAGGTTAAGGACACGTCGGTTATCTCAGTTTCAGTTTTAACCGGATCGCCTTCTCACCATTCCGTTTCAGTAAAACACCATCCCCTGATAGGGTTTCTCCCGGCAGGCTGCCAACCGGCTTGCCAGATCGCCACAGTGAATTTCCAGCGCGTGCCGATCGGGATCGAGAAAGTAGCAAGATTCGCCCTCACTGTGATTACTCTTCCACTCCTGTACACCTGATTTGCGCAAACGCTCCACAATGAGGGTAAAATTCTCCGGCGCCACGGTAAACGCGTAATGTGTATAGTCACTCGACGTCCGATCTCTTCGGGCATCATCCAGTGACAGGCATAGCCACAGTTCACCCAATGTAAGATAGGCACCTTGATGCCAGCGGGCTTTGGGGGTAAACCCCAGCACCTCCACATAAAAGCGAAAGCTGCGTTCTACCTCACTTACCGCAAGCGTCAGGTGGTTGAGACCCAGCAACATAATCAAGTCATCCGTTAGTAGAAATAATGTAAAAGGCCCGCAGGCTGTCATAAATCTGTCGTATTGGCATCGTAATGTAGCGCCAACTCTACGAAAGATGGATGTCAGCAATGATTAGATGGTACGAAGAAAGCGACGCCGAAGTAAACCGCAGCATTGCGTTAATCACCGGGGAAAATCCCGACAAATGGTACCCTTACGGCGGCGTGAAAGGGAAAGACTACTGCAAGAACCCCTCCGATGCCTGGCCGATTATCTGCGCCAACAAAATAAGCCTCAATGCCCCCGAACAAAGTGACCAGCCACAGTGGCAAGCCAGTATGATCACCCAGCAAGGGGAGTGGCAGGCTGGCAGTCATAGCCCGTTGCGTGCCGCAATGATCTGTTTTTTATTGAGTCAGCAAGCGCAATAAATCAAATGTTAGTCGATAATGTAGATGACCCGTAATGATGAGACACCGCCTTATTCTGACAATGGACCTGTCGCTGACGGAGACTGTTTTATGAAACGCATTATCAAAGGTGATACCACTCTCTCTCATTTAGTGATTGCCCATGCGGCGATCGATTGTCATGCCAAAAGCTATGGGCTGCACCGACAAGGCTGGCCCTCAACCTACCTGATAAAGTATCAAAACGATCGCGTGGCGGTTGAGGTCATCACCCGCCGTCAATCCTATGTGGCGACGCTGATGATCGGCGCACGTAACCTCAGCAAACTGTGCGGTATGCCAAGCTAGCTGGCGTAGCAAACCTCCTGCAACTCTCTGGCCCGGTTATTGATCACCGGGCTCTAATCCTTGATGCCTGAAAGGTTAAGTGTTAAAACGCCCGCAGGTTTATTTATTGGTTGGCGATATCTTGCGCAATGCAGCCTGGATACTCAGCCGGACGAGGATAAGATGGGCGGTCAGCTTCAGGATACCCCGCTAAAACGCGGTTTAAAAAACAGACATATACAACTTATTGCCCTGGGAGGTGCCATCGGTACCGGCCTATTCCTGGGTATTGCACAAACCATTCAGATGGCCGGGCCTTCCGTGCTGCTGGGCTATGCGATTGGCGGTTTTATTGCCTTTTTGATCATGCGCCAGCTAGGGGAGATGGTAGTGGAAGAGCCGGTGGCCGGTTCCTTTAGCCATTTTGCCTATAAATATTGGGGGGACTTTGCCGGTTTCTTATCCGGTTGGAACTACTGGGCGATGTTTATCCTGGTCGGTATGGCGGAACTGACCGCCGTAGGGATTTATATTCAATACTGGTGGCCGGAAATCCCAACCTGGGCATCGGCGGCGGTTTTCTTCGTCGTGATCAACCTGGTCAATCTGGTGAACGTACGCCTGTATGGGGAAACCGAGTTCTGGTTTGCCATCATCAAGGTGGCTGCGATCCTGGGGATGATCGTATTTGGCGCCTACCTGTTGGCCAGCGGCAACGGTGGCCCGGAAGCCAGCATCAGCAACCTGTGGGATCAGGGCGGCTTTATGCCGCACGGCATCAGCGGCCTGGTGATGGCGATGGCGGTGATCATGTTCTCGTTCGGTGGGCTGGAAATGGTGGGCATCACCGCAGCAGAAGCCGCCGATCCACGCCGTAGCATTCCTAAAGCCACCAATCAGGTGGTGTATCGTATCCTGATCTTCTATATCGGCTCGTTGACGGTGCTGCTGTCGCTTTATCCTTGGGGCAAGGTTGTGGAAGGGGGCAGTCCGTTTGTGATGATCTTCCATGCGCTCAACAGCAACCTGGTGGCGACCATGCTCAACGTGGTGGTACTGACGGCGGCGCTGTCGGTCTACAACAGCGGCGTATATTGCAATAGCCGGATGCTGTTTGGCCTGGCGACACAGGGCAACGCACCCAAGGCGCTGACCAAGGTCAACAAACGTGGCGTACCGGTGCTGTCTATCGCGTTATCGGCGTTGGCCACATCGGTAGGCGTATTGATTAACTACGTCATGCCCGGCGAGGCGTTTGGCTTGCTGATGGCGCTGGTGGTCTCTACGTTGGTGATTAACTGGGTGATGATTTGCCTGGCGCACCTGAAATTCCGTGCGGCCAAGGATCGCCAAGGGGTGATCACCAGCTTTAGGTCGCTATGGTATCCGTTTGGCAACTATCTGTGCCTGGTGTTCCTGTCGTTGATCCTGGTGATCATGTACTTCAGCCCAGGGATCCGCATCTCCGTTCTGTTGATGCCGGTTTGGGTACTGTTGTTGTGGGTCGGATTTTTGCTGACCCGGCGTAAAAAGGCGGGTGGTAACAAGAGGTAGTTTCACGTAGGAGGCGCCGCAGCGCCTCCAAACGGTTAGCGGGCGACGGCATTGCCCTGATGGTGGCGCCCCAGCCGCAGCAGCTTTCTGCACAGCAGGAACAGGGTGCTGATAACATCAATCACCACCACGCTAAGCATCAGCAGGCCCAGCATAAAAAAGCCTGCCAGGGTGCTTGCCAGTAACAGCAGCGGTGACGGTACGCGTAGCCGGCGCAGCTTCATTGCCAGATACATTTTCCAGTATTGCCCTTGCGTAGTCAGCGCTCGGCGATAGCGGCCCATACGAACGCGTGACTTGCCTGATGCAGTCCGGCTCATAACTCCTCCTTTTTCAGAATGTCCTAGTAAGTAAATCACAAGGTTCTTAAGAAAGGCTTAACAGGTTCTTGGCGACCTTGGCCTTCTTACTCTGGCTATGACAACAACATCCACAAAAAGGTCAGTTGTTTGTCATTGCGATACTATAAGCTATTGGGTAGGCAATCTTGTAACGATTGCGGCACCACTATGGTACTACAGGGAGAGAATGGGTTGAAAATAACCAACAAATATTACGACGCCAGCAAAGCGCATCATACGCCACAGGGATTCTGCAACCCGGAGCCGTCGCTACACCAGGCCGGGGATCTGAAGCGCTGGCAAGACGAACGCAAGAAGCTCGGTCTGCCCAAACCTCCTCAAGCAGGCTACGAGCAGTTTATCGCCAACTGGTGGCAAGCTGCCGATCTGAGCGGCGAACAGGACCGCGTCTGGTGGTTGGGCCATGCTTCTCTGCTGTTGCGCCTGGGGGGCCGCCATGTGCTGATCGATCCGGTACTGTCGCCAAGGGCATCCCCTGTGAGTTTCTACGGCCCACATCGCAAGACACCGCCTCCGCTAACGGTAAAGCAGCTGCCGGCGGTAGATGTGGTGCTGATTTCCCATAATCACTACGACCATCTGGATCGTCAAACCATCAGGGAACTGACCAAACGCTTTCGCAATGCCACCTTCGTTGTACCGCTGGGCCTCAAACGCTGGTTCAGCCATTACTCGGCCAAACGGGTGGTCGAACTGGATTGGTGGGAGAGCCTGACGCTGGACGAAATGACGGTCTACGCCACGCCAGCACGCCACTGGAGCATGCGTACACCGTGGGATCGCAATCGTTCTCTATGGTGTGGCTGGGTGATCCATCACCCGGCGCTGCGTTTTTATTTCTCTGGTGACAGCGGTTACAGCGAGCGGTTGGTCGATATCGGCACCCGCCTTGGGCCGTTCGATATCGCGGCGCTGCCCATTGGTGCTTACGCCCCAAGATGGTTCATGCAAGAGCAGCATATGGACCCGCAGCAGTCGGTGAGGCTGTATCAGCAATTGAATGAACCCAGAGTGATCCCTATCCATTGGGGGGTGTTTGAATTGGCCGATGAATCGTTGGATGAACCACCTGCGCAACTCAGCCTGGCACTACGCGAGGCCGGGGTTGAACAGCACCGTTTTTATCCGCTGAAGATTGGTGAACATCTAGAGGTTAGCCCTAACTCCTAATGAGTATCATGGGGTTACGGCGTACCCCGCATCGGATGGCGCTTGGCGTGGTGCGGCTTTGCGGGGTTTACGGCGGGTAATGGATAAAACAGTCACGCCAAGATTAGTGAAAAAAATGCCTTGGCGATTTCGTTCATCTTCGGCGGAAATAGCCGCAGAGTGGGTAGGTGGTATTTTTATTATTTGTTTTTATCCTTACTAACTTAGCTACGGATATAAACTTGCAGGACGGGGTGGCTATTTCGTCCGCTTGCACTTTCTTGGTGCAAAATTTGGCTCACTGCATGATTATGCACTGGCCTGCGTGAGCGTTTTGGCCTGAGTGAACGATTCTGTTGTGGCTGGCCAAAGCAGAACTATCCAGCTATGACAGGCTTTGCTAGCTAAAGGTCGGATCAGTTGGCCGTTTGGTCCCCGGTCATCGATATTCAATAGTTGCATATAAAATTCCATAAAGATTCAAATTTTTTTACGTGCTTTAGCCTTTCCGCGGCTTATATGTGGTGAAAATCGCTCGCTGCCGAGTTGAAAGAATTGTTAAAACTGAGGCGCCACGCGGAGTACAGTGCGGCTTCTTTACAAAGCAGAAAATAGCCAAGGCTTCAACCTCTTTTGCCCTATTTAAGCTATTCTTGCGGCTGACCGTTTCAAATATGTGCGACACGTCCATGAGTGATTAAAAATGGCTTGCCATCGATTCCAGAGTATGTGATAACGCACTTGGGTAAAACGAGGTACAGTTCTGTATATGTGTGGCATTTTCAGTAAAGAAGTTCTGAGTAAAGACGTTAGCGTTGAATACCGCTTCTCTGCCGATCCTTATCTTAGTGCCTCAAGCAGTAACGACTCTAGTTTGTCTATGTAACGCCTACGGGCGGTTTAAACAATCCAAAGGAAATACTCAAGATGGCAAAGATCAAAGGTCAAGTTAAGTGGTTCAACGAGTCTAAAGGTTTCGGTTTCATCACCCCAGCTGACGGCAGCAAAGACGTGTTCGTACACTTCTCTGCAATCCAGGGTAACGGTTTCAAAACCCTGGCTGAAGGCCAGAACGTTGAGTTCGAAATCCAAGATGGCCAGAAAGGCCCATCTGCAGTAAACGTTACTGCAATCTAATCAGCGTCAGCTGAACAAAAAACCCGCCTTAGTGCGGGTTTTTTCGTATCTGGCGTCGGTGAATGTCACCCGGTGATGATGATGCCGGAATACTGATTACGGCCTTTAATCCCCGGATGATTGGGATCTTGCGCGCGGCGATGGCTGTTGCGGCGATAGCTGGTGTATTTAAAGCGCTGGGGCTGCCGTGGGTCGTTGTTGAGCGTGCAGATGGTGCAAGAGCCTGCGTGATCGACTGCGGCGAATCCCAGGGCATTGAGCTTGTTTACGGCGATGGCGGCCAGATCCAGATGGCGGTGGGTCGGGCTGATCAGCTCTGCTGGCAAGGGCAGCGTCTGTTGAAACTGTTCGACCAGCTCCTGGTTAACCTGATAGCAGCAAGCGCCCGCAGCAGGGCCGATGGAGGCCACCCAGTTGGCGGTATTGTCGTCCAGGCTGATACGTTTGGCCATTTGCTCCAGAATGCCATCCAGCAGGCCGCGCCAGCCTGCATGTACCGCAGCAATGGCGCTACCGTCTTTACGGCTGAAAATCACCGGCAGGCAGTCTGCGGTTAATACGCTGATCAGGATCCCTGGCTCGCGGGTAAAGAAGCCATCGGCTTCACCGCATTGCTGGCCCGCCTGATGGATATCGACTATGCGAGTACCGTGTACCTGTTTTTTCTCAGGCAGCGTGTCGCGATAGGGCAGTAACGGCGTTGGCAGTAGGGCACCTTTATTGCCAAAGCCATGAGCGATGCCAGGAACGCCGCTGAGCAGCGGGGAATAGTCGGTCATAGAACGTCTTTGCCTGTGGCTGAGAGGAGACATTCAGTGTAGCCAGCTTTTGAATCACTTGGCTAGTGGCAGATGGGTATCTGCCTTGCATCGTACACCAGCCTTCTTTAGACTACCCGCGCCATCTCTCTCTGGGATCTCATCCATGTCTTATCAGTGCCCCCTGTGTTTCCAACCGCTTGATTTCGCAAACCAACAGTGGCGTTGCGAGAATAACCATCAATTCGACCGTGCTAAAGAAGGGTACGTCAACTTAATGCCGGTGCAACACAAGCGTTCTAAACAGCCGGGTGACAGTGCCGAGATGATGCAGGCCCGCCGCGCATTTCTTGACGGGGGCTACTACCAGCCGTTGCAACAGCGGGTGGCTGAACTGTTAGCCAGCACTTTGCCTATTGAGCCACAGGCACTGCTGGATATTGGCTGTGGTGAAGGCTATTACACGGCCGCCGTGGCGGCACGCTTGTCTCAGGAGCGGACCGTAGCGGTGTATGGCCTGGATGTTGCCAAGGTGGCTATCCGCTCGGCGGCCAAACGCTACCCGACGGTCTCTTTCTGCGTGGCTTCCAGTCATCGCCTACCGTTTGCCGACGCGTCGCTAGATGCTGTGTTACGTATCTATGCACCCTGTAAAGCCGAGGAATTGGCGCGGGTCGTCAAGCCGGGTGGGGTGGTTGTGACGGTGTCACCGGGGCCGCGGCACCTTTATCAGCTAAAACAGCAGGTTTATCAGGAGGTTCAATTGCATGCGGAGCATGATGAGCAGCTTGAGGGCTTCAGCTGTGAATTGGCCGAGTCTTTGGCTTATCCAATGATGTTGCCGGGTGAGCAGGCTGCCAATCTGTTGCAGATGACGCCGTTTGCCTGGCGCGCTTCGCCGGAAGTGCAGCAAGGTTTGCTCGACATGGCTACCTTTGCCTGCGAGACGGATTTCGCCATCCGCTTGTACCGCCGGGGCTGAGTGGCATCAATGTTAACCTTCCCCTCACCCCAACCCTCTCCCACAGGGAGAGGGAGCTGATAGCCCCTGCTTTTTTGGAGGTAAAGAGATCACCTGAGCAACTCGAACACCCACCTTATCCAAGGTGAGGGAGCTGCCCGGAGTAGGTAATTGGCTCGTGTAGCTTCGGAAAGTAGGGAGTAAAAGCAAGAAAGTTAAGGTATTACGCCGAAAGATCAACGAACTCGATCGGTTCCCTCTCCTTGGGGAGAGGGCGAGGGAGGTGCCCGGAGTAGGTAATTGGCCCGTGTAGCTTCGGAAAGTAGGGAGTAAAAGCAAGAAAGTTAAGGTATTACGCCGAAAGATCAACGAACTCGATCGGTTCCCTCTCCTTGGGGAGAGGGTTAGGGTGAGGGAGTATTCTTTGCTGCCAAGGATTAAGCCAGGTAGCCCAAGTGCTCCAGCAGGATATTAAAGCCAATCCCGATCAGCACCACGCCGCCAAGAATTTCTGCGCGCTTGCCCAGCAGCGGGCCGATAAACCGGCCAACCATCATCCCCAGCGTAGCCATGATCATGGTCGCCATACCTATCGCCATCGCGGTATGCAGGATATTAACCTGCAGGAATGCCAGACCCACACCGATTGCCATCGCATCCAGACTGGTGGCAATGGCCGTAGCAACCAGCACCCAGAAGCCATGACGATTGACTTTCTCTTCTTCCGGCTTGTTTTTCACCCCTTCAACGATCATGCGTGCGCCAAGGATAAACAGCAGGCTAAAGGCGACCCAGTGGTCCCATTCCATGATGTATTGGCTGGCAAACAGACCGATGCCCCAGCCGATAAGCGGAGTAATGGCTTCAATGATGCCAAAGATCAGACCGGTACGGATAGCTTCGCGAAAACGCGGTTGATGCAGAGTGGCGCCTTTGCCGATCGACGCGGCAAACGCGTCCATAGACATGCCAAAAGCCAGGATAAGAGTTGCTGAAAGGTTCATTGAAATAGTCTCGGCCGGGTGGCTCCATATACACGTAACCCACCCCCAACCATACGACGGAGTTACGTGCCTATGGTCTCGCCAACCTACCTGGCTGCCCGTACCACGTTTCGCTGACGAAACGAGTATGTTGATACGGGCGTTTCTGGTTATAACTCTCCAGAAACCGGCTACTCCCCAATGACGGCGCAACCATACCATAATATTTTTGCTGCGGACAACGTTTAATTTCACCGGGGTATCGGGTGAAATTGAGACTTATTTTCATTAACAGGCTTATGGATAGTAATAATGGCGATAGTTGCATCAATGGTGTGGAAATAATAAGCAGAAAAAACACCAGCCATGCTGATTAATTACCCGAAAAAATCATTGTTAATTAATCAGGATGGGGCGGGGAGGTTTTTAACTCATTTATTTTCAAGGAAAAAATGATAGATTTTTTCCAGGTCATCCAGGTGTGTAACCTGGATTAATAACCGGCGCTTTTCTAAGTCGATAACCAGAATGCCATCTTCGGATAAATTCATGGCTTTGATGCGTCGATAGTCAATAAACGCATTGGCATAGAAGAAACCGGTGGTTTTAAACAACATTTTGGGCTTGCGGATATAGGAGATATATACCGCAATCATGGCCAGGGAAATTAGCAGGTAGGTAGTTATCGGCGCTCCCTGCTCGACCAGGTTGCGGTAGATCAGGATAGCGATCAGACCGACGAAGATCAGGCAGTCCAACCGGTTACCCCGCTTGAGCTGCACCTTTAACAGCGTTTTTCCTTTCAGCAGGTTCATGCCGAACTCGTCATACAGCGCATACGCCAGCATCAGCAGAATAAAAATCAGTATTACGCCATCGGTCAGCGACATCTCACCACTCCATAAATAAAAAAACCGGGGGTTGCCCCCCGGCTATCAATTGCTATTACAGACCTAACAGACCAATCCAGTAACCGAAGATACCAATGGCGAAGAAGCCGATGATGATCCACAGCGCGTTGACCTTCCTGCGCAGCAGCCACATACAACCGAATGTCAGCAGTAGCGGTACCAAGCCAGGCATCAACTGGTCAAGGATGGTTTGTACCGTGGTGACGTGGGTTTGCCCGGTCTGGTCGGTAATTTTTGACACTACCAGCGGGATATTGACGTGCGTCCACTTGTTAACCAGGGCCCCCATGACAAACAGGCCGAGGATGGACGCCCCTTCCGTCAGTTTTTGCAGGAAACCACCGCCCATATCGCTAACGATATCGACCCCTTTTTGATAGCCGTAGGCGACACCGTAGTAACGAACCAGCAGGCGTACCAGGTTAAACAGTACGAAGAACAACAGTGGGCCGAGCAGGCTGCCACTCATGGCAATACCGGCACCCAATGCAGCAAATACCGGGCGAACGGTACCCCAGAATATCGGGTCACCTACGCCAGCCAGCGGCCCCATCAGACCTACTTTGATGCCGTTGATGGCCGCATCGTCGATCGGTGCGCCGTTGGCACGCTGTTCTTCCATCGCCATGGTGACGCCAAGAATTGGCGCTGCGACGAACGGTTGCGTATTGAAGAACTCAAGGTGGCGTTTAATGGCCTGTTTGCGTTCGTCGTTATTGTCCGGGTACAGGCGACGGATCACCGGCACCATCGAGAAGCAAAAACCTAGCGCCTGCATACGTTCGAAGTTCCATGAACCCTGGAACAGGTTGGAGCGTACGAATACGCCTCGAATATCGGCAGGTGTCAGTTTCTTTTGAGTCGTTGTATCAACCATTTCTTTCACCTATTCCTAGTCCAATTCGTTATCGAGGTCGTTGGCACCGGCAGGGTTGGCCTGAACCACCTGAGACTTGTTGTATTTAGGGCTGAGCTGGATGTAGAGCACCGCCATCACCACACCGATCACGCCGAGTGCGACCAGGTTAAAGTTGGTGAAGGCTGCGGTAACGAAGCCCAGGTAGAAGAATGGCATCAGATAACCGGCACGCATCATGTTGATGACCATCGCGTAACCGACTACCACGATCATGCCACCGGCGATGTTCAGACCGCCTGTGACCACTTCCGGAATTGAGTTAAGCAGGGCGTGGACGCCAGCTGTGCCGACGGAGACCGCAACGATCACCGCAGGAATTGCGACACGCATTGCCTGTACCAGCAGGGCCGCGATGTGGATCACGGTAATGCCGTTCAGGTTACCCCGTTCTGCCGCTTTGTCCGCCGCATGCTGGAAGGCCACGGTGATGGTACGCACGATAATGGTCAGTACCTGGCCTGCTGCTGCCAGTGGGATCGCCAGGGCAATACCGGCACCGATGTTTTGCCCACCGGCGATAACCAGAATGGTGGAAATAATCGACGCTAACGCCGCATCGGGTGCAACCGCAGCCCCGATGTTCATCCAACCCAGTGCGATCATCTCCAGCGTACCGCCGATGATGATACCGGTTTTGATGTCACCGAGAACGAAGCCAATTAGCGTACAGGCCACTAACGGGCGGTGGAATTGAAACTCATCCAGGACGGAACCCATCCCGGCGATACAGGCAACGATAAATATCAGTACAATCTGAAGAGTGGTGATCTCCATTGCACTTCTCCTATATGACCAAACAGCTCTGAGTAAAAAATTAACGACGTTACCGTTAATTGAGTTTGTTAATCAGGTCCATCATTTTTAGCTGACTGTCGGAAGAGACCTTACGGACTTCAAGTTCAATCCCGCGTTCGTTTAACTTCTTAAACGCCTCGATGTCTTTCTCATCGACGGACACCGCGTTATTCACCTGGGTTTTACCCTGGCGGAACGCCATACCACCGATATTCACCGAGGTGATATTCACCCCTTCCTCAACCAGACGCCAAACATCGGTTGGGTTGGTGAACAGCAGCATCACGCGCTCACCCGCATATTTCGGGTTGTTCCAGACGCGGATCGCCTTTGCCACGTCAACAACGTGAGCGGTAACGCCTGGGGGGGCAACCTGAGTCAGCAAGGTTTTACGGACGTGGTCGGCGGCCACTTCATCACTGACTACGATGATGCGGCTGACGTTGGTCTCTTTGGTCCAGCGGGTAGCAACCTGGCCGTGGATCAGACGATCGTCGATACGCGCCAGGCAGATTTTCATATGGTCATTGGGGCCGAGAGGCGCTTGGGGCGCAACGGCTTTTGGGGCAGGGGCACTTTGTGGCGCGACGGGCTTAACACTCTCTTCCACCGGTTTCTTCAGCGCTTTCACGCCTTCACGGCCGGTTTCCAACGCCAGCGCGACCAGTTCGTCAAAGCTTGGGTTGTCATCACGGGCCATGAATGTTTCCACCAGCATGGGAATGTTAACCCCGGTGATAACCTCATAGTGTGGTTTGTCTACTGCGATACGGCTGGCCGCATTAAACGGGCTGCCGCCCCAGGTATCAACCAGAAACAGGACGCCATCGCTGGTATCGAGCTCACTGATTTTCCCATTGTATTTCTCAATTAACGTTTCAGCATTTTCACCGGGAACGAAATCTATGTAGGCGACGTTGGCTTGCTCACCCAATAGCATTTCTGCTGTTTTCAGCAATTGTTCCGCTGCAGTCCCGTGTGTGCCGATGATAATAGCTATTGCCACTCGCTACCTCCTCGTTGAACTTAAGGCACGGATCGTGTCTTGACTCATCACCATCCTGGCAGTCACTTCCGCGGTTCAGATACGTTGGTTCAAATACATTATGGTAGAAAAAAAGAAACTCACACTTAACATTTATCACGCAGTTTCAAAAACCTGTGGCCGTTAATTCCCGTTAACGCCATTTATTTTAGTGCGTGAAAAAATAAATTTTGTGACATTGCTCTGCTATTAGTGGATCGATTAAGCCGAATAGTTAGTTTGCGGAATTAAACAGCAAAGCTGTTACAAAATGAGACGTAAACTGAACAAAGCCACTTTTCTGACGAAAAATTTCCTGTTAGAGTGCATTCTTCTTTCATAACCAAGGAGTGAAGGGCCTCAGCCCTCCCTATGGACTGTCACCGAAGTTACTGTTTTACAAGGTTTCACCCGCCACCTGTTGGCGCAACAACGTTCGCTCGGCCTTATGGCTGCTTCCTGTTAGTGCCATCCTGTTTTCTCTCTGTCATCGCCAACGCCACGTCTGCGTTTGCCTCCCTACGTCTGAGCGCAGCTCTGCCAACCTGTCTTTCTTCTGGAGTCTGATATGGAAATATTAATGGACCCCTCGATTTGGGCCGGGTTATTGACCCTGGTAGTCTTGGAAATCGTGCTGGGTATCGACAACCTGGTATTCATCGCCATTCTGGCCGACAAACTGCCGCCCAAGCAGCGTGATAAAGCGCGCATTATCGGCCTTTCATTAGCCTTGGTGATGCGTCTTGGGTTGCTGTCGGTGATTTCATGGATGGTGACGCTGACCAAACCGCTGTTCAGCGTGGGGGAATTCGCTTTCTCTGGCCGCGACCTGATCCTGCTGTTTGGTGGGGTATTCCTGTTGTTCAAAGCCACGATGGAGTTGCATGAACGGCTGGAGGGCAGCACCCATCAGGAAGGTGCTAACCGTGGCTACGCCAAATTCTGGGCGGTGGTGGTGCAGATTGTCATCCTTGATGCGGTGTTCTCGCTCGACGCGGTGATCACGGCAGTGGGGATGGTCAACGATCTGCCGGTCATGATGGCAGCGGTAGTGATTGCGATGGCGGTGATGTTGCTGGCCTCGAAACCTTTGACCAACTTCGTGAACGCCCATCCGACCATCGTGGTGCTCTGTTTGAGCTTCCTGCTGATGATCGGCCTGAGCCTGATTGCCGAAGGCCTTGGCGTGCACATTCCAAAAGGCTATCTGTATGCGGCGATTGGCTTCTCGATCCTGATCGAGATGTTTAACCAGATTGCACGGCGCAACTTCATCAAGCACGAGTCTCGTCGCCCGATGCGCGAACGCACGGCTGAAGCGATTATGCGCCTGATGGGGCAACAGCGTACCCAGCAACAGGTGGATGAAGACAGCCTGCGTAAGGTGAAAGAAACCTTTGCGCAGGAGGAACGCTACATGATCAGCGGCGTGCTGACATTGGCTTCCCGTACCTTGCGCAGCGTGATGACACCACGCACCGAGATTTCGTGGGTAGATTGCGAACGTTCCCGCGACGAGGTGCGCGAACAGTTGCTGGATACCCCGCATAGCCTGTTCCCGGTTTGCCGCTATGAGCTGGATGAGTTTATCGGCGTGGTGCGTGCGAAGGATCTGCTGGTCGCGTTGGATCAGGGCGTAGATATCGCCGAGTTTGCCGCGCGCACACCGCCGATCGTCGTACCGGAAACCATGGACGTGATCAAGCTGCTGGCGGTATTGCGCCGGGCCAAGGGCCGTCTGGTGATGGTGACCAATGAGTTTGGCGTGGTGCAGGGGCTGGTCACGCCGCTAGACGTGCTGGAAGCGATTGCCGGTGAGTTCCCGGACGAAGATGAAACGCCGGATATTATCGAGGATGGCGACCGCTGGCTGGTGAAAGGCGGTGCGGACCTCCACTCGTTGGAGCAGGCGTTGGACTGTGACGATTTGGTTAGCCCCACCGAGGATTACGCCTCGCTGGCGGGCTTCCTGCTCTCATATTCTGGCCAGATGCCAACGGTGGGCGATGTGGTCGAACTCCACGACCTGCGTTTTGAAATCCTTGAGATCTCGGATTATCGCATCGAACTGGTCAGCATCACCAAGGTGAAACCGCTGCACGAGCAAGACGAGTAAGTAGTCAGGCCGGGGTGTTTACCCCGGCCTCAGTTTGCCGCGTTCCTGGACCATTAGCTAAAGAAACGTGACCCTACATAGCGAGCCGGTTGAATTGTATCAGCCGTCTCGCTTTTCTTTTGTTTGCGGCTGTTGATGCAGCACGCGTTGGCGGGTTTCATACTGTTGCAGCCACAGTGGAAACACGTTGATCGGCATCGGCTTGGCAAAATAATACCCCTGTAAGGCATTTACCCCCTGCGAGCGTAGATACTCTGCCTGCTCCTCTGTCTCAACCCCTTCGGCCACCAGTTTTAATTTCAGGCGCTGTGCCAACGTAATGATGGTATCGGTCACGGTGGCATTGACCGCGTCGGTGCCAATGGCGGCGGTAAAACCACGATCGATCTTTAACACGTCCGGGCTGAGCTTTTTCAGATAGCTGAGCGAGCTGTGGCCGGTGCCAAAGTCGTCTATCGCCAGCATGATGCCCATCTCTTTGAGCGTTTTAATCTGTTCATGCTGAATCTCCGACAGGGCGGTTCGCTCCGTCAGTTCCAGCATCAGTGACGGCATCGGATGGGCGGGCAGCCAGATGCGGCGGATATCATCAATAATGCTGACGGTATTGAAATGCTCTGCTGCGACGTTGATGCTGATATAGAAAGAGGGGCGAGGGGGGAACAGGTTGAGGTTTTCTACCACCGTGGTCATCAGATAACGTGTTAGCGGAATGATCAGGGCGTGCTGTTCGGCCAGCGGGATAAACACGTCTGGCGAAATCCAGCCTTGTCGCTTGTTCTTCCAGCGCATCAAGGTTTCGACGCCGACACAGCGCCCATTATCGCTGTTGATAATCGGCTGGCAATAAACGCGAAATTCGCGATGCGCAATGGCGTGGCCAATATGGTAAGACAGGCTCATGCGGTTGGCGGTGATCAGATAGACCACGTAGGCCGCCAGCAGGCTCAACATCAACGCCAGAGGAATATGGCGCGGTAGTGCGGCCAGAGCCAGAGTACGGGCATCGGGGCCAAACAGGGAGATGGAGAAAGGATACTTGGCGGATTTGGCGGTGTATTGCAGGTCTTCGGCTTTGCCATCGCTCAGGGTAATTTCCTGTTGACCATATTCCAGTCTGTAGGCACCCACGTTCAGGGCTACCCGATGAGCAAAAGGCTCTTGCGGTTCCAGCAGGAAATTGGACAACAGATCGATATTGAAAACGTGCAACACTCCGCTGGTACTTTGATCGGGCAACGGAGTCCACAGCACCAGCGTTGGCGTTCCTTTGGCTACCGTGATGGAAGGGCGCAGTGCCAGCTGCATGCCGCCTTTGGTCATGGTTGGGAAAATGGTGGTAAACACATAGTGGCGTTGGCCAAACAGGCTGGAGCAATAAATCGTACCGTCCTTGACCAGCAGCAACGAGCGCAGTGCCTGATTCTGTGCGGCACGAAAGCGTAACGTTGGTATCACCGAATCGCAGGGTTGCCCGACCAGCGACATGGTGCTGAGAGCCTGTTGCTCTGCGGGTAGCAGCAACGCATTGAGTTTGGTGATCACCCGGCTGGCCAGGACGCGCTGGTTCTGCTCGGTATTACGGACTTCCTGATAGTAGCGGGTATAGAGCGAAATCAACAAAATAGCCAACCCAACCGCGCCGGCGAGAAGCCAACGGTAATAGCGGTATTTCGATGCGGCAAGTTGGGTCATCAACATCCGGTAAGTCCTTGTTCAGTCTAGCTGCCTGACGCCACTTCCAGGCGCAATTTCAGTAATACTATGCTTGGCTAATTCTAGCCTGTTCGCATGGAAAATTGATGGTAACTCAACAAATTATTTCGGTTGGCGCGATCAAAGGGGAAATTTGGGGGTTAACCGGCGGATGGGCGAGGTGGTCAGATTAGCAGTATTGCTGAGTTTGTACGGGACAACTAGGTTAACCTATTGATTCTCTAAGCGGGTGCCGCATGCGGCGCCCCTACGTGTTGCGTAGCCAGTTCAGGTTTTTTCAGCCGTTCCCCCTCGACGGTGACGACGAGGGGGACAGACTTAATCAGTCACACTGAACCTTGATCGCCAGACCGCCACGAGAGGTCTCACGATACTTGGCGTTCATGTCTTTACCGGTTTCGTACATGGTTTCGATCACCTTATCCAGCGACACACGCGGCTCGCTGGTGCGGCGCAATGCCATACGCGCCGAGTTGATCGCTTTCACCGAGGCAATGGCGTTGCGCTCGATGCAAGGGACCTGTACCTGGCCGGCAACGGGATCGCAGGTCAAGCCCAGGTTATGCTCCATGCCGATTTCGGCGGCGATGCAAACCTGCTCAGGGCTGCCGCCAAGCAACTCGGCCAGGCCCGCAGCGGCCATCGAACAGGCCACACCCACTTCGCCCTGGCAGCCCACTTCGGCACCAGAAATCGAGGCGTTCATTTTATACAGCGTGCCAATCGCGCCCGACGCCATAAAGTAGCGGACATAGGTTTCCGGGCTGACGGACTCAATGAAATGATCGTAGTAAGCCAGCACCGCAGGAACGATCCCGCAGGCTCCGTTGGTTGGGGCGGTCACCACGCGGCCACCGGCGGCGTTCTCTTCGTTTACCGCCAGCGCAAACATGTTGACCCAGTCGATCACGTTCATTGGGTCGCTGGACAGTTTGTCTGAGGAAACCAGCAAGCGGCGCAGGGCTGAGGCGCGGCGCGGAACCCGCAGCGGGCCAGGCAGTACGCCTTCGGTGTTCAGACCGCGATCGATACAGGCGCGCATGGTTTGCCAAACGTTGCCGAAATAGGCTTCGATCTCCTGCTTGCTATGCAGTGCCAGTTCGTTTTGCATGACCATCCCGGAGAGGGACAGACCGGTAGCGTGGCAGTGGGCCAACATTTCACTTGCCGAGTGGAACGGATAGGGAACCGAGATTTCGTTACTTTCGGCTTTGCCGAAATGTTCTTGGTCAACGATAAACCCGCCACCGATGGAGTAATAGGTTTTGCTGTAAATCTGCTTGTCGCCAGCGAAGGCATGGATCTGCATGGCGTTTTCGTGCAGCGGCATATTGTCGCTACGGAAGACCATGCCGCCGTCGCGGGGGAAATCGACTTCGTGCAGGCCGCTGGCCAGCATCAGGCGTTGACGTTGCTCAACATCGCGAATAAAGCCCGGGATGCCATCGATATCGACGGTATCAGGCATATTGCCCGCCAGGCCGAGAATGATGGCGATATCGGTATGGTGACCTTTACCGGTCAATGAGAGTGAGCCGTAAACATCGACGGCAACACGCGTGACGGAAGGCATCAAGCCTTCGTTTACCAGATCGTCGACAAACTGTTTGCCGGCTTTCATCGGTCCAACCGTATGAGAGCTGGACGGGCCGATGCCGATCTTAAACATGTCGAAAACGCTAATCACGCTAAAACTCCTTAAAGAGGCATATTGTTATGGCTGCTGCGGTTAAAAACCGCGCAGGGAACGGCGATAGTGTAAAAGGGCCGTACGGGTTTTGCGGCCCTTTTCGCATGAAATAAAGTAATCCTTGGTATTGCTGTTAACGCCTTAAAACGCGACCGGGGTAATCCTTATAATATTAGTGGTTTATTCCGGTCGTGGCTATTTTACAGGTATTTCGTAAGGTTGAAGAGAGAGTTTACAGTTTTTTTAAAACATCGATAGCGGTAACGGTAGTTGATAAAACAGGCTGCAGGAGTGATAGCGATCGCTTTATACTCAAAACGACAGGTAATCCCGGCTTTAACGTGACGTATGTCACGAAAAATACCAGATTCAGATGCTGACTTGCTGTGCCAGGCGGCGAATAATCGCGGCCGTCAGACCCCAAACGAATTGGCTTTGATACCAGGAAAGATAGACTCGATGTGCGTGACCGCCACGATGAATGTCCAGCGGATAATAGCGTGAGAGCCGCAGCGCTTCGTGCAGCGGGATTTCGAACACCTCGGCGACCTCATCTTCGTTGGCATGAAACGCCACATCTGCCGGGATCAGACCCACCACCGGCGTCACCTGAAAACCGGTGCTGCTGTCGAGCGGGGCCAACTGGCCGAGGACATGCACCCGCTGCGGTGGGATCGCCACTTCTTCCTGCGCTTCACGCAGTGCGGTAATGATGGGAGAACCGTCTTCAGCATCGGTTTTACCGCCGGGGAAGGCCACTTGACCCGCATGTTTACGTAATGAGTCAGCGCGGCGAGTGAGCAGCAGGGTCGGTTCTGGCCGACAAACGATGGGGATCAGCACGGCGGCTGGGCGCGAGTTGTGGGAGATCTGCACCGCCTGCGGCTGTTGCAGCTGAAAGCGGCTGATAAAATCGGCCAATGAGGCCGGATAGTCCTGATGGCTCACGAAACGGTAAACTCCCCCAGCTGTGGCAAGATGCGGCCTACCTTATCAAAGGTTTCCTGATACTCCGCCTGTTCCTGACTATCTGCAACGATGCCACCACCGGCAGAACAGCTGATGCGCCCGTTTTCGGCAATCAGGGTGCGGATGGTGATATTGGTGTCCATGGTACCGCAAACGCTGAGATAGCCAATGCTGCCACAATAGGCATTACGGCGCTGCGGCTCCAGTTCTTCGATGATTTCCATTGCCCGCACTTTGGGCGCGCCGGTGATCGATCCGCCGGGAAAACAGGCGCGCAACAGCTCGCTAGCCGAGCGGTTAGCGGGCAGGGTGGCAGTAATGGTACTGACCAGATGATGTACCGCCGGGAACGGCTCAACCACGAACAGTTCCGGCACCTTGACGCTGCCAGGTTTTGCCACACGGCCAATGTCATTACGCAGCAGATCGACAATCATCAGATTTTCGGCCCGGTCCTTGGGGGAATTGGCCAACTTTTGCGCCTGTTCTGCATCTAGCGCGGCATCAGCAAGGCGGGGTAGCGTACCTTTGATAGGCCTGGTCTGGATCTGCCGATCGGCCAACCACAGGAAACGTTCTGGTGAAACGCTCAATACCGCGTTGGCGGGCAGGCGCAGGAAAGCGGAGAACGGCGCACGGTTGCTGGCGCTTAACTGCTGGAATGCCTGCCATTCGTCCCCTTGGTACGGGGCGGAAAAACGCTGAGCCAAATTGATCTGATAGCAATCGCCGCTGCGCAGATAGCCCTGGATACGCCGGAATTTCTCGCCATATTGTTGGCGCGTCATGTTGGCCTGCCAGTTGCCGGTCAGGGCAAAGAGAGGCTGTGGCACAACCCGCTGTTGGTTAAGCCATTGCCAGCGCTGTTCTACATCCCCATAGCTTAGCAGGGTCAGTTTTTGTTGATGATGATCGGCGATCAGAGCCCAGTCATAAATACCCACCGCCATATCCGGCAGCTTGATATCGGCCTGTGCCAACTGCGGCAACGCTTCGATACGTCGTCCCAAATCATAGCCAAAAAGCCCTAGCGCTCCCCCTTGAAAGGGCAGTTCGCCGTTCAGTGGCGGATGCAGGTTGAGAGCATCTAGCTGTTGCTGCAACAGCACAAAGGGATCTTCCGGTGAGTGACTGCGAGTCTCTCCCTGCTGGATCTCGGTGCTGGCACCGCAAGTCGTCAGCGTGGTGCGTGGTTCTGCCACCAGAATGTCAAACCGGTTATGCGGGTGCTCGGCAAAGCCTGAATGCAGCAGCATAGCCCATGGCCGTTGTGCCAATGGAGCGAACAACGTTAGTACGGCTTCGCGCGTATAGGGTAACGATTTAAGGTTTGGGGCGGTGACATTCATAGGATCAATCAACCTGACTCACGTAAACAGCGGTGTTGGCAGCCATTCTGCCACATTACGTCATAGGGTGCTGCTTACAGATTAGCCGGATGAAAAGTAAACCATGCGTAAATGGAGCATTTTTTGCAACGTCTGCCATATTATAAAATGTAAAATGCCATTATATATTCGCCGAAAGAAATTCCCTCAGTGAATATTTTAATAAGTAAAATAATAATAAATGTATCTTTTTTTACCCTATGATTATTCTAATTTACCCCGCAGATGAGGGCAGCAATGTCATTAAAATTAAGCGTTATTGTTCCTTTGCATAATGTGGGGGAGCTATTTATTCCTTTCTTGAATTCATTGCTGGCGCAACATGAGCAGCAGTTGGAGGTGATCATCGTTAACGATGGCTCCACCGACGGCTCAGGAGAGATTGCGCACCGCTACGCCGCGCAGCATCCACATATCAAGGTCATCGATCAGCCCAACTCAGGGGTCTCTAATGCTCGCAATGCCGGGCTGGCCGTGGCCCGTGGCAAATATGTCGCCTTCCCCGACGCCGATGATTTATTGGATCCAAAAATGTATTCAACGCTGCTTACATTAGCCGAAGAGCATCAATTAGACGTGATGCAATGTAACGGCGAACGCTATTTTGCAAGCAATAGTGATTTGCACCCCATTATTCCTGCAGCGCGCCTGAAAGATACGGCGGTTATTTCTGGTGCGCAGTGGTTGGAAAAAGCGTTGAAATCAAGACGCTTTATTCATGTGGTGTGGTTAGCCGTGTATCGCCTGGATTTTATCAAGCAGCACCAACTTTATTTCGAACCTGGTTTACATCACCAGGATATCCCGTGGACCACCGAAGTGATGTTCAATGCTCAACGAGTTAAATACTTGAGCAAACCGCTATATCGCCAACGGGTACACGACCGCTCGATCAGCAACCGTCGGCGTACCGGGCAGGCGAACGTCGAGTATCAGCGCCACTATATGAAAATCGTCGAGATGCTGGTGGCACTGAATCAGCGTTACAGCAGCAAGATCTCGATTTGTGCGGCCTTCCATTGGCAAATCGCGCGTGAGGCGCTGGGGATTTGCCATAGTATTCGCCGTGAGCCCGAACTGCAGGCGCAACAACAGATCGCTGAAGATTTCTACCAGCGCGGCATTCAGCGGAAGATGATCGACAATATGCGGGGGATCAAGCAGACATGGCATGTGATGTTGTGGCTGCATCGCTTAAAACAGTGGCACATTGATAACGCGACTCCCTTGCAGGCCAGCGAATAACAGGTGTAGGGATCTGCGTCGTTAGCGCGTATAATTCACGCCTATTTTACCGGGGAGAAATACATGCTTGCAGGTATGCCGTCACTGAGTCACCAAGAACAGCAGGAAGCTGCTGAACGTATCCATTTGCTGATGGGGCAGGGCATGAGCAGCGGAGAGGCCATCGCGACTGTGGCACAGGAAATCCGCGAAAAACATCAGGGCGATCAGGTTAGCGTGATGTTCGACGATGAAGAAGAAGAAGAACAGCAGGAAGAACCGACCGAGTATCTGGACGAAGATAGCGAAGACGACGAAAACTACTGACGTTAGCGGGGGTCGGCATCCCGAACCCCCAACCGGTTTACCCTTGCACCGTCACCGCAGCAGCGGCCTGTTTGGCCAGCTCTACCGCTTGCTCTACTTCTGGCGCAACGGCCAGTGCAACGCCCATCCGGCGTTTGCCCTCAATGTTTGGTTTACCGAATAACCGCACCTGATTATAGCCACTTAGTGCCGTCTCCAACCCACTGAAACGCACGTTGTCGCTGCTTAGCTCCGGCAGGATCACCGCAGAGGCGGCCGGCCCGAACTGGCGTATCGCGTTAATCGGTAGCCCAAGGAAAGCGCGCACGTGCAGCGCAAACTCGGACAGATCCTGCGAAATCAGCGTAACCATGCCGGTGTCGTGCGGGCGTGGAGAGACCTCGCTGAAAATCACTTCATCGCCGCAGACGAACAGTTCCACGCCGAACAGGCCAAATCCACCCAGTGCATTAACCACCTTTGCGGCGATCGCCTGAGCACGGCTTAATGCCAGCTCTGACATCCGCTGCGGCTGCCAGGACTCGCGGTAATCCCCATCTTCCTGACGGTGGCCGATCGGCTCACAGAAATGTACGCCATCGACGGCGTTGATGGTCAGCAGAGTGATCTCGAAATCAAATTTGACCAGCCCTTCAACAATGACCCGGCCTCCACCAGCGCGCCCACCAAGCTGTGCGTAATCCCAGGCGGCGCCCAGTTGCTGCTCTTCACGGATCAGGCTTTGCCCTTTGCCGGATGAGCTCATCACCGGCTTGACGATGCACGGGTAACCAATTTCGGCCACCGCTTGGCGGAAGCTTTGCTCGTTATCGGCAAAGCGGTAGCTGGAGGTTGGCAGCTCCAGCGTTTCAGCGGCCAGACGGCGAATACCTTCGCGGTTCATGGTCAGACGTGTGGCTTCGGCGCAGGGGACGACGTTATGGCCCTGTTGCTCCAACTCAACCAGCATGCTGGTGGCGATAGCCTCTATTTCCGGCACGATAAAATCGGGGCGTTCCTGTTCGATCAACGCTTTTAGCGCCGCACCATCCAGCATGTTGATGACGTGGCTGCGGTGTGCCACATGCATGGCTGGGGCATCGGCGTAACGGTCAACGGCAATGACTTCCAAGCCTAAACGCTGGCATTCGATGGCCACTTCTTTGCCCAGCTCGCCTGAGCCGAGTAGCATAACGCGGGTGGCGGCAGGACGCAGGGCGGTTCCAATAGTTAACATAGTCTGATACCTGGATCTGAATGAATTCACGGGTCTGACACTGAGCGCGCAGTATATACGAAAACGATTGCGTACGACCAGCGGTGCCTATTAACCGCTTTTTTTAACGCTGAAATCCGGAAACCCCACCAACTCTGTTATCATCTGCGCCTGATCCGGTGCCAGCCAAGCGCAGCGCCGCCTTTCCACTTGCTATATAAGAGTTATTGCCGTGAGCACAGTTTCTTTTTCTTCCCTGCCGCTGCCAGCTGAACAGTTGGCCAACCTCAACGAACTGGGGTATGCCGAAATGACGCCGGTACAGGCCGCAGCGCTGCCTGCCATCCTGAACGGGCAGGACGTACGTGCCAAAGCGAAAACCGGTAGCGGTAAAACGGCGGCATTTGGCATCGGCCTGCTGGATAAAATCAACGTTGCCAAAGTGGCAACCCAGGCGCTTATTCTGTGCCCGACGCGTGAGCTGGCCGACCAGGTGAGCAAAGAGCTGCGTCGCCTGGCCCGCTTTACCCAGAACATCAAGATACTGACCCTGTGCGGTGGCCAGCCGGTGGGGCCACAGCTCGACTCCCTGGTGCATGCACCGCACATTGTGGTGGGTACGCCGGGCCGGGTGCAGGAGCATCTGCGCAAGAAAACTTTGGTGCTGGACGAGATGACCGTGCTGGTGCTGGATGAGGCCGACCGCATGTTGGATATGGGCTTTGCCGATGATATCGATGATGTGATCAGCTATACGCCGCCGCAGCGCCAGACCTTGCTATTTTCTGCTACCTATCCGGCGGGCATTGAGCGCATTAGCGCCCGTGTGCAACGCCAGCCACTGAATGTGGAAGTCGAAGATGGCGATGAGCAAGCCTCTATCGAACAACGTTTCTATGAAACCACCCGCGATCAACGCCCTGCGGTGTTAGTGAGCGCCATCCGTCATTATCAGCCAGCGTCCTGCGTGGTGTTCTGTAACACCAAGCGTGATTGCCAGAGCGTGTATGAAGCGTTGGAGGCTCGTGGTATCAGTTGCATGGCCCTGCATGGCGATCTTGAACAACGCGATCGGGACCAGGTGCTGGTTCGCTTTGCCAACCGCAGCTGCCGTGTACTGGTAGCGACCGACGTGGCCGCGCGTGGCCTGGATATCAAAGAATTGGAGTTGGTGGTCAACTACGAACTGTCGTTTGACCCTGAGGTTCACGTCCACCGCATTGGCCGTACTGGTCGCGCCGGTCTGAGTGGGTTGGCGATCAGCCTGTGTACGCCGCAGGAAATGGTGCGTGTTCATGCTCTCGAAGAATATCTGTCCATGCGTGCAAAATGGTCACCCGTGTCTGAGCTGAGCGGGGCGCCTAACACGCCGCTGGAAGCAGAAATGGTCACCCTGTGCATCGACGGTGGCCGCAAGGCGAAAATCCGCCCTGGCGATATTCTTGGTGCGTTGACCGGTGACGCCGGGCTAACGGCGGCAGAAGTCGGCAAGATCGACATGTTCCCGGTGCATGCCTATGTGGCTATCCGTAAGGCCAGCGCCCGTAAGGCACTGCAACAGCTTCAGCAAGGTAAGATCAAAGGCAAGAGCTGCAAAGTGCGGCTGTTGAAATAATAAACGGCGGGGCGCTTGCAGCCCTGCCCGAAATCACTCTATACTGTATAAAAATACAGTATCATAACCTTTGAGGAAGATGCTCATGGCTGTTGAAGTGAAATATGTAGTAGTGAGAAACGGTGAGGAAAAAATGACTTTCGCAAATAAGAAAGAAGCCGATGCCTACGACAAAATGTTGGATCTGGCCGATAGCCTCGGTGAATGGTTGCAGCAAGCGCCAGTCACGCTGGAAGAAGAACAGCGTGAAGGGTTGAGCTTCTTCCTGGCGGAACACAAAGATGTGCTGGCGCAGATCCTGCGTGGTGGTGCTCCGCAAGAAGCCGCCAAAAAACCAGCCAAAACCAAAGGTGAGAAACCTGCCGCTGCCCCGGAAGAAGGCGCCGCGTCAGAAGAGCAGCAGGCCGCCTAAGCAGTGGTACAGCAACATGATGATAACCAAGGATCCAGCATGTCCCGTGAGATAACCTTCTTCAGCCGTTTTGAGCAAGATATTCTGGCCGGGCGCAAAACCATCACCATTCGGGACGCCAGCGAAGCTGACTTCCAACCGAATGAGGTGCTGCGCGTCAGCCGCAACGAAGACGGCGTATTTTTCTGTTATATCGAGGTAAAGTCGGTAACGCCGGTGCGCCTGAATGAGCTAACGCATGAACATGCGAAGCAGGAGAATATGACCCTCAGCGAACTGAAGCAGGTGATCCAGGATATCTACCCGGGGCTGGATGAACTGTTTGTCATCGCGTTTACCAAGCGCTGATACCGTACGCCATCTCACATTGCGATGAGATGCTGACAAAATCTAACCGGTTCACTGCGTAGGGGCGCTGCATGTGCTGCGCCCATTTACTTACGTGGCTTGTTAACGTTGTGAAATTCGTGTCATTCTTGCCTTAATCAAAGTAAGCGGATGATTTAGCAATGATGACACCTCCTAAGGCAGAAAAACGTCCTTATCCCATCACTATCCATGGCGACACGCGTGTGGATGACTACTACTGGCTGCGCGATGACGAACGTACCGATCCCCAGGTATTGGACTATTTGCGGGCTGAGAATGCCTATACTGACGCGCAGCTAAAGCCGCAACAGGCGCTGCGTGAAACTCTGTATCAGGAGATGGTCGCGCGTATCCCACAGCAGGAACATTCCGTACCTTACGTCAGGCGTGGTTTCCGCTATCAGACCCGCTATGAGCCGGGTAATGAATATGCGCTGTATGTGCGCCAACCCGCAGCGGCTACCGAGCTTTGGGACACCTTGCTCGATGGTAATCAGCGTGCGGAAGGGCATGAGTTCTATACGTTGGGCGGGTTGGACGTCAGCCCGGATAACCAGCGCCTGGCCGTGGCGGAAGACTTCCTGTCGCGCCGCCAATACGATATCCGTTTCAAGGATCTACACGACGATAGCTGGGCCGATGAGGTGCTGGAAAACACCTCTGGCAACTTCGAGTGGGCGAATGATTCCGCCACCGTTTACTACGTGCGTAAACATGCCAAGACATTGCTGCCGTATCAGGTCTATCGCCACGTCGTGGGCAGCGATCCGCAGCAGGACGTGTTGATCTACGAGGAACAGGATGACACTTTCTACGTCAGCCTGGAAAAAACCACCTCCGAGCGCTTTATCCTGATCCACCTCAGCAGCACCACCACCTCAGAGATCCTGTTGCTGGATGCGAATAGTGCAGACAGTAAGCCGCAGATGTTTGCGCCGCGCCGTAAAGATCACGAATATGCCATCGATCACTACCGTGAGCATTTCTACATTCGCTCTAACAGAAACGGCAAGAACTTTGGCCTGTACCAGAGCGAGCAGGCTGACGAAAGCCAATGGCAGGAACTGATTGCTCCGCGCACCAATGTCATGCTCGAAGGGTTCAGCCTGTTCCGTGACTGGCTGGTGGTGGAGGAGCGCATCGCCGGGCTGACCCAGCTGCGCCAAATCCACTGGCAGAGCGGTGAAGACAAGAGCATCGCTTTTGACGATCCGACCTATGTCACCTGGCTGGCCTACAATCCAGACCCGGAAACCGAACTGCTGCGTTACGGCTATTCTTCCATGACCACGCCAACTACGCTGTATGAGCTGAATCTGGACAGCGGCGAGCGGGAGTTGCTTAAGCAGCAGGAAGTGAAAAACTTCACGGCGGAAGATTATCGTAGCGAGCGCGTATGGGTGAAAGCCCGTGACGGCGTCGAGGTGCCGGTATCTTTGGTTTACCGTGCTGACCGCTTTGCACATGGGGCGAACCCGCTGATGGTGTACGCCTACGGCTCCTATGGCAGCAGCATGGATCCGGCATTCAGTGCCAGCCGTCTCAGCCTGTTGGATCGCGGTTTTGTCTTCGCGCTGGCGCATATTCGCGGCGGTGCCGAGCTGGGGCAACTTTGGTATGAAGACGGCAAGCTGTTCAACAAACAAAATACCTTTAACGACTTTATCGACGTCACCAAAACGCTGGTAGAGCAGGGTTATGGCGATGCTGACCGAGTGTTCGCCATGGGCGGCAGTGCCGGTGGCTTACTGATGGGCGCGGTAGTCAACCAGGCTCCTGAGCTGTTCAATGGCGTTGTGGCTCAAGTGCCGTTTGTGGACGTGGTCACCACCATGCTGGATGAGTCCATCCCGCTCACCACCGGTGAATATGACGAGTGGGGCAACCCAAACGACAAGGCGTATTACGATTACATCTTGCAGTACAGCCCATACGACCAGGTGAAAGCGCAGGATTATCCGCATATGCTGGTCACCACCGGGTTGCATGATTCGCAGGTGCAATACTGGGAGCCTGCCAAGTGGGTAGCGAAACTGCGTGAGTTGAAAACCGACGATCGCCAACTGCTGCTGTATACCGATATGGATGCCGGCCACGGCGGCAAGTCTGGGCGCTTTAAGGCTTACGAAGATATTGCGCTGGAATATGCGTTTATTCTGGCGCTGGCAGAATAAATCATCGCGGGCAGGAGACTGCCCGCTTGATTAACCCAACAGATAGTATTTCAACGTGTGTTTCATATCTGGGCTGAGATCGTTGATGGATTTCAGCATCCAACGCAGATAGCCAGGATCTTCCAGCGCTACCTGCTCAATAGATTGCCCACGATATTTGCCGAACTTGAATTTTTTTAACAATACCGGCTGCTCGGTGATTTCCAGCATCTGTTCTGGCGTCCAACCGGAGTCCTGCACAATGCGTTGCAGCAGTGCGGCGGTGACGTAACAGTCGTACAGTGCGCGGTGTGGATAAAGCGCGGTATCCTGCGGCAGTTGTACATCCAGATTCAGCGCATAGCGCAGGTATTGATTACCATATTTAATGTCTGGATACAGCGTACGTGCCAGTTTGAGGGTACAAATCCAGGCACCGTTCATTTCCGGCAGCATGGCCCGATCAAAGGCAGCGTTATGCGCGACATAATATTGGCTGCCCTGATAACGCCCAATGGCGACGGCGATACGCGGCTTGCCCTCAACCATCTGCTCGGTGATGTGGTGAATGGCCATGGCGTCCAGGCCGATAGGCCGGTCTGGGCTGATCAGGTCGCTCATCGGATTAGTGATTTTCCCGTCGATCACGTCAACGGAAGCGACTTCCACTACGCCGCCGTCTAGCCCACAGGTTTCAGTATCGATTACACGTAACATCATGATGTTCCCAGCTAAAGTCTACTCCCTAGCTTAACGATATGGGGTTGCGATGCCAACCTGTCTTTTCGCAGGCAACAAAAAACCCGCCTCGGCGGGTTTAACTACGGTCAGAAACTGATTTACTCACCAGATGCAGACGCCTGTCCTTTTTTGGAACGTTTCTCCGCTTTTTTCTCGGCTGGGGTTTTCAACGGTTTCTTCTTCGCATTTTTCTTGCTGTCCATTCCCTTACTCATGATGGCCTCTTGGTTAACCTATGGTTGGGTGGCTTGCTGAACCATTAACCCCCTAGCGGCCATCATATGCAAGCAGCAAAGGGTATGGAAACGTCAACGCCTTGTTTATCCAATGATTATTTATTATTAACCTTTATGTGTTAAAAATGTTATAATGTAACAAACTTATGTACACGGAGTGTGCCATGACAGTCATGACATTATTAAGCGAGCAACAACTGCTGGCGATGCCAGAATCTGATTACATGAATACGGAGCAGCGGGCGTTTTTCCGCCAACGCCTATTGGATGAGCAACAAAAACTCTGGCAGCACATTGACGTGTTGAAACGTGATATCGACAGCGGCGATATTAGCGGTGATGAAGCGGATAAAGCCGCGCGTGAAGAAGATCTGCGCCTGCTGTTCCGCCAATTGGATCGGGAAACCCGCCTGTTACCCAAGATGGCCGCCGCCCTGCAGCGCCTGGAAACCGGTGATTTCGGATATTGTCTTGAAACGGGTGAGCCTATTGGCCTGCCACGCCTGTTATTGCGCCCCACGGCAGAGCTGAGTATTGAAGCCAAAACCGCACAAGAAATGCGCGAACCCCATATGCGTAAAAGCAAGTCGACTTCATTTTGAGCAAACGCACACTAACATGTTGGTATAGGTGGAGGTTTTAGCGTTTTACCGTTGACCTGATGAGCGGCTTCGGCTTTGATGAAGGTATCACTCACAGAGAGACGTACGCGCCATGGAACAATTACGAGGTTTGTACCCGCCATTATCCGCCTATGACAGCGGTTGGCTGGATACTGGAGATGGGCACCGGATCTACTGGGAGCTGAGCGGCAATCCAAACGGTAAGCCTGCAGTATTTATCCACGGCGGGCCTGGCGGTGGTAGCGCACCTTATCATCGCCAGCTGTTCGACCCGCAGCGCTATAAGGTTTTGCTGTTCGATCAACGCGGCTGTGGCCGTTCCAAACCGCATGCGAGCCTGGACAATAACACCACCTGGCACCTGGTTGACGATCTCGAAAGACTGCGTGTCATGGCGGGAGTGGACCAGTGGCTGGTCTTTGGTGGCTCCTGGGGTTCCACGCTGGCGCTGGCCTATGCACAGACCCATCCGCAACGCGTCAGCGAGATGGTGCTGCGGGGGATCTTCACGCTGCGTAAGCAGGAACTGAGTTGGTATTATCAAGACGGCGCTTCCCGCTTCTTCCCGGATAAATGGGAGCGGGTGCTGTCTATTCTTTCGGAGGAAGAACGCAAGGACGTGATTGCGGCCTACCGTCAACGCCTGACGTCACCGGATCTGCAAGTGCAGCTTGAGGCTGCCAAACTGTGGAGCGTGTGGGAAGGGGAAACGGTAACGCTGTTGCCAAGCGGTGCTTCCGCCTCCTTTGGCGAAGATGATTTCGCGCTGGCCTTTGCCCGCATTGAGAACCACTACTTTAGCCATCAGGGCTTTCTCGACAGCGATGACCAACTGCTGAGCAACGTCCCGCTGATCCGCCATATTCCGGCTGTGATCGTCCATGGTCGTTACGATATGGCTTGCCAAGTACAAAACGCCTGGGATCTGGCCAAAGCCTGGCCAGAGGCTGAACTGCATATTGTTGAAGGGGCAGGGCACTCCACGGATGAACCGGGTATTTTGCACCAGCTGATGCTGGCTACCGACCGTTTCGCGGGCCCCTCACCCCAACCCTCTCCCATAGGGAGAGGGAGCTGTTAGCCCCAGCTCATTTGGAAGTAAATCGGTAACTTTAGCAAAATCGATCGCCTCCTCATCCAAGGTGAGTCGCGAGAAATTTCAAACACACTCGATCGGTTCCCTCTCTCCCTGTGGGAGAGGGTTAGAGCGTGGGGCCATTACTTCATTTTAGGTTCGTAAGGCAGGCGAGAGAATTTGTGTGATTCGACGCGATAGTGCATCACACGCTCGCGAAAGTAGTCCTGCAGATGCTTTGGCTGCTCACGTTCCACCATCTCAGGGATCACCGGCATATTGTAGCGTTCCTTGAATGCCACTCCAGACGCGGCCAGATCAACGTTCACCTTGTCCATCTCGTCTTTGGAAAGCTCTGCCAGATTGTAACCCATGGGATCCTCCTTCTATTGTGTAACGGCAACTCAGCGCAGAAGGTAATCTACCGTGCCGCGCTTGGCAAGCTTCTCAAGCCAATATATCCCTATCATCTTCAGACTTTGGGCGTAGAGTCATTACAAAAAACAGGGTGATATAATGTTTAAGCGTAATGCCATTGGTTTATTTTGTTAAATAAGAATGATTCGTCTTACTGTAAATATAAAGATGAAAATGATTATCATAATAATTTAATGTTAAATTCTATTTTTTCTTAATCTGTTGATTTTAATGGTTAATTATCATTTAAATAAATGAATGTAAATCAAGTGTTTTTATTTTGTGTTAATCAAGGCATAATGCGGTCAATTAAGTTTATGACCTGCAAAAATAATAGGGATCCTCATGCTAACGCAAGCAATGACCACGAAACTGAATGAGCAACTGAATCTGGAATTCTATTCCGCCAATTTGTATTTGCAAATGAGCGCCTGGTGCAGTGATAAAGGCTTTGAAGGGGCTGCCGCATTCCTTAAAGAACATTCACGCGAAGAGATGCAGCACATGCAGCGTCTGTTCGACTACCTCAGTGATACCGGGGCGTTGCCACTGATCGGCAGCATTTCTGCACCGCCGGTAGAGTTTGAATCACTGGCGGACGTTTTCCAGCAGACTTACGAGCATGAGCAACTGATCACTCGTCAAATCAATGAACTGGCGCACGTGGCAATGACCACACAAGACTACTCAACCTTCAACTTCCTGCAATGGTACGTTGCCGAGCAGCACGAAGAAGAGAAGCTGTTCAAATCCGTGCTGGACAAGTTGGCGCTGGTAGGCAGCAGTGGCAAAGCACTGTTCTTCATTGATAAAGATCTGAAGAGAATGGGTGCTGAGGCAGTAAGCGGTAACGGCCAGGCCTGATAACCCGCTTTTGTCATCAATCTGAAAACCGCGTACTTTTCACCGTACGCGGTTTTTTTGCCCTAAATTTACGGCGATATTATAGCGATAGCCAAGCCTGATATGTAGGGGCGCTGCATGCTGCGCCCGTTCAGCGAATCAATTAGCCGTATACTTTTCACTGTATGCGGTTTTTTTGCCCTGCGTTTATCGAACTGCTATAGCGATACGTGCTGCCAGATCGCAAAATATCAGTGATGTGCTCGACTTGCCGATTCACCGTCGTTATGATTTAACGCGATACGCTACCGGGAGGTAGAGAGTTATAACAGTGAGTTACCCACTCCTTCTGCTGTTTACCCGTGGCGCAATCACAGTGGTGGGTTGAGGCTGCGGAAACATCGCTCCGCGTAACCGGTCTTGGCCCTTATCACCTACATAATTGATAAAGGACTCCTCCGTGATCGCTAAAATTCGTTCATCCTATCGCCTGCTTTCCACCATTTTCGTGCTGTTTGTCGGCTTGTCTTCTCAGCAGGCGTTGGCGCATGCCCACCTGAAAGTACAGACTCCGGCGGCAGACGCCACCGTCAGCTCTGCGCCAAAAGTGCTGACGCTGAATTTCTCCGAAGGCATTGAGCCTAACTTCAGCGGTGTCAAAGTGACCGGCCCAGATAACGCCGTGGTTAAAACCGGCAAGCTGGATCTGGATCCAAGCAACAACACCCAGGTTAACGTACCGATTGAAAGTGAACTGGCGGCGGGAAAATACCAGGTTAGCTGGCACGTTGTTTCCGTTGACGGTCATAAAACCAAAGGTCAGTACAGCTTTACCGTTAACTAAGCCATGACTCTGGCGACCCTGTTTGTGCTGTGTCGCTTTGTGCACTTTACGGCGGTGATGCTGATGTTTGGTGTCAGCCTGTTCACCGCCGTCCTGTCGCCACAGCGCCTCTCCCCGATAATCACCCGCGATTTGCGCCCTCTGCTGCTCGCCTCGACCTGGATCTCCGCATTAACCGCCTTGCTGATGCTGGCCATTCAGGCCGGATTGATGGGCGATGGCTGGGCGGATACCTGGCAATTGAGCATTTGGTGGGCGGTGTTGGGCACCACCTTTGGTGAGGCCTGGCGCTGGCATCTGGGTTTTTCCCTGCTGGCCTTGTTAGCCTTGCTGTTGCCTGCGGCAAAGCGGGGGCAAGCGCTGGCGCTGTGCTCGGCACTGCTACTGATCAACATGGCGTTTATCGGCCATGCGGCGATGCATGCGGGCATATTGGGAATTGCACACCGAGTTAACCACGCCTTGCACCTGTTAGCGGCAGGCTACTGGTTTGGCAGCCTATTACCGTTGTTGCTTTGCCTGCGCTACTTGCCACAACCGCAGTGGCGTAGCGATGCGATCGCCACCTTGATCCGTTTCTCTCGCTGGGGCCATGTTGCCGTGGTGCTGGTGATCGTCACGGGCATAATCAACAGCCTGATTATCCTTGGCCGCTGGCCAGTCGATCTTGATTCCGCTTATCAGCGTTTGCTGCTAGTAAAAGTCGGGCTGGTGGCACTGATGGTGATGGTGGCATTGGCCAACCGTTACGTTATCGTCCCCGCGATGCGTACCATCCCCAATCTGGCACAGCGCGGGGTGGTGATCGCCTGCTGGCTTGAGGTGGCGTTGGGCGCAGCGGTGCTGCTGTTGGTGAGTTTATTTGCAACCTATGCACCGGTATGACATTGCGCCTTGCCGGATGCCCCCAAACTGCGGGAAAATCGATATAAATCGCAACTTAAGGCCAAAAACATGAAATCTGTAATTCTTGGTATTGCGCTGCTGGCAACGGCGTCGAGCGCGCTGGCGGCAGATAAGCTGGTTAATGTCACTAAGCTGGAGTACGGCAAACAGTGGGCGTTCACCAAAGAGGAGGTCACGCTGCAATGCCGCAAAGGGGCCGCCTTGTTCGTGCTCAACAACAGCACCTTGATGCAGTATCCGCTCAATGAGGCAGCTGAAGCACAGGTGAAAGCGGGGCAGCAGCGTGCCCAATCGTTGGATGTGATCCTGCTGGATGATGCCAACCATCCCGGCCAGAAAATGAGCGTGCAACCTTTCCGCGAAAGAGCAGAAAAATTGTGTGCTGACTAATCAGCTAACCACCCGATACTTATGCAAAAGTTTACGGGTGGTGACGAGATGTACGTAATTAATTTCTGTTTGTAACTATCACTTGTGTGCGCTGGGCTGGCAAAACTTGAACCTTGGACTATTCTTAGAATGCACGGTTGAACAAACCTTGCATAAATGCCAACTTTTAGCGCACGGCTCTCTCCCAAGAGCCCTTTCCCTAGACCGAGTATAGGAATCGTACTCGGTCTTTTTTTGTTTATCATTTAAAAACAGCTATTTACAAGTAAAGCAATCACTTATCACACCCCCTATTCTACCGTATTGCACCCTTTTTCTACCTGTGTAGTCACTCACTTGGCCGAATTTGGCTAGCGGGTTTAATACCAGGGCATCTTCCAAATGATCTGGAGTGAAGTGGGCGTATCGCATTGTTACCCTGATATCCACTTCTCCAGTACGGATGCGCTGATGCTGTTAACGGAAATGAAGTCCTCTCTAGACATGGTCGGGGAGGTGTGCATAGCAACTGCGTGCTGCACTGCTTCCAGAATGGCGCCGCTCAGATCAGGCAGAAGCATGTTTGCAATCTGCGCAGGTGAAAAAGGCGCAGCGGTGGCGGCCTGGGGGTTTGCAATATCATGAGACATAACGCAATATCTCCGGTCAGTGGTTTGTGTTCTACGGTGTTACATGTGGTATGTATTCACTATAGATCGCAATTGTATTCAATGAAAATGCATTTGCGTGAGATGTTTTACATATGACTGATAAATCAGAAGATTCAGCCGCCATTATAGAACGGCTTGTTTCATCCTATGGTGTCACTTCGCAGCGCGCGTTGGCTAGCAGCCTTGGTGTGCCACCAAATAACGTGAGCTCATGGGCTCAGCGCAACAGCGTTCCCGGAAGTGCAGTAATTAAGTGTGCTCTGGATACTGGTGCTGATTTGCGTTGGCTGATGACGGGTAAGTTTGAAAATTCGAATTTTGAAGTTGGCAAATCAAAAATTACTGGCCGTGCCCTGTATGAGCAAATTCAAGCTTCAGGTGGAAAGCCCGTTCTGCGCCGCATGCTCGATGCATATGGATTCCGCACTCAGAAGGAACTTGGCGACCTCCTTGATATCTCTACGGCAACGATCAGTACATGGGTTAGGCGCGATTATTTCCCCGGTGATGCGGTTGTTGCGTGCGCGTTAGATACCGGCGTGTCATTATTATGGCTGGCGACAGGTCAGGGTAACCCTGGTAATCCAGATGCTGTGTCATATGAGCCTAACTTTGTAACCTTACCCCGCATTTCTATCTCATCTGGAAAGTTAGTAAATGTTGGTAGTTGGCTAGCAGATCCGTCCTTTATTCCTGAAGGCGAAAAGTCTATACGTTTTGTCGAGCGAGGCAATGATGCTTGGCTAATAGCTTTTGATAGAAATACCATAGGTAATGGTAAATGGTTACTTAATATTGATGGTATTCATGATGTATATTCCGTATCACGTATTCCCGGAAATAAAATAAAAGTGACTGGTGAGTCTTCTCAATTCGACTGTTTAGTTGACGATGTTGAATGTGACGGTGAAATAGTTAAAACAATAATGGGTATTTAGGGTTTTTTATGAGGCTTCAACTTTCACTTACAGCTATTTGTAATGTTTATATAATGCCAAAAGCTGATGATGTTCAGCAGCAGTCTCCTTTCCAAGGATATATTCTTCCTTTGTTTGATGAGAGGCATGTTAATTCACTTGCAAGAACTTTATTATATCCAAGAGATGTTTGTGAGATATTTATGACACCAGCGGAAGTGCTTGGCGCCCGCTCGTTGGCGAGGTCAAATAATTCATATTTACTATCTATAGATTCTTTTTCGCAGTTTGCGAAATATTTCGATCAACCTTTTACAATAATAACTTGTGTGGAAGAGTTTGTAGATGAAATTAAAAACCTAGTTAAAGATTTTAAATATAATCCGATATTGGTGACTGATGGCGATAGTGGTGAGTTTAAAGCTGCGGAAATTAATAATGCTTATGTGTTTGATGATAAATTATTCAATAAACTTACTGGAATTTCTAGTGAATCCGGTGAATATCAAGAGTTGATTTCAGAAATAATCAAAAAAAATAGAAGGGATTTTAGAAACGAAAATAAATACATAATTGGAGATGCGGTAAGTCACAATATAACGTTACCAGGCGAGGCAGTACTAGTTAGCTGTGGATATGAATTCAAGTCCATAAAAGAAATTGAACCAAGTTTGGAAAGAAAAAATTATGTAGATGAAATGGTTAGGGTTGCAGATTTGATTCTTGAAAAACAAACAAACTCTAAATCAACTAATCAGTCTGATTTGATATTGTATTCCCCATCTATATTTAGTTATTTATATGATCCAGAACATCGCTTTTGGAATAAAATTTATCGTGAGTTATCATCTAGGAAAAAGAAAGAGTTTATTAAAAAGAATGTAATAAGAAATTTAAATTATTCCGGCATGATCTTTCAAGTGGAGGAGCCTAGTGGTGTTGCGGAATATTTTAAAGATAGAGTGTTAGGTAATATTCTTACGATAAGAAAATTTGAACTAAGATATACAACTCTGGCCATGGCATTTTTATCAATAGCAAACAATTGTCCAGCAATTAGATTGCCAAATTCGATAAATTTTCATCCCAAAAAGATGAAGAATCTTGAGACATTATCAAAGCGAGATGATTTAAAAGGAATTAATTTATTTAAACGTGAGTTTTCAGAAATTATAAATATTATGAAAGATTCTATAGGTGATGAAATAATTGATTATGTTAATTCAAAATCAAGAATTTTAACATTGTGCTGTGATGTACCTATTGAATGGTTGCCTTTTGATGGGGTTCCATTGATGTTTAGTCATGAGATATCAAGGATTTATGCTACTCCGGGGAATATGCTTTTGAGTAATGCTAGTAACCCAGCGCAAATTGAAGTGACTATAAATGAGTTGCAAAAAGTTCTTGTATTGAGATCTTTCAGAGATAATGATCCTATTAGGGATGATCTAAAAAATCAGATCGTAAATCTACCTAAGTGTGAGCTTGATATTGAAATTATTGATGTGAATAGCGAGAGTGAAGTCATAGAATCATTAAATAACTATGATGGATGGATTTTAATTTTTGACTGCCATGGTGGTGATGGAGGTAATGAATCTCATGGTTGGTTGAATATCGGGAATGAAAAAGTTGATACTTGGCTTCTAAAAAATAAAACTAGAATTCCCCCCATTGTTATATTGAGCGCGTGCTCTACCTCTTCTGTGTGTGGTTCACATGCATCTGTAGCAAACGGATTATTAGTTAGCGGAGCGTTGAGTGTTATAGGAACTTTTCTTCCTGTTAACTCAAAAAAATCATCAATATTCGTTTTAAATATTTTATTAAAATTAACATTTTTCCTTAAGGAACTATCTAAAAAAGGGTTTGGAGCGACTTCATGGCGAACGCTTATTAGTGTGATAATGAAATTATCATATATAAATGATATACTTGATGGCCTTGAAAATCAATTATCATTAATAACACGAAAAGATAGATCTGATATTGTAAAGAAAACCACTTCGAAGATTTACTCCATGGAAGATGATTGGTATGAATACCTAATATCAGAAATCAGTAGCAAAACTAATAAGGGTTTTGATGATGTTATTTTGTTAGTTAATGAAAACTTTAGGATTGTAGAAACTATGTATTATCAGCAATTGGGACGACCAGAAAATTTGATCATAAAACTTCAGTGATTTTTGCATGATAGGAACTAAAAAAGTACAAGTATCATCATGCTCTCGGTGGCCATTTTGTAGCCATAAAAAATTGAATAAAAAATAACTAATTGATACTAAAGGAGAAAAAAACATTAGAATCGTATTCGGTCTTTTTTTATCTTTTGATTTATAACATCTTTTAACTGCATCGCGAAAACCGCCACCCCTCACCCCAACCCTCTCCCCGAACAAATCTTAGGCAACATGAACGTTTCCACAGGGAGAGGGAGCTAGTCCTCAGCTGCGGGCTGGAACTGTATTAACATGTAGCACGTACTGTCCCTGATCTGCAAAGGGAGAGGGCTAGGGTGTGGGGGACGATCATTGATGCTGTATTGACCACAATCCCCTTCAAACCCCCACCCAACACCGCTATACTGTATAAAAAATCAGTATGGAGAGTACGATTGACCAGACGTTCTGCCGCACCAAGGCTCGAGTTTGAAGCGGAAGCTATCTACCAATACCCGGAGCACCTACGCCAATGGCTGGAAGGCTTGCCCGCTTTACCAGGGGTGTACCTGTTCCACGGTGAGTGCGAAACCATGCCGCTCTACATCGGTAAGAGCGTGAACCTTCGCAGCCGGGTGCTTTCACATTTGCGCACTCCAGACGAAGCGGCCATGCTGCGCCAGGCCAGGCGTATCACCTTTATCAGAACGGCGGGTGAAATAGGGGCGTTGTTGCTGGAAGCGCAACTGATTAAACAACAACAACCGTTGTTCAATAAGCGCCTGCGCCGCAACAAGCAGCTCTGCGCATTGCAACTCAATGATGACAAACCCACGGTGGTGTATGCCAAAGAGGTGGATTTTGCTCGGCACGCTGGGTTATTTGGCCTTTTTGCCAACCGACGCGCGGCACTACAAGCGCTGCAGTCTATCGCCGATCAGCATCAGCTGTGTTATGGGCTGTTGGGGCTTGAGCCATTAAGCAAAGGCCGCCCTTGTTTTCGTTCTGCACTGAAGCGTTGTGCCGGGGCCTGCTGTGGTAAAGAAAGCCTGGCCGATCATCGGCAGCGCTTGGTCTCTGCTCTCGAGCAAAGCCGAGTGGTGTGCTGGCCGTGGCGTGGTCCGATAGCCTTGCGAGAGCAGGGGGCTGATATGGCGCAGTACCATATTATTCACCACTGGTTATGGCTGGGTGCAGTAGATAGCCTGGATGAAGCGAGGGAGTTAATGATTGCTGCGCCGGGCTTTGATAGCGATGGCTATAAAATTTTATGCAAACCCGTGATCGGTGGAGAGTACGAGATTATCGATCTCTACGAAAAAAACTGAGTTAACGGCTTCGCTCCAGCCAGCAGGCCTGCGCGGATGTTTGCATCAAAGGCGGACGCCAGAACCGATACCAATAGTGGCCGTTGAACGCCCCGAACTACCGCCAGAGCCAGAAACACTGACTGAAGTGCATCCTGCCAGTAGGATGACTAAAAGGGTACCTGCAATAATTTTCATAAAGCCCGCCTGATTAGCCCCGCAACGCATGAATCAACTTAGCACAAACCCACTATAAGATGAATCCATATTGCCCGGTAGTCACGGGAGGGCTAGATTGATCGGGTATCCCCTCATTGAGGTTAGTTAAAATGCTCAAACATCGCTGGTCTGCCCTCGCACTTGCGTTGATCGTGTTCACATCCTCAGCCTCCGTTATGGCCAATCCAGGGAATGGTAACGGTAATGGAGGTGGGCATGGTAATTCTGCTAACCATGGAGACAATCCTGGGAAGGGTAATTCAGGCAAAGACCATTCAGACAAAGGCAAAAAAGCCAAGGGCGGTCATGACGATCTGGTTACCGTGAATATCAATTATGACCGCGTGCGGCCCCTGGCGGTAAACTATGGATTAACCGGGTATCAATCTTTACCTCCCGGCATTGCCAAGAACCTGGCACGGGGCAAGCCATTGCCGCCGGGGATCGCCAAGAAAATGGTGCCAGCTTCAATGCTGGGACAACTGCCATCTTATCCTGGCTATGAATGGCGTATCGCCGGGAATGATTTAGTTCTGGTGGCCTTAAGCACGGCTATTGTTGCCTCTGTTATCAATGGGGTATTTGACTAGCTACCGGCCAGCCTTGGGTAATTATTTCAACAATAGTTACCCAATAAATCAATTAGTTCCATGTCAGCGACCCCTATCTTAGCCGATGATGGGTATGGGAAAGAGAGGCCAACTTTCTTTCCTTACCGATCATAGCCATATCATTCACGGTGAAAATCTCTCTTCCTCCCACCATTCGGTATATCTATACTGTATAAAAACACAGTATAGAGACATGCCCCATGAAACACTTTGCCCCAACACCAACTCTAGAGAAATTGTACCTGCCACTGTTTTCCGATCGGGTGCCTGCTGGCTTCCCAAGCCCGGCTCAGGACTACGTCCATGCCAGGATCGATCTCAACGAATATTGCATCAGCCACCCGAATGCCACTTACTTTCTCTACGCCTCCGGTGAAAGCATGTTGGAGGCGGGCATTGTCGATGGCTCGATGCTGGTTGTCGATCGCAGCATTGGGGCCGAACACGGTGACATCGTGATCGCCAGCGTTGGTGGGGAGTTCACGGTAAAACGGCTATGTCTGCGGCCAGTCGCGCAGCTCGAGCCGATGAACCCCAACTACCAACCCATTCCGCTACGCGATGGCGCTGACGATTTAGACATTGTCGGCGTGGTGGTATCGACCATCACGAGGCTCAAGTAATGTACGCGCTGGCCGATGTGAACAGCTTTTATGCCAGCTGTGAAATTCTCTGGCGGCCAGACCTGCGTGGCCGCCCAGTGGTGGTGTTATCCAATAATGACGGCTGTGTGGTTGCCCGTAACCAAGAGGCGAAGAAATTAGGGATGGCAATGACCGGGCCTTATTTTAAGGTCAGGCAGCAGTTGGAACGCGCGGGGGGCGTCGCTTTTAGCAGCAACTACGAGCTGTATGCCGATATGTCCGCCAGGGTGATGACGATATTGGAAGCGTTGGTGCCGCGCGTTGAGATCTACTCTATCGATGAAAGCTTTCTCGATTTGTCTTCGCTGCCAAACTGCCACAATCTGGAGCAGTTTGGGCTGCATCTCAGGAACAAGGTGCTGCGTGAGACGGGGCTGACGGTGGGCGTCGGGATTGCGCAAACCAAAACGCTGGCCAAGCTGGCAAATTTTGCCGCCAAAAGATGGGTGAAACAAACCAACGGCGTGGTCGACCTTTCCAGCCTGGAACGGCAGCGTAAGCTGATGAATAAGGTGCCGGTAGAGGAAGTCTGGGGCATTGGGCGGCGGATAGCAAAAAAGCTGAACGCGATGGGCATAGAAAGCGCGCTGCAACTGGCCGATGCCAGCAATACCATGATACGTAAACGCTTCAGCGTGGTGGTCGAACGAACAGTGCGGGAACTGTGTGGTGAACCTTGCCTGGAACTGGAAGAGTTTGCGCCAACCAAGCAGCAGATTATCAGCAGCCGCAGCTTTGGCGAACGCATCACCGAGTATGAACATATGCATCAGGCGATTTGTTTATATGCCACACGAGCGGCAGAAAAACTGAGGGCAGAACGGCAGTATTGTCGGCACGTTAGCGCCTGGATCAAAACCAGTCCGTTCGCCACTCACGAGGCTTATTACGGCAATTCGGCCAGCGTCAAATTGAATACGCCAACGCAAGACACCCGCGATATTATTGCCGCCGCGATGCGCTGCCTGGATGCCATTTGGCAACCCGGTCATCGTTTTGATAAGGGCGGCGTGATGCTGCAGGATTTTTTCAGCCAGGGCGTTGCACAGCTCGACATGTTCGATGGGTATCAGCCTAGGCATGGCAGTGAAGAGTTAATGAAGGTGATGGACTCCATCAATAACTCGGGCCGGGCCAAACTGTGGTTTGCTGGCCAGGGAACGCAGCAGGTGTGGTCGATGAAGCGTGAACTGCTGTCACCGGCTTATACCACCAGGCTGAGTGATTTGCCCCGTGCTCGGGTATACTGAGCGGCGATTTTCCCTGACCACTACGCCATAACGTGGTATTTAATTTTTTTGTTATTTTATCAGTAAGTTACTAGCTAATGGATTAACGCTATGCGCAGGCCTCTATCATCTTATCATCCGCTGCTTTATTGGCTGCGAGTTCGGCAAAAGCGGTTTTTTCGCCATCTTGCGTGGCAATGGTCATCGCGCCGGTACGCTAGTGAGAGAACGCCGGATCAGCGGCTGGATCACCGTTTTATCAAGCACACCTCGAAGCTGATCCGCAAGCTGGGCAATAGCGATATTGGCTTGCAGCACAATAAAGTGATTAATCTGCGGCTGGCGGTTGCGGCAACCAGTGGAATTATTATCAAGCCGGGTGAGTATTTCTCGTTTTGTAAGCTGGTGGGGAAACCGACTCGCGCGCGTGGTTTTGTTGAAGGGATGGAGCTGTCGTTTGGCGAAGCGCGTAGCGGTATTGGCGGGGGTATTTGCCAGCTCAGCAATTTAATCCACTGGATGGCAATCCACTCACCGTTGGTAGTGGCCGAACGGGCCAACCACAGTTTTGATCCTTTCCCGGACGAAGGGCGGATCTTGCCTTTTGGCTCGGGAGCCGCCATTTTCTACAACTATATCGATCTGGTGCTGCATAACCCGACTCAGGATAGCTTTCAGCTGGTGTTCAACGTTGCGGAACACCAGTTGGAAGGTGAGCTGCTGTGTTCGGCCCCCCGCACGGTGAAATATCATATCTACCAGAAATCCCACCGATTTATCCGTCGGCAACAGCGTGTTTACCGGCAGAATGAAATCTGGCGTGATATCTCCACCAAAGGGCAGGACTCGGTGGTGTTACATTCTGAACGGCTATACCAGAACGATGTGGTGGTAAAATATGATGTTGAAGAACATAGGGTTGAGTGAATATCGTCAATCACGCGGAGCCTCAGCGCCTTGCCATTGACAGCACAACGGTAACAGAAGGAACCCTTATCATTAAGTGGGTAATATTTAGTTAAGCAGAACAAACCCTGCGAATTAAATCAGATTAAACATCAGTTTCACTCTGCTCTCTTATTAGGATAAGGATATTTACCATGAATAATACCGTCAATGGAACCATCAATTTTGCTGGACAAATCGTTGCCCAAAGCATGGGGATTGAAGAGGGTGGCATTATTTTACAGCGGCCACGCAATGCAGGCCTCACCGTCAGCGTTAACGGCAGCGAAACGCAAAATGGCTACGTGCAGCTTGGTGCAGTAAGCGAAGTGCAACTGGCAAACCCGGGTGCTCAGGCCCAGGCAACCCGCTTTGACATCCGTGTTGCGGGCATCTCGGATCAATATACTCACGCTTTGGTGTTTTTTGAGGGGGGCGCGACGGTTGATGCTGCCACCGGCGGCCTGATTAATATGGCGGAGGCGGGGAACGTGCAGATCCAACTGCGTAACCAGCAAGGCGATATTGTTCAGGCAGGGAGTAACTCTCAACTGGTCAGTTCGGCGTTTGTCCCGGTGATGGATGGTGAGGTTTATGCCTCCTTTGCCGCAAACTTCTGCAGTACCGGCCGCGCAACGCCGGGCAATGTGGCGAGCAAGGTTGATTACACGCTCTATTTATTTGAGCTGGTTGCCTGATTGATCGATAGTGGTATCTAACCCACCGTTCGGTGGGTTTTAGACTGCTAACAAGCGCCAACAGAGCCAGAACGCTGGGGTGCTGCATGCTGCGTTCGTCAGGAAAATTAGCGGATAAGGCAATATCGGGCCTACATTTATTGCGCCGTCAAACCATCAGTCTTCACCCAGCCCGTGGTTTTATCGCCGGTTTTGGGATGAAGATAACTCACAAACAAAAATCCCTTATAAGCCCGCCCGTGCGTGGCGGCAACGCTATCGCCATTGACGACAAATTTTCCGCCCTCATCCTGGCAGAGCTTATCCGGCGAGTCGTAAAAATAGAGTTTCTTGCTCTTCACCAGATACTTCGCCGCAGGCGAGGCCGCTTTGCTTATTGCGGATTCGGCGCTGGTCTGCGCATCGTGGCAAATCTCGTCGAGCGGGGCCAGACGATCAACGTTGATCCAGCCGGAGGCATTGCCATAACCGACTAACAAATAGCCATTTTTCTCGCCTTTGACGGGCTCAAGCGCGGCATACCCCACCACTTGCACCTTGTCATCCGGGATCACAAATTGAGACTCATTGACGCACTGTTCGGTGGGGGCAACGCGAAAATAAGCCCGGCCTTTACCACGCACCACATATTTAGGGGAATCGGCGATGATTGGGCCTAATTTCATCTGGTCCAGAATGGCCGCGCAGCGCTGCTCCTTCTGTAGGCATTGCTGATATTGTTTGCCGTACTGTGGATTAAAGGTGAGTTGCAGCGGATGCTGTTCGTCGGCGCTGTTATCCAGTAGCTGGCCGGTTTGTGGATCGTACATGACCCAACCAAGATGCCCGGCCCCTGGTGAATCAGGTGAGGCTAGCTTTCGGCTATCGAACAGCTGAATGGCCTGTATGCCGTTGGCCCGTGGTTCAATATTGATTTCCAGCTTGTCCGCTGGCACTTTCTCCGCCCGGATCAACGCCTGATTGCTGCTGGCTAACAGCTTGACCAACGGGGTCTGGCAGTCAAACAGCGAAGCTGGCCGCTCGGGGGTAAAACCCGGGCCCACAGGTGTCACGGCCTGTAGCGCTGTCCAAGGCGCAAGCAGCACTATTCCAACTACGGCTAAAGTGGCGAGCTTCTCCATTTCTATCCCATCTCCGGTGAGGCAGCATACCTGCCGGCCGCCATCATACCCGGCCAGCAGTGAGTTATGCCACACCGGCTACCCGCAACAGCGCCGTCACTGCCGCCGCAGCCAGCAGCACCACGATTAGCGGCGTTTTCCGCCAGGCTAATAATGCTCCCACGGCCACACCGCCTAAACGGGCATAACCGGCAAAATGTTGCCCTTCGAACAGCGTTGCGATCACCGCTACGGCCAGCAGCAATGTGGTGGCAGAGTCGGCGAGCAAGGCCTGAACCCGGTCAGAAAAGCTCAGGCTGCGGCCCAGCAGGAAACCGGCAAAGCGAAACGCAAAGGTGCCGCTGGCCAGGATCAGAATGCCGATGATGAGTGTTTGGTTATCCATTATTTTCTCGCTTTCTGATCAGTAAACCCAACAGTGAAAACAGCACCGGCATGCCAATCGGTACCAAGGGCACGCTAGCCAGGGCAATCAGGGTGCCGGAGCAGGCAGAAATGCTGGTGCGCAGTTTTTGCAGCGAACCAACAATCAAGGCCAGCAAAATGGTGGGGAACACGGCGTCCAGCCCGATGGCATTGATATCGGGAATAAAGCTACCGATGGTGCCACCAATCAACACGCCCAACGGCCAGCAGGCGGCGATCCCCAGCCCACAGAGCCAGTAGGCTGCCCGTTTTTGGGCTAACGTCGGTTGGGAAATGCCGAACACCACGCTTTCGTCGTTCATGATATGGCAACCCAATAACTTAAAGCGGCTGCGCTCGATCACCTCTTTCACTGCCATACCGAAAGGCAGATGGCGTGCATTCACCAGCAGCCCGGCAGCCGCCGCAGCAAAGGGGCTACCACCGCTGGCTACGATGCCGATAAACAGAAATTCAGAGGCACCCGCCAACACCAGCAACGACAGCATCAGTGGGACCCAGAGCTCGAAACCCAGGCCGGTCGCCAATGAACCATAGGAGATCCCCACGATGCCGTCTGCCAGGCAGACCAGCGCGATCCCTTTGATCACGCCCTTATCGAGCGAGGGGAAAAAGTGTTTAGCCATACTATTTTTCTCACTGCCTTTCTCAAAACGAACGGTTGTTCTATTATAATGAACACTTCAATCTCGATTTACAAGTCGAACGATCGTTCGTTATAAGGTGAGTTACGCGGCCTATGAAACAACCCATCAATATCATTGCGGAAGCTCTGGTGCGCGAGCGCCAGCGTACAGGCCTCTCGTTGGCAGAAATTGCCCGCCGGGCAGGAATTGCCAAATCCACGCTGTCACAACTGGAAGCGGGGCATGGCAATCCGAGCCTGGAAACGCTGTGGGCACTCTGCGTTGCGCTGGATATCCCCTTTGCGCGTTTGATGGAGCCGCAGCAGAGTAAAACGCAGGTGATCCGGCGCGGGGAAGGGGCTGCGGTGGTGTCGGAAGTGGCTAACTATACGGCAGTGCTGTTGGCAACCTGTCCGCCTGGCGCCCGGCGGGATATCTATCTGCTGACGACCCAGCCGGGAGCCGACCGTCTTTCTCATCCGCATCCGTTAGGCTCGGTAGAACACATCGTCATCACCCAAGGGCGCGCCTTGGTCGGGCTGGTAGAAGAGCCTGCCGAGCTGAATGCCGGGGATTATATTTGCTACCCAGCCGACCGGCCGCACATCTTCCGCGCCCTGGAGCCGGATACGCTGGCCGTGCTGGTCTCAGAACAAAACTAGCTCCGGCAAAAGCTTCCACCGATTCGCTAATTCCTCATGTAGGGCGCCACTTGTGCGCCCGCCCCGCTAACCCCAACCGTAATCCCTTCGAGCAAACGCTGCCAAACCAGACAGAACGGCGGTTACTTTGCGTCCATTTGTTAGATCCCTGTCATATTTTTGTTATTTGCTCATTCCAAAACGCACGTTTCGCTTGTTTGGGTTAAAAAATTTCATTAGTCTCATTTTTGAAATAAACGTTTAACAACTGAATGGGGTATTTAACAATTACATCAGGATTTCATTTCAACGCATTGTTTTAAAGTTAATTTTTAATTATTTCCAGGCATCTCATAACCAGTATTAACTGATGAGATGCCACGTGGAACAGGGTTTTAAGGCGATAATAACGAGCGGATTGTTGTTTGAATGTAAAAAATATTTTTCATTAGCCGTCAAATCAACAGGCCTCTTCATTCTAACGATTAAAGGGTACAGAACATGAAGCTGAAGAAATTGATCGTCACCTCGCTACTGATGTGCATGCTGCCAGCCTCGGTGTTAGCCAAAGATATCAAGATCGGCGTGTCGATGGCCTACTTTGATGACAACTTCCTGACCATCCTGCGCCAATCCATGCAGAACAAAATGAAGCAGGAAGGTAACGTCAGCGGCCAGTTTGAAGATGCCAAAGGCGATATTGCACAGCAGATCCAGCAGATAGAGAACTTCGTCAGCCAAGGGGTCGACGCCATCATCCTTAACCCGGTGGATACCCAGGGCGTCAAGCCAATGATCAAGCTGGCGGAGAACGCCCATATTCCACTTGTGTTCGTCAACCGCAGGCCAGAAGCCACCCTGTCAGCGGGTATGGCCTACGTAGGTTCAGATTCCAAGCTGGCGGGCAAGCTGCAGATGGAAGAGCTGGCCAAGCTGATGAACGGCAAGGGCAACGTGATGATCCTGCTCGGTGAGCTCTCCAGCGAAGCCACTCGTGACCGGACCCGCGGCGTTGAGGAAGTGGTGGCCCAATATCCGAATATTCACATTATCGATAAGCAAACCGCCAAGTTTTTCCGCAAAGAGGCGGTTGACGTGACGACCGACTGGATCCTCTCCGGCCAGCAGATTGATGCCATTGCTTCCAATAACGATGAGATGGCGATCGGTGCCATTCTGGCGCTGAAACAGGCGAAGAAAACCGGCGTGCTGGTAGCGGGTGTCGACGGCACACCGGATGCCCTGGAGTTTATCAAGAAGGGGGATTTGAGCCTCAGCATCTTCCAGGATGCCAAAGGCCAGGGGGAAGGGGCTGTACAAACGGCCATTCAACTGGTCAAGGGCGAGAAGGTCGAAAGCAGCGTCATGATCCCTTACCAACTGATCACCAAAGCCAATTACCAAGACTTTGCCGACAAGAACAAAAAGTAATGACCAACCGGCCCCTTGCCTAACGTGAGGGGCATCGTTCACAGCTATCGGCAGGATAACGGCGGAGGTTATCAGTATGTATCCTTATGTGCTGGAGGCGGAAGGCATCAGCAAGCAGTTCCCGGGCGTTAAGGCGTTGGATAACGTGTCGCTCAAGATCAAACCGGGCAGCGTGCATGCGTTAATGGGGGAAAACGGTGCCGGTAAATCAACGCTGATGAAGTGCTTAATCGGTATTTATCGGCCTGATGCTGGCACCATCAAGGTCAAAGGGCAGCCGGTGACGTTTAACGATACGCTGGCGGCCTTGCACTCGGGCATCTCTATGATCCACCAGGAACTGAACCTGGTGCCGCATATGACGGTGGCAGAAAATATCTGGTTGGGGCGTGAACCCGCCAAGCTGGGTTTTGTCAATCACGAGGAATTAAACCGCAAAACCCGTGAGCTGTTGGCGCATCTCAAGATTAAATTAGATCCGGAAACCCAACTAGGTACGTTGAGCATCGCCAACCAACAGATGGTCGAGATTGCCAAGGCGGTGTCCTATAACGCCGACGTATTGATCATGGATGAGCCGACCTCGGCATTAACGGAAGGGGAAGTGGTGCATCTGTTTGCGATCATTCGTGAACTGAAGCAGCAGGGCAAAGGCATTATCTATATCAGCCACAAAATGGATGAAATCTTTGCCATCACCGACGAGGTGAGCATCTTCCGCGATGGTACCTCGATCGCCAGTGATAGAACCGAGAATCTGACCAAACAGTCGCTAATCACCATGATGGTGGGCCGCGAGCTGACCCAGATGTTCCCCAAGTTCAATAACAATATCGGTGAAGAGGTGTTGCGTGTGGCCGGGTTGCGGCGCAGCGGCTGGTTCCACGATATCTCCTTTGCGGTTAAGCGTGGGGAAATCCTCGGAGTTGCCGGGCTGGTGGGCGCAGGGCGCAGCGAAGTGATGGAGAGCCTGTTTGGTATGCACCCGGCCGAGGGGGGCGAGATTTATATTGAAGGCTTGCCGGTAAAAATAGATTCCCCCTCCAAAGCCATCGAGCAAGGGCTGGCATTCCTCACCGAAGACCGTAAAAAGTCTGGTCTGTTTCTGGTGCTATCGGTGGTGGAGAACATGAGCATCGTCAACCTTTCCGCCTATACCAGCAAAAACGGCTTTGTCAGCCAGACGCAAATGGCTAAAGACTGCATGGAGCAAATTAGCAAACTCAATATTAAAACCCCGACGATGGACCAGATTATCAATAACCTCAGCGGCGGTAACCAGCAGAAGGTCTTGATTGCCCGCTGGCTATTGGCGCAGCCGAAGATCCTGATCCTGGATGAACCCACGCGCGGTATCGACGTGGGGGCCAAGGCAGAAATTTATCGCCTGATCAGCGAATTGGCGCACCGTGGCGTCGCCATTATTTTGGTTTCGTCCGAACTGCCGGAAATACTCGGCATGAGCGATCGCGTCATGGTGATGCACGCCGGACGCATTACGGGGATCCTGGATAAAGATGAAGCAGACCAGGAAAAAATCATGGCGTTGGCCTCGGAATAACGCAAAGGTAAAACATAATGAATAACGTCAAAGTGGAAACTCAGCCAGTCAAAGCCTCGCTGTTTGCCGGTTTTAGCGGCAAGCTGCCGAAAGATACCGGCATCTTTATCGTCATGATCGGTATTGCGCTGATTTTTGAAATGCTGGGCTGGTACGTGCGCGATCAGTCGTTCCTGCTTAACCCGAACCGCCTGCTGCTGATCGTCTTGCAGGTGGCGATCATAGGCATCATCGCCGTTGGCGTCACCCAGGTCATCATTACCACCGGTATCGATCTCTCTTCTGGCTCGTTGATTGCCCTGACGGCGGTGGTGGCGGCCAGCCTGGCGCAAACCTCCGAAAGCATTTCGCCAATGTATCCGGGCCTGCTGGATCTGCCCGCCGCGATCCCCATCGGGGCCGGGATTGGGGTGGGTATTATTTGCGGATTTATCAACGGGTTCTTGATCACCCGTACCGGCATTCCACCGTTTATCGCCACCTTGGGGATGATGGTTTCTGCCCGTGGTTTGGCACAGTATTACACCAAAGGTAACCCTGTCAGTTTCCTGTCGGATGGCTTCACCTCGATTGGCCAAGGTGCCATGCCGGTGATTATCTTCCTGGTGGTGGCGGTGATTTTTCATATCGCCCTGAAGCACACCCGTTATGGCAAATACGTGTATGCCATCGGCGGCAACATGACTTCGGCCAGGGTCTCTGGGATCAACGTCAATAAATACCTGGTGACGGTCTACACCATTGCGGGTGGGTTGGCAGGATTAGCGGGCGTAGTGCTGGCGGCACGAGTCAGTAGCGGGCAGTCGAGCATGGGGGTGTCTTATGAGTTGGACGCCATTGCCGCAGCGGTCATCGGTGGCAGTAGCCTGATGGGCGGAGTGGGGCGCATTACCGGCACGCTGATCGGCGCGGTGATCCTCGGCCTAATCAAAAGTGGCTTTACCTTTATCGGTGTGGATTCCTACATTCAGGACATTATCAAAGGCATGATCATCGTGGCCGCCGTGGCTATCGATATGCGCCGTAACCGCAAGAAACTGTGATTCTAGTCTTGGCTGCCGGTCTGGTGACCGGCGGTTTGGCTTGGTGGGCAGTTTTATGCATCGCTGCCATTGATACGCCGGGCCAGTTCGTAACGCGCGCCCCAGTATTGATTATCCAGGCTGGAAACGGTGACGCCCATACTGGTAGAGGCGTGAACAAACTCACCCTCTCCGATATAAACGCCGACGTGGCGCTGACGGGATGAGGTTTTGAAAAACACCAGATCGCCCGTGTTTAACTCGCTTTTAGCTACTCGCGAGCCCAGTTTCATTTGTTCACCGGTGCTGCGTGGCAAGCTGACGGCAAACTCATCTTGAAACACGCGCTGCATATAGGCTGAGCAGTCGATGCCTTTGCGCGAGTTACCCCCGAATTTGTATCGAACTCCTTCCCATCGGTCATAATGCGACAGGATTTTTTTTAGCTCCTGAGTATTATTGTGGCCGGAACTGGCTGAAGCGGAAAAGCTCATGCAAAAAGCTGAGCAAGTGAGAAATACAGCAAAAAATTTAAGCATAAAAGATTTCTGAAAGAGCAACTGAACGTCTATCCCTGTAATGGAGTGGCCGGATCGCCTGACTCATTCCTTCTGAGTGGTGGTAATATACACAGTTATCGCTCATAAATAAACCATAAATAGGCTAATTATTAACCATGCCTATGCGGGTTATCGGCTTGTTACTTTTGATAGTAGGCCTCTGGTTGGCTGTGGAAACCCGGGAATGACGGGCAATCAAGGAATTAGCTACCGGTGGAAGATTTTGCCAACCAAAATTGCAACATGCGCTGCTATCGGTTTATCGGCTGGGTACGGTGGTGGGATCTCAAATTGAGACGAATCATATTGGTAATTTTATCAATTGCGCCATTTTCGCCGATGGTGAGTGTTATTTTTTATCTAATATAATGTTAATTAAATCGAAATAAATTAAGCCTCATCTGTGATGGTTTTCGCATTTAAAACTATCCCCTGCACAATACCACCTGAGAACAGCCCACTCTGCACACAATATGCATGCCCGGAACTCGTGCCGTACATCCATTATCAGGGGGGTTATCAGGCTGTGCCCTCGAATCGTAGCCATCAGGAATGACAACCTGATCAAGGCCGTACAGGAGTGAGGTTCCATGACCAACTTGAATACTATTTTGCCCGGAGAAAAGGCGCAGACGACTGAAAAACCGATTGATAAAGTTGAAGAGATTTTACCCATTGCCCATCTTTTTACCCTGGGGCTTCAGCATGTCCTGGTGATGTATGCGGGGGCGGTTGCCGTCCCATTGATGATCGGCGGCAGCCTGGGGCTGGATAAGCTGCAGATTGCTTATCTGATCAGCTCCGATCTGTTTTGCTGTGGCGTGGTGACGCTATTGCAATGCATCGGGATTGGTCGCTTTGCTGGTATTCGGTTGCCCGTCATCATGTCCGTCACCTTCGCTGCCGTCACACCGATGTTGGCCATCGGTGCCAACCCCGAAATCGGCCTGACCGGTATCTTTGGCGCCACCATTGCGGCTGGAATTATCACCACGTTGCTGGTGCCGTTGGTGGGCCGTTTGATGCCGCTGTTCCCAACCCTGGTGACGGGGATTGTGATCACCTCAATCGGCCTTAGCATTGTGCGGGTCGGGATAGATTGGGCCGCCGGGGGCAGGGGCAATGCCAACTACGGTAACCCGGCCTATATTGGTGTCTCGTTGCTGGTGCTGATTTTTATTTTGCTAATCACCCGGTTTAGCAAAGGCTTTATCTCCAATATTTCCGTGCTGTTGGGGATTGGCTTTGGCTTTGTGGTGGCCTTGCTGATGGGAGAAGTCAGTTTTTCTGGTCTGGATGATGCCGCCTGGTTTGCCATCGTGCGTCCCTTTGCCTTCGGTTGGCCAACCTTTGATCCGGCTTCGATTATCACCCTGACGATCGTCATGCTGATCGTATTTATTGAATCCATGGGCATGTTTATGGCGCTGGGGGAAATTGTCGGCCGCCCAACCACCAAGCAGGATGTGGTCCGTGGGCTGCGGGTTGACGGCCTGGGAACCATTATCGGCGGTATTTTCAATACGTTCCCGCATACCTCGTTCTCCCAGAATATTGGCTTGGTCAGCGTTACTCAGGTGTCCAGCCGCTGGGTGTGCGTGATGGCAGGTTTGATTCTGGTGCTGTTCGGCCTGATCCCCAAAATGTCTATTCTGGTGGCCTCGATCCCGCAATTTGTCTTGGGGGCGCGGGTATCGTGATGTTTGGCATGGTGCTGTCTACCGGCATCAAGATCCTGACCAGGGTCAACTTCAATACCAATCGCTATAACGCCTATATTGTCGCCATCAGTCTGGGGCTTGGCATGATCCCGATCGTGGCGGCTGATTTCTTTAACCAGATGCCAGCGAGCCTGCAACCGTTGCTGCACAGCGGCATTTTGCTCTCTTCAGTGGCGGCGGTGCTGCTGAATCTCTACTTCAATGGCTATCATCCGGAGGAATAACGCTGCCGTTTATTGATGATCTCCGTTAACAGTGGCTTGCCAGCCAGTGGCGATAACAGGTAAAAACACTGTTCGACATAAAAGGAGTAATCAATGCGGATAACCTTGGCCCAATTTACCTGCCGTGAAGGGGACACTGCCCATAACCTGGCCGCCGTGCTGGCGCAAATTGAAAGTTGCAGCGGCCAAACCGACCTGTTGGTGTTGCCAGAAACGCAGCTTACCGGCTTTACCCATCCTGACGGCAATACGGACTACGCGCTGCAACTGCAAGGCCCGGAGCTCGCGCAAGTGGTGGCGGCAAGTCAGCGTACGGGTATTGCCGTCGCAGTGGGTTTTCTTGAGCAGGATGGCGCGCAGTTGTTCAACAGTTCGGTGCTGATCACACCGGAGCAGGGCATCTATCTGCATTATCGCAAAAGCCATTTATGGACCAACGAACGCGTCGAAGCACAAGCGGGCGATCGCCTGGTCTGCGGGCTGTGGCGTGGGCGGCGTATTGGTTTACTGATCTGCTACGACATCGAATTCCCAGAGGCATCACGAGCGTTGGCCCTGATGGGTTGCGATTTGTTGCTGGTTACCGATGGCAATATGGATCCCTATGGTCATGTGCATCGTAACGCTTTGCTGGCTCGCGCTCAGGATAATCAGATGTTTGTGGCGATGGCCAACCGCGCCGGGTATGGATGTGGGATGCAGTTTGCCGGTGAAAGCCTGGTTGTCGATCCTCTGGGGCGTGAGGTGGCCAGCCTGGGGCGCGAGCCGGGAATAATGCAGGCGGAGCTGGATTTTAGCCTGCTGGAAGCGGCTCGCCGCGAATATCGTTACCTGGAAGATCGGCGTTTGGCACTCAATGGGGAGACGCAGTGGCAGCAGCGGGATGATGAACAACGGTGGTGGCCATTAATTGCGCGTTAACACCGCTTGCTGAAAGGCCAATGGCTTAGGTAAAGTCATAGCCAGATTGATCACTGTAATTGATAGACTTGCAGCACTCTAAGGAGCCGTACCATGCAATTCCCCGCCCTGAGTAAAAGAATCGTTCCATTGGCTGCGCTGTTGGTGCTGTCATTTCCCGCCGCTTGGGCAGCACAAAACGCCCCAGACCCGATCCCATCGGCGTTAATCGGCAACTGGAGCGTGACCAAGATCATTCCCACCCAGACCGTGAGCTGCTGGGATGAAAAGCAGGCACAGCAGTTGGTCGGTAATAGTATCAACTATAAAGCAGACGGTTTTACCTGGCATGAACAGCAACTGAGCAATCAGGGGGCGACTACCACCACGGTAGAGGCGCAAGAGTTTGTGGAAGATAACTCGGGCGATAATTGGTACGTCGATTTCCCGATTTTGGGCATCAGTACGCCTTCGGTGCAGCGAGTCATCATTCAGCATCAGGATGTCACCGTACCGGGGATCACCGATCAGGGGACTGAAGGCGTTCCCGGTGATAACGTGTTGGTAAAAGATCGTAATACGCTGCTCTTCTCCCAATGCGGCGTGTGGTTTGAGGCGCAACGGCAGAAAAAATAACGGCTTCTGATATTTTCCCCTCACCCCAACCCTCTCCCCAAAAAGGAGAGGGGGCTGGCAGGGCGCCGTGGTCAGGTACCGGAGCTAATTTGCTGCACGTTGAGTACCCCTTCCAACCCCAGCTTATACGGAGCTGAAGTCAGGCGCGGATGTTAATCTGTGGCACGTTTGGCCCCCTCTCCCTTTGGGAGAGGGCTGGGGTGAGGGGCTGCAAAACTGTTGGGTATCAGTTCGTCGGTTGGCAATCGGGTATTTCGAGTTTGCGTAACAGCGCAGGAATATCGACGGTGTCTATTTTATCGGCTTGCAGATAGTTCAGGGCGTAGTCATGCCAGATGCCAGACTCCAGGAACAGGATCATCAATTCGCGGTCCAGGTGATGTTCATTCGCCATGCTGACCAGAATATTGAGTGCCTCAGATAACAGCTTGCCCGGTTTATAAGGCCGATCGGCCGCCGTCAGGGCTTCAAACACGTCGGCGATCGCCATCATACGCACCGGAATGCTCATCTGCAGGTGGGTCAACTGGTACGGATAGCCTTTGCCATCCATGCGTTCATGATGGCCACCGGCAATCACCGCCACGTTGGCCATAGTGCGTGGGAACGGCAGTTTTTCCAGCATGATGATAGTCTGCATAATGTGTTCGTTGATTTTATAGCGCTCTTCCTCACTCAGGGTGCCCCTTCGAATGCCCAGGTTGTAAATCTCCCCGTGGTTATAGAGTAAGGTCGGCTCTTTGAGTTTGAAGTGATAGCTTTCCGGCAGATGGCTTTTCTCATCGCGGTAAATGATATGTTCTTCTTTATCCGCCAGCAGTGGCTCCTGGGTAGGTAAGGGGACGGCAGGGTGGCGGTTTTTGCGGACCAACTCTTCGCGGGCCACGCCTGCGGTGTCATCGAGAGTGCGGGTCCATTGATATTGTGCAATCTGTTGAATACGTGCGAGCGCGCTGTCAGACAGGAATTCGCCACCGATATTGCACTGGGCAATAAAATAGAAATCCTCATCCAACTGCTGCAACTCATCGCGTAGCCGTTGTTCTTCCTGCTCGGTAGCGGGGAGCGTAGCGTGCTTGCGCAGGAAACTAACCTCTTTTTCCAGCTTCAGCACCTCAAAGCGCATCCGCACCTCGTGAATACGGTCGTAAATCATCTCCAGCTTGGTGGCCTTATCCACTATGGCTTCCGGCGTGGTGATTTTCCCGCAGTCATGCAGCCAGCAGGCGGTGTGCAGTTCCTCCCACTCATTAGCGGAAAGGGTAAAATCAGCGAACGGCCCTTGTTTGGCCTCAACCGCTGCCTTGGCCAGCATCTTGGTAATGACCGGTACGCGCTGGCAATGGCCGCCGGTATAGGCGCTCTTGGCGTCGATCGCTCCGGCGATCAACTGAATAAAGGCTCCCATCAGATCCTTTTGCTCTTGCAGCAGATATTGCGTCTCTATCGCTACCGATAAGCTGCCCACCAGGGCATTAATCAGCTGTATTTTTGCTTGCCCATGTTCCGCGCCAGCTTCGGCAGGATTAAACAGCAGCAGGAACCCCATGAGTTGCTTATCATGAGTTTGCATCGGGACGGCCACGTAGCGTAGTGGCAAATGGGAGCCAAAGACCGTAAGCAGTTGGTCGGGGATATTCTCGTCAGTAAAGACCCCAGCAACGGTTTTCCCTGCCAGAATTTGCCAAAATGCGCTGGGTTGCTGCGGATCAAACTGCAACGATGCTACCTCCGAACTGGCCACTTCTTTTCCAGCCCAGTTGCAGGCTATGGGGGAAAAGCAGCCGGGCGTTTTGTCTGACAGGAGAATAATGCCGCCGCTCATGGCCGCGATTTTGCCAGTTTCATTGAGCAAGCCCTGCATCTGCTGCGGGAAATTATCCTTGGCGGATAACAGGCTGCCCATCGAGATAAACTGCTTGAGCGTCAGCTTCATTTTGGACATGGCTTTGTGCAGGTCGTCCACTTCTTCAATCACCGAGCGTTCCTCCGCCCGCTCATCAAAATGCAGATTGCTGATGGCATCGGCATCCTGGCGCAGGCGGATCAGCGGCCGGGAAATACGTAGGGAGAAATACCAGACCAGCGGCAGGCTGAGCAGCAGCAACGCAAAGGCGATCAGGGTCGAGCGGTTGCGGATGGCGTTGGCATCGGCGGTCAGATAGGCCGAGGGCGTGGCAATCACCAGCTGGTAGCCTTGGCTTTGCCCCTTAAGATCCACAACGGCCCCAAACCAACTCTGCCCTTGTGCCGTAAATAGGTTGCCTGCGTCGTGATGGGGATCTAGCAACGTTTGCAGCACCGGGATATGTGCAATGCTGTTGAGCCTATCCTGGCCTTTGGAGTTTTGCGCAGGCAGGCTGGCGATGGTTTCGTTGGCAGCGTTGATAATCGCCGCCTGGCTATCCGGCGGTAGGCTTTGTTGAAGAAACAGCGAAAGTGAAGCCAGCGAAACGTCTAAGCCGATCACGGCATGGCCATCTGCAGCCTGGATACTGTAGGTGAAGCCGGTCTCGCCGGTACCTTTGAAGGTATAAAGCGGTGAAGTAATCAGTTGCTGATTTTTTACCGCCAACTGATACCAGGTGCGCTCCCGGGGATCATAATTGTTATACGGCACGGTTTTTATCGCCATAACCTGCTGTTTGTCGTCCAAAAGGATATTCTGTGCCTGGGGTGAGGTCTCTAAAAAGCGATAGCTTTGCGCCAGCCACTCGGCATCTTCCGGCGCATTAAATAAAGCTCGATTGGCAGGGGAGAGGCGGCGCAATATAAAGAAATCGCCGTTGGGATAAGCGCTGTATACCGCGTTGGCATAATCATTTTGCTTGAGTATCTCGACCAGCGGGCCGATAAACGCCATGCGTTGTTCGAGCGTGGTGGCTTCTATTATTGGCATGCGTGCCAGCATATTCACCGACATTTTCATGCTGCGGGTAACGGAGTCCAGCTCCGCAGCAATGGCCTCCCCGGTTTTTTGATACTGCCGGTTGGTGCTGGCCTCGGTCAGTTTGGTGAGTTGGCTGTGGCTAAAAAACACGATCACGCTGCCGATGGAGACAATCAGCAAGGTAAACAGCGCGGCAATCTGAATATGTAGCGGATAGCGGCTTCTCAAACCGGTGATCTTTCCTGCCATAGTGCCCACCTTGGATGCCAATTTTTAGCTTTTATAAATTATAGACGAAACAGGGGATTATCTGATTGGGGAGGGCAATAAGTTATAGGATTGATTTTTAAGTGAAATTTTTTGTTTTGTAGCTAAATAAACCAATGCGTTATTAAAAAATAAAGCTTTATGAAACAACGGCGACAAAGATAACACTTTTGTCGCGTGCGTTGTTCCTGAAACCCTTGAGGCTGTTACTTAACACCAAGCTTCTCCCTCAGTAGTGGCATATAGCTATCGATGTTATAAGTTTTATCCCCGGTGATGCTGGCGCAGGCGTTATGGGCGTAAATAAAATAGCTTACGCCCACTGTTACAGTTGGATCATCTGCGTAACGAGAGTCCGGAGTTAACAAACTATATGCGTTGTCCATCAGGTGAGAGAAATGATTCTCTTGGTATTGAATAGGGGTATAAAATAATATGTATGAAATGGCAATGGCAACACCAGAATGATCTTTTCTTATTTTGTCATAATTGCTCATCATACATGAATGGTAACGTTCGCAGTTCTTCAGTTCGCGAGTACTGCACTCATTAGTAGACATATCAACCAAGTGTCCTATTTGCCTGTTATCTATATACTTACCATTACATCCAAACACTAAAAGCATAGATGATAATGTAATATATTTAAATTTTTTCAACTTTATTTCTCTCGTCTAAAAACATTTGAAGGGCATCTGCATGGCCATAGTTGTTAGCTAAAGACTTTACTTCATTACCGTCTTTATCAACATTTAGATTAGTATTTAATGCCAGGTTGTAATCCGCACCTGGACAACTCTCCCAAGGGCCACCCGTTCGAGCGATTAGATTGGCGGAGCTTCCATCAGCAATCGAATAATCAATGTAGATATTATCCCAGCGTTTGACATTGTCGGGTTTGGGGCTTTTGCCCTTCCTGGATACCGGATCAAGCGTTACCAATAGTTCAATCGGAATATCGGGGTTTTCCTTCGCCAATAAAATCGCCCGGTCTCCACCCCAACTATGGCCGACCAGCACCACTTTCTGTCCGGCAGCATGCCACTCTTTCATTAGCGGTGCGACTTTCCCACCACCATGTTCGGAGTAGGCCACATCCTGTTTGCGCTGGGTGATAACCTTGCCACTGTTATCCTTGGTATCTCTACCATTTTTCTTCTCATAAGGAGCAAAAACAAACTTTAACAAGGGTTGAAAACTTGCGTCCATCGCGCCGCCAACAAACACCACCAACGTCTTTAAACAATTGGCGGTGATCTTACCTTGCTGTTCTTTTACGCTAGGTAAGATAATGTAGTCACTCGGGGCGTTATTCTTGTATTTGTAATCAAAACCCGGAAAAATAATTCCATCTGATGCGCACATTATCTTGCCTCCAAATGCTTACGTAACATCAATAGTTCCTTTCTGATGCGTCGTTGAGTTTAGGCCACCAACCCGTATCAGTTCAAGCTATTTAACGCCAAGCTCTTTCTTCAGTAATGGCATATAGTTATCTATGTTATAGGTTTTATCTCCGATGATGTTAGCACAGGAGTTGTGTGCGTAAATAAAATAGCTTACGCCAATATTGAGGCTTGAAACCTTAACGTTGGTTTGCTTGTGGTCTAATAAATTGTAGGAATTTTTTATTAAATCAGTGTAATCGTTTTTCTCCATAATATTTGGAGATCCTTGTATAATTATAATTCTAGCCGTTCCTAGTTGCATCGGAGCTTTTGACTTTACCCGTTCGTAATTTTCAGAAACACAAGAGCGATAATCTTCACACTTTGGAAACCCACTTTGTGTGCAGTAAATTCCAGTCATGCTTACTATATGGTCTATATATGAATACGGTACGTAGTTTTTACATCCCGAAATCAATAAAATAGAACTTATTGTAATGATCTTAAATTTTTTCAACTTTAACGCTCTCCTGTTGAAACATCAAGTCTGCATCGGCATGCCCGCGATTAGCCATACTGGTTAAAGTATTTAGTGCTTTATTTTTGTCCGCGCCCGGACAATTCTCCCAAGGGCCACCGGTTCGAGCAATCATATTAGCGGAACTCCTGTCAGCAATCGAATAATCAATATAGATATTATCCCAGTGTTTGACATTGGCGGGTTTTGGACTTTTTCCTTTCCTTGATACAGGATCAAGGGTTACCAGTAACTCAATCGGAATATCAGGGTTTTCCTGCGCCAATAAAATCACTCGGTCCCCACCCCAACTATGGCCGACTAGCACGATTTTCTGCCCGGCGGCATGCCACTCTTTCATTAGCGGCGGAACTTTGCCACCGCCATGTTCGGAGTAGGCTACATCCTGTTTGCGCTGGGTGATAACCTTGCCAGTGTTATCTTTGGCGTCCCTGCCATTTCTTTCTTCATAAGGAGCAAAAACGCCACTTAGCAGCGGCTGGTAGCTGGCATCCATCGCACCGCCAACAAATACTACCAAGGTCTTTAAACAGCTGGCGGTAATCTTACCTTGCTGCTCTTTTACGCTGGGCAAGATAATATAGTCGCCCGGGTTGTTATTTTTGTGCTTATATTCAAAACCCGGAAAAATAATTCCATCTGATGCGCACATTATCTTGCCTCCAAATGCTTACGTAACATCAATAGTTCCTTTCTGATGCGTCGTTGAGTGTAGGCCACCAACTCAGCGAGCCGTACGTCTTCCTGATTAATGGGGTTATCAGCAAAATGAGCCTTAACCCAAGGATAGAGTGGGTCGTCAAAGACTTTATGGCCCAGGAAGAACTGTAATGCCAGGATAACCGCCTGCCCGTGGAACGTGGTGATCCCATGCTTCTGGAACCAATTTTGATTTTGAGCTAATAGGCCAAACATCTGATGTATGGGAACGTACTGCGCCCGCTCAGGGTAAAGTGAGCGTACATAATCCACCACGTGCTGCTCTTCAAACATATAGGGCAACTGGTTAAGTTGCAGGATTTTTAGCCTTTCCAGCGCTGCCAGGTAGAGCTCTAACCGCTCGCCCATGCTTCGTACAAAAACCAGCCCCAACTGCTGATTTAACACGGCCAACTGCCCTGGCTCTTCTACTGCGGTTGTCAAATAGGGTGCGACGATATGCTCAAGCTGGAGGTCGGTGTCAAAATGGCTGCCTAAACTGCAGGCTAAATCAAGGAATTGGCAACGATCGTTAAAACGCTCCAGCCGGTGCGTTTGGCATTTTTCCGCGATAAGCGTAATGACCCGCTGGACCTGTTCATCGCCCAGCAGGCGAGCGCGCTTCGGATATTTATCGGTAAAGTAGCGCTGTAGCTGGCTAACCTGTTCGGTCTGGTTTTGCTGCTTTAACTTGGCGAGTTGCGCTTCTTCCAGCGACACGATCCCTGTCAGAATTGGAGCTGCCTGGGCAGGTAATTCAATCATCTGTTGCCGGACCCAAAGCGAGCTGAACACCCCCATCAGCTGATTTTGCTGGGACTCGCTGGAGGCCTCCAGGATTAACGGTAGAAACTGGGCGTCCCAATAGCGGAAAAATACCGTCGTCCTATCTGGCAAATTAATCTGCGTCAGGCCCCGTAAATGGTCGAGAATGCGCTGACGCGGCTGTTCACTGACTGCCAGCCATCCCCAGTCTGTTGAGGATGCTTCACTCACCCACGCTAAAAACGGGCTATTAATCGACAGCTCCACCAAATAGGGCATCACTTCGTGCCAATCTTTGTAGGACGTATAGTGATAAATCCCTTCTGCAACGCGGGAGCCATCCAGTTGATAGTAGTGTTTCAATGGCTGTGCATCGCTAACGCTGGACAACACCGCATACAACCGTTGTCCTGATGCGCAATTGGCCAGCCATTGCTGTAGTTGACTCTCCATATCTTCGTTTCCTCCGGCAAGCTGTCCCGATTAAATCGCGCAACCCTGTTGTTTACATCGCTCACACTCTTCGCAAAATGCTTGCGGTTGTTTAAACGCACTAACCTGTGCAGGATTTAGCGCAAAGGCAGGGACGCTGGCTGGGATGGGAATAACATCGGGCATTCTGCCACCCCATCCTCTGCCGGAGCCCGGGCTGCCGGTACCCACATTGAGCGTGGGGCCGATCATGACGCCACTGGGATCGATTTTTATAAAGCTGTAGCCGGCCTTTAAGGTGATCTCCGTACCGGTTTCTATCACTATTTTAGTGCCGGACTTCAGGTGAATTTCCTGCCCAACCTCCGTCAATAAGGCGTTGCTGGCGTTAATGTGGAAATTGCTATTCACGGTCAGGGAATAATCGCTTTCTACCCGGTCACGCTTTTCGCCATTAACCTGCAGAAAATCATTGTGGACAATCTGTTGTCTGCGATCGTTGCCTATCCGCCGGTTATCGTCGTGATCGATACGTGCAGAACTGTCATGCAGCACTTCGGTTGTCATGTTCTTTTGCGCATGCAGATAGAGCTCTTCCTGGCCTTTTTCATCTTCAAAACGCAGTTCGTTAAAACCTTCGCCCTTATGGGTTTGCGAACGGATCGACATCTGGGTTTTGGTGCCCGGCAGCTTGCCTGGTGGAAGGTTGCTGGCGTGATAGGTGCGGCCGATAATTACGGGTTGATCGGGATCGCCATTCAGAAACTCGACGATCACCTCATGGCCAACGCGTGGCACGGCCGACATGCCCCAACGTGGCCCCGCCCAGGGTTGTGATACCCGGATCCAGCAGGAACTGCTGTCGTCGGTTCTGCCCGAGCGATCCCAGAGAAAACGGACTTTCACCCGACCGAACTCATCACAAAAGATTTCTTCAGTGGCTGGCCCCGTGACAATGGCGATTTGTGCGCCATCAATCCGTGGCTTGGGCAGTAAAACAGGGCGCCAGGTCTGATCGTGGGGAATAAACGCAAACTGGCTGGTTACGATAGTTCCCGTCCCGCCTGCGTGACTCTCAAGCGCTTGGGGTTGCTGCCCTGAATGGTTAGCTTGGGTGATTTGCCAACGCGTGTTGAGCTCCTCCAGAGGATGGTTTTCCAAGGTAAAGCGTACGCCGGGTTGCAGTGCCGGGCAGTTGCTTGCCCCTTCGCCCTGATGAGCATCGTTACGCAGCGCCTGGATGCGCCAGCGGGCAAAAGATTTACCCACCTGAGTGCTTTTAAAACGCCCAGGGAAATCGTAATGGAAATACCGACCGGGCTGATGCTCAGTATCGCGGGCATCATCGCCGAACTCTGCCAACCACAAGGGATCTTTAAAGGTGTAATCTTTCAACAGCACTTTGGAGAGGCGTAAACTTTCCCGGCGCTTAAAGGTGGTGACGCAGGGTTCCTCCAACGAGGTAGATGGCTGATCGGGATAATAGGGGAGCGTCGGCCCGTCATGCAGTGCGGCGCAATCATCGGAAAACACCAAGGTATGTTTGCCATTTTGGTGCTCAAAGAAATAGTAAATCCCTTCTTCTGCGGCCAGGCGGTTAATAAAATCGAGATCGCTTTCATTATATTGGACGCAAAACTCACGTACGGCATGGGGATAGCGCAACGCGTGGGCGTAGTCGCTGATCTTGTTTTCTTTTAACAGGGTTTCCAGGATTTCCAGAAAATTTTGTTGCTGGAAAATACGTGAACGGTGTCCCAAACCGGCGCGCCAGAGCGAGGGACGGATGCTAAACCGGTAACGCGTTTGATGAAGTCCGGTGTCCCCTTGCTCAATGGAAATAACAATGCCATTAACGACCCGTTGCACCTCGGTTTCACGCCAAATCGTCAGGGTCGCGTTACTATCCAGGATTGAATGGAACTCCACGCTGGGCTTGGCGCTAGCCACGTCAAGCTCTAGCGCAAACGGGCTGGAGAATTGCTCATGCAGCGTAAATCCCACCACCACAAAAGCCTCTGCTGGCAGGTTGCCAACACTTACCGTAAACCTCAGCCCGCTGGCTTTATTGTTCATCCCTGGCATGCACTTCCTCCATTTATTACATGAATATATTCCGCTCAATTACAACAAAAAATCGATAGATATATAAATAATGTTAATGTATTGGTGGCGAAATAACAACCAAAGGTGCTGTGTAAATGCGATCCAATACGACAATGGGTGATTAAAGCGAAGAGTTGTCCTACCTGGTTTAGAGCGGGTGGGTGCATTACGCCATTTTCATGCGAAATGTCATGGAAATGGATCAAATATAACCACTATATTTACATGGTTATAACCTTACTGACACCTGCCTACGCCAGCCAAGATAAGGAGATAACGTCAACGAAAGCGTGTTTTTTCAGTCAGCCTGTTCGGAAAGGATACCTATGAATCAATTTATCGTTGCGGAATCAGAAGCCTGCATTGGCTGCCGGAGTTGCGAGGTCGCCTGTGTGACTGCGCATCATCAAGGGGCATACCCAAGCAAGCGCGAATATTTCACCCCAAGAGTCAAGGTTATTCAGGGCACCCATGGTAATACGGCCGTGTTCTGCCACCATTGTGAAGATGCGCCCTGTGCCAATGTTTGTCCAACCGGGGCCATTGAACAGAGTGATACCAGCATCCAGGTCAGCCAGGAGAAATGCATCGGCTGTAAAGCCTGTGCGGTCGCTTGTCCGTTTGGCATGATGACGGTAGTGACCGAAACGGTGCAGCCCGCCAATCATCGCCTGGCAGACAGCTATCAGAAGGTCGAGGCACAGAAATGCGACCTGTGCAGCGAGCTGAACCATGAGCCTGCCTGTGTACGTGCCTGTCCCACCCATGCACTAAGCCTGGTGGACAACCAAACGTTGCTGGACCAGCAGCGAGAAAAGCGGCTACGTGCAGCGGCGCGCGATCACCATAGCCAACTGTTTGGCAGTGCCGCTAATCAGAGTCCAGAAGCGAAAGCCCCGAAGAAATCAACGCCGATCCGTAATCTACTGCAACAGCCTCGGGCACCTCGCTTGGAAGCCAGTAAAATACCACTCGAGCTGCGCAAAACCAGCTTTGCCGAAATCTACCAACCCTTTAATGAGCAGCAGATCCAGCAACAGGCCGAACGTTGCCTGAGCTGCGGCAAGCAGAGTATCTGCTCCTGGACCTGCCCGCTGCATAACCAAATCCCGCAGTGGATCAAGCTGGCCAGCCAGGGGCGCATCTGGGAAGCGGCGGAGCTATCGCATCAAACCAGCAGCCTGCCGGAAGTGTGTGGCCGGGTATGCCCACAGGACAGACTATGCGAGCAATCCTGTACGCTCAATGAGCACGGGGGAGCCGTCACTATCGGCAACATTGAGCGCTACATCACTGAAACGGCCTTTGAGATGGGTTGGCGGCCAGATATGTCGGCGGTGAAAAACAGTGGCAAGCGCGTTGCCATTATTGGCGCGGGTCCGGCGGGGCTGGGCTGTGCCGATATCCTGGTGCGCCATGGCATCAAGCCGGTGGTGTTCGATCGCTATCCGGAAATTGGCGGGTTGCTGACCTTCGGCATTCCGGCGTTCAAGCTGAAAAAGGACGTTATGGCCAGAAGGCGTGAAATTTTCAGCGATATGGGCGTGGAGTTCCGTCTGAACACCGAGATTGGCAAAGACGTCTCGATGGAAACCCTGCTCAATGATTACGACGCGCTGTTCCTTGGCGTGGGGACCTATAAATCGATGCGTTCCGGCCTGGAAAATGAAGGTGCGCCGGGAGTGTATGACGCCTTGCCATTCCTGATCGCTAACACGCAACAGCTAATGGGCTATGCCGAGAATCCGCAAAGTCCTTACATCAATATGGCGGGCAAGCGGGTGATCGTACTGGGGGGCGGTGATACCGCTATGGACTGCGTCCGTACCTCACTACGTCACGGTGCTGAACAGGTGATTTGTGCCTATCGGCGTGATGAAAAGAGTATGCCGGGGTCGAAAAAGGAAGTGAAAAATGCGCGGGAAGAGGGCGCAGAATTCATGTTCAACCTGCAACCGCTAAGCATCGTGATCGATGAGGAAGGTAAGGTCAGCGGCATTCAGATGCGGCGAACCGAAATGGGGGCTCCAGACAGCCAGGGCAGGCGGCAGGCGGTACCCGTTGAGGGTTCCGAACATGTCGTACCGGCGGATGCGGTGATCATGGCCTTTGGCTTTAGCCCGCATCGTATGGGTTGGTTGGCAGAACATAACGTGATGCTCGACAGGCAAGGGCGCGTGGTGGCGCCAACGGTGGCGGGTTATCCGTACCAAACCAGTAACCGCAAGATTTTCGCCGGTGGTGACATCGTGCGCGGCGCCGATCTGATCGTGACCGCCATTGCCGAAGGGCGCAAGGCGGCCGAAAGCATCGGTTATTACCTTAATGTGCTCTAACGCGGTTCAAGGAGAGACGGTATGAATCAGTTTGTCATTGCCGATATGAAACAGTGCATTGGCTGCCGCACCTGCGAGATTGCCTGCGTGATGGCGCATCTGGGGGATAATCCGTTGCCGATGACGGCGGAAAACTTCAATCCTCGCTTACGGGTGATGAAAACCCTTAGCGTCAGCGTACCGATGCTGTGCCGCCAATGTGAGAATGCCCCTTGCCTGAACGCCTGCCCGAACGAGGCCATCTATAACCAGGATGGTAGCGTACAGGTGATCCAGTCGCGTTGTATTGGCTGCAAGAGCTGTATGGTGGCTTGCCCTTATGGTGCGATGGAGGTGGTGGTCAATCAGGGTTATGGCAGCAATGGTGTCGCGTACCAACGGGCTCAGGCGAATAAATGCGATCTTTGTCAGGGGCGCGAAGCGGGGCCGGCCTGTGTTGAGGTGTGCCCAACGGCGGCGTTAACCCTGATCCGGCCAGCAGACCTGCAAGCCATGCAGTTGGAAAAACAACAGCGCGCGGCCCGTGGCTCTAAGCCGAACCTGCGGTAAATTATCCCTTACCTCACTACAACCCATTCTGCGCGATAACCGCGTGGAATGGGTTTTCTTAATGATCGGCGCGACGTGGCTAAATGACACGAATATCGCTGCTTTACCTTTGAACGCGATGATTTTTCAGAAATCTTACCGCCAGGCTGCATGCTATAATTCGTCGATATTCTGCACGGAACCTCTTTGTTAAGGATAAATGACGATGACCCTCTTCCCTGGATTTAAAACCACGCTGTTGGCGGCCTCGGTGCTGTTGGCCTATACCGGCCTGGCGCAGGCGCAAAACGTCACGCTCAACGACGTGACGGTCTTTATTCGCGGTGCCGAGTTATTCAACAGCAGCAAAGTGACGCTACCGGCGGGGGAAAGCGAAGTCGTCTTTACCAATATTGCCAGCGGGCTGAACGAACAGAGCCTGATGCTTGATGCCGATAACGGCGTGGTCGTGCAATCTTTCAGCATAAAACGCGATTTTCTTACCGAACATGTGTCGCCTGAAGTGGAGCAATTAACCAAACAGATTGATGATGAGGTGCGCGAGCAAAGCAAACTGAACGTGCAGCGGGAAGTGATCCAGGCGCAGTTGGCGGTACTGGAAAGTAACCGTGCGTTGGGTTCGGAGAAAGAGGGCGCTTCCGTTGAGCAGGTTAATCAAATGCTTGAGCTGGTTAGCCGCCGCATGAGTGAAGTGCTGCTGGCGGATATCGAGATTAAAGAGAAAATCGCCGCGATTGACAAGAATATCGAAAAGCTGAAGAGCCAGTTGGACGAGGCTCAGCAGAAGACTGGCCAAACGGTGAATCAGGTGGTGGTGAAGTTTTACACTGCGAAAGCCGTGACCAGTAACGTTAAGCTGTCTTATGTGATCCCAGATGCAGGTTGGGTGCCGACTTATGATGTGCGGGTCAACAGCATTACCCAGCCGGTCAAGCTGAGCTACAAGGCCAATGTGTTTCAGAACAGCGGCATCAACTGGGATAAGGTCAACCTGACGCTTTCCAGCGGCAACCCGAGCGAAGGGGCGCAGGTGCCGGAGCTACAACCTTGGTACCTCGATTTTTATCAGGACTACTCAAGTTCCAAGATGGCAAGGTCGATACCCAGACCGGCACCGGCTCCCGTTGCGGAAATGGCCGCTGGCGCGAATGCTCCAGAACTTGATGGAGCAATGGCCCCCAGAGCTAAAAGCTCCCTCTCTGACTATGTGGTCACCGATGCTGGCGGTGTGAATACCCGCTTTAGCATTTCCCTGCCTTATAACATTGCCTCCGATGGTAAAGGGCATTCTGTCACCATCAAGGATGTGGACGTTCAGGGCGACTATCGCTACGTGGTGGTGCCGAAAATCGAACCCGATGCCTTCTTGCAGGTACAGTTAAAAGACTGGGAGCAGCTTAATTTGTTGCCGGGCAAGTCCAGTATTTTCTTCGAGGGTTCGTTTGTCGGCCAGGGGTATATCAATATCGCGGAGGCTAAAGAGACGCTGGATCTGTCATTGGGCCGGGACAAAAAGATTATCGTTAACCGCGAAAACGGTAAGCAACTGACCTCGAAGGCGGAGTTTTTTGGCAATTCGGTAAGCCAACAGTACTCCTTTGTCACCAGCGTGAAAAATACCCGTAAAGAGCCGATTAAGCTGGTGGTGATGGAACAGATGCCGCTGAGCCGGGATTCGGCGATTACTATCGACGGGCTGAAGTACGACGGTGCCAGCTACGATAAAGACACCGGTAACGTGCAGTGGGCACTGGATTTACCCGCGAATCAGTCCGAGAAGTTCACCCTGTCTTATACGGTGAAGTATCCAAAGGATAAGCGCGTGAGCAATTTATAACTTTACTCCTCACCCTAGCCCTCTCCCACAGGGAGAGGGGACCGAACGTGCCACAACTTGGTTACTACATTCGTCCTCAAACCAGCTTGGTTAAAGACTGACTTTGCACCTGAAAATGGCTCCGTACTGGCTTCCCTTGGCTACTACATTCGTCCTTATCATCAATCTGCCTAAAGACTGACTTTTGTACCTGAAAGCGGCTCCGGACCAGCTCCCTCTCCCTGTGGGAGAGGGTTGGGGTGAGGGGCCAATTCAGCCTCTTTGGTAAATAGCTGCCATAGTGCCTCAACGGATTTAGCCATCTTGGTCACGGGCCGGTAGAGGCGTATCTCAATGGGCAGGCAAAGATCGTCGGGGCGGTCGGTGGCAACTACGATCTTGCCGCTATCAACGTCGGCCTCTGCCAGCGACTGCGGCAGCCAGGCGACACCTTCTCCCGCCGCCACCATGGCGAGCAACGTGGCGGCCAGATCCGAAGTAAAAGCGACTTCCATCCCTCGTTTGGCCCGGCTAATCACCGCGCTGTTGGAGATAATTCGCCCCAACCCCGAGTCATTGCTGAACGACAGGTAAGGGAATTTTTGCTCCCCGATTTTCCACATCGGCGTTGCGGAACCCGGCAGAGCCAGGCTGTAGGGCAGCAATCGATCCTCCCCCAGGCGTAGGCTAACAAACTTTTCCGCATCGAGAGTCATCTGCATATGCGGATGATAATGGCAGAGCAAGAATTGCGCCTCCCCACGCGCCAACAGATTCTCACAGGCTTTTAGCGTATCGGACAGCAGGCGGAAAGAGCCTAATCTGGCCATCTTTTCATTACGCCTGAGCAACGCCGGAAAGAAAGAGAATGAGAGGGCGTGGGTGGCTGAAAAGACTACGTCCGGCTGATATTGCCCGGTGGCATCCAGGGTTTCGCTCCTCAGCGCATAGAGCGATCTGATTAACTCAGGGGCCTGTTTGCAAAAAACTTCACCGGCCTTGGTGAGGTGAACTCCCCGCCGATTACGTTCGAAAAGCGGCGTGCCGACCCACTCTTCCAGCGACTGAATGCGACGGCTGAATGCCGGTTGGGTGACATAGCGAGCCTCGGCGGCCTTGGAGAAATTGAGGGTATCGGCCAGCGCTACGCAATCCTCAAGCCAGGTGAGTTCCAAGTGATGCCGATTCTGCATAACAGCTATCCTTTTTTCGCATTGGCCGGTGATGTTCTAGCCGCTTACTATGGCAAGAAACCGGCAGGGTGCCAATGCCTGACAGTCTAGGATGCGAAAAATGCATCAACGATACCCCTGCGAATCACGACCGTTGGAGAGAAAAATGCGTATTACAGACGTGGTGGAAATCACCAAACCGATTGCCTCGCCGATCAGGAATGCCTATATCGATTTCAGCAAGATGACTACCAGCCTGGTTGCGGTAGTGACCGATGTGGTGGTTGATGGCCGCCGGGTGGTGGGCTACGGCTTTAACTCCAACGGGCGCTATGGGCAAGGGGGGCTGATCCGCGAGCGTTTCCGCGATCGCATCTTGCAGGCTGAGCCTGACAGTTTGCTCAACCCGCAGGGCGACAACCTCGATCCGCACCGGGTGTGGCAGGCGATGATGATCAATGAAAAGCCCGGCGGCCATGGAGAACGCTCGGTAGCTGTGGGAACGCTGGATATGGCGATCTGGGATGCCACCGCCAAAATTGCCGGTAAGCCGTTATTCCGTATGCTGGCGGATATGAAAGGCACCGTGGCTAATCCACGGGTGTTTGTCTATGCCGCCGGTGGTTATTACTATCCAGACAAAGATCTCACCGCGCTGCGTCAGGAGATGCGTAGTTATCTGGATCGTGGCTACAACGTGGTGAAAATGAAAATTGGTGGTGCGCCGCTGGAGGAGGATCGCCGTCGTATCGAGGCCGTATTGCAAGAGATTGGCCACGAGGCGCGGCTAGCGGTGGATGCCAACGGTCGCTTTGATTTAGAAACCGGGATTGCCTACGCCAAGATGCTGCGGGAGTATCCGCTGTTCTGGTATGAAGAGGTGGGTGACCCGCTAGATTACGCCTTACAGGCCGTGCTGTCCGAGTTCTATCCGGGGCCAATGGCGACCGGAGAGAACCTGTTTTCACACCAGGATGCCCGTAATCTGTTGCGCTACGGCGGTATGCGCCCCGATCGTGATTATCTGCAGTTTGACTGCGCACTCTCCTATGGGCTGGTGGAATATCTCCGTACTTTGGAAGTGCTTGAGCAGTTCGGCTGGTCACCCTCCCGTTGTATTCCGCATGGCGGGCATCAGATGTCATTGAATATTGCTGCGGGGCTGGGGCTGGGGGGCAATGAAAGTTATCCTGATCTGTTCCAACCTTACGGCGGATTCCCGGACTCGGTGAAGGTGGAAGATGGCCATATTGTTATGCCGGAACTGCCGGGGATTGGCTTTGAAGGTAAATCGGAGCTGATCAAGGTGATGCGCGCGTTGGCGGAATGATTACGGCGCTGATGGGGCAGCGCCGCGTGGGGGATTACGCCGGTTTAAGACCCGGTTCAACCAGGCTATAGATCTGTTGATTGAGTGCGGGGGCATTTGCCAGTTGCTGGACATGTGCAGCAACGTCCGCACGCATCACAAAGCCATGAACTTCCTGCCCCTGGAACCGTTGCGCCTTGCAGGTAGCATTGCCGTTTAGCAGCCCGCCGGGGCGCAAGATGGCGTGATCCAGCGTGCTGGTCTGTAACCAGCTTTCCGCCAGCGATTTCTCACGTACCGCCTGGCCAAACCCTGCTTTGGCGCGTGGTGATAAAAACGGCCAACCGTCGCCACAGCCCAACGAGGTGATGAGGATCATGCGCGATATCCCGCATTTCTCCGCCGTATCAATCACTGTCCGGTGGGCCAGATAATCCTGTGCGCCGCCCATTGAAGAGATGATCGTCGCGTTGGTACCCGTAGCTTCGCAAGCGCGGGTGACAGCAATGGCATCACAAGCATCACCGAGATAAACCTGTACGCCTTTCTCCCGCAGGCGAGCGGCAGCCTCCGGATTGCGTACCACCGCAACCACCGGACGCTGTTCCGCCAGCGCAAGTTCCAGGGTCAGCGCGCCGACCCCTTTGCCGCCAGCGCCAAAAATCAGCCATGGTTTCATCGTTCACTCCTGTTAGAGGGTGGCTACCGCAATACGCGGCAGATCCAGTTGTTGGAGCAGCTCATCAAGAGACTGCAGAATATTGCTTGCCCAGAAGCGCCCTTCGTTGGTCAGGCGCAGGCAGGTTGTAGCGTCGCGGGTTAACCCCGCCCGATGCCACTGTGCGAGCAGCGGCTTCAGCTTTTCCGCATCAGGCGTCAGTTCATCCAGCGGGATGCGCGCATTTTCCACGCCAGCCTGTAACGGCTGACGCCACTGGCTTCGGTTACCTGAGGTACGCATCATCATCATCAGCGGTTTGCGCCCCTCGGCGATAGCTTCATGCCAGGTGGTGAGGTTGCGTTCGATCATCCAGGAATAGCCGTTGACCGAACCCCCGCCGCCGGAGCCAAAGGCCAGGCAATCTGCGCCTTGCTTAATCAACAGGTTGTACAAATTGCGCTCTCGCGTGGTGCGCGCCCAGTGGCTGTTGCTGATACAGCGCCAGCCTGCCTGGTCCATGAAATCGCAGCCCTGCAAATAGAGATCGCGCCGCTCGGCAGGTGAGGGAACGGAGGTGCGGCCAGCTTCCACTGCTTTACCCAGCGGCGTATTGGGCAGCAGATTGAGGGCGTAGAGATCGACACCGTCCAGGCCGATATCGCGGGCAATCGCCAGATCTTCGCCCCAAAGTTTCGCATCCTGACCGGGTAAGCCGAATAGCAAATCGCAGACCACGGCAGCGCGGTCGCGACGAACTAGCCCTTCCATAAACACAATGGCGCTTGCGCCGTCGGAAGTACGGGCCATTTTTTTGCGGATTTGGCTATTAAACGACTGAATACCAATCGAAAAGCGATTGGCTCCGGCATCCAGACAGGCGTCTATCCGCTCATCGTCAAAGTTTAGCACCCGGCCCTCGATGGTGATTTCGCAGTCTGGGGCCAGCGGCAGTCGTTCGCGTAGAGCGGTGATGATGCGAGCCAGATCCCGTGCGGCAAGCGCCGAAGGCGTTCCACCACCAAAATAGACGGCATGGATTGGCGCAGACTGATGCAGAGGGCTGTCTGCCTCCATTTCGATCTCGCGTAGCAGCGCATCGGTGTAGTGGGCGCAGCTGTCCTCCTCGAAACGGTTCTGGTAAAAGCCGCAGAAGGTGCAGTGGGTGGCACAAAACGGAATGTGTAGATACACCAGACGCTTACGGCTGGGCGTGGTCTGGCCGATGACGTTTTTCCAGGTTGATGCCAGCAGCGTTTTTTCCACGGGGATCGCGCCGCGCAACGGCATCATGGCACGACGATCTTTAAACGGCTGATTGCCTGCCAGTGCAAAATGCGGGGTTAAATCCAGCTCAGTGTCATGTTTCAACTCAAGTTCCTTCAATGGGGCAGAACTGATGGAGGCAGGGCCGCATGGAAGCGCAGCCACTCAGACCTGTCATAGTTTAACTGAAAATGATTACCATTTGCATTTATATACTGACAATCGTCAGCAGAGTCTATCCAGCAAGCCGCCAATTAAATATAACGTTGACTTGGGTCAAACTTTGCGGCGCCCCGAATTAAATTTTAATGGTCGATGCGAACAACCATTGCTAACGCTGGAGTTTATATGTACTATCGCCGCGTTTTCCCATTCATTCACTTTGCAAAGGAGGTACATCATGAATTATCAAGCACTGTTTACCCTTTGCGGGTCGTATCCTCAGGCATAATTTCCTGTTCTCCAGGTATTGCTAGGGCTACCGCCCGCCAAATCCAAAAAATTAGATAAAATATTAATCAGGATTGGTTATGAGCAATACTATTGGCTCCGTTACGCCGCGAGTTTCATTGATCGCGTCGGAACACACTTGGATTGAAGGAAATGCAATCCAACAATTAGAAATTACCGCCAAGCTGCCGGATATGGTGCGCGTGGTCGGGATGCCAGATTTGCATCCTGGCCGTGGTTACCCGGTCGGTGCCGCTTTCTTTTCACAACATCGCTTCTACCCGGCGTTAATCGGTAATGATATCGGTTGCGGTATGTCGCTATGGCAAACAGATTTGCTGGCGATGAAACAGTCGCTGGATAAACTGGAAAAAAACCTGGGCAATATTGACGGCCCGCTAGAGGAAGAAGAGTTGGGGGATATTCCGCCAGCGCTTGGCGATTATTCTCGTGCATTAGGCACCATTGGCGGCGGTAATCATTTTGCTGAACTGCTACGCATCGACGAAATATATCAGCCGCAGGCCGGTCTCGATAAAAAACGGCTGATGCTGTTGGTGCACAGCGGTTCGCGTGGCTTGGGCCAGCTAATACTGGAACAGCATGTGCGCGCCCATGGGCATCATGGCCTGCTGGAAAATACCGATGCGGCCAACGATTATCTGCAACAGCATCAACAGGCATTGGATTTTGCAGGCTTAAACCGGCAACTGATTGCCCAGCGGATATTGCAGCGGTTACGCACTGCTGGCGATTGCCTGCTGGATATCCATCATAACCTGCTGGCGGCGGCCACTATCGAGGGCGTGCCTGGCTGGCTGCATCGTAAAGGGGCTACCCCGTCGGATGAAGGGCTGGTGGTGATCCCCGGTTCGCGCGGTGATTACAGCTATATCGTCCAGCCATTACCTGCCGCCAGCAGTTTGTATTCGTTGGCGCATGGTGCCGGGCGAAAATGGATGCGTTCGGAGTGTAAAGACCGCTTATCGGCGCGTTTCAGCACCGAGCAGTTGGCCAGAACCCGCTTCGGCAGCCGGGTGATTTGCCGCGACCGCCAACTGATTTATCAGGAAGCGCCGGAAGCCTACAAGCCGATTGATAGTGTAGTAGGAGCCTTGCAGCAGGCCGGATTGGTCACGTTGGTGGCGCGTATGCAGCCAGTGTTGACCTACAAAACCAGCGGGGGGCAGTGATGATCTTATTACAGATTTCTGCCGCCCAGGGGCCGGATGAATGTTGCCTGGCGGTGAGTTTGGCACTGCGCCAGTTCCACAAAGAGGCTCAGGTCATGCAGGTGGAACTGCATGAGGTTGAGCGGGAAGAGGGCCGCCTGCCCGGCACGTTGCGTTCGGTGCTATTGACGCTTAACGGCGAAGCGGCGGAGCCATTGGCCGCCAAGTGGTGCGGGACATTGCAGTGGATTTGCGAAAGCCCGTGGCGTACAGGGCGTTCCAGAAAGAACTGGTTTATTGGTGCAGCGCGTTTCTCTCCGGCAGCAGTGCCAAAAGAGAGCGAGATCCGTTTTGAGACGTTGAAGTCTTCCGGGCCGGGTGGGCAGCACGTGAATAAAACGGAGTCGGCTATTCGCGCCACCCATATCGCTAGCGGCATTAGCGTCAAAGTGCAGACCGAGCGGAGCCAACATGCCAATAAGCGTTTGGCGTATTTGCTGATCGCTCACCGTTTGGAACAGCTTGAGCAACAGCAACTCGACGAACAGCGTGCTGAACGACGGATGTTTCACCATCAAATAGTGCGCGGTTCACCGGTTCGGGTGTTTAAAGGCGAAAGTTTTACGCCGCTCGCTTAATCAATATCGGCCTGATGGGGCAGGCCGGTAACGCTATAAGAAGAAAAGAAATGGAAACACATAAATATGGTCGGACGTACCATTATCCGTTCTCACCGGGAACCACCAGTGACGATCGGATCAATAAACACTATTGGCAAGACATACGGTTAATCCCCTCACTGATCCATACGGAAAAGCTCGATGGTGAGAATAACTGCCTGAATCGATATGGCGTATTTGCACGCTCCCATGCGGCACCGACGGTTTCTGCCTGGACGCGCCAGATCCGCCAGCGTTGGCAACTGATTAAAAATGACCTGGGCGATATCGAACTGTTTGGGGAGAATCTGTATGCCACCCATTCGATCGAATATCGTGGCCTGCAACAGGACTTTTATCTATTCGCCGTGCGCTGTAAAGACATGTGGCTGAGTTGGCAAGAAGTGCAGTTTTACGCGGCATTATTTGATTTTGCCTGTGTACCAGAAGTGGTACAGGACGTGCCGCGCCAGACGGAACAAGAATACCGCTCGGCAATACTGGAGCAGGTGGGAGGAGTGGGGAGTTTTGCGCCGCACGACGTACATACCGGCTTGCCATGTACCATGGAAGGGATTGTCACCCGCAATGCGGCTGAATTCCCGGTGGCTCAGTTTTCCCATAACGTATTTAAGTACGTGCGTAAAAACCATGTGAAAACCGATCGTCACTGGAGAGTGAATTGGCAACGAGCGCGTATGGCGTACGAGTATCAGCAGGAGGATAAACCATGTGGTGCTTAAGTGAAGACAAGCAGTGGGGCAGGCTGGCGGATAAATTCCGTTGGGTGGCCGACATGCATCAGGTGCCACAAGATCCCCGTCATCATGCGGAAGGCGATGTGGCAATCCATACCCAGCGCGTGCTGGCGGCACTGACCGAGTCTGCGCAGTTTTTGGCGTTGCCAGAGCAACAGCAGGAGCTGGTTTGGGCTGCCGCCTTGCTGCACGATGTAGAAAAGCGCAGTACCACGCGGGTTGCCGACGATGGTTCGGTGACCTCACCCAACCACGCTAAACGCGGTGAACTGACCACGCGCTCGATCCTCTATCGGGATATCGTGACACCGTTTGAACTGCGTGAACAGGTAGCGGCCTTGGTACGTTTTCATGGTTTGCCATTATGGATCATGGGGCGGCCATCGCCGGAGCGGGCGCTGTTATTAGCGGCCTTACGGTTGGATACACGGTTGCTGGCGATGTTGGCACGGGCGGACGTGTTGGGGCGCGAGTGTGACGACCAAAACGGCCTGCTGGATAACATCGAGCTGTTCGAACTGTTTTGTCAGGAGCAGCAATGCTGGGGGCAAGCGCGTCCTTTTGCTAGCGATAACCAGCGTTACCACTATTTGACGCATCCGCAGGCTAGCGTGGATTTTGTTCCCTACGAGCAATTTCAGAGCGAAGTGACGTTACTTTGTGCGCTGCCGGGAATGGGTAAAGATCGCTATATCGCGCAGCATGCCGCTGGACTTGAGGTTATCAGCCTGGACAACATCCGCCGGCAACACCGGTTGTCTCCTACCGACAAGAACGCGACCGGCTGGGTCGTGCAGCAGGCCAAGTCGCAGGCAAAAACGCTGCTAAGGCGGGGTGAGCCTTTTGTCTGGAATGCCACCAATATTACCCGGCAGTTGCGTAGACAGTTGGTTGAGTTGTTTATCGCCTATGGCGCAAGGGTGAAGATTGTTTACCTGGAAGTGCCGTATGCCCAGTGGCAGCGGCAGAATGCCGAGCGGGAGTACAGCGTACCAACTGATGCGATGGCGCGGATGCTGAGTAAATTGGAGATCCCGAAGGCGGACGAGGCGCATGAGGTGGAGTTGCGGGTGCAGGACGCAAGCTAACCTGGTTTGTGCAAGGGTGCCAGCGCGGAGCTAATGTGTAGCACATACAGTCCCCTATCCATGTGGATGGGGGGACGTCACCGTAGATTAATTCGCGATCACCGTGACTAACTGCGGTGATTCAAACATCGCCTTCGGCGAAATAACCGATTCGTCCCACGGGATTTGCGTTCCGTAGCGTTCCTTCAGTTTCTTCTGCACGGCAGGAGCACCAAAGTTAAATTCACGCACTTTTTGCAGCTTGCCGATTTGTATCCCTAGTGCGCGATCGTAAATTTTCCACACCAACTCTGAGCAATATAACTTCTCATCAGACCAGGAAAACTGCATGTCGTAGGGCTTTCCGGCAAAGCTTTTGGCCTGCTGGCGTATTTTTAGCTGCGCGGACGGCGTCATCATTTGCTTGGCGTTCTTTAGCCGTTTGACGACAAAATGCTTTTGCTCTCCACGATCGATCCAGGCGGCCAGCGGCGTGTACTTCACCGTCGATACCGCTTCGAATACGTAAGGTTTGCCATCTCGCAGCACAATGATGCCCATGTGGCTGTAACGCGAGCCGGTGGCCTGCTGTATCGCCAGGCTCTGTGCCGAGCGGGAAGTGTGGAAAATGATGTCACCATCCTGCACCGCAGGTAGCTCGCGAGCTTGGCTGACCAGCACGGTCATCAGGCCGATGGTGAGAAACAGAATAGCCCACAGGCGTTTGGTAAAAATCACGTTCAATCCCTCGAAGTTAGAATCTAGCCATTTTATCGGGGCTGTGTGAAGTGAGGATGAAGTGGTAGAGCAAAGCAGGGAGGTCGCATTGGCTGCCTTTATGCTTTAATAAAAATAATGCTATTTATCAATGCAATAATAACAATTCCATCATTGTGGTTAAAGGGTGCTTAAAGCAGGCCGATAGCTGTTCTATTGATGTTGTCAGCTAAATAGGACGAAACCGGATGTTAGGGATCTACCGTATATCGATGAGAATGAAGCTTTTCATTGCTCTGTTTCCACTGCTACTGGCTTTATGCTGGTTTGCCGGTTCGGGGATGAAAACCCGTATCAACACCGAACGTCAGATGGATGTCATCGTTCAGCTAACGGCAATTGCGCGTGGCGCAGGGGATGTCGTGCATGAGTTGCAAAAAGAGCGTGGCATGAGCGCCGGTTATCTTGGCTCTGGCGGCGGGCAGTTTCGCGCTGAACTAGCGGATCAACGTAAACTAACGGATGCGGCTATGGCGACATTTAGCCAACTGTTAGCTAAAACGGATCGCCGCGCATTAGAAGGGATTGATACATCGGCGATTCAGTTATTTAACGACCAAACCCAATTGCTGAGCGAGGTGCGCAATAACGTCAGCAATTTACACACAGCAGCACCACAAGCCATTGGTTTCTATACTAAGACCATCGCGCAGGTGCTGGATTTTGTCGGCGGTATCGGGCATTTGACGACATCGGGCAAAATCGGCCAAGAATTGTCAGCGTATTACAGTCTGCTTAACCTGAAAGAACAGTCGGGAATAGAGCGAGCATTACTCTCCGGCGTTTTCTCTAGCGATCGTTTTGGTGATGGGCAATTCCGCCAGTTGAGCGATGTGGTAGGAAAACAAGAGGCCTGGCTTTCTGCGACTCGTCGTTTCAGCACCGCGGAGCAGGCGGCGGCGCTTGATGGCGCATTACGCTCTGCATCGGCAACTGATGCCCTTAAGTTTCGTGAAATAGCGCTCGATAAAGTCGCCACCGGTGGATTCAAAGTTAATCCTACCGATTGGTTCAAGGCTCAGACTCTGCGCATTGAAGTGCTGCGTCAACTAGAGAATCAAACCGCTGACACCTTGCAAAAGCATGCTGCAGAGTTGTCACGCACGGCACGTAGCGAATGGATAACTTTCCTGTGTATCAGCCTTCTTTCCCTGGCAGTGGCCTTGGCGATAGCCATCGTCGTTGCGCGGAGTATCCATCTGCAACTGCAAGGAACGCTGAAAACGATTGGTGAAATGGAGGGGGATTTGACCCAACGCCTTAGCGTGCCGGGTAGTGATGAGTTGTCAGCATTGAATCATGCCTATAACCAATCCATTGAAAATATTCAGCATATCGTTAAAGAGATTAAATCCGGCTCGGAGGTGCTTCACCATGCTAGCGGTGATATCGCCGCTGGTAATCAGGATTTAGCGCAACGTACTGATGAACAGGCGGCGTCTATCGTTGAAACTGCGGCAAGTATGGAACAAATATCCACGGCGATCGCCCAGACTGCAGATAACGCCCGCGAAGCTGAACAACTCACGCTGGCGATGGAGCGTGATGTCATGCAGGCGAATCGTGTGGCGAATGAAGCCAGCCAGAGCATGACGGAGATCCGTAATTCTAGTGAGCAGATTTCACGTATCGTGGCTTCTATTGACGACATTTCTTTTCAGACCAATTTATTGGCGCTCAATGCTGCGGTAGAAGCCGCTCGAGCTGGCGAGTCCGGCAGGGGATTTGCGGTGGTAGCGAGTGAGGTGCGTAACTTATCTCAACGTTGTGCTAAAGAGGCGAGCCAGATCCGAGAGCTGATTAATCAAAATATGGAAAAAATTGCAGAAGGCGTCGCCCGGGTTTCGGCTTCCGGGATCGCGCTAAAAGCGGCAGCAGATAACTCTGGGCTGATGAAGCAATATGTTAGCGATATCGCTCAGGCCGCCAACGAACAATCATTGGGGGTGGGGCAGGTTCATCTGGCTTTGAATCAGCTTGAACAAGTCACCCAGCAAAATGCGGCTTTGGTTTCCCAAGCGGCCAGTGCCAGTCAGGTACTGGACAACCAAGCGGCGGCGATGACCCAATTAGTGAATCGGTTTATCGTATAATGTTGTTGTAAGGACGGTGGGAGTAATCCCACCTCCGACTCGATCGTTCGCTCCGTAGCGTATTTTTATTATTCTTGAGACGTCTCCACTTTCCCTCATGCCGTTTACCGTATATTCCCTGATGTCTTTTTGTGTAAGCGGTATGTCGTTTTGTGCTGCCTGGGTGCATACTATTGCCCTCCCAAAGGCGGTGGGCAAGGCTTTGGCGCTATCTGATAATAAAAAAGGAACGGTGATGGAAAGGCGTAAATTTCTCAAGGGTGCGGCGGCGTTATCTTCTTTTGGGCTGATAAGCCCGGTCTGGTCTGAGTCGCGTAAAACGGATATCCCTGCGTCAACCTGCGTGGATAACAGAAGACGTTTTGTGATGACACAAACTTACCAACTGAAAGCGCCAGCAGGCTCAGAAGGTAAGGCCAATCTGTGGATCCCGGTCCCCCTGGACACCGCCTTCCAGCAACTGAAGCACATTTCTTTTTCTGGCAACTATCAGCAGGCCTACCTCACGGCGAATAATACCTACGCAGCCAAAACGTTGTTTGCTTCCTGGCCGGACTCCAAAGGCCCAATGGAACTGAAGGTGGAAATGCTGATTGAAACCTTGGACTGGGAGCCGCTGAAGAGCAACCAACTGGCCGAATGGCACCTCCCGCAAACCGATCTGGTGTTCCCCGCAGAAGTACAACCCTATCTTAACGCGACCCCACATATCCCGGTGGATGGGCTAGTGAAAGAAACGGCGTTGAAGATTATTGGCAGTGAGAAATCCCCTCTGCAGCAGGCGAGGCTAATTCATGAATGGGTAAGAACCCATATGCATCGAGACGATGCGGTGATTGGCTGCGGGACCGGTGATGTGGGCCAAATCCTTAAGGCTGGTAAGCTGGGCGGGAAATGTACCGATATCAACTCCGTGTTCGTCGCGTTGTGCCGTGCCTGCGGGATCCCGGCGCGTGAGATGTTTGGTATTCGCCTGGGCGCATCCCGCAAGTTGGGGAGCTATTCGAAGAAGGCATTTGGTAGCGCTGATGAGCAAGGCGTGGCAAAAGTCAGCGGCGGGCAGCACTGCCGGGCGATGTTCTGGCTGGCAGGTTTCGGCTGGCTACCAGCCGATCCGGCCGACGTCACTAAAATGCGTCTGGCAGAGAAAAAAGAAAACGGTGATGCCGCCGTTGAAGCCGTCAACGATTACCTGTTCGGTAACTGGGAAATGAACTGGGTTGGTTTTAACTACGCCCGTGATTTCGCGCTTTCGCCAGAGGCAGAGCAGGGCGACCTCAATAACTTTGGTTACCCCTATGCTGAAGTGGATGGCGACCCGTTAAACTTCTACGATCCGGCCGAATTCAGCTATGACTATGTCTCTGTCGAACAGCGTTAAGGGCAGCGTAGTGACGCTGCTGGCGGCTCTGCTTGCCGCCGCAGCATCGACACTCTGCTGCCTCGGGCCGTTGTTGTATCTGGTGTTTGGTATCTCGGCTGCCGGGCTTACGGGGATCCCGGCGCTATCCTGGCTACAGTGGCCAATGATTATTGTGGCTATCGGATTGATGCTGCGAGGATTTTGGCGGCTTTATCTATCGCCACGTCCGGTCTGTGTGAACGTCGTCAGCCGTCGGGTACTCATTTGGCTTTACTGGCTGTCAGTACCTTTACTGTTGGCGTTGATGACCTACCCCTACGTATTACCTTGGATTTGGGAAATAATGGAATGAAAAAGCGCATTTTGCTGCTGCTGGCTCTGGTATTGATTGCGCCGCGGTTATGGGCGGAGAACCAGAAAGTCACGATTGATATCAAAGCCATGACCTGCTCACTGTGCGTCATCTCCATCAATAAAGCGTTGCGCTCTACTGATGGAGTGATTAAGGCCAAAGCCTCGCTGAAAACGCACCAGGCGGAAGTGATTGTGCCCGAGGGTTTTGATAATCAGGTATTGCTGACGGCGATTTCCCGTACCGGCTATAGCGGCGAAATCCAGGGCGTAGTGCCAGCTCCGTAGTTCACTCTGTGCTGATTTTTGTACTGAATTGCTGCGAGGAAACCTGAGGCGTCAATAAATAAAAAAAATCCACGCGGTTGCGTGGATTTCAAATGCTTAGCGGGCTTCATTAGCTGTTCAGATACTGTTGTGAAGCCCAAGAAAACATTTAGACGTTAAACAAGAAGTTCATCACATCGCCATCTTTAACGACGTAGTCTTTCCCTTCTGAACGCATCTTGCCGGCTTCTTTGGCACCTTGCTCACCCTTATAGGTGATAAAGTCTTCAAAGGCGATGGTCTGCGCACGGATAAAGCCTTTTTCAAAGTCGGTGTGGATTTTACCGGCGGCTTGCGGGGCAGTAGCACCAACCGGGATGGTCCAGGCACGCACTTCCTTCACGCCAGCGGTGAAGTAGGTTTGCAGATTGAGCAATTCATAACCTGCGCGGATCACGCGGTTCAGACCTGGTTCTTCCAGACCCAACTCAGCCATAAATTCAGCGCGGTCTTCATCTTCCAGCTCTGCAATGTCGGATTCAACAGCGGCGCAAACCGCAACCACCACGGAACCTTCTTCGGCAGCAATCTTACGCACAACATCCAGATACGGGTTGTTCTCAAAACCGTCTTCGTTGACGTTGGCAATGTACATGGTTGGCTTCAGGGTCAGGAAGCTCAGGTAGCGGATCGCGGCTTTATCTTCAGCAGTCAGATCCAGAGCACGCAGCATACCGGCGTTCTCCAACTGTGGCAGGCATTTTTCCAGCGCAGCCAATTCAGCTTTTGCGTCTTTATCGCCGCCTTTGGCTTTCTTCTGCACACGGTGAATGGCGCGTTCGCAGGTATCAAGGTCGGACAGTGCCAACTCGGTGTTGATGACGTCGATATCGTCTGCCGGGTCCACTTTGTTATTCACGTGAATGATGTTGTCATTCTCAAAGCAACGTACCACGTGGCCGATAGCTTCGGTTTCGCGGATGTTGGTCAGGAACTGGTTACCCAGGCCTTCACCTTTGGAAGCCCCTTTTACCAGGCCTGCGATATCAACGAATTCCATGGTGGTGGGCAGAATGCGTTGTGGTTTGACGATCTCGGCCAGTTGATCCAGACGTGCATCGGGCATCGGTACCACGCCGGTATTGGGTTCAATGGTGCAGAACGGGAAGTTAGCCGCTTCAATACCCGCTTTGGTCAACGCATTGAACAGGGTGGATTTGCCAACGTTAGGCAGACCGACGATACCGCATTTGAATCCCATGTTTATATCACCTTAAATATCTTGACTATCAACAGGTTAACATTAGCCTGCTGCATAAAGGACGAAATTATCCCGCCATTATACACGTAATGGGCAGTTATCTCGATCTGCCCGTTGCTGGCGCTATCACTTGAGGCGTTCCTTACGGCTGTTAACGCCTGGGTCGGCTCAATTCAACGTCGGTAGAGGTGTTCTGCAGGCAAGGTGCAGATCCAGGTTGAACACATCTGGCAATAGGACATGGAACGCTAATATCGGAGATTATTCTGGGTATTTGTTATCAGATATTTAGTAATATAAGTGAGTAAATGTTTTATTTTAAATGCATGTTTAACCATAAAGACGCTCTTTTTCTAGGGTTATTCTTGGGATTTCCCTTCCCTCATCCAGTGAAACAATGTGGCAACATATGATAATAAAAGCGGGTGGATTACAGCGGATAAAGAGTTACAGAACGTTAAACCGCAAGACGCTACTTATCTTATGGTGGGCTATCTATATAGGCTAGAAAAATGCATTAATTTCAAACTAGCTTTTGTTTTAAATATGATGAATATTTAATCACTGTCTCGTTTGGTAGTCATTCTTTTCAGTGTGATGTAATTGTATTATATTGTTTTTATTGATATTTGTTATTTGATGGGATTATTCTTTGTACTTAGTCTTAATGGTTAATTTATTTAATATGTTATTGTAATCGCTTTTGGTTTAATAAGAATTATCTGTGGTTTTTTAATGGAAACATCCTACTATTCTTATAGGATGTTTCTGTGTAAATATAAGCATTCTCTTAATTATATTGAGGTAGGTTTAGAAGGGTAATGATAAATTTAACTATAAGTATTGTTGGGCGTATTTTTTTAAGATATTATCCGCGTATTATTCGCTGTGCTATTTGAATTCAAGGAGGAATTTATTCCATGAATGGGATTGATGTGCTTTCTGCACCGATTTTATTATTACTTTCAGTTATTTCTTTTATTATTCATTTCAGGAACGAGCGGAGGAAGAGCCTGATTGAGCGGCCTTTTTTTGGTGGAAATGCGGATTTGAAAAAGAAAACTACGCCGGATGTGGTTGATGTTGTTGTGCAAAACAGCGTGCAGCCATGCTGTACCCGTAAACTGTGCCGCTATTGCCCGATAAGTAGCAGGCCAAGCAAGTGAAAATCACATTACTTGGCCTAACCGCTTAGCTAGTCGCTTTAAATGCATGCAAACGATTCATGGCTTTAGTCATACCTTCCTTCAGCAAGATCTCCGTGCAACGTAGCGACTCATCGATGGCCTCATCAATCAGCGTTTGCTCTGATGCTGGCGGTTTACCCAGCACAAAGCCTACTACCTTGTTTTTATCCCCTGGGTGGCCGATGCCAATGCGCAAGCGATAAAAGTTCGGGTTGTTGCCCAGCTTGCTCTGGATATCCTTCAGGCCATTGTGGCCACCGTTGCTGCCACCTAATTTGAGTTTCGCCACCCCTGGTGGCAGATCTAATTCATCGTGGGCTACCAGGATCTCTTCCGGCAGAATGCGGTAGAAGGTAGCCAAGGCGCCAACGGCTTTACCACTCAGGTTCATAAAGGTGGTAGGAACCAGCAGCCGAACGTCGTTACCGGCCAAATTCAGGCGTGCGGTGTAACCGAAGAACTTACTCTCTTCCTTCAGCGGTTGGTTGTGGCGTTGCGCCAGTAGGTCAACATACCATGCGCCGGCATTGTGCCGTGTCTGGGCATACTCTGCGCCCGGGTTGGCCAGGCCAACAATCAGTTTGATACTGCTCACAAGAGATTCACTATGCTAGAAAAATGGAAAGGGCGTGCCCGTTGCCTGCCAGGTGTGATCGCCTGAGGTTTCACAACGGCACAGCTCGAAATTTATAGGTCGTTAGTGTACCTGCCTGCGTGCAGAATGACAAAAATCTGGCGCCTCCCCCCGTGAATAGCTGAAAACTGAATAATACATTAGTAAAACAATTTAGTTACCTCGCTAATTTTTAACATAAAGTAAAGAATTGTCAGCCTTTTGTTGCCATTTGTGATCGGTCACGCAATACCCATGCTGAAATAACGACTATACTTAACTAATCAAAGTGGGATAACGAGTTAGGGTTTTCCCTCTATTGGCACATGGCACTATGGAGGTGGCATATGAAACGTAAAAACGCTGAGGTCATTGGCAACGTTTTAATGGGAATGGGTATGGTGGTAATGATTGGCGGGGTTGGATACTCCATCCTGGCTGAAGTATCACAGTTCAATTTGCCGCAGTTCTTTGCCCACGGCGCCATCATTAGTATCTTTATCGGCGCCTTGTTGTGGCTGGCCGGTGCACGTATTGGTGGGCGCGAGCGGGTTGCAGATCGTTATTGGTGGGCAAAACACTTTGATAAACGCTGCCAAAACAACCCGCGCCGTCCGTCACATTGATTAACCACAACCAAGGATCTGGCGAACAAAGGCAAGGGAGCCTGGCCGTATAAGGTTTAAGGTTATGTCCCACATCCCGTAAAAAACCCGTTGTTGCTCGCGCTTCAACGGGTTTTTTGTTTTCTGAGATGTTCACCCGAACAACCTGGCGCAGTGGAGGTAAACCGCGCCAGAGAAGGGATTAATGTTCGAACATCGCGGAAATTGACTCTTCATTGCTGATACGGCGGATAGCTTCAGCCAACATACCGGACAAGGTCAGAGTGCGCACGTTTTTCAACGCCTTGATTTCTGCTGACAGCGGAATAGTGTCACAGACGATCACTTCATCAATCACCGAGTTCCTGATGTTATCCACGGCGTTACCGGAGAAGATCGGGTGCGTGGCGTAGGCAAATACGCGCTTGGCACCGCGTTCTTTCAACGCTTCGGCTGCTTTACACAAGGTACCACCGGTATCGATCATGTCATCGACCAGTACACAGTCACGGCCTGCCACGTCCCCGATAATATGCATCACCTGAGAAACGTTTGCGCGAGGGCGACGTTTATCAATGATGGCCATGTCGGTATCGTTAAGCAGTTTGGCGATCGCGCGGGCGCGCACGACACCACCGATATCTGGGGAAACCACGATCGGGTTTTCCAGGTTCTGTTGCAACATGTCTTCCAACAGGATCGGGCTACCGAATACGTTATCTACCGGGACATCGAAGAAACCTTGGATCTGCTCGGCATGCAGATCGACTGTCAATACGCGGTCAACCCCTACGCTGGAGAGGAAGTCGGCAACAACTTTGGCAGTGATTGGCACACGCGCAGAACGCACGCGGCGATCCTGGCGGGCATAGCCGAAGTAAGGAATTACAGCAGTAATACGACCTGCGGAGGCGCGACGCAGGGCATCAACCATAACAACCAGTTCCATCAGGTTGTCGTTGGTGGGTGCACAGGTGGACTGGATGATGAAAATATCACCGCCGCGTACATTTTCGTTGATTTGCACGCTCACTTCGCCGTCGCTAAAACGACCTACAGCGGCGTCACCAAGGCTGGTGTACAAACGGTTGGCAATACGTTGTGCTAGTTCCGGGGTGGCGTTACCAGCAAAAAGCTTCATATCAGGCACGAGAAGAACCTCAGCATGCGTCCAGAGAAGATATTGTCATACGGTCTTCGCCAAGGGGCAGTTGGCGACGCCGACGCAATATACATACGGGTGTGTAAAACTAACTTGAACTGCAGAGCAGCGCAGAGATGACAGGGCCAGGTAGACGACCCTGCGCAACGACACGTTGAGCTACGGCTCAAACTGCCCGGAACGGATGCGATGTAGTGGTGAGACGTTAACGCCACGCGCTACAAATCCACGCAACCAGGCCGGGGCTTGATTTAACACCTGAAGAGCGGCGGGCTCGGAGTCGAATTCTGCAAACACACAAGCACCTGTGCCAGTCAGGCGTGACGGCGCGTATTGTAACAGCCATGAAAGAAGCTGTTCAACCTCGCGAAAACGTTTTCTTGCGATCGGTTCGCAATCATTTGCGTAAGGTGCCTGTAATAGGGCGTTCAGAGGGCGAACCGGGGTGTTTCTTTTTAATTCGGCATCGGCAAAAATCACCGGTGTGGGGATGCTGACACCGGGATGAGCGACCAAATACCACTTTTCTGCCGGATTTGCTGGCTGTAGCTGTTCACCGATCCCTTCGGCAAATGCTGCATGGCCGCGCACAAATACCGGGACATCGGCACCGAGGATTAGCCCCATCTTTGCCAACTGGTCGTCGCTCAGGCCACATTGCCAAAGTTCATTCAGTGCGACCAGCACCGTTGCCGCGTTGGAAGAGCCGCCGCCAAGGCCGCCACCCATCGGCAAGCGCTTGTCTATGCTGATGTCAGCCCCACGGGGAAGGGTGGCAATGGCGTGGGCCGTGCAATGTTGCTGTAACAGACGAGCGGCCCGGACGATCAGGTTCTGCTCATCTGGCACCCCTTCTACGGGTGTTAGCAGCTGGATCTGGTCATCCTGGCGGGGAACGATGGTTAGCGTATCGCCATAATCCAGGAACTGGAACAACGTTTGCAACTGATGGTAGCCGTCTGCACGACGGCCGGTGATATAGAGAAACAGGTTCAACTTTGCCGGGGAAGGCCATTGGTGGATCATCACTTGAGCGTCCAGTTATCCATTTTCAGCTTGATGCGTTGATCGCCCTGTTGCAGCTCAAGGCGGCTCGGTAACGGGATTTTGAGATCGGTATTGTAGTCCTGATAGGTGACAACCCAGGTCAGATCGCCCTGTTTGTAGGTCAGCTTGTTCAGGCGGTACTGGGAGTCCAGGCTGAAATCGGTAGCTTGCCCTGGCAGGCCAAGCATCCACTGGCGCAGGATATCCAATGGGATCTGCATGCCGGTCAGCTTGCGGATCATCTCTTCCGGGTTGTCGCTGACATAGCGTTTGCCCTGGTTATCCGTCAGTTGCACCACGCTTTTTTGCACGTTCAGCTCCAGCTCGGTGCTGCCAAGCGGGTTGGTCAGCAGCAGGCGGTAGCGGTCGGGCGTGTATTGTTGCCAGAAGAAGCGGGCGTAGACTTTTTTCTGATCGGTCAGATAAGCAAAAGCGCCCCGGGTTTGATACTGCTCAAGCTGTTGCACCGCTTGCTCATGAGCGAGCCACTGCGGAGACGTCGGGCTGGTGGCCGGGCCAGGCTTGGTGAGAGTACAGGCCGTCAGCACCAGGCTGGCTAATGGGATCAGGCGAAGCAAACTAACTTTGCGGATAGGCATAACGTTTTGTTGTCCTTTTGTCCTTGCGGGGCAGTGCTGTTTAGCATTTCTGCCACCACGCTAACGGGCGAGTGGCGTAACGTCAATAATACAATGGCGCAAAAGCCTTGCAGCAAGGGTGGCGTCTGGCGTGTGGAAGATTGTAAACGATGGCGAGGGTTTTTGGGGGGGAAATCTGTGGGCGAAGCATGCAGCATCCCTACAGAGCGTGTCTTTCGTCTCAGCGCGCCACCAGGGCGCGCTTTGCCAGATCAGAAATCGTAACGCAAACGAACAACCGTCATATCGCCCAGATTATCGGTGCTGGACGTCAGCACGTGTTCAACGTCGGCGCGGAAACCGTAGTCGAACTGGAAGGAGACACCCAAGCCATTATCAATACGCTGATAATCGCGGCCAGTGGTGTACTGCAGGCGGTCGCCCATAAAGTAAGGCATGATGGATTTCACCGCGTATTCGCCTACCGGGAAGCTATAACCGGCGAAATATTCAATCCCCCAGGCATCCCCGGCGAAATAGTTGTTCACCTGATTTTTCTTGCTGGTCAGGAAGTTGTCATACCAGCCGCCGCCAAAGCTGAGCGTCCAGTTGTCCGGCTTCCAGCTCAGTGCGGTACCAAAAATGTTCTGATTGTAGTCATTGCTTTCGCCACTATTGGGGTTACGCATCTCGGCGCTGGTGTAGTTCCAGGCGGTGCCCCAGGTCAGGTCTTTGCTCAGGTGATAATCCACACCGAATGAACCGCCGCCCTTGCGCTTGTAGCGTAAGCCATTACCAGGCAGATATTCGTCATCGTTGAACAGGTAAGCGGCGTAGATATCGGCATCGCCCACGGTTGTTTTATATTTCAGCATGCTGCGTGACCGGTAGGAGCCGTCATAGTCGCCGTTAATGCCGTTGCCTGGTGCCTGGGCCAGCATGTCGTAATCCCAGATGTCGGTTTTGGCCCCGACTACGTCGTAGTAAACGCTGTTTTGCTTACCGAAGGTCAGTTGACCCCAGGTTTTGCTTTTCAGGCCGGTATACAGCATACGGCGTGAGGTGTTGTTGGCACCCTCGGCGTAGTGGTTATCCCAACTGAACAGCGCCGGGATGTTGACGCCTAACTCGTAATAGTTGATCCAACTGATGTCGTCGAACAGGTAGTAATCAGTGGCGAAGCGAAAACGTGTGCCGCCGTCAAAACCGTTGCGTTTATAAGAACCTTTATCGCCATCGCCAGTCATCATGTTGAACTGTGGACGAATACTACCGCCAACTGTGAAAGTGAGGCGGCTAAGAGGATCGCCCGCTTGCGGATCCTGCTTTAATAAGGTGATTTCACTATGTGCTGCAAATGCGCTACAACCCGCTATCAGCCCTGCGGTAACCGCCTGGCTTAATCTACGTAATTTCATAGAACGTCCCTTCTTACGTGCTGCTCAAGAAACGAAAACCCATCCATCGGCCAACAACGCCCGGGGCTTTCTGGTTTGCTCACTTTCCGATTACAGAAAGTGAAATTGTGAAACGGTTTTTTTGTAAATAATTCGCTAGCTAACTATTTGGCGGGATTATGGGAACATGCCGAAAAAATAGCAATTAAAACAATGGAAACCGTAACCTATCGCGATTATCAGTAATGTGAAATGTTAAGCCGTGGGAATGCGAAGGATGTCGCCAAGCTGGCTGAAAGGGGAGTTTGCAAGGGTTGGCGCTGCCTTTCAGCGTTTTTCCCTTGAGGTTTCTGATGAGTTTGAAACATACCGAGTTTTGTCGTGCTGACTGATTTGTCCCGCCAATACCAGCGATTGGCCGGAAGATGCGGTTGTCACTTTAATTGATGTCGCGCATCAAGTAGAATGCCGGACAACGAGAACCCGTACCAAGAGAAGTATTACTCGAAGCAATGACCCTTCTGGCGTTAGGTATTAATCACAAAACCGCTCCGGTTTCTCTGCGAGAACGGGTGACCTTCTCCCCAGAGTCGATCGACAAGGCGCTGAATAGCTTGCTGCAACAGCCATTGGTGCAGGGCGGCGTTGTGCTGTCTACCTGTAACCGTACAGAGCTGTACCTCAGCGTGGAGCAGCAGGATCATCTGCATGAACAACTGGTAGCCTGGTTATGTGATTATCACCATCTGCACCCTGAAGACGTGCGCAAGAGCCTGTATTGGCATCACGGCGACGAGGCCGTCAGCCACCTGATGCGCGTTGCCAGCGGGTTAGACTCTTTGGTACTGGGTGAACCCCAGATCCTCGGGCAGGTAAAGAAAGCCTTTGCCGAATCCCAGCGTGGCCAGTCACTTTCCGGTGAGCTGGAGCGCCTGTTCCAGAAATCCTTCTCCGTTGCCAAACGTGTACGCACTGAAACCGAAATCGGTGCCAGCGCGGTATCCGTTGCCTTCGCCGCCTGTGCGCTGGCGCGTCAAATCTTCGAATCCCTTGCCGAACTGAATGTGCTGTTGGTCGGTGCCGGGGAAACGATCGAGCTGGTTGCCCGCCATCTGCGTGAGCATAAAGTGCAGCATATGATCATCGCTAACCGCACCCGTGAACGCGCTCAGGTATTGGCGCAAGAGGTGGGGGCAGAGGTGATCTCATTGCCGGAGATTGACGCACGCCTGGCAGATGCCGATATCATTATCAGCTCAACCGCCAGCCCGTTGCCCATCATCGGCAAGGGCATGGTTGAGCGGGCACTGAAAGCGCGCCGCAATCAGCCGATGTTGCTGGTGGATATTGCCGTTCCGCGCGATATCGAGCCGGAAGTGGGCAAACTGGCGAACGCCTATCTCTACACCGTGGACGACCTGCAGGCCATTATTCAGAGCAATATGGCGCAACGGCAGGCGGCGGCCGTACAGGCCGAGACCATTGTGCAGCAGGAAAGCAGCAATTTCATGACCTGGCTGCGCTCACAGGGCGCGACAGATACCATCAGAGACTACCGTTCGCAGGCCGATCAAATCCGTGCGGAAATGGAGTCAAAAGCGCTGGCAGCGATTGCTCAAGGCGCTAACGTGGAGCAGGTGATCCATGAGCTGGCCCACAGATTAACCAATCGTCTTATTCATGCCCCTACCAAATCCCTCCAGCAGGCCGCCGGTGACGGCGACATGGAGCGGTTGCACATTTTACGCGACAGCCTCGGGCTGGATCAGCATTAGTTCTCTTTTATTAACAGGGTTTAAAACCACGCATGAAGCCTTCTATTGTTGCCAAACTGGAAGCGTTACAAGAGCGCCATGAAGAAGTTCAGGCGCTGCTCGGCGATGCCGGTGTCATTGCCGATCAAGATCGGTTCCGTGGCCTGTCGCGCGAATATGCGCAGTTGACCGACGTCAGCCGTTGTTTTCTGGAATGGCGTCAGGTGCAGGACGACCTCGCCACGGCAGAAATGATGCTGGACGATCCGGAAATGCGTGAAATGGCGCAGGAAGAGCTGAAACAGGCCAAAGCGACGACGGAAGAGCTGGAACAGCAGCTGCAGGTGCTACTGCTGCCGAAGGATCCGGACGATGAGCGCGACTGTTTCCTGGAAGTGCGCGCCGGAACCGGTGGCGACGAAGCGGCCATCTTTGCTGGCGATCTGTTCCGTATGTATAGCCGTTACGCTGAAACTCGCCGCTGGCGGGTTGAGATCATGAGCGAAAACGTGGGTGAACACGGCGGTTACAAAGAGGTGATTGCCAAAGTCTCTGGCGACGGCGTTTACGGTCAACTGAAGTTTGAGTCCGGCGGTCATCGCGTTCAGCGCGTGCCGGAAACCGAATCCCAGGGCCGTATCCATACCTCTGCCTGCACGGTAGCGGTGATGCCAGCGGTACCAGAGGCGGAGCTGCCAGAAATCAACGCGAGTGATCTGAAAATCGATACCTTCCGTTCCTCCGGGGCCGGTGGTCAGCACGTTAACACCACCGATTCTGCGATCCGTATTACCCACTTGCCGACCGGCATTGTGGTTGAATGCCAGGACGAACGTTCACAGCACAAAAACAAAGCCAAGGCGATGTCGGTGCTTGGGGCACGTATCCGCGCGGCAGAGATGGCGAAACGCCAGTTGGCAGAGGCTTCTACCCGCCGCAACCTGCTGGGCACCGGCGATCGTTCCGATCGTAACCGTACCTATAACTTCCCGCAGGGGCGTGTGACCGACCACCGCATCAACCTGACGCTGTATCGTCTGGATGAGGTGATGGAAGGCAAACTGGATATGCTAATTCAACCGATCGTGCAGGAATACCAGGCCGATCAGTTGGCCGCGCTCTCTGCCGAGCCTGAGTAATGGATTATCAAACCTGGCTGAAAACCGCGACCTTACGCCTGACGCACAGTGACAGCGCCAAACGTGATGCGGAGATCCTGTTGGGTTTCGTGACCGGTCGGGCCAGAACCTACTTGTTGGCATTTGGCGAAACTCCGCTGACGGCAGAGCAGGCTGAGCAGTTAACGGTGCTGCTGGCTCGCCGTGAACGCGGGGAACCGGTGGCGTATCTGGTTGGCGAGCGTGAGTTCTGGTCGCTCCCTCTGTCGGTTTCGCCTGCTACGCTAATCCCGCGCCCGGATACCGAATGTTTGGTGGAGTTGGCCTTGGAGCGTCTGCCCGCAACGCCGTGTGCCATTCTGGATCTTGGCACCGGCACCGGCGCGATTGCCCTGGCGTTAGCCAGCGAAAGGCCAGACTGCCAGCTCACCGGCATCGATCTGCAACCGGAGGCCGTGGCGCTGGCGCAGCATAACGCGCAAAAACTGGCGATTAATAATGCGCGCTTTTTGCAAGGGAGCTGGTTTACGCCGGTGGCCGGGCAAAAGTTTGCGCTGATCGCCAGTAATCCTCCCTATATTGATGAAGCCGATCCTCACCTTGGGCAGGGCGATGTCCGCTTTGAACCCGGCAGTGCGCTGGTGGCCGCCGATCAGGGGCTGGCCGATCTGGCAGCGATCGTGCAGCAGGCCGCAGATTATTTAGAGCCGCAGGGTTGGCTGTTGCTTGAGCACGGTTGGCAACAGGGTGAAAGTGTACGTACGCTGCTGAATGCCGCGGGATTTATCGCAGTGGCAACGCATCGCGACTATGGCGGCAACGATCGCGTGACTCTGGGCCAAAAACCACTATAAGAAACCAAGGAAACCATTATGGCCGCTTACATGGCGCTAAAACATCTGCATTTATTAACGGTAGCCATCAGCATTACGTTGTTTGTACTGCGTTTCTTCTGGAAGTGGCGTGCATCGCCGATGATCAACAAGCGCTGGGTAAAGATCACGCCTCATATCAATGATACGGTGCTGTTTGCCACCGGTATTGCCCTGGTGGTGATGTTCAAACTTTACCCACTGCTTGGCATGGACTCGTGGCTGACCGAGAAGTTGTTTGGCGTTATTATCTATATCCTGTTGGGCTATGTCGCATTGGGCAAGAAGACGCGAAGCTGGAATATCCGTACCTTGGCATTCGTTCTGGCACTGGGCTGTCTGTATCTGATCGTTAAACTTGCCACGACCAAAATACCGTTCTTGATGGGATACCTATGAGCAGCATTGCCGATTTCGAATTTAACACTTCCTCACTGAGTGAGGGGGTGATCCTGGTATCCAAGATCATCCGGCGGGACTTTCCGGTGGCGGAAGTTGAGCGCAAGTTACAGCAGTTGAGTGAAGAAGCGCGCGCAATCATCCCGGACGATCTCAACCAGGATCAGCAGTTGGAAGCGCTTATCGAATTGTTCTTTAAAACCTGGGGATTCGGCGGTGCCAGCGGTGTTTATCGGCTCTCTGATGCTATCTGGCTGGATAAGGTGTTGGAAGCCCGCCAAGGTACGCCAGTCTCTCTGGGAACCATTTTCCTGCATATTGCCCACCAGTTGGATCTGCCGCTGATGCCGGTGATTTTCCCCACTCAGTTGATCATGCGTGCTGACTGGCTGGATGAGGAGATGTGGCTGGTTAACCCGTTGAACGGGGAAACGCTTAATGAACATCAGTTGCAGGTTTGGCTCAAAGGTAATCTGGGGCTGGGGGCTGAACTGGAAGATGACGATCTGGACGAATCGGAAAATATTCTGGTGGTGCGTAAGATGCTCGATACGCTGAAAGCCGCGCTGATGGATGAAAAACAGATGGAAATTGCGTTGCGAGCCAGCGAGGCGGTGCTGAGTTTTGACCCAGACGATCCTTACGAGATCCGTGACCGTGGCTTGATTTATGCCCAGCTGGAATGCAACCATATCGCCATTTCCGATCTCAACTATTTTGTCGAGCAGTGCCCTGAAGACCCGGTGAGTGAAGTGATAAAAATTCAAATCCACTCCATCGAGCTCAAGCAGGTCACGCTGCATTAATTCACTGATTCCGATTTATTAATCAATAAGGTGCAAGCATGGAACAGAAAGTAGTCAGCATTGGCGACATCAAGGTAGCGAACGATCTACCGTTTGTACTGTTCGGCGGTATGAACGTACTGGAATCACGCGATTTGGCGATGCGCATCTGCGAACACTACGTCACCGTGACGCAAAAACTGGGCATCCCTTACGTTTTCAAAGCCTCTTTTGATAAAGCCAACCGCTCATCTATCCATTCTTACCGTGGCCCAGGCCTGGAAGAAGGGATGAAGATTTTCCAGGAAATCAAAAGCACCTTCGGCGTGAAAATTATCACCGATGTGCATGAAGCTTCACAGGCGCAGCCAGTTTCCGAAGTGGTTGATGTGATCCAACTGCCAGCCTTCCTGGCACGCCAGACCGACCTGGTTGAAGCCATGGCGAAAACCGGCGCGGTGATCAACGTCAAGAAACCGCAGTTCGTCAGCCCGGGCCAGATGGGCAATATCGTCGATAAATTCAAAGAAGGCGGCAACGATCAGGTTATCCTGTGCGATCGTGGTAGCAACTTTGGCTATGACAACCTGGTGGTCGACATGTTGGGTATCAACGTGATGAAGAATGTGACCGGTGGCCATCCGGTGATCTTTGACGTGACCCACGCCCTGCAAACCCGCGATCCGTTTGGTGCGGCTTCAGGCGGCCGCCGCGCGCAGGTTGCCGAGCTGGCTCGTGCCGGTATGGCGGTAGGTTTGGCTGGCCTGTTTATCGAGGCACACCCAGATCCAAGCAATGCCAAATGCGATGGTCCTTCGGCGTTGCCGTTGGATAAGCTGGAACCGTTCCTGGTGCAGATGAAAGCCATTGACGATCTGGTGAAAAGCTTCGCTGAGCTGGATACCAGCAACTAACTGCTGCTGGCAAACCCTCTCTTGGCCCATGATGTAGGGGCGCTGCATGCTGCGTCCGCCTGGAAAATCAATGGGTTAGGTAGGTTGGGGTGTTCGATTTCGACAAACTCAGCAATATTGCTACTTTGTCATCGATTTGAAGGCCCGACATTAATTTGTCGGGCCTTTTGCTTTACTGGCCGTTAAGCGCGGTGAGTGCCTCAGGCAAGGTGGGGTAGAAATGCAGCTTGCCATCGATTGGCTTCATGCGCGCACGAGCCAGGGTTTTTAGCGGCTGGAACGGAATATCGGTGATCACCAGCTGTTTTTCGGCGGGCAGGGCGTCGATATAACGTTGCAACGCGTTGAGCCCCCCGGCATCCAGCACCGGCACGGCATCCCATTGCAATACGATGGTGTGGTAGTTTTCACCGCGTACCAGCAGATCGTTGAACACGCGTTCGGCAGCGGCGAAGAACAGCGGCCCGTTGACGCGTAGCACCAGCCGGCCATCCTCGGCGCTCAACTCGCTCAGGCGGGTCATGCGTGCGATTCGGCGCATAAACAGCAGTGAGGCCAGCACGATGCCAACGGTAATGGCAATCACCATATCAAACAGTACCGTCAGCGACATACACAGCAGCATCACCAAAATGTCGTCTTTCGGCGCCCGGCGCAACAGATAAACCACTTTATGCGCCTCGCTCATGTTCCAGGCGACCAATAGCAACAGCGAAGCCATCGCCGCCAGCGGTAAGTAGGATAGCCACGGTGCCAGCATCAGCAAGGACAGCAGCACCATTAACGAGTGGATGATTGCCGAAACCGGTGAGGTTGCTCCTGCTCGCACGTTGGCTGCCGAGCGGGCAATGGCGGCCGTCGCGGTAATGCCACCGAAGAACGGGGCGATGATATTACCCGCGCCCTGGCCAATCAGTTCGGCGTTGGAGTGGTGCTTTTTGCCCGTCATGCCATCCAACACTACCGCGCACAGCAGCGATTCGATCGCACCAAGCATCGCCATGGAAAAGGCTGCCGGTAACAGAGCGGAAAGCAGCTGCCAGCTCAGCTCCGTTGGTTTACCGTCGCCAGCAGGCAGATGCCATGGCAACAGCCACTGCGGCAGGATCGGCGGGATACCTTGGCCTTGGCTGCCGTCTGCCAGTTCGAAACTGAAACGGGAGCCAATGGTCGCAACCTGATGATCGAACTGTGCCAGAATTGCCATCACTGCGGTGCCAGCCAACAAGGCGGGCAGGTGGCCGGGAATACGCAGCCCCAGCTTTGGCCAGAGCAGCAGGACCACCAAGGTGACCGCGCCAATCAGCGTATCGCCATAGTCCAGGGTGGGTAAAGCATGCAACAGCGCATTCACCTTACCGATGTAGTTTTCCGGTACTTCCGCCAGCTGTAAGCCAAAGAAATCCTTCACCTGCATAGTGGCGATGGTGATGGCAATCCCAGAGGTAAACCCAAGCGTGACCGAAAGTGGAATGTATTCGATCAGGCGGCCAAGCCGCGCCAACCCCATAATCAGCAGGAATACGCCGGACAGCATAGTGGCAATCAATAGGCCAGAGAGCCCAAACTGCTGTGAAACGGGGAACAGGATCACCACAAACGCCGCGGTGGGGCCGGAAACGCTGTAGCGCGAACCGCCGCTGACGGCGATTACGATGCCAGCAATGGCGGCGGTATACAGCCCATACTGTGGGGGAACGCCGCTGGCAATGGCCAGCGCCATCGCCAGGGGTATGGCAATGATGCCGACGGTCACCCCGGCAATGGCATCTTTCAGCAGACGTTGAAGGGAATAGGGCTCGCGCCAGCAGGCATCTATCAGGGCGCTAAAAGGGCGGATACCGTTGATTTCGTGCGTTTTCATCTAAGTTGCAAACCAAGTCTATAAAAGAGAACGGAATGGCGGGCCATGGAGGTCCGTCTCGGAATAGCTGGTAGATACCATACCCCTTTCTGTCCGCCGATACCTAGATTTGTATCAAAGCATCAGGATTGCGATTAATTTATATTTGTTCAGCGGACTATTCGCGCCAAGCGCCAGCCTGTGCAGATCGTCCGCTGTGGATTGGGGGAAAAGCGTAGCTTTTATCGCTTAGTGTACTGCGGGCAAGGGTAAGCCTAGAAACTGAGCAAGAGTGCTGACCAGCAGATGATGGTCTTCGAGCTGCGGGGAGCCAGAAAGAGAGATGGAACCGACACAACCCACATTGAGCAGGTTGATGGGGAATGCGCCACCGTGGGCGGCATAGTCACGTACGCTGAGGCCATATCTCTCCTCCAGCGTCACTTGCCGTTGTTGCAGGCGTAAACCCACGGCATAAGAGCTTTTATGGAAATGGTTGACCACGTTGCGCTTGCGCCGCACCCAGTCGGCAATGTCTGGCGTTGCGCCTGGCAGGGCGTAATAAAACAGCGTTTGTCCGTTTAGCTGAATTTCGATAGCGATGGGTAATTGGCGATGTTCTGCGGCATTTTTTAGCGCTACACCCAGCTCCCACGCGGTGGCATGGTCGAAATGGTGGAAGGTAAGGTCCGCTTCTTGTGTCGCCAGCGCTTGCAATTCATCATCGATATTCATCAGATTTTCCCCGTGGTGTGATGGATAACAGACTATCCTGAACTGAGGATAGGACATAGATTGCCTGGCAATAACATATACCCGCCTAGCCGTTATCATTTTGACTATCGTAGGGGCGCTGCATGCTGTGCCCGTCTGGATAATCAGCAACTCGAAAAAAATTGCCGCATCCTGGAGTATGCCGAATAGTTATGACATATATTGCGTCAATCTCGTCTTTTTACAGTGACGCGTGCATCACCTATGCCACGCTGTCGGTAGCCTACTTTGCGCTTAGCAGAAACGCCCCTTTTTCCTACCAATCCGCCGTATGGAAACGGATATTGTTTGGTGTGCTGGCAGGGCTGGCGGTGCTGTATCTGAATCAGACTCGGCTGTTGCTCACCGGTAACATTTATTACAGCTTTGCCATGATCCCGATGATTCTGGTGCTGTTTTTCGGTGGTGCAGTCAGTGGGATAGTGTGCTATCTGGTGAACTTTGGCTTTAACGGCGGCTTCACGCTGGATAATCTATTCATCGGTTCGATCATCTTGCCGCTGCTCCTATCGGGGGTCTGGCGGAAAAAATCGAACCGGGTGTTTTACCTTACCATCGGTATCATTGCGCTCTACCGCATTGCAGTGGTCGGCTCGTTCGTCAACTTCCGTGAACTGTGGCTGGATATTCTGTTGTATCAGGCCGCATCGGCGCTTTGCCTGGCGATTTGCTACCACGCCCTGAGTTTTAAAGAGCGCCATATTAATGCCTTTTTCTCCATGCGCAACAAGGCGACGACCGACAGCCTGACCCACATCAACAACCGCGCCGGCGTGGACTACAAAATGATGCTGCAGCATGCCCAACGGGAGTCTTGTGGCCTAATGTTGCTGGATTTGGATAATTTCAAACAGGTCAATGACACCTATGGCCATTTGGCTGGTGACGGCGTGTTGGCCAGCGTGGGGGGCATTCTGAAGGATTGCGTCCGTGATGAAGACTTTGTCGGGCGCTACGGCGGCGAGGAGTTTATGGTCATCACTTCCAGCTATGAACCGCTGCATATTGCGGCCGTGGCGGAACGTATTCGCAGCCGGGTGGAAGAATTTGATTTTATTACCGAGAGTGGGGAGGCGATCCGGTTGACCATCTCCATCGGGACCTCGCTCTATCTGCCCGGTATGTCGGTGGAGAAAGCGATAGAGATGACGGATGAAGCGCTGTATGACGCTAAGCGCCAAGGTAAAAACCGCGTGGTCAGCAGCCGTTTGATGTCGCTATCACAGTTGGGGGAGAGGTTTAGCCCTATGGCGGCTAAGAAGTCTTAGCCTGGCCCGGGAGTAAACAACGCTTTCTTTGACACCTTTACTTTTTCCCCTCCAGCGTTGTTGCGTCGGTTTTACCGACGACAGCAACATTGCTTTCGGCATAATCTAACTCTTTAGATAAAAAGTAATTAAGGAATGTACGTATCACGGCAATGATTACCAGTTTAATCAACTCTTCCATACTAGGGTTGATCGTCGTTGCCAAGATATCAGCCGCTAATTGAAACTCTAACGCCAAAGCAAGCCAGGTTCCAAAACGTGCCCTTATTAAATAGAGTATGGACTGACTTTTAACTTTGGTGATTGTGGTATAAAGTGCCTTTACCAGCCCGACAAAAACGCAAATAACGGATAGAAACTCTAAAAAAACCTGTAGCATTAGAGAGAAATAGATAATTATTTCTTTGATACTTTCCAATTAGATAGCTCCGTTTTCCATGTTTATCAGGCCTCTCACCAACAAACCGTGCTTAGTTAATGGCTTGGAATAGGGCGTTTTAGCTCAGGCCCGTAAAGCATTTTACTTTTCGCTATGCTTGTTGTTTAAGTGCAGTGAAAAACACTTATTGAAATAAGCTTTGACGTGGTCTTCCATCGCGTGAACTTTTTCGTCAATGCGCTGGCAAAGGAATTCATCGCTATTCATTGCCTGGACTCGTTGTAACGCTATTAAGTCAATTTCTTTTTTTGTTCTTCAGTCAATTCGTTGTTGGTGTGCTGATTAGTCATGATGATACCTGTATCCTGAGTAAAGTAACTAAATTATAGCGCTATCAGTATTGTAGCAAATACTTTCTAACTTTTGTTTAAACAGAATGTGACGATAAATTGTCCGATTTTATCGTTGAGGCGCTGACATCTACCTTGAAGCCGCGCCCCTCACCCTAGCCCTCTCCCAAAAGGAGAGGGGACCGAATGTGCTACAACTTAATTACGGCAATCGTCCTCTACATCAAACTTGTCACAGATCGCCTCTGTACCTGAACATGGCACCGTACTAGCTCCCTCGCCCTTTGGGAGAGGGTTGGGGTGAGGGGGAATTGGTAGTCTTAACTGACAGCCAATAGCTCAGTCTTTATTGGAATATGGCGGTGAGAGAGGGTTTGATTCGCAAGCTCACCCTACGGGCGGCCCGTCGGCCGTCCAAAATGTCTCTGCGATGCGAGCCATTTTGTCGAACCCTGTCGAGGTTTCTCACCCCTCTCTGACTGTGTTACATGCAATAAAAAAGCCTGAATGTGAATTCAGGCTTTCTCATTTAATATGGCGGTGAGAGAGGGGTTCGAACCCTCGATACACTTACGCGTATACACACTTTCCAGGCGTGCTCCTTCAGCCACTCAGACACCTCACCGTACGTTGCGCGTTAGTCAGTGCAACGGGGCGCTACTATAGGGAGAGTCGGTTAACCGGTCAAGAATATTTTTACGGTTTTAGCTCAGGTGGTTAAGCCGTCGCCGCTTTGCCGTAAATCAAGACCGGAATAACGCATTTTTTTAGTCCAGTACCTGCGGACAGGTGCTGTTCAAACACGAGCTTCATTGCTCGCCCCACCGGTAAGGTGGGGCAAGTCTTCAGGGCATTAAGCCAATAAAGACCGTCTTTTTACGTGGACCGGTCATCAAAGACTCCAGCTCTTCAACACAAGCCTGGTAGTGCGGGGTCGTTTTATGGAAAGCCACGGCCTGCTCATCGGCGTAAGCCTCGTAAATATAAAAACGCGTGGGGATGTCAGGGTCCTGTAACACATCGAAGCGCAGGTTGCCCTTTTCCTGGATCGCACCCAGATGGTTTTGGCGAAACACCTCGATAAACCGCTCAACCTTGTCGTCATGAACGTTAATTTCGACCAGGGTAACGTGCATAATCAGCCTCCTTGAATGGGGTGGGCCTGGAAAACCAGCCCGCATTTCAGCCGTATCAGCCTTTTTCGCTGAGGAATAGTTCGTAGGCGTGTTCTACCGTTTCGTTCTGATGAACGATGGCGTGCACCGCCTTGATCATGGCAACCGGGCTTTCTGACTGAAAAATATTCCGCCCCATATCTACCCCGGATGCCCCTTGATCAATCGCCTGGAAGCACATCTCCAGCGCCTCGCGCTCAGGTAACTTCTTCCCACCGGCGATAACTATCGGCACTGGGCAGCCAGCTACAATGCGTTCGAACCCTTTATCCACGTAGTAAGTTTTGATGATTTGCGCCCCCATCTCGGCGGCGATACGCGTGGCTAGTGAAAAATAACGCTGATCGCGTGCCATATCTTTCCCTACGCCGGTCACCGCCATGGTGGGCATGCCGACTTTCAGACCCGCATCGATCAGTTGGATGATGTTTTTAATCGACTGGTGTTCATGTTCCGTGCCGATATAAACCTGTGCGGCGACGGCACAGCTATTCAGACGCACCGCGTCGTCCATGGCGACCGCCACCGCCTCATTGCTCAACTCGGTCAGAATGGAGTTTGCCCCTGAAGCGCGTAGCACGATGGGTTTGTTGGTGGCTGGCGGGATCACGCTACGCAGAATACCCCGGGTACACATCAACACGTCGGCATGTGCAAACAGCGGCGCAATATTGATATCAATCCGCTCCAGCCCGGTCGTCGGCCCCTGGAAATAGCCGTGGTCAAAGGCCAGCATCACGGTTCGGTTGGTGCGGGGATTGAAAATGCGTGCCAGGCGGGACTGCATGCCCCAATCCAGCGCACCACACCCTTTTAAACTGAACAGGGCATTTTGCTGCGGCTTATCGATATGGAAGTCTTTACCATCTTTGATGTCATCTAAATCAGCCATTGTCTTACTCCCTCCAAATAATCGGTGCGATAGGTTAGAAGTTGTATTTGTCGATATTGTCTTTATTGAACACCACGCGCTCAGGCAGCAGCACGATGCCATTGCCTTTTGCCTGGTAGTCGTAGCCTTGTACGCTGTTCGGCGAAACTTCTACCTGACCCACGCCAGGGATATCGAGCTTGTCGCCAACCTTCAATTCGCCGTTTTTCAGCAGGGCGTTGGCCACGTAAACCGAGATTTTCCCCTGTTCGACCACGTCCCACAGGCCGAACTCTTTAACCGTTCCGCGCTGAATATAAGGGCGCATAACGTTTGGCGTGCTGAACCCTACAATTGCCACGTTGTCACGCTTGAGGTTTTCTGCCGCCTGGGCCGCTGCGGGCAGGGCATTGGCATCCGGGGCGATGATGGCATCCAGATCGCCGTAGGCTTTCAGGATCCCTTCGGCGGTTTGCAGTGACTTGGTGGCATCGTTGTAACCAAACTGTGTGGTGACCACTTCCCAGCCTGGATGGTCTTTTTCGATTTTACGCTTGGCTTCATTCACCCATTGGTTCTGGTCTGTGACCGTCGGGCTGGAGTAGAAGAAGGCGACCTTGGCCTTATCTTTCTTCACCTGATTGGCTGCCATATCGACCAACATGCCCCGAGTTGGGCTGGTGTCCCCTGATTGATGTAGTAAGAACGGCATTCGGGCTTGGTGTCTGAGTCCCAGGTCAATACCTTCACGCCCCGCTGCATGGCGCGTTTTAACGCCGGGCAGAGTCCTTCCGGGGAAACGGCGGAGACGATAATGGCGTTATAGCCCTGGTTAACGAAGTTATTGATCAACTGAACCTGGCCGGAAACGCTAGGTTCGGTTGGGCCATCGTAGGTGACGTCAACGCCCAGCTCTTTCCCCGCCTCTAGTGCTCCATTACCCCCGCTGGTGAAAAAGCCGACGCCCACCAGTTTGGGGATAAAGGCAATGCGTTCCGCCGCCTGTACGCCAATGCTTAGCGAAGCCATGCCGAGTACGCTTAAAAGCGCGATTTTTTTGATACGTTGTAGGGTCATGTTGTTCTCCGTATATCGCGTTGTCAGAAGTTGTCTGTCTGAGCTCAAACCTGATGGATGCTGCGTCGTCGTTGGAGCCACTCTTTGATCTGATGCCGATGTAGGCTGATGGAACGGCCAACGACGACAATAATCAGCAGCGCTCCGGAAAGTGCGTTGGAGATCTGGTTGGGCACGCCAGCCATTTGTAATCCCTGTTGCAGATAGCCGACCAACAAAACGGCTACGGCGGTACCGAGAATGGAGCCAGAGCCGCCGTAAATATTTGCCCCGCCAAGCACCACTGCCGTGATGGCTGGCATCAGGAAGGAGGCACCGAGGTCGGAACGTGCCGAACCAAAGTAGGAAACCAGCAATACCGCAGCGATGGCCGAAGCAAATCCGGTCATTGCATAGAGTGCACATAGCGTTCGGTTAACCGGGATCGCACTGTATTGCGCTACGCGCTGGCTTTGGCCAATCAGGAAGATGTTGCGCCCTGCGTGTGTCCGGTGCGTCAGCAGCCAGCACAGCAGCACACAGACCATAAAGAAGGTCAGCGGGACTGGCAGGCCAAACACCGTCAGGTTGGCGAAATCGGTAAAGGCCATCGGGAATCCTCCGATGCCTTCATAGCCGGTGGCACCAGAGATGCCCGAAAGCAGGAGGGCGCTACCGCCAAACAGGTACATGGTGCCGAGGGTGATCACCAAAGGATTGATACCGGTGTAGATGATCAATCCGGCGTTGATCAAACCGCATAGGGCACCCAAGGCTAGCGTTATCGCAATTGCCAACGGCAAGGGCAGGCCCGCCTGGAACAATACCCCTAGCGCAATGGCGCACAGGCCAATGGTGGAACCAAATGAAATATCAATGCCACCACTGACGATCACCATGGTTAACGGCAGTGCCACAATGCCAATACAGATAAAGTCGCTGGTGCTGAACAACAGGACATTGATGTCCAGCATGCGCGGGTTAACGACTCCGAACGCCAGGATCTCAATCAGCAGCAGGGCGGCCAGCGCCAGTTCCCAGCCGAAACGTCGCCATTGTGCCATCATGCGATCTCCCGTTTTTTTCCCTGTGCAGGGAGTTGGGTGGAGTTAGGGGATGTTGGGGACAGAGGTGGGGGATCGATAAACCGGGCATATTTCTGGCGGCGGATATTCCTTTGCAGGGCGCAGCGCAGGCGGCCATCAAATACCAGGACCCCCAACAAAACCAGGCCAGCGATAAAGTCGTTCCACCACGCAGGAATGCGCAACAGTACCAGCACGCTGTCGATCTGCGTCAGGAAATAGGCCCCCAGAATGGCCCCCACCACCGTACCAGAACCACCAAGCAGACTGATGCCTCCCAGCACACAGGCGGCAATGGCCTTCATTTCCAGGCCGGTTCCTGTCTGGTTGGGAATAAAGCCAATCTGTGCGGCAAACACGATCCCGGCGAGCGCCGCCATTAGCCCATTAAGTGAGAAAGCGATGATGCGGATGGCCTCGGTGCGGATCCCGAGTTGACGAGCACCCTGCAGGTTGTCACCGGTGGCATAGAAGCTGCGGCCGAATGAGGTTTTCAACAGTAGCCAGGCCATTAACGCCACCAGCAGTAAAGTTAGCCAGCCAATCGGTGAGATACCCAGCAGCACTGGGGAAGAGAGCTGCTTGAGCGAGCTTGGCAAACCCTCGATCCATTTACCGCCGGTCCATAGCAGCATGATGCCGCGATACAGGCCAAGGGTGCCCAGGGTAGCGACTATGGCAGGAATTTTGAACCAGGCGACCAGCACACCATTAAAAAAGCCGGCTAGCAAACCGAGTAGCAGCGTGACGGTAAAGGCGACGGGCAAGCTGTATCCGGCATTGAGCGTTATCCCAAGCAGCACCGCACACATCCCGGTGATGGAACCGACGGAGACATCAATATTACGGGTCAGCATGACCAGTGCCGCGCCGATGGCCAGCAACATCAGAATTTGCGAACTGCTGAAAATCATGGTCAGCGTCTGGAAACTGAAATAGCTGCTATCAATGCCCCCAGTAACGCAAACAGGCCGATGATGGCCAGCAGCGCCGTCAGCTCTCGGTTGTTTTGTATCATCTTTAGCATGAGGTCTCCCCGTTGGCATGAGGCTGATGGGATGCGGCATGTTGTTCGCCAAAGGCCATATGCATGATGGTATCCACAGTGATCTCGTCGCCGGACAGCGTGCTGCTTGCCACCTCGCCCTGGTGCATGATGCAGACCCGATCGGCCATCATGGCTATCTCTTCGAGATCGGATGAAATAAACAGGATAGCGACATGCTGCTGGGCAATGCTCCGAATGAGCTGATAGATATCGTTGCGTGCACCGACGTCGACGCCACGGGTCGGTTCATCGACGATCAGCAACTGTGGCGATGCTTCCAGGCATTTGGCGATCAGGATTTTTTGTTGATTACCGCCAGACAGGGTGCGGGCCGGTTGTTCCGGGTGGTTGAATTTGATATTCAGCGCCCGGCGATAACGTTCAAGCGTAGCGTTATCACGCTGTGGATGGGCCCAGAACCCGCCGGTATTGTGGGTCAGGGCACAGACGTTCCAGGATAACGATGAATCCAGATACAGCCCGGAAGACTGCCGGTCTTCCGGTAAATAGATCAGCCCGCGTTGCAACCGCTGGCGGGTATTCAGTTCCGCGATTTCTTCACCATTGAGCATGATGCTGCCCGCACTGGCTGGGCGTAATCCATACAGCGTTTCAGCCAACTCGGTGCGCCCGGAGCCGACCAGGCCAGCCAGACCCAGGATTTCCCCGGCGTGGACGTTGAGTGTCACCTGCCGGAAGCCTTCACCAGTGAGTTCCCTCAACTGCAATACGGCTTTGCCCTGAGGGTTGGCTGGCCGATTGCCAGGCAGTTCGAGCCACAGTTTCTGGCTAGCGGAGAGATCCACATTACGGGCCGCTGGGGTGATTGCCTGAATAATCTCATCCGTGGTCAGCGAGGCGGTTTTCCCCGTCAGGGCGATTTTGCCGTCACGCATTACGCTAACGCGGTCGGCAATCTGGCGGATTTCCGGCAGCTTATGGGAAATAAAGACGATACCGACACCTTTGCCAAGCAGTTCATGCAGGCGGGCAAATAAGCGGTCCGTTTCGGCAGGCGTCAGCGACGCCGTGGGTTCATCCAGGATCAGGATCTGGGAATCACGCATTAATCCACGCATGATCTCAACGATCTGGCGGTCAGCGACATCCAGCGACCCTGCCATACAGTTGGGTTCAAGCTTGCATCCCAACAGTTCGAGTAACTGCTGCATTTTTTCCACAGCAGCCCGTTTGGTGGGCAGGCCAAACAGAATATTCTCTTTAACCGACAGGCTGGGGAACAACAGCGGTTCCTGCGGCACCAGATAGATCCCCAGTTGATGCGCTTTTACCGGGGTCAGATTGGCACAACGCTGGCCATTGATCTCGATAGCGCCGCCGTCCGGTGGGACTACGCCAGCGATGATCTTCATTAGCGTAGATTTCCCCGCGCCATTGCCACCGAGCAAGGCATGTACCTCCCCGGCATGCAGGGTAAAGTCGATACCTTTCAGCACCTCAACACCGGAATAGTGTTTATTAATGTTTTGCACGCAGAGCAGAGGCGGATCTGAATATTCACCGGTTTGCATCTTGCCTCCGTTCACTCGAAGATGAGTGACTGAGTTGAACAAATATTTTTTAGAAAACTAATTGTTCATAACCTTAGTCATGGTTTGGCGATAAAACCATCACTGCGATCACGTTTTTTGAATAATTGTTTGCTGTGAAAACCGATGTTCAAATTTGGTGTATATTTGTGGCATGACTCACAGCTATTGTTGAGCGATAGCGGAACAATTGTGTTCAAGATTTAAAAATGTTCAAAGAGAAGCGGATTTATGACGATAAATGACAGTGCATTGACACCCGAACATGGCATGTGTGAGGAGGAGCAGGTCGCCCGCATCGCCTGGTTCTACTATCACGATGGGCTGACGCAAAGCGAGATTAGCGCCCGGCTTGGGCTGACGCGCCTTAAAGTCTCGCGTTTGCTGGAGAAAGGGCATCAGTCTGGGATTATTCGGGTGCAGATTAACTCTCGCTTTGAAGGTTGCCTACAGTATGAAGATGCATTGAAAAAGCACTTTGACCTGAAAAACATTCGCGTATTACCCGCCTTGGCCGAGGCTGATGACAGCGCGAGGTTGGGGATCGGGGCGGCACACATGCTGATGGAGTCTCTGGAGCCGCAGCAGCTGTTGGCAGCGGGATTTGGTGAGGCCACCATGAGCACCTTGAAAAGGCTCAGTGGTTTCATTTCTTCGCAGCAAATTCGGCTGGTCACGCTTTCCGGTGGTGTAGGACCTTATATGACCGGGATTGGTCAGTTGGATGCCGCCTGCAGCGTCAGCATGATCCCAGCTCCGTTGCGCGCTTCCTCTGCCGATATTGCCCGCACTCTGCGGGATGAAAATAGCGTCAGGGACGTGCTGCTGGCGGCCCAGGCTGCCGATGTCGCTGTAGTAGGGATCGGTGCGGTGAGTCAAAAAGATGCCGCCACCATTTTACGCGCTGGTTATATCACCGAAGGTGAACAGCTGATGATTGGCCGCAAAGGTGCCGTTGGCGATATTCTCGGCTACTTTTTTGATGCCAGCGGCGAAATCATTCCCGACATGCAGATCCATCAAGAATTGATAGGACTGAGTTTAAGTGCACTCGCCACCATACCTACCGTTGTCGGGGTTGCGGGGGGAGTACCAAAAGCTGAAGCGATCGTGGCGGCATTGAAGGGTGGCTATATCAACGCCTTGGTCACCGATCAGGACACGGCGGCAGAAATGCTCAAACTTATTGGAAAGTAAAGGTTAATAACGATGTAACAGACTGTCTCAAACACCAGCCGAGGACAAACACATGGCTCGACTCTGTACTCCTGCCACATCAGGCCAATACCTGATGGCTCTGGATGCCGGTACCGGCAGCGTCAGAGCGGTAATTTTTGATTTGGAAGGCAATCAAGTCTCAGTAGGGCAAGCCGAATGGCTACATTTGGCGGTTCCTGATGTACCGGGCTCCATGGAATTCGATCTTGCCAAAAACTGGCACCTCACCTGCCAATGCATCCATCAAGCGTTAAAGATGGCGGCCATTGCGCCGGAGGCGATTGCGTCCGTGGCTGCGTGTTCAATGCGTGAAGGGATTGTGATCTATGATGCAGAAGGTCAGCCAATCTGGGCATGCGCCAACGTAGATGCACGGGCAACGCGTGAGGTCAGCGAGTTAAAAGAGATCCACAACCATACTTTTGAAGATGAGGTTTACCGTTGTTCAGGGCAGACGCTGGCACTCAGCGCAATGCCCCGGCTGCTGTGGTTGGCGCACTACCGCCCTGATATCTATCGCCAGGCAGCCGCGGTCACCATGATCAGTGACTGGCTGGCTTATATGCTCAGCGGTGAACTTGCGGTCGATCCGTCAAATGCCGGGACTACCGGGTTGCTTGATCTGGTCACACGAGACTGGAGAAAAGGCCTGTTGGAAATGGCGGGCCTGCGTTCGGACATTCTTTCACCGGTAAAAGAGACGGGAACCCCGCTGGGGGCGGTGACGGACAACGCTGCCACACTTTCAGGCCTGCGGGCTGGCACCCCGGTGATTGTCGGGGGCGGTGATGTTCAATTGGGTTGCGTAGGGCTTGGCATCGTCAGACCAGCGCAGATCGCCGTATTAGGGGGAACGTTCTGGCAGCAGGTCGTGAACCTTCCTGCGCCGGTTACCGATCCCAATATGAATGTGCGCATTAACCCGCATGTGATCCCGGGCATGGTCCAGGCTGAATCCATCAGCTTTTTTACCGGGCTGACCATGCGCTGGTTCCGTGATGCCTTCTGCGCCGAGGAGAAGCTGATTGGTGAACGTCTGGGCGTGGATACCTATGCGTTGCTGGAGGATATGGCCAGGCGTGTACCATCAGGTGCTTATGGCGTTATGCCCATCTTCTCCGATGTCATGCGCTTTAAGAACTGGTATCACGCCGCCCCCTCATTTATCAACCTGTCAATCGACCCGGAAAAGTGCAACAAAGCCACGCTGTTCCGCGCCCTGGAAGAGAACGCGGCTATCGTGTCGGCCTGTAATCTGCAACAAATTGCCGAGTTTTCAGGTATCAAGGCCGATTCGCTGGTGTTTGCCGGTGGCGGTTCAAAGGGGACGCTCTGGAGCCAGATCCTGGCCGATGTCACCGGGCTGACCGTACGAGTCCCGGTGGTCAAGGAAGCGACCGCGCTGGGATGTGCTATTGCCGCTGGAGTGGGGGTAGGAGTCTATTCGTCGTTGGCGGATGCGGGGGAGAGCCTGGTGCGTTGGGATAGGGAACATATCCCGAATCCAGAAAACAGTGAGGTTTATCAGCAGGCACGTCAAAAATGGCTGGAGGTGTATCTGGATCAACTTGGTTTGGTCGATCACGGTTTGACGACGTCAATGTGGAAGGCTCCAGGCCTTTAAAGGAGGGTAATCATGCTCAAGACTAGTGAAATGGCTCACGACTATCGCTTCGGTGACAATGGCCCGAAATACCTGATCCGCGGCCCGATGTGCGATATGGGCGTCGTGGTGTTGCAACCAGGGCAGTCATTCAGAAATCACCGCCACAAGGAGGTTTGCGAAGTTTTTTATACCCTCAGTGGAGAGGTGTGCCTGTATCTGGAAGGGGATATGCACATGCTACGTGAAGGGGATGTGTTGCAGTGTGATCCTGGTGAGGCGCATTTTCTGGTCAATACTGGCTCGGTGCCGTGGAAAGGGGTATTCGTGAAATCGCCACATGTGCTAGGGGACAGCCATCCCGCAGAGCCTGAGAGCTATTAGGGAAAAAGCCCAAGCTTCCGGCTTGAGGTTGGATGAATTTAGCTTGTCGTGTTCTGGTGGACATGATAAATGAAATATAATACTAAACAGGTGCTTAAAAATTCTATCCCCTCAGGGACAAGCGAGTAACAATGCAGATAATGAATGTCAAACAGGCCAGGATAATCAGTTTCATCTTTGTGATGGGGGGGATCCTGCTGCTGCTGCCGTTGCATCTTCTTACCTGCTTTATGGCTGGTTTTCTGGTTTACGAGATCGTGAATATCCTGACGCCACATTTTCAGAAGGTCATCGGTGGCCATCGTGCCAGATGGCTGGTTGTGGCGGTGATCAGTACTTTGGTGGTCGGCCTGTTGATCACCATTGTGGGGAGTATCGTCGGCTATCTGATGCAGGATATGAAGAATATCTCTGCCATTAACACCCGTATTGCGTTCATCCTGCAGGATGTCCAGCAAGAGGTGGCAAAATATATGCCGGGCTACCTGCCGTTGAGTGTGGAAGAACTGAAGAACGAGATCCTGAGCCGGATGCAACAGCACATAGCGCTGCTGCAGACGATGGGTAAGAGTGTACTGCATGGCCTGGTGACCATGCTGATCGGGATGGTGCTCGGTGCCATAGTCTCACTGTATAACATTGATAGCAGCGAGGATCGGCCATTACTGAAAAGTGAGCTGATGAAAAGGATTTCGCTGTTATCGCAGGCGTTCCGCAATATTGTGTTTGCTCAGGTTAAAATATCGGCAATCAATACCTTCTTCTCGGCTATCTTTATCCTTGGTGTGCTACCGCTGTGTGGGATCCATATCCCGTTGGCGAAAACGCTGGTGGTGTTTACCTTTATCTTTGGCCTGCTGCCGGTGATCGGCAATCTGATCTCCAATACCATTGTTTTCATCTCTGGCCTGTCGGTTTCACTCGGAGTGGCACTGATTGCGCTGCTCTACCTGATCGTGATCCACAAGTTTGAGTACTTCCTTAATGCCCGTATTGTCGGTACTAAAATCAGGGCTAACTCTTGGGAGATCTTGCTGGCGATGTTGGTCTTTGAGGCCGCATTCGGCCTGGCAGGCGTGGTTGCCGCTCCTATCTATTATGCCTATCTGAAGAGTGAGCTTAGGGAAGCCAAGCTGATTTGAGGGGCGGGGAGGGGGCCATTTTGCGAACCAACTATGTTTTTGCAAAGTAGGTAATGAGTTCAGATGTGCGGTAGGGCAAAGTTGAAATGTCCGTGATGTGCCAGAAGCGGACGCATCAACATAACTCAATGATAACAAGAAGCAGAGTAAGACTGTGAGACCCTCATGGTCCTACTCTGCAGTGTAAATTTTAATCCCATTAAAGTTAAAAGCAGCGCCACCATTAAAGACAATAGCAATACTTTTAACAGGTCTAGTCAGGCCGACATACAGCTCATACGAAAGAAGGAAGATGCTTTTGCAAGATGTAGGCTTTACAAAAACCGTATACCCATCGTCATTTAAAGAATGAGTCGTCAGTTGTTTGTTTCTCTGGATGGGCCCAAGGGAGCCGGTAAAACCACACTGTTAGAGGCCATTACGAAAGTATTAAGGGCTGACAACAAGAAGGTGATCCGACTCTGCGAGAAAAAAAGCGATCCCTACAGGGCGGAAACAATGGCCCTCGTTAACAAGCACGCCAGAAATCCCACCCTGGATTTGGAATTGGAGGTTTGTGAGCGCTTTGCTGATAGCCGTGCTTGGATTTCCCAGCATGTGCTGACTAAGCAGCCACCGGACAGCATTATCTTGATGGATCGCTGGTACCCTTCGGATGCCGCGTTTCGGCGAATGGTTCCATTCGCAGAGATTTTACAGCTTAATATTGAACGAAACGTGCGAGCGCCAGACCTGCATGTCGGGGTGATTACTGCGCCTGATATTTCATGGGCAAGGGCCGCGGCCCGATCGCGTGGGCTAGGCAGTACAGTGATTTCTAAGGTAGAGGAGCATGCCGCTTGTACCAAGGCATTCGAGCGAGAAATTGCAAATCACGGCTGGGTTTTATGCTGTAATGAAGGGAGAATCGAAGACGCAACAATGCAGGTCATTTCTGAGATTTACAGTATGCTCGGATCCCCCGCCTCAGCGGCTGCCAATCCTTATACACGGACATCACGTTAAATATCGCGGCCAAAACCGATCCCTTGCTTCTCTCCGGGAGCGGATTTGACGCGGCGATTCATTTCGAGCACCCAGCATGGGCAGGCATGCGTAGGCAGGTACTCTTTGAGGAGAGACTGGTGCCAGTGTGCCATCCCGATCTGTTAACCGATAAGAATATCTTTGGACAGCTTAATGTTAGTCCAGACTTTCTCTTGTAATATGGCGGTGAGGGAGGGCTTGATTCGCAAGCTCACCCTGCGGGCGGCCGGTCGGCCGTCCAAAATGTCTCTGCGATGCGAGCCATTTTGTCGAACCCTGTCGAGGATTCTCACCCCTCCCAGAGGGTGGTACATGCAATAAAAAAGCCTGAATGTGAATTCAGGCTTTCTCATTTAAGATGGCGGTGAGGGAGGGGTTCGAACCCTCGATACACTTACGCGTATACACACTTTCCAGGCGTGCTCCTTCAGCCACTCAGACACCTCACCGTTTTGTCATCGGCAACGGTTTACGCTGTCGACGGGCGCTAATGTAGGAGAATCTGATCCCAGCGTCAATAGCCTTGTGCCATAACCGTGTGCGTTTAGCCAAACTTCCAGCAATCTGCTGATTTGTCGCACGATAATTCCGCCTTCTCCCTGCCAGTTTATTCTTGCATAGTGTGGCAAAGCGCGAAAGGATAGCTAAAAATCCACCCAACAAGGGAACCGGCAGTGAATATTATTTTCTATCACCCGTTTTTTGATGCGCAAGATTGGCTGGCAGGAATGGCGAAGCGTTTACCACAGGCGAATATCCGGGCATGGCAGCCTGGGGACGATCGTCCGGCGGACTACGCGCTGGTATGGCGGCCACCCTATGAGATGCTGGCCAACCGCCGCGATCTGAAAGGGATCTTTGCTCTGGGAGCTGGAGTAGACGCCATTCTTGAGCAGGAACGTCAGCATCCCGGTGTCCTACCGGCGGGAGTACCGCTAATCCGGCTGGAGGATACCGGCATGGCGCAGCAGATGGATGAATACGCGCTGGCTGGCGTGTTGCGCTATTTTCGTCGTTTTGATGAGTATCAGTTGCAGCAACAGCAGCAGAACTGGTTGCCGCTTGAGCCTCATCAGCAGAGTGATTTCACCATCGGCATTCTGGGCGCCGGGGTATTGGGGAAAAGTGTGGCGCAAAAGCTGGTGGCGTTCGGTTTTAACGTCCGCTGCTGGAGCCGCAGCCCCAAGCAGATTGAGCACGTACAGAGTTTTGCCGGGCAACCTCAGTTAGCGGCGTTTCTTGATGGCACGCGGTTGCTGATCAACCTGTTGCCCAATACGCCTGAAACTGCGGGTATCCTTAATCGCCAGCTGTTTAGCCGTTTGGTGCCAGGTGCTTACCTGATCAACATTGCGCGCGGTGCCCATCTGGTGGAAGACGATCTGCTGGCGATGTTGGCACAAGGGCAACTGGCGGCCGCCATGCTTGACGTCTTTGTCAACGAACCTTTGCCGTCCGCTCATGCCTTCTGGCGTCATCCCCGTGTCACGATTACCCCGCATATTGCTGCTGTTACTCTGCCGGAACAGGCGATGGATCAGGTTAGTGCCAATCTCCTGCGGCTTGAGGCGGGTGAACAGCCTGCTGGACTGGTTGATATTCAGCGTGGCTATTGATGCTTTCCCAATCCGTTAACATGTCGCTAGCGGCGTTAACTGCTATCATGAACAAGGATTGGCCGCCATCCGCTGACCCTGGCGAGCGCCTAAGAAGGAGAAAGAATGTACCCCGTTGATTTACATATGCATACCGTAGCCAGTACCCATGCCTATAGCACCCTGCACGACTATATCGCCGAAGCGAAACACAAAGGCATCAAACTGTTCGCCATCACCGACCATGGGCCGGATATGGCCGATGCGCCACACTACTGGCACTTTATGAACATGCGTGTGTGGCCACGTCTGGTGGATGGCATTGGCATTCTGCGCGGTATTGAGGCCAATATCAAAAACCTGGCCGGTGATATCGACTGCACCGGACCCATGCTCAACGAAATCGATCTGATTATTGCCGGGTTCCATGAGCCGGTATTTGCTCCGCAGGATCGGGCCGCCAACACCGAGGCGATGATTGCCGCCATGGTGCAGGGCGATGTCCATATCATCAGCCATCCGGGCAACCCAAAATATCCGGTCGATATCCCGGCGATAGCCGCAGCGGCAGCCAAATATCAGGTAGCGTTGGAGCTGAATAACTCTTCGTTTATTCATTCCCGTAAGGGCAGTGAATCAAATTGCCGTGCGATAGCTGCCGCAGTGCGTGACGCTGGCGGCTGGCTGGCATTAGGCTCTGACTCGCACGTGGCTTTTGCTCTAGGTGGTTTTGAACACTGCGAGCGTATCCTTGAGGAAGTGGATTTCCCGCAGGAGCGCGTTTTAAACGTGTCACCGCGCCGGATCCTGAACTTTCTTGAGCAGCGTGGCAGACCGGCAATTGCGGAATTAGCCGATCTGTGACATCGTCACGGCAAATTTTAGTTTTATAGGGTGTTATCATGAATGAGTTTTCCGTTGTCTGCCGGGTGTTGGGCACGCTGTTTTACCGCCAGCCGCAGGATCCGTTGTTGGAGCCACTGTTTACCTTGATCAAAGAGGGCAAACTGCAGCAGCACTGGCCGCTCGAGCAGGACGAACTGCTGACTCGTTTGCAACAGCATTGTACCGATCCGCAGTTGGCCGCCGATTTTAACGCTCTGTTTGTCGGCAGCGAGTGCAGCGTCTCACCACTGCGTTCGTCCTACGTTGAAGGGGCCAGCGAAGCGGACGTGCGGGTATTTCTCCAGCAGCGTGGGATGCCATTAGGTGAAGCGCCAGCCGATCATTTCGGTTCGCTGTTGTTGGCCGCCTCCTGGCTGGAAGATCAGTCGCAGGAAGATGAAGTCCAGGCGCAAATCACGCTGTTTAACGAGTTCTTGCTGCCTTGGTGTGGCCGCTTCCTGGGTAAGGTCGAGGCACACGCCACCAGCGGTTTTTACCGTACTCTGGCAGAGATAGCTCGCCATGCCATTGCCGCCATGTGTGATGAGCTAGCAGAGTATGAACAAGGTGAAGAAGGGCAGGACGAAGAAGAGTAAATGTGAGAGGGCGCAGCCTAGACTGCGCCCAAAAGAATTAATCGGTGAACGGGATCACCAACTGACCGGGCTTCACTTCCAACCCTTTAGCCAGCTTGAGTGCCATGGCTTCCGTTTTGCTCTTATCCGCATTGAGAACATACACCGGTTTCTGATCGAAATACGATTTCAACGACTGATTCAGGTAAGGCGACAGAGCCTTCATCACCGTATCCATCTTCTCCGGCTGCACCTGATAATCGACCAATTCCATTTCCTTGAGGAAGATCGCTCCTTTTTCGCGGTCGTAGACCGGTTGCGCCTTCAACGTTAACTGCAAATCGGCGGCCTGTGGCCCGAGGATCGAAGTAATATTGACCTTGGCATTGCCGGAAAGCGTGACCTTATTAGGTTCTGTACGGCCAATCTGGCTCTGCAACTGGGTTAACACAATATTGGCATCAACCAACCCCGGCACGCCGATCTGCTTTTGGTAGTCGTTGTGTTTTTGCAGGTAATTATTCACTTCCTGCTCGCTGACGCTGTATTGGGTAAGCTGGTTACAGCCGACAAGCGTACCGGCAACGACCAGGGCAGCCATGCCCATCAGGATCTTCTTCATTCAAACCTCGTAAAACGAAAATGCGGCAGACTTTGACTGTTGCAAACCAAAGGTGACTGCCAGCAAAGAAAAATTTCAGCTCGCAGGATAACAGATGACGCGGCGCAAAGGGTTTTTTACCTAGTCGGATAAGGCTGAAATTACCTATCGCCGCAGCCGCCATACCAACAGCACCACGCCTCCCAGACAGGTTAACCCGCCAAGCGCGGGGAACAGAGGAATGCCCCACAGCTGGCTGGTGGAACGCATCAGATAAGGAGCCAGCCCCAGTGCGAATGCCGCCGTGACGATCGCAATGGCCAGCGTGACCGCCGCACGTTCCAAAGCTTTGCTGAGCTGGCCGAGGTTCTTGACGTTGATTTCGGCGTCGATCTTGCCCTGCTTTAAACGGCGCATCAGCAAACGAATGGCCTGTGGCAGTTCCTCTCCGGCATCCAGCGTCTCACCACCCAGCAATAGAGCACGACGGCGCAGCGCTTCGGGTGTATAGCGCTGGAGCATCACCTGGCGCAACATCGGTTTAAGGGTGGCTACGATATCAAAGGCGGGATCCAGGCGATGTAAAACGCCATCCGCGGTGATCAGCGCCTTGAATAACAGCACCAGATCGGGAGGTAACGGTAGCTGATGCTCACGGGCCATCACCAACAGGTCGGTAAGTGCCTTGCCCAGAGTCAGGGTGCTTGAGGCTTGCTTATCGAGAAAGTTTTGCGCAGCCTGTTCCAGATCGGTCAGATCCAGTTCCTGGCTGTCAGACCAGGCGATCAGCGTATTGACGATGCCGTCGCTCTGGCGTTCCGCAATGGCCTGCAGCAACAGCAGAAGTTGGTTACGCCGCCGTTCCGACAACTGGCCAACCATGCCAAAATCGATAAACCCTACGTGGTTGTCGCCCAGGGCCATTACGTTACCGGGATGAGGATCGGCGTGATAAAGCCGATGTTCCAGCACCATGGTCATAAATGCTTGCGCGCCACGCTGTGCCAGCAACGGGCCATCGAACCCGGCGGCGGCTAATTGCTGCGGATTTTCGGGGGCGATGCCGGGCAGATATTGTTGTACCAGCAGGCGTTTTGACGAGTGCTGCCAATAAATTTTCGGGATCACCACTTCGGGCTGTTTGGCAAAGTGTTCCGCAACCCGATCGCAATTATTACCTTCATGCGTCAGATCCAGCTCGTGATTGAGCGCGGTGGCCAGCGTTTGCACCATCTGGTGCGGGCGATAACGCGCCAGTGCCGGGCTTTGTTGCTCCACGGTTTCTGCCAGATAGGCCAACAGGCGCAGATCGGCATGAATGGTTTTGGCTAACCCTGGACGCAACACTTTCACCACCACCGACTCGCCACTGTGCAGGCGGGCGCGGTAGATTTGCGCCATGGAGGCGGCGGCTAACGGGATGGGATCGAATTGGGCAAATACCTGCTGAGGATCACCGCCCAGATCGGCGGTGATCTGCGCGGCCAGCTTTTCCCAGGGTAGGGTTGTCGCCTGGCTATGCAGGCGCTCCAGCTCGTCGGTCCAGCGCTGTTCCAGCAGGTCGGTGCGGGTGGCCAGGATCTGGCCGAATTTAACGAAGGTTGGCCCTAAAGCTTCCAGGGCCGCGCGCAGACGTTCTGGCAATGTCTGATTATCGACCTCCACGCCGCCGCTTCTCAGGCCGCCAAGCATCTTGCCTAACCCTAGCAGCCTGATGACATCCTGCAAACCGTAACGGATTAGTACGGAAGAGATTTCTTGCAGCCTGGCGCGGTCACGAGCGGTGACAAAAAACATTTTTAGCATCTGCGCGTGACTCCCTTATCGCCGATGTGGATCATTGCTCCATATCGAACAGCAACGGAATATCAACGCGCTGCGCCATGTGGTTGCGGTAAGCCTCCACGTTGTCCGGCAAGGCGACACCGGCCACGATCGACAGCGAGCGTAACAGCGGGAACAGATGGATATCATCTTCACTGAGCGTGCCGTTGACCGCTTCCGATGACTGGATCAGCGGGGAGAGCGTAGCTAGATCCTCTTCCAATTGGGCGATGAGGTCGGCGCTGTCGGCCAGTAATACGGCAAAATCACCGCTGGCGGCCTGTTTTTTGTCGCTGAAATAGCGGCGCGCGTTGTCAGTGGCGAACTCTTCGAAATCGGCATTGGCAAAGCGCGGTAACAGCAGTTTGTTGACGTAGGTGGCAGTGTGTTGCAACCATGCGGCGATGGCCGGATTGGTTTTTCCCGTCAGTAGCGGTTTGCCGTCCAGGTTATCGACGTAATGCACGATATCCATGCTTTCGGGCAGATAGCTACCGTCGTCTTTTTGCAGGATTGGCGCCATCTTCTTGCCGATCATGCTGGTGGGGGTGATTTCGTCATCGCTTAGCAGGGTCACCAAACGCACCGGCAAATCCTTGAGGCCGAATATCATGCGAGCCTTTACGCAGAATGGGCAGTGGTCGTAAATAAACAGTTTCATGCATGCTCCTGTTGTCGGGTTTAGCAGCCAGTCTGGGCCGCTGCGCAGGTTGTCGTGGGATGATGCTCCATCATAAGCCTTTCTGCGCCGTTTTTTGTACTATCAGGATAGCAACTTTGGAAGAGTTGGTCGCCAGAGACTGGGCGCAAGGGATGCGCCCGGGCAAAAATCAGCCACCGCGGACGATTGCGGGGGCTGCGGTACGCGGATTAAATTGCCAGTACAAGGCAAACAGCGTGATAAAGCCCACCAGCCCCAGCAGGAACCAGGGCAACTCCGGCATGCCCATCGCATTGCCAGTGTCATACATCCAGCCACCGCCGGTATAACCCAATGCGCCGCCGAGTGCCAACCCCAGGCGGCTAAAGCCCATGTAGCTGCCGCGTGCCCGTGAGTCGGCCAGCGAGGCGCTCAGGGTCTCACGCGCCGGTTCGGCGATGATCGATCCCAGGTAGAAGCAGCAGATCAGAGTAAACACCGCTTGCAGGCTGGTGGCAAAACCGACGGGCAGCAGGCTGAGGGTCATCAGCAGCAAGCCGGCCATCAGGCGTTGTTCCAACCGGAAGTGTTTTTCGCTCCAACGGGCCAGCGGGTATAGCAATGAAAGCGATAGTGCAGCTTCTATGGCGTACATCCATTTGACCGCCGACGGCGAACCGGCGATCTCGTTAACCACGATTGGCAGCATCAACATTACCTGCACCGATAACATGTAATAGCCGGTCAACGTCAACACATAGGTCAGGAAGCGGCGATCGCGCAGCACGCGCATCATGCCATCTTTCATCGGCGCTCGTATGGTAGAGATCCGGTAGTTGGGTAATAGCCAGGCGTTCCAACCAGCGGCCAGCACGAAAATACCCGCGCCCACCCAGCAGACGAAATGGAAATCGTACTGCAGCAGCCAACTGCCGATTAACGCACCGATCACGGCACCGGCGCTGTCTTGCATCATCAGCAGTGAATAGAAACGGCTGCGTTCATGCGGGCGGGTCAGTTTGATGACCAGCGCGGTACGGGGCGGATCGAACAGGGTGCCGCCAATGGCGGACAGCGCGCAGGAAAACCACAGTATCCAGGGTTGATCGGCCATCGCCATGGTGGCAAAGCCCGCCGCACGCAGCAGCATGCCGGTGACGATCATCGGTTTGGCGCCAAAACGGTCGGCAATCGCTCCACCAAAGATCCCCAATCCCTGCTGAATGAGTTGGCGTAACCCCAGAGCCAGGCCCACGACCACGGCCGCCCAGCCCAGTTGATCGACAAAGCGAATAGAAATAAGTGGGAAGACGACGAAAAAGCCTAAAACCACCAACAGGTTATCGAACAATAAAAAATACTTACCCAAGCTCCGAGCTTGCGATACCAGAGACATGCTTCACCACGAGCAGTTAAAAGGAGAGGAAGACTACCTAGATTATTCTCTACCCAATATGCGGTGGCTGATAGGGGGGCGATAGATAATATTTTTTAATCGTCAATACGTTACCTGAGTGGCAAAACTACACTTAAAAATGGGAAAAACAGCTAACTGGCTATTTACTGAGCGCTAAGGGGCTTACCTGCCGGGCAGGCTACGGTTATATTACCGGGGGAATACGCGGTTTTACGCCGATAGTCTGCCATGAGTCATGCGAGATAACGCCTGAGCCCGTAGACGTTGACCCAATCAATACTTCTTATCGAACCGTTCTGACCGCGGGGGAAATGATGTTTGGCTATCGCTCTGCATCACCGAAAATACGCCTTACCACCGACCGGCTGGTTGTCCGTTTAGTTCACGAACGTGATGCCTACCGCCTGGCCGAATACTATGCCGAAAACCGGGCGTTCCTGAAGCCCTGGGAACCGGTGCGCGATGATAGCCACTGTTACCCCTCTGGCTGGCAAGCCCGCCTGGCTATGATCACGGAAATGCAAAAGCAGGGCAGTGCCTACTATTTTATCCTGCTCGATCCGGAAGAACTTCATGTGTGCGGCGTGGCCAACTTCAGCAATGTGCTGCGCGGTTCGTTCCATGCCTGCTTCCTGGGATATTCCCTGGGTGAGAAGTGGCAGGGACAGGGGTTGATGTACGAAGCGTTGCAAACGGCCATCCGTTATATGCAGCGCCAACAACGGATGCATCGCATTATGGCCAACTATATGCCGCACAACCAACGCAGCGGAGCGTTGCTGACCCGGCTCGGTTTTGAACGCGAAGGCTATGCCAAGGATTACCTGCTGATCGACGGACAGTGGCAGGATCATGTGCTGACCGCATTGACCAATAAAGAGTGGCAACCACCACGCTGAGGCCGTAACAATGAAATATGAATTAAATGCCAAAGAAGCCCGAGTGATCGGCTGCATGATGGAAAAGCAGGTGACCACCCCTGACCAATATCCCCTTTCCCTGAATGCCATTACGCTGGCCTGTAATCAAAAAACCAACCGCGAGCCGGTGATGGACCTGACGGAAAGCGAAGTCCAGCAGCAGCTCGATTTGCTGTTGAGAAGACACTTTTTGCGCACCTTAAGTGGTTTTGGCAATCGAGTAGTGAAGTATGAGCAGCGTTTTTGCAACTCCGAGTTTGGCCAACTGAAACTGTCGCCAGCCGAAGTGGCGGTAATTGCGACCCTGCTGTTACGTGGCGCGCAGACGCCGGGCGAACTGCGTACCCGCACCAACCGGATGCACGAATTCAACGACGTCAGCGAAGTGGAAGAGGTGTTGCAACAGTTGACGACCCGTGAAGATGGGCCGTTCGTGGTGCGTTTGCCGCGTGAGCCAGGCAAGCGTGAGAGCCGCTTTATGCACCTGTTCAGCGGCCAGATTGATGCGGCTCCGGCCGAAGCCGAGGAGGCTAATGCTGGTGAATTGACTGAACGCGTGGTGCGTCTGGAGGCTGAAGTCGCTGAATTGAAACAACAGGTGCAGCAACTGCTGGCGCGGGGTTCACATGAGTAAACTTCGTATCGGGGTCGTGGGTTTAGGCGGTATCGCGCAAAAGGCTTACCTGCCAATTCTTTCTCAAGCGGTGGACTGGCAGCTTGTCGGCGGCTTTTCACCGAATCAGCAGAAAGCCCAGCCGGTATGCGATAGCTATCGTATGCCCTATTTCTCTCGCCTTGATAGTCTGGCACAGCAGTGTGATGCGGTGTTCGTACACAGCAGCACTGCTAGCCATTTTCAGGTGGTTGGTGAACTGCTGGCGCAGGGCGTACACGTCTATGTGGATAAACCGCTGGCGGAAACGTTAGAGCAGGGTGAGCAGTTGATCGAGCTGGCCGCAAAGCAGGGCGTGGCACTGATGGTGGGCTTCAACCGCCGTTTTGCGCCACTGTATCGCCAGTTGAAACAGCAAATGCAGCTACCGGCCTCGATCCGTATGGATAAACACCGCGCCGATAGCGTAGGACCCAAGGATTTGCGTTTTACCTTGCTGGATGATTATCTGCACGTGGTGGATACCGCGCTGTGGTTGGGAGGCGGGAATGCCAGCTTGCAGAGTGGCCAGTTGCGTGCAAACGAAGCGGGCGAGATGCTTTACGCGGAACACCACTTTGCCTGTGGTGACACCATCGTTACGACCAGCATGCACCGGCGTGCTGGCAGCCAACGGGAGAGTGTGCAGGCAGTCACCAACGGCGCGGTCTATCAACTGAACGATATGCGCCAATGGCTGCGGGAAGACCCGCAAGGCGTGCTCGAGAAACCAGCCCCAGGCTGGCAAACCACGCTGGAACAACGCGGTTTTGCCGGTGCGGTACACCATTTTATTCAGTCCATCATCAACCAGACCGTGCCAGAAACCGCCGGAGAACAGGCCATTTACGCCCAGCGATTGATCGAGAAAATGCTGCGTGATGCCAGTTAACCCCATGTAACATATGGCGGTAGCTATTAACGGCGTGGAGCCGTAGACTAACGCCACTCAACTGACGCCTGCCAATGCAGGCGTTGATATTTACCCGTCGTACTCATCAGAAAAACCACATGAATCTACTTAAATCACTGGCAGCCGTTAGCTCGATGACCATGTTTTCACGGGTGCTGGGCTTTGCGCGTGATGCCATCGTGGCACGCGTTTTTGGGGCAGGGATGGCTACGGATGCTTTCTTTGTGGCGTTCAAGCTGCCAAACCTTTTACGCCGCATCTTTGCGGAAGGGGCTTTCTCCCAGGCATTTGTGCCGATCCTGGCGGAATACAAAAGCCAGCAGGGGGAAGAGGCGACGCGCACCTTTGTTGCCTACGTTTCCGGCCTGTTGACGCTGGTGCTGGCGGTAGTGACCGTGCTTGGCATGCTGGCTGCGCCCTGGGTGATCTTTATTACGGCTCCGGGGTTTACCGATACGCCGGATAAGTTTGCCCTGACCTCGTCGCTGTTACGTATCACTTTCCCTTATATTCTGCTGATTTCACTGGCCTCGCTGGTGGGGGCGATCCTCAACACCTGGAACCGTTTCTCCATCCCGGCCTTTGCGCCAACGCTGTTGAACGTCAGCATGATCGGCTTTGCGCTGTTTGCCGCGCCGTACTTCAATCCGCCGGTGCTGGCTTTGGCCTGGGCGGTGGTAGTGGGGGGCGTACTGCAACTGGGTTATCAATTACCGCACCTCAAGAAAATCGGCATGCTGGTATTGCCGCGCCTGAAGCTGAATGACGCTGGCGTATGGCGTGTGATGCGCCAGATGGGGCCGGCGATCCTGGGGGTCTCGGTCAGCCAGATCTCGCTGATCATCAACACCATCTTCGCCTCGTTCCTGGTCTCCGGCTCGGTTTCGTGGATGTATTACGCCGACCGCCTGATGGAGTTCCCGTCTGGGGTGTTGGGCGTGGCATTGGGAACCATTCTGCTCCCGTCCTTGGCGAAGAGCTTCTCCAGCGGTAACCATGACCAATATAACCGCCTGATGGACTGGGGCCTGCGTCTGTGCTTTGTGCTGGCTTTGCCGAGCGCCATTGCGCTAGGCATCCTGGCCAAGCCGCTAACCGTTTCGCTGTTTCAGTACGGTAAGTTCTCCGCCTTTGATGCGGCGATGACCCAGCGCGCGCTGGTGGCCTATTCGGTTGGTTTGATGGGCCTGATCGTAGTGAAAGTGCTGGCACCGGGTTTCTACTCGCGCCAGGACATCAAAACGCCGGTCAAGATTGCCATCATTACGCTGATCCTGACCCAGGTGATGAACCTGATATTTATTGGTCCACTGAAGCATGCCGGGCTTTCGCTGTCGATTGGTTTGGGGGCCTGTCTGAATGCTTCGCTGCTGTATTGGCAACTGCGCAAGCAGGATATTTTCCAACCGCAACCCGGCTGGGCGATGTTCCTGTTCAAGCTGGTAGTCGCCGTGCTGGTGATGGCAGCGGTACTGCTTGGCGTGATGTGGCTGATGCCGGAATGGGATCAGGGCAATATGCTGGCTCGCTTACTGCGTCTATCGGTCGTGGTGGCTGCGGGGATTGTTGCCTACTTCGCGGTGTTGGGGATCCTTGGTTTCCGACCTAGAGACTTTGCTCGGCGGGTAGATTGATACCCCTATTGCTAATCACCAGATAACAAAAAGGTCGCTAACGCGACCTTTTTTACGGCTATCGAATGGGATTACATGCGTTCGACAGTTTCGATCCCGAGCGTATCCAGACCGGTTTTCAACGTTTTGGCGGTCAGCAGAGCCAACTTCAGGCGGCTCTGACGAGCTTCTTCGCTTTCGGCGTTGAGGATCTGGCAATGCTCGTAGAAGCCAGAGAACAGCCCCGCCAGGTCGTACAGGTAGGTACACATCACGTGCGGCGTACCTTCACGGGCGACCACGGTGAGGGTTTCTTCGAACTGTAGCAGGCGAGTTGCCAGCGTGATTTCACGCTCTTCGGTCATCACCAACGGCAGCGTCAGGTTGCTTTCATCCACGCCAGCACGCTTGAACACTGAGGCGACGCGGGTATAGGCATACTGCATATACGGCGCGGTGTTGCCCTCGAAGGTCAGCATGTTATCCCAATCGAAGATGTAGTCCGTGGTACGGCTTTTCGACAGATCGGCATATTTCACCGCACCGATGCCGACCACGTTCGCCACGTTCTGCATTTCGTCGGCAGGCATGTCCGGGTTCTTCTCGGCAATCAGTTTGCTGGCGCGTTCAACGGCTTCATCCAGCAGATCGGAGAGTTTGATGGTGCCGCCTGAACGGGTCTTGAACGGCTTGCCGTCTTTACCCAGCATCATGCCGAACATGTGGTGTTCCAGCGAGACGGAGTCTGGCACGTAACCTGCTTTGCGCACGATAGTCCAGGCTTGCATCAGGTGCTGATGCTGGCGCGAGTCGATGTAATACAGAACACGATCGGCACCCAGGGTCTCGAAACGGTATTTGGCGCAGGCAATATCGGTAGTGGTATACAGATAACCGCCATCTTTCTTCTGGATGATGACACCCATCGGATCGCCGTCTTTATTTTTGTACTCGTCCAGGAACACCACGGTAGCGCCTTCGCTTTCTACCGCCAGCCCTTTCGCCTTGAGATCGGCAACGATGCCCGGCAGCATGGCGTTGTACAGGCTTTCGCCCATGACGTCATCTTCGGTCAGGGTGACATTCAGACGGTTATAGGTCAGTTGGTTCTGCGCCATGGTGATGTCCACCAGCTTGCGCCACATCTTCAGACAGTATTCGTCGCCGCCTTGCAGTTTGACCACGTAACCACGGGCGCGCAGAGCGAAATCTTCGTCTTCGTCGTAGTTTTTCTTGGCTTCGCGGTAAAATTGCTCCAGATCCGACAGCCCCATATCGCTGGCGTGCTCGTTTTGCATCTTTTCCAGGTAGGCGATCAGCATGCCGAACTGGGTACCCCAGTCGCCCACATGGTTGGCGCGTATGACTTTATGGCCCAGGAATTCCTGAGTACGGGCAGCGGCATCGCCAATAATGGTGGAGCGCAGGTGACCCACGTGCATTTCTTTCGCCACGTTGGGCGCAGAATAGTCGATCACGATGGTTTGCGGCTTAACGGGGGCAATGCCCAGCTTAGCGGCGCCCAGGGTGGCATCGGCCTGGCGGGCAACCCATTCGCTGTTCAGGAAGATATTGATAAAGCCCGGACCGGCAATTTCCACTTTGCTGCTGATGTCACCCAGGTCCAGCAGTTGCACGACTTTCTCTGCCAGTTGTCGTGGCGGCATACCAAGATTTTTGGCAACGGACATCACGCCGTTGGCCTGATAGTCACCAAACTGTGCTTTCGCGGACTGACGAACCTGAGCTTCGCAATCGGCAGGCGCACCTGCGGCAATCAGCGCCTGGCTGACCTTATCTGATAGAAGAGCCTGAATATTCACCGGGTTACCTTAAATGACAAACGAGGGCCGTGCAGTACGCCCTCCGGATCAAAAGGTGGTTTTACTCTGTTGGCCTGCAAAACGCCTTGGCGCACAACTTGCAGTCCAGCAGGGACGACGCCGCACATCGCAGGCGACGCTCAACCACAAAACAGCCTGCAATTGTAACCGATTGACGGCACCGCGTCAGTAGTTGACGCGGGCTGGCATGGTGAAAGATGGGGAAAAGTGAAGGCCAAAAAGGTAAGTCGGTGAATCAAACCGTCCGCTGTCATAGGTTTGATGGGTGCGGATTAATGGACGCTTTAGCGCTTTTTATTGCCTCGGCCAGAGCGTAACACACTATTCTGACGAGTTTTGAAGTGGCGATAAATCGCGTAGCCAGCGATGGCTATTAAAACAAGGGATATACCTAACAGGATCATGTTTATTTATCCAAAATCAAATGCTCTCCTAACCTAACTTATTAACGTCATTGAATCAATTGTAATGGCACTGTTTAGGACTGTTCGCATGATTTCTGTTTTTTACTAGTAAAAACATGGCATTACATTTGTTGTGGGGTTGTGTTTAGATTCCATTTCAAGTGATTTATATATGTTGTCCTTGAGGGGGTAAAGAACGATTAAACATTAGGCGTTCTTAAGATTATTAATAATGGTTTAATTAATTATGATATGAGACGATTCTTGATTGCTTCATCTTTCATGAAGGATAATTCGGTCCAAAATAGGCTTGGGCGCAAAATAGACAACATTATGTTCATCCGTTAGGTTTTTATTCTCTGATCCATAGCCTCAAGCCGATTCGACGTGTAGATTATTGGCCTGCCAAAGATCCTGGAGAGCCTGAGAAACTTATGACTACCTTGTCATCGATCGCTGAACTTAACGACCTGACGCTCGATTTGCCTCGCTTTGAACTGGCGCTGGAGCAGTTTGCACAACGGCTCCATCTTGAGCTGGTAAAATTCAGCGCAGACCATATCTCGCTGCGTTGCCATCAGAACAGCACCGCCGATCGTTGGCGGCAGGGGTTGCTGCAATGCGGATCGCTGCTTTCGGAGACGATGATTAACGGCAGGCCGATTTGCCTGTTTGATCTCCATGAGCCACTACAGGTTGGTCCTTGGCAGATTGATTGTATTGAACTGCCGTACCCCGGCGAGAAGCGCTATCCGCATGAAGGATGGGAACATGTAGAGCTGATGCTAAGCGGTGATCCTGCTACCCTATATGCCCGCGCCCTGGAACATCTGGCTGACGAAGCCTTGCTGCTGCCGGGCATCAAACTTAAGCAGAGCTCACCTAAAGGTGAGGGCGAACGCCTGGCCAATCCGACCTTGGCGATCACCGATGGCAATGTCACCATCAAATTCCATCCGCATCATATTCGTGACATCGTGGCCAGTGAACGGGTGAAACAGTAGCGTGTCTTTCGTTGCCTGTTTCGAATGGGGAGCTAGGGGAAAAATGATGCGTTCGCGTTATTTATCCGACTTAACGCCGCCACTGTGACTGCGATCGATCCATTAATCAAAATTGAGTGCCATAGTTAGCACCTCGTGCCATTAAGACTTTTATCAGATTGTCATCCTGTGGCCTAAGGGCGACGGGTTAACGTTTGCTGTAGCATTTTTGACCGTTATCTGGGGGTAACACTAATGAAGCTGGAAGTTTGTTGCTATAGCGTCGACTGTGCCATAACAGCAGAGCATGCGGGCGCTGACCGCATAGAATTGTGTGCCAGCCAGAGTGAGGGCGGGTTGACGCCGAGCTTTGGATCGTTGCGGCTGGCTCGGGAGCTGGTAACTATACCCGTTCATCCAATCGTACGACCACGCGGGGGTGATTTCTGTTACAGCTCCGTCGATTTTGAGATTATGAAGAACGACGTGGCGCAAATCCGCGAGATGGGTTTTGCCGGTGTAGTCATCGGCATGCTGGACGACGAAGGGCATATCGATCTTGCGCGGATGCGCGAGGTGATGAAATTAAGCGGTAATATGGCGGTGACCTTCCATCGTGCGTTCGATATGTGTCAAAACCCGATGGTGGCGCTGGAACAACTGACACAACTCGGCGTGGCGCGCATTCTGACCTCTGGGCAGCAGCAAAATGCCGAGTTGGGCTTACCGCTGTTGCGCGACTTGGTGCATGCCAGCAAGGGGCCGGTGATTATGGCCGGTGCAGGTGTCCGTTTGAGTAATATGCATAAGTTTGTGGATATCGGTATTCAGGAATTGCATAGCTCGGCCGGGCATACGGTGCCTTCCACCATGCGTTACCGTAAGGCGGGTGTCACCATGTGTGCCGATAATGAGTTTGACGAATTCAGCCACTACTGCGTGGATGGTGAAACGGTCGAGGCGATGAAGAACGCGTTGGCCATGCTGACTCCTGCCGAGTGAGTTCGTAGGGGCCGCATGCTGCGCCCGGTTGCGAGACCAGTCTGAAGCCCCGAATCTTCGGGGCTTTTTGCATCTATGCGCAAAAAAAGCCCTGAACAGGGTAGAGGTGCTCAGGGCAAACAGGTTCATACTTCTCTGGTGTTGGCGCGATACCAACACTTTAACTCTAGTTAACGATGAGCCACTGCCTTAAATTTAAATATTGATAAAATGTAACCGGCAGCCGTGGCTTATCGCAGACCCTCCACCCAGTGAAAAATGGCCGAGAGCATTTGCACGGTGCCGCCGATATTGAATATGACGGCAATCCCTATGCCGGTCATGATGGTAAGCAAGGCCATCAACAGCCTGTCAACACATCGCATTAACCACCCTTATTAATTTATCCAATCGACCACGCCAGAGAAAGTGTTCAATCCTCAGCGCTGAGCCCCGATTGGTTTCCTCACGATTGTATTGCCAGCGCTGACACACCTGACAGGAAGCGACATCTTGATGTGGAGAAGATACCGTTTGATGGTGCTGTTACTAAACAAGTTCAACCGCTTTTGGTCAGGAGGATAGATGAGAGTTTATGTTGTGTGGTTAATGTTGGTTTGTTGTTCATTATCGGGCTGTGTTGCGGCCTATTATCGTTAATGGAGGAGGGGCGATGCGTTATTTACTGATTGTCGGCCTTGTTATGTCGTTAACGGCCTGTGCCACGCTGTATTACAGGTGAGCGATGAGACATTTTATTATTTTGCTGGCATTGGCATTGGCATTGAGTGGTTGCGTCTCGGTGTATGGGCCAACCAAAACCGGTAACCAGCCCGACAGTGCGGCTGAAACTGCCACTGGTGAACCGACGGCTGCTGAGAAGCCCACCTTGATAGGCAACCGTAAGCCGGATGAGCTGTTAACCCGTGCCGAGGCAATTTTTGCGCAGAAAGGGTTAAAGGCCACGGTTGTCGACCCACATCTTGGGATTGTTGGCACGACGGGCAATGATACTGAACTGGCCAGTCTGTATCTGACTTGTTCAGACCAGCCTGGGCCGTCTAATCTGAATGTTACCTACCGGATCCTGGTGCAGATTTTTAGCGCCGGAGAAGGGACTAACGTGATGGTGCAAGTCAATGGCGTTGCGGGGCTAGTCGCGGGCGATGGCAACGATAAGGTCAAGCCTTTCGAGTGTTCATCCAGCGGGGTGTTTGAAAAGGATCTGCTAGAGGCTTTGAGAAAATAACAAGGCAACTAAAAGGGCGTAGAATTGCTACGCCCTTACATAATAAGTCGGTTAAGGCTTACGGTTTTTTGGCGATCAGCACGGCGCGGATTGGTGCCGGGTAGCCTTCAATCGTTTTGGTTGGATCCTGAGGATCGAGAAACTCAGCCAGTGACTCGCTGGTCATCCAGTCAGTCCGGCGCTGCTCTTCAGTGCTGGTCGGGCAGATATCGGCAATTCTAACGTCCACAAATCCGCATTTCTCCAGCCAGCACTTCAGCGCTTCGGCAGACGGAATAAAGTAGACGTTACGCATCTGCGCGTAGCGGTCGCCCGGCACCAATACCTGATGACGATCGCCTGGCACTACAAGCGTTTCCAACACTAGCTCACCCTCGGAAACCAGCTGGTTTTTCAACTGATACAGGTGGTCCAGCGGGGAGCGGCGGTGATAAAGCACGCCCATCGAGAAAACGGTGTCGAAAGCGGCCAGTTCGGGCAGTTGTTCGATACCCAGCGGCAACACATGGGCGCGTTGATCGCCACCCAGCAATTTACGCACCGCTTCAAACTGGCACAGGAACAGCTGCATCGGATCGATACCGACCGCCAGATGCGCTCCGGCACCGACCATGCGCCACAGATGGTAACCGCTGCCGCAACCCACATCCAGAATGGTACGGCCGGCCAGTGGGGAAATATGCGGCAGCACTCGATCCCACTTCCAGTCGGAATGCCATTCGGTATCGATATCAATGCCGTAAAGCGAGAAGGGACCTTTGCGCCACGGCATCAGCGTACGCAGCATTTTCTCAATGCCTTCGAGCTGGCCAGGTGACAGCGGTTGTTCCATCTCGGCACGTACGCCATGCAATAAATCCAACTGGGTCGGCGTCAGGGAAGGTAGGTGCTCTACCGAATTGAACCACTGCTTGAATTTGCCATGCAGCGATTCGCGCTGCCAGGCGGTGATTTGCGCCGGCAGCGTATCCAGCCAGTGGCTCAGCGGGCTTTTGGCAATGCGCTGGTAGAAGTCTCCAAACTCGATCATGCGGTTTCTCCTGATTTCAGGGCGATCAACGAGCCGAAGTTGAAACATTGGAACCAGACTTCTGCATGTTCAAAACCGGCTTGCCTGAGGCGCGCTTTATGCGCCTCGACCGAATCGGTCAGCATCACGTTTTCCAACATGCTGCGCTTTTGGCTGATTTCCAATTCGCTGTAGCCGTTGGCGCGTTTGAAGTCGTGGTGCATGTTGAACAACAGTTCACCGACGTCCGCATCCTCAAAGCTGAATTTCTCTGACAGCACCAAGGCGCCGCCCGGACGTAGCCCGCGATAAACCTGTTCGAGCAGGCGCAGCCGATCGGCCGGTTCAAGAAACTGTAGGGTGAAGTTCAGCACCACCATCGAGGCGTTTTCGATGGTAATGTCTAAAATGTCCGCCTCAATGACATCGACCGGCGTATCGGCACGGAACGCATCAAGATGGCGGCGGCAGCGCTCTACCATCGCGGGGGAATTATCGACCGCAATAATCTGACAACCTTCGACGCTGATGTTCCTGCGCATCGATAGCGTGGCCGCGCCGAGCGAACACCCCAGGTCATACACCCGGCTGTGTGGCTGGACAAAACGTTCGGCCAGCATGCCAATCATCGAAATGATATTGGAGTAGCCCGGAACGGAACGCTGGATCATGTCTGGGAAGACTTCAGCAACGCGCTCGTCGAAGGTCCAGTCGCCCAGTTTGGCGATCGGGGCGGAAAAAAGAGTATCGCGGTTTGGCATAGCGGCAAATCAGGTCAGAATTCGAAGGGGCGTATTCTAACAGAAAAGCGACGCAGGCAGAAGCAGGCGGCGTGGCCGCCTGAACAGAGGGGATATCAGTGCAAACTGAAGATAATGTCCCACGGCAGATAAACGATATTAGCTATCACCATCAGTATCAAAGAAAGATAGGTAGCCGCCATACCCGAACGGCGCCAGCGGACTTCACGGTTACGTAAACCGTAGTAGTGAACCAGCCGGCCTGCCATCAGCAGCAAACCACACAGATGCACCATCCAGACTTCGGCACCGTTCATCTCCATGATCACCAACAGGATGGCGGCGATCGGGATGTATTCCACGGCGTTACCATGTACGCGGATCGCGGTTTGCAGCTCGTAGAACCCGCCGTCACCGTAGGCGACCCGGTACTGCATCCTCAACCTGACCACGTCATAAGAGAGTTTGATCAACAACAATGCGCCAAGCACCACATAGAGCGCGCTTACCATTTTTAACTCCATTCGTAACCAAATCTGGCAACGAGCATCATAACTGCCATCATCGCGACTGTCGCGAGGAAATATCCGATAGGACCCATCAGATTAATAGGTTAAAACAAGGTTTCTTGCTCTGGCCAGTCTGGAGGCATCGCTAAATTCGGAATTATGCCGTGTAGCCCTTGCCAGATTTTCTGTGCCTGCTGCGGTGAATCGCTGTTATCTGGCGTGTGAATAAACAGATAAGGCTGATGTTGCTGCGACCAGTCAGGCAACCTCTGTTGCCATGACTCAAACCAGCGCTGATTGTCCGCCAGCACGTCACCGCCGATAAAGCGGATCAGCGGGTTGTTAGCCGTTACCACTGCATGCACCGGCAGTTTGGGCTTTTTCTGTTGTGCATCGCGGATCGCTGGGCTGTGCGGTTTGGCATGGTGCAGCGGGCGGCTATCGAGGATGGTCCGGTTAATGCCGCGTTGGTGCAAACCCTGATTCAGTTGGCGTTCTGCCTCACCCTTGGCGAAAAATTCCAGATGACGGACCTCGACTCCGTAGGTGAACTCCGGTGGTAACGCATCAAGAAATGCCCACAGAATGCCCAGATGCTCGGGTGCAAAGGCGGCGGGCAACTGCAACCACAGCTGCCCGATACGCCCTTCAAGGGGGCGCAGGCAGTCATAAAACGCCTTGATATCGACTTCACAGCCGCGCAGTGCTGCTTTATGGCTGATTGCTGAGGGGAATTTAAAGCAAAAACGGAAATCATCTCCGGTCATGTCGCGCCAGCGATGCACAATTTCCGCCTTCGGCAAAGCGTAGAAGGTGGTGTTACCTTCCACACAGTTGAAATAGCGGCTGTAGTCCGCCAGATCGCGCAGGCCGATGCGGTTCCAGGCCGGATGTTGCCATTGCGGTAGTCCGATATACATCAAACGCTCATCTTCCCTGTTTTACATTTTGGCAACAACGGTAGCGTCATACTGCCTTGCTTTCAAGTGCCTAAAACTGCGTTTACCGCCGCAACACCTGAGCTTGAGGCGGGTGGAGGTCAATGCAGGTTAGCCGACCGTTGAGCGTAGGGATGCGCGATACGAGCCTCCATGGACGGATTTACGGCGTGTCGGCGTTCTGCATGACTTCCACCTGTTACTCTTTATCAACAGCTAGATGAGATTTTACAGCGCAGCAAGGATCTCACTGGTGCTGCGCACTCGGGCAATCCGCGGGAAGATATTGTCGAAGGCGAATTGGTGCGCCTCGGCGCTGTAAGTGCTGCACATGTCTTCGGCGATCACCAACTCGTAGCCATGTTCCCAGGCCGCACGAGCGGTAGACTCCACGCCTATATTGGTGGCGATACCGCCCAATACCACCGATTTGATACCCCGACGGCGCAGTTGCAGGTCCAGATCGGTGCCATAGAATGCGCCCCATTGACGTTTGGTGATCAACACATCGCTGTCTTGTACCGCCAGTTCTTCGGGGAATTCCCACCAGGACTCTGGCAGCCCGCCGACCGGAGACGGTGAAGGTTTATCTACCGGCTGCTTGAGCGCTTCGGCAAAGGAATCAGACCAACCGACGCGAACCAGAAACACGGGGGTATTCAGCGCGCGGAAACGCCCTGCCAGATGGGCCGCATGGGTGACGACTTGGCTGGCACTGTGCGGACCAGCGGCGTAAGGTAGAATGCCGTGTTGCAGATCGATCAGGACCAGGGCGGTGGTTTGGGCATCAAGTTTCAGCATTGGGAGCGTCTCTGGGTTAAAGTGGATTTAAGGTTGTGCTACTGGCTTTTGAAAGACGACGTGTATACAGGCTACGTGATAAAACTGCTGCTAGTTAATGGGAAATTTGTTAACCGATGTGTTGTTTCTTGGCGCTTGGCACCATTTAGCATTGCAACAATGCCGTGTTCGCTCTTATCTGGCGCATGAATTTCCTTTATAATGACCGCCTTTTTTCACCAATCTTTAATCCAGCGATCTATGCCGATTTATGAATATGCATGTGGCTCATGCCAACATCGATTAGAGAAACTACAAAAATTTTCCGACGCGCCGTTGACTCAATGTCCGGCGTGTGGGCAGCCCGCATTGACCAAGTTGATCTCTGCCAGCGGTTTCCAGTTAAAGGGCACCGGCTGGTATGCAACAGACTTCAAACCGGGTGATAAATAACAATTCGTCAGATAATAGCCGTGCGGAAACAGCAACTGCTGCCAACCTCCGGCCGAATCGGCTTAAGTCAAAAGGATAGCGTATGCGTACTGAATATTGCGGGCAGTTGAATCTGGCCCACGTCGGCCAGGAAGTCACTTTGTGTGGTTGGGTCAACCGCCGCCGCGATCTGGGTGGCCTGATCTTTATTGATATGCGTGACCGCGAAGGCATCGTGCAGGTGTTCTTCGATCCGGATCAGAAAGCGGCCTTCGACAAAGCCTTCGAACTGCGTAACGAGTTCTGCATCCAGATCGTCGGTACCGTGCGTGCGCGCCCGGAAAGCCAGACCAACAAGGATATGGCGACTGGCGAAGTTGAGGTGTTTGCTCATCAGCTTGAGATCATCAACCGCTCCGAACCGCTGCCGTTGGACTCTAACCAGACCAACAGCGAAGAAGCGCGTCTGAAATATCGCTACCTGGATCTGCGTCGCCCGGAAATGGCCGACCGCCTGAAAACCCGTGCCAAGATCACCAGCTTTGTGCGCCGCTTTATGGACAGCCACGGTTTCCTGGATATCGAAACCCCAATGCTGACCAAAGCTACGCCGGAAGGTGCCCGTGACTATCTGGTACCAAGCCGCGTACATAAAGGTAAGTTCTACGCATTGCCGCAGTCCCCACAGTTGTTCAAACAGCTGCTGATGATGTCTGGCTTCGACCGTTACTACCAGATCGTCAAGTGCTTCCGTGACGAAGACCTGCGCGCGGATCGTCAGCCGGAATTCACCCAGATAGACGTGGAAACCTCTTTCATGAGCGCCGAGCAAGTGCGTGAAGTGATGGAGCAACTGGTGCATGAACTGTGGCTGGACGTGAAGGGCGTCGATCTGGGTAAATTCCCGATCATGACCTTTGCCGAAGCGATGCGCCGTTACGGTTCCGATAAGCCAGACCTGCGTAACCCGCTGGAACTGGTGGACGTTGCCGACCTGGTTAAAGACGTTGAGTTTAAAGTGTTCTCTGGCCCGGCGAACGATGCCAAAGGCCGCGTGGCCGCGATTTGTGTTCCGAGTGGCGCACAGCTGACTCGTAAGCAGATCGATGAATACGGCGCTTTCGTTAATATCTACGGTGCCAAAGGTTTGGCATGGTTGAAGGTTAACGATCGTGCTGCAGGTATGGAAGGCGTGCAAAGCCCGATTGCCAAATTCCTCAGTGCCGAAGTGCTGGAAGCGATCCTGGCGCGTACCAATGCGCAAACCGGTGACATTCTGTTCTTCGGTGCCGACAGCTTTAAAATCGTTACCGACGCCATGGGCGCGCTGCGCTTGAAAATCGGCCGCGATCTGGGCCTGACCAAACTCGACAGCTGGGCACCGCTGTGGGTGGTCGATTTCCCAATGTTCGAAGAAGACGGTGAAGGTGGCCTGGCGGCGATGCACCATCCGTTTACCGCTCCGCGCGATATGAGCCCGGAAGAGCTGCAAAAGGATCCTACCTCAGCTATCGCCAATGCTTACGATATGGTGCTGAACGGCTATGAAGTGGGTGGCGGTTCCGTGCGTATTCACCGCAGTGAAATGCAGCAAACCGTTTTCGGTATTCTTGGCATCAATGAGCAAGAACAACGCGAGAAGTTTGGCTTCCTGCTGGATGCGCTGAAGTACGGCACTCCTCCGCACGCCGGTTTGGCCTTCGGTCTGGATCGTTTGGTGATGCTGGTAACCGGTACCGAGAACATCCGTGACGTTATCGCCTTCCCGAAAACCACCGCGGCAGCCTGTCTGATGACCGATGCACCAAGCTTCGCCAACCCGGCTTCGTTGCAGGAACTGGCGATCAGCGTGGTGAAGAAAGCCTCAGCCGAACAAGAGAGCGAGTGATGAATTACAAGCGGCCCGAGTCTATTCTGGTGGTGATTTATGCAAAATCCAGTGGCCGGGTGCTGATGTTACAGCGGCGTGACGATACGGAGTTCTGGCAGTCGGTCACCGGCAGCCTTGAAGACGCCGAATCGCCGCCGCATGCCGCACAGCGCGAAGTCATGGAAGAGATTGGCATCGATATCGCAGCAGAGGGTCTGCCGTTGCTCGATTGCCAGCGCTGTGTGGAATTTGAACTCTTTGTCCATTTGCGACACCGCTATGCGCCGGGAACCACTCGTAATAAAGAGCACTGGTTCTGTCTGGCGTTACCTGATGAGCGCGATCCGGTCTTGACCGAACATCATGCTTACCAATGGCTTGAGGCGTCCGAGGCGGTCAAACTGACCAAGTCCTGGAGTAATCAGCAGGCGATTGAAGAGTTTGTGATCCATTCTGTCCAGTAGTTCTTTTTGGAGATATTTTTTATGGCAGGTCATAGTAAATGGGCCAACACCAAACACCGCAAAGCTGCACAAGATTCTAAACGCGGTAAGATTTTCACTAAAATTATCCGTGAGTTGGTGACTGCCGCCAAATTGGGCGGCGGCGATCCGGGTTCGAACCCGCGTCTGCGTGCGGCTATCGATAAAGCGCTGTCCAACAACATGACGCGCGATACCCTGAACCGTGCTATCGCCCGTGGCGTAGGCGGCGATGATGATACCAATATGGAAACCATCATCTATGAAGGTTACGGCCCTGGTGGCACTGCGGTAATGATCGAGTGCCTGAGCGACAACCGTAACCGTACCGTGGCAGAAGTGCGCCATGCTTTCACCAAGTGTGGTGGCAACCTGGGCACCGACGGTTCCGTGGCCTATCTGTTCACCAAAAAAGGCGTGATCACCTATGCACCGGGTCTGGATGAAGACACGGTGATGGAAGCCGCGCTGGAAGCGGGTGCCGAAGATATCCAGACCTATGACGATGGTGCTATTGACGTCTTCACCGCCTGGGAAAATCTGGGTGAAGTGAAAGACGCGTTGACCGCCGCAGGCTTTGAGGCAGACTCGGCCGAAGTTTCCATGATCCCGTCCACCAAAGCGGATATGGATGCGGAAACTGCGCCTAAGTTACTGCGCTTGATCGACATGCTGGAAGACTGTGACGACGTGCAGGAGGTTTACCATAACGGTGAGATCTCCGACGAGATCGCTGAAACGCTGTAATGCGGCTGAACGATGGCGTTGCCAACCGGCAACGCCAGGCAACAATCAATGCAGGGTGGTGGTAGCAATGGCGATCATACTGGGTATCGATCCCGGCTCGCGCGTCACCGGCTATGGCCTGATCCGCCAGCAGGGCCGCCAACTGACCTATGTTGCCAGCGGTTGTATTCGTACCGTGGTGGATGATATGCCAACGCGCCTGAAGCTGATTTATGCCGGCGTGAGCGAAATCATCACCCAGTTTAAACCGGATTTCTTCGCCATCGAACAGGTGTTTATGGCCAAGAACCCGGACTCGGCGCTGAAGCTGGGGCAGGCGCGGGGGGTGGCGATCGTTGCCGCCGTCAATCAAAACCTGGAAGTGTTTGAGTACGCGGCGCGTCAGGTGAAACAGACGGTGGTCGGTACCGGTGCGGCGGAAAAGTCTCAGGTGCAGCATATGGTTCGCTCACTGCTGAAGCTGTCTGCCAATCCACAGGCGGATGCCGCGGATGCGTTGGCTATCGCCATTACTCACTGCCATCTCAGCCAGAACGTGCTGCGTATGAGTGAAGGGCGGTTGAATTTGGCGCGCGGGCGTTTGCGTTAGGGGCCTGTAACTTAGTGGCCCGCATGCTGCGCCCGCCGAGGCATGGCCGTTTTGTTATCAATCGGAGGCTGGATATTCATCCAGCCTTTTTTATGGTATAAGCTGTATCAATACTGCGTGGCAGTGCGCCGCGTACAGGGATCCATTCAGGAGGGGTAATGATAGGTCGTCTCAGAGGAATTATTCTGGAAAAGCAGCCACCGCTGGTGTTACTTGAAACCAATGGCGTCGGGTATGAAGTGCATATGCCGATGACCTGCTTTTACGAGCTGCCGGAGCTGGGGCAAGAGGCTATCGTGTTTACCCAATTCGTGGTGCGTGAAGATGCACAGCTGCTGTATGGGTTCAATGATAAGCAAGAGCGAGCGCTGTTCCGTGAGCTGATTAAAGTGAACGGCGTGGGGCCAAAACTGGCGTTGGCGATCCTTTCAGGCATGTCTGCCCAGCAGTTTGTCAGCGCGGTAGAACGTGAAGAGATTACTACGTTGATCAAATTACCAGGCGTGGGAAAGAAAACCGCCGAGCGTCTGGTCGTCGAAATGAAAGACCGCTTCAAAGGCCTGAACGGCGATCTGTTCAACAACAGCAGCGAAATCCCTCTGCCGGCCAGTGCGGCCAAAGCGGCGGAGATGGATATTGAAGCCGAAGCGGCCTCTGCGCTGGTGGCCTTGGGCTATAAGCCGCAGGAAGCCAGCCGGATGGTCAGCAAGGTTGCCAAGCCGGGTGCGGATTGCGAGGCATTAATCCGCGAAGCATTACGTGCCGCACTGTAGGCCGGAAAGGGGTAGACCATGATTGAAGCCGACCGCCTGATCTCTGCCGAGCCATTCAATGAAGAAGAGGTGCTGGATCGAGCGATCCGCCCCAAGCTGCTGACGGAGTATGTTGGCCAGCCGCACGTGCGTGAGCAGATGGAAATCTTTATTCAGGCTGCCAAACAGCGCGGCGATGCACTGGACCATCTGTTGATCTTCGGGCCGCCTGGGCTGGGTAAAACCACCTTGGCCAACATCGTGGCCAATGAGATGGGCGTTAACCTACGTACCACTTCTGGTCCTGTGCTGGAAAAGGCTGGGGATTTGGCGGCAATGCTGACCAACCTGGAGCCCCATGACGTCCTGTTTATCGACGAAATCCACCGTCTTTCACCGGTGGTGGAAGAGATCCTGTATCCAGCGATGGAAGACTATCAGCTGGATATCATGATCGGTGAAGGTCCGGCGGCACGTTCGATCAAGCTCGACTTGCCACCGTTCACTCTGGTTGGGGCAACCACCCGTGCTGGCTCCTTGACCTCCCCGTTACGCGATCGTTTCGGTATTGTGCAGCGTCTGGAGTTCTATCAGGTGGCCGATCTGGAACATATCGTTTCCCGCAGTGCCAACTGCCTGGGTCTTGATCTGTCTACCGATGGGGCGCATGAAGTGGCACGTCGCGCCCGCGGTACGCCACGTATTGCCAACCGCCTGCTGCGCCGCGTGCGCGACTTTGCCGAAGTACGTGCCAACGGGGTGATCAATGGCGAAGTGGCCATGCAGGCGTTGGATATGCTGAACGTCGATGCGGAAGGTTTCGACTATATGGACCGCAAGCTGTTGCTGGCGATCATCGACAAATTTACCGGTGGCCCGGTGGGGTTGGATAACCTGGCGGCGGCGATCGGTGAAGAGCGTGAAACGATAGAAGACGTGATCGAACCCTTCCTGATCCAACAGGGGTTTATTCAGCGTACTCCGCGTGGGCGAATGGCGACCAATCATGCCTATAAGCACTTTGGTATCGAGCGGGAAGAGAAGTAGCAATCCAGGAGTTACGCCAGGGGAGACCCTGGCGTAATGAGATCAAGCCTGCTGCTTTTTCGACAGGCTCAGTACAAACAGCACCGCAGCGCTTAACACTACCGAAGGCCCAGCTGGCGTATCGTAGAACGCCGAGAAGGTTAGCCCGCCGGTGACCGCAATTATCCCTATCAATACCGCATAACCGGCCATTTGTTCCGGAGTGCGGGCAAAACGCCGTGCGGTTGCGGCTGGGATAATCAGTAGCGACGTAATAATCAGCGCGCCAACAAACTTCATGGCCAGCCCGATGGTCAAGGCGGTCACCAGCATCAAAATGGTACGTGCGCGGGGCAGGTTAACGCCATCGACATGCGCCATCTCCGGGCTGATGGTCATCGACAGCAGATCGCGCCATTGCCACCAGAGCACCAACAGCACAATCACCACGCCAGCACCGATCATCCAGATATCGCTGATCGTCACCGACAGCAAATCCCCAAACAGATAAGCCATCAGATCTACGCGTACGTTGGACATCAGTGCGACCACCACCAGACCCAGCGATAGCGCACTATGCGCCATAATGCCGAGCAGCGTATCGATCGACAACTGTGGACGGCGCTCCAGCCAAACCAGCACCAAGGCCAACAGCAGCGTAACGGCAATCACTGCATAAAACGGATTCACGTCCAGCAATAAGCCGAAGGCCACGCCAAGCAACGAAGCATGTGCCAGCGTATCGCCAAAGTAAGACATCCGGCGCCAGACCACAAATGAACCCAGCGGGCCCGCCGCCGCAGCCAACAGCACACCGGCCAGCCAGCCGGGCAATAACAGTTCAATCATGCCTCACGGCCCCCGGTTTTTTTCAGCACAATTCTGCCTTGCAGGTCGTGACGGTGATTATGGTGATGGCGATAGATCGCCAATTGCTCTGCACCCCGGTTACCGAACATGGCGATAAACTCCGGGTGCATTGACACCACTTCCGGCGTGCCGGAGCAGCAGATATGTTGGTTCAGGCACAGGACGTCGTCGGTTTTGGCCATCACCAGGTGCAGGTCATGGGAAACCATTAGCACGGCGCAGCCCAACTCTTTGCGCAATTGGTCGATCAGGTCGTATAACGCCAACTGGCCGTTAACGTCTACCCCTTGCGTGGGCTCATCCAGTACCAGCAACCGCGGTTGATTCAACAGCGCACGTGCCAGTAACACCCGTTGGTTTTCGCCGCCGGACAGCTTTTGCATGGGCTGATCCAACAGGTGCGCAGCATGTACGCGTTTAAGCGCGGGCAGGATGTCGGCCTTTTTCACCCCAGGCTTGAGCCGCATAAAGCGGTTGACGGTCAAGGGCAGGGTGGCATCGAGATGCAGCTTTTGCGGCACATAGCCAATGCGCAACCCCGGCAGGCGTTCCAGCGTACCTTCAGTAGGGGCAATCAAGCCCAGTACCACACGAACCAGCGTTGACTTGCCAGCCCCGTTAGGCCCGAGGAGCGTCAGAATACGACCCGGTTGCAGGTTGAGAGAGATATTTGTCAGTACCCGCCGGGTACCAAAAGAAACAGAGATATTTTTTAGCGTTGCCAGTGTAGACATATCGTGATTACATTTTGCAGAACTAACCGAATGTTATAATATCACGCTTCTTTGCTGAAAACGACGGGATTACTGATGATGGTACAGAAAAATAAATGGCTGCAACGCACTCTGCTGGCGGCGGCTTTGGTAATGGCGGGCAATGCGACGGCCGCCGTTGTGACCTCTATCCGCCCGCTGGGTTTTATCGCCTCCGCAATTGCTGATGGGGTAACGCCTACCGAGATATTACTGCCTGACGGTGCTTCACCTCACGACTTCGCCTTGCGCCCTTCGGACATTCAGCGGCTGCGTAGCGCCGACCTGGTACTGTGGGTGGGGCCAGATATGGAGGCTTTTCTGACCAAATCCCTGACGCAGTTGCCCGCCAATAAGCAGCTTGCGATTAGTGAACTGCCTGCGGTACAGCCGTTATTGATGAAAGGCGATGACGATCATGACCATGATCATGCAGCCGAAGCGCATAGTCATGCGGATGGTGTCGATGGACATGACCATCATCACGGTGACTATAATATGCACGTTTGGCTGTCGCCAGAGGTGGCAAAAGTGACCGCGATCGCGATTCACGACAGATTATTGGAACTTATGCCGCAAAAGAAGGACAAATTAGACGCAAACCTGCGCCAGTTCGAGGATCAGCTAGCGCAAACTGATAAAAATCTTGTTAAGATGCTAACGCCTGTGCAAGGTAAGGGATATTTTGTTTTTCATGACGCTTATGGCTACTTTGAAAAACACTTCGGCTTGAGCCCACTGGGCCATTTTACCGTTAATCCCGAAATTCAACCTGGCGCACAGCGTTTACACCAAATTCGAACACAGTTGGTTGAGCAGAGAGCAGTCTGCGTTTTTGCTGAGCCACAATTCAGACCGGCCGTAATTAATGCCGTTGCCAAGGGTACCAATGTGCGTTCTGGAACGCTGGACCCGCTGGGCACCGGCATCGAACTGGGGAAAGACAGCTACGGGAACTTCCTGACAGCGCTGTCCAACCAGTACGTGAGCTGCCTGAAGTAAAGATTATGAGGATATTATTGAGTGCAGAAGATAGTCCGAACTATCACTCTGGCGTATAACAACCTGCCTCGGCCCCATCGCGTAATGCTAGGGTCGTTGACAGTCGTTACGTTGGCCGTCGCTGTTTGGCGGCCTTCCGTTTATCACCCAGAACATAACCCTATTGTTAAAAGCGTCGAGTTGGAAGCCAACCAGTTAAGGGCATTGCAGCCCGAAGCCAGTGAACCTATTGATGCCGACCAACCTACCCCCGATGATGACATCCCTGAGGATGAGCTGGACCAGAAGGTCGCCGGAGAGGAAGGTGTGCATGAATATGTGGTTTCTACCGGTGACACGCTCGGCAGTATTCTGACCCAGTACGGCATCGAAATGTCGGATGTTTCGCTGCTGGCTTCGCAGAACCGCGATTTGCGTAACCTGAAAATAGGCCAGCAACTTTCCTGGACACTTACCGAAGATGGCGATCTTAAGCGCCTGACCTGGGAGGTTTCACGCCGTGAAACCCGCACCTATGATCGTGTGGGCAACTCCTTTAAAGAAACCAAGGAAACCCAGAAGGGTGAATGGCGCAACAGCGTGCTGAGTGGCAAGCTGAATGGCAGCTTTGTCAGCAGCGCCGCGGCGGCTGGCCTGAGCCGTGCCGAGATCAATGCGGTGATCAAAGCCCTGCAATGGCAGCTTGATTTTCGCAAGCTGCGCAAAGGCGATCAGTTCGCGGTGTTGATGTCGCGTGAAGAGTTTGACGGCAAGAGCGAGCAAAGCCAACTGTTGGGCGTACGTATGCGCAGCAGCGGCAAAGACTACTTCGCCATCCGCGCCGATGACGGCAAGTTCTACGATCGTCAGGGTTCCGGGCTGGCACGTGGCTTTATGCGTTTCCCGACCATGAAGCAGTTCCGTATTTCTTCCAACTTTAATCCACGCCGCGTAAATCCGGTGACCGGGCGTATTGCACCGCATAAAGGCGTCGACTTTGCCATGCCGGTCGGCACGCCAGTGTTGGCGGTGGGTGACGGTGAAGTGGTGATCGCCAAGCGCAGTGGCGCGGCAGGTAACTATGTGGCGATCCGCCATGGCCGCCAATACACCACGCGTTATATGCACTTGAAAAAGCTATTGGTCAAGCCAGGGCAGAAGGTGAAACGTGGCGATCGTATTGCGCTTTCCGGTAACACCGGCCGCTCTACTGGCCCACATTTGCATTATGAAATGTGGACTAACCAGCAAGCGGTAAACCCATTGACGGCTAAGTTGCCTCGCTCTGAAGGGCTGATGGGTAAAGATCGCAGCGATTACCTGGCACAGGTGAAGGAAGTGGTGCCACAGCTGCAGCTGGATTAACCGTCGCTATCCCTTATGATTTCCCATCGGCCTGATTTCGGGCCGATGTTTTTATTAGTGCCTGCTCGAGGCCACAAATACCTTATGTTGTCAGCGTACGGTTGCGGTTCTAACCTGGCCCGTTGCTTGACAGTAATTAGGTGTATAGTTTTATACCCTATGGATTTCAAGTTGCAGCTAGGCGACAAGCTTGTTCATCCCAGGAGCTTACTTTTAGTAAGTGACTGGGGTGAACAAGCGCAGGTAACAACGCTGCAGCTTGAAAGACGACGGGTATATATTTTGCGAGCAGATGCGTTGAATGAGAGCAGGTCATGCAAAACGAGAAGAAATCGAACGTAGAGTTCATCCCACAATTTGATAAAGCCTTCTATCATCCGCGCTACTGGGGCGTTTGGTTGGGAACCGGGCTGATGGCCGGTATTTCTCTGGTCCCAGCTCGAATGCGAGATCCATTACTGGGTGCGATTGGTAAACTGGCTGGCAAGGTTGCGAAAGGGGCACGACGCCGCGCCCGTATCAATCTGCTCTATTGCATGCCGGAACTGCCAGAGCAGCAACGCGAACAAATTATCGATGAGATGTTTGCCACCGCACCGCAATCGATGATCCTGATGGCGGAACTGGCCTGTACCAAACCGGAGAAAGTACTCAAGCGCGTACGTTGGCACGGTGAAGAAGTGCTGGATAAAATCCGTGAGGAAGGCCGCAACGTGATTTTCCTGGTGCCGCACGGCTGGGCCGTCGATGTGCCAGCGATGCTGATGGCTGCGCGCGGGCAACCCATGGCAGCGATGTTCCATAACCAGAGCAACCCACTGGTCGACTATCTGTGGAATAGCGTGCGCCGCAAGTTTGGTGGCCGTATGCACGCCCGCAACGATGGCATCAAGCCTTTTATCAGTTCGGTGCGCCATGGTTATTGGGGCTATTATCTGCCTGACCAGGATCACGGTGCCGAGCACAGTGAATTCGTAGATTTCTTTGCGACCTATAAAGCCACATTGCCTGCGGTCGGCCGCTTGATGAAAGTCTGCAAAGCGGCGATCGTGCCGCTATTCCCAGTTTATGACGGTAAAACCAGCATGCTGGACATTTATATCCGTGAGCCGATGGATGATCTGGCCGAAGCCGACGACCTTCGCATTGCGCGCCGCATGAACGAAGAGGTGGAAAACCTGGTGGGTCCTAATCCGGAACAATATACCTGGATTTTGAAGCTGCTGAAAACACGCAAGGAAGGTGAGATTGAACCTTACTCGCGGGACGATTTATATCGTTAAGGTCGCTTATCAACTCTCTACCGGGCGTTACACGCTGCTAAATGGGCGCAGCATGCAGCGCCACTATTCTCTAACCTGTTCTTTTCCTACAATTTCAGCAGCTTTTAACAAACTGTAACGACGGGCTATAACCCGTCGTTTTTTATTTGTAGGAAAAAGGTGCTCGTAGATCTACACGCCAACAACCAACGGGCGGGAGCAGGCCCCCGCCGTTGGGTTGCCTTACCGTTCGGATTCGTAGGCCAAAATGGCCGCAACCTCCGTGTTGCCCGATCGAATACGCAGCTCACAAAGTTTGCTGCGCGTTAGCCATACCAGCAAAATAACGGTGGTACAGATAACGACCAGTTTGACGATGTTTCCTTTATTCAACATTGCGTTTCCTTCTCCTTGCCTCTCGGCAGGTAAGAAGCTAACCTAACGTTGTGTAGGCGTTAGAGTTGGCCTCGGGTTGATGTTATCTACTCGGGGCTTTTCTCTTTGTATCCATTACCTTGGCTTTTGGCTCCAGATACAAAGATCCAGAGCACCCACGCGTAGTATATTCTTCACACCCGTTTGGCTCGTGTCTGTTTTAACCCCAACTATCGACTTTGCGCAGCGTTACGCAATGCTCTGCAACGGCCTGAAAAGCAGCTATGACGGATTTGGCTAAGAAATAGCAAGCCAGGTGCGGCTAATAAAGTAAAAACGACGGGCCAGAAACCCGTCGTTTTAATTTGTAGGAAAAGGGTGCTCATAGATCTACACGCCAACAACCAACGGGCGGGAGCAGGCCCCCGCCGTTGGGTTGCCTTACCGTTCGGATTCGTAGGCCAAAATGGCCGCAACCTCCGTGTTGCCCGATCGAATACGCAGCTCACAAAGTTTGCTGCGCGTTAGCCATACCAACAAAATAACGGTGGTACAGATAACGACCAGTTTGACGATGTTTCCTTTATTCAACATTGCGTTTCCTTCTCCTTGCCTCTCGGCAGGTAAGAAGCTAACCTAACGTTGTGTGGCGTTAGAGTTGGCCTCGGGTTGATGTTATCGACTCGGGGCTTTTCTCTTTGTATCCATCACCTTGGCTTTTGGCTCCAGATACAAAGATCCAGAGCACCCACGCGTAGTATATTCATCACACCCGCCTGGCTCGTGTCAGTTTTATTCCCAAATACCAACTCTGCGCAGCGTTACGCAATGCTCTGCAACGGCCTGAAAAACCAACTGTTCATCGTTGCAGATTTTAGTCAGACAATTAGCAATGAACCATACAGCCCTGCTGGATTAGCGGTTCAAGCACCGCTGGATAATGGTCGAAGTCATTCCAACGCAGGTCCAGTCGCCGTAGGTTTTTCATTTGCGCCATGCTTGTCGGTAATTCACTTAATCGGTTTGCACGTAAGTCCAATGAAACCAGTGAACTCAATGCCCCAAAGCCATCAGGCAGCCGGGATAACTGGTTGAAACGCAGATTGAGGGTGCTCAGCTTGGGCAATTGGCAGAATTGATCGGGTAAGTACGCAATGGCGTTGTTTTCCAAATCCATCACCTGTAACTCTGACAGTTGCACGATCTCATTGGGCAGGGTTGTGAGACGGTTTTTCATCAGGTGTAATTCACGCAACTGGCCTAACAAACCGATCTCGGAGGGTAATGCGGTGATGGCGTTATTGTAGAGACGCAACTCTTGTAGCGCCGCCATGGCGAACAGCGCTGAGGGGAGTTCCACTAGCTGATTATCCGTCAGATTCAGATAACACAATGCCTGCAACTGGCGAAGTGAATCGGGTAGCTGGCTGAAGCCGTTATCACTTAAATACAGATACTTTAATTCACGCAATTCCCCGATTTCGGCAGGAATTGATGCTGCCTGGTTGTGGCCAAAATCGAACATCTGCAACTGGCTTAGCAAGCCGATTTCCCTTGGCAGTTCGGCGATCTGGTTGCAGGAGATATTGAGTACTTTCAGCTTACGATGGTGAAAAATCTGCTCGGGGAAGCGGGTCAGGCAATTATTGTACAGGCTGATTTTTTGCAGGGAGGTGCCGCTCAAGCTTGCTTCGTTCAGGCTGTCCAATTGCTGGTTATCTAGGTCCAGCGAATCCTGAGTATGTTGCCGATGATGCTGGTGTAGCATGCATGGTGCTCCAAAAAATGGGGGATATCGGCCGATGGTACGCAAGCGGGGAAGGTAGGGGAATACAAATCTGGTGGAGCTGACCCCGAGAGCTAAATGCTCCCGAGGTTTTGGTAAAGGCTATGGCTTAAAAGTTTGAATGGAAACCAACTCCGGCACCCGTGGCATTGCCATCCCAGCTAACCTGAACGGTGACGGCACTGTCTTGTGACGTACGAAATTGCATACCGCCAGCGATGGAGGCTTCACTATCATATTCCCCGGCGGCAACGGCGTAGCCTGATTCATTGCGGTTGTAATGCAGTGAACTTACAGCCTGAGCCATGGCGCCTACGCGTTTGATATCTTTGCTGTTCTCATCAATATCTTTGCGGTTGGCGGCAATATCATGTGAGTTCTGATTGATCGCGGCGCTGTTGCTGGCAATACGTGCGCGGTTAAGGGCAACGTTGGCGCTGTTTTGCTGGACGTAAGCACCCTGTACGGCCTGTTCGTTACGTACGCTGCGCAGAGCAACAACATTGGCATTCACCAGCGTCATATCCGCATCTTTGCCTTTGGCACCTGTTTTACCCGTGATGGATTGTCCGTCTTTACCATCGACACCGTTCTTGCCGTCAATACCGTTATGGGGGACGGCATTAGCGTCGGCATATTTCTCTGCGGTCAATACGCGCTGCTCGCTTTGGTGGGGACCGGCCGCAGTTAACTTTTTTGCGACATTGTGCTGTCCATCCAGATGGGGGGCAGGGTCAGTCTGGTGAGGCGGGTTCCCTTCTGGATTGTTGTGCTGGTAAGCAGCATAGCGTGCGGCATTACGCTCGGCGTCGGTAACGTTGCTGTCGAGATGGGCAGTGCGATCAATCTCCGGCGCATCCAGGTGTGGGGTTACCGTGTCCTGATGAGTACCATCCAGATGGGTAGCAGGACCGGTCTGGTGAGTCGGGTTGCCTTCGGGATTGTTGTGCTGGTAAGCGGCGTAGCGTGCGGCATTGCGCTCAGCATCGGTGACGTTACTGTCGAGATGTGAGGTAAGGTCAATCACCGGCGCATCGAGATGGGGGGTAACCAGTGGCTGATGGGTGCCATCCAGATGCGTGGCAGGCCCAGTCTGATGTGTCGGGTTGCCTTCGGGATTGTTATGGTGATAGGCAGCGAGCTCCTGTGCGGCAGCTTTGGCGGAATCGCGTTGTTCCTGCGTCACGTTGCTGTCCAGATGTGAGGAGCGATCAATCACTGGCGCATCGAGATGGGGGGTAACTAGCGGCTGATGGGTGCCATCTAGATGCGTGGTAGGCCCGGTCTGATGTGTCGGGTTGCCTTCGGGATTGTTATGGTGATAGGCAGCGAGCTCCTCTGCGGCAGCTTTGGCGGTATCGCGCTGTTCCTGCGTCACGTTGCTGTCCAGATGTGAGGAGCGATCAATCACTGGCGCGTCCAGATGGGGGGTAACCAGTGGTTGATGGGTGCCATCCAGATGCGTGGCAGGCCCGGTCTGGTGTGTCGGGTTGCCTTCGGGATTGTTATGGTGATAGGCAGCGAGCTCCTCTGCGGCAGCTTTGGCGGTATCGTGTTGTTCCTGCGTCACGTTGCTGTCCAGATGTGAAGAGCGATCAATTACTGGCGCATCAAGAGGGAGCGTGATCAGAGCCTGATGGGGTGAGGTATCTACCGTCGGGCCGGTGTAGGTTAATCCGAAGTCTGCTAACACTCCTTTGATATTTGTGCCATCAGGAGCACGCTCGATGAAGCGTTGAATTTTCTGGTTTATTTCTTGCTGACTCATGCCGGATTGGATGGTTTGCAGCTCGGTCAGCGCACCTGCTAAACTATCCGCATGGGCGATACCGCTAATCGCGGCCAGCGTGATGAAAGAAGCAAGCAGGGTTTTCTGGATGGTCATTTTTACTACCTATCATTAAGTCATTAAGGTTGGGAGCTTGATATGACCATCCATAGTCTTTCTTGCCTCTATAGACTTCGCATAAACAATCACAGTCTTTGTGTTGTGTTGTGTTTGTAGTCTTTGTTTTTGGTCATTCTATGTGTTTGTTAAGTCTTTTTATTGACTGTTGTCAATTTTAAATAACTTATCAGGCAGTGTTGTTTTGATGACTTTCAATCGAAGACTTAAGGTGTTTCAAGTGAGGTGGATCACGCTGGGATGGTGATTGTTAGCAGGTGTGGATTTTATCCATAAGCAATGAATTTTGTGAAGGTCTGGCAGATTAGGTGTATTAGGTACGGAAGCAGTGCGAGATGAGAGAGGTAGGGTGGAGGCTAGTAGGTTAAGTTGCGCCGGACGGTTTTCAAAACCTCGGGCAGCGCAACTGACTATGTTATGACTTACTGATAGTGAAAATAAAAGTCTGCGATGGTGCAGTCACCGGCCAGGCCGATCGCGGCTGATAATTTGGCATAGTAGCTATCAAGCCCAACCGCCTCAACCGCTTCAATCGCGGGTTTGATCCGCATGCAGTAGAGCTCAGGGTAACCCTTTTCAACCACCTTGTTGTTAGGGATCTGCTCGCCACACACCGCTTTATAGTAGGTTCTAACGGCCTGCTTGACGCTGGCTGGGGCCTGATTAACCGACACCTGCTCGCCAAGATCCATCAGTTTTTGCAGAGTGGGGAAGGTGTCTGTGGTTACGCATTCGCGTAGTCTGGCGAAGAAGTTAAGGAAATACTCCACCGAACCCAAGTCCGAAATCTTGGGTTTGGTTGATTTACCATTGCGGTTGCCTGCGGTTGATCTTGCACCTACTGAGGGTATCAGCTTGTCTAGATCAAGATTAAACAGATTGTCGGCAATCTCGCGCCGCTCTTTTAGCGGTATTTCCAGCATTTTGGCTATCAGTGCCTTAGCGGGCGCATCGAGCAGACCATGGTTGGTGAGCCATTGTGTGCGTGAATATTCTCTTTTGGTCCGCGCCCAATCCGGCGGGTTATCCGAGTGGAACAGCGTGGATTTACCTTTGCTGTCAAAGGCGATATAGGTGCCATCGGCAAACTGAAAACGGGTGTTTTTAAAGCTGCCGATAGTGGTGTTAATGACCAGTGCGTCTTTGACAAATTTGGCGACTTCAGGGGCCATGACAAAACTTGTCGAGCTATCACTGTTGATGACTTCCTTCAGTTTACTGACGTCGGTCACCTTGGCTGGCAGTAAGGGGAATTCAAAAAATGCGTGTATCATTTATCTGATTGTCCTTTGATTAACCTTTGTCTAATCCAATACTTATTGGAGTTTATCACCTCTTTAGGCTGTCTGTTGCTACTAATTATGATAGCTAGCGCACAGATGGCTTGATTAACTGTTTTTTAGTCTAGAGAAAGTAAGGGAAGAAAAGCTGAAAGGTCAGTTACAAGGAGGCGGAAAGCGTTATCCAGGCATTAAAAAAGCCAGCCGATAGAGTAACCGGCTGGCCTATAACAGCGTGTCGAAATGACTAAATCAGTCTACGCGCAGGATACGGCTGGTATTGGTGGTGCCCACGGTGCTCATGACGTCACCTTGGGTAACCAGTACCAGATCGCCGGACACCAGGTAGCCTTTATCACGCAGACGGGCGATAGCGTCATTAGCGGCGGCGACGCCATCGCTGTGGCTACCGAAGTAGACCGGGGTGACACCACGATACAGCGCTGTCAGGTTCAGCGTGTGTTCATGGCGTGACATGGCGAAGATCGGCAGACCTGAGCTGATACGTGACATCATCAGCGCGGTGCGGCCAGATTCGGTCATGGCGATGATGGCGGTAACCCCTTTAAGGTGGTTAGCGGCATACATGGTCGACATGGCGATGGCTTCTTCGATATTGTCGAACTGCACGTCCAGACGGTGCTTGGACACGTTGATGCTTGGGATTTTCTCTGCGCCCAGGCAAACACGCGCCATGGCGGCTACGGTTTCGGCAGGGTACTGGCCCGCAGCGGTTTCGGCAGACAGCATGACCGCATCGGTACCATCCAGCACGGCGTTCGCCACGTCCATCACTTCGGCGCGAGTCGGCATTGGGTTGGTGATCATCGATTCCATCATCTGCGTGGCGGTGATCACCGCACGGTTCAGCGTACGGGCGCGACGGATCAGTTTCTTCTGGATGCCCACCAGCTCCGGATCGCCGATTTCGACGCCCAGATCGCCACGGGCAACCATGACCACGTCGGAAGCCAGGATGATGTCATCCATCGCTTCGTCGCTGCATACGGCTTCGGCACGTTCTACTTTTGATACGATTTTGGCGTTGCAGCCTGCGTCACGTGCCAAGCGGCGAGCATAGTTCAGGTCTTCGCCGGTGCGCGGGAAGGAGACGGCCAGGTAGTCGACGCCAATTTTGGCGGCGATCAGGATATCGGCTTTGTCTTTCTCGGTCAGGGCTTCGGCAGAGAGGCCACCGCCCAGTTTGTTGATGCCTTTATTGTTCGACAGCGGGCCACCTACGGTGACTTCGGTGAACACTTTCATGCCCTGAACTTCCAGCACTTTCAGCTGTACGCGGCCATCGTCCAGCAGCAGTACATCGCCAGGAACCACGTCAGCAGGCAGGCCTTTATAGTCGATACCGACTTTTTCTTTATCGCCTTCACCCTTGGTCAGGTTGGCATCCAGCAGGAATTTATCGCCGATGTTAAGGAAAATCTTGCCTTCCTTAAAGGTGGAAACGCGGATTTTTGGCCCTTGAAGATCGCCCAGGATAGCGACATGACGCCCCAGCTTGGCCGCAATTTCACGCACTTTATCTGCCCGTGCCTGATGGTCTTCTGCATTGCCGTGGGAAAAGTTAAGCCGAACTACGTTCGCACCAGCAGCAATAATCTTTTCCAGATTATTGTCGCGGTCGGTAGCCGGACCCAGTGTGGTAACGATTTTGGTTCTTCTGAGCCGTCTGGTCATGTATTACTCCGTTGACTTGTGACGCAAGTATTGGTGTTGCTGAACGTCAGATAACGAAACCGGATGAGGGGGCCGACGCTTTTCGCCTACCCAATTTTCATCTGGGTTATCTGTATGAACGAGCTATCAGGGTACAACTATAATCCCGTGGGTCAACTTGTGATCTGACCGGCGGTTTTTAAATCCGTTTTCAGTCGAAACTGTTGGGGACGATCCCTTTATCAAAGCGCGATTCTTTCAACGCTTCCTTGACCCGCTTCAAGTTATCTCTGAATTTAGCCCCTCGACGCAAGGTAAATCCGGTAGCCAGTACGTCAATCAGGGTTAACTGTGCAATTCGGGACACCATGGGCATGTAAACATCGGTATCTTCCGGCACGTCCAGCAGTAGGGGGAGGGTCGCAGCCTGGGCCAGTGGTGTATCTTTCGAGGTGATGGCGATGACCGTGGCGTCATTCTCTCGTGCCAGATGCGCCATCTCGACCAGATTCTTGGTGCGCCCTGTATGGGAGATCAGTACCACGACATCCCCCTCGACAGAATTCATACAGCTCATGCGTTGCATGACGATATCGTCAAAATAGACCACAGGAATATTGAAGCGGAAAAATTTGTTCATGGCATCGTGCGCCACGGCGGCAGAGGCCCCGAGCCCGAAGAACGAGATTTTTTTTGCCTGGGTAAGCAGATCAACCGCACGATTGATTGCGGTAATGTCGAGATTTGCCTTTACTGTATCCAGGTTGGCCATCACCGACTCAAAGATCTTACTGGTGTAAGCGGCAACGGTGTCGTTTTCTTCGACATTGCGGTTTACATAGGGTGTACCGTTGGCCAGGCTTTGTGCCAGATGCAGTTTGAAGTCGGGGAACCCTTTGGTTTCCAGGCGGCGGCAAAAGCGGTTAACGGTCGGCTCACTGACATCGGCCAGTTTGGCCAGCCGGGCGATGCTGGAGTGAATAGCGGTTTGTGGGGAGGCCAGGATCACCTCGGCGACTTTCCTTTCCGATTTGCTCAGGAGCTCCAGATGGCTCTGGATTTTTTCCAGCGTATTCATATAACGAGAGTCACTCATGGTTTATACCTGCCGGACACCGGCTGTCACTGGCGATCCATAGGGTATGTCGATTTCAATCAAAGGAGAAATCAATCCGGTTTAATGAAAATATACTACGTGCTGGTAAGCGTTGGCAGTGTCGACAAGGGATAAGCTGGCTTTTTTCACCAGAACATGACCTGTGTCTAACTTTCATAATGGTAAAAGAGTGTCAAAAAAGACAGAAAATTACAGTTTCCCCCGTTGCCAGCAGCGTTAGCGCCGCGCCAGGGATAACGCCGTAGTTTCTGGGGCTTTTTTTCTGCTTTTGATCCGGGTTTACTGGCCGTAGCGAAAGAGAGTACATTAGTAATGTAAGAAAATTACAAATATCCTGCATCGAGGAGATGAACATGGCGGTAACCTCTACAGCCCAGGCCTGTGACCTGGTTATTTTCGGCGCAAAAGGCGATCTGGCGCGTCGTAAACTGCTGCCTTCCCTGTACCAGTTAGAGAAAGCCGGTCACATCCACCCGGATACCCGTATCATCGGGGTAGGCCGTGCCGAGTGGGATAAAGAAGCTTATACCAAGGTGGTCAAGGAAGCCTTGGGCACCTTTATGAAAGAAAAGCTGGACGATGAGCTTTGGGCCACGCTGAGCGCACGCCTGGACTTCTGCAATCTGGACGTCAACGACAGCAAGCACTTCGCCGAGTTAGGCAAGATGCTGGACCAGAAACATCGTACCACCATCAACTATTTCGCCATGCCGCCAAGCACCTTTGGCGCCATCTGCAAGGGTCTGGGCGAGGCCAAGCTGAATAAAGATCCGGCGCGCGTGGTGATGGAAAAGCCACTTGGTACTGACCTGGCATCCTCACGGGTGATCAACGATCAGGTTGCTGAGTACTTTAACGAATCCCAGGTTTACCGCATCGACCACTATCTGGGCAAAGAGACGGTACTGAACCTGCTGGCACTGCGCTTTGCCAACTCCCTGTTTGCTTCCAACTGGGATAACCGCACCATCGATCACGTGCAGATTACCGTGGCGGAAGAAGTGGGTATTGAAGGGCGTTGGGGCTACTTCGATCAGGCCGGGCAGATGCGCGACATGATCCAGAACCACCTGTTGCAGATCCTGACCATGATCGCCATGTCACCTCCGGCGGATTTGACCACTGACCGTATCCGTGATGAGAAAGTGAAAGTGCTGCGCTCGCTGCGCCGTATCGATCAGACCAATGTCCGGGAAACCACCGTGCGCGGCCAGTACACCGCAGGCTTCGTGCAGGGTAAAAAAGTACCGGGCTACCTGGAAGAGGAAGGGGCAAACAAGAGCAGCAACACCGAGACTTTTGTGTCCATCCGTGTCGATATCGACAACTGGCAATGGGCCGGGGTGCCGTTCTATCTGCGCACCGGTAAGCGTTTGCCGACCAAATGTTCAGAAGTGGTGGTGTACTTTAAAAACCCACCGCTGAACCTGTTCCGTGACTCCTATCAACAGCTGCCGCAGAACAAACTGACCATTCGCCTGCAGCCGGACGAAGGGATCGAAATCCAGGTACTGAACAAGGTGCCGGGTCTGGATCACAAGCATCGTTTGCAAACCACCAAGTTGGATCTGAGCTTCTCGGAAACCTTCAATCAGGAGCACGTGGCCGACGCCTATGAGCGCCTGTTGCTGGAAACCATGCGTGGCATCCAGGCGCTGTTCGTGCGCCGTGACGAAGTAGAAGAGGCCTGGAAGTGGGTTGACTCAATCATGGATGCCTGGAAAGCGGACAACGAAGCACCTAAGCCTTACCAGTCTGGGACTTGGGGGCCGGTAGCTTCCGTCGCGATGATCACACGCGATGGCCGTTCGTGGAACGAATTCGAATAAGCAGTATTAACCTGTTCCCTCACCCTAACCCTCTCCTAAAAGGAGAGGGAACCGATCGAGTTCGCCGCTACCCTGGTGTTTTTCTGGGGCCAGAGGTCGATTGAGACCGATTTATCATCGGAGCGGTAGAGGCTTATTGAGATCACCGTTTAGCTCCCTCTCCCTTTGGGAGAGGGCTGGGGGTGAGGGGCTGGTAACCAGTCAACAGAATTAGCCTAGGTGACCGGCGTCAGCCTGTCTGCTGGCTTTTAGCGGTACGATCGGAATCTGCAGCGATGCGGAGCCCTGTGGCAGGGGCGTGCCATACACCAACCGAAAGTAATGGAGAGAATGACGATGAAAAACTGGAAAACCAGTGCAGAGCAGATCCTGACGGCAGGCCCCGTAGTTCCGGTGATTGTGATTAACAAACTGGAACACGCCGTGCCGTTGGCGAAAGCACTGGTTGCGGGTGGCGTGCGCGTGCTGGAAGTGACGCTGCGTACCGCCTGTGCGATGGACGCGATTCGTGCGATCGCCAAAGAAGTTCCTGATGCCATCATTGGTGCTGGCACGGTGATCAATCCACAACAGCTGCAGGAAGTGACCGAGGCTGGCGCTCAGTTTGCCATCAGCCCTGGCCTGACCGCCGATTTGCTGAAAGCCGCCACCGCAGGCAGCATTCCGTTGATCCCGGGTATCAGCACCGTTTCCGAGCTGATGTTGGGGATGGATTATGGCCTGCGCGAGTTTAAATTCTTCCCTGCGGAAGCCAATGGCGGCGTCAAGGCGCTGCAAGCCATTGCCGGGCCGTTCTCACAGGTGCGCTTCTGCCCAACCGGTGGCATCACGCCGAACAACTACCGTGACTATCTGGCACTGAAAAGCGTGCTGTGCATCGGCGGTTCCTGGTTAGTGCCTGCGGATGCGCTGGAAAGCGGCGACTATGCTCGTATCACCGAATTGGCGCGTGAAGCCGTCAAGGGTGCTACCGCCTAAACCCGCGTTCGCTCCTGCTGATGCCAATCCTCTGTGATTGGCATTTTTTTTGCCTGTAAATACCACAGCTTCACATTTTGCGGTGGTTGCTATCAACTTACTGAATGGATTCCCTGATGAAGCAGGGCCTAAAGCTATGGGGCGTGAAAAAGATTGAATTATGGCAGATTGCTATATATGATAATGAGAATGATTATCCTTACGATGCTGTTTGCAAAATGAGTCAGCATGTCTAACCCGCTGGGTACATTTCTGGCAGTATCTTAACGTATATATTTTCGGGTCAGGATTGGCTTGAAATATTTTTCCGGTAAATAGATTTTATGCGGGATTTATTCAGACAGGAAGTCACAGAACATCAACGTGCCAAATGGGCTGGCAAAGCGTTATTGATAACGGGTATGCCTGCTTGGTGCTTCGGCGTTTTATCGTTATTGTTTCTTCTTGTCTTTCTTGCCTTCCTTATATTGGGTAGCTACACCCGCCGCATCAATGTGTATGGAGAAATAACTACCTTTCCTCGCTCGGTAAACGTGTTTGCACCACAACAGGGATTCATCGCAGAGCGTTTTGTCGGCATTGGCGATGTGGTCAAAAAGGGTCAGCGCCTATATCAACTAGATGTCAGCCGTGTGACGGATACCGGCAAAGTCAGCGCCAATACGCGTTTGGCGCTGGAAAACCAGGTACAGCATGTCGATAGCATTATTTTGAAGCTACAAGACAATAAACGTATGACGTTGGAGAATCTACACCAGCAAAAGCAGCAGTATCAAACGGCCCATTCGCAATCCAAACAGTTGCTGAATAACGCACGTGAAGGGGTTGATTTTGCTCAAGATAACATGCGCTCATATAAGGAGTATCAACGACGCGGCTTGATAACCAAAGATCAGCTTAACGGGCAGACCTATTCATTTTATCAGCAACAGAGTCTGTTCCAAAATTTGTATAGTCAGCATATCCAGGAATCACTGCAAATAACTATTCTGGAAAGTGATATTGTTACGCGCGCTGCGGATTTTGATAACCAGATTTCTCAGTACCAGTTTCAGCGTAATGATTTACAGCGTCAATTGGCTGAAGCAGATGCCAGCGGAGCGTTGATAGTTAACGCACCAACCGATGGTCGTATCGAATCTCTAAGCGTTACGCCAGGACAAATGGTCAATAGTGGCGATAGTTTGGTGCAGATTATCCCTCGTAGCGATGCGATTTATCAATTAGTGCTGTGGTTGCCGAACAGTAGCGTACCCTATGTCTCTGCGAATGATGCCATCAACATTCGCTATGACGCTTTTCCCTACGAAAAATTTGGACAATTTCCCGGCAAGATCGAAAGCATTGCTTATGTTCCTGCCTCCGTTCAAGAAATGTCCACTTATAGCAGTTCCCCCGTGCATCAAACGGCCGCGCAGACGGCATCTTATTACAAGGCCATCATCGCGCTAGAAAAAACGCACATCAGTTATCAGGGCAAAGTGCTGCAGTTGACTAACGGTATGTATGCCCAGTCGACGCTTTTCCTGGAGAAAAGGCCCTTGTATCAATGGATGTTTTCGCCTTTTTACGATATGAAAAAAAGTCTGATGGGACCGATAAATGACTGATTCTTATTTCGCGACGCTGACTGGAAGATTGAACTTGGCACTTGGTAGAAAGGTGCCGCAGATCCTGCAAGCGGAGGCATCTGAATGCGGTTTGGCTAGCTTGGCGATGGTGTGTCATTACCACGGGTTGCAAATCGACCTGTTCAATCTACGCAACCGCTACGGCTTTTCTTCACGTGGGGCAACGATGGCCTCATTGATCGATATAGCAAATGCACTGAGGTTACAATCGCGCGCACTGTCACTGAACATCGACGAACTTAAGGCGTTGAAAATGCCCTGTATCCTCCATTGGGATATGAAGCACTTCGTTGTGCTGGTCAGTATCAGCCGCGGACGAGCGGTGATCCACGATCCGGCTTTCGGGCGTAAGGTGATGGAATTGCATGAGCTCTCGCGGCACTTCACCGGGGTAGCACTCGAACTGTGGCCCGACAGCGAATTTCAACCAATCAAGCAGCAGAGCAGGTTACGTTTTCGCAAGCTCATGGCCAACGTGCACGGCCTCAAGGGGGCATTGTTTAAGATCTTCTGTCTTTCGATAGTGATTGAAGCCATCAACCTGTTGCTGCCGGTTGGCACGCAGTTGGTTATGGATCATGTCATCCTGGCTGGTGACCATGACCTTTTGGCTTTGATATGCATAGGATTGTTGTGCTTCATTTTATTCCGTACTGGCGTATCCATGCTGAGAACGTGGATTTCCATTGTTATGGGGGCGCTGATAGACGTACAGTGGAAGGCGGGGGTTTTCGATCATCTGCTGAAACTGCCTCTTTCTTTTTTCGAAAAGCGCAAGCTGGGTGATATTCAATCCCGCTTCGGTTCGCTGGATACAATCAGAACCACCTTCACCACCAGCATCGTCAGCAGTATTATCGATGGCATCATGTCGGTAGGCGTGTTTATTATGATGTTGCTTTATGGCGGTTGGCTAGTGTGGGTGGTGCTCGGCTTCACGGCGGTATACATCATCTTACGGCTATCGACATACCAATATCATCGGCAACTGTCGGAAGAGCAACTGGTAAAGGGCGCGCGGGCAAGTTCTCACTTTATGGAGACTTTGTATAGCATTGGTACCTTAAAAGCATTGGGATTATCCGAGACTCGGGCACAGTTTTGGTTAAACCTGAATGTGGAAACGATTAACGCTGGCATCAAGTTAACCAAGCTGAATATGATGTTTGGCGGGCTTGGCGCGTTTATTGCAACCTGCGATCAGGTGATCATTCTGTGGTTAGGGGCTGCGTTAGTGATCGACAATCAAATGACGCTCGGGATGTTTGTTGCTTTCAACGCTTATCGAGGCCAATTTTCTGACCGTGCCAGCAGCCTGATCGACATGATGCTCCAGTTGCGTATGCTAAGTTTGCATAATGAAAGGATAGCGGATATCGTATTATCGCCGCCGGAACAGCAAATGCCAATTCGCCAGCTATTTGCCAAAGGCCAGGCGGTGGAACTTCAGATTCGAAATCTGCGTTATCAATACGATCGTCTAACCAAGCCTATTATTGCCGACTTAAACCTCAGTATCGCAGCGGGTGAAAGTGTGGCGATCGTCGGTCCATCCGGTGTGGGCAAGACCACGTTGATGAAATTGATGTGCGGATTACTGACGCCGGATGAAGGCGCGATTCTGGTTGACGGCCTGGATATCAGCAATATCGGTGTGAATAATTATCGCCAGTGTATTGCCTGCGTGTTGCAGGATGACAAGTTGTTGTCGGGTTCGATTGCTGAAAATATTTCGGGATTTGATGCTGAGTGGGATTTTCAGCGTATTGAGGCTTGTGCCCGCCGATGCAATATGCATGACGATATTCAAAATATGCCAATGGGATACGAAACGTTAATTGGGGAGTTGGGGGGCAGTTTATCTGGTGGACAGAAGCAGCGATTGTTGATCGCGCGTGCACTTTATCGCAGGCCAAGTATATTGTTTATGGACGAGGCAACTAGCCATTTGGATCTGAAAAATGAGGTGCATATCAATGATGCTATTGCGAAAATGAATATTACCCGCGTTATCATCGCGCATCGCCCTTCGACGATTGCCTCAGCGGACAGAGTCATTACGTTAGTGTGAAAATAGGGATGGTATGTTCAAATACTTTTATCTCTATGTGTAAATATTCATTTAAGGTGGCGTAAAGCTATGAAATCCTATTCATTAATAATTTCACATAATCCTGATAATACAAGCGGTATCATTTATGCTAACCAATGGTGTGGGTGAGGCATTGAGCTTGTTGGCCAATAACGGCTTAGCTTGGCTATTATCTATAATACATTTAAACGTATGTAAGTGATCTAAATAACATATTTTCGGTGGTTTATTTATTGAACTATTATCTTTAAAATGTTATCTTTTCTATTCCATTAATAGGAAATGGAGGTTTTATGTTTTTAGTTCTGATGGTCTTACAGTTCGTTGTCGCTTTTTTCGCATATGATTATTGTGAAAAAAGGTTAGATAAATTAAATAGTAAATAACCTAAATAAGCAGGGTCGTCATTTTTCGACTCTGCTTTCTATTTCATCCACGATGAAGCTAGGCCTGACTCTGTTTCCATCGTCTGTTCGGTGAAGGATAAGTGAGTATTTAAAAAGCCTAATAATGCAGACTCCGGTATATCTTGTGGTAATTCTAAGGTGTCAATTATTGTTAAGAAAATTGCTCTTAGTAGAACCCCAGGGCCTGAGATATTCAACGTTACCCTCGAATTATTTTTGTATCCATCAAGAGCATAATTGAAAATAAAATCATTCTGGATGTTGCTTTCTACCAACAAAAATATTTTTCTATAATTTTCATTTATAATCTTTAGCGATAGGTCTATTGCTGCTGAATTGCTGTTGGCGACTATAACGTTACTAAAAAACACATTGTTCTTTTTTTATGTCTACTGAGTAGAGGTATGTCGAATGGTATTCTTATTTCTTTCAAACTGCAGAATATAGTGTTACTTCCAGTGTTGCATAAATCCTTTTTCATGGCACTGAACAATGCTGAGCTATCGAAGCAGTCATTGCTCTCAAACATTTTTCTTTCTTTATGTTCTATCTCCCAAAATTTTTCAAAGGTCATTGTGTTTTTCATTGCCTCTATTTTTTCATTGTGTTGTTCGTGCAGACTATTATCGATTAAATATCTTTCAGTATGTGGAAAATCAATGTTTATTTTAGGTAACGTATCGATATCAATGTAAATACCACCGAACTCTGATAGAACCAGTAGTCTTATCACATCCGATGCTGCGGCGAGATTAGTTCTATAGAATATTTCAAAATTGTAAATTTTAAGCCCCCCCTGTTTTCATATTTACTAATTAGGGTGTTAACATCCATTATTTTTATGTTGCGATAGCTTGACTTGATGTTAACAAATTCCTTACGTGCTTTATTTATATAACGACTCGAGAATTTTTTACCTGATACATCAGTAAGATATTCTGCTATTATTCCGTCATTAAATATATTTCTCTCCTGTGAAAAGTACCAACATTGGCGTTGTACTCGCAATGCTTCGTCCTTTGAGGTTTCATCGGAACGCAATGTTGCTTTTTTTGCTTTCAATAGCTCACCTGCTAAGAGTGTTTTGGGATCCATCCATAACATAACACGATAGTCATTATTACGCTTTGCCCATAACTCAACATGCTTGAGTTGAATTTTTGATATTTCACCAATCCAAATAAAGTGAATTAATTTGTTGTTTAATTTTTTGTGTGTATTTGAGTTAAACGCGAGTTGGTATAAGGCTAATAGCTTTTTTTTTAGGATGTACATAGGGATGTCATGAAAATTATTTTCTATGGAAATAAGTAACTCATCGATAAAAATAAGACTTTTCAAAATATTGCTGGCGATCCCTGACTCATAAGCGATAGCTGCATGGCTAAATGTTTCGGCGATGGAGTTTATGTTGGCTTCTTTACTGTTGTACGATGACTTAGATATAATTTCAACGTAAACGGTTTTAAGTATATCTAATAGGATTAATAGTTCATTGCTGTGTTTTCCTTTTATTTCATTAGGTTTAATTATATAGCTATAAAAAATTTTTTCTCGCAGTGTGGCTATTTTATCGCTTAGCTTTTTCATTTGTCATAATGCCCTCCTTCAAGGAGGGCATTCTCAATGGTTAAATGTTCAGTTCTGGTTAAAGTGGCTGTTATTTGAAGAGCCATTATTACTAGGTACTCTTGAACCTATAATAGTGCCAGCATTTGTGCTAGGGCTGTTATTGCCTAAACCAGATGCTCCAGCAAGAATACCGCTGTAACCACCAGAAACGTTTTCAAGATAATTCCTTCATGTTAATCTCTCTATATTTAGTGTGTTATTTCGTGGGTTGGTGTGCATAACCCGCATGTTGCAATGCTCTGACTGAATTGTTTTTTTACATAAGGATTAGATATATCGAATGTTCGATTTTATCTAATTAAGAAAAAACCAAGCAAAATCAGATACGGATAGGATTAATTTTTTGGTACACCTCCTGTTATAAGATAGTATTTGATAATGTTAGAAACAAAATGTGTCAAATAAAAATAGCTGCTAAATATTTGGTATGTTCTCTATCGCATTTCTTCTATCAGACATTACAAATTGAGCAATAGAGATTTCAACGTATTATGAAGCAATGTGCTGTCAAGAATGTTGTAATGCGTTTCTGCGCAACAGGTGATACTAACATTATGAGATGATTGTGCTCTCCACTTCTGTGAAAGGTCGGGTTGTTTACGTAATCGTTCCTGGTTAAGCCATAACGTCAACGGAATGTTGAGTTTCGGTAGTTCACCTGCGCTATCAGTCAGTTCGAACGATTTTTTTATCGCCAAACAAAAGGCTTCAGCATGCTCAAGCGTAATTTTTTCAGCAAGGACAGACTGATTCAAAACGAAGTGCCCCCTGACTTCGTCGATAGCATTGCTCTGAGGTGGCGTTTTTCCAGGCTGGTATAAACGACGAGCTATACCGAGAGAATCGAAAAGGTTTAGATAACACTGTGCGACGCTAAAGTGACGTTTCTTCGACGGGGACGACGACGGTAAACTGCTATCGATGACGACAGCATGCGCAAATGACTCGCCTTGCTGTGTGGCTAAGGCCGCCATATGGATGGCTAATTGACCGCCCAACGACCAACCTGCGATCACTGCCGATGCACGTTCGCTTTGTGGAATGCTAGCTAAATGCGCGGCAGCCAACTGCTGCATGGTCACGGAGACGCTGTCTCCTGGCCCCGCCAATCCCGGACTGGCGATCGTTCTGACGTTGGCATAAGGAGACAACTTCTGTATCAATCTGCTGTATTGGTGAATTTGTCCACCAGCACCATGTACCAAATACAGTGTAGGCAGTGAAGGACTTTTTACCGTCTCGGACAGTACCGACAGCGCTAACGGGCTATTCTGATGAATGCGTTCGGCAAGAGACGTTAACTGTTGGTAGCCAAGAATTTCCGCCAGCGTCAGCTCGACGTTTAAGGCTCGCTTAATTTTCCCCAAGAAGGTAATGCCGGACAGCGAACTGCCGCCATTGCCGAAGAAATTAGCGTGGGGATCTATCTGATTGGGCTCGCAACCCAGCGTTTCTGCCAGTAGCATTTGTAGATGCTGCAACTCAACCGTGATCGTTGGAGAGATGGGGCAAGGTTGTGCCTGTAATAGAGCATCTTTCGAGGATAATAATGAACGATCCAATTTCCCATTGCGGGATAGTGGGAAGTGTTCGATCACGTGGTATCGCGTTGGTGCCATATAGGCAGGTAGCGCGGAGGCCACATGTTCTCGCAGTTGCACTTCCGCTTGCGCACTCGATTTTCCCTCTGGCGTCAATACTATATAAGCTTCTAGGTGACGTATGCCACTGTCTGGATCGTTGCAGCATACTACGCATGCTTCCGAAACCAGTGCGTTGTTTTTAATAACGAACTCGATATCTCCCAGTTCGACACGGAATCCTTGTAATTTAACCTGTTGGTCTTCGCGGCCAAGAAATTCGATATAGCCGCAGCGATTCCAACGACCGCGATCGCCTGTGCGGTACAGACGGCCACCGAGCTCTGAGCACGCAATAAAACTGTCGGAGGTGGTTTGCCGATCGCGCCAATATTCGCGTGCTACCCCAGTGCCACCGATATAGATATCACCTGTTGCGCCATAGCCGCACGGCTTATGATTTTCATCCAATATCCACATGTTCTGGTTGGGCAGAGCTACACCATAAGGTATTGCTTTTCTGTATTGTGTATCTCGCGTAATAGGATGATAGATCGACCAGATCGCCCCTTCAGTCGCACCGCCCAAGCTGGTGATGCACGCGTTGGGACATAGTCTGTGCGCTTGTGCGATCAACCGTGGCGAAATGCGATCTCCGCTCAACCAGATTTGTCGCAATTCAGGCAAGGAAGCGATGTTTTCCTGCTCACAATATTGCAGCAGCATTTGCAATATGGCGGGGACAGAGTTCCAGATGCTAATCTGGTTTTGCCGTATTGCAATCAGCCATGAGGCTGGTTCTTTGGCGTCTTGCGCCGACAAACTGATGACCGTGGCACCCGCTAACCAACTGCCGAATAGGTCATAAACCGACAGGTCGAAAGCCAAATCCGCGATGGCTAATATGTTGTCCCGAGGAGAAACATGGAACAGCCAGTTCATAGTTAACAGGGTGTTGGTGATGGCACTATGCTCGATTGCCACGCCTTTCGGCGTTCCTGTTGTCCCCGAGGTGTAAATGACATAAGCGAGATCATGCGCTTTCCCTGGAGTGAAATGAAATTCATCATGCAAGCGGAATGTGGAAAATATCGTATCCAGATCCTGACAATGGGTATCCAACGGATAGCGAGAGTGCCGATGTGATGCGTTATTGATAACCCAATTGCAGCCCGACAATCGGATAACGTCAGCGACGCGTGCGTCCGGCAGTCCCTCTGCGAGAGGCAAATAAGCGCGGCCTGACAGAAGGATACCGAGCGCCACGATGGCTTGCAGCGCACCGCGAGGGAGATCGATAGCGATCAGTGCTTCCTGAACAGTATGAGTTTCCAGCCAATATGCGACTGTACTAGCATGATGCAGCAGTTCATTGTAGCTCCACACGCGCTCACCTTCGATCAATGCTGGCAGGGCTGCATGTTCGTTACCGGCGCGCCACAGTTGCTGCGAAAGGTTTTGGTGAAGAAACTCCGGCATCTCCGCGCCCATAGAAAGCTTGCGCAATTGCGCGATATCGTCAGTTGGCGTTAGGGAGTAACGGCCGACGGCTTGCATGGGATCGTGTGAAATTTGCTCCAGCAGTAGCGCGTAAGCCTGCGACAATGCTTTGATGCGTTGAGGTGCGAACAGCTTGGCGTTGTATTGCCATTCAAATTGAATGCCGTCCATGGTGGAGATGACTTCCAGCACCAGATCAAATTTAGGCGGGGCATAATTTCTCGGCAGCGTATCAACCTGCGCTGAACCAAAAATCAGTTCGTTGTTTTTGCGATGTTGGCAAACGAACATGATCTGGAAAATGGGATGAAATTTGCCGCGTGCAGGTTTCAATTGTTCAACCAAATAGGAGAAAGGCAGTCCCTGATGCTTAAACGCGCGGGCAAATTTATCGGCGCTTTTTTGCAATAAAGTACTGAATTTGTCGTCTGTGTTGATATGAAATTGGTGAGCTACAGTGTTAACGAAACTGCCAACGGCAGAGTTTAATGCCGGTTCGTTTCTGTTGGCTACCGGGCTGCCGATGACCACTCGTTCCGAAGCCGACTCCCTGGCGATGAGCAGAGCGAAGGCTGTGTGCAGCAATGCAAATAGTGACGTACCGGCGCGTTTAGCCTGTTGCGTCAAGGCTTGCTGCAAATCGCCCGCCAGCGTTTCTCTGACGATGTTTTGCGCTTTATCTGTTGCAGTAATGGCGATGTCATAGCCCAATGAGTGTTTTTCCGGAGCATAGCGCAGCTCATCGAGCCAAAACGCAAGGCTCTCATTGACGTTTGCGACGGTTAGAAAAGGATCTTCAAGGAAGCGGAAAAAAGCATGGCTGTCGTCATACTGAGGACGATGCTCCTCATCAGAACAGTAGTCACGGCTGAGTTCGTCAACCAGTAAGTTGGCAGTCCAGCCATCCACTATGCAATGGTGGAAGGTCAAAAACAGATAGTGGTGCTGCGCGTTTTTTCTCAGGATACGGCAACGCAGTGGGAGTTCTGCGCCAAGATTGAACGGAACGCTGCATTGTGCTTCCAGAGCGGACATCACGCTGTTTTGCTGCGCCTCTTCATCAAGCGTGTTGATATCTTCCAGGCAACGTTCAAAAATGGTCGTATCGAGGGAAACGATATCGACGGCGATGTTTTCACCGTCAAGCTGATAGTGACCGCATAGCGCAGCATGACGTTTAAGCATTTTTTTCAACGCGGAAATCAAGCGTGCGGGCTCAAAGGTTCCGATGATCTCCTTGGCTATCGGGATATTATACATGGGGCTATTTTTCGTGAAGTTTTCGTATAGCCAGAGGTATTGTCCCGCATAACGGTTGACGAGATAGTTCGGTTTTTTCCCTTCGTCCTGCGCGGATTTAGCCGTTGTGCATGTAGACAGAAATGCTGCTATGTCTGGTTGCGCGGCATTGATTTCGGCATCGGTGATATTGCCGATTTCCAGATGCTGTGGCGATAGCTTGCCGAAGTTGGCACCTTTTTTTGCCATTTCCATCAGATGTATAAGGCCTGCTACGCTCATAAACTCACTCCTTCCCTAAGGGGGGTTACGTCTTGCTTGTCACTGCCTCCATGACATGGCTGCTGCTTGCTGTTCGCGGCAATTAAATTGAGCCAGTAAGACAAGTCGCAAAGTTGTACCCCAGGGTTCCTTTGTTGTACCGCAGCGAAAGCAGTTTGGTGATCGGTACTCTCTCCATCGTCGATGCCGAGACTCTTAAGTACGCAACCTCGCAGCCTCTCATTGGCGGTATCAAATCGAATATGGGGAAAGTATCCCAACTGTGCTGAAAGGGCGATCAGTTCGACTAAGCCATCATCGATGAACCTAAGACTGTGATCGGCTTTGCGCAGCAACAGCAGCTTTTCGTGCCGGTATCCGTTCAATAGATCTTGCGTGATCTTGGTGCTGCTTGAAGCGTTACACAGAAAGATCATTTTTTGCACATTCCCCGCCAGTGCGTGCAACAATGGAGGTAGGGTGTTGAGCCAGCTTGCATATTGCAGAGGTGCTTCCGGCACGTTAAATACTGCGGCAGCCAGCAGTTGCCCTGTATAGCAATGAACATCTTCCTGCGACGTGAGAATGCGCGCGTTATGTTCGGAGGGGAGGGTCTCCAGCAAACGGCGTTCGTCTGGGCCTTCGGGCTGTTGGAAAAACAGCACGGGGCTTGTCGACGAGTTCGCATTGACGGATAGACAGCGGCTGATGGCGCAGCGAATATCCAGATGGTGTTGACTTAGCCCATAACGTGAGAGTGCCAGCTGTGTAATATGTTGGCAAAATTCTGCGAGGCTCGGGTGTTCAAAGATATCCCGCAGGTTCAAATCGAACTGACAGTAAGCGTTAAGTGCATTAATGATTTTTATCGCTTGCAAGGACTCACCGCCGAGAGTGAAAAAATCGCCATCTTCACTGCCCAACGTCCTCAGCCAAATTTCCTGGACTAATGCGTTGAACGTTGTAGAGTGCAACTCATCTTTCAGCGTTGATTCCACGGAGTGCCGTTCAAGCGTGCGATAATCGATCTTGCCGTTAGGCAGTTTTACCAGTGACGTTTGATGATGTATGAAGCTTTTGGGAATGTGCGAGTTGGGCAGCATCCCGAACAGCGTGCGTCGGCTAAGCTCATCCAGCGGTTGCGGGCTGTGATAATGCGCGTAAAGCACTGCGCCAGTGTCGCCACTTTTTGCCAACACGGCGACTTCGACAACGCCGGGGAGCCTGCCGATGCAAGCTTCTATTTCGCGCATGTTGACTCGCTTGCCTGCGATTTTTGTTTCGTGAACTTTGCGCCCAAGGAATAATAGCTGCCGGTCCTGATCCAAGCAGGCGATATCACCGGTGCGATAGGCGAGTATTTGTCGATCGCCCATCTCAATCGTCACGAATTTTTCCGCGCTCAGTGCTGGCTGATTTAGGTACCCCAAGCAGACAGTAGCCCCGGCGATTAACAGTTCGCCGCTGCACCCCAGTGGAACCGTTGCGAGATTCTCGCCGACGATCGCTACGAATACGCCGCTGAGCGGGGAGCCGATTGTAATGGCGGCATCATCGTTTTTGACCTCTGCGGCTGTAGCCACCACTGTTGCCTCGGTCGGGCCATAGGTATTGATTAACCGCCTACCGCATGGAGGCTGTAAGAACCAGAGCTCCTTGGCGCGCGCCGAAAGGCTTTCCCCTCCGACGATCACTGTTTTGACCGTTGCCGGCAATTGCAGTTCTCCTCCGAGTGCAAACAGTAACTCGTTAAAATAGGCGGTGGGGAGATCCAACAGGCTAAGGCGATGCGTTGCGCAGAATTCTAACAAGTCAGGAAAACTGTGCGCTGAGGCGTCGGGAGCTATATACAGACTGGCGCCAACTGCTAACGTCATAAAAATTTCTTCTATGCTGGCGTCAAAATGCAGAGGAGCAAATTGCAAGACGCGATCGTGCGCTTCAATGTTGTAGCGTTCGATTGCAGCGGCGGTGAAAACGTTAAGCGCCCATCTGCCGCAGATAACACCTTTGGGTACCCCGGTGGTGCCGGATGTAAACATGATATAGCCGATCCCGGCGGGAAACTCGGTATTGTTGGCAGGCATCCGACGATGGAAAAGGGCGCAATGCGTGTAATCCTTTGGTACAGCCAGCGCCAAACTTTGCCAGTGGAACGAGGCGCGGAGCAGTGAATGGCGATTCAACGTGCGCTCGGTTATCAAAATGGCATCGTCAAATTGCTCTAGCAAACGGCGATATTCTGCGTCATCGGCGTTCGAGTTCAGATTAACGAACGGCATATTCAATTGCAGTGAAGCCAGCATAAAGATCACGGCCTCTGGCCCTTTGGGTAGGTCGATCAACAGAGCCGTATTTGTTGAGCGGACAGAGGCCAGCAAATTGGACCAGATGATCACTTGCTGCTGCAAAAGCGCGTAAGACAGTTCCCTAAGAGACTTTGAAGGATGTTCCGGCGTACAAATAGCGAGGCTCTGTGGTGCATGAGTAGCCGTGCGTTCAATGCGTTGCATGACATCAACGACATCGCTATCGTGTTCTTTACCGTACAAAGAAAGTGGGAAATGCTGCCTTAGTTGTCGAACAGAGGCGTTTTCTTGTTCGCTGTGCAGCAATGAGCACAGTTTTTGTATCGCCAGGCTGTGTCGTGCCAGGCTAGCTCGATCATAAAGCCCCGAGTCGGCGTCGATTTCCAAGCGAAGTGTCTGGCTATTGATATTGGGACGTAAATTGAATACCAGATCCTGAGCGCCTCCCGAGCGTATGTTGCGTACTACGCTGCGCTGCGTGGGAGAAAACGAAGCCGATGCCTCGAAGGGAATGATATTGACCACTATATTGAACAACGGCGAGTGGCTGGCGTTGCCCCGCATGCTTTTTATCTCTTCATAGCGAAATGCTTGATGTTTTTTGATCTGTTTAAGTTTGCGCTCTACTTCATGCGCCAACTGTAGCCCGGTGGTGGTTTCTTTAATGTCTATGGCCAGCGGGAGTACGTTGGTTTGGCAGGTTAATGCTTGGCGTGCAAGATGCCCCTTGCGCGCCATCATGGGGATGCCGATCACCGGTGCGTTTTCGCCAGTGCAAAAATACAGATGGACCATCACAGCAGCCAGGATCCTCGCCATCCAGGAAGGCTGGTTGGTTTGCAGTGAGAAGAGACTAGCCGAGCACAGAAAAGACTCTGTGTGACGGATAACCCGCCCCGACGGCATGTTGGTACGAGCTAGTGTCGTTGGGACTGGTAGCTGGGAACAGGTCTTATGCCAAAATTGTTTGTCCGCCTGATAGCCCGCTGAAATTTTGTATTCGGACTCTGCTTTGAGCAGTTCATCGAGTGTCGGAGTTTCGGATAACCTCTGTAGCTGCAAGGGCAAATTTCGGTAGGTTTCAGCGACTTGATGAATCAGCAGATAGGCGCTATAGCCATCGAGCAGCAGATGATGACTGCAGAAGTACCATAGAAAATGGTTTTCACCCAGCGACAGGATTTTTTGTCTGAATAGTGGTGGTGTATTCAACAAAAATGGCTGCCCGGCATCTTCCTCCATTAGCGCAAGAGCAACGGCCATGCTATCGCCATGATGCGATAGGTCCACTAACTCCACCACAGCGTTACACACTTTGGTGCATTGATAAGGAACCCCATTATCTTCTGCAAACATTGTATAAAGCGTTGGCGTTTGGCTGAACACCCAATCAATGGCGTCCTTCATTCGCGCGATATCTAGCGGGTGACTTATTTCAACATATTCAGCGATGTTATAAATAGACTTGTCGTTGCTGACCTTGTTGCCGTAATAAAACCCAACCTGCGGATCCAGTAATTTATTTTTGATCATGGCTCCTCCCCCCGACTTTGTCGTTGTTATTTTTTCACAACCATCAGCTTTCCGGATCTTTTTGCACGCCAAAAAACGGTGTCGTTATCTATTATCGGTGCTATGCCTGCAAGATAGTCCATGCACAGTCGGGCACTACCAGGTTGGCAACAAAAGTCCAAAATGCATAGTGCCCCTCCTTCGTTCCATTCGGAGTTATGGGGGATGAATGATGGTTCGCTGATGAAACGTGCCAATGTATCTTCTCTAAAATAGGCCCAGGTAATATATCCTAAAGGGTTGTCCATATGATCGAACAGGATCTTGAACTGGTTCTGATTGATGGCTTGTTGAGTCCATAGTTGCAGTGTTTTGACATGATACAAACTGTAATTGCTATTCATCAGCATGCAACTAAGGGCAAAACCTAAGTTTTCATATTGGTTGAATTCACTTCTACCGTGGCAGTTTTCTTTGACAAAGCTCACTAAATCTCTCCTTAGACTTATTATTGCAACACATTTATCGCCTGGCGCTCGAAGCGCATTTGGTATGTCTGCAATTGTTCGGTGATCTTATCTGTTTCACCGTGCCAACCTGCTATTTCCTGATAGATGGTTTCACGGTTCATAAAGGCACGAGAACCCAGCCTCCTGCTGACGGTATCTTTCATCTCTTTATGCAGTTCAGTACTGCTTTTGCCCTTTGACCGCGATTCGTGGAGATATTTCTCACATAGCTGATGGAAAGTTTGCGAGAATCGCTCCTCCGCTGTCGCAGAATTTTGTGTAGAAACGCCGTTTGCGGAAGCGTCGACCAACTGGTGTAGCAGGGTGATAGCCGGATGCGTATTTCCCTGGCCCAGACCTTGCCGCTGGGTGAAGATGCCAGCGGACAAGTCAAATATGTTTTGCAGGCGAGCGCCGAAGGCTATCAAGTCATCGGTAAGTATCGAAGTTTGTAAAAACGTTTTATCAAAACCCGCTATTGCGAGGTTCTCTAGCAAACAAGTCTGCCCATAGGTGAAGTTGAAAGAAGCATTAATACCCTGTTGTGTTGCAGCAAGAAATTCTGGGCCGAATCGGTACTTGGCCAGATAAAAGCCAAGATCCAGTACGCCTTGCAGCAGTAACGGCGCATCCTCGTTCAGCTTTTTGTGCTGAATATAGCTGCGGCCAGCCTCTTGTCGTTCACCGGGAAACACGCTGCGCATGCCGTGAAAATCGAGCAGTCGACCTTGCATATCGCAATTGGATGGCGATGTCATCATCACCAGATGACGGCTGCGACAATAGGCGATCTGGGTAGCAAGACGTTGGGCCAGTTCGCAAAGGCCATATAAGGCCCGTTCTTCTTGCGGCAACGTAAGCCATTGTTCTTCATCTAGCGTCAAAGGGCGCGGTAATAGAGAGGGAACGACCGCGATCAATTTCTCCACTCGGATAGCATCCGCTGGCTGCGAGAGCATTGCTGCATGGGGTTGGTAGTACGGAGCGCGGCAAAAATGGGCGGGGCGAATCACGGGTTCGCGCACCAATAAAGCCCGACGCTCATGCACCGTTGACGATGCCGATGGCGCATTTTTAACGCTGATATTGTCAGCCAGTAATATCGCTTTATTGGGTACAGCACCATATGGAAGCAACTTGGCCATTAAGTTTCCCCATAGAGCTTCTAGCACTGCCCCCGTCAACGTTAGTTCACCATCGACCTGTTTGGACCCTCTACCGACCAATGCATTGGCACCGATGCCTTTAACCTGCCAGCGACCATCGAAACCGCAGCGAGCACCGCCGCCGTTGCGTGAGATAGCTCCTCCGCCGTAGCGTTCGGCATAAAATAATTTTTCATCTGCTAAAAGCGGGGTGCAGGTATCGAAAAGAGAATGCTGTTTATTATCTTTGATAAGATAACTGGCTGCCGTTTTCAGTTCTGCCAATTCATCATCGTCTAAAACATTGCTCCAAAGTAGTTGGGTATCTATCTTTTTTGCCGTAAAGGGAACTAGACACTCATTAAGTGCAGAGAGGCTGATCATTTTAATATCCTTATTATCATTTTTCCATCATCTGAAAATACACCTAGGCAGCCGTTTCTGTTGAAATTCGACTGCTAATGAAATTACCGTAGGTGATTATCCTATTGTGCTTGTAATATCGAAAATAAAAGATGTCGGATCATATAAGTTATTACCTTCATAATCATGGAGGAATGATAGTTCAATACCCGTTAATGCTCTCATGTAGACTCCATCCTTGTGAGTGGTGACATACAAAAAAGATGCCATTGTAGAACCATAAATTGCCGATGTTATAAGTCCAATCGCGTATTTAATGACTTTCTTTTGCTGCAATAGTATAAAATATTAAATGCTAATGATAATCATTTATGAAAAAGCTACAGCGATTAAACTGAAAAGTCAATAGATGTTTCCATAATTATTCCCAAGGTCCGCTTGGAAAATGGTATATCCCACCATAAGGGCTTCCGCAGGTAGTTAATGCTGGTTTTTTGTATTGATGAAAGAAGGGGTAATCCTTCTAAATATAATCAGTATCTATAATTGTTGACGATTGGGGTTCTGATGAAAGGAGCAATGGCAATAACATTCCCTCAAGGGTAAATATCACTCCATGAGTGCATGGAATATAGCAAGTCGAATAGCTAGGGGAACTCTCTATCACTTGCTAAGGCGCATGCTACCTGAATTTTTCGCATTTAAAAGTCGCTGAAGTTGTCCAAAGGCTCGGACAGAAACCTGGTTTTTTTGCCTGCAAATGCCACAACACTCCATTTCGCTGTGGCCGTCTTCCACACCCCTGTATTAGGATGACCTGTGGCGAGATGGACCGTAAGCTTGCCAATTACCGTCTTTTTCTTCTTTATAATTAATAATAACAACAGGTTAAAATGAAACGTAAAGATGCAGTTCGCCAGGAGCTGGAACGTCTTACCCTTACGCTTAGCCGGGAAACGCTTGAACAAAGCGCTGGCGGTTTCGCCGCGGAAACCATCGCTTTCAACCTGGGATTGGCACGTAACTCCGTCAGTAAAGATCTCAACGAGCTGCACGGTGATCGGTTGGTCATCAAGATTAAATCCCGTCCCGTGCTGTTTTTGCACCGGGCAGTCTGCGAGCAGTTGATTGAGCAGTCGCTGCCAGATGACAGGCTGGAAGCAAAAGATTTGCTGGATCTATTACCCGCCAAATCCTTGCCGCAGCCAGCCAGTGATGACCCTTTTCATACGGTAATTGGTTATGACCGCAGTCTGCGGTTGTCAGTAGAGAAGGGCAAGGCGGCGGTGCTTTACCCCGGTGGATTGCATGTGTTGCTTACCGGGCCTTCCGGGGTGGGGAAAACCTTCTTTGCCGAGGTGATGCACCAATTCGCCACGGTGCAACAGCCACAGCGGCAAATCCCGTTAGTGTATTTCAACTGCGCCGAGTATGCCCATAACCCGGAGCTGCTTTCATCCCATCTGTTTGGCCACAAACAGGGCGCGTTTACCGGCGCGATTGAAAGCAAACGTGGTCTGATCGAACAGGCGGACGGTGGCTTTCTGTTGCTCGATGAAGTTCACCGCTTGCCCTACGAAGGGCAGGAGAAACTGTTTTCGATCCTCGATAAAGGTGAATATCGGCCACTGGGTTCAAGCGATAAAGCCCGACCCATCAGCGTACGGCTGATTTGCGCTACCACCGAAAGCCCAGACTCAACGCTGCTACGCACTTTCCTGCGGCGTATTCAGGTGTCGATTGTCATACCGGCACTGCGGGAACGTTCGCTGGAGGAACAGGTAGAAATCATTACCGGTTTCTTACAGCTTGAGAGCCACAAGATTGGCCGTATTATCCGTCTGGATAAGGGATTACTGCTCTATCTGTTGGAGAAACCGCTGAGCGGCAACATCGGCCAACTCAAAAGCGATATCCAATTCCTCTGTGCCCAGGCTTGGGCCAGCGGGATGGGACACAGTAGCCCAAGGCTGTTGCTGGATAAGCGGCTGATGGATGTCCCACACTCTGCCAGCGCAAGCAGCCGCCTGCTGGTGGATGCGCTATTTGGTCAGCAGGAGTATCTGGACATCAGTTCACAGCCTCTGGAGCAGCTCAAGCAGCATCTGAGCGCCTTAAGCAGCGAGCAGGACAGCGATCTGTTTTATACCTATCTGACGCGCGAATACGTCAACCTGCGCAACAGCAACGTGCCGCCGCAGGAAACCCTGTCGATCCTGAAGAACAAGCTACGCACCATTTTTGAATATGGGCTGTACAGCCGCAACGGTGGGGAAAGCGAGGAACGCTACTATGGCGGCCAGGTTGAGCAACGCATCACCCTGTTGATCGGCTGCATCGAACAGGTGTTGGGTTTCCCGCTGCCGCAGAATATGGCCGGCCATCTGCGTAAACACCTACTGGCGCTGCTTTCCTACGTGCAGAAAGGGCTGATCCCTAACCTGTACTCCTCCAGCCTGATCCTGGATTACTGTAAGGATGAGTACGACAACGCCAACCAGCTATGCCGCAAAATCAATGAAATCTTCCACATCCAATGCCCATCGACGGAAATCGTCTACCTGTGTCTGTTTTTGAAGGAGTGCCGTAGCTTCCGCCAGCGCAAGGAGGTTAATCCTGACTGCGGTGCCATGTTGATCGGCCATGGCACCACCACGGCCAGCAGCATGGCGCACTATGTCAATCGGGTGCTGGAATGTGAGCTGTTTACCGCCATCGATATGCCGTTCGAGCAGTCGGTGCATGACACATTGGAATTACTGATTGCGACACTGCGGGAAAAGCGCTATCAGCGCTTGATCCTGATTGTGGATATCGGCTCGTTGGTGCACTTTGCCAGCACCGTCAGCAAACTGTTCCACATCGATGTGCTGCTGATCCAGAACATCACCATGGGGGCGTTGCTGGAGATTGGGCTGGATTTGACCTATGAAACCAGTGATTTCGCCCCCTTGATGCAACTGATGGCCAGCAAGGGGATTGCCCATCAGCTTTACGACCAGCGTGAAGATGAGACCGGCAAGGTGTTGGCAATCTCCTGTATCACCGGAATGGGCACGGCGGTGAAGATCAAGAAAGTGCTGGAGGAAAGCTTCGGTGAGCTGATGGCGGAAGACACCCGTATGGTATTGGTGGATTACAACGAGGTGCGCAGCCTTGAGCGGTTGCGTCAGGCGATTGGCGGGAATGAGCGCCTGGTGGGCATCGTGGGCACCTTCCAGCCTGGCTTGCCGGATATCCCGTTTATCGCGTTGGAAGAGCTGTTCTCCGAACAGGGGCCGGAACTGGTGCTCAGCCTGTTGAACCCGGATCTTGGCAGCGCAGAACGGCAGTTGCAGGTGGAGCGTTGTTCAATGCGCTTTATCAGCGCGCTGACGCTAGAGAGCATCATCAACCATATTTCCGTGCTCAATCCCCAACGTATTCTGCAAGAGATCGAAGCGGTGTTGCATCAGATTTGCCGCACGCTGGATCTGCAGCCTTCAAGGCAGGTGACACTTCGTTTCCTGATCCACTGCTGTTGCATGGTGGAGCGTATCGTTTTAAGCCACAAACCGTTACAGATTGCCCTGGATGCCCAGCAGGATATCGACCAACAGGCGTTTTCTGTCATCAAAGACGCGTTTTCGCCGATTGAACGTGCCTATTCTATCCGCCTGTCCGATGCGGAATATTTTTATATCTACGAGCTACTCTACCGCTAAACCCCTCCCCGGCGGGCCTTGAAGGCCCGCTCTCCACTGACCTCCTCCGGCGTGCCACAAAGTTGGCACAGGCATTGCTATATCTCTAGGGAACGGAAATTTTCGATGACTTTCAATAGATTGCCAGGAGGCCATTTTGGCTGCATTACCACAGATTTTACTACTGACCCACGGCGGCTGGGGCCAACAACTGCGTGAAAGCGTCCGCATGGTGATTGGCGAAACCAGCGGGGTGTTCGATATCGCGCTGATGCCGGTCGACACGCTGGCGGAGTTCCATGAGCGTGTTGAACAACAGGTGAAAACCATGCCGGAGGGCTCATTGATCCTCACCGACTTTATCGGCGGCACCACCTCCAACGTGGCGGCACGCTTGAGCCGCGACTACGCCATCGGCGTGATTTCCGGCCTGAACGCCACCTTGCTGCTAGCTGCCATCGATTTACGCGAGCAGGGCAATTTTCTCAACCATCTCGATGAGTTGGTTGAACTGGGGCGCAACAGCTGCCTCGACGTAGTTAAACAAATTAAATCAATAACATCAGGGGAATAATCATTATGGCCAATATCGTTTTATGCCGCATTGACAGCCGTTTGATCCACGGCCAGGTCGTTACCAAGTGGGTTGGGCAGTCGCAGGCTAACCGTATCGCGGTAGTGAGTGATGAGCTGGAAGCCGATCCGTTTATGAAAAGCATCTATCTGATGGCTGCTCCGCCGAATGTGAAAGTGGATTGCTATGGCAACCAGAGCTTTGCGGCGGCTTGGCGGGAGAATCAACTAGGGGAGGGCAACGTATTGGTCCTGTTCCCGAACCTGGTTTCGGTGCAACAGGCGGTAGTCGACGGGTTTGACGTCAAAAATATCCAGGTGGGAGGCCTAGGCGGTGGGCCAAACCGTAAAGCGGTATTCCAGAACATCACGCTGGATGAGGCTGATGTGGCGATCCTGCGAGACCTACAGCAACGCGGTGTGACGGTGTTCTTCCAGACCATCCCGGAAGACAAGCCGCAGGCACTGGCAGATATTTTGAAGAAGTTCTGATATTCGGCATCTGATCGATTAGGAGCAATAACATGGATAACTTGACCGTTGCCATCTGTATGGGGCTGTATTACTGGTTTGCCCGCCTGCGCTTGGGCTACACCCTTTCGGGGATGTTGGTGCAACCCATCGCCATCGCGGTATTCGTCGGCTTCCTGCTGGGGGATATGAAAACGGCGATGATCATCGGTGCCGGGATGCAGTTGGTGTATCTGGGCGTGACTTCTACGCCGGGCGGGAACGTCCCTTCAGATCCGGCGTTGGCGGCCTGTATCGCACTGCCGATCGCTGTGAAAGCGGGGATGGATCCTAACTTGGCGATCGCGTTGGCAATCCCGTTTGGGGTGATCGGCGTGTTCGTTGACCAGTTACGCCGTACCGTGAACGCCGTCTGGGTGCATATGGCCGATAAGCATGCAGAAGAGGCTAATATCAGCGGGATCATGCGCTGTGCCTTCCTGTATCCGGCACTGCTTGGCCTGGTGATCCGCTTCCCGGTGGTGTTTGCCGCCAACTATTTCGGCCAGGGCGTGGTCGAGAAATTCCTGGCGCTGATGCCACATTGGCTGACCCACTCGTTCGAAATCATGGGCGGCATCCTGCCTGCGCTGGGCTTTGCGATCACCATCATGGTTATCGGCAAGAAAAGCCTGCTGCCTTACTTCATTGCCGGGTTCTTCGCGGTGCTATATCTCAAGGTCGACATCATGGCGATGGCCATCTTCGGTACCTGCGCGGCATTCCTGGTTAAAAACATGGCCAAAGGTGAGGGAGCCTGATCATGAGCAGCGACATCATGCAACACGAGCTGGTGGAAAGAGCACGGCAAACCAACGTGCTGACCAAGCGGGACATCACCAAGGCCTGGTTTATTTACTGGCTGGGAGCCGAAGTCTCCAACTCTTATGAACGTTTACAGAGCCTGATTTTCTGCGCCTCAATGACGCCGATTATTAAAAAGCTCTATCCGCAGAAAGAAGAGCAGGTTGAGGCGCTGAAACGCCACCTGAACTTCTTCAACAGCGAACAGACCTTCGGTGCGGTGATCCAGGGCGTTGCCATCGCCATGGAAGAACAGAAAACCCGTGGCGAGCCGATTTCCGATTCGTCCATCACCGGGATTAAAACCGGCCTGATGGGACCGCTGGCCGGGATTGGTGACTCGGTGGTCTGGGCGGCAATCATGCCGCTGTTAATCGCCATCTTCATTCCCTTTGCGGCCAACGGCAGCGCCATGGGTGGCATCATGCCGGTGGTGTTGTATACCGTGATCACCATGGCGATCAGCTACGGCTTAGCCCACAAAGGGTACACGCTGGGACGGGAATCGATCATCGGGCTGCTGCAAGGGGGCAAGATAAAAGAGCTGATCTACGGGGCCAACGTGCTCGGGCTGATCATGATGGGGGCGTTGTCTGCCAGCTACGTCAAGATCACCTCACCGCTGAAAATCAGCGCGTTGGAAGGTTCCGAGGTGGTGGTGCAACAGATCCTGGATTCCATCGCCCCCGGCCTGTTGCCGCTGGCTGCGGTGTTCTCGATCTACTTCTATCTGGTCAAAAAAGGGCCGCGCTATACCACCATTCTGCTTTCGGTAGTGGTACTGAGCGTGGTGTGTTCCCTGTTGGGTATTTTGTAACGGAGCAGCGATGAATATTTATCAACGGCTCGGATTGAAACGGGTGATCAACGCCAGCGGCAAGATGACCATCCTTGGTGTTTCTTCGGTGCCGCATGAGGTGATGGCGGCTACGGCCGAGGCGGCGTCAGCCTTTGTGGAAATTGATGCGCTGGTGGATCGCGTTGGCGAGCTCATCTCTCAGCATACCGGTGCGCAAGACAGCTATGTGACCTCCTGCGCCTCCGCCGGGGTGGCTATTGCGGTCGCGGCAGCTATTACACGAGGGGAGCCGGAGCGGGTGGCTCAGATGCCGTGCAGTGAAGGTTTGGCGAATGAAATCGTCATGCTACGTGGCCACAACATTGACTACGGTGCGCCGATCACCACCGCTATCCGGCTGGGTGGCGGTAAAGTGGTTGAGGTAGGGCAAAGCAATCTGGCGGCCCGCTGGCAATTAGCCAAGGCCATCACGGCGCAGACGGCGGCACTGTTTTACGTCAAGTCGCATCACTGCGTACAAAAGGGCATGGTTGCGCTGAGCGATTTTGTCGCCGTGGCCCGTGATGCCGGGCTGCCGCTGATTGTGGATGCAGCCGCAGAGGAAGATTTGCGGGCCTATGTGGCAGCCGGGGCCAACATGGTGGTGTATAGCGGGGCTAAAGCGCTGGACGCACCGACCTCCGGTTTTGTCACCGGCGATCGGCAATGGATCGCCTGCTGCAAGGCCCAGCATAACGGTATTGCGCGAGCGATGAAGATCGGTAAAGAGAACATGGTGGGGCTGGTGATGGCGCTGGATCATTATCAGCAACATCAGCCGGACTGGAGCCGCCAATTACCCGCGTTGCACGATCTGGCACAGCAGATATCCGCGTTGCCTAGTCTACAGGCTGAAATCGAACAGGATGAGGCCGGGCGAGCGATTTATCGGGTGCGGGTAAGCGTGGACTCCTCCCGATTAGGATTAACTGCCTATCAGGTGGAAGAGCTACTACGCACTGGCGAGGTGGCGATTTACACCCGCCATTACTGGCTGAATCAGGGCGTCTTCAGCTTCGATCCACGGGCGCTGCGCGACGACGATTTTGCGTTGATCGTGGCGCGGCTGACGGAAATTGTGCAACAGGCCAGGGGGCAACATGCAACAGCTTGATTTTTACCAGGGACGCGTGGCCATCAACGTGCTGGCCAAAGATATCCCCAATGCGTTACAGGTACACCATGCCGCCGAAGGGCATGCCGCAATTGGGGTGATCTCGGCGCAGTTCACCAACGTTGAGCAGGGCGTGGCCGAGGTGAAACGCTGGATGGAGCAAATCCCGGCAATTTCCGTTGGCTTGGGGGCGGGGTCGGCGGCACAGTTTTATAAGGCGGCAATGATTGCGGCAGCCACCGCGCCCGCACACGTTAACCAGACCTTCACCGGCTGTGGTTTTGCCGCGGGTGCATTGGCAGCCCGAGGTATCAGCAATACCTGCATTAATGCCTTGATCTCGCCCACCGGAACGCCAGGGAAGGTGATCATTTCCACCGGAGTTCACAGTAGCCAGGGCGAGCCCGCCGTGGTGAGTTGTGACAGCGCGGTGCGTATGATCCTCGATCTGGGGGGGCATGCGGCCAAATTCTTCCCAATGGGGGGCTTGTCGTCGCTGGCAGAACTGCGCGCATTGGCGGAAAGTTGCGTACGCAATGGCATGACCATGATCGAACCCACCGGCGGGATCGATACGCAAAACTTCCTGCCAATACTGGAAACCTGCCTTGACGCCGGAGTCGCAAAGGTGATGCCACACGTTTACAGTTCCATCATCGATCCACACAGCGGAGAGACCCGTGCCGAAGAGGTCGCGTTGCTGTTGGAAGGCATCAAACAGATCCTGCGCTAAGGCGCGTGGCGCCTGAATCTGCCGCACTTACTGGCTAGCGAAATTCTCACAAGGCTCAGGTGTAAATCCGAGCCTTTTTTTAATTTTTAAAAACATTAAGGCTCTTATTTATAACTCATTTTTTTTCGCTAATTGTGAAAACAGCGGTTTGCTTTCTGATTTTCGCTATGGTAAAACTAATGCAGTTGAAAATTTTACATTCATGAGGATATTGGGCAAATCGCACGGTGTGCGGCTGAAGATAGAGAATAATTATGATGAAACTTAATGGAACGCCTCTCAGAACATCTTGTTGCCAACTTTTCCTTTCTGCCATTCTTGCCAGTGAGCATCACTGGTGCAGCGAGCTATAGCGTCTTTCTCCCTTAACCGGTGCTGATGACTGGGTTCACTTCCCGTCGTTTGGCGTTGCCGGGAAAACTTCTTTAATACGTTTGGGTAGGTTTATCCCCAGAGATTTCTATATCTCAAGCGCCGCCGTGCGCCTGTTTGATGAGATAGATTGGGATAAATACGCCTTAGCGTGCGTGATTCGCCGTTTGGGAGAAAAATTATGATTTATTGGATCTTTTTAGGCTTTGCCATTACCGCCGAAATTATCGGCACCCTGTCCATGAAATACGCTAGCGTCAGCGGCGGTATGACCGGACACATCGTCATGTACGTGATGATCACCCTGTCTTACATCATGCTGTCATTAGCGGTAAAACGCGTGGCCTTGGGCGTTGCTTACGCCCTATGGGAAGGGATCGGCATCCTGTTTATTACCCTGTTCAGCGTGATGCTGTTTGATGAGCCAATCTCTGCGCTGAAAGTGCTGGGCTTGGTAGCGTTGATTGCCGGGATCCTGCTGGTGAAATCCGGCACCCGCAAGCCACGAAAACAGGTCAGCCCGCGAGGTAACAACCATGCAACAGCTTGAGTTGTACCACATCGGGTTTCTGGCCTTGGCCATCGTACTGGAGATTGTGGCCAACATCTTTCTGAAGATGTCGAACGGTTTTAGCCGAGTTTGGCTGGGGCTGTTGTCTCTGGTGTCGGTATTAGGGGCGTTCAGCGCGCTGGCGCAGGCGGTGAAGGGGATCGATCTTTCAGTCGCTTATGCGTTGTGGGGCGGTTTCGGTATTGCTGCCACTATCGCTGCCGGTTGGATCCTGTTCGGTCAACGGCTCAATGCCAAAGGCTGGATGGGGCTGGCCCTGTTATTGACGGGTATGGTCATCATCAAACTGGCTTAACGGCCAAATAAAAACCGCAGGTCTCTACTCTTGGATTAAGGGTATGACCTGCGGTTTTTTGTTTTACAGCGCCGCGATGATCTTGATTTCAACTTTGTATTTAGGATTCATCAGACGTGCTTCTACGGTACAACGTACCGGCGCGCTGCCTGCAACAACCCAGGCATCCCAGGCGGCATTCATGGCGGCAAAATCATCGCCGTTGGCCAGGAAAATGGTGGCGTCTAAAATCCGGCTCTTGTCCGAACCCACTCTCTCCAACAGCACATCGATAGCGGCCAAGGTGTTGGCGGTTTGCGCTGTAGCGTCATCGTCCAGATTTTCCGGGACGCTGGTGTAATAAACGGTGTCATTGTGGATCACCGCTTCTGACCAGCGCTGTGCCGGATCAATTCGTTCGATATTCATGCAATTATCTCCTTATCATCAACGTCATAAGCGTATCACAGCCGGGAACGGATGTGTGTGCGGATAAAGTCGGTGGTAGCGGCGTGGCAGGCTTGGCATAATCACCGCTGAATGATACCGGCAGAGAGATAGCGTGGCAGACGATTTCGCACCAGAAGGCGCATTGGCGCAGGCAATTAAAGGGTTCAAACCCCGTGAACCGCAAAGATTGATGGCAGAGGCGGTAACGGAAGCCATCAATTTCAAACAGGAACTGGTCGTCGAGGCAGGAACCGGCACCGGTAAAACCTACGCCTATCTGGCACCGGCGCTGCGTTCAAAGCGCAAGGTGATTATTTCCACCGGCTCCAAGGCCTTGCAGGATCAGCTTTACGCTCGCGATCTGCCCACCGTGGCCAAGGCATTAAAATACAAAGGCAAGCTGGCGCTGCTGAAGGGGCGTTCCAACTATCTGTGCCTGGAACGCCTGGAGCAGCAATCCATGGCTGGTGGCGAACTGGCTGGCCAGACGCTGATCGATCTGGTGCGGCTGCGCAGTTGGTCAACCCTGACGGAAGAAGGGGATATCAGCTCCTGCAGCGATGTGGCGGAAGACAGCTTTGTCTGGCCGCTGGTGACCAGCACCAACGATAACTGTCTGGGCAGTGATTGCCCGCTGTATAAAGAGTGCTTCGTGGTCAAGGCACGGCGCCGGGCAATGGATGCCGACGTAGTGGTGGTTAACCATCATCTGTTTCTGGCGGATATGGTGGTCAAGGAGGGCGGTTTTGCCGAACTGATCCCGGAGGCGGACGTGATGATCTTCGACGAAGCGCATCAAATTCCGGATATCGCCAGCCAATACTTCGGCAAGCAACTGACCAGCCGCCAACTGATGGATCTGGCCAAAGATATCACCATTGCTTACCGTACCGAGGTACGCGACAGCGCACAACTGCAAAAGAGCGCCGATCGCCTCAGCCAGAGCACGCAGGATTTCCGTTTAGCGCTGGGGGAACCGGGTTTTCGCGGTAACCTTCGTGAGGTGCTCACTCAACCTAACGTCCAGCGCGCCTTGCTGCTGCTCGATGATGCGTTGGAGCTGTGTTACGACGTGGTCAAGCTTTCCCTGGGCCGTTCGGCGTTGCTGGATGCTGCCTTTGAACGTGCTACGCAGTTCCGCGCTCGCCTGAAACGGCTCAAAGAGGTCAACGAACCCGGTTTCAGCTATTGGTATGAATGCAACTCACGCAGTTTTGTGTTGGCGCTAACGCCATTGACGGTATCAGACCGCTTCCGCGAGATGCTGGATGAAAAACCGGGTAGCTGGATTTTCACCTCAGCAACGCTGTCGGTGAATGAGCAAATGGGTCACTTTACCGATCGCTTGGGGCTGAATAAGGCCAAAACTCTACTGCTACCCAGCCCGTTTGACTATGCCAATCAGGCGCTGCTCTGCGTGCCACGTTTCCTGCCCTCGCCGAATCAACCCGGTGGGGCACGACAACTGGCCCGAATGCTGCGGCCAATGATTGAGGCCAACCAGGGCCGCTGTTTCTTCCTCTGCACCTCGCATCAGATGATGCGTGAGCTGGCCGAGGAGTTCCGCGCCACCTTGACGCTGCCGGTGCTGTTGCAAGGGGAAACCAGCAAGGGTCAACTGTTGGCGCAGTTTGTCGAAGCGGGCAATGCGTTACTGGTGGCAACCAGCAGCTTCTGGGAAGGGGTTGACGTGCGCGGTGATGCGCTCTCTTGCGTGATTATCGATAAGCTGCCGTTTACCTCGCCGGACGATCCGTTGCTGAAGGCGCGCATTGAAGATTGCCGTTTACGCGGCGGTGACCCGTTCAATGATGTGCAACTGCCCGATGCAGTGATTACGCTCAAGCAGGGGGTTGGCCGTCTGATCCGCGATACCGACGATCGGGGCGTGCTGGTGATTTGTGATAACCGCCTGGTGATGCGCCCTTATGGTGAGGTGTTTCTCAACAGCTTGCCGCCAACGCCGCGAACGCGTGATTTGGCACAGGCAATCGCCTTCCTCAAGGGTGAATAGGCGCGACTTCGGGGGTGTGCTACAATGCGCGCCCTGTATGAAACCACTGATATTTCCCGCCTGAGGTTTGGCATGTCCACGCGAATTTTAGCGATCGATACGGCGACGGAAGCATGTTCTGTCGCTATCTGGAATCAAGGCGAAGTTCACGCCCTGTTTGAACTGTGCCCACGTGAGCATACCCAGCGCATTTTGCCGCTGGTGCAGCAGGTGCTGGCCGAATCCGGATTATCCCTTTCACAGCTCGATGCCTTGGCCTTTGGCCGTGGCCCTGGGAGCTTTACCGGCGTGCGTATAGGCATTGGTATTGCCCAAGGGCTGGCGCTCGGCGCCGAACTGCCGATGCTTGGGATCTCCACGCTGCAAACCATGGCGCAAGGTGCCTGGCGCATGACCGGCGCGCAGCGAGTGTTGGCGGCGATCGATGCCCGTATGGGCGAGGTCTATTGGGGCCAGTTTGAACGCCAGCTTGATGGCCAGTGGCTGGAAAGTGCAGGGGAAGCGGTGCTGTCTCCACAGCAGGCTCTGGAGCGTGCGCAACACTTGCAAGGTGATTGGGCCCATGTGGGGACCGGTTGGCAAACCTATCCAGATTTGGTTGCCGGTTCCTCGCTGAACGTTACCGACGGGCAAATGCTGTTGCCACAGGCTGAGGATATGCTGCCTCTGGCACTACAGGCCTGGCAGCAAGGCTTGGCGGTTAGCGTGGAAAATGCCGAGCCGACCTATTTGCGTAACGAAGTGACATGGAAGAAGCTACCGGGACGCGAATAGTTTCCTATAGTTAATCTAAAGTTGCCGCCGATAGAAAACAGCTCCGCCTGCAACTTGCACTGATGAACGTTGTCGAAGTTACAGCTAATTCAGGAGATTGCGATGATCTTAACCCGTACTGTGAGTAAAAAGCTGTTAACGCTGGCAATCGCAAGCAGCGTATTGGCACTCTCTGGCTGTGTGACCATTCCTGATGCCATCCAAGGCACCAGCCCCACGCCGGTCGATCGACTGTCGGCGGTGCAAAACGCGCCGAAACAGTTTACCGGCGCGGAGGCACGCTTCGGCGGTACCGTGGTTGCGGTGGCTAATGAACGTGGGCGTACCATTCTGGAGATTGCGGCGGTGCCGCTGGATTCTGGCGCTCGCCCGATATTGGGGGAACCTTCGCAAGGCCGTTTGCTGGCTTCGGTTAACGGCTTCCTCGACCCGGTCGACTTCAGAGGGCAACTGGTCACCGTAGTTGGGCCGATCACCGGCCTACGGGACGGTAAGATTGGCATGACGCCTTACCGCTTTGTCACCATGGATGCGACCGGTTTCAAGCGTTGGCGCATCGCTCAGCAGATTGTGATGCCACCACAGCCAATGGGGCCGTGGGGCTGGCATAATGGCCCATGGGGCCCAGGTTGGGGCGGGGGTTATGGCTGGTATAATCCAGGTCCGGCGCAGGTGCAAACTTTCGTTACGGAGTAAGGACGCAGATCTGAGGCTTCGGCAAGTAGGATAGTTTTTATACTTTAGGGCGGCTTAATGGCCGCCTTAACTTTTTTTGTTGTGCGGTTGCGTCGGCAATTAGTGACGCACATCGCAACCTGAATATTGTTTAAAACCCAAACTGGTACGCTGAGTTAAAATATTGTTAAAGTTTGGCTGCAATTTTGGGGGCTGCGATGATAATTAGTAATGATTTCAGGAGTAATAGCTTGGAAAAGGTCTGGTTAAAACGTTACCCGGCGGATGTTCCGGCAGAAATCGATGCCGATCAATACTCATCCCTGATCGAAATGTTTGAGAATGCGGTTGCCCGTTACGCGGATCAACCCGCCTTTATCAACATGGGTGAGGTGATGACCTTCCGCAAGCTGGAAGAGCGCAGCCGAGCGTTTGCCGCCTACCTGCAAAACGAGTTGGGGCTGAAAAAAGGCGACCGTGTGGCGCTGATGATGCCCAACCTGTTGCAATACCCGATCGCCCTGTTCGGTATTTTACGGGCGGGGATGGTGGTGGTTAACGTCAACCCGCTGTATACCCCTCGTGAGTTGGAACATCAACTGAACGACAGCGGTGCCAGCGCGATTGTCATCGTTTCCAATTTTGCCCACACCTTGGAAAAGGTGGTGTTCAAAACCCAGGTTAAACACGTTATCCTGACCCGCATGGGCGACCAGCTCTCCGCCGCCAAAGGCACGTTGGTCAACTTTGTGGTGAAGTACATCAAGCGACTGGTGCCCAAGTACGACCTGCCGGACGCCATCTCGTTTCGCAGCGCGTTGCAGCGTGGCCGCCGCCTGCAATACGTGAAGCCAGATATTATCAATACCGATCTGGCATTCCTGCAGTATACCGGCGGTACAACCGGCGTGGCGAAAGGGGCGATGCTGACCCACCGCAACATGCAGGCCAATCTGGTACAGGCCAAAGCGGCTTATGTGCCGTTACTGCGTGAAGGGCAGGAGTTGGTAGTCACCGCCTTGCCGCTGTATCACATCTTTGCGTTGACGGTGAACTGCCTACTGTTTATCGAGTTAGGCGGCCGTAGTCTGCTGATCACCAACCCGCGTGATATCCCGGGCCTGGTGAAGGAGCTGGCAAAATACCCGTTCAGCGCCATGACCGGGGTAAATACCCTGTTTAATGCGTTATTGAACAATGAAGATTTCCAGAAGCTGGACTTCTCCACGCTGCGGCTTTCCGTTGGCGGAGGGATGTCGGTGCAGAAATCGGTGGCGGAAAAGTGGGAAAAGCTGACCGGCCATCATTTGCTGGAAGGCTATGGGCTGACGGAGTGCTCTCCGCTGGTCTCTGGCAACCCGCATGATTTGAAACACTACAGCGGCAGCATTGGCCTGCCGGTGCCATCTACCGATATCCGTCTGGTGGATGATGAAGGCAAAGATGTGCCGGTCGGTCAACCCGGTGAACTTTGGGTTAAAGGGCCGCAAGTTATGTTAGGCTATTGGCAACGCCCTGAAGCGACGGACGAAGTGTTGCGCGATGGCTGGCTGGCGACTGGGGATGTGGTTACCGTTGATGAAGAGGGCTTTATCCGCATCGTTGACCGTAAGAAAGATATGATCCTGGTTTCTGGTTTTAACGTCTATCCGAACGAGATCGAAGAGATCGTTAGCCAGCATCCGAAAGTGCTGGAATGTGCGGCCATCGGGGTACCCAGCGATGCTTCGGGTGAAGCGGTGAAGATTTGTGTGGTGAAGAAAGATCAGACACTCACCAAAGAAGAGTTGCTAACCCATTGCCGTCGGCACCTGACAGGGTATAAAGTGCCAAAAATTGTTGAGTTCCGTGACGAGTTGCCGAAGTCGAACGTCGGCAAAATCTTACGGCGGGAACTGCGTGACGAACAGAAAAAGCCCAAGGCCGACGATGCCGCCTAGGCCAATCGTTGCTCCCCTTTTCAACAGCGCCGGTGAATAAGCCGGCGTTGTTGTGTTTGAATCCTAAAAATGACCAAGAGAATGATGTTTTGAATTATCAGTTGATCACTACCGACGCCGGATTGCAGCAGGTCTGCGAGCAGGCAAGAAACTACGCCCAGGTGGCGCTGGATACCGAGTTCGTCCGCACGCGTACCTATTATCCGCAGTTAGGCCTGATCCAGTTATATGATGGTGAACAACTTTCCCTGATCGATCCGCTCCCCATCAAGCAGTGGCAACCCTTTATCGACCTGCTGGCCGATGCCGCCGTAGTGAAATTCCTGCACGCCGGTAGCGAAGATCTGGAGGTGTTTCTGAATGCCTTCAAGACGCTGCCGACACCGATGGTCGACACTCAAATCCTGGCGGCCTTCAGCGGCCATACGCTGTCCTGTGGCTTTGCCAAGCTGGTGACGGAGTATATGCAGGTCGATCTCGATAAGAGTGAATCGCGTACCGACTGGCTGGCGCGGCCATTGACCGAGCGCCAATGCGTTTATGCCGCAGCTGATGTGTTCTACCTGTTGCCGATGGCCAAGCAACTGGTGCAGGAGACCGAGGAAGCGGGTTGGACCGCTGCAGCCGATAACGAGTGCCGCTTGCTCTGCCAACGGCGCAGTGAGGCGCTGGCGCCGGAATTGGCCTATCGCGAAATCACCAATGCCTGGCAGTTACGTCCGCGTCAGTTGGCTTGCCTGCAAAAACTGGCCGAGTGGCGTTTACGTCAGGCGCGTGAACGCGATCTGGCGGTGAACTTTGTCGTGCGTGAAGAGAACCTATGGGCCGTGGCGCGCTATATGCCGGGTTCGCTGGGTGAACTGGAGGCGCTGGGGCTGAGTGGTCCGGAGATCCGCTATCATGGTAAAACCCTGGTGGCGCTGGTGGCGGAGGCTAACGCTCTCGAAGAATCAGCCTTGCCGGCACCGTTGAGTAACCTGGTCGATCATCCTGGCTATAAGAAAGTGTTCAAGGAGATTAAGGCTGCTATAACGTTGGTGAGTGAACAGAGTGGCCTTAGCGTCGAACTGCTGGCTTCGCGGCGGCAGATTAACCAGTTGCTGAATTGGCACTGGAAATTGAAAGAGAGCGAGTCACAGCCTGAGTTAATCAGTGGTTGGCGTGGTGAGCTATTGGCCGCGCCGTTGCAGGCGATCCTACAGGATTATTAATCGTTAAAGATCGGGCGGGGCAGTTTAAATCAAACTGTTCCGTTTTATCTCGCTAAAAATAAGGCGAAGAAAATATTAATCGCCAGCTTTCACCATAAAGAAAGTGGTGTCAAAAAGAACTGAGAGTAGTCTCAATAGCGCGGAGTTTTAATTTTTGCGCGCGCGTTTATAACTGGACGAATATACAGTTGCCCCCTGTATAAAAATATACAGGGGGCACTCATTGCATCGCAATCATTTAGGCGTTTCTTCCGATTCCGGTAGCGTCACGTTAAGTTCAAGTACCGAAATATCGTCCCCTTTCTGCTCGAATTGCACGTGCAGCATTTCGGGGTCGATCTGAATGTATTTACAAATTACCGCTAGAATATCGCGCTTTAAATCAGGCAGATAGTGGGGTTCGCTGTCCCCACGACGACGTTCTGCGACGATAATCTGTAGCCGTTCCTTGGCTACACTGGCTGTTGATTTTTTGCGGGACAGAAAGAAGTCTAACAGAGCCATGGTTTATCCCCCAAAAAGGCGTTTCAGGAAGCCCTTTTTCTCTTCTTCGATGAAGCGGAACGGGCGTTCTTCCCCTAACAGGCGGTGAACGGTATCGTCATAGGCCTTGCCGGCATCGGACTCACTATCAAGAATAACAGGTTCACCCTGGTTAGAGGCACGTAATACCGACTGATCTTCCGGGATCACGCCAAGTAGCGGGATACGCAGGATTTCCAGCACGTCTTCCATGCTTAACATGTCGCCACGACTGACGCGGCCCGGGTTGTAACGGGTTAGCAGCAGATGTTCCTTGATCGGGGATTCCCCTCTCTCGGCACGGCGCGATTTGGAAGCCAGAATGCCCAGGATACGGTCGGAGTCACGTACTGAAGACACTTCCGGGTTGGTGGTGATGATGGCTTCATCGGCAAAATACAGCGCCATCAAAGCACCAGATTCGATCCCTGCGGGTGAGTCGCAAACCACAAATTCGAAGGCCATCTCGTCAAGATCGCCGAGGATTTTTTCCACGCCTTCACGGGTCAGTGCGTCTTTGTCACGGGTTTGCGAAGCGGGCAGAATGTAGAGGTTGTCGGTGCGCTTGTCTTTGATTAACGCTTGGTTCAGCGTGGCGTCACCTTGGATAACGTTCACGAAATCGTAAACGACCCGGCGCTCACACCCCATGATGAGGTCAAGATTACGCAGACCGATATCAAAGTCGATCACCACGGTTTTCTTGCCTTTCTGGGCCAAGCCGGTCGCAATGGCCGCACTTGATGTGGTCTTGCCAACGCCCCCTTTACCCGATGTAACAACAATAATGCGTGCCATGAAATGGATTCCTTGTCAAAAGGGCTTAATTTAAAGGTTGTATGGTTAAAGCATTATCCAACAGGCTGAGCCTTGCTGCCTGCCCGAGGTACTCGGACGGGATCTGATCGCTCAACCAGTACTGCCCTGCGATAGAGACTAGCTCAGCACCCAGGTGCGTGCAAAAAATCTGACACTGGGTATCGCCAGAGGCGCCAGCCAGTGCGCGGCCACGCATGCTACCGTAAATATGAATATTGCCGTCGGCAATCAGTTCGGCACCGGCACTGACGCTGCTGGTGACGATCAAATCGCTGTTACGGGCGTAAATCTGTTGACCTGAACGGACAGGAGTACTGATGATGCGCGTTTTGGCTGGGGCATTATCAGGTACTGGAGCGATCACCGGAGCCGGCGGGGCCGCCTTCTGGCCTTTACCTTCATTGAGCAGTGGCAAACCGGCGCGGGCGATGGACCGTTTCTGCCGCTCATCTTTGCAACCGCTGATGCCGACCACGCGCAGCCCAGCCGCAGTGACAGCCCGTTGAATTTCTTTCCAGTCTGCGTCGCCGTTCAGCGTAGCAACATTAATAACAACAGGGGCATTTTTGAGAAAAGCGGGCGCTTGTTCCACCTTTTCTTGCAGTGCCTGGCGTATTACCTCGGGGTCGCAATTATGTAAATGAACCACCGATAGGGTAAAACTGCTGCCTTTTAGCTCAATTGGCGATTGTGACATCTATCCTGACTCAGTCTCAGCAACTTAAATCCCCGGAATACCACTCGGGGTGCGATATTCCGAAGTACTATAAGCATGTTATAGTCAGAGTTATATCCAGGCAAGACGCTGCCTCAATTAAATAGAGTTTTAAAAATGTTTTGTGTCATCTATAGAAGTGCCAAGCGCGATCAGACTTATCTTTATGTCGAAAAAAAAGACGATTTCTCTCGGGTGCCGGAAGATCTGATGAAAAGTTTTGGCACTCCGCAGTATGCCATGATGCTGTCGCTCGACGGGCGTAAGAAATTGGCCTCAGCGGATATCGAGAAGGTGAAAGAAGCCCTAAAGCAGGAAGGGTTTTATCTGCAGTTCCCACCGCCGGTGGAAAACCTATTAAACCTTCATTTGTCTGACGCCAAAAAATAACCGGGCGTCGATTTTCAACCCTGTGTTAACGCCAGCTTTTAAGCATCATCTGCATCTGGCGGCAGGTCGTCACAGGTAGGGAAAATCATGAAGAAGATGTCGATAATGCTAACGCTGCTCCTTTTGGCTGGCTGCGTTAAACAGGTGGGGGCAGCTCCCGCGCCAGCTACGCAGCCAACCGGGAGCACGCTGGCAGAAACCGGGCGTGATCCGGCGGAGTTCCCGGCTTATGTGGAACAATTGAAGCGCCGGGCCATCAAGCAGGGTATACCTGCGGCTACCGTTGAGGCTGCCTTTGCCAACGCGCATTTTGTCGATCGGGTGATTAATGCCGATCGCAATCAGTTGGAAAAGAAGATCACGCTGGATGATTACCTCAGCCGTGTGTTGCCCGCGTGGAAGATCCAGCGGGGCCGCGAGATGCTTCAGCAATATCAGCCACAGCTGGCGCGAGTGACGGCGCGTTATGGCGTTCCGGAACAATACATTGTCGCGCTATGGGGTATGGAAAGTGCCTTTGGCAAGATACAGGGTAAGGAAGATGTTGTTTCTGCGTTGGCGACGCTGGCGTTTGAAGGCCGGCGCGAAGCGTTCTTTACCAAACAGCTGATGGCGGCCTTACAGATTATTGAGCAGGGTCACGTTGATGCAGGCAACCTGAAAGGGTCCTGGGCGGGGGCGATGGGGCAGAGCCAGTTTATGCCAACCTCGTTTTTGACCTATGCCGCAGATGGAGATGGCGACGGTAAAATCGATATCTGGAACAATCTCGACGATGTGTTTGCCTCCACGGCCAACTATTTGGCTACCGAGGGTTGGCAGGCTGGGGTTGGCTGGGGCCGTGAAGTCAAACTGCCCGCGCAATTTAATGTTGACCAACTGGGGCTGAAAGACGCCCAGGGGCATCGCGAGGAACGGTGGGCGGCAAAAGGAGTGGTGTTAGCGGATGGTTCACCCTTACCGGCCTCTGGTTTGCGTAGTTGGGTGATCGCTCCAGATGATATGCAAGGACGCGCATTCTTGGTTTATGATAACTTCCGTACTCTCATGCACTGGAATCGTTCGTATTATTTCGCGATCAGCGTGGGAATGATGGCCGACGGTATCGGTCAATAGGTCGGTAACTACCAGGTGCCTGGAATGGCACCCTGTACGTATCATGGGCTGAGGTTATCTGGCCCCTACACTGTGGTTGGGAGAGGCGGTATGTATCAACATAGAGACTGGCAAGGAGCGTTGCTTGATTTCCCGGTAAGCAAAGTGGTTTGCGTAGGCAGCAACTACAGCGATCACATCAAGGAGATGGGGAGTGTCACCCCGCCTGAGCCGGTGTTGTTTATCAAACCTGAAACAGCATTGTGTGATATTCGTCAACCGGTAGCGATCCCCAAGGGGCTGGGGTCGATTCATCATGAAGTCGAGTTGGCGGTGCTGATTGGTACCCCGTTAAAGCAGGCCAATGAAGATCGTGTGGCCCGTGCCATTGCGGGCTATGGGGTGGCACTGGATTTGACCTTGCGCGATCTGCAGGCCGGGTTCAAGAAGGCGGGTCAACCTTGGGAAAAAGCCAAGGCATTTGATGGCTCTTGCCCGATCTCCGGCTTTATTCCGGTGGCTGAGTTTGGCGATCCGCAAAATGCCGAGCTGTCTTTGTCGATCAATGACGAACTGCGCCAGCAGGGCAATACCCGCGATATGATCAACCCCATTTTGCCGCTGATTGCCTATATGAGCCGTTTCTTTACGCTGCGTGCGGGCGACATCATTCTGACCGGTACTCCTCAAGGGGTCGGGCCAATGGTTTCCGGCGATATGCTGAAAATCTCGCTTAACGGTAAGACCCTGAGCACCCGAGTGATTTAATCCCGCTTTATTTTTCTGCCTGTCGGGCCTTCTGGGTGTTGCAGGCAGAAACCTCTTTGCTACCTTACACTGTTATTATCCACGTTGGATGCCGTTGCGGCAGGCAGGGGCAGCCGGGGAAACGTTTCCTTTTGCGCTGAGTGTCTATATAGTGTGCCCCCTTGAACCTGCTTGCAGGTGGTTTGTTCATTTACCTATTTTCGGAAGTCGATATGTCACAACTCCCTTTTTGGCAACAGAAGACGCTGGACGAAATGTCTGAGGCAGAGTGGGAATCGCTGTGCGACGGATGTGGGCAATGCTGTCTGAACAAGCTGATCGATGAAGATACCGATGAGATTTACTTCACCAACGTGGCCTGCGATCAGCTCAATATCAAATCCTGCCAGTGCCGCAACTACGAGCGCCGCTTTGAGCTGGAAGAAGACTGCATCAAGCTGACGCGCGAAAACCTCACCACGTTCGACTGGCTGCCGCCAACCTGCGCCTATCGCCTGATCGGCGAGGGTAAACCCTTGTTTGACTGGCACCCGTTGGTCAGCGGATCAAAAGCGGCAATGCACGGTGAGCGTATTACCGTACGTCATATCGCGGTGCGTGAAAGCGAAGTCGTGGATTGGCAGGACCATATCCTCAACAAGCCTAGCTGGGCTAGGTGAGTGATGGTATGTGGAAATAAACTAAGTAGCTGTATCGAATAGTGTTACAGGTGGGAGTCATGCAGAACGCCGACACGCCGTGAACCCGTCCATGGGGGCTCGTATCGCGCATCCCTGCGCTCAACGGTCGGCTAACCTGCAATGACTCCCACCTGTCTCAAGCTTAAGGTGTCGCGGTATCAAAGGCAGCCTGTGCAGTAGCCTTATCGCACCACCAAAACCGAGATTTTGGCATACCTGACGACCGATGATGCCGTTGTGCCAAGCAAGTAAGTAGTGATACTGGGTCTGCGCGAACCGACAACGATCAGATCGGCGTTGATCTCATCAGCAAAATTCAAAATCCGATCCCGTGGCGCGCCGATCTCTACTGAACAGTGCACTCGGCCTTCCGGAATATCAAACGCCGTAACGGCTTTCTTTAACTCCGCCAGTGCAATCTGTATCCGTTCATCATCGCTGGGCAGCAACCGCTCGGGGTGCGATAACCCATATTCATAATAAGAGAGCATAGGGGAGAGTACGGCGAGGAAATGGATATGCGGGTAATCGATGTTTGCCAGTGAATGAATAGTGGGAATGACTTTCTGTGTTAACTCGATTTCAGCCAAATCAATGGGCGCTAAGATAGTCTTGTACATACAACCTCCATAATGAGTAGGTGATGTGCATACTACTGCGTGATTAATATACCAAATTTGCTGCCCCAATGGGGTGACACAGATCGAAGTTATGGCCGATCCAGCGATTAACCCGCGGATCGGCTGAAAAGCCAGGCTTTCTATATCAATGGCTTGTGTAACAACTCTTGCAAGACGTTCAGCGGCGCATGCTGCGGGGTTTTCATGGCGCTCACCGGTAAAATAAAGGTCTGTTCCAGCATATATTGGCCAGCCATAGCAGCATGGGGAGTTTGATCGGAAAAACAGATCCAACTGCTTCCTGGGGGGAATTCAACCGCCTGCTGGGGGCCGCTTTCCTGATAGTCTTTATCTGCCTTCATCGCATCGTGCATTTGCAGCATCAGATGATCGTAGTGACTACGACGCGTTTTGGTAATGCCCACTTTATCCAGCAACCAACTGGCAAAGGGCGAATAACGTTTCAGGCGTGGCAGAAAACGTTGCGCCAACTGAGGGAACGGCTCCCCGACTCGCCACTGGCGGCTTTCACCATGAGGGTTGATATTGGTGAAGATGCGTAAAATACGGTTGCCATAATTGGGGCGAGAAGGGAACGCATCGACATGCAGGCGGCGGTCGTCCTTGCGCCATGAAGTCGAGGCTGTCCACGCAGAGATCGGGTGTAGACGCAGGCTATTGGTGGGCATTTGCACTGCGTGCCGATATTCGGGCAGCACGGAATCGATTAAATGCTGGCAGGCTTGATAGTGCCGAGCCATTAATTTATGTACCGCTTCGCGTTTGGCCTCAAGGGCAACCCCGGTCAGTTTTTGTTGTTCTGGCTGATAGCTAATATTTTTGCGTTTGGGATCGACCAACTCTGGGGTGAGTAAGGTTTTTTCCGCGTCGGTCAGATTAAAGGCCAGATGAGGGAAATAGAGCACCTTGCCGCTTTCCAACTCGGCTACGGCATCCAGAGTAGCAGAGGAGGTAGCATTCCAGTCTAAATAGGGCAGCGTTGTGATGGCCGATTGCAGATTGATTTTATTTTCTGACATAGTGATCCCTTGCTCAAAATACTCTGTCTATCTTATTGGCTGCGACTGTTCAGTGGTTGAATGCCTGCGGCCTTGGTAGACGTAGGCGTTTTATCATGCAGAGCATAGCCGAAATAGCGTGCTAACCGGGCGGTCAGGTTAAACAAAAGCTAAACGAGAGGGGAAATAAATCAGGGCGGATGAGGGGAGTGGCTTATATATGTCAGCATTTTATTAGTATCCGCCCTAAAGTATTAATACGGTGAATGAAAAACGGCCAATCAGTGATTAAGTGTAGCCAATATATCGGTGCTTGAAAGGGGAGGATTGCCAAAGATTGGGCGGTATATCGGCGGGGAACCACAACAAAACTTAATGTTATGTAAATTACGTCGTAATCGCCTGGTGGACGCTTCTTTTTAAACAAAATCTTAGGTAGCTTGTCGGCACCTCCGCCTGTGATGAGAATGTGATGATGAAGATGGTACGCCTATTTGCCGTGGCCGGAGTACTGATCGTGCTCGTGTATTACTTTACCCATACTTGATGTTGCTTGCCTACTACACACGATGCCATTGATTATCCAAACGGGCGCAGCATGAGCGGCCCTACTCGGTGAGCCTGGTGATGGGTGTCAGTAGCAATAAAAAACGGCGCCCTCAGGCGCCGTTTTTGCGATGTTTTAGCGTTAGCGGCCAAACAGATCGCGTTTACGTTGGCGGACAAATTGGCTGAGCAGAACCACAATCCCGATCAGCAAATAGGCAGCAAAAATCCCCACCAACCACTGAGGCATTTCCAACGACAGGAACTGCCACTGGCGCACCGAGCAGTCACCTGAAGCGTGGAACACCGCAGGCGCCCATTTGTCTAGCGGCAGCCAAGATGGGAAGCTGACAAAGAAATCACAGGTATTAAACGGCGATGGATGCAGCTGGATCATCGTGTGTTTCCAGGCTAACTGCAGGCCTTCCCAGGCACTGTAAATCCACAGCAGGATCGCCACATAGCGTAGCGGCGACTTCGGTGCCAATGCACCAAGCAGTGACGCTCCCAAAATCCCGAACAGCGCGACACGTTCGTAGATACACATTACGCAAGGCTGTAACAGCATCACGTGCTGAAAATAGAGGGCCGCCAACTCCAGTACCAATGCAGTCAGAGCCAACAACAGCCAAGCACCGCGCCCCTGCGAGCAGCGGTTAAAGAATTGCAACATATCTATATTCTTCCATGCAGTAAGCAATTGAACCGGCAGTGTAAACCAATTCATCCTCGCTGCCAGCTATCTAACGACGATTCAGTGAAAAATATCGTCGTTTGCAGGGACGGTTATGGCGGCTAATGTGCAGCGATTGGGGCCGTCGCGTCAAGCGGTAGCGGCATTAACCACTGCCATTGGGTAAACAGGTCCGTTACCGGTGCCAGAGTATGCTGCACACACAGCAGGCCAACCAGGGTCAGCACCACCGTGTAAGGCAATGCCATCCAGACCATGCGGCCATAAGACAGACGTACCAACGGCGCCAGGGCAGAGGTCAGCAGGAACAGGAAAGCAGCCTGCCCGTTGGGTGTAGCCACCGAAGGCAGATTGGTACCGGTGTTAATCGCTACCGCCAACAGTTCGAACTGTTGCAGTGAAATTGCTCCGTCCGCCAGTGCCGCCCGCGCTTCATTAATGTAAACCGTACCGACAAAAACGTTATCAGAAACGGAAGAGAGCAGACCGTTGAACAGATAAAACAGGGAAAGCTGTGAGCTCGGCGGTGCTTGTAGCACATAGTGGATCACCGGAGTAAACAGCTGCTGTTCAATGATCACCGCCACGACGGTGAAGAACACCGTCAGCAGCGCGGTAAAGGGCAGGGCTTCTTGGAAAGCCTTACCGATCGCATGCTCATCGGTTACGCCGCACAGCGAGGTTGCCAAAATGATCACCGAGAGGCCAATCAGGCCCACTTCCGCCAGGTGGAAGGCCAAGGCAATCACCAACCAGAGGCCGATTAACGCCTGTACCACCAACTTCATTTTTTCCTGGCGGCTACGCTTGGCCGTTGCCTGGCGATCGAACTCTTTTAGTACGCTACGCACCTGGTCCGGCAGTTTGGTGCCGTAACCAAATACCGCAAAACGTTCAACCAGCAGGCATACCAACAGACCGCAAACGAACACCGGTAGTGTGACAGGGGTCATGCGCAGGAAAAATTCGCCAAAGCCCCACCCGGCGCTTTTGGCGATGATCAGGTTCTGCGGCTCGCCCACCATGGTCATCACGCCCCCGAGAGCAGTGCCGACGCCCGCATGCATCAGCAGGCTGCGCAGAAAGCCACGGAACTGTTCCAGCGTCTGTTTATGGTCGGCATCTTCCAGGTGACTATCGTCACTAATATCGATTTTCTGATTGGAGGCGACGTTATGGTAGATCGAATAAAACCCCGTGCCGACGCTGATCACCACCGCGACCACGGTCAGGGCATCCAGGAAGGCAGAGAGCAGTGCAGCGGCAACGCAGAAGGACAACGATAGCAGCATCTTTGAGCGGATGTTCAGCAGCAGTTTGGTAAACACAAACAGCAGCAATTGCTTCATAAAGTAGATGCCTGCCACCATAAACACCAGCAGCAATAACACCTCAAGATTACTGGCAATTTCCGCGCTGACGTGTGCGGGGCTGGTCATGCCGATCAACACTGCCTCAATGGCCAGTAGCCCACCGGGCTGCAACGGGTAGCATTTCAGCGCCATCGCCAGCGTAAAGATAAACTCGATAACCAGTAACCAGCCCGCTACGAAAGGGCTGACCAGGAAAAATACCAAGGGATTGATCACCAGAAAACTGATGATGGCCAGTTTGTACCAATCGGGGGACGCCCCGAGAAAGTTCTTTACCAATGCCGAGCGTATTGTCATATCCATGCTTGTTTTTGTGAAACCTTAAAGTGAGTTGGCTCGTCATACCCTAACAACGGCAGTGGGGCTGATGCAAACAACGAAGCCCTAATAGCCTGAAATTTCGGCGAAGTGGTTTTTTTCATCTTTTTGCCAGCTTATGCACACTTTCGTTTATTGTTTTTGGCTCGCGCTATGTGATGCCCCGGCGATCTGGTATGATCTGCCGATTACAATTACTGATTATCGTCGTTACGGAACATCAAACACATGGTTATAAAGGCGCAGAGTCCTGCCGGTTTCGCGGAAGAGTATATTATTGAAAGTATTTGGAATAACCGCTTCCCTCCCGGCTCTATTTTGCCCGCGGAACGTGAGCTTTCAGAACTGATTGGCGTCACGCGCACCACATTACGTGAGGTTCTACAGCGACTGGCCCGTGACGGCTGGCTGACTATTCAGCACGGCAAGCCGACCAAGGTGAATAATTTTTGGGAAACCTCCGGCCTTAATATTCTGGAAACCCTGGCCCGGCTCGATCACAACAGCGTACCGCAGTTGATCGATAATCTGCTGTCAGTGCGGACCAATATTGCCTCGATCTTTATCCGTGCGGCGGTGCGTAACCACCCGGAGCAGGCGCAGGAAGTGTTGGCGAAAGCGGCGCTGGTTGACGATCAGGCGGATGCCTTCAACCAGCTCGACTATGAAATTTTCCGTGGCTTGGCCTTTGCCTCGGGCAACCCGATTTACGGCCTGATCCTCAATGGCTTGAAAGGGCTGTATACCCGCGTTGGCCGTTATTACTTCTCCAACCCGGAAGCGCGCAAACTCGCACTGACCTTCTACAACAAGCTGTCTAGCCTGTGTCATGAGAAGATGTACGATCAGGTGATGGATTGCGTGCGTAACTACGGTAAAGAGAGTGGGGCTATTTGGCAGAGCATGCAGGGCACTATGCCAAGCGATCTGACCGAAGCGCGTCGTTAATTCGCGTTATTCCCGTAATCAGATAGTTGAAGGGGCGCTGCATGCGCCCCTTTGTCATATTGCCGCTTTATAACGCGTTGGGTCTTGGTGGGCAGCGGTCCAGCAACTCAACGCTGCCATCTTCGTTTTGCTGCTCCAGAATAATGTCGAACCCCCATAGACGATGCAGATGTTTCATCACCTCACGGCGACTTTTATCCAATGGAGCCCGGTCCTGCGGAATGTAGCGCAGCGTTAATGAACGATCGCCACGCAGATCCACATTCCAGATCTGAATATTGGGTTCGTGGTTACTCAGGTTGTACTGAGCCGACAGCTCCTGACGTATCGCCCGATAGCCCGCTTCGTTGTGGATCGCTGAAATCTCCAGGTAATTGTTGCGATCGTCATCCAGCACGGTAAACAAGCGGAAATCACGCATCACCTTCGGTGACAGGAACTGGCTGATAAAGCTCTCATCCTTGAAGTCACGCATGGCGAAGTGCAGGGTATCCAACCAGTCTTTGCCAGCGATATCCGGGAACCAGTAGCGATCTTCTTCGGTCGGCGACTGGCAGATCCGTTTGATGTCCTGGAACATGGCAAAGCCCAGCGCGTATGGGTTGATGCCGCTGTAGTATTGGCTGTTGTACGGTGGTTGGTAGACCACATTGGTATGGCTGTGCAAGAACTCGAGCATAAAGCGATCCGTCACGCGCCCTTCGTCATACAGGTGGTTAAGGATGCTGTAGTGCCAGAAGGTGGCCCAGCCCTCGTTCATCACCTGCGTCTGTTTTTGCGGGTAGAAATACTGGCTTACTTTACGCACGATGCGCAGCACTTCGCGCTGCCAGGATTCCAGCAACGGGGCGTTTTTCTCCATAAAATAGAGAATGTTTTCCTGCGGCTCCCGTGGAAAACGCACGGCCTGTTCCGGCAGGGCTTCGCGATCGACTCGCGGCAGGGTTTTCCACAGCGAGTTGACCTGGCTTTGCAGATACTCCTCACGGCTCTTTTGGCGGGCTTTTTCTTCCACCAGCGAGATTTTTTGTGGCCGTTTGTAGCGATCGACCCCGTAATTCATCAGCGCATGGCAGGAGTCCAGCAGCTTTTCTACTTCTTCCACGCCATAGCGTTCCTCACATTCACTGATGTAATGGCGGGCAAACAGCAGATAATCGACAATCGAACTGGCGTCGGTCCAACTGCGGAATAGATAGTTATTTTTGAAAAACGAGTTGTGCCCATAGCAGGCATGAGCCATAACCAGTGCTTGCATGGTGATGGTGTTTTCTTCCATCAGATAGGCAATACACGGGTTGGAGTTGATCACGATCTCATAGGCCAACCCCTGCTGACCATGCTTATAGCGCTGCTCGGTTTCGATGAATTTTTTACCGAATGACCAGTGGGTATAGTTGATCGGCATCCCGACGCTGGAATAGGCATCCATCATCTGCTCGGAGGTAATGACCTCGATCTGATGCGGATAGGTGTCGAGCCGGTAATGTTTGGCAACCCGGTCGATCTGTTCCAGATACACCTGCAACAGGTCGAATGTCCAGTCCGGTCCATCGCTCAGACGTTTATCTTCCTTAACCTTTTTCTGTGTCGAAGTAGTCATCAGCGCACCCTCGTTATGAACGGCGTCGGCTCTTTTGGCAGACCCTTTAACAATGATAGTCCAAGTCGTAATAAATCGTTTGAAATCATCCGTGCTGAGCACTGATAACCACTTGGGGTAGCTATGCTTAAACCCGCTTTGCGGCCTGTGGCGGTACTCAACCTGGCATTCGGACCGTGAGGCAGAGGAAACTGATGCGCAATGCTCGTAGTTGGAATTATTCACCTGAAATATTTAATTAAACAGATTTATATTCCAGATTGTGAAGGTTGTTATTCCATATGGCGTTGGTTGTTTTCGCTGATGTTTTTGGCGGATGAACAGCCTGATTTTTCGTCAAAATGCGCTTTAACAGCATCTTATCGTTATTTCTTGACCCGTATTGCCAAAGACTGGCGCATCAACGATAAAATAATTGTGAATATTGTCACGATTAATAAACGAGTTGTTGAGTAGTTTTTTCCACTGAGTTAATTTCCTGTTATTGGTAGATTGTGCTTTATCGATCCTTGGGCTGGAGTCAGCGATGAGAGTGGTTATTTTAGGTAGCGGAGTGGTAGGGGTTGCCAGTGCATGGTACTTGGCAAAAGCGGGCCATGAGGTGACGGTGATCGATCGTCAACCCGGGCCAGCCTTGGAAACCAGTGCGGCCAATGCCGGGCAAATATCTCCGGGTTACGCCGCACCTTGGGCAGCACCTGGGGTACCGTTGAAGGCGATTAAATGGATGTTCCAGCGTCACGCGCCGTTGGCAGTCCGCCTAGACGGCAGCAGTTTCCAACTGCGCTGGATGTGGCAGATGCTGAAAAACTGCGATACCGCCCACTATATGACCAATAAAGGCCGTATGGTGCGTCTGGCGGAATACAGCCGCGACTGCATTAAAGCTCTGCGTCAGGAAACCGGCATCCAGTACGAAGGCCGTCAAGGCGGCACGCTGCAACTGTTCCGCACCCAGCAGCAGTTTGACAGCGCGGCCAAGGACATTGCCGTGCTGGAGGACGCCGGAGTGCCTTACAAACTGCTGGAGGCCAGCCAGTTGGCGACGGTTGAACCGGCGTTGTCGCAGGTTGCCCATAAGCTGACCGGCGGTTTACAGTTGCCGAATGATGAAACCGGGGACTGCCAACTGTTCACCCAGCAGTTGGCCAAGCTGGCTCAGCAGGCCGGCGTCAACTTCCTGTTTAACCGCAACGTTGAACGCTTGCTGGTGGAAGGAGATAAAATTAGCGGCGTGCAGTGTGATGGTGAAATCATTACTGCCGATAGCTATGTTGTGGCGTTCGGCGCCTATTCTACCGCGCTACTGCGCGATCTGGTGTCCATTCCGGTTTATCCGTTGAAAGGTTATTCATTAACCATTCCGATCGCCGATGAAGCGGCCGCGCCATTCTCTACCGTGCTGGACGAAACCTATAAAATTGCCATTACTCGCTTTGATAAGCGCATCCGCGTGGGCGGTATGGCGGAGATTGTTGGCTTCAATACCCAGTTGGAGCAGAAGCGGCGTGAAACGCTGGAAATGGTGGTACGCGATCTGTATCCGAACGGTGGGCGGGTTGAAGAGGCCTCATTCTGGACGGGGCTGCGCCCGATGACGCCAGATGGCACGCCAATCGTGGGGCGCACACCGCTGAAAAATCTCTATTTAAATACCGGCCATGGCACTTTGGGTTGGACGATGGCCTGCGGCTCCGGGCAGTTGCTTGCCGACTTGATCTCTGGGGTCACTCCGGCCATTGCTTCAGACGATCTGGCGGTGGCGCGTTACCGCGCAGACTTTCGGCAGGGACCTGTTGTTCCCTTGAATGACGTGCACCCGGCACGCTGAAACCCAATCTGATAGGAGAGCCCATGCCTCGCCCGATTACCGCTATGCTGCATTTGGCCGCGTTGACCAATAACCTGCAGGTAGTTCGTCGTTTTGCTCCTACGGCTAAAATCTGGGCCGTTGTTAAGGCCAATGCCTATGGCCATGGTTTGCAGCACGTCTGGCGCAGCCTAGGCGAGAATAGTGATGGTTTTGCCTTGCTCGATCTTAACGAGGCAGTGTTACTACGCGAATCTGGCTGGCAGGGGCCGATTCTGTTGCTGGAGGGCTTTTTCCAGCCCGCAGACCTGATGCTGATCGATCGTTACCGGTTAACCACGGCGGTGAACAGCGACTGGCAACTACAGGCGATTGCCGAAGCGCGTTTACAGGCGCCGCTGGATATTTATCTCAAGTTGAACAGTGGTATGAACCGCCTAGGGTTTGCCCCGGAGCGGTTGCACAGCGCTTGGCTAGCCGCAAAGGAGCTGCGTAATATTGGTTCGATAACGCTAATGAGCCACTTCGCCACCGCCGACGGTGCTGAAGGCGTAACGGAGCAAATGGCCGTGATTGAACGCGCGACTGCTGCGATTGATCTGCCTCGTTGTCTGGCCAACTCGGCGGCCACCCTGTGGCACCCACAGACGCAGGGGAATGGGTGAGGCCGGGGGTTATACTTTATGGCGCATCACCCAGCGGCCACTGGCAGGACATCGCCGCTACCGGTTTGCAACCGGCGATGACGCTGAGCAGCAAGATCATTGGCATCCAACAGCTGCAAGCGGGAGACCGGGTAGGGTATGGCTGGCGCTATGCCGCTCGTGGGCCGCAGCGTATCGGCGTCGTAGCCTGTGGTTATGCGGACGGCTATCCTCGCCATGCGCCCACCGGGACTCCAGTCTGGGTGGACGGTGTGCTGACGCACACGGTAGGTTCGGTTTCCATGGATATGATGACGGTGGATTTGACGCCGTGCCCGCAGGCAACCATTGGTACTGATGTCGAACTGTGGGGAAGGAAACTGCCGGTCGATGATGTGGCTGCCGCAGCCGGAACCTTGGGTTACGAACTGCTGACAGCCTTGGCGGCACGGGTGCCTATTGTTGTAGAAGAATAGACTCAGCCGATCTTCTTCAACTGTCCTTTGATTTGCTTGCTGCGCTGCCGCGCGTGTAGCGCCAGCAGGCAACCTACCAGCATCACCAACGCCAGCGACATTTTCGGTTGCAGTGGTAACGCCATCGCGATCAGGCCCAGCGCGGCCCCCCCGGCCATCTGAATAAAACCTACCAGTGCTGAAGCCACACCAGCTTCGTTAGAGTAAGGCTCCAACGCATAGCTGGTTGACGGCCCCATGACAAAAGCCAATCCGGCGCAGGCGCAGGCCACGGGCAGGATATACGCCAACCAATGGCTTTGTGCAGCGTCACCCAGTAGTGCCACGCCCAACACTAACGCGAGACATCCTAACCCCATCAGTATGCCGCCGGTCGCCAGGCAGAAAGGGCGGCCAATCTTGTGAATGATACGGTTGGCGACAAAGCTGACCAGCATGATCCAGAAACCGTTGGCACCAAATACCAAAGAGAACTGCAGCGGTGATAGCCCGGCAGTGCCCATCAGCACGTTAGGTGCCAATGAAACATAAGTTAGCGCCATCCCCATCGCCCCTGCATTGACCACCGCAAAGGAGATAAAACGGCGATCGCCAAGAATGCGCAGATACTGTCGTACCGGCAGCCCTTTGACGGCCACGGTAGTAGCGGGGCGGGTTTCCGGCAGGAAGAAGATGACCAGCAATAACACCACCGCGGCATAACCGACCAGGAACCAGAATGGGGCGCGCCAGCCGAAGGCTTCTGCCAGCAAGCCACCGAGCAGCGGGGCCAGTGCAGGAATGATATTCAGCGTGCCGTTGAGAAAACCGAAAGCGCGTGCGGCGTCATCGCCATTCATCCGATCGCGCACGCCACTGAATGCTACAACGGCGGTACAGCAAACGGCCACGCCTTGCATCAGGCGCGAAGCGACAAAGATATCCGCCGTTGTCGCCAGGGCGGCCATGGCTGCGCCCACCATATAAATCAGGATCCCGGCGATAGCCACCGGCTTACGACCGTAGTTATCCACCAGCGGACCGGCGATCACCTGGCCAAGACCCAACACCAGAATAAACAGCGAAATGGTGGATTGGATCAAGGCTTCGCTGCTGTTAAGGCCCAGGGCAATGGCAGGAATGGTGGGCAGATAGAGATCGATTCCCAGAGGACCAAGCAACACCAGGCTGAGCAGGAGAAAGAGAAATTTTTGCATAACAAAAATGGCACATCCGAATGACAAAGAGGACTAGAGTAGAGATCCCAACCGCAAATGGGAAGCGATAACGTATTGATGACAGACAGGAAACCGTTTGCGCTTGATTTCCCCTGGCGCGATCATTTTACCGCGGGTTGGCGGTAATAAAGCGCTGAAATGGTATCTGCAACGTAGCGCGCCTGGTGTTTGGCATCATCCAGCGCCCGGTGTGGTGTGCCTTCAAACGGACGCTGTTTCTTGGGATTGAAACCATGCAACTCAGCCAGCGTAATGATAGTGCGGGCGTCTTGGGTATCCCAGAACTTCCAGGGGCAAGGCATTGCCAACTGGTGGTAGGCATGCTCCAGGATCGAGCAGTCAAACTCTTTGCCATTGCCCCAGACTTTCACCGTGTCGGTGCTGTGCATGTGAATAAAACGGCTCAGGTTGGTTAATACCCGCTTGAGACTTTCGCTGCCTCCGAAGGCCTGTTTACGAGCTTCGTCTGACTGTTTTGCCCACCACGCCACGGTATCCAGACTGATTGTTCGGCCCGGTTGTTCCTGCTGGCTGTTCACTGCCGCTTCAAATTCTGCCCCTAACTCACCAGTCTTGGGGTTAAAAAACACGCCGGCAACCACCAGGATCACCGCACTCGGGGTAATATCCAGCGTTTCAATATCTAGCATCAAATGGTTCATGGGGTCTCCAGGCTGAACAAGCTCGTGATGGTACTGCATACAGTCTGGCAGAATATCCAGTTACTTTGAAATAGGCGAAAACGGTCTGTTCACGGTATGATGACTTTAGTCATGTTGCAGAGTTGGTAGCTAGCGTTGAGAACACTTATTTTTATTCTATGTATGATCGGCTATCTGCTGGTATTAGGCTATTTTGGCGTTTACGTTACCGATAAAATCTGCGAAAACGCGCAAAACTTAAGTAAAATCTGCCGCATGGTGGATATCTCTGAACCTCACATCCCGCAGTCACCCGTCACCCCAGATAGTCGCGGGTGACTAATAGCGTCAATATCGCCGTTATCCCGATTAACACGGCCCATTGGCGCCAGCCAAAGCGCGCCAACCATTCCTGTTGCACCTTGTTAGTGTTGAATTGCCTAACGGTTAGAGTACCAGCCAGTAACATTGTCATGACGATCCAAACCAGGCTCAGGCTGGCGGTGGAGAACTCAGTGTGCAAAATATTGGCGTAATACAGGCGCATGGTCATAAAGTAGATTAGCAATACCCAACCGAACCCTCTTCGTTTCTTCAGGATCTGGCTGAGCAGAAAAGCGATAAACAGGCTATGAGCCATGGAGATTAACGGTGATTCAAAGGGGTGGCGAACGCAAGTGTTATATACCGCCAGATAGAGATTAAAGACCAGTAATGCATACACCGTATAAACATACCAGCCATAGACCACTTTCAGTCTTCTGGAGGGGGCTGAGATGGGATTTGCTGTTTGAGTCATGCACTCTCCTTGAGTTATCCAGATTTATAGCATTTAACAGCTAAATGAAAACTAAACGGCTCAGGAGCATAAGCTGCTGAGAAAAAGGTTTTTCCATGATGACGTACCAATCATAAGCCCATAAACGCGCCTGAAACGCCCATCAGCAGAGTGCATTTTGCTACTTGAATTCATTAATAGTAAAGATAATAATTATCATTGTTATTAGTGTTTCATGTTCAACAACATCAGAGCACCGTGACTTCTTTACGCCAAACTGGCCAGCGTTGCCAGCGCGGTAAGTTTTCGGTGCAATTTCAATGGATCCCATGGGGAATACAGGTATGCCTGCGTTTTTTCCTGCCAGTCGTTCTTATCTTTACTGCTCGTTAGCGATTTTCCTGCCACTGACCTCATTTGCTGAAGATACCCTCGTGGTAACGGCCAAACCCGCCGATACGGCGGAAACGGCAACGCATGGCTATGAGGCCAGCACCAGCCAGGGGGCCACTAAAACGGATCGGCCCCTGATACTCACTGCGCAATCCGTCTCCGTAGTAACACGCCAACAGATGAGCGACCAAGGGGCTTTGACGGTTAACGATGCGCTGAAATATACCCCAGGCGTATTCACTAACTTCTCTGGTGGCGCGACGCGTTACGATACTATCGCTCTGCGCGGTTTCCACGGTGGCGACGTCAATAACACCTTCCTGAACGGCCTACGACTGCTTAGCGACGGCGGCAGTTATAACGCTTTGCAGATCGACCCTTGGTTCCTGGAACGCATTGACGTGATTAAGGGCCCGTCCTCCGTGATGTATGGGCAAAGCATCCCTGGTGGGTTGGTGGCGATGACTAGCAAACGGCCGCAGTTTGCCAGTGAAAACCACGTCAATGTGATGGCCGGTAACAACAATACCAAAGGCGGTGCATTTGATTCGACGGGGGCGCTGAACGATCAGTGGGCATACCGTTTGACCGGCATTACCCGCACCAGTGACACCATGTATGACCATCAGCGTGAAGAGCGCTATGCGATTTCGCCTTCGTTGCTGTGGCAACCGGATGAAAATACCTCATTATTGTTGCAGGCCAATCTGCAAAAAGATCCTTCCGGTGGTTATCATAGCGCGGTGCCGTCAGACGGCAGCATTTATACCACCAGTGGGGACAAGCTGGGCCGGGTTTTTTTTGACGGCGAAAGCAGCCGCAATGTGTTCAAACGTTGGCAGCAAATCTACAGTTATGACTTCTCGCATAGTTTTAACGACGTCTGGTCATTCCGACAAAATGCCAGCTACACCCACTCCAACGTGGAGCTGGAGCAGGTTTACCAGATTGGCTGGAACGCCGATCGTAGCGAGTTGAACCGTTGGTACAGCGGCTCCAATACGTCGTTGGATGCTTATGCCGTGGATAACCAACTGGCGGCGGAGTTTGCGACTGGCGCGTTGGAACACAAGGTGATGCTGGGGCTGGATTATCAACGTTTTACCAATAACCTGTGGGAAGAGTCTGGTTCGGCCACGCCGTTGAACCCGTTCACCGGCGTTTCCGGTGGGCCAGATATCACTATTCTCAGTCACACCGACTCTAAACGGCGTTATGAGCAGACCGGCGTCTATCTGCAGGACGAAGTCAGCCTCTACAACTGGTATCTCAATCTTTCCGGGCGCGTTGACCGTTTGGAAACCAAGAATACCGTGCTGAATACCGATTCTACCGATGCCCGTACTGACGACCACTTTACGGGCCGAGCCTCTTTGCTGTACCACTTTGACAGCGGTTTCTCGCCGTATATGAGTTACAGCTCCGCGGTGACGCCCGCGGTCCTAGCCGATAAAGAGGGGCATCTGCTTAAACCAACCACCAGCGAGCAATATGAGGCCGGGCTGAAGTATCAGCCTCCAGGCAGCAGCTCGATCTACAGTATTGCCCTCTACGATTTGACGCAGAATGACGTAGCCAACCGCGTGGTGAAGGACAGCTACTATGTGCCTGCCGGTAAGGTACATTCACAAGGGATTGAACTGGAGGCCCGTAGCCAGGTGAGCGAGCGCCTGAATGTTATTGCCGGTTACAGCTACAACAAAGTGAAATTCAAAGACGCCGTTGACGGTAACGATGGCAATACGCCATACCTGGCGCCTAATCAGATGGCTTCTTTATGGGGGCAGTACAAGGCTGGGCTTGGTATCAATCTGGGGGCTGGCGTGCGTTATATTGGCAAACAGTGGGCGGATAATGAGAATACTCTGCGTATTCCTTCGGTCACGCTGCTGGATGCTTCGGTGCGCATGGATCTGGACAGCGTAAAACCGTCGTTAAAAGGGGCTTATGTGCAGCTGAACGCCAATAACCTGACGGACCGGGAATATGTTGCTGGCTGCTATGGCACTGGCTACTGCTATTGGGGAGCGGGGCGTTCAGTTATCGCTACCGTGGGGTATGACTTTTAACGGCTAAACCGTACTCATCCTGCTGAACGTGAGCGGGATGAGGCGCTAAAACAGCGAAAACAACAGTACTACGGGCAGGCTGAGTGGCCAGGTCAGGCCGATGATCAGCGCGCTAAGCAGGCGGATGGGGAGGGTATCGCGGCTGACCAGAAAAGTGACAATCATCGAAACCAACAGGCCAATAAAATAAACGTATTGAGTGACTTCCCACAGCGATAACATGAAAACCATCCCGGTAATTTTTACCGCTCATTCTAGGCGGCTCCCCACAAGTAATCAATGTGTTAATGCGGTGTAAAAGGGCGGAAAGGTCGGCTTGTCGCACGGCTGAAAGAGCGCCTTATCGAAATTAATTATAAATAGCCCTTGCTAATAACTCTGGGTTATGAGTAAATAGCGTCATCGGTTTGAAGTACAGACCTTATGAAAGCAGTTTTAGTAAAGTAGTTCTCAGTATTAGCGATATCCGACAGATACCTCTTCTTCCGCGAATTTCCTTCTAGTGCCCCCATAAGTTTCCACTGAATTGCAGACCTCATTCGCCATTATGGCGGCCTAAAAAACAATGAAGGAAGTATCTATGTCTAATAAAATGACTGGTTTAGTAAAATGGTTTGACGCTGGTAAAGGTTTTGGTTTCATTTCTCCTGCTGATGGCAGCAAAGACGTGTTCGTACACTTCTCTGCAATCCAGGGTAATGATTACAAGACGCTTGATGAAGGCCAGCAGGTTGAATTCAGCATCGAAAATGGCGCCAAAGGCCCATCAGCAGTTAACGTTACAGCAATGTAATGTGACTGGGTAGTGTGGTTGAAACTTGCAATAGCGATGATGGTGTAGACCGGAGCAGACAAGCGATATCGACACTACCAAATCAATCCCGGCCTGGTGCCGGGGTTGCATATATCCTCCTAGCCATGAGGGTAGACAGAAAAGCCAATTTCACCAAAGTTTGCTTTTCTGTTGTGAAAAGGCCGTGCTTAGGCTGTGCAATGCTGGAGTGTTCGATGGACGCTTGCACCGCATCATGACAGCCGGGAAAGCGACCGGCACTACTTTTAACCCTGGCGTTTACGCCGGGGTTTTTTACATCCATTTTCCCCGCTCGAAAAATATTTTCTGATTACTGCATCCAATATTCTCGTTCACTACGTATATGGCTATGTGAGGACATCTTCCCACATCACCCTTCGAGGATATGACCATGAAAAAGCTTCTCTGTACTGCCCTGTGTTCATCACTGTTGTTCAGTAGCGTCTCAATGGCTGCCATGATGTCCGATACGGTAATGGTAGGCGGTGCCGCCATGTACCCCAGCAAAAATATTGTCGAGAATGCCCTCAACTCCAAAGATCACACCACGCTGGTTGCTGCGGTGAAGGCCGCAGGTTTGGTTGATACTCTGCAAGGCGCTGGCCCGTTTACGGTGTTTGCTCCGACCAATGAAGCCTTTGCCAAACTGCCTGCCGGAACGGTCGATACCTTGCTCAAACCTGAAAATAAGGCGGCACTGACCGGAGTGCTGACCTACCATGTGGTTGCTGGCCGCTATGATATGAAACAGCTGGAGAAGAAAATCAAGGAAGGGCACGGCACGGCCGAGCTGAAAACGGTCAATGGCCAACCTTTGTGGATTATGAATAATGGCCCCCACAATATTCAGCTCAAAGATGGCCAAGGTCATATTGCCAACATCAGCACCTATGATGTCTATCAGAAAAATGGCGTGATCAACGTTATCGACAGCGTTCTGTTGCCAAAATAAATCCCGTCTATACTAGGTGCAGGCTGCCAAAAGGCTGCCCGCACCTTGATAGGACAGGACATGACCAAAGCACTTCCTGAACAACATGTCGAATTGATGCAAGCCGTTGCGCTTGGCGACCGCAACGCGTTTGAACAGCTTTATCGACAGACGTCGCCCCGCTTGTTTGCCGTTGCTCTGCGTTTACTGCGTCGCCAATCCTGGGCTGAAGAGGTGCTGCATGAAAGCTTTATCAGCGTGTGGAATCGCGCTGCCAGCTATGACCCCAATCTCAGCTCCCCATTGACCTGGCTGACGCACATTGTGCGCAATAAGGCTATTGATTGGCTGCGCGGTGCTGGTGGCCGGGCGGGGCAAACGGAAGAGGAGTGGCTGGATGACTTGGGGGCGAGCGCGGAAGAACCTGTCAGTCAGTTGCTGCTGGGTGAGGAGGCTGGAAAACTGGCCGAGTGCCTGAACCATCTGAACGTTGAACAACGGCAGAGCATTGTGTTGGCTTACTACCAAGGTATGTCTCATGGCGAGGTTTCGGCACATTTGCAACAACCGCTTGGCACGATCAAAAGCTGGATCCGCCGGGCACTGGATCATTTGAAAAACTGTGTGGGCCTATGAAAAGCAAAGGTGAGTATGACTCGGCTTTAGCCGCAGAATATGCCTTGGGCACGTTGCGCGGGCCTGCGCGGTTGAACTTTGAACAGCGTATCCAGCGGGATCCGACGCTGGCCGCCTTGGTTGCACGTTGGCAAACGCTGCTGGCTCCGTTGGATCTGGCATTGACCCCGGTATTGCCACCGGAACGCGTGTGGAAAAAGATCCAACTCAGTTTGCCCATTGAGGCAGTGCCACGGCGTAAACGCTGGGACTACCTTGGCTGGGTGCTAGCTGCTGGTTTGGCCGCGTTGTTGCTGGTGCCGCGCTTTATCACCCAGCCGCAGGATTTTGCTCCGGCAGTGGTGCTCAATGCGGGTCAGCAGGGCAGTGGGCAATGGATCGTCAGCATGGACAGTGGCAAACGCCATCTGAGACTGACCCCGCTTAACCCGCAAACGCTAGCCGTAGCCAATAGCCTGCAACTGTGGGCGATCTCGCCGGGTGAAAAGCCGCGCTCCTTAGGTTTGGTTGCTGCAGAGAAGCCGACCGAGCTGGCAGTGAACTCGATGACGTTGGCGCAGGGCATGACCATTGCCATCAGCCTGGAGCCAGCGGGTGGCTCACCTACAGGGCTTCCTACCGGTCCGGTGCTGTACAGCGGACAGTTAACTTCACTGTGATCTGATTGATATTCTTGTCGATGATTTTTTCCTGACGGTGAAGATAATCCTATTTACGACCATACTAAAGTTATCAACAATCGTGACAGGTGACTTTATGATATGGATCGAGCAAGGGTTGTACTTGAGAGTGGTGCAGATGGACAATGCGCCCAAGCCTTATCCGTTGGATAGCGGATTCAGCCCGCATACGGCCTATCGTGCGCTAGGAATGTACAATCCTTCGGAAACCGCCGATGCTTATTTCATCCTCTCGAACGACCGGGATGAGATCTGGTTTATCTGCAACCGCCATCTTAGGACGGTGGGCCTGTTGCCCGATATCCGCGATTTTAGATATTTGTTGTGACTCGGCAACAATCCTCGCAAGCAACCTAGCCATTAAGTGATACGCCACATCTGCCAGCAATAAGTTGAGTTATCCAATGCAAAAAATCTCGCTTAGGTGGGATTTTTTCATTGCTAATGCTCAATTCACTATCGGCAGAGAGCGAGTTGTGACATGGCTGGTACAACCCCTTCGAATATCCCGAATCCTTCCTCCTTGAGATACTGTTCATCCAAACAGGTATTTGGATTCGTTCAGGGGTATATCAAATGCAGACAAGTATACAAAGTGCTGGCAGTCGCTCTCTTCATTGGAGATTTACCAAGGATCACAAGCTGCGGGGCTTGGAGAATCGCCAGCCTGCCGAGTGTGAGGTATTTCTATCATGAGCCTGGCAGGGTTAATCCAGTTTTCCAAAGGCCATTGGCCGCTACTGATGATCTTAGGCTTCGCTGCCCTGTTGTTTGGCATGAGTCAACGTATTGATGCGTTGAATGCCGACATAGGGCAGTACCAGAAAGATAACCAGGAGTTGTACAGTGCATTGAATGGAAGAGATGAAACCATCACTGCGCTGAAAGGTGCCGCGGATGCCGATCGTCGTGCTACCGAACAACAGCTCAAGATTGAACAGCAAAAGAGAGTAAAGGCCGATGCCGAAAATAGAACGCTACGCAAAGCGCTGGAGGATAACGACTGCGCTCATCAGCGGTTGCCTGCTGATGCTCTCGATATCCTGCGCGGAGCAACCAAAACCGGTGCCACCGGCTCCGCAACTGATCTACGTATACCCGCCAGCGGTACTGCTACAAAAGTGTGAGAAGACACCGTTTATCGGGGAGACTTTCGGGGATGCCGTCATAGCTTTACAGGTTAGCCAGAGTGAGCTTGATATCTGCGCTTCAAGGATCGAAGCGTTGATCGAATGGCAGTGTTGTTGAATTTATAGCGGTTGCGGCTGGCTGGCGAGTATGTAGCACCCTATGAGCTAAAACGGCCAGCTAACTTTCGTTGCTGGCCGTTTTCTATTAAATCACGCCGTTTGCTTGTGGAAGAGTTCCCTGAACACCGGATAGATATCATCCGGCTCGCGGATATGCTGCATGGCAAAGTTTTCAAACGTCGCCTGCAGATGCTCATATTCACGCCACAGCGTCTGGTGAGCACGGCGGGTAATTTCGATATAGCTGTAGTAACGCACCATCGGCAGAATGTTTTTTGACAACAGTTCATGGCACAGTGGCGAATCATCAGCCCAGTTATCCCCGTCCGAAGCCTGAGCGGCATAGATATTCCACTGTGCAGGATCGTAACGCTCTTCGACCACTTCGTTCATCAGCTTCAGGGCGCTGGAAACGATGGTGCCGCCGGTTTCCTGTGAGTAGAAGAACTCCTGCTCATCCACTTCTTTAGCTTGGGTATGGTGACGTATATAGACCACCTCAACGTTCTTATAAGTTCTGCTGAGGAACAGATACAGCAGAATATAAAAGCGTTTGGCCATGTCTTTGGTTGCCTGATCCATTGAGCCAGAGACGTCCATCAGGCAGAACATAACCGCCTGGCTGGAGGGTTCAGGCCGACGTTCGTAGTTCTTGTAGCGCAGGTCGAAGGTGTCGATAAACGGCACGCTGTCGATTTTCTTGCGCAACTCGGCAATCTCCTTACGCATGCGTTCTTCTTCCAGCAGTTGCACCGGTTCGGTGTTTTCCAACTGGGCAAGGCTGTCTTCAAGCTCATGCAAAGCGCGCCGCTTACCAGCGGTCATGGCAGTTCGACGCGCCAGTGAGTTTTGCAGCGAACGCACCACGCTGATATTGGCCGGTACGCCATTGGCGGTGTAGCCAGCACGATGGGTTTTGTATTCGGTCAGTTGCTTGTACTGATTTTTCTTCAGGTTAGGCAGCGCCAGATCCTCGAACAACAGGTCGAGATACTCATCTTTGGAGATCTGGAAGACAAATTCATCCTGGCCATCCCCATCCTGGCTGGCATTGCCCTGGCCGCCACCACCACCGCCGCCGCCTTGTGGGCGTTCAACGCGGTCATTTTGTACGAAGTGATCGTTACCGGGATGAACGCGATGGCGTTTACCGCCGCGCCCTTGATGGAACATTGGTTCGTTGATATCGCCACCGGGGATCGACACCGATTCCCCGCTGTCCACGTCGGTGACCGAACGCTTGTTGATGGCTTCGGCAATCGACTGTTTGATTTGCGACTTATAGCGACGCAAGAAGCGCTGGCGGTTCACCATGCTCTTGTTTTTGCCATTCAGCCGTCGGTCAATGAAATACGCCATACATCCCCCAAACAACGTTGCCAACTTTCTCTACCTTGGGTCTTTCAGGCTGTAGCCGCCAGGCTACAACCCGAAATTCCCAGGTATAGGCTATCTATGACGTCAGCGGTCGTCGGTTTATGAAGATTTTCTCACCCGCAGATACCATTCGCACAGAAGGCGAACCTGCTTGCGGGTGTAGCCTTTCTCCATCATCCGGTCGACGAAGTCATCGTGTTTTTTCTGCTCATCCGTTGAGGTTTTAGCATTAAAGGAAATGACTGGCAGCAGTTCTTCAGTGTTCGAGAACATTTTCTTCTCGATAACCGTACGCAGCTTCTCGTAACTGGTCCAGTTCGGGTTCCGACCACTGTTATTGGCACGGGCACGCAGGACAAAGTTGACGATTTCGTTGCGGAAATCTTTCGGGTTGCTGATACCCGCTGGCTTCTCGATTTTCTCCAGTTCAGCATTCAATGACTCACGGTCAAACAGCTGTCCGGTATCTGGATCACGGTACTCCTGATCCTGGATCCAGAAGTCTGCATAGGTCACGTAGCGGTCAAAAATGTTCTGACCGTATTCCGAGTAGGATTCCAGATAGGCGGTCTGGATCTCTTTGCCGATAAACTCGGCGTATTTCGGGATCAGGTAGCCTTTCAGGTGCTCCAGGTATTTCTCCGCCAGATCCTGCGGGAACTGCTCACGCTCTATCTGCTGTTCCAGGATATAGAACAGGTGTACCGGGTTAGCCGCGACTTCGGCATGGTCAAAGTTGAACACCCGAGACAGAATTTTGAAGGCGAAACGGGTCGAAAGACCGTTCATACCTTCATCCACCCCGGCATAGTCACGATACTCCTGATACGACTTGGCCTTCGGATCGGTGTCTTTCAGGCTTTCACCATCGTAGACACGCATCTTCGAGTAGATGCTGGAATTGTCTGGCTCTTTCATACGCGACAGCACGGTAAAGCGAGCCAGCGTTTCCAACGTGCCAGGGGCGCAAGGCGCATGGGTCAGTTCGCTGTTATCCAGCAGTTTGTCGTAGATTTTAATCTCTTCCGACACCCGCAGGCAGTAAGGCACCTTGACGATGTAAACACGGTCGAGGAAGGCCTCGTTATTTTTGTTGTTGCGGAAGGTCACCCACTCCGATTCGTTAGAGTGCGCCAGGATAATACCGCTGAACGGCAGGGCAGAAATCCCCTCGGTACCGTTGTAGTTACCTTCCTGGGTGGCGGTCAACAGAGGATGTAACACCTTGATTGGCGCTTTGAACATCTCCACGAACTCCATGATCCCCTGGTTGGCGCGGCACAGTGCGCCGGAGTAGCCATAGGCATCCGGATCGTTCTGCGCATGGTTTTCCAACTTGCGGATATCCACTTTACCCACCAACGCAGAAATATCCTGGTTGTTCTCGTCGCCCGGTTCGGTTTTGGCGATGGCAATTTGTTCAAGTATTGAAGGACGAACCTTCACCACTTTGAATTTGGTGATGTCCCCGCCGAACTCATGCAGGCGTTTAGCGGCCCACGGCGACATAATGGTGCCAAGATAGCGCGTCGGGATGTTGTATTCTTTTTCCAGAATAGTGGCATCCTCCTGCGGGTTGAACAGGCACAGCGGATGGTCATTGACCGGGCTGCGCTCGCCGTTGGCGCTCAGGGTGTAAATCGGCACGCGCTGCATCAAGGCTTTCAGCCGTTCTGCCAGCGAGGATTTACCGCCACCCACCGGGCCCAACAGATAAAGGATTTGTTTCTTCTCTTCGAGGCCCTGGGCAGCGTGTTTCAGGTAAGAAACTATCTGTTCGATAGCTTCTTCCATGCCGTAGAACTCCTCGAATGCCGGATAGCGTGCGATCACGCGGTTGGAGAACAGGCGAGACATACGCGACTCAAGCGCGGTATCGACCATAACTGGTTCACCGATAGCCATGAGTAGGCGTTCTGCCGCATTGGCATAGGCACTGCGATCTTGCCGGCAGATGGAAAGAAATTCCTGCAGTGTGAACTCTTCGTCCTTGGCAGCTTCGTAGCGCTGGCGATAGTGGTCAAATATGTTCATGGCGATGCCCGTCCTTTCGTTATTAGCACAGGTTAAAAAAGGAGCTGGTGTTGGTATTCTGGCTCCCGAAAGCATGAAGCTATGACTGAGTACAGCAACCCGTATGCCAACTTGGTGCGCTTATTCTCGCGAGTTGCGCTGTATTGCCACTGGGCTCAGCCTAAATTCACCTTCTGATTTTAAGCTTAGTTGCATACTGGAAAATTTCCTGCAAGAGAAAGGGTCTTTTTTAAGTCATTTCAATGACTCAGTTATGGCGAGGGGCGGCAAATGCCTTGTCTGGCGCGGGTTGCGGCAAAAAACGTCATCTTTTTGCCATCAATAATTCATCTTTGGGTTCTAAGTTATTCGATCTTGGTTGTTTTCTATTGTAAAGATCCGGCAGGCTCGTCGGTTTTCACATAAACTATAGCGGTTAATTACATCTTGTTATCTATGGAAAAAGCCAGTGAAGATATCTAAACTCAAAACGCTAGCAATTATCGCTTCCGCAATGGTTTGTGCGCACAGTGCTCAGGCAGGAAGCTGGTCACTCGGTGCTTCAGCGCTGGTCAGCCCCGATCCTTATCGTGGTTATCAGGATCGTGTCTATCCCGTTCCTATCATCAATTACGATGGCGATGATTTTTACTTCCATACTCTGTTGGCCGGTTACAACCTGTGGAAAGATCAGCAAAATCAGCTGAGCCTGATCGCCTATTACTCACCGTTGCACTATAAGCCTGGCGACAGTGACGACGACCGCATGAAGCAGTTGGACAAGCGCCGTAGCACCATGATGGCCGGTGTGGCCTTTACACATAAGGCTGAGTGGGGAACGATCCGTACGGCCTTCTCTGGCGATACGCTGAACAACAGTAACGGCCTGGTGGGCGATATCGCCTATCTCTATAAGTTCCAGGTGGACTCCTGGAGCTTTGCTCCTGGTATCGGGGTAAACTGGAACAGCTCAAACCAAAACCAATACTACTATGGCATCAATGGTGATGAGTCCCGCCGTAGTACCTTCGACACCTATAAGCCAAGCGATAGCTGGTCGCCATACGTCGAATTGAGCACCAACTATAATATCAACGCTAACTGGAATGCCTTTTTCACGGGGCGTTATACGCGCCTGGACAGCGAAGTTAAAGACAGCCCAATGGTTGATAAATCTTATACCGGCATGCTGTGGACGGGTGTGACTTACACCTTCTAAACGTACGGTGCATTATCTTGGTGCAGTGAGTGCATCGAAAAGGGGCGGAAACGCTCCTTTTGCACATCTGTGGTGCGGTGGATGATCAAGAGAAGAGGGGCGAAATGTTTCGCCCCAGTTTGATCAGCTATTTTTAATGCTGCGGATTTTCATCGCCAAGCGGGCAGGTTGCTCCCCTGAGGCGATCAGCGGCTTGCTTACGCGCCCGGTTTCCACACAGACCATGGTTTTGTAACCGTCGTTTGGCATGTCGGCCATGCTGCAGGAAAGCTCGACACCTGGGTTCCAGGCGATCACATCACTCATATAGTGATGATTGACCTCGATGGTGCGTTGCAACATCGGGTCCTTGATCAGGCTGCAAGGCGTGGCCTGGGTGTAGACGCGATCGGTTTGCCCGGTAAACTCCAGCTCGCCAACCTGACGTGCCTCGATCCCCTTCGCCACCTTATCGATATAATGCTCGCCCAAACCGGCAACTTTCACCTTGTCGATGTCGCCGATCTGGAAATAGCTGTGCAGAGCAGCGGTAGCCTGGTAGTCACCGTGTGATTCCAGCTCCATCTCGCACTCTTCACCCAGCTTGAAGCGGGCGATCAGGGTGAAAGCATGTGGCCACAATTTGCGGGTTTGTTCGTTGTCTTGCAGCGTGAAGGTCAGGATCACGCCGTTTTCATCTTCATCGTGCGCGGTAAGCTGCCACGGCTGATTACGGGCAAAGCCGTGGGATGGGCTACCTGCCGGGCCAAACCACGGCCAGCAGATCGGTACGCCGCCGCGGATCGCCACGCCGTTTTTGAAAGGCGTATTGTTGCTCAGCCAAAGCACCGGTTTATCACCGCTTGGCTGCCAGGCTAGCAGATGGGCCCCTTGCAGAGCAACGGCCGCACGGACTTTCGGGTGAGAAACCACCACCACTGGCAGTTCGTCCAGTTGGCGTTGGCTGATAAAAGGGGTGATTTGTTCGCTAACGGGTAGGGTGAAGATTTTTTCGTTCATGTTGTTGCCTTCTTTTCGCCGCAAAAACAAACATACCCTATGGATTTCAAGTTACAGCTAGGCGACAAGCTTACTCATCCCCAGGAGCTTACTATTGTAAGTGACTGGGGTGTGTAAGCGCAGGTAACAACGCTGTGGCTTGAAAGACGACGGGTATAAAAAGGGCGACACTAGTGTCGCCCTTGATAATCAACTGCACATCAAGCCATTACTTGGAGATGTGAGCGATCAGGTCCAGCACTTTGTTTGAGTAGCCAGTTTCGTTATCGTACCAAGAAACCAGTTTCACAAAGGTGTCGCTCAGCGCGATACCGGCTTTAGCATCGAACACAGAAGTCAGTTTCTCGCCGTTGAAATCGGTAGAAACCACTTCGTCTTCGGTGTAGCCCAGCACGCCTTTCAGCTCGCCTTCTGAAGCGGCTTTGATAGCAGCACAGATTTCTTTGTAAGAAGCTGGTTTAGCCAGACGAGCAGTCAGGTCAACCACAGACACGTTCGGAGTAGGAACGCGGAACGCCATACCGGTCAGTTTGCCGTTCAGTTCTGGGATGACTTTACCTACTGCTTTAGCAGCACCGGTAGAAGAAGGGATGATGTTCTGGGATGCGCCGCGGCCGCCGCGCCAGTCTTTGTGAGACGGGCCATCAACGGTTTTCTGAGTTGCGGTAGTCGCATGCACGGTGGTCATCAGAGCTTCAACGATGCCGAACTTGTCGTTGATTACTTTAGCCAGTGGTGCCAGGCAGTTGGTGGTACAAGAAGCGTTGGAAACGATTTCTTGGCCAGCGTAAGACTTGTGGTTCACGCCCATAACGAACATAGGGGTGTCATCTTTAGATGGGCCAGTCAGAACAACTTTCTTAGCACCTGCAGCGATGTGTTTACGTGCAGTTTCGTCAGTCAGGAACAGGCCAGTTGCTTCAGCAACGACGTCAACGTTGACTTCGTTCCACTTCAGGTTAGCCGGATCTCTTTCTGAGGTACAACGGATGGTTTTGCCGTTAACAACCAGGTGGCCGTCTTTAACTTCTACTGTACCGTCGAAACGGCCGTGAGTAGAGTCATACTTCAGCATGTAAGCCATGTACTCTGCGTCTAACAGGTCGTTGATTGCAACGATTTCGATGTCAGAACGTTCCTGAGCAGCACGGAAAACAATGCGACCGATACGGCCAAAACCGTTGATACCTACTTTGATAGTCATATATTCCACCAGCTATTTGTTAGTGAATAAAAGGTTGGTTGTAAAATTACAAAAACCTTACCGAGCGTCAAGCGGAATCGTGTCAATTCTTGCTGCAAGTCAAACCAGAGGCCCGGTTTTGCACACAAATCGCACATTCCATTTACGTTTGTCCTCCCATCGATATGGGGGCAAACCGCCAAGTATAAAGTCAGTACGTGCAAGATATGTGATCAAAGTCACATATGGCGGCAGCGTAACCTTTATGCCGTACAGTTTAGGCTAAAAAGGCCTGCAGCGTTGTTAATTTTTTGTTATTATTACTCATTGTTTTCGTTGACATTATCCACATTGCGGGAATAGCACAAATGGCTAAAGAGACAACCCCTAAGACACCGCTCACGGAACTGAATGAAATCCAACGTTATGTGACGCAAGAGCGTGGCACCGAAGCCCCCTATAGCGGTAAATTACTGCATAACCAGCGTGAGGGCGTGTACCATTGCCTGTGCTGTAACGCGCCACTGTTCTTCTCCGCCAGCAAGTTTGATTCTGGCTGCGGCTGGCCCAGCTTCTATCAACCTGTTTCGGACGATGCTATTCGTTATCTTGATGATAATTCACATAATATGCATCGAGTCGAGATCCGCTGTGGCAGCTGCGATGCGCATTTGGGACACGTGTTTCCCGATGGTCCGCAGCCGACTGGCGAACGCTACTGTGTCAACTCCGCGTCACTGAATTTCACCGACGACGAAAATGGCGAGCAGACGGCAGGTTAAGCTGTAACTAAACCAACAAAATCGATTCAGCTAATTATTCATCCCCGGGTGAGGACATGCTCTGATGGAAGTAAAAGATCTGATTGCGGCCATGACGCCGGAAATCTACCAGCGGCTGGTGCTGGCAGTAGAACTGGGCAAGTGGCCAGATGGTGTGGCACTGACGCCAGAGCAGAAAGAACACAGCTTGCAGGCGGTGATGCTGTGGCAGTCGATGAACAATGCGGACCCACAACATATGAGCATTGGCACCGACGGGCAAATCGTGATGAAAAGCAAACAGGAGCTGAAGCAGCAGTTTATGGCCGAGCCGTTGGCCAAGCTGAAGCCGCAGTAACCTGTTGCTGGCAGGGCGATGTTGCCATCGCCCTGAAGGTTTTACTGCTTCTGCGGGCTCAAGCCTAAGCTTTCGGCTAGCTGATGGGCCAGGCGGTTGTTATCGTCCGCACCATACTCCCAGAACATCGCCCCTCCCAATCCTTTGCTCTTGATGTACTCGGTCTTGATGGCTACCGAGCGTGGGTTTTCATAGCTTATCGCGAACAGTGGTTTGCCTTCGGTTGACTTCATCATCAGATAGGGCACCTTGGCCTCGTTATCCCAATGCGCGGTGAAGCGCCGCTGTGGGTCTTTCAGCATCTTGTTCACGATATCGTTGTATTTGATGTAGCTGTCTTTATCCAAATCCACACCCAGCGATTTAAAGACGTCTTTTTCACGTGCGGTGAAATAGGGCTGGGTGACAGGGTGCTTGGCCGCATCAGCTACATCCCAATCAATACCCGGCTCGGTGGCGCGTTTAGGTACCCGGCCATAGAAACCGATCCCCAGATTGAGCTGAGCAGGCTTCAGCCCGGCGGCCAGATAGTTGTTGACCACGTAGTCGGCGCTGTACTTGTCGGCGGCGGCCACGGTTGGCCATTGTTTGGAGTCATAGAGATTGGAGTTGAAATACTGGGTACCGTACGCCATGTCGTAGGTCATCAGATTGATGTAGTCCAGATAGGGCGCGATAGCCTTAACGTCTACCCATTCCTGCGGACTTTTGACGTTGGCGCCTACGGCGATGGTCAGCAGTTTTTCTTTGCCTAGCTCCTGATGCAGTTCGCTCAGTAGGGTGGTGAAATTGGCTTTGTCGGCCGGTTGGCTTTCCACTAATCCCCAGGCACCGTTAACCGGATATTCCCAATCCAGATCGATACCATCGAGCTGATACTTGGCAATCACCTCCTGCACCGAACGGATAAACACCGCCCGGCTTTCCGGTGTGGCTGCCGCGCCGGAGAACCCACGGGCTCCCCAGCCGCCAACGGACAGCAAAACCTTCAGCGCCGGATTTTGTTGGCGCAATACGGGTAAGCGCTTTAAGTCTGCTTCGACTTTTGGGGAGAGATAGATTTGGTGCAGGCGGGAGGGATCTTTCAGTGCCGGGTTAGTTTCCTCTTTTTCAGCGTTATAAATCAGGCCAAAAGAGTAGTTGAGGTGGGTGATCTGGCTGACGTCCAACTGGTTGATATCACCGCCAGGCCCGGCGGTCACGTCGCCACCGCCGTTAAAGTAGCCGACAGAAAGATAAGGTGCGGCGTGCGCGATGCTCGCGCCAGCCATACCGAGTTGCACCGCTACCAGCAAGGGCAGCAGTTTACGGGTTAAAGCCATGTTGTCTCCTTTGGTCAGCAAGGCCGACCTGAACCGCCTATGGCGGTATCAATAAAGCCGGGCTCGGCAGGCCCCGGATGCGTATAACTTATTGATGCCAATGCATCATCAGCCATAACAGCAAAAGAGACGGGAGGGAACAAGGTGAGCGCGCAGAAGAATGGTGGGAATGTGAGCAGCGTCGAAAATAAAGCGGTTGGTGGGGAATATGGGGCGCTAAGGTCAAGCAGCCCCAAAAACCGTTAGCGCTGAATAAACTGTGACAGTGTAACTAACTGTGCGCCAGCCGACTGCATTTCTGCCAATGCCTGCTCGCTGTCATCGGGGCTTAAATTGACACCGCGGCAGCCATCGGTGATGACTTGAGTCTGATAACCCAAACGCAAGGCATCTAACACGCTGAACTTGACGCAATAATCGGTGGCCAGCCCCATCACGGCGAGATGAGTGATGCCGCGCTCCTTCAGCCAGCCATCGAGCGCCGTTTGCGCCCGATGCCCGTTATCAAAGAAAGCACTATAGCTATCGATATCCGAGTTCTCGCCCTTACGGAATATCGCCGCGATGTGCTGCTTATCAAGCTGTGGATGAAGCTCTGCGCCAGGACTGTCCTGAACGCAGTGCACTGGCCACCAAACCTGAGGCAGGCCTTCCAGTTCCCCAAGCGTACCAATCTGTGCGTTGGAGTTAATCGCAAAACTGCGATGATCCGCCGGGTGCCAGTCCTGGCTGGCGATCACCGCTTCATTACGGGCCAGGCTGGCTGCGATAGCCTGATTGGCGACGTCAATGGTGGCATCACCTTCTGCCACGCCTAAAGCGCCGCCGGGGCAAAAGTCGTTTTGTAAATCAATCAGCAACAGAGCAGTTTTCATCTGAGTTCCCACTTCGGGTTAGCCCGCAGCGCTTAATTCGCCACGCAGGTCTTGTTGCATCAGGCTGCGGATTTCTTCTGGGGTTAACGGCTGGCTCAACAGGTAATGCAGCTTGGTCAGCGCGGCCTCCACCGTCATATCAAAACCGCTGATGACGCCAGCATGAGCCAGGGCATTACCGGTCGCATAGCCTTCCATATTGACCCGGCCAGAGATACATTGTGTCAGGTTGACCACTACGATGCCACGCTCGGAAGCATCACGCAATTCATCCACCAATTCGGCCTTTTGCGGCGCGTTACCGACGCCGTAAGAGCGCAGGATCAGAGCTTTGACCGGTTGCAGCAGGAAGTTACGCACCACGGCACCGGAAATCCCCGGATAAATCGTCACCACGCCGATGGGCTGTGGCGTGATGTTATGCACGATCAATTCCCCATTGCACACTGGAGAGGCGATGCCGGTCTGGCGGCGTATGTGGATACCTGCTTCCAGTAAGGGCGGGAGATTAGGGGAGGCGAAGGCATCAAAGCCGTCGGCATGTGCCTTGGTCGTGCGGTTGCCACGAAACAGCTTGTTGTTGAAGAACAGGCTGACCTCGTTTACTGGATGATTGGCGGCCAGATAGAGGGCATTCAACAGATTGGTTTGGCCGTCGGAGCGCAATTCTGCCAGCGGGATTTGCGATCCGGTGACGATCACCGGCTTATCCAGGTTCTCCAGCATGAAGGACAGGGCTGAAGCGGTAAACGCCATGGTGTCGGTGCCGTGCAGAATAACAAAGCCGTCATAGCGGGTGTAATTCTGTTTGATGTCGTCGGCGATATGCTGCCAGTCTTCGGGGGTCATATCCGAAGAGTCGATCAACGGGGCATATTCATGAATGGTGAAATCCGGCATTTCTGGCCGATGGAACTCGGGCATCAGCGCCAACTGGCGCTGAAGGTGGCCGGAAACCGGGATGTAGCCCTGTTCGGAACGCTGCATACCGATAGTGCCGCCGGTATAGGCGACGTAAATGGATTTCTTTTGCATGGCTTTGATCTTGTGGCTGTCAGATAGGCTGAATTATAGGGAGATGGCAGGAGAAAAAAAGCCCGGCGGGTGCCGGGCTAGAGATTTATTTGTTAACGGACCTCTCCGCAAGTCAGGCATATGGCATAACGATGTTGCGGATCGTTCAGGTTATTAAACAGGCCAGGCTGTTCTTTCACCGCCAGCGCCACCGATGCCAACGGGGCTGGCAGCATTGACTGGATCGCCGCAGGCAGCATGGCGTGGATAGAGACGCCAAACTGGCTGAGCAGCATATCCGTCATGCTAGGGGCATCGATAAACCAGTTGAGTTGCCACTGTGGCAGCTTGGCCAGCTCTGCCGCTTTCTTCACGGCGTCGTCAAAGTCACCCAGTTGGTCGATCAGGCCATTTTTCTTGGCGTCGCTACCGATCCAGACATGACCCTGAGCAATGTGATCGACCTGCTCTGGCGTCATTTTCCGGGCGGTTGCCACCAGGTTGATGAAGTTCTTGTAACCGTTCTCGATGTTCAACTGCATCATCTGCGAGAACTCTGGAGGCAGTGCTTTCGTCACTGCCAGATCGGCTAGTGGTGATGTCGCGACGCCGTCGGTATGTACGCCAACGCTATCCAGCGTGTTCTCATAAGTGTTGATCACGCCGAAGATACCGATGGAGCCGGTGAGGGTGCTCGGACTGGCGATAATGTAATCTGCCGGGGTCGACACCCAGTAACCGCCAGACGCGGCCATTCCACCCATGGAAACCACCACCGGTTTACCTGCGGCGCGAACCGCGGCCAGCTCGGAGCGGATCACTTCTGAAGCGCTGACGCTACCGCCAGGGCTATTGACGCGCAGGATAACGGCTTTGATTTTCGGATCCAGACGTGCCTGACGCAGTTGTGAGGCCGTGGTATCGCCACCGACCGATCCTGGCGTCTGTGGGCCATCCATGATCGCGCCATTGACGAAGATAACGGCGATCTCACCGCCCTGATCCGGTGACGGCTGCGGCTGGTAATCGTAGATGCTGACCGCATTGAAGTCATTGCTCTGCTTGTCCCAACCGAAGGTTTTTACCAACTGTGTTTCTATCGCAGTGCGAGAGGCCAGTTCATCGACCAGTTTGCTGTTCAGGGCAAACTGTGCGGTATCACCACCCGCTGCCTTTAAGCCACTGAGAATATCTGCTGCGCCTGGGAACAACTGATCTGGCGTGAGTTGACGGTTAGCCGCCACCGTATCCAGATAGTTTTGCCACAGCCCGCCGACCCAACGGCTATCGGCTTCCCGCGCTGCCGGTGACATATCGTCACGGATCAGCGGCTCTACGGCAGATTTATAGGTGCCCACACGGAAAATATTGGTGGTGACCTTCAGCTTCTCCAACAGGGATTTGTAGTAAAGGTTGTTGGTGGCGAAACCATGCAGATCGACGGCACCCTGAGGTGACAAATAGATCTTGTTGGCATAGCTGGCCAGATAGTATTGCGTTTGGTTATAGCTGTCGCCGATGGCATAGATCGGTTTACCGCTGTCGCGGAATTCGCGCAGTGCCTTACCGATATATTGCAGGGAAGGCTGATCCGCCCCGGCAAAATCATTCAGCTGTAATACCATACCGGTGATGTTTTTATCATCTTTGGCCTTGCGAATGGTATCCACCAGGTCAAACAGTGAGTTTTCCTGTAGGCGGTTGCTAGAAGCACCCAGCAGTTCGCGGCCCCACTGACGAACCCGGTTGTTCACCGAAGGTTGATCAACCACCACGCCGCTGAGATCGACCAGCAGTGCGCCATGCGGTGCTACTGCCGAAGAATTGCCTTGGAGTGAAAGATAAATACCGACCCCAACCAGGATCAAGAAAATCAGGAACAAGTTCAGGATAAGTTCCCTGACAAAATTCAGCAGACGCCATGTCCATCTGAAAATACCTGCAATAATTCGCCCCAATGTGCGCATGTGCTCTCCAACAAGAGTCTAGAATGTTCCGCTATCCTAATGAGCGGCCGAAGAAAAGTCAGCTTTAAATCTCCCCATGCAGCTTGAATGGCAATGGGTATAGACAGTATTACAGAGGCTGTAACTCTATGTAGAGCTATGTTAACGTGATTTAAATGCAAATTGTTATCAGGAGTTAATGATGGATGCACTGGATCTTTTACTCAATCGCCGTTCTGCGTCACGCCTGACTGCCCCGGCACCTGCAGGTGAAGTGCGTCAGAATATCATCAATGCCGGGCTGCGCGCGCCGGATCACGGGACGTTACAGCCGTGGCGTTTTATCCTGATCGAGGATCAGGGTCTACAGCGTTTCAGTGAATTACTACAAGCGGCCGCCAAACACGATGAGCTGGATGAGAGTGCGGTAGAAAAGGCCAAACAGGCACCTTTTCGTGCGCCTCTGATTATCACGGTGGTTGCCCATTGCAGTGAAAATCCGAAAGTGCCGCGCTGGGAGCAGGTTGTCTCTGCCGGTTGCGCAGTGCAGGCGATGCAAATGGCCGCTTTGGCGCAAGGCTTTAATGGTATCTGGCGCAGCGGTGCCTGGACAGAGCATCCATTGGTGCGCGAAGCCTTCGCCTGCCGCGAGCAGGACGAGATCGTCGGTTTCCTCTATTTAGGCACGCCGCAGTTAAAAGGTTCCACTAAAGTGGTCGCTCCCGACAGTACGCCTTTCGTCCGCTACTTCTGATCCGCTATGCGGGAACCCGCTCGATAATGCGCGATAACCCGCATTTTTGTACTGTTTCTGAGCAGGTCGCACGCATAATGCCAACCTGCTCTTATCAATCCCCTCGGCAAGCGCTACCCTATATCCCATTGTGATATCCTTACGTTCGTTTGTTACCCAGAGGGAGTGGACTATGACATCGCCGGCCATTCGTTTGACCCAGTACAGCCACGGCGCTGGCTGCGGCTGTAAAATCTCACCCAAAGTGCTTGAAACGATCCTGCACAGCGAGCAGGAAAAGTTTATCGATCCCCATCTGCTGGTGGGCAATGAAACGCGTGATGATGCCGCGGTGTATGACATCGGTAACGGCGTGGGCATTATCAGCACCACCGATTTCTTTATGCCGATCGTCGACGATCCGTTTGATTTTGGCCGTATTGCGGCAGCCAACGCCATCAGCGACGTGTATGCCATGGGCGGTAAGCCAATCATGGCCATCGCCATTCTCGGCTGGCCGATTGCCAAACTTCCCGCAGAAGTTGCCCAGCAGGTGATTGACGGTGGCCGCTATGCTTGCCAGCAGGCGGGGATTGCATTGGCGGGTGGCCATTCTATTGATGCCCCAGAGCCGATTTTTGGCTTGGCTGTGACCGGCATCGTCAAAACCGAGCTGGTGAAGAAAAACAGTGCGGCGCAGGCAGGCACCAAGCTATTCCTGACCAAACCACTGGGCATTGGCGTGCTGACCACGGCAGAGAAGAAAAGCAAACTGCTGGCCGAACACCAAGGCTTGGCTACAGAGGTCATGTGCCAGTTGAACAAGCCTGGGGCGGACTTTGCCGAAGTGGCTGGCGTTACGGCGATGACCGATGTCACCGGCTTTGGCCTGCTTGGCCACCTTAGCGAGATGTGCCAGGGTTCCGATCTGCAGGCAACCGTATGGTTCGAATGCGTACCGAAATTGCCGGATGTTGAACGTTATATCAGCGAAGGCTGCGTACCGGGTGGTACCGGGCGTAACTTTGAAAGCTATGGTCACCTGGTTGGCGCCATGAGCGATCTGCAACGTCAATTACTGTGCGATCCGCAAACCTCCGGCGGTTTGCTGCTGGCGGTATTGCCGGAAGCCGAAGCCGAAGTGCAGGCGATAGCGGCACGTCATGGCATCACGCTGAACGCGATTGGTGAATTGCAGGCCGCACAGGCGGGCAAACCACTGATCGAGGTTGTCTAGTGTCAACGATACAGACTCGACAGGATACGCAAGACTACCAGCGCCTTTTTCTTCAGGATGTGCCGCTGATTGACGTGCGCGCGCCGATAGAGTTTACGCAGGGGGCATTCCCCTGTTCAGTTAACCTGCAGCTGATGAGCGACAGTGAACGTCAGGCGGTGGGCACCTGCTACAAGCAGCATGGTCAACAAGCTGCGATCGCTCTTGGGCACAGCCTGGTCAACGGTAAACTGCGTGAGAAGCGCACGCAGGCCTGGATCGAACAGTGTACCCGGCAGCCAGAAGGTTATATCTACTGTTTCCGCGGTGGTCTTCGTTCGCAATTGGTACAACAGTGGCTGCGAGAGGCCGGTGTTGACTATCCACGCGTGGTAGGCGGCTACAAGGCGCTGCGCAATTTTTTGCTCGGTGTGCTTGAGGACGCCGCTGCGTTGCCTATGCTGATCGTTGGCGGTAACACCGGCTGTGGCAAGACGCTACTGATTAATGAGTTGGCGGCCGGTATCGATCTGGAAGGGATCGCCCATCATCGCGGCTCCTCCTTTGGCCGTACGCTGGTAAAACAGCCTACCCAGATAGATTTCGAAAATCATCTGGCCATACGCATGCTGAAAAAGCAGCATGCTGGTTGCCGGCATTGGGTGTTGGAAGATGAAAGCCGGATTATCGGTTCTACCAATCTGCCTTTAAGCTTGTTCAATGGTATGCAGCAGGCTGCCCTGGTGGTGATTGACGATCCGTTTGATGTGCGTGTGGCACGCCTGCAAGATGAGTACATCGACCGGATGCGCATTGCCTTTGAGCAAGCCTATGGCGAACAAGACGGCTGGCGGCAATATGATGAATATCTGCACCATGGCCTGTTTGCCATCCGCCGCCGCCTGGGGCTGGAACTGTTCCAGCAATTGACGCTGCGTCTCGAATCGGCGCTGCAGGTACAACGGCTCACTGGCCAAAGCGAAGCGCATCAACAATGGCTGGTGCCGCTGCTGCAACACTATTACGACCCGATGTATCGCTACCAATTAGAGAAGAAAACCCAACGTGTGATCTTTCGCGGTAATTACGCGCAAGTCAGAGAGTTCCTGATGACGTATAGCCAGAATAACGGTGAATAATGCGACTGTTTATAGCCGAAAAACCGAGTTTGGCCCGCGCCATTGCTGATGTATTACCCAAGCCCCATCGTCGGGGTGACGGCTTTATTGCCTGTGGCAGCAACGATGTGGTGACCTGGTGCGTTGGGCACCTGTTAGAACAGGCCCAGCCGGATGCTTACGACAGCCGTTACGCGCGCTGGTCGTTGGCGGACTTACCGATAATCCCGCAGAAGTGGCTGTTGCAGCCGCGCCCTTCGGTCAGCAAGCAGTTGAACGCGATCAAAAAGCTGCTGGCAGAGGCTGACGAAGTGATCCACGCGGGTGACCCGGATCGGGAAGGGCAGTTGCTGGTGGATGAGGTGCTGGATTATCTGGCGCTGACGCAGGAAAAGCGCCAGAACGTGCGGCGTTGCCTGATTAACGATCTTAACCCACAGGCGGTGGAGCGTGCGGTACAGCGCCTGCGTGATAACCGTGACTTTATCCCGCTGTGCGTTTCCGCGTTAGCGCGTGCGCGTGCAGACTGGCTTTACGGCATCAACATGACCCGGGCCTATACGCTGCTAGGGCGTAACGCGGGCTACGACGGAGTGCTGTCTGTGGGGCGGGTACAGACGCCGGTATTGGGGCTGGTTGTGCGGCGCGATGAAGAGATCGAAAACTTCGTCTCGAAAGACTTCTTTGAGGTGAAAGCGCATATTGTCACGCCGAAGGAAGAACGCTTTGTCGCCCTGTGGCAGCCGAGTGAATCCTGCGAACCTTACCAAGATGAGGAAGGGCGTTTATTGCACCGGCCGTTGGCCGAACACGTGGTTAAACGCATCGAGGGCGCACCGGCGCTGGTCACCTCGTATAATGATAAACGGGAATCAGATACCGCTCCGCTGCCGTTCTCCCTTTCCACGCTGCAAATTGAGGCGTCGAAACGCTTTAACCTCAGCGCCCAGCAGGTGTTGGACGTTTGCCAACGGCTGTATGAAACCCACAAGCTGATCACTTATCCGCGTTCTGACTGCCGTTATCTGCCAGAGGAACACTTTGCCGGACGCCATGCGGTGTTGAACGCCATCAGCGTACATCAGCCGGATCTCTATCCACAGCCGATTATCGATAGCGAGCGCCGTAACCGCTGTTGGGACGATAAAAAGGTCGATGCTCACCACGCGATTATTCCTACGGCACGTGCCAGCAAGGCCAGCCTGAGCCAGGATGAACTGAACGTTTATGGTTTGGTGGCACGCCAGTATCTGATGCAGTTTTGCCCGGATGCGATGTTCCGCAAGTGCGTTATCGAGCTGGATATCGCCGGCGGCAAGTTTATCGCCAAGGCGCGTTTCCTGGCGGAAGCGGGCTGGCGCACCCTGCTGGGTAGTAAAGAGCGTGATGAGGAAAACGAAGGTGCACCGCTGCCCGTTGTCGCCAAAGACGATGAGTTGTTGTGCGAGCGTGGCGAAGTGGTAGAACGCCAGACTCAACCGCCGCGGCCCTTTACCGATGCCAGCCTATTGTCGGCCATGACCGGGATCGCGCGTTTTGTGCAGGATAAAGCGCTAAAGAAAATCCTGCGAGCGACCGATGGTTTAGGAACAGAGGCAACGCGCGCAGGCATTATCGAACTGCTCTTCAAGCGGGCGTTTCTCTACAAGAAAGGGCGCTATATTCATTCCAGCGAAACCGGGCGGGCACTGATCCATTCATTGCCGGACCTGGCGGCACGCCCTGATATGACGGCGCAGTGGGAGTCTACGTTGACACAAATCAGCGAAAAATCCTGCCGTTATCAGGACTTTATGCAACCGCTGGAGGGCACACTGCAACAGCTGATCTATCAGGCTAAGCAGAGCCGGGCCAGTATAGCGTTTCGTGGCTTGTCGCCTGCACCGTCAGCCGGGGCGAAAAAGCGTAAAAAAAGTGCCGGTAAGGCACGGGAGAAAAGTGAATGAGCCGCATACCCTTGTTGATTGGTTGTTTGGCACTGTTTTCCACCAGCGTATTGGCCAATCGCGGTAACGTCGATGTCGTCGTGCCGGTTTCCCCTGAAATATGGGGCACCGCACGTACCACGACAACGCCGCCGCCTTGCAACCGTTGCTGCATTTATCAGAATCAAAACTATTCTGAAGGTGCGTTGCTGAAAGTGGGCGACGAGATGATGCAGTGCGCGCGTGACCCTAACGTCACGGGCACCAATCCGTTAATCTGGATCCGCCTCAAGCGGTGATTGCAACTGCCTGACTTCTGTACTCACCGTAACCGTGCCACAAATTGATTTCACTTCCTGACAACGGCACCGCTGCAGCTCCCTCTCCCTGTGGGTTGGGATGAGAGGGGACTGAACGTGCTACATATCTACCCTTGTGCTCACCGTAGCCGTGCCACAAATTGATTTCACTTCCTGACAACGGCACTATTACAGCTCCCTCTCCCTGTGGGAGAGGGTTGGGGTGAGGGGGATAGTAAGCGGATATAGCTTTCCAGCAGTGGGATATCGGCGGGGGCTAGCGGGTAATCTCTGGCCTGCTCGGGTGTAACCCAAGCAAATGCGCTATGGCAATGTAGCCGTAACTCCCCGCTGAAGGAGTTAACTTGCCAGGCATGTAGCCGAATGATCCTCTCGCTTTGTTGCCACTGATTGCTGGCCACAAAACTCCCCACTTTAGCGATAATGCCCAACTCTTCCTTCAGTTCACGAGCGAGCGCCTGGGGCTGGCTCTCAACCATTTCGACCTTACCGCCGGGAAACTCCCATAGGCCAGCCTGATCGCTGCTGCTATCGCGTTGGGCGAGCAGGATCTTGCCATCTTGTTCGATAATGGCGGCAACGACATCAATGATTTTCATAGCATGGATTCAATGTTGCCCCGACATGCATCGGGGCAGGGAGATTACAGTGCGAACTCGGCCCAGACGGGAGCATGATCTGAAGGCTTCTCCATGGCACGGATCTGATAATCAATGCCGGTGGCGGTACAGCGCGCAGCCAATGAGGTGTTAGCCAGCAGCAGATCGATGCGTAGGCCACGGTTTTCATCAAAACCGCGTGAACGATAGTCAAACCATGAGAACTCATCGTTACGTTCAGGGTTGGCATGACGGTAAGTATCTACCAGACCCCAGTCCAGCAGGCGGCCCATCCACTCACGCTCTTCCGGCAGGAAGGAGCATTTGCCGGTGCGCAACCAACGTTTGCGGCTCTCTTCACCAATACCGATGTCCAGATCGCTTGGGCTGATGTTCATATCGCCCATGATCAACACCTGCGACTCTGCCGGCAGTTGTTGCAGATAATTTTGCAGATCTTGATAAAAGCGGGTTTTCGCTGGGAATTTGATAGGGTGGTCGCGGCTTTCTCCTTGCGGGAAGTAACCATTAATCACCGTCAACGTGCCTTGTGGCGTCGCCAGATCGGCCATGATGATACGACGCTGCGCATCTTCTTCATCAGTAGGAAAACCGCGGCGTACGGCAAGAGGTTCATCTTTAGTCAGCAACGCCACGCCGTAATGGCCTTTCTGCCCATGATAGAACACGTGATAGCCGTGTTGGCTAACCTCTTCCAACGGGAACATATCGTCGTGAACTTTGGTTTCCTGCAGGCCGATCACATCCGGCTGATGCTGCTCGATAATTGCTGCCAGTTGATGCGGACGTGCACGCAGTCCATTGATATTAAAAGAAACAAACTTCATGAGCGCTGCCGTTTTTATCCGAAAAAATGTGTTCAGATAGTAGCAGAGTTTGGCCGAAAATGTAACGCGGACCAGCGGCGGTTTGCCGCTGGTAGCCAGGGATTATTTCGCCCAGCGGTCGTAATTCTGCGGCTGATAGTCATCAAACAGCTGGATTAAGGCTGCCGGAGAGTCGCTGATATGCAGGGTCTTGAGATAATCATGTCGCATAAAACCTTGATCGGCGACGTGCTGTAAAAACTGGCTTAGCGGGTGGTAAAAACCGTTAACATCCAGCAGCCCGACCGGCTTGCTGTGGTAACCGATCTGCCCCCAGGTCCAGATTTCGAACAGCTCCTCCAGCGTACCGATGCCGCCAGGCAGGGCAATAAAACCGTCGGCCAGTTCGGCCATCCGCGCCTTACGGGTGTGCATGTCGGGGACGATTTCCAGCTCGGTCAGGCCATGGTGCGCCGTTTCGGCCTCGACCAGCCGCTGGGGAATGATGCCTACTGCTTCACCACCAGCCTCTAGTACCGCGTCTGCTACCACACCCATTAACCCTTTTTTACCACCGCCATACACCAGACGCCGCCCTTGGGTGGCAAGCAGATGACCTAGTTGGCGGGCATGTTCGACATAGGCTGGATTATTGCCCTCGCTGGCACCACAAAAGATACAAATGTTGTTACGCATGACTTTCCCTTGCTGCTTTTAACGAAGCCAGTGGTATAGCGAATTGCGGGATTTAGTTCAAGGGGAATTGGTGTTGCGATGGTGGTGAGGAGGAGGACTTCGTACAGGCGTCACTAGTTGTCTGAGTAATAGTGTTTTAGACCGCGACACCCAAGCTTGAGGCTGGTGGGAGTCATTGCAGGTTAGCCGACCGTTGAGCGCATGGATGCGCGATTGCGAGCCCCCAGGGACGGGTTTACGGCGTGTCGGCGTTCTGCATGACTCCCACCCGTAGCACAATAAGGAGCAGCTATTTCGTTCGGTGGTACATGATGATTTGACGAAAATATTTAGTCTGTGAGGGGGATACAAGGATGGTGGCGGGGAGGATGACTTCGTAAAGATGAGGCTAGTTGTCTGAGTCATAGTGTTTTATACCGCGACACCTAAGCTTGAGACAGGTGGGAGTCAATGCAGGTTAGCCGACCGTTGAGCGCATGGATGCGCGATTGCGAGCCCCCAAGGACGGGTTTACGGCGTGTCGGCGTTCTGCATGACTTCCACCTGTAGCACAATAAGGAGCAGCTATTTGGTTCGGTGGTACATGATGATTTGACGGAAATATTTAGTCTGTGAAGGGTATGCAAGGATGATGGTGGGGAGGATGACCGCGCAAGCGCGTTGTCCACTGCGTGGACTCGAACCTTGGTCGAAGTTTCTCATCCTTCCCAGCTCAATGCTGCATGGGAATGAGATGACAATTTAAAAGTTTGGGAGGTCTATAAGAAGATGGTGGTGGGGAGGATGACCGCGCAAGCGCGTTGTCCACTGCGTGGACTCGAACCTTGGTCGAAGCTTCTCATCCTTCCCTGCTCAGTATTACATGGGAATGAGATGATAATTTAAAAGTTTGGGAGGTCTATAAGAAGATGGTGGTGGGGAGGATGACCGCGCAAGCGCGTTGTCCACTGCGTGGACTCGAACCTTGGTCGAAGCTTCTCATCCTTCCCTGCTCAGTGCTGTATGGGAATGAGATGATCATTTAAAAGTTCGGGAGGTCTATAAGAAGATGGTGGTGGGGGAAGGATTCGAACCTTCGAAGTCTGTGACGGCAGATTTACAGTCTGCTCCCTTTGGCCGCTCGGGAACCCCACCATGGTATTCATGGTTGCTAATTTTGAACAGAAAGTTGGCAAAGTCTTTCTGGTAGTACTGACTTATCCATCTCTTTGGCCACAGTTACGGTGGTGGTGAGAAGGATTACCGCGCAAGCGCGTTGTCCACTGTGTGGACTCGAACCTTGGTCGAAGCTTCTCCTCCTTCCCTTCAGTGCAAAATGAAACTCTGAACAACATTTCATTACAGTGGTCGAGGAGAAGATGGTGGTGGGGGAAGGATTCGAACCTTCGAAGTCTGTGACGGCAGATTTACAGTCTGCTCCCTTTGGCCGCTCGGGAACCCCACCATGATGCTCATGGTTCACTACTATTTTACTGGGAATCGGCTAGATCCCTCGGTACTACATAATTGCTAGCGAAACGTCTGTCTCGGTAAGCGGGGCGCATCATATCAAATGAAGCGCTTGTGTAAAGCATTGAAATGCAGAAAATGAATTGTTTGTCGCTTTTTTATTCTCAGCGGTGCTTCCGTGAACGAAAGACACCGCTTTGTTAACCAATTACAGGATCACCGTGCGGTTACCGTAGACGAACACGCGTTGAGCCAGCACACGATACAGTGCGCGGCTAAGCACGTTTTTCTCCACGTCACGCCCGGCACGCATCATATCTTCTGCCGAATAGGTGTGATCGACATGAATAACGTCCTGCATAATGATTGGGCCTTCATCCAGGCTGTCGTTCACGTAGTGCGCCGTTGCCCCGATGATCTTCACGCCACGCTCATAAGCCTGGTGATAAGGGCGTGCACCGATAAAGGCTGGCAGGAACGAATGGTGAATATTGATTACCTGGTTCGGGTAATGCTGAACGAAAGCCGGGGTCAGCACGCGCATATACTTGGCCAAGACTACGTAATCAGGCTGGTATTGGTCGATCTGCGCGATCATCTGTTGATCATGCTGCTCACGCGTCAGCCCTTCGTGGCTGACCAGATGGAACGGAATGTCAAAACGTTCAACCAGCGTCTGCAACGTGGTGTGGTTGCCAATGACGGCGGCAATCTCAACATCCAAGCCGCCATAGGCGCTTTTCATCAGCAGATCGCCCAGACAGTGGGCTTCTTTGGTGACTAGCACCACAATACGGCGGCGGCCTGCGCTGTGCAGTTCGCGCTCTGAACCCTCTGGTAACGCGCCGTCCAGATCGGCCAACAGCGTCGTATCATTGAAGATCCCTTCCAGCTCGGTACGCATAAAGAAACGACCGGTGAGGTGATCGACAAACTCATTGTTCTGCACAATGTTCAATTCGTGCTTGTAACAAATGTTGGTGATCTTGGCGATCAGCCCTTTGGCATCGGGGCAGATGGTGCGTAAAATTTTTCTCTGTACGTTTTGCTGTGGCATGAGTGTGTCGATTCCGTCTGATTCTGAACCCGCAGGCTTATTGCCCGCAGCACTTTTTATATTTTTTGCCTGAACCGCAGGGGCAAACGGCATTTCTGCCCGGTTGAGGTTTGGTTCCGTCGATATAGTACCAGCGTTGTTCAAGGCGAAGGAAGCGGGAACGCTCATGCATGGCACTCTCGCTTTCTCCATCGCGCGAGCGGGCGATGAATTCCACGAACCCCTCATTGGCGCTATTGCCAGCGGTTTCCGCAACCACCGTCAGCCCAAGCCATTCGGTATTGCCAAAGCTGCTGCTGATGGCGCTGCGCCACTCTTCAGGGTTGCAGTCTGGGTGCCAGGTCGCAATAAGATAATCCACATCCCGTTTTACATAGGCGGAATATCTCGAACGCATTAAAATGCCCGGCGACATAGCGTATTGAGTACCTGTTATATAGGGCGCACAGCAAGCGCTGTAGTCCTGCCCGCTGCCGCAGGGGCATAGCTCAGTCAAAATAACGCCTCTCAGTGGTTAGCTCGCGTGATGTAAAGCCGCAGCTAAAATGAATTTAACGCATATGTTACCTAACATCATTCGTTGATGACAATGTACCCTGCGATTGGGTTGAGTGAATTCACCGAGCAAAGGATAGGCGAAGCATGCGGAAAGTTAAAATCGGGTTGGCATTAGGGGCCGGTGCCGCCAAGGGGTGGGCGCATATCGGCGTGATTAACGCACTGCGTAAGTTGGGTATCGAAGCAGATATTGTTGCAGGATGTTCCGTGGGGGCACTGGTTGGGGCGGCGTTTGCCAGCCATCGTTTGCCAGCGATGGAAAAGTGGGTGCGCTCATTCAGCTACTGGGACGTGATCAGGCTGATGGATCTCTCCTGGCAGCGCGGTGGATTATTACGCGGCGAACGCGTGTTTAACGTCGTTGGCCAAATACTGAAAATTAACGACTTTACCGACTGCTCACTGAAATTCGGTGCGGTGACCACCAACCTCAGTACCGGCCGTGAGCTGTGGATGACCAAAGGGGATATCCACCAGGCCATTCGTGCTTCTTGCAGCATGCCGGGCTTGTTGGCACCGGTCTGGTTTGACGGATATTGGTTGGTGGATGGCGCCTTGGTCAACCCGGTTCCTATTTCATTGGCCAGGGCGATGGGGGCAGACATAGTGATTGCCGTGGATTTGCAACATGATGCGCACCTGATGCAGCAGGATCTGTTTTCGGTACGCAATGACGCTGGCGAGCAGAGTGAAACAAGCATTAGCGATGCCAATAACTGGCGCGACCGCTTGCGGGAACGCATGAATAAAATGATGCTGAAGAAAACCACCTTCACCCCCACGGCGATGGAGATCATGAGCACTTCGATTCAGATGCTGGAGAATCGGGTGAAGCGAACCCGTATGGCCAGTGATCCGCCGGACGTGCTGATCCAGCCGTATTGCCCACAGATATCTACCCTGGATTTTCATCGCGCCAGCGAGGCGATAGAGGCGGGCAGGTTGGCAGTCGAAAAACAGATAGATGTTTTGGCACCATTGATAAAAAATAAATGATTACCATTTGTTAGGGTGGAATGATGCTATTGGGCGTGTTTTCGACAGGCACAAGTGCTCATTATGAGCCACTATTACAACATCAAAAGGGAAGAGGCTGGGTCGATGGCATTACCACTGATAAGCAAGCGCATCTTAATCGTTGAGGACGAACAGGTTTTCCGTTCTGTGCTTGTGGGTTATCTTGCATCCTTGGGAGCACAAACCAGCGAGGCGGCCAATGGCCTTGTGGCGTTGAGTGCGGTTGAAGAGTTCGCTCCCGATCTGATCCTGTGCGATCTCGCCATGCCGGAAATGGACGGCATCGAGTTTGTTGAGCATCTGCGCTTGCAAGGGATAAAGATCCCGGTATTGGTGATCTCGGCGACCGATAAGATGGCGGATATCGCCAAGGTGCTACGGCTCGGCGTACAGGATGTACTGCTGAAACCGTTGAGCGATCTCAATCGGCTGCGTGAAGCGGTACTGGCTTGTCTCTATCCTAATATGTTTACTTCGCAGGCGATCGAAGAGGCCGAGCTGTTCCAGGATTGGCAGGCATTAAGCCAAAACCCCTCCGAGGCCGTGAGATTACTCAAGCAGTTACAACCCCCCGTGCAGCAGTCTATTGCCGGTTGCCGTATCAATTATCGGCAATTAACCACCAGCGAAAATCCGGGGTTGGTGCTGGATATCGCGGCGCTATCGGATAAAGACCTGGCGTTTTATTGCCTGGATGTCACCCGTGCGGGAGATAATGGCGTGATGGCTGCCTTGCTATTGCGTGCGTTATTCAACGGCTTACTACAAGATCATTTAGCCAATCAACAGCATCGCTTGCCGCAAATGTCCGCATTGTTAAAACAAGTTAACCAATTATTGCGCCAAGGCAAGTTGGAAGGCCAATTTCCGCTGTTGGTGGGTTATTATCATGCCGAATATAAGAATCTGGTGCTGGCCTCTGCTGGTTTGCATGCCAATGTAAATACAGGGGATAACCTGATTCAATTAAGTAATGGCGTACCCTTGGGAACGCTTGGCACCACTTACATGAATCAAATAAGCCAACGCTGTGATGCCTGGCAGTGCCAGGTCTGGGGTAGCGGCGGCCGGTTACGTCTGATGCTGAGTGCTGAATAAATCATCAATGGAATGCCCGCCATTGCCTCTGCCTATTCTCCATTAACGTCGTTTCTATGGGGGAGTTGTCTTAATTTATTGCTATTTGAGCTTGGGGTAATACTCAGCGGATTTAAGCTGGTATACTTTGCGGGTTTTTCGTATGGCCGAGTAAGTGCGCAATTTGAGAGCGAAAATAGAGCTACTTAGGTAGATCGTCAGGACCTCTGTAGCCATTTGCGGGTGACAAGCCCGTTTGTGAGCTCATTGACCCATAGCGTGTCGAGACGAAAAGACCACCCAATACGGGTAAAGAATTGTTGGTTTGGCTGCAACCTAGGGTGGCAGACAAACAGAAGTAGCTTGATAACTTTTTGTTAAATTTGAAAATTAGGACTTCCCGATGAAAGTAACCGTTTTCGGTATTGGCTATGTTGGCCTGGTGCAGGCTGCCGTGTTGGCTGACGTGGGTCATGATGTCATGTGTATCGACATCGATGAACAGAAGGTCGAAAACCTCAAAAAAGGCAATATTCCGATCTTTGAACCGGGCCTGACTTCGTTGGTACAGCAAAACTATGAAGCCGGTCGCCTACATTTCACTACCGATGCGAAAGCCGGTGTTGCTCATGGCGCGATCCAGTTTATCGCCGTGGGAACGCCACCGGACGAAGATGGTTCTGCCGATCTGAAATATGTCACCGCCGTGGCACGTACCATCGCCGAACATATGACAGACCGCAAAGTGGTGATCGATAAGTCAACCGTACCGGTAGGTACCGCTGATAAAGTTCGTGAAGTGATGACCGAAACGCTGCGTAAGCGCGGCAGCGACTTGGCGTTTGATGTCGTCTCCAACCCGGAGTTCCTCAAGGAAGGGGCTGCTGTTGCCGACTGCATGCGCCCTGAGCGTATCGTGCTGGGCACCGATAACAAAGACGTTATCGAGCCGCTGCGTGAGCTGTATGAGCCGTTCAACCGCAATCACGACCGCATGATCCTGATGGATATCCGCAGCGCAGAGCTGACCAAATATGCCGCCAACTGCATGCTGGCAACCAAAATCAGCTTTATGAACGAAATCTCCAATCTGGCAGAGATGCTGGGTGCGGACATTGAAAAAGTGCGTCAGGGGATCGGTTCGGATTCACGTATTGGCTATCACTTCATCTATCCAGGCTGTGGCTACGGCGGCTCCTGCTTCCCGAAAGACGTTCAGGCGCTAATCCGTACCGCAGAGCATATCGGTTATCAACCGAAACTGTTGCAGGCGGTAGAGCAGGTGAACAACCAGCAGAAATATAAGCTGACCCAGTTCATCAAGCATCATTTTGCTAATGATGTAAAAGGGAAAACCTTCGCGCTGTGGGGCCTGGCGTTTAAACCTAATACCGACGATATGCGTGAAGCTTCCAGTCGCGTGTTGATGGAGACCTTGTGGGAATTAGGCGCCAGCGTGCAAGCCTATGACCCGGAAGCCATGGCAGAAGCGCAGCGTATCTATGGGCAACGTGCCGATCTGAAACTGATGGGTACCAAAGAAGCGGCGTTACAGGGAGCCGATGCGTTGGTGATCTGTACCGAGTGGCAGAATTTCCGCGCTCCGGATTTTGATGCGATTAAGGCAGCCTTGAAGCAACCCGTCATTTTTGATGGCCGTAACCTGTATGATCCAGAACGTCTGCAAGCTCGCGGCTTTACTTATTATGGTATTGGTCGTGGCGCATCGATTAAGCCGGTCATCTAAGAGGTGAGCATGAAATTCCTGGTTACAGGCGCTGCAGGGTTTATTGGTTATCACGTAGCGGAGCGTCTGCTAGCTATGGGGCATCAGGTTGTCGGTATCGACAACCTGAATGATTATTACGCTGTCAGCCTGAAACAGGCACGGCTCGACATGCTGGCTAATCAGCCAGCATTTCAGTTTATCAAACTGGATTTGGCCGATCGCAATGGAATTGCCGAGCTGTTTGCTGAACATCAGTTTGAGCGGGTCATTCACCTCGGCGCCCAGGCCGGAGTGCGTTATTCGCTGGATCACCCCTTGGCCTATGCGGATTCCAACCTGATTGGCCATTTGAACATTCTTGAAGGGTGTCGGCATAATAAGGTTGGGCATTTGCTGTACGCGTCTTCCAGCTCGGTTTATGGCCTGAATCGCAAGCTACCGTTTTCTACGGATGACTCGGTCGATCACCCAATATCCCTGTATGCTGCGACGAAGAAAGCCAATGAGCTTATGTCGCACAGTTATTCGCATTTATATGGTCTTCCAACCACCGGCCTGCGATTTTTCACCGTATATGGCCCTTGGGGGCGTCCTGACATGGCGCTGTTTAAATTCACCAAGGCGATATTGGCCGGTGAGAGCATTGATGTATATAACCACGGTGAGATGCATCGTGACTTTACTTACATTGATGATATTGCTGAGGCGGTCGTGCGCTTGCAGGCCATTGTTCCTCAACCCAATGCCAATTGGACGGTGGAACAAGGGTCTCCAGCCAGCAGTTCTGCGCCTTACCATGTCTATAATATCGGCAATAGTAGCCCTATTAAGTTAATGGAATATATTCATGCTCTGGAGGCTGCGTTAGGTATCACGGCGCACAAAAATATGCTGCCGATGCAGCCTGGTGACGTTTTGGATACCAGCGCGGATACCGAGGAGCTGTACCAGACTATCGCGTTTAAACCTGAGACCAGCGTGGATGAAGGAGTTAAACGGTTTGTTGATTGGTATCGGGCGTTTTATAACGTTCAGTAACCGAGCGATAGACAGGTAAAATAAAGGGGCTTCGGCCCCTTTTTCTTTTCCAGTACATGAGACTTTTGCTAGTCAACCGGGATAACGCGCGTGAAGGGCTGGGTGATTACCGTGGGTGCAAAGCAAAAAGGCTCCCATAGGGAGCCTTTTTAAGGTAACTAAAATGCTATTACAGCAGGAAATCGTCCAGAGATTTGCCTTGCTCTTCGATAGCTTTTTTAATCACGGCTGGAGTACGGCCCTGGCCAGTCCAGGTTTTCATTTCGCCGTTTTCGTCTTTATAGTGGTATTTAGCTGGGCGTGCAGCACGCTTTGCTTTACCAGCGGCTTTGGTAGCAGCCATAGTTTGCAGCAGTTCGTTTGGATCAATACCGTCTGCAATCAGCATTTCGCGGTATTGTTGCAGTTTACGAGTGCGCTCTTCAATTTCTGCTTGAGCCTGGCTGTCTTCTTCGCGGCGTTCGTTAACAACAACTTCCAGCTTCTCCAGCATCTCTTCCAGTGTTTCCAGGCTGCATTCTCTTGCCTGTGCACGTAGAGTACGGATGTTGTTCAAAATCTTCAATGCTTCGCTCATTGTTCTAGCTCTCAAATTATATTGGTGGGGGGGCGTGACGATAATAATAGAGTGCTCCTTTCTTTTCTGCAATAGCCAAATTGAAAGAGTGACTAAATTTATCTTTAAAAAACCGATATTGAGAACTGTCCGACTAATAACATAGGGGAATCAGGCTTTAATCCCACCCGGTTTTTATGCCAAATTGTCCAGCCGGAAGGCATAATCGCTGAGCTTAAAGTCATTTTGGCCCGCTTGACATAATTATGCCCTATAACAGTATCGGGAAGGATTTGTGTCCATAATCACTTCCCCAAAAGGACTAGTACTGTAAAGAATGGGGGTATAGCGGTAAACAGTCTGTCAAGAGCGAGTAAGTTGTTAAGCGTTCCAATTAACCGGGTAGCCATCGCTCAAAACACATTTAATTGCATTGCTGTCGGGAGGGGCGGGGCAGGCTGTTTGCTCACTGGCAGGACATATCCGTTTGAGCATTAATGAATTTAGTTAATCATTAACAATAATTAATTGTGCTTGATAAACCACAGTAATCTGTAAATAGATGTAAAAGTGTCCGCTGCGCATGTAAAATGTTTCACATGAAACTTGGCTTATGGCTATTTTCTTAGGCCAAGATAATGTCAGCCCGCTTGCTGAGTCTGGCCACGGTCTATGCTACAATGTCAACCTGCACCTTCCGACAGTATATACCCGTCGTCTCTCAGGCCGCAGCGTTGTTAACCGCAACAAACTCATCAACCGGGGCGAATATATTTGCCCTTAGTGGCAAGGGCGCAGTGTAACGCACCAGCAAGACCAGAGGATGAGTCAGCAGGGGGGCTACGCTACAACCAGAAAGTCTTAGGGTATATATTTTAAACCATTGGAGTCGCAGCCACATGGCTCAACTTTATTTTTATTATTCCGCTATGAATGCGGGGAAATCGACGGCACTGTTACAATCTTCATATAATTATCAAGAACGTGGTATGCGCACGCTGGTGTTCACCGCGGAGATCGACCACCGCTTCGGCGTGGGCAAAGTGAGTTCGCGGATTGGGTTGTCGTCGCAGGCACAGCTTTATAATAACGCCACTCAACTGTACGCCATGATTAATCAGGAGCATCAGCAGCAACCCGTACATTGCGTGCTGGTAGATGAGAGCCAGTTTCTGACCAAAGAGCAGGTTGAAGAACTCTGCGATGTGGTGGACCAACTGGATATTCCGGTGCTGTGTTATGGCTTACGCACGGATTTTCTTGGGGAACTGTTTGTTGGCAGCCATCATCTGCTGGCCTGGGCAGACAAGCTGGTCGAATTGAAGACCATTTGCCATTGCGGACGTAAAGCCAATATGGTGCTGCGCCTGGGGGATGATGGCAAGGCGATGCATATGGGGGAGCAGGTGGTGATCGGGGGTAACGAAAGCTATGTTTCTGTATGCCGCAAGCACTACAAGGAGGCGATCAAGGCTCCAGAGTGATATTGCGCCAGAAGCGCCGCAGAAGGCTTATGCGGCGTTTTTTGATGCCACCCTGTAGGTAAGCCGGTATTGCTGTGCAAATAGCGTGGTGCTCATTGGGTGCAATTTATCTCACGCATAAAAAAACCCGCCTTTCGGCGGGTTTTGACCATTCAGAGAACGGTTATTTCTTGGACTTTTTTTCCGCTTTAGCTGCAACCGGTGCTGCAACTACCGCCTCTTCTTCAGTCGCTTCGCTGAATTCGCGACCATAGAAGGTATCCATCAAGATTTGCTTGAGTTCGGCAATCAGCGGATAACGTGGGTTAGCACCGGTACATTGGTCATCAAACGCATCTTCAGACAGTTTGTCGACCTTGGCCAGGAAGTCGGCTTCTTGCACGCCAGCTTCGCGGATCGAGGTTGGGATACCCAGATCTGCCTTGATTTCATCCAGCCATTTCAGCAATTTTTCGATCTTCTGTGCAGTGCGGTCACCGGCAGCGCTCAGACCGAGGTGGTCTGCGATCTCTGCGTAGCGACGACGTGCCTGAGGACGGTCATACTGGCTGAAGGCGGTCTGCTTGGTCGGGTTGTCGTTGGCGTTATAACGGATAACGTTAGAGATCAACATGGCGTTAGCCAGACCGTGCGGGATGTGGAACTCAGAACCCAGTTTGTGGGCCATTGAGTGACAGACACCCAGGAAGGCGTTGGCAAACGCGATACCGGCGATGGTAGCGGCGTTGTGCACACGCTCACGAGCAACCGGGTTTTTCGCCCCTTCATGGTAGCTGGCTGGCAGATATTCTTTCAGTAGTTTCAGCGCTTGCAGCGCCTGGCCATCTGAATATTCGTTGGCCAGTACGGAAACGTAAGCTTCCAGGGCGTGAGTGACCGCATCCAGGCCGCCGAAGGCGCACAGGGATTTAGGCATGTTCATCACCAGGTTGGCATCGACAATCGCCATATCTGGGGTCAGAGCATAGTCAGCCAGCGGGTATTTCTGGCCGGTGGCATCATCGGTCACTACCGCAAACGGCGTGACTTCTGAACCGGTACCTGAAGTGGTGGTGACGGCGATCATTTTCGCTTTCACGCCCATTTTCGGGAACTTGTAGATACGCTTACGGATGTCCATGAAGCGCAGCGCCAGATCTTCGAAGTGGGTTTCAGGATGTTCATACAGCACCCACATGATTTTCGCGGCGTCCATCGGTGAACCACCACCCAGCGCGATGATCACGTCTGGTTTGAAGGAGTTCATCTGCTCGGCACCTTTACGTACGATGCTCAGCGTTGGGTCAGCTTCAACCTCAAAGAATACTTCAGTTTCAATACCGTGCGATTTCAGAACTTTGGTGATCTGATCGGCATAACCGTTATTGAACAGGTAGCGGTCGGTAACGATGAAGGCGCGTTTTGCCCCGTCGGTAGCCACTTCTTCCAGCGCGATTGGCAGTGAGCCACGGCGGAAGTAGATTGATTTAGGAAGTTTGTGCCACAACATGTTTTCTGCTCGCTTCGCTACAGTTTTCTTGTTGATCAAATGTTTTGGACCGACGTTTTCAGAGATGGAGTTACCACCCCAGGAACCGCAGCCCAACGTCAGTGACGGAGCGAGTTTAAAGTTGTACAGGTCACCGATACCCCCCTGAGAAGCCGGGGTGTTGATCAGAATACGTGCGGTTTTCATTTTGTCGCCAAAATACTCTACACGTGCAGTCTGGTTATCTTGATCGGTGTACAGGCAAGAGGTGTGACCGATACCGCCCATGGCGACCAGTTTCTCGGCTTTGCTGACGGCGTCTTCAAAGTCTTTGGCACGGTACATCGCCAGGGTAGGTGACAGTTTTTCGTGAGCAAACGGCTCAGACTCGTCAACCAGTTTCACTTCACCGATCAGGATTTTAGTGTTGGCTGGCACTTTGATACCGGCCATTTCAGCGATTTTTGGTGCAGACTGGCCAACGATAGCGGCGTTCAGACCACCGTTTTTCAGGATGATGTCCTGAACGGCTTTCAGCTCTTTGCCCTGCAGCATGTAGCCACCGTGGGAAGCGAAGCGTGCGCGCACTGCATCGTATGCGGAATCTACTACGATCACGGACTGTTCAGACGCACAGATCACACCGCTGTCGAAGGTTTTTGACATCAGGATAGAAGCGACTACGCGTTTGATGTCGGCAGTTTCGTCAACCACCACAGGAGTGTTACCAGCACCAACGCCGATTGCAGGTTTACCTGAGCTGTAAGCCGCTTTAACCATGCCTGGGCCACCGGTTGCCAGGATCAGGTTAATGTCTGGGTGATGCATCAACTGGTTGGACAGGTCAACCGTTGGCTGGTCGATCCAACCGATGATGTCTTTCGGTGCGCCAGCAGCAATGGCAGCCTGCAGCACGATATCTGCGGCTTTGTTGGTGGCGTTCTTGGCACGTGGGTGCGGGGAGAAAATGATGCCGTTACGGGTCTTCAGGCTGATCAGCGCTTTGAAGATTGCGGTAGAAGTCGGGTTGGTGGTTGGCACGATACCGCACAGCAGACCAATTGGCTCAGCTATAGTAATGGTACCGAAAGTTTCATCTTCAGAGAGGATCCCGCAGGTCTTTTCGTCTTTATAGGCGTTATAGATGTATTCGGAAGCGAAGTGGTTTTTGATGACTTTGTCTTCAACGATACCCATGCCTGATTCTTCAACGGCTAGTTTAGCCAGAGGAATACGGGCATCTGCGGCGGCGAGGGCAGCGGCGCGGAAGATCTTATCAACTTGCTCTTGTGAGAAGTTGGCATATTCGCGCTGGGCTTTTTTGACACGTGCAACTAGCTCGTTCAATTCAGCGACATTCGTTACAGCCATGATGCTCTCCTGATAAATGTTAAACTCTTTCAGTAAATAAGCCGTTCGAGGAACTAGTATAGACATCTGTCAGGAAGGCGTCTGTTAGATAATGAGACTTTTCCCGCAGTTAGCGACCCATACTGCTGATTTACTTAAAGAGCTTTACCAAGTGCAAGTTGGTAGTAGGCAAGCGAGACAGAAATCGGTATCCATACCTCGTACTCCCTTTTGACTACGACTAAGAGCTTAACTATTCCTGAGTAGATATTTTGTGATGTACATCATAAAAATCGCAAGCTGACACCTTTCAGCTTGCTTTTGTTGAGAGTAATTATCAACAAGGTGTTTGGCCATGCCGTGATGATACTGAATAACAGCAGGCAGCACACAAAGCATTAACAATAGCGAATTGTTTTGTAACATTCTGTTGGGGTAGGGAAAAATGCTGGTCGGGTGGATGGATTAGCTGGCGCAATTCTATTACATTAGCGCGCATCGGCAGTGTCTCTTTTTACAGCTATTTATGCGGAGTTTTTCGTGGGCCAATCTCTGTTGGATTTTTCCGGCTACATCAAGTTCTTTGTCGGCCTGTTTGCGCTGGTCAACCCGGTAGGTATTCTGCCGGTGTTTATCAGCATGACCAGCTACCAGGCCGAGGTCGGGCGTAACAAAACCAACCTGACGGCTAACCTGTCGGTGGCGATTATTTTGTGGACCTCGCTGTTCCTGGGTGAGGGCATATTGCGTATGTTTGGTATCTCTATCGATTCTTTCCGTATTGCCGGCGGCATTCTGGTGGTGACCATCGCCATGTCGATGATCAGCGGCAAGCTGGGTGAAGACAAACAGAACAAGCAGGAAAAGTCAGAGAGCGCGATCCGTGAAAGCATCGGCGTCGTTCCCTTGGCGCTGCCGCTGATGGCCGGGCCGGGTGCCATCAGTTCCACCATTGTCTGGAGCTCTCGTTACCACAGCTGGCAGAACCTGTTAGGTTTTACCGTGGCGATCGCTTTGTTCGCTTTCTGTTGTTGGCTATTGTTCCGGGCAGCTCCGCTGCTGGTGCGTCTGCTGGGGCAAACTGGCATCAACGTCATTACCCGTATCATGGGGTTATTGTTGATGGCGCTGGGGATCGAATTTATTGTCACCGGCATTAAAGCCATTTTCCCTGGATTGTTATAACCTTAATAAAGCCGCGGATAATCCTGTTTGCGGCTTAAGTTATTTTTAATTTTTCAAATTATCTCAGTTGATGCATTATTAAAGTGCATAACCTGCCTGCTTTTCATTCTATTGCCCAACCCTGTGGCACAAATCTCACTTTATCGGTTGATAAAGCACCAAGATGTTATTTTCTCCACTTTTAAAATCCGCGTGATGGGGGTTTTTGTCTCCCAATGGGTAAAATTGTTGTTAATTTAATCACATCATTCTGTAGGGCTTGTCTCCGTTTCACACAGGTGTTATTAGTGATTAACCACGCATAGGCAGGTGTTTATTCTCTGAACGGCATTTTTGTTAACTGAATGTTTCTTTTGAGTGGTTTTTTCATCTGGGATGAAAAGGTTAAAAATTAATCCTAAATTTATTCAATAAAATCATAAGATTAATCCATTTATGGGCCAGTGGGAAGGCTAGGTGTCTGTAGGGCTATGGGATAATAAAAGAGAAATGCTTAACATTTCTGTAAAAAATATTGGCTATGAATTTTTGCTTCTGCTAATTTCCGAGCAACTTGTCACAAGGAAAAATCTTATCTTTGACGCGCCAGGTAGGAATGATTTTTGCTGGTATCCGTATATTTAGCCCGCTTGATAACTATTTCACAATTATCGCTTAGCCGTGAAAAGGAGCCTGTAGTATGCCGCAAACCACGAAGCATCAACCGTTGGCCGTTATCATCGCCGCTGTGTTGGGGATGATCGCCAGCCAAAACCTGCAGGCCGTAGAGGTACCGGCCGGTGTGCAATTGGTACCACTTCAGCGCATGGTGATCAACAACGGTTCAGAAGTCGCTTCGTTGGATCCGCATAAGGTCGAAGGAACGCCTGAAAGCAATATTATCCTCAACCTGCTGGAAGGGTTGGTCAGCACCGATGCCAATGGTCATCTGGCTCCTGCGGTGGCGGAAAGCTGGGAAAATACCGATTACCAGACTTGGACCTTCCACCTGCGTCCAGGGGCGGTATGGAGTGATGGCTCTCCGGTGACCGCGCAGGATTTCGTTTACAGCTGGCAGCGGCTGGCGGATCCCAAGACCGGTTCCCCTTATGCCAGCTACTTGCAATACGCCCGAATTGAGAATATTGACGCTATTCTTGCCGGTAAAAAACCGCCTGAATCACTTGGCGTCAGCGCCATTGATGATAAAACGTTGAAGGTGACGCTCAGCGAGCCGGTGCCCTATTTTGTCAGTATGCTGTCCCATACCTCAATGAAACCGGTGAAACAGTCCGTGGTTGAGAAATTTGGCGATAAGTGGACACTGCCACAGAACTACGTGGGCAACGCGGCATATCGCTTATCCGAGTGGGTCGTCAACGAACGTATCGTGCTCGAACGCAGCCCGAGCTACTGGAATAACAGCAAGACGGTGATCGAGCAGGCCACGTTCCTGCCGTTGTCCTCCGAGGTCAGCGATATTAACCGCTACCGCAGCGGTGAAATCGATATTACCAACAGTGCCATCCCGCCGAATCTGTATGCCAAAATTAAGCGCGAGATCCCGGAACAACTGCACGTTAACCCTTACCTGTGCACCTTCTATTATGAGATCAACAATCAGCGTGCGCCGTTCACCGACGAGCGCGTACGTGCGGCAGTCAAATTGACGCTGGATCGCGATATTATTGCCAACAAGATCATGGGCCAGGGCCAAATTCCAGCCTACAGCTTTACGCCAACCTTTACCGAGGGAGGCAACTTCAGCCAGCCGGAATGGGCTGGGTGGACTCAGGAAAAACGCAACGAAGAAGCGAAGAAACTGCTGGCACAGGCCGGGTTCGCCGCTGAAAAACCGCTCAAGTTTACCCTGCTGTACAACACCTCCGATCAAAATAAGCAGCAGGCTATTGCCGCCGCCTCTATGTGGAAGAAGAACCTCGGCGCACAGGTCACATTGCAAAATCAGGAATGGAAAACCTCGCTGCAGAGCCGTCATGAAGGGCAGTTTGATGTGGCCCGTGCCACCTGGTGCGGCGATTACAATGAGCCGAGTGCGTTTCTGAATATGCTGCTTTCCAACAGCAGCAATAACACCTTCTTCTATAAAAGCCCGGCCTTCGATGCTCTTATTGCCAGCACCTTGAAAGCATCGGACGCTACTGCACGCAGTGCCATTTATCAGCAGGCAGAGACCTTGCTGGACAAAGATTCTGCGCTGATCCCGGTCTATTATCGGGTCAGTGCACGCCTGGTCAAACCTACGGTTGGCGGTTTCACCGGCAAAGACCCGCAAGACTATATCGATCTGAAAAACTTTTACATCATCAAACAGTAATCAAGGGTATTACCGGCGGTGATAGCGGCCGGTAATACACAGGAAAGGCTGCGCCGTTTCGTTCCACGGCGTCCAGCCATAGCAACCCCCGGTTAACGGGCAACGCAGCTCCCACGACGGAGTTGTGATAATAAAAACTGGAGTTTATACACATGACCAACATCACGAAGAAGTCCCTGCTGGCAGCAGGCATTATTGCGGCGCTAGGCTTGACGGCGGCAGGAACTGCTTTTGCGGCCGATGTGCCAGCGGGCGTTCAACTGGCAGACAAGCAGGAAATCGTTAAGAACAACGGTTCCGAAGTACAATCCCTTGACCCGCACAAGATCGAAGGCGTGCCTGAAAACAACGTCACTCGCGATCTGATTGAAGGTCTGGCGAATAACAGCCTGGACGGTTCTGTGGTGCCGGGTGTCGCAGAAAGCTGGGATAACAAAGATTTTAAAGTGTGGACCTTCCACCTGCGCAAAGACGCCAAATGGTCGAACGGTGAGCCGGTAACGGCACAAGATTTCGTGTATAGCTGGCAGCGTTTGGTCGATCCGAAAACCGCCTCTCCTTATGCCAGCTATCTGCAGTATGCCCACGTGGAAAACGTGGATGACATCATCGCGGGTAAAAAAGACAAATCGACGCTGGGCGTGAAGGCCATCGACGATCATACCTTCCAGGTGACGCTGACCGAACCGGTGCCGTATCTGGTAGAAATGACTCCGCACTACGCCATGAAGCCGGTGAATAAAGAAGCGGTAGAGAAGTTTGGTGAGAAGTGGACCCTGCCACAGAACTACGTCAGCAACGGCGCCTACAAGCTGAAAGACTGGGTGGTTAACGAACGTATCGTGCTGGAACGTAACCCGCAATACTGGGACAACGCCAAAACCATCATTAATAAAGTCACCTTCCTGCCGATCGCTTCAGAAGTCACTGACGTCAACCGCTACCGCACCGGTGAAATCGACATGACCTATAACAACATGCCGATCGAACTGTTCCAGAAGCTGAAAAAAGAGATCCCGAACGAAGTGCACGTCGATCCTTACCTGTGTACTTATTACTATGAAATCAACAACCAGAAAGCACCGTTCACCGATGCTCGCGTACGTGAAGCGCTGAAGCTGGGGATGGATCGCGACATTATCGTCAACAAGGTGAAGAACCAGGGCGATCTGCCAGCTTACAGCTTTACTCCTCCTTACACCGACGGTGCCAAGTTGACCCCGCCAGAGTGGTTTGGCTGGACGCAGGAAAAGCGTAACGAAGAAGCCAAGAAACTGCTGGCCGAAGCCGGTTATGGCCCAGGTAAACCGCTGACCTTCTCGCTGCTGTACAACACTTCCGATCTGCACAAGAAGTTGGCCATTGCCGCTGCGTCTATCTGGAAGAAAAACCTGGGTGTGGACGTGAAGCTGGTGAACCAGGAGTGGAAAACCTTCCTGGATACCCGCCATCAGGGCACCTATGACGTGTCACGTGCTGGTTGGTGTGCGGACTACAACGAACCAAGCTCCTTCCTGAACATGATGCTGTCTGACAGCAGCAGTAACACCCCGCACTATAAGAGTGCAGAATTCGACAAGCTGATGGGCAACGTGCTGACGGCGAAAACCAAAGAAGAGCGTGCAGATCTGTATCAGAAAGCCGAAGTCCAGCTGGATAAAGACTCTGCTATCGTTCCGCTTTATTACTATGTGAATGCTCGCCTGGTGAAACCTTACGTGGGTGGTTACTCAGGCAAAGATCCACTGGATAACGTTTACGACAAAAACCTGTACATCATCAAACATTGATGCGGCAAGGGCTGGCGGCACAGGTCGCCGGCCCATTTCAAGACAATAAGCCGTTATCAGGCTGAAGCACAGGGCTAGGGCAATGCTTAAATTTATCTTTCGTCGCCTGCTAGAGGCGATCCCGACACTATTTATACTCATCACCATCTCTTTCTTTATGATGCGCCTCGCACCCGGCAGCCCGTTTACCGGTGAGCGCGCGCTGCCACCCGAAGTGTTGGCCAACATTGAAGCCAAATATCACCTTAACGATCCGATCTGGAAACAGTACGGGCACTATTTGGTGCAGCTGTCGCAGGGCGATTTTGGCCCTTCATTCAAATACAAAGATTATTCGGTTAATGACCTGGTCAAGGCCTCGTTCCCCGTTTCAGCCAAACTGGGTTTTGCCGCTTTTGTTCTGGCGGTGGTGCTGGGAGTGAGCGCAGGGGTTATTGCCGCGTTGAATCAGAACACCAAGTGGGACTATACGGTGATGGGGTTCGCCATGACCGGTGTGGTGATCCCCAGCTTTGTTGTCGCCCCCTTACTGGTGCTGATTTTCGCCATTACCTTGAAATGGTTGCCCGGTGGAGGCTGGAACGGTGGGGCGCTGAAGTTCATGATCCTGCCGATGGTGGCGCTGTCTTTGGCCTATATCGCCAGCATCGCGCGTATTACCCGTGGCTCGATGATTGAGGTGCTGCACTCCAACTTTATCCGTACCGCCCGTGCCAAAGGTTTGCCGATGCGCCGCATCATTCTGCGCCACGCATTAAAACCTGCGTTGCTGCCGGTGCTGTCGTATATGGGGCCAGCGTTTGTTGGGATTATCACCGGTTCGATGGTGATTGAGACTATTTACGGCCTGCCAGGAATTGGCCAGCTGTTCGTTAACGGTGCATTGAACCGTGACTATTCGCTGGTGTTGAGCCTGACCATTCTGGTTGGCGGCTTGACCATCCTGTTTAACGCGATCGTCGACGTGCTGTATGCCGTGATCGATCCGAAAATCCGTTACTAAGCTGGAGCACGCAAGATGTTGACGAAAAAGAACAGCGAAGCTCTGGAAAACTTCAGCGAACAGCTGGAAGTTGAAGGGCGCAGTCTGTGGCAGGACGCTCGCCGCCGCTTTATGCACAACCGTGCGGCGGTGACCAGCCTGTTTGTATTAGCGCTGATCACCCTGTTTGTGATCTGTGCCCCCTGGCTGTCGCAGTTTGCTTATGATGACACCGATTGGGCAATGATGTCCGCCGCGCCTAACCTGGAGTCCGGGCACTATTTCGGTACCGACTCCTCAGGGCGTGACTTGCTGGTACGCGTGGCCATTGGTGGGCGAATCTCGCTGATGGTGGGGGTCGCTGCGGCGCTGGTGGCCGTGGTCTTGGGTACTTTGTACGGTTCACTTTCTGGCTATCTGGGCGGCAAGACCGACTCGGTGATGATGCGTTTGCTGGAGATTCTGAACTCCTTCCCGTTCATGTTCTTTGTGATCCTGCTGGTGACCTTCTTTGGGCAAAACATCCTGCTGATCTTTGTAGCGATCGGCATGGTGTCGTGGCTGGATATGGCACGTATTGTGCGCGGGCAGACGCTCAGCCTCAAACGTAAAGAGTTTATCGAAGCGGCGCTGGTGTGCGGCGTATCGACTCGCAATATCGTCCTGCGGCATATCGTGCCGAACGTACTGGGCGTGGTGGTGGTATACGCCTCGCTGCTGGTGCCGAGCATGATCCTGTTTGAATCCTTCCTCAGCTTCCTGGGGCTGGGCACTCAGGAGCCGCTGAGCAGTTGGGGCGCATTGTTGAGCGATGGTGCCAACTCGATGGAAGTATCACCGTGGTTGCTGCTGTTCCCAGCCTGTTTCCTGGTTATCACTCTGTTTTGTTTCAACTTTATCGGCGATGGCCTGCGTGATGCCCTCGACCCGAAAGATCGTTAAGGAGTGCAACCATGAGCATTAATTCTCAACCACAAACCGGGCTGCTGCTGGACGTCAAAGATCTGCGTGTGACGTTCGGTACGCCAGACGGCGATGTTACCGCGGTGAACGATCTCAACTTCGATCTGCGCGCGGGTGAAACCTTGGGCATCGTCGGGGAGTCAGGTTCCGGCAAGTCACAGACGGCATTTGCGTTGATGGGCCTGCTGGCCAGCAATGGCCGCATCGGTGGTTCGGCAAAATTCAACGGCCGTGAAATTCTCAACCTGCCAGAAAGCCAGCTCAACAAGCTGCGGGCCGAAGAGATCTCGATGATCTTCCAAGACCCGATGACCTCATTGAACCCTTATATGCGGGTTGGCGAGCAGTTGATGGAAGTGCTGATGCTGCATAAAAAAATGAGCAAAAGCGAAGCGTTTGAAGAGTCGGTCCGCATGCTGGATGCGGTCAAAATGCCGGAAGCCCGTAAGCGTATGCGTATGTATCCGCATGAGTTTTCCGGCGGGATGCGCCAACGCGTGATGATCGCCATGGCGTTGCTGTGTCGGCCAAAGCTGCTGATTGCCGATGAGCCAACCACCGCGCTGGACGTTACCGTGCAGGCACAGATCATGACGCTGCTTAACGAACTGAAGCGTGAGTTCAATACGGCGATCATTATGATCACCCATGATTTGGGCGTGGTTGCCGGGATCTGTAACAAGGTCTTGGTGATGTACGCAGGCCGCACCATGGAATACGGCAGCGCCCGCGATGTGTTTTATCATCCGAGCCACCCATATTCTATCGGGCTGCTCAATGCGGTGCCGCGTCTGGATGCCGAAGGTGAAGCGTTGATGACCATCCCTGGTAACCCGCCGAACCTGCTGCGTTTGCCAAAGGGCTGTCAGTTCCAACCGCGTTGTCCGTATGCGATGGAACAGTGCGCGAGTGCTCCGCCATTGGAGCAGTTTGGTGAGGGGCGCCTGCGCGCCTGTTTCAAGCCGGTGGAGGCGTTGGTATGACCGCAACCGATAAAAGAGTGCTGCTGGAAGTCGCAGACCTGAAAGTTCACTTTGATATTCATGATGACAAGCAGTGGTTCTGGCAGGCACCGAAAACGCTGAAGGCAGTGGACGGTGTCACCGTGCGCCTGTTTGAAGGCGAAACGCTAGGGGTAGTAGGGGAGTCAGGCTGCGGTAAATCCACCTTCGCACGGGCAATTATCGGCCTGGTGAAGGCGACCAGTGGCCGCGTTGCCTGGTTGGGCAAAGATCTGCTGGGCATGAGCGATGCCGATTGGCGCAAGACGCGCAGCGATATTCAGATGATTTTCCAGGATCCGCTGGCTTCGTTGAACCCGCGAATGACCATCGGTGAGATCATCGCCGAACCGCTGCGTACCTACAATCCGAAAATGCCGCGCCAGGAAGTGAAGGATAAGGTCAAAGCGATGATGTTGAAGGTGGGCCTGTTGCCGAACCTGATCAACCGTTATCCGCATGAATTCTCCGGCGGGCAGTGTCAGCGTATTGGCATCGCCCGTGCCTTGATTCTCGAGCCGAAACTGGTGATTTGTGATGAGCCGGTCTCCGCCTTGGACGTGTCTATCCAGGCGCAGGTGGTGAATCTGTTGCAGCAGTTGCAGCGTGAGATGGGGTTATCGCTAATCTTTATCGCCCACGATCTGGCGGTGGTTAAACATATTTCCGATCGGGTGCTGGTGATGTATCTGGGCCATGCGGTGGAGTTGGGAACCTATGATGAGGTCTATCATAACCCGCAGCATCCGTATACCAAGGCGCTGATGTCGGCGGTTCCGGTGCCGGATCCTGACAAGGAGAAGGAAAAGCAGATCCAACTGCTGGAAGGGGAACTGCCATCGCCGATCAATCCGCCTTCGGGCTGTGTGTTCCGCACCCGCTGCCCGATTGCCGGGCCAGAATGCGCTAAAACCCGCCCATTGCTGGAAGGCAGCTTCCGTCATGCGGTATCGTGCCTGAAAGTCGATCCGTTGTAATGGGCTGATTAATAATAAAAAACCTGCCATTAGGCAGGTTTTTTTATACCGTTAACCGGCTTATTCTTTCCACAAAATGTGGCACAGCTTGTTATCTTTCTCGCGGCAGATCAGCACGCGGGCAAAGACATCGTTGATAGGCTCGCCATCGCTGTCCGCCAGGCCGATCACCACCTCGGCAAAGAAGTCCGGATTCAGATCGTAATCCACGTGTTCCTGCCAGTCCTCTGCCGGATCGTACAGCTCGGCACCACCGCGCTCTTCAAACTGTAAATTGAACAGCAGAATATCCGCGGGATCCAGATTGTCGCCAGCCAGCTCAAGGAAGATGTCGTAGGCTTGTTCCAGCGTTTCATCTTCGGTAAGGCGATTATTCAAGTCCATATAAAAATCCTGATAACAAATGATTTGAGGTTATTAAACCATGCTCGTTGCCGCTTTTACAGCAACGGGCTGAAAAAGTAAAACAGGCGTTCGACCAGGCGGTGCCAGTACGGGCGCTTCAACCATTGCTTGGCGTCCAACAGCTGCGAGCGGGCGATGTAATCATCTTGCACACAGGCCAGATCGGCACCAAAGCCGCTGTCGTCAATCACCAGGGTGATCTCAAAGTTCAGCCACAGGCTGCGCATATCCAGATTGACCGTGCCGACCAGGCTGAGCTGGCCATCGACCAACACGCTCTTGGTGTGCAACAGTCCGCCTTCAAACTGATAAATCTTCACGCCCGCTTCCAGCAGCTCCGAGAAGAAGGCACGGCTGGCCCAGCGCACCATCATTGAGTCGTTGTCGCGCGGAACGATAATGCTGACGTCAACGCCACGCAGCGCTGCCGTGCAGATGGCGTGCAGCAGATCGTCGCTCGGCACCAGATAGGGGGTGGTCATGATCAACTGCTCACGCGCGGAATAGACCGCCGTCAACAGCGCCTGATGGATCATCTCTTCCGGGAATCCCGGGCCGGAGGCAATAACCTGGATGGTATGGCCGCTTTCCTGTTCAAACGGCATGATATTCACGTCTGGCGGCGGTGGTAGAATGCGCTTGCCGGTTTCGATCTCCCAGTCACAGGCGTAAACGATACCCATCGTGGTTGCCACTGGGCCTTCCATACGTGCCATCAGGTCGATCCATTGACCCACCCCGGCATCCTGCTTGAAGAAGCGCGGATCGACCATATTCATACTGCCGGTGTAGGCGATGTAATTGTCGATCAGCACCACTTTGCGATGTTGCCTCAGGTCCATACGCCGCAGGAATACGCGGAACAGGTTCACCTTGAGTGACTCAACCACTTCAATACCGGCGTTACGCATCATGCTGGGATAAGGGCTGCGGAAGAACTGTACGCTGCCAGCCGAGTCCAGCATCAAACGGCAATGTACGCCACGGCGTGCGGCGGCCATCAATGATTCGGCGACCTGATCGACCAACCCACCGGGCTGCCAGATATAAAACACCATCTCGATATTATGGCGTGCCAGTTCGATATCCCGCACCAGGGCATTCATCGTTGAATCGGTGGTCGTCAGCAACTGTAGCTGGTTGCCTTTGACGCCATCAATGCCCTGGCGGTGATGGCAAAGCTGGAACAGTGGGCGGGCCACTTCACTGTACTCGGTAGCAAAAATCCGGCTGCTTCCTTTAAGCTCATTCAACCAGCGAGCGGTTGAGGGCCACATGGCCTTGGCTCTCTCTGCGCGGCGTTTGCCGAGGTGCAGTTCACCAAAGGATAAATAAGCAACGATACCGACCAAGGGCAGAATATAGATCACCAGCAGCCAGGCCATGGCCGAAGGCACGGTGCGTCGTTTCATCAGAATACGCAATGTGACCCCGGCGATAAGCAGCCAGTAGCCAAACACCAAGAGCCAACTAATTACGGTATAAAAGGTTGTCATAAAGGCAAAAATTTCCGTTCGTAAGCCACCAATAATGAGTGTACGCACAGAACAACAAAGGTGAAACCTTTTCTCGGTAGTTAAGTTACATAAAAATGATTGACTAAAGGGACTTGCTGAAAATAAAAACCGTACTTTTTGTCGCCTGTGAGAGGGCGACGGCGGTGAACGCACGACTTGGATCGCGCGTTGAAAGGTCTATAATGCCCGCGGTTGGCATTGATGGGTAACGTAAAATGAGACGCAGTAGAAATGAAGTGGGCCGCTGGAGGATGTTACGGCAGAGCCAGCGGCGCAGGCACCGTTGGCTGGAGCGCCAATCGTGCAGCAATCGGCATATCATTCGTGTTCGCCGTCGTTTGGACGATCAACACCGCAGAGCCTTATTGTTCGTTGTGGCTTACGAGTGGTAAAACAAGAACAGCCCGTTATGGGCTGTTCTGCTATTTACTGGACCTGGGTTATTTACCCAGATAGGCGTTCAACATCCACACCTGTTTTTCCTGCTCTTTGATGTAATCGCTCATCAGAGAAGAGGTACCCTCATCACCGGCCTCTGCGGCCAGCGTCAGCAGTTCGCGCTGCTGTTGCAACAAAATGGCGTAACCTTCCAGCAAGCCGCGCAGGGTGCCTTTATCGTCGGTGACATTGGTGTCTTCCTTGATATCCGCCGTTTTCAGATAGTCACTGAAGGCGTGGCGAGGCTGTGAACCCAGAGTCAGAATACGCTCTGCCAGTTCATCTACCTTGGTCAGCAGGTCATTGTAGGTTTCTTCAAACTTGACGTGCAGTTCAAAGAAGTGCGGGCCGGAAATATTCCAATGGTAGCCCCGCACGTTCATATACAACACTTGGTAGTTAGCCAGTAGGGCGTTCAGTGCTTCAGAGAGTTTTGCTGATTGTTTGGTGTCCAGGCCGATATGAGTCTTGGTCGCTTTCTTTGCCGTTGCCATAATAATCTTCTCCTGATTCTTTGTTTCGATTATCTAGATTGATATCCATACAAAACAGGTTAACCGGATCTATCATAAGGTTAAAGTTGCTACTAAGCATCAATTCAATCGTTCAAACCAATTTACCCGTGCTTACATTCATCAATTGGCTAATTGGGTTGGGGCGCTGCATGTGCGCCCACTTAACTTCATCGATTAAATTACACCTGCGCCCTTTTGCGCAAGGCAAATTTTAGCACACCGGCGCTCAGGCTGGTGAGCAATGCGGCGGCGATCAGCACGGCAATAAAGGCCTGATCGAAGGCTCCTCTAGCCAACTGAATCAGCCTTTCTGCGCTGTCCGCGCCCATATTTCCGGCTAATCGTAACGCCTCATCAATGCTGTCATAAGCGAGATCGCCTACGGGCAGATTGGCAGGCAATACCAGGCTGTGGCTATAAACCGCCGTCATCAACCCCCCAGCAGCGTGACGCCTAACACGCCACCCAACTCCCATGAGACGTCTTCAATAGCGGCGACCATGCCCGCCTTGTCTTCGGGGGCGTTGAGCATAATGGCCGTTGAGGCAGCGGTGATGGCACCACCAAGGCCAAAGCCCACCACAAACAGGCAGACCAACTGCATAATGACGTTGCCTTGATACCACAGGGCGACACCCGCGATGCCTAAGGCGGTGAGAATAAATCCGCCCACCAGCATGTAGCGTTCGCCATAACGAGGTAGCAAAGCTCCGGCCAACGGGCCAGCCAGAGCAGAGGCTACCGGAATGGGTAAAATAAACAATGCGGCCAGCAGCGGCGTCATGCCGAGCACCAACTGTAAGCGCTGGCTTAACACCAGTTCGACCCCGATCAGCGCGATCATTGAAACGATCGCCACACCGACACCACTGGCAAACAGGCGATTGCGGAACAGTGAGAAATCGATCATGGGGTATTGCGCCCGCTGCTGACGGCGGACAAACAGGGTCAGGAACAGCGTACCGAGCGCCGCCGCAATGGCGAAGTCACTCAGGGAGAACGCGGGTTTGCTCAGCTCTTTCAGCGCATAGATCGACGCCACCAGGCCGAACATGATCTGTAGCGAGCTGATAAAGTCGCAGGGGCGTTGACTGTCTCCACCACAACGAGGGATCAGATAGACCGCCAGCGGCAGAACCAGCATCACCACCGGCACGTTGATCAGAAATACCGAGCCCCACCAGAAATAGGACAGCAGAACGCCGCCTACCACCGGGCCAAGCGCGGCGGCACCAGAGGCCACGGCGGCCCAGATGCCAATCGCCAGCGCACGCTCACGCTCATCGGTAAAGACGTGGCGCACGATGGATAGCGTGGCCGGCATCATCATCGCGGCCCCGATGGCCAGGAAAGCGCGTGACGCAATCAGCAGCTCGGCACTGGGGGAGAACGCGGCGCACAGTGAGGCCAAGGCAAAGACCGGCAAACCGGCGATAAACATTTTCTTGTGGCCAAGACGGTCGCTTAACATGCCAGCGCCGGGAAGTAGGCCAGCAACCACCAACGGGTAGGCGTTAACGATCCACAGTTTTTGTGAGGCTGTGGCATCCAATGCCTGGGTCAGGCGCGGCAACGCGGTGTAAAGCACCGTCATATCGGTAATGATTAAAAATAGCGCACTGGAGATCATTGCCAGGATCAGCCAGCGGTTTTGGGCGTGCATAAAGAGTATCCTAGTAAACCGATGACGCGGCTGCGTCACCTTACGGTAACCACCCGGAAGCACCGGTGGTATACTGCTATAATATAAATCCATACGTACGTATTGAAAAGGGGCTTTCTCAATGGGGCGTCAACGGAGTATCGATCGTGACAAGGTGCTGGATACCGCAGAAGAGATTGTGGCGACCCAAGGTGCGGCAGGGTTAACCATCGATTCGGTGGCCAAAGCCATGGGGATCTCCAAGGGGGGAGTGCAATATTGCTTTGGTAGCAAAGATGCGCTCATCGATGCGATGTTTGACCGTTGGGGCAAGGTTTATGAGCAGGTTTTTGACGATATCGCGGGCAGCGATCCGGACCCGTTAACCATCGTCCAGGCGCATATGCAGGCTACCCGCAGTTCCGATCAGGCTTCCAGCGCCAAGGCAGCCGGGTTGATGGCGACGTTAATTCAGACGCCAGAACACCTGGACAGTACGCGAGAATGGTATCGCAGCCGCATAGCAGGTTTGGATCTGACCACCGAGGCGGGGAGAAAGGCGCGATTGGCCTTCCTGGCCACCGAGGGAGCCTTCATGCTGCGGTTCTTCGGCTTTATGGATATCACTCAGCAGGAATGGGAAGCGATGTTTGCCGATCTGCAAAAGTGGGTTCTTACCGATACGGCTCGCAATGGTTGACCTATCACACTGATAGATGGCGATCGCTCCGCGCGGCGAGTATGTTTAGCGAATAAAGATATTCCCTCGAAGAACCCACTTTTAGCCAGCCACCTCCGTGCTGGCTTTTTTTTGCTTAAAATACCTGTTTAAACGGTTTCACCGTGACTTCGCCGTATACGCCAGCGTCCACGTACGGGTCTTGTGCTGCCCAGGATTTTGCCACCTCTAGCGAAGGGAACTCGGCGATCACGGTAGAACCGGTAAATCCAGCCTGGCCTGGATCGTTGCTATCGATAGCCGGGTTAGGGCCAGCGACCACCAACCGGCCTTCATCACGCAGTGCCTGCAGGCGAGCCAGATGGGCGGGGCGAACGGCCATGCGCTGTTCCAGCGTGCCAGGTACGTCTTGTGCGTAGATCAGATAAAGCATATTTCACCTTTAAAATCATTGCCATACAACGGTAATCACAAAGTAGCGCAAAACCTGTGACAAGGGAATGCCAATCCAGATAAAAATTCACTACCGTGCTGAGGATAGCTGCGTGAGCTGCGATTGACGAGTGAGGGAACACATTGGTTAACAATACGTATGCAAAGCTCAATAAAAGGCTAATTAAAAGTTAATATCCCTATGAGTTTGCTGGTTTTAGCGCCTAATGATGCCGATTAAAGCGATAGTTTGTCTTTCGTTATTGAATATGATTGCTATTTGCATTTAAACTTGGCGCACCAGAGGAAACAGAATCATTATGCCGCTAAACAAAATGTTCCTTATTCGCCGAATTTCCGTGCCAATTGTCCTCTCCGTTGGTTTGCACAGTGCCCTGGTGGCCGCCTTGCTCTACGCTTCCGTCAACGAAGTGTTGGAGCTGCCGAAACAGGAAGATGCCCCTATCAGCGTTATGATGGTGAATATGACCGCGCTGGCAGAACCGCCACCGCCGGCAGCGGCGGAACTGGAACCCCAGGTAGAACCTGAGCCTGAGCCAGAACCGATCCCGGAGCCCGAGCCGCCACCGCCGGTACCGGTAGCCATTCCTAAACCGGAGCCGGAGAAACCCAAGCCGAAGCCAAAACCGAAGCCGAAGGTAGAGAAGCCGGTCAAGCGTGAAGTGAAGAAAACCGAACCGCGTGAACCTTCGCCGTTCGACAATCAATCCGAAGCCAAGCCGATCGACAAGGCACCGGTTAAACAGGCACCATCAGCACCCGCGCCGGGAACTTCCCGTGAGTTGGGGCCAAAAGCCTTGAGCATCGGCAAGCCGATGTATCCACCGCGCGCCCGGGCATTGCAGATTGAAGGCAATGTCAAAGTTCAGTTCGATGTCGATAGCGATGGGCGGGTTACAAACGTGCGTATTCTGTCTGCGGAACCACGTAATATGTTCGAACGTGAAGTGAAGCAGGCAATGCGTAAATGGCGCTATGAAGCCAAAGCCGCGCAAAACCTGACGAAGACCATCGTCTTCAAAATGGAAGGCTCGACGGTTGAGTAAGCAATAAAAAAGGTCGCATTTGCGACCTTTTTGCTATCTGGCGTAGGCTTACTCGCCAACGCGGAAGTTCATCTTGCCGTCTGGCAGGGCGCGAGGGCTGCCGCCATCATCTACCGCTACATAGGTAAAGACCGCTTCCGTGGCACGGTAGCGCTGGCCAATCGGGGCAGAAGACACCTTCTTGACCCAAACTTCCACATTGATGGTAATCGAGCTGCGGCCACTACGGATACAGTTGGCATAGCAGCACACCACGTCACCCACGGCCACCGGCTTGAGAAAGGTCATGCCGTCTACCCGCACGGTCACCACGCGCCCTTCGGCTATCTCTTTGGCCAGGATCGCGCCGCCGATGTCCATTTGTGACATCAGCCAGCCGCCAAAAATATCGCCGTTGGCATTGGTATCTGCCGGCATGGCCAGCGTGCGCAGTACCAGTTCACCGCTAGGCAAAGGTCGTTGCTCGGTCATTATTTCTTCTGCTCTTCTGGCATATGACGGTAAATATAGATACCGCTCAACAGGGTGAAGACCAGCGTCAGCACGGTCAGGCCAAATACCTTGAAGTTAACCCAAACGTCCTGCGGCATCCAGAATGCCACATAGATATTGGCCAAGCCGCAGGCCAGGAAGAACAGGGCCCAGGCAATGTTAAGGTGGTTCCAGACGCTGTCCGGCAGGGTCAGCTCTTTACCCAGCATGCGTTGGATCAGCGGCTTTTTCAGTATCAGTTGGCTGATCAGCAACGCCAGAGCGAACAGGGTGTAGATGGCCGTGACCTTCCATTTGATAAACAGGTCGTTATGGAACACCAGGGTCAAGGTACCGAATACGGCGACCATGGCAAAGGTGATCAGCGTCATCTTCTCTACCTTGCGATATTTCAGCCAGGTAAAGACCAGTGCCAGGGCGGTAGCGACGATCAAGGCACCTGAGGCGACGTAGATATCGTAAAGCTTATAAAAGGCAAAAAAGACAATCAGGGGTAGAAAATCAAGAAACTGCTTCATAAATCAATCCATCATAGGTTCATCGGGCGACTATACCGGATTTGGCGCGTTCTGTGTATCGCACTAAAGGGCAGATTATCGGTGTTCGTCCGGTAGATTGCTGCTGTAAACGCCAGAATTTGCATAAACTTACGATTGTTACCCTCGGTTATTTGCAAGCGCTGGGTGTACCACGCATATTAAGCATAATAATAGCCGCATAATTTACCATGGAAAATAGCTATGCAGTGGAAGTCTCTGCGGGCGTGGACGCCCGGTTTGACGCATTTGTTAGGATATGAACGCAGTTGGTTGAAGCCGGATATTCGAGCGGGGTTATCGGTCGCAGCAGTAGCTTTGCCGGTGGCGATCGCCTATGCCGAATTGGCCGGTGTCAGCCCGGTGGTCGGGCTTTACTCCTGTATTTTGCCGATGATCGCCTATGCCATTTTTGGCTCGTCGCGGCAGTTGATTGTTGGGCCGGATGCGGCAACCTGTGCGGTTATCGCCGCCGTGGTGACTCCGCTTGCTGCAGGAAGTATGGAGCTGCACTGGCAGCTCACCATCATGATGACCGCCATGACGGGAGCTTGGTGTTTGCTGGCCAGCCGCTTCCGGCTCGGAGCCTTGGCAGACCTACTTTCCCGCCCAATCCTCAGCGGATTGCTAAATGGCGTGGCGGTGACCATCATCGTCGATCAGATCGGTAAAGTGCTGGGGTTCGGTACGCCACCGGCGCAGCTGATTGAACGTATTTATGCCTTGCCCGGCAACATTCTGCACAGCGATTGGCCGACGATGGGCATTTCATTGCTTACGCTGACAATGCTGGTGGGGGTTAAAAAGCTGCGGCCTAATTGGCCTGCGCCGTTGTTTGCCATCGTGCTGGTCGCCTTTATCACCTGGGCGGGTAATTTGCAGCAGCACGGTATTATTACCGTAGGGGGCTTCAGCGGCATGCTGCCTATCGTCCAGTGGCCGGATTTTCAGCCGGGCTTACTGCGTGACATGGTGATACCGGCGCTCAACCTGGCGGTGGTCAGCTTTGTCAGCATGATGCTTACGGCGCGCAGCTTCGCGGCGAAAAATGGCTACGAAGTTAATGCCGATGCGGAGTTCCGTGCGCTTGGGCTGGTAAATATTGTTTCCGCTCTGTCGCAAGGTTTTGCCATCAGCGGAGCCGATTCGCGTACGGCGGTAAACGATGCCAATGGCGGCAAAAGCCAGCTGGTATCAATTATTGCCGCCATCGTGATTGGCATTGTGCTGCTGTTCCTGACTTCGCCGCTGCAATTTATTCCGGTGGCCGGATTAGGCGTGGTGCTGATGTACGCCGCCTGGTCGTTGATCGACATTCGCGGCATCTGGATCCTGCGCAAGCGCAATGCCCAGGCGTTCAGGCTGGCGGCCTTCACCTTCGTCAGTGTGCTGCTGGTGGGGGTGATCAGCGGCATTGGCTTGGCGGTATTGCTTGGCCTGATGCAGTTTCTCCGCACCGTGTTCCGCCCAACGGAGCAACTGCTGGGAGTCAATGAGGAAGGCATGATCCACTCAATGGGCAACAACAACGGGGTGAAGGCGGTGCAGGGCGTGATGATGTACCGCTTTAATTCCCCGCTGACCTATTTTAACGTGGCCTACTTCAAACGGCGCATCCTCAATCTGGTCGACAGCACGCCGTTCCAGCCACGTTGGGTGGTGGTGGATGCGGTGGCCAGTTTTACCCATGCTGATATCAGCGTGCTGGCGGCCATTGATGAGCTAAAACGTGATTTGTTACAGCGTAACGTAAAGCTGGTGCTGGCCGGACGGCGCACCGAGTTAACGCGCTGGTTCCGTATCAATCAGGTGGGGCGCGATAAGGATCTGATCCTGGTACCCGACCTCTATCTGGCACTCAAGCTGATACAAAGTAAGGAACAGGCCGAACCGGGCACGGCACAGTAAATAAAAAGGGCACGCTAAAAGCGTGCCCTTAAACGTCAACTGACCCTGTTTATCTTTTATCTAAGGACACGCCAGCAGCTGGCGCGGTTTCCCGCAGTAACATATATAGACGGAACAGATAAATCAGCAGCAGGGCAGAAACCAGGTTGCTTAATGCAGTCAGCACTATGCTGGCAACGTGTGGTGTCAACACCGACAAATGGCTGACCATAAACAGCACCAGCAGTTTGGCCGCCAACCACAGCATCATCGCCGGTACGATCACCCGCGCGTTGGCAAAGGCCAGCTTGCAGCTTAGCTTCAGTGAGGCAAACATGCCTTTCCCATCGGCCACGGAAATCACCGGGGCTAGCGAGAACGAGATCGCCATGATCACACCGGGCACGACGAACAGCGTCAGGCCAAGCTGGGTCAGCAAGGTGCAGACAAACAGCAGCAACAGTAAACGCGGCAATAGCGGGGCAGATATCCCGATAGCCCGCAGTGCACTGGTACGCTGGCCTTCAGAAACCAGACGGATCAGCGTCAACATACCCCCTACCAGCAGCACGTTACCCACTAAAGCGGAAATCGTGGCGGCGGCGGAGACTTTCAACAGCACCATCTGCTGTTCAGGCGTCATTTGCTGAATGATTTCCTGGATCCCCATGCCGGCACCGGCGTTGGAGGCCAAATCACTTTCCGTCGCGGTCAGGATCTTCAACTGCTCGATATCGGGGCTAAACGCCTGATTAAGCAGCACAGAAATGAATGCGGTCAGCAATGCCAACAGCACAATGCTGGCAACCTGATTACGGAAAAAGTTAAAACTGTCACGGTACAACGTGTTGGCCGTAATTGGCATGCTTGGCATGCAGACTCCTTGGCGTCGGGAACATAGTTAAATCAGTGGGCGATTGTACCTTGTTCCGCTCCGCTGTGGCACCCCGCGAATGGCACTGTGCTGATTTCTTGGGCGATTATGGTCTCTGACAATGATAATGGCAGGGGAACCGGCAAGGGCGGCAGGCCGTAGCGCTCACGGGCCCGATCGCAGGCTTCATTGCGCAGGCCGTTTTCCCCGGATTGATCGAATTCGCGGCAGGGGCTAGGGCGATTGGGATAGATCGAACAGGATACCGCCTGACCAATTTCACCCACCAGCGAGGTGCAGCGTGGGGACTTGCTGTTGGTTCCCTGCATACAGCGCAGAAAGGGGCTCAAGGGTTCAGTTAAGGATATAGGTACCACGCCGCCGCCATCTTCCGCTTCGGCCCAATAGAATGATACTCGGAAATAACCGCAGCAGGCGCCGCAGCTGGTGCAGGGATTTTGAATTTCGCTCATCTTGATTGCCACCGACTCCTTACCGGCCCAACCAAAACCAACAGGAATGATGAAATTACGCAGAGGCATTTTTTTTAGCAACTTTTTTTGGTAACAGAAATGTAAACATGCATAAAATTTGCAACAAAAGGCGTTTATTGATTCAGATCAATTATCGATTTATTAACACCTTAGGTGGCTTTGTTTTTGGTGGGAATTTAAATTTTTACACTTAAGATGTGATCTCGATGGGATCATAAATACCTGTTAATAGGTATATTCATCGGGACTGTAAACCACACAAATGGAATGGATAATGAAAAAGACAACTCTGGTGGTGTTAGGGGCTCTGATGGCTCCTATGGTAGCAAGCGCGCATCAAGCGGGTGATTTCCTGTTCCGTGCAGGGACTGCAACAGTGCGTCCTAATGCAGGTTCGGACAACGTTTTAGGCCAAGGATCGTTCAACGCCAATAACAACACCCAGTTGGGTCTGACTTTTGGCTATATGGTGACGGACAATATCGGCGTCGAGTTACTGGCTGCAACGCCGTTCCGCCATAAAGTTTCTCTGGGTGGCCCAGCGGTCAACGGGGATATTGCAACAGTTCGTCAACTGCCACCAACGCTGATGGCGCAGTACTACTTTGGTGACAAGCAGGACAAGCTGCGTCCATACCTGGGTATTGGTGTGAACTACACCATGTTCTTCGACGAGAAATTCAACGACAACGGGAAGGATGCAGGTTTAAGCAACCTGGACCTGAAAAATTCCTGGGGTGTTGCCGGGCAGGCAGGTCTGGATTACAACCTGGATGAGCACTGGATGCTGAACATGTCGGTCTGGTGGATGAATATCGAGACCAAGGTTCGCTTTGACGCCGGTGACCAACATCAGAGCGTTGATACGCGTCTGGATCCATTTGTATTTATGTTTGGTGCGGGCTACCGCTTCTAAGCTACGCTGCAATAAGGAGGCGCTGTTCGGCGCCTCCCTCTTTAGTTATTTAATGCGCATATCATTTTCGACCGATTTAACACCCGCCACGCCGCGAGTCACCTGAACGGCGCGATTGGCATCGGCGCTAGAGCTGACGAAACCGCTTAACTGAACCTTGCCTTTAAAGGTCTCGACGCTGATTTCGGTTGATTTTATGGTTTTATCCGCCAGCAGTGCTGACTTCACCTTGGTAGTGACGACCGTATCGTCGATATAGCCGCCAGTCCCTTCTGATTTTGCCGTTGGAGCACAGGCAGAAACTGCCATAGCCAAAATAGCCGCCATGCACAGCGCCGAAAGGGTTTTAAATAGCTTCATAAATGACTCTCCTTGCATATGTTATTGTTGAAATTAAAGGCTGATTTCAATCAGCTAACGAAATCGTATGCACTGAACCACTGAATATTTAGCGGCAAATATGATTGTGGGGCAGGTTGCTGGTTTGTTCAAATTGTTTGCGAAAATATCTTTGGCAAGATTGAGGGTAAACAAAGTGTTATCACCGGATACTTTCGTAGTATCCGGTGATTGAGAGCGGGGAGATTAAACGCGGGTAGCGGCTTTCATTTCACGGACAAACTTGCCTAGCTTTGCCAACATTTCTGCTGGTTGAGCCAGATTCTGTTCGATGATTTTAACAATTGCCGAACCGGAGATTGCCCCGGTGGCCCCGGCTTGCAACGCATCCTTGACCTGTGATGGTTCAGAGATGCCAAAGCCTTGCAGCGGTGGCGCCGCATGATACTCGCGCAGCTTATTGACCAGGTGGTGCAGCGGTAACTGTGCCCGGCTTTCCGTTCCGGTTACTCCGGCGCGTGACAGCAGGTAGGTGTAACCCCGGCCGTGGGACGAGATTTCACGCAGTAAATCTTCATCCGCATTTGGCGGGCAAATATAGATTGGCGCAATACCGTGGCGAGTTGCCGCCGCGCGGAAAGGCGCGGACTCTTCGAAAGGTACGTCCGCGATCAACACGGAATCTACACCGGCCTGCGCACAGCGCTGATAAAATGCGTCAATACCGCCGTGGAACACCAAGTTGGCGTACATCAGCAGGCCAATCGGAATATCAGGGTGCTTCTGACGGATCGCCGCCAGCATTTCGAAACAGTGCGTTGGCGTAACCCCAGAAGCGAAAGCACGCAGAGCTGCACTTTGAATGGTTGGGCCATCGGCCAGCGGATCCGAGAAGGGGATCCCCAACTCCAAGGCATCTGCACCGTTCTCCACCAGCGTATCAATGATCTGTAACGATAGCGTCGGGTTTGGGTCGCCGAGGGTGACAAACGGCACAAAGGCGCCTTCTTTATTATTTTCCAACCGTTTGAACAGTTGCTGATAACGTTCCATCAGATTTCTCCCCGTGCTTTCAGAATGTCGTGAACGGTAAATATGTCTTTGTCGCCGCGGCCGGACAGGTTAACCACCAGGATCTGTTCTTTCTGCGGCTCTTCACGGATCATTTTCAACGCGTGTGCGAGGGCATGGGAAGACTCCAACGCCGGGATAATCCCTTCGTGGCGGGAAAGCTCCTTGAAAGCCTCCAGCGCTTCATCATCGGTGATCGACACGTATTCTGCACGGCCGATGCTGTTGAGATAGGCGTGCTGCGGGCCAACGGAAGGGAAGTCCAAACCGGCGGAAATCGAGTAAGACTCCTCGATCTGGCCTTCAGAGGTTTGCATCATCGGTGATTTCATACCGAAGTAGATCCCTACCTTGCCATGTTTCAGCGGCGCACCATGCTGGCCGGTTTCGATCCCCAGGCCAGCGGGTTCAACGCCGATCAGGCCAACGCTGGTATCATCGATAAAGTCGGCAAACATGCCGATGGCGTTGGAACCGCCGCCAACGCAGGCCAATACGGCATCCGGCAGACGGCCTTCACGCTCCAGCACCTGAGCTTTGGTTTCTTCGCCGATCATGCGTTGGAATTCACGCACGATGGTCGGGAACGGGTGCGGGCCTGCGGCAGTGCCCAGCATGTAGTGGGCCTTTTCGTAAGAGCCAGACCAGTCGCGCAGCGCTTCGTTACAGGCATCTTTCAGCGTGGAAGAGCCGCTGTGCACCGGGATCACTTCTGCTCCCATCAGGCGCATACGAAATACGTTAGGTGACTGGCGTTCGATGTCCTTGGCGCCCATGTAGATACGGCATTTCAGACCGAGCAGGGCGCAGGCCAGCGCAGAGGCCACACCGTGTTGGCCTGCGCCGGTTTCCGCGATGATCTCGGTTTTGCCCATGCGTTTGGCAAGCAGCGCCTGGCCCAATACCTGGTTGGTCTTATGGGCACCGCCGTGCAGCAGATCTTCACGCTTCAGGTAGAGCTTGGTTTTGCTACCGGCAGTCAGGTTTTTGCACAGCGTCAGTGCCGTCGGGCGACCCGCGTAGTTTTTCAGCAGATCGATAAACTCTGCCTGGAACTCTGGGTCACGCTGGGCGCTGACGAAGGCTTCTTCCAGTTGTTTCAGGGCTGGCATCAAAATTTGCGGCACGTACTGACCGCCAAATTCGCCGAAGTAAGGGTTAAGCAGCGTCATTATTTTTCCCGTTATTATCCGTTAAATGAGGTTCGCAATCAGTAGGCGCGCAGGGTTTGGAACACCGCCGCCAGACGCTCGGCATCTTTGATGCCGGGTTGGCTCTCTACGCCAGAGTTGAAATCGAGGCCCGCACAGCCCAGTTGGGCCGCATCTACGCAGTTGTCTGCACTCAGGCCGCCAGCCAGCATCACGTTGTCCAGCGTTTGGCCCTGCAACACTGACCAGTCAAAGCGAACTCCGGTACCGCCAGCGCCGTTATCCAGCAGGTAACGATCGACCTGTTGCAGATCGCGAGCGGGTAGGCTGTCTTTTACGCTCAAGGCTTTCCAGATCTGACAGGTGGCTGGCAGCTCGGCGCGCAGGGCGTTGATATAAGCCTGGTCTTCCGCGCCGTGCAGTTGCACCGCATGCAGACCAAGGAGCTCGGCAGTTTGCGCTACCGTAGCGATCGGCGCATCACAGAAAACACCCACATATTTCAACGGCGCTCCGGCGATCACTTCCCTGGCGTGGGCAATGTCCACGTTACGCGGGGAACGGCCAACGAAGATCAGACCGCCGTAGTTGGCACCTGCCTGATAAGCGGCTGCGGCATCTTGCGGCCGGGTCAGGCCGCAGACCTTGTTGTCGCCCAGGATCACGCGGCGTACCGCGCTGCGCAGGTTGGTTTCCGACATCAAGGCGCTGCCGATCAGAAAACCGTTGGCATAGCGACTGAGTTCACGGATCTGGCGATAGTTATTGATGCCGGACTCGCTGATCACCGTCACGCCATGTGGCACTTTAGGAGCCAGGATACGGGTGCGATCCAGATCGATAGACAGATCGCGCAGATCGCGGTTGTTGATGCCAATCACTTTGGCTTCGAGCTGTACCGCGCGCTGTAATTCCTCTTCGCTGATCACCTCGGTCAGCACGCCCATATTCAGGCTGTGTGCCACCGCGGCAAGTTGGCGGTACTGTTCGTCATCGAGCACTGACAGCATCAACAGAATGGCGTCGGCCTGGTAGTGACGTGCCAGATAGATTTGGTAAGGGTCGATCATAAAGTCCTTACACAGTACCGGCTGGCTCACGGTTTTACTCACCAGCGGCAGAAAATCGAAGCTGCCCTGGAAGTATTGCTCATCGGTCAGCACCGAGATCGCCGAGGCGAAATCCTTATACACCGAGGCGATTTCCACCGGGTCAAAATTCTCGCGGATCAGCCCCTTGGAAGGAGAGGCTTTCTTGCATTCGAGAATAAATGCTGTTCTGGCGCCTTGTAGCGCATGATAAAAGCTACGCTCGCTTGGCACGATTTCGTTTTGAAAGCTGGCTAATGGCTGTTGTTGCTTACGTGCCGCGACCCACTGCGCCTTGTCACGAACAATCTTGTTGAGCACGGTTTCCTGCATCATTTATCCTCTTGCTGCCAAAGCAGTGACACGCTGGTAAGCCTGCCCACTGTGGATCATTTCCAATGCCTGCTGCGCGTTCTGGCGCAGGTCTTCCTGTCCGAATAGTTTCAGCAACAGTGCGACGTTGGCGGCGACCGCCGCGGCGTGCGCTGGCTCGCCTTTACCTTGTAACAACCTTGCCAGAATGTCACGATTTTCTTCCGGCGACCCGCCCAGCAGAGAGCCCAGCGGGTAGCTGTCCAACCCAAAAGATTTAGGCGTCAGCTGATAACTTTCAATTTCGCCGTCATTCAGCTCGGCTACGTGAGTGGTGGTGTGGATCGCCACTTCATCCATGCCGCCACCGTGCACGACGGCGGCGCGCTGATAACCCAATACGCGCAGGGTTTTGGCGATTGGCAACACCAGCTCCGGACTATAGACCCCAATCAACGCCAACGGTGGGCGAGCCGGGTTAATCAACGGCCCGAGTACGTTGAACACCGTGCGGGTCTTCAACTGTTGGCGTACCGGCATCGCATGGCGAAAACCGGTGTGATACTGCGGTGCAAACAGGAAACACACGCCCAGTTCATCCAATGCCTTGCGAGATTCTTCCGCGGGCAGATCCAGGCGGATCCCGAAGGCGGCCAACAGATCGGATGAACCGGAACGGCTGGAGACGCTGCGGTTGCCGTGCTTAGCCACCTTGACCCCACAGGCCGCGGCGACAAAGGCGCTGGCCGTGGAGATATTGATGCTGTTGGTGCCGTCACCGCCGGTGCCGACGATATCCGCGAAGGCATAGTCCGGGCGTGGGAACGGTAAAGCATCGGCCAAGAGCGCCTTGGCTGCTCCGGCGATTTCTTCCGGGTGCTCACCGCGGATCTTCATGCTGATCAAGGCCGCCGCCAGTTGGCTAGGTTCCAGCTCACCGCGCACGATAGCGCTGAATAACTGCTGGCTTTCTTCCTGGCTCATCGACTCCGAGCGATACAGTTTTTCAAGAATAGGTTGCATAGTCGGTTCCCCTTGATTATTTCGCCAGCGCCCAGGCCAACGTCTGCTCAAGCAAACGCGCGCCTTGGGTGGTCAGAATGGATTCTGGATGGAATTGGAAACCACATACGCGGTGTTCATCGTGACGCACTGCCATCACCATGTCGCCGAAGCGAGCATTGACGGTCAGTCCTTCAGGGATATTGCTGCCGACCAGCGAGTGATAGCGGGCGACCGGCAGCGGGTTGGCCATACCGGCAAACATCCCCTGGTTATCGTGAGTAATGGAAGACGCCTTGCCGTGCAAGATCTCACCGGCCTGGCCAACGTGGCCGCCATAGGCTTCCACAATCGCCTGATGGCCGAGACAGATACCGATGATTGGCATCTGGCCGCGCAGGCGTTGCAACAGCTCGGGCATACAGCCGGCGTCGGCTGGAGTACCTGGGCCTGGGGACAGCATCAAAATAGGCTGCTCCATCTGTTGCAGACGCGCGATGATGATCTCGGCGGCAATCTGGTTACGGTAAATTACGACCTGATGGCCGCTGGCACGCAGTTGATCGACCAGGTTGTAAGTAAAGGAGTCGACGTTGTCGAGCAGTAAGATATCGGCCATTAGAAAATCTCCTTGGCCTGGTGCGCGCTGGCGATGGCACGCAGCACGGCACGTGCCTTGTTACGGGTTTCATCGGCTTCTGCCTGCGGAACGGAATCCAGCACCACACCGGCACCGGCCTGCACGGTGGCAACACCGTCCTCAACATACGCGGAACGAATGACAATACAGGTATCGAGATCGCCGTGAGCGGTAAAGTAACCCACTGCGCCGCCGTAGCTGCCACGACGGGTGCCTTCAGAGGCGGCAATCAGTTGCATGGCGCGCACTTTAGGTGCACCGCTCAACGTGCCCATATTCATACAGGCCTGATAGGCATGCAGCACGTCGAGATCGCTACGCAGCTTGCCGACCACGCGGGAAACCAGGTGCATCACGAATGAGTAACGGTCTACCTTGGTCAGGTCGGCCACATAGCGGCTGCCAGCTTCACAGATGCGGGCCAGATCGTTGCGGGCCAGATCGACCAGCATCAGGTGTTCCGCCAGCTCTTTATGGTCGGTACGCATTTCCAGTTCGATGCGGCTGTCGAGATCCAGATCCAGCGAACCGTCGGCGCGGCGTCCGCGAGGACGAGTACCGGCGATCGGATAGATTTCGATCTGGCGGCTGGTAGCTTCATATTTCAGCGCGCTTTCCGGCGAGGCACCGAACAGCGTGAACTCGTTGTCCTGCATAAAGAACATGTAAGGGCTTGGATTGTTTTCCTTCAGCGTCTGGTAAGCCGCCAGCGGGTTAGGGCAAGGCAGAGAGAAGCGACGAGAAGGCACCACCTGGAAAATCTCACCGTGGCGGATGGCTTGCTGCAACTGGCTGACTACCGCGCCGTACTCTTCATCGCTCTGATTGCAGCTTAACTGCATGTCTTCCAGTTTCTGATGAGGAATGGCGATCGGAGTTTGCTGCAATTGCACCTGAAGCTGTTCGAGACGCTGCTGCAAACGCAGGGTTTCAGCGTTGTCACCGTTAAATACGCTGGCTTGTAAACGAGCTACGCCGCGTTGGTGATCCAGCACCAGCAGCGTTTCCGCCAGATAGAAACAGAAGTCCGGGCAACGTTGGTCTTGGCGCAGCTCTGGCAGGTCTTCAAAACCAGCAACCAGGTCATAGGCAAACAGGCCGCCGAGCAACATCGCTTCACGTTCATCGGCAGGAGCATCGACCAGCGTAAGCATCGTGCGCAATGCATCAAACACCGACAGTGAACGCAGGCGGGCATCTTCGTCTTGTACCGTATCAATTGCCGGGAAGGTCAGCTCACGGCCATTAGGGCGAACCTGGATTTGTACGTCGGTAGGCAAGGCTTCATCCAACAGTGGCAGCAGGGCTGCGCCGTTAGCAGTCAGCGCCTGAAGGCTGACTTTACGGCCCAAGGCGGTAATGCGCAGGGCACTGTCGACAATCAGCAGGCTTTTCAGGTTTTGCTTGCTGTTGATTTCCGCCGAGTCCAGCAACAGGGTGGCAGGGCGAGCGCCGCACAGCTGATGAAAAATCGCCGTCGGATCGCTGCGGTAACCGGCCTGTGCCGTGAGTAGTTTGAGCTGTGGTTTGATGTTCATCTTCGGTAGTTCCAGTCAAATCTTGTCCATTAAAAAGCCCGCTGTAATGAGCGGGCCTAGGGAATCTGCAGTGTCAGATGACAGGTATGCGTGATTACTCGACCCTTGAATGGGAAGTACGCCACCAGCGAAGAAGAGAAGTGTGCTTAGTCATCATGTTGCTCTCTGTATTTTCATCCAACACGGTCATTGCCGTGAACTTGTGTACTAGTTAACTGGAACGAAGGGGCAATGTCAACTCTCTTTTTGCACAATATGTTAGCGGCTAATGTGAAATCGTTAATCTGGCGGGAGCGCCATCGGCAGAATAGATTTCCGTCCGGCCAACCATAACGGGTATGATAGAAAGCCAAGCCATAGCAGGATATCCCTTTTGACAGACAGCAGCCCACAATCCTCCGCTTTTACCCTGTACGATCTCCACAGCCACACCACCGCTTCGGACGGTTACTTAACGCCGACACAATTGGTGCGGCGAGCCGTTGAGATGCGCGTTGGCGTGCTGGCTATTACCGATCACGACACCACCAATGGATTGGCAGAGGCCGCGGCCGCGATAGCCGATCTTGCCTTGCCCTTGCAGCTGGTTAACGGCGTCGAGATTTCTACGCTGTGGGAAAACCATGAGATCCACATTGTTGGGCTGGGGCTCGGTATCACCCATCCGGCGCTGTTACAACTGCTGGTCGAACAGACCGAGCGCCGTAATCTACGTGCGCAAGAAATCGGCGTTCGGTTAGCGAAAGCACGTATTCCCGATGCCTATGCCGGAGCACAACAGTTGGCGGGGGATGGGGCGGTTACCAGAGGGCATTTTGCCCGTTTTCTGGTGCAGCAGGGCATGGCCGACAACATGGCGCAGGTGTTCAAGAAGTATCTCGCCAAAGGGAAAATCGGCTATGTTCCGCCACAGTGGTGTACAATAGAACAAGCCATTGATGTCATTCATCAATCCGGTGGCCAAGCGGTGATGGCGCATCCGGGCCGTTACGATCTGACGGCAAAATGGCTGAAACGCCTGCTGGCCTATTTTGCCGAACATGGCGGCGATGCGATGGAGGTGGCGCAGTGTCAGCAAGCCCCCCATGAGCGTACGGTGTTGGCTAAATATGCGCAGGACTATCAATTATTGGCGTCTCAGGGTTCGGATTTCCATCAGCCCTGTTCGTGGATTGAGTTGGGGCGCAAACTGTGGTTACCCGGCGGTGTTGAACCGGTGTGGCGAGATTGGCCACAGCCCCAAGAGAGCAACGTAAATTGATTTAACGCGGGCGTTGTCGTCCGCGTGCATCATTTTCAGGAGTTACAGATGAGCCAGCTATTTTATATTCACCCGGACAATCCGCAGCCGCGCCTGGTCAATCAGGCCGTAGAGGTGCTGCGCAAGGGCGGTGTGATCGTCTATCCAACAGACTCTGGCTACGCGCTGGGCTGCAAACTTGAAGAGAAGACGGCCTTGGAGCGTATCTGCCGTATTCGCCAGTTGGACGGCAACCACAACTTTACGCTGATGTGCCGCGATCTGTCCGAGCTGTCGACCTATGCCTATGTGGACAATTCGTCGTTTCGCCTGATCAAGAACAATACGCCGGGCAATTACACCTTCATCCTGAAAGCGACCAAAGAAGTCCCTCGCCGCCTGATGAATGACAAGCGTAAAACCATCGGCCTGCGTGTGCCATCCAACCCGATTGCGCTGGCATTGCTGGAAGTGCTCAATGAGCCGATGATGTCGACCACGCTGATGCTGCCAGGTAATGACTTTGCCGAATCCGATCCGGAAGAGATCAGCGAACACCTTGGTAAGCAGGTGGATCTGGTGATCCACGGCGGTTTCCTGGGCCAGCAGCCAACCACGGTTATCGACCTGACCGAATCCTCCCCGGAAGTGATCCGTGAAGGGGCGGGCGATCCAGCGCCTTTCCGCTAAACTGCCGGACGAAGTCAGTGCCAAGGAGGGATAAAGCCTGTATAATAAGCGGTTGGTTTTGACCAAGTGCTAATCTTTGCGGCCTCCTCTTCTTGGTGAGAGTGGCGGCAAAGTCCCCCGACGCCTGTGAAGGCGACATTAGAGGTTGCTCAATGAGCGAAAAGTTACAGAAAGTATTAGCGAATGCTGGCCATGGCTCGCGTCGTGAAATAGAAACCATGATTGAGGCAGGTCGCATCAGCGTCGACGGCAAGATCGCCAAACTGGGCGACCGCGTTGAAGTGGTCGCCGGGATGAAAATTCGTCTGGACGGTCATGTTGTCTCGATCAAAGAATCCGAAGAAGCGGTTTGCCGCGTGCTGGCTTATTACAAGCCGGAAGGCGAACTCTGTACCCGTAGCGATCCAGAAGGTCGCCCAACGGTCTTCGATCGCCTGCCAAAACTGCGTGGCTCTCGCTGGGTAGCGGTAGGGCGTTTGGACGTGAATACCTCAGGCTTGCTGCTGTTTACCACTGACGGTGAACTGGCTAACCGCCTGATGCACCCAAGCCGCGAAGTTGAACGCGAATACGCCGTGCGCGTGTTCGGCCAGATCGACGACGAAAAGCTCAAGCAACTGAGCAAAGGTGTCCAACTGGAAGATGGCCCAGCGGCATTCCGCACCATCACCTTCCAGGGTGGCGAAGGGATCAACCAGTGGTACAACGTCACGTTGACCGAAGGCCGTAACCGTGAGGTGCGTCGCCTGTGGGAAGCCGTTGGCGTGCAGGTAAGCCGTTTGATCCGCGTACGTTACGGCGATATCGATCTGCCAAAAGGCCTGCCTCGTGGCGGCTATACCGAGCTGGATCTCAAGGCGATCAACTATTTGCGTGAGCTGGTGGAACTGCAACCGGAAACCGTCAGCAAACTGCCGGTGGAACGCGATCGCCGCCGTGTGAAAGCCAACCAGATCCGCCGTGCGGTAAAACGTCACAGCCAGGTTGCTCCCGGCAGCCGTCGTGGCGCACCAGGCAGCAGCAAACCGGGTAAACCGGCCAAGTCTTCCAAGCGTAGCTAAATTTATCACCGTGGCCTTGCCTTCTGGCTTGGCCACGGGTTATTCAGTTACCAGTCAATGCCCTGCTGAGCCTTGATCCCCGCTTCAAACGCGTGCTTCACCGGCCGCATCTCCGTTACGGTATCCGCCAGCTCCAGCAAATCGCGATGACAGCCACGCCCCGTGATAATCACCGTCTGGTGCGCAGGACGCTGCTCAAGCGCCTCCAGCAGCTCTGCCAGCTCTAAATAGCCGTAGCTCACCATATAGGTCAACTCGTCCATCAGCACCATATCCAGGCTGCTGTCGGCCAACATCCGCTTACCGTGTTGCCAGACGGCCTGACAGGCGGCGGTATCACTTTCCCGATCCTGAGTTTCCCAGGTAAAGCCGGTTGCCATCACCTGAAATTCCACGCCGTGCTGTTGCAGCAGGTTTTTCTCGCCGTTGGGCCATTGGCCTTTGATAAACTGGATCACTCCAGCCTTCATACCGTGGCCGACGGCGCGGGTGACGGTACCAAATGCAGCGGTGGTCTTGCCTTTACCATTGCCGGTAAAGACCAGCAATAGACCACGGGTTTCCTGCGCGGCGGCAATGCGGGCATCCACCTGTTCTTTCAGCCGTTGCTGGCGTTGCTGGTGACGATCTTCAGCCATGTTAAAAGCTTCCTTATTCGGCGGCGCCGGGTTTACGGTTAGGCTGAGCATCGAAGCTCTTGCCGGTTTTACGGCGGCTGTCATCGCCCATCAAATACAGATAGAGCGGCATGATATCGGCCGGTGTTTTCAGCTTGTTTTTATCTTCCTGTGGGAATGCAGATGCACGCATTTTGGTGCGAGTTCCGCCAGGATTGATGCAATTTACCCGCAAGTTACGGTTTTTATACTCATCGGCCAATACCTGCATCATCCCTTCGGTAGCAAACTTGGAAACGGCATAGGCTCCCCAGCCGGCACGGCCGGTACGGCCAACGCTGGAACTGGTGAACACCAACGATCCTGCATTGGATTTCAGCAGCAACGGCAGCAGCGCCTGGGTAAGCATGAAGGTGGCATTCACGTTGACCTGCATCACTTCGTTCCACATGGTCATCGAAAGTTCAGCCATTGGGGCTATGTCGCCCAACAGGCCGGCGTTTTGCAATACGCCGTCCAGACGTGGCACCTTGGTGGCCAAGTCGGCCGCCAGGGTTTGGCACTGTTCTGGCGTGGTGTGTAACAAATCCAGCGTAACGATATGCGTCGGGGCGCTGGAGATGGCGGCAATTTCGGCCTGAACGGCCTGCAGTTTGCTTTCCGTGCGGCCAAGCAGCACTAGCTGTGCGCCGTAGCGAGCGTAAGTCAGCGCCGCTTCACGACCAATGCCGTCGCCCGCACCGGTCACCAGAATAATTCGTTGTTCGAGCAGATCCTGCTTAGGTTGGTAATGCACAATAGTTCCTCGCGCCTGGTTGGCGGCTCCCGCGCTATGGCTGGAAGCTTGGGTGGATTGCGGATCGCTGGCAGGAGCAGGGTTGCTCAACCACAATGGCGATCCGCTGCGAATTTTTGTCAGTCATTTAATGAATAATGTCTGTTATATGCCTGAAATGGATCGCATTTTCAATGAGTAACCTACAGAAACGGCATTCTTTTGTAACAAAAACGGTACAATAGCGGCTTGGTTACCGCTGCGGGCAACCCCATAGCACGGAGGTGCGCCGCATGCTCATTCAATCTGAATTTTCATTTAGGCGCGACAGCCGTGGTGCCATTTGCTAAAAAGTACGTAGGGGTGCTGCATGCTGCGCCCGCTCAACTAACAAACTGTAAATAAAGGCGGTATCTGTGGAGTTTATATCTGTTTATGGCCTTTTCCTGGCCAAAGTTGCCACGGTGGTGATTGCTATTGCCGCGTTGGTGTTGCTGGCGGTGAGCCTCGGGCAGCGCAAGAGCCAGCAGAAAGGGGAACTGCAGCTTACCGACCTGGGTGAGCAATATCGTGAAATGCAACGGGAAATGCGCCTTGCCCGCATGGGAGCGGCAGAGCAGAAGGCCTGGAGCAAGCAGTTTAAAAAGCAGAACAAGGCCGACGACAAGCTGAAAAAACAGCGTGCCAAGGCCGGTGCGGTTGAGGCAGTCAAACCTTGCCTGTATGTACTGGACTTCAAGGGAAGTATGGATGCCCATGAGGTCAGCTCACTGCGTGAAGAAATCTCTGCCGTGTTGGCGGTAGCGACGGCCAAAGACGAGGTGTTGCTGCGTTTGGAGAGCCCAGGTGGGGTGGTGCACGGTTATGGTCTGGCCGCCTCGCAGTTGGAGCGCCTGCGCAAGGGCGGTATCCGCCTGACGGTGGCGGTGGATAAGGTCGCGGCTAGCGGCGGTTACATGATGGCCTGCGTTGCCGACCGCATTGTGGCAGCCCCGTTTGCCATCATTGGGTCGATCGGCGTGGTTGCGCAGATCCCCAACTTCCATCGTTTGCTGCAAAAGAGCAACATCGATGTGGAATTGCACACCGCTGGCCAGTTCAAACGCACCTTGACCCTGTTTGGTGAGAATACCGAACAAGGGCGGGAAAAATTCCGTGAAGATCTGAACGAAACCCACGAGTTGTTCAAACAGTTTGTTCATCAGCAACGTCCTTCATTGGCTATCGAAGAGGTCGCGACCGGTGAGCATTGGTATGGCACTCAGGCGAAAGATAAAGGGCTGGTTGACGCGGTCGGCACCAGTGACGATCTGCTGATTGCCGAGATGGAAAATCATGAGGTGGTAGGGGTGCGCTATGCTCGCCGTAAACGCCTGATCGACCGCTTTACCGGCAGTGCGGCAGAGAGCGCCGATCGTCTGCTGTTGCGCTGGTGGCAACGCGGCGAGAAACCATTGTTGTAAGCTGTTAAACCGGTGATTACACGGGGCCAGATGGCCCCGTTTTTAATGGTTAATCCACCAGATGATATTTCTCGGAAAGCACATGGGCCAGGTGCTTAAACATATTAAATACGGCGGTGGTTTTTGCCGTTGGCAGCCCCTCGGGATCTAAAAAGAACTCGCCGCGGAAAACCAACACGCTGCCTTTCTGCTCAACGTCGGTGGCCACCATGCCGTGCATATAATCTTCGTGTTGGCGGATGATGTTATTTGCTTCAGTAAGCAGATCTGCTCGTTCGATGGGTTGAGTGTTGTTACGCATTTATTTCTCCTGCAAGCGAAAATTCTGAACGTATTCTAGCGCGGGTTCGCGTTTGTCCGCAAACCAGCTAAGGTTTAATTGCCGTCTGGACGGCCAGTGATTTGACCGTCCGAGGTGAAATGAGGTTTTCCACGCTAATTAAGTTGCGTCGCGTTTGTTATCAGGTAGAGTGTGGGATTTTGCGGCTTCCGGTGGAAGGATTTGTTTACGCTCAACGCAGGTCATAGCTGGCCTGGCCTCTGGGGTTCGGCGTGAACAGGTTAGGCTGGCTAAATGCGTTCAGGTTGACCAGTTAGGCAACCATTAGAAAAAAACAGGTTGATCTCTTGCCAGAGTACCGCAATATAAATAAGAGATACGAATTGCCGCGGTACGGCGAGACAAATGGCTTCTTTTTAGAAGTATTAAATTCAGGTAAAGGTAATTATGGGCAAAGCTCTCGTAATAGTTGAGTCCCCGGCAAAAGCCAAAACTATTAATAAATATTTAGGTAATGACTACGTGGTGAAGTCCAGCGTCGGTCATATCCGTGATTTGCCGACCAGTGGCTCAGCTAGCAAAAAGAGCGCTGAGTCAACCGAAGACAAAACCAAAGACAAAGCCAAAAAGAAAGTCAAGAAAGATGAAAAGACCGCGCTGGTCAATCGCATGGGCGTCGATCCTTACCACGGGTGGGAAGCGCAATATGAGATTTTACCCGGTAAGGAAAAAGTGGTCGCCGAGTTAAAGTCGTTAGCCGAAAATGCTGACCACATTTACCTCGCAACCGACCTTGACCGCGAAGGGGAAGCCATCGCCTGGCACCTGCGGGAAGTGATCGGTGGAGACGACAAGCGCTTTAGCCGCGTGGTGTTTAACGAAATCACCAAAAACGCGATCCAGCAGGCGTTCCAAGCGCCAGGCGAGCTGAATATCGATCGTGTCAACGCACAGCAGGCGCGTCGCTTTATGGACCGCGTGGTGGGTTACATGGTTTCGCCACTGCTGTGGAAAAAAATTGCTCGTGGCCTGTCCGCTGGCAGGGTGCAGTCCGTTGCGGTACGGCTGGTGGTGGAGCGTGAGCGCGACATCAAAGCGTTCGTACCCGAAGAGTACTGGGAACTGCATGCCGATCTGCTGGCGAAAGGCGAAATCGCGCTGCAGATGGAAGTCACCCATGCCCACGATAAGCCGTTCAAACCGGTTAACCGTGAGCAGACTCATGCCGCGCTTAACCTGCTGGAAAAAGCCCGTTATACGGTGCTGGATCGTGAAGACAAGCCAACCAGCAGCAAACCGGGTGCACCGTTCATCACCTCCACGCTGCAACAGGCTGCCAGTACCCGCCTGAGCTTCGGCGTGAAGAAAACCATGATGATGGCGCAGCGTCTGTATGAAGCCGGTCATATCACCTACATGCGTACCGACTCCACCAACCTGAGTCAGGATGCGATCAACATGGTGCGTGGTTATATCGGTGACAACTTCGGCGACAAATACCTGCCGAAGGCGCCTAACCAATACAGCAGCAAAGAAAACTCCCAGGAAGCGCACGAAGCGATCCGTCCTTCCGATGTCAGCGTATTGGCTGAACAACTGAAAGATATGGAAGCGGATGCGCAGAAACTGTATCAGCTGATCTGGCGTCAGTTTGTCGCCTGTCAGATGACACCAGCGCAATACGACTCCACCACGCTGACGGTGAAAGCCGACGACTTCCTGCTGCGTGCCAAAGGCCGTACGCTGCGTTTCGATGGCTGGACCAAGGTGATGCCTGCGCTGCGTAAGGGCGATGAAGATCGCACTCTGCCGTTTGTGGAAGTGGGCAGCGAGCTGGATCTGCAAAAGCTGATCCCGAGCCAGCACTTTACCAAGCCACCGGCACGTTACAGTGAAGCTTCACTGGTTAAAGAGTTGGAAAAACGCGGAATTGGCCGTCCATCTACCTACGCCTCGATCATCTCGACCATTCAGGATCGTGGTTATGTGCGGGTAGAGAGCCGCCGGTTCTACGCGGAAAAAATGGGTGAGATTGTCACCGATCGCCTGGAAGAAAACTTCCGTGAGCTGATGAATTACGACTTCACCGCACGCATGGAAAATGGCCTGGACCAGGTCGCCAACAATCAGGCGGAATGGAAAGCAGTGCTGGACGAATTCTTTGCCGAATTCAGCGAGCAGTTGGAAACCGCCGAGAAAGACCCTGAAGAGGGCGGTATGCGCCCGAACCAGATGGTGATGACCAGCATTGACTGCCCGACCTGTGGCCGCAAGATGGGCATCCGCACCGCCAGTACCGGCGTGTTCCTTGGTTGTTCCGGTTATGCGTTGACGCCGAAAGAGCGCTGCAAAACCACCATCAACCTGGTGCCGGAAGCGGAAGTGCTGAACATCCTGGAAGGGGATGATGCAGAAACCAACGCCCTGCGTGCCCGCAAGCGCTGCCAGAAGTGCGGCACCGCGATGGACAGCTACCTGATCGACAACCAGCGCAAGCTGCACGTGTGTGGTAACAACCCGGCCTGTGATGGCTACGAAATCGAACAGGGCGAATTCCGCCTGAAAGGTTACGACGGCCCGATCGTTGAGTGTGAGAAATGTGGTTCCGAAATGCACCTGAAAATGGGGCGCTTTGGTAAGTACATGGGCTGCACCAACGAAAACTGCAAGAACACCCGTAAGATCCTGCGCAGCGGTGAAGTTGCGCCGCCGAAAGAGGATCCGGTCCCGCTGCCTGAGTTACCGTGCGAGAAATCGGACGCCTACTTTGTGTTGCGTGATGGGGCGGCAGGCGTGTTCCTGGCGGCCAACACCTTCCCTAAATCGCGCGAAACCCGTGCGCCGTTAGTGGAAGAGTTGCTGCGCTTCAAAGATCGTTTGCCGGAGAAATTGAGCTATCTGGCCGATGCGCCGGTGGCCGATCCGGAAGGCAACAAGACGATGGTGCGCTTCAGCCGTAAAACCAAGCAGCAGTATGTCTCATCAGAGAAAGACGGTAAGGCCACCGGCTGGTCCGCATTCTTTGTTGATGGCAAATGGGTTGAAGGCAAGAAGTAACCCGGCTGCAAGGCAGCACCAAAAAAACCAGCTCACTGAGCTGGTTTTTTATTGGCGAAAATCGGCTGGCGGATCTATTCTTCTCTGCTTTTTCTTATTTTTATCGGCAAGGCTCGGCGTTGATAATCATGCGAAAAGATCGTTATCATCTTGTGAAGCGGCTCTATACTTGGTAGCGCGACATGATATAATGGTTATATAAAAATGTTTTTTATGATTAAAGCTTATTAGCAACGGCGTTTTCATCAGCATCTGGGCGAAATCACTGTGTTTAAGGCTTGTGAGAATTAAGCATACCGGGGCAACACCGAGATACCTGGCTGCGGCAGGCCGCAGTGTTTTAACCTAGGATGGTATTCAAATATGAAATTGCAGCAGCTTCGTTACATCGTAGAAGTGGTGAATCATAACCTCAACGTCTCTTCCACGGCTGAAGGTCTCTATACCTCGCAACCGGGTATCAGCAAGCAGGTGAGGATGCTGGAGGATGAGCTAGGCATCCAGATTTTCGCCCGTAGCGGCAAGCACCTTACCCAGGTGACGCCTGCTGGCCAGGAAATTATCCGCATTGCTCGCGAAGTACTGTCCAAAGTAGAGGCCATCAAGGCCGTTGCCGGGGAACATACATACCCGGACAAAGGTTCGCTGTATGTGGCAACCACCCATACCCAGGCACGCTATGCCTTGCCCAATGTGATTAAAGGCTTTATCGAGCGTTATCCGCGCGTGTCGCTGCATATGCATCAGGGCTCGCCAACGCAAATTGCCGAAGCGGTTTCCAAAGGCTCTGCAGACTTTGCCATCGCTACCGAAGCGCTGCACCTGTATGACGATTTAATCATGCTGCCGTGCTACCACTGGAACCGGGCGGTAGTAGTGAAACCCGATCATCCTTTAGCGGGCAAGAGCCACATCACCATTGAAGAACTGGCAGAGTATCCTATCGTCACCTATACCTTCGGCTTTACGGGGCGCTCGGAGCTGGATACGGCGTTTAACCGGGCGGGGTTGACGCCGCGTATCGTGTTTACCGCCACCGATGCTGACGTGATCAAGACTTATGTACGCCTGGGGCTGGGTGTTGGCGTGATCGCCAGCATGGCGGTCGATCCGGTACAGGATCCGGATTTGGTGATGGTGGATGCCCGCGATATCTTCACCTATAGCACCACCAAGATCGGTTTCCGCCGCAGTACCTTCCTGCGCAGCTATATGTACGACTTTATCCAGCGTTTCGCACCGCATCTGACGCGCGACGTGGTCGATACCGCCGTGGCTTTACGCACCAATGATGAGATCGAAGCCATGTTCAAGGACATCAAACTGCCGACCAAATAGGCCGTTACCTTGAACCGCATTAAATCATTTAAACCGCCGAAGGGCGGTTTTTCACTATCTGATACCTGCTAACTCATTGACCTACCTGTAGCTTCCCGCCTTTGATTACTCTTGCCTATCGTTATGATCAATACGTGTTGTTATCAAAACGTTACATGGCGTTTGTGTTATCTTTAAATAACACCTCAGAAATCACCCTGGTTTGACATAATAAAAAATGGAGGAGCTATGTCGTCCGATCTTCGTAAAACGAGTATGGATAAGCTGGTAGCACTGGGTAGTGAGTATCACTATTACAGTTTGCCACTGGCGGCCAGACAGTTAGGGGATATTGACCGGCTGCCGAAATCGATGAAAGTGTTACTGGAAAACCTGTTGCGCCATGTGGATGGTGATACGGTACAGGTTGACGATCTGAAGGCGATCGTAGGTTGGTTGCAAACCGGCCATGCCGATCGCGAAATTGCTTATCGCCCGGCGCGGGTGCTGATGCAGGACTTCACCGGCGTACCTGCCGTGGTGGATTTGGCGGCAATGCGTGAGGCCGTTCTGCGCCTGGGCGGGAAAGTCGATCAGGTGAATCCGCTGTCACCGGTCGATCTGGTCATTGACCACTCTGTCACTGTCGATGAGTTTGGCGACGATGACGCCTTTGGCGAAAACGTGCGTATCGAAATGGAGCGTAACCACGAACGCTACACCTTCCTGCGGTGGGGGCAAAAGGCCTTCAACCGCTTCCGCGTGGTGCCACCCGGCACCGGCATCTGCCATCAGGTAAACCTGGAGTATCTGGGGCAAACCGTTTGGCATACCGAAGAGAATGGCCAACGCATTGCTTACCCCGATACCCTGGTGGGGACCGACTCCCACACCACCATGATTAACGGCCTTGGTATCCTCGGTTGGGGCGTTGGCGGTATTGAGGCCGAAGCTGCCATGCTGGGCCAGCCGGTCTCCATGCTGATCCCGGATGTGGTGGGTTTTAAACTCAGCGGTAAGTTATCCGAGGGGATTACGGCCACCGACCTGGTGCTGACCGTCACCCAAATGCTGCGTAAGCACGGCGTCGTCGGCAAGTTTGTTGAGTTTTATGGTGATGGGCTGGCCGATTTGCCGTTGGCGGACCGGGCAACCATTGCCAACATGTCGCCAGAGTTCGGGGCAACCTGTGGTTTCTTCCCGGTGGATGACGTGACATTGGGCTACCTGCAGTTAAGTGGCCGTAGCGCTGAGCAGATCGCATTGGTGGAAGCCTATGCCAAGGTTCAGGGGATGTGGCGTAATCCAGGCGATGAACCGGTGTTTACCAGCACGCTGTCGCTGGATATGTCAACGGTTGAGGCTAGCCTGGCAGGGCCGAAACGCCCGCAGGATCGCGTCGCGCTTCCGCAGGTGCCAACCGCATTCACCGCCGCGACCGAGCTGGAAATTGGCGGTCAGAAAGATAAGCAGGAAGTGAAAAGCTTCACGCTGGGAGGCAAAAGCTTGGAGCTAAATACCGGCGCGGTGGTGATCGCAGCCATTACCTCCTGTACCAACACCTCCAACCCGAGCGTGATGATGGCCGCTGGCCTGTTGGCCAAAAAAGCCGTTGAAAAGGGCTTGAAAACCAAGCCGTGGGTGAAAACTTCACTGGCACCGGGTTCCAAAGTGGTGACCGAATACTTCGACCGCGCCAAACTGACGCCGTACCTGGAGCAATTGGGCTTTAACCTGGTTGGCTACGGCTGTACGACCTGTATTGGTAACTCTGGCCCGTTGCCCGAGCCGATTGAGCAGGCGATCAAGGAAGGGGATCTTACCGTAGGCGCTGTGCTGTCCGGTAACCGTAACTTTGAAGGGCGTATCCACCCGCTGGTAAAAACCAACTGGCTGGCTTCGCCGCCACTGGTGGTTGCCTATGCGCTGGCAGGTAACATGAAGGTTGATCTGACCAAAGATGCGTTGGGCGTAGGTCGCGACGGGAAACCGGTTTATCTGAAGGATATCTGGCCTACCAGCCAGGAGATTGCCCAAGCCGTGGCCGAGGTCAGCACCGAAATGTTCCATAAGGAATATGGTGCCGTGTTTGATGGCGACGCCAGTTGGCAAGCGATCCAGGTGACCGGTTCCGCGACCTACGAATGGCAAGCTGACTCTACCTACATTCGCCATCCGCCATTCTTCAGTACCATGAAAGCGCAACCGGATCCGGTGCAGGACATTCACGGCGCACGTATTCTGGCAATCCTGGCAGACTCGGTGACCACTGACCATATCTCGCCTGCGGGCAACATCAAGCGTGACAGCCCAGCGGGGCGCTACCTGAGTGAACGTGGTGTCGAGGTGAAAGAGTTCAACTCTTACGGTTCGCGCCGCGGTAACCACGAAGTGATGATGCGGGGCACCTTCGCCAACATCCGTATCCGTAACGAAATGGTTCCGGGTGTGGAGGGGGGCTATACCCGCCATCTGCCTTCGCAGAATCAGATGGCGATCTATGATGCTGCCATGCAGTATCAGCAGGAGCAGGTGCCACTGGCGGTAATCGCTGGTAAAGAGTATGGCTCCGGCTCCAGCCGCGACTGGGCAGCCAAAGGCCCGCGTTTATTGGGGGTGCGAGTGGTGATCGCCGAATCCTTTGAGCGCATTCACCGTTCCAACCTGATTGGTATGGGTATCTTGCCGCTGGAATTCCCGCAGGGTATAACGCGCAAAACGCTGGGTTTGACGGGGGAGGAACTGATCGACGTGAGTGGTTTGCAGGCGTTGCAACCCGGCCAGACGGTGCCGGTCAATATCACCTATGCCGATGGCCGGCAGGTGGTGGTGAACACCCGTTGCCGCATTGATACCGGCAATGAGCTGACTTATTACCAGAACGACGGCATCCTGCACTACGTTATCCGTAAAATGCTGTAGAGAGAACAAGGGCGCCAAAAGGCGCCCTTGTTGTTATTTTTTGTCCAGCAAGTGGCCCATTTTAGCGGCCTTGGTGGCCAGATAACGCTCGTTCTTCGGGTTACGGCCAACGATCAACGGTACGCGCTCGGAGATATTAATGCCCGCTTCGCTCAGGATCTCGACCTTCTTCGGGTTATTGGTCAGCAGGCGCACCGCATCTACCCCCAGCAGTTTGAACATATCGGCGCACAGGGTGAAGTCTCGCTCATCGGCGGCAAAGCCTAGCTGATGGTTGGCTTCCACCGTATCCGCCCCTTTATCCTGCAAGGCATAGGCGCGTATCTTGTTCAACAGACCGATATTACGGCCTTCCTGGCGGTGATACAGCAGAATGCCACGGCCTTCCTCGGCGATCTGTTCCAACGCGGCTTCCAGTTGAAAACCGCAGTCACAGCGCAGGCTGAACAGCGCATCACCGGTCAGACATTCGGAATGAACCCGTGAGAGGACCGGTGTTTCACCGGTAATATCGCCGAAAACCAGTGCCAGATGATCCTGCCCGGTGGCCAGTTCTTCGAACCCCACCATCAGAAAATCACCCCATGGTGTTGGCAGTTTGGCTTCCGCCACACGTTTAAGCTGCATGTCACTCTCCAAAAACACTACCTGTCAAATCGCTGCGTGCATCCTACGACTGGAACAGGGGACTGACCAGCATTAAAACAGACGGCGACGATCGCTATTTCATTCTTTACCGGCTATTTTGCCATAACTTGTGGCCGAGCGGTGCTCAGCAAAGCAGCATACGGCGTTTTACCGCTCCTATTGTTGCAATAGGTCATTTATCTATCTAATTTCTCTTGTTTTGCTGAGTTCGCAAGATTGTTACACTGCGGGTTAACCACAGCGGAAGGATAATGGGATGTTAAAGATAGCAAAACGCACGGTGGGCGGAGCGATAGTGCTGATGTTGTTGCCGCTGGCGGTCTGGCTTTTTGGCTGGCACTGGCAACCCGGCGGTAATGACGGCCTGTTAAAAGCGCTGTTCTGGGTGACGGAAACTGTCACTGCGCCCTGGGGTATTTTCACCAGCCTGATCCTGTCGGCCTGGTTTCTGTGGTGTCTGCGTTTTCGGCTGAAACCGGCGGTGGGGCTGTTCATCCTGTTGTCTGCGGCAGTCGGAATTGGTCAGGCGGTCAAATCCGCCATCAAAGAGCAGGTGCAGGCACCTCGACCGTTTGTCATATGGCTGGAGTCGACCCATCAGATTGATGAAAAATACTTCTACTCGTTGGACAGAAAGCAGCGTAGCGCCTTGGTCAAAGAGCAGTTGCAGGGCCAGGCGCTGGTGCCTGAATGGTTGAGCAAACACTGGCAGTTTGAGACCGGCTTTTCGTTCCCTTCAGGCCACACGATGTTTGCCGCTACGTGGGCATTGCTGGGGGTCGGGTTACTGTGGCCACGGAGGCACTTTAAAACCGTAGCGGTACTGATGGTTTGGGCATTTGGCGTGATGGCGAGCCGCCTGATGCTCGGCATGCATTGGCCGCGGGATCTGGCGATGGCGATTGTCATAAGCTGGCTGCTGGTTACCCTGGCCAGTTGGCTGACTCAGCGTTGGTTTGGGCCACTCACCATTCCGCCGCAGGAGCAGCAGGAAATCGGCGAGCGGGAACGCGATAAGTGATTTCGCACGGAAGGTGATGAAAATTTTTCGTGACGTTGTCACATTTTAGCGGCTCCAACCCGGGGCCGCATCAACGCTGGTTTTTACCCTGCATTGCAATCTGTTCTTTCGCCCCCATATCTTATCAAACCCGTGATTTTGAGAAGCTTTCTCATTAATTTGCTCGGGCGCTGCATTTCTTGCTGAATATCCCAGCAGATCTACGGTTTTATCGTCTGCCAGGGTTTCCCTGCTACGATGGGAAATGCTAACTTAAGTCATAGGGACGCCACTTAGCGGCAATTACCCGTGGGCGGCAAACCCTGTATTGGGTTCCGGTTTGTGGCCTTGGGGGTAGAGTTCATCCGATTCACTCGGCATTGCGGGAAAGAATGTGAAATATTTACTGATTTTTTTACTGGTTCTGGTGATTTTCGTGGCTTCAGTCACGCTGGGCGCGCATAACGACCAGGTGGTGACGTTTAACTATTTGGTTGCTCAGGGCGAATATCCTGTATCTACCCTGTTGGCCACCCTGTTTGGTGCTGGCTTTGTGTTGGGGTGGATTATTTGTGGGTTATTTTATCTGCGCACACGTATCGCTCTTGGGCGTGCAGAGCGGAAAATCAAAAGGCTGGAACTGCAGCTCGAAGCACCTGTCGAGCCGGCACCGTTGCCCGCAGTCAGCAAGGAATAATCTGTTATGTTAGAGCTGCTGTTTCTGTTGCTGCCTGTAGCTGCCGCGTACGGTTGGTACATGGGGCGCAGAAGTGCTCAGCAGGATAAACAACAGGAAGCCAACCGCCTGTCGCGTGAATACGTGGCTGGGGTTAACTTCCTGCTTTCCAACCAACAGGATAAAGCGGTCGATCTGTTTCTCGACATGTTGAAAGAGGACAGCAATACCGTTGAAGCCCATCTGACGTTGGGCAATCTGTTCCGTTCTCGTGGTGAGGTCGATCGCGCCATCCGCATCCATCAGGCCTTGATGGAAAGCGCTTCTCTAACCTTCGAACAGCGTCTGCTGGCGATACAGCAACTGGGGCGTGACTATATGGCCGCCGGGTTGTATGACCGCGCCGAGGACATGTTCAGCCAGTTAATCAATGAAGAAGACTTCCGTGTTTCCGCGCTGCAGCAATTACTGGTGATCCACCAGGCCACCAGCGACTGGCAGAAAGCCATCGAAGTGGCAGAAAAGCTGGTCAAACTGGGTAAGGAAAAGCAGCGCGTCGAGATCGCGCATTTTTACTGTGAGCTGGCCCTGCAGGCGATGGGCAGCGACGATCTGGACAAGGCGATGGGTCTGCTCAAGCGCGCGGCCTCGGCGGATAAACAGTGCGCTCGCGTGTCGATCATGGTTGGGCGTATCTTCATGGCGCAAGAGGAGTATGCCAAGGCGGTAGAAACCCTGACGCGGGTATTGGATCAAGATAAAGAGCTGGTCAGCGAAGCGTTACCGATGCTGCAGGAATGCTACCAGCATTTGCCTCAACAACAGCAAGACTGGGCAGACTTCCTCAAACGTTGTGTGGCGGAGAATACCGGTGCCACGGCGGAATTGATGCTGGCGGAAGTGATCGAGCAGCGGGAAGGGAGCGATGTGGTGCAGGTGTACATCAATCGCCAGTTGCAGCGCCATCCGACCATGCGCGTGTTTTATCGCCTGATGGATTATCATCTGGCAGATGCAGAAGACGGGCGCGCCAAAGAAAGCCTGCTGTTGCTACGGGATATGGTGGGCGAGCAGATCCGTACCAAACCGCGCTACCGCTGCCACAAATGCGGTTTTACCGCCCATTCACTTTACTGGCATTGTCCTTCGTGCCGGGCCTGGTCTTCGGTTAAACCGATACGCGGGCTGGACGGGCAATAAAAGAGCTTGTTAACTAGGGGCGCTGCAAATGCGGCGCCCGCTTAGATTGTCCGGGGTTACTTTTTCTTGCCGCTTTTCGCGCCGCCTTTCAGCAGTTGGCGCAGCTTCTTCAGCTCTTTCTGGCTAAGAGGTTGTTCAACCTCCTCTTCGGTACCCTGATTATCGATATCGTCATGATGCAGCGGAGCCGCTTTCTTGCTGGCTTTGGCCGGGACTTCGAAGCTATGCTCCAGCCGTTGGCACACCTCTGCACTCAATGAAAGCTGGTTCTCCAAGGCCATTGCCTTGATTTGCTCTTTCAGTGCCAGAGGGATCTTGATGGTAAGTGTCGATATCTCGCTCATTTTGCTGCCTTTTACGCGGGAGGTTACCATCAAGCTAAGTCAGCCATGCAGATCTGTCTAGTGTGTAATAAAAATTTAATAATTTTGTAACATAAGTAGGCTACATAAACGCGCCACGCTTTCCTCATTTTTCTGGTCGAGCTACTATGAGCCATGACTGAACCCGATCTCAATTTACTTATCGCCCTTGATGCGCTGCTTGCTGAAGTTAGCGTGGCTGGTGCTGCGCGTCGTCTTGGCCTCAGCGCTTCGGCCATGAGCCGCACGCTCACCCGGTTACGCACCGTTACCGAAGATCCCTTGTTGGTGCGCGCCGGCCGCCACATGGTGCTGACGCCTTATGCCGAAGAGCTCCGGGAACGTACGCAAAATGCCGTATTTGCGGCGCGTTCGGTGCTGCGCCCTTCGGCCACAGAATTGAACCTCGCCACGCTGGAACGAACCTTTATCATTCGTGCCAATGAGGGGTTTGTGGAGGCATTTGGAGCTTCACTGATTGCGGCAGCGGCGAAGGCAGCGCCTTTGGTGCGCCTGCGCTTTTCACCCAAACCAGAGAAAACCTCAAAGCATCTGCGTGAAGGTCTGGTCGATCTTGAGATTGGCGTCTTGGGGACCATGGGGCCGGAAATACGCTTGCAGGCGCTGTTCAGGGATCGCTTCGTTGGGGTGGTAAGAGCGGGGCATCTGCTGACGCGGGAACCAGAGGTGACTGCCAGCCAGTATGCCGCGTTGGGCCATGTTGTCGCTTCCCGGCGGGAGCGCACCGACGGGCCGGTAGACGAAGCATTGGCTGAACTAGGTTTGCGGCGCAACATTGCCGCCGTGGTGCCGAGTTTCCCGGCAGCCTTGGCCGTAGCTCAGGAGTCCGATCTGGTGGCGTTGGTGCCTGCCTCATTCTTGATCAATCAACCGGTGGCCAATATTGATGGGGGCGTAGGGACACTCTGGGCTTTTGAACTGCCGGTAACCACCAGGGCGATTACGATATCGCAGCTGTGGCATCCCCGCTCAGAGGCGGATCCGGCTCATCGCTGGTTGCGGCAATTGGTACTGAATGTCTGCCGCAAGTTGGTACCAGAATAAAAACATGTGGGCTGTGGTGCAGTAGGGGATGGGCGCCGAATGCAGCGCCCGTTCAGATAATCTAGAGGGGGGTTCGAACTTATTTATAGATGACCGCGTTGCCGTGCAGCATGTTGTTGCCACCGGCGGCGACAATGCGGTAGCTGCTAGCGCCTTGGGCTTCGGCTTTGGCCGCCAGCTTGGCTTCCAGGCTGCTCAGGGTGGTAACGCCACCGGCAGAAACTACGCCAACTTCGGTCAGGCTCTGTGCCTGTTGCTGGCTGACCGGCTCAGCGGCAACGCTGGCAAATGAGGTTAGGGCCAGAACGGTAGCTGCTGCAAAATATTTGATGCCTTTCATGAGTATCTCCAATTTGGTTTTCAGGGTGAAAGTGTTTCCGCTTTCGATGTGTTGAATGATAAAGCATTTATAAACCGATGAAATCGGATAGGCTTGAGCATGTTAATCAAATTATTTGATTAAGAATTTACGCTTCTTTACCGCGTTTTACTCACCCTGGGTTAAGGGCGCAGGGTGTTATTGACAGTCGATGACCAACGCTGCGTTAACATTACGTAACGGCAACGGGTTGCGTGACTGGGATTTCCTCTGTCTGGCATGTAGAATGCGGCGGTCAGTTTTGCTGGCGGCTCACTCATCATGTCCATTTCACACAAGGTAGAAGCTATGAAGTCTGAAAATAACTCAAATAACAATGACTTAAAATCATCGCCCATCATCGTGGCATTGGATTACGCCGACCGTTCCGCCGCATTGGCCTTTGCTGACCGCATCGATCCGCAAGATTGCCGGCTAAAAGTGGGTAAAGAGATGTTCACCCTGTTCGGGCCTGAGATTGTGCGCGATCTGCATCAGCGTGGATTTGAGGTGTTTCTCGATTTGAAATTCCACGATATTCCTAACACCACGGCGCATGCCGTAGCCGCTGCGGCGGAGTTGGGCGTATGGATGGTGAACGTACATGCCAGCGGTGGTGCTCGCATGATGAACGCTGCCAAAGAGGCGCTGCTACCTTATGGCGCGGATGCACCGCTATTGATTGCCGTCACCGTTCTCACCAGCATGGAGGCGGAAGATCTGCGCGCCATTGGTATCGAACTCAGCCCGGCAGAACAGGCGGAAAGATTGGCTCGCCTGACGCGCGACTGTGGCCTGGACGGCGTGGTCTGTTCTGCACAGGAAGCTTCACGCCTGAAAGCTGCCTGTGGCAACCAATTCCAACTGGTTACCCCAGGTATTCGCCCGGAAGGCAGTGCTGCAGGCGATCAGCGCCGCGTGATGACGCCGGTGCAGGCTTTGGCCGCCGGAGTTGATTATATGGTGATCGGCCGCCCAATTACGCAATCCGCCGATCCAGCGGCAGCGCTCAGCGCTATTCGAGCCTCACTGGTTTAAGGAGCCCAACATGAATGATGATAATAGCCGCCTGGTGTACTCCACCGACAGCGGGCGTATCAAGCAGGAAGAAGCCAAGCCAGAGCGCGCCAAAGGCGATGGCATCGTGCGTATTCAACGCCAGACCAGCGGCAGAAAAGGCAAGGGGGTTTGCCTGATCACCGGTGTCGATCTGGATGATGCGGCACTGGATAAACTGGCTGCCGAACTGAAAAAGAAATGCGGCTGTGGTGGTTCGGTGAAGGATGGTGTGATCGAGATCCAGGGCGACAAACGCGACCTGCTAAAGCAATTGCTGGAAGCCAAGGGCATGAAGGTTAAGCTGGCAGGCGGTTGAGCAGCTGAATGAAATATGCCGCAGTGTGTCACTGCGGCTGCATTCATCGAAATGATAATCGTAAAAATAGACCTGAAAGATTTTTTTCAATTAGACGTCAAAGCGTGAACGCTTTTGTCAGCCTATCGGCAGAGGTATCAGCAAGCCGTGGCTTATTTACTCACCTGGTGACCGATGATGCCACCAACGGCGGCACCGCCGACGGTCCCCAACGCGCTGCCGTTAGTCAGCACCGCACCGCCTACCGCACCTGCACCAGCACCAATCGCCGTGTTGCGGTCACGTTTAGACATATTCGAACAGGCACTCAGCGACAGAGCCAGGGTAATCACCACTGCGGCAGTGGCCAAACGTTGATTAATGATCATAATGAGTTCTCCTTAGCATCGGCTATATGGAACTACTTTGCTGGCATAGTACAGCTTAAGTATAGGCAGTAATCAGCAAACTGGCCTGAGACTGTCTTCCAGACAACCTTGAAATAAAAAATGGCATTTATTGCACAAAACAGGGCAATTAAAAAATCAGGGCGGTTTTTTCGCCTTGTTTCAGTATAAATCTCTGACGAGGGATAAATAGGGAAATAGTCTTAATTTAGCCCGGGTCGGCAGGCGATTATTCCGAATCAGCCGCCACACATCTTGGTATATCCAGCAGAACTCTACGTGGTCTTTAGCGATCTATCCCATACCGGCTTGTAGCTCACCTGCTGACAATAGTCGCAGACCAAGCCACAAGGACAAGATCATGCTCAACGAACTAAAACAACAGGTGCTGGAAGCCAACCTTCAACTTCCGCGCCATCATCTGGTGACCTTTACCTGGGGCAATGTCAGCGCCGTAGACCGCCAGCAGGGGCTGATGGTGATCAAACCTTCCGGCGTTGAGTATGATGCCATGACCTGTGAGGATATGGTGGTGGTGGAACTGGAGAGCGGCAAGGTGGTGGAGGGGAGTAAAAAGCCTTCTTCCGATACGGATACCCACCGGGTGCTGTACCTGAACTTTGCTGCCGCGGGTGGGATCGTTCACACCCACTCGCGCCATGCCACCATTTGGGCACAGGCCGGATTAGCCATCCCCGCCTGGGGAACGACACATGCAGACTACTTCTATGGCGATATTCCCTGTACTAGGCTAATGCGGGACGAAGAGATCAACGGCCGTTATGAATGGGAAACCGGGCAGGTGATCGTCGAAACCTTCAGAGAGCGCGGGTTGGATGCTGCCCAGATACCTGCGGTGCTGGTGCATTCCCACGGTCCATTTGCCTGGGGCAAAGATGCTGACAGCGCGGTGCATAATGCCGTCGTGTTGGAAGAGTTGGCTTATATGGGGATCTTCTCGCGCCAGTTAGCGCCTGGGTTGGGCAATATGCAGCAGACCCTGCTGGACAAGCACTATCTACGCAAGCACGGTGCGCATGCCTATTACGGGCAGTAACCTCACCACGGGGCCGAACGGCCCCGCAGCCGTTATTCGTTAACCAGATCCAACTTGATACCTTGGCGTTTGAGCAATTGCTGGTAGTCGTTGGCGATGCGTGAATCGGTGATCACCCGCCCAATCTGGCTCATTGGCTCCAATGGATTAGGTTGGATCTGGCCAAATTTTGACGAGTCGGTCAGCACAATGTTCTCTACGCCTTTAGCTAACACCGCATTGACCACGTCGGCACGCATCATATCGCGGCCGGTGAAGCCAGTTTCCGCGTGATAGCCATCCACCCCGATAAACGCCTTGCTGAAGTGCACCTGCTGGATACACATGCGGGTTAACGGGCCAACCACGGTTTCACTCTTCTTCTGATACATGCCGCCGAGTACGATCACATCGCAGTCGGTCTCTTTAAGCAGATGGGCGATGTAATGGCTGACGGTGATCAGCGTGACGCGCTTGCGCTCGGCCAGATAGCGGGCCAGTAAGGCGTTGGCACTACCGCTCTCGATAAAGATGGTTTCGCCATCGTTGACCAACGATGCAGCATATTGTGCCAGCTTCTGCTTAAGCGTGAAGTTGGACATCATGCGGGCATCAACGTCGTCGCTTTCCAGCGCAACGGCAGAACCGTGAACGCGTTTCAGATAGCTGCGCTTTTCCAACAGATTGAGATCCTGGCGGATCGTCACCTCAGAAACACCAGAGGCGCGCGCCAACTCGCCAACGCTGATGCGCCTGCGGTCATTCACCAACTGCAAAATGGTTTGTTGTCTTGAATTCATAGCGGCCTGATAGGCGGCCACCAAAGGGTGACCGCAACGATTCACTGATTAAAGAGTATGTTCGGTACGCGCGATAATGTCATCCTGCGCATCTGGGGATAATGCGGTAAAGAAGGCAGAATATCCAGCTACGCGTACCACTAAATCGCGATATTGGTCAGGATGTTGCTTCGCGGCCAGCAGCGTTTCCCGTGACACAATATTATACTGCACGTGCCAGCCATGGTAAGCCTCGAAGAAAGTGCGCAGCATCAGCATCAGTTTTTCGCGATCACGCGGGTTCTCCAGCGTTGACGGGTTCAGCTTCTGGTTCAGCAACACGCCACCCAGAATCGATTCGGTGGGCAGTTTGCTCAGCGAGTTGAACACCGCCGTTGGGCCAAGATGGTCGGTGCCGGAGGCCGGGCTAGCCCCTTCCGCCAATGGCGTATGTGCTTTACGGCCGTCTGGAGTAGCCATGGTGGCAGCACCAAACGGGACGTTGGCCGAAATGGAGGAAGTGCCCGCATAGTAGGTACCACCGATCGGGCCACGGCCAAAGCGGGTGTTGTGATACTGCTTCAGTTCGTCGATATAGGTCTGGTAGGCACGTACCAGCAGTTGATCGACATCATCCACATCGTTGCCGTATTTTGGCGCCGCGTTGATCAAGCGTTGGCGCAGCTGCTCGCCGTCCAGCCCAGCAAAGTCGTTAGCAAGAGCCTGAGCCAGCTGTTGCTGACCAATAATCCCCTGATCGAACACCAGCTTGCGTACCGCTTCCAGGCTGTTACCCAGGTTGGCGATCCCAACCTGCAGGCCGGACACCCAGTCATATTTCGCACCGCCTTGTTTGACGCTCTTTCCGTGCTCGATGCAATCATCTACCAAGGCCGAGCAAACAATGTCGTGGGCATTTTCTTCCAGTACGGTATCGACTACGCACTCAATCTCAATCGATTTGCGGGTGTAATAGCGGATCTGCGTATCCCAGGCCTCCAGCACCTGGTCAAACTGACTAAAGTTGCCCTGAGACAGCCCCAGCTCCTGCGGTAGGAAAATCTTGCCGGAGGTGGCGTCGCGCCCTTGCTCCAGTGCTGCCAACATCACGCGGGCAAAGTTGATAAAGCTCATCCCGGTACAGCGATAGCCCCATTTGCCACCAACGGCGGTTTCGATACAGCCGATAGCGGCATAATCGTAGGCATCCTGCGGTTCGACACCCAGCTTGATAAACTCGGGGATCACGATCTCATCGTTGTTAAACGCCGGCATGCCAAAACCGCAGCGGATCACCTGCACGCAGGCGTCAAGGAAATCATTACTGATCCCGGCGTGATAGCGCACGCTGAGGTTGGGCTGCGTAGAACGCAGACGGCCACAGGATTCCAGAATGGTGTAAGAGAGTGGGTTGACGGCGTCACAAGGTTGGCCATTGACCAGCTTCTGGCCGCCGATGGTAACGTTCTGATACAGCGGGCTACCGGCGGAAGCTTTGGAGTGCGAGCCGGAACGGATCTTGTTCACTTCCAGCAGTTTCAACCAGCAGCTGTGCAGCATTTCGATGGCTTTTTCGCGTGGCAGGCTTTGCTCCAACTCCACATCACGGCGATACCAAGGATACAGATATTGGTCGAGGCGGCCAAAGGATACGGAGTGGCCGTTGGACTCGATCTGCAGGAACAGCTGAATGAAGTAACACAGTTGCAGCGCCTGCCAGAAGGTCTGTGGTGGTTGATGAGCGATCAGTTCGCAGTTGGCTGCCATGGTTAACAGCTCTTCACGCCGCCAGATGCGTTGCTCTTCCTGGGCCATTTCACGGGCCAACTGGGCAAAGCGCAGGATATGCTCGCTGAGAGCGTCTAGCGAGATGTCGATAGCCTTGAGGAACTGTTCCTTATGCAGGTCGTCCCAGTCCGTCAGGTGCAAGCGTTCACGGCGCTCAGACACTTTCTCACGCAGGCCATCCAGACCTTTTTCCAGCAACAGCGGGAAGTTGACCGCCAGGTGCGCATCGCCAGACGTCATGTTGCCTTCCGCCTTGATGATACCGGTAGCCAGCAGGGCTTTTTGCTCATCGGTGAACATGCCGTAGCAGCGATCCTGCACGGTCTGACCACGCCACCATGGGCACAGGGTATGCAATACCTTTTTATCCTGTTCGCTGACGGAGAAGCCAGCGCCGGGGCGATCGGCCAACTCGTCAATTTCGCTTTCGATCCAACTGACGGTGTATTCCGGGAAGATTGGCGCGGCACGTAGCTGGCTAGCCTGGTTACCGATAATCAGCTCATCATTCTTGATCCAGATGCTCCGTTTGGCCAGATGGTTGGCCAACGCCATGGCACGCCTTACCGGCAGCGGTTTATCCTGATGCTGCTGGTAAGTTTCGGTGTAGTGCTGGGCGCGTTCGGTACAGACCGGTGGCTTGACGATATGGATCAGCGCGTTCTTGTGCGCTAGCGTGCGTTCGGTCAGGGTAGTCAGATCCAGCGTTGTCATGGTGTTATCCTCGCAAAATGGCGGTCAGACCTTTGACGCTGGCGTAATCTTCGGCATAGGCCAGCAGTTCGGGGTCGTCTAGTGGGGTACGGGAAGCGTAATAAGGTGCGCCGAGCAGATGGTATTTATTCATCCCCAGCGTGTGGTACGGTAAAAAATGGATCTCTTTGACGCCGATCTCATCGGCGGCAAAGTCGGTAATGGCGCGGATCGAGTCACGATCGGCGTTAAATTCGGGGATTAACGGCACCCGCACGGTGATCTGAGTGCCAGCGGCGGCCAAGCGGCGGAAGTTATCCATCACCCGTTTGGCGGAGCCTTCGGTCCATTCCTTGAAGCGAACTGGGTCGACGTGTTTCAGATCCGCCAGCATCAGGTCTAGCCAGGGCAGAGATGGCTCGATATGGGACCAAGGCGTATGCAGGCAAGATTCTACGGCGGTATGGATACCGGCCTCGCGCCCGCGTTTGAGCAGTTCAGCCGCAACCTCTGGCTGCATGAACGGTTCACCGCCGGACAGCGTCAGGCCTCCGCCGGTACGCAGATAGTAAGGCTTATCGCGCATCACTTCGGCCATTACCGCATCAAGGTCGAGCGCCGTGCCGCAGACGCTCAGCGCGCCGGTTGGGCAACAGCCGTTTAATGCGTCATAATCGGCGGCAGTCAGTAACGAACGTTGCAGGGTTAGGGTGTTGTCGTCAACGCGGGTTATAGCGTGCGGGCAACTCTCACTGCACAGGGTACAGGCCGCCAGACACAGGCGCTCATCAAATAGCAGCTCCTGCTGACGCGAACGGCTTTCCGGGTTCTGACACCAGCGGCAGCCAAGTGAGCAGCCCTTAAGGAACACCACGCTGCGGATGCCTGGGCCGTCATGTGTTGAGTAGCGCTGTAGATTGAAAAGCATTCGTCACCTGTGAAGTCTAAAATCTTCTTACGTAAATTAAATAGGTTTCGAATGAAAGTTGATTTGATTTTAATCAAATGATGGCGGCTTTTTTCGCTTATTATGTTTAGAGTTTGAATCTGCCCACAAAAGAATCAGGAGAAGGTTATGGAACTGTATCTCGATACTGCCGACGTCAGCGCAGTGAAACGTTTGGCGCGCGTCTTGCCGCTGCACGGCGTGACCACCAACCCAAGCATTGTTGCCAAAGAAGGCAAGCCGATCTGGGAGGTTCTGCCGGCCTTGCGTGATGCGTTAGGCGGTACCGGCAAGCTGTTTGCTCAGGTGATGGCCAACGACGCGGAACGTATGGTTGCCGAAGCCGTCCTGCTGAGTCAACGGGTGCCGGGCCTGGTAGTGAAGATCCCCACCACTGCAGAAGGGCTGGCGGCAATCAAGAAGCTGAAATCCATGTCGATCCCTACCTTGGGTACTGCCGTTTACGGCGCTGGTCAGGGGCTGCTGGCGGCGTTGGCCGGGGCAGAGTATGTGGCACCTTACGTTAACCGTCTGGACGCGCAGGGCGGCGACGGCGTTGAAATGGTGCACGAGTTACAACAGCTGTTATCGCTGCATGCTCCTCACGCCAAGGTGCTGGCGGCCAGCTTCAAAACGCCACGTCAGGCGTTGGAGTGTCTGTTGGCAGGCTGTCAGTCGATTACTTTACCGGTGGATGTGGCAGAGCAGTTTATTTCTACCCCGGCGGTTCAGGCGGCGGTAGAGAAGTTTGAACAGGATTGGCAGGGAGCTTTCGGCACGACGCTGATAAGCTAAAATGCATTGAAAAGGGCGGCACCTGTCCGCCCTTGTAGGTATTCGATGAGCCAGTTTCACCGGCTAATCCTGTAGAGTGCCCGTTCAGTTAGATACGCCCGGTTTCCTCACGCAGTACAATCGTGCTTTCACGTACCGTAGGCGTTTTGGAACTCAACGCGCGGCGCACCACGAAGAAGGCCGAAACCAGCATCGTCACCGCAACCAGCATAAAGAAGGCGCACAAGGCGGCGTTAATCTGATTGGCAAACACGATGGTCTGCATATCCGCAATGGATTTGGCCGGGGCGATAACCGTGTTCGATTCAATCCCGGCAGAGAATTTCTTCGCCTGAGCCAGGAAGCCGATGCTCGGTTTCTCATGGAAAATCTTCTGCCAGCCCGCCGTCATTGAGGTGATAAACAGCCAGATGGTCGGCAGAATGGTCACCCATGCGTAACGCTGTTTCTTCATTTTGAACAGCACCACGGTGCCCAGGATCAGCGCCATTGAGGCCAGCATTTGGTTACCAATACCGAACAGCGGCCACAGCGTATTGATCCCACCTAACGGATCCACTACGCCTTGATAAACGAAGAAGCCCCAACCGGCCACGGCCACGGTGGTGCCAGCCAGGTTGCCGAACCAGGAGCGGTTGTTCGCCAGCCGTGGAATGGCTACGCCAACCAGATCCTGCACCATAAAGCGACAGGCGCGGGTGCCCGCATCCACCGCAGTGAGGATAAACAGGGCTTCAAACAGGATGGCAAAGTGATACCAGAAGGCCATCATCGCCCGGCTGTTAAACACCTCGCTGATGATATGAGCCATGCCAACGGCAAAGGTTGGCGCGCCACCGGCTCTGGACAGCACCGACTTCTCGCCTACATCATGGGCAATCTGCGTCAGCGTTTCCGGGGTGACCATAAAGCCCCAGCTGTTAATTGCCTGTGAAGCACTTTCCACCGTGGTGCCGATCAGCGCCGCCGGTGAGTTCATGGCAAAGTAGACGCCTGGGTCGATCACCGAAGCGCAAATCAGCGCCATGATGGCCACGAAGGATTCCATCAGCATGCCGCCGTAGCCGATAAAGCGGATATGGCTCTCACGCTCAACCAGTTTCGGCGTGGTGCCACTGGAGACCAGGGCGTGGAACCCGGAGATTGCGCCACAGGCAATGGTAATAAACAGGAACGGGAACAGTGAACCGGCAAATACTGGGCCGCTGCCATCGATAAAGCGTGACACCGCCGGCATTCTCATTTCCGGCATCGCGAACACAATGCCCACCGCCAGCCCCACGATCACACCGATTTTCAGGAAGGTAGAAAGATAGTCACGCGGAGCCAGCAGCAACCACACCGGCAACACCGAGGCGACAAAACCATAAATCACCAGCACCCAGGTCAGGGTGGTGCCGTGCAGGGTAAAGAACGGCCCCCAGTATGGGTGCATGGCGATGTTGCCACCGTAGATGATCGCCATCATCATCAGCACAAAGCCGATCAGCGAAACCTCGGCAATCTTGCCCGGGCGGATAAAACGCATGTAAACGCCCATAAACAGCGCAATCGGGATGGTGGCAGCAATGGTGAACAGACCCCAAGGGCTGTCTGCCAGTGCTTTAACGACTACCAACGCCAGCGCCGAGAGGATGATGATCATCACCCCAAGTGCACCCAGCATGGTTACCACACCGGCAAAGGCGCCCAACTCCTGCTTGGCCATTTCCCCCAGCGAACGCCCGTCGCGGCGGGTGGAGATAAACAGGATCAGGAAATCTTGCACCGCACCGGCCAGCATCACCCCAACCAATATCCAGATGGTGCCAGGCAGGAAGCCCATCTGCGCCGCCAGGATCGGCCCTACCAGCGGGCCAGCACCGGCAATGGCGGCAAAGTGGTGACCAAACAGCACCCATTTGTTGGTGGGAACATAGTCCAGGCCATCGTTATGGCGCTCCGCTGGCGTTAACCGACGGTCATCGAGTTCAAAGACGTTCTTGGCAATAAACCGGCTATAGAAGCGGTAAGCAATGCTGTAGCAGGCGACGGAAGCCACCACCAGCCAGACAGCGTTGACGTGCTCCCCACGGCTCAAAGCCAGCATGCCGAAAGCGAAGGCACCGACCAGCGCCACCGCGAGCCAGATTATGGCTGACTTGACGTTTTTCATGTTCCGCAACTCCTTGTTGTGCAGAGGTAGAAAGGTGATTTTTTTAGTTTGTGAGTACTTCAAAAAGTTAACGACTCATTAAACGTAGGAGGTTTAAACGCGGACGGTGGCTGGTCGGATCAGAAATGTGAGCTCAGTTGGAGTTTGCTGAGAGAAGCGTGCCATGCGGGCGCAGAATAGGTTGGTGCGGGCATAAAAAAAGGCGATACCGAAGTATCGCCTTGATCGAACACGGATAACGTTAGGCCACCGGTCTGGCGATTACGCTGCGGGTTTCCATACGCACTTCGGCAATGTTCACCTGCAAACTATCGCTCTGGCGATAAATGACCTCGCCTTTCACCTGTACGGTGCCGGTCTCTTGGCTACACACCATCTCGTCGCGAACCGCGTGGATGAACGGGGCAGGGATAAAGGCCATCGCGCCGTTGTTCAGCAGGCGTACGCGCAGGCCACCACGGGTTACGTCGATGATCTCGGCGTTGAAGCGCTCATCGGTTCCGGCCTTATCCTTGAGGAAACGGGCATACAACCAGTCACCAACGTCGCGCTCAGCCATGCGGTTCAAACGGCGACGTTCGGCCAACTGTACGGTGACGTCGTCCTGCGGTTTTTCCGCCGACTGCTCGCTAATAATGGCTTTCAGCAGACGATGGTTGACCATATCGCCATACTTACGGATCGGAGAGGTCCAGGTGGCGTACGCCTCCAGCCCCAGACCGAAGTGCGGGCCAGGCGTGGTGCTGATCTCGGCAAAGGTCTGGAAGCGGCGGATACGGCTGTCCAGGAACTGGGTTGGCTGCGAGTCGAGGTGACGGCGCAGTTCGCAGAATCCTTCCAGGGTCAGCAGCTTTTCGGCATCGGCTTCAACGCCGTTGGCCTGCAATACGGTGACCGCTTGCTCAACCAGGGCCGGATCAAAGCCGTTATGTACGTTATAGATGCCAAAGCCCAGACGATCGCGCAGCACCAGGGCGGCGCAGACGTTGGCGGCGATCATGCATTCTTCAACAATACGGTTGGCGGTGCGACGCTGTTCGGTAACGATGTCCAGCACTTCGCCTTTTTCGCCGAGGACAAAGCGGTAGTCCGGGCGATCCTTGAATACCAGCGCATGCTGATGGCGCCAGGCGCTGCGTGCATCGCAAACCTGTTTAAGCAATGTGATCTGCTGTGCGATGCTCTCGCTCGGTGGCTGCCAGCCAGCGACGCCGTCCAGCCAGTCAGATACCTCGTCATAAACCAGTTTGGCTTTGGACTCGATTTCGGCGGCGAAGAAATGGATATCGTTGCCCAGCGCACCGTCTGCGGCGATAGTCACGCGGCAAGCCAGTACCGAGCGGCGTTCATTCGGGCGCAGCGAGCACAGGTTGTCGGACAGATCGCGCGGCAACATCGGAATATTGAAGCCCGGCAGGTAGTTGGTGAACGCGCGCTTGCGGGCGATTTCATCCAGATTGCTGCCTTGCTCGACGTAGGCGGTAGGATCGGCAATGGCGATGGTCAACAACAGCGAGCCGTCACCGTTGTCTTGCACGTGCAGCGCATCGTCCATATCTTCGGTGCTGGCGCTATCGATGGTGACGAAGTCCAGCGCGGTCAGGTCCTCACGGATCAGAGCGGTCTCTTGTTCGGAGATCGCGACCATGTCTGGCGCTTCTTTTTCAAGATTATGACGAGCCAGCGTGACCCACCACGGCGCGAAGTGATCTTCACCGTCGGTGATGAACTGAGTCAGATCGGCATTGAAAGTGCGATCGCCTTTCAGCGGATGACGGCGCATTTCTGCGACGGCCCAGTCACCGGTCTGGAAGTTATGGGTGACTTCACGCGCCGGACGGCATGGGATCGCGTCTTTCAGCAACGGATGATCGGGGATAATCGACAGGCGATCGTCTTTTTTCTGCACCCGGCCAACAAAGCGCGACAGGAAAGGCTCAACCAGGGTTTCCGGTTCAGCGATTTCGCGCTCTTTTTCGGTATGCAGGGTGGCGACGATACGATCCCCATGCATGACTTTTTTCATGTACGGCGGCGGAATGAAGTAACTTTTCTGCCCGTCGACTTCTAAAAAGCCAAAACCTTTCTCAGTCCCTTTTACTACGCCTTCAACACGCGGGGTTTGAGAGTGAAGTTGCTGTTTAAGCTGCGCCAGCAGCGGGTTATCTTGAAACATATCGTCCAGTGAATGGGTTGTGAGTGGCAAGATTTGCGGCTGACAGTTTTACGCGAATCACTCCTTGCGGGCAAGCCAAACGTCACGCTTTTCCGACGATGGCTCGCGATAATTATGCAGTCCGCAAGAAAAAGCCGTAGTGCAAAGGCCCTGGGTGTTACCTTCATCAGACTACTAAGGGTAAGGGGGGAGCATGAGAGTACAAGAATCAATCCAATCAGGGCTCGGTAAGTTAACCACCGCTGTTGATGTTCTTTCCGGTCTTAATCTCAAGGGTAAGACGGCGCTAATTACAGGCGGGCACTCAGGCTTGGGTTTGGAAGCGACAAAAGCACTTTCTTCCGCAGGTGTGCACGTTTTTGTAGCTGCTCGCAACATCGAGAACGCAGCAAAAGCGCTAAATGAGCTTGCCAATATTACACTATTGCCACTCGAGCTTTCAGACCTTCTATCGGTTAGAAATCTGGCCTCTATCATTGCTGCTAACGGCTATGCCTTTGACTATGTCATTTGCAATGCAGGTATTATGGCCTGTCCAGAACGTCGAGTCGGCCCGGGGTGGGAATGCCAGTTTGCAACCAACCACGTTGGACACTATGTTCTGGTAAATCTCATTTGGAATAACATACGTCCCGGCGGCAGGGTGGTTTGCGTTTCATCCGCTGGCCATCATAATTCACCCATCCGATGGGACGATATTCAGTTTACTAAAGGTTACGACAAATGGCTCGCATATGGTCAGTCAAAAACGGCCAATATTCTATTTGCGCTTCAACTGAATAATTATGGTAAAAGTAGGGATATTCACGCTTTCTCACTGCACCCAGGTAAAATATTCACTCCACTGCAGCGTCACCTGACAAATGAGGAAATGATCGGGGAAGGTTGGCTAGATTTGGAGGGTAACCCCATCGATCCCAGTTTTAAGTCCCCAGCCCAAGGGGCTGCCACTGAGGTATGGGCTGCCACAAGTCCTTTGCTGGACGGTCTCGGAGGACTTTACTGTGAGGATTGTGATGTAGCCGGTATGGCATCTGATTATGATGAGCCATTTGTGGGCGTTTGCGAATATGCGATTGATCCTGCAGAGGCATTAAAATTATGGTCCTTCACGGCCAAGCTTACCGGCGTGAATGCATTCCCTGAGCGTTAGCTATTGTTTCATTTAAAAGTGAACATTTTCAGTCTCAACCATCTGATGAAGTAGGGTTGAGACTGAGTATCTAGAGCTTTTCTTAGTAGACTAAACAATACGCAATGTAGGTGTCTGAGCGCAGCGGCGGATGGCGACGGGAACCGATTTGGAAGTCGGCGTGCCAGTGCCATCACCAAAACTGGCCAGCGGCACCAGCGGGTTGGTTTCTGGATAGTAGGCCGCCAGATTACCGCGTGGGATATCGTAGCTAACCAGCTTGAAGCCGTTGACCTTTCTGGTTATGCCATCGTTCCATAAGGTTTCGATTTCCACCAACTCCCCATCCTGCAGGCCAAGATCGGCCAAATCTTCCGGATGAATAAACAGCACCTCTCGCTGGCCGTAAACGCCACGATAGCGATCGTCCAGTCCATAGATGGTGGTGTTGTACTGATCGTGTGAACGCAGGGTTTGCAGCACGAACGGCGCTTTTTGTGCCCCGATTTGCGGGAACAACGTATCGGGTAGCGGAGCGGCACTGAACTCGGCTTTGCCGCTCTGAGTGGCAAAGCGCAATTCGGCAGCGGCGTTGCCTAGATAGAATCCTCCAGGTTGCTCACAGCGCTGGTTAAAATCATCAAAGCCGGGAATGGTGGCCTGAATATGCTGGCGGATCAGTGAATAATCGTCGGCCAGCTCCAACCAGTCCAACTGTTGGTTGCCCAGTACCGCGTCGGCAATGTCGCAGACAATCGCGGTTTCAGAACGCTGGGTATCTGCCAGCGGTTTGCCGATGCCTTCGGAGGCGTGCACCATGCTGAAGGAATCTTCCACCGTGATGTATTGCGGGCCGCTGGCCTGCATATCCAGTTCGGTACGCCCCAGCGTCGGCAGGATCAGTGCGTCTTTGCCGGTGATCAGATGGCTGCGGTTCAGCTTGGTGCTGATATGCACCGTCAAGTCACAGCGGCGCAGGGCTTGAGCGGTACGCTCGGTATCCGGAGCTGCTGCTGCCAGATTACCTCCCAGCGCAATCAGCACCTTGACCTCACCGCGCAGCATCGCTTCAATGGCTTCGACCGTATTGTGGCCCATCTCGCGACGGGGGCTAAAGCCAAAGTGTTGCTCCAGGCTATCCAGCAGCGCCTTGGGCGCTTTCTCATCAATGCCCATGGTGCGGTTGCCTTGCACGTTGCTGTGGCCGCGTACCGGGCACAGGCCCGCGCCTGGCTTGCCTAACTGGCCGAACAACAGCTGCAGGTTGGTGATCTCGCGCACCGTCGGTACGGAATGCTTATGCTGCGTGACGCCCATCGCCCAGGTGCAGATAACACGCTCTGCGCCTTGGTAAATCGTAGCCGCAAGGCGCAGTTGGGTTTCACTCAACCCGGATCGCGTGGTGATCTGTTGCCATGAGGTGGCATCCACCTGAGCCAGATAATCTTCGATGCCAACACAATGCCGATCGATAAACGGCTGGTCGAACAACCCAGGCTCGTTGGCGGCTAACCGCTGGCGGTGGGTTTCCAGTAGCGCCTTCACCATGCCGCGCACCGCCGCCATATCGCCACCCAGGTTGGGCTGGAAGTAGGCCGAGCTGATGGGGGAGGACTTGGGTGTCAGCATCTGGATCGGGTTTTGCGGATCGGCAAACCGTTCCAACCCGCGTTCGCGTAGGGTATTGAAACTGACGATGCGCGCGCCGCGGCTGGCCGCGTGTTTCAGGCTGTGCAGCATGCGTGGATGGTTGGTGCCGGGGTTCTGGCCAAACACAAAAATCGCATCGGCATGCTCGAAGTCATCCATACGGATGGTGCCTTTGCCGACGCCGATGCTCTGCTTGAGGCCAACGCCACTGGCTTCGTGGCACATATTGGAACAATCCGGGAAGTTGCTGGTGCCCAGCATCCGACCAAACAGCTGATAAAGGTAGGAGGCTTCATTGCTGGCACGCCCTGAGGTGTACAGCTCAATCTGGTTGGGGTTATCCATTGCCTGGATATGGCTGGCGATCAGTTTTAGGGCATCCGGCCAGGTGATGGGCTGATAGCGATCGGTCTTGGCGTCGTAGCGCATCGGGTGCGTCAACCGGCCTTGATACTCCAGAAAGTAGTCGCTCTGCTCGCGCAGGGTGCTGACGCTGTGGGCAGCAAAGAATGCCGGTTCAACCGCATTGCGTGTCGCCTCCCAACTGACCGCTTTGGCCCCATTCTCGCAGAAGCTGAAGGTGCTGTGGTTGTCATCGCCCCAGGCACAGCCGGGGCAGTCAAAACCGCGCGCTTTGTTAACGCGCATCAGGTTGCGCAGATTTTTCAGCGCCTGTTTGCTGTCGAACACATAGCGGGTGGTGGCTTCCAATGAGCCCCAGCCGCCCGCCGCGCCGCGATAAGGCTTGATTGACGGTTTAAATTTCATGATTTTCTTCGCAGGTGATCAATGTAGCTAAAAGGTAAATGCCTTTTTAAGCATTTTGAGTATTTATGTGGCAAGTCTAGGGGCGTGAGGCCTTGGCGTCTAATCGAATAGAGCAATGATGGGATAGACGACACTTATCGCAACTGCCAGCAAGGCCGTAGCAAATGATATACTTCACGCAGAAATCATTTTCCGGGCCAATACATGGATATTAAGCAACTGATCTACCTGTGTAATCTTGAGCGGGAACGCCACTTTGGCCGTGCCGCTGAGGCCAGCTTTGTCAGCCAGCCGACCCTATCCATGCGGCTGAAAAACCTGGAAAAAGAGCTCGGGGTCTCGTTGATCAACCGTGGCAACAACTTTGAAGGCTTCACTGCCGAAGGCGAGAGGGTCTTGGCTTGGGCGCGGGAAATTGTTTCCGTTTACCAGGGGCTGAAGCTGGAAGTGGAGTCGCTTAAACACGGGCTGAACGGGACGTTGCGTATCGGCACCGTGCCCCAGTGCAGCATTTCGTTAGCGCAGATGTTAAAGGCGGTCAGCGAGCGTTACCCGCAGTTAGACTATCGCGTAGCGGTATTGAGCGCCGATCAGTTGCTGGAAGCGCTAACTGCGCACACGGTGGATATCGGCATTGGTTTCTTTGAGCTGCCAACGCTGAAGGAGCTGCATTTTCAGTCGCAGTCTTTGGCTGACAGCGGTATCGACCTGGTATTTCATCCGCAGCATTTCCCCGAGCTGGTGGGGGAAAGTCCACTAACGCTGGCAACCGTGGCGGAGTTGCCATTATGCCTGGCAGAGCCGACGCGTTACTTCCGTCGTTATCTGGATCAACAGTTTCGTGAGGCGGGCTTGACGCTGCATACCCGGATGGAAACCACCTCGATCTTCCAACTGTTACAGGGGATTTTTGTCGGCTTGGGATGCGGGTTGTTCCCCGGCGGTAACTTGCAGATGGAAATGATGCCGCAACTGCAACGGCGCAGCGTTGCCATTGCGCCGATGTCTCGTCATGCCGCCTTGGTAATTGCTGAGCCAGCAAGGGCCACGCCGCTGGCACAGCACTTTTTTGATGCGGCTCAGGCATGGTTATTGCGCTAAATCGGCTGCCACCGTATCGCCAAGACTGTAACGCAGCCGGTTTTCCCAGGCGTACAGCGCGCTGGTTAAAATCACGTCCAATGCCTGCGACCGATCCAGCCCGCTGTTGAGCAGCGGTTGCACGCTTTGTGCCGTAAATTTCTCAGGCGTTCGCGTCAGTTCGGCCGTCACGCCTATCACGGCAGCGGTTACCGGATCGTCGGCCACCTCAAGCGCGTTATCAATCCCAGCCACTAATGCCAGTGCCAACTCCCGATCGGCAATGTTATGGGCTAGCGTGGCGGCACAGTAATGGCTGCCATTAATGCGTGATGTCACCAGGGCAACCAAAGCCTTCAGGCGCGGAGATAGCCCATCAGCGTGGTGGGTAATGCTGTTAAATACCGCATTGCGCTCATGTAGAGCTGGCGCGTCGTGGGCCAACAGCAGGTAATAAGACTCGCTGCGGGCGTCCGGGTGGCTTTGGTCCAGAATGTCGAGCTGCCGAGCTTGGGCCTGCTCGACAACGATCTCCGGCAGGCGAGTTTGCCATGACCGTTCCGTACAGGAAAATCCCGCCGGTTCGGCATCTTCGATTTGGGGAAAACCGGGTAACACCACGGCGGGTCTGCCTGCCAGCGCGGCAATACCGGCTACCACCCGTGCCTGATAGCTAACGAAACCGATGATTTGCGAAAAGGTCACAATATCTTGCGTGCTCAGGCCAACTTCGCCGAGCTGTTGTACGGCCTTAGAGCAAATCAGAGTAGGTTGGCTGGCTAGTTGGCGGGCGTATTGGGTGATTTGTGCCAGGCGGACATTACTTTCCCGTGAAGCATCTGGGCTGTCCAGAGGGGCGAGGCGAGCGGCGTAATGGCTACAAAGCGATTGCACGCCAGTGACCTGTGCCACCGTCAAGGCCGTCGACAGGCGATCGTAAGGTGACAATGTCACTTCACGCGAAACGTTGACTCGATCGGGGAACAGTATCGGATAGCAGGCCGAAGATGCAGTAAAAACGTCAATGCGATGGCTGAGGGCGGCATTCAATCCCTCGTCGCTAAACGTGCCCAGGCCTAACAGAAAACGCTCTCGCAAGCTTGCAGCGGCAGGCTCGAGTGGCGAACTGTCGCCAGAACTACGCTGGGTTTCGTGGTACCACTGGAAAGGGGTTAGGCGATGTTCCATCGGATAAAATCCTTCATCAATACAACAAGCCACCGTTACAGTTGGCAACGGCGGCAGGGTAAAAAACCACGGAGCAGGCGTCAGTCATGGCTGCATAGACCATGACCATAAATAGCGAAACCGGCGGCAAGGATAAGCATCAGTTGCGAGAAGCGTTTGTGGTGGGCGTTGTTCATCAGCGCGATATCCTGTTGTTTGTAAGGCTCAACGTAGGGGATATCCTCACCGATTCGATTGGCGAGATAAAATAATGTTAAGTGCTAATTAATAACTGGATGGAATAAAATATGCTTTCATATTGCAAGAATGTGATATGCATTTGCTGCTAGTGGGGAAGAAGCCACTAGCAGCTTACAAGCAAGTGGCTATAGTCTTAATTACCGAAGATGGGATTGTTACTCGTATTATTTGAGCTGCCACCATTGGGGAACATGGTTGATGAATTTGTCCCAGGTGCCCAACAAGTACCGTTAGCATCAATATAAGAACCTTTGTCTGAGCCTCTTTGATCGATGACGTTAGTAGATTCGCGCATGCCGTCTAATTTCATGCTGCCGCAGATTAAAGTGATTTCTTCTGTACTGAGGTTTCTCATTACTGTCTCCTTATCAATTTAACATCCATCAATTTTGATTGAATCATATACTTCGCTAAATTTCACCTTTCTTAAGATGTCTCCTTTTAGCATGGTGATATCTTGGTTTAAAATCTTGCTAAGCTCCGCTGAAGACGGAGGTTCCCGACCCAGCTTTTTCAAACCGCAGATTGCGTAGAGCTTACTTTCTGGGGTTGACGTGCTGGATATTGCTAGACGCATAAAGATATCACCGCCATTATCTTGTTGTAATATAGCAAGATATAGCTTTTCAGCTTCGCTGATAGAGCCAATGAACCCATTGTTGCCGAGAGAGAACGTACTTTGCATACTTAGTTCACTCTCTGTGTGGGGTGGCGCTTTGGCGAATGATGTTCCGCTAAAAAATAGCGACAATATAATTAGGATACCGCCTAGTCTTACTTTATCTGCAATCATATAGCGTCCAACACGAATTGTTTGGATTTATTAAGAATTAAAAACCGGAGTTACATTGATATTATGAATGGATAATCCCGGCATGTGGTTAAAGATAAAGCCCAATCCTTTGGCTGTTTTATGCACCTTATCATTGCTTAAAAAGACTGTCAATTATCCTCATGGAAGTGTCAGGTTATTTATTGGGCATTGAGCACTAATTAGTAACTGGATGGAACATCAGTTATCGCTATCTCCCTTCACTCTGAGCCTTCTCCTTTAAAAAGAGAGGGCCCAGAGTGGTGATTAGATATAGGTGCAAATATGAAGCACGTTAGGTCCCTTTTTCTTACGGGGAAGGGGCGTAATCTAGCCCGCAAAGATAGTTATCTAAAACCTGCCGCCGTCACGTCGCCAGGCATCGGCAGTGAGCGCTTCGCCAAAGTGGCTGGCGATCAGCCGCTTGGTGAGGTCGTGCAGCGGTGCGGCCAGCACTTCGGCGGTGCTGCCGCGCTCCACGATTTCCCCTTCATGCATCACCATCACCTGGTCGCTGATATGCTTCATCATCCCCAGATGCTGAGTCACATAAATGTAGGCGATGCCGTGCTTTTCCTGGAGCTCCAGCATCAGGTTGATGATCTGCGAACGCATCGACATATCCAGCGAAGCCAGCGCCTCGTCGGCAACAATCACCTTGGGTTGCAGGATCAACGCCCGTGCCAGCGCGACACGTTGTTTCTGCCCAGAGGCCAGCATATGCGGGTAATAATAAGCGTGGTCTGGCAACATCCCCACCTGGCGAAGGGTCTGGTTGATGCGCACCTCGCGCTCTGCGGCTTCCAGATCGGTATTCAAACGTAGCGGTGCATCAAGCAACTGACCGATGCGCTGACGTGGGTTGAGCGAGGTGCTCGGATCCTGGAAAATCATGCGGATACGCTGGCTACGGTAGCGGTAATCGCCATAGACCAGCGGATGGTCGTCAATCAGTACTTCACCCGAGGAGGGTTCCACCATACCGGAAAGCATTTTCGCCAAGGTTGACTTACCCGAGCCGTTTTCACCGATGATCGCCAGCGTCTGGCCCTCACGCAGGGTAAAACTGACTGACTTGACCGCCTCCACATGCTGGCGGCGGAACAGCCCGGTGCGATAGCGGTAGGTTTTGGTCAGGTTGCGCACTTCCAACAGCGTTTCCATGTTATTGCTCCTCCATGTTCAGCGGGAAGTGGCAGGCGAACAGGTGATTCTTCACCGGGCGCAGGCGTGGGGTTTCAATACATTGCTTTTGCGCATACGGGCAGCGCGGCCCCAGGCGACAGCCGATTGGCAGATGCTCCAATGAGGGGATCGCTCCCGGCAGCGTATTCAGACGGCTCTTATGCGGCAGTGAACGGCCAAAGTCCGGCATAGCGCGGATCAGCGCCTGGGTATAAGGATGATGAGGGGCGGCAAGCAGGTCTTCACATTGCGCACTCTCCACCGTCTGGCCGCAGTACAGCACGTTAACCCGGTCGGCCCACTTGCTCATCATCTGCAAATCGTGGCTGATCAGCAGGATGGTGGTGTTATTGTTTTGGTTCAGACGCGCCAGCAGACGGAAGATCTGCGCCTGCGTGGTGGGTTCCATGGCGTTGGTTGGCTCATCGGCGATCAGCAATCTTGGCTGATTGGCCAACGCAATGGCGATCATCACTTTCTGGCATTCCCCTTCGGTGAGTTCGTAAGGGAAGCTGCCCATGATATCGAGATGGTCCTTGATACCGACGCGGTGCAACAGCTCAATCGCCCGCCGTTTGCGCCAGTTAAAGCGCTGCCACCAACGGCCCTTGTAAGTCCAGCCGGGAATGGCCTGAGCCAACTGGCGGCCAATGCTTTCGGAAGGATCAAGGCAGGACTGCGGCTCCTGGAAGATCATCGAAACGTTGTGGCCCACCAGTTTGCGCCGTTCACGCGGGCTGAGCTGCAACAGGTCGATATCGTCAAAGCGGAAGCGGTCGGCGGTGACGCGCCAGTTATCTTTGGTCACGCCGCATATGGCTTTGGCGATCAGGCTTTTTCCTGAGCCGGATTCGCCTACCAGGCCGCGCACTTCACCTTCTGTCAGCGTCATACTGACGCGATCGACGGCCTTCACCGGCCCTTCGGCGGTCATAAATTCAATCGTCAGATTGCGGATATCGAGTAACGGCATTATTCCACTCCCGCATTGATCGCGCGGCGTATTCCGTCGCCCAACAGGTTAACCAGCAATACGCTGATCAGAATAGCGGCACCGGGCAGCATCACGGTCCAAGGTGCGACATACACCAACTCCAACGAGTCGCCTAACATGGCTCCCCATTCCGGGGAAGGCAACTGCGCCCCCAGATCGAGGAAGCCCAACGCCGCGATGTCGAGAATGGCCATCGACAACGCGCGGGTGAATTCGGTGATCAGTACGGCGGCAATGTTCGGCACCACGGCGTACCACAGGATCTGCATCGTCGAAGCTCCATCCAGACGGGCTGCGACCACATACTCTTTTTCCAGCTCATCGTGCACTGCGCTGTAGATGGTACGCACCATCCGTGGCAACAGTGCCAGCCAAACGGCCAGCATGGCGTGTTCCAGTTTCGGCCCAAGGAAGGCCACCACGATAATCGCCAGCAGCAGTGACGGGATGGAGAGCAGGGTATCGAGAATATGGTTGAGCATCGCAGACAGCAGACCATGGGTGACCCCGGCAAATACCCCCAGGATCACGCCACATAGGGCGGCGGCGATGGTCACAATCAGTGCCGAACCATAGGTGGCGGCGGTGCCGGTCAGCAAACGGCTAAGGATATCGCGGCCCAGATCGTCGGTGCCCAGGAAGAACGACACGTTGCCGTAGCGTGACCAGGACGGTGGTAGCAACTGATATCCCAGGAATTGCTGATCGAGGGCGTAAGGTGCCAGCAGGCTGCCGAACAGGGAAAGCAGCAGCAGGCCGATCACCCCATAAAAACCAATCATCGCCAAAGTGTCGCCATAGAAAATCCGCCAGGTATAGAGCAGCGGGCTAGGCATTTTCTTTTCGCGGTATACGTTATCGAAGGGCATACCATTCCTTATGTTTCAGCGGGTTGGTCGCCGCGCCCAGAATGTCGGCCAGCACGTTAATAGTGATCACCAGCGTGCCGATCACCATCACGCCTGCGGAGATGGCCGCGTAGTCCTGTTGGCGGATGGCATTGATCAGCCAGCGCCCCAACCCTGGCCAACTGAACACCACCTCGGTGATCATGGCCAGCGTGAGCATGGTTGAAAATTGCAGACCGAGTTTTGGAATGATCGGCGGTAACGCGTTGTGCAACACGTGACGGCGGATAATGGTGAAGCGTGACAGGCCGCGTGTAGCGGCAGCCTTGATGTAGTTCTGGCTGAGGACATCGTCGGTGCTGATGCGCATCAAGCGGATCACCTCGGTGATTGGGGCCACCGCCAGAGCGGTAATCGGCAGCACCATATGGCGCAGCGCACTGGCAATCATCTCATTGCGATAAGGCGAATCAGACAGCCAGGCGTCAACCAGCGCCAGACCGGTGACCTGCTTGACCTGATACAGCAGATCGAAACGGCCTGACACCGGCAACCAGCCAAGATGCAGTGAAAAATAGAGCATCAGCAGCAGCGCCAGCCAGAACACCGGAATGGAAAAGCCCAGCAGGGCAAAGGTACTGATGGCGGTATCCTGCCACTTGCCGCGCATCACACCGGCAATAATGCCCAGCGGAATGCCGATAAACAGGGCCAGCGTGAAGGCTAAAATGCACAGTTCCATGGTGGCCGGGAACACTTCGCGCAGCTGTTCGCTGATCGCCTGGCCGTTGATGCTGGAAACGCCAAAGTCCCAGTGCAGCAGGCTGACGAAATAGAACTGGTAGGCATCCAGCAAGGCGGCACCGTTTAACGGCGCGCGCGGGGTAAAGTAGCTCAGGCTGAAGCTGACCAGCGTCAGGAAGAACAGCGTGATCAGCAGCAACAGAATGCGGCGTAAGGTAAAGATAATCACTTTTTCGCGGCCTCCGCCGGTTCACGGTACACCCCGGCAAATGATGAGTTGCCGAACGGGCTCAACACCAGTCCTTTAATATCATAACGGTAGGCCTGCAAACGCAAAGAGGAGGCCAGCGGCAATACCGGCAACTGCTGTTCGAGGATCTTCTGCGCCTGCTGATAATGCTCGATACGCTGTGATAACTGCTGTGACAACAAGGCATCCTGCAACTGTTCATCAAAAGCGGGATCACACCAGTGAGCATAGTTGGTTTGCGAACGGATTGCCGCACAGCTCAGCAGCGGGCGGAAGAAGCTATCCGGATCGTTACTGTCGGTTGACCAACCGGTGAGCGTCAGATCGTGGTTCATCTCCATCAGCCGGGCTTCCTGGAAGCGGCCCTCTACCGGCACGATGGTGACATTAATGCCGACCTGAGCCAAATCTGCCTGTAACAGCTCCGCCGTTTTCAACGGGCTAGGGTTATAGGATTGTGATGCGGTAGGCACCCACAGTTTCAGATCCAGTGGTCCCACACCAGCTTCGCGTAGCATCTCTCTCGCCTTGGCCGGATCGTATTCGGTAACGTGGGCATCATTATCATAGGCCCAGGAGGCGCGCGGTAGGATCGAGGCGGCGGTCTCTGCGGTGCCGTAATAGATCGACTGCATCAGGCGTTGGTTGTTAATAGCTAACGCAATGGCCTGGCGCACCTTCAGGTTATCCAGCGGCGGCTTGCGGGTGTTGAAGGCCAGATAGGCGATATTCATCCCAGGGCGCAGCGTCAGGCGTAAACGCGGATCGTCACGCAGGATCGAAAGCTGGCTGGCAGCGGGGTAGGCCAATACGTCGCACTCGCCGGTCAGCAATTTGGACAAGCGGCCCGTACCCCCGGCCCCCATGTCGATCACCACCTGCGGCATGCGTGGTTTCCCTTTCCAGTAAACGTCATTGCGTGCCAGACGGATATATTGTCCGGAACGGTATTCGTTCAACAAGAATGGGCCGGTGCCGACCGGTTCACGATCGATCATTTCCTGGGTGCCATCCAGCGTCAGATTGTCGGCATATTCTGCCGATAGCACCGGCGCATAATGGGTTGCCAGATGCCATAGGAAGGACGCATCCGGTGCCTGCAAGCGGAACTCGACGGTGTATTGGTCCAGCTTTTTCACGCTTTGCACAGAGTCGGCAAACTGCAAACTATCGAAGTACGGATATTCACCGCCGTTGACATTGTGGAACGGATGCTTCTGGTCAAACACCCGCTGAAAGCTGAACACCACATCGTCGGCGTTCATTTTGCGGGTGGGTTGGAACCAGGCGGTGGTCTGGAAAGGCACATCCCGGCGCAGGTGGAAACGGTAGGTAGCGCCGTTGTCCAGCACTTCCCAGCTTTCCGCCAGTTCCGGGATCAGGCGGTAAGTGTAGGGGTCGACATCCAGTAGCCGATCGTAAAGCTGGGCGGCGAGGGTATCGACCGTCAGACCGCTGCTGGCCATCTGCGGATTGAAGGTGTTCAGTATGCCGCTGACGCAATAGACAAAGCCGCTCTGGCGGATGTCTGCTGGCGGTGGTGCTGCGCTGGGCACAGCCGGTGTCGCGGCCAGGGCAGACGTTGCCAGGCAGCCGAGCGACATTATCCAAAGAGGTAAACCACGCATAGACGCTTCATGGGTTATTAAGCAATAACGTTAGTGTATCGCACTCTGACCAACAGCCCAATTCCTTGAGCAAAATGACTGAAATTTCGGCGGTTTGGTTAAGCTTGCCGCTGTTTTTTGGCGTGTCGGCCTCAGCCCGAAATCCGTGCCGGTGGATAATTACCCAAGCTTAGTGTGGTAATGAGAAAAATTCTCAACAAAGTGCTTTACAGATGATACTGAGAACCATTATCATCATTTGGCAGTTCACGGAAGGCCACACCTTGTGGCCCTTTGTGGAAGGCACGACATTGCTCACATTGCTTCCAGTGTTTACTTAGCCAGCTCGGGTGCTGGCTTTTTTTTTGCCTCTATTTCAGGTGAACGGCAAAACCGGAGCGGCCAGGGGCAATGTCTTCTCGCAGCGTTAACTGTGGGATCGCATAATCGCCAAAGTTTTGCTGACGGAATGGCAAAGGCTCGGTACTGGCCAGCGTATCCAGTCGTTCCCCCAGCGCCGCACAAAGCTCTGGGAATTTCGCCTCGTCGAAGCGATCGGTGCGGTACGCCACAAACGGTGGCAGTACGTCAAAGCCGGGGTAATACAGAATGCCATGGTGGATAGGGAAGAGAATATCCGCTATCGGGCCGTTGATACCGCGCGGGCTGTAATGAGACTCCCAACCGCCAGCGGTAACCAGCAACATAGCCCGTTTCCCTGCCAGCGTACCTTCGCCATAACGATCCCCCAATGCGTATCGGAATGCTCGCCAACGCCGTACGCGAAGCCATAGGCATACACGCGTTCTACCCAACCTTTGAGGATGGCTGGCATGGAGAACCACCACAGTGGAAACTGGAGGATCACGGTATCCGCCCAGAGTAACTTCTCTTGTTCCAGCGCAATATCTGCACTTTGCGTTCCTCGTTCCAGAGCGATCCGGGAATCCAGTACCGGGTTGAAGCGGTTGGCTCGATCCCGATCCATACGGTCTTCGCCATCCAAAGAGGCTTTCCATTTCATGGCGTACAGATCGGAAACCTGTACCTGATGCCCAGCGTCCTGCAGATGTTTGACCGCAAAGTTTTTTAGTGAGCCATTAAGCGATTGGGCTTCCGGGTGAGCGTAGACCAGCAAAATATTCATCATTAAGTTCCATTGCTGTAAAGAGAGCAACAGAGTAGGTTAGCGCCAGGTATAGTTAAAATTGATTTAGATGATTACAGGTATTTGCATGAGTAATTTCGGCAGGCTGGATCTCAATCTCCTGGTGACGTTGGATGTGTTACTGATGGAATTGAACGTTACGCGCGCGGCGGAGCGGTTGTCGCTGTCGCAACCTTCGGTAAGCGCTCATCTGGCCAAGCTGAGAGCGTTTTTCGACGATCCGCTGCTGCTGCCGGGCCCTAGAGGTATGCGGCCAACGGCCAGAGCAGAGGCTTTACGTGAACCTTTGCGGCAGGCGCTGGAAGTGCTGGAACACACCGTTTCACCCATCAGCCCGTTTGAGGCGGCCAGTGCGAATATCACCTGGCGCGTTGCCGCATCCGATTATGGCGAATCCACGGTGCTGTTGCCCGCATTGGCACGGCTTCGTCAGGCCGCTCCCAACAGCCGGTTGGCAGTATTGGAACTGGCACCAACTAGGATTGCCCGGCAGGCGGAGATGGGGGAGATCGATCTGGCCTTTCACACTCAGGACTGCGCACCATCAGGGATGCGTCAACGCGTGTTATTCAAGGAGAAGTATGTGTTGGTGGGCCGCATTGGTCACCCCGCGTTGACGGCTCGCCCGACGCTGGCGCAATTTAGCCAACTGGAGCACGTGGTGGTTTCGCCAAACGGCGGGGGATTTAGCGGCATCACAGATCACACGCTGGAGCAGGTTGGGCTTTCGCGGCGGGTAGTCCTTTCCGTCCCGCATTTTCTGTTTGTGAAATCGGTGATCGCTAAGACGGATCTGGTGGCGATGCTACCCGAACGCTTGGTACGCGACAGCCCTGAAGTACAGATTGCCGAGCCACCAGTGGAGATCCCGGGTTATGAGCTGGCAATGCTGTGGGATGAGCGTTCGCATCGCGATCCCGCCCATCAATGGTTACGTGAATTCATCGCCCAGTCGGTTTAACTTCCCTCTGGGTCGCTACCTTGCAGCAACGCATGCTTTTTCAACATGCCGCGTAGCTGATGATAGGTCAGCCCCAGCAAATCGGCAGCTTTGCGCTGATTGAAGCGGCCCTGTTTCAATGCCATCTCCAGCAGGGTTTTCTCCTGCTGATGCTGCCAGCTTTTAAAATCCAGCGGCAACGCAGGTAAATTACTGGCCGGCGCGGTTACCTCATCATCAAGCGGCTCTGAACGCTTGGCAAAGGGGTTAATGATGATCTCATCCAGCTCATCCTGGTCTGAACCATGGCGGTAAACGGAGCGCTCCACCACGTTTTTCAGCTCACGTACGTTACCCGGCCAGGAGTAGCCGAGCAGCGTCGCTCGCGCATGTTCACTGAAGCCGGGGAACAACGGCAGTGACAGCTCGCGGCACATCTGAATGGCGAAATGCTCGGCCAATAGCATGATGTCTTGCTGGCGTTGGCGCAGCGGCGGCAGTTGCACCACGTCGAAGGCCAGGCGGTCCAGCAGATCGGCGCGGAATTTACCGGCGGCCGCTAGCGCGGGCAGATCGTCATTGGTGGCGCACACCAGCCGGACATCCACCCGCAGCGGTTGGCTGCCACCCACGCGCTCCAGATGGCCATATTCAATCACCCGCAGCAGCTTTTCTTGCACCAGCATTGGCGCGGTTGCCAATTCATCCAGAAACAGGGTGCCGCCATCGGCACGTTCAAAGCGGCCAAGGTGGCGTTTTTGTGCGCCGGTAAACGCGCCAGCCTCATGGCCAAACAGCTCCGAGTCCAGCAGGTTCTCATTCAGTGCCGCACAGTTGAGGGAGATAAACGGCCCTTGCCAACGGTTGGAAAGATAGTGCAACCGGTGGGCAATCAGCTCCTTACCGGTGCCGCGCTCACCGATCACCAGCACCGGTTTATTGAGCTTGGCCAACTGTGAAACTTGCTCCAGCACCTCCACAAAGGCGTTGGCCTCGCCCAACAGGTTCTCTAACGGTTCGCTCATGATGAAATTCGCCAATGTTTGGTGAAAACACTCACTCTACAGCAAGCGTGGCGAGAGTCAAAAACAAATAATCTTTGTATTTCAATGAAATAAAAGTTGGCACGCTTCTTGATTAACTCTTGGGGCAAGTTGTATAACTTAACTCGGCGCTTCAGACGCCTTCAGAACCAAGAGGAAGTAAATTATGGGTATCTTTTCTCGTTTTGCCGACATCGTGAACGCCAACATCAATACTCTGCTCGATAAAGCAGAAGACCCGCAAAAGCTGGTGCGTTTGATGATCCAGGAAATGGAAGACACGCTGGTTGAAGTGCGCTCCACCTCAGCGCGTGCCCTGGCGGAGAAAAAACAGCTGCTGCGCCGCATTGAGCAGGGTGAAAACCAGATCAATGACTGGCAGGACAAAGCCGAACTGGCGCTGCGTAAAGATAAAGAAGACCTGGCCCGTGCGGCGTTGATCGAAAAACAGAAAGTGGCCGACCTACTAGCTACGCTGAGCCAGGAAGTGGCTACAGTAGAAGAGACGCTGGCCCGCATGAAGAGTGAAATTGGCGAGCTGGAAAACAAGCTGACCGAAACCCGTGCACGCCAGCAGGCATTAACCCTGCGCCATCAGGCGGCTTCTTCTTCACGGGATGTGCGTCGCCAGCTGGACAGCGGTAAACTGGATGAGGCGATGGCGCGTTTTGAACAGTTTGAGCGCCGTATCGACCATATGGAAGCCGAAGCGGAAAGCGTCAGCATTGGCAAAAAGAAAAGCCTGCATCAGGAGTTTGCCGAACTGCAGGCGGACGATGCCATCAGTGAGCAACTGGCGGCAATGAAAGCCAAGATGAACCGCCCGGAATAATGCTTAAGCGGCCACCCAGCGTGGCCGCCACACTACGGCCAATAAGAAGGAATTGAAATGAGTGCTCTATTACTTGCCATCCCGTTGACAATCTTTGTGTTGTTTGTCGCACCGATTTGGCTTTGGTTGCATTACAGCAATCGGCAACAGAGCGGCGTTCAACTGAGTCATCAGGAGATGCAACGTCTGACGCAGCTGGCGGAGCAGGCCTCACGCATGCGCGATCGTATTCAGGCGTTGGAAGACATTCTTGATGCGGAACACCCGAATTGGAGGCAGTCGTAATGCGTAGAGACCAGGACAGAGGAAAGTTTGGCGATCGTCGCGATCGTTCTTACTACACCGACGACAGCGGTTCATACAAGGGCAACACGTTAGGCAGTAAAAAACTGTACCGTGTACCTGAAGAAGGCATGCTGAAGGGCGTTTGCGCTGGCCTTGCCCACTATTTTGACGTGCCCGTGCGTTTGATCCGGGTGATTGCCGTGCTGTCGCTGTTCTTCGGGCTGTTTTTCATTACGGTGGTCGCCTATATCGCCTTGGTCTTCGTGCTTGAGGAGGCTCCAGCCAGCCGTTATCAGGATGAACATCAGGCCACACCGCGCCAGTTGCTTGATAAGCTGGAATACGAATTGAGCAGCGGGGAGCAGCAGTTGCGCAAGGTTGAGCGCTACGTCACGTCTGACACCTTTGGCGTGCAGAGCCGCTTTCGCCAACTGTAACCTCTCTTAACGATGCACGGGCCTGCGTACGCCGCAGGTCAGGCATTGCACCGACTTTTTCCCCAACATTTGCCGGAGGGCAGCAACCATGAGTAAAACCTATGCGATTAATGCCCCAAAAACCGCTTCACCAAAATGGGGAGTAGGTGCATTGTTGAAGACCTTGTCGAAAGTCATCATCATAGCGCTAATGAGTTATGGCCCGGCGGGGGCAACCGCGTGGTTGCTGAAAACCGTCAGCCGCAAACCGCTGCGTTACATGTTGGCCCTGTTGCTGGAACCGCTGTTTCGCAAAGGGCTGAACAAGGCGTTCGGGCGCTATGCCAAGGAGAACAATGAAACGACTGCAAAATGAGTTAACTTCGCTGGTCAATCGCGGGATGGATCGTCATCTGCGGCTGGCAGTCACCGGCTTGAGCCGCAGCGGTAAGACGGCGTTTATCACCGGATTGGTCAATCAATTACTCCATGTTCACAGCGGCGCGCGTATGCCGCTGTTTTCCCCTGTGCGGGAAGAAAGGCTGTTGGGGGTGAAACGCATTCCTCAACGCGACCTCGGTATCCAACGTTTCACCTACGACGAAGGCCTGGCGCAGCTGTATGGCAATCCGCCAAGCTGGCCAACGCCAACCCGTGGCGTCAGCGAAATCCGCTTGGCGCTGCGCTACCGTTCCAATGATTCACTGCTACGCCATTTTAAAGAAACCTCCACGCTGTATCTGGAGATCGTCGACTATCCGGGCGAATGGCTGCTGGATTTGCCGATGCTGGAACAGGACTACCTGGCCTGGTCACGTCAGATGGCTGGGTTGTTGCAGGGCGACCGCGCGCGCTGGGCTGAGCCTTGGCTAGCATTGTGCAAAGATCTCGATCCGTTGGCCCCGGCGGATGAAAACAAGCTGGCGGCGATCGCCCAGGCTTATACCGACTACCTGCTGCGCTGTAAGGCTGAAGGGCTGCACTTTATCCAACCTGGGCGCTTTGTGCTGCCTGGCGATATGGCCGGAGCGCCTGCGCTGCAGTTCTTCCCGTGGCCGAACGTCGATGCGGCAGGGGAATCGCGCCTGGCTCAGGCGGACAAACATACCAATGCAGGCATGTTGCGCGCCCGTTTTAACTATTACTGCCAGTCGATCGTCAAGGCGTTTTATAAAGAGCACTTTGTGCGTTTCGATCGCCAGATCGTGCTGGTGGACTGCCTGCAACCGCTCAACAGCGGGCCGCAGGCGTTTAATGATATGCGTTTGGCGCTGACCCAGTTAATGCAAAGCTTCCACTACGGCAAGCGCACGCTGTTCCGCCGCCTGTTTTCGCCGACCATCGACAAACTGATGTTTGCGGCAACCAAGGCGGACCATATCACCGCCGATCAGCACGCCAATCTGGTTTCGCTGTTACAGCAACTGGTGCAGGAAGCCTGGCAGAACGCCGCGTTTGAAGGCATCAGCATGGACTGCGTCGGCCTGGCTTCGGTACAGGCGACCGAAAGCGGCATTGTCGATCATCATGGGCAGCCGATACCGGCATTGAAAGGCCACCGTCTGGACGATGGCGCACCGCTGACGGTCTTCCCTGGCGAAGTGCCTGCGCGCCTGCCAGGCCCGGCGTTCTGGCAGCAACAAGGGTTCCATTTTGACCAGTTCCGCCCACGCATGATGAGCGTTGACAGTCCGCTGCCGCATATCCGTCTGGACGCGGTGATGGAGTTTTTATTGGGAGATAAATTACGATGAGCGAGCCGTTAAAACCGCGTATCGATTTTGCCGAGCCGTTGCAGCCGCCACAGGAACCGGTGTTGCGCGCAGGCTTGGAATTTGACGAACAGCAAGCCGAGAAATTCTATCCGGCAGCGCCAGAGATGGAACAGGAAGAAGAGGAAGGGCGCGCGGAAGGTATCGTTAACGCCGCGTTGAAACCCAAGCGCAGCCTGTGGCGTAAAATGGTTAACGCCGGGCTGATGCTGTTTGGCGTCAGCGTGGTGGCTCAAGGTGTCCAGTGGGTACATACCTCCTGGGTGCAACAGGATTGGATCGCGCTGGGTGGCGGGATCGCCGGTGGGCTGATCGTCTTCGCCGGTATTGGTTCGGTGGTGGGGGAATGGCGCAGGCTATACCGCCTACGCCAACGTGCAGAAGAGCGTGACGAAGCTCGGGAACTGCTGCACAGTCACGGCCTGGGGAGAGGGCGCGAGTTTTGTGAAAAGCTGGCGCGTCAGGCCGGGTTGGATCAAGGGCACCCCGCATTACAACGCTGGCAGGCTTCATTACATGAAACCCAGAACGACCGCGAAGTGGTTGCGCTGTATGCCAAGCTGGTGCAGCCGGTGCTGGATAATCAGGCGCGGCGCGAAATCAGCCGCTCGGCGGCAGAGTCGACGCTGATGATCGCCGTCAGTCCGTTGGCCTTGGTGGACATGGCCTTTATCGCCTGGCGCAATATCCGCCTGATTAACCGCATTGCGACCCTATATGGCATCGAACTGGGCTATTTCAGCCGCATCCGTCTGTTCCGCCTGGTGTTGCTGAATATCGCCTTTGCCGGCGCTTCCGAACTGGTGCGGGAAGTGGGCATGGATTGGATGTCGCAGGATATTGCGGCGCGGTTGTCTGCGCGGGCCGCGCAGGGGATAGGGGCGGGTTTGTTGACGGCGCGATTGGGCATCAAGGCGATGGAACTGTGCCGCCCGTTACCTTGGTTAGAAGGTGATAAGCCGAAACTGGGTGATTTCCGTGGTCAATTGATTAACCAGTTGAAAGACACCATGAAAAAAGGTCAAAGCAAAGTCTGACTTCTCCAGGCTGCGTCAATCAGACGCAGCCTTATGGCTGCACCGCCAAAAACCCCCTTCTTTTTGTACACCTCTGCAATACCCATTAATTGTTAATGATAAGTTAATAAAGTGTTTGTTTTGCGGTCTTGGTCACGAAAAATCCCACGGACAGCGGCAAAGAAGACGGTATATTTGACCAACAATTAATCTGAATATCTGACTGCGCCAGCGGAAGATCCGCGATATTAGCTCGCCGCTTTAGCACCAAGACATCAATCCCAAGGACAGGAGGTAATGAACATGCCGCACCGTGAGCCGAACTTAGAGACCTTACAACCCTATGCCGACGAAAGCCAAACCCTCCGTCGACATATTCATCAGTACCCTGAACTGGGATTCGAGGAACGACAAACCGCCGATCTGGTAGCGAGAAAGCTTGAGGAGTGGGGGTATCAGGTGACAAGAGGGCTCGGTATCACCGGCCTGGTTGGGACGTTGAAAAGAGGCAACAGCCCCCGCACGTTAGGTATTCGGGCAGATATGGATGCCTTGCCGATCCTGGAAAATACGCAACTCCCTTACAGCAGCCAGCACGAAGGCATCATGCATGCCTGCGGGCATGACGGCCACACCGCGATGCTGCTTGGCGCGGCACATTATCTGGCCGACCACGCCTGTTTCGATGGCACCTTGCACCTCATTTTTCAACCCGCAGAAGAGGGGTTGGCCGGTGCCCAGAAGATGATCGACGACGGCCTGTTTAAACGCTTCCCCTGTGATGCCGTTTTTGCCATGCACAACATGCCGGGCTTCCCGCAGGGGCAATTTGTTTTTGGCGAGGGGGCGTTTATGGCCTCCAGTGATACGGTCACCATCACCATTCACGGCAAAGGGGGTCATGGTGCGATGCCGAAGGGCACCGTTGATGCCGTGGTCGTCGGGGCCAGTATTGTGATGGCATTGCAGACGATCGTCGCGCGTAATCTGGGCGCGCAAGAGCCGGGTGTGATCACCGTAGGTTCATTCCAGTCCGGTATGGCCAGTAATGTTATCGCCGACTCAGCGGTATTAAAGTTAAGCGTGCGCGCGTTGGATCCGCAAATCAGGGAGTTGTTGGAAGAGCGCATCAAGACGTTAGTGGCGGCCCAGGCGGCCTCATACGGTGCCAGGATCGATATTGATTATGATCACACCTATCCCGTGTTGGTCAACCAACCGGAGATGACCCGCTTTGCCAAGCAGGTGGCGCAAAATTTAATGGGTGATAGCCATCCCCAGCAGGTGATTGATATCCCGGAACCGTTGATGGGCAGCGAAGACTTTGCCTTTATGCTGAACCAGTGCCCGGGCAGTTATTTATTATTAGGTAACGGCCAGGGTGAAAATAGCTGCATGGTACACAACCCCGGCTATGATTTTAATGATGAAATCATACTCAGAGGGATCGCCTATTGGTCTGCGTTGACGCAGGAATTCCTGAAGGAATAAACCTCGGTCTTTAATAAGTTAGTGATACTCCTGAATTTGTCAGGGTCGAAAATGTTCGATCCTGGCATAACATCGATTATCTGTACGGGCGAAGCATGCGGCGCCCCTACAAATGAAATTAAGGACAGGCCATGGATAGCGTCAAGGAAAGAAAGTCCCCGGCTAGGGCCATTGTGGCTACCACGTTAGGCAATGGCTTAGAGTTTTTTGATCTGGTGCTTTACGCATTTTTTGCGACCTATATAGCAAAAGCTTATTTCCCCGCGACAGACCCTTTGGTGAGCATGACGATGACCTTCCTGATCTTTGGGATGGGTTATCTTGCCAGGCCGCTGGGGGCACTGGTCATCGGCCATTATGCCGATAAAAAAGGGCGCAAGCCCGCCATGACGCTGACGTTCCTGCTGATGGGGCTCAGTACCCTGACGATTGGTATCACCCCGTCATATGAAAGCATCGGGACTGCGGCCCCGATCATTATTACCCTGGCCAGGTTGATGCAAGGCTTCTCCGCCGGCGGTGAGTTAGGCGCATCAACGACCCTGCTGGTGGAGTATGCTAAACCCCATAATCGCGGGTTTTACGGGGGATGGCAGGTAGCGAGCCAAGGTGCGGGCAACGTATTTGCCGCCATGACGTTGGTGATCCTGGTAAATTGCATGCCAGAGGCGAGTGTGGAAGCCTGGGGCTGGCGTATCCCGTTCCTGTTTGGCATCGTGATTGTTCCGGTGGGGCTGTATATTCGCTTTAAGCTGGAAGAAACCGCCACTCACACCTTACCAACGGCCACCGAAAGCGTTAGCAAAATACCCTTGCTGGAAGTGATAACTACCTATTATAAAGAAACCTTGGCGGGAATTTTGCTGACGATGGGGGGAACCATCCCACATATGATCATCATGTTTTATATTCCCAACTACGCCATCAGTATATTAAAACTGGATACCAGCTATAGCATGTTAATCGGTGCCATCGCCGGTTTGATTACGCTGATTGGTGGGCCGCTAGCGGGAATGTGGTCAGATAAAGTGGGCAGGGTCCGGTTGATTGCCTGGGCGAGAATAGCAATAGTTGTGCTGATTTATCCGGCCTTTTATTTACTCAGCACCCACCCCAGTATTGAAATGTTGTTTGCGGTTATGATTGTGCTGAGCATTATCAATATTATCGGTGCTTCGCCGTCCATCACCATTTTGCCGGAAATATTCCCAAGGCGGGTAAGAACCACCGGGTTATCGCTGGTTTATAGCGTTGCCGTGGGGATCTTTGGCGGTTTCTCATTATCGGTGGCTTCCTATCTGATCAAGCTAACCGGTAATACCACGGCCCCGGCGTTTTACGTGATTGCCGGTTGTGTTTTATCGCTGTTCGCCTTCCTGTACATCAAGGAAACCAGCCAGGCACCGCTCAATTAATTACCCCTCACTCCAACCCTCTCATATAGTGAGAGGGCTTGCTCTTTTGGGTAATTCTGGTCGCTTCGTCACCCATGAGCTTGCGGCTAAGCACGTCTTCTATCAGAGATTCTTAAGCGTCATTACCACTTATAACCCATGTTCACGCTGTAATCGGGATCCTGATTGGTGGAGTAGGGATCGGACTGGCGCAGGCGATCGGTTTTTTTCACAGGGCGATTAAGCGTCGAATACGATTTGTCGCGTGGGCGGCTGCAGCTGGGATGGTCGCATTCAAGATTGGCACTGAAGCCGGTTTTATCTTCTGATTCTGACCAGACCACTGGCGCCTTGGCGGTTTTTTCCGCGGGCCCAGGTACGGCTTTGGGGGCGGGGGCGGCTTTAATGCTGGGCTCCGGCGCCTTATAGGATAGGTCCAGCGCTTGAGTTGGGGCGCTCAACAACAGCGTGGTGCAGCAAAATGCTGCCAGTGAATGCTTTCTAAGCATGGTCATCTCTCTTTCTTTATAGTTACGCAGCGCAACTATAAAATACTCAGACGAGAATTACTATCATTTGTAACCGGAGAGGGCTCTTTTCTCAGTTTGTAACCACAGATTGACGAAAGAACATCCCCCTGTGACCGCATGATAATCCGCTGCCAAAATAATGCTGAATATGATAACTCTCTAGAAATAAGCTAAAATTACGCCGATGGTGTTATTGGCTGGCGTTTAAAACCGCTAATAGCAGTGATAAACTGGAGCTCTGTCAACTTTTGCTGACAGATCGCTTCTTCCTTCCGGGGGAGAGGTTATCATCATCACCAGACATCCCCGCACCTGCAGAGATAAGGCCAATACTGATGCGTTTGGAAGTATTTTGCGAAGACCGTCTCGGTCTCACTCGAGAATTACTCGATCTTTTGGTATCGCGCGGTATCGACCTGCGCGGCATCGAAATTGATCCTATCGGCCGTATTTACCTCAATTTTTCCCAGCTGGATTTTGATACCTTCCGCGCGCTGATGGCGGAGATCCGGCGCATCAGCGGTGTGACCGATGTGCGCACCGTTAACTTTATGCCTTCCGAACGTGAACACCGTGCGTTACGTGCGTTGCTGGAGTCGATGCCGGAACCGGTGTTTTCCATCGATATGAAAGGCAAGGTGGAACTGACTAACCCGGCGGCTCAGACGCTGTTCAACTTCAGCGAAGACAAGATCCGCAATCAAACGGCGAGCCAACTGATTGGCGGCTATAACTTCAGCCGCTGGCTGGAGAGTGAAGACACTAAGCCGCATTCCGAGCGGGTGGTGATCCGCAGCCAGGATTTCCTGATGGATATCACCCCGATCTATCTGGAAGATGAGCAACAGCAGAATGCTCCCGTGGGCGCCGTGGTAATGCTCAAATCCACTGCCCGCATGGGCCGCCAGCTGCAGAACCTGTCGGTGAATGACGATACCGAGTTTGACCATATTGTCGCCGTCAGCCCGAAAATGCGCCACGTGCTGGAGCAGGCGCGTAAACTGGCCATGCTGGATGCCCCATTGCTGATTGTGGGCGATACCGGCACGGGGAAAGATATTCTGGCGCGGGCCTGCCACCTGCGCAGCCCACGTGGCAAACAGCCGTTCCTGGCGCTGAACTGTGCCGCCTTGCCGGACGATGTGGTAGAGAGCGAACTGTTTGGCCATGCGCCGGGTGCTTATCCGAATGCGTTGGAAGGTAAGAAGGGCTTCTTTGAGCAGGCCAACGGTGGCTCGGTATTGCTGGATGAGATTGGCGAGATGTCGCCACGCATGCAAACCAAACTGCTGCGTTTCCTCAACGACGGTACGTTCCGCCGGGTAGGGGAAGAGCATGAGGTGCATGTGGACGTGCGGGTGATCTGCGCCACGCAGAAAAACCTGACCGAACTGGTGCAGCGCGGTGAATTCCGTGAAGATCTCTATTACCGTTTGAACGTGCTGACCATCACCATCCCGCCGCTGCGCGAACGCCCGCAGGATATCATGCCACTCACCGAGCTGTTTGTGGCGCGCTTTGCCGATGAACAAGGGGTCGCCAGGCCGAAACTGGCCAACGATCTCAGTAGCTTCCTGTGCAAGTACGGCTGGCCTGGCAACGTGCGACAGCTGAAGAACGCCATCTATCGTGCCCTGACCCAAACGGACGGCTACGAGCTGCGCCCGCAAGATATCATTCTGCCGGATTTTGAGGTGGAGATAGCGTTAGGGGATGAAGTGATGGAAGGCTCGCTGGATGATATCAGCAAGCGTTTTGAACGCTCGGTACTGACTCGTCTTTATCGCACTTATCCCAGCACCCGCAAACTGGCCAAGCGTTTGGGCGTCTCGCATACGGCAATTGCCAATAAGCTGCGGGAATACGGGCTGAGCAATCGCAAGCTCACCGACGACAGCGAAGAATAACAGTCCCTCATTTTCAGGCATAAAAAAGCCCGGCTTAAAAACCGGGCTTTTTGCTATCTACGGGCTTATTTCAGCGCGGCAAGCGCTGCATCATAGTCTGGCTCGGTGGTAATTTCGTTTACCAGCTCGCTATACAGCACGTTGTCCTGGCCATCCAGCACCACCACGGCGCGCGCGGTCAGACCGGCCAATGGACCTTCGGCGATCTCTACACCATACGCCTGCTTGAAATCACCGCCGCGCAGGGTAGACAGGGTAACCACGTTGTTCAGGCCTTCTGCACCGCAGAAGCGTGACTGGGCGAACGGCAGGTCGGAAGAAATGCACAGGACCATGGTGTTATCCAGGCCACTCGCCAACTGGTTGAATTTACGCACCGATGCGGCACAGACGCCGGTATCAATGCTTGGGAAGATGTTCAGGACTTTGCGTTTACCCACGAAGCTGCTCAGTGCAACGTCTGACAGGTCTTTGGCAACCAGGGTAAAGCTTTTTGCCTGCTCGCCCTGCTGTGGCAGTTTGCCTGCTACAGTGACAGGGTTGCCTTGAAAATGTACGGTCTGAGTCATTGCTCGGTTCCTTTCAACGATGTTTATACAAAGATGTGAAGCCGATTAACACCGGGTTCACAATCTCGAAGCAGTTTAAGGCAACAATCGCACCTTGGATAGATAAAGTTTATAAACTGCAGGTATAGTGGACTGACTTTATGTGCTTTTTTCGCTCGGGAGCCGTTATGAGAAGCATGCGTTTTTACCCTGAAGCCTGGCCATTGCACACCGCCTTTGTGATCGCACGCGGTAGCCGGACCGAAGCCAAAGTCGTGGTGGTAGAGATTGAACAGCAGGGGATGCGCGGTGTCGGTGAATGCACCCCTTATCCGCGCTACGGCGAGAGCGAAACCTCAGTGATGGAGCAGTTGGCCGAAGTGTCCACGGCCATCGCGCAAGGGGTGACTCGGCAGGAGTTGCAACACCTGATGCCCGCGGGGGCGGCTCGTAACGCGGTCGATTCGGCACTGTGGGATTTGGAATGCCGCCTTGCAGGCAAAGATCTGTGGCAATTGAGCGGCGTTACCGCACCGGAACGGGTAGTGATGGCGCAAACGCTCAGCATCGGCTCGCCGGAAGCGATGGCGTTTGCCGCTAAAGAGCTGGAACAACAGGGCGCGACGCTGCTGAAAATCAAGCTCGACGATCACCTGATCAGCGAAAGGCTGGTGGCGATCCGCACGGCGGTGCCGCAGATGACGTTGATCGTCGATGCCAATGAATCCTGGCAGGCGGAAGGCTTGGCATCGCGTTGCCAACTGCTGGCGGATTTAGGCGTGGCGATGCTGGAGCAACCTTTACCGGCCAGCGACGACAGCGCCCTGGAAAACTTCATCCATCCATTACCGATTTGCGCCGACGAGAGTTGCCACACCAGCGGCGATCTGCCTCGGTTGGCGGGGCGCTATCAGATGGTCAACATTAAACTGGATAAAACCGGCGGGCTTACCGAAGGGTTACAGCTTGCCGCACAGGCACGCGCGCAGGGCTTCGAGATCATGCTCGGCTGTATGCTCTGCACCTCAAGAGCCATTACTGCAGCGCTGCCGTTGGTGCCTGGCGCACGTTTTGTGGATCTGGATGGCCCAACCTGGCTGGCAAAAGACGTAGTGCCAGGTTTGGCCTTTGAGTGCGGTGCTATTGAGCTTTCACGCTAGTCGGCGTAGGTCAGCAACTCGACCATGGCGGCAAGGTAGTTTTCGCTGGCCGCGTCGGCTGAAATAGGCGGGAACTCGGCGGTGATGCAGGGCAAGGACAAGTCTGCACACCAACTGCCGAATGAACCCGGCGTTTCATAGCCGACGCTGGTCACCAGCGGCAGGGCAAACTTATGCGCCAGCCAAACCCCCAGCGCGGAGCTTTCCGGATCTTCGATACAGGCCAATGGTTCATGGAAGGACACCACCCAGCGTGGCTTCAGGCGATGGATCAAATGGCACAATCCCTGGGTTTCTGGTTCGGAACCGGGCCTGCCGCCGGTAGAGAGCCGCACGTCACGAGCCTCCGCTGCACTGTTCCAACGGTAGACCGTATCGCCAGAGCGCCAGTTGGCCGCCGGGAAATTGCGGTTCAGATCGACGCCGTTGGCATTGGATCTCAATCCAAGCTGGCAACCATCCGGATTGACCGCCAGGATCACATGATGACGCAGTTGGGCGGGGGCGATACTGCGTAATGCGCAGGATAACGTCACCACCGCGGCAGTTTCGTCACCGTGGGTGCCTGCAATCACCAGCCCGGTTTCCGGGCCACTTTTGGCCGCCGGGAAATACAGCAGCGGGGCGCCTAACATCGATTTACCGTAAGTTTCACCTGCAACTGCCAGCTGGCCACGCTCACTGCGCGGTCTGTGTTGGGTCATGGGGTTTCCCTTTAAGCCAAAGTCAGAAATAATTGCGATGTTATTGAGTGTATTACGCTTTCGCTCATCTTTCCCAGTCTGTTAAGCGAATAAAGTGATGTCTATTGTTATACTATCGGCAGAGTGCTAACGACAAAGAGGATTTATCATGCCAGTTGCCAGAATAGTCGCGCGTTACAGCGAAAACGAAAAAGACACCATCACCCTACTGTGCGGCGTGGATGCAGAAAACCAGATCCGCCAGGGTGAGTGGTTTGGCGTAGTGAAAAATGACGATGGGCGTGGGGATGAATCCAACTATCCGTTCACCCTGCACGTGGATCATCAGAAAGGGGAGTTCTTCCTCGACTATGGTTTTGACGACGCCGAATCACGCCAGTTGCAAAAGACCGATATCCAGCTCAACCCGCTGGTAGAGAAAGGCTATTTCACCATCTTCGATGAAGAAGAAGGGGAAGAGTTCAGCTATAAGATCGCCAGTATTCATCTTTACGACTGATCCTGCCTAAGCAAACAGCCCGCATTGCCGATAATGGCTGCGGGCTTTTTTTTGGATCAAACATCCACTTTTTACATTCTTGTTACGCGTGGCTATAGGTGGCGGGTATCTTTGTGCTATATGATAAAAAATTCATGGGGTTAACTGGGGCATATCTAACATGACGAGAAGAAAAACTCTGGCGAGTTTTCGTTTAACGCTTTGCGCGGTCACCATCAGCGCGGGTATTAGTGGTGCTATGGCAGCTCAGGTTCCCCCAGGTACCGCTCTGGCGGAGAAACAGGAGATCGTGCGGCACATCAAAGATGAGCCGGCGTCGCTCGATCCGATTAAAGCCGTGGGCCTGCCAGAAGCGCAGGTGGCACGCGATCTGTTTGAAGGGCTGGTGAATCAGGACGCGCATGGCAAAGTGATCCCCGGTGTCGCCACGCGCTGGCAGACCTCGGATAACCAGACCTATATCTTCACGCTACGCAAAGATGCCCGCTGGTCCAACGGTGACCCTGTCACGGCGAAAGACTTCGTGTATAGCTGGCAACGGCTGGTCGATCCGAAAAGCCTGTCGCCGTTTGCCTGGTTTGCTCAGCTAGCCGGGATCCAGAATGCCGAAGAGATTATCGCCGGTAAGCTGCCCATCGATAAGCTGGGCGTAGTGGCGGTGGATGACCACACGTTAAAAGTACAACTGAACAAACCGGTGCCCTATTTTGTCAGCCTGACGGCGAATTTCAGCCTGTTCCCGGTTCCTAAAGCCGTGGTTGAGCAATACGGCAATGACTGGACCAAAGTGGGCAATCTGGTAGGCAACGGCGCATTCAAACTGCAAGAGCGAGTGGTTAACGAGAAACTGGTACTGGTGCCGAACAACCATTATTGGGATCATAAACACACGGTGTTGACCAAGGTGACCTTTGTACCGATCAACCAGGAATCTAACGCCACCAAGCGTTATCAGGCTGGTGATATCGATATTACCGAATCCTTCCCGAAAAACATGTACCAAAAGCTGTTGAAGGATATCCCGGACCAGGTCTACACACCGGACCAACTCGGCACTTATTACTACGCGTTCAATACCCAGCGTGCGCCAACTAATGATGTTCGGGTGCGTAAAGCCTTGTCTTACGCTATCGATCGCAAGATCATTGCCGAGAAAGTGCTGGGCACCGGCGAGAAACCGGCCTACCACTTCACGCCGGATGTCACTGCGGGCTTTAAGCCGGAAACCAGCCTGCTGCAGCAACAGTCTCAGGAAGAGTTGAACGAGCAAGCCAAGGCGCTGATGCAGGCAGCGGGTTATGGCCCGAACCATCCTCTGAAATTGACCCTGCTGTATAACACTTCAGAGAGCCACCAAAAGATTGCCATTGCCGTGGCGTCAATGTGGAAGCAAACATTGGGCGTTGACGTTAAACTGCAAAATCAGGAGTGGAAAACCTATATCGACAGCCGTAACACCGGCAATTTCGACGTGGTTCGCGCCTCCTGGGTGGGGGATTACAACGAGGCCTCGACCTTCCTGTCGCTGCTGACCTCTTCACACAGCGGGAATATCGCCAAATTTAACAGCCCGCAATACGACCGCCTGTTGGCCGATGCCAGTCGCGAGACTAATCCAACGGCGTTAACCGCCGACTATAACAAGGCCGAGCAGATGATTGCGGCCGAGGCCCCGATCGCCCCGATCTATCAATATACCAACGGGCGTCTGATCAAACCTTGGGTGAAGGGCTACCCAATCACTAACCCAGAAGATGTCGCCTACAGCCAGGAAATGTATATTCTGAAACATTGATGTTCAGAGTCCTGACGCCTGCCCAAGCCCTCGCCAACACGGGGGCTTTTTACTTTCAGATCCCGTTACGGCGTTGCCACTTTGATCCCTAAGGCAATAACGCTAGACTCTGTATCAACGGCAAAATAATGAGGGTTTTGAATGGATGTCATTGAGGGGCGCGAACTGCAGGTGCCCGACGCGGTCTATGCCTATCAACTCGACGGCAAGGGTGGCACCACGCCAATTGAGGATGACGATAAGATCACCAGCGAGGAGCCATGTTGGCTGCATCTGGACTATGCCCATCCGGCCAGCGCCGAGTGGATTGCCAACACGCCGCTGCTGCCAGATCTGGTAAGACAAGCGCTGGCGGGGGAAAGCACCCGGCCACGCGTTACTCGATTGGGCGACGGCACGCTGATCACGCTACGCGGCATCAATTTCAATACGGACTCACGGCCCGATCAACTGGTGACGTTCCGCGTCTATATCACCGATAAAATGATTATCTCCACCCGCCATCGCAAGGTCTACTCGATCGATGAGGTGGTTAATGAATTGCGCAATGGCCAGGGGCCGATTAATAGCGGTAACTGGCTGGTAGAAATCGCTGATGCGCTGACCGACCACACCAGTGAATTCATCGAAGATCTGCACGACAAGATCATCGATCTGGAAGATGCGTTATTGGAACAGCAAACCCCGGAACGTGGGCAGTTGGCGCTGATCCGCAAACAGTTGATTGTATTACGCCGCTACATGGCCCCGCAGCGCGATGTGTTTTCGCGTTTAGCGAGTGACCGCCTGCCGTGGATGAATGACGATGAACGCCGCCGCATGCAGGACATTGCCGATCGCCTGGGGCGCGGATTAGATGACCTGGATGGCAGCATTGCCCGCACGGCGATCCTGTCGGATGAAATCACCACCGTGATGGCTGACGCCATGAACCGCCGTACTTACACCATGTCGCTGATGGCGATGGTCTTCCTGCCAACCACTTTCTTGACCGGGCTGTTCGGGGTCAACCTGGGGGGGATCCCAGGCAGCGGCAGCCCACTGGCGTTTGCCTCTTTCTGCTTCATGTTGGTGGCATTGGTCGGGGGGGTTGCCTGGTGGCTGAGACGGAGCCGCTGGCTATAACGACAAATAGTGGCGAAAACGCGAGTAAAGTTGAGCAGTATCAACATTTGCCTACGCGAACTACGGCATTCTTGCTCTTGCAGGTGAATGCAACGTCAAGCGATGGGCGTTGCGCTCCATAATTGTTTTATTTACTTATTTTTAGAATTATTGCATAGCACATTTAATTCAATACGATGCCGGTTTAATCACCGGCATTTTTTTATGCTTTTTTCTCTTTGGCGAATCCCAAACAACCGGCTCACTCCGTAGGGGCGCTGCATGCTGCGCCCAGTTAGCGACATGCCGTCTAAGATCGCCCAATTAACAACACGCCGCCTTGATTAGGCTAAGCCGCGCTTTCGTCCCAGAAACTGGCCTCTATCTTGTGGCCATCCAGATCGCGGACGAAACAGCCGTAATAGGCGGCACCGTAATGTGGCCGTGAGCCCGGAGCACCGTCTCCTTGTGCCCCAGCGGCGACCGCCTGCTGATAAAACTCATCAACCTGCTGCTTGCTGGTGGCGAAGAAGCCAACATGCACACCGTTTGCGGTGCCTGCGGGTTTGCCGTCTATCGGTAGTTGCAACCAAAATTCGGGATAGTCACGACCATAGCCGATAGCGCCAGGGTGTTCCAGCACGCGTCGGCAGCCTAACGCACCGAGAACCTGGTCGTAAAACTGTGCGGCGGCATCGAAATTGTTGGTTCCCAGCGAGACGTGGGAAAGGCAGGGGGTGATATTCATCGTTGGTCTCCTTTGACTGTATAAATAAACAGTATAAGGTAAAAACCGCACTGTCAGGCACTTTATGCGTGAATTGTGAACAGGATCTAAAATTAAGCGGGGAAAAAACCTCCGCCTGCGGGCACAGGCGGAGAGAGGGACTATTTGATTTCCAGCACGTTCAGGCGTTCAAACGCGGGTGAGCCGTTGTCATCCGAGTCTTCCGGCTGCCAACCCACCGGTTGCAGTGGAATATCTTCACGGTCAAACGCCAAATCGCCACCATCGACCACTTCGCTGCCGTGGTGAATGCCTTTGAAGTCAAACAGTTCGGTATCGCACAGATGTGAAGGCACCACGTTCTGCATGGCGCTGAACATGGTTTCGATGCGGCCTGGGTAGCGTTTGTCCCAGTCGCGCAGCATATCGCCAATCACCTGGCGTTGCAGGTTTGGCTGTGAGCCACACAGGTTGCACGGGATAATCGGGAATTCTTTCGCTACCGAGAAACGCTCGATGTCTTTCTCGCGGCAATAGGCCAGCGGGCGGATCACCACGTGTTTACCATCGTCGCTCATCAACTTGGGTGGCATACCTTTCAGCTTGCCGCCGTAGAACATGTTGAGGAACAGCGTTTGCAGGATATCGTCACGGTGGTGGCCAAGGGCAATCTTGGTGGCACCCAGCTCGGTGGCGGTACGGTAAAGGATACCGCGGCGCAGGCGTGAGCACAGGGAGCAGGTGGTTTTGCCTTCCGGGATCTTATCCTTCACGATGCTGTAGGTGTTTTCTTCAACGATCTTATATTCCACCCCCAGGCTTTCCAGATAGGCTGGCAGGATGTGCTCGGGGAAGCCGGGCTGTTTCTGATCGAGATTCACCGCGACCAGTGAGAAGTTCACCGGAGCGCTTTTTTGCAGATTGCGCAGGATCTCCAGCATGGTGTAGCTGTCTTTCCCGCCGGACAGGCAAACCATGATGCGATCGCCTTCCTCAATCATGTTGTAGGCGGCGATAGCTTCACCCACGTTGCGGCGCAGGCGTTTTTGCAGTTTGTTGAGGTTGTACTGCTCTTTTTGGCTAATTGTTTGATTTTCTGACATTTAAATCGTGCTCGTTCTCATTTGGGTGCGCTACGGCGGTATGACACTTTTAGCGGGCAAGTTTAGCATTCTCTGGGAGGATTTGGTCATTATTCGTTTGAGCTGTGGTAATGTCAGGTCAAGTTTCATAGCCATTCAGGGATAGGCTGTGGTTGGCAACGCAACAGATTTAAAGGATCTCCTCGCAAAGACGAGACCTGATTTTACCATTCAAAACTTACGTGACTTCACTGACTGGGCTGAACAGAGGGTGTTGGCTGGTGATCCTTCTAGCAATTTGCTGATATTGGCTTCGCTAGGGCTGGACAAGGATTTAATCAGGGAAGAGGTACAAACTTATTTTGCAGCATACCTCAAAGATATCGGTAAGCCCTATCCAGATAGCTTGGAGGCCACGGTCTACTATTTTCGACGATGCTTTAAGATTTTGGCCTGGTCTGAGGATGAAAACGTCGTTTGGGGCACGTTAATCGACACGTTCGATCGCTGGTATGAATTTGATAGCGCAATGTTAAATCGAGTTGTTAACTATTGGAATGGGGTCCGAAGCGATTTCGTTGATTGCTTTGATGAGGAGTATGGTTATTTACATGTTATGTTCCCAAGACACTTCGACATTCCACGTCAAAAACAGTGTGATTACATAAGGGAAACCGCAAAGCGCTTTTTCTGGCTCTTAGAGTGCGACTACACTTGCTCACTGATATTAAAAAACAGCTCGTAAGTATTCAGGTGTGGCCACGATCATTTGGATGGGCGCAGCATGCAGCGCCTTACATAGTGAACCAGAGCAAAAAAGGGCGCGAAACCGCGCCCTCAACAGAGTTACTCCGAACCTGCCTTCTCAGACTTTCCAGCCAGCAAGCTAAGGAAATCGTATTTCTCTTTCAGCTCTTTTTCTGCTGCTTCATACAACGCGGCGGCAACTTCAGGCTGCTGCGTGTTAAGGCGGCGGAAACGCTGTTCCTTATTCAAGGTCGCCGTCAGCTCACTGTTCGGTGGCCGGGAGTCCAGCGCCAACGCGGCTTTGCCTTCCGCAGTACGACGCGGATCGAAGCGATACAGCGGCCAGAAGCCGGTCGCGGTTAGCTGCCGCATCTGGTCGTGGCTGAGCGCCAGATCGTAACCGTGTTCCTCACAAGGGCTGTAGGCGATGATCAGGGAGGGGCCGGGGTAGGCTTCTGCCTCCTGAATCGCTTTCACCGTCTGGTTAAGCTGCGCGCCCAACGAGATCTGCGCAACATACACATGGCCGTACATCATCATGCTGACGCCAAGATCTTTACGGGCCTTGCGCTTGCCGTGCTCACCAAACTTGGTCACGGCCCCTAGCGGAGTGGCCTTGGATTGCTGCCCGCCGGTATTGGAGTAGCACTGCGTATCCAGCACCAGCACGTTGACGTTTTCCGTCAGGCTCAGCACATGATCCAGACCGCCGAAGCCGATATCGTAGGCCCAGCCGTCACCGCCGATCAGCCAGATAGACTTATCTACCAGATAGTCGGCATCGGTAGCTAGCTGACGGGCGTCGTTACCTGCCACGTTAGCCAACAGGCTACGTAATTCGGCGATCTGCTGGCGGCGCGGGCCGGTGGCGATCTCTTCTGCCTGCAATGAGGCTACCAACTGGGCAGGTAATTGCGGTGCCAACGTGTCGAGCAGACGCAATACGCGGCGGCGGTGCTGATCCACCGTCAGGCGGAAGCCCAGACCAAATTCGGCATTATCCTCAAACAGCGAGTTTGCCCAGGCTGGTCCACGGCCGTCGGCGTTGGTGGTGTAAGGCGTGGTGGGTAGGTTACCGCCATAGATCGAAGAACAGCCGGTGGCGTTGGCGATCAGCAATCGGTCGCCATACAGCTGGGTCAGCAGCTTGATATACGGCGTTTCGCCACAGCCGGAACAGGCACCCGAATATTCAAACAGCGGAGAGATCAGCTGCGAGGTGCGGATATCGATGCGTTCCAATTGCGAAGCGTCGATCTCTGGCAGTTGCAGGAAGAAGTCATAATGGGCCTTTTCCTCTGCCAGATGATCGAGGCGGGATGCCATATTGATCGCCTTGATTTCCGGATTCTGGCGATCTTTCGCCGGGCAAACCTCTACGCACAGGTTACAGCCGGTACAGTCCTCTGGGGCGACCTGCAATACGTATTTCTGGCCGCGCATATCACGGGATTTTACATCCAGTGATTGCAGTGTGGCAGGGGCGTACTCCATGGCTTCTGGCGGAACCACCTTGGCACGAATGGCTGAATGCGGACAGGCGGCGACGCAGTGGTTGCACTGAGTACACAGGTCCGGCTGCCAGATCGGTACTTCCTCGGCGATATTGCGTTTTTCCCATTGGGTGGTGCCCACAGGCCAGGTGCCATCCGGTGGGAATGCAGAAACCGGCAGGGTATCGCCCAGCCCGGCCAGCATCACGGCAGTAACGGTTTTGACAAAATACGGTGCGGCGTCGGAAACCACCGGAGGACGTATCGGGCTGTTGCTGTCGAGTGGGCGCAGCGGGATTTCCGTCAGCTCACTCAGCGTTGCCCCCAAGGCCTGCCAGTTTCGTTCGACCACCTCTTGGCCCTTGTTGCTGTAGCTGCGGGCAATCGCTCCCTGTAGCTCCTGCAACGCCACTTCACCCGGCAGGATCTTTGTCAGATGGAAGAAGGCCATCTGCATGACGGTATTGATACGGGCACCCAAATGACATTCGCGCGCCAGCTTGGCCGCATTGATGATATACAGTTTTGCCTGGCGCTGATGCAGGATCGCCTGGACCTCCTGCGGCAGGCGTGACCAGACTTCATCCGCGCTATAAGGTGTGTTGAGCAGGAAAATGCCGCCAGGTTTTAGCCGTTCCACCATTTGATACTTGTCGATAAACTGCCATTGGTGGCAACCGACAAAGTCGGCGCGGTCGATAAGGTACGCCGAATTGATCGGCTTATCGCTAACCCGCAGGTGTGAGACGGTCAGGCCGCCGGCCTTTTTCGAGTCGTAGACAAAGTAGCCTTGGGCAAACATCGGCGTGCTGTTGCCGATGATTTTGATGTTGTTCTTGGTGGCAGAGACCGAACCATCGCTACCCAAACCGTAGAACAGGGCTTCCAGCGAGGCCCGCTGAGGGAGCGTTTCTTCGTGGAGCGGTAGTGAAAGACCGGTAATATCGTCGAAAATGCCCACGGTAAAGCGTGGGCGAGGCTTATCCAGCATCAACTCGCGGAAAATGGCCAGCGCACAGTCCGGGCCAAACTCCTTGGAAGACAGCCCATAGCGCCCGCCAATCACCATCGGCATGCTGGCGCGTTCGCCACGGCTAAAGGCTTCCGCCAGCGCGGTCATCACATCCAGGTATAAAGGCTCGGCCAGAGCACCCGGCTCTTTGGTGCGGTCAAGCACCGCAATTTTTTGTGCGCTTTCCGGCAGTACGGCGAGCAGATGTTTGGCGGAGAAAGGACGGTAAAGCCGGACTTTAACAACGCCCACTTTTTCACCGCGCGTCAGCAGGTGGTCGATCGCTTCTTCACAGGTGCCGATGGCGGACCCCATCAGGATCACCACGCGTTCGGCCTGCGGGTGGCCGTAATACTCAAACGGTTGATAGCTGCGGCCGGTGATGGCAGCAAACTTGTCCATCGCCTGCTGCACATGCTGGTAAGTATTGTCGTACCACGGATTGGTCGCTTCCCGCGATTGGAAGTAGGTATCCGGGTTGGCTGACGTACCGCGTATGACGGGATGGTCCGGTGAGAGAGCCCGGCTGCGGTGGGCGTCGATGGCGTCCTGCGGCATCATCTGCTGTAGCGTTTCGTCACTCAGCGGGGCGATCTTGTTGATTTCATGCGAGGTGCGGAAACCATCGAAGAAATGAATGAACGGCAGGCGGCTGTTTAGCGTGGCCGTCTGGGCGATCAACGCGAAATCCTGCGCTTCTTGCACGTTGCTGGCGCACAGCATGGCGCAACCGGTCTGGCGTACGGCCATCACGTCGGAGTGATCGCCAAAGATGGATAATGCATGGGTTGCGACGGTGCGAGCGGCAACGTGGAGGACGAATGGCGTCAGCTCCCCGGCCAACTTATACAGAGAAGGGATCATCAACAGCAATCCCTGGGACGAGGTGAAGGAGGTGGAAAGCGCGCCGGTTTGCAATGCGCCGTGCACGGTAGCAATAGCTCCGCCTTCGGACTGCATCTCCACCACGTTGGGTACGTCGCCCCAAATGTTTTTCCTGCCGTCACTGGACCAGGCAGCGGTTTGTTCCGCCATGGTCGAACTCGGGGTAATTGGGTAAATGGCAATCACTTCACTGGTGCGATAAGCCACGGAAGCGACAGCGTTATTACCATCTGTAGTAATCATCTGCAGTACCTTTCTGTGCTCACAAAGCTGCAAAAGTCAGCTTCTTATAATCATCAGCAAAGTCTAACAGAGGGGGTTATTTGTGCTTTATCGCATTTGTGTGGCGCACAAAATCCGGATGTAAGGTGATATTTCGTTAAAAAATAATTACTATTTGCAGCGTAATGGTAAAGCGTTGCCGCGATGTAACGCTAATTTAATCTCCGTGTCTCATATTGATGTGACGCGAAACAGAAAGAAGAAGTTGAAAATGACCGCATTTATCTATTTAGCTATGGCGATTATCGCCGAAGTGATCGCCACCACCTTGCTGAAAGCCTCCGAAGGGTTTACCCGCTTGTGGCCATCGGTGTTTGTCGTGTTGGGTTACGCGGTAGCATTTTGGGGGCTTTCGATGGTGGTAAAAACCATGCCGCTGGGGATTGTCTATGCCATCTGGTCCGGGTTGGGGATCGTGCTGGTGTCTATTGCCGCGGTGTTTATTTATCAGCAGAAGCTGGATTTGCCTGCGGTGGTTGGTATGGGGCTGATTATTGCTGGGGTGCTGGTGATCAATCTGCTCTCCAAGTCGGCAGGGCACTGATCGGGAGCTAAAATGCTTTCAGGTCAAAAAAAAGCCAAATTAATGGCTAATCATATTTCTATTATTAAGCTAACAAGCTAGATTACTAAAGTTGTCTTTCCGGTTGCCGCTTGTTGATGAGATGAATAGGCGGCAACTTGAAGCTCAACGGGTGGACATCAAAGATAACCAAACGGGCCCATCGTTCCAGTGGCTCGGGTTATCAGCAATGGCAAAATTACACAGCATCGTTTCGGTTCAGGGGTACGAATAATGATCTCAGCAAAATGGCTGCTTGCCGGCGCCATACTCTCTTTGGCTGCCTGCAGCAGTAATAACAACCAAGAACCACAGCAGATCGCCACCAGTGCCAATATTGGTGCGATACCTACCAGCGAAAGCTGTGCCAGCGTGGGCGGAGTAACCACCATTGCCCATTCGCTCAACGGCGATACGCTCAGAATGTGTCAGATGCCGAACGGCAAACAGTGCGAAGAGTCGGCGCTGGGCCGTGGAGCCTGTGCCCGGTAAGGCCATTTTATCCCGGTCGTAAGGTGCTACAGGTTGGCAACCATTGTTACCTACATCACCGTACCAGCTCCCTCTCCCTTTGGGAGAGGGTTGGGGTGAAGGGGATAATTAGTTAACCCAGTCTTTCAGGGTATATACCAGTTGGTGATCGCTGCCGCTCAGGGTCAACTGTTGGCCATTGAGTGAGACTTTTGCACCGTTAGCCAGCAGCGTCCCGATGGCTTGATCCCATTGGTTACGTTGTGGATCCGCGCACATCATGCGGGTAGTGGCGAGGTTTTTCACCGTCAGCACGCCGTTTTCTAACTGGCCCTGGCCGAAGAAACGGTTGCACATAGACCCGGAAATATTCATTTTCTCGCCGAACTCAATGCTCGGGCCGCTGCCTTGTTTCGCCTCAACTGCCACACCATCCACGCTTTGCAACACAAAGTTATGATGCAGCAGATCGCTTTCTACTACGGTTTGTTGTTTGGTTTGCGCGGAACCACAACCAGCCAATAGCGCACAGGCCATTGCTAAAGGGATCAGTTTTTTCATTATTGTTTCCAGAAGATAAACGGGCGCAGCATGCAGCGCCCCTACGAAAAGGTTGAGAGAGTTAGGGACGTAAAGTACGCCCCAAAGCATCAGGCATTAAGCTGATTGGGGCAGGCTTCACCCCGTGCAAGCTGTTCAATATTTTTCAACGTGGTTTGCGAGATACTGGTCAACGCCTCTTCCGTCAGGAACGCCTGGTGGCCGGTAAACAGCACGTTATGGCAGGCGGACAGGCGGCGGAAAACGTCGTCCTGGATCACATCGTTGGATTTGTCTTCAAAGAACAGGTCGCGTTCGTTCTCGTATACGTCCATCCCCAGCGCACCAATCTTTTGCTGTTTGAGGGCATCGATGGCGGCGGAGGAGTCGATCAAGGCACCGCGGCTGGTGTTAATTACCATCACGCCGTCCTTCATCATCGAAAACGCGTCCGCATTCAGCAGGTGATGGTTTTCCGGCGTTAATGGGCAGTGCAGGGTGATCACGTCCGCCTGGGCATACAGCGTTTTAAGATCGACATATTCGGCACCCAGCTCTAACGCCTGCGCGCTTGGGTAGGGGTCGTAGGCCAAGAGCTTCATGCCAAAGCCTTTCAGAATACGCATGGTGGCTACGCCGATCTTACCGGTGCCAATCACCCCGGCGGTGCGGTTATGCATATTGAAGCCGATCAGCCCTTCCAGCGAGAAGTTGGCATCGCGGGTGCGTTGATAGGCACGATGAATGCGGCGGTTCAGGCACATCATCATGCCCACGGCGTGTTCGGCTACGGCTTCAGGTGAATAAGCCGGAACGCGCACCACCTTGATACCCAGCTCTTTCGCCGCATCCAGATCGACGTTATTGAACCCGGCACAACGCAGGGCGAGGATCTCGACCCCAAGCGCAGCCAGCTCTTCCAGCACTTCCCTGCTACCGTCGTCATTGACGAAGATGCACACGGCCTTACAGCCGATAGCCGTTTTGGCGGTTTTCTTGCTTAGCAGAAAGTCGAAAAACTCCAGCTCATAACCAAACTGCTGATTTACCAATTCAAGATACTTACGGTCATACTGTTTGGTGCTGTAAATCGCCATTTTCATCGTGGTTTCTCCCGCGTGATTATGTGATCAAATTAACATATTTTGCCAAATACGACAATGGTTTAGCGCCCTGTGGCGGCGCAGGTCTTTTAGGGTTTTATGCTGATAATCAGTGTATTAGCCATTTTCTATATTCACTGGGTAAATATCAAAATTGCGAAACCTGCTCTATAAATGATGAGATGGGTTCACCTTCACCTGCCAGGGGATCCGTGTCATCATTGCGCCTGGCTAATCGATGTTTATCAGGAACTAAACCTGCGCTTAATGACAAAGAGATTAAAAGTATTCGTAGCGATCGTGGTGGGTATCGCCCTGTTGCTCTTAACGCTATGGCAAACCCTGCCGCGTTGGTTGCCGCGAGCGATCGCTCCTTGGTTGCCGCAGGGTAGCCAACTGGTTTTACAAGGGCCGTTGCGCTGGCATCAGGGATCTTTGTATCTTGATGGGCTGAAGTTCAGCGCCCAAGGCTGTGCCATAGCCAATGTCAGTGAACTGCAACTCTCTTACCAGATGGGCAATTGGCATTTAAAGAGCGAACGAGCGGACGTCGATACCGCCTGCCTGTCAAAATTGCCCGCCGCCGAGGGTGACAGCGCGCCGTTAACGCTAGACCAACTGCAAGCGATGCTGCCGCCGTTTGACCTGAACATCAATCTTCTCACTCTCACCCCATGGCAAGCCTATGCCGGCAAATTGCAGCTGTCATCTGTGGCCACTGGCCAACGGCTGCATTATCAAGGCAAGAATGTCACCGCCGAGGCACAGTTGGATGAACATCAGCAACTGACGTTAAGCAAGCTTAGCATCACGCCACCCAACAGCACGGTTCCTGTTCAACTGACAGGCAAAGTCACCATACCGCTGGATATGGACAGTTTACCAACCCAAGGGGCGTTGCAAGGTGAGATACAAACTGCCTATCTGGAAAAACCCTTGTTGCTGGATTTGCATTGGCAACAGCAGCAGGGGGTGTTGACCCTGACGGAAAAGGGCAGCGACCAACCGTTGGCTACTCTCCCCTGGGCATTAACGCCAAAACAGATCAGCATCGAAAAAGGGGAATGGCGCTGGCCTTACCTGGAGCAACCGCTCAGTGGTGGATTGAATGTGGCGTTGCATGACTGGAGCCGGGGGTTTGACGAAACCCAAATTACCGCACGTTTGAACGTGATCACCGCCGGGCACAACGGCAAGGGCAACGCGGTGCTGACGTTGGGGCCGGGTAGCCTGAGCCTGACCAACAGCGATCTGGGATTCCAGCTTACCGGGCAGGCAAACCTGGCCAATCTCTCGCTTACGGCGTCAATCCCCGGCATTATCAGCGGCTCGATCCTTAACCCAACGCTGGTGCTACAGCCGGGATCATTACTGCGCGCCTGGGGCAGCCCGGCACCGGATATGAAGCTGGAAGAGGCTCGGCTGCCGCTGGCTGGGGTAAGAGTCACCGCTCTTGGGGTCACTGGCCGTTTGCAGGCGATTATCAGTGCCAGCGAAAGTTACTGGGGGCGCTTCAAGCTGCATCTGGACGGTCAGGCACAAGATTTCTGGCCAGACCATGGTCAGTGGCAATGGCGTTCTTGGGGGAACGGCAAGTTACCGCCACTACAAGCTGCATGGGATGTCGCAGGCAGTGGGCGTTGGCAGGACACCAGCATCACCCTGGATCGTCTTTCTACCGGTTTTGATCGCTTGAAATACGGCATGGTCACAGTCGCGACACCACGCATGACGCTAAGCCAGCCGATCAAGTGGCAGCGGGATATCAAAGCACCGAGCCTTACCGGCGGTGTGCAACTGGTGGCTGACAAAACCAGTTTTGGTGCAGGCAGTTATTTGCCGGCTTCGGTGCTGGATTTGCAGTTGCAAGGTACGGGGCCAGACAGTTTTCAATGGCAAGGCGCGTTGCAGGCCGAGCAGATTGGGCCAATCAAGTTGCGTGGCCGCTGGGATGGCGAACGCCTGCGTGGTGAAGGCTGGTGGCCAAAACAGTCGTTAACGGTATTCCAACCGCTGATTTCACCCGATCTGAACATCAAACTGCGCGCGGGTGAGTTCTATGCACAGTCGGCATTCTCAGCGGCACGAGTGCAGGGGTTTGAAGCTGGTGGCCACTGGGTGGTACGCAACGGTGGCATGTGGCTGCAAGACGGCGAATTGAGCGGGCTGGATTTTGTCTTGCCCTATCGGTTTAAGAACCACCTGTGGCAGCTTGGGGCCAAACGCCCGATCATGCTGCGCATCAAGTCTATCAAGACGCTGTTTGAGATGCAGAATATTACCGCCGATCTCCAAGGTACCTATCCGTACAGCGAGGCGTATCCGTTGACGTTGAGCAATATCGGTGTAGATATGCTGAACGGTCATATCAGCCTTTCGGCATTACGTATGCCGCAGCATGATGCGGCGGTGCTCAAACTGGATCAAATCGACCTCAGCGCGCTGTTTACCGCGCTCAAGCCAAAGCAGTTCGCCATGTCTGGCCGCATCAACGGTGAGTTACCTCTGTTCCTCAACCACCCCAAATGGCTGGTGCAAAACGGCTGGATCGCCAATGCGGGGGTTATGACGTTGCGGCTGGATAAAGATATGGCCGATGCCATTGGCAGCAATAACCTGGCCACCGGTGCTGCCATCGACTGGCTACGCTACATGGAAATCAACCGCTCAAAGGCGCGGGTCGATCTCGATAACCTGGGCGAACTGACGCTAAAGGCGCATATCGATGGCGTAAATCCGCAGAAAAATGCCAAGCGTGAGGTTATCCTTAACTATAGCCATCAGGAAAACGTGTTTCAGCTGTGGCGCAGCCTGCGCTTTGGCGACAATTTACAAGAGTGGCTGGAGCAGGCGCTCTCTAAACCCGAGGAACAACAATGAAGAACGCGACAGGGCCATTGCTGGCAGCCGTGTTGGGCGCATCCTTGCTGAGCGGTTGTGTACCGCGCATTGAGGTGGCGACGCCTAAAGATCCCATCACCATCAATATGAACGTCAAAATTGAGCATGAGATCCATATCAAAGTGGATAAGGACGTTGAGAACCTGCTGAAAGACCAAAGCGGTCTGTTCTAGGAGCCAGCATGAAAAAGCATTATCTGTGGTTGATTGCCGCCGGTTGGTTATTCAGCGGGATGGCTCAGGCGTTGACGCTGGATGAAGCCAAGCAGCAGGGGCGGGTAGGCGAAACGCTCAGTGGTTATATCGCTCCGGTGAAGCAGGATGCGGAGACTCAGGCGTTGGTGAAAAAAATCAATGCCGGGCGCGCCGAGAAATATCAGCAGGTGGCCGCCAGCAATCATATCGCCATCGATGAAGTCGCGCGGATGGCCGGGCAGAAGCTGGTGACACGAGCGCCAGCAGGGGAATATGTCCGTGGCATTAACGGTCAGTGGTTGCAGAAATAAAAAAGCGCGCCTTAGGCGCGCAACGGAATTTAAACGACTTATTGTTCTGAGGGTAAAACGGATTTTGCAGGTGTGTTTCACTTCCCAGAGCGCAATCTCTGCGCCCTGGTATCGCTATTTAAGCGGCGATCACTTCGGCCAGTAACGCTTTGGCATCGGCCTGGGCTTTGGTCGCAACGTCTGGACCGTAGGCAATCCCTTCGGCAAAGACGAACTCAACCTCGGTAATACCGATAAAGCCCAGGAACAGACGCAGGTAAGGTTCTACCAGGTCGGTTGGGGTGCCTTTATGGATGCCGCCACGGCTGGTCAGAATGATGGCGCGTTTGTTTTTCACCAAGCCTTCCGGGCCGTTCTCGGTGTAACGGAAGGTGACGCCGGCACGGGCAATCAGGTCAAAATAATTCTTCAACTGAGTTGGGATGTTGAAGTTGTACATCGGCGCGGCGATAACGATAGTATCGTTGGCTTGCAGCTCGGCAATCAGTTCGTCTGACAGGGCCAGTGCTTCTTTCTGGCGTGGGGTCAGCGGGGCATCTGAAGGGCGCATTGCGCCAACCAGTTCGCCATCCAGCACAGGGATCGGTTGTGCAGCCAGGTCACGTACGGTGATGGTATCGTTGCTGTGAGTATTGGCCCACTGCTCAACGAAGAAATCAGCCAGTTGGTTAGATTGAGAATAAGTAGCCAGGATGCTGGATTTTAGAACCAATACTTTGCTCATCGAAAATTCCTTTCATGTTGACTGTGACATCAGGGCTGGTTGCCCGTTGCATGAGGTACACTCTATTCACATTGTTCCAACAGGGATAGCGGAATATTTCGAGATCTACGTTCGATTTTATTGAACAAGAAAATCCAGGCTAAACGGATGGATTATGGGGAGAAATGCCATTGTGGTATCCTGCTGCGCTAAGTCAAAAAATCGATAAACCTAATTTAATAAACGCAGTTATTGGCACCTACACGTCAGCTATAACATCAAACCTAGTCCCTGACGTTAACCAGTAGCTGCGAAGAAACAAGGAACACCGAACGTGAAATCTACGCTCGCGGCATTGTCATCCCAACTGGGTGACTTGATGCTCCGTGATCAGCAGCGCCTGCAACGCCGGTTGCAAGGTGCGCGCAAAGTCAAAAGCCCCGAAGCTCAACAGGCGGTTGCCACAGAAATAGCGGGTGATATCGAGCAAGCCTTGCAGAAGGTGCGCTCCCGCGCGGCCTCGTGCCCGAAAATCACTTACCCTGAAAGCCTGCCTGTCAGCCAGAAGAAACAGGACATTCTTGCCGCCATCCGCGATCATCAAGTGGTGATCGTGGCGGGTGAAACCGGCTCCGGCAAGACCACGCAGCTACCGAAAATCTGCCTGGAGTTAGGGCGCGGCGTCAAAGGCCTGATTGGCCACACGCAACCGCGCCGCCTGGCTGCACGCACCGTTGCCAACCGCATTGCCGATGAGCTGGAAACCCCGCTGGGTGGCAGCGTCGGCTACAAGGTGCGCTTCAACGATCAGGTGGGTGAAAATACCCTGGTCAAACTGATGACCGACGGGATCTTGCTGGCCGAAATCCAGCAGGATCGCCTGCTGATGCAGTACGACACCTTGATCATCGATGAGGCGCACGAGCGCAGTCTGAACATCGATTTCATCCTGGGTTACCTGCGGGAGCTGTTACCAAAACGCCCGGATCTGAAGGTGATCATCACCTCGGCCACCATTGATCCGCAGCGCTTTTCTCGCCACTTCAACAATGCGCCGATCATTGAGGTTTCTGGCCGTACCTATCCAGTGGAGGTGCGTTATCGGCCGGTGGTGGACGACGCCGACGATACCGAACGCGATCAGCTTCAGGCCATCTTCGACGCGGTGGACGAATTGGGGCGTGAAGGGCCAGGCGATATCCTGATCTTTATGAGCGGTGAGCGTGAAATCCGTGACACCGCCGATGCGCTGACCAAGCTCAACCTGCCGCACACCGAGGTGCTGCCGCTGTATGCCCGCCTGTCCAACAGTGAACAGAATCGGGTGTTCCAGTCGCACCACGGCCGCCGCATCGTGCTGGCGACCAACGTGGCAGAAACCTCGCTGACCGTGCCGGGTATTAAATACGTTATCGACCCAGGTACGGCGCGTATCAGCCGCTACAGCTTCCGTACCAAAGTGCAGCGTTTGCCGATCGAGCCGGTTTCGCAGGCTTCTGCCAACCAGCGTAAGGGCCGCTGTGGGCGTGTTTCGGACGGTATCTGTATCCGCCTGTTCTCGGAGCAGGATTTCCTGTCTCGCCCGGCGTTTACCGACCCGGAAATTCTGCGAACCAACCTGGCCTCGGTCATTTTGCAGATGACCTCGCTGGGATTGGGTGATATTGCCGCCTTCCCGTTTGTCGAAGCACCGGATAACCGCAATATTCAGGACGGCGTGCGCCTGTTGGAAGAGTTGGGGGCGATCAAAACTGCGGAAAACGGCCACTATCAACTGACCCCACAGGGCCGTCAGTTGGCGCAGTTGCCGATCGACCCACGTTTGGCTCGAATGGTGCTGGAAGCCCAGAAGAGTGGCAGCGTGCGTGAGATGATGATCATCACCTCGGCGTTGTCGATCCAGGATCCGCGTGAGCGGCCAATGGATAAGCAACAGGCCTCCGATGAAAAACACCGCCGCTTCGCCGACAAAGACTCCGATTTTATGGCGTTCGTCAACCTGTGGGATTACCTGAAAGAGCAGCAGAAGGAAAACTCTTCCAGCCAGTTCCGCCGCCTGTGCCGCAACGATTTCCTCAACTATCTGCGGGTACGTGAATGGCAGGATATCTATACCCAACTGCGCCAGGTAGTGAAAGAGCTGGGCCTGCCGGTCAACAGCGTGCCTTCGGATTATCGTAGTGTGCATACCGCGCTGCTGAGCGGCCTGCTTTCGCACATTGGCCAGAAGGATGCGGATAAGCAAGAGTTTACCGGTGCGCGCAACGCCCGTTTCTCCATCTTCCCTGGCTCCGGGCTGTTCAAGAAGCCGCCGAAATGGACGATGGTGGCAGAACTGGTGGAAACCAGCCGCCTGTGGGGCCGTATAGCCGCGCGTATCGAACCAGAATGGATTGAGCCGATGGCTCAGCACCTGGTCAAGCATCATTACAGCGAACCGCACTGGTCCAAATCCCAGGGCGCGGTGATGGCCAGCGAAAAGGTCACGCTGTTTGGGTTGCCGATCGTCGCGGCTCGCCCGGTGAATTACAGCACCATCGATCCGCTGCTGTGCCGTGAACTGTTTATCCGCCATGCGCTGGTGGAGGGTGACTGGCAAACGCGGCACCCGTTCTTCGCCGCCAACCTGAAGCTGCGTGCCGAAGTGGAAGAGCTGGAACACAAATCGCGCCGCCGCGACATTCTGGTGGATGACGAGACGCTGTTCAGTTTCTACGATCAGCGTATTCCGAGCGACGTGGTGTCCGGGCGTCATTTTGACCAGTGGTGGAAAACCGCCGGGAAGCAGAACGCTGAGCTGCTCAACTTCGAAAAAGAGATGTTGATCAAGGACGGAGCCAATAAGGTCAGCGCGCTGGATTATCCGAACTACTGGTATCAGGGCAACCTCAAGTTGCGTCTGACCTACCAGTTTGAGCCGGGCACCGACGCCGATGGCGTGACAGTGCACATCCCGTTACCGATCCTCAATCAGGTGGAAGAGGCCGGTTTTGAGTGGCAAATCCCCGGTATCCGCCGTGAACTGGTGATCGCGCTGATCAAATCGTTGCCTAAGCCGATGCGCCGCAATTTTGTGCCAGCACCGAACTACGCTGAAGCTTTCCTTGGCCGGGCAACGCCGTTGGAAATGCCGCTGCTGGACTCGCTGGAACGCGAGTTACGTCGCATGACCGGCGTGACGGTGTCACGTGAGGATTGGCAGTGGGATCAGGTGCCCGATCATCTGAAAATGACCTTCCGCGTGGTGGGTGAGAAACACAAAACCCTGCGCGAAGGCAAAGATCTGGCCGCGTTGCGGGCCCAGCTCAAAGATAAGGTGCAAGAGACGCTGTCGGCCGTGGCTGATGATGGCCTGGAACAGAGCAATCTGCATATCTGGAGCTTTGGCAAACTGCCTGAGTTTTATGAGCAGAAGCGTGGCGGTTACTCGGTCAAGGCTTACCCGGCGCTGGTGGACGAAAAAGACAGCGTAGCCATCCGCCTGTTTGACAGCGAACAGGAGCAGCAGCAGGCCATGTGGCAAGGTACGCGCCGTTTGTTGCTGTTGAACATCCCTTCGCCGATCAAATATCTGCATGAGAAGTTGCCGAACAAGGCCAAGCTTGGGCTGTATTTCAACCCGTATGGCAAGGTACTGGATCTGATCGACGACTGTATCTCCTGCGGCATCGACAAGCTGATTGCCGAACACGGCGGGCCGGTGTGGGCGGAAGAGAACTTTGCCCGGCTGCAAGAGTTGGTACGGGCCGAGCTGAATGAAACCGTGGTAGGCGTGGCCAAGCAGGTGGAACAGATCCTGACGACGGTGTTCAATATCAACAAACGCCTGAAAGGGCGCGTTGATATCTCGTTGGCGTTGGCGCTGTCCGACATCAAGGCCCAGCTTAATGGCCTGGTTTACCGCGGTTTTGTCACCAATAATGGTTGGAGCCGCCTGCCGGACACCTTGCGTTATCTGCAAGCGATAGAGCGCCGTCTGGAGAAGCTGGCGATCGATCCGCACCGCGATCGCGCTCAGATGATCCGGGTGGAGCAGGTCCAACAGGCGTGGCAGCAGTGGCTGAACAAGCTGCCGCCAAAACGCCTGCAGGATGAAGAGGTGAAGGCGGTACGCTGGATGATCGAGGAGCTGCGCGTCAGCCTGTTCGCGCAGCAGTTGGGTACGCCTTACCCGATTTCTGAGAAGCGTATCTTGCAGACCATCGATCAGCTTTCTGCGTAACCTTTAAGCCTTGCTGAACAGGCGAGGCTTAACAAGCTACATCCCAGCAGCGTTAACGGCAGGTGCTGGCCCATGGCGGCCAGTGCCAGGCCGCCAGCGATCAGCAGATAATAGAGTAACCCCAATACCGCTCCGGCAGCACCCAGCCGGTTGCGGTAATGCTTCAGGGCCTGACTGAGAATATTGGGAATGGCCAAGCCAAAGGCCACGGTCACCGCCATACAGGGCAACAGGATCATCAGACTTGCCTGCCAATGCCATGCAGCAACAGCGGCCAACAGGGCTAACAGACTGGCCATTTGGATCTGCCGGTAAGCGCATAATCCTTTTTGCAGAAGGTAGCGGTTTGCCGCTGCGCCGCACAGGCTGCCAAAGGCCAAAACAATCCCCGAATAACCAAACTGCTCGCTGGTCAGCCCCAAGGTCTGAAAAATAAACGGGGCTAGACTGAAGTAGCTGAACGCCATGATGTTAAAACTGGCAACCAGCAACGCCGAGCACCAGATTTGCCTATCGCGCAGCATCTCCTGCAAACAGGGGAGTAAAGCGATACCGGCGGTTTGCTGGCGGGTTTCTGGCAGCGCTCGCCAGCACCAGATCAGCAGCAACAGCGCCAATCCGGCTTGCGCGGAGAAAATGGCCATGCGACCGCCCCAAAACACCAGCATTCCGCCGCTAAACATCCCCAACACCGGGCTTATCGACAATGCCATGCCAATTATCGCAAACATCTTGCCTAACGCCTGCCCCTGATAGACATCGCGCAGCATGGTCTGTGTCACCACAGAACCAACGGCGGCACCAAAGGCGATAACGGCGCGTGAGACGATGAGCAACGTGAAAGAGTTGCTCAGCAACGCCAGCAAGGCTCCGGCCGTATACAGCAGCAAACCGGCGAGCATGGCGGTTCTACGGCCATATTTGTCGCTGATCGTTCCCCAAAACGCCACGCCGAAAGCGAAGGCGAAAAAATAGACCGACAGGGTGTGGCTGGCCTGCGTGGCATCGATCTGGTAATCAAAGCGGATAGCGGTTAACGCCGGGCTATAGAGCGTTTCCAGGATTTGTGGTGCCATGATCATCACGATGATCAGTAGCAGAGGTAGATTTTTGACGGACATGACATTCTCCCTAAAAAGTATCGCCAGTATAGGGAGATGGTGATTGTTCGATTACAATCATCGGGACAAAAAACAATGAGAATAGGACTGTGGCATGGCGCTGATTCTGCAACATCAGGTTTTTGATCCGGATAGTTACTCCGCTCCGGTGGTGGGAATTAGTGCCGAGCTGGCGGATCATGATTCTGGCGAACATCAGCATCAACGGGCCCAGATCCTCTATGCACCACGTGGCTGTATGACGGTGACATTAGCCGAACGCTGGCTGATCCTGCCGCCAACGCGCATTATCTGGATACCGAGCGGGGTGCGACACCGCGTGCAACTGCGCGGGCAGGTGGCTTACCGTTCGCTTTATTTTGCGGATGCCGCGATGCTGGCAATGCCGCACAGTGCGGTGTTGGCCGCCAATCCGTTACTGGCCGCGGTGATAGAACGCATCGCACATTGGCCGTTTGACTATGCGCAGCAGAACCCCCAGGCGGAAGATTTATTACGAGTCCTGCGCAATGAACTGAGCGTGGCGGAGCAGGAAAATACCAGTTTGCTGCTACCGAGCGATCCGCGAGTTGCGGCCTGGGTTGACGGCTTAAACGGCGTTGATCAACTACCCGGGCTGGTGGTATTGGCCAAGGCGATCAATCTGCATCCTAAAACGCTAACGCGAATTTTCCTGCGGGAAACCGGGCTGAGCTATCAGCAGTGGTGCCAGCAATGGCGTTTGATGCACGCCATTGAGTTACTGGCGCAATTGCCTTCCGTAAGTGCGGTTGCGCAGCGGCTGGCCTTCTCTAGCGACAGCGCGTTTATCGCCTTTTTCCGCCAGTATACCGGCACCACGCCAAAGCGGTTTATGGCGGGTGGGGAATGGGGTTTTTAAATACGGCTCTGTATTTAAGGTTGGCTGGACACGCAGTTTTAGAACCAAAAATTTAAATCCTAACGAAAAACATGCAGAAATAATAATTTTCAAAAGTAATTATTTCAAAATCACATTTTATTGCATGGATTTAGGAACTTTTATGAGATAACTCACGATTATTGTAACCATTTGAACGTAATATCAAGCTAGGTAGATAACAAAAAAATACTCAAATATGAATTGAAGGTTTTTTCAAGGCAATGGAGTTGTGAAATTGGAAAAGAGAATAAGGAAAACGCAGCATTCTGAATGGGTTATAAGAAATGCCTTGTATTGGATAACAACCCACTCACGATGGAAAATCGATGAAGGCGAGTTTGATTGGGTTATCACGTTCGATACCTTTACTGATGAGTGCCAATTTGAGTTCGCACGGCTGCTGAACGACTATCAACTTCGTGAGATACTGTATAAACAAACTGGCCACGTCAGAGCTTCTATCATCGATAGAGTGTTGAGCAACATTGACGCGAGGCTTGGTGAATGAAGCTTATGCCGTTTAACTTTGACAGGTTAAGTAATGGCGATGTTTTCATCAGTAACCTGGCTGGTTTTCACCATTTCATCGCTGAAAAAGACTTTCCAGTGTTGATAAAAAGCTCTATTACCAACGATAAATTTGCTAATGAGGTTTTAGAAAGCCAATTATTCCTCACTGAAGAGAATAATCAATCCCTTACGGCCTCTGCCCTGAGTTCTGGCTTTGCTAAACGACTGATGAGCGACCTGGCCGTAAACCCGATCTTTATGATTGTTCCAACATTAAGATGCGACCACACCTGCAAGTATTGTCAGGTCAGTCGTACTGCGGTAGGGGCTAAAGGGTATGATCTTGACGCAAACTTGATTCCGCTGATCGTCAAACAAATAAAAAGGCTGGCTTCACCCCCTTACAAAATTGAAATACAGGGTGGGGAGCCGTTTCTTCGTTTTGATCTCATACAGTTAATCTATGAGCAGTGTGAACAGACCTTGGGAGACGAAGCTTTTGAAATAGTCATTGCCACGAGCTTGTCTCTACTGGATGTATCGATTATCTCATGGGCTAAGCAGCGCAATATCTCGTTTTCGGTTTCTCTCGATGGTGAGGAAGGTGTTCATAACAAAAGCCGGATTCTTGCCGGAAATGTTTCTTATGCAAAAGCGTCAGATGGAATTCTCAGAATTAAAACCGAGTTAGGTAAAGAGCGAGTATCTACAGTCACTACCGTGACAAAGGAGTTGATCAAAAATCCTTCTTCAATCATCGATGCTCACTTGTCACTAGATTTGACCGATATTTTTGTAAGGCCAGTGAGTCCATATGGATTTGCACATCATGACAACTTTTCGTTTTCAATGAGTGAATATTATACGTTCTACAAGACACTCATCGATCAGATTGTCGAGCATAACAAAAAGGGAATTCCGCTTGTTGAACATTCAGCTGCAATACATCTAAAACGGATTTTTAATCCAGGATTCAGCGGTTATGCCGATCTGAAGTCACCCTGTGGTGTGGTTCTGAATTGCATACTGTTTAACTATGATGGCCATGTCTATGGAAGCGATGAGAGTCGCATGCTGCAGAAAGTTAATCAGGCTGTTGATTTCAGCGCAGGGCGAGTCGCGGACATGTCATTTTCGAAAAGTGATTACTACCGCGCGGTATTAGCATCGTCATTCAACTTTGCACAACCCGGTTGTGACACCTGCGCCTACCAACCTTTTTGTGGTGCGGACCCATGCCAGAACATCAGTGTACAGGGGGAACCCAATGGGGATCGAAGCAGGTCCACGTTTTGTCATTATCATAAAGGCATGTTCCGTTTTTTGATGAACGCCCTAGCGGAAAATGGGGATATCGCACACGTATTGAAGGGATGGGTGTATGCCTGAAGTTATCAGGAACGATATTTTTAGCTATCAAAGTGAAGGGATGGTGACGCCAGGCTTCTACCGATTATGCAAGGCCAAGCCAGAAAACCCCCAGTTTTACCTGCCAAACTTGCTGGTAACTACCGAGAGCTTGGCAGGCCAACATGAGCCTTTTTACTCAGCTTGTATTACCAACAAAAACCTTTTTCAATCAATTGAAAACGGTGATATTGCGATCGTTAACAACGATAATATGCTACGTGTCATTTTATCGCGAAAAGCCAATCACAATACGGTTTTGGTTACTGAGCGCTGCAATAACCAGTGTTTGTTTTGTTCACAGCCCCCTAAGCGGGTAAACGATGACTGGTTACTGACTCAATCTGCATTGGCTATTGCCGCTTTCAATCATGATGGTGTAATCGGGATCAGTGGCGGGGAGCCTTTATTATATGGTGATGAATTCTTGGCTTTCCTCGATTTTATTATCGAGAACGCCCCTGAAACGTCATTGCATGTGTTAACTAACGGTCGGAAGCTTTCCGATAGCCATTTCGCCAAACAGATTAAGCAAAGATGTGAAAGTTTAAATATCACTTTTGGTATCCCTTTATATTCATCTCGCCAAGGTGTTCATGATCATCTTGTTGGTAGTCGCGGAGCCTTTGATGAAACCGTTCGCGGATTAATTAATGCTGGTAATTTGGGTGTGAATATCGAATTGCGATTTATACCTACCAAATCGAATTATCGTGATTTACCTCATGTCGTTGAATATGCTGGACGTGTATTTTCAAATATCAACCAGTTCTCAATTATGGGGCTGGAGTCAGTGGGGTGGGCAAGAAGTAATTGGAATGGATTGTTTACGTCGCCTGAGGTTTATTCAAGCTATCTGAAGGAGTCTGTTGAGACGGCATCCCGATCGGGGCTCAATGTGGTTATTTTTAACTATCCTTTATGCCATTTACCTAGTGAATTATGGCGTTACGCTGTCCAGTCAATTTCCGATTGGAAAAATTTTTATCCACAAGAGTGCGAGGCATGCAGAAAAAAGTCACTTTGTGCCGGTTATTTTAGCTCGTCCAAAGGGCGTTTCCATCAATTACCGAGACCTATATAATGAAAAAAATCAACTTTGCAGCATTGCTTCCGGGTTTTTTGGCATTAAATAATTCTGTATGGGCAAATGATTCAGCGACTGAGATCGGGAATATTTCAAATATGTCTCTCAACGAGCATGATTTGGTTCTGGCCCCATTGAATACAGGTGTTCCATTTTATATCGCGGGCCACCGTAGCCATAGTTCGCATCGAAGTCATAGTTCGCACCGTTCTTCTTCTGGTGGCGGTTACAGTACGCCTTACTATCCGAAGGCTGTGAGCAAGCCAGCACCTAGCACGAGTTCGGGTTCAAGTTCATCTGTGCGTTCGTTCAGTTCTAGTAATGAAGTGTCTACAACGAGATCTGCTACAGTGACCGGTTCAAATTCTGGGATGGGGAAATTAACGGCGGATAAAGAAAAAAGGCGCAGATTGATTATGAGGGTCCAGTTCGCCTTATTCGATAAAGGTTACTACGATGGTGTCATCGACGGTGTTATGGGGCCTTCAACGCGAAGCGCCTTGAGTTCATACCGTATCGATTATCATCTTCCAGCATCCGAGACGTTGGATAGTCAATTACTTAACTCTCTCGGCATTTTAGCGCGTTAGTCTTGATTGGGTTCATCGCAGGCGGCTCGCCTGCGAGATATCAAGATCGTGGCAAATTGATAGGATCGATATTGAGAGCTTATAACAATGGCTTTGTGTGAGCGCTGTTGCTGTGCACGAAGCCTGGTTCAAGGGGAATACGGTATAATCTTACATGAACAACGATTTGCAATGCTGTTAGTGTGATATATATCACAAAAATTACATCATTATTAAATTATTTAAATGCGATCACAATCACATTTATTCTATTGACAAATTTATAATTTTAAAATAATTGTGGTTTTTTTGTGAACCAGATCTTCAATTGCAATGTATTTCACATTAAAAGTGATTTCAATCACAAAATGGCATCGGATTGCGTTTCCCATTATTACTCCATAAGCTGCAAAGCAATTCCCAATCCTCTTGGAATAACGATAGGAAAAACACATGAATGGATTGATAGATTACTTCCCGGAAAATGCATTTACCGTTCACCAGCATGATTGCGACTGGCAGCAGGCTATTGATTTATCGATGAGCTGTCTGCTGCAAAATAATATCGTTGAGCCACGCTATGTGGCGGCTATAAAACACAGCACGCAAAATAATGGCGCATATTATATTCTTACGCCGGAAGTGGCTATGCCCCATGCACGTCCGGAAGAAGGGGCTTTGGGCACGGCATTAACCCTAACGGTATTGCCGCAGGGGGTATATTTCAATGATGACAATCCGCAGGTGAAAGTGTTAATTGGCCTGGCGGCGAAAGATGCCGACAGTCATATCAATGCCATCCAGTTATTGAGTGAAATGTTCTGCGATGACCAGGCAATTGAACAGCTTACTCAGGCAACTAAAGTATCAGAAATAAAAGAAATCATTCAGCGCTTCTGATTTTACACACTCAAGGATCAATATAATGGCCAATAAAACAATGCGAGCCAGAGTGCAAGCTTTTGGCGGGTTCCTGACGGCTATGGTAATCCCTAATATCGGCGCATTTATTGCGTGGGGATTTATTACGGCACTGTTTATTCCCACCGGTTGGATGCCTAACGCCCACTTTGGGCAACTGGTCGGGCCGATGATCACCTATTTGCTGCCGCTGATGATCGGTTCCACCGGTGGCTACCTGATCGCGGAAAAACGTGGCGCGGTGATGGGGGGATTGGCACCATCGGCGTGATTGTAGGAGCTGATATTCCCATGTTCATCGGTGCAATGGTAATGGGTCCGCTGGGCGGGGTGATCATCAAATATATCGACACCAAGCTGGATAAGCGTATCCCCGCTGGCTTTGAGATGGTGGTCAATAACTTCTCTCTGGGGATTGTCGGCATGTTCTTGTGCCTGTTTGCCTACGAGGTGATTGGCCCAGCGGTACAGCAGGCTAACCATTTGGTACGTGCTGGCATTGAATCTCTGGTAGCCACGGGATACCTACCGCTGCTGTCGATTATCAACGAACCGGCGAAGGTGCTATTCCTGAATAACGCCATCGATCAGGGGGTGTATTACCCGCTGGGCATGCAGGATACGGCGGTGAATGGTCGTTCGGTGTTCTTTATGGTGGCCTCTAACCCTGGGCCAGGGCTTGGTATCCTGCTGGCTTTTTCGCTATTTGGCCAAGGTATGAGCAAAAAGTCGGCACCGGGCGCGATGATTATCCACTTCCTTGGGGGTATTCATGAACTCTACTTCCCATATGTGTTGATGAAGCCGCTGATGATCATTGCCATGATTGCCGGCGGCATGGCGGGGATCTACGTGTTTGATCTGATGGGTGCAGGTTTGGTTGCCGGGCCAAGCCCGGGTTCAATCTTTGCCTATCTGGCTCTGACGCCGCGTGGTGGCTTTGCTGGTACCTTGGCGGGCGTCGCCGCCGGGACACTGGTTTCGTTCCTGATTGCAACACTGATCCTGAAAACCGAGAAAAAACAGGCGACCGAAGACGGTTTTGATGACTCACAGCGGCAGGTGAAAGCCTTGAAAGCTGCGGGCAAAGGGCAAACACAACCGATCCGCCACATCGCATTTGTTTGTGATGCAGGCATGGGTTCCAGCGCGATGGGAGCAACCACCTTCCGTAAACGTTTGGAGAAAGCCGGGGTGCCGATCAGCGTGAAGCACTACGCCATTGAAAATATTCCGCCGGAAGCCGACCTGATTGTGACGCACTCTAGCCTGGAAGGGCGAGCCGAACGGGTGAGCGATAAACCCAAAGTATTGATCAGCAATTATCTCGGTGACAGCAATCTCGATCGTTTGTTGGAACAACTGGTTGCCACAAACTCAGAAAAGGAAGCCGTATGAAAACCCAAGCCGCCGCTATTTATGGCCAAAACGACGTTCGCCTGCGTGAGTTTGAATTACCGCCACTAGGTGATGATGAACTGTTGGTTAAGGTCATTTCCGACAGTGTGTGCCTGTCTACCTGGAAGGCCGCCAAATTGGGGGCTAACCACAAGCGGGTACCTGATGACGTTGCCGAGCATCCGGCGATCACTGGCCATGAATGTGCCGGGATCATTGAGCAGGTGGGCAAAAACCTACAGCAACGCTACCGGGCTGGGCAACGTTTTGTGCTGCAACCGGCGATGGGATTGCCGAGTGGTTATTCGGCGGGTTATAGCTACGAGTTTTTCGGCGGCAATGCCACCTATATGATTATTCCACAGCAGGCTGTGGAGCTAGGTTGTGTATTACCGTATGAAGGCAGCTATTTTGCGGCGGCCTCTTTGGCAGAACCGATGTGCTGCATCATAGGTGCCTACCATGCCAATTACCATACGACGCAATATGTCTATGAGCATCGCATGGGGATCAAACCCGGCGGCAACGTGGCGTTATTGGCCAGTGCCGGGCCGATGGGCATTGGTGCGATCGATTATGCCATCAACGGCAACATCCGCCCTGCGCGGGTAGTGGTCGTGGATATCGACGAGGCGCGTTTGGCGCGAGCCAGATTGCTATTGCCGGAAAGCGTAGCGAGTGAAAAAGGCGTTGAACTGGTGTATTTCAACAGCAGCAAGGTTGCCGACCCGGTGGCTGCCTTACGCGACCTGACGCAGGGCCACGGCTTTGACGATGTTTTCGTTTATGCTGCGGTGGCCGATGTGCTGGTGCTGGGGGATGATCTGCTGGCTGAAGACGGTTGCCTGAATTTCTTTGCGGGCCCAACCGACAGTGAATTCAAAGTGCCGTTTAACTTTTACAACGTGCATTATGCATCCACACATGTCGTGGGCACTTCGGGGGGCTCGACGGGAGATATGTTGGAGGCGCTGCAACTGACCGCTGAAGGCCGCATTAATCCTTCGGTGATGATCACCCATATAGGTGGGCTGGATGCCGTGCCGGAAACCATCATCAATCTACCTTCGATCCCCGGCGGGAAAAAGCTGATCTATAACTTTGCCACCATGCCGTTAACCGCGATTGCCGATTTCCCAGAGCTCGGGAAAACAGACCCATTCTATGCCCGCCTGGCGGAACTGGTGGCTGAAAGCCACGGCGTGTGGAACGAACAGGCCGAGCGTTTCCTGCTGCAACATTTTGGCGTGGAAACAGGAGTATAACTGCCGATGAAATCGCTGGCTTATGACATTGTACGCACCACTCAACAGGCTGCATTGGCTGCCTGGCCGCTGCTGGGCTGTGGTGATAAAAATCAAATTGATGGGGTGGCCGTCGCGGCCATGCGTCAGCAACTGAGCGGTATGGCCATGCAGGGGCAGATTGTGATCGGTGAAGGCGAAATCGATCAGGCTCCCATGCTGTATATCGGTGAGCGGTTGGGGAGCGGGAATGGCCCGGCAGTGGACATTGCTGTTGATCCTATCGAAGGCACGCGGATGGTGGCCATGGGCCAATATAATGCGCTGGCCGTGATCGCCTTTGCCCCACACAATGCTTTGTTGCATGCCCCAGACATGTATATGCGCAAGATGGTGGTGGGGCCAGGAGCTAAAGGGGCTATCGATTTGCGGTTGCCTCTGGAGCAAAATCTGCGGCAAGTAGCGCAGGCATTGGGTAAGCCATTGCATCAACTACGAATGATCACGCTGGATAAACCGCGCCATGGACTGATCCGCCAACAGGCGCAGGAGTTGGGGGTTAAGATTTTTGCCATTCCTGACGGTGACGTGGCCGCCAGCCTGATGACCTGCCTACCAGGTGGTGAAGCCGACATCATGTATACCTTGGGGGGCGCGCCGGAAGGGGTCATATCGGCCTGTGCGGTGCGTCTGCTGGGCGGAGATATGCAAGCCGAGCTGATCGATTTCTGCCAGGCGAAAGGCGATACGCCAGAGCACAGAATACTGGCGCAGGAAGAACGGCGGCGCTGCAGCAACATGGGAATTGAGATTAACACCATTTTGCCGCTCAATGCTCTGATCGCCAGTGATGAGGTGATTTTTTCGGCAACCGGGATAACCAAAGGTGACATTATCGGCGGAATAAAACAAAAAGAGGGGTACTTGAGCACAGAAACCCTTATGATTAATGGTACCGACGGATCGTGTAATAGAATTCATACATTACACTTGCATTGATGGTATCGCAGGACGAATGAAAACGTTGACAGAAGATGAAATAATTGAACAACTGGACGAGCAGGAACAATTGCTTAGTTGGTTACAGAAGGCAAATGAGATTTTATTTTCTGCTGTCAAAACCTATTTGCCACAGGTGTTTGTCAATAACGATCCCGACATACTCGAATATGCGGTAAAGCCATTGTTGGCAAAATCCGGCCCATTGGACAATATGGATGTCTCCCTACGCTTATTGTACGCATTAGGGAAAATCAAAAAAACCGTTTATGCCGATATCATCTGTCTTTCACAATTTAGCCAGCATGTGCAGGCGGAAAATAGCTCGCTGAGCTTTCATGATGAAATGACCTTTGATTTTATTGCCAACCTTAACGCCATTACGGAAAACGAACAGCTTTTCAGTGCGATAAGAAAGATGAAGTTTTCCAGCTTTGAGGTTTTTAATACCGAGCGCTACGGCAACATGATTAAAACCGGATTAACGCTGGCGGTGACTTCGCTGTTAAAGGAACTGACCAATGAAAATAGCGCTAACTGTTAATGGGCTGACGATCGATGCCTTCTTTACCGATGAGGAGGTCGAGCTGGTGCACTTACCTTTGCTGCGCCTGTTGGCCCAAAAGCAGCAGCAAAAGGGAGGGCGCCTGGTGGTATTCCTGGCGGCACCTCCCGGCAGTGGTAAATCGACGCTGACGGCCTTCTGGCAGCATTTATCGGCACAGCATGATGAATTACCGGCATTGCAAACTCTGCCGATGGACGGCTTTCACCGTCCTAACTCCTGGCTTGATGCACAAGGGTTGCGCAGCAAGAAAGGAATGCCAGAAACCTTTGATCGTCAGCAGCTCGAGTTAGCGTTGGCTTCACTCGATCAACCACGGCCATTCTGGCCTACCTACGATCGCGTATTGCACGATCCGGTGCCCAACGCGATCGAGGTGACCGCACCGGTAACGATCGTAGAAGGTAACTGGTTGTTACTTGATGATCCAGGTTGGCGCGATCTGGCACGCCACAGCGACTTAACGCTATTTATTCAGGCACCAGCACAGCAACTGCGGGCAAGGCTGATCGAGCGTAAAATGCGTGGTGGTTCATCACTGGAGCAGGCCAGCACCTTTTATCAGCAAACCGATGGGCCAAACGTTGATAGGGTATTGCAGCACAGTTTGCCCGCCACCATTACCCTCCAGTGGGATAACGGTGGCCTGCGCTGTTCGGAGGAGTCACTTACCGGCGGCTAAGAGATCCAATGCATCGCGAATGCCGGTAACTGACAGCGCGCGGTTATCGGCACGGTAGCGGTCTTGTGCTGCGGGTGCAGAACTTTGGATAGCGATAAGTCGCCAGCCTTCGGCGGTCTTCAAGATCAATGGGGAGCCGCTGTCACCGGGTAAGGTGTCGCACTGGTGTGATAACACGCCTTGTTGCGCCCAACCGGTGACTTTACAATTTTGATGGCTGTACAGATCGTCCAGATGATCTTCTGGATAACCGGCCTGAGTGACCAGGCGCTTTGCCAGCTTTAAGGTTTGCGTTAACGCTTTTCCGTCACCTTGCCATAATGGCAACGGTTTAATCGCCAGCGGTTTGTTATCTTTTAGCCTGATCAACGCAAAATCATACGCTGCCGCCGCCGGTGGCACGATCCAGCCGTCACCATCCGCCTTCAACTTTTTACCTAATGACTTATCGACCAGCGTTTCGATATTTTCCGTCTGGTATTGCCAGCCTTTGCTACCGGAAATAAAGCGCAGCGCCACGGCCTTATCAAGATTGCCGGGAGGGGCCAGTACGCAGTGGCCAGCGGTGAGCGCCAGATGGGGAGAGATCAGCGTAGCGGTACACAGGTTGCCACTGGCGGTTTCTACCTGACCAATGGCCTGCCACGGCCAACCGCTGGTTTCGGTGACTTTAATACGGTCGTCTTTGCCAAAAAACAGACGGGTTTGATCGGCCGCAGACGCCTCGGAAGGGCTATCAGCATGCGCAGAATGGGATAAAGCCAAAGGAAATGAGCACAACAACAGTAAAACAGAGATGCGCATAGGTTTCTTGCCTGACAAATTCGGATCATCCATAGACACACTGAATGCTAACTATAGACTGATTTAGCCGCTGTGTAGATGGTCGGTGATTGATTTTCCGATAATTTCCTGAGAAAAATCGGAGATTACAGATAAAAAAAACTGGCGATAAGCCCGCAAACGATCAGGGTGCCAAGGATGATTTCGAACCGATAGCGACGCAGCATAGACAACCCCCCGATGAAAAAACACCCGGCGAACCGGGTGTTGGACAACACTTACCAGAACAGGTGAGGGGTGCCTCACGCCGGTTGACTATCAGGCAGCCGGAGTTGCTGCTTTTTTGCTGGATTTTTTGTGATGCTTTTTAGCTGCTTGAGCTTTCTGGGCCGGGGCTTTTTTGCCGCTGGCTTTGTGGTGCTTTTTGGCTGCCTGAGCTTTTTGCTCGGTGGTTTTCTTCGCGTGATGTTTTTTCACGTGAGTAGTTTTAGCCGGTGCTGTCTGAGTCGTGGCAGCTGGTGCAGCAGCAGGCGCGGCGGCAACAGCTGCGAACGCGATAGATGACAAGCCCATTGCAGCGGCAACAACCAGAGCTAATACTTTTTTCATCGGTAGATCCTCAAATGTCTGTTGGTTTGTAACCCCACTGCGGGGCCGTTGAAATAATCTTATGCAAACCGAAGAATACTTTCCGTGAGTGATTGGTTTCGGCGTGTAACCTAATGTACGAGTGCAGAACTTGTGGAACGGTAGGCTAGGCGAGCTTTATTGGTCTGCCCTATCACTCTTTAGTTACAACATACATTATGAGTATTGTAATCCACCAACCTGCAACTCCGGTGCTCTGGGGAAGGGGGTGCACTATGGAACATCGCTGGCTATTAAGGGCTAATTAAGTGACATAGCCAATTTGACACCAGTTTGATGAATATCTTATTTTGCGTAGTGGTACGCATATAAATGAGAATGATTTCCATTCATATTGACGAGCGAAAAGAGGCGCCATAAGGTGGATAAGGCCGTATTTAAATACGGTTGATATCACTGAAATCCGTCTATTATTTGAAAAGGAAATTTAATGATGGCTCGATATGAAGATACAACACAGTACGAACGCGATGTTTTGACTTCAATGGGGTATTACTGGAATGGTGATGGCTGGCAGCGTGGGTTTGATCTGTCAGATGGTAACATGGTGGTTGAAGCGTGGTCTGGTAATCGCTTACCGGAGAGGCAAAAAGAACTCAGTAACATTACGCATCTGTGGGATCAGAAGATTTCTGATATCAATAAACCGATAAGCGCTTTTGATCCGGAAGATGATGATGTTGTCCCATTCAGTAATGAAGCCAAAGAAAGTTACCGCCAAGACTCTGATAAGGCTATTGAGTTTGCCGCGAGCAAGGTCAAAGATCTTGATAATCAAATTAAGGAAATGCAACAGGATATTGATGAGTTAAACGGCCAGTTAGCGAAAAATAATCAGACTATAATAGAAAAAGCGAACCTTAACGCCATTATCAGTAAGCTTAAAGTAAGTAAAGAACGCCTAACCGTTCTGCGTTATGAAGCCAGTAAAAGGAGAGTACAACAAGAATACTTGAAACGGAATAATGAAGATTGGTTCTATTCGAGAGAGAAGCCTACTCCGTGGGTTAGGGAACAGCAATCCTTAAACAGAAAGGAAATGGGAAAAACGCTGGAACAGGTGAAAACTATTCAAGCGGATATCGATGCGGCAAAACAAAGGTTAGAGCAACTGGAACATGAACAGCGTCAAAAAGAAAATGAAGTCAATCGGCTCAAAGATTTAGATCTTACTACCGAAGCGGGTCTGTTACGTACTGTAAATGATGCGCGTCAAAACGAACAAACCGCCCAAAATGCGCTGAATGATGCGAATGGTCGTATTAATCAGGCCGCTAATGATAAAGCGATTGCTGAAAATAGTGCCCGTGACTATGAGTCTAAAGCGGCTCAGGCCGAAGCTAAAAGGAAAAAACATGATGATTTGCTGTAAATGGAACACCGAGGTTGATTACGGAAAACAGGCGTGGTGGGCCGAGTTTAATGGCGCGATGGATTTGATCTCAAATTTGACGAGAGAACGTGATACTGCAATAAATCAGATGAATGCCGCGAGAGAATCGGCAAATCGCGCGGCAAACCGCCTTGAACAGGCAAAAAAGGATAAAGCCAACGCGGAGAACGTACTCAATAACGCCAGAAAAACGCTGGCGGATGTACAAAACCAGCAACAGGCTAACACCAAAGCTAAACAAGAGGCAGAAACCAAGGCCGAAGAAGACCGTGTTAAGGATGCTTTGAAAACTACTGCAAACTTCTACAAGGAAGTCACTGAAAAATTTGGCGAACAATCAGCCAAAATTGCAAAGGAACTGGCTGATGCTGCCAAGGGAAAAAAACTCAGAAATGCAGATGAGGCGTTAAAAGCATTTGAGAAGTATAAGGATGTGCTAAATAAAAAGTTTAGTGTCAAAGATCGTGAGGCGGTTGCTAAGGCTCTAGAATCGGTTAATCGTGATCAATTAGCACGTAACTTGGCAAAGTTTAGTAAGGCGTTTTATCTTACCGCTAAAGGACTGGATGGATATGACTTACTCATTGAATTTAAGAAGGGATATAATACTGATAACTGGCGTCCTTTCTTTTTGAAGGTTGAGACTATTGAGGTTGGTATTGCAGCATCCATATTAACCGCCTTTGCGTATAGTATCATACTTGGCACGCCGATTGGAATCTTAGGGTATGCTATAATCATGACGTTGGTCGGTGTTTTTGTTGACGATAAATTTGTTAGTAAAATAAACAATGCATTAAATATTTAAGTTAAATAACAATAAAAAGGTCGCTTATGTGACCTTTTTAATAGCCAGTAGATACATGATATATATCACACTAATGGGCATGGCGAAAATAAAGCAAAAAAGATAATATAGTGCATATAAGCCACTCTTGCCACTAGTGTCTTTAAACAAACCTCGGTGCCAAAATTCTTTTCTTGTGAATCTCAAGGCTAAGGTTTCAACGCCTATCTTACAGAATGGATAGAGGAGCGTACTTGGTATACTTACTGCAAGTAGTAATTGCATCTTGTCGTTTTCTGGGTTTTTATTCCAGTCATATATGACCAAGACTAGAAAGAAAATGGCCCAGCCTATGTTTTTTAAATAGTAACTCCATGTCATAATTACTCCTCCTTAGTATTGGCCGCCTAACTCACCACTGATACAGTGTATCATCGGAGTTCTAATCAATCATTAACGGTTCGGATACTAAAGAGGAATTACGCCTTTCCGACCCTAACTAGAGGATTACTCTAACGTGATCCTATCCCCCGTCGCCGGGCTAATCGTATTAGGCAACCACAATTGCCCCCAAGGGCCGGTGCAATGGCAGCCCATCACTTTCTCGGGTTTGATTTGTTTGAGAAAACGCTGTACCTGCAATAATCGCAGCGGTGAGGCATATCTCAGGTGAAAGCCGCCAATCAGCGCGTGGATCTTATCGATACCGGTGATCTTCTGGCAGTGCCGCACAATATTGATTATTCCGCGGTGGCCGCAGCCAGTGATGATAATCAAACCTCGATCGGATTTATAAATCAGCACTCCTTCATCGGCGATGTAATCAGGGGACTGTTGGGCATTTTCAATAATGCCGTAGGCTTTTGGGGCTGCTACCTCGATTTCACCAGACCAGATGAATCGCTCACTGATTTGCACCGGGGTTCGGGTCAGCTCCATGGCGTGGTGCGAGTAATCCACTTCCGGCGATAATCGTTTGATTTTCTTTACGCGGCCCAGAAGATTAACGGCGGCATAGCGCACGTCTTGCACACCGGGGTGGCAAATTATTCTGCTGTTATCGGGCAACCAGGGTACGCCACCACTGTGATCGTAATGGCCATGAGAGAGCACGGTAGCGGTCAGGTTGTCGAGGCTGATCCCCATTTGAGCAGCATTTTTTAAAAAACTGCCGTCCGGCCCGGTATCAAAAAGTACGCTGTCCGATTGATCCTGCACTAACAGGCTCAATCCAGCTTTGGCGATTAACGCTTTATCCGCCCCGGCAGCCAGGCGATTTTCAAGTAACACATTGATGGTTAGGGTCATGTGGACTCAGTTTTGCAAATCCGTACGTTAAGATATATCAGCAACACCTTAACGTACGGAGGGGGCGGAGATTACAGGTAACGGCTTTCCAGATGCCGGCGGAAATAGCTTGGGTCTAACGTCTTACCCGTAGCGTTAGTGATCAACGTATCGGTAGGGTAACGGCTGGCATGACGCCAGATATTTTGCTGTAACCAATGGAATAGCGCGGTTAAATTACCGGCAGCAATATCTTCGCTCAGTTTTGGCATTGCGCTGCGTGCACTGTCGAACAGTTGGGCCGCATACATCGCACCCAGGGTGTAAGTTGGGAAGTAACCAAAGGCACCGTCCGTCCAGTGGATGTCCTGCATACAACCGTTGCGATAATCGCCGACGGTATCCAAGCCAAGGTAGCTGTGCATCTTCTCATTCCACAGCGCCGGAATATCTTCTACCTCGATCTCGCCCTCAATCAACGCACGCTCGATTTCATAGCGCAATATCACATGGGCAGGGTAGCTGACCTCGTCGGCATCGACGCGGATCAGGCCAGGCTTCACCCGTTGATTAAGGCGAATAAAGTTGCTTTCTTCCAGGGCCGGTTGTTCACCAAACTGATTGACGATCAGCGGCCGCAGAACTTTCAGGAAGTCACTCCCGCGAGCCAGCTGCATTTCAAAGAACAGGCTTTGTGATTCGTGGATCGCCGTCGACCGAGCTTGCGCCACGGGCTGGCCCAGCCACTCACGCGGCAGGTTCTGTTCGTAACGAGCGTGGCCGGTTTCATGCACGATGCCAAGCAGCGCGGTAAGGAACTCTTTCTCGTTGTAGCGAGTGGTGATACGCACGTCTTCCGGCACGCCGCCGCAGAACGGATGAGCACTAACGTCAACCCGGCCGCCGTCGAAGTCAAAGCCGAGCAGCTTCATCACGCTCAGGCTCAGCTTACGCTGGGTGTCGACATCGAACGGACCTTGCGGGATCAGGCAAGGCTCCTGCTGCTGTTTGGCGACCACCTTTTGCAATAGGTCGGGCAACCAGGTTTTCAGATCGCCAAAGATACGGTCCAGATCGCTGCTGCGCATGCCAGGTTCATACAGATTGAGCAACGCATCATAACGGCTGACACCCGCCGCCTGTGCGCGGATCTGCGCTTCTTCACGGCTCAGTTTGACCACCTGACGTAGGTTATCGCTAAAGCCTTCCCAGTCATTGGCCGGACGTTGTACTCGCCAGGCATGTTCGCAGCGCGCACCTGCAAGGGATTTGGCTTCGACCAGCGCTTCTGGCACCAGCACGGCATTATCATATTGGCGGCGCATTTCGAGCAGGTTGGCACGGTCAAATTCATCTAGCGCTTCTTGTTGCGCGCGGTCGAGCAGTTCACCCGTTTTCTGTGCCGTCAGGATTTGATGCTTCAACACGCTCAATTCCGCCAGGGCTTCGGAACGCGCCTTATTGCCACCTGGCGGCATCATGGTTTGCATATCCCAGCCGCTGATGGCCGAGAGGTGGTCAAAACGCGAAAGGCGGGTGAATAGGGCGCGAAGTTGGCCGTAGGCCGTAGAGGATGATGCAGATGTCATTTGTTCAACTCCATAGTGGATCCGTTGAGCCAACGGGGCCGGATCGTTATGCCGGCTCTGTTTTGGTATCTAAAGGGGGTTTAATCGGCCAGCAGAAGCGGAAACTGGCACCGCCCAAAGAGCTCGCCTCTACAAAGACCTGGCCTTGATAAGCCACTGCGATGGAATGCACGATCGCCAATCCAAGCCCGCAGCCGCCGGTAGCGCGATCGCGGCTGGGATCGAGGCGGACGAAGGGTTCGAATACCCGTTCGCGTTCTTCTGGGGGAATGCCTGGGCCATCGTCTTCCACCTGCAGGCATGCGGCGTCACCGTCAAACCACAGGCCGACGCGTAAACGCCGTTCGCTATAGCGCAGGCCATTGTTGACCAGGTTGTCTAACACGCGTTCCATCAGCCGCAGATCGACACCGCCAAAGTCACCGACATGTGGGATGTTCAGCTCAATGTCGCGCTCTGGGTGGATCAACTGGATATCGGCCACCTTATCCTGTAGCCAGCCGGGCAAATCGATAGGCTCAATATTCAAGGCTACCTGAGGACGATCCAGACGCGCATAGGTCAATAGCTCGTCGATCAGGGACTCTAGCTGGCCGATATCCCGATTCAACGCCTGTTGCTCGCCGTCGGTCAGGTTATCGCTCATGGCCAACCGGTAGCGCAGGCGTACCAGCGGAGTCCTCAGCTCATGGGCAATACCGTCAATCAGCTGTTTTTTACTGACGATCAGCGTGTTGACGTTATCGGCCATCTGATTAAAGGCGACGCCAAGCCGGTAAAGGCTCGAGGTGGGTACAAAGTGTGTACGTTCATCGAGATGTCCGGCCCCAAGACGTTGGGCGGCATTTTCCAGTTTCAGCAAGTCTTGCCAATGCGGGCGCATCCACAGGAATACCGGCAGGGCCAGCGACAAGCCGATAAAAATCAGCAGCACCAAATCCAGAATGCGCATCTGGTGCAGATAAAACAGATAAGGGATGGGGCCAACGACCAGCACGTAGTGGCTACGGGGAATGCGCTGCATAAAGGTGTAGCGATCGTCCAGCGCAATAATCTCTCCCATGTGCAGACGCTTGGTGAGATCTTCATTCAGGTTCTGCTTACCGAGCGGCTCGATATGCAGTTTGAACGACAGGTTTAAATCCAGGGTGGCGATGGTTTTGTTCCAGTCCTTTAGCGGGATCTCCCGCAGCTCGCTGCGCATCAGATACAGCGAACTCTTCATCAGGTCGTCCATTGATTGGCGCCCGGCACGTTCGGCGGTGACCTTGTAAACCAGGCCAACCAGCATCGCCATCACCAGAAAGCAGACGAACAGCAGTAAAAAGAACTGTACGAACAGTTTTCTCATTGTTGCACCGATGCCCAGGCGTTGGGGGCAAACAGATAACCTTTGTTGCGCACGGTCTTGATGCGAAACGGCTCCAGGGCATTGTCATACAGCTTGCGGCGCAGGCGTGAGATGGCCACATCGATGCTGCGGTCCATACCGTCGTAGCTGACGCCACGCAGGTTTTGCAGCAACGCTTCACGGGCCATGATCTGCCCGGCATGGGTCGCCAACTCCCACAGCAGATCGAAATCCGAGGTGGAAAGGGTGACGATCTCTTCCCCCAGTGTCACCTGGCGGTTGACCGGATCGATGCACAGCAAACCAAAATGCACGGCATTATGTTGGGTGATGTTCTGGGTTTGTTCTTCTTTTGGCTGGTTGCTACCGTGTTGGCGCAGGTGTAAACGCAGGCGAGCCAGCAGCACAGCAGGCGGCGTGGTCTTGAGGATGTAGTCATGCGCACCCATTTCCAATGACAGGATGTGATTCATATCGCTGTCCAGTGAGGTGAGCAGCACGATCGGGCCAGGATAAACCGGGCGCAGATCGCGGCATAGCGTCATGCCGTCCTTGCCGGGCAGCATGATATCCAACAGCACCAGATCTGGCTGTTCCCGCTCAATACAGGCCTGTGCCGTATCGCCACGGGGTTCGATGATGACGTCAATGTCATGTTTGCCCAGATAGGCGGCAATCAGTTTGCCCACTTCAGGATCGTCTTCTACAAAAACAATTTTAGTCATAATAGGGTGGTTTTATAGGAAAAACGGCATCCAGCATAGCGCGCTGCTCGGTGTTGCGCCATGCCCATTATTCAGCGCAGCGGTCGCCCGCCATCCACGCCGTGAGTGCGCCCGGTGACGTAGCGGCTGCCCATCAGATAATCCACCAGATTGACCACTTCACTTTCCCCTGGGGCGATCTGCATCAGGGATTTGGTCAGCGCCTGCTGGCGATAGGCTTCATCGTCACCGGTGTTGAACATAATCAGTGCGGGTGCGATGGCATTGACTTTGACGTCGGGGGCCAGTTTACGGGCAAAGGAACGGGTCATATTGTCCAGCGCGGCCTTGCTGGCTGCATAGGCAATGTGCTTGTCGCTGCCTTTCTCCACCACATAATCCGTCAGGTGGATGATATCGGCACCGGCTTGCCCTTGGCCAAGCAGGCAGGGTTCGAGCAGTTGGTTTAACAGGTAGGGCGTGTAAACGTGGATCTGAAGCATCGAAGCCATTACCTGTTCAGGCGGAGTCTCGGACGATTCTGCCAACCAGGCACTGGCGTTATGGATCACGGCACGCAGCTTTGGAGCAACCTGTTTTACCTGATCGGCAAAACGATAAATCCCTTCGTGGGCAGAGAAATCGCCCTGCAGGCAGATCGCGCCAAGGTCTTGGAGTTCTGCTAATGCCGGGTATTCACTGCGATAGGCAATAATGACCGGAACGCCTCGCTGTAAGAACGACTTGGCCAGAGCCAGCCCAATTCTACGGGCACCGCCGGTGATCAGCACAGGGGCCGAGTTGTGAGAGACCATCGAGTAAAGCTCCTGAGCAAACTGGTAAACATTAAGGTAATTATGCCATTATACGTCAGAAAGCGGATAACGCTTGCCACCGATGACATTTCAGCACTGGCCACCAGAAGGGTAACGAAGATGAACAACGATCATCTTGCATTCGTCGCGCGCAGTGAGAGAGTCTGTTTTGACTACACCCATTTTTTATCTGCCTCCTGCAAGAAGCAGTGGCGCTTTATCGATGCAATCTATGGCGTGATGCCCATTTTTGGCATGGTCGTGAAATCGCGCGAGGCAGACTCACGCTCACGTCAGGATCAGTTGAAAGAGTTGGCGTTACAGGTGGTTTCGACACAGGTCAGCGATGAGGTCAACATTGTTCGCCTGATCGATCTGGCCCGGCAGCAGCAGTTGGTGGTGTTTGATATTCAACTGCCGTATCCGCTGGCGGCGGAGCAGTTGGTCGCTATTGAGAAAGAGTGCGGCGAATCGGTGATAGTGACGCAGGTGGGTGAGCGGATCACCATTAACGCCCAACCGGTGGCTGGCAATTAACCGGGTGAGGCAGACATTCAGCACCGGCTCAAAACGTAGGGGCGCTGCATGCTGCGCCCGCCTGAATAATCAGTAGGTTAGCTGTATGCAGTGCCCCCTATGGCCAATCCAGCAATCCGTTAATGGTCGATCAATGCAACATAAACCATCCGGCCGGCAGGGTTGCGGCCAACAGCAGCATAACGGTGCTTTTCTCTAGTCGGTTGAGCAATTTCACATCCTGATGTCCACTGCGGGCATACATAAACACCAGCAAGCCAGGTGCATACAGCAGCACCGACATCAACAGGTGCATCAGACCTGAAGCATAGAGTAGCCATAGCCCATACAGGCAGGCACCGCTGGCGGCGAAAATCAGCCGCTTGTCTTGCCGCTGACGGGCCACCTTGAACAGGAAGGCTCCCACCAGGAAATACGGCACCAGGATCATCTCGGAAGCGATGGTCAGCAGCGAGTTGTAGTTGCTGCCGGTCAGCCAGATAATCACCAGCGCAATTTGCACCGCACCATTGGTCAACCACAAAGAGGCTGACGGGGCGTGGTTCTGGTTTTGCTTGCGGAAAATTTTGGGGAATGCGCCGTGTTGAGCCGCCAGCAGAGGCACTTCGGCCGCCATGATGGTCCAGCTGAGGTAGGCCCCGCACACCGAAACGATCAGGCCAGTGGCGATGATCACATCACCCCAAGGGCCGATCAGGTCAACCATCAACACCGCCATTGACGGGTTACGCATTTCAGCTAACTCACTGCGTGGCACCACGCCGAGCGACAGCAGGGTGATCACCAGATACACCGCCAAAGCGGAAATCACGGCCAGCATGGTGGCGCGGCCAACGTCCTTTTTCTGCCGGGCACGGGCGGAAACTACCACAGCACCTTCAACACCGATAAACACCCACAGGGTGATCAACATGGTGTCTTTAACCTGCTGCCAGACTGGTGTACCAAGAGCAACGCCGTGGAAATCCAGGGTGAAGGTCTCCATGCGGAACGCGATAGCGGCCAGCACGGCAAACAGGCCGAGGGGCAGCAATTTGGCGAGGGTGGCCACCAGATTGATGCTGGCCGCCGTTTGCACGCCACGCAATACCAAGGCATGGACGATCCACAGCAACAAGGATTCGGCGATCAGCGCCTGCCAGGTATTGCCATCACCCAGGATCACCGTGCCGCTGCGGTCAGTAAACAGGCTCAGTGCGGCAAACACGATCACCAGATAAGAAACGTTGGCGATCACCGCACACAGCCAGTAACCCCACGCAGAGCAAAAGCCCACCAGTTCGCCAAAGCCTTCTTTGGCGTAGGTGAAGATGCCACCGTCCAGGTCGGGGCGTAGGCGTGTCAGCAGCAACATGGCAAAGGCCAGGAACAGAATACCGACGCCGGTGATGGCCCAACCAATCAGCAAGGCCGCCGGGCTGGCAACCTCGGCCATATTCTGCGGCAGGCTAAAGACACCTGCGCCCAGCATTGAGCTGAGCACCAAGGCGGTTAACGCGGTAAGACCAAGTTTTCTTTCCAATGATGGATCCCGAGACAGAATAAACAACTATGCGTTCCGTGCAGGCCAGCCATAACGTCATGGCAATTACCGCAAGGGCAGGCAATGGAGCTAAAAATTGGCGCAAATTCTAAGGGGAGATGCTTGCGGATGCAATGATTGGTTATGCGCGATGGATAAAAACTTATTCAGCAGCGGCATAAAAAAAGGCTGCACGGTGGCAGCCCTTCGATCAAGGTGACAGCAGGGATTATTTGAACAGATCGGCGCTGACGGTCAGGTTGCCGCCGCTCTTGTTCTGCCACTGGCGGGTCACATGGTAGTACTTGGCTCCTTTCTCTGCGGCACGTTTGGCCACTTCGGTAGAGACGTCGGTCATGCTGTTGAAGTGGCCGGTAAAGGTCACGGAATCAAACGGCACCATCTGCGCGGCGGTAACGTTATTCACTTCCTGGATCTTGGTGCCGTTCGGCAGGGTTACAGTGTAACGCTGGCCGGTAGAGGTCTGAGTTTCGAAGAAGCGGCCAACGTCGCGGGCTGGTGAGCCGGAAGAGGCAACGCCAGGGATCTCGACTTTGGCGGCTTCTGCACCACCAGCAGCCAGCATGGCTTTACCGGCTTCAGAATCGGCAGGCACGGCATCCGGGCTCTGCACCATACGTTTCGGCGCATCGGCTTTATAGATATAAGCGGTGATGAACTGGTTGCCGCCCTGGTTGGCATCCACCTGACGCACAATAAAGAACGAGGCAGCGCCTTTCTTCTGTGCGGCTTTGGAGATGGCGTCGTTGATGTCTGGCTGGCTGCGGTAGAAGCCGCTGACGGTCACGGTATCGTAAGGTTCAAGCAGGAAGGCTTCGTCCTTCGGCAGCTCTTTCACACCGTTAATCACGCGGTACTTGGTCTCTTTGCTGACTTCTGGGGCATCTTTATGATAGACGTCTGCGGTGACGCGCCAGTTGCCGCCATTGTTACTGTTGTTGATGTCCTGGATATAGAAGGCGTCGGCCCCCATTTTATCTGCACGGCGGGATACGGCATCGGCAGCTTCGTTGATGGCAATAAAACGGCCGGTAATGGTGATGCGATCAAACGGCTTGATGGCCGCTGCTTTCTCAGGAGTTAACTCTTGCGCGGCATGCACAGACAGCGCAGTAAGTGATAACAAGGCTGATGCGATGATCGTGGTCTTCAGCTTCATAAAAAATCCTTTCGCCAAGCGCAGTAACGTTTATAACGTGCTGAACAGTTTAGGTGTAATTCAGCCGCAGATTATGCCATGTAACCTTGGCAGGTGTCTCAGCATTTTATGTGATGCGATGCGACAAAGCCGAGCCACAGTAGGTAAGCCACATAGGGCCAACGGGTTATAAGTTTCAATAATAAAGCGTTTAATCTCATTAATGTTAATTATTCACAATTTTATAACTTTTATGCTCGCTTTCCGCGGCTGACAGGAAATGGCCTAGGTCTGGTTCTGCACAATAGTGCGTTGAAAAGGGCCTTCCAGGCAGTTTTTGCATCCAGATTTGAGATTTGTCATAGCCTTAGCTGCATTTTTATGTAAAAACTGACGGGTAAACGTAAGCAATTATGGATCATCGATCACATTTTCAGTAGGTTATAGGTGGCACCTTAATTTGCTGACAGGCAAGGCTGATAAAAAACTTGCCAGCCGGTGCTATCGCTATGGGTAAGACGATAATAAACATCATCAGAACAGGTGAGAAGGGAACATTATGCGTATTGGTGTACCAAGAGAACGGTTGGCCAATGAAGCCCGAGTTGCAGCAACGCCGAAAACGGTAGAACAACTGCTGAAACTGGGCTTTACCGTCGCGATCGAAAGCGCGGCGGGAAAACTGGCAAGCTTTGAAGATGCAGCTTATCAAGCCGCAGGGGCGACAATTACCGATACAGCCGATGTGTGGCAATCGGATCTGATCCTGAAGGTTAACGCACCTCTTGAGGAAGAAATTGCGTTAATGCGTGAAGGCAGTACGTTAGTCAGCTTTATCTGGCCTGCACAAAACCCAGAATTGATGGCGAAGCTGGCGGCCCGCAACGTGACCGCTATGGCCATGGATTCTGTGCCACGTATTTCACGTGCGCAGTCCCTGGATGCGCTGAGCTCAATGGCCAATATCGCAGGCTATCGCGCTATCGTTGAGGCAGCGCACGAGTTCGGGCGTTTCTTCACCGGCCAGATCACCGCCGCCGGTAAAGTTCCGCCGGCCAAAGTGATGATCATCGGTGCTGGGGTTGCTGGCTTGGCCGCTATCGGTGCGGCTGGTAGCCTGGGGGCGATCGTTCGCGCCTTCGACACCCGCCCGGAAGTGAAAGAGCAAGTGCAGAGTATGGGCGCAGAATTCCTCGAGCTGGACTTTGAGGAAGAAGCAGGCAGCGGCGATGGCTATGCCAAAGTGATGTCTGAAGCCTTTATCAAAGCGGAAATGGCGTTGTTTGCCGCTCAGGCAGAGGAAGTGGACATTATCGTGACCACCGCGCTGATCCCTGGCCGCCCGGCACCAAAGCTTATTACCAAAGAGATGGTGGCTTCCATGAAGCCGGGCAGCGTGATTGTCGATCTGGCCGCGCAAACCGGTGGCAACTGTGAGCTGACCGTGGCCGATCAGGTAACCGTCACCGAAAACGGCGTGAAGATTATCGGTTATACCGATCTGCCAAGCCGCTTGCCGACGCAGTCCTCACAGCTTTACGGCACCAACCTGGTGAACCTGCTGAAGCTGTTGTCGAAAGAGAAAAACGGCGAAATCGATATCGACTTCGAAGACACCGTGATCCGCGGCGTGACCGTGGTTCGCGATGGCGAAGTCACCTGGCCAGCACCGCCAATCCAGGTATCTGCCCAGCCGAAGCAGGCTGCTGCTGCACCAATCGAGAAAGTTGAAAAGAAACCAACCTCACCGATGGTGAAATACGGCCTGATCGCGCTGGCGATCATCCTGTTCGGCTGGTTTGCCAATTCGGCACCGAAAGAGTTCCTGTCTCACTTTACCGTGTTTGCGCTGGCCTGCGTGGTGGGTTACTACGTGGTTTGGAACGTCAGCCATGCATTGCATACCCCGTTGATGTCGGTCACTAACGCGATCTCAGGGATTATCGTGGTCGGTGCGTTGTTGCAGATTGGTCATGGCGGCTGGGTGAGTTTCCTCTCCTTTGTCGCGGTATTGATCGCCAGCATCAACATTTTTGGTGGATTCACCGTCACTCAGCGCATGCTGAAGATGTTCCGCAAAAACTAAGGGGTAGCAAAAATGTCTGGTGGATTAGTTACAGCTGCATACATTGTTGCCGCTATTCTGTTTATTTTCAGCCTGGCCGGTCTTTCGCGCCATGAGACGTCCAAGCAGGGCAACCTGTTCGGCGTAGCTGGGATGGCGATCGCGCTGATCGCCACCATCCTCGGGCCGGATTCCGGTAACGTGGGCTGGATCATTATCGCGATGATCATCGGTGGTTCCATCGGCGTGTATCTGGCCAAGAAGGTCGAAATGACCGAAATGCCAGAGCTGGTGGCGGTACTGCACAGCTTCGTGGGTTTGGCTGCGGTGCTGGTCGGCTTCAACAGCTACCTGGATCACGGTACGGTGGCCATGGAACCAGTGATGGAAAATATCCATCTTACCGAAGTGTTCCTCGGCATCTTTATCGGTGCGGTGACCTTTACCGGTTCTATCGTGGCCTTTGGCAAACTGCGCGGCATCATCTCTTCCAAGCCGCTGATGTTGCCTAACCGTCACAAGCTGAACCTGGCTGCCCTGGTGGTTTCCTTCCTGCTGATGGTGCTGTTCGTGCGTACCAACAGCGTTGGTTGGGAAGTGTTCGCACTGTTGATTATGACCGTGATTGCTCTTGGCTTCGGCTGGCATCTGGTGGCGTCAATCGGTGGGGCAGACATGCCGGTGGTGGTGTCGATGCTGAACTCCTACTCCGGTTGGGCAGCGGCGGCGGCAGGCTTTATGCTGAGCAACGACCTGCTGATCGTGACCGGTGCGCTGGTCGGTTCTTCCGGTGCGATCCTGTCGTACATCATGTGTAAAGCGATGAACCGTTCGTTTATCAGCGTGATTGCTGGTGGTTTTGGTACCGATGGTTCCTCAACCGGCGACGCAGAAGAAATGGGCGAATACCGCGAAACCACGGCGGAAGAAGTGGCTGAACAGCTGCGTAACTCCACCTCAGTGATCATCACCCCAGGCTACGGTATGGCGGTGGCACAGGCGCAATATCCGGTTGCGGAAATCACCGAGAAGCTGCGTGCGCGCGGTATCAAGGTGCGCTTTGGTATTCACCCTGTGGCGGGCCGTTTACCGGGCCACATGAACGTGCTGCTGGCGGAAGCCCGTGTGCCGTACGATGTGGTGCTGGAAATGGACGAAATCAACGATGACTTCCCGGACACCGATACCGTCCTGGTCATTGGTGCCAACGACACGGTGAACCCGGCGGCGTTGGAAGATCCACGCAGCCCTATCGCCGGCATGCCGGTGCTGGAAGTGTGGAAAGCGCAAAACGTTATCGCGTTCAAACGCTCGATGAATACCGGTTATGCTGGTGTGCAGAACCCGCTGTTCTTTAAAGAGAACACCCAGATGCTGTTTGGCGATGCCAAGGCCAGCGTGGAAGCGATCCTGCGCGCGCTGTAATATCACTGTTGGAAAAGCACAATGCCAGCCACTTCACAGTGGCTGGCATTTTTTTTAGCTAGAGCTCTCACGGGCGCCGCATGCTGCGCCCATTTACTCAACCCGCTATTGGCCGTAATAGGCGTTCTTGCCGTGCTTACGTAGGTAATGCTTATCCAACAGCACCTGCTGCATGTTGCCAATCCCCGGCGTCAACTGGCGTGAAAAAATCCCCATATAGGCAATCTCTTCCAGCACGACTGCGTTGTGAACCGCGTCATGTGCATCCTTGCCCCAGGCAAACGGCCCGTGGGCGTTGACCAGCACCGCCGGAATGGCGCTTGGGCTGATGCCGCGCTGGCGGAAGGTTTCAATAATCACCTTGCCGGTATCCAGTTCATAGTCGTGCTCGATTTCATCTGCGGTCATCAAACGGGTGCAAGGGATCGCGCCGTAGAAATAGTCGGCATGGGTGGTGCCCCAGGCCGGGATATCCAACCCGGCCTGTGCCCAGATGGTGGCATGGCGTGAATGGGTGTGCACGATGCCGCCGATGTCGGCAAACTCGCGGTACAGGGCCAGATGGGTAGCGGTATCCGAAGAGGGTTTCTTACTGCCCTCAATGCGTTGGCCATCAGCCAGATTGACCACCACCATATCCTCCACCTGCATATGCGCATATTCCACGCCGGAAGGTTTGATCACCACCAACCCGCGTTCACGGTCAACGGCGCTGACGTTACCCCAGGTAAAGGTCACCAGCTTGTGGCGCGGGAGGTCGAGGTTGGCCTCCAATACCTGCTGTTTAAGCTGTGGCAGAGTTAACATGTCATTCCTCCTTGCTGCATTTTCTGTTCAATCCAACGGCGGGCTTGCACGATCTCGGCAACCGGTTCGTCGGCCTTTTCGGTCCACATCTCAATCAGAAATGCACCGCGATAGTTGAGCTGTTTCAGCGTGTGGAACAGGGCGACAAAATCCACACAGCCTTCACCGAATGGCACATCGCGGAACTGGCCCGGTGACGTCTCAGTGACCGGGAAGGTGTCTTTGAGATGAATGGCCGCGATGCGGTCAATACCGAGATGCAATTCTTCCGCTACGTCGTTACCCCAGGCGCTGAGGTTGCCAACGTCTGGATATACCGTGAACCATGGGGAAGCCAGCAGGGCATCCCAACTTTTCCACTTGCTGATGGAACTCATGAATTCGGTATCCATAATTTCGACCGCCAGCATCACCTGCGCGGCAGCGGCACGTTCCACCGCCCATTGCATACCCTCGGCAAAGCGGGCGAGGGTTCCTTCATCCTGCTGTTCGTAATACACGTCATAACCCGCCAACTGAATGGTGCGGATGCCAACGTCTTTGGCCAACTGGATCGCCTGTTCCATGATCAGATAAGCCTGTTGCCGCGTGGCCTCATCATGGCTGCCGAAAGGAAAGCGGCGATGGCCGGAAAGGCACATGGAGGGAATGCTGATGCCGGTTTCCAACATGGCGCTGACCAGCGAAAGCCGCTGCTCTTTGCTCCAGCTCAGTCGTGCCAACCGTTCATCACTTTCATCGACCGACATCTCGACAAAATCAAAGCCGCAGGCCTTGGCCAATGCCAGCCGCTCCGGCCAGCTCAGGTGTTTCGGCAGCGCTTTTTCGTAAATTCCCAACGGATGCTGGCGCATATCAAGATCTCCAAATGTCATCAATGGCGGTATGGAACTGACGTGCGGCCACCACCGGATCGGCAGCCTCGGCCAGCGCACGCCCGGCAATAAACGCCGTCACGGCGATGTCTTTAAACAGCGGCAAATCGGCCGGGACGATCCCGCCGGTAACCGAAAGCTCAATCCCCAGATCGGACAGCGCCTTCATGGTGTCCAGATCCTGTTGGCCCCAGGTTTGCCCGCTGGCCTGTGCATCGCGGCCCCGGTGGTAAATCGCCTGTTTGATACCCAGATCGCGCCAGGCTTTGGCATCTTCCAACGTCCAGCGGCCAAACAGTTCGATCTGGATTTCGCCCCGGTAGCGTTCGGCCACCTCCAACGCGCTAGCCATGGTGGCCAAGGGGGCTGCGCATATCACTGTCATCCAGTTGGCTCCCTGCGAAAAAGCCTGTTCGGCCAGGGTAGCTCCGGCATCGGCCACCTTCAGATCGGCGACCAGCGTATGTTGCGGGCAACGTTCACGCAGGGCGCTCACTGCCTGGATCCCGGCGCTGATGCATAAAATGGTCCCCGCTTCGATGATGTCGACGTACGGATGCAGACGGTCGACCGTTTGCAGAGCGGCATCCAGCCGGGTGTGATCGAGCGCCAACTGCAGGCGCGGTTTGATGGTCATAAAGCCTCCTGAAAGTCGCCGTGTTGCAGCGTTTGTAGCGTGGCAACCAGCGCCTGATAACGTTGGTATTTACGGTGGTAAGCATCCTGAGCGGCGGGATCTGGCAGAACGGTTTCGATGCGTGGAGCCAATGTCCGCTGCGCGGCGGCAAAGTCGCTGAAAGCGCCGGTGCCCACCATGGCAGCCATTGCTGCACCTAAACAGCCGGTTTCCTCCACCTGCGGGAGCTCAACCGGTAAGCCGCTGACGTCGGCAAACATTTGCATCCAGGGAGTCGATTTAGCAGGCCCCCCGGTGACGCGCAGCGCCTTGGTCTGGGGGAAACGTTGCCGCATACGGTTCAGATGGGTCATATGGCAGAACACCACGCCCTCGAAAATCGCCTGTACCAGGTGTTCTCGTTGATGGAAGGCCTGCATACCGTAGAAGCTGGCACTCAATCCCAGCCCGGCGTTGGAGCCATAAAGGAAGGGGGCAAACAGCAACTGGCTGCCAGCCTTGGGTAGGTCAGCCACCCAACGGTTGAGCTGCGCGTAGTCTTGCAAGCCCCATTGCTGGCAAAACCACTCCAGATTGGCTGCGGAGGTAGGGCTGGCTTCGTGGACGATGTATTTGCCTTGCTCGGCATGGCGGCCATAAACGAACGGATAGCCGGAGTCGGAAGCGATCGTTGCGGTGATCCCGCTGGTGACCGACCAGGTGCCCATCACTGCGTTGAGTCGGGTTTCATCCTGCAGCCCGGCACAGAGTGCGGTGGATACCACGTCAAACAAACCGCCTACCACCGGGGTGCCGACTTGCAAGCCGCTCAACGCCGCGGCTTCAGCACTAACGCGCCCGGCGATCTCGGCAGAACCGACAATCGGCGGTAGGGCTGACATGATCTCGCCGATGCCAAGCAGCTGTGCCAGCGCCGGGTCATAACAGCCGCGCTCCATCTGATACAGATTGGATTCGGAGATATTGGTTTCTTCACAGGCCAGTTCGCCTGTCAGGCAGTAACGCAGGTAGTCATGCCCCATCAGCACGCTGCCGATCTGGGCGTAACGCTCGGGTTGATGCTGCTTGATCCAGCGCAGCAGCGAAACCGGATGGCCGGTCCATAGGGTTTGACGAGTTTGCTCGTACAGGTCTTGCGGCATGCCTGCTTGTTGCCAGGCCATCACCTGAGCCAGTGCCCGCTGATCGGAAGACAGAATGGCGTTACCCAGCGGTTGCCCCTGTTTATCCAACAGGAACACGCCTTTACCCTGGGCCGAAATCCCCAGCCCCTGAACGGCTGCCGCGGCGATACCGTTGTGTTCCAACACCTCACGGATCACGCTGGCGGCGGTTTGCCATAGCGCGGGCATATCCCGCTCCGCCCAGCCAGGCTGTGGGGCAACGATTGCCAGATTACGGCGGGCAATGCCCAGTTCTTTACCCTCGGCGTCATACAATCCGGCCTTGATAAAGGTGCCGCCGCAATCGAGCCCTAGCCAGTATTTCATTGCTCGCTCCCGGCGACCTGGTCGCATTTGTTGGGTAACATCAGCGCCAGCAGTGCGGCGATCGCCAGTGAGGCAGCCAGGCTATAAACGCCAACGTCCTTGTTGAACAGAGTGATCAGCACGCCGACCATATAGGGGCCGCAGAAGCCACCGAGGTTGCCCAAGGCATTGATCACGCCGCGTGCGCCACCGGCCACTTCGGCGTTGAATAATTTGGGGGGAATAGTCCAGAACACACCGGCCGCCGCCTGAATAAACACGCCGCAGCCGACTAACGCGGCATAAGACCACCAGATGTGATCTTTCAGCAGCACGGAAAGCGCCATGCAAATAGCAAAGCAGGCCAGCGGCAGGGCAACGAAGACTTTGCGTTTACCGGTACGATCGGACAAGGTGGAAACGATCAGCATGCCGAAAATGGCACCAATGTAAGGCAGCACGGCAAGCCAGCCTACCTGTTCCATATTGCCGTTGGTCAGGCCCTTCAGAATGGTGGGCAGCCACAGGGTGTAGCCGTAGATCCCGGTTTGGTAGAAGAAGTTAACCAGGATCAGTTGCCACATGATCCGGTCGCCCAGCACGCGCCGCAGCGAAGCATTGCGCACCGTTTTGCCTTTGATCAGCAGTTGTTCGTCATGCAGGGTTTTGATCAGGTAGTCTTTTTCTGCCTGCGAAATCCACTTCGCTTCCTGCGGGCGGTTGCTGATGGTGAAGCACCACAACGCCATTACCACCAGTGACAGGCCACCTTCCACCAGGAACAGCATGCGCCAGTCCCAGGCGGTGATGATCCAGCCGGATAGCGGGGCGGTGAGGATACCGGCGATCGGCACGAACATGATCACGATAGCGTTGGCACGGCCCCGTTCCTTGTCCGGGAACCAGTTGCTGATCATGGTCAGCACTACCGGCAGCATACCGCCCTCGGAAACACCCAAGGCAAAACGTAGGAACAGCAGTTGGTATTGATTGGTCACCAAACCGGTCAGCACCGAGATCACCGCCCAGGCCAGCAGCGACCAGCCAATAAACTTCTTGCCGTTACCGTTAACCGCCAGCTTGCCGCCGGGCACTTGCAGGAACAGATAACCGATAAAGAAGATGCCGCCCGCCAATCCGGCCATTGAGGCGGTGATCCCCAATTCGGCGTCCATGCCACCAGGCATGGCGAAGGCGATATTAACGCGGTCCATATAAGAAATAATGCAGGTAATCAGAATAGGCGGCACAATTCTCAGCCAGCGTAATCTGGGTATGGCCTGACTTTGGCTAACAGCAACAGAAGCAGTATTCATGTTATTGATACCTTCGCATAAGTAGGGGGCTCGGAATAAATCCGTATTATTGTTTACCGTTTCATGGGTATTATTTGATGTTCTATCTTATTGATGTTGTGATTAGGCCACTGCTTAACGCTAGGGCGTTGATACCATCCTTGATAATAGCAATCCTTTGTTCGACACTCTCTTGTGCCGAGGTGGACAGTAATTTGATACCGGCATATTTTAATTCTGCCAGCGGAGCCTGATTAAATAATTGCCGCGCACTGTCCAGCGTCATTAATGATTCATGGCAAACATAATGGCTGCCATCGAATGGGGCAAAGGGCGCATGAGTATCCTCCCATTCGCCATAAGCACCTTGGCTGGCGGTGCCGGAGAACATCAGGGCGCTTAATAACCCTGCCTGTTGGCACTGTTTCACCTGTTGCAAAGGCAGATGGTTATTATGCCCTTCAATAGCAGAACGGCCCCAGTTGATGGCCAGGGTTAGCGTATCGCCAAAGTGGCGGTTAATCGCCTGCGCCGCGATGATCTCATCTTCCAGCGTCAGGAAACCCTTGCGTGGCATGGGCCCGGTCAGCGCATCGCAGTGCTCAATTACCAAATCGCATTCCCAGTGCCAACCGGCAATGTCTTCCAATGAGGCAATGAAGGCCTGCCGCGCCGCCGCACTGTCTTTTTCCTGCCGGTTGGGGGCCGATTGAAGCTCCAGGGCTACCACCTGTTGGCGACCGGCGCGATCGTTGGTTCGCTTAACGTTGTCATGTATTGAACGGATATAATCCACCGCTGCCTGGCGCTCTTCCTCATTACGGGCGGCGAGGCCAAAATCCCGCCCGCTGCCGCGTCGTTGCATAGTCCCCATTACCGCGGTAAGCACCAGTTGCCAGTGGTTGGGGATCTGCTTAAGCAAGAAATCGTCACCATAAGGATGCAGATCGTCCAGACAAGGTTGCTCCAGCCCACGGATCAGCGGCAGTTCAGCCAGCCGATCCCAGAATTGAACTTCCTTTTCACGTTCGAGCTGATGAAATGAAGGTGCACAAGGATAAGCACCAATAATAAAGCCCGGCGTTGTGTTTTCCATATTTTTCACCTGATATTATCGCAATCAATGAAACGGCTAAATTCACGTTATGAGACAGTCTTTATTTCATCGTGCTGGAAAGTAATGTTATCGGTATTTTCACCACCACCTTTCTGATATCGCAGGGCGTTTGATTAATACAGGCAGGGCGATGGATATCTTGCGGATAAAATACCGCAAAATTACCGGGCTGCATGGTTAACCAGGATTCGTCTTCCACATCCTGATAGAAAATAATGTCGCGCTGCGCTAATAATTCCTGATGAATAACGTTGTTTCCTCTGTCCGCCGCAACGCCTATTAATTCAGTACCACTTACCAGGAACTGCACGTCGATATTTTTACGGTGTACTTCAGGGCGCAACTCATCTTTATGTTGCGTGTGAAGATCCAGAACCTGTATCACATAACCGGTTTCAGGATCCTCATAACGCCCGGCAGACAGGGCGGTAAAGTCGGTGTTCTGCAAATAGGCCACGGCTTTGGCAATCGCCGGGGGATAGTGTTCTGCTGCCGTATGGGCAATATGGCCGAAGATCATAACTGCTCCTTAAAGTGTCTGAATGCGGGCCCAGACGCGATCGTCTACCGGGATGCCATCGCGTTGATTTTCGGCGCGGACGTGCGGGAAGCGGTGGCCCGGCAAGCGAATGGCGACTTCTGGGTTATCACGCTCGGCGCTGGTAACGTAATCCATAATGCGCTGCAGTTTTTCATCACGGGTTTTGCCGTCGATCAGGCGGTCGATCTCAATGGCGATAAACACCTGCGAAATGCCGTATTCATCGCGGTTATCTTCGGTAACCTCGGCGACCGATGAACCACCGGAGAGCAGGGTGGCGATCATATCCAGCACTATCGACAGCGCAGAACCTTTCCAATAACCCATCGGCAAGATACGCCGATTTTCTTCGATGGTGGCCGGATCGCGCGTCAGGTTGCCGTCGTTATCAAAACCGCCGTCCACCGCCAGTTTTTTGCCCGCCAGGCGATTCATTTCCAGCGCGCCGTAGGAGAACATCGACATCGACATATCTACCATGGTGATGGGATTACTCGGCACGGCGACAATCAGCGGGTTAGTGCCGATACGGCACTCTTTAGCCCCCCAAGGTGGCATGACGGCGATCGAGTTGGTCCAGCAAATGCCGATATAGCCTTTTTCTGCCGCTTGCCAGCCGTAACCTCCACCACGCATCCAGTGGTTGGCATTACGCAACGCCACCAGGCCAATCCCGTGTTGATCTGCCAACTGCATGGCGCAATCCATCATCTTGCGGGCGGTCAGGTTGCCAATGCCCTGATGGGCATCCCACTGTTCGATTGCGCCTAACGACAGCAGCTTGCTCGGTTCGGCGTCAGGCACGATATCACCCGCGTCCAACTGCTGAATAAAGCGTGGGAAGCGGTTGACCCCGTGGGAATAGACGCCGCTTTCGGTGGTATCGGCGAACAGGGTGGCACACTCATCTGCCGTGGGTTCCGCCAGGCCCCGTGCCAGCAACACGCGTTTGAATTGCTGTTTTAACTCGGTATAGCTCACTCTCATACTGCTTCTCCCTTATGGTGAACTGCATGTTTTGTGTTCTTTGAATTTCAATATGCGAAATTGCATTTCAAATAAATGCTATACCCCTGTTGGGACGAAGTCAAAGCCGGAGTATAGGAAATTATCGCGTAAAAACAGTTGGTTAAATTAACCTGACGATTATGTGATCGACAACACAGTTTGAGGGGTTTGGCGTGCTACAGACGTAACAAAGCAGGGAGAGGCAAACTCCCCCCTTACTTGATTTTTGTCGGCTAAGCGAAGAAATGCGCGCAGCAATCTCCCCTCACCCTAACCCTCTCCCAAAGGGAGAGGGGACTAAACGTGCTACATTTTGGCACCTGTACCTGACAGCGGCTCTGGACTTGCTCCCTCTCTCCCAAACCCGTATTGATGTGATCTCCAACCTCTACAGTGGGGGTTGGGGTGAGGGGCAACGGTAACCTTAATTGGCAAACCTCTCTTACCCAACATCATTGAGAGGGGACTAAACGTGCTACATTTTGGCACCTGTACCTGACAGCGGCTCTGGACTTGCTCCCTCTCCCCCAAACCCGTATTGATGTGATCTCCAACCTCTACAGTGGGCTGTCTCTTATACACAACTCGGCATCTTACTGTTTTTTATGGGAATTATTTCAAGCGCATCAATAGGGCGCTCGGAAAAATTCTCTTTAAAATCAGCCTGCTATGTTTCTCAAATTACGGCCATTTGACCGCAACTTGAGATGTGTATAAGAGACAGACAGTGGGAGGGGTTGGTGTGAGGGGCAACGGTAACCTTAATTGGCAAACCTCACTTACCCAACATCATTGAGAGGGGACTAAACGTGCTACATTTTGGCACCTGTACCTGACAGCGGCTCTGGACTTGCTCCCTCTCCCCAAACCCGTATTGATGTGATCTCCAACCTCTACAGTGGGAGAGGGTTGGGGTGAGGGGCAACGGTAACCTTAATTGGCAAACATCCCTTACCCAACATCATTGAAATGCCGCTTTTACCCGTGGGTATTCAGGACAATGCGGTACAACGATGTGGTGGCGGTAATGTAGAGTTCATTGCCTTCCGGCCCGCCGAAGGTGCAGTTGGAAACACACTCCAGTACGGGAATTTTGCCAACTTGCTCCCCGCGCGGATTAAAGATAATCACGCCGTCGGCACAGCTGCAAAACAGGTTACCGGCGCTATCCAGGCAGAAGCCGTCCGGGATCCCCGGTGTGACCTGAGCAAAATGCCTGCCAGCCATTAACTCCCGTCCTTCCACCTGATAGACCCGCAACTCGCGACGCCCAAGGGTAGGGAAGTCAATAATCGACATATCGGCCACGTACAGCTGGCTTTCATCTGGCGAGAAGGCCAGGCCGTTGGGCCGTTGCAGATCGCTGGCGGCAATGTTCAACGAGCCATCACGGGGATCGAAGCAATACAGATAACAGCCGATCACCTGGCTTTCCGACTTGTAGCCCTCTTCATCGCCGATGATGCCGTAAGGCGGATCGGTAAACCATAATGTGCCGTCGGAACGCACCACGATGTCGTTCGGTGAGTTGAAGCGCTTGCCATCCACCCGGTCGACCAGCAGTTGGACACTGCCGTCGTGCTCGGTGCGGCTGATACCCCGCCGCCCGTGTTCACAGCTGATGACGCGCCCCTCGGCGTCTCGGGCATTACCGTTGGCATAGTTGGATGCGGCACGCCATATGCTGAGCTCGCCATTGCGTTCCCAGCGGAACATGCGGTTGCCTTTCACATCACTGAATACCACGGCGTCCTGCTGTGGTAGCCATACCGGGCCTTCGGCCCAGATGGCGGGGGAACACAAACGTTCCAGTCGTTGTTCGATCATCTCAGCCTCCCGATTACTTCACGCCCCAAATCGTTTTGTAATGGCCCTGATAGTCATTTTGCGGGTCATACAGGTTATTCGGGCCACCGTCATTGGCGATGTTCTCGCGGGTGACCAGATGGGCCGGAGTCACGTAACCGGAAGGAGCCTGCTTGGCGAAGGCACGGTTAAACTCATCCAGCAACTGCCAGCCGTGCAGCTTCAGCGGCTCGGGCACGGTGGCAGACTGGCTGTCACCGGAACGAATGCGTTGGTAGGCAGAAATGGAGCCGTCACCGGCCGAGATATTAAACGGCGCATTGCTGCCGCCTTTGCCGGCTGTTTTCAGCGCCGGGGCCATAAAATCGAAATACAGATCGTTGATCGCCAGTGCGTACTGGAACTTGTCGCCGTATTTCTGCAACAGGCTGAAGGTCATGGCTGGCATGCGGCTGGCGGTATCTGCCAGCGGGGTGTCGATAAACTCCACCAGCTTACAGCCGCTGCATTTAGCCACTTCCTCTTTCATCACGTTGGCTTTGTCCAGGGCGATTTGGTACAGCGAATCGGTAAAGATCAGCACGTTGGCCTGCCCACCGGATTTCACGACCGCGTATTGTGCGGCGATGCGCGCTACCTCATTGGAATCGGAGGTCACGTTATAGAACACATCGTATTTGGCGATAGGGCCAGGCTCCGGCACTGCATGCCAGGCTGTCAGAACGATCCCCTGAGCCACCGCCTTTTTCAGCGGGATTTTAGCCACGTTAGGGTTCCAGCCGCCGATCACGATCCCGTCTGGCTTTTGGGCAATGGCCTGATTCAGCGATGACAGTTGGTCTTTCACCGAACCGCCACCGTCCAGCGTTTCCAACTGCCAGCCCGCCACCTTGGCCGCTTCGCTCAGACCTTGTTGCACACCCTGCACGCCGCCGTTCTTCATGTCGGAGGCAATAAAGATGATTTTCTTGTTCGCCTGCAGCAGCGGCCCGCTGGTGGGGCCATCCCATTGGGTACTGCTGGCAGTGGCTTTGGCTACCGCTGCGGTGGCCTGATCGAGATAGGCATCTGCCCAGGCCGGTGAGGTGGCCAACAGCAGAGTGGTGATCCCGGGCAAAATCCAACAATGTTTCATGGCTGTGCTCCTGATTAAGGATTGATCGCTTTTTGGTTGTTGTTGTCGGCAGATGCCGCCTGACTGCGTTGTACTGCTTTCTGATTGAGTAACCGACGGCGTTGGGCATAACCGGCCAATGTGATTGACAGCAGCAGCGTTGCGCCGTTGAATAACGGTTCGACCCAGAACTCTCCACCAAACTGTTGGATCCCCGCGATGCCGATCGCCAGAATGGCAATGCCGACCACGGTGCCCCAGACGTTCACCCGCCCTGGGCGAATGGTGGTACTGCCGAGAAATGCGCCCACCAGGGCGGGTAACAGGTAATCCATCCCGACGCTGGCCTGGCCTACGCCCTGTTCGGCAGCGATCAGCACGCCGCTGAAACCGGTGAGCACGCTTGAGGCGATAAAGGCGCCAATGGTGAAGCGATTGACCGAAATACCATTAAGCCGCGCCGCAGCCGGATTGCCGCCTACCGCGTACATGCAGCGGCCCAGCGGAGTATGTTCGGTGATCAGCCACAGGATGACGGCGACGATCAGCACGTAGAAGGCCACAATCGGGATCCCGGCAATTTCGGTGTGATGCAGGGCGATAAAGGCATCGGGCAGGTCGCCGACAATCTGCCGCCCGCCGGAGTGCCACAGCGCCACCGCATACAGCACGGTGCCGGAACCCAGGGTTGCCACGAAGCTGTCGATATCCGCCAGCGCTACCAAAATGCCGTTAAGCAGGCCATAAAGCGCGGAAACGACCAGCACGGTCAACACCGCCATCTGCCAGGAGAAGCCATATTCCACCTGTAAGGTGATCGCCAAGATGTGCCACAGCACGATACCGAAACCGACGTTCAGGTCGATCTTGCCGACGATCATCGGAATGGTGGCCGCCAGCGCCAGCAGGGCGATCTTGGCCTTGCTGGAGAGGATCGCCTGTACCGTCAGCATCGAGGCGAACGACGGCGTGGTAAGCGAAAAGACGATCACCAGCGCAATACACAGCAGCAGCAGGCCATAGCGGGTGATGATTTGCATCAGCCACGGCCCGAAGCCGTCCTGCCCCAGGCTGACACGCTGTTCCAGCGCCGTTGATTTGACGGACGTTTTATTCGACATGGTATTCCTCCACAACGGCTTCCCCGGTGCTGGCCGAGGCCAGCTCCAATAAATTGGCGAACGAGACCTGCTGGTTCTTCAACTCGCCCACCACTTTTCCCCGGTTAAACACCAGGGCGCGGTTACAGATATGCGCGATCTCTTCAAAATCGTTGGAGATCACCAATACCGCCACGCCGGCTGCCAGGGATTTATTTAACAGATGATAGATTTCGGCGCGGGCGCCCACGTCGACCCCGGCAGTAGGGTCTTCCAGGATCAGTAACGGTGCCGCAAGGTGCATCCAGCGGGCCATCACCACTTTTTGCTGATTGCCGCCGGACAGGGCGCTGATATCGATATTGACGTCCTTGGGGCGTACGTCGAACAGTTGCACCTTCCACCAGCTGGCACCGATTTCGGCGCGGCGGCTATAGCGCGAGAACAGCTTATGGCCGCTGGCACAGGGGTTGATAAACAGGTTTTCCCGCACGCTCATCGACATCACCAGGCTTTCGCCGGTACGATCGCCTGCGACCAGAGACACGCCACAAGCCATCGCCTGTTGTGGGGTACTGGCGGCGTAAGGTTTATCGCGGAACTGGATTTCGCCGCTGTCTCGCTGGCGCAGGCCAAACAGCAGGCGGCCAATCTCTTCCTGGCCAGCACCGCGCAGCCCGGCAAGAGCGAGCATCTCACCCGGTTGTAAATCGAAGCTGACTGGGCCGATATCCCCGACGCTGACGTTATGCAGTTGCAACACCGGCGGCTGGTGCTGCGGCAGCGGTTCACGCTGATCTTCCGCCATCGCTTCACCCACGATCATCTGCACCAGATCGCGCAGGGAATAATCGGCAGTGTTGCCCCCGGCAACGTAGCGCCCGTCACGCATCACGCAAACCCGATCGGCTATTTCAATCACTTCATCCAGACGATGGGTGACGTAAATCATGCCGACCTTTTTGGCGCGCAGCCGGTTGATCACCGCAAACAGGTGGCGTACGTCGTTGGCGGGTAGGGAAGCGGTAGGTTCATCCAACACCAGCAGTTCGGCATTCACCGCCACCGCTCTGGCAATGGCCAGCAACGACTTCTCCGTGCGGGAAAGTTCAAATACGCGCGCGTCTGGGTCCAGGGCAATCCCAACATCCTGTAGGGCTTCCAGCGCACGGCGGCGAATGGCACGCCAGTCGATCAGCCCGAAACGGCGGGGAAACCCCATCACCAGCGCCATATTCTCCGCTACCGTCATCCATTCAATCAGGCCCAGATCCTGATGGATAAAGGCAATCGGCTGGCGGCTATCACTTTTAATCGCCGCCGCCGAGGCAATGCTGTTACCTTGAAAGTGGATATCGCCGCCATCGCGCGGATACACTCCTGCCAGGACTTTGATCAACGTGGATTTACCCGCGCCGTTTTCTCCTAGCAGCGCCAGCACTTCTCCGGGCATCACCTGCAGGCTGACGTCGTTAACCGCGATGTTGCCGCCAAAACGCTTGACGATATGGCTGAGCGTAAGAATGGGTTGATCCGCATTGCCTTGAGTCATGTGATGCGCCCCTGTGTCGGTTCGCGCCATCAGCGCGATGCCAATAAATGAACTACTGCTGTTTAAATCAACCTTAAATTTCAACATGCGAAATCAGATTTCAAAAATGATATGCCTAACGTCGAGCTAAAGCAAAGCCGGGACGGTTTTAATTCTCTTTAATAAACAATGGATTATTTTTAATTTTGTCAATTTGTGACGTACAACTCACTTATAAGGTTGCCGGAATGTTGCGGGTTTTAACCTCGCTACTGAAAATGATACGGCGTTCCAACTTCACCTGATGCGGTCCTTGGAGTAACATTCTCCCCCAGTAGGTCCGCTTCTTACGCCGTGGCAACGGCTGGCGGCTCAACAATGGAGAGACTTCGCTATGAGCCTGAAAGCTGTTGACGAAAAAGATGACAAAAAAGACAAACCCCTGGGCAGCCAAAGCCTGTTTCGTGGTTTGCAGCTAATTGAAATACTGAGCAATTTCCCTAATGGTTGCCCACTGGCGCACCTGTCCGAGCTGGCAGAGATGAACAAAAGCACCGTGCACCGCCTGTTACAAGGGCTGCATACCAGTGGCTATGTCACGCAGGCGCCTTCCCCAGGCAGTTACCGCCTGACCACCAAATTCATTTCTATTGGTCAAAAGGCGCTTTCTTCATTGAACATCATCCACGTGGCTGCCCCTCATTTGGAGCAGTTGAACCTGGAAGTGGGGGAAACGGTCAACTTCTCCAGCCGGGAAGACGATCACGTGATCCTGATCTACAAGCTGGAGCCGACCACCGGCATGATGCGTACCCGCGCTTACATCGGCCAGCATATGCCGTTGTACTGTTCGGCGATGGGCAAAATTTTCATGGCCTATGGCAAGAGCGACTATCCGGATCACTATTGGCAAACCCACCAACAGGAGATCCAGGTGCTGACGCGTAACACCATTACCGAATTGCCGAAGATGTATGAGGAGTTGGCGGATATCCGCAAGCAGGGCGTGGCGATGGATCGCGAAGAAAACGAGCTGGGCGTGTCCTGTATTGCTGCCCCGGTGTTCGATATTCAGCAACGGGTGCCTTATTCCGTTTCGGTTTCGTTGCCTACGGCCAAGCTGCAACAGGTTGGCGTGCAGTCGTTGATGAAACCGTTGCTGGAGACCACGCGGCGCATCTCTCAGGAATTGGGGTTTGTGACGCAGGGGTGATTTTGCTTAACAAGGCAGATCCCTGACGGAGTTTGTGCTTAATTTAACAAGATTTGCGCAACATTTGTGCAATCTAACACATCAGATCACAAAAAAGGGACACAATGAGTTATCTTATGTCCCGATTTCATCCCTTTAACGGATCCTAGACCCATATGATTATCAAACCTAAGGTTCGCGGTTTTATCTGTACCACCACTCATCCGGTCGGTTGTGAAGCCAATGTTCGTCGTCAGATTGCCTACACCAAAGCGCAGGGCAAGATTGCCAATGGCCCTAAACGTGTGCTGGTGATCGGTGCATCTACCGGTTATGGTCTGGCTTCCCGTATTGCCACCGCCTTTGGCAGCGACGCTGCGACCATCGGCGTATTCTTCGAGAAAGCGGGCAGCGAAGGCAAAACCGCTACCGCTGGCTGGTACAACTCGGCCGCTTTCGATAAAGCCGCTAAAGAAGCTGGCCTGTACGCGAAAAGCGTCAATGGAGATGCCTTCTCCAACGAATGCCGCGCCAAGGTGATTGAGCTGATCAAAGCCGACCTGGGCCAGATCGATTTGGTGGTTTACTCGCTGGCTTCGCCGGTGCGTAAAATGCCAGATACCGGCGAAGTAGTGCGTTCCGCGCTGAAGCCAATCGGTGAGGTTTACACCACCACCGCTATCGATACCAACAAAGACCAAATCATCACCGCCACTGTTGAACCGGCGAGCGAAGAAGAGATCCAGAACACCATCACCGTGATGGGCGGCCAGGATTGGGAACTGTGGATGTCGGCGCTGGAAGAAGCGGGCGTGCTGGCCGAAGGTGCCAAGTCCGTTGCCTACTCCTACATCGGTACCGATCTGACTTGGCCAATCTACTGGCACGGTACTTTGGGCCGCGCCAAAGAAGATTTGGATCGCGCAGCTACCGCCATCCGTGGCGATCTGGCTGCCAAGGGCGGCACCGCACACGTTGCCGTGCTGAAATCCGTGGTCACCCAGGCTTCTTCTGCCATTCCGGTAATGCCGCTGTATATCTCCATGGCCTTCAAGATCATGAAAGAGAAGGGCATTCACGAAGGCTGCATGGAACAGGTTTCCCGTTTGATGCACACCCGTCTGTATGGCGAAGAGATGCCGCTGGACGATCATGCCCGTATCCGTATGGATGACTGGGAACTGCGTGATGATGTGCAGCAGGCTTGCCGCGATCTGTGGCCGTCAATCACTTCCGAAAACCTGAGCGAGCTGACCGATTACACTGGCTACAAGCAAGAGTTCCTGCGCCTGTTCGGCTTTGGTCTGGAAGAAGTGGATTATGACGCGGACGTTAATCCAGACGTGCGTTTCGATGTGGTAGAGCTTTAATTTCCTACCCCAGAATGTCAAACAGGGCCCAATTGGGCCCTGTTTGTTTTATAACGTACCGAAATCAATCCTCATCGTCGTGCTCGTCGTCTTCATCCATCACGATCGGGCAGTCGAAGTCATCCGGCTTGAGCACCAGCAGGTCACATTTCAGATGGTCGATCACCTGTTCCGCGGTATTGCCGATAAACGCGGCAGAAATACCGGTGCGGCCCAAGCTACCTAACACCACTACGCCCGCTTGCAAATGCTCGGCCAAGTCCGGGATCACTTCCTCCGGCAGGCCTTTCTCCACGTGGGTGAATTCTTCGTTGATGTGGAATTTTTGCCTTAACGCCTTCATGGCGATCAGGTGCTGCCCGCGGATCGCATCGTTATAGATGCTGGGGTCAAAATCGGGCAGTTCGATGGCGATATTGATCGGGGTAACCGGGTAGGCACCTACCAGGTGCACTTCGGTTTGATCGACGTTTTGCGCCAGTTCGAGCGTTTCTTTCACCAGCCGGATATTGAGTGGGTCATGATAAGGCTCTTCGCTGGATAGATTAACCGCCACCAGCGCTTTCCCCCCTTCAGGCCAGGGTTGGTCTTTCACCATCCACACCGGGCAAGGGCATTTGCGCAGCAGATGCCAGTCTGTCGGGGTGAAGATCATTGATTCCAGCCTGTCGTGCTGATGGGCCATTTTCAACAATAAATCGTGCTTGCCGCTCAGCACTTCCTGAATGATCGCCTCATAGGGGCGATTGTGCCATACCACTTTGATTTCAATGGGGACACCGTCTTCAAGATAGAAGCGGCATTGCTCTTTAATCCACGCCGCCCGTTGGCTGATCACCCCTTGCCGCATCGCCGTTCTTTCGTCAGGGGAAAGCAGGGTGGTCATTTCGTAAGAGAAATCATAGATAGGAAGGAAGGCCTTAATCCGCCCGCCGTTCCGCTTGATCAGGTAAACAGCCCGGCGCAGCGCCGGTTGATCGTCCTGATTGGGGTCAATAGCCACCAGTAGATTCTGATACTTCGCCATAGGGCCTCCTTACAGCTGTAGATCAACAGTCTGTTCACATACAGAGTAACCCAACATTGAAAAACAGAACAGCGGCAGAGAGGGGCTAGGCCAACAATTTCAGCGAATCATTGGCCCAGTAGGGGATCAGGCGCTTACGGAGACGTTGATGCGTGCGACACCTGCCAGTTGTGACAGGGCATCTGCGTTTTCGATGGTGATATATTTGCCTTTCACGCTGAGGATTTCACTTTTCTGGAAACGCCCCAACAGGCGGCTGATGGTTTCCACCGTCAGGCCCAGATAGTTGCCGATATCGCCACGGGTCATGGTCAAACGGAACTCACGCGGTGAGAAGCCACGTTCGGCAAAGCGGTGTGACAGGTTATACACGAAAGCGGCCAGGCGCTCTTCGGCGTTCTTCTTCGACAGCAGCAGGATCATATCCTGGTCGCCTTTGATCTCACCACTCATCAAACGCATGATTTGCTGGCGCAGATTAGGCATTTTGCCTGAGAGGTCGTCCAGCGTTTCAAACGGGATTTCACAGACCATGGAGGTTTCCAGCGCCTGAGCAAAGCTTGGATGCTTCAGGCCACCAATGGCGTCAAAGCCCACCAGATCGCCCGCCAGATGGAAGCCGGTAATTTGTTCATCACCCTGTTCGGTGATGGTGTAGCTTTTGATGGTCCCGGAGCGGATGGCGTACAGTGATTTCAGTTCGTCACCGGCTTTAAACAGCGTTTGGCCTTTCTGGATCGGCTTTTTCCTCTCGATGATGTTGTCGAGTTGGTCCAGCTCATGCGTATTCAGCGTAAAAGGAATACACAATTGGCTGATGCTACAGTCTTGGCAATGGATCGCACAACCACCAGACTGGATACGACGAATCACGCGTTTTTCCGGGATCATAGATTAAGCTCACGCAATAATTGATATGAGTCAATTTTAACATCTTTTGCGGCAGGTGATAAGTACAGCAAGAACAACAATAGCGACATTTTGTGTGATTTTTAAACAGAGCTGTTACTCATCATTCCGTAGCATACTGATGTTTAGTGATTTATTGACTTCGGAAAAGCCTGGCTGATATTGACTAAAACCATATGAAAAACGAATAAATCTCGCATTATCATCGGCTTTCTGCGATTAGTCTTATCGATTGTAGGGGCATTAATGGGCGGATAGCTTTCATCCGTGATGGTAACGTAGGATAACGAGTAAATATTTCTACACAAATCTGTGCGGTGAATGAGCCCGCCAGTGATGACGGTACTGTGCAGGAGCGAATGGGCGCAGCATGCTGCGCCCAGCTTTAAAATCAGGCGCTATTTTTAGCCAAAGCGTCATTAGCCGGAACATAGCGCGGGACGTTGTTATGTCCTGGCTGGTCGACTTTGACGATCAGCGTCAACACCGCCGCCACCAGATACAAACCGGTATACACCCACACTACGCCTTCGATATCAAAGAAGGGCAGCACAATAGAAGCGATGGCCGGGGCCGCGAAGTTGCTCAGGCCAGCGGAAAGGTTATAGATAGAGATGGCAGCGCCTTTGTGGTTGGGTTCCAGCACCGGGAACACTGCGGTCATGGGGACGAAGGCCGCAACGGTGATCCCAAGCATCACCGCAGGCACCAGCGCGATCCAGAAATTATGGCCAAAATGCACCGGCAGGTAGTAAAACGCCAGGCTGGAGATGGCGCAACCGATGCAGCCAAACCAGCGTACCTGGCGCAGCCAACCGATTTTCTCCCCCAGAATGCCCCACATAATGTTGGTGAAGATGGTGACAAAGAAGAACACCGCCCAAATTTGCAGCCACTCGGACATGCTAAAGCCCAGCCGGCCTACATATAGCATCGGCATAATCACCGCAAAGCCAAACAGCGACAGCGTGTTGATGATGCGGATCAGGCAGGAGAGGAAGATATTGCGGTTGGTGAACAGGATCGTCACCGCACGGGAAAGCTCTTTGAGTTTCTCCTGCGGTGACAGATCGGCCTTGGGGCTGACGTCACCCACGTTGCGCAGCAGGAACATTGCCATCAAGCCACCGGCAGCCACCCAGGCAATGGCAAACCACAGGGTGCCGGTTTCGCCCATCAACGGAATGGTAAAGCTGGGCAGATAGCTGCCGACACAGCCGATGCCGATCGAGTACATCGCCCAGAACCAGCCCATCGCGGAAGAGAGCTGCTGTTTAGGGACGTTCTGCACCACCAACATCACAAACGAATAGATAAACAGCGGATAGGCCAGGCCACGAATGCCGTAAAACAGCAACATCAATGGGTAGTTACGCATCCCCAGGCCAAACAGCATAAACAGCACGTGCATCACCAGCCACAGGATAAAGCCGATGCGCATGGCTTTTTGTGGCGTGATGATTTCGGCCACCACGCCTGAGCTCCAGGCCGCCAGCGCCGCTGCCAGGCCATACACGGTAAACACCAGCGCCGACTGTGCCGGAGTGAATCCCATATCGGTGATGTGTTTAGACAGAAAAGCCATCTCAAAGCCGTCGCCGCTCATGAAAATGGCGATGGCGATGTAGCCCCAGAACAGGTTCATTGGCAGGCCGAACCAGTGTTTATGTGTTTGTGGCATAACAAACTCCAGGATAGGTGTAAGGGTACAGTCTTATTATTTTTTACCGCGCCAGGATCATGCCCGGCGCAGGGCCAATTGTTGTTGATAGAGCTGACGGTAGGTGGCCAGACGTTCCGCGAGTAAAGGTTGGCGTTCGCCGTCCGGCAGGAAGCGCCGATCGATGGCGGGTTTGTGGCAAACCTGCTCCACCGTTCCACCCGCTGCCAGCCATCCCAACCGCGCCGCGCCCAAAGCGCCACCGGCTTCGCCACCGAGATGGGTGACCACCGGCAGATCGAGCACGTCGGCCATCAGTTGCGCCCAATGTTCGCTACGAGCGCCGCCGCCAATCAGTGAGCATTGTTCCAGTCGGGTCCCCGCCTGCGAAAGCACCTCAAGGCCGTCCGCCATGCCGAAGGCAACGCCTTCCAGTAGCGCATAGCCCATTGCCGCACGCTGATGGCTGTGGGTCAGGCCGTGGAACGCACCGGTCGCCAGCGGATCGTTATGCGGCGTCCGTTCACCGGACAGGTAGGGCAGAAAGACCGGGGCCAGGCGCTGTTCCGCCAGGTTCATCTGGGCAATTTCGGCCAACAGCGTGGGTTCATTGCTGCCCACCAGTTGGCAGAACCAGCGCAGGGCACTGGCGGCGGTAAGCATCACGCTCATCTGATGCCAGCGCTCAGGCAAGGCATGGCAAAATGCATGGACAGCGGATTGTGGATTGGGGCGGAAGCGATCGTTAACGGCAAACAGCACGCCGGACGTTCCCAGCGAGATAAACGCATCGCCTGGATTAACCGCGCCGATGCCCACCGCGCTGGCTGCGTTATCTCCACCGCCACCGGCGATGATAATATTGTCAGCAAGGCCCCAGGAGCGGGCAATATCGCCTTTCAACTGGCCGGAGACTTCGTTGCCTTCTACCAGACGCGGCATTTGATCGCGGTTGAGGCCACAGGCAGCGAGCAAGGAATCTGACCAGTCCCGCTTGCCCACGTCGAGCCACAGCGTGCCAGCCGCGTCCGACATATCCGAAACCTTGTCGCCACTCATCATCCAGCGCAGGAAGTCCTTGGGCAGCAGCACGGTGGATATTTGCGCAAAGATGTCCGGTTCATGCCTGGCAACCCACAACAGCTTGGGCGCGGTGAATCCCGGCATCGCCAGGTTACCGGCAATGTCATGCAACTCCGGTGCGTTCTGCGTCAACTGTTTGCACTGTTCGGCGCTGCGAGTGTCATTCCATAAAATCGCCGGGCGCAAAACCTGATTATCACGGTTGAGCAGCACCGCACCGTGCATCTGGCCGGAAAGCCCCAGCGAGCGGATTTGCGGCCACTGTTGCGGAATCTTGGCGCGCAAACGGCTCACCACCGCCTGCGTTGCCCGCCACCAATCGGCCGGATCCTGCTCGGCCCAGTGAGGATGCGGGCGTTGTACTTCCAGCGGTTCACCGGCGCTGGCGATCAAGGTGCCGTGGTCATCAATCACCACGGCTTTGATTTCTGAGGTGCCTAAATCGAGTCCTAGATACATGGTTCGCTCCCTTTATTGCGCCAGCCAGTGGTTAACCCGCTCGATGGATTGGCGCAGCAGCTGGCTAAAGGCACTGCTGTGGGCCAAGGTGCTGAACAATTTCTCATCTGAGGCAAATACCGCCACCGGATCCGCCGCTGCGAACATCTGGTGCACGGCTGCTGCGTCCAGAATGCCGTCCTGGTATTCATAAGGCAGTTGGCCTTGGTGCCAGCGCTGCATAAAGACAAAGAACAGGGCAGGCAGCATGGCCGTGGCTTTCGGCTCCTGGCCGCGCTGATAACACTCTTGCAGCGTTGGGGTAATGAAACCGGGGATTTTGGAAAAACCGTCGGCGGCGACGCGCTGGTTGGTATCGCGAATATAGGGGTTGCTAAAGCGTTCCAGAACCACGTCACGGTAGGCGGCCAAGTCGAGCGGGCTAGGCGTCAGGGAAGGGATCACGTCCTGGGTCACATAGTCATAAGCCAACTGGTGGATGGCTGGGGTGCCGGTGCTTTCATGAATATAGCTTTGGCCAATCAGCGTACCGGCCCAGGCAATGCAGCTATGGCTGGCGTTGAGGATGCGGATCTTGGCTTCTTCATAGGGCAGCACTGATTCAACCATCTCGACGCCGACGTTTTCCAACGCTGGCCGCCCGTTGATGAAATCATCTTCGATCACCCATTGGATAAAGGCTTCCCCCATAACTGGCGCACGGTCCTGGAAGCCGGTGGCTTCGGCAACGCGCTCGGCAACTTCCGGCGCTGGCCGTGGCGTGATGCGGTCAACCATGGTGTTGGGGCAGCGGGTGTGGCTATCGATCCAGGCGATCAGCTCCGGTTCTTTACGCAGTTGCAGGAACTGCATCAGGCCGTGACGGAAGCGTTCACCGTTATGGCGCAGGTTATCGCAGTTCAATAACGTGACAGGGTCACCATTAAGCTGCTTTCTGCGTGCCAACAGTTGGGCCATGGTGCCGTAAATGGTGCGGCAGGCGCCCAGCAGATCGGCCTGAATATCGGCGTTAGCGCGATCCAGGTTGAACTGATTATCCAGATAATAGCCGCCTTCGGTGACGGTGAAGGAAATGACGCGGGTTTCTGGCTTGGCCCCCTGCGCGGTCAACGCGGCCAGTTCGTTATCCCAGGGAATGACCTTGCTGATGGAGGTAATGGTTTCATACTGACGTACGCCCTGTGGGGTGACGGTCTCCAGCACGTATTGGCCTTGTTGCTCAGCCAGCGTATTCAGTAACGGCGTGGCGTCATCGCGAATGTTGGCAAGCGCAATCGACCAGCGGCTATCGCCCGTTGCAATCAGCCGATGCAGATACCACGCCTGATGAGCACGATGGAAAGATCCGGCGCCGATATGCAGCCAAATGGCCTGAGAAGAGTTCACTGGTTTGCTCATAACGTTCTCCACTAAAGGTTATTTTAGGGCATCCGCCCTTTTATTGGGCATTTGCTCTGTTAATGGCGATAGAGTAAATAAACTTTTGCCCTTTAAATGGGCTTTAGCTCACAAATGTGCAAATCGACCTCTGCGGGCAGGTGGAATGCCGGTAAAATGGGGCCATCAGGGGTAGCGGGTGAAACAACATGGTCAAACACGATAAGAAGCTGGATCAGGCGGCACGCGCCGCCTGGATGTATTACGTGGCCGGACAGACTCAGAATGAAATTGCCGAAGCGTTGGGCGTATCGCGCCAGGTTGCGCAGCGGCTGGTGGCATTGGCGATCGACAGCGGTCTGATCAGCGTCAACATTTCCCACCCGGTAGGGCGCTGCATGGAATTATCGGCCCGTCTTAGCGCACGCTATGGCTTAACGCTGTGTCAGGTGGTGCCTAGCCAGGGAATGGAGAGCGCCGGAATAAACCGCGCGGTGGCGGTGGCCGGGGCTGAAGTGATGGCGCAGTTTTTGCGCAGTGAACAGCCATTGAACATTGGGGTTGGTTCAGGCCGTAGCCTGAAGGCGGCGATTGATGAACTGCCAGAATTGGAGCGGCCACAGCATAGCTGCGTCTCACTGATTGGTGCGATCGCGGCTGATGGCTCCTGTACCCGGTATGATGTACCGCTGTGGATGGCAGAGAAAACCCAGGGCCGCTACTTTATCCTGCCCGCACCGCTGTTTGCCGATAGCGAACAGGACCGCGCCTTGTGGTGCAACCACCGCATTTACCGCACGGTGAACGACAAAGCCAGCCAGGCCGATGTGACCTTTATCGGCATTGGCACCATCGAATATCACTGCCCGCTGCACAAGGATGGATTTATCACCGCAGAAGATGTTGATCGGCTGTGCGAATCTAACGCGGTGGCAGAAATGCTGGGCCATTTTATCGATCCACAGGGCCAGCGGGTGGCCAGCGAACTCGATCGACGGCTGACCAGCGTCAATCTGCACCAACGGCCGGAAAAACCGGTGATTGCGCTGGCCGGTGGTGCAGAAAAGCATCAGGCCATTCGTGCCGCCTTGCTAGGCCGCTGGATCAACGGCCTGGTGACTGATGAGGAGAGCGCGTTGGCGCTACTGGCCGATTAAATCAGATCCTGGGGCAGGAAACCTTCATGTTTCAGCAGCCATTGTTTGCGCTGCACCCCTCCGGCGTAACCGGTCAGCGCACCCTGTGAGCCGATCACTCGGTGGCAGGGCACCACGATACTGATTGGGTTAGTGCCGTTAGCCATGCCAACTGCGCGCGAAGCGGTTGGCCTGCCAATGCGCTTGGCCAATTCCCCGTAGGTGATGATCTCCCCACAGGGAATTTGCCGCAGTTGTTGCCAGACGGTGCGCTGGAACTCGGTGCCCGCAGTCATCACCGGCACAGTGTCGATGGCTGCCAACTCGCCAGCAAAATAGCGTTGCATCACTTCCGTCAGGCCGCCTGGGTTGGCTTGTTCCTGAATGACGAAAGGAGAGGCTCGATAATGGCTGTTGAGCAGCTTCATCAGGCGAGCCTCATGATCGGTCCAGTCCAGCGCGCGCATCCGTCCTTGCTCATCTCCGATCAACACCAGTTCACCGACCGGCGTCGGCATACGATCAATAAAAAAGGTCAGCATGTTGTTCACTCCTTGCGTTTGATAGGGCGATTATTACATGAAAGAGCCGGATGTGATGGCGGATTTCGGACATGCTGATGGGGCGGGGGCTAAAGGAAAAAACAGGGTACACCCAAGTAGGTATACCCCGAGAGGCGAAACGCCAAAATGTTAATAAAACCACAAAGTCATTTTCGGTGGCTAATTGTATGACATAATTCCGTCGATTAGGATTAATTGTAAATTAACGTAATTCGTTGTAGAGAAGGGTCATTAAACACCGATTCACGAATGGGCTTGCCCATTAATTCCGAACCCATATTATCCAATGGCATTTTGATAAATTCATTGGTATTGAAGGCGGTTTCACGATAGCAACTGGATATATATTGACCATCACTGCGCGCGATTTCACAGGTTGGGGCGCTGATTTTTCCGGAAAACTGGATGCTCCCTGAGATGGTGTTGTGGCTAACTTCTTGTTTTGAATGGGCTGAAAGTGGCAAGGCTGCCAGTATGGCCAAAGCCGTAATAATAGATTTCATAAGCTATTCCTATTAGCATAAAGTAAAACCATCCATTAACAAAAAAGTCGATTATTGTCTAAAAAATAAACTTCCATTGTCTGATGATTTAATTTCCAACGTTACTATAATGTATTGAGTAAATAATAATAACAGCAATCGTTCGTTAATTGAATTTAATAGTAGGGATGGGCAGGCAGTAAAACCATGATTTAGATCATAGTGGGGGAATTTAGGGGGCGATGTAAGAATGATTACTTTTAATGCTGCTTATAATAACGGGTGTGACTTTAAATAGCGATATTAATGTTAAGGCCGCATAGTCATCGTTATTCTGCGGCCCTTAACCTTACTCTTTAGAGTTACAGCATCCCTGCACTGCCACAGATACGGATCTTTTCTGCTACCACTTCTTTCATTGCCAATTTGCCCGGGACGATGTATTTACGCGGATCGTTGGCCTCCGGATGTTGGGAGAAATAGCTCTTCACCGCATCGGCAAAAGCGATTTTGAGTTCGGTAGCCACGTTGACCTTACACACCCCCAGCGAGATGGCTCGCTTGACCATCGCTTCCGGGATACCGGAGGCACCGTGCAGCACCAACGGGATCTCCAACTGTTCGCGGATCAGCGCCAGCCGGTCAAAATCCAGCTTGGGCTCCCCGTGGTACAGCCCATGAGCCGAACCTATGGCGACGGCGAGGGAGTCGATCCCGGTAGCCGCGACAAACTCGCGGGCGGCTTTTGGGTCGGTATAAAAGCCGTCTGCGGCATCGACAATCAGATCGTCTTCCTGGCCACCCAGGCGGCCCAGCTCCGCTTCTACGCTAGCCCCATAGCGATGGCATAACGCGACGGCCTGCGCAACCAGCGCGATGTTCTGCTCAAAAGGCAGGTGCGAGCCATCGATCATCACCGAGCGGATCCCGGCTCTGACCTTGGTAGCGATATCCTCGAGTTCTTCGTGATGGTCCAGATGCAACGCCAGCGGCAGGTCATGGCGCTGGGCTGCCGAGCGGCAAATTCCCACCAGATAGTCGGTACCCGCATAGCTAAAGGTGCCTGGGGTCCCGGCCATGATCACAGGGGATTGCAGTTCGGCGGCGGTTTCTGCCACGACCTGCACCGTTTCAAGATTGTGTACGTTGAACGCTGGCACGGCATAGCCCTGCCTTTGTGCTTTCAACAGCATTTCACGGTTGGATATCAGGTACATAACGGCTCCTTACAGCTCGGTAGCAGAGTAGGGATAAATGGTCACGCCTTTTACCACGCGGTTGACTTCCCCGGTTGGGCAAGGGTTATCCGGCGTCAGGCCGCGCGCCAGCGAGGTTTCAAACGCCAGCATTTGGGCGAACAGCAGATAGGGGAATAACAGCCAGATATCGTCGTCGGCATGATGTAAATCGGACTGGCCCGTTTTCTCCGTTGGCGAGTTACCAAGGCCAACCAGCTGCTTGGCCAAACCGTCGCGCTGGAGTTCGTCCCACAGATCCTGCTCATAACGCTCGGTATAGCGGTTGCTGGAGAGCATCAGCAGCACCAACGTCTGTGGATCGACCATAAATTTAGGGCCGTGACGCAGGCCCAGCGGCGAGTCGTAGCGGGTGACGATTTGCCCGGCGGTCAGTTCCAGCATTTTCAGCGAGGCTTCCTCCGCCAGGCCGGTGAAACAGCTACTGCCGAGCACGATGTAACGGCTAAAGCCGCTGCTGGCCAGGGTTTTTACTTGTGATTGCAGCGTTTCACGCAGTTGTCTACAGCGCTCGATCATCTGCGCCAGCGGTTGCTGGGCTGCATCCAGGGAATAGGGGCCTAACAGCAGCGCAGTGCTCAGCATCATGCAACTGAAGCTGGAGGTCATGGCAAAACTCTGGTCGTTTGAGCCCTGTGGCATCACCAGGGCACAAACGTTCTTACGGCCGTGCGCGTAGTTGGCCAACTGGCTGTCCGGGTTGCACACCAGCATCAGGTGATAGCACTGGGGGAGCAGTTGATCTGCCAGCGCTACCGAAGCGACGCTTTCCGGGCTGTTGCCGGAACGGGCGAAAGAGACCAGCAGCGTCGGGCGTGATGGGTCGAGAAACTGCTGCGGATTGGCGACGATATCGGTGGTGCCATAGGCCGCAACATCCCGGCCGGTTTTCTCCCTCAGCCATGGGGCCAAGGCCCGACCCGCAAAGGCTGAGCTGCCAGCACCGCACAGCACAATCTGCAGACGCGGATTTTGCAGCAGCGGCGTCAGGAAAGCGGAGCATTGCTCCTGTTGGGCGGCCAACTGCTGATGCAAGGCAGCCCAAAGGTCCGGCTGCTGCCAAATCTCACGGGCGGTATGCAGTGCATGATGTTGCTCCAGCCAGTCCGCATCGTAAGAAAAATAACCTGTCATGATGGTAACTCCTTAAAAAATAAAACGGTTAATACCTAATAAATGCCTGTTGATGCGGTGCTGAGCCAGGTTAGGGTCTGGTGCTGTGAGTTGCCCCTCACCCTAACCCTCTCCCAAAGGGAGAGGGGATCGAACCGTGCCACCGGCCAACTCCTGCGCTCGCCACTAATTAGCTTCTGTACCTGGCTATTTCTCCGTACCCACTCCTTTGATTCCGGAGTTGCTATGTACCTGACTGCTGCTCCGTACCAGCTCCCTTGAGGGCGAGGGGATCGAACCGTGCCACCGGCCAACTCCTGCGCTCGCCACTAATTAGCTTCTGTACCTGGCTATTTCTCCGTACCCACTCTTTTGATTCCGGAGTTGCTATGTACCTGACTGCTGCTCCGAACCAGCTCCCTCTCCCTTGAGGGAGAGGGTTGGGGTGAGGGGGCGATCACGGATGTCTAATACGCCTGAAGCTGAGCACCATTCCGTTCATGCCGCAGCCTCTATACCTGAGTGCTGCTCCGTACCAGCTCCCTCTCCCTGTGGGAGAGGGTTGGGGTGAGGGGCTGATTCATTGGTCGGCGATAATCACCTGGACCCCCAGATTTTGCAGCGCATGCAGGTAATTGGTCGGAATGCGGCTGTCGGTCACCAATCGGTGGATCTGGCCGATCTCGCGGATCATGCAGAAGCTGCTGCGGCCAAACTTGCTGGCGTCAACCACCGCAATCACTTCGCGGGCCACTTCGCACATGGCGCGGTTGAGCTGGGCCTCACCGGGATCTGGCGTGGTGATACCACCCACCAAATCAAAGCCATCAACGCCGAGGAAAAATTTATCAAAGCGATATTGGCGAATGTGCTGCTCGGCAGCGGGGCCATACAGCGACCAAGACTTGCGCCGCACGCTGCCGCCGACCACCATCAAATCCACCTGCTCGTTACTGGCCAATTCAAAGGCGATATTCAGGGCGTTGGTCATCACCACCAGGTCTTTCTTACCTGCTAACTGGGTAGCCATCTGGCTAGTGGTGGAGCCCGAGTCGAGAATGATCGCGTCACCGTCGTTCACCAACGCGGCGGCGGCACAGGCAATGGCGAATTTCACATCGCGGTTGATGCGCCCCTTGTCCTGTAGCGGGCGATCGAAGGCGAACTGTTTATTGAGCATCGCGCCGCCGTAGGCCCGTACCGCACAACCACTTTTTTCCAGATGGCGCAGATCGCTGCGAATGGTGACGGTAGAGACGGCAAACTGGCTGCTCAACTGTTCCACGCGCACCGTGCCCTCACGGCATAGCTGGTCGATAATTAATTCCCGCCGTTTTACGGTATTGATCATGAATAGCTGACTCCTGATTTACCCGTAGCAAACCCCGGCCGTGGCATAGGGGCCACAGCAACCGTTACAGGCGTATTTTCAGTCTTTCGTTGCAAATTACAGCAAACGAAACCACGCAACGCAATCGAAAAATTTAAATATAATCTTATATTTCAACCAGTTATTTCATCGCCGTCTTTCGGTTGGTCATCAACTGAAAGCCGCGTGTAAATAAACTGAAAACCGGTAATGCCTTATTTATTCGGCTAATATCTCCGTGACCACGCCAATTAATTCCGCCGAGGATGAAAGCTACCCACGGTGATTAATGCGGGTGAGCTTTCCTTAATTTTTTTATTGCCAGCTTTGGCGCAACAGTGCCGCACCGCGTACGCCGCTGCTGTCGCCATACACTGGGGGATAAACCATCGCCGGTTCCGTCCCTGGCAGTAGCCAGCGGCTCATGGCGGTAGGCAACTGTGCATAGAGTTCGCTCACGTTAGAAAGCCCGCCCCCTAACACGAAAGCGTCCACATCCAGCAACAGTTGCAGGCTGGCCAACGCGCTGGCCAGGATATCGATGTAGATCCCCATCAGGTGCTGCGCTAAAGGATCGCCCTGACGGTAACTGGCGATCAGCGCCGGAACGTTGGCCGCACTATGGCCAAAGTGTTGGCTCAGGGCCAGCAGACCGCTGCCGGAGACATAACGCTCAAAGCAACCGGTTAGGCCGCAATTGCAGACAAACAGCGGCAGATCGTAACGCTGCGCCAATTGGGCCGAGATAGGCGTATGCCCCCATTCACCAGCCAGCCCATTGCGACCCTTGTGGAGCCGTTTGTTCATCACCAGCCCGCCGCCAGCGCCGGTACCGATGATGGCACCAAACACCACCTCCAACCGTTCGGTCTGGGGCGTGCTGGCCTCCGAAAGTGCAAAACAGCGGCAATCGTTTTCAATCTCTACCGGTCGCGATAGCTCCTGGGTCAGATCGTCTGCCAGACAGTGGCCCGTCAGGCAGGGCACGTTTACCGCCAACTGCTTGCGGCTGCGTGGGTCGGTGATCCCCGGCAAGCCAATGCCGATGCTGCCTTGGGTGTGCAGGCTGCGATCGGCCTGGCTGACCAGTTGCGCGATGCAGGCGAGAAACTCGCGGTAGTCGCCGGTGGGCGTACTGACGCGCTGGCACAGCACCTGATTCAACTGAGCGTCGTAGGCGGCCATTTCGATTTTGGTGCCGCCAATATCAAAACCGTAACGCATAGCATGAGTAGCCACGGTTTACTCCTCGCCCAAGGTGATGACGGCGTTTTCCCGGCGGGCGCGTTCGGCGGCAAAGACCATCAGGTGACTCTGCAAAGTTTCCTGCGGGCCAGACAACACTTGCGAAGGATCGTTGGCGCGCACGGCAGAGATAAAGTGCTGCATCAGATAATAATCGCCGCCGCCGTGGCCAGACATGGTGTGCAGGTCTTCGGCCTCATCCACGTCATACAGCGTTTCGCGGTCGTCAAGGAAGGAGGTGATGCGGATATAGCGGCCATCGCCCTCCAGGCATCCCTGGCTGCCAAAAATGCGCGTTTTGCGATCTTCCATTTTGGTAAAGGCGGTCATGGTAAAGGCGGCGGTGCGGCCACCGCTAAACTGCATATTCACCACCTGATGATCCACCACGTTGTTATCACAGCGGTAGACACAGCGGCCATAAGGGCCGTTGCGCAGCGCGGCGACCAGATGCTCCTGGTCGACTTCCGGCGTCAGCACCCGCAGGAAGCCCGGCGTTGCCTTGTGATTTTCGCCAAGGTAGATACGTTTGGCGGAATAGGGGCATTCGGCCTCAACGCCGCAGTCCAGGCAGTTATCCGCTGCGCCCTGTGGTTGGTTTTCCTGGCGGAAGTGGCGTAATCCACCAAATGAGCTGACCTGCTCGCAAGGGGTATCCATCACGTAACGGATCCAGTCGATATCGTGACAGGATTTTTGCAACAGCATAAAGGCCGCCTGCTGATCGTTGCGCCAGTTGCCACGCACGAAAGAGTGGGCCTGATGCCAATAGCCCACCGGTTCCAGATGTTGCAGGCTAACGATGTCGCCAATGACCTTATCGCGCAGCAGTTGTTTGAGTTTCTGGGTGTAACGGGTATAGCGCAGCACGTGCCCGACGGAGAAGATGATTCCCTGGCGTTCCACTTCTTCCACGATGGTGCAGCACTCACTCGCGTCCGGCGACAGTGGCTTTTCCAGCAGCATGTGATAGCCCTGTTTGGCGAAGGCCAGAGCCGGTGCCAGATGCAGGGTATCTTGGGTGCAAATCATCACCGCATCGGCCAGCTTGCCCGCCGCTACGGCCTGCTGCCAGTCGGTAAACACGTTTTCGGGGGAAATGCCGTGCTGGGCTACAAACTGCTGGCGATAGGTATCGCGCGGTTCAGCGACTGCCACCACTTGCATCAATTCTGGATGGGCAAGCGCATAGCGGGAATAAATTTCCCCACGAGCACCGGCACCAATCACCAACACGCGCACCGGGCGTCCGGTATAGTCATTAGATTGAGCTGACGACATTGCAAAGTACTCCCAAATTATCCCAGTGACTGGGTAGAGTTATTATTCAGGTTGTCACCGCTGGCCTGATCGAACAGGTGGGCGCGGGCCAAATCAAACGTCAAATGGATCTGTTCGCCGATGCTCGGTTCCCAGTCTGGCTGAGACGCAATCCGCAGCACGAAGCGTAATCCGGCCAGTTCGCAGTGCAGCAACTCTTCGTTGCCCATGCGCTCAATGGTGGCAATACGGGCCGGGAAACAGTTTTGGGTACCGGCAGCGCACAGGCGCAGCGCTTCAGGGCGAATACCCAGGCAAACGCGCTGGTGCGGATAGTTTTCCAACTGCTTTTCCAGCGCGGGCGGCAGAGTCAGCAGATAGCGATCGTCGATACGCAGTTGTGTTCCCTGAGCATTACGCAGCAAGTCCAGATCGTGCAGGTTCATCGACGGGCTGCCGATAAACTCGGCGACAAAACGGTTGGCGGGGTGGTGATACAGGTTGATCGGCTTGTCCACCTGCATGATGGTGCCCCGATTCATTACGCAGATGCGGTCGCCCATGGTCATCGCCTCGACCTGATCGTGCGTCACGTACACCATGGTGGCGGCGGCGCCTTCCTGTTTCAGTCGGTTGTGCAATTCGATGAGCTGCACGCGCATGGAAACACGTAGCTTGGCATCCAGGTTGGAGAGCGGTTCGTCGAACAGGAATACCTTCGGTTTACGCACGATGGCACGTCCAACCGCCACGCGCTGGCACTGGCCGCCGGAGAGCTGGCCGGGTTTGCGATGTAGCAGGTTGGTGATTTCCAGCTTCTCGGCAGCATCCTGCACCCGCCGGTCGATCTCGGCCTTACTCTCTTTACCAATCAGCCCAAAGGCCATGTTCTTGTAGACGGTCATATGCGGATAGAGCGCATAGTTCTGAAACACCATAGCGATGCCACGATCTTTGGGCATGGTGTCGTTAACGCAGCGGTCATGGATCATGATTTGGCCTTCACTGACGCTTTCCAGCCCGGCGATCATGCGCAGCAGGGTGGATTTGGCGCAGCCGGACGGGCCGACAAACACCATAAACTCACCGTCCTTGATATCCAGATCCACGCCATGCAACGCCCGGAAACCGTTGGGATAGACCTTTTTCACACTGTTTAATTGAATACCGGCCATGTCTGTTTACCTTATTGTTCGCGGTTAGCCTTTAACGCCAGCGCTGGCGATGCCCTGGATGAAATAGCGTTGGAAAAGAATGAACAGCATCAGCATCGGGATCACCGCCATCAGCGCCCCCGCCATCAGCAGCGGGTATTCCACTCCGGCACGGCTGGACAGCGAAGCCAGGCCCACCGGCAGCGTCAATTTCTCGGTCGTGGTGTTGACGATCAGTGGCCACATCAGGTTATTCCAGCTCCACAAACCGTTAATGATGATGCAGGCGATGATGCCGGGGCGGATCAGCGGCAGCATGATGCGCCAGAAAATGGCGAAGTAGCTGTAACCGTCGATCAGCGCTGCTTCCTCCATTTCCTTAGGTACTGCCAGGAAGAACTGCCGCAGCAGGAAGGTGGCGTAAATGCTGAAGATCCCCGGCAGCACCAGGCCGGTAATGCTGTTAACCAGCCCCATTTTCTGCACTACCAGGAACTGCGGGATTAGAAATGCCTGGCCGGGCACCATCAGGATCGAGATGCACACCAGGAATACCGCGTCACGGCCACGAAAGTGCAGGCGGGAGAAGCCATACGCGGCCATGGTGGCGATCACCATTTGCAGCGTCACGGTGGAGAAAGTGGCCAGCAGCGAGTTGATATAAAAATCCGCAAAAGGGATCTCGCGCATGATTTTGCCATAGGCCTGCAAGCTCGGGTTTTCCGGCAGCAGGGTCAGCGGGATCTGAATGCTTTCGGCCTGGGTTTTCAGCGAGGTCACCAACATCCAGATAAAAGGCACCACCGAGGCCAGCGCCGCCAGCGTCATAAACAGATAGACCAGGGCTCGTTTGCTTATCGTCATCAATGGCTCCTCAGCTCACTCTCAGGCGTTTGCCAATCGCCATCTGTACCAGTGTGATCACCAGCGTCACGGCGAACAGCACCACGGTAATGGCAGAGGCGTAGCCTTTCTCTTGCAGATAGAAGGCGTATTTGTAGAACAGGTTGGTGATGGTCATCACGTCACCTTCCACCAGGGCGCGGTCGAACATCAGGAACACCACGTCAAAGATTTGCAGGATCTCGATAAAGCTCATCACCGACACAAAGAACAGCGTCGGCACCATCATCGGCAGCGTGATAAAGAAGAAACGGCGCAGGGTGCTGATACCGTCGATATCGGCGGCTTCATACAGCTGGCGGGGGATACTTTGCAAACCGGCCAGCAGGATGATGATTTTCAGCGCCAGCGACGACCAGATAATGATGATGGACACGCTGATGCGTACCACGTCCGGATCGGAGAGCCAGGCGACCGGCGCAATGTGCAGCAGGTTTAGCCCTTGGTTAATCAGGCCAAAATCTTTGTTGAACAGCCACTGCCACACCATTGCCACTGCGGCAGGCATGGTCACCGCCGGTAGGAACAGCAGGGTGCGCAACAGCGCTTTGCCGCGAATGTTCTGGTTCAGCCCAATCGCCAGCAGCAACGACAGCAGCAAGATCACCGGTACGCACACCACCACATAAAACAGGGTGTTGAAGGCGGCGGTATAGAAGTCATCGTCCTCAAACAGGTTGATGTAGTTGTCAAAGCTGATGGTCGTCCAGCTCATAAACTGGTTGAGGTCGGTAAAGCTGTAAAAAATGTTCTGTAAAAACGGGATGAAGTAAAACACCGTCAGGCCGATCACCAGCGGCAGGATCATCACCCAGCCCCAGAAGCGTTCGGCTCGCTCCAGGCGGCTTAATGCGGCACGAGGTTTGCTCTTTGCCTGTTTTATGTTGGCCGTAGCCGTTTCTGCCAGCGACATGTCGCCATTCCTCACCTTTGACTGCTCAGTGTTTCCGCTGCGACCTGCCTTCGGGTAGGCAGGCCGTAGCGCGGGGAATTACTGCTCCATGATGCGTTCGATCTTCTTGATCGATTTATCCATTTCCGTACGGGCATCCGCGCCCATAAAGATTTTCTTCAGGCTGCCGATCCACATGTTTTGCCACTTAGGCGTGTTGGTGCCTGCGGTTGGATAGGCCTCGGTCACCTCCAGCGTTTGGATGTACGGAGTAACGTCAACCTTTTTGACTTCCTCCGCCCAGGCTTTAGCCGCGATCTTGTTGGCCGGGATCACTACCTTCGCCAGGGTGGCTTGCGAGGCTTCGCTGCTCATAAACTCGATGTACTTCCAGGCTTCCTGCTTGTGGTCGCTCTTGGCGGACATGGCATAGGCCAGGCTGTGAGCCACGCCAGACTGGCGCTCGATCTTCGGCATCATCACCACGCCGATGTGTTCGTTGATCAGCGGGTTGTTGGCGAACGGTGCGGCCAGCCAGGAACCGGCATACACCATGGCGGCACGGTTGGACTGGAAGATGTTTTCGGTCTTCACTTCGCTCATCTGCTGGGCGGTCGGCATCAGGCCGTCTTTCATCATCCCTTGTAGCTGCTGGTAGACCCAGATGGCGTTGTCGTTGGCGATATCGGTCGGTTGGCCATCTTTTGGCACGATATGATTGCCTTTCTGGAACAGCAGGTTCATATAGCTGTCCTGGCCGTCGATGCTGAGATCCATCACCAGCGGGAAGGCGCTGCCCTTCAGGCCGGTTTGCAATTCGGCGGCCTTTTTCTTCATGTCGTCCCAGGTCCAGTCGCTGGTGGGATAGCTGACGCCGGCCTGATCGAACAGTTTTTTGTTGTACCACACGGCAATGGAATCAACGTCGCGCGGGATGGCCATTTGTTGGCCGTCGTATTGATAAGCCTTAACGGAGCTGGCAACGATATTATCCAGATTGACCGTGCCGTCTTTTAAATAATCGCCCAGCGGTTGCATAATGCCGTTTTTGGCATATTGCACAAAATAGGGCATGTTAATCCAGAATATATCCGGCGCGACACCACCGGCGGCGGCAGAATCTAATTTAACAAAGTATTGTGCAGCGGGGGTTAATTCTATTTCCACTTTGATATTCGGGTTGGCCTGTTCAAATCGTTTGGCAATTTCCTGTTCGGCAGGTAATTGGTTTCGATCCCAAACTGCATAACGTAATGTTATCTGATCGGCGGCATATAACATGGTCGGCAACAATAAAGCGGCTGCAACAGCGGAATGCAACAGAAAACGTCCGGCGTTTTTTCTAGGTGACATTGCTTTACCCTCGGTGTCGGCGAATACATTTTTTGTGAACGTGATTTCTTTCTATCCCTTAACTTTCAATGTGTCAATGCGGCCATTTTGCCCAAAAATGGGGCATGTATCTTTCACTGTTGTTAACAACGAAAGGTCAAAGCCACCAACCGAAAGCCTTTTTTGTTGATGAATTGTTAATGTCGAAGGGCGAAAATCCGTTGTCGGGCGGCAGTTATGGCTTGCTGGGGTCATAGGATTAACTGATAACCCTTGCACCATAATGGGGATTAAAAACGTTTTTATTGTGCAGGCCGCGGCATCTTTCATTTTTGTGATGCAAATAAACAAAAAAATTAATTTTTTGCTGGGTGAGAGGGCGTTCGCTGGCTTTTTTTGTTGGCCTATATTGCCTGTGGTGAAAAAACGCGCTAGCCTGAAATTAATTCAATCCTACCGTAAAATAAAACAGGGCAGCTATTATGCGTCTCGCGCTACTATTTACCCATTGCCTGGAGAAGATATTTCATCGCCAAGCCGCACCGCAAGTGGAACAGCAAAACCAATTCAGCTGTCTGAATAATGAGACACTCTCATGGCAAGGCGTGTATTGTCTGTACCGCGAGGATAATGAAACCCGTCGGGAATTACGTTATCAACTTGAGGGGGAATTGGCCGATGATATCAGCGTGCGCCACGTGCAGTCGGTGCCCAGCCACTTTCCCTGTTATGCCGAGGCCGATGAGAACTATCTGACGACCGAGCCTGGCCTATTTCCCGACCCGCTGATGCCCATTCAGGATCGGCGTTTTTTTGCCGCCTGCCGTTATTACGCTAGCCTGTGGCTGACCTTTACGCCGCCAGCGCAGGGTATTGCCGGTGGCGACTATCCGCTAACGCTGCGGTTGTTCGATCAAGAGACGGGGGAAGAGCTGGCCGCAACCAGCATGACGCTGCATGTAGTGCCCGCCGCCTTGCCAAAGCAGAGGTTGCTGCATACTGAATGGTTACATACCGACTGTTTGGCGGACTATTATCAGATTGCGGTGTTCAGCCCGCAATACTGGCAGGCAGTGCGCAACCTGGTGCGTAACGCGGTGGCAAATGGCGTGAATATGTTGCTAACGCCAATCTTTACGCCGCCGCTGGATACCGCCATCGGTGGCGAACGCACCACCGTGCAGTTGGTAGGGGTGAAACGCACCGTTGCAGGTTACCAATTTGATTTTGAACGGTTGGCTCAGTGGGTAGCGCTGGCGCAGGAGGAGGGGATCGAACACTTCGAAATTGCCCACCTGTTTACCCAATGGGGCGCAGCGCATGCGCCCAAAATTATGGTTGAGGTCGCGGGGGAAATGCAGCCGCTATTTGGTTGGCATACCGATGCCCACGGCAGCGAATATCAGCAGTTTCTGCAGGCATTGATGCCAGCGTTGACCGGTTGGTTCCGGGCCCGAGATCTGCAACGGCAGGTGTGGTTCCACATCTCGGATGAACCCAAACTGGAGAATATTGCCGCTTACCAACGTGCCAGCGATTCACTGCGGCCGTTGCTGGAGGGGTTCCGCACCTTCGATGCGCTGTCAGACTTTGACTTCTATCAGCGCGGGTTGGTGGAAACCCCGGTGGTAGCCACCGATCATATCGAGCCGTTCCTCGAGCATCAAACCCAGCAGCTGTGGGCCTATTACTGCTGCGTGCAAAGAACCGAGGTGGCCAACCGCTTCTTTGCTCAGCCTTCGGCCCGCAACCGCATTCTGGGTATCCAGCTTTACCTCTATAACATCAGCGGTTTCCTCCACTGGGGCTACAACTTCTATAACAGCAGCCATTCCCGGGAGAAACTGAATCCCTATGCGGTAACCGACAGCGGCAACGCCTTCCCCTCTGGCGATCCTTTTGTGGTTTATCCCGGGCCGGATTTCATGCCGATAGAATCGCTGCGCTTGCGGGTGTTCCATCAGGGGTTGCAAGACCTGCGGGCGTTGCAGTTGTTGGAGAGCCTGACCGATCGCGCCACGGTGGAGCAGTTGATCGATCAAGCGCTGGGGATGCGCATTACCTTCAAACGTTATCCTCACCAGGCCTCTGCCTTACTGCGGCTGCGGGAACAGGTCAACGCCCGTATAGAGGCGGCTCTGTAAACCAGAGGGATAGAGGGGCGAGCATTCTCGCCCCTGACGCCTGATTTCATCTTTTCGTCATCAAACGGTTATGTTCAGGTCATGACGCTGGCTTAAGTTTTCAGCGACTAGGCCAGGAGATGACCCGATGTTTACTTTGGATAGCCTGCTGCAAGATGTCTTCCCACAGCGTTCTCCCCCAGCCTGGCAGCGAAGCCTGCTAAGAACCTTACTGCGTGAAAGAGAATTCAGACAGTTTGCCGCCGAATATCCGCACCTGAAAGGGTTGGATCTGATCGAGCAGGTGGTGGACTACTTTCATTTGAGTTGTGAACTGGTGGATGGGGATCTGGAAAACATTCCCAGCCAAGGCCCAGTGGTGTTGGTTGCCAACCATCCCATTGGTTCGCTGGATGGCTTGGTGCTGTTGCGGACCGTTGCGGCGGTACGGCCAGACGTCAAGGTAGTGGCCAACCAGCTACTGAGCTGTATCGAACCCTTACGTAATCTGTTTGTACCGGTTGATAACCTGGGCAACCGCACCAACCGCCAGCAGATCGCAGCCATGCAGGCCCAGTTGGATAATCAGGGGGTGCTGATCCTGTTCCCGGCGGGGGAAGTGTCCCGCATGAGCCCCAAAGGGATACGCGATGGCCACTGGCATACCGGATTTCTGCGGTTGGCTGCCAAGGCGCGGGCACCGATCGTACCCATCCATATCAGCGCCCGAAACAGCGGCCTGTTCTATTTGACCTCGCTGATTTATCGCCCGTTATCCACCTTGCTGTTGGTGCGCGAGATGTTCAAACAGCAGGGTGGACGGATCAAAATCCGCATCGGCGGGCGCATTCCGTTTGCCCATTGGCATGATGGCCATACTCAAGCACGCGATCTCGCCGAGCGTTTCCGTCGCCATGTCTATCGGCTTGGTCAGGGGAGGCCGGGACTGTTTACCAGCGAATCGGCCATCGCCTTGGCGGAAGATCGCCTCGAGTTGAAAAAAGCGTTGGCGGTCTGCGAAAGACTGGGTGTTACGCCAGATGGCAAAACCATTTTCCTTTATCGCCGCCAGGGGGAGGCCAGAGCACCGATCCTGCGGGAGCTTGGCCGCCTGCGTGAGATCGCTTTCCGTGCCGTGGGCGAAGGCTCGGGGCGGCGGCGCGATTTGGACAGCTATGACGACGACTATTATCACCTGGTGCTGTGGGATGAGGAGGAGCTGGAAATCGTCGGTGCCTATCGCTTTATTCCTACGGCACCGCAGTTGGCCAGCAAGGGACTGGCAGGCATCTACAGCAACAGCCTGTTCCATTACGATCACGATATGACGCCGATCCTTGACCAGGGGATTGAGTTAGGCCGCAGCTTTATTCAACCGGCCTATTGGGGGAAGCGCGGTCTGGATTACCTGTGGCTCGGCATTGGCGCCTATCTGGCCAAATATCCACAGTATCGCTACCTGTTCGGCCCGGTATCCATTTCAGGCGGTATGCCGGTTGCCGCCCGCGATTTGTTGATTGCCTTCTATCGTCTCTATTTCTCTCCAGACCATGCTATGGCACAGTCACGGCAACCTTATCCGGCCTCCTTGCCGCAGGTATTGGCCCAGTTCGCTGGTGATGATTATCAGCAAGACTTGCTGCGCCTGAAAAGCCTGTTGAGCAACCTCGGCTGTTCGATCCCGACCTTGTACAAGCAATACACCGAGCTGTGTGAACCTGGCGGCGTGCAGTTTATCGACTTCGGTACCGATCCGGCGTTCAACCACTGTATCGATGGTTTGGTGTTGGTGGATCTGACGCGGCTGAAGCCTGCCCGCTATCAGCGCTATATTGCCGCCCATCTTTAGTTCGGTTAATCCTGTAAGGGCGTTGCATGCTGCGCCCATTCATAACATCAATGGGTCATGGCACACCGGCTCCGTTTTGACCGAAAGTGCGGCCACGCCAGATTCTCCCATGGGATATTGGTAGCCGGTGAGAGGATCGCCTAGAATTAGCGCTTTCTCGCGCCGGAGTGCCCTATGTATCACCCTTATACCCCAACCTTGTTGTCTGCCGATGAGCCTGCGGCCGTGAGCGTTGAGCTGCCACAGGCGACTTCTCCTTTCTTACTGCTGTGCGATCACGCAGGGCAGGCCATCCCAAAACGTTTGGGCGATCTTGGGCTGGCCAGCGGCGATATCGATCGGCATATCGGCTGGGATATCGGTGCGCTGGCAGTTTCCCGCCTGCTGGCCCAACAGTTGGATGCAACATTAATCCATCAGCACTACTCGCGTTTGGTGATCGATTGTAACCGTACGCCGGGGATTGCCAGTTCGATCCCACCGTTATCGGAAGTTACGCCAATTCCTGGCAATCAAGGGATCAGCGCGGCCGAAGCGGGAGCCCGTGAACAGGAAATTTTTCAGCCTTACCACCAGGCCATCAATCACACGCTGGCAGCTCGCCGCGCCAATAACCAACCCAGCGCGGTGATCGCTATGCACAGCTTTACGCCGGTGTTTAAAGGCGATGCGCGGCCGTGGCAGGTTGGGCTACTGTTTAACCGCCATCCACAATTTGCCCTGCTGTTGGCGGAGTTGCTGCGTGCAGAAGGGGATTTACAGGTCGGTATCAACGAGCCTTATGCGATGACTGATGCGACCGACTACACGCTGCCGGTGCATGCGGAACGCCATGAATTACCTTATGTTGGCATTGAGATCCGCCAGGATTTAATCGGGGATAGTGCGGGCCAGGCAGCATGGGCAGCCCGTTTTGCCCGGCTATTGCCATTATTATGGCAACGCTGGGAAATTTGACTTTAGTATTGATGGCGGTGATGATTGCGTAAGGAAAGCGTTAGCGTCGATGGACAATGCTGGGAGTGACGGGTGGAACATATTGATAACGGACGGTTTATCAAGCAGGAGCGTTTTGAAGTTCTGGCAATCTTGCGCGACATCTATAAGCAAAGAACGCCGCTGCGTGTCGTCAATCAACAACATGAATTCATTGGCCAATTATTGAGCGTTGGCGCTGATAACATCGTCTTTGATTGCGATGCTCCAGAGCAGATCCCAGGTGGGAAATTCAGCATTGTGATTGAAAACCATGATGCAAAAATCGAATTCTCCGTCGACCAGGCGCAGCTGACCGAGCATAACGACATGCCGGTTTACGAGGCGTGCCTGCCGAAACAGCTGGTTTATATCCAGCGTCGCCGCCAGTTACGTATCACCACGCCTTATTGGCGTGAATTCTTCTGTAACGGTGAACACAGCGATGGCACCCCTTATCAACTGCGAATTCACGATCTTTCGCCGGGTGGCGTTGGTTTGCGTATTGATGGCGCGGTACCCGACTATATGCAGCCGGGGCTGGTGTTTAATAAGGCGCAGTTGGATTTGGGAGATTACGGCAAGTTCAAGGTGAATATGGAACTGATCGCCGTGAATCAAGATCATGATATTGATGAAGACCAAACGCATCACTTCATGCGCCTGTCCTGCCGTTTTCTCAAGATGGGGATGCTGACCGAACGCAAAATTCAAAGCGCGGTGTTTGCTTTTGAATTGGATTTCAACAAGAAGAAAAAACGCTAAACCCCTCACCCCAACCCTCTCCCACAGGGAGAGGGAGCTAATAGCTCCTGCTAATTTGGAAGTAAAGAGGTACTCTCAGCAACCTCACTCGCCCCATCTACAAAGGTGAGTCAGTCGATGTTCAAGGCGAATAACTCTACTTTCAGCCTAACTCGATCGGTTCCCTCTCCCTGTGGGAGAGGGTTAGGGTGAGGGGCATCACATCACTTCAGCGCCCGCAGGTGGCCGATCTCCTGCCAACCGTGACGCGCTGCATCTTCCAATACCGCACACACCTCATGGATCGCCGTCGGCACTGCCTTGCTGAAAGGTTCCCCCTGCAGTAAATGGGCAATTAACAGCGCGGTGAACATGTCACCCGTCCCCTTCACCGGCGAATCGATTTTGGCATGGGTGAAGCTTTGCGCCTCGTCGGCGGTGACCAGCAACAGGCCAACTTCTTGAGCACTGTTGGCTACGCCAGGTGCGCTGGTGACCAGTACCCACTGCGTATTGCCTTTGAGTAGCGCCCGCGCAGCCTGTTCGGTTTGCTCACGCGTGCTCAACGCCATGCCGCACAGCTGCTCCAGTTCAAAACCGTTCGGCGTCAGGCCATGGGCCAGATTGAGGTATGGCGAGCGATAACGCTCAACCAGACGTTTGTCGACGTAAACCCCTTCGCCATAGTCTCCCATCACCGGATCGATATAGATCTTGATACCCGGGTTGAGGGCAATCACCCGCGGCAGCCAGTCGGCCAGAATATGGCACTGCGCAACGTCACCCAGGTAACCGATAATGATGGCCCGCGCGCGGCACACGACTTCACGGGCGATCAGATCTTCCAGAAAACCACTAAACCATTCGCTGGAGATCGCTCCCCCGTGCGGCGCGCCGTAATAGGGCGGGCAACCAAACAACACGCTCGGTACCTGCAACACCTCCAGGTTTTTCTTCAACAACGTGCGGTAGGCAATGCCATTCCCCACGCTACCGTAGACCACCTGCGACTGAATGGTGATCACATCAATGGGTGGTGGCCGCAGTTTAGAGCCTTGTTGCATGTGGACTTCCTTGGTTCATTGTTATTCAAGCGCAACGGTCGGCAGAGGTAACTCGCCGAGGTAGAGAAGTTTAACCTATTGAAGGGGATGGCTACAGTAGGTCGCGGGAGAGTTTGATGATTTTTCGTTGGATCGCTTGCGATTTTTCCTGCGGCTAATCGTGATGCGAATCACAAAGCTTGCCGTTGCCGGTTGCCTGGCGATCGCGTCCGCGGTATTACTTGCGCCGTAGCCTAATCAGCTACTCAATCATTTTTATGATGGCGTGTTACTGCGCAAGCAGGCAAGACCAAAATAGAAATGCACTTCTTCTGTTGAAGGGGAGCATTTTCATTTTGGTCTTTTTTTTTGCTTTTTTGCCGGGGAAAACCTATGGATTATAACAAGTTGGGCTTGGACATATTGGCACTGGTCGGGGGGAAGGATAACGTCAGTAAGCTGACGCACTGCGCCACCCGCCTGCGGATGGAGTTTAACGACGATAGTCGGGTAGATGCGAAGGCGATCGAAGCATTGCCCGGTGTGATCAGCGTGGTCGAGCGCGGTGGCCAGTTCCAGATTGTGGTGGGCAACAACGTGCAACAGACTTTCCGCGCGTTGCAAAAAGCGATCGGCCAACCGCTGGGCAAACCGGGCGGACAGCAAAAGAACAAGGCCAAGGGCGGTGTCTTTACGCAGATTATCAGCGTGATTTCGACCACCTTTACGCCGGTGATCCCGGCTATTACCGGTGCGGGGATGATCAAGGCGCTGCTGGCGATCCTCAAGTTAACTGGGGCGATCAGCGCGGCCAGCCCAACTTACCATCTGCTGGATACCATCGCCGATGCCGCCTTCTTTTTCCTGCCGGTGCTGCTGGCCTATGGCGCCTCGATCAAGTTTGAATGTAACCCTATTCTGGCCATGACCATCGCGGGAGCCTTGCTGCACCCTAATCTTGCCCAGATGCTGGCCGCCGGATCGCCAATCGATTTTATTGGCATCCCGGTGCGGTTGGCCGATTATGCCGGTTCGGTGCTGCCGATCATCTTCACGGTATGGTTGATGTCCTATATCGAGCGCTTTGCCGAGAAAGTCTCGCCGACCATGATTAAATTCTTCACCAAGCCGATGATCATCCTGCTGGTTACCACGCCGCTAGCCTTGGTGGCGGTAGGGCCGTTCGGCATTTTCCTCAACGATCTGGTGGCCAGCGGCGCGGCGATTATCGATGGCAAGGCCAGTTGGCTGATCCCGATGTTGATGGGCGGGCTGCAACCGTTCCTGGTGATCACCGGCACCGCGTGGGCGATGACGCCTATTGCTACCGGCCAGTTGAGTAAAAACGGTTTTGAAATGATTAATGGCCCCGGCATGTTGGCTTCCAACATCGCCCAGGGCGCGGCAACCCTGTGCGTAGCGTTCCGCACCAAGAACAAAAACCTGCGTCAATTGGCCTCATCCGCCGGTTTCACCGCGCTGTTGGGGATCACCGAACCTTCACTTTACGGCGTCACTCTGAAACTGCGTAAACCGCTGATCGCGGCCATGATCGGTGGCGGCTGTGCCGGTGTCTACGCGGGTGTCAGCGGTTTGGTGCGCTATGCCTTTGTTTCGCCAGGATTAGCGGCATTACCGGCCTTTATCGGCGAAAACCCGATGAATATCGTGCACGCCCTCATCACCTGCGTCATCGCCATCGTCGTGACCTTTGCCTTGACCTGGATCCTGGGCTTTGAGGATCCGGTTGATGAAGAAGAGGCAACAGCCACAGACAGCGCACCGTCTGGTGACGACGCATTGCTACACAGCCCGTTGGCAGGCCAACTGGTGGCGTTGGAACAGGTGAATGACGACGTATTCTCGCAAGGGTTGCTGGGTAAGGGTGTGGCGATAGTGCCTGAGCAAGGCGTGCTGCGTGCACCTGTGGACGGGGAAATCGTGACCTTCCTGCCTTCAAAGCATGCCGTGGGCATTAAGGCCGATAACGGTATGGAAGTGCTGATGCATATCGGCATCGATACCGTCAATCTTAACGGTGAGCATTTCAGCTCTCAACTGCAGGTGGGCGATCGGGTGAAAACCGGTGATGAGCTGGTGCGCTTTGATATTGCTGCGATTACCGCGCTGGGTTACGACATTATCACCCCAGTGCTGGTGGTCAACAGTGAGCAGTATCCGCACCTGAGCTGTCGGCAACCTGGCCCGGTGAACTTTGGTGAGCAAATTGTCGCGCTGAATACTGAGGAGCAAAACGCATGATTTACCAACAGCTGAACGATTTTCCACCAGGCTTCCTGTGGGGGGCCTCAACCTCGGCTTATCAGGTTGAGGGGGCATGGGACGAAGACGGCAAAAGTCCTTCCATTGTGGATATGCTCGATCATCCCACCGACACGGCAGATTTTAAGGTGGCCAGCGATCATTACCACCGTTTTCGTGAGGACGTTAAGCTGTTCGCCGAATTAGGGCTGAAGGCGTACCGTTTCTCCGTAGCCTGGACGCGCATTTTGCCCAACGGCACGGGCGAGGTGAATCAGCCTGGTCTGGCGTTCTATCGTGACCTGATCGATGAACTGCTCAAGCACGGCATTGAACCGGTGGTCACGCTCTACCATTTCGATCTGCCCTATGTGCTGGAACAACAGGGCGGTTGGAGCAACCGGCAGACCATCGATGCCTTTGTCGAGTATGCGGACGTGCTGTTCACTGCCTTTGGCGATAAGGTCAAATATTGGCTGACCATCAACGAGCAGAACACCATGATCCTGCACCCTGGGGCCATCGGTGTGCCGAAGGGCGGCGAACTGCCTACCAAGCCGGTACTTTATCAACAAAGCCACCATATGCTGGTGGCCCAGGCGCGGGTTATGGCTTTGTGCCATCAGCGCTGCCCCAAGGGAAAAATCGGCCCGGCGATCAATACCACTGCCATGTATCAGGAAACCTGCCATCCGTTGGATGCCATCGCGGCCCATAACTGGGAAACGCTGCGCTGCTGGAGCTTTCTGGATGTTGCAGTACATGGTCGTTACAATGCGTTGGCCTGGCGATATTTGCAGGATCGCGGCCTTGCCCCGGTGATTGAAGATGGAGATGCGGAGCTACTGCTGCAAGGGCGGCCGGATTATGTGGCGATTAACTACTATTCCACCGCCACCATCGCTGCCAGCCGTGGGGATGCCTCGGATATCACGGCTCGTGCGGGGGACCAGCAAATCATGCTGGGCGAACCGGGCGTGTATCGGGCAGCGGAAAATCCGTATGTCGACAAAACGCGTTATGGTTGGGTGATCGACCCCGTGGGCCTGCGGCTGACGCTGCGCAAGGTTTATGAACGTTATCATCTGCCGATTTTAATTACTGAAAATGGCATCGGCGCGCCGGACCAGCTATTGTCTGGGGATATCATCAATGATGATTACCGCATCGATTTTATGCGTGCGCATATCGAACAGATGCAGTTGGCGATTAACGATGGTGTCGATCTGCTGGGTTACTGCCCGTGGGCGGCGATCGATCTGGTCAGCACGCATCAGGGCTACGCCAAGCGCTACGGTTTTATCTATGTCAACCGTGGCGAACAGGATCTGCACGATCTGCGGCGTATCAAGAAGAACAGTTTCGCCTGGTATCAGCGCCTGATTGCCTCGAACGGCCAACAACGTGGATAACACAGTTTAATGATGAAAGTCGTCAAGGTGCTCAATAACAGCCTGGTGCTGTCCACCGACAACGATAACCGCGAAGTTATCGTGATGGGCAAGGGCATCGGGTTTAACAGCAAAGTGGGAGATGTGCTGGCTGCGGCCAGCATAGAAAAAGTCTATGTGGTGCAGAATGGTCAAACCGGCCACGACCATCTACGCCTGATAGAAGCCACGCCGGAGCAGCATATTGAGCTGGTGCAGATGATCCTCAGGCTGGCCAACAGCCAGCTTGGCGGCCGGGTCAACGAACAGATCTTTTTTACCCTGGTGGATCATCTCAGTTTTGCGATTGAGCGCTGCCGTAAAGGCATCATCATTCAGAACCGGCTGTTGCATGAGGTAAAACGCTTTTATCCGCAGGAATTTGCCGTGGCGTTACAGGCGCTGGCGCAGATCAACGAGCGTTTGGATATCCTGTTGCCAGAGGCAGAGGCGGGGAATATTGCCTTTCATCTGGTCAATGGCCAGACCGACGTACAGAGTATGGAGCACACGCTGCTGGCGGTGAAGATGCTGAAGGATATCTTCAACATCATCAAATACCATTTCCGCATTGATATCGCCACGGACTCGCTCAACTACTCGCGTTTCCTGCTACATATGCAGTTTTTCATTCAACGCATGATCGATAACAAACAGGTGAAGTCGAAAGACGATTTCCTGTTCTCGCAGGCGACGAAAGAGTATCCCGATGCCTATCGTTGCGCACTGGTGATCCGTGACTATGTGAAAAATCTGCTGCAAATGGAGATGTCCAACGACGAGCTGCTGTACTTGGTCATCCACCTGACGCGGATTGTCGATCGGGACGATTAGGCCCGGTCTACAGCGCGTTCACCGTTTCTGCCACCAACTGGCGCAACCGGGTAATCAGCGGTGACTGGCGGTGTTCACGCAGCGCCAGATACAGCGGGGCGCTCAGTTGAGCCTCCTCGGCAATGTTGCGAAAAACGATCCCGTCGCCGCCTAGACGCCGCATGGATGCCGGTACGATTGACAATCCCAGGCCAGCACCGACCAGATTCAGCGTGGCGGGCAGGCGTGGTGCCTCTTGCACAATGCGCGGGCTGAAACCGGCTCGGTGGCAGGCGGCCAGAATGGCATCATACAAACCTTGGCCCGCCGGGCGGCGATACAGGATCAGCGGTTCGTGGATCAGTTCGGTCAGGGGGACCTTTTCGCTGCTGTCTATCGCCAAACGATGGCCAACAGGCAAGGCGATAAGCATGGGTTCAAGCAGTACAGGTTCGATCAACAACCCTGGTATCCCGCTCACCGGCGAGCGTACGAAAGCCACATCCAGGCGTTCATCTACCAAGGCTTCCATTAGTTCTCCGCTGCCAGCCTCTTCCAGCAATGTGGTGATCCCGGGCAGAATATCGCGGTAACGGCGTAACAGATTGGGCACGAACGGATGCAGCGCCGCCGAACTGGTAAAACCGATCGCCAAATGACCTTGCTCACCCCGTGCCGCGCGATGGACCGCTTCGGTCAACTTCTCGGCTCTTGTCAGTAAAGCTCTTGCCTCGTTAAACAGCACGCTTCCTGCCTCTGTGGTGCGTACTCCACGCGGTAATCGTTGTAACAATTTTACGCCCAGTTCTTCCTCCAACCCTTGCAGCAAACGGGTCAGCGGCGGTTGCTGAATGTGCAACCGAACCGCGGCACGGGTGATATTTCCTTCTTCAACCACGGTAACGAACGCCCGCAGGCGGCGTAGCTCAATCATTTTCATACCTTATAGGTATCGAAACTGGTTTAGAAATGCATTAGACATCATGACATGGCCGCGCGCATCATGCGAGATAACAACTTGGGTGATGTGGGAAATGCAATGTCTGACTCTAACGCGGTACAGGATCATGAAGTCAATCAGCCACCGAGCAATGGTCAACTGTTTTCAGGTTTTCTTATGCTTGGTTTGATTGGTTTTGGCGGAGTGCTGCCGCTGGCGCGCAGCATGTTGGTGGAACAACGCCGTTGGTTAACCGCTGAGCAGTTCACCGAACTGTTGGGATTGTGCCAGTTCCTGCCGGGTGGCAACGTCATTAACCTTTCCGTGGCGGTGGGGATGGAGTTTCGCGGGCTGCGTGGTGCGCTATGTGCTTTGCTGGGGCTGATTTGCGCCCCAACGGCAATTGTGGTTGGCCTGGGCGTGATTTATGCCCGCTACCAAGACGATGCCCATGTGCAACACGTGTTCGCCGGGTTGGCCGCAGCGGCGGCGGGTTTGTTGCTCTCTACCGCGTTGAAAATGTTGTTGCCACTATGGGGGAAATGGTTGCCGTTAGCGATTGTCGCCATTGCTTTGGCGGCGATTGCCTGGTTACGCCTGCCATTGCTGCCTACCATGCTGGTGCTGGCCCCGCTAAGTATTCTGCTGGCCTGGAGGAAACCTTCATGATGGCGGTGTTAATCTCGTTGGCGATTATTTTTACCGAGCTTTCGCTGATGGCGTTCGGCGGCGGCTATACCATCCTGCCGGAAATGCAGCGCCAGGTAGTGGAGGTGCATCAATGGATGAGCGCCCAGGAATTTAGCGCGCTGTTCGCCATGGCACAGGCGGCACCGGGGCCGAATATGATGATCGTGCCGCTGATTGGTTGGCACGTCGCGGGCTGGGCCGGGCTGTTGGTTTCCTCCGTGGCCAAGTTTGGTCCGTCGTCCATCGTCACCATTCTGGTGATGGGCGCGTGGCGGCGTTTCAAAGATAAACCCTGGCGGCGTATCGTGCAGGTTGGGCTGGTGCCGGTCACGGTCGGGCTGGTTGCCGCCAGCGGCGTGCTGATTGCCCAGGCTTCAGCGACCAATTGGCGGTTGGCGATATTAATTGTGTTAGCGACGCTGCTGAGTATGAATAAACGTATTCATCCATTATGGATCTTGGCGGGCGGGGCGGTGCTGGGATTAGTGATGGGGTAACCACTTAATTATCTAGAGGGCGCAGCATGCTGCGCCCTTGGTCATTAATCTCAAGCCACCCGTTTTGGCAGGTGGCTTTTTCATCAAGGCAACTGACGATAATCCTCGTCGGATACCGGCTCCAACCACTCGTTGGAGGAACCTTCGGCCGGAACCGCCACGGCAATATGCGCAAACCAGCTATCCTGGGCTGCACCATGCCAGTGTTTGGCTCCTGCCGGGATATTGACCACGTCTCCGGCGGTAAGTTGGCGAGCCGGTTTATTCCACTCCTGATACCAGCCGCGTCCCCCGGTGACCAGGAGGATCTGGCCGCCCTGATGGTGAATATGCCAGTTATTCCGACAACCTGGTTCAAACACTACATTGCCAATGGCTACCCCTTCGGTGGTCAACATGTTCAGGTAGCTGGTGCCGGTGAAATATTGCGCATAGGCGTCGTTTTTTGGCCCTTTGGGGAAAATACCGTTACCGTCAAATTTCTCGTTCATTTTGTCTCCGCCGTCAAATTACGCCTGCTTTCAGGAAGCAACCAAAAAGGAGGACCGATGTGCTTATGGTCGACAGGAGGAAGTGTATTGCTGGGGAGCTTCAATGATAAGGTAGCGAAATAGGCATACCCCTATGCAAAAAATTCACTAATCGTGACAGTGTTCTGTCAGGGACTTAAGGGCAAATTGTGGTGAGAAGAACGATGAAGCAGGCGTTTAAAAACGGCGTATTGGCGTTACTGTTGTCCTGCGTGGCAGGGCCCGCCTGGAGTGAGCAAACCCTGGTTTTCGTTCGCCACGGCGAGAAGCCAGACAACAATAGTGGTCAGTTGACCTGCAAAGGCTTTAACCGCGCCTTGGCACTGCCGGAGGTCTTGATCTCCCGCTTCGGTAAGCCGGAGGCCATTTATGCCGCTGGCCCCAAGAAAAATAAGCTGGGCAGCTCCATGCGGGCATTGACCACCATCACCCCAACGGCCATTCGGCTTTCGCTGCCGGTGAATATTCAGTATCACGCCGATGACATCGCTGATTTGCAGACGGCTCTGCTGGACGATCGTTTCCGCAATGCCGTGGTGTATGTTTCTTGGGAACATCACAACCTGGTGCAGGTGGTAAAAAATATTATCACCGCCGAAGGGGGCGATCCCCAACTGGCGGCCAAATGGCCGGGGAGTGATTTTGACGGTATCTATGTTCTGACGATTGACCATGATGCTCCCGTAAACAAGATCCGCTTCGAACGTCAAACCGAAGGGCTTAACGACGTCGCGGATACTTGCCCAAGCGGAATGAAGTGACAATATCAGTGCAGAAATTCAGTCACTAGGGGCACGGTACGGTGCTCCTATCCATTCAGCAATATTACCCCTTTGATTTTTCGCTATTTCTCAAGGTATAGGCTGGGTGGCACGCCAAGTACCCGACGGAATAGTGCAGTGAAGGCACTTGAACTCCCATAGCCAAGGTCCAGCGCAACGCGAGTAACCGATTCCCCATTGTTGAGGCGGGTGATAGCCGCCAGCAAACAGGCTTGTTGGCGCCACTCGCTAAAGCTCACCCCAGTTTGAGCTCGGAACACTCTGGTGAAAGTGCGCCGACTCATGCCTGCTTCAGCAGCCATTTTGTTGATATCGATAGAAAGCGAGGGATTTTCAATCAGTTGACGGCACAGTCTGGCTAAACGAGGCTCGTCGGGCAACGGAGTATTTAGCAACAGCGACGGCATAGTGGTAATTTCATCAAGCAACAGAGACATAATCTTGCCTTCTCTATTATTCAGGTCATAGAGCGCTGGCAAATCCACTGCCTGTACCAACAGGTTCTGTAGCAGGGGGGACACTCCAATGACCCGACAGTCATCGGGTAGTCCTGCGGCGCGGGCAGCGTCCGGGGTAAAAAATGCGTTCAACATGGTGACAGGGCCACGCATATGCATCTCATGGTCGATGCCAGCAGGTATCCAGCATGCCCGCTGTGGTGGAACAACCAAGTTTTCACGCGCCGTGAACACGCTGATCGTCCCGGAGGCTGCATAGGCAAACTGGCTGCGACGATGTGTATGGGAGGGAAAAGTCGAAGACGCCGGGTAGTCATTTGCGGTGACTACGGCAATTCGTGGGATGTCTTCGTAGGGGTCGAGTAACGTATTACGCATGGCCCAAACTCTATAATAATTGACTCAATATTGAAAGCGAGCTGGTACTGCGGATCCTACAATGGCCACGGTAACGAAATCATCTGGCACATTCAGTTTATTAGGAGTCGATATGTCCAACACGTTTCACCGAGTAGGTAGTGGTCCGCATCCTGTCCTCGTTCTTCACGGGTGGTTTGGCGATTGCCATGCTTTCACGCCAATGGAGGACGCCCTTAGCCGCGACGAATTTACCTATATCTTTATGAACTACCGTGGATACGGGAGCATGAGCTCCGCAACTGGCACTTATAGCATGGATGAAATTGCGATGGATACCTTATCCCTTGCAGATGAGCTTGGATTCGACACGTTTAGCTTGATAGGCCACTCGATGGGCGGAATGGCAATTGAACGTGTAGCGACTCTGGCCCCTGAGCGCGTGCGTATGTTAATTCCTGTCGCACCGGTTCCTTGCTGCGGTGTGGCTTTCGACCCTGTAGGGCAAGCATTGTTTAATGGCGCAGCTGATAGCATCGAGAATAGAAGGGCCATCATCAATCGTAGTACTGGACAGCGCCTTTCACGATCGTGGATCGACTGGAAAGCTGAGTATTCCATGGAGCATTCGTCCAGAGCCGCTTTTGCCGCTTACTTGAATGCATGGAGTAACACCGATTTCAGCGCGGAGGTACAGGGTTTACCACACAGGGTTAAGGTGCTGATCGGGGAGTATGATCCGACATTCAATATGGATCTGATGCGTTCTACCTACCTTGCATGGTATCCAAGGGCTGAACTGGAAATACTTGAGAATGCAGGCCATTACCCAATGAATGAAGTACCGCTTGCCCTGGCAACGAGAATAGAGAGCTTCCTGCGACAGGCCTGAATTTTGAGCGCAGCTAAAAAGCCTTCGGGGATGACAAGGTTTTAGACCATGGCCATCGATTTATTTTTCTCTGCTTACTTTGATTGTTGCTAATAAAATTAGTATATCGCTTTAACGGTTTTCATTATAGGAATGATGAATAGGCATTTACTGTCGAATAAAAATAACTTGACCTTGATGAAATAATTTAGAATGATAGTCATTATCAACTTCCGGATGGTTATTCTGTGATGACATCATTTGAGAAATGAGTTGGTAGGTTATATCACAAACCTTAGCACCTTCAGGCATTTTTACAATGCCTGAACAATCTCTCTTATTTTTATGATTTATTGAAATCAATATTGTAATTTTAAAAAAAGTTCATTGCTTACATTTTAGGGGGGTTAATGAAAAACATTCTATTTGTCTTTTTTTGTGTTTTTCTTGGGGTGGCCATAGGTTCTATTGCGAGATGCTTTAACGCGTCTCCGTTATTTCAGTCCTTGGCTATTTCTACTGGCATAGCAATCGTGATGTTTATTTATTATCAAGTAACAGGAGTTTTTAAATGAAAGTCTTAAGCTTTGATGAAATTAATTTGGTTTCAGGTGCAGGAAATGTAAACTGGGAACTACGAATCCTACTGCAATGGGCTGTAATCTTTCGTGATAGGGTGCAATCATTGAGGTGGTTTACATCACACCTCAATGATTTTTGTGGATTATCTTAAGTGGGCAACGGTATCCCTACGCTTATCTTTAATACCGTTACTGAACCCCACGTTTCCATCGATATAGATTGAACATCCCCGGCTTGGAAAACATCACCAGGTTGCCCAGCAGGATCAGGCACAGGCCAATCACCGCATTCAGATGCCACTGGTAACCCTCATACAGAGTGGAGATCGTCAGCGCCACCAACGGGAACAGCAAGGTGCTATAGGCGGCGGCCCCTGAGCCGATGCGGCCTAACAGGGTGAAATAGGCGGCAAAGGCGATCACTGAGCCAAAGATCGCCAGATAGAACAACGATCCCAGATAGCGAGTGGTGAATTCGAGCTGCAATGAAGCGCCCTGTGCCAGTGCGATGGCAAACATCAGCAGTGCGCCGTAGCTCATGGCGTAGGTATTGGTGGAAAGCATATCCAGCCCACGGCGTTGGTGGCGAGTGCTGAGCATATTCCCCAGAGAAAAACCGTAGGTACCCAGAGCGCTCAACCCGATCCCTTTAAGCAATTCTGGCGCCATCTGGGTCGCCATCAGATCCTGCCAAAACAGCGCCACGATGCCGGTCATGCCTAACAGTGCCGCAGGCAGCAGATTCGGGCTAGGGCGTTGGCGGAAGAAAATCATGCTGTTAACCGCGTTGAACAACACCGCCATCGAGAAAATCACCGATTCCAGCCCGCTGCTGATATAGGCCGCCGCCAGGTAGAAACAGTAAAAGTTAAAGCCAAACACACAGCAGCCCTGCAACATGCAGAACAGGTGGTCCCGCAGGCTAATGGCCCGCAGACGGCGTAGCGCCAGCATGGCCAGCCACATCACGGCGGCAGCCAGCAGGAAGCGGTAACCGATCGAAACGGGGATCGCTACCGTGCCTTGTTGCAGGGTAATCGCAATCCAGGTGGTGCCCCAAATCAGCACCACGGCAAGATACAACAGCGTATTCATAAATTCTCCTGTGAATGATGACGGGAGTATTCATCTTTTAGCGCCGTAACGCTTTCAGCCTTTTGCGGCCAATTGCATATTCTTGCGCTTTTTTGTTAAAAGCGCCCGGTGACAACTGGTATCCCGCGCCATCACTCTTTAAACTGAAACGGCTTGGATCACAGGAATAGGGCAGCTATGGCATACCTGGCATTTGAAACACTGCACCAACATAAAGCCCGGTTGCACAACAGCGTGCAACTGGGCTCTGGCGTGCAACTGGCGGCCTGGTCCAACTGCAACGACCGTATCACCCAGGAAAGTGCCGATCACCACACTCTCAGCCTGTACGTGGCGGATGGTTATGAGTGCTATCAGAAGGTGCCAGGGGGGTGGCAGAACGGCGGCGGCCCGGATCGCTTTTGCATCATGCCGCGTCATTACGAATCCACCTGGGATGTCCGCAGCAATCTCTCCTTTGTTCATCTGTATTGTACCGACCAGCATTTGCGCCATTTGGTGGAGCAGACTTGGGATCGCAGCCCGGCGTCCATCAACATAGAGCCGCTGTCGTTTGCGGAAGATCCGCAGATCACGTTGCTGTATCGCCAGTTTTTACTTAATCACAATTGGCAAGACAGCGCCAACCAGCTGGCACTGAGCAGCGCCTCCACGCTGTTGATGTCGCATATGCTTCAGCGTTACACCCAGTTGCAATGGCGGCTGCCTAGCGTGCGTGGTGGGTTGGCACCGGCCGTGCTGAAGCGGGTGCAGGAGTTTATCTATCACCATCTCGATCAACCATTGGTGCTGGCAGACTTGGCTGCTCAGGCGGAATTGAGTGAGTTTCATTTTGCCCGCATGTTTAAACACAGCACCGGGCAGGCACCGCATCAGTACGTGATGCAGGTGCGTTTACAACAGGCGGAGAAATTACTGCGCAACACGCTGATGCCGCTAACCCAGATTGCGCTGGATTGCGGCTTTAGCTCGGCCAGCCATTTCAGCCACCGTTTCAAGGCATTCTATGGCCATACGCCGATATGGCTGCGGCAGCAAAGCCGTTAATTCCTGAGGAGAAAGGATATGGAACAACCATTTTGTGGTGTTGAGGTACTTTTTGTCGCGGGTTTTGGCCCGATCACCCAAAACACCAGCCAAAGTGCCGCGTTTTATCAGCAAGCGCTGGGGTTGCCGCTAAAGCCAATGGAAGGGAATGAGGACTATCTGCTGACCGAGCACGATGCCTTGAACGGCGTGAAGCACTTTGCGCTGTGGCCTTTGGCGCAGGCTGCCCAATCCTGCTTTGGTCAGGATCAATGGCCACAAGATTTACCGGTGCCGCAGGCGTGGATGGAATTTGACGTGGCAGATATGGCGAAGGCCACCCAAACGCTGCTGGATCAGGGCTATCAACTGCTGGTAGCCAATCGTCTGGAGCCGTGGGGTCAGAGCGTCACCCGTCTGCTAAGCCCGGAAGGTTTGCTGGTCGGCGTGACTTTAACGCCCTGGATGCGGGCATAACACCGAACAACCAGGCAACTTATTGTTATATAGAGAATCAAGGGCAGCGGATTTCCTCCGCTGCCCTTGGCTATATTTAACCTCGAGAAGAGCCGATCACTTTACGGATGTCATCACCACATTCCAGAATATTATGATGATGGCAGCCCAGCGGGATCACCTTCAGATGTTCGCAGGCTGCTTTCAGACCGTTGTCAGGGACGGCAATCAACGGCTTCATCGCTTCCTCCGGTAAAGCAGGGTTTGCCAACATCGCTTTAAACAGCGTGACCTGGGTAGTTTGCAGTTTGCGGCTGAGTTTCGCGCATGAAAGCTGATCCTCTACTTCTGCCACCGCCAGAGCACGCTCGGCGGCCTCTCCGGTAATCCCCATCGCGGGCAGCAGAGTGGCAAGCGAAACTTCCTTCGCCGTCTGCTGATAAAAACTATCAAGCAGATAGAGCGACACATCCTCAATACCACGAGCTTCCAATCTGGCCGCAATTTCCAGAGCGATGAGTCCTCCCAACGACCACCCCAATATCTGTATCGGCCCCGCAAGTAAGCCGTTTGCGATCATTTCCTCCAGATAAAGATCGGCCAATACTGTCAGAGACGAAATAACCGGGCGGTGATAAAGATTATAATTATCAACGCCAAAGCTATTCATTCGATCCTGCAAATGTTGTGCGAAGGGATGGAATACTTCTGCACCAACCAGAGCAGGGTGGATCATCCACAAAGCAGGCAGGCCACTAACCGTCGACGTTAGAGGTGTCACCAAACTTACCTTATGAGCGGCAAGAAGGTTTTTCAGCGTACGGCACTGAAACAGCCTGACAACAGGTATGGTCGTTTTCAGCAATTCAGACAGTTTTATGCATACCGAGATCGCGATAATCGACGTTCCCCCCAAACTGAAGAAGTCGTCTGTCATGCCTACCCGATCGCGTTTCAGGGACTTTTGCCACAACGAGCAAAGCTGTTGTTCGAGTTCATTACCCGGAGCAACATAGCCGCTCTGTTCACTTTTCTGCGGAGCAGGCAGCGCTTTGCGATCCAGCTTACCGCTTGAGTTATACGGTAGAGCCTCTAGTGCGATTAACGCCGTCGGGATCATATAAAGTGGCAAACGCTGGCTGAGGAACTCCAGCAGTTCAGCTTCAATAAGCGGTTCATCACAAACGTAGTAGAGGGCTAATCGCTCCTGATCATGATCTTTCCATACGATCGCGCAGCACGATTTGATGAGGCCAAACGCCAGAGCACTATTCTCAACTTCCCCCAGTTCTATGCGATAACCATTAATCTTGACTTGAAAATCCATACGCCCCATAAATTCAAGATTTCCATCTGGCAGGTAGCGTCCGGCATCTCCGGTGCGATACAGCTTCTCGCCCAGTTCAGGATGGTAGATAAATCTCTCCTGGGTAATCGATTCATTGCGGAAATAGCCTCGAGCAACCCCCGCACCACCAATATACTGCTCACCCGGCAGGCAGGGTGGAAGCACGCGCATGTGACGATCCAGCACGTAAAAACGCTGATGTTCCATAGCCTTACCGTAGGGTACGCTGGGGCTAAGAATGGGTGTATCCGGAATATCATAGAGGATCGACCAGATAGAGCTTTCCGTTGCACCACCGGCACTGACCACTCGACAATCACTGCTCCATTGCCGGATACGTGTCGGTAGCTGTTTGGATATGACTTCCCCAACCAGCACTGCGGTACGCAACATCGGCCAGCCTTTCTCCCCAACCTGCTCGGACTCCAGATATTCAACCAGTAATGTCATCACCGAAGGTGCAGAGTTCCAGAACGTCACCCCATGATTAACCATCAATTGGTGCCAGGAATCGGGGCGATAACGTTCTGACTCCGACGGCATCACCATGGTCCCGCCTACCGATAGAATGCCAAAAATATCGAACACCGAGATATCAAAACTCAGCGCACTGAGCGCCAACCCACGATCTCGCCGGTCAAGGCCAAGTTGGCGGACGGTATCGATGATGCTGTTTACCGCACCACGATGTTCAATAGCTACCCCTTTAGGAATGCCGGTCGAGCCCGAAGTAAAGATGACATAGGCCAGCTCATGAGGCGCGGAGAATACCGGCTCCCCTGGCTGTGCCGGGGGCAACTCTGCCACCACGCCATGGATATCAATCAGCAATAGCCTTGCCTGCTCGACGTTGTGCCAGGGCTCGCTGCTGAGGATCACTCGGGTTTGTGATTGAGCGATAATCTCCAGCCGTCTACGCTCTGGCCAGGAACCATCTAGCGGCAGGTAAGCCTTACCTGCCATGACGATCGCCAGCACCGCGATAATCTGTGCTCTTCCTTTGTCGACCATCACCGCAATGGTTTCGGTATTCATATCCATGTTCTGACGTAGCTGTAACGACAGAGTCAATGCGGCCTGATAGAGCTCGCCATAACTCAGCTCTCCCAAGCTGTCGATAATTGCTACTGCCTGGGATTGCTGCAGTGCTTGCTGGATAAAATCATGATGGATCGCACGTTCAAAATCATAAGCTGGCGAACAGCCTTGCCAGGCTTCACGCTGGTGGGTTACCTCTGTTGTGGAGACCAGCGCCAGTTGATTAATTCGCAGGTTACTCTGCCCAACGATCTGTTCAAGGATCGTCAAATAATACTGTGACAGGCAGGCCATAGTTTCCGGTGAAAACAGTGCCGTGGCGTAGTTGAATACGGCCTGGGTACATTCGCCATCTTTTTGAATACTCAGTGTCAGATCAAACTTGGCCGCTTGATACTGTTCCATCAGGTTTTGTGGTATCAGCCAATCTAGCTGCTGCGGATTTTGCGTGGGATCCTCCAGCACAAATAGCACCTGGAATAACGGATGACGAGAGAGGTCGCGCTGCACCTGGAGTATATCAATCAGCTGTTCCAGCGGCAGGCTTTGGTATTTCTGTGCTTCCAGTGAAATGTTAAAGACTTCATGCACATAGTCAGACAACAGCATGCTGTCATCGATTTGTGTACGTAACGGTAGCGTGTTGACAAAGAAGCCGATCACCGAGCGGGTCTCCGCCGTTGGTCGGTTGGCAACCGGTGTCCCCACCAGGATATCCTGCTGACCACTAAAGCAACTTAGCAATAGATTGAATGCCGACAGGAAAAGGGCAAAAGGAGTCACCCCTTTATGCTGCACAAAGCGTTCCACCTGCGCTGCCAGGGTAGCGGGCAATATAACGCGGTGATTGGCGCCTCGATGATCGAACAGAGTGGGGCGCACATAATCAAGCGGCATTTCCAGCACTTGCCAATCCTGAAGTTGCTGTAGCCAGAAAGTTTTCAACCGCTCGACCTTTTCAGATCCCAGATACGTCTGCTGCCAGCAGGCATAATCACCATACTGCAAGGTCATTTCAGGCAACGCCAGTTGCCGCCCGGTTAGATAGGCCTCATACAAGGTCCGCAATTCTTGCAGGAACAGGTTCTGTGACCAGCCATCGAAAGCCAGGTGATGCACCACAATCAGGCTGTAACGCTCTGTGGAGTTATCTTGCCGGTGGACCTGATAAATGCTGGCCCTAATCGGAATTTCTTCCTCAAGCCGGAATGGCCGGTCGATATCTTGCAGCAACTGTCGCTGCCAATTGTCCTCATTCAATGTCAAACATGCCACCTGGAGTTCATCATCCGATAACTGTGAGGCGGCCGTTAAAGCCTGTTGCTGGCAAATAGTGCTACGCAATACGTGATGACGGGCAACGATAGTCTGTAGACTCTGACAGTATGCCATCTGGTCAATCGCTTCACTGAGGCGGAACAACATCGGTATGTGGTAAAGGTTACTGCCGCCATTCATATTTTCGATAAACCAGAGTTGCATCTGTGAGGAGGATAACGGATAGGTATCACGGTGCAATGCAGGTATGGACAGGGGTTTTTCCTGATCAGGCTTGTTATTCAGGTATTGGCAAAGCTCCCTGATCGTCGGATGTTGTCCCAATTCGCTCAGGGTGACATCACGTTGCAGTCGGCGACTGATTTGATAACAGGCCTGGATCGCCAGGATCGAGTTTCCTCCCAGCGAGAAAAAGTTATCTTCTACGCTGACACGTTGGAGATTTAACAACCCGCTCCAAACCTCGCAGCACTCACTTTCCCAACCACTTTCAGCCGAGACAAAATCGCGTTGCTCATACTGCGGTTCTGGTAACGCCTTCCTGGCAATTTTACCGTTCTCCGTCAGCGGCATACTATCGAGCTGAACAAACGCTTTGGGCATCATGTATGGTGGCAACTGGCTGCGCAGGTATTGGCGCAATGCAGAGACGTCCACCGGCTCGCTGGCAACCCAATAAACAGCCAGATAGGGTTGAGGGTGCTTGAGCAGTATCACGCAGCAGGCCGTCAGAGTTGGATATGACAATGCAATATTTTCAATTTCACCCAACTCGATGCGGTAACCGTTGATTTTGACCTGTTGATCAATTCGCCCCATAAATTCAATATTTCCGTCACTCAGGAAACGGCCAGCATCACCTGTGCGATAAACCCGTTCCTGCAATTGCTCGTGCCAGAAGAAACTATTTGCGGTTCTCTCTTTATCGCCGTAATAACCGCGCGCCAACCCTTCACCCGCGATGTAGATTTCGCCTTTCACCCCCTCAGAAACTGGGCGTAACCAGGTATCCAAAATATAGAAACGCTGATGTGGCAGCGGCTTGCCATAAGGGATACTGACTGAAAGCACTGGCTCATGCGGCACTTCATAAAGGATCGAGAAAATAGCAGATTCTGTGGCGCCACCTGCACTGCAGAATCGACTGTTCGGCGCCCATTGGCGGCAACGCTCTGGTAGCGAGGTAGCAATCCAATCTCCTCCGACCATCACGGCACGTAATGCTGGCACGGGTCCAGAGACCACACCGATATTGTTGACGTAGTCCAACAACAGCTCCATCAACGCCGGAGCGCTAAGCCAAAGGGTAACGCGATGGGTGATTATCAACCGGTACCAGGCTTCTGGATTGCTTCGATCGCACTCGGTGGGCATAACGACCGCGCCACCTGCTGAAAGCACACTAAAAATGTCATAAATGGCGAGGTCAAAACTCAGCACGCTAAGCGCGATACTGCGATCGTTTCTATCAACGGAAAAGTAACGATTCGTCCCTTCAATCATGTTGACGACGCTGCGGTGTTCGATCGCTACCCCCTTCGGCATGCCAGTGGAACCAGAGGTGAAGATGATATAGGCCAGACTATCCGCATCCACATCAACCGGGGATAAAAGCTGTTCAGGCTTAGGTAGCCTTGGTGCCAAGCCAGCGCTATCGAGCGCTACAACGTTAATCTCTGGCGTTTCCCAGGCTTCATTGCTCAGCAGGGTATTGATGCCCGCCTGTGCCATCACGCCCAGGCGTCGTTGCCGTGGCCAGCTTTTATCCATGGGTAAAAAGGCTTTACCACACATCAGAGCCGCCAAAATAGCAATAGGCTGCTGACGCCCCTTGTCCGCCAGTATACCGATGGCTCCCCCCTGTATTTCCCCTTGCAGACGCAATTGGGTCGCGAGAGTTAGCGCTGTAAGGTACAGCTCACCGTAGGTCATTTCCCCCCATTGATCGATGACGGCTACGGCATGCGGATGTTGCCTGGCATTCAGCATAAAGTCATGATGCAACGTACGCTCGAATGAATACTCAAACTGCTGTTCAAGGCGGGAAGAGATTAGCTGCTGTCTATCTACTTGATAGGAAAGACTGATGTCTTTTAGTTGATGATGACGTTTTTCCACCATCTGCTGCAGAATAGAAACAAAGTAGTTGGCCAGTTGACTGGTTGATGATTTTTTAAACAATGCGGTGGCAAAGTTGAATCGTGCGCACATCTGATTTTCACTTGGCATCAGGGTCAGTGTTAAATCAAATTTAGCCGTTTGCTCATAGCCGCTCAGATCCACCACGCAGAAACAGGACGAGTCATCAGTGCTCTTGACGCCTTCCTCCAGCGCAAACATCACCTGAAACAGCGGATGGCGCGAAAAATCACGTTGCAGTGCCAGACTGTCAACCAGTTGTTCCAGCGAGAGACTCTGATGCAGCTGTACTTGCAACGTGTTGGTGGCTACCTGCTGGATAAATGCAGAGACCGAAATCTCGTTATCCACACGATTGCGCAGCGGTAAGGTGTTAACAAAGAAACCGATCAAATCTTCCAGTTCAGGCTGGCCACGATTCGCCAGAGGCGTCCCAACCATGACATCATCCTGGCCGGTGAAACGAGCCAACAGCAATGTGAATGCGCTCAACATGACGGCATGCAAACTGACTCCCTCTTCGCGGGCCAGCAGGCCGAGTGATGCAACCAAGTGTGCTGGCAGCATGACATCGCAGTTATCTCCACGGGTATCAAACGTGGCAGGGCGGACATAGTCGGGTGGAATGTCCAATTGCTGACAATCCGCTAATGCCTGGTGCCAAAATGCCAAGTCATCCGCTTTGCCCGCTTCTTCTCCCTGTTGATGCTGCCAGAGGGCATAATCGATATACTGCAGGGCAAGTTCTGCCGGTTGCTGTTCTGTGCGCAGTAGGAAGTGAGTGTAAAACTCAGCAAGCTCCTTCATCAGCACATCCATCGACCAACCGTCAAAGGCGATGTGGTGGAATACCAACAGGCTTGCTGTGTGAGTTTTCCCCGTTTCATCCTGATACTGATAGATTGCGGCGCGCAGTGGAATTTCACATGTTAAATCAATAGGTTGATTTAATTCCTTTTGCAGGTAAAAAGAGAATTTATCAGCCGTCACAACGTGGATCGGTACGGGCAGTACCCGGTCAGTGACAATTTGACAGGCTTCCCCTCTCTGATCCTGTTGTATCAGGCTGCGCAATACCTGATGACGAGCCACTATCGCCTGCAGGCTTTTAATAAAGGCACCACAATCCACTTCGGCAGCGAGCTGCAGCAGGATCGGCGACAAGTAATGCGTGGCCCCCGTTGACAGTTGCTCCATAAACCACAGGCGGGACTGCTGGAAAGACAGCGGCGCGGTTTGGCATCCTGTCGCCAGGATCACGTTGTCGCACATGTCATGCTCTTGTTGAGCAATATAGTGGCTGAGCGCGGCGATCGTCGGGTGCTGGTTCAGTATCAGCGCTGAGACTTTGACACCAAGTTGCTTATTGATTTCATGGCAGAGTTTAATCGCCAAAATAGAGTTACCGCCCAAGCGGTAAAAGTGGTCATCTATGCCCGCATTGCTGTTTAGTAAGCCATTCACTAGAACTAATAATTGGCTCTCTAACGGATTGGTTGGTGCCCGGAAAGGCGTATTCTGCTCAATGAGCTTGGGCTCGGGTAATGCGCGATAATCTACCTTTTGACTTACCGTGAGCGGGATCGACGGTATCGCCATCATCGCGCCAGGTACCATATAATGTGGCAATTGAGCATCAAGCTGCTGGCCGATCTCTTTAGGCGTCAGGTCGCAGCCCGGAGCCAACACATACCAGGCCAAGAGTTGCGGTGATGGATGTTTACGCGCAACGACCACTGCTTCTGTTATGCCTGACAGATCGCGCATAACCGATTCGATTTCGCCCAACTCAATGCGATAACCGTGGATTTTCACCTGTTGATCTTTACGGCCACAGTATTCCAGGCTGCCATCGGCTAATCGGCGCACCCGATCTCCAGTACGATAAACACGACCATATTCTGCAGAATGGTTAAACGGGTTATCAATAAACGCGCTGGCAGTCAGCTCAGGCTGCCCCAGATAACCGCGAGCCAGGCCAATACCTGAAAGATAAAGCTCTCCTTCCACGCCCAATGGCAACAGGTTGAAATGTTCATCCATCACGTAACACTGCATATTAGCGATCGCCTTGCCAATATTACGTGCACCATTGTTTCGATACAGGTTGATACTGGCGCTGACCGATGCCTCAGTAGGGCCATACAGATTGGAAACCCGTAAACCACTTGCCAGATAGTGATCAAGCACGTCCTGTGAAGTGGCTTCGCCGCCTACGCCCAGATAGTACAGCGAGGCTGGAAATACCGGCTTGGTACTGAGCAGTGCGGGAGGGAGGAAACAGAAGTTGATCTGCCATGCAGCCATTTGCTCGATAAGTGATGCCAGGTCCAGACGCTGATTTTCATTGGCGATACACAGACAGTGTCCATTACCTAGCGCTATAAAGACCTCGAACACGTGCGCATCAAAGGCTAATGAGGAAAATTGTAGACAGTTCAGAATATTACGATCGCCAGCAAGTATTCGCTGAGTATGACGCAGGATCATATTGGCGACACCACGGTGTTCACACAGCACCCCTTTGGGCCGCCCTGTGGTACCGGATGTATAAATCACATAAGCCAACTGCCGGTTATCAAGATCCGGCAACGCAATATTCTCAGCAAAAGGAGTCGGCTCTGGCCTATCAATCAGCAGACAGTGACTGTCGGGTGAATTTTGCAAAATGTTATCCTGCAGCGCTCCCTGAGTCAGTACTAACGGACTATTTACGTCCTGTAAAATATAGGCCAGTCGTTGCGCGGGGGCGTTAGGATCCAACGGAACATAGGCTGCCCCTGCCTTCATAATGGCCAGTATGGCAACCACGGCATCCATACCCCGGTGTAAATAGAGCGGGATCAGGGTATCGGCGGGCATTTCCTGACCGCAAATGCGCCGGTATTCCATACGTAGTTGCTGAGCCAATCGAGTACTGCGATGCTCAAGTTCACCATAGCTGATTTGTTCACTGTCATTTTTGAGAGCAATACGTTCCGGATAAATATTGGCGGTTTTCTCAAACCCGCTGAGCAATGTGTTTTGGGAGCCTGAAGGCGGAACGTCATGACTGTTGAATCGATCCCACAGGCTTAGTTCTTGCTGGGGTGTCAGATGTGAGAAGGTAGAAATTGGTCGCTTGGGTTCATTCAATGTTGAGCGTAACAAATAAAGATATTGTTCCGCCATTTCATGCATTTGAGTTTCATCGAACAAATCTGGTCTATATCTCAGCCTGAAATCAAATGTCTTCTCTGATTGCTGATACTCCAGCAACAGCTCAGAACCCGCCAAGTCAATATTAAAACGGTGATTGACACTCATCCGGCAGCCTTTGAAGTTTAGCGGTGAGTCTTTGAGGTAGGCTTGAGTAAAATTAACGTTTAACTGCTTGATCTGGCTCTGAGTTAATATCTCGTCGATGGGCAGCTTAGTGTGTCGCAACTTCCCTGAAGCTTTAAGCGCTTTGGTGTAGTCAAGAGTAGCCAGATACTGGCTGGCAAAAGTGTCCTGTGGTGACAGCCGGAGTGGGAAGACGGCTGTGTTTACCTGGGCACCATAATAGAGTTCATCTCCTCCTTCAGCAGCAACGGGATAACCAATATATACCCTTTTCTGTTCAGACTGACGGGCAATTAATAGTGCCCATAACGTCTTGAAAATCAAGAATGGATTTGCATGCTTCACCCCGGCTTTCAGATTATTCCATTCGTCAAGCGGCAAGCTGAATCTTACTTCACCTGATGTACAAGATGTATTTGATTGACCATGAATGTAGGGTAGGTCGATACGAGGAGGGCAGTCCGCCAATAACTCTCTCCAAAAAGACGGAGAGTTGAGCTCATGTTTCAATCGTGATACATCAGTTGCATACTGTTGATAGAGTTGTTGCAGGTGTATCGGGGTATGGGCATTTGGCGATACCAGCGGCCCTTGATTATAGTAGCGGGATAAAGTGTCGTAAAACTCTTGACCAGATAAGCCGTCGATCAGTATATGGTGTAGTATACCGATGAAATTGTAGCGCTGTGAGCCCAGTTCAATTAAATAAAAACGACAAAGAGGCCCTTCCATGAGGTTAAAAGGAGTGTTGACCAAAGTGGCTATATCGCATGAGGCATCATGTATTTCAAGCGTTATTTCCTTTTCATACTTGACCCACTGAAGTTGCTCATTTTTATCACTTAAAACATGCTGAAATAAAACGTTGTCGCGTACCAGTCCTTCTACAGCAGATCGCAACCTGTTAATATCAAGCGGCCCTTCAATTGACTGATCCACTACTAGATTGTACTCAGATGATTGAGGCTTAAGAACATACTCATTCCAGAACATTCTGGTATACGGCGAGATCAAAATCAACTCCATTGGTTCCTTCCTCTTTTTGAAGTCAATACTTACATGTAGGTATTGGTAAACACTAAGCCAAGAAAATATTCATTGTGCATAAAATGCAAATGCGACCCCGGCATTTAATTAAAAATGGTTAGGTGACTGACAGTTCGGCCTAATATTCCCCCTATAAATAAAAGAAAAAATCACGTTCCTGGATAATAAATAACCGGAGGCATTCATTGAATTAAGTTGAATCGTATGCCTATTTAAATCAGATGAATAGGCAGCGTCATTCCTAATGAGGTAATATTAACCTTTCTTATCATTTCTCTTGATGTTTTTAGTTTAAAACTTTAGCAATACAAATGCAAACATCAATCATGGTGGTTAATAGAGGGTTTTAAAATAATTTACCATTGATTTTATTGTATAATTTTAATGTCAACAGTTACTTTGAGTGTTGATCGATGAATTTTATTGTGATGATGCTTTGTGACTCTACAATTTTAAATATAGTAAATGAAGGTTACCAATTGTCTTTTCTAATGTTTATTGTATGCGCATTCATCATGTGAATATTTATTAGAATATTCTCGGGTATAATTCTTAAGTTTTTTCCTAAGCCATGGTGATGATTACTCATGGAGAGAGCATTCATTTTCAATGAAAGTATCGATGACTTTTCATGAAAATTAATGGGGTGTGAGAAGAAAGTTGTCTCACGAGATAAAAGATTAATCTTACCGCAGCAGCGGACGTACGTTGATTACCGCAGCGATCACATTGTGGAGTACAGTATATATAGAAAATCCATTAGCCTGCTGAAGCGAAAAGGTATTCATCTCAATAAGTCATTGCCAGCAAGCCTGTCGCCGTTGGTGATATTAATTGGAGGGGGCTATATCTGGAGAAACAACAACAAGCTGGCATAAGGGAAATATCGACCTCAATGGCGAGTTGATGTCATTCAGTACAAAAAATATCGTAACGTACAATATTTTCCATTTACCAATGGAGCTTATAAAGGACGAGTGTGCCGAAATGTAGGGGGCGCAGTATACTGCGCCATCTAGACAGGAAATACGGTTATGGCAGGGGGAAGGCGGTCGGGTTTTGGCTCATGACATCGATGAAAACGTCCTTGAATGACGCCCAGAACTGCATAATGCCAGCCAGGTTGAAGGACATGCCCATCAGCCCCATCACAAACCAGCAGCTAGTGAACAGCCCCAGGCTGCTGAACACAAACGCCATGCCGTTACGGCTGGCCTTACGGCACACCACATTCAGTTGGCTGGCCAGAAACATCATCACTGCGCTCAGCAATTCCCAGCGCATCATAATAAAGCCAGTGGCTATGGTACTCATCGGAGGTGATCCTTTGCTACAAATGCCGCAGCCGGCTCCAGGTATCAGACCTTGGGGCAGAATGCGCATTGGATAGACGGTGGTTTAGGTTGTTAGTGTGATCTGCGTCACATTGTAGCATTGGAATAATTGGCGTCTCAATAGTCGTTATGGCCTGTCTGACAAATCACAGCAACATTCCAATATGTTGAAACATTTATGCCAAATCATTAGCAACCTTTTAATGTGGCGCCAGGGCTATTAACGCTATGCTTGCCGGCTTTTCGCACCCTTTTTAGCAATCAGTCAGGCAGGTAAGACCCCACGCATGGCCCAATTAAAAGATCCTTTCCGTGACCATCCCGCCGAAGAAACGTTGTTCATTCGCCGTGCCTGCGTGGCGATGGTGCTGGTCGTCGCCTGTTTTGGCTTGCTGGTTTTCAACCTGTATCAGTTGCAGATCAAACAGCATGCGTTTTACCAGACGCGCTCCAATCAAAACGACATCAAGATGCTGCCCATTGCCCCTCATCGTGGCCTGATCTTCGATCGCAACGGCATCCCGCTGGTGCGCAATATACAGCTGTATCAGATTGAAGTGACTCCCAGCAAGATTGCCGATATGGCAACGCTACTGCAAAACTTGACCCCCATTGTTGATCTGACGCCGGATGACATCGCCGCCTTCCGTGATGATATGCACCACAATAGTCGCTATAAGCCCGTTACCCTCAAGACCGGGCTTAGTGAAACCGAGGTGGCTCGTTTTGCGGTAAACCAGTATCGCTTTGACGGTGTGACCATCGAGACCTACCAGCAGCGGCAATATCCTTACGGGGCACAGTTGGCGCACGTGGTGGGGTATGTCTCGCGAATTAATGATAACGACGTCAAAAAGCTCGAGCAGCAGGGTCAGGCGCAAAACTATGCGGCCGACCACAATATTGGCAAACAGGGGTTGGAAGCCTATTACGAGAAACAGCTACACGGTACCACTGGTTATCAGGAAGTGGAGGTGGATAACCACGGGCGTATCGTTCGCCTGCTGAAGGAACAACCGCCCCAGGCGGGCAAAGATATCTATCTGACGCTCGATCTGCACCTGCAACAGTACATCGAAGGTTTGCTCAAAGGGCAACGGGCGGCGGCGGTGGTCGCCGATCCGCGCGACGGAGGCATTCTGGCGATGGTCTCCAGCCCTAGCTACGATCCCAACCCGTTCGTCAGAGGTATTGGCTATCAGGCCTACAAGTCGCTGCTCAGCAACCCGGATTTACCTCTGATTAACCGTGTGACGCAGGGGTTATACCCGCCTGCTTCAACGGTAAAACCTTATATGGCGGTATCGGCACTGTTTGCCGGTGTCATCACCCCAACCACTACTTTCTTTGGAGCACCCACCTGGACTTTGCCGGGAACGCAACGCCGCTATCGCGACTGGTTGAAAACCGGGCACGGCCTGCTGAACGTCACCAAGGCGATCGAGGAGTCGGCCGATACCTTCTTCTATCAGGTTGCCTATGAGATGGGGATCGACCGGATCCATCAGTGGCTCAGCCAGTTTGGCTATGGCAAGGCGACGGGGATCGATCTGAACGAGGAATATCGCGGCGTGCTGCCGAGCCGGGAATGGAAGCAGCGAGTACATAAAAAAGGCTGGTACCAAGGTGATACCATCTCGGTGGGTATTGGCCAGGGGTATTGGGTCGCTACGCCGATCCAGATGGTGAAAGCGCTGACCACGCTGATCAACAGCGGCAGGGTGAAAACGCCGCATCTGCTGTATTCGATGAAACAGGGCCGGGAAGTCGAACGCTACCAGCCACCAGAGCAGGCTGTGCAGATTGGCGAGCCCAAATCGCCATATTGGGGGATCGTACGCAACGGTATGTATGGCATGGCGAACCTGCCTAACGGCACCGGGTATAAGCTGTTCCATACCGCGCCCTACCAGATAGCGGCCAAATCGGGGACTTCACAGGTTTTCAGCCTGAAAGAAAACCAGACTTACAATGCCAAAATGATCCCGGTACGCCTGCGTGACCACATTTTCTACACCCTGTTTGCGCCGTATAAAAACCCGCGGGTGGCGATGGCGCTAATTCTGGAAAACGGCGGTGGGGATGGCGTAGTTGCAGGGCCGACGGCCAGGGCAATCCTGGACCACATTTTCGACCCGGCCAATGCGCCAGCGCCGGGGGATAATGACGGTAGCCAGACGTTGCAGGGAGACAGTGACGATGTGCAACATTAAAAGCGATTTTCTCACTACAATAATAAAATCAATAAGTTATTTATAACTGGTTGTTAAGGTGGCAAGGGGGGAGGGAATACGGGCTTTGCCTATCTATGCTGCCACATTGTCGCCACTTGGCATCCATATGACACCGGCAGAGGCGAACTACTACATCTGGGTAACGCATCAGGGTGATTGAGGAGGGACGCTATCAGCAGAATACTTACCTCATGGCTAGCTAGATTGGCCATGCATGCACTGAGTGCATGAATTTGCATGATGATCTGGTGTGATTTTTGCCCCCGAAGCCTCGGCCTGGCGCGGATCGCGCAACTGCATGAAAAGCGACACATGAAGCGGGCAGGCGAGGCGGGGATAGCATTGCGCCCAACGACTACAAATGAGGTTATGTCCATACGTCTAGTATCGAGCATAAGAAACAACTGTTAGTAGTAATTTGTATACAACAAACCTAAAAACGTATAGCCCATTTTGGGGAAAACGCCATTTACATTGACCTGTTTATATAAGATTAATCACTAAAATTAGCGTAAACATTCCTAATGATTAGTTCGCCTTAAAAAAATATCAATAAATATCAGTGTGATAAAAACCACTATCAGGCTAAAGTTTTCAAAATCACTAAAATTAAAAATTAAAATCCATTTATTGTTAGATTTTTGGTTTATTATTCTTTAGTTATTCTTATTTTACTTTTTTTTTAGAGGTAAATTTCATTTTCTATTGAGTGTTTAAAAAACTATTGAATTGTTTCGCTAATCATATAATCTCAAACCACAATAATTTTTAACATTTTCTTATCATTAACTAAACATTCACTTCTACATGTAGAACGTCAAAACTAATGAGCCAAACTAATATAAATGTATCTGAAAGCAAGAAAGAAACGGGGCTAATACACCACATAACACTTGTGATAGGTTTAGTGTGTGTAGGTATTGGACAAACTCTACTTTATACGATCCTTGGTCCTGCAAGTAGAGAAATTGGTCTAACAGAGTTTAATGTAGGTTTGATTGTAACGATTGCAGCTTTAGTCATAACTTTGTGCTCTGGTGTGTGGGGGAAGTTGATAGGAGCGTTTGGTAGCAGGAATTCATATTTAGCAGGAATGATTTTTTATACCATTGGAACATTACTTTTAGCGTTCGTGCTGAAATTTAGTTTAAATCATTATCTTAGTGTTGCTGGAGCATTTCTTTCCCTGCTAATAATAAGATGCATTACAGGTGCTCTAACTGCGGGGATTCATCCCTCGGCTATGACCTATATTGCAGAAAACACAAATCGGACCAATCGAGGTGCTGGAATGGCACTAATTGCTTCAGCATATGGCATTGGCTCTGTAGTTGGTCCACTATTAGGATCATCATTAGGTACATTTTCATTACTACTGCCAATTTATGTTGCAGCTGCAATTTCTTGTATTGGGACTGTTTTAGGCTTCATTGTCCTTGTGCCAAGTGAGTCTACACCTTCGATGATGAAAGAGAACAATACAAGCATTAAATTAACTGATGCAAGAGTACTGCCAATTTTCATTGGTGTAGCATGTATATACATTGCATTTTCCGCATTCCAACAAACAATATCATTTTACATACAAGATTTATTCTCTTTAGACCCAAAAGAAACAGTTGCTAAAACAGGGGTTACAGTATCAATAATGGCTATCGTTATGGTTATTGTTCAATTAGGATATATTCAGGTATTTAAACCATCTGTGAAGTCTCTTTTATTGCCTGGTTGTGTTTCATGCATTTTGGGTTTTAGCGGCATAATGTTTTCGAACAGCTCTATTGTTATAGTTAACATATCTGCCGGAATGCTAGGTATGGGATTTGGAATGATGATTCCATCAATACAGTCAGCAGCATCGTTGGCGGTAAATCATGACGAGCAAAGTGGCGTTGCTGGTTTCCTTTTCGGTGCATCCGCTTTTGGCTATGTTTTAGGTCCATCAGTAGGCACATTAATTTATAGTTTTTCTCATGATTTTCTGTTTGTTTTCGCTATTATCTCAATTGTTTTGTCAACGTATTTTACTGCAAAAGTTGTTTACCAAAAAAAACAAATAAAAGTATCAGGTGAATTCAATACCTTATGTACCTCAAGGTGTTGTCAGTAGGTGTGTTAATGCACTAGTTAATATCAATACTCATCATAAAGGACAGATCAAATGCAAACAAATCGCATTGTGAGTAGAGCAGCAGAAACCAAGCCAGCTCGTATGGCTGCGGAAACCAAGCCAGCCCGTATGGCAGCGGAAACCAAGCCAGCTCGCATGGCAGCGGAAACCAAGCCAGCCCGCATGGCAGCGGAAACCAAGCCAGCCCGCATGGCAGCGGAAACCAAGCCAGCTCGCATGGCAGCGGAAACCAAGCCAGCTCGCATGGCAGCGGAAACCAAGCCAGCTCGCATGGCAGCGGAAACCAAGCCAGCTCGCATGGCAGCGGAAACCAAGCCAGCTCGCATGGCAGCGGAAACCAAGCCAGCTCGCATGGCAGCGGAAACCAAGCCAGCCCGCATGGCAGCGGAAACCAAGCCAGCCCGCATGGCAGCGGAAACCAAGCCAGCCCGCATGGCAGCGGAAACCAAGCCAGCCCGCATGGCAGCGGAAACCAAGCCAGCCCGCATGGCAGCGGAAACCAAGCCAGCCCGCATGGCAGCGGAAACCAAGCCAGCCCGCATGGCAGCGGAAACCAAGCCAGCCCGCATGGCTGCGGAAACCAAGCCAGCCCGCATGGCAGCAGAAACCAAGCCAGCTCGTATGGTTTCCGAAGCTCGTTTTAATATGGCGTTTGCATAATCTATAAAACTATCACAAGGCTCTTAAACATCGAGGGCCTTTAATAAGGACTAATTATGTCAAAAAAAAGTGAATTCCTAACTAATGGCGTTACAAAACTGGCTTTTTCATTTGATGCCCTAGAGCCTATAAGGAAATTATATTTAGACATCATGCAAGACTCTTTGGAAGCTAAAGTGGATATTGGCATAAAAGCGCATGAGGATTATAGCGAAGAGTTTAATTCAGTTAGCATGAGATGGTATTTCGCCAAGTCGCCAGAGGCAATTAAAATTTTCCGTGATGTCCTTGATGGTTGTGAGCTAGCACTAAGTCGTGATATCATTGGAAATGATCGCGGCAATATGCGAGTGGTACAGGCTAATATTATTGAAACGGTTGGTAGTTATCCTACAGGAAGATGGCATTCTGATTTTTACCATGAAAAGTTAGGTGTTAATGAGAGCGGGACTCTTTTAACGCCTCTTTTCCCATTCCAACCATACTTTGGCGGTTTAGAAACAACATCAGCCCACCGTGATGACTATGATAATTATGATGAGCTTTCAATAGTACATCAATATAAAGAAGGTGAGGCTATTCTTTTTGATGGAACAGCAACAATACATAGAACGCAATCATATAAAGCATATCCAAACGATAAAAGAATTCTTGTATGTTGGCAATTTGGATGTACATATGAAGAATTACAACCTATTTTAACAACGATAGGTGAAAATAATGGGGATCCTATGTTCTTTCATGAGCATGAATATGTTTAATTGTCAATTAAGCCCCCGCGAATGCGGGGCTTAGCTATCCCCATGGTTAAGAAATTTTTTCCTCTAATGTTATTTATTCATTTGGCAACTCATCATCCGGTTCAATCAGATGAAACATGCTGCCTGCTGCGAATTGGTGCGCCTCCTTCCTGTCCTGCACAGACCAATAGGTAAATAGGTATCCGGTTCCACTCCCCGGCGGGTGTATTTAGCTGGTGAGCACTGTAGGCATATCGGTTCACCAAGTTGATTTTTACGTAGTTCTAGGAACGCATTGCCGAACACCAAGTAATTCAGCGCATAGCGGCTGAACTCCTGTTGGTTGAACAGGGGGGGCAGAATAAAGGTAGATGCCAGAATATTGCGCTTCACAAACTATCGCCATTGAGTCAAATGATGTTACCTAAGTGACTGTTTTTAATGGCTGTAAAATTAAAGCAACATTAAACGCGTTTGTTTTTACTTTCTTACAAACTGCAACCTTCTGGCAATCTGACTCAGGTTAGACTTAGCGGATAAATAATCAGTTTAAAAACGTAGGCTTAACAGTGGCTCCTCCAACCAAGAAAAACGGTAAAAACTACTCGACGGCGCGTTTTGGCTGGATTTGCGCAGGCATCTTGGTCTGCTTTTTTCTATTGATGTTCCGGGTCGGCTATTTACAGTTGCTGGAACACCAACAGTTGGCCGATCAGGCTGACCAGCGTTCTATTCGTACCCAGGTGGTGCCCACCAACCGAGCGATGATCACCGACCGTAACGATGCGGCGCTGGCGGTCAGCGTCTCTTCCAAAGATATCGTGTTGGATCCCAAACATATCCTCGATACCCAAACCGATACCAGCACCGAGCGCTGGCAGAGTTTGGCCAACGTGCTGAAGATGCCGCTTGCTGATGTTCAGCACCTGATCCAGGCCAACGCTCGTAAGCGCTTTGTCTATCTGGCACGCAAAGTGGAGGATGACAATGCGGCCTATATCAGCAAGCTGCACCTGACCGGCGTTAGCACCGAGCAGGACTTCAGCCGTTTCTATCCCATGGGGCAAGACGCCGCCGGGCTGATTGGCATTGTGGGGCAGGATAATCAGGGGTTGGAAGGGATTGAGCTGGGTTTCAATCCGTTGTTGCAGGGTAAAAACGGCCTGCGTGTCTATCAGAAGGACGGAAGCGGTGCGGTCATCGGCGTGATTAAAAGCGTTGACCCAGTGCCGCCACCGAACGTGACGTTAAGCATTGACAAATTTATTCAGTACGTGCTGTTTTCCCAGATCCGCGATGGGGTGATCGCCAACCAGGCCGACTCCGGCTGTGCGGTGCTGGTGAAGGTGAATACCGGTGAGATCCTCGGCATGGCCAGCTATCCCTCTTTCAACCCCAACAACTACGCCAATACGCCGGTGAAAGACATACATAATGTCTGCAGCAGCGACAGCTTTGAACCTGGCTCGACGGTTAAACCGGTGGTAGTGATGGTGGGATTGGATCACAAGCTGATCCGGCCAGATACCGTGCTGGATACTACGCCTTATACGGTGAACGGCCATCTGATCAAAGACGTGGGCCATTGGTCGAAACTGACCATTACCGGCGTGCTGCAAAAATCCAGCGATATTGCGGTTTCGCATATTGCGTTGGCGCTGCCTGCCACGGTGTTGCCTGCCGTTTATCGCAGTTTTGGCCTTGGGCGGCCAACCGATCTAGGAATTGGTAACGAAAGTAGTGGCTATCTTCCCGCTCACCGCGCGCGCTGGGCCGATATTGAACGAGCCACCTTCTCCTTTGGCTACGGTTTACGCGTCACGCCGCTGCAGATGGTGCGTGAATATGCCACCATCGGTTCATTCGGTGTTTATCGTCCGCTTTCCATCACTAAAGTCACTCCGCCGGTCATGGGGCAGCAAGTCATTTCCGCCGAGGTGGTAAAAACCGTGGTGCACATGATGGAGAGCGATGCGTTGCCTGGGGGGAGCGGCCTCAGTGCCGCAGTGCCTGGCTATCGTTTGGCGATCAAGACGGGTACTGCTGAGAAGATGGGGCCAAACGGCAAGTACGATGGTGGTTATATCAACTACACCGCAGGAGTGGCACCGGCCAGCGATCCGCAGGTGGCCCTGGTGGTGATGGTCAATAACCCCAAGGCAGGCAAACATTTTGGTGGCTCGGTGGCGGGGCCGGTATTTGGCAAGATTATGGCCCAGGTGCTGGAGCATATGAATATCTTGCCGGATGCCCAGCCGTTGAAGGTGGTGGCGGTAGCCAAGGGCTGAGGGGCAATTACTTCTCAACCACCCGCAGATCGATTCTGCGGTTTTTCGCGCGATTGGCTTCGCTATCGTTAGGCACCAAGGGGTAAGCCGAGCCGTAGCCTTCGGCGCTGATACGGCTTTCCCCAATCCCCATTTTTACCAATGCCATGCGTACCGCATCGGCGCGATCCTGCGATAAACGCCGGTCCATCTGTTCATTGGCCGACTTATCGGTATACCCCCCAGCTGGATCTCCACATCCGGGTAAGCACGCAGAATATCGACGATATTCCTAAGCTGTTCTTGTGACGCAGGGGTTAACTCGGTGCGGTTGGTGTCGAACTGCATGCGATCCAGCGTAAACCAACGTTTTTCGCTAGTGGGGGCGTTGCTCTCAATATAGGTGATCAACAGGTTCTCGACGCTGCGCTGTGACAGCAGGAGCTGCTTGCCATCGGCCAACCGGCGGTAGGTCACATCGCTCTGACCGCTGGCCTGCATGGGTTGTAACACGCTAAAACCGCGCAGTGAGAACAGCAGCGATACCAATAGCAGCGCCAGCATTAGCCACGGCCAGATACGGCGTTTGGGGGGCGCTAGCGATCCGGTGCGGGAAACGGCCGGATCGGCTGGGATAAGAGCAGGTAGCTGGTTGAGCACCGCCGTTGGCTGGGCAGCGACAATCTGCGGCAACTGGCACTCAAGCCAGCCTTTTAACGATGGTGATTGTAGGGAGCGTTGGCGCAGATATTGGCCCAACAGGCCAAATACCACCGCGGAAGCCACGGAAAACAGCCGCTCGGCGACCTGTTTTTCCAGCACATAAAAGCTCACAAACAGCTGGGTGAGGCGCTTCACTTTGTGGCCAAGCACCATCGTCAGCAATGCTGGGCTGAATTTGCCCAGAGCTTCATCCAGAAAGCGCAATTCGAAGGGGGAAGTGCGCTCGACCAACTGGCGAAAACGGAGGGAGTTGTCATTGCGATGCAGGTAATCGCGGGTCTTTTGCAGGATCAAGGCCCCCATACCGTTAAGGCACAGCGCGATCTTTTCTTTAGCCGTTACCAGCTTTTGTTCCAACACCGTCAGCACCTGGGGCGAGATCGCCGCCATCTGCTGGTTAATGACATTTCCCATCTGGTACATCCGAACCTCCATTTCATCTGCGCGTATTCTGCACCGCAGAGTATGGTCAGTTCAACTTATTAAACTACGAAACTATCATGGATAAGTCTGATATTTCAGCCTGATTACGGTGTTTTGCATAGTCTGGCCGATTCTGCTGCTGAATCTGGGCTCTAGCTCTGTCTGGCAGAGTAACAGACTGGCCTGATATGCCGAAGAGATTATTGATTAAAAAATGAGTAGAGAAACGGAAAGGAAGGTGGCGCCTCCCGAAACCCTGGCTTGCCAAAGGTGATGTTCGCTTGAAAGTGGCTCTTTTGGGGACGAAATTTGAATTTCGGCGGTGCATTATTGTTTGAAAACGCTTCCTGTTTAAAAATTATGCGACAACGCAATGCAGGACATGATGCAAAACCTTCCGGCATTTATCGATCACCGAGATAAATCAGAGAGGGTGAAAGTTTAATGGTGGCCACTATTTATAAATAGGGTGAAAGGTAAAAATAATTAAAATTAGGTTATTTCTTGAATTAACCTAAATCAAAATCCGCTGTTATTTTGAATGGTCCTAACCGACGGGATTGTTCTTGCAAAAATAAATTCCGTTTAATTAATAAAAAAATGACATATCCGACCAGCCAAAATGTCGTTATGGGTTTTTATTCTGCATCTTGGCTTAATAATTAGAATAATGTTCTATTTTATTTGTTGATGGTGTTTTTTACTGAGGTTTTATTGATTGTTTTAAACATTTCGCGATAACATTCTCGTTAAGCAATGCAGACAATTCCCTATTGCAATTTTATTGCGTTATAGGTTCCGCCATTATTGTCATATTGTATCTGCGTATTATGTCGCTTTCACACGAAGCTGCTTCAATGGATTTGACGATGGGAGTCAGAAAGGATGAATCTCGGTGTGGACATTATTGAGATTGCACGGGTAAACACCGCGTTAATGCGAAGTGGCGATAGGCTGTCACAACGTTTGTTAACCCCGCTAGAGCAGCAGGCACTGGGGGATTTGGCCGAAAACGTCGAACGACTGGCTGGCTTCTGGGCGGCCAAAGAAGCGGCAGCGAAAGCGCTAGGTACCGGGTTCCGCCTGGGGATCCTATTCCACGACATCGAAATAAGACACGATGAGTTGGGCTGTCCTTATTACTTCTTCAGCGGTGAATTTGCCAGATTGATGCAGGAGAAAAAATTGACCCAGGCCACGCTGAGCATTTCTCATTGTCAGTCACATGCCATTGCCGCAGCAGCATTGGGCTAATTATAAAAGAAGGGAATATCTATGTCTCACTATCCCGATATCGGGGGTAAAAATGTGGTTATCACCGGCGCCAGTGGTGATATTGGCTTGGCCATTTGTGAGAAGTATCTCGAACAGCAGGCTAAGGTTTTCGCTATTTACCATCACGATAATAGCGGTCTGGAAAAATTAAAATCCGCCCATCCGCAGGGTGAAAATCTGCATATCCTGCAGTGCAATGTTGCCGATGTCAGCGAGGTGTCCAGCCTGGCCGATGAGCTTGAGAAACAGGCTCATGAAGTGCATGTATTGATTAATAATGCCGGGATCTACAAAGACAACGTATTTTCCGCGCTGACGTATGAAGAGTTTGATCAGGTTATCAAGGTTAATCTGTATGGCACCTTTACCATGACCAAACGGCTGCTGCCATTATTGCGTCACGCCCGCAATTCAACGGTGGTGAATATATCTTCGATATCCGGCATCACCTCCAGCTTTGGCCAGAGCAATTACAGCGCCGCCAAGGCCGGCATTATTGGCCTTACCCGCACCTTGGCCAGCGAAATGGCCTCGAAGGGGATCCGCGTCAATGCCGTGGCACCGGGGATGATTGAATCCAGAATGGTGAAAAAGGTGCCGCGCCAGATAGTGCGCAACGTAATGTCCGCTATCCCGTTGAAACGTCTTGGTCGTGTCGACGAGATCGCCAACGTGGTGGCTTTCTTAAGTTCAGACGCATCCAGCTATATCGTTGGTCAGACCTTGGTGGCCGATGGCGGCCTGGTGATGCGTTAACCGACAGGAATGTTGTATGGCGAATTATAACAAGAGCTTAGTCCAGCCCAATCTGCTGCTGAAAATGGGGTCCTGGCGTGCACCGATATTTATGGTCGACCGCATCGTGGACTTTTCACCGGGAGAAAGAGGATCGATTACCGTGATTAAGCACGTCACCTTTAATGAATCCTATATTCCGGGGCATTTTCCAGACAATCCGGTAATGCCTGGCGTGATGATCGCCGAGATCTTCGGCCAGTCTAGTGAATACCTGAGTCTGCTGAACGATTTTTGCCAGTTGCATGAACGAGAAACCCAGCAACCTTTGAAGAAATTTGATGAGGTATCACGGGCGCTGCAGACGCCAGAGGGCACGGCACGAGTGATAGGCGAGCGGGCGCGCGTGTTAGGCGTGCTGGCCTCTCAGGACGTCAAGTACAAAAGCATGGTCGCGCCGGGCGACACCATTGAAGTCAATAGCCGCCTGGCGTTCGCCGATATGAACGGGTTCCACCACTACGAAGTGGAGGCGCGGGTTGGCCGGAATGTGGCGTGCGTCGGGCGGATTGTCAATTTTCGCACCGATCGCATTCTGGCTGAAGGCAAAGGTATGTACGTTTAACTAACAGGGAGTAATGCCGCTATGAGTAACATCGCGCTTATTGAAAGGATTGAACAGCGCAAGTCTGTGCTGGAGAAAATCAAAACGGGGCTAATAGAACGCCTGAACCTCTATCAGAAAGTCAGTCAGATTGACGATGACACGCCGCTGTTTGGTAGTGGGTTGAAGCTGGATTCGGTGGATGCCACCGAGGTCGTCGTGTTGCTCGATGAAATCTTCGGCATCCGTGTGACAGAAGGTGACGATCCTTCCTACATGCGTAGCGTCAACACCCTGACTTCGTTTGTTATTGCCAAGCAGGGGGAAACCACCAACGGATCAGCAACAGGAGCGGACAAGGAATGACCAAACTCACTGACATTCATCGGCAGCACGGGGCGGTAATGGGGGAGCGTAACGGCGCTGCCATTCCCCTGAGTTATTTTGCAGCGGAAGAGGAGCACAAGGCGGTACGTCAACACATTCTGCTGTCCGACTACTCCCATTTTGGCATCGCGGCCATCAACGGTGACAGCGCCTGGTCGTTGCTCAACCAGCTGGTTTCCGGCGATGTTTCATCGATCCGGGATGAGCAAGCCATGTACAGCCTGATCCTCGATGACGCAGGCAATATCATTACCGACCTGTATATCGCCTGTGATGACGAACGTTTTCTGTTGCTGTCGGAGTGGGTCAGCGGTGAAACGCTGTGCGAGATGCTGCGTGCCAAGCTGGCAGGCAATGAAGACGAGTTTGAGGATATCGACTCGATTGAATCGCTGACGCCAGAGTGGGGCATGTTGCACTTCGAAGGGCCGTACGCCTGGGAACTGCTTGCTGAAGTTTATGGGATGGATGTGATTGGCCTGCCATACCAGGAACATATGCACGTTGAGGACGATCTGATCCTGCTGCGCAGCGGCAAACACGGCGAGTACTCTTACAAACTGATGGGGCCACAGGATCTGCTGGCCGATGTTTGGACCCAGATGCTGGAGGCTGGTGAAAAGTACGACATGCGTACCGGTGGGCTGAATTACCAGCGGAAAGTGCGCCTGGAAAACCCTTGCTGGGAACCTGGCATGTTCAATGCCTACACCGGCTGCCCGATCGCATTGCAAATGCAGTGGGCAGTGCGTTACGACAAAGACGCTTTCACCGGCCTGGCAAGTTTGAGCGAACGCGTAGAGCAGGGCATCAGCCACCGTATCGTGGGGATCAGCATTGCCGGGAAACCGGACGCCATCCCGCAGCGCGGCGACAAAGTGATGTTTGACGGTAACTGCATCGGTGAAGTGATCGTCTGCGATTACTCGGCAGATCTGCAAGCCTGTCTGGGCCGTTTGTTCCTGACCGATGCCTGGGCTTGGGCAGACATTGATGGCTACCACGTGGTGACGGCTAATGGCCCGGTGGCGGTGACTACGTCGGCGGTGCCTTTCGCCCGTAACTACAGCTTCCTGATTAATCCTTCTGAACACAGTTATGTCGACAGCTCGCGCCCACGCGATTTGTTGCAGCAGCTTGAATGGCAAAAACTGAGGGAAGAGAACGAGTAAACCGAACACCCCCTAAAGCATCACGTTATTTTGCGCCATGGCAGCATGGCGCACTCACATTCGATTTCTGGTTTGCTGACACGGAAGACACTATGACAGTCACGCGTAAACGAGTGGTGATCACCGGTATGGGTCACCTCTCTTCCATTGCCACTAACGTTGCCGAGTTCAAACAGGCACTGCTGAATAAAACCTGTGGGATCAAACCCAGTAAAAAGTACCTGGAATGGTTCGAGGATGCCAACGCCTCCGAGGTATTACAGCCTCTGAGTTGGCCGGATCTCCCTGCTGATATCGTTGCCTCATTGGATAATGCTTCCTTGTGGGCCTATAAGGTTGGCCATGAGGCTTTGCAGCAAGGGCAGTTACCACGCGGAGAACTACGGGATAAAACCGGGCTGATCATCGGCGTTTCCTCTGCCGGTACCGAGCCATTTATGCCGCTGATCGAACGTCAGACGGAGCGCTTCTCGTTGAAGAAGGCCATGGTCTCCGGCAGTTTTTCTTCCTGTAGCGCCATTGTCTCTTCACTGCTGGGGCTGAAAGGGGGCTTTGAACTGGTCGCTACCGCCTGTACGGCCAGTACTAACGCGATGGGGATTGGTTATGACCTGATCCAGAACGGCAAGAATGCCACGGTGCTGGTGATTGGTACCGAGCCTGTCTATCTGCCGACCTTTGCCGGGTTTTACGCGCTCCATGCCATGAAACGTACACCGTCCAGCCCGTTCTCCGGTGCCCCAGGGATGTCGGTTGGCGAAGGTGCTGGCGCTTTGTTGCTGGAGGAATATGAACATGCCGTCGCTCGTGGCGCGACGATCTATGGCGAGATGGTCTCTTACGCCACCTCTTGCGATGCCTATCACGAGACTGCCCCAGACCCACGGGCCGAAGGGGCGGTACAGGTGATGCGCCATGCGATGCAGAACGCAGAGATTGGGCCGCAGGATATTGATTATATCAACGCCCACGGTACCGGCACGGACGCTAACGATCGCTGCGAAACGCTGGCCATGAAGAAGGTCTTCCCGAATATCATGGCTATCCCGGTGAGTTCAACCAAGGCTTATGTGGGGCACAATATCGGCGCCGCCGGGATCATCGAGCTGACCGCCTGCTTCCTGACCTTGCCGGAAAACAAGATCCTGCCAACGCTCAACTTCACTACGCCGCGCGCAAACTGCGATCTCAACTACGTGCCCAACGAGTTCCAGGAAGCCGAAGTCAAGATGTTCATGAAGAACAACTATGCCTTTGGCGGTAACAACTGCTGTGTGATTGCCAGCGTCAAGCCTGAGCAAAGTCCGGTAACGCATTACCAACCCAAACGCGTCGCGATCACCGGCATGGGGGCGGTCAGCTCGGTGGGCCACACCTTGCAAAGCATGCTGGAAACAATGTGGGCGCAGAAGCCACTGACACAACTGTTCTCACCGGCGGTCGATGACGATACCCGTCAGGGATTTCGTCAATTACTCAATGTCATGCTGAAAAACCAGGGTGTGGCTAACTACATGAGTAACCGCTTCGGCGCACAGGATGTGGAATATGAGCTGAACAAACCGGGCGGGGTGCATCAGGTGCAAGGGTTGGATGCCCGTAAGACACTACGCCGCTTTGATCCGCGTAAAGCCAATACCATCAGTACCTTTGCCTTACTGGCTCTTACCCAAGCCATGAATGACGCCGGGCGTAAGATCAAACGGGACGGCCAGACGATCGGCATGATCCTTGGCATGTCCAAAGGGCCGCATTCGACGGTGGATCGTTACCTGCAAAGCCTGTTCCCAGACCCTACCAAAGTGCGGACCTCCGAATTTCCAGGTGCGCTGATGAATGCCATTTCGACCTTCTGTTCCATTTCCGAAGGGATCAAAGGCTATAACACCTCGCTGGCCACAGGTATCAATGCCGGATTGGGCGCATTGACTTACGGCTACGAGTTGGTCCGCCAGGATCTGCAACCGCAGATGATTGTAGGGGGGGCGGATGAAAATATGAACACCTTCGTTATCTGCCTGCAGGCGCTGAATAGCGATCTGCTACTGACTCGCGACCCGGCTGATTTCCAGATCTACAGCAAGGACGCCAAAGGCTATATCCCAGGTGAAGGTGCGGGCATGCTGCTGATTGAAGATTTACAGCATGCGCAGGATCGTGGCGCCCACATTCACGCCGAGATTGTCGGCTATGGCAAATCCAGCGATGGCTGCTACTTCGCCAAGGATGATATGCCAGCCCGGATCGAGTCCATGGCGGTGGCCATTCGTCAGGCATTGCACGAAGCCGACATGGAGCCGGAAGAGGTGGATCTGATCTGTGGCACCAGTGATGGTACTGCCGCCCGTGATGCCGTTGAGATTGGGGCGATCCGTAGCGCGTTCGGTGAGGCTCGCCGTAACCTGCCGTTTGTTAACTACAACGCCTGGTTTGGTCTGGTGGAGTCCTGCGTCGGTATCCTCAATATCGCGGTGGTCACGGAGATTATGAAGCGGGGTGAAATCCTGCCGATCCCTTACACCGAAAACTTCTGTGCGGAGGATATCGCCTTTGTCACCCAACCCCTGAAGAAAACCGTCCGTAACGCTCTGGTGCTCGGCGCAACGGAAGGCGGCAATCACTATGCCGTGGTGCTGAGGAGTATGGCGTGATTCAGAATGTCGTCCTGAGTGGTTGGGGCGTCACCAGTGCTTATGCGCCGGATTTTCCGGCGCTGATCAAGGGCCTGAGCGAAAACAGGTTAGCCAGCACACAGCCCTGGTTCGCCACCGAAAGCGAATGGCAGGATCTGCGTTTGAGTTGTAATCCGCACCATGTTGCTGACCCTCAGCCGGCCGGTACGACGTTTACCCGCCTGCAGCCGGTTATCAATCAGGCGCTTGCCGGAGCTGGGATGACAACGGATCAATTGCAGGGAAAGCGGGTTCGGGTTTATCTGGTAGGCCATGGTGAACGGCCCGACATTGCTGATTTTATGGGGTATCAGGAGCGTAACGACCAGGAAGAGCTGCGGTTATTTCCAAAAATCAAACGGCTGCATGCCAAGAGTTACGGTCAGGATCGGCTGGCGCGACAGCTGACGCAGAACTATCAGCTCAGTTGGCCACCGGTTTCACTTTATTGCGCCAGCAACTCTTCTTTAGCGGCGGTCCATTTGGCCCACTCGGCCATTGCTGCCAATGAGGTTGATTTGGTGCTGGTCGTTGGCTGGTTTGAAACGCTGACGCAGGACATTGTCTTCCTGGGTGGTCAGGACATGCTGGGGGAAGAGGGGGCACAACCGTTTAGCAGCCATAACAGCTGCATTCTACCCACCAACGGTGTCGTGGCGATGATCGTTGAAAGCGAGCAACACGCTCGTCAGCGCAACTTTACTTCGCCTGTCAATTTGCGCAGCTCAGTGTTTTGCCAGAGCAGCGGTGCCAGGGGGAGCAGTTCCTTCACGGCGGATTTTCGCACCATCGCCCAGACGTTTGAGCGGGCACTGCTGGAAGCCGGGCTCACCGCGCAAGATATCGCCTGCGTTTTCCCTCATGCCAATGGGGTGATAGCCAGCGACAAGGCAGAAGCCATGGCGCTGCAAAAAGTCTGGGGGAAATGCGGGGTTCCGGTGGTCAGTTACAAGGGGCAGGTCGGTTACATGGAGAGCTGCTGTGGTTTGCTGGATCTGATGCTGGCGGCGGATGCGCTACAACAACGTCGTCTGCTGGCGCTGACCACGCGTTACCCGATTAACGACAGTCTGCAAATTCATGTTCATGCCGATAGCCCGCCGTTGGCACTGGAACGGCAGCACATCCTCAAGTCTGGCATCGGGCTCGATGGTTCGGCTATCGCCATGGTGATCTCCGCTAACAGTGAGGATGTAGATGAACACGGCTAAACAAGTGATACCGGCGGCAGCCATCAATCTGGTGGGGTTTTCCCTGCTGGAACCCTGCACGCCGATGCAACGGTTTTTTCCTAGCTGGTACAACGTGTGGGAAGCCTGGTTGCATAAAAAAGCCAATGCCAATGCGGGCAGCGACCAGTGGTTGTTCCGTCGTTTCGGCATTGACAGTGAAATACTGCCTGAAGAGGCGCTGCGTAAGGCCAATTATCGTGGCTGGTTGAACGATATGAGTGCGGCCTGTGCTCAGGCGGTGGCTCAGTTGGGGAGTAAGGGGGAGTTTCGCCTGCGCAATGAGCGTAATGCGTTGATTTATTGTGATTCCTGGGGAGAAGCATCGGTATTTGAAGGGGTCAACAGCTGGCGAGACTCGTTGAGCGTCGATATTCTGCCCAAAGGTATCGTGCGGGATTACGGCATCAAGGATTTCACCTGCAAATTGCGCGGTGAGCGTACCGGCTTGGTGAGTGCGTTGCGGATGGCGCAGGACTGCCTGAACAGTAATATGGCCGATAACGTCATCATCTGCGGCCAATTCCGTAGCTTCCCAGTGTTGGTTTTCTCTGAGGCCGAACACTTTCCTTCATCCAGAGAACTGGGGCCGATCCCCGCCAACAGTCAGTTCAGCGTTGAGCGTGTCGGTTGCCTGATCCTCAAAAAGCAACCAGGCCAGGGCGTTGCTCTGCATTTGAGTGATTATCAAGCCTTGTCGGGTTCTACCCAGCGGCGCGCGCTGCAGATGGTAGACCACTGTAAGCGGTATCTGGCTACGGATACCCAGGCCGTGTTGGGCGTAACACCACCGGCACTGTCATTTCGTGCCGTACAGCGGCAAGCGTTTGAACAGTTGCCTGCCGGTCTGGCTTGCGTCTCGCTCAGTGAACTCTATGGCGACAGCGGCTGCATGAATCCGGCGTTGGCCTGGCAGTATCTACTGCAAAGCAATATCACCGGGCACAGCTTGTTGAGTGTGCTCGACGGTGAGGGAGGAGCCTGGTTGCTGGAGAACTGGGTACCGCAAGCCTGTCACTTACCGTCAAATCATCGGGGAACATCATGACCACCCTACATATTGCACAACCTCTGCCTGTGGTGTCGATGCAACAGGCAGGCAAACGCTTTGGTAAAGGGCCGGGTGCCATTGTGGCACTGGGTTCGATTACCACCGAAATCCATGACGGCGAATTTATCGCGTTATGTGGGCCATCCGGCAGTGGTAAAAGCACGCTGCTCAATCTGATGGGCGGTATCGATTATCCCACCAGTGGCCATGTCTATTTGCTGGGTAACGACCTTTCCACGCTCAGTGACCAACAAACCGCTCGCCTGCGTGCTGATGCCATCGGCTTCGTATTCCAGTTCTTTAACCTGCTGCCGGTACTGAGCGTGTTCGATAACGTTTATTACCCACTGATGCTTAACGGCTTCAGCCGCCGCGTGGCGAAGGACCAGGTGATGGACATGATCGAAAAAGTGGGGTTGGCGGCGCACTACAAACGCACGCCCGGCGAGCTTTCCGGCGGGCAGCAGCAGCGCGTGGCGATCGCCCGTGCGCTGGTGAAACGCCCACGTTTGATCGTTGCCGATGAACCCACCGGCAATCTGGATACCCGTACCGGGCAGGAGATCGTCGATCTGCTGCTTACCATGAATCAGGAACTGAAAACCACGTTTGTTATTTCCACCCATTCATTGACGCTGCGCGATCGGGCCAAACGGGTGTTGGAAATCAGGGATGGGGAGTTGGAAAATGATTTTGTTATCGCTTAAGCGTTACGCTGTCACTTTATTGGTGTTGGTCAGTGGGCTGTCGCAGGCCACTGGTTTGCAGGAAACGCAGGATAACCCCAGCTTACAGGCGATCCTGGCGGTTAATTCCCAAGCGCCAATGAGTACGTTGACCCGTGCGGCCAGCCAATTGCAAGCTTTGTATCAACAGCACCCGGATCGCCACATTGCCAAAATGTTTTATGGCTACGCACAACTGTTTATGGCCACGGATTTTCTGGCCAAGAAGAATTATATGCGTGCGGCAGAAACCTCAAAACTGGGTTTTTTCTACATAGATGAAGCGGCGGAAAGCGAAGGGAGCGACTGGCAGATGCGCTTTCTGCGTGTGCGGATGGATGCTTTTGTTCCAGCTACCCATGGCCGTTGCGTCGTGGCATTGAAAGACCTGGACTATTTGCAGCAGAACCCGGCGATGCCCGCTGATTTAAAACCGATGATCACGCTGATGTCCGCGCATGCGCTGGCCAGTTGCCAACGTGTGGCCGATGCCAAGGCGGCCTGGGCGGCGTTGGCACTGCAGGGCGCAGAGGGGAAACGTCTGTCCGAGCAAAGTACGGCACCTGAATGGACGCCTGCTGAACTCAAAGTCATCATCCAGCCGCTGACGGAGGTGCCGCTATGATGAATATCCTGTTCTGGGTTGCCAACATAATTATCATTTACGCCTTGTTGGTGGTGATCGTGACGGCGATCCGTAAACCTACCGATATCCGTTACACCTTCCTCAATCTGTTTCGCCAGCGCCGTCGTTCCGGGGTGACGCTACTGGCGATCACCCTGGGAGGAGTGGCGGTGTTTATCTTTGGCGGGTTTGTCGATTACTCGTTCTGGGCGCTGCGTGAACAAACTATCCGTACCAACCTGGGGCATATTCAACTTTATCAGCAAGGTTACCTCAGCAGCGGGGCCAACAATTCGCTGCAGTACACCATCGATAATTACGATGAGGTGAAACAGCTCCTGCAGGCCGATCCGGTGATTGCCCCGAAGATCGCCACCATTACCGGGCAACTGGCGTTTACCGGCATCATTTCCCAGTATGACAAGGGGGCTTCCACCTTCTTTACCGGCGTGGGGATCGAACCTCTAACCTCGTTGGTACTGGGCTCGCTGGATAAAATCATTTCTGGTAGCGACCTGTCGCGGGTTGAGCAGCAGGACATCACCATGGGTTCAGGTATCGCCAATGCCTTGTCGGCGGGCTATGGCGACTGGGTCGACATGTTGGTGGTCAACCCGCAAGGTGGGCAAAACGCCATGTCTTCTCAGGTGCGCGGCGTCTTCCAGTCCGGCATCAAAGAATACGACGATACGGCGATCAAGATGCCGCTGCAAACGGCCCAGCGTCTGTTGCAGACCCAGGATGTCAGTAAAATCATCATCATGCTGCAGGACACCAACCAAACCGAAAAAGTGTTAGCGCGGATCAACCAGCTTATTGACCAGCATCAGCTCAAGCTGGAAGCGCGCTCATGGGATGAGTTGGCCATTTTCTATCATCAGGTGGTGAACCTGTTTGAAGGGATCTTCCTGTTTATCAAATCCATCGTCAGCGTCATCGTGGTGTTCATGATTGGCAACACGTTGATGATGAACGTCATTGAGCGTACCCGCGAAATCGCTACGCTGCGCGCACTCGGTCTTAACCAAGCCTATATTGGCCGCTTGTTTGTGTTGGAAGGGATCATCATTGGCATTATTGGCTCGGCGCTGAGCGTCAGCTTCGGCATTCTTATCGCTGCACTGATCAATATCAACGGCATACCGATGCCGCCTTCGCCTGGTTATACCCAGGGCTATCTGGCCTTTGTGCTGTGGGATCAGGGCTTCAATCTGTTCTGGTTCTCCTGCGCGTTGCCGCTGGTGACGGCATTGATAGCGTCCATTATCCCGGCACGCCGGGCATCGAAACTGGTTATAGCGCAAGCGTTCCGCTTTGTTTAACCCCTCAGGGAGAGAAGAGACATGTCAAAGGGACAAACCGTACTCATTACCGGCGCAGGCCGTGGCATTGGTATGGCGATCGCCGAAAAACTGGCGCAAGAGGGCTATGACCTGATCCTCAACTACCGCAAGGATCAGGGGAAAAGTGCGGCCAATCTGCAACGCTTTGTCGCAGCAGAAACCCGCGTGAAGGTGACTTTGGCCAAAGCGGATATCGCCGAACCGCGCGATATCAGTGAAATGATGAAAAAGCTCAGACAGCAGGGGATCGAACGTATCGATCATCTGGTGCTGAATGCCGCCGCTGCGCCGTTCAAAGCCTTTATGGACATGACGCGCAGCGACTGGAAGCTGTTGCTCAATACCAACCTGATCGGCAACACCGCCTGCGTACAGGAAGTGGTACCGATGATGCCCCAGGGCAGTACTATCTGCGTGATTTCCAGTCTAGGCAGCCAGCGCGTATTGGAGAAATACCCGCTCGGCATCGCTAAATCGGCACTGGAAAATCTGGTGAGCTACCTGGAGGTGGAACTGTATGACCGCAATATCCGGGTCAACGGCATCTGCGCCGGGGTGGTGAATACCGATATGCTGCCGTATCTGGACGAGCTGTGGTCAGCAATGTTCGAACGTTGGAATAACGCACCGCGCCGCTGGAAGGTGGAGCCGGAAGAAGTGGCCAACATTACCGCGTTTCTGGTCTCTGAGCAGTCGAGCGCCATACGTGGCTCCACCCTTATTGCCGATCTTGGCATGATGCTGGATATATAGCCCCATAAACAAGGACCGTTCCCATGAAATATCAATTAGCTGGATGCCTGGTGTTACTGGGCATGTCGGGTGTGGCTCAGGCGGCAGATCTGTTGGATCGTCATCAACTGAATAGCCTGACCCAGGAAGATCAGCAGGCCCGTGAGATTATCCGTCGTGCCGATCGCGTGAGGGCACCCGATCGGCCTTTCCGCTATACGCTGACACTGCTGGAACATAAGGGAGGGCGTGATGTCACGGAAAACCAGCAGGTGCTGGATATTTCCATGCGCTTCTATAAACCCTCGGAGCAGGTAGAGAAAGGGGATGCGCGTGCATTGGTGCGCTTTATCTCCCCGATACGCGACAAAGGCAAAGCCTTACTCTCCGATCTGGACAAAATGTGGTATTACGCTCCAGACCTGCGGCGCCCGATCCCCATATCCCGCCAGCAACGTCTGGTGGGGCAGATTTCCAACGGTGACGTGGTTGCCGCAGACTTTGATTACTCCTATATCTCCCGGCTGGTGGGTGAAGAGGCCTGTGGCCAGACGATCTGCTACAAACTTTCGTTACAGCGCCGTTGGCCCTATGTCACTTATCCAGCGATCAGTTACTGGGTGGAAAAAGACACCGGTTTCCCTAGCCGGGCCGACTTCCTTTCCGCCGACGGTGTGCCGATCAAGCGCTCGTACTATCGCGATTATCAACAGGTGTTAGGTCAGATGCGGCCCACCACCATCGTGGTGGAAGACGCGCTGCGCAAGGATAACTACACCACCATGCGTTACAGCGACATCCGGTTGGAATCGTTGCCGGAAAGTAACTTCCAGAAAGAGTATCTGCTGAGGTTGAACGGTTGATGGCGAGCAGGCGATCCCCGATTAGCGGGGTTCTGCTGCTGGTGGGCGCCTATAGTAGCAGCAGCTGGGCGGTTGACTGTCTTATCCAACGCGGTTACGCGGGTATGGAGGGGATATCGTCCCATACCTCGGACTCATTATGGCAGTTTGACGACCCGGCATTTCGTAACAACGCTATTGCCAATCTGTACCTTTCCGGCGTGGCCCGCTGTACGTTGACCGAGACCCTTAGCGTCAAGGCGCAGGCCAGTGGTGAGTATGCTCTCCAGGCACGTCAGCCGGGAGCCCTGGAAGATCAGCGTCGCCAGGGGCTGGGCATACTCAACGAAGCCACTGCCAGTTGGGCGGTCAGCGACAGTGGGTATATTGATGCCGGTAAGGTACGTAAAACCAGTGGTTATCTGTTCTCGGTTGCGCCGCTCGACCTGCTGCGCAATATCAGCGGCAGTATGCGTAGCGTACGGGTATTTGGCTTGGGGGAGCGCGGGCGCAATTTCTATGATGAAGGGGCGTATGGCATCAGCAGCTCATGGTACCGCAACGAAGGGACCTTCACGTTAGCGGCCTTTCCGCGCCTCAAGCGCAACCACCAGCGTCAGGAAGCCGCCTCGGAATGGGACGCGATCCTGCGCACCAACAGTACCGACAGATACTATGCCAGTTATACCGCGACAGGTCTGAAGGCCTTCAACCCGACTTTTTCGCTACTGGCTGGCGATCGGAAAACCGTGGCGCTAGGCACTAGTGGCAACCTGACGGATATGCTGATCCTCAGCGTTGAGGGGTCGATTTCCCATGGGCAGACCTGGCGTCACCTGGACATGGCTTCCGCACGTGCCATGCGCCAACTTGCCAATGTGCAGGAGCCGTACAAGGTGCGCGCCAATGGTGCGCAAGCGGATATCGGTGTTGGCCTGCGTTACACCACTGGCGATCAAAGTGAATACGGCGCGGAATATTATGGTCAGAGCCAGGGCTACAGCCGCAGTGAGTGGCAGGAAAACGTCGACACCATTCGCTTCGTCAATGGGGGTTACGGTCAGTCATTGCCACCGCTACCGCCATCGTTCATGGCGGATATCCGTAACGGCTATCAGCAGTACTCCCGCATGATGGCGGCAGAAACCGATAACGTCGGGCGGGGCGGCGACCTGCTCGGCAAACACTACCTCACCCTCTATACGCGTACCAATAAAGAGCAGGTCGGCAGTATCGATTGGTCGGTCTCCGGCATGGTCAACCTGGTGGATGGCAGCAACGTGCTGAATCTGCACCTGAGCACGCCGCTCAAAAACGACATTGAGGCTTATAGCGGCGTTGCCGCCAGCTTCGGCAGTAAAGAGAGTGAGTTTGGCACCTTCGGAGAAAAAGGAAATATCTATGCAGGTATGCGAATCAATTGGTAATACACCGGCCGCAACTAACGTCGCGGACGGTTGGATGATGATTTTCCCAGGACAAGGATCCCCGGCGATCGGCATGGGCAGCGATGTTTGTGATGTTTCACCGGGCACCAAGGCGGTGTGGGAGTGTGCCAGCGATGTTTCCGGGCTGGATGTCCGCAAGCTTTGCCAGAAAGGGCCGATGACACGCCTGACCAAAACCCTTTATCAGCAGTTGGCCGTCACCACCGTTAACGCCGCCATGCTGACGTTGTTACGCGAACGGACCCCCGTGTTGGAAACCGGTTACGCCGGGCATAGCGCAGGTGAATATAGCGCGCTATATGCCGCCGGGGTGATGGATCTGGAGACGTTGTTCCGCGCGATCACGCTACGTGCGACCATCATGCAAAACCTGGCCGAACAGCGCAAAGGGGCGATGTATGTGGTCAAGCCCTACGGTCATGATGCGCTGCGCGAGCAAATCGACAATCTTGGGCTGGGAACCGTACTCAACGTGTGCTGTGACAACGGGCACCAACAGCAAGTGGTAGGAGGGGAACTGACCGCGGTTAAAACCCTGGTTAATCATCTGGCGCGCCACGGGGTAAATACCATCAAGTTGGGCGTCAATGGCGCCTGGCATACGCCGTTGATGCAGGATGGGGTGGCACAGATGCGCCAGGCATTAGCCGACCTGCCATTCTCTTCGCCGGTTTGCCCGCTGATCATGAACAGCAGTGGCAAGGCGGAATATAGCGTGGCGCAGATCAAAGAAAATCTGGCATTACACCTTATCCATACCGTGCGCTGGCGTGAAAGTATGGATCGGTGGGCCCAGATGGGACATCGCCGCTACCTGGAGATCAGCAACAAGAAAATCCTCAGCCACCTGTTGGCGGAGCACTACGGGGCTGACGAGGATTACCATATCCAACACTATTACCATCTCGTTGGCAGCAGTGTTAAGCATGCGGGATAAGGGCGATATGATGCCAACATTGACTACTTTCAGCCAAAGATACATGCGAGGAGCCGTGATCCCCGTGGTATTGGTCTCGGCTATTCTGACCTCGTCACTGATCCGCAACGTCATTGACATTACTCTGCTGGAGATGATTACCGGGTTGGGGGCAATCTGTCTGTCGATTGTCTGGAGTATGATGCGCGATGGTCAAGGTTACTGGGCGTACAGCGTATTTACCTTGCGGGTGTTTAAAAACCCGCAAGCGATCGCGGGGCAGTATAAAGAGCGTAAAACAGCAGGGATGGCGAAATTGCTGTACCAGCCTGGCTGGGCTTCTTTGGTCATACTGTGCCTCGCGGCAGCACTGAGCGGGCTGATATGGCTATGCGGCCCAGACTGGCATTATCCCTTGATTGGGCTGCTTGGTGTCTTGGTGCTGCCAGCATTGATGGTGGTTCAGCTAGGTAAATCAACGCCGTTCAATATCCTGCTGGCCTTGAAGTCCTATAGTGAGCCCGAAACCTATCGCCCTCGGCAGCGAAACTTGCCAAGATTGGTGGCCGAAGATTTGCTATTGAATCTGTTAACCAATTTCGCCCTGGTCTTGCCGATTGCCCGTAAGCCTGCATTTAGCCTGGCTCCCGGCTATGCCGATCCTGCCTTCATCGTCGCGTTTATGATCCTGATGGGGGCGGTGACGCTGTTTATGCTGGCGTTTGCCGGGCGGACGCGGCGCTATGTGCTGTTTGGGGAGTTACTCAATGGCACGCTGGATGCCAACTCTGCGCCTGCTGCTCCTTGGGCGTTCACCGGCAAGCTGACGCGTTGGCAGCGTGGTCTGCTCTGGTTGCTGGCTTTGCAGCTGTGGGCTATTGCGATCTGCCTGGTGTTTGCGGCATTGCAGATCACTCCGCAATTTATCCCGCTATACCTTTGTGCATTGTTGCCGCTACTGGTCGTTTACTGCCTGGAGCGCTATCAGACCTTGTATAGCAACTACAATGACGCGCTGGAAATGCACAAACGCCATCAGGTGTATGCCAATAACGATGCCAAAACGATGAAGTAATTCATAGGGGGCGCCTGGCGCCCCCCATGTGACTAGAGAAGTCTGCGGTTATTGGATATTGAAGAAGCCAACGCGCAACAGCACTTCAGCGACCACAATCAACCCGCTGCCCAAGGCAAGCAACCGCTTGTTGATACGTTGGGAACGCAAGCAGAGTGCCAGTGCGCACACGCCAGCGATCAATATGACCCACGAGGCTAAACGCAGGCTGGCCAACTGAGCAAAGGCGTCCAACGGTTGATGAGGGAAAGTGACAACGTCACTATTCCACACCGAGGTCAGATACTCCGCATACACGGGTTGTACCAGCAGGCGGCACAGCGTGATGGCAATCAGCAAGGCCACTGCCGTCACCGCCAGCTTTCTCATCAGTTGCGAGGGCAGTTCGGGGCGGATCGCGAGCGACCACAGGCTGGCAACCGCGCCCAGGCTGAGTACCGAACCAAAGAACATCAGGTAGGTGTTGAAATGCATCCATGTCACTACAGAGCTGTGAACATAGATAGCACTCATACAGAAGACGTCGACGATCCCCAGTAGCGAGGCAATCAGCAGTAAACCGATCGGCAGCCGTTTTGAGATCAGGGCAATCAGTGTCCCCAGCCCTAAAAACGCCAGATAAAGGCTGGCAAAGATGATTTCACGGCTCAGCCAGGAGCTTTCCACATGCCGCAAGGCGTGGAACGCATTTAGCGGATACCCCAGGTGGGCAGTTGACACCATCAGACCCAGTGCCCCGAAGATAAAGGCGAGCAGCATGAAAGGTTGCGCGTAACGACGCTTTTCCTGACTGCCCAGCCCTTGCTTGGCCAGCACCAGGCTAAAGGTGGTGAACAAGGTGATACCGACGGAAGCCTGCACCAGCAGGGTGAAAATGATAAGAGGCCATTCATGCATGATTATTTACTCCCCTGTTCTGCACCTTGATGCGGTTTGACGACCAGATTAGGGTGAGTAATGGCCGAGTCAGGCAGGCCCTGCACATCACAAAGGTCACCATATTTCGCCCGCAGTTCATCAATAGGGCCAAACTTGATGGCCCCCAACGGACAGGTTGCCACGCAGATGGGCTGTTCCCCAGCGGCTTGTAAATCGATGCAAAAATCGCACTTTGACATCTGGCCGGTAGTCTCGTTGAGCTGTGGTGCGCCGTACGGGCACGACCAGGCACAATAGCCGCAACCGATGCACTTATCGGTGTCGACGCGCACGATGCCATCACCGGGGCGCTTATGCATCGCGGTGGTTGGGCAGTTCACCGTACAGATCGGATCCTTGCAGTGGTTACAGGATATCGACAGGGTATAGGCGTATACGTTGTTATGGAAACCGCCCTGGCCGGTGGAGACAAAACCGCCGCCTTTGACCTCATAAATGCGGCGAAAGCGCCGCCCAACCTCCAGATTATTCTTGTCTTTACAGGCGACTTGGCAGGCTTTGCAGCCGGAACAGCGAGAGGAGTCAATATAGAACCCAAGCTGGCGATCGCTGACAGGGGCATACTCGATAAATTTACTCATGCTTTGGCAACCTCCACAAGCATCGTTTGGTGAGAGTTACCTTTCGCCAACGCGGTGATCCGCGCAGAGCTAAGCACGTTGGCACAGCCGCCATGATCGACGCCGTTGGCGTCAGGCTGCCACCAAGATCCCGCTTGCAATGCCACCACGCCAGGCATAATACGTTGGGTAACCTCTGCCGGAACCAGCGTCACGCCGCGGTCGTTGTGAATACGAACGTAATCTCCTTGCGCAATGTGCCGGTGGCTGGCATCTGCCGGGTTGATCCATAGCTTCTGCGTCTGCACCTCCTGTAACCACGGGTTGGTATATTGGGTGGAGTTAGCCCGATTCTTGCCTTTCCAGGTGATCAACTGCAGCGGGTATTTAGCCGCCAGTGGGTCTTCCGGTCCCTCATGCGCGGGAACGTAATGGGACAACGCCGGAATTTCCGGATGGTGCATGTCATACAGACGTTTGGAGAAAATCTCGATTTTTCCTGACGGCGTCGGGAACGGGTGGTTTTGTGGGTCACGAATGTTATCGGCAAAGGCAATATGCGGCTTGCCTTTGAACAGGTGGCGGCGCTGCACCAACAGCTCATCAAACGTCGGCAAATGTTCATCTGGCATGGCCTTGCGGGAGTTTTCCCAGATCTGCATGATCCACTCTTTCTCGCTACGCCCCAGGCTGAATTCCTGCTCCACGCCCAGCTTCTTGGCCACTTCACGGATCCAGTCGTAATCGGAACGGCGTTCAAATTCAGGTTCGATCAGCTTTTCAGACAGGATTAAATAGTTTGCCGTGCCCCAGGTTTCGCCAATGTTCCAACGTTCCATAAAGCTGGTTTCGGGCAATAACACATCGGCATATTTTGCGCTGGGCGTCAGGTAGAGATCGCTTTGCACAATAAATTCGATCTTGGACTCATCGGCCAACACCTTGACGGCCTGGTTTATATCCGGGTTTTGGTTGGCCAGATAGTTACCCGCCAAGGAAAATAGCAGGCGGATATTGCTATTGAGCTGGTCGCCACCGGTCAAGCCATCTGCGGGCGTGACCTTGCTGGCATCATCCGCCGCCTGCACCCAGTTCATTATGGAGATTTTTTCTTTTACCGGGTTGTCTGGCATTTCTGGGCCAGTGGTAAATTTACGGTTACCAATGCCGCCATAGCCGCCAGCCCAACCGCCTTTAATACCCACGTTGCCGGTGATGGTTGCCAACAGCGTTGAACCTCTGGCGGTGCGCTCGCCACAGTTATGCCGTTGCGGCCCCCAGCCTTGGATCAGCGCTGCCGGTTTGGCCGTGGCGTAATCACGCGCCAACTGACGAATGGTTTGCGCCGGGACATGGGTAATAGCCTCAGCCCACTCTGGGGTTTTCTTGATGCCGTCTTTAGCCCCCATCAGATAAGCGACCAGTGATTCGTTGGCTGGCACACCTTCCGGCATCGAACCCTCATCAAAGCCCAAGGTATAGCGGGTGATAAACGCCTGATCATGCAGGTTTTCACTGATGATGACGTACATCATCGCATCCATCAGTGCGTTGTCCGTGGCGGGCCGCAACGGGATCCACTGATCCGCCAACGAAGACGAGGTGTCTGAGTAACGTGGATCAACTACGATAAAGCGGGTGCCGTTCTGCTTCATCTGCTGAAAATAGTGGTTGGTATGGCCAAATATGGTTTCCGTAGGGTTATGTCCCCACAGGATCACCAGTGGCGTCTCGCTCAGGGTATCCAAGGTGTTGCCACTGGCCGCGGCCCCGTAGGTATACGGGGTGGCCGCACCGGTGTTACCCATACTGACCGAGTGATAATACTCAAGGTAGCCGCCGGTCAGGCTGAGCAGACGGCGAGCCATTTTATCGCCTGAGAACGCGCCGCCGGTAACTGCGGTATTGTTATGCACAAAGCGCGAAGCAGGGCCGTATTTCTCGGTGATCCGTTTTAGGTTATCGACAATTAACGTGGTCGCCTCATCCCAGGTGATACGGACAAACTTACCTTCGCCGCGTTTACCGACGCGCTTCATCGGATATTTAAGCCGATCGGGATGATAGACGAATTTACGGTAACCGCGGCCACGCACGCAGGCGCGCATGATCGGCATTTCCGGATCAAACTCGGCATCGGGCAGGGTGGTGATACGGGTAACAATGCCGTCTTGCACATGGGCACGGATGTCGCATTTACCGCCGCAGTCAAAGCTACTACAAGTCGGAACGATCCGTTCTGGTGGAACAGTTCCAGCAGGTGTGTCGTTTTTGGTGCCCCCATTGGCATAGGCAAATCGGACTCCAACCAACGGGGCTGCGGCTAGTGCGCTGCTCACTTTAACGAAGTGACGGCGGCTAATCCCTGGCGGGGAGTCGTTATTATATTTATCGGTCATGATATTTGCTCAAAAGAAAAAATAGTATCGGCGGTTAGCCACTCTCGCTTCATTGCGAAATATCAAAGAGAGCTACTTATTTAGGGGTAATTTAATAAACTTACGGCTGTAATGATAAGCTTACTCATTTGCGCTTGGTGTTTTTAGGTGTTATATGACAGGTGCCAGCGTTCAAGTGAGAATATTCTTGGTTTATTATCTTGAAAATTAAAAAGCTCACGTCATGAGTGATGGCTGCAGCCAAATACAGTGCTATTCATTCACTTTATGAATGTAATGGAAAGCGTAAATTGACTGCAAAATCCTATTCCCCGTTATGTAACCCACTAACGTGCAGCTATATAGCATGGTTTTCACCACGCTGAGAAAATCTGACGGCTCTCGCATTGGTGAGAGAAATTTATGGGATTGTGACAAACAAACTCATATACTGTGTTGACTTAGGCTAAATCGAGGGACTGAAGGCTTATGAGATACGATCCGGTTTCGCAAACTTTTGTTGAAGATGACTACCGCCTGCAAGATCACCTTGATTTTAAGCGGCAACACGCGGATATCAACTATCAAAAGCTTCACGCTCAGCTCAACGAAATGAAAGATGAGAATATGTATGCCTTACTCACGGTAGAGGAGGCACAGTATTTCTTAAAAACCTTATGCGATCCCAATGCCAACCAGTCGTGGAAGGACGCGATGTTTTCCTGTACCGACCCGATGTCGTCTTTTGCTGGCAATATCGCCGAGTCACTGTCCGTGGGCAGGATCGTGATGGAGCTGAGAGGGTTTGGCGTCACGGCAACCGAATACGTGGGGAGAAATGGCAATCGCTACATCCGGTTGTCGGGATACCCTGGCATCAGAAGGTATTTAAATGCTACCCGCTACCTGATTGATAACCAGAGAATATTAGATATAGGCATCGGAACCAGAGGTATTGAGAATGGCATTATTGGTGGGGCAAGATTCTGTATTGTGTTTGCCGCAGCTTATCGAGCCGTTGAGCTGTTGCTAAAAGATGAGTATGGTTTGACCGATTTCTTTGTAAATTTAACCATGGATATGGCTAAATTGGCGGTATCTGTGGGGATTGCTTGGGGAGCAAAAACGATAGCTACCAGTCTTATGATTACTGGAGGCAGTGTTATTGCTATAGCTGGTGGTATATTTTTACTTGGGCTTGGTATTAGTTATGGTTTATACCGGTTGGATAGCGAATTAAAAATAAGTGAAAGAATTATTAAGCATCTGAAATCATATAAAGAGCATAATGCCCCGTATCATCCAGATCAATTTTTTAACACTTGGGGGAGATATAGCCGTGGTTAAAATAAATAGACCGCTAGTTGGATTATTTGGAGTCTTTGTTTTTTTACTATCATGCTGGCTTAGCTGGATTTCGCTAAGTGGGTATTTGTCTTTTTTTAAATTAAGCGATGTCATTATTTTCTCTTGGAAAGTAGGTGTGTTCATATTCGGAACCCCTTTGCTGTTCTACTTTTCATATTTGGCGGTTTTGTGCGTAATAAAAAACAAGGTTCCAGCCATGAATAACAAACTCGCTAATTCATTAACTTTATTCGCTGTATTTGGCGCTATAATAAGCTTATTTTCCTCCATATACATTGGGCATAATCTCAAAGAGAGAGGGTATAAAGTATGCTCAAAAGCGTCTTGGGTAGCGCCTAATGAATACGTAAGAGATCTAAAGCTCTGTCCGTAGTGAAATTGTTATTTCTTCAGTAGTTAAAGGGACTTAGTCATGGATGATATTGGTTTTTAACGCAAGGGGAAAACATGGATGACGTAACTAGAGGGCTATATGGTTTTTTTGCAGCCTTTCTTTTACTCTTTGCTTTTTTAGGGTGCTGGATACCTTTAAGTGGATTTATAGAATTTTTCACATTAAATGATGTCGTGAACTACTCTTGGAAGTCTGGGTTCATGATATTTGTAGTTCCTTTCATTTTGTATTTTGTATATTTGATAGTTTGTAGTGTGGTAAAAAACGAGTTTGTAAAAATGAATACTAAACTAGGTAATACCTTGGGCATTCTTCCAGTGCTTGGCATTGTATTTGGCATGCTCTCATCTACATATATAGATCAAAACCTAATAAATAACGATTATAAGGTTTGCCCAAGTAAATCGCTGATGCTCCCTAATAAGTATGTAAAAGACATAAAACTATGCGGACAATAATAAACCAGACACTCCAATAAAGAGTGCCTGGTCTTTAGGATCAGTATACCCTGTCATCCCAGATGCTATAACCCGAAGTGCCCGCGCTCTTATGGCTCCAGCTAATGGACTTATACTTTACCTGCACCTTTTCAAACGGCATTTTGTCACCCTCATCGATGGAATGGGGGTAGATACAGGTGATGTCGACAAGGGTTGCTTCGGTCAATTTAACTTCGTAGTAAAGCTCTAACTGGCCAGCGGGATTGACGCGGTAAAAGTAAAAAATGATGTCTATCGGTTCATTTTCCGTTATTGCCACACCTAGTAAAGGAGATGACTTATCGATTGGTTTAATAAAATGTACCGGGTGGTGGGAGACGTTCTGTTCGCGGCTGATGCTATGATTTAAGCCTAATACCTGCACCTGATTTTCATGGCCAGCCTGGCACCGGTTGCCAATAGAGTCCAGCGATGAGCATCCGGCGGAGATTAGGCCCTGTCTCTTGCCGTTAATACTTGCGTAAATCAAATTAGACATATCGCTTCCTTATGTAGTCCATACCTTCATTAAAAACACGATCAGTGTCGCTATGGCGGCACTGAGGGCACCGTAAGTTGGAGCGTAAACCGAAAATGTTCACCGCTTGAATCCGTAAATTTCACCTCGGTAATAATGCAGATTACCTATAAATAACTGGGGTTGTCTATAAAAACGCATGTGTAGCAGTTTCTATTATTCAAAATTAAAATGTCAGTCCATTGTTTCATTATAAAAATATATGTTATTGACGCTTTTATCTGTGCCTGATTAGTGCAGGTTAAATTGCGAAAACAGAAGTCGCTATTTACTTGAAGGCGGCAGGGGATGCCTGACGCGAATGGATCACAAATCCCGGTGGACAGAGGCTGCGAAAAAGCGACAATAAGCGGGTTAACTTAATCAAAGGACATGAAGTAATGCATACACTTGACGCTATTGAGCAACGCCGCGCGACCAAACAGTTTGATACCCAGCATGTGATGACGCTGGATGAGAAGAAGGCGCTACTCAATATTGCCCTGCAAAACACCCCTAGTGCTTTCAACCTGCAACATTGGCGCCCGCTGCTGATTGAAGATCGTGCCCAGCGTGAACATATCCGCGAAGTGGCTTGGGGCCAGGCGCAGGTAACCGATGCCTCTATGCTGGTCGTACTGTGTGGCGATCTGTCCAGCTGGGAATCCCAGGTGAAAAACATCTGGCGTGAAGCGGCAGAGCCGGTGCAACAGTTTATGTTGCCTGCTGTTGACCAATATTACCGCGGCAAGGCCCAGGTACAGCGTGATGAAGTGATGCGCAGCAGCGGTCTGTTTGCTCAGACGTTGATGCTGGCGGCCAAGGCTCAAGGTTATGACTCTTGCCCAATGGACGGCTTTGATTTTGACGCCGTGGGCAAGATCATCAATAAGCCAGAGCACTACCAGATTGCGCTGATGGTGGCGATTGGCAAAGGTATCAGCCAGCCTTACCCACGCATTGGTAAACTGCCGGTTGATGAGATTGTACAGATTGACCGTTTTTAATTGAATTGCCTCTCTCCCCGTTGGGAGAGAGGTTCTTATAGTTGTTGACTGCTGAATTTACATGTTCGACCGTAGGGGCGCTGCATGTGAACTGACCCCCAAATGTTGGACAAACATCTGACATTTGGAGGAGCAGTTCTGATGAAGTATTCACTTCAGTTCAAACTTGACGCGGTCCGGCACTATCTTGCCGGACTCGGCAGTCAAAAACAGACCGCCAAGACGTTTTCTATTGCCCATGTTCAACTTCGCAGATGGATTGCCGCTTATCAGCATCATGGGGAACAAGGGCTGCGGGTAGGACGCAAGCCACATTACACGCCTGACTTCAGGCTCTCTGTCGTTGAGTTCGCGCTTTCAAATCCACTCTCTTCAGCGACGATCGCCGCCAAATTCGATATTCCCTGTTACCTTACTGTGGAGCGTTGGATTAAACTCTATCAGGAGAACGGGGCTGAAGCCCTCAACCTGAATAAGCGAAGTCGCCAAATGCGTCAGCATCCCAAAACCCCCATGCCGATAAATCGCCTGATGAGTTGACACCCGAAGAGATGCGGGAGGAAATCGAGTTTTTACGTGCACAGAATGCTTACATAAAAAAGTTGAGAGCCTTGATGCAACAGAAAGAAGCCCAGACTCGTCGAAAAGGGCAAAAATAATCAGTGCATTGAGGTCAGAACACCGTTTGGATGCTTTGCTGTGGGCCGGAAAACTGCCGCGCAGTACGTATTACTATTGTTGTAAAAGCCATCAAGCACCGGATAAGTATGGTGAAACCAAGCAGCAAATAATGGCTGTTTTTAACGAGCATAAAGGCCGTTACGGCTATCGCCGGGTGACCAGTGTTCTTCGAAAGATGGGGGCTGTGCTAAATCATAAAACCGTGCAAAAACTGATGGTTGAACTGCAATTGAAATCGCCCGTTCGCCGTAAAAAGTACCGTTCGTACAAGGGACATGTCGGTAAAGTGGCCCCGAATACCTTGCAGCGCGATTTTACCGCGCAAGGGCCTAACCAAAAGTGGGTGACCGATATCACGGAGTTCCGGGTCGCGGATGAAAAGCTGTATTTATCGCCGGTACTCGACTTGTTTAACGGTGAAATCATTGCCTATGAGATGTCCCGTAAACCGGTGTTCAGCCTGGTAAAAACGATGTTGAACAAGGCGCTGAGTACGCTAAAAACGGAAGAAAAGCCGTTGCTGCACAGTGACCAAGGTTGGCACTATCAGATGGCGGCTTATCAGCATCAGTTGCAGGAAAATGGGATAGAACAGAGCATGTCTCGCAAGGGGAACTGCCTGGATAATGCGGTAATGGAAAACTTCTTTGGCCATCTGAAAGCTGAACTGTATTATTTACACCGCTTTGAGAGTGTGGAACAGCTGTCTGAAGAGATAGACATGTACATAGATTACTACAATAACCGACGTATCAAGCAGAAGCTCAAAGGCCTGAGCCCTGTGGAATACAGAACGCAGGCCTTGATGGTTGCTTAATTTTAAACCGTCCAACTTCTTGGGGTCAGTTCACATGCTGCGCCCGTTTAACGTGTGCCGGGCATGCTCAGCAGCTCGGGGGTGAAAGTCCCCTGTCCAGCCTGATGGTGGCGAAGGACTAGTGAAGCGCAAGGGCGTCGTCGTGAGGCGGGGTCTGAAGGAAGCGTGGAGCAAAACCATGACCTGACGAACAGAAATCAGATATGAGGCCTACCCGGCTGGCGGAGCAAGCGTTTGATTGCAAAGGCCATAACCATCAAGAGTCGGGGGGGTAGATCTGGCAGGTGTGTGGTGAAAGCGGCTGAGCTTACCCCGGGAGGCCTGTCCGGCGTTCTGCATTCAGAACTCAGCTGTTCATCAAACTGGGCCTGCTAGAACTGTAAGCAGGCGGCGATAAACATAACCGAACCGCCGTATACGGACCCGTATGTACGGTGGTGTGGGAGGAGGCTGATCGTGAGGTCAGCCCCTATCCCGATCCATCTCTTGAATAATCCGACCCAACTTTTCACGCTGCTGTTCACTGAGCGCTTGCGCACCGCCGTGGCCCGCATTCTCAGTGATTAATTGATATAACCCCACCAGCCAATCGTAGATATACAGCGCCGTGTTATTGATCGGTTCGACAGGTAATGCGGTCATGCGTAGCTCGGCGCTCTGGCTGGGTTTGGTAAAGATCTTATGGCCGCGGTTAATGCGGCTTTCTGGCCGTTGCGCCTGCGGACGCAGCTGGAAGCCAAGCCAGGCGACAAAATCCCCCAGCACCGTCAAGGTACAGGCGATCTGCCGCTCGACGTGATTTTCTCTGTTGTGGCCCGCGTGTCCCGGTTCGGCCAGGGCATTCCCTAGGCGTTGCCAGATATCCAGCCGGAAACTGGCGGTGATCAACTCATCGGCCAGCGTGGTTAAGGTGGCTGTTTCCACCGCCAGCAGGTCGATTAACGCACGATGTTCAGCCAGATTACGCAGTTGGGTGATCCATAGCTGTTGCACCTGCAAAACCACGTTAGCGCCAGACTCCAGCGGAGATACCACTGCAGGTTGCTCGTCAAACAGATCTAACGCGATTGCCAAGGGATCGTCGTTATTCGGGCGATCTTGCTGCTGTTGGCAAAAGAGTGGCAGAAGGGCATTGCGGTCTGGCAACAGGTGCTCCAGCAGTTCACCATGCAACGTCGTGCGGTCTTGCAACGCTTTTACCGTAGCCTTGCCGAGGGGCGCTTTATCCTCGGTTGCCACGTTGAGCCAGCGGCCAAGCAGGTTGTGCCGTAACTCTTGCTCATGACGATCGAAACGTTGTTGCAGTCGGTTTTGGCGGGCGGCAACATTCACCGAAGTGAGCAGGTAGTCGGTCATACGCCGGACTTCATCTTCATTCATCGCCAGCAGCGTTCCCCAAACCTCGCCGGGATGGCCAACGTAACGTTGTACGGCTTGGTCAAAATGGGCCGACGAACGCCGATCGTACGGGGTAAATGCCCAGATCAACTCGGGATGACCACGGCTATCTGCTTCCTGATGTTGTTGTACCCAATGATCCAGCGCCTGGCCGACCATAGTTGTTTCTTCACGGCAGGCCGCCGCATGGCAGACGATCAAGGCTTGCATAGCTTGTTGGTCGCTATAACGTTGCAGCAACGTGAGGCTTTTGGCCTGTTGCAGACTCTCGTCGTCTGCCGTATAGGCAGGCAGATCCAGATAATCGGTTGACGCAAAGCCGCTATGGGCCGGGTGGATCTGTAAAGGGATCAGCAACTCTGCGGCCAATAACCTCAGTTCTGCCAAGGGCATCGTCATCACGCCGTTATCGAGTTTGAGCTGAACCTTGTCATCGGTCTCTTCCAGGTTTGCTGGCGTCAGGATGCCGTAGCTGGGCTGCTGATTTTCATCCGTCAGCAGGCTGAGCGGAGCCAGCACGCTTGCTGCGCCCCCCAACTGATCCAGCCGGTAAGCCAGACGGCGATAACATGCGGTTAATGCCGGTTCTTTCCCCCACAGCGGAGCAAACAGATCCGCCCGGTCATCAATGGACAGATAAGGAGCGATAGCCAAGGCGTTTGGCCAGTATTCGCTGTCCCAGCACTGTTGTAAACGAGGGTTGTCTGTACGCAAGCTATCCCAGAGGGTGACGATATCATCGGCACCGATACCCGGCACCGCCTGAGGTTGGCAGCGTATTGTCAACGAGGCGATAAGTTCTTCGAACTCTGTTTTTTCTATTGCCTGTTGCGTATGACTGCTACGCGCCAGCATGCACACTAACTCCGCCGCCGTCAGCAGCTGAAGCTGCACCGGATAATCAGGATCTTGTTGAGGTACGTCGTGGCTAAAGCGGATCGCTATCCCTACGGCGGAGTGCCCTGGGCGGATATGCGTCAGGTAATCAAGCGTTTTACCGGCGAAGGTGGTCGCCAGACAGCCCGCTTCTGCCGAGGCCAGTGAGGCGATCAGATAATCTTTTGCCGCTTGCGAACGGCCATAAAAGCCCAGCGCTCCCCGTTGGGTGGCGGCAACCGCCAACCGCTGAAGCCGGATGCGACATCGGCGCAGGTTAAGCATTAAGGTAGGCGCTTCCATTGCAAAATGGGGCGTCTGCAGGCGGGTATTATCCGCCCAGGCCAGTGCCTGAGCGATACCTTGATTTAATAACGGCCAGCGCTGGGTAAGCGGGGAGATTGGGGGAATGGCTGACTTCATGCAAAAACGCTCCCGCTGTCGATCCAATAGTGGGTAGCCCCGGTGGCACTGTCGATCAGCGTATTCAATTTGAGTTGCAGATGTTCGGTGGGCACCAGGGTACCGTCTTCCAGTTCGGCGCTGGTGATGCTCCAGCGAGCGGGAGAGCCCGGCTGCGGAGCAATTTTAACCCGTAACAGGTTATCGCCAGCCAGGTTACGCGCCAGCTGCGGATCGATAATCGTCAAGGTAAACAGCGGCGCGGCGGGCCAGTGTTCGTTATCTAACTGACGGAATCCCAGGCACAACGCACCGTTGAGGGCAAAGCTGACGCTGCTGTCCAAGCCGCCATCTGGGGTATCCAGATCGAGATCGGCATAGAAAACCTGATTGGCAGGCAGGCGGTTGTCTGCATCCAGGCGCCCCAGATAACGCACCGTTGAATAAGGGCGGAAATCGGCCGCTTTGAAGTAAACACCCGGTAAGCGCAACTCCAATGCTAACAGACACAGCATCGCACCCACCGCCGCAGTGGATTTGGGATTGTCGATCCGCCCTTGCTGGCTGAAAGGATACCAGCCGCTGGTGTGATAACCATCCAGCGAAACGATGCGGTTGATCGGTACCGGCTGTAGCTGCCGGAACAGGGCCTGAATGCCGGGGAAACGAGAAGGGCGGCCAGTGAGCAACAGCACGTCGCAGTTGTGCAGGGCGATCACCTCGGTCAGCAACCGCAGATTGCGGGTAAGCGCCATGCGCGGTGAAAGGAATTCGGCGTGCAAGTCGCTCAGCCGCAGGATTAGCGGCGTCTGCAAAACGTCGAACAGTTCTACCTCTGCCGGTAAACCGCGTTGCACCGCCGTATTGATATATTTCAATACGTTATCGGTCGGTTTTTGCGTCAACAGTTCGCCCAGCACGGCGTCGATCTCGCTGCGAGTTTGCACCGGAGTGAAGCTTTCATAGCGTTCCAGGATCGCCTGAGCGAGCGGGATGAAAAGTTGCAGTGTCACTTGTTGCTGCAATACTGGGCTCTCTTCCTGGCCAAACAGTTCGGTCATCAGTGCTGCCGGTTCTGACACGCCGACGCGTTTGAATTCGGCCTGTAGGGCGGGCAGCAGATACAGGCGGATCACCTCCAGCAGAATGTCATCGCCCGCCACCTTGAAGCCTTCACGGAATAACAGATGCGGGGTCACCTTGACGTTGTTGCCAGCCGTCTCTTCCAGACGGTACTGGGTGATTGCCAGATCGGTGGTGCCGCCGCCGATATCCACTGAGGCAATACGCAACGTTTTCCCCGGCTCAGCGGAGTCCGGACGTGCCATGGCGCTAAAGAACGCCTCAGCCTGGCCCGCGAAGTTGACCTGGATTTCGTTATACAGATAGACCATCTGGCCGCAGGTGGCCTCATCCCACTCCATCTGTACGGCGGGGACCGGCACCGAGCTGGCTATGCCGATCAAATCTTCATCTGCCGAATGCCACCCTATGCCTTGCCACACTAGCGCGATCGCCTCATGCATCCGCAGGCGGAAGATTTCACGTTCCGGTACCGGCATAGCGGAAGGCAGGGTCAGGATGATATTACGCAAACGGCGAGGTGCTGCCCCGTCACGCAAAGAGAGGCGTTGGGCAACACTGTTGATTTGCATCAGAGCCTGGGCCAACAGCTCGCTAAGCATTAAAGCCATCAGCGAACTGCGGCTGTAGTTTGGGGTGAAAACCGGCAGACGCTCTTCCGGTGGCAGGCTGGATAACGGCTGCCCTTGGTCATTGATCAACTGAGCCAATGGTGTCGCGATAGCAGGCGGCTCATGCAGGCTATGCTCTGCCGTACGGTTGAAACGCCAGCCGGGGGCATAACTCTCCTCATCCCACAGATAGCGCCGTGGGCTGGACAAGCCGGTAGATGCCGTATCGCCTTGCCGCTGCAGAGCCAAGCGGCAGGCTTCATGGCCCACCCGGGTCATCGAGGGCCAGAGAAACGCATCGTCGCGGCCACTTTCAAACGAGTAATTTGCCTTGCCAAAGTTGGCGGGGGCGAACTCAGTGCGGCTGGAAAACAGCCCTTGGTGCAGATAATGCGGTTCGCTGAGATCGCGCAGTTGTAGTTCATAGCTGTGTTTCAAGCCGTTGCGTTCCGCCGGGTGATCTTCTACCAGGATGCCGCAGGTATGGGAGTTGCCGACATCGAGGATCAAATCCACATTCACTGCGGGTTGCTGCACATCGCTGCCTAGGGTGATATTCGGCACGTTTAGCTGGCTGGCCAGCAGTTCCAGCAGGTTCAGGTAGTGTGCCTGATATTCAAATTCACGCAGCGAAGCGTTGATGTTGCGTTCCGGGCGCTGTTCCAGGGCGATAGCCTGCTGGGTAAAGACTTCGCGTAGCCAGCCGTCCACCCAGGTGGCATCCAGGAAATCACCCAAATCCTGGCTATGGTGCGCTAGCGCAAAGCTCAGCCCGGTGGCGATGTCCTGCTGAGTAGGAGCCAACTGTTGGTTTTCATGCCCTGCTGGATAGACTTGGGTATCAAATGCCAGCGTGATGCGCAGCGTGTGGCCTTGCCGATCCGGCTGATCCAAACGTCTGATTTGTATACGCGCCCAGTTGTCCGGCCCGCTGAGAAAACTGTTTGGCGGGTTGAAGCGCAAGAACGGCAGCGGTAACCAAACGCGATCTAGCAGCCGCAATGACTGCTCCAAAGGAAAGCTGAATTCTGGGCGTACCATTTCGGCCGGTTCACCTGGGGCTACCGGTAGGAAATAGCGATCCTTGGCCTGATGATAGTTCAGCCGCAGCAGTGGGCCGTTGGCAGTCTGGCGGACAAATTTGCCTGGGCGCTCGGCATCCAATACCGGCGTAAGGGAGAAGTCCAGAAATTGGATCCCGCTGTTGGGTATCAGCGTAACGCGCTGCGGATATGCGATGGGGGTCGCCAACATTATTTACTCTCGCGCTTGATCGTCATAGGGAATACCGTTTCGTTGTTGCCGTAACGCCCGGTGCATTCTGCGGCGGTGCCAGCTTCACCTTGCTTACACACCAGTTCCGGCATTTGATAACGGGAGCCGTCGCTGCAACGGGCCTTGGTACGGCTGTTGATCACCAGATTGCCGGACTGCATCAGACCGGCGTTGACCTCGACCCGACAGGTGACTTTGTCACCTTGAACGATCCTGGCGGTGCCCTTGCCACGGTTAAACTGATACAGCAGGCTCGGCGGTTTACCGGTCAGCGGATCCTTGATCGCCAAGGTGACGCGCCATTTACCGTTGAGGAAGGCGGTAGAACCGATCTTTACCGCTTCGGCGGGTAACGTCAGCGCCAGTTTATCGACCACTACCGGCGTGATGACCGGCGGAGGCTGCACCTCTGCATAGCCTAATGGCAATTGTAGAGCGGCGGGAGTAATAACCGGCTTGGGTTGTACCTTGACCGGCTCAACCGTTTTTATTGCTTCCTGAGGGGTTGGCTTCGGGAGCAACAACCAGATCGCGGCGGCCAGAATGAAAGTTGCAGGTAGGAGCAGCAGCCACCAGGCGTGGTGAGACTTGTCATCCGCGACGGGTGGCAGAGGTGCAGGCGGTTGCGGTTCAGCAACGGGTTCAATAATGGGTGGGGCGATGGGGGGCGCTGGGCGATCTTTCGGGCGCAGGCAATCTAAAGGCGCGGTGCGGATCTTGCCATCGGCTTTCACGCAGCCCCAGAAGGTGATCACCGGTTTGCCATCCACCAGGAAAACGGCGTTCTGATCTGGGAACTGCATGGCCTTGCTGAGCAGCGTCGCAAACATTTGCAGGTTGGCTTTACCGCTGTGGCGAGCGCGTAGACTGATGGCTTCTGCGGTGATCTGGAAATGTTCCAACAGCGGCAAGGCGGCTGACCGCGCATCGTCATCGGCCGCATGCCAGGAGATCGCCCGTCCAGCGATTGGCGCATACCAGTCAATGCGGTCGCCTTGCGCGTTGAGGATCGGGATCGCCAGGCAATCCGCTACGGCTGGCTGTTGCTGAAGGCGCAACGCCTCACGTAACTGCGACGCCAACGCATAAACAGGTTGCCCATTTTCGCCCAATGTAAGAACGTCATCTAGATTGCCACTGCGTAAAAAGGGTTTTGCCACACCGGATGCCTTGCTTGTTAGCGATACCCTATGGATTTCAAGCTGCAGCTAGGCAACAAACTTACTCATCCCCAGGAGCTTACTTTTGGTAAGTGACTGGGGTGGGCAAGTGCAGTTAACACCGCTGCAGCTTGAAAGACGACGGGTAAAACGGCTAGTTTAAGTGGCTATAGCCTAATCAAACGGCTGAAAACAGGGGCAAAGTGGCATCTGTTTTGTGCATCACATTGCCAGCGGTAGCGAACGATATTATCCTGCAACTTGCTGTTTTGCTTTTCCGAGAAAGACCTTGAGTTTAATTGGAGTGGATGTAGCGATGAAAACGCCAGAGATACCTGCGAATGAAGTACAGCGATTGAAGGCTCTGCGTTCCCTCCATCTGTTGGATACTCTGCCAGAAGAGCGCTTCGATCGGGTGACACGCATGGCCCGCCGGCTGTTCGGCGTACCCATTGCCTTGGTGAGTCTGGTCGACGAAAACCGCCAATGGTTCAAGTCCAACTGTGGGCTGGGAGCGGCTACGGAAACGCCAAGAGATATCTCGTTGTGTGGTCACGCCATCTTGGGTAACGATATTTTGTGCATTCCCGATACGCTGCAGGACGATCGCTTTGCGGATAATCCTCTGGTCAAAGACTCACCACACATCCGTTTCTACGCTGGTTGTCCACTGAGCTACTCCGGCGATCTCAAGATGGGTACCCTGTGCCTGATCGACGATAAACCCCGGCAGTTTGATGCCGAAGATGCGGTGGCGCTGCGCGATCTGGCCTCGATGGTAGAAGATGAGCTACGTGCCTTTCAGGCATCAACGTCTGACGAACTGACGCAAATATCCAATCGCCGTGGCTTTATCTCCCTGGCAGGTCATATGCTGCATCATTGTCAGATGAAAGGGGTCAAGGCCAGCCTGATATTTATCGACCTCGACAAATTCAAATTGATTAACGACACCTACGGCCATGGGGACGGTGATCAGGCGTTAATCTATTTTTCCGAGCTGATGAAACAGGTGTTTGGCTACTTTGACGTGATAGCTCGGTTGGGCGGTGACGAGTTTGTCGCGCTGATGGGCAACCGGACCAAAAGCGAAGCCGAACAGGGGATTTTAGCCCTGCAACGCTACGTGGATGAACATAATGCCTCTCAGATCACCCCTTACCAACTGGCGTTCTCCTACGGCATCGTCGAGTTTGATCCCGCCACGCCCCACAGCCTGGAAACCTTGCTGGCAGAGGGGGACGCCACCATGTACCGGATCAAGAAATCCAAGTGTATGCGGAGTTAATCGGCAAGTTATTCGCCCCATCAGACTCATGTTGAATCGATGGCTAATTCGGTAGGGTAGTACTGAGCATGCGTTACGTTACTATTAAGTGTGAGACAGTCGATTGAAAACAAAACAGTCAAATATCCCCAAATCAATTTATAGACCCATGCATTGCGACGAGTTTGACCTCTGGGCGGACCTCTCTTTAAATGACTATATTGAAGACCTGATGACCAATCATCGGTACAGTCGTAAAAAAGCCCAGGAAGAAGCGTCTAAATCATTTAAAACAGCCTTGCCGGCGGGTATTAATACTCAAAATAACCATTTTAGAACTTATGAACATGACACTCAGGCTGCGGGATATCTATGGTTCAGCTTGGAAGATAACTCGGCTTTTTTGTCAGATATAATGCTTATCCCAGAATTTCAGGGTAAGGGGATGGGCAGGGATTTTATCCGTGCGTTCCTGAATGAGCTGACTCGCCAGGGTGCGTATGAGGTAGAACTAAGAGTGTCACCGGACAATCAAAGGGCTTTAAAATTATATAAAGAGTTTGGTTTTCGGATAACGGGTTTTGATATGAGTCTTTTGCTGGAACCCGAGTTATCGGCAATCCGTTAATCATAATGTTCGGGGACAATGGTTTACTTCTGATTGCCTACTTACATCGCCTGTTAGATTCAGGAGAAATGACTATTAATCCCGGCTCCCTTACCGTGCTGCAGTTACCTCAAATCATCTCTGGGAAGATCGGCGGTATTTCAATCAGTTGCTTTTCTTGCGAGTTGGCATCGATCAGCGCAAACGCCGCCTGCAGCATCTTGTTGACGTCCTGCTTCACCATCACGATGTCATGGCCTAACAGCAGTACGAAAGGGTCCCAGTCAAAACAGCCCATCACCGGCTGTTTATCACCGCGATAGCCAGACGCCACCAACCAGCGCATCACGCCTTCAAGCGAGATCGTCGAGTTGACGAACAGCCCGGTTTGCAGATCGCCGCCTTGAGCAATAAACGTCTTCATCGCCAGTTCGGCCTTGTCTGGGGAATAGCCGCAGGCCAATAGGTTCTCTTCGATGACCTCAACGCCTAACTGCCGATGGGCATCTCTGAAGCCGCGCAGGCGTTCCGTGGTGTTATGGTCAACCCCGCGTCCCCCCACGAAGATCAGCGGCTTGAGGTAGCCCAGCCGTTTTTCACAGTTGGCCAGAATTCGTAACGTCAGCTCTTTGGCCCCGGCATAGTTATCGGTGATCACCGAAGGGGCGAGGGTGCCTGGCAGATCGAGATTTAGCGTTGAAATACCGGAGGCGGCGCAGATCTCGGTGATATTGTCAGGGGCGGTAGCACCGGTAGAGATGATCCAGTCAACCTGATAGGAAAGCATGGTGCGCGCCGCTTCGATTTCCAGTTCAGGATCGCGGCTGGTGCAGGTGATCACCGGGAACAGGCCGCGTTCACGGGCCATCGATTCGAACAGCTCGACGATCGAACCAAAATAGCGGTTGTCATATTTGGGGACGATCATGCCGATCATCGTCGATTTGCGGCGGCGCAGTAGGCTGGCCTGCTGGTTGACGGTATAGCCTTGTTCTTCGGCTAGACGCAGGATTTTTTCTGCCAGTTGGGCGCCGATGCGGCGTTTTTTCCAACTGCCATTGAGCACGGCGCTGACCGCGCTTGAGGAGGCTCCGGCCAGTTCGGCCAGATCGTAAATCGTCGTTTTTTTTGCTTTGAACCCAGTCACAAATTTCGCTCCCCAATTTTCTATATCTTGACAGTAAAAATAAAAAGTAGCAATTATGCTCAATCGATTGAGCGGTTTGAGCAAAGGGTGTGACAGGGGGCGTAAACTTCCCCTCACCCCAACCCTCTCCCACAGGGAGAGGGGGCTGGCACGGCGTTGAGGTCAGGTGCGGTGGAACGTTTCCAACCCTTGCAAATATAAAGCTGGGGTCAGGAACAGCTGTACGCTTTAGCCCTTGCGAATTAGATGCTTAAGTCAGGCTCGGGAGCTAATCCGTGGCACGCTCGGTTCCCACAGGGAGAGTGGGCGGTACGGCGTTAAGGTCAGGTGCGGTGGTGCGTTTCCAATCCTTGCAAATATAAAGCTGAGGTCAGGAACCGCTGCACGCTTTAGCCCTCGCGAATTCGGTGCTGAAATCAAGCACGGGAGCTAATCCGTGGCACGCTTGGTTCCCACAGGGAGAGGGGCTGGTACGGCGTTGAGGTCAGGTGCGGTGGTGCGTTTCCAACCCTTGCAAATATAAAGCTGGGGTCAGGAACAGTTGCACGCTTTAGCCCTTGCGAATTCGGTGCTGAAATCAGGCACGGGAGCTAATCCGTGGCACGCTCGGTTCCCTCTCCCTTTGGGAGAGGGTTAGGGTGAGGGGCAATATCGACAGCCAAATTCTTAACGCGATGAATTAACACGCGGTTACTTCGTCGTGACGATTTGATCTCTTGTTTAATAAAGGAACCCAACCATGACAGATTTCACCCAATTGAATTTCTCTCTCAAAGGTAAGGTCGCGGCGATCACCGGTGCGGCCTCGGGTATCGGCCTGGAGTGCGCGCGTATTTTCCTGCAGGCCGGGGCTAAAGTGGTGCTGATCGACCGTGACCAGGAAAAGCTGCAGCGCCTGACCGATGAACTAGGTGAAAATGCATATCCACTGGTCATCGATTTGCTCAACCCGCAGCAGGTTTCTGGCATGCTGTCCGGCATTCTGGCTGCTGCCGGACGCCTCGATATTTTTCACGCCAATGCCGGCGCCTATATTGGCGGCCCGGTGGCGGAAGGGGATCCGGACGTTTGGGATCGCGTACTTAATCTTAATATTAACGCCGCGTTCCGCTCGGTGCAGGCGGTACTGCCACATCTGATCGAGCAAAAGTCTGGCGATATTCTGTTTACAAGCTCGATTGCCGGGGTCGTTCCGGTGATCTGGGAGCCGATTTATACCGCCTCAAAATTTGCCGTTCAGGCGTTTGTGCACTCCACGCGACGCCAGGTGGCGCAGTATGGCGTGCGGGTTGGTGCCGTGTTGCCAGGGCCGGTGGTTACCGCGCTGCTGGACGATTGGCCCAAAGCCAAGATGGATGAGGCTCTGGCCAACGGCAGCCTGATGCAGCCAAGGGAAGTAGCCGAAGCGGTGTTGTTTATGGTAACGCGCTCGAAGCATGTCACCGTACGTGACCTGGTGATCCTGCCAAATAGCGTCGATCTCTGATAGGTGAAAATGATGAACAATCAACAACAGGTCGTTATCGGTGTCGATGTGGGTTCAGGCAGCGCACGGGCAGGGGTTTTTGATCTCTCCGGTACTATGTTGGCGCATGCCAGCCAAGAGATTACCCTGTTCCGCGGCCCTGAAAATTATGTTGAACAATCCAGCCGTGAGATATGGCAAGCGGTGTGTGCCAGCATCAAGCAGGCGGTTGCTGCATCCGGCATTTCCCCAAGTAACGTGGCAGGCATCGGCTTTGATGCCACCTGCTCCCTGGTGGTACTCGATGCAGACGGCAACCCCCTGGCAGTCGGGCCATCTGAAGATCCGGACCGCAACATTATCGTGTGGATGGACCATCGGGCAACGGAGCAGGCCGAGCGGATCAACGCTACCGGGCATCCGGTACTTAACTACGTTGGCGGAAAAATCTCCCCAGAAATGGAAACGCCCAAGCTGCTTTGGTTGAAGGAGAATCGTCGTGCGGTCTACGATAGTGCCTGGCAGTTCTTCGATCTAGCGGATTTCCTGACCTGGCGCGCCACAGGGGATCTGGCTCGTTCCGTCTGCACGGTGACCTGCAAATGGACCTATCTGGCCCATGAGAAACGTTGGGACCCGGACTATTTCCGTACCATCGGCCTTGAAGAGTTGGCAGACGAAGCGTTCCGCCGCATTGGGGAACACATCAAAGAACCTGGTACGCCTTGTGGCAATGGCCTGACGGCAGAAGCGGCCAAAGAAATGGGATTAGTAGCGGGCACGCCTGCCGCCGTGGGCTTGATTGATGCCCATGCTGGCGGGATTGGTACCGTCGGTGTTGGCGGTGGCGGTGGCGTCACCAATAACCTGGCTTACGTGTTTGGCACGTCGTCCTGCACGATGACCACCACGCAAAACCCGGCGTTTGTCCCAGGCGTTTGGGGGCCATATTACTCTGCAATGGTGCCGGGATTTTGGTTGAATGAAGGTGGGCAGAGCGCGGCGGGGGCGGCGATCAAGCAGTTGGTCTCGTTCCACCCCGCGGCACCAGAGGCTGCGGAGCAGGCTAAGGCATTGGGTATTTCACTGCCAACCTTGTTGGCCGATTTGGCGCTGGGCAAAATGGTTTCTGCGTCGGAAGCAGCAAAACTCGCCAATGGCCTGCATGTGGTTCCCGAGTTCCTTGGCAACCGCGCCCCGTTTGCCGACCCTCATTCTCGCGCCGTGGTTGCCGGGTTGGGTATGGAAAGCAACCTCGATAACCTGGTGGCCCTGTATGTTGCCGGAATTTGCGGGATTGGCTATGGGCTCAGGCAAATCCTCGATGCCCAGTCCCAGATGGGCGTCACCGTTGAGCAGATCGTGATTAGCGGCGGGGCTGGTCGTCACCCGTTGGTGCGGCAGTTGCTGGCGGATAGCTGTGGCTGCGCCGTGCTGACAACCAAGGCGGAAGAGCCGGTATTGCTGGGATCGGCGATCCTGGGTGCTGTGGCGGGGAAGGTTGCCACCTCGGTGGAGCAGGCGATGGCGCAGTTTTCCGAGTTGGATAGCCAATACCAACCGAATGCGGATTTCCGCCAGTTGCACGCCAATCGCTATGAGGCCTATAAGCTGTTGCAAAGTGCGGCCAAACGGATCCGTGAGGAGCTGCAATAAGTCTGGAAACTCGAGGGGCGCAGCATGCTGTGCCCCTACGTATTATCTTCTGCCGCTTCCTTCAGTAACCATTCGCTAAATATTTCCATCGCCGGGGTCATTGCCTTCGATTTTAAATGGGTTAACCAGTAACTGCCCATGTTGATTTCGGTAGCAAAAGGGCACACCAGCTGTGCGGTGGCGAGTTCCCGGGCAAACATTTTCGCTGGGGCTAATGCCACACCACCGGAATGGATAGCGCTCTCGATCATCAGACGGGATGAATCAAAGATGGCGCCATTAACTCTCACCGCCTGCAGGCCAGCGGCAGCAAACCAGTTTTCCCACTCTTCAGCACGGTAAGAACGTAGTAAATCCTCTTGCAGCAGATCGGCTGGGGTAACGAGCCGCTTAGCCGTAGCGGGCGTACACAGCACGGTCAGCGGAGCCTCAAACAGCATTTCGTTATGGGTTGATGGCCATAGACCCGTACCAAATCGGATGGCGAAATCCAGCCCTTCGGCGGCCAGATTGACGACGTTATTGTTGGTACGCAGCCGCAGCTCGACAAAAGGATGTTCTTGCCTAAACCGATCAAGACGCGGCAACAGCCAGCCCACGGCAAAGGTGCCGACGGCGGCGACGGTGAGCACTTCCTGGAATTGTCCCCCTTCAAACTGCCGAAAGGCTTTTTCAATATGGCCAAAGGCGTCGGTTAACACGGCAAACAGCGCCCGCGATTCCTCCGTCATTTCTAAACCACGGGGTAAGCGTTTAAACAGCACCATACCCAGGCGCTCTTCAAGCAGCCGAACCTGTTGGCTAACGGCGGCTTGGGTAACATAGAGCTCCAGCGCTGCCCGTGTGAAACTCAAATGTCTGGCAGAGGCTTCAAAAGCACGTAGGGCATTCAGGGGAAGATTAGAGCGCATAGGTGTTATCCAAAAGATTTTCTTTATGCTAGAGAAAATTCTTGTCGCTTGTCAATAACGGTCTAAAAGAGGATATTTCCTGCCATCTGAAGGACGACCTACTGCGTTAATCCATTTTATGTGAGGCAAAACATGGTTAAAAATACATTACGTCAAACCACCCTGATGGTGGCTACGGTTATGCCGTTGCTGTTCGGTAGCGCACCGTTATGGGCGCAACCCGCTAATGCCAAGGCGAATATTCAGCAGCAACTGTCTGAACTGGAGAAAAGCTCCGGTGGACGCCTGGGTGTGGCGCTGATCGATACCGCCGATAATTCGCAGATCCTGTATCGCGGGGATGAACGTTTTCCCATGTGCAGCACCAGCAAGGTGATGGCAGTGTCGGCGTTGTTAAAACAGAGCGAGACGGATAAAAATCTTTTGGCTAAGCGGATGGAGATCAAGCAATCCGATCTGGTCAACTACAACCCGATCGCCGAAAAACACCTGGATACCGGGATGACCCTGGCCGAGTTCAGCGCCGCCACCATCCAGTACAGTGACAACACGGCGATGAACAAGATCCTTGAGCATCTTGGCGGCCCGGCAAAAGTGACAGAATTTGCGCGTACTATTGGCGATAAAACCTTCCGCCTCGATCGTACCGAACCCACTTTAAATACCGCCATTCCAGGTGATAAGCGTGATACCACCTCACCGCTGGCGATGGCAAAAAGCCTGCAAAACCTGACCTTGGGCAAAGCGCTGGGTGAACCACAGCGTGCTCAACTGGTTGAATGGATGAAGGGGAATACTACCGGCGGAGCAAGCATTCGCGCAGGTCTGCCAACTACATGGGTGGTTGGGGATAAAACCGGCAGCGGTGATTACGGTACCACTAACGATATCGCCGTAATTTGGCCAGCGAACCACGCACCGTTGGTATTAGTAACCTATTTCACGCAGCCACAGCAGAATGCCGAAGCTCGCAAAGACGTGTTGGCTGCGGCCGCCAAGATTGTCACCGAAGGTCTTTGAATCGAGGATGTTCTGCCAGGCGCAGCATGCAACGTCCCTACGTTTTAAGCCCGGTGAAGGGGGCGGGTTATACAGCGCTCCTTGTAAATCCGGTGAGGGAATGTCAGCATAAAAAAGGCCGGAAAATCCGGCCTTTTCTGATCACGCTTGGCGATTAATAATCAATGGCATCGCGGATAATCGGGCAGGTCATACAGTGACCACCGCCACGGCCACGGCCCAGCTCACTACCGACAATCTCAATGACCTCAACCCCTTCTTTGCGCAGTTGGGTATTGGTTTTGGTATTACGGTCGTAAGCCAGCACCACCCCAGGAGAGAGCGCCACCATGTTGTTGCCGCTGTCCCACTGTTGGCGTTCAGTGTCGTAGTCGTTGCCTTCGGTTTCCACCACCCGCAGTTTTTTCAGGTTCAGTGCTCCGGCAATGGCTTCAACAAAGGTGCCTTTATCGCGGCTCAGCTTCATGCCGGTTGGGCCATCATCCGGGCGCAGTGAGAAGGTTTTGATCTGATTGACGATAGCCGGGTAGAGCGTCACCACATCACGGTCGCAGAAGGTAAATACCGTATCCAGGTGCATGGCGGCACGCAGTTTCGGCATGGCGGCAATCATCACCCGTTCAACGCCGGAATGTTTGTTGGCAAACAGCGCAGCGGCCAGTTGGGTGATCGCCTGATGCGAAGTACGCTCACTCATCCCAATCAGCACCGTTTTGTTGCCGATCGGCATCACGTCCCCACCTTCGAGCGTGGCGGTACCGTGGTGCACCGTTGGGTCCCCCCACCAGACGTTCACATTGGCTTCGCCAAAGTCTGGGTGGAACTTGTAGATCGCCGTGGTCAGAATGGTTTCTTCGTGACGGGCAGGCCAATACAGTGGGTTCAAGGTCACGCCGCCGTAGATCCAGCAGGTGGTATCACGGGTATATAAGGTATTCGGCAGCGGTGGCAGCAGATATTCGGTAATGCCTACCGCTTCACGGATCAGCTTCAGCTCTTCGTGGTCGGCATAACCTTCTTTAGCCAGCTCGGTAGTGGAAAGGCCACCGATCAGTACCTCCGCCAACGCCCGGGGTGCCAGGCCATCCAGGAAGCTGCGGGTTTCATTCAAGATCCCCAGCGACACTTCATTAGGCACAATCTGCTGATCCAGGATCCACTTTCTGGCTTCAGGCAACGCCAGGGTTTCGGCCAGCAGGTTGTGCATTTCAACCACGTCTACGCCGTGTTCACGCATCTTGGTCATGAAGTCAAAATGGTCACGCTTGGCGCGCTCAACCCACAGCACGTCATCAAACAACAGTTCATCACAATTACTCGGCGTCAGCCGGTTATGCGCCTTGCCAGGGGCGCAGACCATGACTTTATGCAATTTCCCTACTTCTGAATGAACACCAAACTTGGACTGCGTCTTTTTTTTAGTCGACATAATGTCTTGCCTCGATCAGATTGTGATAACGCCAGTGGCAATGCTGTAGATTGCAGCCACGGCGGCGACCATAACGATTACAAAGAGCCCCATCTCGGCCGGGGTGAACACTTTTGCGTGCTGTTCACGTTTGGCCATAATGTATAGCAGCGTGCCTGGGCCATAGATGATGGCGGAGAGCAGCAGATATTTCATACCACCGGCGTACAGCATCAGCAGTGCGTAGAAGGTGGCTATCAGCGCGAAGATCAGATCCTTTTTATGATCGCGTTTATCGGTTTCGTAGGTTTCGCCGGTCATGGCCAGCTTCAGCCCATAGGCACCTACCAACAGATAAGGGATCAGCGTCAGGGAGCTGGTCAGTTCGAGCGCCAGTTGGAAGGCGTAATCACTAAACAGCGTCAGGATTAAGAACACTTGAATGGTGATGTTGGTCAGCCAGACGGCGGAAGAGGGCACCGCATTGCTGTTTTCGGTGGCGAACACCTTCGGCATACTCTTGCTTTTCGCGGCGGAAAACAGCACTTCTGCCGCCAGCAAAGACCAGGAGAGATAAGCGCCCAGTACCGAAACAATCAGGCCCACGCTGATGAAGATCGCCCCCCAGCGCCCAACAATAGCTTCCAACACGCCCGCCATCGAAGGTTGGCGCAACGCCGCCAGATCGGGACGGAGCAGCACGCCGTAAGACAGCATGGTGATCAGTACCAACAGGCACAGCACCCCGATGAACCCCAACACCGTGGCAATCCCCACGTGGCTGCGTTCTTTGGCATAGCGGGAATAGACGCTGGCGCCTTCAATCCCCAGGAATACGAATACCGTTACCAGCATGGTGCTACGCACTTGGCTGAACAGGGATTCGGGTTCCGCGGTCGGGACGATAGCGGCAGCGGCATGACCTACATAGCCGTAGTCGTTAAGGTGAGAGAGATCGCCCACGCTTGCCAAAGAGGCTGCTGAGGCTGCGGTCTCTGGTGTTCCCCAGAAGTTGAGTGCAAACACGTCACTTTTGAAGGCAAAGATCAGCACAATGATAAAGATAAGGATCGGCAGGATTTTGGCGATGGTGGCAATGGTGTTGATCGCCGCAGCGCTTTTAACCCCGCGCAGTACCAGAATGTGGAATCCCCAAAGAATGACCGAGGCAAACAACACCGCGGGAATAGTATTGCCGTCGCCAAATATCGGGAAGAAGGCCCCCAGGGTGGATTTGATCAGCACAAAGTAAGAGACGTTACCAATACAGGTCCCGGCCCAGAAGCCAAGTGCAGCGGCAAAGCCCAGATAATCACCGAATCCGGCTTTGGCATAGATAAACACGCCGGAATCGAGATCGGGTTTACGTTGCGCCAGCGTTTGAAACACAAAGGCCAGCATTAACATCCCGCCGCCCGCAATACACCAGGCGATAATGGCACCAAACCCTCCCGTAGCGCGCCCAAAGGTGGCCGGTAAAGAAAATATACCGGCCCCTATCATGGAGCCCACTACCAGTGCGGTGAGAGACCATAGGGACAATTTATTCGTTGATGAGCTCGTCATGGTTTTCCTTACTGACACCGAGTCAAATAAAGTATTGCGTAATTAAAGGATAACGTTACCAACCGACTTACGATTAAATCATAGTCATAACCGGCAAATTTTCCTGTCGCAAATAACTTTTTTCTTCAACATCAGCACAGTTGGTTCCGAGTTTGGGGGAAATACTGTTGCCTGACGGAATAAAAAACCAAATGCAAGAATATTCTTGATTAACAATCCTTTAAAGATAATGAAATTAATGATAATGCTTTATTTTGGCGGATTTTAACTTGTAGATACAATTAGATTTATTATTTTTTAAATTAAATCAACTGGATAGTAAAAGGTAACGGGTTGTTGCTGGCTAGGGAAGCCAATGTGCTTTAAGCATAAAAATGCAGGTTGTATAAAAATAGTTAATCTATCAAAACCTGTCCATCGACTTCTAGGAAAAATCCTATGATATCGATGGTCATTCGGATAATGGTTAAAGATGCGCGTTGTGCAGTGGGTGTTAATGTACTAAGATTATTTTTATAAAAAACAGTAGGGTGTGTTACATCAACCCGGTGATGGATGGAAAACCATGATCAACAGTGTCAGCCAGCAGGCATTAAAGAGTTTAAGTTGTTTTGCCGCCGTCACCTTCTTCTCGACCAGTCAAATGTGCGCTTTCGAGTGTTTCCTCCATGCGAATACCATGGGGGTATTGTACTTTGTGTCTATTATCGCCAAGCCGTTGTTTTTTATCATTATCGGCTATATGGATGAGGTGGAGAAACTTACCAGGCAGGAGATCATGGTGAAAATCAAATCCATTATCCTGATCATGATTTTCTGGAACATTGTTTCATCCTTGATTAAAACCCAATACATTCATCAGGGATATATTCTACAAAACGGCATATTATTGAATATGGGGATCATCTATTTAATTTACCCCATTATTCTTAAGGGTATTAAGCATTTGAAAATCACTGCGGGCGTGTTTGCCGGGCTGGTTGTCATTATTGCCCTGTTGGATATTTTCAGCCCGCTCGATACCCAAGATGACCCGCTGTTTATCTCCAGCTATTCGTTTATTTGGGTCTGGGGCGGCTACTACATAATTGGTCATGTGCTGGGGGAAGCGCCGGGTCGCAGGTTCACCAAAAAAACCAGTGTGCTGTGGGCCGCCAGGCTGCTGGTGATCCCCATCGGTATCTCCATGTATTTCTACGAACTTTACCTATCAACCCATACCCAGATCAGCGTCGCCGGCTGGTTTGTGTTGGAGCACCTGCACCTGTTGGCTATGAGCCTGGCGCTGTTTATCCTGTTTGATAATATCGCCATCAAGAGCCGATTGCTTACCCGCGTCGTGGAGTTTATTAGCCCGGCGATGGTGGGCGTCTATATCGTTCACTACAGCGTGTTCTATTTCATTACTACGCTGTATGACTTCAATGACGCCACGCTTAAATTTACCTTGCTGGTCCTGGTTTTTGTTGCCTCGGTATTGATTTCACGGTTGTTGCTACTCAACCGCTTTACGGCTCGGATTATCTCCTTCTGACGGGGCGGCCACCGGGATATGGCGAATATTAAAACCGGTAATGCCTAGTGCCAGAGTGATCAGCGGGGCGGCAATATTAAAGATGGCAAACGGCATGTAGGCCATGGTCGAGACCCCCAGTACCGCAGCCATATAAGCCCCGCAAGAGTTCCATGGGATCAGCGGGGAGGTGACAATCCCAGCATCCGAAACGATGCGCGACAGATTCTCTGGCGCCAGCCCTCGCTTGGCAAATTCGGCACGGTACAGCCGGGTGGGGAGCAGCAGCGCAATATACTGATCGCCCGCGGCAATATTCAGCCCAATCGCGGTAGCAACCACCGAGGTAAACAGCTTGCCCACGGTTCTGGCCCGCAGCAGCAGCGGCGTAACCAGTTTGTTCAACAGGCCGAAGTCATCCACCATAATGCCAAACGTCACCGCGCCAATAATCAGCCAGATCGTAAACAACATGCTGTCCATACCGCCGCGTGACAGCAGGGCGTCAATCTGCTCAATACCTGAGTTCTCCTGAAAACCAGTCGCCATCGCCAGCCAGGCCGCCTTGATGGCCAACAGCGGGCTGGCAAGATCGGGCTCGACAACAAAGCGTTCGATCACCTGCGGTTGCATAAAGGACGTCATGATCCCCGCCATCAAGGCTGAGCATATGATGGCCAACGGGGCTGGTACCTTGGCGACCGATAATGCCAATAGGAAAAGCAGCGGCAACAGGTTCCAAGGTGTGATGTGGAACAGTTCGTTAAAGCGGGTCAGTTCGTTGTTGGTGATGGTGGCATCAAAGGCGCTGTGCTGATTTAGCCCTAACAGGATAAAAGCGAGCAGGGCAATGACCGCCGCCGGAATGGTGGTCCAAAGCTGGGCGCGAATATGTTTATACAATTCGACGCCGTTGAGCTGAGCGGCCAATACGGTACTTTCAGACAGCGGCGAGATCTTGTCACCCACGTAAGCCCCGGAAATCACGGCTCCAGCCGTAATTTCTGGTGATATTCCCAGCATATTGGCCAGCCCAACCAACCCGACTCCCAAGGTGCCCGCCGTGGTCCAGGAACTGCCAATACTTAAAGAAACGCCAACGCAGACCAAAAAGGCTATCGGATAGAACCAGTTGGGGGTGATCAATATAATGCCGTAATACACCATGGTAGGAATGGTGCCGGACATGTTCCAGGTGCCAATCAGCGCCCCGACGGAAAACAGAATAAAAATGGCCCCGGAGATGGTGGCAATGCCTTTGCGGCCGGACTCGGAAACCTCCTCCCAGCTATGGCCATTCTTCAAGATGACCATAGCGGTGATCATGGTGCTGAGGATGATGGCCACCTGCAGAGGGCCGTTGACGGCTTCAAGTCCAAACAGAGCAACGGAAGATCCGACCAGCAAAATCAACGTGACTATCGGGAGTAGAGCATCCAGATAGCTTGGGGCTTTAACAGGGCGGGGAGTTTTAGCTGATTTGCTCATGGGCACGGCTCCACAGACAGTTAAGACAGGAGAGTTCAGGCAACGGCGATACCTGCGGTAGCTACTGCGGTAAGTATAGCCATGGGCGGCATAGGGCAATGATTATTTTCACTATTGCGGGTCAGAGTTGAAGCTCTGTAAACGTGCCACGATCTGCCGATCCAGTGGCAGACAGCGGAAATCGGTCATGATCTGCAGCTCTGCCGCCGAATTGAGGGTGGTAAGGTAGCTTTTTCGGAACTCGGTTGGCGTCATGCGGCAATATTTGTTAAAGGCAAAAATCAGCTGCTTGTGGCCGCTGAAACCGCAGGTGTAGCTGATGTCGGTGATCGGGATAGTCGTGTCTTTCAGCAGCAGTTTGGCCTTATTAATTCTGATCATGGTCAGATATTCTTTAAAGTTGTAGCCGCTGATCTTTTTGAAGATACGGGAAAAGTGGTGGTAGCTGACGCCAGCGTGCTCGGCAATGGTGGCCAGGTTGAGCTCATCGTCAAAATGCTGGTTGATAAACTCAATGCCGTATTTGACCAACTGTTGGTCTTTTTTCCTGACGCCAACCTGCTGTTGGTCTGCCTGGTTTGGCGCTGCGGCGGCAAGCGAGCCCAACAGGTGATAAACCAGGGCAATGCGGGTAAACGAGGGCTGTGCCGTGACCAGGTTATCGAGCAGGGCGATCACGGCGTTGCTAATCTGCTGCTCTGATGCGTGCTCGCCCTGATTAAACATCAGCGGGGCCGGGTGGGTCTCATCAAACAGATGGGGGGAGAACTGGATGGTCAGCAGTTGACTGTTTGGGGCGCGAGCCTCAAGGGAGTGGATTTCGTCCGGGTTGATATACAGCATGCTGCCCGCACTGGCCACCGAGGTGGCATGGCCTAGGGTCACGGAAAACTCGCCGGACAAGATGCAGATCAGCTCCGGGGCCGAGTGCCAATGGGGCTCGCAGTAGTAAACCTCGGCGGCGAAGACGTTGAGCTTTTCGGCGTCAAACGAGATCAGCTCATAGCCGCTGCCTTCATGGATCGCTGCTTGCGCCTGCCGATGGGATTGCGGCTTGGGTTGTCGCGTAACAGAGAAAGGAAACATCGGCTTATTTATCCCCTGAGGTTGGTGATGAAAATACGGGTGTGGGATCTGTCTCCCTCACCCTACCCCTCTCCCCAAGGAGAGGGGACAGCCCGTGCCACCTGTAAGCTCAGCATCAATCTGATCTCAGGTGAATGCGACAATCTGGCCTAACTACATCGCCATACCGCTCCCTAAGAAAAGGGGACTGTCCGTACTACAACTTTATACCTGTGCCTAAATTTAAAATGCCATAAATTGAATTACGTACTTATTCACATCACCGTACCAGTTCCCTCTCCCTGTGGGAGAGGGTTGGGGTGAGGGGTCACACGGCGGCAGGTTCCGCTAATGCAGCCTCCAACTCCTGCTGAGTAATAGCAATAGCCAGGAACTCCGTCAGGGCGATAAACAGGCCGCAGAACAGATCCGGAGCAATCGCGATGAGCTTTTCGCGCATCAGCGCCTCCGGCAAGCCGTTTTTGCTGACCAATAGCTTCACCACTCGGTCAAAAGCCGGCGGGGTAGCAATCAGTTGCTGCAACGAATTATCCACCTTTAGCGGTAAATAATAGGGCTTGGCGCACAGCTTGACCACCGTGCTCAGCGCGATATCCCGCGAAGAACGCGCCACGTGAAGCTGGTACTCGCCAGGATCGACCACCCAAGCGGCCATGCCTGGATGGAAACAGGCAAAATCCGGCCATTCCAGCGTCATGGTCACCGTTTTGCTTTCGCCCGCCTCAAGGTGCACTTTGGCGAAGGCTTTCAACGCCAGCACTTCACGTGCCAGATCTCCCTGTGGTGCAGTCAGGTAAAGCTGTACGATCTCTTTACCGGCCCGATCGCCACGGTTGGTCACCTCAACGCTGACGGTTAAGGGTTGCCCCTCCTCAAGTTCGGTGACCGAGGTCGCCAACTTGGCATAGCTAAATTCGCTATAGCTCAGGCCAAAACCGAATGGGAACTGCGGCGTCAACTTACGTCGGTCGTAGTAGCGATAACCTACATACAATCCTTCGCTGTAGTGATGGCGCAGGTTTTCCCCTGGGTAATCGAGCCAGGCCGGAGTTTCTTCCAGAGTATTGGGCACCGTGACCGTTAGCTTGCCACAGGGGTTGGCCCGGCCAAACAGAATATCCGCCACAGCGCGTCCCATACCCTGGCCCGCAAAGAAGGTCTCCAGCAGGGCTTTGCAGTCTGATAGCCAAGGCATCACTACCGCATCGCTGTTAGCCAATACGACCACCACATTGGGCTGTCGTTTGGCTACCGCGCGGATCAGCGCTTCATGGCTAGGCAAGATATTCAAATCCTGGCGATCGCCATTTTCGCCATCTTCGCCAATGGCAGTGCTGACGAACACCACGGCAACGTCTGCCTTGCTGGCTAGCTCAACCGCATGTGCCTGCGCTTGCGGATCTACGTGATTATCATCCGGGGTGCCGATGGCATAATCGATCTGGAAGTCGTTACCGGCCACCTCGAAAATTTCGTCCAGCGGACGATCGAGCATGTAAGGCACGGTGGTAGCACAACCCGAGCCCTGGATCACCGGCTCCTGCGCCGGTTTGCCCAATACGGCGATGGTGGTTTTCTTGCCGGCTTGCAGCGGCAGGATATTGCCTTCATTTTTCAATAACACTATCGATTCGGCAGCCAATTGCTGTGCTAACCGGTGATGTTGCGGGTAATCGGCTTTGGTGCCCGGCTTGCGGTGGCGCTGCACCTTGTCGATCAGGGTTAACATCCGCAAACAGGCAGTATCGAGAACCTCTGTAGGGATTTCACCGCGTTCGATCGCCTGCAACAGTTCCTGTTTATCACGCTGGGTTTCCGGCATGGCCAGATCGTTACCCGCCAGCAAGGAAGCGGGGCGATCCTTGATGCCATACCAGTCGGACATCACCAGCCCGTTATAGCGCCACTCATTGCGCAGTACCTCGGTCAGCAGCCAATGGTGTTGCGACGTTTGCACACCATTGAGCCGGTTATAGGACGACATCACCGTCCAGGGGTTGGATTTGTCGATTGCTCGCTTGAATCCCGAGAGGTAAATCTCGCGCAGCGCCCGTTCTTCCACCACCGAGTCCATCTCGGTGCGGCGGTATTCTGAATTGTTGGCAGCAAAGTGCTTCAGGCTGGCCCCCACGCCACCGTCCTGCAGCCCGTTGATCAAGGCTGCGGCCACGTCACCGCTGACCACCGGATCTTCCGAGTAATATTCATAGCCACGGCCTGCCAAAGGCGTGCGGCGAATATTGATCCCCGGACCAAGCAGAATGCCGACGCCCAACTCCTGGCACTCTTTGGCCAACGCCTCGCCCATTTGGTACACCAGATCCACGTCCCAGCTACAGGCCAGGGTGGAACCATTCGGGAAACAGGTGGCCGGTTTGGATTTGCTGAACAGCGCCTCAGAGCCGCCTTTTTGTTCTTCCTGCTCTACCTCGCCTGCGCTTTGGCCAATCACGGCGAGGAAATCGCTAATGTGCCAATTTTCCCCCTGTTCGATCTGGCTGGTGCTGTAACGGACACCGTAGGTGCCATCCGTCATCACAATGTCGCTAATACCATGCTGCGGGAAGCTGGCCGTGCGCCACAAACCGCTACCGCTGAGTAACGCCACTTTCTCTTCGGCAGTCATGGTGGCAATGATGGCGTGGAAATCTTTTTTCATAGGATACCTGCTGGTTACTGCGCGCTAGCTTTGCGCAATTCAATGTCTTTGATGATATTCCGGTAGGTGTGCTCATCCAGCTTGTAGAAGAAGATAAACAGCATCCCCAGGGCAAACATCAGGCCAGGGAACAGCGTCATCATCATATTGATGCCGTTGAGCGCGTTGTCGCTGATATGCTCGGACGAATAGTCAAAGTAATCGAGCATCAGGCCAGCACAGCCGCCGCCAATCGCCATGGCAATTTTGGTGATGAAGTTAAAGAAGCCGTAAATTGCCCCTTCGGTACGTACGCCGTGTTTCCATTCGGCATACTCAACGGTATCGGCAATCATCGACCACATCGCGACAAAGCCCATCCCCAAGGTAATGCTGTACAGGCACACGCCGGTCATAATCAGGTAGGCGTTATCTCCCGCCAGGAAGTATTGGAACAGTAAACCGACAATCCCGATCAGCAGCCCCAACAGAACCATCTTCTTTTTGCCCATCAGGCTGATGATCTTTTCTGAGATCACCGTACCCGCCACATAGGCCGCAGATTGGATCATGAAGAACTTGGCGGTAAAGCTTTCATCCCCCAGGGTGTATTTGATGAAGTAGATCGCAATGGCCATCCACACCGTATAGGCGATATAGAAAAACACCGTGAACAGGGAAAGATGGATTAACGGCAGGTTGCCGGAAACGGCGGTGATCATCTCTTTTAGCGTGGGGGCCTTTTGATCTGGCAGGCTTTTCACCCGCTCTTTGGTCATGCCAAAGCAGGCCAGGAAGAAGAAGGTGGCCAACAGGCTAAAGCAGCTGACGGCAAACACATAGCCCATCTTCTGATCGGTGAACTGTGAAATCAGCACGTCGGCAGTGGTCGAGACAATCAGGTAACCGACGATGGCCAATACAAAGCGGTAAACCGACAGCGAAGCCCGCGAGCCTTCGTGCTGGGTCAGCATATTGGTCATGGCTGAATAGGGCGTATTGACCGCCGTGTAGGCCAGGCAATAGAGGGTGTAGGTGATCAGCGCGTAATAAAATTTATAGTCACTGTCGAAGGTGCTGAAACACAGGACCGTCAAGATCCCCAAGGGCACCGCGCCGTACAGCAGGTAAGGGCGCAGCTTGCCGTGCCGGGTTTGGGTTTTATCGATAAAGTAACCGACAAAGATATTAAACACGGCATCCAGCACCCGGGCGATCACAAAAATCAGGCTCGCCTGTACCGCGCTGATGCCGTAAATATTGGTATAAAAAAACAGTAAGAACAGGGAGACAAAACCAAACGAAAGGTTGGAGGCCAGATCGCCGAAGCCATAGCCAATCTTTTCCCGTACGCCGACCTTCACATAGCTGTCTGAGACGATTTCTGTTGTTTTCATTTTACTTACTCACTCAGGTTGATTCGCCTTGAGTATACCGAGAGCGCCAAGGGTGGCTTGCCAGCCGTTGTTTATACAGTTCCTATTTTTTGCTCGCCCCCGGCTTTGTCGCGGAGTTGTGAGAAAGCTCACAGGTATTGCTAAATTCGACCGTAGGGGCGCTGCATGCTGCGCCCGATTCTGACATATGGCGTTTGATGCACTTATAAACTGCATACCCTGCGTCTTCCGCCATGTCATGGTTTGTCATACGCTGACTGACAAGTTAATTCAGGAATCAGCCAACCATGAAATCCACCGTACCCAATGTCTTGCCCGCACCCCAATCGGCCCTGCGTGGCGGGCTAATCAGCCTGGCCTTGCCAACGCTGCTCTCCTCTCTGGGTAGCAGCATCACCAACGTCAGTCTACCCACATTAGCGCAGGTGTTCGGCGCTTCGTTTCAAGATGTCCAATGGGTGGTGATCGCTTATCTGTTGGCAATCACCACGCTAATTGTGGGCGTCGGACGGTTGGGGGATATCATCAGCCGTCGCACGCTGTTACTGGCCGGTCTCGGCCTGTTTATGCTCGCCTCGCTGGGTTGTGCTGTCGCTCCTACCATCTGGTGGCTGATTGCGGCCCGTGCTGCGCAAGGGCTAGGGGGCGCAGTGATGATGGCCATCACTCTGGCGCTAGTTGGCGAAACCATCAGCAAGGATAAGGTCGGACGGGCGATGGGGTTGCTCGGCACCTTATCCGCAGTGGGGACTGCGCTTGGCCCTACGCTGGGTGGCGTCTTGATTGCCGGGTTTGGCTGGCAGTCAATTTTCCTGATCAACCTGCCGCTGGGGGGCGTCGCGCTGTTTTGCGTTTATCGCTATCTCCCACAAACCGCTCCGCAGCAGGTAACGAAACAGGCGCGTTTTGACTTCGTCGGAATGGCCTTGCTCGGTTTGACGCTGGCGCTATTTTCGCTGGCCATGACGTTGGGGCACGGCCATTTCGGCTCGCTCAATAGCCTGCTGCTGTTGGGAACAGCCGTTGCGGCCAGCGCGTTCGTCTGGGTTGAGAGAAAAGTGGCGAGCCCGCTGGTCCAACTGGCCCTACTGCGTCAGCCAATCCTGAGCAGCGGCCTGCTAACCAACATGCTGGTGAGTACGGTGATCATGACATCCTTCGTGGTGGGGCCGTTCTATCTTGCTCATGGGCTAGGATTAGCGCCACAGCAGGTTGGCTTGGTAATGTCCGCCGGGCCGCTGATCGCCGCATTGGCGGGGGTGCCATCGGGATATCTGGTCGACCGCTTCGGGGCACTGCAGATGATTAGCTTGGGATTACTGGGAGTTTGCCTGGGGGCATTAGTTTTGTCGATGATGTCACCCACGCAGGGCGTTGTGGGCTATATCTTGCCGATCTGCCTGATCACCGCAGGCTATGCCTTGTTCCAGGCGGCCAACAACACGGCGGTGATCAAACAGGTTGGCATCGAGCGGCGTGGGGTCGCTTCTGGTCTGTTAAATCTGGCGCGCAACCTTGGCTTTATCATCGGGGCTTCCGCCATGGGGGCATATTCGCCTTAGCCTCGGCAACTAGCGATATACGGTTAGGGAGCACGGCAGGTTTACACCTGACCTATCTGGTGGCCGCCGTTTTAGCGGGGCTGGGGTTGTTGATGGCGCTGTGGAGCCAGTTTTATCGCAGGGAGCAGCCAGCCACACAAGAGTGACGTTGTCACAGATACGACTGCCACCAACATCTCTTTCACAATGGTTCGCGGCCGCGCTACGATAATGTATCTGGCCCAGCGTAATTTTAAGAGAGAAATGATGAACCAACCTATTGCCACCGTGGCCTTGGAAAAGGCCTATCGCTTGCTTAATCACGGCCCAACGGTGTTGGTATCCGCCAGCCACGACGGTGTCAATGACGTGATGGCCGCCGCCTGGGCCTGTGCGCTGGACTTCTCGCCGCCGAAGCTGACGGTAGTGCTGGACAAGATGACCAAAACCCGTGAGCTGATCGAGCAGAGTGGGTGCTTTGTGATCCAGGTACCCACTGCGGCTCAACTACAGCTGACCTATGAGGTCGGTAACCGCAGCCTGCATACCGAACCCGACAAACTGGCAAACTGTGGCGTCGAGCTATTCAGCTTTGACGATCGGCCACTGCCTTTTGTGGCCGGATGCTCCGCCTGGCTGGCGTGTCGGCTGATCCCGGAGCCCCATAATCAGCAGGCCCACGATCTGTTTATTGGTGAAGTGACCGGGGCCTGGTCCGATACGCGGGTATTTAAAGATGGCCACTGGCATTTTGACTCAGCCGAACCTGCACTACGAAGCTTGCACTATATTGCCGGTGGGCAGTTCTACGCCATCGGTGAATCGCTGATGGCCAAGGTGAAGTGATCCGATCATCAGATTGCCTCCGGGAGACCTCGGCCTTTAGGCCGGGGAGGAAAGGAGGCGATTTTCAAGCTAACTTCTTTTTGTCTTTTCACTATAACTCCTGTAATTTTGTACATATGAAACGCGCCTACAAATATCGGTTTTATCCAACACAGGATCAGATTGAGTTTTTAGCTCACACCTTCGGCTGTGTGCGTTTTGTCTACAATTCAGTTCTCCGCTGGCGAACTGATGCGTACCGCGAACGACAGGAGAAGATCGGCTACATTCAGGCTAATGCCCGACTAACCGCCCTAAAAAAAGAGCCTGAATTTACCTGGCTGAATGATGTTTCCTGCGTCCCGTTACAGCAGACTCTTCGCCACCAACAGGCCGCCTTTTCTAACTTCTTTGCGGGGCGTGCCAGGTACCCAACATTCAAAAGCAAACACCACAAACAATCTGCTGAATTTACGGCGAGTGCCTTTAAATACCGTAACGGCACGCTGTACATGGCTAAAAGCACAACGCCACTCCATGTTCGCTGGAGTCGTGAACTCCCCTCGACACCTTCAACCGTCACAATTTCCAAAGACGCATCAGGTCGATATTTCGTGTCCTGCTTGTGCGAATTTGAACCAAAATCACTGCCTGTTACCGCAAAAATGACGGGCATTGATATGGGTTTAAAAGATTTGTTCGTCACTGATAGCGGATTTAAAACCGGCAATCCCCGCCACACGGCGAAGTACGCGAAACGTTTAGCGTTGTTACAGCGCCGATTGAGCAAGAAGCAAAAAGGTTCAAGGAACCGTGCTAAAGCAAGATTAAAAGTCGCAAAGCTCCACGCTAAAATTGCTGATTGCCGAATGGACAGCCTGCACAAGTTGTCCCGCAAACTGATAAACGAGAACCAAGTTGTTTGCGTTGAATCCCTGAAAGTGAAAAACATGCTCCGTAATCCCAAACTGTCGAAAGCGATATCCGATGCCGGATGGGGTGAGTTTGTACGACAGCTACAGTACAAGGCGAAAGGGTCTGGACGTTCTGTCGTTGCCATAGATCAGTTTTTCCCGTCCTCAAAACGCTGTAGCTGTTGCGGCTTCACCATGGAAAAAATGCCACTTGATGTTCGTCACTGGCACTGCCCTGAGTGCGGTGCTGAGCATGATCGAGATATCAACGCGGCGCGTAATATCAAAGCTGCCGGGCTGGCAGTGTTAGCCCACGGAGAGCCTGTAAGTCCTGAATCGCAGCACGCGGCTTAGGTTCGGCTCTGTGAAGTGGGAACCCTCGCCCTTTAGGGCGGGGAGCAGTCAATTGGCGAATCGGCGCGATCCCGCCACGCAGAGGATAATCCCCAACGTGGTGGCCAACATCAGCAGGCTGACGGGTTCATGCAGTAAGCCTGCTGCCAGCGCCAGGCCAAAAAAGGGCTGCAGCAATTGCAGTTGGCCGACGCTGGCAATACCGCCCTGGGCCAGGCCCCGGTACCAAAAGATAAACCCGATCAGCATGCTGAACAGCGAAACGTAGGCCAGACTTATCCAGGCTGGCAGGGGAATAGCCTCCAAGGATGAGGGTATCAGCAGCAATGAGGTCGCCAGCATCACGGGTAATGCCAACAGCAGAGCCCAACAGATCACCTGCCAACCTCCCAGCTCACGCGACAGTTTAGTCCCTTCGGCATAGCCTAACCCGCAAACCACCACCGCAGCCAGCATTAAGGAATCCCCGGTCAGCGAAGCGGACACTCCCTGAGCAAACGCAAAACTCATCACCAACAGGCTGCCGATAATGGAAAAGAGCCAGAAAACGGGACGAGGGCGCTCACCACCCCGTAGCACGCCAAATATCGCGGTGGCCAAGGGCAGCAGGCCGAGAAAGACGATGGAATGGGCCGAAGTCACATGCTGCAACGCCAACGCGGTCAACAGTGGGAAGCCCACCACCGCGCCCAATGCAACGATCATCAGGGAGAATACCTGATCGCCTCGTGGCCGCTGTTGTTTAAACAGCCCTAACAGCAGGAACGCGAACAGACCCGCGATAGAAGCACGAGCGACGGTAAGAAATAGAGGATCAAAACTGAGCACGGCGACTCTGGTGGCGGGGAGTGAACCACTGAAGATCACCATGCCCAAAAAGCCATTGAGCCAGCCGCTGGAGTTATTTTGCTCGATCTTCACCTGCATGGGACACCCTTATTTTCGACGCTGGAGGATTGTGGATCGGCATGTTATGCCGCAAAATCATGACAATCAAAAAATTGTCATGGATACAAGTTGCTATGGCACGAGCCCGTTACAAATCGCTGGTCGATAGTTTTGCCGCTGATATTCGCGCAGGGCGTCTTATACCAGGGACCCGTTTACCCACCCATCGCCAGCTTGCCGCCCAGGAACGTATGTCGTTGGTCACTGCCTCACGGGTGTATGCGGAACTTGAAGCGATGGGATTAGTCAGCGGGGAAGCGGGTCGGGGGACCTTTGTCCGGGAGATTTCGCTGCCGCCGGGCTTGGGCATCGATCAGCAGGCCGTCGCCACGGACATGCTCGATCTGAACTTCAATTACCCAACGCTATCGTCACAAAGTGAACTGCTGAGGGCAGCTTTACGTCAGTTGGCTTCCTCCGGCGATCTGGACGCATTGCTACGCTATCAACCCCATGCAGGTCGGCCACACGAGCGGGCGGTCGTAGCCAGACATCTGAACCACCGTGGCTTAAACCTGGCGGCAGAGAACGTTTTGCTGGTAAATGGCGCTCAACAAGGGTTAGCCATCACCGTGATGGGGCTGTTGCAACCGGGCGACGTGGTCGCGGTTGATGCCTTGACCTATCCGGGTTTTAAAATCCTGGCCGAGAGCTACCATCTTGAGTTGGTCGCCATTCCCGCGTTGAGCGATGGCCCTGATTTGGCGGAACTTGAACGGTTATGCCAGCGCCGCCCGGTGCGAGCCGTTTACTGCATGCCAACGCTGCATAATCCGCTTGGCTGGGTGATGAGCGAGCCACTGAGGCACCGGTTGGTGGCGCTGGCTCGCGAACATGGGCTGCTAATCATCGAGGATGCCGCGTACGCCTATCTGGCAGAGCAACCGCCACTGCCGTTAGCGACTCTCGCCCCAGAATCCACGGTATATATTTCCGGTTTTTCCAAGAATGTCGCGACCGGGTTGCGTGTTGGCATAGTGGCTGCACCGGAAAAATGGATCCCCGCATTGGAACGAGCCATCAGGGCAACCACCTGGAATACCCCGGCGATCATGACCGCGATCCTGTGTGAGTGGATCGAAGACGGCACCGTTATGCGGCTAGAAGACGAAAAACGCCAAGATGCCCGGTTACGTCAGTCAATAGCCAGGGAAGCACTGAGCGAGCTGAACTATATCGGCCACCCTGATTCTTATTTTCTGTGGGTGCCCTTGCCAGAGGAGGTCAGGGCGGATCGCATCGCCGCAGCCCTGCTAAAAGAGCGTATTTCGCTCTCTACCGCAGAACCTTTTGCTACCTCGGTTCATGTACCACATGCCCTGCGTTTGGCGTTGGGTTCGCTGCCGCTGCCAACCCTGCGTGAGGCATTAACAACGGTTAAGCGGGTCATACAGTTGCACTGTTATCTTTAAGAGGGGCCGTGGGCGCAGCATGAGTGCACATCGCTTTGTCATCCATCTGATCGCATGGCGTTTTTCCCAAATTCCATGCGGCCCCTCTATTCATAGCCTAAATATCTGATAACTTAATCCCACGCGTTATTTTATGGATAATTGATCCCCAGGGAGACAACGGTGCGTCATTTCGAATTCAAAGATGATAAATCAAACAAATTTTGGCAAATCGAGCAGTCGGACAGTGATTTAAACCTGCGCTGGGGCAAGATTGGTACGCAAGGGCAAAGCCAGACCAAGAGTTTTGATAACGAAGCCAAGGCCTCGGCTGCCATGACCAAGCTGGTGAAGGAAAAAACCGGCAAAGGCTACGTTGAAATTGCCGTTGATGAAAACGCCACCATTGGCGCCACAGCGCCAAAACCGAAGGTTGAACCAGCTGAAAAACCCCGCGCTGAGCCAATAAGCGATACCCCAGCAGAAAGTGCGCCTCCGATCTCTGCTGCCACCATACTCTCGCAATCCGTTATCTCTTCGGACATCGACAAACCTGCTGGCGAAACACCACCGTGGTTAGCCAATGGTGACCCGATTTCCTTACCGAAGAATTTAAGCGTTCAGGCATTGGCCAACCGAGCCCATCCGGGCGAAAAACCAGAGCTAAACGATAAGCAGAGCTGGATCAAGCTTCGCAACCACCTCTATAAAAGTGACGATTTTCAGACTGACTTTGACTCCTCGTCTGCGGAGTTGCGCCAGACTTATGTTGCAAGCTGGCAACGGTTGGCCGATCAACAGATGGATGGCACCATTGAGTCAGATGCGGTGTTGTTTGCCCTGGCATGCAATGCCGGTAGCAACCGTTATTACGGCGACAACAAGACAGATATTACCGACTTTTTAGTGGCCAGAAAGGGATTGCCGTACGCGATTGATGTGCTGCTACTGGCTCAAGGGATCTGTGTTGAATCAAACTGGGATAGCGATGCGCAAAAGCACAGTTACTACCTCAATACAGATATCGCAGATCCGCTAAGCGGCTCGTGGATGTCCCCTTATAGCTGCGCTGAGCTGCATTTCCGTAAGTTCCTGGCTTGTGCCGATGAGGCCGAATGGCAGATTTGCGTGGATAAACTGCTCGCGGGCTTGCCGCAGCTGCATGTTAGCCGCCAGCCGTTGATTGCCTTGTTACTGCCTGAACGCCCAGATATCGCGAACCGGTTAGCCGGTGAGTTGCTCCAACAGGGGGATAGTGACGTCACGCCATGGCTACAGTTGGTCGCCACCGACGAGGCTGTCCTGAAGTCGTTAGGCGTAATGAGCCGTTCTACCTATCGCCACGCTGCATTCCTTAACTGTGAATTTAGTATCGCTACGCTGATTGCAGAGCGCGGCGTTAACGCAGTGCCAATCCTGGCCTACCAGCCGGAAATCACCCTTACCGGTGATGCTCTCGCCTGTATTGGTACACCGGCGGCAATTACCGCACTGGCGCAGGTCTCCGGTCAGGGTAAAGCGTTTCTGGCGCGGTTTATCGACGCTGCACACCGCTGGCCGCTGGCATCGATCCCGGCGCTTGCCGAGCTGTTGGCCTCTAACAACAAAGATAGCGGCATGTTGAGCGCCTGCTTAAGCAATCTGCTGCTGGCCAATCCTGAACAAGTGGCCCAGTTACTGCCCTGGATGAGCGGGGCAGCGCAAACTCAAGTGCAAGATTTGATTGCCCGCGTATCTGGCCCGGTTGAATTAGCCGATGAGGCTGATTTACCCCTGGTGCTGGTCAGCCCGCCTTGGCTACAGAAAAAGAAAAAACGCGAAGCGGCAGTCCTGGCACTTGAGCCACAGGTGCTGGCTCCGGTACTCGATTTAACCGATGAAGAGAAAAAACGGTGGTTAGCGCTGAATGGCTGGGAAGAAAAACGCTATCAGGCTGCCGCAAAAAATATGAACACGCTGGCCAATGAGCTGGGTTTCCAGATTTATCAATCAGGTAACAGAAAGAGCCAGAACGAAACGGCAGCCATTGCCATTAGAAACAGGGATACCCAGGGCCTGATCGACGCCTGGAAGGCTCAGCTTGAACAAACCAGTTGGTCAAACTTTAGTATGCGCTTTACCTCGCTGTTGCCCGATGAGATGGCACTGGCCTTATGGAACAGTTTGTCTACTCACCAATGCAGCGGTGAGGAGTATATGGTGGCCAAATTTGGTGAAGCAGCGCTACCTGGCCTGATCAACGCGGTACGCTCTCGCCCAACAGAATTGACCAATGTCTGGGGCCACGTGGGCGCCAGCGAATTGGCCCCGCTGATTGCCCGTGCCTACCTCAAGCTGAAAACGCTGCGTAGCGAAGCCCAACAGTGGTTGTGTAAATATCCGCAACACAGCGCTATCGGCCTGATCCCTGCGGCATTGGGCAAAAAAGGTGAAGCCAAAGATTGCGCTACCTCAGCGTTACGGATGCTGGCCACGCAGGGTCACGAAGCGCTGATTATGCAGACCGGTGAGGCTTACGGCAATCCAGAGGTAACCGACGCACTGCGCGCTATGCTGGATGAAGATCCGCTCGATCGCTTCCCGAGTAAAATCAGCAAATCTCCTGACTTTTATCAACCCGCTGGCTGGCGTCGTCCGTTACTGAAAGCGAGTAAAAAAGCCTTGCCGGACAGCGCGCTGGAACATTTAGGCACCATGCTGCGCTTCCCGGTAAGTGAAGGGTTGTATGAAGGGATCTATCAAGTAAAACAGGCTTGCGATCCAGACTCATTGGCGGACTTTGCCTGGGATATGTTCTCAGCATGGTTATTTGCTGCGGCACCGTCCAAAGAGGGCTGGGCATTTATGTCTTTGGGCCTGTTTGGTACCGATGACACCGCACGCAAGCTCACTCCGTTTATTCGTGCCTGGCCGGGAGAGGCTCAGCATCAGCGGGCGGTTAACGGCCTGGAAGTGTTGAATCAGATCGGATCCGACGTGGCGCTGATGCTGCTGAACGGTATCGCGCAGAAGGTCAAGTTTAAAGGCTTACAGGATCGGGCACGGGAAAAGATTGCGGCCATTGCCGAAGCCCGCGAGTTAACCATTGAGGAGTTGGAAGACCGTTTAGCTCCGGATTTAGGGCTGGATGAAAACGGCTCGCTGCGGTTGGATTTCGGCGAACGCCAGTTTACCGTCAGCTTCGATGAAACACTCAAACCGTTCGTGCGCGATATGGATGGCACCCGCCTGAAAGATCTGCCGAAGCCGAAAAAGACCGACAATCAGGAACTGGCCAACGAAGCGGTAAACATCTTCAAGCTGTTGAAAAAAGATGCCCGCACCGTCGCCGCTCAGCAAGTTGTGCGCCTGGAAATTGCCATGTGCCAGCGCCGCCGTTGGACCCCTGAACTGTTCGAACTGTTCTTGGTGCGCCATCCTCTGGTACGCCACTTGGTGCAACGCCTGGCTTGGGGCGTGTATCTGGTGGACGATGATTCTACTCATGGCGGCAAATTGGTGGACTGTTTCCGCGTTGCCGAAGACGGCAGCCTGACCACCGCAGAAGATGACGAATACACCTTGCCGCAGGGCGATAACGTGCGCATTGGTATTCCGCACGCGTTGGAGTTGCCTGAGCACCAGGCGGCAGGCTTCGGCCAACTGTTTGCCGATTATGAACTGTTGCAACCGTTCGTGCAGTTGGGCCGCGATACCTACAGCCTGACCGAACAAGAGCGTGAAAGCCGTGAGCTGCTGCGCTGGAAAGGGGCCGTAGTCCCCACTGGCCGTATTCTTGGGCTGGCTAACAAAGGTTGGCGCCGTGGCGATGCCCAGGACGGCGGCGCGATCATGGACTTTATCAAACCTATCGATCGTCGGTTAGGGTTTAGCCTGTCGTTTGACCCCTGCATTATTGTGGGCATGGTCGATGAATACCCTGAACAGACGCTGGAGACGGTGGTGATCGACGACGGCCAGTATTACTGGCAGCGAACCGAAGAGCGCAAACCGTTCACTATTGTGGATGACATCGTTATCAGCGAACTGATCCGCGATATGGAAGCCCTGCGCGCCTAAGCTTGCCTTGATCCCGACGCATGTCGGGATCGTACCGCCTACCAAGAGAATCCATCCCTATGTCTGAACAACAAAAAATGCAGCGGCCACCAGCGGAAATACAATACGCAGAACAACTTGCCCTGTTGGCAGAATTGGATAACCAGCCGCGCCCGCCGGGCTGGGCACTGAGCCTGAATGCCGCCCGGCGCTTTATTCTGGGTGACGAAAAGTTGGGCATTGAGCGCAAAATTGTCGCCGACGTGGCCTCGATTGAACGGATGCTGGTCACGCTAGCGACTGGCCGCGGCCTGATGTTGGTCGGTGAGCCTGGCACCGCCAAATCCATGCTGTCTGAACTGCTGGCGACCGCCATCTCCGGCACCTCCAGCCTGACGATCCAGGGCGGGGCATCGATTACCGAAGATCAGATCAAGTATTCATGGAACTATGCCATGCTGATCAACGAAGGGCCTTCGCTGAAAGCGCTGGTTCCGGCACCGCTTTATCAGGGCATGCGCGACGGCAAAATCGTGCGTTTTGAAGAGATCACTCGTGCACCATTAGAGGTGCAGGACTGCCTGCTGGGTATGTTGTCCGATCGGGTGATGACCATCCCCGAGCTGAATGATGACCATAACCTGCTGTATGCGCAGGAAGGGTTCAACATTATCGGCACCGCCAACACCCGTGACCGCGGGGTGAACGAAATGAGTGCCGCACTGAAGCGTCGCTTTGATTTTGAAACCGTATTTCCGATCATGGATTTCCAACAGGAACTGGATTTGGTGGCTACCGCGTCTAACCGGCTGTTGGAAAAGAGCGCCATTCCTCACACCGTCCCCGTTGAGGTGCTGGAGTTACTGGTCACGACCTTCCGCGATCTGCGCGGCGGTGAGAAATCAGCGGGTAAAGGCGGCGACAGTGCCATGGATCGGTTAACCGCCGTGATGTCGACCGCCGAGGCGGTGAACGTGGCCCATGCGGTGGGAGTGCGGGCATGGTTTCTTGAACAGCGAAGCGGTGAGCCCGCCGACCTGGTGGAGTGTATCGCCGGGACGGTGGTCAAAGACAATGCGGACGATCGGGCAAAACTCAGGCGCTATTTTGAGCAGAAGGTCGCGAAAAAGCCCGGTAACCACTGGCGGGCCTATTACCAAGCCAGACACCGTTTGCCTTAAAGGCGCTGCGTAATGAATAAATCACCGGAAATCATCGGTATCCGCCATCACAGCCCGGCCTGTGCCCGGTTGGTAGCGGCGAGAATTAACACGCTAAAACCGCGCTACGTGCTGATAGAAGGGCCGATGGACTTCAACTCCCGGCTCGATGAGCTATTTTTGCCCCATAAGCTGCCGCTGGCTATCTATAGCTATGGCGTGCCGCAACAGCCTGGGCAGGGCGTGCGCAGAGGTTCCTGGTCACCGTTTGCCGAGCATTCTCCAGAGTGGCAGGCGCTGCAACAAGCGCGGGCGATCAAGGCGGAAATACGCTTTATGGATCTGCCGGCCTGGCATGCTGCGTTTGCCGATATTGCTAACCGCTACGCCGATTTAGCCGATGCCGAACAGCAGCAACGGGCAGAGGATTTTGAACAGGCACTGAGCCTGGAGCTGGGCATTCAGGGGCGCGACGCGCTTTGGGATCGGTTATTTGAAGATCGGTGCGATGTGCAGGAGTTGGAGCAACGTCTAAGCCACTATTTCGAACGGCTGCGCGGAGAGGTTCCCGGTTCGCAGGGCAACCAGGATCGTGAAGCCATGATGGCCCGTTGGATCCGCTGGGCCATGGATCAACAGGACGGGACCGTGTTAGTGGTGTGTGGCGGCTATCACGCACCCGCCTTGATGAAGCTGTGGCAAAACCTCCCCAGTGAAGAACATGAGCCTGAACTGCCCGCTATAAGCCAATGTTTTGACGATTGGCAAGGCGACACTCAATACACCACCGGCTCTTATTTGGTGCCCTACAGCTATAAGCGGCTGGATGCTTTCACCGGCTATGCCTCGGGCATGCCGTCACCGGCGTTCCAGCAGTGGGTGTGGGAATTTGGCCTGGAGCAGGCCGGGCTATACGCTTTCCAGCGCATACTTGAACGGCTGCGCAAGCTTAACCTACCGGCGTCTACCGCCGATATGGGCGCGGTTTATCTACGGGTTCAGGCACTTGCGCGGCTGCGCGGCCACCAGTTGCCGTTACGCAACGACTGGCTGGATGCCATGGCCGGTTCGCTGGTGAAAGAGGCGATGGATGTCCCGCTGCCGTGGACCTATCGCGGTCCTTTACGGCCAGGAACCGAGCCTATCCTGGTGCAGATGATGGCAGTTTTAGCTGGGGAGTCTCACGGTAAATTGGCGGCCAATACGCCACGTCCGCCGTTGTTGATTTCGCTGGAGCTCGAACTTGAACGGTTGGCGATTACGATCCCCTCGGAGGTCAAACTCGACCTGCTTAAACCTGAGGATCGCCAGCGCAGCAGAGCCCTACATCAGTTATTGCTATTGGCGATCCCGGGCATCCACTGCCTGAAGGGCGTTGGGCAAGCCATGTCTGGCGAAATGAGCGAACACTGGCAGCTTCGTGCGCCGCTTGAGCAAGTTGCTGCGCTGATTGAGGCAGCTTCCTACGGCGCTACGCTGGCCGATGCGGCACTGGCCAAGCTGGAAGAAGCCTTGCTGGAGTTGCACGGTAGCCAGGGGATGGTGGTGGCGCTGGTTAAATTACTGAATCAGGCGGCGTTGGCCGGTCTGGCGGATTTCAGTAGCCGAGTCGTAGAACAGCTCACTGCGGCGGTGAGCCAGGAAGGGAACTTTGAAGACCTGGGCTTGGCGCTGGAAGCGGCCCACATGCTCTATCGCCACGGTGAAAGCGTAGGTATGCAAGGATCGCCGATCTTGTTGACGGTGATCCAGATAACCTTCGACCGCGCGCTGTGGCTATGTGAAAGCTATGGCAGCGTGAACCCCGCCGACAGCCATCGGCACATTGCGGCATTTCAGGCGATCCGCTTGGTGACGCGGGATCTGCTCGCGCTGCCTGATGCCGACCGCAATACATTATTTCCCGCGCTGGAAGCCGATCGCGCGCTCACCGTTTGGCAAAGAAAAGCCGCGTCTACCGATGCCGATCCGCTTAGCCGTGGTGCGGCATTAGGCGCATTACTCAGCCTGAATGACACCCTGTCTGATATCGCATCACTGAACGCACAGCCGTTAGCGCTGCTGGCCACCCTGGCAGCCAATAAAATGGGCGATGCGCTCAGCGGATTGATTGCGTTGGCGCGCCACCAGTTGACCCAGGATTTAACCTTTGTTGACGGCCTGAACCAGTTGGTTACCGCACTGGACGACGAAGACTTCCTGCTGGCCTTACCCGCGATGCGCGGTGCATTTGCCTGGCTGCCACCCAGGGAGCGTGGTGAGTTTGCCCGCCAGATACTGGAGCTCCATCAGGCGAGCCATCTACCGGTTTCGTCATTAAATCGTGAAATTACTGCCGCAACGCCGCAGGAGATTGCCGCTATGCAACAGGCCGAAAAGCGGGCACTGGAAATCCTTGGCCACTGGGGGCTGGCGTAATGGCAAATCAATTAACTCCAGAGTTACAACGCTGGCGCTTGCTGTTAGGCGAAGCCGCCGAAGCCTCGTTGGGTGAATTAGACGATCACTATCGCTCAGTTGATAGCGCCCTGGAATGGCTGTATGGCCGGGATCCGGAACGTTTGGCCCGCGGTGAGCGCGGAGCCAGCCTGGGTAAATCCAACCTGACCACGCCTGAGTGGATTAATGAGATCCACCAGTTGTTCCCCAAAGAGGTGATCGAACGGCTGGAAGTGGACGCGGTTGAGCGCTACGGCATTGACGATGTGGTCACCAATCTTGACGTGCTGGAACGTATTGAACCCTCGGAAGCGTTACTGAAAGCGGTGTTACATACCAAACACTTGATGAACCCGCAGGTGTTGGCCGCCGCACGCCGGTTGGTGGCGGAAGTGGTACGGCGGATCATGGAACGCCTGGCGCGTGAAGTGCGTCAGTCATTTTCCGGCAGCCGCGACCGGCGCCGTCCCTCGCACGTCAAGGTGGCGCGTAACTTTGATTTTAAACGCACCGTTGCCGAAAACCTGCACCGTTGGAGCCCGCAGCACGGCAAGCTGTTTATCGAAACCCCGGCGTTTATGAACCGGGTTAAACGCCATAGTGAACGTTGGGACATCATCCTGCTGGTAGACCAGAGTGGTTCCATGGTGGATTCGGTGATCCATGCCGCCGTGATGGCGGCCTGCCTGTGGAATTTACCAGGCATGCAAACGCGGTTGGTCGCTTTTGATACCGCAGTAGTGGACTTGACCGCAGACGTCAGCGATCCGGTTGAACTGCTGATGAAGGTGCAGCTCGGTGGCGGCACTAATATCGCCAAGGCGGTGGGCTATGCCCAGTCCTGCATCACCAATCCCCAGCGCACGATCGTGGTATTGCTGAGCGATTTCTTTGAGGGCGGTAGCGAAGGTGAACTGGTCCGGCGGGTGCGTACCTGCATTCAGGCCGGAGCCAAAGTGCTGGGGCTGGCAGCGTTAGATCATCAGGCCAACCCACAATACGATCGTGACATGGCTAACCGGCTGGTCGCGGTCGGCGCACAAATTGGCGCCATGACGCCCGGCGAACTGGCGGCCTGGCTGGCAGAAAAGGTACAAGGATGACTCAACGTTCCGATTTACTCGAACTCACGCCGGAAGCCCTGATGGCGTTAAGCAACGCGGGCTTCGTCAAGCGCGCACAGAAAGAGGTCGCCGAAGGAAAACTACCTGAACTGACAGAGCGTGACGATGGCTGTATTGATGCCAAGTTTGGAGACGGCAACCAAGTCACTTTTCCGCCAGGAAAAACCTTGCGGGATGCGACCTGTAGCTGCCCGGCCAGCAGCATGTGCCGCCATCGGGTCACGCTGGTCCTGGCCTATCAGGCGTTACATGCTACCGGGTTGCCCCCAGAAGCTGACGATGCTCAGCCGCAAGAATCTGCACCGGCTTGGTCACCGGCCAGATTTAGTGAACAACTTAGTGATGTCCCGCTCTCGGTCATTAGCCGGGCTAAAAAGCTGATCCAGGGCAGCGTAGTGGTGCAATTGAGCAAAGGCAGCGGGGCGCAAGCCACTCCGTCAGCGCGTTTACCGATGTGTGACGTGCGATTTTTCTCCCGCAACAGCCTGGCCCATGCGCGCTGTGACTGTATTCAGGAGACGATTTGCGAACATATTGTGATGGCGGTCTGGGGTTTTGAGCAGGCCGAGATCAGCCAGCCAGACTTTGAGCAGTTAACGCTGCAAATCCGTTTGCCCGACGGCGAACAGGCGCAGGCAAACGCCTTATTTGACCAGCCAGAGGCGGTGTTATTACAAACGTCGTTGGATAAATTGCTGCTCAAGCTGTGGGCGGACGGCAGCAGCCAACCAGAGACGGCCATCAAACCGCTGATGGCGGAAGTGAGTCGCCATGCCCAGCAGCTTCAGTGGCGCTGGGTTAGTGAAAGCCTGGCGGATATTCAGCAAGGGATGGCCGATCAACATAATCGTTCAAGCCGCTATCATCCGGTCGAATTTTTGCAGCGCATCAGCGGGCTTTCCGCCCGGTTAGTTGCGGCCAGGTGCATGGACCAACAGGCGCAGCAGCAAGCCTTACCGCGGCTTCCGGCGGCTGAAATTCTTGGCCTGGGTGTCAAAGGTGAGATCCAACTGGAACATCTGAAACTGGTATCACTCGGCGCGCGTTATTGGGCCGACGAGCAGCAGGAAGGGGTGGCTCTGATCTACACCGACCCGGACTCCCAGGCGCTGATGGTCATTGAACGTCAGTGGCCTAAAAATAGCGATCCACAAGGCGTGGCGACGCCGATAGGCAGCCGCAGGATTGCTGGCCACCCGGTAAAAAAAATGGCGGCCTGCCAGGTGATCACCAATGCCGCCAAGCGCCGGGCAAACGGGGCGTTAGACATTGCCAGCGGTAAGCAATATACCAGCGTGTTGCCGCTCTCTTCCCGGGCGTGGGAGCTGTTGGGGGAACCGCTCAGGCAGCCTGATGCGGCAGCGCTGAAACGTCATCTCCAGCAGGCATTGCCGGATTTTGTACGCCCCAGACAGCCGATCGAACAGCTGCATATCTTACCGGTTAGCGAGGTGCTCGACTGGTGCTGGGACCCGGCCTTGCAGTGCCTGCAGATTGATATCTTAAGCGGAGAGGATCGTGATGACAATTTAGTGACGGTGTCACTAAATTACGATAGTGCCGCCCCTCAGGCTACCGAGGTATTGGCAAGGGCAATGCTCACGCCAGCAACTCCAGCACGGTTGATTTCAGGCAGGGTGAAGATCGAGTCAGGCAAGTTGTTTATCGAGCCATTGGCCGTAGCCAGTGACACCCAGATATTCTCGCTGTGCGCCGATGAGGCTGAGCCTTTCCCAATGGAGCGCCAGGCCGATCTGCAACAGCGTTCAGGTATGCAGCAAGCGTTGGCAGACACCCAAACGTTGCTGGCTCAGTGGTTACAGCAGGGGATCCGGCATCAAGGAGGGCGTGGGATTGAGCGGGTGGAAATGTTGGCCGAGGCGCTAAATGGCTACGGCCTGGTGCAACTATCTGAATGGTTAAACGAGTTACCCGAGCGTATTCGTTCCAATAACCACACGGAATTAGTCCAGCGGTTGATGACGATTTATCAAACACTGCGCCTGGTGAAAGACCGGCAGAGTAATTGACTTTGACAGCGCCATGACAGTTCGACTAAGCTTGCCCCACTCATTTGGGGAGTAGCCTTCCTTCATCATGAAGGAGGATGTGTCAACATACTCAGCACGTTGCTGTGGCACATCCGTCGATCAGATTGGCGAGACCATAGGGGTAATATTTCTTTTGGATTGGACGAGGAATATTACACCATGGTTTGCAACGTCCAGTCGGTATTTCCATAATGACCCTTTTTTCTGCTTTACTCTCAAATTACCTCACCAAAAAACCGGGCAAATTGAGGGCTAAAGGATGACGCTGTCATTTTTCCAGCTCGCGATATCCTTAGTCATCATCTTGATTGCCTCTGAAATTTTCACCAATGCTCTGGAACACCTTGGCGAAAGGTTGAAGATCTCTGAGGGGGTAACCGGATCGCTTTTTGCCGCCATTGGTACCGCCTTACCTGAAACCATGGTACCCATTTTGGCCCTGGTTGCCGGCACGTCGGCGGCTAATGTTAACGAAGAGATTGGCGTGGGGGCGATATTGGGCGCGCCGCTGATGCTCTCTACGCTGTCGATCTTTTTGATGGCGCTGGCCGTGGTAAGACGGCGGGGTATTAACGGATCTATCACCCCTGAGCCCACGGGGTTTATACGGGATACGCGTTTCTTCCTGATGGCTTTTGTATTGGCCGCAATCGCCTTGTTCATTCCCGTGGAGATGAAAATCGCCAGGATGGGCGTCAGCGTGTTGTTGGTCTTGCTTTACGTCACCTATATTGTAAAAACCTTACACGCGTCGAAAAAACTGGTGGCGGAGGGGAATGGAACCGCGGCAGATAACGTCATGTTCTTATCCCGAGTGGGATTGCCCACCACGCTATTTACCATCATCCTGCAAACCTTAATTGGTTTGGGCGTATTGGTGGCGGGGGCTTTAGGTTTTATAGATGGTGTGGCCGCAGTATCGGAAAAACTTGGCATTTCTGTGTTGTTACTGTCATTGATTATCATTCCTATAGCTACCGAATTGCCAGAGAAGGTGAACAGCATTCTATGGATACGCAAAGGGAAGGATACTCTGGCATTAGGTAATATTACCGGCGCAATGGTTTTCCAAGGCACCATATTACCCGCTATCGGGATATTATTGACGCCATGGCAACCCCGGCATGAAGTGCTGATCGGGGTGTTTATTACGCTTTCATCGGCATTCTGGCTGTGGATCAACGCCAGAAACAAAAATCTGAAAGTGTGGATGCTATTTATTAATGGGGCTTTCTATTTCACTTATATTATCGCCTCAATCTCATTTAGCGGCTAAAAATCAACCCTCCTGAAATGCTACTGCAGCGGCCCGCTCACGTTGACGTCGGAGCCGCTGCGATCAACGTGACTCCGCTCCAATTTGGCTGCCCATAGCCTGCCGTAAAAAATACTTGACCTTCCAAACGTGACAAGCCGGATAAAGGCAGCCTGCCAAACCTACTGTCGACCATCGTCGCGAAAGGTAAACCGATGCAAGTCAAAGCTATAACCCTGCTCACTGCGGCGATAAGCGCCGCGTTCATGATCTCCGGATGCGAAGAGGCGGTGCCCTCCGGCGCAGCTCCCAAACCGCCTAGCGTTCCGGTGGCCGAAGTTGTCGTGCGCCCGATAACGCCTTTTGTGGAATTTACTGGCTCGCTTACTGCGGTCAAGCGGGTTGAACTCCGCCCACGAGTCGCTGGCTATCTCCATGAGGTTAGCGTGCCCGAAGGGCGCTTGGTTAATCAGGGCGACCGGCTGTTTCTCATTGATCCTCGGGAGTTCGTAGCCGCTGTGAACGTTGCCAAAGCACGCCTACGCGAGGCTGAAGCGGCCTCGTTACTCGCCAAGGCGGAATATGCACGCGCCGAGAAGCTGTTCGCCCAAAAGGTCGTCGCTCGGGCGTTTCTTGATACCGCCACAGCTGCAGTAAACGCGGGCAAAGCTCAGGTTGATGCCGCCAAAGCCGCGCTGGATGCTGCGCAACTGGATTTGAGTTTCACCCGCGTCACCGCGCCCATCAGCGGACGTGTCGGCCAAACCCTGGTCACCGAAGGTAACTATGTTGCCAGTGGTGTGACGCCGTTGACTACCATCGTCTCGATCAATCCGCTGCATGTCTATTTTGATGTCGACGAACGTACTTATTTACGTTCGCTCGCCGCTGGCCGAACCAATGCAACCCCAGAGTCGGCAAAGGCGACCAAAGTCATGGTGGCGCTGATCGCCGACAAGACCTACTCGCGGTCCGGCCATGTCGATTTCCTCGCCAACGCTGCCGATCGCGGTACGGGAACGGTGCGGGTACGCGCGGTGGTGGACAATGCGGATGGGCAATTAACTCCCGGGCTGTTCGCCAAGGTCAAAATGGAGACTGGCACTCCACAGCCCAAGGTACTGATTTCTGACCTGTCGATTGGCACCGACCAGGGCAGCCGCTATGTGCTGGTCGTTGGCAAAGGCGATACAACAGAATACCGGCCGGTCGAACTTGGCCCGATGGCCGATGGAATGCGGGTAATCGAACAAGGTCTGCAAGCGGGTGAGCGCATCGTCGTCAAGGGATTGGTTCGCCCTGGGATGCAGATTACGCCACAGTCCGCGGCGATTGACGGTACGCCTATTGCGCTGCCGCAAACCTCAGGAGGCGCGCAATGAGCTTTCCACGTTTCTTCATCGATCGGCCGATCTTTGCCATCGTGCTCTCGGTGCTGATGGTGTTGGCTGGCACCGTTGCCTTCTTCCAATTACCGCTCAGCGAGTATCCGGCCGTGACGCCACCAACCGTGCAGGTGACGGCCTCCTACCCGGGCGCCAACCCCAAGGTGATCGCTGAAACGGTGGCAGCGCCGCTCGAACAAGCGATCACCGGGGTAGAGGGCATGTTGTACATGTCGTCGCAATCGGCCACCGATGGCCGGATGATCCTGACCGTGACTTTCGCCCAGGGAACCAATGCCGATATGGCACAGGTTCAGGTGCAAAACCGGGTCGCCCGTGCGTTGCCGCGTTTACCTGAAGAAGTGCAACGCCAGGGCGTGGTTACGCAGAAAACCTCGCCAGATATTCTGATGGTGGTGCACCTGCTATCGCCCGATAAGCGCTACGATCCGCTGTATATTTCCAATTACGCCTACCTGCAGGTGCGCGACGAGCTGTCCCGTATTCCGGGGATCAGCGATGTACTGGTCTGGGGAGCGGGTGAATACAGCATGCGGCTGTGGCTCGATCCAAACCTGATCGCGGCACGTGGGCTGACGGCTGGCGACGTGATAGCCGCGGTACGCGAGCAGAACGTACAGGTGGCGGCGGGTTCGGTCGGCCAGGCTCCCAATTCTACCGCCGCCTTCCAAGTGACGGTGAACACCCTCGGGCGATTGACTGACGAAGAACAGTTCGGCGATATCATCATTCGCACTGGCGCGGATGGCCAGGTGACGCGCCTACGGGATGTCGCCCGCATCGAGATGGGCGCTGATGCCTACGCTTTACGCAGCCTGCTTGACGGTGAGCCCGCCGTGGCGCTGCAAATCATTCAAAGCCCGGGAGCCAACGCGCTGGACGTTTCGCAGGCGGTACGGGCCACCATGCAGCTGCTTGAAGGCAACTTCCCGGCCGGACTCAGTTCGCGCATCGCCTATGATCCGACGGTGTTTGTCCGGGCCTCGCTGGAATCGGTAGCTACCACGCTGTTGGAGGCCATCTTCCTGGTGGTGATCGTGGTGGTGCTGTTCCTGCGCAACTGGCGGGCTTCGCTGATCCCGCTGATGGCTGTGCCGGTATCACTTATCGGCACCTTCGCCGTGATGCATCTGATGGGGTTCTCGCTCAACACCTTGTCGCTGTTTGGTTTGGTGCTATCGATTGGTATCGTGGTTGACGATGCGATCGTGGTGGTGGAGAACGTCGAGCGGCATATCGAAAATGGTGAAGATCCTCCGCAAGCCGCCAGGAAGGCGATGGATGAGGTTACCGGGCCGATTATCGCCATCACCTCGGTGCTCGCCGCGGTGTTCATTCCAACCGCCTTCCTCAGCGGTTTACAAGGCGAGTTTTATCAACAGTTTGCGCTCACCATTGCCATCTCGACCCTTCTGTCGGCGGTGAATTCGCTCACCCTCAGCCCGGCGCTTGCCGGGCTCCTGTTGCGGCCACGTAAGGTGGGGATCACTCACGATCCTCGTAGCCTGCGTGGTCGTGTTGAACGGAGGTTTGAGCGGTTGGTCCGGCCTTTCCAACGCGCACCTGACGCCTATGGCAACACGGTCCGCAAGGTTGTGCGGGTCAGCGGCCTGGCCCTGGTGGTTTACGCTGGGCTGCTTGCGCTCACCTTCTTCGGCTTCAAGGCCGTACCGCCGGGCTTTGTCCCCATGCAGGATAAATATTATCTGGTTGGCATTGCCCAGCTTCCCAACTCGGCATCGCTGGATCGCACCGAGGCCGTGGTTAAGCAGATGTCGAAGATCGCACTGGAGGAACCCGGTGTTGAAAGCGTCGTGGCATTCCCGGGGCTTTCAATCAACGGTTTCGTTAACGTGCCAAATGCCGCAGTGATGTTCGTGATGCTTGACCCATTCAAAGATCGCACGACAGACGACCTCAGCGCGATGGCGATCGCCGGGCGCTTACAGGCCAAATTCGCCAGCATCCCCGACGGTTTCCTTGGCGTATTCCCGCCGCCACCGGTGCCAGGGCTGGGCGCTACCGGCGGTTTCAAAATGCAGGTTGAAGATCGTGGGGGGGCCGGGCTGGATGCGCTGGTTAAGCAAACTCAGCTCCTGATGCAGAAAGCCAGTGGCACGGGGCAGGTGGCCGGGCTGCTCACCAGCCTTGACGTCAATGCACCGCAGCTCGACGTCAGTATCGACCGCACCCAGGCGATGAGCCAAGGCGTTCGTCTGGCGGACGTCTTTGAGGCACTCCAGGTGTATCTCGGCTCGCTGTATGTCAACGACTTCAACCGCTTCGGCCGCACCTACAAAGTCACGGCTCAGGCCGATGCGGATCACCGCATGCAAGCTGAAGCCATTGGTCGGCTGCAAGTGCGCAATGCGGCCGGGGAGATGCTGCCGCTGTCCGCGTTTGTCACCGTTACGCCAAGTTCCGGCCCGGATCGCGTGATGCATTACAACGGTTACCCCTCGGCGGATATTTCCGGCGGTGCCATGCCGGGTGTGAGTTCCGGACAGGCGGTGGCGCTGATGGAACAACTGGCGCAGGAAGTACTACCTGAAGGCATGAGCTTCGAATGGACCGATCTCACCTACCAGCAAAAGCTGGCCGGAGATTCGGCGCTGTTTATCTTCCCACTCTGTGTACTGCTCGCTTATCTGATCCTCGCCGCGCAGTACAACAGTTGGCTGCTGCCCCTGGCGGTATTGCTGATCGTACCGATGTGTCTGCTGAGTGCGATCGTGGGCGTCTGGTTGGTGGGGGGAGACAACAACGTGTTCGTTCAGATTGGGCTGATCGTGTTGGTGGGGCTGGCTGCCAAGAATGCCATTCTGATTGTTGAGTTTGCACGCAGCCTCGAATCCCAGGGTTCGAGCGCACTTGAGGCGGTTATCGAGGCTTGTCGACTGCGGTTACGGCCGATCCTGATGACCTCCCTGGCCTTTATTGCTGGCGTGGTTCCACTGGTGTTGGCCAGCGGCGCAGGGGCGGAAATGCGCCACTCCATGGGCATTGCGGTATTTGCTGGCATGCTCGGCGTGACGCTGTTTGGCTTGTTCCTGACCCCGGTCTTTTACGTGGTGATGCGTGGTCTTGCCGCCCGCGTCGAGCATTATCGCTCTGCATCAAAACAACGCATCAAGGGGAGCCAGCCATGAGAGATCGCTATCAAGCTGTGCTACTTCCTCTGAGTGCGCTGTTGCTGCTGGCTGGATGCTCGGCGGTGGGGCCTGACTATGCACCGCCATCGTCGCCGCTGCCAATCAGCTTTGGTGAGCCAACTGCCGAGCTCGGTACGGGGGCCGTCGAGGTTGAGTGGTGGCGTACTTTCGACGATCCGGCGTTAACGGCCTTGATCCAGCAGGCATTGGCCGCGAACCATGATATTGGCATCGCGGCCATGCGGTTGGAAGAGGCCAAGGCCATGCTGCGAGAGGATCGCCAGAGGTTCCTGCCCAGCGGAGGCCCCGCGCTTAGTTATGAGAACCGCCGTTGGGGAGAAGTGGAAATTTCACCTGACCAACCGCGTCAACGCGAAAGCTATCGCGGAGCCATCGATGCCGCTTGGGAACTCGATCTGTTTGGGCGCGTGCGGCGTTCGGTGGAAGCTGCACAGGCACAAACTGGCTCACGCGAGGCGTTACTGCGTGAAGTGCAGGTGAGCGTCATTGCTACGGTGGCGGCTACCTGGTTCGAATTGCGTGGTCTCGAGGCCGAAATTGCCGCTGTAACCGACATCAGCCAAAGCCAGCGTGAAAGTCTCAAGCTGGTTGAGCAGCAGGTCAACGCCGGTTCCGCCAGTGAGTTTGACCGACTGCGTGCCGAGGCGCTGTTACGTAATGTTGAGGTGGCCATGCCTGAGTTGGAACGCCGCCGGGCGGCAAGCATCAACGCACTGGCCATCCTCCTCGGCACAGTCCCTCAGTCGTTCAGGCCGCCAGCAATTGTGCCGTTGGATGATTCGTTGGCCGTGCGAACTATTGCCGTGGGCGATCCCGTATCGCTCCTCTCGCGGCGTGCCGACATCGCGGCGGCGGAACGCGACCTTGCTGCGGCTACCGCCCAGATTGGCGTCGAGACGGCCGCGCTCTATCCCGAGATCCAGGTGCAGGGATCGCTCGGCTTTGTGGCTGGGAGTCTTGATTCGCTGAACGGTGCCGAGGCACTGTCGGGTTTTATCGTGCCGGTTATTCGCTGGTCGCTGCTGGATATTGGCCGCACGCGCGCCCGGATCGCCGCCAGTGAAGCCCGCAGCAAACAGGCCTTGATCGTCTATGACCAGGCCGTATTGCGCGCCTTGCAGGAAACGGACGATGCCTTTAAAGCCTATGGCGCTGCAGGCAGTACGCTTGAGCTGCGCCTGTTGGAGTCTGCGGCCAATCGCGAAGCTGCTCGTCTGCTCCAGGTGCGGTTTGCCGAAGTTGACGGTCTCTATCTGGAGGTGCTCGATGCAGAACGTGCTGACTTTGCCAGCCAGCGCGCGCTGGCCGTCGCACGGACTAATCATCAGCTTGCCATTGTCAGCATCTATAAGGCGTTGGGCGGCGGTTGGGAAGTCTGTACCCAGACGGAACGCAGTTGTAATGGTGCCAGCGGCATAGCCAATTCCCCCCCACAGAACTGATTGCTAACAGGCCTTGACCTTCCCCTGGTGGGAAGGTTTAAGCTTTTTGTTACCGAAACTTCCCAGGAGTAGAGCCATGGCTTCCGTTTCCCTCCCATCAGGTTCCAATCAAGCGGCTCGTCTGAGCCTGCCGGTCGAAGGAATGACCTGTGCATCGTGCGTTGGCCGTGTCGAGCGCGCACTAAAAGCCGTTCCCGGCGTGCAAACGGCCATGGTCAATCTTGCCACTGAGCGGGCAGATGTCACCTTTAGCGGCGTGGCCGATCCACAAGCAGCAGTTAGTGCTATCGAGAGCGCCGGTTACGCCGTCCGTGAAGAGACTACCGAACTGGCGATAGAAGAGATGACCTGCGCATCCTGCGTCGGAAGAGTTGAGAAGGCGCTGACACAACTTCCAGGCGTCCTCTCTGCCAGCGTCAACCTGGCGACCGAGCGTGCGCGGGTACGGCACCTCGCCGGGGTTATCTCCACCGCTGACCTTGAAGCGGCGGTTGTGCAGGCGGGTTACAAGGCCCGCCGTTTGTCTGCCGAAACGCCGAATGTAAACGATCAGGATACTGAACGCCGCGAAAACGAAGCGCGCGGCTTACGCCGCTCTTTGCTGATAGCGGGCATTCTCACTTTGCCGGTCTTTATCCTTGAGATGGGCTCGCACCTAATTCCTCCTATGCACCATTGGGTGCAGGGCGTGTTGGGTGAACAGACGAGCTGGTATATACAGTTTGTGCTCGCCACCCTGGTGCTGTTCGGCCCGGGCCTGCGCTTTTTCCGCAAGGGCATCCCGGCGTTGTTGCGCGGGGCTCCCGATATGAACTCGCTGGTGTCGGTGGGTACGGCAGCGGCCTACGGCTATTCGGTGGTGGCGACATTCATTCCCGAGGTGCTGCCTAAGGGAACCGCTAACGTTTACTTCGAAGCCGCCGCGGTCATCGTGACCTTGATCCTGCTTGGGCGCACATTGGAAGCTCGCGCCAAGGGGCGAACGTCGCAGGCCATCAAACGACTGGTCGGGCTTCAGGCCAAGACCGCGCGCGTTGAACGCAACGGCGATACCGTTGAGATCCCGCTCGATCAGGTGACCACCGGTGATGTGGTGTTCGTTCGTCCAGGGGAGAAGATCCCTGTCGATGGCGAAGTCGTCGAGGGGGCATCTTATGTGGATGAGAGCATGATCACCGGCGAGCCGTTACCCGTATCGAAGGGCGTAGGCGCTGCCGTTGTGGGTGGCACCATCAACAAGACCGGTGCTTTCAGCTTCCGCGTCACCAAGGTTGGGGCCAATACCGTGCTGGCGCAGATCATCCGCCTGGTTGAGGAAGCGCAAGGCTCCAAGCTACCGATCCAGGCGCTGGTCGATAAGGTGACCATGTGGTTCGTCCCGGCAGTGATGGCTGCCGCCGCGCTGACGTTCCTGGTCTGGCTGATCTTCGGCCCGGATCCGGCGCTGACCTTTGCGTTGGTGAATGCGGTGGCGGTGCTGATTATCGCTTGCCCATGCGCCATGGGGCTGGCTACGCCGACATCAATTATGGTCGGTACCGGGCGCGCCGCTGAACTTGGCGTGTTGTTCCGTAAAGGGGAAGCCTTGCAGGCGCTGCGTGACGTGAGCGTTATCGCCCTCGACAAGACCGGCACCTTGACCAAAGGACGCCCAGAACTCACCGATCTCGTTCCCGCTAAAGGTTTTGAGTACAGCGAAGTGCTGGCTCTGGTTGCGGCGGTTGAAACCCGCTCTGAGCACCCGATCGCCGAAGCGATTGTGCTGGCCGCCAAACAGCAGGGCATCATGCTGGCCACCATTGAAGGCTTCGACGCCGTGCCGGGTTTTGGTGTAACGGCCAAAGTTGATGGCAGGGTGGTCTCCGTCGGTGCAGACCGGTTCATGACGCAGCTTGGCCTCGATGTAGCAAGCTTCAAGTCTGCCGCCCAGCGCCTGGGCGAACAGGGTAAGAGTCCGCTCTATGCCGCTATTGACGGTCGCCTAGCGGCGGTGATTGCGGTTGCCGATCCGATCAAGGAAACCACGCCTGAGGCTATTAAGGCGCTGCACGCGTTGGGCCTCAAAGTGGCGATGATCACCGGCGACAATGCGGCAACAGCGGCGGCGATCGCCAAACAGCTCGGTATTGATGAAGTTGCGGCAGAGGTGTTGCCCGACGGCAAGGTTGCAGCGCTGAAAAAGTTCCGGGTCAATGGCGCGCGAGTGGCCTTTGTGGGGGACGGTATCAACGACGCCCCGGCGCTGGCGGAAGCGGACGTTGGGCTGGCTATCGGTACCGGTACGGATGTGGCTATCGAGGTGGCCGACGTGGTGCTGATGTCTGGCGACCTGCGCGGGGTGCCGAACGCTATCGCACTCAGCCAGGCTACGATCCGCAATATCAAACAGAACCTGTTCTGGGCCTTTGCCTACAACGCGGTGCTGATCCCGGTGGCGGCGGGCGCGCTTTATCCATTGAACGGCACTTTGCTTTCGCCGATCTTCGCGGCGGCGGCGATGGCGCTCTCCAGCGTCTTTGTACTCGGCAACGCGCTGCGGCTTAAGCGCTTCCAGGCTCCGATGACGGTTGAGGCCTCTAGCAGAACGGCGGAAAGCGGGGCGGAGATTATCCCCATCACCGCAAGTAAATGACCGATGTCGGGCCATGGTGATACCCCTCACCCTAACCCTCTCCCACAGGGAGAGGGGACCGTTCGAGCTCGCTATCAATGGCAGAAGATCACCTGGCCTACACGTGAAAATATTCCCATATCTGTTCCCTGTGCTTGGGAGCAGGATAGAGAGCCAGAAATGGCTCACCACACCTGACCGCAGCTCCGTATCAGCTCCCTCTCCTTGGGGAGAGGGTTGGGGTGAGGGAGACCAGCGAGCTTAACCAGTAACAATAACGCTAACTGTAGCCCTATGAAGGAGTGAACGATGAATATCGGTCAAGCAGCCAAATCCTCCGGCGTTTCAGCCAAAATGATCCGCTACTACGAACAGATCGGTTTGATCCCCAAGGCCATACGCTCGGATGCGGGCTACCGCCATTACAGCTCTTCGGACGTACATAGCCTGCGCTTTATCCGCCGCTCACGCGACCTTGGGTTTTCTGTTGAGCAGATCTCGGCGCTGTTGGTGCTGTGGAACGATCGGGACCGCGCCAGCGCCGACGTCAAAGAAATGGCGCTTTCCCACGTCGCGCGGCTAAAAGCCAAGATCGCCGAACTGCAGGCGATGGCAGAAACCCTCGAGTTCCTGGCCGATCACTGCCATGGTAATGACCGCCCAGACTGCCCGATCCTGGCTGATTTAGCCGAACCAACCACAGCGACGACAGTGCCAAATAAGGCACCAAAGTTCGGTGTTGCATCCGGTGTGCTAAAACGCGGGGAAAAGGGGTTTGCCGTTGTAACGAAAGAGAAAATTTTGTAGAAAAACCTTTGACCTTGCCACGCTGGCAAACCTCATAGTGATCTGACACCAACCCGATGGAGATTAATATGCATCATTTCACTGTTCCCAATATGACCTGCGGCGGCTGCGCTAAATCCGTCACCAAGGCGCTACTGAGCGTTGACCCACAGGCCCGTATCGAAACCAACCCGGCGGCAGGTGAGGTAAAGGTCGACAGCACTTTGGCAGCAAGCGAGTTACTTGCGGTACTTGGCAAAGCGGGTTACCCGGCCCGACATATCTGAATAGCAAAGGAGATCCTGGTATGAAACCTGTCAAAATGGTCATCGCCGCACTCGCGTTGGCAACGCTTTCTTTCTCTGTCATGGCGGCCACGCTGGTTGATGTTGCGCCTGCCAATCAACAGAAAATCGGCGTGATTAGCGCCTGTTCAAGCAGCAACAGCCTGAGCAGCCTCCAGCGTGAACTGGAGAATAAGGCTAAAGCAGCCGGGGCAAGTGCCTATCGCATTATCAGCGCTTCCGGCAACAACCGTATGTGCGGTACGGCCGAGATTTACCACTGATTGTTGTCACTAGAGAAGCCGCTTGATGCGGCTTCTCTATCCTGCCTTTTTATTCCACGCTGACTAATCGCAACTATTTTCTTATAGTTAACACGCTTTCTAACGCACCGCTTTGTAAAAACCTGTTCGTCACAGGTGTCACAACCACACTACGGTTGACGGGTAGGATCTTGATCCCTTCACCCAGAAATACGGGAATGGTTGTGATATATAATTGGTCTAACTCCCCAGCATCGGCGAAAAATGCAGCGGACTTACCCCCTCCAACGACCCAAACATCCTTACCTTTTGCCGCCAGTTTTGCATGCCTGGCAATATCATTAGCATTCCCACTAACTTTACTTATACCTGTGCCTTGCGGTATTGCCAGATCCTGACTTGTCAAAATGAACGCCGGAATATCTTTATAAGGCCAGTCGCCATGGGCATTTTCCATTATCCAGCTGTAGGTTTTGCCTCCCATAATCACCGCGCCAATACTCTGGTAGAAATCATCATAAGGTGTAGCATCATCGCCTAAAATAAAATTAGTCAGCCAGTCAAGCTCATGATCCTGGGTGGCAATGTAGCCATCCATAGATGCTGCAACATAATAAATTAACTTCGACATTCTATATCCTTGATTTGCTAAGCGGGCGCAGCATGCAGCGCCCCTACGTTTTGAGCCTGTTGGGTGTTGTCAGCAGTCTTGCGACTTGCGCTTCTTCGGCGAACTTCACCACTTTTTCATCAGGCGTATTAGGATGCAGGCAGGGCTGGATTCTGGGCAACCTCTTGCCTCAACGCCTCAAATGGGCACTGGCTGAATAAGTGGAGGATCGCTACTGGAGTCAAAGGGTTGAGTGCCAGCGAACGGTTAAACTGGAACAGGCTGCTGGCAGTGTCGTACAAATTGGTTTCAGAAGCCGGAAATTGAGAATAACCAAAGGTGCGGAACGGCGGCGTTTTATCGCGCACTTGAGGACACCTAACCGCGAGTTGTTCCACCCAACGAGAAAAGATTGACCAATCTATGATGTTATCTTCCGCCAGTGCTGCCATACCGGCAAAGCACTCCTCGGTAAACACGTAGGGATGCAGCGCCAGCTTTTGCCATACGAGTCGGGCGCCTGTGCTCGGATTTGGATTAAGGAAAAACTGCCGGTTATGAGCCAGCCTGCTCAGGACAAACAGATCCATCGATTGGCTAAGCTGGGTCAATATATGGCTGGATATGGCGCGTTCCGCCATTTCACCTCTGACCCAGACATTGACGTCGTCCAGTAGCTCCATCATCAACGCTTCATCTTCATGATAGCGAGAAACCAGCCGGCACCTGACCAAATGAGAAGGATCTTTGGTCAGTGACTGCAACAGGGCCTGAGAAGGATTAACCAGCCGGAAAATCATATTTTCACGCACGGTTTCATCCGGATGATAAATAGCAATATTTGCCCAGCACGCTGGCCAGCCTGGGTTGTTATCCAGCTTATCGAGGATCGGGCCAATCGGATCCATAAAATAGTCGGAGTAAACTTTGTTCGCAGCACAGTCTTGATCCGCTATCGATGCCATAGGCCGGCTGACAAGCCCCTCAATCAGCGCAGGAAAGCCTGAGGTTAACGCCTCCCATGCCAAAGTTTCGCTGACATACTCCCAAGGCTGCCAACGCCAGACCAACTCTGGCCATATCATGCAGGGGACAATAAATGGCTGCTTGCTTTGCTGCGCCACCTGGATTTTCAGTTCCAGCGAAAGCGCAGGCAGCATATCAAGCAAGGTCTGCGTGGTGGTGTCCTTCGAGTTAGCGACGGCTTTTAAAAAACGATCCGGGAACGCCGCCCAGCCGTGTTCAATCAGCAGGGCCGAAAAATTAGGCGTATTGAGGAGCTTACTGACGGTGTTACTGCGGGCTTGGCTTAAGTCTGAGATGTCCATGGATCGCTGCTTTTGATTATTCCTTCAGTGGGGGAATACTATCCGATTCGCGGTACGCTGGATAGGCTGCACCAGCCGCGGGAAGATGACTAAACTGAGTGCTAGGTTACATTGTGCCTGGAGAATTTTGATGGATGCCTCTTTACAGATTGACCAACTTATCGCAGCGCTGACCGACTGGCGTGGGAAGACCTTGGCGGAGATCCGTAAGTGCATTGTTGCGGCTGATTCGGAAATCATTGAGGAATGGAAGTGGAGAGGGAGCCCGGTGTGGTCACATCACGGCATTATCGCGGTCGCTAATGCCCATAAAGCAAAGGTAAAGCTAACCTTTTACCACGGCGCCAGCCTGGTAGATGCCGATAAGCTGTTTAACGCTGGCCTGGATGGTAACGCGTGGCGGGCGATTGATTTCTTTGCAGAGGATACGGTGGATTCAAAAGCCTTAACGGCTCTGGTGCAGGAGGCGGTTGAGTTTAATCTGCGTAAGAAGGTGAGGTAACCCAAATTCGTGATGCCATTGAGGCAAAAGACATTCATTGTGTAGCCAAAACGCGCGGAATTGATTTTTATCAACAGTATAAAGAATGTACTACTGTTAATAGATGTTATCAGTGATAGAAGAAGCTTGGCATGGCTAAACCCTCGTTCTCCCGTTTGATGGCCATGTGCCTGCTGGGCATTACCGGGCCGATCGTTACTGAGAGAAAAGCGTACAGGACAACTACGCGGTATCTGCCAAGGGGAGAGGGCTCTCAAAAAATCACCACGCATATTAAAAGAGGTCATTTAAATGCTCAATAAGTCAGTGGCTATTGTATGTTTGTTAACAGTGGTGCCCGCATGTGTCGCAGGTGAAATAAATTTATACTCTATTAACACCGGCTCCTTTGTGTATCATATGATAAACAATGAGGGACAATACACGGAGAACTTTGATAACAAATTTTTCTCCGTAGAACGAAAGTTTTCTGAGGATTCAAAATATAGTATTTTGGTTGGCACAATGAAAAACAGTTTCAATGACCGCTGTATCGCACTGGGTTTGAGAAGAGACTGGATGTCTAATGACTCTGGATGGGTTTTTAAGGGTGTTTACGGATATGTTGGTGAGTTCTTTTTTGATGCTTTCAGTCAGTGTGGTAATGACGGCTCATATAAAAAGTTCAAGGATACTACCGGCGTGGGTTTCTCTCCCTATATCTATCATGCAGTTCAATACAACTTTACCAGCTACTTTGGAGTGGAAAGTGGTATTATTCTTCCCTCGATATTTGTCGTTAGCGCACAATGGAGTTTCAGGTAGTTTTCAGAGGCAGGCTTTGCATGTATGCAAACTCGTGCTCTGTGCCAAGAGCCAGGCATCACACGGCAAACCGAACCTTCAAAAAGGGATAATCTCGTGACCATACGCATTAGGCTCACTGTCGCAATAACATTGCTTACTGCGACACTGCCCGTATTAGCTAAAATGCCAGAAAACTTTGTCTATACCAGCTCCGGCGATCTTGAAGCGGCGTCAGTCATTATGGCGCGTAGCGACATTGGTGGTGCGCAGATCGTTTACAATTGGCGCTCACTCGAACCCGAGAAGAACAAATACAACTTTTCGCAGATTGAGCAGGATCTGGCTCGTCTCAAGGGAGCCAAGAAAAAACTTTTCATCCAGATCCAGGATCGGTTTTTCGAACAGAATGCCCGATACGTTCCTGATTATCTGATGAATGATGCCAGGTACGGTGGTGGGATATCGCCACAATTTGACAATCCTGGCGAAGGAAAGCCGATTGGCTCGGGTTGGGTGGCACAGCAGTGGGATCCTGCTGTACGCCAACGTTATCAGGCTCTGTTGGCAGCGCTTGCAGAGCGTTTCGATGGCCGAGTCTATGGTGTGAACTTACCCGAAACAGCCATTGACCTTGACGAGAAAAGGCCACCCAAGGGATTTACCTGCGATAACTATTTCGCAGGCGAAATGGATAATCTCACCTTTGCGCGCAAGGTGTTCACCAAGTCACATGTGGTGCAATATGTAAATTTCTGGCCGTGCGAATGGAACAACGACCACAATTACATGGGGCGACTATTTGAGTTCGCCAGTGCCAATAATATTGGGCTTGGCGGTCCAGATATTGTTCCCAACCGCAAAGCGCAAATGAAGAACTCATATCCGTTCTTCAACAAATACAAAAATAAGCTGGCACTCGTTGCCATGGCTGTGCAGGAGCCGACCTTGACCTACAGAAACCCCAATACGGGCAAGCCATTTAGCAAGGATGAGTTTGTACAATTCGCAGAAGACTATCTCGGTGCAGATATCATTTTCTGGAGCACGACGTCCCCCTGGTTGGCGAAGAAATAAACCCTCATCGGAATCACAGCGTAGGGGCGCTGCATGCTGCGCCCGTCAGAATAATCAATGGGTTATTAAGATTACCAGTACATCGCAAATAAGCGTGGGCAAAGTTTTTCCAGTGTTCCCTCATCATCTTCCCAGGCTGTACCCGTTGGTTCACTCGGGAACTTAATGGTTTTAAAGGAGGTTTGCTCAAATAACGCTTTTTCGTATTCAGGATGGAGCTCTTCAATGATTCGGCCTACCAGGTACGAGTAGCCTTCATGTTGTCCTTCCTCTTCGCCATCCACAATATCGGCCAGTGAGTCAGGATTTTTCAGTGCGGCTTCATACACGCTTTGGCCACGCGAGATCAGCCAGTCTCTGAAATCCATAAACCCATCATCGGAACATCCGCCACCCATGATGTAGGCCGCAGCCCATAAATCCCATCTGTAGGCTTGATTATGCAGTTCCGTGAAGCGCTTTTTAAATGCAATGAGCTCTTCTGGCGAAAGCTGACGCAGTGCGCTATCCAGCGCCTGCATATTCTCTGCTAGATCTTCAATCATTGCTGTTCTGGCCTGATCAATGAGTTGCCAGAAGACTTCATCATTCATTCGTTATCTTCCTTATAACGTGCCCCGCAGATTGCGGTGGTTTGGGACGAGTGGGGGATGATATCAGCGCAACCATCAAAATCCACGGCTTAAGATTTCCCCGACTTGGCGGGCGGCTGGGGAGGGACTCGCTTTGAGGCTAAGCATCACGTGCAAATGAAGCGATTGTGAAACCTTCGTAAACAATAAATTTGTGATAGCTCATTGTTTTCAACCTTGACGCTTGATTTTCCATGCATTAATGGCAATCTTGACTCATTAGTAACATTGCTGGATTGGAAGCCGCATGCAGGGTGCTGTGATCTGAGGGCGGTAGCGTGTGCGATTAAGAGATATGCGTTACGGTTGTGGCTAATGTATGACCTTTTCGACCAGTGCCAGAGCAAAAAACAGGCCATGAGTTCAGTAAAAACACCCGAATTTTTAACACCAATGGAGAAGGCATTTATGGACGAAGATATAGAGTATAACGTCGTGTGGGATGAGGAAGAGGCTGAGTTCCTTAATGAACTGGCAGTGGTCATACTTAAAGACAAATATTCTTTGTGGCCTGACTTGTTAGCCAAAATCAGCGAGGATCCTGCTAGTTTTGAAAATGAAGAGATTGATACATACGGCATTTTTGAAATCATCGAGGATGAGGGCGGCGAACTGAGAAATGGCAACCTGATGGAAATTTTTCTCCGTGTTCTCTCGGGAGAAGACCTCATTGCATATGTCGATTGGAAGTGTGAAGACGAAGAAGGCCAACTAGCACGGTTTGCAGCTAAGCGAGTTAGATCGTTAACAAAGAATGAGGATTTAGCGGCAGCGTTGGAAGCTCAGCTTTTACACTCGACACAATATGATGAAATAGAGAAAGCCTGTGAAGAGGGAGATCGTTATCTTGATGAGATCTTTGAGAGAGTTCAGCAGGCGCTAAATGAGCAGGGTTTTGAGATCGCCAATCTTAATACTGGGACAGATTCATATAATGTGTTTGTTGCTACGATGGAAGGTTACGAGCGGATTGCTAATATCGACAACTCATTACTGACGGTGCAAAATTTTCTTAGCTAATGGCTAACACTAAAACAAGTTAACTTCTGATTTTAAGTAATTACCACCAATAAATTCAGATATTAATTCTACATTGATATTTATTTAAGGACAGTAAATGAAGTGTGCTTTAATTTATGATTTTGATGGAACCCTAGCTGAAGGTGATTGTGCGCAACATGGGCTTATGCCTGCACTAGGTATTAACATGACTGACTTCTGGGACGAAGTTAAACAACGCGCAAAGAGTGATGATGGTGATGAAATTCTATCTTACCTAGGGTTGCTTGCCGAAAAAACAAACGCACTCAATTCTGATGAATTGAGCGAAAGTAACTTAATCAAACATGGAGGGGCCATACCTTTATTCTCTGGAGTGGACACCTGGTTCGACAGAATTAATAATTATGCAAAAAAACATGGATTGGAACTTAATCATTATATAATCTCCAGCGGGTTGGATGCAATGATTAGAGGAACAGTTATTGGAGATAAATTTCGTAAAATTTACGCTTGCAAATATCATTACTCTCCCGACGGCAAAAAAGCGACATGGGCAGCGCAAGCAATAAATTACACGACAAAAACTCAGTTTTTGTTCAGGATAAACAAGGGAATAGACAACTCGTGGGATAATGCTGCTGTAAATAAGTTTATAGAGCCAGAATTACGCGAGATTCCTTTTCAGAACATGATATTTTTCGGCGACGGTGATACGGATATTCCATCTATGAAAATGGTCAGATACCAAGGTGGTTTCTCCTTAGCAGTATTCGATCAGAAAAAGTGGAAGAGTGTCGCTACACAAGAAAAGGTAGAAAAATTGATAGCTGAAGAGAGAGCCAATTATGTGGTGCCAGCCATATATGATGAGGGTAGTCAACTCGATGTGACAGTTAAAGGATTACTGCAATTATTCAAAAGAAAAAATCAATCTTTCGGATAATTCTCTAACATATTTTTTATAACTATAATCTGGGTGATTAAGATGACTACAGAAAATGCTATAGATTTAGCTCGTAAAAAAGAAAGTTAACTGATTGAAAAATTAGAAGAAGCTTATATACTCTCTTTTCAAGGATAGGATGAACCGAAGTAGTTCACCATTAAACCTATCGCCTATCGAGCGTGTGCTAAACTGATGTAATGGAAATCAAGATAGAATTCAGAAACTAGCAGGTGCAGTATCGGCATACACTTCCTTAGACAAAGAATCACTTCCGCGAGAAAATCCAAATAAAATGGCTCTCCGCCGACATATTACACTACTTTTAGATACTGCAAAAAATAAACCTACTATCATAGAAACTATTTTCTCAAGAACTTTTCCTAGTAGCTGGTCAGGATCACTTTCCAATATTCTTGAAAGAAGGAGTGAATATGCGAAAAGTGACTCTTGTTGCTTACGATGAGCAGTGGCCTGACCTATTTGAAACCGAAAGCTCTCTGTTGCAGTTAGCACTTGGGAAGGTGATCTCGCGGATTCACCACGTTGGCAGCACGTCGGTACCGGGTTTGGCTGCTAAACCAGTCATAGATATATTGCTGGAGGTTGTGAGTCTGAATGAGTTGGATAGCTTAAAAGCTGCAATGGAACGAGCCGGATATACTGCGCGTGGTGAAAATGGTATCCCAAATCGCCGGTATTTTACCAAGGGCGGGGATCAACGTAGTCACCAAGTCCATGCTTTCGCTTTAGGCGATGCGCAAATCGTAAAGCATCTGGCATTCCGTGATTACTTGATAAAAAACAAGAAAGCAGCAGAACAGTATGCCGAGGTAAAACGTGCTGCGTTGCTAGCAAGTGAAAACGATAATCATCGCTATAGCGCCTTTAAGGCGGACTTCATTGAACATCATCTTCGTCTGGCGCTAATGGACCAAGCACAATAGAAAGAGCAGCCCACCAGAATGTTATGTCTAATCGTTTTAAATACTGAAGGTTTCAGATGTTATCTGAATTTAGCCATGAGTCGTTAAACGAGTAGGTCGATAGCTGTCAGGAATTCCCGGGTTTTTACCGATGGTCAGTTCTTCACTCACCATCCTTCCGACCGTTGCCGCGCAGGTTACGCCCGGGTGCATGACCGCCACGTAAATGCCCGTTATATCATCAATAAACCCCATGACAGGATGTCCGTCCTGCGGTATAGGACGTTGTCCTACCGACTGCTTGAGAAGATAGGCCGATGCCGTTCCTTGTAGCCTGCTTTTTATCGCCGTGAGGTTTTCAGATGCCACGGCTTCAGCATCACCCGTAACCGGATAATCCTCGGCCGCCAGAAGATCCCCGTTAAATGCATGGCGAACTTCAATGTCATCGCCGGATATTAGGGTATTCACAACGTGCTTTGTCACGCGGTAACGGAGGAGAATGGCTGGCGAAGCCACGATCGGGAGCGAAATCCCTATCATGCTCAGCAACGAAGTTATACCCGTCCCGCAGGCCAGAATGACACAATCCGCGTCTAATATGCCTTCCGCTGTTTCGATGCCAATTATTCTATTTCCCTCTTTCCTAAATCCGGTGACGAGCGTCTGTGTTCTCAACTCCGCGCCAAGACAGCAGGCCTTATCCAGCAGGGTTCGGGTGGCCTCTGCCGGATCCATTGCGCCATCCTGACCGGCATAATGCGCCCGTGAAGGTGGGGCATTCATCGCTGGTTCCAGCCGGGATATATCAGACTGCTGAAGCATTTTCGACTCATCTTGTTCGCAAGGCGAATCGGCCCCGTAACTTAGCGCACCAACCCAACGTATACAAAGCTCCGGAATTTCTTTTTCTAACCTGTGCCAGTCTTCCGCCGACGCTCGGCGAAGAAGTGCATCCGGGGCATCGTCACTCACAGTGGTGTGGATCCAGCCAAAAGCGCTGCCGGTGGCACCAGAAGCTGGTTGCGCTCGATCGATAATGGTTACTTTTATTCCGCGGCTGGCCAAATGATAAGCGATTGAGGCCCCTATAATCCCCGCGCCCACAATAATCATACTTTTTTTAGTGGAACACATACCGTTTCCTCGCATAAAAGGGCCCAGGCATTAGCAAAATCCGCCGTAACCCCTCGACATTAGTTTTGTGGCCATTCTTGCTTCAGTAGCGCGTAAATCAGTTCATCGCCCCATTGACCATCAAAGCGATCGTTCTGTCGTAAATGTGCTTCTTTGCGCATACCCAAGCGTTCGACCACGCCGATAGAACCGCGATTGGCTGCATCAAGCCGGGCAAAAATGCGGTGGAAACCCACTTCGGTGAATCCACGTTCCAGCACAGAACGTACAGCTTCTGCCGCATAGCCTTTACCGGCATAAACCGGGTTGAAGATATAACCGATTTCTCCTTGTAGCGCCGCGCTGCTGGCCAGTTTGATCAACACTTCACCAATGAGTTCGCCGCTATCCTGCAATGTGACGGCACAATAAAAAGTGTCACCATCTTCACTGAAACGTGAGGTTACGGCCTTTGCCAACCGGTTTTCCATTTGTGCCTGCTCTGGCGGTGGAGCATACAAGTAGCGGTAGACTTCAGGCAGGCGATGGTAAGCCGCATAGGCGAGGAGATCGTCAGGGGTAAAACGGCGAAGACGCAAACGCTCGGTGGAGAATGGCAGGGTAATCGAATGCAAGAAATTATCCTTTTCTAATGTGTTGTTATGGTGAAGGGATCAATACTACCAATGACCCGTTAACGTTCCAGCATAGAAAGAATATGATTTTTGGTAAGCGGAGCCAGTTGCACCGGCTGGTTGCTAGAAGGTTCAAACCATATCACTTCTTCGATTTCTGCCGCGGGCAGAAAGTGGGTCTCTTCAGTGCTGACTCTGAACATGTCAGCAATCAGCATATGTCCAGGCTCATTGGCTGCGAGATCCGTAAACCGCCCTAGTGGGATCATCTCATCAGGGTTGAAGGAGGCATTCAGTTCCTCTTTCAATTCACGTGCAAGTGCCACCTCCGGCCGCTCACCGGATTCAATTTTTCCACCCGGTTGCATAAACCACTCCGTGTTGCGTTTTCTGACCAGAAGGACCCGGCCAGCCTGATCGGTGATGACGGCCGCAGCTATATGAATTTGCTTACTCTCTGACATTCTGAATCCCGTTGTTTGGTAGAAAAGCACCCCGCGCGAAGGCATCAAATGTACCAGAGTGGGGAGGGTGATTCCTAGCCTAGTCAGGCAAAGCAGATCCTCTAACCTGTGCTACGCTCTGGTCTACAAAATCTTGAAGTGGAACTACATGATGACTACACCTGCTGCCAGCTTTCAGTCCAGTTCATTTGTGATTGCAGTTCGCGATCTCAAAACAAGCTCTGCGTATTTTAGCGATGTCCTGGGATTTGACTTGGCATGGCCGGAGGGGATGGGCTGGCAACTAGCCACCAGGGGATGCGTGCGTATCATGTTAGGTCATTCACCGGATGCTATGTCACCCGCAGATACGGGCGATCACAACTATTTTGCCTATCTGTATGTCGATGATGCCCAGGCTATTTATGAAGAGTTTGTAAGCAAGGGGGCGGTCATACTGGCTCCCCCTGTTGATAAACCGCATGGCATGCGTGAATTTACCTTAGGGACTCCCGAGGGTCACAGAATGATGGTTGGCCAGGATCTCGATTAGCCTGTGTTTACCCGCTGTGATCCTAGGAAGAAACAGGGCGTTTTATACTTAATCTGACACTTTCTGCCTTGGGTTGTATAAGATCTGACCGTCCACTCAGTGCCAGGAGCGGACGTTACTCATAGCTCAAGCAAACCGCTCCCTTAGCCCTTAATGAAGAATGGAGGGATTGGTATTAATAGGTGAATATCGGAAGGTCTCTAACAGGGAAAGGGCCGTTTTTAGGGGATAACTATATTGCCACCTAGTCACCATAAGAATATGCACAGAGAGAGCATATTTCACAACAGCTCTCTCAGTTTTATGCAAAGTAATAAAACTTGGGAATATTTAAACGCATTTGAACGTCAGGCGAGCAACGCCATTAACAAGTAAGTGTGTATCAATATCAGTTTTGACTTCACTCATGGATTTATTTTGTACCCTACAAAAATCAGAAGCCTTTTTAGTTGCAGTGCCAATAGCTCCTTGTATACGACCTGCAGCAGGAGCTGCTTCTACCTCAGTGAGATAGTCCCCATTATCCAGTTTTTTGACATCAGACTGATATGTCAAACCCAGGCCTTGAAACTGTGTTTTATCATTTTGCACAGCGCAACCGCTTAAAAAAGCACCAATTAAAATAGTGGTAGCAATTATTGATGTTTTCATGTGAAGAGTAATCCTTATGTATTTGGTTAGCCTCTATTCTACAAGCTGGAATGAAACATTAATTAAACCAATTGCTATTTATAGATTTGCATAAGGTTATCGTATTGAATATTTGGAGAAATAAATCACACTAACCGACAAACAAGAACGTCAGGTGATCTGCTCCACATGATTCAAGACACATCGATGTAAGTATGCATTCCTAACTTCCGCTCCTCGCTCTTAGCCTACATGGTTTTCCCCAGTGGCTGGAAACGAACTTTGCAAGCACTACGTTGAATTAATCAACGGAGTGCAGGTCACAACACCACGATAGATACTTTCACTTTCAGAACGGGCAGGCATTACTGGCTTTGATCAACTCTTCACTAATAGGGTGAACAAAATGCAACTCACTGGCATGCAGCATCAGCCGCGGTGTCCGTTCGGTGCCTGGCAGCAGGAGACCGCCATACAGATCGCAGCCCAAAATAGGGTGTCCCAACTGCTGGCAGTGAATACGCAATTGATGGGTGCGCCCGGTCTCCGGGGTTAGTTCTACACGCGTCAAAGGCAATAAAGTCCCGTCTTCCAACTCGTGATAAAAGCGTTCAACAACACGATAGTGGGAGCGAGCGGGTTTGCCGTGGATTGAGCAAATCGACATTAGTGGGAACAGCGCCGGGTCCTTGGCAATCGCAGCGTCTATCACACCGTTGTTGTCGTTCAGGTGTCCGCAGAGCAGTGCACTGTAAACTTTGGTCACGGTGCGCTGGCTGAACTGCTGGCAGAGGGCGGCGTTGATAGCCTTATTGCGTGCAACCACCATCAGCCCGGAAGTACCGAAATCAAGGCGATGGGCGAGGGTGCAGCCGGGGAATATCTTTACCAGCCGATGATGTACCGAATCGAGATTTTGCGGATTCTTCCCCGAAAGGCTGAGCAGTCCGGCGGGCTTATTGATAAGCACCAGGTGATCGTCCTGATAGAGGATCTCTATCTCGTCATGGCACGGCGGGGCAATAAAAGTATCGAAAATCGTAGACATCAGGCTGCCGGATGGAGAGTGGATGTGGATAATAGCGAATTTTAAGCTGGCTGGCGAATCTGGCCGTTAGCCTGATGGAACAACGGTAATTTTTGATGAAAGTGATACTTGTTCGACACGCGCAAACGGAATGGAATCAGCGCGGTATTATTCAGGGGCATATGGATAGTCCTGTGACTAAACGAGGTGTGCTCGAGACATCAGCGTTACTTGAAGCGTTAACGGAGGCAGCTTACCCTACAGACTGTGTCTACGCATCGCCACTTGGTCGTGCCTGGCATATGGGTCAGGCACTAGCGGATCGTTTTCTCTGCCCGTTGGTTGCGGAACCCGGGCTGAAAGAGCAGGCATTCGGTCACTATGAAGGGATGACACGGGAGCAAATACAATCTGACTATCCCAGTGAAGCAGAGTCGCTATTTGCGCGAGATGCGCAGTTTTGTCCCCCTGGCGGCGAGTCGCTGACGCAGGCTTCTCAGCGAGTTATCAATTTCTTGCACAACCAACAAGCGGTGTCTCCACACCAGACAATATGCATTGTATCTCATGGCCAAGTCAGTCAGGGCGTTCTAGCCTTGCTCAAAGAGGGAAGAATCGACAATTTTCCCCGTTATGCTCAACCGAACGCGAGCTACTCTGTTTTAGACCTGGTTGGGGATAAATGCGTCTCTCTGCGATGGGGGATCGCGACACATTTACTTAAGCTGTTGTGATTCGTCATCATCAATCATTAAGACCGGGAAAGGGCACCCGGTCACGATGTCGATACTCCGTAAATTATCGCCACAGCTAAATGTGCAACTGACCATTAATCAGCGTGCAGCTCTGCCCACCAATCCAAGGCTCATCGTCAATAAAACGAACGCTAACCCGGCCATCGCGATGTAGTTGGGTGCCTTGTCGAACCTGATACTCCTGTGCCGTCGAGCCACCGTCGGGGAAGTTATTGGCCTTCAACAAACGGGCCAGGCACGCATTGGCACTGCCAGTCACTGGGTCCTCAACCAACTTGTCCCATTCAACCAGAAACGCTCGCATTTCATAATCTGCTGGCTCACCTGATGAATAGGCACCATAAATCACCACACCATCAACATCATGATCAGTTTGCAGCTTCTTAATCATGGCTTGATTCGGCGTCATCGTTAGGCAGGATTGAGCGCTTGGCATACGTACCATAAGCCAGCGAATGCCCATGTCGGCAATCACCGGCATCGTATCGGCTTCAATAACCGCAGGCTGAAAGGCGGCCATTAGCTGTTCTCTTTCCTCAGCAGTAAGCGTTCGAAGCGTTACCGCAGGTGCGGCAAACGCCAGCGTTCCTTCAGGTGAGATATTGACCGCAACCAGACCAACCCCGCACTCTTGCATCACCACACCCGGCTGTTTGGTCACCAGCCCAGCCTCCAGTAATGCATGGGCCGTACCCAAAGTCGGATGTCCGGCAAAGGGCAACTCTTTTTCGGGGGTAAAAATGCGCACCTGATAATCGGCTAGCGGATTAGTCGGTTTGAAAACAAACGTCGTTTCCGAAAGATTGGTCCAGCGAGCTAGTGAAAGCATCTGCATTTCATTCAAGCCCTCTGCCTCCAGGATCACCGCCAAGGGATTACCCTGCAATGGCGAAGTGGTAAATACATCCACCTGTTTATAGGCGCGTGGTTTCACATCATCTTTTCTGAGCATTTGCCGTCATCCGCTAGATACAAGGCTTGATGATAGCGCTATTAAATGACGCACATCAATTGCTAATACCTTAAAATGGTTGGCCTTTGTGATACGTTGGCACTCATTGAGATAGCCACGGCAACAACAGAGATGTGTGAACAGTTCGACTCCCCGGAAATTAACAAAGGAATACTACATGCAGAGTTTATTTTCGTTAACAGCAGGCGCCAGTGTGCGTTGGCACGATTTGCCAGGCCAGGGTATCCCGATTGTGTTTATTCACGGGCTTGGGTGCGCTTCCTCTTATGAGTATCCACGTATTGTGGCAGATCCGGCATTTAGGGGACGACGCGCCATACTGATTGATCTTCCTGGATATGGTTTTAGCGATAAACCTCGTGATTTTGATTACAGCATTGCTCATCAGGCAGACGTTGTGATCGAAGTGATTAATGCATTGAAGCTGTCACATTGCCATCTCTATGGTCACAGCATGGGGGGCAGTATTGCGATTGAAGTGGCAGAACAATTGGGTAAACGGATAGGTAAACTGGTGGTTTCGGAACCTAACTTTCATGCCGGTGGCGGCGTATACAGCCGCCTACTGGTGGAGAGACCAGAAGCTGAATTTATCTCGCAAGTGTACGACGAAATGCTGGCAGACCACACATCCCCCTGGAAAGGTTCGGCCCAAAATGCGGCCCCCTGGGCAATGTGGCGGGGAGCCAAAAGCCTGATTGATGGAGCTTCACCGTCATGGATGGAGACCTTCCTCAATCTGTCCTGTTCACGCGCACTGATTTTTGGCGAACAATCCTTACCGGACAGTGATTTTGAGTATGTCAGCCATCAGGGCATATCGGTAGCAACGGTGCCACAAGCAGGGCACTCTATGTCCTGGGAAAATCCGTCGGCACTGGCCGTGGTGTTACAGGAGGAATTTAACGATTGATTTAACGCCAATGGTCATCATCCAAGCCAATAGAAAAACTTTCAACAGATGCTAAATTTTACCGTTTGCCGCCGATCATCAAGTTCTACAAACTAAGCGCGTCTGATAGAACCTTTAGCCCTCAATGATGGAAAATAGCAATGTTGAAGAAATCCCTATCCTGTGTGCTGTTGCTCGCCACCTCATGTTCAGTGTTTGCCGCACCGCAAACGGAAAAACAAATAGCCGACATTGTGAATCGCACCGTTGCGCCATTGATCAAAGAGCAGGGCATTCCCGGCATGGCGGTGGCGGTGATTTATCAGGGCCAACCTTACTACTTCACCTGGGGATTGGCAGACGTTGCCGGCAAGCAACCCGTCACGCAGCAGACCTTATTCGAGCTCGGTTCGGTCAGTAAAACGTTCACAGGAGTGCTGGGCGGTGATGCCATTGCTCGCGGTGAAATCAACCTTGGCGATCCGGCGAGCAAGTACTGGCCAGCGCTGTCGGGCAAGCAATGGCAAGGGATCACTTTGCTGCACCTGGCCACCTATACTGCCGGTGGCTTACCGCTGCAGATACCGGACAATGTTACCGATGAAGCATCGCTGCAGAATTACTATCAAACCTGGCAACCGCAGTGGGCTCCGGGCACCAAGCGCCTTTACTCGAACGCCAGTATTGGTCTGTTTGGCGCACTGATGGTCAAACCGTCAGGCATGAGTTTTGAACAGGCGATGTCCAAACGCGTATTCCAACCGTTGAAGTTATCGCAAACCTGGATAAACGTGCCACAGCAGGAAGATAAGCACTACGCCTGGGGCTATCGCGATGGGAAGGCGGTTCGCGTTTCTCCGGGCATGTTTGATGCCGAAGCCTATGGCGTGAAGTCATCGATAGAGGATATGGCAAGCTGGGTGCAGGCCAACATGGCGCCTGCCAACGTGAAGGATGCCTCGCTGCAGAAGGGGATTACGCTTGCCCAGTCGCGCTACTGGCATGCCGGTGATATGTATCAAGGCCTGGGTTGGGAAATGCTGAACTGGCCGGTTAAAGAGAAAACCGTGGTCGAGGGTAGCGATAATAAAAACGCACTGGCAGCGTTGAGCGTCACAAAAATCACTCCGCCAGCGCCACCATCGAGCGCCTCTTGGGTACATAAAACCGGCTCGACCGGTGGGTTTGGCAGCTACGCGGCTTTCATTCCTCAACAGGATCTCGGCATCGTGATGCTGGCTAACAAAAATTATCCTAACCCTGTGCGGGTTGAGGCGGCTTACCGCATTCTTGAAGCGTTACAGAAGTAATTGGCTCAGGGGGCATATTGCCCCCTAAATCTCTCAACTACCCCAGCGGCTTTTCAGGTAATTGACGGCCTGCTGGGTCTGTGGTTGATTAAGATAGTCCTCTCTGAACAGGATCGTACCTTTAATTTGCGATACGGACTCGTTCAAATCCAGCTGCTTTTGTAGCTCCAGTACGCCACCGTTGACCATCCAATCTGGTTCGTTCTTTGACGGGATCCCAACTTTATACAGTGCAACACCGATATAAAGACGCGTATTGGTGGAAGCCACGACATTAGCCCACCATTTGGCGAGCACATCATAACGGGCCGCGTCACGCGCGAAGGGCCAATACAGCTGTGGGGCAATGTAATCCAGCAACCCAAGCTGTACCCAGCTACGGGTGTCGGCATAAGATTCATCATATGCCGCTGCACCTCGCGTATTGGAACCTGCCACATCGTGCGAGTGGTTACGCCATACGCCAGAAGGGCTGACACCAAATTCAACGTCGGGTTTCAACTTCTTGATAGTACGAGAAACTTGCCCAACCAATTGTTTAGTATTGTCTCGCCGCCAGTCCGCTTTGGAGCCAAAATGTTGACCATACTTTTTGAAGGTCTGGTTGTCGTTAAGCACGGATCCAGGGGACTCAGCATAGAAGTAATCATCAAACTGCACACCGTCAATATCATAGTTGGCAACCACCTCCGCCACGATGCTGGTGATCCAGTCCCGCACCTCCGGGATACCAGGATCGAGCACAAATCTATCGCCTGCGGTGCGGATCCAGTCAGGGTGCAGCACATAGACGCTGGCTGGTTGCTGCGACAATGTGCGGTTCAGTTTATCAATGGTTACTGGTTTGGTGTTAACGGATACCCGGTAGGGGTTAAACCAGGCATGAACTTTCATACCGCGCTTGTGCGCTTCATCCAGCATAAACTGCAGCGGATCATAGCCTGGGTTGTCGCCAATATTCCCCGTCAGCACATCTGACCATGGCAAAATTTTTGATGCCCAGAGGGCGGTGCCATCAGGCTTAACCTGGAAAAAAACGGTGTTGATACCCAGCGTCTTCAGTTTATCCAGCTTGCCTTGCAATGCTTCCTGCTGTTGTTGAATGCGGATGGCTGGGCTGCTGGCGTTGAGCGATGTCACTGGTGGCCAATCGAGGCGGGAAACGGTTGCCAGCCAAACGCCGCGCACCGGTTCCTGGCTTTGCCGTGATTTATCCGGGTGTGGCTGTTTTGCCACCGAAGGCAACGGAGTGACTAAGGATTTCGCAGGCTCGTTGGTGCAACTGGCTAGTAAAAGCACACCGGCGAGAAGTACGCCCAGTTGTTTAACTTTGGTAAAGCGATGAGAACAGGCGATGATTCGCTCCGGCTTCTATTGATTACTCACTGGGGATATCCCCAACACAATCCTATCATTCTCTTATTATTAGAATTTTAGTCAATACCGGTAGGGCAGATTGATCGGACGCCGGCCTATTGTCGTGACCTGCTGCATCGATCCCTCTCAAGGAGTTGGAGTACGGCCGTTAATCTGCCGTTTAAATCCGTTACACTATGATGTCTTCTATACCAAGGATTTCACCGTTGCCGTGACTAACCTGTCCGATAAAGGTCTCGATCTCAGTAAGTTATGTTTACAAGCGTCCTCTGCTAACAAAATAGCTCCTTCAATTTAACTAAAGAAACTTTTATGAACAAACGCCTATTTGCTGTTTTTCCCGCCATTATTCTGTCCGGCTGTGCTGCCACATGGGAACCGTTAGGTACGCCAACACTGTCCCTGCAAGAGGCGAATAGCCTTTGCGATACTGAGTCATTAGCTCAGTACCCGGTTAAAAATGAGGTTGCTACCAGAAGCGTTGAAAAGCAGGTTTCATTGAAATGCAATAAAGATGACGATGGATGTAACAGCAGTGGTTATAAATATGAAAATAAACTAGGCGTTGAAAGCTACCCCTTGGACGTTAATATAAATAGCCGGAAAGCCGCATTTACTGCCTGCATGGCAAAACAGGGTTGGAGAAACACAAGCTGGCTATAAATAACAGGCCGCGTTTCTGAAGTCTGCATTTTTGATGCAAAGAGCTGTGCTCCAGGCTGATACAACGCCCGGAGCACAAAATGGGATTTTGCGAGTAACGAAATCTTTGGTGGGGACCGAAAATGCCACAATTTATTTAGTACACTCCTCTTCTGTATCAACTCTATCGCAGATCACCTCTACACCAGAAAACGACACCTTACCAGCTCCCTCTCCCTGTGGGAGAGGGTTGGGGTGAGGGGCCAGTAAAGCCAGTGTCTCAAGCCGTGCCGGGGTCAAAGGCACTCTTGGCTGCGGTATGGGCCAGTCAAACAGGTGTCGAGCCGCCGTGGCGCAGATTTTCCCCTGGCAGGCCCCCATACCGCAGCGGCTATGCAGTTTGGCGGCTGTCCAGCCCGTTGCGGCGTCAATCTCCCCCAGCGTTACATCCTCACAGCGGCACAGAAAGGTGTCGGCAGCGCCGAGGGTTTTCAGCGTTGGGTTTAGCACAAAGGTCTGGCTGACTGCGGCGGCAAAACGCTGCCATACGCTACGTTTTGCCAGCAATGCCTTAGCTCGCACGATGTTACCGCTGGCGGCATACCCTGCAATCGCGCCTTCCGCCAAGGCCAGTTCACTTCCCCCCACACCGGTACATTCACCCGCCGCATACAGGTTGGCCACGCTAGTTTGTTGTAAAGCATCAACGGCAATGGCCGCATTCTCTATTCTGCACCCCAATAGCATGGCTAATTCGATATTTGCCACCAGCCCGAATCCACAGGCAAGTCGATCGCAGGCGATCGTACGAACCTGATCCCCTTGTTGGACGCGAACTGCAGTCAGCCGCTGCTCGCCTAGCGCTTCCACTACATAGCTATTGGGACGATAGCGGCGGTTAATTAAGCGTAATGACTGCCGTACTTTCGCTGGCCAATGCCACAACCCACTGGCGAATCTCGCCAGGCGTTTCATCGGGGCTTGTTCGGCCAGCAGTATGACCTTGCCACCCGCTTTGGTGACGCTATCGGCAACCGCCAGTAGCAACGGTCCGGTGCCTGCAATGATAATCCGCTCGCCTTGCAGCGATAAGCCATTTTTGATCTGCGCCTGTAAGCCGCCAGCTCCTGTCACGCCCGGTAGCGTCCAGCCAGGGAAGGGCAGTAACAGCTCGCGCGCGCCGCAACATAAGATTAAGCGTTGATAGTCGATCGTCCCGCAACCCTGGGCATTTTCATACAGGAGTTGCTGCGGCCCGCTTTGTGCCACGACTTTAGTCGCACTGAGCAGGGTGAAGTTATCCAACGCGTCAACGGCTTGCCGATAGCGTAGGGCGATCGCGGGTAAGGTGACCGCTGGCCCATCACGCCAGATTTGCCCACCAGGCCGAGGGTTATCATCAAGCATGACTATGCGTTGACGGCTTTCGCCTGCGGCCAGTGCTGCTGCCAATCCGGCAGGGCCAGCCCCAATGATCAATACTTCGCATTGCAGGTTATTCATTTCTGCCCGCTCCTTTCGATACTCATCTCGGGTTGGCACAAGGTTTGGCACGCCAACTGCTGTATGCCATTGATGATGACTCGGCATTCCTGGCACACGCCCATGCCACAAAACGGCGCTCGTGGTTGCTGGCTGACGGAGATCCGGCAATGATCGTCTCCGCTTAAGCTGAGTGCGGCGGCCACGGTGATACCTTCCTGTACCTGATGAGGCTGCCCGGCAATGGTTAAGGCAATCAGTTTCATTGGTTGGCCTCGGCTGTGGAGAACATACGTGCGGCTTGATAAGGGGTGTCATCAATTGCTGTGCGCTGCTGTTGGATTTGTGTGGCGATCAATGCGGCGCTGCCCATTGCCGTGGTGACGCCCAGCCCTTCATGGCCGAGGGCCAACCACAACCATGGATAAGTCGGGTGGGGACCCAGCAGAGGTAACCCGTCCGCCGATGCTGCCCGAAACCCCGCCCAGCAGCGGATGAGGTTCATGGTTGCCAATGTGGGCAGGAACTCAGCGGCACGCTTGAGCATGGTGGCGAGCAATGGCATATCGATTGCTGGATTGAGCGAATCAAACTGGCGTGAGGAACCGATCAGCAACTGACCGGTTGGCCGAGCCTGCACGTTAAAGGCCACCGAGGTCCCATCAGAGGCATGCGCACTTGCCCCATAGCCCAACTCAACCAATTGGTGCCGAACCCGTTGCGGGTAACGATCGGTGATCGCCAGTTGGCCTTTTTTCGCTCTGAGTAAAGGGGCCGGTAATAGCTTGTCGGCGTGTAATCCACAGGCTAACGTTATCACCGGTGCACTAAGCCGTTCCCCGTTGGCCAGTATCACCGTCTGTTGCTCCAAGGCGACCACTTCACCGTAAACCCGCCGTACCGCATTCCCCGCGTCTTCAACCAACCAGCGTGCAGCATTAGGGGAATAAATAATGCCATCCCCCGGCACGCGCAATCCTCCGGCCAATCCGCCCCGCAACATGGGTTCAAGCTGTGCGACTTGTTGTGAGTCCACGAGTTCACTGTTGACCCCAAGTGCTGCCATCCGCTGCTGCTTCACTTCGGCAATCGCCATTTCTTGCGGTTTTTCCGCCAACCACAGCGTACCGCAGCCGCGCCAGGCACAGTTATCCGGCATACGGTCCACCACGCTGCGCCACAAATGCAGGGAATAGGCACTTAGTGCCAGCTCTGCTGGGTTGTCATCCATACAAACCAAATGGCCCATGCCCGCAGCGGTAGCGCCAGGGCGGCGATCGTCAACCAGTAACACTCGTAACCCTTGTTGTGCTAGCTGCCACGCGCAGGCAGCACCGATAATGCCCGCGCCAATGACAATCACATCGGCGGTTGCCATTAACGTATCCCCCAGGCGAAAGCGTCACGTTCATCCAGCAAGAGTTGGCTATCGGCGCAGATAAAAGCCTCCCCGCGAATGAACGGCGTCACGCGGTTGCCTTCACTAGGCTGGTAATATCCGCTGAATTCACTGCCGATCACGCTGGCCTGTCGCCATACTTCACCTGGCTGCAGTTTTCCGTCTGCTGCCAGGCAGGCGAGTTTGGCGCTGGTCCCGGTACCGCAGGGCGAGCGATCGTAAGCCTTGCCGGGGCATAACACGAAATTGCGGCTATCGGCCCGTTCATCGGCGGCGAAAAGCTCAATATGATCGATGATCCCTCCGTCTTCACCGTAGATCCCCGCGTTTTCGAGCGCCTGCCGTACCGCCCAGCTAAAGGCCGTTAGTGCTTCCAGATTGTGGGTGTCGATCGCCAAATGATGATCGCTGATGAGAAAGAACCAGTTGCCGCCCCAGGCGATATCGCCGGTTACCTCGCCATAGCCGTCAACGGTCACGGCTACCTGCTGGCGGTAGCGATAGACGGGGACATTCTCAATGGTTACGCTGCCATCGGCGTGTAGCGTGGCGTTCACCGTGCCGACCGGGGTTTCGATCAAGTGTTCGCCAGCGCTGATGCGCCCCAGGTAAGCCAGGGATGTGATTAGCCCAATCGTGCCGTGGCCGCACATGCCCAGATAACCGGCGTTATTGAAAAAGATCACCCCGGCCGCGGCTTGCGGTGAGCAGGGCTGGCACAGTAACGCCCCCACCAAGACATCGTTGCCCCGGGGTTCCAGAATGATGGCGCTGCGCCAGTCATCATAGCGTTGTGCGAAAAGCGCCTTTCGCTCGGCCATGCTGCCACTGCCCAGGTCGGGAAAACCGTCGATAATCAGCCGGGTGGGTTCACCGCCGGTATGGGAATCGATCGCTCGTAATGTGATGAAGGGGGATACAGGTATCATCGGAGTCTCTCAAGGTTAATTAATTGTTACCAATTACCTAAGACTGACCGAAAGCCACCCTCGCGGCTTGACCTGTTTCGGCAAAGGCCATGCCGAAATCAGCACAGTGCCAAATTGCCTGAGCGAACCCATCATTCAAGGGATAATAAAAAGTATTTATTTATCAGAATATTAATTATTTTTCAGCGTCAAGATCTCGCTCGACAGCCTGAAATCGGCCGAAGGCATGACAAAAGTATGCGGTGATCCGCATATTGGAAACAACGCGCTTGATAAGTTACAGAAAAGTTAATACTGATCCAGGTGAGTTAAAAACAGCCAATTATGGCCACTTGCTGAAAAGGGTATTGCTATGCGATTAACCTCAAGCTTTCAGGCTCCTCCGCTCACTCCCTGCAATGTTGAGCAGCAACCTCAAGAATGCTTTGCTGTCGAACACCTCACCCAGTTCTGTGATGGCTTGGTGCAGCAGCGCCCTCATTCGTTACATAGCGTATTGAATTCACTGGCATTGATTGCGCCGTTGCTTAATGCCATTCCCAATGTGGTGTTTTTTATCAAGGATGCCCAGGCCCGCTATCTGCTGGCTAATCTCACCTTGGCCAAACGCTGTGGTTTTAAAACAGTGACGCCGCTATTGGGTAAAACCTCGGCAGACGTTTTCCCGACCCAGCTGGGTTCAGGCTATACCGAGCAAGATCTGCGGGTGTTACACCAAGGGGTGCAAATCCAGGATCAGCTTGAAATGCACCTATACAGCGGCCGCGAAACGGGCTGGTGCCTGACACAAAAGCTGGCGCTGTATGACCAGCAGGGCAAGATTATCGGCATGGCCGGGATCTCACATGATTTGCAGGAAGCGAAGGCTAACCACCCAGCCTATCAGCGATTGGCGGCACTGGATGTTTATATCCGTCAGCACTACGGCAGGCCGATCGCGATGGAAGAGTTGAGGGCGCTGACCGGCCTTTCCGTGGCGCAAATCGAGCGCTACTGTAAACGTATTTTCCACCTGACGCCGCGCCAGATGATCCACAAAGTCCGGTTAGAGAGGGCCACAGAACTGCTGGCCGGTGATATGCCGATTACCGATATCGCATTGCAATGCGGTTATACCGATCACAGTGCTTTCAGCCGCCAGTTCAAGGCCATGACCGGTGCTAGCCCCCGCGATTTTCGCGCCACATTAGTTCCCTAATCACCTGAAATTATGACTTTTATGATGCAACGGCGTCAGAGGCTCCGCTGCGCGCAATTCCCCCTCATTATGCCAATTTCGTCCTCGCATTCGGTGAAAACCGTCAAGCCGCTGCCGAGAATACCGGTCAATCTGTTATTGGATTTCACCAAAAATTAACCGTCAATTAACATTTAAAAGCAAAAGGGACCCATACGATGAGCAATAAAGCGATTAACTGGAGTGGGGTATTTCCGGCAGTCAGTACGCAATTTCGCAGCGATTTTTCTCTGGATCTGGATGCTACCCATGCGGTGATCAAAAACCTGGTCAAAGACGGTGTCTCTGGCCTGGTGGTGTGCGGCACCGTGGGTGAAAACACCTCGCTGACGATGCAGGAGAAACTGGCGGTGATCGAGGTGGCGAAAGACGCCGCACAAGGCAAAATACCGGTGATCGCCGGGATTGCCGAATTCACCACCGCCTTTGCACAGAATATGGCGCGCGAAGCGGAAAAAGCCGGTATTGACGGCGTGATGGTGATGCCTGCGCTGGTTTACTCATCCAAACCGCACGAAACCGCAACACACTTCCGCAGTGTGGCCACCGCCACCGATCTGCCGATCATGGTCTACAACAACCCGCCGATTTATAAAAACGATGTCACACCTGACATTCTCACCACGTTGGTCGACTGCGACAACATCGTCTGTTTCAAAGACTCTTCTGGCGATACCCGCCGCTTTATCGATTTACGCAATGCGGTAGGCGATCGTTTCGTGTTGTTCGCTGGGTTGGATGACGTGGTGCTGGAAAGCCTCGCCGTGGGAGCAGAAGGGTGGATCTCTGGCATGTCCAACGCGTTCCCACGTGAAGGGGAAACCTTGTTCCGGCTGGCGAAGCAAAAGCGTTTCGAAGAAGCACTGGCCCTGTATAGCTGGTTTATGCCGTTGCTGCATCTGGATGCCCGTCCAGACTTGGTGCAGTGCATCAAGCTCTGTGAAGAACTGGTCGGCCGTGGCAGCGCAGTGACCCGTCCACCGCGTTTGGCACTGCAGGGGGAAACGCTGCAAGAGGTGACGACGATTATCAAAACCGCTCTGGCCAACCGTCCGACGCTGCCAGATGTCGGCCTGTGATCTCTCAGGGAGGCCCGGCATTTAGCCGGGCAATAACAGGTAATCGAACAGGGGAAACCAATGCCAACTCACAACACATACGCCCTTAGCGGCAAACAGTTTATTGGCGGGCAGCGGATAGCTAGCGGTAACGCCGAACTCATCAGCCTGCGGGCCGATAATAACCAGCCAACAGGCTATCGTTTCCATCAGGCCAGCATTGCAGAGGTTGATGCCGCAGCACAGGCTGCTGCCCGAGCCTTTAGCGCCTATTGCCAAACCAGTGCCGAGCAGCGAGCGGATTTTCTTGCCGCCATCGCCGATGAACTGGATGCGTTAGGGGAGGAATTTTTTGCCTTTGCCACACAAGAGACCGCACTGCCTCTCCCACGTCTGATTGGTGAGCGCGCTAGAACCAGCGGGCAGATGCGACTGTTTGCCGAACTGCTGCGCAGTGGCCGCGTGCACGGGGCGAGAATTGATTGCGCATTACCAGAGCGTACACCGCTGCCAAGACCCGATTTACGCCAGTATCGCGTGGCCATCGGTCCTGTTGCGGTGTTTGGTGCCAGTAATTTCCCGCTGGCGTTCTCTACCGCCGGAGGTGATACCGCTGCCGCGCTGGCCGCCGGTTGCCCAGTGGTGTTCAAGGCACATAGTGGCCATATGATCACGGCGGAATTGACCGCACAGGCTATTGAACGTGCAGTGCAAAAACAGCGGATACCTGCCGGTGTCTTCAATATGGTGTTCGGCAGCAGCATCGGTGCCGATTTGGTGCAACATCCGGCGATCCAGGCGGTAGGGTTCACCGGCTCATTGCAAGGTGGCCGGGCATTATTTGATTTGGCGATGCAACGTCCACAACCCATCCCGGTGTTTGCCGAAATGTCGAGCATCAACCCGGTGGTGGTCTTGCCACAGGCGTTGGCTCAGCGTGGCGCGCACCTTGCAAAAGAGTTGGTTGCCTCTTTCACGCTCGGTTGCGGCCAATTCTGCACCAAACCGGGCCTGATTATCGGCCAGCGCAGCCCGGCCTTCAGCCAGCTGATCGCCGATTTACAAACTCAGGTTAATGCCTGCCCGCCTCAAACCATGCTGAATGCCGGTACGCGGGATCATTATCTGAGTGGCTTGCAGAGATGGGATCAACATCCTCAGCTACGGCATCTGGCCGGAAGCAGGGCAGAACAACCCCATCTTGCGGTAGCTCAGCTCTATCAGGCCGACATTAGTTTGTTGATTAACGCCGATCCGCTGTTGCAGGAAGAGGTCTTTGGCCCCGTGGCGATAGTTGTTGAAGTCGCAGACCGGGCGCAACTGCTTGCCGCACTGGAAAACCTGCAAGGGCAACTCACCGCCACGCTTCTGGCTGAACAGGAAGACCTTGGCGAGGCGAGTGAGTTGGCGCAATTACTGATCCACAAAGCGGGGCGTGTGCTGTTTAACGGCTACCCGACCGGTGTGGAAGTCTGCGAAGCCATGGTGCACGGCGGCCCTTATCCGGCGACCAGCGATCCCCGTGGTACCTCGGTCGGTACGCTGGCTATCGAGCGGTTTTTACGCCCGGTCTGCCTACAAAACTACCCAGCAGCGCTATTGCCCCCGCGCTGCAAGACAGCAATCCACTGAACCTGTTGCGCCTGGTCAACGGTGAATACACCCGCGCAGCCCTCCATTCACCTGTGGCAATGAAATAATTCGAAAGGTAATGCTATGACCATACAGGGAAAATTTAAAAAGCAGCTGACGCTAACCGATCTGACGTTTATCGGCCTGGGCGCGATTTTTGGTTCTGGCTGGCTGTTCGCCGCCAGCCATGTTGCTTCTATCGCGGGGCCCGCGGGGATCTATTCGTGGCTGATCGGCGGGCTCGCTGTACTGCTGTTGGGGATTGTTTATTGCGAGCTGGGTGCCGCACTTCCACGTGCCGGTGGCATCATTCGTTACCCGGTGTTTTCCCACGGGGAACTGATGGGCTATCTGTTGGGGTTCATCACACTGATTGCGTTCTCCAGCCTGATCTCGATCGAGGTTGTCGCCGCCCGGCAATATGCAGCAGCCTGGTTCCCCGCGCTCAGTCGGCCTGGCTCGGGCGATCCCACGTTGATCGGTTGGCTGACGCAATTTATCTTGTTGTGCCTGTTCTTTACGCTGAATTACTACAGCGTGAAAACGTTTGCCAAATCCAATAACCTGATCAGCATACTCAAGTTCATCGTGCCGGTGCTGGTGATCGTGGTGCTGTTTACCTTCTTCAAACCTGAAAACCTGCACAGTCAAGGCTTTGCGCCCTTTGGTTCCGCCGGGGTGGAAGCGGCGATTTCAGCCGGTGGGATCATCTTCGCCTATCTGGGGCTGACGCCAATTATCTCAGTGGCCAGCGAAGTCAAAAATCCGCAGCGAACCATCCCGATCGCACTGATCCTGTCAGTGGTGCTTTCCACCATAATCTATGTGCTGCTGCAACTGGCTTTCCTCGGCAGTATTCCAACCGAAATGCTGAGCGGCGGCTGGCAGGATATCAGCAAGCACTTTTCACTGCCGTACCGCGATATTGCCGTAACGCTGGGGATGGGGTGGTTGGCTTTTCTGGTGGTGAGCGACGCGATCGTTTCACCGAGCGGCACGGGCAATATCTATATGAATGCCACGCCGCGTGTAGTGTATGGTTGGGCGCGGGCGGGCACCTTCTTCAAAATTTTCACCCGCGTCGATGGTGAGTCTGGGATCCCGCGTCCGGCGCTGTGGCTGACTTTCGGGTTGGCTATCTTCTGGACGTTGCCTTTCCCGTCCTGGGAGAAGCTGATCGGGGTAGTTTCCGCCGCCTTGGTACTTAGCTATGCCATTGCCCCGGTTACCGCCGCCGGGCTACGCCGTAATGCACCGAATTTGCCGCGGCCGTTCTTTGTCTGGGGATTTAGCGTGTTAGGGCCGGTGTCATTCATCATTTCGGCATTGATCGTGTACTGGTCAGGCTGGAACACCGTCTCCTGGTTGCTTGGCCTGCAAATTCTGATGTTCTTTGTCTATATTCTGTTTAAAAACAAAGTACCGACTCACGCCGTCAGCCTGAAGCAGCAGATTTGGTCTTCGCTGTGGCTGATCGCTTTCTACGCCTTGATCATCGTAGCTTCCTATCTCGGCAGTTTTGGCGGTATCAATGCGATTGGTCACCCGTGGGACACCCTGTTGGTGGCGGGCATCGCGCTGCTGATTTATTACTGGGGAGCTTACACCTGTTTACCTCAGGCAAATTTTGTCGGGGACGAGGAAGAGTAATGCTAAAGGAGGAAACGACCATGACCAACACCGTTAATCTTACGTTGCCAGAGGCCTATCAACTGGCATACCGAGCCTTGCACAGTAATGGTTTCAGCGCCAGACATGCCGATGCGGTGGCAAAGAACGTCACCGCCGGTGAACGCGATGGCTGCCATTCCCATGGTTTATATCGTGTACTGGGCTGTGTCCGATCGCTACACGCTGGCAAAGTGATGGCAGATGCCGAACCGACGTTCACCGACAGCGCTCCAGCTATTTTACGTGTAGACGCTCACGGTGCGTTCTCGTTGGTCGCCTATCAAGCGGCGCTGCCCGCCTTTATCGCCAAGGTTCGTCACTGTGGTATTGCCGCACTGGCGATCAATCATTGCGTCCACTTCTCTGCGCTGTGGGCGGATATCGAGCCGCTTACCGAACAGGGATTGGTAGCGTTGGCTTGCACCCCAAGCCATGCCTGGGTAACGCCCGCCGGGGGGAGCCAGCCCTTGTTTGGCACCAACCCGATAGCCTTTGGTTGGCCACGTCAGGGACAAGCGCCGTTTGTGTTTGATATGGCGACCAGCGCAGCTGCACGCGGTGAGATTGAGCTGCATCGCCGGGCTAATAAGCCACTACCAGAAGGATGGGGAATCGATCGTCAAGGTAAACCTTCTACCGATGCTGCCAGCGTACTGCAAGGCGCAATGTTGACGTTTGGCGGCCATAAGGGCTCAGCATTGGCAGCTATGGTGGAGCTGATTGCCGGGCCGTTGATTGGTGATATGACCAGTAAAGAATCGTTAGCTTACGACCAATCAACAGGCTCTTCACCGTATGGCGGAGAACTGATTATTGCGATGGATCCCGAGCGTTTTCTGGGGGCGGATCAGGAAGAGCATTTCGCCAGAGCGGAAGGGCTTTTTAATGATATGGCAGAGCAAGGAGTCCGTATTCCTGGGGAGCGGCGTTTTAAGGCGCGTCAGCATAGTGAACAGTTTGGTGTGACATTACCGCTGACGTTATATAAAGAGATTGTGGCGTTGTGTCTGTAACCCCCTAGCAGGCTCATCGTTTACCGATGGGCCGATGTGTTTCCCGTTAAATACTCTCTTGTCGCTGTGATATAGATCTGCGCGCAACAATGTGTTAACAATATTGAAATAATTTATTTAGCGGTAATATCAAAAAGACCGCTTGGTAAACACATTTTTTAAGGGGAAGGGCATGAGACAACAACGCTGGTGGGGAGTCGTGGCGGCATTGCTGCTAATCGTGATCGCCTATGCTGACCGGGTAAATATCTCAGTCATGCTGGTTAACCCCGAATTTCTCAATCACTTTGGCCTGGCAGACAGTCGCGCCTATCAAGGCACGCTGATGACCGCCTTCCTGCTAGGTTATGGCCTTTCAGCCATGTTGTTGACCCCGTTTCTGGAAACGCTATTCGGTTATCGTAAAGGCTTGACCCTCAGCGTGGTTCTATGGGCGCTCTTTACCGCGGCTTCTCCGTTGGTCGGATCGTTCATCATTTTGCTGGTCGTACGGGCCTTCCTCGGTGTCAGTGAAGGGCCACTTTTCTCGCTGAAAACCATGTACATCAGTGACCATTTCGCCGCCAATGAGCGGGGAAAGCCCAATGCGGTATCTGCATTAGGCGTGTCATTAGGTTTGGTGATTGGTTTTCCGCTGGTGACTTTCCTGATGAGTCATCTCGGTTGGGCCCTTTCTTTTCATGTCCTAGCGTTAATCAATCTCCTGATCGGCCTGCTTTTGGTGCGCGTGTTTATCCATCCTAGAACAACCGGAGTAGCGCCGCGCAACAGTGAACCCATGATGCAACGTGTCTGCCATACCTTCATTCTGGCTTGGAAGACGCCAATGCTCGGCTGGATCATGCTGGTTGAGATAGCCACGCTAAGTTATCTTTGGGGTTCCAGCTCCTGGCTCCCAGCTTACTTGACCAATGAGCGCGGCTTTTCCATCAACCAAATGGGCTGGCTAGCATCGCTACCCTTTATTATCAGTATCTTCTCCAAGTATCTTGGCGGGGTGATCCTGGATCGTGTCAGACCACAACAGATGCCATTGATTTTTGCCTTTGGTGGTACGGCAACGGCTATCTGCATGCTAGGCGTGATGCTGAGCTCGCAAAGTGGCTGGCTGGCCGTGTTCCTGTTATCGGCCAATGCTTGTTGGGGAGCTCAAGGTGCAGCAATTCCCACCCTGATCCAGCACCATGCCAAAGCAGAAAGCGTTGGTTCTGCTTATGGGCTGATCAACGGCGTGGGGAATATCTTTTCGGCATTCATTCCATTACTGATGGGCCTGGTGATGATGTCGTTTGGCACCGTCTCTTCAGGCTTTTCCGTGCTGGTGGCATCGCAGGTTCTGACTATGTTCGCTGGTGGGATGCTGTTTATTCGCATGCAAGGAAACCGGCAATTCACCACGGCGTGGTGAGCGCGAAGGGCTTGGATTGCTAGTCGATCTGCAATTCGGCAGCGAGCAACTCCAGCATGGCATCCACTTTTGGCTGCAGTTGTCGCCCAATGGGCCACACCAGATTGAGCGGCAGGCCATCAGTTGTCAGTTCCGGTAGGATTTGCACCAATTCACCACGTGCAATTTCATCGCAGACCAGCCACGTTGCCAACTGTGCGATGCCGCATCCAGCCTTGACCGCGGCAACCTGAGCCTCGCCGTTGCCGACAATAATGCGGCCTTCCATCGTGCGCCGCTCAATCATTCCTGCATCATGCGCGATCAGCCACGGGCCCGTGGTTCCATCGGCCTTACCATAGAGCACGGCATCATGGCGAGACAGTTCGGCGGATGATGTCGGTGTGCCATTGCGAGCCAGGTAATCGGGCGAGGCGCAGAAAATGAGGCGTTCACAGCCCAGGTAGCGATGGCCAACTGAGCTAGGCCAATGATCCGGGCCACCGATACGCACCGCCACGTCAATGGCTTCTTCAAGCAAATCAACGAAGCGATCGGTCAAAGAGACATGCGGGCGTAAGTGCGGGTGCTGCTGTGAGAACTGGAGCAGCAACGGCCAAACCCGAAGGCGGCCAAATGTCGCCGGAGCATCTAGCCGCAGACGACCCACTGGTTCGCTGTGCTGTGCGGCGAGCACGGCTTCAGCTTCTTCCAAGTCGACCAGTACTCGTACGCAAGTGCGGTAGAACGCTGCCCCTGCATCCGTCAGAGCCAAGCGGCGGGTGGTGCGCTCGAACAGCCGGGTCCCGAGACGATCTTCAAGGCGCGCCACACTTTTGCTGACGGCTGAGCTGGTCAGGTGCAATTGCTCTGCTGCTGCCGTGAAACTGCCTGCATCGGCCGTCGCCACAAAGGTTTCGATGCCCTTAAGTCTTTCCGATGGGATCATGCTGTTTTCGCCAATTAAGGAATTAAATTCAATAATACCGGTAAAATATATCAATAATAAGAATATATTTCTTAAATATACTAAGGGCAACAGAAAATCCCCATGTAGGAGCCTTTTTGATGTCTTGTATTACCGCACCGGGTACCGCCATTTCGGCGAGTCGTAGCCGCCTTTCCATCGTCATTCTTGCGGTGGCGGCTTTTGTCATCGTCACGACCGAATACCTGATCGTCGGACTATTGCCAGCACTGGCACGCGACTTGGATATTTCAATTTCGGCTGCCGGCCAGTTCGTCACCCTGTTCGCCTTCACGGTCATGTTGTTCGGCCCTGTGCTGACTGCGCTGTTGTCACACATTGAACGTAAGCGCCTGTTCATTGCGATTCTGATGATCTTTAGCCTCTCAAATGCTCTGGCCGCAATCGCGCCGAACGTTTGGGTGCTTGCGATTGCCAGGTTCATTCCAGCGCTGGTGCTGCCCGTGTTCTGGGGGACGGCCAGCGAGACGGCCGGACAGATTGCCGGGCCGCATCGTGCCGGTCGAGCAGTATCGCAGGTGTATCTGGGGATCTCAGCCGCCTTACTGTTTGGCATTCCACTGGGTACGCTAGCGTCGGACCTCATCGGCTGGCGTGGCACCTTCTGGATACTGGCAGGGCTGTCGCTGGTTATGACATTTGCCCTGGCGATCTTCATGCCGACCCTGGCACGCCCCGAACGGTTGAGACTGGCAGAGCAGACACGCATCCTCAAAGACCCGTATTTTGTCGGTAACGTTGTGTTATCGGTCGTTGTGTTCACCGCAATGTTTACGGCTTACACTTATCTAGCCGACATGCTGGAGCGCATCGCCGGTGTGGCTCCGGCGCAAGTCGGTTGGTGGCTCATGGGCTTCGGTGCTATCGGCCTGGTCGGTAACTGGCTTGGCGGGCGCTTTGTGGACCGCAGCCCCCTTGGCGCTACCGCCATATTCTCGTTATTGCTGGGCATAGGCATGATGGCCAGCGTACCAGCGGCAGACTCGCTCATTCTGTTGTGGTTGGCTCTTGCGCTTTGGGGTATCGCCTATACTGCACTGTTTCCAATCTGTCAGGTAAGGGTGATGAAGTCCGCTTCACACGCTCAGGCGCTAGCCGGAACGTTGAACGTCTCTGCTGCCAATGCTGGTACGGGCCTTGGCGCCATTATCGGTGGCCTGGTGATCCCACAATGGGGATTGGAAAACATCGGTTACGTCGCCACAGGTATCGCGATAACAGCGATTTTGCTGGCGGCTTGGCTTGTACGCTTTCGGCGGCAAAGAGCGGAATAGCGAGCAAAAAACGGACAATTAGGTATCAGAAATCGTATTTTGTACATATGATACTTTCATGTATCAAAAAGGATTTAATAGTGACCATCATTGAAAACCTAAAGATAAAGTATCCAGGGGCCATTGCATGGCCATTTGGCGATTCCGCCGAAATGGCAGACGAGCTAGCAGACCTGGTTATTAAAGGGGTAAAAACCGCAACCTGCTGTTCGCTTTCATCTTTCAAAAATGAAGAAGAATCACCAACGATCGGCGGCTACAGCATTATCCTAAATGGCAAAGGTGATCCAGTCTGTGTCATTAGGACGATCGCTATGCGGATAATTCGTTTCTGTGATGTGACAGACGAACTTGCGAAAAAAGAAGGCGAGGGAGATCTCAGCCTCAGGTACTGGAGGCAAGGGCATAAACAGTTCTTCCAAAGAGAAGGGAGTTACTGCGACACAATGGAGCTTGTAGCAGAAGAGTTTGAACTGGTCGAGTTGTTGTAATCTATGATCTCACGGTGCCGTAAATTAAATGGAATAGGGTCAATTTAAATGCAGCTGATTTATCCCAGTGATTACTTTAACCCTGCCAAGGCCGATGAAACCTTTGAGCAGGAGTTTACCTGTGCCAGACAGAATGGATTAACCTGTGTGCTGCTGTCCTCTGAACACGCCTCGATGGGAAAGTACAAGTTCTCTCACAGCTTTGAGCCAGATGTCCCCGTGATATGGCGTGGATGGATGCTAAGCCCGGAGGAATATCAACAACTGCATAGAGCCGTTTCGCTAAGCGGCGGGCAACTGCTTGAATCATTTGATGATTACATTCGGTGTCATTACATCACCGGCTGGTACGACATTTGCCAAAAGTATACACCGGAAACCGTATTGGTCAGTGCAGATGCTGATTTCGGTATGCTGACCGATCAGCTTAAGTGGCCGTGTTACTTTGTTAAGGATTATGTTAAATCACTGACAACCTCCAGAGGCTCTGTTGCCGCAAATGCCGATGAGATCCGCGAAGTGTTGAAATCCATTGAGCACTTCCGTGGGAAGATTGAAGGAGGAGTCAGCCTTAGACGTTTTGAAAATTTTATCCCCGAGAGTGAGCGCAGATATTTTTCATTGAATGGCAAGGTTTTCTCTGCTGACGGAATTATTCCAGAGGTGGTTATTGAAATCGCGCAGCTCATCGATGCTCCATTTTTCTCCATCGATATGATTGAAAATGATGCGGGTCAGCTCCGGCTTATAGAGATCGGAGATGGGCAGGTATCCGACATCAAGGAATGGCCAGTTGAGCGTTTTGTCCGGATATTTATGGCGTCATAGGAGCCCAAATAGACGGGCTTCAGGGGCGCGCAAACGCCCCGATTTAACTTACTCAAATAACCTACGGTGTAGCGCAATAACCGCACCATCAGCAACGTCGCTTGGCAGCAGGAAGCAAAGATTATCATTGGATGCGCCATGGAAAATCATGCGCACGGCATACTCATCCAGATCCACAAATGTATCCCGGCATACGCCCGTGCCACGATGGAGTTGATTGCCAATCAGCGTGACCAAGGCCAGCCCGGTTTCAATATCGACCCTGCAATGAGAAGAGAGTGCTGTAAGCAACGCGGTGGTCAGGGTGTGATCTTCTCCTGAAGTAGATCCCGTGGAATTCAGGGCTAGCGCTATGCAGCTCTCGGAGGTAGTAACCAGATCCACATCAACCTGATGTGCTGCCAGAATCGCGAACATTTCGGCAAAGAATAGGTATGCCGGTTGCGCATGCAGGCTGCGCAATCTCAGCAACGTCTGTTTGCGACGAACGGCAATGGCGCGATAAAGTGGCGGATCCTCTGTCTCGCGGCGAACCAGCGTTCCACCGGCAGCGGTATTTTTGCTGGAGCCCACAAAGACCGGGATATTTTTCCGCATTGCGGGTAACAGGGTCGCCGGATGGAGCACTTTCGCACCAAAAGCAGCCATGTCGCTGGCTTCGGAAAAGGAGATATGGTCGATACGCTGGGCCTGCGCCACAATGCGCGGATCGGTGGTGTAGATCCCGGCCACATCAGTCCAGATATCGACACGTGAGGCCTGCAATGCTTCCCCTAGCAGGGAGGCGGTATAGTCGCTGCCACCTCGGCCAAGCGTGGTGGTATGCCCTGAGTCATCACTGCCGATAAAACCTTGGGTGATAACAATCGCCTGCTCAATACGCGGCCGCAGATGGGCTTCAGCCTGATCTTCCACCAGGCTGATATTGGGTTCGGCACAACCGTAAAGGTTGTTGGTTCGAATGACTTTACGGGCATCAAACCATTCAGCTTGCGCCTCACGTTCACGAAGCACTTCAGCAAATAACAGGCTCGACATCAGTTCGCCATGGCTGACCAGTTCATCACTCAGCGCAGTGGAAGGCGTTGCCAATGCCGTCTCGGCAAGACGGACAATATTTTCAAGGAGTTGATCGATTTCTTTGCTGATGACCAGCGGCGCTTTCAGGCGGGAAATAATGTTGTACTGGATAGTGCGAAGGGTATCAATTTTATCCATACGATCACGACTTTCCAGCCCTTCAGAAAGTTCAACCAATAGATTTGTGACCCCTGCGGAGGCAGACAAAACGACCAGACGGACGTGGTCATCAGCAAGAACAATACCGGCACTGCGATTCATCGAGTCAAAGTCAGCAACGCTGGTGCCGCCAAATTTGGCAACGACGAATTGTGGATAAATGCGTGTCATAACAATCTCATATCAGGGCGCCATAAAAAATGGCAAGAAAATTTTCATTCTCGGCATAAGGGAAGCACGCTTCTCCTTACGAAATGTCCGCCCGCGAACATTTCTGATGACAACCCAGGAAAACCTCCTGTTGTCGATAACGTGTATTGCCTCTTACGCGTTACCGGTGTGATGCGCATTAATTCTTTATTTACGGATAGTAAAAATAAGCGCGCCATAGTAAGTGATTTATCTTAATGGATCGACATTTTTATTTTATTTGGCAATAAATCAGTGAAAAAGAATGCCTTACAGACCAGAACCTAACATTCTTAACGGTAAAATCGTGTAACAAAAGAATAAAACCATATCAAAACGATGGTTTTCATGACGTTGTATCCAATCTGGACATTCGTAACGCTTTGCGCGACATTGGTAACAAAAATTAATGCATCGATAATTGTAAGTTATTGTTATAACTAAGCTTTAAAGGGGGTGCTGCATGCTAAAACAAATGATTGAGTACACCATTAAAATAATATATATTGGCCGCGTTTTTACAGGCAATCCCCTTAACCTTTTACTCAACCCGGCGTTAATAATACCCGAGGTTGTGGGAGTGATATGATGACGGATAAAGTCCGTATTGATACTTTAAGTGCTAGTTCATTACCACAAAGCAATGATACCTTTTTAGCAAGACAGGCCGAGTTTGAGTCTAACGTCAGAAGCTATCCACGAAAACTGCCATTGGCAATTGCCAAAGCACAGGGCGTTTGGATTACTGATGTTGAAAATAATCAATATCTTGATTGTCTTGCAGGCGCCGGGACTCTGGCGCTGGGTCATAATCATCCTGACGTGCTTCAAAGCATTCAAAGTGTCATCAGCAGCGGCTTACCGTTACATACGCTGGACCTTACCACACCTCTGAAAGATGAATTTTCCTCTTATTTAATCTCTTTATTACCGGGCCAGGGCAAAGAATATTGCCTGCAATTCACAGGTCCGTCTGGCGCTGATGCGGTTGAAGCCGCGCTCAAACTGGCCAAAAAAGTAACTGGCCGTTCAAGCATCATCAGTTTCTCCGGCGGCTACCACGGTATGACGCACGGCGCGCTCTCCGTAACCGGTAACCTGTCACCAAAAGAAGCGGTCAGCAACATGATGCCGGAAGTGCAGTTTATGCCTTATCCGAATCAGTACCGCTGCCCGCTGGGTATCGGTGGCGACGCAGGCGTAAAAGCGCTGACGTACTACTTCGATAACTTGATCAACGACGTGGAAAGCGGCGTACGCAAACCAGCGGCGGTGATCCTCGAAGCGGTGCAGGGCGAGGGTGGTGTGAACCCAGCTCCGGCCGAGTGGCTACAGCGCATCCGTAAAGTTACGCAGGACCATGGCATTCTGCTGATCATCGACGAAGTCCAGGCTGGTTTCGCACGCACCGGTAAGCTGTTCGCATTTGAACACGCAGGTATCGAGCCAGACATCATCGTTATGTCTAAAGCTGTCGGTGGCGGTCTGCCGTTGGCCGTACTGGGCATCAAAAAACAGTTTGACGCATGGGCGCCAGGCCACCATACCGGAACATTCCGCGGTAACCAACTGGCAATGGCCACCGGTCTGACCACGCTTAAGCACCTTAAAGATAACGCCATTGCGGATAAAGTTGCCGCCCAGGGCGAGTGGCTGAAAGGCAAACTGGCCGAACTGCAAAAACGTTATCCGGTTATCGGTCACGTACGCGGCCTGGGCCTGATGATCGGCATTGAGATCGTGAAGCCTAACGAAGCACAGGATCACATGGGATGCTACCCGGCGGATGGTGAACTTTCGGCATTGCTGCAGAAAAAATGCTTCGAATCCGGTCTGATTCTGGAGCGTGGCGGCCGTCATGGTTGTGTACTGCGCCTGTTGCCGTCACTGCTGATCACCGACGCTGAGCTGGAAATTTTCCTCGATAAATTTGAAAACGCCTTGCTGGCCACTGGCATGGAGCCGGTTTAATCGGAGTTAACGATCGTGTCTGATAACAACCCAATTCTGTCCGGTTCGGCGCAAAGTATCGCCGCCTATCAGGATGCCATTGAGCAGAGCAGCAAAGCCGTTATCGAATGGCTAAAGCAGCCAGAAATGTATCAGGGGAAAACCGTCGACCAGCTGCGCGAGCGCATCCAGTTGAACTTTACCTCTCAGGGCTTGGGTAACCAGGCCGCCATTGAGCGTGCAGTTGAGTATTTCCTCAAGGACAGCCTCTCTGTACATCATGCACAATGTGTGGCGCATCTGCACTGCCCGAGCCTGGTGATTAGCCAGGCTGCAGAAGTGCTGATCAATGCTACTAACCAGAGCATGGACTCCTGGGATCAAAGCCCATCAGCGACCATCATTGAGATCAAACTCATTGAGTGGCTGCGTGAGCAGATAGGATACAGCGCCGGTGATGCCGGCGTGTTCACCAGTGGCGGCACCCAGAGTAACCTTATGGGGCTGATGCTGGCGCGTGATGCTTTCTTCGCGCGTCAGGGGCACTCCGTTCAGCAGCATGGTTTAACGGGTGATCTGAGCAAAATCAAAGTGTTCTGCTCCGAAAGCGCACACTTCTCCGTGCAAAAAAACATGGCGTTGATGGGGCTGGGCTACCAGTCAGTCACCCAGGTGAAAACTGATGCGTTCTCGCGTATGGATCTCGCTGACCTGAAAACCAAACTGGCGCAGGCAAAAGCCAACGGTGAGCAGGTGATGGCGATTGTTGCCACCGCCGGTACGACCGATGCGGGTGCGATTGATCCGTTAGAGGATATCACCACACTGGCCGCGCAGGAAAATATCTGGGTTCACGTTGATGCCGCATGGGGCGGAGCGCTGCTGCTTTCTGAGAAGTATCGCCACTACCTGAACGGCCTGGAATCCGCTGACTCCGTGACACTGGATTTCCACAAGCAGTTCTTCCAGACCATCAGCTGTGGTGCATTCCTGCTGAAAGACGCACGCCATTACGAACTGATGCGTTATCAGGCGGCATACCTGAACTCTGATTTTGACGAAGAGCAGGGCGTACCGAATCTGGTGTCAAAATCACTGCAAACCACACGTCGTTTTGATGCTCTGAAACTGTGGATGGGCCTTGAAGCGTTGGGTAAAAAGCAGTACGCCGAAATCATTGACAATGGCGTTACGTTGTCACAGAAAGTGGCTGAGTATGTCTCTGCACAGCCGCATCTGGAACTGGTTATGCAGCCACAGTTAGCAAGCGTACTATTCCGTTTCTTTCCGAAAAGCGACGATCGCGCGTTTATCGCGCTGTTGAACCAGCGCATCGGCGATGTTCTGTTGGCATCAGGTAGCGCCAACGTTGGGGTAACGGAAGCAGATGGCGTAACATGTCTGAAGCTAACGCTGCTGAACCCAACGGTTTGTCTGGAGGACGTAAAAGTCCTGCTGGCAAGCGTGAAAGAAACGGCTGAAAAATTGCTCAACGCGTAATCCTTTAGTAGCCGAATCTGCGTCGAGTTGCTAGTCAATTCGGCGCAGCTAGGTGAAATCTGGTGGGTAATGATAGCCATTAGTTCTCAGATTTCACATAGCGCGATCAAAAAAGGAGGGCGTTTTGAACGATATTGCACAGCTTTTGCCAGTAATCCAATCACTGGAGGTTAAACTCCATCAGTCGGCAACGCGCAACGATGCCAATCTCGTCGGAGAATTGCTGCATGACGATTTTGAAGAGATCGGCTGTTCCGGGCTGCACTATGACAGACAGCAAACCATTGCGGCGCTAAAGTTGGAAAGCGGCCAGCCAGAGATTTTTGCCGAAGCGTTCAAACTGGTCAAGATTGCCGATGGTGCCGTATTGTTGAGGTATAAAAGTTTTCAACGTGATGCGGATGGCAGCATAGTTCGCCGTGCGGAGCGTTCTTCGATCTGGTTGCAATCGTCACAAGATAGCGGAGGCCATTGGCAGATGCGTTTTCACCAAGGAACACAGATCGAGGATTGAAGCCGACTGTGTATCAACTCGAACTCATGAACAAACTTTTAGAAAACCAAGCAGGCAAAGAGTGAAGGTGAGGTGAGATAAGCCTAGCGGGATACCCGGTGCGTAATTGCCCATTCTATTTAACATAATATACATTATGCGCACCAAGGTAACTATACGTGGAATCTGGCTATCTGGTACTGTCATTGGTCTTCATTGGCCATAGTCAAAAATTCACTTGGCCAGCCAACCCCATGCTCTTACCTGACTTTTCAGTACCAAATCTCATCCAAGGCAATCATACAACCGACAAAGCTTGTTCTTCATTTGCAGTTGGCCGGCAAGGATCGAACAAAATCGAGAGCTGAGTCTACCAGTTTCCGGCGTAGTAAATTATCCCAAAAAGTTGACGGTCCTGCTCGCACCCATCCCTGGATTTTACGACCACGCGAAATCATTGGAACAATGTCTGGTTGTTCCAAGCCTGGTCAGCATCCCATCATCACAAGCCGCAAAGATAAGCTTGCCATCAAGAAGCCAAGCCACCAAACATAGCTTTCTCGGTCAAGCCAGATAGAGCTTCAAGATCTTCACGTAAGATTTCCTCCAGTCCTTGATCGCGTGCCACGAAATTTCCTTGTTCTTTGTATCATCACTGAACTACCAATATGATGATCGGGCGGGATTTCGTTTTCGCAATCTTCACGTTAACACTATGGCCAAACAGATACCTAAAACCAACCTGTTGATAATTTTTACCTCATCAACAGGTCAAAACCCCCTGCTTTATTGATCGCGCTACGTGAAATCTGAAATGGTATGGCTACACTAACCGTGTAGATTTCGCCAAAATGTATGTTTGTGATGACTCGTCCACAGGAGTTACAACCTCGACCCTGAGAAAACATTCGGGAACGGCGTTACCGTCCCCCTGTACTCAACGCATTTTTTTAGCGTGTCAGATCAATAGATCCTACAGTGACCATCATGAATATTGATTGAACTCATTTACCCGATAATGCCGATTTGGTAGTCTCGACGTATCTCTTTGATCATCGGCAGGATTGTAGCGTTGGAAATCTTTTTTTAACCCACTGAAAAATATCTCATAAATATTTTTCATACATAAACATCCATGGTCCGTTCAGTACGGATCCGGTTTTGTATGGGTTAAAAAAGGTACGCTATGAAAGTTTCATGGACCGTCACGCCCGTGGGATATCAGCGCATTGCGAAACGCTGCCCTTCATGCAGCGTAAAACGGGATTTCACGCCCTCGGGGCTATTCGGGTAAATGCGCAAAAGAAGGTGCTTGATATCTGGAGTATCTATAAGTGTACGCACTGCGATTACACCTGGAATATCTCCCTGTTTTCACGCCTGCACGTCAGCAAAATTAATCCTGAACTTTATCAGCGGTTGATAGCGAACGATATCGTTATGGTTCAACATTTTGCCTATGATAAAGAGACGCTGAAGCGAAATAACGCCGAGCTATCGGGGCGGCCTGATTTTCGCATTCAGGAGCGGTGGTCGGTCAGCATATCTCGTCGCAATCGGGTCAGGGTTAGCGTCAGGATTTCTCTTTCTTTTCAGGTCAGCCTGCTATCGATTTTGCAAAAGCAACTCATGCTGAGCACAGGCGAAATCAAGAGACGGATTGAGTCAGGGAAAATAAGTGGCGTCACGATGAAAATGCTTAAATCGCGAAAGCTGAAGGCAGCGGAATATAAGTTTCAGCTGTCTGCGGAAACGCTGTACGCCAAACGCAGGATCGTTCTGACGCGTAGTTAAAAGCAAGAAGCTCACCTTGAGGTCAACTACGTCAGTATGACAATAGCTCAAAAGAAGGAAAGACCCAAGGTGAGCTTCCCATTACCTGTGACATAAGATAAATGCAGAGTAACCTCGGGCTGGCCCGCACCGTGGCACGCCATCAGCAGCAGTACCGGAAGAAGCCCCGCCATTAGGAACAATGTCTGCTACCAATTACCGTAGGGATAGGTTTTCCCTTTGATAAAATCCTCAGTATTTTCCCCATATTCATAGCCGTTAGAAAACCGTGTTATCCCTTTGCAAAGCTCTAATTTATCCCCAGACACGGTCTTTAAGACTGATGGCGTCACGCGATAATTAGGCTGACTACCGATACCTCGTAGCCAGACTGCAATCTTACCTTCCGGAGCAAGACCAATTTGTATATTGTCGTAATACCCGATATTACCCTGATAATCCTTATACACGCTGGGTTTGCGCATTTTATCCACAACGGCGTCAGACAAGGTCAGGCGAGTTTCATATACTCTTTTATCAATCACCGAGTCCCAGCAAAAAAGAATATGCCTGGGGGGATGTTTAACGTGATTCCAGTGCCCTCCAGGTGCGCGATCGCTATCATTCCAATTACCGATCACTTTATCCAGGTCTGGTGTGCTGTCCAGCGTATTAAACCGGTAATCAGTACCGTTAGCATCAAGGATTGCGACAAACGTTACCAGTGCGGGTAGCGCCTTGGGCGTGAAAAAATTAAATTTCCACTCGGTGGGCACATCGTTTTGGACTGAAGCCTCGGGCTGGCCCGCACCATGGCACGCCATCAACACCAGTACCGGTAGAAGCCCCGCCAGACGGGTTAGGAACAATGTCTGCTACCAATTACCATACGGATACGCCTTCCCTTTAATAAATTCAATTATGTCTTTGTCATATCCATAAGAAAAATCACTCTTGGTTATCCCTTTGCAAAGCTCTAATTTATCCCCGGATACGGTCTTTAAGACTGATGGCGTCACGCGAAAATTTGGCTGACTACCGATACCTCGTAGCCAGACTGCAATCTTACCTTCCGGAGCAAGACCAATTTGTATATTGTCGTAATACCCGATATTACCCTGATAATCCTTATACACGCTGGGTTTGCGCATTTTATCCACAACGGCGTCAGGCAAGGTCAGGCGAGTTTCATACACCTTTTCATCTATCAGCGAGTCCCAACAAAAAAGGATATGCCTGGGGGGCTGCTTAACGTGATTCCAGTGCCCGTTGAGCGCGCGTGCGCGGTCGTTCCACTCGCCAACAACGTCATAGAGCGCCTTCGTGCTGTCGAGAGTATTAAACCGATAATCCGTACCGCCAGCATCAAGGATAGCGACAAAAGTCACTACCGCAGGCAGCGCTTGAGGCGTGAAAAAATTAAATTTCCACTCGGTGGGCACATCGTTTCGGACAGAAGCCTCGGGCTGGCCCGCACCGTGGCACGCCGTCAGCAGCAGTACCGGAAGAAGCCCCGCCAGACGGGTTATTTTCATATTTTATTTCCATCCATATTGTATACCGTTCTCTGCCAGCTTTCGTCAGGACGGTTAGTAAAGGTTACTAGCTTCGCCGGTTTGACTGCCCCAGCGATCATTCCCTCACCGTCTCTGACCACGCTGTTCCAGTTGGCTGAACAATGGATATATTTCTCCGCCAGCATTTCAACTTCCTGACTAGTGAATCCGGGAGCCGATGCCCCATTCCGTACTGCGCGGCCCATCACAATCGCTTTTTCACACAAATTGTTGAGTTCTGAACTAAGCCTTAATTCTGTATTCGTATTACGAATAGGATCGAATAGCACACCCGCATCCTGCGCCGCATCGATCATTACCCGCAGCACCACCCTCGACCAGTCGTTGCGCGTCGGGCGCTCAATGACCGCTGCCGCCCCGCTGCGTTTTTGCGGCCTGCCGTAGCGATCGGCTGGCATCCGCTCGTCGTGCCAGGTATCAATGTTAATATCCAATGCCTGCAACAAAGAGGCAATCGCTGGCCAGGTATCCATCGCACTGAGCTGCTCACAGGCCTGTTGATAAACCCGCGTTTTCGTATCAGGTGTGGAAAAGGGTACGGTTTCAAACTGCGGACGGGTAATGAAATAGGCTTCGTACTCGTCAGGGTTGTAACCGCCACCAATGTCAGAGTGCGCACCTGGCAAAGCCAGTTCCGGCCACGCAGGCTTCACACTGTTCAATGCAAAGTTAAACCGGCATTCGTGCTGTGCGGTGATATGAAAAACCTTCTCGGCCACTCCCGGACGCAGCACAATATTCACCTCACCCGTATCGGCGCTGTGCGGATTGAACCCGTTGACCGGCGTACCGATGCCAGCCACCGTATCAAATATCCCCAGAAACCGGGTTTTACCGCCGGGCGTACCTGAGAACTCAATACTTCCCAGACCGGCCTTGATGGCAGCGATAATCGCCTGATCCTGACTGAATACCCGGTTGGCAAAATGCCGAGCCGCCGCGGCTCCCCGGCTGAAACCGAAAATATCAAACTGTAATTCCCTGACGATGTCGATATCGGTTCCGGATGGATTGGTTAAATAGTCTTTGATGGCGGCAACCAGTGCCCTCACTGCCTTGTCGGTTTTACTCACCACACCGGATTTACCCCGGCCGGTGCCCATCCCGTAAGCACTGTCACCTTCCCCGCTTTCCGTACCAATCCCCTCTATATAAATTGCGTTCTGTCCCTGCTCACTATCAACGGGGAGGTTGGTAGAGTACAGTGTATTGAGCCAGTGCACATTGGTGTAATATCCGAGATGACTACCTGCCGCGAAGCCGCTGTGTCCGCTTTTTAGCTGAACGCACTGGAAATAAGCTGATTGAGCATCGGCATTGTTCATCCCAAAATGCTCTCCGGAGCAGGCATCAAGGCTGGCGGCGGTATTATCCGCATTATTGCCGGTGCCGTCGAAAAACACCCCGATGGTCAGGGTAATTTCCCGCTTCTGCCTTTCCTTTTTGGCCGCTTGCGCGTGCTGCTCAGGCTCTGCTGCCTGTTTCTTCACACTCTGAGCATACTGCGCTGGCTCCGCTGCCTGTCCGCTATTCATCAGCATTGAGCTCGGAGATATGGATGGAGCAACCGAGAGCGGTTGACTGCTCGCAACTAGACGATGGCTACCAGCCGGGCAACCACAAGCCACAAGGTGGCCGTCAAGTGCCGTTGGTACTCCATAAAAACTTAAGTTTGCTTCCCCTTCGGCAATAACCCCGATTTTCCCGCAAGCCGGACACGAAACCTTATGCCCTTTCAGCGCGACGGGAATACCATCACACGTGTAACGATTTCCCAGAACGCCCTCCAGTACCCGCCCCCCTGTTGTGGTGGTATCGCCCTGGCAAATGACCGATATTCCCTGGTAGTTCATTCCTCTGCTCATATCCTGCGAGCCTCTTTGTCAGCCTCTTCCATGACATTACTCCATGTTTTATTAAGGGTTGTATCCGGAACCAGACTAAACTCTCTACGACAAACTGTCAAAAATTGACCAATTTGAAGAAGCCAGTGGACACCAGCATGTTAAACGTCAACATCACGAAATCGATGCCAATGCGTATCATCGGCCTGTCTCACACGGGTTCTTACAGAGAGAGCAATCGGGCTTTCACTGGAGCTATACCAGTTGGCGAATTGTGTTCGCGCTGAAAAGCCAAGTATTAATGTTCAGAAATATTGAAGTGGCATTCAGCACTGGAATGCCACGGAGTGAGCCCTAGCGATACCGGCTAGCTACCTCAGCGCCAGTTCGGATCCTTCATTACCGAATAGCGACCACTGCCAAGGAAGGCGATGGCCAGCCCGGCAAAGAAATACACCGCCATATCTTCTGCTCCCCACGCCCCTACCTTCGTCAGCATCAGCGCCTTGCCGGGATCGATCAGCAGATAAGCCGCCAGCATGGTAAATGAAAACACCAACGCCGCCGGGCGGGTAAAAATCCCCAAAATAATCAACAGTGGAGCCACTAACTCGCCGAGGAAAACGCCGTAACCGATAAATCCTGGTAGCCCATGTTGAGTCAGCAATCCCTGGATATAATCGATACCGCCGATCAGTTTATGCCACCCATGGAATATCATCATAATGCTGAACGCCAAGCGCAGGATCAGCTTGCCCAGATCTGGACGATCCATGACACGATTAAACCAATTCACCATGTTGCACCTATTGAAAGTTAATGAGAATCATAATCAATCTAATCCTAAGTTGTATTTTTACAACGGAATTCGTACTAAACCTTGATCTAACACATTAAAGAACCTTTCATAAAAACCGACACCACCTGCATGCCTGCCTCCTTAGAGCGCGGCGTTATAGTAAGCACGTAAAGAATTATCTTTCTATCTATAGGAGCTAAATGTTAATAATTGGCATTTTATGCTGTTGTGCGTTTTTTTACAGCAAAACATCTTTCCCTCAGGGGAATTATATATCATTAAATACTTTATTAATGCTTAAGCTTGCGGAATATGGTCTCTCATACCATATTTATTACACTCCGAAGAATGTGGTGGATTAAGTGAAATAAAAAAACTTAACCACGTACTTTAACCCGTAACATTCTAAACGAGCTTTTATTTTAATGAGATACCACGCGCCTGCGCAATGCTGGCACGCTATGTGTATTTCATTTTATTTAGCATAGCAATTCACCGCTAATATAATTAGCCCGGGAAGTAAACATTGTGAATCTCACGTAACTGTTCGCCACCAGCGGTGGCCTTGCTTGCGTGTGGTACACGCTATTCTTTAAAATTCAAAAGGTTAACATGAGTTAAATTACCGTTATTGTTTTTACAATAGCGTACTTTTTAGTGCGCCTAAAGAACAAGAAATCATGAACATCCACGTTACTGGAGGCTCAGGGATTAATACGCCCTATTAATCCATAGCAATAAATAAAACGACTAATGCAACCTGTTTTATTGATTTTTCCCGGTGGCAATAATAACGCCACCATAATAAAAACCTATACAGGCAGCACCTTATGAGCGATGAACAACTAGCATCCGATGCGGCACTACAGCAATTTATCGATCTTTCCCGTTTATTAACCGGTTTTGACCGTTTTGAGTTACTCGGTACTGGCCAAGCAGCCTTTTATTATGACTGGGTACAAACGCACGCGGCAGAAGGTTTTGCCACATTGTTGGCGACCTACGGCGAACTTCCGGCAGATGCTGCACAGCACTCGTCCTTTGTAGAAACTCAACTGCTGGGTTCTGAAAAGTTGTCAACGTTGGTGAGCAGCATTATCAAACTGTGGTACCTGGGCCAGTGGTATTCGCCAGACAACCCGAATGATACCCAGATCCCCAGTGCTAACAGCTATCAACAGGGCTTGGTGTGGGATGCGATCCATGCCCATCCACAGGGTGCCAAACAACAAGGCTTTGGTGCCTGGTCTGAACCACCGGTAACCTCCTCTACGGTGGTGAAACTATGAATATCATCACTCCTGAACAAGCAGAGACAACCGAGTACGACGTGGTGATCGTAGGGGGTGGGATCTCCGGCGCCATCGTTGCCAAAACCCTGACGCAAGCGGGAAAACGCTGCCTGATTGTCGAGGCCGGTACCGGCGTGGGGACGGATTACCAAGGCTATCTGGATTACCTCAACACCTTTTATACCGCCACCATCAAAATCCCCAATGCTCCCTACCCTGATAATCCCAATGCCCGCGAGCCGCTGGAAACCGATGTTACCAAAACACCGAACGACCAAGGTTACTTTGTCCAGCGAGGGCCGCTGCCATTCAGTTCGACCTACACCCGCTATCTGGGGGGTACCACCCTGCACTGGCTCGGAACCTCGCTGCGCATGCTACCAGAGGATTTTCGCCTGAAGTCGTTGTATGGCGTGGGCATTGATTGGCCAATCGATTATCAGGAACTGGAACCGTGGTACCGCAAGGCAGAGTTGGAGCTCGGGGTTTCCGCCAATGTGGAAGAACAATCCTATCTTGGTGTCACCTTCCCACCGGGTTATGTCTACCCCATGCACGGGCTGCCTGCAAGTTGGAGTGACAAACAGCTGGCCAGCCGCATTGATGGCATGCAGGTGGAAGATGACGGCAAATCTTACACCCTGAAAGTGCGCGGAACGCCCGCCTCACGCAATAGCGTTCCCAATAGTGCTTACGATCAGGGCCGGGGCTATACCCCAAAAGGTGCCGTGGGTAACGACAAAGTGGGCCTCCGCTGCATGGGTAACTCCAGTTGCGTGCCTATCTGCCCTATTCAGGCCAAATATAATGCACTGAAAACGCTGAACACCGCCAACCACGAAAAGCTCGATATCGTGTTGCAGAGCGTGGCATTCCAATTGGATATCGACCCACATAGTAAGGCGATCAACGGCGTTCAGTTAAAACACTATCGCTATCCGGGAGATAATTCCTACAGCCTGCATACGGTGCGGGGCAAACGCTATGTGCTCGCCGCCCACGCTGTCGCCAACGCGGTGCTATTACTGGCCTCCGGTGCCTGTAAAGGCAACGATCTGGTTGGCCGCCATTTGATGGATCACCCGGAGTTGCTGACATGGGGGCTTACCAACAAAACGCCATTGTGGCCGCTACGTGGCCCATTAGCGACCTCGGGCATCGAGGATCTGCGCGGTGGCAGCTTCCGTAAACACCACGCACCGTATCGGTTCGAAATGGGCAACGACGGTTGGCTGTGGCCAGCTCAGGCGCCGTCGAAAGATGTGATCACTCTGGTAGACGACGAGCAACTGCACGGTAAAGAGTTACGTGAAAGGCTCAAAGACCAGGTTTCACGTCAATTCCGCTTTGGCATCCTGGTGGAACAGCTGCCGGAGTACGATAACCGCGTCACCATCGATCCGAATTATCTAGACATAATGGGTAACTACCGCCCGGTCATTCACTACGATTTATCGCCCTATACCCGAGCCGGTTTCGCCAGCGCCTACGATATGTCGATGAAAATCTTCGACCAGGCCGATATCAAAAACTACTCGTCCTACTCAAAAGAAGATGCCGGAGCCTTCGTCTGCCCAGACGGCAGAACCCTCACCTTTAACGGTGCCGGGCATTTTGCCGGAACCCACTGCATGGGTGGTTCACCAGAAAGCTCAGTGGTGAATAAGGAGCAGCGCACCTGGGAGCACCCCAACCTCTATCTGGTGGGCTGCGGCAACATGATCAACATGGGTACCTCAAACCCAACGTTAACCATGTCGGCGCTCACCTGTTGGGCTGCGCATAACATCCTGCAGGATCTGAACGGGGGGCATCATGCGGCAGATTGATTGGCAGCAAGCCACCGCCCAACCCTATGATGCGGTGATCGTAGGCTCAGGATTTGCCGGTTGCATCATGGCCAAGCAGCTGACCCGCGCTGGCCGCCGGGTGCTGATCGTCGAAGCCGGGACGGGCAACGACAGCTTTGGCCAGCACCTGGATCATGTACAAACCTTTATGCAGGCCGTGGCAAAAACGCCTAACGCGCCCTATCCCGATTCACCCAACGCACCACAGCCAGAAGTGACTGACGTTGAACCCATCACGGCCGGTAAACCTTTGCACAAAGGGTATTTCGTGCAGATGGGCCCCTATCCCTTTGAAAGTAACTATACCCGCCGGCTGGGTGGCACGTCGCTGCACTGGTTCGGCAGCTGTCCACGGATGCTGCCAGAGGATTTTGCCATGGCCACGCTGTTTGGGCGTGGCGTGGATTGGCCGCTGAGCTATGAAGAGTTACTGCCCTATTATCAACGCGCTGAACTGGAAATTGGGGTTTCCGCCGACGTACAGGATCAGCAATACCACGGCATCTATTTTGCACCAGGCTATCAGTACCCGATGCAAAAAATCCCGCAAAGCTATCTGGATCGCTGGATGATCGCCGGATTGGCCGATGCCGAATTACCCGGTACGGCAGACAAAGCCCAGATCCGCTCTATCCCGCAAGGCAGAAACAGTGTGCCTAATGCAGGTTATACCCCGCGTGGTGCGGTGGGTAATCCGGCCGTGGGTCGTCGCTGTATGGGCAACTCCAGCTGTATTCCTATCTGCCCGATCCAGGCTCGTTACAACGCGTTAAAAACCCTGGTGGAAACGGATGCCGATTTGCTGATCCAGGCGGTTGCCTCTCGTCTGCATATCTCGCCAGAGACGGGGCACATCAGCGCGTTGGACTGCAAGGTGTGGAAGAATGACAGCAGCCATGACTTTGAGCCAATCACCTTACACAGCGAGCTGTTTATTCTGGCCGCCAATGCTATCGAAAATGCCGTGTTATTACAGGCATCACAGGCCTGTCAGTCCAGCGGAGAACTGGGGCGCAACCTGATGGATCACCCCGCCATTCTGTCTTGGGGATTAGCGCCGGAAGCGATAGGTGCATTTCGTGGACCGGGTTTGACGTCAACGCTGGTGAACTACCGGGGTGGCGAATTCCGCCGCGACCGCGCCGCATTTGTGCTGGAGATCGGCAACTGGGGCTGGAGCTGGCCACGCAACGAACCAGTGGACAGCACGCTGGATATGATCGATGACGAGCGATTATATGGCAAGGAGTTACGCCAGCGGCTTGGGCAAGTACTACCCCGGCAAATCCGCCTGGACATGATGACCGAACAGCTGCCGGATGCCGCCAATCGCGTCACTATCGACGATCGCTGGCGTGATCCGCTCGGCAATTACCGGCCAGTGATCCACTACAACGTGGACGACTACAGCCAGGGCGGCATGGTGTTTGGCCGCGAAGTGGCCAGCAGCCTGTTTAGCCAACTGGGCATCAAGGATTTCACTCACTACCGATCAGACAACCCCGGTTATTTCACCTGGCAAAGTAACGGTTACATCTGGGCGGGCGTTGGCCATATTGCAGGCACCCACAGGATGGGAACGCGGCCAGAGAATTCGGTAGTCAACCGGCACCAGCAAAGCTGGGATCACCCCAACCTTTACGTTATTGGCTGCGGCAGCATGCCAACGCTGGGCACCTCAAACCCCACGCTCACCATGACGGCCCTGACCTTCGCCACTGCCGACCATATACTCGGACGGAAACATTGATATGAACATGACCGCAAAAGCCAAAACCTTCCAGCTTGCTGAAACCTCGTTTGCCCAACTCGGCTATGTGCAGTTTGCCGACGAAAAAAGCCTGGCGCAGGATCTGACCGAACTGCGCAATCTGCTGCAGAGCGCCATGCAGCTGGAACATGCCACCATTCCCCCCTATCTGACGATGCTCTATACCCTGGATGACGACGTTGACTGGCGCATCATCGAAACCCTGCGTTCGGTGGTGGTGGAGGAAATGCTGCACTTCACCCTGACGGCCAACCTGCTCAACGCCATCGGCGGGACACCCGCGGTCGATTCGCCCGACTTCCTGCCCCGTTATCCCGCACGTCTGCCTTACGATATTGATGATATTGAAGTGAATCTGTACGGCTTCTCCAAAAACGGTATCTTCCAGGGCATGGTGATCGAGCATCCGAAAGATGTCCGCCCGCGCGCCATCGCCAATGAAGTCCCCAGCGATATGACCATCGGGGAGTTTTATCTTTACGTTGAATCGCGGCTGCGGGCAGCGGTGGAAACCCATGGAGAACGGGCGATTTTCTGCGGCGATCCGCAGCGCCAGATCCCACCGGATGTTTTCTACTACGGCGGCGGGGGCAACGTACTGAAAGTAAGCGATCTGAAATCCGCGGTAGCCGCCATGAAACTGATTACCGATCAGGGTGAAGGCACAGAAAACGATATCTGGGTGGTGGATGAAGATGAGTTGGCCCACTATTTCCGTTTTAGCCAGATCTACAATGAACGGCTGTATCAAAAAGGCGATACCGTGGCCAGTGGCCCTACCGGCGACCCATTCCCGGTGCCGTGGAACAAAAGCGTGCTGATCGACAGCAATGCCAAGGTCAGCGATTATCCACCCGGAGAGGTTCGTGACGCCATCACCCGGTTTAACCAGCGTTATTGTCAGCTACTCGGCGATCTGCAAACTGCATTTACCGGTGCCCCAGACAAGTTGATGGCCGCCGTGGTGGCGATGTGCGCGCTGCGGGATGATTTTCGCGCCATAACCGCCAACCCGTTCCCCGGTAAGGAGTTATTCCACTGCGCCCCCACGTTTGAGTACACCGTGGCTAACCACCAGCCGCTGGGTAAACAGGTGTTGATGGCTGCTCCGGCCACCGCAGCCGTAACCATAACCGACAGTGCTGATGCCAGTGCCAGTGCCAGTGCCAGCAATGAGGCCACTCTGGATCAACTGCAGCAAGCCTATTCCAGCGGTAACTTGCAGTTGGCACTCTCCTGCATGAGTGACGAGGTGATCTGGGATATCTCCGGCCCCAGCGAATGCCCCTATCTGGGTGTGTTCTACGGCCACGAAGGGTTTACCCGTTTTTGGACGCTGCTTGGTGCAACGGTGAATTTTGGCAGCGCGGGCGTCGAGAAATCCTTCTTCAGCGGCGATCAGGCAATGTCCTACGGGGGCGAACAAGGCACGACCAAATGCGGCCGCGTACCCTATCGCTACGACTGGGCGATCCGTTATCAATTCAATGAACAGCATCAAATCACCCTGATGCGTCAGTACTTCAACCCACTGAACATTCTTTCGGCGCTGAAGGCCGCGCCTTATCCGGTACCGGCGGCTTGCCCACACTCGGCCAAACCTCAATCCCAACAACAGTAGGAACCACGCACATGTCTAATCAGCAAAATGATTTACCCAGCATCCCGACGCCGTTCACCATGCCGTTCTACTACGCCTCATTGACCAACGTTGGCGTGTATTATCTGGTGCCGTTGAGCCGCGTGGAACCTTACTTGCAGGGAACCGGGCTTAGCCCAGCGCGGTTTGGCGACAAGGCGATGGTGAGCTTTAACTTCCAGTTGTATGCCGGGCAGTTTGCCTCTGGCCTCAATACCCCACCGGAACAATGGGGCAGCAGCGGTGCGGCGATCACCCAAGAGCTGGAGCTCAACATTGTCGCCTATCCCGAGCACCGTAAAGACCAACTGGCCCCTATTGGCTATCAGGAGTTTATCCAGGACGGCGATCAAACCAAGCTGTACGGTAACCATCGCGTCTGGGTACCTTGCGATGCCCCCATCGCCATCGCCGCCGGTGAGCAGCTGTTTGGCGAGCCTAAATTCCAGACCACTTTCAAGGTCAATTTGGCCTCACAAAATCCGGTGCGGACCAACTCTCCGGTCTATCAGCCCGAGTGGGTGGAAACCTGGGGCTTCCGGGTGGATGATCCAAAGGATGCCAAGACCGCGATCTTCACCTGCATCGTCAACACCTTGGGCATTAAGGCGATCCCGGGCAACATATCGCCAATTACCGAATACGGCGTTCACGACGGCAAACTGATCGGTTGCCGCTGGAACATCCTGCAGGCGATGGATACCTATTTCCTCAACGGCGGCCACGCTGAGGCAGTAAAACTGGTGCTGGGGACCAGCAGCCACCCCATGCGTAAAGATCTGGAGCAGTTGATCGGAGGTTGCGCCCCAGTGGCGGTACAAACCCTCAACTCAGCCCCGGCGGCCATTCAAAGCCGCGCCTATTACCCATAGCCGTTTGCCCCGCCGCCGGTTCGGGGCGGGGATGATTTTTCGCATGCCACGTTCCGGGAGCCAACTATGAGTGAAGTCGACAATATCTATTTTTCCCGCTTTGCCCAGATCAAGGGGCAGTCTTTTGACTATATCGTGATTGGTGGCGGTGCCTATGGCACCAGCTTTACCCACCGGGTGCTGCAACATAATCCCCAGGCCCGCATTCTGGTGCTGGAGAAAGGCGATTACCTGATCCCCGACCATATCCAGAACATTCCACCGGCCTACATCAAACTCAACACCAGCGTGGGTATCCGGCCATGGACCTACCATGGCTCTGCCGATATGAAACTCAGTCTCAACTTTATGCCGCAGATCCCTTATGTTGGTGGCCGCGCGCTGTTTTGGAACGCCTGGACCCCGCAACCCGATAGCAGCGAAATGCCGGACTGGCCAGCGCAGGCGATCGAGCGTCTGGATAATCAGTGGTATCCCACAGGCGAATTTATGGGGAGGCGCTACTCCCTGGACATCCCCGGCAATCGCAACCAGTCACTGAATCGCTTTATGGGTGAACGCCTGTTCTCGCAATTGGCCAATATCAGCGGAGCCAAGCCGCAACCCAGCCCGAGCGCGTTGGACTCCGCCATGGCAACTGGCCAGGGAGTGGCACCAGAGGACTGGGCCAAGTTCTCGCCCATTTCGGTACTGGTGAATGATGTGCAGGCTTACGCCTCACTCAAGGTAGTGGTCAATGCCGAAGTGGAGCAACTGATTGCAGAAGGTGACGTTGTCACCGAAATCATCACTAAAGAAGGGTCACTAAGCGTCGGCAATGCCAAAGTGATTTTGGCCTGCAACACGCTGGAAGCCGGATTTATCCTCACCAAGTCTTTCCCTGACGATAAACTGGTAGGAAAAAACCTGTGCGGTCATATCCGCTCCTGGCTGGCCGCCCGTATCCCCGCCAACAGCCTGCCGGCTTTGACCAACCAGTTGCAAACCGTGGCCTATTACCTGCCCGGCATCGATAAAACCACCAACCGCCTGATGCACACCCACATCAGCGTGGTCCATAACCCGCAACCCGCAGAAAGCTACGACGTGCTGTACCGCATTCTGCCAGATGCTTCTTCACCAGAAGCCGTTGCCACCTATCAGGACCCTGACTACGTGGTGATCATGCTGCATTCCATGGGAGAGTTCCTGGGGGAACGTTCGGCAAACTCGTGGAATTACGTCACGACCAACCCGCAGGGCGAGGCCGAGGTGTATATCCAGATGAAGGAAACCGACCGTCAATTCTGGGATGCGATGGATAAAACCACCTATGACGTGATGTACGCTCTTGCCGGAGATGCTCCTCTTGAGTACCAGCACAATAACCAGGACGGCAGCTTCACCTGGGAATCTTCACCGCCAGACAATATTCGCAATCAGGGGTTGGTGCACGAAGCTGGCACTTTATGGATGGGCGACGATCCGGCCACCTCGGTCACCGCCCTCAACGGTCAGATGCACCGTTACCCGAACATTTATGGCCTGGGCAGCATGTTGTTCCCCCGCCCAGGCTCATGGAACCCAACGCTGACCGGCGTAGCCCAGTCTTTCGCCCTGGCCGATGAACTCAGTGGCCCACATCAGGATCAAAATCAATGAAGCGACGTAAACTGAAAATTGATGTGCAGAAAGTCCCCAAATCGTACCGCGCCTATCTGGAACTGTTGGCCAGCAAGGGGGAAGTGGTGGCGATACCTGACGAGGTGGATTGGTATCTGGAGATCGGCGCCATTCTGCGCCACGCCTGCGAAACGGAAAGCCCGATGCCGCTGTTTAGCAAGGTGAAGGGCGCCCCCGGTTTCCGGGCGGCAGAAATGGGCCCGACGGTCAGCCGCGTACCAGGCAAACGCTGGCAGCGTCTAGCGCTGATGCTAGGCTTGCCGGACGATGCTCAGTTACTGGAGATCCAGGATGCCTTTCTGGATGCCATCGGTCAGGAGCCGCATCCGCCAGTGATGGTCGACCCGGCCACCGCCCCGTGCAAGCAAAACAAATGGGTTGGCGATCAGGTGGATATGACCAAAATCCCGGCTCCTATCCTGCACGACGGCGACGGCGGCCGCTATTTCCAGACGGCCGGAGCCATCATGGTACGTACCCCGCCAGGTGAGCCTGTACCGGAGGACGCTTACACGGTAGATAAGGACGCCTGGACCAATTGGTCATTCAGCCGGGCGATGATCGCCGGTTCACGGCCGCAGAATAACCCAACGCCAAAACCGCCTCACGCCAGTTCGGTCGGCGTACCACACGGTAATGGCCCGCATTATTCGAAGAACAATATTGTCGGCCTGTGGCTGCCTTTCCAGCATAACGGCATGATCTACAATATGTGGACGGCCCAGGGGAAAGACTGCCCGTTTGTGATCGCCCTTGGGGTGCCCCCGGCGGTCACCATGCTGCTTTCTGCGGCTCCGCCAGCTTGGCATGACGAATACAACTATGCTTCAGCGTTCCTTGGCCACGGCATCGAGATGGTGAAAGCGGAAACCTGCGATGTGCTGGTGCCTGCCGAATGTGAAATCATCATCGAAGGCTACGTCAGCGCGGATAAATCCGTGGCAGAAGGCCCGTTTGGCGAGTTCCCTGGCTACCTTTCCAACCAGTCCAGCCTGAAACCACTGGCGAAAATTACCTGTGTCACCTTCCGTGATGAGGCTATCTTGCCGATCTGCATTCCGGGGGTTCCGATCGACTCTACGCTGATGCTCGGCTGCTTCTGTTTATCTGCCACCGCCAGAGTGTATTTTGAAAAGTCCGGTCTGCCGGTCATCGACTGTTTCAGCCCGTTGGAGGCCTCTTCCCATTGGCTGGTGATCCGGGTCCGTGACGACTGGCATAAAATCACCGGCATGACGGTCAAAGCCTTTATCGACAAGATTGCCGAAGTGTTCTGGACCAACCATATCGGTAAAACCACCGCCAAGCTGATCATCGTGGGCGAAGATATTCCCCCTGATGACAGCAACAAAGTGACCTGGGCATTAGCGACACGTAATAATCCGGTGCAGGGCGTGTTTCACTATCCGCAATATGACTCCGACGGTACCGGGTTACAGATTTACCTGGATGTAGCCACCAAACTACGCGGGCGCGGCGGCTTGGTGGCCTACAGTTGCCTGCAGATCCAACAGCAGGTTAACCAGCCGTTGGAGCAGGTATTGAGCTTTGCCACCAATTATCCGCTGCCGTTGCAGGAGAAAATCAAAAGCAAATGGTCTGAATGGGGATTTGATCGCTAAAAAACCGTCCCCGCACCGTTTAGGTGGTGCGGGAACAACCCGGTTACCTGCCCTTATTATCACCCTCACCGTTGCTGAAAAACGCATCAATATTGAGATCGTGATTAACCACCTCACCATTGAGCGATCGCACCAGCAATTCACTACCCAACAGTTGCAGTGAGAGTACGGCATCGGGTTTGACGCGTTTGATCTTGTTCATATTCTGGCTTTCATTGACCAACGTGATGGTTTTGGTGTCTGCCCCACCCACCTCTTTGGCTGCCAATATGATGAAAGCGTTAACCGCGTCGCTTTCGGTCAAGGCAACAATATATTTCGCCTTTTCTGCCCCGGCTAATGCCAGCGTCGCAACGGCAGAAGGATCGCCTTCAACCACATCTGCATGACTAGGATAGTGTTGTTTATTACCAGGCTCACAAACAATGGTCACGTTACCGCCGCTTTCAATCAATCCCTGATAGACATTTTGTGCCAATGAAGAGGTACCAACAATAATATAATGATTTTTGCGAACCATGTGAGAGAACCGCCCTTTGATAATACGTTGAAGATTTTGGCTGATTAGCACGCCAGCAACCGATGCCAGAGAAGCGGCAAAAACCGTAATGCCAAAGATAATCACCGTGAGTGTGAACATCCGCGCAGCAGTGGTATGCGGAATGATATCGCCAAAGCCGACCGTAGACATGCAGACCACGGCAAAATAAAACGCCGTAGGCAGGTCGGTCACCGCGGGGGTGAATTGATCGCCAATGTACAGCGTTCCTAACATACTGTAGACAATCAATGAGGCTATGCTGGTGACGGCAAAAAAACTGGTACTCGCCAGCTTACGTTGGTCGAAACGGCGCCAGTAGATGATCATCCCCAATAGGGTGACCAGTGAATACCCTGCCAACACAGTGATTTGCTTATAGATAGCGATATCAACGATGACGATACAACTGAGCAGCAGTAACGAGAAAAACCAGGCAATACGCGTCCTTAACAGCAACATACCCGCCATAAAGAGCAGCACGGTGCCAATCATAAAGCGTGGAATATCCATGGCATCAAGAAAGCCCAGAGCCTGTTGCCAGGTGCTGAAATTTTCCACAAAATCATGAGAGTGCTGCAACCCGTGCCACAGGATCGGGCTGAGTACCAAATACCCATTATGCGCAACCATCAACGCCAGGATAAACGTTGGTGGTACGTATTTTTCTATTGTTCTCACGATTTTCATAACTTTCATCATTTCAACACCATGACTTGGCCGATGACCTATTTATAGTGGACTGTAGCTGAATGTGATGCAGGGATCATTCGCCAAGTTGCGCCAGCCAGACGGTTCGCCCACCACAGTCGGGATCTTCGGCCACCATACTGACCACCTGGAACCCCTGCTCTTGCAATAATTGCCGGTATTCCTCCGGTGCCAGGCTGGAATGATAAAGGGCTTCGCCTTCGAACGTGCCGATAGCTTCGCCATTGCTGGTGCCGCTGGTAAACATTAATGCAGCCTTGCTCTGAGCATGTCGCCGGAAAATGTTAAACATCTGGCGCTGATCTTCGCGCGTCAGATGGAAAAAACTGTCCCAGGCAATTAGCCCATCAAATTTGTCTGCTAACGCCAGGGTTCTCATATCGGCCACAGCCCAGCGTTGTTCCGGAAAGCGTTGGAGGCAACGGTCGATCATCGGCTGCGAACTGTCCACCCCCGTCACCTGAAAACCCTGGCGGATAAAATAGTCGGCGATCGGCATGCCGTTGCCGCAGCCAATATCCAGGATCCGCCCGTTGTTGGGTAACAGGTTCAGGAACCGCTCCAACCAGGGTTGCTCAAACAGAGTGGTTGACCGTTTCTGCTCAAACGCCCCGGCATGCCGTTGATAGATGCCGATGATGTTATCGGCCATTGAGTTATTCATCCGTGTTCCCCCATCAAGATGAATGTTCTTCTTCATCAACCAGACTTTTTTCCCGGTGTTTCATAAACACCACCTCTTGCGGGCTGGACAGGTTGACATTATGGGCGCGCAGGAGCTTCAAAATATTGAACAGCAGATCGCTCTTGGTGGCGCCGACCATACGTGGGCTGGCAACGTAACCGGTCACGCTGAGGATAATCCCGTCTGGTCCGAGCTGGCTGAAGCGAACGTATGGGGCAGGCGTTTCCAGAATGGATTCGTGTTCATGGTAGGCACTCAGCAACACGTTGCGTACCTGCTCTGGGTCGATATCGGTGGGGAAAGTCAGCGCGACGGTGACTACCCCTTGGGCATTCCCCATGGTGGCGTTACGCACGTTCTGCGAGATTAGCTGAGAGTTAGGCACAATCATGGTCGAGCGATCGCTCAGTTGGATCTCGGTGGCACGTACATTGATTCGCCGTACATCCCCTTCAACCCCGCCGATACCGATCATATCCCCGACTTTAACCGGGCGCTCCGTTAACAGGATCAGGCCAGAGATAAAGTTTTTCACGATTTCCTGCAGGCCAAAACCGATACCTACCGATAGCGCACTCACGATCCAGGCCAGGTTATTCCATTGGATACCCAACGTCGCCAGCGTGATCAGGATCAGCAGCACATAACCGACGTTGCTGAACAAGGTCACCAGCGAGGCGCGGATACCGATATCACTGATGGTTTTTGGCAGCAGCTCATGGCTTAGCCAACGTTGCGTGACCCGCAGCACATAGATACCGATCGCCAGGCAAACCACCGCATTGAGCAGGTTGCTTGGGACGATATTCAGCCGCTTCAGGCCTTCGCCGCTCAGGATGGCAACAATCTTTTGCAGCAAGGAGTTGGGCGTAGTGGTGCCAAAGGAGCCATTAATCAGAGCCACAATCATCAACAATATCAAAGAACATTTGGACAACGCCGTGAAGATGACGGTCAGTTGCTCAAGATGGCGATCTTTAAAGTGGAGCGATTTTTTCAGCGCCCGCCCGCTGGCAGTTTGGGGAGAAAAGATGGCCGTACAGAAATCGGTAGCAAAGATCACCAGGAAATAGAACGCCATCAGTACCAAAGCGGCCCAAATCAACTGATAGGTCAGGAAGCGAGCGAAAGCCACATAGCCAATCAACAGTGATAACAGGATCACGGTTGCCGATACCACAATAACGATATGGATTATCCCGGCAATTACCGAGCGTTTTTCCAGATGCATCCCCTGCTGCTCTAGCTTAAAGCGGATGCGGCGTGCCCGAACCGGTACTGCGAACAAGATTAATGCCATCAGTGCGGTAGCCAGGCCATTACCTAGCACCGTGCTGCCAAGACTGGCACCAATCACGTTATTAACCAGTTCCACGGTGCCAAAAGCCATGGCCAATCCGGCCAATAACGGCGACAGGAAACGCATGCCGCTCGCAATGGCATCATCCATCTGCGCCAGACGCCATGATGGACGGCTCAGCGAAAGGTACGCCCTGCCTAATCCCGCGATCAGCGCGCAGAAAATCCCCAACTGCATAAATCCATCGGCGAAATCCTGAACCTGGGACGTCAGCGGCTGAACACGAGTAAACGCAGAAATAAGCAGATTTAGCGCCAGTGTGGTGGCAAACAGCGTGATCAGCACCGTCATTAATGCCATAAAACTGCGGCGCAAGCGGCCATCGGGTAAATAGCGGATACAGACCCAGGCAAAAAACTGTTCCACGAAATAGCGCCCTAGAGACCAGCAAGCCGCAGCCAGGATCAGTAAAGCTATCGTCCCGTAGCGCCATTCCTCCTGCCAACTGGCATCCAGGGTTTGCTCCAACTGCTGCTTAAAGTCATTAAGACGAGCTAAATCCTCAACCTGTGAAGACGATTCTGGTAACCAGAATTGCGAACTAAGAATACTGCCGCTATTCAACGCCAGTTGGGATTTGAAGGCCACGCGGCGCAGATCGGTAATTTGTTGCCCTAAGTCGAGCGCCCCCGTTCTGATGGCTTGCGAACGTTTTAAGGCATCGTCCAACTGTTTTTTGGCATTATTGAGCGTATTGCGTTGCTGCACCACACTGGCGGTTTCGGTCATTACCCCAGGTTCGGGCTGCGGGCCAAGCACGTCTAACTGTGCCTGCAACTTCACCTGCATGGGTTGCAGATCGGTGGTCAGCTTTTCTGCGTCCGTGGCTAAGACCTGCGTGGCTTCAAACAGCTTGTTCAACTGACCATCAGAGCTCGCCTTTGAGACCTGCTGTTTAATCGTATCCAGCTGTTTTTGATAATTTTTCAGTGAAGCCGCGATTTCCTGCGGGCTGAGTTCAACCGCAGCAGCACTCTGCTGCGCTGCATTGGCTAACGGGGCCAGCGGTAAGCCGAACAACAAAAAGGTGAACAGGAAAATCTGTAATGACTTGATCATAACGGTGAATGCTCAGCATGGGGTTGGCGATAAACGCAACAGGCGAAACGATGAATATCACTGCGCCTGATCAACAATAAGCGGTGAGTATAATAACAAGCTATTCAGTGAAAAAGCGCATTAATCCTAGAAGGTTAGTAGAAATTTTAGCTAACGCCTCACTTGCCCTTATTTAACCCCCTACAGTGCCCTCTCCATGACCGTTAACTGCTCAAAAAGAAACCGCTGCATGGTCGTTTTCTGAACATAAAAATCATTATGTGATCGAATTTCGATAATTTTTTATTGTTTTACGATAACAAAAGGATTAAGGTCACTGCGACTTCCACTCAACGACTTGAGGTTTTTATGACATTAGAACGCCTTACCCGCTTCAGCCAACGTATGGCCACCATCACATTGTGCCTGTTACTCGCCATGTTGCTGTTTAATGCTTCCTATTGGTTATTCCCAAGCCTCGCCGCCAACGATGGCTACGGATTTCATGTTTCCATCTCAAACGATTTAATCAGCGCGCTGGGTGTTGATTTATACCGCTTCCCCTGGTGGCAAATTGCCGGTGGTATTATCTTATCGAGCGTACCACTGCTAGCACTGGCGCTTGGGTTGTATCATTTACGCAAGTTGTTCCAAACCTATGCTCAAGGTGCCTACTTTTCAGGCACTGCGGCGCACCATTTGGGGAAAATGGGTCAATACGTCGCCATTTGGACGATTTTAGAGTTAGTGTGCCAACCTGTTCTCAGCTATTGGATAACTATGCATGAGCCTGTTGGCCAACGGATGGTGACATTAGGTATCGATACAGGGAATATTGTTGCCCTGTTTCTCGCGGCCTGTATTGCCGTCATTGCACAAATCCTGAAACAGGCCAGCAAGTTGCATTGTGAAAATCAACAGTTCGTGTGAGGTTAACCCATTATGTCGATCATCGTCCGGCTAGACGTGTTGTTAGCCACACGCAAAGTCAAATCCAAAGACCTGGCCGCCGCCGCCGGCATCACCGAACAGAACCTCTCGCTGTTAAAGCAAGGCAAGGTGAAAGGGATACGTTTTGCTACGCTGGATGCTATCTGCCGCTATCTTGATTGCCAGCCTGGGGACGTGCTGGAACATATTCAGGACCCAGAAATCTACGCAGAAGATGAGTGATCGGCCCAAAACATAACCCATTGTTTCACCAAGCGGGCGCAGCATGCAGCGCCCCTACCTACTGAGCCGGTGGAGATCTGTTAGTCGTCTCACACTAACAGGTAGGCCAGTAGCAGAAACCGCAAATCCCCTTTATAATCCGTTCACCTATCAACCAAAAACTATGAAAAGGAGGTCCCCAATGCTGTCTTGTGAATTGTTTATACTTTCACATCACCTTGGCGATCGTCGCTGCTCAAGCATTACCGGTATCGTGCTCCGATAACCTAAGCTTGAGCGAAGTTTACACACATCAACGTTCTTCCCTCCGGCTTACCGGGTTATCGTCGGCAGTTTTTTGACGATAGGCATCTGCATGCCTGTAACCTTGAGTAAGCACCATGACGACATTACTTTCTGCACAATCTGTTGGTATTGATACCGCTTTCGGCCCGCTGCTGGCTGAGGTTTCCTTTAGCCTGAAAAAGGGCGACCGCATCGGTTTAATTGGCCATAACGGCTGTGGCAAAAGCACCCTGCTTAAAATTCTCAGCGGCGATCTGCCTGCCAGCACGGGCACCGTCACCCCATCACACCAATGCCTGATGGCTCGGGTGGAACAACACCTGCCCGAAGCCTTGTATCACTGTACCCTGTTGGAAGCAGTGCTCACAGGCCTGGCAGATGGCCAACACCAGCCTGAACGTTGGCAAGGTGAAGTGTTACTCGCCGAACTGGGATTCGACCGAGCGGCATGGGATCTGACGGCCGGCACCCTGAGCGGTGGCCAGCATACCCGCTTGTTGTTAGCCCGGGCGCTGATCCGCCAACCTGACTTGCTGCTGCTGGATGAACCCAGCAACCATCTGGATCTGCCGACGCTGCTGTGGCTGGAGCAATTCCTCAATGGCTGGAACGGTAGCTTCGTGCTGGTTTCCCACGACGGCCGGTTACTGGACAGCGTAACCAACTGTACCTGGATCCTGCGTGATAAAACGCTGCAGTATTTCCGTTTACCCTGTTCGCAGGCGCGCATCGCACTCCAAGAGCAAGACTTGGCCGATGAGCACCGCCATCAGGCTGAACAAAAGGAAATTGACCGCATAGAGAAAAGTGCCAAACGCCTGGCTGTCTGGGGTCACGTATATGACAACGAAGACCTCTCGCGTAAAGCCAAGCAGATGGAGAAACAGGTGGTTCGATTAAAGGACCAGCAAACCACCTTGAGCGCTGGCAACCAGTGGCGGCTCCGGCTCAGTGGTGAAGCGCTGCCTGCCGATCGACTGCTGGCTTTGGAGCAATTAGCCATTCGCCCTGCTCCTACGGCGCCGGTGCTGTTCAGTCTGGATCATCTCCAGGTAAAAAGTGGCGATCGCATCGCGCTAGTAGGCCGTAACGGCTGTGGCAAGTCTTCATTGCTGCATTTCCTTTGGCAGCAATACCAGCAAGCAAGCTGCCAAGGGGCTGTTTTTCACCCTCGCGTGCGTATTGGTTATTACGACCAAAGTCTGCAACAGCTCTACGATGAGGACTCGTTAAGCGATGCTCTGAGCCACTTCGCACCCCTGACCGAAGACCAACGGAAAATGGCGCTGATCGGTGCCGGTTTCCCCTACCTGCGCCATCAACAAAAAGTGTCTACGCTGAGTGGCGGCGAACGTTCGCGGTTACTGTTTGTTGCGCTTACTCTGGCCAACTACTCACTGTTGCTGCTAGACGAACCGACCAACCATCTGGATATGGAAGGTAAAGAAGAGCTGGCCGCAACATTGCAACAGTTTGCGGGAGCCGTGCTGCTGGTTACCCACGATCGGACGCTGATGGAGCAAAGCTGTAATCGCTACTGGCTGATAGACGATCGTCAACTGACCGAATGGCACGATCTTTTACCCGTCTACACCATCCTGGGTGGTGGCGGTCATTCTGAGCTGGTGATATCCCCTGAACGAGCTCCGCTCGCTGAACCTGCGATATCAACCAATGAAGATCACCTGCTGGCGACACTGGTTGCTCTGGAGCACAAGCTTGAGGAGGATATAACGCGTAAACCCAAGCATCAAAAGCCGCAGTTGCAGCAGCAATGGCGGCGCGAGATCGCGGAGATTAATGGCAAACTTGGGTTGATTTAACCCAACGATGGGCGCGACTAGCGTATGACCAAATTGAGTTCGGTCATCTGCTGGTCGCGCCCATCCATTAACTTTTTGTCCGGGCACATGGAGTGTTAACAAATCACGATCGGGCTGATCATCAACCGCATCTTGATGGCAGAACTCAGATAAATCGTTAGGCCCCCCCTCCACCTGCTTTTAACTAGGAATAAACTCGGAAAGCTCATTGTTATCCAAGAATAACCTCACCTCAATATGTTAAGATTATTCTTGATTTTGCTGTTGTGCATTATTTATTGCAATTAAGCAAGTGAGGAAAATATTTTTTATCGATAAATCCATATGAATTATTAATCAATTTCAGTATAAAACCCTCTAAGCTCATGGTATTTGATTACAAAAAAATAATCTTAACCATATGATTTTAAATCAATTTTAATTTTATTTTTTATGTTAACCCTGAGTGTGTATTTATCCATCACCTAAGGGTGTCTAATTAAAAAAACAGATCGATAAAATATTGTATATAACAGCGAAGTTTAATTCCTGTATTTAAAACTTTATGTTACGCTCTATCCTATAACAGTACCAACCTAATAATGGATAGCCACATACCCTTCCCTAGGAAGCCATACTTCATGGAGAACTGTACATTGACCAGCGTCAGAGAGTTTATATATAGAAAACATGACGGAGATATTAAAACCTTCGCACAACTGCACCGAACCAGTGTCTACAAAGTTAATGAGTGGATCCGCCAGGATGCGCACATTATTAACGGAAAAATCTGTATCCCCACCAGACATTCCGCTTGATCCTGTACTTCATCACGGGGCAGAATACTCTTAGTAAAAATCGCAGTCCTGCCCCTACTGACATAACCTAGTATCCCCCGCCCAGAACGTAGTTTTAGAACGCTACTGAGTAGTTTTTCTATCAGCCTGGTGAAGGCACATATCATTACCCAAAGACCCCCGCTCAACGGCAGCTTTTATCCCGTCGTGGCTTTTTTGGACTCAACAGATAATCGACCACTGCATCATCCACACAGCTGTCTACGCCCGTCAACGCCAGCGTATGCCCATCCCCTTCGCGGGTAATCAGCGGGCTTTTAAAACTCGAAGCCATTTCACGGGCGTTACGATATGGCGTAACCGGGTCATAGCGCTGGGTAATGAACAACAACGATGGGAGAGCGGTAGAAAGCACTGGAGCATGCGGTTCCACATGACCAGGGTATGGCCAGAAATCACAGGTCTCGAGTGGATACTCATGCAACGGTAAGTAATTGGGAAATGAGGCTGCGGTATTGATTTGTTGGCGCTGCCGGCGTAACAGCTGCTGGTCGGCATCAGGCTTCGCCATATCTGCACAGGTGATCACCATTCGCGCATCATCAGCGTCTGGGGTGTAGCTTTCGTCGATAAGATCGGTCACCGCATCATCGGCTTTGCCCTCATCAATTTTACGCAAGGCCGTGGCCAGCTCGGGCCAACGTTCCCGCCAGGGCAAAAGGTTACGCGTCAGTGTGATCACGTCATCGGCAGAGATTTCATAACCCGAAGGAGTAACGAAAGGAGCATCGTGCAATTTACGCAGCATCCTGTGGTACCGCTGGATCGCCCAGTTAGGTTCGCTGGTTAAAGGGCATGAGCCGTTTTTCTCGCAATCATCGGCAAAACGCAGGAAGCTTTGCTGAAAACCTCGCTCCTGATTGATACGTTGGTTAAAATCATCTTCTTTCAGGTTCACTACGCCATCGAGCACCAACGCGCGGATTTTCTTAGGGAAACGCTCAGCATACAACTCCGCGACCTTGGTACCGTAAGAATACGCCACGGCGGTCAACGCGGGTTCACCCAACGCCCGGCGAAGGATATCAAGATCGTTAACGGCTTCGTGGGTGCCCATATGTTGCACCACGTCGGTTCCGGTCTGCTTGATGCAGGCCGCCACCATATCCCGTGCCTGCTGCTCTGCACCGGGAAGATCGTTTTCATCGGGTGACGGTGTTTCCTCACTGGCTGTCAGTTGACAGGAAATCTTGGGTGTCGATTGCCCCACACCACGCGGATCATAGCCAATGATGTCGTAAGATTTTTGCAACCGCCAGGCGGGACCCTGTTCGGCAATTTTTGGATTGATCCCTGGCGAGCCAGGCCCATCCGCGATGATCACCACACTGCCTTTTTTTGGGCCTACCGCAGGTAACCGCGTGAGAGCCAGCCGAACGGTTTGTGCTGCATTCTGGCCACTCAGTGGCGCTTCGACATAGCCACATTGTAACCCGGCCGGAGGCGGCCCATCGCTGAACCAGTGCTGAAAGGCGGTGCTGTTGCAGGGTTGCCATTGAATGGTACCTGGTGCAGTGCCGGATGGTTTGACCAAAGGCTTGGCATAGGCCGGCAGTTGGACCGCAACGGCGAGCAAAAACAGAACACGAAACGCAGACATGACGAGTCCTTTCAGCAAACGGTTACTCGGTATTTTAACGCCGCTACATTAAACCGCCTACCAACGGATTATGGAAGGGCTATTAAGGTGTTTGGCAGGATCTGTATACCAACCGGCAGAAAATATTCATTGAAAAGAGCGCATGTGAAGGAGAGTAAAACCGGAACCGCCGCGAGTAGCGGCGGCTCCGAGGTTTCGAGAAGGCCAAGCCATTTTTAGCGACAGTAATGGCGTAGAACTGCGCCCTCAAAACCCTTTAGGACATCTCTATCAGAAACGATAGCCAGCACCAACGGTCCAGGTACCGACTTTAAAGTCACCCAGCTTTGAATACTCGTAGTGAGCATCAAGAGCAATATTAGGGGTTACGTTAAACTGTAAGCCAGCACCGTAAGCGACGCTGGTCTTGCTTTCGTCTGTGTTAGCAGAGTAACCCCGCATAGAGACATTGGATGACGCCTTGCCGTGACCAAAACCGATTAAACCATAGGCGCTGATATAGTCATTAAAGCGATAGGCTGGGCCTGCAGTCAGTGAGTAATATTTTAAATCACCATCGCCCACTTTGTTACTGCCATAATAGAAATCATACGACTGTGTGGTGTAGGTGAATGAAGTGATAAAGCCTAAATTGTTATCAATTTCATAGCGATACTTGAGGTTAAAACCCTTTGGGTTCTCATTCAGGTTGTTGCCATCAACCTTCACGTGGCTCTGAGCGTAACCTAAAGAAATGGTGCTTTCACCCGCAGCCTGAACGCCGAAAGACAACGCCATTGCGCCAGCCAGAAGTACTGATAAATATGTTTTTTTCATGTTGCTCTCTTAATCCATGAGTAAATAAAATTCGCTCTGCAATAAAATAATGTGCTATTTGAGCGAATTCGGAATTTAACCATGAAGTTTGTGGGATGTCTCGCTCAACTTCACATAAACATCAATTCCTCTACAGAAAAATTTATAGCAATAAGCAAATCAGATCATTTTTTAGGCAGTCTGAGCGTTATTTATATGGCCTGCTGGAAATCTCTTGTATGACCGTTCAGTTTGCCCCCTTTCACACCCTAGCAAATGCCAGCCGCAGAACAACCTTGTGACCTGTAATGTTTGATTTTTAAACGACCTATCACAGTCATAGGTTAATAAACTTAATACTATCAACTACGATTACCCTAAGGCCATAGAACGTTGTTGATCACGGCCTAGCTGATAGCCCATTGAGGGATATCATTTTACGTAAACTGATAAAGCCGTACGCCACAAGGCTAAGAAAGGTTGATTATGGCACGCACTACCCCCATCGAACGCTACCGCAATATCGGCATCTCGGCGCACATTGATGCCGGCAAAACCACGACGACCGAGCGGATTCTGTTTTACACCGGGGTCAGTCACAAGCTGGGCGAAGTCCACGACGGCGCCGCTACCATGGACTGGATGGCGCAGGAACAGGAGCGTGGGATCACCATTACCTCCGCCGCTACCACCTGCTTCTGGAACGGCATGGAGCATAATTATCCTCAGCACCGGATCAATATCATCGACACCCCCGGGCACGTCGATTTCACCATTGAGGTGGAACGTTCGATGCGCGTGCTGGACGGTGCCGTGATGGTGTACGACTCAGTCGGCGGCGTGCAACCGCAATCTGAAACCGTGTGGCGTCAGGCTAATAAGTACAAAGTGCCACGTTTGGCCTTCGTCAACAAAATGGACCGCACCGGCGCGGATTTTTTCCGCGTGCGCAATATGATGATCGAGCGCCTGAAAGCCAATCCGGTGCCGGTGGTGATCCCCATCGGTGCAGAAGACCATTTTGCTGGCGTGGTGGATTTGATCCGCATGCAGGCCATCTTCTGGGATGAGGCGACTCAGGGTATGACCTACCGCTTCGAGGCGATCCCCGCAGAAATGCTCGAGCATGCCCAAGAGTGGCGCGACAAGATGATTGAAGCTGCGGCGGAAGGCTCCGAAGCGCTGATGGACAAATACCTCAATCAGGTCGAATTAACCAATGAGGAGATCGTTCAGGGGTTACGCGCCCGCACCGTTGCCGGTGAGATCCAGCCAATGCTGTGCGGTTCGGCATTCCGCAACAAGGGTATCCAGCGCATGCTGGACGCGGTGATCGAACTTATGCCCTCTCCGCTGGATGTACCGCCGATGGAAGGCCATGACGAACGCGATAACATTATCACCCGCAAGGCCGATGATAATGAAAAATTCTCGGCGCTGGCATTCAAGCTGATGACCGACCCATTCGTTGGCCAGTTGACCTTCGTGCGCGTCTATTCCGGCATCGTGGCCAAAGGCGATAGTGTCTATAACCCGGTAAAAGGCAAAAAAGAGCGTATTGGCCGTATCGTGCAGATGCACGCCAACGACCGTAAAGAAGTCGATGAGTTGCACGCCGGGGATATTGCCGCCTGCGTGGGCCTGAAGGATGTGACCACCGGCGATACGCTATGCGATCCCAATGCCATTATCACGTTGGAACGCATGGTGTTTCCGGAGCCGGTTATCGCACAGGCCATCGAGCCAAAAACCAAGGCCGACCAGGAGAAAATGGGGATTGCGCTGCAACGCCTGACTTCGGAAGATCCTTCACTGCGTGTACGCACCGATGAAGACTCCGGCCAGACCATTATCTATGGCATGGGTGAATTGCACCTGGAGATCATAGTCGACCGGATGCGGCGCGAGTTTGGCGTTGAAACCAACACCGGCAAACCGCAGGTCTCTTACCGCGAAACCATCCGCCAGAAAGTGACCGACGTAGAAGGCAAATTTGTACGTCAGTCCGGCGGTAAAGGCCAATATGGCCACGTGGTGTTGACGGTGGAACCCAATGAACCTGGTAAAGGCTTTGAGTTCTTTGATGAGATCAAAGGCGGCGTGATCCCCGGTGAATATATTCCCGCGGTGAAAAAAGGCATTCTGGAGGCGCTGAATAATGGCGTGCTGGCGGGTTATCAGATGGTCGATGTCAAAGTGCATCTGACCTTCGGTTCCTACCACGATGTGGATTCCTCCGAGCAGGCATTCCGTATGGCGGCGATCTTTGGGTTCAAAGAGGCCTGTCGCCTGGCCAGCCCGGTGATCCTCGAGCCGATCATGGCGGTAGAGGTGGAAACTCCGGAGGATTACGCGGGTAACGTGATGGGCGATCTGTCGTCACGGCGCGGTATGGTGCAAGGGATGGAGGATATCCCCGGTGGCGGAGGCAAAGAGATCCATGCCAAGGTGCCGCTGTCTGAGATGTTCGGTTATTCCACCACCCTGCGCTCCATGTCGCAAGGCCGTGCCACCTATACCATGGAGTTCAGCCACTACGCAGAGGCTCCACGCAATGTGGCCGAAGAGATTATCCACCACAGTAAACGTTAATTGATAACGGCTACGGGGGAAACCCGTAGCCTCAGATTGATGGCAAAGTTGAATTTGCACTGGGCCAAGGGCGCAGCATGCAGCGCCCCTACGGTCAAACATGTGCGGCCTCTGCAAGTTCGGAGCTATTTTTTGCCCAACTGCATTGTTGCACCTGAGATAGCAGACACTCCCCAATTCACTTCGTAGGGGCGCTGCATGCTGCGCCCATTAACCCGCCTTGTTAGCGTGTCTCTTCCAACGCCATTACCATCGGTTCCAATTTAATACGCATGGCGTAAATCACTCCAATCATCAAACAGGCGATACCGCATAGCGTCAGCAGTGGTGGCCAGCTATGGCGCAGCATAAAGGTATAGGCCAATCCAGCCAGGATCTCAAACACGATCAGCGGCCCAAGCAGCACCGTCGGTAAACGCTGGCTCGCCTCATTCCAACACAACGTACCTAGCCAGGAACACAGCACGCCAATGGCGATCATTAACGGAATAAATACCTGCGGCCTGGGGCCGAACGGCAGCGCGAACTGCGGCTGTGTCAGCGCCAATTGTCCGCAAACCAGCAAATAGCCCACCAACGCCAAAGGTAAGGTCACAATCCCCTGTGCTGTGGCCCAGGTCGCGGACCGTTTGTCCGGGTTATCGCGTAACCAACGCGCGTTACGCAGAGGGAACCAGGTCCAACACGCCACCGCTAACAGTGCCAATCCCAAGCCGCTGGTATAACGCCAAACATCAATAGGCTCGCTATTGCCCTGCAGTTCCGCAACGTTGACCAGCACCAGCCCGAGGGCAATCACCAGTAAGGCCGGAGTCAATTTTCGCCATGAGAGACGGCCGTCGTGATGGCCATAAAACAGATTGGCAGCGACCGATATCACCACCGGTAACGTGCCGATAATCATGGTTGATACCGGCGCTCCGGTACGTTGGATCGCGCTGGCCAGGCACAGGTAATACAGTAGATTGCCGATCGCAGTCAGTTTTAACGCCTCTAGCCAATCTTTTGCCAGCAACTGACGCAGTCGGCGACGATCCAACCAGGCCAACGGCAGCACGACAAGCCCAAAAGCCAGATAGCGCCCGGTGGACTGCAACGCGGCTGGATAATCTGGCACCAATACCGGGCCAATAAAGATCAGGCCCCACATCAACCCGGCAATCAGGGCAAACATTACACCGACAAACATAGTGACTCCATCATCAACAGCCATTCTCAAGTGGCATCAGGATAGAGGGAAATGGGGGCAGAATATTGTACCAGGTTGCTGTTTTACGCCCGCTTTTGCGGCGGAAGTTAACACATCACCTGCTTTTGGTAGCGCGCAGGCGTGACACCGTAACGATTAACCAGCGCTTTGGTAAGATGTGCCTGATCGCTTAACCCCACAGCTACGGCCACCTGGGCCGCTGGCATTCCCCGCCCGAGCATCTGCTTGGCCTTTTCGAGCCGGATCGCCATCAGCATCTGATGTGGGGTGACATGGAATTGCGCTTTGAATTTACGCTGGAAATGATACGGGCTGAGCGAGACCAGCGCCGCCAGATCGCTCAACGTGATTGGGGAGGCAAAGTTATCCCGCAGATACTCCTTCACTATCGCCATGCGATGAGCGGCTTCATTCTGCTGCGGCTGAGCAATACGCACGTGAGGGCGGAAAATATCCACGACGGACAGCAGCAAGCTATCGAGCGCCAGCGTGTCCCGGGTTTGCCATAACGCCGCCAGCGTTTGCGAAAGCCGCTTGGCCGCCGCCGCATCATGGTGGATCACGTCGTTGAACCAACATCCCTTCTCACCGGAAATCCGCTCCAGCGCCGCAGGCTCCAGATAGATCATCCGATAGTTCCAACCGCCTGCCGTTTCCGCTTCGCCGGTATGCAGCTCGTCCGGATTCATCAGCACCAAGGCACCCGGAGCGGCTAAATGTTGTGCCCCACGGTAGCGAAAGCGCTCCGCCCCGGTTTCCACCGTGCCGATGCCAAACGCATCATGGGCGTGTGGCTCAAACGCATAGCGATCGATATGGGCCTGATAAAGCTCCACGCCCGGCAACTGCGGCAAATGCCGGAACTGGGCGCGATCTTTCTCAAACGGAAACTGTTCTGGCACACCTTGCAATTCCCTGGATCCTTTTATCTTTTAGGGTGGGTTTAAACCGGTACGCGACGGCTGATTTCGACCACCTGATCGCTGGGTAGATAATAATAATCGGTCACATGCATGCCGTTACGCACCATCAGTGCAAAGAGACTACGCTGCCACGCCGGCATCGCGCCACGGCCTTCACGTTTGACAATGGTTTCATGCCCCAGATAGTAGGTTACGTCATTAAGATTAAAGCCGCATTGCTGCGCTTCCAGATGACGTAACAGTTGAGGAATGTTTGGCCGCTCCATAAAACCATAATGAGCGACGCCACGCCAGAAGTCGGGTGCCAGTTCGGTCATGGTTAACCGTTCTTCGTTGGCCACTCGCGGTACGTTTTGCACTTCGATACTCAATGCCAGCAAGTCGGTATGCAGCGAACCATTGCGTTTGACGTGCCATTTCATTACCGGCGGCGTGCCTCCCTGGGAGCGAGTCAGGAAGATAGCCGTGCCCGGTACCCGTGGAATAGCCTTTTGTTCAATCTCCTTCATAAAGGTAGCCACCGGCACCACTTTCTCGTCCAGGGTTTGCGAAGCAGACACCACGCCACGGTGCCAAATCAGCATCACGGCATACACCGCAGCAGCCAGTAACAGCGGCATATAGCCGCCTTCCAACACCTTGCTCATGTTGGCAACCAGGAAACTGAGATCGACGACGAAGAAGCCTCCTGCCAGTATCAGGCTGGTTGCCAGGCTCCATTGCCACACTTCGCGCATGGCGACAAACAACAACCCCGTAGTCATGATCATGGTCAGGGAAACGGCGATCCCGTAAGCCGCCGCCAGATTATCGGAGGATTTGAAAAATACCGCCAGGAACACCGTTACCGCCATCAATAACCAGTTGATCGCGCCAATGTAGATCTGCCCGTAGCTCTCTTCGGTGGTTTGTTTAACCCGTAAACGCGGTAACCACCCCAGTTGGATGGCCTGACGCGTCATGGAAAACGCACCACTGATAATGGCCTGGCTGGCAATAATGGTGGCTAGCGTGGCCAAAATCACCAGAGGGATCTGCAGTACGGGTGGGCACAGGCGGAAGAAGATGTTTTGTGTCACATCTGCACCGGACAAGATCAAAGCCGCCTGCCCCGCATAGTTCAGTAGCAGGCTGGGGAACACGATACCAAACCAGGCCAGCCAGATAGGCTTTTTACCAAAGTGCCCCATATCGGCATATAGCGCTTCCGCACCGGTCACGCAGAGGAATACCCCGCCGAGCACCAGAAAGCTGACCATCCCGTTGGAGAACAGAAACTCAAAGCCATACACCGGGTTGATCGCCATCAACACCGCCGGATATTGGATAATGCCCCAAATCCCCAGCGCAGCAATCACCGCGAACCATAGCGCCATAATCGGCCCGAATACTTTACCGATGCGGGCCGTGCCCAGCGCCTGAATAGCAAACAGGCTCACCAGGATCACCACGGTTGCGGGCAGGATATAAGGCTTCGACTGAGGCAAGACGATGTTCAACCCTTCCAGCGCGGAAAGCACCGAAATCGCCGGGGTAATGGCCCCATCGCCGTAGATGAGTGCCGCGCCAAACAGCCCGGCAAATACCACCACCGGTCGAGTGCTCTTTTTGCTGACCAGCAACGACATCAGCGCCAGGATACCGCCTTCACCGTTGTTATCGATACGCATGGCAAAAGTGGCGTATTTTACCGAGGTGACGATCACCAAGGTCCAGAAAATCAGCGACAGCAACCCGAGGATCACCGCTGGTGTTGGTGCATCCCCAGACAGGAACAGCACGGTTTTCAGAGTATACAGCGGGCTGGTACCAATATCGCCAAATACCACGCCCAATGCACCACCTGCCATCAGTGTCAGGCTGCTCTTGTTACTACCTTCGGCGGACATTGCATCTTCCTTAACTGTTTGATCGGACAAGGTGAGTCTTACGTAACAAGGATAGTGCAAAACAACACAAACAGGTCTACTGACCCGCCTTCCTTGGCGGGCAACAAATTAAGGCAATGCCTCCAGCGCAGTAAACAGAACCTGGGCCGCCGGGGTCAAACCAGTCATATGCATGCAAGCGTGCACCATCCCAGGCAAACGCTGGCAATTCACGTTAACGCCAGCTTCTTGCAATCGCTGTGCATAGCGTTCACCTTCATCCCGCAGCGGATCGTATTCGCATACCAGGATCGTCGCTGGTGGTAAGCCTGCCAGCGTTGACGCATGCCAAGGAGAAGCATAAGGCTCCTGAGGGTCGGTATCCTGCCCAAGGTAGTTTGCCCAGCACCAACCCATGATCTCCTGCGTCAGGTAGTAACCCTCACCATATGCGGCAAAGCTTGGCATCGCCATCCCACTATCCAATGCAGGATAAAGCAGGTATTGATGTTCTACGGCTGGCCCTGACCGATCTCTGGCCATCAGAGCTGCCGCAGCCGCGAGGTTCCCACCCGCACTATCCCCGCCAAGCGCAATCCGCTGGGGATCAATGCCGATTTGCGCTGCTTGTTCCGAGGCCCAACATAGCACCTGATAAACGTCATGCAACGGCGTCGGGAAAGGATATTCCGGAGCCAGGCGATAGTCGACAGACAGGATCACTCGCCCAGTGGCATTGGCCAACGCGCGGCAAGGCCCATCGTAAACGTCAAGCGAGCCCAGACACCATCCGCCGCCGTGAGCGAACACCATCGCCGGAAGCGGCATATCCTCTGGCGCATTTAGGGGAATATAACCGCGCACGCTAATAGTTTGCCCGCCGCCAACCGGGATGTGGAATGCCATTATTTTTTTGACGGGCTGGGGTGCCCCCTGCAAGCGCTGTAACCCAACTGCCGTTTGCGCACGTAGTTCTTCCAGTGAGGATGGTGCGGGCGCATCCGCCTGTTGCTGCAAAAATAGCGCGATCTGCTTATCCAGCGGCATGGGCTTTACCCTCCTGTAAAAAAGGCAGGATCAGGGTGATAAATTCCTCGTGGCACTCCTCGGTAATGAAATGCCCGCAGCCAGGCACCACTTCCCCTTGGAGTTGATGAGCCTTGCCCTGCAAGGTAAGGAATGGCGCATCGCGGGTAGCATGTTCTGCGCCAATCGTCATCACCGGCATCGTTAGGGGTGTTTTAGCCCGCAACTGGTTTTGTCGAATGGTCTCAGGAATGGCCCGGTAATAATCAAAACCGGCCCGCAAGCTGCCAGGCACCGAGTAAGCCGCGATGTAGGTTTCCGCGGCGACGCGATCGCGCCGGTAAGACCAGCGGTTGAAAATGTATCCCAGATACTCAGCCTCTCGGCCGGTGGTCAGGGCTTCGGGCAGGTCGGTTAACTGGTTAAACATAAAATGCCACAGGAAGATGTTGTCCTCGGCGGGAACAAAGATCGGCGGTGCCTCTGCCAAACCGGGGATCACCGCTTCGGTCAGCACCAGCCTGCTCACCGCCTGAGGGTAATCGCTGGCCAGCGCATAACCCAACCACATGCCAATATCATGGCCGATCACCGCATAGCGCTGATGCCCCAGTTGCGCCATGACCTGATGGAGTTTTTCGGCAACGCTGCCGGTGTCATAACCGCCGAGGGGTTTGTCCGAATCCCCTATACCAGGAGGATCTACAGCAATAGCCTGAAAGCCCGCATTGGCTAGCGCCTGCATGACGTAACGCCAGGTGTACCAGGTTTGTGGCCAGCCAGGTATCAGCAGCACCGGTTGCCCACTACCGGCGATGGCGCAGTGAATACGCTGGCCGTTGATTTTAATATAGACGTGTTCGGCCTCGAGCCCATTGGATAATGGCCCGTGAGTCAGCATAGTCATAAGGTGCTCCAGAGGTTAGCGAATGCCCAGCAAGGCGTTGATTTGTTGTTGGTTGACCGGCGCACCGGCAAAGTCATCGAACACTTTATCCGTGACCGGAATAATATGATTGCGGATAAACGCGGCTCCTTCTTCGGCTCCGGTTTGTGGATGCTTCAGGCAGCATTCCCATTCGAGCGTGGCCCAACCGGCATAATCGTACTGCGTCAATTTGGAGAAGATGCCTTTAAAGTCCACTTGCCCATCCCCTAATGAACGGAACCGCCCTGCACGATCCGCCCAGGACTGATAGCCGCCGTAAATCCCCTGCCGACCACTTGGATTGAACTCTGCGTCCTTAACGTGAAACATGCGGATGTGATCTTTATAGATATCGATAAATTCCAGATAGTTGAGCTGCTGCAGCACGAAATGGCTGGGATCGAACAGCATTTGGCAGCGTGGATGAGCCGCAACGCGCTGATGGAACATTTCAAAGGTAATGCCATCATGCAGATCTTCGCTGGGGTGGATCTCATAACACAGGTTGATGCCCTGCTCATCACAGGCATCGAGCACGGGTAACCACCGTTTGGCCAGCTCATCGAAGGCCGTTTCAATCAGCCCTGCTGGCCGTTGCGGAAATGGAAACAGGTAGGGCCAAGCCAGCGAACCGGAGAAGGTACCCATTTCAGTCAGGCCTAGGCGTGTGGACGCTTTTGCCGCCAACAGCAGGTTTTCTTTGGCCCAAAGCGTTCGTCCTTGCGGATCGCCACGTAGTCCCTCCGGCACAAAACTGTCGCATAACGCATCATAGGCTGGATGCACCGCCATCAGTTGCCCGAAAATATGCGTGGTCAATTCGCTGATCACCAGGCCGTGCTGCGCCAGCATACCGGTGATGTCATCGCAATAGCTTTGGCTTTCCGCCGCCGTTTTCACATCAAACAAACGACTATCCCACGCGGGGATCTGCAACGCTTTAAAACCCGTCTCTTTTGCCCAGGCGGCAATCGCTGGCAGGCTATTGAACGGTGGAGCTGCATCACTAAATTGAGCAAGGTGCAAGCTGGGGCCTTTAATCGTTTTCATTGTCTTTCCTATTGTTTGTCGATTGACAAACAATAGGCTTAAATCGAATCATCGGCAAGCGGATTTTGAAATTCGTTGGCGTTATCCGCTATTTAAGCGATCCTGTAGTCCGCAGCAAAATCACCGGAGAAGATGACGATGGCAGGTAGACCCAGAGAGTTCGATCGTGAACAGGCCCTATTGCAAGCACGGGACTTATTTTGGCGACAGGGATTTGAAGGCACCTCGATGTCCGATCTGGTGGCCGAACTGGGCATTGCCTCGGCGCGGATCTACAAGGCCTTTGGTTCGAAAGAGCTACTGTTTCGTGAGGCGATAGCACATTACGAAGCCCACGAAGGCGGCTTTGCCGAGCGCGCTTTCGAAGAACAGGCCAGTGTGCGTGAAGCCATCAAACAGATGCTGCTCGACGCCGTTGCCCTCTACAGCCACGGTGAGTTTCCCCAAGGATGCATGGTGGTTTCATCTGCGGTCAGCGTCAGTGAAGATAATCAGGACGTCATGCGCTGGTTGATGGAACACCGCCAACAGCGCACCCAAGGCATTATCGACAGATTACAGGCTGCGATACTGGCTGATGAACTGCCTGCCAACACCGATGCAGAGAGCCTTGGCGATTTTTTTGCGGCGTTCCTGCATGGCTTGTCCGTTCAGGCTCGGGATGGTGTGAGCCGTGCCCGGCTGGAAAAAGCGGTGAAAGTCGCCCTTACTATGCTCGATCCTCCTCCGGTGTAAAGTCATACCCACACTTTTAATGTGACAAGGTTAAAAAATATTCAACGAACAGGTTGAGTATTGACGCTGACGTTCTATATTTAACCATATGGTTAAATTATCTTCCTCACCGCTGGACGCCATTTTCCACGCGCTGGCCGACCCGACAAGGCGAGCCATTCTGCGCACATTGGCCGAAGGCGAACACAGCATCGGTGAACTGGCTGCGCCGTTCGCGATGTCGTTTGCCGGAGCTTCCAAGCATATCAAAGCGCTGGAGCTTGCCGGGCTGGTGCAACGCACCGTGCAGGGAAGAAACCATATCTGCCGGCTCGCTCCTGAGCCAATGGTGCAGGCCATGCAGTGGCTGCAAACCTACGAACATTTCTGGAATGAGCGGCTGGACGCGCTAGAACAAGCGCTGTTGCAAGCCGACTCGCATCCTCCGACGGAGTGAACCCATGAACGACTACGGTATGATTATTGAAACCGGTACGCTGCGGATCCAGCGGCTGCTGCCCGGCCCGCTCAAACGCGTCTGGGCCTACCTGATCGAATCGGATAAACGCGCCAGCTGGCTGGCCGCCGGTGAGATGCCCATGCAGGTCGGGGCCAAGATCGAGCTACTGTTCTGCAACGCCGATTTGGCCGGTGAGGATGAAAAACCGCCGGCAAAATACAAATCCTGTGCCGGTAAAATCGCCCAGATGGGTCATATCACCTGCATTCTGCCACCGCGCCTGGTGAGCTTTACCTGGGCAGAAACAGGGGAAGCCCGCCCTTCTGAAGTCACTATAGAACTGACCGAGCAAGAGGATAAGGTGCTGTTGACCCTTACCCATCGCCGCCTGGCCAACCGCGATACCCTGCTCAGCGTTGCCAGCGGCTGGCATACCCATCTGGATCTGCTGGCCGATCGCCTGCTGGAGCGGACACCAAGCCCGTTCTGGGCCTCAATGAGCCGGTTGGAAGACGAGTACCGGGCCAAACTGTAAGCCTTCGGGATGAGGATTGCGGTTCTCATCCCCTTTACAGCTTAAAGCTGGAAGATGAGAATTTAAAACTCCCACTTGGTGACTGGAGTATAATGCGTGCACCAATCTGATGCCCTTGAAACATGGAGTTACGATGCGTCAACGTATTATTGTTTGCCCGTTAATTGAAAACGATAACGCCTATCTGCTATGCAAAATGGCGGCCCATAAAGGGGTGTTCCCTGGTCAATGGGCGTTATCCGGCGGCGGTACTGAACCAGGGGAAACCATCGAGGAGGCGTTGCGTCGCGAAGTAAGTGAAGAACTGGGTAGCGATCTGGTGCTGGACCGCATTCAACCCTGGACGTTTCGCGATGACGTGCGGGTGAAGACCTACGAAGACGGCAGTAAAGAGCAAATCTATATGATTTACCTGATTTTTGATTGCCACGCGGCCAACCGCACCATCACGCTTAATGACGAGTTTGAAGAATATGCCTGGGTGCGAAAGGAAGAACTAGCCAGCTACGATCTGAACGAAGCGACCCGATTCACGCTACGCCAACGTGGGCTGCTGGAGTAGTGATACCCCTCACCCTAACCCTCTCCCAAAGGGAGAGGGAACCGATCGAGTTCGTTGATCGTCTTGCGTAACACCTTGTCTTTCTTGTTTTTATTCCCTACTTTCCGAAGCAGCACAACCTCATCAAAAAAGCCGGACAGCTCCCTTGTCCAAAGGGAGAGGGAACCAATCGAGTTCGTTGATTGTCTTGCGTAACACCTTGTCTTTCTTGTTTTATTCCCTACTTTCAGAAGTAGCACAACCCCATCAAAAAAGCCGGGCAGCTCCCTCGTCCAAAGGGAGAGGGAACCGATCGAGTTCGTTGATTATCTTGCGTAAAACCTTACCTTTCTTGTTTTATTCCCTACTTTCCGAAGCAGCACAACCTCATCAAAAAAGCCGGGCAGCTCCCTCGCCCTACGGGAACCAATCGAGTTCGTTGATTGTCTTGCGTAACACCTTGCTTTCTTGTTTTTATTCCCTACTTTCCGAAGCAGCACAACCTCATCAAAAAAGCCGTGCAGCTCCCTCGCCCTACGGGAGAGGGTTGGGGTGAGGGGCAATCGAGGACGGATTAGCCTGAAATTGCCCCGGCTCTTCAAATCCCCCCTAACCCGATAAACAACCCGGCAATGGTTGCGCTCATTAGGTTAGAAAGCGTCGCAGCCAACAGGGCCCGGAATCCTAACTGGGCAATTTCCGAGGCCCTTTCCGGCACCACCGCACTGAATGCCCCCACTACCACGGCAATCGAACCAAAATTGGCAAAACCGCACAGTGCGAATGAGATCACCGCGATGGTTTTCGGATCGAGCAGCATCGCGCTCTCTTTCAGGTAAGGAGAGAAACTGAGATAGGCAACAAACTCGTTAATTGCCAGTTTCTGGCCAATCAGCCCCCCCGCCAGATCGGCATGTTCCCAGCTCACGCCCATGATGTAGGCTAATGGAGCAAACAGATAGCCCAGCAGACTTTGCAGGCTGACGCTTTCAACGCCAAACAGGCCGCCCACGCCGCCGATGATGCCGTTGACCAACGCGATCAGCGCAACGAAGGCCATCACTACCGTGGCAACACCCACTGCAATTTTCAGCCCCAACATCGCGCCGTTGGCCGCCGCTTCGATAATGCTGGCGGGCCGTTTATCACTGAATGACATTTCGCTGAACTCAACGCGGGAAGGCTCCGTCGCCGGGCTGAGCAAACGGGCAAACAGGATCCCCCCGGGATAGCCATCAGGGAAGCCGCCAACAGATACTCGATGGGAACGCCCAAACCGGCATAACCGACCAGCATCGAACCGGCAATCGAGGCCATACCGCTACAGATCACCGTGAACAGTTCATTGCGGTTCATGTGTTTAACAAACGGCTTCAACACCGCAGGCAACTCATTCTGCCCCAGGAAAATGGTAGTCACTGCGGCGAAGGACTCCACCTTGCTGATATTCATAAGCCGCTGGAAGACATAGCCAAGAATATTGATCACCCACTTCATTACCCCAAGGTAATATAAAATAGAAATCAACGAAGTGATAAAGATGATGGCGGGTAGCACGTGAAAAGCGAACACAAAACCTGCCCCATCGAAAAGCTCATTCATTTTCGGCCCGACCAGGCCGCCAAAAATAAATGCGCTCCCCGCATCGCTGTACGAAATCACGCGATTGACACCGCTGGCAATGGCGTTAATTAACCATTTACCTGCGGGAACATACAGCATAATAGCGCCAAGCAACACCTGCAGTAACAATGCCGCACCGACCGTGCGCAAGCTTATTTTTCTTTTATTGACGGAAAACACAAAGCCGATTAATAACAGGATCGACATACCTGCCAAACTGCGCAACAACTCCATAAGGCCCCCTTCTATTTTGTTTACTTCCTTCTTTACTCGGCAAACGGCAATAGCCTGCCGCCTGCCGAGGCAGAAGTGATTTATCAAGGACAAACGTAGAGTGCTAATTTAAGCGTTAAGCGCAATTTCGCTGATAATGACCCGCGATCTTGGCTGCCAATTCGGCATTATTAAACACCAGCTGAATATTGGCCTGCAGGCTGTCGCCGCCGGTCAATTCAGCGACTCTGGCTAGCAGGAATGGCGTACTATCCTTGCCGGAAACACCCTGCTCCACGGACTCTTGAACAGCCTGCTCAATGGCCTGGTTGATCTTCTCTTCAGGCATTGCGTACTGCTCTGGGATTGGGTTGGCAATCACCATCCCGCCCTGCAAGCCAGCAGCCCACTTGGCGGCCATTGCCCGCGCGATTTCCTGTGGCGTATCCAGACGCACGCTAACGGAATAAGGGCTGGTACGGCTGAAGAATGCGGGCAGGCTATCGGTACCATACCCCACCAAAGGCACGCCGTGGGTTTCCAGATATTCGGTGGTCAAACCAAGATCCAGAATCGATTTGGCACCGGCGCAAATCACCGCCACGTTGGTTTGTGCCAATTCCTGTAAATCGGCTGAAATATCAAACGTCTGCTGTGCGCCACGGTGCACGCCGCCAATCCCGCCGGTGGCGAATACGCTGATCCCGGCCAGTTCGGCAATGATCATGGTAGAAGCCACGGTGGTTGCGCCGTTTTTGCCACTGGCAATCACAAACGGCAAGTCGCGGCGGCTCACTTTGGCAACTCGGTGCCCTTCGCGGCCCAATGTTTCTATCTCATCATGGGATAGCCCCGCCTTCATCCGCCCATTGATCACCGCAATGGTCGCTGGCACCGCCCCGTTGGCACGGATCTTTTCCTCTACCTGTAAGGCAGTTTCAACGTTCTGCGGGTAAGGCATGCCATGGGAAATAATCGTCGATTCCAACGCCACCACCGGCCGATTTTCGGCCAGGGCAAGCGCCACTTCAGGAGCGATATCCAGATATTGATGGGTGATTAGGCTATTTTGCATGATTGTAATTCCAAAAGTTTTTGAACGCTGCCTTGTGACAGGTTCGGGTTATTGGTGAACTCAGAGGCCAGGGTCATTGCCGAACAGCCCTGGGCAAAACGAATACTGTAATCGAGTGGGAAATCCTCCAGCCAGCAACTCACCAGCCCCGCCATCATGGCATCCCCGGCGCCGGTGACGTTGACTACCTGAGTCGGCAGCGGTGCCGACCAACCGTGCTGGCCGTCCACCTCGCTGAAATAAACGCCGTGGCTACCCATACTCAGGGCCAAACGCTGCACGCCTTGCTGGTGGAACCATTGGGCCACCGCCGGTGCGTCGCTCGCCTGGGATATTTTCATCCCACTGAGGATTTCCGCCTCAATCCGATTCGGCTTCAACGTATGGATATGCGAGAGCCAGTTTTTGATTTTTGGCGCTTTAAAAGCAGAAACCGTATCGACAAATACCGGTACATTACCGGCATTGCTAAATAACCAGGCCAGCGCGTCTTCGGTCAGGTTGCAGTCCAGCACCAATACACCACTGTGCTGAATTAAATCCTTGGAATGGGATAACAGCGCCGGGGTCAATTTTTCCAGGATGCGCATGTCGTTGATAGCGACCAGCATTTCACCATTGCCATCCAGCAACGAAACGTAGGTCGAGGTGTTTTCACCATGCAATCGGTGGCAATTATCCACGTTAACACCTGCCAGTTTTGCCTGCTCCAGCAGCGTCGTGCCGTAGAAATCGTCGCCAACCACAGAAACCAGGTGGCATTCGGCCCCTAATAACGCAATATTCTGCGATATATTTCGCCCAACACCACCTGGGGTGCATTTTATTTTCCCAGGATTGGAGTCTTCATAAACCAACTGCGTATTGGCATAACCACAAACGTCCATATTTACCGAGCCAACGGTGACCACATAGCGGTGTTCGGAGAGAATATAGCCTTTACCTTTAATATAACCTTTATTCATCAAATTCATGATGTGTCCTGCCACACCAGAACGGCTAATACCTAGAATATCGGCGATTTCGTGTTGTTGAATCAACGGGTCCCGCCGAAGGAGTTGCAGTATCTGTTTTTCCCGGTTGGTCATAATTAACACTTGTTTGTTTTTGAACAGGTGTTTGTTTTAAATCGGAACCCGACAACAGTAAAGCGGTAACTATCGGAGTTGAGATTATGATCGTAACTTGTCGCAGCGCCGTTTTCAGCGATTAATTTGTGACGTTAATCATGTTAACCCAGATTTAAAACGTTTTTTCTTATGGTTTTTTGGCGGGGCAAAATTTTGTGCTGAAGATAAACTCATTAAAACAAGGGGATGGGTTTTAGTATTATTTAAACCAACACGTGTTGGTAACCTTGTTAATTACAAGGATTAATCTCACTGTGGTTAATTTCGGTTACATAGAAAAACGATCGGCCTCACACAATTCTCTTTCATAGCATCGATTATAACCATCCGAGAGCAGTCACCTGCCCTCGGAGAGCGTTAAACGGTAGTTACTTATCCTTCAGCCCGCGGTTGATCAGCATCGGTTCAATGCTCGGCTCCTGCCCACGCCATTTAACGTACAGCTTTTCCAGATCCTGACTGTTGCCCTGTGACAACACCTGCTCGCGGAAACGCTGGCCATTCTCTGCCGTTAATCCGCCGTTATCGCTGAACCATTGGAAGGCGTCATCTGCCAACATCTCCGTCCACAGATAGGCGTAATAACCGGCGGCATAGCCGTTGCCCCAGATATGCTGGAAATAGCTGGAGCGGTAGCGTGGTGGCACATAGCTGAGATCGATCTTGTCCTGGCGCAGCGATGCGGCCTCGAACTTGTCCACGTCCTGCTGCGGTTGATCGGCGCCCAGCATGTGCCAATGCATATCCAGCAGCGCGGCGGCCAACAGCTCGGTCATGGCGTAGCCCTTGTTGAACTTGTCGGCCTTGTTGATTTTATCGACCAACGCCTGCGGCATCGCTTCACCCGTTTGGTAATGCTTGGCAAAGTGGGCAAATACTTGCGGATCGCTGGCCCAGTGCTCGTTAAACTGCGACGGGAACTCGACAAAATCGCGGGCAGTGTTAGTGCCAGACAGGCTTGGGTATTGCTGATCGGCAAACATCCCGTGCAGCGCATGGCCAAACTCGTGGAACATGGTGATCACGTCATCATAGGACAGCAACGCCGGTTGGCCCGCTGCGGGTTTAGTGAAGTTGGAGACGTTGTAAATCACCGGCTTGGTACCGTTGAGTTTGGACTGCTCAACGAAGTTGCTCATCCAGGCGCCGCCGCCCTTGTTGTCACGCTTAAAGAAATCGGTGTAGAACAGCGCCAGAGACTGACCGTCTTTATCAAATACCTCGTATACCCGCACGTCCGGATGATAAACCGGGATATCTTTGCGCTCTTTAAAGCTGATGCCGTACAGCAAATTGGCGGCGTAGAATACGCCGTTATGCAGCACGTTGTTCATCTCAAAGTAAGGCTTGATCTGTGATTCATCCAGATCGTACTTCTCTTTACGCACCTGCTCGGCATAAAACTGCCAATCCCAGGCGGCCAGCTTAAAGCCGCCGTTTTGCCGATCGATCACTGCCTGAATGTCTTTGGCCTCACGCTCTGCCCGGGCCGTGGCGGCAGGCACGATATTACGCATAAACGCCAACGCCGCATCCGGGGTTTTCGCCATCTGATTTTGCAACTTCCAGGCGGCATAGTTCGGGAAGCCCAGCAGTTTGGCCTGCTCGGCCCGCACTTTAGCTAACCGCGCCAGGGTTTGGCGGGTATCGTTGGCGTCATTTTTCTCTGCGCGGTTGATCGAAGCGTCGAACAACTTTTGGCGAGTATCGCGATCTTGCAGGTTTTGCAAATCAGGCTGTTGCGTGGTGTTCTGCAACACCAACAGCCATTGCTTATCCAGCTTACGTTCACTGGCCGCCTGCGCTGCTGCTGCCAACTCGCCCTCTGAAAGCCCGGCCAGCAGGGTTTTATCACCAATCGCCAACGCGCCGTTTTTGCTGGCAGCCAGTAATTTATTGGTGAACTGGGTGCTCAGCGTCGCCGCTTCCTGGTTCAATGCTTTCAGTTGGGTTTTATCCGCGTCAGAAAGATTGGCCCCGGCCAGCACATAGTTCTTGTAGGTCACCTCTACCAGCCGCAGAGACTCGGGGTCCAAGTTGAGGCTATCACGCCGATCGTAAATCGCCTTGATGCGCGCAAACAGCTTGCTGTTCAGCATGATGGCATCATCTAATGCCGCCAGCTTCGGTGAGGTTTCTTCATCCAGCTTTTGCAGCGCGTCGCTGGTGTTGGCGGAGGTCATCGCCCCAAACACGCTCATGGTGCGCGTCAGCAGTGCGCCGCTTTTTTCCAGCGCCACAAAGGTATTATCAAACGTAGGTTCTGCCGGGTTATTGGCGATCTTTTCGACTTCTGCCAGTTTCTGCTGGATACCGGCGGCGATGGCCGGGGCATAATCGCTTTCGCTGATGACATCAAAGCGAGGAGCTTGGAAGGGTAACTGACTGGTGGCAAAGAACGGGTTTTCTCCCTGCTTATCCTGCTTAACTTCTCCGGCCACTTTCGCCTCCTTTGTCTGGGTGTTCGTTTCTGCCAGCGCGGGTGTGCTTAGCGCAACGCCAATCGCCAGTACCAGGGTTGATAAACGCATCAAATCGAAACTCCTCCATGTCTTAATCTAGGGACGCTGCGTCCACTTGGATAGAAGCTGCAAATTCAGCAACATAGCCTAGCTTAGGCCCAGATGGTCGTTTGAGCAAAAATAACTGGAAATTCCTCAACAGGCTCTGCGGGGGGAGAACAAAGAAAAAACGCGGCCAGGAGGCCGCGTTATCGTAAGCTGACTTATTTCGCTGTCATCAGAACTGATAAACCAAACCGACAGCAACCACGTCGTCGGTATTAATTCCGGCCGACTTGGTGAAGTCGTTTTCATCCAACAGGTTGATTTTATAATCCACATAGGTGGACATGTTTTTGTTAAGGTAATAGGTTGCGCCCAGGTCAACAAACTTGACCAGGTTTTCACTACCGTAAGTATTGCCGTTGGCAGCTTGCCCGAGGTTCTTGCCGTTGGTTTGGTTATAACCCACAAATGGGCGCAGGCCGAAATCAAACAGATAGTGTGCATAAGCCTCAAAACTTTGCGCTTTATTGGCGTAGCCATAAGCCTCACTGTCTGAACTGCCGAAGCGCGCTGCATTATAGGACTGGGTAAACATAACGGCCACATAGGTATTGCTGTCGTCATATTTCAGGCCGCCTGAATAACCTTCTGCATGGTCGCCACGCCCCATGATGCCGCTATATGCGCCACCGCCATTTTGCTCGCTGGTACGTTTGGAATTAAAGAAGGCACCCGCGGCACTAATGCCGTAGCCAATATCATAGTTCACCGACATACCATAACCATCACCGTTCTGACCCAGAACGTCGCGACCATTATTAGTTTCTTCCGCACTGCCGTTTTTACCCTGGTATTGCACAGCAAAATGCAGGCCATCGAACAGGCCAAAGAAGTCATTGTTACGATAGGTTGCCAGACCGTTTGAGCGTTGGAACATGAACTGGTCGGCCCCATAGGTGGAACCGTCAAATTCTGGCTGCATGTCGGTATAAGCCGCCACGTCATACAGGACACCATTGTTACGGCCATAGTCGAAGGAGCCATAATCAACAGCTTTCAACCCTGCGAAACCATAACGGGTGAAGGCATTGTTTTCGCTTTCCGGGGTGTTGACGTTGACCTGGTATTCCCACGTGCCATAGCCAGTGAGCCGATCGTTAATCTGCGTTTCACCACGCAGGCCCATACGTATGTAAGACTGGTCGCCATCAACGCTATTGTTATCAGAGAAATAGTGCAGGCCATCAACTAAACCGTACAAATCCAGTTTATTACCGTCTTTGTTGTAGATTTCAGCGGCGCCTGCGTTGCCAACCATCAGCAAAGCAGGCACCATCAGAGAGAGTACTCGAAGTTTCATCGTGATTATCCTCTATTATTATGTCGTGCTATAGCCACTGCTGTTACGAGCATGATTAGCTCGTGGGTCTATTACCGTTTTGATGGCGGTAATGATATTAATTTATACCGCCATGACCTGAATGCAAGGTCGGTAGGTTGTTTTTTGACTATGAATGAGTGTCTAAGACCGGGCTAAACTGGCGTAATGGATAAAAGAGGGTTATGTCAGGATAAAAAACATAATTGATGCAACAGGTTGGAATTTTGACAATTCATTGCCCATGCACCAATTAATATCACATTGACTTTATATGAGTTTATGCTACCTACTCCATGAGTGTAATAAAACGATTTCAAAACATTGCCAATCATTTCTTTAATAAAGAGATAAAATGAAATATCTGAGTTCCGTACCTTTCTCAACTACAAAACAAGTGTCATAAATCTGCTGTTTGGATCAGGCTGGTACGCTGCAAACGGTTCGCAATCCACAAAGCCATGCTTGTGGTAAAGATGATGACAGGCGGCAAATCCCGGTTGTGTCCCCGTTTCCAGGCTGAGACGCGAAATGCCCCGCGCGCGCGCGACTTGCAGGATGTGCAGCAAGAATTGATTCGCCACGCCACGACGTAAAAACGCCTCCGCCGTGCGCATTGATTTCAGCTCGCCATGCTTTGCATCCAACATTTTCAACGCGCCAATCCCGGCTAATTGATCCCCTTCCCATGCAGACCAAAATGTCACGGCAGGGTCACGAAGTTTTTGTACGTTTAACGCATGGCTGCTCTCTGGTGGGGATTGCTCCAGCATGCCAGAAATATGATAAGCCACTAATGTTTGCACGGCATGGTGGGTAAGATCGTCAATTTTAATGGTGAACATACTCGTTTCCAAAGGTTGGTTTTAATTGTTTGCACTATTAAACAGAGCGACCGATTATTCGTCCAATATCGATTTCTTATGGCGGCAACAACGCCGCCAGGCTAGATGATTGACGTAAGTGTCAGGCAGATAGTTAATTCGGTAAGGCACACCGGGGCCGCATTTTTTCACTTTCCGGCGGTGGTTCATACCATCACTTGATTTCCGTCAACAAGACCTTATCGCCACTCTGTTGTTATTGGGAAACCGAGGCTTTAAATCAAGGGACTTATGAACGCTATCGCTTGCAAGGCAGTACTGTTTGACCTGGACGGCACCCTGGTGGATTCAGGAGCCTGTATAGAGACATTGTGGGCTGAATGGGCCAACCGGCATCATCTGGATGTGGACTATGTCCTGGCCAATATTCACGGGCGCACCATCGAGGAAACGCTGCGGATCGTCTCCCCTTACTTTGACAATCCACAGTGCGTTGATGAAGTCAAAACGCTCGCCCTCGAGGCTCTCAGCCAGGTTAGTGCCATTACCGGTGCCGTTGAGCTGGTACGCCAGTTGCCGCCGCAATGTTGGGCAATTGTCACCTCCGGCGCCAAGAAAGTGTCGATGCAAAGCATGATCAGCGCAGGCATCCCACGGCCGCACATGATGATCACTTCGGAAGATATCGTGCACGGCAAACCCCATCCAGAACCCTATCTGATGGCGGCAGCCGGATTTGGCCTGCCGGTGCAGAAATGCGTGATTTTTGAGGATGCGATTTCTGGAGTGAACTCCGCCCTTGCCGCCGGTGGGCAAGTCATCGTCATTGGTAACGGCGTGCCGATTTCCTCCCCGCAAATCAAGGCCACCGTGGCCGACCTGAGTAGTTTTAAAGCCGAGTTTATCGACGGCATCATCCATTTATCCTGGTAATTACCACACGCTCGCGGACACACTATGCATCTAGATGGGCACACTTGCTGTGCCCGCTAATAATCACACCATTAACTTCTTTTTAACCTTCCTATGATGCGTTATGCTCAAAAATCCGACGTGGTGATTTTTGAAACGGGATTTCTGTTATGCATGCGTATTTACCGTGCTCCAGCCGGAGCCGTCCATGAGTTGGTTCTCCCGCGCTAGCGCGCTCCCCCTGCTGGTTGCCGGGGCATTCTTTATGGAGAACCTGGACGGCACGGTGATCGTTACCGCGATGCCGCAAATGGCGGCGGCCTTTGGCGTACAGCCGGTAGATATGAACATCGGGGTTTCGGCCTATATTCTTACCCTGACGGTGTTTATCCCCGCCAGCGGCTGGATTGCTAACCGCTTTGGTGCCCGCAATATTTTCACCGCCGCCATCGTTATTTTTACCCTGGCCTCGGTGCTATGCGCCCTCAGTACCACCTTGCCGCAGTTTACCGCGGCTCGTATCCTGCAAGGCTTTGGCGGTGCGCTGATGGTGCCGGTTGGCCGCCTGGTGGTGCTACGTAATACCGCCAAACCCGATCTGATCAACGCCATTGCCACTATCACCTGGCCGGGGTTAGCCGCCCCGGTCCTGGGGCCTCCGGTTGGCGGTTTCATCACCACCTACGCTTCCTGGCACTGGATTTTTATCCTCAACGTGCCGCTTGGCCTGTTGGCCCTGTTCTTCGCCTGGCGTTTGATCCCTCATGAACCCGCGCAGAAAGGCGTTCCCTTTGATGGATTAGGTTTTGCACTCACCGGAGTCGCCTGCTTTGGGCTGATGTTTGGGCTGGATCTGATCAACAGTCCGCAACTTTCCTGGCTGGTGCCTCTGTTATGTCTGGCTGCTAGCCTGGCGCTGGGAAGCCTGGCGATACGTCATGCCAAACGCCACGCCTATCCCTTAATGGATCTCTGGGCGATGCGGATAAAAAGTTACGCTGTCACTATTAAGGGCGGCACTGTGTTTCGCATCGCCATCGGTGCCGTGCCGTTCCTGCTGCCCTTGCTGTTCCAAATCGGCTTTGGGCTGAATGCCTTCGATGCGGGGTTGCTGGTACTGGCAGTGTTTGCCGGTAATCTGGTGATGAAGCCATTCACCTCACCCATCCTCTACCGGTTCCGCTTTCGTACCACGCTGGTGGTCAACGGCTTACTCAATGCCGCCACCATTTTTGCTTGCGCGCTGCTGACCCCGCAGACCCCGACCTGGCTGATCCTGGCGCTGCTGTTTGTCAGTGGTTTGACACGTTCGATGCAGTTCACTGCGCTGAATACGCTGGCGTTTTCCGAAGTGCCGCAACCACGCATGAGCGGTGCCAACACGCTGTTCAATATGGCACAGCAGATGGGTAGCGGTCTGGGTATCGCCATCGGCGCGCTGGCACTGCGGTTGGCGGAGATGCTGATGCCACAGCAACAGGGCGTGGTGCCGCTGGCCGACTTCCAATTGGCCTTTATCGTGATTGGCGTGATCGCCCTGGTGGCGGTGCTAGATAGCTTTACGCTGGGCGCAGAGGCGGGCAATGAAATTCGCCAGAGGAAAAGCACCTCTACGTCTGAAAAATCTATGGCAACCAAAGTAAGGAGTTAAACGATGCAATACCGTCAACTTGGCCGGTCCGGCCTTAAAGTTTCGGCACTAAGTTTAGGTACCATGACCTTTGGAGGACAAGGCAAGTTCGCCAAAACCGGCGCGACAGACGTTAACGAGGCGCGCAATCAAATCGCCATGTGCATTGACGCCGGGATCAACCTGTTCGATACCGCCGATGTGTATTCAGCAGGCCAATCGGAGGAGATCCTCGGCCAGGCATTGGGCAGTAAACGCCACGAAGTGCTGGTAGCCAGCAAGGCCCGTTTCCCCATGGGCAGCGGCCCTAACGATGCCGGTCTGTCACGCCACCACCTAATCCGCGCCTGCGAAGCCAGCCTGAAACGCCTGAATACCGACTATCTCGATCTCTATCAGCTACACGAGTGGGACGGCATCACCCCGGTAGAGGAAACGCTGCGGGCGCTGGAGGATCTGGTGAGCAGCGGCAAGGTGCGCTACACCGGTTTGTCCAACTTCTCCGGTTGGCACCTGATGAAACACCTGGGCAGCGCCGAACGACTGGGATTGGTGCGCCCGGTCAGCCAACAGATCCATTACAGCCTGCAGGCGCGCGAAGCGGAATATGAACTGCTGCCTGTTGCTCAGGATCAAGGGCTTGGGGTATTGGTCTGGAGCCCATTGGCCGGTGGCCTGCTCTCGGGCAAATACCGCCGTAATCAACCCACACCGGAAGGCACACGCCATCTGGCCAACTGGGGTGAGCCGCCGGTGCGTGATCAAGATGCGCTGTTTGATATTGTCGAAGTGCTGGTGGATATCGCCCACTCCCGTGGTATCTCTGCGGCACAAATCGCGCTGGCCTGGCTGTTGGCCCGCCCAACGATAACCTCGGTGGTCATAGGAGCCCGGAACGCGGAACAGCTCAAAGATAACCTGCACGCCGCCAACCTGATCCTCAACGAAGAAGAGCTGCAGCGCTTGGAAGAAGTGAGCCGTCCGCCGCTGATTTATCCGTACTGGCACCAGGCCTCAACCGCGCCAGATCGTCTCTCTGCGGCCGACCTTTTGCTCATCGCACCTCACCTGGTAAAAAAATAAGTCGCATCTGCCGCTAATCAACGTAATATCGATGATCCGCCCCGTTTTAACGGGAGCGGATTTTTGCCGTTTTAGGCCTGAAAAGCGAGGTAATAATAATGATGCACAGTGACCTTACTCAGTGCCGTGTGAATACCGATCGGTTGTTGATTGCCCCCTTTACCGCAGCAGACGCCGACGATGTTTACCAGGCGATCACTCCTACGCTAACGCGTTTTATGACCTTTGAACCAGAAGAGTCTCCCGAGGCATTTGCCAACGTCTGGGAAGGCTGGCTGCCGTTGATCCGTGAAGGTGAAGAAGTCATCTTTGTGGCACGGCTGCGTGACAGCAAGCAGTTCGTTGGCATGGGTGGCGTGCATAATCTGCACCAGCAAAAACCAGAACTCGGGATCTGGGTGAAAGAGAGCCTGCACGGTAACGGCTACGGCCGCGAAATCGTCCATGCCATGGCGAAATGGGCCAGCGAACGCTACCACCCGCCGTATTTCATTTACCCGGTCGCCGAGCAGAACACGCCAAGCCGCCGCATTGCCGAATCGCTGGGTGGCACCGTGCAGGGCCGCCGCGAGAATATCAAATACGACTGTGTGGTTTACCACGTGCCGGCCATCACCGGTTAAAATTGCAGGGTTAACGCAACCGCGTTAGAGTGGATGCAGGCTAAAAACAGTTAAGGAACAGCAGCATGATTATTTTTGTCACGGGCGCTACCTCCGGTTTTGGTGAAGCAATTGCCCGCAAATTTGTCGGTGAAGGCCATCAGGTGATTGCCACTGGCCGCCGTGTGGAGCGCCTGGAGGCGCTGCAGGCAGAATTAGGTGAGGCACTGCATATCGTGCGTTTGGATGTCCGCAACCGTGCGGCGATCCAGCAGGCCATCGAAGAGTTACCCGCAGCGCTGCGCAACGTCGACGTGCTGGTGAATAACGCCGGTCTGGCGTTAGGCCTGGAGCCTGCACACAAGGCTAATGCGGACGATTGGGAAACCATGATCGATACCAACACCAAAGGGTTGGTCAACATGACCCGCGCGCTGCTGCCAGCCATGGTGGAACGTAACATTGGCCATGTGATCAATATCGGCTCCACCGCCGCCAACTGGCCTTATGCCGGTGGTAACGTTTACGGCGCAACCAAGGCCTTCGTTAAACAGTTCAGCCTGGGTCTGCGCGCCGATCTGCACGGCACTCATATCCGCGTTACCGATATTGAGCCAGGCATGGTTGGTGGCACCGAGTTCTCCAACGTGCGTTTCAAAGGGGATGACGGCAAGGTAGATAAAACCTATCAAGGGGTAGATGCCCTGACGCCGGATGATGTTGCCGAAGCGGTATTCTGGGTGGCAACGCTGCCTTCCCGCGTCAATATAAATACCTTGGAAATGATGCCGGTCAGCCAGTCCTTTGCCGGGTTGAGCATTCATCGCGGTTAATGGTCTTACTCTGTGGCAGGGCATCAGCCCTGCCATTCAAGCGGGCACAGCATGCAGCGCCCCTACGTAGTGCGCCAGCCGGAAACGATAATCAGCATCCCCAGCAGTGCCACCCCAGCACCCAACCAATCCATAGTCGACAACTTCACACCATCTACCACTCGCAGCCAAAGCAGCGCCGTTGCCACATAGACGCCGCCATAGGCAGCATAGACTCTCCCACTGGCCGAAGGATGCAGCGTCAACAACCAGACAAACAGCATCAGGCTGAGGGCCGCAGGCAGCAACAGCCAGGCGCTGGCGTTTTTCTTTAGCCACAGATAAGGCAAGAAACAGCCAATGATTTCGGCCAGCGCGGTGGCAAAAAACAATAAAGTGGTTTTTAACATTACCGCTATTCTCTCAGTAAATTAAACGAACAAGGCGATGCGCTGGTGCAATATAACAGCACGGTGATATATTTAACCTATGCTACAGCCAGTGTTGCTGGTGGATGCAACACTCACTTATAAGGATGAAACGATGAAATTACTTTCCCTTCCGCGCCTGATGTTACCGGTTGCCATGTTATTGCTGGCCGGTGCCTGGCAAGCTCCTGCCTTCGCTGCCTCTTGCACCCAAGGCAGCACCTGCGTCACGGTTGACGGCAGCGGCGGCGCAGCCATGAGCAACGAACAGGCTCGCCAAAGCAAAGAGCAGTGGAACGAAACCAAGTCGCTGCGCAGTAAGGTCAATACCCGTGTCGAGAAGGAGTTTGACAAGGTTGACCGTGCTATTGATGACGAAGATCGTTGTGATAACAGCTACAACGTCAATGCCTATTGGGAATCGTCAACCCGTAAGTGTCTGGATCGCACCACTGGCCGTCCAGTCACGCAGTAATAGCGAGTAAGGGTAAACTATTCAACCTGATGCTGCTATCCTGACAAAGAACATTCGTCTCAAATAAGGATCCAATGATGAAAAAAGCGCTTGTAGTAGGTGTACTGCTGTTAGCCACCGCGCCGCTGGCCGCTTTTGCCTCATGTGAGAGCATAAAGGCGGATATTGCCCAGAAGATTGTCAATAACGGCGTACCGGAATCCGGCTTCAAGCTGGAGATCGTGCCTAACGATCAGGCGAACCTTGCCGGTGGACAGGTGGTCGGCCATTGTGGTCAAGACACGCAGAAAATCGTGTATACCCGCCTGATTAACGGCGACGACAGCGGCGACGCGGCGCAAACTGGCACCAGCCAGGATACCCAAGCCCCGCAGTAACCGGCTCCAGGGCGCAGTTCGTTACTGCGCCCCTCTTCTTTATTAAGCCTGTTTAACCTCTTCACCTTCGCCCTGTGGCCGATGACGCGCCGGGATCAGCATAGCCGCCCCCAAGGCAAACAGCGATATCAACGCCGAGACCAGGAATACCCAATGCATTGAGGCGGCGACATGCCCAATGAGATCCGCCAGCGCCTCTGGCCGCATGGTGTTGCGAACCTCTGGCTCCATCAACTGCTGCACCGGATCAACCGTGTGTGGCAGGCGCAGATGCAGGTTGATATTCAACGTGGCCCCCAGAATGGCGGTGCCGATTGCCGAGCCGACCATCCTGGTGAATACCGTGCAGGCGGTTGCGATACCGCGAATACTGTAATGTGCCGCATTCTGTACCGAGACCAGGAAGGTGGTATTGCACAACCCCATACCGACCCCGATGATAAACGCCGCAACCCGCCCCCACAGTAACCCACCCGAAGGCTGTAGCAGCAGCAGGATAAAGCCACCGGCCGCCAACAGCAGCGCGCCAAGCAGAGCTGTGGTGCGATAAGAAGTCAGCAACATCAAACGCCCGCTCAGCATACTGGCCAGCGGCCAGCCAATCGACATCAAGGCTAATGTGGTTCCGGCTTCCAGCGGAGTTCCGCCCTTCACGCCTTGGATAAAGGTTGGCAGGAAGGCGCTGATGCCCATCATGGCAGCACCGATCACCACTCCGCCAATATTGCCGGCCACAATTACGCGATTTTGCCACAGGGCCAGTGGGAACAACGGTTCAGGAGCACGGCGCTCCTGACGAATTAACAGGTTAAGCGCCACTAACGCCAACGCCAGCAACGGTATGACCCACCATCCCAGCATTTCCGCCTGCAAGAGTGAAAGCAGCAATGCAGCGACAAAGATCGTCAGCCAAGCCGTTCCCGCCAGATCCAGCGCATGTTTGCGCCCCTGTTTGAGGTCAGGCAAGTAGCGCCCCAGGAAATACATCGCCAGCAGGCCAATGGGCAGGTTGACCCAGAATACCAAAGCCCAAGACGTGTGCTGCACGATAAACGCGCCCAGTAGCGGGCCAAGAATGGCCGAAACACCCCAGACGCTAGAAAGATACCCCATCACTTTTGGCCGTTCGGTGGCGCTGTAAATATCACCGATCACGGTGGTAGCGATCGGCATGATCGCCCCGGCGCCCAGCCCTTGCAGCAGGCGGAAGGCAATCAGCCAATACATATTCGATGAGAAACCGCACAGGACCGACCCCAACAGGAACAGCGTGGCACCAAAGAAAAAGATCGGTTTCCGGCCGTATAAATCTGCCAAACGCCCGTAGATCGGGATGGTAATGGCCTGTGCAAGCAAATAGACCGAAAACACCCAGCCCAGCAACGAAAAACCACCCAGATCGCCAATAATCGTCGGCATCGCGGTGGCAACAATGGTCGCTTCAATGGCAGACATGAACATTGCCAGCATGCAGGCAATCAGGATCAACGGCCGATGGGCTACTTGGGCAGTGCTCGAAGAAGTGTTAGTGGTCATCAGTTTACCCTGTGTCCCTATGTCTTTTATTTTCCCCGGATTATAACAGCCAAGGCATATTCTGTAGTTTGTCTGGGGATGTTGTGCACCAAAATCCCGCAACAACGCACTAATCGAACAAATTGTGACAACGTCACCTATAAATAGTCACATAATTGAATAATAAGGTATTTCTTAGAAATGGCCTGAGAGCCTCGCCACGCCTGCTTCATCGTTAAAACCTATCCGAACGATAGCGTACACCAATGATGGTGATTGATTTTAATCAAGTTGCCAACCGCCCCAGCCCGTGACAATCCGATTGCCCCTTTTATTACCTCTTTATATGTAGGGTTTTTTGGCAGTCAACTCAATGGAGCGAGAACATGATTAAAAAAATTATTCTGGGATGTGCCGTTACCGCCGTCGTCGGCTATTTGGGGACCGTCGGCTATGTCTACCATTACGATCAACAGCGTAACCCCGTCGTTGCCAGCAATCAAATCGATACCCTGTTAACCCGCAATGGCTGCGACTATTGCCACTCCAACTCGGCTCAGCTTCCCTTCTATGCCGAGTTGCCGATCGCCAAACAAATTATGGCGCAGGATATCCTCAGTGGAAATCAGCATTTTAACCTCGATGCTACCCGCACTGCTCTGCAACAAAAAACCGCGGTACCTGAAGTCGATCTGGCCAAGCTGGAAGCCGTGCTGCAAAACCAGGAGATGCCACCGCCACTGTATAAGATGGTCCACTGGGCCGGAAACGTCAGCGACGGCGATCGTAATGAACTACTGAGCTGGGTCCGTCAACAACGCGAACAGTTCTACACTTTGCCAGAAACGCCAGCCGAACTACGTGGTGCCGCCTTACAGCCGGTGCCATCCTCGCTACCTACCGATCCTCAAAAAGTGGCGCTGGGCTTCCGGTTGTTCCACGATCCGCGCCTATCGAAAGATAACAGCATCTCATGTGCCCACTGCCATAAGCTGGGCGAAGGTGGCGTGGACGGTCGCGTCTCATCGTTGGGGGTTGGCGATCAGGTTGGGCCAATCAACGCACCGACGGTGTTTAATGCGGCCTTCAATATGGCGCAGTTCTGGGATGGTCGAGCGGCAGATTTACAGGCCCAGGCTGGTGGCCCGCCGATGAACCCGATCGAGATGGCCTCCGAATCCTGGGATGAAATCATCGCTAAACTGGATCAGGACGCCTTGCTGAAGGCCGATTTCCGGCGCGTCTATGCTAACGGCTTCACCGGCGATAACATTACCGACGCCATTGCCGAGTTCGAAAAGACGCTGATCACGCCAGATAGCCCGTTTGACCGTTACCTGAAAGGCGATAGAGACGCCCTGACGGCGCAGCAAAAACACGGCTATCAACTGTTCCAGCAAAACAAATGTGGCACCTGCCATACCGGGGTCAACCTTGGGGGCCAGTCCTATGAGGTAATGGGGCTGAAAGCAGATTACTTTACCGCTCGCGGTAACCCCACCGAGGCCGACCTTGGACGTTACAATGTCACTAAAAATGATAGCGATCGTCACCGCTTCAAAACCCCGACGCTACGAAACATCGCCCAAACTGCCCCTTACTTCCACGACGGCAGCGTGACTTCGCTGCATCAGGCGGTCAAGGATATGCTGACCTATCAGGTCGGCGTTACCCTACCAGAAAGCGATATCAAGGATCTGGTCGCGCTGCTGGAAGGCATGAGCGGTAAATATCAGCCTGCCACGCCCCCGGGCGGTTGATACGGTAGCCGCAACGCCAGGGTTCTGATAAAGATTCTCTGGTTTTCAGGTGGGTAGACAAGCACAATGCCCACCTGAACCTCTTATTCTTCATCATCTGCCGACACATGAATCAATTGGTCCCTCTGCACCACTATCGCGCCCTGCTGCGCCATCTGTTTATTGCCATCCTGCTCGGCATTTGTGCTGCGCTGGCCGTGTGGTTATTTCACCGTGCCATGTTCGGGCTTGAATGGTTGTTGCTGGATCACGATGAAGGCAGTTTGGTGGCCGCTGCCGCTGCACTGCCCGGATGGCGGAGAGCGTTGACGCCAGCATTGGGTGGATTGGCCGCTGGCTTTTTGTTGTGGATCTACCAGCGTTACCAACATCAAAAGCCCATCGCTCCAACAGATTATATGGAAGCGATTGAAGCTGGTGACGGACGATTGGCCGTTAACGCCAGCCTGATAAAATGCCTGGCCTCGCTGTTGGTGGTTTCCAGCGGTAGCACCATTGGCCGCGAGGGGGCGATGATCCTGCTGGGGGCGTTGGTAGGTTCGGTATTTGCCCAGAGCTTTACCCCGGCGAAAGAATGGAAATTGTGGGTGGCTTGCGCTGCCGCAGCTGGGATGGCTAGCGCCTATCATGCCCCGCTGGCGGGTAGCCTGTTTATCGCGGAGATCCTGTTTGGTTCGCTGATGCTGGCCTCGCTTGGCCCGGTAGTGATAGCCGCCGTGAGCGCGCTGCTGATGACCAATCTGCTGAACGGTGTCCAGGCTCCGCTCTACATCGTGGAGCCGCTTGCTGCTCCCTGGCCGGTGCAGTATCTGTTAATGGCCTTGGTGGGCATACTGGCAGGAGTTTGTGGCCCGCTGTTTCTGTGGGCGATGGCGGCCAGCGGCCGGGCATTTCGCTCGCTCAACCTCATACCGCCATTACAGCTGGCGCTTGGCGGGCTGATCGTCGGATTACTTTCCCTGTTGTATCCCGAAGTCTGGGGAAATGGCTATAGCGTGGTGCAGTCTCTACTCTCGGCACCACCAGGGATGCTGCTGGTCAGTGCGATCCTGATTTGCAAACTGTTAGCCCTGTTGGCCAGTAGTGGGTCAGGCGCACCTGGTGGCGTGTTCACGCCGACGTTATTCGTGGGGGCCGCGTTGGGCTCGGTAGTGGGCCAGATGTTTGGTCTGTGGCCAGAGCTGGGTAATGCAGTGCCCATTCTGCTGGCACTGACCGGTATGGCGACATTGCTGGCTGCCACCACTCATGCGCCCATTATGGCGGCATTAATGGTGTTTGAGATGACCGGGGAATACACCCTGCTGCCAGGCATTCTGTTGGCTTGCGTTATCGCCACTACCATTGCTCGCGGGCTACGCCCACAGTCGGTTTATCACAATGCGTAACGGTCAACCAGCTGCGAAACGTCCAGATATTGTGCCAGCTCACGTTGTTCCGCACGCGGCAGATATGGGATCTCACCCAGCAATGGAGCCGGAATACGCTGCTGCATCGCATCGATAGTTTCTGCATAGTGGGCTAAACCGGGGTTGATTCGATTAGCCACCCAGCCTAGCAATGGTAAGCCATCGTTAATAATTGCCTGTGCGGTCAATAGCGCATGGCTGACACAGCCCAGTTTGATCCCGACCACCAGGATAACCGGCAGTTGTTCCTGTACCACCCACTCGGCATAAGGACGGAGATCGTTCATCAATACCCGCCAGCCGCCGCTGCCCTCTACCACTACCGTGTCGGCCTTGGCGGCGAGATGATGCAAACCACGGCTCATCAGTCCGTAATCAATATCCTGAGTTGCATGGGCATGGAACACCTCATCCAGACAGGTGATCGGATTGATTTCGTCATAGGACAGCGGCAGTGAGGAAGAGGCCTGTAAAACTAAAGCGTCTCGATTGCGGATGCCTTCACTGGTTTCCTGGCAGCGTGCCGCAATGGGCTTATAACCCGCCACTGAGCGACCTTGCGCGGCGAAAGCCTGTAATAAACCACGGGAAACCACAGTCTTACCTACGTCGGTATCCGTGCCTGTAACAAATAAACGCTTTAACATGAATAGATTGCCTTGAAATGCCTCGTTAACCTAAAAAATCGCCGTAAATCACGACGAGAGTCGTCCTACGGGAAAAGTCTAGGGGATGCAACTCAACGGGGGCTTGAGGTAGCTCAATCTTTTGGCGGTAAATAATAAGAAACTCTGATAAGGGGTATCAAGGTCAATGGAACGAAAGCGCACACATTTTTTGTGGCACCAAGTGCCTCGTACCGGCATGACTCGGGGTTCTAACTACCGTTGTTTTAATCGTCGTGGAACCTGACTCCTATTTTCTTTTTGTCCACCCTAGTGGGGAGGTGTTCTGGATGAATGACTTTCCCGATGGGGGTATAGCGGTAGGAAGACTCAAATGATGCATAGAACAACACTAACGTTTGCGTACCGTACAACATGAGATCGCCTGCATGAATGGTCCCTGGCCGTACAGGGCTTGAAGGCAACTTATGAGGAAGGTCGGCAAATATCTCATTACCATTCAACTCTTCCATGCCAAGTTGCAATGGTAAAGTATTAACAAATGCTTTAGCCGCTGGATTGTCGTGAAGTTTGACCTCAAATTGTTGGTCATCAATATTCATTTTAACCGTCATCGGGCTCTCCTTTAGGGACGGGTTAATGTTCATGTCGGCATGACCTGCAAAAGTACAAGCCAGCAGCAGACCCGGTATTAAGGTGCTCTGATATTTCATACGATAAACCCAGAAAAGAGTAGCCACACCCGTCAGGATGCGGCTTTGGACATTATTTGAGGTTAGCCTTAAAGAACGACGTCAGCTTGGCAAAAGGGATCATGTCGCTACGGTCATACAGATCGACATGGCCTGCCCCTGGCACTATGTACAACTCCTTTGGCTGTCCGGCACGTTTGTAAGCATCTTCACTAAATTCTTTCGAATGCGCCCGATCGCCGGTGATGAACAGCATCGCGCGTGGCGAGATCGTTTCAATATCGTTGAACGGATAGAAGTTCATGAACTTCCCAATGCTGCTCAACATCGGTTTGGTTGTCAGCTCTTCTTTCTCACCCTGTGGTGTATAACTTCCTCGCGGTGTGCGATAGAAATCGAAGAATTCTCGTTGAATTGCCGGCGTTGAATCATCAAGCTGGTTAACGGTACCTGGGATATAAGCAATGTCTCCGCCATTAAACTCAACAGCTCGTTGTTCTATTGCAGATTTAATGAATGCTTTACGCTGTTCAGGCGTAACGGAATGATGAAGCCCTTGGCGGAAAGCAGCCCCCATGTCATACATACTAACCGTGGCCACGGCCTTCATTCTCGGGTCAATTTTTGCAGCACTGATAACGAAGCTCCCGCTACCGCAAATACCCAGCACGCCAATTTTCTCCGGATTAACGTAAGGTTGAGTATTCAGGTAATCGACTGCGGCACTGAAATCATCCGCATAAATTTCCGGAGAAATAAGATGGCCGGGTTTTCCTTCACTTTCTCCCCAGAAGGAAAGATCAATTGCCAACGTCACAAACCCTTGTTCTGCCAGTTTCTGGGCATACAGATTTGAGCTTTGTTCTTTTACCGCCCCCATCGGATGGCCAATGACAATCGCCGGGTTTTGCGCATTCTGATCCATCCCTTTCGGTATAAACAGATTGCCGACCACATTCATCTGATACTGGTTTTTAAAGGTCACCTTTTGCTGGGTGACCTTATCGCTTTTGTAAAAATTATCGGCTCCGTTAGACATATCGGCGCCAACTGCCGCAAATGAACTGATTAACAGCCCTAACAGCATGGTAAATTTTCTCATCAGAGAATTCCTCATTGGGTTTGGTGGATATCTTTACGTGACGTCAATAACGCCAGGGCGGCTGCTATCACTAACAAAATGCCGCTGATGGTGAAGGTGCTTTGATAACCGCTATGGTCAAATGCTAACCCGCCGATTGTGGAGCCCAATGCGATGGACAGTTGTACTATGGCAACCATCAGGCCACCGCCAGCTTCCGCATCCTCCGGCAATGTTCTGGCGATCCACGTCCACCAACCTGTGGGCGCAGCTGTGGCGATTAAGCCCCATAAACCAAGCAGTGTTGCAACGATCCAGATACTGTGACCAAAGGCGATCAGTGATCCGGCAATAGCGGCCATTAGCAAAGGGATGGCAATAAGTGTGGGGTAAAAACCTGATGCCAGAAATGCGCTAATCACCAGGGTTCCCATAAAGCCAGCAACTCCGATTGTCAGTAAAATAAGCGACAACGTGGTGATATCTACCTGCGTTACCCTCTCAAGGAACGGACGTAGATAAGTAAACAAAGCAAATTGGCCCATAAAGAACAATCCGCAGGCCGCAAGCCCCATAGCCACAAGCGGGTTAGCCAAAAGACGAAAAACACCGGTACGCTTATCGCTTTTATCAGCCGTCATTGCAGGCAGGCTGAACCACTGCCAGATAAAAACAATCACCCCAATCGGAACAAGGCAAAAGAATGCGCCTCGCCAACCGATGACCGAGCCCAGATAACTACCCAGTGGTGCGGCTATAACGGTTGCCAACGCGTTACCCCCGTTAAAAATGGCCAGCGCACTTGGAACCTGGTGTTGCGGAACCAGGCGAAGAGCAGTAGCGGCTGATAAAGACCAGAACCCACCAATAGCAATACCAATCAGGGCACGGCCAACCATATAAATAAGATAACTGGGCGCTAGCGCGATAATAGCCCCGGAAAACGCCATCAACGCAGTCATGCTCAACAGTAATGTCTTGCGATTGAGACCTCCGGCCAGTGTAGAAATGGAGAGACTCGTCAGTACCGCAAACACGCCGGAAATAGCGATCCCCTGCCCAACCAGCCCTTCGCTGACGCCTAGATCTCCCGATATGGGCGTCAGCAGACTGACAGGCATAAATTCCGAAGCAATGAGCGCAAAGACGCACAACGTCATGGCGAAAACTCCGCTCCAGTACGCGCGTTCTTTGTGAAGTGATAGATCGTTCGACAATATGGGCATAAATTGCTGCTCCCGAATAATCCCCGGCAGTTTTCAGGTAAACCGCGGTCGAACGCTATTCGCAGGAATAACGTCAGGAAAGTAAAAATGAAAAGAGCAACAGCGTTTATCTGCCATCGCTTAATAATCTGTTGCTGGAAATTTTACACTCAGGGCGCATCATTACTAGCTAATGAATGCTTAATAGGTTTATAACTGTAGCTTATTAATGAAACGGGCCATACCTGATGAAACGCAACCTGAACGACCTGCTCTATTTTGTCACGGTCGCACGTGAAAGCAGCTTTACCCGTGCTGCAGCTCAGCTGGGCGTAACGCAGCCTGCACTCAGCCAGGCAATTTCCGCACTTGAAGAACGTATGCAAATTCGCCTGCTGACGCGTACCACCCGTAGCGTATCACCAACTTCCGCCGGGGAGCGTTTGCTACTGGCTATAGGTAATCGCATCGATGAGATTGAAGCTGAACTGGATATGCTGACCGAGCTGCGCGATAAGCCTGCAGGTACAGTCCGCATAACCTGCGGGCCAAATGTTTTACACAGTACCCTGCTGCCAAAGCTGACCCCGCTGTTGCATGAGTACCCGGATATTAATATCGAGTTCGACGCGAACCATGGTTTTCGCGATATCGTGGCAGATCGTTTTGATGCGGGCGTTCGACTGGGTGACACCATTGATAAAGACATGATAGCGGTACCCATCGGACCCAAATTACGTATGGCCGCAGTGGCATCTCCGGGCTATTTTTCACGTTATCCTGTACCCAACACCCCCATGAGTTGACGCAACACAGGTGCATAAATCAACGAATGGTCAGGTCTGGGGGGTTGTATATCTGGGATTTTGATCAGGATGAGGGGGATCTTAATGTTCGCGTCAGCGGACAGCTCATTTTCAATACCTCTGAACATATTGTTGCTGCGGCGCTTGCAGGACACGGGATTGCTTTTTTGCCAGAGGAAGAATTTGGAACACATATTAAAGAAGGTCATCTGGTGCGTGTGCTGGAGCAATGGTGCAAGCCCTTCCCCGGCTACTACCTGTATTATCCCAGTCGTAAACAGCCTTCTCCAGCATTCTCACTGGTCCTTGAAGCTCTTAGGATCGGTCGAAAACGCAAACCCGCCAACGAGAGACTGGAAGTGTAGTTTTGGGAGCCAATTCCCGTGCAGTTAACGCCACAGCGTGAAAGAAGACAGCTAAATCAACCTTGTAGCAACTTCACCAACAAAGAACCGTTATACATGGCTTCTTTCACCAGTGCGGCTCCCGGCATGGTGCCTTGGTTGAAGAACTGGGTGGATTCAACCTGAACATGCTCGCTGTAAGCAGGCAAGGATTGCTGACGAATGCAGGAAGCAATCGCCGGATGCAGGATTTCTGCGGCACGGTTCAACGGTGAACCTACCAGGATTTTTTCCGGGTTGAACAGGTTGACCATGATCGCCACGATGCGCCCGACGCTGTGCCCGACGCCAAGAATAATATCTTTGGCTAACTGATCGCCAGCCAAAGCCGCATCGCACAGCGATTCCACGGTCAATGGTGCGCCATGCAGCATGGAGGACATCGAACCTCCCAGACGTTGCTGGGCAATTTCCAACATGTTTTCAATGCTGGCGACCGTTTCCAGGCAACCATGGTTGCCGCAATAGCAGCGTTTACCATATGGATCGACCTGTGTGTGACCTATCTCCACCACGCTGCTGCTGCCCGCATGCAGTACGCGTCCATTGGTGATCACCCCTGCGCCGACGTTATGATCGATGACGACCTGAATGACGTTATGGCTGCCACGGGATGCGCCATACAGCGCCTCTGCCATCGTCCAGGCACAGATATCATGCTGAACATAAACCGGTAGGCCTGTCAGTGTCTCTAGCGCTGGTCCCAACGCCATTTCGTTGACGTCATAAAACGGCATGCGGTGAACAATACCCGCGGCGGTATCAATCATGCCGGGTAGCGTAATGGCGATGGCGGTTAAACGTTCCAGTTTGCTTTGGTGGCGGATAAAGAACTGCTCTACTTCACTAACGATGCGCTGTAATAAAGGCTCGGGATGTTCGGCTTTTAACGGCAGCAGTTCTTCAACCACCATCTTGCTACTGAGATCGCGCAGCGCCAGGGTAATGGTGCCTCGGCTGATGCGTGCAGAGAGGTAATGCCAGGCTTCGGTGTCCAGCACCAGGCCAACGGCCGGTCGGCCACGGCTGCCCACTTCCTGATATTCGGTTTCTTTAACCAGATGCGCTTCGAGCAGTTCACGTACTATCTTGGTAATACTGGCAGGCGCCAGCTGTGCCCGTTTGGATAATTCGATGCGCGAAATCGGTCCCAGCCGATCTATCAGCCGGTAAACTGCCCCTGCATTGGTTTGCTTGATCTGATCAATATGCCCAGGCTGCCCATCCGCAATCACACACCCGCTCCTGCTATTTTTCGCGCTTCTAAATAAAGATTAGGGGCTATGGTGGGGCTTTTGGAATACAGCGTCAACTATTTGATTCGTTATGTGATTAACAGCACAAATTCACCGAGCTTTCCGCTAAAAACGCCTCTTATTTACACAGCTTTGGGCTCGAGCATCAGCGCCATTAACGCCTTGGCCGCTGCCGATAACGGCCTGCTGCGATGATGTACCAACCAGACCTCGGTCATCGCCTCCGGCTCGGCTAACGGGAGATAGGTCACCCCATCGATCTTCACCCGGCCAAAGGACATCGGCAAAATGGAAATCCCTAACCCGGCTGCGACCAGGCCGATAATGGTCATCGCTTCCCCCACTTCTTGCGTGATGTAAGGCGCGATCCCGGCATTGGCCAGCAATGCCAGAATTTCGTCGTACAGCGCGGTGCCCACTTCACGGGAAAAGAACACAAAGGGTTCCTGGGCTAAATCGCTGAAACGCAGCGTGCCCGGTACCTTTTGGGTTAGCGGATGGCCATTCGGCACCACGGCAAGCAAGGGCTCGCGTAATAACAACTGATGCTGCAGCGCGTCCGGCAAGCGGGTATTGCGCATCACGCCAAGATCAAGGTCACCGTTGAGCAGCGGCTCAAGCTGTTGCTTGGTGTTCACCTCGCGCATTTTGATATGCACATCCGGTGATAACAGGCGAAAAGCTCGCAAACTACGGGAAACTACGCTGATAAACGGAGCCGAAGAGGTAAAGCCAATCGTCAGTTCACCCAGTTCGCCACGCTCCAGGCGCGCCGCCTTCTCTGCTGCCCGGTTGACCTGGGCAAGCACCTGATAGGCTTCTTTCAAGAACATCTCACCCGCCTGGGTCAGGCTGACGTTACGGTTATTGCGCGCAAGCAAACGCGCACCCACCATATCCTCGAGTGCCTGGATTTGTTGGCTAAGGGGCGGCTGGGAAATCCGTAGCCGTTCTGCAGCCCGGCCAAAATGCAACTCTTCGGCGACGGCGACAAAGTAACGCAAATGTCTGAGCTCGATATTCATACTTTAAACATCTTAATTAGGATGATTAATATATTAGACAAAAAACTGACAGCTCCCTATGATTTTGTGATTCAAGACGTATTTTTCATCTCCCGAACCCGGTAAGGAACCGCTGTGACAACCGCTTCGCGTTCTGCGGCCAGTATGCCAAAAACGCTGCCAGCCCCTGACAGTGCCCCAACAACCAAACGCACCACGCTGAATAAACTCCCCTACATCGAACGCGGTACACCGCAGTTTATGCGTGTGACCTTGGCGCTGTTCTCTGCCGGGCTGGCTACCTTTGCGCTGCTGTACTGTGTGCAACCGATCTTGCCGGTGCTTTCGCAAGATTTTGGCATCTCCCCAGCGGAGAGCAGCCTTTCCCTTTCCTTCTCCACTGGGATGTTGGCCATCGGCCTGATGTTTACCGGCCCGCTGTCAGATGCTATCGGCCGTAAGTCGGTGATGGTGGTGGCCCTGCTGTTGGCGGCGATCTGTACGCTGATTTGTGCCTTCATGACCAGTTGGCACGGCATCTTGGTGATGCGAGCGCTGATTGGGCTTTCTCTGAGCGGGGTTGCGGCAGTCGGTATGACCTATCTGAGCGAAGAGATCCACCCGAGCTTCGTGGCCTTTTCTATGGGCCTTTATATCAGCGGCAACTCGATCGGTGGGATGAGTGGGCGCCTGGTGACCGGGGTGCTCACCGATTTCTTCTCCTGGCGGATCTCGCTGGCGGTGATTGGAGTGTTCGCCCTGGCGGCGGCTTGCATGTTCTGGCGCATTCTGCCTGCCTCCAAGCACTTCCGTGCCAGTTCATTACGGCCAAGGACGTTGCTGATTAACTTTAAGCTGCATTGGCACGATAAGGGGCTGCCGCTGCTGTTTGCCGAAGGTTTCCTGCTGATGGGCAGCTTTGTGACAATGTTCAACTACATTGGCTACCGCCTGCTGAGCGATCCTTATCATCTTAGCCAGGCAATTGTAGGCCTGTTGTCGGTGGTGTATCTCACCGGTTCTTACAGTTCCCCCAAAGCGGGTGCCCTGACCTCAAAATATGGCCGCGGCCCGGTGCTGCTGGCGTCCATTATCATTATGCTGATCGGGATACTGATCACCGCCCTGGCCCCTGTCACCGTGATCTTTATTGGCATGATGCTGTTCACCGCCGGTTTCTTTGCCGCCCATTCGGTTGCCAGCAGTTGGATTGGCCGCCGCGCACGCCGGGCCAAAGGCCAGGCTTCTTCGCTCTATCTGTTTTGTTATTACGTGGGTTCCAGCGTTGCCGGTACGCTGGGCGGCGTGTTCTGGCATAACTTTGGCTGGAGCGGCGTAGTTGCCTTTATCAGCGTGATGCTGTTGCTGGCCCTGCTGGTTGGCCACTACCTGAAGAAATTGCCGGAAGCCGCGCGTATTTAACCTCTAGACCCTTTCCGCTCTGGGAAGGGTCACCCTTACCTCCCTAGTTAGCTTGCACCACTCGTTGTTAATAACGATGATGAGGCCGAAGTTGCCACCCTGGTTACACTGCCCTACAATGTATGTTGTAACTAAAATGCGAGGTAATGATGGATAAGTACAGCCTGATCGGCAGAATGAATGCGCGTTTTAGCGAGCTGGAACAGGCATTGGCGCAACTCCACCAGCAAATCCAGCCGTTGCGGTTGCTGGCAGCAAGGGTGTTCAGCCTGCCAGAAATCGAGAAAGGTAAGGAGCATAGCGCCATCGAACAGATAAGCGTGGAGCAACATGTGGGCCAGGCTGCCCGTGACCTTGCCCTGGAACACTACCAACGGCTGTTTATCCACCACAACCGCCAGCATATCAGCAGCAAGGCGGCGGTAAGATTGCCCGGTGTCATTTGCCTTGAGACCGAACGAGCCGAGTATCTGGTGCTACAACAGCAGATCGCCCTGATCAACCGGCTGAAGGCGGAGCTGGAACAGATCATTACCGTAGAGTCTGGCCTGGCCCCCGAGCAACGTTTTGAGTTTGTGCACACCCACCTGCACGGTTTGATCACCCTCAGCGCCTATCGCTCCATCACCCTGCTCACCAACCCGGACTCGGTACGTTTTGGCTGGGCCAACAAGCACATCATCAAGAAGGTGAAACGCGACGATATCCTGGCGCAATTAGAGAAAAGCCAGAAAGCCGGGCGCGCCGTTCCGCCCTACAACCGCGAACAGTGGGCCGAGTTGGTGGGCCGTGAAATTGACGACGTCAGCCGCCTGCCGCAGAACGCCATGCTGAAAATCAAACGGCCGGTAAAGGTGCAGCCAATCGCGCGCGTCTGGTATCAACCACAGCAAAAACAGGTACAGCACCCCTGCCCGCTGCCGCTGATTGCCCTGTGCCAACCAGAGATGGGCGCACAGGTACCGAAGATCGGTGAACTGCTCAATTACGACGTGACGGCGGTAAAACACAAATATAAGCCGGAGGCTAAGCCGCTGCGCCTGCTGGTGAAACGCCTGCATCTGTATACCGACATTGAGGAATAATTAACGGGCGTAAAATCAGTTTATCGGGGTATTTGGTTGAACGGGCACAGCATGTGTGCCCTACATGGCGAATCGAGCAGTGAAAGAATTACTCGTCGTTAAGCTTGTAAACACGCAGACGATGGCCATCAGGATCGGCCGCAACAAAGGTGTAGCCGAAGTCGAGCTCGACCGGAGATTGCACGATAGTTAACCCTTTATCCCGCCACTGTTGATAGAGTGCATCGACCTGTTGTGGTTGTTCACACATAAAGCAGATCTCTGTGCCGCCACCGGTCGTCGCTGGCGCAGGCTCTACGGTATGTTTTGACCACATGCCCAGTTTGAAACCGTTATTGAAGATAAATAAGGCAAAGGTGGGAGACTGCTCGACAGGTTCAGTGCCCAACAGTTGGCGATAAAATTCGGCGCTTTTTTCTGGGCTGTCGACATAAATCATGGTCATGCTTGGGGTAGTCATCACGTTATCCTCTGAATGGGAACCGGCTGGCTCCTGATAACGTCACTCTAGTGCACCCTACTGTCAGTTTATGGCAGCAGGATCATTGGGCAATACCCTCACTTTCACGCCACAGCTTCATCAATGCCCGGCGGCCGCGCGGGTAACGGTGCTCCAACAGCGTTAACCGGCCAATACGGTCAAGGCGGAAATGGCGTATCGAACCGCGCAGTTCGCACCAGGCCATCAGGATCTGCACCTGTTCAAAGTAGCCCATGGCAAACGGCCACAAGATACGCTCACTGCCATTACCGGCATAATCCCGATACTCCACCTTGATTTTACGCTCCAAACGGATGGCTTCACGGATCGTCACCAGGGTCTCATCCGCCACATAGGCGGTAGGCACCGGGCCGATCAGCAGCGTATTGGCATCCAGCTCTTCACGCAGTTCCGCAGGCAACACGGCGGCAATTTTTGCCAACGCATTGGTCGCCGCGCCGGCAAGCTGGCTGTCACCCCGGCGTTCCACCCAGCGCATACCCAGAACCAGCGCCTCGATTTCAGTTTGCGAGAACATCAGCGGCGGCAGCATAAATCCCGGCCGTAATACATAACCGATCCCCACTTCGCCAACAATATCCGCCCCCTGTTGCTGCAAGGTGGCAATATCACGGTATAAAGTGCGCATACTGATCCCCAGCTCTTCGGCCAGGGAATGCCCGGCGACCGGGTAACGATGGCGGCGCAGGATCTGCATCAGATCGAGCAGGCGTTGAGTGCGGGACATGGGTTACTCTCGTTGCAGCAGTTGTTGAATAAAGTCGGCAAAGGCACGGGCCTTGGCCGAGATGAAGTGCCCACTGGGAAACACCGCCCACATCGCCAACGGCGGTAGCTGCCATTGCGGCAAGACGGCAACCACCTTACCCTCACGTAATTCGCTACGAAACAGCCCTTCACAGGCTACCGTCGCACCAAAGCCAGCCACCACCATTTCACGTAAGCATTCGGTAGCACTCACGCGCACCCGGCCCTGTAATCGGACCTGTTGCTGCTGTTGTTCATGGGTGAACAGCCACTCCTCAGCGCCACCAGCACGGTGATGGATCACCATATCATGCTGTAGCAACTCCCGTGGCATTTGGGGCATCCCTGCCCTGGCAAAATACGACGGTGCCCCGATGACTCGTTGTGTTGCTGAGCCCAATTTGCGGGCGGTAAAGCCGGAGTCAGATAAATCACCAATCCGCAAAGCGATATCGATCCCCTCAGCGATCAACCCTAACTCACCTTCATCAAGCAGCAGATCCATTGCCAACTCCGGGTTGTCGTGTAGAAACCGAGTCAAGTCCGGCAATTCAATCATACGGGAAAACACCGCAGACGAAGCGACCCGCAGCCGGCCGGTCAACACCTCGGCCACGCCTGACACGGCTGATTCGGTTTCCGCGACCTCATGCAAGATGTGCTTGGCCCGTAGATAGAGCTGTTGCCCCGCTTCCGTCGGCCGTAAACCGTGAGTGGAGCGAAGCAGCAAGCGCGTATTCAGCTGTTGTTCCAACCGGACAATCGCCTTGGATACCGCCGGTTGACCAACGTTAAGCCGCCGGGCCGCAACGGAAAACGATCCCGCCTCAAATACGCTGATATAGGTAGCATAGTCGCCTAGCTTGTCCATCCTGCCATTCCCCGTTGGAATAACCATTAGTGATCACCGCACTCTACCCCCATACAACGACAATAGGCAAACTGGTTGCTGTCCATTCGCTATCTTAAGGAACAACATGAAACTTCAGGATCAGCTCGACGCGTTCAAGGCCGCTTTTGAAGCAGGCCAACTGCCCTTCAAGCTTGCGCCCTCGGATCATGAACTCTTGCGTCAGGGTATCGACGAGCTTATCAGTACAGAAATGGCCAACAACGCCTTGTCGGTCGGAGATCGAGCCCCTGAGTTTACGTTGCCGGATACCCAGGGTAACCCAGTCTCTTCCCGGCAATTGCTGGCGCAAGGACCGCTGGTCATCAGTTTTTATCGGGGAGGATGGTGCCCATACTGCAATATGGATCTCCAGGCACTGCAGGCCGTTCTGCCTGAGTTGCGTGACCGTGCCAACCTGGTGGCCATCTCGCCACAGTTGCCGGTTAACGGCCTACAAATGCAGCAAGCGCATGGCTTAACGTTTCCTTTGCTGACGGATAGCGGCAATAGCCTGGCAGCACAGTTTGGTTTACGTTTCGCGTTGGCGGATGATCTTGTCGAGCTGTACACCAACAGCTTAGGTATCGACCTGACCAAGCTTAACGACGAAAGTGGTTGGACATTGCCGATGCCTGCCCGCTTCGTTATCGCGCCTGGCGGTGACATCATTTATGCCGAAGTTAACCCGGATTATACCCAACGTGCGGATCCGTGGGCGTTGGTTTCATTGCTGAAAGGTTGAGCCGCGCTGCCAGGCGCTATCACCGCACCTGGCCTTTGGCGTTATTTCCTCATGCTGCCGACCATCTCCCCTGGCCGTACCCATTCGTCAAACTGCTGCTCGGTCAGATAGCCCAACTTCAGCGCCGAGGCTTTCAGGGTTAATCCTTCCTTGTGGGCCTTTTTGGCGATTTCCGCCGCCTTGTCATAACCGATATGGGTATTCAAGGCGGTAACCAACATCAGCGACTCGTTAAGCAACTGGCCGATGCGTTCGCGGTTCGGTTCAATCCCCACAGCGCAGTGCTCATTGAAGCCGCTCATGCCGTCTGCCAGCAAACGAATAGATTGCAGATAGTTGTGAATAACCAGCGGGCGGAATACGTTCAGCTCAAAGTTACCGGACGCGCCGCCAATGTTCACCGCCACGTCGTTGCCCATCACCTGTGCACAGAGCATGGTCATTGCTTCACACTGCGTTGGGTTGACCTTCCCCGGCATGATTGAGCTGCCTGGTTCGTTTTCAGGGATAGAAATTTCACCGATGCCACAGCGTGGGCCAGAGGCCAGCCAGCGCACATCGTTGGCGATCTTCATCAACGAGGCGGCCAAGCCCTTCAAGGCACCGTGGCCATGCACCAGCGCATCGCAGGTTGCCAGGGCTTCGAACTTGTTCGGCGCGGTGACAAAAGGCTGACCGGTCAGTTCTACCAAAGCCTTCGCCACCCGTACCGCGTATTCGGGATGAGTATTCAGCCCAGTCCCTACGGCCGTGCCCCCCAAGGCCAGCTCACTGAGATGCGGGATGCTGGCTTCGATATGTTTGAGGTTATATTCCAACATCGCCGCCCAGCCGGAGATTTCCTGGCCCAGCGTCAGTGGCGTAGCATCTTGAAGATGGGTGCGACCGATTTTAACGATATCGTGGAAAGCTTCCGCCTTGGCATGCAGCGTGCGGTGCAGCGCCTTCAGCTCTGGGATCAGATGCTCGCGCACCGCGATAACCGCCGCCACATGCATTGCGGTAGGGAAAACGTCGTTGGAGCTCTGGCTTTTGTTGACGTCGTCGTTGGGGTGGACCCGCCGCGCTTCACCACGTTCGCCCCCCAGCAACTCGCTGGCACGGTTGGCCAGCACTTCGTTCATGTTCATATTGGTCTGGGTGCCGGAACCGGTTTGCCAGATCGACAATGGGAATTCATTGGGGTGCTTGTCCGCCAGCACTTCATCGGCAGCCAGGATAATCGCCTTGCCCCGCTCTGCAGGCAGCAATCCCAGATCCATATTGACGCTGGCTGCCGCACGCTTGGTCATCGCTAACGCATGGATCAGCGACGGAGGCATTTTTTCTGATGAGATACGGAAATGTTCCAACGAACGCTGAGTCTGAGCACCCCATAGCTGATCGGCGGGTACTTCGATGGGGCCCATTGAGTCTTTTTCAATCCGAACACCTGCCATCACGGTCTCCTTAGCACAATTCCTAGAAATGAAAGGGTATGCCAACGAGTGACAACCCGTTGGCGAGCCACCTCAGTATAGCCAGATAATAACTATTCGCATTAACGCCCAGACTAAAGAGCATTTTTAGCCATCTTGGCTTGCATGCGCCTGCGCCACATTGTTTACTTAGCGCAATTTTCTTGAGAAAGCAGGGATACGATCATGCAAAAAATGACTAATGCCATCCAAAACTACGCCTGGGGCAGCGTTGATGCGTTAACCAAGCTGTATGGCATTGCCAACCCGACGGGCAAACCAATGGCCGAACTGTGGATGGGTGCCCACCCTAAAAGCAGCTCACAGGTCACGGATCAGGCGGGGAACCTGCGTTCTCTGCGTGAGGTGATTGATGCCGACCAGCCTAAACAGCTGGGGGCCGAAGTGGCACAACGCTTTGGTGAACTGCCGTTCCTGTTTAAGGTGCTGTGTGCCGACCAGCCACTCTCCATCCAGGTCCACCCAAGCAAGAGTGCCGCAGAGGTGGGCTTTGCCAAAGAAAATGCCGCCGGTATTCCGTTTGACGCCGCTGAGCGCAACTATAAGGATCCGAATCACAAGCCGGAGCTGGTGTTTGCCCTGACGCCGTTCCTGGCGATGAATGGCTTCCGCGAACTGAACGATATCGTTGCGCTGTTACAACCTCTTTCCGGCGCACATCACGATATCGCCGCCTTCCTGCAGCAGCCGGATACCGCCCACCTGGCGACCTTGTTTGCCAGCCTGCTGGGGATGAGCGGTGAGCAAAAAACGCTGGCGCTTGGCGTGCTGAAAGCCGCTTTGAACAACCAGCAGGGTGAGCCTTGGGACACCATCCGCTTTATCGCGCGTTTCTATGCCGACGACAGCGGCCTGTTCTCTCCGCTGCTGTTGAACGTGGTCAAACTGGCACCGGGTGAAGCCATGTTCCTGTATGCCGAGACCCCACATGCCTATCTGAACGGCGTCGCGCTGGAAGTGATGGCAAACTCTGATAACGTGCTACGCGCGGGTCTGACGCCAAAATTCATCGATATTCCTGAACTGTTGGCCAACCTGCAGTTCCGCCCACAACCGGCATCTGGCCTGCTGACTCAGCCAGAGCAACGTGGCAAAGAACTGTTCTTCCCGATCCCCGTTGAGGACTTTGCCTTCTCGTTACACGATCTCGATGCCACACCGCAGCCACTGGCGCAAAACAGCGCGGCAATTGTGTTCTGCGTAGAAGGTGAAGCAACGCTGGAGAAACAGGGCCAACAGGTCATCTTGCAGCCAGGTGAATCGTGCTTTATTGCTGCCTTTGAATCCCCGGTTACCGTCACCGGGAGCGGCCGTATCGCCCGCGTTTATAATCAGTTGTCCTAATTGACGGTAAAATATAGGTAAATAAGTTGCTAAGATGATTAGTTTACCTACACAATAAAACGCCTACGGGCGTTTTTTTGCAGACCCAATTGGTCGCCCTGCCCTCTACCGGCTTAACAAAGGAAGAACAGAACTATGAAAAAATCGTTAGTCGCTGTCAGCGTCATTGTGGTGCTCGGCGCAGCATGGACTGGGGCCTCTTGGTACACCGGCAAGCTTATCGAGCAACGGATGGGGGAAATGGTAGACACAGCCAATAGCCAGTTGAAAACCCTACTGCCTAAGGCTGGGGTCAAGATGAGCTATGAAAACTACCAACGCGGGATTTTCAGCAGCCAAGCCCGTTTTGTGCTGCGTGCCGATGGTAGCATCACCACCGACGATGCCCTGCTGAAGTCCGGCGAAGAAGTGGCCTTCATTGAAACCGTCGATCACGGCCCATTCCCGCTGGCCCAGTTGAAAAAATTCAACCTGATCCCAAGCATGGCTTCGGTACATACCGAGCTGGAAAACACGCCAAAAGTCAAAACCCTGTTTGAAATCACCAAAGGCAAGTCACTGTTCAGCGCCGATTCACGCATTGCTTACAGCGGCGATGTCGCCAGCTCCATCGATGTGATCCCGGTGGAATACCAGAAAGACAAGTCCTCACTGAAATTCAGCGGTGCAAAAATTGACGCGGATATCGGCAAGGATATGCAAACCGCTGTCCTGGACGCCAGCAGTGATAGCCTGGTGATCAGTGGCCCGAATCAGTCCGGCCAGAACGAACAGATGACGATGCAAGGGCTTACGCTCAAAAGCAACACGCATCTGGGCCAATACAGTCTGAGCCTGGGTCAGCAAGCGCTGGGCATGAAGCAACTGACCATGGCTATCGACGGTAAAGATGCCATGACGATGGAAGGCTTCAACCTGGCCAGCCAGTTCGGCGAGAAAGGCAACAGCCTCGCAGGTCAGCTGGACTACACCATGGCAGCGTTGAAAATTCAGGGCACCGATTTTGGCGCGGGTAAGCTGCTGCTGAAAATCGACAACCTGGACGGTAAAGGGCTGAAAGAGTTTGCCGATCGTTACAACCAGCAGGCCATGGCCTTGCTGCAACAGGCAGAAACGCTGTCACCAGAAGCCTACCAACAACAAACGGCTGAGATGCTGGTGCAAAACCTGCCGCTGTTGCTGAAAGGCAACCCAACTATCAGCATCGCACCGCTGAGCTGGAAAAATGCCAAGGGTGAAAGCGCCTTTACCCTTAACCTCGATCTGCTGGATCCTTCAAAGGCTGGCGCTGCGGCCGAATCACCGGACCAACAGCTTGCCCGTTCGGTCAAGAAAATCGACGCGCAGTTGACTGTTCCGGTCGCTATGGCGCAGGAAACAATGGCTCAAGCGGCACAGCTGCAAGGTGCCAGTGCACAACAAGCACAGCAGCAGGCCGAGCAGCAGGTGAAAAGCCTGGCGGCAATGGGCGAGATGTTCAAGATCACCACGCTGAAAGATAACGTGATAAGCAGCAGCTTCAAGTATGCCGATAACCAGATTGAGCTGAACGGCAGCAAAATGTCGCTGCCGGAGTTCGTGGGTATGTTCGGGATGCTGGGCGGCGCTTCCGCACCAGAAGAAGATAGTGCTCCAGAGCCCGATCAGCAGGATGCCGCTCCGGCACCTGAGCAGCCAACTCTGCAAGGGCAATAAAAACCTTCTAGGGCCAGACGATATCTGGCCCTTTATTTTTAACCATAAACCGCATCGCGGATCTGCACGGGATATAAACCGCTCATACCCTCAATTGCGGTGTTGGTCAGCGCTACCACGCTCAACTGCGCGACCGGATCATAAAACCAGCTGTGCCCATATACGCCGCCCCACTGCATAGTGCCATTATTCTGCGGCGTTGCTGCCAATGCGGCATCCACCAGCACCGCGCCACCAAAACCAAAGCCCCAACCCGGCCCCTGAATTTCTGCCTGCGCTCCTACATGGGGTTGTCGCATCAATGCGGCGGTTTCTGCCTGCAAAACTCCGTCGCTACCATTACGCAACGTCTCCACCAGGCGCAGCACATCGTCAGCGTCGCCAACCATTCCCGCGCCAGCCGAAGGATAAGCGTGGCGGTCAAGCGCTCGCGAAGGCGCAAACTCCACGTCAAAACCAAACTCCTCAGGAAGCCTTAGCAGAAAGCCGTCATACATCGCTGCCGGTTGCGGTTCAGTATTGTAATAGGCCGTAGCCAGCTTATCGGCGTTCAACGCATAAAAACCGGTATTCCCCAGCCCTAGCGGTTGACCAGCCCAGCGCTCGAATAGCTGTGGCAAAGGCACACCAGCCACCTGCTCTAGCACCGCACCCAATACGTCAATGGCCAGTGAATAGCTGAATTCGCTCCCCGGCTCTGTCTGCAACGGGGCCTGCGACAACCGACGCAGATTTTGCTCCAGCGTTAACGAGGACATCTCCAGGCCATCGTGGATCCCTAACCGCTGATAGATCCCGCCCTCTGGTTGCTTGAAACGGTAGTCCAGCCCGGCGGTGTGGGTTAACAGGTGGCGAATAGCGATCGCTGGCCGACGTCCATCGGGCAACGCCGGAGTAAACCACGGTAGCCAACGGCTCACGGCATCATCCAGACTCAGCAATTGCTGTTCTATCATGCGCATCGCTACCAGCGTGATGTAGGGTTTAGAGACCGAAGATAGCCGGAATTGGCTGTTACGCTGCATGGGTTGCCGCTGCTCGCGATCGGCATAGCCGCTGGCACCGGCGTAAATCACCGCCCCCTGTTGAGCCACCAGCACCACGCTACCTACGATCCGCCCTTCGGCGATCGCCTGCTGATTAACTGCCTCTATCCGTTGTTTCAATGCCTGAGCCATAACTGTGATCCTCTTAAGGTAATCAGGCCAGTCTACGGTTTCGATCATTAAATAAAATAGGCTAAAATTTAATGAATCATTAAGTTGGAATTATTAATAGATGAGCTCACTGCTGCAATTACTGCCATTTTTCGACGCCGTTGCCAAATTGGGCAGCTTTACCCAGGCGGCCAATCATCTGGGCGTCACACCGCCTGCGGTTTCACAAAATATCCGCGCGCTAGAGGCCCTTTTGGGAGTACGCCTGTTCAACCGCACTAGCCGTTCAGTCAGACTAAGCGATGAAGGGCTGGCATTTTATGAAAAAATCGCCCCCGCTATGGGCCAGATTGAGATCGCGGCAGAAAATGCCAGCAGCCAACGTGGTGAGCCAAGCGGATTATTACGTATTACCTTGCCGCAGTTGGCCGCGTCGATGCTGGTCATGCCCTATCTGCCGGAGTTCCATGCGCGCTATCCTGAGCTTAAGCTGGAGCTGTTTACCGACGATCGTTTTGCCGATCTGGTGCTGGATAATTTTGATGCGGGCATCCGCATGCAGCGCATGTTGCAAAAAGACATGGTGGCCGTCCCTATCGACAATGGCCAACAACATGTGATCGTGGCTTCTCCGGGCTATCTGGCACAACAGGGTCAGCCCGAAACGCCGCAGGAGTTACAGCAGCATGACTGCATGCGCTACCGCTTTCCCGGCAGTGGCAAACTGGAACCCTGGTATTTCAGCAACGGTACTGAGCATTTGACGCTGGAGGTCAACGAGCGGCTGATCTTCAATGAAAACCAGCTGCTTAAAGACGCGGCGATAGCGGGATTAGGGCTCACCCAACGCTTTCGGGCTGCCGTACACCAAGAGTTGCAGAGCGGGCAACTGCGAGAGGTTCTGCAGGATTTTAGCAACGTCGCGCCGGGGTTCTTTATCTACTTTCCGGCGGGCCGCCATATGCCGCTCAAGCTGCGCGCCTTTATCGATTTTATGCGGGAAAAACGCGAGCAGCAGATCAAGCCGATCCGCGCTTGAGCTTCTGGGTATTGAAGGCCTGGGAGGGATCTTTCACTTTTTGCTTTCAGCGTGGCATCAGAATGCGATTCACTCATGGCATTGCTGATTAAGTATCCAGGCAGAAATTGCACTTAGGGAACCCGGCGAGTATGCCTGTTGTCCGGCCAGCAGAAATCCCCCTTGCTTCCACCAAGGCCACTGAGAGGATAGCTGGTAGTCAAACCATTCGCTCCGTAAAAGCCCATGGGTAGCATCAGCGACCAGTCTGATGCAGCGAGGTGTTTTGGCCGGTAGTTCTTCGCTCCAGACAGCAATCGTTTCGTGAGGATCGACATTCCGATCGTCCGCCCCCATCAGGATCATTACCGGCGTTTGCATCGCTGAAATAGCTTTCCTTGCATCGGCCTGTGAGTTTCGACGCTCAAAGTCCTCCCGGGTACAACGAGAAAGACAGGGAGATGCGGCTGCTTCCTGCGTAAACTGCCTGTCAAAAGCGGTGGCTTCTCGTGCTTGCGCCTTCACGATATTCTCAGCTGACTGGCCCTCAGATTTTAGACGTTGCCCCGTATAATAAATCCCCTGAGCTCGCCAATTTATCGCCGCCCCCACCAGAATAACAAAGTCGGTTTTTACCTGTTGGCTGGCCTTTGGCACGACCCAACCCGCCTGAGAAAAGCCAAGAAAGCCTATATCGCTGTGGTTAAACTCCGGTTCCTGTTTCAGTTTTCTCAGAGCAGATGCCGCTTCATCTGCACGATCTGACAGGGTTTGTGCCAGCCAGTTACCACTGCTTGCCCCAACGCCGGGTTTATCCCATGAATAAACCGCGATCCCTTGGGCAACCAGGAACTTCACCAACGGAATATAGCCGCCTTCAGACCAGCGGTCTTGAGCGCCATCGCCATGAACCAGCACGACAAGCGGTGGGGATATCTTCCCAGGAGGGAGGATTAATGTGCCTTCCAGAATGTCCTGATGATGCTCAAAGTTGATAGTTCGTTGGTGCGCATCATCGGAAAGTTCAAATTCAGATAACCGAATCAGCGAAAAAACGACCAGGAAGCTCACCATGCAGAAACCAAATATCCCATATCTGTTCATAGCTGCTCCCAAATTAAATCTCATATCGTGTCGGTTATATCAAAAATTGCGCTTTAATTTAATCAAGCATCAGAGCAAGGCTGTTTAGAGACACCTGAGAATTTATAATACTGGGACAACGGCAAGATTGGAGATATGCTGCGGATCAGGCCGATCCGCGCTTGATCAGCTCTGGGGACAGGATCACATTCTGCGGTGCTAATGAATCATCGCCAATACGTTGTAACAACCGCAGAGCAGCACTGCGTCCAACTTCTCGAGCCGAGCTGGAGATAAAGGTCAGCGGGGGTTCGGTCAGTTCGGCCTCCGGCACATCGCCAAAACCGATCAGCGCCACCTGTTGACCATAAAAACTGTCCATCCCTTCCGAGCCAATACTACGGCCACTGCGCACAATACCAAAATAGGCACCCAACGCCACCGAGGCCTTATGGCACACCAACGCACTGATATTGGGATACTGACGCAACAGGTTTTCAGCAGCTTCAGCCGCTGCCCGTTGATGGCAATCGCATTCGACGATCCACTCTGAGCGGAATGGCAGGCCGTATTGCACCAGGGTGGCACAGAATCCCCCCAGGCGTTCGGCGCGGGTGAGTGAATCGCCTTGTCCACCAAGGTAGGCGATCTGGCTATGCCCCCGTTTGATCAGAAATTCGGTGGCCATTTTCGCGGCCTGCATATTATCGGGCCGCACCACGTCTACACCTTCCAGCCCATTGGAGCGCGCGGCACACACCAGCGGCACCCCTTGAGCTTCGGCTTTCTCTTTCAGCCCTTTCGCGGTACGTACCCCACCCGCCAGCACCATGCCGTCAACGCCGTGCTCCAGAAGCATATCAAAACAGCGCATCAGCCCTTTGCCTTCGCGCCCGCTTTGGGTCAGAAACAGCACTTTGCCATTGGCTTCCAGTACCTCACTCACCCCGGCGGTCATCTCGGCATAAAACGGTTCGCAGATATCACGCAGGATCAGCCCTACCACCCCCGATTCGCCACCGCGCAGCGTCGCGGCCTGACGGTTGCGAACATAGCCAAGCTGCTCGATCGCCTGATTCACACGGGTCATGGTGGTGGGAGAAATACGCCCTTTACCGCTCAGCACCAGGGAAACGGTGGTCACGGATACGCCTGCCAACTGCGCGACGTCAGTGATAGTGATCTTTTTGATGGTAATAACCTCTGCAATGCCCTATCAGGGCGAGTTTCACCCTGATAGCAAATGGTATACCGAATCTCTCAATGCAGTAAAACGATTTACCCGCATAAGTATTGTCACCGCAAAGCACCGTTCATAATTGTGATTAGGGACGCATTTTTACTAGGTAAAACGTTTTATCTTATTTTTACCTAATCGGGTACACACAACATTGCATGCTTTTTCGCCAGGAGTCGTCGGTTATGCCAGCGTCTAAAAAACAAAAAATTACGCTTTGGGAGTTTTTCCAAAGCCTGGGCAAGACATTTATGCTGCCCGTCGCACTGCTTTCATTCTGCGGCATCATGCTGGGGATCGGTAGCTCACTAAGCAGCCGTGACGTGATCACCTTGCTGCCTTTCATTGGTCATCCGGCTTTCCAACTGCTGTTCACCTGGATGAGCAAGATCGGTTCCTTTGCCTTCAGCTTCCTGCCGGTGATGTTCGCCATTGCCATTCCTTTGGGCATGGCGCGTGAGAACAAAGGCGTGGCCGCCTTCTCTGGTTTTGTCGGCTTTACCGTGCTGAACCTGGCGACCAACTTCTACCTGACCACGTCAGGCGTGCTGCCTACCGTCGATCCACTGGTGCTGAAAGCCAATAACATCCAGAACATCCTGGGCATTCAGTCTATCGATACCGGTATCCTCGGTGCGGTGATCGTCGGGATCATCGTTTATCTGCTGCACGAGCGTTTCAACACCATCCGCCTGCCGGATGCGCTGGCGTTCTTCGGCGGTACCCGCTTCGTCCCAATCGTCACCACCGTGGTACTGGGCCTGTGCGGCCTGATTATCCCGCTGATCTGGCCTTGGTTCGCTGCCGGTATTAACGGGTTGGGCCGTATGATTAACGGCGCAGGCATGTTTGGGCCGATGATTTTCGGCTCCGGCGAACGTCTGTTGCTGCCGTTCGGGCTGCACCATATTCTGGTGGCACTGATCCGCTTTACCGAAGCGGGCGGTACGCTGGACGTTTGTGGCCGTGAAGTCAGCGGTGCATTGACCATCTTCCAGGCGCAGCTCTCTTGCCCAACCACCCACGGCTTTGCCGAAAGCGCTACCCGCTTCCTGTCCCAGGGTAAAATGCCTGCCTTCCTCGGCGGCTTGCCGGGTGCAGCGTTAGCCATGTACCACTGTGCCAAACCGGAGAACCGTCACAAGATCAAAGGGCTGCTGATTTCCGGTGTCGTGGCTTGTGTCGTCGGCGGTACCACCGAACCGATCGAATTCCTGTTCCTGTTTGTGGCTCCGTTCCTGTACCTGATCCACGCGATCCTGACCGGTCTGGGCTTCACCGTGATGGCCTTACTGGGCGTCACTATCGGTAACACCGACGGCAACATTATCGACTTCGTGGTGTTTGGTATCCTGCACGGCACCGCAACCAAGTGGTACCTGGTGCCGTTGGTGGCCGCCATCTGGTTCGTTGCCTACTATGCGATCTTCCGCTTCGCCATCCAGCGCTGGAACATTAAAACGCCGGGCCGTGAGACAGAAACCACCGCGACACAGAGCGCCCCTGTCGGTGCCGTGGGTAAATCCGGTTATAACGTGCCAGCTATCCTGGCAGCGTTGGGCGGTAAAGAAAATATCGTTTCGCTGGATAACTGCATTACCCGCCTGCGTATGTCGGTTAACGATATGAGCAAGGTGGATGACGCGGTGCTGAAAGCCAACCGGGCTATTGGCGTGGTGCACCTTAATGACCATAACCTGCAAGTGGTCATTGGCCCGCAGGTGCAATCGGTGAAAGATGAGTTAGAATCACTGATGGCCAACGCATAACCTTCCCCCCGGGCGCAGCCTGCTGCGCCCTTGTTCGGAGTTTCACATGTTTGATTTTTCTACCCCGGTAGATCGTCACGGTACCTGGTGCACCCAGTGGGACTACATCGCCGACCGGTTTGGTACCGCAGATCTGCTGCCTTTCACCATCTCCGATATGGATTTCGCCACCGCCCCCTGCATTCTTGAAGCCCTGCAACAGCGCCTGCAACACGGCGTGTTGGGCTACAGCCGCTGGCAGCATGAAGACTTTCTTGGTGCGGTACGGCATTGGTATCAACAGCGCTTCAATGCCCCCATCGATACGACCAAGGCGGTCTATGGCCCTTCGGTGATTTACATGGTGGCGCAGCTGGTGCGTATCTGGTCGGCTCCGGGGGAATATGTGGTCACCCATACGCCAGCCTATGATGCGTTCTATAAGGTGATCCTGGGTAATCAACGCCAGGTGTTGCCTTGCCCGCTGCACAAAGTGGATAACGATTGGCAATGCGATATGGCGCATCTGGAAGCCCTGCTAGCTCGGCCGCAAACCAAGATCCTACTGTTGTGCAGCCCGCAGAATCCCACCGGCAAGGTGTGGACACAGCAGGAGCTGGAGCAGATGGCAGAGCTGTGCGAACGCCATGACGTCAAGGTGATCAGCGATGAGATCCATATGGATATGGTTTGGGGGGAACATCGTCACACTCCATGGAGCCAGGTAGCTACCACTCCGTGGGCGTTGCTGACTTCCGGCTCTAAAACCTTCAACATTCCGGCGCTCACCGGGGCCTATGGCATTATCAGCGATGATAGTGCGCGGGATAGCTATGTTCAGGCGCTGAAAAGCCGCGATGGATTATCCTCTCCGGCGGTGCTGGCGGTTGCAGCCCATATTGCCGCCTATCGCCACGGCGAGCCTTGGCTAGACGCCCTGCGCGACTACCTGCAAGATAACCTGACCTACGTGGCAGAACGGCTCAACCAGGCGTTGCCACAGCTAAACTGGCAGCCACCGCAGGCCACCTATCTGGCGTGGATCGATATACGCCCATTGGGCATTGACGACCGCGAATTGCAGCAGGTGCTGATCGAACGTGAGAAAGTCGCCATCATGCCAGGCTTTACCTATGGCGAAGAAGGCCGTGGTTTCCTGCGCTTGAACGTCGGCTGCCCACGCAGCAAGGTTGAGGCCGGGATGGATAAGCTGATCGCCGCGTTGCAATTTGTCCTGGACGCAAAATAGGTTATATCGCCAGGGGCGTAGTGCCCCTGGTTTTTCATTGAGTGCCAACTCCCCTCAGCATTGTCATGCTACCCGTTAAAACCAGAACCATTGCGATTGACCTGATTTCATCGACTAATGACCTGAGAGCATGCCTCTGCTTACCCGCCTTATACATCTACCCCATATCCTGAAGTGCGATCTTGCGATTTAATGTGACTACAATCACTTTTTTATGCAACTCAATAGCTATTTTCATTCATTTGTTTTTATACTGCTCTGCACTTTACCTATACAAAAACAATGAGTGCCGCCATGATTGACTCCCGCTTGCCCCTTACCGATATTCACCGTCACCTGGACGGTAACATCCGCGCGCAAACCATTCTTGAACTGGGCAGCCAGTTCAATCTAGCCCTGCCAGCCAACGAGCTGGCTGCCCTGCTTCCCCATGTGCAAATCACCCAGACTGAACCCGATCTGATGAGCTTTTTACAAAAGCTTGACTGGGGCGTGGCGGTGCTGGGCGATCTGGATGCCTGCCGTCGCGTGGCCTATGAAAACGTGGAAGATGCAGCAAACGCTGGATTGCACTACGCCGAACTGCGTTTCTCCCCATACTACATGGCGATGAAGCACCAGCTACCGGTGGCTGGCGTGGTGGAAGCGGTGATTGACGGCATTCGCTATGGTTGCCGCGACCGCGATATTGATGTGCGCCTGATCGGCATCATGAGCCGTACCTTCGGTGAAGCGGCCTGCCTGCAAGAGCTGGACGCCTTGTTAGCCCACCGCGATGGCATTACCGCATTGGATCTGGCCGGCGATGAACTCGGCTTCCCTGGCAGCCTGTTCCTCAGCCATTTCAACCGTGCTCGTGACGCAGGCCTGCGCATTACCGTTCATGCCGGTGAAGCCGCTGGCCCAGAAAGCATCTGGCAGGCGATCCGTGAGTTGGGTGCAGAGCGCATCGGCCACGGGGTAAAAGCGGTAGAAGATCCGGCACTGATGGATTACCTGGCGCAGCATGCCATCGGCATTGAATCGTGCCTGACCTCGAATATACAAACCAGCACTGTAGCTTCGTTGGCACAACATCCGCTGGCCACCTTCCTGCGCCATAGCGTGGTGGCCTCAATCAATACCGACGATCCGGCCGTGCAAGGCATTGAGATTGAGCATGAATACCGCGTGGCGGCTCCACAGGCGGGATTAACGCCGCAGGAAATCCGCACCGCGCAGGAAAACGGCCTGAAGATGGCCTTCCTCAGCGAGCAGGAAAAACAGGCGTTACGCGCGAAAGTACTTGGCTAATCCCCTGTTGCAGACTCAGCGGCCTTGCCCGTTGGGTCTGCTCTCAGGACCTTGCCCTGGCGGTTCTGGATATTTTCATCTCATAACGTAAAACTCAGTAAACCTGAATTTTCACTCTAAAAGTATCAGACTATAGCCCCAGAATAAAATGTGTTATGGTTGATTTTTGAACTCATCATTTGTCCTCAACAGCATAAACGTCAGAAACGAAAGTTATAAATGGTGTGCATATGGACTTGTACAGATATACGGAAAACTTATCGCTATTTATTGATATTGCCAGAAATGGTTCATTTTCTTCTGTTGCACGCAGGCACGGGGTGAACCCATCCTCGATCATGCGCAAAATAAACAGGCTTGAAGATGTGATGAGGATAAAGTTATTTATCCGTTCTCCCCGTGGACTGATGCTTACCGATGCCGGAGAGGCCTTATATCTTCGATCAATAAAAATCCTTGATGCTCTCAGTGATATGTATAGTGAAATAGGCTCAATGAACACAGGGCTAAAAGGAATTTTACGTGTTAGCTGTTTGCCCACCTTCGCCAAACTTCATATATTCCCATGGCTGTCTGAGTTCAAGAAAAATTTCCCTGATATTGATCTTGCGCTGGATTTGACGGAACGGTTGGCCAATCCATCGATCGAACGACTTGATGCCGTCATCAGAATTGGTCCCCTAAAAGATAGCGCACTGTATGCCACTCATATTGCGGACCAGTATTGGATAGCATGTGCAAGCCCGTTTTATCTGCAGAACCATGGTCATCCAAGCGGGCTTGATGAACTTGAAGGGCATCATCTGCTAGATAAATTTCAGGATCCCTATTCGATATGTTGGCGGAGAGTGATCTATCAGGATCCAGAGAGGAAGCACCATATCTATTTACGCTGCAATGATTTTGACGCACTGCGCATTTCGGCTGTCCATGGATTAGGTATTGCATTCCTGCCTAACTGGGTGGTCGGTACTGATATTAACGCAGGGCGACTCGTGAAAGTCTTTGATGATCCTCAACAGCAGACTCAGGAAATCCACCTCTTACGTGCCGAACCAAAAGTTTCCCCTAGGTTGACAGTGTTTCTTCAGGCGCTACATAAACACCTGGCCAACGAATTGGGGAAACCTTAGGAATAATTCTCATATTATAACGAAGGGGGAGACGGTCGCCGGAACAAAGACAGCATCCCTTTGAAGTTGAAGAACATGACGATCAGGGAGGTGATAACGCCAAGCAACGCAATGCCAAACCATCCAAATCGCAGGCTTAGCTCTGCACCTATGCGTGTGCCTAAGGCTCCGCCGAGAAAATAGCAAAACATAAAGACAGTATTGAGCCTACTGCGGGCGGTTTCCGACAGTGCCAGAGCACGTAACTGATTGCCAACTAGGCCTGCCCGTCCTCCAACATCTAGAAAAATGACGCTGATGATGAGTGCGGTCAAGTAGTGTCCTGACATTGCCAGCAGTAAAAAACCGACTATAGCGCAGAGGCTGCCTAATATAACAATCGCCTGTGGAGTATACCTGTCCGCCAAATTACCGATAATCGGCGTCATCAGGATCCCTGCGATTCCTGCAAAACCGAAAGCACCAACAATATCACTACCGAAATGATAGGGAGGACGAGACAGAAGCAAAGCCAGGGCCCCCCATAATGCACTGAAAGAACCAAACATTAACGCTCCAGAAAGACAGGCTTTGCGTAACTCGCTCTCTTGCCGGAAATAGGCTAAAAGCGATACGATTAACTGTCGGTAAGGCATCGGATTTTTTGATGGGCAGTTATGAGGCAGTAAACGATAGATTATCACTATCATTATCACATTGATGGCTGCTGCCACGATGTACATGACACGCCATCCCCAATGCTCACCAATAGTCCCGGAAAGGATACGAGCAAACAGCACTCCGGCCATCAGTCCACTCATCACTATTCCGACAGCCCGTCCCCGTTGTTCCTGGGGCGCCAACAAAGTCGCCATAGGAATAATTATTTGTGCACCCACTGCGGTCATACCAATGGCGACATTACTTATCAGCAGTTGTGCAATATCTTGAGCCATAGCGGCGAACAGTGAAGCAACAGCATTAATCCCCAACAAAATGCCCAGCAGCCTTCGCCGCACAACGCGATCGCCCAAGGGGACAAAAAAGACCAATCCTGCGGCATAAGATAACTGAACAACCATCGCAATTGAGCCTACCGTCTTGGCATCAGCGCTGAATTCCCTAGAAAACAGCTCCAGCAACGGTTGGTTATAATAAATATTCGCCACAGACAGCGCGCACAAACAGGCTAACGAAAAGTAAACCCTCGTTTCTATCATAGTAAATTCACCATTATCATTAACTGCTTCAGTCGAATTAAAATGAGGCCAATTTCCCTGGGGGAACAGGCAAGAATTTTTGATCCTGTAAGTAACCGAGATAGCGATCGAGAAGTTCATACTTCAGTAAAGGCAACTCATGCCTAGCTAATTCGGTAGCCTCCTTGACTTTTTTGTAGCGGAACTTTTCAATTTCCCGGCCAAATCGTAATATTTTATCGTGTGCGCCTTCAGAACCATAAAGAGGCAGGAACCTGTACAATGCATTTTCTTCATTATCCGCTAGCAGTTTACTCTGCCATTCATAAAAGGGTATAATTTTAATGTTGTACCCTCTGGCATTTAACCAGCTTATAATACCCTCCCAACTAATTAGGCCATGATAATTAAAAAGGTTTAGCACTTCCCCACCCTGACATCTATATTTTGACTGACTCATTAAGGCTATCGTATAGTCGATTGGGGTAAAATTAATTGTTCGTGCCAATTCCGGTGCATAACCTAGTTGAATACAACTTTTTATAAACAACATAAATTGATTATTAGCAAATAGCGCAACGCCTGTTTTGCTGTGGCCGGAGATGTAACCAAGGCGGAATAGGTTGGTTTTACCCCCTTCATTCTGGAAGCAAGAAAGTAACTTCTCAGCTTCCCACTTTGACAGTAAATACCCCATATCTGAATGCCAAGGTGTGCGATCAGGAAGTTCCTCAACATAAAAACCCTGTTTGTCTTTTTTAGCGGCAGAACCCAATGTTGATACAAAGTTGACTATTTTTGTTTTTCCTGTCCGCGCCATCGAAATAATATCAGCGAGGCTGTCAACATTGGCACTCTTGAGGGCTTCATAAGATCTTATGTGATTGACACGAGCAGCAACATGATAGATAACATCAACTTCTTTGCAGAGTTCTTTATAATGCACTTTGTTGATACCAAGAGATGGTTGCGTGATATCTCCTTCTATCATATGGATGTTTTTGGTATAGACCAGTACATCCAAGCTATCAATTGAGAACTTATGGTATGCTTCAATCAGTCTCTGCCTTTCATTATTCGGCTGAATGTTTCGACATAATACATATATCTTACCAACGGAAACATCGGCAAGTAAATCATGAAGCAAGTAGGCCCCTACAAATCCAGTTGCCCCTGTGATTAATATATTAATTTTACTTTCCACTTTATCACCTAAATAGTAAATAACCCGTTTTTATTTTATTTACTGGTGACGATAGTGGAATACCATTAAATCAGATAATGGCTTTGCAGGTATCGCAAAGCTCATGCAAGAAAATAAGAGATTTATCCAAAGTCTACAATCCGTTTGCCAGTTGGAGATGGCACCGATCCGATATCAACCAGTGCCACTTCCCCGACCGGACAATTCCGTTTAGCCCACAACCCACGGCAGGTCAGGGCTGATACGGCAGCACCACCCGGTGGCTCTCCTCGATCAGGGCCACAATCTCGGTACGTGGCCCCTCCAACCAAGCTTGGCTGCGGTAGAAGGCCTGCAATACCTGTTCCATTTCCGCCATGTCGTCAAACCGCCGCATCAGGTAGTAGGCATCAGGATCGTGTAGCGAGACACCGTGCTCCAGCACGGTGATCCCTGCGGCCTTGTGGAGCGGCACGCTAACATGCTGCATTAGGTGGTGAAAACGCTCGCCACTGTCCGCTTGTAAACGATATTGCAAAATCTCGACTACCTTGATCATGCTACGTCCTTGTCTTTTATTTAGTTACGGCAACTTCGCGTTGCTGTGCTGTTTTACGCGCATAGCGCTGTGCCAGTACTGCACATACCATCAACTGTACCTGATGGAAAATCATCAAGGGTAATACCATAGCCCCAACGGCAGCGGCCGGAAATAGCACGTTGGCCATCGGAATGCCGTTGGCCAGGCTCTTTTTCGAACCGCAAAACACGATAGTGATCTCATCGGCGGTATCAAAGCCCAGCCAACGTGCAGCATAGGTGTTGATAATCAGTACCACCGCCAACAGCACCAGCGACATCACCAGGATCGTCAGCAGCGACCAGCCGTCAATGGTGTGCCAAATCCCCTCAACCACCGCCGCGCTGAACGCGGTATAGACCACCAGCAGGATCGAGGAACGGTCGGTGAGATTAATCAGTTTGCGATGGCGATCGATCCATTTGCCAATCAGCGGACGTGCCAGATGGCCAATAACAAACGGCACCATCAGTTGCAGAATAATCGAGCCGATGGCATGCAATACGTCAGTATTGCCTCCTTGTGTATGCATCAATGCCCCCACCAGCAGCGGAGACAGGAATACCCCAAGAATGCTGGATGCCGAAGCGCTGCAGATCGCCGCCGCCACGTTCCCGCCAGCTGCGGAGGTAAAAGCGATTGCCGATTGAACCGTGGCAGGCAAAGCACAAAGATAGAGGAAACCCAGATAAACGGTGGGCGTCATTATGCCCGGCACCAGCAGGTTCATCGACAACCCTAGCAGCGGGAAGAGCGCAAAGGTACTGAGAAACACCACCAGGTGCAGTTTCCAGTGGCTCATGCCGGCAACGATCGCCTCACGGGAGAGTTTCGCCCCATGCATGAAGAACAACAGGGCTATCGCGGCGGTGGTTAAATGTTCAAAGAAGGTCTGCCAAATCCCTTCACAGGGTAGCAATGAGGCCAACAGCACCACCATCAGCAGTACCAGTAAAAACTTGTCGATACGTAGACGTTGTAACCAGGACATCCTGCACAATTCCTTGCTATTTAATGCGTAAATAAGGGTTCAGAAGCGCTCTGAACCCTACTGTTATTATTGCTATTAGCTGACAGGTAGCGCTTTTTGCTGTTTCGCCGACTCAATGCCCAGCTCGATCATTTCCATGACCTGTATCGCCTCGCTTGCCGGAACAGGGTTGGTACCTGCACCGGAAATCGCGTCGCGAATGGCGGCGTAATAGGCTGGGTAATTGCCCGGAATGGTCAACAGCGGCTGTTCCGCCAGCATGCCGTTACGTGACAACGTCACTACTCCGTCGCGCATATCGTAACCCCAGTCGGCCTGCGGCAAACGCTCACCGGCTTTCAGGCGATCTTCCTGCGGATCCAGACCATACTTGATAAAGCTGCCCTGTGTACCGTGCACAATGTAACGTGCAGTTTCTGCCGCGGCCAGCACCGTGCCATGCAGCACCACACGCCGATGGCCGTAATTGAGCACCGCATGGAAATAATCTACCGATTGTGAACCCGGGCGTAGCTCGCCCAGATCGACAAACAGCGTTTGTGGCTTGCCAAACAGCTGCAACGCCTGGTCGATCAGATGCGGCCCCAGATCGTACCAAATACCGCTGCCAGCCCCACCTTGCTCACGCCAGCGCTGGCGGACTTCCGGGCGGAAACGATCGAAATGGGATTCAAAATAGACCACTTCTCCTAAAGCGCCGTCTTTCAGCAAAGCTTTTAAGGTGAGGAAATCGCTGTCCCAGCGACGGTTGTGAAACACCGAAAGCAGTTGTCCACTCTGCTCTGCCTGCTGTTGTAGCTGCTGCGCCTGTGACAGTGTCACGGTAAACGGTTTATCCACCACCACATGCTTGCCCGCCGCCATCGCCTGTTGTGCCAATGGGAAGTGGGTATCGTTCGGTGTTGGAATGACAATCAGGTCAATCGAGGGATCGTTAAACAGCGCCTGTGGGTCGCTGACCACCGTCATCATCGGCCAGTCGGCGTGGACTTTACCGGCGTCGCTGCTGGAAACAGCGGCCAACTCCATGCCAGGGGTTCCCGCGATCAGCGGAGCATGAAAGGTCTTGCTGGCGTAACCATAGCCCACCAGGCCAACGCGGATTGTTTCAGACATCTTGTTTCCTCATACAGGGCGATATACACATCAATTCCAGGCGGTTGAAATGCTACGTCCATATAAGTCAGGGGCAAGAAACCCGCTCCTAGTGTTGCCGCGAGAAAAGATGAAGTCGTGATTGATTCGATTTGACACCATGATGCGGGCTGGAACAAGAGCTAAATGCAGATTGTTAACAAACTGGCAATAAACTGAACCGGCGCAGCATGCTGCGCCCCCAACAACGGTCGTATCCGCATGCCAATTAACGGGATGCGGCAATCAGTGGCCGATCCCGGGAAGGGTTCACCGGGTAGTTGATCTCCAGGCTGCGGCGGCGAAAATCGCTGGGGCTGACGCCAACCCGCTTGCGAAACACCCGGGAAAAATAGAGCTGATCGTCATAGCCAACTCCCCGGCCAATAGTGGCAATCGATTCCTGAGTGGTTTGCAGCAACAGTTTGGCGCGGATCACCCGCTGATCTTCACGCCAGCGCAGGATATTTATCCCGACCTGGTCACGGAACAGATGTGCCAGCCGCGAAGGCGAAAGGCAAACGTGGCGGGCCACTTCATCGATACGCAGCTCCCCTGCCAGATTGCCGGTAATAAACTGGCAGGCCTCAATCACCCGTGGGTCCATAATCTTCTGTGGGCTGAGGGGATCCTCCTCCATCGCGCGCAGCAACAGTCGTTCCAGCAGGTTCATGCCAATTTCTTCGGCAAAACGACGGCCGGAGCGTTGGGTCTGCTCAATGTTGGCAAATAGCCGGTCAAACTCGGTCAGCAACTCGTTGTTGGGCAGTGTCAGACGCCCTACCTGATGTGCCTTGCTGTGCCATTCCAGCCAGTCGGCCCAATAGGCCCGCGGGCGGAAATAAACCCAGCGGTGATACCAGCAGTCACTATCCGGTGATCGGCCATAGTTATGTGCCGCCTTGGGCGGAAATAGCAGTAGATCGCCGGGGTTACAGTAAAGCGTCTCCTCACCGTCAAACACTTTGCCCTGGCCTTTAATGGTCAGATTGAGGATGTAACCCTTCATGCCGCCGGGGCGGTCGATAAAGAAATCCAGCGGTCCGTCCGCCATAATCGGCGTCAGCCCGGCAACCAGGTAGGCGTTAAAGGTGTAACCCGGCAACAACGGGTTCGGTTGGGGTTCCTGAACCATGCGATGATACATCTGGCCTCCAAAAGTGTCGTTTCTTTATCCCAATACTTGGCAAAATGAGTGGCCTGTTCCCCTCACCCTAACCCTCTCCCACAGGGAGAGGGGACCGATCGAGTTCATTGATTTTTCTGTGTAAAACCTATCTTTCCTCTTACTCCCTACTTTCCGAAGTTGCACGGGTCAACCACGCGCTCCGTGCAGCTCCCACTCCCTACGGGAGAGAGTTCATTGATTTTTCTGTGTAAAACCTATCTTTCCTCTTACTCCCTACTTTCCGAAGTTGCACGGGCCAACCACGCGCTCCGTGCAGCTCCCTCTCCCTGAGGGAGAGGGTTGGGGTGAGGGGGAAATAGAAATTGCTGAATAACGACAAAACACTATCGCACCTATAGCAAGTTTACCCATTCGGCAAAATGCTGCTCATAGCAATCGCAAAATTGTGATGGGCCTTCACGCCCTGCTCTTCGCTTGTTGCTTGTAGCGGTCAAAAATCACCGCGGCCAGCAGGATCACGCCGCGCACCACATACTGCGAGAACGGTGAGATATTCAGCAGGTTCATGGCGTTCTCCACCGTGCCCAGGATCAGGATCCCAGCGATAACATAGGAAATTTTGCCAATCCCCCCTTTGAGCGAAACGCCACCCAGCACGCAGGCGGAAATCACGATCAGCTCATAGCCGATGGAGGTCATCGGCTGGCCGCTGGTCATACGCGAAGCCAGAATGATGCCCGCAGCGGCAGATACCAGCCCGGAAAGGACAAAGATGATGATCTTGGTGCGCACCACCGGCACACCGGCCAGACGAGCCGCTTCCTCGTTGCCACCGATAGCCAGAGTATTACGGCCAAAGGTGGTTTTATTGAGCAGGAAACCAAACAGGATCAGGCAGCCAATGGTGATCCAAATCGGTGCAGGCAGCCCCCACCAGTTGGCATAGCCGAGCGCAAAGAAACGCTCGTCTTCGATCCCCACCGCTTTCCCATCGGAAATGATATAGGCCAGGCCGCGGAAGATCTGCATGGTGGCCAAGGTGGTGATCAGCGCGTTAATCTTCAGCCGGGCGATCACAAAACCATTGATCAGCCCAGAGAGCACGCCCAACAGCAAACCGGCAGCCACGCCGATCCACAGGCTCTCCGTCATGTTGATGACCACCGCCGCGGTGACACCCGCACAGGCGATAACCGACGCCACCGACAGGTCAAAATCGCCCGAGGCCAGGCAAAACAGCATGCCGCACGCCACCATACCGGACATGGAGATCGCCAGCCCCAGACCCTTCATATTGATAAAGCTGCCAAAATTCGGCACAAACACGACGCAGGCAACAAACAGCACGGCAAATACCACCAGCATGCCATAGCTGTCCCAGATACGCGCTAACCCAAGGCCGCCACGGTTTTTCACAGAATCGGTTGTCATGCTCGACATCTCTTGCTCCTTCACAATCAGGCCATCGCCGCTGCAATATCAGGGGTACGTAACATCGCCAGGCTGAGGGCTTTTTCCTCAGTGGCCTCGCTATGGGTCAACTCGCCAGAGATTGCCCCTTCACGCATCACGATGATGCGATCTGCCAGCCCCAGCACTTCGGGCAAATCGCTGGAGGCGAACAGCACCGCAATGCCCTGCTGCGCCAACTGATAAATCACGTGGTAGATTTCGTGTTTTGCGCCAACGTCAATGCCGCGTGTCGGCTCATCCAGCAGGATCACCTTCATCTCTTCCGACAACCAGCGGCCCAGGATCGCCTTCTGTTGGTTGCCACCGGAGAGGTTCATGATCAGCTGTTCGGCGCTGGGGGTTTTGATATTCAGCGCGCGGATATGGTGATCGGCATTGCTGGTTTCCCAGGCGTTATCGATCAGGCAGCCCGCCTTGATGCTTTTGCGGCGTGCGCTGATGTTGATATTGTCACGCACCGAGTGCACAGGAATGATGCCGTCGGCCTTACGATCTTCCGGGCACAGCATCACGCCCGCACGGATAGCGTCGATCGGTGAACGAACATCGAGCCGCTTGCCATCCAGCATCAATTGGCCCGCAGTTACCCGCGTAGCGCCAAAAATTCCTTTCATCAATTCGCTACGCCCTGCGCCTACCAAGCCAAACAGGCCAACAATTTCGCCAGCGCGTACGTTAAGGCTGATAGGCGTTTTCACCCCGGCGGCCTGCAAATCGGTAAGCTGCAAACGCACTTCTCCCAGCTCGCGTGGCTGATAGCCATAGACATCACCGAGATCCCGCCCCACCATCGCCTGCACCAGCACTTCATTGTTCACCTGCTGCATATCGTCGAAGGTGCGTACATAGCGGCCATCCTTAAACACGGTAATGGCATCGCTCAGCGCAAAGATTTCCTCCATACGATGCGAGACATACAGGATCACTCGCCCTTCGGACCGCAACTCGCGGATCACCCGGAACAGTTGCTCAATTTCACGTGCCGACAGCGAACTGGTTGGCTCATCAAACGCAATTACTTTGGCGTTACGCGCCAGGGCCTTGGCAATCTCCACCATCTGCCACTGGCCAATCGACAGATACTTCAACGGGGTATCCGGATCGATGTCCAACCCGAGGTGTTCCAGCTGTAAGCGGGATTCATAACGCAGCAGTTTGCGATCCACCAGGCCGTGTTTGGTCGGCAACTGGCCAAGGTAGATGTTCTCTGCCACGGTCATTTCCGGCACCAGGTGCAGTTCCTGGTAGATAATCGCCACCCCGGCGTTTAACGCGTCGGTGGTATTGGCAAACTGCACCGCTTGCCCCTGGAGGTGGATATCCCCTTTGCTTGGGGCGTAATTACCGCTGAGAATTTTCAGCAACGTCGATTTCCCGGCGCCGTTTTCCCCCATCAGCGCGTGGATCTGTCCGGCCTGACAGCTGAAACTGATATCATCCAGCGCTTTGACGCCAGGGAAGCTTTTACCGATGCCTTTGAAAGCCAGATAGGGCGTGACGGCAGTCATAGTGCTTTCCTCAATGCTATGCGATAAATGGCCGCCCGCTTGTTGCAGGCGGCTCGCCCCTTACATCAGACCTTTTTTCTGCAGTTCCACCTGGAAGTTGTCGCGGGTGATCAGCACCACGTCAGTCACTTCGGTGAATTTCTCTGGTTCTACGCCTTTCTCTACCCAGTCATGCAGCATCTGAATGCTCTTGTAGCCATGAATATCCGGGCTTGGCAGCAGTGAACCGTAGAAGCCGGTAGCCTGTTTCTTGGAAAGCTCGCTTACCGCGTCAACGCCGTTGATACCAATGCCGATCACGTTAGGCGCTTTAAAGCCCTGGCCTTCGGTGGCTCGCACGCCGCCTAGCACGGTGTTGTCGTTCATCCCGACGATCAGCCAGTTTTTCACTTCCGGATGCTGCACCAGCATCGAGTTGGCGGCATCGAACGCCCCAGGGATATCGTTGGATTTGGTCGGTACCTTGTAGATCTGCTGCTCTGGGAAACCAGCGGTTTTCAATGCGTCCATCGAGCCACCGGTACGGCGGCGTGCAGTGTCCAGTTCATCGGAGGTGATCGCCATTACCCCCGTCTCTGCCACTTTCCAGCCACGCTTGTTCATCTCTTTCCACAGCTCTGCGCCTTGGCGTTCACCTATCTTGGTGGCCGCCATCATCACTAGCGGCACGCTCTCCATCGGTTTGCCTTTGGCGTTAACAAACTGGTCGTCAACCGCGATCACTTTCAGATCGTAGCTGCGCGCCTTGGCGACAATCGCCGAGCCGAGTTTCGGATCTGGGGTGCAGATGACAAACCCCTTGGCCCCGCTGGCTGCCAGGCTGTCGATGGCATTGAGGGTTTTCTCGCCGTCCGGCACGGCAATCTTGATCACTTCAAACCCCAGGTCTTTACCCGCCTTGTCGGCAAATTTCCATTCGGTCTGGAACCAGGGCTCTTCTGGCTGTTTAACCAAAAAACCCAGTTTCATGGTCTCTGCGACAGCTGAATGTGACATAACCGCCGTCAGACCAATCACTGCCAACGCCTTAGTGAATTTATGCATGGTACTCTCCGCTGTTTTGCTTTCATCGGCAGAAAAACCGGGCCACCGTGAAAACGTTATCATTATGAGATCCTGTCACGACAATGGCCTTATATCTCGCTTATTGCCGTCGACTCAGGTAAGACGCAAACAGTTTTAGCCGGTATTTGTTAGTTAAATGTAGAGCGCTATCACATCCCGAGATAACAGCAGATATGTGCATACATTTAGCAAATTTAACCAAGTGATAACTTTTGACCCCCATCACAAAATCACTGTAGCAAGCAGAAAAGTGCATACTTCCAGCCAATGATTCCTCACCTGCCTCCCCGTCCCGCTCCTATCGTTAACCTCAACCTAACAAGTAAGGAGTCCGCATCATGACGGCAGGTGCTATTGCCCTGGGATTAGACTTCGGCAGTGATTCAGTGCGGGTACTGGCTGTCGACTGTCAAAATGGTAACGAACTGGATACCGAGGTGGTCTACTACCCTCGCTGGCAGCGTGGTGACTTTTGTAACGCCGCGCAGAACCAGTTTCGCCACCATCCACTCGACTATATCGAAGCCATGGAACAGGCCGTCGTCGCCGTGGTGCAGCGCATGAGCCCGGAACAGCGGCAGGCCGTGGTCGGGATTGGGGTAGATTCCACCGGATCCACTCCCGCCCCGATTGATGAACATGGCGACGTATTGGCGTTGCGGCCGGAGTTTGCCAGCAATCCCAACGCCATGTTTGTGCTGTGGAAAGACCACACCGCCATCGAGGAGGCGGAGGAGATTAACCAACTGTGCCGCCGCGGCGATTTCCCCGATTATTCACGCTATATCGGCGGCGTTTACTCCTCTGAGTGGTTCTGGGCCAAGATCTTGCACGTTTCACGCCAGGATGAAGAGGTACGCCACGCCGCCGCCTCTTGGGTAGAGCTTTGCGACTGGGTACCGGCGCTGCTTTCTGGCACTACCGCACCGGATCGGTTAAAGCGCGGCCGTTGCAGCGTTGGGCATAAAACGTTATGGCATCCGGACTGGGATGGTTTGCCACCTAAAGCCTTCTTTGCGGCTTTGGATCCGTTGCTGGTGGAAGATCTGCCCTATCCGCTGTTTACCGGTTCTTACACTGCCGATCTTCCGGTAGGGACTCTGAGCAAAGAGTGGGCCACACGGCTAGGGCTATCAGAAAGCGTGGTGCTGTCAGGTGGTGCGTTTGACTGTCACATGGGGGCCGTCGGAGCCGGAGCGCAGCCTTATACGCTGGTGAAGGTGATTGGCACGTCGACCTGCGACATTCTGATCGCCGATCGTGAGCGCGTGGGCGATCGTGCCATCAGCGGCATCTGCGGCCAGGTGGACGGCAGCGTCGTGCCGCAAACCATCGGGATGGAGGCCGGGCAATCCGCTTTCGGCGATATGTACGCCTGGTTCAGCCGCCTGCTGAGCTGGCCACTGCGTGAAGCCGCCAAGACGCAACCGCAACTCCAGACACAGCTGCAACAAATCGAGCATGACATGCTGGCTGCCCTGACTGCCGCCTGGGCCAAAAACCCGTCGCTTGACCATCTACCCGTGGTCTTGGACTGGTTCAATGGCCGCCGCACCCCCTACGCCAACCAGCGCCTGAAAGGAGTGATCACCGATCTCAACCTCGGTACCGATGCACCCACGCTGTTTGGTGGCTTTATCGCCGCAACGGCTTTTGGCGCTCGTGCCATCATGGAGTGCTTCGAACAGCAGGACATTCCCGTCGATAACGTGTTGGCTTTGGGCGGGATTGCCCGAAAATCTCCGGTGATTATGCAGGTTTGTGCCGATGTGATGGATCGTCCGCTACAGATCGTCGCCTCCGACCAATGCTGTGCACTGGGTGCGGCCATTTTCGCCGCAGTGGCCGCCGGGCACTTCAGCGACGTTCCGCAAGCTCAGCAGCATATGGCTTGCAATATTGAACGTACTTTGCAGCCCGATCCGGCAAACGTCGTGCGCTACCAACAACTTTATGAACGCTATCAACAGTGGTGCCAGGCCGCAGAGCCGCGCTTTGCCGCAACCACCAAAAATTAATATGCCGGGGCAGCCCCCTCGGCTCAATAAAACCTCTAGATCCAGGAGTTTTTGATGAACATCTTTAAGCAACGTGAAGTGTGGTTCGTGATCGGTAGCCAGCATCTTTATGGCCCCAAAACCCTGCAACAGGTGATGGAAAACGCCGAGCAGGTCGTGAACAGCCTGAACCGCGACGCAGGTTTACCTGTGAAGATGGTGCTGAAACCGCTGGTCACCACGCCGGACGAAATCACCACCGTCTGCCGTGATGCCAACTATCACCAGGACTGCGTCGGCATCATCACCTGGCTGCACACCTTCTCACCGGCAAAAATGTGGATTGCCGGCCTGTCGATCCTCGATAAGCCGCTGCTCCAGTTCCATACCCAATTTAATGCCGAGGTTCCCTGGGACAGCATGGATATGGACTTTATGAACCTGAACCAGACCGCCCACGGTGGCCGTGAGTTCGGGTTTATCGGTGCTCGTATGCGCCAGCAGCACAGCGTGATCGCGGGCCACTGGCAAGACAAAAATGCCCAGGAACGTATCGCTCAATGGATGCGTGTTGCCTGTGCCAAACAGGAAAGCCAGCAGCTGAAAGTGGCGCGTTTTGGTGACAACATGCGCCAGGTCGCCGTGACCGATGGCGATAAAGTGGCCGCGCAGATCCAGTTTGGCTACTCCGTGGATGCTTACGGCATCGGCGATTTAGTCAGCGTAATCGATGAAGTGAGCAAGGGCGATATCGATGCTCTGATCGAAGAGTACGAAGCCAGCTATGAGCTGAGCGACGTAGCAAAAGTTAACGGTGCCAAACGGCAGAACCTGATCGATGCCGCGGCTATCGAACTGGGTATGAAACGTTTCCTCGAACAGGGCAAGTTCCACGCCTTCACCACCAATTTTGAAACGCTGCACGGCATGAAGCAGTTGCCAGGTTTAGCGGTACAGCGCCTGATGCAGCAAGGCTACGGCTTTGCCGGCGAGGGCGACTGGAAAACTGCGGCCCTGCTGCGCATTATGAAAGTGATGGGCAGCGGCTTAAACGGCGGCACTTCGTTTATGGAGGACTACACCTACAACTTCCAGCCGGGCAACGATCTGGTGGTGGGTTCCCACATGCTGGAGGTCTGCCCTTCCATCGCCAAAGAACACAAGCCGCTGCTGGATATTCAATATCTGGGCATCGGTGGCAAGGCCGATCCGGCCCGCCTGATCTTCTCTACCCCGGCAGGCCCGGCGGTAAACGCCAGCCTGATCGATATGGGCGATCGTTTCCGCCTGCTGGTCAATCAGGTTGATACCATTGAGCAGCCTAAACCGTTACCTAAACTGCCGGTGGCGCGGGCGATCTGGCGTGCTCAGCCTTCCCTGGCTACGGCGGCGGAAGCCTGGATCCTGGCAGGTGGCGCACACCACACGGTGTTCTCGCAGTCACTGAACGCAGACTACCTGCGTCTGTATGCCGAAATGCACAACATCGAATTCCTGCTGATCGATAACGACACCACCCTGCCAGCGTTCAAGAACGAAATCCGCTGGAATGAAACCTACTACCAAATCAACCGTCGCTAAACGCTCCCGCAAAAACTGCAACCGGTTTCAGAAACCGGTTGCAAACTCATTTCAACTCGACCTAAACTAGACTCAATATTTAACGTATAGAGAGAATAGTTATGTCTGCTTTCCCGAAAGAGTTCCTCTGGGGCGCGGCTAGCGCGGCGTATCAGGTTGAAGGCGCACACGATGCCGACGGCAAAGGCCCATCCATCTGGGATACCTTCTCCCACCTGCCAGGTACCACTTACCAAGGCACAAACGGCGACGTTGCCGTCGATCACTATCACCGCTTCCGTGAGGACGTGGCGCTGATGGCCGAAATGGGGATGCGGAGCTACCGCTTCTCTATCTCCTGGCCGCGCCTGCTGCCACAGGGCCGGGGCACCATCAATGAGGCCGGGGTCAAATTCTATAGCGATCTGATCGATGCCCTGTTGGAACACAACATTGAGCCGATGATCACCCTGTACCACTGGGATCTGCCGCAGGCATTGCAAGATGAAGGCGGTTGGGAAGCACGCAGCACTGCGGAGGCTTTCGAAGAGTATGCCCGCCTGTGTTACCAGCGTTACGGCGATCGTGTCAAACTATGGTCTACCTTCAATGAGACCGTGTGCTTTATCGGCTTCGGTTACATCACCGGCGGCCACCCACCAGGCGTACAGAGCCCGGCGCGCGCTATCCAGGCCTGCCACCACGTCTTTGTGGCCCACGCCAAAGCGGTGGCTGCATTCCGCACTAGCGGCATTGCCGGCCAAATCGGCTTCGTCAACGTGTTGCAAACCCATACCCCGCTCAGCCAATCTGCGGAAGACCTGGCGGCCTATCAATTGGCCGAAGGGATCTTTACCCACTGGCTGTACGATCCGGTACTGAAAGGGGAATATCCAGCTGAACTGCTGGCGCAGACTCAGGCACTGTGGGGCGTGCCACAATTCGCACCTGGTGATGAGCAACTGCTGCGCGACAATATCTGTGACTTTATTGGCCTGAACTATTACAAACGTGAAACCATCGCGGCCAATAATCAAGAGTCACATCTGACCATCAACACCACCGGTGAGAAAGGCAGCGGCCACCAGCAGGGTAACGAATTCGGCTTTAAGGGGCTGTTCAAGTTCGTCCGCAACCCGAATGGCGTGTATACCGATTGGGACTGGGAGATTTATCCCCAAGGTCTCACCGAAGGGATCATGAATATCAAGGCGCGTTACGGCGATATCCCTATCTACATTACCGAGAACGGTCTGGGAGCCAAAGATCCGATTATTGATGGTGAAGTGGTGGATGACGATCGTATCGACTATCTGCGCCAGCACATTGGTGCCATTGAAGACGCCATCAAACTGGGCGCCGACGTACGCGGCTATTACCCATGGTCGTTTATCGATCTGCTGAGCTGGCTCAACGGCTTCCAGAAGCAGTACGGCTTTATCTACGTTGACCACAACAAAGATCTGGCACGCCAGCGTAAGAAGAGCTTCTTCTGGTACCAAAAGCTGATCGCCAGCAACGGTGCGGAACGTTAACAGCCGCTAAGTGGGCGCAGCATGCAGCGCCCCTACAATAAGAACCGGCTGAGGTTTGTAAGCCATGTCATGCCAGTCAGTGCAATCTGACTGGCATTTTGCCGTTGGTACCGCCTTATCCTCGCGCATTGGCACATATTTGAGTAAGCTATGCCGCTTACTTCGTTGGAATACCACTCAGGATCTCGTATGACCCAAGCTGAATATTCGCGCATCGGCGGTTGGCTGCTAGCCCCGATGGCCTATCTGATCGTTACCCTGCTCAGTGCCAGCCTTATGTTGGCTCTGTACGGTATGGCCATTTTTATGCCGGAATCACGCGAGTATCTGAGCACCAATGCTCACGCCTTCTCCACGCAGTGGTATCTATCGGTGATCACTACGCTGGTGATGTGGTGCTTTACGCTGTACCTGCTGTGGCTGTTCTGCCAGCGTTCACAACGTTTTCCAAAGCTGTTCTTGGTCTGGCTGCTGATCACTGTGCTATTGGCGATCAAAGCGTTCGCCTTTTCTCCCGTGCCCGATGAGCTTGCCGTGCGTAGCCTGCTATGGCCGTTGGTGATGGCCGCCCTGCTGGTGCCCTATTTTAAGCGCTCCCAACGCGTGAAAGGCACCTTCACAGAGAAGTAACCACGGCAAGGCACGATTTGATCGCCCTGCCGGATAAATTTTCAGCAAAACAGGCAAAAAAGCGCAATACCCTTGCGATTAGTATGTTGTCGTTACGCCGCCGATTACCGATAATAGGCGGCTTTTATTTTTTTAGGCATTGCAATGACCGAATACCTGCTCTTGTTTGTTGGCACCGTACTGGTGAACAACTTTGTCCTGGTGAAATTCCTGGGCCTGTGCCCCTTTATGGGCGTTTCCAAGAAACTGGAAAGTGCCATCGGCATGGGCATGGCGACCACATTCGTGATGACGCTGGCCTCGGTCTGCGCCTGGCTAATCAACAGCTTTATCCTGATCCCGTTGGATCTGGTTTATCTGCGCACGCTGTCCTTTATTCTGGTGATCGCCGTCGTGGTGCAATTCACCGAAATGGTGGTGCGTAAAACCAGCCCGGCGCTGTATCGCCTGCTGGGGATTTTCCTGCCGTTGATCACCACCAACTGCGCCGTGTTAGGCGTGGCGTTGCTCAACGTCAACCTTGGCTACAACTTCCTGCAGTCTGCGGTTTATGGCTTTAGTGCCGCCGCAGGCTTCTCATTGGTGATGGTGCTGTTTGCCGCCATCCGTGAACGCCTGGCGGTAGCCGATGTGCCCGCGCCGTTTCGCGGTTCCTCCATCGCCTTGATCACTGCTGGCCTGATGTCTCTGGCCTTTATGGGCTTTACCGGGCTGGTGAGATTCTAATGACTGCGTTGTGGATTGCGGTGGCGGCATTAAGCGCTCTGGGGCTGCTGTTTGGCCTGGTGCTAGGCTTTGCCGCGCGCCGCTTTGAAGTCGAAGAAGATCCGGTCGCCGAACAGATCGACGAAATTCTGCCACAGAGCCAGTGTGGCCAATGTGGTTATCCTGGCTGCCGTCCCTATGCCGAAGCGGTTGCCAATGGCGAGATGATCAACAAATGCGCCCCGGGTGGCGAGCAGGTGATGCTCAAGCTGGCCGAGTTACTCAACGTCGAGCCGCAACCGCTGGACGGCGGTGCCGCCGTGGCCGAACCGGTACGTAAGGTCGCCTTTATTGACGAAGCCAACTGCATCGGCTGCACCAAGTGCATTCAGGCCTGCCCGGTCGACGCCATCGTGGGTGCCACCCGCGCCATGCACACGGTCATTACCGATCTCTGTACAGGCTGTGATCTATGTGTTGCGCCCTGCCCAACCGACTGTATTGAAATGAAACCGGTCGCCACCACGACCGCCAGCTGGAAGTGGGATATGCAAACCATTCCGGTGCAAGTGATCCCCGTGGAGCAACATGTTTAATCTGTTCGCCGCTTTGAAAAAAGATCGGATTTGGGATTTTGACGGTGGCATTCATCCACCCGAAATGAAGACCCAGTCCAGCGGTGTGCCACTGCGCGTGGCTCCCCTACCCGACATTTTTATCGTCCCCTTGCAACAGCATCTCGGGCCAGAGGGTGAGCTGTGCGTCAAAGCCGGTGACCGCGTACTGAAAGGCCAACCGCTGACCTTTGGCCGTGGCCGCACCTTGCCGGTACATGCGCCAACCTCGGGCACCATCCGCGCCATTGAACCTCATGTTACCGCCCACCCTTCAGGGCTGGCGGAACTGTGCGTGATTATTGATCCAGACGGTGAAGATCGCTGGTGCGAACTGACGCCGGTCGCCGATTATCGCCAACTGGACGCGGCAGAGCTGATCCAACGTATTCATCAGGCCGGGATTGCCGGTCTGGGGGGCGCAGGTTTCCCAACGGCCAGTAAGCTGCAAGGCGGCCGTGAAGAGGTGGAAACCCTGATCCTCAACGCTGCCGAATGCGAGCCCTATATCACCGCCGACGACCGGCTGATGCAGGAACAGGCCGCTCAGATTATCGAAGGCACCCAGATCCTGCGCCACCTGCTACAACCCAAGGTGACGCTGATCGGCATCGAAGATAACAAGCCGGAAGCCATCGCCGCTCTGAAAGCCGCTTTGCGCGGGCAGGATGGGATCGCCCTGCGGGTGGTTCCCACCAAATACCCTTCCGGCGGTGCCAAGCAGTTAACCAAAATTCTGACGGGCAAAGAAGTGCCTCACGGCAAGCGTTCGTCCACCATCGGCGTGCTGATGCAAAACGTGGGCACCGCCTTTGCCATCAAGCGGGCGATTGTCGATGGCGAACCGTTGATTGAGCGCGTCGTCACCTTAACCGGTGATGCCATGAGCCAACCGGGCAACGTCTGGGCGCGCCTCGGCACGCCGGTGCAACACCTGCTGGCCTTTGGCGGTTATCAATCACAATCCCCGCAGATGGTGATAATGGGCGGCCCGCTGATGGGCTTTACGTTGCCAACGTTAGACGTGCCGATCGTCAAAATCAGCAACTGCTTGTTGGCCCCGACGGTTGACGAAATGGCCGTACAAGAGCCAGAGCAGTCATGTATCCGCTGTGGGCTATGCGTTGATGCCTGCCCTGCCGGGCTGTTGCCACAGCAGCTTTACTGGTTCAGCCGTGGCGAAGAGCACGAGAAGGCGCGTAAGCACAATCTGTTCGACTGTATCGAATGTGGTGCCTGTGCCTACGTCTGCCCCAGCAATATTCCGCTGGTGCAATATTATCGCCAAGAGAAGGCCGAGATTAACGCGTTGGATCAGGAAGCGGCACGTACCGCCGAAGCCAAAGCACGTTATGAAGCCAAGCTGGCCCGCTTAGAGCGTGAGAAATTGGCACGTGAAGAGCGTCATAAAAAGGCCGCAGTGAAACTGACCGACAGCGATCAGGATGCCGTTCAGGCGGCGCTGGCTCGCGTGCGCAGTAAAAACAGTGAGGCTGCTGGCATTGCTATCAGCGGCCAGGAGCCGGATAACAGCGCTGCCATTGCTGCCCGCGAAGCGCGTAAGGCACAGGCCAGAGAGCGTAAGCGCGAGCAAGCAAGCGAAATGCCTGCGGCGGCAGCGGTGCAAGAGGAAGACCCACGTAAAGCGGCCGTGGCTGCAGCATTGGCACGAGTCAAAGCCAAGAAAGAGGCACAGGCACAAGAAGCTGAAAGCGTGGCGGAAACTGTAGCTTCAGAGGATCCGCGTAAGGCTGCGGTAGCGGCGGCATTAGCCCGCGTGAAGGCGAAAAAGGCTGCGCAGCAGGCTGAGCTTTCTCAACCACCAGTTGACGAGGAACCCATCCCTACGGCTGAATCGGAGGATCCACGCAAGGCCGCTGTTGCTGCCGCGCTGGCCCGAGTCAAAGCCAAAAAGGCGGCGCAGCAAGCTGAGCTTTCTCAACCGCAAGTTGACCAGGAACCCATCCCTACGGCTGAACCGGAGGATCCACGCAAGGCCGCTGTTGCCGCCGCGCTGGCCCGAGTCAAGGCAAAAAAGGCCGCTCAGCAAGCTGAGCTTTCTCAACCGCAAGTTGACGAGGAACCCATCCCTACGGCTGAACCGGAAGATCCGCGCAAGGCCGCCGTTGCTGCTGCACTGGCACGAGTCAAGGCAAAAAAGGCCGCTCAGCAACTAGCGATGGTAGATAAAGAGTAAGCGGTATGGGGTCTTGCTGAATGCAAGACCCCACTTAATCGATAGAAATCAGGTAGGTGTAATTGACATCGATCTGCCGCAGTTTCGCATCCTGGTTCCACGCCTTAGCTTCGATCACCTCCATCTCTACGCTTCCGCGTACTTCATTACGCAGCCCTGGCATCACATGCGAGATCAGGTAAAAGATAAATTTCACGCACTCTTTGGCCGTCCCCTGATGGGTAATAGCGATGTACTCACGCGCTGGCAAGCGAATATCTTCAATCTTGTGACCAGAAAGGATGTCCTTCTTGAATTCCGGCTCCACCGCCATGGTATGCGTGACTGAACACTCGCCTTCGCCACGCTCATTGTCAGAATGGATGCTGTAAACCTTGTGGCACTCCATATTCAGCCCTTTGAAGAAGTCATTAAAGATTTCCCCCTTCATGGCGATACAGGAAGAAATGGCCATCTCTTGGGCAGTATCAAATTCCATCTCACGCGTAAAACCGACCAGGTGCGTATCCGGCAACGTCAACCGTTGAATCTCCGGATAAAAACCGGCCTCATACACGGCTTCGAAGTCGAAGCGCGGCATCAGGCTCTTCACGTCCCATTTATCCATGGTACGGTAGCGGTTTGGCGTAATGCCAAAACGTTGCTTAAACATCCGGGTAAAGGTTTGCTGTGAATCAAAGCCCAATTCATCGGAGATATCGATAATTGTACGATTGCTGATGCGCAGCGCGACCGCCGCGCGGGTAAGAATGCGTGAGCGAATATAGGTGGCGAGCTGGATACCGGTGATACGCTTGAACTTACGCTGCAGGTGCCACTTGGAGTAGCCGGAGATACGCGCAACTTCATCCAGATTGGGCCGCGTCTCAAGATGAATTTCGACCCATTCAATCAGCTCTTCAATAAATAAAATATCTTCATTAGTCATTATTAGATGTTCGCTACTTCAAAAATGCTCAGGATAGTAACCTGCGTTAATTATATGAAAGTTGTTATTCCGTGCGCAAAGCAGTCCAAAAATAGCAGCTCGATCATCAGTATGACAACCCATACTGCACGTTTTACATCCAGCCTGGCTTTTTCTCACCGCAAAAGCTGAATATCCTTATGATTAGCACGTATTACCCGGCATATGATTGAGGTAGAATGCAGCGCTGTAATTTCCCCCGGTGCCCGCACCGTGAATGCACTGATTAACATGGCAAAGAAATGGTAGTTATTCTATGAAGTTCAGGCCGGTACAACAGGCAGCCCCCAAGGGCTTACACATCGCCAGCTCTCCGTTTACCCATAACCAGCAAAGCACCAGCCGCATCATGCTTTGGGTTATGCTGGCCTGCATTCCCGGCATGGCCGCACAGGTGTGGTTCTTTGGCTATGGCAACCTTATTCAGACCGCGCTGGCCATGGTGACCGCCCTCGGGGCCGAGGCCGCCATTCTTGCGCTACGTAAACAGCCAGTCAAGACACGGCTGGCAGATAATTCCGCCCTGCTCACTGCGCTGTTGCTGGGCATTAGCCTGCCACCGCTGGCTCCCTGGTGGATGATCGTTATCGGCACCTTCTTCGCCATTGTGATCGCCAAACAGCTATACGGCGGACTGGGGCAAAACCCTTTCAACCCGGCCATGGTGGGTTACGTGGTGCTGCTAATCTCCTTCCCGGTACAGATGACCAGTTGGTTACCGCCGGAAGAGCTGCGCGCAACCACCCTGACCCTGCCGGATACCCTGCTAGCTATTTTCAGTGGCCACACCGCCCAGGGAGCCACTCTGCACGAATTGCAGATGGGCGTTGATGGCATCAGCCAGGCGACGCCATTAGACGGTTTTAAAACCGGCCTACGCAGCGGCCACTCGGTCGAACAGGTACTCCAGCAACCGCTGTTCGGTGGCACCCTGGCCGGTATCGGCTGGCAGTGGATTAACCTGGGCTTCCTGCTCGGCGGCCTGTTTATGCTGGGTCGTAAGCTGATCCACTGGCAAATCCCGTTCAGCATGTTGGCCGTCATTACCCTGTGCTCAGGATTAGCCTGGACGTTAGATCCGGCCCATCAGGCTTCCCCGCTGATCCACCTGTTTTCCGGGGCCACTATGCTCGGGGCTTTCTTTATTGCCACCGACCCGGTCAGTGCCTCTACCACGCCCAAAGGTCGGCTGATTTACGGCGGCCTGGTTGGCTTGCTGGTCTGGCTGATCCGCGTGTATGGCGGTTATCCCGACGGGGTAGCCTTTGCCGTACTGCTGGCCAACATTACCGTGCCTTTGATCGATCACTACACGCAGCCACGCGTGTATGGCCACCGTTGAGGAGTCATTATGCTTAATTCCATGAGAAAGCATGGCACCACACTGGCCGTGTTTGCCGCGGTCACCACCGGCCTGACCGCCGTGGTGTACCAGTTAACCAAAACCACCATTGCCCACCAGGCGGCTTTGCAACAAAAAGCGCTGCTGGACCAGGTCGTCCCGCCGGAACATTATGACAACGATATGCAGAGCGAATGCCTGCTGGTCAGCGATCCGGCGTTAGGCAACGGCGCGCCGCACCATCTGTATCTGGCCCGCAAAAATGGTCAACTGGTGGCAGCCGCGTTGGAAACGACCGCGCCAGACGGTTATTCTGGGGCGATCCAACTGCTGGTCGGGGCCGATTTTAACGGCACGGTATTGGGAACCCGCGTGATAGAACATCACGAAACGCCTGGGCTGGGCGACAAAATCGAATTACGTATCACCGACTGGATCACCTTCTTCAGCGGTAAAAAGATCGACGGCCCGGATGATAAACGTTGGGCAGTGAAGAAAGACGGCGGCATGTTTGATCAGTTCACTGGGGCCACCATCACCCCGCGAGCAGTGGTCAACGCCGTGCGTCGTACAGCGTTGTTTATGGAGACGCTGCCGCCTAAACTGGATACCTTGCCTGCCTGCGGAGCCAGCGAATGAGTGAAGCCAAAGAGTTAATCGTACAGGGGTTGTGGAAAAACAACTCTGCGTTAGTGCAATTATTGGGGCTGTGCCCGCTGCTGGCGGTAACGTCAACTGCCACCAACGCCTTGGGGCTTGGGCTGGCCACCACGCTGGTGCTGACCATTACCAACGGTTCTATTTCCGCCCTGCGCCGTTGGATCCCGAGTGAGGTCCGAATTCCGATTTATGTGATGATCATTGCTGCCGCGGTGAGTATCGTGCAAATGCTGATCAACGCCTACGCTTTCGGTTTGTATCAGTCGTTGGGGATTTTTATCCCGCTGATCGTCACCAACTGCATCGTGGTGGGCCGGGCTGAAGCTGTCGCGGCGCGAAAACCGGTAGGACTGGCATTGATCGACGGTATGGCCATCGGCCTTGGTGCCACCAGTGCCATGTTTGTGCTGGGCTCGTTACGCGAGCTGATTGGTAACGGTACGCTATTTGATGGCGCTGACCTGCTGCTGGGCAGTTGGGCCAAGGTGTTGCGCATTGAAATTGTCCATTTCGACACCCCTTTCCTGCTGGCCATGCTGCCACCGGGTGCCTTCATCGGTCTGGGCTTGATGCTGGCAACCAAATATCTGATTGACGAAAAAATGAAGGCGCGTAAAGCCAAGGCCTTGGCAGTTGAACCTAACATGGAACAGGGACACGTAGAGAAAGCGCTATGAATAAAGAGAAACGCCTGGAGATCCTGACCCGCTTGCGGGATAACGACCCGCATCCGACCACCGAGCTGGTGTATACCACCCCTTTTGAGCTGTTGATTTCCGTGCTGCTCTCCGCTCAGGCAACCGACGTCAGCGTTAACAAGGCCACGGCCAAGCTCTACCCGGTTGCCAACACGCCAGCGGCCTTGCTGGCGTTAGGGGTAGACGGCGTCAAGGAGTACATCAAAACCATCGGCCTGTTTAACAGCAAAGCCGAGAACGTGATTAAAACCTGCCGTATCCTACTGGAAAAGCATGAGGGTGAAGTGCCGGAAGATCGCGCTGCACTCGAAGCCCTGCCCGGCGTGGGGCGCAAAACAGCCAATGTGGTGTTGAACACGGCCTTCGGTTGGCCAACCATTGCTGTTGATACCCATATCTTCCGCGTCTGTAACCGCACCCACTTCGCCCCAGGGAAAAACGTGGAGCAGGTAGAGGAAAAGCTGCTGAAAGTGGTTCCCGCCGAGTTTAAAGTCGACTGCCATCACTGGTTTATCCTGCATGGCCGCTATACCTGTATCGCCCGTAAACCGCGCTGCGGTTCATGCATTATCGAAGACCTATGCGAGTTTAAAGAGAAGGTCTATCCGCTTGATTGAGAGTACCGGGCACGGCGATCCGTGTCCGCGACTCTTCCCTCCGGTTTTTTATCAAAAATGTGACGTCGGGCAGCATTAACCTTGGTGGAACCCGGGATTACCCTACAAACTCGCTGTTTCAGATATTTTCAACCGTAAAATTAGTCAAAAATTGTGGTTAACCTCACGTCTTGACGATCACATCTCATTTACAAACCTCACTACCGATCTGTTCATTTTCAGATATTTTGCATAACCCAATTTATGCACAACAAACCAAGGCCTAATCAATCATGAGCATTGATATGGACTGGATATGACTTAAATAGCAGAAGATATAACTAAATTAATTCAGGATAGCTTTTAATCAAAACAAAAACTCGGCAAATTTAAAAATGGCAAACGTTAATACTGCATAACATTTGCAACATAGTTGCATAGCGTTGCCTATGTTATATGTAACAGAACATGTCAAAAAGCTTGCCACGTTGACAAAGATAGTGAACATTAACCGCCGGCATTCATCCTATAACAATGCAGAAGGGTGCAGCCCTGCATCACATTCTGCTATTCCCGTCCTGACAATACGGGTAGTGAAAAAACCAGAGGTACCAGTGTCAACTGCAAACAACAATTCTTCGGAAAACATTAGCCTTAACGCGTTTAAGCAACCTAAGGCCTTCTACCTGATCTTCTCGATTGAACTCTGGGAACGTTTCGGCTACTACGGTCTGCAAGGCATCATGGCGGTCTATCTGGTCAAGATGCTTGGCCTGAGTGAAGCCGACTCGATTACGCTGTTCTCCTCATTCAGCGCGCTGGTGTACGGTTTCGTGGCCATTGGTGGCTGGTTGGGGGATAAAGTTCTTGGCTCCAAGCGGGTGATCGTATTGGGGGCCATTGTGCTGGCCGCCGGCTACGCCATGGTGGCCTATTCTGGCCATGATATCTTCTGGGTTTATCTGGGGATGGCCACCATCGCCGTGGGTAGCGGTCTGTTTAAAGCCAACCCTTCTTCCCTGCTGTCTACCTGCTATGAGAAAGACGATCCACGTTTGGACGGTGCATTTACCATGTACTATATGTCCGTCAACATCGGATCATTCTTCTCCATGCTGGCAACCCCATGGCTAGCGGCCAAATATGGCTGGAGCGTCGCCTTCTCACTGAGCGTGGTGGGGATGCTGATCACCCTGGTCAACTTCATGATGTGCCACGGCTGGGTTAAGCAATACGGTTCAAAACCTGACTTTAAGCCCCTGCAGGTCAAAAAACTGCTGATGGTGATCGTTGGTGTTGTGGCGTTGATCGCCATTTCCAGCTGGTTGCTGCACAACCAGATTATCGCACGCTGGGCACTGGCTATCATCTCTGTGGGTATCGTCATCGTGTTCGCCAAGGAAACCTTCGCCTTACACGGCGCTGCTCGTCGTAAAATGATCGTGGCCTTCCTGCTGATGCTCGAAGCGGTGGTGTTCTTCGTGTTGTACAGCCAGATGCCAACCTCACTGAACTTCTTTGCTATCCACAACGTTGAGCACAATATTCTGGGGATCGCTTTTGAACCAGAGCAGTATCAGGCACTGAACCCGTTCTGGATCATGATGGCCAGCCCTATTCTCGCCGCGCTGTATAACAAGATGGGCGATCGTCTGCCAATGCCGCACAAGTTTGCCTTCGGCATGATCCTGTGTTCCGGTGCATTCCTGGTGCTGCCGTGGGGCGCAAGCTTCGCCAACGACCAAGGCATCGTGTCCGTTAACTGGCTAATCTTGAGCTATGCGCTGCAGAGTATCGGTGAGTTGATGATCTCTGGTCTGGGTCTGGCCATGGTCGCCCAGTTGGTACCACAGCGCCTGATGGGCTTTATCATGGGCTCATGGTTCCTGACCACCGCCGCCGCCGCGTTGATCGCCGGTAAGGTAGCGGGTCTGACTGCCGTCCCAAGCGACATTAACGATGCGCATGCTTCTTTGGCTATCTATAGCCACGTGTTTATGCAGATTGGTATCGCCACGGCAGTGATCGCCGTGCTGATGATGCTGACCGCACCGAAGCTGTATCGCATGACGCTGGATACCGCAGAAGATACGGCAGCAAAAGCGAAAGCTGCTGCTCTCTAATCTCTGCTGTAACCTGACCTCAAAAACGCCGGAGCCTAGCTTCGGCGTTTTTTATGATGCACAGAAAAATTGCGAATCGCTTCGCTATCTGAACAATCGCGTGCATTCAACAGCGAGGGTATTAAGTAGACTGCAGGTGGGTGCTCTGGATCTTTCTGTCTGGAGCATTTGGTAAAGGATGGAAAGAGAAAAGCCCCGGACCGATTTACATCAATCCGAGGCCGATCTCACTCCCTAACAAGGTGAGATTATCCTCTAAAATTCCCGAAATCAAGGGACAAGGAGGTTAATAATGCCGCAAAAACTGCTGGTTTTATGCCTGATCGTTATCTGTGTGACGCTGATCGCAGTCATCTGGATAACACGTGATTCGCTGTGTGAATTACGCGTCAGGCAAGGAACAACGGAAATTGCCGCCATTCTGTCTTGCCTGAAACAGCGGTAAGGCGATCCCACGGATGGGGTTCGCCCCATCCGTAACTTGCTGGGAGGCGATCCGCGAGCACCCTTCTTTGACCTTTCAACATCCTGTCAAATCATCCCACACGCTTTTCCTTATCAATTCCCCGGATGCCAGCATTCGGTATTGCAGTACGTGCACAGAAAAATTGCGAATCGCTTCGCTATCTGAACAATCGCGCGCATTCAACAGCATGGGTATTAAGTAGACTGCAGGTGGGTGCTCTGGATCTTTCCGTCTGGAGCATTTGGTAAAGGATGGAAAGAGAAAAGCCCCGGACCGATTTACATCAATCCGAGGCCGATCTCACTCCTAAGCAAGGTGAGGTTAGCCTCTTAAAATCCCAAAATCAAGGGACAAGGAGGTTAAGAATGCCGCAAAAACTGCTGGTTTTATGCCTGATCGTTATCTGTGTGACGCTGATCGCATTCACCTGGATAACACGTGATTCGCTGTGTGAATTACGCGTCAGGCAAGGAACAACGGAAATTGCCGCCATTCTGTCTTGCCTGAAACAGCGGTAAGGCGATCCCACGGATGGGGTTCGCCCCATCCGTAACTTGCTGGGAGGCGATCCGCGAGCACCCTTTTAGCACGTCAAAATTCACTGCTGCGATTAAATCCGGTTTAAACCAGGGGGTAATGGATCAAGTCGTGAATACGTACCGGCTCTGCGCTGGCATTATGATACGCATGTGGGCAATCCGCCTGGAAACGCATGGCTTCGCCGCTGGCAAGGCTATGCCACTCACCGTTAATCGCCAGTTCAAGTTGGCCACTGATGACAATGACATGTTCAATCACGCCCGGCTCATGAGCCGAGGATTCACTGAGCGCGCCAGGGGCTAAATCGATGACAAACATATCAAAACCCAGTTGGTGGTCGAACGGGAAAAGCGGCACCACACGCATGTCGGCATTGTCTTGATTGAAGATTGGCAACTCGCCATAACGATGCAACATAGCCGCCGGCTGCAACGGCGCCGTTTCCAGAAAGGCAGAGAAAGCCACGTTAAACCCGGTAGCAATTTTCCATAAGGTCGCCACCGTTGGGCTGGACTCACCCCGTTCGATCTGCCCCAGCATCGCCTTGCTGACGCCCGTATTTTCGGCAGCCTGATTAAGGCTCCAACCGCGTTGCGTACGTAATGACTTCAGCGTTTGCGCCAAATGGCTGGCAAGATCCTGCATAGCTATTCTCCTGAAAAACCTGCGGCGATTATAGCCCCTTGTGCGCTATAACGCACGATGCTATGCTCCGTCAATTCGACCGTTATAACGCACACTACTCGGGAGCGGTTATGCGTCCTGCACTCTCATTACGTGATATCTCCTTTTCTGCCATCGTTGCCGGTTTTGTCGCCGTGCTGGTAGGCTATACCAGTTCTGCAGCGATTATCTTCCAGGCCGCTGCTGCTGCGGGGGCAAGCCCGATACAAATTGGCGGCTGGCTGAGCATGCTTGGTCTAGGTATGGGTATCACTTCGGTGGGGCTCTCGCTCTATTACCGTACGCCAATCCTCACCGCCTGGTCGACGCCTGGTGCCGCGTTGCTGGTCACCAGCTTGCCCGGTACCCCGCTCAATGAGGCCATCGGGGTATTTATTTTCGCCAGTGGGCTAATCCTGCTGTGTGGTGTCACCGGCCTGTTTGCCAGGTTGATGAATCATATCCCGCAGGCCATATCGGCAGCGATGCTGGCCGGAATATTGCTCCGCTTCGGGTTGGACGCCTTTGCTTCCTTGCAGATCAACTTTTCTCTCAGCGCCGGTATGTGCCTGGTGTATCTATTCACCCGCCGCTATCTGCCGCGTTACGGGATCGTTCTGACGTTGCTGGCCGGGCTGATCATCGCAGCGTTACAGGGTAACATTCATTTCACCCAACAAACGCTGTCCTTCGCCAAGCCGGAATTTATCGCTCCGCACTTCACGCTGTCGACGCTGCTGGGCATAGGTATTCCTTTCTTTGTCGTGACAATGGCCTCGCAGAACGCGCCTGGCATCGCCACTCTCAAGGCTGGCGGGTATGACGTCCCCACTTCACCATTAATCAGTTGGACTGCCCTGACGGCTCTGGTGCTGGCCCCCTTTGGCGGCTTTACAGTGTGTATTGCGGCCATCACCGCCGCCATCTGTATGGGGCCGGATGTTCATCCCGATCCCAAGCGCCGTTATATGGCCGCCGTGGCCGCCGGTGGTTTTTATCTGTTAGCTGGGGTGTTCGGCGGTACCATTGGCATGCTGTTCAGCGCCCTGCCGGTAACCTTGATCCATACCATCGCCGGGCTGGCGTTATTAGGCACCATTGCAGGTAGTTTGCAACGCGCGCTCCAGGATGATAAACAGCGGGACGCCGCGGTGATCACCTTTCTGATCACCGCTTCCGGGCTGACGTTGTTAAACGTGGGGGCTGCGTTCTGGGGGTTGATTGGCGGTGTACTGGCATACGCTATTTTCTCATTACCACGGCGCAAAATGCCTTGAATCCCGCTATTGGCTCTCAACGATTGGCAGGATAAATCCGCTATCACCCTGCGGCAGCGCGATACCCAAGGCACGCGCTGCCAGTTCTGCTACGCGAAAATCGATATCCGCTTGCTCACCATCTTCCAAAAACCAGGCCGCGGAAAGTCCCGCCCAGGCCAGGATCCACTGCAGCAGACGGCAACGTTCCAAGCCAGCCAGCGAGCAAACCTGTTCAACGCGACTATGGAAGATATCGGGATCGGTGGCGACACCGTAATTGGGGTTGCAGAAGATATTGGCGTAATCAAATCCTCGCTCGCCATACAGACGCTTGGGATCGATCACTAGCCAGCCGCGTTCGGCAAAATCCAGCACGTTGTCATGGTGAATATCCCCATGCAACACCCCTTGATCCCGCGGGCTGGTCAACAGTTCTGCCGCAGCGGTAGCACTCAAGCGCAGCATGCCTCCGTGAGCCTGCGCTGCGGGCCATAGGGCATTAAACCACTGATGCAAGGGGATCAATTCGGGGTAAGGTTCATCTCGCGGCGCATGCAATCGAGCAATGACCTTGCACAGAATAGCGGTTGCCCGTTGGTCTTCACCGTTGCGTACCAGCTGTGCCAATGACAAAGGCCCCATAGCCCTTTCCAGCAAAATGCCGTCATCATGCCAGGCCAGCACCCGCGCAGCACCTTCTCCACGCCACCAGCACATCAGTTGGCCGCCAAATTTTTCTTCCTGTTCGCGGGCAATTTTCAGCATTGCGGGCATCATTTGATAGCGTACCGGCATCAACAGGCTGCTATGGGTTTCAAACGCTTGCCCGTCTGGCTCAAGTTGCCAACGTTGCAGATAAGGAATAAATGCCTGGTTGATCACCCTTATGCACCCTTATTGCGTGAACGACTGCTTGGGATGATAGTATTACCAGGCAGCATCATGCAAAACTTTCGGCTGCACGCGCTGATGAGTGCGTGCTATTGGTCATCTCGTGGGGTCATCATGTCATTACTCAAACGTACCAACTATGCAAAATTACCTAAGCCGGGTGGGCCCTATGTGCACGCGGTACGCCACGCCGATACGCTGTACGTTTCTGGCCTGACCGCCTTTGCCACCGAAGCCCAGGGACAAGCGGTACAAGACCAGGCTCGCGCCATACTGGAACAACTGGCGGCCGTGGCTGCCAGCGAAGGCACCAATCTTAAATCACTGATCAAAATCACCGTTTTTCTGACCGAGATAGCCGACCTGGCCGCCATCCGTGACGTCCTGTTCGACTATCTGGACGGTGCGCTCCCTGCAAGTTCACTGGTTGCCGTCAGCGCCCTGTTTTCACCCGATCTCAACGTCGAGATCGAAGCCATTTTGGCACTGTAAATCAGGGGGGCGCTATAATGCGCCCTCATCCAGTTCACAAGGCCCAATCTTAAACCAGGCCTTGGCGATCTTCCCTTGCTCAATTTCATAGATGGCAATAACGTCCATCTTCCCGCGTCCCTGTGGAAAATTGCGCGTGACCACCTCTTGGTCGATGACCAAATTCTCCACCACCATACGTTTTATTCGCTCCCCGTATAGGCTAGGCTCTTGGAAGCGGGCAAGATGACGCTCACGAATTTCACCTTTACCACGAGCAAGCAGCGTATCCGGATGCTGATAATACAGCGCATCATCGGCCCAGCAGGCCATAAAGGCGTCGATATCACGGGCATTGTAGGCATCAAGCTGCTGTTGCACGGTCTCTTCTGGGCGCACTGTTTTGCTGTTCATCGTAATCCCCTGCATAACGTTGAATCCGAGGTTAAAGCTCGACGATTTCATCAACCTGATGGTGAAACACGTAAGGATCGGAGATCAGCGCGAAGGCTTCATCATCCGGATAAGTGACCGCCACCTGATAGGCTTCACCGGCGAAACACTTGATGGCCGCCAACGAGGTCCAATAGGTTGCCAGAAAGAAATGCGCATACTCTCCCTGCACTTCTTGCCTGACAAAAGCCCCACGGTTGCCCGCAATCTCTTTAGCATGCTTGACGCCTGTGACATGTAAATGATCGGCAAATCCTTGCCGATGTTGTAGCGGCACGCAGCCGTGCCAGGTTCTGACAATCATCGCCACCCACTGAATATAAAACCGTAAATAGTGAATAAATAACCTATCATGTTTTTGGCCGATTTCAATCCGTCAGCGCATGATTTTTAAACCGATGCAAAAAGTGACATAACAGCCATTATCCGCTATGACGCTGTCGGGAATAATCTGCTAATTTAGCAACTGGACTGATTGATGATGAGTGACTATGCAGCAAAAGCCGGTTTTGCATGAAGCCAGACAGTTGAAACGCCTTAACGCCGCAACGCGGCGGCAGTCGCACATGTATAAGTGGATTGCCCTGGTGGCGGCGCTGGATGCATTGTTGGTGTTTTATTATGACCGGGATATGCGTAATGTTTCATTTTCAACGCTGGTGGCCCTGGTTTGCGGCTATCTATGGATACGCGATCGCAATAAGGCACGCGGCTATCGGCGCGAGTACGACAACAAATACGGCAACCTTCGCAACGAGTAATCCCTCCTCACTTCCAGCCTATTGATAAGGATCGATTTGTGCATTCTCCAACTGTCTCCCCAGAGCTGTTACAACCCTTCTCTCCATTTCAGGCATTAGCCCAGGAATTGCTGCCGCTGACGCTAGAGGGCGATGATGGCTCGCACGATGTAGCCCACCTGCACCGCGTGTGGAAAAATTGTCGCCAAATCAGCCAGGATGAAGGGGGAGACCAGCAAATTCTGTGTGCCGCCGTGTTGCTGCATGACTGCGTTGCGGTAGAGAAAAACTCCCCTCAGCGCCATCTGGCCTCCCGCATGGCGGCAGAAAAAGCCGGCATCGCGCTGGCAACCCTTGGTTGGTCTGATGAGAATATCAACAAGACCGCGCACGCGATTGAGGCTCACAGCTTTTCTGCCGCTATTCCACCGCAAACGCTGGAGGCCAAAATCCTGCAGGATGCCGACAGGCTGGATGCGATTGGCATGATCGGCGTTGCCCGCTGCTTCTACATCGGTGGCCGCATGCGTAGTGCCCTATACGATGCCGCCGACCCGCTGGCGCAACAGCGCCAGTATGATGACAAGCGATTCACTCTGGATCACTTCGAAACCAAGCTGTTCAAACTACAGGAAGGGTTTCAGACTGCGGCAGGCCGAAGGATGGCGGCATTACGCACCGAACGCATGCGCCGCTTTCTCAGCGAACTACTGGAAGAAGTTTGATAGGCTCGTTGATAACTTCAGAACAATATCTTTGCCATAAATGCTGTACACTGAAAGTCAACTTCACAACACAGGTTGCCAAAATGAAGAGACTAACGCTGAAAGAGATGACAGAAAGCGAACAACGTGAAGTAAAAACCGATCTGGACAGAGCAAGCAAAAACCTCGAGCGCCAGTTGACCAACTCCGAACATAATAGAATTAAAGACGAAGCCATCGATCGCATTATGGCCGCGCGTGAAAAGATTGCCAAAGCGACCCGCGCAGAACGCAAAGCCAACCGGGCACAGCCAACAGGTGCCACCTTCAGTTGGACTGCCTCCATCAGCACGCGCCCACATCGTTGATCACAGACCCCGCTTCGGCGGGGTTTCTGTTTGATAAGCCAGATTCATATGCACCCTGCCATTATTAATATCACTATTATCATCTAGTTATCCATTGACAGCTAACCGTGACCTGTCCACTATCGGGTGACATTCACTGGTTACGAGATCGCCATGACCCCTTTCATCCAACAGGCAACACCGCAGCAAACCGCGTTGACCGTGGGTGAAGCTTTGGCGCTTACTTCGAAGAAACAGCCGCTCATTTGACCGGGGCGCGCTGTCCCGTCAGATGAGCTGACTGGATGGTGTGCAACGCGATACTCCTCTCTGGTTTTCTCATCTGACTCCTAGTCGGTCACGCAGCAGGAGTTTTACATGGCTTCATTTTCCGGTATTTGGGTAGCACTGGTTACCCCATTCAATCATGACGACGTGGATTTCCCGGCAGTCAAAAGGCTGGCTCAGCATCTGATCGCCAAAGGCGTCGCTGGCGTGGTGGTCTGCGGTTCAACCGGTGAAGCCGCGGCCCTGAGCAAAGAAGAACAGTTGGCGGTGCTGGATACCGTTCTCGAGGTGGTGCCAGCCTGCCAGGTGGTCATGGGCCTTTCCGGAAATAACATGGCTAGTACCTTGCAGATGCAGCAAGCCATCAACCAGCGCGATATCGCCGGTGTGCTGATCCCCGCCCCATACTATATTCGCCCTTCGCAGGCGGGCCTGGTGGAGTATTTTACCCGCCTTGCCGATGCCTCTCGCGTCCCGGTAATTTTGTATAACGTGCCTTATCGCACCGGAGCAACCTTTGAGCTGGCAACGCTGCGGCAACTCGCCCGCCACCCGCAAATCAAGGCGATCAAAGATTGTGGCGGCTGCCCCGAGGCCACCATGGCGCTGATCCAGGACGGAGAGATCGACGTGCTGACCGGTGAAGACCATCTGATCCTGACCACGCTATGTTTGGGAGGAAGTGGCGCGATTTCCGCTGCGGCACACCTGCACCCGGAACGCTTTGTTGCTCTGGTTGAACAAGTCGTGCAAGGCGATCTGGCCGCCGCACGCAGCAACTTCTATACCCTGCTGCCGATGATCCAACAGATGTTCAGCTACCCGAACCCAGGCCCGGTTAAAGCGGCGCTGTCTCAGCAAGGGCTGATAAAAAACGAGCTTCGCTCCCCAATGCAAATCGCGCCACAGGCATTGCAACAGCAAATCGCCGATTTACTGGCGCAGATGCCAGCGCTCACTTTGGTGAAGTAATAAAATATTGTTGGTAAAACCGCTGTAATTTTTCTGGCCTAGGACTAGGATGGGAGGTTAAACCTGCCTGTCCTTCATCACCATCAAGGAGTTTTCGATGAAATTGTTCTATAAAGCTGGCGCCTGTTCCCTGTCCCCTCACATCGTATTACGTGAGGCCGGGTTGGATTTCACCGCAGAGAAAGTCGATTTAGCTCACAAGAAAACCGAAAGTGGTGCCGACTATCTGGCGATCAACCCGAAGGGGCAAGTCCCGGCGTTGGTACTTGACGATGGCAGCCTGCTGACCGAAGGCGTGGCGATTGTGCAATACCTGGCGGATCGCGTACCAGATCGTAACCTGATCCCGGCCGCTGGTACGCTTTCTCGCTATCATGCGATCGAATGGCTGAACTACGTGGCCACCGAGCTGCACAAAGGCTTCAGCCCGCTGTTTAACCCGAAAACGCCGGACGAATATAAAGCGATTGCCCGCGATAAGCTGGCTAGCCAGTTCAGCTATCTGGATTCAGTGCTGGAGAAGCAGCATTACCTGTTGGGCCAGCGTTTCAGCGTGGCGGACGCGTATCTGTTCACCGTGTTGCGTTGGGCGAAGGCGTTACAGTTTGATCTCACGAAGCATGCACACCTGACGGCTTATTTCGATCGCGTAGCGGCTCGCCCGGCGGTGGCAGCAACGTTAAGTGCCGAAGGTCTATAAAACCAGAATAAAAGAAAGGGGCCACATTGGGCCCCTTGTCAGCATCAAAACAGATTATTTCCAGTCAACCAGGCAGTAATGCTTTTTGCCACGACGCAGCAGCGTGTAACGGCCAAACAGGCGATCGCTATCGGTAAACAGATATTCTGGGTTGGACTGCTTCTCACCGTTGATGGTCACCGCGTTGGAACCGATCATGGTGCGAGCCTGGCCACGAGAAGGAACCAGCTCCGCATTAACCAATGCCTGTTGCAGATCGGCATCGTTCTCCAGCTTGATGGTTGGCATGCCATCCTGAGCCAACTGCGCAAAGTCCGCCTCGGTCATATCATGCAGTGCGCCAGAGAACAGGCTCTGGGTGATACGTTTCGCCGCGGCCAAGCCCTCAGCGCCATGCACCATACCGGTCACTTCCTCTGCCAGCACATACTGGGCGCGCGGCGCTTTGCCGCTGTTCTTGTCTTCTTCTTCTAGCGCATTAATCTCTTCAATGCTCAGGAAGGTGAAGAACTTCAGGAAGCGATAAACGTCCGCATCCGCGGTGTTGATCCAGAACTGGTAGAATTTGTACGGGCTGGTTTTTTCCGGAGCCAGCCATACCGCACCGCCTTCGGTTTTACCAAACTTGGTACCGTCTGACTTGGTGATCAACGGCACCGTCAGGCCAAACACCTGTTTCTGGTGCATGCGGCGAGTCAGGTCGATACCCGAGGTGATGTTGCCCCACTGGTCTGAACCCCCGATCTGCAGCTCCACCTGATGGCGGTTATACAGCTCGGAGAAGTCGAACCCTTGCAGCAGGTTGTAGGAAAACTCGGTGAAGGAGATCCCGGAATCATCACGGTTCAGGCGCTGCTTGACCGCTTCCTTGTTGATCATCTGGTTAACCGAGAAGTGTTTACCGATGTCACGCAGGAAGGTCAGCACGTTCATGCCGCCAAACCAATCGTAGTTGTTGGCCGCAATGGCGCTGTTGCTGCCACAGTCGAAATCGAGGAACGGAGAAACCTGCTTGCGGATTTTCTCGACCCATTCGTTGACTGTTTCCGTGGTGTTGAGTTTGCGTTCGGCGGCTTTAAAGCTTGGGTCGCCGATCATACCGGTCGCGCCACCTACCAACGCTACCGGCGTATGGCCGGCCAGTTGGAAACGCTTCAGGCACAGCAGAGGCACCAGATGGCCCAAATGCAAGCTGTCAGCGGTCGGATCGAAGCCGCAATACAGTGCAATTGGCCCTTGCGCCAGTCGCTCTGCTAACGCTTCCTCGTCCGTCACTTGAGCCACCAGGCCCCGCTCTTGCAGTTGTTGAATCAGGTTGATGCTAGCCATCAATTTCTCCATGTATAAACGAATGCACCTTTGCCGGTACACGGCCTTCGCCCATTGGCGAAAATCACAAAATTCGGGGTAGCGCATAGAATAAAGCGCCAGCGGCATCAGTGCCAGCGCTTAAGGGGGATTTTCCGTCTATCAGGGTGCCAGTCGGTCAATTTTCCAGTCATTTCCCTCGCGTTGATACAGGAAACGGTCATGCAAGCGGTGCGCGCCCCCTTGCCAGAACTCAACGGAGTCGAATCTGACGCGGAAACCACCCCAGAAACTGGGCAATGGCACTTCCCCTTGCTGGAACTTTTGCTTCAGTTCGAGGAACTTGCTTTCGAGGATGCCACGGGCAGAAATGCGCGTTGACTGTTGCGACACCCAAGCGCCAATCTGGCTGTCTTTGGGCCGACTGTTGAAATACTTCATCACTTCCAGCGTTGACAGCCGCTCGGCCTTGCCGAGGAAGATCACCTGACGATCCAGCATATGCCACGGGAACAGCAGGCTGATATGCGGGTTTTGCGCCAGTTGTTGCGCTTTGCGGCTGCCCAGGTTGGTATAAAACACCAAGCCTTGGTCATCGAAGTGCTTTAGCAACACGATGCGTTGGAAAGGCTGCCCCTGCTCGTCCACGGTAGCGACGCACATGGCGGTAGGATCGGCCAGACGCGCCTCACAAGCCTGTTTGAGCCAGCGTTCGAACAAATCCAGGGGGTTGGCGGTCAGATCGTTACGGCGCAGACCGCCACGGGTATATTCACGGCGCAGATCCGCCACATCAAACTCATTATTATCAGTCATCTGGATTAGCAACCAAGCGGTAAATTCGTTGTCATATTCTGCGCCTGTAGCAGTAGGATCTCAATCATTCTGCTAGCAAATAGCTCCCCCGATAATGCAACAGGTGAGAGTCATGCAGAACGCCGACACGCCGTAAATCCATCCATGGAGGCTCGTATCGCACATCCTTGCGCTCAACGGTCGGCTAACCTGCACAACTCCCACCTGCCTCAGGCTTCAGTGGCGCGGTATTAAGCGTGGTTCGCGTCTTGAGCCAGCACGCAGTCGCTCATGATCACTTTATCATTGCGCTCGATAAAGGCGTTTGGCCCTTTCGACCAGAAGGTGTATTTACCGTCGCTGTATTTGGCACCGGACGCCGCCAGCACCTGTTTCAGCTTCAGCTGTTCGCCGTCCATCAGGAAGCTGACCGTGCTCTCTTCACCATTGAGATCTACGGTGAGCGGCGTCGTTCCGCATTGATAGTGCAGCGTTTCGCTTTTTTGCGGGACTACGTAACTGCAACCCGCCAACACGAGAACCCCGACAACCATCGCTATTTTTTTCATCTGGTGCTCCTTAAGATATTAACCCTTTCTTTATCCTAACAGAGCTAGCGGTAGCCCAACGGCAAAACCGGATAAATCCCACCCAGCAGAGTTTCACAACTGGCACCGGTAACCGAAGGCAGATTTCCCGGCAGACCGGAAATGGTTCGGAATGCCAGCCAGGCGAAGGCTAACGCCTCCATGTCATCCCCACTGACGCCAAAGTGATCGGTGGTAGCCACCTCGGTCCCCGGCAGTAAAGCGGACATTCGCGCCATCAGCAGTGGATTACGGGCACCACCACCGCAGACCAGCAGACGCTCACAGCCCCCAGCCAGCATCACCTGCTCGCAGATGGTGGTGGCGGTCAGCTCCACCAGCGTGCTCATCACATCCACCGGAGTTAACCCCGGCAACGTCGCCAGCTGTTTTTCCAGCCAACTGATATTGAAATATTCCCGACCGGTACTTTTCGGTGCCGGTAAGGCGAAATAAGGATCGGCCAACATCTGTTGCAATAGCGGTAAGCAGACGCGCCCTTCCATCGCCCAAAGGCCGTCTTTATCAAAAGGTTTTGAGCGGTGGCGCCATACCCACGCATCCAGCAGCATATTCCCCGGCCCGGTATCAAAACCGCGCACCGGTGCGCCGGGCAGTAGCAGTGACAGGTTGGCGATGCCGCCAATATTCAGCACCATACGGCGCTCGGTCGGGTGAGCCAACAAAGCCTGATGAAACGCGGGAACCAAGGGCGCGCCTTGGCCACCATAGGCCATATCACGGCGGCGAAAATCCCCCACGGTAGTGATATTGGTCAATGCCGCCACCCGGTTATTGTCCCCAAGCTGCATCGAAAAGCGCGTCTCGCCCTCCGGTTCATGCCACACCGTTTGGCCATGACAGCCAATGGCGGTGATTTCATGGGCAGGAATACCGGTTTGCTTTAACAGCCCCAGCACCGCTTCACCGAACAGCGTGCCCAACTGGGCATCCAACCGTCCTACGGCAGAAAGCGTGGTCTGCTGCCCTTGGCACATCCCCAGAATCTCTTTTTTCAGTTGGATCGGCATTGGGTGGCTATAGCTTGCCTGTTGCGCCACCATACGTTCATCGATCGCGGCAAGCACCACGTCGATCCCATCCAGACTGGTGCCAGACATAACACCAATATAGCGGCCTGACTTCATCAGCACTATCCTTTACCCTTTCCAGGTTGCAACCGTTTTCACCCTTTAAATAGACCAGAATTGTGCGATTAACGCCATGAATTATGATGCCTTTTTTACAGCCTGTGAGCGAAGTTGTTTATTTTATGTCGAGCATTGGTTACATAATAAACAATTCAGGGGAGAATAAAGCGCCGGTTATTTGTTTTCAGTTCTGTCACAAAGTTAAACCACCGTTTATTATTGGTTGAACAGAGAAAAGCTAAGCTGTATACAGAAGGCAACACATGGGTGATATCAAACCGATTCAACCATAATTGCTGTAAGATTTATAGAACTTGGTTTGGGCCTATCTCCCAGATCTGGATTACCAACTGCAGGAGCTTTATATGATCAAGCGTCTTCTTGTTGTCGCTCTCGCCTCAGTCACACTGGCGGGCTGTGCAAACCAAACCGCGTCCGGTGATGTCTATTCCGCCTCTCAGGCCAAACAGGTACAAACCGTGACCTTTGGGACCTTGGTGTCCGTACGCCCGGTGCAAATTCAGGGCGGTGAAGGCTCAAGCATGCTTGGCACTATCGGCGGCGCAGTCCTGGGTGGATTCCTGGGGAATACCATTGGTGGCGGCACAGGCCGTAGCCTGGCAACCGCAGCGGGCGCCGTAGCCGGTGGTGTGGTAGGCGACAGCGTCGGTAGCGCAGCTAGCCGTAGCAACGCTTGGGAGCTGGAAATCAAAACCGATAATAAAGAAAATATCGTAGTGGTACAGAAAGCCGGGTCGACTAAATTCAGCCCAGGCCAGCGCGTTCGTATGGCGCAAAATGGCAGTACCGTTACCGTTTCTCCACTGTAACGTCCTTGCCTGAATGTAAAACCGGAGGCCCCTGGGCCTCCGGTTTCTGTTTGTTGCTGTGACTAAGCATAATAATAAAGGCGCTGGATTTATTGTTTTTCTTGCAGTTCGATGATGTTCTGTTCCAGCTTGCTAATCAGACCAACTAAAAGTCTTACTTCTTCTGCCGAGATACCGCTGAGAATTTCGCCTCTGGTCGACGTGATCACACTATCCACTTCACGAATAATCGGCTCTGCCGCCTCGGTCAATTTGATGCGCTTGGCACGGCGATCGTTAGCGCAGGTGTGTCGGGTGATCAACCCTTTTTCTTCCAGTTGATCCAAAGTACGAACCAATGAAGGCTGCTCAATACCTATCGCTTTTGCCAATTGGATTTGCGACTGTTCTGGCGGTAATCGATTGATATTGTGCAATGTCACCCAATGCGTTTGTGTAAGCTCCAACGGCTTTAGCCGATGATCGATCAGCGCACGCCAAACACGAACTAATCGTGCTAAATCTGAACCTAACGTTGATTCCACTTCCCCCTCCTTATAGTTAGCATGCTAACATTACTCCCCAAAGTGTAGCCCATTTTGGTTAATTAACATTAAAAACACAAATGTATATAATCCAAATCGCAAAAATAGACACATTTTTATCGGTAATTGGTTATCCTCTATGCAAACATCCTTCATATTCACTCATCGGGATTGCTAACGTGAATACGACTTGGCTCCATACTGCGTCACCACTGCCCGATCTGGTGCTGGGTGCATCGCTTTATTTCCCACCTCTATTTAAAGCTTTCTTACTCGGGTTAGTCTTCTGGCTGCTGGTGCATCATTTGCTACGCGACTGGATGTACTCCGGTGATATCTGGCACCCTATGCTGATGGATCTGTCCATCTTCGTCATTACCGTCAGCGGTTCCCTGTGGCTCCTAGCGAGTTGGTAGCTCATGAAGCATAAGACATTAAAGTATTTTTCGACGGTTATTGTTTGCGCCATCGCGCTTTGTGCCGGCTGGTGGTTATGGAATTACTACATGCAATCCCCTTGGACACGCGACGGTAAGGTGCGGGCTGAGCTGGTCAATATTACTCCGGAAGTCTCTGGCAGATTAGAGAAGATACTAGTTCATGATAACCAGTTCGTTTCTGCGGGCAGCTTGATTTTCAGCATTGATCCCGTGCCTTACCAAATTGCGTTGGACAATGCCGAGGCGGCACTAGCCAAAGCGCAGGCCGATATGGCCAAGGCCGACCATGAAGCGGCCCGCCGCCGCAGCCTGCCCCGTAACGTCATCTCCTCTGAAGATCTGGATGAGTCAAACCTGGCCGCCGCCTCCATGAAAGCCTCGTATAAGGCGGCTCAGGCCAATCTGGAACAGGCCAAATGGAACCTCAGCAAGACGCGGATCTATGCCCCAACCGACGGTTACATCACCAACTTACAGGCCCGCGTCGGCAACTACGCCACCGCAGGAACGCCGTTGGTGGCGCTGGTAGACACCCATTCGTTCTATGTGCTGGGTTATTTCGAAGAGACCAAGCTCAGGCATATCAGAGAGGGTCGCAAGGCGGATATCGTGTTATATAACGGCAATATTCGGCTGCAAGGGGTGGTCGAAAGCATTGGCCGGGCCATTTACGACCAAAGTGCCGACAGCAGCAGTGACTTGCTGATGGATGTGAAACCCAACGTGCCTTGGGTGCGCCTGGCACAGCGGGTGCCGGTACGTATCAAGCTGATCGATATTCCGGCCGACCTGACTCTGGTAGCCGGTACCACCTGCACCATTTCAATTCATCAGCAGGACTAATGTGTGAACCTGCCCTTTCTTGAATGGAAGCGCTCGCCCTGGGGTAAAGCCACCGCAGGGCAGTGGCGCTATGCGTTACGCAACACCCTGGCAATGTGTCTGGCTCTGTGGGTCGCCTTCGTTCTACAGCTGGATGAGCCCTATTGGGCACTAACCTCCGCCGCCGTCGTTAGCTTCCCGACGGTTGGCGGCGTGATCAGCAAAAGCATTGGCCGCATTTTTGGCAGCCTGATCGGCGCCATGGCTTCACTGCTGATTGCCGGTTGCCTGAACGATCCCTGGTTGTTCACCCTGTCGATTGCCAGTTGGTTGGGGCTGTGCACCTACATTTCCAACCACTACCAGAACAATGTCTCCTACGCCTTTGCCCTGGCGGGCTATACCGCCGCGATCATCGTGTTTGGCACGGTTAATATTACCGACACCCAGCAAATTTTTGATATCACCCAGGCACGCGTCTGTGAGGTGATCACCGGTATCCTGTGCGGCGGCCTGATGATGATGATCCTGCCAAGCACGTCGGATGGTGAGACTTTGCTGGTATCGCTACGCCGCATGCACTTACGCCTGCTGGAACACGCCGCCATGCTGTGGCAACCGGAAATCAGCCTGCGGATGCGTACCTCCCACGAGGGCGTTATCGGCCAGATCCTCACCATGAACCTGCTGCGTATTCAGGCCTTCTGGAGCCATTACCGGCTGCGTCGGCAAAACAATATCCTCAACTACATGCTGCACCAGCAATTGCGCATCACCAGCGTCATCTCCAGCCTGCGCCGCATGTTGTTAAACTGGCCAGATCGTCCGGAGAATCTGGCGGCGGTGTTGGAGCAGGTGTTGAATGAATTACGCGACCCCACCACAGATAAATACCGGCTGGCTCATATTCTGGTCGCCATCGCTCCCCAGGATCCAGCCGATTATCGCCATCGGGCCTTCTTCCTGCGCCTGCGCCACTTTTGCTGGCTCTATCTGCGCTGTACCCGTTGGCTACAACGGCTGGAAAGCGCTACCCAGGTCAGCGATATCGAACCACCGCGGGTTACCTCACTCGCGCGCCATACCGACAGCGTTGAGGCCGCCTACAACGGGCTTCGCACCTTCTTGTGCATCCTGATCGGTTGCGCTTATTGGATCACTACCCAGTGGGACGCCGGTAGCTCTGCGCTGACGCTGATCGCGATCAGTTGCGTGCTCTATTCCTCTACCCCTTCGCCGATCAAATCCATCACCACCTTACTGAAGGCCGTTTCCCTGCTGTTTGCCTTCTGCTTTGTGATGAAGTTTGGCCTGATGATCCAGATCGACGACTTCTGGGTGTTCTGCGCCTTCCTGTTCCCGACCCTGGTCACGATGCAGATGATGAAACTGCAAAATCCCCCCTATGCCCCACTATGGGGTCAGTTGATCGTGTTTATGGGATCGTTTCTCGCCGTGACCAACCCGCCGAGCTACGATTATCAGGGCTATATCAATGACAGTCTCGCCAAGATTGCCGGCGTGCTGTTGGCCGGATTGGCGTTCCAAATCCTGCGGCCCAGTTCGGACAAACGCAAAAGCCGACGGATTATCCGCGCGTTACGCCGTGATTTCATCGATCAGTTGAGTAAGAAACCGCAGCAAAGCGAAAGCCAGTTTGAGTCGCGTATCTATCACCGCATCAGTCAACTGAATCAAAGCCTGGATCAGGAGGCTCGCACCTGGCTATTGCGTTGGGGAGTCGTGCTGCTGAACTGCAGCCACGTTGTCTGGCAACTGCGTGATTGGCAAACCCGTTCAGATCCGCTGGCCGCCGTGCGCGACGTCTGTATTCATTGTTTGAAGGGAGTCATGACTGAGAAAGGGGTGCAGCATGCGTCGTTGGACGCCACCTTGCAGGAGCTGCAGCGTATGAGTAATGCGCTTGCCCAGCATCCAGAACAGGCAGCTCGTGATTTGGCGGGTTTGATTTGGCGGCTGTACTGCTCACTGCAACAATTGCAGCAGGCAATCATTCCACAGGAAGCGGCAACAGCGCCCACGCCAGGCTGACGCAGGCGGCTGATTTATTTGATTACGCCACAGGCGAAGCGATCGCCACCACCACCCAGAGGCTTGGGTTGATCGGAGTGGTTATCCCCCCCGGCGTGTACCATCAGCGCTTTGCCTTCGATTTCGCTGATTTTCTTCAAGCGCGGAGCCAGGACCTGGGTGTCAGCCATACCGTCCGCTGTGACATAGATTGCTGGCAAATCGCCTAAATGCCCGTTGGCATCATAAGGCCCGAGATGCTTGCCGGTTTTTTCAGGGTCAAAGTGGCCACCCGCAGCCAGTGCGGCTACCGCCTTGCCGTCTTTCATACCCGGCTCACAGCTGCCTTTCTCATGAACGTGAAAACCGTGCACACCAGCAGGCAAGGCTTTCAGCTGCGGGGTGAACAACAGGCCGTAAGGCGTTTCGCTAATTGTGATTTTACCAATGTCCTGACCAATTCCCTGGCCGGTCACCAGATTCATTTCGACATCAACCGTTGCCGCCTGCGCAACGCCGCAGGCCATCAAACCCAATGCCGCACACCAATAACGTTTCATCACTCAATCTCCATGCGATAGTTATAGTCCTTAGGGAGTATATACCGAATAAATCCTGCCACAGTGGAAACCACCGTTAATCAGCGCAGCCACTGAGTCGGTTATAATATTTTGTGACCTTCCTCCCGTTATTCCTTGGTTTTCTGCCACCCTGCATCGGCAAGTGTCATTAACACAAAGGTCCCAGCGCCATTTATTTCTTAAGCTGCAATCTTGCTGATAATTAAAAGGAATAGTGCGTGAAAAAGAAAATAATCCCGCTGGTCACTCTGTTTTTAGCCATGATATGGCAGCCCACCGCAGCGCTATCGCAAGATCAGGCCAACACAGAACAGACAAAAACGCTGCGCTTTTATTTAGTTCGCCACGGGCAGACCTACTCCAATATCAAGGAAATGACCATTGGCGGTGGCGGTAACGCCCAATTGACCCCAAAAGGCCGTTATGACGCCAGCAGTTTAGGGCTGGGGCTGGCAGAAGTAGAGTTTATCGCCGGTTATAGCAGCACCTTGGGCCGGGCCTATGAAACCGCCAACCAGATTTTGCGTGGCCGCAACATGCAGGTGAAGCAGATTGACGATCTGAAAGATATCTCGTGGGGCGACGCCGAAGGAGGCCGAATTGACGATCTGACGGATAAATTCGGCCATTCTGGCAACGACTTCGCGTTCTATTTCGGCGCCTATAACGATCCCGCGTTCAAATCCCCGGTCAATGCCGAAAATATGGCTAATTTTTCGGCGCGCTTTGAAGGTGCATTGCGACAGATTGCCACACAGCATGCCGATCAGGATGGTAATATTCTGGTTACCGCCCACTCATCAATGGCGTTCTACCTGCAAAAATACCGCGCCAACCAACCACTGGCCGGGTTAGCTAATACCAGCGTCTCGGTGCTGGAGTTCAAGGATGGCCAATTCCATCTTATCGATTTTAATAATACCGATTATCTTAAATCTGGCTACGCCAGAGCAAAGGCCCTGCCACCGCTGGAAATCACTCTGGTCGTTAATCCGCTGACCCAATTGCAGCAGGCTGGTGTCATGGAAGGCACCACAGATTCAGACTTCACCGACGCGGGCGAAAAGGCTAACCAGCAATTACACCGCACGCTAAAATCCACCCGGTTTATCGCGGCTTATAGCAGCGAGTTGGGGCGTGGCTACAAAACCGCCCAACGCGTGATGGCTGACCATCAAATCCCGGTTCAGCAAGATAATCAATTGAACGAAATGTTCCTGGGGCACTGGGAGGCAGAAAAGGTGGCAACGCTGAAAAACGACCAGAGCGAAGCGGCGAGAAACCTGTTCTCTGCCAACAACCTGATCCGCTTTGTTGCGCCAGATGAAGGCGAGAATGGCGAGATTGCCGCCTACCGTTTGGATAAGTTCCTGTCCGCTATCGGTCAAAAATATGAATTTAGCCAGGGTAAAGTGATCGTCTTCACCCACCCGCTAATACTGAATGCATTCTTTAACAAGCGGTTGCCAGATTCCTCATGGCAACCAAGCCAAGGGCTGCAAGTTGTCACCTTGGCATATAAAAACGAAACCTTCAGCGTTATGCAAGTGAAGTAGTGGCAAAGGCTGGCACAATGCCAGCCTTACCAGCTCAACTTAAGGTACGTCGTAACCTAGTGCCGCTTTACGAATGCGGAACCACTGCTGGCGGCTCAAGGCCAGCTCTTGCGCCTTCAGGGCCGAACGTACGCGTTCGATCTTGCCGGAGCCGATAATTGGCAGCGGTGCCGAAGGCAGACGCATCACCCAGGCATACACCACCTGCTCAATGGTTTCGGCACCAATCTCTTGCGCCACCGTTTGCAGTTCATCGCGTAACGGCTGGAACTCAGCATCGCTGAACAACCGCCCGCCACCCAGGCAAGACCAGGCCATCGGTTTAATACGCAGTTGCTGGCATTGATCCAGGGTGCCATCGAGGATCGCTGGCTGATAAATCGGGGATATCTCGACCTGGTTGGTCACCAGTGAGAACGGCAGACGCGACTGCAATAAGGAAAACTGTGCTGGCGTAAAGTTCGAAACGCCGAAATGGCGCACCTTGCCGCTTTTATGCAGCGCCACAAAGGCTTCTGCTACCTCATCGGCCTCCATCAACGGATCGGGACGATGGATCAACAATAAATCCAGGTAGTCCGTATGCAGGTGCGATAAAGACTGCTCTGCGCTGTGCACAATATACTCGCGATCGGTGATGTAATGCCCGATTGGGTTACCCGGCTTGGCGGTGGTAGCGATGCCGCACTTCGACACCAGCTCCATCCCCTGGCGCACCGAGGGCTGTAGCTTGATAGCCTCGCCAAAAGCCTGCTCACAGGCATAGCCACCATAAATATCCGCGTGGTCCGCCGTGGTCACCCCTAGCTCAACGTGTTGCTTGATAAACGTCAGCAACTGCTGCGGTGACATGCCCCACTCCATCAAACGCCAGTAGCCGCAAATCATGCGTGAGAACTCAGGCCCAAGTGGTGCCAGCTTAATACGATTCAGCATTGTTAAACCTCATGACAATAGTTAACGCCAGCATACACAAGCGCCCAAGCCGTAGGAAACGCAAAAGTAGCCTTAACGTGCGGCAGATCGAGAAAATCAGCAATAAAGTTAAAACAGCGAGGGCTGCTCTGGCGGGATCTCTTCTGGCTGCTTGCCGGTACGCAATGAACGCAGGTAACGCTGGCGACACAGGCGCAGAACGTCCTTTTTCTGGACATCGTTCATTTGCATCCAGCCAAAGCGCTCCTCGCGGCTGCGCAGGCAACCACGACAATAGCCGCGCTCATCGGCCTGGCAAATGCCACGGCACGGGCTTGGGATGTCAAAGAACTCGAGTTGCTGCGCCACACGTCCTCCTGCGTTGTCATGCTAATTGAAGACGTCATCGGGGCCATTGGCAAGTGGCTTTTCCCCATGACGGCGAAAATATTCTCGCAAATAGTGCAGCGCCTGGCGCGTTTTCTCCGGCAGAACCCGTTCCAGAGTCAACGCATGCAGCCGATATGGCGCTGGCCGCCACTGCGGTAACAGGGCGATTAATTCTCCCCGGCGCAGTTCGTCACCAATTTCATACAGCGGTTGGCCGGAAATCCCCAGACCATTGCGGGTAAAGGCCCGGATCACGTTCATGCTACCACTGACAACCTGCCCCGCCGCCAGGCGTAGTTTGAATGTTTCACCCGCATGGTGATGTAAATCGAGATGCAGCCCGTGACCGCTGCCGGTGATCCAGCGATGTTGCACCAGTTCCTGGGGCGTTTCTGGCACGCCATGCTGGCTAAGATAACGCGGCGCGGCACAGAGCACCATGGGCCAGGCGGTCAGCGGGTGAGCAATCAGGTTGGTATCTGCCAGTTGTAGATTTACGCGCAGTGAGATATCTACCCGCTGCTCGATCATATCCACTACCTGGTCATCTGCCAGAATGCGCAGCGTCAGCTTCGGGTGCGCCAGCAGCAAAGGAGCCAGAGCCTCCGCCAAGGGGCCGCTACCGATCCCGACGGTGGTGGCAATACGTAGTTCGCCCACCAATGTATCCCGCAGTTCCGCCAGCCGCTGCTCCGCGCGCTGTGCTTCCTGCAACATGGCTTCACAGCCGGGGTAAAAGGCTTCCCCCGCATCGGTGAGTGCCAAGCGGCGAGTCGAGCGGTGTAATAACGGCACGCCCAACGACTTTTCTAACGACCTCATATGCTGGCTGACCGCAGAAGGCGTCATCTCTAGCCGACGGGCCGCCGCAACAAAAGATCCCTCGGCCACCACGGTGGCGAATACCGCCATTCGATTCAGTTTATCCATGATTATGAAGTTTTACTTAATCAAGAAAGCATAAATATGGCACTAATCAGCCGCATTGTTAAGGCTTATAGTATTTCTACTGCGCCGCCACTGAGTGGTACGGCAACCCGTTAAAAAACATTTCACAGGAGAGACCTCATGAAAGTCGCCATTATTGGAGCAACCGGTTTTGTTGGCCGCCGCGTAGTCGATGAAGCTTTGGCCCGCGGCCTGCAAGTGACCGCCATCGCCCGTCAGAAAAAAGATCTGCCGGATAATGCCAATCTCACCATCGCCTTGGGTGACGTGGCCGACGGCCCGTGGTTGGCACAACAGTTAGCTGGCCATGATGTCGTGATCAGCGCCTATAACCCAGGTTGGGCAGAAGCGGATCTGTATGAGAAAACCGCTAAAGGTGCTCAGCAGATCCTGGCGGCGGTAAAACAATCCGCGGTTAAACGCCTGCTGTACGTTGGCGGTGCCGGCAGCCTGGAAGTGGCTCCAGGAGTTGAGCTGGTTGATACCCCGCAGTTCCCGGAAAATATTCGTCCAGGGGCCCAGGCGGTACGGGATTTACGTAATGCGTTGAAAAAAGAAACCCAGTTGGATTGGACCTACCTTTCTCCTGCCGCGTTGCTGGAACCCGGCAAGCGTACCGGCCAGTTCCGTTTGGGCACGACACAATTGCTGATGAAGGGGGACGCACCAGCCAATATTTCGGTAGAAGACCTCGCGGTTGCCATTATCGACGAAGTTGAAAAACCACAGTTCATCAAGGCACAGTTTACCGCTGCCTATTAATCGTCCGCCAGCGGCTGTAATCGTTGCAGCCGCTGTCCTGCCGCTCACTACGTCTAAGGTTATCTTAAGTTTCATCTGGTAAATTTCGGCGCATTACCTCATGGCAGGATCCAGATTTGGCAATGCGCTTACGTCAATCATTACAATGCAACAGCTTGGGTTTTATCCTGGCTTGCGCCCTATTCTTCACGCTTTTCCAGAACCTGCTATTTATTCACCAGGCCTGGTCATATATCACCTTTGATAGCGTACATAGCATCATTTTTGCGGCGACTATGCCGGTGGTTATTTTCTGTGCCCTGAATATTATCTTCAGCGTATTAACCATTCCGTTCCTGCGTAAACCTCTGGTTATTCTGTTGCTGCTCGGCAGCGCGGCGGCCAACTATTTTATGTTCAGCTACGGCGTGGTGATTGATGGCAATATGATGCAGAACGCCTTCGAGACCAACCCGCAGGAAGCGACGGCGTTGCTCACCCCTCGTATGGGGCTATGGCTGCTGTTGCTGGGTATTTTGCCTGCCGTTTTCGTGTGCTTTGTACGCATCAATAAAACCCGCCCTTGGTGGTACATGATTGGCCTGCGCGCGGCCAATGTGATGCTTTCCGTGGTGGTGATCCTGTTGGTTGCGGCGTTGTTCTACAAAGATTACGCCTCGCTGATCCGCAACAATAAAAGCGTGGTGAAAATGCTCACCCCAAGCAATTTTGTGGCTGGCACCATCAAGTACGCTCAACACCGCTATTTCCACCAAAATCTGCCGCTGGTCAAAATTGGTGAAGATGCCCATTTAGGCCCGGTGATTAGCAGCCAGGCCAAGAAGACCCTGGTGATACTGGTGGTCGGTGAAACCGCGCGGGCGGAGAATTTTTCGCTAGGTGGTTACTCACGGGAGACGAATCCCCGCTTGAAGCAGGACGATGTGGTTTATTTCAAAAATGCCAGTTCCTGCGGTACCGAAACGGCTATCTCCGTGCCCTGCATGTTCTCCAACATGCCACGCAGCGATTACGACGCCACCTTGGCCGCACACCAGGAAGGCATACTGGACGTAATGGCACATGCTGGAGTCAACCTGCTGTGGCGCGAGAATGACGGCGGTTGTAAGGGCGCCTGCGATCGTATCCCACATATCGACATGACCAAACTGAAGCTTTCACAGTATTGCGACGGCGATGTCTGCATGGATAATGTGCTGCTGCATAAACTGGACGATTATATCAACGGCCTGCAAGAGGACGGTGTGATCGTACTGCATCAGATGGGGAGCCACGGTCCGGCCTACTATCGCCGTAGTACGCCAGAATTACGTCAGTTCTCACCAACCTGTGACAGCAACCAGATCCAGGACTGTACCCACGAGCAACTGGTGAATACCTACGACAATTCGCTACTGTACACCGACGCCATGCTGGACAACACCATCAAGCTGTTGCAGCAATACAGCGGCAAATTCAATACGGCGATGGTCTATCTTTCCGATCACGGTGAATCGCTCGGGGAGAATGGCATGTACCTGCACGGTACGCCGTATATGTTCGCGCCTTCTCAGCAGACCCACGTGCCTTTCCTGATGTGGATGTCGGCCGATTATGAACGCAATTTCGGCATTAACCGCCAATGCCTGCAATCCCTGGCGGAGATCGATAAGGTTTCACAGGATAATCTGTTCCACACCCTGTTGGGCATGTTAAACGTCCAGTCACGTCAATATCAGCCCGACCTGGATATTCTGCAGCGCTGTCGCAACTAGACGGGCGCAGCATGTGGCGCCCCTACGGTATGAGGTCTTGTGCAGCACCTCGATAGAATGTAAGTTGGTCGACTGTTTACCGTCAGAACCGGGAATTTTTTTACCGGTTTTTTTATCTGCGACTTGACCTAGACCAATCGGTCTATTATTCTCATTTTCATTATGACAAAACAGACGAATTGCAACGGGGATACCCGAGAACATCTGCTCGCTACCGGCGAAACGCTCAGCCTGCGCCTTGGTTTTACCGGCATGGGCCTCAGTGAGTTGCTCGCTACCGCTGGCGTGCCCAAAGGGTCGTTCTATCACTATTTTCGCTCGAAGGAAGCCTTCGGCGAAGCAATGTTGCAACGCTATTTTGCCCATTACGACGCTCAAATGCAGGCTCTATTTGCCGACAGCCGCAGCGATGCGCGTAATCAGTTATTAAGTTATTACGCCCAGGCCATCAGCTTCCACTGCCGTAGTGAGTGCCATAACGCTTGCCTGGCAGTGAAACTCTCCGCAGAGGTCAGCGATCTTTCTGAACCTATGCGCCATGCCTTGGAAGCGGGCACCAGCCGCGTGATCGGTCATCTGCAAGACGCGATCGAACGCGGCATCCGTGAAGGTTCACTGGCTGTCACCATGAGCCCAGCGGCCACGGCGGAAACGCTGTATTCGCTGTGGTTGGGCGCATCGTTGCGGGCTAAAATCCGCCACTCGGTCGCCCCACTGACCTGTGCGCTGGAAAGTATCGAATTGCTGTTGCGCCCAGCGCAGCCATAAACTCCCTTTTTTACCCGAAAGACATTGTAGCGATATTGTTTATCATCACTAGTCGACTGGTCTAATACTATAGGATGCACTATGAAGATTGAAAAATTGTTCTCTCCGCTCAAAGTTGGCCACACCACCCTCCCCAACCGTGTGTTCATGGCTCCGCTGACTCGTCTGCGCAGCATCGAGCCAGGTGACATCCCAACGCCGTTGATGGCGGAATATTATGCACAGCGTGCCAGCGCTGGCCTGCTGATCACCGAAGCCACCCAGATTTCTTTCCAGGCGAAAGGTTATGCCGGAGCTCCCGGTCTGCATACCCCAGAACAAATCGCCGCGTGGAAAAAAATCACCCAGGCAGTACATGACAAACAGGGCCATATTGCCGTGCAGCTGTGGCACGTAGGGCGTATCTCCCACTCAAGCTTGCAGCCGGGCCAGCAGGCTCCGGTCGCGCCTTCAGCGATCAATGCCGAAACCCGCACCACGGTGCGTGATGAAACCGGTGCCTGGGTTCGTGTGCCAACCTCAACCCCACGTGCGTTGGAAACCAACGAAATCCCGGGGATCGTCAACGATTTCCGCCAGGCTGCTGCCAACTCGCGTGAGGCCGGTTTTGACTATATTGAACTGCACGCCGCGCACGGTTACCTGCTGCACCAGTTTATGTCTCCGGCGTCCAACCAACGTACCGACCAATACGGTGGCAGCATTGAAAACCGTACCCGTCTGACGCTGGAAGTGGTCGATGCCAGCATTGCCGAAATCGGTGCCGATCGCGTTGGTATCCGTATCTCACCGTTGGGCCCGTTCAATGGCCTGGACAACGGCGAAGATCAGGAAGAAGCGGCGCTGTATTTGATCGAAGAGCTGAACAAGCGCGGTATCGCCTACCTGCATATTTCCGAGCCAGATTGGGCCGGTGGCAAGCCTTACTCAACCGCCTTCCGCGATGCAGTAAGAGCGCACTTCCAAGGCGTGATTATTGGCGCGGGTGCCTATACGGCGGAGAAAGCGGAAGAGTTGATCGCCCAAGGCTTTATTGATGCCGTCGCCTTTGGCCGCAGCTATATCGCCAATCCAGATCTGGTGGAACGCTTTAAACACCAGGCTCCACTCAACGAGCAGCGTGCCGATTTCTTCTACGGCGGCGGTGCCGAGGGTTATACCGATTACCCGACACTGTAAAGCTCAGCTAAATAGGTGCGCTGAATACCGCGACGCCTCAAGGCTGAGCCGGGTGGGAGCCATACAGGTTAGCCGACCGTTGAGCGCATGGATGCGCGATACGAGCCTCCATGGATGGATCCACGGCGTGTCGGCGTTCTGTATGGCTCCCGCCTGCTGCACTATTATCCGCAGCTATTTTTTGTTTGTGACAACGTAACCTACCCCATCACCAACCGCACGCGTTGAATTGCCTTATGCGACAAGGCTATACTGTCTGACGCTGTTCAAGTCACCTGCCGTCAGCCGCGGCATATCCAATCAGAGGAAATTATGCGCTTACTCCATACCATGCTCCGTGTCGGCGATCTGCAACGCTCCATCGACTTCTATACCAAGGTATTAGGCATGCGCTTACTGCGTACCAGCGAAAACACCGAGTACAAATACTCGTTGGCCTTCGTGGGTTATAGCGATGAAAGCGAAGGCTCGGTCATCGAGCTGACCTATAACTGGGGCGTAGACAGCTACGACATGGGCTCCGCATTTGGTCATCTGGCACTGGGCGTCGATGATGTAGCAGCCACCTGCGACAACATCCGTCAGGCCGGTGGCAAAGTCACCCGCGAAGCCGGCCCAGTCAAGGGCGGTACCACCGTGATTGCCTTCGTCGAAGATCCGGACGGTTACAAGATTGAACTGATCGAGAACAAGCACGCAGGTCACGGCCTCGGTAACTGAGGTTTCTCTAGGGCGCCCCCTGCGCCCTGCTTTCTATCTCCGCTGCACCAAGACAAGAAATTTGTCATAATGCGCGCTGAATTCGCTAAAGATAAGAAACTGATGGCCGAAAAAAGTGATCTTAACGCCCTGAGTGGCCGTTTCCGTGGGTTTTATCCCGTTGTTATTGATGTGGAAACCGCTGGGTTTCATGCTCAGACCGATGCGCTGCTAGAGATTGCCGCCGTCACGCTGAAAATGGATGAAAATGGTTGGTTGCAGCAAGATGAAACGCTGCATTTTCATGTAGAGCCGTTTGAAGGGGCGAACCTGCAACCGGAAGCGCTGGCCTTCAACGGTATCGACCCACATAACCCACTGCGTGGCGCAGTGAGTGAATATGATGCGCTGCATGCGATTTTCAAAGCCGTACGTAAAGGTCTTAAGGATCAGGGGTGTAACCGGGCGATCATCGTGGCGCATAATGCCAATTTTGATCACAGTTTCCTGATGGCTGCCGCCGAACGTGCCAGCCTGAAGCGCAACCCGTTCCATCCGTTCGCCACCTTTGATACTGCTGCGCTTAGCGGGCTGGTATTGGGGCAGACAGTACTGGCTAAAGCCTGTATCGCCGCCGGTATGCCGTTTGATAGCAGCCAGGCACACTCAGCCCTGTATGATACCCAGCAAACCGCCCAACTGTTCTGTGAATTGGTCAACCGCTGGAAACGTCTCGGTGGCTGGCCGATTGCCAACAGCCATAATGACGGCGCGGAGTAATTTAGAACGTATACCCTATGGATTTCAAGCCGCAGCTAGGCGACAAGCTTGCTCATCCCCAGGAGCTTACTTTAGTAAGTGACTGGGGTGAGCAAGTGCAGGTAACAACGCTGCGGTTTGAAAGACGACGGGTATAAAAAAATCGGGCGGCACTGTTAAAGGTGCCGCCCGATTTTATTTGGTAAAAACCTGCGCCATTAAGGCTGCTGGTCTTCCTGATCTTTATACTTCTCGGCCGTTTCTTTGATCAACGGCTGCAGTTCACCACGCTGGTACATCTCGATGATGATATCGCAGCCGCCAACCAGTTCACCATCAACCCACAGCTGCGGGAAGGTTGGCCAGTTTGCGTACTTTGGCAGCTCAGCGCGGATGTCCGGGTTTTGCAGAATATCAACATAGGCAAAACGTTCGCCACAGGCTGAAAGCGCCTGCACGGCCTGAGCAGAGAAACCGCAGCTTGGCAATTTCGGTGAGCCTTTCATATACAGCAGGATCGGGTTGGCAGAAATTTGCTGCTGAATTTTTTCAATCGTCGTCATTATTGCTTCCTCAAGCCACATCATGGCTACAACATGCATCACACTGGCTATTGTAGCGGCAGGACCGGTGCCAAGAAAACGCCATCTTTTGCAGGGACATTCTCTGATTGCCTTAGCAAAAGCGGCGGACACACCGAACCGGTTAAAACATGGCCCCAGAATAACATTTTTAATCGGGACGTTTCACTATTATATTTGCCCTGCCCAATGCCGGCGAGCAATAAGCCAACCACATGATCTCTGTCGCTTTTTTAGGCGCCAGGCGTTTGATTTTGCAACAATAAAAATGCCATTAACGTTTTCTCACAATATGGATTAGTATTTATGAGATCCACGCTGTTTTATAGGGTGAATTTCGGGAATACTGTGACTCATTCGATTTCTGTTTCGGAGCCAAGGTTGGTAACGTCGATATGCGGTTAATTATTACACTTTTTGTGCTGCTATTTACGCAGCTCTTCTTCAATTTGGCGCACGCTGCGCCACAGGCACGTGTTTCTGCCGAGCAGCGCAAGAGTCACGTTAATGAAGCCCGGCCAGACGACCGCAAGAAAAAGAAAGCGGTGAAAGCCAATAAAAAAGTGAAGGCAGCCACCCCTCCGAAAACGCTAAAAACCAAACCAGCAACCTTAAAGACCGCCAAAAAAACCACCAGCGTTAAAACCAAAAGCCAGGCAACCAAAACGGCCAAGCTAAAAGTAACTCCGCCTAAAAAAGGCTATAAAAAAGGTTATGGTCGCCATCGTGAAGAAGGCAAAGCTACGGCAAAATTAGCTGGCCGCGAAAAGCCGTTGAAACTTTCCGCCGCTCACAAAAAACGTTATCAGCACGCCAAACAGACCGCCATGGCCAAGCTGATGGGGCAAATGGGCAAACCCTATCGCTGGGGTGGGTCGTCACCTGGTACAGGCTTCGACTGCAGCGGGCTGATTTATTACGCGTACAAAGACGTGGTGAAAATCAAAATGCCGCGTACCGCCAACGAAATGTACCACCTGCGTGATGCAGCGCCGATCAAGCGTAATGAGCTGGAGAAAGGCGATCTGGTGTTCTTCCGCATCAACAACCGTGGCACCGCCGATCACGTTGGCGTCTATCTTGGTAACGGTAAGTTCATCCAGTCACCGCGCACCGGTGAAGAAATTCGCATCAGTCAGTTGGATAACGACTATTGGCAAAACCATTACATTGGTGCCCGCCGCGTAGTGACCCCTACCACCATCCGTTAACCTTTCACGGCTGAGCCAACTGCTCGGCCGTGCTCTCTATCACCCGCTGCAACTTTAAACAATCAGTCACTTGGCACACTTTGGATGTTCTTTTCCCTCCGAAAGTTGTTAAGATTAATAACCATAACAAAAGTGGTGCAATTGCGTTTTTCCGCCCTCGGCCCCCCTTAGGCCTGCAGCGTCGGAGAGGCGTATTGTCTATAAAAGGAGAAAGCAATGTCGTTTGAATTACCTGCATTACCATATGAGAAAAACGCTCTCGAACCGCACATTTCCGCAGAAACGCTGGAATACCACTATGGCAAGCACCATAACACCTACGTGGTTAACCTGAACAATCTGGTGAAAGGTAGCGAGTTCGAAGGCAAATCCCTGGTCGAGATCGTCAAGACCTCCACCGGCGGCGTGTTCAACAACGCCGCTCAGGTCTGGAACCACACCTTCTATTGGCACTGCTTATCACCGCAAGGTGGTGGCGAGCCAACGGGCGCAGTGGCAGAGGCGATCAATAAGTCATTCGGCTCCTTCGCCGCCTTTAAAGAGCAGTTCACCGATGCCGCCGTGAAAAACTTCGGCGCTGGCTGGACCTGGCTGGTGAAAAAAGCGGACGGTAGTTTGGCGATCGTCAGCACCTCAAATGCGGCAACCCCGCTGACCGGCGCAGACGTTCCGTTATTGACCGTTGACGTGTGGGAGCATGCTTACTACATCGACTACCGCAATGCGCGGCCAAAGTACCTGGAAAACTTCTGGGCGTTGGTGAACTGGGCGTTCGTGGCAGAAAACCTGGCTTAACGGCGGGTGGCTAGCTAATAATAAGGCGCGGCATCAAGCTGCGCCTTTGTTTTTCTGCTGCGGATCAGTTCAATGCGGCAATAAAACTGAAAGCAATAATCATTGCCAAAGCACCCACGGTGGTGAGTAATGACATCTTCAAATTGGTATCCATATACAACTCCCTCTCAGATTGGCTTTTCCAGAGCATAAGCCACACAGTTTATACGTCAAATCATTTTCCCACAGTTCGTGATTAAAATCTTGTTATGATTTCCCCGCTGATAATTACCGATTAGCTCTTCCACTTTTCTTCAATATGCGACAAAATCCGCAGTTCACAACTGCGTACCGATAAACTGCCCCTCCCTGTTCAAGCGATTTACGACTTCAGCACTAAAAACTCAGTTTTCGCTTATCTGGGAAAGGATCTACGTAGGCAAACGATTAACATCATACTTACATGCTGTAACATGTGGGTTTAGGAGTCATTTTTTACATGGCAACGATTAAAGATGTGGCCAAACGCGCTGGCGTTTCTACCACTACCGTTTCGCACGTTATCAATAAAACGCGTTTCGTCGCCGAAGATACCAAAACGGCCGTTTGGGCCGCCATCAAAGAGCTGCACTATTCACCCAGCGCCGTCGCCCGCAGCCTCAAGGTCAATCACACCAAATCGATCGGTTTGCTCGCCACCTCGAGCGAGGCCCCCTATTTTGCCGAAGTGATCGAAGCGGTAGAAAACAGCTGCTACAGCAAAGGCTATACCCTGATCTTGTGTAACTCGCACAATAATCTGGATAAACAGCAAGCCTATCTGGCGATGCTGGCGCAAAAGCGCGTCGATGGCCTGCTGGTGATGTGTTCAGAATATCCAGATCAGCTACTGGGCATGCTGGAAGATTACCGTAATATTCCCATGGTAGTGATGGATTGGGGTACCGCACGCGGAGACTTCACCGATACCATTATCGACAATGCCTTCGAGGGCGGTTACCTGGCAGGCCGCTACCTGATCGAACGTGGCCACCGTGACATCGGTGCAATTCCTGGTCAACTGGCGCGTAATACCGGTGGAGGTCGCCACCAGGGCTTTCTGAAAGCTATGAAGGAAGCCAACATCGAAGTGCGCGAAGAATGGATCGTGCAGGGGGATTTCGAGCCTGAATCTGGCTACAAAGCCATGCATCAGATCCTGTCGCAAAAACATCGCCCAACCGCCGTTTTCTGTGGCGGCGATATTATGGCCATGGGGGCGATCTGCGCCGCCGACGAGCTGGGGTTGCGTGTACCGCAGGATATCTCGGTTATTGGCTACGACAACGTGCGTAATGCCCGCTACTTCACCCCGGCGCTGACCACCATTCACCAGCCGAAAGAGCGCCTGGGCGAAATGGCCTTTACCATGCTGTTGGATCGTATCATCAGCAAGCGTGAAGAATCGCAGGTAATTGAAGTGCATCCAAAACTCATCGAGCGCCGCTCAGTCGCCGATGGTCCTTTTGTCGATTACCGTCGCTAAATACTGTGCCTTAACCCCATATTTCTCCGTAGAGGCGCCGCATGCTGCGCCCGATTACCCCCCGGATCCTCTTCACTGAGCCATTCCTGATTGAGCGTTTCGCTATCGCCCAGATAGTCCAGCAGCCAGGCCATGGCCGGAGACTGGGCGTTTTGCTGCCAGGTCAGGCAGCAAGCGCTGGGCGGGAAAGGCTCATGCAGTGTCAACACCACCAGTTCGCCACTTTGCACCAACGGCAATACGCGATGTGCAGGCACCATGCCCACACACAGCCCGGCACGCAAACAATCTACCGCCGAAACCCAGTCAGGCACGGTCAGCCGCCGCTGGTTGTCCAGCGACCAGGTCACCCGCTTGGGTAAATTGCGCGAAGTATCTTCCAACAGCAACGAGGGATAAGGCCGTAGCTGATCGTCGCGCAGCTTTCCTTGCAAGGCGGCGAGCGGATGTTTAGCATGTACTACGCAGAGCCAATTCATAAAGCCCATATCGCGAAAGGCAAAACCGCCACCCACCGGCACCGCCCGCGTTGCACCAATGGCCATCTCCGCACGGCCATCGACTAGCGCATCCCATACGCCGTTGAATACTTCCGGCTGCACTATCAGTTCCACGTCGGGGAAATGGCGATAAAAATCCAGCACCAGTTGGCGGCTGCGCTGAGGTTTGACGATCAGATCGACCGCAATCCGCAGTTGCCCGCGCCAACCGTTGGCCACCTGCTGGCACTGTCGTCGGGTATCGAGCATTTTTTTGATAACAACCCGCGCCTCCTTAACAAACAGCGCCCCCGCTGGCGTCAGTTCCACATCGCGGTGACGGCGTTCAAACAGCGGTACCGCCAGCCATTGCTCCAGTTGGCGTACCGTATAGCTCACCGCAGAAGGAACTCGGTGCAACTCCTGTGCCGCCGCACTGAAACTGCCGGTCCGCGCTACCGCATCTACCACATCGAGTGAATATTCAGACCACATAAGTTTGCCTTCAAATTTTTTAACAGCACCTTGCAAATATTACCGTTTCACAAGCAGAGATCCAGCCGTATACACTTGCCGGCGCTTCAAAACCTGCGACAACATAATTTTAACGAGAAATAGCAATGCGAAATTTTGGATTTATGTTCTACCTGGCCGGCCTGAGCATGTTGGGCTATCTGGCTACCGATATGTACCTGCCCGCCTTTGGGGCAATGCAGCAGGATCTGCAAATCTCCGCTGGGGCGATCAGCGCCAGCCTGAGTATCTTCCTGGCAGGCTTTGCCTTTGCCCAGTTGCTGTGGGGGCCGCTGTCCGACCGTATTGGCCGTAAACCCGTGTTATTGATTGGCCTGGCGCTGTTCGCCGTCGGCTGCCTCGGTATGCTTTGGGTCGAGAACGTGGCACAACTGTGGTCACTGCGCTTTATTCAAGCCATTGGCGTGTGTTCCGCCGCCGTCACCTGGCAGGCGATCGTGGTCGATCGCTACCGCGATGGCAAAGCCAACCGCGTTTTTGCCTCCATTATGCCTCTGGTTGCCCTCTCTCCGGCGCTGGCCCCGCTGCTGGGCGCCTGGTTGCTCAACCATATGGGATGGCGGGCCATCTTCGCCGTGCTGCTGGGGATCACTGCCCTGCTGCTGATCCCCACCTTACTGCTGAAAGACCGTAGCAGACTGGTACCTTCCGCCGATAAAAAGCCCAGCCTTGGCTTTATGCAGATCTTGAAATCCCCGGTGTTCAGCGGCAACGTGATGGTTTTTGCCGCCTGTTCTGCCGGGTTCTTTGCCTGGCTGACGGGCTCCCCCTTTATCCTCGGCGATATGGGGTATAGTCCCAACGATATTGGCCTGAGTTATGTGCCACAAACGCTGGCTTTCTTATTAGGAGGTTACAGCTGCCGTAGCGCCTTAAATCGCATTTCTGGCAAAACCTTGCTGCCATGGCTGTTGGTAGCTTATGGCATCAGCATGGTAGCGCTGTATCTGATTGCCACCCTGAGCGAACCGACGTTGACCACTCTGCTGATCCCGTTCTGCTTTATGGCGTTAGTAAACGGTGCCAGCTATCCTATTTTAGTGGCCAATGCGTTGATGCCCTTCCCCAACAACAGTGGCAAAGCCGCTGCGCTGCAAAACACGCTACAATTGGGATTATGTTTTATCGCCAGCCTGTTGGTTTCGGCATTTATCGCCCAACCGCTGTTAGCCACGGCTACCGTAATGGTTGCTACCGTATTTTTAGCGGCCTTGGGCTATCTGATCCAGCGTGGGAAAGGAACGGATGAAACTCAGGTAACACGGCCGGAGCATGCCGACTCCGTCTCATAATTACCTATGTAAATAGTCACTTAATGAAAATTCTTGCCGAGCGCGATTTGCAGTTGAGTCTACGCCTCGGCAAGCCTATACTCAAAAACGACCTTTTAGAATAACAGTTATACTAAGCTCTTATTGCAGCAACTGCTGCGTACGTGGATGGCATCACACTTTATTTAAGGTTGCATTTACCCGCGTCCTTTGACGCAGGGAGTCTCTTAAATTTCCTCTGTTCAAGTCGGATTTCAGACACCACGGTGAATTTTTACCGTAGGTATACGTATGTCCCTGTAGAAATTGTCTACGCTAAATTCTGCAGGATCATAAGTCAGAAGAAGGTGATGGAGAAGCTATGAGTTCATCGTGTATAGAAGATCTGAGCATCCAGGATAACCATTGGTATCGTATCGCTCATGAAATGCTTAGCATGGCCGGTATTGAAATCAATGGTTCACGCCCTTTCGATATTCAGATCAATAATCCCAATTTCTTTAAACGCGTACTGCAAGACGGCTCTCTGGGGCTGGGCGAAAGCTATATGGACGGTTGGTGGGAGTGTGAACGGCTGGACATGTTTTTTCAGCGGGTTGTCGCAGCTGGCCTGGAAAAGAAACTGCCCCACCACCTGAAGGATATCTTGCGTATTGCCGCCGCCCGCCTGACCAATCTGCAATCCCAAAAACGTGCCTGGATCGTTGGCAAAGAGCATTACGATCTGGGTAACGATTTGTTTACTCAGATGCTGGATCCCTATATGCAATATTCCTGCGGCTATTGGCAACAGGCCACGACGTTGGAAGAAGCGCAAGAAGCCAAGCTACGGCTAATTTGCGAAAAGCTGCACCTGCGGCCCGGCATGCGGGTATTGGATATCGGCTGTGGCTGGGGCGGTCTGTCTGCTTATGCGGCCAAGCACTACGGCGTTTCCATGGTGGGGGTCACCATCTCCGCCGAACAGCAGAAAATGGCGCAAGAGCGCTGTGCCGGGCTGGACGTGGAAATTCTGCTGCAGGATTACCGCGATCTCCACCAGCAGTTTGACCGCATCGTCTCGGTCGGCATGTTCGAACACGTTGGGCCGAAGAACTACCGAACCTATTTCGAGGTGGTGGAACGTAATTTAAAACCTGATGGCATTTTCCTGTTGCATACCATAGGGTCCAACGAGACCGATATGAACGTTGATCCGTGGATCAATAAATACATCTTCCCCAACGGCTGCCTGCCGTCGGTGAAACATATTGCCCAGGCCAGCGAAGGCCGTTTCGTCATGGAAGATTGGCATAATATCGGCGCAGATTACGATCGCACCCTGATGGCCTGGTATGAACGTTTCAAACACAGCTGGCCACAGCTGGCATCGCGCTATTCCGAACGTTTTGAAAGGATGTTCAGTTATTACCTTAATGCCTGCGCAGGAGCGTTCCGCGCTCGCGATATTCAACTTTGGCAGGTGGTATTCAGCCCTAAAGGCGTCGAAGGCGGTCTGCGAGTTCCCCGCTAAAATCCTTTACCCCAACCCACAGGGTTGGGGTAAAGGGTTATTAACCGCAATAAACGCGAATGATTTTGTCTTCACTGTCACCCAGGAAGTTCAAGCGCTTTAGATTGAAGTCCATGGTTACCATCGAGTTATAAGGAATAGTCCGAACCTGCTGGGGAATATTGACCCCGTCCAACGCAGACAGCGGTTTACCCACATAATTCTGATACTGCGATGCACCACAGGTATCATCTTCAGCCTCGGCAGACTGTGAGTTCGCCTGTTCTGGGGAGCTTGAACAGGCGGTCAGCGCCAACAGCGCCGCTAGCATCATCGTTTTCCCGTAAAACTTCACGTTTGGCTCCTATATGTGGTTATTGGTGCAGGGTTATCAGGCTTTGGGTACAGACGGCTTGGTGACAGCTAACGCAGCCTCACGATTAGCTAGCACACGCTCGACGGTATCCACCACCGCTTGAGTTTGCGGATCGATTTCTATATTGACCTTATCCCCCAGGCGCTTTTTACCCAGCGTGGTGCGCTCAAGGGTTTCCGGGATCAAATGCACGCAGAAACGGTTATTGACCACCTCACCTATGGTCAGGCTAATGCCATCAATGCCGATGAAACCCTTATGCAGCACATATTTCATCAAATCGATATTCGGCATACGCAGCCAGATCTGGCGATTATTTTCCGAGGTATAAATCTTGGTGACTTCCGCGGTACAGATAATATGCCCGGACATCAGGTGCCCGCCGATTTCATCGTTAAACTTGGCGGCTCTTTCCAGATTGACCACATCACCCAGTTTAAGATCGCCAAGATTGGTCAACCGCAGAGTCTCTTTGATCAAATCAAAGCTGACGCGATTGCCTGCAATCTCCGTGACGGTCAGACAGCAGCCGTTGTGGGCCACCGAGGCCCCCAACTCCAGCCCTGGTAACAGCTCATCAGGCATTTCAACAACGTGGGTACGGAAGTTGGGTTTTTCATCAATGGCAACCAGCGGGGCGGTGCCTTGTACGATACCGGTAAACATGTTGGCCTCTTCTTTATGACTATGTTCAACGCGCTGTAAGCAGTTTGCCCCAGTTACGGCAGAAAACCAAACGCACAACGGCAAAAAAGCAGTGCTTGCCTAGTTTATGCCCTGGGGGCTAACAGCACTGTAGTTTCAAGACGACGAGTATAACTATTTCGTTACAACCTTTGCTTAACCCCGGCTAGCAGGTACAATCTTTTCGGCATATTCCGCAGTTTTTAGTTGTTGCTGATGCAGCGACACCCCTTCCCCATAAATAATTAGAAAGGTGTATACGTGCAGAAGTACTTTATTGAGGCGCGTAGTTTATTGACCCTCGCAATTCCGGTCATCATCGCGCAAATATCCCAAACCGCAATGGGCGTGGTCGATACCATCATGGCGGGCTCTTATAGCGCCACGGATATGGCCGCCGTTGCCGTCGGGACCTCTATCTGGCTGCCGACCATCCTGTTCGGCCACGGTTTACTGCTGGCCTTGACCCCGGTGATCGCCCAGCTCAACGGCGCGGGTCGCCGCGATCGTATCGCGTATCAGGTGCGCCAGGGCTTTTGGCTGGCATCAGGGGTTTCATTACTCATTATCGCCGTGATTTATAACAGCCAGTTGGTGATCGACATGATGCACAACATCGATCCGCTGCTGGCTGAAAAGGCCGTTGGTTTCCTGCATGCCATTATGTGGGGAGCTCCCGGCTATTTGTTCTTCCAGGTCGTCCGTGGCCAGTGTGAAGGTTTATCCAAAACCAAGCCCGGCATGGTAATCGGTTTTTTGGGTCTGCTGATCAACATCCCGATCAACTACATATTGATTTTCGGCAAGTTTGGCATGCCGGAAATGGGCGGCGTCGGTTGTGGTGTCGCCACCGCCAGCGTGTATTGGATGATGTTCCTGATGATGCGCTGGTATGCCAAACGTGCGTCCTCGCTGCGGGATATCAAGCTGGAGGAAGGTGCACATCGTGGTCCGGACTGGCAGGCGTTAAAACGCCTGATCGGTATTGGTCTGCCGGTTGCCCTGGCCTTGTTCTTTGAGGTGACGCTGTTTGCCGTGGTGGCATTATTGGTTTCACCGCTGGGCATCGTCGCGGTGGCCGGGCACCAGATTGCCCTGAACTTCAGCTCACTGATGTTTGTACTGCCGCTGTCGCTCGGCGTTGGGGCGACTATTCGTGTTGGACACCGTCTGGGCGAAGGCTCGGTAGAGGGCGCTCGGATTGCCGCCTATGCGGCGATTGCCGTAGGCATCGCCATGGCCAGTTGCTCGGCATTGTTCACCGCCGCGTTCCGCGAGTCTATCGCCCTGCTGTATAACGATAACCCTGCGGTCGTGACCATGGCCTCCCATCTGATGCTGCTGGCAGCGATTTATCAGATATCCGACTCCATCCAGGTGATCGGTAGCGGTATTCTGCGGGGCTATAAAGATACCCGGGCGATCTTCTATATCACCTTTGTGGCCTATTGGGTTCTCGGGTTGCCAAGCGGCTATCTGCTGGCGCTGACGGACTACATCGTGCCAGCGATGGGGCCTAGCGGATTCTGGTTCGGCTTTATTATTGGCCTGACCTTCGCCGCCATCATGATGGTATTGCGGATGCGTTGGTTGCAGCGCCAACCCCCGGCGTTGATTTTGCAGCGTTCCACCCGTTAATAGCGTTCGCCGGTTTGTCACAGGCAAACCGGCGAGTTCCTCGCCAGCCATTGCAGAAAAAACCGCCTTACTGCACATAAGCTCAGCAATCGCGTGAAATACCAAATAAAATTGCGTTTTTCCCCTTGCCAGCAGCCAGGTTGCTCGTTAATATTCGTCCCCGCTGTCAGCCATGACAGAGAGGGAAAAGATGCGTCTGTAGCTCAGTTGGTTAGAGCACCACCTTGACATGGTGGGGGTCGATGGTTCGAGTCCATTCAGACGCACCAAATTCCTGAAAGTAGCACAGTGCGTCCGTAGCTCAGTTGGTTAGAGCACCACCTTGACATGGTGGGGGTCGATGGTTCGAGTCCATTCGGACGCACCACTTCTTGTTTCGCTTCCCAGTATTATCTCTCGCCTAACGGCAACCCAATTTAACAGTAATACCGGACAGAGCGTCAGCCCGTCGCGTATCATCAGCGCAGTATCCTGATGGAGGTAATTTTGATGTCGGTTTTTAAATCACAGCTGCCGTTCGAACAACTCGACAATGGCCTCGCCCGCCGCCAAGGGCTAATGAGCGATGGTAGCACCGCCTGGGAAGTCAAGTTTGCCGCAGGCACCTTCGACCAACTGCAAAAACGCCCCTACCCCCAACACATCCGCATCCTTTCTGGGATCTTCGAGTTCACCGTCGGCAGTGACGTGCATACTCTGATGGCCCAGGAAACGTTGGCGATCCCTGCCGCTACCGTATTTGGCTGTTTCTGTCTGGATGACGGAGTCCTGTTGGAAATTCAGCAAAATGTTTGAAAGCGTGAAGTCCGTCACTTTATTTTTTTGAAAACATAATCCGTTACAGTAATGCTATTTGCGCAACAAACCCGCTGGCAGGCGGCCAATTTGCGCCACATTTGCTGACTTTATGTACAAAACTGCCGACAACTGCGGTTTTTTGTTTTGTTTCCAGCCGCATAGCCTTATAATGCGCAACGTCTTTCAGTTGAATGGTTTCAGCCCTTGATCTGCGAAAACGCAATTACAACAAATTCTCATCCTCGCTTTTTGCGCAGCTTACCCGCACCTGGGCATCGGCCGAATTTTTCCACCCCATTTCGACCAAGGTCACCTATCCTTAACTATGTTTTGCATTGCCAGGCACAGCCCAAATCCCTTACCGATGGCCTAGCCGCCGGTACCGTTAGTTTTATTATCCATCACAACTTGCAGAAAAAATCGTCATGAAAAAGACCAAAATTGTTTGTACTATCGGCCCGAAAACCGAGTCGGAAGAAATGCTGACTAGCCTGCTGAACGCGGGCATGAACGTAATGCGCCTTAACTTCTCCCACGGCGATTATGAAGAACACGGCAACCGCATCAAGAACATGCGTGCGGTAATTGCCAAAACCGGTAAAAACGCCGGTATCCTGCTCGATACCAAAGGCCCGGAAATCCGTACCATGAAGCTGGAAGGCGGCGTTGATGCAGCCCTGGTTGCTGGTCAGACCTTCACCTTCACTACCGACCAGAGCGTTATCGGCAACAAAGAGCGCGTTGCGGTGACCTACCCTGGCTTTGCTGCCGACCTGAAAATTGGCAACACCGTCCTGGTGGACGATGGCCTGATCGGTATGGAAGTGACTGCGGTCACCGAAAGCGAAGTGATCTGTAAAGTACTGAACAGCGGCGATCTGGGCGAAAACAAAGGCGTTAACCTGCCAGGTGTTTCCATTCAGCTGCCAGCGCTGGCCGAAAAAGACAAACGTGACCTGATCTTCGGTTGTGAGCAAGGCGTAGACTTCGTTGCGGCTTCCTTCATCCGTAAGCGTTCCGACGTGCTGGAAATCCGTGAGCACCTGAAAGCCCACGGCGGCGAAAACATTCAGATCATCTCCAAGATCGAAAACCAGGAAGGCCTGAACAACTTCGACGAGATCCTCGAAGCGTCTGACGGCATCATGGTAGCTCGTGGCGATCTGGGTGTTGAAATCCCGGTTGAAGAAGTAATCTTCGCGCAGAAGATGATGATCGAGAAGTGTAACCGCGCACGCAAAGTGGTTATCACCGCGACCCAGATGCTGGATTCAATGATCAAGAACCCGCGCCCTACCCGTGCAGAAGCCGGTGACGTTGCCAACGCCATCCTGGACGGTACCGATGCGGTGATGCTGTCTGGTGAAAGCGCCAAGGGTAAATACCCGCTGGAAGCCGTTACCATCATGGCAACCATCTGCGAACGTACCGATCGCGTGATGCCTAGCCGTATCGACACCCTGAACGACAACCGTAAACTGCGTATCACCGAAGCGGTATGCCGCGGTGCGGTAGAAACTGCCGAAAAACTGGACGCGCCACTGATCGTGGTTGCCACCAGCGGCGGCAAATCAGCCAAATCCGTGCGTAAGTACTTCCCTAACGCCGTGATCCTGGCACTGACGACCAACGAAGTCACCGCTCGTCAACTGATCCTGAGCAAAGGTATCACCACTCAGATGGTCAAAGAAATCGCTTCTACCGACGACTTCTACCGCATTGGTAAAGAAGTTGCTTTGGCGAGCGGCCTGGCACAGAAAGGCGACGTCGTAGTGATGGTTTCTGGTGCTCTGGTACCAAGCGGCACCACCAATACTGCCTCGGTTCACGTGCTGTAATAATAAACGTGACAACAAGTCTGTGACCCAAACGCCGCTTAGCGGCGTTTTTTTTATCTGCAATAACGCACTTTCAGAAAAACGCAACCATTAAAGCGGTTTATTTCGCCAATTTCATTTGAGAGTTGTCCCATAGAATCAGGCTGTTTTCCTTCGATTTTTTAACTATTTTGCAAAACAAGATGCAAGTTTGAGCGAACGATCAAAATAAAGGGCCTTAATACAAAAAATTTATTCTCTTTCGAAAAAAGTTTGTGTAATACTTGTAACGCTACATGGAGATTAACTCAATCTAGAGGGTGTTATAATGAATCGTACTAAACTGGTACTGGGCGCGGTAATCCTGGCTTCTACTATGCTGGCTGGTTGCTCAAGCAACGCTAAAATCGATCAACTGTCTTCTGACGTTCAGACTCTGAACGCTAAAGTTGATCAGCTGAGCAACGACGTGAACGCAATCCGTTCTGACGTTCAAGCAGCTAAAGACGACGCAGCGCGCGCTAACCAGCGTCTGGACAACCAAGCACACGCTTACAAAAAGTAAGTTTGCTTCGGTTATTGAAAACGGTGCACATTGTGCACCGTTTTTTTTTGCCTATAAATAAATAGCCCCTGCACATCATCCCATCCCATACCTAGGCACAAAAAAAGGGCCAGGCTCAATGCCGGACCCCACTACTTTCGCACCATTAAGGTTTAGTTCACCGAGCTAATCGGTGCACCAGTCTCGCCAGAGGTGTCAGCTCCCTCACCAGGAAGCGCTGTAGGCGGTGTAGCGACCTCAGAAGGGTCTTGCCCTACACTGACCAGCACCGGCATGCCAGAACGCCGTACGATGGCGCTGTCGAGCATTGCCTTATCGGTCTCTGGATCGGTAGCAAAGGCTTTCTGATTTTTAGAAAGTGCGATCGGCATGGTCTGCGGATCGTCATTGGCCACTCTCGACAATGGCTGATGCACTTCTACATAGCGTTTGCCGTCTGGTTCAACGGAGACCTTCAGCGGTTCATTGACGATTTGCACTCTGGTACCTTGTGGCACCTGGTTGAACAGCGCTTCGATATCGTCCGGGCGCAGGCGGATACAACCTGAGCTCACGCGCATCCCGATACCAAAGTTGGCATTGGTGCCGTGGATCAGGTATTCACCGTGCCCCATGGCCAGACGCATGGCAAACAGCCCCATCGGATTCTCTGGCCCAGCCGGTATTACCGCAGGCAGAGTCACGCCCTGTGACTGGTAGCGCTTGCGGATGTTGGCAGTTGGCGTCCAGGTTGGATTCGGGATCTTCTGGCTGACCGAGGTCACCTTCAACGGTGTATTCATACCGGTCTGGCCGATACCGATCGGATAGACGATCACCTTATCTTCCCCTTTCGGGTAATAGTACAAGCGCAGTTCCGCTAGATTGACCACAATGCCTTCACGTGGAGTATCCGGCAGCAGCATCTGAGTCGGGATCGTCAGCGCCGTCCCCGGTTTAGGCAGATAGGGATCGGTACCCGGGTTGGCTTCCAGCATGCCCAAGAGCCCAATCTTGTAGTCAGCCGCAATGGCTTCCAGCGAACGGCCATCATTTGGCACGTTGTAAATCGTATTCTCACCAATCAGACGGCTGCCTGGCGGCGGCAATGGGTATTCGTTCGCACTGGCGACCTGGGTGCCGGTCAGTACGGTGGCGAATAACACGCCCATTAGAGTCAACGCACGTTTCATTCTTATCCCTATTGATTTTACGGTTCATTGCAAGGCTAGCGGTCGCTGGCCAGCAGGTAAATAAGATAAATGCTCGTTCGATATTAGCAAGATCCGATTTAAAGGCAATAAATTGCAAAAAATCAACATGTTATAACGTAATCAAACGCAGGAATTGTCAATGACTCGTCAACGGGTAAACGGCTGAAATACTTATAATTTGTGGAAAAATGACGGGACTTGGCAGGAATTGTAAAGGCTCATTGACATAACATGCCATCAATAAGCCTTGGGTGCCCGCTCAGACGAGCTGGGCCGCTTTACTGCGAATAGCGCGGATCATCGCCTCCAAACCTTGAGAACGAGAAGGCGTCAGATGTTGGCTCAAGGCCAGTTCGCTGAAGAATGGGCGCACATCCAGATCGAGAATTTGCTGCGGCGTAAGCTGGTGATAAACAATAAACACCACCGCCAGCAGCCCCTTGACGATAGCGGCATCGCTATCACCATGAAACTCTACCTGCCCTTGCGCGTTGTTGCTCATCACGATCCAGACCTGGCTTTGACAGCCAGAAATCAGGTTAGCCGCCTGCCGCTCGCTTTCATCCAGCGGTGGCAACTGGCTACCCAGTTCGATCACATACAGGTACTTCTCTTCCCAGTTCAGGCAGCGGGAAAAGTTACGCACCAATTTATCTTTGTCCGGCAAATGCGCCATGGGGCTCCCTTTAATGATTAGCCTAACAAGCTGTGGATGCGCTGCAAACCGGCGACCAGCCGATCCACTTCCTGGCGGGTATTGTACAACGCCAGCGAGGCACGGCACATACTTGGTACCTGGTAGAACTCCATCAGCGGCATGGCGCAGTGGTGCCCAGTGCGGATCGCAATACCGTATTGATCCAGGAAACTGCCCACGTCGTAGGCATGATGTTCACCCAGGTTAAAGGCTATCACACCGGCACGCTGTGCAGGGCCGTAGATCTTCAGCGTTGGCACCTGCTGCAATTCATCCAATGCGTAATGCATTAAAGACTGCTCGTAATCGTGAATATTTTCCAGCCCCAGAGCCTCGACATAGTCGATGGCCGCCCCTAGCCCCATCATCCCCGCCGTATTAGGTGACCCGGCCTCAAAACGCCATGGTGGCGCTGCAAAGGTAGTGCCTTGCGTCAGGCTGACCCGTTGGATCATCGCGCCGCCGCCTTCCCACGGAGGCATCTGTTCCAGCAACGCCTGCTTGCCATACAGAATGCCGATACCGCTTGGCCCATACAGCTTGTGGCCGGAGAACACATAAAAATCACAGTCAAGCGCCTGGACATCGATACGCTGATGCATTACCGCTTGAGCGCCGTCCACCAGCACCTTCAGCCCAGCCGCTTTGGCCACGGGAACGATCTCACTCAGTGGGTTGACGGTTCCCAGCACGTTCGATACCTGGGTGATCGCCAACAGCTTGGTGGAGGCATCGATCAGGCCCGGCAGTTGCGCCAGATCCAAGGTGCCGTCTGGCTGCAATGGCCAGACACGCAGCGTGATGCCTCGCTCCTGCGCCAGCATTTGCCACGGCACAATGTTGGCGTGGTGCTCCATCTCGGTGATGATGATGCTATCACCCGCCGTGAGCAAATGGCGGCCAAAGCTGTTAGCCACCAGGTTGATGCCTTCAGTGGTGCCTTTCACGAACACAATTTCTTCCGCCGAGCCCGCGTGGATAAAGCGCGCCACTTGCTCACGCACGGCCTCCATCTGCTGGGTAGCTTCGGCGCTCAACGTATGGATACCGCGATGAACCGCGGCATAACCGTGACGGTAGAAATCCAGTTCGCGGTCAATCACGCTCTGCGGTTTCTGCGCGCTGGCAGCACTGTCCAGGTAAGCCAACGGTTGCCCATTGACCTCCCGAGCCAACAGGGGGAAATCGCTACGTACCCGTTCCAGGGGATAACTCATGCCGCCTCCTGGGGTAAACGATCGGCGATACGCGCCAGCACCAACTCCCGAATGACCGGGTCGGCAATGCCCTCCGTCAGTTCAGCGGCAAAGGCAAAGATGATCATCTGCTGCGCCGCGTGCTTATCAATACCGCGCGATTGCAGATAGAACAGCTGCTCTTCATCGATGCGGCCCACGGTGGCACCGTGGCTGCATTTGACATCATCGGCGTAGATTTCCAGCTGCGGTTTGGTATCGACCTCCGCCACCTTGCCCAACAACAGGTTGTGGTTGTTCATTTGGCCGTCGGTTTTGATCGCGTGTTGCGCGACCTTGATCATGCCGTTAAACACCGCTTTGGCCCGATCGCTGACCACCGTTTTGTGCAGTTGGCGGCTTTCGCAGTAGCCTTTGTTGTGTTCCAGATAGGTGCGGGTATCGCACACCTCTTTACCCACCGGCAACACCAAACTATTGATTACCACATTGCTCCCCTCACCGTTTAACTGCGCACTGGTGTGGTGGCGAGTCAGCCCAGCTCCCAGCAGGAAGCTATCGCTTTTAACTCGAGCGTCGCGGCCTATCATCAGGTCGTTATGGGCAAAGTGGTAACTGGCCTGGCTCTCAAACGCCAGTTTGCAATGATGCAGCTCGGCATTATCACCCACCATCACGGTCAGGCGCGCACCGGTGAAGTGAGCCGCAGCGCTGACGCTGGCATAGTGTTCGATGACCGAAGCTCGTGCACCACTCGCAATCTCCAAATGGTGCCGGTGATGCAGCGTATTCACTTCTCCGGGCTGCTCGCGACCGGTGCTGATATGCAACAGATAGAGCGGTTTAACCGGAGCTTTGCCCGCCGCCAGGCTAATCACGCTGGTTTCCTGCGCCAGGCTTTCGGTCAAATGCAGAAAGATTTCTGGTTGGATCGGTTCCGGCAGCGTTAGTGGCGCATCATAGGCCACCCTAGTCAACCGGTAGTCGCCAAGATCCTCATCGCTCAGTTGTGGACATAAGCGCCCATCGACAAACACCAGGCAATACGCATCGATCTTCAACGCCAGTTTGTCGCGCTGTTCCGCGTTGAAAACGTTGTCCACAGGCTCCAGGAACTGTTGCTCCAGCAAGCCTTCCAACGGGGTATATTTCCAGTTTTCCTGCTTGCGAGTCGGCCAGCCTTGGCGTAAAGCCTGCTGCCAATGGGCTAACGCATGCGCAGAACGCTCGCCGCCGCGCGCTTCGAACAGGCTGTACAACTGCTGTAACGCCCGTGAATTACTGTTGGTCGGAAAGCCAGCCATAGCCCTGCTCCTCCAACTGTTTCACCAATGAGAAATCACCGGACTTCACGATGCGCCCCTGGGAAAGCACGTGAACGTAATCCGGTTTGATGTAATCGAGAATGCGCTGATAGTGGGTGACAATAATAAAGGCGCGCTTGCCGTCACGCAGCGAATTGACGCCGTTGGCGACGATCTTCAGGGCATCGATATCCAGCCCGGAATCCGTTTCATCCAGAATGCACAGCTCCGGCTCCAGCGCGGCCATTTGCAGGATGTCGTTTCGTTTCTTCTCGCCGCCGGAAAAACCGACGTTGACCGAACGGGTCAACAAATCCGCTGGCATATTCAGCAACTCAATCTTCTGTTCGATAAAGTCGGCGAAGTCGAAGCGATCCAGCGCCTCTTGGCCACGGTAATTACGCACCGCATTCACCGAGGTCTGCAGGAAGAAATGGTTGCTGACGCCGGGGATCTCTACCGGGTACTGGAACGCCAGGAATACGCCCTCACCGGCCCGATCCTCAGGAGCCAGTTCCAACAGATCTTTGCCTTTAAACGTCACTTCACCTGCGGTGACCTCATACTCTTCCCGGCCAGCCAACGTGGCGGAAAGCGTGCTTTTGCCGGAACCGTTGGGCCCCATAATGGCGTGCACTTCGCCCGGTTTGATGTCCAGGCTCAGCCCTTTGAGGATTTCATTTCCTTCGGCGCTGACGTGCAAATTCTTGATACTTAACATGCTGTGTCCTCTGATCGCGCTACTGCGCTATAAATACGGGTGCTTAACCGACGCTGTGTTCCAGGCTGATAGCCAGTAACTTCTGTGCCTCTACGGCAAATTCCAGCGGCAGCTCGGAGAACACGTCCTTACAGAAACCATTGACGATCATCGAGATGGCGTTATCTTCGCTGATGCCCCGTTGCAGGCAGTAGAACAGTTGGTCGTCACCAATCTTCGAGGTGGTAGCCTCATGCTCAAGCTGGGCGCTGTTATTGCGCGTCTCCACATAGGGGAAGGTATGCGCCCCGCTGTTGGGCCCGATCAGCATCGAATCGCACTGGGTAAAGTTACGGGCGTTTTCCGCCCCGGGCAGGATCTTCACCAGTCCACGATAGGTATTTTGGCTGTGCCCGGCGGAGATCCCTTTGGCAATAATGGTCGACTTGGTGTTTTTACCAATGTGGATCATCTTGGTGCCGGTATCCGCCTGTTGGTAGCCGCTGGTCAGCGCCACCGAGAAAAACTCACCGATCGAGTTGTCGCCCTGCAAGATCACGCTTGGGTATTTCCAGGTGATGGCCGAGCCGGTTTCAGACTGTGTCCAGGACATTTTGGACCCTGAGCCTTCACACAGCGCACGCTTGGTGACGAAGTTAAGAATGCCGCCCTTGCTTTCGCCGCCGCCGGAGAACCAGTTTTGCACCGTGGAATACTTCACTTCGGCGTCTTTATGCAGGATCACTTCTACTACCGCCGCGTGCAGCTGATAGCTGTCGCGTACCGGCGCTGAGCAGCCTTCAATGTAGCTGACATAGCTGCCTTCATCGGCAATCAGAATGGTGCGTTCAAACTGGCCGGTTTTCGCGGCGTTAATGCGGAAATAGGTGGAAAGCTCCATTGGGCAGCGTACGCCCTTCGGCACGTAGACGAAAGTGCCGTCGGAAGCCACCGCAGCGTTGAGTGCGGCAAAGAAGTTGTCGTTATGCGGCACCACTCGGCCCAGATACTTACGTACTAAGTCTGGATGGTCGTGAATGGCCTCACCGAACGAGCAGAAGATCACCCCGCTCTCCGCCAGCTTTTCACGGTAGGTGGTCGCGACGGAAACCGAGTCGAAAATGGCATCTACCGCCACTTCACTACCTTCACGCACCGGTACACCCAACTGATTAAACGCCAGTTCAACTTCGCTGGTCAGGTAGCCGTTTTCCGTACTGGCGCCAGGCTGCTGTTCCGCCCCAGGCTGAGAACCGCAGGCGTCATCACAGCTGCCGCAGGACGGCGCTGAATAGTAGCTGTAATCCTGATAGTTCAGCTTGTCATAGTTGGCTTTCAGCCAGTGTGGCTCTTCCATTTGCAGCCAGGCACGGTAAGCCTCCAGGCGGAATTCCAGCATCCACTCGGGTTCGTTACGCTTGGCCGAGATGGCGCGTACCACCTCTTCGTTGATACCTTTGGCCAACTCATCGGTGGCCAGTTGGGTAAAGAATCCTTCCTTGTAGCGACCTTCGCTGACCCAAGCCGGTACATCTTTCGCTGTTTCTACGTTGCTTCGTGTCATGTTGATTGCATCGCTTAAACGCCAAAGCTCTCACCGCATCCGCAGGCGTTCTGAGCTTTAGGGTTATTAAATTTGAACATCTGATTCAGCCCTTCCCGAACAAAATCTACCGTGGTGCCATCGATAAACGGCATCGCTTTGAGCGGCACGAATAGCTTGGCCCCGTCACGTTCAAACAACAGATCGTCGCTGGCCGGTTCGCGGGTCAAATCCAGTACGTAGGCAAAGCCCGCACAGCCAGATTGTTTGACGCCGAGTTGCAACCCTTTCACCTGCGCATCCTGCTGCATGAGTCTGATTATCTGCTTCACCGCGCTGTCGCTCAGCGAAATGCCTTGCCAGACGTTGTCTGCCAAGGAAAAAGTACCAACATCTTCCGTATGCATATGGCCTACCTCACATTCGTGTTTTACTACAGCCGATCTGGCTTACCGCCCATGTTAGTGATAATGATTATCACTTCAACCGTTTGTTTTGCGGGGGTATTTACCAAACGCCCGGATTTACGCTCGGCAACACGATAAATCGATGGCGCATCCAGGCAAAATAGACACGGGGATAATTTTTATCCCTCTGAATTCATGGCAATTCATCATATCTCGTACGGCTTATCCCGCTGCCCCGACAAGGTTATAGCAACGGATAAGTCGTCTGTTTTAAACATTCATAGAAAATACCTATTTCTGCATTTTGTCTGTCTGAAAAATGCCTTTCCCTGCTTTAAGTCTAGTCGCTCACGTGTTTTTAGCCCGTGAGGGTCAAAAGACCCATAACAGAAAAAAATCTGCGGGGAGCATTGATCATCGCCACAGCTGCAAATATGATAATGATTATCATTAAGCTTTAATTGGGCGTGGACCTATGGCTATCTCGATGAATGCGTGGCTGCTGAGCAAAATTGATGAATACAAGTTCAACATCCGTGATGCCACGGTGGATTTCTATATGGCGGAAGCGGCGCTACAGCGGCCGGAATGCAACATCAATCATCTGAAGCGTTACAACGGTGTCAGCCTTGGCATGGCGAATTTATGCCTGGAAAATGGCGATGACGAGAGTTATCTGCATGCGCTGAGCAAACTGCATAACCGGCTGATCGTCGAGATCAACAACCCACAGCGCTGTCAGCTGTTCCGCGTGCAGTGCTATCATTTTGCCCGGCATACGCTAACGCTGATTTGCCAGAAATATTCGATGGAAGGCGGCTGGGACAAGGCTACCGCTTTTCAGAAGGATTTTGTGAAACGGGTGCCGTTCCAACTCTAACGTTTGCCCCGCAGGCGAAAACCTGCGGGGTAGGTGTTACTCCAATACTGCCGTGGTCAGCCGCGAGGTACAGCACAGGCGATCGCGATCGTCGAAGATCTCGATCTGCCAGACCTGATTGCGGCGGCCAGCGTGTAACGCACGACAAACCCCGCGTACCTGCCCTTTAAATACCGCGCGCAGGTGATTGGCGTTAATCTCCAACCCCACCACCTTTTGTTCCCCTTCGGTGCACAGATAACCCGCCATTGAGCCCATCGACTCGGCCAGCACCACCGAAGCCCCGCCGTGTAACAGGCCAAACGGCTGGGTAGTGCGGTGATCGACGGGCATCACCGCCTCTAAATAGTCATCTTCCAAGCGGGTAAACTGAATGCCCACATGGGCCACCATACATCCTTCGCCGCTTTGGTTGAGTTGTTCCAGCGTTGTTTCACGTTTCCACAGCTTCACGCAATCATCTCCAGAAGTGCCTGTAATGGATGCCGCACGCCATTGCCTTCAATGCGTTTAACCTGGCTGCGGCAAGAATAACCGGTCGCCAGACAGCGTTGCCTTGGCAAACGTTGTAGCGCCTGATGCCATGATAGCTCATAAATCCCCAGGGAATTTTGCAGATTCTTGGCTTCGTGACCGTAAGTGCCCGCCATGCCACAGCAACCCACGCTGACGTTTTCCAACTTGGCACCAAAACGGGCAAAGATGGCAGCCCACTGCTGGGTACTCGCCGGTAATGCGGTGGTTTCGGTACAGTGGCCAAACAGATACCAGGCTTCCCCGGTGGCAGGCTGTTCCGCACGTTCTGCCAGCAACTTTTGCAACCATTCATGGACCAGTTGCACCTGGAAACTCCCCCGTTCGGCCCCGAGAATTTCTTGATACTCGTCGCGGTAACACAGCACCAGCGCCGGATCGACACCCACCATCGGCATCCCCAGTTTGGCTACCCGGTTAAGGAAGTCCGCTGTCTTGCGCGCCGTTTTGGCAAAGCGCGTCAGGAAGCCTTTGATATGCTGTGCCTTACCGTTCGGTGAAAAAGGCAACAGCACCGGCTTGTAGCCCAGCTTTTCCACCAGCCGTACAAAGTCTGCCACGACCTGGGCATCGTAATAGCTGGTAAACGGATCCTGCACCACCAGCACATGCTGTTCGCGCTGGCTTTCGCTCAATGCTTCCAACTGTTCAAGCGTCATGCTGAACGCGCTATGGCCCGACAGTTGTTGGCGTAACGTTGGGCTGGATAGCAATGGTAAATCCACCATGCCGATGCTGTTGCGGCTCAGTTCGCGCACCCATGGCTGCTTGAAGAAGAAGTTGAACACCTTCGGCGCTTTGGCCATCAACGGGGTATAGCTCTCGACGCCAGCGACCACGTAGTCACGCATTGGGCGCAGATAACGGGTGTGATAAAGCTGCAGGAAGCGCGAACGGAAGCCCGGCACGTCGATCTTGATCGGGCACTGGGTCGAACAAGCTTTACAGGCCAGGCAGCCAGACATCGCTTCTTTGACTTCATGGGAGAAGTCATATTCACCCTTGCCTGCATGCCAGCTATTACGGGTTTTCTCGACCAGGGTGCGGAAGCTGAGGCGCTGCTGCGGCAACTGCTTTTCCAGCGCGACGGGGTCGACGCCCTGCTCTGCCAATAACCGTAACCATTCGCGCACCAGGGCCGCACGGCCTTTCGGCGAGTGGATCCGATTAGCGGTGATCTTCATCGACGGACACATCGGGCTGTGCACGTCAAAGTTGAAACAGAGTCCGTTGCCGTTACACTCCATCGCACCACGGAATGAGGTGCGGACATCGATGGGAATGCGGCGATCGAATGTACCGCGTTTCACCGCATCGACTTTCATCATTACGGCATCTACGCCCAGCGGCGGGCAGATTTTGCCCGGGTTGAGGCGATTGAGCGGGTCAAACGCGGCCTTGATGCGGCGCAGTTCTTCATAGAGCTCCTCGCCGAAGAACGCCGGGCTGTACTCCGCCCGGAAGCCTTTCCCGTGTTCCCCCCACAGCAAGCCACCATACTTCGCGGTTAACGCCACCACCTGGTCAGATATTTGCTTCATCAGCACTTCTTGCTGGGGATCGCACATATCTAACGCCGGGCGCACGTGCAGCACTCCAGCATCAACGTGGCCGAACATACCGTAGCTCAGGTTATGGCTATCCAACAGTTGGCGGAACTCGGTAATGTAATCGGCCAGATGTTGCGGCGGCACGCAGGTATCTTCGGCAAACGGGATGGGCTTAGCCTGCCCTTTGGCGTTGCCCAACAACCCAACCGCCTTTTTGCGCATATTGTAGATGCGCTCAATGCCGGTCAAATCGCCGCAAATCTGATAACCGATCACCCCAGCCTGCTGCTCGGAGATCAGATCGTCCAGACGCTCGCACAGCGCTTCCATCTGGCCGTCGATCAGTTCCTTATCGTCACCGGCAAACTCAACGATGTTCAACCCGAGCATCTCTTTATCCGGCACATTGGTGATCAGTTCGCTGACCGAGTGCCAGACGATATCTTCGCGGGCCAGATTCAGCACCTTGGAGTCAATGGTTTCCACCGACAGCGCCTTGGCTTCCACCATAAAGGGCGCATTGCGCAGGGCCGAATCGAAAGAGTCATATTTGACGTTTACCAGGCGCCGCACCTTCGGCAGCGGTGTGATATCCAGCCGCGCTTCGGTGATAAAGGCCAAGGTCCCTTCGGCACCGGTCAGAATGCGGGTCAGATCGAAGGTTTGCAGATCGTCGCTCAGTACGTGGCGCAGATCGTAGCCGGTGAGGAAGCGGTTAAGCTTGGGGAATTTCTCCAGGATCAGCGCCCGTTGCTCACGGCAACGGTTCAGCACGGTGTGGTAGATCCGCCCCTCTGGCGTATCTTCCTGGGCAATCGTTTCCGCCAGCGGCGTTGGCATGGCGCGGGTGTCGATCATTTCGCCCCCCAGCAACACCGCCCGCAGCCCCAGCACATGGTCTGAGGTTTTACCGTACACCAGCGAACCCTGGCCAGACGCGTCGGTATTGATCATACCGCCAAGGGTAGCTCGGTTGCTGGTGGAAAGTTCCGGCGCGAAGAAATAGCCGAACGGCCTTAAATACTGGTTGAGCTGGTCTTTAATCACCCCGGCTTCTACCCGCACCCAACCCTGCTCGACGTTGATGTCCAGAATGCGGTTCATGTAACGCGACATATCAACCACTATGCCGGTGTTAAGTGCCTGTCCATTGGTGCCGGTGCCGCCACCGCGCGGACTGAAGGTCAGCGCCTTGAAGCGTTCTTCGTCGGCCAGCCGGGCGATTAGCGCCACATCAGCGGTTGAGCGAGGAAACACCACCGCATCGGGCAACAGCTGATAAATGCTGTTGTCCGTCGCCATCGTCAGCCGATCGGCATAGCTAGTGGCGGTATCGCCGTTGAATCCGCTCTGTTTTAACGCGGCCAAAAAGTCCAGCACCCGTTGAACGAGGCCGGATGCCTGAGAAATTTGTGGGATCATTCGCTTGTTTGACTCTGTCTGCTCTTAATTGCTTAATCGGGCCCGGAACTGGCCCTCCCCTGTCTTTTATTATCACGATAACCGCAAGGGCCGTTACCCGCCCCTGCATCATCGCTATCTACCTCATAATGGCGGGTGTTTTGCCGCTTGTACATCCTGAATTTGGCATTATTTGGCTGGGAAAATGATAGCGCAGCCGATGGCTGCGCTTTAGGAAGAGGAAAGTCTGGCGGTTATTCCACTGCGCTTAATAATGAAAGGCTGTACCGCGGATGGTGTTCCACGACAAAATGTGCGGCTGACTGTGAAAGTTGCCAAAAATGCTCCATGATAAAAGGGTACCAAGGAATTAACTCACTAGGATGAAAATGCATTCATGACACAACCGCAACGCCGCTACGATTTACCGACGATAATTTTTGGTGTGCTGTTTATCGCCATTATGATCGTCGCCAGTTTTTGGGTCATTCAACCCTTTATTCTGGGATTTGCCTGGGCATCGATGGTGGTGATCGCCACCTGGCCGGTATTGATTAAACTGCAGAGCCTACTTTGGGGCCGCCGGTCGCTGGCAGTGGTGGCGATGACTATCCTGCTGCTCTTGCTGTTTGTGCTGCCTATTGCCCTGCTGATCAGCAGCGTGGTGGATAACAGCGCGCCAATCGTAGCCTGGGTGAACTCGCCGGGCCAGCTCCATGTTCCACAGTTGGAGTGGCTGCGCTCCATTCCGGTGATTGGGCACAAAGTCTATAACAGCTATCATCTGTTGGTGAACACCGGTGGTAACGCCCTGGTGGCCAAAATTCAACCTTACTTCGGCCAGACCGCCACCTGGTTTGTCACCCAGGCAGCGCATATTGGTCGTTTCCTGATCCACTGTTCGCTAATGTTACTGTTCAGCGCCTTGCTGTACGCCCGCGGTGAGCAGGTCGGCATGGCGATCCGCCATTTTGCCGTGCGCCTTGCTTCCACTCGGGGCGATGCGGCCGTGTTACTAGCCGGGCAAGCGATCCGTGCCGTTGCATTGGGCGTGGTGGTGACAGCATTGGTGCAGTCGATCCTGGGCGGTATTGGGTTGGCCATTTCTGGCATTCCCGCAGCCACCTTGCTGACCGTAGTGATGTTCATCTTTTGCCTTGCCCAACTGGGGCCATTGTTGGTCTTGATCCCGGCCATCATCTGGCTGTACTGGACCGGTGACACCACCTGGGGCACCGTGCTATTGGTGTGGAGCTGCGTGGTCGGAACGCTGGATAACTTCCTGCGCCCGGCGCTAATCCGCATGGGTGCCGACTTGCCATTGATTCTGATCTTGTCAGGCGTTATCGGTGGCCTGCTGGCCTTCGGGATGATTGGCCTGTTTATCGGCCCAGTCGTGCTGGCGGTCTCTTATCGGTTGGTTAGCGCCTGGGTGAACGAAGCTCCAGAGCCCACCGCCGATCTGGAAGAAGTCGCCAAAGATTTAGAACAGTTGTGATCCCTACATCGCCTGCCCATTCATTGGGCAGGCGATTAACCCGCATATTCCCTTTCGCCGCCGCATCGCTGCCGATAATTATTCTGCTGACTCACTTGTTGCAATAATAGATGCCATTCAAATACCTGTTCTCGCAATGAACCAGTACAATCCAGGCTATTTTATTGGGACGATTCTTAATGACGCGCACCAGATAACTGCCTAGTATAAAACTCTATCTTGCTGAAAATCATTGCTTTCCATGCATTGTTTTACCAGTCAAGTCAGCCAACAAGGTAACCCCGAATCACTGAATTGCTGTGTGTAGTCTTTGCCCGTCTGTTGATGGGCTTTTTTTTGTGCAAAATAACCCGCCGATATAAAAAAACCGCCAGGTTTAACCGGCGGTTGGCAATTAATGAAAAAATGGCAATGTTATTTAACTTGACGGGCGCAGCATGCAGCGCCCCTAAAACTATCTTTGTGACAAATTAACCCAGGTCTGCACCACGGTATCCGGGTTAAGCGACAGGCTATCAATCCCCTGATCCATCAGCCACTCGGCAAAGTCCGCATGGTCTGACGGGCCTTGCCCACAGATGCCGACATATTTACCGTGACGCTTGGCCGCCTGGATCGCCATGGAAAGCAGCACCTTAACCGCCTCATTGCGCTCGTCAAACAGCTCAGAGACCACTCCGGAATCGCGATCCAGCCCCAGCGTGAGCTGCGTCATATCGTTGGAACCGATAGAGAAACCATCGAAGTGCTCAAGGAACTGATCGGCCAGCAAGGCGTTGGATGGGATCTCACACATCATGATCACTTTCAGCCCGTTCTCGCCGCGCTTGAGCCCTTGGCGCCCCAACTCTGCCACCACGGCCTCCGCCTGAGCCACGGTACGCACAAACGGTACCATCACCTCAACGTTGGTCAGGCCCATCTCATTACGTACCCGCTTCATCGCGGCACATTCCATGGCGAAGCAGTCGCGGAAACTGTCTGCCACGTAACGACCCGCGCCACGGAAACCTAACATCGGGTTTTCTTCGTGCGGCTCATATTTCTCGCCGCCGACCAGGTTGGCGTATTCGTTAGATTTGAAATCGGAAAGGCGTACGATGACGCGCTTCGGCCAGAATGCAGCGCCAAGCGTAGCGATCCCTTCGGTCAAACGACCGACATAGAACTCGACCGGATCGTCATAACCCAGCATCAACGTCTTGATTTCTGCCTGCAGATCCGGGGTTTGCTGGTCGAACTCCAACAGGGCACGCGGGTGTACGCCGATCATGCGGTTGATAATAAACTCCAACCGGGCCAGCCCCACACCTTCATTTGGCAAGCGAGCGAAGTCGAACGCACGGTCAGGGTTTCCGACGTTCATCATAATCTTCAACGGGAGTTCCGGCAGTTCAGTGACTTCCGAGCTTTGTACGCTGAATTCCAGCATGTCGCTGTAGACAAAACCGGTGTCGCCTTCGGCGCAGGAGACGGTGACTTTCTGCCCTTCTTTCAGCAGGTCCGTTGCGTGGCCACAGCCTACAACAGCAGGGATCCCCAGTTCGCGGGCAATGATCGCCGCATGGCAGGTACGCCCGCCACGGTTGGTAACGATCGCTGCCGCCTTCTTCATGATCGGTTCCCAATCCGGGTCGGTCATGTCGGTGACCAATACGTCGCCCGGTTCGATGCGATCCATTTCGCTGATATTGTGGATGACCTTCACCGGGCCTGCCCCAATGCGATGGCCAATAGCTCGCCCTTCCACCAGCACGGTGCTGTTACCGTTCAGTTGGTAGCGTTCCATCACCTGCTCATTGGAGCGCACGGTTTCTGGCCGCGCCTGGACTATCAGCAGCTTGCCGGTGTGGCCGTCTTTGGCCCACTCGATATCCATCGGGCGGCCGTAGTGTTTTTCAATCAGCAACGCCTGATGTGCCAGTGCCTGAACTTCATCATCGGTCAAAGAGAAACGATTGCGTTGCTCTTCTGGCACATCCTCGATACGGACCTGCTTGCCGTGATCCTGTGAAGGTGCGTACACCATGCGGATTTTTTTCGAGCCAAGGTTGCGGCGCACAATGGCCGGTTTGCCCTTCAACAGTGTCGGTTTATGGACATAGAACTCATCCGGGTTGACCGCCCCTTGCACCACCATTTCCCCCAGGCCAAACGCCGAGGTAATAAATACCACCTGATCAAAGCCGGACTCCGTATCGATGGTAAACATCACCCCAGAGGAAGCCAGGTCGGAGCGAACCATGCGCTGTACACCGGCGGAAAGCGCCACGCCACGGTGATCGTAACCCTGATGCACACGGTAGGAGATGGCCCGGTCGTTAAACAAAGAGGCGAAGACGTGTTTGATCGCCACCATCACCGCATCAATGCCCTGCACGTTGAGGAAGGTTTCCTGCTGGCCGGCAAACGAGGCGTCTGGCATATCTTCGGCGGTGGCGGAAGAACGCACGGCAAAGGAGGCTTCGCTTTCGCCCTCGGAGAGTTGTTGGTACGCCAGGGTAATTTCACGTTCAAATTCCGCGTGGAAAGGCGTATCGATCACCCATTGGCGAATTTGCGCACCGGCCTTGGACAGTTGAGCAATATCGTCAACGTCAGTCTGATCCAGCAGCTGATAAATGCGCTGGTTAACCCCACTTTGCTCAAGAAAATCGTTAAATGCCTGGGCGGTGGTGGCAAAACCGTTGGGTACGGCCACGCCCAAATCGGAGAGATTGGTGATCATTTCACCGAGGGAGGCATTTTTGCCACCGACACGGTCAACGTCGTGCATGCCAAGCTGGTTGTACCAAAGCACATTACGCAAGTCTGGGCCATTGTTAGACATCGAGACAATCCTTATTGCTATCAGTAGGGTATTGACGGATTTTTGACTCGTACCGCAAAAAACGGCACCCACCCACACTAGCACAATGATCCATAGACAATGGACAGGTGAATCGATCAAGCCAATGAAGAAAATAGCAATTAAGAGAATTCCAGCGGGCACAATTTTATTAGGGATCGTTCCCTAACTGGCTAAAAGCTTACAATTCAACAAATTATGTATTATTTAAACTTTTGCTTAAATACCCGTATTTTTAATGATTGATTTGACGAAAATAGCGCCAATTTGCTTCTGAGCAGGTAGCTAAAATAGCATTCGTCATTTTATTAAAAATGAAATTAGGTTTTATTAAATATATTTAATTGCCGCGAATGATTCCCAACGTCACAAAATTTCTGTCCCCCTCTTTACCGTATGTGGGTATGCAGACCATGATGTTGCTATCAGTCGTTTCAGGCATTAAGGAGTTATGGGTGGAAAGAAGCGTTTTTTATATCTCGGATGGCACGGCCATTACCGCCGAAGTTTTGGGGCATGCGGTGCTGTCACAGTTTCCCGTCAAGGCCACCACTTTCACTCTGCCCTTTGTGGAAACCGAAGCGCGTGCGCGGGGCGTATGCCAGCAGATCAATGATATTTACCAGCAGACTGGCGTGCGCCCACTGGTGTTCTATTCGATTATCTCGCCGGAAGTGCGCCAGGTGATCACCCAAAGTGAAGGGTTCTGTCAGGATATCGTGCAGGCCCTGGTTGGCCCGCTACAGGGGGAATTAGCGGTGGATCCAACGCCGGTACCTAATCGCACCCACGGACTGACCGAAAACAACCTGGGCAAGTATGACGCCCGGATCGCGGCCATTGAATACACCCTGGCCCATGATGACGGCATATCGCTGCGCAATCTCGATCAGGCGCAGGTGATCCTGCTCGGCGTATCCCGCTGCGGTAAAACCCCCACCAGCCTGTATCTGGCGATGCAATTTGGTATCCGCGCGGCCAACTATCCGTTTACTGCCGATGATATGGATAATTTGCAGCTACCCGCCGCGCTAAAACCGTTTCAACATAAATTATTTGGGTTGACCATCAACCCAGAGCGGTTAACGGCGATCCGCGAAGAACGCCGCGAAAACAGCCGTTACTCTTCCCCGCGCCAATGCAGGATGGAAGTTGCCGAGGTGGAAGCGCTGTTTCGCAAAAACCAGATCCGCTATCTCAATACCACCAACTATTCGGTGGAGGAGATCTCCACCAAAATCCTCGATATCCTCGGTATGAGCCGGAGGATGTTCTGATACTAGGGGCTGGCGGATAGTCGTCTATGCCCCCTTTTTTGTGCTTTTTTACCGGTTTTAATCAGCCGATCACAATCTCTACGGTTGAATTCAGCGGTTTTTGCGTTATTGTGATCGCCATCACTTCCCGGTATTCCTGCCGTCGCGAAGAACAGTTTTAGAGACAATCATGCACAAAACAGATGAACTGCGGACCGCGCGCATCGACAGCTTGGTCACGCCTCAGGCGCTGGCAGAGAAGTTGCCGATCTCAGCATCGGTAGCCGATAACGTGACAGCGTCACGTAAACGTATTGAAAAAATCCTCACCGGCGAAGACAAGCGCCTGTTGGTGGTGATTGGCCCCTGCTCCATTCACGATCTGGATGCGGCGATGGACTATGCCACCCGCCTTAACGCACTGCGCGAGCGCTATCAGGACCGCCTGGAAATCGTGATGCGCACCTATTTTGAAAAACCGCGCACCGTGGTGGGCTGGAAAGGCTTGATTTCCGATCCCGATCTGGACGGCAGCTATCAGGTCAACCGTGGCATTGAGATGGCGCGCAAACTGCTATTGTCAGTGAACCAACTTGGCCTGCCAACAGCGACCGAGTTCCTGGATATGGTGATCGGCCAGTATATTGCCGACCTGATCAGCTGGGGCGCGATTGGCGCTCGCACCACCGAAAGCCAGATCCACCGTGAAATGGCCTCGGCGCTCTCCTGCCCGGTCGGTTTCAAAAACGGTACCGACGGCAACACCCGCATCGCCATTGATGCCATCCGTGCCGCGCGCGCTGGTCATATGTTCCTGTCACCGGACAAAACCGGCCAGATGACCATTTACCAGACCAGCGGCAATCCTTATGGCCATATCATCATGCGCGGCGGCAAGACGCCAAACTATCACGCGACCGATGTGGTTGCCGCCTGTGATAGCCTGCGCGAGTTCGATTTACCTGAACAACTGGTGATCGACTTCAGCCACGGCAACTGCCAGAAATTGCATCGCCGCCAGTTGGAAGTGGCGGAAAACGTCTGCCAACAGATCCGTGCAGGCTCAGTGGCCGTGGCTGGCGTGATGGCCGAAAGCTTCCTGGTGGAAGGCACGCAGAAGATTGTGGCTGGCCAATCACTAACCTACGGGCAATCCATTACCGATCCTTGCCTGAGCTGGTCGGACAGCGAGCAGTTGCTGGCTATGCTGGCCGATGCGGTAGATACCCGTTTCTGATTATTTTAGCCAGCATGCTTTTGGCCTGCTGGCTCTCATTTATCCGTTCACTCAGTATCACTTTCGTAATGGGATTGAAAACTCAATAATTCATCCACTCAATCATAAAAACCAAAAAAGGTATGAAAGAAAGAGTTACGTACAACATACCTATGTTATCTATTTCTTTTAGGCGTTTCTTTCCTTTAACCCACCGTATTACACAAGCCAATAGCATGAGAATAATGCAAAAATTTGCAGTGAAAATCTTATAGCCACTAGATACCCCTGCAAACAAAAGCATCAAAGAGGCAAGTATCATTGTATTTCTCTTAACGTCTGGAAATACTCTCGAACCCACAAGAAAGTGGCAACAGACTGATAATATTAAAAATCCCACACTTAATACATTCATATCATCTCCCTATGCAACAACTAGCTCATACTTTCCCTATTTACGTAGATACCACAAAATAATGTTACACATTCAAAAACCCAAGCGTCAATGCCTGTAAAATAAAAGCTGAACACCTATTATTACTTAATCAATTAAACATTTTCAATATAACATGGCATTTACATGTGATGCTGACTTTAATTTAATTATTGCTTTTCAACGAGTAAGTGGGGATTTTAAACACTGCATTATCTAATTTTCATCACCTAAATCAGGTTATTGATGCTATATTCTACGAAGTATTCTTACGTCATTCAGCTATACTTGCCAAACGTCCGAGCTAAACCGATCTGGAGCCCTCTTCCGTGAACCATTCACTGCTGTCCATTCCCTGTATCACCCTGCAAGGGGAACATAAAACGCTGGCTGACTTTCCGGCGCGAGCCTACTTGGTGGTCAATACCGCCAGCAAGTGTGGCTTTACCCCGCAGTATGCGGGCTTGGAAAAGCTGTGGCAGTATTATCGCTCACGCGGGTTGATGGTGCTGGGCTTCCCCTGCAATCAGTTTGGCGGGCAAGAGCCGGGCAATCCGCTGGAGATTGCCAACTTCTGCACCCTCAACTATGGCGTCAGCTTTCCGCTGTTCAGCAAGATCGACGTCAATGGCGCGCAGGCGCATCCCCTGTTCAGCGAGTTAAAACGCCGTGCTCCTGGTCTGTTAGGCAGCCAACGTATCAAGTGGAACTTCACCAAATTCCTGCTCACCGCCGATGGCGAGCGCATCACACGCTTTGCCCCCATCACCAAACCTGAGCGCCTGTTCAGCCGTATCGAAACCCTGTTGAAATAGCCGTTTTATCAGCAAATTGATCGCAATCAATCTAGCTCCGGTAAGCATGACGACAAAAAGGTTCCATCGGTAAGAAAATTTCCCTTGATGTAACCTTTCGTTCACATGATAATGATTATCAATTTGATATTAATTACCATTTACCGGTTGAATTTATGGACAATCTCAATAATTGCCAACAGTCCAACAACGCTTTGGTTACCCCTGACGGCAGTGCTCCTGCCGCTTTACCGCCCTGTTTCGACAGTGCCGAGCTGCTGGGCACTGATGGGCTGGCGGTGATCATCCATCAAGGGCAACGCTATCAACTTCGCCAAACCAAAGCGGGAAAATTGATCTTAACCAAATAACGTCTTAGTTCCTTTTAACGCCAGCCACCCCGATCTTGCGATCCAGGCAGCCAGCAAATCTATTGATATGTTGAGTCATACGGAGAGTTGCCACATGCCTGCCATTTTTGCCTCCCGGCTGCGTTTATCCGCATTAAGCCTGGCCATTGCCTGCGCTTTGCCTACGGTGGTTTTTGCCCAGACCGACACCAGTGTTTCCGCTGCCACCAAGGCACAAGAAAAAAACAAAGATGAGACCATGACCGTGGTCGCCACCGGTAATCAGCGCAGCAGTTTTGAAGCGCCGATGATGGTGACGGTGATCGACGGCAACAGCCCTCAGAGCCAAACCGCCACCACCGCCGGCGATATGCTGCGTCATGTGCCTGGGGTTACCGTGACCGGTACTGGCCGGAGCAATGGGCAAGACATTATGATGCGGGGTTACGATCGCCGTGGCGTGCTGATCCTGGTTGATGGTATTCGTCAGGGAACCGATACCGGCCATATCAATGGCACCTTCCTGGATCCTGGCTTGGTAAAACGGATTGAAGTAGTGCGTGGCCCATCGGCATTGTTGTACGGCAGTGGCGCATTAGGTGGGGTTATCTCCTATGAAACGGTGGATGCCGCCGATCTGCTGTTGCCCGGCCATAACACCGGCTATCGCGTGTTCGGCACGGGGGCTACCGGCGATCATAGCCTGGGCATGGGCGCCAGCGCTTACGGTAAAACTGACGATCTCGATGGTCTGATCTCTTTCGGCACCCGCGATATTGGCGATATTCGCCAGGGCGATGGTTTTAATGCACCGAACGACGAGACCATCAGCAACGTTCTGGCCAAGGGCACCTGGGCCATCGATGACAACCAGTCCCTGAGCGGTAATCTGCGTTATTACAACAACCGGGCACAAGAACCTAAGAACCCGCAAACGCCTGATGTTTCCAGCAGCAATGTGTTAACTAACCGTTCTACGATTCAGCGTGACGCACAGCTCGGCTATAAGCTCAAGCCCACAGGCCAAGATTGGCTGGATGCCGATGCCAAGCTCTATTACTCCGAAGTAGAGATCAATGCGCATACCGACGGCAGCACGGATGAAGCTCGCAAACAAACTACCAAAGGTGGCAAGCTGGAAAACCGTACCCGCCTGTTTGCCGACAGCTTCGCTTCACACCTGTTTACCTATGGTAGCGAAGCCTACCGGCAGGAACAGACGCCGGGGGGCGCAACAGAGAGCTTCCCGCAGGCCAAAATCAACTTCGCTTCCGGCTGGTTGCAGGATGAGATCACTCTGCGTGACCTGCCCGTCTCTTTCCTGGCTGGGACGCGTTATGACAACTACAAAGGCTCTAGCGACGGTTATGACGACGTCAACGCCAACAAGTGGTCATCCCGTGGTGCGATGAGCGTTACCCCTACCGATTGGCTGATGATGTTCGCCTCCTATGCTCAGGCGTTCCGCGCACCAACCATGGGCGAGATGTACAACGACTCCAAGCACTTCTCGATCCCGATGGGCCCGACCACCATCACCAACTATTGGGTGCCTAACCCGAATCTGAAGCCGGAAACCAACGCCACGCAGGAATACGGCTTCGGCTTACGCTTTGACGATCTGCTAATGGCCGATGACAGCCTGCAATTCAAGGCCAGCTACTTCGATACCAAAGCCAAAGATTATATTACTACCGGTGTCACCATGGAGTTAGGCCGTGGCCCACGCGGTATGTACTGCATTAGCTGTACCACCTTCTCAACCAATATCGATCGCGCCAAGATTTGGGGATGGGATGCCTCGCTGAACTATAAAACCCAGTGGTTCGGTTTGGATCTGGCCTACAACCGCACACGTGGTAAAGATGAAACTACGGGTGACTGGCTCTCCAGTATCAACCCGGATACGGTCACCAGCGTGTTGGATATTCCTATTGCCGAGACCGGTTTATCCACCGGTTGGGTTGGAACCTTTGCCCAGAGTGCCCACCACGTGGCTACCGGCTACACCAAGCAAGCCGGTTATGGCGTGAACGATTTCTACCTAAGCTATAAAGGCCGCGAAAACCTGCAGGGCGTCACCACTACCGTGGTACTGGGGAACGCCTTCGATAAAGAATATTACTCACCACAGGGCATTCCGCAGGATGGTCGTAATGCCAAACTGCTGGTCAGCTATCAGTGGTAACCCATTGAACCACAGCGGGCAGACCGTTTTTGCCCGCTCCTCACCCACAATTACAGGAAGCAAAATAATGAGCGAGACTCTATACCAACGTTATGAGCAGGCGAAAATTGATCACCCAGGTAAATATGCCCGCGATCTGGCCGAGCTGTTGGGTATCAGCGAAGCCGAACTGACCCACGCCCGCGTCGGCCACGATGCTCGTCGCCTGCAAGCCGATGCCCGTACGCTGCTGACCGAACTGGAACAGGTTGGCGTCACCAAGTCCATTACTCGTAACAGCTATGCGGTACACGAGCAGGTTGGGCGTTATCAGAATCAGCATCTCAATGGCCATGCCGGGCTGATCCTCAACCCACGCGAGCTGGATCTGCGCCTGTTCCTCAACCAATGGGCCAGCGTTTTTGCCCTGAGTGAAACCAACAAGCGTGGCGTGCGCCACAGCATTCAGTTCTTTGATCATCAAGGCGACGCGCTGCATAAGGTCTACACCACCGACGAAACCGATCTCGCCGCCTGGTTCGCCCTGGTCGAGCGCCATCAAAGTGCAGAAAACCCGACGCTGGAGCTGCAACCGGCCGAGATTAAAGAGAGTAACGGCGCGCCAGATACCGCCAAAATCGATGCCGAGTGGCGGGCCATGACCGACGTCCACCAGTTCTTCCAACTGCTGAGCCGCAATAATCTGACCCGTCAACAGGCCTTCCGCGCCGTGGGCAACGATCTGGCCTATCGAGTGGACAACAGCGCGCTGACGGCGATCCTGGAAGCCGCCAAGTCTGCGCAAAACGAAATCATGATCTTCGTCGGCAATCGGGGCTGTGTGCAGATCTTTACCGGCCAGATTGAGCGCCTGATGCCGCAGGACGGCTGGGTCAACATCTTCAACCGCCACTTTATCCTGCACCTGATTGAAGGGGCGATCGCCGAAAGCTGGATCACCCGCAAACCAACTAAAGATGGCATGGTCACCAGCCTGGAGCTGTTTGCTGCCGATGGCACCCAGATCGCCCAACTTTACGGGCAGCGTACCGAAGGCCAACCGGAGCAGCTCCAGTGGCGTGAGCAGGTTGCTGCACTTGAACCGAAGGAAGTCGCCGCATGATAGCTTCATTGCCCCGTCGCCTGGCGCTGTGCATCGCCCTGGCGTTTCCATTAGCCGCCGTGGCGGCCGAGAGGATTGTCTCAATAGGCGGTGACGTGACCGAAATTGCCTTCGCGCTGGGCGCGGGCGATGAAGTTGTGGCACGAGACAGTACCAGTTTGCACCCTGCTGCGGTGCAGAAATTGCCCGACGTCGGCTATATGCGCCAGCTGAATGCCGAAGGGATCCTGGCGCTGAACCCCACCCTGATCCTGACCACCGAATTAGCTGAGCCCGCGTTGGTGCTTAAGCAATTGGAAGACAGTGGCGTGAAGGTGGTGCGTATCCCTGGGGATACCACCGTGCAGGCGGTGCCCAAAAAAATCAGCGTGATAGCCGATGCCATCCATCGCAGTAGCCAAGGCAAGCAGTTGGCCGAACGCTATCAGCAACAGTTGGCAGCAATAGCCAATACGCCGCTGCCGGTGAAAGTGCTGTTCGTGATGAGTCACGGAGGTATCACCCCCATGGCCGCGGGCCAACAAACCGCGGCAGATGCCATTATCAGAGCGGCTGGGTTGAAAAACGCGATGCAAGGTTTCAGCCGTTACCGCCCACTCTCGCAAGAGGGCGTGATTGCCAGTGAACCAGACTTGCTGCTGGTGACTACCGATGGCGTTCGCTCCATCGGTGGCCAGGAAAACCTGTGGCTGTTGCCCGGCATGGCTCTGACACCGGCGGGGAAAAACCGCCGCGTGCTGATCGTTGATGATATGGCGCTGCTTGGTTTTGGTCTGGAAACACCGCAGGCGCTGGGTCTGTTGCGTAAAGCGGCGGAGCAAAAGTAATGCGATGCCGAACCTCACCCCGCCTGGCGATCGGCAGCCTGCTGATCTTGCTGACGGTCCTGGCGCTTGGGGCCGCTAACCTGGGGGCGTTGACACTGTCATTTCGCACCCTGTGGCTGGCTCCCCTCAGCGATGCCTCCTGGCATATCTGGCTGAATATTCGCCTGCCTCGCGTGCTATTGGCCGTGGTCATCGGCTGCGCGTTGGCCGTTTCCGGTGCGGTGATGCAGGGGCTGTTCCGCAACCCCTTGGCCGATCCCAGTCTGTTGGGGATCAGCAGCGGCGGTGCACTGTTCGTCGCCCTGGTGATCGTCATGCCGCTGGCCCTGCCCCCGCTCATCGCTCTGTACAGCCATATGCTGGCGGCGTTTCTTGGCAGCCTGCTGGTTTCGATACTGATTTACGGCATCAGCCGCAGCGGACACGGCAGCCTGTCGCGGCTGTTGCTGGCCGGTATCGCCATCAATGCGCTGTGCATGGCAGCGATAGGCGTACTGTCGTACCTCAGTAGCGATCAGCAATTACGTCAGTTTTCACTCTGGATGATGGGCAGCCTTAGCCAGTCACAGTGGCCTACCTTAGTGGTGTCCGCTTCGCTGATCTTGCCAGCCGCATTGCTGACGCTGTTACAGGCTCGTCGTTTGAATCTGCTACAGCTGGGCGATGAAGAGGCACATTACCTTGGGGTTAATGTGCAACGCGCCAAGCTACAGTTGCTACTGTTGAGCGCCTTGCTGATTGGGGCCGCGGTAGCGATGAGCGGCGTCATCGGTTTTATTGGCCTGGTGGTTCCCCACCTGGTGCGTATGCGGCTTGGGGGCGATCACCGCTGGTTGTTGCCAGCCTCTGCCCTCGGCGGTGCCTGCCTGCTGTTGGTGAGCGATACGCTGGCACGTACGCTGGTCGCTCCGGCAGAAATGCCAGTAGGCCTGATGACCAGCCTGATCGGTGGTCCCTATTTTCTGTGGCTGGTGATGCGCCAGCGGGAGCGCACGGGTGGATGATTCATCAACGCTGACAGCACGGCAATTGCGTTACAACCTGGGGGAGCGCCGGTTGATCACTGATGTTTCCCTCAGTATCGCCAGCGGTGAGATGGTGGCGATTATCGGCCCCAACGGCGCGGGGAAGTCGACCCTGCTTCGCTTACTTACCGGTTATCTGGCCGCAGACTGTGGCGAGTGCCGCCTGCAAGGTAAACCGCTTGAGCAGTGGCAACCGCAGCAGTTGGCTAAGGTTCGGGCGGTAATGCGTCAACACAGCGAGCTGGCCTTTCCGTTTACCGTAGAAGAAGTGGTTGCCATGGGACGCTCTCCGCATAGCGGGCGCGATGCCAAACGGGCGATCCAACAGGTGATGGAACAGACCGATTGCGCCAGCCTGGCCCAACGCGATTACCGCCAGCTATCCGGCGGGGAACAGCAGCGGGTGCAACTGGCCAGAGTATTGGTGCAGTTGTGGCAGCCGCAACCCGCACCATCCTGGTTATTCCTTGATGAACCTACCTCGGCGCTCGATCTGTATCATCAGCAGCATACCTTACGCCTTCTGCGCTCCCTGACGCGTCAGCAACCGTTGGCGGTCTGTTGCGTATTGCACGATCTTAATCTGGCCGCGCTGTACGCCGATCGTATTCTGTTGTTGCATCAGGGCCGCCTGGTCGCTTCCGGTACCCCGCAGCAGGTATTACAGACGGATATCCTGACACGTTGGTATCAGGCCGATCTCGGTGTCACCGCCCACCCGGAAACCGCACTGCCGCAGGTATTTTTACGGCAGTAACGGTAAGCCATGGAGGGCTTGCTGCATTCAGCTCGAACAGGAAATTTCCAAGTGCTTGCCCCAATCCGGTGGTAAGGCCGCCAGATCGTCATACTGAGCATCATCGGCAAAAGGTTGCAGCAACGCCTGGTGCAAACGTGCCAGCTTGCTGACATCGTCCTGCTCTGCCGCTTCGATGGCCTGTTGCGCCAGATAATTACGCAAAATCAGTTTAGGATTCGCCAGCTTCATCGCTTGCTGGCGCTCGGCATCACTCACCTGTTCAAGCTGTAAGCGCTGGCGATATTTTTGATACCAGCCGTCGAACGCATCGCGATCGATAAATTCGTCGCGCATTGGCGTTTGCGCCTGCTGCTGCTCAACGTCGCTCAATAAACGGAAGGTCCGGGTGTAGTCACGCCCCTCTTGCGCCATCAGGCTCAATAAGCCGGTCAGCAGATCGTTATCCTGTTTCGACTGGGTAAACAAGCCCAGTTTGGCACGCATTTGCTCGCCATAAGCCTGCATCAGCGCCGGTTCATAGGCGGCCAGTGCCTGCTGTAACTGCTCGGCACTCAGTAAACCGGACAGCGTTTGCGCCAATCGATGCAGGTTCCATAGCCCCACGGCTGGCTGGTTATCGAACGCATAACGGCCCTGATGATCGGAGTGATTGCAGATATAATCGGGCCGGTAGTCATCAAGGAAACCATAAGGCCCATAATCCATCGTCAGGCCGAGGATCGACATATTGTCGGTATTCATCACGCCGTGGGCAAATCCCACGCACTGCCAATGGGCAATCATACGTGCGGTGCGTTCCACCACATCGGTAAACCACAGCAGATAGCGATCTTGTTCATCAACCCATTGCGACCAGTGGCGCGCAATAACGAAGTCCGCCAGTTGCCTGACCTGTTCCGACTGTTTGCGGTAATAGAAATGTTCGAAATGGCCAAAGCGGACATGGCTTTCCGCCACCCGCAGCAGCATTGCCCCGCGCTCCGGTTGTTCACGGAACACCGGATGTTCGCTGGTGACTATCGTCAGGGCCCGCGTCGTCGGGATCCCCAAATGGTATAGCGCCTCGGAGGCCAGGAATTCACGGATCACCGAGCGTAGCACCGCCCGCCCATCACCCATGCGGGAATACGGCGTCAACCCGGCGCCTTTCAGATGCCAGTCCATACTGCGGCCGTCCGCGAGCCGCTGTTCGCCCAGCAGGATCCCCCGGCCATCTCCCAATTGCCCCGCCCAGGAACCAAACTGATGGCCGCTGTAAACCTGCGCCAAAGGCTGCATGCCGGGTAACAGGGTTTCACCTGCCCAAATTGGCGTTTTCTCTGGGGTAAACCAGCTTGGGTCCAGCCCCAGTTCCTGAGCCAGCGGCTGGCTGTAATACAGCAGACGGGCTGCTTTAAGCGGCGTCGGTGGCAGTGCGGTATAAAAACCGGGCAGCTGTTGGTAATAAGCGTTTTCAAATTGCGGCATAGGCCCTCCGTAACGTTTAGTGTAGAGCCTGAAGGTGCGGATTAACACGGAGGATTTACAAGGGATTCGCCCCTGGCCGATAACCTTAAGGGGCGTGGTACACTAAAAAGCGGCGGCGAGCCCTATTAGCTTGGTTATTTAACGCCGGCGGCGTGAGTCTTTTAATGACCTACTACGCGCATGGCTAAAGTGCTTTATCAATGATAAAGCGACAATAATTATCAGTACAGGGATCACGGTAAAAATCATCCAGTCCACTATTTACCCCGGTGTGTAAGAAAAAATCAGCTATTATTATCGAACTCTTCAGCAATCCTGCGTAGAGACCGCAGATTATCCACACTGATGGCAGGCCATAAAAACCCCTGTAGCCCTAAAACACCGGTGTTGGTCAGTTTATTGAAATACTCATGTTTCTCAATGCCGCAAACAATAACTCCCTTACAAAGTTGATTGATATTCTTAAGCAGTGAATCGATAACCAGGTCATATCCCTGTTGGGTAACCAATTGCCAATAAAAGCGTTTGTCGATCTTCACAAAATCAAATAAACCATCGTACAACGCGGTCAACGTCGCTTTGCCAGAACCGAAACCATCGAGCCACAGCGAAAAGTAGTCGCTTAACGAGCGTATTTTCACATTGTCTTTCCCAGCGGAAAGGTTGGGGAAACGCTCATTGATTTCAAAAGCAATAAACGGCAGCTGCTGCACTCGTTGACGACGTGTTTCACTGCCAAGCAGCCAATCGACAACCGTTTCTTCGATATTAATGGTCAATGTCACCCCGTTGGCAACAAACCATGACGCGTGCTTTTCAGCCAGCGTGAGTTGATCGGTGAATAACTCAATCCTTTGTTCTGGGGTTAATAACCGCAGGCCGATCTCCGTAGGCATCGCCAGGTTGTCGCCCGAGCCAGTAAAACGGGTGAGAAGTTCCACCGCCAGTAATCTTCCCGTCATGGCGTAAATCGGCAGGAAGACGTACTGACTAATAAAATCAACGTCAGATTGAATATTCATTTTAATGCCAGAGGCTTAATGGCGTGCAAACCATCGTATAACAATAAGTTATACCGATCAATCCCTGGGAGATAGTTCAGAAATAGTAATGTGATTAGCCAGTCGTTGCCAAGTAATTGATAGTTTTGGCGATGTTTTTTTGTACAGGCAGTCAGGTGCGTTAATTTAATTTGCGGCATGTATCATTACAAATTAAAAGCTTTACGCAATATGTGAATTATTTTTTATGTTCAACGATCAGGTGATGCGGCGACCACCTGATTTTATTAATAAAATTCCTAATTTATTTACCACACAGCACTACTTAATGGTTTCCAACAGCCAACGCCGCAACTCACTAAGCTCGCTCTCCTGCTGCGGATATTGCGCTACCAGCTGTGCACAACAGTCTGCCAACGCCTCGCTGCGATAGGCACAGCCCACCAGCTTTTCGGCCAAAGTCTGTAATGGCGCAGGGTTAAGGCTGTCGGTGAAGATCTGCGCGCGTACAATCGCGCCCTTCTCCACGTCAAAGAAGATATCCACCCCACCCCAGGTAAAGCGCTCATTCAGCAAGTGGCTAAACGCTGGCGCTTTGCCAAAATTCCATTCCCAACTGCTCTGCTTGGCAAATTGCTGGGCAAAATCGGGCAGGTCTGGGAAGACATCCGGGGAGATCACTTCCGGCTGTGCCGTTTCACCATAATGAGCGAAGAAAGCCTGAATGACGGCGTCACAAACCTGCTGATGGTCGATTTCTGGCACAAACTCGGCCAGGTTGGCGACCCTGGAACGCACGGAGGTAATGCCTTTCGCCTGCAATTTTTTCGGATCGGGATTGAGATAATCCGCCAGGCGATTGAGATCGGCATTCAACAGCAGCGTACCGTGATGAAAACCACGATCCTGAGTTTCGCGGTAGGCTGAGCCGGAGATCTTGCGCACTCCGTCGGCCGTTTCGACCACCAAATCGTTACGTCCGGAAGCCGAAGCATCAACACCCAGCTGTTTCAGCGCCGCCAGAATAATGCCGGTAGAAACGGTTTTATCGTAGCCGGGCTTACCGGCCATAAAGGTAAAGCAGGTATTGCCCAGGTCGTGAAACACCGCCCCGCCGCCGCTGCTGCGCCGTGCCAGACGAATGCCATCCTGCTCCATCCGCCGGGTATTGCACTCTTTCCACGGGTTCTGCGACTGGCCGATCACCACGGTTTCGGCATTACGCCACAGGAAGAGGATTTTTTGCGTGGTCATTTCGCGGAAGATGCACTCTTCTACCGCCAGATTAAACCAGGGATCGTAGGAATCGGAAATCAATAAACGTAAGGAATTCATGGCAGTCACCTCATCATGCAGTGCTGCCATAATACACCAGATAGGGGGTTTGGGGCGTTAAATCCGGCGCGCCTGCCAGTACACCTTGCGCCAATAGACGTTGTTGAGTGAGGAACGTGTCACGCCTTTACTGGTAGAGGCATGAATAAACTCGTCGTTGGTATCGTAGATCCCCACATGCAGGCCATTCTCTCCGCTGCCGGTTTTAAAAAACACCAGATCGCCCGGCATCAGCTCGTCGCGCGAGACTTTGGTCCCCAGCCCGGTTTGCTGCGCCGTGGATCGCGGTAATTGCATATCAAAACGATCGCTGAAGGTGCGATAGACAAAGCCGGAACAGTCGACACCGCCGCGATCTAACCCACCATAGCGATACGGGGTACCATACCATTGACGCAGTTGCTCGTTCAATTGCGCTACCACCACGATGGAATCGGACAAACGGCCACTCGGCGGCGGCGCATGGCTGCTGCAACCGGCGAGAATTAAACTGGCTAATAGAAACCACACACGCATCGCATTTTACCTTTCACTTGAACACCGAAGCGGATCAACCGCCTGCGATATTTCACCACGCCACCCCAGGTAAGGAGAATGCTGTTTGGCATTAATTTATCGCTCAAGTTAATAAAAAGGCAAGTTTTGTCCATGAGATATTCGAATCGACAACGATTTTTTCCGCTATTAACGGTTTTTTGCCGCCCGATGGCTGTTAATCAACCACACACCGAACAGAATAAACAGCGTCCCCAGCGTTTTGAGCAAGGTGGCAGATTCATTAAACCAGGGCAGGATCACCGCCGCCAGGTAAACCAGCGCATAACTGACGCTCAGTAGCGGATAAGCCCGGTTCAGCGGCAGATAATGTAGCGCGAAGAACCAGCACAGCATTGATAATGCATAGCCGAAGATGCCAACGGCCACCGCTATCAAGGCCATTCCGTACTGGTTGAGTAACGGCCAGGTAACATCGGCAAAGGACAACAGCGGGATTTGTCCCATGCCCCATTTCATCAGCAACTGGGCCAACGTCACTAACAGAACGCTGCCCGCCCCCCAAAGATAACCTTTCATGATTGCAGACTCATCAGCAGGATCCCCAGCATGATCGACGCCACGCCGCACCAGTGACGCACCGTAGTCGGCTCGTTGAACAACCAGCGTGCCGCCAGCGTCACCAGGACAAAATTGAGGCTCAGCATCGGATAGGCCAGGCTGAGCGGCAGACGCTGCAACACATTTAGCCACACCAGCATGCCCAGCCCCATTAGCAGCACCGCCAGCGCCAACCAGCGCAGCGTTAAAGCCCGCCGCCGATCGCCAGCCTGTTGCCAGGTAAGGGCAGCCTGTTTCTGACACAGCTGCCCCGCACAGGTGAACAGGCTAACCAGGATCACCAATAAATACGCCATCATGGTTGCTGCTTATACCATACCAATGCCATGCGATGCATCTCGACCACGCTGTCTGGCGGTGGCAAATCTGTCGGCACGTGTTCACCACGGGAGAGTTGCATTACCAGTGACACATCCCCCTGTTTACGAGCCTGAGCCAACCAGCCAGCAAAATCTTCTTCGCCGATATAGTGGCCACGTGCATCGGGATAGGCCAAGCCATAAGTGAGCTCGCCTTTTTCACCGTACATCAGCACATCGCTGCGTTTCAGTTCCCAGGCCAGGCCAGCGGCGATACCCACGCGATCGGCCAACACAAACTGGCTCTGGCTGAGCGTGGCGATATTGTCACGAATGAAGTTTTGCGGCTGCTTGGAGTCGATCACCTGCTGTGGGATAGCGTAGCCGATCAACAGACAAAGCAGCAGCGGGCAGGCGGCCGCCCAGGTCCAGCGTTTCGCGTTATCACGAGCGGAAATCACGGCAAACAGCAGCCAACCACCAAAGGCAATCAGACCGAGCACGATTTTCGGCCACTCATCGGCAGTAAACAGATGTACTTTATGTAACACACCGGAACCGATGAGCAACAACGCGATAATGCCAATCAGACCAAACAGGCCATTCAGTAGAGCATTCACCTTGAAGACCCGAGTACGTAACTGCCCTGCGCAATCCTCGGCGTAAGCCGCCATCAGCAGTGCCAACGGCGCCATGCAAGGCAGAATATAGGTAGGCAGCTTGCCTTTGGCGATGCTGAAGAAGATCAGCGGCATCACCACCCAGCTCAACAGGAAAAACAGCTCTGGGCGCTGCACACGCTCACGCCATCCCTTGAGCAGGGAACCAGGCAATAATCCCAACCACGGCAGTACCGCAGCGATCAGGATCGGGATGTAATACCAAAAGGGTGCCTTATGCTGGGCATTGTCTTCGGCAAAGCGCTGAATATGCTCCACCCAGAAGAAGTAGTTCCAATAGTCCGGCTCGCGTTGGGCCACCGCTAGCGCCCACGGCAGGCTGAGCAGTACCGCCACCACGATCGCCACTGGCCCATAGCAGAACAGATCTTTGACTTTACGCTGCTGAATAACAATGGGGATAACGGCAATCACCGGCACCGCCAGCGCCAGAAAGCCTTTGGTCATAAACCCCATGCCACAGGCCAGCCCGAGCAACACATAGCCCCCCAGCTTACCTTTGGCGGTGGTGGCTTTCAGCGTCAGATAATAGCTGACCATGGCTGCCGTCAACCACAGCGAGATCATCGGATCGAGGACGCTATAAGTACCGATACTGAATACCAGCACCATCGACAGGAAGATCAGCACTGCCAGGCTGGCACGACGCGCATTTTTCCACATCAGCCAGGCCAGGGCAAAGACCAGCAAGGCGGTCATACCAGTGCTGAATATCGAACCAAAGCGCACGGCAAAGTTGCTATCGCCGAACAACCACTGGCTAATGTTGTTAAACCAGTAACCGGCGACCGGCTTTTCAAAATAGCGCAGGCCTAGCAGGTTAGGCACAACCCAATCTCCGCGCGCCAGCATTTCACGGCTGATTTCGGCATAGCGGGTTTCATCCGGCTGCCACAGCAACCGCCCATTCACCGGCAGCAGATACACCAGGGCAAAAAAAATGGCCAATACGATGGCCCAGGATCCTTTCAACGCTTTCATGAAACCTTTTCTCCCCCAACTTCGGTTTGATAACCCAACCAGCCTTCTCGGCCAGGAAATGGGGCGCGAGTAATGCGGCCTAGCGGCAGTGATGACACGTCTTGGGGCAGTAACGCGCTCAGCGGGCAGAACTCGATACCTTGCTGTTTTGCACGCTGTAACAGCTGTTCGAACATGGCCGACTGCGACATACCTTCCACCTCGGTATGTATGGTGTACACTGGCACCCCACCATCGTTTTCTATCGCTCGCAGAATATAATCATTGAAATCCGCCATGCTGGTTTCACGGCCAACCACCTCATCAAAGGTGGGGAGCGTCACGGGGATTTGCACCGTGCCCGGCTGGCCGTTCTCTAATAGCGGACGGAACGGATGGGTGCCACGGCAATCGCTGTTATACTCGAAACCAAAACCTTGCTTAACCTCCACCACGCGCTGATCGGCACGCCACCCCGCCACCGCCGAAAATCGGACCGGTTGACCGATTGCATTGGCCAGTGCATCAACGCCCAACTGAACCTGACGCGTCAACTCGGGTTTGGACCACTGCCCCACCTTGGCCTGCCACCCTTGATGATCCCAGGCATGCAACCCTACTTCGTGGCCCATTTCCAACGTGCGCTTCATCAACGGCCCCAAAGGTCGGGAAATATTCCGCCCAGGCCACGCGGTCCCCGCCAGCAGGATATCCCAACCGTACAGAGACGCCGCCTTGGAACGCAGCATTTTCAGCAGGAATTGGGGACGAAGCAGGCGCCACAAGTGGCGCCCCATGTTGTCCGGCCCGACGCTGAAGAAGAAGCTGGCCTGAATATCGTATTTGGCAAACAGTTCCAGCAGGCGCGGCACCCCTTCACGGGTACCGCTAAAGGTGTCTACATCAACTCGCAGGCCGACCTTCTTCATGCACCATCACCTTCCTTTACCGTAGTACGCAGGAAGTAGTCCAGCGTCTCGGCAACGGTTTGCTGCATGGCGATCGTCGGCTGCCAGCCCAGCAGGCGGCGCGCGTTCTTGATGCTTGGTGTACGGTGCTCAACGTCCTGATACCCTTTGCCGTAGTAGCTGCTGCTTTCCACGTCCTTGAAACCGGCAAACGGCGGGAAATTACCGCGCAGCGGATGCTCATTGAAGCTGGCCAGCAGCATTTCCGCCAGCTCACGAATACTGGCTTCGTTGGTCGGGTTGCCGATGTTGACGATCTGACCATCACATTGACCGTCGCGGTTTTCAATAATGCGGTACAGCGCTTCAATACCATCGTTGATATCGGTAAAGCAACGTTTCTGCGCCCCACCGTCCACCAGTTTGATCGGTGAGCCTTCAACCAGGTTCAGGATCAACTGGGTGATCGCGCGCGATGAGCCGATGCGCGCCGCATCCAGGTTGTCCAGACGTGGCCCCATCCAGTTAAACGGACGGAACAGCGTGAACTTCAGGCCTTCTTTAGCCCCATAAGCCCAGATAACCCGGTCCAACAGCTGTTTGGAGACCGAATAGATCCAGCGCTGTTTGTTGATTGGCCCGACGATCAGACGCGAAGTGTCCTCATCAAACTCTTTATCGTCACACATGCCGTAAACCTCGGAGGTGGACGGGAAGATGATGCGTTTGTTGTATTTCACGCAGTCGCGAACGATTTTCAGGTTTTCTTCGAAATCCAGCTCGAACACGCGCAGCGGATTGCGGGTGTATTCGATCGGTGTGGCGATCGCCACCAGCGGCAATACCACGTCGCACTTCTTGATGTGATATTCGATCCACTCCGAATGAATGCTGATATCCCCTTCCACAAAGTGGAAGCGCGGGTTATCGAGGAAACGGCTGATGGCATCAGAGCCGATATCCAGGCCATAAATATCGTAACGATCTTCGCGCAGCAGACGTTCGGTGAGATGGTTACCGATAAAGCCGTTAACGCCCAGGATCAACACGCGGGTCCGGCGCTTCATCACCGAGCTTGGCTTGGCAGCCAGACGTACGTCGCTCACCATGCCCATTTCCGCGGCAAGGCGGTTGCCTTGCACATACAAACCAGACTCGCTCTGGCCAGCCACGATTTCCAGCGCCCCTTCACCACAGGCAATCACCAGTGGAGTGGTGCTCAGCACCGTGCCAGGCTGCTTATCATGTGCGGTATCCAGCACGCGTGCGCGCCAAACGATCACCTTGCGCTGGCCCAGATAGCTGAAGGCGCCCGGATAAGGTTCGGTGACAGCTCGCACCAGGTTGTTGATTTCATGAGCAGACTTGTGCCACTGAATCTCACCGTCGGCAGCGGTACGGCGGCCAAAATAGCTGGCATCCGCTTCGTTTTGCACCGTCAGGCTGGCCGTACCGTTTTTCAGTTTCGGCAGTTGTTCTTTCAAGACGATCTGCGCCGCTTCCAACACTTTTTTGTGCAGCGTCAGTGCGGTGTCCTGATCGGAAATCGCCACTTTATGCTGACCTACGATATCACCAGCATCCGGACGTTTGACCATCTTGTGCAGCGTGGCTCCGGTCTCGGTTTCGCCGTTCACCAGCGCCCAGTTGATCGGTGCGCGGCCACGGTAGCGTGGCAACAGTGAACCATGCAGGTTAAAACCACCTTTTGGAGCCAGAGACAGGATCTCATCGCTCAACATATTGCGGTAGTAGAAAGAGAAAATAATATCCGGTTGCAGCTCACGGATACGCTCCACCCACAGCGGATGATTGACATCTTCCGGTGCATACACCGGCAGCTCCAGTTCAGCGCCCTGGCGAGCAACGGAAGAGAAGAAGTTGTTTTCACCTGGATCATCGGTATGGGTAAATACGGCCTGTACGTCATAGCCCGCTTCTGTCAGCGCTTTCAAACCCGCGCAGCCGATATCATGGTATGCAAATACAATAGCTTTCATCATTCTTCTTCCTGAGTATTTTGGGTTGGTTTAGCACCGACCACTTTCTGGACAAAATAGCGGGGACGAGCGCGGACGTCGTTATAAATCCGGCCGATGTACTCCCCTAACAATCCCATACCGACAAACTGTGCACCGATAAAGGTGAATAACACCGCAAACAATGTGAACACTCCGCCTGCCGCCCATTCCGGCCCCAGAACCAAGCGCAGCACGATCAACAACACCGCCAGCACGAAGCCCGACAGTGCAATCACGCTGCCTATCACGCTAAGCAGACGCAGCGGCGTGGTGGTCAGGCAGGTGATCAGGTCATACATCAGGTTGATCAGCTTCATCAGGCTATATTTGGAGTCACCGAACTCGCGTTCAGCGTGACGCACCTCGATCTCCGTGGTACGGCGAGCAAAGGTGTTGGCCAGGATCGGAATAAAGGTACTGCGCTCATGGCAATGCAGCATCGCTTCGATGATATGGCGACGATAGGCACGCAGCATGCATCCATAGTCGCCCATGGATTTACCGGTCGCGCGCTGGATCATCATATTGATCATGCGGGAGGCCGTCTTGCGGAACCAGGAGTCCTGACGGTTGGCACGCACGGTACCCACCACGTCATAGCCCTCTTCCGCGACGCTGACCAGACGGGGAATTTCCTCCGGCGGGTTTTGCAAATCGGCATCCAGGGTGATCACCAGATCGCCACTGACCTGATTGAAACCCGCCATGATGGCGGAATGCTGGCCGTAGTTACGGTTCAGGAGCACGGCAATAATGCAACTCCCCGGTTGTTCCGCCGCGGCGGTCAGCATGGCGGCAGAGTTGTCGCTGCTGCCATCGTCAATCAGAATAATTTCATAAGGTTGCAATAGTTGTTTACAGGCGGCGGTGGTGCGCTCCAACAAGGCAGGTAAACTCTCCTGCTCGTTGTACACCGGGATCACCACCGAAACTTTGCTAATAGGTTCAGCGCGAGACACGGGAAGACTCCAATACGGAAGACAAGGCATTGACCACGCGATCGACATCGGCTTCGGTCATATCCGGGAACAGCGGTAAAGTACACAGGCGTGCCGAATTCCATTCGGTATTAGGCAGTGACAGCTGTGGGTAACGTTCGCGGTAGAATTTTTGTGTATGGGCGGCACGGAAATGCAGACCGGTACCAACCCCAACTTCTTTCAGCCGTTCCATCAGTTGATCGCGCCCAATGCCGCAACGTTGTTCATCAACACGCACCATAAACAGGTGCCAGGCGTGATCGTGCGGATAATCTGGCAACCCCAACGGCTGGAAAGGCGAGTCTTGCAGCGCGGCCAGGTAACGTTCCGCCAGCACCTTGCGCCGGGCGTTCAGCTCTGGCAAGCGCGCCAGCTGCACCACAGCGATCGCCGCATGAATATCTGACAGGTTGTATTTATAGCCAGGTTCAACCACTTCTGCCTGCGGCTTACGCCCCTGCAGTTGGCGGTCAAAAGCATCAACGCCCAGGCCATGGAACTTCAGGCAGCGGACGCGATCGGCCAGTTGATCGTCATCGGTCGCGATCAGGCCACCTTCTGCACAGGTCAGGTTTTTGATGGCGTGGAAAGAGAAAATGGCGGTGCCCCGCGCGCCCACCCATTCACCATTGAAACGGGTGCCCACGGCGTGAGCGGCATCTTCAATCAGGGGAATATTATGGCGTTGAGCCACTGCGCGCAGTTCATCCATCGGTAATGGTGCGCCCGCATAGTGGACGGGAATAATCGCTTTGGTACGTGGGGTGATTGCAGCCTCAACATCGGCTGCGCTGACCATCAAAGTGTCACGGTCAACATCGATCATCACCGGCGTAGCGCCCAGCAACTCGATCATATTGAGCGTGGAAACCCAGGTTTGAGAGGGGGTAATGACTTCATCCCCTGGCCCGATATCCAGAGCCATCAGAGTGATGTGCATCCCCGCAGTTGCAGAGCAGACGGCAACCGCATGCTTGCAGCCGAAAGTACGGCAAAACTCGCTTTCCAACTGCTGATTTTGCGGCCCGGTAGTGATCCAGCCCGAACGCAACACCTTTTCTACCGCCGCAATTTCTTCATCCCCAATTGCCGGGCGTGAAAAAGGCAGGAATTGATCCATAATTAAACCCCAAACGTCTCGATTTTCTTTAAACCACTGTAAGACTTTTACATTTAACGAATAGTAAACGTCACAAAGAATGATCACTGGTGGATTAACTGCCAATGTACGTGGGCAAGCTTAACTAAACCTTAAGGGAGAAATTATTATCAGGAAACCTTCTGTAAAACTTCTTCATCAAGGAAATAATGATTAGTTGTATAATCATTGAGTTATGTAGTTATAATTTTTTACTTAATTCTTTTTCAACCCGTTCAGCCTAGCAGGTAATCGTGGATTTACCATGTTATTTTGTGAGATTACCCGCAAGATTTGTACCCTTATTGGGTAATTATATCGAGCACGTTTACTTTTCGTTTAATCTCCGTTTTATCGGTTAAAAAACGTCTAAACATCGCTAGGCCGTTTTAGTCATAATCCAGCGCTGTTCCCCTACCGCCTGCAGATGAAAATCCACGTCATAAACCTTGGATAATAACCCCGGCTCCATGACCTCGTGGGTGCCCCCCTCGGCCACCAACCGTCCTGATTGCAGCAACCAGACCCGATCGGCCTGTTGCAAGGTATGATTGAGATCGTGAGCACAGACCAGGGCGCTGCGGCCACTTTGGCAAAATTCGCGCAGCAGGCGATCGAGCGCCACCTTTTGCGCCACATCCAGACTGTTGGTCGGTTCATCGAGCAGCAGTAATTGGCTAAGCGGGTTGACCGTCGGCCAAACCTGTAACAACACTGCGGCCAGCCGCACCCGTTGCCATTCCCCCCCAGAGAGTTGAGTCAACATGCGGGATAATTTATCCGCCAGCTTTAGGCTACGTGCCAAATACAGGATGGCTTTTTCCAGCTCGCTTTCTTCCGCCCCGGCGGGCTGATGTAAGGCGAGATATTGAAATACCGGCATTAGCGCAACCGGAGGCTGCTGCTGACACAGATAAGCCCGGTGCCTTGCCAGTTCATTCCCCGTATACGCTTCCAGTAAACGCCCAGACAGCCGAACTTCGCCAAGCCCTGGCAACATTCCCGCCAATCTGGCCAACAACGTGCTCTTACCTGCGCCGTTAGGGCCGATCAGGTGCACCTGCAACCCAGCGGCGATCTGCCCAGAAAACGGCACCAATCGCCCTTCTACCCCTACCTCACTGAGTTGCAGCATGGTTCTGTTCGCTCCTTTACTTGGCCAAAGCCTGTTTGATGGCCTCGGACACCTGTGGATCTTCCGGCGTCATATCCGGCGAGAAGCGTTGGATCACCTGACCATCACGGCCAATCAAGAATTTCTCAAAGTTCCACAGGATATCGCCGGTGTGCTTCGGCGCACGGCCTTTGCTGCTCATCCGCTCCAGGAAACCACTGCCTTCTGGTACGACGGCCTCTGGCTGTGCGGCAATCAGTTCCCGATACAGCGGATGACGGCCCTCACCATTGACTTCGATTTTGGCAAACATTGGGAACTGGACGCCAAAGGTGCCACGGCAAAACGCCAGGATCTCTTCATTGCTGCCCGGCTCCTGGCCAAGAAACTCATTGGAGGGGAAGCCCAACACCGCTAAACCCTGCTCACGCCAGGTTTCATAAAGCTTTTCCAGACCTTCGTATTGCTTGGTCAGGCCGCATTCCGACGCTACGTTGACCACCAGCAGCACCTTGCCAGCATAAGCGTTCAGCGTGGTAGATTGGTTCTCAATGGTTTGCAGGGGAATGGCATAAATCGGGTTGCTCATCAGATGTTTTCCTTTGGTTTTATTTGCAGGTGAGACAGAAAAACGCCGCCGGACATTACCGGCAGCCGGTTTACCTTACGCTTTTTGTCCGCGCCAGTAACCAGATAAAAAGAGGCGCTCCAAGCGTTGCAGTGACCACGCCGATGGGTAATTCCGCCGAAAACAGCGCAATCCGCGCCACCACGTCCGCCACTAACAATACGCCCGCGCCTGCCAAGGCGCAGCCAGGCAGCAGGTAACGTTGGTTGGTCAAACCACTGAGGCGCAAAATATGCGGGATCACCAGGCCGATAAAGCCAATCACGCCCGCCAGGGCCACACTGGTGCCCACCAGCCAGCCGATGGCCAGCACCAGCAGATTACGCCATACGTGCAGAGAGAGGCCCAACTGCCGGGCCTGCATTTCGCCAAGCGCCATCAAGTTCAGCACCTTGCCTTGCGCGCATAGCCACAGCAGCGCCGGCAACAGGGCTAACAGCAGCCATTTCTGCCGCCAATCCACCCCGCCGAAACCGCCCATCATCCAGTACATTAGCTGCCGCAGGTCGAGGCTCGAACTGAAATAGACGGCCCAGGTCATAATCGCGCTGCACACAATCCCCAGCGCTACCCCCACCAGCAGCAAGCGTGCGTTGCTCAACCGGCGACGGCGGGCAAAAATCAGCAACAGGAAGGTCATCACCAGGGCGCCTGCGATGGCGTTCATGCTCATCAACGCCACCGGCAGCAGGCCGTTACCGAACAGCACCGTCAGCACCAGCGCCACTCCGGCACCGTTGGATACGCCAAGCAGTCCAGGCTCCGCCAACGGGTTCTCAAACAGAGCCTGCATCGCCGCCCCGGCCACCGCCAGGCTTGCCCCCACCAGCATCACCGCCAGCGCTCGTGGCAGGCGCAATTGCCAGACAAACAGCTGTGCAGGCTCACTCAACCACTCCGCAGGCCAGATCCACAGATCCCCGGCGCTCAGGCTGAAGGCAAATGCCAGCACGACGCCCAGCGTCAGCCAGGTCAAATAGCGTTTATCGCGGCGGTGTTGATGCTGTTGCAACAAAGTGAAGGTCTGACTGCTCGGCATAACTACACAACTTCCCTACTGGCCGATAGCGGCCTGAAAATAACGTCTTGCAGCAAATAGTAGGAGGTTCGGGCGCTTAGGGGAAGGACTGAGTCATCGAATGGTTGGGAAAACAGCGGCTGGCATTGCCGGTCATCGGTGCAATGATGGCAATAGACCGGAACAGCATGCAGCGCTGGCCCAGTGAGGTTGATAAACTGGCTAAAGAAAAAGGCCGCTTGCGCGGCCTTTTTGGCGTTGTGTAACCTACTCTTTCGGGCTGGCGTTCTCCACCCGGCTTTTCAGTTTCTGTCCCGGACGGAAAGTGACCACGCGGCGCGCCGTAATCGGAATGTCCTCACCGGTTTTCGGGTTGCGTCCCGGACGTTGGTTCTTGTCTCGCAAATCAAAATTGCCAAAACCAGACAGCTTGACCTGTTCTCCGTTCTCCAGAGCTCGACGGACCTCTTCAAAGAACAGTTCTACCAGGTCTTTGGCATCCCGTTTGCTAAGCCCTAGCTTCTCAAACAGGTGTTCTGACATTTCAGCTTTAGTAAGCGCCATAGGTTCAATCCCTCAAGGATGCTTGGAATCGCTGTTTTAGAGCCTCTACACATTTTGCAACGGTAGCGGCAATCTCCTCTTCTTCCAGTGTACGGGCGGTATCCTGCAACACCAGACTGATAGCCAGGCTCTTATAACCCTCAGCTACGCCCTTGCCACGGTACACATCAAACAAGTTTACGCCAACTACCTGATTTGCGCCAACTTTCTTACACTCTGCCAAAATATCTTCTGCGGCGACGTTTTCAGCCACTACAACGGCGATATCGCGGCGGTTTGCAGGGAAGCGAGAAACCTCACGGGCCTGAGGCACGGCGCGGCTTGCGAGCTTGTTCCACTCCAATTCAAATACCACAGTACGGCCGTTAAGATCCAGTTTACGTTCAAGTTCTGGGTGAACCACACCGATGAAACCGACACGCTCGCCGTGTAAATAAATAGCCGCACTTTGCCCAGGATGCAGGGCGGGATTGGACTCTGCCTTGAACTGAATTTCGGATAATTTACCGGTCAGCTCCAATACCGATTCCAGATCCCCTTTCAAATCATAGAAGTCCACTGGCTTTCTTGCCAGATCCCAATGCTCATCATGGGTATGCCCGGCAATCACGCCAGCCAGCATGACATCCTGGCGGATACCCAGATTTGCCGCAGTATCAGGGACAAAGCGCAGCCCGCTCTCAAACAGGCGCACCCGAGTTTGCTGGCGATTCTGGTTGTATACCACCGCCGAGAGCAGGCCGGTCCACAGTGACAGACGCATCGCGGACATCTCTACCGAGATAGGGCTTGGCAGGATCAGGGCTTCTTCACCTGGGTGCAGCAACGCCTGCACTTTCGGGTCAACAAAACTGTAAGTAATTGCTTCCTGATAGCCATGATCGACCAACATGGTCTTCACGCGCTTCAGGGTCAGATCGGATTCGCGGTGTTTGGTCATCACCAGATCGGCGCGCACTGGCACATCCGGGATGTTGTTGTAGCCATAGACACGGGCCACTTCTTCCACCAAATCTTCTTCGATCTCCATATCGAAACGCCAGCTTGGCGCCACCGCCAGCCAGTTGTCGCCCTGCTCGGTAACCTGGCAACCCAGGCGGCGCAGAATATCGCTCACCTGCTCGCTTGGCACCACGTGGCCAATCAGACGGTCCAGTTTTTCACGGCGCAGCGCAATGGTGGCTCGCTTCGGTAAGGTGCTCTCATCGCTAACGTCAATGATTGGGCCAGCCTGACCACCGCAGATGTCAATCAGCAGGCGTGTGGCACGCTCCATCGCCTTATGTTGCAGTGCCGGGTCTACGCCACGCTCGTAACGATGTGAAGCATCGGTATGCAGGCCATGACGGCGAGCACGACCAGTAATCGACAGCGGGCTGAAGAAAGCACACTCCAGCAGCACATCCTGGGTTTCGTCATTCACGCCAGAGTGCTCACCGCCAAAGATGCCACCCATGGCCAGCGCTTTTTGCTGATCGGCAATCACCAGGGTATCTGCCTGCAGTTTGGCTTCGTTGCCATCCAGCAGACGCAGCGTTTCACCTTCGTGAGCCATACGCACCACGATACCGCCCTCAATACGATTGAGGTCAAAAGCGTGCATCGGTTGGCCCAGCTCCATCAGCACGTAGTTGGTCACGTCGACCACGGCATCAATCGAGCGAATACCGGCACGGCGCAGCTTCTCACGCATCCACAGTGGTGAAGGTGCCTTCACGTTGATGCCTTTCACTACGCGGCCAAGGTAACGTGGGCAGGCCTGAGGGGCTTCTACACGGATTGGCAGGGTGTCGGTGATGGTGGCAGCAACCGGGCTCATATCCGGCTCGGTCAGCGGCAGTTGGTTCAGCACGGCAACGTCGCGCGCGACGCCAATGATGCCCAGGCAATCGGCACGGTTCGGCGTGACGCTGATTTCGATCGCGCTATCGTTCAATTGCAGATAGTCACGGATATCGGTGCCGATCGGTGCATCTTGCGGCAACTCAATGATGCCGTCATGATCGTCTGAAATCGCCAGTTCGGAGAACGAACACAGCATGCCTTCAGAAGGCTCGCCACGCAGCTTGGCGGCCTTGATTTTGAAGTCGCCCGGCAGCACGGCACCGACGGTAGCAACGGCTACTTTCAGGCCAGAACGGCAGTTTGGCGCGCCACAAACGATGTCTAACAGGCGTTCACCGCCCACATCGACTTTGGTGACGCGCAGTTTGTCGGCGTTCGGGTGCTGACCGCACTCCACCACGTGGCCCACGACTACGCCGTTGAACACGCCAGCCACCGGCTCAACGCCGTCTACTTCCAGGCCAGCCATGGTGATTTGATCGGATAATGCTTCGCTGCTGATGGCCGGGTTTACCCACTCGCGCAACCAGAGTTCACTGAATTTCATGTGATATTCCCGCCTTACTTAAACTGTTTGAGGAAACGCAGATCGTTTTCGAAGAACGCGCGCAGGTCGGTGACGCCGTAACGCAGCATCGTCAGGCGCTCCATACCCATACCGAAGGCAAAGCCGGAATAGATTTCCGGATCGATACCCACGTTGCGCAGTACGTTCGGGTGCACCATGCCGCAACCCAACACTTCCAGCCACTTACCGTTTTTGCCCATTACATCCACTTCGGCAGAAGGCTCGGTGAACGGGAAATAGGAAGGACGGAAACGAACCTGCAGGTCTTCTTCAAAGAAGTTGTTCAGGAAATCGTGCAGCGTCCCTTTCAGGTTGGTGAAGCTGATGTCCTTGTCGACGATCAGCCCTTCCATCTGGTGGAACATCGGGGTATGTGTCTGATCGTAGTCGTTACGATACACGCGGCCCGGTGCGATGATGCGGATCGGTGGCTGCTGGTTCTTCATGGTGCGGATCTGCACGCCAGAAGTTTGGGTACGCAGCAGGCGCGTCGCGTCAAACCAGAAGGTATCGTGGTCGGCGCGCGCCGGGTGATGCCCAGGGATATTCAGCGCGTCGAAGTTATGGTAATCGTCTTCGATTTCCGGGCCGGTCTCAACCGAGAAGCCCAGTTCGCCAAAGAAGGTTTCGATACGATCGATGGTGCGAGTGACAGGGTGCAGGCCACCGTTCTCCAGGCGACGCCCCGGTAGCGAGACGTCGATGGTCTCCGCCGCCAGGCGAGCGTTCAGCACCGCAGACTCCAACGCGTTCTTACGCGCGTTCAGCGCATCCTGAACTTCCTGTTTTGCCTGGTTGATCACCGCCCCGGCTGCCGGGCGATCTTCCGCTGGCACTTCACGCAGGGACTGCATCTGTAAGGTAAAATGACCTTTCTTGCCAAAATATTCGACGCGTACCAAATCCAACGCGGCAACATCTTGGGCATCTTCTACGGCTGCCTTGGCGTTGGCAACCAGCTCTGCGAGATGTGACATTGCTTTCCTCTTCCTCTGGCCTTGTGGCCCTAAGTAATTGTTATCTATTATTCCAACACGCCTTTGGTTGATCTTCAAAGAATTTCAAGCCGTAGCCAAGCAAGTGCCGCGGGCCCGAAAGGCGCAGAAGGTGGCCAAAAACAAAAAAGCCTCCACTTGGGAGGCTTGGGCGCTACTTTCCGTTTCTTTTCTTACGCGCAAAGCCTCCTGAAGTCAGGCGCTAAAGTAAAAAAAGAAGCGGAAAATAACAGCGTGCATGTTGGTGATACCTTGTCGATAGAGTGGCAACCAGTGTTAAAGCGCCAGCCAAAAAAGTCAATATCTGTATTGGGAACAAACAGTAAAAGAGGGAGCAAGCTCCCTCTTTTCAACTAGCTTACGCCAGTGCTGCTTTCGCTTTTTCAACCAGTGCGCCAAAGGCCACTTTGTCGAATACTGCGATGTCAGCCAGGATCTTACGGTCAATTTCAATAGAAGCTTTTTTCAAGCCGTTAATGAATTTGCTGTAAGACAAGCCGTTCTGACGAGCAGCTGCGTTGATACGTGCAATCCACAGCTGACGGAACTGACGCTTACGTTGACGACGGTCACGGTAAGCATACTGACCTGCTTTGATTACTGCCTGGAAGGCAACACGATAAACGCGCGAACGGGCACCGTAGTAACCTTTCGCTTGTTTCAGTATTTTCTTGTGACGTGCGCGTGCAATTACACCACGTTTTACGCGAGCCATATGCTCTCTCCTAAAGTCTTATTCTAGATTCAAAAAATGTGGCTTATGCGTACGGCAGGCACGCGATAACCAGGACCAGATCGTTTTTAGACACCATGCCTTTCGGACGCAGATGACGTTTACGCTTGGTTGCTTTTTTGGTCAGAATATGACGCAGGTTAGCATGTTTGCGCTTAAAACCACCGCTGCCGGTCTTTTTGAAGCGCTTGGCTGCACCACGTACAGTTTTAATCTTTGGCATGTTAATTAAATCCACTTCGCATTGTTAAACAACGAATCAGTGAGGCGAATAAAACCCACGCACGCTTGCACGGCGTGGGTTCGATTACTTGGAAGCCTTACTGTTTCTTCTTGGGTGCGAGCACCATAATCATCTGACGGCCTTCGATCCTTGTTGGGAAGGACTCGACCACTGCCAGATCAATATCTTCACACAGGTCTTTACGGACGCGGTTAAGCACTTCCATACCGATCTGCTGGTGCGCCATTTCACGCCCACGGAAACGCAGGGTGATCTTGGCTTTATCGCCGTCTTCCAGAAAGCGAATCAGGTTGCGTAGTTTGACCTGATAGTCGCCATCATCGGTGCCAGGACGGAATTTGATTTCCTTAACCTGGATAACTTTTTGCTTCTTCTTCTGTTCTTTTGTCGACTTGCTCTTCTCGTAGAGGAATTTGCCGTAATCCATGATCCGGCAAACTGGCGGTTCGGCATTTGGGCTGATCTCTACTAAATCAACACCCGCTTCCTCAGCTTTTTCAAGAGCTTCATTCAGACTGACAATACCAATCTGCTCGCCATCGACGCCGGTTAGGCGAACTTCTTGCGCGCGAATTTCTTTGTTAATGCGATTTGGACGCGCCGGTTGAACTCGTTTTCCGCCTTTAATACTTTATTCCTCCAGTTGATGAAGACTTCGGCTGCGTATCTCATGTAGCAGCTTGTCTACGACTTCTTGTACGTCCAGGCTCCCCAGGTCTTTGCCACGGCGGGTACGAACGGCAACTTTGCCTGATTCGACCTCTTTATCACCGCACACCAACATGTATGGAACCCGTCGTAAAGTATGTTCGCGAATTTTAAAGCCAATCTTCTCGTTTCTCAAGTCCGCTTTTGCCCGAATGCCTGCATCTTGCAGTTTTTTGGTCAATTGCTGGACGTAATCAGACTGGCTGTCGGTGATATTCATCACCACTACCTGCACTGGAGCAATCCAGGTTGGGTAGAAACCGGCATATTCTTCGGTAAGGATACCGATGAAGCGCTCCATGGAGCCAAGAATAGCACGGTGTATCATTACAGGGACCACGCGTTCGTTGTTTTCGCCAACATACGACGCGCCTAAACGGCCCGGTAAGAAGAAATCGAGTTGCACGGTACCACATTGCCATGCGCGATCCAAACAATCATGCAAGGTAAATTCAATTTTTGGTCCGTAGAAAGCGCCCTCACCCGGCTGATATTCAAACGGAATCCCATTTTCAGTCAGCGCAGCGGCCAGATCGTTTTCGGCTCGAGTCCACATTTCGTCAGTCCCAATGCGCTTCTCTGGACGGGTGGACAGTTTCACCACAATCTTTTCGAAGCCAAAGACACCGTACATATCGTAGACCATTTTGATGCAGTCGTTCACTTCGGAACGCACCTGATCTTCGGTACAGAAGATATGGGCATCGTCCTGGGTGAAGCCACGCACACGCATCAGGCCATGCAGCGAACCTGATGGCTCGTTACGGTGGCAGCTACCGAACTCGCCCATACGCAGCGGCAGATCACGGTAAGACTTCAGGCCCTGGTTGAAGATCTGCACGTGGCCCGGGCAGTTCATCGGCTTGATGCAATATTCACGGTTCTCTGAAGAAGTGGTGAACATGGCGTCTTTGTAGTTTTCCCAGTGGCCGGTTTTTTCCCACAGTACGCGGTCCATCATGAACGGCCCTTTCACTTCCTGATACTGGTGCTCTTTGAGCTTCATGCGCACAAAGGCTTCCAGTTCGCGGAAGATGGTCCAGCCGTCGTTATGCCAGAACACCATGCCAGGGGCTTCTTCCTGCATATGATACAGGTCGAGCTGCTTGCCGATCTTGCGGTGGTCACGCTTGGCCGCTTCTTCCAGGCGTTGCAGGTAGGCGTTCAACTGCTTCTTGTCTGCCCAGGCAGTGCCGTAGATACGTTGCAGCATTTTGTTTTTGCTGTCGCCACGCCAGTAGGCACCGGAGGTTTTCTGCAGTTTGAAATGGTGGCAGAAACGCATATTCGGCACATGCGGGCCACGGCACATATCCACGTATTCTTCGTGATGATACAGGCCTGGGCGATCGTCATGGCTGATATTTTCATCCAGAATCGCCACCTTGTAGCTTTCACCACGGGCTGCGAAGGTGTCGCGGGCTTCCTGCCAGCTCACTGTTTTCTTGATGACGTCATAATCTTTGTCGGCCAATTCATGCATCCGCTTCTCCAGCAGATCCAGATCTTCCTGCGTCAGGGTATGGTCGAGGTCAACATCATAGTAAAAACCGTTGTCGATCACCGGACCAATGGCCATTTTGGTGTCTGGCCACAGCTGTTTGATCGCATGACCCAGCAGGTGCGCACAGGAGTGGCGCATGATTTCCAGGCCTTCGGCATCTTTGATAGTAATGATGGCCAGCTGTGCATCGGCTTCAATGGCATCGTTGGCATCGACCAGTTCACCGTTAACGCGGCCGGCGATACAGGCTTTGGCAAGGCCAGGGCCAATATCACGGGCAACATCCATCGGGGAAACGGCATGGTCGTATTGACGCTGACTTCCGTCAGGAAGAGTAATAACAGGCATTCATAATTCCTTATCTACAGTGGTGACCCACACGACAGATCACATGCAGTACAGATATTTTGGTTAGTGTTGAGTCAGTTATGCGTCATATCTCGCCCACAATTGCCAGATTGACGCACAACTTGGTCCGTTAGTAACACGCGAACCTCCAGTGGCTGTTCACAGCCTTGCGAATAGTAACATTAAAACTGTGGAGGATAAATAAAGCGCAGTTTACCCTGCGGCATAATTGATCGCACTTGACTTACCACGGTAATTCAGCCAAATTACCCGGGTAAAACAATTTAACCCGGGTATAAAGCACATGAAAACTATCAGTACGCCAAGCTGCACCGCCTTCTTGCAGCATCAACGAGTGGCTGCCGGGTCTTATGCCGATGTTGCTCAGGCGCTTGCTGCGATGGATCTTACTGCCGGTGGGCTGTTAGTGTTTGATGATGCCACCGGCTCCCAGGTGGATTACCCTTGGCCAGCAGGCTACGTTTGGCCTCAGCCTGGTGGCGATGTCGCTGAGCTTGACAGCGAACCGGCAGCTCAGCCCTCAGTTGGTCGGCCCAAGCTCGGCGTAGTAGCCCGCGAAGTGACCCTCCTACCCCGTCATTGGGAATGGCTGGCACAACAGCGTGGTGGAGCCTCTGCGGCACTACGTCGCCTGGTTGATGAAGCCCGGCGTACTACGATCGAGCAAGACAATGAGCGCCGCATCAAAGAGAACAGCTACCGCTTTATGAGCGCCATCGCCGGTGCTTTGCCAGGCTATGAAGAGGCCACGCGCGCACTGTTTGGCCACGATGGTAAACTGTTTGCCGAGCGAATTGCGCACTGGCCTGCCGATATTCAGGTACATCTGGCCTGGATGACCCGAGATGCATTCCCCCAGTGATTGCGGTGCCCCTAAATATGAGTCTCAGTATCACTGGAGCTCTTTACACGCCTTTAAAGCGCAGGAAAAACGATTAAATGCAAACCCGTCCGCAGCACAAGCAGCCACCGCTTTGGCGCATCTATCTGATCTTTTTGGTGCCCATGGTGCTGTCCAACTTCCTGCAAGGATTTTCAGGCACGCTGAACGGCATCTATATCGGCCAGATGCTCGGCACCCATGCGCTGGCCGCCATCTCCGGCATGTTCCCGGTAGTGTTCTTCTTTATTTCACTGGTGATTGGCGTTGGTGCCGGTGCCTCGGTGCTGATTGGGCAGGCATGGGGCGCGAATGAACCAGAAAAAGTCAAAACCATTGCCGGTACGGCCTTGATGCTGGGCGTGACGCTTGGCTTACTGGCGGCGGTATTTGGCAGCCTGTTTGCCCGCCAGGCGCTACAAGCGCTAGGCACACCAGCTGACGTGCTGGAAGAGGCGGTCTCTTACGCCCGCATCATGATGCTGATTATGCCGTTACTGCTGGTATTTGTGTTGTTCACCCAGTTGCTGCGCGGCGTCAGCGATACGGTCTCGCCACTCTTGGCCCTACTGCTGTCTACCATCGTCGGCTTGCTGCTCACCCCGGCCCTGATCCGTGGCTGGCTGGGCTTTGCCCCCATGGGCATACAGAGCGCGGCTCTGGCGGGTATGGTCGGTAACGCACTGGCGATGGTGTATCTGACATTGCGCCTGCGCCGCAAAAAACACGTGCTGGCTCCCGACCGGGCGATGCTGGCCGCGCTCAAGCTGGATACGGTGGTACTACGCAAAGTTTTACGTATTGGCCTGCCTACCGGTTTGCAAATGGTGGTAATTTCTATCTCTGAATTGATCATCCTGACGTTGGTCAACCGCCACGGTTCGGATGCTACGGCAGCCTACGGTGCAGTGACACAGATCGTTAACTATGTGCAATTCCCTGCCCTGTCGATTGCCATCACCGCCTCTATTTTGGGTGCTCAGGCCATCGGCGCTGGCAAAACCGAACGCATTGCCCCCATCTTGCGTACCGGGTTGTATATCAACCTCTGGCTGACCGGTTCGTTGATTATTCTGGTCTACCTGCTGTCACATTGGCTGCTGGGCTTGTTCCTGACCAGCCCGGTAGTATTGGCAGAAGCGGAGCATTTATTGCATATCATGCTGTGGAGCATGCTGGTATTTGGTTTCCAGGCGATTGTCGGCGGCATCATGCGCGCCAGCGGCGTGGTGTTGGTACCGGTGACGATCTCCATTCTCTGCATCGTGGCCGTACAGTTGCCAGCGGCCTATCTGCTCAGCAATCACTTCGGATTAGAGGGGTATGGATGGCGTTCCCTATCGCCTATTTGACAATGCTGGCATTGCAGACAACGTTTTATAGGTTGGTATGGCGACACAGAAAAATTGAGCGTCTGGTCTGACGCTGATAGTCACAATACTTTTTGGGCGTAGTGACTGCGCCCCCATTTCATTCTCTTGCTGGGGTTTGTTTTATGTCGAGTATTCTGCAGTTGTTTCAGGCCATAGGGCTGGGGCTAGCCCTACTATTGCCACTGGCCAACCCGCTCACCACCGTGGCGTTGCTGCTTGGTCTGTCGGGAAATATGACCAACGAAGAGCGCAACCATCAGTCGCTGATGGCTTCGGTCTACGTGTTCAGCATCATGACGGTGGCGTTCTATGCCGGTCAGCTAGTGATGAGCACCTTTGGGATTTCCATCCCCGGCCTGCGGATCGCCGGGGGGTTGATTGTCGCCTTTATCGGTTTTCGCATGTTGTTTCCGCAGCAAAGTGCCGATGAAGCACCAGAGGTAGAATCCAAAAGCAGAGAACTGCACAAGAAAACCTCGGCCAATATCGCCTTTGTCCCACTGGCCATGCCAAGCACCGCCGGGCCGGGGACTATCGCCATGATCATCAGCACCGCATCCAGCGTCCACGAAAATACGCTGGGCTTTGCCCACTGGGTGCTGCTGGCCGCACCGGTGGCCATTTTCCTGTCGATATCGATCATTCTGTGGGTCTGTTTACGCAGTTCCACGGCGATCATGAAACTGGTTGGCGAAAGCGGTATCGAGGCCATTTCGCGCCTGATGGGCTTCCTGCTGGTGTGCATGGGCGTACAGTTTATTATCAACGGCGTGTTGGAGCTGATATCTACCTACGTGCCTGTTGCCTGACCCAACCGGGCCCCGCAGTCGCGGGGCCAATTTGATCTCTATGCCAAACCGTAAACTAAAGCGGAAAGCGCAATCAGCCCCATCACTAGTACAAAGACATTACTCAAGGCACGATAACGGCGCATAGCCGGAACCGCGCGCACCGCATACATCGGCAAAATAAACAGGATCACCGCAATTAGCGGACCGCTGATGGTTTCAATGATATGCAAGGCGCTCGGATTCCAGACGGTGGCCGCCCAGGTGAGCAAGAACAGCACCACGCCGGAAATACGATGGGTAGTGACGGCAGTTAGCGGCTTGCCAACGGCGCGTGTTAGCCCATCAATCAGGCTGGTTGCCCCTTCGGTTACGCCTAATGACGTGCCAAGATAGGACTTTGCCATCGCCAACATCGCCATCACCGGCCCAAGATAAGCTATCAGCGGGTTGGAGAACTTGTTGGCCAAAGTGGTCAACACCGTGATGTTCTGCGCTTTCGCCTGCTCCATCTCCTGGTGCGAAAGGCTCAGCACGCAGCTGAACACGAAGAACAACACGGTGACGCAAATCAGCAGGTAGCTGTAACGCATAATCCGCGCACAACGGCGCTCGGCCTTGTCACCGTATAAGCTGTTCTGGGTGGAAGCGAACGACGAAATGATCGGCGCATGGCTAAAGGAAAATACCATCACCGGGACCGCCAACCACAGCGAATGCCACAGCTCGGGGCTGTCAAATTGGGTGTTGGCCAAACCACTGACAAAGTTCTCGGTCTGCCAGGTGGGTACCAGATACAGCGAAATCCCCATCAGAAACACCAGCAATGGGAATACCAGAACGCCCATCGCGGCCACGATCGTATCCTTTCCACGCAACAGCACCAGATTGAGCACCACCACCACCGCCAAACTCAGCCAGATGCGGGGTACCGGGGCGAAGTGAAATTGGTGAGTCAGGAAGCTGTCCAACGCGTTGGTGATGGAAATACTGTAGACCAGCACGATGGGGAAAAACGCCATCAGGTACAGCACCATAATGATCTTGCCGGCTAACACGCCGAAATGCTCGACCACCACGTCCTGAATGTTGCCATCACGGCTGGAGCCGGAAAGGACAAAGCGGGTTAGCGCCAGATGGGGTAAATAGGTCAGAGGGAAAGCGAACAGTGCCATCAATAACAGCACCAGCGGGCCATTCAGACCGGCATTGATCGGCAGAAACAAGGTGCCGGCACCCACGGCCGTGGCGTAAAGCCCGAACATCCAGACGGTGTCGGTCTTGTTCCATTTGGCAGGTTGTGCAATGGCCAACCTGCCCTGATCTGGAGAAATCGTACTCATGAGACAGCTTACCTTAATCTACAGCGCCAACGATTGCGCCCGACGGAAACTCCCTTCTCCGTAGAATGTTTATATAAAACAGGATATTAATGGCGAGAGAAATTCACCTACCTGATAAAAGGACGGCAAAGGATAAAGAAAATCTCTGGAATGGTCTATATTTCGGCGGTTAACTGCGCGCTTCGTGAGCAGCCGATGCCGCTCACGAGCCATATGAAATGAAACAATGCCTAGGCGCTGGCGGCGGCCACAAACCGGCGTATTTCGCCGATATGCTGCGGGCCATAAGCACATTGCCCTACTTCTATTTTTGGCTTGTTACGCCCGTGGAAATCACTGCCGCAGGTAACAAAAGCTGAACGACCAACGGTAAACTCATACAGCTGGCTGGCCAATTCGGGTGAATGATAGCTTGAGAACACTTCGACCCCCATCACACCAATCTTCAACATTTCATCTATGACTTGGGTATGATCCTGTTTAACGTTGGCACCGATATGCGCCAGGATCGGGATCCCCCCATTATGGCGGATCACCTCCACCATGCGGCTCATGGCGGGATAGGTGACCGGCATATAGCACACCTTCCCTGGGCCAAAGAAATCCCAGTAGAAGTTGATTAACGGCATATCAGCTCTTTCACCACCGGGGCGATAAGGCATCAGCAACGGATGCCCATCATTGCGTGGGTCTTCGAGTATCACCTCGCCCATCTGCTCTTCCTGCGGGATAGCGCCACCGCATACCTGCTCCAGGCGTTGCTCATCCAGATGGAATTTCAATCCACGCAGCTTGGCAAACTTTTGCGGCGTCAGTTCCCGTTGAATGGCACTGAAATTGTTATAGATTTCAACAAAGTCATTGCTGGGGGTAAACCCGTAGCCCAACAGGTGGAAGTTGCGCCCAGCGAAGGTGCAGTCGATCTCGATACCAGACAGGACATTGAGGCTGGACGATGCCAGCGCCTTGGCTTCCGGCACCGAGTTGGCATTATTATGGTCGGTCACCGCCAACGTACTGATGCCGTTGGCCAGGCAGCGTGCAATCACCGTCTCAACCGGGAAGTCTGCATCATCGCTGTAGTTGGAATGCATATGCAGGTCGATTTTTTCCATGGCAATGTCCTTTGGCGAATGCTCAAACCAAGACCATACTAAAGCCGCCCCTGAATGCATACAGTGGATTTGACACTTTTTATCGTCGGGATCACAAAAGCGTGGGTCTGCTCACAGGGTGTAGATCGACATGTTGACGAGATCGATAACGGTGCAGACTGTTAACAGGCATTGACGATGCCAAATAACTGCGGCTACTTGGTCATCCATCTAAAATGCCCCACTTTTCCGGGGCATTTCACCTGATGAAATCTGCTTTTTTTGCCAAAGATGGCAAACCGCAACACATCATGTTCGAAAAAGCAGCGTATCGATTAACCTCGCACATTTCCTTTTGAACTTGATGCGCTTTCTGTAGGTATATTTTCGACCAAGACTGATACAGATACGCTTACGTCTATCAACCTCAAAAGCAATGGAGATGTACACCACCATCAATAAAACTATTACCATCACGCCCATAGCCTCCCTTTGGTTTCAACGCTCCCTTGCGATTAACATTAATAACATTAATGGAATTTTTATTCACCAATAAATGAAATTACAACAACCCAATCAATAACAGCGACATAGCACAAATATGAAGTGCAATATATCGCAGACATGGTAACAATCTCAGATCAAATAGTTTAAAACCCCAGGAATATGCCGTTAAAGGTGATTAAAAATCACACACAGTGAAATGATTAACAATTCTAACTTATTTAAGGATAATTAAGATAATTAAAGGGCCCCGAACGAGGCCCTTGGGAAGATTACTTGGCACCCACTGGCTCTGGGACAGCAGAGCTGCCCATCGCCTTCTCATCGCGAATTATTGAACGATCCTTACGCACGTCAGCCACATCGGAGGCGCTGATAGCTTTGGCGTTGTTACCCCAACTGGAACGGATAAAATTCACCACGTCCGCTACCTGTTGGTCGTTCAAGCGCCAGCCAAACGGCGGCATGGTGAGGTTGGAAACCGCCCCTTTCACCGCTGGCGTAGTATTGCCGACCAGCACAATGTGGATCAGCGAGGTCGCGTCTTCGGTCTGCACCACCGGGTTGCCCTTCAGCGCCGGGAAGGCACGCTTGTAACCAACACCATCGGTACGATGGCAAGCGGCACAGTTATCGACATACAGCGCGGCGCCGGGCTTGCTGTCGTTACCACGCCACAAATCTTTGGCTACGCTGTCTTCAACCGGGGCGGCCTGCTGTTTACCGTCTTTCGGCGGCAAGGTTTTCAGATAGCGGGCAATCGCGGTCAAATCCTCATCGCTGAGATATTGCAGGCTATGTTCGACCACGTCGCTCATGCCACCAAATACCACCGACTTATCGTTGCGGCCAGTTTTCAGGAACTCGGTCAGTTCACTCTCGCTCCAGGTGCCTAGACCATCTTTATTGTCGCCACGCAGGCTGGATGCCACCCAACCGTCGATCGGCGCGTTGCTGCCGGACAGGTAATCATCCCCTTCCGTATTGCTCAACGCCTTCTCTTGCATGGTCAGGCTACGCGGCGTATGGCATGCACCACAGTGCCCCAACCCTTCGACCAGATAGCGGCCACGTTCGATAACCGGATCGGCGTTGGCGTTTGCCGCAAAATCAGCCGGTGTTGGTGCAAACATCGAACGCCAGATGTGCAGTGGCCAACGCATGGACAGCGGCCAGGGAATATCGGAGTCTTGGTTCGCTTGTTCGACTGGCTGCACGCCGTGCATGAAATAGGCATACATGGCACGCATATCCTCCTCTTTCACCAGCGCAAACGAAGGATAAGGCATCGCCGGGTACAGGGTGCTGCCGCTCTTGGCGACGCCTTTGCGTACCGCATTGTCGAAATCTTCAAAACTGTAATCGCCAATGCCGGTGGTTTTGTCCGGGGTGATGTTGGTGGAATAGATAGTGCCAATCGGCGTTTCCATCGCCAAACCACCAGCAAAGGGCACGCCGCTTTTGCCATTGGTGTGGCAGGCCACACAGTCACCGGCACGTGCCAGATATTCACCGCGTTTGAGCAATTCGCTGCTGACCGTCGCGTCTTGCGCCAATACGGAAAAACTCAGTGCACTGAGAACCAGTGCGGGAACCAAAGCTTTCATCAGATTGCCTCCGGGAAACCTCGGCCTTTAGGCCGGGGAGGAAAGGAGGCGGTTTTCAAGCTAACTTCTTTTTGTCTTTTCACTATAACTCCTGTAATTTTGTACATATGAAACGCGCCTACAAATATCGGTTTTATCCAACACAGGATCAGATTGAGTTTTTAGCTCACACCTTCGGCTGTGTGCGTTTTGTCTACAATTCAGTTCTTCGCTGGCGAACTGATGCGTACCGCGAACGGCAGGAGAAGATCGGCTACATTCAGGCCAATGCCCGACTAACCGCCCTAAAAAAAGAGCCTGAATTGACCTGGCTGAATGATGTTTCCTGCGTCCCGTTACAGCAGACTCTTCGCCACCAACAGACCGCCTTTTCTAACTTCTTTGCGGGGCGTGCCAGGTACCCAGCATTCAAAAGCAAACACCACAAACAATCTGCTGAATTTACGGCGAGTGCCTTTAAATACCGTAACGGCACGCTGTACATGGCTAAAAGCACAACGCCACTCCATGTTCGCTGGAGTCGTGAACTCCCCTCGACACCTTCAACCGTCACCATTTCCAAAGACGCATCAGGTCGATATTTCGTGTCCTGCTTGTGCGAATTTGAATCAAAATCACTGCCTGTTACCGCAAAAATGACGGGCATTGATATGGGTTTAAAAGATTTGTTCGTCACAGATAGCGGATTTAAAACCGGCAATCCCCGCCACACGGCGAAGTACGCGAAACGTTTAGCGTTGTTACAGCGCCGATTGAGCAAGAAGCAAAAAGGTTCAAGGAACCGTGCTAAAGCAAGATTAAAAGTCGCAAAGCTCCACGCTAAAATTGCTGATTGCCGAATGGACAGCCTGCATAAGTTGTCCCGCAAACTGATAAACGAGAACCAAGTTGTTTGCGTTGAATCCCTGAAAGTGAAAAACATGATCCGTAATCCCAAACTGTCGAAAGCGATATCCGATGCCGGATGGGGTGAATTTGTGCGGCAGCTACAGTACAAGGCGAAAGAGTCTGGACGTTCTGTCGTTGCCATAGATCAGTTTTTCCCGTCGTCAAAACGCTGTAGCTGTTGCGGCTTCATCATGGAAAAAATGCCACTTGATGTTCGAAACTGGCACTGCCCTGAGTGCGGTGCTGAGCATGATCGAGATATCAACGCGGCGCGCAATATCAAAGCTGCCGGGCTGGCAGTGTTAGCCCACGGAGAGCCTGTAAATCCTGAATCGCAGCACGCGGCTTAGGTTCGGCTCTGTGAAGTGGGAGTCCTCGCCCTTTAGGGCGGGGAGCAGTCAACACTCGCATCCTCATGCCTGCACCAATGGGCCTGGGTTTTTCAAATACTGCTCGCGAATGGCGCGGGCAGACCAGTAGGCCAACGCGGCAACGGTGCCGGTCGGGTTGTAGCCTAGCCCCTGCGGGAAGGCCGATGCGCCGATCGAGAACACGTTATGCACGTCCCAGCTTTGCAGATAACGGTTTACCGCGCTGGTCTTGGGATCTTCTCCCATCACCGCACCGCCGTTCATATGCGTAGTTTGGTAGCTGGTGGTATCGAAATGGCTGTTGGCGTTTTTCGGGCTGCCGGAAATCAGTTTCGGGTTCATCGCCTTGGCGATCGGGGCCATCTTGTTAAACATAAACTGCGCCATCTTGATGTCGTTTTCCTGCCAGTCGAAGGTCATGCGTAGCAGCGGTTGGCCAAAGACGTTCTTGTAGGTCGGATCGAGATCGAGGTAGTTGCTACGATAGGACTGGTGCGCGCCATGCGCATCCATAGAGACATGGTGCGTATAGGCATCCGCCACCGCAGCTTTCCACTTACTGCCCCAGGCTGGAGTGCCAGGAGGCGTTGGCAGGCCGGAGATCGGTTTGGTACCCGCCTGGTTGACCCAGAACGGTGAGCCACCGACAAAGCCCTCTTTGCCGTGGTCAAAGTTATCCGCGTTGAAATCATCCACGCCGACGCCGTTACCGCCCGCGCCAATAAACGGGTTGGTGTGGACGTCCTTATCAAAGAACGCTTTGATGGTAGTCATGTTCTGGTAGGCAAAATTACGCCCAACCACCCCTTCGCCGGTCTGTGGATCGTAAGGTTTGCCAATACCGGAGAGCAGCATCAGATGCACATTGTGGAACTGGAAGGCACCTAGGATCACCAGATCGGCAGGTTGTTCAATCTCGCGCCCCTGGGCATCGATATAGTTGACCCCGGTCGCCCGGCTTTTGTCAGCGGTCAGGTTAACTTTCAGCACGTTAGCGTTGGTGCGCAGCTCAAAGCGCTTCTCCATCCGCAGTGCTGGCAAGATATTGACGTTCGGCGACGCCTTGGAATACATGTAGCAGGCATAGCCGCTGCAATAACCGCAGAAGTTACAAGGCCCCATCTGCGCGCCATAGGGGTTGGTATAAGAATCTGAGGTATTGGCGGAGGGCAGATTGTAAGGGTGATAACCCACCTCACGCGCGGCCTTTTCAAACAATTGAGCGGAGAAGGTGTTTTTCTGCGCTGGCAGAGGGAAATGGTCGGAACGGTCTGGTGCAAAGGGGTTTCCGCCTTTGTCTTTACCCACCAACTGCCCCTTCACCGACCAGGCAGTGCCTGAGGTGCCGAATACCTTCTCGGCCTTATCGAAGAACGGCTCCAGCTCGTCGTAGCTCACCCCAAAATCCTGGATCGTCATGTCTTTTGGAATAAAGCTTTTTCCGTAGCGTTCTTCATAATGGCTGCGCATACGCAGCTCGATAGGATCGACACGGAAATGCACGCCAGACCAGTGCAGCCCAGCTCCGCCCACGCCGGTGCCCGGCAGGAAAGCCGCCAACTGGCGATAAGGCACTGCGGTTTGGCTGGTGTTGTGACGGATGGTCACGGTACTTTTGGAAAGGTCCTGGAACAGCTTGCGGCGGATATTATAGGTCAGTTCATCGATCACTTGCGGGTAGGAACCGTCTGGGTAGGTATCGCGCATCGGGCCACGCTCAAGCGCCACCACGTTCAGCCCGGCCTCGGTCAACTCCTTGGCCATAATGGCACCAACCCAACCAAAACCGACGATCACCACATCCTGCTTCTTCATTACCGTTGCCATAATTACCCCCTCTCCCCACGAATCGATACCGGTGGGAAGGGATAACGTTCCCCTCGCTCAACCCAGTCCATAAAGTCGGCGCGCGCGCCCGGAAAATTAATCAGCTTCCATCCCACCATTTCTTTGTTACCGCCATGGATTGGATCGCTGAAAAAACCTTCACGGGTGTTTTGCAAAAGGTAAGAGAAGAACAGCTTGGCAGGCAGTTGCGCAAACTCGGCCTCACCGGATTCAAACTTCTGCAACAGCGCATCCTGTTGTGCGCCATCCAGCTCGGCGAATACTTTACCTGCCGTTTTCTTGCTGTAGGCATCCGCGTCGCTGATACCCAGGTTATAAATCTGTTTCGGCACCAACGGCAGTTGATAACCCATTTCCGGTGCGACATCTGGATTGAACGGCCCTTGCATGTACCAGATTGAACCGGTGGCATAAGGCGTATTCATCTGCCGATCGATAAACTCCGGCACGCCTGCTTCCAAAGCGCCCGGGCCGCGCTCGTCCGCAGGGATCAATCGCGCAACCACCGCCTGAACAAAGGCCCACTCTTCGGGGGTAAAGAAGGTCGGTTGATACTCTGCCTGCTTGGGAGTATCGCTAGCGGCAAGCGCGGGTGTGGGCGCCGTCAGGGCACTCACACCGCTGCCACCGATAACGGCTGCGGGGATCAGCGTCATCGATTTCAGCAAGAAATCACGCCGGGAGTTGTTGGTTTTATCGTTCGACATAGCACATTCCTTCCAAAAAAAATCACAACTATTTAACCTCAACCTCGCGGTCTATACGGAGTTTAAACATATATTGTTACGTAATTGTTTATTTTTTGAAGGTCAGAATGTGAGCTTTGGCAGCAATGTTACCGGTAACTATTTGATTGAACGTAAAGTTTTCTTTGTTAATGTAAAATTAACAATTTGTGCGGTTTTTTAGTTCAAAAGGCGGGAGAACAGCGGAAATGGGATATGGAGCACATTTTTACCGGCAAGAAATAGCAAAACCGGCCCTTTATTGGGGCCGGCTGTAGGTAATCTGAGGCTAGTCGGCCATCGCTTGATAAGCAGTGGTAACCTTCCACAAGTAACGCGGCGCTTGCGGTGCCGGGTGCTTCTTCTGGATATGCTGATAAAACTCGTCCGGGCTCATCTGATTGATGCGGTTAACCGCCACACGTTTATCTGATGAGAAGGTCCGTAACATCGCGCCTGCCCCGTTCACATAGGAAACGATGGTGGCATAGCGTAACGTTTGTGGATTGGTGATCCCGGCTAGCTGCTGGCTTTGAAGAATATTGATATAGGCTGTTCCCAGATCAATATTGACCGCCGGATCCTTCAACTCGCGTGAACTTGGCTGCCCGTTCTTTCCCTTCATACGGTAAGCATCGCGTCCAGCGGTTGAGGCTTTCAGCTGCATGAGCCCCACGGCATTCGAGGTGCTGACCACATTCGGGTTAAACCCGGACTCCACCTGAATGATCGCCTTAATCAGCGTTTCGTCGACGCCATAGTTGCTGGCGGCCTGACGAATATAATCGTTATAAGCGACCGGTGTCCCGGTACGGTTGCTTGGTGTTTGCGGTGGGGTTTTTAGCCAACCGCCCGAAGTGCCACTGCCTGCCTGGTTGCCGGTAGTTTGCGGATCTTTCGCACAACCGGCTAATAGTACGATTGCCATCAGGCAACCTATTTTTGTTTTCACAGAATCCCTCACTCCTTTCAATGAGTTGCGTAGCATATACAACTGGTAAGGATACCTGCATAACTTTTTTGGTCTATTCTCAGGCTATCCATATACCAAGAGGTGATTTATGAGTCAATCTTCGTCCATAGGATTTGTGGTGTCTTTCACCTATCCGGAACAGAGCTTAACCGATTTAGCTAAATTAACCGGACAAATGACGCTGGCCGGTTTTTCCACCATGCTCATCGACAGCAACGGCATTCCTCACGAGCTAGGGATCAACAGTTTTTCGCTAACAACGCCCTTAAATCAAGAAGATGTCAAACAGTTGGCACAAGGCTTGGGCGAGGTGGCATTGGGGGCAAAACCCGAAGTGGAGATAGTCACTGGTAGTGACTACTTTAAGCGGTTACATCCCGATACATAAAATGTTATAACTCACACGGCGGTACTATTTCATTAACAACAACATAACCCCTTGGCAAAGCTTGGTGATGCTTGACTTCCGCTCAATTGATATTGATAATCATTTTCATTTGAATAAGGAGACGTCATCATGCTAATGAAAAACAACGTATTTACTCGTCGTCGTTTTAGTTTGTCCCACTTTCGCCCCCTTGCCCTGCTCTGCGTATGCCTCAGCGTTATTGCTGTGAGCCAACCGGCTTTGGCAAAGGAAAAACTGCGCGTGGTGACAACCTTCACCATTATCCAGGATATCGCCCAGAACGTGGCAGGCGACGCCGCCGTGGTAGAGTCCATCACCAAGCCTGGGGCGGAAATCCACGACTATCAGCCCACGCCGCGCGATATCGTTAAGGCACAGCACGCCGATCTGATTTTATGGAACGGGATGAACCTGGAGCGCTGGTTCCAACGCTTCTTCGAAAATATCAAACAGGTGCCCGCCGCCGTGGTGACCGAAGGGATCACCCCTCTGCCGATCCACGAGGGCCCGTATAACGGTAATCCAAACCCCCATGCCTGGATGTCGCCAAGCAATGCGCTGATCTACATCGAGAACATCCGCAAAGCGCTGGTGCAGCACGATCCTGATAACGCCGAAACCTATAACCGCAATGCCAAAGCCTACGCTGAAAAAATCGCGGCGCTGGATGCCCCGCTACGCGAGCGTTTGTCGCGTATTCCGGCAGCCCAGCGCTGGCTGGTAACCAGCGAAGGCGCCTTTAGTTATCTGGCCAAAGACTATCAGTTGCAAGAAGTCTACCTGTGGCCGATCAATGCCGACGAACAGGGCTCACCGCAGCAGGTGCGCCGGGTGATTGATACCGTGCGGGCCAACCACATTCCGGTGGTGTTCAGCGAAAGCACCATTTCGGATAAACCTGCCAAGCAGGTGGCCAAAGAAACCGGCGCGCAATACGGCGGCGTGCTGTACGTCGATTCGCTTTCTGCCGCCGACGGGCCGGTGCCCACCTATATCGATCTGCTCAATGCCACCGTGCAAACCATCGCCAAAGGATTCAATCAATGAGTGAAGAGACCTTTATCCGCCCCGAACTTAGTGTGGATGACGTATCGGTCACCTATAACAACGGCCATACCGCGATCCATAACGCCAGTTTTACCCTTAGCGGTGGCTCGATCTGTGCGCTGGTGGGGGTTAACGGCAGCGGAAAATCGACCCTCTTCAAAAGCATCATGGGCCTGGTAAAACCGACATCCGGCCAGGTGACGCTGAGCGGGCAACCGGTTGTCGCTGCGCTGAAGAAAAATATTATCGCCTACGTGCCGCAGACCGAAGAGGTTGACTGGAACTTCCCGGTGCTGGTGGAAGACGTGGTGATGATGGGCCGCTACGGCAAAATGAACTTCCTGCGCATTCCTACCAAGGAAGATCGCCTGTGGGTAGATAAGGCGCTGGAGCGCGTAGGCTTGAGTGAGCTACGTAGCCGACAGATCGGCGAGCTTTCCGGCGGGCAGAAAAAGCGCGTATTCCTGGCCCGTGCCCTGGCTCAGCAGGGGACGGTGCTGCTGCTTGATGAGCCTTTTACCGGCGTGGATGTCAAAACCGAGAACGCCATTATCGAGCTGTTACGTTCGCTGCGCGATGAGGGGCACCTGATCCTGGTATCGACCCACAACCTCGGCAGCGTACCGGAGTTTTGCGATCGAGTGATCCTGATTAACCGTACCGTGCTTGCTGCCGGCCCGCTCGAGACCACGTTCACGCAAAGCAATCTGGAACTGGCGTTCGGTGGCGTATTGCGCCATATCAACCTCTCCGGGCCCGATCTACACGATGACAACGATCCCCGCACCGTGACGGTAATCACCGATGACGAGCGCCCTGCGGTGTTTTATGGTCATACCAAGAGCGATCCTCCGGCGCAAAGTCAGCAAAAGGAGAATAACCCCTGATGCTCGAGATCCTGCTGCAACCGTTCAACTACAACTACATGGTCAAGGCGATGTGGGTCAGCGCCATTGTCGGTGCGGCCTGCGCTTTTCTGTCGGCGTATCTGATGCTGAAAGGCTGGTCGTTGATGGGGGATGCGCTTTCCCACTCCGTGGTGCCTGGCGTGGCCGGTGCCTATGCCCTCGGTCTGCCCTATGCAGCTGGTGCGTTTTTCACCGGCATGCTGGCCGCGCTGGCGATGACATTGGTACGCCACGTTACCCGCCTGCGTGAAGATGCGATTATCGGCTTTATTTTCTCCACCTTTTTCGCCGTCGGCCTGTTGATCATTTCGCTCAATCCAACCTCGGTGAACGTGCAGTCAATCATCTTCGGCAACATTCTCGGTATCGCAGATGAAGACGTGTTACAGGTGGAGATTATTATCGGTGTTTCGTTACTAATCTTATGCCTGGTGTGGAAAGACCTGCTGGCCGTATTTTTCGACGAAAACCACGCGGTATCGATCGGGCTTTCGCCACTAAAGTTGAAGATCCTGTTCTTTACCCTGCTTAGCGCCTGTACCGTGGCCGCGCTGCAAACCGTCGGTGCCATTCTGGTGATCGCCATGGTGATAACCCCCGGTGCCACCGCCTATCTGCTGACAGACCGTTTTGGCCGGCTGGTGATTATCGCCATCGCCATCGGTGCCTTGACCAGCGGACTGGGTGCATACCTCAGCTTCTTCGTCGACGGGGCAACCGGCGGCGTGATCGTCACGCTGCAGACGCTAGTGTTCCTGGCGGCCTTCCTGTTCGCGCCGAAGCACGGGCTGTTAGCCTCAAAACGCCGCGTCACCCGTGGCAACTCTCCGGAGGGCAACTGATGGAACTCCTGTTGCAATGGTTCTCAGAGCCGTTCGCCTATCCCTTTATGCAACGCGCCATCATCGCGGCTATCGTCACCGGTGTCGTCTGCGCCGTGCTGTCTTGCTATCTGGTGTTGAAAGGCTGGTCACTGATGGGGGATGCCATTTCTCACGCCGTGCTTCCCGGCATTGTGTTGGCCTTTGTGTTCAGCATTCCACTGGCGATTGGCGCATTTCTTTCCGGTATTTTCTGCGCGGTCGCGACGGGCTATCTGAAAGAACACAGCCGGGTAAAGGAAGATACGGTGATGGGGATCGTATTTTCCGGCATGTTTGCCTTTGGGCTGGTGCTGTTTGCCCGCATCGATACTGATCAACACCTCAGCCATATCCTGTTCGGCAATATGCTGGGGATCACCGACGGTGAACTGCAGCAAACATTGTGGATCGCCGGGATCACGCTGGCGATCGTACTGCTCAAGCGCCAGGACTTTATGCTTTACTGTTTCGATCCCAATCATGCACGCGTCATCGGCCTGCCAGTGAAGTTACTGCACTACGGCTTACTCTGCCTGCTGGCGTTAACCATTGTGGCCTCGCTACAGGCGGTGGGGGTGATCCTGGTGATTGCGATGCTGATAGCACCGGGGATCATTGCATTCACCCTCTGCCGCAGTTTCAACCGGATGCTGATTGTCGCCACCATCGCTTCGGTTTTTTCCTGCGTGCTGGGCACGTTAATCAGTTTTCATATCGACGGCGCAACCGGGCCGTGCATCGTGATCGTGCAAGCGCTGCTGTTTGTCATCGCCCTGCTCTATAGCCACTTCAAACCCGTGCAACGTCACGAAATCACCGTAGTTAAAAACCATTAAGCCGCCCTCACCCTAACCCTCTCCCCCAGGAGAGGGAACAGAATGTGCCACAGACTGACTCCTGCACCTACCCAGGCTCCGTACCAACTCCCTCGCCAGAGAGCACTGTACATGCCGCAGACTGACTCCTGCACCTGCCCACGGCTCCGCACCAGCTCCCTCGCCAGAGAGCACTGTACATGCCGCAGACTGACTCCTGCACCTGCCCACGGCTCCGCACCAGCTCCCTCGCCCTGTGCTGTCTCTTATACACATTTCCCCGGCGCAAACGCCGGGGAGTTTTTGAACTTTCTCCCCGTCTGTTGATCTCTCTTTATATTCTCCTCTTCTTCGGTTTTTAGTATGGTGCTTTCTGATTGCTATTCATGGGCTAACGAGACTTTTGGTCTCGCTCAACTTGGCGACTATCGGCGAACTCAGCGTCTCGTCAAATTCACTGCCTCGTTGGCTAAAAAAACAGGACTTTCTATTGTGAAATCATCCCAAACCGCCGCTGAAGTTGAAGGGGCTTATCGTCTGATCCGCAACCCCAATGTCTCACCCGACGCCATTGCCGAGGCGGGCTTCAATGCGACGGCAAACGCTGCTCATACACACACGCTGCTCCTTGCACTGGAAGATACGACCTCTATTAACTTCGCCCATACCACCGCGTATGACGAGTTGGGGAACACCACAACCAGCAAGAATACTCATGGTCTACTCGCTCACTCCGTCCTGCTTTATGCTCCCGATGCCGCACAGTTCCTGGGACTTATCGACCAACATCGTTGGAGTCGTGAGGCTAATGAATACGGTAAAAAACACCAACGTAAACACGTGCCTTATGAAGAAAAAGAGAGTTACAAATGGCAACAGGCATCTGAACGAACGGCACAGCGGCTCGGTGACACACAAGCAAAAGTTATCTCCGTCTGTGATCGAGAAGCGGACATCTGGCATTACCTTGATTATAAAACGAAAAATAGACAGCGCTTCGTCGTTAGGGCGGCTCAGAACCGGTTGCTGAGTGGACAGGATAAAAAACTGTTGGAGTTGCCAGAAACACTAACAGAAGCAGGCAGTTATCTACTAAATGTGGTTCAGAAAGGCGGGCGTGCTGCGCGTGAGGCACAAATGAGTATCCGCTATAGCTCGGTCGAACTCAAAATGCCGGGGAGTACGTCAGAAGAGAACAGTGTCCCGCTGACATATATCTGCTGTCGTGAAGAAGCTGAAGAGGGAGCATGCTGGCATCTTCTGACATCAGAAAAAGTTACTTCAGCAGAAGAGGCTCGGGTCATTATCAGCTACTACGAGCGTCGCTGGTTGATAGAGGAATACCATAAAGCCTGGAAAAGCGGTGGAACGCAGGTGGAACAGTTGCGGATGCAAACGCGAGATAATCTGGAGCGAATGATCGTGATCCTGAGCTTTATAGCGGTACGTGTGTTGGCCTTACGCCAGGGCGGGTTGAGTGAAGAAACGCTCAATGAAAGCTGTGAACGGGTACTGAGTCCACTAGAATGGAAGCTGCTGTGGGTGAAACAGGAAGGTAAAACCTTGCCAAAGACGCCACCGAGCCTGAAGTGGGCGTACCTGAATCTGGCAAAGCTGGGGCGTTGGTATGACAGTAAACGAACGGGACGAGCGGGATGGGTGGTGATGTGGGAGGCATGGTTCAAGCTTCAGGACATCGTCGAAGGGTATAAACTGGCGAAGTCTCTTGATCAGGAGATCTGATCAAGAGACAGCGCCCTGTGGGAGAGGGTTGGGGTGAGGGGAAAATCCCTACTATGACGTTTCCCGTGTAACAAGGAACTCGGCAAATTAGCCTGAACCAGGCAGCATTCAGCATAAGCGTACTTAAATTAATCAATAGCGTATATACTTTGACCAGACACGCGGCGATGATATTTTCGTCAATAGATGGCGCAGCTGTGCGCCACATCGTGTTTTCGCCGCAGGAAAGACGCTAACCTAATGAAATCGCAGGCAACACAGAAGGGGATTACTATGTGGCAAGCCGTTAGCCGTCTGTTGAGTGAACATCTTGGCAGCGCAGAAATCCGCGAAAGGACTGAACTGCCCGGGGGAGAAATCCACCCGGCGTGGCGCGTGAGTTACGGTGACAGCGAGGTGTTTGTTAAATGTGATGCCCGCGAAATGCTGCCGATATTCACCGCAGAGGCAGACCAACTGGCGCTGTTGGCACGCAGTAAGACCGTGCGTGTCCCCGAAGTGTATGGGGTTGGCAGCGATCGCGATTACAGTTTCCTACTATTGGAGTATCAACCCCTTAAGCCGCTGGATGCGCACGGGGCGCACTGCCTCGGGCAACAACTGGCCCGCCTGCACCAGTGGAGCGAACAACCACAGTTCGGTCTCGACTTCGATAACGACCTTTCCACCACGCCGCAGCCCAACGCCTGGCAACGCCGCTGGGCGGAATTTTTTGCCGAGCAACGCATCGGCTGGCAGCTACAGCTGGCGGCGGAAAAGGGCATGACCTTCGGTGATATCGACGAAATTATCGACGTGGTGTATCTGAGGTTGCAACACCATCAGCCACAGCCTTCCCTGCTGCATGGCGATCTGTGGCCTGCCAACTGTGCTCAGGCCGCGGATGGGCCTTTGCTGTTCGATCCAGCCTGTTACTGGGGCGACAGAGAGTGTGATTTAGCGATGCTGCCGCTTTATCCTGAATTACCCGCCCAGATTTATGACGGCTATCAGAGCGTGTGGCCGCTGGAGGCCGGGTTTATCGAACGTCAGCCGCTGTATCAGCTTTATTACCTGCTCAACCGCAGCAACCTGTTTGGCGGCCAACATCTGGTCATGGCACAGCGGGCCATCGACAAGCTGCTCCATCCAGAAACGCTGTAATGTAATGGGCGCCGCATGTGGCGCCCATTACAGATCTACGCCACTCCGGCCATTTGCCCTAGCAGCTTGAGCACGAAATAAGCCACTACGGCGATCACCACCGGCAAGATATAGAGCGGGAAGTATTGCAGTAAAATGGTGTGGTGCGGCAACGTCACACGCTCCTCCAATTGCGCACGCGTGTGCCCTTCGCTGCCCTTGGCCTGTTCCAGGATCATCTGATCTTCCAATCCTTCACGGATAAACTTCACCTGACGCGACATACGCGCACCGGAAGTCTGCAATGCCAGGCCGACAAAAATCAGGAAATAGATAATGATAAACATCAGATTAGCGCCGCTAAACAGGCTCTTATCCACGTCCGGTACGGGTGAGTTGTACCAGAAAATATTCAGGAATGGCGTATTGAAGCGCACCATGTCGACCATGACGTGGACAAAATCCAGCATCACGGCGTTGATCCCTCTGGACTTCTCACTGTGTTGATAAACAAAACCCAGCAGTGAAACCAGCGTTGAAAGTAACGCCGGGATGAAAACGACCCATCCGAAAATGCGTTTCAGTATGGCAACGCGCCCAGCCTGTTGATACGTCATGTGTTCCCCTTGTAAGTGACGTAACCGTTGTTGCGCTAAGTCTACCTGTAGTTAATGAAACTCGCCCACCGTTTTCTTTATCTTCCCCCTCAGTTCCAGAGAGATCCTGTACTTTGGGAAAACACCCCGGGCCCGAAGGGTGCAGGTGCCTGAACAAAAATGATAGAGTGGCGAAAACATTTTCTTTTACTGGTGCTGCAGGAGTTAATTGTTAATGGCTTATTCGCAACGCATAGCAACCGCAATTTTTGATATGGACGGTCTACTGATCGACTCTGAACCCCTGTGGTTACAGGCGGAAATGGACATCTTCAGCTCATTGGGGCTGGATCTGTCTGACCGTCACAAACTTCCGGATACGCTAGGTTTACGCATCGATCTGGTGGTGCGGATGTGGTTCCAGGCCATGCCGTGGCAAGGACCCTCTCAGGAGGAAGTTGCTGGCCGCATTATCGAGCGGGCCATCGAGTTGGTACGGGAAAAGCGCCCGTTGCTGCCTGGGGTGCAACAAGCGCTGGAACTGTGCCGTAGCCTGGATTTGAATATTGGGCTGGCCTCCGCCTCTCCGCTACATATGCAGCAGCAGGTGCTGAAGATGTTCGATCTGGAGAGCTATTTCGATCAGTTGGTTTCGGCCGAATACCTGCCCTACAGCAAACCGCACCCGGAAGTCTATCTGATCGCCGCAGAACGCCTGGGCAGCGATCCACAGCACTGTATTACTCTGGAAGACTCCTTCAACGGTATGATTGCCACCAAAGCGGCGCGTATGAAATCGATCGTGATCCCTGCGCACGAATACAGTCAGGATCCACGCTGGGCCTTGGCTGACCTTAAACTGCAAAGCCTCGAGCAGTTGACTGCCGCCCATCTAGCCTGATCTTGAGGGCATCGGCCCCGCCGGTGCCCTTTTCCCTCCCCTGCACCCACAAAATAAATAAAACACCATTTCATTTTTATTGAATTAAGACACCATTCAAATTATGCTAGTTGCATAAAGAAAACACCGGGCGAATCGGTGACACTGTCACTGCCACGCGGTTGCCATCGAAAGCCCGGTGCTTTCTTCCCTCACGGCAAGAGAGCAAAGCTATGATTTTGAATTCCTTCGACTTAACGGGCAAAGTGGCGCTGATCACCGGCTGCAATACCGGCCTGGGGCAAGGCATTGCAATTGGGTTGGCGCAGGCCGGTTGCGATATTATCGGCGTGAACCGCAGTCAGCCCCTTGAGACCATGAGCAAAGTCACCCAGACCGGGCGCCGATTCCTGAATCTGAACGCCGATCTCGGCAATATCGACGCCATCCCTTCTCTGCTCGACTCCGCCGTTGAGGCGTTTGGCAGAATCGATATCCTGGTGAACAACGCAGGGATTATCCGCCGTGAAGACGCCCTGAATTTCAGTGAACAAGACTGGGATGAGGTGATGGACGTCAATATCAAGACCCTGTTCTTTATGGCACAGGCGGTGGCCAAACAGTTCATCAGCCAGGGCAGTGGCGGTAAAATTATCAATATTGCTTCGATGCTTTCTTTCCAAGGCGGCATTCGCGTACCGTCTTACACCGCGTCGAAAAGCGCAGTGCTCGGCGTCACCCGGCTATTGGCCAATGAATGGGCACAATACCAGATTAACGTTAACGCCATTGCACCGGGCTATATGGCCACCAACAACACCCAACAGTTGCGTACCGATGAAGACCGCAGCCAGCAGATCCTCGAACGCATCCCCGCCGGGCGCTGGGGCACTCCGGATGACTTGATGGGCCCGATCGTGTTCCTTGCCTCGACAGCATCCGACTACGTTAATGGCTACACGCTCGCAGTAGACGGCGGCTGGCTGGCTCGCTAATTCCAACTCGTCACGGGCGCAGCATGCAGCGCCCCTACATAATGAGTCTGCCTGTATCCCACGTTCGTAAGGCATGAGGTTTCAACCCTTTGTAAAACGGCGTAAAATTAACAAATCGTTACAGGGTAACCGCTTCCGTAACTGTAAAAATTCCCATATACTGGATAAATTAACAGTTTAGTGGCCGGAATATAGCAACATGACCGCGGAAGGACATCTCATATTCTCTGTTGCCTGCGCGATCTTTGCCAAGAAAGCGGAGGTGACTCCCGTGCTCGCCGCTGGCGATTGGTGGCACATCATTCCTGCCGCGCTGCTGACGTCGCTGTTACCCGACATCGATCACCCTAAATCCATCCTGGGCCAGCGCCTGCGCTGGATCGCAATCCCGATCTCACGCGCCTTTGGCCACCGTGGTTTCACCCATAGCCTGCTGGCGATCGTCGGCGGCATGTGGCTATTTCAGCTAGAAGTGCCGCGCGGTTGGCCTATCCCCGCAGACGTGCTACACGCCATGATTATCGGTTATTTCAGCCACCTGCTGGCCGATATGCTCACCCCTGCCGGCGTGCCGTTGCTTTGGCCCTGCCGCTGGCGCTTCTGCCTGCCGATATTGAACTCACAAAAAGGCAACCAGCTGGAACGGGTACTGTGTATAGTTTTGGTGGCTTTCGCCATCTACTGGCAAGGGGATTACACCTTTCCCGTGCAGTCGTATTTTGAGCAAATAAAAAATATCCGACTGTGATCACAAAAAATCGTCTATTTCCCCACCTTTCCGCTCATTACATCACCGATTTTAAGCCAAAAGTTATATTAAATTCTTTTTGGATATAAGTGCGCTGCACCGCAAACTGTTAGGATATTTACATCGCATTACATCGGTGCGTGGCACCTTTTATTATAAGAAAACAAGATTGGAGAACTGGGGATGAATCTACCGCTCGTATTAAACGTGCTGGTTTTTGCCGCCCTCCTTTTGCTGTTGGCGCAAACCCGCCATAAGCAATGGAGCCTGGCTAAAAAAGTGCTGGTTGGCCTGGCACTGGGTGTGGTGTTCGGTTTGGCACTGCAACTGGTATACGGCTCGGACAACCCGGTGCTGAAAGAGTCCATCGGCTGGTTTAACATCGTCGGTAACGGCTATGTACAGCTGCTGCAAATGATCGTGATGCCGCTGGTTTTCGCCTCTATCCTGAGCGCGGTAGCCAAGTTGCATAACGCTTCTTCGCTGGGCAAAATCAGCTTCCTGACCATTGGTACCCTGCTGTTTACCACGCTGATCGCCGCACTGGTGGGCGTATTGGTCACCAACCTGTTCGGGTTGACCGCAGAGGGTCTGGTCCAGGGCACACAAGAAACGGCTCGTTTGTCGGCGATCGAAACCAACTACGCGGGTAAAGTGGCCGATCTCAGCGTACCGCAACTGATCCTGTCATTTGTGCCGAAAAACCCGTTTGCCGATCTGACCGGGGCTAACCCAACGTCAATCATCAGCGTGGTGATTTTCGCTGCCTTCCTCGGTGTGGCTTCTCTGCAACTGCTTAAAGATGACCAACCGAAAGGCCAGCGCGTGCTGGTAGCTATCGATACCCTGCAAGCCTGGGTGATGAAGCTGGTCCGTCTGGTGATGAAACTGACTCCTTACGGCGTACTGGCGTTGATGACCAAGGTCGTTGCTGGCTCCAACATCCACGACATTATCAAGCTGGGCAGCTTTGTGGTTGCGTCTTACCTTGGTCTGGCGATCATGTTCGTGGTTCACGGCCTGCTGCTGAGCTTCACCGGCGTTAATCCGCTGAAATTCTTCCGCAAGGCTTGGCCGGTGCTGACCTTTGCCTTCACCAGCCGTTCCAGCGCTGCCAGCATCCCGCTGAACGTCGAAGCACAGACTCGCCGTCTGGGCGTGCCGGAGTCGATTGCCAGCTTCTCGGCTTCCTTTGGTGCCACTATTGGTCAGAACGGTTGCGCGGGTCTCTATCCAGCAATGCTGGCGGTGATGGTTGCGCCAACCGTGGGGATCAACCCGCTGGATCCACTGTGGATCGCAACGCTGGTCGGCATTGTTACCGTCAGTTCAGCCGGCGTTGCCGGTGTGGGTGGCGGCGCGACCTTCGCTGCACTGATTGTACTGCCAGCGATGGGCCTGCCGGTGACCCTGGTCGCCCTGCTGATTTCGGTTGAACCGTTGATCGATATGGGCCGCACCGCGCTGAACGTTAGTGGTTCGATGACCGCAGGTACCGTCACCAGCCAACTGATGAAGCAGACCGACAAAGCCATTATGGACAGCGAAGACGAAACGGAACTGGCTCACCGGTAATAATAGACTGATCCGCAAACTGAACCGGCGCCCAGGCGCCGGTTCAGTTTATTTAGCCTTGCGAAACGGAGGGTTGATGACATACGTTAATGCAGATTTGAGCCTTTTGCCCTCCCCCTCACACATTTAGCATAACGAACCAAACTCCATACTCTCCGGCTCAATGATCTCCAGAAAGGCATCACATACAGCTTGTCCCTGCCAGGATGCACAAATTGACTTTGCACTTAGTTGACTATCGGCGAATACAAGATCGACAAATACCCCATTGCCCAGGCTGACCAGATGCTGGCTTTTCCACCCAGGTTGAAACGCAAGATAATTTCCTACCATTTGGTTATAAACTTTATGCATTTCACTCTCGTGAATACCCGGCTTCAGACGAAATCTCCCGATTTCGATGCCACACCCTACTTTCAGTGAGGATGGCAGATTCTCTTGAGCGGTATAGTGCCCCATCTGGTGCAAACAACTGACAGAGGCTCGAAAAGATGAGAATTCAGGCTGGCTCTCGACAGCCTTTGCTGCGGCCTGTGCTTCTTCAGCACCACTCCAAACAACGAAATCGACACGTTCGCTAGAGCTATCAATGCCTGTAAATGCAATCCAGTCGATAAAGCCAGGAAAACCCTTTAAAAGCTGCTGTGCCGATGTTCTTGCTGAATCGGCTTGTGTCAAGTTTTCAACCCGATAGGTGACTATTTCGTAATAGGGTGCAGTCATTAGTAACTCCGTTATCATGTGATATGAAGTCTGAATCGTATTACACGCCCCTGACAGTTTCTGTCAGGGGCGTGTAATATCGACTAATGAAAACTATCCGACTGTTCGCTTTACTTGACCATCTTCGCGGTCGTGTACATCCAGTATCCGCTGAGGTGTTAGCACAATCTTTGAATGTTTCTGTGAGAACAATCTACAGGGATATGGCAACTCTGCAGGCCATAGGCGCCCCTATTCGCGGTGAATCAGGACTAGGTTACGTGCTTGAAAAAGATTATTTCCTTCCGCCGCTTAACTTTGACCCTGATGAGCTGGACGCTATTATGCTGGGAATACGGCTGATAGGGGCTCGGGGAGATGACATGCTTTCAGCAGCGGCAAAAAGAGTTTCAGCGAAGATCAGCGCTGTGATCGATGTCAAAAAGATAGACACCTACAAGCAACTCCCTTTTAGAGCGGCTTCTCGGCGCACAGAAGTAAGCGAGAAGGCAGCCAAACACTTGGCTTTTCTCCGTCTTGCTATTCGTAAAAGACTCCAACTGAATATTCATTATATTGACTTACAAGGAAGAGAGAGCAACCGAATCGCACGCCCGCTCGGCCTGACAATATTCGATGCTGTGTGGCTACTGACTATCTGGTGCGAAAATCGCTCAGGTTTTCGTAATCTGAGGGTCGACAACATAACTTCGGCGGTGAGCACTGGTCAGCAGTTTAGGGCAGAGAGCGGTAAATTATTTGAGGACTATCTCAAAACACTTTAGCAGTGTCGCTACGGCCAAGGGCCGTGATGCCATTCGTCCAGCCATTGCTGGGGTTCCACGTCACTTGTTCAAAGAGTGCAAGATAGGCAGATAGCAGACAGTTGGATTTTATAAACCGAGGGGATATTTCGAAGGTTGGGCGAGAAAGCGTAGGGGCGAAGCTATGTTCGGCCCCCTACAACTACGGCAGGCTTAAAACGGATAGTCGTGATAACCCATTTGCGCTGAAATCAGACGAGCGGCGGTATGCAACTGCGCCACGTAGCCCTCTTTGCCTTCTTCGGAGAAGCGGATGGTCGGGAAGGAGATGCTCAAGCCCGCGATCACCACGCCAAAACGGTCAAACACTGGCACCGCGATGCAGCGCAAGCCTTCTTCCTGTTCTTCGATATCTTCGCCAAACCCCTGCTCACGTACCTTATCCAACAGCGGCAGTAACTCTGCAGCGCTGGCGATGGTGTGCGGAGTGCTACGGGTAAACTCGACGTGGGACAGGATTTCTTCCACTTCGCCGCGATCGCGCCAGGCTAGCAGGACTTTACCAATAGCGGTGCTGTGCAGCGGGTTGCGGCGACCGATGCGTGAATACATACGCAGGTTATACATGGAGTCGATTTTGTGGATATAGACGATGCTGTCTTCATCCAGCGCCCCCAGGTGGATGGTCTCACGCGTCTGGTTAGACAGTTCACGCATCTGGATGTCCGCGCTGCGGATCAAATCAACGTTTTGCAGCGATTTGGCACCCAGTTCAAACAGCTTGAGGGTCAGCGAATATTTCTCCGACTCCCCTTCCTGTGAGACATAACCCAGCGACTTCATGGTTTGCAGGAAACGGTAAACGGTACTTTTGGACATCATTACCCGCTGTGAAAGCTCGGTAATGCCGATCTCGCGCTCATCACCCAGTGCCTGCAGGATGCCAAACACTTTCAGCACTGATGAAACGGAATCCGGTTGTTTGTCTAGATCTGCGTTAGCCATGGTTAATACCTTAACTTAACTATTTTTGTTTTAGGAAATTTGAACAAGAGTTTCAGTATAATCGGAACATTTCACCCCATGCAATGGAAGTTGCGCAATATTCGCCATTATTGATGGGATTAGCGGCAGACATCCCACTACTTTTACATTTAGCACAGAAACGGCGGGTGCATTCGGCGGGAAATATGATTAGCATTGTAATATTCCCCCTGTTTAATAAATACCTCCATGACAACGCTTGCTCATTCCGACGGCCTACCCGTCCCGCAACGCTACGGAGCGATCCTGGCCATTGCGCTAGGCATTACCGTTTCAGTGCTTGACGGGGCGATCGCCAACGTGGCCTTGCCGACCATCGCCCGCGATCTTAACGCCAGCCCGGCCAGCTCGATCTGGGTGGTCAATGCCTATCAGTTGGCGATCACCATCTCGTTGCTATCGCTGGCGTCCTTGGGCGATCTGATCGGCTATCGCCGTATCTATCAGGCTGGTCTGCTGGTATTCAGCATTACCTCGCTATTCTGCGCACTGTCCGATTCGCTATTAACACTAACGATTGCCCGCGTGCTGCAAGGGTTTGGTGCCGCGGCGATTATGAGCGTTAACACCGCTCTGATCCGCATTATCTATCCGCAACGCTATCTTGGCCGAGGCATCGGGATAAACTCGCTGATCGTGGCCTTCTCTTCCGCCGCCGGGCCTACGGTCGCCGCCGCCATTTTATCCGTGGCCTCCTGGCAGTGGCTCTTTGCCATCAACCTGCCGATAGGCATCGTCGCACTGATGCTGGGAATGAAATACCTGCCAGCTAACAGCCAGAAAAGCACTAATCAGCGCTTTGATCCTACCAGTGCGGTGATGAATGCCCTGACGTTTGGCCTGCTGATCACCGCCATCAGCGGTTTTGCTCAGGGGCAAAGCCTGCTGCTGATTGCCGCTGAAATCGCGGCGTTGCTGGTGATTGGTTACTTCTTTGTGCGCCGTCAGTTGCGGCAGACATCCCCTTTACTGCCGGTGGATCTGCTGCGCATCCCTATTTTTGCGCTGTCGATGGGCACCTCGATCTGCTCTTTTGCCGCCCAGATGCTGGCCATGGTGTCGTTACCCTTCTTCCTGCAGGCCTCTCTGGGCCGTGACGAGGTAGCGACAGGTTTGCTGTTAACTCCCTGGCCGTTGGCCATTATCGTGATGGCACCGATTGCAGGCCGCCTGGTGGAGCGTGTTCATGCGGGGTTACTGGGAGGGATTGGTTTGGCGACCTTCGCGCTCGGTTTGTTCCTGCTGGCGCTGTTGCCACATAACCCGACGGATCTGGATATTATCTGGCGCATGGTACTGTGCGGTGCGGGCTTTGGGTTATTCCAGTCGCCTAACAACCACACCATTATTTCTGCCGCCCCACGCCACCGCAGCGGCGGAGCCAGTGGCATGTTGGGCACTGCACGATTATTGGGGCAAACCTCTGGCGCGGCGCTGGTGGCTTTGATGTTCAACCTGTTCCCCACCAGCGGCACACACGCTTCGTTGGTGTTGGCGGGAGTCTTCGCCAGCGTCGCTGCCGTAGTGAGTTGCCTACGTATTACTCAACCCCGTGCGAACCTCGCTGAACCTGGTAACTAGCTTATCGGGCAGAACGCGGGTATCGGGCGCAGCATGCAGCGCCCCTACGCCATAAGCCCGGTGAGGGTTTGAAACTGCTGATATCAACCTAGCCACCTCGTAGGGGCGCCGCATGCTGCGCCCATTTAAACAGCAAAAACCCCGGCGAGCCGGGGTTTTGTTTGATGCAGGGTTATTTCAGATACTGACCGGAACGCAGCGCTTCGATACGCTTGTCCAACGGCGGGTGTGACATAAACAGCTCGCTGAACGACTTGGATTTGCCGTTGATGCAGAAAGCCATCAGGGTGCCCGCTTCCTGCGGTTCATAGCTGGTTTTCAAACGTTGCAGCGCAGCGATCATCTTCTCGCGGCCAACCAGTTTGGCTGAACCCGCATCGGCGTGGAATTCACGATGACGTGAGAACCACATGGTGATAATGCTGGCCAGAATACCAAATACCAGCTCCAACACCATCGACACGCCGAAGTAGATCATCGGGTTGCCGTTACCTTCGCCTTCCCCATCACGGTTACCCAAGAAACCGGCGGCCACCTGAGCAATCAGGCGCGATACGAAGATCACGAAGGTGTTCACCACCCCTTGGATCAGCGTCATGGTCACCATGTCGCCATTGGCAACGTGGCTGATTTCGTGGGCGATCACCGCTTCCGCCTCATCACGGCTCATGCTTTGCAGCAGGCCGGTACTGACCGCCACCAGCGATGCATCGCGGCGTGCGCCGGTCGCAAAGGCGTTGATGTCCGGTGCCTGGTAGATGGCCACCTGCGGCATGGCGATACCCGCCTGCTGCGATTGGCGGCGCACCGTGTCCAACAGCCAGCGCTCGGTTTCGTTACGCGGCTGTTCAATCACTTCCCCACCGACGGAGCGCAGCGCCATCCATTTGGACATCAGCAGTGAAACAAACGCACCGCCAAAACCGAACAGACCGGCCATGATCATCAGGCCCTGAACGCTACTGGATTGGATCCCTGTCAGGCTAAGCACCAGCCCGAAAACCAACATCACCGCCAGGTTGGTGAGCAGGAACAAAGCTATACGCATCATAGAATGTTTACTTCCTCGTTATTTGTTAACAAAACGCGACCTCAGATACCCAGATCTTATGGGCATTGGTCACAATTTCAAGATTGGCAGGCCATTAACCCACTAAAAATACGTAACTTTACAAAGTCACGAAGAAACAAGGGTTTTACAAAGTGTAAACGATCTCGGAGCCCAGGGTGGAGACCTCAACAGAAATTTTAGTGCGGGTATAGCGAAAAAAAAAAGCGCCCCCGAAGGTGCGCTCAATAACATTTTATCCGCAAATAACTTACTTGGCGGCGGCCGTCTGTTGTGATGGCTGCTGCTTTTCGTTATTGGCCAGATCCAGCGCGATCTTGACCGTTTCATCCAGATACGGATCCGGTTCCTTGTAGTCCTTTGGCAGATCTTCCAGGGACTTCAGCGGTTTCTTACCCTCACGCTCCAGACGCTCATTAATACGTTTCAGGCGCGTAGCATCATCGTCATGGTTCTCTTTCTCACGGGTAGCCAGATTAAGAGAAACGATGTTGCGCTTGTCTTTCAACGCCTTGTAATGGGCAATATCCTGCGCGATGTATTGGAACTCTGGATCCTTGGCGATACGCTGCGCATGGTCTTTCAGCAGTTGCGCTTCAAACGGCTTCAAATCACCGGTTTTGGTGTAGGCAGCCGCATTGACGCTATCCCACGGCATGGCGTTATCTTCGAAGCTCTCGCCGGTTTCTGCCGGATCGATCCCCGTTGGCATCAGAATATCTGGCGTGACGCCTTTACGCTGGGTGCTGCCACCGTCAACGCGGTAGAACTTCTGGATGGTGTACTGGACAGAACCCAGCGCAGGCCATTCAGGGCGCAGCATCTGATCGTAAATGCGGTTCAGTGAACGGTACTGCTGCACCGTGCCTTTACCGAAGGTAGGCTCGCCCACGATCAGCGCACGGCCATAGTCTTGCATTGCCGCAGCAAAGATCTCGGAGGCGGAGGCGCTGAAGCGGTCAACCAACACCACCAGCGGGCCTTTGTAGTAGACAACACCGTCGTTATCCGCATCTTCGCGGATCTTGCCGTTGTTATCACGCACCTGAACAACCGGACCACTTGGGATAAACAGACCAGAAAGCGATACCGCCTCGGTCAATGCCCCGCCGCCGTTGCCACGCAGATCGATAATCAGACTGTCGACGTTCTGCTTGGCCATCTTTTGCAGCTGGACTTTTACGTCATCGGTCAGGCCGACGTAGAAGCCAGGGATGTCCATCACCGCGACCTTCTGCTTGCCGACGGTCTTGATAGTCATTTTAACTGCGCGATCTTCCAGGCGGATACGCTCACGAGTCAGCGTAACTATACGGGTTTTGGTGCCTTTACCTGCCGGCAGGATCTCCAGGCGAACCTTGCTGCCCTTCGGCCCTTTGATCAGCGAGACAACATCGTCAAGACGCCAACCGATCACGTCTACCACCGGTTTGCCTGCCTGGCCAACGCCGACAATACGGTCGCCGACGGCGATCGCCTTGCTCTTGGCTGCCGGGCCGCCTGCCACCATGGAGTTGATCACGGTGTAATCATCATCCATCTGCAACACGGCACCAATCCCTTCCAGCGAGAGGCTCATCTCCGTATTGAACTGTTCGGTATTGCGCGGCGACAGGTAGTTGGTGTGCGGATCGATTTCGTGGGCAAACGCGGTCATGATCAGCGAGAACACGTCTTCGCTGTTGCTTTGCGTCAGGCGTTTGATCGCAAACTGATAACGCTTGGTCAGTGTGTCACGGATCTCTTTATCCGTTTTGCCGGTCAGCTTCAGGTTCAACTGATCGTATTTGACCTTGGCATCCCACAGGCGGTCCAATTCAGCCTTGTCTTTCGGCCACGGCGCTTTGCTGCGGTCTACGTCAATGGTGTCGTTGCCGGTGAAGTTCATCGGCTTGTCGAGCAGCGATAGCGCATACTGATAGCGCTCAAAGCGGCGTTTTTGCGCCAGATTGAACAGCGCATAAGGCGTAACCAGTTTGCCGGATTTCAGCTCTTCACCCAGCGTGCTGCGTTTGTCGGCAAATTGCGCGACGTCGGAGGCCAGCAGCACATTGTGGCTGTAGTCCAGCATATTCAGGTAGCGATCGAAGATCTTGCCTGAAAAATCCGCATCCAGAGCAAACTGGCGATAATGAGAGCGAGTGAAGCGCGATGTTACGCGCTCACTCACGGTTGCATGTTCAGCTTCCTGCTCAAGCTTGGGCAGTTCATCGATGCGGATGTTGGCTGTATCCGCTCCGTAACTGACACCCGCCCACAGCAAAGCCGCAACTGCGGTTAATCTGACAAATTTGTTCATGCCTTGGTTGGCCTCCGTATCAGAACTGCAAGTGTTCTGCGCGCACAATCATCGCCAGACCGGAGGAGAGCTGTACACGAACGCCATCTTTAGCGATTTCGAGTACGGTTGCGTCCATCGCGCTCTGACCTGCTCTGACTTTGATTTCCTGGCCAATTTGCAGTTTTGAGATGTCTGTGACTGGCACATGACGCGGCTGGCTGGCCTCTTTGGCTACACGAGGTTCACGAGCTTGCTGTGGGCGTGCTTGTTGTGGGCGCGGCTTGCGGTTCTCTGCTGCGGCTCCGCCTTCACGACGTACGGCTGGCTTTTTGCCGGCAGGACGCGGACGACGAGGCTCGGCAGTGGCAGACTCACCAGCAGCTTCACGTTTTTTGGCATTCTGTTCGGCACGCTGTGCCTGAACGCGCGCTTTGGCTTCTTCAAGCTGCTGGCGAGCATGATCGACATGCTGCTGTTCCAGCTCACCGCACGGGTTACCGTCCAGGTCTACACGCTGGGCGCCAACTTTGACACCGTACAGGTAACGCCAGCTTGAGGTATACAGGCGCAGAGCTGAACGCAGCTGCGTTTTGCTGAGGTTCTCTTCCCCTTGTACACGTTCTACCAGATCCTGAAAAATACCGATTTTCAGCGGGCGTGCTTCGCCTTCGGCGCTAAAGCAGAGCGGGAAACGCTCAGCAAGAAAAGCAATGACTTCTTTAACTGTGTTCAACTTGTGTTGATTTTCCATGAAATTTCCTGATTACAACGGGTTGCCAACAAGCCGCAGGCATGAACAGGCGTCATTATAATGACGTCATCGCTAAATGCCACGTTAACCGTAGATCAACTTGCCGCTACAGTGACATATTTCGCAAAATTGCTCTGTGCCAGCCGTGCGCAAAGCCCCGCCACCACTGCTTTCAGGCCGATTTCGTCCTGTTCATCGAAGCGTTGATAAACTGTGCTGTCGATATCCAGAACCCCGATGACCTGACCACTGACGTCTAACGGCAACACAATTTCCGCGTTGCTGGCGGCATCGCAGGCGATATGTCCAGGAAATGCATGAACATCGCCAACGCGCTGCACCTGGTTCTGCGCCGCTGCCGTACCACACACGCCCTTACCCAACGGGATCCGCACGCAGGCAATCTTGCCTTGGAACGGACCTAGCACCAGTTGATGGCCTTCCATCAGGTAAAAACCGACCCAGTTTACGTCATCAAGACGCTCATTGAGTAGCGCACTGGCGTTAGACAATGCGGCGATAAAGTTATCTTCCCCATCGAGCAATGCGCTCAAATCGCGTTTTAATTCCGCGTAGAATGATTCTTTAGTCATGATTAACCGTTCAAATACTCAAATAGCCTCGACTTAACCCGTATAAAATAAGCATTAAATGCGTATAGCCACAAGGTTAATCATCTGTTGCTTCACAAAACACGGTACAACAGGGTATGTTTGCCGTCTAAAAATCATTTGTAACCTGCGATGCTAATCCCTTTTTACCGGTTGATAGCATTGACGGGTTGGTTTTCAAGCTACGCTAAGTAGACCTCAGGTCGCCAAACAGCACTCATGATGAAGATACTCGCCATTACCGGCCCGCTCTCCAAGGCTCGCCACCAACGCTGTTGTGAATGCGATTTGCTGTTCACGTTGCCGCCGTTAACCCGCAATCAGGCCGCCTACTGCCCACGTTGCAACGCCAAAGTGGTGAATGGCCGCGACTGGTCAATGACCCGCCTGACCGCCGTAGCCGTCACCATGCTATTGCTGATGCCCTTTGCCTTTAGCGAGCCGTTGATCAGCATTCGCCTGCTCGGCACGAAGATTAACGCTAGCCTGTTGGAAGGCATCTGGCAAATGAGCAGCCAGGGGGATCCGTTTACCGCCAGCATGGTCGCCTTCTGCACCATCGGCGCGCCGCTGACGCTATCACTGTCATTACTGTACCTATGGTTTGGCCATACGCTCGGCATGAACCTGCGGCCAGTGCTGCTGATGCTGGAGCGTCTGAAAGAGTGGATCATGCTCGATATTTACCTGATCGGCATGGTGGTCGCGGCGATCAAGGTCAAGGAATATGCAGATATTGAACCCGGCAGCGCCCTGATTGCCTATCTGGCATTGACCCTGCTCAGCCTGCTGACGCTGATCCACATGAACCTGGAGCAGATGTGGGAACGCTACTATCCGCAGGAACAGCCAGAGGGCAAATCAGAGGCGTTACACGTCTGCCTGGCCTGCCATTTTACCGGTTTTCAGGATGAGCGTGGCCGCTGCCCCCGCTGTCATGTGCCGATGTGCCATCGCCAGCCTTACAGCCTACAAAAAACCTGGGCCGCGCTGATTGCCGCCATCGTGCTGCTAATCCCCGCCAACCTGCTGCCGATCTCGGTGGTTTACGCCAACGGCGCGCGTATGGAAGATACCATTTTCAGCGGCGTCGTCTCGCTGGCCAACTCGGGTAACATGCCGATCGCCGCCATCGTATTTATCGCCAGCGTCCTGGTACCCTTTACCAAGGTGATCGTGCTGCTGGTGCTGCTGTTCAGCATTCATTTCAAAACGTCGCACAGCCTCAAAACCCGCATCCGGCTGCTCCGGCTGGTCACCTGGGTTGGCCGCTGGTCGATGCTCGATCTGTTCGTGATCTCGTTGATGATGTCGCTGATCAATCGCGACCAACTGTTATCTTTTACTATGGGACCAGCAGCTTTTTACTTTGGGTCTGCGGTTATTTTAACTATCCTTGCCGTACAGTGGCTGGACAGCCGATTGATTTGGGATGCACATGCAACAGGAAACGCCGAATACGCCGACTGAGGCGCGGGTCAAAAACAAGCGCCGTATCTCGCCATTCTGGTTACTGCCGTTTATCGCCCTGCTGATTGCCGGGTGGCTGGTCTATACCAATTACCAGGAGAGCGGCAATAGCGTCACCATAGACTTCCAGTCTGCGGCAGGTATTGTCGCTGGCCGCACGCCTGTTCGTTACCAGGGTGTGGAAGTGGGTACCGTGCAAAGCATTTCGCTGAGCAAGGATCTGCGTAGTATCGTGGTTGAAGCCAGTATCAAAAGCGATCTGGAAGACTCACTGCGGGAAGGCACGCAATTCTGGCTGGTGACACCCAAAGCCTCATTGGCAGGGGTTTCCGGCCTGGATGCGCTGGTCGGTGGTAACTACATCGGCATGATGCCGGGCCGCGGTAAACCGCAAACCCACTTCACCGCGCTGGATACGCAGCCGAAATACCGCCTGAATACCGGCGAGCTGATGATCCACCTGCAAGCAGACGACCTCGGTTCCCTGAACACCGGTTCGCTGGTCTATTATCGCAAGATCCCGGTCGGTAAAGTGTATGACTACACTATTTCGCCGGGTAACAAAGGCGTGATCATCGACGTGCTGATCGACCGCCGCTTTGCCAATCTGGTGAAGGACAACACCCGCTTCTGGAACGTTTCCGGTTTTAAAGGCGATTTCAGCCTGTCCGGTGCCAGCGTGCAGATGGAGAGCCTGGCAGCGTTGGTAAACGGTGCGATAGCCTTTGACTCCCCGCTCGACGGCAAGCAGGCCAAGGCCGATCAAAACTTTACGCTGTATCCGGACCTGGCCCACAGCCAGCGTGGGGTTAACATCTCGCTAGACCTGCCCGACGGCAACAGCCTGAGCGAGGGACACACGCCGCTGATGTATCAAGGATTGCAGGTCGGCACCTTGACTCGTCTGGCTCTGCAACAGGATAGCAAGGTAACCGGCGAACTCACCATCGATCCTTCGGTGGTCGATCTGATGCGTAGCGGCACGCGCATTGAGATGCGCAGCCCAAAAATCAGCCTTAACGACGCCAAGCTGAGCCAGCTGTTAACCGGCAACACACTAGAGTTGGTGCCGGGTGAAGGTGAACCCCAGCAGCATTTTACCGTGTTGGACAGCAGTAAAACGCTGCTGCAACAGCCTGGCGTGGTGACAGTCACCTTGAATGCCCCGCAAAGCTACGGCATCGACGTTGGGCAGCCATTAATCGTGCACGGTATCAAGGTCGGCCAGATCCTGACCCGTACCCTGACCGACGGCGGTGTGACCTTTACGGCAGCGATCGAAGCACAGCACCGCAGTTTGCTGCACAAAGACAGTAAATTCGTGGTCAACAGCCGTGTGGATGTCAAATTCGGGCTGGACGGTGTGCAGGTGTTGGGGGCCAGCGCCCAGGAGTGGCTGGACGGCGGCGTACGCCTGATCCCTGGTGGTAAAGGCGAGCCGGACGCGCAGTATCCGCTGTACAGCAACGCGGAAAAAGCCGCCGAAGGCATCGTCGGCAACAACCCACTGCCTACCTTGACGCTTACTGCCACCAGCCTGCCAGATGTGCAAGCCGGTTCGGTGGTGCTATACCGCAAGTTTCAGGTGGGTGAGATTGTCAACGTACGGCCTAAGGCCAACGAGTTTGACGTTGAGGTCTATATCAGCCCGGAATACCGCAAGCTGTTAACCAGCGAAAGCATTTTCTGGGCGGAAGGCGGTGCCAAGGTGCAATTGAACGGCAGCGGCCTGACGGTGCAGGCTTCCCCGCTCAACCGCGCGCTGAAAGGCGCCATCAGCTTTGATAACCTGCAGGGCGTTACGCTGGATAAAGGGGCCAAACGCGTGCTGTACGCCTCAGAAACCGCCGCTCGCGCCGTGGGTAGCCAGATCACGCTACGCACCTATGATGCCAGCAAACTGTCCCCTGGCATGCCAATACGCTATCTGGGCATTGATATCGGCCAGCTTGAATCACTGAAACTGGCACCAGAGCGTAACGAGGTGCTGGCGAAAGCGGTATTGTACCCGGAGTATGTGAAAACCTTTGCCCGTCTCGGCAGCCGTTTTGCCATCGTTTCACCGGAGATTTCTGCCGCTGGGGTCAATAATCTGGACTCCCTGTTGCAGCCCTATATCAACGTGGAACCTGGCCACGGCGGTTCAATGCGCTCGTTTGAGCTGCAGGAAGCCAGCATTACCGACTCCCGCTACCTGGATGGCCTGAGCGTGATCCTGGACGCCGCCGAGACCGGTTCGCTGCAAATCGGCACACCGATCCTGTTCCGTGGCATTGAAGTGGGTACCGTGACCGGTTTCTATCTGGGGGCGATGTCAGATCGCGTGCACGTCTCGCTGCGCGTCAGCAAGAAATACCAGCATCTGGTGCGTAACAACACCGTCTTCTGGTTGGCCTCTGGCTATAACCTGCAGTTTGGCCTGACGGGCGGCGTGATCAAGAGCGGTACCTTCCAGCAATTTATTCGCGGCGGTATTGCCTTTGCCACCCCACCTAGCATTCCGCTGGCCCCTAAAGCCACGCCGAACAAACACTTCCTGCTGAATGCGGAAGAGCCGAAAGATTGGCGTGAATGGGGCACCGCCATCCCAAGGGACAACTGATAGCTAGCGGCAGGGTTCAATGTTCTGAACCCTGCCGCGCCCACCAAGATAATCCATACCATTACTGCTTTGCCATTCAACTCATTGACCGAAACTTACCGATATTCTCAGGGCGGGTGTTTATGGTAAACTAGCCCCTTCGATTTTTTTCCGCCCTGAGAGCTCCCTGTGGCTAAACCTGCCCCTGCTTTTTTGCCTCCTGCTTTTCTCGACGCAACTCGCGCCATCATGCCTGACCATTTATCCATGGATGACTTCATCGCTATTTGCCAACAACCCTTGCGGCGGAGCCTGCGGGTCAACACGCTGAAAATCAGCGTTGCGGACTTTCTGGCGTTGGTAAAAGACTACGACTGGCGGCTGGAACCCATCCCCTGGTGCCCCGAAGGCTTTTGGATCGAGCGCGAGGACGAAGCATTACGGCTGGGCAGCGCGGCGGAGCATCTAAGCGGCCTGTTCTACATTCAGGAAGCCAGTTCCATGCTGCCGGTGAGCGCCCTGTTTGCCGGGCGTGAAACCCCGCGCCGGGTGCTGGATGTCGCCGCCGCGCCGGGTTCCAAAACCACCCAGATCGCCGCGTTGATGGGCAATCAGGGCGGCATTGTCGCCAATGAATATTCGGCCAGCCGGGTCAAGGTGTTGCACGCCAACATCAGCCGCTGCGGCGTCAAAAATACGGCGCTGACCCATTTCGACGGCCGGGTGTTTGGCGCAGCCTTACCGGAAAGCTTTGACGCCATCCTGCTGGATGCGCCCTGCTCTGGTGAAGGCGTGGTGCGTAAAGATCCGGATGCCATGAGCAACTGGTCGCCAGAAAGCGTAACCAGCATCGCGCAAACCCAATGGGAACTGATCGACAGCGCCTTCCACGCCCTGGCCCCCGGCGGCGTGATGGTTTACTCCACCTGCACGCTGAATGCCCAGGAAAATCAACAGGTGGTACTTCAACTGTTGGCAACCTATGGCGACGCCGTCAGCGTTGAGCCGCTGGGCGACCTGTTCCCACAAGCGCAACTGGCCCTCACTCCAGAAGGCTTCCTGCACGTCTTCCCACAGATTTATGACAGTGAAGGCTTCTTTGTCGCCCGGCTACGCAAAAATCACAGCGTTCCGGCCTTGGCAAAACCGAGCTATAAGCTGGGCAAGTTCCCTTTCGCCCCACTTTCTGCCCAAGAGTCCTCGCTGGTGGCGCAGGCAGCTGCAGCCTCGGGTTTAGTCTGGGATGAAACCAGTAAATTATGGGCGCGGGATAAAGAAATCTGGCTGTTCCCAGCCGCGCTGGAGCCTTTAGTCAGCAAAGTGCGTTTTTCACGCATTGGCGTTAAGTTGGCGGAACGCTTCCCAAAAGGGTTCCGCTGGCAGCATGAGGCGGTGATCGCCTTGGCTGCCAGTGGCAACCCACAGACTTTTGAGCTCGATGCAGCACTGGCCCAGGAATGGTTCCATGGCCGCGATCTCTACCCCTCGCCCCCTCCACAGAGCAATGAGTGTATCGTCACTTATCAGCATCAACCCCTAGGGTTGGCCAAACTGATCGGCAGCCGGATTAAAAACAGTCTGCCCCGCGAACTGGTGCGCGACGGAGTGCTGGATTTTCATCAATAACGTCTAATAGGCGACGGTAACCGTTACAGTGTCACTATAGCTCCCCGCTGGCTGGTTGTTTTGCGACAGGTTAACCGAGGCGGTATAGGGAAAGGATTGCGAGGTGCCCGTGCCCGTCGCGTTGCTATTGGTGGCGGCGGTCCAAACGGTGCTATCCCCTTGAACAGCTGATACTGAATATAGCTGGTGGTGCCGTTTACCGTAGACGCCATTTGCCGGTATTGCCCCGAACTGGCGACGCTGCTGGTCAGGTTGACCGAATAGCTGGCGTTGAGGGTGCAACGTACGCTGAGGGTATTGGAAACTACCGTAGTGAGGCCAGACGGCAACGCCGCGCTACCGAACCCGACATTTGGCGCGCTGTCGATATAGCAATAGTTGCTGACAACCAGCGACAGGTTGATATAGGAACCCGTCGGGATACTACCGGTGTCTGCAAGACATAGCAGTGTCCCAATTGCCACCGAGCAGATGTTCCAGGTCCAGGCAATCGGAATGGTATCGGTATAAGTGCCAGCGGCCAGATTGGAGTTCATTTGTGGCCGGATAAAAATCGGCAGCGTGCTGCTTGGCCCGGTAAACAGGCCTAATAAACCCAGAGCGGTGGTACTGCTCCAGGTGATGACACTGCCCTGATTATACAGGGTGCTGCAGCCGCCATCCTGGCACAGGCTATAAGGCAGATACTGGCCAGTTGCCGCACTATATAGGCGGGGTTGTGTCCCGTTGGGATGTAAAGTCGAGCCGATGGTTGCAGTGATGGTGTTAGTGCCACCAATATTGAGCAACCCACCGGTGCATTTAAGCCCGCTACTGACAGAGGTGGTTAACGGGGTACTGCTGACATCAAAGGAATTTTGCGTGCCCAGACTACCTGCGGTTGCAGGGGCGGTGCAGCCCGCCCAACCGAATGGCATTACCCCCACTAACAGCAGCAATGCCAATCCTGCTCGCATCCATCGTAATAACATAATCATGATTTTTTCTCTTCGGCACTGCCTTGGCAGACCAGCGGCCCGACCTGTTCAATGCTGTGATAATTGGGGTTCAGGTCGAAATCCACACGGCACATTGAGCGGTCGTCCTGCTGAATACTTAACTGGCCGTGGGATTGTAAATGTGAGAAGTACACCAGCCCGTCATAGCCGACGACAGTGGTTTGTTGCGTGGTCTGTTCCGTGACCAACGTGCCCAATTTCAGCGGTTGCCCAGTGCTGTCATGCAACGTGATATTGGCCGAGAGGACTTTTTGTACCGGGAATTTCACCACCATCCCGCTGCCCTGCTTAACGGCAATGCGATTGTTGACCTGGTTGGCCACCACGTCCGCCGGTAACGGCAGCGTGTCGATCTCGACCTTGGCCGGATAGTACGAACTGATCGACGGGATCAGCAGGTGCCCGTTGCTGTCGGTAGTGCCCATCTTCTGATTCTCATACAGCACCGAAACCCCGGCATAATTATCGGTATCCACCACGATAAACGCGTCGTTGATCTTGTCCGACAGGAACCAGGAGTTGGCCATAAACACCACTGAGCCGCTCAGGTCTGTCCAGTTGGTATATTCCCCTTGTGGGCCGAAGATGCCGCCTTGCAGCGTGGCATAGCGGGTTTTCCAGGTGACATCGGCCTGTTGATAGGCATCACCACCGCCGCTGTAAGCCAGATTCCAGCCCATGCCGCCATCCGTGGGAGCTGCCTTGCTGGCCCCCACCTGTTGCTGATAATGCCCATTATTGTTACGTGCCAACCCGGCATTGAGGCTGATATCACTGCCCAGTGGAATAATGAATTGCAACTGCGCACTGTAACCGTTATCCCCCAACGTTTTGTTGAGTGAGACAAACATGCTGCTCTGGCCCCACAGGGCACGGCTGTAAGAGAAGTTAACCAGGCGGGTATGCGAGTTGTCATAGGCCTGCACGTCGTAATAGCCCAAGCCCAAAGTGCCATTGTTTGAGCCAAACGGCGAAGCGCTGAAGGTGGCCTGGTCGGATTTACGGCTCAGGCGGGTATTACTGGTGTAAGAAGTGAGATCCTGATAACCCACGGTGCGCGAGGCCCGCTGTGCCGAAAAGCTAAATAGCGTCGAATTATAGGAGTAGCCCAAAGTGTACTGGCTACCATCCTTTTTATCCGTCACGTTAGTGCCCAGCGGATTATCAATATCCTGATTGGGATCGGGCATACCTGGCGTATTCGGCCGGACAATCTGGTCGTTCACCACGTCGCTGGTCGCCACCGGCGGATGATTAGCCTTGCTCTGGCTGCCAGACAGGCTCAGCGTCCCCCAGGTCCCCACCGCGATATCGGCCCCTAACCCGCCGAGTGCCAGCCCTTGCGTAGCCTCGGTGTGTCCGGACAGCGTCAGATAATTACTCAGCCCGTAGCGGTAAATCCCGCTGAAAGCCGCGTCGGAATAGTCACCGTTGGAGATGCCATAATCCTGGCGTACCGCGCCAAGTGACACATCAAAGTCGCTCAGGTTTTTACGCAACAGGGTGTTGGACACATAAAACGGCACCGTGGTCGATACCTGGCGCCCGACCGCATCGGTGGTGACGATTGTCGCTTCACCGGCACCGTTGATATAAGGCACATTAGTGAGGGTAAACGGCCCGGAGTTAAGATTATTGCTGCTGGCCTTAAAACCGTTGAGAAACAAGTCCACGGTGCTGGGGACCGCAGCGGTACCGCTATATTGCAACAGCGGATAGGTCACCAGATCCGGGCGCAGGGCAAAATTGCGGCTGATGCGTAATCCTCCCATGCGGGCTGAATTACTCCAGGTTAGCGAGTTGCTGACAAAATCCCCAAGCTGATAGCTGATCAGATCTTGCTCATCGCTATAACGCCAGAACGTATCGTAGCGCAGATAGCGGTCTTGTACGGCACTGCCGCCCTCGCCCGATACTGTGTCGATATTGTAGCGATAGGTCCCGGAGTTACTGATAAACCCCAGGTTGCTGAACAAACGCTGCTCCATCCAGGTGGCAACCGATCTGGAGCCCTCGTGGGGATCGGTATAATAGGAATCGTAGTTTAGCAGCAGACCGGTGCTGCTTTGCGCCACCGTGTAATTCATCAGGTTGCCGCCGCCGACGTCCTGTTTTGGCAACCAGGCATCCGGTACTTGCAAGGTCAGTTGCTGGGCGGAAGAATCATATTTCACCTTCACCCCAGGCAGATCCTCGACCTTAATCAACCCTTGTTGACCATTGGTATGCACGTGGTTCTTTGCCAGCACGCCGGCCTCCACGTAATACGCATTGTCCCGATAGGTCACGGGAACCACCTGCCCGTCGCTCTGGCCATTGACGACTAGGGTCAGGTAGAACATCGCATTGGTGATCACCGGTGCCGCACGCGGGGCATCGGGCAATGATGAGTATTCCTGCGCCTGAACGCAGAAGGTACTCAGGCAGAGCAGGCACAGACCGCCCCGGCAATACAGCGGATACTGATGACCGGGACGAGTAATGGCTCGGATCGACATTCGCCGCGCGTCCTGACGTTATTCGCCGCGCGCAATGACAATAGGCTTGGTGTTATCCGCAATCTGGGCATTGAGTTGCCCACCAGGACTAACCCCGGCAGGAACCGGCCAGCGCATTGACTGGCCCGGCAACACGTAGCCCATAAAGCCCGCGTTCATGGTTTTCACACCCTGCTGCTGGTTGCCAGGCTGAGACCAGAACACATTGCTCAACCGCGCATGTACGATGCCGCTATTACGGACCTGCAAATAGGTTTTTCCGCCATCATTAACCGTGCTCCATTGCAGCACTGGGCGCGTCGCCGTAGCCGCATCGCGTTTGATATCGCTACGTTCGTTGGTCCACAAGCCGCCACCATCCATAAACAGCGGCAGCAGATAGCGCATCTGTAATTGCAGTCCTACTACCGCTTTGCTTTGCCCCCCGGCAGCGCCGTTGATCGGCGACGGGATTTCATCAACGATGATGCGGTAGGCCTGCTCAGTATTGGCCGGTACCGGCGTATTGCGGATCAGCCTGATCAACTGCCGTTGCCCTGGCGGTACGGTGGCAAACGGTGGGCTGGCGACCACGTTATTCTGATCGGCATAGCGCTCGTTAAAATTTTCCTGTTTCCACGCCAGCACCCGCACCTGAAGAGAAACGGGTTCTGCCCCTCTGTTTTCCAGCCATAAGGCGGAACCATTCTGATCGGATTCAATGATTTGATACACCGGCCAGACCAGCACCGAGCTGGCGGCTTGTGCCGTGATTGAAGCACACAGGGTGTAACTCAGTACTACAGCGCTGATAATGCGGGTAAACAAGGTCGACATGGCTCATATCCTGATGATTCAATAAGTTAATGTTACGGTGACCGTATCGGTATAAGTTCCTGCCGAAGGCAGTGTGGTCACGGCGTATAAACGGGCATAAACCGGGTAGGTTTGTGTGGTACTGGGAAAGCTGGGGATAGACATTGCCAATGCGCCATTACCCCAGACCTGACTACGGTTGGCATCACGAAACAGCTGATAACCCAGCGTGTCGCTATTAGCACTGTTTTGCATGAAACGACGGGTGGCATTGCCCCCGTGGGTACCGTAATCCATGGCAATAGTGACCGTCGCTCCCGGCGTACAGGTCACCACCACCGAACCGGCACCCGCAGTGCTCACGGTATCGACATTACTGGCAATGGTTGTCATGGTGCCGAAATTGATGGTACCGAGGTTGGAAGTGGGGCTGGAAATCGAGCTGCCAAAAGCGCAGCCGTTGGTCAGAGTTGCCGTTACGGTAAAGGTCGTGGTGGTTGGCGTGGCGGCACGTAGCTCACCACACATCATCAACGGCAGCAGGATCAAAGAGAAATAGCGCATCAATGGCCCCCGCTACCAGGACACGGTGACATTCACCGTATCCAGATAAACACCGGCAGCCGGCGTGGTTTGCGCCGGAACACGACCATAGACGGTGTGCCATTGATCGGCACCGTTGCCGGTGTCACTCAGCCCGGTGGTATTATCCCAAATCGTCCCCCCGGGTTGGTTGGTGTAAAGGTTGTAGAGCACGCTAGCCGAACTGTTGGTGGTATTCACCATTTTGCGATTCGTGACCACGCCGCTGCTGCCTCCATCCAGCAAGATTTTATAACTCAGCCCACTGACGCATTTGACACGGATCGAGCCCGCCAACTGGGCGCTGGTCGCGTTAATCACAGTGTTCACAGCGGCAAAATTGCCGAAATTCATCGTGCCAAAGCTGGTATTGCCAGACGTCGTTGTTCCCGCTTCACAGGCGGGCAGCAACGTGGCCGCAATGCCGATCGTCGCCGCCTGGCCTAAGGGAATGTTGAGCAGCAAAGACTGCGACAAGATCGCTGGCAACAGCAGCAATACCCTGATCCCCATGCTCATTCCTTCCCGTATAGAAAACCAGCCAGGGGCTGATTCGCCCCCGACGGAATAACAGCCTTACCAGGAAAGCGTGGCGACTACGGTATCGTTGTAAGTCCCTGCGGTTGGTGTGGTACTGAGTTGGTCGCCAGGTAATACGCGGCCATAAATCGGGATGTTTTGCGCCGTTGTGCCCGTCGTTAAAGCAATAGGCGTATTAATGGCGATTTCCGTGGTACGCGCACTATCAGAATAGAGGCGATAAGGAATGGTGTCGCCACCGGAACTCATAGCACGCAGCGCGCCCGTTGCCGCCAGACCGCCATTGAGCGACAGCGTCGGGCTAAGGCCGGTGCTGCAGGTGATGGTGACCGCGCTGGAGCCATTGGCACCAAACACCGTACCGTTGATTACGCTGGTCAGATCGGAGTAACTGCCAAAGTTCAAGGTCCCCCATTGGTTGGCGCCGCCAGTCGCACCGCCATTACCCACGGTACAGCCGCTACCGATCGTCAACTGAATACCGACTTGCCCTGTCAAGGTCCCCGCAGCCTGTACACCGGAGGTCAACGCCAAGGTTGCAGCAGCCAGCAAGGCCAGTAATAAACTCTTTTTTTCGCCCATGATAACTCCCAATAACAACTTACACCGATGTGTATTCATGCAACCAGGTTGCGTATGGAAATTCTCTGGTGGACTCACGCACTGCCAAAAACTGCCAAAGATGACGCTCAAGCCGGGTTCTGATTTTTTGCAAGGGAACCCTGACGGTAACAGCCTGATGAAACAGGCTATCGAGGTTAAATATAGATTAATAAATTTAGCTTAAGCGGAATTTATCTACTTTAAGTCAAATAAGAATAAAAAACCGTTTTTCAAATTATTAACAAATTTTACTCCAGTAAATCACGCCATAGCTCGACTTTAAAATGGTTAAGAGGTGCGATAGTGAGTAACGTTAATATTTATCGTGGCAACTAAGTGATCCTTGACGGTTGGGTTGAGTGCCTAGAACGGCGCCCAGCGGGCCGATGGCATCTTTTTTTGTGACTTTTTCGCCCCTTTGTCTATGCTTATTGGGTGGTCGCAACTGGTCACACCTCATACCACTAGTTTCAGCAAGGAGTTCCAATGGGCAAAACCGTCGTGAAAATAGGCAGCTTCGAGGTTGATGACGCGCATTTAACGCCAGCATCTGAACACGCCGAAGGGAAAAGCACCCTGGCGATCCCCTGCAAATCAGACCCCGACCTGTGCATGCAGCTGGACGGTTGGGACGAGCACACCAGTATTCCGGCTATGCTGGATGGCCAACAGTCGCTGCTGTACAAACAGCATTACGATCGACATGCGGATGCCTGGGTGATGCGGCTGGAGTAGAGAGGTTCAGGAGAAAGGACGCGCCGTGTTCCCATTGGGCACGGCACGTTGTGTTATGCGATGGCGATACCACGCCCGGCAAAGAAACGGCCGAAGTCCGTCAGTGACATTGTCACCTTCTGGCGACTGGCGAGGCTGTCACCGGAAGGATTATGAAAGGTAACGCTATGCCGATCGGCAGCAAACACCAACACCAGATGCCCACCCCGGGATGGCGGTTGTGACGCTGGTTGCCGGATATTCGGATGCACCGAGGCGATAAAATAGCGGTGCTGCTCCAGCAACGGCGGCAACTGATGTTCATCGAGATTGACTCGCACCTCCGCCGTTAGCGCAAACTGTTCACTCACAAACACCACAAAGGGTGCATAAATCAGCCCTTTTATCCGTTCGCCGTCACGCACATAGGCCCCGTAAGGCAAGCTGCGGCGTGCCAGCTCCAGCAATGGCGGTGCCGTGCCGTCCCGGTGCGTCAGCACCATTTTCAGACAGGCCATGCCGCACACGTGGTTGGCCCACTCGACATATTCCGCCGGGCTGGCCGCCCCGCTCTGCACCCAGTTGGCATCATCCGCCAACGTGGCACGCCCGGCAATCAGATCGGCAGCCAGCTCTGGCGTCGCCCATTGGCACACGTAGGGCACTTCAGGCTGTGACATCACTCAGAACTTTTCGATAACCTTGAAATGCATCAACACCAGCGTCATATCCGGTGAGAACAGTTCATACTCTTCAAAGAAGCGTTTATGCTCTTTGCGCCAGTAATCCAGCGAGCGATCGCCTTCACCTTCCGCCAGGGCATGAGCCGCATCCACCTGCTCATAGGTGCTCATATCCACCTTCGTCAGCTCAATGGCGCACACCGGCTCATTCTTGCCGTCCACCACCACAAAGACATCGCCAGGCTGTGGAATACCTTCACCATCCAGATTGGAGCAGGTGGCGGTCTTGACGCCATCCAGCACCAGCTTCACCAACTCATCCGCCTGCTGTTCGGTATCACCAAACGCCCAACGTTCTACATTTTCATACTTTTCAGGAATGGCCATTGCTTTACCTTTATTGATTGAGTCACAGGTGCTCAGGCAATATTACACCGTATTCCCTCACGTCTGCATCCATCACGTTGCCGCTCCACCTCGCAGCCCCTGCTTTTTACCTGACTTTACGGTAAAGTTCTGTGCGTATCGCAGCGCAGCATTCATACTGTGGATCAACACGTCCTCAATGGCAGCCAATCTGCCAGGGCAATAAAATGAATCAGGCAGAGCAAGATCCCGATGACACCTTCAGTGATTTACTGAAAATCATCACAGTTATAGCCATCACCCTTATCGCTCTGGGTAGTTGGTACCTCTGCGTCTAAAGGAAAATAAGGAATCCCGACTTGCCAACCAAGCGTATGCGTACCAAACACTGGAAAATGTTTGTGATCCTGGTGCTGATCTGTCTGGCCCTGCTGTTATTGCGCTGGGCGGCTATCGTCTTCGGTTAACCCTGCGTTTTGTTAGTCGCCTCTCCCGCTCGGGCTGCAGGCGCTTTGGACACCGGCTCCAGAAGTTCACGCAGATAGGCGATGCGGGCCTCCCCCTGTGGTAGCCACCAACGGCACCAACGATTTTTCACTTCGGCATGTCGGCTAAGTTGATAATAAGCCGCTAATTGTTCGACCAGTTTCATGGTTTCGCCCCCCTCATTGATTTGACAAAACCAGTATTGAATATAAAAACCAGAAGAAACACTGATGGGATGATTTTTATACTTCCGGTTTTATTTTCTCTGTGGCCTGGCGGGTAGCGCAGCCGGTTGGCAACTGCTACATTGAGCAAAAATCACCCAGCTGAGGTTGGCGATGAAGTTCTCGGAACAGGAGATCAAACCAGTATGGGATGAGGTTGCCCGATTGATTGGCGACAGCGTGATGCAGTTGCGTCATCGCGGAGAGGAATTATCGGTGGAGAGCCTGTCCAAGCAGTTGGCGCAGCATCTGGCGGAAAGCCACGATATTGAGCAGCGCATCCTGATCGGTGCGGCGATCAACATGCTGAAAGAGGGAAAGTGAATCGCCAACCGAAATGGTTGGCGATCCTGTAAGAGCCCAAGGTATGCAAGCCCGGCCTCTCTTAGTGCTATATTCTCACGTCAGCCCTGGCAGAGTAATCGGAATAGTCCAGATTGGTGACAAAGAATACGCGGGCGCGGCCTACAGCGCCTCTACAACAGCGTGGCAGGCACGATATCGGCCCATAGGGCCCGCGCATCATTGCCCTGAGCCACCAGCCGTAGCGGGCCATTCCCTGGTAGCCACCAGCAACCCTGGCGTGCGGCCAGCAAGCTGCCGTCTGGCAACTGCCATTGCCCTCGCAGCAGATATAGCACACCGGCATGTTGTAACGATAACCCGATGGTCTCAGCAATGCGTTGCACATGCGCCTGGTAGTGGCCACGCCGCGTCATGATGTTGAAATCCTGGCTGCTGCCGCCTAATAATCTGGCCTCTAGCGCCACATCCCCGGAGAAGGCAAAAGGCTCACCGATGCGCTGCAACTGGTGGTCGATCAGGCCTTCGCTGTACAAATGTACGCCATCGCCTTCCAGCAAAGTAATGGAACGATCAATGCCGTTGAAGGCCGAGAAAGGCCCATCCTGCGCGATGGTGGCAATGCTGGCACGCCAGCCGAATTCGGCGTTGCCCGGCGGTTGGCTGGTAATTTCGCGCGTTTCTCCACCGCCATTACGCCACGGGCTCACCGGCAGATCGGCAAAATCGAAACGGTTCAGTTTCATCACGCCTCCTGTTGGAAAGTTTTCAGCACCTGTAGGAATTCAGCGCTGCTTTGCTGTTGCAACGCGTGACGCCCCTGCTCAATCACCTGTCGGCCGGCAACAAATACGTCGCGGATCTGTTCTTTGCCCCCGGCAAACAACCAGCGGTTGAGGATAGAAGCATCAGGCGCAGATGCCAGATACGGGTCGTCACCATCCAGCACCAACCAGTCCGCACGATAGCCTACCGCCAGTTTTCCGATTGCCGTACCGCAGGCCTGAGCGCCGCCCCGTAATGCCTGGTGATAAAGCACGTCTGCTACAGCGGGTTGCTCTGGCGTGGTCAGGCGGTTACGGCGCTGATCGCGCAGCCGCTGCCCATACTCAAACCAGCGTAACTCTTCCACCACGTTTAGGGAAACGTGGCTGTCTGATCCGATCCCCCAGCGCCCCTGGTGATGCAGGTAACTGTCGCCAGGGAAAATGCCGTCACCCAGATTGGCCTCTGTGGTCGGGCATAATCCGGCTACCGCTTTACTCCGAGCCAGTTGTTCAAGCTCTTCACGATCCAGATGAGTGGCATGCACCAGACACCAGCGGCTATCTACCGGTAAATGTTCATACAGCCAGGCCACCGGGCGTTGACCGCTCCAGGCCAGGCAGTCGTTAACCTCTTTTTGCTGCTCGGCGATATGAATATGTACCGGCAAGGTCTGGTCGGAGGCAGCCAGGATCTGCTGCATCTGCCCCAGTTCAACCGCCCGCAGCGAATGGAAACATAACCCCTGATTCTGCAATGGTTGACCTGCCAGTTGACGAGCTATCACCTGTTGCTGTTCGAGGTAACTCTCCGCACTCTGAATAAAGCGCCGTTGCCCCGCTTGCGCAGGCTGGGCACCAAACCCGGCGTAGCTGTAGAGCACCGGCAATAGCGTCATGCCAATGCCTGCCTGAAGCGCTGCCTCGCTGAGACGCCCGGTCATCTCGCCCCGGTCGGCGTAGGCTTTTCCTTCCGGTGTGTGATGCAGGTAATGGAACTCGGCAACCTGGGTGTAGCCGCCCTTGAGCATTTCGATATACAGTTGACGGGCGATAATCCCAACCTGCTCCGGGGTTAAGCGCTGGACCAGGCGATACATCAGATCGCGCCAGGTCCAGAAGCTGTCTTGTGGGTTGCCCGCTACCTCTGCCAGCCCGGCCATCGCGCGCTGGAAGGCATGAGAGTGCAGGTTCGGCATGCCCGGCACCACGTCGCCGTGCAGGCGCAGGCAACCGTCTGAGTCAGCATTGGGGGTCACTTGGGCCAATTGGCCGTGAGCGTCGACTTCGAGCCGTACGTTATGGGCCCAACCGGTCGGAAGCAGTGCGCGAGAGGCAAAATAAGCAGGCATAGCAGTATTCCAAAGTAGGTGTAACGGCTAAGAACGCACGACTGTCAGGCCGCGCAGGTAAAAAATTTGTAAACCAGTTTCATTCATCTGGTGAACGGACGCTTACTTGTATATACATATACATATCTTCAACATCAACAGTAAACTGGTGTTATTATTTTTTTATTTGACGAGGTTAACGTCGTGGTAGATCAACAGACCGTGTTGCAGCTGGCTGCAGCAATGAGCGAAACCCCCGCCCCGATCTATCAACGGGTCAAACAGGCCATCGTAAGCCAAATCCGTGCGGGCCACTGGCAGCCGCACCAACGCGTTCCCTCGGAAAGTGAACTGGTCAGCGAGCTGGGCGTCAGCCGCATGACCATCAACCGGGCCTTGCGTGAATTGACCAGCGAGGGCTTTTTGATCCGCATGCAGGGCGTTGGCACCTTCGTGGCCGAGGCCAAGGCACATACCGCGCTGTTGGAAGTGCATAATATCGCCGATGAGATCGCCGCCCGTGGGCACCGCCACAGCAGCAAAATTTTGCAGCTGACCGCCCGCCCGGCCAGCGCAGAGGAGGCGACGGCATTGGGGATCCCGCCGGGCCAGCAGCTGTTCTACTCGCAGATTGTGCATTATGAAAATGACGTGCCGGTACAGGTGGAAGATCGCTGCGTCAACCCGCTGGCCGCCCCCGATTATATGAAGCAGGATTTCGATCGGGTCACGCCCTATATTTACCTGACCCAGTCCGCTCCGCTGACCGCAGGTGAACATATTGTAGAAGCCGTGGTGCCAACCAAGCAGGAGCGCGAACTGCTGCAATTGGAAGATCACGAGCCAGGCCTGCTGATCCATCGTCGCACCTGGTCTGGCAAAATGGTGGTGACCTCCGCCCGCCTGCTCTATCCAGGCAGCCGCTATCAGCTGTTTGGCCGTTTTATCAATCAGGTTTAATTTCGACAGAGCGTGCTACCCAGTGGGCGCAGCGTAAAGCGCCCCTACGGTAGAATCCAATGACGTTCAACCCTGCCTTTTTCGCGTTTCATCACATCTCGGTAACAAATTTTTATCCCCTCTCTTGTCGCAGCCCGGCGAATGCGCTAGGTTGTTTTTAATTGTATATACAACCATGTGGGAGCGGGAACACCATGACGTCTGAGATCCACTGCGACAGCCTGTGGCACGGGGCCGATATCGTCACCATGCGTGACGGCAAGTATCACATCATCAGCAACGGGGCGATCGCCGTACGCGCAGGCAAGATTGTCTGGATGGGTGAACAGGCCGCCATGCCTGCCTTGGCCGCGACCAAAACGGTGAAGCTTGACGGTGGCATCATCACCCCTGGACTGGTGGATTGCCATACCCATCTGGTGTTTGGCGGCAACCGCAGCGGCGAGTTTGAACAACGTTTGAACGGGGTGAGCTACGCAGAGATCGCCGCTCAGGGCGGTGGCATTATCTCCACGGTCAAGGCCACGCGCGATGCGCAAGAAGCGTTGTTGCTGGAACAAGCCTTGTTCCGCCTGCGGCCATTGCTGGCCGAGGGTGTCACCTGCATAGAAATCAAATCCGGCTACGGCTTAACGCTGGCAAGCGAGTTGAAAATGCTACGCGTGGCGCGTCGTCTGGCAGAAATATTACCTGTCGAAGTGAAAACCACCTGTCTGGCCGCTCATGCCCTGCCACCGGAATATGCCGGACGCAGCGACGACTATATCGACCTGGTGTGCAATACCATCATCCCTGAAGCCGCAGCAGCAGGCCTGGCAGATGCAGTAGATGCGTTTTGTGAACATCTGGCCTTCTCCCCTGAGCAGGTTGAGAGGGTTTTCGCGGCCGCTGAGCTTGCTGGCCTGCCGGTAAAACTGCACGCGGAGCAGCTTTCGGCGCTCGGCGGTAGCGCTTTGGCGGCACGGCATCATGCCCTTTCCGCCGATCACCTGGAATATGCCACCGAACAAGATGCGATAGCGATGGCGGCAGCCGGAACCGTAGCGGTGCTGTTGCCGGGCGCCTACTACCTGTTACGCGAAACGCAGTGCCCACCGGTTGAGCTGTTCCGCAAACACGGCGTAGCGATGGCTATTGCCAGCGATGCCAACCCAGGCACCTCACCCGCGCTATCGCTGCGTCTGATGATTAATATGGCTTGCACCCTGTTCCGTCTCACACCGGAAGAAGCGCTGGCAGGCGTAACGCTGCATGCCGCCAAGGCTCTGGGCCTGCAGGAAACCCACGGCTCACTGGAAGTGGGTAAAGTGGCCGATTTTGTTCACTGGCCGCTGGCACGCCCGGCAGAGCTGGCTTACTGGTTGGGCGGCCAACTGCCCTGCACGGTGATTTTCCGAGGAGAAGTCCGTAAATGATGATTCGCGATCCTTTCGAGTTCCAGAGCGGCCAGCTGCCGCTGTTGATCAGTATTCCCCATGCCGGTACCCGCTTGACGCCAGCGGTTGAGAAAGGGCTAACCGATGAGGCCCGTCCCCTGCAGGATACCGACTGGCATATCCCACGGCTGTACGATTTTGCCCGTGCCATGGGTGCCAGCATCTTGGTGGGTAACTATTCGCGCCTGGTGATTGACCTCAACCGCCCAGCAGATGACAAACCGCTCTACACCACTGCCACCACCGGTCTGTTTCCGGATGTGTTGTTCGATGGCCGCCCCAGTTTTCTGCCGGACGCAGCCCCTTCGGACGAAGAAAGGGCCGGATACCTGCAAAACATCTGGCAACCCTACCATCAGCAACTACAAAATGAGCTGGCACGGCTAAAAGCCCAACACGGTTACGCCTTACTGTTTGACGCCCACTCGATCGCCTCCGTGATACCGCGCCTGTTCGACGGTAAGCTACCCGATCTCAACTTGGGCACCAACGGGGGGAAAGCTGCCCAGCCTCACTGAGTGACAGGCTGGTCACCTGCTGTCAGCAGCAGCAACAGTTCAGCCACGTGCTCAACGGACGCTTTAAAGGGGGCTACATTACCCGTGCCTATGGTCAACCGCAGGAAAACCAGCACGCGGTGCAGTTGGAGCTGGCGCAGGTGAACTATATGTCCGAGCAGACATTTGAATTTGATGCCGCCCGTGCCGCACCTTTACAACGCCTGTTACAGCAGATGATAGAAAGCATGCTGGCCTGGGGCGAGCAACAACGCTAATCCGCCACAACTCCGGTGCCGCTATCGCGCCGGAGTCAACCTTGCCCTCACCGTTGTCCCCTCCTGTGTTTTCACGCCCTTCCATGACGATTTGCGCACTGCATCCCAATTTTGATGGAAAGGTTGCCCACTGGTCTGAACAGCGCACAAAACAGCGGCCCGTGACTTTTGCCTTGCGCCACAATTGGGCCTCTTTCATCCCATGCCCACCCGTTGCAGGCCAGAGATCAGAGATTGAAAGACCACCCTTGCCATACCCGCCATCCACTTCTTTATCGTGGCTGTGGTAGACACGCGTGTGTAGTCAGCCACGGTGATGTGTGGCGTTCGTTATCTCAGGAGGAAACTATGTCTGACACCCCGCTAAACTGGCGCGCCGCACAGGCAGCCGCCGCTCAACTGTTGGCAGGCTGGCAAACCGCAGGCCAACCCGGTGGGGCTATCACCCTGTTTGACAAAGATATTACCCAGGCGGTGGTGTGCGCTGGGCTGGCCGATCTGGCACGCCGCGAGCCTTTCACTGCCGATACCGTGGTGCGCTATGCCTCCATCACCAAACATATTTTTGCTGCGCTGGCGCTCAATGCCACCGATAACGCCCTGCAGCTCGACGATCGCCTTGGCAGTCTACTGCCTGAATTGCAGGGGCAATTGGCCGAGGTGACGGTAGGCCAGGCTTTGGACATGACCAGCGGGCTACCCGATATTCGGCAAACGTTGGGGCTGCTTGGCGTTTCGGTCAACACCGTCAGTGAGGCCCAGCCGGTGATGGAGTTTATCCATGGTTTAACCCAGCTCAACTACCCGGCAGGGAGTGAGATCACCTACACCAATACCGGCTACCGCCTGGTAGAAACGGCGTTGAAGACTAAAGGATACGCCTTTGAGGATCTGGTTCAGCAGCATCTGGCCCGCCCTCTGGACGTACAACTACAAGCCCCCGAAAGCTGGTTTGATGTGGTGCCTGGGCTAGCTCCCGGCTATTGGCATACGGCCAACGGTTGGAAGCAGACCAGCGCCGGTTTGCATCTCTCCGCCTCTGGCAGCCTGACAGGGAGCGCCAACGGCCTCACCCGCTGGTTGCAATGCCTGCTGGCCAATCGCGGTCCTGGCAAAGGGGTTCTGACGCAGCTAAGTGCCCCGCGTCACCTCAGCCAAGGTCAAATCAGCCATTACGGACTAGGGCTGGCACAAACGCCGCTTGGCAGCCAGACATTGCTGGGCCATGGCGGTTCTCATGCAGGCTACAAGACCTATTTTCTGCTAGCGCCAGACCGGCAAGCCGGTGCCCTGCTGGTCGCCAATCGTGAAGATTGTGACAGCTTTGCCATCATTTTACAGGTGATGGCAAAGCTGCTGAGTGAACCGCTACCCCAACGCAGCACGGCGATCCCAGATGGCATCTACGCCACCCGGGCGGAACCCTATTGGTTGGAAGTTAAAGGGGGCAACGTGGCTTATCTGGGCTCCAACGAACCGCTGTATCAAAGTGAAGACGGTTATGCGGTATCGCTCTCTGCCCATCAGCCAATGCGCCTTAAGTGGACGGGTGAAGCCGTAGAAGGTGAAGTTGGCCACGTTGCACGCCGCTTTTTGCCGGTGGCTAGCGAAACGGTCTGTCTCAAGCAGGTTCAAGGGCACTGGTATCATCCACAATACCGCACCGCGTTCGAAATTTGCGGCAACCAGATCCACATTGGGGTCGGCCCGGCGGTACAAACCGGCACCCTGAGTTCGCTGGGGGATGGGAGGATATTGGTTGAAAGCAACGATGGGCCCAACCTGAATCGTTTTTGTCTGTATTTCCGCGGTTATCAGGTCGATCTGATCGCCAGCCGCAGCAGGGTACTCACGTTCAAAAAGAACATCAGTGCCCGCGCGTAAAGGTTCGCCGTGCTCTGTAGGGGCGCCGCATGCTGCGCCCGCCTAACAGCCTGACATATCATTCACACAAATTATTAAAAAATAGATCGTGGCCATCAGACAAAAAATTGTTCACGCTCAAAACTACTCATGATTTCCGAGCAAATACCGTAGATTTTTCTTGCGGCAAAATAAGCCATCCAGTAATTTTAGTGGGCCACAAAAATGAGTAAACCTGCTCTTTTTCGTTGCACCTCAAAACCTATTTTATGTCATCGATAAATGATAGTACTCAATTTCCCGCCGTCCCGTGCGGGAATTCTTTTACTACTTTTCACTACTATAACACCACTTCTTAGTCTTTTTTGTTGCTGTTTTGTTGCGAATAATTTACCTTTAGGCCTTGAAAAGCTCAACCACTCAGCGTGGCGAAACCGCTATTTCTGGGCGTTTAGGAGATATATCCATGCACATGACGTTGATGGAGTACATCCAGCTGCACTTCAATGGTGATATTTATCGCTATGCGCAATTTGAAGGTGTCAGCCGTGAGCAAATCCTCAAGTGGATCGACAATGAGTGCTACGTTATCAAGGGAAAATTGGTTATGCCGGTTAAACATTTACCCGCAGAAAGTTACCTGAGATGATGATAAAAAAACCCCGCCAGTGCGGGGTTTCCTGTTTCTGATACCACGAAAAATCAGAAGTTATAACCGGCAACCAGGTAGTAACCCCAGCCGGTAGACTTGATTGGCCCCTGCGGCGTACCGATGTCCACCCCATCATTCCATTGACCACCGTTATGGAAGTAACGTGCCACGAAGGAGTAATGCCAGTGATCGTAGTTCAGCGCCAAAATGTGGCTGGAGGCGATAGAGTTGCTGGTACGTGCCTGACGACCATCCACCACGAAGTTGTCGCTGCCCAGATCGGAATCAAAGTCAAAGTTGGTGAAACCGATATAGCTCAGGTTGCCGCCCCACATTTCGGTCAACGGCACAAAGTATTTCACCTTGAAGCGATAGCCGTCCCAGCTGTTTTCGTTGGATGCGCCATAGTTCTGCCATTGGTATTTGGCATAGATGTTCATCGACAGGCTCATCGGCAGACCGGTTTCGATATCGGTGCCCAGACCCATATACCAGGTGCTTTGACGGGAGGCGTCGTTACGCCCCATGTCGTAAATATAGTTGTTGGCAAAATACCACTCTTTGAACGGCCCAAAGCCCAGGTTGGTGCCGGTCAGTTTATCGATGGAGAAGCGCGGTTCGATCTCCATAAACAGCGGTGAGCCTTTGTCCCAGATACCACGGTTTGGCGTGTTACCGGTGCCGAAGAACTTTGGCACGTCCACGTAGCCATAGAAATCCAGCCAGTCTTTCTTGGCAAAGGCTTCATACTCCAGATACACGTCATTGTTCAGCTGCGGCCCGAAGCGGGTATGGTAGCTGCCTACTACGTTGACACTCTGATGCCACCAGTCTGAAAGATACTGGCTGTCTTTGCTTTCTGCCGCCATGGAAGCGGGGCTGAAAGACGCGGAGAGAAGCACACCTGCTGCGAGAGCTATTTTCTTCATTTTATTACCACATGCTGAGTGGGCCAATTCCCTGCCCGTTGGAATGATATGTGTCTGGCGACGCCTGCTGTAAACAAACGGTTACCTATTGCCGGTTGCCGTGCGCATTATAGAAAGCTCTCGCTGTAATAATCTGTGATCCAGTTAGGCATTTTACCATCGCGTAATCGATTGCGTTCTCATTTTATAAAATAAATTGCAGTGCAAAACATTTTTGATGTGATTTTCATCATATCGATAAATTTTCAAACAACGACTTTTGGTGTCTTTGTGTTCAACACCAAATTTTAACCTGGGGTTAAAAAGCGCGTAAAAAAGCCGACGCTTATGTCGGCTTAGTGGCAGGCGGGCGCAGCATATGGCCCCTTATATCGCGAACCGGTTGGTTTTATCAACGGGCTCCGGGTACGGCCTTGGCAATGTTCTCTTGCCGGAATACCACCTCATCACCCGTGGCAATTTCCCATTGGCTCACTGGGATATCGACTTTCGGCGAGGCCACGACGACCGAACCGTGGATCAGCTTGTCGTCACGGCGCAGGATCATCACATCCAACTGGTATTCATGCGGCAGGTTAGCGGTGGTCAGGCGAACGATATCGCCGGTGCTGAAACTGTGGCCATTAAGCGCTGGCTGCTGAATAAATTGAATATCTTTTCTCATTTTCCCGTTCCTTCTGGCAGAACACTTACCTTGAGATTAGCTCGAAATTCATTATTCTGCCGCCTGCGCAGGTAAAAATAGGCCTCAGTCAGCGCGGGTGGCCCGCCAGCAAATCAGCGATCCTAGCGTTACCATTATCACCCCCTGCCAGAAGTTGAGGGTCAGCGTGGTGCTGAGTACCACGGCGGCAAACACCGATGACAACACCGGGGTAAAGTAAGATACGGTCGCCAACAGCGTCATATTGCCATGCAGGATCCCAACGTTCCAAGCGGCATAGCCAGCCCCCATCGCCGTCCCCACGCACAGCAACGCCACCACAACCGGCAGGCTAAAGTGCATGCCGCTTTCATTGCTGAAAGGATAAATCAGCCACAGCGCCAGCGCGGTGAGCGAGATAAACAGCACCACCGCGTTTTTGCCCTGGGCGATCCTCTTGGTCACGTTGCAATAGATGGCCCAAATCACCGCACCACTGAATGCCAGCCCGTAACTCAACGGATTGCTGCGCACGTTGGCCAGCATTTGCGCTGGTGACCAACCGCCGCTGCCGCTCATGATCCAGCCAATCCCAAACAGGGAAAGCAACAAGCCAGGCACCACCCACCATTTGGCCTTTTGCCCATTGAACAGGATGGCCATCAATACGGTAAAACAGGGCCAAAGATAGTTGATCATCCCCAGCTCAATGGCCTGCGTACGGTTGCTGGCATAGCCCAGCGACAGAGAAAGGCAAATCTCATACAGCACAAACAGCAGGCTGCCGAGGATCAGATAGGAACGGCGGAACTCGCGCAGCTTGGGAATGCCCATCACCACCAGCAGAAACAGCGTGCCCACACTATAGATCATCGCCGCCCCGCCTACCGGCCCCAGCCCTTCACTGACGCTGCGGATCAGACCAACCACACTGCTCCATAACACAATGGCCAGCAGGCCGAGCAAGGTAGCTTTATGGGAAGCGGACAACGGAGGCATTAGCGTAGGATCCAATTAGTTATTTTTATACGGTTTTTTTACTCTACTGCCCTACCGGGGAAAAAGAAAGGGCGCTGCGCTGCGCCCATACCTTTACTGCTGAGGTTGGCGCTCCAACTGCGGCGGCGGCTGGCGGAAACGACGGGTGAGATAGGCCAGATAGCCAAACCCGAGCGCCGCCCACAACAACCCCATGGTCAAGGAGCTTTTTTCCAGGTTCAACCACAAGATCCCTACCGTCAACGCCCCCACCAGCGGCAGGATCAGGTAATGGAAGCGGTCTTTCCAGCTCTTGTTCCGCCCTTGCCGAATATAGAAGTGACTGATCACCGAGAGGTTGACGAAGGTAAAGGCCACCAAAGCACCGAAGTTGATCAGGGCGGTCGCCGTCACTAAATCGAAGGAGAGTGCCGATAATGCCACCAAGCCAACCAGCAGCACGTTAAGCGCTGGGGTACGCCATTTAGGATGCACGTAACCAAAGAATTTTTCCGGGAACACATTGTCGCGCCCCATCACATACAGCAGCCTGGACACGCTGGCATGGGAAGCCAGGCCAGAAGCCAGGGTGTTGATAAAGGTGATGCACAAGAAGATGGACTGGAACAGCTTGCCGCCCACATACAGCGCAATTTCCGGCAGTGCTGCATCAGGCTGTTTGAAACGCTCCAGCGTCGGGAAGAACAGTTGAATAAAGAACGATACGGTGATGAAGATTACCCCACCATAGAGTGCGGTAAGGAAGATAGCGCGCGGGATCACACGGGCGGCATCAGGCGTTTCTTCACACAGCGTGGTAACGGCATCAAAACCCAGAAACGAAAAGCACAGGATGGTGGCGCCGGTAATGATCGGCAATAGATGGGCGTTTTCACTGATAAAGGGTTGCAAACTCCACACCTGGCCAACCCCTTCGCCATTGTGCAACCCTCGTACCACCAGGAAGATAAACACCACGATAATCGCCACCTGCGCCACCACGAACAGGGTGTTGAAGTTTGCCACCAGGCTGACGCTTTTCAGGTTGATGGCGGTGATCAGGGTCACAAACCCGACCACCCAGATCCACGGTGGGACCTCTGGGAACAAGGCCGTAAGATAGATTTTGGCCAATAGCGTATTGATCATCGGCAAAAACAGGTAATCCAGCAGCGATGACCAACCAACGAGGAAACCCACGTGCGGGTTGATAGCCTTTTGCGCGTAAGTATAAGCCGAGCCCGAGGTCGGGAACTGGCGCACCAGCTTGCCATAGCTGATGGCGGTAAACAGCACCCCGGCCAATGCCAACAGGTAGGACGCCGGAACGTGCCCGTCCGTCACTCCAGAAACGATACCGAAGGTGTCAAACACCGTCATTGGCGTCAGATAGGCCAGGCCCATCATCACCACTTGCCACAGTTTTAATGTCTTGCGCAGTTGCGGTTTGCCCGCGCCATTATCGTCGATGGCACTTATCGTCATTGGGTTATTCCTCACCGGCGTCCTGTACGCCAAGTTGGAAGAAGTCATCACCGTCGCGCACGGCTTCGCCAGGCCACAGGTAGCCCGCGGGAATGCGCCGGCGCGCGGTAGGATCGGGCTGAGGACGTCAGGCGTTTTTCAGCATCCACTCGATTTCGGTTTCGGTGATCAGCCGCTCAAACTGCTCCAGCTCATCGGTCTTACAGGCCAGATAGACGTGGCTGAAACGTTCGCCCAGCAGCGCATTGAGCACCGGCTGGTGTTCGAACTCATACAGCGCATCGCTCTGGCGGATCGGGAACGGCAGCCCCTCTTGCTCCAGCCCGTTGCCGGTGACTGGCTCAAGCAGCGGTAACTGAGTGTCGAGGCCGTAGACAATCCCGGCCAGAATGGTTGCCATCACCAGATAAGGGTTGGCATCTGCCCCCGCTACGCGATACTCCACGCGGTGGCTGTCGCGATCGCCACAGGGAATACGTAGCGCTACGGTGCGGTTGTTATGGCCCCAGGATGCCTGGGTAGGAACGTACATCCCCGCCTGGAAGCGGCGATAGGCGTTGACGTTGGGTGCCAGTAGCGCCATAGAGGCAGGCATCAAGGCGATCATGCCAGCCAGCGCCTGCTTCAACAGCGTGGAGTCTTCACCATCCGCATCGGCAAAGACGTTGTTACCTTGCTTGTCCAGCATGCTGATATGCACATGCATACCGCTGCCCGCATGTTCCTCGTAAGGCTTGGCCATAAAGGTTGCATGCATATGGTGCTTCTCCGCCACCATGCGTACCAGCCGCTTTAACGCCAGGGCATGGTCACAGGCCTGCAACACATCATTGGTGTGATGCAGGTTAACCTCAAACTGGCCCGGTGACGCTTCCGCTACCGCACCGTCGGCCGGGAGCCCTTGCAGGCGGGCCAGTTCGTCGATTTCGCTCAGCACGTCGGCAAAGTGGTTGAGGTTGTCCACCGAATAGACCTGGCTCTGGGTGTTACGCTCCTGGGTGCCGGGCGCGCAAGGGGGTTGCAAATAACCTTCCGGATCGCGCTGGCGATCGATGAGATAGAACTCCAACTCTACCGCTACTACGGGGAATAACCCGCGCTGACGCAAACGCTGCCACACTCGGTTCAGCACATTGCGCGGTTCAACGTCAAAGGGAGTACCATCTTCATCCAGCATGGTGAGCAGTACCTGGCCCAGATATTGCGGATCGGCCGCCGATGGCGTCAGGGTTCCGGCTACCGGCACACAAATATGGTCCGGCTCACCCATTTCCTGCCCCAAACCCGCCTCTTCCACCACGTTGCCAAGAATATCCATCGCGAACACCGAGGCCGGGAAGTAACAGCCCTTCTCCAGTTTACCCAGCCCGCTCACCGGGATGCGCTTGCCACGGAAGCTGCCGTTGAGATCGGTCAGCAGCACGTCGATATGCTGGGTTAACGGATAACGTTCCAGATACTTCTTCACTTCGCGCTGGAACGTGCTACTTCGCCTTTCTTCATTGTGTTGCACAAAGTTTTCGACTTCTACGATGTTGGTTTGCATGTTTCACCCGCCGTTGTGTTTGGTCTGTGGTTCTCACACTTACTGACTTCGATGTTTTGACCATCTTGCTCAATATAATGTCCACCAATGAAACATAGATGCAACAAAAATGTTTTGCAAGTGTTAATTTTGGTTTGAATATTGGCCATTCGACTGCTAGATTTAGTGAATATTGAACAAAAAAGGCGATTAAACGGCTTATCGGTCATAATTTCGAACAACCTGTAGGGGATAGCATGGGCAATATATTTAACAGACCAATCGTCGGCGTCGTGATGTGCAGGTATAGGTTAAACCAGCACCTCACCCAGACCTTGCAAGAAAAGTACCTAAATGCGGTGTTAGCTGCCGGAGGATTACCGATCGCCTTGCCACACGCGCTCGCAGAGCCGGAAATGCTGGCAGAGTTGCTGCCCCATCTCGACGGCATCCTGCTGCCGGGCAGCCCCAGTAATGTGCAGCCGCACCTTTATGGTGAAAACGGCGATGAGCCTGACGCCGATCCTGGGCGCGATGAATTGAGCCTGGCGCTGATCGGCCTGGCACTGAGCAGGCGCATCCCCCTTTTCGCCATTTGCCGCGGTATGCAAGAGCTGGTGGTCGCGACTCAAGGCACGCTACACCGTCGTTTATATGAACAACCTGAGCTGCTCGAGCACCGTGAAGATCACGATCTGCCGCTGGAGCAGCAATATGCCCCTGCTCATGAAGTTACCGTGCAAGACGGAGGATTGCTGGCACAGCTGCTGCCGGATTGCCACCGATTCTGGGTGAATTCCCTGCACGGCCAAGGAGCCAAAACCCTCGGCCCCAGCGTACGTGTTGAAGCCTATGCCGCCGACGGTCTGGTGGAAGCCCTCAGCATTCGCGATCAGCCCTTTGCCTTAGGGGTGCAGTGGCATCCTGAATGGAACAGCGATGAATACGCCCTGTCCCGCCTGCTATTCGAGGGATTTATTAACGCCTGCCAGCACTACCAAAAGGAAAAACGCCTATGAGCGACGTCAGCTTGGCACCGGGGAAACGCTTATCACAGATCCGCCAGCAGTTAGGGCTATCACAGCGCCGGGTAGCCGAACTGTCTGGCTTGACGCACAGCGCCATCAGCACCATTGAACAGGACAAGGTCAGCCCGGCCATCAGTACGCTGCAAAAGCTGCTGACAGTGTATGGGCTGTCGCTATCGGCTTTTTTTACCGAGCCGGAACAGCCGCATGAGCCGCAGATTGTGATCGACCATGACCATCTGATCGAAATCGGCAGCCAGGGGGTTTCGATGAAGCTGATCCACAACGGCGATCCCAACCGCACACTGGCAATGATGATCGAAACCTACGATCCGGGCACCACCACCGGTGAACGGCTCAAACATCAGGGGGAAGAGATTGGCACCCTGCTGGAAGGCGAAGTGATGCTGCAGGTCAACGGGCAAAGCTATCACCTACAGGCAGGCCAGAGCTACGCCATCAACACCGCGATCCCCCATAGTTTCAGCAACACCTCGGCGCGCATTTGCCGAATTATCAGTGCACATACGCCGACGACATTCTGATTAACGGAGCAAGGTATGGACTTCCACCACCTGGAATATTGGCAACAACGGGCACAGGCCCTGAAGATTGAGAACCGGCTGTTTATCAATGGCCGCTACCTCCCGGCGGCCGAAGGGGAAACCTTTAGCGTTCAGGATCCTGCCGGGGTTCGTGAACTGGTGCAGATGGCCCGTGGCAGCCACATCGATATCGATTTGGCAGTCAAGGCGGCGCGCGAGGTGTTTGAACGCGGCGACTGGTCGCAAGCCTCCCCCGCCAAACGCAAGGCAACGTTGTTCAAACTCGCTAACTTGATGGAAGAGCACAGCGAGCAGTTAGCGCTACTGGAAACGCTGGATACCGGCAAGCCCATCCGCCACAGCCTGCGCGATGATATTCCAGGGGCGATCCGCTGTATCCGCTGGTACGCCGAAGCTATCGACAAGGTGTATGGCGAAATTGCCCCAACTGGCCATGATGCGCTCGCTCTGATCCAGCGGGAACCCATCGGCGTGGTGGGTGCCATCGTGCCGTGGAACTTTCCGCTGCTGTTAGCCTGCTGGAAGTTAGGCCCGGCGTTGGCGGCCGGTAACAGCGTGGTGCTTAAACCCTCGGAAAAATCACCGCTTACGGCGATTTATCTTGGCGCTTTGGCACAGCAGGCAGGATTACCGGATGGCGTACTGAACGTTATTCCTGGCTTCGGCCACGATGCGGGCAAGGCGTTGGCACTGCATAACGACGTTGATGCTCTCGCCTTTACCGGCTCTACCCAGGTAGCCAAGCAGTTGATGAAGTACGCCGGTGAATCCAACATGAAACGCGTGTGGCTGGAGGCCGGTGGCAAGAGCGCCAACATTATCTTCGCCGACTGCCCGGACCTGGATAAGGCGGCGCAGGGAGCCGCGGCTGGCATCTTCTATAACCAGGGCCAGGTGTGCATTGCCGGTACGCGCCTGTTGGTAGAGGAAAGTATTCAGCAGGCCTTTTTACAAGCATTGCAGCGACATGCAGCAGCCTTCGCACCGGGCAACCCGCTCGATCCGCAAACGCTGATGGGTACGCTGATCGACCAACAGCATTGTGAAAAAGTCACCAGCTATATCGAACAGGGTCTGAGTCAGGGAGCCTCGCTGTTCCTTGATGGACGTGCCCATCCGCAAGGCGATCATCACGGCTATCTCGGCCCCACCATTCTCACGCAGGTGGACAATGCAATGAACGTTGCGCGGGACGAGATTTTTGGCCCGGTCTTGGCCGTCACGACTTTCAACGGTGAGCAACAAGCACTCGCATTGGCCAACGACAGCGAATACGGGTTGGGTGCGGCAGTCTGGACCCGCGATCTGTCACGGGCACACCGCATGGCACGACAGTTGAAAGCGGGCACCGTGTTCGTCAACAACTACAACGACGGCGATATGACCGTACCGTTCGGCGGCTACAAACAAAGCGGTAACGGCCGCGATAAGTCGCTGCATGCGCTGGATAAATTTACCGAACTGAAAACCACCTGGATTTCACTGGAATAAGGAATTGATGATGACTGAACACGTAAAAAGCTACTACGCGGCAACGGCCAATGACCATCAGCCTTATCCGCAGTTGAATGAATCGATCGACTGTGACGTCTGTATCGTGGGGGGCGGCTATACCGGCCTGTCATCGGCGCTGTTCCTGGTTGAAGCCGGTTATAACGTGGTGCTGCTGGAGTCTGCCCGCATCGGCTTTGGTGCCAGTGGCCGCAACGGTGGCCAACTGGTCAACTCCTACAGCCGTGACATCGATGTGATCGAAAGCCGTTACGGTGCAGAAAGCGCCAAGGTGCTTGGTAGCATGATGTTTGAAGGCGCAGAGATTATCCGCAGCCGCATCAAACGCTATGCCATTGACTGTGACTATCGCCCCGGCGGGATCTTCGCCGCGCTGAACAATAAACAGTACCACGCGCTGATCGATCAAAAGCAGCACTGGGAGCGTTACGGCAATACGCAACTTGAACTGCTGGATGCCGACCGTATCCGCCAGGAGGTCAGCAGCGATCGTTACGTTGGCGCATTACTCGATCACAGTGGCGGCCATATTCATCCACTCAACCTGGCATTAGGCGAGGCCGAGGCCATTCGCCTGCAAGGAGGACGGATATTCGAACAGTCCGCAGTCACCAATATCCGTCACGGAGAACCAGCGGTGGTCAGCACCGCCAACGGCCAAGTCACCGCTCGTTACGTGATCGTAGCTGGAAATGCTTATCTGGGCGATAAACTGGAGCCAAGGTTGGCCAAGCGCAGTATGCCGTGCGGGACTCAAGTGGTCACCACCGAACCCTTGGCTCCAGAAGTGGCAGCCTCACTGATCCCACAAAACTATTGCGTGGAAGATTGCAATTACCTGCTGGATTATTACCGTTTAACCGGCGATAACCGGTTGCTGTATGGCGGAGGCGTAGTCTATGGCGCCCGCGATCCGGATGATATCGATAACCTGATCCGTCCCAAGCTGCTGAAAACTTTCCCGCAGTTGAAAGGCGTACGCATTGATTACCGCTGGACCGGCAATTTCTTGCTGACACTATCGCGCATGCCGCAGTTTGGCCGGTTGGAAAACAATGTCTACTACATGCAAGGCTACAGCGGGCACGGCGTGACCTGCACCCATCTGGCGGGCAAGCTGATTGCAGAACTGATGCGTGGCGATGCAGAACGTTTTGACGCCTTTGCCAAACTGCCGCACCTGCCGTTCTTTGGCGGCCGTAACCTGCAAATCCCCTTCACCGCCATCGGCGCTGCCTACTACACCCTGCGCGATCGAATTGGGGTTTAATTCAACGCTGCCTCCGCACAAATCTGCTACTTAAATTGATACATTTTTCTAACTAGGCTGATTCTTACAGGTCGGACTAGTTAGAACCTTTGTTTAGCAAAATTATCAGTAAGTTAGCGATCTTAATTTTTATTAAATACCGTTTAATATTTTACAGACCATTTACTTAATATTAATAACTGCCGTTATGAAATAGAGCGGATTTTAAACTGGAATTTGTTGATTCCACTATATTTTATATTGTTTCTTTGTTGCTCTACCGCCAAAAAAACAATATTATGAGACTTAGGATTAACGTTAATTAAGTTAATTGCACTGTCTGACATGGAGTGAATCAACATGACAAAGCCCCAATATCTCATCGAAGGAGATGTCCTTTTCTGCCCGAATAGCGTCGGTTTTTATCATCAGGAAGTTCAGGAAGAAATCGTCACCATTTCCTCGTCTGCAGCTCGACTTTTCTCCTTTCTTATTAAAAATAAAGGAGAAATTGTTGAGAGAGAAGTGCTTCTGCAAAAAGTGTGGGATGATTACGGCCTACAGGCCAGCAATAATAATCTCAACCAATGCCTGAGCACGCTACGGCGGATTATCAAGAGCATGGGTATTGATAAAAACATCATAGAAACCATACCAAAAGTAGGGTTAAGAATTGCCAGTGATGTCGCCATTGAAGAGATCGCAATTAATCAGGGTGAACCTGAATTACCTCGTAAAGAGAAAAAGAACTTTCTGAGCAAAGTTAAAATCACTTACGTTTTAATTGCGCTGGTGATTATATTAACGGTGACTACCGTGGTGCATATATTTCACATCTACCAGCACTACTACCAATCAGATGCGAACGTTACCGCTATGAGGTGGAGCAATGTGCTCTGCGAGTCAACAGCAGAGCAGTCAGTAGGTCATATACCTAAGCTTTCCTCTTTTGCTAACACAGGCAGTCACCTATTAAAAAGGGAGCTGGTTAGCTCCCTGAAACTGTAAACATTCTAGCCAAGTAGCGGCGCAGCATGCTGCGCCCGCTGATTCAACCGACAGGTTCTAGCTCACATCGCTACGCCGATACAGCGCAACACCTACGGCCAACACGCCAAGCATGCCAGCACAGCTACGGTTTACCCAGCGCATCACGTTCGCCGAGAATTTACGCATCGCATGGCGGCCGCCGTAGGCATAGATTGTCATCATCACGCAGTCGATCATCGCGCTGACCAATGCCAGGATCAGGTATTGCATGGCGATCGGCTTTTCTGGCTGAATAAACTGCGGCAGAAAGGCCGAGAAAAACAGCAGGCCCTTAGGGTTGGACAAACCGACCATCAGGGAACGCAGGAATGCCGTTTTCCCGGTCGCCGCGGCGGCGCTAGCGCTTACCGCTAAAGCCTTTACCGGCGCCCGCCACAGCACCCAGGCCAGGTAGACCAGATATAACGCACCACCCCACTTCACCACGGCAAACAGTTGCTCAGAGGCCTGCAACAACGCCCCTAGCCCGCAACCGACGGCGCCGATCAGCAACAGATCGGCCAATACCGCCCCCAGGAAACCATAACTGGCAATACGCATACCGTGGATTGCACCATTGTTTAGCGCCAACAGCATGGAAGGGCCAGGCGTCACCATCACCGCACTGACGGCAATCACGTAAAGCAAAAGCGTAGTTAACTCCATCAACAACTCCGGACAAATGTAAAACTCTCTGCGCCGCTGCATCGCAATACGACAACTTCGTTATGGGTGGGGAATATAGGGGATCTGCCCGATGTGATTCAAGTCACATTCCGTTTTGGGAGGGGTGATGGAGCAAGAAATCACCCCCAAAGGTATCTATTCAACAAAAAATAACCAGCATGCCGACTTATTGCTCACAAATAGCGAACAAATTCACAAAACGTATGAATAAAGCCAAATACATACAAATTAATTAACTATAATGTTGCAATAATGCAGCAATTTATTGATGAACTCTCGTCTCAAAAAACATATAGTAATAGCAGATTAATCATCAACGATTTCCCTGGTGTTGTTGTGTTTGCCCCTCATTTTTTGCGGGGCTTTTTTCTGCCCCCTCGCCCCTTCACCCCACTTGTTACTCCCTTTTTAGCGCGCAGCTAGCCACGTCTCTACCAGTGGTTTACCAATCTATGTGGAGCTATCACCGAGCGATAAAGGTACACTGAACTCCTCCTACCTCTACCCGGTGAAAAAGATGTCTTTCTTTGATGCTTTTAAGCTGTTCGGTGACGCCCCCGTTGATGTCACCTGCCCTGAATGCGCAAAAAGTTCGCCGCAAAATCGCAGCAAGGTGAAAAAAAACGTCACGCTGATCTGCCCCCACTGTGGACATTATTTCCGTAAACGCGAAGATTGAGAGTGCCAGGAACGAACTGCGTCGGCTGGGATACCGTTGGAATGGCTGTGAAAAAAACCGCTATCAATATCAATGGGCTCGATAGCGGCAAAGACCACAAAGGACTTCGGAACGTTGTTTGAATGGATATGACAAACACGGTGATTATATCCATGATCATTGAATGGGTAATGCCTGCCCTCTTCATTTAGGAATTTACCCCGGAATTTCACTCCAGGCTGACCCAATGACTATCGACTCCCAGTCTCTGACGCTCAAACAGGTTGGAAGCTAAGCACTGTTTGTTTGAATTGATGGTAGGTTTCGTCGTCATATGGCGCGGGGATGTCCGCATTTTTGATAGCTTTTATCGCAGCTTCACACAGCGGAGGATAGCCGTTGCCCTGCAGGTCATATACCTTCCCGTCTTTAGACATCTTGATGTTGATGTCACAGGTTTTACCGCGATAGTCATCCTCGATAAAAAGCTTTCTTTGAATGGCTGCCCGAACTTCACGAGCGTACATGAGCGGTTTATCAACGAGCGGTGCCACTTCCGTTGGCCTTAGCTCGATGGGTTTGGTATTGGAGCTTTTGTGGGGGCTACAGGCCGAGGCAAACAACAAGCTGAGTAGACAAACTGAGGCAAGTTTTTTCATGTCTAAATTCCTTTTTAATGTTTGCATTGAATGTAGCAAAGAGGATCTTTCGCGATAACAACCGAAGTTGATTTCTGTGCTGGCTGTATTGCAATGAATATTGGTAGACACAAGGGATTTAAAGACTGTTGATAAACCTTCACCGGCCTCACACGTAGGGGCGCTGCATGCTGCGCCCGTTTTTTATCAATAGGTTAGCTAGTTTCGAACAGTTTATGCCGTTAAAACCCAGCGACATTGTCATTTTGTCGCCAATCAAAAGGGATTTAAAATTCCTCGCTTACTGACCTGCCTGTACGGCAGTGAACGATGAAGTTTAGCGAGGTTGAACGCCGTGAATTTTCTAAGCTGCCTGCACGGCAGTGAACTGTTACATCTTAGCTCTAATTCTCTGTTACCTAAACAATAACCTTAAAATCTTCCGGAAAACCCTTTTATCACCCACTCTCTATCCCTAATCGAAAATCAATGAGTTATGAGTGGTTTCAAAATTAGGGTCTAGAAGGAGACTACCAGTCTCATGGATAGATATAGCTTCGGGCAGCCCTCGTCAGATTGATAGCTAAGTGTGCTGTCTCTATTGGCAAACTGAATCGAAGACCTGGATCGCTGAAACGGGGCTGTTTTTTGCCTGTGGCATCAGCATATATCCCACAGTACATTGCATGTCATTACCGGCACCCCATTTCACAATCAGTTCTCCTTTGTCTTCCGCTACGCGAGCATACATTTGCCCACCTTGCCCCACAGAGCCCACACTGTTGCCTTTGCTATCAAAGATATCGGCGCCGAACGGTACCGGTTCACCCTGATAGGTCGCATTCACCAGAATTGCCGTCCCTTGTTTAGTGTTGTATTTCAATTTCACCACCGCCCCGGAATACGGCGCAACTTTCTGACTGGTGTTATCCAACTCAACGTCCGCCGCGGTACCTTTCGAATCAATGCTGATTTCATTCATCTGGTAGGGATTCAGGTAAGGCACCATTGCATAGCCGCGGGAGTTAACGTTCACCCCAGGATACGACGACACGCTAGCCCCTTCAGCTCCCTTGGCCTCTACCAGGGCAAAGGTGTCTGAGGTGTATGGAGTAAAGGTGATCCCTCCTGCGTGGGCGATCACCGTCCCTGTCATACCGGCAGAGCCGCTCTGGTAGCCTTTCCCGGTGCTGTAGGTTCCACTCAGTGCACTGACCCGGCTGCGATAATTACCATTCACCGACCCGCTGGTGCCCATCCCCTGGTTGGCGTTCATCGCGGTTATGCCATAACTGAGCTGGTTCTCCACACCGGAGGTACCAGATACCGTGGCCTGCTGGCCATAACGCCCACTGCTGTCATGAGACAGGTCCATTCTCAACTGTGGCGTGTGGAGTTCGTCATCCCGGCCCAGCGGCAAACTGAAGCTTAGCAGGTAGTTGGTTTGCATCTGCCCGATGCTCGAGTGACTGCGGTTGGCACTGATGCCGTAGGACAGGCTCTTATAACGGTTGTTATACCCCACCTGATACTGTATATCGCTGCCATCCTGATTCCAGTAGTCCTGAACTGAGCCACTGACATACAGTTGCCCCCAATTATCCGGCAAGCCTTGCCCTGCGGTCAGCGTCAGGCGGTTTTTGACTCGTGCTATGGAGTCCAGAAAATCCCCCTGTTCCGCCGCATCACGGGTTTGCGCGGCGGTCAAAAAATCCAGGTAATTTTGGGAAGAGGATCGATGGAATACCGCCGAAAGGTTGCTGTTGGTTTCGCTGATAAGCTTGCTGTAGCTCAGTTGGTAACTCTGCCCGCTTAGGGTGCCGCCTGGCTGGCTGCGCCCGTTCGCATCGGTGCTATCACCCAGTTTCGTGCCGGCCTGAGTGACGTCAAAGGCCAGTGCCCCGATCGGGATCCCCAATGCCGCCCCTACCTGCACCGCATAGTAGTCCTGGCTGATTTGCAGCCCACCATAGCCGGTAATGGCATTGGTCAGGCCATATTGATAGGTACTTTGGAATAAAGTCGGTTCATCATGCAGGTTTTCGCTACGCAATTGACCCGCAGTGACAGAATAGCGCGATGACCCCGGGCGCAACAGTTGTGCCACCGAAGCATAAGGCACACTGAAGGTCTGTTCGGTGCCGTCGGACTCACGCACGGTAACCACAAGATCGCCACCGTAGCCGGTCGGGTAAAGGTCATTAATCAGGAACTCCCCCGGCGTCACCGTGGTTTCATACAATACCTGGCCCCCCTGGGTTACGGTCACCCGGGCGTTAGTTCGGGCGATCCCCCGGATCTCCGGTGCATAGCCACGCAGAGATTCCGGTAACATCCGCTCGTCGCTGGCCAGTTGAGCACCGGTAAATGGCAAGGTATCAAACAATTGCCCGGTAGTATTCGATTCCCCCAGCAACATACGCCCTTTCACTAGCGGGATGTCGCGCTGTAGATAGGTATTGATACTGCTGTACTGGCTGGGCCCGTCACTCATCTGGTTATAAGAACCGTTGTGGCGCAAATACCAAGCCCCCACGTTCAGCCCGGCATTCACCCCGGCAAACAGCGAGTTAAAGGTGTTGCCGTGCGATTCGCTGGTGTAGCCATTCACGTTGTAACCAAACAGGAACGCCGGGATACCGCTGTCCCATAATTCCGGGCTCACGGTGCCCCGGGCAATATTGAGCATGTAAATCTGAGGGATAATGATGTCCAGGCGTTGTTCATTACTGTCGAAATTCACCTGGGCTTCGGGAAGCTTATTTTGCAGATCCATGCATAGGGCGCCGCTAGACTGCTGTTTCAAAAAATCGGCGGGCAGTTTTTCGTAGTTGAACGCAATATTTTTAATAATGTCGCTGGTCAGGCAGGGATAGACCGATTTATCGGCCCGAGACTTGAATTCAATATCGGTATTACTGATCAGTTGATCGTTGACATACAGCGCGGTTTTGTAAATTCCGGGCAACCCGGAGGCGCCTTCGGCGAAACGGCTGAGATCGACCGACTGAATATCATCAACGTTCAAAAAAGACGAGTCGAACTCCAGGCTCTTTGCGCTGGTTTGCGGCTCATTTTCAGTTGCCGCGTCGACGCTTCCCGCCACAAAAATCGATAGCGCCACTACTGCCAAAGAAGCAAGAGACTCCCGGATAGCATTGCGCATAACTTTTGACATCCCGCCCCCTCAAGAGCTTGATACCAGGTGAGTCACTAATCAAAATAGTGATGAATATTTTTACTTAATCACGGCATCGAAGGGGTTGACCGCACCATAGTCATTAACAACACTTCCACTGATTTTGTTGCCCCCATTGCCAGCCAGATTCAACACCATGCTTGAGCGCGGTGCCACCATCGCGTTGTCGAGTTTTTTGCCGTTGACTGACAGGTTCACAAAATTGACATAAAACGGCGTGGGATTGGTTGCCTGTACTTTGCCGCCTTGCGTGTTCCAGGTAACCGCTTTAGAAGCATCATTAGCATTGCCTTGCAGGCCCGCCGGGCGATAGAACAGCTTGATCCGGGTACGGAAAGCCATTTGCAGACGGTTTTCGCTCGTTTTGGCTTCGCTTTTGGCCGGAACTTCCAGGACATTCAACCAGAACACCGATTCCTTATCCATAGGCAAGGTTCCGCCAGCATAGCTGATACGTAGTGTCTGGCCTTTACCCTGCTCTACTCGGTTCATGGGTGGAGTCAATACAAAGGGAACTTTGATTGCCGAAGGTTTGGCATTGGGATCGCCATTATCTATCCAGCTCTGCAGCAGTACCGGCGAGGGGCCGACATTATTGATTTTGACGCTGACTTCTTTGGCGTCCGACGGATAAATGACACGTGTGCCGCTGAGTACCACGCTGGCCAGGCTACTGCTACTGAAAAGGGCAATCGCTGCAAAAGTGCCAACCTGACGCGCAATATTGAAAGGAAAAGGTTTCATCAAAAACTCCTAACTCAGCGGGAGATAAAAAGGGGGGATGACTCCCCCCTGCTAAAACCGATTACTGATACTGAATAGAATAGACTACATTGCTGATCACGGTGCCCGCAGTAGTGGCTCCTTCAGCATAATAACGCACTGCATAAGGCAGGGTTGCGCTACCGCTGGTAACATCCTGATAAGTGGTGTTGGTCACCTGGTTCGCGTTACCGGCCTGGATCACCGCCCTAGACGAGCTGGACGCGTCCAGCAGTTGCAGACTGACGTTGGAAGCCGTGCCAGTCAGGTTTTTCAGGCGCCCAGTCACGGAATCTACCGAAGCACCCGCTTCAAAGAAGGCGGAGGCAGTCTGCAGTGTGCCTGAACAGTTGTTCAGTGCCATCACGAAACCTGTTTCACCTGCGGTTTGGGTCGCGCCATTCAACTGGCTGGTGCCGACGGTTGGCAGCACGACAGTGGCGTCTGCCGTCTGACCATCGACTACGACATCACAGGTGTTGGCGGTCAGTTCACCGTTAAAGGTGATGGTACCGGTAGAAGCGGCCTGAGCCAGACCCACAGAACCAAATACTGCAACCAGGGAAGCTACGATTGTTAAGTTTTTCATGTTTATTCCTATTTACCTTGCGTCATTAAACTATTAGGTTACCCACGGAGGGTAGATATATTTGTGCAATACATATCTCTATAAATATGGCGAGTATATGTCGGCAATAACACAGCATTTAAAATGCAGGGCAATAACTGGCGTTATCAAATTAAATGAAGACAAACTACATTCACAAGATATCAATGAACGGCAGTTCCTTGTTGAAAGCCTTTCAGCGTACCTTTATCCCTTACCTATCACGAACCATCCGTCCGGTACTGCATACTGCTTTGCTGTTGGAATAAATATTACCGCCACATACAGAATATTCTTAGTGAAGTAGTATAAAACGCAGGATAAAATAACTTATACACATATTAATCAATAAGTTATATTAAATTCTTATATAAAAAAACGCATTTCTTAATTGTTCTATCAGCACTGAAACATCATATAAGAAAAACAGCAATCCCATTGATATATAAAAGAAAGGTACAGTATTAAGGGGGTTTGACAGCGATACATCGATAGCTTCGCTTACCCGTAGGATCTTTCATTAATCAGTAATAGTTAATCGTAAACGTGACTTTGCCGTTCGCCTTGCCTGGCGAAGTCCCAGAAGCGGTTTGAATATAACGAGCAGCCAATGGAACACGAATTGTCGGGCTACCGTCTTTTGGTAGCGTTACTGACTGCTCTGCCGCAAAGTTAAACAGCGTCGGCGTTTGGCTGCTATTTCCCCAACCAAGCTGTATCCCCACCCCCGATGCTGCACCGGGTACCGTAGAGTCAATAGCCATAATCCCATTGGCAGCATCAATCACCGAAGTCGTCGGGGTCAGTCGCACGCCAATACTATTATTGGTTGAGTTGGCTACCTGCCCGGAGCCGATAGAATAATCAAACATTAATGTACTGTTGGCGGCATTATAATAACCATAGAAGGTTGGGCAGTTGGTCAAGGTGATCGAAGCATCAACCCACGGAGTGGTTGCCCCCTGTCTGGTAAAGTATTGCCGCGTGTCGTAACTCCCCAGATTAACATTCACATCTGGCGTAGTGCAGGTCTGGGCTGATACCGTTAACTGCCCCTGAAACTTGATAATGTACGCTTTGATGGGAAGCCCGGCTGTCGGCGGATAATTTATCGGATTCACAACCGACAGTGCGGCAGTCGGCAGTGTCGTCCCATTGAGGGTGTAACTGCCCGGCGTAATGGCACCGATTTTAATCAACGTTGCATAGATCGTTCTGTTAGTCAGAAAAGGTTTATAGGATCCTCCAGTCACCAGGCTGTTCACATCCGCCGGAAACTGATAGTTAGGTTGGCCTAATATCGCCGCATCGCCATTATTATTGCGGGAGATGGCAATACCTACCCCTGGGATACTGGTCTGATAGACAGCGCCACCGAAAGGGCTACCCGCCCAGTTGGCGAGGGGAAGAGGCGCTTGCTCAACAGTCCAGGCAATGTTAAGCCACATTGAGGTATCCGTCGGCGAGTCGCAGGACATTACCGAAAGGCCGGTAGCACCACTCACCCATCGGCCTTGATAAATCACCGTTCCGACTGGAAGATCACTCCCCGCCGAGATCGCTGAAGGAGACAGCGTCACATTATCGGTACGTGGGGAGCCATTCAACGGTGAACAAACTACCGCGGCCCAGGCACTATTGCTGGCGGACATGAGCAAAAGCAACCCGATCGTACCTTGTATTATCCCCTTCATTTTTACCTCTGGCGCTAATGGCGCACCACGTTTGCCATTTTCGATGTCAGCAACCCGATGTCGAGCTGGTTTAAGACCACCATATTCGCCGCGAGTCGGATTTTCAAGCTGACACTAACGGGAGCAGGTACCTTGACGACACAAGCGTAACCGGGCAATGAAGATAAAGACTGTTTAATGCGACAGAATCGGCAGAAGTAACAATCTGACAGGCCATATTGTGAGAAAAAAGTTTCGTGAAAACTCCTGACCCAACGGCAGGTAAAGAGGGGATGACTCCCCCCCTGCTAAAACTGATTACTGATACTGAATAGAATAGACTACATTGCTGATCACGGTGCCCGCAGTAGTGGCTCCTTCAGCATAATAACGCACTGCATAAGGCAGGGTTGCGCTACCGCTGGTAACATCCTGATAAGTGGTGTTGGTCACCTGGTTCGCGTTACCGGCCTGGATCACTGCCCGAGACGAACTGGACGCGTCCAGCAGTTGCAGACTGACGTTGGAAGCCGTGCCAGTCAGGTTTTTCAGGCGCCCAGTCACGGAATCTACCGAAGCACCCGCTTCAAAGAAGGCGGAGGCAGTCTGCAGTGTGCCTGAACAGTTGTTCAGTGCCATCACGAAACCCGTTTCACCTGCGGTTTGGGTCGCGCCATTCAACTGGCTGGTGCCGACGGTTGGCAGCACGACAGTGGCGTCTGCCGTCTGACCATCGACTACGACATCACAGGTATTGGCAGTCAGTTCACCATTGAAGGTGATGGTACCGGTAGAAGCGGCCTGAGCCAGCCCAACAGAACCAAATACTGCAACCAGAGAAGCTACGATTGTTAAGTTTTTCATATTTATTCCTAGTGACCTTACGTCATTAAACTATTAGGTTACCCACGGAGGGTAGATATATTTGTGCAATACATAACTCTATTAATATGACGAGCATATATTGGCAATAACACAGCATTGAAAATGCAGGGCAATAACTGGCGCTATAAAAACAAATGACATACATTCACAAGATATCAATGAATGGTAGTTCCGTGTTGAAAGCCTTTTCAGCGTATCTTTATCCCTTATCCCATCACGACTCATTCGTCCGGTGTTGCATACTGCCTTGCTGTTGGGATAAATATTATCGCCTAACACGGAATATTCTTAGTGAAGTAATATTAAACGTAGGGAAAACCATTTAAGCATTTATGAATCAATAAGTTAAAGTCCGTTCTTATATGGTGAACAAGATTTCTTTATTGTTCTAACAGCACTGCACTTCCATATAAGAAAGTCAGGCAACAAATTGATATATAACAAAAAAAACCAAGAAAAGGGATTTTGGCAGCGATACACAGATAGCTTCGCTTACCCGTAAGTTACTTACTGCTCTGCCGCAAAGTTACACCTCATCAGCGTTTGGCTGCTATTTCCCCAACCGTTCTGTTTAGACGGGCGCAGCATGCAGCGCCCCTACGCTGTGAGACCTGCGAGAGATTGTTAGCAGATACAGTTTGTCGTGATGATTGTGGTCAACCAAGGATTAATGCAGCTCATTTTACATAAGGTTTTGCAGAAGAATATTTTGGAGAAAAACAAACGGGAGCCATCAGGCTCCCGATACTCAATAGTGAATTTTTGAGTTACTGGAAATTCAGCTTGAAACCAGCCGCAGCCTGATAATCACCCGCTTGAATATTTCCCGGCACACCATCTCCCTGAAGGTAAATGGTAAAAGGAAGGGTGTTATTACCATTCTGGAGCGAAAAATTTTTGCTGGGCTTCCCCAGTTCGAGAACATTTCCTGAACCATCGGTCAATGCAACACTGGCACCGCTAGCCGTACCTGTAATGCCAAGACGACCATCCTTTCCTTCCATGCCAACAAAAGTAACGGTTACGCTATTACCTGCAGAAACTTCACAATTTTCCAATTGAATATTGAAATGTTGCGGAGCCGACTTACCAGAGCCATTGTTTTCAAGCAGTGCGGCATCGGCCACCTGCCCTAACGCAACTGTCTGATCAATGGACTCAGGTGCAATAGCGCAAGATGTTTGCGTCTTAATAATGCTACCTGACACGGTCATTCTTCCACTACCTTCGGCCATCGTTGCCGAGCTAAAAGCAATAGTTGTTAAGAATAGTACAGCTAACAAGTTTTTAATTTCCATAATAGAACCCATTGTTGAAAATAATAGCACCAAATGTGCATGGCTATAATCGCATTTTACGGAAGAATTGAAATTCGTTTGCGTTGTGCCAGTGACAGGCAAAATTATTTAATCTATTCATACCTCGTGTACTTCTTAGGGCGTATTTCACCGACTACGCTCGCAATAGTTAACATTTTTCAAGGGTGGATATAGCCGCTAGCGATCTGCAACCATTCATTATTGAAATAAGATTTAGGCCAATTGAACTCAGGATGTAAAAAAGCCAGCATTAATGCTGGCTAGGTTAGATTAGATTAGATTAGATTAGATTAGATTAGATTAACTATAGGGGTATCGTTTAAAGGCAGCCTTTTATACCGGAAATTAATATTTTCTTACTACCCCAAATTCTATCCCCGTTATGGTAAAAAACGACTCTGCTTTTACCATCAACTGAAGGTGAAACATCAACTATTTCTGTATAATTAAGAGTATATAGTGTTATCATATCGCCGGTGTTTCGCTGACTGACACCAGCTGCGGTAAGTCCCATGTGAACATCACTGTTTTGCCAAGCATTTTTTATACATGCTGCCGTAATTTCCGTATTCATAGATGAGGTGTATTCACTATCCATCCCGTTATACGCTCTTCCAGACTCAACGTTGGCAATGAAACAACCAGATAAAGCGACAGGAAGGATGAGGGCAATCCATTTATAAACTTTCATTTTTCCTCACATTAGCAAGTATTTATTTGCAGCAGCTTTAAAATTGTTTAATTCTTGAGCGGCATCATTATTAACAGATATTTTTTGCATAAAGGCGACCCAGTCTGCGTATGTATCTATAAGTGCTGCTTTTTCCTGTTCATTCATTGGCACTGACTTTAGCTGTTGGAATTGTTGTTCTGAAAATTTAATAGCATTTTCGCGCGTTGTTAATGTACATGCGTGTACTTCTTCTATGTACGCTTGATCTGCTTTAGCTTGAGCGGTTTTTAGCTTTTTTGCCCCTATATCATTGAATAAACTAGCTAGAGAGGCCATTTGTTGCAAGTTGTTGATGAAGTCAGATTTACCAACCGTATCACGCTTCACATTTTCAGTTATATTAGGGCATTCAAACCTATGAAGATCCCAACCTTTACCTGTTACATCATATGTGCAACCTGATAAAAGAACCGTTCCTAAAAGAATAAAAGTTAAACTTACCGTCCTCACATCCTCATCTCCATACCTAACATTTTGTAACATCCTAATGCCAATAGAACACAAAAGAAAGTGAGAAAAACAGCAATCGGAACTAGCTAGTCATCTTTGTGATGAATAGAGCCCCCCCAGAAGTACCGTGCCGCGTTGGCGGTCTTTGCCGTACTGATGCCAGCGTTGTTTGCGTAGTGGTTACCAGGAATTTGTTAATCATCTCGACAATAACTTTCAAAACCGAGGTACTAATCTACTTGAATGAGATTTTAGCGGTTGGTTATTAGGCATGAAAAAGCTCATCTTTTACGCAGTCTTGCGGAGAGGTTTTTGAGGGTAAAAAAAACGGGAACCATCAGGCTCCCGTTATCAATCAACGCTAAATCACACTTACATGTGTTTAACGATAGCGTCGCCAAACTCGCTACATTTCAGCAGTTTAGCGCCTTCCAGCTGACGCTCGAAATCGTAGGTCACGGTCTTGGCAGCGATAGCGCCTTCCATGCCCTTAACGATCAGGTCAGCAGCTTCGAACCAGCCCATATGACGTAACAGTAGATAGCCGAAAAATCTATAACCATATGATTTATATTAATATAAACACTGATTTGTCATGACTTAACCACATTTGGTATAGTTTATAAGTCATTGATTACTTGATAAGTAAAGCGAGTTTTGATAACCGGTTTTAACCCCCTACAGCATGAAGAAGCGAGGCTAACATGACCAAAAGCGAAACCAAAGAAAGGTGCAGGGACATTTATCTTGCATGGGAAGGTCGCCATGAGCATGGACCAGCAAAAGGAATGCTTTTCCAAGCGCATATGCGAACACAGCCTGATTTCCTTTTTTTCACCTACGGCCGTAACAGCATGCATCAGGTTGTTCAGGGCTGGGTTGATGAATGGGAGCAAAGATTCCAATAAGCGCCATCATGTAGCGCACCGTCATGGGGTGTCGGGGGTCGGAGGTTCGAATCCTCTCATGCCGACCAATATTCGATAGAGAAACCAACCACTTACGGTTGGTTTTTTTATGCCTGGAATTTGGCAATGGTAAAACGATGGTAAAATGATGGTAAAACTGCCGACATAAAAGCCATTTTCGCGACGTTCAAAATCAAAAAAGCGTGAAGTTATCATCAAACTCATCAGCATGCCTTTCAACGCTCCGAAGGATCATGATGTAGTCAATCCCCTCACTAAGTGACACTGGCCGCTCTATCTCAAAGATAAAAGCATTATCGTATGCTTTCCCCAGCCAGTAACCACCGCCACATTCCTTTGGCCGCTGAATGAACATCACTCTACCGGGTGGAATGTAATCTCGCGTTTCCCCACGATAGAGGATGTCATAATCCCCGTCTTTGCAACCCATACAACCCTCACAAAACAACTGTTCATACATACAGTATAAGCATGGCGTAATCATTGTGTGAAGATCGATTTGGCTGGTGAATGATAGGATACTGATCAGCAAAGAAAGATATATGGCCGGGATTTCTCCCGGCCTTGTTACTATTCCTTAGGCTCTTCGTTCGGGGCGGGGACATCACCCGGTGCCGGTTCTTCGCCACCCTCCAGCTCAGTTACTTCCGGGGTGACTTCCGGCACTTCGTCCTCCGGTACCGGCTCATACTCTGGCTCATCGCCTCCAGGCATCTCGACACGCAGATCAATCCAGCGACCTGCAGGGATGTCGATCGGCTGACCTTCCTTGTATCCAGTCTTAACGTTCTGTGCGAACTTCGGCGCGGTAGAGTTAACCCGGTGGAACGTCTTGATCAGCAGGTCGCCGGTTTCGTCAACTTCGTAATCTACCCACACTAGCGGCAACTTATTGCGGTCTGTCGGGATTTCGATACCGCCATCCACCCCGCCCCACTCTGCATCAGCATTAAAGCCAAGGGTGCCAGATATGCGATAGACACCTTCGGAAACCCGCTCAGTAGTAACGCCCTGGCTCTGATCGTTAAACTCGCTCTCGCCGGTGCCAAACAGCTTCACGATCGGGGAGGCTTTCTTGATAAAGCCGTTGGCATCTACAGTGGTGTTTCCACTGTGCCAGATTGATGACCATGGCCCCCATACACCAGCTACTGACCTGCATCGGGTCTGTAAATAGGCACTTGTTGAACCCATGACCCACGACATTTCCCAGCGCGACGCGCCATCGTAACCACCTTGCAATCCAGCCCATGGTGCTGTAGTTGGAGCTCCCGGTGTATTTGCCGGATATCTAATAAACTGATTTACCCCGACATTGCTTGCATCATACACAACAGTGGATGCCGTGCTGCCGAGACCGAAGTCCCCAACCCTGACGGGGTTAGGTAAACTGCCCTCTGTCCATACCTTAATAATCTCCTTACCTAAGGTAATAACAGGGTCTGCAACCATAGTTGTAGACCAAGTCCAATTATCAGCTATATGTGTAATTGAGGTGCTGCTGATAGATGCCGATATCCCGCTTACGAATGGATTAAATTTTAGATACAAGTCAAACGAATTTGCAGATGTCTCGATTAATCCAATATCGCTAATCAACTGCGTTGACGTCACAAAACCAGGGCTATTCGTTACATATGCGCTCACTGACGCACGCCCAGGAGCATTTACTGTGGTAACTGAACCACTGCCTGTCCTGATAACTACGTCAACCAATCCATTTGCATTTGTATTTCCGTTATATGAAGCAGTACCGCCGAACGTAATAACTATTGTCTGTCCACCTTGGCCCATATTATTGATGGTGCCAACTTTACGCCAAGTTGCATTTGATACTGCTGTAGTAGGCGAGAAATTAAGTTTTTTCAAAACACCAGTGAGGCTATCAGCGCTACTTTTTGCCAATGCGGCTGATGCAGCAGCATCTGCCCGCATGCGGTCTACGGTTGCTACGATTTCCGGGTTGAGGTCGGTTTCACCGGGAATAGTCAAGAAATCGTTTAGCGTCCCAGCCTGTGAGTTTAACATCACCTGAATACCACCCACACGCTCCGGCTGGCGACCTGCGGCAGTAATCATTACATCATACTGACCAGGCTCAACGCTCAGCGTATAGCGGCCTGTAGCGTCAGTAACAGATTGAGAACGTGCCTGGATAACCACAGTCGCAGACGTTCGGACAGCGCGTAACTCGATTACTACACCCACACGCGTATCACCCATCGGTCCTTTTAATACACCGCTGATTACTGCCATATTTTTACTCTCCAATAAAAAACCCGCCGAAGCGGGTGATAGTGATTGTTAGTTTTCCATAACTACGAAGAGAATGGATTTTGCCCCTTTCGGAATGCCATTACAGCTATGGCACCTCCAGTGCCGGGAACTCCGGGGCCGGGATGAATCGTACTTGTCCAAACGTGTCCACTTGGTGCTCCAGTAATTCCGAACTCAACATCTAGCGTTCCGTTAGCTGGGACATCAATTACGATAGAACCTCTATATGTAGAATAAGAGTCATATCCTGCACCGCTCGCATTAGAACGCCAATAATCAACACCGTTTATTTTAATATAGACTTGCCCGCCCCCAGGACTCGAGCCGGTTGTGACTATATTCACATAAGGGACAACTACAACAGATGCATAAGGGAGTCCGCCGTTAAAATACCTATGATTGCTTCCATTGACGCCTACAACATAAATTGGATTCCACACTCCAACATGTACTGTATCGCCTAAAATTTTCTCGGCGAAAACAGTTCCAGTAAAATACCCATCCGCACCACGTATCTCCCCGCCGAAGTAACCGTTATATGCTCGTAACTCCCCGGCAAAGTAACCGCTATCAGCGCGCACCTCCCCTCTGGCAGAAATATCACTAAATATTGCTCTGCCATTTTGGTTTATTGCCCACCCTGTTGTCTTTGATAAGTCAGGATCCCATACATAATTTGTTGAACTTATTTCCTGAGCAATTTTCGCTGTCGTAATTGTCCCGTCTTTGATAAATGCAGAATTCATAAAGACCTGGCCACCCTCGACCGCGAACGGGCTCGATACCGCCGAGCCGGTACCGCTGGCCGTATTCAAAATAGCGAAACGGTCAGCTACTACCAACACTTGACTCTGCATACCCTCTGGCGTGTTCTCCACACCAACGCCGATCCCTGCCGTGTACAGCTTACCGTCTTCAGTTTTGCCTACCTTGACAGACCACATGTCCTGCAGCTTGCTTGCGTCCTCTATCGGCCCCAGTAAGTCCTTACCGAGCTGTGTTTGGGTGATCTGCCCGGTTAGATAGTCCAGCACGTTGCTAGCGTCGTCGCTCGATGTCCCTGCCGTCCACGCTGTCCATGGCCCGGCATTGCCGAGACGATCGACCAGGCGAGCTTGGAACCAGAAATTCACGCCAGCGGCGAGGCCAGTCATTGTGTGGCTGCGCTGTGGGTATGCGTAATCGCCCAAGTGCATTTTGCCGCTGCCGTTCGATTGGCGGCTATACCAGATCTCCGTCCTCTGTGTGTCCTCCGCACCAGGTGGAAACGCCCAATTCAGCACTATGCCAAACACCTGACCAACCGTGTTAAAGCTTGCAAGCGCGGGCGGCTCTCCGATCTTGCCCTTCAGCACCATTTCCGGTGCGTTAGCCCACACGCTCGAAATCTCTGCCGGGTTTATTGCCCGGACACGCGCCTGGTACCGGCCAGCGTAAATGCCCTGCACTTCAAAGCCCAGTGTTGAAACACGCGGACCGGGGATCCAGTTGCCGTTATCCCTGCGCCATTCCGTTTCGTATGCAATAGCGCTCTCGGCTCTGTCCCAAGTCACATAGAGCGTGGCCACCGCCAACCCCTGGATCGTCGCAGAGTTCTCTCTGATCCGGACGTTAGCCGGTGGTGCCTGTACGCCCGGAGGAATCACACTGATCGGGCGGTCTTCGATACGTGCGCCGGTGTCGATACGTGCGTACTTGTCCGGGTCGTGCTCGATGGCCGTGATATCGAACGAAACACCGTCTTCGTTTTCCGTTATACCGGTGACACGGAATTGTTGAATAGCCAGATCGGAAGCATCAACAGCCCACGCGCATTCTGCCGCTGGCGGCTCGCTGTAAGTGGTCGATACTGTTACTACCTTCCCGCTCACGGCGCTGATTGTCCTGGCCTGTGATTTGCCGCTGGGCAGGTTCACGATAAGCCGCTCACCAACCTTTGCCGAAGACACGCGATCGAGCGTGATGTTGCGGCCAGACACCGCACTGATACGGCCACCGAGTGGCCGCCCTGCCATTGCCTCATCAGCCACACCGATAATCCAGCCTGGTAGCGGGATATTGCCATCCATCCCGACCGTGAAAGAGATCACCCTGTCTTTGTCGTTGGTCAGCAACAACCATTTCCCACGGCGGATAGCTTCTGTTTGACGGGTGCAGCCGATGGCCGTTAAATCGGCCTGCTTGACGTTGTAACGCCGGATCAAGTTGTTATCGAACACTGGCTCTACAGAGTCCTGATAGCCGTTTGCAGGGTCGCTCCAGCTCACCATTGCCACACTATAGTGTGTCTTCTCACTGGCGCTGCTGTCCGTAAACAGCCCATCTTTGACGTTGGCGCGCGTGTAGATGTAGTCAACATCGCGTGGCATATCCGCCAGCGCATTCATACTGTTATTTGCCCAGTAAGTCATGCCCCGGAAGATGTTCGCGAAGTCGCGCAGAACAGTCCAGGCTTCCTCCTGCGATTGAATGTAGGCATCACAGAGAAAGCGTGGCTCGGTACCGCTGCCGCCACGACCATCGGGTACCAGTTGATCGCAATACTGAGCGATGGCGTATAAGTCCCATTTCGTCAGCGCCAGGTTCTCGGCTTTTACCCGGCTGCCGATGCTGTAGCGGTCGTTGATAAGCAGATCGTAAAACACCCAGGCGGGGTTATTCGTCCATGCCCATTTAAAGCTGCCGTTCCAAGTGCCGGTATAAGTCCGTTTTACGGGGTCGTAGGTTGTGGGGATGCGGATCACAGAGCCTTTAGGCTCGCAGGAAACCTGCGGGATACTCTGGAACTGTTTAGCGTCGAACTGCACGAATAACAGAGCCGTTTCTGGGTACCGGAGTTTCACGTCGATCTGTTCGGTGATCGACTCAATAACCATCTTATCCGCAATACGGTTGCTTGTGCTGTTGGGCGTGATCCTCCGTACACGCACCTGCCAGCCGGTGGTGGCCTTCGGTAGATTAATGCGATGGCTGCGCTCGTATTTTGTCGTGGTTTTACCATCGACCGCAGTTTTCAGCACTTCCCGGTAGGCACCGCCATCAGTGGCAACGTCGAGCGCATACTCGATGCGGTAGCCCACCACATCACCGTTATCCCACTGCTCTTGCAACTGCTGCCATGAGAAGCGAAGGCGAATAGCTGAAAGTTGGGTGTTGGTCAGCGAACGAACCCACGGGTTTAGGCTGGTGAGTTCGGTACCAACGGTTATCTCGTTCTCAACATCCGGCATGCCGGGAATGTAGTCCTGGTCGGGGGTGCCAGAACGAAACTCCCACTTCACACCAGGAAAGTTTTCCGAGCCGTCTGGGCTGATGATCGGGGTGCCATCGAGAAAGATATTTTTTCCGTCTAAGCCACCGGCCAATTCTCCCTCGGCAAGCGCAAGCAGGATTTTGGCGTAAGAGGTAGATTGCAGGGAGTCAGGGGACTCAACAGGCGTATGAGCATCACCACCGCCCCCTTGTGGCCTTCAATTGTTGCCATTAATTTTCTCCAGGCGTAAAAAAACCAGCGCTAGGCTGGCCATTGAGGAATGCAGATTGTTTACTGCTGGTCTTCGGCGAAGATCCCCGCAGAGATGATGGCACCACCGATCCGGCGCTTGCCGTAGAGAATCGGGACGGGATTACCCTGGGCGATGGTGTTCACCGGCCCGCCAAAGGCATATGACGGCTTATTATCCGGGCTTTCGCGTCGAGCTAGGCCGCCCTGCTGTGGTGAAAGCATTTGCACAACACCCCCAACATCATTGCCCCGCCCATTTGGAAACCATACATTGCGCCAGCCCAGTCGTTTGTGAATACTCCATATCCGACACTGGCTGCTACAATTACCGCGCCCAAGATGGTTTGGAAAACACCCGCCTTTTTACTGCCAATAATCATTGGTGCAATGCGGATATCATCGCTACCGGAAAACTCCAACTCATCTTTACCGATATTGTTTTTCCCTACAAATATCGAGAATGTCAGCCCCCTTTCTTTTGCTGTATGCAAAAATCGTTCAAAACCTGGAATGGTTATGGATAGCGCCTTGATTGCTTCTTGTGGCGTAGATACAACTAGTTCATGAACTCTGCCAAATGTTGCACCAAGAACGCCGTAAAGCCTAACAACCCTATATTTATTTATAGAAGTATTCATGCTCAGTCCAATAAAAAACCCGCACTAGGCGGGCTTATAAAAATACCATTTATATGCAATTAAATAATGACTGGAATTTTCACTTCAGTTCCATTTCTTAAAACGGAAAACATTAATTTATCACCTCGCGCGTGCTTATCAATTAAATTACCGTAATCAATGAGTTTAACAACGCGGTTTTCGTTTACATAAGTTATTATGTCATTTGGTTGCAAACCGTTACTTTGAGCAATTCCTCCTGGCACAACACTTCGAATCAGCAACCCAAAAGAATCTGAGGCGGATTTTGCTTCAATACCGTTTTTGGTTGCCATTCCTATAACAAATCCGAGTTTTATCGGAGCAAACTGACTAATATAGTTATTTATATCCTTGTTGAATTTCATGACCGATTCATATTGATCTGGCACGCATCCAATCATATTTGCGCATTGTATTTTTATACTTATCGCTGTAATACCATTTGGCAGTAGGGTTTTATTTACTTGACATGATGTAGCAGCTGAGCTTCCAATTGAGTTATACGTTTCAATATAATCATTGCTATATGTCTGTATCTTCATTCCGCAATTTTCATTAATCCATTGCCTAGCCCCAGACCAAGCTGCTACGCATTGCTTATCGGATTGACATATAGGAATCGTTTTTTCAATTTCAGCTTGCTGTGCTGACCTTTCAGATTTCGACACACATCCAGAAAGCCACAGGATACTAAAAATAATCAGAGTCGCCTTTTTCATTTTTACCCTTTTCCTTGTTTGATATTTCGTGAGGCAGGTTATCACTGCTTGACGACAAGATCACTATAGCGAAGCGTGATAATCGTCCTAGCCTGCCAATAACCATCGTAGGGAACATGTTTGCTGAGTTGCCCGTACATGTGGTGGAGCATAACCCCATCACCGAGATATACCCCAGCATGGTTCGGCTCGTCGGCACGTACCTGCATAATGATTACGTCACCCACCCGCAGATCGCCACTGGACGGGATAAACCCGGCCTCGGCGTAGTGCTGCATATAGAGGTTTTCGCCACGCTCCCACCAGCCGTCTGACCGCTCGAAGTTCGGTATTTCGATATCACACTCCAGCCGGTACCAATCCCGCACAATCGCGTAGCAGTCCCAGATGCCATGGACGAACGGACGGCCTAGCAATGGCTTAACGTCCTCCGTTGGCATAACCGTTCTGATATCGCCTTCTGGCCAACTGGCAATCACCCAGGGAAGTTGTGACAGGTCACATTGCGCCATATCGAGCTGGCTCGGCTGCGTGGTGGCGTCCGGGTGACTGTGAACGATAGCGGCGATCTCCCCGACATCCTCCGCTGCTGCGTAGTCCTCCGGATGCATGCTGAATTGTTCGGTAGGCTCCGCCGCGGTATTCCGGCAACGGAGATACTGCTGACGGCGGCCATTTTGCACCACCAGCCCACAGCATTCTGCCGGATAGCTTTCTTCGGCATGCAATAAAACGGCGTTGATAATGTGTTTTCTCATGACTACCTCTTTATTAAAAAAATTAGGAGAGTCACAAAACTAGGTCTGTTCGACGTTCCTTACTTTGCACGGACTAAATACGCATCCATAAATAAAAAAGCCCAGAAAAAACCGAGCTTTAATTTACAAATAAATTAAAATTTAGTTGCAGTTTAATACTGAAGTCGTAGCGGTTGTGTGTGACTCACAGCGCTTATTTCCATGAATTGAAATTGTTTTAATGGAACCATCTGATAATCTATATGAATCAACATGAACCTTCCCATCTTTACGATAGGATTCATACAGTTCTTCTTTAGCTGCATAGAAATTAATGGTTTCTTGCCTTTCCTTTTCATTCTGTAATGCAACTTTTTTTCTATACTCACTCAAAGTCAGCCCTTCTTCATCCGCTTTATAAGCATCTGTTGAATCCTCCTTCTGTTTTGCCAGTTCATCTCCAAACACTTGATGACACTGCCAGTCACCATTAGATAATTTAGTCACCTTAAAATCAGCCGTACTAAAGTAACCAGCCCAGCTTCCGTTTTGAACACGAGCATCGCTCGCGCACCTTTCACGGGCTTGGTATTCAGTTTTATGATCATTGCCATTGACTATTCCTGGAGTACAACCAGATAACAACAAGACACAGACACCCGACATGATAATTTTTTTCATTGTCACATCCCTTTTATGAATATCCCAATATCATATCAGCAGTTTAGATTTCGTAACAAAAAATTACTCACGTATTTGACCGACAACCACCGTAGAATGACTACCTTTTCAGCAATGCGGATCCAGGGAAACCGCCAAACGGCAGCGGATTACCTTTTCCCCAGCGGGGTTCGCAGCCGGTGGATAGCAGGCCAGAACAAGCATCTTTCGACGGGTCACTAACTGGCTTGCCGTCAGCGTCAAAATACTTGGTCCCGGTATACCCGCATGATGCCCCTCGGTACTGGCCACGGATGCACCAGGTGCATAGGCTGTGGATCTGCCGGGTGGGGATCATGATGCCTTGCAAGTCAGCAGGTGAAGATAGAGCAAACTGGATGCCGGTATTGCTGCCGCTGATCTTGCGATCGATATACCACACATCAACCTTTTGCTGTGTAGCGTCGGCCTGCGGGTTGCCCTCTGGAAAGTTTCGGGCATCGAGGTAATGGGCGTAGGTGTCGCGGATCGTGACTTTGAACATGGCCAGGTTTTGGTATGCCAGGCACATTGAACCCACGGTACCATCGATATTACCGACTGACAGCGTGGGACTCGGCGCGGTACCGTCGCTTGTAACCTCTAACCCCTCAATTTCCACCGGCCACGGCTTGTATTCCCGCCCGCCGAACCAGATAGATTTTGCCGGTATCTTGGTCGGATAATCACCTGCCTTTTCCAGCTCTGCCGGAGTGAACGGGATCGGGTGGCTGTGAAAGTACAACTCAGGCCCGCTGAACTGACTACCGTCAACTTCGAACAGGCGAATTTTACTCCCAGGCTCAAGCACCTGGTGATCAGCATTGATAGACATTGGTTTTTCCTACGGTCTGAAAGCTATATCAAAGGTGGCTTCGAGCTGGTACATCTGATCGCCGCTGGCATTCTTGCCCAGTGCGGTTACCTGATATTTATTGCAAGTGAACAGCCCCAATTCAAAATTAGGCGTCATCCATTTAAAGGACTTATAACCGGCATGACGTTTGAAAAAACTCCTGATCTCGAAAGTGCGCTTCCAGTCGCCGACAAATGTTAATGACCAGCTTTGGAGCTCTGTATTCAGCCCATCGCCAACCTGCTGTTTATAACCATCGCCAAATTGCACCTCGCGAACGCGGTATGAGTGATCGCCTGTAGGATTGACACGGGCGGCATAAGTGAACGTTTCGAGCGCCATTATTTGCCCCCTCTAATTGCGCTATTGATTGCCCCGCCCTGGCGCAGATCCTTATTGCGCAGTTTGACGTATTCCCTCTGAATAATTGCCGTAAACTCACGCGCAAAGCTCTCGCTCTCCCCGCCGCCAGAAACCGATGTGGAACCGTTTTCGTTAATCGTTACATAAACATTTCCGCCGGTACCGCCGCCCACGCCCGAGCCGATAGGTTCGCTGGCTGTAAGCGCCCGAACACCCAGCGAACCACCTGCAACCGGTGAAGGAGAAACCAAACCGCCATCGGCATAGCCACGCATCATGCCGTAAAGGTTCTCTACGCCGATCCGTTCCGTGGCCTCTTTGGTCATCACGAACTCGCCTCGGTGCACCACACCAGCGGGTTCATATTTACCGCCAGCGCCTGTGTAACCGCCAAGGTCATACGCTGCAAAGTTGGTGCTCAACCCCATCGCACCAGTGCTTGCCGATCCTGCTGCGCCACTAACCCCGGATGCCGCTCCACCAATGCCACCAGCAAGCCCACCGACAACACCGGTAATGGTCTGCATGATGGAACTGGTAACCAGCGCCTGCGCGGTTATATCGATAAGGTTTTGAACGATGGATTGAGTTAGGGAAGCGAAGAGGTTAGTCACCCCCTCCCTGAACGTTTGGGTACCTGTCAACAGCCCGGTAAGCATGTTGCTTGCACGTTCTGTAGTGGTCTGGAACATATCGACTGCCATCTTCTGCATATCACCTTGACTGGCATAAAATTGCAGCGATGCCTGGTAACGTTCTTCCATCGCTTCACGATCCGCCGCAACGATGAGCTGATTGGCCCGCTCCTGCGTTACCACGCCCGCCGTAGCATAGCTCTCGATCAACGCATGCCGTTTTGCCAGTTGGTTCTCGAGGTTCTGGATAGGATCGACATTACCGGCCAGCTCAGCTGTACCGGAAACCGCGTAACGTTGATTTGCCTCGGCCACAGCTTGTAGGTAGGCAGTGTTGATATCCTGCTTGCGGCGAGCCAGTTCCTCAGCACTTTTGATTTCGCCATCAGCAAGTTGGCGTTGTAGCTGCTCGTTAGCCTTTTTCTGCACGTCCGCAGCCTGGCGGTAGGGATCGGAAGCAATAGCCGCGTTGTGGTCTTCCCACCGCTGCTTTGCCTCTGCTAGCGTCTTGTTCAAACGCTCCAGCCCTGCCCGCTGTTCGTTAGTCCACTTTGTACCGGCTTCCAGAGACGCGGAGAATAAAGCCGCCGCCGCATCGCCCTCTTTCAGTCGGACGCCTTCAACCTGAATTTCCTTATTCAAGTTGGCTATCTTCTGCTGGTAATCCCCTGCCACCCCAGCGGATTTCTTGCTAGCGGAGGCTGCATCTTGCTCCGCTTTTTGCTGGGCTTTTGTCGCTGCTGTGAGGCTCTCAGTTGTTCTCTCAGCAGCAACTTTACCCGCAACATAAGCCTCATAATGACCAGGGGGAAGCTTTAGATCATCGGCCTCATAAATAGCCTGTTGCTCGGCCTTTGCTATCCCTTTTAGCCCTGCAAGTGCCTTTTCTCGCTGGACTTTTATCATTGCTGCTTGCTGCTTTTCGTCAAGCTTCGGAAGCGCCAAGCCTGCGAATTTTGGAGCTGCCACAGAGGTAGATAGGCCCGTTACTCTGTTAAGCTGCGCATACATTTCCGCAAGGCTACCAACAGCCCCCGCCAGTGCTGCGGTTTTATTTATCGATTCATTAATCGCCTGAGTACGAAGGGCTTCTGTATTACGTAATGTTTCCGTTTGCCGCTCAAGTGCAAAGTTTTTCTGGCTTAGCTGCCCCTGCGTCTCGATCATCGCCTGCTGGATGTCTTCAAGCGACATCAGCGTATTGATACGACTCATCCAGGGACTTTCTTTAGCGTCGGCCTCCATTTTCGTCAAAGCAGACAAGCTATCTTTCAGCTTGCGAACTTCTTCTTCCGTTTTGGCGATTTCAGAACGCTGCACAGCGATAGATTTTCCGGCATCTACAGCAGTGGATTCCAAGCCAGCGATCGACATGCCGGACATTTGCTTTCTGACTTGCTCAACGGTGTTGCCATAGGCCAGTGCGGTTTTTCTGGCTTGCTCATTCTTTTCATGCACGTAGTACCAAGCGGCCCCGACACCAAGCACAATCCCAGGGATCCCGCCGACGGCACTTAATAGCCCGCTACCCAGCCTTGTTCCCAGCGATGTTACGGCGTTGAGACCACTTTGAGCCGTCGTGCGGGCCGTGATGCTGGCTGCTAACTGGCCCTGTGCAACAGCAAGCTGCCTTTCTGCAATGATTTGAGCCTCAATCCCCACCGCCGCAGCCCTTGCCTGCTGAGCGCGGTAAAGCGTGGCTCGAGCTGCGGCAGTAGCTGCTTTTGTACCTTCAACCTGGGCGGCCGCAACGGCTACCTCTGTGCGATATGCCGCCAGCATCCGTCCTGTGGCTGTTTGCACACCCAAGGCTAGATTACCGAAGTAACGCACAGCGCCGATCCCGACAAGCACACCCAGACCAGTGGCAACATTATCGATATTACCTGCAAGCCCATCCATAACACCGGCAAGTGTTGTTGTAATGCCCGTGGCCTGGTTCTGTCCGCCAACCCATTCAGCAAACGCATTATTAATACGGTTAGATGCTGCGCTGACGCTGTTTGGCATCGTGTCGAATTCTTTTCGCAGCTGCCCGAGCTGGCTGATCAGTGCAGGCACGATCTTCGGTGTTGTCAGTTCGCCAGCGTCAGCCAGCCCTTTGAGGTCTTTTTGTGCAACGCCGAGACCATCCGCCAGCGCTTTCATGATCCGCTGGCCAGATTGCGCAACGGAGTTAAAGTCCTGCCCACGCAGAACGCCGCGCCCAAGTGCCTGGGAGAGCTGAGTGATCAACGATGCCGTTTCGTCAGCAGATGCCCCAGACACCTGCAGACCAGTGGCCAGCGCATCGGTGAGTGACAGGATATCTTTTGTTGTATACCCGTATTCGCGCAGCGAACTGGATGCCCGCGAGAATAGAGCGGCGTTTGATTCGAACGTTGAGCCGGTGTACTGGCTGATCTGCATCAACCCCGCCTGTGCAGCACTGAAATCCTCCGCAGAGGTGGTGGCCAGCTTCACCCGCGCATTGAGCGAGTTCCACTTGTCAGCCATGGCGATCAGGTTACCTGTAGCAAATGCCCCGGCAAACGCGCCAGCCATCGCCAATGCGCTGCTGCGGACGGTCGCCAGTTGCCCATTCAGATCGGCCAGTGCACGCTGGCTTTGCCGAGTCGCATTTTCCGCCTGGCGGTTACCCTGCGTCATTGTTCTGTGGTAATCGGCCCCCATGCGTGAGGCACGAGCGATCTCAGTCTGGAAGGAACTTGAGTTGGCCGAAATTTTAATGATTAGCTCACGCAGAGATGCCATATTTCACCCATAAAAAAACCCGCCGCAGCGGGTGTTAACTAGCCAGATTTTCCAGAAATGCCTCAAGCCCAGCGGTATCCTCTTCTTCCGCGTCTTCCTCCGCGTTCCAGCGGATCAACATATCCCCGATGGACAATGGATCTTTTGTTCGCTGGGCATTGAAAACAGCGGCGGCGATTTGCGCGGCGTGATAATCATTACGGTCATCGCCAATTGGGCTTATCCGGTCAAAGGCCATCCACATGCGCAATTCACTGACGCTGATAGATTGCTGAAGCTCGCCAAGGGTTTTGCCGAGGCGTAGAGCCAACTGCATCAAGAAGAAGGTTTCTGGCTCTCTGACTTTTTTTCAGCGTCTTCCGTCGATGTTTGCAAAGCCATTGCCTGCTTTAACAGCCGTGAATGCACCGGCCCGTAAAAGCCAAGAACTTCGGTCAGATCTTCCGGTGTGAAAACAGGCTGTTGATCTTCATCGAGCAGAACATCGATAAACATCACAGCATCAGCGCGGATGTTGCGTTGCGTCTGTTCCGTGATTGAAAGCTCAACCGCTTTTGCGCCCTCTTTTGGCTCTTCAGGCTCCATAACCTCGCGCCACCGGCCCCAACCTGCTGGCGAGGGTTCACGCAGGATCACCTTTGCCCCATTCCACTCGGCGACCTCAACCAGCTTGGTGCGAAAGCCCGCCATCGGCGCTGACACCAGCGCCTTGAGGTTTAATTTCTTTGCTGCCATGGGTTAGCGCTCCTATTAGGCTGCTGTAACGGTCACAACACACGTTGCGGTTTTAGCGCCGTCCGTGGTTTTAACGGTGATTGTTGAGGTACCAGGTGTGAGGCCGGTGATAACGCCCTTATTGGTCACCATCACATTGCCTGGGGCGGAAGATGTCCAAGTCACGCCGCGGTTAGTGGCTGACGCCGGGGCAATCGTTGGGGTCAGGGTGAGGCTGGCACCAGCGGCAACGGTTGCCGTGGATTTGTCCAGGGTGACACCGGTCACTGGAATGTTTACAGCGTAAATCCGCACAGGCTTACCAATGATGCGCAGCGTATATGAGGCAGATACGATGCCGGATGTGGCCGCACTCCAGCTGTTTTGACGCACTTCGGCAAGATAGGCAAAGCCGTTACCGGAAGGGAATACGATACGAATAGCGCGGCGGCTGTCGTCTTCATAGGCATCCATCAGGGAATCCTGGGCAGCATCGTAACCGCTCCAGTTTTTACCGATGGTCATTTCAGAGGGGGCTTTCAGGCCGTTTGTCATCTCCTGCTCTTCGGAGCACAGCGTGGTAACTTCAATATCAGCCTTTTGGCCGCCTGTGTAGCTGAGTTCCTTTGTGCTGCACGATGCGGCAAGCCAGGTAACACCAACAGGATTAGCTTCGCTGACTTCACCAGCGGAGACGCTGATCACCGTGCCTTGTGTTTTTTCATACTTACTTGTCATGTGATTTCTCCAGACATAAAAAAACCCGCCGTAGCGGGTCATGGTCAATGGTATGGGTTACTGCCACACTCGGAATTCGAATGAGGCGCGGAAAAGGCCGGTTTCGGGTTCGTGACCGCTAAATAGATGGACTTCGGCAGGTGACAGCACGGTTACCGCCGCCTCGGCCTGCTGACGTAGAGCTTTCGCCTCGTCAATGCTGCTGGCGTACACGTCGATCTGCACCATGTAGGCAGTTTCAGCGTTACCGCAGAACACATCACCCCGATTTTCATCGGGAACGGTGTAGACGATCCACGGTGGCTTTACCGCTGGCTGCCCCTCCGGCGTAAGTTTGACGACATAGGGATAAGCCTGCCCGCCCACAAGCGGTTTTAACAACGGGTTTAGATCGGCTTCGGTCATTTGGACAGTACCATATCGATCGCCTCATTGACCTTGGCAAACGCCGCCTCTGCCGCCGCCCCCTCTTTGGCATCGTATGCGGGTCGGATAAACGGTACAGGTGCCATCTTCACCGTCCCCAGCTCCACAAATCGCCAGTAGAAAGCATTTTTCGGGTTGCTGGCCTTCATCGAATTATCGCTGTTGCCCGTTCGTGGATTGCGGCCCCGGATATGCACCCCGGCAACCGCCCCACCATCTTTTGCCCGCATGTTCACAGCAACGACATTGCGCGCCAGCTTGCCGGTTTTCTTCGGCGCCCGCGCTCGAACTTCATCACGGAGCACGTTTGCACCCGCCCGCGTAGCCTGGCGTAAAACGTTGCGGTTCTCAGCTTTGCTTAACAGTTCCAAATCCTTCGAAATGTCGAGCAGACCGGAAAAATCCAGATTGCCGCTGATCATGGTTTCACCCCACTTTTACAGAGAATTTCCAGCCGGGTTCCCTTGGGATCGGGGATCGGTGGGCCGGTAATCTCCAGCACGGCCCCTTTAAACGGGCCATTCAGACACAAAAGCCGGGAGGCGGCGGTAACATCGGTGCGGTGACGCATCCAAACGCGGATAGTGGCCTCTGCCTTCTCTGCGCCGGATGCCACCAGCTCGCGCCCGCTGATCGCCTTCACCTCTGCATAAACAGTCTTGCCGTCGCGCCACTCCTCCAGCTCCTGCCCGGAAGCGAGTTCCACCGGGACAAAGTTCTGAATGGTGACACGGTGCCGCAGTCGGCCTGCTTGCATAGCGCCCCCTTACAGCGGAATAAATCGGTAGGGCTCCAGCAGAGCCTTAAACCCGAGCGGAATACTGACTTTCTGTACGTCGGCGGTATCTTCCCGATTTTCGTACCAGTGACCGACCGCCAGCATGATGGCTAGCATAATGTCATCACTGACCAACAGCCCTTCACTCTGCCCCTCGGGAACTGAGTCATCATAAAGCGTCCGATTGGTATAATTTTCAGCCTTGCGTCGGGCAGCGCCCGCATAAAGCGTTAACAGCTCATCGCCTGAATCATCATCGTCATCAAGACGACATTGCAGGCGCAATTGCTTGATGCTTGGCTTCATCAATGCTCCTTACCTGCAACCTGTTGCCAGATTGCAGGCATAAAAAAACCGCCGAAGCGGTGCGGGGATACGCCGGAATAATGATTATTTCCCGGTCAGCGCCTTGATCGCTGATGTATCTTCCAGCACACAGTCGAAACGATGGAAGGCCAGGAACGCGGTCTGATCGTACTCGGCAAAACGTTCAACCAGGCGTTTCAGTGTCATGTAGGTAATACGGCGCAGGATGAAGCGATCGAAATCACCGCAGTAAATAAACTTCTTACCCGTTGCCATGCTGTCGATCGCCTGATCGATAACGTACTGCATGCCCAGCACCGACGCAGGCGCAACACCGACAATATCTGGCAACCACAGCGGGCGTTTATTACCGTCCACCAGTTCAGTGAGCGTTTTCAGCGTGGAATCGTTGAACGCCAGGCGGAATTTTGGCCCGTTTCGGTAGGCAGGGTCAATGCTGTGTTTCAGGGTGTTGATGTCTGTCCAATCGAGCGTTACCGCCTTGGCCGCCACGGTACCGGTTACGGATACCTCAAGTCCTTTAGGCTGCACTGGTGTGCCTGAGCCGGTACCTTTAACGATGTATTTGGCTTCACCGCGCCCGATACGCTGAGCGATACGACCAGCCAGATACGCCTCGATATCAACCCCGCTATCCTGCAACAGCTCGTTAGAAACGCGGATGATTTTGGAGCTGAGTTTTTTCGCGCCAAGGATCGCGGTACCAAACTCCACATCTTGCTCAGATGCTGCGGTGTTTTCCCCCAGCAACTCCCCTTCTTCCGCCGTGCCGTCAGACGTTGACCAGGTAACGTCCTGCCCATTGGACGAGTTATAGATTTGCGCCACGCTTGCAATACCGCCGTAGGCTTTCATGGCATCGACGATTTTAGCCAACATCTGGGTAGGAACGGTGTAGCCACCCTTCTCATCTGGGGAGGTGCCTTGTGCGCGCAGCTCACGTACAGCGGCGCGCTCTTCGGCACTCAGCTCGGCAAAGCCCTGGCGCAGGAACTTATCGAACGCAGCAGCGCGGATTTCGTGCTGTTTGTGCTCAGGGTTGTCTTTGTTCAACTGCTGGCGCTGTTCATTCTGGTTATCATCAACAAAGGTCTGATCCAGTGCGCGCAATTCCTCCTCTCGGGTGATTTGCTGATCGATCTTGGTCAGTTCATCCTTGGCCTTGTTCCATTCGGTACGCTGCTCCTCCGTCCAGGCGGTATCCCCGATCTTGTCGTTGAGAGCGCGCATATCGGTGGCGATGGTGTTACGTTTTTGCTTCAGTTCGTGCAATTTGATAATAGGCATGGTCTTTCCTTACGCATTTAATAAAGTCAGCACGCGCTCGCGCGCCATTCGTTGGTTAATGGCTTTCTGCAACGCGCCACTATCACGCGCCTCCTGCCAGGCTTTCATGGATCGGACGGCTGAATCAGCCTCCTGATAGGCGGGGTAGGTCACCGGGCTTACGTCGAACAGGCGCGAAACCTTGGTAATCTCACGGATCACCACCCCTTGTTCATCCTGATACCAGTCCTCGCCATCACGGGCGACACGGAAGGAAAAGGAAGATTGGTTGATGTCGCCGCGCTGCATAGGGCTGATCACCAGATCGCGAATGGTCTGGGTTTCCGGCGCCACAATGTTGTATTGCAGCCCCCGAGCATCCACGGATAACGACAAGGTACCCGCCGAACTGCGGCCCAAGATAAAGTTGGGATCGTGGTTAAACAGGCCGCGAACGTCATCTTTGAGTACATCATCAAAAGCACCAGGCTTGATGATTTCGCGAAAGCCCCAGAGCACCTCTGAGCGGCTATCGAATACCGAGCCGTAGCCGATAATGTGCGTAGGCTGGTTTTCTTCCTGCTGGGCGCGCACCTCACCACCGTAACAGCGTGTTTCTCTGTCACTCATCGGGGTTTTCCTCTTTTTTGGGGTCTGTAAAGTCTTTGACTGGGTTGGCCGCATTGACGCTGACCAGCATTTCATCCAAGCCGTCAACCGGGTTCATATCTTCAAAGGCGCGGGCCTCGTTCCGGCTCATCCACCCGTCTGTAATAGCAAAGTGGTAGAACTGGGCGCGTTCCTGCGGGGTACCGCGTAACAGGCCAGCCAGGTTAAACCGGATGTAATACCCTGCCGCGCGCTCGACGGCTGTGAACAGGCGGCGGTTTAACTCCTGTTCCCAGTTCACGATCCACGGCATGACCGTATGGCGAACAAACTGGATGGATTGCTGGGTGATGTTGGAGAACGTTGCCTTCTCCAGGTCGTTGATCATGTGCGCCGGAATATTGAAGATCCCGGCAATCTGCGACCGGTTAAGCTTCATCAGGTCGATGAGCTGGGCATCCACCGGAGATACAGTCAGCGCCTGGTAATCCAACTCGGCGGGCAGCAGCATGGTTTTGTTTTCCTGGCTGCGTAAGGCGTGTGTGGCCTTCTGCCACATCTCTTTCAGCCGTGCCCACGACTCGGCATTCAAAGCGGATTTAACGGATACGATCCCCGCAGGCCTAGCATTGCCACCAAAGAAGTTACTGGTGTACTGCTGTCCACTCATCCCCATGCCGATCGTTTCAGCATGCTGCAGGATGGGACTCAGCCCCATTTTTTGGTTATTGCCCAGCGCCCGGATGTGGATCATGTCGTGGGGGTTAATGGCAAAGCTACCTTCTTCGTTGTATACCCCGTAGGTGTACCGGCCACCGGTATTGAGCAGCGTGGTTTGCCATGGCATGCAGGCTTCCAGCGCGGTAACTTCGCCCCGGCGAGATCGAACGATCTTTGTGTACCCGTTGCCCCACCCCAAAACGTGGCGCTCTTTGAGTTCCCGCCACTTATAGCTGGTCTGCCACTCGTTCGGCTCATCGTGCACCAGGTAAAATAGTGGATGATCCCGGCCCTGCACCACCTTGTCGCCAGTTTTACGCATCACATGCACTGGCATCTGCGCCAGCGTAGAAGACAGCACGTAGATACAGGCATAAACCGCAGCCAGTTTCATGGAGGTTTCAGGGCTGACAAAGACATCACCCGCCCGAAACCCCATATCAACACTGTCGCCAGTGATCGGGGTGGCAGGGTTTTCCAGCGATTCGCTACGGAAAAGGGCATCAAATAGCACGTTTATTCCTCCTGGCCGCCGCCAGCGCAAACGCCAGCATTGAACCGCCACCAGCCATTAGCGCGATCGCGGTGCCGTATTGCAGGTAAAGCCCTGCGACGAGCAAGCCGAAGCCGGCCAACCCGCAAAGGTCGATAATGAGTGATTTCATAGGGTCAGTAGTTCTTCGTCTGGATCGAGAGTGGAAAGGAAATCCCCCTCTCCGCCACCATTTACAAGCAGACGGCTCATTGCGATAAACATTGCGACAGGGCCATCTATCTTATTTTCTGGTGTGGATTTGTTAGGGAAGATATTTTCATTTTTGTCCGGTTTGACCGTGATATTTGACATCATCCAGGTCATTACGGGATTGCCGTCATGATGTAGGCGGCCAGCGTAAACTTTAGCCTCAGTTTCTTTCATGGCTTCGGAAAGGTTTTTCACCGTCTGAGCAACCTCGACAACTGGCACACCCTCTGCGGCAATAGCCAGGCCAAACTGTGTGGCGCTCCACGGGTCATACGCCAGCTCATTCATCGAATCACCACCAGCCCAAGCCAATGTTTCCTCTTTGATCAGCGCATGATCGACCACATCACCATCCGTAAACTCAAGGTAACCAGCTTCATTCCATTTGCGGTAAAGCTCCGCCTGCTGCTTAGAACACGCCTCCAAACGGCCTTCTGGTATCCAGAAGCGGGATTTAATGTAAATGTCACCATTTGGTGCCTGCCAGACTTTCACTGCAGCGGAAATGTCGATCTTGTTTGCAAGGTCAACCCCAAGCCACATTGGCCATGCCGCGGTAAGTAAAGACGCCCACTCATCCCGGCATTTATCCCAGCGGGACATATCCATCCAGGCATTTTCACCCTGCACCCAGATATTGAGATGCTTGGTAAAGAAGTTAATACGTGCTGCCACCTGTTCCTTGGCTTTCTTGGCCAGGCGGCGCATGTCATCCCAACGTTTACAAATGCCGAGACCCGGATTGGCTTTCGGCCAGTTGGCCTCATCAAAGGGATCGTCTTCCTTATCAAGGGTATAGATCAGAGCAAAATAACTATCATCCTTAACGGATAAGGGGTCTGGGTTGTCAAAGTTACGTAATACCTTGATAGCGTAATCACGCTGTTCGTAGCAGATGCCCTCTTTGTTAAAACCGGCCGTGGTGATAGCGAAAAGCAGTGATTGCAGACGGGCACCGGTCGCAGTCTCCAGTACATCCCAAACGTCACGGGTTTTATGGGCGTGTAGTTCATCCACGATCCCGCAATGAATATTCAAACCATCCAGATTGTTCGCATCGCTGGCTACCGGCTCGAATTTAGAGCCGGAGCGCTCCTGGTGGATGTTCAGTTTGTTGCTGCCGAACAGTCGCCCAAGCGTCTTAGGTGCCAACTTGATCATTCGTTTGGCATCGTCAAACACAATGCGGGCCTGATCGCGGGTTGTTGCTGCTGAATAAACCTCTGCACCACCCTCACCATCAGCACCGGTCATATAAAGGCCGATGCCAGAGGACAGCGTTGATTTAGCGTTCTTACGTGCGACTTCGTCATAAGCTGTACGGAATCGGCGTACAAAAACAGGATCGCCGTCGTCGTCCAGCATGGCTTCAAACGTTATTTCATTGATGAGGGGAACAACAAACCCGAACAGGTTTATAAGGATGAATATATGCCAATCCATCAGGTCGATTGGCTTGCCGGTCAGGTGTCCTTTAACATGTGGAACAAAGTTATAAAAATCGAGAATGTGCTGGGCGCGGCCTTCATCGAAGTAAACACCGCGCCCAGGGCCGTGCTCTAGATCATGAAGGAACCGCTGGCACGCCAGGCGCACCAGTTCGCCAGCAACAATATCGCCAGATACCACGCGCTCTGCGTAGCGGAATCCATCTGCAACGGTTGCCATTCATCATTTGCGCTTTTTAAGGAATTCTTCCAGTGGGTCGGCCTCTACCGGGCCTTTGGCACCGACTTTGGAGCGACTTGCGGGGGTCATACCAAACTCAGAAAGCATGGCACGAATTCGTTTCCAGACATCCGCCTTCATGATGGCGGCTGGATGCTGCTTAATCATTCTGATTTCCCGCTCTTTTCCTTCATCGGGCGCGTCTTCGCTGTATACCGCGTAGGTGTATCCTTCACGATCCAACGTGTCGCAGTGATGTCGGTACTCGACATAAGCCTCGATCAATAATTCGAGCGCCTTTGCATCAAGGGTGGTCATCACACCGACGGCATCAAGTTCCTCCCCGATCCGTTTAAACCAATACTTCCCCTGCTTATCAAAATGTTTGGGTGTTGGGGGTACCCCAGATGGCGGTTTTGGCTCGTTTTTGTTGATCGCCCGTTTTGATGGGTTCCCCTTCACTAAAGTCAGGTGTGTCGGGGTTTTCGGTGGTCCAGGCATAATCGAAAACTCCTATTAATAGCCGCTAGGGATCCCCAAAAAAAGTTTCCTAACCTGCGGCGGTGTGAAAAAAGGTAATGCGGCGGTACTTTGGGCAAAAGGTTGCAGAGATTTGATCCCCCCCCGCCCGGTGATGAGAATTGATATCATTTGATGGTGAATAATTCAAAATTCAATCATTTCACAATGGTATCAATCGGTATAAAAGTCATCGTTCAACTCCCTGCGCCGACCAGCGCTGGCGTTATGCAGGCAGGCGTTTGATGTATGCCCAGAGCCGCCACAATAGCCGCAGTGCAGATTTGCTCGCCTTGCTGAGCCGCCGAAGGTGTGCGGGCAATTGGCTTTCGTGTGTTGCTGTGAGCCACAGTATGTGCATCGCTGGTAGCTCATCGCAGTCTCTCCATTGCTGTCTTGCGGCGGTGATCTGTCCAGCACAGGCTTTCAAGATTCGAATCGTCATCGGTACCCCCATGCGCCTTGGGTACAATGTGATCCACTGTTGTAGCCGGTGTTGCCCTGCCATTACGCAGGCACTCCTGGCAGATATGGTTATCGCGCTTGAGGATACGGGCGCGGCGAATAGTCCAGTCGTTACCGTAACCACGCTGGTGCCTGCTCTTGCCCTGTTGGTGTACTTCCCAGCCTGTGTTCTGATGTTCGGTGCAGTAGCCTGAGCGGTCGGTGGTGGTATGACGACAGCCGTGCTTACGGCATGCCCTGGGTATCCTTGGTGGCATGGGGTACCTCACATAGAAAAGCCCCGGACTATGCCGAGGCTCTTGGTTATTGTTAACCTAATAAAAACATGAGGATACATGTAGTTCAAGCTACTATCGCGAAACTATTTTAGTCCCCAATCTTGAGGATAGTTATATGCTCGTTCTGACATGCTTACCGATGTTATAACATCGTTAGTGCGACCTGGTTCGAAAAGACTAGAATCCTGCCTCACAATTCCAAATGCATCTTTTTGCCTAAATGGGTCATTCAAAATCACCCCAATAACTTCTTCTTTTGTTACGGGGATCCGTACATTCTCATTAATGGCTAGCATCACGTCACTAATTTCTACAAAAAAAGGTCTGCCGTTGTTAGCCGTAAACGCGTTGCATAAGACGTTATAAAGACGCTGCCCTATATCACGTAATTCCATATCGACACCTTAATTAACAATTGAGGTGCTAGATTACTCTAAATACATATTAGAAAAAACATTATGCTCGACCTGTCAGAGGGCTTTATTTATTACCCAGAGTTTCTCTCTGCCACTTAATCAGCCCCTCAATCCGAGACGCACATACATCCAGTTCGTTCTGCGCGACCTGCAGTGCAATGACGGCATCACCGAACGTTGAGCCAGTGAACGGGGTTTTCTCGCATAGCTGCGTATATACGGCGGGCGGGTACACGTAGATAATCTGCGGGGCTGGTGCGGGTTTAACTCTCTCGGCGCAGGATGTAGATAACATCATCAGGCAAAGGCTGATTGCCACAGCCACTATGCTCCAGAGCCTCGCGTAACTTTCTGTTTTCAGCATCAGCCTTGGCTCTCTTCTGCTGTTCGATTTTCAGTTGCTCCTCGGTGGCGCGCCGGTCAGCACCAGCAGCATCATTTAGCGCTTTGATTATGCCGTCCCGATCGCCTACTGCTTCCACCAGCTTTTCATTTGCTTTATCGGCCTTATCAAGTCTGTCGGTCAGCACGGAGCTGTACCAGCCCAGCAAGATGGCCACCAACAACACACCAATAAGACCGTGCCGGGATAGATTTTTCATTTCCGCCCCCAGTTACAGATCTCTCGCTCAACTTCACGCCGATTAATAAGTCCCTTCCAGACCTTGCCACCAGCCTTATTCCATCGGCGCATTTCATCGCAAGCTCCTTTGCTGTCACCAGCATTGAGCTTTCTCAGCAGCGTGGAGGATTCGAAGGCTTTGACGCCGACGTTGTAGCTGAAACTGATCAGAGACGCCTTCTGGTATTCACTCGCTGGGATTTTTACCGATCGCTCAACTGAACGGGCAAAAGGCACCAGATCTTTATCGAGCAGTGCCCCGCATTCGCCCGAGGTATAGCGCTTGCCGATCACAATGTCGGCCCCGGTGTGCCCATAGCAAACAGTCAGTACCCCAGCTACATCACGATAAGGCTCATAGCGAACACCCTCCAGATCGGGGACCAGCACGGCAGCAATGGCAATGGTTCCACCACCAGCGGCGGCGATCAACGATTTACGCAATGTGGGTGACATTGGCATGTTAATCCCCCTCAGGATGAATAATGATGCCCCTTTGGGCTGCATGCTCCATGGCCTTTGTCTGGCGGCGCTTGTAATAAAAGTTGGTAAGGAAGGTCGCGATACCGATCACGATGCCGCTAATCACCGCCACCTGGTTCCAGTCAATGTTCTTAAACCATTCAACTAGCCATCCCATGGTGATAAGCGTCCCAGAAGTAAAGTAAGAGAAGAATGTCGCTATTTTCTCCGGCATGATTTTCATAACCTCCCCCAGGTCGGGGTCTTGCCCGATCATCGGGTGATAGATATAGAAAAGCCCCGGACTATGCCGAGGCTCGTTTATCCCTCCGGGTTTATCTCCCTGAAGGTTTGATCGAATCGTTCCTTTTCCAGCTCCACGCCTAGGCCAATACGGCCCAGCTTTATCGCCTCTTTGATGGTGGAGCCGGATCCCATAAAGAAATCTGCCACCACATCACCAGGGCGACTGCTGGTGTTGATAATGTGCGCCATCATGGCTGCTGGCTTTTCGCAAGGGTGCTTGCCTGGATAATACTGCACCGGTGGGAATGTCCAGACATCGGTATACGGCACATCCACAGACACGGAGAAAGGCCGCCGCAATTGTTTGTACTCCTGGCAAAGCGCCTTGTATTCCCGATTCAGTGAGGCATATTCACGCACAAGAACATGATGCGGCTTATCGAGCCAACCAGCCTGGTGCTGCTCGATAGCCTTACGCCGGAAAAGCTCTTGTAGCGCCAGATACTGTTTTTCGCTGGGCAGGTGCCATTGGCTTTCGCTAAACCAGTGGCTGGCCATCTGGCGACCTGTGGCGGCGTTTATCTCTTTGGCTGATACGTTCAGTGCCTGCCGTGCCGATTTGAAATAGTTGATCAGCGGTTTGAAGACGTTTTGCTTCAGCTCAGAACACTTGGCAGCGTGGCCGGTATCTTTTGACTGATACGGCCCGGCATAATGCCCCGCAAAGATGAGCCGCTCGGTTGCCGGGAAGAAAGCACGTAGGCTCTCTTTGTTCTGGCGTCTCCACGGCCCGGAGGGCTTGGCCCACACGATATGACTCAGCACGTCGAACCGCTGGCGTACCAGCAGCTCAGTATCTGACGCTAACCGGCTGCCACAGAACATGTAAAGGCTGCCGCTCGGCTTGAGTACCCGCCAAAACTCAAGCAGTAACGCATCTAGCCAGGCTAGATAGTCTGCCTCGGTCTTCCATTGGTTATCCCAATCACAACTCTTTACCCGGTAATACGGCGGGTCAGTCGCGATCAGGTCGATGCAGTTATCAGGCAGGGTTTTGATGTATTCGATTGTGTCAGCGTTGACAAGACTGGTACCTAAAATCATGAGCGCCCTCTTTTGATAGGCTCATACCGCTGTTAAGCAGCATGGGCAAAGGTTCGCTTGTGACCGAAAAGCATGAGCGACTGGCGGTTAGTTTGCTGGTAACACGCTAACCGCTGCCCAACTCACAAACTCTAAAACGACAAAACCCTGCCGGTGCAAGGTTTTTTGATTGGATAAGCTACTAACTGCGTAATCACTCTTACCACATTACAATTAATTTTGCGTACGCGTTAGCAATTATGTAAAATTTATTTACACAGCAAATTTTTTAGCAAAAATACGGATATCATACATGGCCACTTTGGATGCTTTTAGCAGGATCATCACACATCATACAGTTACCATTGATACAAAATTTCGTACAAAAAAAATGGATGAAAGCACCAAAGCGAATTGCACTTGCCCTATACCAACAATGCGTGATCTTGTTTTGTTGATACAGGCTCAGAAAGGTATGGAGCATAGCTATGAAAAAGGTGATCTAGTTCTCACTTTACAAGATGCAAAGCTATTCTCGACTAGAACTGATAAGGCTCCGACACACCTTGGTTTATTAATTAATGCAGTAGATAAGAATGGTAGCACTACCGTTTTGAAAAACACGCAAACAAATGCTCGAACCGAAATCGCTCCAAAACACGAGGAAGGTGAAGGCTATGAAGTTTCATCTCATGTACTCATATCGCTAGATGGGACAATGAGAACTTACGACATGAGTTTTATGCCCATACCCGGTATCTCAACAGCTAAAATGAATGGATTTTTAGACAGAGTTTTGTATAAAGTAGCTAAAGAAAATGAGGGGAAATTCACTTGCAACACCATGACAAATATTGTTTCTTCCTCTACAAATAAACCAATAAAGGTTTTATACAAACCCGTTTTTGACATAAGTGGAAAATTGGATCAAGAGTTATTTAATAAAATAAATAAAGAAGGACTTTCTGACGTAATTTTATTTAAAAATGAATTTAGAGTCATAAATGCTCCAGATGTAAATGCAGCAATTATTCCTAAAGAAACCACACTAAGGCTAGTTCCTAATCATGGCCCAAATGATGTAATTGGCTGGTTACGTTCTATATCGAATTATTTCAAAGACGACAATCATGGCGGCTTTGATATGATTAAAATAAAATTCAAAGAACCAGAGACTGGCGCAACAAGACAGGTTGACTTCCAAACCTCAAACATTAGGCTTGATAGCCTTGAGAAAACATTCATAAAAAAAAGTGTTTTGACCAATTTTTCATCGCGCCTAAAGGACTCTTATGATAGTATTAATTTAGAGTTTGTAATAAAAATAATAGAAACTATGTGAGGTTCATATGTTTAATATTTTTTCACACTTACTAAAACCTTTTAGTTACCTTTTTATAAAGGGGATTAGCGGGAAGCAGGCTTATGATTGGTACGCACCTGCTTTTCTAACAACACTTTCAATTTTGTTTTTCTATACTTTTAGCATCCCTGAAAGTGAATTACTTAAAGATGGAGGTTTCGTTAAAGCTGTTTCCGGGTTCATATCTAACTTACCTGGTTTCTACATTGCAGCACTTGCTGCAATTGCGACCTTCAATCGAGAGCAAATTGACCACCCTCTAATTGGCTTAAATGGAACACCATTTATTAAAGTGAAACGAACTAAAGAAAATGGAAGAACTATTGATGTTCAAGAAAAACTCACCCGAAGATTATTTCTTTGCATGATGTTTGCATTCCTTACTGCATTGAGTATTAGCATTGTAATGCTCAATGCTTTTGCCGCGCCAGTAATAAATACGATTAAGAATGGCATAGTAAACTGGTGTTATATTGTTGCATTCACTTTCTTTTCTTGGCAGATGTTAGTAACAACCTTTTTTGGACTGTATTATTTAGGTGACCGCATCCATGTAAATTAATGATATGGGGTTTAGAAAAATGACTGCATTATAAGCCCCATATCTGTCTTACATCGATCCTTGTTCTCTCATTCTTGCTATATGTCCATATCCATTTTTACATCAAGCATGGCCAAGCAACCACCTACAAAGCCCTCCGCCGTCTGCATCATTTTTCGCACTGTCCCATCAGAGCATTTACGCCCCCGCGCGATTGAGCGAATTGACTGCCCATACAGATGATGTCTCATGACTAGTTCATGCTCCTCAGGCTTAAACTTAAGCAATTTAGCTATGCAGCCATCGATCATTAGACCGTCATTGTCACTGCATGCCTGCTTACCGCTTGATTGCTGCGGCATTAGCCTTTTAAACCCGGCTGCTATGCTGGAATATCCAACACCTTTGTTATCACGAGCCCACACGCCCCACCGGGACAAAACTTCATACATATCTCTCATGCTAATTCTCCAGGTGTCTGGCCCGCATACCAGCTCACCAATTAATCCACACATTAACCCTATTCTTGCGACTGTTTAATTAGTAGTTGGCTCCTCTGATTTAACCACTTTAGGTTGAGGTAAAGCTCTACTATCAATCAATAGTGCATGTCTTATATCTAAAAGCTCGCTAATTGGCATATTATCAAATATCATAAACTCAATGGCATATCTTTCAAACGCCTGCCCCTCAGCATAAATACAGTTATAAAACAACATCAGAAGCTCATAATTCGATAGCTGAGCTCTCACTATATTAGCATATTTTTTCTTTTCACCTGAGTTAAGCTCAGACTCAGAAATAAATCTAAATATATTAAATAAAAAACGGAAATAATGCCCAAGATCCTGTTGCCGTTTCTTATATATCTTACCATAAAAATGCCCTAAATTAGTCTTGTAGACTGAACTGAATTTCTCATTAAGTATATTACTTTCCCTCTCCTTCATTGCGAATGACGTAAATCCTTTTTTTAGGTCAACCAAATAAATGAACTTAAAACAATCCCTTCCTTTCCTATCTTTTTTCCCAAATATATCCATATCACTAATAATATCTTGCAATAAACTCAACATTTGAAAAAGACTGGACTCAAATTGCTGAACCCTCATGAATCTTGCTTGCTCTGAATAAGTTTTTCTTGCCTCTTTGAATGAACTCACTTGCATTCTATTATTAAGTAAAACACCAATGAAAGCCATGGCCGAGAATATCGAGGTCAGAAACCCCCACGAGTCACCAAATTGGCCAAGCTCTTCACGACCGACGCCATAAAACGGTCCTTCTAAATAAAAGGACGCTATAAAATAAAAGAAGCAAACAAATAGTACTATTGCTGAAATTATGATATTCATTTTCTCTCCCTCTTAAAGATTGTCATAATTCTACAGTATTGCACCAACACTTAGCGACCCATCAATGAACCTATACCACAACTCGATTTGACTACCGTGCTCCACTTCCCACCGTGACACGTCACGGTGTAAATCCTCATGATGCTGACGGCATAGCGGAATGGTGAGTAGGTCATGGGCCTTGGTTCCCATGCCACCCTGCCCGTGGCCAATGATATGATGAGGATCGTCAGCTCTGGACCCACAGCAGACGCATGGCTGCGACTTAACCCACTGCAGATACTTCGGGTTCACCCAGCGGTGACGCTTCGGGATCTTCATGAGGGATTGCGGTGGCTCTGGGTCTATCTTCAACACCTTGATCGCCTTGCTGGCCTTTGCCGCCACAATCTCCTGCGCCGCTGGCGTATGGGTGATATCAACCTCCCTTTTGATTCCTGCTGGTACCGTGTAGGGTTTCACACGCAAGGAGGCAGCTGATACATCCTCTGGCAGAAGATCGGCAAGGTCATGGAGTACAGCCCACCAGCACAACTCAGGCAAGGTTAGCTGGTGGCCTTCCGGCAACAGGAAATGGCCACGCACGCGATCGACTATCCAGGCGGCCCTGTTCGTATCAGCGATTACATCAAGCTTTGGTAGTGTTTGCCCGGTATAGAGGTTGTCGTGGCTCTGACAGAGACGTAATGCACTGCTGCCGTAGCGGAGGGTTACCATATGCCGAGAGTGCTCACCATCGGCCTGGCAGGCTGATATCTGGGATACCCAATACTCCAGCGCGTTAATGCCACCAGCGGCACGGATCACCCTTTCTTGCTGATAGAAAGGCTGGAAGCGTGGATCGTTCGCTATCAACTGATCAGCAGCAGGCAGCGCACCAGATGGTAGCTTGCTGAATTCGTGCGGCTCGGTTGATATCAAGACACGCCCGCCGAACATAGGCAGCAGCGCCTTGCCCGGCTTGAGGAAAACCAGTCCTAACTCGGGCTGGATGATTGGTTTCAGGAGTGCTCTCACGCGGTCACCTCAGCCTTACCAGGTACCATAATCACCGACTGATCACACTGATTTCCCCAGGTATGCCAGCCAGGCGCCTGCTGACGGGCGAACAGCTCAATACGTGGAATATCCCCCAGCAACTGCACCAACTTCTCTCCGAACACCTCAGGCTTTGCGCTGTGGTCCATTCTCGGGGCAGTGATATGCTGGCAGATCGATGCATCCAGGCGAGGTGGTAACCGTCCCTTGACGGCAAACAAGCAATCTTCACTATTGGCGCGGGTCATGTGGCCCATACCGATCGCGCTGTTGCCCTTGTTGCGGTTCGTCTTGTGCCAGGTGAAACCCTTCATGGTCATTAATCGGAAGCCCCAGGCCTCTACAACCTTCAATGCTTCGACCGGTTGAGTCGGTACCCACCACATTGCCAGTAAGCAAGATTCCGCAGCCAAGTCCCAAACGGGTAAGCGGCAAATATCGGCAACCTTCATCGTTGAGTATTTGAAACCAACCCCACGTTTGCCATCGGCGCACTTGTCGTTATAGGTCCACGGTGGATCCGCATAAATCAGACGGTATTTCATGCAGCGCCCCTCACATGCTTCATGTAGCGGATCATCTCTTTGCCCATCCATTCACCGACCTGCTTGCTCACACCGTTACCGATCTGTTTGTACGCTGAACTGTCGGAAACGGGGAAAGTGAACCAATCGGGGATCCCTTGTAGGCGGGCATATTCCCGAACTGAATACGGGCGAACGCCGAACGGGAAACGCTTATCAACAACCAACCGAGTGCTCTTGTCTTTCGCGTAGTGAGCAACACAGGTCGGCGCAATGTCACCCCTTGCCGGATCGCTGATAATCGGCAGGTCACGATAGCCACCATTAAGGCGCTTTTTGATTGCTGCAGGCAGCGTCACTCGTGGTTCTTCCTCCAAAATTGAGGCCAGTGCCACCGGCTTTGTGTTCTCAGGTGGGCGAATTGGGAACGGGCGACGAGTGCCGATGATGATCAGCCGGTTACGGCGTTGTGGTAGCCATAGCTCTGACTTGACCGGACAGAATACCGTTACATAATAATCTGGCATCTTGGTCATGGCCTCCATGACGATCGGGAAAGCCAGCATGCCAGGGACGTTCTCAGCGCCGAAGAATTCAGGCCGGGCTATGAACATATGGCGTAGTGCGTGGAGATAGAGCTCGTCACCGGTACGTGCTCCGTGTATGTCTCCGATCGTGGAATACTTGGTGCATGGGTACGTGAAGAACATCCCATCGCAAGTATTCTGATCGAGCACAAGCTCTTGTGTCAGGTCGCACTGCTTGATGTGGTCGCCCAGATTGTGCCGGTAGGTCTTGCAAGCATCGGGATCCATCTCAAAGGACTGATTGATCTTGATCCCCGCCTCCAGCAAGCCGATATCCATCAGCCCTGCCCCGCAGAAATAGCTGTTAACTGTTACCGTCATACAGCCCCCTTCGTAGCTCGACGCGCCAAGCGCTTAACGCCGTAGTAATCCCGGCCAAAGTTCTGGCGCTGCCATGCGGTCAGCCAGCCGCGCTTTATGGCATAGGCCCGAAATTCTCCGCGATCCTGCCAAGTGCGAGCGGCTTCACGCAGTAGGTACCAGCGGCGGAGGTGATGCAGGATCTCCCTCGTTCCTGTGATAAACGTCATGCGGCCTCCTGCTCTACGGCTACCAGGCGGTAGAAATAAACCATCTTCCCGGACTCGGCTCTTACCATTTGACGCTCCTTGATCAGGCCATTACGTGGCTTGCTGAATTCACGCAACCGGGCGCTGATCGCTGACTGGGTATCAGCCACGCCGTACATCTGCAAAACCAGCAGCTCCAAATCACGCAGAGTGCGCCACGTTGCGCCTGCGGCGGCAAGCATTACCCTGGTCTGTTGGCTTTCTGGGTTGTCTTTGAGCATGCCAGCGCGAACTAGGCCACGAATGCCGGTGTTGATGCGGTCGCTTTCGAATACGTCCACAGGGATCGTTAATTTTTTCATGATGCCAACCTCGCTAAATCGTTCTCGCTGGCCTTGGTCAGTGCCTGCGCCCAAATACCTGCCCACGCCTTACGGGCCTCGTAATCCGTGATGGTTCGGCCAAATGAACCCGCCATTTCCTTAGCAAGCCTCTCCACCTCGTTGCGCGGCTTGCGGCGCTGAGAGATAAGGCGTTCATAGGCTTCGTCACGGGCGGCGGTATCCAGTTTTTGAACCTTCGGCAGATCGTTGGCCCGTTCCTCTTTCACCTTGAGGTAGCAGCCCTCGGTGATCAGGTAATCGAAGTCTTTACGGCGCCACGTTTTGCCCGAATGGGTGTCAGGCCGGTCTTCAAGCATCCAGCGACATTTCTTGGCGATGTAACGCAGGTAGGCGCCCCACTTCTCAACGTTCAGGTCGTACTCTTTCCAAAGCTTGCGCAGTACCTTGCGACGGGCTTCGGTGATCTTGAGAACCTTCGGCAGCTCAGGGAGCGTGGTGTGGAATAAATCCAAAACAGAGGCGTAATCGATTTTCAGAGGATCAACCGCTTGTTGGTCACCAGGCGAAGCCGGGGGACGTACAATCTCTGTTGTATTCTCTGCTGTAGTCTCTGTGTAATCTCCTGTAGGAATGGATGCGGGATTTCCCCTAACCTGTTCGCTGGTTTCCTGCAAACTTGCCTGTGGGTTTTCCGCATTCTTGTCTGCTGGTTTGCCGCATCCTAGTTTGCGGGTTTTCCGCATACTGGATTGCTGGTTTTCCGCATGCTGGATTAACAGGGTTTCCAGGGCGATTTCGTTAACACGGAAGAACAGCTTGGCCGGTACTCCACGGAGTTTCTCTTCCAGTACGCCAGCGGCGATCAGCTTCTTACGTGCGCCTTCCTGCTCGTAACGGGTCAGCCCGGTTTCAGTGGTCAGCTCGGCTTGTGTCTTGTAGAACCAGCCGTCCATCCTGTTTTGCCAGTAGACAAGCTGGGACAAGAGCACTGCTCCGGTAACACCGGCACCGATAGCAACGAATGAAGGTTGAAAGGCGATCGGTCTATCAAGCAGTTGCATGAGGATGCTCATTGCTCCACCTTCTTGAATTTTTTACCGAAGTCGCGGCGCGGGCAGGCGCAATCATGCTCATAGCCTGGACGCCGGAAAATGACTCGGTGGTTCAGTTGATCAACCCCAGTCACGCGAACTATCACGCCGTGACTGTCACGACAGAGCATTTCAAACGGCACGATTACCTCGTTTTCCATTCGATCCTCCTTTGGGCTTTTTCGGGGTTTGAAAGCGGCAGTGCTGGCGCGCCTGCGCGAGGCAGTCGTCGAAGCAACGCCCTTTGCGGCTGGCTTGCGACATGCGGCGGTAGAGATCCACGCCCTCTTCTGCCCCCCCCTGGCAACATCTTCGGGAAAGCCCTCGCCAACGAGCTGCGCCACGATGTTTTTACGGATGAACTCGATCGGGTTCATGGGCGGGCTCCTTTAGTCAGGAACTCCCCGTTACCCACAACCCAGGCCGCAAAGTTGTGGTTGATGGCCAACCACCGGCCCTGTACATTCAGCTCATACCGAAACGCTGTAGCTGACCGCCCACCGGTAACAGCGCGGCAACGAAGTTGCGGAATACCCGCTAAATTTCGTACACTGCTCATGCGTTAATTACTCCACACGTTTAATTGATGCGACCGACGCCCGGGACCGCATATCCTGGGCGTCACCCTCTCCAAACATCATCACTGTCACGGCATAGATTTCTGCCACCAGTGATTGCACTCGGTACCCTTTGGCCTTAAGCCGCTTACTCTCGCTTTTATCCAGCACCCCATCGGATGTGAATTCGTTATGTGCCTGGGCAAACTGCCCCAGCGCCGCCATCAACTCGTTGAACTTGATCAGCAGCTCTTCGTTATCCACTTGGCCGACTTCCGGCAGCTTCACGAACACGCCACCAGCACGACGACAAATTGCTTCGGTGATATCAGTCCGGCCCGAGATCGATTCCATCTCGGCAGCCATACCCAACGGCACTACCTGGCCAGCGATCTGGCGTACCCGATTACGCAGCGCGTTTTCGGTACCGGTTAGCGGATCCAACTGCTTGGCCATGGCGCTGTATTTGCCAGGCGTCAGGGTGATCAACTTGTGTATGGCTTCGCTGATATCGTCCTGGGTTGGAAAGTCTCTGTTGTCCACAAGGTTTCCCCCTTTCTGTGGTTTTGGTTAAGCCGATGGAGCGGTAGACTTTTTGTAAAGCAGTGGGTTAAACACAAGCCTTCCCCCCGTGCGCGCAAATGCCTCAGCTGCGCGCCCTTTAGGGATTAGCATTCCAGGCCTTTTTCTCCATTGATAAAACGCCTCTGGAGAAATGCCGAAAAATGCAGCAGCTTTGTTTGGATTGCCAAAGTAGTCCTCCAGCTCTTTAGTGGTCATAACACCCTCCTTTTTCTAAGAATACTTAGATACTATTTCCTAATTTAATTTTGGTCAATAAAAACTAAGATAACTTAGCTTTATTTGATTGAGGGTGATGGTTTGGAAACACTCGGACAGAGACTAAAAGGGCTTAGGAAGGCCAAGAAACTTACCCAGGCTCAGGTAGCAAAGGCGCTGAAAGTTAGTGACGTTACAGTGGGGTACTGGGAGCGTGATCTTAATGAGCCGGGCGGTAAGTCTCTTACAGGGCTAGCCAGGTATTTCGGTGTAACAGAGGAATATCTACTTTATGGGAAAGATGATGTTTCCAATGTAGCGCCGGCCACTCTCGGCTCAACAAGAGTTCCTTTAATTAGCTATGTGCAAGCTGGTGTTTGGACGGCTGAAAGTGACGCGAGAAGCTTGGAGGGGAACGTAGACTATCTGCTAACAGAGCAAACCCTATCCAAAGGGGCTTTTGCATTAAAAATCAAAGGGAAATCAATGGAGCCTGACTTTAAAGAGGGCGATTTGATTATTATTGATCCAGACATAAACCCTCTCCCTGGCGATTACGTCGTAGCAAAAAATGGAGAGCATGAGGCAACTTTCAAAAAATATCGTGCGCGTGGCGTTACCCAAGATGGCCAGGACGTCTTTGAATTAGTCCCACTAAATCCTGATTATCCAACCAAAAGCTCGCTTACAGAACGCATTGAAATAATAGGTGTTCTTGTTGAGCATCGACGTTTATTGCGCCGCTAAAACCCCCTTTTCAATCCTTCCTTAAAACCTGTGTCCACAGGTTAACGAACCAAAATCTAAGTTTATTTAGCTCTTGAGCTTGACGATAAAGCTAAGTTATTTTAGATTTAAGCCATCAACAGCGAACAAGCAGGACACCCACGAAGTAGCCGCCCGAGGCGTATGAAGATCGGGATGATTCGCTCAGTAGTGGTACTCGGTAAGGAAAGCAGAGTATGAGCAAAAACGGATGTAGAGCAGTAGTGTTTAGCGTTTTGGCGGGGTCTGTCATTTGGGGCGCGCTGATTGTCGCAGTGATACGTATCGCCGAATAAGGGGATCTTAACGATGAAACCTACAGCACTTAAGCCCGGTATGCGGGTACTGATTCAGCCACATTATGCTTTAGGTGAAAAATACCACGGTACGTTCATCGAACGCGTACCACGCCATTTCACTCGGGCCGCTTACAGCATCATCCGGGTTGATGAGTTTGCGGGGGCTAAAGGCTCTGATGATCTGGGTGATACACCATATGGTGATTACGACGTTTCACGCCGTGTGTCACCACTGAAATAGCATGCGCCGTGTCGGCGGCACCGTAGCGAAAGCGAGCGCGGATATCCGACGAAATTACATATCAGGTGGCGTACTGTCCGGCCCCTTAAACCTGGATAGTCTAAGAACCACCGGAACGGTGCGCCACCTGATGTGTGAGTAATTAACCGGGAGGATCTGCGCTATGCGGGCGCCCTCCCATCTTTAAACCCGATTTTCCCTCAGCGAAAAGTTGCCAATTCTGGCGGGGCTTCGCTTTGCCGAAAATCAGTGTGGGGTAATTAGCGATGTTCAACACAATCACGATTGATACAGAAACAATGGATGTAAAGCCATCGGCAGTGATCCTTTCTATCGGTGGATTCGCTTTCAATATTCAGGATGTAAAAGGTGTCCAATCATCGATCCTTGAGATAGCCCGCAATCCAGAGCTAGCGAACTACTCCCCCGCCGCTTTTTATGGGTTGGTTGATACCTTCGGCCAGTTGATGCAAGGCCGGACAGTTAGCGCTCAAACGCAGCAATGGTGGCAAAAGCAGGAAGAGGAAGCGCATGAAGCGCTTGCAGGCCAACGTGAACCACTGAGCCAGGCGCTGGTTAACCTTACTGCGTGGATCCAAAAGCACCCGGACGCTCGCATATTCTTCCGCGGCACCGATCTTGATGGTTCGATTCTCGAAAATGCTTACCGTACCTGCGGCCTAACCTGCCCTTGGCATTTTGCCGGTAAGCGTGACGTGCGCACGTACATTGACGCCATGGTGAAAGGTACCAAAGGCTACCTGCCAAGAACCCACCAGCCATGCTTTGCCATGGTTAAACACCATTCCCTGCATGATGCCATGAATGACGCAGAACAGATGGCTATCGCCTACCAGGTGAATTCTCAACAGGTAGGTGCGGTATGAGCTTCGAGTGGGTCAACCAGCACTATGGTGTCAATGCCTGCGTCGGACGCCGAGTAATTGCCTACGGTGCACCAGGTACCATTGTGAAGGATATGGGCAACCACATCGGCATCGTTCTGGATAGTGCGCGGGAAAGAGAACCTGCACCTTACCACCCTATTGACGGGCTCATTTATGGCGATGTGGTCGAGTACAAACTGCCAAAAGTTAGCCTCTCGATACAGCGCTACCGGGAATACTGGCATTCGGAAAGCACACTCAGTTTCGCTGAATGGCTGGGGATCGATGTTCCTGAGCGAGAGTACGGCCACCACTGGAATAACCGTGGCAAGGTTCGCATGCGCAACAGTCGGGTTTCTGGCGAGTTCTGCAAAAACCTTAAAGAGGCCAAGATCAGCTATAAGCAAGCGCTGAAAGCCTACAAGGAAAGACAGAAAATCCTGGAGGCATATTGATGGCTAAACCATCTGCTGAACGTAAAGCAGAACAGCGCGCCCGGCAACGGGCCGCTGGTGATGTAGTTCGGGAATTGCGTCTGGATGTGCAGGAGAACCAAATGGTCGAAGAGGCTTGCGTGATCCGCCGTCCTGGCCGGGAACCGTATGACCTCAATGAGTACGTTTCCATGCTGATCCGTAAAGACCACGCGGAACTGAAAGAAAGGTTGGCGGAATTGAATGGTAAGCAGTGCCAGCGGTGCGGCGAACAGTTGCCGGTCGGTAAGTGCTGTCTCGATACCGAGGCGGCATGCTGGGTAAACCTTGGCTGGCATGATCTTAAATTAATGTGACGTGTCACACCCGTATGCGGCGGGCTATGTGTGGAGAAAACCTATGCTACAGATGTTAACCCTTGAAGAATGGGCAGCGGAGCGATACCGCAGTAAACCGCCCTCGCTGAATACTTTACGACGCTGTGCAAAGGAAGGCCACTTCGCCCCACCAGCACGTAAAGAAGGCAAACTATGGCGTGTACGTGAAGATGCGGAGCTGGTTGGCCCGCTCACTTCCCCAGTCATTAAGCACACTGATAATCCAAAGTTACTGAGGATCTTGAACGATGGCAGCCCGTCCACGTAAGAACAATGTTGATATTCCTAACCTATACCCGTTATTTAGCCGCAAGGTCAACAAGGTGTATTGGCGGTATCGACATCCAGTAACTGGCAAGTATCACGCCCTTGGTGATAATGAACAGGAAGCCCGTGAAATTGCGATCGAAGCGAATAACCGACTGGCGGAGCAGCGTAGCCGGCAGATCTTGGCTCTAAGCGATCGGCTGGCTCGTATTAAGGGCAAGGAAATTACTGTCAGTACCTGGCTCGATCGCTATTGGAAGATTCAGGAAGAGCGTTTGGCCACGCAAGATATCCGGCCGAACACTTTTAAGCAGAAACATAAACCCGTGGCATTGATGCGCCACAGTCTTGGCATGAAACCCCTGCCTGCTGTTGATGCTCGGGATATTGCGGCGATCCTTGATGAGTACAAAGCTATTGGGCAGGCCCGTATGGCTCAGGTTGTTCGCTCTGTTTTGATCGACGTGTTCAAAGAGGCTCAACATGCAGGTGAGGTCCCACCAGGTTATAACCCTGCAGAGGCCACTAAGCAGCCGCGGAGGAAAATTACACGCCAGCGTTTGAACCTAGAAGAGTGGCAGAAAATTTTCGATATTGCTGATAAACAGCATCAATACATGGGTAATGCGATGCTCTTGGCCATAGTCACAGGTCAGCGCCTGGGTGATATCTCAGCAATGAAATTCAGTGATGTTTGGGATGACCACTTACATATTTCGCAAGAAAAAACAGGTTCTAAGTTGGCAATACCGCTTTCTCTTCGATGCGATGCTTTGAACATATCCTTACGTGAGGTTATCTCGCGTTGCAGAGATTATGCTGTAAGTCCGTATCTGGTTCATTACTTCCGTTCGACATCAATGGCCCAGCGTGGAGCCAAGGTTTCAGGTAATACGCTGACAACCAACTTTAGCAAGGCCAGAGATAAAACTGATATTGATTGGGGAAACGGTACACCAGCAACATTTCATGAGCAACGTTCGCTCGCCGAAAGGCTGTATAAGTCCCAGGGAGTAAACACGCAGATACTTCTGGGACACAAAACACAAACCCAAACCGATCGCTATCATGATGATAGGGGCAAAGATTGGATCAAGGTTAGCTGCTAACTTGAGATGCGCTCCTTAAGTGTTTACTTGTATTAGCTCATGCTTAGCCTGTTACTTTATACTCTTGGCTTAATCAAATCCAACTGTCGGTTCTGCGCCAGAAGCGGATGCCCATAGTCCTATAAAGCGAGGTAATTGTAAGTACAGTAAAAAACTCGTCTATTGAGCATGTGGTGTATCACAATACGTTGACATCACGACGACATTGAAGATTTGACTTGCAAATTATAACCATTTGCTATTTGATGGTACAAATCAACGCTATTTATATACAGGGTAATTTCGTGGCACAGCAAGCATGGTCTTTTAAGGCTATTGAACAGGATGATTTAAGGTATTGGGGTAATGATGGTTACCATGACAACTCATCCGTCTTTTATCGTTATGATAGTTTTGTCGCTAACCACAAAAATGTTAAAGAAGGTGATATTGTTATCGTCACGAACAGAGATAGCGTCCTTGGAGTTTCTATTATAGATATAATAGCAACACAAAGCACAATAAAAAAACGCAATAAATGTAGCCACCTAGATTGTAATGCAAAAAAAATCCTCCCTCGGAAAACCATTAAACCTGAATGGCGCTGTGATAATGGTCACCAATTTGATGTGCCAAGAGTGCTTTTTGAACCGGCAGTAGAGTTCATTGCCAATTATGGAGAATACTACAAAGAGATAACAGATATTTCAATATCTCAACTCATTACCGAGACCCCGCGTTACAATGGGCAAATGTCAATTCAAGAGGTTAATCTTCAATGGGCTATCGAATTACTAGGTTCTATACCCGCTGATGTTCTAGACCTTAAGGCTGAAGAAGCAGATAATGACATACCAAACTTAATGACTGATGATCTAAGGAAAATAGTCGAGCGACAAATAAAACAGCGACGTGGACAACAAAAATTCAGAGATAAACTTTTAAAATCAAATCCTATCTGTGCTGTTACTGGATGTGAGCTCGTAGATATTCTTGAAGCAGCTCATATTGATGCATATCGAAATGATAGCCATAATCATATCAGTAATGGACTGCTGCTTCGTAGTGATATTCATACGTTGTTTGACTTGCATTTATTTGCTATAGAGCCTGAAACAAATAGTATTCGTTTATCTACTGGCCCCCTCCAACATGGTTATCAACAGTTCGAGGGCGCCAACTTAAAAATAAAACATAAAATATCGCATAGCGTTTTATTAGAGAGATGGAAAAAATTCAATTCACTAAAGGAGAAGTAATAAAGGTGATTGCCTGAGGGCTATGGCTGCTAGTTAGGTAGTGACCACGTCTTTAAACCTCAGTGTATAATGTGACTCCCCCAGCATTAAGGAGTATTTCAGCCCAGAAAAATTTGCAGGAACGAGTCGTTTTATTAGCGAGTTAGCGAGCACCTGAGTGCTCACATTTAAAACGCCCGCAGACACATGAAATCACTTTCAGGGTTATCATTTTAGATGATTTTTAATTCCCATTTGTAATTTCCTGATTTAACAATCTCCTTTGCAATTATATTTTTGATTGCAAGATACTCAAGAGATGATTTTTATATTCAGGCTTTATGTTTGGACCAAGTATAACAGACTTTATTGTGTCTTCGATAAGTGGCAGTATAAAACCAGAGTCATCATTGACATTATCATCAACAATCTTAACAATTCTAGTTTCAGCTTCATGCTCCCAAAACCTTGCCTTTGTCGCCAAGGATTTTTGATATATCTCTTTTATTGATTTGATTGAAACATCATACCCTTCATCATACATTTCTTTATGTTTTTCATACTCTCTAGTACTCTCAAAAACATCTAGGTGATAGTCCGCTATTGAATCCCAGACAGCCAAGAGTGCTGTATCAATTACCGGAAACTTTTCGGAGTACACTACATCAAAAAGATATGCGTCTTCTTCACTAAGTCTGCAAATTTTTTCTTCGTCATACTCCACACAAATGCCGCTCATCGAATCGGCATAATAAGCCCACATCAATGCATTAAATGGACTTCTAGTGAAACAGGAAATTCTAACTTTATTTCTGAAAGAAGTATCATTTAACTTAGGTTCTATTAGACTTGATGTATAGTCCGTATAATAATTATTCACTATGCTCATATCTATGCTCTCACCAAGCCAAGCCTCTAATATACGATTAAGACGAGGTGTTTTACTGTCTAGAGGTGGAAACCCGCTTTCCACAATGCAATCGAGCTCATAGGGATCGTTGAAAAGATGAGGGGGATTCATGTAAATTGTGTTCTCTGATATATTTCTGAGAGAGTATTCCGTTGGAGGGTAGAATTTATACATCGCTGCAAAAGCCTGGTTGTATTTTAGAGGTCTCAGATAGTACAGCCTTCCACACTTTTAACCAATACCATTCAGCTTGATATACAATCATCAGTGGTAGAACCCGATATTAGGTTGCCCATCCCAGCAAACGATTCTGCCCTACCGTTTGTACCAAGTTCAATCTTAAGCCTCTAGGCTCAAAAGCACCCAAATGGCCGAGTTTTGATAACTTGTTTTGATAACGTTTTGATAACCGTTGCAATTGGAATAATAAAAAACGGGAACCATCAGGCTCCCGTTATCATTCAACGCACAAACACACTTACATGTGTTTAACGATAGCGTCGCCAAACTCGCTACATTTCAGTAGCTTAGCGCCTTCTAGCTGACGTTCGAAATCGTAGGTCACGGTCTTGGCAGCGATAGCGCCTTCCATGCCCTTAACGATCAGGTCAGCAGCTTCAAACCAGCCCATGTGACGTAACATCATCTCAGCGGACAGGATGATGGAACCTGGGTTCACTTTATCCTGGCCAGCATACTTAGGCGCGGTGCCGTGGGTGGCTTCAAACAGCGCACAATCGGAACCGATGTTGGCACCAGGTGCGATACCGATACCGCCAACCTGAGCGGCCAGGGCGTCGGAGATGTAGTCACCGTTCAGGTTCATACAGGCGATCACGTCGTATTCAGCCGGGCGCAGCAGGATTTGCTGCAGGAAGGCGTCGGCGATCACGTCTTTAACCACGATCTCTTTACCGGTGTTCGGGTTTTTGATTTTCAGCCATGGGCCGCCGTCGATCAGTTCACCACCGAACTCTTCACGTGCCAGTTCGTAGCCCCAATCCTTGAAGGCACCTTCGGTGAACTTCATGATGTTGCCTTTGTGAACCAGCGTCACTGAATCACGATCGTTGGTGATCGCATATTCGATGGCCGCACGAACCAGGCGTTTGGTGCCTTCTTCGGAACAAGGCTTAACGCCAATACCGCACTGCTCTGGGAAACGGATCTTCTTCACGCCCATTTCGTCACGCAGGAATTTGATCACTTTGTCGGCTTCTGCAGAACCCGCTTTCCATTCGATACCGGCATAGATGTCTTCGGCGTTTTCACGGAAGATCACCATATCGGTCAGCTCTGGCTGCTTAACCGGGCTTGGTGTGCCCTGGTAATAACGCACCGGGCGCAGACACACGTACAGATCGAGCTGTTGGCGCAGTGCCACGTTCAGAGAACGAATACCGCCACCCACTGGCGTAGTCAGTGGGCCTTTGATCGCTACGCGGTAGTCACGAATGAGTTCCAGAGTTTCTTCCGGCAGCCACACGTCTTTCCCGTAAACGTGGGTGGATTTTTCACCGGTATAGATTTCCATCCAGGAGATTTTACGTTCGCCGTGGTAGGCCTTTTTAACCGCTGCATCCACCACGTGGATCATGGCAGGGGTAACGTCAACGCCAATACCGTCACCTTCGATGAACGGGATGATAGGGTTATGCGGAACAACCAGTTTACCCTGGGCATCAACCGTAATCTTTTTACCTTCTGCCGGAACAACTACTTTGCTTTCCATCAACCTCTCCTTTCTGTCTTCAAGCGCAATTTTTGTTAATGCTTTGTAAGATGCGTGTCAATACTACTTGAATATTCAGCTCGCGCCAATCCGAAACGGATTAGGCTATAATGCGCTTATCATTCGAAATCTCAAAGACCATGACTAAATTCTCTGTTAAAAATCACCAAGTTAAACGATTCAGCCGCAGTAAACCCGCAGCCCGCCAGAAATCGCAGGCACCGCGGCGAGTGGTTATCTTCAACAAACCCTTTGATGTGTTACCACAATTTACCGACGAAGCCGGCCGCGTCACCCTGAAAAAATTCATTCCTTTCAGCGATGTTTATGCCGCCGGGCGCCTCGATCGCGACAGCGAAGGCTTACTGGTGCTGACCAACGACGGCAAGCTACAGGCGCAGCTAACCCAGCCCGGCAAACGCACCGGTAAGATTTACTATGTGCAGGTGGAAGGCGAACCACAGGATAGCGATCTGGCAGCATTGCGCCTTGGCGTTACGCTGAACGATGGGCCAACCCTGCCCGTTGGAGCGGAACGGGTCGAAGAGCCAGAATGGCTATGGCCGCGCAATCCACCGATCCGGGAACGCAAGACCATCCCCACCAGTTGGCTGAAAATCACGCTCTACGAGGGCCGAAACCGCCAGGTGCGTCGCATGACGGCACATATCGGCTTCCCTACCCTGCGCCTGATTCGTTACAGTATGGGCAATCTTTCTCTGGGGAGCTTGCAACCAGGGGAATGGCAGACCGTCGATTCACTATAAGGAACCGCCATGTTTAAGCCGCACGTCACCGTTGCCTGCGTGGTTCATGCCGCCGGTAAATTTTTGGTAGTCGAAGAAACCATCAACGGTAAAGCCCTGTGGAATCAACCGGCCGGCCATCTCGAAGCGGATGAAACGCTGGTCCAGGCCGCCGAGCGCGAGCTGTGGGAAGAAACCGGCATCCGCGCCACGCCGCAGTCTTTTCTGCGGATGCATCAGTGGATCGCGCCAGACAGCACGCCGTTTCTGCGCTTCTGCTTTGTGATTGAGCTGGAGCAGCCGCTGCCCACCGAGCCGCAAGACGATGATATCGATCGCTGCCTGTGGCTCACCGCCGAGCAGGTCCTGGAGGCTGAAAACCTGCGTTCACCGCTGGTGGCTGAGACGATCCGTTGTTATCAGCAGCCGGAACGCTACCCGTTGTCGCTGGTTGCCAGCTTTAACTGGCCGCTTTAACCGCAAATAAGGGCCGTGCGCGCAGGCAGCCAACGTGGTAAAATCCTGCGCTTGTTTTTTATCGCACAGTACGTGTTCAAGTTCGTGAGATCCCCATGTCAGACAACAGCCAGAAAAAAGTGATCGTCGGAATGTCCGGCGGCGTCGACTCTTCCGTTACCGCCTATCTGTTACAACAACAGGGCTATCAGGTCGCTGGGTTGTTCATGAAGAACTGGGAAGAAGACGACGACGAGGAATACTGCTCGGCCGCCACCGATTTGGCCGATGCGCAAGCCGTCTGCGACAAGCTGGGCATCGAGCTGCATACGGTGAACTTCGCGGCGGAGTACTGGGACAACGTGTTCGAGCTGTTCCTTGAAGAGTACAAGGCTGGCCGTACCCCTAACCCGGATATCCTGTGCAATAAAGAAATCAAATTCAAAGCGTTCCTGGAGTTTGCGGCGGAAGATCTGGGGGCGGATTTTATCGCTACCGGTCACTATGTCCGCCGCCAGGACGTGGACGGCAAAAGCCGCCTGCTTCGCGGCGTCGACGGTAACAAAGACCAGAGCTATTTCCTGTATACGTTAAGCCACGAGCAGGTTGCGCAAAGCCTGTTCCCGGTCGGTGAGTTGGAAAAGCCAGAGGTGCGCCGCATTGCGGAGCAGTTGGAACTGGTCACCGCCAAGAAAAAAGACTCTACCGGCATCTGCTTTATTGGCGAACGTAAATTCCGCGACTTCCTGGGCCGCTATCTGCCAGCACAGCCAGGCCCGATTGTTAGCGTCGACGGCCAAACCATCGGCGAGCACCAGGGCTTGATGTATCACACCCTTGGCCAACGCAAAGGGTTGGGCATTGGCGGTATGAAAGACAGCAGCGAAGATCCGTGGTACGTGGTGGATAAAGACGTCGCCAACAATATTCTGGTGGTCGCCCAAGGCCACGAACATCCGCGCCTGATGTCTATCGGCCTGATCGCCCAGCAGTTACATTGGGTGGATCGCCTGCCGTTGACACAACCTCTGCGCTGTACGGTTAAAACCCGTTATCGCCAGCAGGATATTCCTTGCACCGTGACGCCGCTAGACGCCGAGCGCATCGAAGTCCGCTTCGATGAGCTGGTCGCAGCCGTCACCCCAGGCCAGTCCGCCGTGTTTTATCAGGGCGATATCTGCCTGGGCGGCGGCATTATTGAACAGCGTATACAGGAGTAACCGTGGCGAAGAATTATTACGACATCACGCTGGCCATGGCCGGGATTAGCCAAGCGGCCCGTCTGGTACAGCAGTTGGCGCATGAAGGGCAAATGGATGGCGAAGCCTTCCATACCTCGCTCAACAGCCTGTTGCAAATGGATCCCCTTCTACCCTGGCGGTGTTCGGCGGCGAAGAGCGTAACCTGAAAATGGGGCTGGAAACCTTGATTGGCGTACTCAACGCCAATAACAAAGGCCCGGCCGCCGAGCTGACCCGCTACACCATCAGCCTGATGGTGCTGGAGCGCAAGCTTAACGCCAACAAAACGGCGATGAATACGCTTGGCGAGCGCTTGAGCCAGTTGGAGCGTCAGTTGGCACATTATGAGCTGGGTTCAGATACCATCATCAGCGCTCTGGCCGGTATCTACGTCGATGTCGTGGCACCATTGGGGCCGCGTATTCAGGTAACCGGTTCGCCCGCCATCTTGCAAAATCCGCAGGTGCAGGCCAAGGTTCGTGCCACCCTGCTCGCCGGTATCCGTGCCGCCGTGCTGTGGCAGCAGGTTGGCGGTAGCCGCCTGCAGTTAATGTTTTCCCGTAATCGTCTGCTCAAGCAGGCGCAAAATATCGTTGCTCATTGTTAAACTTCCCAGGAGTTGCTACCGATGGAATTATCCTCACTGACCGCCGTTTCCCCCATTGATGGACGCTACGGTGATAAAGTCAGCGCACTGCGCACCATTTTCAGCGAGTATGGCTTGCTGAAATTCCGCGTGCAGGTTGAAGTACGTTGGCTGCAAAAACTGGCCGCTTGCGCAGAGATCAAAGAAGTTCCCGCTTTTGACGCCGACGCAAACGCTTACCTTGATAAGATCGTCGCAGAATTCAGTGAAGAAGACGCCCAGCGCATCAAGACCATCGAGCGCACCACCAACCACGACGTGAAAGCGGTGGAATACTTCCTGAAAGAAAAAGTGGAATCAGTACCCGCTCTGCACGCCGTGTCCGAGTTTATCCACTTCGCCTGTACCTCTGAAGACATCAACAACCTGTCCCACGCACTGATGCTGCACACCGCGCGTCAGGATGTGGTGTTGCCGCACTGGCGCAAAATCATCGAGTCCATCAAAGGGTTGGCGCTGGAATATCGCGATATTCCGCTGCTGTCACGTACCCATGGTCAACCCGCTACCCCGTCTACCGTGGGTAAAGAGTTTGCCAACGTGGCCTACCGGATGGAGCGTCAATATCGTCAGTTAGAGCGCGTTGAGATCCTCGGCAAAATCAACGGCGCGGTAGGTAACTACAATGCCCACATCGTAGCCTATCCGGAAGTGGACTGGCACCGTTTCAGCGAAGAGTTCGTCACCTCGCTGGGAGTGACTTGGAACCCGTACACCACCCAGATCGAGCCTCATGACTATATCGCCGAGCTGTTCGACTGCGTAGCGCGTTTCAACACCATCCTGATCGACTTTGACCGCGATATCTGGGGTTACATCGCCCTGAACCACTTCAAGCAAAAAACCATTGCCGGTGAGATCGGTTCTTCCACCATGCCGCACAAGGTTAACCCGATCGACTTCGAGAACTCCGAAGGCAACCTGGGCCTGGCTAACGCGGTGCTGGGCCATCTGGCTAGCAAACTGCCGGTTTCCCGCTGGCAGCGTGACCTGACGGACTCCACGGTGCTGCGTAACCTGGGCGTGGGCCTGGGCTATGCGCTGATTGCCTATCAAGCCACCATGAAAGGCATCAGCAAGCTGGAAGTGAACCGTGCGCACCTGCTGGACGAGCTGGATCACAACTGGGAAGTGCTGGCCGAGCCGATCCAGACCGTGATGCGCCGCTACGGCATCGAAAAGCCGTATGAGAAGCTGAAAGAGCTGACCCGTGGTAAACGCGTGGATGCGGCAGGTATGCAAGCCTTTATCGATAGCCTGGAACTGCCGGAAGACGAGAAAACCCGTCTGAAAGCCATGACGCCAGCTAACTATATTGGCCGCGCCACCACCATGGTTGACGAGCTGAAGTAAGCGTCTCCCTCTTGTAGCTTTTAAAGGCTCTTTAGTTACCCGCCCAAGGGCGGGTAAACTTTAACCGAGCTGAACCAGACTCCACAGCCGGATCATCTATGAAACAACAAGCCGCGCCCCTACGCAGCGAACAGATTATCTTGCCGTTTATAGTGAGCTATCTGTGAAACGCCGCCCTTTATGGTAGAAAACTCGATCGTGCTCACCGATGGGTCTTAGTACGCGGCAGGGAACGCCCGCAGCGACCACATCTGCAGGCACATCCTTGGTCACCACGCTTCCAGCACCAATAACGCTGTTACGACCTATGGTGACGCCAGGGTTAATGATGACCCCACTACCAATCCAGACATTATCTTCAATGGTGACGGGCAAAGAAAACTGCTGGCCGGTAATACGCACCGCAGGATCCACCGGGTGCCCCGTGGTAGATATCGTGACATTCGGTGCAATCATCACATTATCGCCAATCAGCACCTTACCGTCGTCCACCACAACCAGATTAAAGTTGGCGTAAAAGTTTTCCCCAATAGCGATCTGGCTACCATAGGCAACATGCAGCGGCGGCTCAATCCAAAAGTTCTTGCCGACCCTTCCCATCAGTTGTCGGATCAGCGCTTCACGTTTTGTCCGCTCTGAAGGCCGTGTATGATTAAAGTCATAAACCAATTCTTTTCCGCGCAGGCGCTCTTCTGCCATACCTTCATCCATATCAGTGTATAAACACCCACTGGCTAACTTTTCCCGTTGCGTCATCATCACATTATCCTTGTCGTTGACTATGCCATATCCCTTACGGCTTCAGGTTCAGGTTTAAAAGCTGACAGCGGCCCACGTCCCGACAAAGTGAAGACTGATATCAGAGTAAACGTTAGCGCAATAAGCCCCAGAATAAGGTAGGTTCCGTGGAAGCCGACTTTTTCATACATATTCCCGGCAAAGACCGACATAAACATGATGGCTAATTGTTTAAAGAAACAGAAGCAAACCAGATAAATAGTGGCAGAGAAACGCACCTCAAATACCGAAGTGATATACTTAAAACAGCCAACGATCAGGAACGGAATTTCAAACATATGCAAGGTTTTCAGAATAACCACTTCTAACGGCGTAGAGGCAAATGAAGAGCCGATAATACGTATCGACATGATTAGCCCCGCGAGCAACAGCGCATTTTTCCCACCGATGCGATTCACAATGAGCGGTGCAAAAAACATGATTGAGGCATTCAGCAACTCCCCCATCGTGGTGACATAACCAAAAACACGCGTTCCTTGTTCAGTTGAAGAGAAGAACGAAGTGAAAAAGTTGGCGAATTGCTGATCAAACACATCATAGGTACAGGAAACGCCTACCACGTACAGGGCTAAAAACCACAGTTTTGAGTCTTTCAGTAATTCGAACGCCAAGCGTAAATTAAACGGCTTACTGTTAGCGCCCAATTTGTCAGCAACCTCGGCGGTACTGCCGGTTTCAGGCTTAGCGATAAGTAACAGGATCGCCAGTATCACGGCACAACCAGAGCCCAGCCAGAATACAAATTCGTTGTTGATGGTAAACATAATACCAACTACAGAGGCACACAACGCCCAGCCCACACAGCCAAATAAACGCGCACGGCCAAATTCAAACGAGCTACGGCGGCTTACTTTTTCTATATACGCTTCAATAGCCGGCGCACCTCCGTTATAAATGAAACCAAGATAAATCCCGCCCACGATGGAGCCTAAAACAATATTGGTGCGTAGTAGCGGGCCAAAAACATAGATAAAGAACGGCGCAAACAACACCAGCATTCCTGTGATTATCCACAGCAAGTGTTTTCTCAACCCCAGCTTATCCGACAGCAAGCCAAATATCGGTTGAAAGAGTAATGAGAAGAAGGAGATGCTGGCAAAGATAATGCCGGTATCGCTTTTACTGACCTGGTTGATGTCATGCAGCCAGATAGGAAAAAACGGGAAATAGGCCCCCATGATGAAGAAGTAGAAAAAGAAAAACAGCCCAAACATCCAGAAGTTAGTGTTTTTCAAATAATACATGCGAACTCCTTGTGCAAAACCCAAGCGCGTTTGAGTTCATACTCAAGTACGCGACATTATTTATATTTTCATCAGGTAGGAGATAGATACTTTTCTGTATTGTAAAAATTCGAGTTGCGGGAAGGTGCTAAACCCACGCCTCCAGTCACATAGATAACCCTGTGACTGGAGTAAACAAGTGCAACCAAGAATCCATCCCATGATGAATAAGTCTTATCCGCCGTACTGCCAAACCAACTTATAGTTGTAGTGCTCAGCATCCAAGATAAAATCCGGGCTCACACTCGGGCTCCATGAGTCATCACCGCCGACCCCCATATGGAAACCATCTATATTGACCCAAGCCCCCTGCTCCGCGCGCAACAAATGGTTATGTGAGGTATCAGCCAATTGTTGCTGGCTATATTGGCTGAGGCTAAAGTGGAAATCCCCTTGCCACTGCCAGTGGCCAAAATTCAGTTGGCGAGTATTGCAACGCAATCCATTCTCCGTTGGGAAAATGTATGGCGTATGTAGCTCAGAAAGCGGTAACGTCCACCGCCCAAGCTGAGCGGAAAGCTGGCGGTCAGGGTAGTTTTCGTGTGGGCCTAACCCTAGCCACTTTGCGTGTTCAGCAACCTCCGCAAGTTGGCAGCTCAAGCCAATCCGCGCCGGTGCTGGAATTCCATGGGCTACGTCAACGTTGACATCAATATGCAGTTTACCCTGGCAGTCGATCAAATAGGTCTTGCGGCTGATAAACATGATGTTGTTTTGGTAGGCATAAGCATGGGCTGTGCAGATCTGCACGCCTTGTGAAATCGCATCGGCTTCACATTGCAGTAAGCGCGTTTCTAGCGCGTACATTCCAGCTATCTTCCAACGTTCTACCCATGCATTAGGATCGATGTGAGCGGCATCGCTCACACCAATGTCATTATCAAGCGGTGCGCGGGTAAAGTTGTCGCGTAACGGCGTCAACAGAGCGGCTTTTTCATCCTGCCACCACTGCTCAAGCAAACCGGTTTGCCGATTGAACTGCCAGCGCTGTGTACCCCACTCAATGCTGAAAGCGTCATTATGCTTGTTCAACCGAGGTGACTGCGCCTGAACGTCACTGTGATCGGTTGGTAAGGTTAATGGTCGTGCTAAACGCCACTGGTCCCAGGCACAACGATGATGCTCATCAGACCATGCCGTTGCCTTGATTTGGCGAACCTCCACGTTTAACCACAGTTCACCGCTCTCTTTCAGTTCGGGAATATCACCCAATACGATTTTCTGTGTACCCTGCGCCGCTAATGACAGTTCAACCTCGCCCTGTGCAATAGCTTTCCCGTCCAAGGCTACATTCCAATAAAGCCGCTCGTTATCGCTGGTACGGAATAAATACTCACTGCTCACTTCAATCGTTAACGACTGCTGTTCGAGCATTTGGAACTGATAAAACTGCTGGGCACGCTGCGCTTCAAACAGTGCCGGGTGCGGGCTGCGATCGGGGAATACCAACCCGTTCAAACAAAATTGGCGGTCATTGGGCGTATCACCGAAGTCGCCGCCGTAAGCCCAGTATGATTGACCATCATCGGCAAGACGTGTCAAAGCTTGGTCGACCCAGTCCCAGACAAAGCCCCCTGCAGTCGCGGATGTTTACGAAAAGCCTGCCAATAACGATCAAAACCGCCAAAGCTATTGCCCATGGCATGGGCGTACTCGCACAGGATCAGCGGGCGGTGTTCGTCGGGTAAACCGATCCACTTTTTGATCGACCATTTGGGTACCGCTGGGAAAGGTTGATCCTGCTCTACCCTTGCGTACATCGGGCAGATAATATCCGTTGCGGCGGTGTTGGCTCCGCCGCCTTCATACTGTACCGGACGGGTGGGATCCTGACTTTTTATCCAGCGGTACAGTGCATCATGGTTGCACCCATGGCCAGATTCATTACCCAATGACCAGATGATAATACAAGCGTGGTTACGGTCACGCTGCACCATGCGCGTAACGCGCTCGCTCATGGCGGGTAGCCAGAGCGGATCGTTACAAAGCCGGTTCATCGGCTGCATGCCGTGGGTTTCAATATTAGCCTCATCCACTACGTACAGGCCGAAGCGATCGCACAGCTTGTACCACCGCGGGTGGTTCGGATAATGGGAACAGCGCACCGCGTTGAAATTATGCTGCTTCATCAGCAGGATATCCTGACGCATGGTGGCTTCATCCATGACCTGACCCTGCTCAGGATGGTGCTCATGGCGGTTGGTGCCACGTATCAATAGCGGCTGTCCGTTAAGCTTCAGTAAGCCGTTGCTGATTTCAACCTGGCGGAAACCGACATCATAGGCTTCAGCCTCCACCAATTCACCCGTTGGGGAGAGCAACTTGACCACTGCGCGATACAGTGTCGGCGTCTCTGCACTCCACAAGGCGGGTTGATCCACCGGCAGGCGCAGGGTCGTACGCTCATCATAAGCGCCGCGCTCATCGATAATCTCGCTGCCGAAGTCCTGCGTTTTCTCGGCGATCAGGGCATCTTTACGCCACAGTTGCACCTGCACCCGGTGTTGTTGTGGCTGATGAGCTTGCACCTCTACCACCAATTCCCCTCGGCGGAAACTGTCACTTAATGGCGTGGTGATAGAGATATCGCTCAGGTGAGTGGCGGGTTTATGCAATAGGCTGACATCGCGGAAAATCCCGCTCATGCGCCACATATCCTGATCTTCCAGATAACTGCCGTCGCACCAGCGTAATACCATCACCGCCAGCCGGTTTTCCCCTGGAACCAAAACGTCGCTGAGATCGAATTCAGCAGGTAAACGGCTGTCTTGCGAATAGCCAACCCAGTGACCATTGCACCACAGATAAAACGCAGAATTGACACCGTCGAAAATAATCCGGGTCTGTCCCTGCGCTAACCACTCATCATCGAGATTAAATGTGAGCGAATAACATCCCGTAGGGTTTTCTACAGGGACGAAAGGCGGATTAACCGGGATCGGATAGGTAACGTTGGTGTAAATCGGTGCATCGTAGCCAGCCAATTGCCAGTTTGACGGCACCTGTATTTCATCAGCGTTGTCCAGGTCGCTCTGTAGCCAGGTCTCCGGCACCCGTTCTGGCTGACTAAAATAGCTAAACTTCCAGGTGCCATTTAATGAAGCAGATTGAGCTGAAGCCCTATCCTCTCTTGCATCTTGCTCATTGCGCCAACTTTGAAATGGCGGATGCGCGGGTAGGCGACGGTATTGCGTACAGGCAGGATTTTCCCAGTCTCGACGAGATAAAACAGCGCTGAGTGATTTCCCTGTTTGAGATGAGTTCATGCTTTCCCTCTAAATGTTATACGCTCACAATTAATAATAAAATGAACAATGCGCGTAGAGGTGTAAAGCAAATATCCTTGGGAAAGCGAGATCAGTCACAAATTAAGCTCAGGGATCGCAACCGATCCCTGACTTTGGCGGCTATTTTCCCTCGAGCGCGGAGATTTGACGTGCGATACGCAGCAACTCCTGGGATAAAGTGTGCAGCGATACCTTCTCTTGATTCATAACCGCCGTTGTATGCCTTTGCACCAGACTGGTCGTCAGACGCAAAGAACCGGCATGAGACACATGTCGATCTTCCAGACACTGAACCAGGCGTTTAACGCTTTCCTGCCCCAACATCCGAAAGTCCTGCTTAATGGTTGTCAGCGGTGGGTAATAATAAGCACTGTCTTCTGTATCATCGTATCCCACTACCGACATTTGCACCGGAATTTGCAACCCATACTCCTGCAGCGCACGCAGCACGCCTAACGCCATTTGATCGTTAGCAACCAAGATCGCCGTTGGGTGTTTTGGCAAGCTCAGGATCTGCCCGGCAAGCTGGTAACCGGAGGCCGCACTCCAATCTCCATGGAGCACCGAACAAGGCTTCAGCTGACGCTCTGCTAACGTAGTCAGCCACCCCTGATAGCGCAAGCGTGCCGAAATCGAGACCAGCGGCCCGGTAATCAGTGCTATATCACGATGCCCAAGAGCAACGACATGTTCTACCCCTTGCCGAGCCCCCTGATAGGGATCAAAAAGAATGCTGGAGACATCAGAATCAGGGTCGACGTCCAAAAACAGCGCAGGCACCTCGCCACAAACTTGTTCAATAGCGTGAGAATCTTCAGCGCAGAGCGAAACATTAATCAGCAATCCATCTACCCTTTGCGACAACAGCTCATTTATCGCAGTGCGACAGGCCTGAACGCTAAGATCTTCCACCATGGAAATCACCACGTTAAATCCCATCTGGTTTGCCTGCGTTTTAATTGCCGAAGCGATTTGAGAAGGTGCGTGCAGCGCTAGTTCGGTGGTCGCCAGCCCCAGCGTAAAACTCTGTTTGCCTGCAAGTTGTTGTGCGACACGGTTTGGTACGTAATTCAGCGCAGCCATGGCCTGCTCGACCTTCGCGCGGGTTTTATCCGAAACGTGTTCAGCACGATTTAATACCCGTGACACGGTTTGATACGACACTCCGGAATAGTCGGCGACGTCATTCAGCGTGACAGATTTAGGCTTCATACGGTTTCTCGCGTCGATTAATTCAAAGAAATCAAGCTAATGAGTATCAATCATAGCAGCTTAAAACGCTATCCAACCAGGCATTATTGACAGTACGGCCTGAAGGTATTGATTTCAGGCCTTCGGGCCCATAAAGAGTGAACCCGTTAATCTCGCAACCCTTATTTTTTACTAAAAACTGATGAAAGTTCGCCGACATCACTTACAATGCCAGATAACGAAGTTTGCCGTTCAGGCTGTGAGATAAGGATAGATATGGCAACGCTGAAAGACATCGCGGCCGAAGCAGGAGTTTCATTGGCGACGGTCTCCCGGGTTTTGAATGACGATCCCACGCTCAACGTCAAAGAAGAGACCAAGCATCGCATTCTGGAAATTGCCGAAAAGCTGGAATACAAGACCAGCAGTGCCAAAAAGCATCTGACTAACACAGTGGTACAGCACCACGTGCTGGCGCTATACAGCTATAAGCAAGAGATGGAAATCAACGATCCTTATTATCTTTCCATTCGCCACGGCATCGAAACCCAGTGCGAGAGGTTGGGGATTGAACTCACCAACTGCTACAAAAACAACCAACTGCCGGATTTGAAAAAGATCACCGGCGTGCTGATCGTCAGCAAGCCTGCACCTGAGATCCTGCGTAAGGCAGCGGCGCTAACCGACAACATCTGCTTTATTGATTTTAATGAGCCCGGTTCCGAGTACGACTCAGTGGATATCGATCTGACAAAAATCAGCAAAGAGATCATCGACTTCTTTATTGAACACGGTGCCAAACGCATCGGTTTTATCGGCGGTGCCGATGAGCCGAATAAAGCGGATATCCGCGAAGCGGCCTTTGTGGAATATGGGCGGCTGAAAGGCGTGGTCCGCGATCAAGATATCTACCGTGGCGATTTCTCTAGCGCCTCCGGCTATGAGCTGGCGAAAAAGATGCTGGCAACCGCGGATTATCCTGCCGCGCTGTTTGTCGCCTCAGACTCCATTGCCATTGGGGTACTGCGCAGCATTCATGAGTTGGGGTTGAAAATCCCACAGGACATCGCCCTGATCAGCGTGAACGATATCCCGACCGCGCGTTTCACCTTCCCACCGCTTTCTACCGTGCGTATCCACTCGGAAATGATGGGGATCCAAGGGGTCAACCTGCTGCTGGAGAAATTCCGTGATGGTCGTGCCCTGCCACTACAGGTCTACGTGCCCAGCAAGTTAAAGCTGCGTGAAACCACCAAGTAACTGACGACTCAATTCTCGCCATGTTGGGGCGCCGCATGCTGCGCCCGTTAAAACGCCTATCCCGTATCCAACCGCTTAGTTATTAGTAAAAAATACTAATAATTACGGGATTTTTTACCTCATAATCCACCAATTTTTGCCACTTCTCTCCGCCTACCACGCCAATCAGCCATTTCTTTAACCCGATCACAGATCCACCAGCGCAATGAACATAAAGCGTGATCGAGTTAAAGCAAAACAAATTATCGGCTATGTTTTAGTAAATGTTTTACTAAAATCACTCCAAGCATTGACGCATTCCATGCCAAGACTGCGGCCTACAGCATTCAGACCAGGAGAGATGACGTGAATAATTGGGAAAACTTTCAACACCTGCATGAGAACCGAATGGCCCCCCGCGCCTACTTCTTCTCATATGACTCACTCAAGCGTGCCCAAACCTTTCAGCGCGCCCTCAGCAGCCACTTTATGGCGCTCAGCGGCCAATGGAGCTTTAACTACTTCACCAACCCGCTGCTGGTGCCCGACGACTTTTATTCACAAAGGATGACTGACTGGGGCCAGATCACGGTGCCCAACATGTGGCAAATGGAAGGCCACGGCATCCTGCAATATACCGATGAGGGCTTCCCCTTCCCGATCGATGTGCCTTTCGTGCCGACAGACAACCCAACCGGTGCTTACCAGCGTAGTTTCACACTAGGTGAACAGTGGAGCGGGAAACAGACCATCATCAAATTTGATGGGGTTGAGACCTATTTTGAAGTGTACGTTAACGGCCAGTATGTGGGCTTTAGCAAGGGCAGCCGCCTGACCGCCGAATTTGATATCTCCGGTTACGTACACTCTGGGGAAAACCTGCTGGCCGTGCGCGTCATGCAGTGGGCGGACTCGACCTATATTGAAGATCAGGATATGTGGTGGACGGCTGGCATCTTCCGTGATGTCTATCTGGTGGGCAAAGAGCCGGTTCACGTGCAGGATCTGACCGTTCGCACCGATTTTGCTGCTGACTACCAAAGCGCGACCCTATCCTGCGCACTGGAGATCGAGAATCTGTCTGGGGCTCCGCTAGCAGACTACGTGGTTGAGTATGCCCTGTTTGATAACGATAACCTCCTGGCGCAGCAGTACCAAGGCGCACAAACCCAGACCCATTTTGCTATCAATCTGGCAAATCCCATCCAGTGGTCAGCGGAAAACCCTTATCTCTATCAGCTGTTTATCACGCTTAAAGACCCAAGCGGCACCGTATTGGAGGTGATCCCTCAACGCGTCGGGTTCCGCGATATCAAGGTGCGTGATGGCCTGTTCTATATCAACAACCAGTATGTGATGCTGCACGGCGTCAACCGCCATGATAACGACCATCTGAAAGGCCGTGCGGTAGGCATGGATCGCGTCGAAAAAGATCTGATCCTGATGAAGCAGCACAATATCAACTCGGTACGTACCGCCCATTACCCTAACGACCCGCGCTTTTATGAGCTCTGCGACATTTACGGGCTGTTCGTGATGGCCGAAACCGACGTCGAAACCCATGGTTTTGCCAACGTGGGCGATCTGAGCCGCATCACCAACGATCCGGCCTGGGAAACGGTATTCGTCGATCGCATCGTGCGCCACGTTCACGCGCAGAAGAACCATCCGTCGATCGTGATGTGGTCGCTGGGCAATGAGTCCGGCTACGGCTGCAACATCCACGCGATGTACCACGCCACCAAGGCCATCGACGATACCCGACTGGTGCACTACGAAGAAGACCGCGACGCCGAGGTGGTGGATATCATCTCCACCATGTATACCCGCGCGCCGTTGATGAATGAGTTTGGTGAACACCCACACGCCAAGCCACGCATCATCTGTGAATACGCGCACGCCATGGGCAATGGCCCCGGCGGCCTGACGGAATATCAGAACGTGTTTTACCAGCACGATCATATTCAGGGCCACTACGTTTGGGAGTGGTGCGATCACGGCATCCTGGCGCACGACGAGCAAGGCCAAGCATTTTACAAATACGGCGGCGACTTCGGCGACTATCCGAACAACTACAACTTCTGCATGGACGGGCTGATCTTCCCGGATCAAACCCCAGGGCCGGGCCTGAAGGAGTACAAGCAGGTTATCGCACCGGTGAAGATCCGCGCGCTTGAGGCACGCCTTGGCACCTTCCTGGTTGAGAACAAGCTGTGGTTTACCAATCTGGATGATTACACCCTCACCGCCGAGATCCGCGCAGAAGGGGAAACGCTGGCAACGCTGCCTCTGCGGTTGAAAGATCTGGCGGCCAACTCCTCACGGGAAATCCGCCTCGAGCTGCCTGAACTGGATGAGCGCGAAGCCTTTGTGAACTTCACCGTGCGCAAGAACTCCAGCACGCTGTACAGCCCGGCCAATCACGAAATCGCGGTGTACCAGTTCCAACTCAAAGAGAATACTGCGCAGGCAGAAGTCTATACCAACCTCAACGCCCTGCCACTGCGGGTAGCAGAAAGCCGCCTGACATACTGCATCAGCGGCCAGGACTTTAGGCTGACCTTCTCCAAGGTGAACGGCAAGCTGACCTCCTGGATGAGCAACGGGGAAGAGATTATCGCCTCTGCTCCGGCGTTAAGCTTCTTCAAACCGATGATCGATAACCATAAACAGGAGTATCAGGGCCTGTGGGAACCCGCTCACCTGCAAATCATGCAGGAGCACTTCCGTACATTGGACGTCGTTCAGGCCGACGGCCGCGTTGAGATCACCGTCACCAGCATCATCGCCCCGCCGGTCTTCGACTTCGGCATGCGCTGTTGCTACCGCTACCAAATCAATGCCGAAGGCCAGCTCAACGTGGAACTCAGCGGCGAGCGTTATGGCGATTATCCGTACGTGATCCCGGCCATCGGGTTGGATATGGGCATCAACGACGGCTTTGACCGGGTGAACTACTATGGCCGCGGCCCGGAAGAAAACTATCAGGACAGCCAGCAGGCCAACCTGATCGATATCTACCAGACCACGGTGGCCGAGATGTTTGAGCACTATCCGTTCCCACAAAACAACGGTAACCGCCAGCATGTGCGCTGGGCCGCGCTCACCAATCGCCACGGTACCGGCCTGCTGGTCAAACCGCAGCAACCTATCAACTTCAGCGCCTGGCAGTACACCAACCAGAACCTGCATCAGGCGCAGCACACCAATGAGCTGCAACCGAGCGGTTATATCACCCTCAACCTCGACCACCAGGTAATGGGCCTGGGTTCCAACTCCTGGGGCAGCGAAGTCCTCGACTCCTACCGGGTTTACATGGCGCCATTCCGCTACGGCCTGACCCTGATGCCGCTGCAAGCCGGTGACGTCAGCGCCCAGGCGCTGGCCAATCATGACTTTGCCAATGACTTCTTCACTCCCACCACCAACGAGGCCTGATCCATGCACGTATTAGACAACCTGGAACAATTCAAAGTGGTTTATCGGGACGGCCGCAAATGGAACCGTTGTGTGGAAGCCATTGAGAACATTGCCAATATCAAAGACGGCGTGATGCACTCCATCGGCGATACGCTGGTTTATATGATTGAAGACGGCGTCACCCGCAATCGCGCGACCTTTGAAGGCAACCGTCGCTATTTCACCATCCATTACTACCTCGAGGGCGGTGAAACGGTGGAGTTCGCGCAGAAATCCGCCCTCTCCCCCGTTGAGGCCTACCGCGATGAAACCGACCGCGAATACCTGGAAGGCACCGGGCAAACCTGTGAATTACGTGCCGGGCAACTGGCGATTTTTGACAACCAGGAAGCCTACCGCTTCCACGGCGATAACCGGGTAAGAAAAGTGGTGCTGCGGGTCACCATTGAGGATGGCTACATGTTGAACAAGTGATCCTGCTGATTATGAAGCGAACCGGACGGGATATCACTCCCGCTCCATTCAGATTGAGTTCATCATTGATGTCGTTCATCGGAGGACGCTATGTCCGATTCTTTACGTGGCACGATTGGCAAGTTTGCCCTGTTGTCGATGACCTTTGCGGCGGTGTTCAACGTACGCAATATCGTCAACAACAACATTGAGCTGGGCTTGAGTTCAGCCCCGGTATTTTTGTTTGCGACCCTGGTCTACTTCATTCCCTTTGTGTTTATTATCGCGGAGTTTGTGTCCGCCAATAAGAACTCCGAGTCGGGAATGTACGACTGGCTAAAACAGCCTCTGGGCACCAGAGCAGCCTATATGGGGTCGTTCCTGTATTGGTTCGTCAACCTGTTCTGGTTTGTATCATTGCTGCCTAACGTGATTGCCTATGCGTCGTACGCCATTATGGGCCGCGAATACGCCTTTTCCCCGGTGATGGTATCGATCATCTCGATCGTACTGTTTGCCGCCACCACCCATATTTCCACCAAGGGTGCCAGTTGGTTGGGCAAGATTGCCGAAGTCGTCGCCTATGGGGTATTCGCCCTGTTTGCGATTTACGTGTTGGGCGCACTAATGGCGCTGAGCGGCGATCACGTCCCGGCGCAGCCTATCACGCTGGAGGCGATGACGCCGACGGTGAACTGGGCAACGTTGGGTATCATGTGTTGGATTTTCCAGGCGGCTGGCGGTGCGGAAACGGCGGCGGCCTACCTCAATGACGTCAAAGGGGGCCAGAAGTCGTTTATCAAGGTGATTATCATTGCCGGTGCGGTGATCGGTGGGATGTATGCCGTCGGTTCCCTGTTGGTTAACGTGTTTGTCGCGCGTGAAAACCTGACCTATGCGGGCGGCATGGTGGAAATCTTCACCGGGATGGCCAAGTACTTCGGCATTTCCGAAACGCTGGTGGGCCGCCTGGTGGGTATCGTGCTGTTCATCGCCATTTTTGGTTCGATGATGATGTGGACCTCCGCACCGGTGAAGATCCACTTCTCCGAGATCCCGAAAGGCGTTTACGGCCAGAAAACCACCGAGCTGAACAAGCATGGCGTTCCGGTACGTGCCGCATGGTGGCAATTTGCCTTCGTGTTCGTGATGTTGGTGGTTAACGGCTTTGGTTCCGAATCGGTACAGCAGATGATGAACACCGCGATTAACCTGACAGCGGGGACGGCGATGCTGCCACCAATCTTTATCATGGTGGCCTACTTCGTGTTCCGCTGGAAGCATGACGATACGCCGCGCGAGTTCCGCATGGGGTCGCGTAAATTCGGGATGGGTGTGGTTTCGGTGCTGATCACCATCTTTGTGGTCAGCATGACAGCGTCGGCATTCCCGCCGGGTGTCGATCTGATGAAGGCCTTCTTTATCAACGTCTGTATGACCGCCGTGTTCTCGGCGCTGGCCTGGTGGTGGATTTCACGCTTCGAGGCTAAACAGGTGAGAAATAAGGCGGCACTAACCGAGCAGTAATTAACGAGACACCGTTGCTGAATACGTAGGGGGCGAACATGTTCGCCCCGATATATCAACGGACGTGGCACTCGACAAAGCGGGCGCAGCATGCAGCGCCCCTACCAAGAAATGAGTCGGTTAGCTGTTTGGCGGCATAAACGCCTGCAAACGCTGTATCTGCTGGCCATCAGAGCCAAAGTTCTCGTCAGCCAGCCAACCTTCGAACGCACTACGCATCTGCGGCCAGTTTTGGTCGATCATGGCGAACCAGTCGGTATCCCGGTTGCGGCCCTTGGTAACCAATGCCTGCATAAAACGCCCTTCATATTGGAAACCAAAGCGTTGCGCTGCCTGCCTGGAAGGCGCATTCAGGCTATCGCATTTCCATTCGCAGCGGCGGTAACCCAACTCATCAAAGGTGTGGCGCAGCATCAGGTAAATCGCCTCGGTGGCGCAGGAGCGCTGCTTCATCAGCGGTGACCAACAGACGTGGCCAATTTCCAACACGCCGCTGGCCTCTTCAATCCGCATAAAGGCCACCGTGCCGACGGGCAGATCGGTGGCTAAATCGAACACCACCAGATTCACCAACGCCGGGTTGGCCTGTAGGTTTTCCAGATGCGCACACAGCTCCTGCGGGCTATCCGGCCGCTCCCTCATCAGGTAAGTCCAGTCACGGCCATCTGGCGCTAGCTGGTAAGCCGCAAACAGCGCGGCAAAGTCCCGCTCGGCGTCCAACATCGCGAGGCGGCAAAATTTGCCCGTCAGCGTCACCTCCTGCGGCCGTGGCAAGGCATGCCATTGCACCAAGGGTTCGCCCACCGGCTGACCATATTGATTTATCGCCATAAAAGTATTCCGTCTGGTTGCAGCAAAAGTAGGTTCTCCGCAACAGCATATACCGATGCCAGATCGCAGCATACAGACCAATTAACCCCAGCGACTAGACCAATCACCAACCGCCCGTTAGGGGCTTTAGTCAAGGTAAATTGTTAATGAAATGATCTAAATCAAAAACAATGTGAAGAAAATGTTTTGATACAGATGCTTTATTGTTTGTTTTAGCGGCCAAGACGTAAACTTGAATCACCATACCAGTAGCTTGCTAATCATTATTGGTCATGGAATAGCAACTCCCTCTGCCCGTTTTTACGGCCCAAGACAGCGGCCACGCGGGCATTTCTGTGAAGCAGGTAGCCTATGGATTTCAAGCTGCAGCTAGGCGACAAACTATCTCATCCCCAAGAGCTTACACTTAGTAAGTGACTGGGGTGTGATAGTGCAGGTAACAACGCTGCAGCTTGAAAGACGACGGGTAATTCAAGGTGGAATTATGTCTCGACAGCACTCTCCAGTACCGCCTCGGCGGAACTTTCTAAAGAAAACGCTAGCACTAATACCACTGGCAGCCGCTGGAGGTACCGGCGTTCTGACATTGACGCCCCTACCAGCCTCCGCTGCAGGTGTCTCCTCTCACTATGTTCCCGCTTATTTCAATAACGAGGAATGGCGCTTCCTGTTGGCGGCCTGCGATCGTCTGATCCCCAGCGATAGCAACGGCCCCGGGGCCGTCGAAGAAGGCGTGCCGATCTTTATCGATAAGCAAATGGAAACGCCTTATGGCCACGGTGGCCTGTGGTATATGCACCCGCCGTTTGTCCCTTCGGCCCCTGAATTAGGCTATCAGTCCAAACTGACGCCGCGTGATACCTACCGCATTGGCATTCGCGGCCTCAATGCGCACTGCCAGCAGCAGTACCAGAAAGCCTTTGCGGATCTGGATCATGCCCAGCAAGAGCAGCTCCTAACGGCGTTGGAAAAAGGTGAACTGGACTCCGAGACCCTGCCCGGCAAAGCCTTTTTCAACCAACTGCTGCAAAACACCAAAGAGGGTTATCTGGCCGATCCGCAGCACGGCGGTAATCAGTCGATGGCCTCATGGAAACTGATCGGCTTCCCTGGTGCGCGGGCGGATTACACCGACTGGGTCGATCATCCTAATCAGGCCTATCCCCTTGGCCCGGTCAGTATCTCCAGCAAAAGGAATGCATAAATGAGCACGATAAAAAAACCACCGGTAGACGTGGTGATTGTCGGATTTGGCTGGACCGGTGCCATTATGGGCATGGAACTGACCGAAACCGGCCTGAGCGTATTGGCACTGGAGCGCGGTGAGCAACGCGATACCTACCCTGACTTTGCCTATCCACGGATTGCCGACGAATTGACCTATGGCATCCGCCTGAAACTGGAGCAGGAGATGGCGCACGAAACCGTCACCGTGCGCCATACGCCAGCGGATTTCGCCGTGCCTTATCGTCAGCTTGGATCCTTTTTGCCCGGCAACGGCGTTGGCGGTGCAGGCGTCCACTGGAACGGCATGCACTGGCGCGCCCTGCCCGCCGATCTGAAAATGCGTACCACGGTGACGGAAAAGTATGGCGACAAATGGGTGCCAGAAGGCATGTTGTTGCAGGATTACCCTCTCAGTTACACCGAGCTGGAGCCTTACTTCGATAAGTTCGAGAAGGTCTGTGGTACCGCTGGCAAGGCCGGTAACCTGCAAGGCAATATCGTCAAAGGCGGCAACCCGTTCGAAGGGCCACGCACCAGCGAATATCCCACTGCGCCCCTCAAGCAGCTCTATTCTGGTTCGCTGTTTGGCAAGGCGGCCGAGTCGCTCGGCTATCACCCGTTCAGCATTCCAGCGGCCAACTGCTCGGAGCCTTATACCAATCCCTACGGCGTGCAACTCGGCCCTTGTAACTACTGCGGTTACTGTGAGCGCTTCGGCTGCTTTATGTACTCCAAGGCCTCACCGCAAACCACCATTCTGCCGGTGTTGATGAAGCGGAAAAACTTTGAATTGCGCACTCAGTCGCAGGTCATCAAGGTCAATCTGGACAGCAGCGGCAAAAAGGCGACCGGTGTCACCTATGTCGACGCCCAAGGCCAACAGATTGAACAACCGGCGGACCTGGTGATCCTCAGCGCCTTCCAACTGCATAACGTGCGTCTGCTACTACTCTCCGGCATCGGTAAACCTTATGACCCCGTCACCGGCGAAGGGGTCGTTGGCAAGAACTACGCCTATCAGATGAATAGCGGCATTTCGCTTTTTTACGATAAGGACACCCACTTCAACCCGTTTATCGGAGCCGGAGCTGCGGGCACGGTAATCGACGATCTCAACTCGGAAAACTTCGATCACGGCGCGCTGGGCTTTATCGGCGGCGCCTATATTTCCGCCACCCGCACCGGAGGCCGGCCGATCCAGCAGATGTCGTTACCGCCGGGGACACCCACCTGGGGCAGTGGCTGGAAACAAGGTATCAAAGAGAATTATCAGCACTCGATGAGCATTGGCTCTGAAGGCTCGGTGATGCCCTATCGCGACTGCTATCTCGATCTCGATCCCACCTATCGGGACGCCTATGGGCTACCGCTGCTGCGCATGACCTTCGACTGGAAGGCTAACGAGATCAAGATGACCCAGCACATTACCAGCAAGATGGCGAACATCGCCAAAGCCATGGAGCCGAAGCAGATGGCAATTTCGGTGATGGACAGCGGTTCGCACTATGACGTGCGCCCGTATCAATCCACCCACACTACCGGCGGAGCAATCACCGGCGACAACCCAAAAACCAGCGTGGTGAACAAGTACCTGCAATGCTGGGACGTGCCCAACGTGTTTGTCACTGGCGCCTGCGCCTTCCCGCAGAACCTGGCTTATAACCCCACCGGGATCGTCGGTGCGCTGGCCTATTATTCAGCGGAAGCGATCCGTAATCAGTATCTGAACAACCCCGGCCCGTTGGTTCAGGCCTGATACGCAAGGAGAAGACGATGAAAGGATTAACCCTCTCGCTGCTGGCCTTGCTGGTATTAAGCGCCAGCGCTCAGGCCGCCGAGGATACCCACCAGGTCGGGCAAATCGCTCATGGCGAATATCTGGCCCGCGCCGGTGACTGTGCCGCCTGCCATACCGCGCCAGGTGGCATGGCGTTCGCCGGTGGGCTGAAGATGACCACCCCGGTTGGCGCGATCTATTCCACCAATATCACTCCAGACAAAACCACTGGCATCGGTGCCTACGATCTACAAGAGTTTGCCGACGCCCTGCGTAAAGGCATTAGGCGCGATGGCACTCGGCTCTACCCGGCCATGCCCTATCCCTCTTTCGCCAAAATCAATGATGAGGATATACGCGATCTGTATCTCTACTTCACCCAACGGGTAACGCCGGTGGTGCAGCAGAACAAGGCTAGCGATATCCCATGGCCGCTGAATATGCGCTGGCCGTTGGCAATGTGGGACGGCATATTCCGCGAGGATGGCGCCTATCAGCCAGATGCTAACCAAAGCGCACAATGGAACCGTGGAGCCTATCTGGTTCAGGGATTGGGCCACTGCGGCAGTTGCCATACGCCGCGCGGCATTGGCTTCCAAGAGAAAGCGTTGAACCAGACGGATGACACCTATCTGAGCGGTGGGACGCTGGAAGGTTGGCACGCCGCCAGCCTGCGTGGCGATGCGCTCAGCGGGCTGGGTAGTTGGAACGCGGCAGATCTGAGCCGTTTCCTGAAAACCGGCCACAGCGACAGATTTGCCGCCTTTGGCTCCATGGTAGACGTGGTACAAGACAGCACTCAGCACCTGAGCGATGAGGATTTGCAGGCGATCGCCGCCTATCTGAAATCGCTACCTGCGGGGGATGAGCAAAAAACGCCAACGACCAACCAGCCGCTGGCACTCTACAACACCGGCCAAGGCAACCCTGGCGGGCAGGCTTATCTGGACAACTGCGCCGCCTGCCACCGCAGCGATGGCCAGGGCTATCGCAACACCTTCCCACAGTTGGCCCATAATCCGGCGTTGCTGGCGGAAGACCCTGCTTCGGTGATCAGCATCATTTTGAATGGTTCACGTACGCCGATGACTATAGAAGCCCCTACCGGACTCACCATGCCGGACTTTGGCTGGCGTCTGAGCGACCAGCAGGTGGCCCAGATTGCCACTTTTGTGCGCACCAGTTGGGGGAATAACGCCGCTCCGGTCACCGCCGATCAGGTCAAAGAAATACGGGAGAACAGCGCCGCCAAACCTTCCCAGCAGTAAACACCACAACGGGCGCAGCATGCAGCGCCCCTACGTTTTGACTTGATCGTTGGTGTTACAGATTGTCTCTCATACCTGACTATAGCGCCGTACCGGCCCCCTCTCCTTTTTGGGGAGAGGGTTGGGGTGAGGGGAAACAGTGGGCACCGGCTCACCATTGATTATCCAAACAGTCGCAGCATGCAGCGCTCCTACGTTTTGACTTGATCGTTGGTGTTACAGATTGTCTTTCATACCTAGCTATAGCACCGTACCGGCCCCCTCTCCTTTTTGGGGAGAGGGTTGGGGTGAGGGGAAACAGTGGGCACCGGCTCACCATTGATTATCCAAACAGTCGCAGCATGCTGCGCTCCTACGTAGCGAGTTTGATCTCCACAGATCTTGCTCCACACGGTTGCACAGCCCGGCGAAATCACCTTAAATAAGCTATCGCATTGAGGCTACAGGATTTCGGTCATCTATGAGCACGGATCCCAACCAGCGCCTGCTGGACAAACTGCAACAAGATCTGACCAGCGCTGGCGCTATGCCGCTCTACCTGCGCTTTAACGAATCGGTACGGCAGGCCATTGAGCTTGGCATATTGAGCCAGGGGGATTTTCTGCCCAGTGAGCGCCATTTCACCGAGCGGCTGGGGATCTCGCGCATTACGGTACGCAAAGCCTTGGCCTGCCTGGAGCAGGACGGCATTATCGGCCGCTCGCGGGGCTATGGCACCTTCATTCAAAATACCGTGGCTCAACCTAAACTGGCTTATTCGCTGGCGGATGTGAAAGGCTTTTCACGCGAAGTAATGCTGCAAGGCCGTAAGCCGGACACCATGTGGCTCAGTCGTGAACAGATCCCGGCAGATAGCGCACTGGCCGAGAAGCTGTCGCTGGCCGAGCATACGCCGGTGTACAAACTCAAACGCATTCACTTTATCGATCAGCGCCCCATGTCGGTAGCGGTGTCTTACGTGGTGGCAGAAGCCATAGCCAACGTTGAGGACATCGGCGTTTCCCTGTATGACTACTTCCGTTTGAACAACGTGGAGTTGGGATCGCTACGTAGCCAGGTTAGCGCCGCCATGAGCGATGACGAAACCCTGAAAGCGCTACAGCTGAAAGAACCGATGCCGCTGCTGATCATCAAGCAAACGCTGTTCGACAGCCGGAAAAAGCCCATCGAATACAGCGAAAGCTTCTGCCGCAGCGACATGTACGAGTTTATTAGCGAGGATTGAGTTCCTCGCTGGCCAAGAGCTCAGCCAAGGTTGGCGCACAATCTCCACCGGCCTGCGATACCACGTAACCGGCGATGCTATTGGCTAGCATCATGCTTTGGCGAGCGGTCAGGCCCAGTGCCAATCCGGCGAGCAAACCGGCGCTGTGGCTATCGCCAGCACCAATACTGTCTACCACTTTGACCTGGCGAGCGGCGATCCAGCCTTGATCCTCCGGCCCGGCAAAGTAATATCCGCCTTCCCCGCCGCAGCGCACAATCACTAGTTGCCCGGTGGTTGACCATAATTGCTGGCAAAAACCGGCAATATCTTCCTGCATGCCAAGGTGCTGAGCTTCACGCTGGTTTAGCGTCAGGATCACCCCAGGGCGGATCAGGCGTTGCAACAGGCTCTGCGCCATCACGTCAATGCGCGGGCCAATATCCAGCACCACCCGCACCTGTGCGGGCAGGCGTAACAGCCAATCCACCAGCACGTGGCCCTGCCGGGCACCCAGTTGATAACCGGAGAGGTAAACCAGCCCGCTTTGTGGCGTCACGTCTGCCAACCACTCCGGCTGCCACTGGTTCTCTATGCCATCGATAGAGATAAAGGTGCGCTCACCGTCCGGCTCGACCAACGCCAGACACCAGCCGTTATCCTCACCACCCACTTGCAGATCGGAACTCACGCCGCGCTGCGCCATCTCGCTACGCAAACGCTCTGCCCACACGCCTTCGCCCACCGGCAACAAATTGCGGCTGGTAATGCCCAACTGGCGCAGAGCCACAGCGATATTCAGCGCGCAGCCCCCTAAATGCAGCCCCTGCATCTGGGCCGACACATCGCCACCGCGCACCGGCAACGCATCGGCGCTCACCACCATATCCATTACCGCTGCGCCAATCACCGTCACCGGGCACTGCTGATGCCAGCCGCCCTGGGTCAGCGTCTGCAATAACTCGCGTCTTTCGTGACTCATTCAGCCTCCTGCCAGCGCTGGCGGAAACGGAGAAAGGCCTGCGCGTAGTGGTTGATATCCAGCGGATTCACCCGCTTCAGTTCTGCCAACATGGCCGCGTCGAACGCGTCGATACCGTTCAGGGCACCGCAGATCGCCGTGGCCATCGCGCCAATGGTGTCGGTATCACCGCCCAGATTGGCGCACAGGATCGCACAGCGGGTAGGATCGGTTTGCGCCAGTTCGACCATCGCCAACGCGGCCGGTACGGATTCTATGGTGCTGACCCCTGCGCCAACCAGCTGGTAGACCCGTTCTGAGGCCTGCTCGGTACCGCCAGCCTGTTCGACTACCTGGAAGGCCAGTTCGATGCGCGCAGCTAAAGAAGCACTGAAGGTGGTGCTCTGGCGGCGCTGAGCGTAATCTGCCACCCCTGGCAAGGCCAGGCGGATCTCTGCCCAACTAGCCCCTTCGACCGCCTTGGCAACTGCCCAGGCAATCACCACCGCACCGGCAACCGCGATATCGGATTTATGCGTCGGGCTGGAGGCCAGCCAAACCTGCTGGCAAAACTGCTCCAACGGCGCAGAAGGCAGCACACAGCCCAACGGGGAAACCCGCATCGCCGCGCCGTTGGTCACACCGTTGTTTTCCAAATCGCTAATCGGCGTGCCCTTCTTCTGCTCCCCCAGCGCCAGTTTGGAACTTGGGCCAAGGATGTTTTTGTTGAAGGCGTCAAAACTATCGACCCAGCGGATCACATTGCGGGCAATCAGCTCCGGCACCACTTGACCGTCGGCCTCGATCAACGCGTCGGCGAGCGCCAGAGCCATCGAAGTATCATCGGTATACTGCGCTGCCGTGAAATAGCAGGCGGCGTTGTTCTCCGCCGGGCCGTCAAGGAAACGGTCGATCCAGCCAAAGTGGCGCTTAACCCGCTCACGCGGCCACAGCTCGGAAGGCATACCGAGCGCGTCGCCCAGCATTTGGCCATAAAGTGCGCCCACCACGCGTTGTTCCTGGGTTAACTGCTTCATCTGTTTCTCCTGAATTTTTACCTTGCCGGGCAACACGCCCGGCGCAACGAATTAAGACCGTGCCACGTCAATCGGGGTGATGTTGTCGCTGCGTTCACGGAAGAACAGTAGGAACAGCAGCATGACACCCACCACCATCACCGCACCAACGCCCCACACGGCGAACCAGTCAAATGTCATACCGTCTCGCGGCTGTTCGAGAGCGAAAGTGGTCATTGCACGGCCCCCGAGCCAGTTACCGATAAAGCTGCCCAACCCCTGGCAAATCAGGGTGATCAGGCCTTGAGCGGCGGTACGCATATGCGGCGGCGCTTTTTTGTCGACGTAGATATAGCCGGTCACGAAATAGAAATCGTAGCTGACACCGTGCAGCAAAATGCCCATGAACAGCATGCTGTAGGCCCAGACGTCGGCGGTGCCGCCGTAGATAAAGAACACATAGCGGATCGCTGCGGTCACAAAGCCCAGCAACAGCACCTTCTTGATACCGTACCGCTTGAGCAGCATCGGCAGCGCCAGCATGGCGAAGATTTCCGAGACCTGCCCCAGCGTCATCCAGCCGGTGGCATTCGGCAGCCCAACCTGCGTCAGATAGCCATTGGCAAACTGGTAGTAAAACGCCAACGGCATGCAGAACAGGAACGAGCACAGGGCGAAGGTGGCAAATGAGCGATCCTTCAGCAGGCCAAGCGCATTCAGGCCCAGCAACGCCTTGATTTCCACCGGGCCAGAGCCTTTGGCTGGCGTATTGGGCAGCACAAAGCTGTACAAACCGAGCGCGATCGAGGCCACACCGGTAATGATTAACGGCAGGTTGCTATCGGAAATATTGCCTAACCCCAGCAGCGGCGGCAGCATAAAGCCCACCACCAGACCGGAGGCAATCCAACCCAAGGTGCCCAGTACGCGGATGCGCGGGAACTCTTTTTCGGTATCGGTAATGTTGGCAAAGGCGATGCTGTTGGTCAGCGCCACGGTCGGCATATAGGTAATGGCATAAATCACCAGCAGCGGGAAGAAGGTGGCAAAGGTGGTTTGCCAGGCGATGATAAACATCAGCACCCCACCAGCCAGATGCAACCAGCCCAAGACTTTTTGCGCGGCGAAGTAGCGATCGGCAATGACGCCAACCAGCACCGGCGAAAGGATTGCCGCAATCGCCGTACTGCTGTACGACCAGGCAATTTCGCCCGGTGTAAAGCCCAGTTTGTTGAGGTATTGCCACAGGGGAACAAACCACGCTCCCCAGATAAACCACTCGATAAACATCATGACAGACAGCTTCAGATGAGGACGTTTCATTATTATGTATCCTTGCTGGCTACCTTCCCGGCATCGGCTCGGGAAAGCGGTGTAGGGTTCCTGGTATTAGCATCATTACGATACCTATATAATACCTTAATGATACCTTTAGTCCTTTGCCGCGATCCCGCTCACACTTCAGGCAGTCAGCTTTGTTTAAGTTTTGTTTACCTTTGGCACTGCGCTGTTTATCCTGCGTTTATCAGCCATTGCCGATAATCAATGGATGACAGAATCAAACGATCAGGGAATGGTCAGCTAATGCGCGTTACCACAACGTGGCCAACAGCGTGTAACCTTTTCAGTGTGGGTGCCTGGTGTTGCACCCGCCTAAACAACAGGAGTCTGTACCATGCGAGTACTGGTTGTTGAAGACAATGGCCTATTGCGCCACCATCTTAGTGTGCAAATGCGCGAAATGGGGCATCAGGTTGATGCCGCAGAAGATGCCAAAGAAGCTGACTATTTTCTGCAGGAACATGCGCCTGATATCGCCATTGTCGATCTCGGGTTGCCGGGTGAAGACGGCCTGAGCCTGATCCGCCGTTGGCGTGCCAACCAGATGAAGTTGCCGATCCTGGTGCTGACCGCCCGCGAAAGCTGGCAGGATAAGGTGGCGGTGCTGGAAGCCGGTGCCGATGATTACGTCACCAAGCCCTTCCACCTGGAAGAAGTGATTGCCCGCATGCAGGCTTTGATGCGCCGCAATAGCGGCCTGGCTTCACAGGTGATCGTACTGCCGCCATTCCAGATCGACCTCTCGCGCCGTGAGCTGAGCGTCAACGAACAGCAAATCAAACTGACGGCCTTTGAGTACACCATTATCGAAACGCTGATCCGTAACGCGGGTAAAGTGGTCAGCAAAGATTCATTGATGTTGCAACTCTACCCGGATGCCGAACTGCGCGAAAGCCACACCATCGACGTATTAATGGGCCGCCTGCGTAAAAAGCTACAGGCCGAATACCCACAGGAAGTGATCACCACCGTACGTGGTCAGGGCTACCGTTTCGATGCCAAGTGAGCATAATGTTCAACAGAGATAAAAAGCCCTTCTCACTGCGCGCCCGCTTTCTGATGGCCACCGCCGGGGTGATCCTGGCGCTGTCGCTGTCCTACGGGCTGGTTGCGGTGGTCGGCTATATCGTCAGCTTTGATAAAACCGCCTTCCGCCTGCTGCGCGGTGAGAGCAACCTGTTCTTCAGCCTGGCGCAGTGGAAAGACCAGAAGTTGACCATTGCCATCCCGCCCGATCTCGATCTCAACTCCCCAACGCTGGTGTTTATCTACGACGAAAAAGGCAACCTGTTGTGGAGCCAGCGCTCGGTGCCGGAACTGGAAAAACGGATCCAGAAAGAGTGGCTGGAAGAGTCCGGTTTCTATGAGATAGACACCGACACCCGGATCAGTAGCGAAGTGCTGGGCGACAATCCCAAGGCCCAGGATCAGTTGAAAGACTATGACGATACCGACCATGAGGCGTTAACCCACTCGGTGGCCGTCAATACCTATGCCGCCACCCCACGCCTGCCCGCCTTGAGCATTGTGGTGGTCGACAGCATTCCGCAGGAGCTGCAACGCTCGGACGTGGTATGGGAATGGTTCAGCTACGTACTACTGGCCAATCTGCTACTGGTCGTGCCTCTGCTGTGGCTAGCTGCGTATTGGAGTTTGCGGCCGATCAAGGCGCTGATAACCCAGGTCGGTGAATTGGAAAACGGCGAGCGCGAGCAACTGGATGAGAATCCCCCCAGTGAACTACGTGGTCTGGTACGGAACCTGAATATCCTGGTGCGCAACGAGCGCCAGCGCTACACCAAATACCGCACTACGCTGTCCGACCTTACCCACAGCCTGAAAACCCCGCTGGCGGTATTGCAGACCACCCTGCGCTCGCTGCGTTCCAGCAAGCAGACCACCATCGAAGAGGTCGAGCCGATCATGCTCGAGCAGATTAGCCGTATTTCGCAGCAGATTGGTTATTACCTGCATCGGGCCAGCATCAACTCTGGTCAAACCGTGCTGACCCGCGAGATCCATTCGGTTTCTGCCCTGCTCGACAGCCTGAGCGTGGCGCTGAACAAGGTCTATCAGCGTAAAGGGGTAGTCATCACCCTCGATATCTCACCAGAAGTCACCTTTATGGGCGAGAAAAACGACTTTATGGAGGTGATGGGCAACGTGCTGGAGAACGCCTGTAAATATTGCCTGGAGTTTGTGGAGATCACCTCGCTGCACTCGGACAAATACCTGACGATCGTCATTGATGACGACGGCCCCGGCATCCCGGAAAGCAAGCGTGAGTTGATCTTCCAACGCGGCCAACGCGTCGATACTCTGCGCCCCGGCCAGGGGATTGGCCTGTCGGTCGCCGCCGAGATCATCGAGCAATATGACGGGCAAATTACCATCAGCGACAGCCCGCTGGGTGGAGCACGGATGGAGGTCACCTTCTCCCGCCAGCACGACTCCCACCATCACGATTAAATTCTCTCGCTCAGGCCCCGATCCACGGGGCCTAACTTCCGTTATAATCCCTGCAGGCTCACTCTATCCTGGAATAGAACATGGATTACCAATTAGATCTCGACTGGAACGACTTTTTGCAACGCTATTGGCAAAAGCGCCCGGTAATTATCAAGCGTGGTTTTAGCAACTTTATCGATCCGATTTCCCCGGATGAGCTGGCCGGGTTGGCTATGGAAAACGAGGTGGACAGCCGCCTGGTGAGCCATCAGGAAGGTCGCTGGCAGGTTGGCCACGGCCCGTTCGAAAGTTTCGACCATCTGGGCGAGAACAACTGGTCATTGCTGGTGCAAGCCGTTGATCACTGGCATCAGCCATCCAGTGCCCTGATGCAACCGTTCCGTAAGCTGCCGGACTGGCGCATGGACGATCTGATGATTTCGTTCTCGGTGCCGGGTGGCGGCGTTGGCCCGCATCTCGATCAATACGACGTGTTCATCATTCAGGGGACTGGCCGCCGCCGTTGGCGCGTGGGCGAAAAAGTACCGATGAAACAGCACTGCCCGCACCCTGACCTTTTACAGGTAGAGCCGTTTGACGCCATCATTGACGAAGAGATGGAGCCTGGCGATATTCTGTATATCCCACCGGGATTCCCTCATGAAGGCTACTCGCTGGAAAACTCGCTCAACTATTCCGTCGGTTTTCGCGCGCCGAATGGCCGCGAAATGGTGAGTGGCTATGCCGACTACGTGCTAGCGCGCGAGTTAGGCAGCAAACGTTACACCGATCCGGATATCGCGCTGCGCGATCACCCGGCGATGGTTCTCCCCCATGAGGTCGATGCACTGCGTGGGATGATCCTGGAGCTGGTGCAGCAGCCGGAGCACTTCCAGAACTGGTTTGGCGAGTTTATTTCGCAATCGCGCCACGAGCTGGACATCGCGCCGCCAGAGCCGCCTTATCAGGCCGGTGAAATCTATGAACTGCTGCAACAGGGTGAGCCATTACAACGTTTGGGTGGGTTGCGCGTGCTGCGCGTTGGCGACCAATGCTTTGTCAACGGTGAGCTAATCGACACCGAACATCTGCAAGCCGCCGATGCGCTGTGCCAGCACGCCAGCGTTGATGCCACCTTGCTGGGCGGCGCGGTGGACGACCCGTCGTTCCTGGCCCTGCTGACGGCGTTAATTAACAGCGGTTACTGGTATTTTAACGACTAATCATAATGAGTGAGGGGTAAACTAGCCCCTCACTCATTCTGTTAACGCAAAAACTACCGTTTAGCGCGCTCGGCGCTCAGAGTAGCAATGCGCATAATCACCGCCACCGCCTGCTCCATCCCTTCCAGCGTAATAAACTCATGCTTGCCATGGAAGTTATAGCCACCGGTAAACAGGTTTGGACAAGGCAGCCCCTTGAAGGATAGCTGCGCACCATCGGTACCACCGCGGATCGGCTTCATCACCGGCTCAATATCGCAGTCCCGCATCGCCTGCTGTGCCAGCTCGATCACATGAGGATGCTCAGCCACCTGCTCACGCATGTTGTAGTAATTATCCTCGATCGCCACCTCAATGTAGCAATCCCGTGGTAACCCACGGCCAACCTTTTGCGCGACTTCAATCATCTTGCGCTTGCGTGCTTCAAAACCTTCACGCTCAAAATCCCGCAAGATGTAGTGCATCTCGGCACGTTCGACGTTCCCCTTGATGCTGTTGAGATGGTAAAAGCCCTGATACCCCTCAGTATGCTCCGGTGTTTCCTCGGCCGGTAGCTCCTGTTGGAAACGGGTTGCCAGCGACAACGCGTTCACCATAACCCCTTTGGCACTGCCAGGGTGTACGTTATTGCCGACGATTTTCACCGTCACTGCTGCCGCATTGAAGTTTTCACACTCCAGTTCGCCCACACCACCACCATCGACGGTGTATGCCCACTCTGCATCGAACGCAGCAACATCAAAGAAATGCGCTCCCTTGCCCACTTCTTCATCCGGCGTGAACGCCACGCGGATATCGCCGTGAGGAATTTTTTGCTGCTTTAGCCGCACCATCGCGGTCAAGATCTCGGCAATCCCGGCTTTATCGTCGGCCCCCAACAGCGTTTTGCCGTCGGTGGTGATCAGCGTTTGCCCCAGCATCTGATGCAAGATCGGGAACATCACCGGCGATAACACTTCATCACCGATGCCCAAGGCAATGTCACCGCCGCGATAGTTTTCCACTATCTGCGGTGTCACATGCTTACCCGAAAAATCGGGTGAGGTATCAAGGTGAGAAATAAAGCCAATGGCCGGCACTGGCCAGCTCACATTGCCAGGCAACGTGCCCATCACGCAGCCATGTTCGCTTAGCGATACCCGTTCAAACCCCAGCCCAATCATTTCCTGTTGCAACGCACGCGCCAGCTTCAGTTGCCCTTCGGTACTAGGCACATGTTTGACGTTCGCTTTAGCCTGTGTGTCAAATGAGACGTAGTTAAAAAAGCGATCTAGTAGTTTATCCATGGTTCCGCCCTCAGAATTTCGCGTTTCATTATGCGGAACCGATCCGGATCAAATATTGAGACAGGTCATTAATAATCAGATTTAACACAAATCATTAAAGCAAGTGATGGTTTAATAGGGTCACTATCGACGCAAAAATCGGCCAACTGGCATGACTTATGGGCGGTTTGGCTTTCAATTACCGGATTCTGCGTCTATCATGCGCCCTCTTAAATTTTTGATCGGCGCCGCTGGCTTTGAGCTTCAGTACCTGACGGGTCACTCCCGTAAGCTCGCGCAGTCTTTTCCAGCGGCGGTTCTATCTGCACCACCGTACGGGATAGAGACACTAAAATGACTGAACAATCCTCTTTGGTTACACTGAACGCCCTGAGTAAAAGCTTTGACGGCAAAGAGATCATTCGCGATCTCAACCTTGAGATTAACGATGGTGAATTCCTGACCCTGCTTGGCCCTTCCGGCTGCGGGAAAACCACCGTGCTGCGGCTGATTGCCGGGTTGGAAAATGCCGACCACGGGCAGATCGTGCTCGACGGGCAAGACATCACCGCCATCCCGGCCGAGCATCGGCACGTTAACACCGTGTTTCAAAGCTATGCCCTGTTCCCCCATATGACCGTGTTTGAAAATGTCGCCTTTGGCCTGCGCATGCAGAAAACCCCAGAGGCGGAGTTAACGCCGCGCGTGGAGGAAGCCCTGCGCATGGTGCAATTGGACGAGTTCGCTCAGCGCCGCCCGCATCAGCTATCTGGAGGGCAACAACAACGGGTCGCGATTGCCCGGGCCGTGGTGAATAAACCTAAACTGTTACTGCTCGACGAGTCGCTTTCGGCACTGGACTACAAGCTGCGCAAGCAGATGCAGAACGAGTTGAAGGCGCTACAGCGCCAATTGGGCATCACCTTTGTGTTCGTCACGCACGATCAGGAAGAGGCGCTGACCATGTCCGATCGGATTGTGGTGATGCGTGACGGACGAATAGAACAGGACGGTACCCCACGGGAAATCTACGAAGAGCCCAGGAACCTGTTTGTCGCCAGCTTTATCGGTGAGATCAATATCTTTGATGCGGTAGTGCTACATCGCATCGATCCGCAGCGGGTGCGTGCCCATGTAGAAGGCCGTGAGTGTGATATCTACGCCGATCTCCCTGTCGAGCCAGGGCAATCCCTGAAGGTTCTGCTGCGACCGGAAGACCTGCGCGTCGAAGAGGTGAACGACAGCGAGCAGATAGATGGCCTAATCGGCTACGTGCGCGAACGCAACTATAAAGGCATGACGCTAGAATCGGTGGTTGAACTGGAAAACGGTAAGATGGTGATGGTCAGCGAATTCTTCAATGAAGACGATCCTGACTTTGACCACTCGTTAAACCAGAAGATGGCGATAACCTGGGTTGCAAGCTGGGAGGTAGTGCTGGCCGATGAAGAAATCGCGTAATTTGCTGCAAAACCTGGTGATCAGCGGCACCGTCGGCTGGCTGGTGCTGTTTGTTTTTCTGCCGAACCTGATGATCATCGGCACCAGTTTCCTCACCCGTGACGACGCCAATCTGGTGCAGATGGTGTTCACTCTGGATAATTACACCCGGCTGTTTGATCCCCTGTATGGTCAGGTGATGCTGCACTCGCTGAACATGGCGGCGATCGCCACCTTGTGCTGCCTGCTGCTGGGTTATCCCTTCGCCTTTATTCTGGCTCGCCTGCCGCAAAGGGTGCGCCCGCTGCTGCTGTTCCTGCTGATTGTACCCTTCTGGACCAACTCGCTGATCCGTATCTATGGCCTGAAGCTGTTTCTCAGCACCCGCGGCTATCTGAACGAGTTCCTGATGTGGGCCGGGATCATCGATACGCCGTTACGCATTATGTATACCTCTGGCGCCGTGGTGCTGGGGCTGGTCTACATCTTGCTGCCGTTTATGGTGATGCCGCTCTACTCCAGCCTGGAAAAGCTGGATAAATCCTGCCTGGAAGCGGCCCGCGATCTCGGGGCCAGCAAGCTGCAAACCTTTATCCGCATCATCATTCCGCTGACTATGCCAGGCATTATCGCCGGTTGCCTGCTGGTGCTGCTGCCCGCCATGGGCCTGTTCTATGTGGCCGACCTGATGGGCGGAGCCAAAAACCTGCTGATCGGTAACGTCATCAAGAGCCAGTTCCTGAATATCCGTGACTGGCCGTTTGGTGCCGCCACCAGCATTTGCCTGACGCTGGTGATGGGGCTGATGCTGTGGATCTATTACCGGGCCGCCAAGCTGCTGAACAAAAAGGGGGAGCTGGAATGATCGGACGCCTATTGCGCGGTGGCTTTATGAGCCTGATTTACGCCTATCTCTATATTCCCATCGTGATCCTGATCGTTAACTCGTTTAACACCTCGCGCTTTGGCATCAACTGGCGGGGTTTTACCACCCACTGGTACAGCATGTTGATGAACAACGACAGCCTGTTGCAGGCCGCTGGGCATTCACTGACCATGGCGGTGCTGTCCGCCAGCTTTGCGACCATGATCGGCTCTTTGGCGGCAGTGGCGTTATACCGCTATCGTTTTCGCGGGAAGCCCTTTGTCGGTGGCATGCTGTTTGTGGTGATGATGTCGCCGGATATCGTCATGGCCATCTCGCTGCTGGTGCTGTTTATGCTGCTGGGGGTCTCGTTGGGCTTCTGGTCGCTGTTATTTTCGCATATCACCTTCTGCCTGCCCTTTGTGGTGGTCACCGTCTATGCGCGCCTGAAGGGCTTTGACGTCAAGATGCTGGAGGCCGCACGCGATCTGGGTGCCAGCGAAATGGTGATCCTGCGCAAAATCATCCTGCCGTTGGCCATGCCCGCCGTCGCCGCCAGTTGGCTGCTAAGCTTCACGCTGTCGATGGATGATGTCGTGGTTTCTTCGTTCGTGACCGGGCCAAGCTACGAGATTTTGCCCTTGAAGATCTATTCGATGGTGAAGGTCGGCGTATCTCCTGAAGTTAACGCCCTGGCGACCATTCTGCTGGTATTATCGCTAGCGCTGGTGCTGACCAGCCAACTGCTGTTGCGCGATCGGCAAAAACACTGATTTGCCAACGGGATAAGCGTCTTTACCCCGCTGGGTACGCCACCTATAATGGCCGCTCTCTGGGGTATGGCGCATCACGCTATACTGTAAAAACACGCACTGCTAAAGGATCCGTACCATGAAAAAGTGGTCACATCTGCTCGCAGCCGGGATGATGGCACTGAGCCTTGGCTCGGCAAACGCCGCGGACGACGGCAAAACGCTCTATTTCTACAACTGGACCGAGTATGTCCCGCCTGGGCTGCTGGAACAGTTCACCAAAGAAACCGGTATCAAGGTGATTTACTCCACCTATGAATCCAACGAAAGCATGTATGCCAAGCTCAAAACCTACCGGGACGGCGCGTACGATCTGGTAGTCCCTTCCACCTATTTCATCGCCAAGATGAGCAAGGAGGGGATGCTGCAAAAGATCGACAAAAGCAAACTCAGCCACTTTAACGATCTCGATCCCAACCTGTTGCACAAGCCGTTCGATCCCAACAACGATTACTCCATTCCCTATATCTGGGGCGCCACCGCCATTGGCGTCAATTCGGATGCCATTGATACCAACACCGTAACCGCCTGGGCCGATCTGTGGAAACCGGAATACAAAGGCCGCGTGCTGCTCACCGATGATGCACGTGAAGTGTTCCAGGTCGCGCTACGTAAACTGGGTTATTCGGGCAATACCACCGATCCTAAGCAGATCGAGGCTGCCTATAACGAGCTCAAGAAGCTGATGCCAAACGTGCTGGCGTTTAACTCCGATAATCCGGGTAATCCGTATATGGAAGGTGAAGTCGATCTGGGCATGGTATGGAACGGTTCCGCCTATGTCGCGCGCCAGGCCGGTACCCCATTGGAGATCGTCTGGCCGAAAGAAGGCGGGATCTTCTGGATGGATAGCCTGGCCATTCCGGCTAAAGCCAAGAACGTTGAGGGAGCGTTGAAGCTGATCGACTTCCTGCTGCGCCCAGAGATCGCGGTGCAGGTGGCGGAAACCATCGGTTACCCTACTCCCAATCTGGCCGCGAGAAAGCTGCTACCTAAAGAGATCGCCAACGACAAGTCGCTGTATCCAGATGATGCGGTGATTGAGAACGGTGAATGGCAAAATGATGTGGGTGAGACCAGTACGCTGTATGAAACCTACTTCCAGCAGCTAAAAGCTGGGCGCTGAGACCCCTCACCCCAACCCTCTCCCACAGGGAGAGGGAGCTGTCCTGAGCGCGTAATTAGCCCGAGCAGCTCTGGAAAGCAGAGAATAAGAACAAGTAAAACAAGGTATTACGCAAAGCAATCAACGAACTCGATCGGTCCCCTCTCCCTGTGGGAGAGGGTTAGGGTGAGGGGCATACTAAAGCCACCAATCCCACCCAACATTCTGCTAAGGCTTATCCGCCCGCTCGACCTTGCCCATCAGGAATTTGTGCACAAAGCGTGGCACCACTTCGCTGGCCGGACCGTAATGCTTCTCTTCGAACTGGCTTTCCACCAGGCTTGGCTCCAGGTTCAGCTCCATGGTATAAGCCCCGCCCAACCGTGCCTCGTGAACAAAACCTGCCGCCGGGTAAACATTGCCAGAGGTGCCAATCGCGATAAAGAAATCCGCCTTGGCCAACGCGGCGTAAATCTCATCCATCCCCAACGGCATTTCACCAAACCACACCACGTGGGGTCGCAGAGGCGCAGGGAACTGGCAGCAGTGGCAACGTTCATCCACGCTCAGGTCTCCCAACCATTCCACCACCTGCCCGGAGCTAGTGCAGCGCACTTTCAGCAGCTCGCCATGCATATGCAGCACCTGCTTGCTACCGGCGCGCTCATGCAGGTTGTCGATATTTTGCGTAACCAGCAGGAAGTTCTCCTCCCCCAGCCACTCTTCCAAATCGGCCAGCGCACGATGAGCCGCATTAGGGCCGATATCCGACTGCTGTAGCTGCCGGCGGCGCGCATTATAAAACTCCTGCACCAAGGCAGGATCGCGCTGAAAACCGTCCAGGGTGGCGACATCTTCCACCTTGTGCTCTTCCCACAGCCCATCGGCAGCGCGGAAAGTACGGATGCCGGACTCGGCAGAGATCCCTGCCCCCGTCAGCACTACGACAAACGGCTTTTTCAGCTCTGCCGCCGCCATGGTATCGCGTTGGAATATCCGCGAGCGAAAACGCTGATGCCGCACATGCTTACTCTTGCGAAACTGACACAACCGATGGCGAGTGTGCATGAACTCTCCTTATTTATGACTTTCCACCAAATTGAGGAACGCTGCCCCACGAACACCACCAGCATCGCCATAGCGAGCCTTCTCGATGCGTGGCAGTTTGGCTACCCGTAACAAATGGGTAGGCAAACGCTGGGGCAACGCCTGATAAATTGCGGCAAAATTCGATAAGCCGCCGCCAATCACCACCAGGTGGGGGTCGATGATGGTCAGCAGGTTGCCCAGGCAAATGGCCAAGACATCCAGAAAACGTTCTACGTGTGCTACAGCCTGTGGTTCACCGGCCTGATAATGCGCAATGATTTGCTGCGCTGGCAACTGTTGTTGATAAAAATGCGCGTACATCCACTCAAATCCGCGGCCCGAGATGTAATTCTCGATGCAACCGTCATGGCCGCAGCCACAGGGAACGCGAGGAATATCACGCCCGAGCACCTCCAGCGCATCCACCGGCAAGCGGAAGTGGCCAAACTCTCCGGTGATAAAGTTACGCCCAGAGACCACTTTACCATTAACGATCAAACCACCACCAACTCCGGTGCCCAAGATGATGCCCAGCACCGTCGGGTAATGGCGAAACTCTTCGTCCCAAGCTTCCGAGAGCGTGAAGCAGTTGGCGTCGTTATCGACCTTGACCTCACGGCCAATCAGCGCGCTCAGATCGCGCGGCAACGGCTGTCCCATCGCGGCCGGGACGTTGGCGGTAAACAAGGTACCATCTTCGTTTGGCAACCCGGGAATGCCGATGCCCACCAGCCCTTGCGTACCACAAACGGCATCGGCCTCATGGGTGAGATCGCGTAATACCGCCAGCAGTTGCCGGTAGTCTTCACGCGGCGTCGGCACCCGCTTTTGCCAGATACGTTGCAGATTGGCGTCGAACACCCCAAGTTCAATCTTGGTGCCGCCCATGTCGAAACCGTAGTACATAACTCGCCCTCAGGGTAAAAAAATGGGGCCCGCTACTGGCCCCAGGTTTTTATTACTGCCCGCTCAATACGCGGGCCGGATCGATGCGGCTGGCACGTCTTGCCGGATACCAACTGGCCAGCAGGCTAAGCACGATTGCCGTACCCAGTACGATCGCCACATCAAGCCAGTGCAGCTCGGACGGCAGGAAATCGATAAAGTAGATATCGCCAGACAAGAAAGAGTGGCCCATCAGCTTTTCGATGCCCTTGATGATATTGGTCAACTGTAGCGAGGCGATCACTCCAACCACTACTCCACTAAGGCTACCTACCAGCCCGGCCAACAAGCCATACCAGACAAAGATTGCGCGGATAAAGCCGTCTTTGGCTCCCAGCGTACGCAGCACGGCAATGTCGCCGCTCTTGTCCTTCACCGCCATCACCAGGGTGGAAACAATGTTGAAACAGGCCACGCCGATCACCAGCACCATCGCCAGATACATGATGGCGCGGATCATCTGAATGTCGCGATACATAAAGCCGTAGGTGCCAATCCAGCTCTTGATATAGACGGTGGCATCGGCGACTTCTCCGGCGTCACGCACCAGCTTGTTAGCGGCGAACACGTCGTTGACCTTGATGGCGATACCGGTGACACTGTCACCCATATCCAGATATTGCTGGGCATCCGCCAACGGCACCATAGCCATGCTGTGATCGAGCTGGCCGCTAAGTTGCAGAATACCGGTGACATGCAGGCGAATACGCTTCGGCTGCAGCAGCTTCATCTCAGGATCGCTGTTGGGGATCATCACAGTGACGTAAGAGCCCTGCTTCACGCCCAGAGCGTCAGCCACCCCTTTGCCCAGGATCACCTGCTGCTCACCGCTTTTGAAGTTTGCCCAGGCATCGCCCTGCACATAACTTGGCAGCGCGCTGAGCTGTTTTTCCTGCGCAGGATCGACGCCTTTTACCTGCACGGCGCGTAGCTGAGCACCATTTTCCATCAGCCCGGTAAAGTTGATATAGGGTGCCGCAGCCACAATGCCCGGAACCTTTTCGACCCGTTGCAGGATCTCCGGCCAGCCGGTGAACGGTTGTTTGACCGGTTCGATCTCGCCGTGCGGCACCACCGCCAGAATACGGTTTTGCAGTTCACGTTCGAAGCCGTTCATCGCGCTCAACCCGACGATCAGCACCGCCACGCCCAGCGCGATGCCGATGGTGGAGATCACCGAGATTAACGAAACCATGCCGCCGCGCCGCCGGCCACGGCTAAAACGCAGCGCCATCAGCAATGAAAGTGGCGAAGCGCTCATTACTCGGCCCCCATCAGGGTCAGTTGCGCCTGTAGATGGCCGTCTGCCATTTCCAACTGGCGGCTCAGGCGCTTAGCAAGTTGCAGATCGTGGGTGACCACCAAAAATGCGGTGCCCTGGCGTACGTTCAATTCGCCCAGCAAATCGAAGATGCTGTCTGCGGTGCGTTTATCCAGGTTGCCGGTAGGCTCATCCGCCAACACCAGCGAAGGGTTATTCACCAACGCACGGGCAATCGCCACGCGCTGACGTTCACCGCCGGAAAGCTCGGACGGGCGATGTTTGCTACGTTTTTCCAAGCCCACGGCCGCCAGCATCTCCAGCGCCTTTTCCTTCGCCAGCGCCGGTTTCATGCCGCCGATCAGCAGCGGCATCGCGGCGTTCTCCAGCGCGGTGAAATCTGGCAGCAGATGATGGAACTGATAGATAAAGCCGAGCTGGCGGTTGCGCAGCTCCGCTTTGGCAGTGGAAGAAAGCTTGTTCAACGACTGCCCTTTGTAGATAACCTCACCCGAGGTGGGCGAATCCAGCCCCCCAGCAGATGCAACAAGGTGCTTTTACCGGAACCCGAGCTGCCGACGATCGCCATCATCTCGCCCGGTTGCATGGCAAAACTGACATTGCGCAGCACGTCGGTATGCAGGTTGCCTTCCTGATAGGTTTTACACAGGCGCTCACACTGCAATAAAGGATGGTTACTCATAACGTAAAGCCTCAGCGGGTTGTACGGCGGCAGCGCGCCATGAAGGGTAAAGCGTGGATAACAGCGAGACCGCCATCGCCACTACGGCAATGATCGTGACCTGGATAGGGTCAACCGCCACCGGCAGAGAAGCCCCGTCGATCAACGCGCCAAGGATTGGCATCAGGTTGTTTAGATTGGTGGCAAGCAGAACGCCTAATAGCGTTCCCAGCAATGAGCCGATAATCCCGGCGCTAGCCCCCTGCACCATAAAGACCGACATGATCTGCCGCCGCGTCAGGCCCAGGGTTTGCAGAATGGCCACTTCGCCCTGCTTCTCCATCACCAACAGGCCCAGCGAGGTAATGATATTGAATGCCGCCACCGCCACGATCAGGCTAAGCAACAGCCCCATCATGTTTTTCTCCATGCGCACCGCTTGGAACAGCTCTCCCTTACGCTCACGCCAGTCTTTCCACTGAGTGCCTTCCGGCAGCGTTTGCTGACTAAGGGTGTCAACGCTCAACGGCTGTTGCAGGAACAGACGCCAACCGGTGATATTGCCCGCCGGGTAACGCAGCAGACGTGAAGCGTCTTGCTGGTTCGCCAGCAACTGATAACCGTCCACTTCACTATTGGCGTGGAAGGTACCAATCACGGTGAACAGACGTTGGCTCGGGATGCGGCCCATCGGGGTAAACTGGCTGGCGCTCGGCACCATCAGACGCAGTTGATCGCCACGCTTGACGCCCAACTGCCCGGCAAGCTGCTCACCGATAATCAGGTTGTACTCGCCAGGTTGCAGCTGTTGCTGTTTAACGTTGACCAGATAAGGCGTCAGCGGATCGGGCTGCTGCGGGTCAACCCCCAACATGACGCCAACGGCCACGCTGCGAGCACTTTGCAGCACCACATCGCCGGTAGTCAGCGGGGTGACCCGGGTGACACCATGCAGGTTTTGCACGGCAGAGGCTGGCAGCTGTTCAGGGTTGATTGAACCCTGTTTGCTGGTGAGCAGCGCCTGCGGCATGAGCCCCAGGATGTTGTTTTCGAGATCTTTCTCGAAGCCATTCATCACTGAAAGCACCGTCACCAACGCCATCACCCCCAGCGTAATGCCAATGGTGGATAGCCAGGAAACAAACCGCCCAAAGCGGTCTGAGGCTCGCCCGCGCATATAACGCAGGCCAATAAATAACGCGACAGGTTGATACATGAAATCCGTTTTGTTGCCGTAGCTTAAGCAAAGTGATCAAGGATAATAAAGGCTCTACCGGGTTTATGGAACCACCCGGCCGGTTTTATTCATCATGTTTGCACGGGTTTACAGAAAATGCCTGATTTTGAACATCCTGAAGACACGGTTGTTTCCGCTGACAGCCGTTTAACCGTTTGACAATCCGTTTACAACGGGCAAATTAATAGACTGAACGAATCAATGCCAACCACATGAGGTAGCCATGACCGTTAAGCCCCACTGCATCACCGCCGCCGATATTGCCAAAGCGGCCGAAATCCTGCAAAACCACGCGATCCGCACGCCGGTAATGACTTCCCGCCAGGCGGATGAGATCGCCGGTGCCCAGCTCTTTTTCAAATGCGAGAATTTCCAGCGCATTGGGGCCTTTAAATTCCGTGGGGCCTATAACGCCATCAGCCAGTTGACCCCAGCCCAGCGCCAGGCCGGAGTGATAGCCTTCTCATCCGGTAACCATGCGCAGGCCATGGCGTTGGCGGCCCGTGAGCTTGGGGTAAGCGTCACCATCGTGATGCCACATGACGCCCCCGCCGCCAAACTGGCGGCAACACGCGGCTATGGAGCTAACGTGGTGATCTATCAGCGGCAAACCGAAGACCGGGAAGCCATCACCCAACGGTTAGCGGCGGAAAAGGGCTTAACGGTGATCCCACCTTACGATTATCCGCAGGTGATGGCTGGCCAAGGCACCGCAGCTAAAGAGTTGATCGAAGAAGTTGGCCCGTTGGATATTCTGCTGGTTTGTACCGGTGGCGGCGGGTTGCTCTCTGGATGCGCCATTGCAGCACATCACTGGTCGCCCGGTTGCCGGGTATTTGGCGTCGAACCCGAAGCGGGCAACGATGTGCAACAGGCGTTCCGCAGCGGTGAAAAAGTGTGGATCCCAGTCCCGAAAACCATTGCCGACGGCGCACAGACCCAGCAGGTGGGCAATCTCACCTTCCCGATCATTCAACACTATGTGGAAGATATTCTGACGGTGACCGACCAACAGCTATGCCAGCAAATGCGTTTCTTTATGGAGCGGATGAAGATGGTAGTCGAACCGACCGGTTGCCTGGCTGCCGCTGCGGCGATGAATCAGGTCATCGATCTGCGGGGTAAAAAAGTCGGGGTGATCGTCAGCGGTGGTAACGTGGACGTCGATAAAATCGGCCAGTACCTCGCCATGGCACAGGATTGATTAAATTACCGCCAACAGGAAGCTTGCTCGCGCTTTTACCGGTGTCAGTTTCTCAGCCGCTGGGCTAGTATAACCAAGGTAAAAAGGTGATGGGCTTGAACCACTTGATAGTCCCCTCACCCTAACCCTCTCCCAAAGGGAGAGGGAACCGAATGTGCCACAGCCATACTCCGTACCTAACCGCAACTCCGTTCCAGCCCCCTCTCCTTGGGGAGAGGGTTGGGGTGAGGGAGAACGGGTTAGTTTTAGCCAAACACCAGGTCAACAGGATTTTGTGGTATTCACGCGTCAAGTGCCACGGTGAACACCACAAAAACTGTTATTCAATTCATTGATTAAAGATAACTGAATGAGCATTTCTGATAATAACCGCAGCTCCGCATCCTCCTACCGTTACTCTCTTCCTGAACGCGCGGGCGATTTACGCCAGCTAGGGCAGCTCACCGGTTCTGCCTGTGCCGTTGAATGCGCCGAAATCGCCGAACGCCATCCCGGCCCGGTGATGCTCATCGCCCCGGATATGCAAAATGCGTTGCGGCTGCGTGACGAAATCCAGCAGTTTACCGACCAGATGGTGACTACCCTTTCGGACTGGGAAACGCTGCCATACGACAGCTTCTCGCCCCACCAGGAAATCATCTCGGCGCGGCTTTCCAGCCTGTATCATCTGCCGACCATGGCACGCGGCATCATCATTCTGCCGGTGAATACGCTGATGCAACGCGTCTGCCCGCATGAGTTCCTGCATGGCCATGCGTTGGTGATGAAAAAGGGCCAACGACTATCGCGGGATCTGCTGCGAGCACAGTTGGAACAGGCGGGATACCGCAGTGTCGATCAGGTAATGGAGCATGGCGAATTTGCTACGCGCGGTGCGCTGCTGGATCTGTATCCCATGGGCAGCGAAGAGCCTTATCGCATCGACTTTTTCGACGACGAGATCGACAGCCTGCGCACCTTTGACGTGGATAACCAACGCACGTTGAGCGAAGTGGAAGCCATCAACCTGCTGCCAGCGCACGAGTTCCCGACCGATAAGGCCGCCATTGAGCTGTTCCGCAGCCAGTGGCGTGAACAGTTTGAAGTGCGTCGCGACGCCGAACATATTTATCAGCAAGTGAGTAAAGGCACCTGGCCTGCCGGTATCGAATACTGGCAACCGCTGTTCTTCAGCCAGCCACTGCCTTCCTTGTTCAGCTATCTGCCAGCCAATATGCTGCTCGTCAACACTGGAAATCTGGAAGGCGCCGCCGAGCGTTTCTGGCTTGATGTCAATCAACGCTATGAGAACCGGCGGATCGATCCGATGCGGCCGCTGCTGGCCCCGGATACCCTATGGCTGCGAGTCGATGCACTATTTGCCGAGCTGAAAGCCTGGCCGCGGATGGCGTTGAAAACCGAGGAACTGCCTGCCAAAGCCGGTTGCACCAACCTGGGCTATCAAACCCTGCCGGATCTGGCCGTGCAGGCCCAGCAGAAAGCCCCGCTGGATAATCTGCGGCGCTTTATTGAAAGCTTCACCGGTGGCGTGGTCTTCTCGGTAGAGAGTGAAGGCCGCCGCGAAACCCTGCAAGATCTGCTTGGCCGCATCAAGCTGAGTACCAGCCTGATCCACCATCTGGATGAGGTCGAAGCATCGGGCCGTTACATGATGGTCGGTGCTTCCGAGCGTGGCTTCCTCGATACGCTGCGTGACCGGGCGTTGATCTGTGAAAGCGATCTGCTCGGTGAACGCGTCAGCCGCCGTCGGCAGGATAATCGCCGGACCATCAATACCGATACCCTGATCCGCAACCTGGCAGAGCTGCACCCAGGGCAGCCGGTGGTACATCTGGAACACGGCGTTGGCCGCTACGTTGGCCTGACGACGCTGGAAGCCGGGGGGATCAAAGCCGAATATCTGATCCTCTCCTATGCCGGTGAGGACAAGCTGTACGTGCCGGTTTCTTCCCTGCACCTGATCAGCCGCTATGCCGGGGGAGCCGACGAAAATGCCCCGCTCCACCGTCTTGGTGGAGATGTGTGGTCGAGAGCCAGGCAGAAAGCTGCCGAACGCGTGCGCGACGTGGCCGCCGAGCTGTTGGACATCTATGCCCAACGTGCCGCCAAGAGCGGTTTTGCGTTCAAACATAATCGTGAGCAGTATCAGCTGTTCTGCCAGACCTTCCCGTTTGAGACCACGCCGGATCAGGAACAGGCCATCAACGCGGTACTGAGCGATATGTGCCAGCCGCTGGCGATGGACCGTCTGGTGTGCGGCGACGTTGGCTTTGGTAAAACCGAAGTGGCGATGCGTGCCGCCTTCCTGGCCGTCGAAAACGGGAAACAGGTCGCGGTACTGGTGCCGACAACCCTGTTAGCACAACAGCACTTCGACAACTTCCGCGATCGCTTTGCCACCTGGCCAATCCGCATCGAGATGATGTCGCGTTTTCGCAGCGCCAAAGAGCAGCAGCAGATCCTGGAAGAGGCGGCCGAGGGCAAAGTCGATATCCTCATTGGCACCCATAAGCTATTGCAGAGTGATCTGCGCTGGAAAGATCTGGGGCTGTTGGTGGTTGATGAAGAACACCGCTTTGGCGTACGCCACAAAGAGCGCATCAAGGCAATGCGTGCAGACGTAGATATTCTGACGTTAACCGCCACGCCAATCCCGCGAACCCTGAATATGGCCATGAGCGGCATGCGCGATCTGTCGATCATTGCTACCCCACCAGCCCGCCGTCTGGCAGTGAAAACCTTTGTCCGCGAGTACGACAGCCTGGTGGTGCGCGAGGCCATCCTGCGTGAGGTACTGCGCGGCGGCCAAGTGTATTACCTGTATAACGACGTCGAGAATATCGATAAGGCCGCCGAACGCCTGGCGGAGCTGGTGCCAGAAGCGCGGATTGCCATTGGCCACGGCCAGATGCGGGAACGCGATCTGGAACGGGTGATGAACGATTTCCACCACCAGCGCTTCAACGTGCTGGTCTGTACCACCATTATTGAAACCGGCATCGATATCCCCAGCGCTAATACCATCATTATCGAACGGGCCGACCGCTTTGGCTTGGCGCAGCTGCATCAGCTGCGTGGTCGCGTCGGGCGTTCGCACCATCAGGCCTATGCTTATCTGTTAACGCCAAACCCGAAGGTCATGAGCACCGACGCACACAAGCGGTTGGAAGCGATTGCCTCGCTGGAAGATTTGGGGGCCGGGTTCGCGCTCGCCACCCACGATTTGGAAATCCGCGGTGCCGGCGAGCTGCTGGGGGAAGATCAGAGCGGCCAGATGACCACCGTGGGCTTCTCGCTGTATATGGAGCTGTTAGAAAGCGCCGTCGACGCCCTGAAGAACGGGCGAGAGCCTTCGCTGGAAGATCTCACCAGCAATCAGACGGAAGTGGAACTGCGCATGCCAGCACTGCTGCCCGATGACTTTATCCCGGACGTGAACACCCGTTTGTCCTTCTATAAACGCATTGCCAGCGCTAAAAATGAGGGTGAACTGGAGGAGCTGAAAGTCGAGCTGATCGATCGCTTTGGCCTGCTGCCGGATGCGGCGCGTAATCTGCTGCAAAGCGCGGCGATGCGTCAACAGGCGCAGATACTGGGGATCAAGCGTATCGAAGGCAACGAACGCGGGGGCTTTATCGAGTTTGGCGAGAAGAACCGGGTCGATCCGGGTTATCTGATTGGCTTGCTGCAAAGCAAACCGCAGGTTTACCGCCTAGATGGGCCGACCAAGCTGAAGTTTATGCTGGATCTTAGCGACCGGGTCGAACGACTGAAGTTTATCGGCGAGCTGCTGGCGGCGTTCAGAGAGCATACTTTGGCAGTTTGATGGTCAATGTCCCCTCACCCTAACCCTCTCCCACAGGGAGAGGGGACTGACCGAGTTAGCTCATAGCCTACAAATCTTACCTGATTACCGCACCATTCCAGCCCCCTTTTAAGGGGGGAAAGATCGACCACAGTACTTGATTAAGACACCGGAAAGGCTCACTTCGGCAGGGATCGCTGTGCCTGACGATGACGCCAGAACGGCTCCCTCTCCCTGTGGGAGAGGGGGCTGACCGAGTTCGCTCATAGCCTACAAATCTTACCTGATTACCGCACCATTCCAGCCCCCTTTTAAGGGGGGAAAGATCGACCACAGTACTTGATTAAGACACCGGAAAGGCTCACTTCGGCAGGGATCGCTGTGCCTGACGACGACGCCAGAACGGCTCCCTCTCCCTGTGGGAGAGGGTTGGGGTGAGGGGTAAACTCTGAATATTAGACCTTGGTCAGCACCAACTGGCCGCTTTTATCCAGCGGGATCTGGGTGCCTGGATCGTGATCCATGCGGATTTTGCCCTGCTGGTCGCCAATCTTGTAAGTCACGTCATAGCCCAGCATTTTCTGCGATTTGTCATACACCGTTTTGCAGCGCTGCTGCGTGCTGGTGGTCGTGTCGTTGTCTTGCAAGGCCCCCTGCACCTGGTGACCGGCATACCCACCACCCAACGCACCTACCACGGTCGCAACATCACGGCCCCGGCCACCGCCAAACTGGTGACCAATCACCCCCCGGCAACCGCCCCCAGCACGGAACCAGCGATGCGGTTTTCATCCTGAACCGGTGCACGATGGGTCACCGTGACGTTCCGGCACTCCTGCCGAGGGGTTTTGATGGTTTCTTTGATCGGTGTTGCGGCGAGAACCTGCGCATATTGTGGGCCGGGAGTGAATACGTCCAGACCAGCTACGGCAGCAATTCCCAGAGCGGCTGCAATACCAATCCCAACACCGGCTAACATTGATTTGTTCACAGGAAATCCTCCTGAATGTGTTACCACGCATTATGCACCGGGCAAGCTCGCAGCGATCGCTGGCGATCCCCCGGTTTACGGCGTGCGTGACGCGCCGTCTGTAAACTCCCTAAAGTCTGCACAAGGAAGTTCACCCTCGCAATAAGACTCAATGAGCAAAACGCACTGAAAATGGGCCAAAACCAATGAATTGAGAAGAATCCTATCCCTACCTGTCCCCTTTCTCATGGCATTAAAAAACCCACGCGGCAAACCTACGTGGGTTTTCATCAACCGAACAAGCGGGTTAAAACATCAGTGCATCTTCAAGCGCGGACGGATCACGCGGTTGATCCCACCCACCAACATCATCAGGCCGGTTTTGGTATAGCCATGCAGCGCTACCTGGTGCATACGGTACAGCGAAATATACACCACGCGGGCGATACGCCCTTCGACCATCATCGAACCGCGCATCAGGTTACCCATCAGGCTACCTACGGTGCTGAAGCGGGAAAGCGAGACCAGTGAACCGTGATCCTTATAAACGTAAGGCTTCATCGGCTGATCGTGCATCATCGCCAGGATGTTGCTGTAGCAACGTGATGCCATCTGGTGGGCAGACTGTGCCCGTGGTGGCACAAAACCGCCGCCTTCACGCGGGCAGGAAGCGCAGTCACCAATGGCAAAGATGTTGGCATCACGGGTGGTTTGCAGCGTTGGCTCAACCACCAGCTGATTGATGCGGTTGGTTTCCAGCCCGGCAATCTCTTTCATAAAGTCCGGAGCCTTGATGCCCGCCGCCCACACCATCAGATCGGCATTGATAAATTCGCCGCCTTTGGTGTTCAAGCCATGCTCATCGGCACTGGTCACCATGGTATTGGTTAATACGCGTACGCCAAGCTTGTTCAGCTCCTGGTGCGCCGCTGCGGAAATACGCGGCGGCAGCGCTGGCAGAATACGCTCACCGGCTTCAACCAGGGTAACCTTCAAGGCGCTGTTATCCAGCCCTTCAAAGCCGTAGCTGTGCAGCTGTTTGACCGCGTTATGCAGTTCTGCCGACAGCTCAACGCCGGTAGCCCCACCACCCACGATGGCAATATTCACGCTCTCCTTTTCTTCCGGATTGGCAGAGAACTTGAGGAACAGGTTCAACATCTCGTTATGGAAACGGTGCGCCTGATTCGGGTTATCCAGGAAGATGCAGTTATCTCTTACCCCTGGGGTACCAAAGTCGTTCGAGGTGCTGCCGAGCGCCATCACCAGGATGTCGTAGCTCAACTCGCGGGCGGGAACCAGCTGGCAGCCCTGCTCATCGCAGATCTGCGTCAACTGCAGCGTTTTCTTTTCACGGTCAATGTTGACCAGTGAACCCAGTTGGAAGTTGAAGAAGTGATTACGCGCATGCGCCAGGTAGTTCAACGCATCCACACCGTCATCCAGGGAGCCGGTAGCCACTTCATGCAGCAACGGCTTCCACAAATGGCTGTGGTTGCGATCCACCAGCGTGATCTCCGCTTTATGCTTACGACCCAGTTTATGGCCCAGGCTGGTTGCCAGCTCCAAACCACCGGCACCACCGCCGACAATAACGATTTTCTTCTTTGGCGTTGTCAAAATGACCCCCTGAATGTGAACCAATTGTTGCCTAAGGGTAAATAAATAATATCCTTAGAATACATAGGGTTCGCTTAAGTTAAACCTGCAATCTGAGGCCAGAATAGCACGAGAGGTTATTTGGTCATACCAAAATTGATATACGTCAAAGTTTTTTGGTTAAAGGCTGGACGAAGGGCTTTTTTGAGGATTGTGATTCAAATAGTTAGCGTGAGATCACAGTTTTGCATTTTGCTGCCAAGCGGCGAAAACCGGCTCGACAAAAACAAAAAAGCCGCAATTGCTGCCCTTTAGGAACAACGTTCACGGCTTGGTTATGCGTTATAAAACTGTTACGCCAGCGTCTTGAATGCCTTGATACGCTGAAGGTGTGGCGAGATGTTTTTAAACTTGTGACTCTGCTGTTCATCCCAGACGATTTCATAATACTTGTGCAACAACTCGGCACTACGCTGGCTGTCCAACACTTCATCCTGGCGAGAAAGCACCACCAGGCAGCGATCGCGGTTCTTCTCACGGAAATCTTCCACGCATTTGGTGGCGATATCGCGATACTCTTCCGGCCGGTCGATCTTGCCGTGCATATGTTCTTCCGGGTACAGGTTCGGGTTGAAGATCACCTGACGGATGCCGCACAAAAATCCGATACGTTCGGCCCAAAAGCCCCCAAGACCCACGCCGCAAATCAGAGGATGGGCATCCCCTTCCTGCTGAACCGCCTTGTCCACCTCTTTCAATAAATGCTGCATATCATGGCGCGGATGCAAAGTGCTGTAGCTGATAAAGCGCACGTCCGGATCGATGAACTGTAACTGCATAATCTTTTCATGATTGCCGGGACTGGTGGAATCGAAGCCATGCAAATAAATAATCATGTGGTTCCTCGCAACAAGCTGGAGGCCGCTGGCAGCCCCCATTATTAACGCCGCCTTCTTGCGGCGCCCTGGCCGTTCACCCCGCTGAGCGTTGCTTATGCTCTTCCCAGCGTTCATGCAATTGACTCAGCGCATGATGCGCCTTTTGCCAACGGTCGGAATCGCGCAGTTCCTGACGGGTGAACTGACCGCGATGATATAACCGCTGCAACTTCTCTACTTTGACCGGGGACAGGTTATCTAACACGCTGACCGCCCCTGCCCGATTATTACAGACCAGGATCATATCGCAACCGGCATCCAGCGCCGCCTGGCCACGCTCGGCATAGCTGCCCATGATCGCCGCCCCTTCCATCGACAGATCGTCAGAGAAGATCACGCCCTCAAAGCCTAGCTCCTGACGCAAGATTTGCTGCAGCCAGTAAGGTGAACCGCTGGCCGGGCGCGGATCTGCTTCAGTATAGATAACATGGGCTGGCATGATGGCATCCAGCAATCCGCGTTGGATCAGCTCACGGAAGATAGTCATATCATGTTCGCGGATTTGGGCCAATGGCCGTGGATCGCGCGGAGTTTCTTTATGCGAGTCCGCCGTGACTGCGCCATGCCCTGGGAAATGCTTGCCGGTGGTTTTCATCCCGGCGCTGTGCATCCCCTGGATAAAGCGTTCAGCCATCACTAACGCCTGCTGCGGATCGCTATGGAAAGAACGTTCGCCAATCGCCGCGCTGGCGTGGCCGATGTCCAATACCGGGGCGAAACTGATATCGATATCCTGGGCAATCATTTCCGAGGCCATCAACCAGCCAGCTTCCTGAGCCAAACGCCCGCCTTCCTGGGCATCGTTGAGCGCCGCAAAGGACTGCGCCGCCGGTAAGCGGGTAAAACCTTCGCGAAAACGCTGCACGCGCCCGCCTTCCTGATCCACTGCCACCACCAACCGCGAACGCGAGGCCGCGCGAATTTGGCGAACCAGCTCACGCAACTGCTGCGGATCGGCAAAGTTGCGGGTAAACAGGATCAGGCCCCCTACCAGCGGGTGTTTTAAAATCTCGCGTTCTTCTGCGTCCAGCTCATAGCCGACGACATCTAGCATTACTGGGCCCACGGCCACCTCACATCAGTATTCATGATTAGTTTGACGATGATAAACAAAAACGCTGGTATAACGCTGCGCCCCAACGCAAAAATTCCGCATCCCGACACTGCTGCCAGCGCACTTCACACCACATCAGCATCAGGTAATCCACCCACGGCAACCAACGCTGGACCTGTGAGGCCAACTGCGGCAAATCGGCATAGCCGTGGGGTTGGTATTGCTCCAAAAAGCGTTGTTGCACAGCCGGGGAAAATTGATTGAAGCGAAACATCGCCGCCAGCTCCAGGGCGATATCGCCATCGGCAGCATATTCCCAGTCGATCAACCTGAGCTGCCCGGCCTGTCGCAGCAGATTGCCGGCATGAATATCCATATGCAGCGTTGCCAACTGCAACGGGCGCGGCATGGTACCGTTGATGAAATAGCGCTGCCAACGCAGCCAGGCTGGCGTGAGACGCCTGCGATCGATTTGCTGCCAATAGCGGGTAAATTGCTGTTGCAAATCCAGCCGGTAACCACTCAACCCACGGTTATGCAACCGGGCGGTCAGCTCTGCCAACTCCCCGTTGGCCGTTAAGGAAGCAAACGCCGTTTCATCAACGCTCTCACCGGCAAGCCATTCGACGATCAGCCACTCAGGGCTCTGTAACCACACCTTTGGACCTATGCCCAATCCAGCGCGCTTCAGCACTTGCCCCTCACGCCGACGGTTAACGCCGAGCATGCGTTTTTCCGGCGTCTGCGGACGGGCCAGCAGTTGCACATCGCCACTGTCGATCCGCCAGCTCTCGCCGCTCAACCCTTGTACCAGGCTAAAATGACAACCGGCGGTATTTACCGCCGGCAGTCTGTTACTCAAGAGTCGCCGCAGCTGGGATTCAGTATTTGACGTCGCCATTGCCTGACCAGACGATCTCACCTGTTTGTACCAACATCAGCTGCATTTCCATCGCCGGTGACTTCACATCGCCACTGACGGCGCTATACAAGACGTATTGCGCGTTGACGATACGCGCCAAGCCAATCGCCTTGCTGCGCGACCCGAGGCTATCTTCCGCCGACAGGCCCAGCGTCTGTTTGGCGCTCGCCAACTGCGCTTCCGGCACGACGGCAAAGGTCTTGTTGGATGCCAAAGCCTGGTGCAGCGCCGAAGTGGCATTGCCGATGCTCAATGAGCCATTGGTATTGTTCTTCACGCTGTCCAACAGCAATACGCTGCCAGGCGTGACGCCATCGGCCTTCAGCATCTGATTGACCAACGGCTGCACGCTGCCCAGCCAGTCAAGCTGCTGGATCTTCGGCGGCTGTGGCACCGGCTCGGTGGTTGGTGGCAACGGTTCAGGCTGAGGCTCTGGTTGCGGCTGTGGCTCTACCGTCACCGGTGCCGTAGGCTCTGGCGGGCGTGATGGACAACCGGTTAACACCAACGCGGCCAGCGCCACCCATAGGAACTTTTTCATTACCTTCTCCAACGTAACCCAAAACTTATAAGTATAAATACAGACGTACACGCTTGGCATCAAGGTTGCCATTCAACGAATAAATCTCGGTGTCTGAATTGGCGGCAACGGTGACCGTGCGCGGCTGTTCAAAAGGCAGGATATCCAGCCCCTGTTTGTCATACCAGTAGAAACGATAGTGGAGGGTCACCGGCGTCGTCTGGGTGTTGCTGAGCACCGAACTGGCCCGCAGGCGGCCAGATGCGTCAGCAATAGACGGGTTATCCGCCAGAATACCCGCCGTCAGTACCGGTGAATCCATCACCACCGTTTGCCGTTCATTGACCGAGATGCCCTTCGGACTGCTACAGCCCATCAGCATCGCGGCGGGGAGCACCAGCGCCATCAAGTAACGCGTCGTGTGAATATAGCGCATGGTCTTCCTCGGTTAACGTGACAACAACGGGCCCAGAGCGCGCCCACCAACTAAATGCATATGAATATGATAGACCTCTTGCCCGCCGTGACGATTGCAATTGATGAGCAGGCGGTAGCCGTCTTCGGCAATCCCTTCCTGCTCGGCAATTTTGGCCGCCACGGTGATCATACGGCCTAATGCGGCTTCGTGTTCCACGGTCACGTCGTTCACCGTTGGGATCAGCACGTTCGGCACGATCAGGATATGGGTCGGCGCCTGTGGGGAAATATCACGAAATGCGGTGACCAGTTCGTCCTGGTAGACCACATCGGCAGGGATTTCACGGCGAATAATTTTACTGAAAATCGTTTCTTCGGCCATCTGGAACTCCTTGTTCAGCGAAAATATTGGTTTACGCAGTATCGTGACAAATTCTACTGCTATCAACCCGATTGCGCACTTTCCGTATCGAGTGATGGAGAATCACTCAACCTTACGAGTTTACCGGCGGTTATTGGCTAACGATCAACTGAGGCGCATGGTCACGCATCCAAGCGGCCAACGAGTCCAACGTGGGGCGCAGCGTTTTACCCAGCGGCGTTATCTGGTACTCCACCCGTGGTGGCACCTCTGGAAACACCTGGCGAGTGACAAGACCGCATTGTTCAAACTGGCGGAGCTGACGCGTCAGTTCTTTTTGCGCGATGGGGGCTACCGCGCGCTGTAATTCGCTAAAGCGTATCGGGCCGTCGATCACCATCAGGCGATACAGGATTGGGATGGCCCATTTGCCCGAAACCAAATTGACGAAGCTCACCATCGGGCACGGCTCCCCCGCAGGTGGTAATGGAAAAATTTTTTCAACCTGCCCTTTTACTGTTGACGCCATTGCATCCCACCTTGTCCTTTAGTATCCAAATGGTACCTACTATGCAAAAGGTACTGACAGACCAATAATGGCGTAACTGACCAACGAGAGGAAGGGTTATGTCACGATTAGCAGGTAAATACGCGTTGATTACCGGGGGAACCAGCGGCATCGGGCTGGAGACGGCCCGGCAGTTTATTGCCGAAGGAGCGACCGTGGCGATCACCGGGCGCAGCGCAAGCGGGTTAACAGCGGCTGGCGAAATGCTTGGGGATGTCGTGCTGTTGCACAATGACGCCGGGGATATCGGCCAACAGCCGATTTTGGCCGCGCAGTTGGCTAAAAGCTGGCCCCGGTTGGATATCTTGTATATCAACGCCGGTGATGTCACCCACCTGCCGTTACAGGAATGGGATGAGCAGCGTTATGACCAACTGATGAACACCAATCTCAAAGGCCCTCTGTTTTTGATCCAAGCCCTGTTACCGTTGCTGGGCAATCCTGCCTCGGTGATCCTGTGTGGTTCCGTCAGCGCGCATATTGGCTTGGCGCAAAGCAGCGTCTATGCCGCCAGTAAAGCCGGAATTTTGTCTTTGGCGCGTTCGCTTTCTGCCGAACTGCACCCGCGCGGTATTCGCGTCAACGGCCTCAGCCCTGGCCCAACGGCAACCCCAGCGCTGGGCAAGCTGGGTTTGCCGGCACAGGCTGAGCAAGCATTACGCGAAGAGATCCGCGCGCTGGTGCCGATTGGCCGCATGGGGACCGCGCTGGAATTGGCCAAAGCCGCCGTATTTCTCGCGTCTGAAGAGTCCAGCTACATGGTGGGAAGTGAACTGCTGATCGACGGTGGCGTGGGGAATTTAGCGCGGAGTTGAAAGGCTGCTGTAGGGGCGCTGCATGCTGCGCCCGTTGAGATCATGCCACTGTTTGCTCCTCGAGTTTAGCGCTTCAGCAAAACTTCCAGCCTGGCTTTCACCTCACACCATTCATCATCGATAACGCTGAACCTGACCGAGTTACGTTTACGCCCGTCGGGCATGATGCGTTCATGGCGTACAATCCCCTCCTGCTTGGCACCAATCCGCAGAATTGCCGCGCGTGACCTGTCGTTCAGTTCGTCGGTGGTGAACTGTACCCGTACCGCCTGTAATACTTCAAAGGCATAGCCGAGCAGTAGGTATTTCGCTTCGGTATTCACGCCGGTGCGCTGCACCGATTGGCTCAACCAGGTGTGGCCGATTTCCATTTTGCGATTAGTCCGGTCGATCTTCCAGAAACGGGTGCTGCCGATAATGCGCCCGCTAGCCTGCTGAACAATGACAAACGGCAGCATGGAACCAGCATCACGGCCTGCCACGGCGGTGGCGATATAGCTGTCGATCGTGCTGGTACTCGGCACTGCGGTAACCTTCAGGTTCCACAGTTCGCCATCAGCAGCCGCGCTCAGCATTGCCTCACGGTGCTCTGGCTGCAATGGCCGAAGTTCGATTTGATTGCCGATCAACGTTGGTGGTTTGAGCACGGATGGGTTGGGCATTGTTCCCTCTTTTGCTGCGATCTATGGACTGCCATCAGCATCGCAATAAACAGGGAAAAAAACCAACAAATTAAGCAGGATGTACACTGAGCCGGTTCAGCTTACTTGTTATATGTACCAAAGCGCTGATTTATTACCAGGCAGGATTAGGGGTAAAATTCGCGTGGGTGCTCTGGATCTTTTTGTCCTGAGCATTAGCAAGGGACAAAAAGAGAAAAGCCCCGAATCGATGTAAATCAACCCGAGGCCACTCTTATGCTCCAACAACATAAAGGTAGCCTCTTACCCGCCGAAAGGCAAGGACAAGGAGGCTATCATGCCGCAAAAGTTAGTAGTAATGGCCCTGGTTATTCTCTGTATCACCGTACTGGTGTTTACCTGGATGACCAGGAAAAGACTCTGTGAAATCCGCATTCGTAGCGGAGAAACGGAGGTTGCGGCCATGATGGCTTACGAACCCGCAAGGTAAGGCAACCCAACGGCGGGGCTCGCCCCGCCTGTTGGTTGTTTGAGCAGAGATCCATGAGCGCCCCTCCCTATCTTGTTAAACAATCCCATACAAAAGAGCCCGCAGCCGCCATAGCATATATAAGAAAAATAGGTGTAAAAAAATAAATGTTTTATATAGAGGTTAGTCACCGCAAGAAACGGGCAAAAAAACAATAAACAACAAATAACAAGGATGAGCACTGAGCCGGTTCAGCTTAATTGTTCTATGTAACAAAGCGCTGATTTATTACCAGGCGGGATTACTGTTAAAATTCGCGTGGGTGCTCTGGATCTTTTTGTCCTGAGCATTAGCAAGGGATAGAAAGAGAAAAGCCCCGAATCGATGTAAATCAACCCGAGGCCACTCTTATGCCCAAACACCATAAAGGTAGCCTCTTACCCGCCGAAAGGCAAGGACAAGGAGGCTATCATGCCGCAAAAATTAGTAGTAATGGCCTTGGTTATTCTCTGTATCACCGTACTGGTGTTTACCTGGATGACCAGGAAAAGACTCTGTGAGATCCGCATTCGTAGCGGAGAAATGGAGGTTGCGGCCATGATGGCTTACGAATCCGCAAGGTAAGGCAACCCAACGGCGGGGCTTGCCCCGCCTGTTGGTTGTTTGAGCAGAGATCCATGAGCGCCCCTCCCTATTTTGTTAAACAATCCCATACAAAAGAGCCCGCAGCCGCCATAGCATATATAAGAAAAATAGGTGTAAAAAAATAAATGTTTTATATAGAGGTTAGTCACCGCAAGAAACGGGCAAAAAACCAATAAACAACAAATAACAAGGATGAGCACTGAGCCGGTTCAGCTTACTTGTTATATGTACCAAAGCGCTGATTTATTACCAGGCAGGATTAGGGGTAAAATTCACGTGGGTGCTCTGGATCTTTTTGTCCTGAGCATTAGCAAGGGATAGAAAGAGAAAAGCCCCGAATCGATGTAAATCAACCCGAGGCCACTCTTATGCATGAACACCATAAAGGTAGCCTCTTACCCGCCGAAAGGCAAGGACAAGGAGGCTATCATGCCGCAAAAATTAGTAGTAATGGCCCTGGTTATTCTCTGTATCACCGTACTGGTGTTTACCTGGATGACCAGGAAAAGACTCTGTGAGATCCGCATTCGTAGCGGAGAAACGGAGGTTGCGGCCATGATGGCTTACGAATCCGTAAGGTAAGGCAACCCAATGGCGGGGCTTGCCCCGCCTGTTGGTTGTTTGAGCTGAGATCCATGAGCACCCCTTCCATCAAAAAAGAAGACTTCCCCCGCCTTTAACTACCGCTATCCCCTTCCCAAAAGCCACTTATTATCGACGACGTGCCACCTTTAAGGGAAAGTTATAGCGTAAGTCACTACCATACCAAGGGCATTAGTTCGTTTTTCAATATATATCTTGTTATTAAAATCATAGTTACCTACGGGATGACATACTCTAATACTTATGCCTAAATCTGCATCATTAACTTCTGCCCCAGCGCAGCTGCTGCGACTCCCGTAGGCATAGGAATACGTCGTAGTATATGAAGATGTTTTACCGGGGAGATAGTAAGTGACCGTTATTAACAACATGATAGCGACAAGCGCCGTTACGATGCTGATAGCGGCATACAGCTTGATATAATCAACAAATTTACTGCTGTTAAACACGCCACGTCTGATAATCAAAAGTGAGATAAGCAAAGCCAGTGCCAGCGCCGTCACAAGCATATAACGCACACTTGTACGATTCAGAAAGGTTTGACGATAGATCTCACCATGCCATAGCATCATCCCAAAAACGAATCCCAAAAATAATATCGTCACACCAAAAAGATAAGGATAAGAGTATTTTTTCATCGCCAATGTCCTTCTGGCTGGCTTCATGATGCTAATTTTTTGTACTACCGGATATAAACTTAATACCGAACTCATGTCAATAACGGTGACTAGCTCAGAAAAGTGCATAAAAAAAGGGAGACCTAAGTCTCCCCATTAACTCCCCTACCTGAATCAGTGGTTACGGATGTATTCATCCATATCGGTTTTCAGGTTGTCGGATTTGGTACCAAAGATCGCCTGAACGCCTGAGCCAGCCACAACCACACCGGCAGCACCCAGTTTCTTCAGACCAGCCTGGTCAACCTTGGATACGTCGGCCACGCTAACGCGCAGACGGGTAATACAGGCATCCAGGTTGGTGATGTTCTCTTTACCGCCGAATGCCTGAACCAGCGCAGCAGACATTTCAGAACCACCCTGAGTCACCTGCTCGGAAGCATTGTCTTCACGGCCAGGAGTTTTCAGATCCAGTTTGGCAATCAGCACGCGGAAGATGGTGTAGTACACCAGACCGTAGATGACACCAACGATTGGGAACAGCCAGATTTTGCTGCTGTTGCCGCTCAGTACGATGAAGTCGATCAGACCGTGTGAGAAGCTGGTACCGTCACGCATACCCAACAGAATACAGATTGGGAACGCCAGACCGGCCAGGATCGCATGGATTACGTACAGGATCGGCGCAACGAACATGAAGGAGAACTCGATCGGCTCGGTAATACCGGTCAGGAACGAGGTCAGTGCAGCGGAGATCATGATACCGCCGACTTTGGCACGGTTTTCCGGCTTGGCTGAGTGCCAGATGGCAATCGCGGCAGCAGGCAGACCATACATTTTGAACAGGAAGCCACCAGACAGCATACCCGCAGTTGGGTCACCCGCCATGTAACGCGGAATGTCGCCGTGGAACACTTGACCGGCCGCATTGGTATATTCGCCAATCTGCATTTGGAACGGAACGTTCCAGATGTGGTGCAGACCAAACGGTACCAGCGCACGCTCAACAAAACCGTAGATACCGAATGCTACTACTGGGTTCTGATAAGCCGCCCACTCGGAGAAGGTCTGGATAGCCGTACCGATTGGAGGCCAGATGAAGGAGAGGATCACACCCAGAATGATAGCGGCCAGACCAGAGATGATCGGCACAAAACGCTTACCGGCAAAGAAGCCCAGGTATTCTGGCAGTTGAATACGGAAGAAGCGGTTAAACATGTAGGCAGCAATGGCACCGGAGATAATCCCCCGAGCACACCGGTATCCGCCAGGTGTTTGGCCGCAATCTCTTCGGCTGGCAAATGCAGCACCAGCGGCGCAACCACGGCCATGGTTTTCACCATGATGCCGTAAGCCACTACCGCGGCCAATGCAGAAACGCCGTCGTTGTTAGTGAAGCCCAGGGCAACACCGATAGCGAAGATCAACGGCATATTGGCGAATACGGAACCGCCGGCTTCCGCCATCACGTGTGAGACTACCAGCGGTAGCCAGCTAAAGTTGGCGGAACCGACGCCCAGCAGGATACCTGCGATAGGCAATACGGAAACCGGCAGCATCAGCGATTTACCTACTTTTTGCAGGTTGGCAAATGCGTTCTTGAACATAGTTGAGTGTGCTCCTGAGTAATAGTGCTTTGCTACTTCTCGCGAATTTTCGCGTTGCAGAGGGGGGAGAGAAAACCCCTGCATTTTCAGGGTGTCTGAGCACCCCTTTAATTTTTACGCAGAGTAAAATAAATACCCTGAACAATGTTTGATGGCAGTCACGTTTCGATGAATCTGACCGGCCATTTTTCAAAAATCGTCTACTTTTTGTGAAGAAAGATGAAAATTTGCCCGGCCGCTCCCCTGAAACGGGTGGGAACATTACCCGTTTCGAGGATTAATTACGAGCTTAAAAAGAATTAGATTATCGCCAGCGTTTCGCTAAGCCTAGACGAAGGATCAGAGTTCGATGTGAAACAAACGTGAAAAGTTGGCAGTGGTCGCCTGCGCCAGGTTTTCCAGGCTGACGCCCTTCAACACGGCCAGGTATTCTGCGACGTCACGCACATAGGCGGGTTGGTTTTCTTTGCCGCGATGAGGTACCGGCGCCAGGTATGGCGAGTCGGTTTCCACCAGCATGCGATCCAATGGCACATAGCGGGCTACCTCGCGCAGCGGCTCGGCGTTACGGAAAGTGACAATGCCGGAGAACGAGATATAGAAGCCCAGATCGAGCAAGGCTTTCGCCGTTGGCAAATCTTCGGTGAAGCAATGCAGCACGCCGCCGCAATCCTGTGCGTTCTCTTCGCGCAGAATGGCCAACGTATCGTCACGCGCGTCACGCGTATGCACAATCACCGGCTTGTTGAGATCCCGGCCAATACGAATATGTTGGCGGAACGACTCTTGCTGTAACGGGATATTGTCTTTCTGATAAAAGTAATCCAGCCCGGTTTCCCCCAGGGCAACCACCTGCTCTGCCGCTGCCAGACTGCGCAGTTCGGCATAATCGTAGCCCCCCTCCAGATTCAACGGATGAACGCCACAGGAGAAGGCGACATCGTTACGTTGACCGATCAGTTGGGTCATCGCCTGGTAACCCGGCAGCGTGGTGGCAACCGCCAGTACAAAGCCCACATCCTGCGCTTTGGCTTTGACCAGGGCATCTTCCACGCTGTGGTGCAAGGTGGCGAAGTCCAGGCTGTCGAGGTGGCAGTGAGAATCTACTAATAACATGATAATTAACTCTTTTACAACGAATGAGGGGATGAGTAACCGGTAGTGCCGAGCATCTGCTCCCAACCGAGTAACTGTTCTGTCAGCAACAGCTCGCGATTAACGCCGACCACGCTGAGTAACTGATGGCGGCAGTTAAGCCACTGCTGCATGATTTGCTGGAGCGAAACGCTGCTCAAACGGCTGGCCAACTGCTGGACCAGCGGCAATTGATCCTGGTTCAGAGCATAGTTCGCGGCACCCTGCTGGTATTTCATAGCATCCATCAGTAGCGCGCATAACCAGTGTAGCCGGTCCGCCACGTCGTCATGGTTCAGTGCCGGCAACAGGGCCAACATATCGCACTGCGGCAAAGCGGCGCTCAAGGCGTTACACAGTGCGGCCCGCTGTTGCCAGCGATTCGGTTGCAGCAACTGTTCGGCAGCGAGTGGAGCACCGTCATGCAAGCGTAATGCGGTCAGACGATCGACCGGATTGCCCACACCCTGGCGGTTAAGCCATTGCAGACTAAGCTGTTCATCTGGGCTGGCCAGATGCCAGTAGAAACAGCGGCTACGCAGCGTCGCCAACAGGCGTGAGGGCTCACGGCAGCCTAGCAGGAAGTAGGTATTGGCCGGAGGCTCTTCCAGGGTTTTCAGCAAGGCGTTGGCGGCGGCCTCGGTCAACAGTTCTGCCTGCGATAGCCACACCACCTTGGCTCCCCCCTGCTGGGCATGGGAATAGAGGACCTCAATCACTTGGCGGATCGGTTCGATACCCAAGCTACTTTTGCCCTTTTCCGGAGCCAGTACGTGGTAGTCCGGATGGTTGCCTGCCAGCATCAACCGGCAGCTGTGGCACTCACCGCAGCTCTTTTCACCATTGCGCTTTTGGCAGATCAGCCAACGGCTCAGGGCATAGAGTAGCTCAGCATCGCCGTTGCCCACCGCCGCATGCAGCAGTAATGCGTGATGGCCACGCCCAGCCGCATACTGCCCCACCAAATGACGATAGGGAGCGTTAAGCCACGGGTACCAGTTCATTACGCTCCTTCCTGCTGTTGCAGCCACTGTACAACCACCTGGCGAATATCGGCAGTGACCTGTTCCAGCGTTTGTGCCGCATCTATGGTAACGATGCTCGCATCCTGAGCCGCCAGTTCAAGATAGCGCGCGCGGGTACGTTCAAAGAACGGCAGCGCTTCTTGCTCAATACGGTCCAACTCTCCGCGCGCGCGCGCCCTTTGCAGGCCCACCGACGGCGGTAAGTCGAGATAAAGGGTCAGGTCGGGGCGGAAGTCACCCAATACCGTATCACGCAGCGAACTCATCAAGTGTGGGTCGATTCCCCGGCCCCCGCCCTGATAGGCTTGTGCGGAAAGATCGTGACGATCGCCTACCACCCAGGCTCCCCGCGCCAACGCCGGTTGGATCACGGTTTCCACCAGTTGCACCCGCGCGGCATATATCATCAGCAGTTCCGCCTTGATGGTCGGCAAATCGCCATCTGCGCCGCATTTAAACAGCTCGCGCAGCTTCTCCGCCAGTGGCGTACCGCCCGGTTCACGGGTAAATACAATGTCGTTAATACCCTGCTCGTTTAGCACGTTGACCACGGTATTGCGCGCGGTGGTTTTACCCGCGCCTTCCAACCCTTCAATCACTACAAAGTTACTTTTCATTCTTTTCCTTTTGTACCTGCCGATAGACACGCACCGCAGCATTATGGCTTGCCAGGTTGGTGGTGAACGTATGGCCACCCTTTCCGTCGGCAACAAAGTACAAATAATCGGTTTTAGCCGGATTGGCGGCAGCTTCCAATGAAGCACGGCTCGGCATGGCGATCGGCGTTGGCGGTAGGCCGCTGATCACATAGGTGTTATAGGGAGTTGCCGTCTCCAGATCCTTTCGGGTGATGTTACCGGTATAACTGTCGCCCATGCCGTAGATCACGGTAGGATCGGTTTGCAAACGCATGCCCAAACGCAGGCGATTGATAAACACCGAAGCGACCTTGGTGCGTTCCTCCGCTACGGCAGTCTCTTTCTCAACGATCGAAGCCATCGTCAACAACTCTTCCGGCGTTTTGTAGGGCAAGCTGGTGTCTCGCGCATGCCAAACGTCCTGCAATGCCTTGTACATCCGCAGCTGCGAGCGCTTTAACAATGCCTGATCGGTGGTTCCCGCCGTATAGAGATAGGTATCTGGATACAAACGACCTTCCAGCACGCCACCTTCCGGCAGCCCCAGCGCCTTGGCGATCTCCGCCTCGCTTTTACCTGCCAGGGTATGCTTGACGTATTTGGACTCTTGCAGCACCTGCAACCAATCTTTCAGACGCAAACCCTCGATAAAACGCGCGCTGAACTGGGCTTCTTTGCCGCTCGCCAACAGTTTCAGCATCTGGCGCACCGTCATCCCCGGGGTTAAACGGTAGGTACCAGCCTTGAATTCGGCCAGTTCCGGCTCCAGGCGCAGTAACCACGGGAACCAACGGCCATTGTGGATCAGCTTGTCGCGTACCAGCAGCCCTTCCAGCGCCACACGGCCAGTGCCTGCGGGCAGTTTGAAGTAGGTTTCCTGCCCAATCGCCAGTGGAGTATCGGCAAAGCGTTCAATCCGCTGATGCCCCCAATACAGCGAAGCCAACGCCAGGAGCAGCAGCAGTACAACAATCTTGAGCTTTTTTCTCTTCATCGATCAGCCATCATTAACAGTGTGGTCGCAAAAAATCATACAGTTGGCGCGAAGGGTAGCGCCATGATTGTGCCCTATTCACCGGCAGCAACGGCATCAGCGCGTTGCATATCAGCACTTCCTCCGCATCGGCCAGCGTCTCCAGCGGTTCACTGACGTAATGCAGTAGATACTCGCTGCCCGTCAGAAGTTCAATCACTCGGCGGCGCATCACACCGGCGACACCGGCCTGATCCAGATTTGGCGTAAAGACGTTTTTTCCTTTGCGCCAGAACAAATTAGCCGCACAGCATTCCACCAGCATACCCGCAGTGTCAAGCACCAGCGCCTCATCGGCATCGGCCTGGTCAAGATGTGCGCGGATCAACACCTGCTCCAGGCGGTTAAGGTGTTTCAGGCCTGCCAGCAGTGGATTACGCGCCAGCGCAACCGGGCTGAGCGTCAGGCTGATCCCTTCTTCACGCCATGACTGGTAGTGCATGGGATAGGCGCTGCGCGAAACGATCCGTGTAGGAGCAGCACAGCCGTGCGGGCTGTAACCTCGTCCGCCGCTGCCTCTGGTCAGTATCGCTTTGACCACGCCCAGGGAGAGAGAGCTTGCCGCATGGCGCATCTCAAGTTCCAATGCCGCCCAGTCCAGCGCTGGCAATAGCAATCTCTGCGCCGCCTGCTGCATCCGCTCAAGATGCCAGGGGAAAAGATCGATGTTGCCATCCACTACTCTGGCAGTAGTAAAGCAGCCGTCGCCAAACTGCAAACCGCGATCGCTGGGTGCCAGGGCGTCATGTTGTTGTCCATTGATCCAGTACATGCGTTTCCTCACTGTGTTATCACTACAGCATAACAGGCACATACTACGATAGAACGGCCTGGCGCCATAAAAAAAGCCCGGTCAAAATGCACCGGGCCTTTATCAACTTAAGTTGGCAATAATTATACGCGACGGAAAATCAGCGAACCGTTGGTGCCACCGAAGCCGAAGGAGTTACACAGCGTGAACTCCATATCTTTGGTCTGGCGCGCTTCGTGTGGTACGAAGTCCAGATCGCAACCTTCATCCGGATTATCCAGATTGATGGTAGGTGGAACCGCCTGATCGCGCAAAGCCAACACGGTAAAGATCGACTCAATCGCCCCAGCGGCACCCAGCAGGTGGCCGGTCATCGATTTGGTGGAGCTGACCATTACCCGGTTGGCATCGCTGCCAAATACGGATTTCACCGCTTGGGTTTCGGCTTTATCACCGGCCGGCGTCGAGGTGCCATGCGCGTTGATATAACCAATCTGTGACGTTGTCACACCCGCATCACGCAGTGCGTTTTCCATCGCCAAGGCCGCACCAGCACCGTTTTCCGGTGGCGATGTCATGTGGTAGGCATCGCTGCTCATACCAAACCCGACAATTTCGGCGTAAATTTTCGCACCGCGTTGTTTTGCGTGTTCGTACTCTTCCAGCACCATCATCCCCGCACCATCGCCCAGCACAAAACCATCACGGTCTTTATCCCAGGGGCGGCTTGCGGCCTGTGGGTTGTCATTGCGGGTTGAGAGCGCACGAGCCGCCCCAAAGCCGCCGACACCCAGAGGGGTACTGGCTTTTTCTGCGCCACCGGCCAGCATCACATCGGCATCATTGTAAGCAATGATACGTGCGGCATGGCCAATGTTATGGACACCTGAGGTACAGGCGGTAGCGATGGAAATACTTGGGCCACGCATGCCGTACATAATGGTCAGGTGACCGGCAATCATGTTCACAATGGTCGAGGGCACAAAAAACGGACTGATTTTCCGTGGGCCACCGTTAACCAGTGAGCTATGGTTTTCTTCAATCAACCCCAGGCCGCCGATACCAGAGCCGATAGCGGCACCAATACGATTGGCGTTCGCCTCGTTGATATCCAGCCCCGCATCCTGCATGGCTTGCATGCCGGCGACGATGCCGTATTGAATGAAGGCATCCATCTTGCGCGCATCTTTGCGAGAGATGAAATCTTCACAGTTAAAATTCTTTACCAAGCCAGCAAAACGGGTTGCATAGGCAGTAGTATCGAAATGGTCGATCAGGCTGATGCCACTCTGACCGGCAAGAAGAGCATTCCATGTGGACTCTACCGTATTGCCGACAGGAGACAACATGCCCAGTCCGGTCACAACTACTCGACGCTTAGACACGTTTGTCCTCCAAGGAGGGAAAATATGACGCTAGGGATAGAAAAAACTTAGGCGGTCGAGTGACCGCCTAGATATGTTCGCTTACTGCTGGCTAGCGTTGATGAAATCAATAGCTGCTTGCACAGTAGTGATTTTCTCTGCTTCTTCGTCTGGAATTTCGGTGTCGAATTCTTCTTCCAGAGCCATTACCAGCTCAACGGTGTCAAGAGAATCAGCGCCCAGGTCTTCAACGAAAGAAGCGTTGTTCAATACTTCTTCCTGCTTAACACCCAGTTGCTCAACAATGATTTTCTTAACGCGTTCTTCGATAGTGCTCATACTCTTAAATTTCCTATCAAAACTCGCTTTCGCGATGGTTTTCGTAGTGTATAAAATGTTGAAAAAGATGCAACTAAATCCCGGCTGGTCAAACCACGATTTTACGCTATTTTGCGGTTTTTACCTCAAATAACGCAAATAGTTTTCGCATTTTTTAAATCATATACATGCCGCCATTGACATGTAACGTTTCACCGGTGATGTAGCTGGCCTCGTCAGAGGCTAAAAATGCAACAGCGCTGGCGATTTCTTTAGCTTCCCCAAGCCGGCTAGCCGGAACCTGAGTCAAAATGCCTGCGCGTTGATCTTCTGTCAACGCCCGTGTCATGTCCGTCTCAATAAAGCCAGGAGCCACGACGTTGACCGTAATGCCACGTGAAGCGATCTCACGTGCCAAAGACTTACTAAAACCAATCAGACCGGCTTTAGCCGCCGCGTAGTTAGCCTGCCCTGCATTCCCCATGGTACCAACAACGGAACCGATAGAGATGATACGGCCAAACCGCTTTTTCATCATAGCTCGCATTACCGCTTTTGACAGACGGAATACGGAAGTCAGATTGGTGTCCAGGATATCCTGCCACTCCTCATCCTTCATTCGCATCAGCAGGTTATCACGCGTAATCCCGGCATTATTCACTAAAATGTCGATTTCGCCAAATTCCGCACGAATCGAGGTCAAAACGTTGTCGATAGATTGAGCATCAACCACGTTCAGCATATAGCCTTTGCCGTTCTCACCCAGATAGCTGCTGATGGCTTCAGCACCGCTCTCGCTGGTAGCGGTGCCGATAACCTTGGCGCCACGTGCAACAAACAACTCTGCAATAGCCCGGCCAATACCGCGGCTTGCGCCGGTGACCAGGACAATTTTCCCTTCGAAGCTCATGGTTATCCTCTTTTACTGTTCCAACGCCGCAGACAGGCTGGCAGTATCGTTAACCGCTGCCGCCGTCAAAGTGTCGACAATGCGTTTGGTCAGGCCGGTCAGCACTTTGCCTGGGCCCACTTCCAACAGCAGAGTCACACCCTCTGCCGCCATAAATTCTACGCTTTCCGTCCAGCGCACCGGGCTGTACAGTTGGCGAACCAACGCACTGCGGATAGCTTCTGGCGCGGTTTCTGCGCGTACATCAACGTTATTGACTACCGGGACTAACGGCGCGTTGAAGGTGATGTCTTGCAACGCTACTGCCAGCTTATCGGCAGCCGGTTTCATCAGTGCGCAGTGCGAAGGCACGCTCACCGGCAACGGCAGTGCACGTTTGGCACCGGCCGCCTTGCAAGCTGCGCCTGCACGCTCAACCGCTTCTTTGTTGCCGGCGATAACGACCTGCCCCGGAGAGTTGAAGTTCACCGGTGAAACTACCTGACCTTGAGCAGACTCCTCACAGGCTTTGGCAATCGAGGCATTATCCAGACCGATGATGGCGTACATGGCACCGGTACCTTCTGGTACCGCTTCCTGCATCAGCTTGCCGCGCAACTCTACCAAACGGATAGCCGCAGCAAAATCCAGCACACCGGCACACACCAGCGCCGAGTATTCACCCAGGCTGTGGCCGGCCATCATCACAGGCATGTTACCGCCCTGCTGCTGCCAGACACGGAAGATGGCAACGGAGGCCGCCAACAACGCTGGCTGTGTCTGCCAGGTTTTATTCAGCTCTTCTGCCGGGCCAGTCTGTACCAACTGCCACAGATCGTAACCCAAAGCCGCTGAAGCGTCGCTAAAAGTTTGTTCCACAATGGGAAACTGTGCGGCCAAATCGGCCAACATGCCAACGGTTTGTGAACCCTGGCCTGGAAAAACAAAAGCAGTTTGCGTCATTTTTTTATTCCTGTTGAATCAAAAACGAACCAGCGCCGAGCCCCAGGTAAAGCCACCGCCGAATGCTTCCAGCAACACCAGCTGACCACGCTGGATGCGCCCGTCGCGTACGGCTTCGTCGAGCGCCGCAGGTACCGAGGCGGCAGAAGTGTTTCCGTGACGATCGAGCGTCACCACCACTTTCTCCATCCCCATACCCAGTTTTTTTGCCGTTGCGCTGATGATGCGCAGGTTGGCCTGGTGCGGAACCAGCCAATCCAGTTCGCTGCGGTCAAGATCGTTGGCCTTCAGCGTTTCATCAACGATATGTGCCAGTTCGGTGACTGCCACTTTAAACACTTCGTTGCCCGCCATGGTGACGTAGGCAGGCTGATCCGGGTTCTGACGATCTTTATTCGGCAGCGCCAGCAGATTGCCATAGCGGCCATCCGCATGCAGATGGGTAGAGATAATGCCCTGGTCCTCAGAAGCCCCCAGCACTACCGCGCCCGCACCGTCGCCAAACAGGATGATCGTGCCGCGATCTTCAGGATCGAGCGTGCGCGACAGCGCATCTGAGCCAATCACCAGCGCATGTTTTACCGCGCCGTTCTTGACGTACTGATCGGCCACGCTCAAGGCGTAGGTAAAGCCAGCACAGGCCGCCGCGATGTCAAACGCCGCGCAGTCCTGAATGCCCAGCATCTGCTGCACCTGGCAGGCAGAACTTGGGAACGCATGGCTTGAGGTGGTGGTCGCCACCACGATCAGGCCGATATCTTCTTTAGCCACACCTGCCATTTCCAGCGCGTGAGACGCAGCGTGGAAGCTCATGGTTGCCACGGTTTCATCCGGGGCAGCGATACGACGTTCACGAATACCGGTGCGAGTCACGATCCACTCGTCAGACGTATCCACCATTTTTTCTAAGTCAGCGTTGGTGCGCACTTGTGCGGGTAAGTAACTCCCCGTACCGAGAATCTTTGTATACATGAACGATCAGTCACTCTTGGGTAATACAGCTTCAAGGCGCGCAGCAATCCTGTCCGGAACTTGCCGCTGCACCGCCTGTACAGCCTGTTCGATTGCCACCGCAAACGCGTTTTGGTTTGCAGCGCCGTGGCTCTTAATCACGGTTCCCCGCAATCCTAACAGACATGCACCATTATACTGGTCGGGGTTCAGATGACCAAAACGCCTTGCCACCCTTTTTTGTAACCAACGACCCAACAATTTTAACCACCACGCCTGTTTTCCCCCTTCGGAGGATGACTTGAGTAGCGACAAGAACAGTCTTATCACACCTTCCATGGTTTTCAGAGTGACGTTGCCGACAAAGCCGTCGCAGACCATCACATCAGTTTTGCCGGTGAGCAGGTCGTTGCCTTCCAGATAACCAATATAGTTGATTGCCTGAGTTTTTTTAAGTACGGCGGAGGCTTCGCGGATATTATCCAATCCTTTGGTTTCTTCTTCGCCGATATTGAGCAGCGCCACACGTGGCTGCGCGATACCCAATACCTCTTCCGCCATCACTGCTCCCATGACCGCGAACTGCACCAGCATCGTGCTATCGCACTCTACGTTGGCCCCCAGATCCAGCACCACGGTTTTACCGCGCTGCTGGTTAGGTATCACGGTCATCAACGCCGGGCGTTCAATGCCATCCAACGGTTTGATCAGCAGCTTGGCCAGCCCCATCAACACCCCGGTATTCCCTGCACTGACACAAGCCTGCGCCTCACCGCTTTTAATCAACTCCAGCGCAATACGCATAGAGGTACCTCGGCTGGCCCGGATCGCTTGTGAAGGCTTGGCGTCACCGGCAATAACCGATTCGGCAGGTACGACTTGCAAGCGTTCCAGGACAGACGGATCGGCTTTGGCAAGTAACGGGGAGATGACGTCGGGATCGCCGACTAACAGGAGATGAAGCTGTAAATTAGAGGCCAGTGCCTGCAATGAAGCAGGCACTGTGACGCAGGGACCGAAATCCCCGCCCATTGCATCTAACGCCAGGGTTAGACGAGTCAAAGTATCGCTGACTTAGCCGATAACCTTGCGACCGCGGTAGAAACCGTCGGCAGTGATGTGGTGACGACGATGAGTTTCACCGGAAGTCGCATCTACAGACAAGGTGGTGGTGGTCAGGGCATCGTGTGAACGACGCATGCCACGTTTGGAACGGGTTGGTTTATTTTGTTGTACGGCCATGGACCTTACTCCTCGATTACTTACGCTTTAAACTGGCTAATACGGCAAATGGATTTGGTTTCTCCGCCTCAGGAGGCAGTTTGCCAAACACCATGTCCGCTTCGGACACTTCACAGTGTTCAGATTCATGTACCGGAACGACAGGCAGTGAAAGAATAATTTCATCTTCAATCATTGCCAACAGATCGACTTCGCCAAACTCGTCAACTTCGATCGGTTCGTACGCTTCCGGTAATGCCTCAGCCTGCTCATCATTGACGACCGGGCTAAAACAATATGTTGTGTGGACCTGATGTGCAAACGGGACACCACAGCGTTGGCACATCAGCGTTACCGCGACGTCCGCATGCCCTGTTATCACCGCGAGGCGCTGGTTATCAATATCAAACGACAACTGCACTTCGACATCACTGTCCACACTGACCACAGAGTCGGCAACACGTGTAACCAGCTCAGGCGCATAGGAACCAACATAGTCCAGGCGTTTCTGAGCGGTACGTACCGCATCAATGGTCAAGGGTAATTTTACCTTTTGCATAGGGCGCGCATATTAACTTTGTAACGTCATAGAGTCAAAGAAAAAGGCCCTAAAACGGCACCTTTCACCAATATTCGCTTCCAGAGCGGCCGACAGTTTAAGATGACCGACATATTTACGCTACGGTTTGTGGAAAAAATTATGCAAAGACTCTTACTCGCTTCAACGTCAATCTACCGCCAGCAGCTGTTGGAGAAGCTGCACCTGCCCTTTATTTGTGCAGCACCGCAAACCGATGAAACACCGCTGCCCGGGGAAAGTGCCGAGGCTTTGGTGCTGCGCCTGGCGGCGGCCAAGGCTCAGGCGCTGGCTATGGCCTACCCAGATTATCTGATTATCGGTTCCGATCAGGTCTGCGTGATCGCCGGAGAAATCACCGGTAAGCCCCATAGCGAAGAGAACGCCCGCCAGCAGCTACGTAAGGCCAGCGGCCAGCAGGTGACCTTCTATACCGGTTTGGCGCTCTATAATAGCCGTAGCCAACGACTACAGGTGATATGTGAACCTTTCCACGTTCATTTCCGTACGTTGAGCGAAGTGGAGATCGAAACCTACGTGCGCCTTGAGCAGCCGCTCTATTGTGCCGGTAGCTTCAAGAGTGAAGGTTTGGGGATTGCGCTGTTTGAAAAGCTGGAGGGCCGCGACCCGAATGCGCTGATCGGCCTGCCGCTGATCGCATTGTTGGAAATGTTGCGGGCTGAAGGGATCAACCCGCTGTTATAAGTGGGCGCGGCATGCCGCGCCCCTACGATCGAATATGTTAGGCCCTAACAAATTCCACAGCTGCTCACTATGCCAGGGTTTATTTTTTTGCTGCGGCGGTCCGTTGGCGCAATACCTGTAGGCAATGACGCAGTTCATCATCCATCGGCGCTTCGATGCGCATCGTTTCGCCGGTAGCAGGATGTTCAAAGCGCAGCGCCGCCGCATGCAGGAACAGGCGTTTCAGGCCGGTACCCGCCAATTGGCGATCGAACTCCCGGTCACCATAACGATCGTCAAAGGCGATCGGATGCCCGGCATGCAAGGTATGCACGCGAATCTGGTGGGTACGCCCGGTGATCGGGCTGGCCTTCACCAGCGTGGCATGTTCAAAGCGCTCTTCGATCTTGAAGCGGGTCTCCGAAGGTTTGCCTTCGCTGTTGACGCGAACAATGCGCTCCCCGCTCTGCAAAATATTCTTCAGCAACGGTGCCTGCACCGCTTTACAGTGCGACTGCCACTCGCCGCGCACTAACGCCATATAATCCTTCTGCATCCCCTTGAGGCGCAGTTGCTCGTGCAGCGAACGCAGCGCCGAACGCTTCTTGGCCACCATCAAGACGCCAGAGGTATCGCGATCCAAACGGTGCACCAGCTCCAGAAAACGTGCTTCCGGACGTAATGCCCGCAATCCTTCGATCACGCCAAAACTCAGGCCGCTACCGCCGTGCACCGCCGTTCCAGAAGGTTTGTTCAGCAGCAGCAGGTGATCGTCCTCATAAAGGATGCAATCCGCCAGGGCAGCAACTTTATCCAGCTTGACGGAAACCGGCGCATCTTCACGCTCAGCGACCCGAACCGGAGGAATGCGCACCACATCGCCCGCGGCCAGTTTATATTCAGCCTTGATGCGGCCTTTATTGACCCGCACCTCGCCTTTGCGCACGATGCGATAAATCATGCTCTTCGGCACGCCTTTCAGGCGGGCAAGCAAAAAATTGTCGATTCTCTGGCCAGCTTCGTCGTCAGAAATCGTCACTAATTGTACTGCGGGAATGTTCGTTTTCATGGGGCGGGATTCTAAATAGAGCGCGTCAATAGCGCCACCTCTTTTTATGTGCTTAACTGTCTCTCAGACTGTGAAAGAAACGCCAGCGAACAATAAGGCAGCAAGCAAGGTTCATCGTTTGCGGTTTCGATCATAGTTAAGGAAAAGTCACCTTGCTATAAAGGTACTTGCAATGGAATAATGCTGTAACTTTCCGTGCCGATCCCCTTGAAACGAGGAGAATTGCGGAATTATACAGTTTGTCTGGTTGCACAAAAACGCAGCAATGGCGTAAGACGTAATGTGAAATCAAACAATTAGCGGGCTGCGGGTTGCAGCTTGGCCGGCAAATGGAATCAGATCTGTCAACATAAATCAGAGGCTATTCCCTGAGTCAAAAGCGCTGTGTTTCACAAAGAAATACAGGCTTACCGAGATAATGCGCCCCTATGCAGGCGACAACCGTGAGGTTGACGGCTTTGCGAGAAGACACGGGGTTTTCGGTTTTAACCTGGCCATGAGGTTATTTTGCCCGCAGCTTTGTCGATAATGTAAAAAAAACGAGTAAGTTAAGATGAAAAGAATGTTGATTAACGCAACTCAGCAGGAAGAGTTGCGTGTTGCCCTTGTAGATGGACAGCGGCTGTACGATCTGGATATTGAAAGCCCTGGCCATGAGCAGAAAAAAGCGAATATTTACAAAGGCAAAATCACTCGAATTGAACCTAGTCTTGAGGCCGCGTTCGTTGATTACGGCGCTGAAAGACATGGTTTCCTCCCGCTAAAAGAAATCGCTCGCGAATACTTCCCAAGCAATTACTCTTCCCATGGTCGCCCAAACATCAAAGATGTGCTGCGTGAAGGCCAGGAAGTCATCGTTCAGGTTGATAAAGAAGAACGGGGTAATAAAGGCGCTGCCTTGACCACCTTCATCAGCCTGGCCGGTAGCTATCTGGTTCTGATGCCGAACAATCCGCGTGCCGGTGGTATTTCCCGCCGCATCGAAGGTGACGACCGTACCGAACTGAAAGAAGCGCTCTCCTCGCTGCAATTGCCAGACGGCATGGGACTGATTGTCCGCACCGCTGGCGTTGGCAAATCTGCCGACGCTCTGCAATGGGACCTGTCATTCCGCCTCAAGCACTGGGAAGCGATTAAAAAAGCCGCCGAAGGCCGCCCTGCTCCGTTCCTGATCCACCAGGAAAGCAATGTTATCGTGCGAGCATTCCGCGACTACCTGCGCCCGGACATCGGCGAAATCCTGATCGACAACCCGAAGGTACTCGATCTGGCCAAAGAGCACATCGCTGCCCTGGGCCGCCCGGATTTCAGCAGCAAGATCAAATTGTACAGTGGCGAAATCCCGCTGTTCAGCCATTACCAGATCGAATCGCAGATCGAGTCCGCGTTCCAACGTGAAGTGCGTCTGCCTTCCGGTGGTTCCATCGTGATCGACACCACCGAAGCCTTGACCGCTATCGATATCAACTCCGCGCGTGCAACCCGCGGTGGCGACATCGAAGAAACCGCATTCAATACCAACCTGGAAGCCGCAGATGAAATTGCTCGCCAATTGCGCCTGCGCGACCTGGGTGGCCTGATCGTTATCGACTTTATCGATATGACCCCGGTTCGTCACCAGCGTGAAGTGGAAAACCGTCTGCGCGATGCCGTCCGCCAGGACCGTGCCCGCATTCAGATTGGCCGTATTTCTCGTTTCGGCCTGTTGGAAATGTCCCGTCAGCGCCTTAGCCCGTCACTGGGTGAATCTAGCCACCACGTGTGCCCACGCTGTACCGGTACCGGCACCATCCGTGATAACGAATCGCTGGCGCTGTCTATTCTGCGCCTGATCGAAGAAGAAGCGCTGAAAGAGAACACCAAAGAAGTTCACGCCATCGTACCGGTTCAGGTTGCTTCCTACCTGCTGAACGAAAAACGTGATTCTGTCAGCGCGATCGAGAAGCGCCAGGGTGGCGTGAAAGCGATCATCGTGCCAAACGATCAGATGCAGACTCCGCATTACTCCGTGCTGCGCGTACGCAAGGGTGAAGAAACACCAACCCTGAGCTACCTGCTGCCGAAGCTGCATGAAGAAGAAATGGCCCAGCCGCAGGATGATGCGCCAGTCGAGCGCAAACGCGAGCAACCGGCTCTGGCATCCTTCTCTCTGTCACAGGATGCTCCACCGCAGGAAGAAGAACCTGTGGTTAGCAAGCCTGCCGTTGCCGCCAAACCGGCAGTTTCATCAGCCCCTGCTGCTGAAGCCAAACCTGGCCTGTTAAGCCGTCTGTTCGGAGGCTTGAAGTCACTGTTCGCCGGTGAAGAAACGCCAGTGGTTGAAGCTAAACCGGCCGTAGCTGAGAAAACGGAAGACAGCGACAACCGTCGTCAGGATCGTCGTGGCCAACGTCGCCAGGGTTCTGGCCGTAAAGGTGAACGTGGCGAGCGTAAAGAACGTGGCGAAGGGCGTGACAACCGTGAACGTGGCGATCGTGAGCCACGCGAAAATCGCGAGCCGCGTGAACCACGTGAAAACCGTGACGACCAGCGCCGCAACAACCGCCGTAACGCACAGCAACAGACTGCACCAGCGGCTGCTAACACCGAAGTGCAGACTGAAGAAGCGGCCAAGGTACAGCGCGAAGATCAGCAACAGCGCCGTGAACAACGTGCCGAGCGTCAACGCCGTCGTCAGGAAGAAAAACGCCAGGCTCCGCAAGACGTCAAAGTGCCAGAAACTGCGGAAGTCGTTGTTGCCAGCCATAGCAATGACGAAGATGAAGACCGTCATCAGCAGCCAACGCAGCGTCGTCAACGCCGTCCACTCGCGCAGAAAGTTCGCGTCCTGTCGGCGGAAGAAGAACTGCATCGCGCCGCAGAAGAACTGTTAGCGCCTAAGGCGCCGGTCGCCAAGGTTGAAGAAAACCAGGCTCCGGTATTGGCTGAGAGCGTTAAGCTGTTGCCACAGACCATTGCGGCACAGTCTGAAGATGACGCGCAAGCTGACAACCGTGGTAACGGTGAAAACGGCATGCCACGTCGCTCTCGTCGTTCTCCACGCCATTTGCGCGTCAGTGGTCAGCGTCGTCGTCGCTATCGTGACGAGCGTTATCCGAACCAGTCACCAATGCCGTTGGCCGGGGCGTTTGCCTCACCAGAGATGGCTTCAGGCAAGGTTTGGGTCAGCTATCCTGTGGCACAAGCAGCCGTCTACGTTGAACACGAAGAAGCTCAAGCGCCAGTGGCAGTAGAAACCGTAGTCGTTGCTGCTGCACCGGTGGCTGCTGAAGCCGCTCCTGTTCAGCCTGTAGTTGAAACCGCTCCGGCAGTGACTGAATCGGTGGCAACACCGGTAGTTGAAGCCCAGGTAGAAACTGCACCTGTTGAAACCGTAGCCGTCGCTGCCGAGCCAGCCGCTGTTGTGGTAGATGAAACCGTTGTCAGTGAAACAGCTGAGGATGAGACAGTTGCAGATGCAGCGATACAAGCTGAGCCAGTTATCGCTGAACCCGTGGTGCAAGAGCCTGTAGTTGAAGAAGCCGTAGTGGAAGCCCCTGCAGAGGCTACTGTAACCGCAGAGCCGGAAGTGGTGTCAGCACAGCCAGAGGCAGCTCCAGCTCCTGTGCAGGCGGCCCCAGTGGTTGCACAACCGCAACCGACGCTCTACAAGCATATCGCTACCGCCCCGATGACCAAAGCGCCTGCGCCGGATTACCAGCCGGAAGCCGCGAAGACCAGCGAGTGGCAGCGCCCTTCCTTCAACTTTGACGGAAAAGGTTCTGCTGGCGGCCATGCAGCGGCTAATCAGGCCACCGCTCCAGCCACCAAACCGCAGCCGGTTAACGACTAAGTTAATTCCTGCCATACAAAACCCGCCTAGATGGCGGGTTTTTTCTTACTACTGAACACTCAGGCCCTCCTTTTCAGTTTGTTAATGTCCAATGCCTCAAGTTGCTCCGATCGCGTAAGCCAATTGATTTCAACTTGTCATTAACTAACAGATGCATCCAAAACGTTTTCCGCTTATCCTTTCACCCCGGCGTGAATAACCCTCGTTTATTCGCTTTTATTAAGATTTTTTGACCGCCGGAGCTCTGCACCATGACCGCACAACCCCAAGCCCTGAAAATCCGCCGCCCTGACGACTGGCATATCCATTTGCGTGACGACGACATGCTGAAAACGGTTCTGCCCTATACCAGTCAGGTGTTTGGCCGGGCGATTGTGATGCCGAACCTGGCCCCACCGATCACCACCGTTGCCGCGGCACGTAGCTATCGTGAACGTATTCTGGCAGCCCTCCCCGCAGAACATGACTTCACGCCGTTGATGACCTGCTACCTGACGGATTCACTGGCTGCGGCTGAGCTGGTCAACGGGTTTGAGCAAGGGGTGTTTACCGCTGCCAAGCTCTATCCAGCCAATGCCACCACCAACTCCAGCCACGGCGTGAGCGATGTGGCCGGGATTTATCCCCTGCTTGAGCAGATGCAGAAGATCGGTATGCCGCTGCTGATCCATGGCGAAGTCACCGATGCCAGCGTGGATATCTTCGATCGCGAGGCTCACTTTATCGAACAGGTGATGGAGCCGGTTCGCCGCCAGTTCCCGGAATTAAAAATCGTATTCGAGCATATCACCACCCGGGAAGCCGCTCAGTACGTGCAGGAAGGCAATCGTTTCCTTGGTGCCACCATTACGCCGCAGCACCTGATGTTTAACCGCAATCACATGCTGGTAGGCGGGATCCGGCCACACCTGTTCTGCCTGCCGATCCTCAAGCGTAACATCCATCAGGAAGCGTTACGCAGCGCCGTTGCCAGCGGTTGTGACCGCTTCTTCCTCGGCACCGACTCGGCACCTCATGCCAAACACCGTAAAGAGACCAGCTGTGGCTGTGCAGGGGTATTCAACGCCCCAAACGCGATGCCCGCCTACGCCACCGTGTTTGAGCAATTAGGCGCGCTGGAGCATCTGGAAGCCTTCAGCTCGCTGAATGGCCCCCGCTTCTACGGCTTGCCGGTGAACCAGGACTTTATCACGCTGCAACGCCTGCCGGTGGCCCAGCCAGAGGAGATCACTTTGGGTAATGAAGCCGTGGTGCCCTTCCTGGCCGGTGAGACCATCAACTGGTCAGTGACCGACTGCTAAATATTTTATTTCTGCTCTTGCCTCCGGCGCCAGTTAACTGTATAAATATCCAGTAGACAGTTCCGGGGGCAATTATGCGTGTTGAAGTCACTATAGATAAAACCAAACCACTGCCGCCGGGGGCTATCGAAGCCCTGACCGGCGAATTCAGTAAACGGGTCAATCGCCAGTTTCCTGACACTATCGTCCAGATCCGTTATGCCGGTGCCAATGGCCTTTCCGTAATGGGCGGTGCCAAAACAGATAAAGACCTGATCGAGGAGATACTCCAGGAAACCTGGGAAAGTGCCGACGATTGGTTCAGTGCAGAATAATTCTGCAATGTAGTTGTTGCCGGGGGTCGCTCTCCGGCTTTTTTGTTTCCGCCGTATTGCCCTTTTCCCTGGAAGAAACAGCACTTGTGGTCTGTAATGATTAGACGACTTATGGTGCAACAAAGGTGTAAACAATGGTTCCGGATAAAGGCAAGCCCGAAGAAGCGATGACCTTTGGCGAGTTGCTGGCCCTGATCGCCGATCAAAAACGGCGGCTGAGCGTGCTCGAGGTCGCTTTCTCTTATTTGTCTTTTGGCTTGAATGACAAAGCCAACCAGTTGCTGATCCACAGCCTGAAACTGGAAGCACAAAATCAGAACCGCGATCCTGAAATGCAAAAGCATTTCGCCCATCTTGCAGCCGAATTAGAAAGTCATGCGCACGTGCAACTTCCTCCTGCATCCGAAGAGTAATATTTGAACGTGCGCAACATGCAGCGCCCCAACCATTTGCCGATTAATTGCGCAAAAAATATTTATTTGCAATAAACCGCAGGAAAACACCCCACGTCAGATCTCGGATGCGTATACTGTAAAAGCTCACCATGAAGATGAGACGCATTGATCCTCGTTAGTAACTCCAGCTAGTCACTACTTGATAAGGGGTCTTTATGGACAGAAATGATGAAGTAATACAGACACATCCGCTTGTTGGCTGGGATATCAGTACCGTCGATGTTTATGATGCCATGATGATTCGCCTTCATTACCTGTCTTCACTAGACCAAACAGCCGAAGAAGCGCAAGTGGATCGGACTCTTTGGCTAACCACAGACGTTGCCCGCCAATTGATCAATATTTTAGAGGCTGGCATCGCCAAGATAGAATCTACGGATTATTTAGACCTTGATCGAAGAAAACATTAACCCATTCACCCTCAACCGCTAAGGCGTCGGCAATTAACCGGCGCCTTTTCTTTTGTATCGACCCGCATCGGTTCATGGTGCATTACCGCCGCCAAACTCTTATCATATCCGCCATCAGCGACACATCAAAGAAAGGACATGGCACGTGGAATATGACTTGATCATCGTGGGTAGCGGCTCGGTTGGGGCTGCTGCAGGCTATTATGCGACAGCCGCAGGCCTTAAGGTCTTAATGATCGATAGCGCTTTCCCCCCGCATCGTCAGGGCAGCCACCACGGCGATACCCGCATCATCCGCCATGCCTACGGCGAAGGCGAAAAATATGTGCCTTTTCTGCTGCGTGCCCAGGCACTGTGGAACGGATTAGAGCAGAAAAGCGGCGACAAGCTGTTTCATCCCTGTGGCGTGCTCACCCTCGGGCCACAAGACAGTGAATTTGTCACCACGGCACAGCGCAGTGCCAAAAACTTTAACCTCAATACCGAGTTACTGAGCGCCGAACAGATCCAACAACGCTGGCAAAAGTTCACTGCGCCAGCAGGTTATGTCGGCCTGTTCGAACCCGATGCAGGGATACTGCGCTCGGAACTGATTGTTGCCAGCTACGTCAAATTGGCCAGAGAAGCGGGCTGCGCCCAACTGTTCAATTGCCCGGTAACCGCCATCGAGCCAATCGAGCAAGGGGTTGAGGTCCTTACTTCAGAGGGGCGCTACCAAGGGCGTAAAGCCGTGGTCTGCGTGGGTACTTGGGTTAAAAATCTGTTACCACAGCTTCCAATTTCACCGGTGCGTAAGGTGTTTTCCTGGTATCAGGCCGATGGCCGTTACAGCGAAAACAACCGTTTTCCGGCTTTCACCGTTGAAGCGCAAGACGGCTGCCACTACTACGGTTTCCCATCCGAGAATGACGGCTTAAAGGTCGGTAAACATGATGGTGGACAACCGATGGAGACAGCAGATCAGCGCAAGCCGTTCGGCTCCCTGGCCAGCGACGGTACCGAAGTATTCGGCTTTCTGCGCCACTTCCTGCCAGGGCTTGGCGTCTGTCTGCACGGTGAAGCCTGTAGCTATGATATGAGCCCGGATGAAGACTTTATCATCGACACCCTGCCTGACTGCCAACGCCTGATGGTGATCACCGGCCTGAGTGGCCACGGCTTTAAGTTTGCCAGCGTACTGGGTGAGATAGCCGCGCTGTTTGCGCAAGATAAGCCTTCATCCCTTGATATCACGCCCTTCAGCCTGCGGCGTTTCTGACCGATCAAGCCCCTGTTCGCCCCGCTCTGGCCAGCGGCAGGGGAAAACTCCAACAATAAAATCCCACTAATATACTGATATTCCTGGAAAATAGGTTATAGACGGAAATATCTTCCTATAGCCACTGGATTTCCGAATTGATCCCACAACCGGGTAAGGCCTATTTTACATAATTAGGCTCTAGCCCTTTTGTATCTTCAACAAGGACGTCACTATGAAACTACTCGTTGTGGACGAATGCTGTTTCACTCGTATTGGGATCGCCAACCACTTTACTGACAACGTGTTTGCGTCAGTAAACTGCTGCCCAGACATCGACACCGCGCTTCCTCTACTGGCCAGTTTCAAACCCAGCCATATTTTGGTGAATCTGACCAACTACTGCCGCTGTACAACAGACAATCAACTGCTTTCAGCGTTTATCACGGCGGCGTGGCGTGCAACGGTACATATTTATCTGGATGTTCCTTATCCCTACAGTGAAAGCCCGCTGCGCATTGCCAGCAATACTTTTTTATTCAACAAAGCCGTGCTACCCATTGCGCTAAAAACGCTAAGTAAAATCCCAAGTGAACTAATGAAGGATGAAGAGGCTCATTCGCTTTTCAGCCCGCAAGAGTTGACGGTAATGCGCTATTGGATGTCCGAAATGCCGAATTATCGCATCGCCAAGAAATTACAGATCAGCGCCCATACGGTGTACGTACATAAACGCCATATCACCGAGAAAATCAACGTGCGTAACCGGCTGGAATTTTATTCACTGTATAACATACTGCGTTATTTCTATCCGCCAGAACCCACCACATTTAAGCCGGTGGGTTCGGCTTCGTTAGAACTGCGGGCCGCCGTTTAAGCCTCATTTCGGCGTGATTTCGTTTATCTGGCGTCCATCACCGAGGAGCATGGCCACCTTGCGTCCTCCGTCCATGGTTTCCAACGTGATGCGCGCGATAATGGTCAAAGGGACCGAAAGCAACATCCCCACGGGTCCCATCAGCCAGCCCCAGAAGATCAGGGAAAGGAACACCACCAGCGTAGAAAGCCCCAGCCCACGGCCCATGATCCGTGGTTCCAGCATATTACCGATGATCAGGTTGATCAGAATATAGCCCGCAGCCACCACGGCCGCATCGGCAAAGCCGTTAAACAGCAAAGCCTGGACCAGCGGCGGAATAGCAGCAATGATCGAACCAATATTGGGCACATAGTTGAACATGAACGCCATCATGCCCCAGATAAAGGCAAAACGAACGCCAACCCAGCTTAGAAAGCCCCAGACGATCAGGCCAGTTGCCAGACTGATAGCGGTCTTAATCACTAGATAGTGTGTGACCCCTTGCAAGGCCCGGCGGATAGTGGCCATCCCTTCGGTGGGATTATCCAGCGCCTGCTGCAGCTTAAAGGGCAATACCTTTACCTCAAACAGCATAAAGACCACCGTCATCAATAACAGGAAGATGCTGGTCATCGCCCCAGAAAGGTGCCCCAGCAGGCGGGTCACCAAGTTCATGGTGGCACCAGGATCGACGTATTTGACCACCGCATCTGCCGAGAAGTTAATATCCAGATTGAAGCGTTGCGCCTGGTATTGCAACTCACCCAGCTTCTCCAGCATCATGCCCCGATACTGTGGCAAGGAGCGAGCAAACTCATTTAATGAAGCTCCCAGCATGCCGACCAGGGTCAGCAACAGCACGACGATGGCAATCACCAACAGCGTCACCCCCAGCGCTCTGGGCACACGAAAACGTTCCAGTAGCAGCACCAGTGGGTTTAACACGATGGCCAAGAAAACCGCCAGCAGGAATGGCACCACAATATCTGCCGCCGCCTTTATGCCAGCCAGGATCACCACCAGCATGGCCAGCATCATAATCAAACGTAGCTTGCGGTCATTTAACTCGGGTATGCCCATGAAAATTCCTTGTGTGATACTGGCCCACCAGAGCCATTGATAAATACATGTTAGCAAATTATTCCTTGCTGTCGCAGGCATATTACCCTCAAGTTGCTGAAGGAATTAAGCTAATCCTGGTTGACAGGGCGAACAAATAATCGGCGCTAGTCGTTATTCAATTATTTGCCAAGGTTTCTGATGGTATTTACGAAAAATGACAAAAGCTGACAATGAAGAATAAAGTCGATAGATTTCAATTGGCCAGCGTTTCTCCAGTATTGCCAAAAAAACGCCCTCTCCGACGATTCCTTTGACCAACTTGCCACAACTCAAACAAATCTACTGATTAATATTTTTATGCAGTAACTTAGTTAAATTTATTATTGATTTATGTTTCTTAAAGTTTAAGTATTGCAGTCGGTAAATGAGTTTTGTAAGGAAAACTGATGCTCTGGAAAAATACCGCCGACCGCTTTGGTCACGTTTCTGTACTGATCCACTGGCTGGTGGCGCTGACCGTTTACGGCATGTTCGCCCTCGGCTTATGGATGGTGACGCTGGGTTACTACGACGTTTGGTATCACCAGGCGCCGGAGATCCACAAAAGTATTGGCACGCTGCTGTTTATCGTCATGGTGGTACGGGTGGTTTGGCGCTTTATCTCGCCGCCGCCAAAGCCTCTGGCCAGTTATAGCCGTCTTACGCGTATCAGTGCCGTGCTCGCCCATATCGCACTTTACACCGTGCTGTTCGCCATCCTGATCAGCGGCTACCTGATCTCGACCGCCGATGGTCAGGCAATCAGCGTATTTGGCTGGTTTGACGTACCGGCTAGCGTGACAGGTTTGCCACAGCAGGCCGACACCGCCGGGACTATCCACCTTTATCTGGCTTGGGCCGTCGTCGTGCTTTCGGTACTGCACGCCCTGGCTGCGCTTAAACATCACTTTATTGATCGTGATGTTACTTTGAAACGGATGCTGGGTCGCAGCACCGATTAACCCTTTGGATTTATGGAGATATTGCTATGTTGAAGAAAACCGTATTAGGCCTGGCCGCAGGCGCCCTACTGTTAAACGCCGGTTCCGCTCTGGCTGCCAATTATAAAATCGACAAACAAGGCCAGCACGCCTTTATCGAATTCCGCATCCAGCACCTGGGTTACAGCTGGATTTACGGCACTTTCAAAGATTTTGACGGTAGCTTCACCTTCGATGAAAAAGACCCGGCTAACGATAAAGTCAACGTTACCATCAACACAGCCAGCGTAGACACCAACCACGCCGAGCGTGACAAACACCTGCGCAGCGCCGATTTCTTGAACGTTGAAAAGAACAAGCAGGCTACCTTTACCTCTACCGAAGTGAAAAAAGACGGTGAAGGTTATGCTGTAGTCGGCAACCTGACGTTGAACGGCGTGACCAAGCCGGTCACACTGGCAGCCAAACTGGTCGGCGAAGGTAAGGATCCTTGGGGCGGTTACCGCGCCGGTTTCGAAGCCAACGGTAAAATCAAGCTGAAAGACTTTGGCATCACCACTGACCTGGGCCCGGCTTCTCAGGAAGTTGAGCTGATCATCTCGGTCGAAGGCGTTCGCGAGAAGTAATACATTCTTTATACAACAAGGGCGCTGAATTAGTAGGGGCGCTGCATGCTGCGCCCGCTTAGCAGCGCCCTACTTAACTTATGTGTCCCCTTACTCTTTCGGTTCTGGGATATGCATGGTGGTTTGCAACAGCCCTTTGGACTTATTGAAGATTTTTACGCCATTCTCGCGGCCAGCCCGGCGGGCTCGCTGTTCTTCACGCGGTAGTTTCAACTCTTCGCGGCAGGTCTCGCTGCAACAGCCAGCAAATTTCTCGGCACAGCTTGGGCACTGGATAAACAGCAGATGGCAGCCGTCGTTCAGGCAGTTGGTATGAGTATCACATGCCACACCGCACTGATGGCAGTTGGCAATCACGTCTTCTGAGATACGTTCCCCCATGCGCTCGTCAAACACAAAGTTCTTGCCGATGAACTTCAGTGGCAACCCTTGCGCCTTCGCCTGGCGGGCATATTCGATAATACCGCCTTCCACGTGATAGACGTTTTTGAAGCCATTATGCAGCATATAGGCGCTGGCTTTCTCACAACGGATCCCACCGGTACAGTACATGACAATATTTTTGTCTTTCTGCTCCTGTAGCATCTCCACCGCCATCGGTAGCTGATCGCGGAACGTGTCGGAAGGCACTTCGATCGCCTTATCAAAGTGCCCAACCTCGTACTCATAGTGGTTGCGCATATCAACGAACACCGTATTCGGATCGTCGATCATCTGGTTAACGCGATCGGCCTGCAGATACTCACCCACATTGGCAGGGTTGAAGGTCTCATCTTCAATCCCGTCGGCCACAATACGTTCACGCACTTTCAGGCGCAGTACCCAGAAGGATTTGCCATCGTCTTCCAGCGCAATATTCAGGCGCACTTGGTCCAGAGCCGGATGCGAAGCAAACAGCACGGTTTTGAACGCGTCAAAGTGACTCTGCGGCACGCTGATCTGCGCATTGATGCCCTCTTTGGCCACGTAGATACGGCCAAACACCTTCAGTTTATCGAACTGAATATACAGGCTATCGCGAAATGCCTTGGGGTCGTCAATGGTGAAATATTTATAAAAAGAAACTGTGGTGCGTGGCTCGGTTTCGGCCAGCATACGCGCCTTCAGTTCCTCATTAGAAATTCGGTTATGTAACACTGGCATGGTGTACTTTCCTGTCTTTCGGGAGGTGACTGATTGAGTGCCCACGGGCCGTTAGCCCGCGCGCGGCGCACATCATACCCGAAAATAGGCTGCAACACAGCATTAACCCAGCGGCAATGATTTCCGCACAAAGCTTGACGTTATTGGCAAATACCGATAAGCCTAGTGCACGTTGTAGCAACGAATTTTGACGGACCTTGAGGAAATTATGAGCCAGCTGTTTACTCCTATCACCCTGGGGCTACTGCGGTTGCCTAACCGTATTATTATCGCCCCCATGTGCCAGTACTCTGCCGACAACGGCAAAGCCACCGAGTGGCATACAATGCATCTCGGCCATCTATCCCTTTCCGGGGCGGGTTTGCTGATTGTGGAAGCCACTGCGGTTTCACCGGAAGGCCGTATTTCTCCGGGGGATCTGGGCCTTTGGGACGACGCTACCGAACAAGCACTTGCCGACGTGGTTCAGTCCGTAAAAAAACACGCAACCATGCCTTTGGGGATCCAACTGGGGCATGCTGGCCGCAAAGCTTCATGCGCCCTTCCCTGGCAAGGCGGGGCTCAGTTGGCCAAGAGTGAGGGCGGCTGGCAAACACTTTCTGCCTCCAATCAGCCCTTTAACCCTCTGGATGAGGCTCCACAGGCCATGAGCCTGGAGCAAATCGAGCAGTTAAAGGCACAGTTTGTTGCAGCGGCACGGCGCGCCGACCGTCTCGGCTTCGATCTGATCGAACTGCACGGGGCGCATGGTTACCTGTTGCATCAGTTCCTTTCGCCACTGGCCAATCAGCGCACCGATCAATACGGCGGATGTCTGCAAAATCGTATGCGATTGTTGCTGGAGATTTTCAGCGAGGTGCGGGCAGTCTTCCCGGCCAATAAAGCGCTTGGGGTGCGGATCTCCGCCAGTGACTGGGTTGAAGGGGGCTGGAACGAACAGCAGTCCGTTGAGCTGACCAGCGCTTTAAAGGAATTGGGCTGCGATTACATTCATATTTCCAGCGGCGGCCTATCGCCGCAGCAAAAAATCCCGGTGGGGCCGAACTACCAGGTGCCGTTCGCCGAAACCATCAAACATAAAGTAGGGATACCAACCATCGCCGTGGGGTTGATCACCGAACCGGAGCAGGCAGAAGCAATCGTCGCCACCGGTCAGGCTGATATGGTCGCGCTAGCGCGTGGTATTCTCTATAACCCCCGCTGGCCGTGGCACGCAGCCGCAAAACTGGGGGCCCAAGTGCAGGCTCCGCCACAGTATTGGCGCTCAGAACCACACCGGGTGAAAGGATTGTTCAAAGACCATTAAAACGGCCTCAAGCGGGTGTTTAGCGCCCGCTTGACCATTCCGTAACCCCGGAAATAACCGCACCAGCCAGCAGCCCGCCCCCGCTACGGCTAGCAAAGGGTTGTACTGCATATAGGCACCAAGACAGCCAAGTAACCCACCGATCACCAATAGCCCAGCGCTTAACCATGATGCCAACATAGTTACCTCCTGAATCAATAAACGAATAAAACACCGCCTGACTTATAGGTCGATTCTTACTTGATTTGGCCAAATAACCAACAGCCGCACCTGATTTAGGCCTAAAAAGGGTGTTTTAATGCGGTGAGTTTTCCTGTTACATAAGAAAAATGTCACAATACGCTACTATAAACGGCAGAAAACCATCGCATAGACCGAGTCGTTCAAGCAACCCGTGGCCAGCAAAAAATTCTGATGGCGACCTACAACACGACTTATGGCAACTCGACGTGTCTATGCATTTTATCTGTTATTACTGTTAAATGACTGCTTCTAAGCTGAGAACCCATGACGCAAGTTCCTTCTTTCAATCGATCTTTACTGCATCCACGCTACTGGCTTACCTGGTTTGGCATCGCCTTACTCTACCTGCTGGTCCTGCTGCCCTACCCAATTATTTATCGTTTGGGGACCAGGTTGGGTCGCTTTTCAATGCGTTTCCTCAAACGCCGGCGAGCGATAACTGAGCGTAACCTGGAACTGTGCTTTCCGGATATGCCGAGAGCCGAACGTGATGCGTTGATCGCCAAGAACTTCGAATCCGTGGGGATGGGGCTGTTTGAAACCGGCATGGCCTGGTTCTGGCCCAACTGGCGTATCGAGCGCTGGTTCAGCGTCAGCGGCCTGGAGCACATTCAAAAGGCACGGGACAATCATCAAGGGGTGCTGCTGATCGGCCTGCACTTCCTGACGCTGGAGTTGGGTGCTCGTATCTTTGGCATCCACAATCCGGGGATCGGCGTTTACCGTCCACACGATAACAAGCTGATGGACTGGCTACAGACCTGGGGCCGTATGCGCTCGAACAAATCCATGCTGGACCGTAAAGACGTCAAGGGGATGATCCGCGCCCTGAAACAGGGTGAGATCATCTGGTACGCACCGGACCATGACTACGGCCCGCGGAGCAGCGTGTTTGCCCCGCTATTTGCCGTAGAAAAAGCAGCGACCACCACCGGCAGCTATGTGTTGATCCGCATGGGGAAACCGGCGATCATTCCCTTTACGCCACGCCGCCTGCCAGAAGGCAAAGGGTACGAACTCATCATGCAGCCAGCGGTGGAAAATTTCCCGCTGGATAACGAAGTCGAGGCTGCAGCCTTTATGAACAAGGTGGTAGAAAAAGAGATCCTGATGGCGCCGGATCAATATATGTGGCTACACCGCCGCTTCAAGACCCGCCCAGAAGGTGAGCCTTCTCTCTATTAATCATTACGGGCCGAGATGGCCCGCATGATATTGTCACTTTCCCAGCAACAGGAGCTTCTATGTATATCGTCAGCCTGACCTATCACCGCCCGATTGAAGAAGTAGAAAGCCATCTTGAAGGGCATATCGCCTGGTTGAAGCACTATTTTCAAGCCGGCAGCTTTATTGCTTCTGGCCGTAAGAACCCACGTACCGGCGGCGTGATCCTGGTAAAAGATATGGAACGCACCAAGCTGGATGCCATCCTGGCGGAAGATCCCTTTGTTGCCGTGGCCAATTATGAGGTGACAAACGTCGCTCTCACCACTACCAGCGCCGGATTCGAAGCCTTGGCCGGTGCCTGAACCCTCCGTTCCCGCGTTGCCCGGCGCGGGAATAATTGTCATTCTCCGTTTTAAAACTTTATTTCATTTTCACGCAAAATCACACAGCTGCTCATTTGATAACCTGCGTTATTAAGCGCATACTTACCAAGCTAACTTTTTTGCCTTGCGCGATCGCCAGGCATCTCTTCCCGCACGGAAACCTATGGCCCCGGCAGCAGAACCTATCAATTGGCAACGTAACCTGTTCATCACCTGGCTGGGCTGCTTTCTGACCGGTGCGGCCTTTAGCCTGATCATGCCGTTCCTGCCGCTGTACGTTGAAGCTCTTGGCGTTACCGGCCATCAGTCGCTGAATATGTGGTCCGGATTGGTGTTCAGTATCACCTTCCTGTTCTCCGCGATTGCCTCGCCGTTCTGGGGCAGTCTGGCCGATCGCCGTGGGCGTAAGCTGATGTTGCTGCGTTCTGCGCTAGGAATGGGCATTGTGATGGTGCTGATGGGCATGGCGCAGAACATCTGGCAGTTTCTGGCACTGCGCGCGGTGCTGGGGTTGCTCGGCGGCTTTATTCCCAACGCCAATGCACTGATTGCTACCCAGGTGCCGCGCCATCGCAGCGGCTGGGCCCTGGGTACTTTATCGACCGGCGGCGTCAGTGGTGCCCTGATTGGCCCATTGATTGGCGGCTTGCTGGCTGACCAATATGGCCTGCGCCCCGTGTTCTTCATCACTGCCACTGTGCTGTTTATCTGTTTCCTGCTGACGCTATTTTGCGTACGGGAACAATTCACTCCAGTGCAGAAAAAAGACATGCTGCATGCGCGCCAGGTGTTTGCCTCGCTCAAAAGTCCCAAGCTGATCCTCAGCCTGTTTATCACCACCATGATCATCCAGATCGCCACTGGCTCGATTGCCCCAATCCTCACGCTTTACGTGCGTGAACTGGCAGGCAACATCAGCAACCTGGCGTTTGTCAGCGGTTTGATCGCCTCGGTACCGGGCGTTGCCGCCTTGATGAGTGCGCCACGGCTGGGCAAGCTGGGCGACAGGATCGGCCCGGAGCGGATTCTGGTGTTTATGCTGGTGATTTCCGTGCTGTTGCTGATCCCGATGGCCTTTGTCCAGACACCGTGGCAACTCGGCGTATTGCGCTTCCTGCTCGGCGCTGCCGATGGCGCACTGCTGCCTGCGGTGCAAACCTTGCTGATCTACAACTGTACCAATCAGGTTGCCGGGCGAATATTCAGCTATAACCAATCTTTCCGGGATATCGGCAACGTCAGCGGCCCACTACTCGGCGCCGCCGTTTCTGCCAGCTATGGATTCCGCGCGGTATTCTGCATGACGGCGCTGGTGGTGCTATTTAACGCGTTCTATTCCTGGTGGTGTTTACAGCGGCGGCCAGCGAGAATGCGTGAAGACACGTTACAGGAAGAGTAATAGCGCTATTTATCGCCAGTTGTTCTGATAAATATTACCCAAGCCCCGTTTCCCTTACTTTTATTATTGTTACCCTCCCGCTCCGGCTCTGCCCCAATCTCTAAGAACAATATTATTAACACCTTGTTTTTAGACACAAAAATCACAATCAGAGCAATAAACCACCTGTCAATGGAAATAACGCCACAACCAACATAAAAACCAATAAAGTAGATGTTTGTCGACTTTTCGTCTAAAAAATGGGATACAGGTACTAGACAAAGCCACCATTCAGTTATCAAATGGTTAAATAATATCACGCCAGAAGTAACATTCTGACCAAGTGAATAAAATGGCCTGCAGGGTTTTCAAGCTTAATAGGCGCTGCGGCTGAGGTTTTGTCAGGTAATCCGCATCAGCGGGATTACCTCACTTACAGACACAGACATACCACAGTATCTGCTGCCAGCGCGCAGCACATTATATTGGGAAGACTTTATGCAATCCTCTGTTAATCAGAAAGAAAGCCGGACGTTCCTCGGCCATCCATATCCTCTCGGCTCGTTGTTCTTCACTGAAATGTGGGAGCGCTTCTCGTTTTATGGCATTCGTCCGTTACTGATCCTGTTTATGGCCGCCACGGTTTATGACGGCGGGATGGGGTTGGCGCGCGAAAACGCCTCGGCGATCGTTGGTATCTTTGCTGGCAGTATGTACCTGGCGGCACTGCCGGGTGGCTGGTTAGCCGATAACTGGCTCGGCCAGCAAAAAGCCGTTTGGTACGGTTCGATCCTGATCGCTCTGGGTCACCTGTCGATTGCCCTATCCGCTATTATGGGTAACGACCTGTTCTTCGTCGGCCTGATGTTTATCGTGCTCGGCTCCGGCCTGTTCAAAACCTGTATCTCGGTGATGGTTGGAACCCTGTACAAGAAAGGCGATGCGCGCCGTGATGGTGGCTTCTCGCTGTTCTACATGGGCATCAACATGGGCTCCTTTATTGCCCCTCTGATTTCCGGTTGGTTGATCCGTTCACACGGTTGGCACTGGGGCTTCGGCATCGGTGGTATCGGGATGTTGGTGGCCTTGGTAATTTTCCGGGTGTTTGCCGTACCGGCCATGAAGCGCTATGACAGCGAAGTGGGCCTGGACTCAACCTGGAATAGCCCGGTTGCCAAGAAAAATGGCGTGGGTGCCTGGCTGATTGCGCTGGCCGTAGGCGTTGCCGCGATCGTGGTTATGATCTCACAAGGTATCATCGTGATTAACCCGGTCGCCGTTGCCAGTATGCTGGTTTACGTCATCGCCGCCTCGGTCACGCTGTACTTTATCTACCTGTTCTTCTTTGCCGGCCTGAGCCGCAAAGAGCGTGCTCGTCTGCTGGTCTGTTTTATCCTGCTGATTTCTGCAGCCTTCTTCTGGTCGGCCTTCGAACAGAAACCGACCTCGTTCAACCTGTTCGCTAACGATTACACCAACCGCATGATCGGCGACTTCGAGATCCCAGCGGTATGGTTCCAATCGATTAACGCACTGTTCATTATCCTGTTGGCGCCAATCTTCAGTTGGGCCTGGCCGGCTCTGGCTCGTAACAAAATCCGCCTGAGCAGCATCACCAAATTCGTGATCGGTATTCTGTTTGCCGCCGCAGGCTTTGGCCTGATGATGCTGGCCGCGCAACAAGTGTTGGGCAATGGCGGCGCGGGCGTGTCACCAATGTGGCTGGTGGGCAGTATCCTGATGCTGACGCTGGGTGAGCTTTGCCTGAGCCCGATTGGCCTGGCAACCATGACGCTGTTGGCACCGGATAGAATGCGTGGCCAAATGATGGGCCTGTGGTTCTGTGCCAGCGCGCTGGGCAACCTGGCCGCCGGTTTGATCGGTGGCCACGTGAAAGCGGATCAGTTGGACATGCTGCCAACCCTGTTCGCCCGCTGCTCTATTGCGCTGGTGATCTGTGCCGCCGTGCTTATCCTGCTGATCGTCCCGATCCGCCGTATGCTGGAAAATACGCAGGGTAAAAGCGGTGACAAACCGGTCACGCACGCCTGATAGACACTGAAGCCTTTTAATTAAGCCAGCGCCCAGCGCTGGCTTTTTTTATGCCTGCCAGGCACGTGCTTGCAACACCACGCGATAACCATCCAAATCTTCAAACGTTTGCCCATGTACGTCCCAATAAGGGTTGTACGCCTGCACGCGCTCAAAACCACTGGCTAGCATCCGATCGCACCCTCTCTGCCAACTTGCAACCTCCGGCACATAAAATACCAACAGGTTGTCCTGCGTAGGCGCACGCCCAACCAGCACTCCACGATGATGGGTGAATTCCAGATGATAGGCATGGTGCGGATGACCAAGCATAATGCCATCGAACCCCTGGTGATCTGCAAACTCACCCAGTGGTTCAAACCCCAGCCCCTGGCAATACATTTTGGCAATCGCGGCCAAATGGTCGGTGGGCCGGGCGATCCGTAATACCGCGTTGGCAAGTTCCATATTTCCTCCCGTTGGCAAACAGCTAGCCTAAGCCGTTTCATGGCAAAACGGCGTACAGGAAATGCGCTTTGCGCTAGCGGCAAGACATGGCATGCTGCAACAGACTCGTCATCAGGCTCCAGAGGAGGAACAATGCTGGTTAACGTCGATTTTCTCCCAGAGAATCAGTCTATCGTGCCGTTTTCAAAGGACTATCAGGATGGCGATAGCGAACCGGATCATTACCACAGCTGCGCTCAACTGATCCATGGCCTCAGCGGTGTGGTACAGGTGAATACGCGCGTAGGCAGTTGGGTCGTCCCCCCCGGCCGTGGCGTGTGGTTACCGGCCAAAGTGGAACATAACCTGCGTTTTAGCGGTAACGTGGCGGCACGCACGCTGTTCGTCGATCCCCTGGCCCGTGCCGATTTGCCTGCTCAGTGCCAAGTGGTGCAGATTTCCCCCTTATTGCGTGAACTGATTATCAGCGCGATGGATATTCAGCCCGGCTACCGGCCCGGCGGACGCGAAGAACGCATTATGGAACTGATCCTTGATGAGTTGCGTATGCTGCCGATCCTGCCCCTGCACCTTCCCGAGCCACGCGATGGCGTCTTATTGGCCCTGTGCCAGCACATTCAACAATCTTTGGCGCAGCCTTGGGAGTTGGAGCTGGCGGCGCAGCACATCAACGTCAGTGGCCGTACGCTGTCCCGTCGATTCCAGCGTGAGACCGGCCTACGCTTTAGCGACTGGGTACGTCGTGCCCGCCTGCTGGCGGCGCTCAACGCCCTGGCCGCCGGAAGGTCGGTGCTGGAGGTGGCTTTGGATCTGGGCTATGACAGCCCCAGCGCGTTTAGCGCCATGTTCCGCCGCCTGCTTGGCGTTTCCCCCAGCACCTATTTTGCCCAGGCTCAGCCGGCAATCACGGCAAACAACGGCCAGCCACGTTGAACAGAGCCTGGAGCGAGGCACTGGCCGAGTCGGCGTCAATCCCAACTCCGTAAATTGCCTCCCCCTTGCTGGGGTACAACGGATATAGGTTACTGCCCGGCTATGGCTCTGATGACCCAAGGTGTGTTCATGGTAGTCGTCGATAGCCAGCACCAGGCCAAAGCGCTGGCATAACGCATCTACCGCGCTGGACAACAGCCCGTTACCGCTACCTTGCAACTGCATTGGTTCCCCTGCCAGTGCCACCTGCGCCGTAAAGCTGTAAGCCGCCCCACCCTGGCTTTGCGTTTGATAGCTAAGCAGTTGCAAACGCGGCTGTTCCACCAATCCGTAGCTGTTGCGGAACAGCCGCCAGATTTCTGCCACCGTCATCTCCTTGCCGCTTTCATCCGTGGCCTGTTGCACCACTTTGCTGAAATCGATCTGCAAGCCACGTGGCAAGCGCAATCCATGATTCTGCTCCAGCAGCCAGGCAGCGCCACTCTTGCCAGACTGGCTGTTTACGCGGATCACCGCCTCATAGCTGCACCCCACGTCTGCCGGGTCAAGCGGCAGATAAGGCACCTGCCATAACCCATCCTCACGCTGCTGCTGGGCGGCAAAGCCTTTCTTGATAGCGTCCTGATGCGAGCCAGAGAATGCGGTAAACACCAACTCTCCGGCATAAGGATGGCGCGGATGTACCGGTAACTGGTTGCACTGCTCCACCACTTCAACCACTTCCTTCAACCGGCTGAAGTCCAGCCCTGGCGCGATGCCCTGGGTGTACAAATTGAGGGCTAACGTCACCAAATCGACATTACCCGTGCGTTCACCGTTGCCAAACAAGCAACCTTCCACTCGGTCAGCCCCCGCCAGCATGGCCAACTCTGCGCAAGCGACACCGGTACCGCGATCGTTATGCGGATGCACGCTGATGGTCACCTGCTTCCGCTGGCTGAAGTGGCGACAGAACCATTCGATCTGGTCGGCATAAATGTTCGGGGTACTCATCTCCACGGTGGCGGGCAGGTTGATAATCATGGGCCGCTGGCGTTCAGGTTGCCACACGTCCGCCACTGCCTCACAAATTTGCAGGGCAAACTCCAGCTCGGTAAAGCAGAAGGTCTCCGGCGAATACTCGAAACACCAGTCAGTTTCCGGATGCCGGTCGCACCATTGGCGAATACGGCGTGCGCCATTCACCGCCAGCGCCACGGTAGCAGCCTTGTCCTGCTTGAAAACGATGTCGCGAAACATCGGGGCGGTGGCGTTATACAGATGCACGATGGCACGTGGAGCCCCTTGTAACGACTCCATCGTGCGGTCGATCAGATCGTCGCGCGACTGCGTGAGCACCTGGATTGAGACGTCATCCGGGATCAGCCGTTGCTCGATCAAGTGACGTACGAAGTCAAAATCGGTTTGTGATGCGGAAGGAAATGCTACCTCGATTTCCTTAAACCCGCAGGACAGTAACAACTGGTAGAACTGTAGCTTGCGAGCGTTATCCATCGGCTCTGCCAACGCCTGATTGCCGTCACGCAGATCGCTGGAACACCAGCGCGGTGCCTGCTGCTGGGTGCGCCCCGGCCACTGACGATCGGGTAAATCGATGGCCGGGAATGGCCGGTACTTGCTTGCTGGGTTGGCTAACATCCTGATTCTCCTACAGACCAAAGTGTGTAGTCATTATTTCCTACCCGTAGCCACACGTCTCCCGGCGGATGGACAACCATCGTCGCAAAACGGACAACAAAAAATTTGCATCCTGCGGCGATGCGACAACAATTAATGCTGGTGTCCCCCACGATGATTGAAAAAGGAGATGAGCATGAGCCTGTATGCCACGCTGGAAGAAGCGATCGAAGCCGCTCGCGAAGAGTTTATCGAAACGGCGGAAGGCGGCGATGATGAGCCGCCGGTACCTCAACAGTTTAACCTGCAAAAATACATCATGTTGGATGGCGACACGATGTGGCAGGCGGAGTTTTTCGAAGAAGAAGGTGAGTCCGTTGAATGTATGACGATGCGCAGCGGTGCTGCCGCCCAGGCCATTTTTGACGGTGACTACGACGAGATTGAGATCCGCGCAGAATGGATCAACGAAAATACGCTGCATGAGTGGGAGGAAGGGGATTTTCAGCTCGATCCTCCGCTGGATACCGAAGAAGGCCAAAGCGCTGCCGACGAATGGGATGAACGTTGAGCCCGTTGGGTGGGCGCCTGGTTGCCCACCCTCGCCTTGACGACCCTGGCTACGCATTGCATGCTGCTACATTCTTCCCTTAACACAGGCAGGTATCATGTTCATCAGGCAAGCAGTTCCCGGTGATTATCCCGCAATTCTGGCTCTACAGGCGCAAAACACTCCAGAGCAACTTAGCCCCCAGCAGCGGCAACAGGGCTTTATCGTCTCGCAGATGAACGAAAAACAGCTGGCAAGTATCAACAGCGGCCTGGGTATTTTGATCGCTACCGAAGAAGAACAGTTGGCTGGTTTTGTCTGCCTGATGCCAACCGACGCCCAACCCCGACCGCCGGAAGTGGATGCCATGCTGCACACGTTGGCCACACAGCGGTTTCAAAACCAGGCATTGGATCAACAACGGGTATTTCTGTACGGCCCGGTATGCCTGAGTGCCGATTGGCGGGGAAAAGGTGTGCTACGCCAGTTGTTTGCAGCGGTGAAAGTGCGAACTCAGCAGGATTTTGACGTTGGCGCGCTGTTTGTTAGTGAGGATAACCCGCATTCTCTCGCCGCCCATGTCGCTGGCCTGGGAATGACGGCGTTGACCACTTTCCACTGCAATAACCAAAGCTATCAGTTGGTGGTCTTCGCAACCAGAGGCTAAGACCTATTCGTAAGGCCCGTGCTGCGCATCAAACGGCAGCATAAAGGTATCCACCACCAGCGAGAGCGGCACATCAATCACCATAACACTGCGCCAGGGAGTATCACGCAAATCCCACTGCACCCCTGGATAATATTGGTGCCCGTGGCCTGCACCAGGCACCGTGCGGCTGATAATGCTACCGCAGCCAGATAATGCCGTCACCATAGCGGCCAACAGTGCCAGACGGACTAGTGAAGCCATTTTCAACATCCAAGCTTTATTGAGATTGAAACGAAAAAGGGGAACACGCAGTGCGCATTCCCCTTTAATTAATACTAACCGTTAGCGTTGGCCGACGGGGTGAGCCAGTTCATTATGCGGTAACTGCCGATAATGTTCGCGCCAGGCCTCGCCCTGCGGCAGCAGCCAAATGCGCTGATGCAGGCGTGACAACGCTACCGGATCGCTTAACAGCTCAAGGCGTTTGGCTTTCGCCAACTTCTCTGGCCCTACTTCCAGCGCCTCGTTCACCCGCTCTTCCCGCGTCCGATCGATAATGGCACGCAGATGGTGACGAGCCGTTGCCAGTGCGGCAGCCAAGGCGTTGTAGGACGGGTCCACCGCCGCATGCATAAAGCCATTGCGCAAGGCACGCTGACGATTAAGCTGCAGATAGGTGTCTGTGGCAACCAGTTCACGCGGCGGATCGTACTCTTCCGGGATCAGGAACAGCTTGGCCCGCTTGCTCTTGAGACCGAGCGTAGCACGGCTCGACAGCGCCGAAACAAACGGTGACAGGATCAGCGAGAAGACGATCGGTGACAGCCACCACAGGAAGTTCAGATCCAGCAATGCCATGCCGCCGCCCCAAACCAGCCCCAGCAGCATTTGCGAGCCGTGACGCTTGAAGGCTTCTCCCCAAGGGGTGTCATCGTCATCACGCTGCGGCGAGTTCCACACCACTTCCCAGCCCAGGAAGGCGCTGACCACAAACACGGTATGGAACAGCATGCGCACCGGCGCCAACAGCACTGAGAACATCACTTCCATCAGCATGGAGATCAGCAACCGGATCGGCCCGCCGTACTGCTTCGAGCCTTTTGCCCAGACCAGCACGATGCTCAGCAACTTCGGTAAGAACAGCAGCACCATGGTGGTGGAGAACAGCGCAATCGCCAGTTCTGGCTTCCACTGTGGCCACACCGGGAACAACTGCCGGGGTTGCAGGAAGTATTGCGGTTCCACCAGCGTATGCACTATCTGCAACGCGGTGGACAGCGCCAGGAACATAAACCACAACGGTGCCGACAGGTAGGACATTACCCCAGTCAGGAACACCGCGCGGTGTACCGGATGCATGCCTTTTACCAGGAACAGGCGGAAGTTCATCAGGTTACCATGACACCAGCGGCGGTCGCGTTTCAGCTCGTCCAGCAGGTTAGGCGGTAACTCTTCATAACTACCCGGCAGATCGTAGGCTATCCACACGCCCCAGCCAGCCCGACGCATCAATGCGGCTTCCACAAAGTCATGGGAGAGGATAGAACCGGCAAACGAACCTTCACCCGGCAACGGTGCCAACGCACAGTGCTCGATGAAGGGTTTCACCCGGATGATGGCGTTATGGCCCCAGTAATGGGATTCGCCCAACTGCCAGAAGTGCAGACCAGCGGTGAACAACGGGCCATAGAGGCGCGTGGCGAACTGCTGCACACGAGCATACAGCGTATCCATGCCTGAGGCTTTTGGCGCAGACTGGATGATACCGGCGTTCGGGTTGGCTTCCATCAAGCGTACCAGGCCGGTGAGGCACTCGCCGCTCATCACGCTGTCCGCGTCCAGGATCACCATGTAGCTGTACTCACCGCCCCAACGACGGCAGAAGTCGTCGATGTTGCCGCTCTTGCGTTTAACACGGCGGCGGCGACGGCGGTAGAAGATACGTCCGTGGCCCTCAACATCGCGGCACAGTTCCATCCAGGCTTTCTGTTCGGCGACACAGATATCGGGATCGTAACTGTCGCTCAGCACATAGATATCGAAATGCTCAAGCTGACCGGTCGCCTTCACCGATTCGTAGGTTGCCCGCAACCCGGCAAATACCCGTTCAACGTCTTCGTTACAGATCGGCATGATCAACGCGGTACGGTGCGCTGGATCGATCGGCTCATCACCTTTGATAGTCGAAGAGATGCTGTATTTATCTTTGCCAATCAGCAGTTGCAGGAACCCCATCAGCGCCGTCCAGAAGCCGGCAGAGACCCAGCAGAACAGAATGGCAAACAGGATCAGAATACCGGTCTGCAAAAGATACGGTAATATTTGCAACATCGACTGCATCAGATCCTGATCGAACATGGCGATAGGATCGATCAGCGCCCAGCCCTGATAAGGCAGGATGGTTTTCATGTACCAGGTGGCGATGCCGGTTTGCACCAACATCAGGATCAACAGCACGTAACGGCGCATTGAACCGACAATACGCCAGCGGTTTTCCGCCTCGGCTTCTTCTTTGCTGGCATGACGATTGTGCGTCTTACGACCCAGCAGAGTATCCCAGAAACGCCCCACCGGGTTGGTGCGCCAGGCTTCAGGGAACATGGTGGTACGTTTTATCGGCGGCGTGGCTTTCAGGATGGTGCGCCCTTCCGGGTCACAATCAAAATCGTCGTCATCGACGGCATCCGGCCAAGCCTGGCTGATGCGTGCCTTGACCGAGGCCAGGGCAATGTCATCGGCAGGCAGCGATGCCACATTGACATCAGAGGCCCCCATCTGACGATGCAAAGCCTCCAGTGCCAGGGTATCACCCGCCATCATTTGTTGTTTGAGCACCCCTGACCGCTCATCGGTCAGGGGCATTGCCGCAAGATATTCCTGGGCAGTTTCAGTAGACTTATTCATTGGCAGGTAGCTGATAGCTCCAGGTTTCCGTCAGGGTCTTGTCACCGTTGACCAACGCAGCACGCATTTCTACCGGCTGTTTCTCGTCTTTCACTTTCAAACGCACCGTCAAACGCCAGCCTTTGGTGACCGGATTATAGCGAACGCTGTTTTCCACCATTTCGCCGTTGTCACCAATGCTGATCTGAGAAGCTACCGGCGTATCGGCATCCAGCGCTTTCAGTGCCGGGCCGACGAAGTCAACCAGAAACGCCACGCTGCCGTCCGGCTCGCGGATCAGGTTTGACTGCTTCACATCACCGGTTGAACGCATGGTTTTACCCACGTAGCCGATATCCTGTGAATGCAGCTTCTCTTCGTCGCGGGTGAAGTACAGGCGGTAGTTCAATGCCAACGGCGTTTTTGCATCAGGCAACACGTCCGGCGTCCAGAACGCCACGATGTTATCGTTGGTTTCATCCGCGGTTGGGATCTCTACCAGCTCAACCTTGCCCTTGCCCCAATCGCCGCGCGGCTCAACCCAGGCGCTTGGACGCAGATCGTAACGATCGTCCAGGTCCTGGTAGTCACGGAAATCACGGCCACGCTGCAGCAGACCAAAACCTTTCGGGTTTTCGATGCTGTAAGTGCTGACCGACAGGTGCTTAGGATTGTTCAGCGGACGCCAGATCCACTCGCCGTTACCAGCATGGATAGACAGACCGTTGGAGTCATGCAGCGCCGGGCGGTAATTCAGCGTTGGCGAAGGATTGCTCGGCCCAAACAGGAACATGCTGGTCAACGGTGCCATACCCAACTTGCCCACTTTGTCGCGCAGGAACACTTTGGACTGGACATCTACCGTGGTATCGCGGCCGGGGTAAACCACAAAACGATAAGCGCCGGTGGCTCGTGGGGAATCCAGCAAGGCATAAATCACCAGATGTTTGTCGCCCTGCTTAGGACGTTCGATCCAGAACTCGCGGAAACGCGGGAACTCTTCGCCAGATGGCAAGGCGGTATCAATAGCCAGCCCACGGGCAGAAAGCCCATAAACCTGCCCTTTACCCACCACGCGGAAGTAGCTGGCGCCCAGCATGCTCATGATTTCGTCGTTCTTATCCGCACTGTTGACCGGATAGAGCACTTTAAACCCGGCGAAACCGAGTTTCTTCACCGAGTCGGGATCGTGCTTGACGGGACCAAAGTTGAAATAGTCCGGGCTGTATTTGATCTCTTTGACGGTGGTGGCCGTAACCTCGTTGATGGTCACCGGCGTGTCGAAGTACATTCCTTGATGGTAGAACTCAAGCTTGAAAGGGGTTTTCAGCTTGCTCCACACGGCTTTATCGTGATTGAACTGGATCTGCTGATAGTCCGCGAACTTCATATCGCGAAACTGAGAAGGAAGGTTGCTCTTCGGGGCTTCAAAGCTTTTTCCTGCCAGATCCTGTGCCTGTTTGGCCACATCGTCGATAGAAAAAGCCCAAGCCTGCGAACTCAACAACGTGCATAAAACGGTAGCACCTAACCAACGTACGCTCGTGGCGCGTGGTTTTTTTGATAATAGATTTACTAGCACATCCCCCCCTATTCGTGTGCTCAAAATATTCAAAATCCATATTAATGGATTATTCTGCTCGCCGACAACATGATAAACGTGTGCTGATGTTTACGGCCTAGAGTTTAAGCAGTTGTGCAGCGTAGCAAGCCGTGCTCCAAGACGCTATGGAAAAATGTCGGTCGCTATAGTAGGGTTTGAGTTTGCGATTACCCCATTGCCGACTTATTAAGCGGGTTTACACTCCCCTGATGCAACCACCAGCGGTAACCTATGACTAACAGCACTAACCAGCGCGAGTTTTTCCTGGATTCGATCCGGGCCTATTTGATGCTGCTGGGCATTCCTTTTCATCTTTCTCTGATTTACTCCAGCCACTCGTGGGCGGTAAACAGCACGACCCCGTCGTTTTCGCTGACAGTGCTGAACGACTTTATTCACGCCTTTCGCATGCAGGTGTTCTTCATTATCTCCGGCTACTTCTCCTACATGCTGTACGAACGCTATGACAGCCACCGCTGGTTGAAGGTACGCCTGGAGCGGGTTGCCATTCCGCTGTTGAGCTCTATCCCATTGATTACCCTGCCACAGTTTTTTTTACTCAAGAACTACACCGATAAATTAGCCGGCTGGGATGATTTTACCCCTTATCAAAAAATAAACGTGGCGGTTTGGGAGTTGGTCTCCCATCTGTGGTTTTTATTAACCTTGTGCTTATTGACCTGCGCCTGTTTTTATCTGTTTAAAAAAATTAAGGCGATAAAAACGCCGATGGCACCGCGGCCAATAAATAAAATGACCAATCTCAGCAATATCTCATTGTGGTTTTTATTGTATGCCTTTATATACGGCGTGTTTCATCGCATTATTTTAATCACCGCCCCGCATTTACTGTCTAACGGCCTGTTCAACTTCGTGGTGATGGAAACCCTGTTCTACCTGCCGTTCTTCATTGTGGGTGCCTACGCGTTTAAGTACTCATGGCTGAAAGCGGTGTTCCTCAAGCCCTCGTGGCCAGCCGTACTGGGCTCACTGCTGCTGTTGGTAGCCTACATGCTCAACCAGAAACTGCTGGCGCACAGCAGTTTTGGGTTTGAACTGGAAATCATGATCAAAGCCGTGCTCGGGGTCCTGATGGCCAACGTGGTGTTCGCATTTGGCCATGCGCTGCTCGATTTCCATTCGCCTCGCATTACCTATCTGGTCAACGCTTCGCTGTTTATCTATCTGGTTCACCATCCGCTGACGCTGATATACGGCGCCTTCGTGACTCCGCTGATCGATAATAATCTGCTGGGTTTCCTGCTGGGCCTGGTGTTCGTCTTTGCTTGCGCCTTCCTGTTATATGAGTTGCACAAGCGCATCCCGCTGTTACGCTTCCTGTTCTCTGGTAAAGCCTAACCTCCCGTGTAAGGGCGTTGCTTGCAGCGCCCTGCTAACATGACACTCCCCCCTCGTAAGTGCGCCGCATGCTGTGACCGCTTAGCTATAATTGATCGGTGGTCAGCGCACATATTGCTCAACCTAACGCGACCCGTTGATGCAAAGTTGTGCTGGAGCATATTGCAGTGACTTGTTATAACTACAGTGCATAAGAAAAAATCCACATCCCTGCCTTACGGTAGCGATTGGGCTCACGAACCCTAAGGGATGGCGCATCACCATCGCGTGCGCCGGTAACATTTCCCTTCCGTCACGACAGAGAGGATTTTTAATGACCGATAAACCGACCGCGGCAACCGAAGCCGTAGCAGAAAACGCCACACTACTGAAAATCTTGGGTAGACTGCTGTCCGCACTGGATTCTTCCATCAGCGGCAAAGATCGCAGCGTATTGGTAACCGAGCTTTCCAGCCTCAACCTGGACGGGATCTCCGAAGCCGAAAGGAAACTGGCAGCCGAATTAATCAAGCGTGCCCTGCAATCACTCGATCACTAACCTCCCGCCTGCAAACCATTAAGCCTCCTGCTGGGGGGTTAATGGTTTTTCATCAATAACCTGTTTCCTACCGTCCTCAATGAGCTGATAAATAGGCACAAAAGCCGCAATACCCACATTTCACCTCTCCTTTCATCAAATTTTGCGGCAACCAGCCATAATGACACCGTTTTTTTGGCAATCAGCCTTGGCATTGCACAGGAAAAACAGGCTATTATGACCCGGTGTCATTGCTTTGGCGCCTCCCCCCTTTCAGCTCAACTCGCAGGAGAACATTATTTTGGATGCCAGCACGATCAATAGCTTGTTCATCATCGGTGCCGTGTTGGTGGGAGCAAGTATTCTGCTCAGTTCTTTCTCTTCGCGCCTGGGTATTCCCATTCTGGTGATCTTTCTGGCGATAGGCATGCTGGCCGGTGTTGACGGCCCCGGAGGCATCGCCTTCGATAACTATCCCGTCGCCTATCTGGTCAGCAACCTGGCTCTGGCGGTGATCCTGCTCGATGGCGGGATGCGTACCCGCGTCAGCTCCTTCCGTGTCGCGCTATGGCCCGCATTGTCACTGGCCACCATCGGCGTACTGATCACCGCAGGTCTGACGGGCCTGGCCGCCGCCTGGCTGTTTAACCTCGATTTGATCCAGGGGCTGCTGATCGGTGCCATTATTGGATCGACCGATGCGGCAGCGGTGTTTTCACTGTTGGGTGGCAAAGGGCTGAACGAGCGTGTCAGCGCGACGCTGGAAATTGAGTCCGGCAGTAACGACCCGATGGCGGTGTTTTTAACCATCACCCTGATTGCCATGATTTCCGCTGGCGAGACCTCGTTAAGCTGGATGTTCATCGTCCATCTCTTGCAGCAATTCGGTATGGGTATCGTACTCGGCCTGGGCGGCGGGTGGTTGCTGATAACGCTGATCAATCACATCAAGTTGGCGGAAGGGTTATATCCGCTGCTGGCGGTGAGCGGCGGCATCTTGATCTTTGCCCTGACTACCGCTCTGGATGGCAGCGGCATTCTGGCGGTCTATCTGTGCGGCCTACTGCTGGGTAACCGTCCAATCCGTAACTACCACGGCATTGTGCAAACCTTCGACGGCCTGGCCTGGCTGAGCCAGATCGGTATGTTCCTAGTGCTTGGGCTGTTGCTTAACCCGCACGACCTGTTGCCTATCGCCATCCCTGCCCTGCTGCTCTCGCTGTGGATGATCCTGTTTGCCCGCCCGATTTCGGTGTTTATCGGCCTGCTGCCGTTTCGCAACTTCAACCTGCGCGAACGCATGTTTATCTCCTGGGTGGGGTTACGCGGCGCGGTGCCGGTGATCCTGGCGGTGTTTCCGATGATGGCCGGGCTACCCAATGCCAATCTGTTCTTTAACGTCGCGTTCTTTGTGGTGTTGGTTTCACTGCTGTTGCAGGGCACTTCGCTGTCCTTTGCCGCCAAAAAGGCCAAGGTTGTGGTGCCACCGGCATTGGCCCCGATTTCCCGCGTGGGGCTGGATGTTCATCAGGAAAACCAATGGGAGCAGTTTGTCTATCAGCTAAGCGCAGAGAACTGGTGCGTTGGCGCGGCGCTGCGCGAACTCAAGATGCCGCCGGGAACGCACATTGCCGCGCTGTTCCGTGGGAAAGAACTGTTACACCCGAGCGGCAGCACCCGCTTGCTGGAGGGCGATACCCTGTGCGTTATTGGCCATGAACACGATCTGCCTGCGTTGGGTAAACTGTTCAGCCAGGCGCCTACGGTTACGCTGGATGAGCGGTTCTTCGGCGATTTCATTCTGCAATCCGATGCGCGCCTGAGTGATATCTCTCAGGTCTACGGCCTGAATCTGCAAGAAGGCGTGGACGATCAGCAAACGCTCGGCCAGTTTGTCACCCGGTTAATCGGGGGCGAAGCCGTGGTGGGGGATCAGGTGGAATGGGATGGATTGACCTGGACTATCGCGGAGATGGATGCGAATCAAATCAGCAAGATAGGCGTCAAGATCGTTACCGATTAACCCGTTAATCGCCATTAACCATGCCGTTGCGGGAACTAATCCGGCCCGGAAAACTCTTAATGACAGTCATTAATGCCCACCTCAGCGTTGAGGTGGGCCGTTTGCGGTACATCAACCGTCGGATAAGATCTTGAGCAGCAAAGCGAAGTTCTTTTCAGCCTTGACCGTCATCGCTTTAAGCGTTGCCTTACTGGACTTGGGTATCGCCGATTTGGTCCATCGAATACTATTTGGATGATGTAACCTGATGCAAAAACAACAAGAGAAAGATTTACTGGGAAAAGTGCTGCTGACCGTTTCTGCCCTGTGCCTCGTCACCGTGGCCGGGCTGCTGGTCTGGGGTTTTGTGCTGGATTGAGGCAATGTCTGGCGAGCGGGTATAAAAAAACCGCCGCGGCGGTTTTTTTGGCAATTCAATCAGATTTTGCAGCCTTCGCAGTCTTCTTCATCCTCGAAAATCTCAGGAACTTCCCTGGCCTTCTGCGCCGCATTTTTTTCCGCTTTGGCTAATTCATCATCAATGTCAAAATCAAAAATATCATCACTCATCGCTATTTCCTAAGAATAGTCTCATGACCAACAGCTATTATAGCCAACCTCGACAACGGTGCAACCTATTCAGCTCAGCGCGGCCTGCGGCGCTAACGGGGTGGCTAACCTTTTGGCATAGGCCAGATCGTAAACGTCATAGAAATCAATCTCGCCCTTGTTGGCGATGATTTCCTGCATACGCGTTTTCAACACCGAGCTCACCGTAGGTTCGTTCAACAGCGCCTGGATAGCCTGCGGCGACAGTGCGCGCGTAAAGTACCATTCCCCATTGTAACAAACTCGCAGATCCAGCACGCCGATGTCCTCGAAGCGGTAAACCGGTTTGATTTCAATCAGCAGCATGGCAAACATAAACAGCACAAAGGCAGTAAAACCCAGGAACGAATACAGCCCCATATAGGGCACCGGGTACATCACCGCAATCACCGCAAAATAGCCAGCGAACATGGCAAAGCACAGCCAACGGTGGGTACGTGCAAACTCGCTGTTGAAACGCGGCTTGCCGTCACGCCCTTCCCGCCGGTTAATCTGTTCTATCTCTGAAACCAGGATGTTCTTAATCGTATCCATCGCCATACCTTAATGCCTCAGCGCATCGTGACTATCACCAATCTCAGCCCAAGCTATCACAATGACAGTTTATTGAGGTAGATCAATTCCTGCATTATTCGCCGCAAACTGTTATAGGATCAACGTGACTGTGATGCCCTTCCCTGCCCCTGAGCGACCATAAACATACGCTGTGCAACATCATCCGCCTGCTTGATTTTACGTTTCTGCGGTTCGTCACAGCGATGCGCAGCGCGTACATAGGCGATTTCATGTGCCTGATCGATCATCGAAATCACCTTGTCGCACGCTGTTTTATCCATATTGCCCAATAGGGTGGTGATGATTGCCTGGTAGGCATTGGAGGCCGCAGTGAGTGCCTGTTCACGGGCTTCCAATGCCTCTATACGCTGCAAAAGCACTTGAAGCAGTTCGGTATCAGACATATCCACCTCCACTCACCAGGCAACGCTGCCTGTAATAAGTGTAGCAAGGGTTGCGCTATCATGATGGGTTTCAATGTGTTGCTACTGGGATAGAATAGAGGGACATCCTCTGGAACCTTCAATACCTATAACAAGGAGCATCACATGCCATCAAAACGTTATCGTTCTATCACGTTGTTAGCCACGTTATTACTTTGCGCTTGTACTGCCTCACAAAGCAGCGTTGAAAGACACGCCCGCCATGCCACTTATCAGTTGGCGAATGCGCATTTCGACCCCAACACACAGACCAATATCTCGAAGTCAGCCAAAACCGCCATCCCGTTCTTCGAGCAGTTCTACCAGGCAGGAAAAAAAGATCGCCAGGATGGACTGACCCGCGAACAGGCACAGCAAAGAGTGAATGGGTTCCGCAGCCCTGATTTTTTACCTGAGTCAGAGCAAAAGGCGATGATGTTTAATCAATCCTACACGGCTGACTCGCCGAAAAAACAGCGCGAGATCCTGCTCGAAAATGCTATCGCCACTTACTGGGATGGTTATGACGGCAAGCCTTAACCAGGCGACCTGCTAGCAGCTCAGCCCCCTGCTCTTACCTCTGTGAGGGGGCCTTAACCCTGTATCATTCCTGTACTGTTCGGGGACATTGTAGACAGGTGTTCGCAGACATGCTGAACACTTTTTAACGCCCTTTATTGATGAAAATTGGTCCATCCTTCAGATAATCCTGCAGTAAAAGCCTCTGAAAAACATAACATTTTTTACTCGATTTGATTCAAATCCCAGATAACGCTAAGCTATATGACAAGAAAAACTAATCCTAAGGATGACCTTTTTTGTTTAAAACCCTATTTATTGTGATGAGACTCTCAGAAAAAAACCACGAGGACAATCTGCAAAACAAAGGTGACATTAGCCTGACTGATATCTTGACCAATAAAAATGAGCGGGCCGACGAACTCGCCGACGATCAATTTTGCATGGGATGATTTATGAAGCTAAGAAAAAAAAGGCATAAACCACTACAGATTAATGACATCACGATTATTGATGACAGCAAGTTAAAGAAAGCCATTACCGCCGCCGCATTAGGCAACGCCATGGAATGGTTTGACTTCGGTGTTTACGGCTTTGTCGCCTACGCACTTGGCCAGGTGTTCTTCCCTGGCGCCACGCCCGGCGTGCAGATGATTGCCGCTCTGGCCACCTTCTCGGTTCCTTTCCTGGTACGTCCTTTGGGCGGCGTCTTCTTCGGTGCCATGGGCGATAAATTCGGCCGCCAGAAAGTGTTATCCATCACCATCATTATTATGGCGATCAGTACCTTCTGTATCGGCCTGATCCCGTCCCACGCCTCGATTGGCATCTGGGCCCCTATCCTGCTGTTGCTGGCCAAACTGGCACAGGGCTTCTCCGTCGGTGGGGAGTATTCTGGCGCAGCCATCTTTGTGGCCGAGTATTCACCAGACCGTAAACGCGGATTTATGGGCAGTTGGCTCGACTTTGGCTCCATCGCTGGCTTCGTATTAGGGGCTGGTGTGGTGGTACTTATCTCCAGCATCGTCGGTGAGGCCAACTTCCTCGACTGGGGCTGGCGTATTCCGTTCTTCTTGGCAGCACCGCTGGGTGTAATTGGCCTGTATCTGCGCCACGCCTTGGAAGAAACGCCAGCGTTCCAGCAGCATATGGACAAAATGGAACAGAACGATCGTGCGGCCATTGAGAACCCGCCGAAGACCTCGTTCAAAGAGATCGCCACCAAGCACTGGAGAAGCCTGCTGGTGTGCGTAGGTATCGTGATCTCGACCAACGTGACCTACTACATGCTGTTGACCTACATGCCAAGCTACCTGTCGCATAACCTGCACTATTCCGAAGACCACGGCGTGCTGATTATCATTGCCATCATGCTAGGTATGTTGTTCGTCCAGCCACTGGTCGGCATGACCAGCGACCGCATTGGCCGTAGACCCTTCATCATTGGCGGTAGCGTCGGCCTGCTGTTGCTGGCCATCCCTAGCTTTATCTTGATCAACAGTAACGTTATTGGCCTGATTTTTGTTGGTCTGTTGATACTGGCCGTGTTGCTCAACTCCTTTATAGGGGTGATGGCCTCCATTCTGCCTGCGATGTTCCCAACGCACATCCGTTACAGCGCGCTGGCGATTTCATTCAATATCTCGGTACTGATTGCAGGTGTCACACCAACGCTGGCCGCCTGGCTGGTCGAAACCACCGGCAACCTGTATATGCCAGCCTATTATCTGATGGTAGTGGCAGCGATTGGTCTGGTTACCGGCCTGTATATGAAAGAAACGGCTAACAAGCCGCTGCGCGGTGCTGCTCCTGCCGCCTCTGACCGCTCAGAAGCCAAAGAGCTGCTGCAGGAAACTTACGATAATATCGAGCAGAAAGTCGAAGATATCAGCCAGCAAATCGCCGATTTGGAGAAGAAAAAGCAAACGCTGATCGACCAGCATCCAAAACTGGATTAATTCTCTACGCTGAACAAACAGGCCAGAGCTCGTTAGCGTAACGACTCTGGCCTTTTTATTACTCTCAATGGGCGTATTACGAACCGGTTAAGATTCTGTCCGTTGCCTCGTTCGTTCTGTTTGCTTCCCCCCACGAACATGCTAATTTGCCATGACTTTTCAGGAATGACGCAGTTATCAGGTTCGGATACCTCAATGCTCTGCGCCCCTAACTTCAACAGTAATAATTAAGGGGGTGCTCTTGCCCGGCCGAACTTTCAATCCCGTCGCCATGTACCAAGGGTTGCCAAACGACGTCTATTTTATTGCCTTAGCCAGGTTTGTTCTTGGCCTTGGCAATTTCATCATACCGTTCATGGTTCTGCTGCTAACGCAAAAACTAGGCTATTCAACAACCATAGCAGGCGGCCTGGCGATGGGAGTCACCGCATTCTATCTTTTGGGGAATCTGGTCGGCGGCAAGATGTCCGATAGTTTCGGCCATAAGAACATGATGATTTGGGGAGAGATCATCGGTTCGATAATCTTGGTCGTGAGCGGTTTCTTTACCGATTGGCATACCCTACTACCCGCGTTGCTTTTTGTCAGCTACTTCTTTTTTGGTGTTGCCCTCCCGGCAAGTAATGCCCTTGTCGCCGATCTATCTACCCCTGCCAATCGCAATGCGGTGATGTCGCTAAGCTATCTTGCCTACAATCTGGGCTCTGGCGTTGGCCCGGTTCTGGCTGGCTATCTTTTCTGGCACTACACCGCCTGGATTTTTTGGGGCAATGGCCTCGCTGGCCTGATAGGCGTAATCATCGTTTTAATGTATGTAACCAATCCTACCGACAATCGGGTAACAAACTATCGGGAACACTCAGAACTGGAAGAAGCCACAGATGCTTCGGTATGGCAAGTGTTCAAGCAAAGGCCTCGGCTGCTGGTATTCGGCGTGTTATGTATGCTGCTGTGGTTTTCGTTAAACCAAATGACCATGACTACCCCGCTCTACCTTAGCCATATTTTTGGCCAACAAGGGCCGGTCTTGTTTGGCCAGTTAATGACCTCCGCGAGCATTTTGGTGGTGGTGATGACACCGCTGATTATCAGAATGACCATCAACATCTGCGATATTAAAAGCCTGGCCATTTCCGCGTTTGCGTTAGCAGTGGGATATGGCATTACCCTGCTATCCCCTCTGGTTGCCATGCAGTTTATTGCCTGGTTCTTCCTTACCATTGGCGAGATCTTGCTCGTCACCAAGGAGGGGATCTATTTAGCCAATAACTCCCCGCGCAGCCATCGTGGACGCATCAGCGGGATAGTGACCACCATTAGGAGCCTGGGCCTAATGCCCACTTATATCTTGATGGGGGCGTATATACAAAGCTATGGCTACCTGGATGCCTGGAAATTAATCATTGGTATCTCATTGCTTACGGGGTTGATGTTGATAGCCCTTTCGGTCCAGCAGAGAAAGGTTGGCGAGAATTATTAGAACAGTCCTAACTCACAGACGTAAGCTGACCAAGCTAACTTGGCCATGTTTACCTAGGGGCGCAACATGCAGCACCCCTACTGAGTCTTAATGCCTCTTGCCGATGGCTTTACCGTCACAATAAAAATACCCGACATAATGACCAGCAGACCGATACCCAGCGTGAGAGTCAATTGCTCCCCCAGGAAGACAACAGACATCAGTAAGCCTATCACCGGCACCCCGAGCATCGCCGTCGACATGCTGGTGCTCGACAACCACATGCTGGCGGCATTCACCGCAACAAAGCAGAACGCGGTCGCCAGCGGCCCCATAAACAGCAGTATTTCAATTAACGATGTCGAGCCATCGCCGGTATACGGCCCTTCGAAGACCCGAGCCATCAGTGCTAACGGTACGCTTGCCAACAACATCTGCCAGGGAGCAAGCTCATACGCGCTGCACACCCCTTTATGATAACGCAGGTGCAAAATGCACATCGCCCAGGCAAAGGAGGCCGTAAGCAACATCAGGTTCGCCACGATGAGAACCTTATCGCTCCAGTTAAACGTGAACGGATTGAACAGCACAATGACCCCTACACCACCCAGCAACGATCCCATCAGTTGCCGACGTGACAGTGACTGACGGAAAAATAGTACTGCGATAGGTGTGACCCAGAGCGGCGTGGTGTAAGCCAGGATTGCGGATCGGCCAGCAGGCACTTCGGTCATGGCAAAGGCACCGAGCACGGTAAATGTCAGCATTTGCAGCAGCCCTACGCTCGCCACCAACGGCCAATCCTTGCGTGGCGGGAATCGCAGCTTTTTGGTCAATATCTGCAGAGCAAACAGGCACAGCGCACCACTGACAAATCGGGTGGTAGAAAGCCAAATTGGCGTCATATGAGAAAGCCCCGCCTTCATCACCGGCCAGTTCGCCCCCCAGACCACAATGGCCCCAACCAACAGCAGGACGCCTTTGATTTTCACGCTATCGGGCGCGTAGCTCGACACGTTTGGCGAGCCGGTTAAATATTTACCCTCAGTATCCACAGCGGTTTCTCATCCATTTATTCAACATGCCAATTTTATCTGGATAACCGGGGAAATTTTCTCTTATTATGTTCATCTAATCGGATTTTATGAGTCATTTTAGCCTCATAAATTACATTTTAAGGACAAACTTTCTCATATGAAGAAGCTTGATCGCACAGACGTCGCCATTCTGAACTCGATGCAGACGAACTCGCGGATCACCAATGCGGAGCTTGCCCGCTCGGTCAATCTGTCCCCAACCCCCTGTTTCAACCGTGTAAAAGCCATGGAGGAGTTGGGCATCATCAGAGGGCAAGTCACCTTGCTGGAACCGGCGGTGCTTGGGCTCCATGTGAACGTATTTATTCAGGTGAGTTTGGAAAAGCAGGTGGAAGGTGCACTCAGCAATTTTGAGCAAGCCATTGATCAGCGCCCAGAAGTGATGGAGTGTTACCTGATGACGGGCGATGCCGATTACCTGCTGCGGGTATTGGTGCCCGATATTCGCGCGCTAGAGCGTTTTATTCTGGATCACCTGACCAAGATCCCAGGAGTAGCCAACATCCGTTCCAGCTTTGCCCTCAAGCAAGTGCGCTATAAAACGGCTCTGCCGCTACCGCCAGAAGGCATCAGCATAGCCTCTACGAAATAGTCGTTTGATAACGAGTCACGCATGAGCTGGCAAACTTCAACCGACTCAAGGCGTAGGGGCGCTGCATGCTGCGCCCAATCTTGAATAAGCTGCGCGAAAGTTGGAACCTCCGCGCAGAGAAGGATTATTTTTTCTTGGCAGTAGTCGGATTTGGTTTGGCTTTCTTTGGCTTGGCAACGACTTCTGCAGCAACGGTTGATTCTTTAACCGCTGGAGCAGATACCTTGGTTCTCGCTTTTGTCTCTGCGGAGGGCTTGGCAGCATTGCTTTTTGCTTTTGCCGCAACCACTGCAGGTTTACTCGGCGTTGTAACCACCTTGGCTTCCGAGGCAGGAGGCTCTATAGCGTTGTCCTTAGCTTGAACAGCACCGGGATCTGCAGCTAATGCCTTATACTTTTCCACCAGGTTTTGGTAAGTGTTTAACGCTTTGGCGCCATTAAAGGAGTTGTCAATTTTCCCTGCGCGGATCAACTCTACAACCACCTGCTGGGCCGCTAGCTCTGGATGTTTCGCCGGATTAATAATCTCAATTTCAAATTCCATCGCCATCTCCTGATTGAATAGCCGAGTCTTGTAGCATACCAGTTACCGCTGGCAACGAAATCTGGCTGAATCCATTCAATTTATAAATCGACGATAGAGAAGCCACAACGCTGCGTGATTGAATTTGCCCACGAGCTGAGAAAATACGTCGTTGCTTGTCGAATCGCGTTAAGGGCTATTGAGTGCTAGATTTAGATATGCCCCTCAGCCACCGAAATACCCAGTCCGTTTCCGTGGTAATAGATAGGCTCATTTTGGGAGGAACTACAATGTCAAAAAATGCAGCTGTTATGCTGACACTTACCCTACTTGGTATCGCCCCGGCCCACGCCATCAACGCAAAATTTGCCCAGCAGCTTGAGCGTTCTGGCTGCACCCAAGTGACCGAGGCCCAAGGCTGTGACATTCACAAAACCAAAGCCGAGAATGTCAAGGCCGGTTTTGGAGCCGCCCCCGCCGCTGACACTAGTGCCAGCCCATATACCGGTGAGTGGGTTGCCACATTCCCACAGACGGGTGCCACGGTAGCGACAATCAGTATCGATGCCAAGGATCATGTCTTGGTCAACGGTAAGCAGGTCAAAGCAAAGAAATCTGATGGCGCGCTGGTGTTCAGAAGTGGCACCATCACTTATACCATTCAAGGAGATCGTCGCCTCAAGGGGGAAGATGTCTGGGTGGATAATGATGCAGGCAGCAAAGGAGTGATTAACGCCAAATAAAGATATCGAGTATCCCGCTGAACCGAGCTGTGTCAATTTGCGATTCTACTTTGGCGATGATCTCAAGCGTTTTTACCAATTCTCCTGCGTTAAGCTTGGAGCCTACCACCAATCGCCTTAATCATGCTGCTGTCAAATTATTCTAGCCCAGGGAAACTTGTCACCACATGGCTTCTCAGAGTTTTAACATCGAATTTACCTTCCTTAAACCCGCCTTAAACAAGATAAATCTTACCGTGAATTTAGATTTTTCATCATCACTTTTGGTTTCATGAAAGATATTCAGATAGATTGGCCAATATCCATCAGAGCTCTGCATCAGCGATTGCATCTTTGTTCGTCAGATTGGCTTTCGCAGCCCGTCGAATCGTCTGCGTTGCTCAGTTGACCGGTAAGTTTCGCCAGACAGCATATGGTCCTGTCGAATCTGAATCCCAGTGACGGCCGGTCGCGTGTTGGAAAAAAATAACAGCAATCACACTGAGAGGGGGCCTCACTGACATTAGTCAGTCTTGAATATTTTCTGCTGGATTAGTTTATTTAATTGATATTATTAACTACTAAAAATTACCGAATTAATTAATATAACATTTTGGTTTCAACCACCGTGATATAGAAGTATTATTTTAATATTAATCCACCTGCTTTTTTCTCTCGCAATCGTTCGGTGTGAGCGATCAGTCACTATTAAGGTTACTGTTCATGGAATTATGGATATTCATAGCAGCAATTTATTTCATCTACCTGTTGTTTTTCAAAAAGAAAAAAATAAATCTTCGGGACCGTATGCCTCCAAAACCATGAAAACCCCCTCTAATGTGTGGATTGCTCATAACAAGAAAAAAGAGATTGTTGGGCGAAACGATGACAGTGAAGATGAGAATCTGGCCACCTTTACACTGAGCGATGATCGGAGTATCGAATACCAAATAACAACTACTCCACGTCGCGATCCCTTAAAAATTACTGGTACTTTAGCTCGATGGGTACAGCCTGGTGAGAGGATCACTGCAGGAGGTATAGAAATTACCTCCGGTCACGTCTATTTCGGGCATAGGATGAAGCCCGCCAGGAAGAGCTTAAGCGGTTATTATGGCGATGACAGTGAGGCGTCATTGATTGATGACTCGCTGAAGATACAGCAGAAACCTTACTTCTACGAAGACAGTTCACTGGGATACTGGCCGAGTTACTCTTCGCTTTCAGCTGATGCGCGCGGCGCATATCTCAGTTGGCTCGCCAGCGACAGGCGTGATGCGTCATGCCCTGTTGGTTACGTTTTTATCTATCTATATGGTCTAGAAAGAAGGGCTCTCGTTGATAGCCGGGATGAAAAAACATCAGATACTGAGTTCCGCACGCTGTTTAATGAAATTTTTCGTTTAAGGACGGTATTTATTGAGAACCGCTCCTTTAGAAACTACTCATCCCAGTTACTTGAAGCAATGTCCATTCTGCGCCCGGACATTGATCTGGCTGCTGACGCAGGCAGTGACACTGGTTTCAACAGTGGCATGCAGTTTAAACTGGCATTGGCAAAGGTTGTGGATGCAGGAGAGCCTGTGTCAGCCGATCTGGCGCTGACGTGGATAACAAATCATACGGAGTATGCATTACGAACTCCCGCCCGCCGCTGTGCTAAGGAATTTGCAGCCCTTTTCAAACGGCGCTATACCCTCAAATACGATGAGGGGATGGTTGTCAAGCCGAATAAAACGCGACTGCGGCTGGATTATACGCCAGCTAGTCCCAGTCTACGCGGCATTCGCCTTCCGGTTCCCGACCTGCCTGACCCCTGTGCATTAAAGGGCCCTATCCAGAAAATTGTGACACTTGCAGAGATCTGTACGGACGAACTGGATGCTTACAGCCGCTATCTTGGCAGGAAAGGCACATCAGAAAATGATCCTGCAGCAATTATGTTACTGCCTGTTGAAATCATCAATGAACGTACAGAAAAAATTTTAAGCACATTCAAACACTGGGCTGATGAAGTTATTGAGTATCATGAGGGGTTAACCTCGATTGCTGACTTCTGGGCACATATGGGCGCAGTCTGCCCGGCGAAGCTCAATAAAAAAGAGAATGACCTGATGCAGGCCTTTGCACTAAAGATGGGCTACTGCCTGGCACCTGACCCGTTTTACCACCACGTAAAGGCGGAGGCTGACGGCGCTCTGGTTCTATTCGCTGCCAGTAAGGGCGCACGCTTCTCACCATCTCCTGCCTTTATCTCAGCAGTGATGACGCTCAAGCTAGGGGCGATGGTGGCCTTAACCGACAACCGTCTTGATCTGGCCGAGCGAAAAGTGCTGGATGATGCCATCGCTCATAATTCAGACTTCACCGATGATGAAAAACGCTCCTTATACGCATATTTAACGTGGCAGCTTCATACCCCGGCCAACATGACGGGAATGAAAAACAGAATAGCGCTGCTGAGCACGGCGGAAAAATCAGCTGTGGGTGAAGTCATCGTCGGCGTAGCCTGCTCGAATGGCAGTACCGAGCCTGCCGAAATCAAACAGCTACAGAAGATTTATTCAGGCCTGGGACTGGAACCCTCAACTGTGCCCGGCAACATCCACCAGCATTCCACGGCAGAGATTGTCCCTCTGTCGTCTGCTTCAGCGAGTCTGGGTACTGCGGAGTTCACTCTGGATGCCCGCGTGCTTGCCCGCCATGAATCGGCCACAGACGATGTCCATAAATTACTGAGCACGATTTTCTCCGAGGACGAATCGGAATTGCATGAGAGAACTCCCATAATCAGGGCGCAGGAAAGCCTTGACAGTGCACACAGCCAGCTTTACCACAGGCTGCTTGAGAAAGACCAGTGGTCACGGAACGAGGCGACAGAATTGTGCGGGCATTTTAATTTGATGCTCGGCGGTGCGCTTGAAGTTATCAATGACTGGTCTTATACGGTGGCTGATGCGCCGGTACTGGACGATGCCGATGATGATATCTGGGTAGACCTGGAAATTGCTAAAGAACTAGAGGGATAGTGAATGTCTGGAACACGTATAAGAGTCAAAGAGCGCGATGCAATTATTCAGTCACTGAAGTCAGGTGTAACGCCAAGAATAGGCATTCAGCACATCCAGGTGGGCCGCATGAAAGAGATAACAGCCCTCCATCAGGATATTGAGCGGATCGCGGACGGCGGTGCGAGTTTCAGGTTGATCATCGGTGAATACGGATCAGGTAAAACGTTTTTTCTGAGCGTCGTGCGCTCCATTGCACTGGAGAAAAAGCTGGTAACAGTCAGTGCCGACCTATCCCCCGACAGACGCATTCACTCATCGGGAGGGCAGGCACGTAATCTCTACTCAGAGCTTATGAAAAACATGTCCACCCGAAACAAACCGGATGGCAACGCGTTACTCAGCGTTGTGGAGCGGTTCGTCACGGAGGCGAGAAAAGAAGCTGATGCGGATAGCACTCCAGTCTCATCAATTATTCACAAACGCCTAGCAGCGCTGTCAGACATGGTTGGGGGATATGACTTCGCTAAGGTCATCGATGCGTTCTGGCGCGGACATGAACAGGATAACGAGACGTTAAAATCCAATGCCATTCGTTGGTTGAGGGGCGAGTACACCACTAAAACAGATGCCCGTAACGATCTCGACGTCCGCACCATTATCTCAGACACCTCATTCTATGATGCACTGAAGCTGATGAGCCTGTTTGTCCGTCAGGCAGGCTATGCCGGGTTACTGGTCAGCCTCGACGAGATGGTGAATCTCTATAAGCTTAGCAACACTCAGGCGAGAAAGGCAAACTATGAACAACTCCTGCGGATCCTAAATGACTGTCTACAGGGCTCAGCCGAGAGTATTGGTTTTATTCTCGGAGGCACGCCCGAGTTTCTGTTTGATCCGCGTAAGGGGCTTTACAGCTATGAAGCGCTTCAATCGCGCTTGGCGGAAAACCGTTTTGCACAACGCTCTGGAGTGATTGATTACTCCTCTCCCACACTGCATCTTGCCAGTCTCACCCCGGAGGAATTATATATTTTACTGAAGAACCTTCGTCATATTTATGCAGGCGGAGAGCCCGAGAAATACCTGGTATCGGATGACGCACTCAGCGGTTTTCTGAACCATTGCAGTAAAACCATAGGGGATGCTTATTTCCGTACCCCCAGAAATACCATCAAAGGCTTTCTGGACATGCTGGCCGTGCTGGAACAAAACAACACGATGAACTGGCAGTCGCTTATCTCGGATGTGGCAATTGAAAATGACAACCCCAGCGATATGAGTGACTCTATGGTGCAGGAAGAAGATGATGATGACGACCTGGCCAACTTCAGATTATGAGCAGCGCATACGAAAGCCTTGATCCCCGGGTTCGTAAGTGGGTTTATAAGCAGGGCTGGCCTGATTTAAGGCCTCTACAGGAGAGCGCTATCCCGGCGGTATTAGCCGGTGATCGCGACGTGCTAATCAGCGCAGCCACGGCTGCGGGCAAAACAGAGGCTTTCTTTTTGCCTGCCTGTTCAGCGGTTGCAGATATCACCTGTGGGTTTGGTATTGTGTATATCAGCCCGCTTAAAGCGCTGATTAACGATCAGTATCGCCGTCTTGAGAGTCTCGGAGAAGAGCTGGATATGCCGGTGACTCCCTGGCACGGCGATGTGCCGCAAAGCAAAAAGAAGAAGGCCCGGGCAAACCCGGCGGGCATCCTGCTCATCACGCCAGAGTCACTTGAGTCTTTACTAATAAACTCATCGGGCTGGCTTAAACAGGCATTTTCGCCAGTAGCCTACATTGTTATTGATGAGTTTCACGCATTTATTGGTACCGAACGTGGCATGCAGCTGCTTTCCCTGCTCAACAGAATTGATCATGTGCTGGTGCGTCACGCTAATCCGGTTCCCCGCGTTGCGTTGAGCGCCACTCTAGGAGATCTGGAGAAGGTGCCTGAATTGTTACGCCCGGATAAGCGATTACCCTGCGTAACGGTGACAGACAGTAATAGCGTGACCACACTTCAGGTACAGGTCAAAGGCTACTTGGAGCCGGTAGCCAAGAAAGGAGAAAAGCCCCAGAGCTCAGCGGAAGAACGCGTCTGCACTGACATTTTCAGACTCTGTCGCGGCGACTCCCATTTGGTTTTTGCAAACAGTCGAAAGCGTACTGAGAGCATTGCGGCAACGCTGAGTGACATGTGCGAAGAAAAAGTCGTTCCGAACGAGTTCTTTCCCCATCACGGATCTCTGGCACGGGAGTTACGTGAGACACTTGAAACCCGGTTACAGCGGGGGAATTTACCCACAACAGCTGTCTGTACCATGACACTTGAGCTGGGTATTGATATCGGTAAAGTGCAGTCTGTTATACAGGTTACACCTCCGCATTCCGTCTCCAGCCTGCGTCAGCGCATGGGGCGGTCAGGGAGGCGCGACTCTTCGCCAGTGCTGAGAATGCTCATCACTGAACACGAGCTTTCTCCAACCAGCAGCATCGTGGACCACCTACGGCTGCAACTGGTTCAGTCAATGGCAATGATCAGGTTGATGATCTCTCAGCGATGGTTTGAACCGGCTGATATCCGTCAGATGCATTACTCCACGCTGTTGCACCAGATTCTGGCGATTACCGCGCAATGGGGCGGGGTGAGAGCCGATCAGCTCTGGTCACAACTATGCCAGACAGGCCCGTTCTGTAACGTCGATTTAACTGATTTCAAATGTCTACTCAAGCATATGGGCACATGCGGCCTGCTCACCCAGCTTGCTAGTGGAGAAATGGTTATCGGGGTAGAGGGGGAAAAACTCACTAACCACTACACATTTTATGCCGTGTTCAATACGCCAGAAGAGTTCCGCATTGTTACGGGAAACCGAACCCTTGGCACCGTGCCCGTGGACTCCCCTCTTCTGCCGGAACAACACATTATCTTCGGCGGTCGACGCTGGAGAGTGACAGAAATCGAGGCGGATAAAAAGGTTATCTATGTTGAGACGACCAAAGGCGGCCAGCCGCCAGAGTTCAGTGGTAGGGGCATGTCTGTTCATGATGTTGTTCGCCAGGAGATGCTCGCAATTTATAGGGAAAATGATTACCGCATCGCGGTGGGCAACCAGAGAGTAGACTATGCGGATGCTGCCGCCAGAGGCCTCTTTGCGGAAGGCTGTGACAATTTCCGACATTATAACCTGCAAAATGCCCATTTTATTTCCCACGATCGGCACTGTTACATGCTCCCCTGGATGGGTGATAAAGTCGTCAATACAATTACAGCCTTACTTATGCGTTGCGGCTTTAAAGCCAGTTCTTTTGCCGGTGTTATAGAAACCGGAGATTCAACAGTAGACTCAGTGCGGCACGCGCTTAAAGAAATGCTGCTGTCGGGCTTGCCTTCAGAATCTGAGCTCGCTGCAGATGTTCCGGAAAAGTATCTGGATAAATATGACGAGTATCTGCCTGAGCCCCTGCTTGTAAAGGGATATGGTGCGAAAGCGTATGATGTAGAAGGCACGCGTATTTGGCTGCGGGAAAACCTTCATTAATCTGGTTTATTGAGATACGTGCCGCCCTTATTCATTAAGCACAAAATGATCGGAAAATTGCGGTTGTGCCAGTGGTCGGCGGCCAGAATATGGCGAAATGATATGGCGAAAGGTGATTTTTGGCACAAAAAAACCGCCTCTCGGCGGTACGACATTACTACATATTGCTTTGATTATTCTTAGTTTATTTTCCTGGTACCCGGGGCGGGACTTGAACCCGCACAGCCATAAGCCGAGGGATTTTAAATCCCTTGTGTCTACCGATTTCACCACCCGGGCTCGGGAAAATTGGAGGCGCGTTCCGGAGTCGAACCGGACTAGACGGATTTGCAATCCGCTACATAACCGCTTTGTTAACGCGCCTTAATTCTGTTTGCCTTTGCAGGCTAAAGCTCGTAATCACCAGCTTTACTAAATTTGGAGCGGGAAACGAGACTCGAACTCGCGACCCCGACCTTGGCAAGGTCGTGCTCTACCAACTGAGCTATTCCCGCATTAATCAGAACTTGCTGATTTTTTTAAATCTTTTGGCAACTCACCGCTGCCGTCTGATGCGATGCATTCTACTTATCTGGCGTGGTGAGTCAATAAAATTGTTGTCTCACCGGGTTCGTTTGCCGATTTTTACATCGCTTCGATCAAGGTTCCAGCAAATCGCGGCGTGCCGCGTTCAAATATTGGAACATTGACCAGAAGGTCAGCACGGCGGCGATGTACAGCAAGCCGAACGACAGATACTCCACTGTAGGCTCTGGCCGCCACAACAGGCCAACCAATGACATCATCTGTGCCATGGTTTTCACCTTGCCAATCCACGAAACCGCCACGCTGCTGCGCTTGCCGATTTCCGCCATCCATTCGCGCAACGACGAGATTATGATCTCGCGGGCGATCATGGTTGCCGCTGGCAGAGTGATCCACCAGGTGTGATAATGTTCCGCTACCAGCACCAGGGCCACCGCCACCATCACCTTATCGGCAACCGGATCGAGGAACGCACCAAAGCGGGTTGTCTGCTTCCAGCGACGGGCTAAAAAGCCGTCAAACCAATCGGTTACAGCAGCAAACACGAAAATGACCGCACAGAGCATCGGAGCCCAGACGAACGGCAGATAAAACGCCAGGACGAAGAACGGGATCAAAACTACGCGGAACAGGGTAAGCCAAGTCGGTATATTCAATTGCATAATGCTGGTAACTATCTGGCTGGAGTGGAAATTAAGAGTATGTTGCTACATTGCCCTCAGTGTTTCAATGCATTGTAGATCTTTTCTGCCAATGCTTGTGAAATACCCGGCACTTTTGCAATTTCCTCAACGCTGGCGTTCAATAATGGTTGAAGTCCACCCATATACTTCAACAGCACCTGACGCCGTTTTGGCCCAACGCCGTCGATCAGTTCCAAGGCGCTGGTGTTTTTGACTTTCGCCCGTTTCTGGCGATGGCCGGTGATCGCATGGTTGTGTGAGTCATCACGAATATGCTGGATCACGTGCAGTGCCGGCGAGTCCGAAGGTAGCGAAATCCCCTCCCCCTCAGGGACGAAGAACAACGTCTCCAGCCCGGCCTTGCGATCGCTGCCTTTGGCAATACCGATCAGCAACGGTTTGTGCTTGTCCCAGGTCACGTTCAGCGAATTGAACACGTCAATCGCCATACCCAGTTGCCCTTTGCCGCCATCAATAAAGATGACGTCCGGGATCTTGCTCTCTTCCAGAGCTTTACCATAGCGCCGTTTCAGCACTTGCGCCATCGCGGCATAGTCATCGCCCGGCGTGATACCGGTAATATTGTAGCGCCGATACTCCGAGCGCAATGGACCGTTGCTGTCGAACACCACGCAGGAAGCCACGGTCTGCTCCCCCATCGTGTGGCTGATATCGAAACACTCCATCCGGTTTATTTCAGTCAGGTTCAGCGTTTTCGCCAGTTCCGCCAACCGCTGATGGATAGTCGATTGCTGAGAAAGCTTGGTGACCAGCGCCGTCGAGGCGTTGGTACGCGCCAGCTTCAAGTAGCGGGCTCGGTCGCCACGCGGCTTGCTCTGGATCTGGATCTTGCGGCCAGCCAGTTCGCTTAGCGAGCTAGCCAGCAGATCTTTTTCCGGTAACGTAAAGTCCAGCAGGATCTCGGCTGGCAAAGTGCGCGCCTGGCTGCCTTGTAAATAGAACTGGCCCACAAAGGTTTGCACCACTTCACTCAGTTCTGTACCACCCGGTACTTTCGGGAAGTAGCTGCGGCTGCCTAACACCTTGCCCTGGCGAATAAACAGCACGTGTACGCAGGCCATACCTGCATCGAAAGCCACGCCGATCACGTCCAGATCGTCGCTGTCTCCTGAGACAAACTGCTTTTCTGTCACTCGCCGTACCGCCTGGATCTGATCGCGGATGCGCGCAGCTTCTTCAAAATTGAGCAGTTTGCTGGCGTTTTCCATCCGCGCAATCAACTGGTGCAATACCTGCTGATCCTTACCGGACAAAAACAGGCGCACATAGTCTACTTGCTGGCGGTAATCTTCCTCACTCACCAAACCGGCAACGCATGGCCCCAGACAACGGCCAATCTGATACTGCAGGCAAGGACGGGAGCGATTGCGGTAGACGCTGTTATCGCATTGACGCACGGGGAACAGTTTTTGCAGCAGCGCCAGCGTTTCACGCACGGCGTAAGAATTGGGGAACGGGCCAAAGTATTCACCTTTGGCATGCTTGGCACCACGGTGTACCGTCAGCCGTGGGTGGCTATCGGCACTCAAAAAAATCAGCGGATAGGATTTATCGTCACGCAACAGAACATTATATCGGGGCTGATACAGCTTGATATAATTATGTTCCAGCAGTAGCGCCTCGGTTTCCGTATGAGTAACAGTAACGTCAATTTGCGCGATATTTTTGACCAGTGTTTCCGTCTTGCGGCTACTGACCTGAGTGCGAAAATAGCTCGCGAGACGTTTTTTCAGGTCCTTGGCTTTACCCACATAGATCACCGTCCCCGTCAGATCATACATGCGATAAACGCCAGGCTGACTGGTTACGGTTTTAAGAAATGCCGGTGCATCAAAACGATCATTCACTGCTTAACAATGTCTCCGCGTTGAACAACCCGTGTCTGATCGCCAGATGGGTCAATTCAACATCCCCGCTGATATTCAGCTTGGTGAACATACGATAACGATAACTATTCACTGTTTTAGGGCTGAGATTCAGCTGCTCTGAGATCTCATTCACTTTCTTCCCTTTAGTGATCATCAACATAATTTGTAATTCACGCTCCGACAAGGTGCTGAACGGATTTTCCGCCTGCGGCTCCAACTGGCTTAATGCCATTTGCTGGGCAATGTCCGAAGCGATGTAGCGCTGGCCGGCATGTACCGAACGGATCGCATTAATCACCTCTTGCGGTGCTGCGCCTTTGCTCAGATAGCCAGCCGCACCCGCCTGCATCACCTTGGCAGGCAACGGATTCTCAGTATGAATAGTCAACATGATGACTTTGATATCGGGCGTGTAACGCACAATCTTACGGGTGGCTTCCAGCCCCCCAATACCCGGCATATTCATATCCATCAAAACGATATCGACAGAGTTGCCGCGGCACCATTTTACGGCATCTTCACCGCATTGTGCTTCGCCAACAACTTTAATGCCTTTGATATCTTCAAGAATGCGTCGTATCCCTGCGCGCACCAGTTCGTGGTCATCAACAAGAAGAACGCTAATCAAGGAAAATTCTCCAAAATAAGGGAGTAACGCAATCAATCAGCCTCTGTCATCTAAACAGATATTACTTGGTTTTCAGCAAAGAATGAATACAGATTAATACTTACTCTCGGTTAACTATGGCCGGGTTTGTTGACCCCTGCGCCACCTTTGTTACGATTAAAGCACTGGTTAGCGGATAAAAAACCATCAAGCCTATTAGGCTCAATACATTACCACCATGATACGCCATTTTACGCCTTCTGGCGGGAAAAATAATCGCTGTTTTCACAAAACCAGATAATAACCTCCCTACCAATTATCACCCGTAACTATATGAATTACAAAAAAATAACAAAATTACGCCATTTTTAATCACGTACAAACCGCTATAGGGAAACCCTTATTCAGAATACATAACCGTTGTAGACGGCGAAAAAGGTGACATTTAAAGAGAAAATAACCGACTTAAATGTCAATAGCTTGCAGATGAAATAGTTATTCATCACGTCGAATTAAGCCAGTATTACTTTATAAAATCCACTCGTTCTGAAAGCCCGCAACCGCCGCTAACTATAAATGAGTACGCAAAGGAATTACACCACTAGCGCAAAAAAATGCCCTGCCAACCTGCCCTCACGGGCATCATGCCCTCACCACGCGGCCTCAGCGATACGAACCGCCGATGCTGTGATATACTCCGCGCCCTAAATGAGGCACGGGGTCTGCCTGGGTGAGTCGGCAGCGGGTTGTTGTGCATCAAACCACATTTCACATTTCACTTCAGGCTTATGCCTTAAAATTCAGGAGATAAAATGAGCAACGTTGACTTCACTACGTCTGCAAACCCGCAAGCGCTGGCCACCGAAGTTGCCTGCCTCAAAGCGACTTTGACGTTGATATTAAAGGCAATTGGCCAGGCTGATGCCGGTAAAGTGATCATCAATCTTGAACGTTTTGCCGCTCAGGTAGATGACCCGGATCAGGCTGAAATCTTCAAGAACAGTATTCAGCAGATTAAGCACGCCTACCGCCAATAATCCGTACGCCGTCAGGCCCCCGTTTGGGGTCTGATAACGGCTTGGCGATGTAATTAGAACCCCTCCTTAGCGGTTGAATGATAAGTTTCGTAACAGAATATTTTCTATCACTAACTAAACCAACATACACTCTAGCGCATTAATCATTAGTTGAAAAAACAACAATAGGATTAATCCCATTTAATCATTAATAATATTGTGGGATTTTTATTACCCCATTATTGTTCGTGACGCGAATAAATAGCTCTACAGATTAGGAATTAACTCACCTTTCGCGCAGTATCTGCACAAGCATGCTGGCAAGCACCGTTTTCTTTGGGGGAGGTGATTGGCCCGCAAGGTGCGGGCCGGGTTTGATGAAGACTAACTACTGATTATCGGACTACCATCACCGAGATCTTGGCGTGGCGGACAATAGCGGCCGCATTCGAGCCGAGCAGGTAGGTTTTGACACTAGGACGGCGAGAGCCAATCACGATCAGATCTGCTGAGATTTCTTCAGCAAGTTGTAGCACCTCGTCACGCGGCGAACCGAAGCTGATGGTATAAGAAAGACGCTCCAACGGCAGATCGATCCCCGCCATGAGCTTCTTCAACCCCTCCACCGCCTTCACTTCAGCCTGATTTTCAAACTCTTTGATGCCAAACGAATAGGCGGTCACAAATGCCGAAGCATCCGGCAAGGCATGGAAGAAATGCACCTTGGCTCCAGACATTTTGGCCAGATACTCCACGTGTTCGAGCGCATGTTCAGTCAATACGTCTTCTGCAAGATCTACCGGTACTAAAATGGTCTTGTACATATTCAATCCCCTCTCTGTATTACCGTGATGAACACAGCTTACCGCTGGCCAATGGGAGCTTGTACCTATTTATGATGCTTTTGTGATCAGCAGGTGTAGCTGGTGGCTTCTCGACCTTTTGGCCACCATTACTCAACCAATGATTTATACTTTTGTGATTTGAACCGCAAAACCAACCAAATGTACGCTCCACGCCCGGCGATCCTCTGCCAAGCCGCGCCAGCTGCAGCAATAAACTGATTAGAACTCAACTGCTCCCCGCGCAAAACCCGCTATTAATGCCCCTCAAGCACAGACAGACATCAGGATTAGTTTAATCGCCTTTTAGCATTAGTTTTTCTCATGCGATTTTTATAAGCCCCTGTTTAATCAATGAGATAACCACTGCTGGCACTGTTCATTTGCCGCGGTAAAGAGTAATCTTCCGCCCCCTAGACGTCCGATTTGCCTCCCCTGAGTAAAGAATAATCGGCTTTTATCTCACCTTATTATGTTGTAAATATGTTGCACAAAGGTGGTGATATTGAGTTACCTTAACTTTTGTCGGAAAAACCGGCTAATACAGATAAAAAAGAGCCACTTCAGAGCTCGCCATTCCACTCATGACAGGTAAAAACAGGACAGCATACGATGGTAGATCATTCTAAAATAGCAGTGGACGCCACGCCCGGATCAGAAGATCACCTAAGGCGAAACCTCTCAAACCGACATATCCAGCTGATCGCTATCGGCGGTGCCATTGGTACAGGTTTGTTTATGGGTTCCGGTAAGACCATCAGCCTGGCCGGGCCTTCCATCATCTTCGTGTACATGATCATCGGCTTTATGCTGTTCTTCGTGATGCGCGCGATGGGCGAACTGCTGCTCTCCAATCTGCAGTACAAATCTTTTAGCGACTTTGCCGCCGATCTGCTCGGCCCCTGGGCAGGGTTCTTCACCGGTTGGACTTACTGGTTCTGTTGGGTGGTGACAGGCATTGCCGACGTGGTGGCCATTACCGCCTACGCGCAGTTTTGGTTCCCCGATCTCTCCCAATGGATCGCCTCTTTACTGTGCGTCTTGCTGCTGCTCAGCCTGAACCTGGCAACGGTGAAAATGTTCGGTGAGATGGAGTTCTGGTTTGCGATGATCAAAATCGTCGCGATAGTGGGCCTGATCATCGCCGGTCTAGTCATGGTGGCGATGCACTTCGAATCCCCAACCGGCAGCGTAGCCTCCTTCTCCCACTTATGGAATGATGGCGGCATGTTCCCTAAAGGCATTAGCGGCTTCTTTGCCGGCTTCCAGATTGCGGTGTTTGCCTTTGTGGGTATCGAGCTGGTGGGAACCACCGCGGCCGAAACCAAAGATCCGGAAAAAGTGCTGCCACGGGCCATCAACTCCATCCCTATCCGCATCATCATGTTCTACGTCTTCGCGCTGATCGTGATCATGTCGGTAACGCCTTGGAATTCGGTGGTGGCCGATAAGAGCCCGTTCGTCGAGCTGTTCGTGCTGATTGGTCTGCCAGCCGCAGCCAGCGTGATCAACTTCGTGGTATTGACCTCTGCCGCCTCTTCCGCCAACAGCGGCGTGTTCTCCACCAGCCGTATGCTGTTCGGCCTGGCACAGGAAGGCGATGCGCCTAAATCCTTTGCCAACCTGTCCAAACGTGCGGTACCGGCAAACGGCCTGACCTTCTCTTGTATCTGCCTGCTGGGCGGCGTGGTGCTGATCTATCTGATCCCGAACGTCATGACCGTATTCACGCTGGTCACCACCGTGTCGGCCATTCTGTTCATGTTCGTCTGGACCATCATTCTGTGCTCGTATCTGGTCTACCGTAAGCAGCGCCCGGCACTGCACCAGAAATCGATCTACAAGATGCCTGCCGGTAAGTTGATGTGCTGGGTATGCATGGCGTTCTTCGCATTCGTGCTGGTGCTGCTGACGCTGCGCGAGGACACACGCCAGGCGCTGGTCGTCACGCCACTGTGGTTTATCATTCTGGGGATCGGTTATCAGTTTGTACGCCGTAAAAAGGCGGCCTAACCTTAGTTATTGCAACGCCGCGTTCTCACGCGGCGTTTTTACAGGTGCAGCATGCAGCGCCCGCCCCTATGTCAACTCTACCGGCTTTGGTTTACGCCGAATACGCAACTCACTAACAATCACCCCCAGCACAATCAACCCTGCGCCAATCAGCGCCAACCCAGGCAAACGCTCACCGGCGATACGGCCGACTATCCCTGCCCATACCGGTTCACCGGCATAAATAACCGTGGCACGGGTAGGTGAAACGCTGCGTTGTGCCCAGTTCATCGTCAGTTGGATCACCGCACTGGCGATCCCCAGCCCTACCGCGCTGTAAAGCAGATAGTTGGAAAACGCCGGAACCGACTCTCCGGTGGGAGCCATCATCAAAAACGATAACAACGACGCAGTAGCCAACTGCACAATGGTCACCCGCCGCACATTGACCTTGCCCGCAAAAGCACCGATTAAAATCACCTCGATGGCGATCGCCAACGCACTGACCAACGTCAGGAATTCACCGCCGCTGAATGCCAGGCTGGAACTGCTTGGCCCGCTCAACAGCATCAGCCCGACGAAGGCCAGCAGAATGCCAATCCAGGACATGATCCCCGGCATACGCCCAAGGACCAGCCACTGCAATAACGGCACAATCGGCACGTACATGGCAGTAATAAAGGCCGACTGGCTGCTGGTGATGGTTTGCAGCCCCATGGTTTGCAGGCCATAGCCGAACATGATCGAGGTGCCGATAAACACTCCGGCCTTGATTTCGTACCAGGTCATCCCGCGTAGCGAACGCAGAGAGAACAGCACCAGCGCCAACGTCGCGGTGCCAAAACGTAGCCCGACAAAAAAGAATGGCCCACTGACCAGCATCGCCTGATGCACGGCCAAAAAAGTGCCGCCCCAGAGCATGGTGATAAAGACCAGTACGGCTTCCTGGGGTTTGATCTTCAGAAACAGCGTGGGAGTAGAGTTTTTCTTGGCCGTTGACACTGACTTGCCCTTCCTGCTGGGTGCACTAAAATACACAATTTCTGCCAGTATGGGGAAAAGGCTAGCAATCGGCAATATCGTGCCGGATTGGCAGCAGCAATCGCCGCCCGGTGCCGAGGGTTGACAACCAATCCTCCTGGACCTTTTTACTCTTCTTGGGCCGGGACTTCCGGCAGCGTTTCCAACGGCGGCTGTATCCCCTCAGAGATGTAATCTACGGCAGCCAGGGAGCGCTCGTTGCCCATAGCGTCTTCCACCACCACATGTTTGATAGCGCCATCAGAAAGTATCACTCGCTTAATGCCACGTTCGGGTTCCATATCTCCTCCCGGTGTAAATGTCTGCCCCTCAAGTTTAGCCTGCGCAGCGCTTGTCGGGTTGCGGTCTAAGCGTTTATCTGAATACCCTTCGCAATTTTTATCATATCCTCCCGGTTATCCGAGCTCCGTGCGGCAATGCACTTTGTATGGTCAGCGAAAAATCATCACTGGCAGTTATACATATAAGGCTAGCCATCAATCATCCCTATCTTGTTTGCGGAACCCGAGCAGGGTTAAAATGCCGACCAGCCTACCGCTCACCCGTTGAACGTCCGGTCGATTCAAGCTGTGTCCGCCTGTCCGCCAACCAAAGCCAGGCGTTCTATTTTTTGCGTACTGCAAAGGGAAATAAGTCAGTGTCTAAAGATTTTGATGAACTAATAAGAGACATGGATCTTATTATTGAAAATGTAGACAGTTTCAAGGCTATGGCCCCACGCATGCCGCCACCGGCGGTAGAAGCGCCGCCAACAGCCCACTCCTACGATTCATTCTGCGAAAACATTGCGCTGAAAGTGGTATTGAAGGTTCTGCTGTCATCGGTAGACAAGATCGTCAAGGTGCAAATCGCCAACCGGGTTGAGCAAGAGATCACTCAGATCGAGCAACAGGTCGTCATGGCTGGCGGTGGCCCGGTTGCGCCCGAAGACCTGGCACAGATGACCCACTACGTGCGCCGTACCGTTCACGATTTGCTCAATTGAGTTCCGCCAGAAAAGCGGTTGTGCGTTGGGGATGGATTGTTTCAGCCCGGATAGCATGGCTTGGCGAATATCAGCATTCAGGGAAAGGTTGAATAATCATCGGGTTTCCCCGAATCAAGCGTACTCCAGGCGTTTCGGCTGCAAGCCGGGCGTTTGGGGTTTCGTCACCTTGACGGCTTTCGCCGGATCGCCTGCCACAAACTCCAGGGTGGGCGAATAGTAAAAAGGCAACCATGCCTCGAAATTCTCTTCCCACTCCCATTTGACCGGGCATGGCCACAGAATATCTTCGTGCAGAATGTAATAGATCCACCTCCCATGAGGGCGGCGTGGCTTAAGTGTTTTCATAATGCCATCAATATTTTCTCACCTGTTGCAAGCTGGCCGCGAAATGGGCCACTCGGCCATAATACCTCAGTGGAGCCACTTGAAGCGAGGAGCACCACGAAACGCGGTGCTTAACAGGTAATTATACGATAATGGCACGGATTTTGCGGCAAAGTAGCGGAGTTTAATCCGCTACTTTGCGCAATGCATTACTACGAAGTGATGGTAAATCTTACTACATGTTCAGTGAGGAATAGTGCGGTTGGCAAGTTAGCTTGCTCTTGTCACTACCCTCTGCCCTAAAGGGCGTATCCCTGGTGAAGCACAATATTTTTCTATTCGGTATACTCTTGAGAAAGGTCAATTATTCCCTTCTCTTGCCAACAACATACCCATTTTTTGCCACCAGGAAAACAGGTGAAAAACACCCTTGTAATCATTGTCAATAAATGTTAACAAAAGCTAATCAATACAGACACCTTAATGAACATTTGAATTATTAGCATGAAAAGGAAAGATTGGCCATGAAGATTAACGTAACGGACACTCCAAATCCGCAGGACGAAGAGTTCGTGATTGACAGCCTCTGGGCGCACAACCATCAGTATGATGCGGTAGACATTCATCCGTTATTCCTGACCGTCACCGACGATCGCGGGCAGATTGTGGCAGGGCTGGTTGCCAGAACCTGGTGGGGTGGATTAGAAGTCCAGTACCTGTGGGTGGGTGACGAGTATCGCAAAAAAGGCTACGGCCGTGACCTGATGCTGCGGGCAGAACAGGAAGCCGTCAAGCGCGGTTGCCATATGGCCTATGTCGATACCTTCAGTTTTCAGGCGCAGGCGTTTTACGAAAAACTGGGGTACCAACCGTATGGCAACTTAGCGGGCTATGCGCACCGCCATACTCGCATTTATTTAGCGAAAAACATCTGATAGCGCTGAAGTATGAGGGGTTCAAATGGATTCATTTTGGCAGAGCAATGAATTATATTTAAAAGGTCTCATCACCATGATGGAACATTTAAATGAGCCTTGGGGCATTAAAGATTTATCTTCACGCCATATTTATATGAATAAGGCGGCCTATCTTTATACCAATACACCTCTCAATTTCGATATTACGGGCAAGCTTGATGCCGAATTCCCTGCCGATTGGGCAGAGTTCGCCCCCGACTTGCAAGAACACGACAGGAAAACCGAAGGAACGCGGGATCGCGTAGCCGTCATCGAGACGCACTTCTGGTACGGTAGCGACAGCCTGGTCCCCTTTATCAGCGAAAAACTGCCTATTTATAATGACAAGGAAGAGCTGGTTGGCACCATGTGGAACGCCCGTCCGCTGGACAGTTTTTCACCGCTAAAATATATCAACCAGCAAAAACCCAGCATATTAACTACCGAAGTCAGCATCCGGATTTTTACCCAGTCGGAGCTGGACATCATATTTTTGATGCTGCAACGCTACACCAACAAAGAGATTGCCAGGTTATATGACGTCAGCAATAAAACCATAGAAAATAGAATCTACAACATCTACCAAAAAGCCGATGTGCATACGCTCCAGCAGTTCGAGGAGTATTGCAAACTGGTGAATTTGGACAGCTACATTCCAGTACGCCTGATTGAAAAAGGCATCCAATTTATTTAAACGTTAACGAGAGATTATCGTGATTAAAATTGAAGACTACCCACTGAGCCGGGTACCGCAGGATAAGAGGGTCTCCTTCCTCAGCGTCGCCATCGTGCATATGGGTATGCTAACGGCCTTGGACCAGTTTATGTTGGGTGCCGTGCTGGGTAACTCAATGACCCTGACCGATGCCTTTATCGCCATCTCGATTGGCAGCCTGATCTTTGGGGTCGTGACGTTCGGGCTGGGTTTGGCCGGGATGAGAGAAGGTATCTCCGGCAGCCTGCTGGCTCGCTGGTGTGGCTTTGGCCGCATAGGCTCGGTGCTTATCGGCTTGGTAGTGGCCGTCAGCCTGTTGGGCTGGTTTGGCATTCAGAACGCCATCTTTGCCAAATCGCTTAACTTCGCCTTGGGCGATCGCCTGGGCTTCCCGCTGTCAGCCTCACTCTCCGGCCTGTTTTTGACGGTGCTGGTCGCTTTTGGTTTTAAAGCGCTGCGCATCACTGCACGTATCGCAGTGCCGCTGTTTATCCTGCTGGTGTTCTTTATTTCCTATAACGTCCTCTCTGGGCAGAAACTGCATGAGGCCATTCTGCTGGCACCGATGGGGGACCCGTTAACCATCAGCGCAGGCATCACCATCGTGGTCGGCGGCGCCATTGTCGCCAGCCTGATGACCCCTGACCTGACCCGTTACTCCAAAAACAAACGCCACGTGTTTGGTATTACTCTGCTGACCATTATTGCCGGTGAATTCGTGGTTAACGGTCTGGCGATTTTTATTGCCAAAACCCTCGGCACCGCAGACGTGGTGACGATCATGGCCCAGAGTGCGGGCGGTATCGGTTTGCTGGTGGTCGTGTTCTCCACCCTGCGCGTTAACGATCTGAACCTCTATTCGTCGTCCTTGGGCGTGGTGAATGCGGTTGAAGGAATTACCGGTAAGAAGCTGAAATACACCGCGACCACGGTGATTATCGGTCTTTTGGGCACGCTGCTTTCGGTTCTTGGGATCCTGGACCGGTTTGTGGATTTCCTGACCGTGTTGGGCGTGGTATTCCCACCGATCCTCGGCGTCATGCTGGTGGACTATTTCCTGCTGCGCAGCCACCGCGATGCTCTGGACGCCAGCCGCCAGCTTGGCCAACTGCCGCAAGAAACGCCGCTCATCGGCTGGGCAGCGATTATCGCCAGCATCGTCGGCAGCGTAATCGGCCTGGTGACGGAATGGGGTGTGCCAACCATTAACTCACTGCTGGCAGCCAGCGTGATTTACTGGCTGTTTAAACGCCTGTTTGGCCGTGCAACCAACCTGCAAACTGCTTAATTTGTCGAATTAACAGGGTCGAGCATATGTTCGACCCTAGCTAAGCGGGCGGCGCCCCTACAAGGTGAAATCTTGGTGGTGGTATCAGCCGTTCAGGTCGCGTTACCGGGAATAACGATATTACTGTCCGCCAACGATCCCATCTGATTAAACATCACGCAGGCCGCATCCACGATATGCATGGCAATGGCGGCACCGCTGCCCTCCCCCAGCCGCATATCCAGATGCAGATAAGGTGCCAATTGCAGGTGCTCAAGAGCCGCAGCCGCGCCCTTCTCCGCAGAGAAATGGGACGGCAGCAGATAATCCCGAGCCTGAGGCGCAATGCCGCAGACCGCCAGCGCAGAGGCATAAGAGAGAAAACCATCGAGGATCACCGGCAGACCGGCCGCAGCAGCCCCCAGCATCACGCCAGCCATTCCCACCAGATCGTATCCACCCAGCTTCGCCAACACGTCCAACGCGTCTTGGGCATCCGGCTGATTTACCTCAATCGCCCGACGCACCACGTCCACCTTGTGGTGCAAACGATCGCTGGGGAAATTGGCCCCAATGCCGACCACTTCCTGCGGTTCGCGGCCGGTAAAGACGCTAACTAACGCAGCGGCTGGCGTAGTATTAGCCATCCCCAACTCACCAACGCCAAACAACTTCACCCCAAGCGCCGCCTGTTCCAACGTCAATTGAGCCGTGGCCAACAGCAACTCCTCCGCCTGCTGGCGCGTCATTGCCGCACCACGCGCAATGTTGCCGCTGCCGCGCCCAACTTTCATGTCGATCAGGCCCGGCAAGGGTTCGCTGTCGATGCCAACATCCACCAGCTTCACCTCGGCACCGGCATTGGCCGCCAATACGCAAACGCCGGTATTGCCTTTCACCATATTCAGCGCCTGGATCACCGTCACTTCACGCGGTGACACCGCCACCCCTTCAGCATAAACGCCGTGATCGGCCATCATGACGATTATTTGCTTGCGGCTGGCGGCCATCTCGCTAAAACCGCGCATCCCGGCCAACTGAGTTGCCAACTGTTCCAGGCGGCCAAGGCTGCCCGGTGGCTTAAGCAGGCCATCAATCTTTGCCGCTGCCTGTTGCATGGCGGCCGCGTCCAACGGCTTAATCAGGTCGATTAACGATGACAATGTTTGCATAACTTTATTCTCTGCTTGCAGGCTGCCAATGAGCCTGGCTGTTAAATACTTTTAGCGTGACAAACCCCTGGTTGAGTTCCACCACGCTGTAGGCTCCCTGGGTAAACGGGAAATGCCACATCCCGGTGGGGGGCAACTTTAGTAACCCAGCCAGCAGCAGGCTCAGAGAACCTTGGTGCGCCACCAGCAGACGATCGCCATCGCCCTGTTCGTTCAGCAGACGCTGGGCCTGCTGGCTAATCCTCTGTGAAAACAGTGGAAAGGACTCCCCCGCTGGCGGGCAGGCTAGCTGCCAATCTGCCACCCAGTCGGCCCAGGCAGCACTATCCTGCTGCTGTAAATCCTGGTGATGGCACATTTCCCAGTCGCCAAAATTCATTTCGTTAAAGCCGCCGTCGGGTTGGATCACCAGTTCCCTTTGCCCGAGCACGATCTCGGCGGTATGTTGGGCGCGTCTTAACTCACTGCTGATCGCCTGGGTAAAAGGCACCTCGGCCAGCCATTGTGCGATCTGCCTGGCCTGCTGCTCACCTTGTTCGGTCAACGGCAAGTCGGTCATGCCGCAAAATACGCCCTGCCGATTCGCCGCCGTTTGCCCGTGTCGTACCAAAAATAGCCGCATAACGCCCACTCACAGCAGTGCCAGTAAGAAGATCAGCTCGGCAATTTCTATCGCCGCTCCCAGGGTGTCACCGGTTTGCCCGCCCAGACGGCGGTGCAGATAGGTACGCAGTAACATCACAGCGATCAGCGCACAACCAAGCGCAAACAGCCCCTGCCCATGCCCTAACAAGGCGACCAAAGCGGCCCCCAGCGCCAGAGTGAACAGCGTTTGTCCGCCGCTAATCTTGCCAATGTAAAGGTTCCCCAGCCCGTTACCCTCACGGGCATAGGGCTGGCGATACATCATCAATACCACCAGGCTCCGGCAGGCTACTCCTGCTGCCGCCAACGTGGCCAACATCGGTACCCCGCGCAGTGCCAGTTCACTGATCACCAACACTTTGGCCACAACGATAAAGATCAGCGCCAACCCACCATTGGTACCTAGGCGACTGTCGCGCATGATCTCCAGCATTTTTTCCCGAGTACGAGCCGAAAATACGCCGTCACAGGTATCGGCCAATCCGTCGAGGTGGAAGGCACCGGTAACCAGAGCCAACGCCAGCACGTATCCCAACGCCGCCAGCGGTACCCCACACCAGGGAGCCAACAGGGTAAAGACGGCGCCACCGATTGCACCGACGATCAGGCCAATCAAGGGGAAACCGACGATGCCACGCTGGTAATTATCCATCGCTAACCCCTGCGTCCAACTGGCGGGCAACGGGATACGCGTCATCAATTGCAGGGTGGCCCAAAACAGTCGCAAACTCATTTGATCTTGACCTCAATACCAGAAATTACCAATAGCACCGACTCAGCGGCGGCGGCCAAACGCTGGTTAACACGCCCGGCAATATCACGGAAGTGCCGTGCCAGACGGTTTTCCGGCACGATGCCCATCCCCAGTTCATTGGTGACCAGATAAATCGCCGCTGGGCTGCGGACGCAGGCGGCCAGCAGATCATCGATCTGCCGTTGGATTGCCGTTTCAACCACGGCAAAGTCGATGCTTTCCACCGGCATCTCCCCGGTCAGGTCAAACATCAGGTTGGCGATCAGCGTGGTAATACACTCCAGGATCACCGCATCTCCCGCCCCCGCCTGTTGGTCGATCACGCTGGCCAGTTGCTGGCTGCCCTCCCAGGTACGCCAATGCGCAGGCCGGGCCTGGCGATGCAGCTTGACCCGTTCAGCCATTTCCTCATCGGTGACCACCGACGTGGCGATATACAACACCCGGTCACTGACACCGCTCGCTAACCTTTCGGCCAGCGAACTTTTGCCGCTGCGTGCTCCACCGGTGATCAGGATCATTGGGCCCCCGTTTGCTGGTGCTCGGTCATCAAGCGGTAAATTTTATCCATATCAATATGTTCCCGCATCTTATCGGCCAAGAGATCGAACTGTTGCTGCTTATAATCGGCATAATCGAAAGCCGGGCCGTCGTAAACCGGCAGCCCTTTACGCTGGCGCAATTGGTTTAGCAGCGCGCGGCAAAAAGGTGCGCTGTCGAATAAGCCATGAATATAGCTGCCCAGTACGTTACCGGCGGGGTTAACTGCCCCGTCAAAGGCGCTGTCCGGTTGGCCGTTACGTAGGGAAAGACGGGAGAAGGGCATAGCCTCTGATCCAAGCTGGGTGGTGCCCATATGGATTTCATAACCAACGACGTCCTGATCGCCACAGCCAGACCAGAGGCCGGGCAACCCAGGCTCACATTGCGCTGTCACCTGCGTTGTGACTTTTTGCGGTGCGAAGCGGGTGGTGACATCCAGCAATCCCAAACCCACCATCTGCTCCACTCCGGATTCCACGCCATCAATAATGTGCTTACCGAGCATCTGGTAGCCGCCACAAATACCCACGATCTGCACTCCGGCCCGGTGCTGATCCTGTAACGCCGCCGCCAACCCGCTGTGCTGTAGCCACTGCAAATCCCCTAGGGTATTTTTGCTACCCGGCAGGATAATCAGATCGGCACCGGCCAGCGCCGCCGGGTGCGAAACATAGCGCAACCCTACGTCGGGCTGGGCCGCCAAGGCATTAAAATCGGTAAAGTTGGACATATAGGGCAGCTGTACCACCGCGATGTCCAGCTCATGGCTGCTGCCTGTCGGGGCATATTTGCCATTTTGCAACGCCACACCATCCTCATCTTCCAGATCGATATTCAACCAGGGCATCACGCCCAGCACCGGCACACCAGTCAGGGCTTCGATCTGCTCCAAGCCCGAATAGAGCAAGGCAATATCACCACGGAATTTATTGATGATTACCCCTTTCACCCGGGCTTTCTCTTCTGGTTCCAACAGGGCCAGCGTGCCGTAAATAGCGGCAAATACCCCGCCACGATCGATATCCGCCACCAACAGCACTGGCGCATCGGCGATCGCCGCCATGCCCATATTGACGATGTCGCGATCGCGCAGGTTGATTTCCGCCGGGCTACCTGCCCCCTCCAGCACCATGATGTCGTAGCCGCTGGCCAGGCTGTGATACACCTCGCTGATTTGTTGCTGCAACTGCGGCTTGTACTCGTGATAGCTGACCGCGTCCATATTGCAGGCCACTTTGCCCATCAGCACCACCTGCGCCTGGCAATCGCTGGTCGGTTTCAGCAGTACCGGGTTCATCCGCACATCGGGTGCGATACCGGCGGCTTCGGCCTGAAAGATCTGCGCCCGGCCCATCTCTTCGCCACGGGCGGTAATGCCGGAGTTGAGCGCCATATTCTGCGATTTGAACGGCGCACAGCGATAGCCATCCTGCATGAATATCCGGCACAGCCCGGCCACCAGTAGGCTTTTACCCACATCGGATGCGGTTCCCTGCACCATCACACACCGTTTCATCAATTATTCTCCACGTCGCGCTGGCTGAGCCGCGCAAACCATTATTATTTCAAGCGCCAAGCCATAGCAGGCGCAACGCTGCAAACAGCAGCAGAGCCAACAGCGAGGCCGTCATCATCAGACGAGTGCTGCGTGGAATATCCGCCAGCTCGATCTCCCGCCGAGCCTCACCGATCCACGGCTTTTCGACCCGTTGACCAAAGTAATTGTTAGGACCGCCAAGCCGAACTCCCAGCGCTCCAGCCACGGTGGCTTCCGACCAGGCGCAGTTAGGGCTGGTGTGCTGATAGCGATCGCGCCAGCCAATGCGTAACGCCTGGCGATAGTCCAACCCGTTCAGCCGGGCCGCACAGCTCAGCAGTAGCCAGCTAAGCCGGGCCGGTAACCCGTTGGCGAAGTCATCCATCCGCGCCGACACATAGCCGATAGCGCGGTATTTCGGCGTTTTATAGCCCACCATTGAATCAAGAGTGTTAACCGCTTTATACGCCATCGCCAACGGTGCTCCACCTATCAGCAAAAAGAACAGCGGCGCAATTACGCCATCCACGCTGTTTTCTGCCACCGTCTCCACCACCGCCCGGGTGATTTGCGGCTCTTCCAGTTGTGAGGTATCCCGCCCGACAATCCACGACAGCTTGTGGCGGCTCTCCTCAAGATCGGCACTTTGCAGTGCCCGGTAAACCTCCATGGCCGCCTGCTCCAGGCAGCGCCCGGCGAGCAGGGTATAAATCAGCCAGACTTCCGCCAGCCAGCCTAACCACGGGTGGATATACTGCATCAGCGTCAAAAATCCCCAACTGACCAGCCAGACCGACCCAACGACGCCCAGCCACAGCAGCCCGCCGCCAAGTTTTAGCGCTCTCTCGCTATGGCAAGTCCGGAGGATCGCGCGTTGCAGCACCGTGATCAGGTTACCGATCCAGCGCACCGGATGCGGCCAGTGCGGCGGGTCACCTAACAGGCTGTCGAGCAGAAAGGCCGCGAACCAGGCTAGCAGCGTCATGACACGCACCTTGTAGCCGCGATTGAGAAAGCCTGATGGTGGGTTAATGGCATAAAAAAATCCCGACCTCTCGGGCGGGATTTGGGTGTCAACAGGATACGACCAGGCGGTGCAACATAGCTGCACGTATCTTATGACAACCCCCTTCCCACCGAAGGTGTTGAATGTGTGACCAACTGACCGGTCTTCTGGCTTAGCGTCATCCTCATCCACTCCCTTCCCAATCCTCAGATCAGTGGCGCAGTGGACTCGTCGGCATCACAGCAGCGGGGGCTGCGGGGGAGTTAAACCCCCTTCCCAACCACAACCTGTCATCGTTCAGGGTGTGGGTTATCCAGTTGGCAATAATACGGTTAATCACAACGTATGGGTTCAATGAACTCCACGCTTCAATTTATCACTTAGTTTTCATCTCGATAGCCTCGACAATGGCCATGCCATAATAACCTGTTGATATGGCGAATACACGCCAAGATCTGGCATTCACCTGGGCGACAGGTTCAGTTTGCAACGGATCAACGGCAATTACGCTGTGTTATCCTGCACGCAAACTTGACAGGGGAATAGCAAAACCGTGAGCGAACATGGTGGTAACGTACTGGAAATGGCGTTGAAAACCGGTCTGGATCCGGCCGAGATTATTGATTTCAGCGCCAATATCAATCCGTTGGGCATGCCCGCCAGCCTGAAGGCGGCGATTATCGAGCATCTGACCAGCGCCGAATGCTATCCCGACGTTGAATACCGGCGTCTGCATGCGGCATTGGCACGGGTTCATCACTGCCCGCCAGAGAATATCATGGCAGGCAACGGGGCCACCGAGCTGATTTACGCCATCGTGAACCGGCTACGCCCCCGCACGGCGCTGCTCCTTACGCCGGGGTTTGCCGAATACCGCCGGGCATTGCAGCGGATTGACTGCCAGATCGAGGACTTCCTGTTGGATGAAGCCGGGGGTTTTCAACCCGATGATCGCCTGCTGCAGGTGCTGGCCGAGCGCCAACCGGACTGTTTGTTCCTGGCCACCCCTAACAATCCGACCGGGCTGATGCCAGACCCCGCGCTGTTGCAAGCCATTGTCGCCTGTTGTCGCCAGCACAATATTGCGTTGATCGTTGATGAAGCCTTTATCGATTTTCTGCCGGATGCGCCGGGGCTGATCCCGCAAATGGCGGAGTATTCCCGCCTTTATATCCTGCGCTCATTGACCAAATTCTTTGCCATCCCCGGCCTGCGGCTCGGCTATCTGGTCAGCAGCGATCGCGCGGCTTTACAACAGATGAAACAACAGCGCGAACCCTGGACCATTAATGCCTATGCAGCACTGGCAGGCGAAGTGATCCTCGACGATCGCGATTACATCCAGCAAACCCACCAATGGCTGGGAGAACAGCGTGCTTGGTTGTTTGACGCGCTGGCCACCTTGCCGCACTTGCGCATTTGGCCAGGGACTGCGAACTATATTTTCCTACGCTGCCTGCGTCCCGGCTACGATCTGCAACAGGCGTTGTTGCAGCACCGCATCCTGATCCGCCACTGTGCCAACTACCCTGGCCTGTCCGCCGACTATTATCGGGTGGCGATCAAGAGCGAAGCGGCCAACCACAAGCTGATAGCCGCGCTGCAACAGGTGCTGGCAGAGGACTGAGGCATTTATAGGCGTCAAACATTAACCTATTGAATATCTTAATGGGCGCAGCATGCAGCGCCCCTACAAGGTGAGCCGGAGGTAATTTGTCTGGGGATCGCACATGTTCGACCGTAGGGGCGCAGCATGGCACGACGACTCTGTTCGTAGAGGCAGATTTTTTTCATGGTTGCTAACGACCAGGCACGGATTAAAAACGATGATCGAGCAGTTTATCCTGTGCAACCGGATACGCTTTACCATCGAACTTGAGTTCGACGCGGGTCTTGGCAACGACTTTGCTGCTTTCCACGCAGTCCTCCCCTTTTTTGCTGGCTTCCTTGTGCGTCGCCATGGTCTGTAGTTGTAGATCCTGTAAGCCGTTATGTGCGCTCTTGCCAAGCGCCAATGCGCGATGGGTCGTGGCAAAATCCCCTGCACACTGGCCATCCCACTCACCGCTATATTCATTCATGGTGAGATTGTTGAGCACCAGACTGACCTGCTGATCTTGCAGGGTATAGAGGTTAAGCCGTTCGATGCTGATGGGATTGACCGAGGAGGAGCCACGGTGGATAAAACGCACCCCGAAGGCGCGTATCGCTGGAGATAATTGGTAGCGCGCAGTGTCGATGGTCACGCTGCTGGTGTAGATGGCATCATCCATAATCGCTTTGGGATGATATTTGCTGGCCAGCACCTTGCCGGTCTGGCTATCAACCACCAAAACGGCGACGTCATAGTCGGTAAAATCGGGTTGGGCCTCTTCCTTGGGTTCCAGCATCAGCACCGCTATGGTTTTTTCCGGAGCATAGGGCCACACCTTGCAGGTGGACAGCTCGGTATTCATGGTCGTTTTGGCGGCGAAGGGCTTAGCCAGCTCGGCCAGGAGGGGCTGGCAATCGGCCAGAGAAGAAAAAGAAACCAGGCATAACGCCAGTAAACCTATCACCCTGTTCATAGCAACATTCCCTGTCATTCTTTAATTAACTCATAGGGTTAAAAGTTGTGCGGAAGATAGCGCAGTATCAAACGCAATTAGCTAGCAGGGAATCTAACTATAAAATAGGCACAAATCCAGCCGCTTGTTATTTTTTGAGATAAACAGGAGAGACTGCTGGCAGCGATCGCAAAGTCACTGCCAGCAAACCTTGGTGAGGAAATGGTTAAACTCAGATCACACCGCTGAGCAGGCCGATCCCCAGCAGAGATGAACCGCCGCCAATCACCCGCGCCCAGCCGCTATGCGTAGACGAAGACGCCAGCAGATAACCGATACCCAACCCTGCCACATGCAGCAACGCCGTTGCAATCACCATACCGGAAAGCGCCGCCACCGAATGAGAAAGCTCAGAACCGTGGGCCAGACCGTGGAAAATGGCAAAAGCGCCGATAATCAATGCGCCCGTTATCGCCGACAGTTTCAGCTGTAAGGCAACCATCACGCCAATGCCCAGCAGCGAGGCGGCAACGATGAACTCAGTGCCAGGTACGGTCACACCTGCCATGCCAACCAGCGCACCGGTCAGCAGCAAACCGGCAAACGCCAGCGGCGCCAGCCACCACTGCTTGGTATTCATAGCACTCCAGATGCCTACCAATACCATGGCAACCAGATGATCCATCCCGGTCAGCGGATGGATAAAGCCTTCGGTAAAGCTTAATACGTGATGCGCGCCACCGTCATGGCCCACATGGGCAAAGGCCAGCATGGGGAACAGCGCCAGTAGGGATACAGCTACAGCTTTGACATTAATACGCATAATGAATACCTAAATTTTCCAGTGAATGAAGGTGGTGGTTTTACTCGTGAAAACAGTTGATTACGTTATAAATTCATCCTTATGCCTGCCTTGAATAAGTCGGTTGGCGGCAATCAGCGCCTGCCCCAAGGCCAACCCGCCATCGCCTGCCGGTAAACGGGATGGCAGCAAGACCTGTAATCCGTCCAACTGCTGGAGCAACAGTTGCCGCAACAGCGCGTTATGCATCACTCCACCGGACAGCACGACGGTATTGATGCCGTATTGCTTTGTCGCGTGGCGAGCCAATGCGGCAAATCCCTGGGCCAGGGCGAAATGGAACGCATAAGCACGCTGTGCCGGGGGGGCCTGATAGGCCAGCCATTGCCGCCAGAAGGTGGCCAGATCCAGCTGATTGCCGAGCAGCGGCAGTGAAACCGGGGGCTGATGAGGCGGGCTTTGCCACGCCAAGGCTTCCAACTGGCAGGCAGCCTCCCCCTCCCAGGAAATTTGTGGCGGCACGATTTGTAATGCTGCGGCCACCGCATCAAACAAGCGCCCGGCGGAAGAGGCCAACGGTGAGTTGATTTGCCGTTCTACCGCCCGCAGTAAGATCGTCACCTGCGGTTGAGGAATAGAGGCGGCCTCTGGCAACGTCTGCCAATCGGGGACAAAACGCTGTAACTGGGCCAACAGGTTGCGCCACGGCTGGCGAGCGGCCACATCGCCCCCTGGCAATGCCACTGCGGGCAACCCGCCCAAATGCTCACAATGCTGATAATCTACCAGCAGGCATTCACCGCCCCACAATTGCCCGCCAAGGCCATATCCCAGCCCATCCAACGCCAGCCCTATTACCTTACCGCCGTCGCGCGGCCAGCCGTGTTCCGCCAGGCAGGCTACCAGATGGGCATGATGATGCAGCGTGGTGACACAAGGGATCGTCCGCTCGTTGGCCAACGCCAGGCCCTGCTGTTGGCTGAGATAGCCGGGGTGGGCATCGATGGCGATCGCCTGTGGCACCACGCCGTAGATTTCGCCAAACAGCGCCAACAATCGTTGTTGCTGTTGCCGGGTGGTTTCATCTTCCAGCGAGCCTAGATGCTGGCTGACCACCGCCCGGTCATCCCACAGCAGGCAGAAGGTATTCTTGCTATCGGCTCCCAGTGCCAGAATGGCCGGTTGGGCGGTAAAGCCAGGGGGCAAGGGCATCGCATCCGGGACATAGCCACGTGCCCGGCGCAGCATCTCACTACCCTGCTCGGTCAAGCGTACTAAAGAGTCATCGGCTCGCTGGACGATCTCGCGGTTATGCAGCAGCCAGACGTCAGCCACCCCAGCGAGTTCATCCAGTGCCTGTTGGTTGCTCAGTGCGGGAGGTTTGCCTGCCGGATTGCCGGAGGTCATCACCAGTGGCCGCGCGACCTGTTGCAACAGCAGATGTTGCAGTGGATTAGCCGGTAACATCACCCCTATCTCATTCAACCCCGGCGCAATCTCCCCGCACAAGGGACTTTGCGGGTGAGCCATTACCAGCACTATCGGGGCTGGTGGGCTACGCAACAGCTTTAACAGTGCCGTCGGTTCCGCGACCTGAACACATTGTTGCAGCCAGTGAGTATCCGGCATCATCACCGCCAAGGGCTTGGCAGGGCGATGTTTACGCGCACGCAGGCGCTGTACCGCAGCCGAGTTGGTGGCGTCACAGGCAAGATGAAAACCGCCGATCCCCTTCACCGCCACGATCTGCCCGGCAATCAGCGCCAGTGCGGCCAGTTTCAGCGCATCGTCGGCGCTAGCGGTGGTTTGGCCTGCGGCATCGCTGAGCCACAGGTGCGGGCCACACTCCGGGCAGGCGGTAGGCTGTGCATGAAAACGACGGTCGGCAGGATCCTGATACTCCGCCAGGCACTGCGGGCACAGCGGAAAAGGCTGCATTGAGGTATTGGGCCGATCGTAGGGCATCCGGCGAATGATGGTAAATCGCGGGCCGCAGTGGGTGCAGTTGATAAACGGATAGTGATAGCGCCGGTTATGCGGCGAGTTCAGCTCTGCCAGGCAGGCATCGCAGGTGGCCGCATCCGCCACGATATGGGTATCCACTTGCCCCGCTCCGCTGCTGGCAATGGTGAAACTCGCTGGCTGTTGCGGCCAGTAAAACGGTGTAGAGGTGACGCTATCGATCCGCGCCAGGGGTGGACACTCTTGCGGCAGTACCCGCAAAAAATCCGTTATGGCAGACGATTGCCATAACTGGACGATCACCCCGGCACCGTCATTGCTGACCTCGCCGCACAGGTTAAAGCGCCGGGCCAGCAGCCAAACGTAGGGACGAAATCCGACCCCTTGCACCTTGCCCTTGATCCGCAGGCGAAGGCCGTTGCTGCTGGCGATATTCTCCGGCTCAAAATCTGCCATGTTGTCCTGATCCTTCTGTTGGTCCTGCGCCCCTCACCCCAACCCTCTCCCACAGGGAGAGGGAGCTAATTCGGTGCCTTGGTCAGCTATCGCGATCAATCTTTGTCTCCCTCACCCCAACCCTCTCCCCAAGGAGAGGGAGCTGATTCGGTGCCGTGGTTGAGTACCGCGACCGACCTGTTGTCCTCAGCCATGATCAGGTGACTCTCTGCAACTGAAGCGAACTCGGTCGGTCCCCTCTCCCTGTGGGAGAGGGTTAGGGTGAGGGGCAAAAACACACTCAACACCACAACCAAACCACTAGCAGATCCGTGGCAAAGGCTCATCCAGCGGCAGATCCAGCCGCCGGGAAACCCCGAACAGCCCGGTGAGGCTCACCTGCTGGCGCTCGGTGGTATGGCCAATCACCGCCGCATCGCGGCCCAGCGGATGACTATGCAACGCAGCTAACACTTCAGCTTCAGCCTCGGCTGCCACCACCAACACCAGCTTGCCTTCGTTGGCAAAGTTGAGCGCATCCAGCCCCAGCAGTTCGCAAATCCCCCGCACCGCCGGTTTCAACGGTAACGCCGCCTCGGAAATCGCCATGCCACAGCCGCTAGCAGCGGCAAACTCATGTAGCACCGCCGTCACGCCGCCACGAGTCGCATCGCGTAAAGCGCGCACCCCGGCAATCGGTAACAATGGGGCAATCAGCGGAGCCAACAGCGCGCAATCGCTGCTTAATTCACTCTCCAGGCCCAGCCCTTCACGCAGGTTCAGAATGGTTGCGCCATGATCGCCCAAGGTGCCGCTGACGATAATGCTGTCACCCAGGCGGATGTTAGCGGCCCCCCACTGGACGCCAGCCGGGATGGTTCCCAAGCCGGTGGTATTGATAAAGATTTTGTCTGCCGCACCACGGGGCACCACTTTGGTATCGCCGGTCACAATCTGGATCCCGGCCTGCTGCGCCGTGCTGGCCATCGACTGGACGATGCGTTCCAGCGTGGCATAAGGCAACCCTTCCTCCAGGATCATGGCGCAGCTCAGATAACGCGGCTGGGCACCACTGACGGCCACGTCGTTAGCGGTGCCGCAAACCGCCAGTTTGCCGATATCACCACCGGGGAAGAAAATGGGATCGATAACGTAACTGTCGGTCGATACCGCCAAGCGGTCGCCCGAGGTAACAAGCTCATCCAGTGAGATTCGTGCCTGATCTTCCCGGGCATTTAATGCCGGATTGGCAAAGGCGGGTAGCATGAGTTCTTCAATCAGGGATTGCATGGCGCGGCCACCGCTGCCATGGGCCAGAGTAATTTCTCGCCCGTTGTTCTCTTCACGCATTATGCGTTCTCCCTGCGATACTGATAGTAAGCCGAGCAGGCCCCTTCCGAGGACACCATCAGGGCACCAAAGGCGTTCTCCGGCGTACATTGCTTGCCAAACAGCGGGCAGGCATCCGGTTTGCAGCGCCCGGTCAACACTTCGCCACAGCGTGAACGCGGATCGTCAGCCACCCGCTGCGCCTGCGGTTTAAACCGCAGCTCTGCATCAAAATCCGCATACTCAGGTTTGATCTGCACGCCAGAGTGGGCAATCTCGCCCAGCCCGCGCCATTCGCTGCTCTCTTTCAGGCCAAACACCTCTGCCATCGCCCGCTGGGCCAGAAGATTGCCCTGTTCAGGTACGATGCGCCGGTATTGGTTTTCTACCGCACGGCGGCCATCACGCAGCTGTTCCAGCAGCATCACCAAACCTTGCAGAATGTCCAACGGCTCAAAGCCGGTCACCACCAGCGGCTTATGATAATCCGCAGCGATAAACTGATAGGGCGCGTTGCCGATCACCATGCTGACGTGGCCCGGCGCCAGGAAGCCGTCGATGCGCACATCGGGCTGCTGCAACAGGCTGCGTAAGGTGGGGATCAGAGTGATATGTTGGCAAAACAGAGTGAAATTTTTCAGCTGCCGCTGGCGGGCTTGCTGCAACGTCAAGGCGCTGGCGGGCATGGTGGTTTCAAAACCCAGGCCAAAAAACACCACTTCACGCTGAGGGTTATCCGCCGCCAGCTGTAGCGCATCCAGCGGCGAATAAACGACCCGGATATCGGCACCACGGCGGCGGGCATCCAACAGTGACCCATTGCGGCCAGGAACCCGCATCGCATCACCGTAGGTGCAGAAAATCACCTCCGGATGGGCGGCAATCTCCAGGCAACTATCAATGCGCCCCATCGGCAATACGCAAACCGGGCAGCCGGGGCCGTGGACAAATTCCAGGCTGTCCGGCAACAGTTGGTCAAGACCAAACTTGAAGATCGCGTGGGTGTGGCCACCGCAGACTTCCATCACCTGTAGCGGCAGGCGCTGCGACTGGGGAATGGCTAACATCAACGTTTCGATGCGCCGTAACAGCGCCTGACATAGCGCCGGATCGCGGAATTCATCAACGTAGCGCATTGGCATCCTCGTCATCCCGTGCCAACCCGACGGCGCGCATATGCTGCAATGCCGCCAGCGTCTCCAGCGCTTCCTGTTCATCGAGCAGGCTCATGGCAAAGCCGACGTGCACCAACACCCACTGGCCGATCAACTCCTGCGGTGATCCTTCACAGACCAGCGCAATATTGATCCTGACCGCCACGCCGCACACGTCGGCCCAGGCCAGTTGGTGGATATCCTCCCCCACTGCGGTCACCTTGCCGGGCACACCGAGGCACATTATTGTTCCCCCAGCCAGTTCAGCCAGAGATCCATTCCTTCACCGCTGGTGGCCGACAATGAGATCACCTGGATGGACGGATTAACCTGGCGGGCAAACTCGATGCATTTCTCTACAGAGAAATTAACGTAAGGCAGCAAATCGATCTTGTTGATAATCATCAGCGTTGCGGCAGCAAACATATGAGGATACTTCAGCGGCTTGTCTTCCCCTTCCGTCACCGACAGCACTGCGACCTTATGTCGTTCGCCCAGATCGAAGCTGGCCGGGCAGACCAGGTTGCCGACGTTCTCGATAAACAGCAGGCTGTGATCCTGCAAATCCAGGCGGTGTGCCGCGTCGTGTACCATCTGCGCGTCCAGATGACAGCCCTTGCCGGTATTAACCTGAATAGCCGGTACGCCAGTGGCGCGAATACGCTCGGCATCGTTAGTGGTTTGCTGGTCGCCCTCAATCACCGCGCAGGGTAATTTGCCCGCCAATCGTTCCAGCGTGGCCGTTAGCAAGGTCGTTTTGCCCGAACCGGGGCTGGAAACCAGGTTCAGCACCAGAATATGTTGCGCGGAAAAGTGTTCGCGGTTGTGGGCCGCCAGATGGTTGTTCTTGCTCAGGACGTCCTGTTCAATCTGCACCAGACGGCGCTGTCCGATACCCGGTGCATGGCTTCCCGCCTCGCCGTGTCCATAGTGCAGGTCTTGCGAATGCGGTTGCACCTCTGGCGTAAAGCGCTCCGCCGCTGCGACACCCGCGTAATGGTGATGCACATCGCCCTGGTGGTAATAGTGATGATGGTGATGGATCACCACGCCTGCCGGTGCTTGATGTTCTCCGTCGTGGTGGTGGTGATGATCAGGATGATGGTGGTGAGCATCATGATGGTCGTGATGATGGTGGTCGTCATGGTGATGATGTTCGTCACCTTCGATGGTTTTTTCGCCACTGGCGCAACCGCAAGTCGTACACATCGTTATTCACTCCTCAAAATTATTCCACTTCCAGCTGCTTCAACCGCAGGCTGTCACCGCTCTCAACGCGCAACTGGTGGCTGCCGCACTGTGGGCAACCTTCATCATGTTTTTCAATCTGCACGCTCATGCTGCAACTCCAGCACCAGGCGCGTGCCGGCTGGTAGTCCAGCAATAACTGGCACCCCTCTGCCAGCGTATTGCGGGATGCGGAGGCAAAGCTGAAACGCAGCGCGTGCTCTTCAATACAAGAGAGCGCCCCAATCTCCAGCCACACCGCCGTCACCCGTTTAGCTCCGTGCTGCCGAGCCTGCTGCTCTATCAATTCCATCGTGCTCAGGCACAGGCTGATTTCATGCATCTACGCCTACGCCGTTCTCTGTGACAGACCAAATAGCGCCCTGCGCCCCGGATTACTGGGGATGTTGCCATCCGCCACCGGTAGCGAAAGCGCCATCTGCGCGCTCTGTTGTGCCAACGCCAGCGCCTGCTCGGCCCCCAGATGGCGATCCAACGGAGACATCAGCGAACAGGCCAGGTATTGCCCGCAACCCGCAATCTCACCGACGATGAACCGCACGCTGCCGCAAGGCAGGCTCAACGCCAGCTTGTCTCCCACCGCATAGGGTTGCCAAACCTGTTCAGGACCGGGCAACACCAGCAGGCTGAGCATCCACGGCGTGAGAATGGTGCCGACCCACTGCCGTTCAAACAGCTGAAAGCCACAGGCACGCACCGGGATTTGCGGTTGGAAAAACGGCAAACCCTGCATCTCACCATCGGCGATCGCCTGAAAGGCGGTTTCCAACCGCGCGCTGGGATTGAGCTGAAAACCGTTAGTCACAGTCTGCATTGGCCACCTCTTTTGGCTCCGCCACCACGCCGCTCTCTTGCAGCGCCAGCAACACCTGGGCTAACGCTGGTTCAATCGCCTGGCTGACCACGGCGGTCAGACCTATTCCAGGCTCCAGCGACTCTGGCACCACGCCCACCAGGGTGAGCCGACGGGGAAACTCATCCGTCAGCCGCAGCGCCATCAGCACGTCGGAAAGCCCAAGTTGATGGGGCGAAACCTTACGGGTAAACAGCGCCGGGATCTCTTCGTCATACAGCACGGCGACGCTGCCCGGTGCGGCACCGGTCAACACCGCATCCGCCACAATCAGATGATCGCGATCGGCCATCATTTCCATCAGTTCCATCCCCGAGGTGCCACCGTCCAGCACCTCAACATGGGCCGGTAAGCGATAGCGCTGCTCAAGGGCTTCGACGATGCGCACGCCCACTGCTTCATCGCCCAATAACAGATTACCTATGCCTAATACCAAGATTCTCATTACAGCACCTTGACCCTGGTCACTTCATTGCCAGTGGTGTCTACAATATGTACCGCACAGGACATGCACGGGTCGAACGAGTGGATAGTTCGCACCACCTCCAGCGGTTTGCTCGGATCGGCCACCGGCGTGCCAACCAGCGAGCGCTCGTAAGGACCGGGCTCATCGTTAAAGTTGCGTGGCCCGGCGTTCCAGGTTGAGGGCACTACTGCCTGATAGTTGGCGATCTTGCCGTCCTTGATCACCACCCAGTGGGACAATGCACCGCGCGGAGCTTCGATAAAGCCCACGCCCCGGATCTCACCGGTCAATGGAATATTCGGTGGGATAAAGGTTTCGTGGTCGCCGCTGCCAATATTGCTCACCAACGCCTGCCACTGCTGGCCCAGGGTTTCATGCAGTACACAGGCATGTACCGTGCGCCCGACAATGCGGCCCAGGGTCGACGGCAACTGATCGGCGGTTAACGCTTTGCCGGTCAGGGCCTGGTAATTGCTGTTGACCTTGGCAAAATATTTCTGGGTTGGCGGGTGTTCGGCTTGCAGGGTACACATCAGCCAGGCCAACGGCCCCATCTCTACCGCTTTGCCGTAGAAGGTTGGCGCTTTTACCCAGGAGTATTTACCATCTTCTTGCCAGCCAGTGTATTTAGGCCGGGTCAGCCCTTCCCACGGTGCCAGTGGTTCATCGTCCTGATACCAGGCGTGTTTACCGCTCTCCTGAATACCCTTGATCAGATACTCATCGCGCTGGTTGGCGATCGGTCGGAACTTGCCGTTCTCCAGATAGCCACCCGGCATCAGGAACTGGTCGCCTTTACGATCGATCGGCAGCTCCGGCACGCAGAGATAGCAGTCTGAGCCTTTGCCGAGGGTTAGCCACTCAGGGTAATGCGCCGCGATCACCGCGCTGTCCACCAGATAAACCTGCTCGATAAAGTCGCCCAGGCGATCGATAAAGGTTTTCAGGTACATCAGGCGCTCGAGGTTCAACACGCTAGGGGCATCGAGGTTGATCGGGTTAGCCACCCCACCCACCGCCAGGTTCTGGATATGCGGCGTTTTGCCGCCCAGTATTGCCACCACGCGGTTGGCATCACGCTGGCATTCCAGCGCCTGCAGATAGTGGGCAACGGCGATCAGGTTAATCTCCGGCGGTAACGCCATGGCCGGGTGCCCCCAGTAGCCATTGGCGAAGATGCCCAGTTGGCCGCTGGCGACCAGATCCTTGATCTTCTGCTGCACCCGGGTGAACTCGGCAACGCTGTTCAACGGCCAGCTAGACAGGCCACTGAGCAAATCGGCAGCCTTCTGTGGATCGGCCTTCAGCGCCGAAGTGACGTCTACCCAGTCCAGCGCCGAGAGCTGGTAGAAATGCACAATATGGTCGTGAATGCTGTGGGCGGCGGCAATGATATTGCGGATATACTGGGCATTGACCGGGATCTCCATGCCCAGCGCATTTTCCACCGTCCGCACCGAGGCTAACGCGTGAATGGTGGTGCACACGCCGCAGATCCGCTGGACGATCATCCACGCGTCACGCGGGTCGTTACCTTGCAGGATCTCTTCCATTCCGCGCCACATGGTGCCGGAGGACCAGGCTTTAACCACCTTGCCGTCTTCGATTTCACAGTCGATGCGCAGGTGGCCCTCAATACGGGTGACGGGATCAATGGTGATGCGTTGGCTCATGCTCTACCTCTAACTGGTTGTTTTCATTCTTATGTTGATGCGCAGGCAGCACCGGTAACAACCGGATCAACAGGATGTACGCACAAACTTCAATTGCCACAAAGCCGATGGAGATCAGCAGTTCGCTGGCCGTCGGGAAATAGTGGTAGCCATTGCCAGGGTCGTAGGCCAGCAACGCGTAATTCAGCCGCCAGAACGACGCTCCGCAAACCATGCTCAGCGCACCGAGAAACAGCAGGCGTGAGTTGCGGCGGTTACGTTTCCAGCGGAACATCACCAGCGGCACCAACATCAACAGCGTTTCCACCCAGAACGAGATGGCAAACCGATCGAGATGCCACAGATAGTCCGTTTTGCCGCGCCAGATCAGTTCCCCAAAGCGCAGCACAATAAACAGCAGTAAGAACCCATCGATGATGTAGGTCATGCGGGCAAACAGCGGCGTTTCCTCTGGCCCTTTCCCCCGCAGCCCGGCCTGCACCAGTGAGCCTTCAAATATCACTATCGAGAAGCCCAGAATGCCCGCCGTCAACAGAGAGAACAGCGGTAGCATTTCGTAGCTTTGCCACAGCGGGTGGATTTTGATCCCCGCCGCAATCATCAGCGAACCCATCGAGGATTGGTGCATGGTTGGCAGCAATGCGCCCAGGGCGATCACCAGGAACATCACCTTGTTGAGCCTTTTGAGCGACACCTTCCAGCCCAGCCGTTCCAGCAGCGCTGGGGCAAACTCCAGCGCCACGATGCCAACATAGATCGTCATACAGACCGCGGTTTCAAACAGCACCGACGAGGTGTTGAAATGGCCGGGAATATAGAAGTAAGGCAGGTTCCAGTAACGGCCGACGTCGATGGTGATCGACAGCCCGCCCAGCGAATAGCCGAACAGGCTGGCTAACAGCGCAGGCCGCACCAGCGGGTGATATTCTCCCCGGTTGAACACATACACCGCCCAGGCCAACGCCCAGCCGCCGCAGGCTAAACCGGTGCCTACCAACAGATCGAACGCGATCCAGATCCCCCAGGGATAGCCGCCGTTCAAATCGGAAACATCGCCCAACCCCAACACCAGACGTTTGAGGATCAGCAACAGGCACAGCACCACAAACGGTGCCAGCATCATCACCGGCCAGCTCACCAGCCGCCCGCCGAGTGGCTGCGTTTTATGCGTCGTCATGTTTATCTTCCTTCTTGTCCTGACGCTCGTTACGCTGGTTGCGCTGCACCAGGAAGGTGATCCCGGCCAGAGCGGCAAACGGCAACACCATGCCTTTGTACAGCGTGTGCTGGATATGCTCGGAACGCGCACCGGTTGACAACTCCTCCAGCGCTGGCAAGCCGAGATCCTCAAAAGGCACACCGGTCAGCACCAGCACCTGCGTTCCGCCGCCCTCATGCTCGCCATACAGGTGCGGTTGGTAATGTGGCACCGGGTGTTCGTAATGGTCGTTGCCCTGCAGGGTTTGGCGCGGATAACGGTAATTTTCACCGGGCTTGATGGCCAGACGTTGTTTGGCTTCGGCCATTAACTGCTCGCGAGTGCCAAAGATCACCGCCCCGGTTGGGCAGACTTCGACACAGCCTGGCAGCCCGCCCTGATCCAGCCGGGCAACGCCTTTCTGGTTACAGAGTTCGCATTTGTGGATCTTGCCGAACGGGTTGTCGTAGTCGTATTTCGGCACGTTGAATGGGCAGCCCACCATGCAGTAGCGGCAACCGGTACAGACATCGGGGTTGTAATGCACGATGCCGGTTTTGGCATCTTTGTGCAGCGCCTGGACCGGGCAGACGGATACGCAGTTAGGATCGACACAGTGCATGCACTGCTTTTTGATATAGGCGTAGCCGTTGTCCACCTGGTCTTTGTGCTTGCCGTCTCCGCTGGTCCACACCTGAATAATGTTGTTGGTGTAAGGGCTGAGCTTGTCGTTGTTCGACCAGGTCGCTTCGGTACCCGCGTAGGCATAGGTTTCGCCATGCGGTTCATCGGTATGGTTGATACGTTGGCATTTGCTGACACAGGCCTGGCAACCCACGCACAGGGTCGAGTCATACAGCATGCCCAGCGAGTTGGGGATGGGCTGCTTGTTCTCCGGCCCGGCCTGCGCCGCAGGGGCAACCCCTACCAACATCGCGCCACCGCAGGTCAGTTTTAGAAAGTTACGTCGATTCACGGCTTACTCCTTGCTTGGCGGCTGCTCGTCGTCTTTACGCTGCGTTTTTTGCTGCCGCCCCAGCTCTTTCACCGCCATCAGGCTGACCCCGGCAACCAGGCCGACGACACCGCCAAGCAATCCCATCGCCGTTGGGCTGACATGCCCGCCTTCGACGATACCCACTTCGGGTTTGGCGTTTCGTGGGGTAGGATTTTCGACGCTAGCCAACTGGGCGATCCCTTTGGTAAAGCCGATACCCTCCTCGTTACAGCCGTAGCAGGGGTGGCCGATCCCGACCGGCCAGATGCCACCGCCCACGTCGCAGAACTCCAGCGTTGAGCAGTTGCCGTAGGTTTCTGGCCCCTTGCAACCAAGGTGATACAGGCACCAGCCCTGCCGATGGCCGTCATCACCAAACTGTTTGGCAAAACGCCCGGCGTCAAAGTGCGGACGGCGCTCGCAGTTTTCATGGATCAGACGGGCATAGGCGAACTCAGGGCGATTTTTAGCATCCAGCGCCGGTGGCCGTTGATAGGTGATGATATGGGCCACCGTCGCCAGGAAGTTGTGCGGGTTAGGTGGGCAGCCGGGAATGTTGATTACGGTTTTGCCGGGTAAAATATCCTGCAGGCTGACTGCGCCAGTCGGGTTAGGTCCGCTGGCCGCGACGCCGCCCCAGGCAGCACAGGAGCCGATGGCGATCACCGCAGCGGCGTGCTCTGCCGCATTACGGATATGCTCAACGATCGGCTTACCGGCCACCATGCAGTAGACGCCGCCATCCTTCATCGGAATGGAGCCGTCGACCACCAGCACGTATTTCCCTTTGTATTGCTCAATCGCGCGGTGCTTGTTTTCTTCCGCCTGTTCGCCGAACGCAGCAGAGAGGACTTCGTGGTATTCCATGGAAACCACGTCAAGCAACAGGTTCTCGATCGTTGGGTGAGTGGCCCGTAACAAGGACTCCGTACAGCCGGTACATTCCTGAGCCCCGATCCAGATGACCGGTGGCCGCTGTGGCGAACCTACCGAGTGGGCTATTTCGGCGGCGGCTTTGGTGCTGAGCCCCATGGTGGCGGCCAATGCCGCACATAACTTCATAAAATCGCGGCGATTCACGCCATCCCGGAAAAATGTTTGATTTTCCCTTATCATTATTATCTATCCCCTGTTGATGACTGACATGCAAGCCCGTAAACACAGTATGCGGGTGGTTAATATATTGTTATTTTCTGGCTATCCTGAGTTGATCTTTATCAACCTTTGCTGAGGTAACAGTTAATATTTGCGTAACATGAGAAAAATCGCTTCAGCAAAAAATATTTTTCTTGCATATTTATCTGGCTAGATTTATTCGCGCACGTATTTAAATAACAATAACTCTCATTACCTTTTAAATAAAAATCCTAACCCCGTTAAATAAGCCACCAACCAAACAACAAGAATAATAATGTATTCACCTGCATCGTTTTGTAACAATTAATATCCCCCCCTGCCTCAGCATAAGCTTTACGACACAATCAAGCGTGATGAGTATAGAAAAGCCCGGGGCAGGAAAACACGTAATATGCCGTTTTAGTTTATAATTTTATTGCAGAGTCATCAGCGGGGCCGTGCTTGGTAATGGTGTTGCAGGATGTCGAAATTTTACCCGATTTTCCTACCACTGTGACGGCTGGCGGGGATTGGTCATCATGCAATACATCGGGGATTAAGCAATGAATGACTTTGCTAATCCCTCTAACACGCGCGTAACGGGGGGCTTATGTTGCACGAGGCCATAACAATATTGTATCGACGCTGGATTTAATTCACCAACATCCCTTAATCCTGCCAACCAAATATGCTATAGATTGAGACACCGGCCTCAACACAACGCTTGCCGCTGTGAAAAGAAACAACCAGCCCGCTTTATTCGCTTGCGAAAAGCTAAAACTTGACCTCAAGCAAACTTCATCTGCCCCGCGCACGAGTATACTTATTAAGAGGTAATCTAATTATCAAGCTGAGAGATAACTTTGCATGGCGAATATTACCAATGCAAATTCATTAATGCAGACGGTTTTATTCGCTACAGGTTAGCACTTTTAATAGTTCACGCCACCGTTGCCTGACTTAAAACGTCTTGCCAAGAGACATCATAGGTTAATAGCAAACCAGACATCAGGCGTTATCGGCACCGAAATAGGCCAGCACAGGGAGCACTATCATGAACGATAACAACAACCCGGACCTGCTTCATCACCCGTTCAGCCGTCGTAAGCTAATCAAAACCGGCTCGGCTACCGGCTGTTTACTGGCCGCCACTTCGGGGCTGGTGTTGCCCTTCCGTAAAATCGCTGCCGCCGAGCCGCTGCCAAATGCCCAACTGCCGGAAGACAAGGTGGTCTGGAGTTCTTGCACAGTAAACTGCGGCAGCCGCTGTGCGCTGCGCCTGCACGTGCGGGATGACGAAGTCTACTGGGTGGAAACCGACAACACCGGTAACGATCAATATGGCAACCATCAGGTGCGAGCCTGCCTGCGCGGGCGCTCTATCCGCCGCCGTATGAACCACCCGGACCGTCTGAAATACCCGATGAAACGCGTCGGCAAACGCGGCGAAGGCAAATTCAAACGCATCAGTTGGGAAGAGGCGCTAGATACCATCAGCGGCCAGTTGAAGCACACCCTGGCACAATACGGTAATGAAGCGGTGCACGTGCTGTACGGTACCGGGGTCGACGGCGGCAATATCACCAACTCCAACGTGCCTTATCGCCTGATGAACTCCTGTGGCGGCTTCCTCAGCCGCTATGGCAGCTACAGCACCGCGCAGATCACCGCCGCCATGCCCTATCTGTACGGCGCACAGCAGGGCAACAGCCCGGATGATATCGCCAACAGCAAGCTGGTGGTGCTGTTTGGCAACAATCCGGCGGAAACCCGCATGAGCGGTGGTGGCGTGACCTACTATCTGGAACAAGCCAGGGCAATTTCTAACGCCAAGATGATTATCATCGATCCGCGCTATACCGATACTGCTGGTGGCCGTGAAGATCAATGGGTACCGATCCGCCCGGGCACCGATGCTGCGTTGGTTGCAGGCATCGCCCACGTGTTGATCAGCGAAAACCTGGTGGACCAGCCGTTCCTGGATAAATACTGCGTAGGCTATGATGAAACCACCCTACCCAGCAGCGCGCCAAAAAACGGCCATTACAAAGCCTATATCCTCGGCCAGGGTGACGATGGCATCGCCAAAACGCCAGAGTGGGCGGCTCGTATCACCGGGATACCGGTCAACACCATTATCCAACTGGCCCGCGAAATCGGCATGACCAAACCGGCCTATATCTGCCAGGGCTGGGGGCCACAGCGTCACGCCAACGGTGAACAAACCGCCAGGGCCATAGCCATGTTACCGATCCTGACCGGTAACGTCGGTATCAACGGCGGTAATACCGGCTGCCGCGAAGGTAGCTTCGATCTGGGCGTGGAATGGTTCGACATGCTGACCAACCCGGTACAGACCAAGATTTCGGTGTTTACCTGGACCGACGCCATCATGCGCGGCCCGGAAATGACCGCCAAACGTGATGGCATCCGTGGCAAAGACAAGCTGGACGTACCGATCAAGTTTATCTGGTGCTATGCCAGCAATACGCTGATCAACCAGCATGGCGATATCAGCCGTACCCACCAGATCCTGCAAGACGACAGCAAGTGTGAAATGATCGTCGGCATCGAGCACTTTATGACCTCGTCGGCCAAATACTGCGACATCCTGCTGCCCGATCTGATGCCAACCGAGCAGGAAGACCTGATTTCTCATGAGTCCGCAGGCAATATGGGCTACGTGATCCTGGGCCAGCCGGCCACCACGCGCAAGTTTGAACGCCGCCCGATTTACGAGATCCTTTCCGAGGTGGCCAAACGGGTTGGGCCACAGGCCGAAGCGACCTTCACCGAGGGGCGCAACCAGCAACAGTGGATCGAATACCTGTGTGAGAAAACCCGCGAACGCAACCCGGAGATGCCAAGCTATCAAGAGATGAAAAGCGCTGGTATTTATAAGCGCAAATGCCCGGAAGAGCACGTGGTGGCCTTCAAGGAGTTCAGAGAAGATCCGCAGGCCAACCCGCTGAAGACGCCATCGGGCAAGATTGAAATTTATTCCGAACGGCTGGCGGAGATCGCTGCCACCTGGGAGTTGGCGCCAGAAGATGTGATCCATCCGTTACCGGTCTATGCCGCCGGGTTCGAAGGTTGGGAAGATCCGCTGAGCAGCCAATATCCGCTACAGCTGTTTGGTTACCACTACAAGGCCAGAACCCATTCCAGCTACGGTAATATCGACGTATTGCAGCAGGCTTGCCCGCAGGAGGTGTGGATCAACACGCTGGATGCGCAGGCGCGAGGTATCAAGAACGGCGATCGGGTGAAGGTCTTTAACGGCCGAGGCGAGACGCAGATCCAGGCGAAGGTAACGCCACGCATTATGCCCGGCGTCACCGCGATGGGCCAAGGTGCCTGGCTGGCGGCGGATATGTTTGGTGATAAGGTCGATCACGGCGGCAGCGTGAATATTCTGACCCACCATCGCCCTTCCCCACTGGCCAAGGGCAACCCGCAACACACCAATCTGGTGCAGATTGTGAAGCTGTAGGTAGATTTGGGGCTGGTTGAACTCGGCCAGCCCCTTCAACACCGTTGTGGCTACATGGCGATGCGCTGCTGTGGCAAGGCTATGCTCCGGCCAACCCGGCAGTGACAGATCTGAGTTATCTGACATTACGCAGCCATCAGCCGCAGGCGGAGTTTATTGGCGTATGGGATTTTGACGATCGGCAGCCAATAACCGATATGCATGTCAGCCGGTATAGCGGAGGTCTGCGCATTCAGCTGCGGCGCGGGGAATTAATGCTGACAGTGGAGGTGAACGACGGTAGCGACTCGCTACCTCAATGGCATACAACGCAAGGTGCGGTATGACTGCCATTTAACCATCAAAAAAACGGCAAGATTGGCCCCAAACTGATTAACCGCTATGGGGCCAATATTTTTCCTTGATTAGGCTGGCTATCATTTTTCTTTCGATATTCTGGTCACTATCTTACACACCGCGTTGTAAACCAGATCGATCAAACGGTAGCAACCTAAAGGTATAACGAATACAAGAATTGTCTTGGTAAGCCATGAAGGGAGTTCGATGACAGAAACAGCTAAAATGCCAACGCAATAAAACAGAGGGTTAATAATGAATAATACAAGAACAAAAATCCATATGCTATATAAAAAATTTGATTTAATCATCATTGTATAACCCTCTGTGTAGGTGATGCGATAGGTAACATGCTGGTATTAGTTTTTAGCCATGAATCACATTACCTGCTACAGCTGTTACCTGAACTCCCACCACAATTGCTATTGCTACCCGTTCCGCCACCACCGCCATTACCTGTATTGACGCAACCATTAATCCCGCCCAAGGCACCGAGAGCAGCGCCTGCAGCTGCACCGCCAAGGCCACCTCGCGAACCGCCAATCGCCCCCGCGAAAGCGCCAGAGGCAAGACTACCGACACAATTGGCATCCATACCGGGAGATGAATTGCCGACAAAGCCATTGGCCTGCCCGCCATAGTTAGTGGACGCGCCTCTTCCCTTGTTGTTATTGCGACCGCCGTTATCCGACCGATCACCACCATTATTCCCTCGACCGCCAGAAATTTGATCAAGCATAGCATTATCAATAACTCTCATAAACAGCTCCTTTATTAATTAATATAAAACAACCTGGTTCGAAATCATTATTAACCCAGCGCAATTTAACATGCAACACATTATTTATTAGCGAGTCAAGTAACACGTATAAATATAAACTTACTTATACTCACCACATCTCTATGATTTGCCTGACTTTCAGGCTTACTGCTCAACACTGGAGAAAGTATTTTACCTTGAAAATAAATTAAAGCATCCAACGGATATTATGTGGACCTCTTATTTATTCATTTAAACTTAAAAATAATGTTTTCAGCATCGGGTTGTTCCTCCCCGATAGTTGCACTGCTCACTTCTAAACCCTGCCGCCGCCCAAGTTGGGTGGTGTACGCTGCAGAGGCTGTTTTACCTCCCCTCACGTCAAGACCGATTTGGAGCTCTCGTCAATTATTCGTCTATACTGGGTGGCAGGGACTTTACAATTGAAGCCTTTCACCTGAAAAGTACCTTATGCAGTTGCTTTAGCCTGATCATAACCACTTTTAATCCCTCGCATTAATGCGGTTTTATTTGAAATCATGCACTCAACTAGTCACAAGGAAACACACTATGAAGAAACTGATACTGGCTCTTTTCGCAAGCACACTCGCCTTCAGTTCAGTCGCCGCAGAATTGATGGCAAAAGTAGATTTCGAAAAGGTGAAAGATCAATATGTTAACGTCGGCAGTATTTCCACCTCTGGCGAAACCTCTCAATCTGATGCAAAAGAGGAGCTTTCAAAAAAAGCGGATGAAAAAGGTGGGGATATCTATGTGTTGACCTCGGCTAACACGGATAACAAAGTTCATGGTACGGCGGAAGTCTACAAGAAAAAGTAGCCTTGCCATTGAGTTAGCGTTGGCCATCCCGCAACGAAAATTGCCCTGATCTCTTCAAGGGCAATTTTTTTGCGCTCATTCTGATGCCCCCTCTTCGAGAGTGGGCTGGTTTCGGTATAGCTAGTATCAACCTGATAATCTTATCCTTATCAATATGATAAATTATCGTCGTACATCGTCTTTGCTATGCCGTCATTGGTGCGTCCTCCCCCCTCTTTGACCACCAAAAAACTATCACACCCCCGCCATAAACCAGATTCAACTCACAAATCTCACATCCGGCTGATTTTTCAACCCATTATGGCCTGTAAGTTGCTGCTGTTGGCTATCGCGACTTTTTCTCTCACCGAGGAGAGCAAGATGCCTGTAGGAACTTCGCCCGAACGCGTCGATGCACAAGCCAAAGTCACCGGCCGGGCGCGTTATACCGACGATATGACCATGCCCGGTATGCGCCATGCCAAATATGTCCGTAGCCCAATTGCCCATGGCCTGGTTACGCGTATCGACACCAGCAAAGCCCTGCAACTGCCAGGGGTGGAAGCCATATTCACTTATCAGGATGTGCCGCAGCATGGTTTTCCGACTGCCGGCCACGCCTGGTCGCTGGATGCCAATAAGCGTGACGTAGCGGATAAACAGTTGCTGACCCAGCATGTACGCCATCACGGCGATGGCGTGGCGATCGTGGTCGCCTGCGACGTGTTAACGGCAGAGAAAGCCGCCATGCTGGTTGAAGTGGAATATCAGGAACTGCCAGTGATGACCACAGCAAAAACCGCGCTGGCAGCCGATGCGCCGCTGTTACACGGCGGTAAAAGCAATTTACTGAAACAGCACCAGCTCAACGGCGGCGATCCCGTGGCAGTATTGGCTGCGTCAGAGGTCGTGATCGAAGGCAACTACAGCACGCAGGTAGTGCAACATTGTCATCTGGAAGGGGTGATTTCTTACGCTTACATGGACGAGATGGATCGCATCGTGATCGTCTCAAGCACCCAAATTCCCCATCTGGTACGCCGTGTGGTAGGCCAGGCGCTGGATCGGCCATGGTCATCCATCAGGGTGATCAAACCCTATATCGGCGGCGGGTTCGGCAATAAGCAGGACGTATTGGAAGAGCCGATGGCCGCATTCCTGACCTGGAAACTCGGCGGCGTGCCGGTCAAGGTTGAACTGAGCCGCGAAGAGTGCTTTTTGGCGTCACGCACCCGCCACTCGTTCGCCATCAGCGGTAAGATGGGCATTAACCGCGACGGCATCCTGCAAACCTATAGCCTGGAGGTGCTCTCCAATACCGGAGGGTATGCTTCTCACGGCCATTCCATTGCCTCCGCCGGGGCCAATAAAATCGCCTATTTGTATCCGCGTATCGCCTTCGGCTACAAAGCCACCACCTTTTACTCCAACCTGCCGAACGCCGGAGCCATGCGCGGCTACGGTGCACCACAGGTGACCTTTGCCCTGGAATGCATGATTGACGAAGCCGCCGCCCAACTGGGGATGGATCCGCTGGAACTGCGGCTCAAAAACGTCGCCCGCCAAGGAGATCTCAACCCACTCAATCATAAAGAAATCAAGAGCGCCGGGATTATCGAATGCCTGCAAAAAGGCCGGGAATTGTTTGACTGGGATGCCCGTCGTGCCGCCTGCCTGAACCAAAGTGGCCCCATCCGCCGCGGCGTTGGCGTGGCCTGCCTGAGCTATGCGTCCAATACCTATCCAGTTGGCGTCGAGATTGCCAGTGCCCGGTTGTTACTGAACCAGGACGGCACCATCCATCTGCAAGTCGGCGCGACGGAAATTGGCCAGGGATCGGATACCGTGTTTGCACAAATGGCAGCGCAAACCATCGGCGTGCCCTTCTCTTCCCTCTACGTTATCTCCACCCAAGACACCGATATTACCGCCTACGATCCCGGTGCCTTCGCCTCGCGGCAAAGCTATGTCGCAGCCCCAGCCATCCGCCAGGCCGCTACCGAACTACGCGCCAAGATCCTGACCCATGCAGCCTATATGTGCAACCAGCCCGAATGGGCGCTAGATGTGATCAACGGCGAGGTGGTGCTGAAGGAGATGCCGGAAAAAGTGTTGTGCTCGGTGCAAGAGGTCTCCATGAGCGCCCATTACGATCAGGAGGTCGGCGGGCAGATTATGGCCGAAGTTTCCTGTAAAACCCGCAGCAATCCACCCGCCTTTGGCTGCACCTTTGTTGACCTCACCGTCGATATTGAGCTGTGTAAGGTCACCATCAACAAGATCATTAATCTGCACGATTCCGGCCAGATCCTTAACCCACTGCTGGCCGAGGGACAGGTGCATGGCGGCATGGGGATGGGCATCGGCTGGACGCTGTTCGAAGAGATGATCATCGACGAGCAAAGCGGCATCGTGCGCAATAACAATCTGCTGGATTACAAGTTCCCTACCATTCTCGATCTGCCAGAGTTGGACTGTGCGTTTGTCGAAACCTATGAGCCGCAATCTGCCTATGGGCACAAGGCGCTGGGTGAACCGCCGCTGATCTCTCCCGCCCCGGCGATCCGTAACGCCATCTGGATGGCAACCGGCGTGAAGATAGATGAGTTACCGCTGACGCCCAAAACGCTGTATCGCTACTTTTCGCAGGCGGGCCTGATCGAGTAACTGGAGAACACTATGTACGATATTGCACACTATTATCGGGCGACCAGCATAGACGATGCCGTGCGGCAATTAGCCGCCGATCCGCAGGCCCGGCTGATTGCTGGCGGTACCGACGTGCTGATCCAGCTCCATCATATGAACGGCAAATACCGCCATTTGGTGGATATTCACGGCCTGAACGAGCTGAACGGCATCATGCAACTGCCGGATGGCACGCTGCGTATCGGCAGTGGCACCACCTTTAGCCAGATTATCGACTCACCGTTGGTGCAACGCCATATTCCGATCCTGGCAGAGGCAGCCGCGACGATCGCCGGGCCACAGGTGCGGAATATGGCCACGCTGGGCGGGAATATCTGCAACGGTGCCACCAGTGCGGACTCCGCCTCACCCTGTGTGGTGATGGAAGCCGAGCTGGAAATCGCTACCCCCACAGGGTTACGCCGCACGCCGATCCAGGGATTCCACACCGGCCCAGGCAAAGTCGCGCTGGGGCAAAATGAGGTCGCCGTAGCGTTGCTGTTCAGGCCCCAGCACTATCAGCACTTTGGTGCCAACTATTACAAATACGCCATGCGTGGTGCGATGGATATTGCCACCATCGGCTGCGCTGCGGCCTGCAAAATTGAAAATGGCCACTTTAGCGCGGTGAAAATCGCCTTTGGCGTAGCGGCCCCAACGCCGATCCGCGCCCCCCATGCCGAGGCCGCAGCTCTGGGTCAGCCATTCAATGCGCAAACGCTCGCCGCCGTGCGTGAGGCGGTCATACGTGACGTGCTGCCACGTTCATCCTGGCGCGCCAGCAAAGAGTTCCGTATGCAAATCATCCGTACGCTGGCAGAGCGCGTGCTGGCCCAGGCGGCCCAACGTGCTGGAGGAGAGTTATCATGTTGATCAATTGCACCATCAATGGCCGCCCCTATCAGTTCGAGGTCGATCCCCGCCTGTCGCTGATGGCGTTACTGCGTCAACAAGGGCTTAACAGCGTCAAACAAGGGTGTAGTGTGGGCGAGTGTGGTGCCTGTACCGTACTGATCGACGATGTGGCTACCGATACCTGCATTTATCTGGCGCTCTGGGCCGATGGCAAAACCATCCGCACCACCGAGGGCGAGGTGAAACAGGGCAAACTGTCTGCCGTACAGCAGGCTTATGTGAATGTGGGGGCGGTGCAATGTGGTTTTTGTACGCCGGGGTTGGTGATGACCAGTACCTCAATGGTGGAACGCTTTCGCGGCCACCGCCTCACCGAGCAGGAGATCCGCCGCGGCCTGGCCGGGAATTTATGCCGCTGCACCGGCTATACCTCGATCGTCAAGGCGGTGGAACAGGCACAGCAGCTGGATGAGGAGATGCCGAGTTGAGAAACGCGGGTAAACGCTAGTGGTGGATTTGCGCCAGCTCTTCTTCTGAAAGGCCGGTCAGCTGTATGACTATGGCGTGATCGAAGCCCTTAGCCAGCATGGAGAGCGCTATCTTCAAGATGGCCTCTCGCCCTTCCTTTCGCCCTTCCTCAATACCTTTCTCTATACCTTTCTCTATACCTTTATCGAAACCTTTTTGCTCGAGATATTCTGCAATAGTCATCAATTCCTCCTCATGCTGCGGCGCGCGTCTGGCCAATTCACGGAGCAGTCTCTCCGGTTTGGCCGTACTCCCCGCAGCAGATAATTTATCAACGATATTATTCAGGATCATCAGAGGAAACAGTAAGCCATTCAAATAAAAAAAGCTCAACTTATTGATTTAAATAAAAAACTTAGATTACCACCTGCCAGCCTTGTTCTTATCTGTAATCCATCAGGGTGTTCATAGACACATTCGAACCGAATTGATGTATTGAACTGTGTAGGAGCGCAGCATGCAGCGCCCCTACCTTTAGCATCGAGTGCAAGTTGGTCAGCAATCTGCTCGGTTACCCCATCAAATCGCCCAGCCGCCAGCATAGAATGCCACTAGCGCCACTGCGATTATCACCGTACCAATATTCAGCTTACGCCACTCGTTAGAGAACACGCGGCCAATCACCAACGTGCTGAAGCCCAGCATGATGCCGGTGACAATGTTACAGGTCAGCACGATAAATACCGCGCACACCAGGCCGGACATGGCATCGACAAAGTCGTCAAAGTCCAGCTTGGCCACGTTGCTCAGCATCAGCAGGCCCACATACATCAGCGCCGGTGCCGTCGCATAGCCGGGGACCAGATAAGACAGCGGTGACAAGAACAGGATCAGCAAGAACAGTACTCCCACAACCGCCGCCGTCATGCCGGTTTTACCGCCAGCAGCCGTTCCCGCGGCGGACTCGATATACACCGCAGCCGGTGAGGCCCCAACCAGCGCAGAGAACATGCTGCTCATGGAGTCGGCGGTTAATGCCCGGCCACCGTTGATAATCTGCCCATCCTTATCCAGCAGGTTAGCCTGCCCGGCTACCGCCCGGATGGTGCCGGTAGCATCAAATACCGCCGTCATGACCAACGCCAATACGCTGGGCAGTACCGCCGGGTTCAACGCCCCTTTGATATCCAGGCTAAAAATCAGCGAGCTACCGTCCGGCCCAGACAAGCTCGGCAGCGCAAACAACCCCTGATATCTTACGTTCGGGTCAAAGATCAGGCCGACCAGGGAAATACCAATGATCACCAATAAGATCCCGCCTGGTACGCGCAGTTTCTCCAGCCCAAGGATCATCGCCAGACCGAGCAAAGACATCATCACCGGGAAAGACACAAACGACCCCAGCGCCACTGGCAAGCCGTCCAGCGGGTTCTTGATCACCATGCCGACGCCGTTGGCAGCGATCAGCAGCAGGAACAGACCGATACCAATCCCGGTGCCATGCGCTATACCCATCGGCAGGTTTCGCAAGATCCATGAACGCACTCCAGTTACCGAAATGGCAGTGAATATCAGCCCCATCAGGAAAATAGCCCCCAGGGCGACGGGTATGCTGATGTGCTGGCCAAGCACCAGGCTGAAAGCGGTAAACGCCGTCAAGGAAATGGCGCAGCCAATAGCCATTGGTAAGTTAGCCCACAGGCCCATCACCAGTGACCCCACACCGGCAACCAGACAAGTAGCGACAAACACCGCCGCAGGAGGGAAACCCGCCTTGCCCAACATACCAGGCACCACGATCACCGAATAGACCATTGCCAAAAAGGTGGTCAACCCTGCCAACACTTCCTGCCGTACGCTGCTGCCCCGCTCGCTAATCTTAAAATAGCTGTCTAGCGAGCTGGCCGCTTTTGCTGACGTCGCCTGCGATAAATTATTAGACATATCAATGCCCTCTGAAGGTTTACACTCACCTACCCCGCTGGCTTGCCGCTACGGCACTCGCTTGGGGTAACGCCAATCCTGGCAAATTGCAGTGCGGTTGGTTAAGTACGTTCATACACCAGCCGGCCATCGACATAGGTGCGATAGATCGACCGGTCATCCCCTAGCGTCATCATGACAAACAGCTTATCCATCAAGGTTTTTGAATTGTCGTAGCGCAGCTGTTGCAGCGGCGTGGCCGTCGGCTCCAGCACCACAAAGTCCGCCTCTTTCCCCAGGTTGAAGTTACCAATGGTGTCCGCCAGCCCCAGAGCATCGGCTCCGCCCAACGTCGCCAGATAGAACGCCTCATACGCCGAGAGCCGGTAACCCTGCAGCTGCATGATTTTGTAAGCCTCATTCAGCGTTTGCAGCATGTTGAAGGTGGTGCCCGCACCGATGTCGGTGCCCATCCCCACCCGCACCTTTTTCCGCCAGGCGTTGGGCAAATTAAACAGGCCGCTGCCGAGATACAGGTTGGAGGTCGGGCAAAAGGCGATGGAGGATTGGGTCTGGTGCAGGCAATCCCATTCGGCGTCTTCCAAGTGCACACAGTGGGCAAACACGCTTTTTCTGCCGGTCATGCCGTAGTGATGGTAAACATCGATATAATTTTTGTGCTCTGGATACAGGGCTTTCACCCAAGCCACTTCATCCTTGTTTTCCGACAGGTGGGTGTGCAGGTAAACATCCGGATATTCCTGGCGCAGGCGTTGCACCATCTCCAGCTGTTCCGGCGAGGAAGTCGGCGCAAAGCGCGGGGTGATGGCATACAACAGGCGGCCATTGTTATGCCAGCGCTCAATCAGCGCCTTGGTTTGGCTATAGCTGCTTTCTGCGGTATCCAGCAGGTAATCGGGCGCGTTGCGATCCATCATCACCTTACCGGCGATCATCCGCATATTGATATGACGCGCCGACTCAAACAGCGCCTCTACCGATTCGGGGTGTACGGTGCCGAACACCAGCGCGGTGGTGGTGCCATTACGCAGCAGTTGCTTGATGAAAAACGCCGACATCTCGCGGGCGTACTCCAGATCGTTATAGCGCTTCTCCGCCGGGAAGGTGTGCTTGTTCAGCCAGTCCAGCAGCTGTTCGCCATAGGCTCCCACCATTTCACATTGCGGATAATGAATATGGGTGTCGACAAACCCTGGCACGATCATTTTACCGCTGTAATCACGCACCCGGATGCTGTCGGGGATCTGGTGGTGTCCCTCTTCCCAGTTGCCAAACCACTCCACCCGGCCATCACGAATGATCAGTAGCCCGTCTTTAATAAAGCGCAGATGACCCTCGATTTCTTCCGGGTGCTGTACGGTGCGGGTGATATCGAGAAAACTGCCCCGCACGGCCTTGATTGATTGTTCACGCTCCATACTCAAATTCCTTATCACCATAAAACGGATGTTGCCAGGCGGGCGCAGCATGCAGCGCCCCTGCGTAACCTTTATCAGCAAATCTCAATCGGTGTTTTTTTCCGCTGGAACCCCTTCGAACTCGTCCTCCTGGACGCCAGGTTTCTCACGCTGGTTCTGCGGTATCAGCAAATTGAGGAAAATGGCCGTGAGCCCACCGGCGCAGATCGGGTTTTCCACCAGCACATAAATCGACTCGGGCAAAATACGAAACACTTCCGGATCGTAAGAGACGCCAAGGCCTAGCCCCAGCGATGTGGCGACGATGATGGTTTCGCGACGGTTTAAGCCGTCGGAGATAATGATGCGTATCCCGGCGATGGCGATCATCGAGAACATCAGCGTCATCGCTCCCCCCAGCACTGGCGCCGGGATAGTAGTAAAGAAGCGGCCAATGACGGGGAACAGCCCCAGCACCATCAGGATCACGGCGATATATTTGCCGATATGACGCGAGGCGACACCGGTCATCTGGATCACGCCGTTATTCTGGGAAAATGTCGTCAGTGGTAACGAGCCCAGCATGGCGGCAATCACCGATACCAGCCCATCGGCCAGCACTCCACCGCTCAGGCGTGCGGTATATTCATCCCCTTTGATGGGCTGCTCGGACACTATTGCGGTCGCGGTGATACTGCCGACAGCCTCCAACACGCTGAGCAGATAGATGACGCCAGCCACCAGGAAGGCATGCAGATCGAAAGAGAAACCGTATTTAAAGGGAACGGGAACGGTCATTACCGGCAGGTTTTGCATCACCGAGAAATCCACCATGCCCAGGCACAAGGCCACGACATAACCGACAATCAAGCCGATGGCGATGCCCCCCATGCGCAATAATGCGTTCTGGCAACAGTTAAACCCGATCACCACCAACAGCACCAACAGGCCGATACCGATATTTTCGTAGTTGCCAAAGGTGCCGCTGCTTTTCGCTGAATAACCGCCGCCAAAATCGATAATGCCCACTTTGATCAGGCTCAGGCCAATCATCAGCACCACGATGCCGCTCACGGTGGGCGTGATCACCCGTTTCAGATAGGGCAGAATAAACGAGGAGCCCACCACCAGGAATGCCCCAACAAAAGAGATGCCCAGCAGAGTGGACATGATCGCTTCCACATGCATGCCATCGGCTTTCATCGTGCTGCCCAAGGCGATCATCACCGTCACAAAGGAAAAGTTGACCGATTGAATGGACAATAAGCCGGAGCCTACGCGGCCATAGCGATTCACCTGCAGCCAAGTGCCAATTCCTGAGGCAATCATGGCCATCGAAACCAGATAGGCCGTGACGTCCGGCGGCAACCCCAGCGCGGTGCCGACAATTAATGCCGGGGCCACCATCGGCACAAAAATAGCCAGTAAATGGGTAATCGCCCCCACGATGCATTGGTCAAAGGGTGGTTTATCTTCCACCCGATAAATAAGGTCGTTATTTGAAGTAGGCATATCAGACATCTCTTTACTCCATTCCAGTAAATTTGATCATCTGATTCAATAAGCTCCACGCCCTGCACTTTCGCCATGTTAAATCCACGGGCTAGCCTGAGCCTTTATCTTTAGCTCATCATTTTGTATGGCGGCAATAACAGATTAGCCTTTGGCTAATATATTGAATCGTTTATACCCGCCGCCGGTTTAACTCGGCAGGTATAGCGGGATAATGACCGTCATCAGCCATTATCCCGGTACGACTTATTACAGAATCTACGCTGACAGCTTATTTAACCCCCTCAAGATTTTCTCTGGGGTGAAATGCCATTCGCGCAGCCAAACGCCACAGGCATCGTGGATCGCCATGGCGATGGCCGGAGCCGCCCCGTTGACGCCAATCTCGGAGATCGACTTGGCCCCATATGGCCCTACCCGATCGTCGCTCGGCACCAGGAACGCCTGGAAGTCCAGCGGGATGTCGCCAATCTTCGGCGCGCCGTAGCTTTGCAAATCACGAGTGATCGGCGAGCCTTGGCTGTCATAGATAATCTCTTCCGTCATGCTGTGGCCGATGGCACGCATTGAAGCCCCATAGATCTGCCCCAGCGCCAACTCCGGGTTAACCGGGGTGCCGCAATCGAGCAAGGCATAGAACTTATCCAACCGGATCTCACCGCTGCGCACGTTGACCGCCACTTCGGCAAAGTTGGCACCAAACGGGAAGGCAAAGTCAGAGGAGATATAGCTGGCGGTGGCCACCAGGGTACCAAAGCCGGTGCCCGTCTCTGCCTTATGGGCAATCTGCGCGAACGTCACTTCGCCCTGTTTACCGCGCACCACGCCTGGAACTACCAGCGTGACGTCGCTTTCTGGCTCACCCAGCATCTGCGCGCCGTGGAACAGGATTTTCTTCCTGAGATTTTCCGCCGCATTCTTCGCCGCATTGCCGGAGAAGCAGGTGCCGGAAGAGGCGTAGGCCCCTTTATCAAACAGGGCATGATCGGTATCACCGGAGATCACATGTACCTCGGAGAACGGGCAGCACAGCACTTCTGCCGCGAGTTTGCCCACGACCGTATCCAGCCCAGTGCCGATATCCGCCCCGCCGGAATGAACGATAAAGGTACCGTCCGACTCCAGCTTGATCATGCAGTTGGCCTGATCGATATCCGGAATACCGGATTTTTGCATGATAATGGCCACGCCACGGCCAATCTGCCAGTCTCCCTGGCTGACTTTCGGTGAGCTCCACTGGATCAGCTCACGCCCTTTACGCAAAATCGGCTCCAGCGCACAGCTGGCGGCACTTGGCACCGAGGTCGGCATTTTGCCTTCGCCAATCGCCCCGAGGATTTTCAACTCTTGCCCTTCAACTACCCGGTTGCGCTCGATGATATCCAGCGGATCCATCTGCAGTTGTTCCGCCATCTCTGCCAGGATCATGGTCAGGGCGAAGTTGCCTTTTGGCGCACCGTACCCCTGATAAGCGCCGTTCGGGCAGATGTTGCTGTAATAGGTGGTCACCTGGAAATTGACGTTATCGCAGGGATAGAGCGGCAGCGACAGCGCCGGACCATTGCTGGGCACCGTCAGCGCATGGTTGCCATAAGGGCCGGTATTGGCCAGGAAGTTCATGTCGATCGCCGTCAGGCGGCCGTCTTTTTTCGCCCCAATCTTCACCCGTACCTTGGCCACGTGGCGCGAGGTGTTGCTGATAAACTCTTCTTCGCGGGTATAGTGGAAATAGACCGCACGGCCGGTCACGCAGGTTGCCCAAGCACACACTTCTTCCAACAGGATATCCTGCTTGGAGCCAAAGCCGCCGCCGACCCGCTCTTTGATCACATGCACCTTATGCTGCTTGAGCCCGACGATCCTGGCAACTTGGCGACGCAGGTGCCAAGGCACCTGGGTTGATGCATGGATCACCAGCCGATCGCCGTCCATGTAGGTGTAGCAGACGTGCATTTCCGCCGGGCACTGCTGCACCTGCTTGGATTCGTAGGTGCGCTCCAGCACCACGTCTGCCTCGGCAAAGCCTTGATCCACGTTGCCAATGCGTCCATGTACCGCGGCGGCAATATTACTGTGGGGTTTGGCACCAATCGGGAAGTTGATCGTCACATGCTCGGTGCCACGCTGCGCACTGCCCTGGTTCTGCTCGGCCAGATCGTCCGGTGCGCCGTGGATGTAGACAATCGGCTCGTCGTGCACCAGCGGTGCTCCTTCCGCCATCGCCTCATCAATCGACATCACCGGTTTAAGCACTTGGTATTCAACGTCGATCAATGCCAGCGCAGCCAACGCAATCTCTTCGCTCTCGGCTACTACCGCCGCCACCCGGTCACCTACGTGACGCAGTTTTTGACCAAACATCCGGCGATCAAGCGGTGAGGGTTCTGGCGCGCTCTGCCCACCGGGAGTGTAATAAATATCCGGGCAGTTGCGATGGGTGATCACATGCACCACACCAGGCAACGCCTCGGCTTTGCTGACGTCCAGATGCGTGATCAAAGCATGAGGATGCGGGCTACGCAGCATCTTGATGATACAGGCATTGCGGGCTACGCGGTCCTCCACGTAGCAAGGCTTGGCCTGTACCATTTTCGCCGCGTCCACCTTAGGGCACAGCTTACCAACCACGTTCAGATCGCTGCGGAATTCAGGGGCGGCAAGCGACTGAAATTCAGGATCGTTACGGCGAGCCACCGCCAGCGCTACGACCTGATAGAACTGCTGATAACCGGCGTCACGGCTGAACAAGCCCGACAACGCATCGTCGATCTGCGCACGCGTTGGTTCCTCGATGCGGGCCAACAGATCCGTCAGGATCAGCGCCGCCGCCGCGTCGTTATAGCCGGACTGGACGATCCCCACGTCCACCATCGCCTGTTGCACCAGGCTGAGCTGGTTCCAGCTCCCTAGCGCTTCGGCCGTGGTCACCACGCCATTATCCAACTGGGCGGCGATCAGCAACGAGGCGTTGACCACCACGCCGTTAAACAGGATCGCATCCGAACCGGCAAACCCGAAGCCGTCATCACTATTGCGGACCGAATGCATTCCCAACGTAAACAGCAGTTGCTGGACGTTTTCACCGGGCTGGCACTGCATCTCCTGCGGAGCGTCGTTAAGCGTAAAGCGAATATTCATCATGATTTCTCCCCTGATGCCAGGCAATCCGCCAGCAGGTCTGCCACCACCACACCGGTGATATAGCGCTTGTAAACGCTGCTGCCACAGATGTCATCTGGCGGAGACACCATCTGCGCCACCACCTGCTCCAACGCCAAGCCGCTCAGTCCACTGTTCTCTGCATCACGCAGGCGGCCAGGTGCCATCACGCCGCTCAGGGCGATACGAATTTTCGCCTGCGCATCGCGGGATACTGCCGCAGTCACCACCGGCAATCCCGCCGCTGAACGGGCAATTTTACGGGTCGCGCAGGTACGATAAGGATCCGGCAGTACCACCGCCAGCAGTAGTTCACTGCCGCCGCACAGCGGATAGTCTTCCAGCGCCATCGTCTTACCGCTCCCCACCACCACTTGGGCACTCAATGCCAGCAGCACCGGCAGCAGCAGCGAGTCTTTCGCTGCCGAAACAACTTCACCACCCAGCGTGGCCTGATTGCGAATATGGCGGGAATAGACAAAACCCAGCGCCTCACTCAGGGCCTGCGGGATAAGCTGGGTATCCATTAAACGCTGTAAGGTAATGGTGGCACCGATATGCAATGCCCCCTGCTGCCAGCTCACCTGATCCAGGCCTAGCTGCGACAGCGCGATGGCAATCTTTTGCCGTGTTTTAGTGGGTGTGGCGTTTAGTTTGCTGCCGCCGGCGAAATAGACGGCATCCTGCTGGAACTGGCGTTTTAGCTCTAGCGCCTGCTGTACCGATCCTGGCCGATAGAATTGCTCAATCATGTTGCACCCTCATCAATGTCAGCCGCACCCGATGTTCGCAGAGCGGCGACCGGTTTAATTCAAGGCATCCATACGCTGCCACAGCTTGGCCGCTACCTTGCGAGCCTCTGCGTAGATCGGTTCCACATCGAACGGGAACTGGCGATCCTGATAGATCATGCGGCCTTCCACCATTACGCTGTTGACGCTGCCTGCCCCCATGCCGAAGGCCAGGTGTCCGCCAATATTTTGCGCCGCCAGCGGCGTGGGTGACGGGTAGTCACAGATGGTCAGATCCGCTTTGTAACCGGCGGCCAGGCACCCGAAGTTGGCTCCAAAGTTGCGCGCCAGCAGTTGATTACCGTTGGCCAGGAAGCGAGCAAAGCTATCTGGCCACAGCGGCCCGCCCGCATCACGGTGTTTGAAGAAGGCAAACTTCAGCTCTTCAAACATGTCTGAGCCGATGCCATCGGTGCCGAGCGCCAGGTTGCGGTACTGCACCAACTGATGGTTATAGCCCACGTGGTTGTTCATATTGGAGCGGGCGTTGTGCACCAGGAAGGCATCCTGCTGGTTGATCAGCTCGATGTCCGCCGCAGACAGATACAGACCGTGGGCGACCAACGTTTTTGACCCGATCAGGTCGTATTGCGCCAGACGCGCGATCAGATCCTTGCCATATTTGTCGTGGCTGTGGGATACGTCGTAGCTGTCCTCGGCGGCATGGATATGCAGACCACGGCCAGTAGTTTTAACCGCCGCTTGCAGCATCTCCAACCCGGCATCAGATACCGTGAACGGTGCGTGAGCGCCAATATGCGCCTCCACCAGGTAAGGCTCCTTACCGGCTTTTTTGGCGACGTCGATCAACTGGGCAAAGGCAATATTCTCCTCCACGCCAGCACGCAGTTCGCGCTCCCCGCCGTTGCGATCGGTGGTTTCAAAACAGGTCATGCCGCGTAGACCGGTCTCGATAAAGCCTGCGCGCAGGGTCTTCAGCGAACCGGCGATAAAGTTGGGTGAGGCGTGGTGATCGATCACCGCCGTACAGCCGCTCTTGATAGCCTCCAGCGAGCAGATCAGGCCGCTGTAATACAGCGATTCCTCATCCAGCGCCCGATCCAGCCGCCACCACAGGTTCTTCAGCGTGGAGATAAAGTCCGGGCTTGGCGCGATGTTGGCCATAATCCCGCGAGATAACCCGGAGTAGAAATGGTTGTGGGCACACACAATCCCTGGCATCACCCATTTGCCGTGCATATTGCGCACTTCGGCCTGGGGATATTTGGCCGCCAACCCTTGGCCCACCTCTTTGATCAACGCCCCTTCAATGACGATATCGATACCGGGCTGTACGCTGGCGGGGTCGAGCTGCACGCCGGTTGCATTGGTTAATATCAGCATGATTACACCTCCACCAGGCCAAGGAGATAATGATGATGAGTGTGCACATGGCTGATAATGCGGCACATCTCCTCCAGTTCCGACGGCACTTGCTCAAGCTGGCCGTCGCTATCGATCTGCAGTTGGTAAAGCTTGCCGCCCTGCCGAACGCTGACCTGCTCACCATCCACCAGGAACCCTGGATTGGTGCTGTTGGCAAAGTCCTGCGGCAAGCTGTAGATCGTCACCTTGTCTTTGTATGGCTTACCCTGCCACGGGCAGAACTGGGCGCAGTTACCGCATTCGTTGCAGTAGGCGTCCAGGTGCAGGGTCTGGAAACGATCCTGGAAGCCCGGTATGGCAATCGACACGTTGGCGCGGTTCGGGCAAACGTCGACGCATTTGCTGCACACGTAGTTACATTCCAGGCAGCGCTGGGCTTCTTGGGCAACAAAGGCTTCGCGCTCGGTTTTATCCACCATCGCGACTGAAATAGTGCCTTTGCGGCGATAGATTTCCGCCGGATCGACGTTGGACCAGTATTTGTCGGCGTGATGGGTTTTGACGTTCTCCCGCGCCAGCACGGTTTCGGCGGCGTTGCGGGCGCTACCGATGGCAGCAACAATGGATGACGGGCCACGCTGCACGTCGCCGATCAGGAAAACGTTAGGCCGGGTGGTTTCGCCGGTGGCGGTGTTGACCTGCGGATAGCCCGCATCATCCAACGGTACGCCCAGCTTATGCAGCACTTCCTCATCAGCCTGCTCGCCAATGGCGGTGATCAAAGTATCCATCTGCAGCATCAAGGTCTGTTCTGTGGCGACCGGGCGACGGCGCCCCTTCTCATCCGGCTCTCCCAGCGCCATCACTCTGGCCGTCAAGGTACCGTTGGCATCAAAGTGTTCCGGGTTGGTGAGGAACATAAACTGCACGTTGTCCTCTACCGCTTCCTGATACTCTTCGCGGTAGGCTGGCATCTCATTAAGCGTGCGGCGGTACAGCACGGTGACGTCCTGCACGCCTGGCACTTTCAATGCAGCCCTGGCACAGTCCATTGCCGTGTTACCGGCACCGACCACGGCCACGTGTTTGCCCAGGTTCATCGGCTTACCGAGGTTGAAATCGCGCAGGAATGGCAAGGATTTGTGGACGTTGCGGTTATTGCCCGCCAGCTTCACGCCGCTGTTTTTATCGGTGCCGATACCGATAAACACGTAGTCAAAGCCCTGTTGTTGCAGCTTGTCGACGGTCAGATCGGGATCGCAGCCATAAACCATCTTCACGCCGTGTGCAGCCACGAAGTCGATATCGTGCTCGATAAGCTCCGCCGGGATGCGGAACTGTGGAATGATGTTTTTCACCACCCCGCCCGCATTGGCCTCGCGCTCAAACAACGTAACCTGATACCCGGCCCGTGCCAGGAAGTACCCAGCGGACAGACCCGCCGGGCCAGCGCCCAAAATGGCGACCGGACGTTTGCTGCCAGAGCCTGCCGGTTTATGCCAGCGGCGCTGATACTCATCCCAGCCCTTCTCCAACGCCACTTTTTTCAGTTCGCGGATGTTCAGCGCGCTGTCGTAATCAAGACGGGTGCAGTTGTACTGACACTGGTGATCGCAGATATGCCCGGTAATGGCTGGCAAGGCGTTACGCTGATAAATCAGCTCCAACGCATCGGCATAGCGCTGTTCGCCCAGCAGCCGGATATATTCCGGGATATCCTGCTTAATGGCGCAGGCGGTGACGCAAGGAGCCACGTAACAGTCAATCATCGGCAGTGGGCCACCGGCGTCGATGCGATCCGTTGATTTCCAGTGTTTCTGGGTGTATTCCATGCTGACGGCTTTGTCTGCCAGCGCTTGCAGCTTATCGACATCGATGCGCGTCATCTGCCAGCTATCGGAAGCGTCCAGCTCTTGCATACATTCCGTCAGGCGTAAATAACCGCCGGGCTTGAGCAGATCGGTGGCCATGGTGATTGGCCGGATGCCGGTGTCAAAAATCTCGCGAACGTTAAACTTGCTTGCCCCGCCGGAATAGGAAATCGGCAGTTCCCCGTTGAATTCACGGGAGAGAACCGCCGCCACGTTGATGGAAAGCGGGAACAACGCGCGCCCGGACATATACATCTCTTCGCCCGGCAAGGCGCCTTTATGGTTGATAGCCCCCAGGGTATTGGTCAATTTGACCCCGAAGCCCAACTGGTGCTGTTTACCCAGCGCGGTCAAGCGGTGCAACATCGCAATCGCCTGTTCCAGCTTAAGATCGTGCTCGAAAGATTCTTCTTTCAGCCCAACATAATCAAATCCGCAACTATCCAGAATGGAACGCACACGCGGATAACCCAGCAGCGTCGGGTTTAATTTTACAAAGGTATTGAGCCGTTTTTCCTCCAGCATATAGCGACAGATGGCTTCAATTTCATCTGGCGGGCAACCGTGCATGGTCGAAAGGGTAATGCCGCTGACCAGTTGCGCTGGAATATGCTCTGGCAGCTGTGCCAATGCCCCACGTTGGGTGGATAAGGCGAATTGGCTAATAAAGCCCTCGTCCTTAACCCATGCGGCAAGAATATGTTGATACTCGGCATATTTCGGGTGCTGTGCAGAATCCATCATGTTATGGATAAAGTCCTGCATCGGCGGCTGTTTAATCCCGTCGAGGTTATAACCCACGCTCATATTGAAGATGAAGGACTTACTTTCCCCTTTAGTGCGCGGGTCAAACATCTCCTCCAGCAGGTGCAGGGCAAACCAGGCTTTTAAATATTCATCATAGGCTTTGAGCAGCGTGAACTCGGTCGACCATTCGGTGTTGAAGCATTCGTCTTCGGCATCGATACAGGGCTTTTCCAACTCCAGCCGATCGAGGATCTGCACGGTTTTCAATTCGATAAAGCGCCCACCGGTCAGCCAGGAGACGATGATATTCTGCGCCAACTGAGTATGCGGGCCTGCGGCCGGGCCAAGCGGCGTTTCACAACTTTCGTTGAAGACGTTAATCCGCCGATCGTCATGTTTACGATAAAACTGCTTTTCTGGAATACCAAAAATAGACCGGCTCTCATGATATTCATCGAAAATCCGGGTTAACAGCGCCTTGAACGGAACGGGACGCATTAAATCTCCCATAGCTTTATCTCCTTGCGACGAAATGCCTGAATGATGAGTGAGCAAAAACCTGAGGACGGTTTTTCACATCGGTTATGCATAACGCAGCAACAATCAGGCCAAATCTCCCCACGGGGTTGGGCAGCGGTTAAATTCGTGAGGCAGTTCTAATTGTTAATTTTATTTGTGAACGGGCTCACAATCGCAAGTGAGAATAAAAATCAGTGCCGGTAGTCACTTAATCATCACGGCTACGCTAATGGAATCAATTATCAAAAAAACATCGCCAGCTATCACTTTGATACGGCCAAATAGCACTTTGGTTAAAAACGAGACCGCAATCGATAAAGTATGAATGTTTGCCAAATATCGATTACATCAAGGTTGTTTGCTATTAAACCGGCAATCTATCCTGAAAAAACCGCATATTGGTTATCGGTTAAATCACGGTTATATCTCCCGCTTTCTGACTCACAAATCAGGCTATTTATGACGCCCAGCTTCAGAGAATTATTCAGTGAGGAATATCACCGCCTTGAGCAAGGGCAACCGCTGCTGATCGCCCTGATTGGGGCCGGGGGGAAAACCAGTACCCTGCACTGGTTGGCGCAAGCCTTTTATCACCAGGGCAAGCGTGTGCTGTTCACTACCACCACCAAGATGTACCGGCCTACCGCTGCCAACTACCACCACCTGTTGATAGGCCAACCGCCCACCACCAGCAGCACCCCGGCCATTACCGCCTGCTTCAGTCATTATCAGCCGCAGGATAACAAGGTTATCGGGTTAACCCCCGTGCAAATCGACGAGATCAAACAGCGTGGAGCCTTCGACGTGATCCTGGTCGAGGCGGACGGCTCCCGAGGGTTCCCCCTGAAAGCCCCGGCAAGGCATGAACCTTGCATCCCCTCCCACAGTGATTGTGTTATCGCGCTAACCGGAGGCCAGGTGATCGATCGTCCCGCAGACCCACAGCAAATTCACCGCTGGGCGATTTTCTCAGCGCTGACGGGGGTCGGTGCCGGTGAAGTACTGGATCATCGGGTATTCGACACCCTGATCGCGCACCCTGACGGAATGTTCAAAGGTACGCCTCCGCAGACACGACGAGTATGGCTGATCAATCAGGCTTCTCATTGTGATAATCAACCGGCTTCCCGCTGGCAACCGCTGCTGCGGCCAGAACTGGCGCTCAGCGCCATCTGGTTTGGCGCAGTGCAGGAGACCCCGGCGATCCACCACCTGATACGGCGCTTAACACGATAATATTTCTGAGGTTATTGACGAGGTCATAATGAATATCTTCGCCGAAGCTGCACGTTTAGAAGAAGAAAACCGGCCCTTTGCGCTCGCCCAGATTATCGAAAGCCGTGGCTCTACACCGCGCCATTCGGGGCAAATGCTGGTGATGGCCGATGGTGACTGTATTGGCACTATCGGTGGTGGCATGATCGAACGCCTGGTGATCGAACAGGCAATTGCCGCCATTGCGGAGCGCAAGGCCAGGGTGTTTCATGGCCGCATGGCGCGCACCGGGCAGGATGCGGTAGGCTCGGACTGTGGAGGCGCAATGTCGGTGTATATCGACGTGCATGGCCTGCGCCCGCGCCTGATATTGATCGGTGCCGGGCACGTCAACCGCGCCATCGCCAACGCCGCCAAGCCGCTCGGCTTCGATATTCACGTTGCCGATATCTACCCGGCCAGCCTCGACCTGGCGCTATTTCCAGTGGGCACCACTCTGGTTCATGGCGAGACCTTCCCGGCGGCCATCGACAAGATGAATATTGATCCGGCCAACTTTGTGATTATCGCCACCAACAATCAGGATTGCGAGGCACTCAACGTGCTGATCGAGCAACCGCTGCGCTATCTTGGTTTGCTCGCCAGCCGCCGCAAGGTACAGACCTTTACCCAACAGTTGCGCCAGCGCGGTGTGGAAGATGAGAAGCTTGCCAGGCTGCATGCCCCGGTCGGCTATAACATCGGCGCAGAAACGCCGGAAGAAATCGCCATCAGCGTGCTGGCAGAGCTGCTGCAGGTGCGCAACCAATCCGCTGGCGGGCTGATGAAAAATGACATCCGCTTAACGCGTGACAAACTGGTGGTGATCCGTGGTGCAGGCGATATCGCCACCGGCGTGGCGCTGCGGCTGTTTCATGCCGGTTTTCAGGTCATCATGCTCGACATTGCCCAGCCGACCGCCATCCGCCGGACGGTGGCATTTGCCCAGGCGATGTTTGACGGCAAAACCTGCGTGGAGGGCGTCACCGCCTGCCTGGCCAACGACGTCAACGAAGCCTTCGACATCATCAACCGCGGCGAGATCCCGCTGTTGGTTGACCCAGAGACCCGCAGCCTGGAGCAGCTCAAACCTCGCTTTCTGGTGGATGCCATTCTGGCCAAACAAAACCTGGGGACCCACCGCAATATGGCGCCGTTCACCGTGGCCCTTGGTCCTGGCTTCAACGCCGGGCAGGATTGCGATGCGGTGATCGAAACCAATCGCGGCCACGCACTGGGACGAGTGATTTATCAAGGTTACACCCATCCCAATACCGGTATTCCCGGCAATATCGCTGGCCACACCACCCGCAGGGTGATCCGTGCACCAGCCGATGGCGTTATGCAATGTCGCGTCGCTTTGGGGGATTTGGTACAGGAGGGGGATGTAGTGGCCCACTGCGGCGAGGTGCCGGTGATTGCGCCGCTTTCCGGTATGGTGCGCGGTTTGTTGCATGATGGGCTGGAGGTTAAGATCGGTACTAAAATCGGTGATATCGACCCACGCGGTACGTTGGCGGATTACACCACGGTGTCAGATAAGGCGCGGGCCATCGCCGGGGCGGTGCTTGAAGCCATTATGAAACTTGGGCGCAGATAGCGATTGTTGACTCACAAGGGGTGCTGTATGCAGCGCCTCTTGTGAGTCTGGTGTCTGTGATTAATGGCTAATCACCGTGCCGGTTTTGCCTTCAATGCCCTGCTGAGCCTTGCTCAATACCGTGATTAACGCCTGACGCCCTGGCTTGGATTCGGCAAACGCCACCGCCGCCTCTACCTTCGGCAGCATTGAGCCTTTGGCAAAGTGCCCTTCTTCGATAAAGCGCTGGGCATCGGCAATGCTCAACTGCTCCAGCCATTGCTCATTCGGTTTGCCAAAGTTGATCGCCACCTTTTCCACCGCGGTGAGGATGATCAGCATATCGGCATCGATCATCTCTGCCAGTTTTGCGCTGGCCCAGTCTTTATCGATCACCGCGCTGGCTCCCCGCAGGTGGTTACCTTCGCGGATCACCGGAATACCGCCGCCCCCCACGGTGATCACCACCTGCCCGGCCTCCATCATGGAGCGTACCGTTTCTTTCTCCACGATGTCGATCGGCTTGGGCGAAGCCACAACCCGACGGTAACCACGGCCCGCATCCTCTACCATGTTGTAACCGTTCTTGGTCAGTTGGCTGGCTTCGGCCTTGGTAAAGAACGAGCCAATCGGCTTGGTGGGATTGAGGAACGCCGGATCGCTGCCGTTGACGATCACCTGGGTGATCAGCGTGGCTACCGGCTTGACGATATTGCGATCGAGCAACTCTTCACGCAGGGCGTTTTGCAGGTCGTAACCTATATATCCCTGGCTCAACGCGACGCACACCGACATTGGCAACATCGGCGTATGGGCCTCACTTTTTGCCGCCGCCTCAAACGCCAGATTGATCATGCCCACCTGAGGGCCATTGCCGTGGGTGACCACCACCTGGTGGCCGTGCTCGATTAAATCGACAATCGCCCGCGCGGTGGTTTTAACCGCCTGCATCTGTTCCGCCAGGCCCTCACCCAATGCGTTACCGCCCAATGCCAGAACTATTTTCTTGTTCATTTTGATCCTTATTGATTAGTGCAACGTATGACTCCCCTCACCCTAACCCTCTCCCCAAGGAGAGGGGACCGTCCGTGCCACGTTGTTATTGCGGTGTCTTACTTCAACATTTTACGGGCCACAACGCCGTCCTACTCCCTCGCCCTATGGGAGAGGGTTGGGGTGAGGGGCAACACAAGACTCTGTTACCCCATTTTTGCCGCGATCTGGGCATTGAAAGGTCGACGACGCAAGAACTGCCCGTATCCCTGCCGCCCGGTAAATTCGCCATTGCGAGCTACGATTTCACCTCGGCACATCGTCAGCACCGGCGCGCCCTGGCACTGAAAACCTTCATAAGGCGAATAGTCCGCATTGTCATGAAGCCGCGCGTGGTTGATAACCGTGGATTGGCGCGGATCAAAGATCACCACGTCGGCATCAGCGCCGGGGTTTAGATTGCCTTTACGCGGCCACAAGCCAAACAACCGCGCCGGGTTGCTGCTGGTGAGCGCCACAAAGCGTGAAGGGGAAATCCGCCCGCTCATCACCCCATGAGAGAACAGCAGCATCATGCGATTCTCAACCCCAGGCAGGCCGTTCGGGCAGCGGGTAAAATCCCCCGCCGCCATTGCCTGCCGTTGGTGATAAGGGAAAGTGCAGTGATCGGTGGCGACGGTATCGATAGAACCGTCGGCAATGCCTACCCACAGACGATCCAATTCACGCTGGTCGCGCAGCGGTGGGCTGAGGATGTATTTCGCCCCATCTTCGCGCAGGTAACATTGTTCATTGAGCAGCAGATACTGCGGGCAGGTTTCTACCCACACCGGTTGGCGCTGTTGGCGTGCCAGACGCAAATAATCCAGCCCCAGACCATTAGATAAATGGACGATGTACAGCGGCGCGTTGTCTGCCAGATGGGCCAGATTGATCATCCTGCCAATCGCTTCTGCCTCACATTCCAACGGGCGGCTTAATGCATGGTGGATCGGTGCTGTTTTACCTGCAGCCACCAGCGCAGCACGGCGCAGAGCAATCGCTGCATCGTTTTCTGGGTGAACGGTAGTTAATGCCCCAACCTGCCGCAGTTGCCCCAAGGCCCGCAGCACGTCGGTATCATTAATCTTGTAGAGGTAGGTCAGATACAGCTTAAAACTGCTGATCCCTTCGTCATGCACCATGCTGGCCATCTCTTCGAGAATGCCGTCGTCGATATGCTGGATCACGCCGTGAAAGCCGTAGTCGATCGCCGCATTGCCGGCCGCATACTGGTGGTAGACGTTGAGCTGATGATGGAGATTGCTGCCCGCCGGACCAAATCCCATATGATCGATAATGGTGGTGGTACCGCCGCAGGCCGCCGCGCGGGTGCCACTGAAAAAATCGTCGCAGCTGCGGGCGATGCCGACATCGATATTGAAATGGGTATGGACATCGATGCCACCGGGCATGACGTAACAGCCGGACGCATCGATAACTTCACACTGGCTATCGGCTTCGATCGCCGTGTCGCGCTGGCAGATCACCCCGTTTTCAATCAACAAATCCTGAGCGTACTGCCCGTCGCTATCAACCAGAATGCCGTTCTTAATCAACTGCTTCATTGCTAGGCACTCCATAAAAAAATCCGGCGGAGGGTGCCGGGTATATTGCTGTGTGATGCTTGCTGGGTGCTGGATAGGCCCCTCACCCTAACCCTCTCCCACAGGGAGAGGGAACCGATCGAATTCGCGGATGTTTTAGCGTTCTTCCTGGAGAAGCAGAGGCTCGCCTACTACATCACCCTCGTTACAGATGAAATTTGCACATTTGAAAACCACTCGACACCAGCTCCCTCTCCCTGTGGGGACCGATCGAGTTCGCTGATTTCTATGTGTAATATCTTTCCTCTTGTACCCCACTTTCCGAAGCTGCACGGACCAACCACAGACTCCGGACAGCTCCCTCTCCCTGTGGAGACCGATCGAGTTCGCTGATTTCTATGTGTAATATCTTTCCTCTTGCACCCCACTTTCCGAAGCTGTACGGACCAACCACAGACTCCGGACAGCTCCCTCTCCCTGTGGGAGAGGGTTGGGGTGAGGGGTCGCTTATTTATCCAACTCTTCCAGATAAGCCAAAGGCACGGCGGCATACATAGCCGCACAGGTCACCAGATGGTCTTTCCAGGTCTTCTCGTTCGGCGCGTGGGCTTCAGGCTCTTTGCCCGGGCCAAAACCGATCACCGGAATACCGTGACGCCCCATGATAGAGACCCCGTTGGTAGAGAAGGTCCACTTATCCACCACCGGCTGCTTCTTGAACAGACCTTGATAGGCCTTGCTCAGGGTTTTCACCGTGATGTGATCTTCTTCGACCTTCCAGGTAGGGAAGTAGCATTCGGTTGGATACACCAGACCGGTGTAGGACGGACGGCTATAGTCATACATCGACACGACCGCCTTGGCGGCCTGTACCGCTGGCAACGCACGGATCTCGTCCAACGCCCCTTCCCAGGTTTCACCCCAGGTCAGGCGGCGGTCGATGGATACCGCACAGCTGTCTGCTACCGCGCAGCGGCTAGGTGAAGTGAAGAAAATCTCTGAAACGGTGAGCGTGCCTTTGCCCAGGAAATCATCGTTACCCAAGTTGCCGGACAGCTGTTGCAGTTCGTTGAGGATTGGGCCCATTTTGAAAATGGCGTTATCGCCACGCTCCGGTGCCGAGCCGTGGCAGCTGATGCCTTGCACATCCACGCGGATTTCCATACGGCCACGCTGGCCGCGGTAGATCTGGCAGTCGGTTGGTTCGGTGCTGATCACGAACTCTGGGCGGATGTTGGATTGCTCAATAATGTACTGCCAGCACAGACCGTCGCAGTCTTCTTCCTGCACGGTGCCGGTCACCAGCAACGTATACTGATCTTCCAGCCCCAGATCCTTGATGATTTTGCCCGCGTAAACCATGGAAGCCATGCCGCCTTCCTGATCCGATGCGCCACGGCCACCGATGATCTCGTCATTTTCCATGCCCTGGTAAGGGTCAAAGGTCCAGTTCTTGATGTTGCCGATGCCGACGGTATCGATATGCGCGTCCATCGCGATCAGGTGTGGGCCGTGGCCGATATAGCCCAGGATGTTGCCCATCGGGTCAATCTCAACCTTGTCGAACCCGACCTTCTCCATCTCTTTCTTGATACACAGCACCACCAGCTTTTCGTCACAACTTTCACTCGGGATAGCGATCATGTCCCGCAGGAAGCGCGTCATCTCATCTTTGTATTGGTAGGCTTTCTCTAACACCAATTCGAAAGGAATTTGCTTTGCCATTGTATTTTTTTCTCCAATTTTTTATTACCCCTCGCTACTGCGAGAGGTTGAGTAAACTCAGAATTCGGCCTTGATGCCCTATGGATTTCGAGTTGCAGCTAGGCGCCAAGCTATCTCATCCCCAGGAGCTTACTTTTGTAAGTGACTGGGGTGAGATAGTGCAGGTAACAACGCTGCAGCTTGAAAGACGACGGGTATGCTCAGACGGGATGCTTCCCTTCCCATACAACTTCGCGATAGTGCTTCACGTCGGTATCGCCTTCGGAGCTGATCAACAGCACTACCGACTGGCTATTCAGACCGAGTTTTTGCATCAGCTGCGCACGTTGCGGGCTGTGATGTACCGCAGCCAGTACGCCCAACCCCACGGCACCGGACTCGCCGGAGATAATGCGCGGGTCATTACCCAGCGGATTACCCAACACCCGCATCCCTAACGCCGCCACGCTGTCCTGGCAGGAAATAAACTGCGTGGCGCAGTTACGTAGCAGCGGCCAGCCCAAGGGGTTAGGCTCACCACAGGCCAGACCGGCCATGATGGTGGCCATATCGCCGCCCACGTTGACGATGTCCCCTTTTACCCCGGAGCGATAAACGCAATCGGCCAGCTCGGGTTCGACGATCACCGAATGCAGCTTATCCGCACCAAACACGTCGACCAGATAGCCCAGCACGCCCGCTGCCATCGCCCCGACACCGGCCTGTAACAGCACATGGGTTGGCCGCTCGATCTGCATCTGCCGCATCTGTTCGGCCGCTTCGTCTGCCAGCGTGGCGTAACCCTGCATGATCCAGGTTGGGATCTTGGTGTAGCCTTCCCAGGCGGTGTCCTGCACCACCTGCCAGCCACGTTCCTGAGCCGTTTTCATGGTCAGGCGCACGGTATCGTCGTAGTTCATATCGGTGACGATGCACTCGGCACCCAGGTTGAGAATGTGATCCACCCTCTCCTGTGCCGAGCCTTTAGGCATATACACCACCGCATGCTGGCCCAGCTGTTGCGCCGCCCACGCGACACCCCTACCATGGTTGCCGTCGGTGGTGGTGGCGAAGGTCATCTTCTCGGTCGCCGTGGTTTTAAACTTTTCAAAAGAAAACGCATTAATATCAATCTGGTACTTTTCACACAGCAGCTGGGCAATGGCGTAAGCACCGCCGAGCATCTTGAAGGCATTTAAACCAAAGCGTTTGGACTCGTCTTTGACCAGGATTTTCCGCACGCCAAACAGCTGAGCGAGATCGTCCAACGCGCATAACGGCGTTGGCTGATAACCCGCGATCTTTTTATGAAACTCGCGCGCTTTCTGCGCTTGCGCCTTAGAGAACAGAGGGGAGGTTTCGCCGTTAAAATAACGGTTATCCTCTATCGCCACTTTCAATGAAAAAACCGACATAACCGCTACCTCTTCTGGTCGCATTAACTTTCACCGTGCAGGGACACCGCCCGGTATCCCTGACCAGGTAAATTTATTTAATGCGTTTTTCTGCTTCTTTCAGTAATTGATCCAACACCAGGCCCGGGTTGGAGAATTTGCGCGCCATAATCATCGCCGCGATGATATAAGGCTTCCAACTGGCTTCCTTATAGGTGGCAATACGGTACTTCTCGAATACGCTGGCACAGACTTCCCCTTCACTGCAGGATACGTCGGTGATGTCCGCTGGCAGGCAGTGCATATAGAGCGCTTCGCCGCCTTTGGTCAGCTTCATCATCTCTTCGGTGCAGTGCCAGTTTTTGTAGTAGGCGTTTTGCGCCAGGCACTGTTGCTCCAGCGCCTTGAGGCCCGCGTGATCGTCGGCACGCAGCAGATCGGTACGCTGCTCCATGACCTTGTACGGCGCCCAGGATTTCGGATAAACGATATCCGCACCCTGGAAGGCTTCGGCCATCGAGGTCACCTGCTGGAAGCTGCCACCGGAAGCGGCGGCGTTGTTCTTCGCCACTTCGATCACATCCGGGATCAGGTCGTAACCTTCCGGATGGGCCAGAGTCACCTTCATGCCAAAGCGGGTCATCAGGCCAATGATGCCCTGCGGCACCGACAGCGGTTTGCCATAGCTGGGTGAATAAGCCCAGGTCATGGCGATCTTCTTGCCTTTCAGATTTTCCAGGCTGCCAAAGTGCTCCTGTAACCACGCCAGATCCGCCATCGCCTGCGTTGGGTGATCGATATCGCACTGCAAGTTGACCAATGCCGGGCGCTGTGGCAGCACGCCCTTCTCGAACCCTTCATCCAGCGCGGCACCCACCTCACGCATATAGGCGTTGCCGGCTCCCAGATACATGTCGTCACGGATACCGATGGCATCCGCGCAGAAGGAGATCATGTTGGCCGTTTCACGCACCGTTTCCCCGTGGGCGATCTGCGATTTACCTTCATCCAGATCTTGCTGCGCCAACCCCAGCAGGTTGAGCGCCGAGGCATAAGAAAAACGGGTACGCGTGGAGTTATCACGGAAGATGGAGATGCCTAAGCCACTGTTGAAAATCTTGGTGGCAATGTTTTCTGAGCGCATGGTTTTCAGCGATTCCGCCAGCTTGAGCACCAGTTCCAGCTCGTCACGGCTCTGTTCCCACGTCAGTAAAAAGTCCTTTTGATGTAAATTGGACTTTAACGCGCTTATTTCCTTAATTAACTGGTTAACTGTTCTCATCTTTGCCCCTAAATAGAGAGTGTGGTGGTGATCCGTTAAAACAAGTGCCTAACCTCGGAATAACAAATACGCTTTTTCAGCGTCTGGCTACAGGACAATCAATAAGCGTGCCAACAAGGGGAAAGTTAAGCTACGTAACATAAAACTGCGGATTATTATGATGACGATCACATAAAACGGGAGTTTCGGGGCGGTTAAGGTGAATTTTCCAGCCAGGATATTGCTGGCAAGGGATAATTCCCTGCGGCGTGAATCTGCCATTTATAATTATCAGCCTTTCTCGCAACCCAAAATGATAGAAATTAGCGCGCAGTATCATTTTGATAATAAAATGTGATGCTAACAGCAGAATCTCTATTCTCTGTGGGATTAGCTTGATGACTATCAAATTATATCTGGCCGTAGTGTATTATCGTTTCTTTTTCAATGACGATAACGGGAGACGCGTGATGATAGCATCGGCCACTGCCCAGTCGGCTCTTATGCAGATCCAACCGACAATTTTGCGCTTTACCAAGATGCTCTCCAGCGTGTTGCTGCTGGAGGTAGAGATTGTCGATGCCAACCTGGTACGCGTGGCAGGCACTGGCCCCTATGGCAAACAATTTGGCATCAAGCTCGGCAGCAACTCCTGGTTGTTGAAATATGTGCTTGACACCAAAAACGAAAAAATAGTCACCCACTCCCGTTACGACCCGGTGTGCGAAGGCTGCACCAGCAAAGATGAGTGCCAGGAAAAGGCCTTCCTCGGCATTCCTATCCTGTTCCAAGATGCCTGCATCGGCGTGATCAGCCTGGTGGCCTTCACCCTGGAACAACAGCAAAGGTTGCGGGATAACCTGCAAGAGTTCTCGGGCTACGTGCGCAATATCTCCAACGTTTTCGTTTCCAACTTATTGGAGACGCAAGGCGGCAGCGGTGGCTTAAATAAAGTGCTTTTCAGCCTGATTGAAAATATGGACCAGGGGGTGTTAATACTCAATGAAAAGAGCCAGGTTAAGTTTGCCAATATGATGGCTTTGAAACAGCTCAATATGCCGCAGGAAAATATTATCGGCAAAACCTTTACTATTCGCGCCCTCACCTTCCAGCAAAATTACACCAGCGGACATCTGCAACATATTCTCTCCTTTGACGATAACCAAGAGATTATGATTGGCCAGTTGCATCAGGTTCAGGATCATCAATTATTTTTAATGGCCTTCCATCAGTCACACTCCACATTTAACGAAACTCTAGTCCTGCAAGACCCGCGTATTGAGCAACTGGCGGGGGAAAGCAAACCGATGCGCCTACTGAAAAATTTAATTACCCGTATTGCCCCCAGCCCTTCAAGCGTGTTGGTGGTTGGCGAAAGCGGCACTGGCAAAGAGGTGGTGGCGCGGGCGATCCACCGGCTGAGCAACCGCAGCGATAAACCCTTTATCGCCATTAACTGCGCCGCTATTCCGGATCAGCTGTTGGAGAGTGAACTGTTCGGTTACCTGAAGGGCGCATTTACCGGCGCTTCGGCCAATGGCAAGGTGGGGCTGATCCAGGCGGCCAATCAGGGGACGCTATTCCTGGATGAGATCGGTGATATGCCGCTAATGTTGCAGGCCAAGCTGCTGCGCACGGTGGAATCCCGTGAGGTGTTGCCGATCGGCTCTAGCAAGCCGATCCCGGTCGATATCCGCATTATCTCCGCCACCAACCAGAATCTGGAACAGTACATTGCCGAAGGCAAGTTCCGTGAAGACCTCTATTACCGCTTGAACGTTATCCCCATCACCCTGCCACCGCTGCGTGAGCGCGAAGGCGATATCGAACTGCTGGTGCACTATTTCCTCAGTTTGCACACCAAGCGGATCGGCATTATTTACCCCGGCATCTCGGCAGAGGTACTCGAGCTGCTACGCCGACACCGCTGGCCAGGCAACGTGCGCGAACTGAGTAATTTGATGGAGTATCTGGTTAACGTGGTGCCGAGCGGTGAAATCATCGATACCTATTTGCTGCCACCCAATCTGACCCGTGGGCAACATCTGGAGGCTCGTGCCAGCGTATCTACTTATAAGGCCATAGAGAGTTGCGAAAACCACGATATGGCGGGCTTGGAGAGTATGGAGAAGCTGATGATTGAGGAGGCGCTGAGCCAGCATGCGAACAAGAAGGTGGTGGCGGAGAAGCTGGGGATTGGCATCGCGACGCTGTATCGCAAGATAAAGAAGTATGAGCTGTCTTCTCATTGAGAGGGGAAATAGCTTGCGCAGGTTTACGGGGATAAACTACCTACACTTAGGAAAACCAAGGGAATATCATGAAAAAATTGTCGCCATTGTGGCTGGTCAGCCTGATGAGCGTGGCACCGCTGTATGCCGCTCAAGTCCCGACCGGCACTTCACTAGCCACCCAGCAAGTATTTCGCTACAACAATCACAGTGAACCCAGCACGCTAGACCCACAAAAAATAGAAGAAAATACCGCAGCCCAGGTGGCGCTGGATTTGTTTGAAGGGCTGGTATGGCTTGATGGTAACGGCAACGTGCAGCCCGCCCAGGCCGAAAGCTGGAAAATCAGTGCGGATGGCAAACGTGTGGTATTCACCCTGCGCGACAATTTACGTTGGTCCGATGGTTCGCCGTTAACGGCGGAGGATTTTGTTTTTGCCTGGCAGCGTGCCGTTGATCCTGCGACTGCCAGCCCATTTGCTGACTACTTAGCCTCGGCACACGTAGTGAATGCAGCGCAGATTGTGAGTGGAAAGATGCCGCCGAATGAGTTGGGCATTCGCGCGATAGATGCGCGCACCTTGCAGGTTGATTTGGAACAACCTACCCCGTGGTTTATCTCTATGTTGGCATGGCCAACCACCTTCCCCGTTCCCCATAAGCTGGTGCAGCAATACGGTGAGAAATGGAGCAACCCGGAACATATCGTCTCTAACGGTGCATTTGTGCTAGGCAACCGCGTGGTGAATGAGAAAATTGTCGCCAAGCCTAACCCACACTATTGGAACCGGGCCGCAACCGTGCTGACGCAGGTTGAATACTTGGTGGTCGATAATGCGGTTGCTGGCTACAACCGCTATCGTGCGGGGGATTTGGATCTCACCTGGGTACCGGCAGATCAAATCAAGGATATTCAAAAGAATCTGCCCGGCGAACTGCGGATTATCCCACGCTTAAACACCGAATATTATAATTTTAATACCACCAAACCGCCGTTTAACGATGTGAGAGTTCGCCGCGCCTTGTACCTTACGGTTGACCGCGATCTCATTGCACGTAAAGTGCTCAGGCTGCGTGAGCCAGCAAGCACCTTAACCCCACCGCAAGTTGCTGGCTTTAAACCACCGGTATTGGATGAGTTGAATCAACCGCTGGTCCAGCGCGCAGCAGCGGCGCAGGAACTATTGCGCCAGGCGGGATATGATAAACAGCACCCGCTTAAGTTTGAGCTGTTCTACAACAAATACGATTTGCATGAGAAAACCGCCATTGCACTCTCTTCGGAGTGGAAGAAAATGCTCGGAGCTCAAGTGACATTGCGTAATATGGAGTGGAAAACCTACCTGGATGCACGACGGGCCGGGGACTTTATGCTCTCCCGACAGTCTTGGGATGCCACCTATGATGAACCTTCGACGTTTTTGAATACCTTGCAATCCACCAATGTGGAAAACGTCGGGCACTGGCAGGATAGCGAGTACGACCGGTTATTGAAGCAGGCAGAAAACAGCCTAGATCCTGTGACACGCGATGGATTATATTCGCAGGCCGAAGCACGGATTAACCAGCAAGCACCAATTATTCCTATCTATTATCAGCCACTGATTAAGCTATTAAAGCCTTATGTGGGCGGGTTCCCTACGCATAACCCTCAGGATTATGTTTATAGCAAGGAGTTGTATATTGTTGCTCATTGAGGGGTGCTGGCTGGGAGTACTGTGTTGGCGTAATAACAAATAAAAATAGCAGGGAAATTCCAGAACGGTTCCTTTAGCACCCAGAGAAAGGGTTAGCCAACGCTCTTTCTCTTTACTAATTTTCCATCATCAAGAGTCAGATAGTCTCTTTTGTCACCATTGTAATTCCCACGTATTCATTAACCTCAACCGAATCAATAACTCCACAAAGATAATGCCAAAAAGTCTTATTGGCATTATCATAACGAATCACTCCCCACTCAGATGGAATTAAATAAAAATCATCAGAGATGATGAATAACATCATGCACAGCACCGCCAGGCGGGATATTTCGGATCGAGCTTCTGCCTTTAACTCCAAACCATATACTTACAACATACCAAAACTACTATCATACTCTTGAAAGTTAATTTTTACGTTAAGCTCCCCATTAGAGATTGCGGGGGTAACATAATGAAAGAAAACCTTCATATATAATGATGCCTTTTTTATGGCATCAAATCTATTGGTGACTATACTTGCAACCTGGTACAAGGTTTGTTGTCCCTTACCACTTTTATTTAAATAAAAGTCTACATCATAGAAACATGTAGGTATCTCGCTTAAGTCTCTATCATCAAAAAGCCTGCATCCGACTGATACAACCGCAACAATATTATCTCTGGATGACAAATGATACTCTGTTCTAGAGATAAACAAATCTTCACCAAAAAAATGATCTTTGATTAAAAACAACTCATCTTCTGATGTTATAGTTTTAAACGCAGAGGGGTCTACATCAAACATACTGTTTTTCAATACAAACCAAGACGATAGAATATAAAAACCCGTTAATGGAGAATGCTTATTGAATATATTTATGCGATTCATTGTGCTTCTGCCTCACTCAATCTACACTAAATATTATACTGCGTAAGCAGTCGGGCTTACTCTCTGCATAACCAAATGTTAACTTAAAATTATTACTACCCCTAGGAGTTGAATATGATATTTCTTCTTCCAATGAACACCCCCTAGGTACATCAATAATATGATGTGCTGTATCTGGCGGACGCAGTAGGGCCTAACAGGGCAACGTCAAAGTGATATCCGACATTGCAGTTATTCGGGTGCAATAGAGAAATTTATTAATGTTACAAGGAATATAGATTAGCCGGAAAGATAGAAGCTAAACTTTCCGGTTTGATTTCAAAAATAAAAAACCATCAGGCATTTCTACCTAATTTATACGGTATATTATTTAACTCTGCATTTTTTTCTTCAAATTTTTCTCTGTACTCCCTAAGAGTTGAGTGATTAACAGAGCTATAACTATCTAACTCACTACTTGGCTTCCCATCATCTTCCCAGTAGCATACAGAGCAGACATCATATCCTCCCCGACTAGGTAAGGTTAGATAACCACAACAAGGGCATTCCTCTAAAACATCTTCATTACCTACAACAGTAAATGGTTCCTTATATAAACCCACAAGATATTTTTGTAAATATTCATTAGTAAAGCCTTTTAATTTCACATCAATGAAATAATTCAATAAACATTCTTGAATAGAGTCATCAAAAATATCCGAATACTCTATAGACTCACCGTCTTCATTAAGATACTCAGCAAAAAGAATATTATCAACATCTTCTTCTGAGCATTGTGCTATTTTAATTATAGCCAAGTGAGTTAACGCTAATTTTCTGCTTATTTTTTTCATTTGTAAGTTACATCCGATTGTGAAAGTCCTGTTTTACGCAATGCCTCATTAATAGCATCTGTAAAAGGACTATCCTTAACAAGGTCAGGTTGTAACTTGTAGAATGAAAGGATCTCTCTATCTTTCGCATACCCAACAAGCACTCTATTATAACCCGGATCAAATTTTATTACTTGATTACCAATTTTCGCCTGTTTGAAATCAGGAGACAACTCTAATTAAAACCCCTCCATCTGTTGATGGTATTGCTTCATACTAATATCTCCAAACTCGCCTTGCTTCACAATATGCATATTATAGCACTCGCTTAGCTTGCCTTTTTTTCCAAATATTTTACCATTTCTTCCATTTAATACTACTGAAACATAAACCCAACGGTCTATCCATGTGAGGGGGTAAACGCATATGCATAAAGGTTCATACCCCCCGCCAGCCCTATCGGGTCTGGACACAGGCAACATCCCTCCCGCGAGTCATACTACCGGTTCAGGTGGTACACCTCCGCCAGAAATGCATCATACTCAAGGATCTTAATCACGCTACCGCCCTACCTTGATAGTTTTTATCTGCATAAAGTTATTTTAAATAAAATAGTAATGTAAATACAGAATAATTGAGGCAAGAGAACGTCACCGGATGAGGTTACGGAGCGGACATGAGAAAATGGCAATCTGTATTTAGCGATGGCTTAGCTGCACCAAAGTGATCTGACCGAGAAATCACTGATAACTATATTTATGCTCAACAAAATAACTGTAAATTAATGTACTGATATTGTGACAGATAAAATTAACTGGGAAGTCCTAGATAAGATCTTCCCAGACTTATGTTTACTCTGAGTAAGGAAGCACTTCGCACTCAATTAGTTCTGAAGCAAAATACACATCAGACATTCTGAAGTCATTTTCATTTTCCATAGAGTCGGAGTAAGGCGAAAAGTCAATGAAGTGAATGTTATTTATAATCATGTGGGAAATACCACCAGACAAAACAACATTAGAATGATTTGGCTTTTGCTTAACAGAAAACTCTTTTAGCCCTTTCAAATGGAATTTAACATTAACCCATTCCCCATTCGTTTTTTTCATTACAGATATAACAACAAATGCACTATCAAAAGATAGAAACTCTATCTTCCTGATTAACCCATCATACCCAATGGTTATTTCTTTTAAAAAGTTGTTAATCATAATTTATCTCATTGACCTATTGGTGTATGCGGTTCTATTCCTGGTGAAAGTATAATTTGGATGATGCGGCTTACCTGGGCCATGCCCAGATGCTGGGTTTTCTGGTATAGGGAACTCGTGATAATAACCTGATTCAATGCCATGACTCTTGAAATCCACGTACCAAATTACGCTCCCATTAGAATCATATATAGTATTATGAGCTAATTTTCCTGTCTTAGGGTCAATATGCGTATATATAGAGTTAGGTGTCGCTCCCGTAGTTAGTGGTTTGTCCATACCACTATAATGTAGATTTCCTTGAGCAGTCAGTCCATGAAATATAACCAATTACCAGTTCAGGTAATACAACCACGTCAGAAATACATCATACTCAAGGATATTAACCACGCAATCACCTACCTTGATTGCTTTTATCCGAACAAAATTATTATAAATCAAGAGGTAATGTAAACACAAACTAATTGAGATACTGGAATATAATCCAATGATACTGCGGACTGGGTGCAGGATAATGGCGAGTATATGTGTTGGGGAAATGGCGACGTAAAGCAGCTTAACTAAATTCGGGATAAGAGCAAACTGTGCCTAACGGTAGAATAGCTAATGTACACCAACTTGGCTTACCGATAGTGATTCGCGTACCGGAAAGCCAACATGATTATAGATAAAAACCCCGGAAAGGAACCTTCCGGGGTTTTATTAATTCATAAGTCAACAGGATATAAATAAACTTTATCCGGTGATGTTAAAAACTCAACATATCCATTTATTACAGAAGGCAATGAAACTTCTAAAAAAATTATATCTCCTCCAAGAGATACGGTTAAAACCCCATCATCTTCATAAGATATTACTTCCGCCACAAATGTAATTTTTTTATTAACAACACTGACACTCGATACATTTCCACCTGAAGAAAAGAGATTTTCTCCGAACTCCAAATGTTCATCTATATCTATCTCAACATTATAATTACAACCAACAACGGGCATATCTCCAGACCACGAAGCCATTCCATGACCTAGAGGTGATGTGAATTTTACATATGAGTCAATTAACTCAGTTATAACTATATTGGTCATTTTTTTAAAGGTACCCTTACGACAAGATTATCTACATTCATAACATTATTAACAGGATCATAAGTCCATGTTTCCTCATGATAATGATGTTTCGTTGGTTTACTATTCATCTCATGATTACCATAACGAATACTTCGCTTGCCATCAGCAGATACTATTCTATCTGCATCGGGTAATCCAGTACGAGGATGAGTATTCGAATGAGGCCCTGGCCCAAGGAAATCATTCCATCTATTTAGGGCATCCTCTGGTTTAACAGGCCTTGCTGCATATGTCTCGTTATGATATCCCTGACCTGGAGGAGTCGGTTGCTTAGGGAAGTTAGACGACTCTCTTGCCGCTTTACTCGCAGCAATGTTCTCCAGAACCCGCTGTTTAATCACAGGGCATGTAGCCAACCCAAGCGGATCAATATAAGCCAACGGGTTTTTGACGTAAGAGTATGGATTCCCGCCCCCCGCCAGCCCTATCGGGTCTGGGCACAAGTACTGCCCTGTATCCACATCATAATAGCGATGACGGTTATAATGCAACCCAGACTCGGCATCCGCATACTGACCCGCAAACCGAAGATTGCAGGTAACCTTATCTTCGTCGTTGGCCGCTTGTTGCCACAACTCGGTTTTACCCCAAGTGCTCAAACGGTCTGCCCAGACCATTTTCCCTTGCTCGTTGAGCAATTCACGTGGAGTACCCAAGTGGTCGGCAACGACATAATGGAGTTTGCCCTGTTCATAACGGGCCACCGGTGTTAACGAACCTGGAGTATACAACCAGTGGATACTCTGCTCATAGGCAACAGTGCCATCGGCATAGATAGGAGCTTCCTCTATCAGCTGATCACCACTCCACAGGTACTCATAGCCCTGCACCACAGTGCTAGCTGGTTGGGTCGCTGGTTCAGGCAAATCAAACAACGTTGAAATAAATGGCTTGCTGTCTATCAACCGTAGTTTTCGGATGCGCCGCCCAAAAGCATCGTAACCATAGCGCCAACGCTCACCTTTCGGCGTCATCAATTCCGATAATTGATCCTGTTCATTCCAACGATAGCGCCACACCTGTGGCCGGAATCCTTCTTTAAGAACACGTTTTTCAACCAACCTTCCACCCATATCGTAATGATATTGGCAGTTACCACGGGATACGACACGACCTGCGCGCTGATGCTGCTCGTCTTGCTGTAAGGCAGCTTCAGCCCCGCGTGGCATACGTGCATGCAATGTGAGGTTTTGGTTAGCGTCGTAGGTAAACTGTTCAATTAGCGGCAGAATACCACCAAAGTTCGCACGAACTATCTGGTCATTGAGATCATATTGGTACTGTGTCTTACCCCAACGCCCATCATCAATACCCACCACGTTATAGGCCTGGTCATATTGCCAACTGCGGTTGACTGCACTCCCATGCAACACAGGTGTCATTGAGTCTGGTGTCATTAATTGCTGCTGGAACAAGGACGAGTTACGCCCTGCTGCCTGATTGGCCAACAATCCTACGGAAGTATAATTACAGGACTGGATAAATCCTGCGGCACTTTCGCGCACGGTTTCTCGACCAAGCTTATCGTGCTGCAAGCGTAAGGGCTGATGGCCCGCAAGCGTTAACTGGGTCAGTTCACCCTGAAGACCGTAGTCAAAATCAAGCCCAAGCTCACCAACCAACCGAGCACTTGGCGTGCCGTTTAGCGTATCCCACTGATGCTTAATCTCTCGTCCATTCAAGCGCTCTGCAATCAGTTGACCAGCATCATCATAGTCAAACTCAACAACGGCTTCTGCATTTTCAGCTTTTAGCAAGCGCCCCTGTTCGTCGTAGCTATAACTCACCGTTGCGACCAGCGTAGAGCTCAATTTATCACAGCGCCATGTCTGTTGAGCCAAGACCTGATCACGCGGTGAGTATTGCCAACTGATCACACGACGATCTGGGTAACGCGCCCAAATGCGACGTCCCACAGCATCGTATTGATATTGGATGGTACGCCCGGTAAAGTCCGTTTCCGTAATGACCTGTCCGGCCAAATCACGCGTGTAACGGTAAGTTTCACCTAACGCATTGGTGACACCATCAAGACGAGTTAGCTTGTCATAGCTAAATGTCAATTTCTGCCCATCTGGACGAATAAGGCCCGTCAACAAATCAAAACCGCCGTATTCGTAACGGGTTGTTTTTCCCGCACCATCAGTCATTGCCGCAATGCGTTTTTCACTGTCATAGGTAATCGCCTGCTTAATGCCATCAGGCAGATAAACCTGGCTGACGCTGCCCATCGGGCTGGCATGCTGAGGGCTATAAGCATAACGGGTGATGTGCCCCAATGGGTCTTGGCTGTCTTTCAAGCGGCCAAAGATATCCTGATTTAATAGCGTAACACCGCCATCAGGCGCGATAATCTCACTGACTTGATGCTGCGTGTTGTAACTGTAACGCCACTCTGCCCCGTTAGGCAGAATCTGACGTACTAATGCCCCCAACTCGCCATAACGATATTCTTGCCGTAAGCCCTGCGGATCAACAACATTGCAAAGTTGTCCTTCATCACCATAGATAAATTGCCAACCTTTACCATCCGGTAAGGTGCTATTCGTGACCTGCCCAAAACCATTGTACTCATAGCGATATATTTCACCCGTAGGGGTCGTAATCTGCTCTGTTTCGCCATACTGATTAAGCTGGAACTCTACCTTGCGTCCCAGGGCATCCGTTTCAGAAAGTTTGTTGCCGAACGCCCATTCAGTCAAATGTTCCCGCCCTAGCGGGTCAATTTCACGGGTCACCTGACCATCACTGTTATACCAAAAACGTGTGCATCCTCCTTCCGCATCCAGATAGGTTGTGCATTGGGCGGCATCATCGTAGATAAAACGATCCTGGTAATGCCCGCTAGCGGTACGTGTAGACAGTACTCTGCCCTGCGGGTCATAGAGAATATGAGCGTCAGTTTTGTCAGTGTCATGCCAGCGGGTCATGTAACCAGCATCATTATACTCATGATGAAGATGGGTAAACTGGAAAGTATTGCATTCTGCTAACAGGCCGTTGGCGGCATAATGGCATTTAACCAGCCATTGACGCTGAACTGGTGTGATCAAGTCGATCACAGATAATTTCTGTTGATGATAACTTAGTTCAAGTGAATAACCGTCGCTATGATCAATGCGTGAAAGCTGCCGTTCATCAGAATAGCGAAAACGAATTTGATTACCGAAACGATCGCTGATGGCAGACAAGCAGCGAACATTCCCCTGCGGTTCGGCAAAACTCAGGATTTGTTGTGTTTGTCGGTTAAAAATATGCAATACGCCACTACGTTGGCCATAAAGCAAATAATGACCTTCGTGTAGATTGATGGCCTGAACGTCATCGTCGTCTTGTGGTGCATCGTATGTCAGCAGTACACCTTCATGATTGCGAAAACGAATGACTGCGTCTTCAAGGATCAAATGCTGAGACCAATCATCTGCCCATTTATCGCCAAAACTGCCAGTCAAATTACCACTGGAACGATAGAGCCGGGTGAGCGTCAGCGGCAAAATTCCCGGAATATCGATAATAGGCCATATTTGCAGAAAATCCCCTGTAGCTACGTCGACAGGATCACTAGCACACCCCGTAGATGCAGTGCTTTTGCCATCAGATTCAGCGGAAACTTTGGGCTTGCTTCCCTTTTTCTTCCCTCTGGGTATCGGTAGATAACTGGCGACAATAGTCACCCAGCGCAGGGCCGAGTTACGGCTGTCTTTGACTTTGAAAATCTGCGCCGTTTCTGTGGTTTCAGCAATGGTAGCCGCAGCACTATTGATGTTAGCATCACAAGTAGTACGGTGCCCTAAACGGGCAATTTGTTTGCCATTAGCGTAGACCGTTTTCGCCCCTTCCGCGATAACCGGAGGGGGACCAGGATGATCGCTACACACGATAGGATCGCCTACCCGTGCCACCTTTTTCCCTTCAAAATAAACGTTGGGGGAACCGTCGATAATTGTGCCTTTATTGTCACCGTATTGCCCCATCACTGCGCCAGCTGCGGCTACACCAGCACCAACGAATCCACCTGCTGCCGCTGCCGCTGCAACAACAACAAGAGCCGCGCCACCAGTAGCAACCACCAAGGCTCCCACGGCAACGGCAGCAACCGCTCCAAGCAATATTCCGCCTAATGCCCCCCAGGTACCGAGGTCTTTCTTTTGGTGCGCAATAAAGTCACCCATGCGCGCCGGAGCATCCCCCTCCGTTGCCACCTTTTTCCATCCAAGGTACTCGGCAATGGCTGTACCTGCTTTTTCGCCGACATAACTACCCGCTTGTGCGCCAACGTAACCAGCAGCTAGCCCGACGGCGAAAGGTGCCCCTGCACCACTCGCGACGGCATAGGCCCCCATGCCGACAGTCACCGCACTGTTTACTTCTTCGCTCTCCATAAAGTTCAGAGCTTGCTCGTTAAAAGACTCAGCACCGCCCTCACTGGTATCCGGTGGTGATGCCCCACGCTGTTGTTCCATCACCTCTTGACGAACGGCAGAGCGCCCGCCAGCAGCACCTGCGCCTGACCATACTCCTTGTGCAACACTCATCGTCCGCTCCTGTTACTTTGTAGCCGTTTTTTCTGCTGTGGCCGGTTCCCGCAATTGGAATGTACTCATCAACGTGGTTATTTGTTGCCGCTGTTCATCCGTCATATATCCAGGGATCGTGGCAGTGAAAACCAACACTTTAGGATTGACATCAAGCAACATCATTAATTGATGGATCGGCCCTTGTGGTGATGACCAACTAAATTCAGAGGTTGCCGTATCTCGGGAATCTAACACCCCATTCTCTTGATTAATCTGCTGGTAATTTTTCAACTGTTTTGACAGGCTGGATATCTCACGCTCAGCAAACTGACTGAATGACATTCCCCATGGAATAACGTCTCTGGAAATGGTAAAGCTGATTCCGCTTTGGTCGTTATCGGCTGCACTGAGCACCAGCACACTGAGATCTTTCCAAGCTGTAGGTAGCTCAATAGCCCCCTCGTTAAATTGAAAAATGGAACATTCGCCAGATGCAGTCATTTCTTCATGTCCTTATTTTGTCAGTTCTCTAAAAACACATTAAATTATCATGAAAGATACAATCATTAACACCAAGGGAGTGAAGTAAAAAAAGACAAGTCAGCAATACCTCAATCCTCTATTACTGCATCAACACCCCCCCTAACATTCCCCCTCCTCAACGAAAATAAAAAATCAAGAAGGGGGAAGCAATCATCAGCACAATTAATGTTGTTCAACACTAAACACGATACTACGCAAGCAATCTGGTTTTTTTTCCGCAAAACCAAATGATAACTTAACGTTATTACTATATCTAACAGTGGTGTATGATGTTTCCTCTTCCAATGAGCGCCCACGAGGCACATCAGTGATCGTCAGGTCAGAATAGTGTTGTTTTACCTCAGGTAAAGTGATGCAAATACCGCTAACTTGCAAGGTGAGTAAATAGGGAGCATTCTTATTATTTTTGCGGAACACCTTCGCCCCAATGTTTTCAATATTTACTTTACCATCAAGCATGAAATTTTTATTCTTGTAAGATATAAACACATCATTTTCATCCTCTACGACAAAAGCACCATTAAAAAAATGAGCTATCTGCGCAAGGCCCTCTGGTAATTGTACCTTGACACTGTTAACAAATCGCCAAAAATTTATTGAGTCCATTTCTTCACTCCGTGTTGCATGACATGAGAATGCGGTTAATAACAATAGAGTTACAATGCTATTTTTTAGCTGGGTAATTTTTATCATACCATCCTCCATAGTAATCCTCGTAGGACTCTCCTGTTGTTGATGTATGTTCTCCTTTACCAAACACTCTACCAATAGCTTCACGCGATTTTTTTGCATTACCATCCTTGAGGTACGCATCATATGCCGAATTGTAGGCGGGTTGATTAGCACTATTGCCTGCAATACCAATATCAGCTCCACCTCCCTTCAGAACTTCGCGTCTTACCTCAACATTTTTTAAAGTCGCGGCCCCTTCATCTGACAATGTACTGTTTAAATATGCCTCTCTGGATGAGGTATCATAAGTTGGCGCATAAAGAGCATGGCCTGCTTCATGAGCTAATGTTTGCGTAACTAATTCAGGTTTTCCTAACTCATTTCTATCAACAATTATTTCTTTCTTGTCTCTAGAAGCATAACTACCTTTTCCTGCCTCGCCGGGCTTAATACTCCAACCATCATCTTTAAGTGTTTTCAAGTCCTTCGTCAATGTAGGGGATTTCGCAGTGAGGCTATTAACTTCTGGTGTAAAAATAGGATCTCCCTTCCCATTTGCTGGTTTGCTCGCCCCTGCGGCTCCACTAGCTCCTGCTGCTGGAGCCGCAGGCCCAGATGCAGCCCCCCCTGCAGCACCAGTTGCTGTAACAGCTGTAGCACTGGCCGTTGCCTCTTCGGCATCAGACACCGCTGCAGCACCACCACCAGAATTGCCTTTGTTCAAATGAACAACTGCCCCATCAACGTATACCCCGCCCGCATCCAGCTGTATGCACGAACCACCAAATGTAATCTTTATGCTGCTGGTCGTCATCTTTATTTCCCCAGCCCCCACTTTCAGCGTGATGTCGTCAGAAGATTCATAAAGCTGTGTTCCAGGGCCACTCTTGCCTGCTTTAGCTTTGACCTGAACCTGGTTAGAGCTGGTGCTACGCATGGTACAAATGCTTTCCGTCAGGCCTCCCTGCTTCACGGTTTTGGTTTCGTTACCAGCAAGAATATTTAGTGTCCGGTTACCTGATTCGACGGTAAGGGACTGATCGTTTTTAACCGTCGTACTCATATCCTTCTGGGCATGCATAAACAGCCCCTCGCCCCCCTTGGCATCCTCGAACCGCAATTCGTTGAAGCCCTCGCCCTTATGGGTCTTGGAGCGGAACGCCATCTGGGTCTTGCTGGCAGGCAGCGATCCCGGCGGGATATTGTTGGCGTGATAGGTACGCCCGGTGACGATCGGTTGGTCCGGATCCCCATGCAGGAAATCAACTACCACTTCCTGGCCGATACGTGGGATGGCCAACATCCCCAACCCTGCCCGGCCCACGGCTGGGTCACGCGGATCCAGCACGAGCTGTTGTCGTTACTTTTACCGTAGCGGTCCCACAGGAATTGCAGGCGGATGCGGCCGAACTCATCACAGTAGATTTCTTCCCCGGCTGGCCCCACCACCATCGCGATCTGTGGGCCGTCCATGCTCGGTTTCGGCATCGGCGTCGGTCGCCAGGTCTGGGTATGTGGCAGGAAGACGAACTGGTTGCTCAGCGTGGTACCTTGCCCACCGGACTCCTGCTCTAGCGCTTGAGGCTGGCTGCCGCTGTGCTGAATGCTCAGCAGTTGCCACTGGTGGTTCAAATCGCCACGCGGGTGGCTGGTCAACGTAAACAGCAGCCCAGGCTGCAGGGTAAAGTCGTTACTCTGCCCTTGCCCCAGGTTGGCATCGTTGCGCAGGGCTTCCAGGCGGTAATGGGTAAAGGCCTTGCCGTGCTGTTCGTCTTTGAAACGCCCAGGGAAATCGAAGTGTTCGTAGTCTGGCCGCTGGTTTTGCAGTTCGCTGGCCTGTTCATTAAAGGCCGCCGACCACTGCGGGTTTTTAAAGGTGTAATCCTTCAGTTCCACCACGGCGGTACGCACCTGTGCGCTACGGGTGAAGGTGGTGACACACAGCTCTAGCGCCTGAGAGGCTACGCCTGGGTTATACGGCAGCACAGCGCCCTGCGGCAAGGTGCCCACGTCATCGGTGTACACCACGATGTTTTTGCCTTCGGGGTATTCGAAGTAGTAGAACATCCCCTCTTCGGCGGCCAGCCGCTGGATGAAGTCAAAATCCGATTCCTGATACTGCACGCAGAACTCACGGGCCGGGTGGGGATTGCGCAAGCCAAAGGCAAAATCGGTGATGCCGTTCTCTTTCAGCAAGGTGGTAATGATGCTTTCGATGCTCTGCTGCTGAAAGATACGCGAGTTGCGCCGCAGCGTGGTGCGCCACAGTGCCGGGCGGATCACCATGCTATAACGAGTCTGATGCAGGCCGGTATCGCCCTGTTCAAAACTCGCCACCATGCCGGTGATGCTGCGTTGCACTACCCCTTCACGCTTGATCACCAGCGTCGCATCTTCATCCAGCACCGCGGCAAAGTCGATGGCCGGATCGGCACTGGCCAGGCCCACGTTCAGCACGAACGGTGAGGAGAGCATCTCGGTCAGGCTAAAATCCACCACCACAAAGGTCTGCGGAGGCAGGTTCGCCGTGGAGAGCGTAAACTGCAACCCACTCGGTTCCGCGCCGCCCAGCAGGGCACTGGCAGCAGAGGACGCCATCGCCGTGGCGCTGCCGCCGCTGGCAAAGTTCATCGGCTTTACGCCCGCAGATGAGGCCATGCCCGCGGCACTACCACTGCTGACAATGTTCATCGGTTTCACGCCCGCGGATGAGGCTATGCCTGCAGCGCTCCCCCCGCTGACAATGTTCTTCGGATTGATGCCTACGGATGAGGCTATCGAACCGGCCTTTTTGGCAATATCTGCCGCCTGCGATACCACCTTGCCCGCCTTGCCGCCTACAGCGCCAGCCGCGGCTCCCACCATATCCGCCACCTGATCGCCACTGACTGACGGCGTCTCCGTGGCCACAATGTTCTTCGGCTGCACACCCCCCTTGGGGGCGTTTTTCTTATCATCAGCAAACATATCTTTTCCTTCCTGGAGGTTAACGGGCAGGTGCTGCCTGCTGCGTTAGTTGGTGATAGCGACTGAGCAGTGCGTTCCAACGCTCGTCTATCTGCTTGAGCAGCACCGGTGAAGCCGGTTGTTGTTGTTCCACCGAAACCGCCAACTGCCGCAGCAACTCTTCAAGCGGCGTTTCACGGTTCAGTTCACTTTGCATCTGATAAACCTGCGTTTTCAGATAAGAAAGCGTCAGGCTGCCGCGCGTTTGTTCCTGTTCAAGCAACTTGTCCGACAGCGCCTGCAAGCGCTGCTGCACCTGGAAATAGCTGCTGTCGGCCCGCTCGCTGCCGAGCCGCGCCTGTAGCAGCCGTTGCCAACGTTGGCTTTGGGCAATCTGCTCCGGATCGGTCGGCCACAGCTGGTTGGCCAGCGCCACCGAGGCATCGGCGGTACGCAACCCGGCCAACGGAGAAAGGTTTTCCAGGGTGTTCAATTGCTGGCCGTAGCCGTCCAGGGTGGGTTGGGCTAGCCACAGCTGCGCCGAACCGTCCGGGGTGGCGGCCAGCCCCGCCAGTCGCTCCTGCATCGGTTTCACCTGCATCAGGTAAACCACACCAGCGACCACCAGGCTGCACAGCACACCGCCGCCAAAGCCCCAAGCCGTCGCCGCGCGTTTGGCCGCTTTAGGGATGACAGGTGATGGCGGTGCAAAACGCACTTCCACATTGGGCAGTGGTTGTTCTTTTGGCTGCGGCGCGGGTTCTTCGTAGGCCGGTGGAGGTTCATTCGCGGCCGGTTTTGCCCCCGAGAACAGGGTGCGGACCGGCTCCGCGTCGGGCACCGAGAGATATACCATCGAGGGCATCTTCAGCGGTTGCGCTGGCGGCTGTTTGGCCGCTTCATGGGCGGCTTCCAGCCGTTTGGCGGTGTTCTGCATCAGATACAGCAGGTTTTCAATGCGTGGCACGCGCTTGAGCTCGACCTGCTGCAGTTTGTCGCACAGCAGTTGCAGCGCCCGCTCGGCGCGGTATACCAGGCGCAGGTCGTCAATGCCGAACTCGTGCTGGCGCAGTTGGCTACCGACGCGGGCGTTGAACCACTCCAATATTTCCGAGCGGGCCTGCGGCTGCTCTGGCCACAGCCGTTCCCATTGGCTGACTACCATGCCCGCCAACAGCTCGCAGCTTTCGGTAAACCCGGCCAGTCCGTGCCTTTGGGTACGCGCCAGGGCGTAGTACGCCGTGGTTTGCAGATCGACCCCGTTGGTACGGAACAGCGTCAACGCCAGGGACTCAATCAGCCTCCAGTTAACCTCTGGCCGTGCCGGGTGGTTGATCTTGTTGATCTCTTCACGAATGGCGCTGAATTCCGGCCAATGGCGCGGATCGCCGCCGGTTTGAATGATGATATTTTCTGAGGCTTCGCTCATGCGGACTCATCCTTAAAGCGTCTCTCTGCCAAGCGCGGCAGAGAGACGGGATAACAACGATTAATACAGCGTGTCTGGCAAGGTGAACTTGCTGAACAGACCGCCAGCGAACGGGTTGTCGGACTCATCCACATGGATGCGGTAGGTCATCTCGCCGCCGTCCACCTTGAAGCGGACATCGAACGAGTTGGTGCCGACGTTGGTCAACTCACCGGCGTTGATCAGCCGCAACTGTGCCCAAGGGCCGCTGAAGGTGATGCTGCGCGGGGACTTACCGTTTTCATCTGGAACCAGCGTTACCTTGCTTTCTACCCCGGCCCGCATGGAGTTAGGCCAAACCAGATGCACCATGTTGCTGCGGCCATGTGCGTAGTCCAGCAACTGCCCATCCAGGTTCAGCACGCTGCGGCGTTTGTTGCCGCTCAGCACCACCGGTTCGATGGCGAACTGGGTGCCCAGGCCGTTTTGTGCCGAGAAGAAGGTTTCGCGGATCTTCTGTGCCTGTGCCAGCTGTTGCAGCACGTCTGGGCGGATTAACAGTTGCCCGTCGCTGCCGCTGCTCAGGTTGTTATCCACGAACGGCTTCAGATTCTGCTGGTAGAAGCTGTCCAGGGTGCCTTTCGGGCCGAAGAAGCGTTCAAACTCGCTCAATGGCACGTCCTGCTGCGATTTAGGATCGAACGGATAACGGCCAGCCAGGTAGGTGTGATACTGCTTCACTACCGTCTCGTTCCACTCGACTTCCAACGATTGGATGGCTTCCATCATCACTACGCGCCAGGCTTGTTCGGCCAAATCCCCTACCCAGCGGTTCAGCGGTTCCGGCAGGTTTTTCGCCAACTGCTGAACCTCGAAGATCGGGTCGCTGCTGTTTTGGTCCAGGCGTAGCTGTACCGCCTTCATGGCCGCTTTACCCGGGGCCGGTGAGTTTTGGATCGCCAGCAGGTAACGGTGCAGTTCGGTCAGTTTTTGGTAGACGCTTTGCAGCACGCTGCCTTTGTCACCGTTCTCCACCAGCACGCCGGTTTCCGGCGCGAACTCGCGGTTGACGCGGCCCAGCAGTTGATAATCGGATTTTTGCATCAGCTCCTGGCGTTCTTTACCCTGCAACGCGTCAGGCACCGCAGGCAGCCGGGTGTTATCACTCAGCGTCTGCAAGGCACGGCGGAAAGGCTGCTCGCCGCTGATCACCTGCTCGATGGCGCTGATCGCCTGCGGCAGATCTTCAAACTCACCGACCGACAGGTTATTCATCGCCGCACGCCAGGTGGCGGTATAGTCACCGATATACTGCTCGGTCACCTGCCGCTGGATCTCTTTGCGATCCGCCTCGCTATACTCGACGTTTTTGCTAAGATTCAGCACCCAGCTGTCCATCACCGTCAGATCGACCAGTTGGTCATTCTGCTTGGTGAAGTAGTTCTGCAAACCGTTGCGCGTCAGGAACTGTGGCACCACCAGCAGGCGATCGTTGTTGGAGATAAAGATGTCGTCAAAGCTGGCACCGATCTGATCGCGCAGGTTCAGGGCCGGAGGCAGCGCTTCCTGTGCCTTGATGCGCAGGTTCTGGTACACCCGCTGATAAATCGACAGCTTGCTCAACTCGCGCTGTGCCAGCTGGATCGGCTGGCGATAAGGGATAAAGTTCTTGACGGCAATCTGATCGCCACTTTCCCGCGCGGCTCGCCAATCGGTGTGCTTGAGCGCATAGTCCAGATGGCCCATCAACTGCTGTTGCAACTCGCGCTGGCCGTTAAACTGCTGGCTCCAGCGATCGCCCATAAATTGTTCCACCAGCGCCACGTTGCGGCCACTGCCGTCTTCCAGCATGCGCATCACGCGCAGGATCTCGAGTTTCTCTTCGCTACCTGGAGGTGCGGCATTCAACTGCTCCAACAGGCCACTCATCAACGCCGGCACAAAGCGCTGCTGCAACAGTTGCAGATAGGTGCTTTCCACATACGGGCCGATGTTGTTGCCTTGATACAGGCCCATGTCCGCCAACAGGCTGTTGCGCTCATGGTAGTTGCCATAAGCCAGCGTGGCGTCACGGATCGGGTTCAGCAACGGCAGTTGCAGGTTGCCATAGCGATCGTCACCCTTCGGCGTCGGGATGGAGAGGAAGGTTTTGGCCTGGGCAAGGACCTCTTGTCCGGCACGGTAGTTGCTCTGATAGTAGTATTGCCAGCAACCCCACAGCGTCAACGCCACCACGGCCCCCACGCAGGAGAACACCATCAGGCGTTTTCTGGAGTTACGCAGCCACAGGCCGTTTTCGCCCGCCAGATTCGGTTCCGCCAGCAACACCTGATTAAACAGCTCTTTGGTGAAGTACGGGGTCGTTTCGGCGACCGGCCAGGTTGGGAAGGCCTGCGGCGACAGGTGATACTGCACGGCGGCAGACTGGGTAAACACGTCATCCATCTGTCCGCGCTGTTGGGCAGAAGTCAGATAGATACCGCGCAGCAGTGGCTGTTGATGATCGCCGCTGTAGAGGATCCCCTCCAGCAGTTGCACCACATACTCTTGCAGGCCCTGCATCTGGCGGGTAAAGCTGAACAGTTGGCTACGCTGCCCGGCATCAACGCCGTTGAGCATCATGTCTGGCATCGCGCCATTCAGTTGGGCGATCCATTGTTGCCAGAACTGCTGCAACTCTTTGCGCCACACCTCCGGCTCGGCGGCATTCAGGCTGAATGTTACCCCCAGCACTGCTTCGCGTTGTGCCTTATCCAGCGTCTGGTACATCGCTTCAAACCCGTACAGCAGGTCCAGTTTGGTAAACACCACGTACAGCGGCAGTTGGCTATGCAGCGCCTGGCGCACATCCTGCAAACGCTGATGGAGGCTGGCAATCATGTTTTCGCGCTGGGCCTTGTTCGCCGTCAGCAGTTGATGCAGATCGACGGTGAGGATCAGGCCGTTCAGCGGCTGGCGTTTACGGTGTTCAACCAGCCAGTTCAGCAGGCTTTGCCATAGGCGGCTATTGAGCGCCGCTTTGCCCACTATGGACAGCGTTGGCTGCTCGATCAGTTCACCTGCCGGATCGATCAGCACCGCCTGTTCACCCAGCCAGCAGCGCACGCGCAGCTCGCCGGCGTCTTCCACGCTGGTCAGTTCCGGGCTGGCGATTTCGGTCAGCTTGTAGCCTTCTTTGATCAGGGTACTTTTGCCGCTGTTGCGGGTGCCAATCACCATGTACCAAGGCAGACGATAGAGATAAGCCGGGGTATTCAGCCGCCGTTGCAACTGCTGCTTCCAGACGCCCAGATACTGGTCCTGCTGTTCGATATCGGCCAGGATCGGATCGTCAACCTGCGTTTTGGCCTGCAGCTGCAGCTTTTCCAACTGCTGTAAACGCCGCACCATTTTGAAGGTGAGCCAGCACACCGCCAGCAGCACCACCAATGCAGTCACCAACCAGCGGCTCAGCAAAGGCTCGAACGGTTGGTAATCCTTCAGCTTCCATTCCGGCCCGTAAATCCAGACCCAAATCAAGCCGATACAGGCCAACAGCGCCAACACCACCGGCACCGAGGCTTTGATGCGTGGAATCGCCGGTCTGGCAAAATGAATAAATGAGGGCAATTTCATGCGTTAACGCTCCTGTTCCCTTCCCTGGCCATCACGGCTTGAGCTGCCGCTGCTTGTCTGTCAGCAAGGCGATCAACGCCGGTTCCCATTCGCTTAGCTGCACTTGCTGCCCCACCTGCAACAGGTTGTGGTAGTGCTGCTGTGCCAGCGCCGTCATTCCCGCTTTTTCCAGTAACTGGGCGCTGAGCAATTGCAGGTAAAAACGGTCCCTGGGTTCGGCTTGCTGCGATTGCCGATCGACCATCTGTAACGCGGCTTCCAGTCCTTGCTGTTGATAGCATTGCCAAATTTCATCCTGTTCAATAGTGTTACCTCCCCCTTTGGTACCCGTATCCTGCTGTAACCAGCTGGCAGATTCAGGGGAGAGGAATGGCGTCATATCGGTAAAATAAAGGGTAGTTAACGCCGGCATCCGCTCGATAAAGGCGCTCAGTTCGTCGCGTATGGCCTGCGCAACCCCTGCGTATCCCAGCCGAATAGCGATCTGCGCCGAAAGCGCGTGGCCATCCAGCCAGTAAGGTGCCAGCGCCAGGCTCTGTTCTACCTGTTGCCACAGGGCCAGATCCGCAGTGGCCACGCGCCCCAGATAATCGGCCATGCGATCGACAGAAACGGCTGCCAGCGGCGTGCGCCCATCGGCCTGCGCTATCGGTGGCGCAGTCAAGCTGCCCCACAGGGCATGGCGACGCAGGCGAAAACCAATGGCGGCCTCGGGGTGCAGTTCACACAGTAAATCCGCCATTTTCAGCAGCGTTTGCCGCCAGGCTTTATCGCTGGAGTTATCAATGCTCAGGCTGGGGCTGATCGTTCTGCTGGCAGAGGTTGATGTCGATGCCGAACCAGACTGAGGGCGTTCTTCCTCCTCAACTACCGGTTCAACGGTGCGAGTAGGCAACCGCGCATAGCTGGTTCGCAGGCTATCCACCTCTTTCGCCAGGGCCGGTTCCTCGCTGTGCCACACCTGGGCCAGATGTGCCAGCAAACCTTGCACATCCTGGCGTTGGGCATCCGTCGCCCGTTGGCTAAAGCTGCCGCTGGCGCTGTCAAAACGCTTGAGGATCTGCTGGGCAAAGCGGCGCTTATGCAGCGGATTCAACGGCCAGGCGCTGGTCCAGAAGTTCTGCACGTAAGCGGTCAGCAAGGAGATCGCCAGCATCAGGTCGCTCGGTTCGCCCCCGTGCTGCAAGGTACGCAGCAGGTGCACCACCAAACGGAAGTCTTTGCTTTTTTGCGACAGCAGAGCCATCGCCTGCTGCTGAAGGTCATCAATATTCAGCGAGCTGTGGGTCAGCGAACCCACTTTGACCATCTGGCTGTCGATATGCTCCCATTGCGGATCGTCATCGGCCAACGCCTTGGCGGTCTGCTCGGGCGTCAGCGGTGTCAGCAATAATGCATGCCAGGGATGTTGTGACGTGCTATCCATAGTCCTCACCAGTGGCAGGCGTTACGCAGCGGTTTCAGCGCTGGCGTTAACTGCGAAATATTAAATGTCAGACGGGGTAACCCGCCGTTGGTGCCGTCGATCGTCAGCGTCTGCGCCGACATCAACCGCTTGATCTCATCAATGCCGGCCAGGCCCCGGCTGGATTCCAGCAGATAGCCGTTTTCACGCAGGAACCACTGCACGTTAAACCGGTCACTATCCGCCGTTAGCGTCACCGCACCGTCTTTTTGCGGACCGACCAAGGCGATCTGCAAACGGGTAATGTTGTCGATGCAACTCAGCATCAGCACCGGCCGCGGTGGTGGCACACCAATCGCTGGCGTGGTCAGCACCACCTGCGGGTTGTTGCCCTGCCCTTCGCTTATCAGGAATGCCGTCGAGTGATCGCGGCGGCCTTTTTCCTGCGCCATGGCTCGCTGCCAGGCTGGCCCGGCCTGTACCTGACCAGGGTTGTCGCCGCTGGCCGCTGACAACGCGTTGTCGTAGCAGTCCAGGCGTACCAGCGGCAAGCTTTCACTGCGGCAGTTCATCAGCAGCGCCAACTGATGCGCATCCCCTTCGGGCTGCGACAACGAAAGGCCGCTTAGCCACTCGGTGGCTGAATTGCTGCCGGAAAGCAGTAACGAACCGATCAATAACCACGTATTCATAGCTAACACCTGTATTTCGCCAACTTGTAACCCAGGGTGCGCGGCGTGATCCCCAGGCTGTCGGCGATGCGGTTTTTGTCATTGCCGTATAGACGCTGGCGTTGCGTCAGTACCGCGGCTTCAAACGCCTCCACCGCGCTAGACAGGTCATCTATCTTGCTGTAATCGCGTGATAGCTCTGGCGAGGTGGAAACGTCGGAGGTGCTCAGCGAGATCATCAGCTCATCCAGCTGTTTTTCACGCACCTTGAACATCGACCGCAGCTGGACCAACTGCGATCGCAGATGCTCCACCTCTTGCAGTTTGTTGAGGCGGTGCTGAAAAATCTGGCAATAGATAGAGAACATGCCCCGGCTGTCCACAAATCGATCGATATCCTCGGCAAACACCGCAATCACCCCGCAGGCCCGCCCCTGAAAATCAAACAGCGGTACGCCATACATGCTGCAACCGTTGGGCAACGCCTCAATAAAGCCGCGAAAGCCGTCATCTTCGATGCGCACCCCGCGATTGAGCGCATACCAGACTTCGGGCGCGCCATTACGCAGCACCCGTACCAACGGGTGGTTGGTGTCTTCGATATCGGCTTCCAACTTCACCGTAGCGCGCCGGTTGGCATCAGACAGGTGGAGACATTCCAACTGCCCCTCGCTGGCGTTGAACATCGCCACCATCAAGCCGTCAAACCCGTGACGGTGGTGATCCAGCGTCAAAAAGCCATGAACCAAATGCTCGACCGAATCGTTTTCCAGCAGCGCCAGTAAGCATTTCAGCCGTTGCCTCATAGCGCCTCCTCGACCTGTGCGGTAAACGCATTTCCCTCCGTGGCGATGCGGATATGGCTAATCGCCGTACCTGCCGCCATTTTTTGCAACAGCAGTAGGGAAACCGGTGGCAACAACGCCCCGTCGATAATCGACTCCAGCATGCGCGCCCCGTTCTCGGCACGGGTGGCGCGCAGCAGGATTTCTTCGATCACTTCAGGCTCTATCACCACTTCGGCGTTGAAGCGCTGGCGCAGCAGGTTATCCAGGCGTTTGAGCTTGCCGTGAATGATGGTTTGCAGCGTATCCTTGCCCAGCGGCAGGTAAGGCACTACTTCCATACGCGCCAACAGGGCCGGTTTGAAGAAGGCCGCCAGCTCGGGGTACAGCAGTTCGCCCAGCAGTTCCGGCTGTTCGGCGTGATCGACAATGGTCTGATAGCCCAGGTTGGAGGTCAGGAAGAACACCACGTTTTTACAGTCGATGATGCGGCCTTCGCCGTCGGCCAGTTCACCCTTGTCGAACGCCTGATAGAACAGGTTGAGCACATCGGGATGGGCTTTTTCGACTTCGTCGAGCAGCACCACCGAATAGGGTTTCTGGCGGATGGCTTCAGTCAACACGCCGCCTTCGCCATAGCCCACATAGCCCGGCGGTGAGCCGATCAGGCGCGAAACGGTGTGTTTCTCCTGGAACTCGGACATGTTGATGGTGGTGAGATAGTGGCGCCCGCCGTACAACAGCTCGGAGATCTGCAATACGGTCTCGGTTTTACCGACGCCGCTTGGCCCCACCAGCAGGAAAGCCCCCATTGGGCGGCCCGGACGGCGCAAATCGGCCCTGGCGGTCAGCAGATGCTGGTGCAGGCAGTGGATCGCGGTTTCCTGGCCTTTGATCTGTTCGCCAAGATACGTGGGCAACTCGGTAACCACCGACAGTTCGCTCTGCGACAGGCGGTTTAACGGCACGCCGGTCCACTCGGCGATCACCGCCGCGATCTGATGTTTATCCACGTGTGGAGAAACCAGGGTCTGATGCTGTTGCAACTGTTCCAGCTCGGCACCCAGCGCAGCCAGATTAATAGCCTGTTCTTCCGTGGCATTCTCTTCCTGCGTCAGCAGCTCTGCCCGCAGGGCGATGATCTGCTGCACCAACTGCTGCTGGGTCTGCCAACTGGCATTCAGGTCCGCCAGTTGCTGTTCGATCTCAGCGCGCTGTTGTTGCAATACGGATAAACGCTCATCCGGCTGGCTCAGGTTGAGGCGCTGTTCACGCTCCAACATCTGGATTTCCATCGCCTGTTGGTGCAACTGCGTTTTCAGTGCCGACACCTGGCGCGGTGCCGAAGTCAGGTTGATCGCCACGCGCGCGGCGGCGGTATCGAGCACGTCGATGGCCTTGTCCGGCAGTTGGCGGCCAGAGAGATAGCGATCGCTGAGCACCGCCGACGCCTGTAGAGCCTCGTCGTCGATCAGCACGCCATGCGCCTTTTCATAGATGGTGCGCAAGCCGCGCATGATCACCGTAGCCTCTTCAGCACTCGGCTCAGAAACCTTCACCAGTTGGAAACGGCGCGACAGCGCGGCGTCTTTCTCAAAATACTTTTTGTATTCGCTCCAGGTGGTGGCGGCGATGGTTTTCAGCTCACCGCGAGCCAATGCTGGTTTCAACAGGTTAGAGATATCCAGCCCACCCTGCTGATTGCCGGCGCCGATCAGCGTATGGGCTTCATCAATAAACAGGATGATCGGCGTTGCCGACTGGGCAACTTCCGCCATGATCCCCTTGAAGCGCTTTTCGAACTCGCCTTTTACCGCCGCACCGGCCTGCAACGCGCCGAGATCCAGCGTCATCAGTTCGCTGTTGCACAGCTTTTCTGGCACCTGGCCGTCCACGATACGCAGCGCCAGGCCTTCGATCAGGGCGCTTTTACCCACGCCAGCCTCACCCACCACGATCGGGTTGTTCTTGCGGCGGCGGCACAGGATATCGATCATCAGGTCGATTTCCTCGTCGCGGCACAGCACCGGATCCAACGTCCCTTTACGGGCCTGCTCGGTCATGTTGCTGGCATAGCGTGCCAGCAGGCTTTCGCCGTTGGCGGCTGCGGCGGTTTTATCGCCCGCTTTCGCTACCCGAGGGGCTTCTGCGGAATCGGCGGTCCAGTCAGCAAAGTTCTGGCGCAGCAGTTCGCGGTTCACCGGGGATAACAACCGGCTGGCCGCTGGGGTGAGATAACGCATAGGGCTCAGCAGTAAGGTCAACAACATCACCCCGCCGCGCAGCTGGCCGTGATCCATTTCGGCCGACGCCAATAGCCAACTGTCCTGCAACCACTCCACCAGCAAAGGGGAGAAGCTGGGATAAGCCTGAGTGACCGACTGATAGCCGGAAATACGTTGATCGAGCGACTCACGCAATGCGTCAGTGTCCACGCCAGCATGATTAAGGATCACCCTGACGTCGCTTAAGGGGCTGGCGACCATCTGCATTAATACCTGCGAGACCGTCACTTCCGCTTCCTGCAGGCTGACGCAGTGCGCCGCCGCGGCCTCCAGGGCATGGCGGGCGATGGGATTAAGGCGGTTTACCAGCGTGGGCAAGTCAATTTGAATCATCTGTGCTTCCTAGCTCAATAAATTGTTTAGCTGCTGCAAAATATCCTGAGTCTGTCCATGCAACTGGATGGCATAAAACAGGTAAATCACCGTCAACAGGCCTAAGCCACCCCATAGCAGATGCTTGATGGTCAACCGTTTACTCAGGTAATAACGCCCGCCGGTGCGGCTTTGTTTCTGGTGCAAGACGGTTGCGGGGGCTTCACCGCGCAGCTGTTGCAGTTGGTGATGCAGCCGACGGAACAGCCGTTCAAAGTCATCGCTGTTTTGCAATGTCACCTTGTAGCGGCCGCGATAACCCAGGCAGAAACACAGGTAAATGAACTCCAGCAGATCCTGATAACGTTTGGGTTCACCCATCAGGCGTTCCAGCAGGACGTACACCTTCTCGCCGCCCCAGGTTTCGTTATGGAAATGCACCAGCAAGGACTGCTGCAACCAGCCGTTTTGCGTATTCCAACCGTGCCCTAACGCCGTCTCATCGATAAAGGTACAAAGCACGTAGCGGAACGAAACGATCGCCCCTGGCTCGTAGCCTTTGGTTTGCAGGAACTGCTCAATGGCGCGGATATCCGTTACCACCTGCTGATAAAGCTGGTCTGGCAGCGGCTGGTTTTCCATGTCTTTCAAGCGCAGCACCATGCCGAGTAACGGCGTGGCGGCGTCCACCATCGCATTCAGGCTCTCGCCGCGCAGCGGGAGCTGATATTGCCGATACGAAGTGACGGTTTCCGTTTCGGGCAGCGCTGGGTTATCCGTGACGGCATGCATTTTCATTAGCTGCTCCTAATCGCCCAGAACTGCATATCCAGTTCAGGGAAGTCACCCGAAACGTGGAAGGCAATCGCGTTGCTTTGCAGGACCTCTTTCCAGGTCGGGCTTTGTCGATCCAACATGAAGTAGGTATAGCCGGAATGGTAAGGCAGCTGACGCGGGGCGGCAGAGAGCGCCACCAGCGGTACACCAGGCAGTTGCAGGCTAACCAGCTCACGGATTTTCTCCAGCGAGGTGATCTTGGTTTGCTGCACGAATTGCCGGCGTAGCTGTTCCTGCGGGATTTGCGCCCGGACGGCCAGCACAAAGTCGGCGCTGCGCAACAGATCGCTATCGTTGATCGTCCCCACACGAATGCCGTTAGGCTGTGGATGCAGCTGTACCGAGATGGCACGCGGTGTCAGCACGGTGCTGAGCGTTTGGCGCATCGCCAGGAACAGCGGCTGGAAGCAGTCGGTCAGGTTGTCATGGTTATAAACGATGAAGCTGCCTGCCAAACGCGATTCGTCGGTAAAGGTGCGCAACTCGCCGCAGGTTTGCACCAGGTGGCTATAAAAATCCTGTGGGTGCAGCACCGCCTGATGAGACAGGTGGGTGAATAGGGGCTGCATGCGGTTAAACACCTGCAGCATCATGAATTCGGCCACGTCGGCAATCCCCTGCTGGCCCGGCGAACCGATACGTTTGGCCAGCAACCGGGCGCGCTCCACCAAGGTACCCTCCACTTCATCCATAAAGTCTTTCAACTGTACGGAGGCGTGCAGGGTGGTGCAGGTAGGAATAAATTCTTCATCCAGGATCAGCGAGCCGTCCGGGTGCTTCTCTTTGATGCGGCAGACCGGCAGCACGGAATAGGCGCTGAGATCTTCGGAGCCCTGCATCAAACGCGGTGCCAACTGGGCCAGTAGTAATTGGCTGACATCGCCGCCGTCGGTGTGCAAATCGCGCACGTCATCGGTATGTTCGGCGTAGCGGATCGCCCCAGGCAGTTGGCTGTGCGGGCTGGCAACCTCATTGATGGTGTCGTTGAGCATCGGCAACGCCAGATAGATATCGCGGCTGGCGGCATCGTTGCAGTTCAGTACGTCCAGCGGCTTGGGCGAGCAATCCTGGTAAGGAATATCAAACACCGTGCCATCGGCCATGCTGCCGCTGGCGTTGGTCAAGCCGATACGCCCCAGCTTGAGCAGTTCCTGATTGATCTGCAGCGAGTGGAAGCCATAGGTGTAATTGGTCAGCGCGGTGATACGGCGCTGCAGCTGATAATCGTTATGTCTTTGTTGCTGTTGAAAGTGTTGTGGCTTAATGAACAGGCCTTCGCGCCAAATCACCCGATTCTTGGTCGGCATGGTTATTCTTCCTCTTTCCTTAAGTCGATTTCATCCGCTTTAACGTGGATCAGCACGCCATAGTTATGACCAACATCTTTGATCTTGATGATTTTTTTCCATTCAGCGCGATCAACGTCGGCATAGTAGGCAATCACCCCCAGATAGTGGGTCTTCTCTTCCAGCTCAATGGCGGGTAACGGTTTATATTGGCTCGGCAGCAGGGTGTATTCCTGGTGGTCGATGTAGTTCTTACTGAGCGTTTTCTTCAGTATTTCCGTGTCGAGCTGGTCGTAGTCGGCCGCCAGCAGTTTGGAATCGTCGCTCAGGTACACCACCGCAATCTCGGTCGGCGCGGCCTCGCCTTTCTCATTGGGGTTGATATTCGCGTCCGCCAACAGCGTTAACCGCAGCGTAGAAGGCTGCTCGGTAACGCGCTCCGGCTTCTTGTTTTTCCATATCGTGCATCCTGACAGCATCAGCACCAGGCATAGCGCAGTCGTCAGAAAGTATCCTCTGCCACCTTTCATCGTTCGCTGTCCTTCATCCCCTGGCGCAGCGCCTGGTCGTAAGCCTGTTCATACACTTCGCCAAACAGCTTTTCGAAGCCCTGCTGGCGGCTGGAGGCCAATTCCTGGTAGTAGTTTTTGTACATTTCCCAGGCCCAGGCGGAGTCTTGTTCCTGACGCTCGTTGCTGCGCATGTAATGGCTAAAGCGCGTCAGCAGTCGCTCTGGGGAGAAGGCTTCCAGCATGGTGTTCAACGCCTGGGCAATCGCCTGTTGGTTGGCCTGATGGTGCAAACGCAGGTTATGCAGGCTCTCGGCCACCGCCGCCGGGGCGGAAAGGTGGACCGGGCTTTTTTGATCGGCAAACAGCAGGCTGAGCGTGGTGTCGTAATCCATATTCAGGCGCAGCGGGTTATCTTCGATTGGCCGCAGATGTTTGTCCCGCAGGCCATGTTGGCTGCGCTGCAAGGCCAATAACCCTTCAATAGCGGCCCTGAGCGTTTTGCCTGCTTCCTCGAGAAAGTCATTGGCCTCCTGGCTGTTGCGGATTGGCAGTTGCGCGCCAAAACCCCGCATCAGCGGCGTGATCGCCACGTGCTGCTGTTCCATCTTGCTGTCTGACGGTGCCTGCTGGCCGGAAAGAAAACTGCTGATTTGCGGCAGATCGATAAACTCCTGATCCATGGCACTGTCCTTGGTGATATCAGAAAGTGGAGAAGAGAACAGCGGATCGCGGTAACGATCCTGTTGTAATGATTGATCGGCACCGGTGAGGGCGCTCAAAGGTTCGTGCATCGTCAGGCTTTCGGTTTCCAATACCCGCAGCGGGTCGTGGCTGAAACCGTTAGCGACCGTGGCGGCCAGGCGGTTGTCCTGCTCATGGTGGGAAGGCTGCGCATTGCCCCCTTCCATCATCGCTTCCAGCGGGTTGCTGTAGCTGGAGACCAGCGATTCCGGCGAAACCATCAGCGGATCGATCATATCGGCGTTCGAGCGGCTGATATGGCTCTTGATGGCCAGATTGCCCACGCTGATCTCGTCACCTTGCTGGATGCGCACCAAACCGGAGTTTGCCGTCAGCATCGACTGGTTAATACTCACCGCACCGTTGAGCACCCGCAGGCAAAAGGACCCATCACGCCATTCAATGGCAAACTGTGAAGGGCTGATATTGCCGCCCTGATCTTGAATAGACCAATGATGGCTGCCGTCACTGCCAACCACCCCACCCTGTGCATTAAACAGGCTGCTGGCCGGTTTGCCACTTTCCAATCTGTCGCTATTGACGACTCGCAATGATAGCGTCGGTTGCTGTTTATCCATGATCTCTCTTCCTGAATCTTGATTGTCATTCCATAACGCTGATGGTTACGTGGGGCTGTTGCTCGGGTTCCCCGAGGAAGCTGGTCCAGCCCAGCAGGTTGTTTTGTTCTGTCCCCAGGATCATGCCGCCCACCTGCAGCTCTGCCAGACCCAGGCGTAAATCCCACGAAAACTGGTCACGCATAATGAAAGCTACAAACATCTCTAACGGCTCGTAATTCTCCCCGTTAGGTAAAAATGACAAGAACTGTTCACGCGTCAGTTGGTTGAGGCACAACTGATATTTGCCGCTGCGATCCGCCACCTGCGATCCCAGCGAGAAATTGACGCCAAGCACCGATTTCCCCTGGTATTTCTGGCCGCTGACCTTCACCCTGCCGCCCAGGCGATTCTGCTGCTCCGGGGCGATTTTGACCTTGCGCAACTGCCAACTTTGCAGCGTCACATCCGCCAGGTTGAAACAGTGCGCCACCAGGCTGCAAATCACTTCCGGGGCACGCCCAGGGCTGGCCAGCAAGCCGGCATAGGCCAGCATTTTGCCGTGGTGGATGCGCAGTTTTTTGCGGATCGCCTCGTTACTTAATCCCACTAACGCAAACATGCGCTGCGAGACATCATCGTTACCGCCCTCGTCAAAGCAGATGTAGTAGCGGTATTTGCGCCAAATCTGATGCAGCAGCGTTAACAGCCGGTGGTTGAACACGTTGAGAAAATCCGTCAGGCGGTTTTCATTCTGGGCATCTTCCCAGGCCAACGAGTCCAGGTAATAACCGGGCAACGGCGACTGGCTGCCATGCAACCCAAGGAAAGAGACTTCCAGTTCAAACTGGCCGCGAGCGGAAGTCTCCAACGCGATCACGTCACGGGTTGGAAAAGCCAGGCTGGCGGTCGATTTAAAGCGGATTGCCTCATCGGCTGGCCTGGCTGAACCCGGGGATTTTTGCCACGCTACCGCCATTTGGTTGAGCAGCTCGACCAATTGGTAAAAGTTATAACGTGACACATCCAGCACTGGCTCAGGCGGTACGCCTTCACCCGCGCTTACATCAATGCATGTTGACCCGTCTGTACCGGCCATTGGTAACATTCCTGATTATCAAGATTGATGACTTTCAAAAGGTGGAACGAGTTGACGCTGGCATACAGGGAGAAGAAGCGTGCCAACACCGTACCAAACAGGTAGAGCTCACCTTCAGAACCAAAAGCGCTTTGCTCCAGCCAGAGGGTGGTTTGCAGACCTCTGACCGGCAAACCACGGAACAACCTGTCGATCGGCTGGGTTTCGATACGCGAAATCGCGTCCAGTTTTTTTTGCGACGACCGAGCGGATTGCCGGTTGTGTACGCTGGGAAAATCATAGGTCTGCAGGATCTGTTTTAACGAATCCTTGTCCAATAATGACATGTAGTTCAATGACATATTTGACAGCAAAGACCATTGCAGGCTGCCATCCAACACCGGATACAGCGGTACCGAAGGCCGGGTTATATTACGGAAGGTGGCAAATGACGGGCCTGCTTGCGTCCGTTGGCAGATATCACCCACGCGTAGCGCCAGCGGTAATTCGCGGTTGGTACAGGTCATGCTGACCGACACGTTTTCTTGAGACAGGGCCACCTGCGTCTCATCACTGCGCACAAAGGAGATGTAATGCTCAAAGCCCTTGCGGAACAGCGAGTTTTTCACCCGCAGACGGTAATAGAGCATGCTGCGCTCCTGCGCAGGTTCCACCTGATGATGGAAACTTTCGAACGCCGGGTAGCTTCTGGCCTGCCCCCGCCCGCTGCCTTTGGGATCTTTGCTTAACCAGCTCTCCACGCGATCGATCGAGAAAATCTCGTAGCGCTCAGGATGATGGTAGCTGGCGCACAGCGGATATTCGGTTTGTGTGCCATCCAGGGCTATCGCCTCGCTGTCGCGTTTGAACAGGTTCACCGCGGGGGTGCAGTTCAGGCGCAGCGTGGTTGGCCGTATCTTGACCTCAGGAGGCAATGGCTGGGAGAAATGCAGATTGAGGGTGAATTCGCTGGCTTTCAGATGCGCGGGGAAATCCACCACCCCAGCCACGTCAAAGAACAGGAAGCCTTCCGGGAAACAGAAATACTCCTGCAGGATACGGTAGCCGACATAGGCGTTTTTCGGATAAGGCAACAGCGCATCTTCACGCTCAAAGCCCACCGGGTTGAAATCGAAGTCCGGCATCGGAATGGTGATGCCGTTGACCACCAGCTCGGCCCGTTCGAAATAGTGGCTGATCCAGAAATAGAGTTGGGTGCTGGTGTAACCGTCCTCACCCAGATAGAAACGCAGTTTATCGAGCCGCATTTCCTGCACATTCAACTCTGCCTTGGCGCCGAAGTGAATGCTCAATATCCCCTGTTCGTTGCTGTTGTTGACGGCGATATCCTGGATGCCCATCGGGAACAGCCAGACATCCCGGCACAGCGTGAAGCTGCACTGAGGTCCGTGTGTTTCGCTGTCGTTTTGCAACGCGCCGCGCTCCGCCCTTTGCGCAATCGGGACGCTCTCGATCTGGCTACCGCGCTCGATCAACGTCGCTTCAGTGAGTGCACTGCTGTTCGGCGTGTATTCGACGATGGTCATGCTGGGCACAGGCCGCAAATAGTTCGGCCACAGCATATTCAGCAGGCCGTGCGTCAACTCTGGGAACTGGTCGTCGATCTTTTCGCGCAGATTGCCAGTCAGAAAGGCGAAACCTTCCAACAGGCGCTCAACGTCCGGATCGGAACCCTGTTCGGATAAAAAGGCAGCAAGATGCGGCCGTTCGATTGCGGCATCCCGCCCTAATTGCCGGAGGTAATCCAGCTCATCCCTGAAGTACTTTTCGAACGACATTATGCTTCCTGGTTTAGGCAGTAACGGCGGTTGCTGTCCAATTGGATATTGAACTCAACCACATCACCGATATTGTCGAAATCAACTTGAGCACTGATATGGAAACTCAATAACAGTGGGTCCCCCTGATCCACCAGGGATTGAACGGCAACCTCGGAAATTCTTGGCTCGTAGCGCTCAATACACTCCTTGATGGCCTGCTCAATACTCTTACGAAAATCAGACGTGGTTGCCGTGGCATCATTGAGATCAATAACCCCCAGGCCTGCAGCACTTTGGCAGGCTCCGGGGCGCGAATTGAGGACTTCGTTCAAATGCTGCTTGATTGAGATTAATAGCTCTTGAACACGGCTATGTGAGGAAGGGCCTAAGCCCTTCCCCTGGATACGCTCAAACAAGCTGGCAGAACTTCCTCGCTCCCAATTAAGAAGCGCAGCCATTGCCTGTTATTCCTTATCCAAACGACCAACCAGCGAGAGCTCGAAACTGGCTCCCATGTATTTGAAGTGTGGACGCACCTGCATCGCCACCTGGTACCAGCCCGGATCCCCTTCGACATCCAGCACCTGGATCTGAGCAGAACGCAGAGGGCGGCGGCTGCGGACATCGGTCGGTGGGTTTTCCTGATCGGCAATGTATTGCTTGAGCCAGATGTTCAGCTCACGCTCCAGATCCTGACGCTCTTTCCACGAACCAATCTGCTCACGCTGCAGCACTTTGATGTAGTGAGCCAGACGGTTGATGATGAACATGTACGGCAGTTGGGTACCCAACTTGTAGTTGGTTTCCGCCATCCGCCCTTCATGGGTATTCGGGAATACCTTCGGCTTTTGCACTGAGTTGGCCGAGAAGAAGGCCGCGTTGTCGGTGCCTTTGCGCATGGTCAGGGTAATAAAGCCCTCTTCCGCCAGCTCAAATTCACGACGATCGGTGATCAGCACTTCGGTCGGGATCTTGGCCTGTACCTGGCCCATCGCCTCATAGAGGTGAACCGGCAGGTTGTGCACCGCACCACCGCTTTGTGGCCCGATGATGTTCGGACACCAGCGATACTTGGCGAAGCTGTCTGTTAGGCAGGCTGCCAGCAGGAATGCGGTGTTGCCCCACAGGAAGTGTTCGTGATCCTTGCTGACGTCTTCGTAGTAGTTGAAATTCTTGATCGGGTTTTCAACGGTGGAATACGGCAAACGCAGCAGGAAACGTGGCGTGGTCAGACCCAGATAGCGGGAGTCTTCCGACTCGCGCAGCGCACGCCATTTGGTGTGTGCTGGCCCTTCGAACACCGACTTCATGTCTTTGATGGCTGGCAGTTCGGTAAAGCTGTTGATACCAAAGAAGTCCGGCGCAACGCTGGAAAGGAACGGCGCATGTGCCATTGCCCCAACGGCACTGACGTATTGCAGCAGCTTCATATCCGGGGTGCTGTTGCTGAACGCATAGTTACCGATGATGGCTGCGGTAGGTTCGCCGCCAAACTGGCCGTAACCGGATGAGTACACGTGCTTGTAGAAACCAGACTGGATAATTTCCGGCGAGAACTCAAAATCTTCCAGCAGCTCTTCTTTCGTCGCGTGCATGATGTTGATTTTGATGTTTTCACGGAAATCGGTGCGATCCACCAGCAGCTTCAGTGAACGCCAGGAGGATTCGATTTCGCGGAATTCTTTGGCGTGCAGAATTTCGTCCATCTGGGCACTGAGCTTTTTATCCAGCTCGATGATCATTCTGTCGACCAACAGTTTGTTGATCGGCTCTTCGTTGGTACCAGTGTCCAGAATGCTGCTGATAAATGCAGCAACGCCCTGTTTGGCGACGTCATAGCCATCATTCCCCGGCATCATGCGGGTCTGAGACATAATTTCGTCAAGCAGGAAAGTGGTACTGGTAGGCTCGGCAGCTAAAACCGCATTTTCTTCATGTAAAGACATACGTAAAATTCCCTCTTTCCGTCTCAATTATTTCTGATTAAGAATGTCCAATTCCTTTAGCAACTGCTCACGCATTTCTTCATTGCCCAGGAGATCTTGCAGACGAGAACGGAAGGCAGGAATGTTGCCCAGAGGCCCTTTCAGGGCGACCAGCGCTTCCCGCAGTTCCAGAATTTTTTTCAGTTCGGGGACGTTTTTCGCCACGTTGTCCGGTGAGAAATCGTCGAGAGAATTGATCGCCAATGTGACCGGCATCTCTTCTTTCCCCTCACCTTCCAGGTGATTGGGTACAGTGAACGAAAGGTTGATATTGGCTTCGTTCATCACCGCGTTGAAGTTGTTCTTGCTGACGGAAACGACCTGACGTTCTTCAATCGGGGTGTCTTCACGAACCCCCTTGAGATCGCCAACCACCATCAGGTTCAGTGGCAGTTCGATTTCAGTGGTTTGATCGCCCGTGTTAGGAACATACTTGATGTTGATCCTTTCCTTGGGGGCAACACTGCTTTGATTATTCTTACTCATCACTCGTCCTTTTAGTCACAATAAGGGAATACCAGCTAATGTTTGTTGAATGAGCACCGGAAAATGACATTCAGATATCATCCATGCTAATAGAGTCATCGCCATCTATTCAGATAGTAAATCTATCACCGTAAACCTAAATACCTTCCTCCTATGCCGTGCCGAAGTCTGCGAATAATCCGGTTTTACGCGCAAAGGTGGGAATCCTCCTATATTTCACGAGACTCTGAGAATTATCCCAAATAATGATAAAACCCCGAACATGGGATTACTGCCCACGGCAAAAACTGGACATTTCCTGCATTAGCATAGCTTCACTGAATGTATCGTCCCCGATCTGACCGGTAAAAGTCCATAAATTTTTCTTTACTAAGCGTCCTAATAATTTATCGCCTGGCGAGAACAACTTTCGGCTTATGATCATAAAAAATAATTTCATTTAAATTAATTAAACCATAAAAAACAGCAATTTAAAAAACAACATAATTACCAAGGCTATAGTGACATCAACAATCATAATCACCATCAATACTTAATCCAGCATAAAACACCAATAATGCAAATATTATAATCATTTATACCATTAACAAGACCAATAAACCTTGCAAATTTGTGAGTGACTTGGCACTGGGGAAAGACCCGATTATAGTAATGGCCGAAGTGAGAAGTGGGGCAAGTTACATTCGGGGCCGACTATTATCGGCGAGGGGTGTGACTAACATTGAGAGTTATTACTAAGCTTACTAACAAGGATCTTTAAGATGCCAACTCCAGCTTATATCTCTATCACAGGGAAAACCCAAGGTAATATTACCGCCAGCGCATTTACCGCTGAATCCGTCGGTAACATCTTTGTTCAAGGCCACGAAGACCAGATGCTGGTTCAGGAATTTGAACATATTGTTACCGTACCAACCGATCCGCAGTCAGGCCAGCCATCAGGGCAGCGTGCGCATAAGCCATTCCGCTTCACCGTGGCTTATAACAAAGCTGTTCCATTGCTGTATAACGCATTGGCCTCTGGCGAAATGCTGCCAACGGTTGAATTGAAATGGTACCGCACCTCGATCGAAGGTAAACAAGAGCACTTCTTTACCACCAAACTCGAAGATGCCACCATCATCGATATCGACTGCAAAATGCCACACTGCCAGGATCCAACCAAGGCTGAGTTCACTCAACTGGTTCGCGTTTCACTGGCATACCGTAAAATCACTTGGGAACACACCACTGCCGGGACTTCTGGTTCTGACGACTGGCGTGCCCCAATCGAAGCCTAAGACTAGCCTTAGCTTCGCCCAAGCAGCCAATCGAGAGATTGGCTGTTTTTATTTCCACGTACCAACCTCCCTACCTCATCTCAGCTTGATGGCCAACGGCTAGCTGCCAATCAGACCAAAACCGACGCCATCATCATTAACCCGATGGATTACGAGGCCAACATCGACGTGGTGACCATGGCCAACAAGGCCAATAGAGGGAGCTGGCACTGAGCCGTAATCAGGTGTAGGAGTTAATCTTTAACAGGGGGAATTAGGGGACGAATACGTAAGCTGAGATGTGGCACGTTAGGTCCCCTCTCCCTTTGGGAGAAGGTTAGGGTGAGGGGACGTTACGCCGATCAATTCACCGAAATTCCCCACTTTTTCATTCGCGATAGCAGCGTTGTACGTTTTAGCCCAAGGCGCTGTGCGGCCCCGCGTGGCCCGGCAACCACGCCGTTGGTTTCTCTCAGCACGCGGAGCACCCGTTGGCGCTCATCTTCCTCCGGCGATACCGTTTCCGTGGCTGGTGCGGAGAGCACCATTGAGGGTTGCGAATACTGCAATTCAGGTAGCGGCAACTCAAGCACCGAGCCGCGAGTCAACAATACCGCCCGCTCTATCACGTTCTCCAGTTCACGCACGTTGCCCGGCCACGGCATCTGGCTTAATAACCGCAGCGTTTGCGCCGGGATACTGTCGATGGTGCGTTTCATGCGGCGAGCAATTTTATGGGTCAGGAACTTCACCAACTGGGGGATATCCTCGGGCCGTTCACGCAGCGGTGGAATGACGATCGGAAACACGTTCAGGCGATAAAACAAATCGCTGCGAAACTCACGATCGGCCACCATCTGCTGCAAATCCCGGTTGGTGGCGGCGATCAGGCGGATATCGACGGAGATCGGTTTGTTGCCACCAACTCGCTCAAACTCCCGCTCCTGTAACACCCGCAGCAGCTTGGGCTGCAGCTCAATGGGGATTTCTCCCACTTCATCAAGGAATAGCGTCCCCTTCTCCGCCAGTTCAAAACGGCCCATGCGTTGGGTGGAAGCTCCGGTAAACGAGCCTTTTTCATGGCCAAACAGATCGCTTTCCAACAGGCCCGCAGGCATCACCGCACAGTTCATTTTCACCATGCGCTGGTCACGCCGTTCGCTCAGGTTATGGATTGCTCGCGCTATCAGCTCCTTGCCAGTGCCCGTTTCCCCGAGGATCAGCACCGAACAGTCGCTTTTAGCCACGATTTCGACCTGTTTGAGCACCGCAGACATCCCCGCGCTACGCCCGACAATCTCGCTCAGGTCGGGATGATTGACGTTGATCTGCTCGGTCAGATACAGGTTTTCATGCACCAGGCTCTCTTTAAGCCGGTTGATCTCCTGGCAGGCCAGCGCGTTATCCACCGCGATGGCAATACGCTCGGCAATTTGTTGCAGCACCCGTAAGCTGGCCGCGTTAAAGCCATCTGCCTGGCATTGCGCCAGCTTCAGCACGCCCAGCTTCTTTTGGCCGAATATCAGTGGCAATACGCACAATGCCTCGATCCTGCCCTGTGAAAGTTCAAACAGCCGACGTTCATAGCCGGAAAGCTGCTCGGCATTTTTCAGGTTCAACAGCAGCATTTCACCGCTGCGCATCACCCGTTCGGTTAAGGTGCCTGCCAACGCCACGTTGTACTGCTGGCGTTCGGCAGTATTGTTGTTCAGGTAGTGGGTGGAGTAGATGGTGAGCTGCTCGGCGTGGTTACTGCGTAATACGATGCTGATGGCATCACTGTTGAAAAAGTGGTGAATTTTCTCCGAGATCTCCCCCATCACGTCATCCAGATCCAGCTTTGACAGCACCGCATTGGTGACATCCACCAAAATGCGATAGTCATCCAGCTCATGACGTAGCTGGTGCTGTTGCCGTTGCGCGTTGTCCAACAAAACGATCTGCTGCGTAGCCAGCGCCACTAGCTCCATCAGCGTTTGCAACTGCACCAGGCTGGCATCGCTGAACGGCTCGTTTCCGCTACGTAGTAATTCACAACCACCGAGCGGCCGACCACCCGCATGTAGCGGCATCAAACAGTATTGGTTGAAGGGAGGATGCAACTTTAGGGCGCGGATTTGCGGATAGCGATCGTGCAGCTCATCGGCCTGCCAGCGTTGGGGTAACGAGCTGTGTTGAAAGCGGCTGACCGGGCCATTCGCCAGCAGCGTTTCGTCCTGATAGTTTACCGGCTGCAGCGCGTGATCCAGCCCGTGAAAACTCACCCGTTCACTGTGCGGATCAAATAGCACCAACGCGACGCTGTCGGCCAGTTGCAGACGCCGCAACACCTGACGCAATTGCAGTAACAGATCGATGAAAGTATGCTGCCCGAGCAGCATGCGGGTAATTTCGAGCAGGTCTTGTTGTTCTAAGCGTACAGTCGACATGGTTTATCACTTGTCTGAGTCACGAAGATTATTGCCAGCGAACATCCTCACAAAGAGTAAGGTTTGTTAATGGTAATTTCTCCCGACCGGATCAACAAAACACCGCAACAGGAATGTCATTTGCCGGGGATAGCACAATTTATCGCCGTTCCTGGCCACCTTCGCCTGCCAGGAACAGCGCCACGTCCTGCTCCACTTCCCCCATAGCTTGCAGTGCCGACAAGGTTTCCTGTGCTTCGTGCTCATCCAGGCGGCTCATGGCAAAGCCTACATGGATCAGCACCCAGCTACCGATTAGCGCTTCTGGCGGTTCATCGTCCTGGCACACCAGGGCAATATTCACTTCTCGTTGCACACCGCAGACGTCGACCCAGGCGTGCTGGTGTTGGTTTTCGTCCAGCGCCACAACCTTACCGGGAATGCCTATACACATGCTTTTTCCTCTTGGTTATTCAATTTCCAGGCGCTTGAGTTGCAAGCCGTCATCCGCCTGCACTCGCAGGTTGCGTCCGCCGCATTGCGGGCAGACCAGGACCTGGGGAACCAGCAGTTGCACATCCGCCCGGCAGTCGTGACACCAGCACTGTGCCTGTTGTTCGAGCAGATGCAGCTCGCAGCCTTCGGCCAAGGTGCCGCGACAAACCATGTCGAAGCAGAACCGCAGCGACTCCGCCTCCACGCAGGAAAATGCGCCAATCTCAAACCAGACGGCGGTAATGCGCCGGGCATGATTTTGCCGGGCATGTTGCTGCATGATTTCCATCGCATGATGGCACAAGGTTATTTCATGCATCTGGGCTCCGTTGTTCGGCGATTAATTGCCGGTGCTTCAGCTAGTGCAATTAGGGTGCCAAGGTGATCCCATCACCCTCATCCGCTTGCCATCAGGGAGAAGGCAAGCGGATGAGGGGCAAACCGTCATTTTTGCTACCGATTTCGACAAAAATGACGAAGTGACGACGCCAACCCGGGCGGAACGTGACGAATATCCCCTCCCGCTTCGTCGTTTATGCCCATCTGCCGCTCATGCGCGGCACGTAAAATCCCAACTACATGTTTTATATCTATTTATTACGTTTGGCACGTTTTGTGTATAGCTAACGGCAGCACAGACTCAAAGGCTCGCCGCCTGGGGTTTAACGATGGAAGGTAATCAGGAGTGACTGATGAACAGGTTTATCATGGCCGATCCGCAAAAATGCATCGGCTGCCGTACTTGTGAGATCGCCTGCGTAGTGGCCCATAGCCAAAACCAGGATGTCTCGGCGCTGGATGCCGCCAACTTCACGCCTCGCCTGCATCTGCTGAAAGGCGGCAATGTCAGCACCGTGGTGCTGTGTCGCCAGTGTGATGATGCCCCTTGCGCCAGCGTTTGCCCCAACGGGGCCATCAGCCAGAGCGACGGCATGGTCAAGGTCGCGCAGGAACGCTGCATCGGCTGTAAAGCCTGCGTCATGGCTTGCCCCTATGGGGTGATGGAAGTGATCACCCGCCCGGTAGTCCACCATGGCAATGCCTTGATGTTCCCCGCCGCCGAGAAAGCGGAAGCACACAAGTGCGATCTCTGCACCGGACGAGCCAATGGCCCGGCCTGTATGGAGTTTTGCCCCACCGATGCGTTGCACTGCATAGACCAACAGCTGCTGCAAAAAATGAATGCGGAAAAACGCCGCCGCGCCGCACTCAGCACACTGTCGTTGGCGATGTAAGCATGAACCGCTTTCTGTTGGAGGAACGGCCATGAACCGCTTTGTTATTGCGGAGCCTCAGCACTGTATCGGCTGCAACACCTGCATGGCCGCCTGCACTGAGGTGCATAAGGCTCAAGGGCTACAATCGTATCCCAGGCTGACGGTGACGCGCGTTGGAGAGCAAACGGCACCGATGCTTTGCCGCCAATGTGAAGACGCCCCTTGCGCACGCGTTTGCCCGGTCAATGCCATCACGCACGGCGAACACGCCATCGAGCTGAACGAGACCCTGTGCATTGGCTGCAAGCTGTGTGGCCTGGCCTGCCCGTTCGGTGCAATCACGCCTGCGGGCAGTGGGCCGGTCAATATCCCGTCGATGTTTGAACAGTACGTCCCGGCAGAACTGCTGCCCGACGTGCCAACCAGCCCCGCAAGCCAATCGCCCTATCTGTCCTGGAATGCCGGGATCAAAACGGTGGCGGTGAAGTGCGATCTCTGCGCGTTTCTCGCCGATGGGCCGGAATGCGTACGCATCTGCCCAACCAATGCCTTGCATATCGTCGATGAGCAGCAGCTTGAGCAGGAAGCGCAGGCCCGGCGTTTGGCGCGAGCCGGCCAGGTCGCGATCGGCTGCCCATCCTCTCCTTCTCTCGTCAGGGGGCAGAAATAAACATGGACTCTCTCACTCTACTGCTTTGGGCTTTGGTGATTTATGTCGCTGGTGGCGTGCTGTCACTGCTGCTGTTTCGCCGGGAGCGCCTCGCCATTTTGCTGGCGGGCATCAGCGCGATGATCGGTGGCCTGTTAGGGCTATGCAGCGCCGTCCCCGTCCTGTTAAGCGGGCAAACCCTCACCTTCTCCACGCCTGGCCTGTTCTCGTTTGCCGCTTTCGTGGTGCGCATGGATTCGCTGGCGGCCTTTATGCTGGTGGTGATTTCGCTGCTGGTCACCGTTTGCGCATTGTATTCCATCGCCTATGTGCAGGAATATCGCGGTAAAGGCGCCGCGAGCATGGGGTTCTTTATGAACCTGTTTATCGCCTCGATGGCCGGGCTGGTGGTGATGGATAACGCCTTCTACTTCATCATTCTGTTCGAAATGATGTCGCTGGCCTCCTGGTTCCTGGTGATCGCCGATCAGGATGACGAATCCATCAGCGCCGGTTTGCTGTACTTCTTTATCGCCCATGCCGGTTCGGTGCTGATCATGATCGCCTTCTTCCTGATGTGGCGGCAGAGCGGCAGCCTGGACTTTGACTCCTTCCGCACTCTATCGCTCTCCCCTTGGATGGCATCGGTCGTTTTCCTGCTGGCTTTCTTTGGTTTTGGGGCCAAAGCGGGGATGCTGCCGCTGCACAGTTGGTTACCACGCGCCCACCCGGCTGCCCCTTCCCATGCTTCTGCGCTGATGTCCGGCGTGATGGTGAAGATCGGCATCTTCGGCATCATCAAGGTCGGGATCGACCTGCTGGGTGCCACCGAAATGTGGTGGGGCATCGTAGTGCTGGCCTTCGGCGCAGTGTCTGCAGTGTTGGGAGTGCTGTATGCGTTGGCCGAGCACGATATCAAACGCCTGCTGGCCTGGCACACGGTGGAGAACATCGGCATCATTTTAATGGGCGTGGGCGTGGCGATGGTCGGCATGGCTAGCGGACATCCGGTGATGGCGGCGCTGGGCCTGCTCGGCGCGCTGTATCACCTGCTCAACCATGCGGTGTTTAAAGGTTTGCTGTTCCTGGGTGCTGGTGCCGTGATTTGGCGCGTACATACCCGCGATATGGAACAAATGGGCGGCCTGGCGAAGCTGATGCCGCTCACCGGGCTGGCGTTCCTGATCGGCTGTATGTCGATCTCCGCCCTACCGCCGCTGAACGGTTTTATCAGCGAGTGGTACACCTACCAATCGCTGTTCTCCATGAGCCACGACGGCAACTTTGTGATGCGCCTCAGCGGCCCGATTGCCATGGTGATGTTGGCGATCACCGGGGCGCTGGCGGCGATGTGCTTCGTCAAGGTCTACGGCGTCAGCTTCTGCGGCGGGCCGCGCAGTGAAAAAGCGGCGCAGGCTCGCGAAGTGCCATGGCAGATGACAGTCTCCATGCTGTTGCTGGCCCTGCTGTGCGTATTGCTCGGCGTAGGGGCCAGCGTGGTCGCTCCCGTTCTGGCCCAGGTTGCCATGACGCTGGTCGGCACTCATGACGTCACCGTGGTGCAAGGCTCAATGCTGGTGCCGCAACTGGCCAGCCAAGCCATGCTGTCACCGGCTTTGACCTTCATCCTGCTGCTCGCCCTGCCGCTGATCCCATTGGCGGTGTATCTGCTGCTGAAAAGCAATCAGTCCAGCTTCCGTCGCCGTGGCGACCCGTGGGCCTGCGGCTACAACTGGGAGCAAGCGATGGCGGTATCCGCCGGGGGCTTTACCCAGCCACTGCGTGCCATGTTTGCCTCGCTGTACCGTCTGCGCAAGCAGCTCGATCCAACTCCGGCATTAGCGCGAGCACTGGAACAGACCACCTCAGGGGCAACCCGCGCCGAGCCGTTCTGGGATGACTGGATCATCAATCCGCTGGTCAAGGCCTCTCAACGCCTGGGGGTGCGGTTGCAGGGCATGCAGAGCGGCGACTTCCGCTTCTATTGCCTGTATGTGGTGATCGCCTTGGTGATCCTGCTGTTGCTTGTCGCGGTTTAAGGGGGAAATAGCATGTCGATGCAGGAAACACCGTCGTTAATGATGGGACTCTTCGCGCTGATGCAGGCGCTGATAATGCTGGCGGTCACGCCGCTGTTCACCGGGATCTCCCGCCAAATCCGCGCCCGGATGCACTCGCGCCGTGGCCCTGGCATTTGGCAGGACTACCGCGATATGGGCAAGTTGTTCAAACGTCAGGAAGTCGCTCCTGCGCAGTCGGGCTCCATCTTCCGCGTGATGCCTTATGTGTTGCTGAGCAGCATGTTGCTGGTGGCGATGACGCTGCCCATCTTCACGCGGACGTCGCCGTTTGCCGGTGCGGGGGACTTGATCACCCTGCTCTATCTGTTCGCACTGTTCCGCTTCTTCTTCTCGCTGTCTGGTCTGGATACCGGTAGCCCGTTTGCCGGGATCGGGGCCAGCCGCGAACTGACGCTGGGCGTATTGGTAGAACCCACGCTGATCCTGGCGCTGCTGGTGGTAGCGCTGATTGCCGGTTCCACCAATATCGGCACCATCAGCGCCAGCCTGACCGAAGGTTGGAGCTCCCCCACGGCCACCCTGCTGGCCATGCTGGCCTGCGGTTTCGCCGCGTTTATCGAAATGGGCAAGATCCCCTTCGATGTAGCAGAGGCGGAACAGGAACTTCAGGAAGGGCCGTTGACCGAATACTCCGGCTCTGGCCTGGCGTTGGTGAAATGGGGGATCGGTCTCAAGCAGGTAGTGGTGGCCGAGCTGTTCCTGGCGGTATTCATTCCCTTTGGCAAGGCTGTGGAGCTGACGGTGCCTGCGCTGGCACTGGCGGCAGTCATCATGCTGGCCAAGCTACTGGCGGTGTTTGTCATCGCCTCCATTTTTGAAAATACCTTGGCGCGTGGGCGGTTCTTGTTGACGCACCACGTTACCTGGCTCGGTTTTGGCGTAGCGGCGCTGGCCTTTGTCTTTTACCTAACCGGTCTGTAGCCGCCAGGAAACCCATTATGGAAAATACGCTCTGTTTGCAATATACCGCCCTCGCCACGCTACTGCTGCCGTTTATCGGCGCACTGCTGACGGCCTGCGTGCCGCAACGGATGGCCAAGTGGATCTGTACCCTGTTCGCGCTGTTGGCCACGCTGGGTACGGTGGTCATCGGCTGGCTATTCCTGGCCCATGGCAAGGCGGATACGACCATCACGCTGCTGCAATACGGCAACGTGGCGCTGTTCGGCTTTATCATTGACCGCATCAGCACGCTGATTGTCTTTGCGGTGGTGTTTCTTGGCCTGCTGGTCAGCCTGTATTCCACCGGTTACCTCACCACGGCCAACCGCGAACATCCCCACGAGGGCAGCAACCGTTATTACGCTTTCCTGCTGATCTTTATCGGGGCGATGGCCGGGCTGGTGATGTCCTCCACCATTCTGGGGCAGTTGCTGTTCTTCGAGATCACCGGCGGCTGTTCCTGGGGGCTGATTAGCTACTACCAGACGCAGAAGGCACAGCGCTCGGCCATGAAGGCCCTGCTGATCACCCATATTGCCTCGATCGGCTTATACCTGGCGGCGGCGACGCTGTTCCTCAATACCGGCACCTTCGCCCTGAGCGCGATTGCGCAGCTCAACGGTACGGCCAGCCTGGTCGTGTTTGGCGGCATCCTATTTGCAGCCTGGGGGAAATCGGCCCAGCTTCCGTTGCAGGCCTGGCTACCCGATGCCATGGAAGCCCCTACCCCGGTGAGCGCCTATCTGCACGCCGCCTCGATGGTGAAAGTGGGCGTCTACATCTATGCCCGCGCCATCCTGTCTGCGGATGCGGTACCGCATATTATCGGCTGGGTCGGCATCGTTATGGCGACCATCACCCTGATTTACGGTTTCCTGATGTATCTGCCGCAAAAGGATATGAAGCGACTGCTAGCCTGGTCCACCATCACCCAGCTCTCCTATATCTTCCTGGCGTTATCCATTTCCATCTTCGGTTCCAAAACCGCCTTTCTGGGCGGCGTGGCTTACATCTTTAACCACGCGTTTGCCAAGAGCCTGTTCTTCCTGGTGGCCGGGGCGCTGAGCTACAGCTGCGGCACCCGGATGTTGCCGCGCTTGCAGGGCGTGATGAACAAGATGCCGCTGCTTGGCGTGGGGTTCTGCGTGGCCGCGCTGGCGATCACCGGGGTGCCGCCGTTTAACGGTTTCTTCAGCAAGTTCCCGATTTTTGCCGCCGGTTTTGCACTGTCGCATGAGTTCTGGCTGATGACGCCGCTGATGGTGCTGGTGCTGATCGAGTCGGTCGCCAGCTTTGCCTGGTTCATCTATTGGTTTGGGCGCGTTATTCCTGGCAAACCCAGTGATGAGGTGGCACAGGCCGCTCCGCTGCCGCTGGTGATGAACGTGGTGTTAGTGATTCTGATCGCGATGTCGGTAGGTTCCAGCGTGATTGCCGTCGCCTGGCTTGGATAAGGGAGTTGATTATGACTGGTTCACTTATCGTCAATAACCTCGCGGGGCTGATGATGGTCACCTCGCTGCTGGTGATTGGCGCCAAACGGCCCGTGGCCTCGTGCTGGCTCTATGCCTTGCAGTCGCTGCTATTGGTGCTGATCTTCTTGACGCTGGGGCAAACCCTGGGCGCCCACCAGCTCACGCTGTGGGCAATCAGCGCCTTTATCACCAAGGTGGTGCTGGTGCCGGTGATCATGGCCTATGCCTTTCGCAAAATGGACGATCCCTCGGCGAACGGCAGCCTGATCGGCCCGGTGATGCTGATGCTGGCCGCGGCGGTGATTGTGCTGCTGTGCTGGTTTGTGGTGGAGCCGGTGCAGGTGCCGCTGCTGGCCTCGCTAAAACCGGCGCTGGCGGTATCGCTGGGGCATTTTATGCTTGGCCTGCTGTGTATCGTCACCCAACGCAACATCCTCAAGCAGGTGTTTGGCTACTGCCTGATGGAGAACGGTTCGCACCTGACGCTGGCGCTGCTGGCGAATCGCGCGCCGGAGCTGGTGGAAATTGGCATCGCCACCGATGCCATTTTTGCGGTGATCGTGATGGCGGTGCTGGCGCGCAAAATCTATCGCACGCTCAACACGCTGAATGTTGAACAACTGACGGCGTTGAAGGGGTGAGATGATGAGTAATACCACCATGCTGTTTCTATTACTGCTGACGCCGCTGGCCTTCTCGCTGTTGACCTTTGCCTGCCGGTTGCTGGGCAATGCGGCACGGGCCTGCGTCACGTTGTTGCACTTTGTCGGTATCATGCTGCTGCTGGCAGTTTCCCTGTGGGTGGTGATGCAGGTATACCAGCAAGGCGATATTCTGGCTGCCGGACGCTGGCTGCATCTGGATAGCCTGAGCGCGCTGTTCCTGGCGATCCTCGGCATCATTGGCTGCCTAACCGGGCTTTACTCCATTGGCTATATGCGCCATGAGGTCGATGAGGGCGAGATTTCAGTAGCGACGCTGTGTCACTACTACGGCTTTTTCCACCTGTTCCTGTTCACCATGCTGTTGGTGATCACCAGCAATAACCTGATCCTGATGTGGGCGGCCATCGAAGCCACCACGCTCAGCTCGGCGTTTCTGGTGGGGTTGTACGGGCAGAGCTCCTCGCTGGAAGCGGCCTGGAAATACATCATTATCTGTACCGTCGGGGTGGCCTTCGGGCTGTTCGGCACCATTCTGGTGTACGCCAACGCGGCCAGCTTTATGCCCGATCCCAACGACGCCATCTTCTGGACGGAAGTGCTCAAGCACGCCACACAGTTGGATCCGATGCTGATGCATCTGGCGTTTGTGTTCATCCTGATTGGTTTTGGCACCAAAACCGGGCTGTTCCCAATGCACGCCTGGCTGCCGGACGCCCACAGTGAGGCACCAAGCCCCACCAGCGCCCTGCTCTCTGCCGTGCTGCTCAACTGTGCGCTGCTGATCATCATCCGTTACTACATCATTATCAGCACCACGCTGGGCCATGACTTTACCGGCACACTGTTGATGGTGTTTGGCTTCCTCTCCGTCGCGGTGGCGGCCTTCTTTATTCTGGTGCAGCGCGATATCAAACGGCTGCTGGCCTACTCCAGCGTAGAAAACATGGGGCTGATTGCCGTGGCGATCGGCATCGGTGGCCCGCTGGGCATCCTGGCAGCGCTGCTGCATACCCTGAACCACAGCCTGGCAAAAACTCTGCTGTTCTGCGGCTCCGGCAACGTGCTGCTGAAGTATGGCACCCGCGATATCACCGTGGTGAAAGGGATGCTGAAATGCATGCCGTTCAGTGCCGTGCTGCTGGCCGGGGGGGCCTTGGCGCTGGGTGGCATGCCGCCGTTCAATATCTTCCTCAGTGAGTTTATGACGGTCACCGCCGGGTTGGCGGCTGGCCATATTACGTTGACCATCGTCTTGTTGCTGCTGCTGACGGTGGTATTGGCCGGGTTGGTCCGCATGGTGGCCAGCGTGCTGTTCGGCGCTAAACCCGAAGAGGTCAACAAAGGCGAACTGGGAGTACTGACGACCTTACCGATGGTGATCCTGCTGGTATTGATGCTGGTGATGGGCACCCATATCCCACAACCGGTCAGCCGACTGCTGGAAAACGCGGTCCACATCGTGATGAACAACAAGCCTGGCACTCATGCCCAGCCATTGAGCTGGCCATGGGCCGTTCAGAATCAATCCTCTGCGGCCGAACCTCAGGCAGGAGAAGTAAAGTGAGCTACGAAACCCACGTTTTGACCCTCAATAACGACGAAAAACTCGGCAAAGGCTATCTGGCCAAAGTACGCGAGAAGTTCCCCTCCGCCCTGCTGGATGCCGAGTGGCAAACCGCCAATCAGGTCACCATCACGGTCAAGCTGAACTCGTTACCCGAGATCGTGGAATATCTTTATTACCAGCTGGGCGGTTGGCTACCGGTGCTGTTTGGAAATGATGAACGTACTTTGACCGGCGATTTCGCCGTCTACTACGTGCTGTCGATGGAGGAAGGGGAAAAGTGTTTTATCACCGTCAAGGCTCAGGTTAGCGCCATCACGCTGGAGTTTCCGTCGGTCACCCCGCGCGTTCCCGCCGCCGTGTGGGGCGAGCGTGAAATCCGCGATATGTACGGTTTGATCCCGGTAGGGTTGCCGGACGAGCGCCGCCTGGTGCTGCCGGACGATTGGCCAGACGATCTTTACCCGCTGCGTAAAGACACTATGGATTACCGCCAGCGCCCTGAGCCAACCACCGATGTGGAAACCTACCCGTTTGAAAATGCGGCCACCGGCGAATCACGGGTGGTGCCAATCGGGCCGATGCACATCACCTCCGACGAGCCAGGGCATTTTCGCCTGTTTGTTGACGGCGAGCGCATTGTCGATGCCGACTACCGGCTGTTCTACGTGCACCGTGGCATGGAGAAACTGGCCGAAACCCGTATGGGCTATCAGGAAGTCACCTTCCTGTCCGACCGGGTCTGCGGGATCTGCGGCTTTACCCACAGCGTGGCCTACACCACCTCGGTGGAAAATGCGTTGGGGATCTATGTGCCGCCCCGCGCCCATGCCATCCGCAGCATTCTGCTGGAGGTCGAACGGCTGCACAGCCACCTGTTGAACATCGGGCTATCCAGCCACTTTGTCGGCTTCGATACCGGCTTTATGCAGTTCTTCCGCGTGCGTGAAAAATCGATGACCATGGCGGAGCTGCTGACCGGATCGCGTAAAACCTATGGGCTCAACCTGATCGGTGGCGTGCGCCGTGACATCCTGAAAGAGCAGCGGGTTAAAACCATCAAGTTGATCCATGAGATGCGCGCCGACGTGACGCAGCTGGTAGAGATGCTGCTCGGCACGCCGAATATCGAGCAGCGCACCAAAGGCATTGGCCTGTTGGATCGGCAGATCGCCCGCGACTACAGCCCGGTGGGACCGATGATCCGCGCCAGCGGCTTCAAGCGCGATATGCGCTTTGACCATCCTTATGCCAACTACGGCTCGTTGCCGAAAACGCTGTTCACCTTCGACGGCTGCGACGTGTATTCACGAGTGATGGTGCGCGTACAGGAAGTGCTGGATTCGCTGGCGATGATCGAATACGGCCTGGATAACCTGCCGGGCGGCCCACTGCTCACCGAAGGTTTCCGCTACCAGCCGCACAAGTTTGCCTTGGGCTATGCCGAAGCCCCGCGCGGTGAAGATATCCACTGGAGCATGCTAGGAGATAACCAGAAGCTGTTCCGCTGGCGCTGCCGGGCGGCCACCTACGCCAACTGGCCAGTGCTGCGTTACATGCTGCGCGGGAATACGGTTTCCGATGCCCCGCTGATTATCGGCAGCCTGGATCCCTGCTACTCCTGTACCGACCGCGTCACGCTGATCGATATCAACAAGCGTAAAGCGAAGACCGTGCCGTACAAGGAGATTGAACGCTACGGGATCGAACGCACCAATTCACCGTGCAAGTGAGGGAGGCAGCATGCTGAAACTGTTTAAAACCATCCTGAAGGCCGGTGAAGTCACGGTGAAATACCCGTTTAAGCCGCTGGAGGTGTGCCCGGGTTTTCGTGGCAAGCCAGAGTACGATCCTGAGCAATGTATCGCCTGCGGCGCCTGCACCGTGGCCTGTCCGGCCAATGCGTTAACCATGGAAACTCATGAGGCCAGCGGCGAGCGCGTCTGGCAGTTGTTCATTGGACGCTGCATCTTCTGCGCACGCTGTGAAGAAGTTTGCCCGACGCGGGCGATCCGGCTGTCGGAAGATTTTGAAATGGCGGTGATGCACAAGCCCGATCTGTATATCCGCGCCACCTTTACCCTACTCAACTGCCGCAGTTGCCAGCAGCCCTTTACGCCAACCAAATCGGTGAATTACGCCTTGGCATTGCTGGCCCACGCGGGCATGGGGGCAGACAGCATTGAGGCCTTACGGCCACAGTTCGAGACCTGCCCCGCCTGCAAGCGTAAACAGACTCTGAGCCAGCATCGGCCAATGAAACTGAGCCTTTCGGCGGGAGCGAAATAACATGACGATGCCCGATATCAAGGTCAATCATCACCGCAGCACGCCGATCGCCATTGATGAACAGACCGCCAAACTCAAGAGCAAGTTGCTGAAGGATATCAAACGCTCGGCCTACGTTTATCGCGTCGACTGCGGCGGCTGCAACGGCTGTGAGATCGAGATCTTCTCCGCCATCACGCCGGTATTTGATGCCGAACGTTTTGGCATCAAGGTGGTGCCCTCACCGCGCCATGCCGATATTCTGCTGTTTACCGGCGCGGTCACCCGGGCCATGCGCGTGCCCGCGCTCAGAGCTTACGAGTCGGCACCCGACCCGAAAATCTGTATCTCTTACGGTGCCTGCGGCTGCGGCGGCGGGATTTTCCACGATCTGTACTGCGTCTGGGGCGGCAGCGAGTCGATCGTGCCGATTGACGTGTGGATCCCCGGCTGCCCACCGACGCCTGCCGCCACCATCTACGGCTTTGCCGTAGCGCTGGGCTTGTTGGAACAAAAGCTGAAGGGTGAAAACCACCTTGAGCAGGCCGATGAAAAAGCGGCATTGCTGCTGCCAGGCATCCCACTGCATACCCGCGTACTGATTGAACGCGAGGCACGCCGTCTGGCGGGCTACTATCAAGGCCGCATCATCAGTGACCGTTTCCTCTCCCTGTTGGCCGGTGCCAGCATGGATGCGGCCACGTTGCGCCTGGAAGAATGGTTGCAACAGGAAGGCGATCCCCGCCTGCGCGAGATAGTCGCTTGCCTGGTTGACTGCCTGCAACAGGAGCTGCCCCATGCAAAATGAAGGTAAGGCGGTGTTCTGGTCGTTACGCCAGAAGTTTCTTGATAGCGATGACGATATGCCTGCCCAGGCGCAGCAGGTGATGTATTACTCGCTGGCGATTGGCCATCACGTGGGGGTGATTGACTGCCTGAATACCGAGCTAAGTTGCCCATTGCCGCAATATCAAACCTGGGTTGAGCTGTTCCCGGAGGGGGAGGCCCAACGCAAGATGCGAGGCCTGCTGACCTTTGGCGAAATCACCATCGACTCCACCCACACCAGCCTGCTGGCCAATGCCCTGGCCCCGCTGATTGATAGCCAACCGGCTCCCTTTAGCGAATGGAGTACTAAGCTGCTCGGCTTGCTCGCCGAGATTGAGCGCGAGCCTGCTATCTATCTGATTGTGAAAAAGGTGACCAACCCATGAATGTCGTACTTACCGTAGGCAATAGCATGATGGGTGACGACGGTGCTGGGCCGCTGCTGGCCGAAATGATGGCTGACGCGCCAATCGAGGGTTGGATCGCCGTCAACGGCGGTTCCACCCCCGAAAACGTCACGCATCAGATCCGCGATCTTAAGCCCAGCCGGTTGGTGATTGTCGATGCCACCGATATGGAGCTGGCTCCTGGCGAGATCCGCATCGTCAATCCTGACGATATTGCCGAGATGTTCTTTATGAGCACCCACAATATGCCGCTCAATTTCCTGATCGACCAGCTACGTGAGGATATTGAGGAAGTGATATTTCTCGGCATTCAGCCGGACGTGGTGATGTTCTATTTCCCGATGACGGAGAAAGTGACGCAGGCGGTACGGGTGATTTATCAGCGGTTATCAATATGGGATACGGGGGAAGGTTTTGAGCGGCTCTGAATAGCAGCGCCTAATACCGCAACACGAAAGCTTGAGGCAGGTGGGGATCATTGCAGGTTAGCCGACCGTTGAGCGCAAGGATGCGCGATACGAGCCTCCAGGGACGGATTCACGGCGTGTCGGCGTTCTGCATGATCCCCGCCTGTAACACCATCAACCACAGCAACTTGAGTGTTTTGGATGATGACAATAAATGCGAGTCGTTAATCCACATCAAGTCAGCGTGGCACAATTTATGCTTCAAATAAGTGAGACACATTTTTCGTCACCGGGGAGATTTTCTGGTCCAGTGGCGTGTTGAGCAATGTCGAACAGGTTTAAAAAGGAGTGCTGAGATGAAAACAGTCATCACGGTCTGCCCTTATTGCGCTTCAGGTTGCAAAATCAACCTGATAGTCGACAACGGCAGGATCGTTAAGGCCGAAGGCGCTAACGGCGTGACCAATCAGGGCGAGCTATGCCTGAAAGGGTATTACGGCTGGGATTTCGTTCACGATACCAAGATCCTGACGCCACGGCTGAAAACGCCGATGATCCGCCGGGAACGGGGTGGCAAACTGGAATCGGTGTCTTGGGAAGAGGCCATTGAGTTCGCCAGTTCACGCCTGCTGGCCGTTAAAGAGAAATACGGCCCGAATGCGATTATGACGACCGGCTCCTCACGTGGGCCCGGTAACGAAGCCAACTATGTGATGCAGAAGTTTGCTCGCGCCACCGTCGGTACTAACAATATCGACTGTTGCGCACGCGTCTGACACGGCCCCTCGGTTGCAGGTCTGCAGCGATCGGTCGGTAACGGCGCCATGAGTAACTCAATCTGCGAGATTGAGGATACCCAGTGTATTTTTGTCTTCGGCTATAACGCCGCGGACTCGCATCCTATTGTCGCCCGCCGCATTCTCAAGGCGAAGGAGAAAGGAGCCAAGGTCATTGTTTGCGATCCACGCTATATCGAAACGGCGCGTATTGCGGATATCCATTTGCCGTTGAAAAACGGTTCCAACATCGCCCTGATCAACGCACTCGCTCATGTGATGATTGAGGAGAACCTGTACGATCAGGCGTTTGTTGAACAGCATACCGAGCAGTTCGATGAGTACCGCGCCATCGTGGCGGACTACCCACCGGAGTCGGTTGAAAAAACCACGGGCCTCACCGCCCAGCAGATCCGTGAAACGGCACGCATGTATGCCGGCGCGCCAACAGCCACCATCCTGTGGGGCATGGGCGTCACCCAGTTCTATCAGGGCGTGGAAACCGTGCGTGCGCTGACCAGCCTGGCGATGCTGACCGGTAACCTGGGCAAGCCGAACGTCGGGGTTAACCCGGTGCGCGGACAGAACAACGTTCAGGGTGCCTGTGATATGGGCGCGTTGCCTAACACCCTGCCCGGCTATTTCCAGGTAACGGATGCCGAGGCACGGGAAAGGTTTGCCAACGCTTGGGGGATCGACGCAATGCCAGCCGAGATCGGCTATGCGTTGAGCGAAGTGCCGCACAATATCGACCATGGCAAACTCAAAGCGCACTACATCATGGGGGAGGATCCGCTACAAACGGAGCCGGATTTAGCCACCATCCGTAGAACCTTTGAGAAGCTGGATCTGCTGATCGTGCAGGATATCTTCATGACCAAAACCGCCGCGATTGCCGACGTTATTTTCCCGGCAACCTCATGGGGCGAGCATGAAGGGGTGTATACCGCGGCAGACCGCGGCTTCCAACGCTTCTATAAAGCAGTGGAACCGGTGGGCGATGTGAAGACGGACTGGCAAATCATCAGCCTGATGTCGACGGCCATGGGTTACCCGATGCACTACAACAACACGCAGGAAATCTGGGACGAACTGCGCGAGCTGTGCCCGATCTACTACGGCGCTACCTACGAGAAGATGGCGGACCTGGCTTACATTCAGTGGCCTTGCCCAACGTTGGATCATCCGGGTACCCCTTATCTGTACGAAGGCGGGGAATTCTCTCGGCCCGGTGGCAAAGCGGAGTTCTTTACCTGTGAATGGGCTCCGCCGATCGATCAGCTCAGCGATGAGTTCCCGTTCGTGCTGTCGACGGTACGCGAAGTGGGCCATTATTCCTGCCGTTCGATGACCGGCAACTGTAAGGCACTGGTCGCGTTGGCCGATGAACCAGGCTATGTGCAAGTCAACTCGGAAGACGCCGCACGGCTAGGGATTGAGGATCAGGCATTGGTGTGGGTACGCTCCCGTCAGGGCAAGGTCATTACCCGTGCCAACGTCAGCGAACGCCCTAACCGGGGTGCGATCTACATGACCTACCAATGGTGGATCGGTGCCTGTAACGAGCTGGTGGCGGAAAACCTCAGCCCGATTACCAAAACGCCGGAATACAAATACTGTGCCGTGCAGATTGAGCCGATTAAGGATCAAGAGCAGGCAGAACACTATGTTCAGCAAGAGTACAGCAAGATCAAACAGCGCCTCCGCGAGGCCGCTGCGGGCTAATCTGTAAAAGCCGAACCTCAGGGACGAGGTTCGGCTTTCCACGCATCTCTCACCACCCGCTATTCATCCTTACACTTCTGCCAGTGGCTGCCATACTAAAATTCTTAATAGACGATTTATCCCATGGCTCACAAACCCGCACAATACCCCCTTACTTTGTCCTGGATTGATCGTTTTCAACGATCGGTCTGATCTTATTGATCTGTACAACCAATTATCTTTGTCTTACCGCCACCTATAAGATCGCCTTTTATCGTTCTCTGGGATATATCAGCAAAATATGACGTTCGCGATGAGTGCTGGCAAGGCCGTGTTACCTGACCGTCGCTTGCCCAACGGACTACTGCACCGCGATCGGGTACAGCGCATCCTGGTTATCAAGCTGCGTCACTTTGGTGACGTCCTGCTAACTACCCCGTTGCTCAGTACGCTGCGCGCCAATTACCCCAACGCCCTGATTGACGTGCTGGTATATGACGGCACCGAGGCGATGCTGGCGGGCAATCAGGATGTCTATCTGACCTATACCGTCGATCGCAGCCTAAAACGCCAGGGCTACAAGGCACAGTATCGCGGTGAGCAAGCCCTGTGGAACAGCCTCAACACCGGCCACTACGACCTGGTGATTAATCTGTCCGACCAGTGGCGGGCGGCGTTGTATTGCCGCTTTCTCAAACCGACGTTCAGCCTGGGGTTTGCTTACCCCAAGCGTAATAATCAGCTGTGGCGTGCTTGCCATTCGTTGTTGGTGCCGGTGGACGGGCATGACCAACGGCACACCGTGCTCAATAACCTCTCGATTCTGTCCCCGTTGGCCTTACCCACCTTGGTGACCAAGGTGACCCAGGCTTACCGGCAGCGCGATATCGATGAGATTAATCGCCTCAGCCAACATCATCACCTGACGGATTTCGTGCTGATCCAGCCTACCGCGCGTTGGGCATTCAAAACTTGGTCGGTGGCGGGATTCACACGGGTTATCGACCATCTCACCGCCAACGGAGAAACCGTGTTGCTCACCGGGGGACGTTCTACCGATGAGATCGCCATGATAGCCGCTATTCTGGCCCACTGCGCCATGCCACAACGGGTGGTCAATCTGGCCGGTCGCCTGGACCTGCCGGAGCTGGCCGTCTTGATCGATCGGGCGAAGCTGTTTATCGGGGTGGATTCAGTAGCGATGCATATGGCCGCCGCCTTGCAGACGCCTTCCGTCGTGCTGTTCGGCCCCAGCAATCTGCAACAGTGGTCACCCTGGCAGGCTCCGCACATCCTGTTATGGGCAGGCAACTACCGCTCATTACCACACCCATATGAGGTGAACACCGCTACCTCTGAACGTTATCTGGACGCCATACCCGCCAATGAGGTTATCCGGGCCATAAACCGCCAGCTCACCTGCCTGGAAATCCCAACTTCCCGCACGGTGAATGACACCGTGTTTAATTAACCCTGATTTGAGCCACTCCATGCCATCCACCGAACCGTGTTCTGTATCGTTACTCTCCCCTGCCCGCCTTCGGCTGTTTGGCTTCACGGCGTTTTTGCTCGGTGTGTCCCTGCCGACTTCCAATGCGCTGATGAATGCTTCGCTGGTGTTGGCGGCGATATGTCTGCTGTGGCAGCGTGACTTTCGCCACCTGATGCCTTTGCTCAAACAACCGCTAGTGTGGCTGCCCGCATTGATGTTTGCACTGCTGGCCGCCTCGTTATTGACCCAGCACCACGAGTACGGCCCAAAGATGGTCGGCAAGTATCAAAAGCTCCTGTTTGTACTTCCTCTGGCGCTGTTCTTTCTCACCGACACCAGGCTTATCACCCGGTTTATCAGCGGTTTTCTGCTCGCCAATGCCGTGATACTGGCGATCAGCCTGACTTCGGGGATCGGGCATGTGACGCTGGGTGGCCTCGATCCGCAGAATCCAACGGTGTTTAAACTGCAGATAACCCAGAACGTGTTTATGGCGTTTGCTGCGTTGATATGGCTAACCCGTGCTTTTGCGCAATCAGGCGTGCTGCGTTGGTGTTATGGGGCATTGGTTCTGCTGGCAACGGCGAACGTGCTGCTGATGGTACAGGGGCGTACCGGCTATGTGGCGCTATTGGTCGGCGTGGGGCTTTGGTTGCTGCTGACGCTGCCCCGCTGGCAGCGGTTAGGCGTTCTAGCCTGCGGCTCGCTGCTGACTATTATGCTGATTTTCATCCCCAATAGAGCGACGGAGCGCCTGACGCTCGGCCTTGCTGAGGTACGCAATTGCGTGTTGGCCCCGGCAGAGCAGGCCTATCAGGCTTGCGACAACTCAATGGGGCAACGCACCGCCTTTGCCCGCGAATCACTGCGCCTGATAAAACAGGCCCCGCTGCTGGGTAACGGGGCCGGGAGCTTCTGGTATGGCAATGCGCAGACCGGTTACGGCGTACATAACCCGCACAATGAGTATCTGCTGGAAACGGTACAAAATGGCTTGCTGGGGCTAGCGCTGTTTCTGGGGTGGATGTGGTGCTGCTTCCGAGCGGCCTGGCGGCAACCAACAGCCTGCCGCAACCTGCTGGTTGCCGTGCTCGGCAGTTATCTGGCCTGCCACCTGTTCAACTCATTCCTGCTGGATTCCGCCGAGGGGCATCTGTTTATGGTGTTGGCCGCCGTACTGGCAGGCTACCGCGTCGCCCATCGGCCTGTATAGCCTAAAAAAACGGGCGCAGCATGCTGCGCCCCTTCATGGTAGCCAGGTATATTGAGCTGAGGTTAATTCAGTTTGGCTTTGGAAAAATCACTGCCCATCAAGCTGACGCTATAGCCACTAACGTTGCTGCGCGTAGCATAGAAGGTTTTGCCATTCGCCAGGGCAATCCACGGAGCCTGCTGGTAGAAGATTTCCTGCGCCTGGCCATAGAGTTTCGCACGTTCGGCAGGGACGCTAGTCAACCTGGCCTGCTGTACCAGTCCATCATAGGTTTTATCGCACCAGCGCGCGGCATTCGAGCCGGTTTTGATACTGTTGCAGCCCAGCAGCACCTCGGCAAAGTTATCCGGATCGCCATTATCGGACATCCAGCCAAACAGCGCGGTGTCATGCTCGCCCTTACGCATACCGGCAAGATATTCCCCCCACTCGTAAGAGACGATTTTCGCCTTCACGCCAACCTTTTCCCAATCGCTTTGCAGCATTTCCGCAATACGCTTGGAGTTCGGGTTATACGGGCGCTGAACCGGCATTGACCACAACGTGATCTCAAAGCCTTTTTCCAACCCGGCCTGTTTCAGCAACGCCTTGGCTTTTTGCGGATCGTAACCGTAATCCTGCAGGTCTTTATCAAAGCCCAGCATATTTGGCGGCAGCGGCGATTTCGCCACCGTGGCTGAACCTAAAAACACCGCGTTAACTATCGCCTTTTTATCAGTGGCATAGTTTAGGGCTTGGCGCACCAGCACGTTATCCAACGGTTTTTTCTCGGTGTTAAACGCCAAGTAACCGACGTTCAGTGCATCTACCTTATGCAGGGTCAGATCTTTGTTTTTATTGATTTCATCAAACTGTACCGGAGCCGGTGCGGGGATAATCTGGCACTCGTTAGTCTGGAGTTTCGCCAGGCGCGTCTGTACGTTCGGCGTTATGGAGAAGATCAGATGCTTGGTCGGCACCTCTCCATCCCAGTAATTAGGGTTGGCAGCATAGCGGATCAGTGAGTCGACTTTATACTGCTGCAAGACGTAAGGGCCAGTGCCGATTGGCCAGGTATCCACGTATTCTGGCGTGCCTTTTTTCAGCATCGCATCGGCGTATTCGGCAGAAAGGATCGACGCAAAGTCCATCCCCCAGTCGGCCAGAAACGCGGCGTTCGGCTCGCTCAGAACAAACTGAACGTGATAATCGTCCAGCTTTTTCACTTCCTTAATCAGCGTATCCAGACCTACGTCGTGGAAATATTCGTAATTACCCTGCGATACCTTGTGGTATGGGTGATTTGGGTCTTTCTGGCGTAACACCGAGAACACTACGTCGTCAGCATTAAAATCGCGGGTCGGCTTGAAGTTTTTGTTGCTGTTGAATTTCACCCCTTGGCGCAGGGTAAAGGTGTAGGTTTTGCCGTCCGGGGAAATTTTCCATTCGGTTGCCAATGACGGCGTTGGCGTGTTCTTGATAGGATCGAAATTGATTAAACGGTTATACAGCACCTGCGAGCTGGCAACGAACGTTGGGCCAGAGCTGGCAATCTGCGGATTGAACGACTCCGGTGACGCCTCGGAGCAATAAATCAGTGTATCGTTAGCTGCCGCCATGGCAGCGCTTGCCGGTAAGAATGTGCTCAGCGCCAGCGCGAGCAGCGTTTTCCCTGTAGACATGGTCATCGCCTTGTTTGACTTTTTTTAGCAGGCGACAATCTCAGCACGGACGGGGAACCCAGGCAAATAACCAATTGCTCTCAGGTTATGCCAAAACCGTTGTTTTTGCTGTTTTATTCAGCTACGCGGGCGCAGCATGCCGCGCCCCAACAAAGTGAACAGCCTCAGCTCAGCAGTAGCCCATCATCATCCAGCTTTTCGCCACGTGTTTTCTCAAACATCGCCAGCAGATCGGTGACCTGCATGTTGGCCCGTTGCTCACCGACAACATCCAGCACCACCCGCCCCTGGTGCAACATCACGGTTCGATGGCCATGATCCAGAGCCTGGCGCATGGAGTGCGTCACCATCAGTACGGTCAATTGCTGCTCGGCGACAATACGGTCGGTCAATGCCAGCACAAAGGCCGCCGTTTTAGGATCGAGCGCGGCGGTATGTTCATCCAGCAAGAGCAGACGAGAAGGCTGCAGCGACGCCATCAGCAGGCTGACCGCCTGACGCTGGCCGCCTGACAGCAGCCCCATGTGATCCCCTAAACGATTCTCCAGCCCCAGTTCCAACGTGGCCAACTTATCGCGGAACAGTTGCCGCTGTTTGCTCTTGACGGCACGCTGAAATCCTCGGGTTTGACCGCGCTGCAGAGCCAGGGCCAGATTCTCCTCAATGCTCAGCCCCTCGCAGGTTCCCGCCAACGGATCTTGGAACACACGGGCGACCATACCGGCACGGCGCCAGGCGGGCATCAGGGTAACGTCCTGTTCGCCAATAAACACTTGGCCGCGATCGGGGGTAATATCACCGCTGACCGCATTGAGTAAAGTAGACTTCCCTGCCCCATTACTGCCAATGACCGTCACAAACTGCCCTGCCTCAATGTTCAAAGACAGGCCACGTAATACCGGGTTCTCCAGCGGGGTTCCAGGGTTAAAGGTTTTAAACAACTGCTCGGCACGCATCATGATGGCTGCCTCCCCCGCTTGCTTTTCAATTTTTGTTTCAACTTCGGCAGGACCAGCGCCAACGTAACCAGTAGCGCGGTGATCAGATTCAGATCCTGCGCCTGCAAGCCGATAAAGTCTGCATTCAGGGCCAGAGCGATCATCAGGCGGTACAGCAATGCCCCTAACAGGGTCGCCATAGTGATCAGGAACAGGCTACGGGCAGGCAACAGCGTCTCACCGATGATCACCGCCGCCAGCCCGACGACGATGGTGCCGATCCCCATGGAGATATCGGCGCCCCCCTGAGTCTGTACGTACAGTGCCCCCGCCAGCGCTATCAGCGCATTGGAGACCGCCATGCCGATCACCGTCAGCCGACTGGTCGCAATCCCCTGAGCACGTGCCATGCGCGGATTCGCTCCGGTTGCCCGCAACGCAAGGCCGACTTCTGAGGTCAGGAATGCGTCGAGCGCCAGTTTGACGACCACGACCACCACCAGCAGCAATATTGGTTGGATCAGCCAGGCGTTGTCCTCAACCTGACTGATGAAAGGAGTGAAAACGCTGGGTAAGCCGATCAGGGCCAGGTTTGGTGCCCCCATAATGCGCAGGTTGATGGAATACAGGGCAATCATCACCAAAATGCTGGCTAGCAGTTGTAAAATACCGAGCCGCACGTGCAGCCAAGCCGTCAAACAGCCAGCACCGGCACCCGCGATAGCCGCCAGCAAACACGCCAACCAAGGGTTATAACCGCTGACAATCATCACTGCGGCTACTGCGCCCCCTAAAGGGAAGCTGCCATCGGCCGTCAGATCGGGAAAATTGAGCAAGCGAAAGGAAATCAATACGCCCAACGCGACCAGCGCAAAGATCAGGCCGATCTCAAAAGCGCCCATCAGGGAAATTAACGACATGCGTACCTCATAAACATCTTGGCCCGCCACCTGCGGCAGGCCATTTACACCCGATGTAAACCATCATTCAACGCAGATCGTTATTTGATGACTTCTTGTGCTGATTGCACCAGCTCCGCTGGCAGAGTGACACCCTGTTTCTGGGCGGCGGCAGGGTTGACGCTCAGGCTGAGCTTGTTACCTACCTCAGGAGCTATTGCGCCTGGCTTCTCACCCTCTAACAGGCGGACGACGATTTTACCGGTCTGGCGGCCCAGATCGTAATAACTCATCCCCAACGCCGCAGCCGCGCCACGTTTGGCAACGCTATTGTCACCGGCGATCAACGGGATTTTAGCCTGATTGGCAATGCCGACCAGCGACTCGTAGGTAGAGATAACGTTGTTATCGGTATTGGTGTAGATCACGTCGACTTTGCCTACCAGACTTTTAGCCGCTGGGGCTACGTCGATAGTACGTGCGGCAGGAACCTCTACCAGCGTCATCCCGCGTTTGGTTAATTCATCTTTCAGCTCTTTGACCACCACCGTCGAGTTGACTTCCCCTGGGCTGTAGACCATGCCGACTCGCTTGGCATCGGGTTTAACCTGCAAGATCAAATCGACCTGCGGGCCAATGGCTACGCTGTCTGAAACGCCGGTAACGTTGGTGCCACTCGGCTGCCAGCTACTGACCAGCTTGGCCGCCACCGGGTCGGTTACCGTAGTAAACACCACCGGTATGGTCTTGGTAGCCGCCACCACGGACTGGGCCGCAGGCGTTGAAATCGCCACTATCGCATCGGGCTTGTCACCGATAAATTTACGCGCGATCTGCCCTGCGGTGGCCGTATTTCCCTGCGCGCTTTGGAACTGGACCTTGACCTTATCCTTGTCATACCCCGCAGCCTTTAGCTCATCAATCACCCCATCACGGGTAGCATCCAATGCCGGATGGTCAACGATAGAGAGGATCGCCACGGATTTCGGCGCAGCCGCGTAACTGCTGACTGCAAATAAGGCAGCGGCGAGAGCTACAAAAATATTTTTATTATTCAAAGGCATGGTCATATCCTTTTCAAGTTGGCGTTGATGCCAGAGGTGGTGATTAATCATCCTAGCACAGTGTTTTACCGCCATCTATCGGATAACGTTTTGTTATCATGTGGTTAACATGCAGAATGAGAAGAAAACACTCGGTGCGCTTACATGGGGCAGTGATTCGGGTCACAAACCGCCACTTTTGGCCTCTGGTTGTTCAATGCATAGCCTTGGTGCCACGCCCTGCGGCTGGGCTATTGGGGCTTGATAATACGCAGGCCGTTTACAGCGTCCATAACCCGCACAGCTTGTGGGTTATGGAACTGAACAAAATAGCCTGCTGGGGCTATTTGGGGATTGGATGATACGGTGGGTTATTGCGCTATGCTCAGGCTATTTCTTTTTCGCTGACAATGGCTTTTGATACCAGGCCATAGTCGATCGCTTCTGCCACTGGCATCCAAAAAGACATCACGCTGAGGCGTACTTTTTTCCGTTTTCTCTTCCATCTTGTACCTCGACTGTTTTATCTCTCATCCTGGCCGAACATGGCAAAGATAACCATAGCAGCAATCGTCGCAACTAGCCTGGCAACAATCACCAGCCAGCCGGCAAATAACCAAACAGTGACGCAATCGCATAGACCGCACTTCCCAGATACAACAGCACAATACTCACCTGCAACAGCGGATGCGTGATCCAGTTACATTGCCAGAGCGGCACCCGGTCGCCATGTTTGCGGGCACCTCGCAAAATCAGTATCGGCATGATCGACAAGATCACTCCACTGAATACACCGGCGAAATACAACGCATTGACGAATGAAACCAGACCACTGTAGGCCAGCGCGAACGGTGGCAAAACGACCACCATCAACACGCCGAAGCGGCGCAACGGTCGTTCGTCGTCCCCTAACCTGAACTTATCGAAAATATTGCTCACGAAGCTGCCACCTAGCCCCCAGTAGGATGTCAGCATGGCACATAGCGCAAAGATATTGGCAGAGAAGAAAGCCCATTGGCCAAGCGCCTGCCCCCACGAGATCGTCGCCACGTCAGAAATATTACCCAACCCACTGAGAGCGATCACCGACATCGGCACCACTGCCAACAGCACAAATGTCGTTACCATCCCGACAATAATGGCCTTGGGAAGTTGTTCTGGCTTATCCGCAAAACCGCGTGCCATCTCAGGCACAATATATTGGGCAGAGAAGCAGAACACCACCACACTGAACACGGGCACCATAAAGAGCCAGTCACCGTCAAGCAGGTTGCGCATCTGGGTGGTCTCTTTCAATAGCGTCGCAATAACCAGAGCGCTCAGCATGACAACCATGCCGATACTGATAAATTTTTCGCCACGGCCAATGGCTTTTAAGCCGAGATACAGAACCAACGCCGCCGGGATAAAAAACAGCAGGCTGCCGAGCGCAGGTGAAATGCCGAGCAGGGATTGCAATAATTTGCCGCTACCAGACATGTAAGCGGTAAGCGCACCGATACTATTGACACAAACTGAAGCGAACATGACCCATGAAGCAAAACCACCGACATACCGCCGGGCCAAGCCGCTTAGTTGCAGATGTTCTCGGGTACGAAGGGTGGATTCAGCGACATACAGCATAGAAATGGTGGTTACACAGCCAACCAGTACCAACCAGAATAGCAAAGGTAAATAACCTGCTTTACTGGAAGCGTACGCGATAGAAAGCACGCCTGCACCGATATTAGTGCCAACTATCATTGCGACCCCTTCAAGAAAAGTCAGTGATTTGACGGGTGCAAGAGTCCGTTCCCCTGCGGCTAATGCCGGGGAAATGCCGATGTTTTCGCAAGACATATATCATCCTTTGATACCCGGTAGCGTTAATGACCAGGAAAAGTTAGCGTCTAGAGGGTTAGTTGTTACTTTTCATTCACAAAAATGAAACAACATCACTTGGTTATACAGTGTACGGCCCTATAAACGAGTGCCAATCACGATTACTTGAGGGATCCAATTGCGGTCTTTAAGGGGGATTATTATTACAGCGATTCAGCGAACAGCCTGATGGCAAGCGGCATCTGCGGCTTTATGGCGCAAACCGCACCAGCAACCTTTGTGCTTCAGTCGATTATTGTCTGGCTGGTGTGTACGAGGATTTTTGCAGGACGCGATCAGAGGGCATAAAAAAGAGTGGGAAAGTCGTCAAATGGTTGGCCTTCTGAGGTTAGGATAACCAGCATCATTTCATAATAATCCCTATTATATCAGCCATATTCCGTCACTACCCTTCAGCCCTCTGATTATACAGGCTCATCGTTTTCGCCGTCAGTTTTTGGTACTCAATGGATAAAAACGCCATGAGTTTTTAAACAGCAAATTGCCATGAATTAGAATGACACTTTGTTCAAAAAATCTCAGGAATATGTTTCAAAGGATAGTCTGGTGACTGATATTTTCCGATTTTGCGTTTAGGCAATTTAATCTTATTTTTCGGCAACCGCTTGTAAGGAATATGCTGCAGAAAATGGTGGATAACATTTAGTCTAACCCGCTTTTTGTCTTCTGAATTAGCAACAAACCAAGGAGCCCAAAGGCTATCTGTGGCAGCAAACATGTCGTCTCTGGCTCGGGAATAGTCATCCCAGAGTTCGAAAGAACGGATATCTATCTCTGAAAGCTTCCATGTCTTTCGGCCATCATCAATACGTGCACGCAATCGACGTTCTTGTTCCTTTGGGCTTACATCCAGCCAGTATTTGATTAGAATTATGCCAGACTCCACGATTAACCGTTCCACCATCGGAACCGTCTCCAAAAATTGATGCGTCTGCTCTGGCGTACAAAAACCCATAACTCGCTCGACGCCAGCTCGGTTATACCAACTACGATCGAAGATAACGACCTCTCCTGCTGCAGGCATGTAAGACATGTAGCGTTGCAGGTACATTTGGGTTTTTTCACGTTCGGTTGGGGCAGGAAGGGCAACAACACGGAACACTCGTGGACTGACTCTTTCGGTCAGTGCTTTTATCGTACCGCCCTTGCCAGCCCCATCGCGCCCCTCAAACACGATGCAAACTTTCAGCCCCTTGGCAATCACCCAGCTTTGTAAATGGACAAGTTCTTCGTGTAACAACCTGAGCTCTTGCTGATATTTTTTTTCCGGTATTTTTGCCGTGCCTTTTCCTTGTGGCACACGGTTGCCTGCTATGCGCTTGGGGTTCTTTTCTTTTGAAAGACTGGCAGCGGGTACGATTTTGGTTTTCTTTCGGTTAGTCATGAGGTTACCCCACAATATCATCAATATGACGCTAGCCAGACGTTGAACGTCCCCTCACAGCGCTTGGAGGGCTGCATATGCAGGACAGATAAGGAGTCAGGAGCCGATGAGCAAGTACGTGGTCTCATCTCATACAATATCGTAGTTGTTATTTCTTCATGCTGCGAACGGAAGGCCGCTTCATTATGTCTACTGTTGTTGGAAAAGTTGCATTGGTCACGGAGAGAAACAAGCTGTTGATGGAGGAACAAATAGCTAAATAACTTGCATACCGTCCTATGCCTATCTTTGGCCGATCTGGAGCGGATGGTATATTTACTGGATAGCATAAAACGAAAAACCCCAAGCCTTTTGAGCTTGGGGTCATTCATAATATGGCGGAGGAGCAGAGATTCGAACTCTGGAACGGTTTCCCGTCGACGGTTTTCAAGACCGTTGCCTTCAGCCACTCGGCCACCCCTCCGTAATGCAGCGAACTATAAACACAGCCGATCACGTTGTAAAGCCTGAAACCGTTCAACCGAACGAAAAAACGGCATCTGCAAGCTGACCGATGAAGAAATCAACAATCGGGGTGCGGCAATACCCTAGTAGTCACGTAGGGTAAAGAATGGTAAACAATCTTTAATCAATGGCTTGCACTGCACTATCATCATGATTAATTTTGTGATGACCTGATAAGAGAGATCATATGGACCGCATTGTCGTCTCATCCTCCTCGCGCGACTCTTTGCTAAGTACGCATAAAGTCTTGCGTAACACCTATTTTCTGCTGTCGTTAACGCTGGCCTTTTCAGCACTGACCGCAACCGCCAGCACCATGCTGGGCTTACCGGCTCCTGGGCTGCTGTTAATGCTGGTCGGCTTTTATGGTTTGATGTTCCTGACCCATAAGCTGGCCAATAGCCCTGCCGGTATTCTGGCAGCCTTCGCCTTCACCGGCTTTATGGGCTACGCCCTTGGCCCGATCCTGAGTTCGTTCCTGAACGCTGGCGCGGGTGACCTGATCATGCTGGCGCTGGGCGGTACCGCAGTGGTGTTCTTCTGCTGTTCGGCCTATGTACTGACCACCCGTAAAGACATGTCGTTCCTGTCTGGCATGATGATGGCGGGCTTCGTGGTGCTGCTGGTGGCGGTTATCGCCAACCTGTTCCTGCAGATCCCTGCCCTGCACCTGGCCATTAGCGCACTGTTTATTCTGTTCTCTGCCGGTGCCATGCTGTGGGAAACCAGTAACATCATTCATGGCGGTGAAACCAACTATATCCGTGCCACCGTCAGCCTGTATGTTTCGCTGTACAACATGTTTATCAGCCTGCTGAGCATTCTGGGCTTCGCCCGCAGCAACTGATACAGCGCATTTGTTTTGACCTGAGCCCCGCAATGCGGGGCTTTATTTTTGCCGGAGCAAAAGTTTGCTAGACTGTGGCCCGCAATGAATTACCGATCACCGAGGCTGTATGTTGGAGTTTGAAGGTCAGACGATTGAAACTGACGCCCAGGGCTACCTGAAAAATAGTGCTGACTGGCACGAAGGGCTAGCCCCGCTGTTAGCGGCACAGGAAGAGATTGAACTGAGCGAAGCGCATTGGGAAGTCGTACGCTTTGTGCGTAGCTTCTATCAGGAATTTAATACCTCTCCGGCCATTCGCATGCTGGTAAAGGCGATGGCGCAAAAATACGGCGAAGAGAAAGGCAGCAGCCGCTACCTGTATCGCCTGTTCCCGAAAGGCCCGGCCAAACAGGCGACCAAGATCGCCGGGTTGCCAAAGCCGGTGAAGTGTATCTAGCCACGGGTTAATAGCGAATACTGAAGCCCTTATATTCGGCAACCCCACGCGGCTCCACCAGCACGCGGTCAACGCGGGCGCTGCGTGGGCCGCCGCTTTTCAGCCACGCCATCAGTTGGTCAACGGCCTGTTGTTCGCCACAGGCCAGCACTTCCACGCTGCCATCATCCAGATTACGCGCATAGCCGGTTAACCCCAAAGCCGTAGCCTGGTGTTGAGTGTTATAGCGAAATCCTACCCCCTGCACCACACCATAGACATACGCGGCAATACAAACTTGTGTCATAATCGGCTCCTGATCGATTTCATTACAGGCATTCTCTGCGCTGATGCCCAGAGTGTGTCACTCTTTTTTCTCTATCTGGCAGCATACTTAATTATGACCGCACGCTTGATCCTTGCCAAAGGACGTGAAAAGTCCTTACTCCGTCGCCACCCGTGGATTTTCTCTGGCGCTGTTCTCCGTGTCGAGGGTAAAGCCCAGTCCGGCGAAACCATCGATATCCATGACAGCCAGGGCAAATGGCTGGCACGCGGTGCCTATTCACCAGAATCGCAAATTCGCGCACGCGTCTGGACCTTCAAGCAGGACGAAGATATTGATATCGCATTCTTTATCAATCGCTTGCAACAGGCACAGAGCTGGCGTGATTGGATCGCAAAGCGTGACGGGCTGGACGGTTATCGCCTGATCGCCGGTGAATCTGACGGTATGCCGGGGATCACCATCGATCGCTTCCAGAACTTCCTGGTTTTACAGCTATTGTCCGCCGGTGCCGAATATCAGCGCGCCCCGCTGCTTTCTGCTCTCCAGCACTGCTATCCAGACTGCGCGATCTACGATCGTTCAGACGTTGCCGTACGTAAAAAAGAGGGCTTGCCGCTCACCCAAGGCCCGGTGCTGGGCGATCTTCCTCCTGCCCTGCTACCGATCACCGAGCATGGTATGAAACTGCTGGTGGACATTCAACAAGGCCACAAGACCGGTTTTTATCTCGATCAGCGTGATAGCCGCCTGGCTGCGCGTAACTATTCCGCAGGCCGTCGCGTGCTCAACTGCTTCTCGTACACCGGCGCTTTCGCGGTGTCTGCCTTGATGGGCGGGTGTGAGCAGGTCATTAGCGTAGATACATCGCAGGCCGCGCTGGATATCGCCAAGCAGAACGTCGAACTGAACCAGTTGGATTTGAGCAAGGCCGAGTTTGTACGTGATGACGTATTCCAACTGCTGCGCAACTACCGCACGCAGGGTGAGAAATTCGACCTGATCATCATGGATCCACCGAAGTTTGTCGAAAACAAAAATCAGTTGGCCAGCGCCTGTCGCGGTTATAAAGACATCAATATGTTAGCCTTCCAGTTGCTGAACCCGGGCGGCATTCTGCTCAGCTTCTCCTGCTCAGGCCTGATGCCGACCGATCTGTTCCAGAAAATTTTGGCCGATGCTGCCGTAGATGCCGGGCGTGATGTACAATTTGTAGAGCAGTTCCGACAGGCTGCCGACCACCCGGTGATTGCGACTTATCCTGAAGGCTTGTATCTGAAAGGGTTTGCGTGCCGGGTGATGTAACTTGAAATGCGCTGTTTTTGTCCTCATATAGAGTTCAATGCACTGTTTCTCAGGAGGTCATATGATAGCCAGCAAATTCGGTATCGGTCAGCAGGTTCGTCACCGGCTGCTGGGGTATTTGGGGGTGGTGATTGATGTCGATCCAGAATACTCTCTGGAGCACCCAAAAGCAGACGAGATTGCAGCCAACGACGAGTTGCGCCTAGCCCCGTGGTATCACGTGGTGATGGAGGACGATGAAGGCCAGCCGGTTCACACTTATCTGGCCGAAGCGCAGTTGGCGGGGGAAGCACAGGATGCACACCCTGAACAGCCTTCTCTGGATGAGCTGGCAGAATCCATTCGCAACCAGTTGCAGGCCCCCCGGCTGCGTAACTAAACCTCAAGCCTGAGAAACCAGCGCCTCTACGCAGCGTCACTGGTTGAAGTCTATCAGCAGTCTCAAACGCCAGGGCCAGCCCTGGCGTTTTCACACAATCAGCGTGCCAATCCCAGGCGCGGGATTTCAATCTTCGGGCAACGATCCATAATCACCGTTAACCCGGCCTGTTTGGCCAATGCTTCCGCCTGTTCGTTGATCACCCCGATTTGTAACCACAACACCTTGGCACCTATCGCAATAGCCTCCTGTGCTACCCCATACGCCGCCTCCGAGTTACGAAACACGTCCACCATATCGACAGGATGAGGAATGTCCTCCAATGTGGCGTAAACCACCTGCCCAAGCAGCGTCTGCCCGGCCAGCTTCGGGCTCACCGGAATGACCTGATAGCCTTGCGCCAACAAATAAGCCATTACGCCATAGCTGGCTCGGGCCGGTTTATCACTGGCGCCCACCAGCGCAATGGTTTTGACCTGCTTGAGTACCTCTGCAATTGCTAGGTCTTGCATTTTTCGCTCCTGATTTTTTACCAAAAAGCACTTCATCAGTGTAACCGAAACGCCAACATCAGTTAAAATTTGTTATCAGTCTGCGTCTATACTGCTCGCAGGCTGGTTTGACCCAATGCTATGTTTCAAATACCATCAAAATGTGTGTAAATGTAAATTAAACGGCATTCTGAAAAGATTTGACATAACTAGTGGCGTATCCAACACTAGTCATCCTGTTCCACGAAAAGGAAGTAACAATGAAATTTGGTCTGGTGGTTGCGGGGCTGCTTGGAATATCGCTAAGCGTTTCGGCCGCAGCTACGACCCTGAAGCTTTCCCCGGACATCGAGCTGATGATGGTCGACGGCAAGCAAATGACGGGCTCGTTGTTAAAAGGGGCCGATAGTCTGGAATTAAATGACGGGCAGCATCAGCTGTTGTTCAAAGTCACCAAATCCGTACGTAAAGAGCCACGCTCTCAGGTGCTTTACACTTCATCCGCGCAGATTGTGGTGTTCAACAGTCAAAACGTCAGCGCTGTCACCATCGAGCTACCGCGTATCGAGAATGAGCAGGATGCCCAGCGGTTTGATAAAGCGCCGAATTATAAAATTCTGGGTAACCACGGCAAGCCGTTGGCAATCAAACACGATGTATTACCGCTAACAACCTCGCCCAATGGTAATGACCTGGAGAAGATCGTTGCCGATTATAACGCTCAAAATCGCCAGGCCTCCGTTCCGGCGTTAGCACATCTGAGTGCCAGCGTGATCTCCACGGCACAGGGTAGCCCAGCGGTTATCCCCCTGAACGGCGACAACGTTGCCGAGGAAATGCTGCAATACTGGTTCCTGCGCGCCGATCCCGAGACGCAAAAACGCTTTATCGCCTGGGCTGGCCAATCTCGCAACCGTTAAATGCTGCCAACCACGCCTTTATGCCGTAAAGGCGTGGTTTGTTCGCAATTTCCCGCGTTAGCACTAGGCAGTGAAATACAGTTTCAGTAATCTGTGGCGAATCATTCGATTTTCCAAGGATAGCGATATGGAACAAACCACCCGCACCATCGCAGCGCGCAAGCATATTGCGCTTGTTGCTCACGACCATCGCAAACAGGCCTTGCTGAAATGGGTTGAAGACAATAAGGAAATACTTGCCCAGCATCAGCTGTATGCCACGGGCACTACTGGCAATTTGATCCAGCGGGCCAGCGGTATCCCGGTGCAAAGCATGCTGAGTGGCCCGATGGGCGGCGATCAGCAAGTCGGTGCACTGATATCCGAAGGCAAGATCGATATGCTGATCTTCTTCTGGGATCCGCTAAACGCCGTCCCCCACGACCCGGATGTCAAAGCCTTGCTGCGCCTGGCCACGGTCTGGAACATCCCGGTGGCGACCAACCGCTCCACCGCCGATTTCCTGATCGACTCTTCGCTGTTCAAGAGCGAAGTGGTGATCGCTATTCCTGATTACGAAAAGTACCTCGCCGAACGCCTGAAATAATGCCCAAGGCCTGGTGGAATACCAGGCCTCAGATTGATGACAAAGTGGCAATATTGCTGAATTGGTCGGAATCCATCTATACCAGTATCTGCTAACCCATTGATTATCCAGCGGGCGCAGCATGGCCCCCTACATTGGGAGCACGGTGATGGTTTGTCAGCAGTCTCAGGCCTGTGGTTTACGGCTTTCTTTGCGACGGCACGCCAATATCTTGCAACTGCTCGATAAATACCGACGGGCGTTCGCGATCTTGTAATAACCAAACCTGATGTCTGGCCCGCGTGAGGGCGACATAGAGCAAACGCCGCTCCTCCGCATCCGGGAAATCCTCTGGCTGAGGCAATAATACCTCTTCAAGCACGGATTCACGGACCTCCGCCGGGAATCCATCCTTGCCTTCATACAGCCCGGCAATGATCACGTAGTCGGCCTGTTGGCCTTTGCTGGCATGAATGGTCATAAACTCGATATTCAGCTTCGGCCAACGCGTCGCCGCCTTTTGCAACACCTCCGGCTTGAGGTGGTGGTAGCGCGCCAGCACCAAGATCCGTTCTTGCGGCTTCGCATAGCCACTTAGCTTGTCCAGCAACGCTTCCAACTGCTCCTGCGGCAGGATAACCACCGACTTCTTGTTGCCCTTGGTCAGGCTATTGAGCGGCTTTTTCAACTGGTGCGGGTTCTGCTGTATAAAGCCGTTGGCCACTTCACCGATCCGATCGTTAAAGCGGTAGGTGGTATCCAGCGCACACTGATCGCCTACGCCAAAGTTCTCGGCAAAGGCGGTGGTCAGCGACAGCTCTGCCCCGCTGAAACGGTAAATCGCCTGCCAATCATCGCCGACCGCAAACAGGCTGGTCTGCTTGTTTTGCTTACGCAGCGCCGCCAGCAGCAGCGCACGCTGCGGTGAGATATCCTGGAACTCGTCCACCAGAATATGTTTCCACGGGCTGATAAAGCGCCCTTTTTCCAACAGATTGACGGCTTGATGGATCAGCCCGGCAAAGTCGACCGCTCCCTCATCCTTCAGCGCGGTTTTCCACGCTTTCAGCAACGGTGCCATCAGGCGAATGCGTTTGCTGAACAGATCGCGGATCTCTTCGTCAGCCTGCTCTATCATTTCGGCCTGGCTACCTCCGTGGGTGCGCATCAAGCCAAGCCAGCGCTCCAGGCGCCCACTCAAACGCTCTGCCAGACGCTTGTCATGCCAGAAATCGCCCTCGGGCAATTCCCACTCCAGCTCTTCCGTTAACCATTGCCGCCAGCCTTTGGCCTGCGCTTTCTTCTCGCTGCACTGTTTTTGCCAGTGGGTGATCAGCAACGTCCGGCGCGCTTTACTGTCGGTTTCCAACTTGCTGATCGCAGGCGCTTTGCGGCTACCCTGCTGGATAATCTGCAGTGCCAGCGCATGGAACGTTTTCGCCTGGATCGCCACGCTGCCCAAACGTTCCTGGATGCGTTCGTTCATCTCTTCGGCGGCTTTGCGCCCAAATGCCAGCAACAGGATCTGCTCAGGCTCGGCCTCTTGACGCAGTAGCAGCCAACCCGCCCGCGCCACCAGCACCGAGGTCTTGCCACTACCGGCTCCTGCGAGTACCAGCACGGCATCCTCGCCGTTCACCACGGCCCGGCTTTGCGATTCATTCAACGGTGACGTTTCAACGGTCTGGAAGAAATCCTGGTGGGTTTCCAGCATCCGGTCGCACCACAGTTGATTGCGTTGCGCCACGCTGCGCAGGCCAGACTTGAGCCACTGCAAGCACAAGTGATAACTTTCACGGCAGTTTTCAAACTCTTCCAGCCGCGCCACCGGCATTGGCAATGCGCCAAACGATTGGCGGATCTGCTGCTGCAAGTTGCTCAATTCGGCACGCTTGAACCACTTGTCCTGGAGCTCAATTTGGCGGATATGATCGACCTGCTGTTGCAATACCTCGGCGCTCACTTCACTCATCTCGCTACTCCACTGCTGCCAAGACTGCTGCAGATAGTGGTAAAAGCGTTGGGTTTCCTGCCATTCGGTACCGTGCAGGCGCACAACCTTTTCATCCGGCAGTTCGAACTCGAGCTCCCCCCAGACGATCCCGCGTTTACAACGCACCTGGATTAACTGGTTGAAAGGGATCAGGTATTCATGCTTCTCGCCGCTCACCTCAACGCCAGCATGCAACAACCGTACGCGGTTGTAGGGATGCTGTGCCAGGTGCTTGCCCAGCGATGTCGCTTTAAGTTCCATATGCCCACGCCATAATCAAGTTGAGATATACCCGTCGTCTTTCAAGCTGCAGCTTGAAATCCATAGGGTAGAATTGCTACCAGTTTACCCGCGTTAAGCAATGGCACTCTAGCGTTAAAAAAAGGGTAGAATAGTTTTTGCGTTATGCTGATGAATACTTCCCCCGTGCCGTTTGGCCATCATTAGAGCAGAATGACGACTATGCGTACTGTATTGAACGTTCTTAATTTCGTTTTGGGTGGTTTTTTCACCACGCTTGGCTGGCTGATTGCCACCTTCTTCAGCGTCGTGTTGATTTTCACCCTGCCATTAACCCGCTCCTGCTGGGAAATTACCAAAATCTCCCTGCTGCCATTTGGCAACGAAGCGATCCATGTCGATGAATTATACCCAGAGAAAAGCAATGCCCTGCTGGCTGCTGGCGGTTCTTTGCTAAATATCGTCTGGCTGGTCCTGTTCGGCTGGTGGCTGTGCCTGTCACACATTATTGCGGGTATCGCCCAGTGCATCACCATTATTGGTATTCCGGTAGGCATCGCCAATTTCAAGATAGCCGCTATCGCCCTGTGGCCGGTAGGCCGCCGCGTCGTTCCGGTTGAGGTGGCCCAACAGGCGCGGATCGAGAACGCCCGCCGCCGCTTTTAATCGCGTTAACTTTTCTCCCATTTAGGAGCTTGTCGTGCTCTCTTTAGCACCCAAAATTCGGCGTTATACCTATAACAGTAACCTGCTTTATAACCTGCGTATTTTTATCGCTCTGGCCGGGACCTCTGCGGTGCCGTGGTGGTTGGGCGTCCCTAAACTGACCATTCCGTTAACACTGGGTGTCGTTGCCGCCGCGCTAGCGGATCTGGACGACCGGCTGGCAGGAAGATTGCGAAATCTGCTCATTACGCTAGTTTGCTTTTTTGTGGCCTCGACATCGATTGAACTGCTGTTTCCTTACCCCTGGCTGTTTGCCCTCGGGCTGACGACCTCAACCTGCGGCTTTATCCTGCTTGGGGCATTAGGACAGCGTTACGCCACTATCGCCTTCGGTGCCTTGCTGATCGCCGTCTACACCATGCTTGGCACCTCCATGTACGATGCCTGGTACCAGCAACCTACCCTGCTGATTATCGGTGCCGTTTGGTACAACTTGCTGACGCTGATCGGCCATCTGCTATTCCCTATCAAGCCCCTACAGGAAAACCTGGCCCGCTGCTATGAACAGTTGGCCAACTACCTGGATGCCAAGGCCAACCTGTTCGATCCAGATGCCGAATCGGACGCCGATCTGCCGTGGGTAGACGTGGCGATGGCTAACAGCACACTGGTCACCACGCTTAACCTGACCAAGGCTTCACTGCTGACCCGCTTGAAAGGCGACCGTGGCCAGCGCGGCACCCGCAGAACGCTGCACTACTATTTTGTCGCTCAGGATATCCATGAGCGCGCCAGTTCTTCTCACGTACAGTATCAGGCGCTAAGCCAACAGTTCCGCCACAGCGATATTCTGTTCCGCTTCCAGCGGCTGCTGGCCAAGCAGGCCCGTGCCTGCCAGCAACTGGCGCAGTCGATACTGCTACGGCAGAAATATCTGCATAGCCCGCGTTTTGAGCCCGCTTTTTCACGCCTGGAAGAGGCGCTGACCCGGGTTACCATTACCCCAGAAAATCGCGAACTGACCAGAGCGCTATCCCATCTGCTGAAGAATTTACGGGCAATTGACGCCCAGTTGGCCAATATCGAATCTGAGCAGTCCTTGGCGAGTGGCCAGACCGAGGAAAACAACCTGTCAGACGACCGACTCACCGGTTGGAGCGATATTCGCCTGCGTATCAGCCGCCACCTGACACCACAATCCGCCCTATTCCGCCACGCCATCCGTATGTCGGTGGTGTTGTGCGTGGGCTATGCGTTTATTCAACTGACCGGGATGCAGCACGGTTATTGGATCCTGCTGACCAGCCTGTTTGTCTGCCAGCCCAACTACAACGCCACCCGCAGGCGCTTGGCGTTAAGGATCATCGGCACTCTGGCTGGTATTTTGATCGGGCTACCGATCCTGTATTTTGTGCCCTCGCTGGAAGGGCAGTTGATCCTGATCGTGATCTCGGGAGTGTTGTTCTTCGCCTTCCGAACCGTGCAATATGCCCACGCCACGATGTTTATCACCCTGTTGGTCTTGCTATGCTTTAACCTGCTGGGCGAAGGGTTCGAAGTGGCAGCCCCGCGCGTCTACGATACCCTGCTGGGTTGTGCCATCGCCTGGGCAGCGGTGAGTTTTATCTGGCCAGACTGGAAGTTCCGTCAGTTACCGGCCATGGTGCGTAAGACACTGAATGCCGACTGCCGCTATCTGGATGCCATTCTGGTGCAGTACCATCAGGGCAAGGATAACGGCCTGCCTTATCGTATTGCCCGCCGCGATGCCCATAATAGCGATGCCGAATTGGCGTCGGTGATCTCTAACATGTCTGCCGACCCTAAAGCCGATAAAACCATTCAGGAAGCGGCATTTCGCCTGCTGTGCCTTAACCATACCTTGCTGAGCTATATTTCTGCCCTGGGTGCCCACCGTGAGCGCCTGGAAAGTGCCGCCGTGCTGGATTTGCTCAACGATGCGGTTTGCTATGTTGATGGTGCATTACACCACGACGCTCATGATCGTCAGCGTATCACGCAGGCACTGGAAGCCCTCTCCGAGCGTATTACTGCGCTGGTTCCGGAGCCGGAAAGCAAAGAACAGCTGGTGTTGCAGCAAATTGGCCTGGTGCTCGAATTGCTACCAGAGCTGACGGCACTTAATACACAAATTACTCAAGCCGGTTGATAGTTCAAGGATGTGGGCCGCAGGCGCGGTCTTTTGACCGCGCATCAAAGGAGGGAAGGAGCGCGTTGTTTTCGAACCATTCGGTCAACGCCTCCCTTTGTAGATTAGGCAAGGCGGCATGGTGGTAGCCCGCCATGGCACCCGCCAGTGACATCAGCACTTTCATGCCCAGATTTTTTTGCTGTTGCAGCAACTTCAGATAGCTATCTCTGGCCCCCAACAGGCGAAAATCATAAATATTGCATATGCCTGCTCGCCACAGCTGGCGCTCTAGTGAAGCATCAATATTCGGTAAATCTTTCAATCTGCCATTGCAGCTTTTTTTCACCTTAATCTCTTTACGCGTCTCACAGAGAGCCTGCCAGGCAAGCGCACACAGTTCGCGACGCTGCCGCCACAACTCTTCATTCACCCAGTAATAGCGCATGACCATGGGACCCCTCGCTTTAAATAGGTCATATTCACCATGCCACGCTCACGGAATGCAGTTTCCAGACTTTCTGTTGCACGCAAATACAGCTCACCTTCGGTAATGACCGCAAACATTGTGCCGTCCGCCAGCAGGCCATAGCCGCCAAACTGCGAGCGTATGGCAATATTTCCCAGGGCGGCAAAGCAGGACTTTGCCTGTTCGATCCTCCTTAACGATCCTCCATTCATTTAACTCTCCTTATATGAAGCCACAGCCATTAGGCATGTTTTGGTTGGAATAAACGTAACTGGAACAACTAATTAAAAAAAATACGCATTATCCCTAGTCGTGCCAATCATAAATTCAAGACGTACAATAAATAATCTCAATTATGCGAAGCGTTACGAAAATTTGGGTTGATCTTCTGTTTCGATGGCTATACTGTATATACATACAGTAACACTACGGGCGGGAGACGACATGCGTACTCAATCACTTTATCAATCTCATTTTAGCCAATCCTCAATGCCGGCGGAGCAAGCGGTGATCCCTGCGCAAGAGGGCAACGAAAATGGCCTAATCAGTGAGCTTGTTTACAATGAGCGGCAACCCGCCGTAGCCCAGTTGCTGGTGCCTTTGTTGCAACAGTTAGGCAGGCAATCACGTTGGTTACTGTGGCTGACCCCGCAGCAGAAACTGAGCAAAACCTGGCTGCAACAGGCCAGCCTGCCGGTTGATAAGGTCGTACAGCTTAATCAGATCAATCCACTGGCTACCGTAGACGCCATGGAGAAGGCTTTACTGACAGGAAATTACAGTGTGGTGCTTGGCTGGCTACCTGAATTGACACAAGAGGATCGTCTAAGGTTAAGTAGAGCGGCAGAATTGGGCAATGCCTATGGGTTCATTATGCGACCCCAACGTGACATCGTTGCTGCCGACAGACACTGTTCAACCTTAAAAATTCACTCTTCTTTGTATCATTAAGTAAATTTAGGACTTTTCCCATCACTTTTATCGTTTGGTCTGGCAATCGCAGGCAGATCGGGCGAAAAGCGAGGTTGGCTGCGGTTCGGCGCGACCTTCCAGGTGAAAAAAAGTCTCGTTTAGCACCCCGATATGTTAGAGGATATGTCTAATTCCATGTTTTTTTTTAGAGCTTTATCACATCACACTTGTAACTTTCGCGCCACGTTGTAGACTTTACATCGCCAAGGTTGCTCTATAACGCCAGAAAAACTGGCAGAGTAACAAACGAGGGCTCAAACCTTGGCGAAGGAATTTAAACCAAGGGCTTAAAGCAGCTTTAAAGCTCATTGCCTATTTGGATGATAACGAGGCGCAAAATGAAAAAGACAGCTATCGCATTAGCAGTGGCACTGGCAGGTTTCGCTACAGTAGCGCAAGCCGCACCAAAAGACGACACTTGGTACACTGGTGCTAAACTGGGTTGGTCCCAGTTCCATGACACCGGTTTCTACGGTAACGGTTACACCGTTGATAACGACGCACGTAAAGACCAGATTGGTGCTGGTGCGTTCGTTGGCTATCAGGCAAACCAATACCTGGGCTTCGAAATGGGCTACGACTGGTTAGGTCGTATGAAATATACCGGCGCTAACACCGGTTCTTTCAAAGCTCAAGGCGTTCAACTGGCAGCTAAACTGAGCTACCCAATCATGAACGATCTGGACATCTACACTCGTCTGGGTGGCATGGTATGGCGTGCAGACAGTGATGGTGCTGGCTCTAACGGTGGCAACCATGACACTGGCGTTTCTCCATTGGCAGCAGTTGGTGTTGAATACGCACTGAACCGTGACTGGGCTACCCGCCTGGACTACCAGTGGGTTAACAACATCGGTGATGCAGGTACCGTTGGCGCACGTCCAGACAACGGCATGCTGAGCGTAGGTGTTTCCTACCGCTTTGGCCAGGAAGTTGCTGCTCCAGTAGTAGCTCCAGCTCCGGCCCCAGCTCCAGTTGTTGAGACCAAGAAGTTCACTCTGACTTCTGACGTTCTGTTCGCGTTCAACAAAGCGACCCTGAAGCCAGAAGGCCAACAAGCTCTGGATCAGCTGTACACCCAACTGAGCTCACTGGATCCGAAAGACGGTTCTGTTGTAGTTCTGGGCTTCACTGATGCAGTAGGTTCAGCAGAATACAACCTGCGCCTGTCTGAGCAACGTGCACAAAGCGTTGTGGATTACCTCGTGTCTAAAGGTATCCCTTCAGACAAGATCTCTGCACGTGGCATGGGTAAAGCTAACCCAATCACTGGTGACACCTGTGGCTATCGTTCAGGCCGCGCAACTGCAGCTCAGATCGCATGTCTGGCTCCAGATCGTCGCGTAGAGATCGAAGTTAAAGGTATCAAAGAAGTTGTTTCTCAGCCTCAGGGCTAAGTAAAACGCTTCTTAGTAAAAAACCCCGCATTGCGGGGTTTTTTTTTGGCCTGACGTTAGGTAATGCTATTTATCATCCTTACCCAGGATCGCCTGTAGATCCTGTTTCAGCGATGACATCTGGCTGGCATACTTCTCTTTTCGCTCGGCATCTTCGATCAGCTGTACGACGGTTTCCGACAGAGTGACACCACGGCGATGAGCCAGCGCAGCCAAACGTTGCCAGACCAGGAACTCCAGATCGATCGATTTCTTGCGCGTATGCTGATGTTCTGAGTTGAAATGGCGCTTACGCCGGGCGCGGATGGTTTGTTTCATCCGGTTATCCAGCGTCGGATTCATATGCTCATCGATCCACGCCAGCACATTGACCGGTTCATTTTCCAGCTTCAGCAGTTGGTCAATGACCTCCTGAGCAAGGCTGTTTTCAATGTAGCGGGTGATCGCTTCACCTTCCCGGTGCTTTTTCACCAGGTACTTCCATTTCCAACCGCTCTCCAGATTTTCCAGTTGCTGATATTTCATCGTGAACTCTGCTGTGACCGTGTAACTTTAATAAGCATAACAGCTTTAGCCAACTTTTCCTCGGCAATTACCCGCCGTTTTTGACTGTTTTTTGCACAGTCATCGGGCAATGTCAAACTCCGATGCTCAACAATGACTCTGGAGGTATCAAGCTGGCGTTATTCTTGTATAATCGCGCTTTCCCTTTTTGACGATTGCATCTAACACTTTGACCAATAACCGACTTGAATGGCAATCTCTGTTGCCTGCTGCTACGCCTTATCAGGCGATTTTCGATTCCGCTGCTCAATTGGCACCCGTGGCCTTTTCTGCAATCCAGCCCCGTTTGGAGAATGCGCTGACGCTGTTTTTGCATCCGCTGTCTCTGCCACGTTTTATGCTGTTGAAAGCACAGGAAACACGTGAGTATCTGGCGTTGATCGCCCGAGCGGCAGAAGAGTTGCAACCGCAGAATACCGTTAAAGGCAGTCACTACGTGATTGAAGGCGACACCGTCAGCATTAAAAATGCCCTGCGCGGCGATGAACCTTTTGCCGCCGGCGGTGCTTGCGTTTACCAGGAATGGGTTGAGCCAGAACAGTTATTTGGCTGCGTCAGAATGCACAATGGTGCGATCACCTTGCAACCGGGCCTGGTCCATCAGGCTAACGGCGGCGTGCTGATCCTGTCGGCGCGTGCCCTATTGGCACAGCCGCTATTGTGGCTGCGTCTCAAGCAGATGATTACCCAGCGCCAGTTCCAGTGGCTGACGCCAGATGAAACTCGGCCGTTGCCGATTTCCATCCCTCCGATGCCGTTGGAGTTACGCCTGATTGTAGTGGGCGATCGCCATGGCCTGGCTGATTTCCACGATATGGAGCCTGAAGTCTGCGGTCAGGCCGTCTACGGTGAATATGAAGACGATCTGCAGCTCACCGAGCCAGACGATATGGTGCAATGGTGTGGCTATATCAATAGCGTGGTCGCCGAGCAGCAATTACCACCGCTGGCAGCCGACGCCTGGCAGCCTCTGATGGTCCAGGCGGTGCGCCATACCGGTGACCAGGGTAACCTACCGCTATCACCACTGTGGGTCAGCCAGCAGCTTTCTGAGGCCGCTCTGTATGCCGAAGAGGAGCAGATCACCGCTAAAGCGTTAGAAGCGGCGCTGAATGCGCGCGAATGGCGTGAAAGCTATCTCGCAGAACGCATGCAGGACGAGATTGAGCTGGGCCAGATCATGATCGAAACCGAAGGCGAGGTGATTGGTCAGATTAACGGCTTGTCGGTGCTGGATTATCCAGGGCATCCGCGCAGCTTTGGCGAACCTTCGCGCATCAGTTGTGTAGTCCACCTGGGCGATGGCGAATTTACCGATGTGGAGCGCAAGGCCGAGTTGGGAGGCAATCTGCACGCCAAAGGCATGATGATCATGCAGGCGTTCCTGATCTCCGAACTGGATCTCGATCAGCAACTGCCCTTCTCCGCTTCGATCGTCTTTGAGCAATCCTACGGTGAAGTTGACGGGGATAGCGCCTCACTAGCCGAACTCTGCGCCCTGATCAGCGCATTGTCACAGCAGCCGATCACCCAACAAATCGCCGTGACCGGTTCCGTTGACCAGTTTGGTAATGTGCAACCGATCGGTGGCGCAAACGAAAAAATCGAAGGTTTCTTCGAGGTCTGTCTACGCCGCGGCCTGACGGGCAAACAGGGCGTGATCCTGCCAGCCAGCAACGTACGGCACCTTTGCCTGCGCCCAGACGTCGTCGAAGCGGTGCGTGTTGGGCAATTCCATCTGTGGGCGGTAGATAGCGTTGCGGAAGCCTTGCCGTTATTGACCGGCTATCCGTTCGCCGAGGAGCAGCAGCCGAGCTTGCTGGCCGCCATCCAGGAGCGAATTGCACAGGCCATGTTGCCAGAACGGCGTCCGTTGCCGTGGCCATTGCGCTGGCTTAACTGGTTCAGTCGTGGCTGATCGGACTTGTTCAGCGTACACGTGTAAGTTAATCTGCGTCCTTCATCAAAATAAGGTTTACTGAGAACATGGTAGATAAACGCGAATCCTATACAAAACAAGATCTCGAAGCATCGGGCCGTGGCGAACTGTTTGGCGCCGGTGGGCCACCGTTGCCATCAGGCAACATGTTAATGATGGACCGCGTGGTCAAGATGACCGAAGACGGTGGTAGCCACAATAAAGGCTACGTAGAAGCTGAGCTCGATATCAATCCGGATCTGTGGTTCTTCGATTGCCACTTTATTGGCGATCCGGTCATGCCAGGCTGCCTGGGTCTGGATGCCATGTGGCAGTTGGTAGGGTTCTACCTCGGCTGGATGGGCGGCGAAGGCAAAGGCCGTGCGCTGGGCGTCGGCGAAGTGAAGTTCACCGGTCAGGTGCTGCCAACCGCCAAAAAGGTCACCTACCGCATCAACTTCAAACGCGTGATCATCCGCAAGCTGATTATGGGTGTGGCTGATGGCGAAGTGCTGTGCGACGGCAAAGTGATCTATACCGCCAGCGATCTGAAAGTGGGCCTGTTCAAAGACGCAGCAGCGTTCTAATGCCCTACGGCGACCTCTCTCGGTCGCCGTTTATTTCCCCTGTGTTATTACTGAGCTGGTCGTTTAATCTCCGCCAAGTGACTACAATAAATGTATTCACCAAGAGGGCTGCATGAAAAAAACCAGTTTTGCGACGACCCCCTGCCCAATCGCCCGTTCGTTGGGGCGCGTGGGGGAATGGTGGAGCATCTTAATCCTGCGCGATGCTTTTCATGGCCTGAGCAAATTTGACGAGTTTCAGCAAAGCCTGGGGCTATCCCCCACGCTGCTGACCCGCAGGCTTAAATTTTTGGTGGAAAGCGGCATTCTGTATAAGCAACGCTACCAGACTCGCCCGGTACGCTATCAATATCTGCTCACCGAGCGCGGCAAGGATTTCTTCCCGGTCTTGGTGACGTTGTTCCAGTGGGGCAATACTCATCTGACTGAAGGGGCGCACAGCGCAGAACTGGTCGATCGACGCAGCGGTCAACCCATACAGCCTCAATTAATCGATGCGCTAACCCAGCAGCCTATCGCCCTACAGCACATCACGTTAGCGGCAGGTCCTGCGGCCGGAGAAGCCATGTCACGCCGTGCTTCTCTGATGCAGCATCACTACGCCTTACTTAATGAATCATCCAAGGAGTCACTATGAGCAGTCGTCGTATAGTTATCACCGGTATGGGGGCCGTCTCTCCTTTAGGTTGCGGCGTAGAGCCTATCTGGCAACGCCTGTTGGCGGGTCAGTCAGGGATCAGCCCACTGCCCGAAGAGATGGTGGCAGATTTGCAGGTCAAGATCGGCGGTCAGGTGCCCACGCTGGAGCAAGATGCCGCTGCCGGTTTTGATCCAGACCTGAGCGTGGCACCGAAAGACCAAAAGAAAATGGACCGCTTTATTCTGCTGGCGATGGCCGCCGCTGACGAAGCCATTAAACAGGCTGGTTGGAACGCCGATAGTGAGGAGAAACAGGAGCGTACGGCCACCGTGATCGCCTCCGGCATTGGTGGCTTCCCCGCTATCGCCCATGCGGTGCGCACCACGGATAGCCGCGGGCCGAAGCGCCTATCTCCTTTCACCATTCCCTCCTTTTTGGTTAACCTGGCCGCCGGCCATGTCTCCATCAAGCATCAATTCAAGGGGCCGATTGGCGCACCGGTCACCGCCTGTGCAGCAGGCGTACAGGCCATTGGCGATGCGGTGCGGATGATCCGCAACGATGAAGCCGATATCGCCTTATGTGGCGGAACGGAAGCCGCTATCGATACCGTTAGCCTGGGGGGCTTTGCCGCTGCCCGAGCCATGTCAACCACGCCTGCGGATGCCGCAACCAAAGCGTCACGTCCGTTTGACAGCGCCCGCGACGGTTTTGTGATGGGTGAAGGTGCCGGGATGTTGGTGATCGAGACGTTGGAACATGCGTTGGCACGCGGTGCCAAGCCGTTAGCTGAGATTGTCGGTTACGGCACCAGTGCAGATGCCTACCATATGACTTCCGGGGCCGAAGATGGCGACGGCGCCTATCGGGCGATGAAGATTGCGCTGAAACAGGCTGGCGTCACGCCAGATCAGGTTCAGCATCTGAATGCACACGCCACCTCAACCCCGGTTGGCGATCTGGGTGAAATCAACGCCATCAAACACCTTTTCGGCACCGATGGGCATATCGCTATCACCTCCACCAAATCGGCCACCGGCCATCTGCTGGGAGCCGCAGGCGGCCTGGAAACCATTTTCACCGCCCTGGCGCTGCGCGATCAAATCGCTCCGGCCACTCTGAATCTGGATAATCCAGACCCTGCCGCCGCCGGTTTGCATCTGGTGGCCAATAAGCCGGAACCGATGGCAATGACCTATGCCCTGTCGAACGGATTTGGTTTTGGGGGAGTCAACGCAAGTATTTTGCTGAAACGCTGGCAGGAATAATTTTACGCTTAAAACGAAAACCTCCGCTTGTTTGGCGGAGGTCGTTCCTTAATTCATGACAGAGAGCCGCTTAAGCGGTCACAGCCCTGTCCTCCATGGCTTGTCGCCAACCCCCCAGCCAGTTAGCCCGGGCGTCTAAAGATTGGTAGGGACAAAGTTCCCTTGAACGCCCTGCAATACCTGCTTGGTAACCCCGTGATTCAGCCCGTTCCAAACGATCTCTTTTCTGTCTCTTCATGCCTCATTTCCCTCGTTGTTACTTTGTGGAAAGAAAACAATGGCCGCACGAAATACAACCACATTTAAGGAATAGCCCTAAATGGCGAGAAGATCAACGTTCAAATTTCATACCGTTGTCATATTTGTGAGCTATGCACGGCGCATAAGCTAAGTGGCTGATATTGCTGGAGTGGATTTAATTACATGATAATAAAAGAAAAAAATCCCGGCAAGGCATTTGCTTTGCCTCACCGGGATGGCTTTAGAACGAATTATTACAAGCTATGATTAAAGGCGAGCGGCCTGTGCGGCAATCTCCTGCGCTTCCTGCAACCAGCCTTGGGCCAAGGTGCGAACCAAGGCGTCATAGCCATCTTCACCCTGTTTCAATTCCAGATTGAATGGCCGCTTGATCAGCCTGCCCTGATGGCTCAGCACCCATTCACCACGCACGATCGCTTTACCATCGTAGCGGCCATGGAAGCCGCTGATGGTGACGTTAAGCACATCCTGATCGCTGCTCATCGGCTGTGATGACACCATCCAACCCGGCAAAGCGCTGCCCAGGTTGGTCACCAACGTCTGTTGCAATTGCTGATCCAACGGGCTGGCCCACAGGTTGTTTTGCCCAATCACAAACTGCACGTCGTTAGTCTGGTAGACCACCCCACTCTGCGCCAGGAAATCCGCCACGCTAACGTGCTCCAACCACAGCTGACGTGACGCCTGGGTACCACTCACCTGAGCCGGGGTCCCTAACGCCGGTAACTGGTAGTAAGTCTTGTTGGGGGTACTGCTACAGGCACTCAGCAACAGCGCCAGAACTACCGGGATCCATTTTTTCATTTTTTGGCCTTCTTCGGCTGAGGGTCATTACTGCCCGCGGCTTCAAATACCAGGGCGTTGCTCTTATCGTTCAGGGTACGCAGCACCGGTTGCAGCTCACGCAGCACCTGATCGAGACGTTGCATATCACCGAGCATCTTGTTGTAGGCTGGTGAACCTGGCTGGAACCCTTTCATGCTGCGATTGAGTTCTTGCAGGGTTTTCTGCATATCTTCCGGCAATGCCTTCATCTCTTTACTGCTGATGATGTCATTGAGCGACTGCATGGTTTTCTGCGTTTCTTTCATGGTCTTCTGGCTTTCGGCCAGCGTTTTGGTCGCTTCGTTGATCATTGGATTGATCGGCATCGAATTGATCTTATCCAGCGTCTGTACCAGCTTCTGCTGGATCTGCGCCAGGCCACTGCCGGTAGTTGGCAACAGCGGATAACCGAACAGCTCACGCGGCCCCTTCCACGGCTTCTCATTTGGATAGAAGTCCAGATCGATATATAACGCTCCGGTCAGCAGGTTAGCAGACTTCAGTGAGGCGCGTATGCCGCGTGCTTCTGCATCTTTCAAATGCTGTACTACGTCGAAGCCCTTACCCACCTCTTGGTTAAAGCGCTCTGGCTCAATACGGATCAGCACCGGTATGCGATAGTCATTATCCAGTTGCTGGCGCATGCCTTCTTTGTAGAACGGCACTTGCCCCACGGTACCCAGGCGAATACCACGGAACTCGACTGGTGCCCCTGGCTGCAAGCCACGGATCGATTCGGAGAAGAACACCAGATAATCGACATGCTCGGTATACAGCGAATCCTGAATATTGCGCTGGTTATCGAACAGGGCAAACTCGGCCTTTTCTTTCACCGCAGGGCCACGCTCCCAACCTTCAGGCACGTCAAAGCTCACGCCACCGCTAAACAGCGTGGTCAAGGATCCCATTTCCACACGCATACCTTGTGCGGACATATCGAAGGCAACGCCGCTGTCTTTCCAGAACCGGACGTTGGTAGTGATCAACTGATCGTAAGGCGCGGTAATAAACAGCTGATAGCGCATGGCGCGCAGCTTGGGATCGAAATAGCTGGTTTCCACTGAACCGACGCGGTAGCCACGGAACAACACCGGATCGCCAGCGTTCAACTGGCCAGACTTGTCACTGTCCAGTATGACGCGCAACCCTTTGGCATCGGGTGAGGCCAGCGGGGGAGCATCCAGCAGCTGATAATCCGCTTTTCCTACCTTGCCCTTGTTGCCCGGTTGCAATTCAATGTAGGCACCAGAGAACAAGGTTCCCAGCCCAGAGACGCCTTCACGGCCAATCTGCGGCTTCACTACCCAGAAGGCCGAATCGTCACGCAGCAGCTTTTCCATGCCGGAGTTCAGGCGAGCCTGCACCAGCACTTTACTCAAGTCTTCGCTCAGGGTGACGCTTTCCACCGTACCGACATCCACACTGCGGCTTTTGATCTTGGTTTTTCCCGCTTCCAACCCTTCGGCAGAGGTCGTGACCAACGTCACTTGCGGCCCTTGATGGCTGAAGTGATAAAACAGGATCCACGCACCGATCAACGCGGTGACAATGGGAATGATCCACACCGGCGACCAGCGCTTGATCTTCTCAACATCCGCGACGCCATGATTACTTTCCGTCACCTTGCGGCTCCTTTTTTATTGTTTCATTTGCGCGATCCCAGGTTAAACGGGGATCAAACGCCATAGCAGCAAACATGGTGAGAATGACCACCATGGCGAACAGTAGCGCTCCAATGTCTGGATAAATACTCATCAACTGTCCCATACGTACCAACGCCGAAAGCACGGCGATCACAAACACGTCAATCATTGACCAACGGCCAACAAACTCCACCACTTCATAAATCAGATGCATACGCTCGCTATCGGCCTTGGCCTTGCCTTTGCCATTGGCATCCAGGCATAGCCAGCCAATCGCCAACATCTTGAGCGAGGGCACCATAATACTGGCAATGAAAATCACCATCGCCACCGGATAGGAGCCTTCGCCCCATAGCAGCACCACCCCGGCCATGACCGTTGACGGCATTTTATTGCCCAACGCCTCGGTGATCATAATCGGCATCAGCATCGCCGGAATATACAATATGATCGAGGTGACCAATAACGCCATCGTCCATTGCAGGCTGTGGCGACGGCGTACATAGCCCACCGTGTGACAACGCGGGCATTTGGACTGCTGGGCGGGCAGGATGGCCGTACAGCAGGAGCAGGAACGAACGCCTTGCCGCAGGCCGGTACGCCCAACCTGCAACGGTTGTTCAATCAACGGGGCCGGTTCAATATCTTGCCACAACCAGCGACGATCGACGCATTGGAAGGCTCGCACCTGCAGCAGGCAAAACAGACAGTAAGGGATGAAACTGGAGCCAATGCCGATATCACCATAGGCCATCAGTTTGACGAAGCTGACCAGCACGCCAGCCAGAAAGATCTCGACCATGCACCAGGTCTTCAACTGGAACAGCACCTTGGCCATCCAGATCTTCCATTGTCGTGGCAGCCGCACCCTGGCACACAACAGAATAATCGCCAACATGCAAAACGCCGGGATCAGTTGCACAAACACCATAAACAGGGTGGCCATGCTGGCATAGTCTTCTGCCACCATCACCTGAGGAATTTGGATCAGTTTGATTTCATTGCCCAGACCGGCAACGCGCATGTTGATAAATGGGAAGATATTGGCTAACACCAGCATGAATAATGCGCTGAGGGCAAAACCAATCGGTTGTTTACGCGGTTCTGCCCAGCGGGCGCTGAGTGTCGTTTTACAACGGGGACAAACGGCCTTGGAGCCTGATTGCAAAGGCGGCAACGCCACCAGCATATCGCATTGTGGGCACAGTATCAGGTTATCCTGTTGACGCTCGCCATGCATCGCATGACTCTGCTGCTTATGACTTTCGTGGGAACACACCATTATCCTCCTTAACCGTGTCGCTCATCGGTACAGCCTGGGTTGCCCACAGCAGCAGCGTGCGGGCAACCCTGTTTCCAATCAGCCGTTTTTCATTGCTTCCAGCTCTTCCCAGCGGGCAAAGGCTTGTTCCAGTGCCTGCTCCGCAGTGGCAAGATCGGCCAGCACCTGCTGGGTTTCGCTATGTGGGCGTGAGAAGAACCCTGCGTCACTCACCTGTGCCTGCAAGGCTTCAATCTCCATTTCCAACTGTTCAAGGCGCTGTGGCAACTGCTCCAGTTCGCGCAGCAGGTTATAACTCAGTTTGGCTGCTGATTTCTTAGGCTGCTCGGTTTTTTTCTCCACTGCTGCCTTGGTTTGGCTGGTGGCTACCGTGCGGATCGGCTTGGCGGTAGCACGTTGATGGTGTGCATCGTAGTAGCCCCCGACGTAAGTGTCGATCACGCCATTACCTTCGAAAATCCAGCATTCGGTCACGGAGTTATCAACGAACTGACGATCGTGGCTCACCAGCAATACGGTACCCTGGTAGCTATCAATCATCTCTTCCAACAGTTCCAGCGTTTCGACGTCCAGATCGTTGGTTGGTTCATCGAGGATCAGCAAATTACTTGGCTTAAGGAATAATTTGGCCAACAGTAGGCGGTTACGCTCCCCGCCCGACAACGCTTTGACAGGCGTCATTGCCCGTTTAGGGTGGAACAGGAAGTCCTGCAGATACCCCAGCACATGGCGCGAACGGCCATTGACCATCACTTCCTGCTTACCTTCCGCCAGGTTATCCATCACCGTACGTTCTGGATCAAGCTCGGCGCGGTGCTGGTCAAAGTAAGCCACTTCCAGCTTGGTGCCACAGTGCACTCGCCCGCTGTCGGCTTTCAGTTGACCGAGCATCAATTTCAGCAAGGTGGTTTTACCACAGCCGTTTGGCCCCACCAATGCGATTTTGTCACCGCGCTGCACCTGGGCGCTGAAGCCCCGGACCAGCACTTTGTCGGCAACCTGATAATTGACGTCTTCCATTTCGAACACAATCTTGCCCGAACGCACGGCCTCTTCCACCTGCATCTTGGCGGTGCCCATCACTTCACGACGTTGTGAACGCTCGTTACGTAACGCTTTCAGAGCGCGTACCCGGCCTTCGTTACGCGTGCGGCGTGCCTTGATGCCCTGGCGGATCCAAACTTCTTCCTGCGCCAGTTTGCGGTCAAATTCGGCGTTCTGTAGCTCTTCGACCCGCAGCGCTTCTTCTTTGCTTTCCAGATACAGCTCGTAGTTACCCGGCCATGACACCAGCTTGCCGCGATCGAGATCGACAATGCGCGTGGCCATATTGCGGATAAACGAACGGTCGTGCGAGATGAAGACGATGCTGCCCTGGAACTCTTTCAGGAACCCTTCCAGCCAATCGATGGTGGTGATATCCAGGTGATTGGTAGGTTCATCAAGCAGCAACACGCGCGGTGAACTGACCAACGCCCGGCCCAGTGCCGCTTTACGCAGCCAACCACCGGACAGGGAGGACAGCTCCGCATCGCCGTTCAGGCCTAGTTGCAACAGGACTTCACTGATACGGCTGTCCAGCTGCCATAAGCCCTGGTGATCGAGGATCTCCATAACCTGCGCCATACGCGTCAGGTTCTTTTCGCTCGGATCCAGCTCTACCTGGTGCGAGATAGCGTGATACGCCTTCAGGTGTTCCGCCTGCTCGGCCACGCCTTCGGCCACAAAGTCGAACACCGTGCCGCCGATATTGCGCGGAGGATCCTGCTGCAAACGCGCCACAATCAGATCCTGCTCGTAAATGATGCGACCATCGTCCAATGGGATCTCTTTACCGAGGATCTTCAGCAGGGTCGATTTACCGGCCCCGTTGCGCCCAACCAGGCAGACGCGTTCATTGTCTTCAATATGAATTTCGGTGTTGTCTAACAAAGGTGCATCGCTGAAAGAGAGCCAGGCACCGGACATGCTGATTAACGACATAGTAATTATTTTCCTTCGCCGGCGTGGGTGACCAGCCAGCAGTTGTGGATCTGACGGTTACGGGCAAAGTCTTCTGACTGCGTCTTGGCGGTAATTTCTTTCGCCTCCAGACCCAGTGCGTTCAGACCTGCCAGATCCATCTGGAAACCGCGTTTGTTGTTGGAGAACATGATGGTCCCGTTACGGCGCAGTATCCGTTGTAAATCTTTCATCAGCGCCAGATGGTCGCGCTGTACGTCAAAGGTGTTCTCCATCCGCTTGGAGTTGGAGAACGTCGGCGGATCGATAAAGATCACATCGAACTGTTCGTCGGCATTGTGCAGCCAGGACAGGCAATCTGCCTGGATCAGGCGGTGCTGTCTACCGGTCAGGCCGTTAACCCGCAGGTTCTTCTCCGCCCATTCCAGATAGGTACGCGACATATCCACCGTGGTGGTGCTACGTGCGCCCCCCAACCCGGCATGTACGCTGGCGGTGCCGGTGTAGGCAAACAGGTTGAGGAAGTCTTTGCCTTTGCTCATCTCACCCAGCATACGGCGCGCGATGCGGTGATCGAGGAACAACCCGGTATCGAGATAATCCGTCAGGTTGACCCACAGCTTGGCATTGAACTCTTCTACCAGCAGGAACTCGCCCTTCTGTGCCAGCTTCTCATACTGATTCTTGCCCTTCTGACGTTCGCGGGTTTTCAGGATCAACTGATTAGAAGGCAGCTCTAACACCGCCAACGTGGCGTTAATCACGTCAAACAGGCGCTGGCGGGCTTTCTGCGCGTCGATGGTTTTCGGCGGCGCGTATTCCTGGACCACGACCTTACTGCCATAGCGATCTACCGCCACGTTATAGTCAGGCAGATCGGCATCATACAGGCGATAACATTCGATCCCCTGCTGCTTCGCCCATTTGTCCAATTTCTTCAGATTCTTGCGCAGACGGTTGGCAAAGTCTTCCGCCACCTGCACGCCACCAGCACCCTGCGGGTTTTCTGCCAGCTGGTAGTTTTTCTGTACGCAGTCCAACGGGCCGTTTTTCGCTTTGAACTGGCGCTCGGCGCGCAGCTGCAGGCAACTGAGCAATTCCGGTGAAGCGCTGAACAACGAAAGCTGCCAGCCACCAAAGTGGCTCTTCATGATGCGCCCTAACATATTGTGCAGCGCAATCAGGGCTGGTTCGCTCTCAAGGCGTTCACCGTATGGCGGGTTGCTGACCACCGTGCCTACCGGGCCTTCCGGCAGTGGGTTGGTCAGTTTGCTGACGTCATTCACGTTAAAGGTGATCAGTTCAGCCACGCCAGCGCGGCGGGCGTTCCCCTTCGCCATTTCAATGACGCGGCGATCGATATCCGAACCAAAGAAGCGTGACGGGGTTTCTTGCAGACCACGTTTCGCCCGCACCTGCGCTTCGGTGATCACTTCACGCCACAGTTCGGCATTGTGACCGTTCCAGGCGGTAAAGCCCCAATGTTGGCGATGTAGGCCAGGCGCCCGATCGGAGGCGATCATCGCCGCTTCGATCAACAGTGTGCCGGAGCCACACATCGGGTCCAGCATCGGCGCCCCTGGTTGCCAACCGGAACGTTGGACAATCGCCGCCGCCAGGTTTTCCTTCAACGGAGCCTGGCCGGTCAGATCGCGATAGCCGCGCTGGTGTAAACCTTCACCGCTCAAATCGAGCGCTACGCTGGCCATATCACGCTGCAGGAAAACGTTCACGCGAATGTCCGGCTGCTGTTTCTCTACCATTGGCCGATCGTTGAGCTTGCGGGTAAAGCTGTCCACAATGGCGTCTTTAACCTTCAACGCGCCATATTGGCTATTGCGGATCTCTTCATTGAGGCCGCTGAAGTGCACGGCAAAGGTTTTATCCAGGCCAAATATCGATGGCCAGTCAATGGCCTGCACACCGAGGTACAGATCCAAATCGCTGTGCACGCGAAATTCATTCAGCGGCAACAGAATACGCGAAGCCAGGCGGCTCCAGAGCAGGCTTTGGTACAGAAGACGATCGTCACCCTGAAAATGTACTCCCCCCTGCACCACTTTGCAGGAGTGAGCGCCAAGCCGCTCCAGTTCGCTTTTTAACAGTTCTTCCAGTCCACGCGCCGTGCTGGCAAACAGAGTGTTCATATCGTGCTTATCACCAAAAAGAAAATTGTTGCGCATTATAGCTAATCCAGACCGCTTGTCATAAAGTTGCTCCCTTCTATTTCATTTATCGCACGGAGGCAGGGGTGATCACGCTCTCCCGACTTTACGTTCATCCGGTCAAATCACTACGGGGTTTGCAGCTTTCTCACGCCCAGGTGGCCAGCAATGGCCTGGCTTTTGATCGCTCTTTCATGATCACCGAGCCAGACGGTACCTTCATCACCGCCCGCCAATACCCACAGATGGTGCTGTTTACCCCGGCGTTGTTGGCCGATGGCCTGTTTCTGACTGCACCGGACGGTGAAAGCGCGGCGATCCGCTTCGTTGACTTCGCCCCCGATGCGCAGCCGACCGAGGTGTGGGGCAACCATTTCACCGCGTTGATCGCGCCGGAGGCCATCAACAGTTGGCTAAGCGGTTATTTTCAGAGAGAGGTCCAGCTACGCTGGGTGGGGCCAGAATTAACCCGCAGGGTAAAGAAACACCCGGAAATTCCGCTCTCCTTTGCCGACGGTTACCCTTATCTGCTGATTAATGAAGCCTCATTCCAGGATCTGCAGCAACGTTGCCCAAGCAGCATCAGGCTGGAGCAGTTTCGCCCAAACCTGGTGGTGACCGGTAGCCCGGCCTGGGCAGAAGATGGTTGGCAGGTGATCCGCGTCGGCGACGTGATGTTCGATCTGGTAAAACCCTGCAGCCGCTGCGTATTGACCACGGTCAGCGTCGAGCGTGGCCGCAAACACCCGAGCGGCGAGCCGTTGAGTACGCTGCAACAGTTCCGCACTGCCGATAATGGCGACGTCGACTTTGGTCAAAACATGATTGCCCGAAACAGCGGTATTATTCGCGTCGGCGATAGCGTTGAAGTGCTGTCAACCAAACCACCGCGGCCGTATGGGGCAGGCAAGGTTGTCGAAAGCCTACAGGCACCGCAGGACAGCACCACCAGCGTGAACATTGAGTATCAAGGAAAGGTGTTTGCCGGTAATAACCAGCAGATCTTGTTAGAGCAGTTGGAGCAGCAAGGCATTCGCATTCCTTACTCCTGCCGGGCTGGCCTGTGTGGCAGTTGCAAGATAACGCTGGTGGAGGGCGAGGTTGCGCCGTTAAAGAAAAGCGCAGTGGCCGCCAACGGCGCCATCCTCTGTTGCAGCTGTATTCCTAAAAGCGATGTGAAGCTGGCATAACGCAGATTACACTGCCCTGTCGTAAGCCGGGGCAGACTGTTCGTCCGGGATGCAAGGTTTCAGGCGGTCGTGCATCACTTTGATCGCATCCCCCAGCACCATGGTGCGCCCAGCCAACGTCAGCTGATTTTGTGCCAGCAAACACAGGCTGGCATTATCCCCGGCTTCCACCACCAGCAGACGCGCATCGACACCGCTATCCATCACCTTTACCGCCGCCAACTCGCCATTTTTAGGGCGTAGCGGATAGTGTTGCTGAGCAAAATGCCAGCTCTTGGGCATCAGGGGTTTAAGAAAACGAAAGGCCACCAGCGCATTTAATACCAACTCGGCACGTTGTTCATGGCTGAGCTTTATCTGTTTGCACTGTTCTTCATAATCAAAATAAAGCGCTGCATCATCGACGCAGAATGCACATTCAGCGAAGGCGTCCGGGGTTAGCATTTTTGCCGGAAAGCGTGAACGGAAGATCATACCATTGGCTAAATCGAGCATCAGTCGATCGTGCTCAGCGTCAAAATACCAACGCCAATTGTCATCAGGTTTTATCTTCATTGCTTATCCTTCTCACCACATGCCAACGCAGTATTACGCAAAGGGCGATTTTATCACCGGAAAGGTTGCTTAAACATCGGATAATTCCGCTACCGAACAAAATATAGACGAGCCGGGGGCAGAAATAAACCCCCGGTCGAAAATGAAAGGCAAAATATTAGATATGGGTAACGATATCTTTAATCAAACGCGGTCCGTGGAAGATAAAACCGGAATAAATTTGTACCAAAGTTGCCCCGGCCTCCATTTTTTCCCGCGCCGCCGTCAGGGAATCAATTCCACCAACGCCGATAATCGGCAAGCGCCCTTGCAACTCCTGTGACAGGCGACGGATCACTTCAGTGCTGCGTAACTGTACCGGACGGCCACTTAATCCCCCTGCCTGATCGCAGTAATTCAATCCCTGAACCAGTTTACGATCGAGAGTGGTATTGGTGGCAATGACCCCATCTATATTATGACGAACTAAACTGTCCGCTATTTGGATCAGTTCTTCCTCTGAAAGATCCGGCGCGATCTTTACCGCAACCGGCACATATTTGTGATGGCGAGCCTGCAATTGGGCCTGCTTATTTTTTATCGCCGCTAGCAGATCGTCCAGCGCTTCACCATACTGTAAGGATCGTAATCCCGGGGTATTGGGTGATGAGATATTAATCGCGATATAGCCGGCATACGGATAAACCTTATCCATACAGATCAGATAATCGTCTTTGCCCTGCTCGACCGGCGTGTCTTTATTCTTGCCGATATTGATCCCCAGCACGCCGCCAAAATGGGATTTCTTAACGTTTTCAACCAGATTGTCTACGCCGTGGTTATTGAACCCCATGCGGTTGATCAACCCTTCGGCCGGGACCAGGCGGAACAGACGCGGTTTATCATTGCCCGCTTGCGGACGCGGCGTAACGGTACCGACCTCAACAAAGCCAAAGCCCATCGCGCCAAAGGCATCAATGCACTCGCCGTCTTTATCCAGACCGGCAGCCAAACCTAACGGGTTGCTAAAAGAGAGCCCCATGCAGCTCACCGGCTTGCTCGGCACCGACTGACGGATAAGAAACTCTAGTGGGGTGCCGGTAATACGGCGCAGTTGACTGAAGGTCAATTCGTGTGCACGCTCGGGATCGAGCTGGAACAAGGCTTTCCTGACGATGGGGTAGTACATGTACTCTCCTGATTTCCCGGTTATATCCTGCTGACTTGAGGGTGCAATTAAATCGCTGCGCATGATGGTGCTACAGGTGGAAGTCATGCAGAACGCCGACACGCCGTGAACCCGTCCATGGGGGCTCGTATCGCGCATCCCTGCGCTCAACGTTCGTAACCGCATGACTCCCACCTGCCTCAAGCTTTGGCGTAGCGGTTACTTAGCGACAACCTCAAGTCAGCAGGATAGGCCTGTAGACCGGGGGCGTATTATCCGGTATCCCCTCGCCAATTGGAATTGATTAAAGGCAAAAAAAGCGCGTTTAACGCAATCGTTTTCCTTGTATGCCGCTATTTGCCCGCTTTTCCCCCTTTACGCATATCAAAATCAAAAAATGAGATTTAAACAACGCCCCCTTTTGCTGTTAGCTTTAAAACACTTTACGAACATTAATTTAACAAAATCAACCTTTATACCCTATGGATTTCAAGTTGCAGCTAGGCGACAAACTTGTTCATCCCCAGGAGCTTACTTTTAGTAAGTGACTGGGGTGGACAAGTGCAGGTAACAACGCTGCAGCTTGAAAGACGACGGGTATAGGTATAAGGAGTGGCGATGCGCGTTTTATCTCTGGCTGGCAGCCCAAGGCTCCCCTCACGCTCGGCGGCGCTGTTACAACTGAGCCAACGCTGGCTACAACAGCAGCAGGTGGAAGTGATCCCCTATACCCTGCACGATTTTCAGGCGGAAGACCTGCTACGTGCCAATTTTAACAGCCCTGATATTAAAGCCTTCGCCGCGCAACTGGCCGCTGCGGATGGCCTCTTGATCGCCACGCCGGTTTATAAGGCATCGTTTTCTGGCGCGCTGAAAACCTTACTCGATCTGCTTCCTGAACGTGCGCTGGAACACAAAGTGGTTTTGCCGCTGGCCACCGGCGGTTCCATCGGCCACATGCTGGCGGTGGACTATGCGTTGAAACCGGTGCTGACGGCACTGAAAGCCCAGGAGGTGCTGCACGGCGTGTTTGCCGATGACGGCCAGATAGTGCTTAACGGTGAACAGGCCCAGCTATCCGATGGGGTGGCCGCGCGCCTGAACGAAGCGTTGGACAGTTTTTATCTGGCGCTCAGCCGCCGTAAACCGCCGGTGCCAAACACCGCCGCCTCTCTGTTAACCCGGCAAACTGCCTAAGGAAATCATCATGCCACTCTCTTTGCGCCGCTGGCTTAACACCGGTGCGCTGGCCGCCATTATGGCGCTGGCGCTGACCAATACCGCTGTCGCACAAGATAACGCACCTGCTCAGTTTCGTATCGGCTACCAAAAAGGTTCGGTGAGTCTGGTGTTGGCCAAAACCCATCAGTTGCTGGAACAGCGCTTCCCCTCCACCAACATCAGTTGGATCGAATTCCCGGCGGGCCCGCAGATGCTCGAGGCGCTGAACGTCGGCAGCATCGATCTGGGTAGCACCGGCGATATCCCGCCAATCTTTGCCCAAGCCGCCGGGGCCGACCTGCTGTATGTCGGCGTAGAACCGCCAAAACCCAAGGCAGAAGTGATCCTGGTGCCGGAAAATAGCCCGATCCACAGCGTCGCCGAGTTGAAAGGCCACAAAGTAGCCTTCCAGAAAGGCTCCAGCTCACACAACCTGCTACTGCGGGCACTGCAAAGGGACGGCCTGAAGTTTACCGATATCCAACCGGTTTATCTGACGCCTGCCGATGCCAGAGCGGCCTTCCAACAAGGCAACGTTGATGCCTGGGTGATCTGGGATCCCTACTATTCTGCCGCGTTGCTGCAAGGTGGTGTACGGGTACTAACCGATGGCAGCGAACTGAACCAGACCGGTTCTTTCTACCTGGCCGCTCGCCCTTATACCGAAGCCAACGGTCCGTTCATCCAGCAGGTGCTGGCGGTGCTGACCCAGGCCGATGCGCTGACGCATAGCGATCGGGCGCAGAGCATTACCTTGCTGGCCAAGGCGATGGGCTTACCGGAAGCGGTAATTGCCAGCTATCTGGATCATCGCCCACCGACGGCCATTAACCCCCTAGGGGACGCCACCATTGCTGCCCAGCAAAAAACCGCCGATCTCTTTTTCGCCAACCGGTTGGTTCCGGTTCAGGTCGATATTTCTCAACGCGTCTGGCACCCAGCCGCACAATAATCAGGAGAAAACGCTATGAGCATTAACGTATTCTGGTTTTTACCTACTCACGGAGATGGCCACTATCTGGGGAGTTCAGAAGGGGCACGTGCGGTCGATTACGGTTATCTTCAGCAGATCGCCCAAGCCGCTGATCGGCTCGGTTTCGGCGGCGTGCTGATCCCAACGGGGCGTTCGTGCGAAGACTCTTGGTTAGTTGCCGCTTCGTTAATTCCGGTCACGCAACGGCTAAAATTCCTGGTGGCCCTGCGCCCCGGCATCATATCCCCGACCTTGGCAGCCAGGCAGGCCGCCACGCTAGATCGCCTTTCCAATGGCCGCGCCCTGTTCAATCTGGTGACCGGTGGCGATCCAGAAGAGCTGGCAGCGGAAGGATTACACCTTAACCACACCGAACGCTATGAAGCCTCCGCCGAGTTTACCCACGTATGGCGCAAAGTACTGGAAGGTGAAACCGTCGATTTCGCCGGTAAGCATATTCAGGTGAAAGGCGCCAAGCTGTTGTTCCCCCCGGTGCAGCAACCTCGCCCACCGCTGTATTTTGGCGGATCCTCAGAAGCGGCACAGGATCTGGCAGCCGAGCAGGTTGAACTGTATCTGACCTGGGGAGAACCCCCTGCCCAAGTGAAAGAAAAAATAGAGGAAGTACGAGCCAAAGCAGCGGCCCTGGGGCGCAAAGTCCGCTTCGGTATCCGCCTGCACGTCATCGTGCGCGAAACCACCGCAGAAGCCTGGCAGGCAGCCGACCGTTTGATCGCCAACCTCGATGATCAAACCATTGCGGATGCACAAAAAGCCTTCGCCCGCTTCGACTCCGTTGGCCAACAGCGTATGGCGGCCTTACACGGCGGCAAGAAGGACAATCTGGAAATCAGCCCTAACCTGTGGGCCGGTGTCGGATTGGTGCGTGGCGGTGCAGGCACGGCTTTGGTGGGCGATGGTCCGACGGTCGCTGAGCGCATTCAAGAATATGCCGATCTGGGTATCGATACCTTTATTCTTTCCGGCTACCCGCATCTTGAAGAGGCCTATCGCGTAGGTGAACTGCTGTTCCCGCATCTCGATCTAGCAACCAGCGAACAACCGGCACAGCTGCGTGCGATCAAGCCGCAGGGCGAAGTGGTCGCCAATATCTATGTCCCACAAAAAGTGTCACAAAGCTGAGGAGAACCGTGATGGCGATCGGTGCACAACAAATTCTGCACCGGCTGGCCCCCTGGGCTTTGCCGGTAGCACTGGTGATTGGCTGGCAGACCGCCGTTGAGGCTGGCTGGTTATCTAACCGTATCTTGCCCGCGCCGAGCGCCGTAGTGGCTGCCTTTTGGGCTTTAACCAAGAGTGGCGAACTTTGGCAACACCTGACCATCAGCAGTTGGCGTGCGCTGATTGGCTTCAGTATCGGTGGCAGCATTGGCCTGGTGCTGGGATTCATTACTGGCCTGTCCCGCTGGGGAGAGCGTCTGCTCGACAGCTCGGTACAGATGATCCGTAACGTGCCGCATCTGGCGCTGATCCCGTTGGTGATCCTGTGGTTCGGCATCGACGAGTCCGCCAAAATCTTCCTGGTGGCGCTGGGTACGCTATTCCCGATCTATCTGAACACCTACCACGGTATCAAGAATATTGACCGTGGCCTGCTGGAAATGGCGCGCAGCTACGGCCTGAGCGGCTTTAGCCTGTTCACGCAGGTGGTGTTACCCGGCGCGCTGCCTTCGATCATGGTCGGCGTGCGTTTTGCCCTCGGGTTTATGTGGCTGACGCTGATCGTCGCCGAAACCATCTCCGCCAACTCGGGCATCGGTTATCTGGCGATGAACGCCCGTGAATTCCTGCAGACCGACGTGGTGGTGGTCGCCATTATTCTATATGCCCTGCTAGGCAAACTGGCCGATGCCTGCGCACAGCTGCTCGAACGTGTCTGGTTACGCTGGCATCCGGCCTATCAACTGAAATCAGGAGAAGCATAATGACGGCACCGACTCGCATCCCGCAAGGCACCCCCATTACGCTGGAAGCCATCGCCAAACGTTATGGCAACCGCACCGTGCTGGACGATCTGCAACTCCGCATCACCGCGGGCCAGTTTGTGGCCGTGGTTGGCCGCAGCGGCTGTGGTAAAAGCACCTTATTGCGCCTGCTCGCAGGGCTGGAAACGGCCAACAGCGGGACACTGTTGAGTGGTAATGCCCCGCTCAGCCACGCCAAAGATGATACGCGGCTGATGTTTCAGGATGCTCGCCTGCTGCCGTGGAAAAAGGTGATCGATAACGTGGGGCTTGGCCTACGCGGTAACTGGCGTGATGCTGCATTGCAGGCGTTAACCACCGTTGGGCTGGCCGACCGTGCCAATGAATGGCCGGCCGCGCTGTCTGGCGGGCAGAAACAGCGTGTCGCCCTGGCCCGTGCGTTGATCCATCGCCCACGGCTGTTGCTGTTGGATGAACCCTTGGGGGCACTGGATGCGTTAACGCGTATAGAAATGCAGGGGCTGATCGAAACGCTATGGCAACAGCATGGCTTCACCGTACTGCTGGTCACGCATGACGTTAGTGAGGCGATCGCACTGGCCGATCGGGTGCTGTTAATCGAAGAAGGACGTATCGGGCTGGATCTGACTATTGATTTGCCACGGCCGCGCCGCAAAGGTTCGGCAAAGCTGGCGGAGTTGGAAGCAGAAGTGTTGGCGAGAGTGTTGGCACCACCGCAAGCCGTTGGGACTTCCCGCCGGGCGGCGAATTAATCAGGGGACGGCAAATGCCGTCCCCTCGCTTTTTATGCGTCTAACGCCTTGGTGATCTTCTCAAACAGATCGCCAGACAGGTTATCCAGCCCTTTCAACTGCTCCAGCGCCTGACGCATCAACGCCTGACGAGAGGCATCATAGCGCTTCAGGCGGATCAGAGGTTCAATCAGCCGCGCGGCAACCTGTGGGTTACGCTTGTTCAGATCGCTGAGGATCTCCACCAGGAACTGATAGCCACTGCCGTCTGCCGCATGGAACGCCGCCGGGTTGGCCGAGGCGAACCCACCAATCAGCGAGCGGGTGCGGTTTGGATTACTCAGGCTGAATGAACGGTGTTGCAGCAGCGCACGCACCTTGCCGAGCACGTCTGCCGCCGGGCTGGTGGCCTGGAGGATGAACCACTTGTCCATCACCAGACCATCCTGATGCCAGCGCTCATCAAACTCGGCCATCAAGGCATCACGGCAAGGCAACTGTGCCCCCATCGCCGCAGCCAGTGCAGCCAGCGAATCGGTCATGTTATCGGCCTGCTGGAACTGTTGCACCACCAGCTTGTCGGCCTGCTCTACATCGCCGAAAGCCAGATAGTGCAGACAAATATTGCGCAGCGAACGTTTGGCAATATCGCCGTGCTCAACCCGGTACCCTTCGGTTTTGTTAGCGTGATACACCGCCAGCCACTCATCGGCCAGCTCTTTAGCCAGGCAACGGGTGATCGCTTCATGCACCGCCGAAATGGCTTGCGGATCGATGATGGCGAACAGCTCGGCAATTTCGTTTTCCGATGGCAGCGTGAGGATCTGCGCGGCCAAGGCCGGATCCAGCTTCTCATCCAGCAACACCGCCCGGAAGGCATCTGCCACATGCAGCGGCAGCGACAATGGCTGCTTTTGCTGATATTTGGCGACGTTCAGCTTGATGTAGATGGCCAGCAGGCTCTGCGCGGCATCCCAGCGGGAAAACTCATTGCGCGCATGCTGCATCAGGAAGGTCAGTTGCTGATCGCTGTACGGATAATCCAGCTTGACCGGTGCCGAGAACTCACGCAGCAGCGAAGGAACCGGCTTATGCGCGACGCCATCAAACACAAAAGTCTGTTCGGCGGCGGTGACGTTCAACACGTTATTGACCGGGGAACCGTCTTTCTGCAAGGCAATGACGTTGCCTTCGCTGTCGTAAAGCTCAATATCTAATGGGATATGTAACGGCAGTTTTTCTGGCTGATCGGCCGTCGGCGCGGTTTTCTGGCTGACGTGCAAGCGGTATTGCTGATCCTCGGCGCTATAGTCATCACGCACCGTCAGCAACGGCGTACCAGACTGGCTGTACCAGCGGCGGAACAGCGACAGATCGACGTTGGAAGCGTCTTCCATTGCCTGCACAAAATCATCGCAGGTGGCCGCACTGCCGTCGTGACGTTCGAAATAGAGCTGCATCCCCGCCTGGAACTGTTGTTCCCCTAGCAGCGTGTGCAACATGCGGATCACTTCGGATCCTTTCTCATACACCGTCAAGGTGTAGAAGTTGTTCATCTCGATCACTTTATCCGGCCGGATCGCGTGCGCCATCGGGCTGGCGTCTTCGGCGAACTGCGCCCCACGCATCACCCGCACGTTATCGATGCGGTTGACTGAACGGGAGCCCAGGTCGGAGCTGAACTCCTGATCGCGGAACACCGTCAGCCCTTCTTTCAGGCTCAGCTGGAACCAGTCGCGGCAGGTCACGCGGTTGCCGGTCCAGTTATGGAAATATTCGTGGCCGATCACCGCTTCAATATTCAGGTAATCCTTGTCGGTGGCGGTTTCGGCCTTGGCCAACACATACTTCGAGTTAAAGATATTTAACCCTTTGTTCTCCATCGCCCCCATGTTGAAGAAATCCACGGCAACGATCATGTAGATATCCAGATCGTATTCCAGGCCAAAGCGGGTTTCGTCCCACTTCATCGAGTTTTTCAGCGAGGTCATGGCCCAGTCGGCACGATCCAGGTTGCCACGATCGACAAACAGCTCCAAGGCCACCTTACGACCAGAACGGGTGGTGAAGCTATCGCGCAACACATCGAAATCCCCTGCCACCAGCGCAAACAGATAGCTAGGCTTAGGGAACGGATCCTGCCATTGTACCCAGTGACGGCCATCTGCCAGGTCACCCTCAGCCACCCGGTTGCCGTTCGACAGCAGGAACGGATAACGCGCTTTATCGGCGACGATGCGGGTTGTGAAACGGGCCAGCACGTCTGGGCGATCCAGATAGAAGGTGATATGGCGGAAGCCTTCGGCCTCGCATTGGGTGCACAGCGCTTCGCCAGACAGGTATAGCCCTTCCAACGCGCTATTTTTGGCCGGATGGATGTCATTGACGATCGTCAGGGTAAACTGAGCCGGTAGCTGTTCAATCACCAGTTGGTTTTCTTGCTGGCGATAGGCACTCCACGGCTGCCCATCCACTTGAATACTCACCAGAGTCAGGTCTTCGCCATTCAACGTTAACGGGGCACCGGCGGCACCCTGCCGTTTGATCTGGCTGACGGCGGTAACGCGCGTGGTGTCTGCATCCAGTTCAAAATCCAGGTCGATATCGGTGATGGTATAATCTGGGGCGCGATAATCGTGGCGATACTTCGCCTGTGGCTGTTGTGTCATAAAAACCCTTTGACGTCTCAGTGAGTTACAGATCCCGGACTCGGAGCGTACCGCCGTCCAGGACGACGCGGTACCTCAATGGCCCGATTGTGAATAAACTGTATCACAGCTATAAAAAAAACCCAGAAATGGCAGCAAATCGCACCAAGAAATCACACGACTCACGCAGACATTCGCTGTTGTTTGCTATGCTCCAGCTACCCTGGCGCTTCACTTAACGTCAAACTCAGCATTTTATGCTTAAACAGGCGCAGTTCCGTCCCCGTTGGCAACCGAATTGCGGAGGAAAACCAGCGGTAGCAATGATATAATCATCCAAGAGCCAGTAGGAGAAACAGATTGGCATGAAAGTAAAATACCTGATCTATTTCTTCACCTTTGCCATCATGCTGTCCTTTGCGGTTTTTATTGCCAATGGGCTGATAAAGGCCCGGAACAGCTATGAGCAAAGCCTGGAAAACCTGTATAAAATCAGCAGGACCAAAGAAGTGGCCGAGGCCTTTCAGGCTACGCTGCTGGCACATCGGTTAAAAAGATTAGGTCTGGCGGATAAATCCGTCACCCAAGCCGAATGGCAAGAGGCCGATAAACAGGCGCGTGATAAAATCGCGATTGTTAAATCCAATGTCGACGCCGATCTCGCCCTGCGCCTGGGCATTCGGCAAAAGATTGCCATACTTTCTATGCTCGATTGGATGGAAAGGCTGCTGGATAACGATTCGCGTCAGGTCACGCAAGTCGACACTGCCAACAGCAATCTGTTCAATATCAACAGCGCCTATTATATCGTCCAGACCACCAAAGCCTTCTACCGCTATACCTACGACACCCGGCTGATCAATGCAGACTCATTTCTGTTTTTGGAGGCTGTTCGCCTTAATAACCGGCTGAATATGTCGCTGACCGAGCTGATCGATCAGATTATCGACGTCAATCTCAGCAGCCTGGAACGCAAGAATGCTTATCTGAAAGCCATCCAATTGACCGGGGTATTCACCCCGCTCGGTACCCGTTTGGCGTTCTTAAAGCTGGCCTATAACGATCCGCAGATTGCCGAACTGGTGGATGAGATACTCCGTAACATCTCCAACAATCGGATCAGCAACATTTCAGATGGGTTATATCAAGCCATTACCCACAATACCGTCTATGACATCAACCTGATCGCCGGCTATATCGAGGAGATGGACGAACTTTCCCAAAGACTCTATGAGCGTAGCTTTGAGCTGGAGATGGCCGCTTCCGAAGCCAAAAAGTATGATAGCCAGACGGCCATCTACGGCATGATTTCTCTGAGTGGGCTGATTGCCCTGTTCATCCTGCTGCCTTCCATGATCTTCTGTTCCAACATCACCCGCTGGCTGACCAAAACGCATAAAAATATTCTGCGCCTGTCACAAGGCGATATGAATATTGATGACAACGACGCTTTTTACAGTAAAGAGTTAATCGCCATCAGTGATGCCATCACCCAGCTCAAACAATACAATCAGGTCAAGATCGCGCTGGAAAACGAAAAGCAGCAGCTAATCAAAGAGCTGGAAGTTTCGTCATTCTTCGATCCCTTAACCAACATTTATAACCGCCGCAAATTTTTCCTCGAGTGTGAGATGCTTGCCCAGAGCAGCTACCCGCTGGCGTTCTGTCTGATCGATATCGATAACTTCAAGCGTCTTAACGATACCTATGGCCACGATGTCGGCGACCGAGTGCTGGTAATGTTCGCCCAGTCGTTAAGTAACACCTTCCGTTCCAGCGATATCTTTTGCCGCTATGGCGGTGAGGAGTTTGCCCTGCTGCTCGGCCACTGTTCCCTGGAAAATGCCCGCAGCATGATGGAAGCGCTGCGTGAACAAACCCAACAGATGTGCCTGGAGTTACTCAACGGAAAACGGGTGCGCTTTACCATCAGCTGTGGCATCGCTGCCGTAGGCAACCTGGCAGAACTACATCCAGCCATCAAACAGGCCGATGAAGCGCTCTATTTTTGTAAGAAGAGCGGGCGCAATCGGGTCAGTATTTATACGCCAACCGGTTTTATCTGAATCTGTGTTTAAAATAATTAACCTCATAATTTTTATGAGTAAATCAACTAAGCCATTCAGTTTATTGGATTAAATGGCTTTTTCTGGCTGAGGTTATGCCGCCGGTAAAATAAAGGCACGTTTTATCCTCGACCCGTTCCGGCCATTTGTGGTGTGATGAGGCTTCAATAACAGGATAATCCGGGTATACTCCCCCCACTTTTTTGATTATCCGGATTTGGACACGCGCCTGACGAGGATGCTGTAACGCGATATGACTCTATACGCTTCCCCGATTTTGACTTCACTGCTTGATACTGACGCCTACAAGCTTCATATGCAGCAAGCAGTGTTCCATCGCTACCCCGCAATTACCGTTGCGGCGGAGTTTCGTTGCCGTGGCGACGAACTGCTGGGCGAATATGCCGACGAGATCCGCGCGCAGGTTGCCATGATGAGCGAGTTGGCGCTAACCGAAGCCGAACACCGCTATCTCTCCAGCCTGCCTTTCTTCCATCAGGATTACCTGAGCTGGCTACGGGAGTTTCGCTACGATCCGCAGCAGGTCAGCATTAGCAGTCACGACGGCAAATTGCATATCCGTATCGCTGGCCCCTGGCGCGAAGTGATTATGTGGGAAGTGCCGTTGTTGGCCGTGATCAGCGAAGTAGTGCACCGCCACCGTTCGCCACAGGCCACGCCAGAGATGGCAATTAGCCAGTTGCGCCAGAACCTGGCGCAGTTCAAGCAACTGAGCGGGGATATTGATATCTCACGCTTCAAGCTGATGGACTTTGGCAGCCGTCGCCGCTTCTCCCGCGAGGTGCAACAGGCCATTGTCAGCACGTTGAAAAACGAATTCCCCTATCTGGTTGGCACCAGTAACTACGATTTGGCGCATCGGCTGGATCTGATCCCGGTTGGCACGCAAGCCCATGAATGGTTCCAGGCTCATCAACAGATTAGCCCGGTGCTGGCCAACAGCCAACGTGCCGCCTTGCAGGCCTGGCTGGATGAATATCCCGATCAGCTCGGCATTGCACTTACCGACTGTATCACCATGGATGCGTTCCTGCGTGATTTCGGCAAACAGTTTGCCCAGCGTTATCAAGGATTGCGCCACGACTCTGGCGATCCGATCGAATGGGGTGAAAAAGCCATTGCCCATTACCAGCAATTGGGCATCGATCCCATGAGCAAGACGCTGGTGTTTTCAGACAATCTGGATCTGGATAAGGCGTTGGCGCTGTATCGCCACTTTGATCGGCGTATCAACCTGGCGTTCGGCATCGGTACGCGTCTGACCTGCAATATCCCCGGCGTCAAGCCGTTGAATATCGTGATCAAGCTGGTCGAGTGTAAAGGCAAGCCGGTGGCCAAACTGTCCGATAGCCCAGGCAAAACCATCTGCCAGGACCCTGCGTTTGTCAAAGCGCTGCGCAAAGCCTTCGATCTGCCGCTGGTGAAGAAAGCCAGTTAAGGCATCCCTTCACTCCAACCCTCTCCCACTGGGAGAGGGAGCTGTACGGAGCTGCGTTAAGGAACAGGAGCCAATTGGTGATGCAAACGTGTGGGCATTTCTCGCCAGCGATCCCTCTCTTCCTTTATATACCTCCTGTTTTTTTACCTCACTGCAATAAATCTTGTCCCATTCTGATGATTTCTACTTGTGCTCTGCAACGCGGCAAGTAACATAGCAATATCCCCAAATTCTTGGGTTGTTAGGCTATTTCTGAAAAACTTATAAGAGAGAAATCTATGAGCGTAGTGCCTGTAGTCGACGTACTGCAAGGTCGTGCTGCGGTTGACAGTGAAGTCACCGTGCGCGGTTGGGTACGTACCCGGAGAGATTCTAAAGCTGGTATCTCCTTCCTCGCCGTTTATGACGGCTCCTGCTTTAATCCGTTACAGGCCGTCGTTAATGATTCTCTGCCGAATTATCAGGACGAAGTGTTACGCCTGACCACCGGCTGTTCCATTGAAGTGACCGGTACCGTGGTACCTTCGCCGGGTGAAGGCCAGAGCTTCGAACTGCAGGCCACAGCCATCAAGGTGGTGGGTTGGGTTGACGATCCTGACACCTATCCAATGGCGGCCAAACGCCACAGCATCGAATACCTGCGCGAAGTTGCCCACCTGCGCCCACGCACCAACCTGATTGGCGCGGTTGCCCGCGTTCGCCACACCTTGGCACAGGCGATCCACCGCTACTTCCACGAGAACGGTTATTTCTGGGTTTCCACCCCGCTGATCACCGCCTCTGATACCGAAGGTGCCGGTGAAATGTTCCGCGTCTCCACGCTGGATATGGAAAACCTGCCACGTACTGATAAAGGTGCCGTCGATTTCAGCCAGGATTTCTTCGGTAAAGAAGCCTTCCTGACCGTATCCGGCCAGTTGAACGGCGAAACCTACGCCTGTGCACTGTCAAAAATTTATACCTTTGGCCCCACCTTCCGTGCCGAGAACTCGAACACCAGCCGTCACCTGGCGGAATTCTGGATGATCGAACCGGAAGTCGCCTTTGCTTCCCTGGACGACATTGCCGGGCTGGCCGAAAGCATGCTGAAGTATGTCTTCCAGGCGGTGCTGGATGAACGTGCCGACGATCTGCAATTCTTTGCTGAGCGGGTAGATAAAGATGCCATCGACCGTCTGAAGCGCTTTGTCTCTTCCGATTTCGCCCAAGTGGACTACACCGAGGCGGTCGAGATCCTGATTGCTTCCGGCCAGACCTTCGAGAACCCGGTTTCCTGGGGTATCGATCTGTCGTCTGAACACGAGCGCTATTTGGCCGAGCAACACTTCAAGGCTCCGGTAGTTGTGAAAAACTACCCGAAAGATATCAAAGCCTTCTATATGCGCATGAACGAAGATGGCAAAACCGTCGCGGCGATGGACGTGCTAGCGCCGGGCATTGGTGAAATCATCGGTGGTTCACAGCGTGAAGAGCGTCTGGATGTGCTGGATCAGCGTCTGGCAGAGATGGGCCTCAATAAAGAAGATTATTGGTGGTATCGTGACCTGCGCCGCTATGGCACCGTGCCACATTCTGGTTTTGGCTTAGGTTTTGAGCGTTTAATCGCCTATGTGACCGGGGTGCAGAACGTCCGTGACGTGATCCCGTTCCCAAGAACGCCACGTAACGCCAGCTTCTAAGTCATAAAACCCAGCATAATTTAAACATTTTTTTTACATAATAAAGGCCAGCTAAGCTGGCCTTTCGCATTTTTGATTATTGACCTGCATCACAAAGTTCCCTAAAATACACAAATTGTTACATATCGTTGCTTTCTGAAACCAGATTGCGACATTGGTAGCATTTTCGTTCTAGATAAACCTGCCCGTGAATGGAACACTGCGTGCAGACACAGGACGACACCAATCTATCAACAATAGTTCCAAAAGAATTATTGGCGGCAGTGGCAAGGTGTCCGAATAAAACCAATGAGGGTAATAATGATGATGAAGCGCAACATTCTTGCAGTAGTGATCCCAGCTCTGTTAGCAGCTGGTGCAGCCAACGCAGCTGAGATCTACAACAAAGACGGTAACAAACTGGATCTGTACGGTAAAGTTGACGGTCTGCACTACTTCTCTAACGACAAAGGCAACGATGGCGACCAGTCATACGTGCGTTTTGGCTTCAAAGGTGAAACCCAGATTACTGACCAACTGACCGGTTACGGCCAGTGGGAATACAACGTGCAAGCTAACCACGCTGAGTCACAAGGTACCGAAGGTACTAAAACTCGTCTGGGCTTCGCGGGTCTGAAATTTGCTGACTACGGTTCATTCGATTACGGCCGTAACTACGGCGTAGTGTATGACGTTGAAGGCTGGACAGATATGCTGCCAGAATTCGGTGGCGATACTTACACCACTACCGACAACTTCATGACTGGCCGTACCAACGGTGTTGCTACTTACCGTAACAACAACTTCTTCGGTATGGTTGATGGCCTGAACTTCGCTGTGCAGTACCAAGGCAAGAACGAAAACGACAAGCGTGACCTGAAGAAACAAAACGGTGACGGTTGGGGTGTGTCCTCTACTTACGCAATCCTGGATTCAGGCGTTAGCGTAGGTGCTGCCTACTCTGGTTCTGACCGTACTGACGCTCAAACCAATCTGTCTACTGCTGGTGGTAAAGACGCTGAAGCATGGACCGTTGGTGCTAAATACGACGCCAACAATGTCTACCTGGCAACCATGTATGCAGAAACCCGCAACATGACTCCATACGGCGAATCAGATTTCACCATCGCTAACAAAACTCAGAACTTTGAAGTGGTAGCTCAGTACCAGTTCGATTTCGGCTTGCGTCCATCCATCGCTTACCTGCAGTCTAAAGGTAAAAACCTGGCTGGTCGTAACGCAAACGGTAGTAACTTCGGCGGCGGCGACGCTGACCTGGTTAAATACGTTGACGTAGGTGCGACTTACTACTTCAACAAAAACATGTCTACCTACGTTGATTACAAAATCAACCTGCTGGACGAAAACGACTTTACTCGTGCTAACAACATCGCTACTGACAACATCGTAGCTACCGGTCTGGTTTACCAGTTCTAAGTTGTTGCACTTGATGACGGTTCGTCGTCAGCTAAGTTAAAAAAACAGGGCTTCGGCCCTGTTTTTGTTTTTAGCGCTTTACGCCATTTTTTATTCTGCCAATCTGCCCTTCCCCGTCATTTTTTGTGCTGAATCTGCCGCCGTCACAAGATCGAGGTGTTTTTCTCGCAAACGGTTGGCAAAGACGATAACTGGCGCTACCCTGATGTTTCTGTCTGCTTAACTCTAGGCCATGGAAGCATCTGACATGTTTGAAAAAATCACCGCTGCACCTGCCGATCCGATTCTGGGTCTGACCGACATTTTCCGCGCCGACAAGCGTGAGAATAAAATCAACCTGGGTATTGGCGTCTATAAAGACGAAACTGGCAAAACGCCGGTGCTGACCAGCGTCAAGAAAGCTGAGCAGTATCTGCTGGAAAATGAGACCACCAAAAACTACCTGGGTATTGAAGGTATTCCTGAATTTGCCAGCTGCACGCAAGAGCTATTGTTCGGCAAGCAGAGCCCAATCATTGCCGACAAGCGTGCCCGTACCGCGCAAACCCCTGGTGGTACCGGTGCCCTGCGTGTCGCGGCCGACTTTATTGCCAACCAGACCAGCGCCAAGCGTATCTGGGTCAGCAACCCAAGCTGGCCAAACCATAAAAACGTCTTTGGTGCCGTTGGCCTGGAAGTGTTGGAATACAACTATTACGACGCCGCCAACCATGCGCTGGACTTTGACGGTCTGCTCACCAGCCTGAACCAGGCTCAGGCCGGCGACGTGGTGCTATTCCACGGCTGCTGCCATAACCCTACCGGTATCGATCCAACCGAAGCACAATGGGCTCAGTTGGCTGAGTTGTCCGTAGCCAAGGGCTGGTTGCCGCTGTTCGACTTCGCCTACCAAGGCTTCGCCAAGGGCCTGGAAGAAGATGCACAGGGTCTGCGTATCTTTGCTGCCAAACATCAGGAACTGATCGTTGCCAGCTCCTACTCGAAGAACTTCGGTCTGTATAACGAGCGTGTTGGTGCCTGCACCGTGGTAGCTGCCGATGCAGAAACCGCCGAGCGTGCCTTCAGCCAGGTGAAAGCCGCAATCCGTGCCAACTACTCGAACCCGCCGTCACACGGTGCGGCCGTAGTTGCCACCATCTTGGGTAACCCGGCGCTGCGCGCCATTTGGGAACAAGAGCTGACTGACATGCGCCAGCGCATTCACCGTATGCGCCAGCTGTTCGTTAATACCCTGCAGGAAAAAGGGGCGGAGCAGGATTTCAGCTTCATCATCAACCAGAACGGCATGTTCTCTTTCAGCGGCCTGACCAAAGAGCAGGTTCTGCGTCTGCGTGATGAATTTGGCGTGTATGCCGTTAACTCCGGCCGCGTTAACGTGGCGGGGATGACGCCAGATAATATGGCGCCGCTGTGCGAAGCCATCGTTGCCGTGCTGTAAGCAGATTTTGCATTGAAAAAGGGGCGCATTGGCGCCCCTTTGTTGTTTTGTATGGGAGAGCTCTACCAGATGGCTGGCTCTTCGCGCAGGAACGGGTTGGTTTGACGTTCATGGCCAAAGGTAGACATCGGCCCATGTCCTGGAATAAACGCCATATCATCGCCCTGAGGCAGTAATTTGTTACGGATCGAAGCGATCAGTGCCTGATGGTCACCGCGCGGGAAATCGCTGCGTCCAACGCCACCGTTGAACAACACGTCACCCACTAATGCCAAACGCGCCTGTTCGTTGATAAAAACGATATGACCAGGCGTATGACCAGGGCAATGCAGTACGTTCAGCGACATTTCGCCCACCTGCACTTTATCCCCCTCTTCCAGCCATTTGGTCGGCGTTAGAGCGGCGCATTCATCCAGGCCAAACATACGGCTCTGTGCTGGCAAACCTTCAAGCCAGAAGGCATCCTCCTTATCCGGGCCATAGATTGGCACCTGATAATGTTCGGCCATTTCTGCCGCTGCGCCTACGTGATCGAGATGGCCGTGCGTCAGCAAAATCTGGCTGATCTGCACGCCCTTTTCGGCAATGGCGGCCTTCAGTTTTTCCGGATCGCCACCAGGATCGACCAGCGCCGCCTGCTTGGTCACGTCGCACCAGATGAGCGTACAGTTCTGACTGAACGCCGTAACGGGGATAATATGGTATTTCATAAAGCTCCAACGACAACGGCACCACGCCCAAGGGGCGGGTGCCATTCAGCGATCATGATGCACAATGATTACCAGGTCCGCACCGGGCCGGTATCGATGTGCACAAAGTTACTACGTGGATAATAGCCTACCCCGCCGGCGCGCATTTTTAACGCGGCCTTACGGATATTACTCAGCTGGATCCCTTCGATATGGAAATCCATCGCCTGGCCTTTGGTGTGGTAGCTCTGCTTGGCCACGCCACGGCTGTGCTCACGCATTTCCGTGTTGGTCGCCATTGAACGGTAGCCGGAAATCAGCTGTACCGGTTTGCTGGTGCCCAGCATCACCTGTAGGCGATAGAGATGATCAAACAGAGCCGGATCGATGCTCTTGACCTTGTTGGCCCGATAGTCACGGAAGATATGGTTCAAGCGCACCAATTCTTCTTTATTGTAACCTTTACCGTTGAAGAACTCGGCCTTGATGGACTCGCCAGTATTGAGGTTGTTTAACAACAGAATACGTGGGCGAGCGGTAGAAAGACTGGCAAACGCTTGCCCTGGGAGCAGCGCGATACCCACGGCGGCGCTACCTAACGCCAACCATTTACGGCGATGATGATCAATTTTGTCCATGACTCTTTTAAACCCGGCAAGAATGTCAAAATATATGCACAAAACTGCGCACTGCCCGAACCATAACCGCCAGCGTATTCGGAGTCAACCCGCGATACGCTGTGGTTTACCAGTGCTCACAAAAAACAGAGCCTGCTACTGGCCAGACATTCAGACCGTTATTTATCTAGAATTACTGCATTTATTGCATCAATTTTTCGGCCTGAGCCAAAATTTGTGCACCCGATCTCACTGTCGCATCATAATTGTAAATATCTGTGCGGAACTGTGGCTTACCATCATCAGAGACCCAGGCCGTCAGGTAATACAGCTGCACCGGGATGTTCTGGCGGATGTTCACATACGTCGTATTGCCGCCTTTCAGCGTGGAAGAAACACGCGCGTTGTTCCAACCCGCATCCTGCAACAACATATTGGCCAAATCGGAAGCCTTGTTAACGCGCACACAGCCAGAGCTTAACGCCCGGATATCCTTCTGGAACAGACCGTGGTTCGGAGTGTCATGCAGATAGATGGCATCCGAGCTCGGCATGTTGAATTTGAAACGCCCTAACGAGTTGCTGCTCCCCGGTGCCTGCTGGATGCGGTAAGGGAAGTTGCGTGGTGAAACCACACTCCAGTCAATCATTGCCGGATCGATCACTTGCGCATCGTTGCTCCAGCCAGAGAATACACGGTAGCCGTGTTTCTGGAAGTAGCTGGCATCATGCATGGCCTTGGGCACGATATCTTCACGGATCAGCTTGGTTGGCACGTTCCACGGCGGGTTGACCACCACGTTATTCAGCGCGCTGCTCATCAATGGCGTTTTGCGGCTCGGACGGCCAACAATCACCCGCGAAGATAACACTTCATTACCATTCAGATAGTAGGTGAGCGAGTAGTTCGGGATGTTGACCATAATGCCGGTATCAACGTGCCCTGGCAGAATGCGCAGGCGCTGGATATTCAACGCCAGCAGTGAAGCACGAGTTTGCGGCGAAACGTTCAGCCATTCACGCGTCCGGGCACCGATGACGCCATCAGGCGTCAGCCCTTGCCAGGTTTGGAAGCGTTTGACCCCTTCCACCAGATCTTCGGTGTAACGATTATCCGTTACCGAAACCGGACTGGCAGGTTGTACCTGCGCGGTTGCTTCTGGAGAGGGAGCAAGATCTTTGATCGATGCCGCGCCCGGGCTAACGACAGCCCCTGCGGTAGCACGATCCTTCTCTTCATCCACCGACAGATCGTCATCCGCCGCCGGGGTCGTCGCGCTGGCGTTGGTGACTTGAGGCTCAGGCGAAGCAGATGCTACCGCCGGAGTGGCGATTAGCATTCCGGTACGCGCCAGAATATCGCGCAGTGCGGGAATATCGTCGCTGAGCTGACCTGGACGCAGGCTTGCACCATTGGTCATTTGTGGCCACGGGCGCCCAGCCGCCAGCATTTCGCGCAGCGCCAAATGCATTTTGGCGTACTGCGGATGCTGCGGGGCCAACGAATTAATATACGCCAGCGTTTTGCCCTGATGTATCGAGAGCTGCCACTGGTTGATCACCGTATTCGCTGGCTCCTTCAGCTTGTAAGGAACATTGCTGTACAGCCAGTTGTTGCCGTTGGCCCCGATTGAGGAGACAAACTGCAAATAACCCAGCATCGCATCCGACAGCACAATATCACGTGCCATATCGGTGATGAGCGGATCGGTCAGCAGTTTTACCCATTGAGTAAACTGCGGCTGTACGCCAGAAATGGCCAACTCAGCCAGTTGCTGTTGAAATTGCTGTACCGCTTCCCGATCTTGCCACATAGGTTGCATCTGGTTGGCGGCGTACAGCGGTGCCAACGTGGAGAGATAATACGGCACAACGCTTTTCGGCAATGCCGCCAGCAGTTCGGCACGACTTTGTGCCACGGACATTCCCGATGACGATGACGCCACCGGTAACGCCGGTACAGTTGCCCATGCGGAAAACGACACGGCAAAACCACACGCTATTGCGCAACTCAATGCCAGACGTCGTACTGAGTTTCCATTTTTAAGCAACATCCCTTGCCCCCTGTAGGCTCACAAAAATACCGCACGGACTATTATTAGTTTCAGTATACAAACAGAACGGCGCTTTTGCTCTCAGCGCCGTAAATAACCGTTTCATCCCAGCTTACCACCGGCAAAAAAACACGCCTATCATCCTCGTCATGCAAAAAAATAGCCACCTTCAGGCGGCTATTTTCAGATTTATAGTGCACTTTTTTAGCTTTGTGACGTTTATTCCGACACAGAGTCTAAAGCAGGTTGTTCGCTGGCGAACCCACGCAGGCCAACCACGTGCACGTGCTCATGGTTCTGGAACACTTTACGCACCAGTTTATAGGTGGTCCCTTTTTCCGGGCTGATGTTTTCTGGCGCGGCGATAATCAACTGCATCTCCAGACGATCGCACAGCTCAAACAGCGTGGCGATAGATTTGGCATCCAGACGCGCGGCTTCATCAAGGAACAGCAGGCGGCAAGGTGAAATATCTTTACCCCGCAGGCGGCGTGATTCCTCTTCCCAGCTCTGCACCACCATGACCAGAATTGACATGCCGGTACCGATCGCTTCCCCGGTAGACAACGCGCCACTTTCCGCACGCAGCCAGCCGTCGGAGCCACGGAAGACTTCCACTTCCAGCTCCAGATAGTTACGGTAATCCAGCAGCTCTTCACCGATGGTTTGTGGCGTGCGCTGGCCCATATCGATCTGCGGGTTCAGGCGCTGATACAGCTTGGCCAACGCTTCCGAGAAGGTCAGACGGTTGCTGTTAAACAGATCCTGATGCTGTTCCTGCTGCTCAGAGAGCACATCCAGCAAGGTGGCATGCGCTTCCCGTACGTTGACGTTCAACCGCACGCTCTTCACCTGACCGAAGGAAACCGCTTGCAGCCCCTGGTTAAGCATCCGGATACGGTTCTGCTCGCGCTGAATAGTCTTGCGGATAATGTTCGCCACGCTCTTCGAACTGATCGCCAGTTTCTGTTCGCGCGCGGTCAGCTCTTCGGTCAGACGGCCCAGTTCGATCTCCATCTGTTCGATAGCTTCGACCGGATCGTCAGTGCGGATAATATCCTGACGGATACGCTCGCGCAGATGCTGATAGACCGCGATAAAGAACTGGATCTTGCGCTCTGGCCGTTTCGGATCTTCCGACAGGCGCAGCACATCACGCAGATGTTCGTTATCCGCCACCGCCAGACGCAGCGCACCCAATGCCTTATCCGACATCGAACGCAGCTCGTCACCGTCCATATAGGCCAGTTCACGACGGTGCAGACGGCGTTCAACCCCGTTGTCTTTCACCAGACGCATCACGGCACACCAGCCCGCCTTGGCGGTCACCACTTGCTCACGCAGTTGGTAATAATCACGCTCCAGCTTGCGCAGTCTCTTTTGCAGGCTGTCCATTTCCGCTTCGCAGAAGGTCAGTTGTTTCTCCAACTGGTTGCGGCGGTTACGGTTATTACTCAGCGAGGCATGTAATTCGTCCCGACGCTGCCGCGCGCGGGCTTCGGCATTGGCATCGGCTTGCACACCAATGTCCACCAGTTCCTGGCTCAGCTCTTTAAGCATGTCGCGTTTAGCGTCATAAGAGCTTTTCAGCGAGGCCAGCACCTGGCTGTATTGCGTAAACTGGGTCTGATACTGGCGCAGTTGCTCGCGGGCGCGGGTACGTTCCGCTTCCGCATGTTCCAGGCGTTGACGCAGTTTATCGTTGAGATCGTTATCGGCATTCTGCATACCGGCAGAATCGGTATAGCTGAAGTGCGCGCGGCGCTGTACCACTTCCGTCAGGGCAAAGGCTTGCTGTTTAGCCTGGCGTTGGGTGGCCTGGGCCTGCACATAGTCCTGCTGTAGTTGCTCATGCTGTTCCGGATCGCTTTGCAGCACCGATAACATAGGCTCCAGCTTGGCCAAGGAAACGCCGTGCTGTTGGATATAGCGCGCAGCATCCTGCGCCTCTTCCATTTCCTCGCGGATCTCTTCGACACGATCCTGCAAGGTTTCATCATTCAGCAGTGAGACCAGCGGCATCAGGCGGTTGAGTGCGGAAATGCCCTCTTTGGCCTGATCGTATTGCTGACGCTGCTGTTGGTTCTGCGCTTCGTGGTTATTCAGCGCACGCTCAATTTCACCACGGCGGCTGTTCAGAGCACGGATATCCGCTTCAGGATCTGCGTCAAACGCCACGGCGAGGTGCGAACCGATAAAGCGGCTGAACGCCTGATGAGAACGCTGGGTTTTCTGCACGTCAAATGACAAGGTAGCGTAGCGTTCGGCCAATGAGTCACGCTCTGCGTACAGCACTTCCAGGCGATTTTCCCGAGCAGCACGGCCAAACAGCGGGACTTCCGGGTAGCGGGAGTAACGCCACTGGCGATCGGCGATTTTCACCACCACCGCTTTTTCTTGTTCTTCGACGGCGAACACGCTGTCGTCAAACGACTGCGGATCCCCTTCGATCAGGTAGAGATCTTCCGGGCAGTCTTCCAACCCTTCCAGCATCTCGCGCACCAGCGACAGATCCGGTACCACAATAGCGTGGCGCGATGGACCGTACAGCGCGGAGAAGTACGGGGCATCGTCAATGGTGACATCGTCATAGATTTCTGACAGCAGCACGCCGCCAAAGCGCTCCGCCAGCGTTACCAGACGCTGATCTTCTGCCCCGCTCGGCTGGCTGAGGCGTTCAACCTGCGCTTCGATTTCGCGCTTACGGCTGGCCACTTCATCACGTTCAACCGTGGTTTCGCGTTCGCGCTCCAGCAGTTGCTGCATGTATTCGGTAACCTGCTGACCATCTTCGAAGGCTTCACCGCTCTGCTCGCTGAGCTGGGTCAGTGAATCCTGCGCGGCCAGCCAAATCGGTGCTCTGGCGGTCAGCTCTTTGATGCGCTGCTGGATCTGCTCCAGCTCCTGGCGCATTTCCATCCGGCGCTCACCGGCCTCGCTGACGCTTTGCGACAACGATTCCAAACGCTCTTCCAGCTCTTGCTGCAAGGCGTCAAGTTCATCCGGTTGATAAGTCTGCCCGTGACGTTTACAGAACTCCTGCAACAGACGTTCGGCATCCTGCTGCGAGCGCAAGCGTTGCTCCAACTCGCTCAAACGCATCCGCAACGGCTGCACACGCTCGGCCTGATGCTGCTGCGAAGGCCAGTCACGCAATAGCTCACGCGCGGTTTGCCAGGCTTCACTGCGGCTGACTTCGCCCGCAATTTTACCCACCAACTGGTAGGCCTGCTCGAACTGGCTGTGAGCGGCATCCGCCACGCTTAACTTTTGTTCCAACTGCAACAGGGATTCTGTCGCTTCCTGCTCACGCGCCTGGAAGGTATCCAGCCACTCTTCGGCATTTTCGGCGGTCAGTTCCGGCACCTGACACAGCGCACGGGCGCGCTCAAGCGCCTGGAGTGCCTGCTGATATTGAATGGCGCGGGTTTGTTGCACGTCCAACGCCTGCTGGTAATCGGCGAGCTGGCTTTTCAGCTCATCCACCTCCAGCTCTGCGGCTTCGGCACGCGCTTCGTTTTCCGCCTGCTGTTCGCTCGCTTCGGCGACAACCTCATTCTGCTCTTCCAGACGGTAGGTCAGCTCTTCCAGATCGCCTTCATAGCGTTCGATCTTTTCCTGCTGGCGCATTGCGGTCTGCACCAGATTGAGGTGATCGCTGGCGGCCTGATAATCGGTTTCCAGATCGGATTCAGCACCGCTTTGCTCAGCCAGCTCACGAGCCATTTCAACATGGCGGAACTGCTCGGCGGCCAGCTGTTTACGGCTGCTCAGCAACTCGTTGCGTAATACCAGCGCTCCATCCAGATGGATACGCCGTTCATTAGCGTGGCGCATGTAGTCTGCTGCAACGTACGAGGTCGCTTCGGAGATTAGATGCTTGAACAGATCGCGGTCCGACTGGGTGACGCGAATCGCTTCCAACGTCATGCGGTTCTCGCGCAGTGCGGCTTCCATATCCTGGAACGCTTTACGCACGCCGCCGTTTTCCGGCAGCAGGTAATCACGCAGAGAACGGGTGATGGCGCTGGAAATCCCGCCGTACAGCGAGGCTTCGATCAGGCGATAGAACTTGCTGCGGTCGGAGGAAGTGCGCAGACGCTTGGGGAGCACCCCCAGATCAAACATCAGGGCGTGGTAATCGGTGATGGAGTTGAACTGCTTGAACTGCACCCCTTCCATCTCTTCAACACGCTCTTTCAGTTCCTGCAACGAGAGTACTCGAGCCTGACGCTCACCCACGGTCTCGGTCAGCAGTTCAGTCGGTTGCACCGCCGTTGGCAGGCCCTGAATGGTGAAAGGTTTGATATCGACCTTACGATCGCGCCCCGCAACCTGTTGCAGACGAACTCCGACCACCACACGCTGGTGGCGTGAGTTGACTACGTCCAGCGTTGAGTAGCAGACACCGGCACGCAATTTACCGTGCAGGCCTTTATCGCGTGAACCGCTGGTGGCACCGGCTTCGGTAGTGTTACGAAAGTGCAGCAGCGTCAGATCCGGGATCAACGCCGTGACGAAGGCCGCCATGGTGGTGGACTTACCGGCCCCGTTACCGCCCGAAAGCGTGGTGACCAGCTCATCGAGATCAAAGGTTCGGGCAAAGAAACCGTTCCAGTTAACCAGCGTCAGTGAGCGAAATTTACCGCGTTCAATCATTCCTGTTCATCCTCTGCACTGTCCGGGGTGGCTTCTGCCTGCGCATCTTCCGCATCAACGTCATCGTTCAGTGACAGGCTGTTTTCAACCGGCATCGCCTCACCGTCGCGGATCATCCGCAACTGGGCTTCGCGCGGGTCGTCACCGCTACGCACATCGGCACCGAAGCGGAACACCGCCTCGGTAATGCGGAATTTGCTGTTGTCATTGCCCATGAAATACACCATGCCCAGACGGCGCAGGCGATTGAGCGAAGAACGCACCTTTTCATGCAGCTTCTGACGATCGAGATCCGAACCGGTGGAGCGCTGGTTGACGAACTTCAGCAGTTTGCTCTCATCTGCCAGGCTCAGCAGCTCATCGTACAGTTCCTGCTGGCTGAAAATGCCTTCATGCGCCAGGCGCTCGGGGCTCAGGTAGAGGTAGCACAGGATCTTGCCGACCATCATGTCCAACTCGGAAAGCACCGAGCGTGGAATGAGCGTGGTCGAACGCGGGCGCAAATAGAAGAATCCTTCCGGCGCCCTGATCAGCTCGACGCTGTAACGGGTATAAAACTCTTCCAGCTCGTCTTGAAAATCCATGAGGAATGCGTGGTTGTCCAATTCATCGATACCGATGTGACGACCTGCGCGCAATTGGCTGTCCAACGCCGGAAACAGCGTGTTAGACAATGCCTTGGCCAGTTTGACTGGCATTACTTGTTCAATATTTGTCGATGACATGGGCCTGTACCTTGGCTCCGTAATCATTGATTGCCTGCCACTGCGCGGGCAACCCTGAAAAATCAGCTTCAGCCACACCAAGGCGCACTGCCTGGTCGACCACTATGCGGGCAACGTCAAAGTGACGCACACGCGGATATTGCGCCAGATAATCGCGCATCACAGCCCCTAAATCGAGCGGCATTTTTTGTTCCTGGTAAACCTTCAGTGCCTGTTCGATCATTGCTGCCAGCTGTTCGCGAATTTCGCTGAACTCTTCATATTCCAGATCTGGCGGCAGCTCCCCGGTGACCTCTTCACTGCGCAACGCCAGCTCTTCGTCTCGCATATCGAGCAGACGATCGGCGTTGGCATGGGTCAGCGTCCAAGGGTTATCGAAGTAGTTTTGTACCGATTGGCGCAGGCGTTGGGCGAACACGCGGTTTTTATCCATATCGATGGCGGTACGGATAAACTTGTGCACGTGGCGGTCATAGCCGATCCACAGGTCAATCGCCTGTTGGCCCCAACTGATGATGCGATCCAGCTTGCTTTGCAAATCAAACACCAGCTTATCGACAAAGCCCAGCTCCATCTCACCCAACGTGGCGTCCTGAATGCGCAGCAGGTTGGCCTGGAGTTTATCACCTGCGGCCTCCAGCGTATCCTGAAGTTCACGCAAGGTACCGGAGGTTTCCGACAGCAGCATTTCACAGCTGGAGATCGCCGCACGCCAATCCTGGTTGAGCAGCGCCGCAATATCGGTTTTCACGCTCTGCTGCTGTTCATCCATCAGGCGCTGGGTCAGATCGATACTGTCGAAGATCTCCGCTACCGAGTATTTCAGCGGAGCAAAGACGTTGCGGTGCCAATGGAAATCATCGCCGCCCTCTTCGGCAGCGTCTGCGGCACGCTTTAACTCTTCCGCCACAATCGACAACTGCATGGAAAGGCGCAGGGTCGAAAACTCACGCTGGCGAATATAGTAATCGGTAATACCAATGCCCAGCGGAGTCAGGCGATAGATGGCATTGCCGTCCGCCAACTCGCTGGTAAAACGGTTCAACAGGCGCTGGCGCACCATGTCGTTAATCGCATTGTTGGCGCGTATCGCCACCGTTTCATGCGTCTGTTCAAACCCTTTGCTGACATGGCGAAATGCATCAACCAGCTCACCTTCGCTCATCTCGCCGTCCAGCCGCTCACCATTTAACGTGGCAATAGCCAGCAAAAACGCAAGACGCTCAGTGGGGAGCGAAATAGAGAAATCATTTTTCCGTGCCCAGGCGACCAGTTCGGGTACTGTCTGGGAAAATTCACTCATAGTTCGTCCTTCAGGTTCGGTTTATGCGCCGAGACGTGAATATAGCGCCCCAAACTCACGTAAGGCTCTTGCCGACAATAAAGCTGTTCAAGCGCCAGTAACTCTTCAAATTTTTGGGTCTGTAGCTGCCTGCTTTGCAGATAATCATGGAAAACCCTCACGCCGGTTTTGCCTGAAATCTGCATGCCCATCTGCTCCAACCAGCCGTAGACCAGCGGTGGGCTGTGCGGATACTGCGGCGACAGCGAGCGCTTGCGACGCCGCCTGACCTCGGGATCCACCAGTTGGAAATTGCCCAACACCACATTACGCATCAACAAACCGTTGGCATTAAAGAACATCAGTGACAGTGCGCCGCCGGGCACCAGGCAATCAAACAACGCCTGTAATGCCACCTGTGGTTCGGCGATCCACTCCAAAACCGCATGGAACAATATCAGATCGACCGGTTGTGCCAAATGCTGACCAATCTCTTGCGCCGAACTTTGTATGAATTGCATGTTCTGGCTCACACCTTTCTGCTCGGCCAGCAACGCAGCGCGTTGGATCATCTCACCAGAAAGATCGCACAACAAGACCTGATGTCCTAATTCTGCCAGTTGGCAGGCCATATGGCCTTCGCCTCCACCGGCATCCAGAATACGCAGCGGCCGCTGTGGCAACTGGGCCAGCAGCGTGGTCAGATCCTGCCAGACCACCGCCTGACGGATTTTCCCCTTGGTGGTGCCGTAAATATTACGCGCAAACTTCTCGGCAATATCGTCAAAATTGCGATCCTGCATGGACAACGGCTCCGCTGATTTTATCTTGGCCGACGGCAAAGCGCCTGCCCATTCAAACCTGCTATTTTGGCACAGACTGGCTTAGAATAAATCTTCTTGCAGCATGAATGCGGCCAGATGTCGTTTTTTCGCCCAAAAGGACCTGATTTTTGATGTTATTTAACTTAAAAAAATTTATTGGCGGCCTGATGATGCCTCTACCCGCCCTGCTGTTGTTAATGGGGCTGGCATTATTGCTGCTGTGGTTTACCCGTTGGCAGAAAAGCGGCAAAGTCATGTTAAGCCTGAGCTGGCTGCTGTTGCTGTTGCTCAGCCTGCAACCGGTCGCCGATCGCCTGTTGAAGCCGTTAGAATCCAGTTACCCGACCTATAGAGGCAACGGCCCGATTGATTATATCGTGGTGCTGGGCGGTGGTTATACCTATAACCCAGACTGGGCCCCTAGCTCTAACCTGCTCAATAACAGCCTGCCACGGGTGACCGAAGGCGTCAGGCTATACCTGTCGCACCCAGGTAGCAAGATGGTCTTTACCGGTGGAAAAGGCGCGAAAACGCAAAGCAGCGCGGCCACCGCAGCACTGGTGGCGGAAAGCCTGGGCGTACCTGCCAGCGACATCGTACTGGTGGATCGCCCGCGGGATACTGAACAGGAAGCCGTAGAAGTCGCCAAATTGGTGGGGAAACAGCCGTTTGCGCTGGTGACCTCCGCCAATCACCTGCCGCGTGCCATGCGCTTCTTTGAGGCCCAGGGCCTACACCCAGTCCCGGCTCCGGCCAATCAACTGGCCATTACCTCACCGCTGAATATCTGGGATCGGGTGATGCCTTCCGCGATGTTCCTTGGGCACAGCGAACGGGCGGCATACGAAACGCTGGGCAGCCTGTGGCAGCAGCTAAAAGGTGACGGTGAGGCCAGCAGCGATTAGTGAGCCAGCCAGGGCCGTAGCTGTTGCGCGGCCTGATCGAACGCCGGGCGATCCAGCTTGCCGGTATGGATCATCCTGGCTACCGCTTCCCATACCACATACAGCCAACGACGAGACAGGAAAGACTCTGCCACCGGGGCACGCTGTAGATAGTGGAACAGCAGTTGATCCGGCATCCCCGCCTCGCAAAGCCTGAACAGCTCATATTCCCGTGGCGCCCACAGCATCATGCCAGGGTTGAGCATCGCCAGCAGTTGGTCTGTTTTGGCATCTTTCAACATGCTGCGCAACCCCAGATTGCCGTGCACCAACACGCAAGGGTCGTCAAAATCGGCAAAGAAGTCTATCAGCATTTCGCGCGTGCGGTACAGCAGACGGCGATCTGCCATGCTTAACAGCGGCGAGTTCATATTACCCAGAGTTGACCAAAGCACCTCGATACGCTGCTGGTACCAACTGCACCAATCATTTTCCTGCGTGCTGTCTACCGTACCCACGCAGCCGTGGCTGTCGATTCGGTGCCAGGCCAGCATGCCGTCGACAATCTGGTCCATCAAGGCTTCCCAGCGGGCCAAAGTCCGGGTTGGCGCCTCGACCGATACGCCGCGCAGGCGTTCTATCAGCAAAATCTCTTTGTAGGGCGCTTGTCGGGTGTAGACCACGCCAAACACCGTTGGCAGACGAATATCCCCTTCACGCGCCAACATAGATAGTTTGTAAGCTTCCTGCTGGGCAATGCCCTCACAGACAAAGCTTTTCGCCATCAACGGGATCGCATGATCCTGGCGATCGTACAGTGAATACAGATGGGCATAAGGCTGTTCGCTGACGCGTTCCAGACGACCGACGGACTCTCCCAGCACAATACTCAATTCGGCACGCAGCTGCTCCATGGGACGACCCCCTCCAGATTAAGGATAAGCACCTGTCATCATTGAACGGTGAGCGGAGAAATTCTTCAATGCAGATCAATAAAAGGGGGAAATCAGGGAATTGAGATGGCCGGGGTCCCCGGCCAATAGACGACTCAACGCTTGATGCTGTCTCGCACTCGTTGCAGGTCTTCTGGAGTATCGACACCGACGCTCGGAATGGCCTGTGCCACCGCGACGTGGATCTTTTCGCCGTACCACAGCACACGCAGCTGCTCCAGCAGTTCAATCTGTTCCAGTTGGCTTGGTTGCCAACTGACATAGCGGCGGACAAAACCAGCACGGTAGGCGTAAATGCCGATATGCCGCAGCAGGCTATTGCCAATAGTCTCTTTTGACTGAGCAAAACGCTCGCGATCCCAAGGGATGGTGGCGCGTGAGAAATAGAGCGCATAGCCTTGCGCATCCATCACCACCTTGACCGCATTCGGGTTGAAGGCTTCTTCTGCGGTTTCGATCGGCACCGCCAGCGTGGCCATTCCTGCGCTGCTGGCCGCCAGGTTTTCTGCCACCTGACGCACGATAACCGGCGGGATCATCGGCTCATCGCCTTGCACATTGACAATGATTTCATCATCGGCAAAACCACATTTATCGATCACTTCCGCCAGGCGTTCGGTGCCGGAATGGTGGTCCGGGCTGGTCATGCAAACTTCACCGCCGGCAGCCTCGACCGCTTTGGCCACCTCTGGGTGATCGGTGGCGACAATCACGCGGGAAGCCCCTGATTCACGGGCTCGTTCCATCACATGCACCACCATCGGCTTACCGTGGATATCCGCCAACGGTTTACCCGGCAAGCGGGTGGACGCGTAACGCGCCGGGATGATAGCGATAAAACTCATGCGTGTTTCTCGTCCAGTGGGATGGTGCGCGCTTCGTTTTCCAGCAATACCGGAATACCATCACGCAGTGGGTAGGCCAGGCCGTCCAGCTTGCAGACCAGTTCCTGATGTTCTTTGTTGAAATAGAGCTTACCGTTGCAAACCGGGCAGGCAATGATTTCGAGTAAACGGTGATCCATGCTTCCTCCAGGGGAAGATATGCTAACTAGGGAAAGTGCGTGAGGATAGCATAACGCCATAGGGCCGGTTAATCACCGCCTGATTTGCTCAGACGGTTGCCGAACGGGAAATTTTTCTGCGGGGGTTGAATCACTCCATTCGCAGGCGTAGAATTTTTTGTGATTTACATCACAAAAAAATGAGAGCCTGCAAATGATCAAACGTCTTCATAAAATCATCGCGCTGTTTGCCAACTACAGCAACTAACAAAGCTTAGGGCGAGGAGCGTTAGTTATTCTACTTCCCAGCCCTGCCCCCACTCTGCGGCCAACAGCGCCGGAACATCGCCCAGCGAAATCTGCTGCGCCCCGTGCCATTTCGCCGTACGGGTGATTGCCTGACGAATATCCTGACAACGCTGCTTACCCAGCTTGACCCCAGATTCAAGATGGAAACTGATCACTTCAAACACGCCCTGCTTGCGGTGCATTTTCGCATCTACCCGGCCAATCAGTTCGCCCCGCTGTAACAGCGGCAAGGTGAAATAGCCGTACTGGCGTTTTTCTTTTGGCGTGTAGCATTCCAGCCGATAGTCAAAGTTGAACAGTTCCAGCGCACGCCGCCGATCCCACACCACCGGATCAAAAGGAGACAGCAGGCAGGTTACCGCGGATTTCAACTTCCCTTGTTCTGCCAGCGCCAACTCGGCCGCCAGCGACTGATGGACATAAAATTCCCCTTCCAGCCCGTCGATAGCGATCTGGGAGATCTCTCCCTGCTGTAATAACGTCGCCAACAACGGTTTGGGGGCGACGCGTTTCAAGCGGTAATAATCTGCCAGCCATTCGGCTTTAAACACGCCGAGATAACGGCAACTGCGGGTGAGCATCTGTTGCTGCGCTGTCGCCTGAGATAAGGCATGCACATCATCATCCCACTGCGGCAATAAACGTTCGGTGAGATCGTAGACACGGTGAAAATTACGGCGTTCAGCCACCATCAACTTGCCAGAGGTAAACAGAATTTCCAGATGACGCTTTTCCGGCTTCCAATCCCACCAGCCGTTTGCGCCTTTCTTTTCGGCGCTAAAATCGGCCGAACGCACCGGCCCCTGCACCGCGATATGCTGTAGCAGTTCATCGATAGCCTGCTGGTGCTGTTGCACCCATTCCTGCGAGTATTTCCATCCCATCCCCTGCGGTTGCAGCATGCGGTGGCGTAACAGACCAAAGTCATCGATGGGAAGAAAGCAGGCTTCGTGCGCCCAGTACTCGAACAGTTTGCGGCTAGCCAAAGCCTGTTCCAGCCATTCTGGCCGATAATCGCCCAGGCGACTGAACAGCACCAGGTAAGGGCTGCGGGCCACCACGCTGATGGTGTCAATTTGCAGCAACCCCATACGATCGATGGCGGTAATCACATCATCGGGGCAAGCTTGGCGTTTGATTGGGGATAGCAGCCCTTGAGCGGCAAGATGAAGCGCGCGGGCAGAGGAAAGCGAAATAACGGGGATTGGCATCCTGATATCCAAGGGTCATTGAGCAATGGCCTGATGATAGAGGATCCTGGAGAAATTTTCTTCGCCAGTGCATGGGGTGGCGGCACCGGCACTGGCGAGGAAAGTTTGGGTCAGAACGCGATAACGTCTGCCGCTGACAGCCCGTGAGAGCTACGATAAATCGAGAACTCGACGTTCTGACCTTCGTTTAATGACTTGTTCTTGGTATTGGCGATAGCACGGCGGCTAACATAAATTTCGTCACTACCATCGACCGGTGAAATAACACCATAGCCTTGAGCCTGATCAAACCATTTCACTTGGCCCATTTTTAGCATTGTATTCTTAAACATATTTTATATCCTTTCACTTGAGCATCCTTCACAACGTTATTTTTGTTATTGTGTGGACGCTACCAGCCCATCCTAAAGTTTCTCGTAACAAACCTCTCGTGAGCAAAAATTAAAAAACCCGCACTACGGCGGGCTGTTTGAACTTAATATCTTCCGCATAACTCAGCATAAACGCGTCATTATGGTTGTATTAAGCTCTCTATACGCTATTCCCTGTAAACTTACAGAGCAACAACGTTGGCGGCAGCCGGCCCGCGCGGGCTGTCCTGAATGGTATACTCAACACGCTGGCCTTCTGCCAGAGTCTTGAAACCTTCGGTCATGATTGCAGAGAAGTGTACGAATACATCTTTGCCGCCATCTTGTTGTTCAATGAAACCAAAACCTTTACTTTCGTTGAACCACTTAACCTGACCAGTCTTCTTAGACATTACTATTACCTTTTAAATATTTACAAAAACCTGCCCTATGGCAATTTGGCCGTTTTTCAGAATCATTACTTATGGGAGGTACTTAGAAGGTTCGTCTTTGAAGCGGAATCAGATGATAACGTCTTGGGAGGAACTACTTAATCTATACTCGTACATAAATAGCGCTGCATCACAGGCCGGTATGCATTTACTCATAAACTCATCATCAAGACAAGAGGTTTATCACACTTTTTAGCTACATCCGCCCATAACATCCCTATTATACTGATTTTTATAGTTTAAATTCCTCATATTTTTAGCTCATCGAAGGAGCATCTCGCTCATCACCCGCCACTTGGGGTGATGCCTGCAAATGAGAGCCAACGCATAAAACACTAATATCGTTAGCCAATCGATAACAAATCACGAACCAACTGACTAGACTTGAGTCAAAAACACGGTGAGGTGTCATCTGGCCAGCACTATTGGCGGCCTAAACCGCATTTTTCAGATTTTATTGAGCTAAGGAGCTAGCAGTATGATCGACCAGCACTTCGTCTCGCCGAATGACATTCGCGCCAAATTTTCCCTGGCAATGTCGGCCATGTATCAACAAGAGGTGCCACTGTACGGTGACTTGATCGAACTGGTCGCTGAAACCAATCGGGAGGTGCTGAGTAAAGATTCAGCCTTGGCACATGGGTTACAGATTACCGGTGAAATCGGTCGATTATCGATGGAACGCCACGGCGCTATCCGCGTCGGCACGGCAGCTGAATTGCAGACTTTACGACGACTGTTTACCGTCATGGGCATGTCTGCGGTGGGTTATTACGATCTCACCGCTGCTGGCGTCCCCGTCCACTCCACCGCCTTTCGTGCCGTACATGAAGCCGATCTGCAAGTCAGCCCGTTTCGCATCTTTACTTCGTTGCTACGGCTGGAACTGATTGAGAATGTGGCGCTACGCGAGCTGGCACAACGGCTGCTGGATCGCCGCTGCATTTTTACCGAGCGGGTTTTGGAGCTGATAGCGTTACATGAAGTTCAGGGCGGGCTGGATGCCGAACAGGCGCAAGAATTCGTTGCCCAGGCGCTCGAAACCTTCCGTTGGCACCGTTTGGCCACCGTCAGCGCTAGTGAGTATCAACAGTTGCACAATCAACATCGCCTGATCGCCGATATCGTCGCCTTCAAAGGGCCACATATCAACCATCTGACGCCAAGAACGCTGGATATCGATCGGGTACAGGCGGCAATGCCAGAACGCGGGATCCCGCCCAAAGCAGTGATCGAGGGCCCACCTACGCGCCACTGCCCTATTCTGTTACGCCAGACCAGTTTCAAAGCGTTAGAGGAACAAGTCCTGTTTATCGAACCCGACGGTCATCAGGTTGTGGGCCATCATACCGCGCGTTTCGGTGAGATTGAGCAACGGGGAGTCGCCCTGACCGCCAAAGGGCGAGCGCTTTACGATCGCCTACTGCAGGCCGCCCAGGATGCATTACAGGTTCCGGCTACGGAAGATAATGCTCCACGCTATTACCAACTGCTGGCTGAACATTTCCAGGCCTTCCCGGATGATTACGATGCACTACGCGTGCAGCAATTAGCCTGGTTCCGCTATTTCCCTACCGAATGCGGGCTGGCAGCGAAAGACACCGTTGAGCAGAACAGCACGCTCGAACAGCTCATCGCACTGGACTACATCCGCTTCCAGCCGTTGGTGTATGAGGATTTCCTGCCGGTCAGCGCCGCCGGAATTTTTCAGTCTAATCTGGGGGGGAGCCGCCATGTGCAATACGCGGCGTCATCAAGCCGTACGGCGTTTGAACAGGCATTAGGGGCAGGCGTGATTGATGAATTGGCGCTTTATCAGCAAACGCAGCAGCGCTCACTGCAAGCTTGCGCGCAAGCCTTGGGCTTGCACGCTTTGGAAGCTTAGATTATTTGATTAACTTCTGGATCCCTTGCAACAGTTGCTCGGCCTGCTCGGTGGGAAGTATCGCTTCAACCGGTAAATACCACCAGTCAGGCTGGGCAAAGGCACGGCATTTCACCGCATCCTTCTCGGTCATCAGCAGCGTTTGGCCTTGGCTCGCCAATGAGGCTAACTGCCCGTGGTTGTATTCCTGGTGATCGGCAAAGGCCACCTCGCGCTCGACCTCAACTCCCAACTTTTCTAGCGTGGCGAAAAACCTTGGGGGATGTCCGATCCCTGCCATCGCCACCACGTGGGGCAATTCGATCGCCGGGCGGCGTTCACCGCTGGCGATATTCACCGCATCCTGCGCCTGAAGCTTCATGGCGATTTCCCCCGGCTGGGCAACTCCGCCATTTGCCACACAGGCATCCACCGTCTTTAAGCGGGATACACGCTCACGCATTGGACCAGCGGGCAGCCACCAGCCATTGCCGAAGCGACGAACTCCATCGATCACCACCAGTTCAAAATCACGCTGTAAAGCGTAGTGCTGGAGGCCATCGTCGGTGATGATCAAATCAAGCTCGCCCTGATTCAACAAGGCTTGCACCGCTTCGGCGCGCTTTGGCGAAATAGCCACCGGCGCCCCGGTACGCTGATAGATCAGCACGGGTTCATCACCGGCCTGCCGGGTGGTAGTCTGAGCATCCAGCACCAGCGGATAGACCGCCGATTTGCCACCGTAACCTCTGGAAACCACGCCGACCCGGTAGCCACGCTGTTGCAGCTGTTCAACCAACCAGATCACCATCGGTGTTTTACCGTTGCCACCCGCAGTGAGGTTCCCCACAATAACCACCGGCACCGGCGCACGCCAACTCTTGCGCAAGCCACAGCGGTAGCTAAGGCGGATCAGGCCGCTCACCAGGCCATACAGCCAGGAGAGCGGCAACAGCAGCAGGTAAACCAGTGAACTACCGGACCAGATGCGCTCTATCATTACTGACCAAACTGCATGCGGTGAAGTTGTGCGTAAGCCCCTTTCTGCTCGATCAACTCGGCATGCTGGCCACGTTCAACGATACGCCCATCTTCAACCACCAGGATCTCATCGGCTTTCTCGATAGTCGACAGACGGTGGGCAATCACCAATGAGGTACGGTTTTTCTGCAGTTCGTCCAAGGCCGCCTGGATCGCACGCTCGGATTCGGTATCCAGCGCGGAAGTGGCTTCATCCAGGATCAGGATTGGGCAATCTCGCAGCAAGGCACGAGCGATAGCAATACGCTGACGCTGACCACCGGAAAGCATCACACCGTTCTCACCGATCACCGTATCCAGACCCTGCTCCATTTTATCAATGAAGTCGGTGGCATAGGCCATACGCGCCGCTTTCTCAATCTCTTCACGGCTGTAGCGCTCTTCACGAGCATAGGCAATGTTGTTGGCAATGGTGTCATTGAACAGGTGGACGTTCTGTGAGACCAGGGCAACCTGATCGCGCAGCGAGGCCAGAGTATATTCCCGCAGATCGTGGCCATCCATCAGGATCTGCCCTTCCTGCACGTCGTAGAAGCGCGTCAACAGGTTGGCAATCGTCGATTTACCCGAACCAGAACGGCCAACCAACGCCACCGTTTTACCTTCTGAAATACTCAGATTGATATCACGCAGCGCTGGGATCTCGCGCCCCGGATAGGCAAAGGTCACATTACGGAATTCGATATCACCTTTGGCACGTTCAACCTGGCGAGTACCGGTATCCTTTTCCTGTTCCAAATCCAGGATCGAGAACAACGTCTGGCAAGCCGCCATCCCGCGCTGGAACTGGGCATTCACGTTGGTCAAGGATTTCAGTGGGCGCATCAAGGCAATCATGGCGGAGAACACCACGGTAATGGTACCGGCTGTCAGAGTATCCATCACGCTAGGGAAGCTTGCTGCAAACAGCACAAACGCCAATGCCAATGAGGCGATCAACTGAATAATAGGATCGGCAATAGAAGAAGCCGAAACCAGCTTCATCCCCTGCTGGCGCATGCGGTTACTGACGGTGTTGAAGCGCTCGGTTTCCACCTGTTGGCCACCAAAGATCAGCACTTCTTTATGCCCTTTCAGCATCTGTTCTGCACTGGTCGTCACCTGCCCCATGGTGTTTTGCATATTTTTACTGATATTGCGGAAACGTTTGGAGACCAGGCGGATCGCGAAGGAGACGATCGGTGCCAGTACTATCAGGATCAGCGAGAGCTGCCAGCTGTAATAAAACATCATGATGAACAGGCCGATGATCGAGGCCCCTTCACGCACCACGGTAACCAACGCGCTGGAAGAGGATGAAGCTACCTGTTCCGAGTCGTAGGTAATACGTGACAGCAGAGTTCCTGTCGATTGCTGGTCAAAAAAGGCCACCGGCATTCGCATCATATGGCCGAACAGACGACGGCGCATCTGCATCACCACCATGCCAGACACCCAGGAAATACAATAGCTGGAGACATAGCTGGTGATGCCACGCATCAGCATCAGGCCAATCACGACCAGCGGCATCCAATGCAAGACTCGGCTATCGGCTTTACCAAAGTCGTCTAATAACGGTTTGAGCAGGGACAGCATTAACGTATCCCCCGCTGCGTTTAAAACCAGCGCAATGGCGGCGACCACCAACCCGGTTTTAAAAGGTGTGATCATCGGCCAGAGGCGGCGGAACGTCTGCCAGGTGGACAGATCTTTATCATTCATCATGCAAATACCAGCATCGGAAGAAATAGCGGCCCATTCTACTCATTATCCCCCTCAACGCCAAACCGCTGATGATACCAACGTGGATTTAGTTGTTCGCGAAAGCCTTTAACTTGCCAATCATTACGATAAAAAAACACGCTGAGCTGCCCTGAGCGGGCCGTATCACGCCAGGGAATGTGATTTTCCCGATAGCGTTTGACTATTTTTGCTGCCGGTAACCGCCAAGCGTTATAGCGGGATGCCGAGGCAAACGCCAGCTCGGGGGCAACTGCACGCAAAAATGGCGGCGTTGAAGATGTCTTGCTGCCATGATGAGGCACCTGAAGGATAGTGCTAGGTAAATTCGCACGTTGTTTCAGCAACGCCTGCTCGGCCCGGCGTTCAATATCACCCGTCAGCAGCAGGCTGAACTTGCCGTCATCGACGCGCACTACGCAGGAGTCATCGTTAGCGGCATAATCCACCCGTGCAGGTGGCCACAACACCTGAAAGTTTAGCTCTCGCCACACCCACCGTTGCCCTTGTACGAAAGGCAGGTGGCCTACGTTAACGATCGGCGTACGCACGCTGGCCTGTGGAAATGCGGCGGCCAATATCGGCAAGCCGCCGATATGATCCAGATGGCTATGGCTGATAACGATTTGCTCCAGCGAGATCTGCCGCCAGCGCAGGAATGGCAAAATGTTGCGCTCTGCCGCGCTAGAGGCTTGCCAGCGGTTACCCGTATCAAAGATGACGGCCTTTCCTTCCCGCTCGATTACCACCGCCAGGCCGTGCCCTACGTCAAGCATATCGACCCGCCAGCGATAATCTGGCGATCTTTCCCGCCAGAACAGGCAACTTAGCACCACAACGGCGCAACTGACAGGAAAGTGATACCACCAGCGAAAACGCCAGCAAACCACGGCTAACCACCCTAGGGCGCTAAATTGCAGCAAGGCAGCCCCAACCTGTAGCCACCCTTGCTCGAGCCCGGGAAGCGGCCATAAGGCCCAACTGACGGTAAGATCGGCCAATTGCCAACACCAGTGGCTTACCTGCGGAATAAAAAACAGCATCAGTGCCAACAATATCAACGGAACCGACAGCAAAGAAACGATCGGTACCGCCCAAAGGTTGGCGGGTAACGATGTCCAGCTCAGGCCATGAAACAGGCCAAATTGTAGGGGCATCAGCAACAGCGTCATCCCTAGTTGCATGTGTAGCCAACGCAGAGGTGCCCACCCCCAAAAAGTGCCGAAGCGCCTGGGCAACGGTGCCCATTCGAACCAAAAGATTAAGGCCGCAACCGCCAGAGCAGAGAGCCAGAAGCTGTCCGAAAGCACTGACATAGGATCGCACAGCAACAGCAGGCTGATACACCACAGCCAGATTTGCCAGGAAGTGCAGGAAACTCCTTTGAGGCGCAACCAGAGCCATAGAGACAAGGCAATAAAGGCCCTCATTGCCGGAGGTTGCCCACCTGCCAGCCACACATAGCACAGCGCCATCAACCAACTGACGATCAGCGGCAGACGGTAGCCAATGTAGCGCGCGGGCAATAAAAACTGCACGCCACGCGCCAGCCCCCAGGCAAAGGCGGCGGCCAGGGAAATATGCAGGCCAGAAATCGCCATCAGGTGAGCCACGCCGGTTTTCATCAGTTGCCCACGCAGCTCATTACTCATCAGCGTCCGTTCGCCAAACGCCAGCGCCAGCAACACTGGACGTTGCGTCAGCGATATGAGCGATCGATCCCTCTGTTTGACGATCAATTGGCGCCAGTTGCAGCCCTTATCCAGTGCCGTTGCGGAACGAACAAAGCCACGCAACGGTTGCCGATTAGCAATGGCCCAACGCTGCCCGTCAAAGCCCCCTTCATTCAGGCTGCTGTGTACCGGGCGAAAGCGAACCTTCATCGCCCAACGTTGCCCCGCACAGGGCTTTTCACCGCGCCAGTTTGCCGTAAAGGACAGTGCAGGCACCAGCCAGCGCCCGCTAACCTGCTCAATACGCAGTTGCACCTGTGGCGTTTCAACCCCGTCCAGCCTAATGCTACGCACTGAAGCAACCACGGCTTTATCGCCGCTGGTCGTCAACGTTGCGACTTGTTGCATCAACAGGCTGGCACTGCCGGTGGCGTAAATAAAACCCAGTAGGCAGCAGCACAGTGCCTGACGCCATGGATTCGGTTTATATCGCCATAGCCACAAAGCCGCAACGGCTAGCCCCATCAATAAAAGCCACGACGGTAAGTGGGGCAAAAACAGTATTGGCAGCATCCCCATCACCAAAGCGATGGCGGCCCTATCCAGTGAGATCCTGATTTCCGCGCTCCTTGCCAAGTTTATCCTGCAACAAATGTGACTTCTCAGACGGATAACCGCCAGTTGCAGGTTGCTACTCAGGAAAGTAGTTCGTAAACAATCGGTTGGCTATTTGGCATTTGCAGGAAAGGTTGCGTAGCAGAGCGCAAATTTTGGCAGGTATGGGGGGGTTTTAGGCGAAAAAAAACGGCACCCTAAGGCACCGTTTTATATTCTTTACAAGCAACAACACTATGGGTGGTCAGCGACTAGCCATAGATATTGGCACGGTCACGTAACTCTTTACCTGGCTTGAAGTGAGGAACGTACTTGCCGTCCAACTCAACTTTATCACCCGTTTTAGGGTTACGGCCGACGCGCGGAGCACGGTAGTGAAGAGAAAAACTGCCGAATCCGCGGATCTCGATGCGCTCACCCTCGGCTAGCGTAGCTGCCATGTGTTCGAGCATCTCTTTCACTGCATCCTCAACGGCCTTCGCCGGAATATGAGATTGCTGGCCAGCAAGTCTTTCAATAAGTTCAGACTTGGTCATAGTTCCTCCAAGCTTTGCAGCTAAACTACCGTATCGGGGCGGTCAGAAACCGCCCCCCGTCATTACTCGCCTTTAGCCGCTTTGAAGGCTTCAGCCATAGCGTTAGAGAAGTTGCTTTCTTCCGGCTTGGTGTTGTTAACCGTAGCGATTGCATCTTTCTCGTCAGCTTCGTCCTTCGCACGGACGGACAGGCTTACAACGCGGTTCTTACGGTCAACGCCAGTGAATTTAGCTTCAACTTCGTCACCAACGTTCAGAACCAGAGTTGCGTCTTCAATACGGTCGCGAGAGGCTTCAGAAGCACGCAGGTAACCTTCTACGCCGCCTGCTAATTCAACTGTAGCACCTTTGGCGTCAACTGCAGTGACTTTACCAGTAACAATAGTACCTTTCTTGTTCATAGACAGGTAGTTATTGAACGGATCTTCAGCCAGTTGCTTCACGCCCAGGGAGATACGCTCGCGCTCTGCGTCAACTTGCAGAACCACAGCTGCGATTTCGTCGCCTTTCTTGTATTCACGAACTGCTTCTTCGCCTGCAACGTTCCAGGAGATGTCAGACAGGTGAACCAGGCCGTCGATGCCGCCGTCCAGGCCGATGAAGATACCGAAGTCAGTGATAGACTTGATTTTACCTTCAACGCGGTCGCCCTTGTTGTGGGTTTCTGCGAACTGCTGCCATGGGTTGTTTTTGCACTGCTTCAGGCCCAGGGAGATACGACGACGCTCTTCATCGATGTCCAGAACCATCACTTCCACTACATCGCCCACGTTAACAACTTTGGACGGATGGATGTTTTTGTTGGTCCAATCCATTTCAGAAACGTGTACCAGACCTTCAACGCCTTCTTCGATTTCCACGAAGCAGCCGTAATCAGTCAGGTTGGTAACACGACCAGTCAGCTTGGTGCCTTCTGGGTAGCGTTTAGCGATAGCAACCCATGGATCTTCGCCCAGTTGCTTCAGGCCCAGAGATACACGAGTACGCTCGCGGTCGAACTTCAGCACCTTGACAGTGATTTCGTCGCCCACGTTGACAATTTCGCTTGGGTGCTTAACGCGTTTCCAAGCCATGTCAGTGATGTGCAGCAGGCCGTCAACGCCGCCCAGATCCACGAATGCACCGTAGTCAGTGAGGTTCTTAACGATACCTTTAACTTCCATGCCTTCCTGCAGGTTTTCCAGCAGTTGATCGCGCTCTGCGCTGTTTTCGGATTCGATTACTGCACGACGAGAAACAACAACGTTGTTGCGCTTCTGATCCAGCTTGATGACTTTGAACTCAAGCTCTTTGCCTTCCAGGTGCAGAGTGTCGCGAACTGGACGCACGTCAACCAGGGAACCTGGCAGGAACGCACGAATACCGTTCAGCTCTACAGTGAAGCCACCCTTAACTTTGCCGTTGATAACACCGACGACAGTTTCAGCTTCTTCGTAAGCTTTTTCCAGCGTGATCCAAGCTTCGTGACGCTTAGCTTTCTCACGGGACAGCAGAGTTTCACCGAAGCCATCTTCAACAGCGTCCAGCGCAACGTCAACTTCGTCACCAACCTGGATTTCCAGCTCGCCCTGGGCGTTTTTGAATTGCTCAGCCGGAATGGCAGATTCAGATTTCAGACCGGCGTCAACCAGTACGACATCTTTATCGATAGCAACAACAACACCACGAACGATGGAACCCGGACGGGTTTCGATTGTTTTCAGGGATTCTTCAAAGAGTTGAGCGAAAGATTCAGTCATGTTTAATCTTCAGGGTTCTATAGTTTAACGTCCATTTAGCGTCCCGCCGAATGGGGTTGTTTCACATACCTTGCCATTGGCTTCCTGCCGACAAGGTTTAGGTTACAGGGGTAAAATTTTACCCGATATATTCAGTTACTGCTATGCAGTACGATGACAAATATAACAAAAAGCTAAAAACGCCGCCGCGCTTATTGCTGCGGCAACGCCAAAACTTCATGTGCATATGCCAACGCCCGCTGGATCACTTCCTCGATCGACATGCTGGTAGAATCCAACACGAGGGCATCGAGAGCCGGTACCAGTGGCGCAATAGCCCGATTACGGTCACGGTCATCCCGTTCCTTTATCTCGGCTAAAAGACGTTCAAAGTTAACATTAAAGCCCTTTTCCTGCAACTGTAGCATGCGACGATGCGCACGCTCTTCGGAACTGGCGTCAAGGAAAATTTTAACCGGCGCATCCGGGAACACCACCGTGCCCATGTCACGGCCATCGGCGATCAGGCCCGGAGCCTCGCGGAATGCGCGTTGGCGGCGCAGCAGCGCCTCACGAACTCGTGGGAATGCGGCCGTTTGCGAAGCCGTATTGCCAACGGTTTCGGTGCGGATCTCGTTACTGACGTCCTCACCTTCCAAAATAACCTGCAGCTTGCCGTCCTGAGCAACAAAGCGGACGTCGAGATGGGCGGCCAAGGGGACTAACGCCTCTTCAGAGGTGATATCCACCTGATGGTGCAACGCTGCCAGGGCCAAGACGCGATAAATCGCGCCGGAGTCCAGCAAACGCCAACCAAGGGATTCTGCCAGCGCTTTGCACAGCGTGCCTTTGCCTGCACCACTTGGTCCATCAACGGTTATCACCGGAACTGTAGCCGTCATTTCTCTCTCCTTCAGGTAGGAACCTCACAGGAACACGCCCTGCTGTCTGCCCAATTAGGAGCAGATTCGGGGGCGTATTATACGCGCCTGTGGAGTTTACTGTTACCGCGAACTGTCTGATTGCCGAAAAGATGGGCACCAATGCGCAAAAAAGGCCTCAAACGAGGCCCATTGATAACGAATATAGAGAAGATTAGGCCAACTGGCTGATACGCGCCAACTGCTCAAAATAGTCTGGGAAGGTCTTGGCGGTACACTTCGGATCAAGAATGGTCACCGGCGTATCGGACAGCGCCACCAGCGAGAAACACATCGCCATGCGGTGATCGTTGTAGGTACCAATCTCGGCAAACTGCAGCTTGCTTGGCGGCACGACGTGAATGTAATCCTCACCTTCATCGACCTCTGCACCCACTTTGCGCAGTTCTGTTGCCATCGCCGCCAAACGGTCGGTTTCTTTTACCCGCCAGTTGTAGATATTGCGGATGGTGGTCGGCCCGGTCGCGAACAGCGCGGTGGTGGCAATGGTCATCGCCGCATCTGGAATGTGGTTCATATCCATATCGATGCCTTTCAACTCACCGCGGCTACACTCGATAAAGTCATCGCCCCAGGTGATGCGCGCGCCCATTTTTTCCAGCACATCGGCAAATTTGGTATCGCCCTGCACGCTTTTCTTACCGATACCGGTGACACGCACGGTGCCGCCCTTAATCGCCGCAGCAGCCAGGAAATAGGATGCCGAAGAGGCATCCCCCTCCACCAGATAGTCGCCTGGCGAACGGTAAGTCTGCTGCCCACGGATATGGAACACGCGATAGTTGTCGTGCGTGACTTCAACGCCGAAAGTACTCATCAGGTGCAGGGTAATATCGATATAAGGTTTGGAAACCAGCTCACCCAAAATATGGATAGCGGTGTCTTGGGCCGCCAACGGTGCCATCATCAGCAAGGCAGTCAGGAACTGACTAGATACGCTGCCGTCAACGCTGACGTCGCCGCCGCGGAAACCGCCACGCAGACGCACAGGTGGATAATCGGTTTGTTCAAGGTAATCGATTTGCGCTCCGCCCTGGCGTAAGGCATCTACCAGATGGCCGATCGGGCGCTCTTTCATGCGCGGTTCGCCGGTCAACACCACGTCGCCCTCACCCAGGCACAGTGCCGCCGCTAATGGACGCATTGCCGTACCGGCATTACCGAGGAACAGCTCCAACGGCTGCGTGGCGACCAACGGGCCAGCGTTACCCTCTACGGAACAGGTGGTGCGATCGTCGGAGAGTTGGTAACTCACCCCCAGCGCTTGCAAGGCATTCAGCATATGACGCACGTCGTCGCTATCCAGCAGGTTGGTCAGCCGGGTCGTTCCCCGCGCCAGCGCAGCCAGTAGCAAAGCCCGATTGGATACGCTCTTGGAGCCGGGTAAGTTGACGGTGCCATCGACCAAAGCAACCGGTTGTAACGTCAGGGAATCCACCATGTGAACAAAACTCTCCAGAATCTGATAAACGAAACGGCCCCGGGATAATGCCGGAGCCGCTTTAATGCAAAAGGACAACAGCGGTACGACCGCCCGTTCAATGCGGGCGGTGGCAATCAACCATGGCGACGTTCAAAATCGACCATAAAGTCGGTCAGGGTCTTCACGCCCGCCAGCGGCATCGCATTATAGATGGAAGCACGCATGCCGCCTACTACGCGGTGGCCCTTCAGTGCCTGCAGGCCAATGGCTTCTGCTTCGCTCAGGAACACTTTATCCAGCGCAGGATCGGCAAGCTGGAATGGAACGTTCATCCAGGAGCGGTTGGCAATGGCCACGCGGCTACGGTAGAAGTCCGACTGATCGATAGTGCTATACAGCAACTCAGCCTTGGCCTGGTTACGCTTTTGCATTTCCACCAGGCCGCCCTGCTCTTTCAGCCATTTGAACACCAGGCCAGACAGATACCAGGCGAAGGTTGGCGGAGTGTTGAACATCGAGTCATTTTCTGCCAACACGGTGTAATCCAGGATCGACGGGACTTCACGGCGTGCTTTACCCAGCAGGTCATCACGCACGATCACCAGCGTCAGACCAGCGGGACCAATGTTTTTCTGCGCGCCCGCATAGATAACGCCGAAACGGCTGACGTCCAACGGACGGGAAAGGATGGTCGAAGAGTAATCGCCAATCACCACTTTATCGCCAAAGTCTGGCGTTTCATCAATCGCCACGCCGTCGATGGTTTCGTTCGGGCAATAGTGGACGTAAGCCGCGTTATCGCTCAGCTGCCACTCTTTCATTGGCTTGATGCCGCTTAAGCCATCAACGGTGGTTTTAACGTCGATCACGTTTGGCTGGCAGTATTTTTCCGCTTCGGTGATCGCACTGTGCGCCCAGTAACCGCCATCGATATAGTCGGCAGTGGTGTTATCTCCCAACAGGTTCAGTGGCAACGCGGCGAATTGCGCACGGGCACCGCCGTGGCAGAACAGCACTTTATAGTTGGCGGGGACTTTCAGCAGATCGCGCAGATCCTGTTCGGACTGTTCGGCGACGGCGATGAATTCTTTACTGCGATGGCTGATTTCCATCACCGAAGTGCCAAGACCGTGCCAGTTGCACAGCTCTTGTTCCGCACGACGCAACACTTCAACCGGCAGCATCGCCGGGCCTGAGCTAAAATTATAAACCTGAGTCATTTCCCCTCACCACATTCACTGTGCGCCGTAAAAACCGGCTTTCGACATATGCCCGAAGTTAACGCTGATGTTAACCAACTCTATCGGTTTTATCACTCACGTAACCCGGCTGCAATGCTTATTGTTCCAAGGGTGGGAAACTGGCGAGGCCGCAAATAACAGGCTCTGCGGCCTCAGGGTTTATTTGTGCCATAAAACGCTGTGACACTGGCGTATTCAGCGGGTTAACGCGGTTTTTTGTGCTGTATTCAGCTGACCCGGCTATGGGACAGGGCTGCGATCCATTTACGGTTGCCACAGCGTGGGCAGTCGTGTTCCGGTGATGGCGTCAAGGTGGAGATCAGGCTACACATGCCGCAGGCGTAATCCCCCTCCACATCAATCTCAACCACGCTTTTGACGCATTTTGCCGGTAATACCGGTAACCCGGGCCGTACCTGCTCATCCGGGTAAAAATACACCGATATGGTACCGTTCACCTCAAGAATGCCCAATCTCACCTGCCCAAGGTGCTCAACACCGGCCTGACGGAGTTCCATAAAGAACTCATCATGAGTGATATTTTCCCGGCACAGGATGTCCCAATCGAACAGCCCCTCACTGACCAGAATCAACGGCTCACCCTCCATCCAGGTCTGGAGTTTTTGAAAGCGATCCATCAGCCAGGTGGAAAAGCGATACATCACCATGATGGAAACAAACACCATCAGCACCGGTAGCAAAGGAACATCGTGATAAAACGCGACGTCACCAGCGGCGGACCCCAGAGTCAGGATGATCAGCACTTCAAACAGCGACATTTGGCGTACGCCACGCCGCCCGGTCATTTTTAAAAAGATAAATACCAGCAAAAAAGTGAACAGGCAGCGTAGCGCCACCTCGGCCAGGAACTCTGGCGTGGTCTCGTCAAATGCCATTCTTTGGATATCAAATGCCTGCATGAAATCATTCCTGTGAAAAGTGATTTCCTACAGCATAGTCTGGGCGGGGGAAATGGGGGCATTACGCCCCCACTTGAGTCAGGAATCAATACTGATTAAACATCGCCTGGATCAGTTTGGCGTCTTTGGTTTGGGTTAATGCCAGCTGTAGCAAAATTCTCGCTTTTTGCGGATTCAGCGTTCCGGCTGCCACAAAACCGAGTTTAGTATCATCCACTTCCGCATCTTCGGTGGTGGAGCCAGTAGGCACGCGGGAGGAACGCACTACCGCCACGCCGTTATGGGCCGCCGTGGCCAGCGTATCAAACACGGTTTTATACAGGTTGCCGTTACCCACCCCGGCGCTGACGATCCCTTGATAACCTTCGGCGATCAACGCTTTGGCTGGTGCATCGGAGGCATTGGCATAGTTATAGATAATACCAACCGTCGGCAGCGTACTCATCTGGTCGACGTTAAATGGCGTTTCGCTGGTGTGCTTGCGCTGTGGCGAACGTTGGTAGTCAATTTTGCCGTTGTGGATGTATCCCAACGGGCCAAAATTAGGTGACTGGAAAGTCTGTACGCCGGTGGTATTGGTTTTGGTCACGTCGCGGCCATCGAGCACCGTATCATTCATCACCACCAGCACGCCACGCTTGGCCGATTGAGGGTCTGCGGCTGTGACAACTGCGTTATACAAGTTAAATGGGCCATCGGCACTCATGGCCGTTGCCGGGCGCATCGCCCCCACGATCACTACCGGCTTATCGCACTTGACGGTGAGATCAAGGAAATAGGCGGTCTCCTCCAGTGTGTCGGTACCGTGGGTGATCACGAAACCATCGGTTTTGGCACAGTCCGCATTAATTTTCTTGACCAGCTTGAGCCAGACTTCGTCATTCATATCCTGCGAACCGATGTTGACCACCTGCTCGCCCTGCACGTTGGCAACTTTTTTCAACTCCGGCACCGCATCCACCAACGCCTCTACACCCAGTTTACCCGCAGTGTAGTTAGACTTGGTGGCCGAGTCGCCGCCGCCAGCGATAGTACCGCCGGTGGCCAGCAAGGTGATATTAGGTAACGCCAGTGCCGAACCACAAACCCCGGACAACAGTAGTGCCAATACGCTAAGTTTCACTGATTTCATTACGTTTCTCCGTTATTGATAACCCGCTGAATTATCGTCTTTATCCACATAATTACTGTGACATCTGATCGGCTTTCGGAATACGTGGAGCTTGAGAACAAAACCCCGTATCATTGCGCGTTTTTAGTACGCCATATAAGTGAAGACAATGACGCAAACTTTTATTCCTGGCAAAGACGCTGCGCTGGAAGACTCCATTGCCCGTTTTCAGCAGAAATTAACCGATCTGGGTTTCAATATCGAAGAAGCCTCCTGGCTGAATCCGGTGCCACACGTCTGGTCAGTGCATATCCGCGATCGCGATTGCCCGCTGTGCTTCACCAACGGTAAGGGCGCCAGCAAGAAGGCCGCGCTGGCTTCCGCGCTGGGCGAGTATTTCGAGCGCCTGTCGACCAACTATTTCTTCGCCGATTTCTATTTGGGCCAACAGATTGCCGAAGGCGATTTCGTTCACTATCCCAATGAGAAATGGTTCCCGATCCCGGCTGATAACTCACTGCCAAAAGGCATCCTGGATGAGCGCACGCACGCCTTCTATGATCCGGAGCAGGAACTGACAGCCAGCGATCTGATCGATCTGCAGTCTGGCAATAGCGATCGTGGCATCTGCGCCCTGCCATTCACCCGCCAGTCGGATCAGCAGACCGTTTATATTCCGATGAACATCATCGGCAACCTGTATGTGTCCAACGGCATGTCCGCTGGCAATACCGCCAACGAAGCGCGGGTTCAGGGCCTCTCCGAGGTGTTCGAGCGTTATGTGAAAAACCGCATCATCGCCGAGTCCATCAGCCTGCCGGAAATCCCGAGCGAAGTGCTGAACCGCTATCCTGACGTGGTTGAGGCGATCGCCAAGCTGGAGGCCGAAGGCTTCCCGATCCTCTCTTATGATGCCTCGTTAGGCGGCAACTACCCGGTGATCTGCGTGGTGTTGTTCAACCCCGCCAACGGCACCTGCTTTGCCTCCTTTGGTGCTCACCCTGATTTCGGAGTCGCACTGGAGCGTACCGTTACCGAGCTGCTGCAAGGCCGCGGCTTGAAAGATCTGGATGTGTTTACCGCCCCGACCTTCGACGACGAAGAAGTGGCCGAGCACGCCAACCTGGAAACTCACTTCATCGATTCCAGCGGTTTGATCTCCTGGGATCTGTTCAAACAGGATGCCGACTATCCGTTTGTCGACTGGAGTTTCAGCGGCAGCACGCAGGAAGAGTTCGCCACCCTGATGAGCATCTTTAATAAAGAAGATGCCGAAGTGTATATCGCCGATTACGAGCACCTGGACGTGTACGCCTGCCGCATCATCGTTCCGGGGATGTCCGACATCTATCCGGCAGAGGATCTGCTGCTGGCAAACAACAGCATGGGCGCACACCTGCGTGAAACCCTGCTGCAACTGCCGGGCAGCGAATGGGAACCAGAAGAGTACCTGGCTCTGATCCAGCAGTTGGATGATGAAGGACTGGACGATTTCACCCGCGTACGTGAATTGCTGGGCATTGCGTCAGGTAAAGACAACGCCTGGTACACCCTGCGCGTCGGCGAACTGAAATCCATGCTGGCACTGGCCGGTGGCGATCTCGAGCAGGCACTGATCTGGGCCGAGTGGACGCAGGAGTTCAACGCCTCGCTGTTTACCCCGGAGCGCAGCAACTACTACCGTTGCCTACAGACGCTGTTGCTGTTGGCGTTGGAGCCAGAACGCGATCCTGCTCAATATCACACGGCCTTCGTGAAGATGTATGGTCAGGATGCGGTTGATGCGGCCTCTGCAGCCATGAGCGGTGAAGAGCGCTTCAACGGCCTGTTTGCCATCGACAGTGATTTGAAAGCCCTGCCGGCCCACCAAGCGCTGTTGGCGGCTTACGAAAAACTGCAAACCGCTAAACGCCGTCACTGGGCGCAGGCATAAGCCTGATTGCTGAGTTTGGCAGTAGGGGCGCCGCATGCTGCGCCTTTATGTTGTGAGCCAATGTAGTTGGTCATCAATTGGATTGATACGCCGGTAGAACCTTACCGGCGTTACTCCCAAAGAAGCAGCCTTGATTCGGTTGCCGATCAAAAAAAAGCAAACCCTGGCGTTGAATGTTTTTATCAAAAGCGCACTTATCAGCCAACAGGATAATTAAATCGCCAATTGTTACGCCGGTGTGAAATATTAATTAACCATCAATTAATGCTTATTCATCAAAAAGCGACAATAAGTACAAAAACTTAACCCTTCCCAGCCCAAAACGCCGTTAACTTCAAAATTATTTGTAAACATTAAAAAATATTTTTTACATAAAAATCAACAATATAACTCAATAAACCCTACTAATTTTGCGGTTTTAAGCCGTTTTACTTCCGCGCGTTATGATCCAAGTCAATTTTTACCCTATACTGCTTTGCTAGTATCTCAGTGTGTTGTAATAACCCTTAAGAGCGAGAGTTAGTGTGAGAGCTGACAACCCCTTCGATATGCTGTTACCTGCCGCGATGGCGAAAGTTGCCGAGGATGCGGGGGTGTATAAAGCCACCAAGCATCCGCTGACGACTTTTTATTTAGCGATCACCGCAGGTGTGTTCATTTCTATCGCCTTTGTTTTTTATATCACAGCGACCACCGGCACCGCCGCCATTCCTTTCGGCCTCGCCAAGCTGGTGGGTGGTATCTGCTTCTCCATGGGGTTAATGCTGGTCGTCGTCTGCGGGGCGGACCTGTTTACCTCCACCGTACTGACCGTGATTGCCAAAGCCAGCGGGCGTATTACCTGGGGGCAACTGGCCCTTAACTGGTTAAACGTCTATGTTGGCAACCTGATTGGTGCCCTGTTCTTCGTTGCTCTGATCTGGTTCTCTGGCGAGTATATGGCAGCCAATGGCCTGTGGGGTTTGAACGTATTGCAAACCGCCGACCATAAACTGCACCACACCTTTATCGAAGCCGTCTGTCTGGGCATCCTGGCTAACCTGATGGTTTGCCTGGCAGTCTGGATGAGCTACTCCGGCCGCAGCCTGATGGACAAGATGTTCGCCATGATCCTGCCGGTAGCCATGTTCGTTGCCAGCGGCTTTGAGCACAGTATCGCCAACATGTTTATGATCCCTATGGGTATAGTGGTTAAGCATTTTGCCACGCCAGAGTTTTGGCAAGCCGTGGGGGCAGCACCCGAGCAATTCGCTCATCTGACCGTAAGCAACTTTATCATCGACAACCTGATCCCCGTCACCATCGGTAACATCATTGGCGGTGGTCTACTGGTTGGGTTGACTTACTGGGTAATTTATCTGCGTGGCGGCAAACAGAATCACTAATCTGTTGGCCGGCACGGCGCCGGGTTTACAAAGAAATCCACATTAGAAGGTAGGTGTATAATGACCGAACTTAACGAGAAGTTAGCGACCGCTTGGCAAGGTTTCAGCGAAGGTGACTGGCAGAAAGAAGTCAACGTACGTGACTTCATCCAGAAAAACTACACTCCTTACGAGGGCGATGAATCCTTCCTGGCTGGCGCAAGTCAAGCCACTACCACTCTGTGGGACAAGGTTATGGAAGGGATCAAACTGGAAAACCGCACCCATGCGCCAGTTGATTTCGATACCAACGTCGTCTCCACCGTGACTTCTCATGATGCGGGCTATATCAACAAAGATCTGGAAACCATCGTTGGTTTGCAGACCGATGCTCCTCTGAAACGCGCGCTGATCCCATTCGGCGGCATCAAGATGGTTGAAGGTTCATGCAAGGTTTATGGCCGTGAACTGGATCCACAAGTGAAGAAAGTGTTCACCGAATACCGCAAAACCCACAACCAGGGCGTATTCGACGTTTACACCAAAGACATCCTGAACTGCCGTAAGTCTGGCGTGTTGACCGGTCTGCCAGATGCATATGGCCGTGGCCGTATCATCGGTGACTACCGTCGCGTTGCTTTGTACGGTATCGACTTCCTGATGGCCGACAAGCTGAACCAGTTCAAGTCTCTGCAGACCCGTCTGGAAAATGGCGAAGATCTGGAAATGACCATCCAGCTGCGCGAAGAAATTGCTGAACAGCACCGTGCCCTGGCTCAGATTAAAGAAATGGCCGCCAAATACGGCTACGACATTTCTGGCCCAGCCAGCACCGCTCAAGAAGCCGTACAGTGGACCTACTTCGGCTACCTGGCCGCGGTGAAATCCCAGAACGGTGCAGCCATGTCCTTCGGCCGCGTATCTACCTTCCTGGACGTGTTCATTGAGCGCGATATCAAGGCCGGTAAACTGACCGAACTGCAGGCGCAAGAACTGATCGACCACCTGGTCATGAAACTGCGTATGGTTCGCTTCCTGCGTACTCCTGAGTATGATGAGCTGTTCTCTGGTGACCCAATCTGGGCAACAGAATCCCTGGCTGGTATGGGTGTTGATGGTCGTACGCTGGTAACTAAAAACAGCTTCCGCTTCCTGAACACGCTGTACACCATGGGGCCATCTCCAGAACCAAACATGACCATCCTGTGGTCTGAAAAACTGCCGTTGAACTTCAAAAAATACGCCGCGAAAGTGTCTATCGACACCTCCTCCGTACAGTATGAAAACGACGACCTGATGCGCCCAGACTTCAACAACGATGACTATGCCATCGCCTGTTGCGTCAGCCCGATGATTGTCGGTAAGCAAATGCAGTTCTTCGGTGCGCGTGCCAACTTGGCGAAAACCATGTTGTACGCAATCAACGGCGGCGTTGATGAAAAACTGAAAATGCAGGTTGGCCCGAAAGAAGCCCCAATGATGGACACCGTGCTGGACTATGACAAAGTCATGGAACGTATGGACCACTTCATGGACTGGCTGGCCAAGCAGTATGTGACCTCGTTGAACATCATTCACTACATGCACGACAAGTACAGCTATGAAGCTGCGCTGATGGCTCTGCATGACCGTGATGTTTATCGCACCATGGCTTGTGGTATCGCGGGTCTGTCCGTAGCTGCCGACTCCCTGTCTGCCATCAAGTACGCCAAAGTATCCACCATCCGTGACGAAGACGGCCTGGCTGTCGACTTCAAAATCGAAGGTGAATATCCGCAGTTCGGTAACAACGATTCTCGCGTAGATGACATCGCTTGTGACCTGGTAGAACGTTTCATGAAGAAAATTCAGAAACTGCGTACCTACCGTAATGCGGTACCAACTCAGTCCGTGCTGACCATCACCTCTAACGTGGTTTATGGTAAGAAAACCGGTAACACCCCAGATGGCCGCCGTGCTGGCGCTCCATTTGGTCCAGGTGCCAACCCAATGCACGGCCGCGATCAGAAAGGTGCTGTAGCCTCCCTGACCTCCGTAGCCAAACTGCCGTTTGCCTATGCGAAAGATGGTATCTCTTACACCTTCTCCATCGTGCCTAACGCGTTGGGTAAAGATGACGACGTGCGTAAAGCCAACCTGGCGGGTCTGATGGATGGTTACTTCCACCACGAAGCGTCCATCGAAGGCGGTCAGCACCTGAACGTGAACGTGATGAACCGTGAAATGCTGCTGGACGCGATGGAAAACCCTGAGAAATATCCTCAGCTGACCATCCGCGTATCGGGTTACGCAGTGCGTTTCAACGCGTTGACCAAAGAACAGCAACAAGACGTGATTACTCGTACTTTCACCCAGTCGATCTAATCGCGGTTTCTCCGGGGCGGATCGTTCTGCCCCGCTGAACAAATCTTACCAAGGCCGGATATTCCGGCCTTTTTACTAAGTACTCCCTGACTCTGGTCTTGAGTCTGTTTTGCCAGGTATCTACGCTGCTGCTTAGCCTGTGATAGGTATATACTGCATGGATATCTGGCAAAACAGTGATCCGGTACGTAACCGGCCAACAGGAATCGTTTTACCTGGCGCCTTTTTTCGCCACATCGTTGATCCCTGCCTGGCGGTTACCAGCCTATTTTAGACTGCGTTTGACAGTCGATTTTGGAGAAACCCGCAATGTCCTTGAAAGGCCGCATCCACTCTTTCGAATCCTGTGGCACCGTTGATGGCCCAGGTATCCGCTTTATCGTGTTCTTCCAGGGTTGCCTGATGCGCTGCCTGTACTGCCATAACCGCGATACCTGGGACACCCACGGCGGCAAAGAGGTCACGGTTGAAGAGCTGATGACCGATACCGTAGCCTACCGTCACTTTATGAACGCTTCCGGCGGTGGCGTAACGGCATCCGGCGGCGAAGCGATCCTGCAGGCCGAGTTTGTCCGCGACTGGTTCCGCGCCTGTCACAAGGAAGGGATCAGCACCTGTCTGGACACCAACGGTTTTGTCCGCCGTTACGACCCAGTGATCGATGAGCTGCTGGATACCACCGATCTGGTGATGCTCGATCTGAAACAGATGAATGACGATATTCACCAGAACCTGGTAGGCGTTTCCAACCACCGCACGCTGGAGTTTGCCCGTTATCTGGCCAAGCGTAATCAACGCACCTGGATCCGCTACGTGGTGGTGCCGGGCTGGTCTGATGATGATAAATCGACGCATCTGCTCGGTGAGTTCACCAAGGATATGACCAATATCGAGAAGATCGAGCTGTTGCCTTACCACGAGCTAGGCAAGCACAAATGGATAGCGATGGGTGAAGAGTACAAACTGGACGGCGTTCATCCGCCGAAGGCCGACACCATGGATCGCGTGAAAGGGATCCTGGAAAGCTACGGCCATAAAGTGATCTATTAAGCTCCCGCAGATGTCCTAACCTTCTTCCTGTGAGCAGTCTCTTGATCAGGTCCCCTGTTCAAGAGACTTCGCCAACATTGCGGTTGAACTGCTTTTTTGCAAAATACATTAATAAATAACACTTAACAAAAACGGTGATTGCAGGGGAGATGACGGTCTATTAAATATTAACCAAACTTAAATATCGATTATTATAACAAATACAGATAATTACCTTACTCACTTACCCGCCACGGTTTGACTCCCGCATAGATTAAATTACATTCCCCCCACCCATCTTTACTTATTCATAAAATAAATTTACATATTACCTGCTTAGTATAACTGCGTCGCTCAAGCCAAAGATCAGCAATGCTGGTAGAAACAAGGGTGGTTTACGCGTCAGCGATGAATTCTACAACGTCTGGTCATGGCCGATTAATACCAACAAAGGGACATGTTATGAACTCCTTGAATCATCTATTAGTAAGAAACCGTAACTGGGCAACAGAACAGCAATGGCGGGACCCGAGTTACTTCTCACAGCTTGCAAAATCTCAGCACCCTGAAATTCTATGGATCGGCTGCTCTGACAGTCGAGTCCCTGCTGAAACTATCGTGCGTGCACAACCCGGCGAGCTATTTGTCCATCGTAATATTGCCAATATGGTCGAAGAACAAGATGATAATTTGATGAGTGTGGTGCAATACGCCGTGGAACATCTTGGTGTAAGCAGCATAGTAATTTGCGGGCATTACGGTTGCGGTGGGATCCAGTCAGCTTTAAGTACCCAAAATGTTCCAGTAAAAGACTCATTAACACGCCGTCTTGCATCTCTGCGCTGCTCTCTGGCACCCCATCTAGTCACTCTAAAACCTCCCGAAAATGAAGAAACTGAGCATTTGAAAAAGGCCGTGTATGCCAACGTACGGGTACAACTGAATAAGCTCAGTAAAACCGCCATAATCCAGAGAGCCTGGCAACAGAATAAAGCATTGACGCTATTTGGCTGTATTTACGATATGCACACGGGATTCCTTAATGTACTGGCGCAATACCCCGACGACGGAGAAGTGCCATGAGATACGCTAATTTTCGCTTTGATCTTCCGGCTGGATTAGTCGTATTCCTGGTCGCTCTGCCACTGTGTCTGGGGATCGCTCAAGCCAGTGGAGTTCCCCCCTTCGTGGGGTTACTGACTGGGATCATCGGCGGGCTCCTTGTCACACTACTCAGCCCTTCCCCTTTTTCCGTTAGCGGTCCTGCGGCCGGGTTGGTCACTATTGTTACCAGCGCAATCGTTTCTTTGGGCGATTTTCCAACCTTCTTGTTCGCGTTGCTACTGTCAGGAATATTTCAATTTGTCTTTGGAATGCTACGCAGTGGCAAATTGGCGACACTGATCCCCAGTGCGGTGATCCACGGTATGTTGGCAGGTATTGGCATCCTGCTTATTTTACAGCAATTGCCACTGGCTATGGGATACCCTGTAGGTCATGGGCTGAGCGAAGAAATCACTTTGCAGCAACTACAGGCAGACATTACCCCGGCAGCCATAATAGTCAGCATCGGGGCGCTACTGCTTATCAAATTCTGGGGGAGCTCTTCTGTTAAGCAGCGCCTGCGGCTTTCCGCATTACCGGGCCCTCTGATTGCCGTTTTATGGGGATGTTTATTTGTCTGGCTCGCAGAGCTTTTGTCACCCGGGCTGGCAAACCTGGCACGCATTGAATTGCCTGCGCTGACAAGTGTGGAAGCATTACAATCTCAACTCTCTTTTCCTAACTGGCAAGCTTGGCGTAATCCAGCGGTCTATGTGATAGCAATGACTATTGCCATCGTCGGCAGTTTGGAAACGCTGCTCAGTCAGGAGGCGTTGAAAAAAATTGCCCCCATGACGCCAGAACCGAGCGCCGATAAAGAGCTGCGTGCACAAGGGGCCGGTAATATGCTAAGTGGCCTGATAGGGGGCTTACCTATCACCTCTGTGATCGTAAGAAGCTCTGCCAACGTGCAGGCTGGCGCGCGCAGTCGTCTGTCGATCCTCATCCATGGGCTATTATTACTGCTCAGTGCGGTGATATTTACAGATTTACTTAACAATATTCCCTTGGCGAGTTTAGCGGCAATTTTGATTTATACTGGCTTTAAGCTGGCACATCCAAAAATTATCTTATTGCTATGGCGGCAAGGCCTACAACAATTTATCCCGTTCACCGCCACCCTGTTCGGTATTTTATTTCTCGGTATGTTAGAAGGGATCGCCCTTGGACTCGTTGTACAACTGGTAGGGAGTTTGTATCAAAGCAACCGCAACGCCCTGCGGTTGACGCATTACGACAATCACTACTTAATCAAATGTCAGCAAAACCTGACCTTTCTGAACAAGATGCGATTAAAACATTTATTGGGACAAATTAAGCCGGATAGCGAAGTGATTATAGACTGTGAAGGCATCGACTATCTGGATGACGATATTCGCGAAATGCTCAATGAGTACCGATATAGTGCAGCTAAAAGAGGGATAAAAATTAGCCTGCACTTATCGGAAAATATCTTGGTACGCAATATCAATTAATCGCCTGCCAATCGAAAGATCGGTTTTTCATGTTCAGGCCGCAGCTAACGGGGTGTGGTGATGGTCCGGTTTCTTCAGCAGCATCACCAGATAGACCAGCGCCACTACCGCAATCATCACAAACAGCAGCCGATCGGAGTAGCTCTGCATCAGCATCGACGTCATCGATGGGCCGAGCAAGCTGCCAACGGTATAGCTCATCAACAATGTCTGGTTCATCGCCACCAACTGATGCGGCAGCACCTTTTCGCAGGCCCAGGACATCGCCACCGGGTATAAGGTAAAGCCAGCACAGCCCAGAATAAACAGCGCCGGAGCCATCGCATAGTTACCCAGCATTGCGATGCTGGCAAGGATCACCACGAACACCTGAATGCGCAGCACCAACAGGCGACCATAGCGATCGGCCAGGCGCCCTATCGGCCACTGACCCACGATGCCGGAACTGACCAGCAGCGCCATCCAGTAACCCACGTTGGCATCACTCATCCCCTGATGGTTTAAATACAGCGGCATCAGGCCGTACAGCGAGCCCAGCACAATCCCCGAGATAATACAGCCGTTGATGCCCAACCGGGCGTCACGACGCTTAAACATCTGCCAGATAGAGGCCTGCTGCGGCTCGTCATCTTGGTTATTAACCCGCGCAAACAGCATCGGCAACATAGCGGCCATCACAACGGCGGTCACCCACGGCACCACATCCAGCAGTTGGGTTGAAACACTGCTTAACAGCAACTGCCCCGCAACCGTACCGAGGTAGTAAACTATCATATACGCCGCCAACAATTGGCCACGGTTACTCAGATTACCGCTGCGCAACAGCGCGCTTTCAACGATCACCCAAATCCAGGCACAGCCTACCCCGGCAAAGAAGCGCCAGCCGATCCAACTCCAAAAGTCCAGCGACAGCACCATACCCACGGTAGCGAAGGCAAAGACCAGACAGGCGAGATGATAGCTGCGGGTAAAGCCAATCCGCTTGATCAGTTTGCCCGCCACCAGCGTTCCCAACAGGTTACCGGTAAAATAAGACGAACTGACCACCCCCACTTGCCAGGTTGGCAATTGAGCATGCGTTAACCAGAGGGGAACCAAAGTGTTCAAAACGGCGATGGAAACCGTAAGCAGCAATAGGCCACAGAGCAACATAAGCACTGGGCGAGAATATGCGGACATAGTGAAATTGAAACCGAACAGACAGAGTAGAGTGCGCGCATCATGCCACTGGCGATAAAAAAGTCAATCGGCGGTTAACGGGCGATCGCACAATATGTTTAACAACGGGTTAAAAGTGGCTTTATAGCTGTTCCGGCAACGATTTTTCACCCGAGGCGGCCAGGGAAATATGCCCATGAAAGCAGGAAAGCTTGCACAGTCCGCAACCATTACACAGCGTGTCGTCACACTGCAATTGGCGGGCACCGTTTTCAGAAAGCTGGAAGGATAAAGCCTGTTGCGGGCAGTTGATGGTACACATCCGGCAGCTGTCTTGCCGCCCCAGGCAGCTATGGCTGATTTGCGGGCGCAGCAGCGTGTCGCAGGGCATTTTGTCACGCAGCGCCCCGGTTTGGCAGGCGGTGGTGCATTTGCAGCAGACATCACACTCGGTGAAATCTATGCTCAATACCGGCTTGCTTTGCTCAAGGCTCAATAAACCGTACGGGCAGCTGCTCACGCAGCCGCCACAGCCGTTGCACAACGCGCTGAACAACGCTTCCGGCAAAGCCTGAGGTGGACGAGCCACCGCAGGCAATGTCACAGAGGGCGTATCCTGTTCCGGCAAGGCTTTACTACGATCCAGCCAACCAGTCAGCAACCGGCGGCGGCTATTGCCTTGCGCAGATAACTGCTGGTCGTTGTTCATTAGAAATACAGCTCCAGGCTCGGCACCGGTGACGGGCACTCTTCCGCCCAGGCTGCCAGCGTGATTTGTGCCAACTGAGCCACACCTTGATAGAACGGATGTCCGGCATGTTGCTGCAGCAGCTCCAGATAACGCGGTGCCCACGGAAGAATGTGCAGCGCAATCAGCCCGGAAATCATTTTGTGCTGCTTCTCTTCGGCCAACCAGGCCGCCATCATCAGCAAAGTGCCAATATGGTCTTCCGGCTCATTCTGGTTGCGCTGGGCTTCGATACCGTTCACCCGCAGCCATTGGCGCAGGCGCAGCGTCGAATCACCAAACAGCACGCTCTCTCTATCCAGGTAGACCGATCCCCAAGGAGGAGCAACCAGCGTATGTGGGCCAACAAACAGGCGTTGATAAGCTTCTGACAGCGTCTCTGGCTGGTTTCCAGTCAAACCTTCGGCAATCAGGGCTGCTGCCTCTTGCGCGCCTTCATAAGGCCATTCGGTCAACCACTGCGGGTCGGCCAGAGAATCCAGTAAAGGCTGGCACTCTTTGCTCTCCGGTGGGGCATACAATAAAACACCTAGCACACGGCCAGTCAGGGCAATTTTTTCAAGCATCATAACTTGGGGCTTCTCCAGGGGCGCAGCCAGGCCGCGCCCAGATTAATGTTAGCCAGCCACGGCCATGCCAACGGTCATATGCAGGCCGTAGAACACGCCACGGCCAATCAACTCACCGGCAAAGACTAACACAAAGCCCAAGGTCAACCCCATCACACTGGCGTTACCACGGCGCAACTGCGGGCAAATCCAGCAACCCAGGCCGAGAACCAGCAATACCAGCCGCCATACCATCAGTTGGCCATATTCCGGGATCAGTGCCGACGCCTGCTGTACCGAGCTGCTGATGGTCGCCAACTCACTGCCCTGCAACAGCGCCGAGCACAGGCTAAGCAGCAGCGCCAGCACGCTGATCATCATCAGTTGGCCACGGCCAGCCACTTGCAGACCGGCGGCCCGCAGCAGCAGCACGCCCAACAGCGGCCCACCGATAAACACCGACAGGAAGAAGTTCAGCGTGGTGTAACCGTTATGCCAGGTCGGTACGGTATCGATCTGGTAGACACGCGTCATGGCGTAGACAAACAGCAGGCCTAGCACCATGGTGAGCACCAGCCAGGCTTTACCCAGCGCCGGCGGCATTTTTTTCAACACGGCCAGCAGCCAATAGAGGCCACCAACCGCAAAGAATACCGAACCGCTGGCGATCTCATTACTCAACGCCGACTCACCGATGCGATTGAGCGAGTTAAAGGCCCTGATCGGCGTCCCCAAGTGCATCACGGAGGCGATAAAGGCGATCCCCATCAGCAACCACAGGAAAAACATAGAACCGTGTACCGCCTTGCTCTGGCGATCGGTCAGATTACCGGCGATCAACGCCAGCCCCATTACGATGACGCCGCCCACCACAAACTGCCCTAATACGGTGAACACCATCAGCGGCCATTCATGCCATCCCGTTCCCATTTTAAACCTCCTTCGGATTAGCCAGATGGCCGGTAGTGTCACCACTCGGGCGGCTGTTGGCGTTAGGTTTCAGTACGATGCACGGTTTGGTGAAATGCGCGGCCGGTAACGGTGCCACTTGCGCCAGGGTGCCATGTTGTTTACGCAGTTCGTCGATCGGGCCAAAGTCCAGTGCACGCAGCGGGCAGGACTCGACACAAATCGGCTTTTGGCCAACGGCGACGCGCTCATAGCAGCCATCGCACTTGGTCATGTGGCCTTTCGCTTCGTTGTACTGCGGTGCGCCGTATGGGCAAGCCATATGGCAGTAGCGGCAACCGATACATATCTCTTCGTTCACCACCACAAAGCCGTCTTCCCGTTTGTGCATAGCGCCGCTTGGGCACACTTTGGTGCAGGCCGGGTCTTCGCAGTGGTTACAGGCAATCGACAGGTAATAGGCAAACACGTTCTGGTGCCAGCTATCGCCGTCCTGCTGCCAGTCGCCCCCGGCATACTCATAGATGCGGCGGAAACTGACGTCCGGGGTCAGGTTTTTATAGTCTTTGCAGGCCAGCTCGCAGGTTTTGCAGCCGGTGCAACGACTTGAATCAATGTAGAATCCATATTGCGTAGTCATCAGCTACTCCTTAAAGTTTGGCGACCTGGACCAGATTGGTGTGAGAAGGATTGCCCTTGGCCAACGGCGACGGGCGCTGGGTGGTCAAGACGTTGATACTGCCAGCATGATCGATACGGCTACCATCTGGCGCATACCAGGCTCCTTCACCCATAGCGACCACCCCTGGCAACATGCGCGGCGTCACCTTGGCATTAATGCGTACCTCACCACGGTCGTTGAAAATACGGATCAGGTCCCCGTTGGCTATGCCGCGGGATTGCGCATCGATCGGGTTGATCCACATCTCCTGGCGGCAAGCGGCCTTCAGCACGTCTACGTTGCCGTAGGTGGAGTGGGTTCTGGCCTTGTAGTGGAAACCGGTCATCTGCAATGGATACTTGCCACTTAACGGATCGTCGAGGCTTTCGAAACCGGCCGCATACACCGGCAGCGGGTCGATAACGTCGTCCTTGGATAATTCCCAAGTCGCTGCCAGTTCCGCCAGTTGGGCAGAATAGATCTCGATCTTGCCTGAAGGTGTTTTCAGTGGATTAGCCTGCGGATCGGCCCGGAATGCTTTGTAAGCCACATGGTGACCATCGGGATCGCGCTGCTTGAAGATCCCTTGCTTGAGGAACTGTTCAAACTCCGGTAGCGCCGGAATGGCTTCGCGGGATTGCTGATAAAGGTGACGCAGCCACTCTTCCTGAGTCCGCCCCTCGGTGAAGGCCTGCTCAACCCCCATACGCCGGGCGATCTCGCTGGTCATTTCATAAATGTTCTTACATTCAAACTGCGGCTTGATCGCCTGATCGGCGAAGATGACGTAGCCCATATTGCCGCTTGAGGCATCCAGACAGAAATCCATCTGCTCAGAGGCGGTGCAATCTGGCAGCACCAGATCGGCATATTTCGCCGACGAGGTCATGTGGTTATCGATCACCACGATCATCTCGCACTTCTTCTCGTCTTGCAGAATGTCATGGGTACGGTTGATTTCTGAGTGCTGATTAATCAGGCAGTTACTGGCATAGTTCCAGATAAACTTGATCGGCACGTCCAGCTTGTCTTTGCCCTGCACGCCGTCACGCTTGGCGGTCATTTCCGGCCCACGCAGAATGGCATCGGTCCACATGAACATGGAGATGCTGGTTTTAACCGGATTATCCAAAGTCGGCATCCGAACAAACGGCAGGCCGTAGGAGCCTTCGCGCGCGCCCGTGTTACCGCCATGGATCCCGACGTTACCGGTGAGGATCGGCAACATGGCGATGGCACGTGAGGTCAATTCACCGTTGGCATGGCGTTGCGGCCCCCAACCTTGGGAAATGAACGCCGGTTTGGTACTGCCTATTTCGCGCGCCAGTTTGACGATGCGGTCGGCCGGGATACCGGTAATTTTTGAGGCCCAGGCAGGCGTTTTCTCAATGCCGTCGTCACCTTGGCCCAGGATATAAGCCTTATAGTGCCCATTAGCTGGAGCCCCCGCAGGTAAGGTTTTTTCGTCGTAACCCACGCAGTATTTATCCAGGAACGGCTGATCGACCAAGTTCTCGCTGATTAACACATGCGCCAACCCGGCAGCCAGTGCCGCATCGGTGCCAGGGCGAATGGGGATCCACTCGTCTTCCCTACCGGCAGCGGTATCGGTGTAGCGCGGATCGATCACAATCATGCGCGCATTCGAACGCTCACGCGCCTGCTCCAGCAGGTAGGTGACCCCGCCGCCGCTCATGCGGGTTTCGCCAGGGTTGTTGCCGAACAGCACCACCAGCTTGCTGTTTTCGATGTCCGTCGGGCTGTTACCGTCAGCCCAACCGCCGTAGGTATAATTCAGCCCCATGGCGATCTGCGCGGTGCTGTAGTCACCATAGTGGTTCAGATAGCCGCCGCAGCAGTTCATCAGGCGCGCGATCAACGTAGAACCCGGTGGCCAGGAGCGGGTGACAGTGCCCCCCAAGGTGCCGGTGCCGTAGTTCAAATAGATGGCTTCATTGCCATAGTCTTTGATGATGCGCTTCATGTTGTCAGCGATCAGCGTGTAGGCTTCATCCCAGCTTATCTGCTTGAATTTTCCTTCGCCCCGCTTGCCCACGCGCAGCATGGGGTACTTCAGGCGGTCCGGGTTATACACGCGGCGGCGCATTGAACGCCCACGCAGGCAGGCACGAACCTGATGCAACTCTTGGTACTCGTCGTTGCCTGTATTATCCGTTTCGACATATTTGATCATACCGTCGACCACATGCATCCGCAGCGGGCAACGGCTACCGCAGTTTACCGTACACGCGCTCCACACCACTTTTTCTTCTGGTTTGGCAAGGGCGGATGTCGGGGAGGTTTCAGCGCTGGCACGACGGCTGAAAGGTAGGGAAACGCCACCAACGGCAAGGGCAAGCCCGCCAATGGCACTGTTTTTGACCAGCTTTCGCCTGGAACACTGAAAGCCGGTTAGAGGTTTTTTGGGGGACTCGCTCATAATATTTCGCTCTGGGTTGCTTCAATCAGCCAGGGGTATGGCTACAGGAAAATCTGCAATCAACTACGCAGATCGGTTTTAAAATGGCAGGTAAGGTTTTTTTATTTTGACCTGCTCTAGGTGGAACTATCCTCCTAAATAGGTAGTTCCACCTTGTTCACAATCAATAAATAGTTGATATCACTGCCATTATTGATAATGATTATTATTTCATACCTTTTCGATCTCGATCAGATTGGTATGCTGCGGGTTACCTTTCGCCAGCGGCGATGGCCGGTGGGTGGTGAGCGTATTCATGCAGGCACCGTGATCGATACGGTCGCCGTTCATGTTGGCCTGATGCCAGGCTCCCTGCCCCATAGCTACCACGCCCGGCATGATGCGCGGTGTCACCTTGGCGGCCACGCGAACTTCGCCACGGCCATTGAATACCCGCACCGTTTCACCGCTGGCAATGCCGCGCTGGCTGGCATCCAGCGGATTGATCCAGACTTCCTGCGGGCAAGCCGCCTGCAGCACATCGATATTGCCGTAGCTGGAGTGGGTCCGGGCCTTATAGTGGAAACCGAACATTTGCAGCGGGTAGGTGTTACGCAACGGATCATCCCAACCTTCAAAGGTTGAGGCGTAGACCGGCAGCGGGCTGATGGTTTCGTCCTTCTCCAACTCCCAACTGTTGGCAATCTCTGCCAACTTGGCCGAATAGATCTCAATCTTGCCTGAAGGCGTTTTCAACGGGTTGGCTGCGGGATCGTCCCGGAATTTTTTATAGGCCACAAAGTGCCCATTAGGGTCTTTACGCTTGTATATCCCCATGCTGCGCAAGGCTTCATACGAGGGCAACTGCGGGTCCTTTGCCAACATCTTGGCGTAAAGGTATTGCAGCCACTGCTCCTGAGTACGCCCTTCGGTGAATTTTTGGTGCACCTCAGGCCCAAGGCGGCGCGCCACCTCGCTCATCACTTCATAGATGGGTTTACGTTCAAACTTGGCAGAGGTGGCTGGCTGGATAAAGATCAGGTAACCCATATTGCCAGCGTAGTCGTTTGGGATGATGTCCTCCTGCTCGACCGTCATCAGGTCCGGCAGCAGAATATCGGCGTATTTCGCCGAGGAGGTCATAAAGTTTTCCAGCACCACGATCATTTCACACTGGGAGTCATCCTGCAGAATGTCGTGGGTTTTGTTGATATCGGAGTGCTGGTTGGTAATGGTATTACCGGCATAGTTCCAGATGAACTTGATCGGCACATCCAACTTGTCTTTGCCGCGTACCCCATCACGTTTGGCGGTCATTTCCGGGCCGCGGGCGATGGCATCGGTCCAGCTGAAGCAGGAAATCTGCGTTTTTACCGGGTTTTCCAGCACCGGCATCCGTTCAATGGTGATGGTGTAGGTTGATTCACGCGCGCCACTGTTACCGCCGTTGATCCCCACGTTGCCGGTCAGGATCGGCAGCATGGCAATGGCCCGCGAGGTGAGCTCACCATTTGCCTGGCGCTGTGGCCCCCAACCTTGGGAGATATAGGCCGGTTTGGCACTGCCAATTTCACGTGCCAGCTTGATGATACGCTCGGCCGGAATGCCGGTGATCTGCGATGCCCACTGTGGAGTCTTCTCAACGCCGTCCTCGCCCTGCCCCAGGATATAAGCCTTGTAGTGGCTGTTGGCTGGTGCACCGGCAGGTAAGGTTTTCTCATCGTAACCCACGCAGTAGTTATCCAGGAACGGTTGGTCGACCAAATCTTCGCTGATCAATACGTGCGCCAATCCGGCGACCAGAGCGGCATCAGTGCCTGGCCGGATCGGGATCCACTCATCTTCACGCCCAGCGGCCGTATCCGTATAACGCGGATCGATGACGATCATGCGCGCGTTAGAACGTTCCCGAGCCTGCTCCAGGAAGTAGGTGATGCCACCGCCGCTCATGCGGGTTTCCGCTGGATTGTTGCCGAACAGCACCACCAGCTTGCTGTTTTCAATATCAGAGGTGCTGTTACCTTCATTGCTGCCGTAGGTATAAGGCATGGCGCAGGCGATCTGGGCGGTGCTGTAGGTGCCATAGTGGCTGAGAAAACCACCGTAGCAGTTCATCAGGCGGGCAACCAGCGAGGCATAAGGCGAAGAACGGGTAATATTGCCGCCGACAATGCCAGAGGTATAGTTGATGTAAACGGCTTCATTGCCGTATTTGGCGACGATGCGTTGCAGGCTGGCGGCAATTTCGCTGTAAGCCTCTTCCCAACTGATGCGTTTGAATTTACCTTCGCCACGTTTGCCGACGCGTTTCATCGGGTAATTCAAGCGTTCCGGATGGTTCATGCGCCGACGCATGGAGCGGCCGCGCAGACAGGCGCGCACCTGATGGTTGCCATAAACATCGTCGCCCGTGTTGTCGGTTTCAACCCAGTAAACTTCGTCATCGCGTACGTGTAACCGCAAGGCGCAGCGGCTGCCACAGTTAACCGAGCAGGCTCCCCACACCACTTTATCCTGCGGTGCGGGTTGCACCGCGGTGTTGACCGTTTCTGCCACTGCATGGCGGCTAAAAGGCAACGAAAAACCGCCAGCGGCCAGGGTCAAGCCCGCTACCGTGCCGGATTTCATTAGCGTACGGCGGCTGATACCGTTGGATGATGTTGCAGATTTTTGCTTCGACATAGCTCACTCCAGGTCTTGCCCGAACAACGGGAAAAGTCATGCCTTGGTCGGCAGAGACAGGAGGAAGCTGAATTAGCGCTGGGTGGTTTGATGTGGAAAAATAATTCCCCCTCCATGGGTAAGGATATTACTCACAAGGAGGTAATAAACTTTGTCTGCTATCAATAAATGTGGTTTTCATTCGTAAATGAAAATTATTCACACGAAAAAAAAGCGCCCGTAGGCGCTTTCGATACAACATTTCGCTACCACCGTGGGGTGGATTAACCGATATATTCCAGGCCGCCCATGTAAGGACGCAACGCTTCTGGCACCTGAATACGGCCATCGGCCTGCTGGTAGTTTTCCAGCACGGCAACCAGAGTACGGCCTACGGCCAAGCCAGAGCCGTTCAGCGTGTGCACCAGGCGTGGCTTTTTCTCGGTTTTGCTGCGGCAACGAGCCTGCATACGACGTGCCTGGAAATCTCCCATATTGGAGCAGGAAGAGATCTCACGATAGGTGTTCTGCGCAGGCAGCCACACTTCCAGATCGTAGGTTTTGCAGGAACCAAAACCGATATCACCGGTGCACAGCAGCACTTTACGATATGGCAGGTTCAGCAGTTGCAGCACTTTCTCCGCATGGCCGGTCAACTCTTCCAGCGCATTCATCGAGTCTTCTGGGCGCACGATCTGGACCATTTCGACCTTGTCGAACTGGTGCATACGGATCAGGCCACGGGTGTCACGCCCGTAAGAACCGGCTTCTGAACGGAAGCATGGCGTATGTGCGGTCATCTTCAGCGGCAGATCTTCTTCATCGAGGATCTCGTCACGCACCAGGTTGGTAACTGGCACTTCCGCAGTTGGGATCAGCGCGTAGTTGCTGCTTTCTGATTCTTCTTCCAGCGGTTTGGTATGGAACAGATCTTCACCAAACTTCGGCAACTGACCCGTACCGTACAGCGTGGCATGGTTCACCAGATACGGCACGTAGGTTTCCAGATAGCCGTGCTGTTCCGTGTGCAGATCCAGCATGAACTGGGCCAACGCACGGTGCATCCGAGCCATTTGGCCTTTCATCACCACAAAACGCGCACCGGTCAGTTTCACCGCAGCGGCAAAGTCTAGCCCACCGGCCATTTCGCCCAGCTCGACGTGATCGCGTACCGGGAAATCGTACTGACGCGGTTCGCCCCAGCGGCAGATTTCCAGGTTTTCGCTATCGTCTTTACCGTCCGGCACCGCGTCATCCGGCACGTTTGGCATCACCAACGCGTAATCACGGATCTCGCTCTGCAGCTTATCCAGTGCGGCCTTGGCAGCATCCAGCTTGTCACCCAGTTCGTTCACTTCGCGACGCAGTGGCTCGATATCTTCACCGCGCGCTTTGGCCGCGCCGATGGATTTCGATCGGGAGTTACGTTCTGCCTGCAGTGTTTCAGTTTCTACCTGCAGAACCTTACGGCGCTCTTCTTGCGAACGCAGCAGATCCAGATCGAGTTTAAAGCCTCTGCGAGCCAGTTTTACGGCGACTGCGTCTAGCTCATTACGCAGCAGATTGGGATCGAGCATGCTAATCCTGTGCTTGTTGTTATTGAAAGAGAAATTATGTTTTATGCCGCAATGGTATAGCCGCATAAAAGAAGTGTGATACCCGCTAACCTTACCGCAACGGCAACGCTAGCGGTAGCGTTTTGTCTGGCTATTTTGATCCTGCTCAGCCAGCCATGCCAACTTTTCACCGATTTTACCTTCCAGCCCGCGCGAGGTTGGATGATAGTAGCGCGTGGTGGCCATTTCCGCCGGGAAATAGCTCTCTCCGGCCGCGTAGGCGTTGGGTTCGTCATGGGCATAGCGGTATTCTGCGCCCAGCCCCATTTCTTTCATCAGCTTGGTCGGTGCGTTACGCAGATGCTCCGGCACGTCATAGTCTGCCATCTCTTTGGCATCACGCATGGCGGCTTTAAAAGCGGTATATACGGCGTTGCTTTTGGGGGCACAGGCCAGATAAACGATCGCCTGTGCGATAGCGCGTTCCCCTTCCGCAGGGCCAACGCGGGTGAAGCAATCCCAGGCGGCAATGGCCACCTGCATTCCGCGTGGATCGGCGTTGCCAACGTCTTCAGAGGCAATGGCCAGCAGGCGGCGCGCCACATACAGCGGATCGCCACCGGCGGTAATAATACGCGCATACCAGTACAAGGCGGCATCCGGTGCCGAACCACGCACGGATTTATGCAATGCTGAAATCAGATCGTAGTAGCGATCGCCTTTGTTATCGAAGCGCGCACTGCGTTCACCAGAGACCTCTTTGAGTAACTCCGGGGTTAATACCCGCATGCCTTTGCCGTCGATTTCCGCCATATCGGCCATCATCTCTAGACTGTTCAAGGCGCGGCGAGCATCGCCCCCTACCAGTTCCGAGAGCATGCGCTTGGTTTCCGGTGGCAGCTCGATATTCTGATCGCCAAAACCACGCGCCTTGTCTTCCATGGCCTGATCCAGCACCTGGCCGATGTCGTCCGCCGTTAGCGCTTTGAGTAGATAGACCCGCGCGCGGGACAGCAACGCCGAGTTCAGCTCAAAGGAGGGGTTTTCCGTGGTGGCGCCGATAAAGGTAATGGTGCCGTCTTCGATATGTGGCAGGAAAGCATCCTGCTGACTTTTATTGAAGCGGTGGACCTCGTCAACAAACAGGATGGTGCGGCGGCCTGCATCCCGGTTTTGCCGGGCGCGCTCGATGGCTTCGCGGATCTCCTTGATGCCGGAGGTTACCGCTGAGATACGCTCAACATCGGCCCGACCGTAGCGACCAATCAACTCTGCCAGCGTCGTTTTCCCGGTTCCCGGCGGCCCCCACAGGATCATCGAGTGCAACTGCCCCGCCTCGATGGCGCGTGGCAACGGCTTGCCCGGGGCCAGCAAATGCTGCTGGCCAATGTATTGCGCCAGCGTGGTTGGCCGCATACGCGCGGCCAGTGGCTGGAACTCATTGTGGGAAAAATCGAGTGACATGTTGCTCACGTAGACCTCACTGGCGCTGGTCGTCCAGCGTCACCCCCTTCGGTGGGGTAAATTTGAATTTGGCAGCATCAACGCTGCTGCTCTGCTGGCTCTTCAGCTGATAAGCGCTACGTTGGCCATCTTGCTCAACCGCGGCAAAGCTTTTGATGGTGCCGCTATTGGTCACGGTGATGGCAAACTGCTTCAGATTACCGCTGCTGGCCTTTGGCGTCAGTTCGAAATCATCGCCCTTCTGCTTCACGTTGTACTTTTTCCAGTCGTTAGCATCGTTACGGGTGATCAGCATAAACGGCGTATTGCCTGTGGCGTTCTTCAGCCAGGTGGCCGTCACCTGCTCAACGAACGGGTTGTAGAACCACAGGGTCTCGCCGTCCGAAACCAGCACGCTCTCATCCGGAGAGGTCATGTGCCAGTTAAACAGATTAGGGCGTTTTACCCATAATTCGCCTTCCCCTTGCTGCACTGCAGCGCCGTCACTACTGGTGACCGATTGGGAGAAGCTGGCATGGAAACTGTTTACTTTCGCCAGACGACTTTGCAAATCTTGCGCAGCATCCGCCAACACGGAAGTAGACGCGAATCCCGAAAGCAGACAACAGGCAATCAACAGTTTTTTCATTATTCCAGATACCTTATGAAATGCGTTTACCGCAAACTGGGTCAATATAACCCTGAACACCTCCACTCTACCCGAAGCGCTCGACAGACAGCCAGAGCACTATTCCGATAAAGCAGGGGTTTACGCTTCTTTGCACAAGGGCCGCAAAGCGGCCCTTCAGATTGATAACAACGTGATAATGTTGCTGAGTTTGCAAGCTGATTATCTAACCGGGCGCAGCATGCAGCGCCCCTACGTTATAAGTCCGGTTAAGATTTGTCCGCATGGCAATCAGTCATGCCGCGGTGGGGCCAGCACCTCACGGTTACCGTTGTGCCCTTGCTCGCTGACAATGCCCTGCGCTTCCATCTGTTCGATGATACGCGCGGCGCGGTTGTAGCCGATACGGAACTGACGCTGTACACCGGAAATCGAGGCGCGGCGTTTATCCACCACGAACTCAACCGCCTGATCGAACAGCGGATCCAGCTCTTCGTCACCGTCCAGACCACCGCCTGCGCCACCCTCACCGTCTTCACCGGCGCTGAGAATCCCCTCTTTATACTGCGGCCGCTCACGCGCTTTCCAGTCTTTGACCACGGCATGAACTTCCTGATCGCGGACAAACGCCCCGTGCACACGCACCGGTATTGAGGAGTTCGGTGCCAGATACAGCATGTCCCCCATCCCCAGCAAGGATTCCGCTCCGCCCTGATCGAGAATGGTGCGGGAGTCGATCTTGCTCGATACGGTAAAGGCGATACGCGTCGGAATGTTGGCCTTGATCAAACCGGTGATCACGTCCACCGAAGGACGCTGGGTTGCCAGCACCAGGTGGATCCCCGCAGCACGCGCTTTCTGTGCCAGGCGAGCGATCAGCTCTTCAACCTTTTTGCCCACCGTCATGATCAGATCGGCAAATTCATCCACCATCACCACGATGTACGGTTCTTTTTCCAACACCGGCGGCGTGATATCCATGCTGTCGCTTGGCTTCCAGAACGGATCCGGGATTGGCCGGCCCATCGCCTCGGCCTGATCGACCCGCTCGTTGTAGCCTGCCAGGTTACGAACCCCCAGGGCAGACATCAGCTTATAGCGGCGCTCCATCTCGGCCACACACCAACGCAAGGCATTGGCGGCGTCTTTCATGTCGGTAACCACGTCTGTCAACAGGTGTGGTATGCCTTCATAAACCGACAGCTCCAGCATTTTCGGGTCGATCATGATAAAGCGCACTTCTTTCGGCGTGGCCTTATACAGGATGCTAAGGATCATGGCGTTGACCCCAACCGACTTACCGGAACCGGTAGTACCGGCCACCAGCAGATGCGGCATTTTAGCCAGATCGGCGACCACCGGCTGACCCGCAATATCTTTACCCAATACGATCGCCAGAGGCGATGGATTGTCGCGGAAGGCTGGGCAATCCAGCACTTCGCGCAGATACACGGTTTGCCGTTTGACGTTCGGTAATTCCAGGCCGACGTAAGGCTTACCCGGGATCACCTCCACCACACGTACGGCGGAAGTTGACAATGAACGGGCCAGATCGCGCGACAGGTTGGAGATACGCGCGGCCTTGACGCCAGGAGCCAAATCCAGTTCGAAGCGGGTAATGACCGGGCCCGGCAGAATATCGACCACGTCGGCCTTGACGCGGTAATCCGCCAGGCTGGCTTCCACCAGCCGCGCTTTCTGTTCCAGCGCAAAGGTATCGACCGGTTCGACCTCTTTCGGAGCCTCGGTCAACAGATCCAGCGTTGGCAGTGGCGTAGTCGGTTTCTGCAGCGGCATATCATTGCGCATCAGGAATGGATGGATCAGGCTGTCCATCGCTGGTGCTGGCGGTTGCTGCTGAACGGGTGGCTGATAAGTCTGTTGCGGCTGGTAACCAGGCGCAGGGTTAGTTTGCGGACGCGGTGCCTGATAAGCGGGCACCTCAGGCTCAAACTGCCCGAACGGCACATCGTCTTCCAACTCGCTTTCCTGCTCGATGCTATCCTCAAGCTGTGGCGACAGGGTAAACAGCGGCTCGGTTGGGCCGTCATCCACCAGATCTGCCATCGGTGAGAAACTGTAGGCCTGGCGAGTATCCACCGGACGAGTCACCGGAGCCGGTTCTGGTTCAGGCTGCGGTGCTTCTACCCCATAGCGTGCCTGTTGTTGCGCGGCAAATGCCTGACCGAGTTCGGCCTCACGCTGCGCATCTTCGTCATCTTGTTGTTCTTGCGAATACTCTTCGCCATAGCGCTGGCTTTGCTGTTCGGCAAAGGCCTGACGCAATGCAGCTTCTTGCAGGACTTCATCTTCTTCCTGCGGATTGCTGACCAGTTCTGGCTGCGGTTCATCCCCACGGTTGCGCTGCTCCTGCTCCGCGATCCGCTGCGAAGGCAGCTTGATGCCGTAGGAGGCCAGCTCACGCCGGGTTGGAATACGCACCGGATTTGGCCGTGGCAGTTCCGGGCCGATGCCCTGCTTGACCTGCGAGCTTGCATCGCTGGTGGCAGTGAACGCTGGCATGAAGGTGTTGTTTACCACGCCAGCGGTCGCTGCGGCTGCGGCAGTTGCCGCTGGTTTCACGACCTCTCTGGCGCTGAAACCCGTTGAGCCAATGACATCGTCGCTATCGCGCTGGGCCGCAGAGAAATCAAACGGTGACGGCTCTGGTTTTGGCGTAACGGGGGTCTGCCAGTCACCCAGGCGCGGCTCATGTTCCTCACGATAAGGCTCCGTTACGCGCGTCGTTCTCGGTGCCGGAGTCTCTTCTGGCAGTTCAAACGAATACAGCGGCGGCGTGTCTTGTGGTTGCGCAGGAGTTAATGGATGCTGACTGATGGAAGCAGGCGCCGTCGGAGCCACGGTGACCGGAGCCTGAACGGCCGCTTTCGGCATTACCGGGATATCGGTAACGACCGGCGCTGGCTCGGCAAGCGGGAGGTCATCATCGCTGGCACGCAATCCACTCAATAAAGGATCTGCGGCATCTTGCGCTTCTTCTTCGGCGGTTTCGGTCACGGAAGAGGCAGAGAACAACACGTCGTCCTCATCTACTGCCGTAGCAGCAGGTGCCACAGGTTGGCCGCTTTCTTCGCGATCGTCGAACACGACATCATCATCGTCGTGATAGCGGTCTTCACGGCGTGAACGGTTAGTCATAAAGGTAGCGGCACCCAGTACGACACCACCAATTTTTTCTGCAATCACCAGCCATGACCAACCGGTGAACAGGGTAAGCCCCACCGCCCAAATGCCGAGCAGCGCCAAAGTGGCGCCAATGCCGTTAAACCACGGCAACATGGCATTGCTTAGCAGGCTGCCAATCACTCCGCCTGAAGCGAAGTAATAGAGATCGTCAACGTTCAACGCCGCCAGGCCACACGAGGTAAGCACCAGCGCCAATGTGCCGATCAAACGTAACGAGAGCCCAAAGAAATCGACGTAATCGCCGTTATCGCGCCGACGGTAACCCGACAGGCACAACACCAGCATAATCGGTGGGATCGCGTAGGCAAGGACCCCAAAGGTGAAGAACAACGTGTCGGCCAACCATGCACCTACTCCGCCGCCCAGATTGTGGATAGGCTCATGCCAGGCAGTTTGCGACCAACTAGGATCGGAAGGATTGAAACTGACCAACGCAGCCATAAGGTAAACGGCAAAAATTGCCACCACGATCAACACAGCCTCGAGCAAACGCCGCCCACTGCTGAGTTTTTTCAGGGTAACTTCTTTATCTTCTGTGTATTCCTGGCTCAAGAAAGGCACTCCAGGTTCCTGTTGACGGATAGAGTAACGGCGCCGAGAAATTTCCCCGGCGCCAAAACTGTATGAATAAACAGGAGTGTAACGAATTTAATCAGGTTTTGCACCTGCACCTTACCGTGTTTTGATAACCAGACGGTTACTCTGTTTGACTTCTTCCATCACGACGTAAGTACGGGTGTCATTAACCCCCGGTAAACGCAACAGAGTTTCGCCTAACAGCTTACGGTAAGCTGACATATCTGGCACACGGGTTTTCAACAGATAGTCGAAATCACCGGAAACCAGATGACACTCCTGAATTTCTTCAAGTTTTTGCACCGCAGAGTTGAATTGCTCAAACACATCCGGCGCGCCACGGTTCAACGTGATTTCCACGAAGACCAGCAGGGAAGCATCCAGATAATGCGGGTTAAGCAATGCGGTATACCCATGAATAAAGCCTTGACGCTCAAGACGGCGCACACGCTCCAAACAAGGGGTTGGGGATAACCCCACGCGCTTTGAAAGTTCGACGTTCGAAATGCGCCCATCCTTCTGCAACTCATTGAGGATGTTGCGATCGATACGGTCGAGATCTTTACCCGGGCGTTTTTTAGTATCTACCATTATTATTGTCTCTCTTATGTTCTTCCCTGCACTTGCCACACCCTAGCCAACGTCAATGTGCAAGGATTTGTTCCAAGCGAAGACCCGATGCCAGTGTTAAGCGGTTCATCCCCCTGAGGGAACAGGATACGTAATACCAACCGCCCTTGTGCTTCGTCACTATTCGTCACTACCATCTTCCGCCGTTGCCCAGCCTGTCTGTCACCTCTGGGCAACGAATTCAAATGATTTACGTTCAGAAATCCATCAACTCCCGCCAGGGCAAACCCTCCCTCACCCATCGCGACCCGGCAATGTTCTGCCTGGGTGGCGAAAATGCCTACGATTTGCTGCTGGCACGGGGTTAATTTCTTCTTCCTATGATGTTTTCGCAAATGCGCAGCGGATTGTCAAAGTAAAAGAAGTAAAATCAGTAGAACGTACCGCAAGCAAAACTGAGCACCTGATTTTTTGTTAGGAATTTGCCCCATTCAAAACCGGGCAGTTACCCCCATAAACCCGGCAATAATCGCGTTTTTAGCCTATTGCTGTACAAAATTATCGCGTTCACTCCCCCGCTCTGCCGGGGGATAAAAACCGGCTAATAGGCACTGGTTATCAAACAAATCGGTAACAACATCCCCTGGCGCTTTTTTTACTGCCGCATTTTCCCTACAATCGGTTCCATTGTCCGCCATTGTGGGAAACGAGGTTATTCATGGGCACGGCTAAACATAGCAAATTATTGATCCTGGGCTCTGGCCCGGCTGGCTACACCGCAGCGGTTTATGCAGCGCGCGCGAACCTGAACCCGGTATTGATCACCGGTATGGAGCAAGGCGGTCAGCTGACCACCACCACCGAAGTCGAGAACTGGCCAGGCGATGCCGAAGGCTTGACCGGCCCGGCGCTGATGGAGCGGATGCGTGAGCACGCAGAAAAGTTCGACACCCAGATCGTGTTTGACCATATCAACAGCGTCGATCTGCAGAACCGCCCTTTCCGCCTGTTGGGTGATAGCGGTGAATATACCTGTGATGCCTTGATTATCGCGACTGGCGCATCGGCCCGTTATTTAGGCCTGCCATCAGAAGAAGCTTTCAAGGGCAAAGGGGTCTCCGCCTGTGCTACCTGCGATGGTTTCTTCTATCGCAACCAGAAGGTCGCCGTGGTCGGTGGCGGCAACACCGCCGTGGAAGAAGCGCTGTATCTGTCAAACATCGCCTCTGAAGTTCACCTGGTGCACCGCCGCGACACTTTCCGCAGCGAAAAGATCCTGATCAATCGCCTGATGGAAAAAGTGAAAAACGGCAACATCATCCTGCATACGGACAGCACGCTGGACGAAGTGTTGGGCGATCAGATGGGCGTCACCGGGATGCGCTTACGCAGCACCAAAGACGCTGAGCAGACCAAAGAGTTAGAGCTTGCTGGCGTATTTATCGCGATCGGTCACAGCCCGAACACCGCAATCTTTGGCGGGCAGCTTGAGCTGGAAAACGGCTATATCAAGGTGCAGTCCGGTATTCACGGTAACGCGACCCAGACCTCCATTCCTGGCGTATTTGCCGCAGGTGACGTCATGGATCACATTTACCGCCAGGCGATCACCTCAGCAGGAACGGGCTGTATGGCCGCACTGGACGCCGAACGCTATCTCGACGGTATCGCGCAGGCCGAGTGCAAATAACCCTTCAGCGATAAACGTTACCGAGGCGGCCGATTGGTCGCCTTATTTATTTCCAACCACGCCTACGCTGAAAGCGTGACTGCTGCCCGAATGATTAAACTGCTAGCTCACTACGTAGTGGGTACTACATGCTGCACCCATTTAGATAATCAATCGGTTAACTAGGAGCCTATCTAGAAATTCAGCATGGTTGCCACTTTGCCATCAATCTCAGATTTATTTCACGTCTACCGAGTGACGAGGTAACATTAGCGTTCACTTGTCTTATTTCCCGCTGAGACAAACACTTTTTTAACAGTACGTTAACCAAGCCTGCTACAACAGGCATCGGCGACGCAGACACCTGATGAAAAAAACCAGACAGCACCAGTTAACCCGTTGGCTCAAAACACAGAGTACGTTGGCGCAGCGTTGGCTGCGTTTATCCATGCTGTTAGGTCTGGCAAGCGGCATTTTGATCGTCGCCCAGGCCTGGCTGTTGGCCTCCCTGCTCCATGCGCTGATTATTGAGCATCAGCCCCGTGGCGAACTGGTTTCGTCGTTTATCTGGTTGGCCGCCACCTTTGCCTTGCGCGCCTTCTTGAGCTGGCTGCGCGAACGGGTCGGCTTCATCTGCGGGCAGGTCATTCGCCAGCGTATGCGTGCGCAGGTGCTGGATAAGCTGCAACAGCTTGGCCCCGCCTGGATCCAGGGCAAGCCTGCCGGCAGTTGGGCCAGCATCATCGTTGAGCAGATTGAGGATATGCAGGATTACTATTCCCGCTATCTGCCACAGATGTATCTGGCCGTGTTTATTCCGGTGCTGATCCTGATCACCGTCTTCCCGATCAACTGGGCGGCCGGGTTTATCCTGCTGGCTACCGCCCCGCTAATCCCGCTGTTTATGGCGCTGGTCGGTATGGGGGCAGCCGATGCCAACCGCCGTAACTTTGTCGCGCTGGCAAGGCTCAGTGGCAATTTCCTCGATCGCCTGCGCGGCCTGGATACCCTGCGTCTGTTTAATCGCGGCCAGGCGGAAACCGACCACATTGCCAAATCCTCAGAAGATTTCCGCCAGCGCACCATGGAAGTGCTGCGTCTGGCCTTCCTCTCCTCCGCCGTGCTGGAGTTCTTCGCCTCGATTTCCATCGCCGTGGTGGCGGTCTATTTTGGCTTCTCCTACCTCGGTGAACTTAACTTTGGCAGCTATGGCATGGGCGTAACGCTGTTTGCCGGTTTTCTGGTGCTGATCCTGGCACCGGAGTTTTTCCAACCGCTGCGCGATCTGGGCGCCTTTTACCATGCCAAAGCCCAGGCAGTGGGCGCTGCTGAAGCGCTGGAAACCTTCCTGGCCGCCGAGGGCGAGCAAGTTGGCAATGGTGCTCAAACGCTAAATGACGAAGAACCACTGACCGTGCAGGCACAACAGTTGGAAATCCTCTCACCCAATGGCGTAGTGCTTGCAGGGCCGCTTGATTTTACCCTGCCAGCCAATCAGCGTATTGCCTTGGTCGGGCTTAGCGGTGCCGGGAAAAGCTCGTTGTTGAACCTGCTTCTGGGCTTCCTGCCCTACCGGGGCTCGTTGCTGATCAACGGTATCGAACTGCGCGAGCTGGCTGCGGTTAACTGGCGCCAGCAACTGGGCTGGGTGGGGCAAAACCCCCATCTGCCAGCTCAAACGCTGCGGGACAATATTCTGCTCGGCTATCCGCAGGCCAGCGAGGACCAATTGCAACAGGCAGTTGAACAGGCTTACGTCAGTGAATTCCTGCCGCATTTACCAAAAGGGTTGGCAACCGATCTGGGTGATGGCGCTGCCCGCCTTTCCGTTGGGCAAGCTCAGCGTGTGGCCGTAGCGCGAGCGCTGCTCAGCCCGCGCCGTTTGCTGTTACTGGATGAACCTGCGGCCAGCCTGGACGCTCACAGCGAGCGTTTGGTGATGCAGGCGCTGAATGCCGCCTCCCATCAGCAGACCACGCTGTTGGTCACGCACCAGTTGGAAGATACCGAAGATTATGACCAGATTTGGGTGATGGACAGCGGCAAAATCGTGCAGCAGGGCAACTACGCCACGCTCAGCACCCAGCCCGGTCTGTTTGCCAAACTGATTGCACACCGCAGCGGGGAGCTATAATCATGCGCGTTTTGCTGCCATTCCTGGCGTTATATCGTCGCCACACGTTTCTGATTTTACTGGGTATCGTGCTGGCTATCGTCACCCTGCTGGCCAGTATCGGCCTGCTGGCGCTGTCCGGCTGGTTCCTGGCTGCCTCTTCGCTGGCCGGGCTGGCGGGGTTGTATACCTTCAACTACATGCTGCCGGCCGCTGGCGTACGGGGTGCGGCAATCTTCCGTACCGCCGGGCGTTATGCAGAACGGGTCGTCAGCCATGACGCCACTTTCCGTGTGTTGTCCCATCTGCGGGTATTTACCTTCCGCAAGATCCTGCCGCTGTCACCGGGTGGTATTGCCCGCTTCCGTCAGGCTGAGCTGCTCAACCGCCTGGTTGCCGACGTCGATACGCTCGATCACCTCTACCTACGCGTTATTTCGCCGATGGTCAGCGCTGCGGTGGTGATTGTGGTGGTCACCTTCGGCCTCAGTTGGCTGGATGTGCCACTAGCCCTGACGCTGGGCGGAATTCTGTTATTACTGTTGCTGGCCGTTCCGCCGGTCTTCTATCGCGCAGGTAAGCCCATCGGGGAAGAGTTGACCCTGTTACGCAGCCAGTACCGCACCGACCTGACCGCCTGGCTCCAGGGGCAGGCCGAACTGGTGGTGTTTGGCGCGCTGGACGGTTTCCGGCATAAGCTCAACGCAACCGAACAGCGCTGGCAGAGCCGTCAGTGGCAACAGGCTTCGCTAGGGGGGATTGCTCAGGCGCTGATGATCCTGGCAAGTGGCCTCACCGTCACGCTATTAATGTGGCTAGCCGCCGCGGGGATCGGTGGCGATACTCAACCTGGGGCCCTGATTGCCCTGTTTGCCTTTGCCGCTCTGGCCTCTTTTGAAGCCATGATGCCCGTCGCCGCCGCGTTCCAACATCTGGGCCAGGTGATCGCTTCGGCGACCCGGGTCAAGCAGATCATTGATCAGCAACCGGAAGTCACCTTTCCTGCCAGCGGTCCAACCTCACAGCCGGGCGCAGAGTTGCAACTGAGCAAGGTGTCCTTCACCTATCCCGACCAGCCGCTGCCGGTGTTGAACAACGTGACGCTGAACATCGCCGCTGGTGAGCACATCGCGCTGTTGGGCCGTACCGGCTGTGGTAAATCGACTCTATTGCAATTGCTGACCCGCGCCTGGAATGCTGACAGCGGCCAAATCCTGCTCAACGGCCAACCACTGGCCAGCTATGATGAAGCTACGCTGCGCGCCATGACTACGGTCGTGAGCCAAAGGGTGCATATCTTCAGCAGTACCCTGCGTGAAAACCTGCGTATCGCCGCACCTGCGGCCAGCGATGAGGACTTGAACCTCGCACTGCAACAAGTCGGTCTGGATAAGCTGCTGGAAAATGAGGGGCTGAATGCCTGGCTGGGTGAAGGTGGCCGCCAGCTTTCCGGTGGTGAGCAACGCCGTCTGGGCATTGCCCGCGCCCTGCTGCATCAAGCCCCGCTATTACTGCTGGATGAGCCGACCGAGGGGCTGGATGCCGAGACGGAGCAACAGATCCTGGCCCTGCTGCGCCAGCATTGCCGCGGCAAGACGTTAATTCTGGTGACTCACAGACTCTATGGGCTGGAGCATTTCGATCGCATCTGCGTGATGGACGGCGGCAGTATCGTGGAACAAGGCAGCCACGCAGCGCTGATGCGCCAGCCTGGCCGTTACGCCCAATTCCGCCAACGTATCAGTAATGTATCGCTGTAAAACCGCCTGTGGGCGACGCTAAGAGGTTTTATGCGCATTGTTAAGCTGTCATCGCAGTCTGTAGCGTTTCCTTCACCAGAGACCGCCCTGCACGATCCTAACGGACTGCTGGCCATCGGTGGCGATTTAACGCCTGCTCGGCTGCTGGCAGCCTATGAACGCGGTATCTTCCCCTGGTATTCGCCTGGGGAAGCCATACTCTGGTGGTCACCGGACCCACGGGCGGTGCTGTTCCCAGCGCAATTCCATGTCAGCCGCAGCCTCAAGCGATTCCTGCGCAACCCGCCGTTCCGCATTACTCTCAATCATGATTTTGCCGCCGTGATCGCCGCATGCTCATACCGGCCCGATGAAGGCACCTGGATCGGCGAAGAGGTACAGCAAGCCTATTTACAATTGCATCACCTCGGGCACGCCCATTCCATTGAGGTGTGGCAGGGGGAAGAACTGGTCGGCGGCCTGTACGGTGTCGCCCAGGGAGCGCTGTTCTGCGGTGAATCAATGTTTAGCCGCACTACCAACGCATCAAAGTGTGCTTTATGGGCGTTTTGCCGCCATTTTGCCGGTTATGGAGGAGAATTGGTTGACTGTCAGGTGCTTAACGCTCACACTGCCCGGCTTGGAGCGAGAGAAATTCCCCGCCGCCAATTTTTGCAGCAGTTGAGCAACCTTCAGCGCAGAGTGTTAGCGCCGGAATGCTGGACAGCGCAAGTCATACCCCCACAGCTGGTTGAACTGCCCTCCCAAACTGACTAATTTTGTGGAATCGGTGCATTGTTCACCGACACTCCTTTACATAATGTGGGTTTTTCGGCATTATCTTGCCGGTTAAAAACTAAGGTAGTTAGACCTAGAGGATTCGATGGCCAAAGAAGACAATATTGAAATGCAGGGCACCGTTCTTGATACGCTGCCGAACACCATGTTCCGTGTTGAATTGGAAAACGGGCACGTGGTTACCGCTCATATCTCCGGTAAAATGCGCAAAAACTATATCCGCATCCTGACGGGTGACAAAGTCACTGTAGAGCTGACCCCGTACGACCTGAGCAAAGGCCGCATTGTCTTCCGTAGCCGTTAATCGGCTCACCCGTCGCCAGCCACTGGCGACACCGAGGATGTGATCCCTCAAAAGAGCCCTTTCCGTTTACCCCCGCAGCAACGTTCTCCACCGAGTTGTGTTGGCGCAGGTAAACTGAGAGGGCTCACTCATTTTGTTGGAGGCGAATATTTTCGTCCCGACGGGCGCAGCATGCAGCGCCCCTACGCAGTTTAGTTCCGTAGTTAGTGAAGTTTACGTATAAAAAAAGCGATGCCAAGGCATCGCTTTTTTATTACCGGTCTACCGCTTAGTGCACAGCACCTTCATCCGCTTTACGCTTCTGGGCGCTGAGGAAGTGGTAAGTCAGCTGTTTCTTGTCTGCGTCCAGCTCGACTTTCACCGAGCCGCCGTCAACCAGAGAACCAAACAGCAGTTCGTTGGCCAGCGGTTTTTTCAGGCTTTCCTGCATCACACGCGCCATTGGACGAGCGCCCATCGCACGGTCATAGCCTTTCACCGACAGCCAGTCACGCGCTTCGTCGCTCACTTCCATCGACACGCCCTTGGCATCCAGCTGTGCCTGCAGTTCGACGATAAACTTGTCGACCACCTGCTGGATCACCGCAGGAGACAGATGGTTGAACCAGATGACGTTGTCCAGACGGTTACGGAATTCTGGCGTAAACACCTTCTTGATCTCGTCCATCGCGTCGATGCTGTTGTCCTGTTCGATCAGGCCAATCGATTTACGCTCCGTTTCGCGTACCCCGGCGTTGGTGGTCATCACCAGGATCACGTTACGGAAGTCTGCTTTACGGCCGTTGTTATCGGTCAGCGTCCCGTTGTCCATCACCTGCAACAGCAGGTTGAACACGTCCGGGTGCGCTTTCTCGATTTCATCCAGCAGTACCACCGCGTGCGGATGTTTGATCACCGCATCGGTCAGCAGGCCGCCCTGATCGTAACCGACGTAGCCCGGAGGCGCGCCAATCAGACGGCTGACGGTATGACGTTCCATATATTCGGACATATCAAACCGCAGCAGTTCGATATCCAGCGCTTTCGCCAGCTGCACGGTAACCTCGGTTTTCCCTACCCCTGTCGGCCCAGCGAACAGGAAGGAACCCACAGGCTTGCGATCCTGGCCCAGACCGGCACGGCTCATCTTGATCGCTTCGGTCAGCGCCTCGATGGCCGGATCCTGGCCAAACACCAGCATTTTCAGGCGGTCGCTCAGGCTTCTCAGCACGTCGCGATCGCTGGCGGAGACGGTTTTTTCCGGGATACGCGCAATGCGCGCAACCACGGATTCGATATCCGCCACGTTGACCGTTTTCTTACGCTTGTTCACCGGCAGCAACCGGCTACGCGCACCAGCTTCATCGATCACATCGATCGCCTTGTCCGGCAGATGACGGTCGTTGATGTATTTCACCGACAGCTCCACCGCAGCACGTACCGCTTTAGCGGTGTAACGCACGTCATGGTGCGCTTCGTACTTGGTTTTCAGACCGTTGATGATCTGAATGGTCTCTTCCGGCGTCGGCTCGGTAATGTCTATTTTCTGGAAGCGACGCGCCAGCGCACGGTCTTTTTCGAAAATATTGCTGAACTCCTGATAGGTGGTGGAACCAATCACCCGGATCTTGCCGCTCGACAGCAGCGGTTTGATCAGGTTGGCGGCATCCACTTGCCCACCGGAAGCCGCACCGGCACCGATAATGGTGTGAATTTCGTCGATAAACAGGATGCTGTTCTTATCCTGCTCCAGCTGTTTGAGCAGCGCCTTGAAGCGCTTTTCGAAGTCGCCACGGTATTTGGTGCCCGCCAGCAATGAGCCGATATCCAGCGAGTAGAGCGTGCAGTCTGCCATCACCTCTGGCACGTCGCCTTGCACAATCCTCCAGGCCAGCCCTTCGGCAATGGCGGTTTTACCTACGCCGGATTCCCCCACCAGCAGCGGGTTGTTTTTACGGCGGCGGCACAGCACCTGAATGGCGCGCTCCAGTTCACGGTCACGGCCAATCAGCGGATCGATACCGCCGACGCGGGCCAGTTGGTTGAGGTTGGTGGTGAAGTTTTCCATACGGTCTTCCCCTCCAGGCTGCTCTTCGTTTACCGGGTTTTCCGCATTAGGTGCCTGGCCCGGCTCATCTTTACGTGTACCATGTGAAATGAAGTTCACCACGTCCAGACGGCTGACGTCGTGTTTACGCAGCAGGTATGCCGCCTGGGACTCCTGTTCGCTGAAGATCGCCACCAACACGTTGGCACCGCTCACTTCGCTCCGGCCGGAGGACTGCACGTGGAATACCGCACGCTGCAGTACACGCTGGAAGCTGAGCGTCGGCTGGGTGTCGCGCTCCTCTTCGCTGGTGGGCAGCGTTGGTGTGGTTTGTTCAATAAAGGCTTCCAGCTCCTGGCGTAACGCGGCCAGATCCACCGTACAAGCCTCGAGCGCTTCGCGCGCGGCAGGGTTGCTGAGTAACGCCAGCAACAGGTGCTCCACGGTCATAAACTCATGTCTGTGCTCGCGCGCTCTGGCGAAAGCCATGTTGAGACTGAGTTCCAATTCTTGATTGAGCATAGGCACCTCCCCAATAGATTGCCTTTTCAGGCTTTTTCCAGCGTACAGAGCAACGGATGCTCATTCTCCCTTGCGTAACGGTTCACATGGACCACCTTGGTTTCTGCGACCTCGGCGGTGAAAACACCGCAGATCGCCTTGCCTTGATAGTGGACCGTGAGCATCAGTTGCGTTGCACGTTCAATATCATAAGAAAAGAACTTTTGCAGAACGTCAATCACAAATTCCATCGGTGTGTAATCGTCGTTGTTAAGTATAACTTTATACATTGACGGCGGTTTTACCGCATCGATTTGTTTTTCTTCGGCCAAGTGTTCAATATTTAGCCAATCGTTGCTATTGCCCATTGCTGCTCATCTTCTCTGCCATGCCTCAGTATATGGGGCCATGTTCGGGTTATTCAAACGGGAGTATCAAGACTATTTTACCATCTTCGCGGTTAACGTGCCGCAGCACAACGCGATTAATCGCCCTTATCGCAGCCACAATTTGTTACCAAACCATGTCAATAGCGTTAACTACTTCAAACTTTGGTGAACTGCCCGACGCGGTCATTGGCCGATCCCTTGACGTGTTGATCATTTGCTCTAGAGTGTAATTTTGTGAGTTGTTGGTCTTTTGACCAGTTGGTACTCACCTGGATCAGTTATTCATCTCATTTTAAAAATAGCATTGCGAGGGATGTAGCAGCATGGAGACGGGTACTGTTAAATGGTTCAATAACGCCAAAGGGTTCGGCTTTATCTGCCCGGAAGGCGGCGGTGAAGATATCTTCGCGCATTATTCAACAATTAAAATGGATGGCTACCGAACGTTGAAAGCGGGCCAACAGGTCAGGTTCGACGTACATCAAGGGCCGAAAGGGAACCACGCGAGCCTGATTATGCCGCTGGAAAGCGAGGCAATGGCCTAAACGCTCCCCTTCAGCCACTTCTGCACTGCCAACTCAAAATGCCAGCCGCCGTTCGACTGGCATTTTATTTTTGCTGTTACTCGCGCGCCAACGCATCAATCGGGTTCAACCGCGCAGCGCTACGTGCCGGCAGATAGCCGAACACCACGCCAATACCGGTGGAACACAAGAACGCACTCAGCAAGGCCACCGGCGGGAAGCTGATCTGCCAGCCCGGCATCGCTAACTGCACCAGCAGGCCAATCGCGAACGACAGCGCTATCCCCAGCGCGCCCCCCACCAGGCAGACCAGCACCGCCTCGATCAGGAACTGTTGCAGGACATCGCCAGAGCGCGCACCCACCGCCATGCGAATGCCGATTTCACGCGTCCTTTCCGTTACCGAGACCAGCATGATATTCATCACCCCAATCCCGCCAACCACCAGCGAAATCACCGCCACCAGGGTCAGGAACAGTTGCAGCGTACGGGTGGTTTTCTCCGCGGTTTGCACCAGGCTGTCCATGTTGTAGGTGAAGAAGTCTTTCTTGCCGTGGCGCAGCGTCAGCAACCGCGTCAACTGCTGTTCCGCTTCCTGGCTGTTATAACCCTCACGGATACGCACGGTGATCGAGTCAAAATAGTCGTTACCCATCAGGCGATTGGCCATCGTGCTATAGGGCACCCATACGCTCAGCGCCTTGCTGCTGCCGAACATCGACTGCTTTTCCTGCGCCACACCCACTACCGTGGCTGGCATATTGCCGATCAGGATCACCTCACCCACCACGTTTTTTTTATGCGGGAACAGCCGCCGCTGGGTATTGGCGTCGATCACCACCACCTGCGCCTGGGATTGCACCTGTAGGGTATCGATACCGACCCCCTGGGAAAGCGTCATGCCATAAACTCGAAAATATTGTTCACTGACGCCCGCAACGTTGGCGGCAACATCAATATTGCCAAACCGTAGCCGCATGCTGCTGCTGATATTCGGCGAAAGTGCACTGACATAAGGCTGCTCACGCAACGCGCTTAGATCGCCATACTTCAACGCCTGGCGGAAGCTGGGATCATCGTCTCCAAAGTCTTTGCCGGGATAGATGTCTACGGTGTTGGTGCCGATGGATTTGATGTCTGCCAGGATCATCTGCTTGGCCGCGTCGCCGATCACCAGGATCGAGACCACCGAGGCAATGCCGATGATGATCCCCAACATGGTTAACGCCGTGCGCATCTTGTTGGCTGCCATAGCACGCCAAGCCATGACCAACGCTTCACGGAAACGACCAGCTACCTGCTGCCAGGAAGGCGCTGGCGTGGCCATATCCAGCATTTTGGCCTGCGGGTTACCCTGCGCCTGTGGCCGAGAGTCGGCGATGATTTCACCGTCGCGGATCTCGATAATCCGCTCCGCCTGCTGTGCTACCGCCGGATCGTGCGTGACGATAATCACGGTGTGCCCCTGCTCGCGCAGTTGCTTGAGGATCGTCATTACCTCTTCACCGGAATGGCTGTCGAGCGCACCGGTCGGTTCATCCGCCAGGATCACCTGACCACCGTTCATCAAAGCCCGCGCAATACTGACACGCTGCTGCTGCCCGCCCGAAAGCTGGCTTGGCCGGTAGGTAATACGTTCCCCCAACCCCAGACGTTGCAACAAGGCCGCCGCCCTTTCGCGCCGTGCTGCCTTGCTTAGCCCGGCATAAACTGCAGGCACCTCCACGTTATGCGCCGCACTCAGATGGGGTAGCAGATGATAACGCTGGAAGATAAAGCCAAAATGCTCGCGCCGCAGCTGGGCCAGCGCATCGCCATCAAGCGTTGCCACATCCTGCCCGGCTACGCGGTAAGTCCCGGCGCTGGGCTTGTCCAGGCAGCCGAGAATGTTCATCAACGTCGATTTACCGGAGCCGGAAGCCCCCATAATCGCCACCATCTCACCGGCATCAATGCGCAGACTGACGTTTTTCAGCACGTCTATGGTCTGATCGCCGGAGAGATAGCTGCGCCGGATATCACTCAGTTCTAACAGTGCCGTCATCAGCTGGCCTCCGCGCCGCCGCGGCTGACAATCACTTCTTCACCGGCCTGCAACCCGCTGACAATCTGCACATCCACATTGTTGCGAATGCCGATCGTGACTTCCCGCTTCTCTTCCTTGCCCTGTTTCAGCACCGAAATGTGGTAACGGTTATCGGCGATCTGATCCCCCAATGCCGCCAGCGGGATCACCAGCGCATCGCTGACGCCAGCCAGCTGAATATGCACCTGTGCGGTCATTTGCAGACGCAGCAAGCCCTGTGGGTTTGGCACTTCGAAACGCGCGTAATAGAAAATGGCGTTGTTGACCTTCTCTGGCGTGGGCTGAATGTCTTTCAGCTCGCCGTCAAAACGTTTGCTCGGATCGCCCAGCACGGTAAACCAGGCTTTCAACCCCGGCTTGAGGTGGATCACGTCCGCCTCGGAAACCTGGGCCTTCACCATCATGCTACTCATGTCTGCCAACGTCAGAATGTTGGGCGCTTGCTGCGCGGCGATCACTGTCTGGCCCTGTAAGGTGGTGATCTGAACCACATCACCGTCCATCGGCGCTTCGATACGGGTATAGGCAAGATTGATCTTGGCAGTATCCAGGCTGGCCTGATTTTTGGCGATCTGCGCTCTGGTGGTTTCAACCTGCGCTTTTTTTACCGCCAGCTCAGTGGTGAATTTATCCAAATCCTGGCGCGACACCGCCTGCACCTTGGCCAGTTCGCGGTTACGCTGCAAGGTCACTGCCGCCAGTTGTTGCTCTGCCAAAGCCTGTTGCAGCTGGGCTTGCAGTTGCTGCAGCGTGGCTTCGCCTTCGCGAATGCTGTTTTGTGCCTGTTCGGGATCGATAATGCCGAGCAGTTGGCCTTTTTGCACCTTATCGCCAATCTCGACCTTCAGGCTCTCCAACTGTCCGCTGACCTGAGCCCCCACATCAACCTTACGCACCGCATCCAGTTGGCCGGTTGCCAAAACGCTTTGCTCCAGATCGCGTTTAGCGACCTTGACGGTCTTAAACTCCACCGGAGCCGGATGGCTAAAATGCCAATAAGCCACAACGGCAAGCACCACCAGAACGGCACACACCAGCAATCCGCGTTTCTTACTTTTGAATAACCACGTCAATGTTTGTTCCTACCTGTTTCCTGTCGTTCTCAGACTGCCAACCATGGCAACCCAAGTAAATTAGCATGTTGCGTTTCCGATAATTAAACCCAGGCTCAACGTATTTCGAGCAAGGCAATTTTGCCCTGCCGTATTGAACTCCTGTTTAGTGAAACCTTGATGAAATAGTCTTTTAGACACAAACCAGGATTTCATCATGTCTCAGCTCAGCTATCCACTCATATCGGCCAAACCGGCCAGCCAACTGATGACGGCACTGATCAACGGCGAGAAAGTGCCCAGCAATGCCTGGAAAAAAACGTCATTCCGCCTTAAGTTTCTTGGCCGTTCGCTGCTCTGCTGGCCCACCACTAGCAGCCTGCTCAATACGCTGGCCGCCAACCCGCTGCTGGATGAGATTTTAACCGCACAGCCCAATCTGCCCTGCAAACTGCATCGTCCCTATCTGGCGAACAACATGAGCCGCATCGACCGTCTGTTTGCCCTGCGCGATCACTACGATCTGCTCACCCAACGCATGCCGCTGAAGATGCACCTCGGCCAACTGGGTAGCCATCCCTTTACCTTAAGCCGCGCACAGGACAAAAATGGTGAGCACATCTGCCTGCAACTGGCCTCTCTGGACCACTTGAATAAAGAGGGTGAAACGACCCTGCTGCTGCGCAATAGCCAAGGGGTCATGCTGGCTGAAATGACCTTCACCTTGATGAATTACCAGCAACAACCCACGTTATTTATCGGCGGTATGCAAGGCGCCAATTCCACGGTGCCGCACGCTGAGATCCAAAATACGACCAAAGCCTGCCACGGCCTGTTTCCAAAACGCCTGGTGTTGGAAGGCATTTGCCACCTGGCCCAACAGTTGGGTATCCGGCAGTTGATCGCGGTAGGCAACACCACCCATATTTACCAAAACTGGCGTTACCACCACAAAAAGAAAAGTCAGCTGCATGCTGATTACGATCAGTTCTGGCTTTCCATGGGCGGCAAGCAACTCGATAACGGCTATTTCCTGTTACCCGAGCACATTGGCCGCAAGCCGATGGAAACCATCGCCAGCAAAAAACGCGCGGAATATCGTCGCCGTTACCAGTTACTGGATGAGCTCCAACAGGGGATTAGCAAACACTTTTCTTAATCCGCCCGGCCCCGCGCCAGCCACATCACGCGGGAGAACATTTTCTTCAACAACGGGGGCACCGAGTCGGTGCCCCACGCCCCGGCCTGCATGGCCACCTCAATCGCCAGATCGGGTTTTGAAGTGTGATGCACTGCTTTGATGATCACCTTACGCACCGGCATCTGTACCTTTAGCGGTACCGAAGCCACCCGGTGATAGACCGAGCTGAATCCCTCCCGATACATGAAATGCTCCATATCCGGCGCAGGTAGCGCGGTCAAACGATCGCGCTCGTTATCTTCGTGATTATCCAGCATGCTGCGCACGGCATTGGCATATTTCTTCCCGGCTTCGTCACCATCTACCAGGGCGTGCCATTCAATGCCCATGCGCCGGGCAAACTTCAGCAAGGGTTTCAGCCCGCATTGGGCAAACTCGATCACCCTTACGCCTTCGGACTCGAAACGATAGCCACACTGGCGCGCCAGCTCGTTGAGCAACCAGACTTCGGTTTCCCCTTCCACCAGCAGCCAGCAGCGGGCAAACAGCGAGGCCGGCCGGTTAAAGCGGATGTGGAACGCAATGCGCCGCCCATCCTCCGCACTTAGCCCCTTTGGCCCAAGGCGATAGGTGGCAACCCGGGCCGATTCGCGCACCAGGCGGCAAATATGCTCCACCGGCACCAGCGACACCAGCTCGCTGGAGTTGGTGGTGGTAATACGCTGCAACGGCATCTGGTTGAGCAACCCCCAGGCTACCGACAGCATGATGGGATGCAGGCGCGTTTCCGGGTCTTCTACCAGCAATAATGGCCGGGCATGGGGATCGAGTTTTACGTTGCCCTTGGCCTGCAGCAGCGTAGAGAACATCCCCAGCAGGATCAGTCGCATGCTGCGGCTGTTAGGTTCGGCAATCATGCGGTTGATGCTGTCTAGCGATCGCCACGCCTGTTGTTCCGGTTGGCGACGATGGCGAGGCCCGGCAATCTGCGAACCTTGCTCGGCAAAATAGTGTTCCAGCAACTGCTGCATCGCCGCCAGTCCCTGCCGTAGTTCGGCATTGGTCAGCTTTTGCGGGTTGCGCACCAGTTCACGCGTCAGTTGATCCAACTGCTGTGCCAGGGCTTCGTTATCGGCAGGGAGGCGATCGCTGAGTGAGCTGGGCCGCAGGCGGCGGATAAAGCGCGCATCACGCAGCCGCAGCACCGGATGAATGCGGATCAGGGCGTGTACCAGTTGATCGATATGGTGCAGGTGCAAGGCATTGCCATCGGCATCAAGAAAACGCCGCCAGGTGCATACCGTGCCATCATCATCTAATTCCCCCACGCAGCAGTAGTGAATGCGGCTCAGGTTATCTTCCCCCTTTGACCACAGCGGCGAAAGATGTCGATAGCGCGGCAGATGCGCATGGCCGGTATCCTTTTCACAAAAGGTAAAGATAATCTGCAAATGACGATCTTTGGCCGCCTCGTCGCCAGGTGGGAAGTAGAAATCTTTGGCTTCAAAGCGGTACAGCGTCTGTTCGGGGGCCAGCAAAAAGGTCATGGCGTCCAGCAGGCTGGACTTGCCCCAGGCATTTTCCCCGAGTAGCACGGTATTATCATCCAACGTCAGTGAAAGCCGGTTGATACCGCGGAATCCTACAATCTCAATACGCTCCAGGTACATCTGCTGACTCCTTTATTCGCCTGATACCTTGAGGATGAGCAATAAAGCCATTACAGGTCAAGCAGACATTGCCACAGCGTGCTGCAAACCACGTAAATACGCCACTTTACTCCTTAGCCCATTTTGGTTAGCGTGTTAGGTTTGCCGCATTATCCCAACTTAAAGGACGCTAGTTTCACATGTATTCAGGACTGCTGATTATACTGATACCGCTGATCGTCGGTTATCTTGTCCCCTTGCGTAGCGTCACCCTGATCCGGGCCATTAACCGCCTGCTGAGCTGGATGGTGTATGTGATCCTGTTCATTATGGGGATCAGCCTGGCATTCCTGGAAAACCTCAGCAGCAACCTGATGCTGATCTTTCAGTACACCCTGGTGTTTTTTCTGTGTATTTTCTGCGCCAATCTTCTGTGGTTATCGCTGTTTGAACGCCGCCGCCCCTGGCACAGTACCCACAAGCAAGAAACGTTGCCCTCACGCCTGCATATGGCATTGGAATCCCTGAAGCTTTGTGGGGTGGTAGTGGGTGGCTTTGCCTTGGGTCTCACCCAGTGGCACTGGCTGCAATATGCCGGTCAAGGCAGTGAATACGCCCTACTGTTTCTGCTGCTTCTGGTAGGCGCACAGCTACGCAACAGTGGGATGACGCTGCGCCAGATTGCCCTCAATCGCCGTGGCATGATGGTCGCCGTGGTGGTGGCGCTCAGTTCGCTGGCGGGCGGTGCAGTGGCAGCATTGCTGCTGGGGCTGCCGCTGAAAGCCGGTTTGGCGATGGCTTCGGGTTTTGGCTGGTACTCCCTTTCCGGCATCCTGATCACCGACGCCTATGGCCCAGTGATGGGCAGCGCCGCCTTCTTCAACGATCTCGCTCGTGAGCTGGTGGCAATAATGCTGCTCCCTACGCTGGTGCGCCGTAGCCGCTCCTCTGCATTGGGTTTATGTGGTGCCACTTCGATGGATTTCACACTGCCGGTTCTGCAACGCAGCGGCGGGATAGAAATGGTGCCTCCCGCCATCGTGCACGGATTCTTGCTGAGCCTGTTGGCTCCGGTGTTAATCGCCCTGTTCTCCTGACACCCACGGGCGCGGATCGCCGCGCCTGCTGATCAAAACGTAATAATTCCCATCCGCACGCCAACTTGTTCTAAATCAAACTTTGTTAAAGTTGTATCACAAAAGCCTTTTTAAGGTTGCGTCATCGATCTATGCTTCAAAACAAGCATTATAAATGCAACTTTAAAAAAGGAAGCGATTATGTTCTGTGTGCAATGTGAACAAACCATCCGGACACCGGCAGGTAACGGCTGCTCTTACGCTCAAGGGATGTGCGGCAAAACGGCAGAAACCTCCGACCTGCAGGATCTGTTGATAGCGGCGCTGCAAGGGCTCTCTGCCTGGGCCTTGCAGGCGCGCGCGTTGGGCATTATCGATCATGATGTCGACAGTTTCTCCCCACGCGCCTTCTTCTCTACGCTGACTAACGTTAACTTCGATTCCGAACGCATTATCGGTTATGCACGTGACACTATTGCCCTGCGTGACTCGCTGGCGGTTCGCTGCCGCCTGCTCGACGCCAGTGTGCAAGTCGATCACCCGCTGGCTCAGCTGCAACTGGCCGGCAACGATATGCCTGCGCTGCTGCAACAGGCTGCACAGTTTGCTCTCAATAAAGATAAAGCCGAGGTAGGCGACGATATCCACGGCCTGCGGATGCTGTGCCTGTACGGCCTGAAAGGGGCCGCCGCCTATATAGAACATGCCCATGTGCTGGGCCAGTTCGACAACCAGATCTATGCCGATTACCACGCCTTTATGGCCTGGCTGGGCACCCAACCGAGCGATCTGGACACCCTGCTGAACAACTCGATGGCCATCGGCAAAATGAACTTCAGCGTGATGGCTATTCTGGATCGGGGCGAAACCAGTGCCTTTGGCGACCCACAGCCGACCACGGTCAACGTGCGCCCGGTGGCGGGCAAGGCGATCCTGATCTCCGGCCACGATCTGAAAGATCTGCGCTTGCTGCTGGAACAGACCGCGGGTACCGGCATCAACGTCTATACCCACGGCGAAATGTTACCGGCCCATGGCTATCCAGAGCTGAAAAAATTCCCGCATCTGGTGGGTAACTACGGCAGTGGCTGGCAAAATCAGCAGACCGAATTCGCCAAATTCCCGGGTTCGATCGTCATGACCTCCAACTGCATCATCGATCCGAACGTCGGCAACTATGGCGATCGTATCTGGACGCGCAGCATCGTTGGCTGGCCTGGTGTCAACCATCTGGAAGGGGATGATTTCAGCACCGTGATCGCTCAGGCGCAGCAGTTGGCTGGCTTCCCTTATAGCGAAATCGAACAACTGATCACCGTCGGTTTTGGCCGCCAGGTACTGCTCAGCGCTGCCGATACCGTGGTTGATCTGGTAGTACAGAAAAAACTGCGCCACGTATTTCTGGTGGGTGGTTGCGACGGCAGCCGTGATGAACGCAGCTACTTCACTGATTTTGCCCGCAGTGTGCCGCAAGATTGCCTGATCATGACGCTGGGGTGCGGTAAATACCGCTTCAACAAGCTGGACTTCGGCACGCTGGAAGGCCTACCGCGCCTGCTGGACGTTGGCCAATGTAACGATGCCTATTCCGCCGTAATGCTGGCAGTCAAACTCGCCGAGAAAGTTGGTGGCACGGTCAACGATCTGCCGCTCAGCCTGGTGCTGTCGTGGTTCGAGCAGAAAGCGATCGTCATTCTGCTGACGCTGCTGTCGCTAGGGGTGAAAAATATCGTCACCGGCCCAAGTGCCCCGGCCTTCCTGACCGACAATCTGTTGGCGGTGCTGAATGAAAAATTCGGCCTGCGTTCGGTCACCACCGTAGAGCAGGATATGCAAACCCTTCTCGGCTAAGGCCGTTGTTCCGGGGCTGCCCATCGCGGCGGCCCCGTTTGTTTTGAGGTGCCCTATGAGCCAACCCAGCCCACTTTGCCCTAACCCGATGCAGGTGCACTCCTTACAACAGGAAACCGCCGACGTCTGGACGCTGAACCTGATCAATAACGACTTTTATCCTTATCAGCCCGGTCAGTTTGCGTTGGTCAGCATTCGCGACAGTGAAGATACGCTGCGCGCCTATACCCTTTCCTCTTCGCCCGGCCTGAGTCCTTTTATCAGCATCAGCGTACGTTGCCTGGCGGATGGCCTCGGCTCACGCTGGCTGACACAAGAGGTCAAACCTGGCCAAACACTTTGGCTATCAGATGCCCAGGGAGAATTCAGCTGCGTGCAACACCCCAGCGATAGCTACCTGATGCTGGCTGCCGGCTGTGGCGTCACGCCGATCATGTCGATGTGCCGCTGGCTGGTGGTGAACAAGCCGCAATGTGATATCCGGGTGATCTTTAACGTCCGCACCCCTGCCGATGTGATTTTTGCCGAACAGTGGCAACGGCTATGTGCCGCCCATCCACAATTGCAACTGACCTTGATGGCAGAGCAGGATGCGCAACCCGGCTTCCTGTCTGGCCGCATCAATGAACAAGTGTTGCAACAGGCCGCGCCGGATATCGCCTCACGTACCGTGATGACCTGCGGCCCGGCCCCTTACATGCAACAGGTTGAACAGCTTTGCCTGGGGCTCGGCGTCCCCACAGCCAACTTCCACCAGGAACAGTTCCACACCTCGGCGCAGTTGGATGATGGGAAAAGCGAACAGTTAACATTGCGCATCGGTCAGCCGCTGCGTGAATTCCACGTGCCCGTCGGCAGCACCTTGCTCGCCGCTTTAGAAGCCCATAAGTTACCGGTCAATGCCGCCTGCCGTGCTGGCGTTTGCGGCTCGTGCAAAACCCGTATTATCGATGGCCAATACACCACCACCAGCACCATGACGTTAACCCCGGCGGAAATCGAACAGGGCTACGTGCTGGCCTGTAGCTGCCAGCTACAGGGTGACGTCACCCTCGCCTGACGCTTTGGCCCCATCTTCCCGATGGGGCACATATCGGCAAGCGTATCCCCTAATGCCCTTCTACACTTTCTGTTTGCCTCTAACCGGGCGAGTACCCCTCATTTTGGATAATGACTGGAGGAACGATGAAGCAAACAGTAGCCACGCTGATCGCCAAAACGCTGGAACAGGCAGGTGTAAAACGGATCTGGGGCGTTACCGGCGATTCGCTCAACGGCCTGAGTGACAGCCTGCATCGGATGGGAACCATCTCCTGGATGGGCACCCGCCACGAGGAAGTCGCCGCCTTTGCTGCCGGTGCCGAAGCGCAGCTCACTGGCCAACTGGCGGTCTGCGCAGGTTCCTGCGGCCCCGGCAACCTACACCTGATCAACGGCCTGTTCGATTGCCACCGCAATCACGTCCCGGTGCTGGCTATCGCCGCCCATATTCCTTCCAGCGAGATCGGCAGCGGCTACTTCCAGGAGACGCACCCGCAAGAGCTGTTCCGCGAATGCAGCCATTACTGCGAGCTGGTGTCCAATCCTGAGCAACTGCCGCGAGTGCTTGAGATTGCCATGCGCAAAGCGATCCTCAACCGTGGCGTCTCGGTGATAGTGCTGCCGGGGGATGTCGCCCTGCAAATGGCCCCAGAAGATGCCAGCATGGTGTGGCATACGCCCGCGCACCCACTGATGCAGCCACCGATGAGCGAGCTGCAAAAACTGGCGGAAACGCTGAACAGCGCCAAAAACATCACCCTGATGTGTGGCAGCGGCTGCGCCGGTTCGCATGACGAAGTCGTCAAACTGGCCGAACTTTTGCAGGCCCCGATTGTGCACGCCCTGCGCGGTAAAGAGCACATCGAATGGGATAACCCTTACAGCGTCGGTATGACCGGGCTGATTGGTTTCTCTTCCGGCTATCATGCCATGATGAACGCGGATACCCTGGTGCTGCTAGGCACTCAGTTCCCTTATCGGGCGTTTTATCCTAGCAATGCCAATATCATTCAGATCGATATCAACCCCGGCAGCATCGGCGCCCATTGCCCGGTCAATATGGCGCTAATGGGCGATATCAAAACGACGCTCAGCGCCTTGCTGCCGCAGTTGCAAGCCAAGAGCGACCGCAAGTTCCTGGATAAAGCGCTGGAGCATTACCGGGAAGCGCGTAAAGATCTCGACGGGTTGGCAACCGCCAACGATGACCAGCCGATCCACCCACAATATCTGGCACAGCAAATCAGCAACTCAGCCACGGATGACGCCATCTTCACCTGCGATGTCGGCACGCCGACGGTGTGGGCTGCACGGTATTTGAAAATGAACGGCAAACGCCGCCTGCTCGGTTCGTTCAACCATGGCTCAATGGCCAACGCCATGCCGCAGGCGATTGGTGCCCAAGCCACCGAACCGGATAAACAGGTGATCGCCATGTGCGGTGACGGTGGCTTCACCATGCTGATGGGGGATTTTCTGTCGCTGGCCCAGTTGCAGCTGCCGGTCAAGGTAGTGGTATTCAATAACAGCGTGCTGGGCTTTGTGGCGATGGAGATGAAAGCCGGTGGCTACCTTACCGACGGCACCGATCTGCACAACCCAGACTTTGCCGCCATCGCCAATGCGGCAGGTATCAAAGGCATTCGGGTAGAAAAGGCCTCCGAGCTGGACGCGGCATTGCAGGAAATGCTTGCGCATCCTGGCCCGGCCTTGCTCGACGTGGTCACGGCCAAACAAGAGCTGGCGATGCCGCCGCAGATCAAATTCGAACAGGCTAAAGGGTTCAGCCTGTATATGCTGCGCGCCATCATCAACGGCCGGGGCGATGAGGTCGTCGAACTGGCTAAAACCAACTGGCTGCGTTAATCGCTTCTGGGGGCAATGAAGTTGGTTGTCCCCTGCATTTTCCGCTTTTGCCCCGCGCTAATCCGGTTATGATGAAAGCCACTTCCTCATCGGCTACCAAGGACCCGTATGCTTATCGATTTACGCAGTGACACCGTTACCCAACCTAGCGCAGAGATGCGCACCGCCATGGCGCAGGCTGACGTCGGCGACGACGTATATGGCGACGATCCCACCGTCAACGCCCTCCAGGCCGAAGCGGTCAGGCTCTCTGGCAAAGAGGCGGCATTATTCCTGCCTACCGGCACCCAGGCCAACCTGGTAGCCCTGCTGAGCCATTGCCAGCGTGGTGAGGAATATATCGTTGGCCAGCAGGCGCATAACTATAAATATGAAGCCGGTGGTGCCGCCGTGCTGGGCAGCATCCAGCCCCAGCCGATCGAAGCCAATCCCGATGGCACGCTGCCGTTAGATAAAGTCGCCGCCGCCATCAAGCCTGATGATATTCACTTTGCCAAGACTCGTCTGCTGAGCCTGGAAAACACCATCAGCGGCCGCGTGCTGCCGCTGGAATATCTGCAACAGGCCTGGCAGTTCACTCGTGAGCACAAACTTGCTCTGCACATTGACGGCGCGCGCATTTTCAACGCGGCGGTGGCGCTTAACGTACCGCTGAAAACCCTTGCCCAGTATTGCGACACCTTCACCATTTGCCTGTCGAAAGGCCTGGGGGCACCGGTTGGCTCGCTGCTATGCGGTAGCGAAGAGTTTATTCAGCGTGCCAACCGCTGGCGCAAGATGACCGGTGGCGGTATGCGCCAGGCCGGTATTCTGGCGGCTGCCGGGCTCTATGCCTTGGAGCACAACGTCGAGCGGCTGAAAGAAGATCATGACAACGCCAAATGGCTCGAACAGCAGTTGCGTGACATTGGCGTGGATATTGCCGAGCCGGGCGCACAAACCAACGTGCTCTATCTGCGCCAATCCCCGGAGTTGGCGGCCAAGCTCGGCCCCTGGATGCGCGAACGTGGCGTGTTGATCAGCGCCGGGCCGTTAACCCGTATCCTGACCCATCTCAACGTTAGCCGCCAAGATCTGCAAAAAGTGGTCGATCTGTGGCGGGAATTCTTGCAGCAGCACGCCTAACTTTTTTGTAGTAACACCGGGAGGCCCCGCTTCCCGGTTCTCGCCAAACCCGCCATCTCAGCCTAGTTCCAATACCTGAAGGGATATCCTCTATGAGTCATAAATTTCGCCAGACGTTATTAGCTCTCACCCTCGTTAGCAGTGGAATGATGTTTACCTTGCCAGCTAGCGCCGCCCCAGCGCCGGCCCAACAGCAAACGCAGGCTCCCGGCTATTACCGCATGATGTTGGGTAACCTGGAGGTGACGGCGCTGTACGACGGTTACGTCAAACTGGACGCCAAGCTGTTCCATGGTGTCAGCGAACCGGATATGCAAAAGTTGTTCGCCCGCATGTTTACCGACAGCAAGTCAGGCATTCAGACAGCGGTTAACGCGTTTCTGGTGAATACCGGTACGCATCTGGTTCTGGTTGATGCCGGTACCTCGCAGTGTTTTGGACCGACGTTGGGGGCCATCAAAAACAACCTGCGCGCGGCAGGTTATCAGCCAGAGCAGGTTGATATGATATTGCTGACGCATCTGCACCCCGATCACGCCTGCGGCATCACCGATCAGGGCAAGGCCGCCTTCCCTAACGCCACTGTCTATGCCTCCAAGGCCGACGGGGATTATTGGCTGAGTAAAGAGATAGCGTCCAAAGCCCCGAAGGACGCGCAGCCGATGTTCAAGATGGCCCAGGACGCCGTGGCCCCTTATGCCGAACAGGGCAAGCTGAAACTTTACAGCCCTGGGGAGCAGTTACTTCCTGGGCTGGAGGTGATAGCGACACCGGGCCATACGCCTGGGCATACCTCATACCTGTTCAGCTCCGGCGGCCAGAAACTGCTGTTGTGGGGGGATATCGTCCACAGTCACTCTTTGCAGTTTGCCAAACCTGAAGTCGCGGTGGACTTTGACACGGACTCCAAACAGGCGATCGCTACCCGGCAGAAGGTGTTTGCCGATGCGGCTGAAAACAAGCTGTGGGTTGGCGGAGCGCACTTACCTTTCCCTGGCCTGGGCCACGTGCGCGTCGAAGGTAAAGGCTATGCGTGGGTGCCGGTTGAATATGCTCCAGTGGTAGTCGGCGAGAAGAAACCTTAACGCAGATTGATGACAACGGGCGGCACATACGGCGCCCGTTTAATTGCGCACATTGCGGTAACTTAAACCACCATCCGGCCATAGAGCCAGTAACCCGCAGCCAGTATCAGCAGCAGGTTCAGCACTACGCTGAGGATAAAATAGGTTTTGAACGGCTGTTTCTGCGTTTTATGACGGAACAGTCGTTGCCCGATAATGGCCCCTATCCAACCGCCCAACACGCCGAACAGCAGCAGGGTGATTTCCGGTACCCGTTGCCAACTTTTGCAAGCGGCCAGCTTATCGACACCGTAGATTAGCAGGGTCAGCAAGTTTACCAACAGCAACCACGTCCACAGCGGAGCGGGAAAACACAGGCTGCCAGCCAAGGCAATTAGCAGCAGCAAATAACACAGAGAATTGATTTTCATCGGGCATAGGCTCATTGCTTGATCGCCGCGTAGTGTGAACCGCCCTACGTGCAGATGCAACTTTTGATACCCATACAAAAAGTGCATTTAGCCCGCTAATTTGTCATTCTATACCCTATGGATTGCAAGCTGCGGCTTGACATCCATAGGGTAAAGCTACGCTCACATTAACATCAATAAACTAAGGCAGCGCAATGACCTCCCAACGTATTCTGGTTCTTGGAGCCAGCGGTTATATTGGCCAACACCTGATCCCCCGGTTGACCGAACAGGGCCACGAAATCACCGCAGCAGCACGCCGCATAGAATGGTTGGAAGAGCAAAACTGGCCGCACGTAAGCTGCCGCTACGTGGATGTCTACCGTCCAGAAACGCTAACGGCGGCGCTATGGCAGATCGATGCCGTTTACTACCTGATCCACGGCATGGGCGATGGCGATGATTTTATCGAAAAGGAACGCCAGGCGGCGGAGAACCTGCGGGACGCCTTGCGAGGATCCAACGTTAAACAGGTTATTTTCCTTGGCGCACTGCAACCAGAGGGCAGTAGCTCCCCTCACCTCATCGCCCGTAAGCTGACCGGCGAAATCCTGCGCCAAAGCGGCATTCCCGTCACCGAATTGCGCGCCAGCATCGTGGTTGGCCCAGGGTCAGCCGCGTTCGAGATTATGCGCGATATGGTCTATAACCTGCCGATCCTGACGCCACCGCGTTGGGTGCGATCAAAATCGTCCCCGGTCGCACTGGATAACCTGCTCACTTACCTGACCGGGCTACTGCAACATCCGGCGCAGGAAAACCGGATTTTTGACGTGGCCGGGCCGGAGTACATCAGTTACCAAACCATGTTCGAGCGCTTTATCAAGATCAGCGGCAAAAAGCGCTGGCTGATCCCGGTGCCGCTGCCGACACGCTTTATCTCGGTATGGTTTATCAGCATGATCACGTCTGTACCAACCTCAATTGCCAGCGCGCTCATTCAGGGGCTGAACCATGACTTACCTGCCGATGGCAAACCGCTGCAAGCCTTGATCCCACAGCCACTACAAACCTTTGATGAGGCCGTGAAGGAGACGCTACGCCGCGAAGACGAGGTGGTCGACTCTGCCGACTGGGGTTACGATCCTGAAGCCCGAGCCCGCTGGCGCCCCGGTTACGGTTTCTACCCCAAACATGCAGGCTGCGAACTGGATACCCAGGCCTCGAGTGAAGCACTATGGCACGTCGTGCAGCAGTTGGGCGGCAAAGAGGGATACTTCTACGCCAACATCCTGTGGCAAATCCGTGCCCGCATGGACGATATGATCGGCAACGGCATCGTCTATGGCCGACCGCAGCGTGACACCCTGGAAGTCGGCGATCTGGTCGATGGCTGGAAGGTGATCACCAAGAAGCCATTGCGCCAGCTGGCATTGATGTTCGGGATGAAAGCTCCGGGGCTTGGTCGCCTGACCTTCAGTATCAAAGACCTGGGCGATCGCCGCCAGCTCGATGTCCGCGCCTGGTGGCATCCTGCCGGTTTCAGCGGGCTGTTATACTGGTTTGTCATGATGCCTGCCCACCTGTTTATTTTCCGTGGCATGGCCAAACGGATTGCCCAATTGGCCGAAGAGTACGATAACCAGCGTCCTCATTAGTCTAATTGTCGATCAACCGCACAGTTTGCTGCTGCGGTTAGGTCCTTTCTCATTGCATAGCGCACAAAATCACGAAAGAATGGCACCTTATTTGCTGGGGCGCGCTAAAACGCCCTCAGCATCCTGATTTTTGGTGAGAACAGAGTGAGTTATGAAGGTATTGGTCACCGGTGCAACCAGTGGGTTAGGCCGTAACGCCGTTGAATATCTCCGCCGCCAAGGCATAAAAGTACGTGCCACCGGGCGCAATCAGGCCATGGGTTGCCTGCTGGAAAAAATGGGTGCCGAATTCATCCATGCCGATCTCACCAACCTGATCTCTTCGCAGGCCAAAGCCATGCTGGCGGATGTGGATGTGCTGTGGCACTGCTCCGGTTTCACTTCCCCATGGGGTACAGAAGAAGCCTTCGAACTGGCCAACGTCCGCGCTACCCGCCGTTTGGGGGAATGGGCTGCGGCCTACGGTGTGGAACGGTTCATTCATATTTCGTCGCCGGCGATTTACTTTGATTATCACCATCACCGCAATGTGGATGAAGACTTCCGCCCGATTCGTTATGCCAACGAGTTTGCCCGCAGCAAGGCCGCCGGGGAACAGGTGGTGCAACAGTTGGCGCTGTCCAACCCGCAAACCCATTTCACTATCCTGCGCCCACAGGGGCTATTTGGCCCACACGACAAAATCATGCTGCCGCGCCTGCTGCATATGATCAAACATTACGGCAGCCTGTTGCTACCGCGTGGCGGGGATGCACTGGTCGATATGACCTATCTGGATAATGCGGTACACGCCATGTGGCTGGCCACCGTGAAGGAAGAGACTCCTTCTGGCCGGGCCTACAACATCTCCAACCAGCAAGCTTGCACGCTACGCACCGTGCTGCAACAGCTGATCGATGAGTTGGGCATGAAGTGTCGCATCCGCTCGGTGCCCTACCCGATGCTGGATATGATGGCACGTGGCATGGAAAAGCTGGGCAGTAAAAGCGATAAAGAGCCCGTGTTGACCCATTACAGTGTGGCCAAACTCAATTTCGATCTGACGCTGAACACCACTCGCGCACAGCAGGAACTGGGTTATCAACCCGTGGTTTCGCTAGAAGAAGGCATTAGCCGTACTGCTCGCTGGTTAAAAGATCACGGTAATCTGCACGGGCTATAACTAACCCCTCACCCCAACCCTCTCCCACAGGGAGAGGGAGCTGTTAGTCCCTGCACATTTGGTAGTAAAAAGATAATCTCAGCAAACTCGAACGATCCCCTTCCATTCGGAGAGGGAGCTGTTAGTCCCTGCACATTTGGTAGTAAAAAGATAATCTCAGAAAACTCGAACGATCCCCTTCCATACGGCTGTCTCTTATACACATCTCAAGTTGCGGTCAAATGGCCGTAATTTGAGAAACATAGCAGGCTGATTTTAAAGAGAATTTTTCCGAGTGCCCTATTGATTCGCTTGAAATAATTCCCATAAAAAACAGTAAGATGCCGAGTTGTGTATAAGAGACAGTCCATACGGAGAGGGAGCTGTTAGTCCCTGCACATTTGGCAGTAAAAAGATAATCTCAGCAAACTCGAACGGTCCACTGTGGGAGAGCGTGAGGGCATTTCTTTTGGCGTTAGCGCATAGCTCCGTATCTGCTTAGCAACGCCTCAATAATCGCCTCGCTTTCTGCATCCGGCTCACCGCGATAATCGCTGGGCCGGAAATGCATCTGAAACGCCGCTACCAGATTCCGCTGCTGCTTGGCATCCCATGTGGGATCAACGCCATAGCCGTAGCGCGCCAGCTTTTCCAACAGTGATGCCATCGCCACCGGCTCATGCTTATCACGACCTGCCAGGTAACGTTCCACCTCCCGCTCATCCGGCCAGGCACCAATGCCTGCCTGCGCAAGCTGTTGCCATGGGAAGAGTGGGCCAGGATCCTGCTTACGCTGCGGTGCGATGTCACTGTGCCCTACCACGTCCGTCGGTTGCAGCGCGTAACGCTGCACAATATCGCGGCTAAGTTGGATCAGTAACGCAATTTGCTCGGGCGTATAGGGCTGCCAGTCTGTCTCCAGCAAGTTACGGGTAAAACCCCGGTTGACGATCTCAATGCCGATCGAAGTATCGTTCAAATTGGTACGCCCACGCCAGTTGCTGGCCCCGGCATGCCAGGCCCGCAGCGCTTCCGGTACCAGTTGATACGCCACCGGTTTGCCGCCCTGCTCTGAAGGATGCGCAGGCAGCAAGTAATGGGCGCTGACGTGCTCGTCCGTCAGCGTTTTTAGCGATGAGTGAAAGTTTTCTGCGGTGTAATGCATCACTAGGAAACGGATACGCTGATCGGCCCCCGGAGCCTGATGCAGGGTTTCCAACTGATAGCTACCGTGATCCACCAGCGTGCTGGTGGATTGCTGTTGGCACCCCGTCAAAACTGCAATGGCAGCGATCCACAACCACTTAACCAAAATACGCTCCTTCCTGCTGTGAAATTCCGCCATCAGGATATGACAGGATTTGGCGCAGTCGACTAACTTTCTGTTGCAGTTCACAGCTTCCCTGCTCGGCATTTGCCATTTAACTTCCTTGTTATCGCACCGCACTGCCGCACATATTTGACCGTAGGGGCGCCGCATGCTGCGCCCGCTTAACAACGTTGTGTGCCTATCGGTGAATGTCAGCGGCTGACTTTTACCGCGGTGCCACTGACGCTGACCATCAGCATGGTGCTATCTTTACCCACGGTTTGATAATCGATATCGATGCCGACTACCGCGTTAGCCCCAAGTTCTTTGGCCTGCTCCTGCACCTCCTGAAAGGCCAACTGACGCGCCTTGCGCAGCTCTTTCTCATAGGCACCGGAACGGCCACCAACGATATCACGCACGCCGGCAAAGAAATCACGGAAAATATTGGCACCCAGAATCGCTTCACCGGTGACTACGCCGCAATATTCGGTGATGGTAAACCCTTCCAGGGTGTGGGTAGTGGACAATTGCATCAAGAACTCCTTATAAAATCAAATCATTGCTGTGGTAGGACAGCTAATTTAAACGGATGTTCTGTGGCACAATGGCACACAGCACCAATGCAAGGACCAAAAACGCCTTTATACTGTAGGCTAGTCCCGTGGTTTTCGGTCTTCATGGTTGAGAGACTTTTACATAAGGTTATGAGATGAAAACAAAAACGCTTGCTGTTGTTTTACCCTTGGCCCTGTTCTTAAGCGCCTGTACCACCGTCGATCCGGCCTTTAAGGATGTTGGCGTTCGCACTGGCGCCTGCGTGGAAGGTGGCCCGGATACGGTGGCCCAGAAATTCTATGACCTGCGCATTCAGCAAGGCCCAAGCACCGCACTGCCGGACAGCAGTCGTCTGGCACAGTTGCAGCCTTACCTGAGCCAGGTGCTGTATCAGGATCTGGTCAGTGCCGCTCAGCACCCTGGCAAACACACCATCACCGGCGATCTGTTCTCTGGCAATGCCCAGGGGCCAACCAGCGCATCGGTTGCCAGCGCCTCCACCATTCCTAACACCGATGCCAAAAACATCCCGCTGCGTGTACAGCTGACCCACCAGAAAGAAGGTGCCAGTGCAATCAACTGGCAGGACGAAGTGCTGATGGTCCGTGAAGGCACCTGCTGGGTGATTGACGACATCCGCTTCCTCAACATTCCGCCACATGCCGCCAGCGGTACGCTGCGTCAGGTTCTTGAGAACCAGTAACACCAAGATGGCAGCCGGGTGTATCACCTTCCCGGTTGCCAATTACCCCCTCAGAAACGCTCAAAATTCCATCGCCTTGAGAAAAATAGCTAGCTATCTCACAGTGTGCGCGACAAATCCGCCATTCCGCCAGCGCTCACGGTATCTTCTGCTATTATTTAGTCATTCTGCGACGTACTAATAAATTTTAACTCACAAAGATTGCATAAGTATTCTGTGGAAGTTACCATTCCCGGCATCAATGTCTATTCAATTTCAGCGCATGAGTATTCAACTAAAAGATATCAACTGCTTTTACGGCGCACATCAGGCGCTGTTTAACATTACACTGGATTGCCCTGCCGGCGAGACTCTGGTGCTGCTTGGTCCAAGCGGTGCGGGTAAGAGTTCGCTGCTGCGGGTGCTTAACCTGCTGGAAATGCCACGCTCTGGCCACCTGCGAATCGCGGGCAATCAGTTCGACTTTAAACAGTCACCGGGGGAGAAATCCATCCGCGAACTGCGCCAAAACGTAGGCATGGTGTTCCAGCAGTACAATCTCTGGCCACATCTGACCGTGGTGCAAAACCTGATCGAAGCGCCCTGCCGCGTACTTGGCCTGACCAAGGCACAAGCGATGGCGCGTGCCGACAAGTTGCTGACCCGGTTACGCCTGACCGATTTTGCCGATCGTTTCCCACTGCATCTCTCCGGTGGCCAACAACAGCGCGTAGCCATTGCCCGTGCGCTGATGATGGAGCCTCAGGTTCTGCTGTTCGATGAGCCTACGGCCGCGCTGGATCCGGAAATTACCGCGCAGATCGTCAGCATCATTCGCGAGTTGGCGGGCACCGGTATCACTCAGGTGATCGTCACCCATGAGGTTGAAGTAGCGCGTAAAACCGCCAGCCGCGTGGTGTATATGGAAAATGGCCATATCGTCGAACAGGGCGATGCCAGCCACTTTGCACAACCGCAAACCGTAGAGTTTGCCAATTACTTATCACACTAATAGCGATATTTGCTGTTCTCAGGGAGTTTGCGATGAAAAAACTACTAATCGCCGCCGTTCTGGCTGGCATCAGCGTTTCTGCCTCAGCAGCCGAAACTATTCGTTTCGCTACCGAAGCTTCCTACCCTCCGTTCGAATTTGTCGCGGCGGATAACAAGATCCAGGGCTTCGACGTCGATCTGGCCAACGCTCTGTGTAAAGAGATGCAGGCTGAGTGTACCTTTACCAACCAGGGCTTCGACAGCCTGATCCCAAGCCTGAAGTTCAAGCGTTTCGATGCCGTGATGGCCGGTATGGATATCACCCCTGAGCGCGAAAAGCAGGTACTGTTCAGCAAGCCTTACTACGATAACTCGGCCTTGTTTATTGCCGAGAAAGGCAAAGTGGCCGACGTGGCCGCGCTGAAAGGCAAACGCGTTGGCGTACAAAACGGCACCACGCACCAGAAATTCCTTACCGATAAACACCCGGAAATCACCACCGTGGGTTACGACAGCTATCAGAATGCCATTCTGGATCTGAAAAATGGCCGTGTTGATGCGGTGTTCGGCGATACCGCCGTGGTTAACGAGTGGCTGAAAGAAAACGCTGCGCTGACCGCAGTGGGCGATAAAGTGACGGATAAAGACTACTTCGGTAGCGGTCTGGGCATTGCCATGCGCCTGCAAAATACCGAACTGCAGGGCAAATTCAACGCCGCCCTGGATAAAATCAAGCAGGATGGGACTTACGAAACCATCTACAAAAAATGGTTCCAGCAGTAATCATTATCCATGAATGAAATCCAACCTTTAGCTAGCGCCGCCGGGATGACCGTCGGCCTTGCCGTTTGTGCCCTGGTCCTCGGCCTGATCCTGGCGATGCTGTTTGCCGTGTGGGAGTCATCCCGCTGGAAAGCGGTCAGTTGGCTCGGCACCGCCTGGGTGACCCTGCTGCGCGGCTTGCCAGAAATTCTGGTGGTGCTGTTTATCTACTTTGGCTCCTCACAGCTGCTGATGATGCTGTCCGACGGCTTTGTCCTGAACTTCGGCCTGTTCCAACTGCCGGTGCAGCTGTCTATCGATAATTTCGAAGTCAGCCCGTTCCTGTGCGGCGTTATCGCCCTGGCTCTGCTCTATTCTGCCTACGCATCGCAAACGCTGCGTGGGGCGCTGAAAGCGGTGCCACAGGGCCAATGGGAATCCGGCCAGGCTCTGGGACTAAGCAAGACGGCTATCTTCTTCCGCTTGATCATGCCGCAAATGTGGCGTCACGCGCTGCCGGGGCTGGGCAACCAGTGGCTGGTGCTGCTGAAAGATACCGCACTGGTGTCGTTGATTAGCGTTAACGATTTGATGTTGCAGACCAAAAGTATTGCCACCCGCACCCAGGAGCCGTTTACCTGGTATGTGATTGCTGCGACAATCTATTTGGTTATCACCCTGCTGAGCCAATACATCCTTAAGCGGATCGAGCTGCGCACCACACGTTTTGAGCGGGGGCCAGCCTGATGCTTGAGTTCATCCCCGAAATCATCAAAGGCTTGCATACCAGCCTGTCTCTGACGATTGTTGCACTGATTGTTGCCTTGCTGATGTCGCTAGTGCTGACGGTGATCCTGACGTTAAAAACCCCGGTGCTGACGCAGTTGGTGAAGGTCTACATTACGTTGTTCACCGGTACGCCGTTGCTGGTGCAGATCTTCCTGATTTACTACGGCCCTGGCCAGTTCCCGGCGATCCGTGAGTATCCCTGGCTGTGGAACCTGCTGTCGCAACCCTGGCTCTGCGCGATGATTGCGTTGGCGCTGAACAGTGCGGCCTACACCACCCTGTTGTTCCATGGGGCGGTGCGCGCTATCCCGGCGGGCCAATGGCAATCCTGTGAAGCGCTGGGCATGTCACGCCAGCAAACGCTGCGTATTCTGCTGCCGTATGCCTTCAAACGTGCCTTGTCATCCTACTCCAATGAAGTGGTTCTGGTGTTCAAGAGTACCTCGCTTGCCTATACCATTACGCTGATGGAAGTGATGGGTTATAGCCAACTGATGTACGGCCGGACTTATGACGTGATGGTCTTCGGTGCCGCTGGCATTGTGTACCTGTGCGTCAATGGCCTGCTGACGTTACTGATGCGTATAGTTGAACGCCGCGCATTGGCATTTGAACGGCGTAACTGAGCCAAGCCTCGCTGAACTAGCCCTGCCTTGCGCAGGGCTTTTTTATGGCTGAAAATAATTTTCTAGTCATTTATATTGAATAGTCATTCACTAAATGGCATTGTTATCGGCATAGCCACTCACAATGCCCTTGGGGCGTTGTCAGAAAAAAAGGTGGCGAGACAACAATCAAATTTACGACAGGAGCCGTACCGATGAAAAAGCTGTTACTTGCCGCCACCATTCTCGCCGGGATCACCTTTAACGCTGCCGCCGCAGACACTATCCGTTTCGCCTCTTCAGCGACCTACCCGCCGTTTGAATCTCTGGATGCCAATAACCAGATCGTCGGTTTCGATATCGATTTGGCCAAGGCCTTGTGCAAGCAGATGCAGGCCGACTGCACCTTTACCAACCAGGCTTTTGACAGCCTGATCGCCGCGCTGAAATTCAAAAAATATGATGCGGTGATTTCTGGTATGGACATTACTCCGGAGCGCAGCAAGCAGGTAACCTTTACCCAGCCCTATTATGCCAACTCGGCCATCGTCATTGCTCAGAAAGGCAAGTTCGCTACGCTGGCGGATTTGAAAGGCAAAAAGCTGGGGATGGAAAACGGCACCACGCATCAAAAATACATGCAGGACAAACACCCGGAAATTAATACCGTGTCTTATGACAGCTACCAAAATGCCGTGCTAGAGCTGAAGAATGGCCGTATTGATGGCGTGTTCGGTGACACTGCGGTGGTTAATGAGTGGCTGAAGAATAACCCGGAGCTGGCCGCCGTGGGCGAGCACGTAACCGATGCGCAGTACTTTGGTACCGGCCTGGGCATTGCCGTACGCCCGGACAATCAGGCACTACTGGCCAAGCTGAATGCTGCGCTGGACGCGATCAAGGCGGATGGGACCTACAAGGCGATCAACGATAAGTGGTTCCCGCAGTAATACCTCAGCTAGACTACAGGCCCTCACTGGAGGGCCATTATTTCCGGACTAGCAGCGTCAACACTTCGTAATGAGCAGTATGCGGGAACATATCAAATAGCTGAACGCGCTCAACTCGGTAATCGGGCAACATCGCCAAATCCTTCGCCATACTTAGCGCATTACAGCTGGAATAAAGAATATAATCCGGCGCCATGCGGTTGAGATAATCACACAGCTCGTTGCCAATCCCCCGGCGCGGCGGGTTCACCAAGACCAACTCAGGAACCTCTCCCTCAGCGGTGGCAAATCGGGTCGAATCCAGCGCCTGAAAATCTACCTGTTGTAAGCCGAGAGTTTGTGCCGACTGTTTGGCACAGGCTATCGCTTCTGCGCTGATTTCAATGCCGGTCAGCCGGGTTTGCGGCTGTGCGCAATGCAACCCGAAGCCGCCAACGCCACAGAACAGATCCCACATGCTGGCAATCCCCAGCGCCCGTACCCAATCCCGTGCGGTGGCATACAGCTGGCTGGCCACCTGCGGATTGGTTTGAAAAAAGCTCTGCGGGCGAATGTATAACGGCACCTGGTTGAACCGCTCTTCCAGCGCCTGCTGTTCGGTCAGCGGGATTTCATGCTCGCCTTCCATGATCGCCATGTGTACTGGCTGAATATTGGCGGAGATCACCTTCAACTGCGGCAACTGCTCTTGTAACCAAGGCAAGGCCGCACGCAGTTGCGCCAGCTTGCTTTCGGAACGCAGCACAAAGCGCAGCATCAGGCCGCCGCTGAAGGTGCTTTCCGTCAGAAGTAAATATTTCAGCTCGCCACGCTTGCATGCCACGTTATAAGGCGTTAACCCAGCGCGGGGAATAAAGTCTTTCAAGACCGCGAAAATCGGGGCAAAGCTGGACGGATACAACGGGCAATCACACAGGTCTACCGGCGTGCCATCACGGTGCAACATGCCAAGCAACGGCCGCTCAACGCTACCGCTGACCACCATTTTCGCCTTGTTGCGAAATGCACTCTGTTCACCCGTCACCGGTTCCAACCACTGCGCGACATCGCGATCCGCCAGCAAGGATTGCAGATGATGTTGTTTTTCTACCAGTTGCTGGGGATAAGACTTTTCCAGCCATTGACAGGAACGGCAGGTGCCCGCCGAGTACAAAGCGCAATGCATGAATAGTAACCGTTAACTCAGGATGACCAATGAGGGCTCAGATTGTACCACCCAACGCGGACAAAAACTTATTTACGAGGTCAGAACAAGATAAAACGCCGCCCTGTCAGGCGGCGCTTGAAGCTCGATTAATCGTCAACAGCATCAGCCACGAGCGGCCCTTTGCAGTTCACGCGCGCGCTGTTTTTCCGCCCGCGCCATAAACCACCAGGCAATAAACCCGATGATCCCCACCACCAGCAGGATCAGCGTCGCCAAGGCGTTGATCTCCGGGTTAACCCCCATCCGCACGCTGGAGAATACCAGCATTGGCAAGGTGGTGGCCCCAGGCCCGGCCACGAAGCTGGCAATTACCAGATCGTCCAACGAGAGAGTAAACGCCAGCATCCAGCCCGAGATCAGCGCCGGGGCAATCATCGGCAAGGTGATCACGGAAAACACCTTCAGCGGCGTCGCGCCCAGATCCATAGCTGCCTCTTCGATCGAACGATCCAGTTCACGCAGGCGCGAACTGATAACGACCGACACATAGGCGGTACAGAAGGTGACGTGCGCCAACCAGATGGTGAACATCCCACGCTCAGAAGGCCAACCAAAGGTGTGCCCCATCGCCACAAACAATAGCAGCAGCGACAAACCGGTGATCACGTCTGGCATAACCAGCGGTGCGGTGAGCATAAAGGCAAACCCGGTCGAACCCCGGAAACGCCCAAAGCGCACCATCACCATCGCGGCAATGGTACCGAGGATCACCGCTGCCGTGGCGGAAGCCGCCGCAATGGTCAAACTCAGGCCAACTGCGCTGATCATCGCCGAATCGTGGAACAATTCGATATACCAACGGAACGACCATCCCGCCCAAACGGTAACCAGCTTGGAGCTGTTGAACGAGTAGATCACCAGCATCAGCATCGGTGCGTAGAGGAAGGTGAAACCGACCACCAGAATCGCTATGCGCCACGGTGAGCGCACTACCGGCAAGTTATTCATCCCTGCCCTCCCATTTCCTTGTTCTGGTGCTTGTGGAACCAGAGAATAGGTACAATCAGCAACAGCAGCATCACGGTAGCAACCGCCGAGGCGACCGGCCAGTCACGGTTATTGAAGAACTCTTGCCAGAGCACGCGGCCAATCATGATGCTGTCTGGCCCGCCGAGCAGTTCCGGGATCACGAACTCCCCCACCGCCGGGATAAACACCAGCATCGAGCCGGCAATGATACCGCCACGCGTTAACGGCATGATCACGCTGAAGAAGGTTTTCAACGGCTTGGCCCCCAGATCCAGCGAGGCTTCAACCAGCGAGTAATCAAGGCGCGTCAGCGCGGTATAAATTGGCAACACCATAAACGGCAGATAGGAATAAACGATGCCGATATACACCGCCAGATTGGTATGCAGGATCACCAGCGGCTGATCGATCACCCCCAACCACATCAGGAAGTTGTTCAACACCCCGTTGTTCTTCAGTATCCCCATCCAGGCATACACACGGATCAGGAATGACGTCCAGGAAGGCAGGATCACCAACAGCAACAGAATGTTGCGGGTCGACGGTTTACTGTGTGCCACCGCCCACGCCAGCGGGTAGCCGATCACCAGGCAGCATAACGTTGAAACCGCCGCAATCTGCAAGGATTGCAGATAGGCATCGATGTATAACGGGTCATCGGTCAACTGCAGGTAGTTGGCAAAGTTCAGTGCAATATCGAGTTTGCCGTCTGCCCAACTCATCAGATCGGTATAAGGCGGTACCGCCAAGGCCAGCTCTGAGAGACTGATCTTGAACACGATCAGGAACGGCAGCATAAACAACAGCAGCAGCCACAGCAGCGGCAGCGCGATCACCAACTTGCGGCCATGGGCCATCTGCAAACGTTGGATAAACGCCTTAATCGGGCCGGGTACTCTTGCCGGGGGCTCCGGCGAACGTTCAGAAAGCAATGTCATGGTGGTTACTCCTCACGTTCTCAACTACACCGTCAGAACCACACAGCTGTCGGTTTCCCAACACAGGCGCACTTCATCACCCCAGGTCGGCATCCCTTTGCGGAAGCGATGGCCGTTTTGCAGCTGCGCACTGATCATCTGCCCACTGAGCAGTTTGACGTGGTAGATCGACAGATCGCCCAGATAGGCGATGTTCACCACCTCACCCACCGCAAAGTTGCAGCCGTCTTCCGGCACTTCCTCACACAGCATGATCTTTTCCGGGCGGAGAGCGACCTGAATAGGCACACCGTCTACCACCGATGAATCAGGATCGACCTTAAGCGCATGGCGTAAACCAGGGCTTTGCAAGATCAATGCATCGTCCCGACGCTCCTGTAACACGCAATCGAACACGTTGACCGAACCGATAAACTCGGCGCTGAAACGGCTGTTCGGGTGCTCGTAGATCTCTTCCGGCTCACCAATTTGCACAAACTTGCCGCGGTTCATGATGGCGATACGGCCAGCCATGGTCATCGCTTCTTCCTGATCGTGGGTGACCATGACGCAGGTCGCGCCCACGCGCTCCAGGATATCCACCACTTCCAGCTGCATACGATCGCGCAGTTTCTTATCCAGCGCGCCCATTGGTTCATCCAACAGCAACAGCTTTGGCCGTTTAGCCAGGCTACGCGCCAGCGCCACACGCTGGCGTTGCCCGCCGGAGAGCTGGTGCGGCTTACGCTTGGCGTATTCCTGCATATGCACCAGCGTCAGCATTTCTGTGACGCGCTCGTTAATTTGCGCGCGCGGCATTTTGTCCTGCTTGAGGCCAAACGCGATGTTCTGCTCCACCGTCATATGGGGGAACAGCGCATAGGACTGGAACATCATATTGACCGGGCGCTGGTATGGCGGCACATGGGACATGTCCTGGCCGTCGAGGACAATTTGCCCTTCCGTCGGCTGTTCAAAACCGGCCAACATGCGCAGCAACGTCGATTTTCCGCAGCCAGAGGGCCCCAACAGCGCAAAAATTTCGCCCTTGTAGATCGTCAGGCTGACGTCTTCTACCGCGTTCTGGCCGTCAAAGGTTTTGGTAAGGTTACGGATTTCCAGCAGAGGGGTGAAGACCTTCTGCGATTTGGCTAGCGGACGAGGGATAACATCGTTCAATCGGGGTGCTCTCCGGCTAAAGCAGTGCGAACAACCACAGCAATTGCCATGGCCCAAAATGGCAATGCAGGCGGGTTAACCCCACCTGCTTATCAATACCCTATGGATTTCGAGCTGCGGCTAGGCGACAAGCTTACTCACCCCCAGGAGCTTACTTTTGGGTAAGTGACTGGGGTGAGTAAGTGCAGGTAACAACGCTGCAGCTTGAAAGACGACGGGTATTTACTTCCCGCTTTTAACTTTAGTCCATGCCCGGGTAACAACACGGTCAAGTTTTGGCGACTGCACATTCAGCGTGAACAGCTTGGCGCGAATATCTGCCGGTGGATAAACGTTCGGGTTATCACGCACCTCGGCATTCACCAGCGGCGTTGCGTCTTTCACCGCGTTAGCATAAAACACGTGGTTGCTGATATCCGCGATCACCTCTGGCTTGAGCAGGAAGTTCAGGAACTGGTAGGCCGCATCTTTGTTTTTGGCATCGGCTGGCATCGCAAACATGTCAAAGTAGGTCAGCGCCCCTTCTTTTGGAATGGAGTAGGCCACATTGACGCCGTTTTTGGCTTCCTTGGCACGGTTGGCGGCCTGCATGATGTCGCCAGACCAGCCAATGGCCACACAAATATCCCCGTTAGCCAGATCGTTAATGTACTGGGAAGAGTGGAAATAGCGGATATTCGGACGCAGCTTCATCAACAGATCGTTGGCCGCACCGGTGTAATCTTCCGCACTGGTGCTGTTAGGATCTTTACCCAGATAGTGTAAGACGGTGGCATACACTTCGCTTGGCGCATCCAGGAAGGAAACACCACAGCTTTTCAGTTTCTCCAGGTTTTCCGGCTTGAGGATCAGGTCCCAGCTATCGACCGGGGCATCTTTACCCAGCACCGCTTTGACCTTATCGACGTTATAGCCAATGCCGGTGGTCACCATCATGTAAGGGATACCATACTTATTATCCTTGTCGTTATGCGCAACCAGTTGCAGCATCTCGGGATCAAGGTTTTTGTAATTAGGTATCTTGCTCTTATCCAGCGCTTCAAAAATACCGGCTTTGGACTGACGCTCAAGGAAGTTGGAGGAAGGAACCACCAGGTCATAACCGGTGCTGCCCGCCATCAGTTTGCCTTCCAGAACCTCGTTGGAATCAAAGACGTCATACACCACTTTAATACCGGTTTCTTTCTGGAATTTAGCCAGGGTATCCGGCGCAATGTAGTCGGACCAATTGTAGATGTGCAGCGTATTGTCTGCGGCCGACGCGGTGAAGCAAGCCGTCATCAGCAAGCCGCCAACCACACCCGATAACCACTTTTTACGTTGGGTGACCATCCGTAACTTCCTCCAAAACAAGGGGTAAATTTGTATCTTGAAAGGATACAACGCCTTTGATTAGCCGAGCGCAATCGTTGCGATCGCGAGTGAATAGCTATGCAGTTGATTGCATGCGATTTTCTCACCTGCCAGCCCACGAGGTCACAAACAGGAGCGTGAGCCTTTAGCAAGATCAGCAGCATAACCGGAGTTGCCAGACGGTGCCAGCCTCCAGGGTAAAAAACGCCGTTTATCGATTAATTATGCACGGGGTCTGTATGTGATGCGGCAATAACGGCCTAAAAGACGAGAAATATCTGGCAATAAGGGGAGAAACGCAGAATATTTGTTTGTGGGGGAAAATCCGGGCTGCGTGCCGCCAGAGCTGCGGCACACATAATGTACAGCGAAGATTAATGCAGCATCGGTTGGCTGGCTACGGTAGCCGGGTTCTCTTCTTCATCACCCATAAACAGCAGATCGTTCGCCCTGGCTTCCAGGATCACCATCGAGATCTGTTCTTCGCCCTGTTGCATAAAGTGGGCAAACTGCTCATAGGCTACGCCCACGGCAATGCTCAAAGACTGGCAAACAATCAGCTTTGGCAAGTTATCGTCTTGAATATCAACAAAGGCCTTGATGGTCAGCGAGCTGGCATTGATTTGACTGAGATCGGCCACCAGCGGGATCAGTGCGGTTGGCTTGACTTCGGCCAGCGCGGAAAACAGGATCACATTGTCCACCAGATCGAGCTTGGCATCGAATACGCCGTCAAAGTTTTGCATGTGCGGCAGGTGTAGCGCCTGGCAAGAGTCACATTCAAAAAACGAGATCCCCAACTGATCCAACCAACGTCGTAATAACGCCAAATCGGGGACGATGAGTGAATCCATAAATTACCAGCCTCACAGGGTTCAATGACATGAAAAGGCGCATAGCTTACGGAATATTCAATCGAGATGCCACGATCAAAGCCGCTTAATTCACTAATACGACAACATCGCACAACCTATTCGCACCTGCGATCCCCCGTACACGCTTGGCGCGACAGAGGAAAGCGCAATTTATCATCCGCCTGATTTCAGACGAAAGCCAGGTCGGGCTTGTTGCTCAATGTACTCGATCATCATACCTGCAATATCCAATCCGGTGGTGGTTTCAACGCCTTCCAACCCCGGCGATGCATTCACCTCCATCACCAGCGGGCCACGATCGGCACGTAGGATATCAACCCCGGCAACATCCAGCCCCAGCGTCTCCACGGCCTTGATCGCGGTTGCGCGTTCCTTGCCGGTGATATGCACTTTACGAGCCGTGCCACCACGGTGCAGGTTCGACCGAAACTCCCCAGGCTTTGCCTGGCGTTCAATCGCGGCAACTACCCTGCCGCCAACGACCAGGCAGCGAATGTCACAGCCGTTGGCTTCGCGGATATACTCCTGCACCAGGATATGGGCATTCAGGCCACGAAAGGCGTCGATCACGCTCTCCGCCGCCTGACGAGTTTCGGCCAATACCACGCCGATCCCCTGTGTCCCTTCAACCAGCTTCACCACCAGCGGTGCGCCACCCACCAGTTCGATCAAATCACCGGTGTCATCCGGCGAATGCGCAAAACCGGTAATGGGCAGATCAATCCCCTGGCGCGCCAGCAGTTGCAGCGAACGCAGCTTGTCACGGGCGCGGGTAATGGCTACAGATTCATTGAGCGGATAGCTACCGAGCAGTTCAAACTGGCGCAGCACGGCAGTGCCATAAAACGTAATAGCAGAACCGATACGCGGGATCACGGCATCGTAACGTTCCAACTGGCGGCCACGATAATGAATGCTCGGTGCCGCCGGGTTGATATTCATATAACAAGACTGCGGATCGATAATATCGATACGGTGCCCACGCTGCTCTGCAGCCTCACGCAGTCTTTTACATGAGTACAGCGAACCATCGCGTGAAAGAATGGCAATTTTCACTCGTCACCCCTAAAGGCGTTGATCACCTGCATTGGCAGGCATTCCCCATAGCCGCGTTTAGTCTTGCGGTCCCTGGTCTTGTTTATCTTTCGGCGGGGTACGCCGATCGTTCTGCGGCGGCTGGCCACCGCGCAGTAGCGGGCCGAACCCTTGAACTACGCGCCAGACCAAAAACGCGGCTGCCGGAACCATCATGAAGACGCCAAGAAAGATCATGCCAACCGCCGCCTGTTGCGAAGCCAGCATACCCGGCAAGCGCACGTAGTCATGAATACTCAGATAAGAGAGTATCAACAGCACCATGCCCAATCCTTCAAGCACCAGCACAGAACGCGGTAAGTCACCGAATGAACGCATATTTTTTTCTCCAGACTCACTGTGTCCAGTGTAGTAAATTCGCCATCACAGCAACAGCCCTAGTTGATTAATCGGTTCTATAAATCAAACCAAGAGGCAGATCCTGCTTTTTTTTAGCTCCACCAACGGGCATAGTAAGCGCCATGACGTGAGTGATAGCGCAACTGAAGTCTTTTTATGACGGAAGGAATGTCGTTACAATACGGTTAATTATTAATAACAGACTAGGAGTGTTACATGTTTGCTGTAATCTTCGGGCGTCCGGGCTGTCCTTACTGTGTCCGTGCTAAAGAGCTGGCAGAGAAATTGACTGAAGAGCGTGACGATTTCAACTTCCGTTATGTTGATATTCACGCAGAAGGCATCACCAAGGCCGATTTGGAAAAAACCGTGGGCAAACCGGTAGAAACCGTGCCGCAGATCTTTATCGATCAGACCCACATTGGCGGCTGCACCGATTTTGAAGCCTACGCCAAAGAAAATCTGAACCTGTTCCAGTAAGCTTCAAGCTCGAACAAAAAAAGGCCACCGAACGCAGGTGGCCTTTTTTACGATTAGGGTTTTTGCCGCCGATAGAACTGTTGCAAAGCATGCAACACCATGCGCATTAATAAATACAGCATCCCACCGAACACACACCAAAATACGGCGCTGACCGCATAAGCCAACTCCTGCCAAAACGAATGGCCGGGCGTTAACCAAAAGTGGCGAATGAGCAAACACAGCGGTACCGCACACAGTGCGCCAAGCAACGGACACAGGATACGCTGCTTGCTCGACAAATAGCTGGCGATAAAACCGGGAATAATAAACAACAGCAGGCCGGTTTCACCATGATGCTCAGGCTCTGTCACGCCGAGGGCACCGCTCTTCTGGCCCAGAAAAACCAGGCTAAACAACAGAAAACAGCTGAAAATGCCCACCCAGTATCGATAACTCACCATCCACCTCTCCCCTCCATACCCGAAAAACGACGGATATCGCGATGTGACCGCTCACTACATCGTAAAAAACAGCCTATCGCACAGACCTTGCGACACACAGCCGAAATCGACAGCGCTGGCTGAACTTTTTCCTTGGTCAATAAGGGTTAAATACGTATGCCGACACAGCTTTATGCTGGCTGTCATACGTGATAGCGACTAGAATAAGCGCCGCCATTCGATGGTTCGGATCGCCTTCCGATGGTTGGTTGTTATCTCAGTTTTATCCATATACTCTATGGCTGAATCTAACTCTTATAGTGTTCTTTATCAAGAACTTACTGGTAAACAATAAGTTATCCCCCGTGAACATAAACGTCGCAAGTTTGTTAAATGGTAACTACATCCTGTTACTGTTTGTGGTACTCGCCCTGGGGCTCTGCCTCGGAAAGGTTCGTCTTGGCTCCGTTCAACTCGGTAATTCCATTGGCGTTTTAGTGGTCTCGCTGTTGCTCGGCCAGCAGCACTTTGCCATTAACACCGAAGCGTTAAGCCTCGGCTTCATGCTGTTTATTTTTTGCGTCGGTGTTGAAGCTGGCCCCAATTTCTTCTCGATTTTTTTCCGCGACGGCAAAAACTACTTCATGCTGGCGCTGGTGATGGTCGGTTCAGCGATGGTGATCGCTATCGGTCTGGGTAAGCTGTTCCACTGGGATATCGGCCTTACTGCCGGCATGCTCGCCGGTTCGATGACCTCCACACCGGTGTTGGTGGGTGCAGGCGATACGCTGCGTAATACCATCACCAGCGGCCCGGCACTGCTTGCTGCCCAAGACCATCTGAGCCTGGGCTACGCCCTGACCTACCTGATTGGCCTGGTCAGCCTGATTTTCGGCGCACGTTACCTGCCTAAACTACAGCATCAGGACCTCTCTACCTCTGCCCAACAAATCGCCCGTGAGCGCGGTCTGGATACCGATAGTCAGCGTAAGGTTTATTTGCCAGTGATCCGCGCCTATCGCGTTGGCCAGGAACTGGTTGCCTGGGCAGACGGCAAGAACCTGCGCGAGCTCGGCATTTACCGCCAAACCGGTTGTTACATCGAAAGAATTCGCCGCAACGGCATTCTGGCCAACCCAGACGGCGATGCGGTGTTACAGGTCGGGGATGAAATCTCACTGGTCGGCTACCCTGATGCTCACGCACGCCTGGACCCAAGCTTCCGTAACGGTAAGGAAGTGTTCGACCGGGATCTGCTGGATATGCGCATCGTGACCGAAGAGATCGTGGTCAAAAACAGCAATGCGGTAGGCAAGCGCCTGAGCCAGTTGAAACTGACCGATCATGGTTGCTTCCTCAACCGCGTGATCCGCAGCCAGATTGAAATGCCGATCGATGACAGCATCGTGTTGAACAAAGGCGATGTGCTGCAGGTTAGCGGCGATGCCCGCCGGGTAAAAAGCGTGGCAGAGAAGATCGGCTTTATCTCCATTCATAGCCAGGTTACCGATCTGCTGGCGTTCTGCGCCTTCTTTATCATCGGCCTGCTGATCGGCCAGATCACCATTCAGTTCACCAGCAGCTTCTCCTTTGGCATCGGCAACGCCGCAGGGCTATTGATGGCCGGCATCATGCTGGGCTTCCTGCGTGCCAACCACCCGACCTTTGGTTATATCCCTCAGGGCGCGTTGAACATGGTGAAAGAGTTCGGCCTGATGGTGTTTATGGCCGGTGTAGGCCTAAGCGCAGGGGCTGGTATCGGCAATACCCTAGGCGCAGTAGGTGGCCAGATGCTGATCGCAGGCTTGATCGTCAGCCTGGTACCGGTAGTGATCTGCTTCCTATTCGGAGCCTACATTCTGCGTATGAACCGTGCCCTGCTGTTTGGTGCCATTATGGGGGCACGTACCTGCGCTCCGGCGATGGAAATCATTAGTGACACTGCACGTAGTAATATTCCAGCACTGGGATATGCAGGCACCTACGCCATCGCTAACGTGTTGTTAACCTTGGCAGGTTCACTCATCGTGGTGATCTGGCCAGGTATAATGGGGTAGCAAGGCGGTCTGAGAAGTGGTGCTACGGCGAAAAATTTTTTAATTTTTCGTGTAACAGGTAGAACTTTTCGATCGGGACATAGTCTGAATTAGTGCCACTGCTTTTCTTTGATGTCCCCATTTTGTGGAGCCCGTTAGTCCCGCCTTTTTAGGTTCAAGATTAGCGGGTTTTTTGTTGCCTGAATTCCTCCTTCCCCCTCTGAACAACAGACACTTGCTCCGTTGCGAGTGACTACCGTCAGCATGCCGCCGGACGAGCATCACTGGTACGCGTTGGCAGATGGAAGTTCGATCAGAGAACAAGCTCCAAAGAGGAAACCTCATTATCCGCATACCACATCGTTAATGTGTTAGCGCAGAATAACGCCCTAGATGTGTTCTGATTAACAGACAGATTGTTTCGAACTAAAGTATAGCCGCAGCTTCAATGCAGATCGGCTTTACACCAGCAGCATATTGTTCATTAGTCAAAGTATCTTGGTAGCAATATTAATACAATATAAAACACTGATTTCAGGAGTGTATAAAAGCAGGAGGAGACACCTGTTACGCATAATGTTATCCGCAAAACTACATTTTAAACCGACTCGATTTAACTGCCGAGATTATTGACAACACTATTGCTTTAATGACAACGTAGTGAAACACCGAGCTATCATCACGTGATAAAGAGGATACGACATCGGTCATAAATGTCATTTACACTAGGAAGGTGAGCATGTAAAACCAGCACAATAATAGCACCAAGAATAAAAACCTGATTTACATGGTTAAATGATTTTTATGTGCCATTTCACAATCCCGAAAGGATTTATAGGATTGCATCATGAAAGTGAGTGCTTTAGGTTACTTTTTTCTGGTTATAACCAACTGTTTTTTTTGTGGGCACTTAAGCGCATCTAGCACAGGCACGCTTACGGTGAAGTTTGGTCAGACAACGGAAGATACGTTCAAGGTGACTCACCCGGAAGCGGTAAATGTGGGTTTTAACAACGTTCTGAGAGGAAATGTCTATAAAGAAACACCCGATAACAATAAGGACAAACGAAGCGATATCATTTTTGAAAGTACTAAAGATGTTTTTGTCTTATTTGATCAGAATAAGAGTTTAACCGCATTGCAGTTACAATTTAAAAACGATCAGTTTAGTGTTATCAGTGCAATTCTAGCCAAGAAATACACCACCATTGCAAAAAAAACCTCATTTATCGGCAGTGACTATATGGAACTCTACAACGCCGGCGTTTCTATTTACTTGATGGATCCTTTTTTCTTTTCAAATACTTCACTCTTCTTTATAAGAACTGATGTGAGAAATAAAATCCTAAAAAGCATCCCCACTGACCTGCTTGATGATCAAGTTAAGGTACTGAACTACCTTGTGGGAAAAAGTTTCCCATCAATAGAGTAATCAGATAAGTGCCCCTTCCTCCTGCTATTATGTTGAACATCACATAATAGCAGGAGGAGTGAAAAATATTCGCAGGACATCCCTGCGGCCGCAGATAGTCATGTGACGAAGAATCTAACCTATTGGTTCCCAAACGGGCGCGGCATGATGCTGCGCCCCCGTATGTTGTGACCACGGAGAGGGAATGTCTGCGGTCTTGGTTAACCGCTCTGCATCTAGCCCCCCTGACCCATCTCCCATTACAGAAAGGTTCAGAAAATAAAGAAAATATATGATGGTGTGATATGCCTGGTAACTCCTTATACTCGGCCCTGTCGATAAGAAAAATCACCTGACCACCAACGCCCAACTCTTTCCCCTCCCATTCGACGCTTACTCTCAGATTAATCCAGAATTCGGCTTAATCATTTACCCATGATTGGCCCTGAGTGCCGGAAACGCCACGCGCCATTATCAGGATAACGCAATGTCAATTTCACCCTCTGCCCGGGTCGCAAGCAGCAGCTTGATTGAACCGGGGGCGATTATCGGTGCGCGCGTCAGCATTGGCCCTTTCTGCATCATCGCAGCTGGCGTCGAGATTGGTGATGACACGGTGATAGCCTCTCATGTCAGCATTAACGGCCTCACCCGTATTGGCTGTAATAACGTTATCGGGCAATTTTCCACCATCGGCGAAGTGAATCAGGATTTGAAATATGCAGGTGAAGCGACGGACGTGGTCATCGGCGACAGAAACAGGATCGGCAAGAATGCGACTATTCATCGCGGCACCGCTCAAGGCTATCGGCGAACGACTATCGGCAATGACAACCTGTTCTTGAACAACGTTCACATTGGCCATGATTGCATTGTCGGCAATACCACGGTTATCGGTGATAACTCGGGGCTAGCCGGGCATGTTGAGCTGGATGATTTTGTGCAGATAGGCAATATATGCGCGATACATCAGTTTTGTCTGTTGGGTGCCCATGCGCATATCGCCCATCAGTCCGGCGTGGTGCAGGATGTTCCACCTTTTGTCAGTGCCAGTGGCAACCACGCGGCCCCCATCGGTGTTAACGAGTCAGCGGCAGCCTTCCAATCGCTGGACGATCGGCAACAGCAAGTGATCCAAGCCCTGTATAACATGCTGTATCACAATGCGTTGGCGATCGATGAGGTGAAGCAGGAGGCGCAGCGCTTGAGCGAAATCTATCCGCTACTGCAATGGTTTACTTCTTTCTTCTCACGCTCGGCGCGCGGCATTATCCGTTAGGTAATCCATTGATTATTCAGAGGAGCATGGCAGGCAAGCGGGCGCAGCATGCAGCGCCCCTACAATGCGTAGTCTACAGTCGTTTATTTAATTACCGCACGGCCAGTATTTTCGCTGGCAGACCAGATACGATAGCGCACCTCGACGTCCTTCGGCACGTAAACCACGATCGGCAAGCGGCTGTTATAGCGCTGCATCGCGGCATCCCCCAGATGAGCGGCAACGAACTCCTGACGCTTGGTATTATCCGGGCAAGCCATCATGGTAGAAGCCGGAGCCGAAAGCTTCGGCAGTACAAAATAGTTGTAACCCCAACCGGCCAGCGTTTTACTCTCCAGGTTGCCGCCCATCATGTGACGATTGCAATCCACTTCCAGCGTTTGGCCAATCAGCAGCTCAACCTTAAAGTTTTCTTCATTCTCCTGCTTGGGTAAATAAATGACCTGCCGGCTCATGCCCGGCTCTGCTTTCGGGAACGGTGCTACTTTTTCCAACGGCTGCATATTGAGATCGTCATTACTTGCGGTGGTTGCAGCAACGGCGCTGACAGACGCGGCCATCAGCAGGCTGGTCACTACCATAGAAAGCTTGTTCATTTTTTATCCTTACAATTCATAACCTAAATACCCAACTACGCTAGCATACTTTACGCCGTTAAATTATAGGTCAAATCTGGATATCACCCTCAGACCCCTTGCCATCCATTAAGGTTTTCTTAAGACGGGATGATTACAGTAGCCTGATCCGTTACCGCCTATGAGCCTTCGTGTGAACCCATCAAACGCCAAACAATCGTCATTAAATCAATCCTCAACGGCTAGCCAAATTCAGACTGACGCCCTTTACTCCTTGCCCGCATCCTTTTACCGTTGGCAAGCCTTTGGGCTGATGATGGCTGCACTGCTGTTTATCTGGCTGTCACGCAATGAACAGCTGGATTGGGTAGTCAGTAATTATTGGTATGACGCCGCCAGCCAGCGTTTTCCGTGGCAGAACAACTACTGGCTGGATCTGATCAACCATCGGTTGTTAAAGATTTCGGTGATCGCCGGAGCAGTGCTGGCGCTGTTTTGGGGCATTTATCGCCGTAATGCGCGGCTGATTGTCGCCATGCTGTTGATCGGCATTGGGCCGTTGGTGGTGGGGATCCTGAAGGCAACCAGCGCACACTCATGCCCTTGGGATCTGCTGGAGTACGGTGGCAAAGCGATGTCGTTTCCCCTGTTTGGCAGCACGCCAGCCTTTCCGGGGCCTGGCCGTTGCTTCCCCGGTGGCCACGCTTCCAGCGGCTTTGCCGTGATGGCACTGTTCTTTCTGTTTTATCCGCAACGCCCGCGCCTGGCTTACTGGTGCTGGCTGGGCGGCATCACGCTTGGCATGCTTATGGGCTTTGGCCAGATCATGCGGGGCGCACATTTTCTTTCCCACAACCTGTGGGCCGGGTGGTGGGTTTGGTTCAGCCAATTGGCTGTTTATTGGTGTATTAGCGGCTATTTTCGCCGTAAGACGAGGTAATACTTAATGGAGCAGTTGAACTATCTTCTTTTCGCCTGGATTGATGCCACTCCGGCCAGCCCGGAATGGTTGATCGATCTTGCCACCTTCATCGCACGGGATCTGATTGTCATTATCCCGCTGCTGATTGTCGGCCTGTGGTTCTGGGGGGCGCATACCCAACTGGCAGCACAGCGAGAAGTGGTAGCCAAAACGACCATTGCCCTGTTATTTGCCATGAGCGCATCGGCCGCGATCGGTGCGCTGTTACCCCATGAGCGCCCGTTTGTCACCGGCATCGGCTATACCTTCCTGGCGCATGCACCAGATAGTTCTTTCCCCAGCGATCATGGCACCGCCATCTTCACCTTCGCCCTGGCCTTCCTGTGCTGGCATCGTGTCTGGTCAGGTATTTTGCTGATGGTCGCGGCCGTTGCCATTGCCTGGTCCCGCGTGTTCCTTGGTGTGCACTGGCCGCTGGATATGGTGGGCGGTTTCCTGCTGGCCTGTGTGGGGTGTCTGTTTGCCCAATTGGTGTGGAACCTGTTTGGTGAGGCCATCGCCCAACGTCTGACGCGCCTGTACCATTTCCTGTTCGCCTTCCCGATCCGTAAAGGATGGGTGAAGGAGTAATACCTGCCCGCGGGGGCTAGCCCCCCGCCAGCTATAGCATGCCGGTCGTCACGCGGAACTCCCGCATCTCCCCCGCTTTTAACATCACTGCCATTGGTATTGCTGCAACCTCTGGGCTGCAACTGGCCGGCTGGACAAACGCCGTCGCCCGCGAGTTGGCTCGTGGCCGCTGTAAGACGGCATAGCTGAATTGGCGGGTGGCAAAACGGGTTACATACCTTCTGCCGCACGGCGCCAGCATAAAGAACTCGGCCTGATCGACATACAGCGAGAGGTCGTCAGAGCAAATGACCCGCTGTGGATTATCACGGATATTGAGCGCACAGCCCGGCAGATTTTGACGGAAAACGGCACCCTCTGCGCAGGCATAGTTCATATTGCACATATAACTTAATGGCTGGGCCTGATCGGCCAGGTTGTTGATCACCATTTCAATACTGAACTGTGTGCTGTTGGCGGCTAGCTGAACGGCCGGTTGGATGCGGCAAGGGCCATCGGCCGTGCTGGCTCGTACAGTGATTGCTTCCTCCTCGACCTCCAGCCAGACATCAATCACCGGACCATAATTAGCTGGCAAGCCTTGGTGAGAGGCAAAGCAACCACGGGCATCATTACGCAGTGGCTGCGCCTGGCTGGCTTTTGCTTTGAGAGACTGGCCATCAAACACCGCATCCCAAATCATCAAATCCTGGTAGGGCAATAACGTTAAGGTACCCCGCTGGTTTTGCAGCGCCAACGCGGCGATGTCACCAGGAAACATAAACGCGGTCACCGTAAAACCAGCGCCACGATACACTTCATTCGGCTGTATGCCGAACAATCCAGGGCTCAGATTAATGATCGTCTTCATCTTCTTTCCTCAGGGGGCAGCCGTTGCTCAGTGAACGGATTGGTCAAGGTGTAATCTATGTTATTTAAATAACATTTACCAGCGCATTCTTTGGCAGGTTGTGCTCATTAATTCCGCTTATGGCTAAAAAATTAGTGTTAATACAGCTACCAATCACGATGTGACAATGTTAGGATTATAACATCACTAACATCCCAAAGCGTTATTACACCCACTGAGGAATTACCATGACTACTGAACAGATTGATTACGCTCGCTATATCGACCATACCCTGCTGGCTATGGACACCACGGAAAGCCAGATCAACCAACTGTGCGAAGAAGCGCGTCAGCATAATTTCTATGCCGTTTGCGTTAACTCGGGTTATGTCCCGTTGGCCGCTCACCTGTTGCAGGAAAGCAACGTTAAAGTATGCTCGGTTATCGGCTTCCCTCTGGGGGCGGGTTTGACCGTCTCCAAGGCTTTCGAAGCCAAAGCTGCCATTGCCGCCGGCGCCCAGGAAATCGACATGGTGATCAACGTCGGTTGGCTGAAAAGCGGCCTGAATGACGAAGTGAAGGCCGATATCGCCGCGGTGCGTGAAGTTTGCGCGGCTATCCCGTTGAAGGTAATATTGGAAACCTGTCTGCTCAGCGATGAACAAATCGTTGTAGTTTGTGAAATGTGTCGTGAACTGGATGTCGCTTTCGTTAAAACCTCTACCGGTTTCAGCACAGGCGGCGCTCGTGAAGACCACGTCAAACTGATGCGTGCTACCGTAGGCAGCGAGATGGGCGTCAAAGCCTCTGGCGCAGTGCGCGATCGCGCTACCGCAGGGAAAATGATTGCCGCCGGTGCAACACGTATCGGCACCAGCTCGGGCGTTGCGATCGTTTCTGGCGATGCAGCTGACACCGGTAGCTACTGATTTTCGCTAGCTCTATCTAGGTATAGCGACATCTAATGCGGGGTTGTGCCCCCAGTGCGAACTGGGTCTGCACTACTCCGCATTATTGTGTTGGAGCGAACGAAAGACACTTTTGGCTCCTTTATCCCTTTCGGCCACACTTGAGAAACTTGGGGTATAAACCTGTAGGAAAAACTGATGGAAACCCGGCGCGACGAACGTATCAACCGGCTAGTTCAGGCTCTAAAGCGTTCTGACAAGATCCACTTAAAAGAAGCAGCCGCACTGCTCGGCGTCTCGGAAATGACCATCCGGCGCGATCTCAGTGCCGAACCTGCGGCAGTGGTCTTGCTTGGGGGTTATGTCGTAGCCGATCCGCGTATCAACGGGGTCACCAATTATTTTGTCTCCGACCAGAAAGCCAAACAGGTGGCGGAAAAGCGCCGTATTGGCATGTTGGCGGCACCGCTAGTCAACGAAAATGACACGGTGTTCTTTGACTGTGGCACCACCACCCCGGCCATTATCGACGCCATTGCCGATGAACTCCCCTTTACCGCCATCTGCCACTCACTCAACACCTTTCTGGCGCTGCAGGACAAGCCCAACTGCAAGGTGATCCTGTGCGGCGGCGAATTTAAACCGAGCAACTACATTTTTACCGCTGTTGGCCAACATAACGAGTTGGACCACATCTGCCCTAACGTGGCCTTTATCTCAGCGGCAGGCATCACTTTGCAGCACGGCGCAACCTGCTTCAATCTTGATGAACTGGCGATGAAACACAAAGCGTTGGACAAGGCGCAGCAAAAAATCCTGGTCGCCGACCACAGCAAATTTGCCCAAACCAAGCCTGCCTGCATCGGGCCGCTGGCATTGTTCGACAAAGTCATCACCGATCGCCAGCCTGACCCCGAATTCATCGACTTTTTCAACCAACACGCGGTCACTTTGCGTTTCTGATCTTGGCCTCACTGCCAATTTTATGCCGTGTCCCTGGTGCTACTTGAGGGGCGCGGTTGCCAATTTCTGGTTAAACTCAGGTTTTTTTTTAAGCAATTAAACTTAAATTATTCCTAATGGCCGATAATTACAGGTTAATGGATTGCAACAACTTGCCAGCGTTATTATTTCCCGCAGAACATTATTGCAGTAATTTGCATCAAATCTCCCCCGGATAAAATGGCTCCTTACCTTCACCAGCCTCGTTATGCTGCCTTTTGTTTAAAAATTATCAGCTATTTTTAATCAAATTATCAGGATTTATCCTTATTCATATGATGATTAAGATCGTCTTATTAGGTCCGTCATCTTCCAGCCATATTGACAATGAAAATCACTAAATAAGTTTAAAAACAATCAGATAAACATTTCCCCCTCAATAACCAAACGTGATCTAAATCACTAAAACAGCTTAATCCGGCATTTTAGCTAGATCCAAACCATCACATAAAATATATTGCTCGCCCTGCCACACAAGACAGGTTTTTATCCGGTTAAACATCATACAAACCGGATAAAGGTTGTGGGATTAGTGAGAACGGTTGCAGCATGATGTTTCGCACAAACGCGCAACATTTGCATGAAAATTTACAATAAAAGCCTTTAACCGCACACATCACGCATTTGGGAGCAAGATCACGGTTGTTTCTGCTGTAAATCGTTATCTTGCCGCCAACAAAATCGGCGGGCAATTGCTCCTCCGACAGAAACATCGGCGTTGACCCCGTTAACAGCAGAAACCATTTGGGCAGGTTAGCAACATCATTAGCCTGATAAACAATTCAGAGGCGCAATTCAACCTCTAGTTGTAACAACTGATTTTACCACTGGCGGGATAGCAACTTATTTCACCAGCGGATTTTAAACTTAAGTTTTTCTTTTTATTTTAAATTATCGTGTTCACCTCGGAGATATTTATGGACACTACACAGACCGGCACTATCGCCTCTGCAGCCTCAGGTTCCAGCACGGCCTGGCGTAAATCAGATACCATGTGGATGTTGGGCCTCTACGGCACCGCCATCGGCGCTGGCGTCTTGTTCTTGCCAATCAACGCCGGTATCGGTGGTTTGATCCCGCTGATCATCATGGCCATCATCGCCTTCCCGATGACCTTCTTTGCCCACCGTGGCCTGTGCCGTTTCGTTTTGTCCGGCAAAAACCCAGGTGAAGACATCACCGAAGTGGTAGAAGAACACTTTGGTATCAGCGCAGGTAAACTGATCACCCTGCTCTACTTCTTCGCCATTTACCCAATCCTGCTGGTTTATAGCGTTGCGATCACCAACACCGTGGACAGCTTCATCACCCACCAGTTGGGTATGGCCTCGCCACCACGCGCCATCCTGTCGCTGATCCTGATCGTTGGCCTGATGGGCATCGTGCGTTTCGGTGAGCAGGCGATCGTGAAAACCATGAGTATCCTGGTATTCCCGTTTGTTGCGGTGCTGATGCTGCTGGCGCTTTATCTGATCCCTAACTGGAGCAGTGCCATCTTCGAAAACGTCTCACTGGCCGGTTCTGGCGGCAGCCTGGGCCACGGCCTGGTGATCACCCTGTGGCTGGCAATCCCGGTTATGGTGTTCTCGTTCAACCACTCACCGATCATCTCCGCCTTTGCTGTAGCAAAACGCGAAGAGTACGGCGTGGACGCTGAGAAGAAATGTTCCCGCATCCTGGGCTATGCACACATCATGATGGTGCTGACCGTGATGTTCTTTGTTTTCAGCTGCGTGCTGAGCCTGTCCCCGGCGGATCTGGCCGAAGCCAAAGCGCAAAACATCTCCATCCTGTCTTACCTGGCTAACCACTTTAACAACCCAGTGATCGAGTACATCGCACCAGTCATCGCCTTCATCGCCATCACCAAATCCTTCCTGGGCCACTACCTCGGTGCTCGTGAAGGCTTTAACGGCATGATTGCCAAATCGATGAGAAGCCGTGGCAAGACCATCACCACCAACAAGCTGAACCGCATCACTGCCATCTTCATGCTGGTGACCACTTGGATCGTTGCCACGCTGAACCCAAGCATTCTGGGCATGATCGAGAACCTGGGTGGCCCAATCATCGCGATGCTGCTGTTCCTGATGCCGATGTATGCGATCCGTAAAGTGCCTGCCATGCGCAAGTACAGCGGCCACATCAGCAACGTATTTGTGGTCGTGATGGGCCTGATTGCCATCTCCGCCATCCTGTACACACTGTTCGGTTAATAGCGCTCAGCCGGTGCCGAATGGCACCGGCTATCTCGAATCTCCCCCTCCTTCCCCGCCGCGAACTCAAGCATGACCCATATGCCCCCTAAACGGCAGGCTGAGGGAATTAACTTCAAGAAGGAAGCGAGACTATGGTCAGCGTTTTCGATATTTTCAAAATTGGCATCGGCCCTTCCAGTTCCCACACCGTCGGCCCGATGAAAGCCGGTAAACAGTTTGTCGATGATTTGCAGGCTGCCGGGCAACTCCACGATACAACGCGGGTAGCGGTTGACGTCTACGGCTCACTGTCACTGACGGGTAAAGGGCACCATACCGACATCGCGATTATTATGGGCCTGGCGGGCAATCTGCCCCATGACGTGGACATCGACAGCATCGCTGGCTTTATTCGTGATGTGGAACAGCATGGCCGCCTATTGTTGGCAAAGGGTGAGCACGAGGTTGATTTTCCACAGATTGGTGGCATGAACTTCCACAGCACTAACCTGCCGCTGCACGAAAACGGCATGTCGATCAGCGCCTATGCTGGCGATCGGTTGCTGCACAGCAAAACCTATTACTCCATCGGCGGCGGATTTATCGTTGATGAAGAAAACTTCGGCCAATCGGCCAACAATAGCGTCGCGGTCCCCTACCCTTATCGTTCCGCGCTGGATTTGCAGCAGCACTGCAAAGATACCGGGCTGTCACTTTCCGGGTTGGTGATGCAGAACGAACTGGCATTGCGCAGCAAAGCAGAGATCGAAGCGCACTTTGCCGACGTCTGGCAGGTGATGCGTGCTGGTATCGAACGCGGTATGAATACCGAAGGGTTGCTTCCCGGCCCGATGAAAGTACAGCGCCGTGCCGCCGCCCTGCGCCGCATTCTGGTAACCGGTGACAAGAACAATATCGATCCGATGAACGTAGTGGATTGGATCAATATGTTCGCGTTTGCGGTCAACGAAGAGAACGCTGCGGGTGGCCGAGTTGTGACGGCACCCACCAACGGAGCCTGCGGTATCATTCCAGCGGTGTTGGCGTATTACGACCAGTTTATCCGCCCGGTGAACACCAACTCCTACAGCCGTTACTTCCTGACTGCCGGTGTGATAGGCACGCTGTACAAGATGAATGCTTCAATCTCCGGCGCCGAAGTGGGCTGCCAAGGGGAAGTCGGCGTGGCCTGCTCTATGGCGGCAGCTGGTCTGGCGGAGTTGATGGGCGGTAGCCCGGCACAGGTTTGTATCGCCGCAGAGATTGCCATGGAGCACCATCTGGGGCTGACCTGTGATCCCCTGGCCGGACAGGTTCAGGTGCCTTGTATCGAACGTAACGCGATTTCTGCCGTGAAGGCAGTCAACGCCGCACGTATGGCACTGCGTCGCACCAGCGAGCCGCGTGTTTGCCTGGATAAGGTGATCGAAACCATGTACGAAACCGGCAAGGACATGAACTCCAAATACCGCGAGACATCACAGGGCGGATTGGCCATCAAGGTTGTGGCGTGTAATTGATCTAGCAGAAGGGGCCACTGTTGGCCCCTTATCAAACAAAGATTAGCCGAAAATACCGCCAAACCACTGGGTCAGCTTCATCATCACAAAGTCCCACATGCGGCTAAAGAAGTTCCCTTCCTTCACTTCCTGCATCACCACCAGCGGGTGCTGATCGATAGTTTTGCCATCCAGCTGGAAATCGATGGTGCCTACCACTTGATTTTTCGCCAGCGGCGCTTCCAGCGTCGGTTGGTTAAGCTTGTAGCTGGCCTTCAGGTTTTTCATCTGCCCCTTAGGAATAGTCACGGCGGCATCCTTCGCCACGCCCAGCGGCACTTCGCCCACGTCGCCAAACCACACTTTCTGCGTCACAAAGGCTTTATCGGCCTTGATCGGCGTTGCGGTTTCATAGAAGCGGAAGCCCCAGGTCAGCAACTTCTCGCTTTCGCTAAAGCGCACACGGTCACTCGGAGCCCCTAGCACCACTGAAATCAGGCGCATTGGGCCATCGGTGGCCGAGGCAACCAGGTTATGCCCAGCCCCGCCGGTGTAACCGGTTTTGATACCATCCACATTCAGGTTGGTGCTCCACAGCAGGCGGTTACGGTTTATCTGGCGGATCTTATTGAAGGTGAACTCTTTTTCTTTATGCAACGCGTACTCATCCGGCACGTCGCGGATCAGCGCCTGGCTCAGCAACGCCATATCGCGTGCGGTGCTGTACTGCCCTTCGGCATCCAGACCATGCACGGTCAGGAAGTGGGTATTTTGCAGGCCGAGGGACTTGCCATAATTGTTCATCAAGCCAACGAACGAATCCTGGCTACCCGCCACGAAGTCTGCCAAGGCGATGCTGGCGTCGTTACCTGACTGGATGACGATGCCTTTGTTGAGTTCCGATACCGGCACCTGATCGCCGGGTTTGATAAACATCAAAGAAGAACCACGCAACACCGGGTTGCCGGTTGCCCAGGCATCTTTGCCCACGGTGACCAGATCGTCCGGCTTGATCTTACCGGCTTTCATCGCCTGGCCAATCACGTAACTGGACATGATTTTAGTCAGGCTCGCGGGATCCAGGCGGGTATCCGCATTACCTTCTGCCAGGATCTTGCCGCTGTCGTAATCCATCAATACATAGGCTTTCGCATCGACCTGCGGTGCGGCCGGAGCCTCTGCTGCCTGTACGGTAGGCACAACCAACAACATGACACCTACGCTGAGGGCCAATTTACCAAGAGGAGTGGAACGGTTATTTTTCATCATGACGTCGCCAGAGTGTCCATTCAAACCATTGAAATAGCGTTAACTTTCAAACATGTTCACGTTTTCAGCCAACCAGCGAGAGTGGCACGAGGCCGCGCTGCCAACCGCGAAATACCCAGCGGCTCCCATTTGGGCCAACGCGGCACCGAAAGTGCCCTCGTTGTGAGTTTATTAGATTGCTCTTATTTTTGCAGGGTTTAGGCTGATTTTTCTGCATTTTTACATAACTGTACGTTACCGCAGAGAAATTGGCTGGAAATCAGGCTATGCGCCAGGTTATGCAAACTTTCAACAAACCGTCGCCGCACTGTCATCAAAGTTACTTATGCTCTGCGCATTTCACCGCGGCAACTGGTTCACAGCCGCGCGTATCCGTTATCCTATAGCCCGCAGCATTCCTTGCCGGAGAAATATTGATGGATTTAGCCCTGTTCGACCTGGATGAAACTCTGATTGATGATGACAGCGCCAGCCTTTGGGTTCGCTGGCTGGTAGCCGAAGGGTTCGCACCGGCAGAGTTGGAACGTCAAGAGCAGTTGTTGATGCAATCCTATTATCAGGGCCAGCTGTCGATGGAAGATTATATGCAGGCAACGCTGGTTCCGCTGGCGGGTCTGAGTACCCAGACCGTCGCTGGTTGGGTGCAGCGCTATATTCGCCGGGATATCCTGCCCCGCGTCTACCCCGCGGCACGCGAACGCATGCAATGGCATCGCGAACGCGGCGACTGCATTCTGGTGATTTCAGCAACCGGTGAACATCTGGTTGCCCCCATCGCCGAGCAACTGGGGGCCGATGGCGAGCTAGCTATCGGTGTCGAAGTGTCAGAGGGCCGTTTTACCGGCAAGACCTACGGCACCATGACCTATCAGCAGGGTAAGGTCATCCGCCTGCAACAGTGGTTACAGCAACACCCTGAACTGCAATTTGCCCATAGCCACGGCTATAGCGACTCCATTAACGATAAAGCCATGCTGGAATACGTCGACAGCGCCACCGTTATCAACCCGAATAGCGATCTTGGCGCGTTGGCAGAATTGCACGGTTGGGAAGTCTGCCACTGGGAACGCTGATTTCAAGGTGACAAAAACAGCTTTGTAGCGTAGGTATGAGAGTTACTTTTATCTGTCGATGAAGAGGTGCTTTGTGCTGACCATTTGGGGCCGTGAAAATTCTAACAACGTCAAAAAAGTGCGCTGGTGTGCCGCTGAGTTAGGGCTGAATTACACCCATATCAACGCCGGTGGTGCCTTCGGCAAGGTTAACGAAGAACCTTACCGATCGCTTAACCCCAACGGCCTGGTACCGCTGTTGCAGGATGGGGATTTCGTGCTGTGGGAATCCAATACCATCGTGCGTTATCTGGCAGCCAAGTTCGGCCAGACGCCATTCTACCCGCAGGATCTCCAGGCTCGAGCTGCGGCAGAAAAATGGATGGACTGGAATACATCAACCATCACTGTCCCCTTCCGCAACGTGTTCTGGGGCATGGTTCGCACTCCGCCCGAAAAGCGTGATATGGCCCTGATTGAGGCTGGCATTGCTGAACTGGAGCAACACTTTGCTATCATCGAACGGACGTTGGCTGAGCAGCCTTACCTCTCAGGCCAAGAGTTCGGCATCGGCGATATTCCGCTCGGCAGTTTTGTTTACGCCTGGTTTTCCATGCCGATCGAACGCCAGCCCAGCCCGCATATGGAACGCTGGTATCAACGGTTATGCGCACGCCCCGCTTACCAGCACGCGGTGATGATACCGCTCACTTAATTGCCACAGTGCCCCTACCGAGGCTCTTCGTACAACGCAGGGCTAGACGACGAAATCGTGCGGCGGATTATCCGGATGAACTCCAGAGAGGTCATCACCGCCGCCGATCTCAAACTAATCTGACAGGGCGCTAATCGCGCCCAACCCGCAGTAGTTTCCCATCACTGTCATCAGTCAGCAGATAAAGATAACCATCCGGCCCGACGCGCACGTCGCGAATACGCTCATTGCGATCGCCCAATAGCCGCTCTTCTGCCACTATTTTGTCACCGTCCAGCGTCAAACGGATCAGATCCCGTTGTGCCAACGCGCCAATAAACAGAGAGTGCTGCCATTGGGGGAATCGCGGATTATCGTAAAACGCCATCCCGCTGACCCCCGGCGAAACTTTCCAATAATGCAGCGGCTGTTCGGTTCCTGGCACTACCTGGCCCTTGGCTTCAGGGATGGCTAACCCTGAATAATTAATTCCATAGGTCGCTATCGGCCAGCCATAGTTTTTGCCCGGCAGAGGAATATTGATTTCATCACCGCCGCGTGGGCCATGCTCATGCTCCCAAATCTCCCCACTCCAGGGGTTCAGCGCCAATCCTTGCGGATTGCGATGGCCATAAGACCAAATCTCCGGTCGCTTGCCCTTTTGGTCAACAAACGGGTTATCGGCGGGTACCTTGCCCTCTGCCGTTAGCCGCACAATCTTGCCTTGCAGTTTGTCCGTTTCCTGTGCCGTCGCCCGTTGGTTGTTTTCACCCAAGGTAATAAACAGATAGCCCTGGCGATCAAAGACGAGTTTAGAGCCAAAATGGTTGCCGGTAGACAACTTGGGCTGCTGGCGAAAAATGACACGAAAATCTTCCAGCTGTTTATTGTCTGCACTCAGGCGCCCATAACCGACAGCAGTGCCGGCCTTGTCTGCATCCCCTGCCTCTGCAAAGCTAAGGTAAACCCGGCGGCTAGTGACAAAATCCGGAGCCAGCACCACGTCTAGTAATCCTCCTTGCCCCTGCGCATAGACGTCTGGCACACCGGTAATCGGTGAAGAAAGCCCGGCAGACGGCTGCCATAACCGCAAACGGCCAGGACGTTCCGTTATCAGGATACCGCTATCGTTCGGCAAGAAGGCCAGCGACCAGGGATGCTCAAGTCTGTCCTGTAATTCAGTCACTACCGGTGCCGCATGCAGCAGGCCATTGCCGAACAGCAACCAACCCGCAATCAAAAAAGGCCGCAACATGTCATCTCCTTAAATTGGAAGAGTCCAATGAGTTTAGCCCAGACGGTAAAGTTCGTGCTTTAATCTAAATTTCAATATGTTGCATTTTTCCTTTACTGTGCTTAAGTTAGTTGAACCATTCAGGAGGCACAATGAAAATCACCGTAACAGACGCACTACAGCCAGAAGATACCGAAGAGATTCGAAATCATTTGAAGACTTTCAACCACCAATTTGTCGGTGATATCCTGAACAAAAACATCGGGGTTTTTGTCCTGGATGATCAGGGTAATAAACTCGCTGGGTTAACTGGCAGTACCGTAGGCAGTTGGTTAAGCATCGATCTGTTGTGGGTTTCTGAGACATTACGCGGCGAAGGTGTAGGCAGTAAGCTCATCAAGAAAGCAGAACAGCAGGCAATAGCGGATGGCTGCAAATTTGCGCGTGTAGATACTTTCAGTTTCCAGGCTCGGCCATTCTACGAAAAACAGGGTTACCAATTGCAAATGACATTGCACAATGCGCCGGTAGAACATGAACGCTATTTCTTCACCAAAACCCTCACAGACTGACAGGTAACGCGATGGAAACCCAGGCAATGGTCATCAACTGCGTGGCGTATAAGGCCGGTAAACGGCTGACCGACGTGACGATTGAAGATATCAGTGAAGTGGTCAAGGAGCCGGACACCTTTATCTGGCTGGGCTTGTGGCAACCGGAAGACGCGTTCATGCGCAAGATCCAGGAGGAGTTCGGCCTGCACGATCTGGCGATCGAAGACGCCTTATGTGCCCATCAACGGCCGAAAATAGAGACCTATGGTGATTCGCTGTTCATCGTGGTGAAAACCGCACAGTGGATGAAAGAAGAAGTCGAATACGGTGAGACCCACTTTTTCGTTGGTAAAAACTTCCTGATCAGCGTGCGCCACGGTGCTTCTTCCAGCTATGCCCCTATCCGCGCCAAGGCAGAGGAAAACCCCAAGCAACTGTGCCACGGGCCTGGTTTTGCGCTGTATTCGGTATTGGATTTTATCGTCGACAACTATCGCCATATCGTCGGCAAGTTCGAAACGATGATCGAAGACATTGAGTCCAACATGTTCAGGTCGGAGTTTGACGAAACCGCCATCGAAAACGTCTACAGCCTGCGCCGCCACCTGCTCGGCCTGCGTAATGCCGCCCTGCCGATGGATGAGATCTGCAACCAACTGATCCATCTGCATGAGGATGTGATCCCTAAAGAATTGCGGGCCTACGTTCGCGACGTGCAGGACCATACCCGGCAGGTCGCCAGCACGATAGATGATATGCGCGAAATGCTGACCAACGCCATGCACGTCAATCTGGCATTGGTGACCGTCAAGCAAAACGAAGTGGTTAAGCGATTGGCAGGCTGGGGGGCGATCCTGGCCATTCCAACGGTGATCTTCAGCCTGTACGGCATGAATTTTGCCGATATGCCCGAATTGAAGTTCCCCTGGGCTTACCACACCACGCTGGGCGTCACCGTCGCCGGTTGCTTCTTCCTGTACCAAAAACTCAAGCGTTCCGGCTGGTTATAGATCCGTACTGGCATTACTCCACTGGATACGCGACGTAGGGGCGCTGCATGCTGCGCCCGCTTATCTCCATGCTGCGCCTACTCAGATAATCAATGACTCCAGTTTCAGGAGTTAGCTACTGCAAAATACCAGTGCAAAACTCTCGATGGCGAGCCAGATGTTCTCTCAGTGGCCAATCGCCCTTGGAATTTGGCAGCTCAATCCTTCGGCCTAACAATTCTGCATACTCGGAATCTAATAACATAGGGGCCAAACAGACTTGAAAATCATCATCAAGCCAAAGTAGGCCTTTATCAAAAAGCGTATGGATATCGGTTTTAAGGAGAATTCCGTGTTTTGCCTCACAGTGCCATGCTCCTGCGTAAGGCCTGATATGTGCAGCCTCAAGCAATGCCGTAATAGTTGAGCCCGTTACGGGACATTTTCCCTGATAGGCCGCCATTAGCCGCCGTCTAAAGATAGGTTGCCCTTCGCGAATGACAGCTTCACGCATTGCCCTCACGCGAGCATCGTTGAAATCATCGTCTGTTGTTTCTGTGTCATTGTCGCAAGTTTCAATACGGAGTTGGTGCATGATCGCATCGGTATGCCACGGATCTACAATCTTAATCGGGGTCTTTCCATCATCAGCTATATCCCATACACCATGCAATTCAGGAATATATTCGACATAGCGCGTAGCTCTCAGCTCTCCTGAACGGTAAAAGGTATCACAAGGATGCTCCTTATCGCTTCGCGTATCTGTTCGTCCTTGTAAATAGCGATATCGATGATTACTGTTCACAGTTAACGCGTCCAACTGAATGCGAATTTCATTCGCTTTTAGTGGGGCGTTGCTATTCATTATCCAATTTATTACATCGATGGCTGAAGCCTCGCCTAACTTTCGAACAGCATAAACAACTCTGAGTCGGTTAGGTTCAAGGTACTCATCAGGAATCTCATGATCATCAAGCAAAGTATTACTACTAAATCCATGATAACGCATCCAATCCCCCCATTGTCGCGAATGGGTGCTAATCCCAACCCTGTCAGGTTCACGTCTGTTGATCTCTGCCTTAAATTCTTGACTGGTTGGTGCCCGACCTAATTGAACATACAGATCGTGACAGCAATCCCAAACAGCCCTGACCCGTTCCCCATCGGGATAACCTGTTTTACTCAAACTCATAAAGTATCCTTTTGCCTTATTTTTGCGGCCGCCAGCAGCATTGTTTGGTATCAAGCTTACCCTTTTAGAAAAATCAGATTTCCAACCAATGCCACAAACAGAGATACCTATACGAAATTTCACCCAACAGCTAACGATCAGATCCGATTGCGAGATTTTCCCGAGGATCCAGAACAAACGAAAAATATAGCTATGATATTGATTATTATATTAATTAATAAAAAAATCTGATACGTTCTGATGAATCCCCAAAGAATCTAGCTTTCATTTTTGGGATAAAAGCCTCCTTGCAAATGTAGGCAAGAAAGCTTTTTTATTTCGCTTAAAGTTGCTTAATTGGATAGGTATTTTTGGTACTGGAGCCATCACTATACGTTTCAGTGACCGTTAAATCCCCCCCACTGATTGAGTATTTCACGACACTATCCATAGGATCATCACGCCAACGACCAATGCTATCAGGGTTATCTGAAGCCCATAAAACTTGATCGCCGATTAGCTTGCACTTGATACCCCAACGGGAGTTATCGTCCTGCCTAATGTAATGAACATAAGCTATACCTGATTTAACCTTGTCCAACTTCATGATCTTGTGATCGCGGCCGAACATAGAAGCAGCTGCGGCCTTACAGGCCTTCCCCACATCAGCCTCTGCTGCATATAACGATGAACTGAACAATAACGAAAGTATTAACAACTTCTTCATAAAAAATCGCTCCTTAGTCTAGCCATACGTTTCTGCTGTTATCGTCATCCGTGCGAACAACTTTACCTTAAACGTTGTAACAACCTAGTGAGAGTCTACGCATAAGCGAGATTGAGCTCGTTGCGAGAGTTAACCCCATTAGAATTCCGGACCTCTTAGCTTGCTTCCTGTACCAAAAACTCAAGCGTTCCGGCTGGTTATAGATCGCCATCAAAACGGCTTATACTGCTATAGCTGAGACTGCTGCTGATGCGGCTTGACGGGCGCAGCATGCGGCTGCCCCTACGGTCGAACAGTTTGGCCGTTAAAAATCCAGCCACTTTGTCATCAATCTAGGCCGTTTTTGTTTACGCCGCCAACATATAACGGTGTAATTTCCCGTTGCCCAAGTGTAAAATCCGCCCGTTTCTATTTTGGATTGAGCTATGTCACAAACTATGACCCCAAAAGCCCCCCGTGTCGGCTTTGTCTCACTAGGTTGCCCGAAAAACCTGGTTGATTCTGAACGGATCCTGACTGAACTGCGTAACGAAGGTTACCAGGTAGTGCCTCGCTATGATGATGCCGAGCTGGTGATCGTGAACACCTGCGGCTTTATCGACAGCGCCGTTCAAGAGTCACTGGAAGCGATCGGTGAAGCCTTGAACGAGAATGGCAAGGTGATTGTGACCGGCTGCCTCGGTGCCAAGGAAAACCAAATCCGTGAGGTGCATCCGAAGGTCCTGGAAATTACCGGGCCGCACAGCTACGAACAGGTTTTGTCCCACGTTCACCAATATGTGCCGAAACCGGAACATAACCCCTTTACCAGCCTGACCCCGGCGCAGGGCGTGAAGCTGACGCCAAAGCACTACGCCTACCTGAAGATTTCCGAAGGCTGTAACCATCGCTGCACCTTCTGCATCATCCCATCGATGCGTGGCGACTTGGACAGCCGCCCGATCGGCTCCGTGCTGGATGAAGCCAAACGCCTGGTGGAATCTGGGGTGAAAGAGCTGTTGGTGATCTCACAAGACACCTCGGCCTACGGCGTCGATGTCAAACACCGTACCGGTTTCTGGAACGGCCAGCCGGTAAAAACCAGCATGGTCAGCCTGTGTGAACAGCTTTCCAGCCTGGGTGCCTGGGTGCGTCTGCACTACGTTTACCCTTACCCGCACGTGGATGACGTGATCCCACTGATGGCAGAAGGCAAGATCCTGCCTTATCTGGATATTCCACTGCAGCACGCCAGCCCGAAAATCCTCAAGCTGATGAAACGCCCTGGCGCGGTTGAACGCACGCTGGAGCGCATCAAGCGCTGGCGCGAAATCTGCCCGGATCTGACGTTGCGCTCCACCTTTATCGTTGGCTTCCCAGGGGAAACCGAAGAAGACTTCCAGATGCTGCTCGACTTCCTGACCGAAGCCAAGCTGGATCGCGTTGGCTGCTTCAAGTTCAGCCCGGTAGAAGGTGCTGCCGCTAATGAACTGGCCGACCCGGTGCCAGAAGAGGTGAAGGAAGAACGCTTCCATCGCTTTATGCAGCTGCAGCAGCAAATCTCCGCCCAACGCTTGCAAGACAAGATTGGCCGCGAAGTGCTGGTGCTGATCGACGAAGTGGATGAGGAAGGTGCTATTGGCCGCAGCATGGCGGACGCACCGGAAATCGACGGCGCGGTCTACCTCAACGGTGAAGCCAATGTCAAAGTCGGCGACATCGTCAAAGTGAAGATTGAGAACGCCGACGAGTACGATCTCTGGGGTTCCAAGGTCTGATTTCGACCACCGCGGAAAACCATAAAGGGGTTAGCAGCAATGCTAACCCCTTTATTTATTGGTGAACTACCAGCTAGTTACTTTTCGTCCGGCAGAGCATAAGCAATGACATAGTCACCCCGCTCTGCGGCCTGACGAGCACCACCCGCGCTGATGATAATGTATTGCTTGCCGTTCTTCGGCGAGACAAAGGTCATTGGACCGGACTGGCTGCCCACTGGCAGACGTTCTTTCCAGATCTCTTTCCCGGTTGCCGTATCGAAGGCACGCAGGTAGAAATCCTGAGTACCAGCAAAGAACAGCAGGCCGGATTGAGTAGACAGACTCGCCCCCAGCGTTGGCATGCCCACTTCCATCGGCATACGCATTTTGATGCCCAGCGGCCCCGTATCCTGCACCGTACCTACCGGAACCTGCCACACCAGCTTGCCAGACTTCAGGTCTACCGCTGACATGGTGCCAAACGGTGGCTTCTGGCATGGAATACCCAATGGGGAAAGGAAGCGTTCACGGATCGCACCGAACGGCGTACCGTCCATCGGAACCAGACCCATTTCGATGCCGCTGGCGCCGGTCGGCACCTTGCTGCGTGGCACCATCGAGTTGGCCAGCCCCAAACGCATATCGTTAACAAACATGATGGCATTGTTCGGATCCACCGAAACGCTGCCCCAGTTCATCCCGCCTAATGAGCCAGGATATTGTAGAGCACGGTCGATACCCGGCGGTGTATAGACGCCCTGGTGACGCATCCCTTTGAACTCAATACGGCACAGCAGTTGATCGAGCGGCGTTGCGCCCCACATGTCTGACTCGGTCAGCGTCTGGTTGCCAATATTCGGCATTCCCACCGAGAACGGCTGGGTTTTGGAATAACGTTCGCCAGGCACATTGCCCTGCGGTACTTCACGCTCTTCCACTTTCGCCACCGGCTGACCGTTCTCACGGTTGAGCATAAAGATCATGCCCTGCTTACTGGTTTGCACCAGCACGGGTGTCGTACCACCCTTGCCATCTGGCAGATCGTACAGTAACGGCTGGGAAGGCAGGTCAAAGTCCCACAGATCATGGTGCGTAGTTTGGAAATGCCAACGCACTTTGCCGCTGGTGGCATCAACAGCCACGATGGAAGAACTGTATTTATCATCCAGCTCGGTACGCTCGCCGCCAAAGAAGTCAGGGGTGGCGTTACCGGTCGGCAGATAGATCAGATTCAGTTTGGCATCGTAGGACATTGCGGACCATACGTTCGGCGTACCGCGCGTATAGGTTTCACCCGCTGGTGGCAGCTTGGTAATGGCCGGATTACCCGGATCCCATGCCCAGGCAAGTTCACCAGTATGCACATCATAAGCACGCACCACACCAGGAGGTTCGCCGGTAGAGAAGTTATCCGCCACGCGGCCACCCACCACCACCAGGTTACCCGCCACCAATGGGGTTGAGGTTTGCTGGTAATAACCCGGTTTAACTTCGCCCATGCCCGCTTTCAGATCGACAGTGCCGTTATCACCAAAGTCGGCGCAAGGTTTGCCGGTATCGGCATCAATGGCAATCAAACGCGCATCGATGGTTGGCAGGAACAGACGGCGTTCGCACATGGCTGGTGCCGTAGCGCTAGCGGCAACCACTGGCGATGAGGCAGGCTGAGCCGCATTGTCGTAATAGCCCAAGCCACGGCAGCGCTGCCAGTTAGGGGCTGAGGCTTTAGGATCGAAGGACCACTGTTGTTTGCCGGTATCGGCCTCCAACGACAGCACTTTGCCGTAGGCGGTACAGACATACAGGGTATTGCCGACCTGCAGCGGAGTATTCTGGTCTTCTGCACCGGAACCGTTGCTTTGTGGAATATCGCCGGTATGGGCAATCCACGCCACCTTCAGCTTGCTGACGTTAGACTTGTTGATCTGATCCAGCGCGGCAAAACGGTCACCGTGGGTGGTATTCCCCCAATGTTCCCAGTTTTTCTGCTCACTACCGGCAGCCACCGGTTTAACCGGGATATCTTCCTTGGCCGCCACCAGTGGCGTAGGCACAAAGGTGTAACCAAATCCGGCCACCAGCGCAACCGCCAGCAACCCAGCCAAAGAATAGCTGACGAAGCCGCGAACCGGATGACCGGCACGTTTCTTCAACCATGGATAGGCCAACGCGGCCAGGAAGGCCAGCACGCCGAACATAAACAAGCGTGAGAACAACGGCCAGAAATCCAGGCCAACATCCCACAACGCCCAAATCAGGGTGAACACAAAGGCCAGCGCATACACCCATATGCCCGCAGGTTTGAGCTTGATCACCAGTACCGCAGCGATCAGCATCACCACGCCCATCAGCCCAAAATAGAGGCTCCCCCCAATGAAGCCAGGTAAACGCCGCCGATTGCCAGCGCGAGGCCGATGACACCCATCAGCCCCCCAGCAGCCACATCAAGTAATTCCCTATACTTCGTTTATTGCCTGTCTTTGCCATATTCACTTTCTCCCACCGCTAGCAACGCGCAAATTTTGGCGCACTCACTGGTGTAATAAATAACCATCCCAAGATAACAACTCAACGGGGGTTAGGTTCCCCGCTGTACTACTGCTTACTACTCAAATGAATAAGCAACACTCATGCCCCCACCCCAGTTTCTGCCTGGAGCAGGTTCGAAATAGCGGCCATTGCCTTCGTTGACAATCACCGAGCCGACGTACTGGCGTTCAAACAGATTGTCCACCCGGCCAAAAACGGTAAATTGCCAGTTCCCTACCGGGTAGCGATATCCGGTATTCAGCGCCGCCACGGTGTAGGACGGTGCCTGCTGTGAATTCTGATCGTTGGTCTGGATATCGCTCATGTAGCGCACTTCAGCACCGGCGAACCAACCTTGCGGCGGCGACCAGGCCAGCGAGGCGTACCCCATATTGCGGGCAATCCCCGGCAGGCGGTTGCCTTTTGGCACTTGCTTTGCAGCAGAACAGGTGCTGTCGCCACAGACATCATCGCGGTAAGTGGCATCCAGCAGCGTCCAGGCCATTTGCAGACGCCAGTCGTAGCTGAACTGTTGATCCAGCGCTAACTCCACCCCACGGCGACGGGTTTGCCCCGCGTTCTTGTAGCTGGTGCGCCCGTTGCTGCTCTCATCGACGACAATTTCGTTTTTGGTATCCGTCTGGAACAACGCCGCGCTGAACAGGCCGTTGCCGATACGGGTCTTGCTTCCCAGTTCAACGGTATCGCTAGTCGCCGGTTTTAGACCGAGATTGAGCCCCGCCACGCCACCCGGGCGATAAGAGAGTTCATTGATGGTTGGGGTTTCAAAGCCACGCCCGGCGGAAGCGTACACATTCCAGCCCTTGGTCAACGCATAGTTGAGCGAGCCTACTGGCAACCACTGGTGATAGCGGGCGTCGCCACTGTCATCACCATTACTGCCGGTAATATAGTGATCGTTGGAATCGAAATTGACGGTGCTGAAGCGCACTCCGGCATCCAGCGTCAAACGTTGGGTCAGGTTCCAGGAAGTTTGCAGATAGGGATCCACATTCCACATCAGGTTGCGTTCATCCCGCCGTAGATTACCCTTGGTCCCTAATTCGTTAACGCCATTGACTACCGTGAAATTCTCGTAGCCTTTGCGCTGCTCGGTCATGGTTTCGTAGTCGAGCCCCCCCGTCACGCTGAACGGCAACGTGGCGATTTCACCGCGATGAGTCCAGCGAGTATCGATGCCCTGATAATGACGCGCCAGAGAGATCACTCCGCCGGGATGTTGTTCACTACGCTGCTGTACGGCTACTGGAATTGACTGATACTGCGTGGTTTCCCGCTCACCGGCGTAAGTCATGATGCTCAGATCGTCATTGGCGCTCATCTGGCGTTCATAGCGCAACCCAGCCTGGGTTTGCGAAATGGTTTTACGCGTGTTGTATTGATCTGCTCTTGGTGCCTGGCGCGGATTGTCGTGCCATTCGGCTTCGGTTAAACCACCGGGATCGTCGGCATTAATATCCACCGAGTTAAACAGCAGCGTCAGCGTGCTGACATCATCAATGCGCACACCAAAACGCGCGTTACCCAGGTTCTTGCGTGCCCCGCTGTGGTCGCGGAACCCTTCAGTGGTAAAACGGGTCGCGGAAACGGCGTAGTTCACGTCACCTGCGTGCGTGCCATCGCCGGTTGCACCGCTGGCTTTCATGCCGTAGCGCCAGGTGCCGTCACTGCCGCTATACATACCCGCTTCAATCTTGTCCGGCTGTTGGCCGGTTTCGGTCTCTACATTGATGACGCCACCAGAAGCGTTGCCATACAGAGCAGAAAACGGCCCGCGCAAGACCTCAATCTTATCCACTGAATTAAGATCGATATTCGACGTTTGCCCTTGACCATCCGGCATGGTGGCAGGAATACCATCCACATAAATGCGCACGCCGCGTACACCGTACATTGAGCGCGAGCCAAACCCACGGATTGACAGTTGCAAATCTTGCGCATAATTCTGGCGATTTTGAATTTGCAGCCCCGGCACGCTGCCCAGCCCTTCGGAGAGATTAATCTGCGGCCTGGCCTGACGAAGTTCATCGCCATTAAGCACGCTAACCGCTGCCGGAGTACTCAATTCTGAAAGACCGCTGCGCTTGGCCGTGACCACCATGGAAGATTGGTCCACTGCCCGATCGCTGGCCTGTACGTTTACCGCCACACACAGAGCGCAAGGTAACAGCGCAGAAATGGCGATAGGTGAGATCGCTGTATTTTTTTTATTAAGAAAATTCATGTAAAAACTGCCATTAGACGCTTGAGAGGATAGGTACCTTTTAGAAAAAACCGAGCGTATGTTAATACTTATCGCAACAATTTGAAAATAGCGGAGAGAAACTCAAACTTCCGTTAACTCGAATTTCACACAAATGATAAATATAGATGATGTATATCAGGAGAGGGAATAGGAAGGATTTAGATTATTACTTTCAATATCAATGCGTAAAATTAATTTCCTTGTAATTTAGTCGTGTTTAATAATCAAACTGACAGATTAAAAAGAAGCAAGGTTTTTTTAGGGGGGTACTGCCCCGCAAGCAGCGGGACAGTTCTATTTGGTTAACTGATCGGCATGCGATTCGGGTCTGGGTATTGATATTCAAACCCCAGCTCATTACAGATACGGCTACCGTCCACCAGCCGCCCCTCTTGTTCATCTTCTTGCGCAAACTGCGGAGGTTGCAGATGCAGTTGCTCGGCCAGCGCAGGGTAGAAATCACGTTTGAGCGGATGGCCTGGCGCACAAAGATTATAGGTGTGCCCGCCCTTCGGCAGCTTCAGCAGCAGTTGAATGGCCGCAATCACGTCATCCTGATGTACCAGATTGACCCCGTGCGAGCCACCCTTGACGTCAACCTTACCCGCCAGGAAACGCCCTGGATGACGATCTCCACCCACCAGCCCTGCCAAGCGCAAAACGTCCACCGACGTGTTGGGCAATTGATGCAGCCACAGCTCCAACTCCTCCAGCACTCGGCCAGCCGATGTCACCGGCTTGAGCGGTGAATCTTCCCGAACGGTGCCGGTGGTTTCACCGTATACCGACGTGGAGCTGGTAAAGATAATATGCGGCACGCCAAACGCTATCGCGCTGTCTACCAACATACGTACGGCATCAAAGTAGCTTGCGCTCCCCTCGACGGTGCGGCTGGCTGGCAGAGTGATCACCAACGCATCCGTGTACAACAGCTGTTCCAGATCGTGAGCTTCACAAATCAGCTCCGGCGTCAGTTCCAGGCGATAACATTCGATACCGCTCATCCGCGCGGCTTCTACCCCATCCGGCGTAGTTTTACTGCCAACCACTTCATACCCGTGGCCCATTAACGATAAAGCCAGCGGCATCCCTAACCAACCCAGACCCACAATGGCGACTTTTTTCATCAGTATGCCCCTAAGAATCGACTAACAAGCCCAACTTCACCGTTGCGGAAGGCCAACGGCCACACCGCAGGCGATAGTCGGATACTCCCCTAGGCTACGCCACCGCGCTGGTGGTTACAATCGGTTAACCTTAAGGTTGGGTAAAGCCGCGTGCGGCTAATAACTCAGGCGCTTTCAATAAATTAAATTCATAACCACAAAAAAGGGTTGCAAGTTATACAACGGATAGTTTAGCTTAATTAGCACCTCAGCACTGGCTGACCCAATTTTAAAGAGAAATGACATGACTCGCGTTCAGTTCAACCACCATCATCACCATCATCCTGACTAGTCTTTCAGGCGATGTGTGCTGGAAGACGATTCTCGAATCTTCCAGTGGCGCGTAGAACGAACTAAACGCAAGAAAGAGCCCTCGGAAGATATCTTCCGAGGGTTTTTTTTTGGCTCCGGACAGACAGAAAATATAATTTTAATAACAAATTCATAAAATTACAGATTAAACAGAGGTTACCATGTTGGACAAAACACGTTTACGTATCGCCATGCAGAAATCAGGCCGCCTGAGTGAAGAGTCTCAGGAATTGCTGGCCCGCTGCGGCATCAAGATCAACCTGCAGCAACAACGCCTGATTGCCTTCGCCGAGAATATGCCGATCGATATCCTGCGCGTACGTGATGACGATATCCCTGGCCTAGTGATGGATGGCGTGGTGGATCTGGGCATCATCGGTGAGAACGTGCTGGAAGAGGAACTGCTCAACCGCCGTGCTCAAGGCGAAGACCCGCGTTACTTCACGCTGCGTCGCCTGGATTTTGGGGGTTGCCGCCTGTCGCTGGCCACCTCGCTGGATAGCGAATACTCCGGCCCGCAAAGCCTGCAAGACTCCCGCATCGCAACCTCTTACCCGCACCTGCTCAAGCAATACCTCGATAAACAAGGCGTTCGTTTTAAATCTTGCCTGCTGAACGGCTCGGTGGAAGTGGCTCCGCGCGCAGGCTTGGCAGACGCTATCTGTGACCTGGTGTCTACCGGCGCCACCCTGGAAGCCAACGGCCTGCGTGAAGTGGAAGTGATTTACCGCTCGAAAGCCTGCCTGATCCAGCGTGACGGTGAAATGCCGGAAGCCAAACAACAGCTGATCGACCGCCTGATGACCCGCATCCAAGGCGTGATCCAGGCGCGCGAATCCAAATACATCATGCTGCACGCGCCAAGCGAACGCCTGGACGAAATCGTCGCGCTGCTGCCGGGTGCCGAACGCCCTACCATTCTGCCACTGGCAGGCTCTCAGAACCGCGTAGCGATGCACATGGTCAGCAGTGAGACTCTGTTCTGGGAAACCATGGAAAAACTGAAGGCCCTGGGTGCCAGCTCCATTCTGGTGCTGCCAATTGAGAAGATGATGGAGTAACGCCATGCCAAACTTCAATACCGTCGTCAATTGGGGCAGCTGCAGCGCGGAACAGCGCGAGGAGCTGCTGATGCGCCCGGCCATTTCGGCTTCGGACAGCATCACCCGCACGGTGCGTGAGATCCTCGATAACGTGAAGGCCAACGGGGACCGCGCGCTACGTGAGTACAGCGCCAAGTTTGATAAAACCGAAGTCGCGGCATTACGCGTAACGGCAGAGCAGATTGACCAGGCCTGCGCCCGTCTGGGTGACGAGATCAAACAGGCGATGGCCGTAGCCGTCGCCAACGTGGAAACCTTCCACAATGCACAACAACTGCCAGCGGTAGACGTCGAAACCCTGCCTGGCGTGCGTTGCCAGCAGGTGACCCGTCCAATCGATTCGGTGGGTCTGTATATCCCTGGTGGCTCCGCACCGCTGTTCTCCACGGTATTGATGTTGGCGACCCCGGCACGCATTGCCGGTTGCCGCCGCGTGGTGCTGTGTTCACCACCGCCGATTGCCGATGAGATCCTGTATGCCGCCAAACTCTGTGGCGTGCAGGAAGTGTTCCAGGTTGGTGGCGCGCAGGCGATTGCCGCCATGGCGTTTGGCACGGATTCGGTGCCACGGGTAGCGAAAATCTTCGGGCCGGGCAACGCCTTCGTGACCGAAGCCAAACGTCAGATCAGCCAACGGTTGGACGGTGCGGCCATCGATATGCCTGCTGGCCCTTCCGAGGTGCTGGTGATTGCAGACAGCGGCGCGACCCCGGCGTTTGTCGCTTCCGATCTGCTGTCTCAGGCCGAGCATGGCCCCGATTCACAGGTCATTCTGTTAACCCCAGACGCCGCGATGGCCGAAGCGGTCGCCGTAGCGGTTGAGCAACAGCTAGCACAACTGCCACGGGCAGAAACCGCCCGCCAAGCTTTGGCCAGCAGCCGCCTGATTGTGGCGAAGGATTTGGCCGAGTGTGTCGCCATCAGCAACCAGTACGGCCCTGAGCACCTGATTATTCAGACCCGCAGCGCGCGCGATCTGGTAGACAGCATCACCAGCGCCGGTTCGGTGTTCCTCGGTGACTGGTCGCCGGAATCTGCCGGGGATTATGCTTCCGGCACCAACCACGTGCTGCCAACCTATGGCTATACCGCCACCTGCTCTAGCCTGGGACTGGCGGATTTCCAAAAGCGCATGACGGTACAGGAACTGACGCCACAAGGCTTTATGACCCTGGCCCCGACCATTGAAATCCTGGCAGCCGCCGAACAGTTGGTCGCCCACAAAAACGCCGTGACCCTACGCGTCGCCGCACTGAAGGAGCAAGCATGAGCATCGAAGAATTAGCACGCAAAAACGTGCGCGAGCTGACCCCGTATCAGTCGGCCCGCCGCCTTGGTGGCAAGGGTGACGTCTGGCTGAATGCCAACGAATACCCGGTTGCGCCAGAGTTCCAACTGACCGCCCAGACCTTTAACCGCTATCCGGAATGCCAACCCGCGCTGGTGATTGAGCGCTACGCCGCCTACGCCGGGGTGAATAAAGACCAGGTGTTGGTCAGCCGTGGCGCCGATGAAGGTATAGAACTGCTGATCCGTGCCTTTTGCGAGCCGGGTAAAGACGCCATCCTGTTCTGCCCACCGACTTACGGCATGTACGCCGTCAGCGCCGAGACGTTTGGCGTAGAGCGCCGCACGGTCGCCGCCAAAGAAGACTGGCAGCTCGATCTGCCTGCCATTGCCGCCAGCCTGGATAACGTCAAGCTGATCTACGCCTGCAGCCCGAATAACCCGACCGGCAATCTGCTCGATCCGAACGATCTGCGTAACCTGCTGGAACTGGCCAAAGGCAAAGCTATCGTCGCCATCGATGAAGCTTATATCGAGTTCTGCCCGCAAGCATCGGTTGCTAGCTGGCTGAGCGATTACCCGCACCTGGTAGTATTACGCACGCTGTCCAAAGCCTTCGCCCTGGCTGGCCTGCGCTGTGGTTTTACCCTGGCCAATGAGGACGTGATCGCCCTGCTGCTGAAAGTGATTGCCCCGTATCCGCTCTCAACCCCGGTGGCCGATATCGCCGCCCAGGCGCTGAGCACCGAGGGGATCCGCGTTATGCGCCAGCGCGTCACCGAGATTGCCGCCAACCGCAGTTGGCTTCAGCAGGCGTTACAAGACTGCGCCTGCGTGGAGCAGGTCTTCACCAGTGACAGCAATTACCTGCTGGTTCGCTTTACCGCCTCAAGTCATGTCTTTAAAACCTTATGGGATCAGGGCATTATCTTGCGAGACCAAAATAAACAGCCTGGCCTGTCCGGTTGCCTGCGTATCACCATCGGCACCCGTAACGAATGCCAGCGCGTCGTTGACGCACTCAATACTCTGCCCGGCGCATAGGAGCCAACGTGAGCCAAAAATATCTCTTTATTGACCGTGACGGCACGCTGATTGCTGAACCCCCTGAAGATTTCCAGGTCGACCGCCTGGATAAACTGGCGCTGGAGCCGGAGGTGATCCCTGCCCTGCTGGCCTTGCAGCAAGCCGGTTTCACCCTGGTGATGATCACCAATCAGGACGGCCTCGGCACCGCCAGCTTCCCGCAGGAAACCTTCGATCCACCGCACAACCTGATGATGCAGATCCTCAGCTCACAGGGCGTCAAATTCGACGATATCCTGATCTGCCCGCACAAGCCGGAAGACCATTGCGAATGTCGTAAACCGAAGGTCGCCATGGTCAAAGGCTATCTGGAGCCGGGCGTAATAGACGTGGCCAACAGCTATGTGATTGGCGATCGTCAAACCGATATCCAACTGGCAGCCAATATGGGTATTCAGGGGCTGCTGTATCAGCGCCAGGCGCTGGGCTGGCAGGCCATCACCCAACAGCTGACCAAACGCGATCGCTATGCGCACGTTAACCGCGTGACCAAAGAGACGCAGATTGACGTTAAGGTCTGGTTGGATCGTGAAGGCGGTAGCAAGATCAAAACCGGCGTCGGCTTCTTCGACCACATGCTGGATCAGATCGCCACCCACGGCGGCTTCCGGATGGATATTCAGGTGAACGGCGATCTGTACATCGACGATCACCACACGGTAGAAGACACCGGATTGGCGCTGGGCGAAGCTCTGAGTAAAGCCCTGGGTGACAAACGCGGCATCGCACGCTTCGGCTTCGTGTTGCCGATGGATGAATGCCTGGCCCGTTGCGCACTGGATATCTCCGGCCGCCCGCACCTGGAATATAAAGCCGAGTTCAACTACCAACGCGTAGGCGATCTCAGCACCGAGATGATCGAGCACTTCTTCCGCTCGCTGTCTTACACCATGGGCTGCACCCTGCACCTGCGAACCAAAGGCAAAAACGACCATCACCGCGTCGAAAGCCTGTTCAAGGTATTTGGCCGCACGCTGCGCCAGGCGATCCGCGTTGAGGGCAATACGCTGCCTAGCTCGAAAGGAGTGCTGTGATGAACGTGGTGATCCTGGATACCGGCTGCGCCAACCTCGCCTCGGTCAACTATGCGGTGCAGCGCCTGGGCTATCAGCCACAGGTGAGCCGCGATCCGGAGATCGTGCTGCGCGCCGACAAACTGTTCCTGCCTGGTGTGGGTACTGCACAGGCGGCGATGGACCAGTTGGAACAACGCGACCTGATCGATCTGATCAAGGCATGTACCCAGCCGGTGCTGGGGATCTGCCTGGGCATGCAGTTGCTGGCAGCCAGCAGTGAAGAAAATGGGGGTATCAAAACGCTAGGGATTATCGATACTCCGGTAACACAGATGACCGATTTTGGCCTGCCTTTACCCCATATGGGCTGGAACCAGGTTACGGCGCAGGCCGGCGATCATCTGTTCCGCGGCATCGAGGATGGTGCTTACTTTTACTTCGTTCACAGTTATGCGATGCCGATATGCTCAAGCACCATCGCTCAGGCGAACTACGGCGAGCCCTTCACCGCCGCCGTACAAAAAGACAACTTCTTTGGCGTGCAGTTTCATCCAGAGCGATCTGGCAACGCCGGGGCGCAACTGTTGAAGAACTTTCTGGAGATGTAGGCAGCATGATTATTCCCGCTTTGGATTTGATCGACGGTAACGTAGTGCGCCTGCATCAGGGCGATTACGGCCAACAGCGCGACTACGGCAACGATCCGCTGCTGCGTCTGCAAGACTATCAGCAGCAAGGGGCGCAAGTTTTACACCTGGTTGATTTGACCGGGGCAAAAGACCCGGCGGCTCGCCAGATCCCGCTGTTGCGTAAACTGCTGGCCGGAGTGAGCGTGCCAGTACAGGTTGGCGGCGGTATCCGTAACGAACAAGACGTTGCGGCACTGCTGGAAGCCGGAGCCACGCGCGTGGTCATCGGCTCCACCGCAGTCAAGCAGCCAGAGATGGTGCAGGGTTGGTTTGAACGCTACGGTGCCGATGCCATGGTGCTGGCGCTGGACGTACGCATCGACGCCGCAGGCCGCAAGAACGTGGCTATCAGCGGTTGGCAGGAAGACTCGGAGGCCACGCTGGAACAAGTGGTTGAACAATACCTGCCGTTTGGCCTAAAACATGTGCTGTGCACCGATATCTCACGCGACGGTACGCTGAAAGGCTCTAACGTGGGGCTGTATCAGGAAGTGTGCCAGCGCTATCCGCAGATCGCCTTCCAGGCTTCTGGCGGCATCGGCAACCTGGACGATATCGCCCAGTTGCGTGGCAGTGGTGTGGAAGGGGTGATCGTCGGGCGCGCCCTGTTGGATGGTAAATTCAGCGTTGAGGAGGCTATCGCATGCTGGCAAAACGGATAATCCCTTGTCTGGACGTCAAGGACGGGCAAGTGGTCAAGGGCGTACAGTTCCGTAACCACGAAATCATTGGCGACATCGTGCCGCTGGCCCAGCGCTACGCGCAAGAAGGTGCCGACGAACTGGTCTTTTACGATATCACCGCTTCCAGCGATGGCCGGGTGGTAGATAAAAGCTGGGTATCACGGGTTGCGGAAGTGATCGATATTCCGTTCTGCGTGGCCGGGGGCATCAAGAGTGCCGAAGACGCCAGCCAGATCCTCTCCTTTGGGGCGGACAAGATCTCCATCAACTCCCCTGCGCTGGCCGACCCAACGCTGATCAGCCGCCTGGCAGATCGCTTTGGCGTACAGTGCATCGTGGTCGGGATCGACACCTGGTATGAAGCCGAAACCGGCAAATACCACGTCAACCAATATACCGGGGATGAAAGCCGCACCCGAGTCACCGAGTGGCAAACCCTCGATTGGGTGCAGGAAGTGCAAAAGCGTGGCGCTGGGGAGATTGTGCTCAACATGATGAACCAGGACGGCGTACGCAACGGTTACGATCTGGAACAGCTGAAGCGGGTACGTGAAGTGTGCAAGGTGCCGCTGATCGCCTCCGGCGGTGCCGGTACCATGGAACACTTCCTGGAAGCCTTCCGCGATGCCGACGTTGACGGCGCGCTGGCGGCTTCGGTATTCCATAAGCAAATCATCAATATCGGCGAACTGAAACGGTTCCTGGCAGAGAAAGGCGTGGAGATACGCGTGTGTTAACAGAACAACAGAAAGCTAAGCTGGATTGGGCAAAAACCGACAACCTGATGCCGGCAATCGTACAACATGCCGTTTCCGGCGAAGTATTAATGCTGGGATATATGGATCAGGCAGCACTGGACGTGACCGAGCAAACCGGCAAGGTGACGTTCTTCTCACGTACCAAGCAGCGCCTGTGGACCAAAGGCGAAAGCTCAGGCAACTTCCTTAACGTGGTCAGCATTACGCCAGACTGCGATAACGATACCCTGCTGATCTTGGCCAACCCGATCGGCCCAACCTGCCATTTGGGCAACGACAGTTGCTTCCATCCGGCAAGCAGCGACTGGGGCTTCCTGTACCAGCTTGAGCAATTGTTGGCTTCGCGTAAAACCGCCAGCCCGGATAGCTCTTACACTGCCAAGCTGTATGCCAGCGGTACCAAGCGCATAGCTCAGAAGGTGGGCGAAGAAGGCGTAGAAACCGCCCTGGCCGCCACGGTGAAAGATCGCGAGGAACTGACCAACGAAGCTTCCGACCTGATTTACCACCTGCTGGTGCTATTGCAGGATCAGGATCTGGATTTGAGCAAGGTGATTGGCCGCCTGCGCGAACGGCACGAAAAGAAATAGCGACTCCCGACTAAACCAGGCACAAACTAGCCCCTTCGCCCCAACCCCATGTACAGACCGGGGGCATCATGAAAACTTGTTCAGGGACATGGTAGACACTGATAGCATAGGCATGAGTACTTCTGAGTGGAGCTGCTTATGCCCTGGAGCGAGAGATCTGCCATGTCATTACGTACCGAGTTTGTCCTTTTCGCCTCGCAAGACGGGGCCAATATTCGGGTGTTATGCCGTCAGTTCGTCATAACACCTGCCACAGGCTACAAGTGGCTATAGCGCTGGCTGTGGGACCAGGACTTTGTCATCAATCTGATGGACCGCCAAGCGGTCCATCTAACTATCCAAACCTTTTCTTTCTTAACCACGTATTTATTGGGTATTCATAAAATTTGTACATAATACATGAGGCTAAAACCCCAAATGTAATCACGGAGATCATAAATGGAATAACTGACCTCGCACTATCTATATTTACATTGAAATGGTTGATAGCCACAGTTATTATTATTTGATGAATCATGTATAAACTAAATGATGCCTCACCAAAAAAAATAAGCCATTTATTTGATAAGATTTTAGAAATAGCACCATTACCATAAGCGAAAATAAAAACAGTTAACGCCATGGGAATTATATAATAAATATCATATCGCCATTGCATAGGTACATTGTTAATTCCGAATACAGAAAACACCATAATCAAGAATAATGAAAATATCTCTAGCAATGTAGCCTGAGAACCTTCAATAACCACTTTTTTAGTTAAGAAAAGTCGACACAAAAGCATTCCGATCATAAAATCGATTACTCTGAATGCTGGATTTACGTAGTATGTCCAACCGTAGTACCTTGGAGTTTGAGGCACTTGATACATATGAAATAAAATGACAGCCAACAGGACTGATGATAACACCATCAATTGCTTTGTATTTAGAGTCACCAAGAATATGAAAGATATATAAAAAAACATTTCGGTGGACACACTCCACGAAACACCATTGAAATTAAAGAAATAGGCTGGATTAGGTATAGCGCTTTGAACTAAAAATAAATTAGCAAGGAAGTTTTTAATGTCAATGGTGCTTAAATAGTCAATTTTAACATAAATTATAATTGCAGCTAGCAGAGTTATTAAATGAGTAGGGTAGAGCCGTGCAAATCTGTTATATAAAAAGTCACTAATTCTATATGTACCCCTCTTCTTATGTTGTTCATAACTAAAGTTGATTATGAATCCTGAAAGAATATAAAAGAACGTCACTCCAATAAAACCCTCAAAGAAGAATTTATAAAGAACTTTTAATATTTCGCTCTTTGATTCAGCATAGAAATGGAAATGATGAAAAAAAACCCCTAGCGCTGCAAAAAAACGCAAGGAAGTTAATGACGTTAAGCGCATCTAACGAGATTCCTTTTTGACCATGATATCTCACTAAGTATCCCAATGATCACCATAAAGATACTTAACACAAATAAAAACAAATTCCCAGAGGTGGCTAATCCACTGATTAACGAATAAAGGGATAGGATTACTGCGCCACGAATAAGAAATTTAACGAGTAACGATGTCATAATTTAATTGCTATCTCTATTGATGTCTATCGAGACATCCATAGTTTGTGGTGAATAATTTTTAATCAGCATCATTTTTATCCAAATAACCCTAAAAGCATCGACTAATATGCCCCTAACGTGGCTACTCGTCAAGAGAAGACATAATAGGACAGTAAGCGAACGAGGTAGAATGTCGCAGCGGTATTTCCTTAACAAGACGAGATACCCGAATGCTTGCCTTACGGGCTATTTTCCGATCCTCAAAACAAAAAAACCGCCGGGCATTCACCTCGGCGGTTTTTTTATCGTTCAACGTGCGAGATTATTCCATCCATTCAGTATGGAACACGCCTTCTTTGTCGATACGCTTATAGGTGTGAGCACCGAAGTAGTCACGCTGCGCCTGGATCAGGTTGGCAGGCAGTACGGCAGAACGATAGCTGTCGTAGTACGCGATGGCAGCGGAGAAGGTCGGCGTTGGGATACCGTTCTGCACCGCATAGGAAACCACGTCACGCAGCGCCTGCTGGTACTCATCGGCGATTTGCTTGAAGTAAGGTGCCAGCAGCAGGTTGGCGATATCGGCATTCTCAGCGTAAGCATCGGTGATCTTCTGCAGGAACTGAGCACGAATGATACAACCGGCACGGAAGATCTTGGCAATTTCGCCGTAGTTCAGATCCCAGTTGTTTTCCTTGGAGGCCGCTTTAAGCTGAGAGAAGCCCTGCGCATAGGAAACGATTTTACCCAAGTACAGAGCGCGACGAACTTTCTCGACAAACTCGGCTTTCTCGCCGCTGAAGGCTGCAACTTTCGGGCCGGTCAGGACTTTAGAAGCCGCTACGCGCTGGTCTTTCAGAGAAGACAGGTAACGTGCAAACACCGACTCGGTGATCAATGACAATGGCTCGCCCAGATCCAGAGAGCTCTGGCTGGTCCATTTGCCGGTGCCTTTGTTGGCCGCTTCATCGAGGATCACATCAACCAGGTATTTACCCTCTTCGTCTTTCTTGGTGAAGATGTCTTTGGTGATGTCGATCAGGTAGCTGTTCAGTTCGCCCTTGTTCCACTCGGCGAAGGTTTCAGCCAGCTGCTCGTTGTTCAGATTCAGCGCCTGCTTCAGCAAGGAGTAGGCTTCTGCGATCAGCTGCATGTCGCCATATTCGATACCGTTGTGCACCATCTTCACGTAGTGGCCAGCACCGTCGGCACCGATATATGCCACGCATGGCTCACCTTCAGCCACAGCGGCGATTTTCTTCAGGATGGGGGCCACCAGCTCGTAAGCTTCTTTCTGGCCACCTGGCATGATTGAAGGCCCTTTCAGCGCCCCTTCTTCGCCACCGGAAACGCCAGTGCCAATAAAGTTGAAGCCCTGAGCAGACAGCTCGCGGTTACGACGGATAGTATCCTGATAGTAGGTGTTACCACCGTCGATCAGGATATCGCCTTTATCCAGGTGCGGAGTCAGCGAGGCAATGGTCTTGTCCGTAGCTTCGCCCGCTTTTACCATCAGCAAAATGCGGCGCGGTGTTTCCAGCGATGCAACAAACTCTTCGACGGTGTAGTGCGGCACCAAGTTTTTGCCCGGGTTCTCTGCGATAACTTCGTCAGTCTTGTCGCCTGAACGGTTAAAGATAGAAACGGTATAGCCACGGCTTTCGATGTTCAAAGCCAGATTGCGGCCCATCACCGCCATGCCGACAACGCCGATTTGCTGTTTGGACATTAGGAACTCCTGTCTGAGGATGACACCTGTATCACGGCTCTTGGCCAACAGGTTTTTGATGTGGCCAACATGTTAACTCAGGATTGTGTCCACTGGGTAGTGATTGGTGCGATAGGTCACATAATTGCCTATCACGGATAGACAATGTGGTTTTTACAGGCGCCTCTCGATCAACTGCTGGTATAGCTCAATGTAGCTTTCCGCCATACGTGCAGAAGTGAACAGTTCCTGGAAACGTCTTGCCGCATTTTCACCGTAACGCGCTGCCAGTTGCGGGTCGTCCCACAGTTGCACCATCGCCTGACGCAATGCGTCGGAATCAGAAGGTGGCACGACAATGCCAGTCTCTTTATCCAGATTGATGTAGGTTGTGCCCGTACCGATCTCACTGGAAATGAGTGGTTTACCAAACATCGCGCCTTCCAGCAAAGTTATGCCAAACGCTTCTGAACGCAAATGGGAAGGGAAAACGACGCTGTAGCACAGTTGCAACAAGGCAGCCTTATCATCATCAGGCAAAGCGCCAAGGAAATGAATATTCTTCAATCCTAAATCTGTGGCCTGCTGTTTCAACTCTTGCTCAATAGGCCCGGCCCCAACAATGACTAATGGGAAATCAGTGCCTTTCGCTGCATCCAGTAAAATGTGCAGCCCTTTGTAATAACGGAAAGCGCCAACAAACAGGAAAAAGCGATCTCCTACCTTTTGACGCCAATGTTCAAGATGCTGTTCATCCGCCATAGGGTAGGAGTTTTTATCCAGACCATAAGGGATGACTTTGACTTTAGGCAGATATTTTTGCAAGGTCACGCTCGTTTCCACATAGTTTGGCGAAGCCGCGACGATACAATCAACCGAATCTAAAAACTTGATCATCAAAGGCGTATAAAATTTTAACGCCCATTTTTGTTTCACGATGTCCGAGTGATAACTCACAATCGTCGGTTTTTTAACACCGGCAATAAAATGCACCATATCCATAAAGGGATAAGGGAAATGATAATGAATAATATCCGCCTGTTCAGCCAACCGTTTGAATTTTTTTATTGCACTGAGCGAGAATGGTGTGGATGCCACTTCAAAATTGGTTGCAGAGTAATAAGCCGAATGTGAACCTACCTGCTCGTTATCAATATCACCACGCGTACTTAACGATAGTGTGGTCGATTCAATACCGTGACAGGCACCAGCTTCACTCAGTTGATAGATAACCTGTTCAATGCCACCAAAGGAGTCAGGATAATATGTTTTATAAAAATGCAGAACTTTTAACATGAAAGCTATTAAACCTGCTGATATGCGTGAATAGTCTCTGCAGCGCAACGTCGCCAAGAGAAGGTTTTTGCCCGACTTAAACCACCAGTGATGGCAGATTCACGCCAAGTCTCATCTTCAATGCTTTTATGAATTAACTGTGTCAAGGTTTCGACATCCAAAGCGGCACAAGTCAGCGCACACTCGCCAACGACTTCGGGTAACGAAGAACTGTCGGAACACACCACCGGTACGCCTGATGCCATAGCTTCCAGCACCGGAAGCCCAAACCCCTCATACAGTGATGGGAACAGGAAACTCCTGGCACCAGCAAACAGATAAGGCAAATCTGACGACTTGGTATAGCCCAGATAATGTAACCACCCTTCACGTTGAGCCTGTTCAAATCGCACGTGCAGTGACTCGCTACGCCAACCTTTAAAGCCGCTGATCGCTAATGGGTAGGCCTTCCGCAAGCTCAGCGGCAAACGTTCATAGGCGGACAGCAAGGTTTCAATATTCTTGCGCGGTTCTATCGAACCGGTAAATAAACAATATTGACCAGCCTGTAACCCATACTGGGATACTACAGCAGCAATTGGCTCGGGATCTCGTGGATAAAACTCCCCACTACTAGCCAGTTTTGCCGAATACACTTTACCCTCAGGCAAACTGAAATAGCTCATCACCTCTTGCCGGGTGAAATCCGAGTCGGTAATCAAAATATCGGCACGCTTCATCGTCAGCAATAGCTCTTTCTGCATAAAGCGGACGCGCTCTTGAGGATGACATTGGGGCCATGTAAAGACAGAGAGATCGTGAAAGGTGGCTACGCTAGGCCCAACTTTGGGAGGTAAATAGAAATTCGGGCCGTGGTAGATGGCATCCGGGTGTTTCTTTAACGCTAACGTTTTTAACCAGGGTGCCGTCAAACGGTATAGCTCAGAGGCCACTCTGCTTTTTTGCACCATGTGACGCAAACCCTGGCTTGAAGAACTGCTTTCCCTGGCTTGCGGTATTTGCTTACTTAGCCTACGCCCCTGAAGAAATAAAAGCTCAGATATCTCCGAGCTTTTAGTTAAACAGTTAGCTAACTCATAAGCATATCGGCCAATCCCAGTTAACGGATATTTAATCGGGTCAGTACCAAATATGACTTTCATACCTATTTCACCAAGTATCCCCTACCGTTTCAGATAGGGGATTAATTTTAGAATGAGAAGCCTGCTGTATTTCTTTTCAAATCTGCTTCAACCATCATTTTACAGAGTTCTTCAAGCGTCGTTTTCGGCTCCCAGCCCAAGACATCTTTTGCTTTTTGCGGGTCACCAATTAAAAGTTCAACTTCGGCAGGACGGTAGAATTTAGGGTTGACTCGGACAAGTACTTTGCCGGTTGACGTATCAATGCCAACTTCATTCTCGTCAGTGCCTTCGAAACGAAGTTGATAACCTGCGGCAGCAAAGGCAAGCGAAACAAAGTCGCGAACCGTTTCTGTACGGTTAGTAGCAAGAACGAAAGTATCAGGTACTTCGGCCTGCAACATGCGCCACATACCTTCCACATACTCTTTAGCAAAGCCCCAGTCACGCTTGGCGTCCATATTGCCTAATTCCAGAACGTCAAGTTTACCTAACTTGATCTTAGCAACGGAGTCAGTAATTTTACGGGTTACGAACTCACGTCCACGCAGCGGAGATTCATGGTTAAACAGAATGCCACTACAGCCGAAAATGCCGTAGCTCTCGCGGTAGTTGATGGTCATCCAGTGGGCGTACAGTTTAGCCACACCATAAGGACTACGCGGGTAGAAAGGCGTTTCTTCTTTCTGAGGAATAGCCTGGACCTTACCAAACATTTCTGAGGTGGAAGCCTGGTAGAAACGAATCTTTGGATTAACAATGCGGATGGCTTCCAGAAGGTTCAGTGGCCCAATACCCGTAATTTCTGCCGTCGCCACAGGTTGTTCAAATGAAACCCCCACAAAACTTTGCGCGGCCAGGTTATAAACCTCTGTCGCCTCTGTCTGCTGCAGCAAACGGATGCTGGCAGAAAGATCCGTCAAGTCATATTCTACGAGATGAAGATTTGGATGTTTCTCAATACCCAACTCTTCAATACGCCAGAAATTAACAGAGCTGGTACGACGATAGGTGCCGTATACTTTGTACCCTTTATCAAGCAACAACTCTGCCAGATAAGCACCATCTTGCCCAGTAATACCAGTAATAACTGCTGATTTCATCACTTCCTCACTATATAAATTCATTAGTGCTTTATTAAAATTTATAACATCAAATAAACCACGTTCATTTCTTGGCGTGGGATTTTTTAGGAAAGGCTTTTCTATGAACCGATAGGTGATAACTGAAATAGTAACACTAACCAGCATCATCACCAAGCAAGTCGCAACAAAAGCCCCTATAGACTGTGGATGATGGAACCAATGACTCATCATCCGCATCACATAGAAATTTACTGCCAGATGCCATAGGTAGTACGAGTAGGTCACCTTCCCCATCACTGCAGAATTACCCAGGTTAATCTGTCTAAATAACTGAGTTAAATACCGCTACCCTAAGCCTGATGCAGGGGGAGACATAACGGTTGCGACCGTTGAGCGTAAGAATCCGCGATTGCGAGCCCCACTGACGAGTTCACGGCGTGTCGACGTTCTGCATGGCTCCCTCCTGTAGCGCTATGCGGCACAGCTATTTAGATCTGCTCAGCATGCTACAAGTAGAATATAAGGGTCAGGGCAAATAAAATAGTTCGTGTAGCATCCCTTGTCACCTAAGCCATTGCGGAGTACATGGACGCCAATATGGTTTTCAGATCGGGCAGTTCAGGATCTTTACCAAGATACTTCGTTAGCAGCGATGGATCCCCCACGAGTCGCCACACTTCATTTTTGCGAACATATTGATTGGTAATTTCGATTTTAGGCCTAAAACCACTTATTTCTTCAAGACAATCAAGTACATCATGGCCTGTCCATCCTCGGCCTGAGCATAAGTTAACCGTAAAGGGCTCTTCATGTCCACGCGAAATCAGTTCGGAAATCATCCATGCGGAACGTTTGGCTTCAACATAATCACGCACTGAATCAATATTACCTAGCTGCAGGGTAGGCTCACGATCAAAATAATGCCTAACAATTTTAGGCACTAGGAAAGATTCCGCTTGGCCTGCACCGATGACGTTGAATGGCCGCACGATATGAATTGTGATGTCATCACGATACCTTTCTGCCAGCATTTCCATGACCATCTTGCTATAAGAGTAATGGTTCATCGGATTGTACGGCAGCCCTTCATGCAAAAACTCTGCATCCTGGTTACCGTACACACCAGCAGTGCTGGCCAAAAGCATTTTAGGTCGTTTAATATCAGCACTTAATACAGCATTGAATAAATTTTCGGTTCCTAAGACGTTTACACCATAAATTTGCTCAATATCACCATGCGTGACCAGGGCAATAGCGGCCAGATGAACAATCCAGTCAGGCTTGAATTCTTCAATCAGCGACTTCAGCTTTTCTGTTTCAAAAAGCGTAACTGGCACAAGATCTTCGGTCCGTCGGTTGCCAATGCATGTGCCGAGGACAGTGGCGCCACGCTTTGTTAGTTCAGCCATTAAGTATTGGCCAATAAAACCACTACCACCCGTAACTAATACACGCGTCCCGTTCATTTAGCCTCCGGTTCTTTATTTGCAATCGATTTTAAATCCACGATAACCTGATGGGCACAATCAACCCAAGAGATCGGAACCCACTCATTGCGAATTCGTTCTTCTCTACGCAATAACTCATCCTCATGCAATGAGTAATACTTAATTTTGCTAGCCCAACCGGCCACATCCCAAGGGTGAATATAATCAACCAAATCACGCCCTGTTTCCCGAAGCGGATCAACATCAGATGTTAAGCAGAATCTCTGGTAACCCAGACTTTCTGGCAAGGTCAAACTCCATCCCTCATAGAGGCTAGCCAGTAAGGTAAATTTACAATGACGATACAGAACGTCAAGTTGCTGATCGGTGGTTCTAAGGATCAGAATTTTTCCCTTAACTCGACTATCACGGGAGATGACGTCGAAAAGATCTTTCGCTTTCCATCCCGCACCACCAACAAACACAAGTTGGGGAAGTTGGTCAAAACCTTCCTCTAACAGTTTGAGATAGGCTTTATATAGCGTTTCGTGGTTTTTACGAATCTCCAATGTTCCAACGCTTAACATGAATGGACCGGTGATCCCCATGTCATGCAAGATGGCTTCATCCTGGGAGTGTTCAAGCTGGGGGGCTATATCTGAACCAAACTTGAGCGCGATCCCATCGGCGACTGGCCAACCAAATGAAGACTGCCAAACCTTACCATCACGCATCGCTGTCTCACCACCATAAATGATGCTGTCACTTGCCAGCGTTGACAAATAGAAGAACCGGTTATACCACTCATATGCTTCTACGGCATGTAACTGAGGTGTGATAAGAGGCGTTGCATCGTAAATAATCTGACTGAATTTAAAACCAATAGCCTTTTTCGCTTTTATTATCTCTGCCAATGGTCTTGGATCCCAGTTGATACCAGCAGAAAAAACAATATCTTCTGCATCAAATGGAATCGCCTGTGCCGGGCCGGCACATAATCCAGCAACCTCTGCCATCATACGTGTATTGATATCAGATGCAGAGAGAGCCGCAGTTGCCTCAATACGTTCAGGTGATGCACTATTTGGTATAACACCGAGTTTGTCCGCAATACGAATAGCGGTATTCTGTAACGATCCAGGTAACGCGCTAACGAAATAAGCTCCGGACTGCGCATATTTCTTTAGAACTGATGTTTTTTGCGGTTTGAATACAGCCTTATTGTCTACGCTTCCGATTTCAGTAGCGGCTGGCAAGGGCAACAAGCGATCAAAAGGTATTCTATTTCCGCGACCGGACGCTTCAGCCTCTGCCCAGAAACGCTGGAATTCAGCATATTGGCTACCTACATCAGATGACTCAAACAACCAGCTCAGGTTCTCACGTGGAATTTCGAAGAAACGCCCTTCATAGAAGGCGTAGAATCTTAAGCTAGGTACGAGTTTTTCCAAGTTATGCGCGAGAATCAATTCACTACGGATAATCCCGGTTACACCACCGCGCCAAACTGCATAGGATAGTGTTAGATCATACCACATATTAAATGGAGTATAGCTAGGGAACGAAGCATCATGATATTTATTGACGGCGGCTAAAATATTACTGCCACACTCTAACCAAGAGGTAGAATGCCATTCATTTTTAATCAATAATTCCCGCGCTTCAAGCTCCGCAGGATTGTTAATATAAAAATTAATTTTTTCAGCCCACTGCGCAATATCTAACGGGTCAGTATAAACAGCGAATTGCTTACCGATTTCACGTAATGGTTCTACATCCGCTGCCAAACATAATTTACCGTAGCTGAAACTCTCAGGCATAGGCAACGCCCAACCCTCATAGAAGCTCGGTAACAGGGTAAATTTGCAGTTACGATAGAGTGCATCTAACTCTTCATCGTTTGGTGACAAAATTAGAATATTGGAGCCAATTCGTGGATCCCGACGAATAGTGTCGATCAGGTCGGCAGTACGCCAACCAGGCTTGCCCACAAAAACCATCTGCGGCAAATTCTCAGTTTTATTATCAATCAGCATCGTAAATGCTTTATATAGCGTATCGTGATTCTTCCTTATTTCTATCGTTCCGACAGTCATAATAAAATCACGTGACACACCTAAACGCTTTAGTATCTCCTGGTCTTTTGAAGTATCTTTTACTTTTATTGGGTCGGTACCACCGTAAGGGATCGCGGTGCTTGCTGGAACTCTCCACTCCATTTTTTTCTGATAAGCTATTCCATCATTTTGTGGGTTAATACCACCATATAAGATAAAGTCACAATTTTCAGATATCCAGCTAAAGTAGCGACGAAAATTTTCTTCTTCCTGTGGGCGATACAAATGGTGAGTTGATTCACCAACTAATATTGTATCATAAACCATATAGCCAATTTTAATTGTTGGCAATTGCTTTTTTAGTTTGGAAAAATAGGTTTCTTTACCACTATCAGACCAGCCAACGCTCAAAATAATGTCATCCACATGATATGGATGGCTAAAACCGGGCTGGGTATTATTACTAACAATATTCGGAGTGGTATGGCTGATTTCAGAAGTACCGTTGCTGCTCAATACGCTACGTGTTTTGATTACTGCACCAATGGTTTTGGAAGGTAGCCAAGCTAACACACGTATAATCGGTCGCAGGTTAGTCGGTGTCTCTTGAACCATAAGAGCCAATGAATGCTGTAGACGGCGACCTCGGCTTGGAATAGCAACTTGCAGGCCAGATAGAAAATTATTGACTTTTTGCGTCGCGGGAGTTGTACTAACCTGCCCTGTAGGTGTTGGCTGTTGGCCCCAGGTTCTTTTTGCCAAATATTCATCTGCAACGTTAGCGTCGCCAAATATCCAAGGTATATCTTGACGTGGGATCTCAACAAAGTGCCCATCTTTGAACATACTGAAAGCAATTTCATCGTCAAGCTTGCCCAGAGCTGCTGCAATTTCCAATTCAGCACGGACGATACCAACAACGCCGCCAGTCCAAAGCATTGATGTTGTCAAATCAAACCATTTTTTACTTTTCATTTCATCCCAGCCTTATAAAATCATCAAGTAATAATTACTTAGTTATTAATCGCTTCATTAGTCTCAATGGTTTTGTTATTAACCAAGATGTACTTAGATGGATTTTTACAATTAACTCTTTCAAAGCGCTAATCTCTTGTGTTAGCTGCAGATTATCTGCAACTAACTTTTTCTTTATGTCATCCTCAGCAGCAAGTTGATTTAGTAATTGTTGGTGAACAGCTTCTTGCTGTTTGATAATATGAATAAGCTCTGTATCTTCCGGTTCACGTTGGTGATCGGGTGCTGAAAAATAAAGTCTAGCAACTGACTGTGCAGTATCTAAATAATCTCTTACAGCAACTGTCTCTTTGAAAAGAGCTTCATTGGCAGATAACCACAAGGCTATATTAACACTGTGAATAATAGGTGGTGCACATCTTTTATTGCTATCACATTCGCTATCAATGACCTGATCTAATAATACCTTAAACTTGGCAAACGACCATTCATCTGCTGGAACAGCCCAAATGCTTGCTAACCACAACCTTAGTTCAATGCACTTCGGCCAATTCAGTAAGAACAGCGGGCTACGGTTCGGTAATAAAACTGGTTCCTTTTGCCGCTCAACTTCATTTACGAAAATGATAAAACTTAAGAATATATTGTAGGGCCATACAACATCTGATTGATTTTTCCCTATAGAGGAAAAATCAATCAGGCTAGAACTCTCATCGCCTATTAAGACATTCCAGACACGAACGTCGTTGTGGTAATAACCATGAGACTCAAGTTCACATAATTGACCCAGAACGCTACGGCAAACGTTCAATGAATTATAGCTCTTACTTTGAGAGATTAACTGACTCAAGCGAACGCCAGAAATTAGGTCATAGATTAAAAAACCCGAATTATTTTCTTCGCCATAATAATAAAGATGCGGTAATTTAATGCTCGAGAGATTGCACTGAGACAGGGCTCTTAACGATTTAACCTCATCCTCAATGTCCTTTTTATTAATTGCTGCCAACTCACCTGTGAAACTGTATACCTTAAGAAATTTATCATCAGACCAATAGTAACGACGCGAGCCTTGGTGAATGCTATAAGCGAACTCGTGAGACTCCTTCGACCAGTCATTTATAGGTTCAATTTCATTTTCAACAAACCAATATTTACTGCTTGAGAAATACAGAGGTCTTGTCACATCAGTAAGATGAGTACCGAACTCCCCCAAAGCACGACTAAATGCAATGTCATCAAGAATGTCATCGGCATGTTCTGGTAGTTGCTCAGCCCAATATAACCCTTCTTCTTTCACTGCTAATTCGAGTAAAAGCACACCGGCTTTATTTGCAAGAAGATTAATCTGTTCTTTTGCTGATAGGTAACCATCACTGTGGCAAACATGATGAAAAATACTAAACCCCAAGACAATATCATACTCAGCAAAGTCGATAGACTGTATAACGCTTTGAACTGTACCTTGGTAGAACTCTACATGATCAATTGAGAACTCTTCGGTAAGTGCATTACAAAGTTCTATATTTTTATCTAAGAAATCGACCCCCATAACTTTACTGCAGTACTTTGCCAAACTCAGAGAGAAAAAACCTTGGGCACACCCTAAATCTAATAGTTTTAATGGGCGCTGCAGTTTGTCATGAAGTTTTTTTACAACATTCTCTACAATAACTAGTCTGTCACTGCAATTTCTTGATGTAACAATTTCTAACTCAGGATGCCCATAGATCAACTGATAACATTCAGGCAATGATGCTACGTATTTTTCAATATTTATCATTAGACACTCTCAGTTTTATAGCTTGCTTGTGCGTCACATATTCCAACAAAGACAGTTTCGCTGTGTACATTGATTAATAAAGAGTCATATCGCCTATCGAGTGGAACATCATTCCCGTCTTCATCTTGCACAGTAATGCCAAGAGAGAGCAAATAACTTCCTGAGTTCATCACAGTTCTAAGCGAAAACTCACTATCCACAATCAACCCGGCAACAACATCACCATATTGTGATCCACTGATTATCTCCGAATTGGTTCCATAAATGTTCAGTCCATCAGGAGTTTTTATTAGTAGACCAAAAACAGGATTTTTACAATCCTTATGAAATACTGCTCTATATTTTATTTTTATAATATCATTGGTATCTATTGTTGGTGGAAAATCACCGTTGGCTGTTGAAATAACAACATCTGTAATGGTTGCGCCTTGGCTACCCCACCTATGTTCTATTTTTTGATAATACGGTTTAGTATGATAAATATCTTCGATAGACAATTCAGAGTTTATATTTTTATCAGCTAATGGGACAGAACGCTTGATCGTTTTGCCAAACATTCTATCCCTAAACTCATTAACAACTTCTCTTGGTTCTCCAAACATGGCAACTTTGCCACCATCGAGTAAAATTGCACGATGGCAATGTTTAACAACGTCATCCAATGCATGTGTTACAAAAAGAATTGTAGTTCCTTGCTCTTTGAAAGTCTTTATCCGCCTAAAGCACTTTGCCTGAAACGCAACATCACCGACAGATAATGCTTCATCAACGATCAGCAAATCGGGTCTGACAGCAGTTGCAACACTAAACGCGAGCCGAACCTGCATACCACTAGAATAAACTCTTACAGGTTGATCTATATAATCACCTATATCAGCAAACGCCTCTATTTCTGACATCAATGCCGATATTTTTTCATCACCTAGTCCTAACAGTTGCCCGGACATATAGATATTCTGTCGACCAGTAAAATCTGGGTGAAACCCCATACCCAATTCAAGAAGGGCGGCTACAGAACCATGTCGCTCAATTCTCCCTTCAGTTGGCTGGGTAGTGCCGGTGACCATCTTTAATAAAGTACTTTTGCCTGCACCGTTTACACCAACGATCCCGACAGACTCGCCATGCTTGATATGTATATTGATATCTCTCAACACCCACTTTAGTGAATGCCGATCCTTTCTGCAGAAAGGCAACCATTCGATCAATCTTGAAAAGCGTGTGGGATACTTCTTATAAGCTTTCCCGACCCCGTCAATAGAAATAATATTCATTACAACTCATCCACTATATCACTGGCATGTTTTCTAAAGAGAAATAATCCAATCAGAATAAACACAATCCCCGATATTGCTGCTGGTATGAGTGTCGACCACTCCGGAGCAACCTGGTGCACCATGATACTATGTGCAGCATTAACAATCGCAGCCATCGGATTATAACTCATCAATTCTTTAGCCCAGTCAGGTAGAATACTGATAGGATAAACAATTGGAGTAAACCAGAACCAAAATTGGAGCAATACTCCCATAAGTTGTCCGACATCCCTGAAAAAAACATTAAGGATACCTAATGTCATACCGAGACCGACAGAAAATGCAAGTTGTAATATTAGGATGGGTATAATTGCGATAAATACGGTTCCAGGGAAATTATTAGTCGCAATCAAGAACACCACGAATAAAATAAATATTATAAAAAAATTTAATAGTGCAATATTTACCGTGATAATGGGCAAGCATATTCTTGGAAAGTTTAGTTTCTTCAACAGATTTGCATTATCTATCAATACGGACATGGTCTTGCTGACCACTTCAGAGAAAAGCCCCCACAGTAAAATCCCAGTGCAGAGATAAATACTATATGCAAAGGTTCCATTGACTTCTGGAAGCTTAGCCTTCATTACTGCAGAAAAAATTACAGTATAAACAACTATCATTGAAAGAGGTTGAATAACAAGCCAAATGCCACCAAGCATGCTTGTTTGGTAGCGGGATTGAAAATCCCGCTTCACCGCCCCAAAAATAAAACCTCTATAATGATAAATTGCACGCAGCAACTCTTTCAAAATCATTCCCCACCGAGTAGCGTCAAAAGTTCCTGTGTTTTTTCATTCATCAACGTCACGTTTCCTTTCGACTCAACATTTAAACGAACAACAGGCTCCGTATTGGAAGTTCTCAAATTGAAGCGCCAATCCTCGTACTCGATACTAATACCATCAACTAGATCGATACACAGCGCATCAGGTTCATAAATTGAGCGAATTTTGGCTATGACGTGCTGCGCATTGGCCAGTGTCCGATTGATCTCACCTGAGGCAGGATAAGCTAACATGCGATTTCCTACTAGTTGGTTCAGTGTCTTCCCTTTCGCAGAGAGCAAAGCAGTAACCAACAACCATGGGATCATCCCACTGTCACAGTAAGCGAAACTACGGAAGTAGTGATGAGCACTCATTTCCCCACCATAAACCGCATCTTCTTTGCGCATCCGCTCTTTAATAAATGCGTGCCCAGTTTTCGACATCACCGGTACGCCACCGGCTTTGTTTACGATATCAATGGTGTTCCAGGAAAGACGGGGGTCATGTATGATTTTTGCCCCTTTTTCTTTTTGTAGAAAGGCTTCTGCCAGTAGGCCAACTATATAATACCCTTCAATAAAGTTGGCTTTATTGTCGAAAAGGAAACAGCGGTCAAAGTCACCGTCAAAGGCTATCCCCATATCGGCCTGATGCTTTAGTACCGCGTTTGCGGTATCAGCTCGACACTCTGGCAACAAGGGGTTGGGAATGCCATTTGGGAATTGGCCGTCCGGCTGATTATGGACCTTAACAAAGGAAACGGGCACATTATCTTGTTTGAAACGCCGTTCGATCTCATCGATCACATGACCGGCAGCACCATTCCCTGAGTTGATCACCAACTTCATTGGGCTTAGCGACTTGGTATCAATGTACCCTAACAGATGATCTACATAATCATTCAGAATAGAGATCTGCTGATAGCTACCACGTTTGCTTTCATCAACCGGAGCGAAGTTATTCACTTCGGCCAATTCCTTAATCGCAAACAGGCCTGTGTCGCCACTGATAGGCTGTGCATTCTCACGCACCAGCTTCATACCGTTATAGTTCATAGGGTTGTGGCTTGCTGTAACCTCGATTCCACCATCCATATTGAGATGGAATGTGGCAAAGTAAACTTCTTCTGTTCCACTTAACCCAATGTCAAAAACATCGGCTCCGGCATCACGCAGGCCGTTAGCCAAAGCTAATTTTAATGCTTCACTAGTCAAACGCACATCGCCACCCACAATAATGCGCTTTGGCCTTAAATATTCGCCATAGGCTCGCCCGATGCGGTAAGCAATATCTTCGTTTAACTCTTCACCAAGTTGACCGCGAATATCATAAGCCTTAAAGCATGTTAAACTGTTCATTAAAACCTCAAAAATTAGCAACGCCCGTAGTGATCTTTTATGCGGATAACGTCATCGTCCCCAAGATAAGAACCAGACTGAATCTCAATCAATTCTAGCGGAATGTTGCCTGGGTTTTCTAAACGATGGATAACCGCAACCGGGATAAATGTTGACTGATTCTCGGTAATCAAGAACGTCTTATCGCCAGTAGTCACTCTCGCGGTGCCGGAAAGCACGACCCAATGCTCAGCGCGATGGTGATGCATTTGCAAAGAGAACGCCTCACCCGGATTCACAGTAATACGATTGACGTTAAAACGTTTCTCGGCGACCAAAATGTCGCAACGGCCCCATGGACGATACACTTCACGATGCCGGCGATATTCACTACGCTTGTTCTTCTTCAGATGTTCAACAATCTTTTTAACATCTTGAACCTTGGATCTATCTACTACCAACACGGCATCTTTGGTGTTAACAATCACCAGGTTTTCTACACCTACAGCAGCGACCAGCTTCTCGTCAGTGTTGATGTAGCAGTCACGGGAGTCATAGAGGAAAGTATCCCCGGTTAGCGCATTACCCGCCGAGTCTTTCTTGCTTACTTCCCACAACGCCGACCAAGATCCGACGTCACTCCAACCAGCATCCAGGGGAATGACCACCGCATCGTGAGTCTTCTCCATTACCGCATAGTCAACCGAGTCATCCGGGCAGGCAGAAAACGCATCGCGATCAACATTGATAAAGTTTTTATCGCATTCAGTGTTAGCAAGCGCATCGCGGCAAGCCGCAAGGATATCTGGGCGGAATTTCTCCAGCTCTTCCAGATAGCGCTTGGCACGAAACATGAACATGCCGCTATTCCAGTAGTATTCACCTGTCTCGATATAGCTTTGTGCCGTCTCGCTGTCAGGCTTCTCTACAAACCGTTGAACAGGCGCTGCCACCGAACCATTCTTACATTCCCCACGTTGAATATACCCGTAACCCGTTTCAGGCCCGGTGGGAACAATACCAAAGGTAACCAGACTCTTTGCAGCCGCATGTGGCAGTGCCAGGTCAATGGCACGATGGAATGCTTCGACATCATTGATAATGTGATCGGCCGCCAACACCAGCATGATAGGGTCGTTGCCCTGGGCAATGGCATTCAATGCGGCCAAGGCTATCGCCGGAGCGGTGTTACGCCCTACCGGTTCCAAAATGATGTTATGCGATAACATGTCGATCTGCCGAAGTTGTTCAGCAACCATAAAGCGGTGATCTTCGTTACAGATTACAACAGGCTCACTGACGCCGACACCATCAAGCCGCTTTAACGTTTCTTGCAACATGGAATGGATGCTGTGCAAACGCAGGAACTGCTTGGGATGGAGTTCACGGGACATTGGCCATAAACGACTGCCAGTGCCGCCTGCCATAATTACGGGTAGTAACATTATTTATCCTTTATTACGTTAAGCTAAAAAGCTTCAAGTAATACAATCACTTAACAAAAATACGCTAATCGCAGTTCTTAACTCGCTTTCTTAAGTCATCACTCAGTCTTAATCCTCTTGGCAGTCAGTATGTCATTATTCCGATTTTCACCCAAACCGTCATACTTTGTTACATCATGAAGTATAATGGTTGACCGTAGAGTCGAGGTCAAAAAACAACCAAAAAGCCATTTTACTCACTGCCAGATCAAAAAAGCACGCTACCGCCCTTGGCTCAACAGCTACCAATAGACTGAAAATAAAGTATAAATTTTAGGTTTTGTCCAATCCATACGCTAAGTTAAGCATACAACAAGGCACACGATCATTACCCAAACGCGTACTTAATGCCCATTGAACGAGATTTTTGTTGCGTATGCTACCACCTAAGCGGACAAAACACCTGTAGATTGTCCGCTCTTTCAGTTTAATCTGAATACGTTTGTTGGTTTATTGAGCTACTCCGCTGCTCTATCAGCAAATTTATTTTATATCAATTAATTAAGATGGATGAGATTCCCAAATTCCGTAACAGAGCCTGCAAATAGATAGTCGCCTTATCATTTCAAGGGCGAAAAAAAAGCCCATAAATGGGCTTTTAAGAATGAGTTATATTAAAGAATTTTCTTAGTTTTTACTAGTATATCCCTGCGGGTTGTTCTTCTGCCAGTTCCAGGTATCACGCATCATCTCATCGATACCACGACTCACCTCCCAGCCCAGTTCTTGGCGAGCCAGGTTGGCGTCCGCCCAGAAGGCTGGCAAATCACCATCGCGGCGCGGTAAGATCTGATAAGGGATAGCAACACCGGAGGCTTTCTCGAAAGCATGCACCATCTCCAGCACGGAGAAACCAACACCAGCTCCCAGATTATAAGCTTTGAACCCTTCGACCTTCTTCAGATGATCCATGGCCATCAGGTGTCCTTCAGCCAGATCCATCACGTGAATGTAGTCACGCACACCGGTACCGTCTTCCGTTGGATAATCACCGCCGAAAACACCCAGCGTCTCCAGCTTGCCAATAGCAACCTGCGAGATGTATGGCAACAGATTATTAGGGATGCCATTGGGATCTTCGCCGATCAGGCCAGACTCATGGGCACCGACTGGGTTAAAGTAACGTAAAGCGATAATCGAAAACTGCGGCTCTGCCTTGGCGAAATCCTGCAGGATTTGCTCAACCATCAGTTTGGATGTGCCATACGGGCTAGTCGTACCACCAATAGGCGTGGTTTCAACATAAGGTACTGGGGAGTTAGCGCCATAAACAGTGGCTGAGGAACTGAAGATAAACTGATGAACTCCGGCACGACGCATCTCATCCAGGAGCACCAGGGTGCCAGAGACGTTGTTTTGATAATACTCTAACGGTTTGCGGGTTGACTCCCCTACTGCTTTCAAGCCAGCAAAGTGGATCACCGCAGAGATACGGTGACCATCGAAGATGCGGTTCAGACACTCCGGATCTTGAATGTCGCCTTGGTAGAAGATGGCTGCTTTGCCTGTTAGCTGCTCAACACGGTGCAGTGACTCTTCGGATGAGTTCGAGAGGTTGTCTAGAACGACAACCTCCTCTCCACGCTCCAGCAGGGCCAGAACGGTGTGGGAACCGATGTAGCCGGCTCCGCCGGTGACTAGAATTGCCATTGTTACCCCTTTTGTGCGCGTCTAGCGCTAAGAATCATATGTTAGTGGGCTTCTATTCTACCTTTGAGATTCTTAGTAGCTAGTAGCTTTTAAAAAGAATACCGGTTAGCATTCAGCAAACTCATATTGCTAACGAAACTCCTCTAAATAACTGCGCCTAATACCACTCCAGTTGTCGATTTCGGGTGATGCTTGTCCAGTGAACAGCAGTAGCTGCTGAAGCTGTGTGGTGACTGGCTCCCTTTACCAGCAAAGAGAAAACCCAAGCGTAGCACGGCCTGATGCAAGGTGTAGCACAATTAGGCGCAGCTATTTAGCACATTCTGACCTCACCAAATACGTCCACCTAGTATCCAGAATGCCACCATGATGATCAGGCATTGGATATGACAGTAGTAACGAGTGAAGCCATAACAAAACTAATTGACTAGATCACGTCAGGTGTATGGCTTGCCCCTGCAATGGCAAAAAACGCAGAAATACCTAGGGATAAATACATAGCGACAATTATTCTAGCAAAGTTGTACAATCCTTATGAACTATACTTATATAGAATACTCTATTCATAGCGTTTTTTCACACCAAATAACATAGACATAAATAAGAATAGGTTACCATACTCATATCCGTACGTTTGAAAGCAAACATTCAAAAGATAACCAGACAATAGAATTAACCTACCTTTGTTCCATCTAGGCCTACATAATATCAATAACAAAAACACGGAAAATGCAATGAAATGAAAGATTCCATACGCACCAATTTGATTCATGAAAAACATATGGAAGTTATCTATTCCAACTTTAGATGTAAGCATATTGCTTAATCCATCCATTCCATTCCCAAGAAAAACAAAATCAGCACAGTGCTCAAAAAAATATTGCCACAACTCAATTCTTTGTGATGCTCCATCATTACTATTTTTCAGATTAAAGAAAGAGATAAAAACTATGAAACCACAAGCAGAAATTAAAGCAACTATCGAGATTTTGCTAAAGTAACCGGCAATAAGAAATCTGTAAAACCCATACAGAAGAAGCATCCCCACCAAAGCCTGTCTAGAGAGGAATGATAAAGCGACTGCAGAAAATAATAGGAACGTGACGACACCTACTTTCTGATTTAGGTTGAACGCGATATAAAGATAAAGGGAAAATGTAGACACTACAAACATCGAAGATATGTTTTTTGTAAGAAACAAATCCCTTAACGGTTCAGCTATACCATACAAACTTGAACTATCTAAATCTGCACCTGTATTAAACAATGAAAGCAGATATGAAACGCTAGTAACTCCGTTTTTCATATATATAATAATAACAGCAATCAACCACATTAAAGATATATATTTTAGTATTGATAGACTTCGCTCAGTGAAAAATATTCTTTTCGTTCCGATTAATGAAAAAATTGTTATACAATTGACGACCAGTTTCGAAGATAAATCATAATTAGGTGATGAGGAAGAAAATTCAATAATAAATGGTGGCAAAAATGCAGCCAATCCAAAAAGAAATGCCAAAACATCATTTTTATATATTGCTTTATTTCTATTTAATGCAGAGGTTCCCGTAAGTAATGCCTGAGGTAGAATATAGAGTATATGACTGAGAGTTACTATTGGATAAAATAAAATAGTCAGCATGAAAAGGTCATGCTCTACTTTTCCTGTGGCGCTTTTATGACTTAACCTAGACTCTTGGATACTCTCATTTTCGCGTTGAATCACATCTAACCCATTGATTAACATAGGTATACTATTCCTCTAATGTTGCTCTTGCTATCTTAAAACAGGCATATCCTGATGTAACATCCATAATAAGTCAATTCAATAAAAGGTGATGCGTAAAGATTGGTGTGCCTTACTCAGATTTGAGTCATCATTGCATTTAGGAAATAACTGACAAAACTAACATCATTATCTGTGCAATGATGTCCCCACGTTAAACACACTATCATATAGGTAGAATGTAATGAAATGTGTAGCTAGTGCAGTGCTTATGGTTTTGTATTCAATTAGTTACAGCTCAATTGCATCGATCGAACCAGGTGTAATGGGACGTATTGATGGGATCCACGATGATAGCCCACAGTTTGCTAGAGGATTCTACGCGTCTAGGGATACCTTCGGTATGAGGGCAAATGCGGTTGCCTCTGCGGTTAGAGCTAACCCCTCTGATCCCTATACGTACCCAGTCATTGGCCTAAATTTTGTCCAAGGTCTTCATGAATACAGAGATCGTGATTCTGTAGGTTTCTATGCAGACAATACGTCCCCACCATTCAAATCGTGGGAGATAATAAAATATGCGACTTATACTCCAACATCTTTCTCATCAATTTCTATAGATGCCTCTAAAATAAAGCCAGGCATGATAATAGATACTATGCATAATCCTAAGTGGTCGACATATGTTGTTCGTGTTTCAGAAAAAAAAGTGATAACCTCTGGATGGGTTAATGCTAAGACCGGAAGCCTAGGTACACCAGAAAATGGTATCGGGCTAACAATAAACCCTATAACTAAGGTATGGGCTGTTAATTTTAATGCGTTACTTCCCTCAACCGGGAGGGCTGACAAGCTAACAATTCAAGAAAATGGAATTATAAACAATAAAGTTGAGAACCCACCGGCCGTTAATGGAGTAGATACTGTAATCCTTCCTCAGTCTAAATTCGGTGGTACCATTGCTTATTGGGCAAGATCGGCAACATCAGGATTTAAAAAGCAGTGGAACGTTGGTTTTATGGCCAATGGTTCAAAAACGGCAAATTTCTTTAGTGCAAATGGGGTAAAAGATAATAATACTGATACAGGTTTTCTTGAGAACTCCACAGCAGATAACGGTATGGTTTTCTCCGGCGCAAACAAAAAAAGCGCTGTTGAATTTAGATATTTAGGTAAGGTTACAACTAAACTATCCCCGGATGGAAAAATAGAAAAGATTGCATACAAGACAAAAATAATCACTCAAACAAGTAAGTTAACTGATGACTATGCAAGATATATAATAAAAGCAACAAGTGATATTTCAATAATTCTTCCTAATGCAGAAAATCTTCCTGACGGGTATACTTTAGAAATTTATAATTTTACAGGGCATAGCGTAAATTTTTCTGGAAAGGAGAAAATAACTAATGCAAAAACTCTATCGACAAGGATGACAGCCATCTTTGTCGATGGAGAATGGCAAATTTTATGATCAAAGCAATCTTTCGTTATCTATTAAAATATATATAAGTAAACCCTTACAAAAGCAGAGATCATCACCAAGTCGTATGAGTACGCACTTGGTGAATATTTGCCCTATACAATATGCTGATATAGCTCTGCCATGCTATTTTTATTGGTAGCTTACTTTATATCAAAACCTAAATGCAACGATAAAATATACATTGCTTCACTCACTCCGTAAATTATGCCCTCTGAGAACATAAAAAATGAAGAAAAAAACATTTCTCAGCGTGCCATGTTTCTTGATGTTTTTATTAAAAAATAAATTAGCTCGACGAGTAACGCTCTCGTTAAACGATTCTATATAATCAGCAAGCAAAAATTTTTTATCACTTTCTAATACTGTAGAAAAATCAGATAAAAATACTGCCGATTGATTTCGCGTTCTAATTATTGATTTTTTTGTCTGTTGTAATTTTTCTTTTATGCTATCAGTCTTAATCAAATCACCTAAAGCAAATGATTTAGCACCAACTTGGTTGCCACCATGTTGTCTATATAGAATAAGTGGTTTATCAATGAAGGTTATAATACCAAATGCTGAGGCACACAAGGCTGCATACCAATCATGCATTATTGATTCTTTGATGTTACTCTTTTTTAAAATAGAGATAAGTTCTCTATTACAAGCCATAACACACCCAGTTATTGAGTTACTCACTAGCAGTTGAGAGAAACTTGGTGATTTGTTAATATTTTGATATTCAAACATCGATATATTGATTGGCGACAAATTTTTATCCGCAACACTCAAATCAGAATGGACAAGTATAGGCCCACTAAAATCTGACTCAACTTCATTAAATCTATCAATAAAAAGTGATATTTTATCTGGTAACCATAAATCATCTTGGTCACTAAAGAAAACATAGTCAGCATTACTTGCATTAATTAAACATAAGAAATTAGCCTTCACACCTCCCTTTTTATCTTTGTTTATCAAAAATACCCTATCATCCAATAATTTTATAGATTCAATTATTTCAACGGTCGAATCCGTTGAACCATCATCAGAGATTAATAATTTACAGTCGAAATCACTCAATTTGTCAAAATTTAATAGTATTGAAAAAATCTGCTCTCGAATATATTTGCAACCATTATAAGCAGCTAAAATAACCTCTATCGTTTTCATTCTACACTCATCCTACTGAAGCATGTATTTTATAAGGTATTTAGGGTTTAGTTTAAGTAAACTCCAATATAAACTATCTAATAGTGTTGCTTTCTTATTCATACAGGAAACCAAAAAAATCATGTAATTTCTTTCCTTTTCAGAATAAATCACTCTATTCCTATCAACAAGACCGATCAATGACTCAGTGATCTTTGCATTTTGAGAAACTCGAATCTCGTTAAATGCATGATCATGATTCATGATGTATGTACTAATCGGTAAACGTAAGAAATCTCCAAATTCATATGAAAGGCGTAACCAAGTATCCCAATCTTGTAGTCTCTTAACAGAGGGATCAAATCCACCGATCTTCTGAAGACGTTTTGTGATAGTGAATATTTGGTTAGAGGCTTCATTCTCAAAAAGAATCTTCTTATAACTAAATAAAAGTGGGGTGTTACATTTTTTATAGTGGTCTTTCTTATGTCCATTAGGATGAACATTCGTAAAATTAGCACATATAAAAGAGTATTTATCCTCCCAGTTACTTAAAAAGTATGCTAAGCGATTAGATTTAAACTCATCATCATCATCCAACCCAGTAATAAAGTACCCTGTCGCTGAAGTTATGCCTAAATTTCTAGTCGCACAAGCTCCTTTATTAACGTTGTTACGAAGATAAACAAATCTCTTATCACGCAACAATAAATCCTTTACGTACTCTTGAGTACCATCAGATGATGCATCATCACAAATCAAAACTTCAATATTTGCATAATCTTGACGTAACACTGACTCAACAGCTCGCTTGAGCTTATCCAAGCGATTACAGGTAGATATATAGACACTGACTTTACGTGACTCTGTCAACTTAGCCATAAAGATCTCACAAATATCTATTCAATTTCAACTATTTTAAGGATAGGCCCCCAAGGGCCTATTTTAATCTAATTTTGCAATGACTAAACGCAGCGCGGACTCCCAAGCCGAAGTAAAAACACCTTCTTCTTTAATTTTAGCGCAGTTTAGCACAGAGTATTTAGGTCTTGCTGCGGGAGTCGGATATTGATCTGTAGAAATACCATTTACATTAGGCTTTTTAGTTAAAACCTTCTTCTCAATGGCTATATCAAAAATAGATATAGCAAACTCACTCCAAGCAACCTCTTTATCACCACCAAAATGGTAAATACCGCCATTAGCATTCTTCTGCACTAGAGTGATAATTGCTTGGGCTATATCACCAGCATAAGTCGGGCAACCTCGTTGGTCTGCAACTATCCCCAACGTATCGCGATCCTTAGCCAAACGCAGCATGGTCTTCACAAAATTATTGCCGTACTCACTGAACACCCAGGCAGTGCGAATAATAATAGCTTCAGGTTGAACAGTTGCTACAGCAATCTCACCATCTAACTTGGTTTGACCATACACGCCAAGTGGATTGGTCACATCAGTTTCAGTATAGGGTGTCGTTGCCGTCCCATCGAAGACATAATCTGTGGAAACGTGTACTAAACGTGCGTCAACATCTTTTGCCGCCAAAGCCAAGTTTTCAGGGCCAGTTTTGTTGATACTCGCAGCTAGCTCATATTCGGTCTCTGCTTTATCTACGGCGGTGTAGGCCGCTGCATTAACAATGATATTTGGCTTAAACTCCGCTACGGCTGCTTTTACGGCGCTCAAATCAGTAATATCTAGAACATCTGAGTCCGTCGCCCACAACTCCCAACCTGTTGGCAAACGATCTTGGAAACAGCTACCTAGTTGTCCTTTAGAACCTGTCAGCAGCACTTTCATTGTGTCAAATCCTTAAAGAGTTTACCAATTTTATCTTTCTCAGAAAGTAAAGGATTCTCAATCGGCCATTCAATACCGACTTGAGGATCATTCCACAACAAGCAGCCTTCATGAGCCGGATGATAGTAATCGGTGCATTTATATTCAAAATCGGCAACATCAGAAAGCACAACAAAACCGTGGGCCAAACCAGGTGGAATCCAGAACTGGGCTTTATTCTCCTCGGAAAGGATCAGCCCTTCCCACTCTCCATAAGTCGGTGAATCAGGGCGGATATCCACGGCAACGTCAAAAACCTCACCACGAACAACACGTACTAACTTACCTTGCGGGTTTACTTTCTGAAAGTGCAAACCACGTAACACACCTTTCGCAGAGCGCGAATGATTATCCTGAACAAAATCAAGATCGATATCCAGCACCTCTTGGTAGCGTTTTTTCTCAAACGTTTCGAGGAAGAAACCACGCGCATCACCAAATACTTTCGGATGAATAATTTTAACACCGGCTATTTTAGTGTTTTTAACTTGCATGTTACTTTTCCCCGATCAAATGCAATAGATATTGGCCATAGAGTGTTTTACCTAACAGTTTGGCCTCCTCTGCAACTTGTTCACGAGAGAGCCAACCTTTACGGAAAGCAATTTCTTCTAAGCAAGCAACTTTGAACCCTTGTCGTTTCTCAATAGTATGAATAAATTGCGACGCTTCAACCAAGCTATCATGGGTACCGGTATCTAACCAGGCGAAACCACGACCAAGTAACTCTACATTCAATTTGCCTGCATCCAGATACATCTGGTTAAGGGTAGTAATTTCCAATTCCCCCCTATGAGATGGTTCAACTTGCTTAGCCATCTCTACCACGTTGTTATCATAGAAATACAGACCCGTTACAGCCCAATTAGATTTAGGTTTCGCCGGTTTTTCTTCTAAAGAGAGTGCACGGAAATTTTCATCAAACTCAACAACACCAAATCGCTCGGGATCCATTACCTGGTAGCCAAACACTGTTGCGCCTGTAGCCTGCGCAACCACGTTCTCAAGTTTTTTACCGAAGCTTTGACCAAAATAGATATTATCGCCTAGCACCAATGCACAGCGATCGCCATTGATGAACTCTTCACCGATCAGGAACGCCTGCGCAAGGCCGTCTGGGCTTGGTTGGATTTCGTAACTCAGATTGATACCGAACCGGCTTCCGTTCCCAAGTAAACGTTTGAAGGAAGGCATATCGTCTGGAGTAGAGATAACCAGAATATCTCGGATTCCAGCCAGCATCAGCACTGAGATCGGATAATAAACCATCGGTTTATCATAAATGGGCAATAACTGCTTAGATACACCACGTGTAATAGGGTACAGGCGCGTACCAGAACCACCCGCAAGCACAATTCCTTTCATTCAAACTTCCCCAATTAAATTAACGAGTTAAACCTAAGCGTTCGCCAGCATAGGATCCATCTTTAACGCGACTCCACCACTCTTTATTTGCCAGATACCACTCTACGGTTTTTCGGATACCACTTTCAAAAGTCTCTTGCGGTTTCCAGCCCAGTTCGGTATCAATCTTCGATGCATCAATCGCATAACGCATATCGTGGCCAGGACGATCGGTAACATAGGTAATTAAATCTTCATATTTACCAATACCAGACGGTTTGTTTGGTACCAAATCATCAAGCAAACGACAAATAGTTTGCACAACCTCTATATTTTTACGCTCGTTATGTCCACCAATGTTGTAGGTTTCACCGACTTCACCCTCGGTCACTACTTTGTATAGCGCACGGGCATGATCTTCTACATACAACCAATCACGAATTTGGGCACCGTTGCCGTACACCGGGAGTGATTTACCATCCAGGGCGTTGAGGATAACCAGCGGGATCAATTTTTCTGGGAAATGATAAGGCCCGTAGTTGTTAGAGCAATTAGTCACTATGGTTGGGAAACAATAGGTGCGTAGCCATGCACGCACCAGATGATCGCTGGAAGCCTTGGAAGCAGAGTACGGGCTACTTGGGGCATAGGACGTTGTTTCTGTGAACAAATCGTCGGTGCCATGCAGATCACCATAAACTTCATCTGTAGAAATATGATGGAAACGGAAAGCTTTTTTCGCTTCATCATCCAGATTATTCCAGTAGTGCCGCGCAGCTTCCAAAAGTGTGTAAGTACCAACAATGTTGGTTTCGATAAATGCAGCAGGACCATCAATGGAACGATCTACGTGGCTCTCCGCAGCCAAATGCATCACCGCATCAGGCTTAAACTCTCTAAAAATGCGATCCAGTTGAGGACGATTACAAATATCGGCATGTTCGAACTTAAAACGTTCATTATCCTTAATCGGTTTAAGTGACTCTAGGTTTCCCGCGTAGGTCAAACTATCCACCACCATGATCTCATCCCGAGTATCGCATATTATGTGGCGAGCCACCGCTGACCCAATAAAACCAGCTCCACCGGTAACGATAATTTTCATAGTGCTCCTTATAATAAAAATAAAAAGATATAATTAAAAGATGATATAAATTTCAAATTAAAAAAGCATATTTTATTTATCTTTTAAACTTAAAGCCCTTTAGATAAGAGCGATTATTGAAAAGCAGTAGGGTTAATAAACCTGCCCAATATAGTTTCAAATAAACAAAGTATTTATCGCCATATATTGCCTCAACAGAGGCTCCTAAAATGCATAATAAGGTAAAAAAGTACAACTCAAATCGAGGTATTTTTTTCCAACAAAGTATTGAGAGCTCCGTACGAAAAATCAAGAAGAACCAAAATGTTATACATGTACTAACAGCGGCTCCTGCAGCACCAAAATAAGGAACCAGGATATAATTAAGGCCAAAATTAATAATCAGAGCCAGCAATGAAGCCAGCATTGAGTAATACGTTTTCTTGCTTATTCCAATTCCTACAACCGTGGTTTCTGACAACGTATAAAGTAAAGGATAACCAAGGCATGCTAATAAAATAAATTTAACATCGTTATAACTTTCTGGAATGAAAAAATCGACAATCCAAGATAAAAGCCCTGCAATGCAGAATAAAACGACAACGACTAACAATAAATATTTTGACGCTTTTTTCACGAGCCCCAAGCTTTCTTCGTCATTGTTAGCAAGCTTGTAGACCATCGGAGCCCAAAGCGTTGAGAAAATACTTTGTATTATAGTCGCTGCACTGGCAAAACTGACCGCGACAGAGAATATAGCCAATTGTTCAAATGTGGATAGTGTTCGTAAAAGCATTCTATCCATCGCCGTCACTCCCCAAAAAGCCAAGCTACCTAGTATTAATGGGAAGCCAAAACGAATCATTTCTTTAGATTTTAAATAATTCACGCGAGAAGTAATGGCTGATAGCCAGTCTTTCCTTGTGATAAGCAGCATAACAATTAAAGTTAGCAAAAAACCAAAGAAACTCGCCCACAATAATTGTTCAAACTGATGGCTCTCCCAGAAAAAATAAAAAAAGAGCAAAATAACCAAGATAACTATTTTGGGAACCAATTGGCTTAGTGAGAATCCGACTCCTCTTCCCTCCATCCTGACCACTAGCGACAAAAATCTTAATATGAAGTTAAAAAAAAGAATGAACATAACTAAAAAACCAATAGAGATACTATTTTTTTCAAAAAGAAGTGAAGATACATATTCTGGATAAAAAGACAATACAAAAAATGTCAACAGTAATAACATTAGCCCAGGGACTATGGATATTTTAAGCAACTCCCCTTTGCATTCACTTTCATGATATTGTCGAACATACGCTTGATCTAAACCTAATCCAAAAAGTAAGACTGTAAATGATATCGCAACATTTAACATACCAAATCGACCGACATCCTCAGGAGAATATAACCAAGTCATCACAGGTAGGGTAATAAAACCTAAGGCGGCAGCACCTATAGGTCCCATTGCAAATGAGAAAATAACTTTGAGCTTCAATTTACCCTTCTTTTTTTGTTAAAGTCGAAACGAGTTTTTTTGTTTTTTCTAGTAGCACAGCGTTTGACCAAATCCCTTCAATAATTACTCTATTTTCAATCACTTCACAACTCGTTAATGAAGACGATAAAAGAAGTGAATCTCTTTCAAGCTCTTGAACAGAGAAAATCATCACTCCTTTATTTCTGAGAAAATTAAATGTTGGATTTTCCTCTCTGAGAAATACTTTAGCCCCCATATAAATCATGCTAATGATATTTCCGACGCCTTGCTGCCGAACATGATTCATTATGACAAAGCCACACGAACTTATTTTTTCCATGTACTCTTCAAGAGGCATAAAATCAGCCAAAACATCAGCATTTCTACCGAGTATTTCATTTGCCACCTGCTGAATTCTGAAACCATAGTCCATATCACCATAGTTAAGCGGCACAATTAATTTTCGTTCTTGAAGATCAATTTTTTTTAAAATGTCAAAAATTTCAAGATGATTGTTTGTAATGGTGGCACTATTTCCTACCAATATATTTTCTCTAGTTGCATTTTCGGCATCATCAGAAACATAATATGAGAGGTCTTTTTCTGCTGCCCCATAATTCCAATCGACCTGTTCTGGGAAAACACTCCAATTCCGGCAATTTTTCAGTAGATTATATTCATCAGGTATTACAGGAGAAAAATACTGTATCCTTTCAATAACTTTCAATCTTCTAATTGTTGGGTAGAGGATTAGTTCTTTTATAGATTGTTTAAAATTTTTATTTTTCTTCAGCTGTGTGAAAAATAAATTTGTATCCTTTAACAACCATTTATCAATTCTACCAATTAAGTCATAATAATCATACCCCCACCCAATCCATACAACTGGAATTTTTTTATCTAATTTTTCTATTGTTTTAAACCAGAAGTCTCTCAAAGAATGAATGACTAAAACATCAACATGCCCTATTTTTGAGAAATCGATACCTAGCAATGACTCTTTAAATCCGGCTCTAAAATCCACCTCCCGCTTGATATGGAGTATTTCCTCTCCTTTGTTATATATACATACTATGTTTTGTTCAGGATAGGCTAATTCGAAGGTGCTAATTGCTCTATCTATAAATTTCTCATCTGTACATAAATGTAGTATTCTTAGTTTTTTCATGAGTTTGCTTTTTGTTTATTGAGTTTTTCCTCGAGCAATAAAATATCTTTCTTTCTTTCTTTTAGAGGTCGGACTGGCGTACCAGCATAAATAACAAATGACTCGCAGTCCTTATTAACCAAACTTAGTGATCCTACAGCCGCACCTTCTCCGATAGTAACTCCAGGTAAAATAACGCTTCCTGAGCCTATAATTACATGTTTTCCGATAAATACATCAGCATGCGATACTTTAGTGAACTCTTCACTGACAGTAGGGTTTGTCATAAACTCTCCACTATAGTCATCGTTGCTACTATATATTGCAACCTTAGAGGAAATATTGGCATAATCAGAAATGGTGACTTTGCCAGCGCCAATAATTGAGCTATACACAGCAATATGAATATTTTCCCCTATCTCAATCCCACCATTTCCAGCTGATAGTACACAGAAGTCATCAATTCTGACGTTATTCCCGATAGATATATTCCTACAGTTATATAAAGAAGAGTTCTTTGATATTTTTACATTATTACCAAGTTTACCAAATCCTAGCTCAAGCAGTTCGGAATCTGAGTAATACACCATTATCACCCTTGAATTAAAGATATTATCTTTTCTTGTTCTTCGTTAGTCAGATTTGGATATATCGGTAGGCAAAGCACTTTCCGTGCAATTTCGTTCGCAACAGGGAGATTTTCCTTCGATGCTGATTTCATCCCTTTATACATAGAGAAATCACTAATCAGTGGATAGAAATATCGACGAGAGTATACATTTTTCTCTTTTAAATAATTATAAAGTTCCTCTCTATTCATTCTGAATTCATCTTCCACTAAAATCGGAAAATAGGCATAATTGGCATCAACTTGTCCAGACTGGGGCACGACCGTAATTCCTTTCAATTTTGCAAAGGCCTTGCGATACGTCTCATCTATTTCCTTCCGGCGTTGAATAGTTTTATCAACATGTTTGAGCTGTAATAGACCAAAGGCGGCATTGATCTCACTCATTTTTCCATTAATCCCTGGCGCAACTACTGTCGTTTCATCGACAATGCCGAAATTCTTTAAGTTGTTAATTCTTATTTTAGTCTTTTTATCGGGACAAATTATAGCGCCACCTTCAAATGTATTAAATACTTTAGTTGCATGGAAGCTGATTGCACTTAAATCCCCATGCCTTAGAATGCTCCCCCCTTTATCAGTAACACCAAATGCATGAGCTGCGTCATAAACAACCTTTAAATTATAATTATCGGCTATTTCTTGAATTCTTTCGATATCACAAGGATTTCCATAACAGTGTACCGGCATAATCGCTGTTGTCTGAGGCGTAATGGCTGCTTCAATCTTATCCGGATCGATATTCAATGTTACTGGGTCAATGTCGACGAAAATTGGTTTAATACCGTTCCACAAAAGTGAATGTGCGGTTGCAACGAAAGAATATGGTGTAGTGATAACTTCACCTGTAATCCTCAATGCTTGTAGGGCGGTAAGCAATGCTATAGTTCCATTATTAAATAGTGCGATCTCATTAACGCCCAGATATTCACAGAGTTCTTTCTCCAATGCCTCATGCATTGGACCACCATTAGTCAAAATCTTGTTATCCCATATACATTCCAAATACGGAATGAACTCATTCAAATCAGGTAGGTAAGGTTGAGTGACGTAAATGTTTTTATTAGTCATAAATGAACTCCGCTAATATATTAGCTTAAATAAAAAGTGAATATGGATATATTAAAACAGTATAAACAATAAAGTTAGTAAGCCCCATCTCTCTTTAACACTACATTTATTGTCTTAAAAAGAATAGCGATATCATTCCAGAGAGACCAATTCTTCACATACCACGCATCGAAATATACACGTGTATCATAGTCAACATCATTCCTACCGCTAACCTGCCATAACCCCGTCATACCAGGTTTAGCCATTAAGTAATAATCTACATCACCAGCATACCGCTCTAGTTCTTTTTCAATTATTGGGCGCGGACCGACTAAACTCATATCACCTCTTAGAACATTGAAAAGTTGCGGGAGTTCATCTAAACTCGTTTTACGGATGAACTTACCTACACGAGTGATACGCGGGTCATCTTTTAACTTGAAATCTTTATCCCATTCCGCACGGGCATCAGGATCATTTTCCAAGAGCTGATCTAATACCTCTTGAGAATTCATTATCATAGATCGGAACTTTAGACATTTGAATTTTACACCGCCACGCCCAACCCGCTCATGACCATAAATTGCATTCCCACCATCTTTGGATACCAAATAGGTTAGAATACCTAAAATGGGGGAAAGCAAAGCAATAATAGAAACTGAGCCAATAATATCAAAACTTCTTTTTAGGAACCGCGAAGTTCTTTTTGCCAAATTATTATTCACACGCAAAATCATTACTTCATGGCTGAAAATAAATGACATATCCGTACCATAAAGCGGTACGCCGCGTAATGTTGGTATAACGGATACTGAACGACAGTTATGCTTTGCTAACTTCTTAAGCCACTCGTCTCGTAAAGCATGCTCATCAAACTCTAATGCAACTATAAACTGCGTATATTCAGGATCACATTGCTCCCACAATTCCTGCTCATCACAAATAATAGGTTTGCTTAGTAGTTCTTTTTCACATTGCCGAGAACTAGAAAAAAAGGCACAAATTGCAAAACCGAGAACTTCTTCACTTTGTAAGGCCGCATAGGCATCACATGCATTTTTCCCTGACCCAATGATAACAGTATGCTTTTGCCACATTCCGAACTTGTTAAGTAGTCGCTTAGTAATGGCTCGTGCCAATGGTACCAGTACAAGCGATAAAGACCACGTTATGAACCATACATGCCGAGAAAATTGCCATTTAGAAAATGCAACTAAAGCCAAGTCAAGAACAGCGAAAATAATTAAAGTTCTTAAAATCTCTTTAAGCTCAAACCAGAATGGTTTGCGGTAAGAATAATGCCGTAATCTCACCCAAAACCAACTGATGCAAAACACAGCCAGCATAACATGAGTTAGAATACGAGCTGGCATTTCTGATTTAGGGATAAATTCACTAACATCTCCATTAAAAAGGCTAATCAAGTAAATGGCGATTGAAAGAGATAATAACAAAAAAACAAAATCAGATAATGCTAATGTAAATTTAATGAAGTTTATTTTCTTTGAGTAACTAAGTGCACTCATAAAGTATCCTTTTATTCCTAAAAATTATCCCAATACCTTTTGTGCATGCTTAACTTCCTCCTAAAAATAGCTGGTATTCTTTTGTATCTTTGTCCCAGTTTGTAACCAGCCAATTTCGCGATATTATTAACACATGCTATAGGTAACCATAAAATACCATTTTTCAATAAGTATCTGAGCTCGGAGAAAATAAATTTTTTACCTTCACCACTAGCTCCACCAAATGATTTTCTTATCCATGGTTCATCTTGATGAAAAACCCCAATGTCAAAATAACGTTTAAATTCTTCAATAACTGTATAGTTATGTGAATGATATACTTCGGCATCAGCAACATATGCAATTTTAAAATTTGCCAAAATGGCCTTGGCAGCTAGATACATGTCTTCACAAAGAATCGTATTCTCCGGAAATGCACCTAACTCATTAAATATTGATACTCTATATGCTGAAAAAGAATTTGACATAAATACTGTTTTCAGCCCTAAACGATCGCTATCCGTAATATCGCTCACATAACTATTTTCGCCATAATTAAATTTTCTGGCATGCTTTGCTAGAGGATTAGCATCATTATGAGGTAACTGACGTCCATATGCACAGGCAACATCAGGATCGGAAAATGGAGCGAGGATTCTGTCTATGCTCTCTTTTTTAGGAATTGCATCCTGAGTGATGAAAACCACAATATCACCCGTACTGTTTTTCACTGCTTTATTTCTCGTACCGCCATGATTAAATTCTGACGAGGGAATTACCTCTATAAAAAAATTATACTTTCTTGCTACTTCTACAGTTGAGTCGTTACTAGATGAGTCAATGACAAGCACTTCGCTGCTCTGAGAATAGCTTTCACGAATGGCTTTTGCAGATTTTTCCCATAAGCTACCGCCATTGTATGTTGGTATTATTATACTTACTTTCATCTCTTTCATTTTTTACCAAATAGATGTTGACGTTATGAATTACCACACGACAATCACAGGCATAAGCGCTGCTGGAATATAATGCAATTAATTAAATAGGCCACATAATGTGGCCGTTATTTCACCCTTAATTATTTAATTAACCTTTGATTTATAACTATAGTCATAATAGTCGTATCCGTAATTATAATAATTGGATGCTTTCTTAATTACTGCATTAAGAATGACCCCTTTGATATCAATGCCATTCTGTTCAAATCGTCGATAACTAACTTCGACTTCTTTCGGGCTATTTAATTCAAAGCGAGCAACCATCAATGCGGTCCCTGCGTACTTACCTATAATTGCGGCATCTGTAACTGCAAGAATTGGTGGTGTATCAACCAATACAATATCATAGTGCTCCGAAGCCCAACTTATTACTTCAGAAAATCGATGATGCATCAGCAGTTCTGAAGGGTTTGGAGGAACGATTCCTCTTGGAATAAAGTCAAGCCCTTCGAAAGCCGTATGTTGCACAGCCGAAGTCACAGTTATCTTTCCTGACAAGATCTCCGATAAACCGTTTTTTCCATCCAAACCAACTAGATCATGCGCATAACCTTTGCGCATGTCGCTATCAATGAATAGCACTCTCTGCCCGGCTTGGGCAATGACCGCTGCCAAGTTCGCGCTAATAAATGTTTTCCCGATACCTGGGCTTGCTCCCGATATCATTAACACATTATTTTTTGCCTCCATCATTGCAAAATGAAGACTTGTACGAAGGCTACGAATAGCCTCGATTGCAAGATCTGCCGGATTACCAAATGCTAACAAGGAGTTTGAATCACTATTAAGTTTTTTGCCTTTATTCTTACTAAAAAACTCAAGATCTTTAGTCCGTTGCCACTCCGAAAGGGGAACACTTGCGTAAACGTTGATACCCAATTCTTCCAATTGTTCCGGGCTTTCAATACCATGATGTAGGAAAGAGCGTAAAAGTATATAACCTACTGATAATACTCCTCCAATAATGATTGAAAGCAGGATTACGATCATTTTCTTAGGTTTGACAGGATTTGTTTGAGTAACCGCATTATCAATAATACGCACATTACCTACTGTGCTGGCTTTCGATATGCTAAGCGCTTGTTCTTTATTCAAGAGTTGCATATACACCTCTTGCCCGGATTGAACATCGCGACTTAATCGTAAAATTTCCTGTTGTGTTTTAGGCATTGCGCTGACACGCTTATTAAGCTTTTCTCTTTCGTCTTCGAGAATTTTACGTTTTTCTAATAACGCACGATAAGAAGGGTGCTCCTTCGTGTACAACTTAGAAATTTCAGCCTCTTTAAACGTAAGTTCATTGAGTTGCGTGTCAACTGAAACAATCGAATCCAGTACGGCTTTTGCTTCAAGCGATAAATCTACTGAGTCATTCTGTTGACGATATAGATTTAATTTACCTTCAGAAGAATCAAGTGCAGCGCGTAATTTTGGTAATTGCACGTCTAAGAAATCTAAGCTTTTAGCATCTTCTTCTGATTTTCTTGCAACATTCTGTTGAAGGTAGTTATTTGTTATGGAGTTAAGAATGTTACGAATAAGAACTGGATCTTCACCCGTCAGTGTAAGGTTTAAAACTCCGGTATTTTTTCCCTTATCAGAAACATCAAACATATCCAACAATTTGTTGATAGCACTCAATTCACTTACTTTGGATACCTTGAACTTCGTCCCGGGCGCAGCCTGTATCTCACTCACCAAAAGCGACAATCCATCCTTCTGCAATAGACGTCCTGTTTCGCCTTTAGCAAAGTTATCACCGTCTTTCATCAGGGTAAAACTTTTCGGGCTATTAACGATTAAGACAATTGACGTTGAATCCCCCCAGGCCTCTGGTAAGTCAAACTGTGGGATAGAAATTTTACCGGGCACTTGACCTATCAGGCGGGAATAACCCTTACCAAACAGTGGAAAATATGCCTCTTCAATTACAGTCCGTAGATTTAAATCCTCTACTGTTTTGCTCAAAACCATTCTTGACTTGAGTAATTCAATTTCAGGAGCTGATTCAGGCTGGCTATTAGGTATCATTTGATTTATATTATTAAGTAATGAATTACCTACATTTTGTTCGACCTGCACCATAGCATCTGCACGGTAAATAGGTGTGGCAAACAAACAATATAAAATGCCTAACGTTAAAAATGATGTCATTACCCCAATAATCAACCAGCGACCATCAATTATTTCACCTAACATACGCCTAAGATCAATCTCCTCGGACGTATCATTTCCTGAATTATTTACTCTATTTTTTTCTGACATTGGAAATCCTGACTGGCTATCTATCGGCTTAAGGCTTTAGCCCACTTTTGGGCTGACTCATCAAGTAAGCGGTATATAAACTCAAAGGCTTCGCGACTCTGTCGATAGGGATCGGCTATTTCTTGCTGTTCAACCCAATGCCCAAAAAGCATCGTTTTCCCTCTAACCTCTGGAGCAATACGACAAACCGCATCAATATGTTTCTTTTCCATTACGAGGATCAAATCATACTCACGACACATCGAACTTGTCAGTTGACGCGCCTGATGTCCCTCTAGAGATAACGCATGCTGGCTAGCTACCTCTGTCGCCATCCCATCGGCGGGTTTGTCTACCAATGCACCAATTCCTGCGGAACCGACTTTTTTATTAGGCAGCGCTTTTTTCAGCAACCGTTCCCCCGTAGGGGAACGACAAATATTGCCAACACATACAACCAAAATTGAATTAAACATAATTTTTGCTCTGTCTACCTGTTACGACTATGGCCAATTGCGAACACGTAATGCGCCTTCGCTGAGATTGTTGAATCCATTGATTGTTGGTACTAGCTGACTAACTACACGGTTCCAACGAGCAATTGGCGCGGTTGTTACATAGACAATGTCATAAGGTTGCAAATGGAATTCAGTACCCATTACTAGTGCTGTTGCATCAGACGCATTTAACTGATAAATGCTTGCAAGCTTGCTACCTTCAGTACCACGTAGGGGACGGATAACAAATATCCCCGTTGCATCAGACATCGCTTGATCCATACCCTGCGCATTACCCAACGCTTCAGTCAGCGTCATGCCACTGCGATCCATCTTCAGCGTAGTTTGCTGCTTCACTTCGCCCATCACAAAGACTTTGAGATCATCATTGCGTGGTACGTAAAGAATATCGCCAGGGTAAAGCAGATGGTTTTGCATCAGGTCGCCCTTTTGCATTAACGCCTGCAGAGAAATACGCTGCTCTTTACCATTGTGCGTTAATACCACGTTGCGCCAGTCGGCATTTTCGGCAAGGCCACCGGCATTATTGATCGCATCCATAACGGTTAGCGGCACGTTGGTAATCGGTTGTTGACCTGATTTTGCCACTTCACCAGTCACATACGCCTTCTGCGAACGGAAGGCCGCAATGCTTACATCTACCTGCGGGCTTTCAATATATTGCGCAAGGCGTCCAGCGATATCATTTCGCACTTGGCTAGCAGTTTTTCCTGCTACTTTCACCTTGCCAATATATGGGTAGAAGATAGTACCATCGGCATTCACCCAGTTACCTGTGTCACTTGCGCTACGGTACTGGCCTGCAGGGGTGGTTAACTCAGGGTGATCCCAAACTGTAACCATCAATACATCGCCCACACCAATGCGGTATTCATAGCTCTGCAGGTCACGTTCCAAGGCTGGGTTGTTTTGCGCGACAACGGGTTTTGGTCGCATTTTATCAACCAGACTCGGCGTCATCGGGTAGATATTGACCAGCTTATTCAGGTTGAAATCGCTGTCTTCCTGCTTAACAACGTTTTTCCCGCTGGTAGAGAGGTGGGTGCCAGGGACCACGGTACAACCGCTGATCACACTGATCGATACCAGTAGCGGTATCAGCTTCCATTGTTTCTTTGCCATCGAATTTTCATCACTTTCAAAGTAAGTAAACTTGCAACGCTAAGCCCCTGGCCAACCGTGGCCGCTTGGGGTGGTGCTTAGCAAAATTTTTTGTTTGCGCTATGTACGGCAGTCCTGCGATACATGCATGAAAGCACTCATTGAGCAAACGTTGAGCCTGGGTTTGCTAAGATGCCTCTCAGACTCGTAGTGAGTGGCGCATGCACCAGGAGTGTTTTCATGTGCGAACTGTCTCGGACAAGTCAAAAGGCCCGCCGAGATTTCCGCAGGCCTCTAACTATAAAGATTTTTTAGCTCTTTTTCAGTACAAATTACTACAATTTTAGCTGCTCGGCCCATTCACGGAAGGCTTTGCCCTGCGTTGGGTGGCGCAGACCATAGGTCACAAACGCTCGGAGATAGCCTAGTTTTTCACCGCAGTTGAACGACTCTCCCACCAGTTCCATCGCTTCTACCGTCTGTTGTTTCATCAGGTCAGCAATTGCATCGGTCAGTTGAATTCGGCCCCAGGCGCCTGGCTGAGTTTTTTCCAAAATCGGCCAGATGTCGGCAGAAAGCACATAACGGCCTACAGCAGAATAATTGGATTTCAGCTGAACTTCGCGGCTTGGCTTCTCAATGATCGACGTCATGCGTGAGCTTTCACCTGGTTTTAAGGTCGTGGTCTCACATTCTGCCACCGAGTAGTCATGCAGCACATTTTCATCCGCAGGCTGCACCAGTACTTGGCTCAGCCCGTTATCTTCGAAGCGGGCAATCATATGCGCCAGGTTGTCTTTGTGCATATCGGCCTTGGCGTCATCCAGCAGCACGTCCGGCAGCACCACCACGAAAGGTGAATCACCTACCAGTGGTTTGGCACACAGTACCGCATGCCCCAATCCTTTCGGTTGTCCTTGGCGGATATGCATCAGGGTTACGCCCTTCGGCGTGATGGATTTAACTTCATCCAGCAGCTGACGCTTCACGCGCGCTTCAAGCATTGCCTCAAGCTCATAAGACGTGTCGAAATGGTTTTCGATCGCGTTCTTGGAGGAGTGGGTAACCAGAATGATTTCCTTGATCCCGGCAGCCACGCATTCGTTGACGATATATTGGATCAACGGCTTATCAACGATCGGCAGCATCTCTTTTGGGATCGCTTTGGTCGCAGGCAACATGCGCATACCCAGACCAGCAACAGGAATGACGGCTTTCAACTTCTTCGACATGGTGTTCCTCTTAAATCTCGTGGTCGTGCTAACCGGCTAAGGTAATTCAGATTGATGATAAAGTGGCAATGTTGCTGATTTGATAGAAAAAAACGCACCAATCCTTTCTAACCCATGGATTATCCTGACGGGCGCAGCATGCAGCGCCCCTACGTTGTAAGCCCGGTGAGGGTTTGTCAGTAGTCTCGTAATTACTTACTGTTCAGGGTCTGTTTCATCCACTGGGTGAAGTTTTCGCCTTCGGAAGGGTGGCGCAAGGCATACTGTACAAACGCCTTCATATAGCCCAGTTTGTCACCACAGTCGTGGGATTTGCCGCTCATATGAAAAGCTTCTACCGTTTCCTGCTCCATCAGCATGGCAATGGCGTCGGTCAGTTGGATTTCATCGCCAGCTCCCGGAGGCGTTTTCTCCAGCAACGGCCAGATATCCGCAGAGAGGACATAACGCCCCACTACGGCCAGGTTAGATGGCGCATCTTCCCGCGCAGGTTTCTCTACCACCGCAGTCATTGGCGTACTTGCACCAGCGGCTAACGCCACACCGCCGCAATCGACCACACCGTATTTTGAAACGTCCTCTTCTGGCACTGGCTCAACCATAATCTGGCTAAAGCCGGTTTGCTCGAAGCGCTGGATCATTTTGGCCAGGTTTTCTTTCTGCAGATCGGCGGTAGAGTCATCCAATAACACGTCCGGCAGCAGCACCACAAATGGGTTATCCCCAATCATTGGTTGCGCGCATAACACCGCGTGACCCAGCCCTTTGGCTTGTCCTTGGCGCACTTGCATCACCGTTACATCTGGCGGGCAGATACTTTGTACTTCGGCAAGCAGTTGGCGTTTTACTCGAGCTTCCAACGTCGCTTCTAGCTCAAAGGAGGTATCAAAGTGGTTTTCGATCGCGTTTTTCGATGAGTGCGTAACCAGTACGATATCCTTGATGCCAGCCGCAACGCATTCGCTCACGATGTACTGAATCAATGGCTTATCGACCACAGGCAGCATTTCTTTAGGGATCGCCTTGGTTGCGGGCAGCATACGCGTGCCCAAACCTGCTACTGGGATAACGGCCTTCAATCTTTTTTGCATGAATTTTTTCCACCGACAAATAACAAGTAAGTGTAACAGAGCCAGGAAAAGTGGTAGAGCCTAACGTCTCACTGAATTTTTAACTATAAAAATCAATTAACTACAATCGTAAAGTGACGTTTTAGGCACGCTACCGCCCTTGGCTTGCAGCTACCAATGCACTGTAGACAATGTTTGAACTGACAAGCGTGCAACCGGCTCCACGCTTGTAGATGAACCTTGGGTTCTGTTCAGAATTTAATGAGAGGCAAGTCGTAGAGTAGGGAAAAGGCTATGCCTTTCTGGCCAAGTGGTCAGTCTTGCTATCATTTATAGGATGCTAGGATTCTTATACTATTGACCCAGTGAAACAAGTCTTAGTGGCTTTATTAAGACCTTTTCAGAATAAGACTACTAAGGATACTCGATTTTTAAGATTTTACTCGTTTAACTACTTTATAACAAATTGATTATAATGCTTATTATCTAAGCGCAGAATTTATAAACAGCTATTTGTTCTCTGTTTTCTGGTGCTTACCTCCAGTGACAAGATCCTGGTACTGTCTAATTATTCTACTAACATAGATTACCCGCACCCAGTGCGGATTTAATGTTGAAATCCCCTCCCTCAGCGTCCATCATTCTCAATGCGGCATAAGCCGTCGAACTAAAAGGTGAAATTAGGCGTATGGAATGGATCGCAGATCCAACAATTTGGGCCGGCTTGGCCACCCTGGTTGTACTGGAAATCGTACTGGGCATTGACAACCTGATCTTTATCGCCATTTTGGCGGAGAAATTACCTAAGAAACAACGTGATAAAGCCCGCATTGTCGGTCTTTTGCTGGCGTTGGTGATGCGCCTGGCGCTGCTAGCCTCGATATCCTGGCTAGCCACCCTGACCAAACCGCTGTTTGTGGCCATGGGGCACGCTTTCAGTGGCCGCGACCTGATAATGCTGGTCGGGGGTATCTTCCTGCTGTTTAAAGCCACTATGGAGCTGAACGAGCGGCTGGAGGGTAAAGACGAAGAACACCATGGGTCACGCAAAGGTGCGCGTTTCTGGCCGGTGGTCGCGCAGATTGTGGTGCTGGATGCCGTCTTCTCGCTGGATTCGGTGATCACCGCCGTCGGGATGGTCGATCATCTGGCCGTGATGATGATCGCAGTATGTATCGCCATTGGTTTGATGTTGCTGGCCAGCAAACCGCTCACGCGCTTTGTGAATGCTCACCCCACCATTGTTATTCTGTGCCTCAGCTTCTTGCTGATGATTGGTTTCAGCCTAGTGGCCGAAGGCTTTGGCTATGCCATTCCGAAGGGCTATCTCTACGCGGCGATCGGTTTCTCGGTGATGATCGAAGCTTTGAACCAGTTTGCCCAGTTTAACCGCCGCCGTTTCCTTTCCAAGGTGCGGCCTTTGCGTGAGCGTACCGCAGAAGCCGTATTGCGCATGTTAAGCGGTAAGCATGAAGAAGCCGAGATCGACAGCCATTCGGCACATCTGCTGGCAGACAGCTATAACGAGAATGGTGAAATCTTCAACCAGCAGGAACGCCATATGATCGAGCGGGTGCTGGGCATGGCACAGCGCACCGTCAGCAGTATCATGACTTCGCGGCACGATGTGGAATACCTTGGGCTTAACGGCCCGCTGGATAAATTGACGCAGCTGTTGGAGAAAAACCAGCATACGCGCATCGTGGTAACCGAAAATAGCGCCAGCGATGAACCATTAGGGGTGATACACACCATTGATGTGTTGAAACAACAGTTGCAGCAATCACCGCTGGATCTGCGAGCCTTGGTGCGGCAGCCGCTGATCTTCCCGGAGCAGTTAACGTTGCTGTCGGCGCTGGAGCAGTTCCGCCAGGCCAAAACCCACTTTGCATTTGTGGTGGATGAGTTTGGTTCGGTCGAAGGGGTGGTGACGTTAACCGACGTGATGGAAACCATCGCCGGTAATCTGCCAGAGGCCGATGAAGAGGTTGATGCACGCCATGATATCCAGCAAACCAGCGAAGGCTACTGGATTGCCAATGGCCATATGCCACTGGAAGATCTGGTGCTGTATGTACCACTGCCGATAGAAGAAAAGCGGGAATATCATACCTTGGCAGGGTTGCTGATGGAGCATTGCCAACGCATTCCACGCGAAGGGGAACAGTTGAAGATTGGCGACTATCTGTTTGAACCGTTGGAAATCAGTAGTCACCGCATCGTGAAGGTGAAGATCACGCCGTTAGTGACACCTAACGAAGAGGACGAAGAGTAAATCTTTGCTGGGCACCCGCTTGAGGTGCCCAGCATTGATGTCAAATGGGCGCAGCATCCCGCCCCCACAGGCATAGCTTACAGGTGCACTGGCACCAGAAACTCCGTAGCCACAATCACCACCACCAGCCCGACAATCACCGGTACCGAGGTGCGTTTCACCACTTCGAACGGCGAGATTTTTGCCATGCCAGAAACCGCAACGACCACGCCAGACACCGGCGAGAGCGTACGGCCCAGGTTGGAAGCCTGCAGCATCGGGATCACCAGGTAAGCCGGGTTAACCCCCATCTGTGCCGCCAGTTTCGGGATCAGCTCAACAAACGCATAGAACGGCGCATTACCAGAGCCGGTCGTCATCGCCGCCAACATGGTGATCACCACCAACACCAGCATCATGATGATGCCACCGGTGCCAAACGACTGTGCCAGGCTGATCAAGCCGCTGATGAAGCCAACGGTGCTCAAGCCTTGGGCAAACACCCCAGCCGCGACCAACAGCATCACCACGCTGGCAAACGCATCGGCCATGCCACGGTAAGCCACTTCTAAACCGGCAAACACCGTTTTGGCGTTGAAGCTGCGGATAAACTCGATCACCGCGGCCATGAACATACAAATCACCAATACGGTAATGATGTGCAGCTCCGGCCCCCATTTACCATCAAAGACCAGTACCCCCAGGATCGGGGTAAACGGCAAGATGGCGTAAAAACCGGGCGCATTGGTAGTGATTTCACTCACGTCCATGATGTGGTGCTGTTCGTTGGCTTTACGGTCGAGGTAGCGCTGCCAGAAGAAGTGGGCAATCGCCATACAGATAATGGCGGCGATGGAGATAGGCAGCGTGGTTTTGAAGGCGAAATCCACCAGCGGCATTTCGGCCGCCTTGGCTGCCAGCACCACATCACCCGAAGTAGGCGAAAGGATAATGGCTGCAGGAGAAGCACAGATAGCTGCCGCCGCGCCACGGCTGATCCCCACGTTAACCATCAACGGGAACAGCGTTGCCATCAGTAGCACGCCCAGCCCTGTCGCCGAAGAGACGGCCAGTGACATCAGGCAGGCAACAAAGTAGGCCGCAATCATCAGCAAATACGGGGAGTTGATCATCTGCAGCGGGCGGGAGGCCAGCTTGACCACCACGTCATTGGCGCCAATATGCGTCATATAGGCGGCAAAGCCACACAGCATCATGATCATCATGCCGAGATCGCCACCGCGGCTCATCAGCAGGATTTTGACATATTCGAAAATATCGGTGGCGCGCCAGCCGGTCGAAGTCGCACTGGCGGGCAGCAGATTTTTGCCCATAAATGCACTCACCGCCAGCAGCACCAGGCCGCCAACCATTAACACCCCGGTGGCAGAATAGCCCTTGATGATGTAACGGCCAACGAACACCGCCACCAAGGCTCCAATCAGAAGTTCCATTGTTATTCCTCGATTTAATTATTTTATTTCAGCTCATTGCCCGATTGCAGCCGAATAACGCCACACTCTGCCGAAAATCAGTACAGGATATTATGACATTCATCAATGTTGCGGGAGGAAACTATCAACAAATCGTGAAATTCCAAGCCAGGTCGCTTTGGCGATAGCCTTCCACCTGGCGGGTAGATACCGGAAACTGCAGCCAGACAGCTCAGAGCAAGCCAACTGACCATCCAGCCGGATAATAATTGATTTAATTTCAATAAATTAAATGACTCACCGCTCCCCTATCTTGCATACAGCCGACATAACATTGTGATCATGATCTGAATTTGTAGAATCTTTACGCCAGATGTTAACGATGTGTGAGTTTGATCAAACAAATGTTTTCTCCAGTTTGGTTATATGATCGCCAATGTTCACGTTGTCATTTTTGATAAATCGTTAAAATCTGTTCATAAGATAATGAATAATATAACTTAAATAAGTATTAACCTTTTTATTTCCCTAAAAATGACAACGTCAACATTGGTTTCGTATCGCTATCTAGCATGATAATGGAGAGGAAAATGAGTCAGTTACCCGAAAAGATGAGCGCGGTAGTTTGCCATGGCCCGCAGGATTACCGGTTTGAACAAGTCCCTACCCCACTACCTAAAGCCAAGGAGTTGGTGATCAAGGTCGAAGGTTGCGGGATCTGTGCCGGCGATTGTAAGTGTAAAAACGGTGCCCAGATGTTTTGGGGTGAAAACCCTTGGGTAAAACCGCCGGTCGTACCCGGCCACGAATTCTACGGCCGCATTGTTGCCATGGGAGAAGGCACAGAGCAGAAGTACAAGATCGGCGAGCGCGTCATTGCCGAGCAGATCGTGCCTTGCTGGGAGTGCCGTTACTGTAAGTCCGGCAGCTATTGGATGTGCGAGACGCACAATATCTACGGCTTCCAAAAGGACGTGGCCGAGGGGGGAATGTCGGAATACATGCGTTTTTCCGCTAATGCCATCGTGCACAAGATCCCGGAAAGCCTCAGCCATGAAGATGCCGTACTGATCGAGCCGATGGCCTGTGCCATCCACACCGTTGCCCGTGGAGATATCCAGTTAGACGACGTTGTGGTGCTGGCCGGTGCCGGGCCGTTGGGTCTGTGTATGGTGCAAGTTGCCAAGCTGAAGACGCCGAAAAAGCTGATCGTGATCGACGCCATCGACGAACGCTTGGAGTTGGCAAAAGCCTTCGGTGCCGACGTGGTCATCAACCCGCTCAAGGAAGATGCCGATAAAATCGTCAAGGCATTAACCGACGGCTACGGTTGTGATGTTTACATTGAAGCAACTGGCGCACCGATCGGCGTGACCCAAGGATTGCAGATGATCCGTAAGCTCGGCCGCTTTGTCGAGTTCAGCGTGTTTGGCAAGGAAACCACCGTAGACTGGTCCATTATCGGCGATCGCAAAGAGTTGGATATTCGCGGAGCGCACCTGGCACCTTACAGCTATGAAATTGCCATCGATCTTTTTGAACGCGGTCTGGTGACGTCCAAAGGCGTGGTGACCCACAGTTATTCACTAAAAGAGTGGGATCAGGCATTCGCCCTGGCCGATTCAACGGATTCCATCAAGGTTATTTTAGTTCCTTAATATTGAGTGATTAGTTTTAAGCAAACAATGATAACGCCCTATGATGGCGAGGCCGACCTCTGGCCGATAACCACCTAATTATTATAAATAACACTGAAAGAAAAATACCGCCCCTACAACAGGAGAATAAACTATGTTTTCATTATTCAAGAAAACCTTACCCGTGATACTCGCCGGCGGCATGCTGCTGGCCAGCCAATCGGCATTAGCCAAACAGATCACCATTGGCGTTTCATTCCAGGAAATGAATAACGACTATTTTGTCTCCATGAAACAGGCATTAGAGCAGGCCGCCGGTGATATTGGCGCCAAGCTGTATATTGCGGATGCCCATCATGACGTCTCAAAGCAGATTAATGATGTGGAAGATATGCTGCAAAAGAAAGTCGATATTTTACTGATTAACCCGACAGATTCGGTTGGCGTGCAATCGGCGGTGATCTCGGCCCACAAGGCCGGAGCGGTGGTCGTGGCGATCGATGCCCAGGCCGAAGGCCCGTTGGATTCCTTTGTCGGTTCGGAAAACTATGATGCCGGTTTCCAGGCGGGTGAATACCTGGCCAAATCCCTGGGCAACAAAGGCAAAGTGGCGATCCTGGACGGTATCCCGGTGGTGCCGATCCTGGAACGCGTCCGTGGTTTTGAAGACGCCATTAAAAAGCACCCGGAAATGAAGATTGTCACCAAGCAGAACGGCAAGCAAGAGCGTGATACCGCACTGACCGTAACCGAAAACATGCTGCAATCCACTCCCGATCTGGCCGGTATCTTTAGCGTCAACGACGTAGGTGCCCTGGGCGCATTGGCAGCCATTGAGAGTAACGGTGCCAAGGTCAAGTTGGTCAGCGTCGATGGCCAGCCTGAAGCGATTAAGGAGATCCTGAAACCGAACTCGCCGTTTATCGCCACCTCCGCCCAGTTCCCACGCGACCAGGCACGTATTGCCTTGGGGATTGCGCTGGCCCGCCATTGGGGTGCCAACGTGCCAAGCACCATTCCGGTGAAAGTAAAGCTGATCGACAGCAGCAACGCCAAAGGCTTTAGCTGGTAAACGCCCGGCCTCGAGTTTGATGACCACGCGGCAATGCTGCTGAATGTGTAGTTTGCCTCAAACCAACGCATTGATTATCAAAGCGGGCGCAGAATACGGCGCCCCTACAACACAACGAGCCGGTTGAGGTTTGTACCCGCCCCATTTCACAACGGTGGGTATAAAACCCGAAGGAGTTAACCGTGACGGCGTTATTAGAATTAAAACAGATCAAGAAGTCCTTTCCGGGCGTGAAGGCGTTGGACGGTATTGACCTCACCATTCAACACGGCCAAATACACGCCTTGCTAGGGGAAAACGGAGCCGGTAAATCGACGTTGGTGAAAATCCTGTGTGGTATTCACCAACCGGACTCTGGCGAAATAATCATGGAGGGTACCAGCCGCCAGTTTGATAATTATCGGCAGGCCATTAACGCCGGAGTGGGGATCATATTTCAGGAATTCTCGCTTATTCCTTATATGAACGCTCTGGACAATATTTTCCTCAACCGGGAAATCAGGAACCGCTGGGGATTATTAGATCGAAAAGCGATGCGCAAGAAAGCCGAGGCTATTTTCAAGCGGCTGACGGTGAATATCGATCTGGATTGCCCGGTGGCGCAGTTGAGCGTGGCGCAGCAGCAGTTTGTCGAGATTGCCAAGGCGCTGTCGCTGGACGCCCGCATACTGGTGCTGGATGAGCCTACCGCCACCTTGACGCCGGGTGAAGCCGATCACCTGTTCAGCGTCATGAACGATCTGAAACTGCTGGGCGTCGGCATGATTTTCATCTCACACCACCTGGATGAAATCTTCACCATCTGCGACCAGATCACCGTCTTGCGCGACGGCACCTATGTGCAAACGCTGCCCACGGCCGACACCAACGTGGATGAACTGGTGAAGCTGATGGTCGGGCGCAAAATCGAAAATGCCTTCCCGGTGAAGTCGCACCCTGTCGATACCTCGGTTCGCCTGCTGGAAGCCAGCATTCAGCGCACCAAGCATCAGCAGGAAGATCGCTTCCATCTGTTCAAAGGCGAGATCCTGGGATTTGCCGGGTTGGTGGGCTCGGGCCGTACCGAGACGGTCTCCGCGCTGATCGGTGCCAGCGCCTGCTATCGCAAACAGGTCAGCCTTAGTGGGCAACCAACCACCCTGCGGAACCCAGCTTTGGCATTGAAGCAAGGCATTGGCCTACTGCCGGAAAGCCGTAAAACCGAAGGGTTGGTGCTGCCTTTTTCCGTAGCACAGAACATCACCCTCAACCGCCACGAACGGTTCGGCAAGATATTCGTTAACGCCCGCAAGGACAACGATATCGTTCAGCGCCTGATCCGTGCGGTAGGCGTGAAAACCCCGGACGCGGATACCGCCGTCAGCACCCTGAGCGGCGGCAACCAGCAAAAAGTGGTCATTGCCCGCTGGCTGAACAATGACTGCAACATCCTTATTTTTGATGAGCCTACCCGTGGCATTGACGTCGGCGCCAAATCCGAAATCTATCAGCTGATGCAACAGCTCACGCAGAAAGGCATTTCTATCATCATGATTTCATCCGAATTACCGGAAATCATCGGCGTTTGCGATCGCGTGCTGGTGTTCCGTGGCGGCCACATTGTTGCCGAATTGGCAGGGGATGAAATCGAATCTCACAACATCATGCTTCATGCAACCGGGAGTGCATTATGATCGGAATTGAACAATCCCCACCTACCCACGCGGCCCAGAAGCAGAGCCTCGGCAAGCGCTGGGAGAAGTTGCTGCACCACCCCGCGATGCTGCCTTTTATCGGCTTCGCCATTCTGTTCCTGCTGATGAGCGGGCTTAATGACAGCTTCCTGACGGTCAACAACCTGACCAACGTGGCACGCCAGGTGTCGATCAACGCCATTATTGCCGTGGGCATGACCTGCGCAATCCTGACTGGGGGCATCGATCTCTCGGTCGGGCCGGTGATGGCACTGTCCGGTTCCATTGCCGCTGGCCTGATGCTGGGAGGGATCCCTATTCCTCTGGCGATGGTCGCCGCGTTGGCGATCGGCGCCCTGTTTGGCCTGGCCAACGGTGCCTGCATTGCCTATCTGCGCATGCCGCCGATTATCGTCACCCTCGCCTCAATGGGGATCGCTCGTGGTTTAGCACTGCTGTACACCGGCGGCTACCCGATTTCTGGCTTGCCGGACATGTTCTCCTTCTTCGGCCGCGGTTCCGTATTAGGTATTCAAGTACCGGTGCTGATCATGGTCGGCGTTTATATTCTGGCCTACCTGATGCTTAACCACCTGCCGTTTGGCCGCTATGTCTACGCCATTGGCGGCAATGAAGAGGCCGCGCGCCTGAGCGGGATCCGCGTGCCCCGTTACAAAGTCCTGGTGTATGTGGTGAGTGGAACGACCGCCGCACTGGCTGGGTTGGTACTCACTTCACGCCTGATGAGCGGGCAGCCCAACGCCGGTGAAGGTTTTGAACTGGATGCCATCGCCGCCGTAGTGCTTGGTGGGGCCGCCATCTCAGGAGGCAGAGGCGCCATTATCGGCACGCTGGTAGGAGCCATGATGCTTGGCGTACTGAATAACGGCCTCAACCTGATGAGCGTGTCGCCTTACATCCAGAACGTGGTCAAGGGCGGCATTATCCTCGCCGCTATCTACCTCAGTTCCAGCCGCCGTAAATAAGCTAGGGAGAACCGATATGGGATATTTTCTGGGCATTGATATTGGCGGCACGCTGATCAAGGCGGGTCTATACCGAGCTAACGGTGAGGAAATTGCCGTAGCGGAGTGTGATGGGGAAACTATTTCCCCACAACCCGGTTTCTCTGAGCGCGAGATGGAACCCTTGTGGCGTGACCTTTGCCAGACCATTCGTCAGGTACTCAACCTCGCGGATATAACCGGCGATCGGGTGCGTGGCGTAAGCTTCTCATCACACGGCAAAGGGCTATATGCGATTGATAAAAAGGGCCTGCCGGTCCGCAACGGCATCGTTTCTTCGGATACTCGTGCCGGGGCGATGGTGGTTGAGTTACAGCAGCAAGGTATTGAAGCCGTCACCTACCCCCGTAGCCTGCAGCCCATCTGGAACAGCCATCCGGCAGTGCTGTTACGTTGGCTGAAACAGCATGAGCCCGCGCAATATGAGGCGATTGATCGAGTGCTGATGGCTCATGACTACCTGCGCTTTCGCCTGACGGGTGAAGCAACGGCGGAGATCACCAACATCTCCGGCAGCAACCTGTTCAACCAGCAAACGGCCGACTACGACCCAGTGTTGATGGCGGCATTCGGCATTGAGGAAGTGGCCGACAAAACCGCGCCACTGCTAGGTTCCGCCGAGCTTGCCGGGCAAGTGACCTCTACTGCTGCCGCCCAATGCGGATTACCGGCAGGAACGGCGGTGTATGGCGGCCTGTTTGATGTGGTTGGCGCGGCCTTGTGCTCGGGAGTGGTCGACGATCGCACCCTGAGCGCCGTGGCGGGTACCTGGTCGATCGCTACCTGCGTAACGGAGAACCTGATCCCCTCCTCCCATCCTTTTGCCTGGGGGCGTTATTGCATGGAGGGCCGCTACTTTGTTCACGAAGGCAGCCCAACCTCGGCGAGCAATCTGGCCTGGTTCTTACGGCAGTTTTGCGACAACGATCATCAGCGTTATGCGCAGTTCAACCGTTGGGTACAAGAACGCAGCAAACAGCCGAGTGACATCACATTCCTGCCGTACCTGTTCGGCTCCAACCTCGGTAGCAATCTGCCGGGCGGGCTGATTGGCCTGGGCGGGCACCATGACATGGCCGATATCGTGCATGCGATCTATCAAGGCATCGTGTTCTCTCATCTGGTTCATCAGGATCGTCTGGTGGCGCTAAATCCACGCGTAGAGCGTATTCGCATGACCGGCGGCCCCACACAGTCCGACGTCTGGATGCAGATGTTTGCCAACGCCGGTAATTTGCCGCTGGAGGTGGTGAATATCCAGCAAAGTGGCTGCCGGGCCGCGGCGATCTGTGCCGCCGTGGGTGCCGGAGAGTACAGCAGCTTTACCGAGGCCGTGCAGGTTATTCAGCCTGAAGTACATACCTATTACCCCGACGCGGCGGCTAACCGACGCTTACGCGATCGCTTTGCGGGCTACCTGAATATCGCCCAAGTTTTAAATGAGGCCAAACAGCATGCAAACCACTAATAACGTCTCGCTTGGGCTGTACGAAAAAGCCTTGCCAGCGGATCTTGATTGGGCACAACGCCTGGGTATCGCCAGCGAGTTGGGTTTCCAATTTATGGAGATCTCCATTGATGAGCAGCCGGAACGCCAACAGCGCCTGGACTGGGATCGTCAGCAGCGGCTGGCGCTGATCAACGCCCGTTTTGACAGTGGCATCACGGTGCCCAGCATGTGCTTATCCGCCCATCGTCGTTATCCGTTTGGCAGCCATGATGCCGCCATCCGCCAACAGGCACGCACGTTGATGGAAAAGGCGTTGGATTTCGCCGTCGACGTCGGGATCAGGAATATTCAGCTAGCGGGGTATGACGTCTATTACGAAACTGCCGATCGCCATACCCGCCAGCGTTTTATCGAAGGTATGCAATGGGCGGTAGAGCTTGCAGCCAAGGCACAGGTGATGCTGTCCGTGGAGATCATGGATACCACCTTTATCAACAGCATCAGCAAATGGCGCGAATTTGCCAGGCAGATTGAAAGCCCGTGGTTTACCGTCTATCCCGATATCGGCAACCTCAGCGCCTGGGGCAATGACGTCGATTTTGAGCTGGAGCAAGGCATCGACAAGATCACCGCCATCCATTTAAAAGATACTTTACCAGTGCTGCCGGGCACTACAGGGCAATTCCGCGATGTGCCTTTCGGCAGCGGCTGCGTGGACTTTGCTCATACCTTTGCCGTGTTGAATCGGCTCAACTATCGCGGCCCATTCCTGCTGGAAATGTGGACACGCAACGATGGCCAGGATATCCAGCATATCACCCAGGCCAAGAGCTGGATCGAGCAGCAGATGAAACAGGGAGGCATCACATGTTAAGTGAGTTGAAGCAGCAGGTATTGGCGGCCAATCTCAGCCTGCCGGGTTATGGTTTGGTGACCTTTACCTGGGGTAACGTGTCGGCGATCGATCGCCAGCAGGGGCTGGTGGTGATCAAACCTTCGGGGATCGCCTATGAGGTGATGACGATAGACGATCTGGTGGTGGTGGATTTGGACGGAGTTATCCAAGAAGGGCAGCGTAAACCGTCCTCGGATACCGATACTCATTTGGCGCTGTATCGCGCCTTTCCCGAGATTGGCGGCATCGTCCATACCCACAGCCGTAATGCCACCATCTGGGCACAGGCTGGCCAGGCGATCCCGGCCCTGGGCACCACCCATGCCGACTATTTTTATGGTGACATTCCCTGTACCCGCCCTATGCGTGAGGACGAGATTGCTGGCGACTATGAGCGGGAAACAGGTCAGGTGATTATCGAGACGTTCCAACAGGCGAAGCGCGATCCGCAGCAGGTGCCGGGGGTGTTGGTCTATTCTCACGGGCCGTTCGCCTGGGGAAAAACGGCGGCGGATGCGGTGCATAATGCGGTGGTGATGGAGGAAGTGGCAGCAATGGCGATGGCCACGCGGCAATTGACTCCGACGATCCCGCCCATGCAACCCGCGCTGCTGGATAAGCACTTTTTACGCAAACACGGTAAAAATGCTTACTACGGGCAGTAATGGGGTGGATTAGCCTGATAACTCAGCGAATTACCCCTCACCCTAACCCTCTCCCACAGGGCTGTCTCTTATACACAACTCGGCATCTTACTGTTTTTTATGGGAATTATTTCAAGCACATCAATAGGGCGCTCGGAAAAATTCTCTTTAAAATCAGCCTGCTATGTTTCTCAAATTACGGCCATTTGACCGCAACTTGAGATGTGTATAAGAGACAGCCCACAGGGAGAGGGGACCGATCGAGTTCGTTGATTGCCCTGAGTAAGACCTTGCCTTTCTTGTTTTTACTCCCTACTTTCCGAAGCTACACGGGCTACGTATGCGTACCGTACAGCTCCCTCTCCCTGTGGGAGAGGGTTGGGGTGAGGGGCCACATCACTCGACAAGCAACATTCCGGTAAAGAATTCCCGCCTCAATGGCTGATCGCTGTGATTATTTTTAATCGCATTAAACAATAACTCTGCCGCGATTTCCCCTAACACCTGCGTATCGTGATAAACCCCGGCAATATGCTGCCCATAATCCCGCGCCTTGGGCGGTTCATCGATCGAGAAGAATTTCACCCGATGGTAAATATCCAACTGATGGCATAAAGAAATTGCACCCAGCGTGATAATACCATTGAGGCCCACGATATAATCCGGTTGATGCCGTTCATCGGCAAGATACTCTTTTACCCGTGCCGCCTGCGAAATAAAATCATAGTCGCCATGGATAATGGTGATTTTACTCCCCTTCTCCTCCAGAGCATCAATAATCCCCTGGGTTCGTGCCAAGGTAATTTCCGAGTCGGCCGGGCCGCCCAGGATCAGAATATTACTTTCCGGCTGCTCGGCCAGATATTTCCCGGCCAGTTTGCCAATCTCTTGGTTGTTGAGGAACACGCCACTAAGCTGTTGATTATAAATGTCCCTGTCGATCAGGATCAGCGGAGTATGATAGCGTTCGGCCTGATCAAGGTAGGCGGGTTGATAATGCCGATCGTCGCGTACGGCAGAAAGCAAAATGCCCCGCGCCTTATAACCGAACAGCGCCTGTACCGCCTGCATTTCAGCCTCTTCGCTGCCGTCGGTATCAAACAGCATAATCTGATAGCCCTGCATGCGGGCAATGCGCGATACGGTTTGGATCAGGTTGGAATAAAAAGGGTTATACATGCTGCTGGTAACAATGCCGATAATTTGGCTGCTGCTTTTCTTTAATCCCTGAGCGAAAGCATTGGGAACATAATTAAGCTCTTTGGCAATAGCATGAATTTTCTCTAGCGTTTCAGACTTTACCAGTTCGGGTTTATTAAAAGCACGGGAGACAGTGATATTGGTCACGTTGGCTCGGCGGGCAATATCCACAATGGTGGCATTAGAATTCGCTTTTGACACCGTCAATCCTTGCTTTATTCATTAACAGATCCCTTATTGTAGGGAAGCCATCAGCAGTATGCCAGATGAATATCAAAGGTATCGATTTTGTCGTTTGGGGGGCAAACCCGCGCTCACCATAACCTAAAGAGAGCGCGGGCAGTGTTTGATAAGGTTTACAGCTTATCGAGCAGCTTTTTCAGATCCTGGCCATCCTGGGAGCCTTTATTCTTCTCCGCCCACTTGTTCAAGGCGTCTTTGGCACGATCCTGCAGTTTCTTACGCAATAGCTGATCGACCTGTAGCTGATAATTGAGCTGATCCCAAGGGCCATAGACACGCAGTGGGATCGGCGTTTCGCGCAGTTGTGCGATTAACGCATTGTTGCCCTGCCAACCCCCTGTTACCAGTACGTTCATGGTTAAATCGCACTGTTTGCCAGGCATATTAAGCGTACCGCTACCGGTCAGGCTCATCACCGGCGACTCTGCCTGTAACTCGCTGAGCGTGATCTGTCCCTTGCTCAAGCTGGCCTTGGCGCTCATTTGTTGCACCGCGGTGTAGCGCTGGTTGTTATCCTCACCACGCACGCTACTGTCATTACGCGCCACGGCTTGCTGGATAAGCTGTTGAATATTCAGACCATGAAGCTGCGCATTCTGCATGGACAGCTCCGCCGTTCCTTGCCAGCGATGTTCGAAAGCCTTGGCATTGAGGCGGTCGCCGCTCAAATCGCCCTGCATGTTGAACGTGCCGGTCAACGCCGATGGCATGTCGAAGGCCTTGAGTACCTCGCCCAGCTCAATGTGCCGTAACTGCGGCTGCAGTTTAATCAGCGGCTTATCAGTTCGCGCATCCATCGAACCTGGCAGGGAGAAATCACCACCGGCCAACTTGCCAGACAGCGTAGTCACCGTCATTAATCCCTGTTGGTTGCTTGCCTGCACCGCCAGCTGATTAATCGACATCCCACGGTAGGTAACCTGGTCCGCCTTCAGCTTGAGTTGGGCGTTGAAGTCACGTAACACCTGTAAATTCTGTTGCGGATCGTCCGCCTGATTGGCAATCACCGGGGATGCAGTCACCGGCGGCGGCAGCTTCTCCTCATCAGGGGTTTTTGTCTGCCAGCCCGAGAGTGCATCCAGATTGAGTTGTGTGGCACTGAGATCCAAGATGTAAGCAGGCACTGGTCCGAACTGCGCGCTAGCACTCCCAGTCAACTGGCTATCATTGGCACTGAGCATCAGTTGGCTCAAGACAATCTGCTGCGAAGCCTGCTGATAAACCGCCTGTACGCTCCCTTCCCCCTTGATGGCACCGGCAAGAATATCTGCGCCCTCAAGCTGGTAGCTAAACTGCGTGACCTGCGCGCCTATCTGGCGGGGAAACTGTTGCAGATCGAGATTGGCCGCCAGGTTGAAGCTCAGATCGCGTTGGTCGCGATTCACCCTGCTGGAAAGCTCGATCTGCGCCTGATGCTTGTCATTCTGCTGCAGGGTCAGATTGATATCGCGAACGTTAATCTGCTCGTTGTTGGCTCGTTGCCAGATCAGCAGGCTATCCACCACCCGCAGGTTGTCGATATCAAATTTCCACAGGGATCCCGAGCCATCATCTGCCTGGTTACCACCGGGGGCGATAGGGGCATCGGGCTGGTTTTGTTCTGCGCTGTCGGGGGTCAGGCGGATGACGGCATTTTTCAGCATCACCTGCTTAACGTAAAGCTGGTGGGAGAGGAGCGGCAGCAGTTTGACGTCCAGACGCATATTATCTGCGCTGACCGCCGGAGCCGCTGCCCCTGGCGCCGTCAGCGTCATTCGCCCGGCAAGAATGCTCAACTGTGGCCAGACATGCCAACGAAGGTCGCCTTCCAGCGTCAGATGATAGCCGCTGCTCTGCTCAACCTTCTTGATCATATAGCCGCGGAAATCATTCGGATTAACCAACAGCACCAAGGCAGACATCCCTGCCACCAGCACCACCAGCAAAATCACCAAAGTCGTCAGTAGTCTTCTCATGCCATCCTCGTGTCAGCGTAATACCGGTTCGCTGTTAATCCTTGTCAATACGACTGGCCACGGCCCCTTGCTGATCCCTGTATTTCGCGTCCTGGCGGCTATTGTATGGCCGTGCCGCAGGCCCGGAAAGCGGTTCAAAACTCAGCGCACCGATCAACATGCCAGGGCGTAATGCCAACGGCAGCTTACCTGAATTATAGAACTCCAGCACAATGCAGCCTTGCCAGCCTGGATCGATACGGTGTGCGGTAACGTGCACCATCAATCCCAGGCGGGCTAACGAAGAGCGGCCATCGAGCCAGCCAACCAGATCGTTAGGGATGGTGACCGACTCCAGCGTCACCGCCAGCGCCAGTTCACCTGGATGAAGGAAGAAGGCTTCGCCTTCCGGCAGCACGATTTCATCGCTCATTACGCGGTCGAGGGCGGCGCTCACTTCATCCTTTGGGCCACTGAGATCGATAAAGGCAGCGGTATGACCACGGAACACACGGAACTGATTGCCCAGACGGACATCCACTGTGGCCCCGTTAATACGCTCAATGGGAGGACGCGGTGAAATCACCAGTTTTCCGTTATCCAGCCAGGCTTCGATATCGCGGTCGCACAGTCTCATTATTTTCTCCATTCCATCAAGGCGCATAAACTTATACGAAAATTGCCACACAACGGGCTCAAGGTCTATGTCAGGGCTCAAATAGTTCGCTAAAGGCCAGCAAAAACAGGCTGGCCTGTTAATGAGTTATTCAAAGAATTGGCTGATTTTTGCCTTCAGGATATCTATCGCGATACGGTTTTTACCCCCGCGCGGTACGATAATATCGGCGTATTGCTTTGAAGGCTCAATAAACTGCAGGAACATTGGGCGGACGGTTTTCTGGTACTGCGCCATCACGGAATCCATGGAGCGGCCACGCTCATTCACGTCGCGCTTCATACGGCGCATCAGGCAAATATCCAGCGGGGTATCGACGAAGATCGAGAAGTTCATTTCCTGGCGCAGGCGGATATCCGTCAATAACAGGATCCCTTCCAGGATGATGACTTTCTTGGGCTCGAGATGGATCGTCTCTTTCTTACGCGTATGTTCGGTGTAGCTATACAGCGGCAGCTCAATCGCCTGGCCGGATTTCAGCATTTGCAGATGCTGGAACAGCAGATTGTGATCCATGGCGCTGGGGTGGTCATAGTTGGTTTTGACCCGCTCTTCCATGGTCAGGTGCGTCTGGTCTTTGTAGTAACTGTCTTCCGGGATCACACCGATATGTTGATCGCCAACCTGATCGCGAAGTTCGCGGTATAACGTACTGGCAATAAGGCTTTTTCCGGAGGCTGATGCGCCAGCTATACCAATAATGACGCACTGATGCGACTTGTCAGTCATAAAATTAAAGACCTGATTTCATATGTGGGGAAAGGGGGTATAAAACAGGTCAATTATAGGGAGTTAGTGCTCCCGGCGCCAGCGTTTAGACGGTATGGCGGGAGATTATCCCCACAATCCGGCGTAATTGACATGCAGAGTATCTTTTGCCGCGGGATTTAAGATTTTTTACGCTACTGCAAATCGGCGACTCAGGGTACAATTCACGCCATCATCAAGACCGTCTTCGATCCTATTTCTTAGAGTACAACCGCACATGAACTGGCATTTTCTGACTTTTTTTGGTGACAGCATGCTGCTGCTGCCCTGCGCAGCCATCGTCTTTATTATTTTACTCCTGTCCCCTACCAGCAGAAAACCGACCTGGCAATGGATGCTGTTGTTTGGCGGCGTAGGTGCCGTAGTTTGCGTATCGAAGCTGGCGTTTATGGGTTGGGGCATAGGCAGTCGCCACTGGGATTTTACCGGGTTCAGCGGCCACTCGGCCCTGTCTGCCAGTATCTGGCCGGTTTTGCTGTGGTTGCTCTGTGGGCGTTTCTCGTCGCCAGTCAGACGCACCGCGGTGATCGTCGGCTATCTGTTGGCCGCCGTAGTCGGTTATTCACGTTTGGTGATCCACGCCCATTCTACTTCTGAGGTGATCACCGGTCTGGCGCTCGGCTTTATCGTCAGCAGCACCTTCTTAATGCTACAACGTGGCACGCAGCCACCGCGGCTGTCCTACCGCAAAATCGCCGTTACGCTGGCGCTGCCCCTTGTCCTGATCAATTCTGGCACTGCGGCACCGACCCAGGGGTTACTGGAAAGGATTGCCGTGACTATTGCACCGGTAGAAAAACCTTTTGTCCGGGCTGATTTGCACAAAAAACCACAGGTTTCAGCACCTCAGAGTCGTTAATGACCCCTCACCCTAACCCTCTCCCATAGGGAGAGGGAACCGATCGAGTTAGGTTGAAAGTGTAGTGATTCTTCATCAGTTCCAGCTGACTGACCCTGTTCATCCTGGTTAAAGTGACGGTCGAGCTGCCTGATCACCTTATTACTTCCAAAAGAGCAGGGGTTATCAGCTCCCTCTCCCTGTGGGAGAGGGTTGGGGTGGGGGGGAGACGAGAGCACTAAACTAACAATTTAATGCAGGGCAATCACAAAGCGCGGAAGGAAATCTCGGTAGGGATGGCTTCCCCCTGCCAATACATCTGAGCCGCAACGCGCCCCGCCAGTTGACGGTACATCTCGGCAAACTCGCTGTCCGGGCGGCTGACCACGGTCGGTTGCCCGCGATCCAGATCTTCCCGCAACGAGATATGCAACGGCATCTGCCCCAACAGGCGGCTATGGTATTTCTGCACCAGTTTCTCTGCCCCACCGGTACCGAAAATTGGCTCGTGATGACCACAGTTGCTGCACACATGCATGCTCATGTTCTCAACGATGCCCAATACCGGCACATGCACCTTTTCGAACATCACAATGCCTTTGGCGGCATCAAGCAGGGCGATATCCTGTGGTGTCGTCACCACCAGCGCACCGGTCACCGGGATATTCTGCGACAGGGTCAGTTGGATATCTCCGGTTCCTGGCGGCATATCCAGCACCAGATAATCCAGATCCGGCCACAGCGTATCCTGCAATAGTTGCAGCAGCGCCTTGCTGGCCATCGGCCCGCGCCACACCATGGCGTTGTCGTCGGTCACCAGGTAGCCGATAGAGTTGGTCGCTAAACCGTGCGCCATGATCGGAGCCATATGCTGGCCGTCCGGCGAGGTTGGGCGTTCATGTTCAGTCCCCAACATGTTGGGGATCGACGGGCCATAAATGTCCGCATCCAGGATCCCCACTTTGGCACCTTCGGCGATCAGTGCCAGCGCCAGGTTGACTGCGGTGCTGGATTTCCCCACCCCGCCTTTGCCTGAGCTGACGGCAATTATGTTACGCACGCCCTTCACACCGGCCTGGTCATTGGCGCGTTTCAAGGTGGTGATATCGTGTTTCAGCTTCCATTCGATAGCCTGAACGCCGGTCACGCGCAGCAGTTCGGCGCTTACAGATTCTTTCAGCGCCTCAAACCCGCTATGCCAGGCAAACGGCATGACCAATTCGATATGCAGGACATTGTCCAGTAGCGTGCAGTGGTGGATGGCTTTCAGTGCGGTCAGGTTGTTTTTTAACGTCGGGTGTTCGAAGGCGGCCAATACTCCGGTCACCAGGGCGCGCAGAACTTCAGGGTTGGTCTGCTCAGGGGATTTGGCGTTCATCCCGGCTCCTTGATTTTGAATGGGTAGCAACCTGGTAAGCATATCAGAACTGCAGGGTAACTCGCTCGTATAACCCGAAAGAAACCGCCCTAGCAGCAGAGAGCGCGATCGGGTAACATCAAAGACCCTTTTCACTCATTAAAGAAAGCAACTTTTCATTATGGCTCAAGTCGCGAAAAAATTATTGGTGACGTGCGCGCTACCGTACGCAAATGGTTCCATCCATCTCGGCCACATGCTCGAGCACATCCAGGCAGATATCTGGGTTCGTTACCAACGAATGCGCGGCAACGAAGTTCATTTCATCTGTGCGGATGACGCGCACGGTACGCCAATCATGCTCAAAGCGCAGCAGATGGGTATCCCGCCGGAAGAGATGATCGCGGAAATGAGCCGCGAGCACCAACAGGATTTCGCCGGTTTTGGCATCAGCTATGAGAATTATCATTCGACCCATAGCGAAGAAAACCGTGAACTGTCAGGTGTGATCTATGGCCGCTTGAAAGAGAACGGTCATATCAAGCGACGCACCATTTCTCAGCTTTACGATCCCGAGAAAGGCATGTTCCTGCCGGATCGTTTTGTGAAGGGCACCTGCCCGAAATGTAAATCTCCGGATCAATATGGCGATAACTGCGAAGTTTGTGGCGCAACCTACAGCCCAACCGAGCTGATCGACCCTAAATCCGTGGTTTCCGGCGCTACCCCGGAAATGCGTGATTCTGAGCACTATTTCTTCGACCTGCCTGCTTTCAGCGACATGCTGCAAGCCTGGACACGCTCCGGCGCGCTGCAAGAGCAGGTGGCAAACAAGATGCAGGAATGGTTCGAATCCGGTCTGCAACAGTGGGATATCTCCCGTGATGCACCGTATTTCGGCTTCGAAATTCCGGATGCCCCAGGCAAATATTTCTACGTCTGGCTGGATGCGCCAATCGGTTACATGGGCTCGTTCAAGAACCTGTGCGATAAACGCGGCGATCTGGATTTCGACGAGTTCTGGCGTAAAGACTCCACTACCGAGCTGTATCACTTCATCGGTAAGGATATCGTCTACTTCCACAGCCTGTTCTGGCCGGCAATGTTGGAAGGCAGTGATTTCCGCAAGCCAACCAGCCTGTTTGTGCACGGCTATGTGACGGTGAACGGCGCCAAGATGTCCAAGTCGCGCGGCACCTTCATTAAAGCTGGTACCTACCTCAAGCACCTGGATGCCGATTGCCTGCGTTATTACTACGCCGCCAAGCTCTCTTCACGCATCGACGATATCGACCTGAATCTGGAAGACTTCGTGCAGCGAGTGAATGCGGATATCGTGAACAAAGTGGTCAACCTGGCTTCCCGTAACGCTGGCTTTATCAACAAGCGTTTTGCCGGGCAGTTAGCCGATCACCTGGCCGACCCTGCGCTGTACCAGACCTTTGTTGATGCTGCCACCAGCATTGCGCAGGCCTATGCCAGCCGTGAAACCAGCCGGGCGATCCGCGAGATCATGGCGCTGGCCGATCTGGCCAACCGCTATGTCGATGAGCAGGCTCCTTGGGTCGTAGCGAAAGAAGAAGGCCGCGACGCCGATCTGCAAGCTATCTGTTCGATGGGTATCAACCTGTTCCGCGTGCTGATGACCTACCTGAAGCCGGTACTGCCTGCGTTGACCGAACGTGCCGAAGCGTTCCTCAACTGCGAACTGAGCTGGGATGGCATTGAGCAGCCGCTTCTGAGCCATCAGGTGAGCACCTTCAAGGCGTTGTTCAACCGTATCGATCTCGACAAAGTGAATGAAATGGTAAATGCATCAAAAGAAGATCTGGCCGCCAGCCAGAAGGTTGTCAGCGGCCCGCTGGCGGACGATCCGATCCAGGACACCATCAGCTTTGACGATTTTGCCAAGGTCGATATGCGCATCGCGCTGATCAAGAGCGCCGAGTTTGTTGAAGGCTCCGACAAGCTGCTGAAGCTGCAGTTGGATCTGGGCGGTGAATCACGCCAGATCTTCTCCGGTATTCGCTCTGCCTACCCTGATCCTTCACTGCTGGAAGGGCGTTTGACGATTATGGTGGCCAACCTGGCACCGCGTAAAATGCGCTTTGGCGTTTCTGAAGGGATGGTGATGGCGGCTGGCCCTGGCGGCAAGGAGATCTTCCTGCTCAGCCCGGACAGCGGCGCACAGCCTGGCATGCAGGTTAAGTAAGCTTTTGTAATATCGAGCAAAGTCCCCTCACCCTAACCCTCTCCCACAGGGAGAGGGGACTGATCGAGTTCGTTGATTTCTCTGAGTTATACCCAGCCTTTCTTCTTACTCCTTACTTTCCGACCTAGTAATACCTATCGAGTTCGTTGATTTCTCTGAGTCATACCCAGCCTTTCTTCTTATTCATTTATTTCCGAAGCAGCACGGGCTAACTATATGCTCCGGGCAGCTCCCTCTCCCTGTGGGAGAGGGTTGGGGTGAGGGGCAATCTCAACGGCCAGAATGAGGGGATATCTTGCGCTGCAGATGCCATAAAATCACCTGTCTCACACCCTCCCAATTAAGTAAAACCTCATCATTCCAAAAACAAATCACGGTAAAACATTGCTGCTCTAGAAAATGGGTACGCTGCTGATCATAAGCCACCTGCACCGAATGCTGGCCGCCATCCAGCTCAACAATCAGCCTCGCCTGCCAACACGCAAAATCGGCAAAGAAAGGCCCAACCGGAAATTGTCGCCGAAACTTAAACCCCGCCAAGCGGCGATCGCGCAGCTGCAGCCACAAGGCTAGTTCTGCCTCGGTCATATCAGATCTTAAACGGCGTGCCTTAATCAGCGTGATTGCACTCTTCATCAGCCAAGATTACCGCCACCAGCACCGTCGATCTCCCGGCTCCTGCCAAAACTGCGCACCCCATCCAAACCAATCGTTATAACACCTGAGAAAAATTCATAAGCCGGTGGATTCCCAATTGCCGGGCATCTGGTTATGATGCTGCATCGCATAAAATAGACGTCCAGACGGAAAGATATCCACACATCCAATTTTACCGGGAACTCTTCACCTGCTTCGGAGCCAATCATGAAAACAATAAAGACCTCACTGCTCGCCCTCAGCCTGAGCCTGCTAACCAGCCTGCCCCTGCTGGCCGCTGAAGCCACGCTTGCCCCCGTTCCTGACGCTATTGCTCAGCATCAAGGGCAGATCCGCGTGGCGGTGATCCGTAACCTGGGTTCCGATGACAACACCACCCAGTTTTTGGCCGGAGCAATCCAGGAGGGGCGCAAGCTCGGTTTCAAGGTCGATACCTTTCTGAGCAACGGTGATGACGCGCGTTTTCAGGACTTCGTCAACCAGGCCATCAGCCAGAAGTATGACGGCATCATTCTTTCTCAAGGCCGCGCGCCCTATTCCACCGATCTGGTCAAGCGCATCGCTGCGGCAGGTATCGCGGTGTCGGCCTTTGATACCGACGTTAGCGGCGAGATCCCCGGCGTCACCGTTTCCCAACAGGATGATGCCTCGCTGGCCAATGAATCCTTCGGCCAGTTGATTAAAGACTTCGACGGCAAGGCCAACATTATCAAGCTGTGGGTTGCTGGCTTCCCGCCGATGGAGCGCCGCCAGGCCGCTTACCAGCAGTTGCTCAAGCAAAATCCGGGCATTCATGAGTTGGAATCGATTGGGGCGGTTTCCTCCGACGTCCAGGGCGATACCGCCAATAAAGTCGGTGCGGTGCTGGCCAAATACCCGAAAGGCAAAATCGATGCCATCTGGGGCACTTGGGATGCCTTCAGCCAGGGAGCCTATAAGGCGCTGCAAGAAAATGGCCGCACCGAGATCAAGCTCTACAGCATCGATATCTCCAACCAGGATCTGCAACTGATGCGCGAAGCTGGTAGCCCGTGGAAGGTCAGCGTCGCGGTAGATACCAAGCTGATCGGGGCCGTCAACCTGCGCCTGATTGCCAACAAGCTGGCGGGTGAACCAACTCCTGCCACCTATCAGTTTAAAGCCGCGGCCATCCCGCAGGCCTTGCTAGTCAGCCAGACCGGTCCAATCAACGTAGCCTCGCTGGGTAAAATTATTCCAGGCTGGGGCAGCAGCGAAGATTTCATCCAGCCTTGGTTTGCCACCCTGCAGGCCAAATCCGGTAAATAATGCTGTTTTACCTAGGGGCTACAGACGTAGCCTCTTTTTTTTAAACAATTTTTCCGTTGCCCTCTTCTCTGCACCACAAAATAAGCTACTGTAGTTGCATTAACGTAATAACTGTATGCATCAACAGGTTTGGTTATGAAGGGATTCCCCCCACTGATTAAAATATTGCTGGCAAGTTCGCTGGTGCTGACCATAGGCCGTGGCGTCACGCTGCCCTTTATCACCATTTACCTGACCGAGCACTTCCATCTGCTGCCGAAAAACGTGGGCATTATCTTGGGCGTCAGCCTGACTATCGGTATCATCAGCAGCTTTTATGGCGGCTATCTGGTCGATCGCTTTAATAAAAATCCGCTGATCCTGCTCGCCATCCTGCTATTTTCGCTGAGCTTTTTTGCTATCCCATGGGTCTCGCGCCCCGCTGGCGTTATCCTGGTGCTGGCCATCTTGCATACCGCCTATGCGGTGCTCAGCATCGCCATCAAGGCTTGCTTTGCCAGTTGGTTGCCGGTAAATCAGCGTATCAAGGCATTCTCGATCAACTATACGCTGGTGAACGTTGGCTGGGCCGTCGGCTCATCGTTGGGCGTGATGGTAGCCGGTTACAGCCCACTGCTGCCGTTCTACCTGTCCGGCGGGTTGGCGTTACTGACTGTGATAACCCTGAGCTTCCGCCTGCGCAGCTATCCATCGCCACCGATAGAAGACACTGGCAACACTCCACCGTCGGTTCTCAACTTCCGCCAGACGTTGAATGTGCTACGCGGCGATCGGCGGCTGATTTATTTCACCCTTGGCAGCACGTTAGGCGCGGTGGTGTTTGGCCAATTTACCGGCTATCTGTCGCAGTATCTGATCATCGTTAGCGATGCCGAATTTGCTTACAAAGTGATTGGCGTGGTGATGATCGTCAACGCCTGCATCGTCATCGCCCTGCAGTATCTGCTGAGTCGCGGTATGCGCCAGGACAACATGCTGCGCTGGCTGATGCTGGGCACGCTGTTCTTCGTCCTGGGGCTGATCGGCTTTATGCTGGCAGGTCTTTCGATATGGCTATGGGTGCTGGCCATGGCGATTTTCACCCTGGGGGAAATCATCGTCATTCCGGTCGAATATATGTTTATCGACTTTATCGCCCCGCCTCACCTGAAAGGCAGCTATTACGGCGTGCAGAGCCTGAGTAATCTGGGAGGTGCCCTCAACCCGGTGATGTGCGGTTTCCTGCTGAGCTATGCGCCACCGCCGGTCATGTTCCTGGTGTTGATCGCCGCCGCGTTGTTCAGCCTGCTGTTCTTTTTCCTTGGCCATCGTTTGGCGGAACAACAAAAGCCGCTTGCCAGCCTAAGCAACACGGAATAGCCTGGCCCGCTACACTTAAGGCGGGCCGTAATCTTGCCAAAATGGCATGATAGGCATAGCGAGAATTCATGATGCGTTTTGTGGCGTAGCTCACAGTTTAATTGTATGATGAATGAGTCAACATCAACGAGAATGCACTATGGGCAACCTATTTAACCTGTGTTGGAAATATGTCAGGGCGATCGTGCTGATCTACCTCAGCCTGTTCGCCGGTAACGCCATTGCGGCGCTGCTGCCGATCGCCATCCCCGGCAGCATTATCGGGATGTTGATCCTGTTTGCCCTGCTCTCCTCACAAATTCTACCGGCCAAATGGGTCAAGCCTGGCTGCCATCTGTTTATCCGCTATATGGTGTTACTGTTCGTGCCAATCGGCGTCGGTATCATGAAGTATTACGACCAGATAGTTGACGATTTGGCTCCGCTAATCGTGTCTTGCCTGATCAGTACGCTGCTGGTGTTTGTGGTGGTTGGCTATACTTCACATTACTTCCACCGCGAGCGTCCCATCCTCGGTAAAGCAAAAGATGCGGGGGATGAGCAATGATGCAAAATATCTGGTGGTCCTTGCCGCTGACCCTGATGGTGTTTTACGCGGCACGCAAGCTGGCGCAAAAGCTCCACATGCCGTTGCTGAACCCATTATTGGTCTCGATGGCGGTGATTATCCCGCTGCTGTTGCTGACCGGCATTCCGTATGAACGCTATTTTCAAGGCAGCAAAATCCTCAACGATCTGCTGCAACCGGCGGTGGTCGCCCTTGCCTTTCCGCTATACGAGCAGATCCATCAGATCCGCGCGCGTTGGAAATCCATCATCACCGTCTGTTTTATTGGCAGCATGACCGCAATGATCAGCGGCGGTGCCATTGCCCTGCTGATGGGGGCCAAACCCGAGATTGCCGCCTCGATCTTGCCCAAATCGGTGACGACTCCGATAGCCATGGCGGTAGCCGAGTCGATTGGCGGCATCCCGGCCATCAGCGCGGTGTGCGTAATTTTTGTCGGTATTCTGGGGGCGGTTTTTGGCCATTCGCTGCTTAGCCTGTTGCGGATCAACACCAATTCATCGCGCGGTTTGGCGATGGGTACCGCCTCGCATGCGTTGGGTACGGCACGCTGCGTAGAAATGGATTACCAACAGGGCGCATTCAGTTCGCTGGCTCTGGTTATCTGCGGGATTATCACTTCGCTGACCGCGCCGTTTGTGTTCCCGATACTGCTGCGGCTGTTTGGTTAACGGCTAAAAACCTGCGATACGTCTCGCATTTATAGGTTTCATTGCAGTTGTTTCATTAAAAAATAGATATTAGTCACACTTTATTGTGGGCCGGTTGCCTAGAATGTTAACCCGTTAACTTGTAGAGAGACTACTTATGCACTCGCGCTTTCAAACTGCCTACGGCGAATTGCCAACGGCCTTGCAATCCGCCCTGCTGCCCTATTTAGATGCGCCTGATTTCGCAGCCATGTTCAAGGCCGAGCAGATTGCGGCGATCAAGCAACAGTGCGGGTTGGATGACGATGCTCTGGCCTTTGCTCTGCTGCCATTGGCGGCGGCCTGCTCGTTAACGCCGATTTCGCATTTCCACGTGGGGGCGGTGGCGCGTGGCATCAGCGGCAACTGGTATTTTGGTGGCAACATGGAATTCCGTGGTGCACCTATGCAACAAACCGTGCACGCGGAACAGTGCGCTGTCACGCATGCCTGGTTGCGTGGCGAAGCCAAACTGGTTGCGGTCACCGTCAACTACTCACCCTGCGGCCACTGCCGCCAGTTTATGAATGAACTTAACAGCGGCACCGAGTTGGAGATCCACCTGCCTGCACGGGCAACCGCCACGCTGGGTGATTACCTGCCTTACTCCTTCGGCCCGAAAGATCTGCAAATCAGCGAGTTGCTGATGGATCCGGTCGATCACGGTTTCCAACTGACGCTGGATGATGAACTGGCGAAAGCCGCCCTGGATGCCGCCAACCGCAGCCATGCTCCTTACAGCACCGCCCATAGCGGCGTAGCGCTGGAAGCCGAAGACGGCAAGGTTTACGCAGGCCGCTATGCAGAAAACGCCGCATTCAACCCAAGCCTGCCGCCATTGCAGGCCGCACTGATCCTGATGAATGTCTCCGGCGGTGATTGCCAGAAAGTCCGCCGTGCCGTATTGGCAGAAGCGGAAGGCGCAATCCTGACCCAGTGGGATGCCACCCGCGCCACCCTGGCGGCCTTGGGCTGCGAAGACGTCCAACGCGTCACCTTCTGATCCCTCAGGCGGAGCCACCGTGCTCCGCCGCAATCCGTCTAAAAAACCAGCAACAAGCGACAATTCCTCATTATTTACTAACAAATGCTGTACATATTTTGCCGATATCTTAGGATCGGCAGTAATAAAGCTTACCCTAGGCAAAGAGTAAAACTGATGGAACTGGAATACGAAAGCAAACGCCCTCTCTACATCCCCTACGCTGGCCCCATTCTGTTGGAGTTCCCGTTACTGAACAAAGGCAGCGCCTTTTCCGAAGAAGAACGCAGTAACTTCAACCTGCATGGCCTGCTGCCGGAAGCGATAGAAACCATCGAAGAACAGGTGGAACGCGCTTACCGTCAGTATCAGGATTTCAAGAACGATAACGACAAGCACATCTACCTGCGCAATATCCAGGACACCAACGAAACGCTGTTCTATCGCCTGCTGGATTCGCACCTGAGCGAGATGATGCCCATCATCTATACGCCAACCGTGGGTGAAGCCTGCGAGCATTTCTCCGATATCTATCGCCGCGCACGTGGGCTGTTTATCTCCTACCCGAACCGCGATCGCATCGACGATATGCTGCAAAACGCCACCAAGCAGAACGTTAAGGTGATTGTGGTCACCGACGGGGAACGCATCCTTGGCCTGGGCGACCAGGGCATCGGGGGCATGGGTATTCCAATCGGTAAACTCTCCCTTTACACCGCCTGTGGCGGCATCAGCCCGGCCTATACCTTGCCGGTGGTGCTGGACGTGGGTACCAACAACCCGCAGCGCCTGAACGATCCGCTCTATATGGGGTGGCGTCATCCGCGTATTTCTGGCGATGAATATCACGCCTTTGTGGAAGAATTCATCCAGGCGGTGAAACGCCGTTGGCCGAACGTGCTGTTGCAGTTTGAAGATTTTGCCCAGAACAACGCCACGCCGCTGCTTAATCGCTATCGTGATGAGCTGTGCTGCTTTAACGACGATATCCAAGGCACCGCCGCCGTGACGCTGGGCAGCCTGATTGCCGCCAGCCGTGCTGCTGGTAGCCAACTACGCGATCAAACCGTTGCCTTCCTGGGTGCCGGTTCCGCAGGTTGTGGTATTGCCGAGCAGATCATTGCCCAGATGAAATCCGAAGGATTGAGCGAAGAAGAAGCCCGCGCCCGCGTCTTTATGGTTGACCGCTTTGGCCTGCTGACGGATAAGCTGCCTAATCTGCTCGATTTCCAGAGCAAGCTGGTGCAGAAAAGTGCCAGTCTGCAGCAATGGCAGGTGGAGAGCGATGCGATCTCCCTGCTGGAAGTGGTGCGCAACGCCAAGCCGACCGTGCTGATCGGCGTCTCTGGCCAGCCGGGGCTGTTTACCGAAGAGCTGATCCGTGAGATGCACCAGCATTGCCCGCGCCCGATCGTGATGCCGCTGTCCAACCCAACTTCCCGCGTGGAAGCCCGGCCAGAAGATATCATCAACTGGACCGACGGTGCCGCACTGGTCGCCACTGGCAGCCCGTTCTCACCGGTAACCTATAAAGACCAGTTGTTCCCGATTGCCCAGTGCAACAACTCCTATATCTTCCCGGGGATTGGCCTTGGCGTATTGGCTGCAGGGGCAAAACGGGTCACCGATGCCATGCTGATGGCCGCCAGCCGTGCCCTGGCAGACTGCTCTCCTCTGGCTACCGATGGCCACGGCGCACTGCTGCCGAATATCGATGATATTCAGGGCGTATCCAAATGCATCGCGATGGAAGTGGGTAAAGCCGCTCAGTTGCAGGGTGTAGCAGTGGTGACGTCGGAAGAGGCGTTGTCTAAAGCCATTGAGCATAACTTCTGGCGCCCTCAGTATCGCATCTACAAACGTACCTCGTTCTAAGTTCCTCACCGGGCCTGTTAATCAGGCCCGGTTCTCACGCCTAGACAAGATTATGCTGAAAAATGCAGCGTAATACCTGCGGTAAACGGCTCATTGCTTGCGTCTGCCGGGCAGGTAAAGTAGCCTTGAGTCTTACTTTAGCCCTCGTTCGCGCAAGGCATCAACATGTGGAAACGCCTGATAATTAGCCTGTTCATCATCATTTCGGTGCTGATGCTGTCGGCTATCGCGCTCGATCGCTGGATAAGCTGGAAAACCGCGCCTTACATTTACGAAGAAATGCAAACGCTACCACACCGTCAGGTGGGAGTGGTGCTTGGCACCTCCAAATATTACCGTACCGGAGTGCTTAACCAATATTACCGCTACCGTATTCAAGGGGCGATCAACGCCTATAACAGCGGCAAGGTGAAGTACCTGCTGCTGAGCGGCGATAATGCCCAGCAAAGCTACAACGAGCCGATGACCATGCGCCGCGATCTGCTGGCCGCTGGCGTTGCGCCTAGCGATATCGTGCTCGACTACGCCGGTTTCCGTACCCTCGACTCCATCGTCCGTACGCGCAAGGTGTTCGATACCAACGACTTCATCATCATCACCCAGCGATTCCACTGCGAGCGCGCCCTGTTTATCGCCCTGCATATGGGCATCCAGGCGCAATGCTATGCGGTACCTTCGCCAAAAAACATGATGACGGTGCGCGTACGCGAGATCTTTGCCCGCCTGGGAGCCTTGACCGATCTGTATATCCTCAAGCGTGAGCCCCGCTTCCTTGGCCCATTAATCCCGATATCTGCGATGCACAAGGTGCCGGAAGATGCGCCGGGTTACCCGGCGGTGTCGCCGGAGCAGTTGGTAGAGCTGGAGCACAAGCTGGCGGCAGAAAAGGTTAAGGCTCAGCAGCAGAAGAAGAGCTGAGTTTGACCTCACGCTTCAGCGATCGCCCCTCACCCTAACCCTCTCCCAAAGGGCGAGGGGACCGTACGTGCCACAGATTAACTCCTGCGTCTGACCACAACATCGAATGCGTCATGGCCACAAATAAACTCCTGTCCCTGAACGCAGCTCCGTTCTGCCCCCTCTCCTTTTTGGGGAGAGGGCTGGGGTGAGGGGGAACAGCGACGACTGGAATAACACTAAGATGGTATATCTGTCGTGTTACATAGCAAAAGCAAAACGGCCAGCAAATGCTGGCCGTTATCGTAAAGCGCAAAACAGACTTATTTTTTCTTGGCGTACTTAAGGGAGTCCAACGCTACCGCGAAGATGATAATACTACCCTTGATAATGTACTGCCAGTAAGGGTTCACGCCGATATAGGTCAGGCCATAGTTGATGACGGTAAAGATGATCACCCCGGTCACCACGCCCAGCACCGTACCTACCCCACCGGCGAACGACACCCCGCCGACCACACAGGCCGCGATGGCATCCAGCTCATACATAAAGCCGAGGTTGTTGGTGGCACTACCGATACGGCCCGCCTCCAGTAAACCGCCAAAGGCATAGAACACCCCGGACAGCGCATAAATCATGATCAGGTTCAGCGGGACGTTGACGCCAGAGACTTTCGCCGCTTCCGGGTTACCACCGATGGCGAAGATATTCTTGCCGAAGCGGGTTTTATTCCACAGCACCCAGACAAAGGCGATCGCAATAATGGCGTAGAAGGTGATATATGACAGCTTGAAGTCACCGAATCGCAAGAACCCTTGGGCAAAGGTGGAGAATTTCGGATCGAAACCGGCCACCGGTGAAGCCCCCACGTAATCGTAATACAGGGAGTTGATCCCATAAACGATGATCATGGTGCCCAACGTGGTGATAAACGGCGTCACGTTGAGATAGGCGATAATCAAGCCGTTGACCAGGCCAATCACCGCGCCCACGGCGCAAACCAGCAAGATCACCAGCGGGATCGACCAGGTTTCCATCTGCGGGAACACTTTGTTGACGTTATCCATCGATTGCAGCAGGGTCGCGGCAATCACCGCTGCCAACCCTACCTGACGCCCGGCGGAAAGGTCTGTCCCCTGCGTGACGATCAGCCCGGCCACGCCCAGCGCAATGATAATACGCACCGAGGATTGGGTCAGGATATTACTCAGGTTCATCAGGCTTAAAAAGGTTGGGTCCTGGATAATAATAATCGCCAGTAACACCAACAGGACCAGATAAATGCCACCTTCTTTAAAATAGGTGAACAAGGTTTTTTTATTCAGTGCGCTCATAATTACGATCCTTAAAGATGCAAGGAGGCTAGCCGCAATATTTCATTTTGCGAGGTCTGTTTGGTATTCACAATGCCCGCAACCTGACCATTACTCATCACCAATATTCTGTCGGTAATTCCCAAAAGCTCCGGCATTTCGGAAGAGATTATAATGATCCCCTTGCCCTTCTTCGCCAATTCGGTCATTAACTGGTAAATTTCAAACTTGGCCCCCACGTCGATACCGCGCGTTGGCTCATCCATCATCAGGATTTCCGGCTGTGTCAGTAGCCAGCGGCCAATGATCACCTTTTGCTGATTACCGCCGGAAAGCGAACCGATATTGGTATGGTGGCCCGGCGTTTTCACCCGCATGGCATCGATCACCCATTGGGTGTCGCTTTTCATCCGGTTATTATCCAGCAGGCCCATCTTGTTTTTGTATTGCCGAATATTGGCAATCAACGAGTTAAAGCCAATATTCAGGTAAGCATAAATACCGGTGGAACGACGCTCTTCCGTCACCAGGGCAAAACCGTGGTTGATAGCTTCGTTAGCACTGTTATTGTTGATATTTTTACCGTGCAGCTTGATGGTGCCGGCCACCTTCTCGCGGATGCCAAACAGGGTTTCCACAATGTCGGTGCGCTTGGCACCCACCAGCCCGGCAATGCCCAGGATCTCCCCATGATGCAGATCGAAAGAGATATCGCGGATCGAAGGTTGGCGCAAAGAGGTCAGGCCTTTCACCTCTAAAATCACCTCTCCCGGCGTATTCTGACGATCGGGGAAACGCTGGCTCAGCGAACGCCCAACCATCATCGAGATAATCTTGTCCATATCCAGCCCTTCCAGCGGCTGGGTGGCGATCCATTGGCCGTCGCGCAGAATGGTGATTTCATCACATAGCTGGAAGATCTCTTCCATCTTGTGCGAGATATACACGATGCCGCAGCCACGCTCTTTCAGCTTACGGATAATGGTGAACAGATGATTCACCTCCTTCTCGGTTAGAGAAGAGGTTGGCTCATCCATAATCACAATTTTAGCGTTGTAGGAGAACGCCTTGGCAATTTCGATCATCTGCATCTGAGATACCGACAGCGTGCCGACTTTGGCGCGGGGATCGATATCAATATCCAGTTCGTCGAAAATTTCCTTGGTGTCTTTGTACATCTTGTCCTGATCGACAAACAGCCCTTTGGTCGGGTAGCGCCCCAGCCACATGTTGTCCATCACGGTACGTTGCAACACCAGGTTCAGTTCCTGGTGCACCATCGAAACGCCCTGCTCCAACGCCTCTTTGGAACTTTTGAAATCGACTTCCTGCCCCTGAAACAGAATACTGCCGGAGTCTTTTTTATAAATGCCAAACAGGCATTTTAATAAGGTGGATTTTCCGGCGCCGTTCTCCCCCATTAGTGCATGAATGGAGTTTGGACGTACGCGTAAATTCACTTTGTCTAATGCCTTTACGCCGGGAAACGACTTACTGATATCCGTCATTTCCAGTAGCCACTCACGAGAGTTTTCGGCCATAAATAGTCCTGGCTAATTCTGGAACCAGCACTCTCCAAAGCTGGCTTGCAGCAGTGGAGAATTAACGGGTTCTTCTAATAAGTTCCCCCGCCTAAACACCGGCGGGGGCATTTCTCTCTATCTCGGTTTATTTCACGAACTGAGACAGGTTATCTTTATCTACACCCACGTAAGGAATACGCACGATTTTATCGACGATCTTCCATTGGGTGCCGTCAGCAGCAGGTTTGCCCGCGGCCAGGTTCTTCGCCAGATCGAAGGTCGCCTTCGCCTGATTGTCGGCATCGTTCAGCACGGTACCGGCCATCGCCCCGGATTTCACCATTGCCAGTGCTTCTGGCAGGGCATCGACACCAAAGACCGGAATGCTGCTCTTGTTGTGAGCTTTCAGGGCTTCAACCGCACCCATGGCCATCGCGTCGTTGTTGGCGATCACCACTTCGATCTTGTTGGCGTTAGGGCCAGACAGCCAGGCATCCATCTTGTCTTTAGCCTGAGCGGTATCCCACATCGCGGTGTCCATCTGCAGTTGCTGAGTCTTATCGCCTTTTTCATTCAGCGTTTTGATCACGTAGGTGGTACGCGCTTCTGCATCCGGGTGGCCTGGCTCGCCTTTCAACAGCACATATTGGATCTGACCGTCTTTGTTCAGATCCCAGGCTGGGTTGGCTTTCCAGTGTTTGGCAATCAGTTCGCCCTGGATCACGCCAGACTCTTTAGAGTCGGTACCGACGTAATAGGCTTTGTCGTAGCTATCCAGAGCCTTGCGGGAAGGTTCTTTGTTGTAAAACACCACCGGGATATCGTTGGCACGCGCCTTGTCGATCACCACCGGAGCAGCGGCAGGGTCCACCAGGTTGATCGCCAGCGCTTTTACGCCTTTGGCAATCAGTACGTCGATCTGGTCATTCTGCTTGGACTGGTCATTCTGTGAGTCATTCATCAGCAGCGTGACATCCGGAGAAGCCTTGGCATCTTTCTCGATCGCCTTACGCACCACCGACATAAAGTTGTCGTCATATTTGTAAATCGTGACGCCAATGCGGGTATCAGCATGCGCAGCTGCGCCAAACATCATGCTTGCGGCCAGCGCGGCCAGGGTGAAAACCTTCTTATTCATTGTCTGTCTCCGGTTTGTAGAGGGTCGTACTCGGTATTAAGCCTTTAGCCACAATGCACACAGTTGGGCGTGGCAGTTTCAAAAGAATTCCTGTCATCCATGTTGCTTGTTATTCCTGTGATGCTGTGTCAGCGCCAGATTAAAAGTTGGCTGGCAAGAGCCTTTGCGCTGGAAAACGACTAGAGCATAGACGGCACTATGTTAATAATCTGTGAATTTTCTCACAGATTGAAAACGGTTACACAATATTAAATGTTCAGAGAGTGACCGAAGCCTCACTTTGCCACGGCGCGACAGAGTGGCGGCGTACCAGCGTCGGCATGAACAGGTGTGAAGCCTGAGGTTCAAGCTGCCCGGCAGCGCCCTTCAGCGCCAGCTCAGTAGCCAGGGTGGCCATTGAAACGATCGGATAACGGATGGTGGTCAACTTGGGGCTGGTATAGCGGGCAATGGGGATATCATCAAACCCCACCAGCGAGAAATGCTGCGGCACTGTGATACCGTTTTCTTTCAGCACCGCCATCGCACCGGCTGCCATGGCGTCGTTATAGGCGAATACGGCGCTCAGGTGCAGGTTGCGGCCCAGCAGTTCAACCATTGCCGCTTCACCGCCTTGCAAATCCGGTGAGCCGTAGGCCCGCCAGCTATCCGGTGGGGAAAAACCTGCCGCGGCCATCGCCTGGCTATAGCCTTGCTGGCGCAGCGGGCCGTCTTCGATGGGGTGATCGGAGCCCAGATAACCGATCCGCTGATGCCCCTGCGAGAGCAGCAAACGCATGGCAACTTCTGCGCCAAACACATTGTTCAGGCCAACGCAGCGGTGCTCATAGCCCGTTACAATTCTGTTAATTAACACCATGCCCGGGATCTGCTCCATAAAGGCGATCAGTTCCGCGTCACCTAACGCTTTTGCATGAACAATCAAGGCATTGCAGCGTTGACGGATCAGCACCTCGATGGCATGGCGCTCTTTGTCCGCCTGATGGTAACTGTTGCCGATCAGCAGATATTTGTGGTTTTGCTGCGCCACCGTGTCTACCGCTTTCACTAACGCGCCGAAGAACGGATCGGAGACATCCATCACCACCACGCCCAGCGTTTCACTGCTCTGGGTAGCCAATGCCTGCGCGTTGGCGTTTGGCCGATAACCCAGTTCCGCCACCGCCTTCAGCACCTGTTCGCGGGTCTCTTTGCTGGTCAGGGCACTGTTGTTCAGCACTCGCGAGACGGTAGCGACGGACACACCCGCACGCTTCGCCACATCGCGAATGGTGGTTGAATGCACAGAATTCATGAAACGTCCCGAGGTCGACAGAGTAGACAGTGGCGTTATCCTACCCCGTTTGTCATCCTCCTCAGCGTGAATTCCGTCACAGGAAAGAAAACGTTTACATACAATTTTTTAACCTACCTGCGCCAGATCTCATTTTGTCGGCTGACGGAGACTTTCGCCCGCAGCAAGGGAAGTCAGCTTGCGCCATAGCCATTCCATCGGGCCCTGCGCGAAGTAACGCAGCCACAGCGTGGAAAACAGCAGGTTGGCCAGCCACACCAAGGGAACGACCGCCAATAGCTGCAAACGGTCGAGCTGTTGATAGAGGCCAAAATGAAAGAACAGCGTGCTGCAAATCAGGGTTTGTAGCAGGTAATTACTTAGCGCCATCCGCCCAACCTGGGTTAACCAGTGGCTGATACGCAGGCGGGAAAGCGTTGGCCAAAAACCGTAGACCAAAGCCAGGTAGCCAATGGCCTGCAGTGGCGAGCCCAATTCACGCGGCACCTGCAACAGAAAGCCACTCCAGCGATAATCCCAATTCAGATGCCACTGCAACAGCACACCGGGCAACTGGATCAACAATGAAAGCGGTATCAGCCAGGCGGCCTGACGGCGGTAGTAAGCCGGCGAATAGCTGTTACGCAGCCAACCGCTGCGCATCATGCCTGCACCAAACAGCATCAGCCCGGCCAGTTGCCAGCCATACTGCGCGCCGATGGCTATCAGGCTGGAAGAGAGCAGATCCAGACGGCTGCGCCAGGCTTCCGGGCCGCCTTGCAGCTTCCAGAACTTCTCATACTGCAATTCGGCCACGCTCGGCTGCCAGAAACTGCCCGGCTCACCGTGAGAGATAAACCCTAGCAGCAGCAACACCGCCACGCCGATCAGATACAGCACCGCACCGGTTTTCAACAGGGTGAAGGTATTCTGTGCGTCACGGATCATCCGCCAGCACACCAGGCCGATCAGCCCGTAGGCCAGCAGGATGTCCCCATCCCATAAGAAAATGGCGTGCCCGAGGCCAATCAGGACCAACCAGGATAACCGGGCGCGGATCCAGACTTTGCCCCGCCGTAGCAGCAGTTGCAGCCCGGCCCCAAACAGCAGCGCGAACATGGCCAGGAACTTGACCTGAGCGAACAGATCCAACAGTGCCCAGGTCCAGACATCGCGTGTGGAGGGCATCCCCAGATAGGCAGGGTTGAGGTAGGCGGCTTTCGGTAGGCCAAATGCGCTGATATTCAGCAGCAGAATGCCAAGGATGGCGATACCGCGTACGCAGTCCAGCGTAGCAATGCGTGGTAGCCGGGGAGTTTCGTTAGCGTTCATGTTATTCCGCTGTATTTCTATCAGTAAAAAGGCGCCCACAGGCGCCTTCATCGTCATAGCTCAGCCATCAACCGTGATGGTGACGCACCGCACGCAGGAACTCCTGGCGCGTATTCTGGCTGGATTTGAACAACCCGCCCAGCGACGTGGTAGTGGTAGCACTGGTAGCGTCACGAATACCACGAGCTTTAACACAGTAATGCACTGCATCGATCGATACCGCCACGTTGTTGGTGCCTAACAGCGTTTGCAACGCCACCAGGATCTGCTGAGTCAGCCGCTCCTGTACCTGTGGGCGGCGGGCAAAGAACTGCACGATGCGGTTTATTTTCGACAGGCCAATCACCGAGTCTTTAGGAATATACGCCACGGTGGCTTTACCATCGATGGTGACAAAGTGATGTTCGCAGGTGCTGGTCAAGGTAATATCACGCACCGTTACCATTTCGTCCACTTTCATCTTGTTTTCGATGACGGTGATCTTCGGGAAGTTGGCGTAATCCAGACCGGAGAAGATCTCATCGACATACATTTTCGCAATACGGTGTGGCGTTTCTGCCAGGCTGTCGTCGGACAGATCGAGGTTCAACAGCTGCATGATTTCCGTCATGTGCTCTTTGATACGGCGCTTGCGCGTCTCGCGATCCAACACTTCCCCACATAACGGGGTTTCCAGGCCGCGCGCTTCAAGCGCCGCGTGCACCAGTGCAGCTTCATTACTTAACGATGTCATGGCGATGTATCTCCAGCAGGCGGCCCCGGCAATATCCCCGTGGTCTTTCAAATTGCAGCGTTGTTATTGGCTGTTGGTTACTTGCCCCGTGTGATGAGGACGCAGTATACAGCGCCCCTACAAATCCAGGGAAAGAGCTAACTGCAGCTTGAAAGACGACGGATAGATAACGTGAACCCGATCAATATTTTCCCCCACTCTAGAGGAGAGTGAGACGTTTATCCAGTGATTGTGTTTCATCCTGGTATGAAAAATCCGCATCCAGCCCGTAGCAGGCTGGCTGCGGCTATCCCACATTTTTTGTATGTATTTTACTCAAGATAAAGTTGGCTTGTTTGCCGTGGCCCGCGCCGGGGTATTGATCACCAGCACACCGGCGATCACCAGCCCCAGTACCGCCACATACAGCGCGGGTTCCAGGCGATGCGTCAGTGCCGTTGACACCGCCGAGAGCATCGGGCCAACCAACTGGCCGATGGCATAACCCGTGGTCAACAACCCGGCCATATAACGTGCGTGATTCGGAGCCAATTCCCTACCGTGCTGGATAGATAGCTGTACCACACTGAGGAACCCACCGCCGGTTAGCATGGCCCCTATTGCCAGGCCGGTAACGCCCGGCACCACTTCGGCACAAAGCACGCCCAGTGCCTGTACCCACAGCGTGATCGCCAGGCGGGTCTGCGTGGTGAGCCGATGACGGGTTGCAATACCGATGATAATCCCCAGCACCGCCGCACCGCCAAAAATCGGCCAGACAAACTGGGCGAACAGGCTGTCAGGGAAACGAGCCGCCGCCATCTGTGACAGGAAGGTCGCAGGCAGGATATAGCCAAAGCCCGCCAGGCTGTAGCTCCACACCAGGCGCTTTAATGCCGGGGTGAGCACCAGCGGCTCAGGCTTCACATCGGGACGATGCAGCTCCCCTGCCCTTGGCAAATTAATGCTGATCGCGGCAATTAACACTAACGCCAATGCGCCATATACCAGCCAGGCCTGCGAAGCGCTCAAGCCCCAGCTGTTGATCGCCACCGCCAGCATGCCGCTGATGAATATCCCGGCCCCAGGCCCGGCAAAGACTGCAGCACTCAACGCTGGGCGGCCATAATGCGCCAACCGCTCGTTAGTCCAGGCCGCCACCAGCACCATCGACCAACCGCTGGCCCAACCAATCGCAAAGCGCACTGCACCGTGCAACCACTCCCCCGATACCAAGGCAGACAGCAGCGTCAGTGCTACAGCTCCCCACACGCCAAGCCACAGGCGGCGCTCCACATGGCGGCTGGCACGCATCGCATCATAGGCACCGCACAGGTAGCCCAGGTAGTTCAACGCCGCCACCAGCCCGGCCCCGGTCAGGGTGAACTGGTGCTCAGCAATCATCAGCGGCACCTGCGGGGTAAAGGCAAACCGGCCAATCCCCATCGCCACGATCAAAGCAATAAAACCACTCAAGGCTATTTTTAGCGCCATCGCTGTATCCAACCTGTTAAAAGAAAGTTGCGGCTAGCATGCCGCAGTATTACACTCACAAAAACTGAATAATACTCATCAAGTTCATCACGAAAAGAGAAGGTTATGGATCTTACCCAACTGCGCATGTTCTGCTGCGTGGCCGAAACCGGCTCCGTCGCCCGTGCCGCCGAGCAACTGCACCGCGTGCCGTCAAACTTGACCACGCGCCTGCGCCAGCTCGAGCAGGAACTGGGCACCGATCTGTTTATCCGTGAAAAGCAGCGCCTGCGCCTCTCGCCGATGGGCCATAATTTTCTCTGCTACGCCCACCGCATTCTGGCGCTCAGTGAAGAAGCCATGAGCATCACCCATGCCGGGGAACCGGCCGGTAATTTTGCGCTTGGCTCGATGGAAAGCACCGCCGCCACCCGGCTACCTACTTTGCTGGCAGCTTATCATCAGCGATTCCCGCAGGTTTCCCTTTCGCTGGCTACCGGCACCTCCGGGGAAATCATCGAGCGTGTACGCGCGGGAACCTTGGCTGCCGCCTTGGTAGATGGCCCGTTGCAACATGATGAACTGAACGGCTGTGTCGCTTTCCCCGAACGCATGGTGGTGATCACCTGCCTGGACCATCCGCCCATTCACAGCGCTCAGGATGTCAGAGGGGAAACCCTGTTTGCCTTCCGCGCCAGCTGCTCTTATCGCCTGCGCTTGGAGTCCTGGTTCAAGCGTGACGGTTCATTGCCAGGTACCATCATGGAGATCCAGTCTTATCACTCCATGCTGGCCTGCGTGGCCAGCGGTGCCGGGCTGGCGATGATCCCATATTCGGTGCTCAACCTGCTGCCCGGCTACAAGCGAGTCAAAGTTCATTCACTCCCTGCCGACATTGCCGAAACTGCCACCTGGCTGTTATGGCGGCGTGATGCGTTTGGGCCAAACGTCCGCGCGTTAAAACAACTGATTATAGAACAGGCTGAAAGTTCGGAGGTGGAGGCCGAGTCCATCCTCCTGACAGAGTAGGGGCGCCGCAAGTGCTGCCCATTCAGATATCAATGAATTAATTCGGGTCGAACATGTTCGACCCCCTAAAAGTAACGATTAGGAGAACATGATGGAATTTATCAAAACCCGTGCTGCCGTGGCTTGGGGGCCGAACCAGCCGCTGAAGATTGAAGAAGTCGATCTGATGCCGCCACAGAAAGGTGAAGTGCTGGTGCGCATCGTCGCTACCGGCGTTTGCCATACCGATGCCTATACCCTGTCAGGCAAAGATCCGGAAGGCGTGTTCCCGGCGATCCTGGGCCACGAAGGCGGCGGCATAGTCGAAGCGATCGGCGAAGGCGTGACCAGCGTTGCCGTCGGCGACCACGTGATCCCGCTCTACACCCCAGAATGCGGCGAGTGCAAATTCTGTAAATCCGGCAAAACCAACCTGTGTCAGGCCATCCGTGCCACCCAGGGCAAGGGTCTGATGCCAGACGGCACCACCCGCTTCTTTAAAGACGGCAAGCCGATTTTCCACTACATGGGCACCTCCACCTTTGCTGAACGCACCGTAGTACCAGAAATCTCACTGGCAAAAATCAGCAAAGAAGCGCCGTTGGAAGAAGTCTGTCTGCTTGGCTGTGGCGTCACTACCGGCATGGGCGCGGTGATCAACACCGCCAAGGTCAAGGCTGGCGATACCGTGGCTATCTTCGGCCTGGGCGGCATCGGGCTGTCGGCGATTATCGGCGCTCAGATGGCCGGTGCCAGCCGCATCATCGGTATCGATCTCAACACCAGCAAGTTCGAACTGGCTCGCAAGCTGGGCGCGACCGACCTGATCAATCCAAAAGATTACGATAAACCTATCCAGGACGTGATCGTCGAGCTGACCGACGGCGGGGTCGACTTCTCCTTTGAATGTATCGGCAACGTCAACGTGATGCGTTCAGCGCTGGAGTGCTGCCACAAGGGCTGGGGTGAGTCGGTCATTATCGGCGTTGCCGGTGCCGGTGAAGAGATCGCGACCCGTCCGTTCCAACTGGTGACGGGCCGCGTCTGGCGCGGTTCTGCCTTTGGTGGCGTGAAAGGCCGCAGCCAACTGCCGGGGATCGTGCAGCGTTATCTGGACGGCGAGTTCGCACTGAACGACTTTATCACTCATACCATGGGGTTGGAGCAGATCAACGAAGCGTTCGATCTGATGCATGAAGGCAAATCGATCCGTTCCGTGATCCATTTCGATAAATAAGCCAGGAGGCAGAGGATGACGATGTCATTAGAACTTCTCGAAGAGCACCGCATGTTCGGTGGTTGGCAACAACGTTACCGCCACGCGGCGCAGAGCCTGAATTGCAACATGACGTTCAGTATCTATCTGCCACCACCGCGCGACGATAACCCGCCGCCGGTGCTGTATTGGCTGTCGGGTCTGACCTGCAATGATGAAAACTTCACGTTGAAAGCCGGTGCCCAGCGCGTTGCCGCCGAGCTAGGGCTGGTGCTGGTGATGGCAGATACCAGCCCACGCGGCGATGAGGTGCCGAATGGCGAAGGTTACGATCTGGGCCAGGGGGCGGGGTTCTACCTCAATGCCACTCAGGCACCCTGGGATCAGCACTTTCGCATGTATGACTACATCAGCGATGAGCTGCCAGCGCTGATCAAGCAGCATTTCAGCGTCAGCGATCGTCAATCCATTGCGGGCCACTCGATGGGCGGCCATGGTGCGTTAATGATGGCAATGCGTAACCCGCAGCGTTTTCGTTCGGCGTCGGCCTTTGCGCCGATCGTCAACCCTTGCCAGGTGCCTTGGGGCCGTAAAGCCTTTGCGGCCTATCTGGGGGATGACGAAACGCAGTGGCTGCAATATGACAGTTGCCATTTGCTGGCCAGCGGGGCGGAGCAGCTGCCGATGTTGATTGACCAAGGAGATGGGGATCAGTTTCTGGCAGATCAGCTGCAACCGGCCAAGCTGGCGGAGTTGGCACGCCAGCGCGACTGGCCGTTAACCCTGCGTATTCAGCCGGGTTACGACCACAGCTACTTCACCATCGCTACCTTTATCGAGGATCATCTGCGTTTTCATGCCGAGCATCTGTTTAAATAGTCGATACCCCCCTCACCCTAACCCTCTCCCTCAAGGGAGAGGGGACCGATCGAGTAAGTTTGAAAATGCAGTGACGCACCTTGGATGAAGGAGTGATCGAATTTGCTGAGATAGCCTCTTTAACTTCCAAAAGAGCAGGGACTTTCAGCTCCCTCTCCCTGTGGGCTGTCTCTTATACACATCTCAAGTTGCGGTCAAATGGCCGTAATTTGAGAAACATAGCAGGCTGATTTTAAAGAGAATTTTTCCGAGTGCCCTATTGATTCGCTTGAAATAATTCCCATAAAAAACAGTAAGATGCCGAGTTGTGTATAAGAGACAGCCCTGTGGGAGAGGGTTGGGGTGAGGGGTCATCCCTTCAGTTTCGGATCCAATGCATCACGTAGCCCATCGCCTAACAGGTTAAACGCCAGCACGGTAAAAAAGATTGCCAGGCTGGGGAAGATCGCCACATGCGGGGCTATCACCATATCCGCCCGCGCTTCATTGAGCATCGCGCCCCATTCCGGCGTTGGCGGCTGCGCCCCCAATCCCAAGAACGACAGGCTGGCAGCGGTAATGATTGAAGTACCGATACGCATGGTGAAATAGACCACGATCGACGAGATGGTGCCCGGCAAGATATGCCGCAGAATGATGGTCCAGTCCGAAGCGCCGATACTGCGCGCCGATTCAATGTAGGTCAGGTGCTTCAGCACCAGAGTATTGCCACGCACCAGACGCGCAAACGCCGGAATGCTGAAGATGGCCACGGCGACAATCACGTTGGCCATGCCGCTGCCCATGATCGCCACCACGCCAATCGCCAGCAGAATACCGGGGAAGGCAAACAGCACGTCGCTGATGCGCATTACGATGCGATCCCACCAGCCTTCGTAATAGCCCGCCAACAGCCCGAGCACCGTGCCAATCACGCTGCCAACTAGCACCGAGAACACCCCGGCAGCCAAAGAGATCCGCGCTCCCATCAGAATACGACTGAAAATATCCCGGCCCAGCGAATCCACCCCAAGCCAGTGCACCAGCGAAGGCCCTTGATTGAGCCGATCGTAATCAAAGAAGTTTTCCGCATCAAAAGGCACCAGATGCGGTGCCAGCAGCGCAGCGGCCACCAGCAGCAACACAAACACGCCGGCCACCATTGCGACCTGCTGGCGACGAAAACGCCGCCAGAACTCATGCCAAGGCGTACGCACCGCGTTGGGATTAATCACCGGCATTGCCTTGAGCGCGGCATTACGCCGCCAATACTTCATCATACGGCCTGCCTATTGGTAACGAATCGAAGGGTTGATTGCCGCATACAGCATATCCACCAACAAATTAATCAGAATAAATTCCAGCGAGAACAGCAGCACTTCGGCCTGGATCACCGGGTAATCGCGCATTTCTACCGAATCCACCAGCAGGCGCCCCAACCCCGGCCAGTTAAATACCTTCTCGACCACGATCGAGCCACCCAGCAGGAAACCAAACTGTAGGCCCATCATGGTGATCACCGGGATCATGGCGTTGCGTAGCCCGTGTTTGACGATCACCAGTGTCTCCGGCACGCCCTTGGCGCGGGCGGTGCGCATGTAATCTTCCTGCATCACCTCAACGAACGAGGCGCGGGTGAAGCGGGCCATCACCGCCGCTACCGCAGCGCCAAGCGTGATTGAAGGCAAGATGTAATGCTGCCAAGTATCCGCTCCGACCGTCGGCAGCCAGCCGAGGTTGACCGAGAACACCTGCATCAGCAACATCCCCAACGCAAAGGCCGGGAATGAGATGCCCGACACGGCCAGCGTCATCCCCAGCCGATCCGGCCAGCGGTTGCGCCATACGGCGGAAATCATGCCGATCGCCATGCCAAAAATCACCGCCCACACCATGCTGGCGATGGTCAGCCAGAAGGTTGGCATAAAGCGCGAGGCGATCTCTTCACTGACCGGGCGTTTGGACACCATCGACGTGCCGAAATCGCCCTGCAAAATATTGACAAAGAAATGCACAAACTGCTGTGGCAACGGCTTGTCCAGCCCCAGATCCTGGCGCACCAGTTGGACGACGGCTTCGTCGGCCTCCGGCCCCGCCGCCAACCGCGCCGGATCGCCCGGCAGCATGTGGACAAACAAGAACACCAGCACGGCCACGATCAGCAGCGTCGGGATCAGGCCCAGCAGGCGTTTTAGAAAATAATTAAGCATTGCGCATAAATCCCCCTCACGCCGCCCTCCCCAACCGGGAAAGGGCGGCGCCCAGCGCTTATTTCAAATCCGCGTTATCAAAGTTAAACGAGGTGTCCGGCATCACGTAGAAGCCGCTCAGCTGTTTGTTGTTGGCAGACAGCAGGCGCTCGGTCACCAGGAAAATCCATGGTGCGTCGGCCCAGATGCGGTCTTGTGCATCTTTGTACAGCGCCTGTTTCTGGGCACGATCGGTGGTGGCCAACGCTTCGGCCAGATCCTTGTCCACCTGCGGGTTACTGTAGAACGCGGTATTGAACTGCTTAGGCGGTGCAGATTGGGTGGCGAACAGCGGCGTCAGCGCCCAGTCGGCTTCCCCAGTTGAGGCAGACCAGCCGGTATAGAACATGCGCACACCGGTATCCTTCACGCCGACGCTCTCTACCTGCGCCGCACGCTGGCCCGCATCCATCGCGGTGACGGTCACTTTGACCCCAACCTGCGCCAGCTGCTGCTGAGCAAACTGCAACACTTTCTGAGCAGTGCTGTGGTTATGGGAAGACCACAACGTGGTAGTAAACCCGTCCGGATAGCCCGCTTCTTTCAGCAGCTCACGCGCCTTGGCCGGATCGTATGGCCAAGCGTTGTAGAGGGTGGCAAAATCAATGGCCGGAGGCACCGGGCCTTCCGCCGGAACGGCAAACCCAGAAAACGCCACCTTAATCAGCGCGTCCTTGTTGATCGCATAGTTCAGCGCCTGGCGCACCTTCGGGTTATCGAAAGGCTTCTGCGTCACGTTCATGCTGATGTAGCGTTGCAGGATCGACGGCGCGGCCACCAGATCCAGCTTGCTGTTTTTCTCCAGCACCTTGGCTTGCTCATAAGGGATTGGGAAAGCAAAGGTCGCTTCGCCGGTTTGCAGCATCGCCGCACGGGTGTTGTTATCCACTACTGGCCGCCAGGTGATGCTGTCCAGCTTCGGTAAGCCCGCTTTCCAGTAGCCGTCGAATTTCTTCACTTTCACATAGTCGGTCTGGTTCCAGGTTTCGAACTGGTAAGGGCCGGTACCCACCGGATGGAAACCGATCTCCTTGCCATACTGCTTGAGGGCCGCCGGGGAAATCATCGCCGCCGCCGGGTGCGCCAGGTTGTTGATAAACGCCGAGAATGGCGCTTTCAGCACGATTTTGACCGTGGTGGGATCGACCACTTCGGTTTTATCGATCATCTTGAACAGGTTGTAGCGTTTCAGGCGATTATCCGGGTTACTGGCGCGATCCAGGTTAACCTTGACCGCCTCGGCATCGAACGCGCTGCCGTCGTGGAATTTAACCCCCGGCTGGAGCTTGATGGTGTAGGTCAGACCGTCTTTGCTGACGTCGTAACTGTCCGCCAGGACGTTCACCAGCTTCATATCCTTATCAAAGCCAAACAGCCCCTGATAGAAGGATTTGGCGACCGCCTGCGACAAGGTGTCGTTGGCATCGTACGGGTCGAGCGTAGTGAAATTGGACGCTACGGCAATCACCGCATCCTTGGCAGCCCAAGCCGGGCCAGCAGCGGCAGCCAGCAGTACGGCGGCCAAAACATTACGCTTGAATGTGTGCTTAGTCATATTGCTTAACTCTCCTGAGGCAAGGCTAAAAAGCACCGGCAATAGGGTGACGGGCCACAAAGTGCCCTGGCCCTACCTGCACTAAAGGTGCGGTAACGGGTTCATCGTCCAGCCCACGGATCGGGCTGGGTATTTCATCCACCAGCAGCGGCTGACGTTTATGCGCATGGGTTGGATCGGCCACCGGCACGGCGGCCATCAGCTTACGGGTATAGGCATGCTGCGGGTTTTCAAACACCGCGCGGCGTGGGCCGATCTCAACAATCTGGCCCAGGTACATCACCGCGACGCGATGGCAGACTCGTTCCACTACCGCCATATCGTGGGAAATAAACAGAAATGCAATGCCCAATTCACGCTGTAAATCGAGCAGCAGATTGACAATTTGCGCCTGAATCGACACGTCCAGCGCGGAGACCGCTTCATCGGCAATCACCACTTTCGGGTTGAGTGCCAACGCGCGGGCAATGCAGATACGCTGGCGTTGACCACCGGAGAACTCATGCGGATAACGCCGCGCATGCTCCGGCTTCAGCCCCACCCGCTCCAATAGCCAGGCCACCCGTTTTTCAGCCTCCGCCCCGCGAGCAACGTTGTGCACCAGCAACGGCTCCATGATGGAGAAACCAACGGTGAGCCGTGGGTCCAGAGAAGCGTAAGGGTCTTGAAAGATAAACTGAATATCACGGCGTAAATGCTGTAAGGCAGAGCCTTTCAAGCGGTTGATCTGTTGGCCGTTGAAGGTAATAGTGCCGCGTTGGCTATCGACTAGCTTTAACAGTGAGCGGCCGGTGGTGGATTTGCCACAACCGGATTCGCCGACCAACCCCAACGTTTCGCCGGGATAGAGGTCGAAGCTGATATTTTCCACCGCATGCACACGGCGCGTGACGCGGTTGAGAATGCCGCTGCGCAGATCGAAGCGCGTGACCAGATTTTCTACCTGCAAGATCGGCGTAGCTCCTGCGGGTATGGTGTCTTGCGGCTGGTCGTTATCGTCAACGCCCGCTAACGGAAATTTTGCCGGGAAGTCTTTATCTGCCATCGCGCCCAGCTGTGGCACGGCGGCCAACAAAGCTTGAGTGTAAGGCTGCTGTGGAGCGGCGAACAGCGAGCGCACCTCCCCCTGTTCCACCTTTTCACCTTGGTGCATCACCAGTACCCGATCGGCAATCTCCGCCACCACGCCCATATCGTGGGTAATGAAGATCACCCCCATGTGCATTTCCTGCTGCAACACGCGGATCAGCTGCAGGATTTGCGCCTGAATGGTGACGTCCAGCGCGGTGGTGGGTTCATCGGCAATCAGCAGCGCCGGTTTGCAAGACAGCGCCATGGCAATCATCACCCGCTGGCGCATCCCGCCAGACAGTTGATGCGGATAGCGACCAAGGACGTTTTTGGCCTCGGGAATGCGCACTAGATCGAGCATACGCAGCGCTTCACGTTTGGCGCTGCGGTGATCCATCCCCTGGTGCAGACGCAAAGATTCAGCGATCTGCTCCCCCACCGGAAACACCGGGTTGAGGGAGGTCATCGGCTCTTGAAAAATCATCGCCATATCGGCGCCGCGCAAGGTTCGCAGGGTGCTCTGTTTCGCCTTGGCCAGATCGAGCACCTGGCCGTTACGCCGGCGAAAATGCATTGCGCCGCTGGTCAACTCACCGCCGCCCTGCTCGACCAGACGCATCAACGCCAGTGAGGTGACCGACTTGCCGGAGCCGGATTCTCCAACGATCGCCAGTGTTTCGCCACGGTCGACGGTGAAATCCAGATGGCGCACGGCCTCAACGACGTCGCCTTCTTGGCGAAATTGTACGCACAGATCGCTCACCGCCAAGACGCGCTCGGGCGGTAAAATCAGCCCACGTTCTGCCTGTGGCTGGATGGCAGTATCGGTCATGCGCCCTCCCGGCAAGCATTCAGCGGTAGATACCTACGGAAGGGGCATCGCCGACATAGCCGAAACCGCGATACATTCCTTCACTGTTAAACGGCAGTGCGACGTTGCCAAAACGATCGATAGCGATCAGCCCGCCGCTGCCGCCCAGCGCCAACAGCTTTTCCATCACCACTTTGTCGCAGGCCTGTTGCAGGGTTAGACCGGCATATTCAATCAGAGCAGAAACGTCGTAGGCCGCGACGGTGCGCATAAAGATTTCGCCGGTACCGGTGCTGGAAACCGCCACCGTGGCGTTGTTGGCATAGCAACCGGCACCAATTATCGGCGTATCGCCAATGCGCCCTGCCGCCTTGTTGGTCATGCCACCGGTTGAGGTGGCCGCTGCCAGGTTGCCCAAAGCATCCAGCGCTACCGCACCCACGGTGCCAAATTTGCGATCGGGATCCAGTGGATCGCCGCTGAGCGCCGCCGCGCCGTCGTGATCGAGCAACACCCGGCCCTGCTCTGCCTGAGCACGGTGCAATTGGTCAAAACGTTCCTGGGTAAAGAAGAAATCGGGATCGACCATTTCCAGGCCGTGATTGGCGGCAAATCTTTCTGCCCCTTCTCCGCCAAACAGCACATGAGTGCTATTTTCCAGCACCGTACGCGCGGCCAGCACCGGGTTGCGTATCCGGCTGACCCCGGCAACCGCCCCGGCATCACAAGTTCGGCCATCCATCACGCAGGCATCCAGCTCATGGGTGCCCTGGTGGGTAAATACCGCGCCTTTGCCTGCGTTGAACAGCGGGCACTCTTCCAGCAGCCTGACGGCCTCCGTTACCGCGTCCAGTGCGCTGCCGCCTGCAGCCAAAATAGCCTGCCCGGCAGCCACAATGTCGGAAAGCGCCTGGATATAATCTTGTTCCTTCTCTGCACTCAATGCCGCACGGGTAATTGCGCCCGCACCACCATGAATGGCAATCACTGGTTTGCTCATTGACCTGACACCTGTGTCTATCCGCGGCAATTCAAGCAGGTACCGCATGAAAATGGAGAGAGAATTATTATTTAGTCTTTTTCGACTATATTTAGCCCGGCAATCGATGTAAAGCACAAACTCGTCGCCAAGCATTAAGCGTAGCCTGCTTAGACTATTTTGTGCATTGAAAGAGCTAAATGGTATAAAAACAGAGGGTTATCTGGGTTTTCATTTACCGCTGACAGATTTAACCGGCCTATTGGCGGCGGCAGAAAATAGGCCGGCTTGGTTCATGTTTAATAAGCGTTATCCCATGTCCCTCTCCGCTATTTCCCGCCTACACGCCAATGAAAAATATTCAGAAACCCGATCCCGGTTGTTGCAGAAATTCCTGCTCCTCAAACGTAGATTCCCGGCCTAATATCTCGTTACGATGGGGATAACGTCCAAAACGATCGATTATTGATTTATGACGTATTTCAAACTCCAACTGGTCACCATTATTTAATTGGCGAAACAGCTCCAACGCCTGCTGGTGGATCAAGGCGGATTCGGAATGCATAAACGGCAAATAGAGGAAGCCGCGCTGCTCGACCGTCAGGTTTTCACATAATCCAGTGGCGATCGCTTCCTGAGCCAGCACCAGCGCCATTCCGTCACAAGCAAAGGAGCGTGGCGTGTTGCGGAACAGATTACGGCTGAACTGATCGAGTACGATGATTTCCGCCAGTCGTCCTTTGATGGTTGCACGCCAATGCGCCAGTTCTCCTTGGGACGCTGCCTGCCACAGCTGGCCAAAGCGGGTGTGCAGCAAACGGTCGAACTCATCGTCCTTTTTAAACCACATGACTGGGTCGATCTCTTCGAACCAAAAATCCAGTACGTGCTGGTGCATGGCTGTCTCCTATTATTGATTTCAATACGTTAACCTGGTTTCTCCACCACGGCGTTATCTGCCATAATAGCCCTACTTTGCCGAAAAATTCGCGCACGCCGATTACGGAGTTTTGTTTATGGATCACTGTCATACTTCTGACCTCATTTCTCTTGAGCAGGCACTGGAGAAAATGCTCTCCCAGATCGCGCCACTGCAACAGAGCGAATCTATCGCCTTGACCAACGCAGCCGGGCGCATTACCGCCACCCCGGTGGTCTCCCCTATCGATGTTCCGCCCTTCGCCAACTCGGCGATGGACGGCTATGCGGTACGTCTCAGTGACCTGAACGGCAACTCTCCGTTACCGGTAGCGGGTAAAGCCTTTGCCGGAGCACCGTTTACGGATACCTGGCCAGCCAACACCTGCGTACGCATCATGACCGGAGCGCCAATTCCAGCCGGTGCGGATGCGGTGATCATGCAAGAACAGGCTGAAGTAACCGAGGCTGGAGTGCGTTTCAACGCCCCGGTAACCGCCGGGCAAAATATCCGTTTGGCGGGTGAAGATATCCTTCGTGGGGCGAGTGTGCTGCCCACCGGGATCACGTTGGGGGCCGCACAGTTGCCGTTACTAGCTTCATTGGGCGTGGCCGATGTGCAGGTGATGCGTAAATTGAAGGTGGCCGTATTCTCCACCGGTGACGAATTGCAGCCAGTCGGCCAGCCGCTACAAGCCGGGCAGATCTACGACACCAACCGCTTTGCCGTTCGCCTGATGCTGGAACAGCTCGGTTGCACGGTGATCGATCTGGGGATTATTCGTGATAATCAGGAAGCATTACGCGCGGCGTTTATCCAGGCGGATAGCGAGGCCGACGTGGTGATCAGCAGCGGCGGCGTTTCCGTTGGTGAAGCCGATTACACCAAACAGATGCTGGATGAACTCGGCAAAGTCAGCTTCTGGAAGCTGGCCATCAAACCGGGCAAACCTTTTGCTTTCGGCAAGCTCCAGCACGCCTGGTTCTGTGGCCTACCTGGCAACCCGGTCTCTGCGGCTTTGACCTTCTATCAGCTGGTGCAACCGTTGCTGGCCAAGCTGGCCGGTCACACCGAATGGCAACTGCCACCCCGCCTGAAAGCTCGCGCCCTGACGCCACTGAAAAAGTCGCCGGGTCGCCTCGATTTCCAGCGCGGCATCTTCACCAGCAATGCCCAGGGCGAGCTGGAAGTGAGCACCACTGGCCATCAGGGTTCCCATGTGTTCAGCTCATTCAGCCAGGGTAACTGCTTTATCGTGCTGGAGCGTGAACGTGGCTCGGTAGCCGCTGGTGAGACAGTAGAGATCGAACCTTTCAATGCGTTGCTGAGGAACTGAACATGCTGCCGGAATTAACCGATGCACAAGCGCTGCGCTACAACCGCCAGATCGTACTGCGGGGATTCGACTTCGACGGTCAGGAAAAGCTGCAGGCGGCGCACGTGCTGATCGTTGGGCTTGGCGGGCTGGGCTGTGCGGCGGCGCCTTATTTGGCTGCCGCTGGCGTAGGCCATCTGACGCTGGTTGATTTCGACACGGTTTCCCTCTCCAATCTACAGCGCCAGATCCTGCACCGGGATGACCGCATTGGTATGGCGAAGGTCGAATCTGCCCGCATCGAGCTGAGCTCCATCAATCCTCATATCCGTATTGATACCCTGGACACACAGCTGGATGACGAGCAAATGGCGGCGCAGATTGCCGCCTGCGACGTGGTGCTGGACTGTACCGATAACGTGGCGACCCGCGATCTGCTCAACCGCCTGTGCCATGCACAGCGTAAACCGCTGGTCTCAGGGGCTGCCATCCGCATGGAAGGTCAGCTCAGCGTCTTTACCTATCAGCCGGAACAGCCCTGTTATCGCTGCCTGAGCAGGCTGTTTGGGGAAAATGCGCTGACCTGCGTTGAGGCTGGCGTGATGGCGCCTTTAGTCGGCACTATCGGTACGCTGCAGGCGATGGAAGCCATCAAGCTGTTGGCAAACTATGGCCAGCCTTTGGTAGGGAAGTTGTTGATGTTTGATGCGATGAGTATGCAGTTTCGCGAGATGAAGCTGCCGAAGGATCCGCGGTGTGAAGTGTGTAGTAAAGATTAGGCCCCCTCACCCTAACCCTCTCCCAAAAGGAGAGGGGACAGATCGAGTTCGTTGATTCTTCTGCGTAATACCTATCGTTTTCTTACTCATCACGTTCCGAAGCCGTACGGGCTAACCACTCGCTCTGGACTGCTCCTTCTCCCTGTGGGAGGGTTGGGGGACAGATCGAGTTCGTTGATTGCCCTGGGTAAAACCTTGCCTTTCTTGTTTTTACTCCCTACTTTCCGAAGCTGCACGGGCTAATTACCTACTCCGGGCAGCTCCCTCTCCCTGTGGGAGAGGGTTGGGGTGAGGGGCGTGCGGTAAGACTCGAAGGGATCAGTTGATACCCTGGCTACGCAGGTAGTCTTCGTAGTTGCCGGTAAAGTCGATCACCTTGTTCGGGGTCATTTCAAGAACACGGGTGGCCAACGAGCTAACGAACTCACGGTCGTGGGAAACGAAGATCAAGGTGCCTTCATACATTTCCAACGCCATGTTCAGTGACTCGATGGATTCCATATCCATGTGGTTGGTCGGTTCATCCATGATCAGGATGTTCGGACGCTGCATCATGATCTTGCCGAACAGCATACGGCCCTTCTCACCACCGGACAGCACTTTTACGCGCTTCTTGATATCGTCCTGGCTGAACAACAGGCGGCCAAGAATGCTGCGTACCGCCTGCTCATCGTCCTTTTCCTGCTTCCACTGGCTCATCCAGTCGAACACGCTCAGGGTTTCATCGAACTCGTATTCGTGATCCTGTGCGTAGTAACCGATCTTGGCGTTTTCGGACCATTTCACACTACCGTGATCCGGCTGCAGGTCACCCACCAGCGTTTTCAGCAGGGTGGATTTACCGATACCGTTGGCACCCAGGATCGCCACTTTCTCGCCCACTTCAACCATCAGGTTAAGTTTGCTGAACAGCGGGCCGTTGTCGAAGCCTTTGGCCAGCGCTTCCACTTCCAGCGCGTTACGGAACAGCTTCTTGTCCTGCTCAAAACGGATGAACGGGTTCTGACGGCTGGAGGCTTTCACCTCTTCCAACTGGATCTTGTCAATCTGGCGGGCACGAGAGGTAGCCTGCTTGGATTTTGAGGCGTTGGCGCTGAAGCGGCTAACGAAGGACTGCAATTCGTTAATCTGTGCCTTCTTCTTGGCGTTGTCAGACATCAGGCGCTCACGAGCCTGGGTAGCCGCCGTCATGTATTCGTCGTAGTTGCCTGGGTAGACACGCAGTTCGCCGTAGTCCAGATCCGCCATGTGGGTACAAACCATGTTCAGGAAGTGACGGTCGTGCGAAATGATGATCATGGTGCTGTTACGCTCGTTCAGCACCTGCTCCAGCCAGCGAATGGTATCGATGTCCAGGTTGTTCGTTGGTTCGTCGAGCAGCAGGATTTCCGGATCGGAGAACAGGGCCTGAGCCAACAGAACACGCAGTTTGAAGCCGGGAGCGATCTCACTCATCGGGCCATAATGCTGTTCTACCGGAATACCCACGCCAAGCAGCAACTCACCGGCACGTGCTTCTGCGGTGTAGCCGTCCATCTCGCCATAGGCCACTTCCAGATCGGCCACTTTATAGCCGTCTTCTTCGCTCATCTCCGCCATGGCGTAGATGCGGTCACGCTCTTCCTTCACCGCCCACAGCTCGGTGTGGCCCATGATCACGGTGTCCAGCACGCTGAACTGTTCAAAAGCGAACTGATCCTGGCGCAGTTTACCCAGGCGCTCATTCGGATCCAGGAACACGTTACCGCCGCTCGGCGCCAGATCGCCACCGAGGATTTTCATGAACGTCGATTTACCGCAGCCGTTGGCTCCGATCAGACCATAGCGGTTACCGCCGCCAAATTTGACAGAGATGTTTTCAAACAACGGCTTACTGCCGAACTGCATAGTGATGTTGTTAGTGCTTAACACAGCGCTCGCTCTTAATTTGATTGGGAATGTGATTTGGCGCGCATTATGCCATAACGGCGGTCAGAGATCGCGAGGATTTTTGGCTGCTTTTTAAGCAACACAAGGCAAGACCTATTCTAATGGTGGTTAGTCAAAGGGGAGAAGGTCAAAACATGAGGCTTAACTAGCAAAAATAACCCTCTGATTAAGCTAGGCTAGTAAATCGACACTTGTTTCTATAGGGATAGGCCGTTACTAAATGGGCTAACTATATAGTAGAAACAAACCAAGTCCCCTCCCGCCTGAGGTGTGTGTATAAGTGGCTAGAAGCTCAACAATAGAGATCTAACAATGGATTTTCGAATCTAGCTTTTTACTTGATTTTATCATGATCATAATAACAGCTTGTTATCAATTTTTAGTGTATGTAAACACAGTACAAAGACAAGTTATATTTAGTTATTATCTAACCCTTGTTACATGTAAAATTAGCTAAAAAAGGACTCAAAGTATGGAAGGAGCCTCCAATAACGCAACAAAAAAACTTCTTGGTTTTGACTATCAAAAACTCCTAGCATTAGAGTCCTGTTTAAATGCTAAAGAGAATGAAACAATTTGGATTGAATGTTTTGGGGACATAGCTCTTGCGGATAAAAGCACAGAGGTAAAACATCATTTAACTCGAAGTGTTTTAAACGACGCCCACATAGATTTTTGGAAAACACTATATAATCTAGCCAATGAATACCCGATACTCTCTGGTTTTAATAGGTTTGAACTGTTAACCACATCAGAAATTAATGATGCTTCTATTTTTTTTAATTGGAATAATGTTACCGCAGAAATAAAACTTTCTCGCATAACATCAGTAAAATCAAACAAAACAATATCAAAGTATCACGACTTCATTTTTAGTTATGAAAAAAACAAATTACTAACCATACTAGAAAAATTAACAATCATTGGTTCTCAACCCATGATTAATCAAAAGTATGAAGAGCTCAAGTCACATGCATCATTTCTTATCATACCTGACCAACATGTGGATAGTTTCATGCATAAAATGCTAGGTTATATATCAATGAAAGCTATCGACGACATGGATAGATGGCACATCGATCGCAATGAGTTTAAAAGAGAGATGGAGGGATTTGCAAAACCATTCATAGATAAAGATTATCCATTCCCTCACGTAGCTAAAAAAGACGTAAATAGAAGCGATGCATCAAAATTTAATTTTATTGATGAATTAAAAAAAATCGATCTCGATGATACAATTGTAAATAATGCTATAGTAGACTTTCTTCGTGCGGAAAGAAGTGCGCTAAAGATACTAAAGCTTCACTCATCCATGGCTGACAATCTTGAGGAATTTGATGACGCGCTTTGCGATGATCTTTCTCTTGTAAAGTTAAAGCATTCAGCCGTGATCTCTCATGAAAAACAGAAAGAATTAGAAATAGTTTCGACTTCAAAAAAAATGTACTCAGAATGTTTATTACTAAACAACAAGAAGATACTTGGAATACAAGAAATAGCGGGCTATTACCAAAAAGGTAGGATACATTCCATTGTAGATAGAAAGGATTTTTCTTGGATATTTCTGGAGGATAACAAATGAGACCAAAAGAAATCTCAGCGCTGTTGAACTCTCCTTTATGGATTGCCTTATTGTTAAGATATTTTCTATCCGGGGCACAACAAATAAAAAAAAATGGGATAGAGTTGGAACTCATCTATCTCTCAATCCCATTTATATTAAACGAGTCTGTTGTAGACGAGTTATCACATGGAAACAAAAGCTCGAATCTAAGTAAGATAACTACAAATCCGAAACTAAGGGGAGAGTTTATTTCATCACGTGATTTAATAAATTTCTATAGACCGATAGTAAAAGCCGGGCTAATAACTTTGGCATCCTCTTGCAAAATAAAAATCAATAATAGAATATATCTAGAGAACATTTCTACTAACTTTAATTCGCTAAGTGATTCCCATGTAAAAAAGCACTGTAAGGCAGCATACAATTTAGGTGCGATTTTTGCCAAAGAAGAATCCGTGGAGCTAATGATTAGATTTGGAGCGAAATAATGAAAGCTATCATCGAATCAATAAATATCTTCAATGAATCAGGAGATCACAGGTTCATTGAGTTAACAAATGGGCTTAATGTAATCACTGGTGACTCTAAAACAGGAAAGAGCGCCTTACTAGAAATAGTCGATTACTGTTTATTCTCAAAAACATCAAGTATTCCCAAAGGGGTTATCACGACATTTGCATATTTTTACTCTGTAGTTTTTAAACTAAAGGATAGTTACATAATTGTTGGTAGACATGCTCCAAAAACCAATTTGGGATCAAAAGCATTTATAAAACTGGAAACCAATAAGGATAACATATCCCCTTTGAGCCTTAATTATTTTGACAACCAATCCCCAACAACTATAAAAGCAGCACAATCCAAATTTGAAACATATCTTGGCCTGTCCGTTTTAGATATGAAAGATGAAATAAATAGTTTTCATCATGGTAAAGCGTCAATTAGAAATGCAGTGTCATTGCTATTTCAGCATCAGAATCTAATAGCAAACAAGCATGCTCTGTTCTATAGATTCCATGATTTTGTAAAAAGAGACAGGACAATAAAAGAACTGCCTATATTTTTAGGTTGGGTGGAAGGGAATTATTATAGACTTATAAGAGAGCGCGATGATACATTAAAAAAAATACGTACCCAAGAAAAAATAGAAATGCATGCAAAGAACACTCAAGATGAAAACAAGAGAATAATAAAAAATCTTGTTGAGGAGTACCTTTCTGCTATTGACTATAAAATAGACGAAAATATTTCTTACTCTAAACTATTAATGTTGGCTAAAAATCTCCCACCAGTACCTGATATTCCACATGGTTCACCTCAGACAGAAAAAAACTATCAAGATGCAAATAATTCACTAGTAGAGCTGAACTCAAAACTAATCGAGATTAACAGAAAAATTGCAATCCTAGATAACTGCTCTGATATATCTATCAATCAAGCCATTGATTTATCTAAAATAAAAAGCACATTTGGTATATTTGAGCCTGGAGAAATAATAACTTGCCCCCTATGCTCTAGTGTGCAACCCGAACTCAGTAATGAGTTAAAAGAATTGGAACTACATCAGGAAAAGTTAATTTCCGATATAAATAAGCTACAATATTTTCAAGAGGATACTTCACAGGAACTGGAAAGATTAATTAAATTAAAAGATAGTATAAAGAAGGACGTTAGAATATTAAATGCAAAAATAAAAGATTACGAAAAAAACAAGATAGAGTTAAGTAAATTTAATAACTTTAGAGAAAAAGCTAGTTTTATGAGAGGGAAAGTCACCTCGCTAATATCTTCTTTCTTTAAAAACAATGATATTATTAATTCAAGTGATAACCTAAAGACGTTGAGAGATAGGTTAAAAAAACTAGAAACTGAATTATTACAATATGATTTAGAAAAAAAATACTCATCTAGTGAGAATCGGCTTTCACGGGTAATGACTCAAATTTGCAATGAACTAGATTTTGAAGAAGAATTAAAACCAGCGAAACTATACTTCTCGTTGAAGGATTTCGACTTTTATCACTATCATGAAGGAGAAAGAATAAGTTTACATGAAATGGGAAGCGGTGCAAACTGGTTGGCATGCCACTTATCTCTTTTCTTAGGTTTATTATTCTTGTTATCAATAGAAGAAAAATCTTGCATACCAGCTTTTTTATTTTTAGATCAACCAAGTCAAGTTTATTTCCCTTCTGATTCAGATCGGAAATTAGCAAAACACTCTGATATCAAACAAGTTGAAAATATTTTCAACACTATAAATGCAGTGCTGAATTATATATATAAAGCATCTGGCTTTTTACCGCAAGTTATAGTGCTGGAGCATGCTGATAAATTACAATTAAAAGATATAGAATTTGATTCAATAGTGAGAAAACGTTGGAGAGAAAACGGGGAAAAATTGATATAGACTATCATTTTATTTTTACCGAAAGTTACAACTATCAGCAAGTCAGGAGGAGGATTTCCTCCTGACATACAACTTGTAACTAGCACTTTTTAATCCGTTGACTACCGAGTTAATCAGTTAAGTGGTACAAATTGGTGTCATCACCAAGCTTAGGTTACCGCGTTCCAACGTTGAGATATTTCTTCCACCTTTCACAGCAGAGCTGAAAGGTGGAAGAAATATCTCAACTACCGGGTGGAGTTTCCCTGTTCCGTCCCAACAGAAAGTAACGAATGTGCCACATTAACATAATGCCTTGACTATTACTTACTCCTCTCTTGATAATTCAGTTTTTACTTGTAAACTCCTCAATTATCAATATTTCAACAGGTATCAAATGTCGATTAATTGCAACATCGCCACCTTCGACTTCTATAGCCTTAGTCGCTATTAACTCATCGAATATGAATTTTTTATCCGCATAAGATAGATGTCTCAATTGTTTATGTGGGTTTTCATGCTTAACAATAATTGAGCGCATTCCGTTATCACACTCTTTCGATTCAATTCTTGAACTTTCTCTATTGCTAATATCCACAGTGTATTCATCAAGCAATTGACTAACTGATAAGTTATTTAAACTAATTATAACGCCTGATATGTAATGCGAGTATCCATTGTCTATCTCATACTGTATAGACGCATTCATATTATTAAACCCATCATTTGAAATATTCAAATTTTCTTTTTTAACGAGGAGATATAGGTCTACTGCGAAATTGAATATTGCTGGATATATATCAATGAAATCCCCATAATTTATAGAACTGTCAGTTAAGCATGATTTTGTATAAGCAGACTTTGTATCGCGCAATATAAAATCGAATGACCTTTTTGGTATTAGACATATAATAGTAACATCAGCGCGTAACTTCCCCCAATTTTTAGAATCTATTGCTTTTGTATCATTTAACAATTCAGACTTGTGGGTTGCGAAATTCCTCAGTGCTTTTAATGCTATATACCGTTTATTATTGCTGCTGATATTATAAAAAGCTTTCTCGAATTTTTCTACAGAACTACATATGACTGTAAGTAAATCCTTCAGATCATCTGAATCCGATGAGGCAGTATACTCATAGTATTTTTTTGAAAAATCGTGCCATCTCTTTTTCGCAACTTTCTTTAGGTGTCATAGAAACTCCATCTGTAATATTAACAATTCACAAGTATAAATCTCATTACAGTGTCCTTCAACATCTTCTTAGAGTTTTTATAAATGCATTGCTCACAATTTTCAGTAGTTTACATTTATTTGTTAATATTCTACCTACTGATGTACAACATGCGCTGTTTTAATTTCATCAAAAATGTAAAGTTAGTGCTTAAAACAGCGCTCGCTCTTAATTTGATTAGGAATGTGATTTGGCGCGCATTATGCCATAACGCAACACAGAGATCGTGGGAAGTTTTGGTGAAGATTTGCTCGGCGCTCGGGGTGTGGAGATATTCGCCTGTTAAATATCTCCTTCAGAACGCATTAACAGCTAACCAAACCCGTCACTTTTTTAGCCCATTTCCTTGACCTGATCTTGCAACATCGCAATAAATGCTCGTGAAGCGGCGCTGCGGTAACCCTCTTTGCGTTGCAGCACCACGGCGTGGCGCTCGGGCATGGGAACCGACAGCTTGATGGGCAGCAGCAGCGGATTACTCCGTGCGATGGCCTGCGGCAGAATGGTCGCGAGCTGGCCGTGGCGCACAATCTCAACGATGGCGCTAATCGCATTCGCCTCCATGGCAACCTGAGGATAAATCGCGTGCTGATGGAAATATTCATCTACATAATGACGCGTAGCGAAGTCACCGTTGAGTAGCACCAACGGCACCTGTTGCACCTCTGCTACGCTCAAGGCGGCGCGGCGCTTGGCAAGCTGATGCCCCTTCCCTACCATCAGTTGCAGCCGCTCCGTGAACAACCTGGTAGCGGCTATATCCGCAGAGTGAACCGGCTCGAAGGCAATCCCCAGATCCAATTGGTCATCGCACAATAACGCCTCCATCTTATCCTGCGTCATCTCACGGATGTTCAGCGTAATCCCCGGGTAGCGCCGGAAAAAGCCGTCGACCAACGGTCCAATCAGGTAGGAGGTAAAGGTCGGCGTCATCGCCAAACGCAGGTTACCGCGTTCCAACGTCGCGACATCCTGAATGGCCCGCTTGCCAGCCTCCAGATCCTGTAATGCTAGTCGGGCATAGCGCATCCATGCCTGACCCGCATCGGTGAGTTGCACCCTACGCCCGGAACGGTCGAACAGCTCTACCTGTAACGTCTCTTCCAACTGTTTGATCTGCTGTGACAAGGTCGGCTGAGAAACATGCAGCACCTCCGCCGCCCGGGTGAAGTTCCCCTGCTCCGCCACCGCCAGAAAGTAACGTATGTGCCGCAGTAACATAACGCCTCTACTATTAGTTATCCCTATCGTGACGATTATAAATGAGTCTTGGAACCTATAGCTAGAAAAGTCCATTCTTGCCTCCATTGAAAGCGAGCCACACATTGATGGAGTCACCATGCAAGAGGTTATTGACGGTTTTCTGAAGTTCCAGCGCGAGGCTTTTGTTGAGCGCACAGAACTGTTCAAACGTCTGGCCACCAGCCAGAGCCCACGCACCCTATTTATCTCATGTTCCGACAGCCGATTGGTGCCGGAGCTGATCACCCAACGCGAACCAGGCGACCTGTTCGTTATCCGCAACGCGGGCAATATTGTCCCTTCTTTCGGGCCTGAGCCCGGTGGCGTTTCGGCCTCGGTGGAATATGCCGTTGCCGCGTTAGGCGTAGAGGATATCGTGATTTGCGGCCACTCCGATTGCGGCGCCATGACCGCCATCGCCACCTGCAAATGCCTGGATCACATGCCCACCGTAGCCAACTGGCTGCGCTATGCCGATGCCGCCAAGGCAGTCAATCAGGCGAATGAACACGCCAGCGAGCACGATCGCATTAACTCGATGGTGCGTGAAAACGTCATCGCCCAACTGACCAACCTGAAAACTCACCCTTCGGTCGCGCTGGCGCTCGATCGAGGTAATCTGCGACTGCATGGCTGGATCTACGATATCGCTACCGGCTGTATTGATGCATTAGATGGCAATACCCGCCGTTTTGTGCCGCTGGCGAGCAACCCGAGCGTCACCGCCAGCCCAGCTATACAACGCTTCTAATCTACCAAACCTATTGGAGTCAACATGACACAGTCTCTACATAACACTTCCGCACGTCAGAACCTGACCGACATCATCATGGAGGCTAAAGTCCGTAAAGGCCTGACCTTCGAAGCCATTAATCAAGACACCGGCTTGAGCTTGGCGTTTGTGACCGCCGCACTACTTGGCCAGCATCCGTTGCCGGAACAGGCCGCCCGTGTAGTAGCCGCAAAGCTGGATTTGGATGAAGATGCGGTGCGCCTGCTGCAAACCATCCCGGTGCGCGGCAGTATTCCCGGCGGTGTGCCGACCGATCCGACCATCTATCGTTTCTACGAGATGGTGCAGATCTACGGCTCAACCCTGCGGGCGCTGGTGCATGAACAATTTGGTGACGGGGTGATCAGCGCCATCAACTTCAAGCTGGATATCAAAAAGGTCCAAGACCCCGATGGCGGTGAACGCGCGGTGATCACGCTGGATGGTAAGTACCTGCCAACCAAGCCATTCTAGGCCGTTAAGTCACAAAGTAAGCTGAATTCACATGGATGACAAAGTGGCAATGTTGCTGATTTGGTTAAAAAAACGCACCAAACCTTGCTAACCCATTGATTATTCAGATGGGCGCAGCATGCAGCGCCCCTACGTGTTAAGTCCGGTGAGGGGTTGTCAGTAGTCTCAATTCAGCGCCTGGTATCAGGCGCTGAATCTCCCCCTTGACTCACACGACTGTGGCAATAGTTAATGTACCGTCATGATCAAGGTGGCGGATGCCGTGAAACTGCCGGTAACGGCCTTAGTCACATCCCTAATCACCGGAGCTGCCTGTAATTCATCTTGCCCAATACCGTTAAGTAGCGTGGTGTGAAACTTTTGGTTCGGTTTGACCACTTGGCCATTATATCTGACCATCACCCCAATATCCTCAGGCAGCGTAGTGGCAATAAGCTCTGAGGAGAAAGCTGCCGGAACCGCAATAAGATTAATATCGATATCTTGCGTTACCGCACTGTTGCAACGGTATTGTAGCGGTATGGTTTTGACATAACGGCTGCCATCGCTACTGATCTGGGTATTATCAAGATCGCCAAAGTCCACCTCAATAGCAGTACCGTTATTAATGGTACACACTAGGGGGATAGGAATAAATTGCCCTGCCGTCGAGACACTCATGAAAGGGGTATCATTAAAAACGGTCTGACTCCATGCTGAACGAAAAGCCCGGAATAATTTTACATTTGCCGGAATTATCAATGTGCCACCTAGCTGATCGCGGCGCAAACGCAGTGTCATAGTATTCGTATCTGTTCGGCTAGTAAATCGTACGTAAAAGGAATGAATTCCAGGGGGTACCAAATCGTTTATTCCATCAAAAATCCCGGTTTTGCTGGGGATATCATGTATATTCAGCGAAAAAGTATACATTTTTATGTCAACGTCTTCATTAAGCTTATAAAATCCGCCACCGAATTCTGATAGTGGCAAATTCGTCTTGGTTTGATTATACCATTCTATACGTGTATAACCCCAGCTTGGGTCTTTGTCTATCCAACAGCTCACAATATAATCAAGTGGCACTGCAAAATTAAATTTAGCCGTTGCCCCCGCCTTGCTGCTATAAAAAGCCCCGTCGTTAAGTTTAACGTTGAAATCATTATTACCGCCTGGGTCCCAGCAGGTATTCTTCATCTCACTGGCGCTGGCTACGGCAGGCATCAGGAGTAATATAGCAAGCATCATTTTCAGTATCATAGCCACCCTATCCATTGAATAAAACCTTAATAAAAACATTGCAGGCACCCAACCTCGTCCATTTGCAGCATTAAAACAATCCAATCATTTCTTTATTATCACTAATGAACGAATAGAGTTCCTGGTTAGTTTGCAGATTAAGCTTTTTCATTGCTGATTTTTTCTGCGTAAAAATGGTTTTTACACTTTTCTTTAAAACATAGGATATCCGTGTCAGCGTATACTCTTTGGCTATAAATTTAATAACTTTCATTTCATTCGAGGAAAGTCTAAGTCTGCCACAAACGCTGCATGATTTCGTCATGATACTTTCATGCTCAATATGCTTCATTCTGTCACGACTTTCCAGCTGACGAACAACTCTTTCTATCACCGCGCCCAATGGCTCATCTCTGAATATGATAGGAAAGTGCCTTAAGCATTCGCATACCTCATTTTTCCCTTTCCCATTCGTATCACGCTCCACAATGGGGAAAAATATACCCTTGAAGCCCTGCTTGATATAGGGTGTTGCCAGTAAGCAATCGGTTCCTGGATCGATTTGTTGAAAAATAATATCGCAGCGCCTTACGTCATCGGCTAAATCAAAATATTCAACCGCCCGTTTGCGTGAAGCGAGCGCTTGCTCTAAACCCAGTCGCAGCCCCAATGCATAGGCTGCATTATTATCCTTTATCACTATCCCCAGCATAATTCCCTCAACAAAGCTAAAGTCTGGAATAACTCCACAACAGTTTTTATCATCTATCATTAAGGATAATATAAGGTAAAGGCCACGTTCGCGGTAAAATCACCCTCAACAATCCCTTGGTGGTCAATAGCCGCCTCTGATGCACTGACGTAAGCGGAAAATTTCAAAGTACGGTTACCGTCGGTGAGTAAATAGGATTTAATCGTCTTGTTAATCTCCAGCGGTTTCCCCTTCTCGGTCTCTAATCCTATCGCAATACCTTCCGCCATCCCGTTGACTGCCAGCAAGCCTGGCTGTTGCAAGTCCTCAACACCGTTGAAACCGATCTCAACGCTGTTCCCCAAGCTAATATCACACTCCTCCAATACAATGGAGAAACCATAGCTATGCGTACGTTGATGTAGATAAAGCGTATTCTTAATGACATTACCTAATTTAACGGTCTGATTAACCGATGCCATACTTAGCGTACAAGGTTCTTCAACCAGTTCGCCATGTAGAGATATATTATAATCCTGTGCCGCGAGGGTCTGATTAACCCCTAACAACAGACAGAAAATTAACACCACACGATAATACATCCTGCTCTCTTCCACTTAGAAATAGCTTGATACCAACGTTGCAACGGCACTGAACTGCCCTGTCCCCAAAGGGATTGCCGTATCCTTTTTTACCGGTACAGCAATAAAGCTGAACGTCTTTTGGTCTACCGCGTCAAAAAAGCGATTTAAAACAATCGGCCCCCCGTTGGCATCCTGGATAGCAATACCCAGGTTGGCTATATTGGTGGTCAATATATTCCCCCCACCAACGGTGGCTTCGCCTTGCAGCTGCAAACGTAGTTTTTTACCCAGGCTTTCTTTACAATTTAGATTGACCACGGTGAATTGTGAATACTTCACGCCGTCTACCTTTTTGATCCCCACCTTACCAAAATCGACGTCAATGGTTTTGCCACCGTTAAATTCACAAGCGGGTTCGAAAATGCGTCCCTTGAAATTCATAGCCGTTCCAGCAGCAGCTTGTCCCTGCGATACGCAAAGCATCAGGAATAGGGGTATCGCAGGCAAAGATTTACATCGCATAGGGCCTCCCTCCAGCGTGCGGGATCACAGACTGATTAGTCATAACTCAACTGAAAATTAACCACGGCGTAGAAAGCTCCGGGGATCAGCCGTTCAGCCGTACGCTGTGGGATAACGTAAAAAGTTAAGCGATTATCACCAGGCATTAATAGCTGAGCCTGACTGGGCATCCCGGGCCATAACTGGCGATGTTGTTCATCCTCCAGCCGTAAAGCCAACCCCCTCGCCTGACCTGTTACCGCGACCAGCCCCCCTTGCTGCTGTTTGCTGCGCAAGGTGATAGCTACCGTTTGCTGGCCCGCTCCCCAGACCAGGTTATTGCCATGTGCTGCACTGCGAGTTACCCCACCCCAGTGTCCACAATCGCGTAGCAATAAATGGAAGGCGACGGGTGGCGCTTCGTCACCAAACCGGTTTAATACATGGCTGGCTATGCCCCCCAGGCTGACGGTTTGGTCTTCAGAAACCATCTCGAGCGTACAGGCCGATTCGACGATCGAGCCTTTAACCACCAGTGAAGCCACCATGCCATCCACCTGGGTGTGGTTTTCTGCCAACATTGGCAATGACCAAGCTGCCACTGTGCTGACCAATCCCCATTTAATGAAATCCACGGTTTTCATCACTTGGTGTCGTTCACGCTACAGCGCTGCTGCGCGCAGGTAAATGCCAGTTCAGGGCGCCCACCGTAATCGTTGATATAGGTGACTACAGGCGCGTCAAAGACTGTTGATTTCACATCGGTACGGCTTTTCGGCGCCAGAGTTACCGGCACAAAACCGTTGTCTTCACGCCCTTTTGCCCGCGCCGCAATCCCCGCCACGGTGATGTAATAAGGCGTCGGGTTTTCAATCTGGTAACCTGTCGCGGTTTTATGCAGCACCAACTGGTTTTGCCAAACTGCACCTAGCTTCATCACAATGGATGCCGGGCGATAAAACAGCTTCACTTTGGTCTGCAAGGCGATTTGCATCACATTGGATTTATCACTGCGCGGGGGAATTTCACGTAGATTAAAATAAAATAACGTTTCCCGATCCTGTGGCAACGCTTTAGCCTCAGGCATCGCTGATATTCTCACCATACTTTTTGCACCCGGTTCAAGACGCTGAATCGGCGGCGTAACAATTAACGGCCCCGCGACTTTCTGCTGTTCATGATCCTCGATCCACGCCTGTGCCAAATAGGGTAATTGCTTATTCTCATTACTGATATTTAAACTAATCGCTTTGCTGCCGCCTTCATAAATCACCCTGGTACGATCCAGCGTAATAGCAGAATAAGCCGTATGAATAGGCATAATAGTGAGAAAAACAAACACCATAAAAGCTGATTTACTCATAATATGATCTCTTGATTACTTGATAATGTGGCACGGTAATAATAAATTTCCCCGAACCAGCAGTGGCTTAGGCAGTGATACCTGACACCCTTTCGCGCCATTCCAGTTCACACTGAGTGATTCCCCGGCAGTGATACCCGATAGATAGGCCAGGCCACCGTCGCTGACAATGGCCAGTTCTCGCCCCTGTGGGTTAACCACGCTGGCCCCAAATGGCGGATGTTTGCCATCAGGCATGACAATAACCGCCAGGGCTTTTTCACCTTTCAGCAAGGAAAAGCGTCGATAGCCAATAGCTCCCTCGGTTAGCGTCGATTCGACCACCCCTTTGCTGACCTCTACATCATCAGCAAGCTGGTTAATATCTACGCGGGTATCCGTGCGGTAATAACTATTCACGTTCGCCAACACGGCGATCCCGAAGCGATTACTGCGAACTGCGCCCCCTTCTATCGGTACACCAGCAATTCCCTCGGTGCTTAGCATCAAACGAGTACTACCATTAGTTCCTGCTGGATGCAGTGCCGCCCCTTTTGCCGTTGCGGTTAGGCCCCCTTGCATGGAAAGCCCGGCAGAAGTGGTGCCATTTTGTACGTAAGCCGCATTCAAGCTGATTTCGCTGTTATCACCACGGTGAGTGTAAAAACCATTCACCTGTGTCGCCGTTTGCTGACCTCCCAAGTTATTAACCCCGGCGGCAATTCGGTAGTTATTATTGATATCGACGTTATTGGAATAACTCAGTGCCTGATTCAAGCGGTTATTTGAATTCTGCCCGCTATACCCCAAACTCTGGCCACTGCCCAACGGCACGGACAGGCTGACAAATACGGCATCGTTATAACGCTGCTGATATTGGCTACGGCTAGCAGACACGTTTAGCGACAGATCTTTGTGCCCCATAAAATCGAAATAGCGGCTTACCGACAGGCTATAGCTGTCCTCCGGCTGACGATCCCAATAGCTTTGGTGGGTATAGGTGGCATACAGGCTCAACTGGGCAGCCGTAAAACTTTTATTAGCCGTTATGGTATACATCTCTTTACTGTGCGCGACGGTGCTCCCCCCAAAGCGGCTATCCAGGTATTGCCCCATCGACATATAATCGCGCTCAGAAAAGCGATATCCCGCAAACGTGACCTCACTGTCAAATTCATCAAAGCGCTTGGAATAGCTCAGCCGATAGGACTTGCCTTTCTTTTCGCCGTCTAGCCCTGGCAACCTGGCGATAGACTGGGTCACATCTGCCGACAACGCCCCCAGCATAAACAGATTCCGTCCCAACCCAACAGAAACGGCCTGATAATCATCAGCCCCAACGGCACCACCATAAAGCGACCAGTTGTTGGCTACCCCCCAAGAGAACTCGCCACTAGCAAACAAAGGCCCATCTATATCATGCTGATAGGTAGAAGGACGGCCCACGGCGGTTTTATAACGCACCGTTCCCGGCCGCGTCAGATAAGGGACATTGGCGGTATCCACAGTAAAGGTTTGCTGGGTGCCATCTTGTTCATTCACTTGAACATCCAGCCTACCGCTGACGGCACGGTTCAAGTCCCGGATACGAAACGGTCCAGAGGCAACAGTCGTTTCATAAATCACCCGCCCTTGCTGAGAAACCGTCACCGTGGCGTTGGTTTTAGCAATCCCACGGACTTCAGGGGCATAACCACGCAGGTTAGGCGGCAACATGCGTTCATCGCTCGCCAGACCCACCCCGGTAAAACGGAATGAATCGAAGATATCGGAATAAAAATAGTTTTCACCCAGCGTCAGCGTGGCATTCAAACGAGGTAGCGCCCGATAAGCGTACCAGCGGCTCCAGTCGAAATGACGTTGCGCCTGACGTGTTGCAGAGGAGAACTCATAGTTGCCCTGATAATCTCCCCGTAGCCGCCAAGGCCCGATATTGACCCCTGCGGTACCGCTAAGGCTGGCGTTTCTGGAGCTTTCCCCCTGGTGACTTTTGCTGGTTGCTGCGTTGAGGCTATAGTCCAGCAGTACCCCCGGAATACCATTATCCCAGCGGGACGACGGTAACCAATTTGGATCGCTGTATTCCAGAAAGGCCTGAGGAGCACTGACGTATAGCGTACCGTTGGCGATATCGCCCTTCAGCGTCAAACCCGGTAATGCAGAGAAGTCCGCGCACTCTTTCTGGTGCCAAAAAATGACCTTGCTAGCGGCCTCTTCCGTCAGGCCCAACCGGCTGACCAACTCAGCGGGAAAGCATAGCTTGGTGGTATTGGCAACGTTGGTGTCAGCATAAAAGGGGATAGTTTGTTCACGATCGGCAATGTTCTGTTCATTAAGATAAACAGCCATAATATAATTGCCCGGCATCACATAGCCTAGCCGTGAAAACCGTGACAAATCAACGTTATCTCGATCTTCTGCATCTAACACGTCGAGGTTGAATTCTATTGCTTGCGATAGCTTACTGAACCCCAGTAGTGAAATAAAAATCGCCACAGTAATCTTATTGATTCCATTCATAGTTCTATCCAGAAATAAAAGTCCATTTTCAAAATATAAATAAGATTACTTTTAAGCAAAAATGAGGTTCATCGATAGCTAACGACTATATTCATAGTGCTGTAGTAGCTCCCCGATGTCACTTGCTTGCCATTAACCACTAAAAAGACATTATATTTTAATAGTATTTCACCTGAATCAATCGGAATGTCAGACAAAGGAACCCCAGGCGTAATTTTATGGCCTTTTTCATCCTGAACCATGAGTACAAAACCACGATCCTGCAAAGATTCAATAGCGCCATGACTGCCAGGGCTAAAGGTCACTTCTATTGACTGATTCCCGTCTCCGCTATCGTCGGACAAAACGCAATTAATCAGCCTTATTTTAAATGGATAGGCTTGGCTGATCCCGTTGCGCTCAAGCGTTTTTAGTGGGATAGTCCCCAATTCAACCGTTTGAAAAACATTATCCGGCGAGATTGCGCAGGCAGACTCAAGAATAGCGCCTTGTAACTTAACCGTACCCTGTGCCCATACCACCGTATTAAAGTAAAACAGAGCCATAAACAACAGAGTCTGGATGAGCTTACACATAACAATCCATTGTTAATATCCGCCATTTAAGTCACATACAAAATGAAGCATAGGGTATATACCCTATGCTCCTCATTGATTAAGGGTAAGTCAGCGTAAAGTTGGCAACGCTGGAGAATTCACCCGGCGTTACGCTACCATCGGCTTTATTACCTTGCAGATAAGCGGAGAAGTTCAGTTTGTTGTTACCTGCCAACAAACCACGTGCCGCAGAAGGCACACCCAGCGTAATTTGCGTACCGCTACCATCGGTCAAGGCAATACCAGCACCTTTGGCAGTACCCGTGATCCCCAGCAGCTTATCGTTCTCAGCGTCTTTAGAACCACCAAAGGTGATGACGACGTTTTTCTTCGTCGTAATATCACACTTCTCTAAATCAATGGTAAAGTTGCGTGGTGTAGAAGTTCCCGCCTTTGCCAGTAATGAGTTTGACACCTGGCCAAGATCAACAGTTTGGTTGGAACTCTCTGGTGTAATTGAGCAAGGCGCATCAATAATAGAACCGGTAAAGGTAATATTACCGCTACCCTGATCGGTAGCTTTAACCGGATCATCTGCTGCAATCGCGCCAAACGCAGAAATACCGGAAGCCATCACCATCGCCAATACCATTTTATTCATTTTCATAACTATTTCCATTCAGTTAATTTTGATTTCAATCTTCATTTGATCAAGAAGTGGTTAATACGCCCATCTTTCTCAACTCATGCACCACAACCGTAAGAATCATCTACAAAGCTGCGATGAGGAATATCTTAAGCCGCTAATGAGAAAATACTGCAATGAACTCTTCTTAAAAAATAAAAAGTAAGGTAAAAATAAATAAATTCATTATAAATCAAATGGATGTGAATCTTTAAAATGATATTAAATCGTTATTTAAGAGCATTTAAGACGCATAAAAAAGGCCATACTAGCGAAACATGTATGGCCTTAATTAGAGAGGATAAGCTGATGATAAAAAAGGTTACGTTTAGGTTTACTTAATAAACCGACATAAAAGTTGCGGGATAGGATTAGTCGATATCAAATAGCCATTCCCCCCATTACGTTGAACACTGATATTCGTCCATCCATTCTGCTCTCTGATGTAGCTGTAAAGGTATTTTTTAGCCAATAGATCGGGTAGGGTATCAAATGGCGCAACATTGAGCTTATCGGTTCGGATGAGAAATGAGCTATCATTGCTCACCGTATAACTGACCTCAGCATCTCGTTTGATAGTATATTCACTGCCTTGGTCGGTTAGTGTTCCACTATAAGAGATCACGCCATGTCCATTTGAAAACAAGAAAAATATCCCAGCGTGTATGACAACCGTTTTTTTATCTGAGACATAGTCATATTGCACCTGTGAGTAACAGCTGATGCCATCCCGGAGCTGTCTTTTATTCATATAGTCAACCACAACGACAACGACTGCCGTCACTGATAGTATAGAAATAATTAAACACCATTTTCTTTTCATTATTAGCTCTCAATAAAGTAGCGATATCTTGACCTACAATTGCTTCCTTTATCTAAAGCATCGCCATCACAAAAAACCAAAGACTCACGCGGCAATCCAGTATAGAGTGAGATATAAACCCGCTCTTTATTGTCACAATGTAAATCAGCATTAATGGGTAGGTTACCGCCATTATTTTTTACTTTGTTTTTGAAATAATCATCAACATAGAGTTGACATTGATTATAGTCCCCCCAGTACGAATAATGATAAAATCGACTTTGTGTTTTGAGATATTTACCGTAAGCAAAATCAGTAGATGCGGCAATAATAATAAAAAGTAACATGACAGAGGTAAAAACCAGGCTTATCTTTTTAAGGTTATAATGAAATGGAGTATTATGACTACTGACATCACCTAGCCCATCATCAGGGATAGGTGTAGGCAACGTGAGATTGGCCGTTTGAGCCTCGTTGTCTATCCTATTATCAACGCACTCTTCATACTCAGCAATATCTACCGTATCTGCCACCAGCATCCCGCGCCTTGGGATGGTAACAATGATATCCTCCTCAAGACCTAACTGCCGAAAGGCCTTTCGTATCATGGCAATGTTTTGGTACAGCGTATTGGGGTTAATTGGAATGCCATATTTTTCCCACACTTCCTCAAACAATTCTTTCTGTGTGGTAATTTCAGGTTTATTTTTTAACAGAATTTGCAAACAGTTATTCGCTGGTGTGGTAAGGACAATTTCATCATGCTTGTTCCCGATATCTATCAGAGAGCCTGAAATTTTATCGTAGATAACATGATGATTTAAGATGATTTTACTGCTCATGCTCACTCTTCTATATGGGGATTCTTAAGATTTTACTTATACGCATATAGAATAAATTATGGCTATAGATTAATCAACAATTTACTCAGAAAATTCTCATGTCATTATCGCGAACTTTAAAGTGTCATTCTGAATATAACAAACCGCGCTGAGCGCGGTTAATGGTGGCGGATGAATCACGTCAAGACATAGCTATCCATCCGAATTTAATCTGGATGAAAATGGCGGCTATCCGCCGGAGCCTGCTCACGCGGTTCCAAGCCATAATCCCGCACCACCTCGGCCACCCGCAGCCGGTAATATTCCAACACCTCATGCCTGCCACGCGCCTGGGCTTGACGGTGTTGCTCCAGGTTGCGCCACTGCTGTACCGCCGCCTCATCACGCCAGAACGACAGCGATAGCAACTTGTCCGGTTCACTCAGGCTCTGAAAACGTTCGATAGAGATAAAGCCGTCAATTTCCGCCAGCAACGGTTTCAGCTCCGCCGCCAACTCAAGATAGGTTTCCCGCTGCCCAGCGGCAGCACGTAGTTCAAAAATCACCGCGATCATGATTGTTCTCCTCGGCAGTATAAAATTCAGGTACACACGCATTTTGCGAAACACGCCAGCGAAAATGGCTTAACAGTTCGGGCTTAAAATTGAGTTTGGATAAATGATCGATCCCCGCCAAGGCGATCAACCGTGCCCACCGTTCTCCTGGGCAGCGATGAGCACCATGACCAAAGGCAAAACTCTCTTGCGGCGTTTTCAACTGCACCAATACGCTCTGCCCCACCGCCAGCGGTTGGCCATCAAGCAACGTAGCCTGTCGCGCAAACCTGCGGGTAGTATGGATCGGCGGAGTTTGCTGCAACACCGCCAAGATCAACGCTTCTGCCGGTTGATGGCGCTGATTTGCCAGCAACAGTGTCTGGCCGATTAATCCGGCGGTGCCCTCACAGGCCTGGAACCAAAGCCCGATGGCATTGGCTATCGCCAGCGAACGATCGCCAATGTGTTGGCACAGTAGTTCAAACAACGCTCCATCTGCCCGTTGCATCCGGATCTGCAACTTCCCGGCGGCTACCGCCCCCGCAGCCATCTGCTCTACGCTGCCGCCAGGAGCAATACAGCGCACAAAGTCCAACACCTCATCCACCAAGGTAGATCGATCCTGATGTGTCACGCCCAATAAGTCAGCCAGTACGCAAATCGGCAAAGCGTAGTTAAACCGGGTGAGTTGCTCTGCCGTTGTCAAACTGGCCGCTAACCGTTGAGCCACGCAAACCGCAGTCTGGCGGATCTCATCGTCTATGATCGCGGCCAGAGCCGCCTCGATCGCGCCCTTTAATTCACGCTGCCCGGCACCATCATTCATACGCACCAGAGAGGCGAAAATCGAGTGAGCGGGCGTCCCAATCAAAGCAGTGGGTACCGGCTCATCCGTGGGGCGAACACCGAGGTGAGGATGGGTTAAGGCTTCACGCACCGCTTGCCGCGATGCAACAGAAAAGGGGCAGGCCGTCATGGCAATTTCCTTCCGATAAGAATAGAGAACAGCCATTGTCGGGTTAGACGAGCAGCAATACTTCGGTTACTCTCGAAGTATGAATGACAATACGCTTGAAGACCGCCTGGCCGCATTGACGGCCGCTATCGCCGATCGCACCCGAGCGCGCATGCTGTGCCTGCTGATGGATGGGCGCGCCTATACCGCAACAGAGCTGAGTGCGGCGGTGGACGTCGCGGCCTCCACCGCCAGCAGCCATCTGGCACGTTTGCAGGAGCAAAACCTGATCGGTTGTGTCAAACAGGGCCGCAATCGCTTTTACCGTCTGGCGGGCAAACCGGTGGCCGATATGCTGGAAAGCCTGATGGCGTTGGCCGGTGTAGAACGCCCGACGGTGAAAAGCAGCACTCCGGCCTCATTACGTTATGCACGCACCTGCTATGACCACATGGCCGGTGAGATCGCGGTTCAAATTCATCATCAGTTGCTGGCGCGGGCCTGGCTAATCGGAGATAACGACTATCAGCTCAGTGAGTCCGGGCAGGCTGCCTTGACACAGTTGGGTGTCGACTGCTCCCCGGCCCCGACCCGGCGGCGTTTTGCCTGCGATTGTCTGGACTGGAGCGAACGCAAGGCTCATCTCGGTGGCGCTCTGGGCGCTGCCATGTTGGCCGCATTTGAAAAACGTGGATGGGTTCAGCGCCAGCTAGATAGCCGTGAGCTGCAACTGACCGCCGCTGGTAGAAAAGCGCTGAGCGCACATTTTGGCCTGGCGCTTTGAATGCCTGACAAGCTAGCTTAGCTGCCATACTCAATGGGTTTACCTGTTGACGATCCCGTCATATCCGAGGAGTTATCATGTCCGATATTAACCAATTCCCGATCGCCAAACGTTGGCCCGCCAAGCATCCTGAACGTTTACAACTCTACTCGCTGCCGACCCCTAACGGGGTGAAAGTCTCCATCATGCTCGAAGAGATCGGCCTGCCCTATGAGGCGCATCTGATCGACATCGGCAAAAATGAAACCTGGACGCCGGAGTTCCTGTCGCTCAACCCTAACGGCAAAATCCCGGCGATCCTCGATCCTGCGGGCCCAGACGGTAAGCCGTTAGCGCTGTTCGAATCCGGGGCTATCCTGCTGTATCTGGCAGAGAAATGCGGTAAGTTTCTACCCAAGGATCCCTCCCAGCGGTATGAAACCATCCAGTGGGTGTTTTTCCAGATGGCGTCCGTTGGGCCAATGTTCGGTCAGCTAGGCTTCTTCCACAAATTCGCCGGACGTGAATATGAAGACAAACGGCCATTTGAACGCTACCAGAAGGAGTCCAAGCGGCTGCTGGGTGTGCTGGAAGAACGGCTGCAAGGGCGTGATTGGATCATGGGTGCGGAATACACCATTGCCGATATCTCCCTGCTTGGCTGGGTACGCAACCTGATTGGTTTCTATGAAGCGCGCGACGTGGTGGAGTTCGACAACTTCCCGCTCGTGGGCCAATGGCTGGAACGTGGACTGGCAAGGCCAGCCGTTCAGCGCGGTATCAATATTCCTGCCCGCCAAGCCTGATAAGCTATTGGGATAGCCAGGAAAGGCTATCCCTTTTCCCACCTGACGCGTCATAAAAATGTCACTTTCCTGCTCTACTCTCCCGTGTAACAAAATAATGCCAACCCTATTTTTGTATTACGACAAGGAGCCCTACCCATGCAGCAGTCCGTTTCCCTGATCGCCGGTGCCGTATTATCCGCTCTGTTATGTTCCGCCGCCCTCGCTGACAATAATCCCCCCACCAACCGCGCGGCTCGTGGCGATATTACCGAACCCGGCGGTGCACGCCGTTTGGCAGGCGATCAAACCGCTGCACTGCAAGCGTCGCTGTCGAATAAAACCGCTAAAAACGTGATCCTGCTGATCGGCGACGGCATGGGCGATTCGGAAATCACTGGCGCACGTAACTATGCCGAAGGCGCAGGCGGTTACTTCAAAGGGATCGATGCCCTGCCGCTGACCGGCCAATACACCCACTACTCGCTGGATAAGAAAAGCCATAAACCGGACTATGTCACCGACTCTGCCGCCTCGGCCACCGCTTGGGCTACCGGCGTCAAGACCTATAACGGCGCGTTGGGCGTGGATGTGAACGGCAAAGATCAACCAACGATTCTGGAACTGGCCAAGGCCGCAGGTAAAGCCACAGGCAACGTCTCCACGGCGGAACTGCAAGATGCCACACCGGCGGCACTGGTTTCGCACGTAACCTCGCGCAAGTGCTACGGCCCAGAGGAGACCAGTGAGCAATGTGCCAGCAACGCGCTAGAAAAGGGCGGGCACGGATCGATCACCGAGCAGTTGATTAAAACCCGCGCCGACGTCACGCTGGGCGGCGGGGCAAAATCCTTCGCTCAGTTGGCGAAAAGCGGCGAATGGCAGGGGAAAACGCTGAAAGCCCAGGCCGCCGCATTGGGTTACCAATGGGTGGAGGATGCCGAAAGTCTGAACGCGATTAACCTCGCCAATCAGCAAAAGCCGCTACTGGGCCTGTTTGCGCCAGGCAATATGCCAGTACGCTGGAAGGGACCGAAAGCGTCCTACCACGGTAACCTCGATCAGCCTGCGGTGACCTGTGAGAATAACCCAGAGCGCGGCGCCAATGTGCCAACGCTGGCGGCGATGACCGAGAAAGCCATCGAGCTGTTGAAGAACAACCCGAACGGTTTCTTCCTGCAGGTGGAAGGGGCGTCCATCGACAAACAGGATCATGATGCCAACCCATGCGGCCAGTTTGGCGAAACGGTCGATCTGGATGAGGCAGTACAAAAAGCGTTGGAGTTCGCCCGCGCCGATGGTAATACCCTGGTGATCGTCACCGCCGACCACGCTCACTCCAGCCAGATTATTGCCGCCAAGGCCAAGGCGCCGGGGCTGACCCAATCATTAACCACCAAAGACGGCGCGGTGATGACCATCAGCTATGGCAACTCGGAAGAAGGCTCCCAGGGCCATACCGGTACTCAGTTGCGCGTTGCCGCCTATGGCCCACATGCCGCCAACATTGTAGGGCTGACCGATCAGACCGACCTGTTCTTCACCATGCGCGACGCCATGAACATCAAGTAACTAACAGGCTCATTCCCCTCACCCTAACCCTCTCCCAAAAGGAGAGGGGACCAATCGAGTTCGCTGATTTTTCTGCGTAATACTTCATCCATCTTCTTTCTCATCACGTTTCGGAGCAGCACAGCCCCATCAGCGACGCCGGACAACTCCCTCTCCCTGTGGGCTGTCTCTTATACACAACTCGGCATCTTACTGTTTTTTATGGGAATTATTTCAAGTGAATCAATAGGGCACTCGGAAAAATTCTCTTTAAAATCAGCCTGCTATGTTTCTCAAATTACGGCCATTTGACCGCAACTTGAGATGTGTATAAGAGACAGCCCAAAAGGAGAGGGGACCGATCGAGTTCGCTGATTTTTCTGCGTAATACTTCTTCCATCTTCTTTCTCATCACGTTTCGGAGCAGCACAGCCTCATCAGAGACGCCGGGCAGCTCCCTCTCCCTGTGGGAGAGGGTTGGGGTGAGGGGAAACTAAACCCCTACCCCTGGCGGAGCATTTTTCGCCACGTCAATTATCCAAGTTTACCCTTGCGTAACCGCCAAGGCGCGCCTATTATCAAAGAATAAACTTGGATTATTAAGTCCCATTTGACTGTGACCCGAATGTCGTCGCTGCAGGAGAATTAAACCAATGGATCGCGCCAATATCATTCACGACTTGCTGAACTGGATCGAAAACCACCTGGATCAACCGCTGCTGCTGGATAACGTGGCTGCAAAATCTGGCTACTCCAAATGGCATCTGCAACGTATGTTCCGCAGTACCACTGGTCATGCACTCGGCAGCTATATCCGCGAGCGCCGTTTGTCCAAGGCCGCACAGGCACTACGCGCCACGCCGCGTCCCATTCTGGATATCGCCCTGCAGTTCCATTTTGATTCCCAGCCTTCATTTTCCCGGGCCTTTAAAAAGCAGTTTGGTGAAACGCCGGCGGTCTATCGCCGCACGCCGCAGCAAGATGAAGTGGCGCTCTCCTCAGAGCACAGCTATCGGCACAGCACACCGAGCCTGCATTCACTGTACAAACGCCAATGCGTAGACGAAGGCTGCACCAACTGGGTCGGCCAGCGTTAAAAGCAAACAGGCCAACGGGATATAAACCCATTGGCCTTTTTGTTTGGTAAATGGACGCTGTATACAGCGCCCGTATTGAACTGGCGGACGTTTTATCAGTTATATTCGAGGGTAAAGGTGGCAATCGACTTGATGGTGCCGCCCTTCATTTTCGCTGCGGTCTGATAGTAACGCGCCTTGAGCGGCAAGGTGATGGTATTGGTCTGGTTGGCAATGGTATGCCCGGCATACACCGCCGTGCCGCTAGTGATTGGCGTTGAGTTATTGCCGGTCAGCAGTTGGACACCAACGCCGCTGGCGGCATTGCTATCCTGTACCGGCTGGAGCACACCCGGTGCATTCGAGGCATCGCGGGTATAGTCAAAACGTACGTTCACCAGCCCTTCCCCTGTGCCGCCAGGTAACAGTTCCGTCCCCGTCCCCCCACACAGTTGATGTTAATCGAAAAGTCCTGCTCTGCAGCGGTACTGCCCACGCCTTTAAACGCCGCAGTAGCCACCGTACTCAGGTTGATCACCTTGTTTTTGGAACCGGCGTCCACCGAACAGGACGAGGTGACAATGGTGATACTGTTCGCCAACACGTGGGAGATCAGGATCGGTCTTGAAGGACCCGTCCCATCCGCATAGTAAGAAGAATACTGCCCGGGGGCTAACGAGCCGGTACCGGTGTTCTGGGCAATTTTGATCACCTCAACCACAAAATACCCCTCAGCCAGATACACCCCGCCGTTGCGGTAGATCTCGTGCGGATAATAGGCACCTTCCTGCGAGCCGATCTGGCGATAAAGCCGCAGCCCTACCCCCGGTACGTTGGTGGTCCAGATTTTGTCACTGATCGAACTCGGCCCACCTTGTAAAATGCGGCCGTACAACGTGCTATTACCGCTGCAAGAAATATTGTCATCCCGGCGGATATCGAACTTGCCGGTGGCCAGGATATCGCCCACCTTGGTATTCGGCGTAATCAATACTCTGCCGACGTTCATAATGATGTCCTGCGGCCTGGTCGTGTTAACCCGACATTGAGCATATGCCTGTTGCCCGGCCATCATCAGTAACAAAAACAACATGGCTTGTTTAGGGCGTTGGCGCATGGCGGTGAATTTATGGATAACGTTGATCATTTGCAGCTCGCCTCGATAATTTCGTAATCAGTGCTGTTTTGTGTTTTGGCCTGGTAGTTCACGGCACACTGTTGTGTCGGCTGAGTACCCCATTTCACCAATAGCAGCCCCTGTAACGCTTCGGTACGCAGATAGATGCGGCTGCCCTGGCCGACGATGCCGATCACCTGGTTACGGGGATCCAATACTTCGGCACCAAAAGGTAATGCCGTGTTGTTCGGGCCCAGCGCATGAATAATCAGCGCCTGACCTTTGATGGTCTTGAACTCCAGCTTGGCAATCGCACCGGCATAAGGCGCTACCTGCTGGCTGCTGCTTTCCAGCTCAACATCGCGTGACATGCCATTAGGATCCAGCGTGACGTTGGTCATGCGGTATGGGGCAACATAAGGCACCACTGCATAGCCGTTATCATCGATTCGCACCCCAGGAGAGTTGGTAACAATCGCCCCTGCGGCATCCGGCGCTTCAACCAATACCATGGTCTGGCCACGCTGAGGCGTCATGGTCACGCCACCGCTATGGGCCACAATGCTGCCGGAAGCCCCAATGGACGACTGACGGAAATCGCGGCCATAGCTGTAAGAACCGTTCATGGTGGCGAAGCGACTGCGATATTCCCCATTCACACTGGTGTTGGTCCCACCGCTTTGGTCGTTAGCCAAAGTGGCGCTGTAGCTGATGTTGTTATCCTCCCCGGTGGAGCCGTTAATCCCGATGCGGCTGCTGTCGTAGCCTTGGTCGTTGTAGGCCAGTGCGCTGTTCAGGCTGATGTTTTGCGAGCCAACGTTGAACGGGATCGAGAAGTTCAGGAAGTAACGGGTTTCATCGTGGTTATAAGTATCGGTGGTACGCATGGCGGACAAACCGTAAGTAACTCGGCCGATGAAGTTGTTGTAACCCACCTGATACTGTTTGGAGGTACCGCCACGGTTCCAGTAATCGCGCACCGAACCGGTGATATACAGCGATCCCAGATTGGCACCCAGCCCCTGGTTCAGCGTGAGCTGATATTCACTGCGCTGGCGGTTAACCGCATCGGCACTTAAGCCCCGGCTCTCGTTATCACGGGCATACACCGCATCACGCAGTGACAGATAGCCGGAAGTCGAGTAGCGGTAGGCCGCAATGGTGAAGTTGGTGTTGGTTTCCGACATCAGCTTGCTGTAGCTGATTTTGTAGCTCTGGCCGGACATATCACCCTGTTTCAGGCGGGTGTTAGCCTGAGTCACGTCGACGGCAAAAGCCCCCAACGGTGTTGCCACCGCACTCCCCAGCAGCACTGCGCTGTAACCGTCACTCACGGTCGCCCCGGTGTAACCGGTCAGAATATTGGTAAACCCGCGCTGATAAGTCGCCTGGAACATCTCGGGCAAGGTATGTAAATTATCATCGCGAACTTGGCCAGCGGTTAACGCATAGCGCTGGATCCCCGGGCGCAACATCTGTGCCACCGAAGCATAGGGAACGCTGAACTGACGCACGGAACCATCGGCCTCATTGACCGTGACGTCCAGATCGCCGCCGTAGCCGGTAGGGAACAGATCGTTAATCACGAACTCGCCCGGCGCTACGGTGGTTTGATAGATCAACTGGTTGTTCTGGCGAACTTCCACCAAGGCGTTGCTTTGTGCCACACCGCGCACCACGGGTGCATAGCCGTTAAGGGAGTCCGGCAGCATGCGATCGTCGGTGCTCAGTTGCGCACCGCGAAAACCGATCGAATCAAAGAAATCCCCGCTGGTAAAGGCATCCCCCAAGGTCAACATGCCGCGCACAGCAGGAATGGCACGCTGTGCATAGGTAGCCGTGTTCTGCCAATGGGTGCTTTCCTGACTACGCCAGTTCACGTTAGAGTCATGGCGCAGTTGCCAACCGGCAATGTTCACCCCGGCGTTCATCGTCAGATAAGCGTTGGTCGAGTCCGAGTTGCCACCGGAATTGGAGCTGTGCGAATTAAAGGCGTTGAAGTTATAGGACAGAAAACCAGCGGTGATGCCGCGATCCCAGAATTTCGGATCGACATAACCACGTGCGGTACGACGCAGCGCGACCTGGGGAACGCTGACATCCATACGCAAGGTGCTGGTATTGAGGCGGTAAGACGCTTCCGGCACCCATTCCCCCAGCGGCTTGCAGCTGCTGGTCGTCACCGCCGGATCGCTACCCATTGCCGCAGTATCGACGCCAAACTCTTCCAGAGACAGCAGGCTAAAGCAGGTATCGGCACTGTCTTTACCCGGCACGCTCTTGAATTCGATGTTCTTTTTGCCCTTCCATTCCCCGTTGACGTAAACATCCAGAGAATATTTCCCCGCCAATACCGGGTTGCCATCACGAAAGCGCGAAAGATCCACGCCCTGCGCCTGGCCAACCAGGAAATTGCTGTTGAAAGTGGCTTCGACCGGTGCAGCGGCCTGGTTGGCATCGTTTTGAGCCGCTGCCAGCGAAAATGCCGGGGTGGTCAGGCAAAGGGCACTACCGGTCAACAGCAGGATGGATCTGTAATTGAAAAGTGCCGACTTTACGGCGGCAGAGATAGGTAACTCGTTCATATCCATGCATTCCTTTACCAAATTAAGCGTCCCCGCCGGCTGACTTCACCTCGCGGCATGGGGCTTTCCAGGAGTTACTTTTGCTGATTTTTGCTGCGTTGAACCCGGCCACCAAAGTCATTGATGGTGGTGTACTCAATATCAGCGATCCGCGAACTGTCACCGGTAAAGGCCAGCGTTTTTTCCTGGCCAGGGGCCAGCATGTCGCCATGCGGTGCCAACGTGACTTTCTTGCGATTGGCAACGGCATTGATTTCGGTGAAGGAAACATAAAACGGCGTGGGATTTTTCACTTTCACACCGCCCGCCACGAAGCTCCACTGCAGTTTTTCTGGCGCGTCATTGGCTACGCCGCTAAGGCCTTGCGGGCGATAGAACAACTTCACACGGGTTCTGAAGGCCACCTGCAGGAAGTTTTCTGGCGTGGTGTCGGCAGCTGCTCCGGTTGGTGCAGGGGGAATTTCCAGCACGTTCAACCAGAACAGAGATTCTTTGTCTTGCGTCAACGCCGTAGTGGTCAGCGAAACGCGCAGCGCCTGGCCGCCGTTGGGCTCAATACGGCTGATCGGAGGCGAAATAATAAAAGGAGCCTTGCTGTTTTCTGGCGTCGTTTCGGCGTTGCCCTCATCGATCCAGGCCTGAACCAGCGCCGGGGCGGTCCCATTATTGGATAGTTGGACGGTCACTTCCCGCTGTTTGGCCGGATAAATAACGCGTGTGCCGTTCACAATAACGCTGGCAAAAGCGCTGCTGCTGAAAAGCACGGCCATCAGCAATACGCTGTATTTCTTAAACGATTTTTTCATTTTAATATCACTACTATAGAAATACAGCGGGGGAAAAGTTTCCACCCGCCAGAATAAATACCCGATGATTTTCACTCCCTGAAATTAGAGGCTATCAGGGCGAAAAAAATCGCCCCGAAAGGTCACAGGGAGGAAACAACATTTAACTAGAAAAGGGACGGGTAATAACTTATTGGTAGATGATGGTGTATTGTACGTTTGAGGTCACATCACCAGCGCCCGCCGCTGCGGTTGCGAAATATTCCGCATAGTAGTTCAGGTCAGCTGAATCACCTTCATTGGCAACGGTAACCCACTGGGAGTTGGCCTGTGCGCCGTTGTTGGTAGCAGCCAGAATTGGCAGGAATTGGTTGTTGCTACCCAGCAGCTGGATTTGCACGTTGGTCGCGGCATTGGTTTTGGTTTGGTTATTCAAACGACCCGTTTTGAAATCAACGGTTGAACCTGGTTCGAAATAGGTTGCTACCTGGCCTTTAGAGCATTTGGTCAGGTTGATTGCGAATGGAGTACGGCCCGCAGTAGCGCTAACTGCATTCAGGGTAGAAGAAGATACGGTTGGCAGAGTAACGGTAAAATCTTTACCACCCGGGGTGCTGATAGTACAGGTCTGGTCGGTCACTTTACCGTTAAAAGTAATAGTACCATCGGCAGCCTGTGCTGAAAGAGAAGGAATGGCGGTGGCGCATACAGTCAGTGCTAATACAGCGGACAGCTTAGAGATTTTCATATTTTCGACTCTCGGTGAATTAATACATCCGTTAAGTACATTCAACGATGCTACTCCCTGTCAGGAATGAAGCCCGATGAATCCATTGCCCGGCGAAATATAGTCCAAGAACATTCTCATTGATAAATCGTTTAAAACATTCATAACGCCCCTCATGATAGGAAAAAACTATCAACAAATACCTATCGATCGATGTTGACGATTTACCCAGTTCGTAATAATCTTAATTCGTCAAGTTTAGCGGTCAAAAAATTCGATAAAACGCCTAAAAACCAGAATATAACTCTGTTAATGCGCTTTCAGCCATCTTGAGCGCAAGCGTGTTCCCTCTGAAATTTCAATCTTTTAGAGGAATTTACCACCAGGTAAGATGATTCTTTCTTTAATAAGATTATTACCAATAAACAGCCATTTATTTCTTTGTTTATTGTTTAAAATCATACAGATAAATTTCAATCAAAGGATTGAGAAATGCGCAGCGCTTTTAACGATAAAAATAACGGCATTAATTATGTTTTCCAGCCTATGTTTGCCAAATCTGGGCAACTGCTGGCCGTTGAATGTTTATCGCGCTTCTCTTTCGATAGCGAATTTGCGCATTTCTCTCCAGAACAATTCTTTCAGCAGGCCGATCGGGAAACCCGCGTCGAGATCCTGCATCAACAAATTGAATTGATAGAAAAATACCGTGACTGGTTTCAACAACACCAGATCATTGCCACCATCAATGTCGACGACCATTCGCTGCAGGCGCTGGCAAACGGTGCGTTGGCCGATAAAATCCGCGCGATGAATTGCCTGCATTTCGAAATCAACGAGAACGCCAGCAGGCTGGTAAAAAACCGCGTCCATAACGATCCCTCTTTGAATAATTATTCATTTTGGCTCGATGACTTTGGTTCTGGTTATGCCGGGTTTTCCGCCTTGTATAACAGCCGTTTCCGCTTCGTAAAACTCGATCGACAACTGCTGTGGGACTTTATGAAAAAGCCCGGCGGTGAGGGGTTGATGCGCGCATTGTTGCGTTTTTTTCACCTGAATCATTACCGGGTGATTATCGAAGGAGTTGAAACGCACGAACAAAAAAAATGGCTGGACGAAATGCCTTATTATGCACTGCAGGGGAAGTTGTGGCAGGAATCCAGCATCAACGATTTAAATCAGCTGCTTGCTGCTGAATACTTTTAACTCATTATGGGTATCCCCAATATGTCTAAAAACAATGTCCTGGTGATTAGTGAGTGTAAGTACAGCTATGTCGGGCTTTCAATGCTGTTGAAAAAGCATTATGGCAAGTACGATATCAAGCTGTTTTCGGACTTTATGCACGGTGGTGCGAAGGCGGAGAAAATTATCAAGCATGATATTGCGTTGATTTTCACCTCGCAAAATCTGGAACAAAGCGTCAACGTGATCGAAAGCCTGGTGTCTGTGCATCAGCAACACATGAGCTCAACGCGTATTCTGGTATTTTATGATGATGAGCGGGTGGCCAAACTGTTGGCGATCCTGGGGATCTCGGTGGAACTGGTATCGGCGCGCATGCCGCTTTATTTACTAGAAGAAAAAGTGGAAAACCTGCTGGCGAGCGAGGAGTCGGGGCAATTGAAGGTGCAGAAAACCCGCGAGCTCAGCCCGGCAGAAAGCGATGTGATCTTCAATCTGTTGCGCGGTGATAGTCTGCTGAACATTGCAGCCAAGCGCGGAACCCATCCGAAAACCATTTTTTCACAGAAATACAGCGCATTAAAGAAGTTGCGTCTGCGAAATATGAGCACCATTTTCGTCGCTGGCAATTGAGCAACAGGGGCGGACTCAGCAATTGAGCGCGCCCCTTGCCGTACCAGAGACAGGATAACTGGCGGTCATCGGCACCTTTACTGGCTCATAGCGTCTTTCTTCATACCCTCTTTAGCCATGGAGTCCTTTTTCATCCCGTCTTTGGCCATATGATCCTTCTTCATGCCATCTTTGGCCATGGAGTCCTTCTTCACGCAGTCTTTATCCATACACTCTTTTTCCATGCCCTGTTTAGCCATCCCATCGTGGGACATCTGGCTCATACCGTCCTTTTTCATTGCGTCCTTGCCCATGCTGTCGGCCGCATTGGCTCCGGTGATACCCAGCATCAGTGCGCTACACATCATCATGGCAAATAACTTTTTCATGGTATTTCCTTTTCTTGGTTAACCGGCACGCGTCGTGCCATGAAACTGCATCGGCGGCAATCAACTACCGCCAAACCAGTTGTAGCCTTGGTCTTCCCAGTAGCCGCCGGGAAAGTGGTTGGTGACTTCGATCACTTGAATATGTTTGGGATTCTTGTAACCCAGCTTGGTGGGCATCCGCAGTTTCATCGGATAGCCGTATTTACGCGGCAAAATCTGCCCGTCGTAGGTCAACGCCATCAGCGTTTGCGGATGCAACGCCGTGGCCATATCGATGCTGGTGTAGTAGTCGTCGGCACATTTAAAGCCGATGTAGCGGGCGTTAAGATCTGCGCCAATCGCTTTCAGGAAGGTGGCAAATGGCACCCCACCCCATTTGCCGATGGCGCTCCAGCCTTCCACACAGATGTGCCTGGTGATCTGGCTGATTTGCGTCATTTGATGCAGTTGTGCCAACGTCCAGGGCTGCTTGTGCAGCACCAACCCCGCCACTTCCAACCGATAATCGTCGCCATTGATATCCGGCGCCTGATCCTCGCTATAGAAAGCATTAAACGGGAATGGCCGAGTGATCATCGATTCGGCATACTCTGGTGCCAGATGGTTGGCATTGAACAGCCAGCCCTGAACCCGATCGTTAAAGCGTGAGATGCGGTTCAAGGCCTGATCTACCTGAGCGTTATCGCTGAGATCGCAGCCAGTCAGCATCGCTACGCCCCCCAGAGTCAAGCCATTGCGCAGAAAACGGCGGCGTGACGACGATGCCAACTGGTGCGCTAACAGGCGTTGTGCCTCTTTAACGATATCCTGGCCTTCGCTGAGGCTGAGAGGGGGTTTTTCCATTTTCATCGGTGTCTCCTTAGCGTCCACGCAACATGGCCAGCAACGTACGTGGCACCAGGGCCACCATCACCAGATGGATCACCACGAAGCCAACCAGCGCCGTCATGGCAAAAAAGTGCACATAGCGGGCCGCGTCGTAGCCCCCAAGCAGGGTACGTAACAGGGGAAACTGCACCGACTTCCACAACACCAGCCCAGAGAGCACCATCAGGACGCTAACCACGATAGCCACCAGATAGGCCACACGCTGGACCATGTTGTAGTGGCGCAGATCGGCGTGTGACAACTTGCCGCACAGGGCGGCCCAAAGATCGGCCACAAACTGCCTGGGGCTGAGCGGCCAGAATTGGCGTTTAAAGCGGCCACTGAACAGGTTGATCAGCAGATAGCACAGGCCATTGATGCCAAACAGCCACATGCCGGCAAAATGCCATTGCAGCGCGCCCCCAACCAACCGCCTAGCGTCAGCTCGTTGATAAAACTAAAGTTAAACAACGGGGAAGCGTTATAAATGCGCCAACCGCTGGTGACCATAATCAGCATGGCAAGTGCGTTCAGCCAGTGTGTCAGCCTTAGCCACAGCGGGTGGATAAGGGTCTGTTTCGCCGTGATCATCGCTTCTCTCCTGCCCCGTATCGGTTCGATGTCGGCAGTATTCAACGGATTTGTTCCCCAAGACCTCACGCAAAGTTAAATAAAATGTGATCACTTCCAAGGTAGGGGTTGTGTAGACTTCAGGTAGACCAGTTAACTGCGGTAGAGAAAATGGAAAAGGCAAAACGAATCTTGATCGTCGAAGACGACGGCCATATCGCCGAACTGTTGCAACTGCATCTGCGCGATGAAGGCTATGACATCAGCCACGCGGCCGATGGCAATCTGGGCATGGCAATGCTGGAACAAGGAGGTTGGGACGCGCTGATCCTCGATCTGATGCTGCCGGGCATCGATGGCCTGGAAATCTGCCGTCGCGCCCGTAATATGACGCGCTATACGCCAATCATTATCACCAGCGCCCGCTCTAGTGAAGTCCACCGGGTACTGGGGTTGGAACTGGGTGCAGACGACTATTTGGCCAAACCCTTTTCCATGCTGGAGCTGGTCGCCCGCGTCAAAGCTCTGTTCCGACGCCAAGAGGCGATGACCCGTAATCTCAGGATGGAGGCGGGAACGTTAAGCATGAACGGGCTGGTGATCGATCCTATCGCCCGCGAAGTTCTTCTAAACCAGCAAACGGTGGAACTGACACCACGCGAGTTCGACCTGCTGTATTTCTTCGCCCGCCACCCCGGCAAAGTGTTTTCCCGCCTCAGCCTGCTCAATCAAGTCTGGGGTTATGAACATGAAGGGTATGAACACACGGTGAATACCCATATTAACCGGCTACGGATCAAGATTGAGCGCAACCCGGCAGAACCCGAGCACATCCTCACCGTGTGGGGTAAGGGCTATAAATTCGCGGCTTCGCCGCAAGGGTAAATGATGAAAAATCTCACGCTAACGCAACGCCTGACTCTGGTTTTCGCCCTGCTGCTGCTCATCTGCTGTTCGATCTCCGGATGGTTACAGGTCCGCAGCAGCACACAATATAGCCAGGCGGTGATCCAACGGCTTTCCACCAATCTGGCGCAGCATATCGCCACCAGCAACCCACTGTTGAGTTCACAAGGCTGGAACGATCGGTCGGTGCATACCCTGTTCGATAAACTGATGGCGGTTAATCCGAGCGTTGAGGTTTATCTGCTGGATAAACAAGGCAACATCGTCGGCAACGCGGCACCTGCCGGGCACATGAAACGCCAGAAGGTCGATCTGTTACCGATACAGACATTGTTGAACGGGGCCGAAATGCCCCTCTATGGCGACGATCCGCGCAATCTTAATAACCAAAAAGTCTTCAGCGCCGCGCCGCTGCGGGTAAATGGCGAGATTGAAGGCTATTTGTACGTGGTGCTGCTGGGGGAAGATTATGATGCGCTGGCCAATAGCGCCCAGATCAATTCTGCCATTTATACCGCTCTGTGGTCGATGGGGCTGGTGGCGCTGTTCGGGCTGCTGGCTGGGGGCTTTGCCTTCCACTGGGTAACACGGCCGATCCGCCGTCTGACCCAGCAGGTTAGTGCTCTGGATAGCGACGGCATCGCAGCACTGCAAACCTATGCCAACACCCCTGCGGAGAGTCACAGCCGTGATGAAGTCAGCCAGTTGCAGCAGGCATTCCGCCGTATGGCACAGCGCATTACCGAACAATGGCAAACCCTGTCACAACAGGACCAACAACGGCGCGAGTTTATCGCCAATATCTCTCACGATCTGCGTACTCCATTGACCTCGCTGCATGGTTATCTGGAAACGCTGTCGGTAAAATCCGCCAGCCTGACCCCCACCGACCGTCAACGCTATCTGGAGATAGCCCTGGCGCAGAGCCGCAAAGTTGGGCGGCTGGCTCAAGAGCTATTTGAGCTGGCCAGGCTGGAATACGGCGTGGTGAAACCTCAGAAAGAACCGTTCTCTCTCAGTGAGTTGGTGCAGGACGTATTCCAGAAGTTCGAATTGGCCGCCGAGGCTCGCCAGCAGCGCCTGCTTGCCGATATTCAGCCGGGCATCCCCCTGGTGTTTGCCGATCTGAGCATGATGGAACGGGTGCTGACAAACCTGCTGGATAACGCGATCCGACATACGCCAAGCGGTGGAGAGATTGAAGTGCGCCTGTGGCCGCAGGGTAATAAGGTGATGGTTCAGGTCAATGACAGCGGGCCTGGCATTCCCTTGGAACTGCGCCCAGATCTGTTTATCCGTCCGTCAATTCTCAACCATGCCCGCCGTCATGCAGGGGGTTTGGGGCTGATGATTGTCAAACGCATTCTGCAGTTACACGACAGTGATATTACGCTAGTGGATCAGCAGCATGCTGGCGCCTGCTTTCGTTTCTCCCTGTCGGTAATCTAGCTAAAGTGCCGGCAATCAGCCTCCAGGGAAGGGCTTATGGCGTGCCGGCACCCCGTATGATTTCCACCTGTTGCCCTCTTCGGCACAGCTATTTAGTTGAGCAACTCATAATAGGATAAGGCCCCTAATGTCGGCACTTTAACGACTTCATTGGCTGGCTCACCAAATTCCCTCTCTTGGCCTATCTCATCATTGACCACGTTGACCTGATAGGGAATAAGATTGGGGATAATGGCATAGCCGCGACTGTCGGTAATCACATCAACCTGCTCGGGGATCGTCGCATTGGGATGCTTTTTGCTATAAACCAGTGCGTTAGTGTCACCTAACGCTGGCCCTAAGGTAATCCCCGCCTGGTGGGCAACCAATGAACCTGAGCTGTTCGCCGAGTAAAGCGCATAGTTTGTTCCAGACTGGTATCTGATAGCCGATTCACCCGCAGCATAACGGTAATTGGCATTCGCCTGATAACTTGCCTTGCTCTGTTTGCCCCTGCGGCCAGTCACCCGGTAGTTAAGGTTATTATTTAGATGTCTACCGCTAACGCCAAGCTCAGATTGATAGTGATCATAGGGGTTATAGCTGTATCCCAGATTCAGGCTGGTGTTATCAATCCCCATTCTCTTTAAGGGTACCCTGAAGGTAATACCAAACAGCATTTCACTTTTTTGCGCAGGGTATTGATAGTAGGACAGGTCAAGGTCATAGGATAAGTTGACGGTGTTTTGCATAAACTTCAGCGAGTAGAACGTCCGCTTACCTTGATCTTCTTTGTATTTTTCCCGGTTGATATTTAACGACAAGCTCTGTGAGGTACCGATCAATGCGCTTAGCGAAAAATCAAAACCATATTCTTTTTTATAATAATCACAGCAATAATAATCTGTTTTAGCATTATAGGCGTAATTATTGAAATCATTAAAATGAGGCTGTAGATAATACTCGCCATTTAACCTGATGCTGGCATTCGCCTTGTTGAAATTAGCCACATAGTGTAAACGCAACTTCTCACCATTCACCTGACCCTGCTCTGCCGATGTTATACTGCTGTACTGATGATTAAAGGTAACATCACCGAATTGATTGAGTCGCTGACCAATACCTAGTGAGTGGCTATAGTAATTTTGCGATATCAACGCACCACCAAATAAAGAGCTTTGTGCAGTGAGGCCATATCCAGCGCCCCCTGAAAGAAAATGGGGTTAGACTCTTCCATTCTCTCACTACTCATAAACTTGCCGAATGAGATATCATATTTCCACATGTTCTTATCCAGGATGTTGTCCAACCGACTCCAGGGTACGTCATAATAAATGATGCTACCGTCGCTTTCTCTCACCGTCATGGTAATAGAACCCGACTTGTCAAACAGTTTGATATTTCTCAGCACGAAATCCCCGGCTTGAACCATCGTACGGTAAACCGGTTTGCCGTTCTGCCGGATCTCAACTTCAGCATCACTGGTGGCCACTCCGTATACCCAAGGCAACACCGGCCCCTGTGACGAAGGAAACATATTATCGTCCGAGGACAATTTTATCCCGCGATAGGGGAAGGGATCCAGATAGAAAGTATTATTGTAGCCCTCACCAAAATGCAGGCGAGAGTTTATCACGGGGATATCTCTTTCAGCATAGAGATCGGAAAACCTTATTCGTTGCTGTAGCATATCCTCATTATCATGAAACTGCCGTGATCTTAACCGCCAGTGTTGATAGTTGATGCCAGACTCTAACTCAACGACTAAGTTATCTTTTCTTTTTCTTCTGACATAACGTTCTCCCTGATATTTTTTATAGTTAACATCATAGTTTATCAGGATAGCTGGAATACCCTCATCTCTATACTCGATAGCCAGGCGAGGATCGGCCTTGACCTCTGTCGACTCCAAGAATGTAAAAATGAGAAAATTCACCTTATCAATTAAGGTAACGGTAATATTTAATGGATAAAGATCTTTAACTTTGATACAGCCGGTTTCTGGTACCTCACTCATATTTGCTGGTGAAAGGATTTCCCATTCAATAAGCTGTTGTCTATCAAAACATGGAAAACCGTCGTCCGCCACGTCCAATTCCATATGGCCTATATCCGCTCCCCTTGGGAGATATAAAAATACTCCCCTGCATTGGCAAACCAGGCTGCCATTAATAGAGTAGGGAAAACGAATAAATTTTTATTCATATAGCGAGAATGGAAATAATGGGATTTATAAAAATGCACCGGCAGTCATAATTAAACGTGCCGGTACATAATTATTTAATTAGAACAGATTACTTACCTTCTACAGAAGGCAGGATCGCATCCAATTTATCAAGCTCACGCATCATAGCACGATAAACATAGAGTTTAGACTGAGCATGGCGCCCATCCAATTTGTTTGCTGCGGCAAGATCACGAAGCTTTTTAACCAATTTCAGGGTATTGGGTTGGTTGGCATCTGCCTTAGGAATGGCGCTATATTCTGCAAAGAGATCCTGCCACTCTGCTTCCCAAGCCTCTTGCTGGTTGTACCCTGGCGTGATTGCAGTTCTGGTTTTAGCGGCAACGGAACCGCAATACTTATGTGCACCACCGCGTGTGCCGTAAATAACCCAGAGAGGCGATTTTTCCCGAGGATCATTGCCATATGACTGGATATCACTGACGCACTTGGTGACTTCATTACGCATATTTTGCTCTTGGCTGCTGATACCAGCAAAAGCATTCGCTGAGAACACCAGAGTACCGAGCATCAAAAGCCCAATTTTGCTTTTATTCATCTATATAGATCCTTCTAGAATAATTAATTAAAAACATGAATACGCCGTTCTTAAAGGCAGAAGGACCTTAATTTATAGCATTTATTAAGACAATAAAATTCAGCTAAAATATTTTACTTTCGGATCTTTCATGAGAAATTCTTTAGTGTAACCAGTAAATTCTCAAATTAACACCGGGAATGATAATATTACCACGCTATTAATAACACCAAGACAGAACATTTTATAGTCAATTGTAACGTAAAACAGCGACCTAGTTCGCTTACAAGTGACATATATATCATTAATAAAAAGCCTGGAATTAATAATAAACCTAGAATAAAGGCGATCTGCACTGATTTAAGCCAGGCCGATTGACAGAGGAATTGTTTGAACTAGCACCGCTGGCACAACCTCAGAAACAGCCCTTCTCTCTCAGTGAGGTGGAGCTGGATGTACTCCAGAAATAGCAGTTTCATCCCAATAACGGGTTCTGAACGCCAACAGCAGCTGCATAAAGCCAACCTGATTCAGCCCCAGCTTGCGCATAATATTCAGCTTATGGGTACAGACGGTCTTATAGCTGCGCCCGATAACCTGAGCGGCATGCTGTGCATTGGCTCCGGCAACCATCAACCCCAGGATGCGCCATTCACAACCTGATAATGGCCGCAGTTCCTGCAACAACAGCTGCCGCATCGCTGGGCTACGATAACTCGCAGTAGGATGGGCCGCCGAAACAGCTGCCAGCAAATAATTCACACTATCGCGCTTGGCCACTAATGAGAGGTGTTTTTGTGCGGCAAGCAACGACAAAATATCCGGGTTGATGATATCGGTGAAAACCACCAAGGACGCCTTTGGCCAAAGCGTACCGAAGGTCAACACGAATCGCACCACCTGATAAATGTCTTCGGTATGATGGTAGAGCTCCATAATAACCGTTTGCTGTTCTTTATCATTAAGTAACGAGACAATATCTTTCAGTCTACTTAGACGGCTGATTTTTTTATTGTTCGGGTCAATCAATGCCTGCAGGCCGATATTCACCAAAGGATGGGGATCAAAGATAATAAAAGTCTCGTTATAAAAGGCATGCATAATTAATTACCCCATTGAAAATATTATATTTTTTAGTTTATAAAAACCACCTGAAACCAGCGTTTCCTGCCGAACGGTCAATAAAATCTTGCTATTTAAATGCAACTTTTATCCACGTTGATAAACTTATCGTTATAAATAATAAATTTCTGACCTTGCAGTTTGATACCCGGATGCGACAGCGTATCCCCTGGTCGTAAATACTCGGTGATCCCTTCTTCATCAGTGCTATCACAACCGGGTTTCAGCAAAAACTTAAAAAAGGTATTACCGGTGTTTTTGAGCGTACCGCGCTGCTTGTCAAGCTGATAGTCAAACTGGATCACACGCGGTCTGACCACCAGAATGGTATCCATTACCACGATCGGCTCCAGGTTGGCCCCAGCTTTATTGCTCTGCCCGGTGGTCAGCAGGTTAGTCGGTACCTCACGAAATGAGACGCGATAATAACGCTCTTTATTATCCTTCGGCCCATGGTAATAGAACTTGTAATATTCCCCCTGCCCTGCCCGCAGCGTCAGTTGCTTGGGGGCAAACAGCAATTCCCCTCTGCCGGGCGGGTTCGTACCTCTTGCTCCCCTGGCCGATCGATGGCACGAATGGAAACCTGATAAAACCGGGCGCTGGCGTTATTGTTCAACACCCGCTTGGCGACAAAGGACTGATCCTGATCCATCGCAAACGTCATGGTACCCACGTTGATCGCCCCGGCGGTAAAGGGCAGGAAGATTAGCCATAGCAGCAGAGTTTTCATATCATCCCCTTAATTAATATTGCGCCAGGTTGCCTCAACGTGGATTTCACCGGCGGCATGCACATCACCATACCAGGCGTTACCTTCCACCGTTTTCAGCGAGATCGGATCGTTCATCGGGATCCTGAACTTGACCTTGGTCTTGTTCATCACCCCCACGTCACCGGAAATATCATTCCATGGGGTGCTGCTCCATAGGGCGTTGGTCATATCGTGCCACTGGCTGTCACAACCGGCATCAAACACCTGCTCCGTCCCCGTGCTGGTGGTGATACTGAGCTGGGCCGGGAATGGAACCTGCGTAGTATTGTCTGGAGAGGAGAAAATACAGTAGTTGATCCCCCGCAGTGACTGCGTTGGGCCAGTCGCCATCACCCTGACCTGATCGGCATTGGTCTTGGCGCTGGTGGTCACAATATAGCCAAACTCCAAAGGTGGCTCGGAGGGGCCAACATAGCCTTCCCGGTGCGGATTATTATCGAAATCCTCGGAAATAATGCTGATACTGAAATCACGAGGCTTGATGATCAGTTGGTTAGAGGTCGAGAACTCATACCAGCCCGATTCCGGCGAGGTGGTGTTCTGGAAACGGAAGTTAATCAGATCGTGCGTACCGCCGTCGGTGATCCCCAGCTTGACCATCTGTTTGAAGAAGTTACTGGCAAAAAACACGTAAACGGCATTGCTGCTCTTCAACTCGTTAAACGTATAGTAGCTGCCGGTACCCGAGGTATTTTTCCAACTGTTGCCATTCAAACTGAATTGCAGATCGGCCGCATTAACCGCCGATGACAGTGCGGCATGGTTGATCGACGGAAAAATATGGATCGAGGTATTGCTGACGCTGCCATCCGTTTGCAGGTCGTAGCTCACCATCTTGCACATGATACCGCTGCGGGCACCGACGGTTTGGTTGCGGCAGTCCGCATTACCTTCACCGATGATCGGTATTCCATCACTGTTGACGAACACTTCCGATACCGCATTGGTATTAATAAAACGCAGGTGTGCCGCTTTGCTATGGGTGACGTTACGTCGATACCAGGTGCCACGAGCCTGATCCTGGCAACGTTCGCCGTTGCTGGCATTGTAGACAACGTTGGTCTGACAACCGTTGATCTGCATGCTGAACGAAGTGCCCGCTCCCATCTGTTTCAGGTACTGATAAAAACTCGGTGACATCATGCCGTGCATCCATTTTGCCCCACCGGAGGTGACGACAGCACCGTAAAACCCTTTCTCATCAGTGGCTTCAGGCAAGATCAGGCTGGTGTCCATATTGCAGCCGGCATACCAGTTGATACAACGCAGGCCAAGGAACGGATTTTTAATAGGCGCATTTTCCAGCCACATATCGAAGCGGTTGTTAGCCGTCAGCCCATAGTTATAGCCATTATCGACGTAGCCCAGGCTCTGCTGGTAAATGGTGCCGGAACCCCCATATTTCAGGCCGGTCCATTTATTGGCACCGGTCATACGCGGATCAAGCCCCCCTGCCGGGGTTACAAAGAAGTTATCGTCCGCATTGTTCTCAACAAAGACAAACTTCATCGTTGCGGCATCTCCCAGATTGGTCGGGTTCACCGCCTGCGCCGGGGCAATGCTCAGCAGGCCGCCGATCAACAGCGCCAAACGTATGTTATTAGCCTTCATTGCTCATATCTCCTGGTTGGCCCACTTTGGCGTAGGACTTCAAGCCGCGGCAAACCACGTCGCCGACCCAGACCGCACCCTGTGCCTTGCTCAGATCCAGCGCCACCTCACAGCTTTGATTGTGGCGGTAGGTAAAATCGATTACTGGGAATTTCTTATCCACATCCATCACGAACTCCCCTTTTTCATCCGTACGGGTACGCCCGATATGGTTGTTGATATTGGCGTTGGCCAGCAGCGTGCCATCCTCGGCCTTGATACGGCCAAATACCGTGACCATCTGTTTGATTTGCGGTTCGATGACCGCCACGTTGCCCGGGTACAGCGTCAGGCTGTTCTTACGATTGGTGACGATATCGAAGCTTTCCGCCGAGTTTTTGTTGTTCATCAGCTCCACGACATACTGACCATAAGGGGACAGTGGCAGATAGTTCTTGTCGCCGGTCAGCTTGACGACGCGGCCATCCACGCGCGCGGTCAGCATGCCTTCATTTTCCAGGCCGGTATTGATAATGATCCCTGAGTTACCTTCATTGCGTCCACTTGCCGCGATATGACGCCCCTGCCAACCGACGCTACCGTTAGCGGTCAGGCTGGTATTCACGTAGCCGTCTGCGGAACTGCTAACGTTGACGGTGCCGGTAGAATACTTGGTGTCAAAACGGGCGTAGGCACCGCCGTTAAAGCTGTTATCCCCGTTGGTGTCGCCGGAGATAGCGCGCGACAGGTTTGCCCCCACGGTACGGATCGGCCCATCGGCGATCTCTTTACGCGCCGCAATATTGGCCGTGGTGTAGCCATTCTGGTTAGAAACCCCGGCGCTGAACCAGTTGCCCAGCGGCAAGGAGAAATCGAGCGCAATGTACTTGCCGGTATTGCCGCCGGAATGGCCATTATTGTATCGCTGTACCCCGGCACGTATGCCCAGCGTGCCGTAACGGCCGGTGAACAGATTCTGGTAGTAATCCACGTTGTAGTAATGGCTGCTATTTTTCTTGTCATCGTTATAACTGACGCTGAGCGTGCCGAGGTGAGGCACAATCGCCCCCAAGTTCAGCGAGCCGCCGATCGCCCGGTTATGGGCATCGTTTTGGCGCAGTTTGTTGCCGATCACCGTTTTTTCTTCGTTGGCCCACAGCGTACTGAAACCACCGGGCAGCGTGGCGCTCACGGTATTGATCAGCGTCCAGGATCGGTCTGTGGCTACCATGCTCTGCGTGCTAACCTGCACCGCATCGATGATCGGTATGCTTAAACGGCCTTCCGCCACCGAAGTGCTGTCCAGGGAATAGCCGGACAGCGCCCAGTTAAAGCGAGACAGGTTGCCAGAGGCTGAAGCCCCCAGCAGGTAGCTATCTTTAGCCTCAGCGAAGCGATCGTTGTCGCCACGCCACTCATCCATACGCACCATGCCGCCCCAATACTGCCAGAACATCGGCGCACCCGCGGCGTGCAGCGGACTATAGAGTTTGTTAACCCGCTGCATACGGCGGTTGATCACCTGACCATTGACGATCACCTCAACCTGCACATCATAAATACCAAAAGGCAGCGTGCCGGTATCCACTTCGTGGTTACCCATAGAGAAATTCTGTACGCTGAGCAGACGGCCATCACGTGACAGGTGAACCTCACCCGCCGAGGGGAAGAAGGCGACAATCGGTGTTAACGACTGGCTATTATCAAACACCGTCGAATTGGCCCGGCTGCCATAGGACATGCCGTAGATTTTGCTCGAATTGATGGTGGTCACTGGCCCCAGCGATTGCAGGTTCCAGCTGTCGAGCATGCCTGCGGCAAAGCGTCGGCCAGCGAAGTCACGCTCATACATCAGCTTATACAGCGTCGAATCCTGGTTGCTGCTGCCAATCCCATAGACAGAACCGTTCACTTCCACATGATGCTCACGCAGAGAAGTGACGTTATTCAGCGATAAATAGCTGGAGGTAAAACCTTCACTGGCTTTGGTGCGATTATCGTAAACGCCCAGGTTGTAGGCCAGCGTGCTGCTTATCTCATCAACACTCGACGCACCAATATCGCTGGCACGCTCACGCAATACCGTACCCAAGGCCGATTGCTTCACTACCAATTGCAGGTTCAACTGGCGGAAATCCAACGCCAGCCAGGCATCATCCGACAGCGTAATGCGTTGCTTGTCATCAAAGTTGGCGTCATTGAGCGTATTGAGCTGCTTGGTGATCGCGGCGGTCAGCTGTGCGCCACCTTCGTTATCTTCCAGGGTAATTTCGCTAATTTTCAGATGATTGTCATCAAGCACCAGCAATGCGCGCCCAATGCGTTGATCGTCTTTCAGGGTGCTGTTTTGTTCAAAATGCAGCAATAATGGGATGCTCATCCCCTCACGCAATGCCATGCTGAAAGTCTGGGGGATCAACACGCCATCAATTTGGGTTAACCCGGCGGCAAGAGCCGACTGCCCAGGGATCATCACGGCCGGGATAACGCTCATCCCCACCGCTACTGATATCTTGAGTAATGCACTATCCAGTGCTAGTTTCACGTCTAACTCCTTGAACTATTATGCATCCCTTTACTGCAACATCCCGTGGCAGCCCAACTCGGTGTTATTTGACTTGAATAAATTGCTCTCCATACCAAAGCGCAACGTGGCTTTTCTTATCATTGATATCCACTTTTGACAGGCCACGATCTTTACCTGGCATGACAAAGTAGTTTTCCTTGCAACTGCTGCCTTCTTTCTTATTCTTGCAGGGGCCGTAGGCCACCATTTTGAAGGTGGCATTGCCGGTATTGGCGACTTTGTTATTGGCAAACTGATGATTAAAATTAACCTGGCGTGGCGTAACGACTAAAATGGTGCCAATACGCGCGGAGGTGGTGGCCACGCCATTGCGTTTGGCGGTGTTCTGCCCCGCATCCGTCAATGCCTGATCGAACCAGACAATCCGGTAATAGCGCTCTTGGCTATCTTCTGGGCCCTTATAATAAAAACGGATCACATCCCTGGCGTTGGCTGGCATCATCAGGCTGGCCGGTGACAACAGCATTTCGTCTTTCGTCGCCATCGGGATCACCACGCCGGATTCCGTCGGGTCGGAAATCCTTTCTATTTTTATATTCACCAGGCGGCCGCTATCCGTCGTATTTTTAATTTCTTTACTTAGCGTCGCGCTATTACTGGGCATAAAGGAACTGACCGCGCCAACATCCAGCGCAAAGGCGCTATGGCATAGGGACAGCAACAGGGGAATAGAAAAATAGAAACGATTCATAGCGGTATTCCAAACTCTTTAGCTGACAAAAACAGGGGGTTTCCCCCCTGTTAAGACGCATTACTCTGGGGAAACGATTATGCGGTAGTCCAGGTAGCGTTGAACTCTACGCTCACGTCGCCACTCCAGATACCTTCAGGCAGGGTGCTGAAATCAGTCACAGCAGTTGCGCCATCAGCCGTTGCGCCGATGATGCTGAAGGTGAACTGATCTTGTGCACTGGTACGAACAGCTTTGTCGTAAGCGCCAGACAGTGCGCTCAGGTTGCCACCCATAATACCGGCATTAACGTCGATCATGGTGGTTTCAGCAGTTTTCTCTACTGCTGCGCCATTGTAGTTAACGCCCACTTCCAGGGTAGAACCAGAGGTGTCGAGCTGAGTCAGAGTATTGGCCACCAGCTTGGAGGTCAGTTTAAAATCGGTGGCGGTTCCTTCGCCCTCGATAGTCACGTCGAACAGACCTTTCTGGCTGTTGAAACCTTTGATGCCTTCAGCATATTGGAAAGACAGGCTGCCGATTGGCGTCACAACCAACTTGCTGGTGGTATCTTTCTTGGCAGTGGCTGACCAGGTAGCCAAGGCTTGTGCGGTAACGTCTGCTGCCTGAGCGGTGCCCACTACTGCGAATGCTGAAACGATTGCCAGAGCAAGTGTGATCTTTTTCATGGTAAAACTCCCTAAGTTATAGATTTCTATTGTCCGTTAAATGTGCCGATCTTTGTCATCTCCACTCACTCCGGTATTGCCAGTTGCTAGCGGGATAACGCCAAGTATTGATATGCAACGTGAGTATGCCTCCCGTCCTACTTGACGAGAAAAATCTTAACCCAAATTAATCTTAATATAATCATTAACTAGTAAATGTGAAATGTTTAGATTTAAATCCTGTGTTTAATCTTTTTAATACTCAATTAAGGATAGAAACCCCACCTACGTAAGGAAGGTAGCAGAATTATCCTAGATTAATTCGAGCAAACATTAACCACATTATAACTGTCGTTATTCGGTGCCATTTCTGGTGAAAAATCAGCCTGTACATTTAATGTGTGTCAGTTAAGGCACCCCATTTTCCCTCACCCCAACCTTCTCCCAAAGGGCGAGGGAGCTAGTACAGCGCCGTATTCAGGTGCAAAGGTGAGCGGCGACAAGGTTGATGCAGAGGCGGAGTGCCGTAATAAAATGGTGGCACGTTCGGTCCCCTCTCCTTTTGGGGTAGGGTGCTGGTATGGTGCCGTGTTCGGGTACAGAGGTGATCTGTAACAAGGTTGATGCAGAAGCGGAGTGCCGTAATAAAATGGTGGCACGTTCGGTCTCCACTCCTTTTGGGAGAGGGCTAGCGTGAGGAGCATTACTGTTTCAGGGTAGTCAGCCAGCGGAATAATAAGGGGGATAAATCACTGCAGCGATCGTACTTGAGGGAAAATAACGTTAGTAAAGTGGTTAAATCTCAGGCCACGATGTTCTGGCTGTCGGTCGTTTATCCCGCCAGCCAAGCATCATTATTCAATTAAAGGGAGGATTCGCTTTCCAGACCAGAGCAAAGTTCAATCTTATGCTCTCGCAAAATCTTGCAGCGGAGAAAAAATAGCCGTGAGATGCCAGAAATATACGACTTCACCTGATTGCCACGCATCAGTAACAGGTATTCATCCGGTTGGCATTGGATTTTTTGCCTTGCCACCTGCACCAACACATCATCGCTGAATGCCGGATCTGCCCGAACCGTGGAGTTCGACATAAATACCGCACAGTTACCCGATTTGCCCAGATAGCTCTCTTGCCGGATGCTTGGATTGAAAATATAGAACGCGATGCCGGCCAACACCACACACACAAAGCCCACTATCCCCCAACCATAGCGCAAGGAAGCACGTGAAAACACCTTGCCCACCACCACGGGTATGGTTTTAGCGGCTGATACCGGCGGTTCGGCATCAAGGATCGGCGTATCCTTTTCATCCTCACAAGACACAATCTGGATTTCGCTGTGCAGCATAAAACCCACCTTGGGAACCGTGACGATCACTTCCTCATCAATTCCCAGCGCCTTGATCACTCTACGTAACTTGCTCACGCACTGGTTAAGATTATTGTTACTGGAAATCATCCCATAATCATCCCACACCTTTTTGAAGATCACTTCACGGCTCACGGCATCGCCCTGGTGGACAATCAGTAACTGTAGCAAGCGCTTGGATGGGTTGGAGATGGTGACAGTATCGTCAAACAGATCGCTCAAACTCAGCGTTCCGCTATCGACATCGAAGATAATACGGTCATTAAGTTTATATTTCATTATATTCACGACTTTCACTATAAAAACAGACAGCCCAGGCATTAATCGTTAATAAAATCATTTAATTGAAATTAAAAAAAAGCCTGCGTGAACGTTTTTATCGCTAGTAAATAGACCGCGGGTAATTGTCATTAACTGTGGCATTTTTCCTTCTCCCTGGAATAAGAATTTTCTCATGACCAAAACAAAGATTATCGAAACAAGCTGATTATTGATATATTGATTCGTTAAAATTCATAAGGTTAGATTTTTATGTCGCCATAAATTTATTTTTAGCGAAAAACTTCACAAAAACACCCTGCAGAGCCTTTTTTAATGTAAAAATATCGCAGATTTAACCATCACTAAGATCTTACAGGACTGGGAAAGTAGGAGTTTTCAGCTATCGTTGATAACCTTTATCATTTAAATCAATAGTTTTAACCTGCCACACTGCCAGATAACTGCCTTAGCATGACACTGACTTTACATAGCGATATAACCTGGTGTTACCCATACTCATTAGGATGTATACCAGCACCACATTAAGGTGGATCCTTAAAAATAACTTATTAACTTTTTATAGGTAAATATTATGTGGTAGCAGGCTGGCGGTGCCACTGGCTGGCACCTGGACGTGATGGAATTATTGCGGCTCAATGCCTGGTATTATCCGTTGTGGAGTCTGTGGCCACGATCTTGGGGCAGTGATAACCACCCCGGTGTTTATCAGATTCGTGGGGTTTAAGGTCACTGCACCGCAGTAAGCAACGTAATATTTGCCTGCATAATCGCCTCACGCGCCGCTTCCGGCAGATGATCGTCAGTGATAATCACCTCAAAGACCGAAATCGGCAGCGCCAGATAGGTGGCCACCTTGCCATATTTGGAAGTATCACTCAGCAAAATGCGGCGGCGGCTGGCCTCAACGATGGCGTTTTTCACCACCACCTTATCCTCGTTCGGAGTAGACAAACCCCGCATGCTCCATGAAGAAGCAGAGATAAACGCCAGATCGATAAACAGATTACGTAAAGCCTGAGCCGCAGCGGCGCCCACGCAGGAACGGTTTTCCCGGCATACCGTACCGCCGGTGTGGATCAGCTTGCACTGGCTGTGTTCGAGCAAATAGGCGGCGATAACAAAATCGTTGGTTACCACGGTGATATCGTCACGGTCGCCGAGCTGGCGAGCCAGGGCCAACGTGGTGGTGCCTGCGTCCAGATAGATGCAACTGTTGGCCGGGATCTGCCGCGCGGCCAGTTGCCCAATAGCGGCTTTCTGCTGGCTGAACATCCCTTCCTTATCCTGATGCGAAGGCTCAATCGCCACGCGCTCGGCCGCCTGTACGCCGCCGGAGACGGACAGTACACTGCCCTGCTCTTCCAGTTTTTGCAGATCGCGCCGGATGGTCATGTGCGAGACTCCCAGCCTTTCGGTCAGTTCAGCTATGCTGACTGCGCCGCGCTCGGACACCAGCGCCAAAATTTGTTGGTGGCGTTCAACAGGTATCACGGTTCCCCCTCTCAGACTGCGATGATAATAATTGTGATTTTACGTCAATTTTCGTGCGACGGTAGTAAAGCTTTTCAGGCTGTGAAGCCGGTCATAATCATAAAAAACATTTAAAAGCATTATGTTAGCAAGAGTAACCGTTTTTTAGACCGTCCGTTACATTGTTAATAATTGTGAAGACGATCACCGATATCCGCGCCAATAACGCTTACATTTAACACATCAAAACAAATAATCACTAAAATTAACAGAGGTGCATCATGGCACAACCAGGAAACTATGCAGTTTGTATCGTCGGTTTGGGTTCAATGGGCATGGGCGCGGCAACGTCCTGCATCAATGCCGGGCTGACTACCTATGGCGTCGATCTCAACCCACAGGCACTGGCAGCGCTACAGCAAGCCGGTGCCAAACAGGCCGCCACCAGCGCAGCAGACTTTGCAACCGAACTGGATGCGGTGCTGCTGTTGGTGGTTAATGCCAACCAGGTAAAACAGATCCTGTTTGGGGAAAACGGCCTGGCGGCCCAGTTGAAACCGAATACGCCGGTGATGGTGTCCTCCACCATTGCGGCTGCGGATGCCAAAGAGATCGAACAGAAACTGTTGGCGTATAACCTGCCGATGCTGGATGCCCCGGTTTCCGGCGGTGCAGCCAAGGCAGCGGCTGGCCAAATGACCGTGATGGCCTCGGGCAGTGAGAGCACCTTCGCCCAGTTGCAACCGGTACTAGATGCCGTGGCCGGGAAAGTGTACCGCATCGGCGACGAGATTGGCCTGGGTGCAACGGTCAAGATCATCCATCAACTGTTGGCAGGCGTACATATTGCCGCCGGTGCCGAAGCGATGGCGCTGGCCGCTCGCGCCGGTATCCCGCTGGACGTGATGTACGATGTGGTCACCAACGCCGCAGGCAACTCCTGGATGTTTGAGAACCGTATGCGCCACGTGGTCGATGGCGACTACTCACCAAAATCTGCAGTAGATATCTTCGTCAAGGATCTTGGGCTGGTGGCCGATACTGCCAAAGCGCTGCACTTCCCGCTGCCATTGGCCTCCACGGCGTTCAACATGTTTACTTCCGCCAGCAACGCAGGTTTCGGCAAGGAAGATGACAGCGCAGTGATCAAAATCTTCGCCGGGATCGAACTGCCGAAGAATAAGGAGAACTCATAATGTTACTCGGAGTGATTGCAGACGACTTTACCGGCGCCACCGATATCGCCAGCTTCCTGGTAGAAAACGGTTTGCCTACGGTCCAGCTCAATGGCGTGCCGCAGGATGATACCCCTGTCGACTCGCAGGCGGTGGTAATCAGCCTGAAATCGCGCTCCTGCCCGGTCGACCAGGCGGTCGAGCAGTCGTTGCAGGCTTTAGCCTGGCTACAGCGCCAGGGTTGCCGCCAGTTCTACTTTAAATACTGTTCCACCTTCGACAGCACAGCCCAGGGCAATATCGGACCGGTTACCGATGCCTTGCTCGATGCGCTTGGCGAACAGCAAACGGTGATTTCCCCTGCACTACCGGTAAATGGCCGCACGGTATATCAAGGCTATCTGTTCGTGATGGACCAGTTGCTGTCGGAATCCGGTATGCGCAACCATCCGGTGACGCCAATGACCGACAGTAATCTGATGCGGCTGATGGAGGCCCAGGCCAGCGGGCGTTGCGGGCTGGTCAACGCAGTAGAGATGGATCGTGGTGCCGATGCGGTGCAGGAGAAACTGCAACAGTTGGCGCAACAAGGTGTGCGCTACGCGGTATTGGATACCCTGAACGAACAGCATCTGCTGACCCAGGGCGAAGCGCTGAAAACCATGAAGTTGGTCACCGGAGGTTCAGGGCTGGCGATCGGCATTGCCCGCCAATGGGCGCAGCCAGGTCAGGAAAAAGCTCAATCAGCCGGAGCGCCACAGGGGAAGAAAGCCGTGGTACTTTCCGGCTCCTGCTCCACCATGACCAACAAGCAGGTAGCACGCTACCGCCAACAGGCTCCAGCACAGAGTATTGATGTCTCGCGCTGCATCACAGCAGGCGATCGCAGCGCCTACGCAGCCGAACTAAGCGCTTGGGTAGAACAGCAGGCCGCGCAGCCACTGGCCCCGTTGCTGTACGCCACCGTCGAACCGGAGCAACTGCAAAAAACCCAGCAGCAATACGGCACCGAAGCCGCCAGCCAGGCGGTTGAAGCCCTGTTTGCTGAAGTGGTTAAACGCCTGCAACAACAGGGTTTCAGCCGCTTTATCGTCGCCGGTGGTGAAACCTCTGGCGTGGTCACCCAGGCATTGGGGATCCGCGGCTTCCATATCGGCCCATGCATTTCTCCAGGTGTGCCTTGGGTACGCGCAATTGAACAACCGGTATCACTGGCCCTGAAATCGGGCAACTTCGGCGATGAAAACTTTTTCGCCAGAGCACAAACGGAGTTTTCAGTATGACGATGACCGCTGACACTGAACAGCTGGCAAGGGAAGAGATGGTGCGCCTGGGGGCTTCGTTCTTCCAGCGCGGCTACGCTACCGGTTCAGCAGGCAACCTTTCGCTGTTGTTGCCAGATGGTACCCTGCTTGCCACCCCCACCGGCTCTTGCCTGGGGGAGTTGCAGGTAGACAAACTGTCGAAAGTCAGCCTGAGCGGTGAATGGATTTCTGGCGACAAGCCCTCGAAAGAGATCAGCTTTCACCGCGCGCTGTACCAGAACAACCCGGCGTGCAAGGCAGTAGTGCACCTGCATTGCACCTATCTGACCGCGCTTTCCTGCCTGCAAGGGCTGGATACGGCAAATGCCATCAAGCCGTTCACCCCTTATGTGGTGATGCGCGTCGGCCAGGTGCCGGTGGTGCCTTACTACCGCCCCGGCGATCTGCGGCTGGCGGAAGATCTGGGCAAGCTGGCCCCAAGCTACAAGGCTTTCCTGTTGGCGAACCACGGCCCCGTGGTCACCGGCGAGAGCCTGCGGGAAGCCGCGAACAATACCGAAGAAATGGAAGATGCGGCCAAGCTGATTTTCACCCTCGGCAACCGCCCAATTCGCTATTTAACCGATGATGAAATTGCCGAGTTACGGAGCTGAACCATGCCAAAATTTGCTGCCAATTTATCGATGATGTTTACCGAGCATTCGTTTCTGGATCGTTTTGATGCCGCTGCGGCGGCCGGATTTAAAGCGGTAGAGTTCCTGTTCCCTTATGATTACCCCGCCGATCTACTGACGGAGAAACTGCAACAAAATGGTCTACAGCAGGTGTTGTTCAATACCGCGCCGGGCGATGTGGGCGCAGGTGAATGGGGGCTGGCAGTGTTACCGGGCCGCGAGCAGGATGCCCGCGCGGATATCGATCGTGCTCTGGAATATGCCATCGCCCTCAAGTGCCCTAACGTTCACGTGATGGCTGGCGTAGTGCCGCCAGGGGAAGATATTGCCCGCTATCGGGAAACCTTCATCAGCAATATCCGTTACGCCGCCGACGCCTTCGCCCCTCACGGCATCAAGGTGTTGATCGAAGCGCTCAGCCCACCGATCAAGCCCAACTACCTGTTCTCCAGCCAGCATCAGGCGGCGGAACTGGTAGCCACCATCGATCGCCCGAACGTGTTTATTCAGTTCGACTTCTTCCACGCGCAACTGGTGGACGGCAATATCAGTAATCTGATTGCAACGCTTGCCGGGCGCTATGCCCATATCCAGATCGCCTCGGTGCCAGACCGTAATGAACCCGATGACGGTGAGCTGAATTATCCTTGGCTATTCGCCCAACTCGACAAGGTGGGTTACCAAGGGTGGATCGGTTGTGAATATAAACCTCGTGGAGAAACGACGGCGGGTCTGGGTTGGGTGAAACCTTACCTGTAATCAACAACTCGTAGTGCCAACACCAGTTTCAATAATATAAAAAATAAACGCACCCGTATCGCCCCAGGGCGATCGCGGTGCCGGACTCTTACCTGAATTAAAGGCTATGCTATGTCTCCAACTATGCTACTGATCATTGCCGTACTGGGTGTCATACTGCTGCTATTGATGGTCATCAAGGCGAAGGTTCAGCCGTTTGTCGCCCTGCTGGTCGTTAGTCTACTGGTCGCGCTTGCCAGCGGGATCCCAACCGGTGAAGTCATGAAAGTGATGACCGCCGGGATGGGCGGTGTACTCGGCTCGGTGACCATTATCATCGGCCTGGGTGCCATGCTGGGTAGAATGATCGAACATTCGGGCGGCGCTGAATCCCTGGCGCAACGTTTCAGCAAAGCGCTGGGGCCAAAACGCACCATTGCCGCGCTAACCAGTGCCGCGTTCGTCCTGGGTATTCCGGTGTTTTTCGACGTCGGCTTTATCATCCTGGCACCGATCATCTATGGCTTTGCCAAAGTGGCAAAAGTCTCACCATTGAAGTTTGGCTTGCCGATGGCCGGTGTGATGCTGACGGTCCACGTTGCTCTGCCACCACACCCAGGCCCGGTCGCGGCAGCGGGGTTGTTGAATGCCGATATCGGTTGGTTGACCATTATCGGCCTGGTCATCTGTATCCCGGTGGGGATTATTGGTTACTTCGCGGCGAAATATCTTAACCGTAAAGCCTACCCCCTCTCCATTGAGGTGTTGGAACAGCTGCAACTGGCATCCCCAGAACCGGCACCGGAAGACAGAGCCCCACTCAGCGATCGGATCAATCCTCCGAGCGCCGGGTTGATTACCGCGCTGATCGTGATCCCTATCGCCATCATTATGCTGGGTACCGTTTCTGCAACCTTGTTACCTGCCGGTTCACCAATCCGTGATGCCTTGTCATTAATCGGCTCGCCGGGCGTAGCGTTAATGATCGCTCTGGTATTGGCATTCTATTTCCTGGCAATCCGCCGTGGCTGGAGCTTGCAACACACTAGCGATGTGATGGGAGGTGCGTTACCGACAGCAGCGGTGGTCATTATGGTTACCGGTGCGGGTGGGGTGTTTGGCAAGGTGCTGGTCGAGTCTGGCGTAGGTAAAGCGCTGGCAGATGTGCTGACCACCATTGGCCTGCCATTGATCCCGGCGGCATTTATCATCTCGCTGGCACTGCGTGCCTCGCAGGGGTCGGCTACCGTCGCCATTCTGACGACCGGCGGGTTGCTGTCCGAAGCGGTTATCGGGCTTAACCCGATGCAGTTGGTGTTGGTCACGCTCGCCACCTGTTTTGGCGGCCTGGGGCTATCCCACGTTAACGACTCCGGTTTCTGGATTGTCACCAAATACCTTGGCCTGTCAGTGGCTGATGGCCTGAAAACCTGGACGGTATTAACCACCCTGCTCGGTTTAAGTGGCTTCGCCTTTACCTGGCTGCTGTGGCTGGTAGTGTAACTTCCCGGTATTGCTAGAGCCAAAGCAGTTCGGCTACAGTAATGAGTATCTTGAGGCGTTGCTCCGGCAGCGCCTTTTCTCTTGTTCAGGAAGGAAGCCATGCCCACTCACACCGTTGCCCCCACCTTGATCACCGAACGTCTGGTCCTGGATGCCCACCGGCTGGAAGATTTTGACGATTTGGCCGCTATGTGGGCCGATCCTGCGGTAGTGCGCTATATCGGCAGCACGCCACGCGACAAGGAGGACAGCTGGGGCCGCCTGTTGCGCTACATCGGCCACTGGAAATTGCTGGGGTATGGCTACTGGGCGGTGCGGGAGAAAAACACCGGCAGGTATATCGGCGGCATTGGCTTCGCCGATTTTCACCGTGATATTCAACCCGCACTCGATGTCCCCGAAATGGGCTGGACGCTGATCACGGCTGCGCACGGTAAAGGTTATGCCACCGAAGCCTTGAATGCCGCACTAGTCTGGGCCAAAGAGAATTTCTCACAGGACAAAGTCGTTTGTATCATCTCGCCGGATAACCGCCCTTCGCTTGGCCTGGCGAAGAAAGTCGGCTTTGTGGCAAGCCACCGCAGCGAATACCACCAGCTGCCAACGGTGGTGTTATACCGGCCGCTGTGAGTTCAAGATACTCTGGATGAAATTATCCCGTAGCGCATCAGGCCGCTGCGGGTTCCACGCCAGCCCAACCTGCCACTGCGTCTGCTCGCCGCTTAACGGCAGAATATCGACCCCAGCCGGAGCAATAAACGCAATGCTTTGTGGCAACAGCGCCACGCCTATCCCCGCTGCCACCAGCGCCAACAAGGTTTGGATATCCTCTGCCTGCTGTACCACGTTGGCCCGCAGCCCCTGAGCGGCAATAAAACGCAAAGCCTGCTCACTCAACCCTCGGCCACGCGAAGGCTCCAACTGTAACAGAGGAAAACGGTGGAAATCCGTCAACAGACTCTCCTCCTGCAACGCCATCGTTCGCGGCGCGGCCAGCACCAGCCGATCGTTCAGCAAAGGCAAAGCCTGCAAGGGAGCAACAACGGGCAAGCGTACAAATCCAGCCTGTAGATCGCCGCTTAGCAACAACTGGCATTGCCGTTCAGAAGGAAGATCCTCCAAGCCAACCACCACCGACGGAAAGCGCTGGCGAAATGCCGCCACCCGTTGCGGCGCCAGATGAAAGCTGGAAAGCCCAAAGCCTAAGGCCAGACGCCCGGTTTCCCCCTTCACCACCTGCACCGCGTACAGATGAAACTGCTCGTATTGGGTCAATAACTCCCGCGCTCTGGGCAGCAGTGCAGCACCGTTGGCCGTCAATTGCGCACCTTGGCGGCCCCGTTCAAACAGGCGGGTGCCCAGTTGCAGTTCGATGGCTTGAATTTGCTTACTCAACGCGGGCTGGGTGATGCACAGCCGCTCGGCGGCCAGGTGATAGCGCCCCAGTTCGGCCAACGCGACAAAGGCACGTAGTTGACGATTATCCATTCCATTAAGTTATCAAAAGAGGATTTTAATTGATTATACAGTAATCGATGCGGCTGCTGTAATTAGCGAACAAAAACCCCACAGGAGCTTGCTATGACCACGACCCTTCGTGCTGCGTCGGTACAATTTCAACACCGCGCCAACGACAAGAACTACAATCTCGACGTTATGGAAGACTTTATCGCCCAAGCCGCCGCCGACAACGTACAGGTCCTCGCTTTCCCGGAAATGTGCATTACCGGCTACTGGCACGTACGCCATCTGGCCGACAGCGAAATCACCGCTTTAGCTGAGCCTATCGCCACCAGTCCTTCGCTGGCACGCATCCGCCCGCTGGCAGAGCGGTATCGAATGGCCATCGGCGTTGGGCTGATTGAGCTAGGTGAAGACGGCCAGCTGTACAACGCTTATGCGGTTTGCCTGCCGGATGGCCAAACTCATGTGCACCGCAAGCTCCACCCTTTTGAACATCCGCTAATCGCTAAAGGCGATAGTTATACCGTGTTTGACACCCCTTGGGGCGTTCGCATGGGGATCCTGATCTGCTGGGACAACAACCTGGTAGAGAACGCCCGTGCCACTACGCTGCTGGGTGCCGATATTCTGTTCGCCCCTCACCAAACCGGGGGGACAAATTCACGCAGCCCGCACGGCATGAAGCCGATACCGCTGGCGCTATGGCAGCAGCGTAAAGAAAATCCGGCGGCGATCGAAGAGGCTTTTCGCGGCGAAACTGGCCGCGGTTGGCTACTGCGCTGGCTGCCTTCTCGCGCCCATGATAATGGCCTGTTTATTTTGTTCAGCAACGGCGTGGGGCGAGACGATGATGAGGTGCGCACCGGCAATGCGATGCTGCTGGATCCTTATGGACGTATCCTGTCAGAGACCTGGGAAGCGCAGGACTCTATGGTCACCGCCGATCTGGATCTGAGCTTAATCCCCATGAGCAGCGGGCGGCGTTGGATCCACGGCCGTCGGCCAGAGCTCTATGGGTTGCTGACCGAGCCGCAGGGATATGAGCGCGATCCCCGTACGGCGCGTTTTTCATTGCAACCGACCACGGTATTGGGCAAGCCCGATAAATCGATGGATTAGCTAGAGGAGAAATTAGACGGGTACCACATTCAACTAAACGGGCACAGCATGCTGCGCCCCCTTACGTATGGAGTCGGCTAACGCTAGAGGTTTATCGATCGTTTCAATGAGTTACCGGCAAAAAAAATCCGCCCCTAAAAGGCGGATTTTCATTGAGCATGACCAACAAGGTCACACCCTCATGCCCGAAGGCATGGGGAAATCTTAGAAGCGGTAACCTACACCCACATTCCAGGTGCCAACGTCAACGCTGCGGATACGGCTCTGCTCGTAACCCACGTCCAGAGCAACCTGTTGCATTGGGTTGAACTGCAGACCAGCACCGTAGGTGAAGCCGTAGTCGCTGGTGTTGTTGTGGTCTGAACCGTCTTGAGCGTTGGAAGTGAATTTACCATAGCCCACACCGATCACACCGTAGATGCTCGCCCAATCGTTGAAACGATAAGCAGGACCCGCAGTGATGGAGTTGTATTGTGCTTTGTTGTAGAAGCCGTCTTCAGAGTTGTTCTTTTCCAGGTGGGTGAAAGAACCGATCACACCCAGTGGGCTGTTGTCGTACTCGTAACGGTACTTCAGGTTGAAACCACCGGCCTTGTTGGCAACGCCTTGGAGATCGCCCTGGGCATAGCCAGCGGATACGGTGCTCTCACCAGCAAATGCGGTACCTGCTGTTACGGCCAATACACAAGCTGCTACTGCGGAAAGACATGCAATTTTTTTCATAACCACCTCAAACGCGTTTTATTATTAAAGTGCTTCAATTTCTCATACATTGAAAATATAGCAAAAATTAGCGTGAAACTCTGCCTTTAAATGAGTGTCTAAATCTTTGTATCGTGTAACAGAAGATTTCAAGAACACTATAGCATGCTAATTTTCCTATACTTTTCGCGAATTATACTCCTTTTTGTGACGCTAATCACCTATCTGAGTTCCAGAATACTCTTAAAAAAAGCGCACTTATTGGTTGCTTGAACCAAGTTGGCGCATATTTTTGACAGATTCAACCCAGTCCCCCGTTTTTCGCCAACACCTTGCTGCCAATTCCTTTACACTGTGCAACACCTGAATTCATTACCTTCCCAGACGCTGGGGAGTTCCATAAGGCCAGAAAGGATGTCTTCGTCTGTAACCACTAAAGCGTCTTCCACGCTGGTGCCCGTGTGTTTACTGATCATTGCCATGATCTCGATCCAGAGCGGGGCTTCATTAGCCAAAAGCCTGTTCCCACTGGTGGGTGCCGAAGGCATCACCACCTTGCGCCTGAGCATCGGTACGCTGATCCTGTTTATCATTTTCCGTCCGTGGCGCATGCGTTTCGCCGCCGGTAGCCGGTTGCCCTTGCTGATCTATGGTCTGTCACTGGGGGCGATGAACTACCTGTTTTATCTTTCATTACGCACGGTGCCGCTGGGCATTGCGGTAGCACTGGAGTTTACCGGCCCACTGGCGGTGGCAATGTTCTCTTCCCGCCGCCCGATCGATTTTATCTGGGTGGCGCTGGCGATTGCCGGTTTGTGGTTCCTGCTGCCGCTTGGCCACGATATGGGCAGTATCGATCCCGTGGGAGCAGCTTGTGCGTTGGGTGCCGGTGCTTGCTGGGCGATATACATTATTTTTGGCCAGAAGGCCGGAGGCGATCACGGGCCGGGCACCGTAGCCGTGGGGTCATTGATCGCCGCCATCGTGTTCTGCCCGATCGGTGCCTGGCAAGCCGGCAGTGCACTGTTGAACGTGGATATTCTACCGGTGGCGTTGGCCGTCGCGGTGCTGTCTACCGCGTTGCCTTACTCATTGGAAATTATCGCGTTACCCAAGATCCCCGCGCGTACCTTTGGCACCCTGATGAGCCTGGAACCGGCAATGGCCGCCCTTTCCGGCATGATCTTCCTCAACGAGCATCTTAACCAAACGCAATGGTTGGCATTGGCCGCCATCATTACCGCCTCCATGGGGGCCACGTTAACCATCAAGCCCAAGCCACAGGTTGAAAGCCTCTCGTAAGCCCGCTGGCGCCTGGCGGAAAGTCCCCGGCGCCAGGCTCAAAAGGTTGCATGATTGCAAGCCAGTTAACTTTTTTCCTGAACAATAATAGACATACTCTCAGCAGGTCTTTTATTTATTAGGGAGCATCAGGATGATCTATGGCAGTTTGTACAACCCCCGCTTTGGACGTGGTCTCTCACCCGCTTTAGCCAATATCCTCAATACCGTACGTCAGTATGATTTGCCTAACCTGCCGTTGGGCCGGCACGAGATCGATGGCGAACGGGTGTTTATGAACGTGATGGAGCTGATGACGGAGCCAGCAGAAAGCAAACGCGCCGAGCTTCACCAGGAGTATCTGGATATCCAGATCCTGATCGGCGGTGAAGAGCGGATCGATTTTGGCCTGCCAGACAGTTGGGAAAGCAACGATCTTTACGATGAAAGCAAAGATCTGCAATGGCTGGATATCAAACGCAGCCCGCAAACCCTGAACCTAATGCCGGGCATGTATGTAATCTTCTTCCCATTGGAGCCGCACAAACCCGGCTGCCAGATAACTGAGCCGAAAAACATCAAGAAAGTGGTGGTGAAAGTCCACTACGAACTGCTGCTTTGACGCCAAAGAGCCGGTCGCTTGACCGGCTTCCCCTCACCAGATGCTATTCCACCGCAATTGGAGTATCGACCAGTTTAACTTCACGGTCACCTTGCAGCGTTTTTATCTTGTTTTGGTACTCTTTTACTTGTTCAGCATTGTTCAGCAAAGTGTAAGTCAGCTCGAAATCGGTACTCTTCCCAGGCTGTAATTGTTTGATTCGCCCCTGCTCACGTTCGATTTTTACCGGATACGCGTAGCTGGTCCCTGGCTCAATCCCGGTAACATAGCCCTGACGTTCAGTATCCGTGTTTTTCCACAACGTCAATACCGGCAACTGGTGAGTATCAAAACCAATTGCAACTCCCCGATCCGCTTTCTTGTTGTTCATCATCGCCAGGGTTTTTCCTTGAGAATCACTGTAAGGCACGATATTGAACACCATCTCATCAAAGCCTTTGGTAGGCCCCAAGTAAGTATGCCAATCTTTCAAACCGCCCTTGGCATAATCATTAAACGGCGAAATCTCCTTGATTGCCGCACTGAACACCGCTCCCTCTTCCAGCAGCGGCTTACCGAAGTTACTGTGATAAATAATCTGATAGTCACGAGGATAATCAGCATGATTGGTTAGACGATCGTGAACCGTAAACTGCTGCGTACCGGGGACGTAACGCAGTTCAGTCCAGGTTTCCAGATTACTTTTCTTAAAGGTATTCTCTTTCAGCAGACCGCGGATACGGATTTCATATGGCGCTTTTTCTGCAATTTCTACCACCACCTTGGAAGCCGGGGTATTTCCTGCACGCCCGTGTAACGTATACAGCGTGCCATTTTCTACGCCCGGGTGCCCGGTCCATTCGTAGCCGCAGCGCACCAGCATTTCGTTAAAACCGTCAAGCCAACCTACCCCGTTGCGACTCTCCAGGTTGATATAAGCCGGGTTGACCACCTCGGTCACCGGCGAATCCCACCCCAACCTTACGCCGGAACCATTGACATGCAGAATATCCATACCGCGCGTTGGGCTAAGGGTGATGGTCAACCCCTCACTGGTCAGGGTAAGGACTTTCGATCCCTCTTGCTTGCCACCATGCAAGACTTGCTGTTGCAAGCTGAAGCGCTGAGCGGGAATTTTCAGCTGTGAGCTGTCAATCCGCCAATTGCCAAGTTCAATACCGTTCTCACTGTCGGTTAATACGATAGTTTGAGCACCGGCATACCCAGAAATCAAAGAGATAGCGAGCGAAAGTACAGTAAGCTTGTTCATTTATTGTTCCGTCCTGGTTAGCTGAATGGTTTTAGCAAAACCATCACAAACTAAGTTCTTAGCCCACTTGAAAATGCGATGAGGGTCACTTTTTCTACAATGAGGATGGATAAAACAAAAATTTCGTGACCTACAGCCAGTAAAATTATGAACATTGGAGCTTATCTGACAAATTAATCAGATGAAGATCATGTTACAGGCTGAAGTAGATTCAGCCTGGAACAGAGCCTCATGCCTAGCGAACATTAAAAGCTGAATCGAATAAAGCTCACTAACAGAGGCTAGCCAGAAAAGTCGCTGTTTCCGCCGGAGAGCGCAGTTGGATAAAACGAATATGGCGATTGGCTGGGTCCTGCTGGTCCGCCAGATACTTTATACGATTCTTGCGGTAGGTTTTGATGGTCCACAGGATGATCGACTCACGGCTAAAGAAAGAGCGGTGAAAGCTCTCGCAATTGCCGGTATCGGACCAGAGCTCAGTCTTGTGCCAAGCCCGCACCGATGCGCGGCGAACGGCCTGCCATAGCGTGCGACAGAATCCGTAGTCAACCCAGACAACCCAATCAACGTCCCGCCATTTCACGGCTTTGGTACGGGTATAGTTGCCATCCAATACCCACCCCGCAGGGGCTGATACCAACGCCTGCTCGACCAGGTGCAAAAACTCGTCATCTGAGGCATTTTGCCAGTGTGGCCGCCAGTAAAGCTTATCCATTTCGATATAAGGTACGGCCAGCTTTTGCGCCAATTGGCGGGCAACGGTGCTTTTACCGCTGCCACTGGTGCCCACCACATTAATTTTCATGCTTTCCGTCGGTATCCATTTTAACTGACTTATAGACACCTGATATTACAATAGGTCTGCTGCATTTCACTCAAGAAGGTTTATAGAATTAACCTTAAATGTCAGTCTATGCTCAGATTCAATAAAACTTCTGACCCCCTCCGCATCGGGTAATGCTGTTAAAGCTCCTTTTTGTGTAGTCGCCAACGCGCCACAGGCGCTGGCTTGCGTCAGGGCTAATTTCAATTGTTCAAAATCCTGCAAACCATTTCCGAGAGAGATACTTGCCAGCAATCCAGCGATAAAGGCATCTCCTGCCCCCGTCGTATCTACACTTTTCACCTTGTACGAGTCTACGTGTATGACCAGCTCTTGCCATAAGACAATAGCCCCTTGGATTCCACGGGTGACAATTTTAAGGCTAGAAGGAAATCGCTTAACTCTTTCCAACGCTTTTTCATAATGAGTCGTACCGGTTATCCAGTATAATTCTTCCTCTGAGAGTTTTAAAATATCTGACTGATGAGCAAATTGAGTTACCGTTGCCAGCATCTCCTGTGGATTTCCCCACATTTTCTCCCGCAAGTTGACATCAAAGCTCAAGATGCCACCGCGTTGCTTTACTAAACTTATCGCCTTGACCAAGGTCTCCCGGCTCTGCTTGGCAACCAGAGCCAACGAACAAAAGTGCAATATATCATCATCAAAATCGGGTAGATTTTTAGAGGATAAAAACTGGTCGGCAGAAGGATTTACCAGAAATGTAAAACTGCGATCGCCATCATTCCCCAGCGCTACCAGCACGGTACTGGTATGATATTGCTCATCAAATTGTATATGCTGCGTTTCGACTCCCTCTGAATAGAGTGTTTGCTGGAGAAAGTGGCCAAATGGGTCATCACCGACTCTGCCAATAAAACCACAATCACATCCCAAACGAGCTGCACCCACAGCAACATTTAACGGCGCACCACCAGCGCAAGCTTTATATTGCCTATCTGGCTGAGGTAATAAATCGATTACCGCATCGCCAACTGTCCACAGTTTCATAGTATTTCCTTAACCCCCCAATTTTAGAATAAATATTTGAAGCGCACCCTCATGCCATAGCGCATATCGGTGTCACCTGGATTTATCGTCGAAGCATCCAGCCAGGAAGCATAAGCCCCTAGGTAGGTATTAAAGTTTGGCATATCCATAATATTCGGCAGTTGCCAGGAAGTATGAATGGTGTGGATATCGTAGTTTCCTGGTGCCAGGATCGCGCAATCGCCGTCGCATTCAGCATTCACACTGTCCATATTGAAGCGGTCGATTTTATTATGCGCGTAGATATAGCCCAGCTCAACGCGGTGCCATAGCGCATTGATACCTGCGCTGAAGTTCTTTTCATCCGTCGCATCAAGATATGCGGTGCTCAGGTTCACCACCGCCCCGTTCTGCGCATCGGTTTTCAGCGTGTTCCAGCTCATGGTCATGCCGTAGCCGGTTCGACTGGACTGATCGACCCAAAGGCCCTGCTGATTCTGATAGCCGTAGGCATTATTAACGAGGTTGCTCTCCAGTGCTGCAGCCACCGACCACTCGCCGGATTGCCACGCGGCTACAGGGCGCACGTAAACGACGTTTTTACGGCTATCCAGCGCGTTGCCATGATAGTTCTGGTCGACAAACAGCGAACTACCGTCCTCCACCAGCGTATTCACTTCAAAATACCAGTTATCAAGCGTTTTACTGAACAGGAAGTTGCCTCCGCTGCTGCTGCGCCCGCGCCCCTCTTTCATCATGTAAATGTAGCCGTAGCCGTCGGAATACAGGTCGTTGGCCGTATTACCCGAATATTGAATAAAGGTATCCTGATTAAGCGGAAACATATCAAATGCTTCAAAACGCCCCATTTTAATCTTCCAGTCATCCGGCTGGCCGAAGAAAAATGCCGCATCATCAAGATTCATTTTGCCATTCATATCCGCAAGCGGCTGTACGCTGAAGCCGGCATATTTCCCATTCGACCCTTTACGTAATCCATCAAAGCCAAGCAGTATACGCCCGTTAATATCCCAGCGTTCTTTATCGCCCGGCGCCCAGTTTTTATTAGCGCTGGTTTTCAACGAGGTCAGACTGCCGGTACGGCTAGCGCCATCCATATTAAACTCAACGTCACCATAGAATTTTAATTCACCATAGTCATTAAGCTGTAATGCCGGCTTGGTCGGTGTCACGTTGGCCACCGTTACCGGTGTATCCTGCCGTTTCAGCGCACGAATCTCCGTCTCCGCACGGACGGCCCGCTGCTCGGTCTCGTTCAGCCGCTGTTCCAGGTACGCCAAACGCTCCTCGATGGATAGAGGTGCTTGGGCGTTCGCGTAAGCGCTTGCTAAAAGCGTGAGCAAACATCCGACCAGAACTTTTTTCACATGTAAACCATCATTATTTTTCATCGTTAATCCATTATTATTTAATTTATATTTATGGGTGAAGCTCGATGATGACGACAATAATTCCCCACCCGTCATGACAAACGGGTTATTAACACATTTCAAACCTATACTTTAAATCGTTCGGGATGCGGCACCAGCGTGCGAAATACTTTAGTTACCACATCCCTGACATATGAATAGATTATTCGAGCTGCCAGGCCCCCGCCTCAGATAGGGAGGCCGAACCGCTCCAGGAAAATAGCATTAGCTCACGGCGCGCAGCGTCCGGGTAAATACGGCTACTGAGGCACGCTTCGCCATCATTAGCAAAAACTTCCACGGAGGAGCTATCAAAGAACAACCGCAGTTTAAGCGATGCTCCTGCTGTCAACGGTACGCTTCGTACCCCGCACAGGCCATACTGCGGATAATGGCGCTCCAGAACCAGACGCTGCATCTGCGCATCAACATAAACGCGCAGACCGTCGCCGAAGCTGATGCCATACTGTTCTGCGCTGCTGTTAGCACAATCCCAGTTTAGGATCACCTCCATCGCTTCGCAGTTTTCTACCATCGTAGTCTGCTGATTTTTCAACGTGCTGACTGGCCATGGGAACCACGCGCCACGCAGGCCCTCTACCTCTTTGGCCGGGCGCATTTGCAGACGGTTGTCTGCGCCGAGGCTCAGTTCTCGCGGAAGAGAGAGCATTCCCGCCCAGCCATCTTGCTGTTCGGGCAACGGCGATTCCCACATATCCAGCCAGCCGATAACGATGCGGCGGCCATCGGGAGTCAGGAAGCTTTGCGGTGCATAAAAATCGTGGCCGTGGTCGATTTCAATAAACTCGCTTTTGCGAACAAACGGCTGCCCCGGTTGCCATTCACCAAGCAGATAGCCGCTCTGGAACAGATTACGGTTGTTGAAACCTTCAGCCGCCATCCCCTGGGGAGAAAACATCAGGATGCGTTTATCCTCGAGGCTGAAAAAGTCCGGGCACTCCCACATATAGCCCATCTCTTTTTCCGCCTCATCAAGGACTCCGGCATCGTGCCACTGATGCAGGTCGGCGGAACGATACAGGCGCACCTGGCCGGTCTCGCCATCGCGAGCGCCGACTATCATGTACCAGCTATCCCCTTCACGCCACACCTTCGGATCGCGGAAATGGTGCAGACCCGGTGGAGTATCCACCACGATCCCCTGACGCTCGAAGTAGACGCCGTCGCGGCTAGTCGCAAGACACTGCACCTGATAAAGGTTAGCCTCATCGCTGGCGTCGCCATGGAATTTATGCCCGGTATAAATCAACGCCAGCGTGTCGCCATCAACAACCGCCGAGCCAGAGAAACAACCGTCTTTATCTTCCGGGCCTTCCGGAGCCAGCGCGACCGGCAGGTGCTCCCAATGAACCAGATCTTTACTGCGCGCATGGCCCCAGTGCATCGGCCCCCACTGCGTGGAATACGGATGATGCTGGTAAAAAGCGTGATACCAACCATCAAACCAGACCAGACCGTTAGGATCGTTAATCCAGCCCGCGCGTGCGGCAAGATGGTAGCGCGGATACCAACGCAAGTTCAGCGTTTCACGTTTAGCCTGCAGTTCCTGTTCAGCCTTGGATATTGAACACGTCATATTCTTTACTCTTTTCAATCATATAGCGGAAGGTTGCGACATCAGAGGATCTGAAGATAACTTACTGGAGCGCAACAGGAAGATGGAGATAAAGGTGGTGCAGAACACCAGGAGTCCCATAATCAGATAGGATTGGGCAAAGCCGTATTTTTCGTAGCTATAGCCTGCCAGCGGCGACAGTACCGAAGCGATAACCGAGCTGGTGCAGGCGAACCCCACCAGATAGAGAGTGGCAGACAGGCGTTTGTCGAAATTCAAGCTGTTGTATTTAAAGATAGCGACCAGCAGGATCGGCAGCTCTACCGCGTGCAACAGTTTAGTGATGGAAATCAGCAGCGGCCCTTCCACCAGCCCGGAGGCCACCATACGCAACGCCATCACCATCCCGGCGAAAATCAGACCATTTTTCGCGCCGATGCGGTTCACTAACCACGGGGCGCAAAACATCCCGGCGGCTTCGAGGAACACCTGGAACGAGTTGAGATAACCGTACATGGCGTTGCCTTCCTGCAACGTTGGGAACTGTGAAGAGAAGTAAACCGGGAACTGCTGATCGTAAACGCCGTAAATGCAGGTACCGATGACGAAAAACACCAGCGCCCAGAAGCGCGGCAGCGTCAGCAGACGCAGCACGTCATCCAGCTTCACTTTGCCACCGGACACCGCCTCCTGCATCGCATGCGGTGCAGATGACACCCGCAGCCGCGCCAGCAGGATAAAGAACACCAGCCCGGCACAGCTGGAGACCGCGAAGTTGAGTTTCGGGTTGATGTTAAACAGCAGCCCTGCGAAGAACGTCGCCACCGCCCAGCCCAGCGATCCCCACATCCGCGCCTTGCCGAATTCGAACTGGCTCTGGCGCGCCACGCGTTCGGTGTACGATTCGAGCACGCCGATACCGCCGTTAAAGGTTATGCCGATATAGATCCCACCGAAGATACTTCCGAGCAATATATTGATTTGTAACAGATAACTAAACAACAAATAGGCTGGCCCGGAAAGGATTAACAGCCCGGTAAGGGTCCAGAGCAGGTTTTTACGCAGGCCGAGTTTATCCTGGATAAAGCCGTAGAAGATTTGCGCAAATAACGCGGAGACAGAGAGCACCGCGTAGATAATACCGGTATCTCCCGCTTTCAGCCCCACTTCCTGGTGCAACCAGATGGAGAGTAAAGAGCCAGTAGAGGACCAGGACACGAAAAAGAAGAACAGTAATGCACTGAGTAGTGGGTAGCTATGAGAGTGATGCGCTTTCATTATGGCATTCTCGTATTGGAATAATGCTCGCATGGTAACGTTAACAAATAAAAAGGCGCTTGTCGTTTTGCTGAGATTCATGATGTTAATCACAAAAGTTAACGTTAACATTGAAAAAATGAGATCGCGATCAAAAATTACTCGCTACGGTTCTTTCGCTTTCTACGACAGAATAGCCGCTGAACCTTTTACATCAGTAACTTCGTCGTATAGCCTGTTACCTGAGAGTAATGACGAGAGTAATAGATATGGCTTCTCTAAAGGATGTGGCGAAACTGGCCAATGTGTCGCTCATGACGGTCTCCCGCGCGCTCAATAGCCCGGAAAGGCTAAAGCCTGAGACCCTGGCACGCGTGCAGGTCGCCATCAATGAGACCAATTACGTTCCCGATTTGTCAGCGAAAAAAATACGCGGTGCTCATGCTACGCCGAATACTATCGGGGTGCTGGCTCTCGATACTGTTACCACGCCATTCTCGGTGGAAATCACTCTGTCGATCGAAGAGACCGCCCGCGCGTATGGCTGGAACAGTTTCGTGGTAAATATGTTCTCTGACGATAACCCAGATACCATTGTCGACCTTCTGCTTTCACACCGGCCAGACGGCATCATCTACACCACCATGGGGCTACGTCAGGTGCCACTGCCGCCCAAACTGCTCAGCCTCCCGTGCGTGCTGGCCAACTGTGAAAGTTTGCACGATCCTGTCGCCAGCTACATTCCGGACGACGAACAAGGTCAGTTCGAGGCGGTCCAGGCTCTGCTCGCGGCAGGTCATCGTCAACCACTCTGCCTGCATCTGCCAAAACACCATCTTGCCACCTTGCGTCGCCGTCAGGGACTTGAGCGCGCCTGCCGGCAAGCAGGTATCAATCCTGACACCCTCATGCATGTCTATATGGAGCATGGCGATGAGCACTACCGTGATATCCCAGCCATTGTGCTAGCGCATATCAAGCAGGGTAATCCGATGTTCGACTCGGTCATATGCGGCAACGATCGTATCGCCTTTATGGTCTATCAGACACTACTGGCGCAGGGCCTGCGCATACCACAAGATGTGGCAGTCGTGGGTTACGACAATATGGTTGGCATTGGCGAGCTATTCTTACCGCCGCTCTCGACGGTACAACTGCCGCATTACGAAATAGGTCGTCATGCTGCGCTGCATATTATCCAGGGCAAAACGCAGACCGATACGGTCAAGATACCCGCGCCCTTGCTCAACAGAGACTCGATCCATAGCAAGCTGTGATGGTACAAAAAAGAGTTACGGCGCACCCCCTGGGGATAATTGGCTATCAATATGAATTAATGGAAAAAACAAGCCCTATTTCAACGCTCAGAAACACCCTGCAATAATTGCGTATTGAAATATCCCTTCAATCGGTGTCTATTATTAGTGGGGGATCTCAACCCTTACCCTCAAAAAGCTTAAAAAACGTTTTTTATCAACACCTCACGAATCATCAAATATGCCATACGCCTTTCTACTGAAAATATCCAGCGGTTATTGCCTATTTATTTAATCGCCCTTTTCGCCCTGCAAAATAAATTTAAGCTGCTATAATTTCTCCCGTAACAAAATAGGATTACACCCATCAAGAAGAGGATATCTATATGAGTACCGCTAAACTGGTGAAAACGAAATCTTCTGACCTGTTGTACACACGTAATGACGTGGATGAGCAAACCAAGCAGGCCGCAATCAAGGCGCTGAACCATCAGGTTGTGCAGTTCATCGATCTGTCGTTGATCACCAAGCAGGCGCATTGGAACATGCGTGGTGCCAATTTTATTGCCGTGCATGAAATGCTTGACGGCTTCCGCACCGCCATCACCGACCATCAAGATACTTTTGCAGAACGTGTCGTACAACTCGGTGGCGTTGCGCTGGGTACGGTACAGGTGGTGAATGACAAAACCCCGCTGAAAAGCTATCCGACCAATATTCACAGCGTGCAAGATCACCTGAAAGCGCTGGCCGATCGTTATGCAGCCGTCGCCAACGACATCCGCCAAGCCATCACGGAAGTTCCGGATGAAGACACCGCAGACATGTTCACCGCCGCATCGCGCGATCTGGACAAGTTCCTGTGGTTTATCGAATCCAATATCGAATAAAGCCAGGCATCTTTGCACGAAACAACAGGTTGTGGGCCTTGCCCCAGCCTGTTTTTTTATCTGCCAGCCGAGTTGTATAAAAAACAGGCTGGATTACACTGATTATGATCCAATCAGGATTGCAAGCATTCACAGGTTCAATAGTGAGGTGGGCATGGCAGGCGGATGGACAGCGGACGGCGCGGTGCAGGATCAAATCGACTCAACGGTAGATGATGCCGTACAACGTGCTCGTCAGGCGCTCGGCCACGGCGAAAGCGAACACTATTGCCAGGAATGTGGCACAGAGATCCCCGAAGCCCGGCGTCTGGCGCTACAAGGCGTGCGTTACTGTGTTAACTGCCAGGCTGAAATGGATAAAAAACAGGCTGCCAGCAGCCTATTCAATCGCCGGGGCAGTAAAGACAGCCAGCTGCGTTAACCCGACTTCCCTTCAAAACACGCCTGTTTGCACCAAATGAAATCGGACTATGGCTATAAAGTTAGAGTTAGTTATCATTATTGATCGATAATTGTTAATTATCGGTTGTTTCCTGGCTATTGTTTAGTTGATGATAGCTCCGTTGCACCACCACGGTCGCGCCGCACCATTTTGGTGCCCATCTATGGTGCATAAAAATTATAATTGGCTATCCAAACCCAACACCACAACGCAACCCCTTGTTTTTATAATGATTGCAAACTTGGCACGATTCTTCCATAGCACAAAATGCAACATAAAAAATGGGTAATCCGCAACCTGTACAGGAATTCCTCTCATGAAGTCTATTTTTAAAGTTTCCCTGGCCGCACTTTCCCTGGCCTTCGCCGTTAGCTCTCACGCAGCAGACAAGCTGGTTGTCGCCACGGACACCGCTTTCGTGCCGTTTGAATTCAAACAAGGTGACCAATACGTCGGTTTCGATATCGACCTGTGGGCGGCGATTGCCAAAGAGCTGAAGCTGGATTACACCCTGAAGCCAATGGACTTTAGCGGCATCATTCCTGCGCTGCAAACCAAGAACGTCGATCTGGCGCTGGCCGGTATCACCATTACCGACGAACGCAAAAAAGCGATCGACTTCTCCGACGGCTACTACAAAAGCGGCCTGCTGGTGATGGTCAACGCTAACAACGACAGCGTGAAAGGCATCCAGGATCTGGACAGCAAAGTGGTAGCAGTGAAGAGCGGCACCGGCTCGGTGGATTACGCCAAGCAGCACATCAAAACCAAAGATCTGCGCCAGTTCCCGAATATCGACAACGCCTATATGGAACTGGGCACCAAGCGTGCTGACGCCGTGCTGCACGATACGCCAAACATCCTGTACTTCATCAAAACTGCAGGCGCTGGCAAGTTCAAAACCGTAGGCGAATCCCTTGAAGCCCAGCAGTATGGCATCGCCTTCCCGAAAGGCAGCGACGAGCTGCGTGAAAAGGTCAACGCCGCACTGAAAACGCTGCGCGACAACGGGACTTACAACGAAATCTACAAAAAATGGTTTGGTACCGAACCTAAGTAATTGATGAAGTTAATAAGCCAATAAGTTATTAGTTAAGCACAGGGGAGGTGTACCCGCCCCCTGTGCTTTGTTGTTTATTGATCCCCTTGCTTGGATCACCGGGAGATAACACTATGCAATTCGACTGGAGCGCCATTTGGCCCGCCATCCCAATTTTGTTAGAAGGTGCCAAGATGACCCTATGGATTTCGGTCCTCGGTCTGATTGGCGGCCTGATCATCGGCCTGGTTGCCGGCTTCGCCCGCACCTATGGCGGCTGGATCGCCAACCATGTGGCACTGGTATTCATTGAAGTGATCCGCGGCACGCCGATTGTGGTACAGGTGATGTTTATCTACTTCGCCCTGCCGATGGCCTTTAGCGATTTCCGCATTGATCCTTTCACCGCCGCCGTGGTCACCATCATGATCAACTCGGGCGCCTATATTGCGGAAATTACCCGTGGTGCGGTGTTGTCGATCCACAGCGGTTTCCGCGAAGCCGGGCTGGCGCTGGGGCTGTCACGCCGCGAGACCATTCGCTATGTCATCATGCCGCTGGCACTGCGCCGCATGCTGCCGCCATTGGGAAACCAGTGGATCATCAGCATCAAGGATACTTCGCTGTTCATCGTGATCGGTGTAGCGGAACTGACCCGTCAGGGGCAGGAAATTATTGCCGGTAACTTCCGCGCGCTGGAAATCTGGAGCGCCGTTGCGGTGGTGTACCTGATTATTACCCTGATGCTGAGCTTCGTGCTGCGTCGTCTGGAAAGAAGGATGAAAATCCTGTGATTGAATTTAAAAACGTCTCCAAGCACTTCGGCCAGACCCAGGTGCTGCACAATATCGATCTGCATATCAAACAGGGTGAAGTGGTGGTGATCATCGGGCCTTCTGGTTCCGGTAAATCAACCCTGCTGCGCTGCATCAACAAACTGGAAGAGATCACCAGTGGTGAACTGGTGGTCGACGGCCTGAGGGTGAACGATCCGAAGGTTGACGACCGCCTGATCCGTCAGGAAGCCGGTATGGTGTTCCAGCAGTTCTACCTGTTCCCGCACCTGACGGCGCTGGAAAACGTCGCCTTTGGCCCAATCCGCGTACGCGGTTTGAAGAAGGCCGATGCCGAAAAGCTGGCACACACGCTGTTAGCCAAGGTTGGGTTGGCCGAGCGTTCTCACCACTACCCTTCCGAGCTTTCCGGCGGGCAGCAGCAGCGGGTGGCCATTGCCCGGGCGTTGGCGGTGAAGCCTAAAATGATGCTGTTCGATGAACCCACCTCGGCGCTCGATCCGGAATTGCGTCACGAAGTGCTGAAGGTCATGCAGGATTTGGCCGAAGAAGGCATGACGATGGTGATCGTGACTCACGAAGTCGGCTTTGCCGAAAAAGTGGCCTCACGCCTGATCTTCATCGACAAAGGCCGGATCGCCGAAGATGGCAACCCTCATGACCTGATCAACAACCCGCCGAGCCCACGCCTGCGCGAGTTCTTGCAGCACGTTTCCTGAAGCGATAAACAAAAAGCCCCACAAGGGGCTCAGATTGATGACAAAGTGGCAATATTGCTGAATGGGTCGGGATCTATCTATACCAGTATTTGCTAACCCATTGATTATCCAGTCGGGCGCAGCATGCAGCGCCCCTACATTGTAAGCCCGGTGAGGGTTTGTCAGCAGTCTCAAGCCCCGCAAGGGGCTTTTTATTGATGGCAATGATTGCTCAATCACATGTTCAACTGCAGAGTCATGCTCGCTGCACCCATTTAACAGTATGCAACTCTGCAAAACCTCAGTGGATCACGTCACCCTGTTTGACCGAGGTAAACGCCTGCATCAGCTTGACCACGTCCTGCATACCTACATTGACCTGATTGATCACCTCCCCGGCATCCTTGGCTAGCGCCACGCCGCCGCCCGCCTGTTCCACGCAGGTCACCATCTTGTTGATTGCCGCCGTTACCCCTTGCTGAATGGTTTTGGTGACTTGCTCAATCTCGCTGGCCGCTTTACGGGACTGTTCGGCCAAGGTACGCACCTCATTAGCCACTACGGAAAAACCGCGCCCATGCTCGCCCGCATGCGCCGCTTCGATCGAGGCGTTAATCGCCAGTAGATTGGTCTGGGCGGCGATTTTGCGGATCGCCTCCACCATATTGCCAATCTGTTGCGAACAGCGCCCCAAATCGCTGACCACGTCCGAAGTCTGCCGCGCGGCCATCTCCACCTGCTGCATCCCCTGCACCGCCTGCTGCACAATGATCGCCCCTTGCGCAGCGGTTTTATCGGTCCCCATGGAGAGATGGTGGACATTTCGCACCATTTCCTCTTCATGTTGCTGTTGGAAAGTCTGGCGGGTGATGTCCTGGGCGATTTTCACCACCTTTAATACCCGCCCTTCATTGTCGATGATTGGGTTGTAGCTGGCTTCCAGCCATACCCGCTCCCCACGCCGGTTGATGCGCTCGAAACGCCCGGTCAAAAACTCCCCCTGGGCCAGCCGTTGCCAGTGCTGATGATACTCATCAGAGTCGGCGAACTCCGGCGTACAAAGTATGCTGTGCGCCTGGCCGCGTGCCTCTTCCAGCCTATAGCCCATCAGATCGAGCATATTGTCGTTGGCATCCAGGATAATGCCGGTTGGTGAGAAGGTGATCATCGCCATTGAGCGATTCAGCGCCGTTAACAGGCTCTGATGCTCCTGGGCCTGAGTGATACGGCTGGTCACCTCGCTGGCAATCTTGATGATCTCCACCACCTCACCGTGCTTATTTAACACCGGGGTATAAGTTCCCTGCAGCCAGACCACTTCACCATCCTTGCGAATGCGCCTGATATTATCGGTAATGGCTTCGCCGCGATTTAACCTTTGCCAATGCCGCTGATAGGCCGGGCTGGCGACATAGCTTTGATCGCAGAAAATACGATGATGCTGACCAATGACTTCCTGGCGCTCAAACCCCATCGTTTGCAAGAACAGATCGTTGGCACGTAATACAGTGCCGTCGGGTTTAAATACGATCATCGCTACCGCGTCTTCAATGGCTGCCAATTCAGCATGCCACGGGCTATTTGACTGACGGAGGTTTAAAAACATCGGGTAAATCCTTCTGGCAGATGGAGTTAACGGCAAGCACTCTCTATTTTTTCTGCATCTATTGCTCGCCAGTAAGCGCGCTATCGCCCTGAACATTGCGCACGACAATGCTCCAGATTAACTGGATAAAAACGGTTATTAAGCTAGGTAATTATTGTTTTTTTAACTAATGAGCAGCGTGGGAATTTATTAACAATATTGAGGATAACGCAAGCCAGACAGAATGAAAGGAACGACAGAATAAATAATCGTTGCCGGCACGATCGCCGGCAACGGTCGGGCAATTACTGCCAGCGTTCTGCCGCCCAGGCGGCTTGCTGCTCGGCATCAAGGAAGGTCCAGGCCACAAAGCGGCTAATCTTCTGCCCCTGTGCCATTTCGATGGTGCGCACCTCAGCAGCCCCGGCCTGCTTGAGCGCGTAGTAAATGGCAGGCAGCGTGGTGTTTTTCGAGATCAGCGATGTGAACCACAGGCAGTTCTTGGCTTTGCCGACGCTCTCTTCCACCATCTTGCGAACAAAGGCCTCTTCGCCTCCTTCGCACCACAGTTCGTTGTTCTTGCCACCGAAGTTCTGCACCGGCTTTTCTGCCACCGCCCCTTTGCCCAACTTATGCAACTTGAGGCGAGTGCTGGCGCGCGCTTCCTGCTCGGAACCGTGGAACGGCGGGTTACACAAGGTGGCATCGAAGCGCTCGGCAACGCCGATAATGCCGTTGAAGATACACTCCAGCTGTTTCTGCTGGCGCAGGCGCACGGTGTTTTTTAACGTCGGGTTCATGGCCACGATCATCTTGGCAGCCCCCAGCGAGACCGGATCGGTTTCCGAACCGGTAAAGCGCCAGCCATATTCGCGCTGGCCGATGATCGGGTAAATACAGTTGGCCCCCACGCCGATATCCAGGATCGCCACGCCTTTGCCACGTGGGATCTCGCCGCCGTTGCTGGTCGCCAGCAGATCGGCCAGGTGATGCAGATAATCGGCACGCCCCGGGATCGGCGGGCAAAGATAGTCGGCCGGGATATCCCAGTGTTCAATGCCGTAAAAGTGCATCAGCAAGGCACGGTTGAGCATTTTCACCGCGGCAGGATCGGCGAAATCCACCGAGATATCGCCCCAGGCGTTGGGCTTCACAAAGGGTTCCAATCCCGGACAGGTAGCGATCAAGGTAGGGAAATCATAGCGTGAGCGATGGCGATTGCGCGGATGCAGGCCGCTTTTCTGCTGCGGGAAACTTTTCTTTTTTTCCACCGTGACGGGCTCTCTGAAAGGGTTTTCTGGCGCGTAAGATAGCACAAAGCCCGGCGAGGCGCTTGCCGCAGAGGAGAAAAGTGCCAAGTTGTACTAGAGTTGGCTGCGCTGCGCCCAGTAGGCCAACAGGTGCAGGCTGGCAGAATAGTAGTCCTCATCAGGCGCCAGGCGATCTTTCAGCGGCCCCCGATCTCCCACCGTCAGATCCCTGACCGCCCTCATTCCCGGGCTTTGATTATACTCTGAGCGTTGGCCGCTAAGCACATCCAGCCAGGCCGGTGTCGCCCGGCGATCAAAGCCGCGCCAAAAGCTGGCAAAGGGGCTCAGTGACAGGCTGTCGGCCTTGTCCCAATAGAGATAAAGCGGAACCCGCACCGCATCAAAACCAAATCGCGGCGCCCAGTTGCTGGCCGGAGCCATCTGCCCATTGGCCTGTAGCGTGACCCAGTCGCTGGGCAGATGCTGTTTGCCAAAGCGCATTCTGCTGACCATGGTCATGCTATCGTCGATAAGCTTTTTCCACGCCGGCAAATGGCTTTCCTGGTAAAACGCGTGCCAGGCGGGAAAGACAAAATAGGAAGGATTCACGATCACCGAACCGTTTTGCCTGAAACCGTTAGCACCGGGTAACATCACCCGATATCCAGCATAGTCGATCACAGTATGTTTGAGCAGGGCTTGCTGTATCTGCGCCGAGGAGGTTAGGTAGGCAGGCACATTCCAGCGTTTCCCCGCCTTCAACAAGGCCCAGGCGATTAAGATATCGCCATCGGTGGCATTATTTTTATCGGCTATCGGCACTGCCTTCCCCGGCTCATAGCGCCAGGAAAACAGGCCGATATCCTGGCGATACAAGGTGTTGCGGGTCCATTGCCAGAGGTTGTCAAACGCAGGACGGTCGTCATTGTAGACCGCCAACAGCATGGCAAACCCTTGCCCTTCGGTATGGCTGACGTTGTTATTGCCGGTATCGACAATCCGTCCGTCAGCTAACAGGAAACGCTGTTTGTATTGCGCCCAACCGCTGTCGGCAGCTTGGGCACCAAGGGAAAACACCAACCCCAGCCAAAGCAGGAGTACGCGGAGCCTACCAAACCTGCTTTTCGTCATCATGTTTGCCTGCGTTGCTCGTTTCTGTAGCAAAAGACCAGGGTGTTATCTTTGGCCGGGCTGCGCCAGCGCAGGGAAACATGCGGCTCACCGCCCTGAGCCAGCAGCCAGGTGTCATAGGCCCCCTCAAGCACCGTGGCAAAAGAGAGTGCCCAGACGTCCTCGTTGGCCGGATCGGCACTGTGCGGGTAGGCATAATGGGTCAGGATCATCTGTTCGCCATTCGCCTCAATCTGCACCCTGCCCCAGTCAAACTGACGTAGTAAGGCATTGAGAGCATCCTCCAACTCTCCCACCGTTTCCGCCTCCGGCAATGGCAGCTTCTTCGCGAGGTTACTCCCCATCAAACGCAGAAAATCGCGGCTGTCCGTATCATCAGCAGAAGCCAGAATGCCGGAGAACACCACTTCGATCAGATCCTGCCAACCCGCCTTAAACTGACGCTGGCGATAATAATCAAGCTCATACCAGGTAGTGTTAATATCTTGCATGGTTATTTTCCATCTAACAGATATTTAAAATAGAGCAAAGCCGTGCTCTCGGAATAGCTGCCGAAAGTGTCATAACCCAACTGCCCCCCAACCAACACGCTTGGCGTGACCTTATAGGTCCCCCCCGCCTTCAGGCTGTAGCCAATGCCACTCTTGTCCTCGCTGGCATATCTGGCCTCTTTGCCGTAACCCTGGCTGACCAGGCTTTCCAACTGAGACTGGAGCTCCGGATCGTTCGGGTAATACAGGCTTTCCTGATTGTTATAGGTCTGATAACCGACGTTGCCACTCAGAATATAGGTGAAGTTATCCTGCCTTTTGGTGTACTCCACCGGCAGCGAAATGCTGAGATAGTCCTGCGGGCTGAAGTAACCCCCTTGGCCATAACTGAAATAGCTGAGGTTTTTGTCAAAGTCCATATAGTTGACGTTAACGCCCACCTTCAGCTCGCTATCATCATCCTTATAAGGGCGGATGTAGGCTCCCAGGATGCCGGTCACGCTATGGTTATCCGCCACGTTATCACCCACGTAGCTGTAATATCCCGCGCCACCGTAAGCTCCGAGCACGCCATCATCGTATCCAAGATTTACGCCGCCGCCGTTCTTGGTCACCGCCCCCCATTTCTTGCCGGTGATGGTATCTTCGGTCCCGACATAGGAGAGCAGGCTATCTTTTACCGCGCGACGTTCAAGCGTCATATCCAACGTTGAGTGTTCGGTCAGCTTGGGTGACCATTTCACGCCACCCACTACCGAACTGATGCCGCTGCCCATTGGCGTACTGCCCACGTCCAGCTTATAGCTGTCACCGCTTAGTGCTAACGCCAGCTCTACCCCGGTATCTTGCTGCTGCCCCGGTGAATCGGCATAGATATCGTTCGGGCCAAAGGTCTTCGGCTGTGTCACCAAGCCAGCCAACGTCTGCCTTTCGTTAAAGGCCTGATCCTGCGCCACCGTGGCAGCGGCACACTCTGGCGAGGTGGCGTCAATAGAACACAGACTATCGCGGGTAGCATGCAGTTGCTGATAACGCAGATCGGCGGCCTGTGCGGCAGCAATCGAGGTCTGTGAGGCAATGACGGAGGCCTGAGTTGCGGCTTCGATAGCCCTGGCCTGCTGCAGCGCACCGGTACCAAAACGGCTGTTGGCGCTGTCGGATGGCGTACCGGATTTCAGCATCACCGGCGTCACATCAACACTGAGCCTGCCATTATCGAACGGCATGCCTGACAAGGTGATCGGGCTTCTCACTTCCGTGATATTACTCAGGCCGTTTTCACCACTGCTGTTATCGCGCAGAGAAATATTCCCCTGAACCCAGGTGGCAGTCTTGCCCTGCACCTCGTCCATCAACTTATCAATCTGCTGCAAGGTAGGATTTTTCACCACCGCAGCTGGAGCGCGGGCATAACCCGGGGCTGCAACCTGCCAAGGCAGCACCTCACCGTAAGCCGAGGAAGAGGTATTCACGCTCGACGATGCCGTGCTCTGCGCGGTAAACGGGTTATCCGCCAGCCGCAAACCGCCAATCACTGCCGGCCCCCCGCCTGGCGCACCGGTTACGCCATTGACTCGGTTTTTCGCCTCGCGCAGAAACACCATCGCCTGTGGATAGTTACCGTCCGCTTGAGCAACGCGCGCCGCCAGCAGCAACTGATCCGGCGTTTTAAGCGCAGGCAAGCCGCGCAGTAACTGTTTGGCCCGATCGACATCGCCATCGGACAATGCAACCCCAACAGCACCTTCGCGCGCCCCCTGATTCAGGCTGTCACGGCTGAGCAGATAGTTGTAAACCTGCCCGGCCTCTTTGTTCATGTTGCCAGACTGATAGAGTCGCCCCATCGCCAGCATGATATCGGTATTTTGCGGATCGTTTTGCAGCGCGCCGATCAGCTTGTCATACGCCGCACTGTACTGCCCCTGTAAACGCAGTTTATCCGCCTCATTGATCACGCTGCCGTTGCGCAGTTGGCCAATCTCGCGGGTTGAACTGCGCGCCCGCAGCGCCGGGTTATTCAGCCAGGCATCGGCCTCCTGGCTTAACCCAGCCTGATTGAGCACCGCGATCTGGGCCGCGTAATCGCCCGCATTGCCTTTAACCCCCAGGCGCATGTTGTCACGCACCAGTTGGACCGCCGTTGAGGTATCCCCCACCGTCATCAAATCTTTTGCCAGTTCCCCAAGGGCCGCGGGTTCAGTCGGCGGCTTTTGCGCCAACTGCCGCAAGATGACCGCTGCGCTGGCCGTGTTGCCCTGGCGAAGATAACTTTCTGCGCTGGCCCGCTGCTGGTTAGCCGACGCAGAAGCCGCCAGAGCCCGCATGCTGCTGTTCTGCCTCCCTTGCGGGATACGCGCCATCAGGGTGGAAACGTTCAGCCAGTCGTTACGTTCTGAGGCAAACAACGCTGCCGCGTACAGGCTGTCTGGCGAAGCGCCAACCTGCATCAGCGGGGAGATCAAGGTTTGCGCCTGCAACTCTTGCCCCTGTTTGTTCAGGATGCGTGCCATATCGAGCCGCACCCAAACGTTCGAGGGCTGCTTTTCCAGCGCCTGTTGCAGGATCATCATCGCACGCTGCGGATCGCCATTCTGCATGGCGGCCTCGGCCTGCCTGCGCTGGGGATCGACATTCACCCCCACCACCGCCTGAGGAACTTTAGGCCGTTGATCGGCTGGAATAGTTTGCAGGATCTGCGCAGCTTCCGGGCCTTTGTCACGCTGTTGCTGCAACAAATAATACAGCCCCAGCCTGGCGTCATTATTCTGCGGATTTTGCGTCAGCAAGCCTCGATACATCTGCTCAGACGCCGTGAAATCCCCTTTCTTGCGAGCCAGATCGGCCCGGAACAGCGTCGCCGCGTTGCCTTTATCCCCTGTGGCACGGCTCAGGGGCGCACTGATCGCCAGAGCTTCATCCAATTGCCCTGCGTTGGCAGCCTGCTTGGCTTTATCCAATGTCGCGTAAAACGCCGCTTCCTGAGCCAACGCTCCCCACTGCGCACTCTGTGGGCCGCCCTGTTTTGCCGCCTGGGTGAGGTAGTTTTCTGCCTGCGCGAAGTCTCCGCTGCGCATCGCCGTAAATCCCATCCCGGCCAAAGCATCCGCATCATTCGGGTTGCTGGCCAGGATAGCGGCAAACTGATCCTTGGCGCCGCCCAGATCCCCTTTATTCAGCTCAGAGAATCCTACGCCTTTGGCCGAACCGGCAATAGTCTGCTGATAATAGCCAGCCACAGCCTTGTCCTCCGGATGCCGTTGCTGATAGGCATCATACAGCGGCTTGTCAGCCGGAAGCGGAGCCAGCCACAGCAGCGCCTGTTTCAACGCCTGATCCGCTTCATTATTGTTCGGGGCCATCGCTGCCAACATATCGATCCCTTCACGGCGGGTCGATTCCTGATAGGTCAGCACCTTGCCCAGCACCACGCGGGTTTGCGTGTCATTGGGTTGCATAGCCAGCCGCTGCTTGAGGCCATCAATCGCCTCCTGCCTGCCCGCAGGTGAACCTGCCAAAGTGAGGTAATACTCATTGGCAAGGTTATCGATCGGTGTCTTGCCGTTGAACACCGTCTGATAGGCCGCAGCCGCCTGGGCAAACTCCCCCTTGGCCGCCAACTGCCGAGCCTGCGCTAACAGATTCTTGGAGACCGACGGAGCCGCTTCGGTGTTACTCAACGCCTGGAGACGAGGATCGTTAGGCGCGACGGCACTCAGTTTTTTGCGCCAGATTTCGGCCTTGGCCTTATCCCCGCCCTGCATGGCATACAGGGAGAGCAGATACATCGCCTCGGCGTTGTTCTCGTCGATCAGCAGGACTTTCTGCAACGCCCCCTGGGCCAGTTCGTCATGCGATTTGTCATGCCAGTAAGCCGCCTGTTGAAACAGGGCTTTCAGCGCCGGGTTATTGTCATCCGCCAACGCCGACACCGAAAAAATCGTCAGCCCGGCCAGAGAGACCCAATACAGTTTCTTTTTCAGCAATAGGTTCATTGGCGGCTCCTGTCTAGCTTCTGGTCGAGACGTGTTTTAACGTTCATCTTCTGCATCTCTCCCCAGGCGTTTGGCGGCGTGCTTGCGTAGCAAGATATACAGCCCCAGCCCCAACACCACGGAAATCCCCAACACGGTCAGGGATAAAAGCACCACATGTTTACTGGCATACCAGATAAAGATCAGATACCAGGGCAGCTCCCCGCTCGGGAACTGTTCGCCAACCTGGAAACTGCGTACGCCGTTCTGATCGGTGATCACCGCCAGATCGCCACGCACCCCGGCGTTGATCCGGGCAGATTTCAGATCGCCATAGATCTTGTTCAGGCCATCGTCGGAAGAGGCGCTGGCCACCACCACCACCCGTTGCGGATCCCAACCGGAGCGGAAGCTGAAAAATCCACGCCAATCCGTCAAAGAGGAGAGGTAACGATCGGCGTCGATGCTCTGGGTCCGCCAGTTACCTTTCAGGTAGGACTGCAGTTTTTCCAGCGTAGACTGCGCCTTCACCACCAGCGCGCCGCTATCGTTTAGCGCAAAAGGCACCTGTTGCAACAACCGCTGATAGAGGGCGCTCTGAGCCAGTGAGGCGACTACCAGCACATCCTTGCCCTTGAAGTGGTCTAACTCGTTCTCGTTGCCCCGCAGGCCAAAGCGGATATCTACGTTACCCACCGAGCTGCCAGTAGCCGCACCGGAACGAGCAGTCAGGTTCAACAGCGCACGCACTTCGTTGACGGTAGGCTTTTCCGCCATTAACAGCACGGTTTGCGAGAAGTCCGCCAGCTTGGAGAATGGGAAGGAGGCCCCGACGTAATAAGAGAGATTGGGCAGCTCGGTGAAATGGTAGGTATCGCTCAGATCAATATACGAGTTGGGCCCGATATGGCTCTTGAGGGTGTTGCTATCCGCCGGATCGCAGGAGGAGCCGTTTTTCGGCACGATAGAGAAATAAAGCTCCAGCATGTTGTCGCCGTAAATCAGATACGGTGGCAGAGCCAAGGTGTATTGTTCCTGGCGAATATCACCGCCAAACTGGTGCCACAGCAGCTCCAGCAGTCCGCGTTTGTTCACCGGCAGGTTACGCAGGAAGGTGCCATTCAGCGTGGCACTGAGCTGGGATTTATTCTCATCGATCCAGTTGTCGGTGGGGAAACGGTAGTTGATTTGCAGCGGGACGTTTCTGCCATCCCACATAAACAGGTCCGGGGCGGCACGGAAAGCAATGCGCACCGCGTCATGGTAAACACCAGTGACGGTCAGTTCCTCATTACTGGCCACCAGCTTATCAAAGCTGACCGGCTTGCTGGTATCAATCCAGCGTGGGGCATCGTAGGGCTGGCGCAGCGGAATAGTCACCGGCTTCACAGCCAGCGAAGCAGTTTTCTCCGGCAACGGCTGGCTGACCAGACGATACGCGGCCTGGCGCATCTCGGTGGCGTTACGCCCCATCACCAACAGCAGCTTGTAAACCGGGTTCAGCGGATTATCAATCATCTGAATGGTCGGGCCGTCGGCCTGTGGCAGAGTCAACTGGCCAATCTGCTCGCCGGGGCGCGCAAAGATAATGCCGTTCTGCTCAGGCAAGCTGTCCTGCAACACCTGGAAGTTCAGGTTGTTATGGCGCGTAATTTTCCCCAGATAAGAGCTGACGATAGCGGCGGCTGCCACCTCCTCCGGCCGTTTTTCCTGGCCGAAGATCACGTCCACCAGGGTGGGTTGCATGGCCTGAGGATCGAAGAACGGATTGGGGAAACGGCCAAGGTTCGGGCTGATATTCAGCACCTGGTTTTCCAGATGCAACTGGCTGGTTGGCAGCACCTTGAGCCAATATTTGTTAGCCGCCCCCTTTTCGCACAGCATGGCCGCATTGCTGCCATTGCCGATGCTGAAACTCAGGTTGTTGCGCGCTACGATCATGGCGGCCGGGATCGGCACCTGCAAACTTACCTTGCCTTCATGCAATTGGTTCAGCTTCTGGGTGCTCAAGGGTTGCCCATTGAGCATCAGTTGCAGTTCGGTATCGGTTCCCATCAGGGCCGGGGAAATGTCGAGATCCAGCACCAGATTGCCGTCCGTTACCACCCAGTCTGAGGGTAAGGTAAAGGTGAAGCCGGACTGCTGTTGCCAGTTGCTCAACGTCAATCCTGTGGTTTGCCCCATCTCGCCCACGCTGAGCGTGGAAGCGAGCGACTGATTGAAGACGGTAACCGGTGGCGTAGCAATATCAAGCGGAGCCGTTTGCTCAACACTGCCCGGCACTGCAACCGTTGGTGGAGCATCTGTTGGACGCGGCAAGGTAGGAAAACCTGGCATCTCGACACCCTCGCTGGCATGAGACGGCGCAGGCTGCGGATCGGCCGCAAGGGCGAGACCAGAAAGCCCCATCCCCAACATCAGGCCGCTGACCAGGGCAATGAGCGTAGATCTGCCTGTTGGCAACTTGGTTTTCACCCGGCTCATAGGGCTTGTTCCTTATCCCGCTTTAGCTCAGGCCGTTTCTGCTGCTTTTTGGCCCGACGATCGCGCCAGGAAAAATAGAACAACTCGAAAATACAGCGCAGGACGCCCAACAACGAACGCAGTGGCCGATCCTGGGGGAAAGGTTTGGTCTGGATCCAGGCATCTGCCCGCGCCAATACTACCCGCACCAGCTCCCGTCGTTTCTCAATCGGCATCTCTTTGAACATTAACCGGGTCACCGACTTGTCGGCATCGATCAGCTCTACCGGGAAACAGACGGCACCAGACTTAAGCGATATTTCCACCTCTTCAATCTGATCGTTGAGGAAGCGCTCATCCGGCGTTTTCAATTTGACCCCGCCCATCGAAAGATCCAGGGTTTCGGTACGCATCGCCGCGCCGCTGGCAAAATACAGCACCGCAGGCAAAGTGGCATCGATACGGATGGTTTTTCGTACCTGGCGCGTTTCCCGCGCTACGGCAATGGCAGCCAGCAGGATAATCATGCTGAAACTGGCCCAGGCAATATTTAGCCAAATTACCTGCGGGTTAGCACCATAGTGATCCGGCATTACCAGGCGGATCACGCCCCAGGCGGTACCGATTAACAGCAAGGACACGGCGATAATATGTGGCCGGACAATATGGGAATCGAAATAGTTAACGTCCAGCAACGCACCTTTATCCGTCACGTTAAACTTGCCGTGCTTTGGCGAGATCATCGTCAGCAGGGTCGGTATCACCAGATGGAAACACATCACCGTTTCATAGATTTCCCCCCAGAACGAATAGCGATAGCGTCCGTTGGCTCTGGAGTTGATATAGATCGACATCACCAGATGCGGTAACACATAGGCGAAAATCAGCCCGGCGGAGGAGGCAATGATATTGAGGTTGAACAGCAGATAAACCAGCGGTGCCACGCAGAATATCACCCTGGGTAAGCCGTACTGGAAATGCAGCATGGCGTTCAGATAGCATAAACGCTGCTGCCAGGTCAGGCCGCGCCCCAGCAAGGGGTTATCCACCCGGAAGATCTGCGTCATGCCACGCGCCCAGCGGGTACGTTGGATCACGTGCAGCCCCAAGCGTTCGGTGGCCAGCCCGGCTGCCAATGGCAATGCCAGGAATGCCGTGTTCCAGCCCCGGCGCTGCATCTTCAAGGCGGTGTGGGCATCTTCGGTCACGGTTTCTACCGCAAAACCGCCCACCTCTTCCAGCGCCGAACGGCGGATCACGGCACAGGAGCCACAGAAGAAAGTGGCGTTCCAGTTATCATTACCCTGCTGCACCGGCCCGTAGAACAGTGCGCCCTCGTTAGGGACTTTACTCGCCTCTGACAGGTTGCGTTCAAACGGATCCGGGGAATAGAAGTAGTGCGGGGTCTGGATCAACGCCAGGCGCTCATCCACCAGGAAGCTGCCGACCGTCGCCTGCAAAAAGGCGCGGGTTGCCACGTGATCGCAGTCAAACACGGTGATCAATTCACCCTGAGTCACTTTCATCGCGTTATTCAGATTGCCCGCTTTGGCATGGTGGTTATTGTTGCGGGTAATATAGCCTACGCCCGCATCGGCACAGAATACGGCAAACTCATTACGTTTGCCGTCATCCAGCACGTAGATTTTCATTTTGTCTTTCGGGTAGTCAATGCACTGCGCCGCCAGGATGGTGTCGCGCACCACGTCCATACTTTCGTTGTAAGTAGGAATATAGACATCTACCGTTGGCCATAGCGACGTGTCGTCGGGCAGCGGTTCAATAGTGCGTTTTAATGACCAGGTGGTCTGAATATAACCAAACAGCAATATCACCAGGGCATACAGCTCGGTGATAAACAGGGCAATACCTAGCACAGCCTCCAGAGTACTGTTGAAATGCAGGGTTTCTGTCGCGCGCCAGTAGATGTAACGTAATGACATCAGGGTCGACATCACAATCATGACCAGGGTAACTTTTTTGCTTTTACTCACCCCTAAAATAAACACGATCGCAATGCAGATCAGGCCAAAGATATACTGATTATCACTGCTCATGGGGGCAATGATAATCAACAGCATAAAAGGTAAGGCCAACAGCAGTAAGAAATAAAAGAGTATTTTATTCATAACTAACCAGACAATCCTTACGAAGAGCCATAAATAGACGTAGTATGATGATACGTACCATCTCCAACACTAAGCCCTAAAATTACTGCGACCTTTTTACTGATCTGCTCAATATCAAATGCGGCAGCCGACACCGGGCTAATATCCATGATCGCCCGTTGCGATGCGTTGGCCTCTGGGACACACTCATCGCGGTGGATGGTTCCTAGCAGTTTGTCTTGCAAACGATGTTCGAAGAATTGCGTCACGTCCCTGCTCAACGTACGCCGCATGTCACTCTGGTTTACCACATAATACTCGCCGACTTCATTGCTGGCGGGCGCACTCATAAACTTATGCTGCTCAATAGTGGGCAATAAACTGAGCGATGCGGTATCGGCCAGCAACACCATAATGCGCATGTCCGCCGCGGCCTGCATGGCCTGCACTGCCGCGTTGCGCCCCGGCGGCATATCGGCGATCACCACCATGCCGGGGATCTTCAGCACCGCACTCAGGCCACGTTGAATAAACATGGGCTCATTGAGCAGATTGTCATCGAACTGAAGGCGCTGCTCATCGGTGACGTCACCGTAAGGTAAAACGAACAGGTTCGGCCCAACTTTGAGAATAAACTGGCTCCAATCGGATAAACTTGCCGACTGGGCAACAAAACCTCGGTTATCAGAAATAGGCACGCCAAAATGCAGCCTTAACGCATTTTGCGTGTCGAAGTCGACAACCAACACCTTACTGCCGCTACGGGCCAATGCATAAGCCAGATTAGCAGTAACCGTGGTTTTCCCTACCCCTCCTTTCGGAGAACAAACACAGACTAACGGCATGAGGCAATAGACTCTAAAAGTGGTTTGAGTAATGTATTACGACCAGCGTCCATCACCTCACCGGCAGAGGACGCTTTCTTGCTGAACATCTGCTTAAAACGTTGGTTCTCTGGCTGCGGAGCGGACGGCGGAATGCTTGCAGGGGAATTAACAGGGTTACCCTGAGCAAGAACGTCACGCGGGCTTTCCGGCTGGGCGGTTTTAGTGAGTTTAGGCTCCACCGGCGGAGCAAAACGATCAAAATTATGAGGAATGTGGCCGGGCAAGGCGGTATTTTCTGTTATCACCGCCTTGGGCTGTGCAGGAGGCTCGAACCCTAAAGGCGCGCTGGAAGAGAGGTCTGTACTAGTGATCGGCGTTGGCTGCGAGGTGCTGGTAGGGATGCCGCCATTACCTGCCACCTGATCAACAATAGACCAGCGGTGCGGAGCCGATGCCACATCGTCGCGAGGAAATTCTTTATAATCAAGCCCTTTGAGATTTGTCTTGTCTTTAAATCCTTGGACATCATCATATTTACTCATAATCCAGACCTATAAGATTACACTTGGCACTGTATGAATACATACAAATCACGAATACAAAATAACGTGATCTATAACCCAAATAAATAATGGAAAACGTCTATGTATTTTAAGCGCTTCTCTTCTTATGGTTTAGATAGAGTAGCTTACAAGTCCCTTTTTACAACCAAAACGGAGCAAACCTCCGCAATCGATGGAAAATCCTGCAAGACCCCAAAGCTGATGGGCTGAGTGTAATCTACTTCTTTAAAGTTATACACTGAGTTTTAAACGTTTTTACCCTGTCTTATCACATATCCCACCAGCTTATGCCATAATTTAAGTGGTTAGTAATATATAGTTTGGCATTTGAGATTTTTTTTACTCAAAATAACCAGCACAGCAGTGATAAATACTCGGGGCAAAGGTATTCGCCCCTGGTAATAATTGATGGTAATAAGACAGATTATCGCAGTCTGACCAGCCCCTGCTCGAATGTCTCCACTTGGCCGGCAGCGACCAGGCAACAGGCAACCTGCCGAGCGATAGGCTCGGGAATGGCAACCTCACCAGCCAGACAACGTTCTGTCCAACGCGCCGTAGTTGCGGCATCCTTGGCGGCAGGCACCTCAGCTAACGCATCCTGTTCTGGCCGTTCCAGCAAAATCTGCTGCTCACCACCGACGATATAGTGGATTTTTGGACAGCGTTGCGGATTGGCGTAAGCCTCCCCTTCGGTGCCATGCATCAGTAATCCCCGTGCACCGATCTGGCAGAAAAATGAGGCAACGCGCTCGACGTATTCCGGATGAGAAACGCTGGCGATGCGCAGCACGTCCTGCTCACCAAATGGCGTCGCCAATTTTGCCAGCGTGTGGGCGCTGTTACGCACGCCCATCTTCCAACGTAAGCCAAGCTGGTTTTCCAACGCTGGCGCAAGCGCCGACACTGGGATAAACACCGCATCTCCACCGTCCAAACGCTGTTGGGCAGTCTGAGGATCTTCAGACCACGGCACCCCAAGCTCACGGAAAATCTCTGCGCTGGTGACACGCGTGCTGTCGTTCACTACACCGTGAACCACTACCGGCAGCCCGGCTTTGGCCAACAACAGCGCCAGTAATGGCGTCAGGTTGGCCTGTTTACGAGCACCATTGTAACTGGGTAGCACCACCGGCATCGGGCGGCCCTGCGGGGGTTGCAGCCGCATTACCTGCTGTTGCATCGCCTGATAGAAGCCGAGCATTTCCTCCTCGGCTTCCCCCTTGATACGCATGGCGATCAGGATAGCTCCCAACTCCAGGGGCGGCACGGCATCGGCCAGCATCGCCTGATAGAGCTCAAAAGCCGTTTGCCGATCCAGATCGCGCGCATGGTTCTTGCCACGGCCTATTTCTTTGATAATTTTGCTGTAATCCATCATTCGCTCTGCAGAAAACATTTGTATTAAGCATACCTTATCCGCGACGGCGCTCAACCTCATCGGCAAGTTGCTGCTGGCAATCGTCACCGACTCGCAGGCCGTCGATCACCCCGTCGATATCACCAGCGCTGCGGTTCTGGCTCATTTTCCATTTCCCTTCACGCCGGGTGACGATGATTTCGATGCCAATAATGCCTTTGATATTGGCGGCAATATACTCCGCAGGCGCATCGTCAAGACGCCAAGGTTGCGACTGGTTGCCTTCATGCACCGCCGTCAGTTCCGTCAGCAACTGACGCAGCCAGGCGCTATCTTGCGTGACCATTGGCGTTCCCCACATGTGTACGCCGGCATAATTCCATGTCGGCACCGCTTTGCCAGTGAGCCGCTTGGTTTCATACCATCCCGGCGAGATATAGCCTTCGGCCCCCTGGAATACTACCAGGCATTCTTGCCCGGCTTGCAGCACCGACCAATGTGGGTTACCTCGCGATAAATGCGCCCTGAGTGTCAGTTGCCCCTGCTCATCGGTATCTATCAGAAAGGGGATCGGATCCGCCATCAATCCTTGTGGCCCTTGGCTGATGATCAACCCCAACGGATTGGCGCGAACCAAAGCTATCTGGGCGTCCAAATCGTCTTCACGGAATGACGCTATCTGGTACATGGCTGACGTTTTCCTTATTTTATTGCTGAGAGCTTGCGGATATAGCGAGATCTAGTGGATTAAGGCAGTATCCGCAAGCATAGAATAGAATGATGTATTCCCCGTCATACATGGCATGAAAAATGGGGAGCTATGTCGCTATGGCAGCGATCGCCGTAGCAGTGGAGTTCCGGTGATAGCTGATAAACTACAACGCAGCGCCGGGCAAACCGGCGCAATAATGCGTTAACAGCCCCTGCCTAACTGCCGGTGGGTAAAGAGCAGCAGGACCAAAGCAGCCAGCATCGCCAGCAGGTTGTAACCCATTGCACCAGCAAAGGCTCTGGCATAGCGCTGTGGCTCTGCCCCCCGGCCAGCAACGGAACAAAGAACATACCGCTGGCCGCTATCCCCAGAGCACCACCTACCTGCTGAACCGTTGACACCAGGCCTGCAGCCATACCGGCCTGATGCTCCTTCGCCAGGCCAAGCACCCAATTAAGCAAGGGCGTCATACTCAATGCCTGACCAAAGCCCAAAATCATCAGGCCGGGTAAAAGTTGTAACGGATGGCTGAACGCCCGTCCCCATAGCACCTCCACCACCAGCAATACCATGCCACTGGCGTAGACCACCACCCCGCCAGCCAACACAATATTCCCCCAGCGTTGCACCCAGCCCGGAGCCAAAAAGGAGGCCAGCATAAAGGCGGCGCTGGCCGGAGCGAACAGGCAACCCGCCTGGAATGGCGTCAGCCCTATTCCGGCCTGTAACAGCAGGGCAAAACAAAGAAAGAATGAGGATGCGGTGGAGTAAATCGCCAGCACAATTGCCGTGCCACGGCCAAAATGACCTTGGCGAAATAGCGCCGGATCGAGCACCGCATCACCGGAGTGACGGGCAAGTTGCCGTTCCCAGCGCACAAACCAAGCTAATAGCGCCACCGCCAGCACCATCATCGGCACAGTCCACCAAGGCCAGTGGCGCGATGGGCCTTCGAGTAACGGGAACAGTAACAGCAGCAAACCGCCAGCGGCCAGCAGCAGGCCTTTAGCATCCAGCCGCTGGGCCTGCGCCAGTCTGGACTCAGGAATGCGTCGCGCCGCCATCACCGCCAATACGCCAATCGGCAGGTTGATCAGAAAGATCATGCGCCAACTGCTGCCCAGAATATTGGCCTCGATAATAAAACCGCCCAACACCTGGCCACAAATCGCCGCCAGCCCCAGCGTCATCCCCAAACGAGCAAAGGCTCGCCGCCGCTGCTCTTCGCCATACAGCACGCGTAATAAGGCATAAATTTGCGGAAACAGCAGCGCCGCCGCCGCACCTTGCAAAAAGCGAGCAACAATCAGCACCCACAGCGAACCGGCCAAACCGCAAAGCGTCGACGTCAGCGCAAAAGCCAACATGCCATAGCTAAACATACGCCGCCGGCCGAAGCGGTCACCCAATCTCCCGCCAGCAATCAGTAAAATGCCAAAAGCCAGTTCATAACCGGCAATAATCAGCCCAACCTCTGCAAAGCTGGCGTTGAATTGTTGCTGGATAATCGGCACCGCCACGTTAACCACAAACAAATCGAACATAGTGACGAACCCACCGAGCAGCAACACCGGCAGCCCAGGTAATCCAGCCTTGCTGTTAGAAAAACTCTGTTCCATAACGCCCCCTGATATCATGATGGCGGCAGTATGGAACATGCTTTAAACTGTTACTATATAGCCATTTATACTATTACTAAGAGTAACAGGACCCGTCGATGCCACCACGTACCCTTAACCGAACCCGCCAAGAGCTGGCAGATTTTCTGCGTATGAAGCGTGAAAAACTCTCTCCCCAGGCCGTTGGCCTGCCGAGCGGTACGCGGCGGCGTACGCCTGGTCTAAGACGTGAAGAGGTTGCCGCATTAGCTGGCGTGGGCCTGACCTGGTACACCTGGCTGGAACAGGGGCGGGAAATCAATGCTTCGGTGGAGTTTTTGGAGGATCTGGCACGGGTTCTGAAGCTGGATGCGACCGAACGCTATCATCTGTTTTTACTGGCGCATCAGCGGCCACCGGTGGTAGCAGGCCATCAATGGTGCCAGGTTACCCCTTTGGTACGCCGCTTGCTGGACGATCTCACCCTACGCCCGGCCTATGTGATGAACCTGAGCTGGGATATTATCGCCTGGAACCCGGCGGCAGACCGCCTGTTTGCCATCGCTGAACGTCAGCCAGAACAGCGCAATATGCTGTGGATGCTGTTTGCCGATCCCGAACTCAATCAACGGTTGATGGGATGGCAGGAGCAGGCCCCGCAAATTCTGGCCAGCTTTCGCCGTGATTACGCCCGCGCCCCTCAAGATGCCACCATGTTGCAACGCATTCAGGCTCTGAGCGATGTTTCACCCCAATTTCGCCAACTGTGGCAGCAGCACGATATTCATGGCCGCTGCCAGGGGCAACGCACTTTCTTGGTTGCAGGGGCAGGCGAAGTCACGTTTGAACACGCCTCGTTTATTGTCGACGAAGAAAACCACCTGCGGCTGGTCATGTACAGCGCACAACCTGATTGCCTACCCAGTGCCGCGTTTGAAGCAATGCTGTAATCAGCGGGTACGGCGGCGAGCAAACGGATTTTTGCGCTTTTTCTCTTTTTTGGTGGCTTCTGCCGCAGATTTTAACGCCGCCTTATGGGCTTTGTCCGCTTCCGGCACCTCGCGCTGTTCGATCGGGAACACCGGCAGCGCCGCCAACAGGCGTGAGCCATAGCTCTTGGTCAACAGGCGGCGGTCATAAATCACGATTTCACCGTGGCACTCGTTGCTTCGGATCAGGCGGCCCACCTGTTGAATCAGGTTAAACGACGCGCTTGGCAAACTCTGCACCTCAAACGGATAACGATTGAGGGATTTAAGCCATTCGCCCTCGGTTAGGATCACCGGGCTGTCGATCGGCGGGAAAGCTATCTTGTGGATATGCACCTGGGTCAGCAGTTCACCTTTCAGATCCAAACCTTCGGCAAATGACTGTAGCCCGACCAACACGCTGGCAGTGCCTTTCTCTACCCGCTTACGGTGTTCTTCCACTAGCCGGTAGCGTGGCTGATCGCCCTGCACCAGTAACATCAGACGCAGATCGGTGACATAGCTGAGGAAGGTCTGCATCGCACGGTGGCTGCTGAACAGGATCAGCATTCCCTTATGCTGGCCGCTGGCCTGCTCGCCACGGAAAAAGCGCGCCATCTCTTCCAGATGCTCGGCCTCGTTGGCCATCGCCGGTTCAAAACGCATTTTGGGAATGACGATTTTACCCTGTTCGACGTGATTAAACGGCGAAGACAGCGTTTCGAAGCGATCGCCCGCTTTTTCGCTCAGCCCGCTCATCTCTTGCAGCCGCGAAAAGCTATTCAATGAACGTAACGTTGCCGAGGTGATCACCACGTGCGGCACCTTGCGCCACAGCAGTTTTTCCAACTGATCGCTGACGCGGATGCCCACGCAATGCAGATAAAGATGGGTAACGTTATCGCGTAGTTCACGCGCAATCCATTTGGAGATCGGCGCGTTGGAGGATTTATCCATCGCCGCCAGCCGCCACAGCTTGCTCATCGCCTCCAGATAGCCCAACGTGCGACTCATCTGGATGATGGAACGATGCAGCCGCACAATGTCGTGCTTGCCGGTCTGCTCGGTGAGGTCGTTAAGAATAAATTCGGCCAGGCCGCGCAGGCCGTCCGTCAGTTTGAACAGACGTGCGCAGATCTCGACCATCTCCGCAGGCAGTTCGCCCATTTCGAAGCGATATTCGGCGTTACCGCTATCTGGCGGCAGGTAGGCGTTGGCCTGGTGCTCAAAAATCTGGATCAGCTCACGCAATTCTTCGCAGTGGTTTTTTAGCCGTTCGCTATTGGCCAACCCCGGCGGGTTCTTTGGCCGGTACTGTGTCATGCACTGTTCTACCTGGCGCACGATCATATCGAGCTGGAGGTTGGTTGACAGCGCGGTGATCTCACCGTCAATCTCCAGCGCATCCCGTGCCACCTCCGGCAGATGATGGCCTTCGTCCAGCACCAGCAGCAGCTCTTTCGGGTTCGGCAATACCGACTCGGTTTCCAGCGCCGCCATCACCAGCGCGTGGTTGGCTACCACCACGTCGGCGGTTTCAATTTCTTTGCGGGCGATATAGAACGGGCATTCACGAATATAGTGGCAGTTGCGCCCCAGGCAGTTGGCCTTGTCGGTACTCAGCTTGCCCCATAGGGGGTCATCGATCGATAGCTGGTAGTGATCGCGCAGGCCATCCCATTCATGGCGCGCCAGGGCTTTCGCCAGCTTTTGGCACAGCGCCTGCTCTTCACCACTGGATGGCGCCAGCTCGTCTTCGTCCAGGTACAGCATCAAATCGCCCTGCTCGACCACGTCGGTGCTCATCGCCGCCAGATTGCGCGGGCAAACATAGCGCCCACGGCCAAACGCGCCGGTGAATTTCAGATCGGGAATGATCTTTTTCAACAGCGGCAAATCTTTGCTGTAGATCTGATCCTGCAGCGCCACGTTGGCGGTACTGACAACCAGCGGTTTGCTTTCGGCACGGCCAACGGCAATACCCGGTATCAGGTACGAGAGCGTTTTACCCACGCCGGTTGGCGCTTCGATCGCCAGATGGCGTGGGTAATCTCCGGCCAGAGTCTTCGCGACTTCAGCGATCATCTGCCGCTGAGGGGCGCGGGAAATAAAATCCGGTATTTGCTGCTGCAGGGCTTTGTACCACTGGCCGATCTGATCTTTAACTGCGGGGGAAAGCGCCATTCAACTCTTATCTAAACGAAATGATGGCGCTATTGTCCCACAGACCGTCCGCGGCGTCAGCCCGAGTTACGATTGGCTGGTCAACATTGCGAAACGCACCTCAAGGAAGCCCCTTCTCCCACAGTGGGACATCGAACTTTTTGCGCATAACCTCGCATGTTTGCACAACAGAGCCCCGCCCATCTGCAACAAAAAATGCATCTCCTGGGTTATTTTTCACTATTCAATATCCATTTACCTGACCTGTCATAAATACATCACACAACTGCGGTAAAAAATCTGCGCTGCGCTAACTCCGGCAGCAAAGTAAAACAGCGATACAGCTGATGATAAACGTCTTTCAATCATATAAAGCAGGGAACACCATGAAACCTAATCTTCTTGCCGTTATTGCGGCACTTTTCATTGCCCAGACCGCACAGGCAGCAGAGATCTACAATAAAGACGGCAACAAGCTTGATTTTTATGGTCGGGTAAAAGCACTGCACTATTTCTCTGACGATACCAGCAATGATGGTGATAAAACCTACGTACGTATCGGCTTTAAAGGGGCAACCCAGATTAACGATATGCTGACCGGTTATGGCCAGTGGGAATATCAGATCGCCGCCAACCATAGCGAATCGGATGGCACTAAAGACACTAAAACCCGTCTTGGTTTTGCTGGCTTGAAAGTGAAAAACTTTGGTTCATTCGACTATGGCCGTAACTACGGCGTTATTTACGACGTTGCCGCCTGGACGGATATGCTGCCGGAATTCGGCGATGATACCTATATCAAAACCGACAACTTTATGACCGGGCGCGCCAACGGCGTGGCTACCTACCGTAACAACGACTTCTTCGGCCTGGTCGACGGCCTGAAGTTTGCGTTGCAGTACCAAGGCAAGAACGAAAACGATGGCCGTGCCGGCAGCAAAGCTAACGGCGACGGCTTCGGTCTGTCTTCCAGCTACGAGATCATCGATGGCGTCAGCGTTACGGCCGCCTATGCCTCTTCTAACCGGACTACCGGCCAGAAACAGAGCAGCTATGGCAAGGGCGATAAAGCCGACGTGTGGGCAACTGGCCTGAAATACGACGCCAACAGCGTGTATCTGGCCGCTACCTATGCCGAAACTCATAACCTGACGCCAATTTCCGGCACTGCGACCATTAATAATGCCGCGACCTCCGTAAGCGGGTTTGCCAATAAAACCCAGAACGTGGAAGTGGTTGCGCAATATCAGTTCGACTTTGGCCTACGCCCGTCACTGGCTTATGTCCAGTCTAAGGCAAAAGACATTGAAAATATCGGTGACACCGACCTGGTGAAATATATTGATGTGGGTGCTTACTATTACTTCAATAAAAACATGTCCACCTATGTGGATTATAAAATCAACCAGCTCGATGACAACAACAAGCTAGGTCTGAAAACCGACGACGTGATTGCCGTGGCTCTGACCTATCAGTTCTGATTTACGCTGTGACACATAACCACTACTGCAATTTATAGCTACGGCTATTTCTCAAGTGACTTCGCCGGGTGAACTCGCCCGGCTTTTTCATCACGACTCTTCAGCCAGAACCACACATGCCACCGAAACTGCAGAGCCTGCTATTAGACGGGCGCAGCATGCGGCGCCCCTACTTTCGAACATGTTCCCCCCCCACAGGTTTGTGGCGTAAAGCTTGCCTGTTAGTCTATTCCCGGCTAAATGTATAGCTTTGGTTATTTGCTTTGGAACCGTCATGCCTATCGATAGTCAGTTCGAGTTTCACACCGCCTTGCCCTACAGCAGTATGCAGTTGGCGCAAATGCTCAGCCACTGTTTTGAGAACTACATTGTTCCCTTTGTGATCGACGGCGAAACCTTTAGCAGCCGCTTTGCCGCCGAAGACCTCAGCCTGAATCACAGCATTGTCGTCACCCACCAGCAGCACCCGGTGGCTCTGGCCCTGATCGCGCGCCGGGGCCAACATAGCCGTGTAGCGGCCTTGTCTATCCGCCCGGAAATGCGTGGCAGAGGGTTAGGCAGGACGTTGATGCAACGCATTATCGCGGATGCCCATACGCGAGGCGATCGCCAGCTTTCGCTGGAAGTGATCGCCGGTAATCAAGCGGCACTGGCGCTGTATCAACAGGCTGGCTTGGCCATCACCCGTACGCTATTGGGATTTCACGCCCCCTTGGCAATCCCGGAACCCTCGGCAGCCTTGCAACAGATCGACCCGTTGGCACTTGCCCAGCAGATGACCGCCGACGGCCAGCGTGGCTTACCGTGGTTGATCGCCCCAGAGTCGCTGTACAAGCTGCCCGGTACCCCACGCGCCTTCACTCTGGACCAGCAGGCTTTTGCTTTGGTGATGCCGGGCGCACAACAGTGCCATCTACGCATGATTTATGTGCCACCAGCGCTACGCGGCCAAGGCCAGGCGCGCCGTCTGTTGCAAGCGCTGCAAGCCCAGTTTGCCCCACTGGCGCTGTCGGCCAATGTGTTTGTCCCAGACGACGTCGCTCCCTTCTTCCAGCACCTTGGCTGGCGCGAAGATCCGTTGCGTCAGTTTGAAATGACAATGGCAATGTGATGCTCTCCCCCTGATTGATCCAGGGGGAAAATTGTGGGGCGTGGGTTACAGCAGTGTACGTAGCAGAATAAACATCAGCATACTCAACACCACGACCGCCAGCGTATTACGCAGGAAAACGGCCAGAACAATGGCGAACACGGCTCCCCATAGATAAGGGTTTTCGGGCAGTGCACGCCACTCATCCCCGTTGAAAGCGATGATTGGTCCGCAGATGGCGGTCAGTACTGCAGGTACCGAGAAGCTCAACAGGGTCCTCATCCGTTGCGATAAGCGCACCGGCAGGCCAGGTGCCAGGAAACAGTAGCGGTTGAAGAAGACGATCACGCCCATCAACACAATGGTCAGCCAGATCATTCTTTCCCCCTGCTGCACAGCAGCCCAACCAGCATCGCCACCACGGTGGTAATAATCAATGCCCCAGGCACTTGATAATGGTGCAAACCAATCGACAGCACCAGGGATGTCAACACGCAGGCCAGCACCGGCAGATTACGTACCAGCGGCACAATGATGGCGATAAAGGTCGCGGCGATCGAGAAATCAAGCCCGTAGCGATCCAGATCGATGCTGCTGGCCGCCACTACGCCGAGCAAGGTGGCAAAGAACCAGCTCAAATAGAACGCCAGCCCTGCCCCCAATGCATACCAACGGTTAAAGCGTGCCGGGCCATGATCGCCGGTCAGGGCAAACAGCTCATCGGTCAGCAAAAACGCCAGTGCGACACGCCATCTCAATGGTAGCGGAGCAATACATTCCCGCAGGCGCAGGCCGTAGAGGAAGTGCTGGGCGGTGACAAAAAAAGTAGAAATCAGGATCGCCAGCATACCGGCACCGGTCTTGATCATCCCCATAGCCACCAGTTGGGAGGCCCCGGCAAAAACAATCGCCGACATCCCCAGCCCCTCTGCCGCCGTCAGGCCACTCTGGATCGCCATTGACCCTGCCAGGATCCCCCAGGGCAATACCGCCAGGCACAGCGGCAGGATCGCCACAGCACCCTGCAAGGCCGGGCGCAGGCGCAACGTTGGCGGCTCCGTGAGTGTTGATTGGTAAGTCATTATTTTCTCCTTCGAACGAAGGAGTAGAATAGCGCAGGAAAGAGGGCGAGTATTGTATCCGCTTGCGTATTTATCTCAACGATTTGACGTAGTCACCGGGCGTCACGCCGATGGACTTGCGGAAATGACGGTGGAAATGGCTCTGATCGTGAAAACCGCAGGCCAGTGCCGTTTCCAGCACGCCATTGCCCGCCTTTAACAGCTGGCGCCCTTTACGTAAGCGCGCCTGGATCTGATAGGCATGGGGCGGCAAACCGGTCGCCTGTTGAAACTGACGCAACAAATAATAAGGACTCAGCCCGGCTTTCTCTGCCAATTCCAGCAGGGAAATATTGGCCTCGGGGAAATCATCCAGGAAGGCTTTGATCCGCGCTATCTGGCTTTGCGCCTTACTTTGGGTGGCAGGCTCTATGCGGCTTTTGCCGTGGCGCAGCATTAACCAGGTCAGCGCCGAAAACACCAATGTCTCTTTCACTAGGCGGTTTTCGTTACTGCGCATCATGCCAAAGGCTAAGCGTAATTGCCCGGCGAGCCCGGCATCCTGCACCACTGGATTAGGGAAATAGGGCGCGGCCCCGGCGACGGTTTTCAGATCGCGGGATAAGAAGGCCAACAGCTCCGGTTTGGGGTACATGGCCTGATAGGACCAGCCGTCTTCGCTGGCAGAGCTACCGGTATGGATATCATCGGCGTTGACCAGGATCACACTGCCCAACGGCGCGACATGCTCGCCGCCGGTACGGTAAAAACGCTGGGCCCCCTCGTCAATCACGCCTACGCAGAAACCCTCGTGACTGTGGCGGGAGAAGGTCTGGTGGCGATAGGTGGCCTGCAACACTTCCAGCCCGCCGAGATCGTCGACGTGCATGAAATTAGCCTGTTCCTGACGCCCTTTCCGGCTCATGCTCTTCGCCATACTAACCTTCCCCGCTGAATGAAAAGCATTCTAGCACTCACCTGAACCAGGCGTTTGTACAAAATTGCTCGGATCCTCGGCTGGCTGGCTAATGGCCGCACTGCGCCAGGCGCTGTAGATCGCCAACAGCGGAGCCAAGGCAAACAGCAGGAACAGCCAATGAGCAGCGGAGGCCGCACCCTCAATGCCACCCGGCGTGGTAAATCCGGCCAGGTTGGTGACCATCCCCGCCAATGCCGCGCCAAACGCCGTGGCGAACAGTTGCACCGTGGTAATGGAAGCCCCGGCGATATCTTTATCGGCCTGAGGAGCCACCTGCAAAATGCGCGTCAGCAAGTGCGGCCAACCAAAACCGATCCCGAAACCGACCAACGTCAAAGCCAGCACGATCGGCGCCAGTGCCTGCCAGTGGCCATTAGAGGGAATAGGCATCAGTACCGCCAACCCCAGCAAACCAAGCAGCACCAAAATCGGCCCGCTGATGATCGCCAAACGGATCCCTACCCCGCGCCAACCGGAGCTGAGGATTTCCGACAGGGTCCAACCCGCCGCCATAGTGGCAGCAATATAGCCGGAAATCAGCGGTGACTGACCATGCAGAGTTTGTAGGAAATAAGGCACAAAGATCTCGCTGGTCATGCCGATCACCAACAGAGTTACCGTAGCGTACAGCGAAGCCAGAGCCGAACCACGACGCAATGCCTGATATGGCAGCAGGCGGGCGCGGGAATGTCCCTCACGCCGGATTAACCCAATCAACAACAGCAACGCCAGCACGATGCCGCCCACGTTTAACCAACCGCTATCTGCCAGGCTGCCAGCCGATACCACCAATACCGCGCCAGCCAGCAGCAGCAACTGCATCAACGGTAACGGCGTTGGCCGCTGCTGCGGTTTACCTTTGGGCAGGATACGGAACGTAAAGGCGGCGTACAGCACCATGATCGGCAACAGAATACCGAACGCCCAGCGCCAGGCGTTCAATTCGGCAAAAATCCCGCCGACGGCAGGGCCCACCAACGTGGCAATCCCCCACATCGCGGAGATTAGCGCCATGGCGCGTGGCCAGAGTTTCTGTTCAAACACCAGGTTAATCATCGCGTAGGACAGTGCAAAGATCAGGCCGCCGCCAAACCCCTGTACCGTGCGGCCAATCAACATCACCGGCATGGAGGGGGCCAGCGCACACAGCATCGCGCCCACGATGAAGAACAGCGACGCCACCAGATAAGCACTACGCGCCCCGTAGCCACTCAGCAAACGTGCCGACAGCGCCGAGCCTAAGATCGAGGCCACCACAAACAGGGTGGTGTTCCAGGCATAGAGATCCAACCCACCGATGTCCTGCACCACTGACGGTAAAATGGTGGTCGCCACCAGAATATTGATCGCATGCAAGGCGACGCCGAGCGACAGTGCGATGGCACTGGCGGCATTTTTGCCGGAAAAGAGATCGCTCCAACGGCTATTATCATCGGTTATCACGGTTATCGTCCTGTTTTCAGAGGAATGGCATTGAGTTGATCTTGCTATTAGGCTAAATTTAACAAGCAATATCTTGGAATAATTAAGGGCGAGGCGCTGTAATATGTCAAGAATTAACTTGGAAAATGGCGAATGCACCGCACATTCGGTCAGTGACCGCTTGCTGAAGCTGTTGAAAACCCACGGTCCGCAGCAAGCCTCAGAAGCGGGAAAAGTCCTCGGCACCACCGGTGAAGCAGCTCGTCAGCAATTCGTCAAGCTGGCAAAAGAAGGCCTGGTGGAAGCCAAGGCCGAAACCCGCGGCGTTGGCCGCCCGGTACAGCTCTGGCAGTTGACCGCAGCAGGTAACGCCCACTTTCCCGACGCCCATGCCGAATTAACCGCCCAACTGTTACGCACGGTGCGTGACAAACTGGGTGAACAGGCGATGGACCTGCTGATCGACAGCCGAGAGCAGGAGACCCGAATTAATTATAAACAGGCGATGATCGGTGCAGCCGATTTACGTGAACGTGTTGCTCGTCTGGCGGCCATCCGTTGCCGTGAAGGGTATATGGCCGAGTGGAGCGAAGAAAAAGACGGCGCGTTTCTATTGGTGGAAAACCACTGCCCCATCTGCAGCGCCGCGGCGGTATGCCAAGGATTTTGCCGCGCCGAGCTGAACGTATTTACCGAGGTGCTGCAAGCCAAGGTTGAGCGCAGCGAACATATTCTTACCGGTGCCCGCCGCTGCGCCTACCAGATCTCTCAGTCGTAATTCCTTGATTGTAGGCCAGGGACTGGCAGCCTCCCCCGGTACCACGACACGACTAAACGGGTAGAAAAGCATTGCTTATCGGCCATGCCTTAAGGTTTACTGAGTGTCCTAACGATTTTTCACCCTATCGAATAAAAACCCATGCTGAGCCAACAAAATCGTCATCTCCTGCCGTTAATCGGGGCGCTGTTTACGTTATATATTGTCTGGGGATCGACCTACTTCGCTATCCGAGTGGGAGTGGCAAGCTGGCCTCCCTTGATGATGGCGGGCATTCGTTTTCTGATTGCCGGTATCATTCTGTTCGTTTTCCTGTTGCTGCGGGGACATGCCCTGCCCACTCTGAAACAGTGGGTCGCCGCTGGCACCATTGGCATTCTGTTGCTGGCCGTGGGTAACGGCCTGGTCACGGTTGCCGAGCATCAGGATGTGCCCTCAGGCATTGCCGCGGTGATGGTCGCAACGGTTCCGCTGTTCACCCTCTGCTTCAGCATGTTTTGGGGTATCCGCAACACCAAGCTGGAATGGACCGGCATCGCCCTTGGACTGGTGGGCATTGTGTTGCTCAACACCGGCAATAACCTGGTGGGTAACCCGACCGGCGCGCTGTTAATCCTGTTGGCTTCCGCCAGTTGGGCCTTTGGTTCGGTACTCGGCTCACGCATTTCGCTCCCTGCCGGGCCAATGGCCGGTGCCGCAGAAATGCTGGTGGCCGGCGTGGTGCTGACCATCGCCAGCCAACTGAGCGGTGAGCATTTGGATAAAATGCCCACCTTCAGCGGCTTTATAGCGCTCGGTTATCTGATTGTTTTCGGTTCAATGCTGGCGATCAGCGCCTATATGTTCCTGCTGAAAAACGTACGCCCGGCTGTAGCGACCAGCTATGCCTATGTTAATCCGGTGGTGGCGGTGCTGCTCGGCGTCGGCTTTGCTGGCGAATCCCTGGGTCCGCGCGAGTGGCTAGCGTTGGTGATTATCGTCTCGGCGGTGGTATTGGTGACGCTGGGTAAATACCTGTTTGCCCGCCCGGCCAAGGTGCAACCAGCCGTCAAGTAAAGCATTACTCCTAACTTCTCCCCAAGGGGGAGGTTAGGTCTGCTAGTTGTTATTCCAGCCTCAGCCTAACCACTAATGAATAATAAACTCGGGGGTCACTAGACCTACCGCCGATGTTAGTGGCGGATTTGCGCCAAATCGTCCGCGGAAAGACCGGTCAACTTCATTACCATGGCACGATCAAAGCCTTCAGCCAGCATGGAACTCGCTATTTCCAGCACGGTTTCCCGCCCTTTTTCCATGCCTTGCTCAATGCCTTTTTCCATGCCTTGCTTAATCCCTTTCTCGAAACCTTTTTGCTCGAGATATTCTGCAATAGTCATCAATTCCTCCTCATGCCGCGGCGCGCGTCTGGCCAACTCACGGATCAGGCTACCATAACATTATGAGCGAATGGGTTCTGAATCCGCCTCGCAAAACCTTTGAACCTCAGTTGCGAACCTGATCCTGCCCAAAAAGACCAGAGGATCGGTGCAGTCCGCATACCCCCAATTAAACGAGTGTTGTTTCACCCGGGGAAGGGGCTATAATTCCCGCTGTTCTGGACAACCTGCGAAATAATCATTATGCGGAAAAAAGCGTTCCTCATCGTCATCGCCTTATGTGCCTTCGGCTCTCTGAGCGGCGTGTTCCTGGCCGGGCTGAATATGTACACCCGTTCCACCACGCCACAAGAAGAGACCACTACCACCAACGATGCCGCTACCGATAGCGCTCCAACGGCCACTATCCAAGCGAAATAACCCGCTTTATAACGCCGTGACGCCAGCGTTGGCCGCTAGCCTTTCAAGCTCGGCCACCCGCTGATAAGCGGCACGCGACACCAGGCTAAAATCGCCGATCAGCAGGCTTTCACTGGCCGTATGGTTGACCATGGCGCTGGCCGCGGTGCGCAGGATTGCCAATTGTGAGTCTGGCGTTCCAGCCGCCGTGATCAACGGCAAGCCCGGTACCGCAGCGGTACGGCCAATAATCTTCAGCCCAGTAACGGCCTGTGGCCGTGCGCGTTTCAACAGGGCAAAGCTGATACAGTCGATAGCCGCAATATCCGCCAGCCCCTCTAGGATCATCTCCAATGAGCGATAGTGGCTGCCAGAGGCGATCGCCTGGCGGAAAAACCGCCCTTCTCGCGCCAACGGTGCAATCAAGGCTCGCAGGCTGTTATACCCCGACTGTGAATCACGGCTGTTATACGCCACCACGCGATCGCGAAAATCTTCCAGACGGTCAGCCGGTTCATCCTCACGCACCACCAGCCAACTGCTGTAGTTCGCTCCGCTGCAACCCTCCACGCGGTAATGGTAAGTGCCCACCAGCTGTACCTGTGGTAACACCGTCACCAATGGATAACCACAAGTCTGGCTAAGTAGCAGATCCGGCCGTTGCCAGTGTTGCGGCAAATCCTGCGGCCAACTCAGCGTCTGGGGAACCTCCGCCATACCCAGTTGCTGCAGCTTATCGCGTAGCGCCTGCCAGAACGGTTCCACCTGTTGGTGGCTAACGCCGTACATCGGTAAAGAGACTATCGCCATGGAAGTTACCCCGCAGAAGATGAGACAGTCAGCCGTTGCTGACGCCAGGCGGTGAGGTAGCCTACCCAGCGTTCGAACAGCATGTCGGTAATGATCGCCAACAACGCCACTACCACCGCTCCCTGGATCACATACGCCGTATTGAAGCCGCTCAGGCCAATAATGATCGGCGTTCCCAGCGTTTTGGTGCCTACCGTCGAGGCTATCGCCGCCGTGCCGATATTGATAATCACCGAAGTACGGATCCCCGCGACGATCACCGGGGCCGCCAACGGCAACTCAACGCGCCACAAAACTTGCCAGCGGCTCATCCCCACCCCTTGAGCCACTTCACGTGTACCCGCCGGAACCGACTCTATCCCGGTCAAGGTGCCTTGCAGGATCGGTAATAAACCATACAGCACCAGCGCAATAATCGCTGGCTGTTCACTAAAGCCCATTACCGGTACCGCCACCGCCAATACCGCGACCGGTGGAAAAGTCTGCCCAACGGCAACCACGGTTTCCACCAATGAGCGAAACTCCCTCCCGGCACCACGCGTCACCGCAATGCCAGCGCTTACGCCAATCATTACCGCAATCAGGCTCGATACGGCTACCAGCGATAAGTGCGCAACAACCAGCGAGAAAAAGCTGTCCTGCTGATACACCGGCCGCTCCAACTGTGGGAACCAAGCGGCAAACAGGCCGTGCAGATGGTTCATGCCGAAGACCAACGCCACTAGCAGAGCAAATGTCCACGGCAGCGGATCGCGCCACCAGCGCGTGATATTCATGATAGCGCCTTGTGTGTAATCAAATCGCTGAAATGCAACACGCCAAGCGCTTGCCCCTGTTCGTCAACCACCGGCAAACGTTCGCTGCCTCGGGCAACAAACACCGACAGCGCCTCACGCAGGCTCATCATGGCCTGGATAGGTTCCCCTTCCGCCTCGCCCGGCTGCACCCTTTCGGCTACCGTGCCCAACGCCAACAGCTTGATCCCCCGATCGCTGCGGCCAAAGAAGTCACGCACAAAATCATTCACCGGGTTGGTCAGCAGCTCCAACGGAGTGCCCTGCTGCACCACTCGCCCCTGATCGAGCAGCACGATCCGATCGGCCAGCCCCAGCGCTTCATCGATATCGTGCGTCACCAGTACGATGGTGCGGCCAGAAAGTTGATGAATGCGGGCAATCTCCGCCTGCAACGAGGCCCGGGTAACCGGATCGAGCGCACCAAAGGGTTCATCCATCAGCAACACCTCCGGATCGGCGGCCAGCGCTCGTGCCACCCCAACCCGCTGCTGCTGTCCGCCGGAAAGCTGATGTGGATAGCGGCGGCGGAACAGGTCCGGCTCCAGTTGCAGCAGCTCCATCAGCTCAGTCACCCGATCGCGGATGCGTGCCCGTGGCCACTTCAGCAACTGTGGCACCGTGGCGATATTCTCTTCTACCGTCCAATGGGGGAACAGGCCAATCGACTGGATGGCATAGCCCATTCGGCGGCGCAAATCCTGCGGCTTGAACTTATGGATCTCCTCACCGGCAAACCTGATCTTGCCTTTATCATGCTCGATCAGGCGGTTGATCATCTTCAAAGTGGTGGATTTGCCAGAACCGGAAGTGCCGATCAGCACGGTAAACTCCCCTTCCGCCATGCTTAGCGAGAGATCGTCCACCGCCGGTTTCCCCTGAAAAATCTTGCTTACCCGGTCAAAGTTAATCATCTGGCAGTCACTTCCAACATTGAAATTATGAATTTAAACAGCGAATCGACGATCACCGCCATGGCGATCACCGGGATCACCCCGAGCAGCACCAGATCCAGCGCGCTGCTGAGTAATCCTTGAAACACGATCGCACCAAAACCCCCGGCCCCGATCAGCGCGGCCACCACCGCCATTCCCACGGTTTGCACCGCCAGGATCCGCACGCCGGTCAGGAACAGCGGCAATGCCAGTGGCAGCTGTACCCCAAAGAAAATCTGCCCGCGCGTCATTCCCATGCCGCTGGCGGACTCAATCACGCTGGCGGGCACGCTTTGCAAACCGGCGACCACGCTACGCACCAGCGGCAACAGGGCATAGAGCACCAATGCCACAATCGCCGGGGCCATGCCGATACCGCTGATGCCTAAGTTAGCCAACCAAGGGAGCGCCGCCGCCAGCCCGGCCAACGGGGCGATCAACAGGCCAAACAGCGCAATGGATGGTACGGTCTGGATGATATTCAGCGTAGAGAAGATCGGGCCCTGCCAGCGGGTTGAACGAAAACACAGCACGCCCAACGGCACGCCAATCAGCAGAGCCGGTACCAAGGTAGCCAGCAAGATGGTCAAATGCTGGAGTAACGCAGCGTCAAATACCTCTTGCCGGTTGTGGTACTCCTTCATCAGGGAAAGCTGGTCCAACTGATGGGTAAACAGCAGCAGCGCGGCAGGTAGCATCACCAAAGCGTTACCCAGAATGCGCCACAGGTGCGAGGGAGTGATCCGCGTCATGGCATCTGCGGCGATCAGGCCGCTCAATGCTGCCATTAACGCACAGCCGCTGCTCCAGGAAGTCCGCGCCAACGGCGAGCCTTGCAATGCCAGTTGCTGCGCGGTATAGCCGCTCAACCAAAAGATCATCGCCAATAGAACAGCGGCAACGCAAGCGGTCAGCCGCGCCCGATTGCGCGTGGGGGTCAACAGGCTGAGCACGGCCAACGCCAGTAATGGCAGCAGCAGCCACAGCGCTGGGCCATGCAACAGTGAAATCAGAGAGATACTCTTGCCAGACAGCAGGCGATTAGGGGCATAACTGAGGAACGGCAGGCCAAAGGCCGCAAGCAGCAGCAAAACAAACAGTGTCAGTAATACGCGGTTTTTCAAGACAATAATCAAAATCACTCCCAGGGTCTAATCAGCCAGTTAAGCGCAGAATGCATAGCTACGCGTAAGCTGACGTCCCCTCACCCTAACCCTCTCCCACAGGGAGAGGGGACTGAACGTGCCACAAATGAGCTCCTGCACCTAACCTCAATGCCGCATCCGTTCCATCTCCTGCGGGGAGGGGATTAAACGTTCTAAAGATTGAATCCTGCTCCGTATCGGTTCCCAAAGGAAGAGAGGATTACCCATGCCACAGATTGAATCCTGCCCTTAATGGCTGCTCTATACCAGCCCCCTCTCCCTGTGGGAGAGGGGACTGAACGTGCCACAAGTGGGCTCCTGCACCTAACCTCAATGCCGCATCCGTTCCATCTCCTGCGGGGAGGGGATTAAACGTTCTAAAGATTGAATCCTGCGCTTAATGGCTGCTCCGTACCAGCTCCCTCTCCCTGTGGGAGAGGGTTGGGGTGAGGGGCAATATCAGATTCAGTCGTCAAATCAAGGTTACTTAATCAACCCTTTCTGTTTCAGGTAATTGACCGCTACCTGTTTGGCATCCTGACCTTCTACGGCGATCTGCGCGTTCAACTGCTGCAAGGTTGGGCCGTCTAACGTAGCGAATACCGGTTTGAGCAGTTCGGCGATATTGGCGTGCTGCTGCAGCGTTGCTTCACGAATAATCGGAGCCGGGGCATAGATCGGCTGTACGCCCTGTGGGTCTTCCAACGTTTGCAGCCCCAGCGCAGCTACCGGGCCATCGGTCCCATACGCCATCGCCGCATTCACCCCAGAGGTTTGTTCCGCCGCTGCCTTGATGGTCACCGCCGTATCGCCGCCAGCCAGTGACAGCAACTGATCCTGATTAAGCTTGAAGCCATAAGCATTCTGGAAGGCCGGTAGCGCGTCCGGGCGTTCGATAAACTCCGCCGATGCCGCCAGTTTGAACTTACCGCCGTCGTTGATCCACTTGGCCAGGTCTGCCAGGGTTTTCAGATGGTTGGCCTGCGCCACGTCCTGGCGAACGGCGATCGTCCAGGTGTTGTTTGCCGGGGCGGCATCCAGCCAGACGATTTTGTTCTGGTCATAGTCGAGCTTTTTCACCTTCTCGAACCCGGCCTGAGCGTTTTTCCACGCCGGATCTTTTTCATCGGAGAAGAAGAAGGCACCGTTACCGGTGTATTCCGGGTAGATATCAATCTCGCCGGAGGTGATCGCACCACGCAGTACCTTGGTGGTGCCTAGCTGCAGTTTGTTGGTGGTTTTGATGCCGTTGGCTTCCAGCACCTGCACAATGATATTGCCAAGCAACGAGCCTTCGGTATCAATTTTAGAACCCACGCGTACCGTATCGGCCGCCTGTGCAACACCGCTGGCTCCTGCCAGCACGGTCAAAGCCAATGCCAAAAAACGTGCGCGTAATGGGGTAATAGCCATGCTTTATCCTCTTTGATGATGCTTTCCGGCTATTTCGCCAGATCGATTGGAAAATCCTGCGCGGTATGGGTCCAGCGTATCACATGCTGTTTCCCGACACTCTCCTGTTCAAACGGGTGTACTTCAACGGCAATCGGCGTCACGGCATGATCGACAAACCAGTTGCCATAGCCCTGTACCACAAACCCCTGGCTGCGTTGCCGGTAGGCCTGCTGCTCTGCCAGATAGACTTTTCGCAGCCCATACCAAGGCAAACCGGGTAAATCATGATGCACTAAATGATAGTTCAGATTAAGAAACAGCAGCCGCCACGGCCAAGAGGCCTCATTAATAATAGAACGTGCCTGCGGAGCGTCCACCGCGCGATGCTCGTAAAACGAACGGATCTTGGTCAACCCCAGCGCCGGGTAGCTCACCGCCAGCAGATAAAAGGCGGCAGAAATGCCCTGCGTTTGCAGCCAGGCAAGCAGAGCCACCAACAGTGCACCCTGTACCAGCCACATCGCCAAAGTCCGCAGATCCCCAGCCAGTATGGCTTTCAAGGCATTGGCCAGCGTGGCGGCAATATCCCATGCCGGGCCAAGCGTGACTCGCCCAATCAGGGTGTTACGCACCTTGGCCAACAGAGGCAGCAAAACAGGAAAACGCCGCCACTGCGCCCGGCTGAAATAGTAACTTTCCGGATCTTCGGCAGGTTGGGTCAGATGATCGTCACGGTGATGCTGAATATGGCTGTCGCGGTACAGCCCGTAGGGATACCACACCGCCAGGGGAAGCAGGCCGAACAGTTGGTTGAACCGTGGCCAGCGGGTAGGATGGCCGTGGATCAGCTCATGCTGCAACGAGAGATACCAGGTAGTCGCCAGCGTCAGCAGCGGTGCGCCCAGCCAGGGGCCAAGCTGCTGCCAGTAATGCACCACACCGAACCAACTGCCGTAAACCAGCAGCATAATGCCCCAGGTCGGCAGTTCCAGCCGCCAGACCCATTGCCGGTTAAGCTGTTGGATCCACGCTCGTTGTTCGCCGTGCAGATAGTGGCTATGGGGTTTGTCTGAGGGCATTTTCCGGCTCGCTGAGGCTATTTTTCTCAGTATCGGCGAAGCGGATCGGCGCTCAAAATAACAAAAGTGGTAAAGCAAAGTTAAAAATCAGCATCATGACGTTACGTCTATGAATGACGATCCTAGAAGGCAACAACAGACCTTGCCTTGCCAACCTTCAGAGTCATTCCCCCGTAACGGCATAAGCCTGCAACCGCTCACGCCACCAGAGGCTGGCCAAGCCGGTAGCACTTTCTCGCCAACCGAAATAGGCAGTGTCGCTATCACGCTCTGCTTCCACGCTTTTCGCTACCAACTGGCCGGTTTTCAGATAAGGTTCTGCCAGATAATGAGGCAGATAGCCGCAGCCCAAACCGGCCAACTGCGCCTGCAATTTGGCCTCAAAACTGAATACCGTCAGTTGATCCTGCTCATCCAGCACGTGCAGACTTTGCGGTGAATTCACCCGCGATGAGTCATGAACCACCACTGCGCGATGCTGGCGGATGGTGCTTTTCTGCAACGGTTCCGGCTGGGCGGCCAACGGATGGTACGGGGCGACGGCAAACACATACTCCAACTGCCCTAGCGGGCTAAAAGCATAGCCCGAGCGCGAAGGCGGCTCACAAATCGCACCGATAATAATATCGGCACAGCCGTGTATCAGCGCCTCCCAAGAGCCAGCCAGCACTTCGTGGCTGAAACGCAGCCGGGTGTGGTGGTGATTACGGTAAAACTCATCAATCAGCGGTAGCAGCCGGGCAAAAGGGAACGATGCATCCACCGCCAGGGTGAGATCGCTCTCCCAGCCACTTTCTACATAGCGCGCCTGCTGCTCCAGATCTTGCGCAGCACGCAGCAATATCCGCCCCTTTTCTAGCATCAGCTTGCCGGTAGCGGTGAATTTTGCCCGGTGACCGGAGCGATCGAGCAGCGTGATCGCCAGATCGCTCTCCAGTTTCTGCACCATGTAGCTCAGGGCAGAAGGCGTTTTAAACAGCGCGGCTGCCGCTGCAGCAAATGATCCATGACGATCCAGTGCGTCCAGGATCAATAGCGCTTCCAGATTTAGTCTCACCCCTTTCTCCCATAGATAAAAAAACTTAACAAGAAGGTAAAAATTCTACGCTATCTTTGAAAACGGCACCTACCTACCATTCATTCCATTGATACAGCGCATCCGTCTTATTCACGGTAATACAATTGGAAGGTACATTATGTCGAAGTTTCAACTGCTTGATCCGAAAAATTCCGCACTCATCTTTATCGATCATCAACCGCAAATGGCTTTTGGTGTGGCCAATATCGATCGCCAACAGCTGAAGAACAACGTGGTAGCTCTGGCCAAAGCCGGCAGCATCTTTAATGTTCCCACTATTCTTACCTCTGTCGAAAGCGAAAGTTTCAGCGGCTATATCTGGCCGGAATTGCTGGCGGTGCATCCAGAGCTCACCCCGATTGAACGTACTTCGATGAATTCCTGGGAAGATGCGGCATTCGTTAAAGCCGTGGAGGCCACCGGCCGTAAAAAACTGGTGATCTCCGCCCTGTGGACCGAGGTCTGCCTGACCTTCCCGGCATTGATGGCACTGGAAGCCGGGTATGAGGTTTATGTGGTCACAGACACCTCTGGCGGCACCTCGGTGGATGCCCATGAGCGCGCTATCGATCGCATGGTGCAGGCTGGGGCTGTTCCGGTGACCTGGCAACAGGTGCTGCTTGAGTACCAACGCGATTGGGCACGCAAAGAAACCTACGATGCGGTGATGGATCTGGTACGTGAACACAGCGGTGCCTACGGGATGGGCGTTGACTATGCTTACACTCTGGTGCATCACGCCCCGGCTCGCAGCGGCAAGTAAAACCGCGCAGGGCTCACCTTGACTGACCGCATTAGCCTCCCGGCCGCACGCCGGGGTTTTTCAGGAGCTGGATCCATGTCCCATCAGCAACACGTTACGCTGGTGATCACTCACCATCTGGCTCCCGGCCAGGAACCAGCCTATGAAGCCTGGTTAAAACGCATCATGCCCGATGCCGCCCAGTTTGACGGCCATCTAGGCGTTAACGTCATTCGCCCCTCCGGCAACCAGCAAGCTTATACGGTGCTGGTACGCTTCGATAATCTGGACAATTTATACCGCTGGATCCACTCGCCGCAGCGTCTGAAATATATCGAAGAAGTCACCCCACTGCTGCTGGGTAGCGATCATATTGAGATCCGCCCCGGAGCCGAATTCTGGTTCACACCTGCCAGCGCCAACGTGCGGCCACCGGCCAAGTGGAAACAGTTTTTAATCACCCTGCTGGTGATTTTCCCTTCAACCAATCTGGTGCCCTGGTTTTGGGGCAAGCTGCTGCCGGAACTGAGCGGCACACTGGCTGGACATTTACTCAATGATGCCAGCGTTGTCGCCCTGGTGGTATTCCTGTGGATGCCGTTGGTTACCCGTCTGTTTCATCAATGGCTCACCCGCCATTAAAGGAAAACGCTATGAGTCACAACGCTTCATTGATCATCAGCAACGGTAAATTCCATACTGTCGATCGCGAAAATCCCACCGCTCAGGCCGTGGCGATCAAGGACGGTAAGTTTCTGGCCGTCGGTAGTGAGAACGACGTCATGCAACACGCCGGGCCGGAAACCCAGATAATCGACCTGCAAGGCCATACGGCGGTGCCCGGCCTGAATGATTCACACCTGCACCTGATCCGGGGTGGTTTGAATTACAACCTGGAACTACGCTGGGAAGGCGTGCCTTCGCTGGCCGATGCTTTACGTATGCTCAAGGAACAGGCACTGCGTACTCCCAGCCCACAGTGGGTCAGAGTGGTCGGTGGTTGGACCGAGTTCCAGTTCGCCGAGCGCCGTATGCCAACGTTGGATGAAATCAACGCTGCCGCCCCAGACACGCCGGTATTTATTTTACATCTGTACGATCGCGCCCTGCTTAACCGCGCTGCGCTGAAAGTGGTGGGCTACACCAAGGACACACCAAACCCGCCAGGGGGCGAAATCCAGCGCGACGGCAACGGCAACCCAACCGGAATGTTGATCGCCAAGCCCAATGCCATGATCCTCTACGCCACCTTAGCCAAAGGGCCAAAGCTGCCGCTGGAACAGCAGGTGAACTCCACCCGCCAGTTTATGCGCGAACTCAACCGCCTGGGCCTGACCAGCGCGATTGACGCAGGCGGCGGTTTCCAGAACTATCCCGAGGACTATCAGGTCATCGCGGAACTGCACGAAAAACAACAGCTGACCCTGCGTATCGCCTACAACCTGTTTACCCAACGGCCAAAGCAGGAGTTGGAAGACTTCCAGCTTTGGACGGATATGCTCAAACCCGGCCAGGGAACGGACTTTTACCGCCATAACGGCGCGGGTGAAATGCTGGTGTTCTCGGCAGCCGACTTCGAGGACTTCCTGCAACCTCGCCCGGATTTGCCTGAAGGTACCGAGGATGAGCTGGAACGCGTGGTACGCCATCTGGTGGAACACCGCTGGCCGTTCCGTCTGCATGCCACTTACGATGAATCTATCAGCCGGATGCTGAACGTGTTTGAGAAGGTCAACCGCGAAATCCCCTTTGCCGGTCTGCACTGGATTTTTGACCATGCGGAAACCATTTCTGAGCGTAATATCGAGCGAGTGAAAGCCCTCGGGGGCGGTATCGCCGTACAACACCGCATGGCGTTTCAAGGGGAATACTTTGCCGAACGCTATGGCATCGAAGCCACCAAACAGACTCCACCGGTCGCCAAAATGTTGGCGGCAGAACTGCCGGTTGGACTAGGCACCGACGCCACCCGCGTCGCCAGTTACAACCCTTGGACAGCGCTGTACTGGCTGGTTTCTGGCCGTACGGTCGGCGGTATGGCAATGTATGACGATCAGGCTCGTTTGGATCGTGAAACGGCATTAATGCTTTGGACACAGGGCAGTGCCTGGTTCTCTACCGAACAAGGGAAAAAGGGCCAGATCAAGGTGGGACAGTTGGCGGATATGGCCGTGCTGTCACAGGATTACTTCAGCGTACCGGAAGAGCAGATCAAGGGAATTGAGTCGGTCATGACCGTGGTGGATGGCAAAGTCGTCTATGCTGCGGGCAGTTTCTCGCCGTTCTCTCCGCCGCCGTTACCGGTACTGCCTGAATGGTCACCGGTGGTGAACGTACCGGGGCATTATCGCTCCGCACCGCCCGCAACCACCAGCAAGGTAGGTGCATTAAGCCAGGCACACCAGTGTTGCGGCCCTTGTGGCGTTCATGCTCACCAGCATGACATTGCCCGCCGTTCCAGCATTCCCATCTCCAACGAGAATGCTTTCTGGGGCGCATTTGGCTGTTCTTGCTTCGCGTTTTAACCGTTCAGGGCCTTGCAGGCTGCCAAGTAGGGGCAGCATGCGGCGCCCCTACAGATAACGCATCAGTTGCAGTTTCGTTAGCCGCCTATGCAAGTTACAGAGTCAATCGCGGTTGATATCCAGCCAGCGGCGCTGTTCGGCAGAGGCGGCAATCGCATCCAGCACGCAGGATACCTTCCAGCCTTCCTCGAAATCAGGCCACATCCGATCACCCGCGGCAATGCCATTGACCAGATCGCGGATCTCCACCGTTTTCTGATCGTTAAAGCCGATACCATGCCCGGCGCTGATGCAGAATGCGGCATAATCCGGATGCTTTGGCCCTACCATGATGGTTTTGAAGCCCTGCCGCTCCGCCGGTTCATCATGGCGATACAGTTTCAGTTCGGCCATACGTTCCTGAGTGAAACTCAGGGTGCCCTTGGTGCCGGTCACCACATAGGTCAGACCCATTTTGCGCCCGCAGGCAATGCGTGAGGTTTCTATGGTGCCCATCGCGCCATTGGCAAAGCGCACCAGCGCGCTGGCCTGATCTTCGTTTTCAACTTGGCACATCTTGGCCGGGTTGTTCGGATCGGGCCGCTGTTTGATCAGGGTTTGCATATCGCCCGATACCGCGACAATATGCCCCACCAGATAATGCGCCATGTTCACGATATGCGCCGCCAGATCGCCCAACGCCCCCAACCCAGCGGTGGCTTTGCGGCAGTGCCAGTCGATCGGCGTACGCGGGTCGGCCAGATAATCTTCATTATGCGTACCGTAAAAATGCACCACCTCGCCAATTTCACCGTTGGCGATGATTTCCCGTGCCAACTGGCTAGTTGGGTTTTTCATATAGTTGAACCCAACCAGGGTTTTGACCCCTTTGGCCCGCGCGGCCTGCACCATCTCGGCGGCGTCTTGCGCATTCAGCGCCAGCGGCTTCTCGGAATAAACATGCTTGCCCTGTGCAATTGCCGCCAGGGCCATCTCTTTATGCAGGAAGTTCGGGGCACAGATATCCACCACGTCTATGGCGGGATCGGCCACCAGTTCGCGCCAGTCACCGGTTGAACGAACGAAGCCAAACTCCGCCGCGCGCAGGGCTGCCAGCTCGGGTGTGACCTCCGCCAACATCTCCAACACCAACTCCCCTTTCAGCGGGAACACCGTGCCAGCCTGTGCATAGGCGATAGCATGACAACGGCCAATATAGCCGGTACCGATCAATCCAACGCGCACCTGTTTCATCGTTTTCTCCCTTGCCTTTTTTGGAAAATAAAAATCATTATGTATTTATATGAAATTTAAATTTCATTAACAAGCCGATAATCAACTTTGCCACGGATCCGTGACTGCCCTCATAAAACGCGGTGGATAAAGAACACAGGGTTAGCAAAATAGTGGGGAGGTACGGCTGGTATTAAGCTAAACCGCGCTGCTATTATAAAGCCGCGCGTGTGGGCCTTGATGCCACACTTTCGCCCCCTCAACAGAAGACACCTCATGCCGCCGAAAATCTTGCTCAGTGCCTGCCTGGCCGGTTTCAACGTACGTTATAACGCCTCCAGCAAAACCGTTATCGATACCACCTTACAACAGTGGCAAAAGGAGGGACGATTGGTGGTGTGCTGCCCCGAATTGGCCGCAGGTTTCTCCACGCCGCGCCCACCAGCAGAGATTGCGGTCGCAGCTAATGGCGCTGAAGTGATAGCCAACCGGGCCAGAGTGATCGACGCGCAAGGGAACGATGTTACCGACCAGTATCTGTTGGGTGCCCATCTGGCGCTGGATACCGCTCGCCTGCATGGCTGCCGTTTTGCCCTATTGAGCGATCGCAGCCCTTCCTGCGGGAGCCAGACCATTTACAACGGTGCATTCAACGGTCAAACCCAGCCCGGCAGCGGCGTCACCGCTGAGCTGCTACGCCAACATGGCATCGAAGTATTTTCCGAGCATCAGGTCGACGCGTTAATCGAGCGTGTCCGGTTAGTCGAGCTGGGCCAGACGATCCGCTAGCCGCTGACGCAGATGGGCAATGCCCTGCGGGTGCCGTACAAATTCATCCGCAGGCATCATTTGCCAGCACTGCCCTTCATTACCAAAGCGTATCGCCGCAATTTGTGCGAGGGTGATTTCACCTACCATAAACCAGGTGGGCGGCGAGCCAGGCTTGATCCCGGCGTAACGCTGCTGCCAGACAATTTGCCGGGCGGGCAATAGAATACCGAACTCCTCCTCGGTTTCCCGTTGCACACATTGCACCGGGGTTTCGTCCCCTTCACGTCCGCCGCCGGGCAAGTCCCAGCAGCCGGGCCAGGGGATTGCCGGGTTGTCATCGCGCAGGTAAACCAGCACCTGGCCGCCGTACAGCAAGGCGATTTTCGCCCCGCCAAAGTCTTGGTCAATCATCTGCCCTACCCCCTTTCAAACCGCAGCATACCAATATGCAAGATCGTTGAGGTATAGTGAAAACCTTCTTTGTCCTGACAGGCGAACAATAATCATGAACTCTGCTTTTTTAGTGACCGCACAATGGCTTGAGCAACATATCAACGATGAAAATCTGACGCTGGTTGACGTGCGTATGGCGCCTGTCGGTCAGGTGCCGAAGCAAGACATGTTGGCCGAATTTGAGCGGGGCCATATACCCGGTGCGGTGTATTTCGATATTGACGACGTCGCGGATAAAAATACGACGCTGCCGCATATGCTGCCCACGGCAGAAGCCTTTGCCGCCGCCGCAGGTAAACTGGGCATCAATGACCAACAGACCATTGTTTTCTATGATGGAGGCAATCAGTTCTCTGCCCCACGCGGTTGGTGGACGTTCCGTAATTTCGGCGCACAGCACGTATTCGTGCTTGATGAAGGTTTGCAGGGTTGGACATCACGCGGTAACGCCTTGGAAACCGGCCCCGCACAGCCTACCCCCGCCACCTTCCGCGCGCACTTTAATGCCGAAGCGGTGGTGGATATGCAGCAGGTGGAACAGGCGATGAACGACCAGCGGCAAATCCTCGACGCCCGTGCCGCACCACGTTTCTATGCGCAAGCCCCGGAACCGCGCCCTGGCCTGCACCGTGGCCATATTCCGGGCAGCATCAATATTCCGTATGGCGATCTGCTGGAGAACGGGCGTTTCAAATCACTCGAAGCGCTGAAAAAAACCTTCGATGAAAAAGGGGTCGATATCAACGCCCCCACCATCGTCAGCTGTGGTTCTGGCGTCACCGCCGCCGTGCTGGCCTTTGGCCTGCAATCACTGGGTGCCAAGCAGGTGAAACTCTATGACGGTGCCTGGAGCGAATGGGGTGCATTGAGCGGCAAGCAGCCGATCGCCCAAGATGAGTCAACTGACCACTAACAAAGAGGCTATCGTGTTCACGATCCGTCAAGCGTTGCCCGCTGATTTAGCGACCGTGCGGGAAATCGGGATTGCCAGCTACCTCGCTCACTTTGCTGAACTTTGGCAAAACCAGCAGGAGTTGCAGGCGTTTCTGAGCAAGGATTTTGCCGAACAGGCGTTGGAGCCCTCATTACAAGACCGCGATACCTGCTGGCTGCTTGCTTATGAGGGGAGGACGCCGGTAGGCTTTGCCAAGCTTAATTTCGACAGCCTGCAGGCAGCGACTGCAACCCTCGGGGCCGAGCTGCAGAAGATTTATTTCCTGCCGCAGTTTGCCGGACGCGGCTATGGGGAACGGCTATATGCCGAAGTACAGCGACGAGCCATTGAGAGAGGGCAACCCATCCTGTGGCTGGACGTGCTGAAAAGCAACGTGGCTGGCCAACGCTTTTATCAGCGCCAAGGCATGGCGATCGTGGGCGAGGAAAGCTATACCAGCGTCAGCCAATCCGTGGCCATGTGGGTGATGGCGAAAAACCTATAGCCACTTGGCGTTGTGGGTAAAGGAGATAGTCAGCCAGCGGTGCGGGCTATCTTCACCAATAGCGTCGGCTATCTGGTCACGGATTTTATCCAGCTTGTGTACGCCGCTGTGTTCCATCTCTGGCGGGATCACGATGTGGATCTCAATAAACAGCCCGCGGCCAACACGGGTGGCGTAATTGGAATAATCCAGGAAGCCATACTCCAGCGTCAGCTGCGCCATAATGGCTTCCACCTTGGCATCCAGGCTGTCCGGCGTCATCTGCAGCACTTCCTGAATGGCAGATTTTACCGTTTTGATCGGCACCGGGATCAAGACCAGCGTCAACAGTGCCAGCGCGACAGGGTCGGCATAGACGTTGAGGTGTTCATAACGGGTTCCTTCCATTAGCCAGGAAAGAATAAAAGCCACCAATAACGCCGAACTGATGCAGGCCGACATCAGCCAGCTTTTGTTATCCAGCGCGATCAGTTCCGATTTAACCTGCTTATTCAGCCGGGTTTGCTTAACGTAGAGGGTAAAGCAGAAAAGGCTGACGGTAACGGCATAGACAATCGCCCAGCCCAGCTCGAGTTCACGCCCTCCGTCGGCAATGCCTTTGACGGCGTTCACAAAGGCATACAGACACAGCAACGTCAGTAAACTGCCGTTAAATGCCAGCACCATTGGTTCGACATGCCAAAAACCATACTGAAAACGGCGGCTATGGGGTTGCCCCAGCAGGCGGGACACCAGCAGGGATAATGAACACATGCCTGCATCCAACGCCGAGAACATGCCGTCAAACACGATTGACATGGAACCGCAGACAATCCCAAACACGATCCCGGCACTGGCAATAAACAGCGTGCAGAAGATCGACCTGCGCAGGATTTTTTGTTCTATTGCCGTGCTGGTTAACACCGGTGGCAACGTGGTGGGTGCTGTCGTCATAATTCCCTTATTTCCGTCGGAAAGTTCGGACATGTTCTACCGCCAAGCGGCATCTTACTGAGTATGATCGACAAATGCAGGGGGCACAAAAAAAAAGCGCCCTCGATGAGGACGCCTGATGGCTTGCTACGCGGGATTATGCGCCGCGTATGCGCTGGGTCAGCCCTTTCAGGAAGTAGCGCAGCATCTGATCGCCACATGGACGATAGTTTTTGGTGCCTTCTTTGCGGAACAGCGCGCTCAGCTCAGGCTTGGAGATACGGAATTCCACCGCGGTGAAAATCTGGTGCAAATCGACATCTTTCAGTTCAAACGCCACACGCAGCTTTTTCAGCACCAGGTTGTTGGTGATCGGCAGCTCTACCGCCGGTGCCGGGAATTTATCGTCTTTGCCACGCTTGAAGAACACCAGGCCATTGAGGAAATGAGCCATCACTTCGTCGGGGCAGTTGGCAAAACCCGGCTCGCCTTCCTTGATCATGTAGGTCCCCATGGCTGCGACATCGACGTCAAAACCGTCCAGCTTGACGATCTCTACCATCTTCGCGTCATTAATAGCCAGCATGTAGCGCACGCTGCGCAGCACATCATTGTTAATCATGGAATAGCCTTTCGCTTGTCAATCAGGAGAGGCGTGCAGCGCTGCACACCTTGCATGGCGGCAGTATAGGGATCCGGCGGGGGTTTCTCAATGGAATTTCCACGGGCAAACCAGGGTTTACCCGCAAAGGTTAATGATTTTTCGGGTAAAGCGGAATTTCTTCACCAACGATATATTTGTTACGCAGGATGGCGGAGATCTTGTCCATCAGCATCACGATCACCACCAGGATCAGGGTGATAAACATCACCACGTCCCAGTTCCACAGCCGCATATTCTCGGCATAGACCAGGCCGATCCCCCCGCCCCGACAAAACCGAGCACCGCCGCCGAACGGGTATTGGACTCAATCTGGTACAGGCTCAGCGCCAGGAAAGTCGGAAAGGATTGGGTGAAAATGCCATAACGGTGTTTTTGCAGCCCATTGGCTCCCACCGCCGTCAGCCCACGGCTGGGGGATTTATCCACCGCTTCGTGGCCTTCGGCATACAGTTTGCCAAGCAGGCCGATATCCTGCATCACGATGGCCAACACCCCGGCCAGCGGCCCCATGCCCACGGCACGTACGAAAATCAGCCCCCAGATAGCCATATCGATACCCCGTAGAATATCCAGCAGGCGGCGTACCAGCGTCGCAATTGGCCTTAGAACAGGCGAGGACATCACATTGCGCGCGGCAAGAAACGACAGCGGTAAAGCGAGCAGCGTTGCCGTAATAGTGCCAGCAAACACGATCGCCAGAGTGATAAAGATCTGTTGGAAATAGTAGCCAAACGGCCAGTTGGCAAAGTCATGCCAGACAAACATGCGCATAAAGTAGCGGCTAATCTGTTGGCAACCGTTGGCAAACTGCGGCCAGGAAATGCCAAACACCAGGAAGAAGAAGACGTAATACAACACAATCGCCACGGTAATCATGCCTAGGGTGCGCAGATAGCGCCCTTGGCGTGAGAAGATTTCCGGGTTCTGCTGCTTGAGCTGCTGCAGATTGGTGGCAGAGATCGGCTGAACGGACATTAGGCTTTCCCCTCGACAACGCGTTTACGTAATTCACCGGAGGCGTAATCCAGCAGCGAAACCACCACGATAATCAGCAGCAGCGTCATACTGACCTGATCGTAACGGTCGAGTTTGATATTGGTCATCAGTTCCTGACCTATTCCGCCCGCCCCTACCAGGCCGAGGATGGTCGACTGGCGGAAGTTGATTTCCAGCCGCATAAAGCTGTAGGACAGGAAGATGGGTTTGACCTGCGGCCACAGGCCGAAACGCATGCGCTGTAACGGCGTGGCCCCACAGGCGGCCAGCCCGCGCACCGGCTTGTTGGAGGCGGTTTCGATCGATTCATAGAACAGCTTGGTCAGGCTGCCGATGGTGTGTAGCGCCAACGCCATAAAACCGGGAATGGCACCGATGCCAAACGCCATCACAAACATCACCGCCCAGGCCAGCTCCGGCATGGTACGCAGGAACGCCACCAGCGTGCGGATGGCAAAGCGCAGCGTCGCCGGGCTGTGGGTGTTATTGGCCGCCAAAAAGGCCAGCCCGCCTGCCACCAGCACGGAAAGAATGGTCGCCGCCAGCGCCAGTTGTAAGGTTTCCCAGATCAGCGGTAATTGGATATGTAACCGGTAGCCCCAATAGGCGAAGGAGCCTTCGGTATGACCGTCGGCGAACAGCAGCGGCCAGTGCAGCACCGGGATGGTTTCTGCCAGATAGTCAAAGAAATGGGGGATCGACACCCAGACGGTATGCAGGTTGAACTCGGCGATATTGCCTGCGCCAAGATAAAGCGCTACCAGCCCGAGCGACCAGAGCAGGGTTTCACGCTTCTGCTTACTGCGGATCCGTTGGTAGTAGTGTGCAAAGTCGGTATTCAAAATCGCTTTCCATCTTCTTGTATTGGAGAGTATTGTCCCCTCACCCCTACCCTCTCCCACAGGGAGAGGGAGCTGATGCAGTGTTGCCATCAGGTACAGAGTTCGGTCTTGGGCCCATTCCTACGCAACTCTCTTCGAAGTAGAAGGCGCAGGTTCAGACATGCCAATCCCCTCACCCCTACCCTCTCCCACAGGGAGAGGGAGCGGCCCGGAGCGCTTGGTTAGCCCCCACTACTCCGGAAAGTAGGGAGTAAAAACCAGAAAGGCAAGGTATTGCGCAGAGCAATCAACAAGCTCGATCGGTCCCCTCTCCCTGTGGGAGAGGGTTAGGGTGAGGGGCCGGGAACGAAGCCGCCTTAGCGATCGCCCTTGGTCAGCTCACGCTTCATATCGATAATGGTCTGGTATTCCGCCAGCGTGACCTCGCCAATGTGCTGCTTGCCGCCCATCGCCTTGATAAAGCACTGATGGTTGTCGGTATCCAGCTTCTTGATGGCGGTAACCACCTTGGCTTTGAAATCCGCAGGCAGGGAGTTGCTCACCAGGATCGGGCCATTCGGGATCAGCGGCGACTGCCAGATAATGCGGATCTGCTTCATCAAATCCGGATGATCCATACGGATCATGCGGTTGAAGGCTCCGCTGGTATAGCCGGTGTTGTAATCGCCAATCATCGAGGCCCAGGTCACCGCGCCTTCGAACTGGCCGTTCAACACGCCGAGTACGTCCTGCTCATGGCCACCAGAGAAGGTGACGCTGGAGAAGAAGTTGTTGTACTTGTTATCCGGCGTGCCGCCAAATTGCTTCTTGAACACCTGGTTTGGCACCAGGAAACCGGAGGTCGAATCCGGATCCGCAAAGCCGAAGGGTTTGCCTTTCAGGTCTTCCAGCTTTTTGTAAGGGCTGTCGGCTTTCACCACCACCACCGAGTGATAACCGCGTGACTGATCGGTATCATCCACCGCGATCCCCACCAGATCGACCGCCTTGGGATCCTTGATATACACCGAAGCAAACGACGAAGGCGACATGCTCAACACCAGATCGATCTTGCCCCCGAGCAGGCCCTGGATCACGCCAGAGTAGTCGGAAGAGTTACGCAGCTTGGTGTCTACGTTCAGCTCTTTATCGAGAAAATCTTTCACACACTGGTTATCGCCAATCTGTTGGGTGGCGTTCTGCCCACCCAGGATCCCCAGGTTTAACTCTTTCGGCGCTTCCGCTGCACCTGCATTAAATACCATCATTACGCCGGCCATCATGGTGGTCAGTGTGAATACTTTTTTCATTGCGCATGCCCTGTGTGAAAAGGTAGAGGTGACGTTCAAGTGATTAATGGATCTGATTGGCTTCTTCGCCATACAGCTGCTGCAAAATACGTTCGTTGAGCTGCGACGGGTGGCCGTCGAAAATGATTTTGCCCTGGGCGATGCCAATCACCCGGGTGCAGTATTCCCTCACCAGTTCGACCGAGTGCAAGTTCACCATCACCGCAATATCGTTCTCGCTAACTTTCTGTAGCGCATCCATAATGCGGCGGGTGTTTTTCGGATCGAGCGAAGCTACCGGCTCATCGGCCAGCAGAATTTTGGGGTTTTGCATCAGGGCACGGCAGATAGCGACGCGCTGCATTTGGCCGCCGGACAGGTTCTCTGCACGTTGCAGTGCATGCGGCAGCATATTCAACCACTGCAGCAGCTCGATGGCCCGCGCACGGTCAGTATCGTCGAATACTTTGAAGAAGGATTTCAGCGTCGAGGTGTGGCTGAGGCGGCCAAGCAGCACGTTGGTGATCACATCCAACCGGGGGACCAGGCAAAAATCCTGGAAGATCATGCCACAGCGGGCCCGCCACTGGCGCATCTGGCGGGCTGAGAGTTGCGCGATATCCTGTGCAACCCCATCGTCCTCAAAATGCAGCATCTCGCCACAGCTGGAAGGTATAGTGCCGTTCAACGTATGCAGCAGGGTGGATTTACCGGCCCCGGAGCGGCCTATTACCGCCACAAACTCCCCTGCGTGCAGATCAAAATTGATGTCGTCGAGGACGCGTTGCTGAGATTGATAAGCCTTACCCAGCCCTTTTACCGCTAATACCTTGCGTAACGGGATCGGTTGCTGCCCTGGATAGTCGGTCGGTGCCAGTTTTAACAGTGCCTGCGCCATATGATTTCTCTGATTTCAGTGGCTAATCTTATGGGCACCTATTAACGAATAACTGTATGACACGCAGATGATGGTTTTATGGCCGGGAAATGACGTTCAACGCCATTTCCCGTGATTGGCAGGATTAAAATAAGCGAGTAGAGGTTTTATCGGCGTTCTATTTCGCTCAATGCCGCACGCATCCCGTGGTCAAGAATGGCTTGCAGATCGGTGGCCACGGCAACAGTCAGCCCAGGAACGGCATTGAGATTTTGCCCCCAGTGCGCCTCATCGGCCAGCACGCTTTCTACCAACGCCGCGAGCGTCAGGTCGTGATGTTCTACTCCAGCCCACAACGTTGCGAACCTCGTCAGCCAATGGGCGTCATCCTGTAATGCATAGCTACCCGCCTGTCGTTCGCCACGATAGAAGGCCAACAACGCGGCCAAGGCAAAGGTCAGCCGTTTCGGCAGCGCGGCATTTTTCTGTTGGCCAGCCAGCAACTGCGGCAAAATACGCGTGCGGAATTTGGTCATGCCGTTCAGCGCAATCGACAGCAACTGATGCTGAATAAACGGGTTACGGAAACGGTTCTGGACCGCTTCGGCAAATGGCCGTAACTCTTCCTGCGGCAGATCGAGCACCGGCATAATCTCTTCGGTAATGGTGTTCGCCACATAGCCGCCGATCTGCTCATCGCTCATGGCCTCGCCCACGGTATTCAAACCGGCCAGGAATGCCACCGGCACCAGTGCCGTATGCGCCCCATTGAGGATCGCTACCTTGCGTTCTTTATAAGGTTTGATGTCATCGACGATGTGGACATTCAGATCCAACTTATCCAGATGCAGCTCTTGCGCCAGCCACTGCGGGCCCTGGATCACAAACAGGTAGAAATGTTCCGCCGTGTCGAGGAAGCTATCTTGGTACCCCAACTGCTGTTGCCACTGATCTACTTCATCGCGTGGGTAGCCAGTGACGATACGATCGACCAACGTTGAGCAGAAGGTGTTGCAGTCGTTCAGCCAATCGGTAAACGCCTGCGGTAACTGCCACTGTTGTGCATAGCGCAACACGTACTCTTTCAGCGCTTCGCCGTTGTAATCGATCAGCTCACACGGCAGCAGTACCCAGCCCTTGTCTGCGGCACCGTCAAAATGACTGAAACGCTCAAACAGCAGCCGCGTCAACTTGGCCGGGAAGCTGGCCGCCGGAGCGTCGGTGAACTTATCGTCCGCTAAATAACTGATCCCCGCCTCGGTGGTGTTGGAGAACACGAAGCGGATCGCCGGATCCCGTGCCAATGCCAGATAGCTGTCGTACTGGTGGTAAACGTTGATTTCCCGGTTGACCGAACGGATCAGTCGCGGCTCGCAAACCGCTTCCCCCTGCTCATTCAGCCCACGGATAATGGTGGTATACAAGCCATCCTGAGTATTAAGCGAAGGCGGCTGCTGGCTGTCAATTGGCCGCACCACCACCACGCCGGCATTCAGCCCGGTATGCTGGTTTAGCAGGTCGATTTGCCAATCGACAAAGGCGCGCAAGAAATTACCTTCACCGAATTGGATAATGCGATCGGGATATTGCGCGCCAGGAAATTCGCTACGATTAAGTTGTTTCATTATTGCTCCTTGCATCCGGTGATCCCCCAGGTCGTAAATTACTCTCGGCAAGACCTGGGGAGTAATCAAGTTAGTTAAAATGAATCACGCCTTTAATCAGTTGTTTATTATTAATTACTTCCGCTTCATAAATATCTGCCAGCGTGGAAAACTCGAATTGATGAGAAAGCATCATCCCGGCAGTTATTTTTCCGGCAGCCATTAAGCGCCCAACCTTGATAAAGTCTTCTTTGGTCGCATTGCGGCTCCCCATCATGGTGGTTTCCTTTTTATGGAATTCAGGATCGGAGAACTGCAGATCGCCCTTGAACAGGCCGACAAACGTAATGCTGCCACCATGGCGGATCAGGTTGACGCTATGGTTCATCGCATGCTGATTGCCGGTGGCATCAATAATTTTTGCCGCCAACATGCCGGAAAACTGGGCTCTTAAGGCCGCGTCAAAACCGGCGTCTGACGGATCTAACGTGGTCAGCCCAAGCATTTTTTCCACATGACTTCGGCGCTCTGCGCTGGTATCGGCCACGATCACGGTTGCCCCGTCCGCCTTAGCGATAGCCGCAACTCCCAGGCCAATCGGCCCTGCCCCTACCACCAATAGATGATCGCCCTGCTCGATGGCCGCTCGGCGTACGGCGTGAGCACTGATAGAGAATGGTTCAATCAGCGCCGCCGCTTGGGGCTCCACATCATCCACGGCCAGCAGGTTACTCACCGGCACGCTTAAAAACTCGCTAAAACCGCCGTCTTGATGCACACCAATCACCGAGATATTTTCGCAGCAATTGGGCCTGCCGCTGGTGCATGCTCCGCAGTGATGACAGGAAACATAAGGGATCACCGCCACACGCTGCCCGACGCGCAATTCACTAACCTGGCTACCGACGCTGACAATCTCGCCGCATATTTCATGCCCCAGCACCCGCGGGTAGCTGAAGAAGGGTTGCTGACCAGACCAGGCGTGGATATCGGTACCGCAAATGCCTACCGTCAGTATTTTTAGTACCGCTTCGTCCTGCGCAGGCTGCGGTACCGGCCTTTGTTGGTAAACCAGCCGGGTCGGCTCCAGACAAACTAGCGTATTCATTGTGGTCATGATCCCTCCTCCTGTGATGTGGCGCTGTTATCCCGCAAAAAGAACAGGCGTATTGAGCTGATGTGGAGAATTTGTGAGTCAGCACAAATTAAACCGGTTTAAATGGGTTTTAAATGCTTAAAAAACAGCTAAACCCACAGAGGGATCTCATGAGCAGAACGCAAAACCTCCGCCAGAACGTGGTTAATCAGATGATCGACGGCATCATCAAGGGCCATATCCGCTCACCGCTGCCTTCCCAGGCGGGGCTGGCAGAAATGTATAACATCAGCCGCACCACGGTGCGCCATACGCTCACGCACCTGCATCAACGCGGGGTACTGGAGAAGGTCAATGATGATTATGTGATCCTGCGCATGCCGCTGGCAGAAGACGGTTTTGAATGCATGAGCCACTCACTGGACGAGCAAGGCAAGCTGTTTGAGAAAGCGTTCTATCAGATGATTAACCAAAAGCAGCTGCGCGCGGGGGATTCGTTCACCGAATTGCAGCTTTCACGCGCGGTTAACGTCAGCCCGGTAGTGGTGCGGGAATTCCTGCTACGCTTCAGCCGCTTTGACCTTATCGACAACGTACGACGCGGCCAATGGAGCATGAAAAAGTTTGATCAGAACTATGCCGAGCAGCTGTTTGAACTCCGTCAAATGCTGGAAACCCACGCGCTATCACGCTTTATCAATCTGCCCGCACAGGATAGCCGCTGGTTGCAGGCCAAGGAGTTGTTGAACCGCCATCGCGAGCTGCGCGACACCATCAGCGACAATTATCGATTGTTCTCTCAGCTGGATCGTGACTTCCATACCCTGATCCTGTCGGCCGCCAACAATCCGTTTTTCAATCAGTCGCTGGAAATCATTTCGGTGATTTTTCACTTCCACTATCAATGGGATGAAACCGATCTCAAGCAAAGAAATATTATTGCGATTGAAGAGCATATGGCCATTTTAAGCGCCCTGATCTGCCGCAGCGATCAGGAGGCCGCCCGTGAGCTGCACCGCCATCTTGATACTGCCAAACAGTCGATGATCCGTTCCATCAAACAGGATGCTGGCTGATTTTTATTGATAAAAAACCGAGTGAAACGGGATTTAAAACCGATTAAAAACAGCAAAATCGTAAGCGCCGCACGGAACCGATTAAAAAAAGCACCAGGAAACATTTTCGCCGCCTAGGCTCACTGCCGAAAGACATACCGTTGTTAACACCGAACCAGGGCCATGCCCCGGAAGAATAACTATTATTAATACGGAATATAGAGGCGAGTGATGGAAAAGATAACCACCGTGAGCACAGGAAAAGAACCGGCGGACAGTTATTCAGATAGCATTAATCCTATACCCAAAGGCGGCATAGCGGAGCGCTCTGCAAAAATTAAAAAAATCCAGAATACGGCAATGATCCTGTTATTTTTTGCTGCCGTGATTAATTTTCTCGATCGCAGTTCTCTGTCCGTCGCCAACTCCACCATTCGTGAAGAAATGGGGTTGAGCGGTACCGAGATCGGCCTGCTACTTTCCGCCTTTTCGCTGGCCTATGGGATTGCCCAATTACCCTGTGGACCGCTGCTGGATCGCAAAGGCCCGCGTATCATGCTGGGTCTGGGGATGTTTATCTGGTCTGTGTTCCAGACGATGTCTGGCATGATCCACAATTTTACCCAGTTTATCTGGGTGCGTATCGGCCTGGGGATCGGCGAAGCGCCAATGAACCCTTGCGGCGTGAAAGTCATCAACGATTGGTTCAACATCAAAGATCGCGGCATGCCGATGGGGATCTTTAACTCGGCCTCCACCATCGGGTTAGCCATCAGCCCACCCATCCTCACCGCCATGATGCTGTTGTTAGGCTGGCGCGGGATGTTCATCACCATTGGTTTACTGGGCATTGTCCTGTCCATTGCATGGTACATGCTGTATCGCAACCGCGAAGACATCAAGCTCAACGAGCAGGAGCAAAGCTATCTCAACGCCGGTAGCGTCAGCGCACGCCGTGAGCCGATGAACTTCAAGGAATGGCGGTCGCTGTTCAAAAACCGCACCATGTGGGGGATGATGATCGGCTTTAGCGGCATCAACTACACCGCCTGGCTGTATCTGGCCTGGCTGCCGGGCTATCTGCAAACCACCTACCATCTGGATCTGAAAAGTACCGGTATGTTGGCGGCAATCCCGTTCCTGTTTGGGGCGGCGGGCATGCTGTCAAACGGCTTTGTCACCGACTTCCTGGTGCGCCGCGGCATGGCTCCGCTCAAGAGCCGTAAAATCTGTATCGTCGCCGGTATGCTGCTTTCCGCAGGTTTTACCTCCGTCGTGGCACAGGCCACCACCACCACCAGTGCGGTGGCATTAATCAGTATGGCGCTGTTCTGTATCCACTTTGCCGGTACCTCCTGCTGGGGGCTGATCCACGTGGCGGTCACTTCCCGTATGACCGCCTCGGTGGGCAGCATTCAAAACTTTGCCAGCTTTGTGTTCGCTTCGTTTGCCCCGGTGATCACCGGCTGGATCCTGGATACTACCAACTCATTCAGCCTGGCACTGACCATTTGTTCCTGCGTTACCCTGATCGGGGCGCTGTCTTACGTGTTTATCGTCAAACACCCGATCACCGACAGCGCGGCTTGATCGTCAGACTTTCCCTCTCCAACCGGAGAGGGATCCTCAATCCAGGGCAAAAAAATCCAGACCTAGCGCGGACTTGACCTGTGCCAAGGTGCCCTGAGTCACCTGATTGGCCCGCTGGCTGCCCTCTCTCAGGATGCGCATCAGCTCGCCCTTATCGGCGCTGTACTCGGCCCGCCGGGTGCGGATAGGCTCCAGCAGGGTTTGCAGGCAATCCTCCAACAACCGTTTAATCTTCACGTCACCCAAGCCGCCCTGACGATAGTGATCCTTCAACTGTGCCACCAGCGCTGCGTCCTCGCAAAACGCGTCCAGATAGGTGAATACCATATTGCCTTCCACCTGGCCGGGATCGCTGACGTTCAGGTGGTTGGGATCGGTAAACATGCTCATCACCGCCTTATGCACTTCGTCGGCGCTGGCCCCCAGCATGATGGTATTGCCGCGTGATTTCGACATCTTGCCCTGCCCGTCCAGCCCCGGTAGCCGACCAACGCGGCTCAGCAACGGCTGGCACTCCACCAGCACCTCGCGATCGACGATGCGGTTAAAGCGCCGGACAATTTCGTTGGTTTGCTCCAGCATCGGTAACTGATCTTCCCCAACCGGCACGTGAGTCGCCCCAAAAGCGGTGATATCCGCCGCCTGGCTGACCGGGTAAATCAGGAATCCGGCAGGCAGGCTACGTGAAAAGTCTTTCTCGATGATTTCGCTTTTCACCGTGGGGTTACGTTCCAGGCGGGCAACGGTGACCAGATTGAGGTAATACATCGTCAGTTCTGCCAGCGCCGGAAGCGCCGATTGCAGGCACAGCGTGGTCTTGGCAGGATCGATCCCCACCGCCAGATAGTCGGCCACCACGTTTAGCACGTTGGCACTGATTTTTTGCGGATTGCTGCCGTTATCGGTCAGCCCTTGCAGATCGGCCACCATCACCGTTTGCTGATGATGATGCTGTAGCTCAACGCGCTGGCGCAGTGAACCGACGTAATGGCCCAAATGCAGTGAACCGGTGGCGCGATCGCCAGTCAGAATGGTGTAACTCATAGCCTTGCTCCTGGAAGTATACAGACCGCCGGATCAACGCATATAAAAATGCCGCCAAAACCGGCGGCATTAAAAATGAGGGATGAATACCCGTGCCGCCCTTAGAAAAGGCGCCACCAGCTAAAACAAGATGTGAACTGCGGGAAGATATTCATTCAGCTACGTTACACTCCGCTCAGAACCGCGTCAAGAGCGACATCCGGCTCAGAAACTCACTTCGGCTGTAGGCACGGCGCGGATCGCTACACCAAAACTTTCGATACTCGACAAGGTGGCATTATGGTGAGTACGGATCTGTAGCCCACTGGCGTGGGGTTTGTCATGGCTGGTATGTGCATCTGCCGCCAGCACCACCGGGTAACCCAGGCCAGCGGCCCGGCGGGTGGTGGTATCGACGCAGTATTCAGTGGAATAGCCGCAGATCACCAGTTGTGTGACCCCTTCGGCAATCAGCAGCTTGCCCAGATTGGTGCGTAAAAAGGAATCCGGCGTGGTTTTATCAACCCGATGATCCCCTGCCTGCACCTGCAGCTCCGAATGGATCTGCCAGGCTGCACTGCCTGCTGGCAGCTCTTCATGAGCCGTCTGATGCTGAATAAAAATCACCGGCGCACCAGCCTGCCGGGCGCGTTCACTCAGTTGATTAATCCGCGTAAGCACCTGCTCGGCCTCTGCCGGTGGGGGATTAAACAGGCCCTGCTGCACATCGATGATTAATAACGCTGACTTCATGGCAAACCCCGTTGGTGGAATGAGTGACCCTCGATACTAAGCCAAAAAACGGCGTTTAGACATGCCCTAAAGATAAAAACTTCCCGGCAAAAACTTGAGTCACAACACAAAATGAAACAGTATTTTTATAAAAAAGAAATTAAGTTCTATAGTTAACTTAGCTTACCGATAGCGCGGTAATGCCATGTGCCTCTCACGAGGTTCCTATTCAGCATGGAGGTTGTTTCTACCGTTGAAACAGGAGGTAAGAAAGCGTGTTTCAGCGCTAATGAGATTGGCAGGCATGCTGAAGAAACGTTAAAGAGTTTTATGACAGGAGTCATTATGCATCAATACTTTACTGTGCGACGTGCGGCCCTGGCCAGCACTATGGCGATCATGCTCGGCGCCAATTTAGCCTATTGCACGCCAGCAACGGCCAACGATCTGGGGCGTGAAATATTAGCTAAAAGCGACGGCTGGGGATCTTATGGCCCCGGAGTGACCGGCGGCAGCGCGGCCGACAGTAGCCATGTTTTCGAAGTCAGCACCTGGCAGGAACTACGCACAGCGCTCGGAGGGAGCAACGCCCAGCGTGAAACCACACCACGGATTATCTATGTCAAAGGCACCATCAATGCCATGGAAAAACATGAGGGTGAAGGCGTATATACCTGCGAAAGCTTGGCCAACCAGGTCATCGTTTCCGACACTGGCTCAGCCTTCAGCATGGCCGATTTTATCGAGCATTTTAATCCCGAAGGCCCTTGGGGGATGGTGACGCCTTCAGGCCCATTGGAAGACGCACGGGTGGCCGCAACCAAGCTGCAAAGCCAACAAATACAGCAACGTTTTGGCTCTAACGTAAGCCTGATCGGCGTCGGTAAAGATGCGCATATTATCGGTGCTCATCTGCTGGCCAAGGAGGTCTCGAACGTAATCGTACGTAACCTGCGGATCTCCGACGCTTACGATTGCTTCCCTGAATGGGACCCAACCGATGGCAGTGCCGGAAACTGGAATAGCCTGTACGATAATCTGTCGATCATGACCACCGAGCACGCCTGGATCGATCATGTCACGCTGGACGATGGCGAGCACCCGCGCCAGTCCTTACCGAAGGTTTATGGCCGATTATTCCAGGTACACGATGGCCTGTTGGACATGACCCATGGCAGCAACTATGTCACAGCTTCCTACAATATCTTTGACGATCACGACAAGGTAAACCTAATCGGTTCCTCCGACTCACGCATCGACGATCGCGATAAGCTCAAGGTCACGATGCACCACAACCACTGGCGCAATCCGGGCCAGCGAGCGCCACGCGTCCGCTTTGGCCAAGTGGATGTCTTTAACAACTACGCCGAGATCCTCGCGGCCCAGGACTTTACCAGCCTGTGGGGGGTGGGGATTGAATCTGCTATCTATGCGGAAAAAAATGCCATCGATCTGGCCAGCGGCATCCCGGCCAGCAAGATCATCAAACGTTACGTAGGCAAGCACATTTTCACCAGCGATAACCTGGTCAACGGCACGCCAACCGATCTGCTGGCGGTGTATAACGCCTCGGTTTCCGCGGCAGATCAGCTCACGGACAACGTAGGTTGGGTTCCTACGCTGCGGTTGCATGTTGACGAGGTGAGTGAAGTCAAAGCCATCGTCACCAGCCAGGCTGGTGCCGGTATCATTGACAGTACCCTGCCCTGATTAGGCTGCTGGCAGGTATTTCCTACCTGCCAGCATTTCAACACGGCGATGGACTTGCCGGCTTGTAGGTCAGACGAGTCTACGTTGCCCAAACACATCGGCAGTACTCAGAGCCGCCACCAGCCCCTGAGGAGTGATCGAATGCGGTTCGTTTTGCATAGTCTCTCCGGGCTGGCAACTGGCGTGAGCTACCTGCAGCAGTTCCTCATCAGTTACCTCAGCCAAGCCGATCTGGGCCAGCGTTGTCGGTAACCCCACTTCTTCGCAAAAACGGTACACCCTATCAATAATCTCTGGTTCCCGATCGGTCAGCATCAACATGGCAAGAGTACCAAACGCCACCTTTTCACCATGCCAATAATCACGAGTCTGTGGTAACACAGTCAAACCGTTATGGATAGCGTGCGCAGCAGCCAAACCACCACTTTCAAAGCCTAAACCTGAGAGCAGAGTGTTAGCCTCAATCACATGCTCAAGTGCTGGCGTCACCTGATTCTTTTCACAGGCACTTTTGGCCAGCACGCCATATTTCAGCAAGGTGTCGTAGCATAATTTCGCCAAGCCAAAAGCAGACATCGGCCCTGGCCGCGTAGTCATATTACCCGCGCCTTTTATCCGGCAATCTTCCGCCTCAAACCAGGTAGCCAGTGCATCCCCCATTCCTGAAACCAAAAAGCGTACTGGCGCTTCAGCGATTACCTGAGAATCCACCAGCACCAAATCGGGATTTCTCGGGATCATCAGATAGCGTTTAAACTGACCTTCCGGGGTATAAATCACCACTAACGAACTGCATGGGGCATCCGTAGAGGCCAACGTGGGTACAATGGCAATAGGCTTTTTCATCGCCGCGCCGGTGGCTTTCGCCGTATCCAATGTTTTTCCACCGCCAATACCGACAATAACATCAGCCCGATAGGATTCGGCCAAAGCAGAAATACGGCTAATCTCTTCGTCAGAACATTCGCTGTTAAAGACTTCGACAAGAAACTCAACCTTTCCTTCTAATGCCAGGCTAATCTGAGTACCTAATTTCTGATGGACAACGGGATCTTGTAACACCAGAGCCCGTTGCCCCAGACGGGATAATTCCTCACCCAGAAGGCAGGAAATAGCTCGAGCCCCCTGTACATAGCGCCCAGGGAAAACTGCTGTCGTGATCATATTACTTCCTTACGATTTTTAAATAACAGAGAGAAATATTGAGGCTAATTAATTTATTCTAACTTTCTAACTCCATTTTTTTGTCGAAATTAATTAGCAACGAACAAATCAAGTAACCTATGGCAGCGGCCGCGAAGAACATCATGGCAATATAATAATTACCGGTGAGTTGGACGATAAAACCAATTAATATTGGAATAATGGCGGCAAATAAGTTACTGCTAAAATTCATAGTGCCACAAATAGTGCCTGCCACTTTTTGTGCCCCGAGCAATGAAGGGATAGACCAATAAACACTTGCCCAGCGAAGAGGGAACATGGCGATCCCTAACAACACTACCGCAGCAACTGGATGATTGATATTGGCACAGATAAAGATCCCCACGCCAGCAGTGACCGCTGAAATACCCAGCATGGTGTGCATGACCTTGTTGGTATCAGCACCTGAATTTCTCCAGCGGTCAATGATATACCCCCCCGTGAGTTGGCCTACAAAACAAAGCAGGAAGATAAAAGCCATGGCACCCCCCATCGACTTGATATCAAACCCATAGGTCTTTTGAAAATATAAGGGTAGCCAGGTCATTAAACCATAGAAAACAGTACTATAACAAACCCACCCACCGATCAACGCCAAGACATTTCGCTGTTTCAAATAAGGGATAACGTCCTTGATTTTGTATTTTTCAGCTTTTTTAGTAGCAAACTCATTATCTTTTGTAATGTGTTCGAGTTCGGCCTGATTGATTTTCGGGTGTTCATGAGGATAGGTTCGGATATACCACCAGGCCAGAACACCGGCCAGCATGGTGCCTATACCGGCAATAATGAATGCCATGCGCCATGAGCCAAAGAAAGCGATCAACCAGGTCAGAATCACCGCGCCCAAGGCCGTGCCTAACGCCGCCCCACCATCCAGCAGCATAGATCCGCGCCCACGCTCTGTCGGTGTCAGCCAGGTCCCCATCAGTTTGGCACCAGCAGGCATAATAGGCGCTTCAGATAGGCCTAGCCCCACGCGAGACAATGCCAATAAACTGGTGGTATGGCACAAGGCCGCAATCGCCTGGAAAGCTCCCCATAAAATGGTGGCCCAGGCAATAATGGTACGAGTTTTGAATTTATCTGCCAATACTCCGCTGGGTACCTGCATTAAGGCATAGGCCCAAAAGAAAGTACTGTGTAATAAGCCAACCACGATCGTATCCTGGATATTAAACTCCTCAACGATATATGGCATGGCAATGGCCAGAGAAGTTCGATCTATGTAATTTGTTGCACCTAACAGCAATAGTATTAAAAATATATTCCACCTAACATGGGTTGGTGAAGCGTTATAAGAAACCTCACTCTTTATTATAGACATGATTTTCTCCTGGCTATGTGCGACACATAGAATAGTGGATACACTATCAATTAAAGGGATTGAGCCCGAAATTTAATCGGGCACAATTGAAAACAATTACATAATTGAACCTATATTCCATGGCACGAACTCCAGGCTGCCATAACCGAACTGTTCACTTTTAGTTTTTCTTCCCGAGGCCATTTCAAGGATCATGATATAAAGCCGTTCACCCGCCTCGGCTATGGTTTCCTTACCTTCCACAACATCGCCGCAGTTCATATCCATATCTTCCCGCTGACGGTTCCACAACGTGTTGTTGGTGGCCATTTTCAGGCAAGGAGTGGGTTTGCTGCCAAAAGCCGACCCGCGACCGGTGGTAAAACAAAGCAGATTTGCCCCGCCGGCTATTTGCCCAGTAACGGCGATTGGGTCATAACCGGGAGTATCCATAAAGACCAACCCTTTGGCCGTAACGGGCTCGGCATATTCATACACTTCAACCAGGTTTGAGGTACCCCCTTTAGCGATACCGCCCAACGATTTTTCCAACACGGTGGTTAGTCCCCCAGCTTTATTACCTGCCGAAGGATTATTGTTCATTTCACTCTTGGTACGCTTGCAGTAATCTTCCCACCAATCAAAACGGGCAATAAGCTTTTTACCGACCTTCTCAGAAATCGCCCGCCGGGTTAACAGATGCTCTGCGCCATAAATCTCTGATGTCTCAGACAGAATCGCTGTTCCCCCCTGCTGCACAATTTTGTCAGCGGCATAGCCCAATACCGGATTGGCAGAAATGCCGGAGTAACTATCCGAACCACCACATTCGAGGGCAAGAATGATTTCTGAAACAGGCACCGCTTCACGTTTGACCTTATTGGCCTGCGTGAGCATACCGTCGATAACCGCAATACCCTTACTAATGGTTTTCTGAGTACCACCGGTTTCCTGAATCGTCAAGGTATGCAGCGAGGATCCCTCCTCAAGCCCTTCAACCTGCATGAGATCTTTTATCTGGTTTGATTCACAACCCAATCCGATGATCAGCACACCGGCAAAATTGACGTGGCGGGCGTAGCCACTCAATGTCCGACGCATCACAATCATGGCTTCACTATCAAAGCCAATGGCGCAACCAAAACTTTGTGGCAGTGCCACAATGCCATCCACGTTTGGGTAATCGTCCAACCCAACTTTTTTATAGTGATCCTCGATGGCCCTTGCCACCGTGGCACTACAGTTGACCGTGGTCAGAATGCCAATGAAGTTACGGGTTGCTACCCGACCATCTTGCCGTTTGATGCCCATGAAGGTATCGATTCTTTCGGGCTTAGGCAGGGTTACGGTATCCTCCCCGAAAGCGTAATTACGGGTAAAATCCCCCATCCCCAGGTTGTGCATGTGGATATGCTCACCGGCTCTGATCGGCTGTGTGGCAAAACCGATAATCTGGCCGTAACGTTTCACGGGCGCACCCACTGCAATATTGTACAAAGCAACTTTATGCCCTTCCGGAACCTCATTCAGGACTGTAATTCCCTCTGTGGGGAGAAGGGTGCCAGCCTCAATGTGTGTCCGCGCGATCACGACATCATCATTAGGATTAATTTTAATAACAGGATAGACATTGCTCATTTCAGTTATCCTCTTGGTTACCTAATCGCACTAAGAATTTCTTTCATCTGTTCAATTTTTTCAGCAGAAAGTTTCCTGGTAGGTGCAACCACTTCCGTTGAGATATCAATACCACTGGCTTTAATGGCTTCTTTGATGACCCCAAAGAAAGGAGTCTCCAGGGCATATAGCGATGAAAGCCTGGCAAGACGACGTTGTAAGGCAAAAGCTTTTTCATAATCCTTGTTGATGAAGGCCTCATAGATGCCGCCGGTCACTTCAGGAGCAAAATTGAAGGTGGCAGGAATACCGCCATGCCCGCCAAGGATCAAGGTATCAAGCATATATTCGTCGTAACCAGAAAAGATAATAAAGTTTGGTCTAAAAGCGTGAACTCGATTGATAATTTCGCGCGTGTGGCTGATGTTATCAATCGTATCTTTAATGCCAACAATATTGGGCACATCCCTGGCAAGGCGTGTGATGACGTCGAGACCAATGTCCTGTCCGGTTAGGGCTGGGAAGTTGTACAGAAATACCGGTAACGTGAGCGCTTCTGCAATTGTGCGATAGTGCTGATAAATATACTCTTCATTTAACTGAGCATAATAAGGGTTAACCACTAATACCGCATCGGCGCCGATGGCCGCCGCATGCCTGCCATAATCAATAGTTTCCGCCGTACCCGACGCCGCAATACCCAGCAGCACCGTCACCCGGCCTTCTATGTATTGAACACAGAATTCTGCTACTTCAAGACGTGTTTCATGTGACAGATGGCAAAACTCGCCTCCACTACCGAGGATCAATACGCCTTGAGCACCGGCAGCAATGACATGATCAAGCAGCATCCCCATGCCCTTTCTATCAAGCTTACCGTTTTCATCCACCACAGTAGGAACCGGGGGAAATACACCTCTGAATCTATTCACCGTTGCCACCTCACCTTGTTCTATATATGGAACTGATGTTCCGCATAAAGAAAATGATGCGCGAAATGAGGCATTGAGTCAATCCGCTCAAAGAGTGAACTGTGATCGTTCTCTGATTTATCGCATTACTACAAGATTAGGTGGGGGCAGGCCAGGGTATTACCTGGCTCAGGCTTTGATCAAAGTACTCAGGAGGGAACAGGTATGTTGCACCTGATTGGCAATCTCTTGCCATTTTTCTTCGGGAAGTTGGAAAAGCACCCCAGAAACGCTGATTGCAGCGATAACGTCCCCCTGAGCATTACGCACCGGAGCGGAAATACAGCGCACGCCGATGCAATCCTCCTCATCATCACAAGCCCAGCCACGCTGACGAATTTCAGCCAATTGTTGTTTGTAGATGGCTCGTCTGGTGATGGTTTTTTCCGTATAGGCAGTGAAAGGTTCGCTTTCTGGCAACAAATCGTCGATCTCTTGCTCTGCCTGCCAGGCCAATAGCACCTTTCCCAATCCGGAACTGTATAGAGATAACCGTTTCCCTTCCCAGCTGCGCACCACAACAGCCTGCGGGCTTTCCATTTTAAGCAGGTAGATGGCTGCACCACCTTCAAGAACACCCAGGTGGCAGGTTAGATTGGTGCTGTCACGCAGCTCTGCCAACAACGGAGTTGCAACGGTTTTGATATCAAAGTGTTGGATAGCCTTATTGCCCAGTTCAAACAACAACAAGCCCAATGAGTATTTATCCCGTTCCTGGCGCAGCATTCCATGAGCCACCATTGCATTTAGCAACGTGGAGGTACTGCTTTTGGGCAAATCTACCCCCAGATAGATTTGGCTGAAGGTCGCATTCCCTTTTTCAGCCAAAAAATTACAGACGCGAATTGCTTTATCAAGAGCCGGGACTGGTGTCGTTATCGTCTTCATTCGATTGTCAGTTTGCAAGAGAACTTCATGAAAGATCAGCGGTAATGGTAACGTTTTTAGCAGGATAAGTATTCATTAAATGTCCAATATCACATTAGCCTCCCGTACAGAAAGTGAGGCATAAACACTGACTCCTCACTTTCTTACTGGTTTACTCGGTTAACATAATGGCTGACGCGGGCGGAAGATATGATCGACACCCTGTTCACGCAGCCTTGTTACCAAATCGTGACCACCGTTGGGCGTGGCCTGAGCCAATTCCCGTTCGGTGGCAAACACCGGGCTGGCCCAGAAAATATTCACCGTATCACCGTATTGTTTAGGCAATACCAAGTGCTCACTGTAGGGATAAAATGACGAAGAGAGTACATAGCCTTCATAGCCCTGCGGAGCCACCGCCGACGCCAGAGTATGCCCTTCGCCAAACCAGGTGATGTTCGCCCAAGGCACATGGGCAAATCCCGCTAACGCGCTGGCCATCTGCACCGCATTCTCTTCGGTCATATACTGCCCATCGATGGCGATTGCCATCTCCATCCGGCGGAACCTGGCGGCATCGTCGTTGAACAGAATCTCTACCCACGGCATTGGCCGGATGCTGGCCCCCATGGTCAGGAAATAGTAAACCCCGTCGCGCTCATGCTGGGTGATGGCCATCGGCGGCCATTTGCCCTGATCGATAGCGTAATACTTCACCGAAGGGCCAAAGTGTTGTTCGTACTGTGCCTGGTAATCGCTCTGCATTTTTGGCCAGGGATTACCCTCTTCCCGCTGCCAGCTACGCCAGAACTGCCGGGTATTTTCCGCCAGCGCATATTGCGTATTGGTGGATGCGGAGCCCAGCGGATAGGCCAATGGATTCTCTTTGATGCAGCTTGCCGAATAGCAGACCGAGTGATCGATGTATAAACTCCAGCCGGGGATCACTGCTAGCAGTTGCCCGTGATACCACAGGGCAGCCCCGTCGTCGCTTTCCGTCCAGATCACCATCAGCCCAGCGGGATCCAATGGCGCTTCGCCTTCCAGATTACGGCAAAACTCGGCCGCCAACATTGGGGGAAGACCGGCTTCCATAGCGGCGCGATCTTCCTGCTGCGGAGCCGTAGCCAGGTTGCGCAGCCAACAGGCACGTACCTGAAAACGTTCACTGTACTCTTCCGTTGGGTAGATATAAAAATAGGCGGCCCGGCTATCTTGCTGAACCACCGCGACCAGCGTTTGATTCTCGTTATTCACTTCAGCAAGTACGTTTGACTCGTTCATATCACCTCAAGGGGTTGCTGGCGCACAAATAGGCTGTACGCTAAAAATAGAATATTTCTCTGGGCCAGTGTAGAACGCATCGTCAATCGGGATCACGGGCAATAGTCTCAAAAGTGGCCGCGCTGGCTAACATTGCGCTGATGCGCTCTTATTCATGCGCCGCATCGCCCGATGGTAGGAGCCATTGCGTACCGAAGCGCGCAGCACCCGCCCAACACCGCCAACGCCAATACGCACGCACCGCCGCCGGGTCGCTCCAGGGGTAAATCCCAACTGTTGCTGCGCCCAGTCCGGCAACAGATCGATCCCTGCCTGCATCACCAATGCGCCGAATGGCCGGGCCAGCGCGCTGGGAGCCGGGGCAGCCAGCAGAATGCGCGCCACTTCCAGCGTGCGTTCATCGCAAACCAACTGCGGGCGCATCTGTTGCAGATAATCGTCAACCGCTGCACAGGATTTTGGAACATCGCACGCGCCCAAGGCTTCCGCGACGAGAGCCGCTTCACGGTAATAGGTATCCTGTTGAACAAGGGACAGATGCGGATTGCGGTAACGCAGGTGCGAGGCCAGGAAACGACTGCTTTCGGCAACATGGACCCAGGTGAGCAGATGCGGATCGCTGGCGGCATAAGGCTGGCCGTTATTATCGGTGCCGTTGACCTGTAAATGGATGGCTTTGACTTTGTCGATCAGGCGTTGCGCCTCTGCACTGGGGCCAAACGTGGTGACAGAGATAAACTGGCTGGTACGACGCAGGCGGCCCAGCATATCCTCGCGGAAGTTGGAATGATCCCACACGCCCGCCAAAGCCAACGGGTGCAACATCTGCAACAGCAGCGCACTGACGCCGCCGCAAAGCATGGAGGTGAAGTCACCGTGCACTTGCCAGGTGACCGACTGCGGGCCAAACAGCCCCGGATCGCCAGCCGGATTTTCAAAATCAATCCCGCCGAGTGCCAGCCCGGTCAGGCTGAGCACCTGTTTCTCTATCGCTGCGCGTATCACTTCCATCCCCCTGTCCACGGCCTATGGCGCAGTTTATCATAGTGAGGGGCTGAGACTGCTCAACTCGCTATGTGGATAGCTTAACGAACAATGACAATAGATTGAGAATGTCGATGATAACGATAAGAACGCGTGTAGCTGCGGATAACGTGCAGCTAGTAGAAATCTGGCAGCGTTCGGTGCGCGCCACCCATCACTTCCTGGCCGAAGAGGATATTGCGCGCCTGTATCCGCTGATCCTCAACGACTATCTCCCGGCGGTCAGCGTCTGGGTGGCCGAAGATGCTGCAGGGCAGCTATGTGGTTTTATTGGCCTGGATGGCAACAAAGTGGAAATGCTGTTTATTGATGCCGATCGGCGTGGCGAAGGTATTGGCAAGGCCCTGCTGGCCGAGGTTGAGTCCATGCATCAGGAACTGCTGCTTGACGTCAACGAGCAGAATCCGCAGGCATTGGCGTTTTATCAGCATTACGGTTTTGTGGTGACGGGCCGCAGCGAGCTGGATGGCCAAGGCAAGCCTTTCCCATTACTGCATATGATGCTTAATGGCTAGCAATCACACACGTCCGAACGTAGGGGCGCCGCATGCTGCGCCCCTTGTTTTCAGCCTGTTGGGCTTTCAACAGCCCCGATCAAACTTTATTGCCCACCTGGCTCAAACGCGGCCATACCATCATGGTGGTATCCAGCAACCGCAACAGATCGTCACGGCTAGCCCCTTCACGCGCCTGGGCGGACATTCCGGCAATCATGCAAATAATGTACTTCGCCAATAATCCTGTATCCGTTTTTGCCAGCAACTCCCCCTGTTGTACCTTGCGGTCAAAGCAGGCTTTCAGGCTGGTTTCCTGCGCAAAATGCTTGTTGCGCAGCATCTCGGCCAGATCGTTTGAAGAGTCGGATAAGGCTGCGTTGGCGCATACCATAAAACAACCAGTAGGGTTTTCCGGATCGGTGAACACCTCTGCCGAGGTGCGCAAATAGGCTTCGACGATGTCGGCGATCGGTAACTCCTGGGCCAGCAGGCGGTTGTAACATTCTACGTAGCGGCTCAGATAGCGCTCAACCGCGGCGCGAAACAGCCCCTCTTTGTTACCAAACTCCGCATACAGCGTAGGCGCTTTAGCCCCGGTCGCTTCCACCAGATCGGCCAACGAGGTGGATTCATAGCCATGGCGCCAGAACAGCTCAAGCGCCTGCTCAACGGCCTGATCGCGATCAAACTGCTTCGGCCTGCCGCGTGATTTCTTCGCGCATGCGTCTTCATTATTGATACTCATAGACCCCTCACTTTCCCGGTGGCCCAACGCGGGCACAATCATTAAATTATCGATCGGTATAAAAAATAGTACGCCGCCGATGATAAGCGAGCAACTTTTAATTAGCGATCGGTAAGCAATGTGGCCAATGACGCCCCCTACCGGGCAAAAAACGGCGTTCAATCCGGGTTGCGTCTTGCTACAGGATGACGAAAAATACGAGAAAACATTAGAATTCAGATTAAATAACAATAATTTAATTTAAAATCCTATCTTAACATCCCTTCCCCATCGGCCCGCGGCTTGAGCGGGATAGCACGAATTAATTAACGACCACTAAAAAAACATTTGCAATCGTTCGGGCAGGAGCCTACCATTAAGTTATCGACCGTTAAGTAATTAAACGGGATAACACCAAAACTTTATTGCTCATGTAGAGATAGGAAACCAAATCATGAAAAACCTGAAAATGACCGTCGCCGCCATCGCACTAGCTTCTGTATCTTTCGGTAGCTTCGCCGCAGAGTTGGTCAGCAGCCAACCCACCGATCTGCAACAATCAGGCGTGATCACCGTGAGTGGCGCTTCTGACCTGACATCGCTGGAAAATAAACTGGCGGCTAAAGCGGATGCAGCCGGCGCCAAATCCTTCCAGATTATCGCAACCACCGGCAGCAACAAACTGCACGGCACCGCGATTATCTATAACTAATCATAAACTCGTCGGCCGGAAGGGCGCAGCATGCAGCGCCCCTACGTTTTGAGCCGGTGGGAGAATGTTTGCAGTATCAGGCGGCCTTGGTGCCGCCTTTTGCTATTTACCCCTCAGCCAAACCAGCCCAATAGCCCGAACCATAGATAATCCAACGGTACCAACAGCCCAAAGGTTAACAAGGCCAGCAGCAGACACAGTTTCAGTCCTTCACGCGGCGGAACTTTCCCCATCCCCATTGCCACCACAATCGGTGATGCCTGATACGGCAGCAGCGGCGTGGCATAGCCAATCACCTGCGTCATCAATACCGTGGTTAGCGGCAAGCCACTCCCCTCTGACAGAACCTGCGCCAGCGGCGTGAACAGCGCGGGTACGCCATTGGCCGTCACAACAAAATTCAACAGCGTCGTAATACCGATCAACAGGCCAAAAGCGGTAAATGGCCGATCCTGTGTTTGCGGTATGACGTTCAGCAACGCACTGCCTAACCAATCCCCCAACCCGGAGTGGCTCACCAAAGCCGTCAACCCAAGGATCCCCGCCACATAGAGACAGGTGCGGATGTTGACACCGGCTGCAAACTGCTCCCCCGTCAGGAAACCAATACGCGGCAACAGGCAAACGCAGGCGGCAGCCAGCCCTACCCAGGCGGGAGCAATACCGTGCCAACTATCGGTGATCCACAACAGCACCGTGATCAGTAGCAGCGCGATCAACCGCCATTCCGCTACGCTAAGTGCACTCTGCTCGGAGGTTTTTTCCACCGGCTGTGGTTTGGCGCGGAACAGCCAGCAGATGCATAACGTCAGCAACGCGCCTTTTGCCAGCCCCAGGATCGGCGCATGCAGCAGCAGATAAGACAGGTAGGTGAAGTGAATGCCATAGGCGCTTTCTGCCGCCCCGCTCATCACCAGATTAGGTACGTTGGCAGGCAAAATGCTGGCGGAAAGTTGGAAGGTACCAAACCCTACCGCCAACGCCAGGCCATAGCGGCCACGCGATCCTTCTGCCAACCCGGCACGTTCGGCTAACGCCATGATGATCGGCATCAGCAGGGTAATACGCCCCATATTCGACGGCATGACAAAGGCCAGCGCATAGCTGATGGCCACTACTCCGCCCACCAATCGTGGCCAGGAGCCAGCCAGTAGCGGCAGAATACGGTTGGCCAGCCGATCGGCCAGCCCCGTAGAACGAATGGCCGTCCCCAGCACAAAGCCGCTCAATACCAGCCAGAATGCCGATGAGGCAAACCCGGAAAACACCACTGCCGTCGGCGCTAGCTGTAACACCATCACCGCAGCAAAAAACAGCAGCGCAACCAGATACTCCGGCAAACGCGACGTTGCCCATAAGGCGATCACCACCAAAGTCACCAGCGCGGAAACGCCCATCGGGTAATCCATCATCCCTTCTCCCTGTCATCGTTAGTTTTTTGTTATCAACTGGTTATATCTTCACATAACGGAAACGCCCGAACGGTGAAACGGCTCACAGTTCACGGGCGGCGGCCAAATCGGCCATACTCTCCCCGCGCCAAGAGGCTACTCTGCTTGCAGGCTAGCGCCAGCTATTTTCCCTTTTGCCAAAAGTGGCCCATGCTTAGAGGGGCCGAGCATTTGGCACACGTTTACTGACGAACCGGGGTACTGACTGATGACGAAAAAGACCACGCTGTTACAGTTTTTCCATTGGTACTACCCGGATGGCGGCAAGCTATGGCAGGAGGTCACCGAACGTGCCCCCGCCCTGGCCGAGCTAGGAGTAACCGATCTATGGCTGCCACCAGCCTATAAAGGGGCTGCTGGTGGCTATTCGGTGGGGTATGACAGCTACGATCTGTTCGATCTGGGGGAGTTTGATCAAAAAGGCACCCGCGCCACCAAATACGGCGACAAAGAGGCGTTGACGCAGGCCGTTAATAGCCTGCGCGAACACCAGATCCGAGTGATCTATGACGTGGTGTTCAACCACAAGATCGGCGCCGATGAAAAAGAGCAGGTGCACGTCTATAAGGTTGATGAAGATAACCGTAACGATATCGCAGAGGTTGGCATCGACGCGCTGGCCTACACTCGCTTTACCTTCCCAGGGCGGCAAGGGGCCTATTCCAAATTTATCTGGGACTATACCTGCTTTAGCGGCGTCGATTATATCGAGCAACCGGATGACAAAGGCATCTTCAAAATTGCCAATGACTACGGTGATGAGGGTTGGAACGATCAGGTTGACGACGAAAACGGCAACTTTGACTATTTGATGGGCGCCAACGTGGAGTTTCGTAACCAGGCCGTCGTCGAGGAGCTAAAATACTGGGCACGCTGGTTGATGGAAATCCTGCCTTGCGACGGGTTCCGGTTGGATGCCACCAAACATATCCCTGCCTGGTTCTTTAAAGACTGGGCAGATCACGTGCGCGATGCGGCACAGCGCGATCTGTTTATCGTGGCCGAATACTGGTCACACGATCTGGCGGCATTACAACAGTATTTAGCATTGGTCGATGGTAAGGTGATGCTGTTCGACGTGCCGCTACAGCTGAAATTCCATCTGGCGTCAAAACAGGGCGATGGTTACGATATGTCGCAGCTGTTTACCGATACGCTGGTCGCCGTCGACCCTGCCCATGCGGTAACTCTGGTGGCAAACCATGACACTCAGCCGTTGCAATCGCTCGAAGCGCCGGTCGAACCCTGGTTCAAACCGCTGGCCTACGCCCTGATCCTGCTGCGTGAACAAGGCGTTCCTTGCCTGTTTTACCCGGATCTGTACGGTGCCAGTTATAGCGATCAGGGCGATGACGGCCAGCAATACCAGATTGACATGCCGGTGATTGCCGAACTGGAGAAACTGATCCAGGCGCGTCAACGCTTTGCTAACGGCGAACAACAAGACTATTTTGACGATCCCCACTGCATCGCCTTCAGCCGCAGTGGCACTGCCGAGCAACCGGGTTGCGTGGTGGTGATGACCAACGGGGCCGAAAGCAGTAAAACCGTCGCGCTGGGCGAAAATTTTGCGCATAAATCCTGGCGTGACTTCCTCGGCAACCGCGAGGACGATATCATGACGGATGAGCACGGTAGCGCCGCCTTCCCGGTCAACGGCGGCAGCGTTAGCGTCTGGGTCATGGCCGAAGCAGAGTAAGGTCCTCCGGGGAGGCAATGTACCACCCCGGCGGCAAAACCCATTTTTGCCTTTTTGGTCCGATTTTTCATTAAGACCATAAGCAAATATTCACAGCGGAGCCTAAATAGGGTACAAGGCTGCATGAAAATTCCAAAACGACTCCAGCCATTGGTAGATGATGGTTTAATCGACGACGTCATCCGCCGTTTGAAAAGTGGCAAAGAAGCCGACGTATTTATCGTGCGTTGCGGTAAAGAGATCCGCTGCGCCAAAGTGTACAAAGAAGCCGATAAACGCAACTTCAAGCAGGCCGTGAACTACCAGGAAGGCCGCAAAGTGCGCAATAGCCGCGACGCACGCGCCATGAGTAAAGGCTCCAAATTTGGCCGCCAACAGCAGGAAGAGGCCTGGCAAAATACCGAAGTGGACGCGCTATACCTGCTGGCCAAGGCAGGCGTACGTGTGCCACAGCCGGATATCTGCCTGGACGGTGTATTGCTGATGGAGCTGATCACCGATGAAGAAGGTCTGGTAGCCCCACGCCTGAGTGACGTCACGTTAACGCCGGAACAGGCGTTGAACGATCACGCCTTGATGATGAACTATGCCGTGCGCATGCTCTGTGTTGGGCTGGTTCACGGCGATCTGTCAGAGTTCAACGTACTGATGGATAAAGACGGGCCGGTGATTATCGATTTGCCGCAGGTGGTAGATGCCGCCGCCAACAACCATGCCAAAAGCATGTTTGAACGCGATATCAACAATATGACTCACTACTACGGCCAGTATGCGCCGCAGTTGCTGGGCAGCAAGTATGCCAAAGAGATTTGGGCGCTGTATCAGGAAGGCAACCTGACGCCAGAGACGGAGTTGACCGGTAAGTTTGTTGAAACCAGCAAGCGGGCCGACGTTGACTCGGTGCTGGAAGAGATCCAGGCGGCCAGCGATGAGCACCAGCGGCAACTGATGGCTCGTAACGAAGAAGAAGATTGAGATCCAGCATCAAAATGACCCCTCACCCTAACCCTCTCCCACAGGGCTGTCTCTTATACACATCTCAAGTTGCGGTCAAATGGCCGTAATTTGAGAAACATAGCAGGCTGATTTTAAAGAGAATTTTTCCGAGTGCCCTATTGATTCGCTTGAAATAATTCCCATAAAAAACAGTAAGATGCCGAGTTGTGTATAAGAGACAGCCCACAGGGAGAGGGGACCGATCGAGTTCGATTTCGGTTGCAGAAATCTACCTGACCACCGCACTGAATCAGCTCTCTGTTGCGGAACTCTCACAGTACCTAAACATGGCACTGTACGGCTCCCTCTCCCTGTGGAAGGGGGCCGATCGAGTGGGTCTGAAAACTCAGTGACGCACCTTGGTTGAGGGGGGCGATAAAATTTACTGAGATGACTAAATTACTACCCAATAAGCAGGGGCTAATAGCTCCCTCTCCCTGTGGGCTGTCTCTTATACACATCTCAAGTTGCGGTCAAATGGCCGTAATTTGAGAAACATAGCAGGCTGATTTTAAAGAGAATTTTTCCGAGTGCCCTATTGATTCGCTTGAAATAATTCCCATAAAAAACAGTAAGATGCCGAGTTGTGTATAAGAGACAGCCCTGTGGGAGAGGGTTGGGGTGAGGGGCCTCAAAGCCAACGCCTTACCCGACGGCAAAACGCATTGTAGTCTTGCCCAAAGTTGGCTCGTAGGAACGTCTCTTCACGCGGGATCTGCACGCGATCCAGATAGGCAAAAAATAACCCCCACCATAACCAGACGCCGATACCTCCCAGCAACAGTCCCCAAGCCGCCAACAGCAGGACCTGCCCCAGATACACCGGATTACGGCTGAAACGGAAAACGCCGTTAACCAGCAACGCGCTGACCTGCTGAAATTTTTGTGGATGCAACGTGGTGCCAGCCCGGTGAAAAGCATAACTGGCACTAAACATAATTAGCACGGAAGCCACCGCTAATGCGCCAGCAGTCCAGAGCATAACCCGGTTATCTTGCCAGCCCCCCTCGGCTAGCCAGCAGGTTGCCGTCATCCCCGCAGCACAAACTGCCATCACCACCGGCGGCAAAACCAACCGCTGCAACCACACTACCATTTTCTTGCTCCCTCTCGACCACGCAATACTATTTGCGCTATAACAAGCTCTCCCTGTAACAACACCAAAGAAGAGACGATGAGCCAATATGCCCCACAGTTCTGGCGTGATGAACGCCTGCCGTTCGTTGAGGCCCGCCACGTCGAAGATGGCCGCAAGCTCTGTTATGCGCTGCATAGCCACGAGTTCTTCTGTATTGGTACCATCACCGCCGGTACCAGCACCTATGTTAACGGCGACCAACACCTCCAGGTTAAAACCGGTGACGTGGTGATCATCAACCCGCAGCAGGCGCACGGCTGCAACCCCATTGGTGACCAGCGTTGGGCCTATACCATGTTTTATATCGACCAGCACTGGTTGGCAACGCTACAGCAGGACCCTAGCAGCGGCTTTGTGCCATTCAAGCAGATTATCAGCCAGGATAAGGCGCTGTTTAGCGGCCTGAATCAGCTGTATGGGATACTGACCGATCCACTCTGTTGCCATCTGGAAAAGCAGATCGCCCTGGTGGATTACTTCAGTAACCTGCCGCAGTTACTTGGCGAGTCTCCGGTTTTACAGCAGGATATGACCCCTAAATTGGAAATGGCTGCGGCGTTTATCCGTGCTCATTGTACCCAGTCGCTGACGTTGGAGGCGATCTGCCAAGCGTCGGCCCTCTCCCCTTCTTATCTGATCCGCGCTTTCAAGAAGCGCTACGGCATGACGCCTCATGCCTACCTGGTCAATCAGCGCGTGCAGCACGGCCAGCGGCTACTGAAACAGGGCTTCTCCATTGCTGCTGCCGCCAACGAAAGCGGTTTTGCCGATCAGGCGCACTTTCAGCGCACCTTCAAGCAGTTGCTGGCAGCCACCCCCGGCCAGTATCAGATCCCTTCGGCCAGCAAGTAACAGGCGCTGAACGCCAGCAGCAGCGCCATCAAACGGTTAAAGCGGCGCAGATTGTGCGCCCGCTGCAACAGGCCGCTAAGCATCGCCCCAGCGTAGGCCCAACAGGCTATCGACAGGTAGCAAATCACAAAGTAGAGCGCAGCAAATTGCCACAGCAGATGCATCTCCCCATCACCGACAAAGGCTCCCATACTGGCAACAGAAGCCAGCCAAGCCTTGGGGTTCAGCAATTGCAACAAGGCACCATACCAATAAGAAGGCGTTTGTTGCCGATTACCTTGGCTGAGTTTCCCGTCATCCGCTGCAAGCTGATAGGCCATATAGAGCAGAAAGGCCACGCCGGCCCAAAGGATCACGGTGGTCAGCCCCGGCCATAAGGTAAGCACTTCATGCATTCCCAAGCCAACCGACACCAGCAATAACGTGAAACCCAAGGTCGCACCGGTCACATGCCGCAGGCTGGTCGTAAAGCCAAACTGAGCTCCACAGCTAAGTGCCACGATGTTTACCGGACCAGGGGTAATAGAAGAGGCCAACGCAAAAGCGGCCATAGAAAGGTAAAGCGTCATAGTCAGCACCTGTAGAAGAAAATTACAGGTGCCAGCGTGCCGGGTTACCACGGGGGAGTATTGAAGGAAATTACCCTGCTGCGCTTTTAGAATCATCGCAATCATTAACCAGACTCATAGCATGGGAACTTAACAACAAATCACTCGCCTATTTAACCTTAACGGCCTTTTGCCAAGCGATGCGCTTAATGTTTCCGCCTTAAGAATAACGTTATGAGGGTCAACAGAAGCCACCCCTGAAGGGGCGGCTAAGTGAAGAGAGCAGAGTTGATGAGGAGCGACCGCCGCTGACGGTGAAATATTACTTAAACCAACCAAACACGGTGTTGATCAGCAGCGACGAAATGGTGAAGTCAGGGTCGGCAAAGGTCACACCATTGGCACCCAGGCCAGCGAACAGATGCAGCGTCAACGCAGGGAACACGCACAACAGCAGGCCGTTGATGGTACTGGCAATGATAGCCCCACGGAACCCACCGGTCGCGTTACCGAATATCGCCGCTGCGCCACCGGTAATAAAGCTGGCCATAATGCCGGGTACAATAATCGGCAAACCGATAAACGGGAAAATCAGGATACAGACCAGTTCCACCAGGAAACTGACCAAGAAGCCGATCAGGGTGGCATTAGGCGCCTTGGTAAACAGCACCATCACATCCACTGCTGGCACCGCACCTGGGGCAAACACTTTGGCAAACCCTTTGAACGCCGGCACGATCTCTGCGGTAAACATGTTAACGCCAGCCTTGGCCATATACAGGCCGCAAGCGAAAATCGCCGATTGTTCGAGTACAAAGATCAGTACGTTTTTATCCGCAGCCCCGGCACCATAAACCATGGCCATGGCGTCCTTAACCTGCGGTTGTGTGGCGAAGATGCTGGAGATGACCAGCAGGATTAACATCGTTAGCAGCGTAGCGACGTTAGGCTCCCGGATAAAGTCAAACTTGTTGCTGATCACCACATGTTCGGTATCGTGCTTTTTATTACCGAACCATTTCCCCATATAAGAACCAATAATATAGGAGGAGATCGCCGCATGGGAAATAGCGTAATCGTTAGAACCGATAATATCTCGGCTGAACTTGCTCAATATATACGGTGATATTGCCATATAACAACCAATGAAGATTGAAGCGATAGTCACGATAGCAACATGGCTGTAACCCAGCTCGGCCAGCACCGCCGTCAGCGCAAAGGCCATAAACAGCACCAGGTGCAGGGAAAGATAGATATTTTTAAAGCGGGTAAAACGCGCTAGCAAAATATTCAGCACCATCGAGAACAGCAGGATCACCGCCGCTGTCGCCCCCAGCTTATCAATGGTCGCCGCCATAATAGCTTCGTTGCTCGGCACCACACCAACAATGTTAAATGCGTTAGAAAACAGCGAACTAAATGCGGTCAGCACTTTCATCAGAATGCTGCCACCGACCTTGATCATGGTAAAACCGATGAAGGAGAGCAATGTCCCGGTGATAATCCTTGAAATCGGTGCTCGTTGAAAAATCAGCCCCAGGAAAGCGACGATCGCAATGATCACCGATGGTGTTTTTACCAAACTAAGCAATATGTCCACGATATCCCTCATTATTTACATTATTTATGCAGGAAGGACAGATTTCTTGTTACCCAATAGATCCCAAGCCGCAGTTTGCTAGGGCAAAACGCGCCCTGGCCTACGGTGCTCTAGCTTGAAAGGTGAAGGGAGCAATGTGCCTTCGATGGGCACATTGATACCATGCTGGATTTTGTTTTACTCCCGGTACGTGATTGATTCGAGATCTCAATCACGAAAAATGAAACATTGTTTTATTTATGTAAAACACCTTTTCATTTTTAGTTTTACCCGATGAGACGCCTTGTGAAAACGTTGACCATGATGCGTCTAACTGGCGAGCAGACCAGCGGTTTAGCTACTTGAGGCATAAGCTTATGCAAAAATGTCTTTTTACCTTCTTCACCCCGCCAACCCGCGCCAACCGGTGATCCAAGTGATTATTCCCCTGTAGAAACAGTGTAACCACCGCAGATGGATTTATTCGCCGCTCATTGCTACGTAAATTGTGATCCCGATCACTCGTACAGCTGTCGTACGACGTGCATATTCATCTGAGGTGAGTGCTACTATGTTGAATAATAAAGATAAACCTGCATCATCACCGTGGCTGGCGATCTTCTCGCTGACGGTCGCCTGTTTTGTCATGGTCACCACCGAGTTCTTGCCCATCGGGCTACTCACCAACATCGCCCCTTCCCTGGACGTCAGCACCGGTAAAGCTGGCCTGATGGTCACCATCCCCGGCGTGGTTGCCGCCGTGGCCGCACCGGTCCTAAGTCTGCTCTCTGGGCGACTCGATCGGCGGTTGCTGATGCTGGGCCTGTCCGCGCTGCTGATTATTTCCAACCTGGTTTCCGCGCTGGCGGTGAACTTCCCGATGATGCTGCTTGGCCGTGTGCTGTTGGGCGTCTGCGTCGGGGGATTCTGGTCTTTCGCTGCCAACTATGGTCGCCACCTGGTGCCGGTTGCTAGCCAAGGCCGGGCGACCGCGCTGATCCTGAGCGGCATATCGGTCGGTGCCGTCTGTGGCGTACCCGCAGGAGCATTGATCGGCGATCTGTTCGGCTGGCGTGCGGCCTTCTTTGGCAGCTCCGTATTAGCGGGTATCGTGCTGTTGGCACAAATGCGCCTGCTGACGTCGGTGCCAGCAAGCCGCCCGGTGACCCCGAGCGATCTACTATCACCGCTGCGCCTGCCAATGGCGCGCATTGGGTTAATCGCTATCGTGTTGCTGTTTGTCGGGCACTTTGCCGCCTATACCTACCTGCGCCCACTGTTGCAGCAGGTGTTTGTCCTTAGCCCTTCTGCGATTTCGTTGCAGCTGCTTGCCTATGGCGCTATCGGCCTGCTTGGCACTTTCCTGGGTGAGCGGTTGGCGGAACATAGCCTGCGCGCCACCTTTATCCTGATCACCGCCATGCTGGCCAGCATTCTGATTGTTTCCCCCTTCCTCAGCGGGATCCCTGGTGCCACCCTGATGGTGTTGGTTTGGGGGCTAGCATTTGGTGCTGTGCCAGTCTGTGCCACCAACTGGATGTTTGCCGCCGTGCCCCAGGCACCGGAGGCCGGGCAAGCCTTATTGGTGAGCGTGATCCAGATTGCTCTGGCCTCGGGCGCATTGCTCGGCGGGGAAGTGGTTGACTGGCAAGGCGTCAGCAGCGCAATGCTGTTCGGTGGTGCCCTGATCCTTTCGGCTATGCTGGTGTTCGGCTGGTCATTACGTAGCGGCATGATTAGCGTTAAGCAGCCATAATCATTATTCCCCTAGAGAAACATGCCCCGGGAAATTGCCGGGGCACATTATTGAGAGCGCTATGGATCACCATCTGCTAGCTATTCGCGTGTTTAATCGCGTGGTGGAAACCGGCGGCTTTACCCGTGCCGCCGATTCGCTGCGTATGCCAAAAGCCACCGTCACCAAACTGATCCAGAGCCTGGAAAACCACCTGCAAACCAAGTTGTTCCAACGCACCACCCGCAGCGTTTCGGTCACTTCAGAGGGAGAATGTTATTACCGCCGCACGGTAAAATGGCTGGCGGAGTTGGAGCAGATGGAAGGCTGTATGACCGAATCGCAATCCGCACCACAGGGCGTGTTACGCATTGATGCCGGAGGTTCCACCGCACGGTTGGTGCTGTTACCTGCACTACCCGAGTTTATCGCCCGCTACCCCCAGATCCAGATCGACCTTGGCGTGGGCGATCGCAACATCGATTTAATCAACGACAGCGCAGACTGCGTGATCCGCAGCGGCCCTTTAGCTGACTCCAGCCTGATCGCCCGGCGGTTGTTTGCCTTGCAATGGGCGACCTGCGCAACGCCAGCCTACCTAGCCCGCCACGGCACTCCGCAGCACCCTTGCGATCTGGAGCAGGGATACCCGTTGGCGCACTATCGCCACGCACTGAACGATCGCATTCAGCCGCTGCAATTTGTGGATCAGGGCAAAACCATCGATATCCAGCACCGCTACCAGGTTAGCGTTAATGAAAGTAATGCCCATCTTGCCTCGGGATTGGCGGGCTTGGGCATCATTCAAATACCGCGTTTTATGGCACAGCCGCATCTGGACAACGGCGAACTGATCAGCCTGTTGGATAACTGGCAACCGCCAGATGAACAGATGTATGTGGTTTACCCTTCAAACCGCCATCTCAGTGCCAAACTGCGGGTCTTTATCGACTGGGCGGTAGAACGATTCCACTAGCCTGTCTGCGTGCGGTTTGTGGTAATATTGAGCGCAATATTATTCTGATCCATAGGTGCCCACATGGCATACATTCCAAAAAACTACGCGAGACTGGAAACCGGTTACCGCGAAAAAGCACTGAAAATCTTCCCGTGGGTCTGCGGGCGCTGCTCACGCGAATTTGTTTACTCCAATCTGCGTGAACTAACGGTGCATCACATCGATCATGACCACAGCAACAACCCGGAAGACGGTAGCAACTGGGAAATGCTGTGCCTGTACTGCCACGATCATGAACACTCCAAATACACCGAAGCCGATCAGTATGGCTCCACGGTGGTCGCCGGTGAAGATGCACAGAAAGACGTAGGGTTAGCCACACATAACCCCTTCGCCAATCTGAAAAACATGATGAAAAAATAAGACCGCAGATCACCATGAGTAGGAGCGCCTGTAGGGGTCAATAATTGGGGGTGGAGGGGAAACTACGATCTCTGGCCAACCATTGATTATCCGGACGGGCGCAGCATGCAGCGCCCCTACATAGTGACCCCGGTGAAAGAATATCTACACATGCGGTTTTACCAGCCTCCAGCCTTTAACCCTCTCGTAAGATAACAACCTGATAAGCTATTAACTTAGCCAAACCCAACACCTATCAGAAACCATGAACACACTTCAACCAAGCCGCAATCTATGCCGTAGGGGCCCCGCATGCTGCGCCCCCTACATAGTTACCCCGGTGAAAGAATATCTACACATGCGGTTTTACCAGCCTCCTGCCTTTAACCCTCTCGTAAGATAACAACCTGATAAGCTATTAACTTAGCCAAACCCAACACCTATCTGAATCCACGAACACACCTCAACCGAGCCGCAATCTATGCCGTAGGGGCGCCGCATGCTGCGCCCGGTGAGCTGCTTTACCATCAATCCTGGCTGCATTCCCCTTCAATAAAAACTTATCAAGCTAGTAAGTTATTAAACAAATAAACCCACAAGTTAAGACTTTACCTACTTGGCAAGCCGCTGCCAATGGGGCATATTGTCGTCATACGCACTTGTTAACTCATTTAATTACCAACCTAGCAAGCGCATTAACTTATTAAGTTAGTTAATTGATAAGTTATCCGCTTGGCAACTTGAGAGATGGCAACATGATTGTTTTGATTGGTTCGCAGAAAGGCGGCGTCGGCAAATCGACCATGGCGGTAAACATCGCCGGATATCTGATCCTGCAGCAGAAGAAAACGGCCATTATCGTCGATGCCGACGACCAGAAATCCATCATGACCTGGTTCAACGACCGTCAAAATGTCGAAGGGCTTCCGCAGATCCCGGTGGTGGCTGCCTCAGGCAAGATCAAAGAAACCCTGCTGGAACTGAACCGTCACTACGATTATGTGATTGTAGATACCGCTGGCCGCGACAGCGCAGAATTACGCTCCGGGCTGCTGGCCGCCGATCTGTTTATCTCGCCGTTGCGCCCTTCTCAGATGGACCTGGATACTATCGGCTACCTGTCCGAGATGTTCTCCACCGCCCAGGAATACAATGAAAAGGTAAAAGGCCACATTGTGCTCAACCTGTGCCCAACCAATATCTTCATTAACGAAGCCAACGAAGCGGCCGAAGTGCTGAGTGAATACCCGGAACTGAAGTTGGTAAACAACCGCCTGTGCGATCGCAAAATTTATCGCGATGCCTGGGGCGAAGCGCTAACCGTGCATGAAGCGCACAATGAAAAAGCGCAGCACGAAATCGAAAGCCTGGTAACAGAGGTGATCCTGTGAAAAAACGTACGCCAACCCACCGCATGTCGGAAGATGAATTTATCAACAGCGCCACTTCACATACGTTGATTGTTCCTGCTCCTGCCGCCGTTGCCGAAAAGCCCCAGGGCCGTAAGCGCGTTTATAAAGCGCTGTCCGTCAGCCTGACGGATAACCATGTGGAGATGATCGACGAAGTAATCGGTCATGCGGCGCGTAACGGCATCGTGCGCATCACCCGTTCCGATGTGATCAAGTTAGCCATCGACACGTTGGCCGACAAGAGCGAGGCGCAATTGCTGGCCCTGCTAAAGAAGATCTGAGCAACTCAACAACTTGCCAGCTTAACAAGTTAACAAACAAGTAAGCTGGCAAGCTTAACAAACAAGTTACCAAACCGATAAATTATTAAGCTAGTAACTTAATGTTGTTGATAGTAAAGCATTAGTCTAACGCCAGCATGCCCATGCGCTGTAAAATCCTCTGCCCTCTAACACCCAGAATAAAGGCCACCAACTCTTCTGCAACCGTACAACCTTCATCCAATAGACACAGGCCATAGGTCACTTTGAAGTCGAGGGCGGCAGGTAACATTCGTACTTTTACCTGCGGGCAAACAGCTAGCGCATCTGCATAGCTGGCATAACCCAGAAAAATATCCGCCTGACTTTCTGCAATCAGATACTCAGCCGCTAACCGGCCTGTTGGTATTGGCGCAGAGTCTGGCCCCCCACCAGCGCCACTGCCCGGCTTCGCAATGCGCTCCCCTGCCCCGGCAATAACCGCTCCAGGCGATCGAACAACTGTTGCGCATAGTCACCGGAAGGATCGGCTAGCGGCGTTGAGGTGCCGACACGCCATTGTGGGTCGCACAGCAACGTCAGCAAATCCGGTTGAGTTAACTCCGGGATATTACGCACCGTGGCGCATAGGTGATTGCGGGTAAACGGCTGTACCGCCTGCGCAAAATCGAGTGCCACCAGCCGCTGTGGATGTTCGAGATTGGCAGAGGCAAACACCTGAGGCCTTTCCCCCTGCTCAATCCGTTCCCGCAGCATCCCTGCCGGGCCAAAAGTGGCCTCGACCCGGTGACCGCTCTCCTGCTCAAACGCCACCAACAGCGGAGTGAACGCCAGCCGCAAACTGCCTGCGGCAAAAAGAGTCATGTTATTCACGATTGCGCTCCCGTTGGCTGTGGAAGATGGGCACTAACGTTTCCAACTGGCTGCCAGCAAAGGGAATGGATACCCGTTCAATCGGCAAATGGAACAGCGGCGAAAGATTGTCTGCCGTCAGTACCTGCTGGCAACTGCCTAACTGATGTCGCCCTTCTGCCCCCAGCAAGAGTGCACGGTCTGCCACGGCATGAGCATGATTAGGTTGGTGAGTCGAGAATATCACCGCCATCTGCCGGTCACGCGCCAGTTGGTCGATCAGGGTCAGCACCCGGTCCTGATGGTGCAAATCCAGTGCCGAAGTTGGCTCATCGAGGATCAGCACTTCACAGGCCATTGCCAACGCCCGGGCTATCAGCACCAATTGGCGCTGCCCTCCGGAAAGGCTGCCAAACTCACGATCGGCAAATGCCAGCATATCCAGCGAATAAAGGGCCTGTTTGGCTAACTGATGATCCTCAGCCGAAGGGGCACGAAACAGCCCGACATGCCGAGCCCGGCCCATCAACACAATATCCAGCACCTTGTAGGCAAAGGGCGGCGTGAAATACTGCGGCACAAACCCTAATCCGCAATGGGCGACAACGCTCCCTTGCTGTAACGGCAAAGTGCCCAACAAGAGTTGCATCAAGGTGCTTTTGCCACGCCCGTTGGGGCCAAGCACTGCCAGCACTTCTCCCCGCTGTAACTGCAAATCAAGCTGTTGGAACAACTTGGGTTGTCCTGGCCAGCCAAAGCTCAGGTTGCTGACCTGTAGCAGCGTTTCAGCCATTCCAGCCCCTTACCTGCGCACGCCGTAGCAGCAAGGCAAACAGAGGAGCGCCGATCAAAGCGGTGAGAATGCCCAACGGAATTTCGCTGCTGCTCAGGGTACGAGCCAAATCGTCGATCAACACCATATACAGTGCACCAAGGCACATCGCCGCGGGCAATAAGCGCCGATGGTCTGGCCCCACCAGCAAGCGGGCCAGATGCGGGATCAGCAACCCCACCCAGCCAATACTGCCGCTGACTGCCACCTGTGCTGCCACAATCACCGCACACAGCGTCAGGATCAACCAGCGAGTACGTTCAACGTTAATCCCTAACGCAGCCGCATCCTCATCTCCCAAAGAAAGCAGGTTAATACGCCAACGCAGTGCCAATAACAAGCCACCGGCCAGCAGTAGCGGCAGGAACAACATCAGCAACTTATGGCTATCCGCCGTGGCAAAGCTGCCTAGCAGCCAGAACACAATGCTGGGCAGCTTCTCTTCGCTATCGGCCAGATACTGCACCAGGCTGACGCAGGCAGAAAAGAAGCCGCTGAGGATCACCCCGGCCAGCACCAAAGAAAGAATATTGCGCCGGGCAACGGCGCTGGTGATGGCAAAAATCAGCAACAGCGCCAACATGCCAAAGACGAAGGCACTCAGCAACAGCATCAATACCGGCAGGCCAAGCAGGATCGCCAAGGTGCCGCCAAAAGCAGCTCCAGAAGAAACTCCAATAATATGTGGATCGACCAACGGGTTACGAAAGACCCCTTGCAAGGCTGCCCCACACAGCGCCAAAGCCGAGCCTGCCCCCATTGCCAACAGCACGCGTGGCACACGCACGCCGAGGATCACCTGCCGTTCGATCTCCGTGATATCTGCATGCTGGCCTATAATCGGTTCCAACAAAATCATCAGGCTATGACCAGCCGTAACCGGATAGCGGCCAAAACCCAGGGAGAGCAATGCGCAGCAGGCCGTGAGCAGGAGCAACAACCCCAGTTTCATTTGCCGCTCTGGCAGCAACTGGCGCGGTAATAGCGTTGGTAGTAGGTGTCTACGTGCTGTTGCAGATCAACATCGGTGAAACGCTGTGGGTAGAGCGTTTTTGCCATCCACAATTCCCCAAGCGCCAGTGCTTCCGGCATTGGGTAGCCCCAGGCTTTGGCATATTCCGGCATCAGGTAAACCTGTTTGTGTTTCACCGCCTCGATCGGCTGCCACTGTGGCGAGGTGAGGATCTGCTGCACCACGTCGGGATAACGTTCCTGCACAAAGATCACCGCCGGGTTCCACTTCAGCACGTCTTCGATGGAAACCTGCTTAAAACCCTGAATGTCTTTGGCCGCGACGTTCACGGCACCGGCATGTTGCATCATCAGGCCGGTGTATTTACCCGAACCGTAAGTAGTGAGATCCGGGTTGGCCATATAGACCCGCACCCGTTGATCCTCTGGGATATCCTGCAGACGCTTGGCCACCAACGCGCGCTGTTGGAAAACATCTTTCACCATCGCATCCGCCTGTGCCTCGCGGCCCATCACCTTGCCAATCAGGCGAATACCATCCTGCAGGCCAAGGTTATAAACCCGATCTTCATTTTCTAGTACCGGATTGATTTTCCCAGCCTGAGCCGCCGGTTCACGGCGCAGCGAGATTGCCACCACCGGAATACCTGCCTGCTCGATCTGGGAGATCATATCCGCCGGGGCATAGTTGGCCACAAACACTACCTGCGGGTGCAGAGTCAGCAGGCTTTCAATATTGACCGCCGTAAGATCGCCCGGCATGGGCATCTTGGCCAGGCTGGGAGCCAGCCGTAAATAGTTCGGCCCCAGCTGTTTCTGCCAACTGCTGAGCACGCCAACCACCTGCGGCATGGCGTCTAGTTGTACAAGCAGGTTTAACGTCTGATGTTGTAGCACCACGGCACGGGTAATGTGGTCCGGCAGCGTCACGGTGCGGTTGAGTTGATCGGTGACCTGGCGATCCGCCAAGGCGGCGGATGAGAAAAGAAGAGCAAGCAGTAATAGGCGTTTGAACATGAGAGTTTCCGGTGGATTATCGTTATATACAAAATGATATAGCGATAATCACAATGAAACAATCTGCCGGATCAAACAACGCGTTGAAAGGAGGTATAAACGGGAGAAATATGCCCCTCACCCTAACCCTCTCCCACAGGGAGAGGGGACCGATCCAGTTAGGCTGAAAGTGTAGTGATTCTTCATAAGCACCGGCTGACTGACCCTGCTCATCCTGGTTAAAGTGATGATCGAGTTGCTTGATCACCTCTTTACTTCCAAAAGAGCAGGGGCTAACAGCTCCCTCTCCCTGTGGGAGAGGGTTGGGGTGAGGGGCTAGCGGTTAACGGAGCGAGCTATGCGGGTATAGGTGTGGCGTACACCGCGGATCGCCACGCTGTAGGCAAAGATATTCTCCGGTAACGCCAAGCCAAGATAGCCGGTATCGCCAATATGGTGCAGATCGGCTCCGGCCATTTTGCTCATCAGGGCAATCTGGCGAATGGTTTGCACATCGGCCCCCTCCTGAGAAGTGCCGATGGCGGTCATCGCCAGCGCGCCCTGTTGCTGAGTAAACGTAATCAGCTCGGCGACCTTTTCCTGAGACATTCCGGGGATGGTGCCCGGTGCAGGTAATAGAACAATGTCAGCCCCGTTTTCAATAAACAGCGCAATATCTTGTTCGGTGATCAACTGACTGCCGCTTTCACGCACAATCCCGGCGCCGTGCATTTTGCCGGTCACCAGCACCAGCTTATCGCCCACTTCGTCACGAATATGCTTCAGCGCCTCGGCGATGGCCTGGTTGCTGACGCCGTTATTCGGGTTACCGGTCAAGACCACCATGCGAGCGCCAAGCTCATACAGTTTTCGGGCGTTTTCCGCCGTGGCCGCGCGCCCCGCTGTCATCTGCCAAAACTCATTGTGCGTGGTGGCAAACGCCGGATCGACGGCTTCCAGATTGACCCCGATAACGCGCCCGGTCAACCGTTGCAGTTCGCGTATGGCTTCTTCTGGTGGCACATCGGCAGGCAGCCCGGCAATGTGCGGCTGATTGACATCAAACAGGTTCAGCAGCAGGATGTCGGCCCCCTGGCTGGCAGCCAGTTCGGCATTGGTGACGTTATTGAGCAGCGGCTGGGTTACCGCGATGGTCTCACTGACCAGAATGCGCCCTTCGCTGGCACGGATGGCGTAGATCAGATCGTCTTTGCTGATGTTGGCCAGATCGCTGGCGCTACAGTCCAGATATCTTTTCATGGTGCAATCTCCGGTGATTTTTTCTGTGTGCTGCTTGGCGTTTTACGAGGGGGACTGTCCGAACTAAAAACCGCCTCCCGCGTCTGACCTCAACACCGAATACGTTAAACGGGCGTAGCATGCGGCGCCCCTACGCCGTCCTGACCACAACACCGTTTCAGCTCCCTCTCCCTATGGGAGAGGGTTGGGGTGAGGGGCAAACAGCGAAAGTAAACGCTCACAAACTTATTTCAGGGTAAAGCTCTGCTGTTGCAGATTGTCCGAATCCAGGCCAACAAACACGTTGAATTTACCCGGCTCCGCGCCCCATTTCAGGCTGGCGTTATAAAACTTCAAATCGTCCTCGGTAATCGGTAATTCCACCCGCTGTTCCTGCCCGGCACGCAACGTCACCTTCTTGAAGTTACGCAGCTCCTTGATCGGGCGGCTGACCGAGGCGGTCACATCCTGCACATACAGCTGTACCACGGTGGCACCGTTATATTTACCGGTGTTTTTCAGCATCACGCTGGCGGTAATTTTGCCGTCGCGCGCCATCTCTGGGCTGGAGAGCTTGAAGTCCGATAGGGCAAACTGGCTATAGCTCAGACCATACCCAAACGGATACAGCGGACCATTCGGCGAATCAAAGTAACGCGAGGTGTACTTGCCCGGGTTTTCCTTGCCGAACGGTCGGCCAGTGTTGAGATGGTTGTAGTAAATCGGGATCTGCCCCACCGAACGTGGGAAGGTCATTGGCAGCTTGCCGGAAGGGTTGTAGTCACCAAACAGCACGTCGGCGATGGCATTCCCACCTTCGGTGCCGCTGTACCAGGTTTCCAGCATCGCATCTGCCTGTTCACTTTCCCAGCTCAAGGCCAACGGACGGCCATTCATCAGCACCAGAACCAGCGGTTTACCGGTGGCTTTCAACGCCGCGATCAGGTCACGCTGGCTTTGTGGAATGGTGATATCCGCCCGGCTGGAGGCTTCATGAGCCATCCCCTGCGCCTCACCCACCACCGCCACCACCACGTCGGCCTGTTTGGCGATCTTCACCGCTTCATCAATCATCTGTTGTGGCGAACGCGTATCAAAGGCCACCGCAGTTTCATACTCGTTCAGATAATCAATAATGCTCTTGTCTTGGGTAATGTTGGCCCCTTTGGCGTACAGGATGCTGGCTTTATCGCCCACCGCATTCTGCAACCCTTCACGCACGGTGATGGACTGCTTCACCACGCCTGCTGCCGACCAGCTCCCCATGATATCGCGCTGGCTGTCGGCCATCGGCCCGATCAACGCAATGGTGCCCTGCTTTTGCAATGGCAACGTCTGCTTGTCATTTTTCAGCAACACCATGGTCTTGCGGGCAATCACGCGGGCTTCCGCACGGTGCAGACGGCTTTCGGCATTGGTATCCTGCGGGTCGGAGCCTACCGGACCGAGGTGGTTATACGGATCTTTAAACAGGCCCATATCATATTTGGTGTTCAGCACGTCACGGCAGGCCCGGTCGATCTCGCTTTCAGCAACCAGACCTTCCTTCACCAGCCCCGGCAAGTATTGGTCGTAATACTCGTCGCTCATGCTCATATCGACGCCGGAGGTGATCGCCAAACGCACCGCATCACGCGCATCCTGAGCCACGCCATGCTTAATCAACTCTTTAATCGCGCCGTGATCGCTGATGGTGATGCCTTTGAAGCCCCACTGGTCACGCAGCAGATCTTTCAGCAGCCATGGGTTGGCCGTCGCCGGTACGCCGTTGATTGAGTTAAGCGAAACCATCACGCCACCGCTGCCAGCATCTACCGCCGCCTTATACGGCGGCAGGTAATCCTGATGCATACGCAACGGGCTCATATCAACGGTGTTGTAGTCACGGCCCCCTTCAACTGCGCCATACAGGGCAAAGTGCTTCACGCTGGCCATCACCGAACCCGGCTTGGACGGATCGCCATTCTGGTAAGCATCTACCATCACTTTGGCAATCTTCGATACCAGCCAGGTATCCTCACCGAATCCTTCAGAGACCCGGCCCCAACGCGGATCGCGGGTAATATCCACCATCGGCGAGAAGGTCATGTTCAGGCCGTCATCACTGGCTTCCTGCGCTGAAACACGCCCGCTCAGGGCAATAGCCTCCAGATCAAAGCTCGCCGCCAGCCCCAGGCTGATCGGGAACACGGTACGCTGGCCGTGGACCACGTCATAAGCAAAAAACAGTGGGATCTTCAGGCGGCTGAGCTGCATGGCTTGATCCTGCATTGCGCGGATATCTGGCCGGGTCACGGTGTTGAAGATCGCCCCGATCTGGCCTTTGCTGATACCATCACGGATGGCCTCTTTCGGGTTATCTGGCCCCACGCTGATCAAACGCAGCTGGCCGATTTTCTCTTCCAGCGTCATCTGCTTCATCAGGTTGGAGACAAAGGCATCACGCTCCTGAGCATAGATCCCTTGGGTCGCACTGCTTTCCTGCGCAAAAACCGGGCTGATAGCCAGGCCGGACAACATACTCACCACACAAAGCCATTTCATAGTTTGATTCTCAGGCACGTCCCCGCCGGCAATGTCGGCCAGGAGGCATTAATAGATGTGAGCACGCAGTTTGCCATACTCTTTTTGTTTGCAGAATCAATTCGTCTGCGTTGTTGTTAGCAGATGATGCAGTCTGCTCCGGCTGGCTTGCGCCTCTGCCCCCAGCCACTCCACCAGCCGGGTTAAAGCCGCAGGCACCACCGCATGTTCGGGGTAAACCAGATAATAGGCGGCACCGCTGACCACGCTGATCGGGAACGGCGTAATAATGCGATTGGCCTGAATATCCTCCTCCAGCAGGCACAGATCGCCGATGGCGATACCACAGCCCTGTAATGCGGCGCTCATCGCCAGATCGAGCGTATCAAAATGCTGTGACTTGGCGGAGGGCAAAGCCGCCTGCCCCGCCGCTTTCAACCATAGCAACCAATCACGGCGATCGCGCGTGGGATGCAGCAAGGTTGTCTCCGCCAGATCGGCAGGTTCTGGTGGCCGAACCTGCTCGGGCAGATAGTTTGGCGTGCAGACCGGCGTCAGGATCTCATCAAACAGATGGTGCACCACCAGCCGTTTGCCCTGAGGTTTGCCAAACACCACCGCCGCATCAAAATGTTCGCTGCCAAAATCCAGCCCGTGCGACACCGACGCGGTCAGTTCGATATGCATCTCTGGCCGTTCATTCTGCAGGCGAATAATACGCGGCAATACCCAGCGCATCGCACAGGTTGGGCATTTGACGCGTAGCGTACCCGGCTGTTCCCCGGCCTTGGCCAGCGCTTGCGCCAATTGCTCTAACGCCAGCTGCACCGGCGCCAACAGCAGCGCGCCCTGTGGCGTTAGCGTTAGCCCACGCGCGCGGCGGCTGAACAGCGGATAACCCAGCTGCTGTTCCAATCCCAGGATCTGGCGGCTGACCGCGCCCTGCGTCAGATGCAGCGCCTGGGCAGCATGGGTGAAATTGAGACGCTCAGCGACCACCACAAAGGTTTTCAGCACGTCGAGCGACGGCAGCGATGTTTGCATAATAAATCCCGATACCTGCATTTATTTTCACTGTCAGCCATGATCTGGCTGCATGGCAAGCATGACGAATTTTCTCTTGTTAGCCCATCCTAACTGATGCTTAATCATTCGACACTCGAATCTTTTGCCAGGAGCCCTCCATGCACAGCGCCTGCTCGCAACGCTCTAAACTGCCGGACGTTGGCACTACCATTTTCACCGTGATTGGCCAACTGAGCGCCGAACATCAAGCTCTGAATCTTTCGCAGGGCGCCCCCAATTTTGCCTGCGATATACAACTGATCGAAGGCGTCGCCCAAGCCATGCGCACAGGTCATAACCAGTACGCTCCCATGAGCGGCGTAGCGGCACTGCGTCATGCACTGGCGGAAAAAGTTGAGCGGCTGTATGGCACCCGCTATGACGCCGACGACGAAATCACGGTGATCGCCAGCGCCAGTGAAGGGTTGTACTCCGCCATCAGCGCGCTGGTGCATCCCGGCGATGAGGTGATCTATTTCGAACCCGCCTTCGACAGCTACGCCCCGATTGTGCGTCTGCAAGGGGCGACCCCGGTTGCCATCAAGCTTTCGCTGCAAGATTTAACCATCGACTGGAATGAGGTGGCGGCGGCAATCAACAGCAAAACCCGCATGATCATCGTCAACAGCCCGCACAACCCTACCGGCAGCGTATTCGATGAACACGATATCGAGCGCCTGACCGCCCTGACCCGCAATACCGATATCGTCATTCTTTCCGATGAAGTATATGAGCACGTGGTCTTCGACGGCGGCATTCACCACAGCATGGCCTGCCATCCCGCTCTGGCAGAGCGCAGCGTGATCGTCTCTTCCTTTGGCAAGACCTATCACGTTACCGGCTGGCGCGTCGGTTACTGCATGGCACCGGCAGCGCTGATGGATGAAATCCGCAAGGTGCACCAATTTATGGTGTTCTCTGCCGATACGCCGATGCAATATGCCTTTGCCACCGCGCTGAATAATCCACAGAGCTACCTGGGGTTGGCGGAGTTTTACCAGCAAAAACGCGACCTGCTGGCAGCCGCGTTGCAAAAATCACGCTTTGAGTTACTGCCCAGCCGTGGCAGCTTCTTTATGCTGGCCCGCTTTAGCGGTTTCAGTAATGAAAGCGACAACGACTTTGCGGTGCGCTTGATCCGCGAAGCCAAGGTGGCAACCATCCCGCTGTCGGCGTTTTACAGCGACGGCACCAATACCGGCATTATCCGGCTTAGTTTCTCGAAAGATAATGACACCCTGCTGGAAGGCGCTCGCCGTCTGTGTCAGGTGTGATCCATTGATTTTTACCATGGGGAAGAAACAGTAATGAAAAAAACACTGAAAACGCTGATCGCGGCGGGATTTTTACTGGCTGCCGGTTCCACACTGGCGGCAGAGAATAGCCTGCGTTTTGGCCTTGAAGCGCTATACCCGCCTTTCGAGTCCAAATCCGCCAGCGGCCAGTTGGAAGGGTTTGATATCGATCTGGGTAACGCCGTGTGCGCCGCCGCACAGGTCAAATGCAGCTGGGTAGAAACCTCGTTCGACAGCCTGATCCCGGCGCTACAGGCCCGCAAATTTGACGTGATTAACTCGGCGATGAACGTCACCGAGCAGCGCAGACAGGCGATTGCGTTTACCGATTCGATTTATCAGGTGCCAAACCGCCTGATTGCCAAGGCCGACAGCGGCCTGAAACCCGATGCCAAATCGCTGGCGGGTAAGCACGTCGGCGTGTTACAGGGTTCCATTCAGGAAAACTATGCCAAGGCACACTGGGCACCGGAAGGGGTTGATGTCGTATCCTATCAGGATCAAAATCAGGTCTATCTGGATCTGACCGCTGGCCGCCTGGATGCCACCTTGATCATGGCCCCTGCCGGGCAGAGCGGTTTCCTGGCACATCCAGATGGCAAAGGCTTCGCATTTGTTGGTGATGCGGTACAGGACGATAAAATCCTGGGTGAAGGCATCGCCTTCGGTCTGCGTAAAGACGACACCGCGACGCTGAAAAAGCTCAACGAAGCCATCGCCAAGGTGAAGCAGCAAGGCACCATTGGCGAACTGTCCAAGAAGTACTTTGGCGATATCGATGTGACGGTGAAATAAACCGTTGTCTTCTGGCACTCTTCAACTCGGAGAGTGCCAGGAAAACACCATTTACTTGCTGTCAAACACCGAGCTGTTCAGCCCGCGATCTTGCTGATGGCGCTCCAGTGCCAACTCAATCAACGCGGTGATCAGCTGGGTATAGCTCACCCCGCTGGCCCCCCAAAGTTTTGGGTACATGCTGATATTGGTGAAACCGGGCAACGTATTAATTTCGTTGATAATCACGTTATTATCCGGCGTCAGGAATACGTCGACGCGCGCCATACCCAAGCAATCCAACGCCTTGAAGGCTTGCAATGCCACTTCGCGGATTTTATCGCTGACGTCCTGATCGATCGCCGCCGGTACCACCACCTGCGCGCCCTGCTCATTAATGTACTTGGTGTCGTAAGAGTAGAACTCATCGCTAAGGATGATTTCGCCACAGACGCTGGCCTGTGGATTATCGTTGCCCAATACCGCGCATTCGATCTCACGGCCAACAATAGCCGACTCCACCAGCACTTTATGGTCGAAACTGAATGCCAGGGCGATAGCCTGCTCGAACTCAGCCTGGTTATGCACCTTGCTGACGCCAACGGAGGAACCCTGATTCGCCGGTTTAACAAACAGCGGTAACCCCAGGCTTTCACTTAACTGCGTAAAACCGTACTTGTTGCGGTTGGAACGCGTCAGCGTGACGAACGGAGCTACTGACAGCCCAGCATCCCGCAGCAGGCGTTTGGTCACGTCTTTGTCCATGCTGACGGCGGAGCCCAACACGCCCGCCCCCACGAACGGCATATTCGCCATGCGCAGCAGCCCTTGCAGCGAACCGTCTTCGCCCAAGGTGCCATGTACGATCGGGAACACCACGTCGAGCTGGCCCAGCGCACCGGCACCGTCGGCTTCAATCAGTTGCTGTTTCTCGTACCCAGGGACCAGCGCCACGTTTTTATTCGAGTGGTTCAGCGCGATCAACGCCGGGTTTTCCGCATTCAGCAGGAAGTTGGAGGCATCGTTAAGGTGCCACTGCCCCTGCTTATCAATGCCCAGCAGCGTGACGTCAAACTTCTCTTTGTCGATGGCATCCAGAATATTTTTTGCCGACTGCAGCGAAACCTCATGCTCCGCCGATTTGCCCCCAAAGATCACCCCAACACGTAGTTTAGTCACGCCCTAAATCCTTCTTAAAAAAGTCATGGCAACAAAGCCGACGATCACAATAAACGCATTGTGCGACCCCGGCAATGACCATTCGGCCTAAAATGCCTGCGCCACAGAATGCCAAACCCACAGCATCCAAAACGTATACACTCCGTATATTGTTCGCTTACGGAGTCTGCTATGGGGATAGTAAAAATCTCGGAGACGCTACATGACGATCTCAGGCTCGCCAGCCTGACCATGTCGCGTTCTATTAACGCACAGGCGGAACACTGGATCAGGATCGGTATGCTGGCAGAGCTGAACCCTGAGCTGACCTATCCGCAACTGGTAAAGAAGATGATGAAAGATAACGCGCTGACGCTGAAGGAGATTGTTGGGTGAAAGATATTGTGATTAAAACGCCGCAGGAAATTGCCATCATGCGCCACTCCGGCGCGCTGCTGGCCAAGGTGTTTGCCATGCTCGATGAGGTGATCTGCGAAGGGATCACCACCATGGAGATCAATGACCTTACCGAAGCCTTTATCGTTAATGAGCTGAAATCACGCCCTGCCAGCAAGGGCCAGTATGATTTCCCCTACGTGCTCAATACCTCGATCGACGAAGTGATCTGCCACGGCATCCCATCGGCCAGCAAAATTTTGCGTTCCGGGATGATCGTCAATGTCGATATCACCTTGGAAAACAATGGATTTATTGCCGATTCCAGCAAGATGTACTGCATCGGTCAAACCACCCCGCTCGCCAAGCGCCTGGTCAACAATGTCTACGAGTCAATGTGGCAAGGCATTCGGGCTGTGAAACCCGGTGCTACGCTAGGTGACATCGGCCACGCCATACAGCAACATGCAGAGCAGGCGGGTTACAGCGTAGTACGGGAATATTGTGGACATGGCATTGGCCGTGAAATGCACGAAGGCCCAGCGGTGCTACACTTCGGCCTGCCAGGCACCGGTACGGTGTTGCAGGAAGGGATGGTGTTTACCATCGAACCGATGATTAACCAGGGCGACCACCGCATCAAGCAGAAGAAAGATGGCTGGACCGTGGTCACCCGCGATAAAAAGCTTTCCGCCCAATGGGAGCACACCGTGGCAGTTACCGCTGACGGCGTGGAGATCCTGACGTTGCGCGCAGAAGAACGTGAGGCGGGATATCAGGAACGCTATTAAACATTAAACCCCGTTGCAGCCAGGCGGGGACATGGAGATGGGCATGACGCAGGCATTTATCACTCAGTTGAAGAATATCGTTGGCAACGCGCAAGTGCTGACCGGCGAGCGTAGCACTGAACGTTATCGCAAAGGTTTCCGCTCCGGCGGTGGCAAGGCATTGGCCGTAGTGTTCCCTACCCGTCTGCTGCAACTGTGGCAGATCCTGCAAGCCTGCGTCGCCGCCGATAAGATTGTCATTATGCAGGCAGCCAACACCGGCTTGACCGAAGGCTCTACCCCCAGCGGCCAGGATTATGACCGTGAGATTGTCATTGTCAGTACCCTGCGGCTCGATCATATTCAGGTGTTGGATAACGGCAAGCAGGTAGTCGGCTTCCCCGGCAGCACGCTCAATAAGCTGGAAAGGCTGTTGAAACCTTATGGCCGTGAACCACATTCGGTGATCGGCTCTTCGTGCATTGGTGCTTCGGTGATCGGTGGCATATGCAACAACTCCGGGGGGGCGCTGGTCAAACGCGGCCCGGCCTATACCGAAATGGCGCTGTACGCCAAGCTGGACGCCGATGGTCAGTTACGGTTGGTCAATCATCTGGGGATTAACCTGGGCGATACGCCGGAAGAGATCCTTACGCGGTTGGAAAAGGGCGATTACCGACCAACCGATGTTGAACATGGCGAGCTGCGCGCTTCGGACAACGAATACGCCAGCCGGGTGCGCGATGTCGATGCCGATACCCCGTCCCGCTTTAACGCCGATAAACGCCGCCTGTTCGAGGCTTCCGGCTGTGCCGGTAAGCTGGCGGTGTTTGCGGTACGTCTGGACACCTTTGCCAAAGAAGATAAAGAGCAGGTGTTCTATATCGGCACCAACGACACCGCAGTATTGACCGAGCTGCGCCGCCACATGCTGAGCCAGTTTGAAAATCTGCCGGTGGCCGGGGAATATATGCACCGCGATATTTTCGATATCGCCGAGGTGTATGGCAAAGACACCTTTATGATGATCGACAAGCTGGGCACCGACCAAATCCCGCGCTTCTTCACCCTAAAGGGCCGGGTGGATGCCACACTGAACAAACTGCCACTGATACCGCACAACCTCACCGATAACCTGATGCAGAAGTTGAGCAAGCTGGCCCCTAACCATCTGCCGCCGCGCATGAAAGAATATCGCCAACGCTTTGAACACCACCTGCTGCTGAAAATGGCCGGGCCGGGTGTGGCAGAGGCCGAACAGTATCTGAAAAGCTACTTTGCCCAGGCCGAAGGTGACTTTTTCGTCTGTACGCCTGAAGAAGGCAAGAAAGCGTTTCTGCACCGCTTTGCCGCAGCAGGCGCCGCCGTGCGCTATCACGCGGTACATGCCGATCAGGTCGAGGACATTCTGGCGCTGGATATCGCCCTGCGCCGCAACGATACCGAGTGGTTTGAAACCCTGCCGCCGGAGATCGACAACCAGTTGGTGCACAAGCTGTATTACGGCCACTTTATGTGCCACGTGTTCCACCAGGATTATGTGGTGAAAAAAGGCGCGGACAGCCATGCGCTGAAAGAACAGATGTTGGCGATCCTCAATCAGCGTGGTGCGGAGTATCCGGCCGAGCACAATGTCGGCCATCTGTATCATGCCAAGCCGGATTTGCAGGCGTTCTATCAGGATGCCGATCCCACCAACAGTTTTAATCCCGGCATTGGCAAAACCAGCAAGCAAAAACACTGGGGTAATAACATTCAGTAACATTTTATTCTACCCCCCTCACCCCAACCCTCTCCCACAGGGAGAGGGAGCTGGTAGAGCTTGCCCTTTTGGGAGCAAAGGCTCATCTCAGCACAACTCGTATTAAGCCTCTGCATGCGGGGCACTGGCGCACGATCGCCCTTTATGCACCTCCTTCGCAGCCCTGTCGTCTAGACTTAATGTTCTGAATAAGGCGTCTGTCAGGCGTCAACATGAGCGACGAAAGGAGCACTTCATGCCATACCAGACAGTAAACCCCTTTAACAATCAGCTGATTAAAGAATATACCCCGCATAACGACGATCAGGTGGAGCTGGCGCTGGCCCAAGCCGATGCGCTGTATCACTCCGACTGGTCCAAGGGTGAAATCATCCAGCGCTTACCCGTGTTGCATAAGCTGGCCGATCTGATGGAGAGCCGGGTAGAGGAACTGGCGAACATTGCCAGCGTTGAGATGGGTAAGCTGATCGAGCAAAGCCGTGGCGAAGTAAAACTGTGTGCCCAGATAGCCCGTTACTACGCCAATAATGCGCAAAAATTCCTGGCCCCGGTAAGCTATGAGTCCAGCCTGGGTGAGGCCTGGGTCGAGCATCATCCCATCGGGGTGTTGATGGCGGTCGAGCCTTGGAACTTTCCTTTCTACCAACTGATGCGCGTACTCGCCCCTAACCTGGCGGCCGGTAACCCGGTAGTGGTCAAGCATGCCAGCATCGTGCCGCACTGCGCCGAAGCGTTCGAGAAGCTGGTGCATGAGGCTGGAGCGCCCAAAGGGGCCTATACCAACCTGTATATTTCCCAGGATCAGGTGGCCAGCATCATCGCCGACGATCGGGTGCAAGGTGTGGCGCTGACCGGTTCTGAAAAAGCAGGCAGCATCGTGGCAGCTCAGGCGGCCAAGAAGCTGAAAAAGGCCACGCTGGAACTGGGGGGTAACGACGTTTTCGTCGTGCTCGACGATTGCGATCTTGAGAAGGCTGTCAAAGTGGGTGCAGAGGCACGGCTCAACAATGCCGGGCAGGTCTGTACCGCCGCCAAGCGTTTTATCGTGCAGGAGAAAGTGGCGAAGGCCTTCCTGCAACAGCTCACCGAGCATTTCAAAAATGTGAAAATGGGCGATCCGCTGGATGAAACCACCACTTTAGGGCCGCTATCCTCCAAGTCGGCCCTGGAAGGGCTGATCGAGCAGGTCAATGACGCGGTGAAACAAGGAGCCAAACTACACCTGGGCGGCAAGGCGTTACAGCACGAAGGCAACTTCTTTGAACCCACCATCCTCACGCATATCAGCCGCGATAATCCGGCCTATTTCACCGAGTTCTTCGGCCCGGTGGCGCAGGTCTATGTGGTGAGCGATGACGAGGAGATCGTCAAACTGGCCAATGACTCCCACTACGGGCTAGGCGGGGCCATCTTCAGTACTGATATTGAACGAGCCAAAAAGCTGGCCTCACGCATTGAAACCGGCATGGTGTATATCAACTCCTTGACCGATACCGCACCTGAGCTGCCGTTTGGTGGTGTGAAACGTTCCGGCTTTGGCCGTGAACTGTCAGATCTGGGGATTAAGGAGTTTGTGAACCAGAAACTGGTGGTGGTTAGCCATAGCTAAAAGCGGGCGCAGCATGCTGCGCCCCTACAACATGGCGAGTGGGTTAACCGTAGGGGCGCTGCATGCTGCGCCCACTATAAACTCAATCGGTTAGTTTGGCTAAACCAGCGACGGCCATTTCAAGATAGGCGCGCGGGCAGCCGAGATTGATGCGGATAAAACCCTGCCCCTGCTCGCCAAATCCGCAGCCCATCGAAGGCGCAATCTTGGCCTGTTGGCGCATGGCTAGCTGCAAAGCTTCATCATCCAACCCCAACGCACGGCAATCCAGCCAGGCCAGATAAGTGCCTTGTGCTGACATCATCCGGCACAAGGGAGCCGCCTGCTCCAGCGCCTGTGCAAACCAGCGCCGGTTCTCGGCCAAATAAGCCAACAAGGCATCAAGCCACGGGCCGCCCTGCTGGTAAGCCGCCGTCGCCGCCGTCATGGCAAGCGCGTTGAAAACGTCTAGCCCGTGCGCATTGAGCCGTTCGACAAATTGCTCACGCAGCGCCGTATTCGGGATCAGGAAATTGGAGATGCGTAGCGACGACAACCCAAAGGTTTTACTGGCAGAGGTGGCCACAATCACCCTATCGTGCCACTGCGGCCCCAGGTGTAACACTGAGGTAAAGTGCTCATCTGGCAGGATCAAATCCGCCCAGATCTCATCAGAGATCACCGTCACCCCGTGTTGCTGGCATAGCGTCAGCAATTGCGTCAGCTCCTGCCGGTTCCAGCAGCGGCCGGTTGGGTTATGCGGATTGCACAACACCAGCAACGGCGGCTTCTCCCGCTGCAACAGCTCGGCCAACTGGGTAAAGTCAAAGCGATACTCCCCTTCCCGCTCCTGCAGTGGGTTCTCTAGTACCCGCCGACCATTGAGGGTGATCACCTTCTTAAAGGAGCCATAATAAGGCCCCTGCACCACGACACCCTCACCGGGTTGGCTGAGCATCTGGATCAGCAGCGCAATCCCCGGCACAACCCCTTCGATCGAGGTAAACCATTGCCGTTCCAGCAGAAGTTGGTGGCGTTGGGCAAACCACTCAATCGCAGCCCGGTAGTAATCCTCATCGCGTTCGCTATAGCCAAATACGCCATGATCGACACGCGTATGCAGCGCCTGCTGCACTGCAGGCGGGCAAGGAAAGTCAAAGTCTGATACCCACATCGGCAACAGGTCGGTTTCATGCAATTGCAGATAATGCCCCATGAAATCCCATTTTACCGAGCTGGTATGGTGGCGATCGACTACCTGGTTGAAATCAGGCTGTTTCATTTGGCATCTCCTGTTGTTGAGCCTCTGGCGTCACTCTGGCGATGCCAAAACCGGTAAAACCGTAAATCAAAGCGAAGAAAACCGCCGCGTAACACTGCACCGCCCAAGGCAGCAGATCCAGCGTGTTAACTCCCAACGTTGTCGCCATGTAAACACCGGCCGCCGTCCAGGGAATGAGGGGTTCAATCACCGTACCGGCATCTTCGATGGTGCGCGACAGGTTGGTGTTGTCCAAGCCCATGCGGCGATAGGCGTCCTTATACAGCTCTGCCGGAATGAGCAGCGCCAGCTTGCCATCGCTGGTCGCTCCGGTGACCAGGATGGTAGTCCCGACCGTGGCGGCAATCAGTTGGCCCGTGGTATGCACTACTTTCAGCAACCGGTTGATAATCACCGTCAGCGCACCGGTCAAGGTCAGTGCACCAGCAAACGAGAAGGCACACAGTACCAGCAGGATGGTGCTCATCATTGAGAACATGCCACCCCGGTTAAGCAAGCGCGGAACATCGGCGATCACGCCGCTGATGTCATGCCCGCGTTCAGCAAACATCGATAGGTTAAAGCCGTCCATCAGCGCGTTCAGACCCTGTTTCAGGCTAAAGCCCTGCATCACCACGGCGAGGCCGATCGCTAGCACACAGGCCGCCAGCATGACCGGGATCACCGGCCGTTTGGTCACCGCTCCCCACAGCACCAGCACCGGTGGCAGGATCAGCAACAGGTTGAAATGGTATAGGCTTTCCAACCCAATAATGATGTCAGTGACCCGCTGTGGCGTAGCAACCGTTCCCACCACGCTGCTATGACCGGCGATCAGGTAAACGGTGGCTGCCAGCACAAAGCTGGGCAGTGTGGTGTACATCAGGTGTTTGATATGCGCATAGAGATCGGTTTCGGCCACGATAGCGGCAAAGTTGGTCGAATCCGACAGTGGAGAGATTTTATCGCCGAAATAGGCACCGGAAACCACCGCGCCCGCCGCCGCCGCCAACGGCACATCCAGCCCCGCGGCAACGCCCATCAGTGCTACACCGACGGTACCCGCAGACCCCCATGAGGTGCCGGTACAGACGGAAATCACGCTGGTGAGGAAGAAGGCTGCGATCAGAATATATTGCGGACTGATCACTTTCAGCCCCCAGTACACCATGTAAGGAATAGTGCCGCTGATCATCCAGGTGCCAATCAGACCGCCGACGCAGATCAGGATCATGATCACCGGCATGGCCTTCGCCAGTTTGCTGACGATCGAGTTGATAATGTCATCCCAGCTATAGCCCTGCCACAGTGCCAGCCCGGCAGCAACGGCCGCTGAAAGCAGTAACAGCGGTTCAATACGTAATTCCCATACCCCATAGCCGACGATCAACAGCGTCAGCATGGCAACGATTGGCAGCAAAGCCAGCCAAAGGTTGAGCGTTTTTTTACCATCCATAGGTCACCCCGAGTTGTTATTGATGTGCCGCTAGCGTAGTGAATCCTGATTTACCGGGGTGTGAGCTAGCGCCTCAAGCCATGTAACCGCTTTCATGGCGGGTAACTTTGCGATGTAGATCTCAGAACAACCTCTGGACAAGCTATTCCTGCCAGCGAGTGACCGAGTCACGCAGCACCAGTTCAGCGCTAAACATGTTATTTTGCGGCGGTAACCCTTGCTGTTGCTGACTCAACAGCGCCAGCTTGGCTGCCCGTTTGGCCATACGCTCGATGGGATAATGCAGAGTGCTTAACGCCGGATAGAGATAACGCGCCAGCACCACATCATCAAAGCCGATAATCGACAGTTGCTCCGGCAAGGGGATTTGCCTCTGGTGCAAGGCTCGCATCATGCCGGCGGCCATCACGTCATTAAACGTCACTGCGGCCGTAAAGTGATGACGGCTGGAAAGTATCTGCTCTGCGGCCAATTCTCCCCCCTCTTCATCAAAGGACACGCTGATCACCCATTCCCCCGGAACGTCGATCCCCGCCTGTGCCATCGCATTGCGATAGCCCTGTAAACGCTGCTTGCGATCGTCGATGGGTAAATCGGCGGTCACACAGGCAATGCGCCGATGCCCCTGTTGCAGCAAATATTCGGTCGAGGCCTGAGCCGCACTGACGTTATCCAACCACACGCAACGGTTCGCAATGGCAGGAAAGTAGCGATTGATAATCACTAAACCGGGGGTATGAGCAGCATAGCGCAGTACATCGGCATCGCTCATGCGGGTGACGTGGGCGACAATCGCCTCACAGCCCTGATTAATCAGAAAATCCAACCCGGCCTTTTCGCGCTCCGCCTGGTGCCCACCGCTGCACACCATCAGCTTGGCCCCTTCTTTGCGGGTCACCTCTTCCACCCCACGCGCTAGGCGCGAGAAAAAGGGATCGGCCAGATTGCCGGTCAGCAATCCCAGCATGTTGCCACTGCGTTTGGCTAACGCCAGCGCCGCCGCGTTGCGGTGGTAATTGAACTCGCGCATCGCTTTTTCGACACGCTCGCGGGTAACCGGCTCAACATAGGCGGTATTGTTAATCACCCGAGAGACCGTCGCAGCGGAAACCCCGGCTCGCTGCGCCACCTCTTTCATTGTCGCCATCAATTATTCCAGTCGGTATCATTTAATAAGTTGATAATAAGCAAGCGGGAACAACAAATCCAGATGGGCGAGTTCAGCTCCTTTAAACAAAAGCCCCCCATACCACAGGGTATGAGGGGCAACAATCACGCTAACTTCAGAATAACCAGGAACCGTACCCCCACAGCAGTACTGTCAGCCCAAGTAGCAGCTCAAGCAACAGAATGCCCATAGCCAATGTCGAGCTGGAGAAGATAAACCCTTCTTTACGATCGATATTCAGGAAATGCGGAATGCCGAGATACAGCAGATAGCCCGAATAAGCCAGGCCGATAATCCCGACGAACAGGCACAGCCAAACCACCGGGTACAGCGCCACTAATCCGCTGAGGAACATCGGAGTCGCCACATAACCCGCAAAGACCATACACAGATGCAGGCTTGGCCGTGACTCATAACGCCGCGCCATCCAGTGGATCACCTTGCCCATGATCGCCACGCCAGCCAGCATCAACAGATAAAACGCCACGGCGGTGTAGAAAGCGGTGAACATATCCAGGCGGATTGCCTGCCCTTGACCAGAGAGCCAGCCCAACTGCGTGGTACCGATAAACGCGCTGACCACCGGTATTAACGCCATTAGCAGCACGTGGTGGGTATACAGGTGCGAGACAGATTCATTCTCGCTTTTGATCTGTTTCAACTCGACGTTGGGATGGGCCAGCAGACCCCAGACATGATTGACCATGAGACACCTCCTCATTTCGCCGCCAACCGCGATCGGCGAACGGAAAACACACCACTGGCGGTTCAGACACCGCGCAAGGGTTGCGGCTATCAGGCTCTCTGCCCTGTATCAATTATAGTCTTTGGTTGAAAAAACGTACGCTGTCAGCGGCCTGTGGGTTACTCTGCACTATAATCAATATGTTGCGTTACTTGATGGAGGGAGACCATGACAACCAAGATCCGCACCCGCCAAAGCGGGATTAATAACGTGCAGGCCGGGCAGAACGTGATGGTGATCGAGCCCAGCAACCTGTATGGCTGCCAGTTGGGGGACGACGTGTTTGTCGGCCCGTTTGTCGAGATCCAGAAGAACGTCTGCGTGGGCGCGCGCAGCAAGATCCAGTCGCATAGCTTTATCTGTGAATACGTGACCTTGGGCGAAGATTGCTTTATTGGCCACGGCGTGATGTTTGCCAACGATCTGTTCAAAGGGGGCACCCCAAATGCCGACCCGGCAAGCTGGGGGCACACTCGGCTCGGCAACCGGGTTTCTGTAGGTTCTGGCGCCACCATACTGGCCGTGGAAATCTGCGATGACGTGGTGATTGGTGCTGGTGCAGTAGTCAGCAAGAGCATCACCCGCAAAGGCATTTATGCGGGCAACCCCGCCAGGCTGCTAAGGGAGCTGGAATAATTGCATCAGGCGATCGGCATCGAAATCATCAGCGAACTCCCCTTCGGTTACCTGGAATACGGTGATTTTTCCTTTGCCGTCTCCTGTTACGCCCAGCCCTGTTTTGATAAGCCGGTCGAGCTGTGGCCGACCCAGCCGGTGGCTCCTTTCAATAAAGTCTACCCGCTGGCCCCGTTCCTCAATGACGATGGGGAGACCTTCCTCGCTCGTTACCAAGGGGAAGCCGTAGGGCATATCACACTCAGCAAAAACTGGAACGACTATACGCTGATCGAGGAGATTGCCGTTAGCCGCCACGCTCGCCGCCAAGGCATAGCCACGGCGCTATTGGATGCCGCACGTCATTGGGCACGGGAGCAGGACACCGCCGGGCTGATGCTGGAAACCCAAAACAATAATCTGACTGCCTGCAACTGCTATCAGCGTTATGGCTTTGTGCTCGGTGGCATCGATCATTTACTCTATCGTGGCCAACCGGACATTGCCGATCATGAGATCGCGCTGTTCTGGTATCTGCCGTTCAATAATGAAGTGGGCTATTGATTTACCGCTTTTTGGGTGACGCTGGGTTTACCTTGCGCACGCCATACTGGCCAAACCAATGATCGCTTGGGAGAGAGTGATGCGTGGCTTGGCCCTGATAATATTGTGTACGACGCTGATGGGTTGCAGCGGTAAACAACCGGCCAAAATCCCGGTAGAATCACTACCGCAACAGGTGAAACCTCTGACAATGGCGATAGTAATGGACGATTATACAGTAAACAAACTGCAGGCAGCGCTGGCTCTGCATGCGGCGGTGCCGGATATTGATAAAGGGCGGGCCATCGAGCTGCTCTCACAGACTTTCCTGGAAACCCCTTACGTAGCCAACCGGCTGATCGGTTCCGCCACCACTGCGGAACAATTGGTGATCGATTTCCGTGGGGTGGATTGCTTTACCTATCTGGATTACGTGCAGGCGCTCAGAACCGCCACCAGCGAAAACGAATTCGTCGAAAATGTGATTCAGACGCGCTATATCAATGGTGACGTCAGTTTCCAGCAGCGCAAGCATTTCTTCACCGACTGGGCGCACACCCGCCAGATCCTTGCCGACGACGTCACCGCACAACTCAGCCCGCATGCCGTCACCGTGGTCAAACAGCTCAACCGCAAAGCGGATGGCGAACTCTATCTGCCCGGCATCGCGGTCACCGAGCGCAGCGTGACCTATATCCCCAGCGAATTTATTGATGAGCAGGTGATTAGCCAATTACAGACCGGCGACTATATCGGCATCTATACCAAGCTGGCAGGGCTGGACGTTACCCATACCGGCTTCTTTATCATGACCCAAAATGGGCCGGTGCTGCGCCATGCTTCCTCACGCCCGGAAAACCACAAAGTGATGGACTCGGCGTTTGCCAGCTATGTGCTGAATACGCCGGGCATCGTGGTGTTACGGCCGCGCTGATCGCCGCGTTATGAGCTATAAGAAATTGTGCTTAACCAGGATTTGACTTGGCTACGGCCATAGGTTTAGCTGTTGGCACAACACTGACCGATCTTATTGTTTTTACAGGGAGTCACTCATGGCAATTGTTTGGCGCTGCACCGCCTTGGCCGCAGCATTAGCAGCAACGTTGTTATTACAAGGGTGCGATCAGAAGGTCGATCAAAACCATATCAAGGTTGGCGTCATTAACGGCGCCGAGCAGGACGTAGCAGAAGTCGCCAAGCGGGTGGCCAAAGAGAAATATGGCCTGGACGTGGAGCTGATTGGCTTTAGCGGTTCGTTGCTGCCCAATGATGCCACCGACAAAGGCGAACTGGATGCCAACGTATTCCAGCACCGCCCCTTCCTGGAACAGCAAAATAAAGATCACGGCTACAAACTGGTGGTGGTAGGCAATACCTTTGTGTTCCCCATGGCTGGCTATTCGAAAAAGATCAAATCGCTGTCAGAGTTGCAGGACGGCGCGGTAATTGCTATCCCGAACGATCCCACCAACCTGGGCCGCGCCCTGTTGCTGTTGAAAAAGGTTGGGCTGATCGAACTCAAGCAGGGCAAAGGCCTACTGCCAACCTCGCTGGATATCAGTGCCAACCCGCACAACTACCAGATTATGGAACTGGAAGGTGCGCAACTGCCCCAGGTATTGGACGATCCTAAAGTCGCGGTGGCAGTGATCAGCACCACCTACATCAACCAGATTGGCCTGACGCCGACCAAAGACGGAATTTTTATCGAGGATAAAGATTCGCCGTACACCAATATCGTGGTGGCGCGCGAAGATAATAAAGATGCGCAAAACGTGCAGAACTTCGTGAAAGCCTACGAGTCCGATGAAGTCGCCAAAGCGGCAGAGAAGATCTTCAACGGCGGTGCCGTCAAAGGCTGGTAACTTCCCCGCGATCTTGTTGCAGGTGCCGGTTGTTGGTGCCTGCAACGCGTCACAAAAATTCCCCCATATCCCTGCTTGACCCTCACGTAACGTCAGGCTGTAGTATCTCAGCTCACACCAGGGAGATAACCAGCATGTTACTGAAAGTCGGCGAACTGGCCCGCCGTTCGGGCATCACCATAAGAACCTTACATTATTACCACAGCATTGGGCTGCTGGTTCCCTCCGCACGTTCCGATGCCGGGTATCGCCTCTACAATCGGGAAGATATTACTCGCCTGCACCATATTCAAGCCTTGCGGCGAATGGGAGTTGCACTGGCAGAAATCGACTCGATTCTGGCGCACTCGGGGCTGGCGTTACCAGCGGTTATTGAACAGCAAATTGCCATGCTCGATCGGCAACTGACACAGATAACCACGCTGCGCAGTCGCTTACAGCATATGCACGCCCAATTGACCCAAGGCAGTGAACCCGAACTGAATGATTGGCTGATCACGTTGGAGATGATGACCATGTACGATAAATACTTTACCGCCGACGAACTGGCGCAGTTGCCGTTCTATCAGGCCGACGAAGCGCGTAATCGGGAATGGCAGGAGATGGTGAGTACGGTTCAAGAGCTGATGAATGATGGGGCAAGTGCCGAAGATCCGCGTGCTCAGGCTATTGCGCGCCGCTGGATGTGCACGCTGGAGCGTGATACCGCAGGCAATCCGGCATTTCTGACCCGTCTCAACGCCATGCACGCCGATGAGCCTTCGATGCGCGCACAAACGGGGATCACACCGGCCATGACCGATTACATCACCCGGGCCTTTTCCGAAACCAAGCTGGCGATCTATCAAAAATACCTGTCTGATACCGAATATGCCTATGTCCGCGCTCACTATTTTGATCGCATTCAGGAATGGCCAGCGCTCATTGCCCAATTCCAGCAAGCGATGCAGCAGGAGGTTGCACCTGCATCGACACAGGCTAAACAGTTGGCGGCCCTTTGGCTGGAGCTGTTCCAGTCCTATGCCAGTGACAATCCAGCCACCCAAATGAAGATCCGCCAGGCGATGGAGCAAGAGCCGACCTTGACCGAGGGTACCTGGCTCACCCCTGCGCTGTTGGACTATCTGCGCCAGTGCGTCACGCAACTGATGCGGGGGTAACCTGTGTGCCCTCACCCCAACCCTCTCCCACAGGGAGAGGGAGCTAGAGCAGGGTCGTCGTCAGGTGTGGGAGATGGTCTATGACTTCACCTAACAAGGCATGATTTGAGTCAGATGCGGACGTTAATCTATAGCACGTAAGTTGCCGTTCGCTAATAGGAAGCCGAAGTTAGGCACGGAAACAGATTTGTGGCACGTTCTGTCCCCTCTCCCTGTGGGAGAGGGCTAGGGTGAGGGGTAACACCTAACGCAATAACATACCTTACTTCACTTAACAGATTTCTCCGCATGAAAATGCCATCATTTTTTCTTATCCCCACCAGACAAAAAGCCAATTTATCTTGTCGCCAGGCGCGGTGCATAATGCCTTGGTACTCTGATTTATCATCATAAAAGGGAGCACTATGTCACTTGCAACCCCACCGCTGGCAACGCTAAGCGTCTCTGATGCCAGCACTGAGGATATGGCGGCCATTCAACAAATTTATGCTCATCATGTGCTTTACGGGCCAGCCTCGTTCGAAGAAACGCCCCCAACGTTGGAAGAGATGCAACAGCGCCGCCACAACGTCTTGGCTGCTGGGTTGCCATGGCTGGTGGCGAAAATGCAAGACCGCGTCGTGGGCTATTGTTATGCCACACCGTATCGGCCACGACCGGCTTATCGCTACACCATCGAGAATTCGGTCTATGTCGCCGAAGGCCTGCAAGGGCAAGGTATTGGCAAGACATTACTCGGCGCATTGATTGCCCGCTGTGAACACGGCCCGTGGCGGCAAATGTTGGCAACGATTGGCGATGCTGCCGGCAATGCAGGCTCCCTTGCCCTGCACCGCAAGCTAGGCTTCACCAGTATCGGCACCCTAAGCGGCGTCGGGTTTAAATTTGGCGGTTGGCTGGATACCCACATTATGCAGCGGCCACTGAATGGCGGCAGCCATACGCTGCCTTAGGCCCTTTCCGGGCAAGCTGCTGATTTTCATCTATAGTTAATTCTGTCGTGGCTTAGCGATCTCAGCGTGCATTCACGCATTCACTAAACATAAACAGTCGGGAGAGACGGATGAAAATTTTTCTGTGGATTATTGCGATTATCTTTATTGTTGGCCTACTGACCATTACCGGTGTGTTCAAACTGATCTTCTAGTTCTCACCACCATTGGGCGCATCAATGCGCCCTGCATTGCTCTGCAGTGATGTAAGCATATCAATGAGCTCAGATTATTTTCGAGCCGCTTCCCAACTCTCTAATATTGTTGTCAAAAACCGCTAAAAATCGTGTTGAATGCCTTCATTGCTACGTTAAAGAGAGCACAGGATGGCCTCAATTCATCACCTAACTCTTCCGTATCCTTTGGAAATCAACCGAGACTACGGAAAGCCCTACGTCACTGGTACATTTGAAGTTGGAGGCAAGCTATTTCTTGTGGTGTTCAACAAAATAGCCACAGCGACAGAGGCTCGAGCCAAAGGCTACGGTATCAACATGCCTGACATACCTTTTCCGCCCAATGGTATGGTAGAAATCTTTTTCGACGCTCTGAGCGTACCTGAAGAATACGGCCAATTTAGACACGTGCCGTTGCCGGGTGAAAACGGATCCAGGGTCTTGTTCAACGTTGCCAAGCTGGTGAGACTTCATTATAGTGTTTGCAAACCTGGTGGATATTTGTTCTATGCAGCGCCTGATGTTCACAGTGAACGCAAAGTTGATCTGGTCGTCATCTATAATAGCCTGCTAGGGTTACGGAACCCGCAAAGGGCCCAAAGTCATACCAGACTCTGTCGATTGCCAACTGGCTGGCATGCTTATAACGGACTGTGCGTAGATGGGAGGGGGTTATGTCATTACTTGCTGAAAAACCTGTGGTTAACAAAATATTGGCCCGTCAGCGCCTGATGATGCAGATGGTTGTGAACCAGAAATTATTGACCGGAGAGTTTGAGTTGCGTGATGGGAAAATCACCAAAGGGAAAAACTTCCCTGAGCCCCACAATCCGCAACTTTACAGCGAATGCTAAACCTGCCGGCAAAACGCCCTGTTGCCGACAGCTCCAACGTTAAAAAAGCCCCAACTTTTCTGAGTTCACTACCAACCCCCGAAAAAACACATTTCGGGGTTGGTCATTAATCCGCGGCATCAAGCCTTAAAACGAGCCCGCACCGAACTAATCCCAGAGACCACCAGCATCACAACGCCACCGGCGATCAGACCAAACACTGCATTCAGCAGCGTAGGGGTGAGGCCCCCCAGGATCGCACCTACGCCAGGTACCACCATAGAATAACTCGCCCAGTCGGTGAACAGATGATGCACAGGCGGTAACCCGTGGGTCAAAATCCCGCCGCCCACCATAAACATAGCCAGGGTCCCCACCACCGACAGCGTTTTCATCAGATAAGGTGCCGCACTGACGATACCGCGCCCTATCGATTGCGCCAGCGCGCTACGCTTACGGGCCAGGTAGAATCCCAGATCGTCCAGCTTGACGATGCCTGCCACGATGCCGTATACCCCAACCGTCATCACAATGGCGATGCCACACAGCACAATCACCTGCTGGCTAAAGGTGGCTCCGGCTACGGTCCCCAGCGTGATGGCAATAATCTCGGCGGAGAGTACAAAGTCGGTACGAATGGCGCCTTTGATTTTGCGCTGTTCATAGACCGCAACGTCCTCACTGGTATCCAGTTCCGCTTTCTCTTCTGCCTCTGCGCCCTTGCGGTGCGTCAGGCTGTGGTAAACCTTTTCAAACCCTTCATAGCAAAGGTAAGCCCCACCGACCATCAGCAGCGGTGTAATCGCCCAAGGGGCAAAAGCGCTGATCAGCAATGCCAGCGGTACCAGGATCGCCTTGTTGATAAACGATCCCTTGGCCACCTTCCACACCACGGGGATTTCACGATCGGCCTTAACACCGCTGACCTGTTGGGCATTGAGCGCCAGATCGTCTCCCAGTACCCCGGCGGTCTTTTTGGCCGCCATTTTCGTCATCAGTGAAACATCATCCAGTAACGAAGCGATGTCGTCGATCAGGGTTAATAAGCTACTGCCTGCCAAAATGCACTTTCCTTATCAAAGGGTGGGATAGCCATACCGGTTTAGCATAGCGGGTTGAAAACATGAAGAGGGAAAATCTTAATGATTTTACTGTAGCTGCGGGCTTAAGTCGTGAATTTTGCAGAAGGGGAAAGTGATAGCCTGCCGCGACAGGCGGCAGGCTAATAAGTCACGTTTTATTCCGTGTCGTTCTTCGCCAGGGCGGCATCTTTCTGGCGGCGATAATCCCGTGCCGCCGCCGGGATCGGCGTTACTTTGCCGGTTTCAATCCAGGTACGCAGGCGGCTAGCGTCCGCAAAATGGGTATATTTGCCAAAGGCGTCCAACACCACCAGCGAAACGGAGCGGTTGCCGATCACGGTACGCATCGCCAGGCAATGCCCGGCCTGATTGGTAAAGCCGGTTTTGGTCAGCTGGATATTCCATTTCTGGTTGTAGACCAGATGGTTGGTATTGCGAAACGGCAGCGTATAGTTGGGATCCTTGAAGGTCGCCATCCGTTCGGTAGTGGTGCTCAACTGGCCGATCAGCGGGTACTGCTTGGTCGCCAACATCAGCTTGGTCAGGTCACGCGCAGTGGACACATTATGAATCGATAGCCCGGTCGGTTCAACGTAATGCGTATTGGTCATGCCTAGCGCTTTCGCCTTGGCATTCATTGCCTTGATAAAGGCGTTATAGCCCCCTGGATAATGATGCGCCAAGCTGGCCGCGGCCCGGTTTTCCGACGACATCAGCGCCAACAGCAACATATCCTTGCGGCTGATTTCGCTGTTCAAACGCACCCGGGAGTAGACCCCTTTCATTTCTGGCGTCTGGCTGATATCGACCGACAGCATTTCATCCAGCGGCAGGCGGGCATCCAACGTCACCATCGCCGTCATCAGCTTGGTGATCGAGGCGATAGGCACCACTTCATCGGGGTTACGTGAATAAATCACCCGATGCGTTTGCATATCCAGCACCATGGCACTGCCAGAAGCCAACTCAGGCTGGGAGGCCTGCACTGCGGCGGTTTTATTGCTGGCTAATGCACTCGGCACCAGTCCAGTACCGGCTTGCAACGCGAGCAGGGTTAGAACCAAAACACGGATTTTCACATGTATTACTCTGTAACGGAGGAGAGAACCGACTGCGTTGAATTATAAGTGAGGGGTATAGAATTGCACTGTGATTGTGAGTAGCGATTTGTGACAAAATCTATCGGCGCAAAATTTATGCAACCCGCGAGCGTACTGGGTTGTACGCCCGCAAGGTAAAAGTTACAGCGCTGGCTGCCAGGCAGATTGCGGCAACAGGTACAATCCGGCAGCATGCTGCTCACCGGCCCCCACGATATGCCCGATACCGGCGGCCATCACGGCCAGGGTCACATCGAAGGCATTCAGGCTGTCGCCGTAGCCTGCCGTCAGGTTGAACATCGACCCGTTGGCCAGCAGATACAGCGTTTTGTCTGCCAGTTGGTAAGCATTCACAAATGGCATTGGCTCGCTGTGCGGCAGGGCCTGCAGGAAACCGACGTCGATCTCTTCCGCCACATGCCCAACGTTGAGGATAAACACCCCATCCTTGGCCCGCTCCAGGTGCCGTGCAGACAGCACGTTTTTGGCTCCGGTGGCCGTGGCAATTACATCGGCCTGCTCTACGGCAGTGGCTAAATCGACTACCGCCCAACCATCGTAGCGCGCTTGCAAAGCCCGGGCCGGATCGATTTCCGCCACGATAACTTGCCCGCCATAAGCCTTGGCAGAAGCGGCTACGCCCTGGCCCACCAGCCCATAACCAATCACCACCACACATTTTTCATGCAGCGTCAGATGGGTGGTCTGGAAGAAAGTATGCCAGGCGGTCAGCCCAACCATGTGGCGATTATGCAGCCCTTCTTTTACCGGCAGGTCATCCCAGTTAAAGATCGGGTAACGTGGCGCGATGCCCCCCAAACGGCTGATGCCTGAACCGGTCGCTTCCAGCCCAGCCTTGATCTGCGGGCCATTGGCAGATTGATGCAGGCGAGTGGTCAGATCGGCTCCCATCTCACACAGGTGAGTCGGCTCCCAGGCCAGCGCTCGGTCGAAAGATTCAGACCAGTCGGCATCGCTCATATCACGCCAGGCGTGCGCTTGAGCACCATGACGCTCCAGCCAGGCCACTACGTCATCCTGTACCGTCGTCGGGTTACAGGTGGTGAGATAAATGGCAGCGCCCTTATCCAACAGCCCGGCTACCAGCGGGGCCATTTTCAGATCCAGGTGCATGTTACACGCCAGGCGCACGCCGTGCAGATCCGGTAACGCCACCACTGCCGCGCGGGTACGTGGCATATGGCGCATGGCCCACTTCAACTCACTGTCAAAATCCTGATACATCGGTTACTCCTCTACTACGCCACGCCGCCAGGGCATGGCAGAATGATTAATCTGCATCGCACGGCGGCTATTATCACTTATCTCACCGCAAAAAACCGAGGTGACTGTCATGACAGCAGCATGAGTGATGGTTTTTCCGATCTATCAGGGGGAATAACTTCCGGACGGATTGTTCAGCAGGTACAGGCCGCGATGGCAAAACTCACGGCCCGGTATCAATGATAAGGTTAGAACAGGTAACGCACACCTAAGGCAAACTCACTGGAAACCAGGCGCGCTTTCATTTGCTCATCTTTTAACCCACGGGCATTGGTAAAGTTATTGTAACCACTTTCAATCTTGCCCATATCCACGTAGCGGTAGCCCAAATCAAGATTGAGCCGCTCCATAGCCGCATAGCTGATCCCTGCGCCAATAGAGTAAGCCAGATTATTTTGCGTGCTTGCCGCGTATTGGCGCGAGGTATTCCCCTGCCAGCCGTCGGATTTCACTTTAGCGATACCCAGGCCAACCGTGCCATAAACCGAGAAGTCATACCCTAGCGCGTAGTCACGATAGGCATTGAGCATCAGGCGCTGAGCGTCCACTTTGTGGTGATTGTAGCTGCTGGCAAAGGTGGTTGAGCCGCTGGTGTATTCGCTTTTCTTTTTGAACACATACTCCGCCTCACTGCGCCAGCCATTGCCAAATTGATAGCCTGCGGCGATAGCCCCGTTATAGAAATTATGCTTTTCGTCACCGCTGACAAAATCACCCACGCCTGGGCGGCTACTGGTATCCATATCTTCTGCCGACTGTCTGGCGTGCAATAGTTTTATCGCCCCATAGTATCCCTCTAAATAATCATCGGCTAAAACATTACCGGAAACAACGGAGAGGGAAACCAGCAGTACCAGAGGTTTAATATTCATGCGATCCTCGCTTGAAAGGTTATTTATGAAGAACAATGAAGGTTCAGCTAAAATAACCAACGCGCAAAAGTGTCGCAATTCGGTTGAATACCTAAGGCTCTAGGTATTTTTACTTAACTCTTGTTGAAGAAAACAGCTCACCATAGACTTTCATTAACTTCACCGACGAGTTGATCGCCAGTTTGGCAAATAAATTGGCGCGATGGGCCTCTACCGTGCGCGGTGAAAGCTCCAGCTCCTGAGCAATTTCCTTACTGGATTTCCCTTGCATAATCAGCCCAGTGACCTCCAGTTCCCGCGCTGACAGCGCATTGAGCCTCTCTTGCAACTCGGCGGTGGCTTGCCGCTGTTGTTGCAACATTCGCTGATGTTCCAATGCTCCAGCGACAGTTTCGATCAACAGATCGGCATCAATGGGCTTGGTCAAGAATTCAAAAGCCCCGTTTTTGAAGGCCCGCCGACATAAATCAATATTTCCGTGGCCGGTCATGATGATAACGGGGATATCCAGCCCCTGTTGTTGCCACTCTTCCAGTAGCGTGATGCCGCTTTTGCCCGGCATACGAATATCCAGCAGCAAGCAACCGCACAGCGCCTGTGGTTCCCCCATCCGCTGTTGAAAATCCAGACTATTTTCATAAGCCAGCGTTTGCCAGCCCATGGTTGCCAATAGTGAAGTTAGCGAACTACGGATGGCCCGATCGTCATCAATCAGATAAATAAACTGTTCCATCACTCCTCCTGAGTGTTAAAGGGAAACCACAGGGTAAAACGCGCCCCCTGATCGGCCATATTTTCCACCGTAATAGTGCCGTTCAGGCGCTGAACCAGAGTTTCCGTCAGCGCCATGCCCAGCCCCAATCCCTCTTGGCGAGTCGTGAAGAAGGGAATAAAGACCTGTTGTAATGCGGGTTCAGAAAGCCCTGGCCCACCATCGGTAATCATCAGTTGGATCCCTTGCTTCGAGTATTCAGCATCGATTGCCACCCAACCTGGCTCCGGCTGATTGGGCTGTTGTGCCTGAATGGCGTTGGTCACTATGTTATGGAAGATTTGTTCAACCCAGAGAGGATCGGCTCGCAGAGGAGGTAACGCATCGGGCATCCGGTTAACGATCCTGACCTTGCCCTTATTGATCTCATCTTCCAGCAGCATAGTGACGCGCAACCAGACCTTATGCAGATTGACCTCTTGCAATACTACCTGCTCATGCGCCAACTTTTGCCGAAATTGCAGCAGCAACGTGCTGATGCGTTTGATTTGTATCACTGCCGCATCAAGCAACGGCACGGCTTTATCCTGCTGCTGTTGGTCTAACAGGCGCAGGGCGGCCTGGTTATAACTTAACACCGCAGTCAGCGGCTGGTTGAGTTCGTGAACCATACTGGCCGTGATTTCCCCCATGGCGTTAAGCCGCGTCAATTGCGAGAAGTGTTCACGCAAAACGGCAATATTGCGTTGGCGTTTTTGAATACGGTATTGGTCGATAAAATAGATGACAGCAGCCCAGAAAACCGGCAGCAGCAATAACAGCAACCAAGGCAAACGCGCCCAATCAGGGTCGTTTCGGGCGGATAATGCAAAAGGCTGAGTGACACTGCTGATCCCCTTGTCCCATTGCCAATAGGCTGGTTGAGCATGATCCCCCTGCTCAAATAAAGGTTTGTTGTGCCAGCTCAGGCCGATCTGCCGGAAATCATGACGCTGGGGAATGTCCGCAAATAGCAGCGCAGGATCGATCAACAACGCAAAATGTTGGTGTGCCAGCCAGTAAGTTCCCTCTCCCGTTGGCGTTAAAGTCGGGATTGGCTGTGCCTGTGGCATACGTTTCCAAGCCACAATCTGCGGGAATTTTTGCTGGACGATGGCGGGATCGCTGGACACCGACAGTAAGGAAAGCACCGTCTCAAGCTGGGATAATTTAACCGTCACCTCACGATATAAAATACGATAGGTAACTGATTGCTCTTCATATTGCTGTTGCAAAGCATAAATTATCACCCCGCTCCCTGAAAACAGAGATAGAACCAACCAGAGAGCAACCTTGAGCATAATATCTCCATATCATTGGCAGACGAGTTTATTAATAGCGGATTAAACACTATGCGAATACAAGAATCTATTATTAACATCGGGCCGTTTCAATTCACCTCCCGCTGCGGGAACAGGGTGTTATAATCCTATTTCATCGCAATAAAGGAACAACAATGACGGATTTGGCCCACTACATTACCCAATATGGCTACTGGGCGCTGCTGATTGGCTGCCTGCTCGAAGGGGAAACCATCACCCTGCTGGGAGGAATTGCGGCACACAACGGATTGCTGCGCCTGCCGCTAGTGATTGCGGTGGTTGCCATTGGCGGCGCCTTGGGCGATCAGGTGCTCTATTTTGCCGGGCGCCATTTTGGTGGGCGGGTGCTTGCCCGTATCGAGAGCCAACAAGCCCGCATTGAACGCGCTCAAAAGCTGATTGCCAGCCACCCGATTTTATTTGTGATTGGCGTGCGTTTTATGTACGGGTTCCGGCTTATCGGCCCGGTGCTGATCGGTGCCAGTAAGCTGCCCCCCTCGCGCTTTATCCCGCTGAATATTCTGGGGGCTATCCTGTGGGCCACGCTATTTGTACTGCTCGGCTATTTTGGTGGTCAGGCCATCAGCAGTTTTGTCAGCGGTAGTGACAAAAAGCTGTATAGCCTGCTGTTCTGCGTGGTGGTGATCGCCGCTATTCTGCTGCTTCGCTACTGGTGGCGGCGGCGTCACGCACAATAAGACTATTTGTTGAGCATCAGCTTCAGGCCCAGTAAGGCCAGCACGCTGCCGCCCAGGCGATCGAACCAGGCTTTGAAACGCAGGTAGACGCGGCGCGGGCGCGGTGATGACAGCACAAACGCCACAAAGGCATACCACAGCAGATCGACGACCAGAGCAATCAGCGGCAGCACGATATACAGCACCATGGGGATCTTATGGCTGAGCAACGCCGCAAACACGCTGCCGAATACGATAGCGGTGTTCGGGTTGCCCAACTGGGTTAGCAGCCCGGTGGTGAACGCCCGGCGAAAGCCTAGCTGCTGGCCGCCAACCGCTTCGATCATCAACGGCTGATTGGCTCCGCGCAGCATTTTGAACGCCAGATAGATCAGATAGGCACCCCCCAGCATTTTCAGCGTGGTATACAGCCAAGGCAGCGCCAGCAGCAGCGATTGCAGGCCTAACAAGGCGATTAGTGCGAAGATAAAACAGCCGATCCCCATCCCCAATGCTACCGCCATCCCATCGCGCCGTGACGAAGCCACCGCCGTTCGCGCTACCAGAATAAAGCTTTGCCCTGGGCTCATCGCCCCAAGCGTAATAGCTCCGGTAATGCTGAGTACCGATAATAGCGTTTCGTTGATCATGCCCTTTCCCCTTGCCTGACTCCATCATTCAAATTAACGTGCTGGCCAAAATAAAAGCAATAGAAACGTAAGGATACGGGGTTAAAACTGCGCCACGTTCCCCCCGGTCAAGCATTACCCTGCGTCATCAACGCCACCAACTCCCTGGCCGCCTTCTGTTGCGGCTGGTGCTTCAGCCAAATCAGGTGCACCGGCAGACGCAGTTCGTTTTTGGTATTTTTAAATTTCAGGCGGATCAACCGGCCCTGTTCCAGCAACGGCGCAGTTAACGACAGCGGAAAGTTGCCCCACCCCAGCCCGGCTTCCACCATGCTTAACGCCATCGGCAAACTGTCAGTACGCCAGAAAGATTCCGCTACCTGTGGGCGTTTATCGGCCATAGGCAAATCCCGGCTGGCTACCATGATCTGCCGCACGTTGACCAGTTCCTCCAGAAACAACTCGGCACCACCAGCGCCCAGGGCTGAATGTTGCGCCGCAATGGTTGCCACCAACGACTCGCTACCCACATAGTGAAAATGTTCCTGGCTGTTAACGTCCAGCCCGCCGAATGCCAGGCACAGGCTGACCCGCTGTTGATGCAGCATATGCAAAACATCATCTTGTGGGGCTGTCAGCACCTCGATATCCAACAGCGGGTAGCGTTCCGCCAACGCTTTCACCGCCGCCAATAGACCGCTGCTGTTGATATCAGATGCCACACCGATCGACAGCCTGCTTTCCAGCCCTTGAGAAAGCTCAATGGCGTGGTTCTGCAGCTGCTTGAGCTGCTCGGCAATCAAGCGCGCGTGGGGAGCCAGTGCCAATGCCAGCGCGGTGGGCACCGGTTCACGGTGCGAGCGGTCAAACAGCTGAAAACCCAGCTCCGCCTCCATATTGGCGATCCCCATGCTGACCGCCGAAGGCACCCGCCGCAACGCCCTGGCTGCCGCCGAGAATGAGCCGCGATCCAACACGGCCAAAAACAGTTCGATATTGTCACTGGAAAAATTCATCGCCTCACCTGTCAGTAAAACTGACAGCTCCTGACTTTTTCTATCAATAGCATTGACGTTATCTTACGCATCGGGTTGCCGGACGTCATCAGGCACGAAAATAAAGCAGGAGAAAAGCATGCAAGGCGTGAAACGCAAACTGGTCTATGTGACCGCTTATGAAGTTATCGGTATGGTCATTTCGGCCCTTGGGTTGGCACTACTCTCCGGCTCCGCCCCGAGCAGCACCGGGCCGTTGGCGGTGATCATCACCACCATCGCCGTCACTTGGAACCTGATTTACAACTACTTGTACGAATTCTGGGAAAGCCGCCAGGCATCACGCACCCGCACGCTGAAGCGCCGCATTCTGCACGCGGTGGGCTTCCAACTGACGCTGGTGGTTTACCTGATCCCACTGATCGCCTGGTGGATGGAGATTTCCCTGCTGCAGGCCTTGCTGTTGGATATGGCGCTGATCGTGATTATTCCCTGCTATACCTTTGTGTTTAACTGGGCCTTCGACAAAATATTCGGGCTGCCGACCTCTGCCCTGCCTGCCGCCGAATCGGCCTGAGTGACACCCTCTTCCTCTGAACCGCAGTTTTTTTGCCTCAATTCCTTAGAACGGGTAGCATGCCTCGCCGTTATTTAACGGCGTTGGTATCAACCAAAACTGCGGAATGTTGCCATGACCTCATTCCCATGATGCAAACAGACAGGAACAGGACAAATAATGCACTCAGACAAAACGACTGCACATGACAAGCAGGCGGCGAGAAAGCGTTGGTTGGACTCGCACGAGTCCGGTTACCACAAAAGCATGGGTAAACGGCAGATACAGATGATCGCCATTGGCGGCTCTATCGGCACGGGCCTATTCCTTGGCACCGGTGCACGTCTTCAGATGGCGGGTCCGGCACTGGCGCTGGTGTATCTGGTATGTGGCGTGTTTTCTTTTTTCATCCTACGCGCCTTGGGCGAGCTGGTATTACACCGCCCATCCAGCGGCAGTTTCGTTTCCTATGCACGCGAATTTCTCGGTGAAAAGGCCTCCTACGTTGCAGGCTGGATGTACTTTCTTAATTGGGCGATGACCGGCATTGTCGATATCACCGCCGTAGCGCTGTATATGCATTATTGGGGTACCTTCGCCGAGGTTCCCCAGTGGCTGTTTGCCCTGGGGGCGCTTGGAATTGTGGCTACCATGAATATGATCGGCGTGAAATGGTTCGCAGAAATGGAGTTCTGGTTTGCGTTGATCAAGGTCGCCGCAATCTCTCTGTTCCTGGTCGTGGGTGTCATCTTCCTTGGCGTCGGCACACCGGTAGCGGGTAATACAACCGGCATCCACCTGATCACCGATAACGGCGGCATGTTCCCACATGGTCTGTTGCCTGCTTTGGTATTGGTACAAGGGGTGATTTTCGCCTTTGCCGGTATCGAACTGATAGGCACCGCCGCTGGCGAGTGTAAAGATCCGGAAAAAATGATGCCAAAAGCGATCAACAGCGTGATCTGGCGTATCGGTTTGTTCTATGTCGGCTCGGTGGTACTGCTGGTTCTGCTGTTACCCTGGAACGCCTATCAGGCTGGGCAAAGCCCGTTTGTCACCTTCTTTTCCAAGCTTGGCGTACCCTACATCGGTACCATCATGAATATCGTGGTGCTGACCGCCGCCCTTTCCAGCCTGAACTCTGGCCTGTACTCAACAGGCCGTATCCTGCGCTCACTCTCCATGGGGGGATCAGCACCAAAGCTGATGGCTAAAATGAGCAGCCAGCAGGTACCTTACGCCGGTATTCTGGTGACCTGCGGCATCTATGTGATTGGCGTGGTGCTGAATTATCTGGTGCCATCGCAGGTGTTCGAGATCGTGCTGAATATCGCTTCGCTGGGCATCATCTGTTCTTGGGCGTTTATTATCGTTTGCCAGATGCAACTGCGTAAGGCGATCAAGGCGGGGAAAGCCAAACCGGTGGCGTTTAAAATGCCAGGAGCACCGGTCACCTCGTGGCTGACGCTGTTGTTCCTGTTCGCGGTGGTGATCATGATGGCCTTTGATTACCCGAACGGTACCTGGACTATTGCCACCATCCCAGTGCTGGCCGTGTTACTGCTACTTGGCTGGTTTGGCCTGCGCAAGCGTGCTGCACAGGTGAAGCTTGAACAACAGGCTCACGAGCAACACAACGGCCAATAAGTTAATCCGTATCGGGTTTACCCAGCACTTTCGCTGGGTAAACCTGGCGACGACACGTTATTTAGGCAAAGCGGGATTTCATCCATTCGCGTAGCCGTTGAATATGCAGGTACAACGCAGGAATAAAGAAGATCCCGACCAGCGTTGCCAGTAACATCCCGCCAAACACGGTAATGCCGATAATTTGGCGGCTCATCGCCCCGGCTCCGGTAGCAAACACCAACGGCATCACTCCGAGAATAAACGAAATAGCCGTCATCATCACCGCCCGGAAACGTTGCCGGGCACCGTCCTGCGCGGCTTCGCGAATGCTGGCCCCCTCTTCACGCCGCGCCTTGGAGAATTCAACGATCAGGATGGCATTCTTGGCCGCCAGACCGATCAGCAAGACCAGTCCGATTTGGGCGTAAACGTCGTTGGCGAACCCCATCATGCGTAACCCGGCGACTGCCCCCGCCACCGCGAATATCACCGACAGCATCACCACTAGCGGGATACTCCAGCTTTCATACTGAGCCACCAGGAACAGATAAGCGAACACCAGCGCCGCCAGATAGATCAGCAGGGCTTGGTCACCGGTTTGTTGTTCCTGCCAGGACAGGCCGCTCCAACTGTAGCCGTACCCCTTTGGCAACTGCTCGGCCAATAAAGACTCCATGGTGTTCATCGCTTGCCCAGAGCTAACCCCCTCGGCCGCAGATCCGTTCACCGATACCGACGGAAACTGGTTGAACTGGCTGATAAAAGGCGCGCCGATAGAAGGCGTGAGCCGCACCAGATTGGCCAGGCTCACCAAAGCGCCGGTATCGCTGCGCACATTCAGGCGATTAATTTGTTCGGTGCGTTGCCGGTAATCCATATCGTTTTGCAACTGCACCCGGAACATACGGTTATTGACCGAAAAATCCCCCACGTTCAGGCCGCCAAGCGAAACTTGCAGCGTATTGAAGATCCGGCTGACCGGCACCTGCAACAACGCAGCCCGTTCACGATCGACCGTCAGGTCGATATCCGGCACCACGGCACTGAAGGTGGTAAATACCCGGCTCAGCTCTGGCCGCTGGTTGGCCGCAAAAATAATCCCCTGGGCCACCTGAGCCATCTGCTGCGGCGTTTGCCCCTCCAGCGCCAGCAGGCGTAAATCAAAGCCGGCGGCGTTTCCTAACCCAGCGATTGCCGGTGGATTGACCACCATGATCATCGCCGAAGGTATCGCCGCCAGTCTGCCCTGAAGATCGGCCAACACCCGGTCAACATGTTCGCGTTGGCCCCAGGGTTTGAGCATCACGATGGCAAAGCCCGCATTGGGTAAATTGCCCCCGCTTAGCAGGCTGAAGCCGGTAATTTTGATCACATCTTCCACCGCCGGGTTTTGTATCACCTGCTGATGCATCTGATCCATCACCGCCTGGGTACGTTCAAGGGAAGCCCCATCCGGCAGTTGTACGTTGACGAAGAAGAAGCCCTGATCCTCCTCCGGCAGGAAAGAGGTTGGCAGACGGCTATAGCCATACCAAGTGGCCAAGCCAACGACAATGAGTGCTATCACCGTGGTTAGTGCCCGCTTGCTGGCCAATGCGGTCAAGCGAACATAACCGTTGCGCATTCGGTCCATCCCACGGTTGAAACCACCAAAAAAACCGGTTTTCGCCAGCTCACGCCGCCGGATCAATGTGGCACAAAGCGCTGGGGATAGCGTCAGCGCGTTGATGCTCGACAGGATCACCGCCGCCGACAGGGTCACGGCAAACTGACGATACAGCTCACCGGTAATACCCGGCAGCACCGCAATCGGCACAAACACCGCCATCAGCACTAACGTCGTAGCGACGATAGGCCCGGCAATCTGGCTAATCGCCTTGCGGGTCGCCTCTGCCGGGCTAAGAGCGGGATCTTGGGCCAGCAGACGCTCCACGTTTTCCACCACCACGATGGCATCGTCCACCACAATAGTGAGCGCCAGGATAATGGCGAACAGGCTGAGGGTGTTGGCGGAATAGCCGAAAACATACAGCACGGCAAAGGTGCCAAGCAGCGAAACCGGAATGGTCAGCGCCACGATAAAGGTGGCCCGCAGGCTCTGTAAGAACAGATAAACCACCAACAACACCACCGCCAGGGTTAACGCCAACGAAATGGCAATCTCGTGCAGCGTTGCGGTTACCGGGCGGGTGGAGTCATATTTGATGTCATAGCTCATATCGCTGGGGAAGGATTGCGACAAGCGCGCCATCTCCTGGCGTACCGCGTTAGCAACATTCAGCGCATTGGCTCCCGGCGTGGGGTAAACCACCAAAAATGCCGATTCCTGTTGGTTCATCGAAGCATTGACCTGATAGTTTTGCGCTCCCAATTCGACCCGCGCCACGTCGCCCACCCGCACGGTGCCCCCATTGGCACCGCTGCGGATAATCACCCTGGCGAACTCCTGCGGATCGGTTAAACGCCCCTGCCCGCTGATGGTCAAGGTTTGCTGCTGCCGCGAAGGCGAAGGCGCGGAACCGATCTGGCCTGCTGCGGCCTGCACGTTCTGCTGCTGCAACGCTTGCACGATGTCCTGCACGCTGATATTGAGCGACTCCATACGCTGCGGATCGAGCCAGACGCGCATGCTGTAATCACGAGCACCAAATACCTGCACATCCCCCACACCGCTGATGCGGGCCAAGGCATCGCGCAGTTGGATACTGGTGTAATTGCTCAGAAACAGCGTGTCGCGGCTGCCCTTGGGAGAGAACACGCTAACGCCCAACAGCAGATTCGAGGCCCGCTTGCGCACCGAAACCCCGTTGTTATTCACCTCTGCCGGTAGCTGCGCGCTAACCTGTGAAATACGGTTTTGCACCTCCACGGCTGCCATATCCGGATCGGTGCCGCTGGCAAAGGTAATGCTCAGTTGATAACCGCCGTTGTTGGCGCTGGTCGATTCCATGTACAGCATGTTGCTGACGCCGTTGACCTGAGCTTCGATGGGCGATGCCACCGCCTGAGCTACGTCACGGGCGCTGGCTCCAGGATAGAGCGCGCTGACGGAAACCACCGGTGGCGTGATATCGGGGTACTGTTCCACCGGGATCACCTTGAGAGAAACGATCCCCACCAGGGTGATCACCAGCGCAATCACGATGGCGAATTTTGGCCGCCGGATAAAGAAATGCAGCATCAACGTCCCCTTATGGTTGCGCGTTGGCGCTGGAGAGAATGGCGTTCACCTGCATTCCGGGCCTGACGTGCTGAACCCCGGAGATAATCACCCTTTCGCCAGCACTGAGCCCGGCATTCACCTGATAATATTGTTGATGTTGTTCACCCAGCGTCACCGCTCGGACTTCCACAATATTCTCAGGCGTGACCACCAACACAAAGTGGCCCTGCTGGTTTTGCTGTAGCGCAGCAATTGGCACCAGCGTAACCGTTTGTGGTTGCTCGGCGGTCAGGATCACGTTCACCACGCCCCCGGGCAGCAGCAGATGATTAGGATTGGCAAAACGGGTGCGCAACGTGACGGTGCCAGTGTGGGCATCGATCTGGTTATCTATTGATTCAAAAGTGCCCGGCTCCGGGTAGGATTTGCCGTTGGCCAGTTCAAGACGGGCAGAAAACTGCCCTTCGGCAAGCTTGCCCTCCCCATGCTGACGCTGATAGGCGGCGGTAATATAGTCGCGTTCATTGATGGAGATCGCCACGCGGATCGGATCGAGCTGAATAATGTTGACCAGTGTGCCACTCGCCGCGTTGACCAGGCTGCCCACATGAAAACGGCTGTGGCCGATGCGCCCGGCAATCGGCGCATAAATACGGGTATAGCTGAGTTGTAACTGCTGCGTATTAAGCAGTGCCCGCGCCTGGGCGACCGCCGCCCTGCTGGTATCACGCTCGGCTGCCGCGGCATCGATATCCGCTCTGCTAACCGCGCGGTTATTGCCTAACTGCTGCAAGCGCGTCAGGTTTACCTGAGCCAGGTTGGCTGTGGCCGTGGCGCTATCCAACTGAGCCTGAGCCTGCGCTACGGCAGAATGGTGTAATGCGGGCTCAATCTCGTACAGTAAATCCCCTGCCTTGACCATCTGCCCTTCGGTAAACGGCCGTTTGGCGATAAACCCTTCGGTACGGGTCTTCACCTCCACGGTTTGTATCGCCTCAATGCGGCCAAGATAGTGCAATGCGCGTTCGGGTTGGCTTTGTTCAATCAGCACCACGGTCACCGCAGGCAGCGGTGCAGCAACGATCGGTGTGGCAATGGCCAGCAGCCACAGAGCCATAAAACGGGAGAACAGAGGTTTAGTCATCGGCAGCAAGATCACTCATCAATTAATTACCAACCTAACTTGATGAAAATTATAGTTCACCCATAGCAAGTCAGAATGAGCTCTGCTGACGATTTCTTGCAAAGACGCAAGCTCGCTTACACCTTGGCCAGAGGGCGCAGCATGCCGCGCCCACCAGCGGTTTACTGTGCCGTATAACCCCCATCAATGCTGTAAAAGGCCCCGGTGGTAAAACTGCTGTCTGTAGAAAGCAAAAAAACCACCGTTTTCGCTACCTCTTCACGCGTAGCCATACGCCCCATCGGATGGGAGGCAGCCATTTTCTCCCGCACCAAGGCTGGTAATCTGGCCATCGAAGGCGTATCGACATAACCAGGCCCGACGGCATTGATGCGTATCCCCCGATCGGCAAACTCCAGAGCGGCGGCCCTCGTCAAACCGATAATGCCGTGCTTGGCCGCGGTATAAGGCGCAATACCGGCAATGCCGACTATGCCATTGGCGGAAGAGAGGTTCACTACCGCGCCACCGCCTGCTGCCACAATAGCGGGCAACCCGTACTTCATCCCATAGAAGGTGCCACTGAGATCGGTTTCAATCACCGCGTGCCAATCATCAATGGAATATTCATTCAGCGGCACATCATGCGGCCCGGTAATACCGGCATTGTTGACCAGCAGATGCAATTGCCCGCCAAGGGCCAGCGTTTGCGCTACCGCACTGCGCACCGATTCAGGATCGCGAGCATCCATCACCAACGGAAATACCGATTTGCCTGTCGGATCCATACGTTGTGCCGTTGCTACCAGTCTTGCGCGATTTCTGGCGGTGATCGCTACCTTCGCTCCGCGATCGACCAACTCTTGAGCAATAGCTTCACCAATACCGGTGGAAGCACCGGTCACCAACGCCACTTTACCCGTAAAATCTTGCATAACGCCTCCCGATAACTCTAGTGAGGCATTCAGGATAAGGCTTGGGCATGACAGTTTCTGGCAGTGGCTATCCGCCAAAAGGTGCTGGAGCGTCACCACCCAGGTCACAGCCTGGCAAAAGGATATACAAAAAAGCCCTGACAATATTTGCCAGGGCTTTTAGGTTACTGCATTTTTAAAATTCAACATTAATCAACTTACTAACTGGGTACTACTTTCGATACTGCTTAAAATGTACTTGTTTATCACAGATAATATTGGGTATTGAAAAGCTAACTACATCCTCCCCTATACTGGCTGATTTACAAATTCGACTTACCTACCTCACAATAATTAGCCGAGATAAAGCAAGCTAAACTGGTACATTCCCCCTTCGCGATATAAACTTTTGACGCATGGCTTTACTTTCATTGCAACAAACTTACAGGATAAAATTAACAAGTTGCAACATTAACACTTGAGAAACAGAGCCTTACATCATCGCGTTATGGTACACACCCTGCGATCGTCGGTACTGACTACGTGGCCTTAAAGCATTGTCGTTTGAGTCCGAACCGGCTACTCAACGACGACTTCCCCATACAACAGAACTTCGTGGCCTTTATCGCATATCACTAAACAACTTATTAAAGATAACCTTTCAATCTGTTATTTAGCTAAGCAGCTAACTATCAATTTCCTGCTGCTGGATACTAATTTACGACTTTTTCAAACTATGTCAATACTGTTTTTAACAACATACGTTTATTGGCTAAATCGCTAATTTTAAACGGAGTGAAATCGATTAGCGTTTACCTTATGGGTTAATTGGTAGCTACACGGCGGGTAAATTTACCTGCAGCAGCAGCGCCCCTACAAGTACCGTCATCACGCCTAGCCATTGCACGCCAGACAACCTTTCACCCAGTAATGATGCCCCTAACAGAGCGGCAACACCGCCAGAAAGCGTACTTAATACCGTCACAACCGAGAGCGAACCATGGCCACTTCCCACGGCAAAAGCCGTGAAACCAGCCAAGTTTAACAGGCTGGCGGCCAGTAATAATCCGCTCTGCCGCAGATTGGGACATGCTAGTAGTTTTTTACGATCGCCGAATATCAACAGGGCCGTCAGACCAACAGCATAACCCATCCACAAACTGAGATTTGGCCCTAGCACCGGCAAGGTATAGCGCCCCTGTAACCAGAAACTGCAGCCGTAACACAGTGAGGCCAACAGGGCGAACAACAGCGGGAGTCGCATCGCAGATGTTTCTGTCTGCCGATTCACGTTCATTGCGGTCAAGATTACGCCCAACATGCAGATTGCCAGCCCCAGGACGGTGAATGCCCCTAACCGCTCGCCGCTGATCCAGGACAACAATGCTGTCACTGCACCATAGCTGGTGACTAATGGTGCTACCAGTGCCGTTTTGCCCAACGCAAACGCATGGGATAAGGCCAGCGCCCCAACCACGATCAATCCCGCGGCAAGTAGCGCCAACCCCCAAATAGTTATCGGGACGTCAGAGACACGCAACGGTATGCTCAGCAGCAACAAGGTTAAAACAACCAATCCGACGGCCTGTGAGAAAAAAACGGCACGCCTGACGCCAACCGCCCGGGCATTAATACCCACCAATAAATCGGTTCCTCCCCAAGATATTGCAGCCATCAGCCCCATTAAAACATCCATCATTTTCTCTCCACCGAATGCATGACGCAGGTTAAGAGAAAAAGTGCTTGTGTAACATCGATAGATTGGCAATATGGTTGAATGAAACTCAAGCTGAACGCTCAACAACGTTTGCCTTCATTAAAGGCCCTGCACACTTTCGAGGTGGCAGCACGCTGTAGCAGTTTTACCGAAGCCGCCGATGAATTGAATGTGACCCTCGGTGCCGTCAGCCGTCAAATACGGCTATTGGAAAGCGAACTGGGCGTGACATTATTTCATCGTAAAGGTAATGCGGTGGCCTTGAATGATAGCGGCAAACAACTGTCTGCGGAGGTTATCCGGGCCTTTATGCTACTGAGGAAATCCTGTGAGCGCATGCGCCCAGAGGAACAGAGTACACTCAAGCTAACCTGCACTCTGGGTATAGCCAGCCACTGGTTGGCCCCACGCTTACCAGCATTACACCAACAAGATCCCGCAACCGCATTGGTGATCGATGCCAATGAGAGCGTGCGCGATCTTGAGGCCGGTGAAGCAGATATCGCCATCCGTTACAGCCCGATTCACAGTCCATTGCACCATTCACGGCGTCTTCTGACCGATACTTTTTCGCCCTTGGCCAGCCCGGACTTCTTGCGCTGTTGCCCAGCAATTAAATCCCCAGAAGATTTACTGGGATTGCGCCTGATCCACTCCCCCTGGAAAGATGCACAAGGCTTGGGCGTGGCTGCCTGGCAAGATTGGTTCACCGCCTGCAAGCTCAGAGGTAAGCCCGGCTCGCTACTGACTTTCAACAGCGTGGGTCACGCCCTGCAAGAGGCAATAGATGGTAACGGCGTGGTACTTGGCAGCTTGGCGGTAGCGCAGGATGCTTTACGCACTGGTAAGCTGGTTGAGATTTTCGTCGGACAATGGCAGCTCCCTTCAGCCTATGAATTCCGCCTCTGTTGGACAAATCAGGAATTTGTGGGGGCTGCTACACGCCGCTGGGTAAATCTGCTATTAACTGCGGCTGGTCACCCCGCCAACTGTTAACACCGCACATATTGCTTCCCCGACTGCCACAATTCCCGCTAATTTATGCAAAATTTCCCGTATAGCGAGAATTCCGGTGGACATACCACGCTACCTGCAACACATCGGCTTCACAGGCACACCACAGGCCGACCTGCAAACTCTGCAACAGTTGCATCGCTGCCATATGCTGGCGGTGCCCTTCGAGAATTTGAGCATTATCTATCATCAGGGGATCGATCTTAGCGAGGCCGGGCTGTTCAGCAAAATCGTCGAGCATAATCGCGGGGGGTTTTGCTATGAATTGAACCGGATATTCGCCCTGCTGTTGCAGCAGCTCGGCTTTCAGGTAGCGTTTATATCCGGGGAAATCCATGCCAGAGACGGCTCTTTTGGCCCGCCATTTGACCATATGGCGCTGGTGGTGACCCTGGATCAGCCGTATCTGGTCGATGTAGGGTTTGGCGATTCTTTCCTCGCCCCGCTGAAAATCACCACCACCGAACAACAACCGCAGGCCAGCGGTACCTTTCATCTTGAGCAAAACGGCGAGTGGTATCATCTGGAGCGCCGCAACGGCGATCGGACCTCCCACGCCAAGACGCTTTACCGCTTTACCCTGCAACCACGCCAGCCGGAAGAATTTAACGACATGTGCCACTATCACAGCACTTCGCCACTGTCGCACTTTACCCAAAAGCTGGTGTGCTCGCGCCCCACAGAGGATGGGCGCATCACCCTCAGCGAGTTAAAGCTGATCGTGACCCAAGACCATCACCGTAAGGAGTCTACGCTGCATTCGGAGGAAGAACGGTTGGAGGCGCTGCGGCACTATTTCGCCATTGAACTAAGGAGTTAGCGGCATATCACCCGCGCAATATCCTTGGAGTTGTTTAACGTGCGGATCTCGGTAAACAGCTCCGTGGCTTCCTGATACTCTTTGCGCAGGTAGCTGAGCCACTGTTTGATGCGGGCGACGTGATATAAACCGGTATCGCCCTGCTTTTCCAGATGCACGTACTTTTGCAATAGCTGCACCACCTGCGGCCAAGGCATACGCGGTTCGTTATATTTCACCACCCGGCTCAGGTTGGGGATGTTCAACGCCCCACGCCCCAGCATTACTGCGTCGCAGCCGGTGGCCTGCATACAGGCCTGCGCACTTTGATAGTCCCAGATTTCCCCGTTGGCAATCACCGGGATGGTCAAACGCTGGCGGATCTCACCGATCGCCTGCCAGTTGATGCGATCGGCTTTATAACCGTCCTCTTTGGTACGGCCATGAATAGTGATTTCGGTCGCCCCCGCTTGCTGCACCGCATCGGCAATTTCAAAGCTGCGGGAATCTGAATCCCAACCCAAGCGTACTTTAACCGTCACCGGCAGATGCTCAGGCACCGCGGCGCGCATCGCTTTGGCCCCCTGATAAATCAGCTCGGGATCTTTGAGCAAGGTGGCCCCGCCGCCGCTGCCGTTGACATGTTTGGACGGGCAACCGCAGTTCAGATCGACACCGTAGGAACCCAGTTCAACCGCCTGAGCAGCGTTTTCCGCCAACCATTCGGGATACTGGCCCAGCAGTTGCACCCGCACCTGGGTGCCGGATGGCGTTCTGCTGGCATGGTGCAGTTCCGGGCATAGCCGGTAGAAGGATTTGGCCGGCAGCCGCTGATCGATCACCCGCAGGAATTCGGTGATGCAGAGATCGTAATCGTTCACCTCGGTGAGCAATTCCCGCACCAGAGAGTCGAGTACCCCCTCCATTGGAGCCAATAATACGCGCATGCCTACCCCTGTAATCAAAGAGGGCGCAATGATACGGGCGAAAGGCGGTACCAACAAGTCTCCCGCCGATAAAATTAGCCTAGCTTGCGCAGCGGCTCGCCGGCAATAAACGCCTGGATATCGGCAATCGCTTCCCGGAAATAGGTGCGGTAGTTATCATCCGCCACATAGCCCACATGCGGCGTAGCCAGCACGTTGGGCAAGCGGCGCAATGGGTGATCGGCTGGTAGTGGCTCAACTTCAAACACGTCCAGCCCGGCACCGGCGATCTGCCCGGTTTGCAGCGCTTCAACCAGGGCTTGCTGATCGACAATCGCTGCGCGCGAGGTGTTGATCAGGAAAGCGCTGTTTTTCATCTGCGCCAGCGCCTGGCAGTCGATCAGCCCACGGCTGCGATCGCTTAACACCAGATGCACCGAAACAAAGTCACTCGCTGCCAGTAACGCCTGTTTTGACTCGGCAAGTTGCACGCAGAATTCCTGTGCTCTTTCAGCCGTCAGATTTTGGCTCCAGGCCACGACGTTCATGCCAAACGCCTGTGCTACCTTCGCCATCTGGCCGCCGATCTTGCCCAGCCCCAGTAGGCCTAACGTTTTGCCATGCAAGGTGATACCAACATGTTGCTGCCAAGGCCCGTTGGTACGCAATCCGCTGCTTTCAGCCACCAGATGCTTGGCCAAACCGAGGATGAGCGCCCAGGTCAGTTCCATCGGCGCTTCAGAGCCGCTGGCGGTGCCGCAAACGGTAACACCATGCCGAGCTGCCGCTGGCAGATCGATCGAAGCGTTGCGCATGCCTGAGGTGATCAGCAATTGCAGTTTTGGCAAACGGGCAAGCAATGTGGCGGTGAACTGCGTGCGCTCTCGCATTATCACCACGATCTCGCAGTCTTTGATGCGGCTCACCAACTGGTCTTCATCGTCAATATGATCACGCAGGGAGAAAACCTCAACCTGCTCGCCAAGGACGGACCAATCCGTCATCTTCAGCGCTACACTTTGGTAATCATCAAGAATTGCACACTTCAATTTCATCGGTAACTCCTGGAAGACAGGCGAAAAAAAACCGCCAATAATTGGCGGTTCAGTATAGATCAACTAATTACCCGTCGTCTTTCAAGCCGCAGTGTTGTTACCTGCACTTGCCCACCCCAGTCATTTACAATAGTAAACTCCTGGGGATGGGCAAGCTTGTCGCCTAGCTGCGGCTTGAAATCCATAGGGTATAGAAGATTACTCAGACGGTTTATGGCTACGCGGACGGCGCGATGGAGCACCTGAACGTGGTTTGCCGTCACCCTGCGGGCGAGCACTGCCGCCGCCGCGATTTTCACGCTGACCGCCGCCATTGCCACTACGCTGGCCGCCACCGTTACCGGTACGCGGAGCGCCGCCGCCGTTGCCACGTGGAGCACCACGGCCACCACCAGCCTGACGGCCATTGATGATCGGTTCAGCTTTGATGCTTGGGTCCGGCTCATAGCCTGGCAGGGCAATGCGTGGAATTTCACGCTTGAGCAGGCGCTCAATATCACGCAGCAGTTTGTGCTCATCCACACAGACCAACGAGATCGCCTCACCGGTACGTTCGGCACGGCCGGTACGGCCAATGCGGTGGACGTAATCTTCCGGTACGTTTGGCAGTTCGTAGTTCACTACGTGTGGCAACTGATCGATATCCAGGCCACGTGCAGCGATGTCTGTTGCTACCAGCACGCGGATTTTGCCGTCTTTAAAGTCGGCGAGTGCGCGGGTACGTGCGCCCTGGCTTTTGTTGCCGTGGATAGCCGCAGCGGTGATGCCATCTTTATTCAGCTGTTCAGCCAAATGGTTGGCACCGTGCTTGGTACGGTTAAATACCAGCACCTGCTTCCAGTCACCTTCGCCGATCATCTGGGAAAGCAGTTCACGCTTGCGCTTCTTATCAACAAAGTGAACGCTCTGCTCAATTTGCTCAGATGCGGTGTTGCGGCGAGCCACTTCTACCGAGGCCGGGTTGGTCAGCAGTTTACTGGCCAGCCCTTTGATCTCATCGGAGAAGGTCGCGGAGAACAGCAGGTTCTGACGCTTGGCAGGCAGCTTGGACAGCACGCGGCGGATATCATGGATAAAGCCCATATCCAGCATGCGGTCGGCTTCGTCCAGCACCAGAATTTCAATTTTGGACAGATCAACCGCGTTCTGATGTTCCAGATCCAGCAGGCGACCTGGCGTTGCCACCAGGATATCGACGCCGCCGCGCAGCTTCATCATCTGCGGGTTGATGCTCACACCACCAAACACCACCAGCGAACGCAGGCGCAGGTGTTTGCTGTAAGCCTCAACGTTTTCACCGATTTGTGCAGCCAGTTCACGGGTTGGCGTCAGGATCAACGCGCGCACCGGGCGGCGGCCTTTGATTGGGTGATCGTGTTTGCTCAGCAGCTGTAATAGCGGCAAGGTAAAACCAGCTGTTTTACCGGTGCCGGTCTGGGCGCTGGCCATCAGGTCACGGCCTGCCAATACCACCGGGATTGCCTGGCGTTGAATTGGCGTAGGTTCGCGATAGCCCTGTTCTTCAACAGCGCGCAGAATTTCAGCACTTAAGCCGAGGGTTTCAAATGACATAGTAGAGAAAAACTCCAGATCCCCCCTAACCTAAACAAATGTTCGGTGCAGTTTCCGGGAGGATTATCAGACGGGGCATAAGGAGGTACTCGCACTTTTTTGCGGCACATCCTCGGCATGACCTCGAGGGATTGGCACAAACTGCAGTGCACCAAGCGCGAGAGTGTAGCAGAAATCGAACAAGAAAAGGCAATTTTACGTGTTAACAGCACTTTTCGCCGAGCAAGCTCACGGAAAAGCAAAATGTTCTGGCCTGTGGTTTACATTTTAACCCGCCCGGCCTAAAGTTAATCATATGATTGATTAACTTTTCGGGTAAACCCATGTCCTCTGCAGAAAACCCGCCGCTAAGCCCTCTCAAACGGGGTGAGCAAGCGCGCCAACAGCTACTCACCGCCGCGATTGAAGTGTTCGGCGAATATGGCCTTTCGGGTGCCACCACGCGGCAAATCGCCCAGCGTGCTGGGCAAAACATTGCCGCCATCACCTATTACTTCAACTCGAAAGAGGGGTTATATCTGGCGGTAGCCCAGTGGATTGCCGACTTTATCCAGCAAAGCTTCCGCCCACTGAGCGAAGAAATCGAACGTTTCTATCAACTGCCGGCAGAGCAACGCCAGCCGGAACACTACCTGTACCATCTCAAAAGCGGGTTGCTGGCCTTCAGCCAACTGATGACCGAGCCCCATACGCTCAACCTGAGCAAGATTATGTCTCGCGAACAGCTTTCACCAACCGATGCCTACCCGCTGATCCACCAGCAGGTAATAGCCCCGCTGCATCACTTACTGTGTCGCCTGTTGGCGGGCTATACCGGCATCGATGCGCGCTCCACCAAAATCATCTTGCATACCCATGCGCTGATCGGTGAGGTGCTGGCATTCCGCGTTGGCCGGGAAACCCTGCTACGTCAGGCAGGCTGGCATCAGATCGCGGCAGAAGAAGCCAAGCAGATTAGCGAGGTGCTGGCCGAACATATCGACATTCTGGTTAACGGGCTACGCCAGCGTTACGCCGTCTAACTTTCCGTCTTGCGAGTAAGGAATAGTATGAACAAGAAAAGAGTTGCCATTGTGGGTGTAGCGATCGTGCTGATCGCCGCTGCGGCCTATGGTTTCTGGTCTTACCAACGCCAGCAGGACAAGCCTTTGACGCTGTATGGCAATGTGGATATCCGCACGGTCAACCTGGGTTTCCGCGTTAATGGCCGGTTGGCCTCACTGGCGGTAGACGAAGGGGACAGCGTGCAACAGGGACAGCTGCTGGGCAAACTGGACGATGCCCCTTACCAGAACGCGTTGCTACAGGCACAGGCCAACGTTGCCAGCGCCAAAGCCAAGCTGGATTTATTGCAGGCAGGCTACCGCAACGAGGAGATTGCCCAGGTGCGATCCGAAGTAGCCCAACGGCAGTCGGCCTTTAGCTATGCCGACAGCTTCTTCCAACGTCAGCAGGGATTATGGGCGAAAAAGGCTACTTCAGCCGATGCCCTGGAAGATGCCCGCACCGCGCGTAATCAGGCGCAGGCAAATTTGCAGGCGTCGAAAGACAAACTGTCGCAATACCTGACCGGTAACCGCCCGCAGGAAATCGAAGAAGCCAACGCCAATCTGGCACTGGCCGAGGCGGCACTGGCGCAGGCCCAGTTGGATCTGCATGACACCACCCTGCTCTCTCCGTCCGTTGGTACGGTAATGACACGAGCCGTGGAGCCAGGCACCATGCTCAGCGCTGGCAGCACAGTGTTTACCCTATCGTTGACGCGGCCGGTATGGGTTCGTGCCTACATCAATGAAGCCAGCCTGGGTAGCGCTACGCCAGGTACCGAAGTCTTGATCGAGACCGACAGCCGCCCTGGCAAGCCTTATCACGGCAAGATCGGCTTTGTTTCCCCCACCGCGGAGTTCACCCCCAAAAGCGTAGAAACGCCGGATCTGCGTACCGATCTGGTCTACCGCCTGCGGATCATCGTCAACGATGCCGATGATGCCTTGCGTCAGGGGATGCCGGTTACCGTCCATTTCACACAACCGTAAGGAACCGTGATGGCACAGGCACATACGATTGAACTGGTTGCGTTGGAAAAACGCTTTCCATCACTCGATAAACCGGCGGTGGCCAGCCTGACGACCACGTTGCGCAGTGGCGCGGTGACCGGGCTGGTTGGCCCCGATGGCGCGGGCAAAACTACCCTGCTGCGCATGTTGGCAGGATTGCTGCTACCCAGCAGCGGCAAGCTGACCGTCGCCGGGTTGGATCCGATCGCACAGGATCGCCAGTTGCACGCCATTCTCGGTTATATGCCGCAAAAGTTCGGGCTGTATGAAGATCTGACGGTGATGGAAAATCTCACGCTGTATGCCGATCTGCGCGGAGTCACCGGCGATCTGCGCAAGCAAACCTTTGAGCGGTTGCTGACGTTTACCGATCTGACCCGCTTTACCGAACGGCTGGCGGGCAAGCTTTCCGGCGGGATGAAGCAAAAGCTCGGGCTGGCCTGTACGCTGCTTGGCCAACCTCAGGTGTTGCTGCTGGATGAGCCCGGCGTCGGTGTCGATCCCATTTCACGTCGTGAACTGTGGCGAATGGTGCATGAGCTGGCCAACGACGGCATGCTGATCCTGTGGAGTACCTCCTATCTCGACGAAGCCGAGCAGTGCCGCGAAGTGCTGCTGATGAACGAAGGCGAGTTGCTGTTCAGCGGTGCGCCACAGGATCTTACCCAACGTATGGCTGGCCGCACCATCCTGATCGATACCCCAGCCGGTAGCCACCGGGCGCTGTTGCAACGGGCGATCTGTCTGCCTGCGGTTAGCGACGGTGTGATCCAGGGGAAATATCTGCGGCTGATCCTCAAGCCGGGTGAAGATCATCAGCAAGTATTGCGGGATCTGGATCTGCCACAGGCCGAATTAACCGAGGCCGATCCGCGTTTTGAGGATGCGTTTATCGATCTGCTAGGCGGCGGCCCGAACAGCAAATCCGCCCTGGCCGAGATCATGCCCACGGTAACGGGCGACAGCTCGGAAACGGTGATTGAGGCGCAAGGGTTGACCAAAAAATTCGGCGATTTTGCGGCTACCGATCATGTAGATTTCAAGGTGCAACGCGGCGAGATTTTTGGCCTGCTTGGCCCCAACGGCGCGGGTAAATCCACCACCTTCAAGATGATGTGTGGCCTGCTGGTGCCTAGCGATGGCAAAGCGCTGGTGCTCGGTATGGATCTAAAAACCAGCTCCGGCAAAGCGCGCCAGCATCTGGGCTATATGGCGCAGAAATTTTCGCTGTATGGCAACCTGACGGTGGCCCAGAACCTGAAGTTTTTCTCCGGCGTTTATGGGCTGAGCGGCAAGAGCCAGCGCGATAAAATTGACGAGATGTCTCGCGCCTTCAACTTCGCCCCGATCCTCAACCAAACGCCGGACTCGCTACCGCTCGGCTTCAAACAGCGGCTGGCGCTGGCCTGCGCGCTGATGCATGAGCCAGATATTCTGTTTCTTGATGAGCCCACCTCGGGCGTCGATCCCCTGACCCGGCGCGAGTTCTGGTTGCACATCAACGGCATGGTGGATAAAGGTGTGACGGTGATGGTCACCACCCACTTTATGGATGAAGCGGAATACTGCGATCGTATCGGCCTGGTGTATCGCGGCAAAATCATCGCAGCCGGTACGCCGGACGATCTCAAGCAGCAGATAGCCAACGAGCAAAACCCCAACCCTTCGATGGAAGAGGCGTTTATCGAACTGGTGCAGGGCTACGATCGGGAGGAGACAGCATGAGCAACGACAACGGCTTTTCCTGGCGGCGGCTGCGGGCACTGTGCCTGAAAGAAACCCGGCAGATATTGCGCGATCCCAGCAGTGGACTGATTGCCTTCGTCATTCCGCTGATGCTGCTGTTTATCTTTGGCTACGGCATCAACCTGGATTCCAGCAAGCTGCGGCTGGGGATCTTGATGGAACAGCAAAGCGAAGAGGCCCGCGATCTGGCCAATGCCTTTATCGGCTCACCCTATATTGAACCGACCGTCAGCGATAACCGCCAGCAGTTGATCCAGATGATGCAGGCTGGCAGCATCCGCGGCCTGGTGGTGATCCCCAGCGATTTTGCCGAGCATTTGGCAAGGCCTAACGACCGCGCTCCGTTGCAGGTGATTACTGACGGCAGCGAGCCCAATACCGCCAACTTTGTGCAAGGCTATACCCAAGGGATCTGGCAAATCTGGCAGCAGCAGCGTGCCACCGATCTCGGGCGTGATGACAAGCCGCTGATTGAAGTCCAGGTGCGCTACTGGTTTAACCCGGCGGCCATCAGCCAGCACTTTATTATTCCGGGGGCCATTACCATTATCATGACGGTGATCGGTGCCATTCTGACCTCGTTGGTGATCGCCCGCGAATGGGAGCGTGGCACCATGGAGGCGCTGCTTTCTACCCAGGTCACGCGCAGCGAGCTGCTGCTGTCCAAACTGGTGCCGTACTATTTCCTGGGCATGATCGCCATGGTGCTGTGCATGGTGGTTTCAGTATTTGTACTCGGCGTGCCCTACCGTGGCTCCCTGCTGCTGCTGTTCGTGATCAGTAGCCTGTTCCTGGCCAGCACGCTCGGCATGGGGCTGTTAATCTCGACTATCACCCGCAACCAGTTTAACGCGGCAATGGTAGCCCTGAACGCCGCCTTTTTACCTTCAATTATGCTGTCTGGATTTATCTTCCAGATCGACAGCATGCCCGCCGTGGTACGTGCGGTGACCTATATCATTCCGGCGCGCTACTTTGTCAGTACGCTGCAAACGCTGTTCCTGGCGGGCAATATCGGCACCGTGCTGGTGATTAACCTGCTGTTTTTGATCGCCTCGGCGGTGGTGTTTATCGGCCTGACGGCCTGGAAAACCCAGCGGCGGCTGGATTAAGGGGAAGCCATGTTTCACCGTCTCTGGACGTTGATTGTTAAAGAAATGCAGTCGCTACTGCGCGATCCGCAGACCCGCGCGATCCTGATTATGCCGGTGTTGTTGCAGGTGGTGCTGTTCCCGTTTGCCGCCACGCTGGAAGTCACCAATGCCACTATCGCGGTGTACAGTGAAGACAGCGGCCAGCACTCCATTGAGCTGACTCAGCGCCTTGCCAAGGCCAAAGCCTTTTCTCACGTGCTGTTGTTACGCAGCCCGCAGGAGATTAGAACCACCATTGATAATCAGAAGGCGCTGCTGCTGGTCCGCTTCCCGGCCAACTTCTCACGGGATATCGCCAGCGGTAATACCGCGCCGTTGCAGCTGATCCTCGATGGCCGTAACTCCAACAGCGCGCAGATCGCCGCCAACTATGTGCAACAGATCGTGCAGGACTACCAGAATGAGCTGATTGGGCAGCGTACTAAGCCCAACAACAGCGAACTGGTGGTGCGTAACTGGTATAACCCGAATCTGGATTACAAATGGTTCGTGGTGCCTTCGCTGATCGCGATGATCACCACCATCGGCGTGTTGATCGTTACCTCGCTTTCCGTCGCGCGTGAACGTGAGCAAGGTACCTTAGAGCAGTTGTTGGTTTCGCCTTTAACCACCTGGCAGATCTTTATTGGCAAAGCGGTACCGGCCCTGATCATTGCCACCTTCCAGGCTTCGATCGTGCTGCTGATCGGTATCTTTGCCTATCAGATCCCGTTTGCCGGTTCGTTGCTGCTGTTCTACGGCACCATGCTGGTTTACGGGCTGTCTTTGGTGGGCTTCGGGCTGCTGATTTCTTCGCTGTGCGCGACGCAGCAGCAGGCGTTTATCGGGGTGTTTGTGTTTATGATGCCGGCGATACTGCTTTCCGGCTATGTCTCGCCGGTGGAGAATATGCCGGTTTGGCTTCAGCATCTCACCTGGGCCAACCCTATCCGCCACTTCACCGATATCACCAAGCAGATCTACCTCAAGGATGCCGGTTTCGGCATTATCTGGCACAGCCTGTGGCCGTTACTGGTGATCACTGCCACTACCGGCAGCGCGGCCTACGCCATGTTCCGGCGCAAGATTGCCTGAATTTCGGGCGTAAAAAAACCGACGGGTGAGGTCGGTTTTTTTACTTTCCGGCACTGAGTTGGTGGCTCTAGCCGGAGTGAGGCAGTCCACATCTAACGTAATCAGTATACGCAGGATTTGATTGATTTTCAAACTACCGCATAGACGATATAATCAGCAGGTTAGCGCTGTTTGCTGCGGAACTCTGGTCTGCGAGGGAAAGTATTCAAGTCCTGGCTGGAGTTACGGGTGGTGCCGGTTCTGGTGCTCTAGCCAGAGTGAAGCAGTCCACATCTAACAATGAAGGGCAACCCCTATAACAGGCAGTGTAAGGGCAAGTAGGGGGGCTTTCACTCCATTTATGGAGAAAACGGGTGAAAGCTTTAATCGATAAAGTTCTCATCGTTCTGAAAGCGCTGGTTGCGCTGCTGGAACTGATCCGCCGGTTCATCGATTGATGATGGTGGAAACGTAGCTAAGGCCGGGGAGTTAACCACTCTCCGGCTTTTAATATTTCTGTGCAACGGTGAAGTGAAACGCTATGGAAATGATGTTAAACCGTAAACAGAATGCGTAGAATATGCGTACTGTAATTTAATTGCTTATGGAGGGCGATTTGACGGAATCGGCGGTAGTTAAGGACAACACTTTTGACAGCATGGTCCGTTTTGGGTTGAAGATGGCCTGGTTCAACCTGTTAGCCTTGGTCATTATACTCATGGTAGCCTCTTTCGTGCCTGACGAAACGGAGGAGTGGATCGATCTAGTAGTGAGTATCCTCTGCTTCATCAATATAACGATGAATATCCTGGTATTTTGCTTTGCTTTGGTTGGATTATTTAAATCCAGATTAAAGTGGTCAGCATTGCTAGCTATGATTATCGTTTTAGTGAGTTTTGCACTTTATCTTATTGTAATAATAGCATCTTTCCAAACCAGCTAGGTTTAAAATATGCAGGGCAATATCTAGCTGATCGCCCTGCTCGCTTAACCTTTCAAATATTCATTGGTTAGCAATATTCAGGATTGCGCAATTTTTTCAGCCGATTTCTTGGTAAAACCTTCTATCGGGTTCCAACCATCCAACCCCTTGACTTCTTTGAGATAGTAGGCATAGTTGGCAATCATGGCACAAGTACCTGCATAGGCAATATTAATACCGCGGATCGCTGGTTCCAGATTCATTGTTGTCCCAGCATCAATAATTATCAGTATCACATTAAGCACTACAACCGCACCGAACAGCACCAACCCCTTCTTCCATAAACCAAGAATGCAGAAATAAATAATACCAAAGAAAAAAGCATAAAAATTAAAGACATATTTAGTACGGGCGAGGAATTTCATATTTTTAATCGCGTCTTTGTATTGCTGTGAGTGGATATTTCCAGCCACACTGTCAAACAGAGCAAAACGATCTTTCCATTTTTGACTTAATTCGGTCTTATCCATGATAGCTTTTCACAATCCATATTATTATCATCCTAAGTAAAAGACATATATGACTTTTACCCTCCCTATAGAGCGGCTATTCAACAAAAAAACCTTATAGATGTCAAGGTGATAATTTTCAACCAGAAACCAGAAAAATCCTATAAAAAAGCCCCGTGTTAAAACGGGGCCAGATATTTATTGCTGAGCTAGTGTATTAGCGGCGGTTGCCGAAGATACGCAACAGCATCAGGAACAGGTTGATAAAGTCGAGATACAGCGTCAATGCGCCAACGATGGCGTATTTGCGGAAACTGTCTTTATCATCGGCATTCAACTGTTCACCCATCGCTTTCAGTTTCTGGGTGTCGTACGCCGTCAGGCCCACAAATACCAGCACGCCGATATAGGTGATCGCCCACATCAGCGCCGGGCTTTTCAGCCAGATGTTCACCAGCGAAGCCAGCACAATCCCGATCAGCCCCATAAACAGCATGCTGCCAAAACCGCTCAAATCGCGTTTGGTGGTATAGCCGTACAGGCTCATCGCGCCGAACATACCCGCAGTGACCACGAAGGTGCTGGCGATCGAGCTATAGGTGTAGGCAATGAAGATGCTTGATAGCGTTAACCCGGTCAGCGCCGAGTAGAGCATAAATAGCCCAGTGGCCATGGTGCCGCTCAGGCGGTTAACCATGCCGGAAATCACAAACACCAGGCCCAGCTGTAGAATAATCAGCCCAAAGAAAGTGATCTGGCTTGAGAAAATAAAGTTGATGATCGCAGGCGTATGCGCTGCATACCAGGAAACAAATGCGGTCAACAGCAAGCCACAGGTCATCCAGCCATACACCTGCGCCATATAAGCCTGAATGCCGCTGTTGGCACGTTCAACGATCGAACCATTACGTGGATATCGGTCCATGACGGTTACCTTTTACATGTGAGCCAAGTTTCGGGGAACTTCCCCTGCCAATAATAAGCGTACCACAGAAAACACCGCGCGAAACGGACAAAGGTATTGATTTATTTCCGCTGTTGAGGCGGTATTTACCAACGCTTGGCGGCTTGTTTATCCGTATCGCGAGCTTCTACCCAGCGCTCCCCCTGCCCGGTCGCCTCACGCTTCCAGAAGGGAGCTCGGGTTTTCAGATAATCCATAATAAATTGTGCCGCCTCGAACGCCATACTGCGGTGGGCGCTGGTCACGCCGACAAACACAATTTCATCACCAGGGAAGAGATCACCGATGCGATGGATCACCGTTGCCCGCTGCAATGGCCAACGGGATCGCGCTTCTGCAACGATCTCTTCAAGGGCTTTTTCAGTCATGCCAGGGTAATGCTCCAACGACAAGGCACTGACGTCATCCCCCAAATTGTGATTGCGTACCTTGCCGGTAAAAGTCACCACTGCGCCATCATCATCACACTGTGCCAGCCACTGGTATTCTTCACCTACGCTAAAGGTTGCCTGACCAACGCGGATACGAGTATTTTCCACTGTTAACCTCCGGTTACCGGTGGAAAGAAAGCCACTTCATCACCGGCTTGCAGCGGATGCTCTGCGGCCACCAGCGATTGGTTGACCGCCGTCAGCAATTTACCGGGCTCCAGCGCCAGCGCCCAACGATCGCCACGCTCGCACAGCGATTTGCGCAGCTCTTCAACCGTTAGGTACTGTGCTGGCAGGCTCAGCGTGCTGGTGCCGACCAGTTCACGTACCTGCGCGAAAAACAGAATAGTGATCATAATTCCACCTTAAAATCACCGGACTTGCCGCCGCTTTTTGCTAGCAGCCGCACCGGGCCAATTACCATATCTTTCTGCACCGCTTTGCACATGTCGTAGATGGTGAGCGCGGCCACCGAAGCGGCAGTCAACGCCTCCATTTCAACCCCGGTTTTACCGGTCAAACGGCAGCAGGTTTCGATACGCACGCGGTTAAATTCCGGTTGCGCTTCGAGCTGTACTTCCACCTTGCTTAACATCAACGGATGGCAAAGAGGGATCAGTTCCCAGGTGCGCTTCGCCGCTTGAATTCCGGCAATACGCGCCGTGGCAAATACGTCGCCTTTATGGTGACTGCCGTCGATAATCATCGCCAGCGTTGCCGCCTGCATTTCAACAAAAGCCTCGGCACGGGCTTCACGTACCGTCTCCGCTTTGGCAGAGACATCGACCATATGGGCCTCGCCAGCGGCGTTAATGTGGGTTAGCTGCGTCATGGATTATTTCTTTAAATGAGGTAAGAAGTTGCACGGGCGATGGCGCGCGTCCAGTTGTTCTTCAATAATGCGTTCCCAAGCGGTACGACAGGCTCGGGTGGAACCCGGCATGGCGAAGATCACCGTCTGGTTGGCAATACCGGCCAGAGCACGGGATTGAATGGTCGCGGTGCCGATCTCTTCGTATGACACCATGCGGAACAGTTCGCCGAACCCTTCCACCTCGCGGTCAAACAGCGGCAATAGCGCTTCTGGCGTATTGTCCCCGGAGGTAAAGCCGGTGCCGCCGTTAATCAACACGGCCTGCACGTCATCGCTGGCAATCCATGCGGAAACCTGCGCACGGATCTGATAAATATTGTCTTTGACCAAGGCACGCGCCACCACCTGATGGCCAGTTTCCTGCGCGACTTCTTGTAGATATTGCCCGGAGGTATCGTCCGCTTCAGTGCGGCGATCAGAAACGGTCAGAATGGCAATCTTGGCCGCAATAAATTCACTGCTGGTTTGGCTCATTGTGTGTTGTGCTCCTTATTGTCGATGGCCCCTCACCCTAACCCTCTCCTTTAGTGAGAGGGGACCGTTCGAGTTAAAGCTAGCCGCCGATAAACGATAAGTTCTGCGTGAGACCGCTATTGCCCTGATGCAGGAAGTGGGTCTGCTTTTTGGTTTGCAGCCCGCTTTGAATGCGCATTTTCAGCTGTTCCAACTGGCCGTCATCCGCCAGCAGATCGCGCAGGGTAATCCCTTGCTCACCAAACAGGCACAGATGCAGATTGCCGATGGCGGAAACCCGCAGGCGGTTGCAACTGGCACAGAAATCTTTTTCGTACGGCATGATCAGCCCTATCTCGCCCTGATAATCCGGGTGGCTGAATACCTGCGCCGGGCCATCGCTGCGGCCACGGACTTGGCGCTGCCAGCCCTGCTGCTCCAACTGCAGGCGGATCACTTCGCCAGATACATGGTGCTTGCGGAACAGATCGCTGCCATCGCCGGTTTCCATCAGTTCGATAAACCGCAGTTGGATTGGCCGATCCTTGATCCAGTTAAGGAAGCTGCCCAGTTGCTGGTGATTGACATCACGCATCAGCACCGCATTCACCTTCACCTTGCTGTAACCGGCGGTAAAGGCGGCATCGATGCCTTCCATCACCTGGCGGAACTTGTCCTGGCCGGTGATGGCATGAAACTGGCGCGCATCAAGGCTGTCTACGCTGACGTTAATCGCCGTGAGGCCCGCATCACGCCAACTGGCCACATCACGCGCCAGGCGGTAGCCATTGGTAGTCACGGCCAGGGTACGGATCGCTGGGTTTTCGCGTACGGCGGCAATGATGTCGGTAAAATCGCGGCGTAAAGAAGGCTCACCGCCGGTCAGGCGTACTTTTTCGGTACCCAGTTCGGCAAAGGCACGGCTGACGCGCCGAATTTCATCCAGAGAGAGGAAAGTCTTGGGGCTGCCGCTCGGTTTATAGCCATCCGGCAGACAGTAAGTGCAACGAAAGTTACACACGTCGGTGATCGACAGGCGCAAATAATAGAATTTGCGCTCAAAAGCATCAATGAGTTGCGGCACCTGTAACACCTTCCAAATACGGGAGATGCGAGCGTTTCCACTCTGCACCCTGGTGGCTGACATCGCCACGGCCAGGAGACCTTATCGCTCTAATGAACAACGTAGGTATCAAGGCTAGGAGTTTTGATCTCATTCCCACTACCTCAAGTAGCCGGAACAAAACCGTGGTTTTCCTGAGAATTCTAGCGCTAAACAGCCGCGATAGCCAATGTGGATTTACGCTATATACTTGTGTATACAGCGATTTTTCACCCTCTCAAGTCTTGATAACCATAATAAACAACCGTTACGCCAGCGAATTGACCAGAATCACGCAAATCGCACTCTTTATCGCGTTTTTGCGTCAAATCCGCTACTTTATGCAGGCAGTCTACCTACCCTGAGTTAAGGAATTTTATGCGTAACCGTACCCTGGCCGATCTTGATCGCGTCGTGGCACTAGGTGGTGGTCACGGTCTTGGCCGTGTGATGTCTTCGCTGTCATCGTTGGGCTCTCGCCTGACCGGCATTGTGACCACTACCGATAACGGCGGTTCTACCGGCCGCATCCGCCGTTCTGAAGGCGGCATTGCCTGGGGTGACACCCGTAATTGCCTCAATCAGCTGATTACCGAGCCTAGCGTCGCCTCGGCGATGTTTGAATACCGTTTTAGCGGCAACGGGGAACTGGCGGGGCATAACCTGGGGAATCTGATGCTGAAAGCCTTGGATCACCTGAGCGTGCGCCCGCTGGAGGCGATCAATCTGGTTCGTAGTCTGCTAAAGATCGACGCGGCGCTGATCCCTATGTCGGAACAGCCGGTCGATCTGATGGCTCACGATCATGAAGGGCATCAGGTCTACGGTGAAGTCAATATCGATCAACTGAGGATCATGCCGCAAGAGCTGATGCTCTCCCCGCCGGTACACGCCACCCGCGAAGCGGTTGAGGCAATCGCGCAAGCCGATCTGATCCTGATCGGGCCAGGCAGTTTTCTTACCAGCCTGATGCCACTGTTGCTGCTTGAGGATCTGACTCAGGCCCTGCGCCGCAGTAGCGCCAATATGGTGTATATCGGTAACCTGGGCCGCGAGTTGAGCGTCGCCGCAGCCGCATTAACGCTGCAAGACAAACTGGCGCTGATGGAAGAGAAGATCGGCCGTAAAATGATTGACGCCGTGATCGTTGGCCCGGCGGTGGATACCAGCGCCATGCAGGATCGCATTGTTGTGCAACAACCACTGGAAGCCAGCGATATCCCGTATCGCCACGATCGCCAACTATTACGCCAGGCGCTGGATACCGCGTTGGTGCAGCTAGCTAGCCGCGGTTAATCTTGACCCCGGAGCCAAGGATTATCGCTAACGCTGTCGATGTAGAGATCTTCCACCTGCTTGCGTGCCCACGGGGTGCGGCGCAAGAACTTGAGGCTGGATTTGATGCTCGGATCGCTGCTGAAGCAGTTGATGCGAATACGCTCTGCCAGCCCGTTCCAGCCATATTGGGCTACTAGCTTATTCAGCAGTTGCTCCAGGGTAATGCCGTGTAACGGGTCTTTGGATGGGGTTGCGGTCATGGCGGCTACTCGTCTCAATACTTGGGGCGCACACCTTAATCAGCAAACGGGCGTACGGCAAGAAAATTTACCGGGGCGTGCATACCACGCCCCTTGGGTTCATTATGATAGCGCGATAAATTGCTCGCGCAGCTGGTGGATTTCATCACGCACCGCAGCGGCCTGCTCGAACTCCAGATTCTGTGCATGAGAATACATCTGTGCCTCCAGCTCCTGGATTTTTTGCTCCAGCGCTTTGGGGGTGAGCAGTTGGTATTGCGCCGCACTCTCTGCCGCTTTGCCCTTCCCTTTGTGCTTGCCACGGCTGCTTGGTTGCCCAAGCTGCAGAATATCCGAAACCTTCTTGTTCAGGCCCTGAGGTACGATACCGTTGGCTTCGTTATGCGCCTGCTGCTTGGCACGGCGGCGTTCCGTTTCGCCGATCGCCTTGGCCATGGAATCGGTGATCCTGTCGCCATACAGGATCGCTTTACCGTTGAGGTTACGCGCCGCTCGGCCAATGGTCTGGATCAGTGAGCGCTCAGAACGCAGGAACCCTTCCTTGTCTGCGTCCAGGATCGCCACCAGCGACACCTCTGGCATGTCCAGGCCTTCCCTTAACAGGTTGATGCCCACCAGCACGTCAAACTCACCCAGGCGCAAATCACGGATGATTTCGACACGTTCTACCGTATCAATGTCCGAGTGCAGATAACGCACCCGCTCCCCGTGTTCTTCCAGATATTCCGTCAGGTCTTCTGCCATGCGTTTGGTCAACGTGGTGACCAGTACGCGCTCATTGATGGCAACGCGCTTGCGGATCTCGGAAAGCAGATCGTCCACCTGAGTGGTGACCGGGCGCACTTCCACGATCGGATCCAGCAGGCCGGTTGGGCGCACCACCTGATCGATAATATCGCTGCCGGATTTCTCCAGCTCATATTTGCCCGGCGTGGCGGACACGTAGATGGTCTGCGGTGCCGCAGCGGCAAACTCTTCAAAACGCATCGGCCGGTTATCCAGCGCCGAAGGCAGACGGAAGCCGTACTCCACCAGCGTCTCTTTACGCGAGCGGTCGCCTTTGAACATGCCGCCAATCTGCGGGATGGTGACGTGGGATTCATCTACCACCAGCAATCCGTCTGCTGGCAGGTAGTCGAACAGGGTTGGCGGTGGCTCGCCCTCACCGCGCCCGGAAAGATAGCGCGAGTAGTTTTCGATACCGGAGCAGTAACCCAGCTCGTTCATCATCTCCAGATCGAACTGGGTACGCTGCGTCAACCGCTGTTCTTCCAACAGCTTGTTGTTTTCCAGCAGCACTTTACGCCGCTGGGCCAGTTCCACCTTGATCTCTTCCATCGCCTGCACGATACGTTCACGCGGGGTAACGTAGTGAGATTTGGGGTAAATGGTAAAGCGTGGCACCACCTGCTCAATCTGGCCGGTTAGCGGATCGAACAGCGACAGGCGTTCGACCTCTTCGTCGAACAGCTCAACGCGCAGCGCCAACTCGTCCGATTCCGCCGGGAAAATGTCGATCACTTCGCCACGCACGCGGAAGGTGGCACGCTGGAAGGCCTGATCGTTGCGGGTATATTGCAGCTCGGCCAGACGGCGCAGGATCGAACGCTGATCGATGATCATGCCCTTGGTCAGGTGCAGCATCATTTTCAGATACAGATCCGGATCGCCCAGGCCGTAGATGGCGGAAACCGAAGCCACCACTACTACGTCACGCCGCTCCAGCAGCGCTTTGGTGGCCGACAGACGCATCTGCTCGATATGTTCGTTGATCGAGGCATCTTTCTCGATAAAAGTATCGGAGCTAGGTACATAGGCTTCTGGCTGGTAGTAATCGTAGTAGGAGACAAAATATTCCACCGCATTCTCGGGAAAGAACTCTTTCATCTCGCCATACAGCTGCGCCGCCAGGGTCTTGTTGGGCGCCAGCACCATGGTGGGCCGGTTGAGATCGGCAATCACATTGGCGATGGTAAAGGTTTTACCCGAGCCGGTCACCCCCAGCAGCGTTTGGTGCGCCAGGCCGTCTTCCAGGCCCTCTTCCAGCTTTTGGATGGCTTGCGGCTGATCGCCGGCCGGTTTGAATTCGGAATGCAGTTTGAAATGTTTGCTCATATCCCCATCATCTTTCAGGTTTGCGGCCAGGCGGTAGCGGCCTAATTATGGAAAGACCGGAAGATTTCCGCCAGTGCCCATGATACTGGATATAAAACCAGCTTCAAGCGGATTTACGCTATTGCGTCCGTTAACGGGGCGCGAACGCACCGGCAAGGTGACAATACCATGACATTTTTATTGTCAATCACCCTGTTATCCCCAGATTGCGTCACGAATTAACTTTTGGCCGTGATTTCGCTGAAAAACCGCCCATCGGCACGTTAACGATATCCGTTGGCTTGATTTTAAATAACCTATTGATATTAAATTAATTTAATAAAAAGACGAGAATGCGGACAACCTGCGCACAACCCGCGCCCGCTCTCTGTTCACACCGCTTTTCTAAGTATAATGCACAAGGTTATCCACAGGAATAGTGGATAACTCTCACTACCCCATGGGGGACGGGAGTTGCGGAAAGAACGCTTTTCCCAATGAAACGTCAACGGAGCCGGTTTTTTAGTTATTTTTTTACAATAATTCTGCTTTGGTTATGCCGATTAATGCTAAAAGCCGTGATAACGAAAACACTCTTTTCGCTATTTTGCTTTTCAGGGGTTGCAAGTTGCGGCAACAACCTTTAGGGCTTGCACCAACAGCTTGCCATGCCGCACGCTAACGGTGCAAAAAACGCCCAAGTTAACCTTCTGGCCCTGGCAGAGCCCCCTGCGTACCGGGCCCAAATACAGTTAACAAAACAGTAACAAACCGTTTTTTTGTTGCGCAACACCTGATGGCCTGGGAATTGCATTTCCTGATCCGGGGGCGTTACCTTGCAGAAGAACTGGCAAATTCTGGCGAAAACCGGCCACAGCCAGCTCGGTTATCTTCGGCGAAAAAGTTCATTGCATACCAAAAACCCCCCCTAGAGCCGCCAAACGACCGGTAGCGGCCATTTTCCAATTTTTAGCCTGAGCCGCGATTAGGGTAATCAGCACAGCATTTTCCACACCCGGGAGAGACACCGCTTGCTGCGGACAACGTTATCCATACGTGAATATCGGTCTTGGAGGAGATGCCAAATGTTAAGCTTAAGGGCGGTAAACCAATATTATGGGCAACAGCATACGCTGTGGGATGTCAGCCTTGAGTTACCTCGTGGGCAATGCACCCTGTTGCTTGGCCGCAATGGAGTGGGCAAAACCACGCTGATCAATTGCATCATGGGACACCTGCCGATCGTCAGCGGCAGCATGACCTGGCAGTTGGCGGATGAGCCACCGCAAAACCTGTTGCCACAGCCGGTAGAAAACCGGGCGTTACTGGGCATTGGTTACGTGCCACAAGGGCGGCAAATCTTTTCCCAACTGAGCGTAGAAGAGAACCTTCAGGTGGCCTTGCTGGCCGGGCGTGACAAGGTCCGCCGTATGCCCCCCATCATTTACAATCTGTTCCCCCGGCTGCAGGCGATGCGTATGCGCCGTGCGGGTGACCTGTGCCAAAGTGAGCAACAGCAGTTGGCATTAGGCCGCGCTTTGATGCTGGAACCGGAACTGCTGATCCTGGATGAACCCACCGCCGGTATGTCACCTTCCCTGGCGACGGAGATCGGCCAGGTGCTCCGTAAGCTGAATCAGGAGTTGGGCATGACCATTTTGCTGGTTGAGCACCAACTCCCCTTTGCTCGCCATCTGGCAGACCGCTTCTGTCTGATGGATAAAGGCCGTAGCGTGGCAAATGGCACACTGGGGCAGTTGGATGAAGGGCTGATTGATACCTATCTGACGGAGTGATGCTGGCCCCTCCGTGGGCCATCAGGTTAAGGGTTCAACCTGGTTAAATCGAGATACTGTCCCAATGCCTGCTGTTCTACCTGCGGTAAATGTGGGATCTCGCCCAACAGGGGCGCGGGCAATAGGCGGCAAAGAGTGGCAAGGTACTCTTGATGTCGTTTTCCCGGCAGGGTGACGTCATTGGCGATCCAGCCTGCCAGAGTCAGACCTGACTGTTGGATCGCCAGCGCAGTCAATAGAGCATGATTGATGCAGCCCAGCTTGATGCCCACCACCAGGATCACCGGCAATTGCTCCTGCTGCACCCAGTCGGCAAAGGTTTCATGCTCAGAAAGCGGCGTAAACCAACCGCCTGCGCCCTCTACTAAAAGCCAGTCTGCACGTTGCTCAAGATGACGTAAACCGGTGGAAAGCCGTGTTAGCGAGATGGGCCGTCCTTCGGCCTGGCTGACGATATGCGGCGAGGTCGGTTCGGCAAAGGTGTAAGGATTCACTACGGCGTAATCCAGCGCTACGCTGCTGTTTCTCTGCAGCGCCAACGCATCGCCGTTGCGTAACCCTTCATTGGTCATCTCACTGCCTGACGCCACCGGTTTATAGCCAGCACAGCGCCATCCTGCCGCGCTGGCGGCCTGAAGCAAGGCACTGCTGGCCACGGTTTTGCCCACTTCGGTGTCGGTTCCGGTGACGAACCAGCGCTTAATCACGATAAATTACTCCATAAGCCAGATGATAACTGAGAGGAAACTGCCCGTCCCGGCAAGGATAAGCAGCCTGCAACGCGGCAAGCCGCTGGCGGGAAAGCAGGCCAGCCTCGCGCCCTTGGTGCAGATGAGTCGCACCGATGCCCTTTAGCGATCGCATCAGCGTCATCACGTCGGGATAATTGAGCGTTTGCCAATCTGCCGTAAGCTGGTGCCGGTAGGGATGACAGGCGGCGGCGATATGAGCTGGCGGCAGGAAGTCATTAACATGACGCTCACCATCGACTTGCTGCCAGGCGTCGCCTAACTCGTGTAAAGCCCCTTGTGCCAAAGTAGAAAACAGGATCAGTCCACCGGGCCGCGTCACCCGATACAACTCAGCCAGCGCCAGAGACAGATCGCTGCACCACTGCACCACCAGGCTGCTAAAACAGATATCCACCGAGGCAGTCGGCAAAGGGATGTGTTCGATATCCCCCAGCAGATAGCGATCCGCCGCTTGCTGCTGGCGGGCAAAAGCCAGCATGCCCGGAGCCAGATCCAGCGCGCTGACCTGTTTGCCCTGCTCGCGCCAACGACGGCTGAAATAGCCCGTGCCGCAACCGGCATCCAATACCTGTTGGCCAGGATGAGACAGCCCCATCCCCAGTAAGCGTTCACCAACCTCCCGCTGCAGCACCGCTGCGGTATCGTAACTCGCCGCTGCCCGGCTGAAGGCGGCGGCCACCGCCTGCTTGTTCACCGTATCAATGGCAGACGTCATGCAGTACCTCCAGCAAGCGATCGATATCCTGCGGCTGGTGTGCCGCAGTGAGCGTAATGCGTAACCGCGCTCCCCCCGGCGGCACCGTCGGCGGACGAATGGCGCTGACCCACAATCCCTGCTCTCGCAGGCGCTGCGCCAAATCCAGCGCCTGTTGGTTATCTCCCACCAGCAACGGTTGGATAGCGGTATCCGACGCGGTTAGCGTTAACGGCAGACCCGCCACCCCGGCACGAAAATGCTGGATGTGTTTTTGCAGCCGACTACGTAGTTCATCCCCTTGCTGAATACAGCTTAACGCGGCCTGCAAAGCACAGGCTTGAGCGGGCGGCATCGCAGTGCTGTAAATCAGATGGCGGGCGAACTGCAGCAGATATTCCGCCAACGGTTTATCGCAGAGGATCGCCGCGCCGCTGACGCCGAATGCCTTGCCAAAGGTGACGACCAGCACCTCCGGGCGCACACCTTGCTGCCAGCAACTACCACGCCCCTGTTCGCCACGTACGCCAATACCGTGTGCATCATCCACCATCAGCCAGGCACCCGCCTGCTGCGTCAACCGATGTAGTTCGGCCAACGGTGCGCTATCACCGTCCATGCTGAACACCCCTTCGGTGATCGCCAACTGTTGGCCTGCACAGGTTTTTTGCAGCAAGGTGGCCAATGCCTGGGGCTGGTTATGCCGAAAGCGCCGCAGTTGTGCCGGTGAGTGAGTGGCCGCTTCCAATATAGAGGCGTGGCTGAGCTTATCCGCCAGAATGCGATCGTCGGCCTGCATCAGGGCAGCCAGCAATGCCTGATTGGCCGCGTAGCCGGAAATAAACAGCAACGCCCGCGGGTAGCCTAGCCACTCTGCCAGTTGCTGCTCGAGCTCATGATGAGCATGGCAAAAACCGGTGACGTGACCGGAACCGCCACTACCCACACCGTAGCGCTGTGCCCCCTGCTGCCAGGCGGCGATCACCTCAGGATGTTGGCTCAGGCCCAGATAGTCGTTACCGGAAAAATTCACATAGCGCTGGCCGTCGAGTTGCAGATAGCGGCCATTACCGCCTTGATTCACCTGCCGTTGGCGATAAGCGGCTGCTCCTCGCCGCTCCTCCAGCGCCTGTTCGATCCGTTGCTGCCAGCTCATTACAGCGCCGCGTTGTAGAATTCAGCGGTATCGGCGTGCAGCAACTGCTCGGTCAGCACCTGCTGCTGCTGATTGTCACCCTGTTCGGTGGCGGTTTGCTGCGGATTCAGGCCCAGCTTACGGAACAGCTGCAGATCCTTGTCCTCTTCCGGATTGGGCGTGGTAAGCAATTTGCAGCCATAGAAGATAGAGTTGGCCCCGGCCATAAAGCACATCGCCTGAGTCTGCTCGCTCATCTGTTCACGGCCTGCCGACAGGCGGACATAGGACGTCGGCATCATGATGCGGGCAATGGCAATGGTGCGGATAAAGTCGAACGGATCGACGTCGTCATTGTCGGCCAATGGCGTACCTTTCACCTTCACCAGCATATTGATCGGCACGCTCTCCGGCGGCTTGGGCAGATTGGCCAGTTGGACCAACAGCCCCGCGCGGTCACGCACCGTTTCGCCCAGCCCGACAATCCCACCGGAGCACACTTTGATCCCGGCGTTACGCACCTTATCCAGGGTATCCAGACGTTCCTGATAGCTGCGAGTGGTGATGATGTTGCCGTAGAATTCCGGCGAGGTGTCCAGGTTATGGTTGTAGTAATCCAGCCCCGCTTCGGCCAGCCGTTCTGCCTGCGCGCCATCCAGCGTGCCCAGCGTCATGCAGGTTTCCATTCCCATCGCCTTGACGCCCTGCACCATCTGTTGCAGATAAGGCATATCGCGCTCGTGCGGGTTTTTCCAGGCGGCCCCCATACAGAAACGGCTCGAACCGGCCGCTTTGGCCTTGCGCGCCGATTCCAGCACCTGTTCCACCTGCATCAGCCGCTCGGATTCCAGGCCGGTTTTGTAGCGCGAACTTTGCGGGCAGTACTTACAGTCTTCCGGGCAGGCACCGGTTTTGATCGATAGCAGCGTGCTGACCTGCACCTGTTGCGGATCAAAATGTTGGCGGTGAACGGTCTGTGCTTCGAACAGCAGTTCGAGTAAGGGTTTATCAAACAGGGCCTGGGCTTGCCCTACTGTCCAGTGAATGCGATCGGCCATTTACGGCGTCTCCAAAAGGGAAAAAAGTGTCGTCAGTGTAGAGTTTGCGATTATACTGTCAACCATTCTATTAAAATTTGGTTTACGGTTAATGTCTGTTTCTCCCTGCGATATTGAATTCGATCGACGCCACATCTGGCACCCTTACACCTCCATGACCCAGCCCTTGCCTTGCTATCCGGTGGTGTCCGCCAGTGGCGTCGAGCTGCAACTGGACGATGGCCGCCTGCTGGTGGATGGCATGTCTTCCTGGTGGGCGGCGATCCACGGTTACAATCATCCACAGTTGAATCAGGCAGCCGTACAGCAGTTGGAAAAAATGTCGCACGTGATGTTCGGTGGCATCACTCATCCCGCCGCTATTGAACTGTGTCGCAAGCTGGTAGCGATGACCCCGGAAGCTTTACAGTGCGTATTCCTGGCAGACTCTGGATCGGTGGCGGTCGAAGTGGCGTTAAAGATGGCGCTGCAATATTGGCAGGCCCGTGGTGAACGGCGGCAACGCATTCTGACCTTACGCCATGGCTATCACGGCGATACCTTTGGCGCGATGTCGGTCTGCGATCCGGACAACTCCATGCATAGCCTGTATCAGGGCTATTTGGCCACCCACCTGTTTGCCACTGCGCCGCAGTGCCGTTTTGACCAGCCTTGGGACGAACAGGACATTGTGCCGTTTGCCGAATTACTGGAGCAGCACGCCGGGGAAATAGCCGCTGTGATCCTGGAGCCGGTGGTGCAAGGAGCCGGTGGGATGCGGATCTATCATCCAACCTATCTGCAACGCGTGCGGGAGCTATGCGATCGCTACCAAATCCTGCTGATTGCCGACGAGATCGCCACCGGTTTTGGCCGCACTGGCAAACTGTTTGCCTGTGAACATGCCGACGTGGTGCCGGATATTCTTTGCCTGGGCAAAGCGCTAACCGGTGGCTATATGACCCTTTCCGCCACCCTGACCACGCGCCACATCGCAGAAACGATCAGTAACGGGGCCGCAGGCTGCTTTATGCATGGGCCAACCTTTATGGGCAACCCGCTGGCCTGCGCCGTCGCCTGCGCCAGCCTGACCTTGCTGGAGGAAAATCACTGGCAACATCAGGTCGCCGCTATTGAAACACAGCTTAAACAGCAACTCTTACCGCTGGTGGCATCACCCAAGGTGGCCGACGTGCGGGTGCTTGGGGCAATTGGCGTGGTGGAGATGCATCAGCCGGTGGATGTGGCGTTGCTGCAACGCGGATTTGTCGAACGCGGCGTGTGGATCCGGCCGTTCGGTAAACTGATCTACCTGATGCCGCCTTATATCATCACGCCAGAACAACTCACCCGGCTGACGGCGGCGATCGCCGCGGCGGTGGAGTAACGGTTTTAAGGTTGTATTGTGGCGGCAAACCGATCTAGCTTAGGGGTTCGGTATTTTAGACAACTGGGAGTCATTATGGCTTTTCGTTTGTACAGCAACGATCTGCAAGACGGCGCAAAAATGCCTGAACGGCAGGTATTTAACGGCATGGGCTACCACGGGGATAACCTCTCCCCTCATCTGGCCTGGGAAGATGCACCGGCGGGCACCAAGAGCTTTGCCATCACGGTTTACGATCCCGATGCCCCTACCGGCTCCGGCTGGTGGCACTGGGTGGTCGCCAATATTCCGGCAAACGTGCATGAACTGCCGCAAGGTGCGGGTTCCGGCAAACCGGGGCTACCGGCTGGCGCAGTACAAACCCGTACCGATTTCGGTAAGGCCGGTTACGGTGGCGCGGCTCCGCCACAGGGTGAAAGCCATCGTTATCAGTTCACCGTGCATGCATTGGACGTGGAAAACATTCCAGTGGATGCAGAGGCGAGCGGCGCTATGGTCGGTTTTAACATCCACTTCCATAGCCTTGGCAAAGCGACGTTGACGGTAAAATACAACTGAGAAACGTTGAGGGGCGAAGCACTTCGCCCCGATTTTTAACCCACTATTTTGCCAGCACGCTCACCCACATTGGGCCTTTGCCCACCGGGTAACGCGCCAGGTCCGTCAGCTCGCCGCTGTCTTGGTCAATCTGATACACGCCAATATGGCCAGATTTCTGCCCTGCCGCAATCACGAAGCGACCGCTGTGATCGATGTTGAAACCGCGTGGCTGTTCTTCTGTGGCATGGTGGCCAACCACCGCAATCTTGCCGCCATCTTCCGACACGCTGAATACGGTTAAAATGCTGGCGGTGCGATCGCTGGTATACAAGAAACGGCCGTTTGGCGTGAGGTGGATATCCGCCGCCCAACGCGTGCCAGTGAAATCGGCAGGCATCATGTCCAGGCTTTGCACCAGCGTATATTTGCCACCGTTGGCTTCGATGGCGAACACGTCCACCGTGCCATCCAATTCATTGACGCAGTAAGCGAATTTATCGTTGCCATGGAATGCCATATGGCGAGGGCCTGCTCCACTTGCCGTTGCTACGGCCTCTTGGCCGTGTGGCGTAAGTTGGCCCTGCTGGCTCAGATTGAACAGGCGGATGCGGTCCTCTTTCAGGCACGGCACCAGCAGCAATTGATTGGTCGGGTCAATATTGGCCGAATGCGGCGCGGTCAGGCCATCGATCTGCTGGGTAGGCGCAAGCACCACACCATCATGGCCAATCGGGCTGATGCTGGCACAGTTGCCGCTGTAAGAGGCGGAGAACAGATAACGGCCCTGCAAATCGGTGGAAATATGGGTTGGGCTGCCTGGCAGTGGTGCCATCCCAGCCTCATGCAACGTGCCATCTTCCGCGATACGGTAGCTGACAATGCCAAACGCCGGACGTACCCCAACATACAGATGAGTCTTGTCCGGGTGGATCGCCATCGGCTGTACCTGCCCCGCGACCTCGACCGTTTGCAGCAGCGCCAGTGCGCCCTTGTCGTCTAACTGCCACACGTGGATCTGCTGGCTCTCCGGGCTGGCGACATAAACGATTTGCTTCATTTGCTCTCCTTAATGAGAAAGGGTAACCGGTTTCAGTTTGTTCTAGCTTACGCGACATTTGTGACATGGCAACCCTGGCAGGTTACGCAGTTTTATCGAACGGTTATCCGGTGTACCATCGAGGTAATTTTCTTGCTAACTATAATGAGACCGCTATGAGCTACCGTGTTATTGCCCTCGATTTAGACGGCACTTTGCTAGACAACCAGAAACGTATCTTACCGCAGTCGCTGGCCGCACTGGAGGAAGCCCGTGCTGCCGGGGTGAAAGTCGTGGTGGTCACCGGCCGCCATCACGTGGCTATCCATCCGTTTTATCAGGCACTGCAAATCGATACGCCAGCCATTTGTTGTAACGGCACCTATCTGTACGACTTCCAGCAGAAAAAGGTACTGGCTTCCGATCCGCTGGCAAAAGAGCAGGCCAAGCAGGTACTGCAACTGCTCAAGCAAAACGATATTCACGGCCTGATGTATGTTGACGACGCCATGCTGTATCAGGAGACAAGCGGTCATGTGATCCGTTCGCTGGCCTGGTCAGAGACTTTGCCGGTAGCCCAGCGCCCAACATTGTTGCAGGTCAACAGCCTGATGCAGGCGGCGGATGACGCGCAGGCTATCTGGAAGTTTGCCACGTCACATAGCGATCTCCCAGCGCTGCGCAGCTTTGCCGAAATGGTAGAAAAAGAGCTGGGCCTGGCCTGTGAATGGTCCTGGCACGATCAGGTGGACATTGCCAAAGGCGGCAACAGCAAGGGCAAACGCCTGCAGCAGTGGGTGGAGTCACAGGGGTTGAGCATGGATCAGGTGGTCGCCTTTGGTGACAACTACAACGACCTGAGCATGCTTGAGGCCGTTGGGCTGGGCGTTGCCATGGGTAATGCCGATAATGCCATCAAGGAACGTGCGGATCTGGTGATTGCCGACCATCTGCAGCCGGGTATTGCCGAGGTTATCCGTTCTCGCGTGTTGAATTAAAAAGATACCCCTCACCCTAGCCCTCTCCCACAGGGAGAGGGAACCGATCGAGTGGGTTGAAAGTATCGTGATCCTTCATGATCCCCGGCTGATTCACCTTGGTTGCAGGAGCGATCTCCATTGCTAAGATCATCTCTTTACTTCCAAAAGAGCAGGGGCTAATAGCTCCCTCTCCCTGTGGGCTGAGGAATCCCCAGAAAAATTGAGACGAGAAATAGGCTGTTTTTTACCCAAAAACGGACTAAAAAACAGCCTCAAGCAGACGAGAAGAAGTGGTTCGTCATTCTCTCACTGCCAATTTACGAACAAAATGGAACAGATTGATCGTAAAACACTCGCTCTAATTCTCTGAAACCACTAAGAAAAAATTAGTGGGGATTCCTCAGCCCTGTGGGAGAGGGTTGGGGTGAGGGGCCATCACGGCTGATCGACACGCTCTTGACCTGTGCATACAGCCACTGGCCGGGCCTGATAGCCAGATCGTCACGTGCCCATGGGGTGATGCGCGCCCAGAGGATGTTTTCCCCGACCATCAGCTTCACCTCAACCTGCCCTGCCACATCCAGACACTCCACTACCTTGGCGGGCAGAATATTACGGATACTGCTGTTGGCTGGCGGTTGTAGCACTAAAGAAACGTCGGCGGCGTTGATACGAATACGCATTTGGCTGCCCACCGGCGCTTCAATACCGCCGACCCACAGCCTCTGATCGCCCAATGCCAGCGCGGTCATGGCATAGCGCGGGTGATGCTCAATCACGCTAACGCTCAACACGCTACTCTGATCTTCACGTTGTAGCCAAGGCCGCAGCGCGCTGCTGGCCCAAACCTCCTCCAACCCGCCGTACGCCCGCACCTGGCCGTGATCCAACACCATCACCTGCTCTGCCAGGCGTAAAATCTCGTCCATGCTGTGGCTGACATAGAGAATGGGGATATTGACGTCCTGCGCCAGTCGCTCCAGATACGGCAACAACTCACGCTTGCGTGGCATATCGAGCGAGGCCAGCGGTTCATCCATCAGCAACAGTTCCGGCGCGGTCAGCAGCGCCCGACCAATCGCGACGCGTTGTTTCTCTCCGCCGGAGAGGGTCAAAGGCAAGCGGTTCAGCAACGGCGCAATCCCCAACAGTTCGACAATGCTGTCAAACTGGCCGCGCATACTGGCCGCCATACCGTATTGCAGATTGCCGCGTACCCGATAATGTGGGAACAGGCGCGCATCTTGGAAAACATAGCCAACCCGGCGTTTTTCCGGTGGCAAACAGACACCGCTGGCGGTATCCACCAGCGTGCGACCATTAAGCACAATACGCCCCTGCTGCACCAGCGTCAGGCCACCGATGGCATTGATCAAGGAGGTTTTACCGGCCCCGGAAAGCCCGAAGATCGCGGTGATCCCCTGAGCCGGCAGATTAGCCTGCACGTTGAGATTGAGATCGCCAAGCTGCTGGGAGAAATCCAGTTCTAACATCTATAAGCCCATACGCTTGCGGCCCCAGCGGGCCAGCCATTCGGAAACCATCAAAGCAGCCAGTGCCAACACGATGGCAATCACGCACAAACGCGCTGCTGCCGCCTCGGCCCCTGGCGTTTCGATCAGGGTATACATTGCCAGCGGGATGGTACGAGTTTCCCCTGGGATATTGGAAACAAAGGTGATGGTGGCGCCAAACTCGCCCAAAGAGCGGGCAAAGGCCAGCACCACGCCAACGATCACACCGGGCAGCGAAAGCGGTAAGGTGATGGTGAAAAACACCCGCCACGGATTGGCGCCCAAGGTGCGGGCTGCCTGTTCCAAACGGGTATCCACCGCTTCCAGCGACATGCGGATAGCACGCACCATCAGCGGGAATGCCACCACCGCCGAAGCCAAGGCAGCACCACGCCAGCTGAAACTGAAGCTGAAACCAAACCAGTTGTACAGCCATTCGCCGATAAAGCCACGCCGCCCCATGGCGATCAGCAGCAGATAGCCCACCACCACCGGTGGCAGGACTAACGGCAGATGAATAATGCTATCCAACAACGATTTACCGGGGAAATTGCAGCGAACCAGGATCCAGGCCATCAAAATACCCAGCGGCAAACTGCAGATCACCGCCAGGCTGGAGACTTTCAGGCTCAGTTCGACCGCCTGCCATTCATACTCACTTAATATCATTTACGCGGGGTGAATCCATAACGTTCGAAGATAGCCGCAGCGGCCGGTGTCTTCAGGTAATCGTAGAAAGCCGTCACGGCTGGCGTTTGGTGATCTTTAACGATGGCCATTGGATACTCAACCGGCTTGTGGCTGTCTTCCGGGAAGATGGCAATCACTTTGACCTTGTCGCTCGCCACGGCGTCAGAGCCATAAACGATGCCCAGCGGGGCTTCTTCACGCTCAACCATGGCCATGGCGCCGCGCACGTTATTAGCCCGCGCCAGCCGCGGTTCCAGCGTGGTCCATGCCCCCAGGTTCTGCAACGCTTCTTTGGCGTAGATGCCCGCAGGAACATGATCCGGATCGCCTACGGACAAGCGGCCACCGTTGAGCAATTTGGCCCAGTCGGTTTGCTTGTTGATAGTGATTTTATCTTGTTTGGCCGATTTGGCGGCGATCAGCACCAGTTCGTTACCTAACAGGGTATAACGGGTATCTTTCACCATCTGCTGCTTATCGATGGCGTAATCCATCCATTGCTGATCGGCAGAGATAAACATATCCGCAGGTGCCCCTTGCTCAATCTGGCGTGCCAGCGTTGAGGAGGAAGCAAAAGAGGAGACGACTTCGACGTCTTTGCCTTTCTGATATTCAGTGGCGATATCTTGTAAGGCGTTGGTCAGCGAGGCTGCGGCAAACACGGTGATTTTCTCCGCCGCAGAAACCTGTGCCACCAGCCCGCAAGCCAATGCCACACCGCCAACCCAGTTAATCCATTGCTGTTTCATTGTTTTCTCCGCAAGTTAACTCTCATCACATCGCTATGTAAAAAATAATATAACGCAGCGAGAACGATTGTCATGCGGTTTATCGGCAAAGCGAGAGATAACTTGAGAAATACCCGCCAAGAGAGCTCAGCGGGCATTTGGGAGGGGGATTAGCTGCGGTTTTCTTTAGGATGGCCAACTTTGGAGAAGAGGTTAAACACCTCGCCCAAGCCATAAATCAAGCCTAAAATAATGGCCATCACTACCGGCACCATTACCACGGCAAACAACAGACTTTTCAATAATTCTAACATCGTAGCCTCACTTGACTGCTTTAAACCGCTGCGTAGGCTTCACTGTAAACCAAAACGCAGGCGAAAACGCGGTTATTTTACCGACTGCGGGAAATTTGTAACCGGCTAAACGTGCTCAGTTGGCGCTTTGCGGCAAATCGGCGACAATAGCCTGACTTACTGCCTTATAAGGACCCATCATGCAGGCCGAGATCCTCCTTACCTTAAAGCTGCAGCAGAAACTGTTCGCTGACCCACGCCGCATCGCGCTGCTCAAGCAAGTGGTGCATACCGGCTCGATCAGCCAGGGAGCCAAACTGGCGGGGATCAGCTACAAAAGCGCCTGGGATGCCATCAATGAGATGAATCAACTGGCCGAGCAGACGGTGGTCGAACGTGCTACCGGCGGCAAAGGCGGCGGCGGAGCGCAGGTGACCCGTTATGGCCTGCGGCTGATCCAACTTTACGATCTGCTGGGCCAAATCCAGCAGAAGGCCTTTGACGTGTTGCAGCAGGATCATCTGCCGTTGGACAGCCTGTTGGCCGCCATCGCCCGTTTCTCGTTGCAAACCAGCGCCCGCAACCAGTTTTTCGGCACCGTGATTGAACGCGACCACCAGCAGGTCCAACAGCATATCAGCCTGTTGCTGGCCGACGGCCACACCCGCCTGACCGCTGCCGTCACTCAGCAAAGCGCCGACCGGCTACAGTTGACGCCGGGCAAAGAGGTATTGGCCCTGATTAAAGCGCCTTGGGTGAAGCTGAGCACCGATCCGGCTTCGACTGGCCTGGCCGATAACGCGCTGCCGGGTTCCGTTGCCAGCATTCAGCCTGGTAGCGATCACAGTGAGGTTCTGGTGACGCTCAACGGCGGAGAAACGCTGTGCGCCACCGTCAGCAACCAGGAACTGGCGCAGTTGAAACTGAGCGTCGGCACGCCGATACACGCCTTGTTCAACGCCGATCGGGTGATTGTCGCGACGTTGTGTTAAACGCAACGTCACGTTGCAGTATTGCCGATTGACATCTTTTCCGCTTGCGCCTATTTCTAAAGCGAAACATTGCAGAATAGGGATTAGAAGATGTCGTCGTTGCACATTTCGCAAGGCTCATTTCGTTTAAGCGATACCCGCACGCTGGAGCTGGATCGGCTTGATATTCAGTCCGGCGATAGCTGGGCGTTCGTCGGGGCTAACGGCAGTGGGAAATCTGCGCTAGCCCGGGCGCTGGCCGGTGAGCTGACGTTACTGAAAGGCGAACGCCACAGTGATTTTCGCCACGTAGTACGGCTCTCCTTTGAGCAGTTGCAAAAGCTGGTCAGCGATGAATGGCAGCGCAACAATACCGACCTGCTCAGCGCGGACGAAGACGACACCGGCCGCACCACGGCGGAAATCATTCAGGAAGAGCACAAAGAGCCCGCTCGCTGCACACAGTTGGCCGAGCAGTTTGGCATCACGCCCCTGCTTACGCGCCGTTTCAAATATCTCTCTACCGGTGAGACCCGTAAAACCCTGCTGTGTCGCGCCCTGATGGCCCAACCCGATTTATTGATCCTCGATGAGCCGTTCGACGGGCTGGACGTCAATTCACGCGCTCAGCTCGCCACCCTGCTTGGCAAACTTTCACAGCAGGGTTATACCGTGGTCCTGGTGCTCAACCGGTTTGATGAAATCCCAGGTTTCATTGAGCAGGTCGGCGTGCTGGCCGATTGCACCCTCACCAGCCAAGGGCCACGGGAGCAGGTGATGACCGACGCGCTGGTCGCCCAACTGGCGCACAGTGAAAATCTCAACGGCTTGACGCTGCCAGAAGCCGAAGATCCCACCCAGGTCATCAGGCTGCCGGACGATCGGCCACTGATCGTTCTGCGTGATGGCGTAGTGAGCTACAACGATCGCCCCATCCTCAACCAACTCAGTTGGCAGGTTAACCCCGGTGAACACTGGCAGATCGTCGGCCCAAACGGGGCGGGAAAATCCACTCTGCTCAGCCTGATCACCGGCGATCATCCGCAAGGCTATAGCAACGATCTGACGCTGTTTGGCCGCCGACGCGGCAGTGGGGAAACCATCTGGGATATCAAACGCCATATCGGCTACGTCAGCAGCAGCCTGCATCTGGACTACCGGGTCAGCTCCAGCGTGCGTAACGTGATCCTGTCCGGCTTCTTTGATTCGATCGGCATTTATCAGGCGGTTTCCGATCGTCAGCATCAGTTGACCTCGCAATGGCTGGCGCTGCTCGGGCTTGGCGCTATGGGCGATGCCCCCTTCCAAAGCCTGTCCTGGGGGCAACAACGCCTGGCGCTGATCGCCCGGGCGTTAGTCAAACATCCGGCGCTGCTGATCCTCGATGAGCCACTGCAAGGCTTGGATCCGCTAAACCGCCAGTTGGTAAGGCGCTTCGTGGATGTGCTGATCCAACAGGGCTCGACCCAGTTGCTGTTTGTTTCACACCACGCAGAAGATGCGCCGCAATGCATCACCCACCGTTTCTCCTTCATCCCTGAAGGCGATGGCTACCGCTATCAGCAAGACGTCCTGGCTTAACCTACTCGGGATGAGTGCTACAGCGCTCATCCTGGGGACATATCCGGCAACACTTCCTCCATAACGCATCACATTTGGCCTTTTATCATTAAAGGATACAGAGACGTTTTTGGAGAAGGTATGTCCGCCGCGCTGATTATTATTGACCTGATTGAAGATCTGGCTGGTCCTAAAGGGCGGGCGAATCACTGCCGCGAACAGATCGTAACGCGTGATGTGATCGCACACGTCAATGCTGCTGCGGCCTACGCGCGGGTGCGTAAAATCCCGGTGATTTGGTTACGCACCGGTTTTGCCGACAATTACCACGATATTCCCCGACACTCGCCGCTGTTCAATCAGCTCAAACATATCGGCGCGCTGCGCTTAAGCAACGGGGGATGTCATTGGTTGGCCGGTCTGGAGGTAAAAACCGAGGATCTGTGCCTGGAAAAGAAAGGGCTTAGCGCCTTTGCCGGTAACAATTTGTTAGCCTGGTTACAGCAGCACCACTGCCACCACCTGTTATTGGGCGGTATCAGCACCCCGCTAGCCATTGAGAGCACCGCCCGGCAGGCGCACGATGCAGGTTTACAGGTCACGGTGCTACAAGATTTATGCGCCGCCCCAACGGAAGAGATCCACCAGCAAAGCCTGGAGACCTTGCAGAACCTTGGGGAGGTTATACGTTCGCAGGCGTGGATGCGTGGTTAAAACCACGACACCATAAGTTTGAGACAGGAGGGAGTCATGCAGCTTAACCCACCGTTGAGCGCATGGATGCGCGACTCGAGCCCCCAGGGACGGGTTTACGGCGTGTCGGTGATCTGCATGACTCCCTCCTGCAGCACAATTAGAAACAGCTAGTTAGTCGTTATAAGCACGATTAACTACTGTCCCGACCTTTACTAGCGCTAGCTTGTGCTACTATCCCAATTAGTGCTCATTTAACCAGACATTAACACGCCGGACTTCCGGCATTGAGCGCCGTGTATCTATTTTAAAGGGATAGCTATCATGTGGGGCGTACTTTCGGCTTCGTTGTTTTTTTTGCCATTTAATCGGCTGATTGCCTCGGTAGTATTGGCTGCGGCCGCCGCAATGGGGATTTACCATCATATCCTGACGCCCGTCGGGCTGGGTTATCTGGCTGTTATCGCCATTGCCATCTGGCTTCATCAGCATTATCGCCAACAGCGAAGCATCACGCTCGCGCTGGAAGTGTTTTTAGTCGCCTGCTCAATTGCGCTGTTTTATCACCTGATACCGGGCTTCAATAACCAATTGATGGTCGATCAGGACAAAGTGGGCCCGATGAGCTCGCTGTATTCCATGTATTACAACTTCGATAAGGCACTGGTGCCCTTTCTGCTGGTAGCCTGCCTGCCAACGCTGTTTAACGCGGGTAAGCCCGACAAACAAGTAGGCCTCAGCGCCTGGCTGATCCTGGTGCTCTGCGTACCTGCTGTGTTGCTGTTGGCGGTGGCGCTCGGTGGGCTGAAAGTTGAGTTGCACCTGCCCTCCTGGATCCTGGCTTTCATTATGGCCAACCTGTTTTTTGTTTCGATGGCAGAAGAAGCGCTGTTCCGTGGCTATTTGCAGCAGCGTTTGCGCCAGTGGCTGGGTGCCTATCCGGCACTGATTATCACCGCCCTGCTGTTTGGTGCCGCTCACTTTGCTGGCGGCACGTTGATGATGGCATTTGCCACGCTGGCGGGGGTGATTTATGGCTTGGCCTGGATGTGGAGCGGTCGCCTATGGGTGCCCATTCTCTTCCACTTTGGGCTAAATCTGGTCCATTTGCTGTTCTTTACCTACCCGGCTTACCAATATTAGTCCCCTACAGGCTGGCAGATTTCACTGCCAGCCTGCGCCGTGTAATCGCTACCACTTAACCAACCCCACCGCCTTACCTACCTCAACCGGATTAAAGCCTCAATCGATGTAAGCGATTCCATTTTTCGCGCTAGATCACCTTTTTCTCACCGCGACCGTGCTATCTTCTAGCCATTATTTTCCAAAATGCACTCGGCTAAAGTCGGTCACACAGCAGGTGAAAGCGATTACAACTAGCCCCGTCGCGAGATAAAGGAAGCGCAATGCCTGATTTCAATCCTATCGATCATCCACATCGCCGTTTTAATCCCCTTACCGGGCAATGGGTGCTGGTATCTCCGCACCGGGCCAAACGCCCGTGGCAGGGCCAGCAGGAATCCCCCGCTCAGGAAACACTGCCAGCCCACGATCCCGACTGCTTCCTTTGCCCAGGCAACACGCGCGTGACCGGTGATAAAAACCCTGACTATCCGGGCACCTACGTGTTCACCAATGATTTTGCCGCACTGATGCAAGATACCCCGCAGGCACCGGAAAGTGACGACCCACTGATGCGTTGCCAAAGTGCCCGTGGCACCAGCCGGGTGATCTGCTTCTCCCCCGATCACAGTAAAACGCTACCGCAGCTGACGCTACCCGCGCTGGAGCAGGTGATCGCCACCTGGCAGGAACAGACCGCCGATCTGGGGCGCAGCTACCCCTGGGTGCAGGTGTTTGAAAATAAAGGGGCCGCGATGGGCTGTTCCAATCCTCATCCACACGGTCAGGTATGGGCCAACAGCTTCCTACCGAATGAAGCCGAACGAGAAGATCGCCTGCAACAGGAGTATTTCAGCCAGCATCAATCCCCCATGCTGGTGGACTATGCTCAGCGCGAGCAGGCCGACGGTAGCCGTACGGTGGTGGAAACCGAGCACTGGTTAGCAGTTGTTCCTTATTGGGCTGCATGGCCCTTTGAAACGCTGCTGCTGCCAAAAGCGCCGGTACAACGCCTGACCGAGCTTAGTGCAGCACAAAGCCGCGATCTGGCCATCGCGCTGAAGAAACTCACCAGCCGCTATGACAACCTGTTCCAATGCTCTTTCCCTTATTCCATGGGCTGGCACGGCGCACCCTTCAACCAGGCCGATAACCGCCACTGGCAACTGCATGCCCACTTCTATCCGCCGTTACTGCGCAGCGCCACGGTGCGCAAATTTATGGTGGGCTATGAAATGCTGGCAGAAACCCAACGCGACCTGACCGCAGAACAAGCCGCTGAACGCCTGCGTGCGGTCAGTGATATCCATTACCGCGAAGCCGGAGTGAAATAATGAGTCTAAAACAACTTACCCAAGCCCTGTTTACCGAACACTTTGGCTACGCACCCACCCTGACGATCCAGGCTCCGGGCCGAGTCAATCTGATCGGTGAGCACACCGATTACAACGACGGCTTCGTCCTGCCCTGCGCCATTGATTATCAAACCGTGATCAGCGGAGCTCCACGTAACGATCGCCTGATCCGCGTATTGGCCGCCGATTACGAGAACCAGCAGGATCAGTTTTCGCTGGATGAGCCGATCGTCAGCCACGCCAATCTGCGCTGGGCCGATTATGTACGCGGCGTGGTGAAACACCTGCAGACCCGCGATGCCAGTTTTGGCGGTGCCGATCTGGTGATCAGCGGCAACGTCCCGCAAGGTGCCGGGCTTAGCTCTTCCGCCTCACTGGAAGTGGCCGTCGGCCAGGTGTTGCAGGCGCTCTATCAATTGCCGTTGGACGGCGTAGCGCTGGCGCTCAATGGCCAGGAAGCAGAAAACCAGTTTGTCGGCTGCAACTGCGGCATTATGGATCAGCTGATTTCTGCGTTGGGCAGGAAAGACCACGCCCTGTTGATCGACTGCCGCTCTTTGGAAACTCGGGCGGTGCCAATGCCAGCCGATGTCGCGGTGGTGATCATCAACTCCAACGTCAAACGCGGCCTGGTCGACAGCGAATACAACACCCGCCGTCAACAGTGCGAAGCGGCAGCTCGCTTCTTCGGCGTCAAGGCGCTGCGCGACGTGAGCCCGGATCTGTTTTTCCCGATCATGCATGAACTGGATCCGATCGTGGCCAAACGGGCGCGCCATGTGATCACCGAAAACGATCGCACCTTGGCCGCTGCCGATGCCTTGGCCGCTGGCAATCTGAAGCTGATGGGCAAACTGATGGCCGAATCGCACGCGTCGATGCGTGATGACTTTGCCATCACCGTGCCCCCTATCGATACGCTGGTCGAGATCGTTAAAGAGGTCATTGGCGATCGTGGCGGTGTGCGCATGACCGGAGGGGGCTTTGGGGGTTGCATTGTGGCCCTGATGCCGCAGGATCTGGTAGAGTCGGTACGTACGGCGGTAGCTCGCGAATATCCATTGCGAACCAACGGCCTGCAAGAAACCTTCTACGTCTGCAAAGCTTCACAAGGATCCGGCCTATGCTGAGCGATAATTCCGCCGTTGCCCCAGACGGCCAGCCCTTTATTCTCACCACCCTGCGAAATGCCGCGGGAATGACGGTCACGTTTATGGATTGGGGCGCAACCTGGCTTTCCGCCGTGCTGCCCTTGAAATCAGGGGAACAACGTGAGTTGCTGCTGGGATGCCAAACCCCGCAGGACTACCTGCATCAGGGAGCTTATCTGGGGGCCACGGTCGGGCGCTATGCCAACCGTATTGCACATGCCAGCCTGAACATTGATGGCAAGCCACACCCGCTGATCGCCAATCAAGGGGAGCATCAGTTGCACGGCGGGCCAAACGGCTTCCACGCTCGCCGCTGGCAGATTGTGAAGCAGGATGAGCAGCAGGTGAGTTATCAGCTCCATTCGCCAGACGGCGACCAGGGCTTCCCTGGCAACCTCGACGTAACGCTGACTTATCGACTCACCGCCGATCACCGGCTGGAGATTGAGTATCAGGCACAGACCGATCGCGCCTGCCCGGTCAATCTGACCAACCATGCCTATTTCAATCTGGATGGTGCAGGCCACGACGCCCGACAACAGCGCTTGCAGCTGTTCGCCGACCGTTATCTGCCCGTAGATGGCGATGGCATCCCCAGTGCCGATCTGACGGCGGTTGCAGGCACCGGGATGGATTTCCGCCAGCCGAAGACCCTGCAGCAAGATTTATTGCGCGACCGCGATCAGCAACGGGTAAAGGGTTACGACCATGCTTACCTGTTGCACGATACCTGCCACGGGTTGGCAAGCCCGGCGGCTCACCTGTGGTCTGCCGACGGCAAGGTCGCGATGACAGTGTTCACCACCGCGCCAGCGCTCCAGCTATACAGCGGCAATTATCTGGGTGGCACACCTGCGCGTGACGGCGGTAGCTACCAAAATTACGCCGGGGTGGCGCTAGAAAGCGAGTTCCTGCCGGACAGCCCGAACCACCCCGAATGGCCACAGCCAGATTGTTGGCTCCAACCTGGCCAGCGTTATCAGAGCGCAACGCACTATCAGCTTATTCCTATCTGAGCCGCCACGCCCCTTGTCATGCGGTAAGGGGCGTAATTGTTATAATTGCTTACATTGCACCCCCAGGCCGTTACCTTTCCTTATTGCCATCCCCGCACTAGAATCAGGCTACCGTGGTATGCACAAGTCCGTGAGTGATATCACAATTTTCGGCCTGCTGGCCGTTCAATAGCTGAAGGAACACCTAATGCGTCTGATCACTGCACTTCCATTACTGGCAGGTTTACTGCTGAGCACCAACCTGATGGCTGCCGACACTGCAGCAAAAACGCCTTCTCCGGCGCAGGCTGCCCAGCAAAAACGCATGACCGATTGTAATCAACAGGCTACCACCCAATCGCTGAAAGGTTCTGACCGCACCACCTTCATGAGCACCTGCCTGAAGGCCGAAGGCCACCATACCGAGAAGGCCCTGACGCCGCAGCAGCAGAAGATGAAAGACTGTAATGCCGACGCCGCTAAAAAGAGCCTGAAAGGTGACGAGCGCAAAACCTTCATGAGTAGCTGCCTGAAAAAAACCGCCTGATCGCATTAACGCTGTGGCGCGAGTGAATAGCTCTCATTCGCGCCCTTCGACCAGCCTGAACGATTCAGCTTTTTCCTTTGCCCCCCTCTTACCTTGCGGCCAAAAATTGGCTATGGTTAACACTATGCCCAGTGGCAGTAAGGGTTAGACAATGTCGCATGTCGTACGAAACCCTCGACTTTTAGTGGATATATTCACGGGTATATCGATTGCCGAGTAAGTAGCAGCGGAATATAATGATATTCGTTATCATTAAACCTTCAGATTATTAAGGAGTTAAGCTATGGCTGTAACTAAGCTGGTTCTGGTGCGCCACGGCGAAAGCCAGTGGAACAACGAAAACCGCTTCACCGGTTGGTATGATGTCGATCTGTCCGACAAAGGCCGTACCGAAGCAAAAGCAGCGGGCAAGCTGTTGAAAGACGAAGGCTTCTCTTTCGATTTCGCTTACACCTCCGTACTGAAGCGTGCTATCCACACTCTGTGGAACATTCTGGACGAGTTGGACCAGGCCTGGCTGCCTACCGAAAAGTCCTGGAAGCTGAACGAACGCCATTACGGCGCGCTGCAGGGTCTGAACAAGGCTGAAACCGCAGAAAAATACGGTGACGAGCAGGTCAAGCAATGGCGCCGCGGCTTCGCAGTCACCCCACCAGAGCTGACCAAAGAAGATGAGCGCTACCCGGGTCACGATCCGCGTTATTCGGCGCTGAGCGACAAAGAGTTGCCGCTGACCGAAAGCCTGGCGCTGACCATCGATCGCGTTATCCCTTACTGGGACGAAGAGATCCTGCCACGCATCAAGAGCGGCGAGCGCGTGATCGTCGCGGCTCACGGTAACTCCCTGCGTGCGCTAGTGAAATATCTGGATAACCTGAGCGAAGACGAAATCCTCGAGCTGAACATCCCAACCGGCGTGCCGTTGGTGTATGAGTTCGATGAGAACTTCAAGCCAATCAAGCGTTACTACCTGGGTAATGCCGATGAGATTGCAGCCAAAGCTGCGGCCGTCGCCAACCAGGGTAAAGCGAAGTAAGTTTCGCCCCTAAAAAGCAACAAGCCCCCGGTGTTGAGCCGGGGGCTTTTTTATTGCTCTTTGATCCTGGCCGCTTCGATAGCCTGCAAACGCGCCTGCATCTCTGGATGGGTACTTAACCACTCCGGCACCTCTAGTGCCACGGTTGACGTACTTGCCGCCTGTTGCAATGCACGGTAAAGATCTTCCATCGCCAATAACGAACGCCCCTGGCGTTGCATTTCTGCGATTGCCCAGTCGTCTGCCTCACGCTCCACGCTGCGGGAGAACTGCATTTCATGCATAAATGAGGCTGATTGCAGCAAGGTATCACCAATGCCACTGACATCGCCGGTCATCCACATAAACGTCAGTGCCACCAGGGATGAACGCACTACCATGCGCATGGGATGACGGTACGCATGATGCCCCATTTCATGGAGCATCACCGCAGCCAGACCGTCGTCATTGGTCGCCAACTTGGCCAGATCGTCGGTGATCACCAAAGTCCCGTCAGGTAACATGAACGCATTGGCAACCTCTGGCACCGCCAGCAATTTTAACTTGAGCGGAGTGCGCTCGTGCCGCATCTGCTCCGGCATCACCTGTAGGAATAGCTTCTGTATTGCCTGCTGTTTCTCGGTGGGCAATTGCGACGGCTTGAAACCACTGGTTTGCAGGAAATCGAGCGTATGTTTACCCAGCTTCTGCTCGGCCGCGGTAGGAATGCGCATGGCGATTTCACTGCTCGCCCAAGGAAGAACCAGGAAAACATAAACCAGGGTCAACAGAACGGTTAGCAACAACGTCAGCAACACGCCACGCTTATAACGCTCTAAGCGGTGCACCAACCCCGGTGAACGGCGTTGATAAAACCACTGGCGGAATGACGCATCGTCGGCGGGCACAAACCGGCCACCGTCTGGGAAGGTCAGGGTCAGCGGAATGCGACCCAATGACTCGGAAACGGTAATTTGCGCTAAAGAAAAATAGCGATGTTCGCCATCATATTGCAGCGTTACCCCATCGCCCATATCGTTTAACAGCAGCCGGGCCGCCTGTTGGGCGGCCCGGCCAGGGCACTGATAGTGTCCTTCAAGGATCATCAGTCTTTACTCAAAAACTGGTGCCCAGATCGAGCGCCTGTACGGCTTCTTCAGCGATAGCGGTATTAGCCGTATCGTGATGAGCCTGTACCGACAATAGCGACAGATCGCCTTCAACCTGAGTTGACTCAGCAATATAGCGAGCATGACGTACGTGGGCCACCGGGGCTGCAAGGCCCAATGAGAACACGGTGATCAGGCTGTTGGTGATCAACAGTCCCATATACGGCAGAGTCTGCATGGAAGAACGCAGTTTAACCTCACCTTGCAAGGTGGTTTGGTTAAACACGTAGTTACGCTGAGCGACAACCATATAACTGCTGGACACCATCACACCTAGCAACAGCACCAACATCATCATGAACAGGCTACCAATATTATTTGCCATCTGGGCTTGCAGCATTGCATCGGACATACCGCCAAACAGCGCCATTTGGAATAAGCTGACAAAGAACGAGCCAACCAATACCAAGGCGATGACCAGGAATGGCAAGAAGATCAGCAGGCTGAACAGCGCAATCTTAATGAACTCTGCTTTCTTGAATTTGGCCACAAATGGTGAAGTGCCAAAACGCAGGTTGTTCACATACAGATCATGTTGCAGGGTCGCCAGGATACCATTGATTGCGGCCAGCATCGGCACAAACAGGATGACCGTAATAGCTGCCAACACAATGATCGCAGTCGGGCTGCCCAGACTGCTGCCAATCACACCCAATACGATCATAACCGCATACAGACCAATCACTAGCAGTATCGGGCAGAACAGTAATACCCAGTAGGCGCGCCCGGTTTGGCATAAGTAATTGAAGCGAACACCACGATAGCTAGACATAATCGCGTTATAACGCCAGCTACGGATAATAATCCAAGGGATCAACGCAAGGAGTGCCAGCATGGCAATCATGCCAAGCAATGGGTTGATAAATAAAAGAATATAGAACAGGATCACGGCGCCGATCACCAGCAGACGGCCCTTGAGGATTTGCATTGGCTGCGCGTGGTAATCAAAGCGGTCGCCATTCAATTCGGTATTGCCATAAAAATAACGACGACGACGCACCGTTGCCCAAGCTGAGTATATTCCCAACGTAATAGCCGTCAGTAATATGTTAACCAGCCAGATTGCGAAATACTCCCCACCTGTACCACGAAAATAAATTTGATGCCGAGAACTATTGTTTTCCATCAGCTATTCATCCTGAAATTAAAGTCATTCACCATCATGCCCTTATTTTTAGATTGGGTATTTTGGTTGTAAAAAACGCATCATCATAATCATACCGCGCGGCAAGAGCAAATTGTGTTTGACTAGTAACAGTTGCGCGAGATGAAAACAGCGGCGGACCAAATAAGATGTTTCCTGTAAATAAAAAGTATGGCCGGTAACACCAACTTATTATCATCAGAAAAGGCCCAGCTGAACGAGGAAAGCTCTACAAAATTAGTATAATGTCAGATTTTATTCTGGTGTTATTGTTGCAAGAGGAATTTCTTAAAACCACACTAAACTTGGCCCCGCAGCAATGCTGCAGGGCCACAAACACGGTTAGCTTATCGGCTACGGCGCGCCTTCACCGCTGCGGCCAGATCGCGCAGTACGGTTTCGGTATCTTCCCAGCCAATACAGGCATCGGTAACGCTTTTGCCGTAAACCAGCGGCTCGCCGCTTTCCAGGTTTTGATTTCCTTCCACCAGGTGGCTTTCGATCATCACCCCGATAATGGCTTTTTCACCACCACGCAGCTGCTGGCAAACGTCCGCGTTCACCTCTAGCTGTTTTTTAAACTGCTTGCTGCTGTTGGCGTGGCTGAAGTCGATCATCACCTGTGCAGGTAAGCCCGCTTTGGCCAGACCCTCTTTCACTTCTTTCACATGGGCCGCGCTGTAGTTTGGCTCTTTGCCGCCACGCAGAATAATGTGGCAGTCGCCATTGCCGCTGGTGTTAACAATCGCGGAATGACCCCATTTGGTGACGGACAGGAAACAGTGCGGTGCGCCAGCGGCATTGATAGCATCGATCGCGACCTTGATGGTGCCGTCGGTGCCGTTTTTGAAGCCCACCGGGCAAGACAGGCCAGAAGCCAGTTCACGATGCACCTGGGATTCCGTGGTACGTGCGCCGATAGCTCCCCAGCTCATCAAATCTGCCAGGTATTGCGGAGTGATCATATCCAGGAACTCACCGGCAGCAGGCAAGCCGCCGTCATTGATATCCAGCAGCAGCTTACGCGCCAGGCGCAAGCCTTCGTTAATCTGGAAGCTGTTATCCATCTGCGGATCGTTGATCAGCCCTTTCCAGCCAACGGTGGTACGTGGTTTTTCGAAATAGACCCGCATCACCACTTCCAGCTCACCGTTGAGCTCCTGGCGCAGGGTCATCAGGCGCGCGGCATACTCTTTCGCCGCTTTGGTATCGTGAATGGAACAAGGCCCAATCACCACCAACAGGCGATCGTCATTGCCACGCAGGATGTTGTGGATCGATTGGCGAGCCAGTGACACCGTCTCTGCTGCCTGAGCCGAAGCCGGAAACTTTTCCAACAGGGCCACTGGCGGCAGGAGTTCCTTGATTTCTTTAATACGTAAGTCGTCGTTTTGGTAATTCATCACTTTTCCATTCGGTATCGGGTGTATCGCACAGCGCGTAGAGTAGATTTTACCAATCTAGCTTGTGAGGCTGGCGCTGTAAATCACCTTTAGATCCCATAATCGCTACCGGCAAATATTCAGCTCTCTACCAAGGACGCCTATAATGAGCTAAGTAACGGCCAAACTTAGACTTTGGCACCCGACAAATTTTGCAAAAGGATAAGTAATGTCTGGAGCTTCCCATGTCCATCAGCCTAAAGACGGCAACAGTAAGCGCCTACTAGCCGCATTTTTAGTCACCACCCTCTTCATGGTTGTCGAGGCCGTGGGCGGATTACTTTCTGGCTCACTGGCGCTGCTGGCAGACGCCGGGCATATGCTGACGGACTCCGCAGCCCTGCTCGTCGCGTTGATGGCGGTGCACTTCTCACAGCGAAAACCCAACGCCCGCCATACTTTTGGCTATCTGCGCCTGACCACCTTGGCCGCCTTTATCAATGCTGCCGCATTACTGCTGATCGTCGTATTCATCCTGTGGGAAGCCGTACGGCGTTTCTTCGAACCACAGCCAGTGATGGGTACCCCAATGCTGGTGATCGCCGTAGCGGGTCTGCTGGCTAACCTGTTCGCCTTCTGGCTGCTGCACCGCGGCAATGAAGAGAAAAATATCAACGTGCGTGCCGCCGCCCTACATGTTCTTGGCGACCTGCTCGGCTCAGTTGGGGCGATCGCAGCAGCCATCATCATTCTCACTACCGGCTGGACCCCCATCGATCCGATACTCTCGGTCCTGGTTTCCTGCCTGGTATTGCGCAGCGCCTGGCGCCTGCTGAAGGAGAGTTTCCATGAACTGCTGGAGGGAACACCGCAGGAGGTAGATATCAATAAACTGCAAAAGGATTTGTGCCTGAATATTCCGGAAGTGCGTAACATCCATCACGTGCATGTCTGGCAGATTGGCGAACAAAAGCTGATGACGCTCCACGCCCAGGTGATCCCACCCCACGATCATGACGGTCTGTTACGCCGAATCCAGGCCTATTTGCTGGAGCATTACCAGATTGGCCATGCGACGATCCAGATGGAGTACCAGCATTGTGATACCCCTGACTGCGGCATTGCGAGTGACCACTCACACTCCGGCCATCTGGGGCATCATCATTAACATCCAGGGGTGCTTGTTGCGCCCCTGGCGTACTAAGGTGCTGAAGAAAGCGGTTGGGAGTGATTCTTCGCGGCGCTGCGTATCCATAGCCAAGAGCCATTGAGCGCAATCAGCGTCAAAATGACGTATTCCAGCGCCATGGCGTACACGCCCTGGTAAGCAAAGATCGCCACGCTGATCACATCAATCACTACCCACAGCAGCCAGTTTTCGACGTATTTTCGCGTCATAAGGATCATGGCGACGATAGACAGCACCATCATGGCAGAATCCCAGAACGGGAAAGCGTCCGGTTGCAGTTCTGGCATCTGTACGTTAAGACCCAGCCCCTGCATGACCGCCACCGCAATTTGTGTCAGGTAGGCAAATACCCGGTCGATATTAAACGTCATCAACGCGATACCAACCACGCACACCGCCCCCCATGCCAATGCTTTAGGCAGTGGCAACCAACGGATCTGCAATTCCGCCTGATTATCCTGCGTCTGGCGGCTCCAGGCGTACCAGCCGTAAATATTGGCCACGAAGAAAAACAGTTGCAGCAACAGGCTGGCGTACAGTTGGATCTGAAAGAAGATCACCGCAAACAGCGTGACGTTGATCAGCCCAAACAGATAGTTGATGATTTTCTCTTTGCTGGCATACCAGATACAGAGTAAACCAAACAGCGTACCGATGGCCTCAATCCACGACAGGTCATACCCCCCTGCACCAATCGGAATATGGACCAGAATGTTGCCAGTGCTGAAAAAGCTCATATGTCTTCCTTATAAAACGTCAGCCTGGATTCAGGCGTTGCCTTTAACCTGCATTTTCAACTGCGCTGCAAAGTCCAGCATGCGGTTGAGCGGAATAAGCGCCTGCTCACGCAGTGCGCCATCAACAAAAATCTCATGCTGTGAACCGCCTTGTTCCAACCCTTCGGCAATGGCCTTCAGGCCGTTCATCGCCATCCACGGGCAGTGGGCACAGCTGCGACAGGTGGCCCCCTCGCCGGCAGTAGGGGCTTCAAACAGTTCTTTATCCGGACAAGCTTGCTGCATCTTGTAGAAGATACCGCGATCGGTGGCCACGATCAGTTGCCGGTTGGGCAAGGTTACCGCCGCCTGGATCAGTTGGCTGGTCGAACCGACGGCATCAGCCAGATCGACAGTCGCCTGCGGTGACTCTGGATGCACCAGTATCGCGGCCTCCGGATATAGGGCTTTCATACGTATCAGTGCCTGGGTTTTAAACTCGTCATGGACGATACAGGCCCCCTGCCAGCATAGTACGTCTGCGCCGGTCTGCTTCTGCACATAGTTGCCCAGATGGCGATCCGGCGCCCAGATGATTTTCTCCCCCAGGCTATCGAGATGTTCAATCAGCTCAACGGCAATGCTGGAAGTGACCACCCAATCGGCACGCGCTTTGACGGCTGCTGAGGTATTGGCGTAAACCACCACTGTCCGATCAGGATGGCTGTCGCAGAACGCGGCAAACTCCGCCTCAGGACAACCGAGGTCCAGCGAGCACTCGGCATGCAGCGTTGGCATCAGCACCTGTTTTTCCGGGCTGAGGATTTTGGCCGTTTCCCCCATAAAACGCACGCCAGCAACCAGCAAAGTAGACGCAGGATGTTGGCTGCCGAAACGCGCCATCTCCAGTGAATCGGCGACACAGCCACCAGTCTCTTCGGCCAGTGCCTGGATCTCCTGATCGGTGTAGTAATGGGCTACCAGGACCGCATCACGCTGCTTGAGCAAGGTTTTGATCTTCTGCCGATAAAAAGCCTTCTCTGCGACGTCTAACGGCACCGGTTTCGGCGGGAATGGATATATTGCCGCATTGACATCAAACATTTCACTCATCGCTGTTATCTCTATGCTAGGCTGTGGGTCTGCTTTTTAGGCTGTATCTTGCCGCTTGCTCAACCGCCTCGTTTTATATACTAAACAAAATACCTAATTTTTAGCTAAAAGTCGCTGAACATTTCTTGCTATGGGCAGATTTGTTTAATGGGCTGAAATTTTGGGTTGTAAAAGGGAGTGGCGGCTGGCAATACACAGGCTGAGCAAAGTAGGGGCGCAGCATGCAGCGCCCACCTGACCGATAAATTGGCGAGATTAAGTGTTGAGGAATTAAAGGCAAGTTAGACGGGAGTACGATTCAAGAACTGGTGGGCCTGGCAGGATGACCGGCTGCCGCCGTTGTCTCGCAAGCGAGACTCGAACCTGAGCGCAGGATCTCACCCGCACGACTGGTGCAATATGCGATTTTATTGCTGGGATTTTATTATTGAGAATTCTTTAAGATGGTGGGTCTGGCAGGATGACCGGCCGCCGCCGTTGTCTCGCAAGCGAGACTCGAACCTGAACGCAGGATCTCACCCGCACGACTGGTGCGATATGGTGCGCTGGAGTTTAGTACTTTGGAATTTTTAAGATGGTGGGTCTGGCAGGATGACCGGCTGCCGCCGTTGTCTCGCAAGCGAGACTCGAACCTGAGCGCAGGATCTCACCTACACGACTGGTGCGATATGCAATTTTATTGCTGGGATTTGATTACTGAGAATTCTTGAAGATGGTGGGTCGTGCAGGATTCGAACCTGCGACCAATTGATTAAAAGTCAACTGCTCTACCAACTGAGCTAACGACCCACTGATGTGGTTTACTGCTGAACCGCGTTAGCAACGAGAGGGACTCGACTGCAATGCTTTACCAATTCATCAAGAATTGGTGGGTCGTGCAGGATTCGAACCTGCGACCAATTGATTAAAAGTCAACTGCTCTACCAACTGAGCTAACGACCCACTGACGTGGTTTACTTCTTAATACGATAGCAACGAGGAAGGACTCGAATGCACATAATGGTGGGTCTGGCAGGATTAACGGCTATTGCCGTTGTCTCGCTTCGCTCGGCTCGAACTTTTAACGGTTCTCATCCTCACGATTTGACTCACAAATAAATCTTAAAAATGGTGGGTCGTGCAGGATTCGAACCTGCGACCAATTGATTAAAAGTCAACTGCTCTACCAACTGAGCTAACGACCCACTGTAGTGGTGGGTGATGACGGGCTCGAACCGCCGACCCCCTCCGTGTAAAGGAGATGCTCTACCAACTGAGCTAATCACCCACTGTCGTGGTTACTACTCCACTCATTACCAATTCACTATGAATTGGTGGGTCGTGCAGGATTAGCGGCCATGCCGTGGTCTCCCTACGGTCGGCTCGAACCTTTGACGGTTCTCATCCTTCACGATTCCAGCTTTACCAACTCATTAAGAATTGGTGGGTCGTGCAGGATTCGAACCTGCGACCAATTGATTAAAAGTCAACTGCTCTACCAACTGAGCTAACGACCCACTGTCGTGGTTTACTACTAATTTCCTAGCTGCTTTAACATCTTGCAAGTTGTCTTGGCAACGGCGGCATATATTACTAATTTATCTCAGCAGCGCAACCTAAATTTTGGCGCAATAGGTTCAACTGCTTGTTCTTCACGCGAATGAGCCCAGAATTCGGTCAAATCGACTAACTTCTGGGCTCGATTTTTACTTACAAACTCGCTTCGCGTTTCTTGGCCTGCTTGGCCGCATCGCTGGTCGGGTACGATTTGATCACCTGCTGGTAAACGGCTTTGGCTTTATCAGCCTGCCCTTTTTCCTGCATGATCACCCCAACTTTATACATTGCGTCCGGCGCCTTGGGTGATTTTGGGTAACTCTTAACCACCACTGCATAATAGTATGCCGCGTCTTCCTTCTTACCCTTGTTGTAGTACAACTGGCCCAGCCAATAGTTGGCATTAGGCAGGTAATTGGATTTCGGATACTGCTTTATGAAAGCCTGAAAAGCGGAGATCGCCTGGTCATACTGCTTTTTTTCCAGCGCCAGTGAAACAGCGGCGTTGTAGTCGCTGTTTTCATCGCCCGTACTAGCCGCAGCGGCTGTCGCACCCGCAGGAGCGCTGCCAGCGCCGTCAGAAGACGCCGCGGCGGCTGTACCACCTGCGGCCCCTGCTGCTGCACCAGCGGAATTCTGTGCGCCACCCTGGCTAAGGCTATCCATCTGTTGATAGATCTGTTTCTGGCGTTCAACCACCTGATTCAACTGATACTGACTTTCCTGGATCTGCCCACGGAGCGTATCGATATCGCGTTGGTTGTCAGAGAGTTGTTGCTGGAGTTGGTTCAAAAGCTGGCCCTGAGCATTACTGATACGCTCAAGTGATGTGACACGGTCTTCGACCGAGCCGGACCCGACATTACTGATTGGCGCTTGGGCAGTAGCGGCCCATGGGACCGCTACGCCAACCAGTAACGCCAGACTCAACAAGTGACGTCTGAAGTTACTGTTCATGCGATTCTCTTAGTAAACCAGAACGGCACGACGGTTTTTAGCATAGGCTGCTTCGTCGTGGCCCAGTACTGCTGGTTTTTCTTTACCGTAAGAAACGATAGAGATTTGGTCAGCAGAAACGCCTTTGCCTTGCAGGTACATTTTAACTGCATTAGCACGACGCTCACCCAGAGCGATGTTGTATTCTGGCGTGCCGCGCTCATCCGCGTGACCTTCAACAGTCACTTTGTAGGATGGGTTGTTACGCAGGAAAGCAGCATGCGCATCCAGCATCTGAGCGAACTCAGAGCTGACGTCATATTTGTCCAGGCCGAAGTAAACAATGTTGTTACGTTGCAGTTCTTGCATCTGCAGACGTGCTTGTTCTTCAGAAGACAGGTTGCTGCTGCCGTTTTCTGTACCAGTGCCAGCGCCCATACCGGATTGATCGTTATTAGCGCTTTTGTTAGAACTACAAGCTGCTACAGCCAGAACTGGCAGTGCCAGCAGAAGCCCTTTCAGCACTTTGTTCAGTTGCATTTCTTTGATCCTTTTATAGTTTTTGCCATACATATTTTAAACATGCATCACAGATACGGCGACCAGGCAGGGAATTTGACCTGTCCATCGGTTGCCGGAAGACGCGCTTTGAAGCGCCCATCAGTCGATACCAACTGCAGCACGGAGCCCATACCTTGCGTGGAGCTATAGATCACCATGGTGCCGTTTGGTGCGATACTAGGCGTTTCATCCAGGAACGTGTCCGTTAACATTTGAACGGCTCCCGATCCGAGATCTTGTTTGGCGATATGCTGAACCCCATTATTGGAGCTCACCATCACCAGGAATTTACCGTCGAAGCTGACATCAGAGTCCTGATTCTGGGCACCTTCCCAGGTCAGACGCTGTGGTGCGCCGCCGTTGGCACCAACCTTATAAATCTGTGGGCGACCGCCCTGGTCAGAGGTATAAGCCAGAGATTGACCATCTGGGAACCAGCTTGGTTCGGTGTTGTTGCTACGGCCATCGGTGATCTGGCTGATTTGGCCAGAGCCCAGGTTCATCACGTACAGGTTCAGGCTGCCAGTTTTAGACAGCGCGAATGCAAGGCGGCTACCGTCTGGAGAGAAAGCAGGAGCACCGTTATGACGTGGGAATGAAGCTACCTGACGGATAGCGCCATCAGACAGATTCTGGATCACCAGCGCTGATTTACCGCTCTCAAAAGTCACGTAGGCCAGTTTGCTGCCATCCGGCGACCAGGCTGGTGACATCAGTGGCTCTGGTGAACGATGTACTGGAACCTGGTTAAAGCCGTCGTAATCCGATACGCGCAGTTCGTACGGGAATTTCCCGCCGTTGGTCTGCACCACGTAAGCGATGCGGGTACGGAATGCGCCCTTGATGCCGGTCAGCTTCTCAAATACCCCATCGCTGGCGGTATGAGCCGCATAACGCAGCCACTGTTTGGTCACTTTAAACTGGTTTTGTGCCAATACGGTGCCAGGCGAACCTGAAGTATCGACCAGTTGGTAGGAAACCAGATAGCTGCCGTCGGCACCAGGCTGAACCTGGCCAACCACTACGGCATCGATGCCCAGCGCAGTCCAGGCCGCCGGCGTTACTTCAGACGCGGTGGTAGGCTGCTGCGGCATACGTGCCACATCAATCGGGTTGAATTTGCCACTGTTACGGAGATCTGCGCCAACGATCTGGCCAACATCTTCCGGAGGCGTGCCTGGGCCCACCCATTTAAATGGCACCACGCCAATCGGGCGAGCTGAGTCGACCCCTTGGGTGATTTCAATGCGAACTTCCGCGTGCAGCACGGATGCCCACAGAACTAAAAGACCTAACGCTACTCGAAATGCCTGCTTCATCTCATCTCCCTTATCCAGGCGGTATGCCTGCGATAATTTAGCAGAATTTTAACAAACCAACGCCAACAACACTACATATTCCCTGTTGGTTACCTTGGTACATCCATGCGTTTTACTTGGTAAAGACAATCATTATTTTGGATTAAATACTATAATCGCATTCTTAACTTTCTGATAAACAGCATCACTTGGCGGTTTGGGAATACGCGCTTGGTTGGCAGCGGCAACGGCTGCTTGGCACAAGGCAGGATCACCACCAACAGCTTCCACCTTACTTAAGAAACCGTCCGATTCAAGCTTGATACGCAAATCACAGGTTTTGCCAGCATACAAACCGGAATCATAGAATTTATTCTGGATAGCCATCTTAATCTGATTTTCATAAGCCGCTGTATCTGCACCGCTTGTCCCCGCAGTCTTGGCATTACCCTCACCTTTCGCCTTGGCTGCGTCACCTTTTGCCTTGGCACCGCCACCTTTCGGCGCGTTTTTACCATCGGCCAAGCTACCAAATAAATCATCTACATCAGCAGACTGTTTAGCGGCTTCAGCGGCCTTCTTCTTGGCATCTGCGGCTTTCTTGGCGGCAGCAGCCTTCTCGGCAGCGGCGGCTTTTTTCGCTTCTTCTGCGGCAGCTTTTTTCTCAGCGTCGGCAGCGGCTTTCTTCTCTGCAGCCTCAGCTGCTTTCTGTTCAGCGGCCGCGGCGGCTTCTTTCTTCGCCTCTTCCGCCTGCTTTTTAGCAGCGGCGGCAGCGACAGCTTCTTTCTTGGCTTCCGCTTCGGCTTTCTTCTGTGCGTCTGCCTGCGCCTTGGCTATTTTATCCGCCTCGGCTTTGGCTTTCGCCGCAGCTTGCTCAGCTGCCTTCTGTTGTTCTTTGGCCTTCGCCGCAGCGGCTTCTGCTGCTTTCTGCTGCTCAGCGGCCTGCTGTTGCTGTTCAGCGGCTTTCTTCTGCTGTTCGGCCTGTGCCTTGGCGTCCTGCGCGGCTTTTTCCTGCGCGGCCAAACGCTCTTGTTCCAGTTCTTTCAGGCGCTGCTGTTCCGCCGCCTGCTTCTGCTGCAGCTCTTCAGCCTGCTGCTCCGCCTTCTTCTGGCGCTGCTTTTCTGCACGCTGTGCATCGCTGCTCTGTTGCTGTTGGCGATTGTACTGTTCTACCACCGCCCCTGGATCGACCATCACGGCCCCGACCACGGAACCGTCACCGCCGCCGCCTGCACTACTCATTTCAGTATTTTCGTACAGCGAACCCCAAATCAACAGGGCAATCAATAGAATGTGCAGAACCACCGATACAATCACGGAGCGGTTCAGCTTATCATTTTGCTCAGTTGCCTTTACCAAAATAGAATCCCAAAAACTGCTGCTTAAACGGGGTTCCTGCGCCACAGGGCAGGAACCGGGTTGCCACTGACCTTACGGTTAGATTGGCTGGGTCATCAACCCTACGGAAGCGACACCCGCCTGATGCAGAATATTCAATGCCTTGATAATCTCATCGTACGGTACTTCCTTGGCCCCACCGATCAAAAACACCGTCTTCGGATTAGCTGCCAGACGCGACTTGGCTTCGGCCGCCACCTGCTCAGGCGGCAACAGCTCCATACGGTTGTGATCAACCACCAGGGTGTACTGACCTACGCCGGAAACTTCCAGGATCACCGGTGGATTATCGTCGCTGGACACCGTCTTGGAATCGGTGGCATCAGGCAAATCAACTTCAACGCTTTGGGTGATGATTGGCGCGGTTGCCATAAAGATCAGCAACAGCACCAACAAGACGTCCAGCAGCGGAACAATGTTGATTTCCGACTTCAGCTCACGCTTGTTACGACCACGAACTCTCGCCATGCTACCCTCCTACTTCTTATTTGCTGTCGCTGGAGAAGGCCTGACGATGCAGAATAGCGGTGAACTCTTCCATAAAGTTGTCGTAATTCTGCTCAAGCTTGTTAACGCGCTGGTTTAGGCGGTTATAGGCCATAACGGCAGGGATCGCGGCAAACAGACCGATGGCCGTGGCGATCAACGCTTCGGCGATACCCGGTGCAACCATCTGCAAGGTGGCTTGTTTTACCGCGCCCAAGGCGATAAAGGCGTGCATGATCCCCCACACGGTACCAAACAGGCCGATATACGGGCTGATGGAACCCACGGTGCCGAGGAAAGGAATATGGTTTTCCAGCGTTTCCAGCTCACGATTCATCGAAATACGCATCGCACGCGTTGCGCCTTCGATCACCGACTCCGGCGCATGGCTGTTAGCGCGGTGCAAACGGGCGAACTCTTTGAAACCGGAATGGAAAATCTGCTCTGAGCCAGTCAGGCTATCGCGACGCGCCTGGCTTTCCTGATACAGACGGGAAAGCTCGATACCAGACCAGAATTTGTCTTCAAAGGCTTCGGCGTCGCGAGTGGCCGCATTGAGGATGCGGGTCCGCTGGATGATAATCGCCCAAGAAGCCACTGAAAAGCATATCAAAATCAGCATGATAAACTTGACCAGCAGGCTCGCCTTCAAGAATAGATCTAGGATGTTCATGTCAGTCACTGCTTAAACTCCGCGACAATAGACTTAGGAAGCGCTATCGGCTTCATTTGGTGTGGATCAATGCATGCAATCAATACATCGGCCTGACTCAAGAGAGTACCGTCAGAATTAACAATGCGTTGAGCAAACGTAAGAGAAGCCCCGCGTATTGAGGTGATTTTGCTCTGCACTTCCAGCAGATCGTCAAGACGAGCTGGTGACAGATAATCCACCGTCATACGCCGGACAGCGAAAGCGACATGTTCTTCACTGAGCAGCTGCTGTTGATGAAAGTTATGTTGACGCAGCATCTCGGTGCGCGCTCTTTCATAAAAAGCGACGTAACGGGCATGGTAGACCACACCACCGGCATCGGTGTCTTCAAAGTAAACACGAACCGGCCATCGAAACAACTTATTACTCACGAGACTTCCAAACCAAGGCAATTGAACGCTTGCTACTATACGCAAGACGGATCGGGTTGGGAATGGGTTACTGAATGGGAATGAAAATAATTATGGGCCTGAACGGCCCATAACAGGGGGGATGCGTAATAGATTATAAAGAAACGTAAAGTAATCCTGCGGCCAGGATCACAATTGCAGGTAATGGCGCGAAAAATGCACGCCAAAACGTGCTCTGATGCCGAAAGCCGACACCGTGAATGATGCCCGCACATACCGCCCAGATCAGCAAGATGCCCTGCCAGATCTCTAACGAGCTGGTACGTGCTGCAAAACGGCTAGGATCCCAGAAGATACATCCCGCCAAAATCACCGCCAGCACCAATGAAAGGGCCCGAACCGGGCCCTTGTCGGTGATAGCGTACAGCTTATCCACCAGTGACGAACTCATCACTTACCGTCTTGCTGCGCTTTTGAATCTTCACTGTGCTCAAGCGCCAGCGCCGTGATGATACCGAAGGCACAGGCAAGAAGCGTTCCGAGGATCCAGGCAAAATACCACATGGTTTAGCTCCTTTTGCTTAGTACAGCGAATGCTTATTTTTTTCGATGAAGTTCTTATCCAGGCGACCAAACATTTTGTAGTACGCCCAAGCGGTGTACGCCAGAACGATTGGCACGAAGATAATGGCAACAACGGTCATCACCTGCAGCGTGAACAGGCTGGAAGTCGCATCCCACATGGTCAGGCTGACGTTAGGCACGGTGCTTGATGGCATAACGAACGGGAACATGGTTACCCCAGCCGTCAGGATCACACAGGCAATCGTCAGTGATGAACTCAGGAACGCCATCGCAGCTTTGTCCAAACGGGCAAACAGGATAGTGAACAGTGGCAGAACCACGCCCAACGCCGGCAGTGCCCACAGGGATGGATACTTATTGAAGTTGATCAACCAGGCACCCGCCTGATGAGCCACTTCTTTACGCAGTGGGTTGGATTCCGCTGCCGTATCCAGTGCTGAGGTGATCACGAAACCGTCGATACCTTTCACCAGCCAGATACCCGCCAACAGGAAGCATACGCCCATCACCAGCGCAGAAATCTGCGCCGCAGCGCGTGAGCGCAGGTGAATCTCGGCAGTGGTACGCATCTGCAGGTAGGTTGCCCCCTGAGTCACCAGCATGGTCAGGCTGATAATACCGGCCAGCAAACCAAACGGGTTCAACAGTTGGAAGAAGTTGCCGGTATAGAACAGACGCAGATATTCATCGATATGGAACGGTACGCCCTGTAACAGGTTACCGAACGCCACGCCGAACACCACCGCAGGCACGAAGCTACCGACAAAGATGCCCCAGTCCCACATGTTACGCCAGGTGCTGTTTTCCAGCTTCGAGCGGTAGTCAAAACCGACCGGGCGGAAGAACAAGGCAGCCAGCACCAGGATCATGGCCACATAGAAACCAGAGAACGCGGCAGCGTAGACCATTGGCCAGGCGGCGAACAATGCACCACCGGCGGTGATCAACCACACCTGGTTACCGTCCCAGTGCGGGGCAATGGCGTTGATCATTACCCGGCGCTCGGTATCGGTTTTACCGATGATGCGCATCAGAATACCGACACCCATATCGAAACCGTCGGTGACGGCGAAACCGATCAGCAGGACGCCAACCAGGAGCCACCAGATAAATCGCAGTACTTCGTAATCAAACATATCTTGGACTCCTGTTTAGCGCGCTTCCTGCACGGCGGCAGTCGGTTGTTCAAAGTGGTAGCGGCCAGTTTTCAGGCTGCTTGGACCCAGACGTGCAAACTTGAACATCAGGTACATTTCAGCCACCAGGAACAGGGTGTACAAGCCGCATATCAGCCCCATCGAGAACAGAATGTCGCCTGCGGTCAGCGAAGAGGTGGCGACTGCGGTTGGCAGCACCTCACCTATCGCCCACGGCTGACGGCCATACTCCGCCACGAACCAGCCCGCTTCAACGGCAATCCAAGGTAATGGCAGGCCGAACAGCGCAGCGCGAAGCAGCCATTTCTTCTGACCGATACGACCACGTACTACGCTCAAGAATGACAGGCCGATAATAAACAGCATCAGCACACCACAGGCCACCATGATACGGAAGGCGAAGTACAGTGGAGCAACGCGCGGGATAGAGTCTTTGGTTGCCTGCTGGATCTGTGCTTCCGTTGCGTCGGTGACGTTTTCGGTATAGCGCTTGAGCAGCATGCCGTAGCCAAGATCCTGTTTGGTATCGTTGAATGCGGTACGCACTGCCGGATCGGTATTACCGCCACGCAGCTCTTCCAGCAGTTGGTAAGCCTTCATACCGTTACGGATACGCACCTGGTGCTGTGCCATCAAATCGCGCAGGCCGATAACCGGGGTGTCGATAGAACGGGTAGCAATCAGGCCGAGCGCCCAAGGAATTTGAATCGCGAAGGAGTTCTCCATTTTCTCCTGGTTCGGAATACCGAACAGGGTAAATGCGGCCGGAGCCGGTTGAGTTTCCCATTCGGCTTCAATGGCAGCCAGTTTGGTTTTCTGCACGTCCCCCATTTCGTAACCGGATTCATCACCCAGCACGATAACGGAAAGGATAGCAGCCATACCGAAGCTGGCAGCAATAGCGAACGAACGCTTGGCAAAAGCAACGTCACGCCCTTTCAGCAGATAGTAAGAGCTGATACCCAGCACGAACATCGCGCCGGTGGTGTAGCCAGAAGCTACGGTGTGAACGAACTTCACCTGTGCAACCGGGTTGAAGACCAGCTCGGAGAAGCTGAGCATCTCCATACGCATGGTTTCAAAGTTGAAGTCGGAGGCGATTGGGTTTTGCATCCATCCGTTGGCGACCAGGATCCACAACGCAGACAGGTTTGAGCCTAGGGCAACAAACCAGGTGACCGTCATGTGCTGGATCTTGCTCAGGCGATCCCAGCCGAAGAAGAACAGACCGACCAGCGTCGATTCCAGGAAGAACGCCATCAGACCTTCGATAGCCAGCGGGGCCCCGAAGATGTCACCGACGTAATGAGAGAAGTACGACCAGTTGGTCCCGAACTGGAACTCCATGGTCAACCCGGTGGCCACACCCAGAGCAAAGTTGATTGCAAATAACTTGCCCCAGAATTTGGTCATATCTTTATAAATTTGTTTGCCGGACAGCACATATACCGTTTCCATAATTGCCAGCAAAAACGCCATACCCAGCGTTAATGGGACAAATAGGAAGTGGTACATCGCCGTTAAAGCAAACTGTAAGCGCGACAGTTCGACAATATCAAACATCTTGACTCCTTGCTCCTCGCAGGAAGACTCCGACTTGCGGTTATCGGTATTACTCCCGAAAGAGTAGCCGGTAACGCCCCGCAGTGAATGCCCTTAAACACAACAAAATTTGATCCAGCCTCTCCGCTTTCAACCGTACGTTCAGAGCCAGACCACGAGGGGCGGGAGCAAAACGCACCAATGAAAACCGACAGCGGGTAACAAATGCAACAAGATCAACCATCCATAATTACACAATGGCATGATACTCGCCAAAGCCCATACAATAAATAGGTATTTGCGTGACGCAGGTTGGACTTTTGGCTACAGGTCAAAAATCAGCCTAAATAGGTAGCCAGGCCAATATTGATCTAAAACAATTTAAGCCTATCTGCATATTATTGCTAGGCTCATTACACATTTTGCTGTAATTTCCCAGCGCCCATGTTAAGCAATGGTTTAATTGTTTTTTATTGATATCTTTGTGTTAAATAAATGTAATTTAAAATACCTCCAATTGTATTACTTCAGCATTACCATTCGATAGATATTAACTTTTTATTTTCAATGGCAATTGCAGTGAGTTAACTCACAAATCTGCTTTTTGCTAAGTAATCATAGACCATGTTGCGAGGTTGATCCCAGAACCTGCAAGCATTGAGTGATCAGCTCTCACCTCCCGCAACAATGCCTTGCAAAACGCCCTTCTCTCTCAGTGACATACATAAAAAAGGCCGCCCAAAGGCGGCCAAACATGTCGAGATATTATTATTTGCTATACGGTACTAACGATTCAGGATCGCCTTCACTGCATCACCGATATCAGCCAGGCTGCGTACGGTTTTCACCCCTGCCGCTTCCAGTGCCGCGAACTTCTCATCCGCAGTCCCTTTGCCGCCGGCAATGATGGCGCCAGCATGGCCCATACGCTTGCCTTTCGGTGCAGTAACACCGGCGATATAACCGACTACCGGCTTGGTGACGTGCTCTTTGATATAGGCCGCCGCTTCTTCTTCAGCGCTGCCGCCAATCTCACCGATCATCACGATAGCTTCGGTCTGTGGATCTTCCTGGAACAACTTCAGGATATCGATAAAGTTGGAACCCGGGATCGGGTCACCACCGATACCGACGCAGGTAGACTGCCCCAGACCGGCGTCAGTGGTTTGTTTTACCGCTTCATAGGTCAGGGTACCTGAACGGGAAACGATGCCCACCTTGCCTGGCAGGTGAATATGGCCAGGCATGATACCGATCTTGCATTCGCCTGGGGTGATCACACCAGGGCAGTTCGGGCCGATCATGCGCACGCCGGCTTCATCCAGCTTCACTTTCACGGTCAGCATATCCAGGGTCGGGATGCCTTCGGTGATGGTGATGATCAGTTTGATGCCTGCATCGATAGCTTCCAGAATGGAATCTTTGCAGAATGGCGCTGGCACGTAGATAACAGACGCGGTAGCGCCGGTCGCTTCAACAGCCTCACGCACGGTGTTGAACACTGGCAGACCCAGGTGCTGAGTACCGCCTTTGCCCGGAGTCACGCCACCCACCATTTTGGTGCCGTAAGCGATAGCTTGTTCGGAGTGGAAGGTACCCTGGCTACCGGTGAAACCCTGGCAGATTACTTTGGTGTTCTTATCGATTAAAATGGACATTATTTACCCTCCACTGCCGCAACAACTTGCTGAGCCGCATCAGTCAGGCTGGTCGCAGCAATGATATTCAAACCGCTGTCCGCCAGTTTCTTGGCGCCCAGTTCGGCGTTGTTCCCTTCCAAGCGCACTACCACCGGGACGTTAACGCCCACTTCAGCTACCGCGCCAATGATACCGTCGGCGATCAGATCGCAACGCACGATGCCACCGAAGATGTTAACCAGTACCGCTTTAACCTTGTCGTCAGACAGGATGATTTTGAAGGCTTCGGTCACGCGCTCTTTGGTCGCGCCACCGCCCACATCCAGGAAGTTGGCTGGTTCGCCACCGTGCAGTTTCACGATGTCCATGGTACCCATCGCCAGACCGGCACCGTTCACCATACAACCGATGTTACCGTCGAGGGCGACATAGTTCAGTTCCCACTGGGCCGCACGGGATTCACGCTCATCTTCCTGAGAAAGGTCACGCATTTCACGCAGTTCGGACTGGCGGAACAGGGCGTTGCCATCAGCACCCAGCTTACCATCCAGGCAGATCAGATCGCCCTGCTTGGTCACTACCAGCGGGTTGATCTCAACCATCGCCAGATCGCGCTCCAGGAACAGCGTTGCCAGACCCATAAAGATTTTGGCAAATTGACCGACTTGCTTACCGGTCAGGCCCAGTTTGAACGCCAGCTCACGACCCTGGTAAGGCTGTGGGCCTGCCAGTGGATCGATGGTCATTTTGTGGATCAGTTCCGGGGTCTCTTCCGCAACTTTCTCAATTTCAACGCCGCCTTCGGTGGAAGCCATAAACACTACGCGACGGCTGGCACGGTCAACTACCGCACCCAGATACAGCTCTTTGTCGATGTCGGTGGCCGCTTCTACCAGGATCTGGTGAACCGGCTGGCCCAGCGCATCGGTCTGGTAGGTCACCAGGCGTTTACCCAGCCAGGCTTCGGCAAAAGCACGGATATCTTCTTTGCTGTTAACGACTTTAACGCCACCAGCTTTACCACGGCCGCCAGCATGAACCTGACATTTTACCACCCACGGGCCGGAGCCGATTTTAGATGCGGCTTCTTCTGCTTCACGCGGAGTGGTACAGGCGTAACCGGTTGGTGCTGGCATGCCATACCGAGCAAACAGCTGTTTTGCCTGATATTCGTGTAAATTCATGATGTTCTATCCATTCAGGTCAGAAAGTTTTAGCCGGGTCACTTTCGCGGTATTCCGCATGACTTATCGGCCACATAGCACAGGGTGTGGGCGCGGCAAAAACCGCGCCCTTGCAGGGATTAAACGTCCAGCAGCAGACGAGCCGGATCTTCCAGCATGTCTTTCACCGTCACCAGATAACTCACCGACTCTTTGCCATCGATCAGACGATGATCGTAAGACAGAGCCAGATACATCATCGGCTGGATCACGACCTGACCATTGACCGCCATTGGGCGATCCTTGATGGCGTGCATACCCAGAATGGCGCTCTGCGGTGGGTTGATGATCGGGGTAGACATCAATGAACCGAACACGCCGCCGTTGGTAATGGTGAAGTTACCGCCAGTCAGCTCTTCCACGGTCAATTTGCCGTCACGGCCTTTGATCGCCAGCTCTTTGATTTTCTTCTCGATGTCCGCCATGCTCATGGAATCAACGTCACGCAGTACCGGGGTTACCAGGCCACGCGGGGTTGATACCGCAATGCTGATATCGAAGTAGTTGTGGTAAACCACATCGCTACCGTCGATAGAGGCGTTCACTTCCGGGAAGCGTTTCAGCGCTTCGACTACCGCTTTGATGTAGAAGGACATAAAGCCCAGACGTACACCGTGGCGTTTTTCGAAGGCTTCGCCGTACTGCTTACGCAGATCCATGATCGGCTGCATGTTGATTTCGTTGAAGGTGGTCAGCATCGCGGTGCTGTTCTTCGCTTCCAACAGGCGCTCGGCCACGCGTTTGCGCAGGCGGGTCATAGGAACACGTTTTTCGCTACGGCCGCCCAAGGCTGGCTGAGGTGCTGCCGCTGGGGCTGCTGCCGGTGCCGCTTTCTTGCTGGCAGCCAGGTGCGCTTCTACGTCTTCACGCGTGATACGGCCCCCCACGCCGCTGCCTTTGATGGCGGCAGCATCGAGATCGTGTTCGGCAATCAGGCGGCGGATCGCCGGGCTGAGTGCGTCGTTGTTCTCTTCTTCCAGGCTGGCGGTTGCGCGCTGTGCCGGAGTTGACTCAACGCTCTGAGCTTTCGCTTCGGTCGGCTTGCCAGAGCTGTCACCCTGACGGATACGCCCGAGAAGCTGACGTGAAGTCACGGTTGCGCCTTCGTCTTCCAGGATCGCTTCCAGTACACCGGCTTCACTGGCTGGCACTTCCAATACAACTTTGTCGGTTTCAATCTCAACCAGCACTTCGTCACGCTGAACGGTATCACCCGGTTTTTTATGCCAGGTGGCGACGGTCGCATCGGCAACGGATTCAGGGAGGTCAGGAACCAGAATATCTACGCTACTCATTAGCTTTCCTTTAAATTTTTTCTTCAATATTCAGCGCGTCATTCACCAGAGCCTGCTGCTGCTTCTGGTGTACGGACATATAACCTACCGCCGGAGAGGCAGAGGCTGGACGTCCTGCGTAACGTAAAGAGGCCCCAAACGGGATCACTTCACGGAAATTGTGTTGGCTGCAATACCAGGCGCCCTGGTTCAACGGCTCTTCCTGACACCAGACGAAATCATGCACGTGGGCATACTGTTCCAATACCGCTTGAACGGCCTGATGCGGGAACGGATACAGTTGCTCGATACGTACGATGGCCACGTCTTTCTGGTCGTTCTTGCGGCGTTGTTCCAGCAGATCGTAATAAACCTTACCAGAACACAGCACCACGCGTTTCACCGCTTTGGCATCCAGCTCGTCAATTTCGCCGATGGCCGGTTGGAAGGTGCCATTTGCCAGTTCTTCCAGGGAAGAGACTGCCAGCGGATGACGCAGCAAGGACTTCGGTGACATCACCACCAGCGGACGGCGCATACCGCGCAACGCCTGACGGCGCAGCATATGGTAGACCTGTGCCGGAGTGGATGGGATGCACACCTGCATGTTCTGTTCTGCACACAGCTGCAGGTAACGTTCCAGACGTGCAGAGGAGTGCTCTGGGCCCTGGCCTTCGTAACCGTGCGGCAGCAGCATAACCAGGCCACACATACGGCCCCATTTCTGCTCACCGGAGCTGATGAACTGGTCGATCACTACCTGAGCACCGTTGGCAAAGTCACCAAACTGCGCTTCCCAGATGGTCAGGGTGCGCGGCTCTGCGGTGGCGTAGCCATATTCAAATGCCAGAACGGCTTCTTCAGACAGCACCGAGTCCCAGACTTTGAATTCGCCCTGGCCGCTGTGGATATTCGCCAGCGGGACATAGACAGAACCATTTTTCTGGTTGTGCACCACCGCATGACGGTGGAAGAAGGTGCCACGGCCAGCATCTTCACCAGAAATACGGATCGGGATGCCTTCATCAGCCATGGTGGCGTAAGCCAGCGTTTCCGCTGCGCCCCAGTCGAACGGTTTGTTGCCTGCGGCCATCTCGGCACGATCGCCGTAGATTTTCGCGACGCGCGACTGCATTTCGATCGCTTCCGGTACGCTGCTGATGCGGCGAGCCAGTTCCTGCAGGCGCTTCATCTCAACCTTGCTTGGGTACTCTTCGTCCCATTCATGGTTCAGGTATGGCGACCAGGTGAAGGAGTGCAGGTTCATCGGACGCCACTCTTCAACCACGCAGTCACCGCGATCGAGAGCATCGCGATACAGGTTGACCATTTCCGTGGCATCTTCCAGGCTGGCAACCTTCTGTTCGGTCAGCACGTCAGCGTAGAGTTTGCGTGGCGTTGGGTGTTTCTTGATCTTCTGATACATCACCGGCTGGGTTGCACTTGGCTCATCGGCCTCGTTATGCCCATGGCGACGGTAGCAGACCAGGTCGATCATCACGTCACGTTTAAAGGTGTTACGGAAATCCAACGCCAGGCGGGTGACAAAGGCCACCGCTTCCGGATCATCGGCATTCACGTGGAAAATTGGAGCCTGCACCATCTTGGCGATATCGGTACAGTATTGGGTGGAACGCGCGTCCAACGGGTTGGAGGTAGTGAAACCAACCTGGTTGTTGATGACGATACGCACCGTGCCGCCCACTTCATAACCGCGAGCCTGCGACATGTTCAGGGTTTCCTGAACCACGCCCTGCCCGGTGATTGCTGCGTCACCATGAATGGTGATTGGCAGAACCATGTTGCTGCGCGCTTCGTCCAGACGGTCACGGCGGGCACGTACAGACCCCATGACAACCGGGCTGACGATTTCCAGGTGCGACGGGTTAAACGCCAGCGCCAGGTGAACCATGCCGCCTTCGGTTTCCACGTCGGAAGAGAAGCCCTGGTGATATTTCACGTCACCGGTGCCCAGGTGTTCTTTATGCTTGCCGGCAAACTCGTCGAACAGGTCGGCCGGTTTTTTACCCAGCACGTTGATCAACACGTTCAGACGGCCACGGTGGGCCATACCCAGCACCACTTCACGCGTGCCGTTTTTGCCCGCGTGACGCACCATTTCTTTCAGCATCGGCACCAACGCGTCGCCACCTTCCAGCGAGAAGCGTTTGGCCCCAGGGAATTTGGCACCCAGGTAACGTTCCAGCCCTTCGGCTGCTGTCAGTTCGCTCAGGAAACGGCGTTTCTCATCGGTGGTGAAGCTGGCACGCCCCGCTACCGATTCAATGCGCTGCTGGATCCAGCGTTTCTCTTCGGTGTTGGTGATGTGCATATACTCGGCACCGATCGAACCGCAGTAGGTCTGCTTCAGCGCCGCGTACAGATCGCTCAGCTTCATGGTTTCTTTGCCGATGGCAAAAGAACCCACGTTGAAGGTTTCCTGGAAGTCGGCTTCGGTCAGGTTGTGGTACGCCGGATCGAGATCGGGAACGCGCTCCTGTTTCCACAGATCTAACGGGTCGAGGTTAGCGTGCTGATGCCCACGGAAGCGGAAGGCGTTGATCAGCTGCAATACCTTGACCTGCTTGGCATCGGTTTCAGGATCGTTGATGGTGGTGTTATAACGAGCAGAATCTTTCGCCAGGCGGCGGAAGTAATCTCGCGTTTGGGAGTGGAGCTGATCGGGTTTGACACCCGCAGTTGGTAGTTGCTGGAAAATCGAACGCCAACTATCTTCAACGGAACTCGGATCGGTTAAAAAGTCTTCATAGAGCTGCTCTATGTAGGACTGGTTCGCGCCCGCCAGATAGGAGGAATCCAGCCAGGCCTTCATTGCGCCGTTCTGCATTTTGATCCCTTAAGCTTTAAAGCTTCAGTTTTCGCCGTGGTTAACATAATTACCGTAATGGTACGCTTAACGGTTCACTAGACGTGCTTATACAAGTGCACGTTCTGTTTTGGACCTTGCGGCCCCATACAAGGAACCTCTAAAAACCGGCGGGACAAACCTGATTGCCTTTAACCACAATCACGGGTCAGTTTTTAGAGATCCCCTCTTGGGATGTGCGCCGGTAAAGCCACCGGCGCAGCATCTCGTTCTGTTTATGCGCCGCGTTGCAGCAGCATAGACTTGATATGACCAATTGCACGGGTCGGATTCAAGCCCTTAGGACATACACTGACACAATTCATAATGCTATGGCAGCGGAAAACACTGAAAGCGTCGTTCAGATCGTCCAATCGTGCTTCAGTTTCCGTATCACGGCTGTCGATCAGGAAGCGGTACGCCGCTAACAGACCGGCCGGGCCAACAAACTTGTCAGGGTTCCACCAGAACGATGGGCAAGAGGTGGAGCAACAGGCACAGAGAATACATTCGTACAATCCATCCAGTTTTTCCCGCTGATCCGGCGTTTGCAGGTGCTCACGCGCCGGAGGATTCTTGCCATCATTAATCAAGAACGGCTTGATCTTTTCATACTGGGTATAGAACTGCCCCATATCCACCACCAGATCGCGCACCACCGGTAACCCCGGTAGCGGGCGGATCACAATCTTGTTGTTGCCTTTACGCAACGACGAGACCGGGGTGATACAGGCCAGACCGTTCTTACCGTTCATATTGATGCCGTCTGAACCGCACACGCCTTCACGGCAAGAGCGGCGGAAAGATAAGGTCGGGTCCTTTTCTTTCAGCTGGATCAACGCATCCAGCAGCATCATGTCACGACCTTCTTCCGCTTCCAGGCTGTAGTCCTGCATATGCGGGGCGCTATCAACATCCGGATTGTAACGATAGATAGAGAATTCAAGTTTCATCAATCGAGCTCCGCAATTAGTAAGAACGCACTTTCGGCGGGAATGCCGCGCGCAGCTTCGGTTGCATGTTCACTTCACGACGCGTCATGCTTTCCGATTGCGGCAGATACAGCGAATGGCACAGCCAGTTGGCATCGTCACGCTCCGGGTAGTCGAAGCGGCTATGCGCGCCACGGCTCTCGGTACGGAAGTTGGCCGACACGGCGGTGGAATACGCGGTCTCCATCAAGTTATCCAACTCCAGGCATTCGATGCGCTGGGTGTTGAATTCGCTGGAGGTATCATCCAGGCGTGCGTTCTTCAGACGTTCACGGATCACTTTCAGCTCTTCCAATCCTTTCGCCATCGCATCACCTTCGCGGAACACCGAGAAGTTATGCTGCATACAGGATTGCAGTGCCTTACGGATCTCCACCGGATCTTCACCAGAACGGGTGTTGTTCCAACGGTTCAGACGATCCAGCGAAGCTTCGACGTCCGATTCGCTGGCTTCGCGGCTTTCGCCCTGCTCTGCCAACGACTCTTGCAGGTGCATACCGGCAGAGCGACCAAACACCACCAGATCCAGCAGCGAGTTGCCACCCAGACGGTTGGCGCCATGTACCGATACGCAGGCAATTTCGCCTACCGCGAACAGGCCCGGGATCACCACGTCTTCGCCTTTCTCGTTCACAGTCAGCGCCTGGCCAGTCACTTTGGTCGGAATACCGCCCATCATATAGTGGCAGGTTGGAATGACCGGGATCGGCTCTTTCACCGGATCGACGTGAGCGAAGGTACGGGAAAGCTCCAGAATGCCCGGCAGGCGGGACTCCAGCACGTCTTTGCCCAGGTGATCCAGTTTCAGCTTGGCATGTGGGCCCCATGGACCGTCACAGCCGCGGCCTTCACGGATCTCAATCATGATCGAACGTGCCACAACGTCACGGCCCGCCAGATCTTTGGCATTTGGCGCATAACGTTCCATGAAACGTTCGCCATGTTTGTTCAGCAGGTAACCACCTTCACCGCGGCACCCCTCGGTGACCAGTACGCCAGCCCCGGCAATACCGGTTGGGTGGAACTGCCACATTTCCATATCCTGCACCGGTACACCGGCACGCAGCGCCATACCGACACCGTCACCGGTATTGATGTGGGCGTTGGTGGTGGATTGGTAAATACGGCCTGCCCCACCGGTAGCCAGAATGGTTGCCTTGGCCTTGAAGTACACGACTTCACCGGTTTCGATACAGATAGCGGTGGTACCGACTACCGCACCATCCTGGTTTTTCACCAGATCCAGCGCATACCACTCGGAGAAGATGGTGGTGTGGTTTTTCAGGTTCTGCTGATAAAGGGTGTGCAACAACGCGTGACCGGTACGGTCTGCCGCCGCAGCGGTACGGGCCGCCTGCTCACCACCAAAGTTCAGTGACTGGCCGCCAAACGGGCGTTGATAAATGCGGCCATCGTCCAGACGGGAGAACGGCAGGCCCATGTGTTCCAACTCCAGAATCGCTTCCGGGCCGGTTTTACACATATATTCAATGGCGTCCTGGTCACCGATATAGTCGGAACCTTTCACCGTGTCGTACATATGCCATTCCCAGTTGTCTTCGTGGTTATTGCCCAAGGCTACGGTAATGCCGCCTTGTGCAGACACGGTATGGGAACGGGTCGGGAATACTTTGGAAAGCAGGGCACAGGTTGAGCCCGCCTGGGAAATCTGCAGCGCCGCGCGCATACCTGCGCCACCAGCACCGATAACAACTGCATCAAACTCTCTGATTGGCAGTTTCATTTAAGCACCCCACACTACGATTGTTCCGTACAGTAAATAGACCAGCAACGTGACGACAATCGCCAGTTGCAGCACCAGGCGTAACGCCAGTGGCTTGATATAGTCCGTCAGCACCTGCCACATTCCCACCCAGGCGTGAACCAGGATCGACAGCAATGTCAGCAAGGTGAATACTTTCGTAATGGAGGTGGCGAAGAAACCGCGCCAGATTTCATAGGTGATGTCCGGAGCCGTAGCCACGAAGCCCAGGATATAGAGAACATACAGGGTGATGACGATAGCGGAAGCACGCAGTAACAACCAGTCGTGTACGCCGTTACGTCCTAATGCAGAAACGTTGCTTACCATACGAGGACTCCAGCCAGAATTGACAGCACGACGGTCAGACCGAACGCCACCTGGGCAGAACGGGTACCTGCGGCTAAACTCTCTTCGATATAGCCAAAATCCATTAACAAGTGACGAATGCCACCGCAAATGTGATAGGCCAACGCGGTGAGGATCCCCCAGAAAATGAATTTCACGAAGAAGCTATTCATGATGGAGGCAGCGTGCAGGAAGCCCTCTTGAGAAGAGAGAGAGATACCCAGCAGCCAGAGGAGAATGCCCACGGCAACGAAAGTAATTACGCCAGAGACTCGGTGTAAGATGGACGCTATCGCAGTTACAGGAAACCGGATCGTTTGCAGATCCAGATTGACAGGTCTTTGTTTTTTCACGGTTTTGCCCACACAGCTCTTATTATTTTCCTTCCTCCGGACCTGGGTGGGGATCAGACAGCGTCCAAGAGTTTTCACTCTTACACCTCACGCGCTCAAACATCGACATCCTAGTGCTTAAACGGCGCGTAGTGATAACGCTGGGTGCTCCTACTTCAGGGTAATCCGGAGACCTGGCGGCAGTATAGGAGGTTCACATTCTTATTACAATTCCCATACAATCCCTTTGGTCACATTTCCCCAGAACAGTGATTTAGATCACGATTATTACATTTAGCACGAAATTAATTATCTGATTTGACAAGAGATCAACATTTCCATTACAAATAGGGCAGCAATCAACCCTATGATGCACTAGCGGTCACCGGATACACTTCCCCCTAAGCACAAGTTATGCAACAGTGTAGCGATAGTGTATGTGGTTAACATTCCAAACAGATCGTAGGTAATGATTAAAAGAAAATAACGAATCCCGATGAATCGTTAACGGCTGCTAACCCGTCTTGTTCGCCTGGTGCAAACTCTGTCCCCTACCGGCGCAAATGCGCTGTCGCTCACAGAGTTAGCGTTCGCTCGACTTTAATGCGGGCAACCTGCGGAGATTTAAGGTATTTCAGTTGTTAGAGGTTTTTAAAATAAGGCGTTAAGGAGACTGTAAATGACTGATAAGAAAGCGACGCTAAGCATCAACAACGGCGAAGCTCCGATCGAACTGGGCGTACTCACCCCTTCACTGGGCCCTGATGTGATTGACGTACGCGCCCTGGGCTCCAAAGGTTATTTCACATTTGATCCCGGCTTTACTTCTACCGCTTCCTGTGAATCCAAAATCACGTTCATCGACGGCGACAAAGGTATCCTGCTGCACCGCGGCTTCCCGATTGAGCAGTTGGCAAAAGAGTCCTCCTATCTGGAGGTGTGCTACATCCTGCTGTACGGCGAAACCCCGAGCGCTGAAGAGTTCGAAACCTTCAAAACCACGGTAACCCGCCACACCATGATCCACGACCAGATCACCCATCTGTTCCGTGGTTTCCGCCGCGACTCGCACCCAATGGCGGTGCTGTGCGGCGTGACAGGTGCCCTGGCTGCGTTCTATCACGATGCGCTGGACGTCAACAATGAACGTCACCGTGAGATCACCGCGTTCCGCCTGCTGTCCAAAATGCCTACCGTGGCAGCAATGTGTTACAAGTATTCTCTCGGCCAGCCGTTTGTTTACCCACGCAACGACCTGTCCTACGCCGGTAACTTCCTGCGCATGATGTTTGCTACACCTTGCGAAGAGTACGTGGTGAACCCGGTGCTGGAACGCGCCATGGATCGTATTCTGATCCTGCATGCCGACCATGAGCAGAACGCGTCCACCTCCACCGTGCGTACCGCCGGTTCATCAGGTGCCAACCCGTTTGCCTGTATCGCGGCCGGTATCGCTTCCCTGTGGGGGCCAGCGCACGGCGGTGCCAACGAAGCGGCACTGAAGATGCTCGAAGAAATCAAAACCGTTGAGCACATCCCTGAGTTCATCAAACGCGCCAAAGACAAGAATGACTCGTTCCGTCTGATGGGCTTTGGCCACCGCGTGTACAAAAACTACGATCCACGCGCCACCGTGATGCGTGAAACCTGTCACGAAGTGCTGAAAGAACTGAACAAGAAAGACGACAACCTGCTGCAGGTCGCGATGGAGCTGGAACACATCGCGTTGAACGACCCGTACTTCATAGAGAAGAAACTGTACCCGAACGTCGATTTCTATTCAGGTATCATCCTGAAAGCGATGGGTATTCCTTCTTCCATGTTTACGGTGATCTTCGCAATTGCCCGTACCATTGGCTGGATTGCCCACTGGAACGAAATGCACGACGAAGGCATCAAGATCGCCCGCCCACGTCAGCTGTATACCGGCTATGCCGAGCGTGAGTTCAAGTCTCAGGTTAAGAAGTAAGCTTTAGCAGGGGCGTCATATTCGCCCCAACTCGGCTAATGACCCAATCGACTTGACGCTGCCCCACTGGCAGCGTTTTTTTATGGGTTACTTCTGGCAAACCGGGCACCAATAAAACGGTCGCGAAGATAGCGCCGTTTTCTCGATCATTGCCCCACAGCGCGGGCAAGGCTCACCGCTGCGATGAAACACCTTGAAGCTGAACAGCGTGCCGTGATGGCGATTTTCATCTACCTGACCACGGGTCTGATATGAAATACGTGGAATATCCAACAGCGCCTGCGCCAACTGATGTAGCGCATCAGGGGTGAGATCCTGCGGTTTATGCTTGGGTGCCAGTTCTGCCTGCCACAAAATCTCGGCTCGCAGGTAGTTGCCCAGGCCAGCCAGAAAAGACTGATCCAGCAACATCCCGCCTAACTGGCGCTTACAAAACGCCGGCGATAACAACCGCTGTTCCACCTGCTCTACGGTCAGAGCCATATCCAGCACGTCAGGGCCAATACGTTTTAAAAACGGGTGTTGCTCGATCTCACCGCGCGGCGCAATGGTGATATCCGAAGCGCTGTACAACAAAATCGCCCACTCGGCCGTCTCCAATCGCACCCGCAAATCGCGCTTGGTTTCTGGCGTTTCGCCCGCCCGCACCACCTTCCACACGCCATAGAGCTGGTTGTGGCTGTACATGGTCAAACCGTTGGAGAAATCGGTTAACAAGGCTTTACCACGCGGTTCGATGGCAGTGATACGTTCACCGACCAGCTCGGCCTGATAGTGTTTCAGTTGCGGGAAAGCAAACCAGACTTCGGTCAGTGGTTGCTCGATCATCACCGCCGCCAGCTTATCTGCCGCCCGGCGGATCTCCGGCCCTTCTGGCATAGACAAACTCCTTGATTGAAAAGGGTCCGGCAAGCCGAACCCTAGGGTTAACATGGAGGTAGCATAAATGACCTCAGTGCGTGGCGCCACCCACCACTTTCAAGTCATGCTCTACCTGCAAGGCAATCGAAATTGCCATTTCCAAAGCAAACAGCACCGTCTGTGCTGCCATGCTCGGGGCACCAGGATGCTGTGCCGCTTGCTCAGGCAGGTAAGGGATATGGATAAAGCCGCCCTTCACCGCCTGCTGCCCGCTTAAGCGGTGCAACAGACCGTACATCACATGGTTGCAGACATAGGTCCCGGCAGTTTGTGATACCGAGGCCGGAATGCCAGCTTCACGCATCGCATTCACCACCGCCTTGATCGGCAAGGTGCTGAAATAGGCCGCCGGGCCATCTGCCACAATGGCCTGATCGATCGGCTGCTGTCCCTGATTATCGGGAATACGCGCATCATCGACGTTAATAGCGACGCGCTCCAGCGTGATGTCAGTACGCCCCCCCGCCTGGCCGATCGCCAACACCATCGCTGGCTGAACTTCGTCAATGGCCGCGTTCAGCACAGTCAACGCCTCTCCGAAGACGCAAGGTAGCTGGCGCGCGATAATGTGCGCCCCACCAAGCTCCAGATCGTTAAGCTGCTTCACCACCTCCCAGGATGGGTTGACACGCTCGCCGCCAAACGGCTCAAAGCCGGTAATCAATACTTTCTGCATGCGTTCTCCTAGAGGAACATCAGGAAATAAAGCAGGAATACGTTAACCAGCAGCAACGTGACCCCGGTCGGTATCTGCGCCTTGATGACCGCATTCTTGTCCGGCAACTCCAGTAACGCCGCCGGTACAATATTAAAGTTAGCAGCCATTGGCGTCATCAACGTGCCGCAATAGCCGGAGAACATGCCGATAGCCGCCATCACCGCAGGGTTACCGCCGTGTTGCAGTACCAGGATCGGGATACCGATACCCGCAGTGACAATCGGGAAAGCCGCAAACGCGTTCCCCATGATCATGGTCAACACGGCCATGCCGATGGCATACACCGCTACGGCGATAAAGCGGTTATCTACCGCCAGGTATTCCTGCGTTAAATGGGAGATAGCCGTGCCGACGCCCGCAACGGTGAACAGCAGGCCAAGAGTAGCCAGGATTTGCGGCAGGATAAAGGCCCAGCCGATGGAATCCAGCAGACGACGAGCTTCCTGCACTGGCTGCGACATTTTCTCACGGGTCATCTTCACCGCAATAACCAGGCCAAGCAAACAGCCGAGGGTCATGGAGAACAACGTGATCAAGGTGGAGTGGTTACCGCTGCCAAACACCGCCTGTTGCAAGGCTGGGATGTTATTGAACAGCAGCACGCCAATCACCGTGACGACAGGGATCGCCAGAGCCGGTATAAACAGACGGTTGCCCAGGCGTTTGGCACTGGTTTCGCGCTCCTGCTGGCTGCGCTGATGATAGCTACCAAGACGCACACCGCCAAAACCGGCGATTAAAGCCATCACCACCACCAGCACGCCCACGGTGATATGCAGTTGACGTTTGGCTTCAGCCCCTGAGCCAAATAGCCCATAGGTCCAATCCCCCACCAGGAAGATCAATCCATACAAGGCCCAGAACAGACCGGTAGAGATACGACGTGGGTTGGCCTTATCGCCAAACGACATCGCGGCGACGATCAGTAATACCGCACCCGCCAGCCAATAGAGATATTGTTGTTGGAATATCATTGGCCTTCTCCCTTGGCCTGCAACGCAGCCTGGTTAAGTTTGCTCAGTTCAGCGTTGAGTTGTTTGTCCATGCGGTACAAACGGAACGAGTGGATCAGGAAGGCAAAGATCGCCGTTGGGATCCCCCACAGCGCAATGTGCAGCGGTTCGGTCTGAATGCCGCCGGATTCCAGCATAAAGTTATGCATAAAGATGATCGCGCCAAAGGCGACAAAAATATCTTCACCAAAGAACAGCCCGACGTTATCGGTCGCGGCAGACATTGCCCGCAGACGATAGCGCACACGCTCCGGCAGTTCCCCATAGCGGTTTTCCGTAGCCCCCTCCGCCATCGGTGCCAACAGCGGACGTACCATCTGAGGTTGGCCGCCCAGGCTGGTCAGCCCCATTGCCGCCGTTACTTCACGCACAAACAGGTAGACGATCAGTAAACGCCCGGCGGTGGCGCTTTTGATTTTGGCAATCCACGCCTGCGCACGTTCTTTCAAACCGTGGCGCTCTAACAGCCCGATAATCGGCAGCGGTAACAGCAGGATCAGCGGCAGGTTACGGGTATTGAGGAAGCCCTCGCCGAGCTTTTCCAAAATGACATCCAGCGGCATCAACGCCGCCAGCCCGGTGATAATACCGGCGGCGATCACCACCAGCACCGGGTTAAAACGTAATACAAATCCAACCACGATGGCAGCGATGCCTATCAGTGGCCAGAGGTTTACCGCTTGTTCCATATTCACTTCCCTCTTGTCGCCCTCAGTCTTGCGGGCAATGTTGTGTTTGCTGTAGTCATTATTTTTTTATGCGGCGCTGACGCCAATCTGCTGCTGAGCAAAGCTCTCTCTCAGCTTCCTGGCATAGGCCAGTGCATGTTCCCCGTCGCCGTGCAGGCAAACGGTTTCAGCCTTGACGGAGGCCCAGCCCCCTCAACGGTTCGTACACGCTGGTGGCGAACCATTTCCAGCGTCTGTTGCAATGCCAGTTCATCACTGGCGATCAGTGCTCCTGGTTGCCCACGAGGCACCAATGTTCCATCGGCCTGATAGCCGCGATCGGCAAATACTTCCTGCCGCGTCGCCAACCCCAGTTTTTCACCTGCGCGGATCAGCTCACTGCCAGCCAGCCCCACCAAGCGTAACGAAGGGTCTACCGCCAACACCGCGCGAGCAATGGCTTCGGCCAATTCCGGCTCCACCGCCGCCTGGTTGTAGAGCATGCCGTGCGGTTTCACATGAACCATCACGCCGCCTTCAGCACGGGTAATGGCAGCCAACGCACCCAACTGATACACCACTTGGGCATACACCGTTTCTACCGGTAACTGCATCCGGGTGCGGCCGAAGTTTTCCCGATCCGGGAAACTGGGATGGGCACCAATCGCCACACCGTATTGCAACGCCCAGCGCACCGATTGGCGCATGGTCTGGGCATCCCCAGCATGGAAACCGCAGGCAATATTGGCCGAGCTGACCAACTGCAACAACGCTTCATCATTGGCGCAACCTTCACCGAGATCGGCATTTAAATCGACGATCATTGAACCCCCCAGGCAATCTGTTGAATAAAGTGATCCTGCTCGGCCTTGGCGCGCTGCGCCTCTGCCAGGGTGCAGGGGATAAAGTGAAGCGCATCCCCCAGACGGATCTGCGCCAAGTGGAACAGATCGGCCTCGATCACACAGGCAATCCGCGGATACCCCCGGTAGTCTGAGCATCGGCCATCAAGACGATCGGCTGGCCGTTGTGTGGAACCTGGATGACACCGGGTATCAGGCCATGGGAGAGCATTTCCCGTTCAGTGGTGCGCGTCAGAGCGCTGCCACCGTGCAGGCGATAACCCATGCGGTTACTCTGCGGGCTGAGCTGCCAGGCGGTACGCCAGAAGTCATCCTGTGCCTGTTGGCTGAACTCGTCATATTCCGGCCCGGTCAACACCCTGATCCGGTTGCTGAACAGCGGCTGTTTCACGCCGATAACCGTAGTCGGCAGCGCCTGCGGCTTACCCGCTGGCAGCAGGTCGCCTTCCTTCAACTGTCGGCCTTCCAGTCCACCAAAGCCCGCTTTCAGATCGGTGCTGCGTGAGCCCAGCATCTCCGGCACGTTGATGCCGCCAGACACCGCTAGATAGCTGCGCATCCCGCGTTTAGGCATTTTCAGCGTCAGTTGCTGGCCTTTTTTTACCGGATAGCGCCAGCCCGTCCACAAAGATTTGCCGTCCAACTGAGCATCGCAGCCCGCGCCGGTCAGCGCAATCCACCCATTATGGGTAAATTCGGCACTGAATTGCCCCAGCGTGATCTCCAACCCGGCCGCTTCGGGCGAGTTGCCCACCAGCAGGTTGGCTATTTTCAGCGCGGGGATATCTAGAGCACCGCCCTGGCTGATACCCAAACGCCGAAAACCGTTACGCCCCAGGTCCTGGACGGTGGTGTAAATACCGGCTCGCAAGATCTTCAGCATACGCCCCCCTTTTGCGGCACAAAGCGCACGTTGTCGCCTGGGCGCAGCAGCGTCGGCGGCATTTCATTAGGATTAAACAGCGCCAGCGGCGTGCGGCCAATCAGTTGCCAACCACCTGGTGTAACCAGCGGATAGATCCCCGTCTGGCCGCCACCGATCCCCACAGAACCCGCAGCAACAGACAGGCGCGGTTCCGCTCGGCGAGGAGTGGCCAGACGCTCCGGCATCCCCCCTAGATAGGTAAAACCAGGTTGAAAGCCCAGGAAATAAACCACATACGCGGTGGACGAATGGCATTCCACCACCTGTTGCGGCGTCATGCCGGTATGGCGCGCCACCTCATCCAGGTCGGGGCCATATTCGCCGCCATAGATCACCGGGATATCGACATCGCGGGACTCTGGCACCAGGCTTTCGTTACCCTCCCATCCTTGACGCAGCAGTTCCAGCATCGCCTCGGCATCAGCCTGCGGCGTATACAGCAACAGCGTCAGGTTATTCATTCCCGGCACCACTTCCCGTACGTCAGTATGGTGATTCAACTTTTCTGCCAATGCCCAGATGCGCTGCTGACTTTGCAGCGTCACCGGGGGTGCCAATTCAAGCACTACAGCGCGTTCCCCTAGCAGGTAATATTGTGCTCGTTGCACCCCTATCTCCTTATACTCGTCGTGTTTCAAGCCGCAGCATGACTGACCGCTCACGAACGAATGAGCGGGTCGCTGGGTAGCAACTTGAAGTTCACAGGGTATTTTATTATTTGAAAAGCGTATCAGTTATGCGGGACGTAACGTCGGCTGTCAAGAGAGCAACCTTCGGGAATATAAGGGATTAGCAGCGCTAAAGGGTTCGTTTTACCGAACCCATAGGCAAATCAGGCCGGATTGGGGATATCGATAAAGGTGACGTCAAAGCCGTGATGTTGCGCTAACCACTCACCTAACGCCTTGATCCCACCACGTTCCGTCGCGTGATGGCCGGCGGCAAAAAAGTGCACCCCCATCTCCCGCGCCGTATGAATAGTTTGCTCAGAAACTTCACCGCTGATAAACGCATCAACGCCAAATCGCGCCGCGCTGTCGATAAATCCCTGGCCGCCACCGGTACACCAGGCCACCCGACGGATTGCCTGCGGAGCATTATCGCCACAGTGCAACACCGCGCGGCCAAGACGGCTTTCGATACGCTGTTGCAGTTCACCCGCGCTGAGCGGTTGCTCAAATTCTCCGTGCGGCACCAAAGGCTCGATCTCGCCGATCACGCGGATGCCCAGCGCCTTTGCCAACTGCGCGTTATTACCCAGTTCCGGGTGTGCATCCAGCGGCAAGTGGTAGCCATACAGGTTGATATCGTTGCTCAGCAGAGTTTTCAGCCGGTTACGCTTCATGCCGCGTACCGCGGGTGCTTCGTTTTTCCAGAAGTAACCATGATGCACCAGTATGGCATCCGCCTGATGTTCCACCGCCGCATCCAACAACGCCTGGCAGGCCGTCACTCCCGTCACGATGCGCTGCACATGTGCCCGCCCTTCCACTTGCAAGCCATTTGGCGCGTAGTCCTGGAAGGCCGCACAGTTGAGTTCGCTGTTGATCAGATGTTCCAGATCGAGGTTACGCATAGTCATCTCACTCTCATTCAAAATTGTTGCCGATCGCCCTGTTCCATCAGGATAAATTTCACGCCCAGATCGTTGCCCTGATCCAGCTGTTGCTTGATGGTAGCACGCACATCTTCCCCCTGTTTCAGGCTGGGCTTGATGTGGCTGATGATCACCGGCAGATCTTTTAACGATCCCTCTCCGCCGCTGTACTGCTGGAGGTTTTTCAGCTCCTTCAGTAGCCAGGCCGGGGTCAGATGACCATACAGGTGTTTGTCATCCACCTCGTTCGGGTAAGAGGTTTCGATAATCATGCCCTTTAGCTTCTTCTGCTCAACCAGCGGCCCCAGCTCGCGCCAGGCGCTATCCAGATTACGTGACTGCTCCAGCGCGTCCGGCCCGGTATCGCCAAAGTAGGCAAATGAGCCTTCACGGTCGGCCACCAGCAACATCGAAGAGGGGTAGCGATCGTGGCTAAGTGGGTACATCACCCCGCTCAAACCGGTCAGGCCCAGGGTGACTCGCTGCAGCGGGCGCACCGTTTGCAAACGGTAAGTACCCAGCCGCGAGCCATTACCGGCATCGGTAAAGTTAGGCCAGGCTTTCCAGTTAAAATAATGATTGCGCAGCGTCAATACGGTATCGGCCTGCGCATAAACGGTTTTCTTACTGTCTTCCGGTGAACCGAGGATCAACCCAGCGACGTGATCCAGATGGCCGTGGCTAATGAAGTAACCGCCAATCAGCTGACGGAAAATATAGCCCTGAGGGGTGAAGGGAGAGGCCAGCTCGGGCGTGACCTGTGGAAAACTGCCCTTTTCCAGCCCTTTGGCAATCCCCGGCAGCAGCGTTCCGGCATCCAGTGCCAGATACTGCGTCTGGCTATCACTGCGGATCAGATAAGAAGTCAGATTGCCGTCGCTGACGCCACCGTCGACGCCCAGCGCCACTACGTCAAAACCGGCCACGGCCAACGCGGAATAGCCGCCCAGGCACAGGGCCAGTAGTTTCTTCATCATCAGGAAGCTCCTTGCTGTTACTTTAAAGTCCCCCTCGCTTGGCCGCTTCAAAAGCCGCCAACGTCTCCAGCCGAGCCTGCTGGTGTTGGACTATCGGCGGCGGATAATGCAGAACCTGCTGCTGCTTTTCCGCCCAGCGATGGGGTTGATGGAGCTCATTGTCCGGTACATCCGCCAGTTCAGGCAACCATTTACGGATAAAAGTGCCTTTTGGATCAAAACGTTCGCCCTGAGTGGTCGGGTTAAAGATGCGGAAATAAGGTGCGGCATCGGTACCGGTAGAAGCGGCCCACTGCCAGCCACCGTTGTTGGCAGCCAGATCGCCATCCAGCAATTGGGACATGAAATACTGTTCACCGGCGCGCCAGTCGATCAGCAAATCCTTGACCAGGAAACTGGCCACGATCATCCGCAGGCGATTATGCATCCAGCCGGTTTGATTGAGCTGACGCATGGCAGCATCGACAATCGGGTAACCGGTATTGCCCTGTTGCCAAGCGAGTAATCCCGCGTCGTTGCTTTGCCAGCATACCTTATCCGTCCAGGTGATAAAGGGACGGTGCTTGCATAACGCAGGATACGCCACCATCAGGTGACGATAAAATTCTCGCCAGATCAGCTCATTAAGCCAACAGAAAGCACCGCTTTGCGGATCTTCCAGCACATCGGGGCACTCGACGCGCAGGCGGTTGACGCACTGGCGGGGGGAGAGAACGCCAATAGCCAGATAGGGTGACAGATTGCTGGTGCCGGCAATAGCGGGCAAATCGCGCTGTGTCGCATAGTCTTGCACCTGCTCGCGGCAGAAAGCACGCAGCCTGTGCAATGCAGCCTCTTCGCCTGCGGGATAACTCTCTCCCACCTCAGCCAAAGGATAATCGAATGCCACCGCTGCGGTAAAACCAACGGCTTCCCCACGTGGGCGTGGGGCTGGCAGAGAGCTCACATCGGACTCGGTCAACCGCTGGAGAAAAGCTTTGCGAAAAGGCGTATACACCTTGTACATCTCGCCGTTGCCGGTTTGCACGCTGCCGGGGGGCAACAGCAGGCTATCATCAAAACTGTGGCAACTCACCTGCCCGGTCAATGCCTGCTCAAGGCGGGCGTCACGTTGACGCTCATTGATTTCATACTGACGGTTATAAAACAGGGCCGTGACCTGCTGGCGCTGGCAGAACTCCACCAGCCAGTTAATCGAACCGGCAAAATCGTCGCCCTGATGGCAAATCAGTTCAATGCCCCGAGCTGCCAGAGCCGCTTGCACATGCAGCAAATTGGCGTGGATAAACGCCGCCTGACGTGGTGCCATATGGTGCTGGCGCCATTGCGCGGGGGTGGCGATAAATACCGCCAGCACCTTGGCTTGCGGATCGCTACAGGCGGCAGAGAGGGCTTTATTGTCCGTAATGCGCAGATCGTTACGCAACCAGACCAGATGCGTGGTCATAACACTCCTTGCGGGTTAATGGCCGTAGCGCAGGCGCAGCGCCTCCGGGTAGGGCTCAAAATAGCGCTGTTGCGCCAGATAGCTATCAGGATATTCGGCCATGTCATGTTTTAACAGCGTAATCGGTGCCAGCAGCGGTTGCATGCCCTGGCGATAGTGGTCGATAAGCCTGGCCAGTTCCTGGCGCTGAGAGCTGCTGAGCTGGCGGCGGAAGTAGCCCTGCACATGCATCAAGACGTTGGTGTGGTTGCGCCGGGTCGCCTTGTGTTGCAACAGCCTCATCAGGCGCTGGCGATATTCCACCGCAAAAGCCTCCAGCGATTCCCAGCGTTCGATATCTGCGACGAAACGCCCCAGCTCCCGGTACTCTGGCTGTGAATGCGCCAGCAGTGAAAGTTTATAACGACTATGAAAAGCAATTAGCCCGCCACGAGTTAACCCCTGGCGCCACAGCATATTCAGTTCATAAAGGGCAAACACCCGTTCGACAAAGTTTTCCCGCAGCACGGGATCGGTCAGACGACCGTCTTCTTCTACCGGCAACCACGGCATTTGCTGAAGCAGCTCGGCGGCAAACAGCCCGACGCCACTTTTATGCGCCCCCTGGCCGTTCTCGTCCCAGAGCTTGACCCTTTCCATACCGCAAGTAGGCGATTTTGCGCAGACTATGTAGCCGCATAAATGTTGCAACTGACTAACCCGAAGCTCGGAGAACTGTTGCATCCGTTCGGTAAGATCTACATTGGGGTCATTGCTGTGGAGCAGCCGCGTCTGCTGTTGGCTTTTAACCAAACGCAGCGCAGGCCGTGGCGTTGGCAAGCCAATCGCCATTTCGGGACAAATCGGCTCAAACTCTACATAGGGTGCCAATTGTTCCACGGCAAATTCGCAGCGTTTATGGCCACCATCGAAACGCACCGCGCTGCCCAACAGGCAGGCGCTGATCCCGATAGGGATCTTGTTGCTCATATCTTGTCTCCCATCAACCGGTTAATGCTAGAAGTGTAGAGGAGTTAATGCGTTACTGCGGCTTAAAACGCAAAAACCCCCGCCAGAGGGGCGAGGGTTCGTAGTAGTGCGACGGGCCAGGATTAATAAAAATCGCAGGACGCCGTTTCTGCCTGTTGCAGCCAGACCGGTTTATTGCTGGTTTTTGACCAGACGCGGTGTAAATAGCTGTAAAAACGTGCGCGATCGGCACGGAACAGCATCACCGGCAAAGCAAGAACACCGACCAGAATCACTGCGCTACGGCGCAGGAGGACCCGATGCAACGGATAGGCTTGGTAGTTAGACATACGAACCTCCTTAAAAACATCCGCGCCAGGTTGTCAGGACCTGACGCAATGCAAAAACGATAAATGATGGTCAATTGGAAACTGAGCAAAATATTACCGCACATGGTGTAATTTTACAACTCATCAGACCACTAAATTGCGCAAAAAGAGCACAAAAAAGGCCTCCACAACGTAATTTTGTTACATCAAGGTTAATAACTAACTTAACATTGGTTACATTGTGGTTTCTTGGCGTTGCTAGGGGTCATTTAACGGATTTTACGCCAACAACCCATCCGCCCACACCCTCACTGCGTGTAAAATCGCCATTTTCTGCCGTTATTTCAATCATTTTTATACTTTTTTTACACCCGGCCCCGCTATTTTTTCATCTTCTTTCTACTGCCCCCCCTACACTCAGGCTATCAAAAACAACACCTCTGGAGGTGTCCCGTGAGTTTCAGCGTTATTGGTGGTGCGCTGTTGGTCCTGCTGCTGTTGGGCTATCTGGTTTATGCCCTGTTTAATGCGGAGGACTTCTGATGGCAGCTTCAGCCTTCTTGTTGATCGCCAGCTTTGTGCTGGTGCTTCTGGTGCTGGCTCGTCCCCTGGGCAGCTTTATAGCTCGCCTGATCGAGGGTGAGCCACTACCGGTGCTGCGCCATGTGGAAGCAGCCGTCTGGCGTTGCTGCGGTAATGACACCGCCGAGATGACCTGGTGGCAATACGCACTGGCGATCCTGTGGTTCAATATCCTCGGTTTGGTGCTGCTGTTGGTGCTGCTGATGGCACAGGGTTCCTTACCGCTCAACCCGCAAGGGTTCCCCGGTTTATCTTGGGATCTGGCGTTCAATACCGCCGTCAGCTTCGTCACCAATACCAACTGGCAGGCCTACAGTGGGGAAAATACCCTCAGCTATCTCAGCCAGATGGCCGGGTTAACGGTACAGAACTTCCTGTCTGCCGCCACCGGTATCGCCGTTGCCTTTGCCCTGATCCGGGCCTTTGCACGTCGTTCCAGCGCCACCATCGGTAACGCCTGGATCGATATCCTGCGCATTACCCTGTATGTGCTGTTGCCACTGTCGCTGCTGATCGCGCTGTTCTTCGTCAGCCAGGGGACATTGCAGAACTTTCTGCCTTACCTGCATGTGACCACGCTGGAAGGGGCACAGCAGACCTTGCCGATGGGGCCAGTGGCCTCGCAGGAAGCAATCAAGATGCTCGGCACCAACGGTGGCGGCTTCTTCGGTGCCAACTCGGCGCATCCGTTTGAAAACCCAACCGTATTGACCAACTTTGTACAGATGCTGGCGATCTTCCTGATCCCTTGCGCCCTGTGCTTCGCCTTTGGTCAGGTGGCCGGTGAAAACCGTCAGGGTCACGCGCTGATCTGGGCCATGGCGCTGATCTTTATCGTTGCGGTGATCGTGGTGATGAATGCTGAACTGGCTGGCAACCCGCATCTGAGCGCACTTGGCAGTAGCAGCAACATCAATATGGAAGGTAAAGAGTCCCGCTTTGGCATTCTCGCTAGCAGCATGTTCTCGGTGGTAACCACTGCGGCCTCCTGCGGTGCCGTCAACGCCATGCATGATTCCTTTACCGCGCTGGGTGGCATGGTGCCGATGTGGCTGATGCAGATTGGCGAAGTGGTGTTCGGCGGCGTCGGTTCCGGCCTGTACGGCATGCTGCTGTTCGTGCTGCTGACGGTATTTATCGCCGGGCTGATGATTGGCCGCACGCCGGAATATCTCGGCAAGAAGATCGATGTTTATGACATGAAGATGACCGCGCTGGCAATCCTGGTGACGCCAACCTTGGTACTGCTGGGCACCGCGTTGGCGATTGCTACCGACGCTGGCCGTGCTGGCATCCTCAACCCAGGGGCGCATGGCTTCAGTGAAGTGCTGTATGCCTTCTCTTCGGCAGCCAACAACAACGGTAGCGCCTTTGCTGGCCTGAGCGTCAACACGCCGTTCTACAACCTGCTGCTGGCCTTGGCGATGTTTGTTGGCCGCTTCGGGGTGATCCTGCCGGTGCTGGCCATTGCGGGTTCGCTGTGTGTCAAAAAACGCCAACCGGCGGGCAACGGCACGCTGCCAACCTACGGGCCACTGTTTATCGGCCTGTTGGTCGGTACCATCCTGCTGGTCGGTGCCTTGACCTTCGTTCCTGCACTGGCACTAGGCCCGGTAGCCGAACATTTACAACTGTGGTTGGCCAATTAACAGTCATAACAGAGAGAAGAACAAGATGACTCGCAAACAACGCGCACTGTTTGAACCGGCACTGATGCGTACCGCGCTGATCGATGCGGTGAAAAAGCTGGACCCACGCGTTCAGTGGCGTAACCCGGTGATGTTCGTGGTGTACCTCGGCAGTATCCTGACTTCAGCCATTTGGCTGGCGGTGCTTTCAGGCAACGCCGAAGGTAGCGCTGCCTTTACCGGCAGCATCGCTATGTGGCTGTGGTTTACCGTACTGTTCGCCAACTTCGCCGAAGCGCTGGCGGAAGGACGCAGCAAGGCTCAGGCGGAAAGCCTGAAGGGCACCAAGAAAACCAGTTGGGCGAAGAAACTCGCCACGCCGAAACGTGATGGGGCCACCGAGAAAGTCTCGGCCGAGAGCCTGCGTAAAGGGGATATCGTGCTGGTGGAAGCCGGTGACACCATCCCTTGCGATGGCGAAGTGCTGGAAGGCGGCGCCTCGGTCGATGAAAGCGCCATCACCGGTGAATCTGCACCGGTGATCCGTGAATCCGGCGGTGACTTCTCCTCCGTGACCGGCGGGACGCGTATCCTGTCCGACTGGCTGGTGGTGCAGTGCAGCGTCAACCCGGGGGAAACCTTCCTCGATCGCATGATCGCTATGGTCGAAGGCGCTAAACGCCGTAAAACCCCAAACGAAGTGGCGCTGACCATTTTGCTGGTGGCGTTGACTATCGTGTTTGTACTGGCGACCGCTACCCTGTTCCCTTACTCGCAATACAGTGTGGAAGCCGCAGGCAGCGGCAGCATAGTGTCGATCACCGTGTTGGTGGCCTTGCTGGTCTGCCTGATCCCGACCACCATCGGTGGGCTGTTGTCCGCTATCGGCGTCGCCGGGATGAGCCGTATGCTGGGTGCCAACGTGATCGCCACCAGCGGGCGCGCCGTTGAGGCCGCCGGTGATGTTGACGTATTGCTGTTGGACAAGACCGGTACCATCACCCTCGGTAACCGTCAGGCATCAGAATTCCTGCCGGCACCCGGGGTAAAAGAGCAAGAGCTGGCCGATGCCGCCCAACTCTCTTCGTTAGCCGATGAAACGCCGGAAGGCCGCAGTATCGTGGTGCTAGCCAAGCAGCGCTTCAACCTGCGCGAACGCGATTTGCAGGCGTTGAATGCCACCTTCGTGCCTTTCTCTGCGCAAACCCGCATGAGCGGCGTCAACGTGCAGGACCGGATGATCCGTAAAGGGGCGGTGGACGCCATTCGCCGCCACGTCGAATCCAACAATGGCCACTTCCCGCGTGCGGTAGACGAGTTGGTGGAAAGCGTCGCTCGTACCGGCGGTACGCCGTTGGTAGTCGCCGAAGGGCCACGCGTATTAGGGGTGGTGGCGCTGAAAGACATCGTCAAAGGCGGGATTAAAGAACGCTTTGCCGAACTGCGCAAGATGGGCATCAAGACGGTGATGATCACCGGGGATAACCGCCTGACGGCCGCCGCCATCGCAGCCGAAGCTGGTGTGGATGACTTCCTGTCGGAAGCCACGCCAGAGGCCAAACTGGCGCTGATCCGTCAGTATCAGGCGGAAGGACGCCTAGTCGCGATGACCGGCGACGGCACCAACGACGCCCCAGCACTGGCGCAGGCCGACGTGGCGGTTGCCATGAACTCGGGGACGCAGGCAGCCAAGGAAGCGGGCAACATGGTCGATCTGGACTCCAACCCGACCAAGCTGATCGAAGTGGTGCATATCGGCAAGCAGATGCTGATGACGCGCGGTTCACTGACCACCTTCAGTATCGCCAACGATGTGGCAAAGTACTTTGCCATTATCCCGGCGGCCTTCGCGGCAACCTATCCGCAGTTGAATGCGCTGAACGTAATGCAACTGCACTCCCCCGCCTCGGCGATTATGTCGGCGGTGATCTTCAACGCTCTGGTGATCGTCTTCCTGATCCCACTGGCGTTGAAAGGGGTGAGCTATAAGGCAATGAGCGCCGCCGCACTGCTGCGTCGTAACCTGTGGCTGTATGGTGTGGGTGGCCTGCTGGTGCCGTTCGTAGGTATCAAGCTGATCGACCTGCTGCTGACCGCGCTGAATATGGCCGGCTAAGAAAATAAGGAATTCATGATGTCTTATTTACGTCCTTCTTTGGTTATGCTGATCCTGCTGACGGCGATCACCGGTATTGCTTATCCATTACTCACCACTGGGCTGTCACAGTTGCTGTTCAGCGGGGCGGCCAACGGCTCGTTGCTCTATCAAGGGGATAAAGCGGTCGGCTCGGCGTTGATTGGCCAGAATTTTACCCAGCCGGGTTATTTCTGGGGGCGCCCTTCTGCCACCAGCGATTCGGCCTATAATGCGATGGCATCCGGCGGCAGTAATCTGGCCGCCACCAACCCGGCGCTGGATAAAGCGATCGGTGAGCGGGCTACGCAGCTGCGCCAGGCTAATCCGACGATGAGCGGGCCGATCCCGGTCGATCTGCTGACCGCTTCCGGCAGTGGCCTGGATCCGCAGATTTCGCTGGCCGCCGCCAAGTACCAGTTAGCGCGTGTCGCCAACGCTCGTCAGTTGCCACAGGAACAAATTGCCAAGCTGATTGATGAAAATACCGAGCGCGCCACGCCCAATTTTATGGGGGAATCGGTGGTCAACGTGCTGAAGTTGAATATGGCGCTGGATGCGTTGAAATAACTAAAGACGTGATAAAACGTAGCTAAATAAAGGGTTCGGCATTGCCGAACCCGCTTTGCATGGGTAAACAAGGAACTCTGATGGTGGATGACGAACTGCAACGCCCCGACCCAGACAGCCTGCTGGCGTTAGCCAATGAAAAGCCACGCGGTAAGCTAAAGGTCTTCTTCGGGGCCTGTGCCGGGGTAGGAAAAACCTATGCCATGTTGCAGGAGGCCCAGCGGCAACGGGCGCAGGGGCTGGACGTGCTGATTGGCGTGGTGGAAACCCACGGCCGCCAGGAAACGGCGGCGTTGCTGCAAGGGCTGTCGATCCTGCCAGCAAAACGCATCCAACATCGTGGCCGCCAGGTACAGGAGTTCGACCTTGATGCTGCTTTGGCACGCCATCCGGCCCTGATCCTGATGGATGAGCTGGCACACAGTAACGCCCAGGGTTCACGCCATCCCAAACGTTGGCAGGATGTAGACGAACTGCTGGATGCCGGTATCGATGTACTGACCACGGTTAACGTCCAGCATCTGGAAAGCCTGAACGACGTTGTCGGCGGTATCACCGGAGTTCGCGTCAGGGAAACCGTGCCTGACCACGTGTTTGACGAGGCCACCGAAGTGGTGTTGGTGGACTTGCCCCCAGACGATCTGCGTCAGCGGCTCAACGAAGGCAAGGTCTATATCCCAGGCCAGGCCGAGCGCGCCATCGAGCATTTCTTCCGTAAAGGTAACCTGATCGCTCTACGTGAGCTGGCACTACGCCGTACCGCCGACCGTGTTGACGACCAAATGCGGGCCTTCCGCGATAACCAGGGGCGTGAAAAAGTCTGGCACACCCGAGACAGCATCCTGCTGTGCGTCGGCCATAACAGCGGTAGCGAAAAACTGGTGCGCATCGCGGCAAGGCTCGCGGCACGCCTCGGTTGCCACTGGCATGCCGTGTATGTCGAAACCCCCAAGCTGCACCGCCTGCCGGAGAACCAACGGCGAGCCATCCTGCGGGCCTTGCGGCTGGCGCAAGAATTAGGGGCTGAAACCGCCACCCTTTCCGACCCTTCTGAAGAACGTGCGGTACTGCGCTATGCCCGGGAACATAACCTGGGCAAAATCATTATTGGCCGCCGTGGCGAACAGCGCTGGAAGCTGCGCGGCAGCTTTGCCGATCGCCTTGGCCAGCTTGGACCTGATCTCGATCTGGTGATTGTAGCGCTGGAAAACGATACGCCACAGCCGCAGGCCAAAGAGCATGATAACCGCACCTTTAGCGAAAAATGGCGATTCCAGCTGCGGGGCTGCGCCGTTGCCGTCATTTTATGTGCCATCATCACGCTGCTGTCGCAATGGCTACTACCGGGCATTGATTCGGCTAACCTGGTGATGGTTTACCTGCTGGGCGTGGCACTTGTCGCCCTGTTCTTTGGCCGTTGGCCTTCGGTGCTGGCCGCGGTGATCAACGTCGCCAGCTTCGATCTGTTCTTTGTACAGCCCGAATGGTCGTTCGCCGTCAGTGATATGCAATATCTGCTGACCTTTGCCGTGATGCTGACCGTCGGTATCACCATTGGTAATCTGACCGCCGGGGTGCGTTATCAGGCCCGAGTGGCACGCTATCGCGAACAACGGGCGCGCCATTTATATGAGATGTCCCGTGGGCTCAGCCAGGCGTTGAGCAGAGAAGATATTGCCAAAACCAGCCGTCATTTTATCTCCAGCAGCTTCCAGGCCAAAACCGTGCTGCTGCTACCGCAGGAGGATGGCTCCCTGCAACAGATGGTGGGTGAAGAAGGTGGCTTGCTGTCGGTGGATGAAGCCATCGCCCGCTGGAGCTATGGCAAAGGCTTACCCGCCGGGGCCGGTACCGACACCCTGCCCGGCGTGCCGTACCAACTGCTGCCGCTCAGCACCTCCAAACAGACCTTTGGCCTGCTGGCGATTGAACCGAACAACCTGCGTCAGCTGATGGTGCCAGAGCAACAGCGCCTGTTACAGACCTTTGCGGTGCTGATCGCCAGCGCGCTGGAGCGCCTGCATCTGGCCCGCAGCGCCGAAGAGGCCAAGCTGGATGCCGAACGCGAACAGCTACGTAACTCGCTGCTGGCCGCCCTTTCTCACGATCTGCGTACTCCGCTTACCGTGCTGTTTGGTCAGGCAGAGATCCTGACGCTGGATCTGGCCACCGAAGGCTCCAGCCACGCCCCACAGGCCAGCCAAATCCGCCAGCAGGTGCTCAGTACTACACGCCTGGTAAACAATCTGCTGGATATGGCGCGCATTCAGTCCGGTGGTTTTAACCTGCGTAAAGAGTGGCAATCGCTGGAAGAGATCGTCGGGGCATCGCTGCATATGCTGGAACCACTGCTGGTATTGCACGAGATAAAGGTGGAGTTGCCATCAGAGATGGTATTGATCAACTGTGATGGCAGCCTGTTAGAGCGGGTATTCACCAACCTGGTGGAAAATGCCAATAAATATGCCGGTGCCGATGCTATCATCGGGATCCGCGCCCACGCAGTTAAGGACTGGCTGGAAGTGGAGGTTTGGGATAATGGCCCCGGCATCCCGGAGGAACAGACCCAACTGATATTTGACAAGTTCTCCCGTGGCAATAAAGAATCGGCGATCCCCGGCGTCGGTTTGGGGTTAGCGATTTGTCGTGCCATTATTGAAGTACACGGCGGCCGCATCTGGGCGGAGAACCGCGCCGAAGGCGGAGCCAGTTTCCACTTTATGCTGCCGTTGGAAAAGCCCCCCGAACTGGATGGAGCAGATTTTGACTTGTAACCCAAGAGTAGAGGCCCCGTGACCACATCACCGACTAACATTCTGATTGTGGAAGACGAGAAAGAGATCCGTCGCTTCGTGCGCACCGCGCTGGAGAGCGAAGGGTTACGGGTGTTTGAAAGTGAAACCTTGCAGCGTGGGCTGATAGAGGCCGGCACGCGCAAGCCGGATCTGATCATTCTTGATTTGGGGTTACCCGATGGCGACGGGCTGGACTACATTCGCGATCTGCGCCAATGGAGCGCCGTGCCGGTGATTGTCCTTTCCGCTCGCCATGCCGAAGAGGACAAGATTGCCGCGCTGGATGCGGGGGCCGATGACTATCTGAGCAAGCCGTTCGGCATTGGTGAACTGCTGGCCCGGGTGCGGGTTGCGCTACGCCGCCACGCCAATAGCCAACAGGAAAGCCCGTTGGTCAGCTTCTCCGATATCACCGTCGATCTGATCAACCGCAGCGTCTTGCGTAACGGTGAAGATCTGCATCTGACGCCCATCGAGTTCCGTTTACTGTCCGAGTTGCTGGCCAACTCCGGTAAGGTGATCACCCAGCGGCAGCTACTCAGCCACGTCTGGGGACCCAATTACGTCGAACACAGCCACTATCTGCGCATTTATATGGGCCATCTGCGGCAAAAGCTGGAAGCCGATCCGGCGCGGCCCAGGCATCTGCTCACTGAGACCGGCGTCGGCTATCGGTTTATGCCTTAATCCTGCGACGATGTGGGCCCCTTTTTCAGACCGATCATAAATTCTTTAAACGAGTCACGCAGTGGCTCAAACAGCGGATGCTTGCGGTTTTCTATCATCACTTCAGAGAACAGCTTGAGCCCGACGGCAAAGGCCGCGCTGTTCTGTTCGCCAAAGTTCAGATCCTCTCGCCCTTGAATGCGCTCAACAATGGCCAGAATATCGTCGTGATTTTCCACCTCAAACACCAACTCCGGCTTGTCGACGGGTTCACCTTTACGGTCTGTCAGGGCTTCTACGGTAATACGGAAACGGTGACCTGGCATCAGTTATCCTCCTGTGGCTGTTTTGGCGATACCATTTCGGCTTCGATAGCTTCCACGGCGGTCAGTAGTGCCTGATTGATACGCCCGACCTGCTCCTGAGACAAATCCGCACGCATCATGTTGCCGCGCAGCAGATAGCGCAGGCGATTCATCACTTCGGAGATCCCTTCGGCCAGATTGCCCTCATGGCGATGGTCACGCCCTGCGCCAGCCAGGCGAGCAAAAATCACTTCGATGGCCGCCTGATGCTTTTGCAGCTCCTGCTTGCCGAGTTCGGTAATTTGGTAGCTCTTACGGCCATTGCCAGCCACCGCGGGTTCCAGGAAGTCTTGCTCTTCCAACAGCGTGAGGGTTGGGTAAATCACGCCTGGGCTTGGCACATACAGGCCGGAAGAAGCCTCTTCGATCGCCTTGATCAGCTCGTAGCCGTGGCTAGGTTTACGCTCTACCAGCGCCAGCAGCACCAAACGCAGATCGCCGTGCTCAAACAGGCGATGACGCCCGCGACCGCCCCGGCCATGTTCTTCACCACCACGGCCGTGTTCCCCGCGGCCAGCAAAATGATGACGGCCGCCACGGCGGTGGTGGCAATGCCCCTCTTCCCGTTGGTCGTGGTGGCGTGCAAATCGATTAAACATCATGGTTGTTACCTCTTGATTGATGATATGAGCATCGACGCATTTAGATATATCTAAACCACGTCGATGGCTCTAATCTAGATCGATATATCTAAATGCGCAAGAGGTAACCTGAAATTAGATATATCTAAATTGCAGGCATAAAAAAAGCGCTGTAAAAACAGCGCCTTTTCATTATCGAAGGAGAGATTACTTGGCTGAAGCTAACACTTCGCTGACGATCTCGACCGCTTCATGCTCGATCTTCTCGCGGTGCTCGGCACCCAGGAAGCTTTCGCAGTAAATCTTGTAAGCCTCTTCGGTACCCGAGGGGCGAGCGGCAAACCAGCCGTTGTCGGTCATCACTTTCAGACCTCCGATGGAAGCGCCGTTACCCGGAGCTGCCGTCAGACGCGCGGTAATAGGATCGCCCGCCAGCGTGCTGGCCTTGACCATTTCCGGTGACAGCTTGGACAACGCCGCTTTCTGCGCGGAGGTTGCCGGAGCCTGGATACGGTTGTAGCTTGGCGCACCGAAGCGTTTGGCCAGATCGTTATAGTGATGCTGCGGGTTTTCACCGGTAACGGCGGTGATCTCGGCCGCCAGCAGACACATGATGATGCCGTCTTTATCGGTAGACCAAGGCGTGCCGTCGAAGCGCAGGAACGAAGCACCGGCGCTCTCTTCGCCGCCGAAACCGAAGCTACCGTCGAACAGGCCGTCAACAAACCATTTGAAGCCGACCGGCACTTCCACCAGCTTGCGGCCCAGATCGGCCACAACGCGGTCAATCATCGCGCTGGAAACCAGCGTTTTACCTACGGCAACGTTGGCACCCCATTGCGGGCGATGCTGGAACAGGTAATTGATGGCAACGGCCAGGTAGTGGTTCGGGTTCATCAGGCCCGCAGGCGTGACGATACCGTGGCGGTCATAGTCAGGATCGTTGGCAAACGCCAGATCGAACTTGTCGCGCAGGGCCAGCAGGCCAGCCATTGCCGATTCGGACGAGCAGTCCATACGGATGATGCCGTCATGGTCCAGATGCATAAAGCGGAAGGTCTGATCGATGGAATCATTCACCAACGTCAGATCCAGCTTATAGTGCTCGGCAATGCGCTGCCAGTAGGCAATACCAGAACCGCCAAGCGGGTCAACGCCCAGTTTCATGCCCGCACGCTGAATGGCTGGCATATCGACGATATCCACCAGCCCTTCCACGTAAGGCTGCACCAGATCCTGCGCATGCAGATGGCCGCCAGTCCAGGCTTTATCCAGCGATTGACGCTGCACGCCCTGCAACTTGAGGCTCAGCAGTTCGTTGGCACGCTTTTCAATCACGGAAGTCAGGTTGGTATCGGCTGGGCCACCGTTTGGCGGGTTATATTTGATGCCGCCGTCTTCAGGTGGGTTATGCGAAGGCGTAATCACGATGCCGTCTGCCTGTGCGCCCCCTTTACGGTTGAAGCACAAGATAGCGTGTGACACGGCAGGGGTTGGCGTAAAGCCGTTGTTTTCCTGCACCACCACGTCAACGCCGTTGGCGGTCAGCACTTCCAGCACGGAAATAAAGGCGGGTTCGGACAGCGCATGGGTGTCTTTACCCACGTAGCAAGGGCCTGTGGTGCCCTGCTGACGACGCACTTCGGCAATGGCCTGAGCGATCGCCAGGATATGTGCTTCGTTAAAGCTCTGACGAAGCGCGCTGCCACGATGCCCTGAGGTACCGAATTTCACCGCATGTGCAGCATTACCGGCCTCTGGTTGCAGCACATAGTACTGCGACGTCAGCTGGGCTACGTTGATCAAATCACTTTGCTGAGCGGGTTGCCCGGCACGTGGGTCATTAGCCATCGACTACTCCCTAAAATGCCAGTACTGTGGCCGGGCAATGAGTCGCTTACGGCCACCGTGACGGGCTGTTCGCTAAATTAGACGGTGCCGCAAACTTTCTCGATCAGTTCCGCTGGGAACTGCATGGCCTGCATGATGTGTTCGATCATGCTGCGTTTACGACCAGTGTTGGTATTGGTGATCACCCAGTAAGGCGTACCTGGCACATGCTTGGGTTTGGTATGCGTTCCGTTGGCCAACAGCGTTTGCTGATCGCCAGCAAAATAGGTACGGGTACGGCCATGCAACGAATCCGTTGCCGCAGCAAAGCCCGCCGCATCGAGGGTGTACAAGGTGGAAAGTACCAGCATAAAACGATTTACAGCTTTGTTCTGTTCGGCATATTCGTCCGACAGTAGCAGCTCGCGCACCGCACGCACGCGATCGCGCGGACGCTGTGCGGCAACAGCAGCCGCTGACGGCTCTGCCTGGCCACTGGCAACCACAGGGGCAGTGCGCACAGGCTGGCCTGCGGTAAACTTCAACATACGCCGTAAAATATCAGACGCACTTTCACCGATATGTTGCGTGTGGCTGGCAATATAGCGGTAAAGTTCTTCGTCGACTTCAATAGTTTTCATCTTTATCCAGTACGTTTTTTCTACTTATGAACCTGAAGCCAATTGGTGCATTCAAGCCATGGGATTATAAGGTTAAAAGCGCGGGTGCGAACACTACAATGTTCTCCCAAACGGCAAAAGCAGACTTTAGCCAACCGCCTTGGCCGCCAACCCCTCACCATACCATGAAATATCGGCAAAATTCTGCGAACAAACCAATATCTCTGCAATCATGATAACCTAACTCATTATCTCAACATCATGAACTTCACCATGAAATTACATTATCAATTACTGGCCGCAGAGGCTGCTACGCCAGCGAGCCTACCAATCTTGCTGATCCACGGTCTGTTCGGTAATCTGGATAATCTGGGCGTGCTGGCGCGCGACCTGAACCAGCAGCATACGGTGATCAAGGTCGATCTGCGCAATCACGGGCTGTCACCGCGCGCGGCGGAGATGACCTACCCGGCGATGGCGCAGGATCTGTTGACGCTGTTAGACGACTTGCAAATCGAGCGAGCCATCGTAATCGGCCACTCAATGGGCGGCAAGGCGGCGATGGCATTGACCGCGCTAGCCCCGGAGCGGATTGAACGGCTGGTGGCGATCGATATCGCCCCGGTGGATTACGACACCCGCCGCCATGACCAGATCTTTACCGCACTGCAAGCCGTCACCGATGCGGGTATCACCCAGCGTCAGCAGGCTGCGCAGCTCATGCGAGCCACGCTGGATGAAGAAGGTGTGATCCAGTTTCTGTTGAAATCTTTCCATGCTGGCAGTTGGCGGTTCAACCTACCGGTGTTGATCGAGCAATATGAGAACATTATCGGCTGGCAAGAGGTTCCACCCTGGCCGCACCCGACGCTGTTTATCCGTGGTGGCCTCTCGCCTTACGTGCAGGATAGCTACCGCGATGACATCGCCCGCCAGTTCCCGCAGGCGCGCGCCTATGTGGTTGCAGGCTCCGGTCACTGGGTCCATGCGGAGAAACCGGACGCCGTATTACGGGCAATCCACCGCTTTATTGACCAGCCCTGAGCTCAAGTGGCGAAAAAACGCGCTAGAGAGAATAGCTTAGCGCGTTTGTAGCTAAGTTAGGCATTGTCGTCGCTCCATCTGCTGGGGTAATATGGCGCGCTATAATTTTGCCACCCTGTCCAGGTGTGAAGCTGCGCTTGGCTGGGGGTGAATTTGGGTTAGGGTTTATTGGCCCGAATTGTGTAAATCGAACCGTCTGGAAGCGTAAACCGCTTTTTGATGCAAACTCCCTTGCAGTAGCGCAACAATGGCAAAAGAACAAACGGATCGCACGACGCTGGATCTGTTCGCAGATGAACGCCGTCCAGGGCGCCCGAAAACCAACCCGCTTTCCCGTGATGAACAGCTTAGAATTAATAAGCGCAATCAGCTACGACGGGACAAAGTGCGTGGATTACGGCGTGTGGAGCTGAAAATCAACGCAGACGCGGTAGATGCTCTTAACAAACTGGCCGACCAGCGCAATATCAGCCGCAGCGAATTGATCGAACAAATGCTGTTGGCTCAACTGGCAGAAGAACAGCCAGAACACTGATCTCTGCTGTCGCATAGGCGGCGCGGCGTTAAGGATGACGCCAGATCGGTTCCACCTCCGCAGAGGCATCGCATAAACGCGATAAAACCTCAGGGCAAATTTCTGGCATGATACGCATTTACGGCTGAGCAAGCCTGCCCTTGGCAGCGCCTCAGGCCGCGTTTACGCAACACATTCATTTGAATTAAAAGGTTATCTTTACTATGGCTCATGTAGGCATTTTCTTTGGCAGCGACACTGGCAATACCGAAAACATTGCCAAGATGATCCAAAAGACGCTTCAGCAAAAATTCGGCAACGACGTGGCAGAAATCCACGACATCGCCAAAAGCAGCAAAGAAGATCTGGCAGCGTTTGATATCCTGCTGCTCGGTATCCCAACCTGGTACTATGGCGAAGCCCAGTGCGACTGGGATGATTTCTTCCCGACGCTGGAAGACATCGACTTTAACGGCAAGCTGGTGGCGCTGTTTGGCTGTGGCGATCAGGAAGACTACGCGGAATATTTCTGCGATGCGATGGGCACCATCCGCGACATCATTGAACCACGCGGTGCGGCCATCGTCGGCCACTGGCCAACCAAAGGCTACCATTTTGAAGCCTCCAAGGGTCTGGCAGACGATGATCACTTTGTCGGGCTGGCCATTGACGAAGATCGTCAACCTGAGCTGACCAACGAACGTGTAGACGCCTGGGTCAAGCAAATCACTGAAGAGCTGAGCCTGGCCGAGATCGTCGGCTAAGCCTCTGCCCCGGCGGATAGGTAACACATAGCAAGGGCGCCGTAGAGCGCGCCCTTCTGTTATCGGCATCACGGATTAGAGCAATAGAAGCTACAAGTTTGTAACTTCCTACCTCGCCACGGTAGACTGAGATATCGGTTTATCCCATCCATCAAAGCTTTGCATGATTACCCTGTAAACGTGCAAAGATATGTTTGTTAACAACCGGCGGTTTCTATTTGCAGCAACCGGTTCTATAATGAGACGCAATTAACGCTTTGTGCCAACCGATGCCATAGGCGAGAACGCCTCAACTTGATTAGCATAGTAACAGGACTGAATCCGCATGACTGATAACAACTCCGCATTGAAGAAGGCTGGCTTAAAAGTCACTCTTCCGCGACTCAAAATCCTGGAAGTCTTGCAGGATCCGGCATGCCATCACGTCAGTGCGGAAGATCTGTACAAAAAACTGATAGATATGGGTGAAGAAATTGGCCTGGCCACGGTATACCGCGTGCTGAACCAGTTTGACGACGCAGGTATTGTGACCCGCCACAATTTTGAAGGTGGCAAGTCGGTTTTCGAACTGACTCAGCAACACCACCACGATCACCTGATTTGCCTGGACTGCGGCAAAGTGATCGAGTTCAGCGACGAATCCATCGAAGTGCGTCAGCGCGATATCGCCAAGCAACACGGTATCAAGCTCACCAACCACAGCCTGTACCTGTACGGCCACTGTGAAACCGGTGATTGCCGCGAGAACGAAACGCTGCACAACAAGAACTGATTCTGGCCAGCCAGAACGCGAAAACCGCCTACACGGCGGTTTTTTTATGCCCGGATGACAGGCAAAAAAATCCCCGGACAGGCCGGGGAAAAATATCCACTCAATTATCACAATTGCAGTTTGCTCTCACCTCGCACTATCTCCGCCCCTCTACCGACACGTAGGTGGGCGGAGTTCTCACTTACGCTTTCACTGGCTCGGCACGGCTGAAGCGTTTGCCATCAGGGCTGATTGCACGGATTTGCACGTCACCCGCTACCGATGGGCGTGCTTTATCGTCATAACGCTGCCACTGTTTACCGCCGTCGGTGGAATATTCAATTCCCAGGCCCGGCAGAGCGATATTCGCCTCCAACTTGCCACCGATGATGCGTGCACCTGGGACCGGCAGGCGATAGCTCACGCCCGCTTTATCCATCTTGGCCAGCTCACGTTGGCCAATCAGGTTGGCAAAGCGCAGCCAGTCCTGATCCAGAGTTTTGGTATCGACCTGATGGGTTTCACCACCTTTGTACTCACGGCCAGCTTTGTAATCCTGCTCCCAGCTGGCGCGGTGCCATGCACGTTCTGCCAGCGACACGGCACGTGGGTAAATCATGTATTCCATCTGCTGGTCGGTACGCACCACTTCGCTCCACAGTTGGGCGGAAAGACCATATGCGCCCGGCCATGGTTTGTCGCTCTTGGCGGTGAAGTGGTTACCGTCACGGTCAACCGAGGTTTCGGCGTTCTGCGGCAGGTTGTTCGGCGCAAAGCTGAAGATCTTCTGCTCGTCGCTGAAACGGGTGCCCCAGTAGTAACCGTGCTCGTCCGGGCTGACTTCATACGGGAAGTCCATGTAGACGTAGTCCGGGTTAGAGATCACCACGTCATAACCCTTGTTCGCCCAGTCATTAGCCGAGTCGAAACCACCCCAGTACAGGGTATCCCAGAAGTTCACCGCCACATGGTTGGTCGCGAAGGCCTTCGAGTCTTTGGCATCTTTCAGGCCGTCCTGCCACGCCTGCATTCTGTCAATGCCGTGCGCTTTAACCAACTGGCTGACTTCCAAACCGAAGTAGCTTGGCAAGTGTTCCATATCTTCCACTTTGCCGTCTTTGATGATGGCCTGACAAACCTGCGATTTGGCCCACGGCTTGTCTTCTTTGCTCAGATCGAGGATGCCCTTGCCCGCTTCCGGGTTTTTCACGTCGGTATAGCCAGCGCCCAGACGGATGTTCTTCGCTTCGTCCCCACCAAAGTGCCAGGTTTTCAGCGGCTGACCGGCCTCTTTGTGCATCTGGGCCACTTCGCCAATCACTTTGTCCACGAAGTTCTTGGAGGAATCCAGGCATGGGTTCAGGTAGCTCTGACGGTTGAAGTACTGTACAGAGGTGGTATTGGAGGTATCGGTCGGATCCACCAGGCGGAACTCGTTGGCCTCTTTCTCTTTCCCTTCGGCCAGCAGCTTCTTGTAGCGAGCTTCCATGGAAGTAATCGCCGCACGGGCGTGCGCCGGCATGTCGATCTCAGGGATCACTTCAATCTGGCGTGCCTGAGCATATTTAACGATGTCGATATAGTCCTGACGGGAGAAGAAGCCACCGTGCGGTGCCGGGCCAGAGCCGTATTGTGGCATCAGGCAGGTGGTCTCGCTCAGGTCATGACAACGCTGGCCGCCCACTTCGGTCAACTCTGGCAGGCCAGGGATCTCAATGCGCCAACCTTCGTCATCCGTCAGGTGGAAGTGGAATTTGTTCAGCTTGTAAGCTGCCATTTGATCCAGCAGGCGCAATACGGCGTCTTTTTGGTGGAAGTTACGCGCCACGTCCAGGAAGATGCCGCGGTATTGGAAGCGCGGTGCATCTTTGGCATCCAGGGTGGCGATCTTCTTGCTGCCATCCGAAGGGATTAACGACAGGATGGATTGCAGACCATAGAACACGCCGGTCTGATCGAAACCAACGATCTCGGCACCTTTCTCGCCAATCTTCAGCTGGTAGGCACCTGGCACGGCCTGATCGCCTTTGAATGCCGCTGGCTTGATATCCGTCTTGATTGGATAACCGTTCGCCTGGCTCTCAATGCCCAGCAAGGCAAAACGCTCGGCTGCTGCATCTGCCGCTGGCTTGGTCAACGCGCTCAGCTCCAGCGCCACGCCTTTGCTCAGGTCAATATCCTTCGCATGGACTTTAACTTCCATCGGGGTTGGGATGATTTGCCCACGCAGCGATGCCATTGGCAACACTTTCAGATCCTGGTTCTTGGTGAAGCGGCTTTCCGGCACCATCAGAATGTTGTTGTCATCCTTGGTACGCTTCCACTGGTCACCGGTGAACGGGGCAACAAACTGGTTAACATCTTCGGTATCGGTATTTGACAGGATCTTCGGCTGAGCATCACCGGAGGTGGCATACCAGCGCGGCAGGAAGTCGGTGCGGAACAGCTGCCAGTATTCAGCGATAATCGGGATTTCCACCGCCTGTTTGGCCGGGAAGCTGGTGAATTTGTCCGTCGGTTCCAGCTTATACAGATCGCCGGTAATGTGGGTGATTTTGAACTGGTCGTTATCAACCTTCAACGTTTGGCGCGGGCTGTGGAAATAGATCGCCCAGTCTTTATCTTTGATTTCCTGATTGCCGTTGGTCAAGGTGATCAGCACCTTGTGGCAGGACGCCCAGTCGGCACCCAGCTTGGCACAGTCCACGCCGTTCTCAGCGGCACGGTTGTCCAACATCTTCAGATTGACCTGCAGCTGGCTGAGTTGATCAACCACCTGCTGGTTGGCCATGGCAGAACCTACGCTGCCCAATAGCCCAACGGTAGCCGTCAGGGCGGCGAGAGCACTCATCTTAAACTTGTTCATCTGCAACCTCTTGCGTAATCAGTTGTTGTTAGCGCGAATTTCTTTCCAAATCTTGCCGCATTTGGCGTCATACGCCTGGCCATTGCCGGTATGGGCAGCCTGGATGCAGCTTTGGTAATCCAGCACCCGCACGGTTTCCTGCTCAGCGAACTGTTGGTGCTGTTTCTCCTGCTTCAACACGTTCAGCACCGCCTGGCAGGCCTGCAATTTCTCTGGTGAACCTTCCGCGGTATTGATACAGGCGCTGTAGGCCTGGCGCAGCTTGACATCTTCCGGTGGCGCGGCCGATTGCGAGCAGGCGCTAAGCCCGGCAACCGCGACCATAATCAGCATCAGTTTTTTCATGGTTAAAGTCCTGTGGCATTTCCCCGGCAGCCTGGCCACCGGGGAGCGCATTAGAAGATGGTGAACGGTGCGATAACGATGAATTTGACGTCTTTCTCGTCCTGGAAGATGTTGCCGTAACCGCCGCCCCAGCTTGGAATATCGGAATGGTTGTCATACTGCGTGAAGTGCAGTTTGAACAGAGTGCCTTTGGCGCGACCGTCCTGCATGGTGTACATCGCATCCAGGCTGTAAGCGCTCTCTCTCAGGCGCTGGCTCTGATCGTAAATCGGGTTGGTGCTTGGCTTGGCGTCCCAGGCGTAAACGTAGGAAGCGCCGACGGCCATGCCAGGCAGGTTCCAGTTGCTCAGGTCATACATCACGCCACCGAACACGGCTTTTTCGCCGTTGGCGTTAAAGTCGGAGCGGTTATCCCACCAGATATCGAGGCGGCCGTTTGAGGAGGCGTAAGTCGGGGTCATACGCTGCAGGAAGAAGCCTTGGTTACCTTCCGCCTTGACCATGGTGCCTTCCAGGCGCCAGTTGAACTGGCCGGTGGTATAACCGAAGGTCAGCGCCTGCAACCATGCCAGACCATCATAGATGCTGTTCGGATCGCTATTGTCACCGATACGATCTTCAGCACCGTAGAACTGGTAGCTGGTAGTCATCGGGTTACCGGCCAGGTCAAACTTGTAAGATGCCTTGGTGAAATACTGATTCACGTAGCCTTGCGCCTGGCCAAATGCGGCTTCCAGCACCAGATCGTTTTTGAAATCGTATTTGGCACCCAGTGAGTGCAGGTAGGAAACGTCGGTCTTGCGATCGTTCTGACGGAAGTCGTCCATCTCGATGTGCCAAGGCGCTTTGTACTTGTTGGTCCACATGTAGGAGAAACTCAACGCACCTGAATCGCCATAGTCAAAGTTGGCACCGGCTTCAGCACCCTGGTAGGTACCCGGCATAAAGCTCCAGTGCGGGGCCAGCAACGTTTGCCCGGTTGGCTGGATATAACCGGCACGCGCCCAGACCGGGCCGTACTTGAACTTACCGGCCGCTTTATACAGGCTGATACCGCTTTTATCGCCTGAGTAATCTTCGTCATAGGTACGGTTACGGCTGGAGAACGCGATTTCGTTCGGGTGGCCACTCTCGCTGGATTCTGCCATTTCGATGGCGGTGAACGCCGCCACATCGATGCCAAACATGTCCGCCGCATAGCCGGAGTTGAAATCCAGGTTGGCGTTCCAGGTGGAGTGAGAGAGGTTGGTTTTAAAATCACCGGTTTCAACGTCTTTGCGATCGCGTTGACGTTGCCAGTAATAGACCCCACCGGTCAGCGTAGAATCGTCGATAAACCCTTCGGCTTGCGCTTCTGGGGCCATGACGAATCCGCTTCCTAATATTGCACCCGCGACTGCGAGCGCCAGCGTTTTACGCTGAGCACCGTGCGTACCCATAAGAAAATTCCTCTTTGACTTTGACTTTAAAGTGCGCCCGCCTGCGTTCACCACTGCCCTGCACGGTCGCTAATAAAAAAACCCTAATAGGGTAAAATTGTGCCGGATGATAAAATTCACCTCGGCCTTGATACTGTAGCTAGACTATTTTTCGCGACGCGAATTATCAAATGAAAAATGAGAGAGATTTGTCAAAGTATGACAAGGTGCACACATTGATGATAATTCGTTACAATAATGAGCAAGGTCACTATTTATAAAAAATTACCAATAAAATCATATAATAAAAGCTTAAAAAAGCTAATCCCCTGTGGATTGAAAGGTTTCAGCAAGCGGAATACGCCGATTGGCGCCAAAAATGAGAGCGCTCTACAAATGATATTAATTCGCATCGCGAATATATAAGTCGAGATGATGAAAAATGATACGCGGTGACAACCAAGTTAATTCTTAGAAAAAAACAAGCGTGATCACCGCTAACACCAACGCAAGGGAGGGTTGGTTTTAGGGATAAAAAAAGCCGAAACGGACGCAGCATGTACACTGGTTTAGGTGCGGGATTTGTAGGGACGAACATGTTCGTCCCAAGTGGGTCAGGCAGTTAACCCTCCGTCGAGGATCAGGCTCTGTCCTGTCATATAACGACTGTCATCGTCGATCAGAAATACCGCCGCCCTGGCGACTTCGCTGGCCTTGCCCAAACGCCGCAGTGGGATTTGTTTGCGCAGCGCCTTCAGCGCCTCCGGTGGGATCGCGTCTGTCATCTCACTGTGAATGATCCCAGGCAGCAGGCAATTCACTCGGATGTTAAAGCGCGCCACCTCCAACGCCAGTGACTTGGCCAGGCCTATCATCGCCGATTTGCTGGCAGCGTAAGCCGTTTGCCCTACATTGCCCTTGATCCCCGTTACCGAAGACATCAGTACGATGGCACCTTCGCCCTGCCCCATCATGGCTGGCAGCAGGTGGCGGTTCCAGTAGAATACGGCATTGAGGTTAGTGTCCATCACCTGCCGCCAGCGCTCGCTCGTTTGTTGGATGTGCAAACTGTCTTGGGCGATCCCCGCATTATGGATCACAGCCAAAGGCGCTCCGAGGCGGGCCAATAGCTCCGGTGCTGCAAGGTTCACCGCCTGTTCATCACTGCCATCACAAACAACGCTTTCCACCCAGCCAGGCAAACCCGCGCAGGCCTCAATCACCTCGGCTGAGGACGACTGATCGCTACGGCAGGTCAACACCACGTTCCACCGTTTGGCTAACTCTTCCACCAGCGCGCGGCCAATCCCCCGGCTACCGCCGGTCACTAATACCCATTGTCTGGTCATAGGCTTATTTTTGCTGTTCGGCCAGAGATTGGCACAGTTCACCCAGTGTCATATTGGGTTTATCGATAAACATTTCGGCACTCAACGTAGCCCCGAATTCACGCTTGGCCAGCACCATCAGTTCGACGTAATCCAGGCTATCGAGTTTGAGCTGATGCAAGGGCATCTCTGGCGAGAGGTCGTCCATCTCGAGATCTTTGGCATCACAGATCATTTCGCTGACGGTGAGGTAAACTTGTTGGTACTTTTCCATGGTATGTCCTTATGTTGTTAACTGACCAACGGCCAGGTTTTCAAGGTGACTGCCGTTGTTATCAGCGGCTGCGACAGCGTGTTAGCCTGGATCTCCGCCCGTAATACCAGGCCGCTGTGTTTATCCCCCATGATCAGCATGGGCGAAATCTGGTAGTACAGCCGCTCTTCAAGGTGAAAATGGGGATCGGGGGTAAAAAGTTGGGCGCTAAAGTGGGTTTCATGGTGTGTCTGCACCACCGGGATCTGTGCGAACACGTCGAGCAGCGTCTCGGCAGCCAGTTCGGGAAACGCTGCGCTCAGCGTCGCCAGCGTTGCCGGGGATTGCACCAACAGCTGAAATAACAGCGCATCAAAGAACCCCCAGGTCTGAGTGATATCAGAGACCTCTCCGGGAAACAGGCGGGCTAGTGCCATTACTTCAGCAGTCGTTAGCGAGTGTTCCTTCACGCCAGCACTCGATGGCAAGAGTGGGGCCGAAGTCAGCGTGCTGCTAAAACAGCGTTCCTGCGAGGTACTGTCCAGCAGCGCACCGGTCACCGAGCTTCCCTTGCTGGCAATTTGCAACTGATACGACGTCTGGCACAACACTGGCTGGCGCAAACGTGCGCGGAAGGTACAGCCATCCTGATCCTGAGCTGTAGCCAACAGGGCTGTGCTCAGGTGGCGTTTCATATCCAGCATCGCACGCATGCCATGTACGCTCAGTTGCGCCACACCGATCTTGCGCGCCTGTTGCAGGTCAAAATGGATCGGATTGTAATCGCCAGAAAATGCGGCCCAGGCTTCAGCATCTTGCACGCTATAAGTGAGATCCATACTCATGCCTGCCCAATCACCAAGGCCGCATTGGCTCCGCCAAAACCAAAGCTCAGATTCAGCGTGTTTTGTAACGGTGCAGAGCGATGCCCCTCACCGATGTAATCCAGATCGCATTGTGGATCGGCATTCGTCAGGTGGCAGGTCGCGGGCATCATCTGATGCTGCATGGCTTGCAGGCAGATAATGGATTCAAAACTGCCCGCCGCCGCAATAAGATGCCCGGAGTAAGATTTGGTACTGGAAAGTGGTGTGCTAAAAGCGGCTTCACCGAAGGCCAGTTTGATGGCCTGCGTTTCGTTCAGATCGTTGAGCGGCGTAGAGGTGCCATGCGCATTGATATAGTCGATATCAGCCGCCGCCAATCCCGCCTGGTCCAATGCTCGCGCGATAGTCTTGACCCGGGCAAGCTTGTCTTCGGCTGGGGCAGTAAAATCGACGGCATCGGAATAATTACCGTAGCCTTTGATCTCGCCAAGGATAGTTGCCCCGCGAGCTAGCGCGGCTTCCCGTTCTTCCAGGCACAAAACGGCCGCCCCTTCTGACAGCACAAAACCGTTGCGATCCAGGCTGAACGGGCAGCAGGCCTTGCGGATGTCTTCCTGCTCGCTCGCCAACGCGCGAAGGATATCGATGTTCCACACTGCGGCATCGGTACGCAGCGACTCCCCGGCTCCGGCAAGCATCATGGAGGCGCGTCCACTGCGGATCACCTCAAAAGCATCCCCGATGGCGATCGTCCCGGTCGCACAGGCTGCAATCGGGCTGTTTTGATAACCGCGCAGGCCCCAGAACAGGCTGCATGCCGCCGTAGCCGCATTAGGCATCGACAGGAAACAGCCAAACGGTGACCCCAACCCCGTGCGCAGATAGCCTTCATAATTCATATGAGTTTCATCCTGCCCCGCCCAGCCGCTGCCCATAATCGTGCCGCACTCCAGCAGATCGTAATAGGCCGCCGGGCTTTCACCCTGAAACGCCATGCCCATCGCCTCACGGGCCGCGGCCAACACCAGCCGGGCAAAACGCGGCAGGCGACGACGGATCGCCGCAGGAACCCCTTTCAAGCTAGGCTCCTCGTCGATCAGCCCCAGAAAACGTGACTGGATCCCGACGCTGGATTTATCGTAATAACGGTAACCTAGCTGATAATCCATGATCGCCGCCCAGCTTTGCGCTGCATTCATTCCCAGCGGCGTCACCGCCCCGTAACCGGTGACCACCACTCGGCGCGGCATTAAACCTTTATTCATGATTTCCCCTTTCCCTGTCATTGTCTTTTGCCACACCACCGCCCAGTGCCAGCCAGAGTTTCATGGTGGCATTGAGGTAGCTGTACTGCAGATCCGCCAGATTATTTTCAATGGTCAGCAGGGCATCTTCTGCATCCAGCAAAGTCTGGAAAGAAACGGCTCCCGCCTGGTATTGGCTAGTCGCCAGCGCTAAACGCTGCTGGCCTAGCTGCAGATTCTGCTGCTGGTTTTTTCTTTGCTGCTGATAGCCAAGCCGCTGCGTCATGGCGTTATCCACATCGGACAAGGCGCTGTAGACCGTGCTGCGAAAGACAATCGCCGCCTGCTTGACATCCAGATCCGACTTTTCGATGGTCAGTTGTACGGTGTTCCATTCCACAAACGGTAAGGCAGCATTAGCACCCAATGTTCTGGCCGGATTGCTGAACCACTGCTGGAAAACATTACTGGCAGCGCCGAGTGATGCACTCAATGAAAGCGTCGGATAAAAGCCTAGGCGGGCCACATCCGAACCCGCCAACGCCGCGCGCAGCTGGCTTTCCGCCGCTTTCACATCCGGGCGGCGGGCGATAACCTCAACCGGCAGCATCCTGGCTATTGGCACATCCTGGTGAGTGTCCAGAGAAGCTCGCTCTACCTGACGATCGGTGGGCGAACGGTTGAACAGGATGGCCAACGCGTTGCGGGCCTCCTCGCGCTGTTGTTGCAACAGGCGCAGCCGGTTTTCACGCTCGATCACCGATTGCTGCGCCTGCAATACATCAAGTTGCCCAGCCGCGCCCGCTGCGTAGCGGGATTGCACCATGTCGAGCGTCTGCTTACTGATTTGCAGCCCGGTCTGCTGTTGCGTGATCTGCTGATTGAGGCTGGCGATCTGCCAGTAATAGCGCGCGGTATCACCGATCAATATCAACGCAGTGTTTTGCCGATCCTGCTCCGAGGCCTCAACCTGCCACTGGGCCTGCTCTCTGGCCCGCGCCAGCTTGCCCCACAAATCCAATTCATAGCTCAGATCCAGCGAGGTACGGTAAGACTCCGTCGGGGTGGTATTGCTGCGCAGGTTTTTTTCATTGCTTGCACCGCCGCTAACCGCAACGTCCGGTGTCAGGTTGGTATTGGTTAACCCCGCCGCCAATCGCGCCTGCTGTAGCTGCAATCCGGCAATCGCCAAATCGTTGTTACTGGTCAGCACCCGACCAATCAGTGTCGAGAGCTGTGGATCGTCAAAGCTGTCCCACCAGCGTTGGCTGTGCTGTAAATAACCTGCCCCGCTCTCCTGCTGCCGCCATTCGGAGGGCACAGAAAGCATGGGCTGCTGATAGTCGCTTTTGACTAATGAGCCACACCCTGTCAGCAATAAGGGGAATAACAGTGTCCAGGAAAGTCTGCCCATCATCATTCGCGTGCCAACGCCTCCGTAGGGTGAAGGCGCGCTGCGTTACGCGCAGGGAAAAAGCCAAACCCAAGGCCGATCAGCGCCGAGAATCCGCAGGCCAGCACCATCGGTGGCCAGGTAAAGATCATGGAAAATTCCTGCGTTACCCAGGAGAAAATCACCCCGGCCAGCCCGGCACCGATAATGCCAATCAGCCCACCCAGCGAGCAGATCACCATCGCTTCGATCAGGAACTGGCGCATAATATCCGCAGGACGCGCCCCAACCGACAGGCGGATGCCGATCTCATGGGTTCGTTCTGTCACGGATACCAGCATGATATTCATTACGCCAACGCCCCCCACCAGCAGGGAAATTCCGGCGATGGCGGTGATCAGCAGCGTCATGGAATCCGACGCCTTACGGATGGCCTGCGTCATCTGATCATTGGTCTGGGTGAAAAAGTCACGCTGGCCATGCGCCTGCTCCAGTAATGCTTCTACCCGGCCTTGCACCTCACGCAATGAAATACCGTCGTTGACCCGCAGGGTTATTGATTCGATCGGCATATTGCCGGACATACGCTCCAGCAACGCGGTGTAAGGCATCCACGCCCCAAGCATCATGCCGCTAAACTTACCGCCCTTACGCTCGGCTATACCGATCACCCGGTAAGGCGTACCCGCCAATTGGATGATCTCCCCCTCGGGCAGCTCATCTGGCTCAAACAGCGTGGCGCGCAGTTCCGGATCGATGATCACCACCGGTTCACGCTCGTCCAGATCACGCCCGGTAAAGCCGTTGCCGGAGAGAAAATGCAGGCCCTGTACACGAAAATACGCGTTGCTGATGCCGGAAATCGACACCATGGCCTGCTTGCCTCCACGTACCGCTTTTACCGTATTGCTGACCAACGGCGAGACGCTATCGACAAAAGGTTGCTCCGCCAGCAGTTCGACATCAGACACCGTAAGCGCCCGCGCAAAATCGGGGCGGAGATTATCCCAGCCCAGCCCCGGCCGGATCTCCAGCGTGCTGGTGCCCAGTTGGCTGATTTCATTCAGAATACTTTGCCTGGCCCCTTCCCCGACCGCCATGGATGACACCACCGAAGAGATACCGATGATGATACCCAGCATCGACAGAAAGGCCCGTGCACGGTGCCCTAACAAGGCCCGCCAGGCCATCTTGACGGCCTCTTTCACGCTTTGCCAAAACCTTGTGCGGCCAGTAGCCACGGCAACCGGCAGCGCTGGCGGGGTTTCCAACGGCGCGACGGCATAGTTGGCCTGGTCGGAAATAATCTCACCGTCGCTGATTTCAATGATGCGCTGTGCCTGATTGGCAATATCACGATCGTGGGTCACGATAATCAGAGTGTGTCCTGCCTGGTGCAGTGCGTGCAGGATCCCCATTAACTCCTGGCCGCTGGCACGATCGAGCGCCCCCGTCGGTTCGTCAGCCAGAATGATTTCCGCCCCGTTCATCAGTGCCCGGGCGATACTGACCCGCTGTTGCTGCCCACCGGAAAGCTGGGCCGGTTTGTAATGAATACGCTGCTGCAACCCAAGCCGGGTCAGTAAATACTCGGCCCGTTGCTGACGCTCAGCCGTCGGCATCGCCGTATACAGAGCCGGGATGGCGACGTTTTCAGCGGCGCTGAGGTACGGCATCAGATGATAGCGCTGGAAAATAAACCCAATGTACTGGCTGCGTAATTGAGCCAGCTGTTCGCTACTGGCCTCTGGGGTGGAAATACCCTTGATGGACATCTCCCCCTGAGTCGGCTTATCCAGGCAGCCGATGATATTCATCAGCGTGGATTTCCCCGATCCGGAAGCGCCAATGATCGCCACCATTTCGCCCCGCTGAATGGTGAGTGAGATAGATTTCAACACCGCCACCGTCTGCAATCCGGACACAAAATGGCGAGATACGCCGCGCAGGGCGATCAAAGGCTCACTATGTTCAGCCATGATGATCGCTTCCCGTCACCGAGGAGCTCAGCACCACGCGATCTCCCTCGTTGAGCCCTTCTTTGACTTCGGCAAACTGCCGGTCATTAAGTCCAATACGGACCCAGCGTAGCTCAAGCTGCTTGCCATTCATCACCTGCACCTGATAGCGGTCTGCATCCCGCTGTGCGCCAAAGGCGGCAACCGGCACACGCAGGATATTCCTGGCCTGTTCGGTGATGATAAACACCTGAGCAGTCATTGAGGTTCGAAGCAAACGCTGAGCGTTGGCGATCACAAATACGCCGTTGTAATACACCGCAGAGGCTTGTTGGCTGGAGGACGTCGCGAGGCTGTCGTCCAGCAAGGCCTCGCCTGGCGCATCCTGGATCGAGCCCATCACACTCTCATAGCGCTTTTTCGGATCGGCAACCACGTAAAACCACAGTGGCTGCCCAACGCGAACCTTGAGAATGTCCGTTTCTGAAATGCGGGTATGCACTGACATGGTGTCGACATCCGCCAATACCAAAATGGTGGGTACGGTTTGAGAAGAGACAATGGTTTGCCCCTCTTTGGTGACAATCCCCAACACTTCGCCATCTATCGGCGCGACAATGCGGGTAAAGCCCAGGTTGGCGCGGGCCGTTTCCAGCTCCATCTGTGCCTGAACGATTTGGGCATCATTCACCTTTAGCTGGGCGACCTGCGTCTGGAGCTGGGCCTGGGCTTTCTGCAACTCACTTTTTACGCCGGAACCATCGCGATCCATTCTGCGCTGCCGGGTCAACTCCTGCTGATACTGTTTGAGCATCGCCTGAGTGACCTGCTTCTGCGCCTGAGCGCTTTGTAATGCCGCTTCTGATTTACGCAATGCATTCTGCTGCAACGTGGGGTCGATCTCTGCCAACAGTTGCCCGCGAGTGACGCGATCCCCCTGTTTCACATACAGCTTTTGCAGTTGCCCGTTGACCTGCGCCCCGACGCTGACCTGTAGCAATGGTTTAAGTATCCCGGTAGCCAGCACGGTTTTCTCAATATCACCGCGGGTAATTTCGGCAGTATTGAGGGCACCCTCTGAGGTTGGCGTCATGGCATACCAGACAACCGCACCGCTCAATGCGGCCAATGCCAGCACAGCCATCAGCAACTTCTTCCCTGTCATTTTAATTTTCATGAGTATGCTGCCGCTGTCAGGTCTGGTTGCGCTGCGAACAGGGTATCAACCTGCACCATCCCCCCATTGTCCATGCGATAAACCCGATCAAACATCGACAGCACACTTTCGCTATGTGTCACGGTGATCAGCGTTTTGTGCTGTTCACGACAATGGGTCAGCAAGGTCGTCATCACCTGATGCGCCGTATTTTCATCCAGGTTGGCCGTGGGTTCATCCAGCACCAGCACCGGGCAGTTGCTGTACATTGCCCGTGCCAATAACAGGCGTTGGCGCTGCCCCAGGGACAACCCGGCATGGCTTTCACGGATCAGGGCATTGAGCCCACCCGGCAGTTTTTCCACTACCGAGTGCAGATTCAGCCCCTCAAGGGAACGCTTAATCCGCTGGTGTTGATGCTCATCCACGTTCTCATCAAACAGCGTGATGTTCTCTAGCACCGAGGCATTGAACAGAATATCTTCCTGACTTTGCAGGAAGAACAAGGTGTGTATCTGCCGATAATCGACCGGCTGACCATCGACCACCACCTCACCTTGCTGCGGTGCCATCAGGCCGGTCATCACTTTCAGCAGCGTGCTTTTGCCGGTGCCCGATTCACCGACAATGGCAATCCGTTGGCCGGGTTGCAGCGATATCGACAAATCATGCAGCACCGGCAGTTGAGCATCGTAGGCAAAGACAATATGGCGAAAACTCAACCGAGAGCTGAACTGCGGGAGCGTTTTAGGTGCTGCTTCATGCTCTGAGCTGGCAGGAAACAGATCCCGCGCACGGGTATCGATGACGTGCAGCTGGTTCTTCTGCAAAATGGCGTAGAATATTTTGGTGATATACGAGGTGAAAATCTCCCGCACAAAACTGTAGGCAAAAAACTCCCCTAGCGTCAGGACACCCTTTTTCAGTAATGGCAACGCCAGCAGCATGAAAAACACCATCTCCAGGCTGCCGATCAGCTGATACAGGCTGCTTTTGACCTGCTCATAGATCCTCTGCTGTTGCTGGCAGGTAAACAGGGATAGCGCGTAGCGGGCAAACACGCTTTTGCGCTGGCTATCCAGCCCAGCGGATTTGATGGTGGAAAAACCCTGAATGCTTTCCAGAATAAAGTCGCTTTGCTCCGCCGTTTTTACCTGCAACTGCTGGGTGTAATAGCGATCGCGGTAGATGGCCCAAACGCTGATCAATCCCATTAGCGTAACGCCAACGCCAGAGACCATCGCCAGCAGCGGGCTCATGTAACACATGACGCCTAACGCGATAGCGCCGATAATCCAATCGGTACGCAGGCCGTTATCCAGCTCGATCTTGATGCCTGACGCCAACTGCCAGTTAGAGAAGCGGCTGAACACGTCGCCCGGTGCGCGTTTGGCAAAGAAGTTGAGCGAATTACCGAGTAACCGTGAGAAACCGGCTACGCTGTTGACCACCACAAAGCGTTTGATAAACCGCTCCGTAACCCAACGCACGGCGAAGGCCAGCAGGGTAGAAACAAAAAATGCCAGCAGGAAATAGAAATACGGGAAGTCGGCGTCACCCGCCGAGGAGTAAACCTGATTGATGGCGCTGCCCACCATCGTCGGCATGATGAACAGGGTTAAGGAAATCAGAAAGGCCAGCACCATCAACCGATAGATACCCGGCATCCTGGCGGTCTCTTTCAGGCTCATGCACTCCAAGGCTTTGAAACCCGTACTGCGCTTTTTATCAGCCTGTGCCTGTGGGTCGGGTTGGTTTTCACTGTCCAGCACCAGCGCGTAGCCGCTGATTTCCAGTTTTAATGCATCGATGGGCAACAGTTGCTGGCCTATCGCCGGGTTCATCACGCAGACATAGTTGCCTTGGCGGTACGCCAACAGCACATAGTGGCTGGCACCATAGTGTAAAATGGCAGGCAGGGGCAGCTCCGCCAGCTCACCATGATCGAAAATCACCGGGTAAGCGGGTATGGCCAGCTCAGAGAGAATGGTGCATAACGTGGTCAACGAGGTGCCATGCTGCGACGCTGGATAGCGTTCACGCAAGTTCTCCAGCGGGGCATCGATGCCCTGCGTCTGCGCCAGCATGGCGATACAGGCCAACCCACACTCATTGGTTTCACCTTGAAAAACCTGCGTCGGGATTATCTTTTCCATGATCTGACTTCTTCAATTTCCAGATTATTCATTGATAAAAAATAACGAATGCGAGTGCCATAACAGCCAGTCTTCAGGATGCCGGGCTATCGACGTTTCAATGATTTCCGGCAGCCTGGCTTTCAAGCTGCGAGCCTGCACCGGCGGCTCAATATGGATTTTTAGTTCCTGGTCGTAATACAGGTAATAAAAAACCACCTGTGCCGATAACGCCCGGGCAATGCGTATCACTCCGCTGTGCAGATTGGCAGGGCGATCAAAAAGCCGACAAGGTAGTTTTGCCGTTGCTGCCGTATTGGCATTGACGGTGTAATCGGGGGTGATATCCGGGAAGATCATGATGTTCCGCCGATGATCCGCTGCCTCCATGATCGCCGCCATCAGGTTGCCAGCAATTTCCCGGCTATCGTCATGGATCGAACAATAAGCAAGATTGACCTTCCCTAGCTGACGGACTTTTTCCTGATAGATTTCCACACTGCTGGAAACGATCACCGTTGCCTGGCCAGGGAAAGCCGCTCCCCCAACCATCCCGGCCAACACATCGGACACCATATGCAACGGAGCTAGCACCACCGGCGAACCGGCTTGATGCAAAGGCTCCACAACGGCATTCAACTGCGCTTTACAACGCTCCATCTGAGCCTGTATCTGTGGGCTTTGCCCATAGGTGGCGGCCAGATCCAGTAGCCGCCGACGATAGCTCACCCCGGCAAAATCCAATTTACGGCCATCGCCAAGCAGGCATTGCTTATTGGCGGCGGCTACAAATGCACGCCTACGCTCCCCTCGATCGCCTAGCCGCAACCTTCTGCCCCATGCCGCCAACGCAAGAAACCAACGATAATCACCGTGCTGCAATAACCAACAGGCGGTGATCCTCTGTGCTTTGCGCAAGGGCGCCATACTACGCGTCAGCGTTTCCAGGCTATTTCGCCATGCCAGATAGGCCCACACAGCAAAGAAACGCATTAGGGCTCCAGCGGTTTGTCATGCTGTAACAACGACAACAGGTGGTCAGCAAACTCGGGGAACTCACGATCCTGTAATGCCAGCCATTTCCTGTTGACGATAAAGCTCGGCGTTGCGTCTATGTTGTAATAGCGGGTGACATCGGTCATATAGCTCAGCAAAGCTTTAACCTGTGGGGTCTGGCTAACTCGGCTGTACTCCGCGAGATCGATGTTTTGTTCCTGAAGCCAGATATCACGATTTTTAGGGTTACTCAGATCGACCTTGTCCCGGATAATCGCGTCATAGGCGCTCTGACGGTGCTGCGGTTCAATGCCCATCACCGTTAGCGTCGCAAACAATGAGGAAAAACTGGCCAAACCATTCATCTGCTCGTTATTGATATGCAAACGGATCAACTTGCTCCCGGCAGGCATCCGTGCTTCCAGCTTATCGATATTTTCTTCATTCAGGGCGCAGTAGTGGCAGCCATAAGAGAAGAGCTCGATAAGGGTATTGTCTTCGTTGATCGGACTATTGTTAGCATTGTTATTATCGAAAGCGACCAGGCTTTGCTGTTCGTCATTAGTGTTCAATACAAAATAGTGAAAATAGGCTGTCGTCATGAGTGATGAGACAATAATAACCACTAACGTATACAAGGTAATAAACAGAGGGGTTCTGAACATAAAAAACGCGTCCTAAAAAGGCCTGGCAATGAGCTTTATTGTTGCTAAACAGGCTGACACGAAAAAACCTCGCATCAGCACTGAAATAAACGCTGAATAATGATCCATGCCTTACCCGCCCTTACTGGACACAGGGTTGAGCGTGACTCGGGCTCAATAACCATCTACTAAAGGGTAGTAAGGACGGTGGCAACAGGATACCGTTACTCAGTATTACTTCTCAATGATACCGCAATTGGCCAATGCGGTAGGTTTAGAGTCCTGGCTGATGACTTTACCGGTTTTATCGGTACAGGTCGTTACCATATTGCACTTGAAACCAGAGGCGATATATTTGGTAGAACAGGTTTTGCAGGTACCGCCGACAATTGAGTTGGCTTGAGAAACAGTAAGCTTTTTCACAACATAATCCTTATATAGTGAGTATAAATCAGCCTTGGCAATATCTATCCGATAGAAAAAAGCCATGCTTAGTATAAAGGCACAATAAACTATGCCTTTATTAAAGCATGCTGATTTTTATTATTTACCATCCTGTATTTCTGGCAAGAATAGCCGAACAACTAACGCAGATCAATAAATTTGTGGCTAATACGCATAGCGAAAAAATATAAGTATAAGTGGTCGCAACCTCCCGTTATTTCGATATTTAGTAATAGGAATAAGCCAAGGTGAACGACTCAGAATTTACGCAATATTAAGTGCAGGCCAGATAAATCCGGCGAGTTTATTACCACAGTTTTTTTATGGTTTTATAGTTAAAGGTAAAAAAAGCGGACTAAATAACCAAAATCAGGGACAGTAAGCGGGAGGGGAAACGACATGAGGGTAGTATTCAGAGCAAAACTGGAGATGTCTCTTGACCAGAAGATCCGATCAAGAGACAAACAGGCAAGGAAACGCGCTAGGCTTGGCTAAGCTTAAGCGCCAATCTTGGCCCAGGTATCACGCAGGCCTACGGTGCGGTTAAACACCAAGCGCTCGGCTGTAGAATAGCGGCTGTCGGCGCAGAAATAACCTTCACGCTCGAACTGATAGGCTTTTTCCGGCTGGGCAGCTACCAGGCTTGGCTCGACAAAGCCTTGCTTGATAATCAGCGATTCCGGGTTGATGGTGGCGAGGAAGTCCTCTGCCGCCGCCGGGTTAGCCACACTGAACAGACGATCGTACAGGCGAATTTCTGCCGGTAAGGCGTGTGCCGCAGACACCCAGTGGATCACGCCTTTCACCTTGCGGCCATCGGCAGGATCTTTACTCAGTGTATCTGGATCGTAGGTGCAGAAAATGGTGGTGATTTCACCCTCCGCATCCTTCTCCACGCGTTCAGCCTTGATCACATACGCATTACGCAGGCGCACTTCTTTGCCCAGCACCAGGCGTTTGTACTGCTTGTTGGCTTCTTCGCGGAAGTCTGCACGATCGATGTACACTTCGCGGCTGAACGGCACTTCACGGCTGCCCATTTCCGGCTGGTTCGGGTGGTTAGGCATGGTCACCATTTCCACGTCTTGCGACATGTTCTCGATGATCACCTTCACCGGATCCAGCACGGCCATGGCACGCGGTGCGTGCTCATTCAGATCGTCACGAATACAGGATTCCAGCGCCATCATCTCGACGTTATTGTCCTGCTTGGTGACACCGATACGCAGGCAGAATTCGCGAATGGAGGCGGCCGTATAGCCACGACGACGCAGGCCGGACACGGTTGGCATACGTGGGTCATCCCAACCTTCAACAATCTTCTCGGTGACCAGCTGGCTCAGCTTGCGCTTGGACATGATGGCGTATTCGAGATTCAGGCGTGAGAACTCGTACTGACGCGGATGGCAAGGGATGGTGATGTTATCCAGCACCCAGTCGTACAGGCGGCGGTTATCCTGGAACTCCAGGGTACACAGCGAATGGGTGATCCCTTCCAGCGCATCGGAAATGCAGTGGGTGAAATCGTACATCGGGTAGATGCACCATTTGTTGCCAGTCTGATGGTGTTCCGCAAACTTGATGCGGTAGATCACCGGATCGCGCATCACGATAAACGGCGAGGCCATATCGATCTTGGCGCGCAGGCAAGCAGTGCCCTCGGCAAACTCGCCGTTACGCATCTTTTCAAACAGCGCCAGGTTCTCTTCAACCGTGCGGGTACGGTACGGGCTGTCTTTGCCCGGAGCCGTCAGCGAGCCACGATATTCACGGATCTGCTCGGGAGAAAGCTCGTCAACATAGGCCAGGCCTTTGTTGATCAGCTCAACCGCATACTGGTGCAGTTGATCGAAATAGTCCGAGGAATAACGAACGTCGCCGCTCCAGGTAAAGCCTAACCACTCCACATCGTGCTTGATGGAGTCGACAAATTCGATGTCTTCTTTTACCGGGTTGGTGTCATCGAAGCGCAGGTTACATTGGCCCTGATAATCCTTGGCGATACCAAAGTTCAGGCAAATGGACTTGGCATGGCCGATATGCAGATAGCCATTAGGCTCCGGTGGGAAACGTGTATGAACCGACGTATGCTTCCCTGATGCCAGATCTTCATCAATGATCTGACGGATAAAATTGGTTGGGCGGGCTTCTGCCTCACTCATGTCACTATTCCTCAAATGCAAAGCGCTACACATATAACCTTCTATGTTCCAATAAGCCGCGCCCAGAAACAACCGTTATTCGTCAAGTTCCCATGGTGCAAAAACAAAAAAAGCGGGAAAAGATCGCTCTTTTCCCGCTGATACTGCTTACCGCCCGTTTAACGCCCGGGCGGAGCCAGGGTTAAACCCAACTTATTTCTGGATCTCGAACAGCTTGGTCTGGCCAGCAACGACATTGCCGGTTGCCAGCGCCGTCAGGCCAGCATAGTCATCAGCATTGCTGACCACTACCGGGCTGATCATCGAACGCGCATTGGCATTCAGGTATTCCAGATCCATTTCCAGGATAGGTTGACCTGCTTTCACCTCAGCACCCTCTTCCACCAGGCGTTTGAAGCCCTGACCGTTTAGCGCCACGGTGTCGATACCCATGTGCACGACGATCTCCGCGCCCTTGTCTGTTTCCAGGCAGAAAGCGTGGTTGGTGTTGAAGATCTTCACCACGGTGCCATCAGCTGGCGCCACGACAGTTTTATCGGTTGGGCGAATCGCCACACCGTCACCGACCGCTTTGCTGGCGAAGGCTTCGTCCGGCACCTGATCCAGAGCAACCACTTCACCGGTTACCGGCGCCACCAGCGCTTCCAACACGGTTTTAGCGACGTTAGGTACGGCCTGCGGTTTAACTTCTGCCGCAGCGGCTGCGGCGGCTGGAGCAGAGGCTGCCGCTACCGGGCCTGCTGCAACCACTTTGGTCATCGCACTGGCAATCAGTTCGGCACGAGTCCCGACAATCACCTGCACGCTTTGCTTGTTCAGACGGATCACGCCTGAAGCACCCAGACGTTTAGCCAGAGCATCGTTCACCAACGCAGAATCTTTAACGTTCAGACGCAGACGGGTGATACAGGCATCGATCCCGGTCAGGTTGTCAGAACCCCCGATGGCGCTCACATAGCGACGAGCCAGGGTAGTGGTTTCATCTTCGTTCTTACCAGCAGCGGTATCCACGTCATAACCGTCGGTTTCGTCACCGGCAACCGCCAGTTCACGGCCTGGGGTCATCAGGTTGAATTTTTTGATGGTGAAGCGGAAGACCACGTAGTAGATAGCGAAGAACACCAGGCCTTGCGGGATCAGCATGAACCAGTGGGTCGCCAGTGGGTTACGCGTTGACAACGCCATATCCACCAGACCGGCACTGAAGCCAAAACCGGCAATCCACTGCATGCTGGCCGCGATGTACACGGAGATACCCGTCAGAATAGCGTGGATCACATACAGCACAGGAGCAACGAACATGAAGGAGAATTCCAGCGGCTCGGTGATCCCGGTGAAGAAGGCAGCGAACGCCCCCGCCATCATGATACCCAGCACTTTCGCTTTGTTCTCTGGACGTGCGCAGTGGTAGATGGCCAGCGCTGCACCCGGCAGACCGAACATCATGATTGGGAAGAAGCCTGCCTGGTAACGACCAGTGATACCGATAGTCGCTTTACCCGCTTCGATAGACTGCGAACCACCCAGGAAGTTAGGAATATCGTTAATACCGGCAACGTCAAACCAGAATACCGAGTTCAGCGCATGGTGCAGACCGACCGGAATCAACAGACGGTTGAAGAAGGCGTAGATACCGGCACCGGCAGAGCCGAGCTTTTGGATCTGCTCACCGAAGCTGACCAGACCGTTGAACACCACCGGCCAGATGTACATCAGGATGAAGGCAACCAGGATCATCAGGAAGGAGATCAGGATTGGCACCAGACGGCGGCCGCTGAAGAATGACAGCGCTTTCGGCAGTTCAACACCGCTGAAACGGTTGTAGACTTCGGCAGAAATGATACCCACCAGGATACCCACGAACTGGTTCTCGATTTTGCCAAAGGCGGCTGGAACCTGATCGAGAGGGATCTTCTGAATCATTGACACGGCGGCAGGTGAACACAGCGTGGTCACTACCAGGAAGCCGACAAAACCGGTCAGTGCAGCAGCACCGTCTTTGTCTTTGGACATACCGTAAGCCACACCAATGGCGAACAGGACCGACATATGATCGATAATGGCCGAACCAGATTTGATGAACAAGGCTGCCAGAGCATTGTCCCCACCCCAGCTAACCGGGTCAATCCAGTAGCCGACACCCATCAGGATGGCCGCGGCAGGCAGTGTGGCTACCGGAACCATCAAGGCCCGACCCACCTTTTGTAAATAACTAAGAATGTTCACCTTTTCCCCCTATTCGTCCGATGCCGGACCCTATTGGCAGTTTATTGAGATAACTCACTACCTTTTTAGAAATAACGCTTGGCACGTATCACTCATGCGGAGTGTAAAAAAATTATTTCGTATCGCAAATTAAAACCTCCTTTTTTGTGACAAATGTCACCAAAAAGTAGTGTTAAACTGCCACATTGCTAGCCATCGCACAAAACTTATTTTATCATTCAAAAAATCAACGGGCAGTAATCCCGAATACCAGCTTCACAAAGCTGAGTTACGCTTTAAGCTACGGTTGTTGCCCGTACCAGTATAGACACAGTTTATTCTACCTAGAGGTGTACGATGAGACTTATCCCACTACAAGACACTACTCAAGTCGGCAAATGGGCCGCACGCCATATCGTTCAGCGTATCAACGCCTTCAAACCGACCGCAGATCGCCCGTTCGTCCTTGGCCTGCCAACCGGTGGCACCCCGCTGGAAGCCTACAAACACCTGATCGCGATGCATAAAGCCGGTGAAGTCAGCTTCAAGCACGTCGTGACCTTCAACATGGATGAATATGTTGGCCTGCCGCAGGAACACCCGGAAAGCTACCACACCTTCATGTACCGTAACTTCTTCGACCACGTTGATATCCCACGTGAAAATATCAACCTGCTGAACGGCAACGCACCAGACGTTGACGAAGAGTGCCGTCAGTACGAAGCCAAGATGAAATCCTACGGCAAAGTTAACCTGTTCATGGGCGGCGTAGGCTTCGATGGCCACATTGCGTTCAACGAACCAGCGTCTTCCCTGGCTTCACGCACCCGTATCAAAACGCTGACCGAAGAAACCCGCATCGCCAACTCCCGCTTCTTCGACGGTGACGTGAGCCAGGTGCCAAAATATGCCCTGACCGTCGGCGTAGGTACCCTGCTGGATGCGGAAGAAGTGATGATCCTGGTCACTGGCCGTGGCAAGGCACAGGCGCTGGAAGCCGCAGTGGAAGGCAGCATCAACCACCTGTGGACCATTAGCTGCCTGCAGCTGCATGCCAAAGCCGTGGTGGTTTGTGACGAACCGTCCACCATGGAACTGAAGGTGAAAACCGTTAAGTATTTCCGCGAGTTGGAAGCGGAAAGCGTTAATAGTCTTTAATTTTTTGCAGGGGGCTACATGTTCGCTTTAACCCAATGCCGGATTTTTACCGGCCACGACGTGCTTGATGACCATGCGGTAGTGATTGCTGATGGCCTGATTGAACGAGTCTGCCCACTGGCCGAGCTGCCAGCAGGCATCGAAACGCGCGATCTGGGTGGCGCCATCCTAGCCCCCGGTTTTATCGACGTGCAGCTTAACGGCTGCGGCGGCGTGCAATTTAACGACTCACTGGAAGCCATCTCGGAAACCACGCTGGAAATCATGCAGCGCGCCAACGAGAAATCCGGCTGTACCAGCTATCTGCCAACGCTGATCACCTGCAGCGACGATTATATGAAGCACGGCATCAACGTGATGCGCGCTTATCTGAAGAACCATCCCAATCAGGCCCTTGGCCTGCATCTGGAAGGGCCGTACTTGAGCCTGGAGAAGAAAGGCACCCACAACCCGGCGTTTATCCGCAAGCCTACCAGCGAGATGATCGACTACCTGTGTGCCAATGCCGACGTGATCAGCAAAGTGACCCTGGCGCCAGAAATGGTGGAACCACACTTTATCAAACAGCTGAGCGACGCCGGTATCGTAGTGTCCGCTGGCCACTCCAATGCCACTTACGATCAGGCACGCGTTGGTTTCGCCGCAGGCATTACCTTCGCCACCCATCTGTACAATGCCATGCCGTACATCAGTGGCCGCGAACCGGGCCTGATGGGCGCGATCTTCGACACGCCAGAAGTATATACCGGCATCATTGCCGATGGGCACCACGTGGCCTGGGCGAGTATCCGTAACGCCAAGCGGGTAAAAGGTGATAAATTGGTGCTGGTTACCGATGCTACTGCACCAGCAGGCGCGGATATCGATCAGTTTATTTTTGCGGGTAAAACCATTTATTATCGTGACGGCCTCTGCGTTGACGAAAACGGCACTCTGAGCGGCTCCGCACTGACCATGATCGAAGCGGTGCAAAACAGCGTAGAGCATGTCGGTATCGCACTGGACGAGGCGCTGCGTATGGCAACGCTCTACCCGGCTCGCGCTATCGGTGTCGAACAACGTTTAGGCACCATCGAAGCCGGCAAGGTCGCCAACCTGACCGCCTTTACCCGTGATTACCAAATCACCAAGACCCTCGTTAACGGCAACGAGGTTTAATCCATGAACAGCGAGTAGAATTATTGATGAGCACTGGCGGACAAGCACAAATAGGGAATGTTGACTTAGTTAAGCAACTTAACGGCGCAGCAGTGTATCGCCTGATCGACCAGCAAGGCCCGATCTCGCGCATTCAGATTGCCGAACTCAGCCAGCTTGCCCCCGCCAGCGTCACTAAAATTACTCGCCAACTGTTGGAGCGCGGGCTGATCAAAGAGGTCGATCAGCAAGCCTCCACCGGTGGCCGCCGTGCCATTTCCATTGTCAGTGAAACCCGCAATTTCCACACCGTTGCCGTCCGCCTGGGCCGCCATGATGCCACTATCACCCTGTACGATATGGGCGGTAAGTCGCTTGGAGAGGAGCACTATCCTCTGCCGGAACGCACCCAGGAGACACTGGAAAACGCACTGCTCAACGCCATTGCGCAGTTTATCGAAAGCTACCAGCGCAAACTGCGCGAACTGATCGCCATTGCCGTGATCCTGCCTGGCCTGGTCGATCCGGCTTTAGGCGTAGTGCGCTACATGCCGCACATCAGCGTCGATAACTGGGCGTTAGTCGATCATCTTCAGCAACGCTTCAACGTCACCAGTTTTGTCGGCCACGATATCCGCAGCCTGGCCTTGGCGGAGCACTACTTCGGGGCTACCCGGGATTGTGAAGACTCCATTCTGGTGCGCCTGCACCGGGGCACTGGCGCCGGGATCATCGTCAACGGCAAAATCTTCCTCGGTAATAACGGCAACGTGGGGGAGATTGGTCATATTCAAATCGATCCCCTCGGCGAGCGCTGCCACTGCGGTAACTTCGGCTGCCTGGAAACCGTGGCAGCCAACGCTGCTATCGAACAACGCGTACGCCACCTGCTGAGTCAGGGCTACCCAAGCAAAATGACGCTGGACGACTGTAGCATTGCCGCCATCTGCAAAGCCGCCAATCGCGGAGATTTGCTGGCCAGCGAAGTGATCGAACACGTTGGCCGCTATCTGGGCAAGGCGGTAGCCATCGCCATCAACCTGTTCAACCCGCAAAAAGTGGTGATCGCCGGTGAAATCACCGAAGCGGACAAAGTGCTGTTACCCGCCATCCAAAGCTGCATCAACACCCAGGTACTGAAGGATTTCCGCAGAAACCTGCCGGTGGTCACTTCCGAACTCAATCATCGTTCAGCGATCGGTGCTTTTGCCCTGGCTAAACGGGCAATGCTCAACGGTGTACTTCTCCAACGGCTGCTAGAAAGTTAAACTGCCTGTTTGGCAGGGATGCACTTCTGGCTTTTTTGCCCTGCCGTTTATCATGAGACCAGCAACAATGACTATCAAAAACGTGATATGTGACATCGACGGCGTGCTGCTGCATGACAATACCCCGATCCCTGGAGCCGATCTGTTCCTGGCTCGTATTCAGGAGCAGGGAATGCCGCTGGTGGTGCTAACCAACTACCCTTCGCAAACCGCCCAGGATCTGGCCAACCGCTTTGCCGCCGCTGGCCTGGACGTGCCAGAAAGCGCATTTTATACCTCAGCGATGGCGACGGCCGATTTCCTGCGCCGCCAGGAAGGTAAAAAAGCCTATGTGGTGGGCGAAGGCGCACTGATCCACGAACTCTACAAAGCCGGCTTTACCATCACCGATATCAACCCGGATTTCGTGATCGTGGGTGAAACCCGTTCCTACAACTGGGACATGATGCATAAAGCGGCCTTCTTCGTGAACAACGGGGCACGCTTTATTGCCACCAACCCGGATACCCATGGCCATGGTTTCACACCGGCCTGTGGGGCTCTGTGCGCGCCGATCGAGAAGATCACTGGCCGTAAGCCGTTTTATGTCGGCAAGCCTAGCCCGTGGATTATCCGAGCCGCACTGAACAAGATGCAGGGACATTCGGAAGAAACGGTGATTGTCGGGGACAACCTGCGCACCGATATCCTCGCTGGCTTCCAGGCCGGGCTGGAAACCGTGCTGGTGCTGTCTGGCGTCTCAAACCTGAACGATGTTGAATCCATGCCGTTCCGCCCGAGCTATATCTTCCCTTCCGTGGCGGATATCACTATTTTTTAAGCCGCAAACAATGGCCCCTCACCCTAACCCTCTCCCACAGGGAGAGGGGACCGATCCAGCTCGCTGATCGCTTGACGTAATACCTTACCTTTCTGTTCTTACACTCTACTTTCCGAAGTCGCACAAGCTAACCAAGATCTCCGGACAGCTCCCTCTCCCTGTGGGAGAGGGTTGGGGTGAGGGAAAACATCGATCATCAAAACGCCTGAAAATTTATCTCGCCCTCGCCTCATTCGGCAATAAATTAGATATTCAACAATTTTTAACGCAAAAAAATGAATATCCGCTAATTTTAACACCCCACCCCAAGACTATTTTTCAGCGTAACGTTAAATCGCTTGCATCTACCTCAGCTTTTGACGCATTTTCATTATCAGAAGGCAGCAAAGCCGCACCGTTACTGATCTTACAGGCGCGCTGCACATCACATCACCGCCATAAAATGTCGTTAGGAGAGTTTGTATGTGTTCTATTTTCGGTGTGCTCGATCTGAAGTCCGATCCGGTTGAATTGCGTAAAAGAGCGTTGGAACAGTCGCGCCTGATGCGCCATCGCGGCCCAGACTGGTCCGGCGTCTACGCCAGCGATAAAGCCATTCTGGTTCACGAGCGCCTGTCGATTGTTGACGTGAATAACGGTGCCCAACCGCTGTACAACGCTGCGCACACCCACGTATTGGCGGTTAACGGTGAAATTTATAACCATCAGGCCCTGCGTCAGCAGTTGGGTGAGCATTATCAATTCCAGACTGGCTCCGACTGCGAAGTGATCCTGGCGCTGTATCAGGAAAAAGGCCCGAACTTCCTTGACGATCTGCAAGGTATGTTCGCCTTTGCCCTATACGACACGGAAAAAGACGCTTACCTGATTGGCCGTGACCACCTCGGCATCATCCCGTTGTATATGGGGCACGATGAGCACGGCAACCTGTATGTCGCTTCTGAGATGAAGGCGCTGGTGCCGGTCTGCCGTAGCATTAAGGAATTCCCGGCGGGCAGCTACCTGTGGAGCCAGGACGGTGAAATCCGCGAATACTACCAGCGCGACTGGTTCGACTATGACAACGTCAAAGACAACGTCACCGATGCCAACGCTCTGCGCAACGCACTGGAAGAGTCGGTCAAAAGCCACCTGATGTCCGACGTGCCTTACGGCGTACTGCTCTCCGGCGGGCTGGATTCCTCGGTGATCTCTGCCATCACCAAAAAATATGCCGCCCGCCGGGTAGAAGATGATGAACGCAGTGAAGCCTGGTGGCCGCAGCTGCACTCCTTCGCCGTCGGGCTGGAAGGCTCCCCGGATCTGCGCGCAGCCCAAGAGGTCGCTAACCACCTTGGCACCGTCCATCATGAAATCCACTTCACGGTGCAGGAAGGCCTGGATGCCATCCGCGATGTGATCTACCACATCGAAACTTATGACGTCACCACCATCCGCGCCTCCACGCCGATGTATCTGATGTCGCGCAAGATTAAAGCGATGGGCATCAAGATGGTGCTGTCTGGCGAAGGGGCCGATGAGGTGTTCGGTGGTTACCTGTACTTCCATAAGGCGCCAAATGCCAAAGAATTCCACGAGGAAACCGTGCGTAAACTGCTGGCGCTGCATATGTACGACTGCGCTCGTGCCAACAAAGCGATGTCTGCCTGGGGGGTAGAAGCCCGCGTGCCGTTCCTGGATAAAAACTTCCTGGATGTGGCGATGCGCATCAACCCGCAGGATAAAATGTGTGGCAACGGCAAGATGGAGAAGCACATTATTCGCCAATGCTTCGAGTCTTATCTGCCAGCTAGCGTGGCCTGGCGCCAGAAAGAGCAGTTCTCCGACGGTGTCGGTTACAGCTGGATCGATACGCTAAAAGAAGTCGCTGCCAAGCAGGTTAGCGATCAACAGCTTGAAACCGCACGTTTCCGCTTCCCGTACAACACGCCAAACAGCAAAGAAGGCTACCTGTACCGCGAGATTTTCGAAGAACTGTTCCCACTGCCGAGCGCGGCGGAATGTGTCCCTGGCGGCCCTTCCGTAGCCTGCTCATCGGCAAAAGCCATTGAATGGGACGAATCCTTCAAAAAGATGGATGACCCATCAGGCCGTGCCGTAGGCGTACACCAATCAGCCTATAAGTAAACCGTCACCGTTTTACCTTTGGCGGGCCTGATGGCCCGCTTTTTTGTGGATGTTTTCAACCGCTAACCCTCCGAATTGCCGTTTTTATCACCATACTGTTCACAACCCAGACAAACAAGCCGCCCAGTCGCTTTTTCGGGAAAAAACTAGTTGACGCAAATCGGCCATATACGCATAATGCGCCCCGCAACGCCGATGAAGGTTGAGCGAAAAAGATGGCTACGTAGCTCAGTTGGTTAGAGCACATCACTCATAATGATGGGGTCACAGGTTCGAATCCCGTCGTAGCCACCAATCTTTTTTGCGGGAGTGGCGAAATTGGTAGACGCACTAGATTTAGGTTCTAGCGCCGCAAGGTGTGCGAGTTCAAGTCTCGCCTCCCGCACCATTTTCTTTCATCAGTCGCGCATACAGCAGGTGGGGTATCGCCAAGCGGTAAGGCACTGGTTTTTGATACCAGCATTCCCTGGTTCGAATCCAGGTACCCCAGCCATCTTTTCAGATGGAACGCTGTAAAAAAGTTGATTATGCTATTGGGGTATCGCCAAGCGGTAAGGCACTGGTTTTTGATACCAGCATTCCCTGGTTCGAATCCAGGTACCCCAGCCATCTTTTCAGGATGGGGCGCAGTAAAAAAAGTTAATTGTGTTATTGGGGTATCGCCAAGCGGTAAGGCACTGGTTTTTGATACCAGCATTCCCTGGTTCGAATCCAGGTACCCCAGCCATACAACACCGTTAACCAGCAACATAAAATGGCTACGTAGCTCAGCTGGTTAGAGCACATCACTCATAATGATGGGGTCACAGGTTCAAATCCCGTCGTAGCCACCATGCTTTCTGCTTTACAATTGGGGTGTCGCCAAGCGGTAAGGCTCTGGTTTCTGATACCAGCATACCCAGGTTCGAATCCTGGCACCCCAGCCAAATTTAGAAAAGCTCGCTTCGGCGGGCTTTTTGCTTTTCTGAGTTTCTGCGTTTGGATTAATGGGCGCAACATGCGGCGCCCCACGTCATCACAGACCTAATGCATACTTCAGCGCCCGCTCTTTCAGCTTGCCCGCCCTTTCCGCCACCATCAGTGCCAGATTGCGCGCCACGCCCAGCGGAGCCAGGTTATTGCTGAAGGCGGTATAGAACAGATCCATGCCGCTTTGCATCAGCAGGTTATCGGTGCGACGACGGCGCTGATAGCGCATCAGCACTTCTTCGCTAGCCCAATCCTCTCCCTGCTCACGGGCGTCGGCTACGATCTCCAGTAACGCATCCACATCGCGATAGCCAAGGTTCACGCCCTGCCCGGCCAGCGGGTTGATGGTATGCGCGGCATCGCCGAGTAGCACCAGCCCGGATTGCACATAGCGTTGCGCGTGGCGGCGCACCAGTGGGAAAGATCCGGCGGCATGAGCCTTCACTGCCCCAAGCGGGATGGGAAAGCTGCCGCAATCTCTTGTTCGAGCTGCGCCATAGGTAACACCTGCAACTGGCGAATACGCTGCGGGCTGTCATACCACACCAGCGTTGCCCACTGGTCGTACAGCGGCAGGAACGCGCGTGGGCCAGAGGGAAGGAATTGCTGCCAGGTCACATCCTGCTGCGGTTGATCGGTTTCCACGGTGATCAACATACACGCCTGGCGGTATTGCCAACCGCTGGTGCCAATCGCCGCCATCTTGCGTACCTGTGAGTGAGCACCATCGGCACCCACCACCAAACGCGTCTGTAGGGTCTCTGACGAGCTTAACGTCACCTGCCATTGGTCATCGGCTCGATGCATCGCCTGTAGCCTTGCAGGGCAGTACAGCGTTAAATTCTCGCACTGCGCCAACTGCTGCCATAAGGCGAGCTGCAAAATACGGTTCTCGACCATGAAACCCAACTCTGGCAGCCCCAGCGTGGCCGCATCAAACGCCACCCGAGAGGACTCCCATTCCCAGGTTTCCAGCCTGCGATACGGTGCCGATCTCATCTGCAATACCGCAGGCCAGGCATCGAGCTGCTTCAACAAGCCAACGGAAGTGCAACCAATAGCGGAGATCCGCAGGTCCGGCGGGCTTTGGGGATCGAACGTCTCGGGAGCCTCGTGCTCTAACAAAGCGACCGACAACCCAGCGCGAGCCAGCCCCAGCGCGGCGGCGGCTCCTACCATCCCACCGCCAACCACCACGGCATCAAAGCGTTTTTGAGAAGTGTTCATTTTGGCTATACTTTTGGTTAATTAGGCATCTTGGCTCAGTGTACCGGATTTTTAATCTGGCTTCAGGTCGCATGCTACTGCCACGTCGCTGGTCACCAGCGCGCCAAATGATTACAATGGCCTTCCTGCATGGCGCGTAACGCAACTTTCTCTCCGCACTGAGTAATGGCAAGTCAATGACGAAAAAACTACATATCAAAACCTGGGGCTGCCAGATGAATGAGTACGACTCATCGAAAATGGCAGATTTACTGGGAAGCACACACGGCTTCGAGTGGACTGAAAACGCTGAAGAAGCGGACGTGTTGCTGCTCAATACCTGCTCGATCCGCGAGAAGGCGCAGGAAAAGGTTTTCGCGTTGTTGGGCCGTTGGAGGCAACTGAAAAAGAACAACCCCGATCTGATTATTGGCGTCGGCGGCTGCGTTGCTTCACAGGAAGGGGAACATCTGCGCCAGCGCGCGCCCTGCGTTGACATCGTTTTTGGCCCGCAGACATTGCACCGCCTGCCGGAGATGATCAACCACGTGCGCGGTTCGCATAGCCCGATCGTGGACATCAGCTTCCCGGAAATCGAAAAGTTCGACCGCCTGCCGGAACCCCGTGCCGATGGGCCAACCGCCTTCGTCTCGATCATGGAAGGCTGCAACAAATACTGTACTTTCTGCGTGGTGCCTTACACCCGCGGTGAGGAAGTCAGCCGCCCAAGCGATGATGTCCTGTTTGAAGTCGCTCAGTTGGCCGCCCAGGGTGTTCGTGAAGTGAACCTGCTGGGCCAGAACGTCAACGCCTATCGTGGCGCAACCTTTGATGGTGACATCTGCTCATTTGCCGAACTGTTGCGCCTGGTGGCCTCCATCGACGGGATCGATCGCATCCGCTTTACCACCAGCCACCCGATTGAGTTCAGCGATGACATTATCGCGGTATATGAAGATACGCCCGAGCTGGTCAGCTTCCTGCATCTGCCGGTACAAAGCGGTTCAGATCGCATTCTGACCATGATGAAACGTGCCCACACGGCGCTGGAATACAAAGCGATTATTCGTAAGCTGCGTCAGGCTCGGCCCAATATCCAGTTCAGCTCCGATTTCATTATCGGTTTCCCAGGGGAAACCCAGGCCGACTTTGAACAGACCATGAATCTGATTGCCCAGGTGAATTTCGACACCAGCTTCAGCTTTATCTACTCTTCGCGTCCCGGTACCCCGGCGGCAGACATGGTTGACGACGTCAGCGAAGAAGAGAAAAAACAGCGTCTGTATCTGCTGCAAGAACGGATCAACCAGCAGGTGATGCAGTTCAGCCGCCGTATGCTGGGCACCGTGCAGCGTATTCTGGTCGAGGGCACCTCACGCAAGAGCTTGATGGAACTCTCTGGCCGCACCGAATGCAACCGGACGGTCAACTTTGAAGGCACCCCAGATTTGATCGGCCAGTTCGTCGACGTCGAAATTACTGAAGTGTTAACCAATTCTCTGCGCGGTACCCTGATCCGCACCGAACAGCAGATGGAACTGCGCGTGCATCAATCCCCTCAAGCGGTGATTGCACGTACCCGTAAGGAAGATGAGCTGGGCGTCGGTAGCTACCAACCCTGATCGCCCCGCCACCTTGGCATTTTCCTTTTTCTCTGCCGGGCAGTCATTGTCCGGTAATTTTGTTTTTTATTTTGATTATGAGGCGACACAATAATGCAACTCCCACACTGCCCGAAGTGCAATTCCGAATACACCTACCAGGATAACGCCCTGTTCATCTGCCCTGAGTGCGCCCATGAGTGGAGCGACAGCGCGGCCGTTGAAGATGCCGATACCCTGATTGTCAAAGATGCCAACGGTAACCTGCTGGCCGATGGCGATGCGGTGACCGTGGTCAAGGATCTGAAGGTCAAAGGCAGTTCTTCCATGTTGAAGATCGGCACCAAGGTGAAGAACATCCGCCTGGTCGAAGGCGATCACAACATCGATTGTAAAATCGACGGTTTTGGCCCGATGAAGCTGAAATCCGAATTTGTGAAGAAGAGCTGATTTCCGCTGTTAACCACGGGGCGGATATATGCGCCCCCTACCATTTCAGGGCGAATGTATTCGCCCTCCCCCCTTGAATTCCCTTCACTGCGCACAGATAGATCAGAGGTAAACTTGCGCCGGTGCGGTACACCATGAATAATTCAGGGTAGAGCTGTTCGGGGGTTGCCCTGAATGCCCGCGCTGAAATCGCGTTACGTGACATCAACCAGGCCCTGTTGAGCCTTGAGGAATCGTTTGAACGTCGCAACACAAGAAATCCTGTTGGAGCCCGCAGACAACCAACGCCTGTTGAGCCTGTGCGGCCCGTTTGATGACAACATCAAACAACTCGAACGTCGGCTGGGGATTGAAATCAACCGCCGTGACAACCGTTTCAAGCTGGTCGGTAAAAACCTGTGCGTGGTTGCCGCCGCCGATATTCTGCGCCATCTGTATGTGGATACCGCGCCGATCCGTGGCGTGACACCAGATATCGATCCGGAACAGATCCACCTGGCCATCAAAGAGAGCCGGGTGCTGGAGCAGGTGGCAGACAGCGTGCCGGATTACGGCAAATCGGTCACCATCAAGACCAAACGCGGCATGGTGAAGCCCCGTACGCCTAACCAGGCGCAATACATCGCCAATATTTTCGCCCATGACATCACCTTTGGCGTTGGCCCGGCGGGTACCGGTAAAACCTATCTGGCGGTTGCGGCTGCGGTAGATGCTCTGGAGCGCCAGGAAATCCGGCGTATCCTGCTGACCCGCCCGGCGGTTGAAGCTGGCGAGAAGCTGGGCTTCCTGCCGGGAGATCTGAGCCAGAAAGTCGACCCGTATCTGCGCCCGCTGTATGACGCCCTGTTTGAAATGCTGGGCTTCGAGCGCGTGGAAAAGCTGATCGAGCGTAACGTGATCGAAGTTGCGCCGCTGGCCTACATGCGTGGCCGTACGCTGAATGACGCCTTTATCATTCTCGATGAAAGCCAGAACACCACCATCGAACAGATGAAGATGTTCCTGACGCGTATCGGTTTCAATTCGAAAGCGGTGATCACCGGCGACGTGACCCAGATCGACCTGCCCCGTAATCAGAAATCCGGCCTGCGCCATGCGGTGGAAGTGCTGTCTGAGGTGGAAGAGATCAGCTTTAACTTCTTCCACAGCGAAGACGTGGTGCGCCACCCGGTAGTGGCCCGTGTGGTGGTCGCCTATGAAGCCTGGGAAGCCGCCGAACAAAAACGCAAAGATGCCATCGCCGAACAACGTAGACGTGAGGCACCGGTTGCCTCCGAACAGGAAACACCATGAGCCAGGTTATTCTGGATTTACAAATTGCCTGCGCCAGCAGTGAAGGATTACCGGATGAAGCCACCTTCCAGCGCTGGCTGGAAGGGGTATTACCACAGTTTCAGGAAGAGGCCGAAGTCACCATCCGCCTGGTGGATGAGGCGGAAAGCAATGAGCTGAATCTGACCTATCGTGGTAAAGACAAGCCCACCAACGTGTTATCATTCCCGTTCGAGGCACCGCCGGAAGTCGAACTGCCGCTGTTGGGTGATTTGATTATTTGCCGTCAAGTGGTTGAACAGGAAGCGGTTGAACAACAGAAAGCGCTGGAAGCACACTGGGCGCATATGGTTGTTCACGGTAGCCTTCATCTGCTAGGGTATGACCACATCGAAGACGATGAAGCCGAAGAAATGGAATCTTTGGAAACCGAGATAATGCAGGAGATGGGTTACCCAGACCCTTACCTCGCGGAAAAAGATCCCATCTGATGTTAGCTGAGCACCCCGCAGCCCCGATTGGGGCTGTCGCTAATTTTGATAACTCAATAGAGTGATATTAACTAAAACGCCATGAGCGACGACCATTCACAAAGCAATGACAGCCCCAGTCCCAAGAAGGGGTTCTTTACTCTTATCCTTAACCAGCTGTTCCACGGTGAACCAAAAAACCGTGGCGATCTGGTAGAGCTGATCCGTGATTCCGAGCAAAACGACCTGATCGATCCCGATACCCGTGACATGCTGGAAGGCGTGATGGATATTGCCGAGCAGCGCGTGCGCGACATCATGATCCCACGCTCCCAGATGGTGACGCTCAAGCGTAACCAGACGCTGGAAGAGTGCCTGGACGTGATTATCGAATCCGCCCACTCGCGCTTCCCGGTGATCAGCGAAGATAAAGATCACATCGAAGGCATTCTGATGGCCAAGGACCTGCTGCCGTTTATGCGCGCAGACTCCGAGCCGTTCAGCATCGACAAGGTGCTGCGTACCGCCGTGGTGGTACCGGAAAGCAAGCGGGTTGACCGGATGCTGAAGGAGTTCCGCTCCCAGCGTTATCACATGGCGATTGTCATTGATGAATTCGGCGGCGTCTCTGGCCTGGTGACCATCGAAGATATTCTGGAGCTGATTGTCGGGGAAATTGAGGACGAATATGACGATGAAGAAGATCGTGACGTTCGCCAACTGAGCCGCCACATGTTCACCGTGCGGGCGCTGGCGCCGATCGAAGACTTCAACGACATCTTCGGCACCCATTTCAGCGACGATGAGGTGGACACCATCGGCGGCCTGGTGATGCAGGCCTTCGGCCACCTGCCAGCGCGCGGGGAAACCATTGAAATCGAAGGTTACCTCTTTAAAGTTGCGATGGCCGACAGTCGACGTATCATCCAGGTTCATGTCAAAATTCCGGACGACGCCCCGCAACCGAAACTGGAAGAATAACTTACACATGGCTAAAGCCTCATTACTAGATCGCCAGCGGGTTCGCGCCCTGCTGGCGCTTTTGACCGGTGCCTGTGGCACGCTGGCCTTCTCCCCTTACGATATCTGGCCTGCGGCCATTGTTTCGCTGTGCGGCCTGCTGGCCGTGACCCTCAACCGCACTACCAAACAATCCGCCCTGCTCGGTTTCTGCTGGGGTATGGGGCTGTTCGGTAGCGGCGTGAACTGGGTTTACGTCAGCATTGCCGATTTCGGCGGTATGCCGTTTGCCATCAATATTTTCCTGGTCGTGCTGCTGGCCGCCTATCTTTCGCTGTATACCGGGTTATTCGCCGGTTTGCTGACGCGGATCTGGCCACGGACCACTTGGTGGCGGCTGGCCATTGCCGCTCCGGCTCTATGGCAACTGACCGAGTTCCTGCGCGGTTGGGTGCTGACCGGTTTCCCCTGGTTGCAATTTGGTTATACCCAGATCGATGGCCCGCTGAAAGGCATTGCACCATTGCTCGGCGTGGACGCGATCACGCTGATGCTGATGTCCCTCAGCGGCCTGCTGGTATTTGCTCTCAATCAGCGGCGCATCACTCCGGCGGTCATTGCTATCGCCATGCTGTTACTGCCGTGGCCGCTGCGCCAGATCCACTGGTTTACGCCGCAGCCGGATAAAGCGGTGAACGTCGCCATGGTGCAGGGCAATATCGAGCAGTCGATGAAGTGGGATCCGAAGGCGTTGCTCAGTACGCTGCAAACCTATCTGGATGAGAGCCGTCCGTTGATGGGCAAAGTGCCGATCATCATCTGGCCGGAGTCCGCCATTCCCGATGTAGAGAGCAATCAGAACGGTTTCCTGACCATGATGGACGATCTGATGCGCGCCAAGAACAGCAGCCTGATCACCGGTATCGTGGACGCTCGTGCTACGCAGCAAGGTACGCAGTTCTTCAACAGCGTGATCGTGCTTGGCGAGGAACAGCCTTACAGCTACCCGGCAGCCAATCGCTATGACAAACATCACCTGGTGCCATTTGGTGAGTTTGTGCCGCTGGAAACGCTGCTGCGCCCATTGGCTCCGTTATTCGACCTGCCGATGTCCTCGTTCAGCCGTGGTAATTATGTGCAGCCACAGCTCAGCGTGCGCGGTTACAACCTGACGGCAGCCATCTGCTATGAAATCGTGCTGGGCCAGCAGGTGCGCGATAACTTCCGTCCGGATACCAACTTCCTGCTGACCGTGTCCAACGATGCCTGGTTCGGCCATTCCATCGGCCCATGGCAGCACTTCCAGATGGCGCGTATGCGTTCATTGGAGCTGGGCAGGCCGTTGCTGCGTAGCACCAATAACGGTATCACCGCCGTCGTTGGCCCAACCGGCGAAGTGTTGGCATCCATCCCGCAGTTCACCCGCAAGGTGCTGGAAGTGAAGGTGACACCAACTACCGGCATCACGCCGTATGCCCGTCTTGGCTCTGCGCCAGTGTGGATCATCACCGTGCTGCTGGGTGGCATCGCGCTGCTCATTAGCTGGCGCCGCAGATAAGTTCTCTTTGGGCACGGTGCCTTACCGTGCCCTCTTCATTTCTTGTTGCCCCTTCCCTTCTGATGTTTCTGGCATGCTCCTTGCTTTAATTACCCTGTAGAACGTTGCTGATTTACTTTAACTGACATCTTGTCGCATCCGTGCACAACTCCAGCGCAAGTCTCGCACCCCAGTGGTGCATCAGGGGTTTTTTGCATTCATTTGGTGCGCGTGATGTCGCAAAAAATGAAACAACTTAGTTTCATCTTGTTCACAATCGGTTATTTTCTATCGTAAATCGGCATTAGGACTATCTTTATAGCTCAGCCGTATTAACCCGCCCTCCCTGAGTGCGGGCAATCACAACAGCACAGGAGTTGGACCATGCAAATGCGCAAATTGGCGTTATCGTTACTGCTGATCGGGATGGCGAGTAGCGTAGCCCATGCGGAAGAACTGACCGGTACGCTGAAGAAAATCAAAGATAACGGCGTGATTGTTGTTGGCCACCGTGAATCCTCAGTTCCGTTCTCCTACTACGATAATCAGCAGAAAGTTGTGGGTTACTCCCAGGACTATTCCAACCAAATCGTTGATGCCATCAAGAAGAAATTGAACGAGCCCAATCTGCAGGTGAAAATGCTGCCGATCACCTCGCAAAACCGCATTCCATTGTTGCAAAACGGCACCTTTGATTTTGAGTGTGGCTCCACCACCAACAACCTCGAACGCCAGAAACAGGCCGCATTCTCTGATACCATCTTCGTCGTCGGTACCCGTCTGCTGGTCAAGAAAGGCTCCGACATCAAAGACTTTAAAGATCTGGCCGGTAAAGCCGTGGTCGTCACTTCAGGCACCACTTCCGAAGTGTTGCTCAACAAGCTGAACGACAAAGATCAGATGAAAATGCGCATCATCAGTGCCAAAGACCACGGCGATTCCTTCCGCACCCTGGAAAGTGGCCGTGCGGTGGCGTTTATGATGGATGATGCCCTGCTGGCAGGCGAACGCGCCAAGGCCAAACAGCCGGATCAGTGGGAAATCATTGCCACTCCGCAGTCCAAAGAAGCTTATGGCTGCATGATGCGTAAAGACGATCCAGAGTTCAAAAAACTGGTGGATGAAACTATCGCTCAAGCTCAGACCTCTGGCCAGGCGGCCAAATGGTTTGAGGTCTGGTTCAAACAGCCAATTCCACCGAAAAACCTCAACATGAACTTCGACCTGTCTGACGACATGAAGCAGTTGTTTAAAGAGCCAAACGACAAAGCACTGAACTAATTAATATAAAAAGGTAAAACTCAAAAGCCTGACCAGTTTATACCCTATGGATTTCAAGTTACAGCTAGGCACCAAGCTCACTCATCCCCAGGAGCTTACTTTTGGGTAAGTGACTGGGGTGAGTGAGTGCAGGTAACAACGCTGTAGCTTGAAAGACGACGGGTATCTAGTTGTAAGGTGTTCTGCACCTGTTTGCCGGAGTTCGTTATGTCAATAGATTGGAACTGGGGTATCTTTCTGCAGCAGGCCCCGTTTGGGAATACCACCTACCTGGGCTGGATCTGGTCCGGCTTTCAGGTTACGGTCGCCCTCTCCGTCTGTGCATGGATTATTGCCTTCTTTGTCGGTTCACTGTTCGGTATCTTGCGTACCGTACCCAACCGTTTTCTCTCCTCACTAGGTACCTGTTACGTCGAACTGTTCCGTAACGTGCCGCTAATCGTGCAATTCTTTACCTGGTATCTGGTAATGCCGGAGCTACTCCCAGCCGATCTCGGCATGTGGTTCAAGAGCGAGCTCGATCCCAACGTGCAATTCTTTGTTTCTTCCATGCTGTGCCTTGGGCTGTTTACCGCTGCGCGCGTTTGCGAACAGGTGCGTGCCGCAATCCAATCCCTGCCCCGCGGCCAGCAGGCGGCCGGGCTGGCAATGGGCCTGACGCTGCCACAAACCTATCGCTACGTGCTGCTGCCCAACGCCTATCGAGTGATCGTGCCGCCGATGACCTCGGAAATGCTCAACCTGGTAAAAAACTCCGCCATTGCCTCAACCATCGGGCTGGTGGATATGGCCGCTCAGGCCGGGAAGCTGCTGGATTACTCCGCACACGCCTATGAATCCTTTACTGCCATCACCCTCGCCTATGTCGCTATCAACACCGTCATCATGCTGTTTATGCGTATTGTCGAGAAGAAAGTGCAGTTACCTGGCCATATGGGGAGTAAATAATGTACCAATTTGATTGGGGATCGATTGTCCCAAGCTTCCCGTATCTGCTGCAAGGGCTGGTCGTCACGCTGAAAATCACCGTGACGGCTATTGTGTTCGGTATCCTCTGGGGCACCGTTTTGGCGGTGATGCGCCTGTCGCCGATCAAGCCGATCAGCTGGTTTGCGGCGCTGTACGTCAACCTGTTCCGCTCCGTACCGCTGGTGATGGTGCTGCTGTGGTTCTATCTGGTGGTTCCAAGCTTATTACAACAAGTTCTTGGGCTATCACCGAAAACCGATATTCGCCTTATCTCGGCTATGGTAGCCTTTTCGCTGTTTGAAGCCGCCTACTACTCGGAAATTATCCGGGCAGGTATTGAAAGCGTCTCGCGCGGTCAGTCCTCTGCCTCGCTGGCGTTGGGCATGACCCAGTGGCAATCGATGCGGCTGGTGATCCTGCCGCAAGCGTTCCGCGCCATGGTGCCGCTGCTGCTGACCCAGGGGATCGTGTTGTTCCAGGATACCTCGCTGGTTTACGTACTTAGCCTGGCCGACTTCTTCCGCACCGCTTCAACCATTGGTGAGCGTGACGGTACGCAGGTGGAAATGATCCTGTTCGCCGGTTTGGTCTATTTTGTTATCAGTCTCGCCGCCTCGGCGCTGGTAAGCTATTTGAAGAAAAGGACTGTTTGATGATATCCCTGAAAAATGTTTCTAAGTGGTACGGTCACTTTCAGGTTCTGACCGACTGCACCACCGAAGTCAAAAAAGGCGAAGTGGTGGTGGTCTGCGGTCCTTCCGGTTCAGGTAAATCGACCCTGATTAAAACCGTCAACGGGCTCGAGCCGATCCAGAAAGGCGATATCGAGGTTAACGGCATTCAGGTCAACAACAAGAGCACCAACTTGGCGCAACTGCGCTCCAAAGTGGGGATGGTGTTCCAGCATTTTGAACTGTTCCCTCACCTGTCGATCATCGAAAACCTGACGCTGGCGCAGGTTAAAGTCCTCAAGCGCGACAAGGCCGCCTCACGCGATAAAGCCCTGAAACTGCTGGAGCGCGTGGGCCTGTCGGCGCATGCCGAAAAGTTCCCTGGGCAGCTCTCTGGTGGTCAGCAGCAGCGTGTGGCGATTGCCCGTGCGCTGTGTATGGATCCGATCGCCATGCTGTTTGATGAGCCCACCTCGGCGCTCGATCCGGAAATGATCAACGAAGTGCTGGACGTGATGGTCAAGCTGGCGCAGGAAGGGATGACCATGATGGTGGTGACCCACGAAATGGGCTTTGCCCGTAAGGTGGCCCACCGGGTGATCTTTATGGATGAAGGGAAGATTGTGGAAGACACCAATAAAGATGACTTCTTCAACAACCCGCAGTCCGAGCGTGCCAAAGACTTCCTGGCCAAAATCCTGCATTGATGTACCAGATGCGCCCTGACCCCCAGGGCGCATCAATAGTGCTTGTTTGTTTCGCACTTTCCCCCGATCCTCATAGACCCCGATGAACTTAAAGCTGCCGCTAGCAAGACGACACGTAAATACCCTATAGATTTCAAGTTGCAGCTAGGCGACAAGCTATCTCATCCCCAGGAGCTTACGTTTTTGTAAGTGACTGGGGTGAGATAGCGCAGGTAACAACGCTGCAGCTTGAAAGATGACGGGTATAACGATAACGCTGAAGGAGAAAGTGATGTCCCGCCCTATTATTATCGATTGTGATCCAGGTCTTGATGACGCTATTGCCCTTGCCATGGCACTACGCGCCCCTACGTTAGATGTTAAAGCCGTCACCACTTCCGCTGGTAACCAGACACCGCAAAAAACCCTGCATAACGCCCTTGGCCTGCTGACGCTAATGCAACGGCAAGATGTCTTGGTCGCTGGCGGTGCCGCCAAGCCCTTGATGCGCGATCTGGTGATTGCCGATTACGTGCACGGTGATACCGGTATGGGTAACACCCATCTGCCAGCACCGGATTTCCAGCCTGTAAAACAAACTGCGGTCGAGTTGATTGCCGATCTGCTGCGTACCAGCCCAGAGCCGATTACGCTGGTGGTCACCGGCCCGATGACCAATATTGCCTTGCTGCTGTCACAGCACTCAGAGTTGAAAAGCAAGATTGAACGCATCGTGTTTATGGGCGGTGGGATGAATGCAGGCAACACCACGCCGGTGGCCGAATTCAATATCTACGTCGATCCGGAAGCGGCCGAAATCGTGCTGCAATCCGGCGTACCGCTGACCATGGCCGGATTGAACGTCACCCATCAGGCATTGGTGTTACCGCAGGATATCGAACGCATCCGCAGCATTAATAATCCGGTGGCGGCAGCGGTAGCCAGCATGCTCGATTTCTACCTGCCGTTGTATCTCAGCCACCCGCGTGGCCTGCCGGGTGCCGCCATGCACGACCCTTGCACCATCGCCTGGCTGCTGGCCCCGGAGCTGTTTGAAAGCCGTGAGCTGTGGGTGGGTGTGGAGACCCAAGGTCAATACACCGTGGGCATGACGGTAGTGGATGAGTTTGGCCAAAACGGTAAACCGGCCAACGTCGAGGTGTTGACCCATATCAACCGCCAGGGCTTTATCGATCTGATGGTCGAGTGTGTTTCACGTTATTAAATGACCCCTCACCCTACCCCTCTCCCACAGGGAGAGGGGACAGAACGTGCCACAACTCAACCACATCCTCAGCATCAGCCCTGTTACATATTAACGCCTGCAACTGAGCACAACTCAGAACTCACTTTTTACCGCTACGCCGAAGCTTGTAGCAGGTGGGGATCATGCAGGTTAGCCGACCGTTGAGCGCAGGGATGCGCGATTGCGAGCCCCCAGGGACGGGTTCACGGCGTGTCGGCGTTCTGCATAATCCCCAGCTGTAGTACCGTCACAATCAGCTACTCACCGCATGCATCACGCCGACGTCAAGGTGCTAGCCCATATCAACCGCCAAGGCTTTATCTCGACATAGCGCCATAACCCCGGACTGGTTTACTTTTGTCCGATAAAACAAGACAATGCAGCCACAATGATACAGGGAGAGACGAATGAAAGGATATTTTCGCAAGTTACTGATCGGCTTGCTAGCCGTCGTTATTGTGGCCGCTGCACTGTTTTTTTGGGTCCGGTATGAACTTAAGCAGGATGCCACACTAGCTTTTAACCAAAACAGCATCGTCAAAGAACATCTAGGCGAAGTGACCATAGAAGAACTCGGTCTGAGTCAGTTTTCGGCCCTGCCACAGTGTCAGGATGGTTGCGAGCACTATCTGGTTACCTTAGAGGGTGAAAAAGCTAGCGCTACTGCCGTTATGGACTTTGCAAAAGGGGATACTGAACTCTCCAATGCGATATTGTGTCTGGCTGACGGCACCAATATCGCTCTGACAGAAGATGCGGTGGCTTTGGTACAAAACGACACCCAAGAAACTCACTGCCAGTGATGCTTTCTCAATAAGCTGTAAATTCCCCTCATGCAACATGAGGGGAAATCGCATTAAGGCTCAAACGGCCGGCGTTGGAACTGATCGTGACCACACTTCGGGCACAGAGGCAGCACTTCCGGGGTATAGAAAGCCAGATGGTGATGGCATTTCTCACACACCAGATTGCCCAGCCCGACCACCTCGCCGCTGTGGTAGACGCCGTGATGGCTGACATCTTTAAACACCTCACGCCACTCCAACTGGGTTTTATCGGTGATATCCGCCAGTTCCTGCCACAGGCTTTCTTTAATCACGCGCATAAATACGCTGTCGGTGAATTCCTCCCGGCTCTCTTCATAGCTGCGGGCGAACTCTTCCAGATCGCGGCGCACCGCACGGGTCAACTGCTCCACTTCCGTACGGCTGAGTTCCTCCACCTCGTTCAAACGTTTCTCGGCGCTGGCGACCAATTGGTCAATGTCACGCTCACCGCTCTTTAAACGTTCCGTCAGTGACGTCACCAACTCGCGGTAATACTGAGCAACCTTGTTCATAGCTTCTCCTCGATGAACTACTGCGACAGGACTTCTCCCCTAAAATTAGGCTGTGTCCCTCAATTGTCCATGGGCCGCTGGCGGTCATTTGAGCACATGACATGAGGTTTGATGAGCTAAATATGAGTACCGTACCAGCATGCTCAAATGACCCCCAGCCCAAAGGGTCGCGCCCCAAAAACCCGTTCTCTGCGTTGTCGGACTTGAACGTAGACCCACTATGCCCTTCCCCCTCCGCCTTGATAACGGGCTTTTGTGTCTGCGACGGCACCACGCCCAATTGAGAATCACAGCCTATCCGTTATTATTTTAGTCGTAAATCACTGATGTGGCTTGGCTAGGTGAGGTTTTGACAGATTGTGAGTCACATCATGGCACAGATATTTTTTTAATACGTCGAGTCGGGCCGCTTGGTGTTGTTGCTGGCAGGTCTTATCAGCTATGCTATGCAGATCTAAAGATACTCACAGAATGCTACGGATGTAGCTGTTACACACCTACAGGACCATCGGCCGCCATGCAAGAGCAATACCGCCCCGAAGAGATAGAATCGAACGTACAGCTTCACTGGCAAGAGAAGCAAACTTTCAAGGTTACCGAAGACGCCAGCAAGGAAAAGTATTACTGCCTATCCATGCTGCCATACCCTTCTGGTCGTCTGCACATGGGTCATGTTCGGAACTACACCATTGGCGACGTGATCTCCCGCTACCAGCGTATGCTGGGCAAAAACGTGCTACAGCCAATTGGCTGGGATGCGTTTGGCCTGCCAGCCGAAGGCGCGGCGGTAAAAAACAAAACCGCACCGGCCCCTTGGACCTACGACAACATCGAATATATGAAGAACCAGCTGAAACTGCTGGGCTTCGGCTATGACTGGGACCGCGAGATCGCTACCTGCGATCCTGACTACTACCGTTGGGAACAGTGGTTCTTCACCAAGCTGTACGAAAAAGGCATGGTCTACAAGAAGACCTCGGCGGTGAACTGGTGCCCACACGATCTGACCGTACTGGCCAACGAACAGGTGATCGACGGCTGCTGCTGGCGCTGTGATACCAAGGTTGAGCGTAAAGAGATCCCACAGTGGTTTATTAAAATCACCGATTACGCCGATCAACTGCTCAACGACCTGGACACGCTGGAAAGCTGGCCAGAGCAGGTGAAAACCATGCAGCGCAACTGGATTGGCCGTTCCGAAGGGGTAGAAATCACCTTCGACGTTGCCGACAGCGCTGAGAAAGTCACCGTTTACACCACCCGCCCAGACACCTTTATGGGTGCTACCTATGTCGCCGTTGCCGCAGGTCACCCGCTGGCACAGCAGGGCGCGGTCAACAACCCGGCGCTGACAGACTTCATCGACGAATGCCGCAACACCAAGGTTGCCGAAGCCGAAATGGCCACCATGGAGAAGAAAGGCATGGCCACCGGCCTGTTTGCCATTCATCCGTTGAGTGGTGAGAAACTGCCAATCTGGGTAGCCAACTTCGTCCTGATGGAATACGGCACCGGTGCGGTAATGGCCGTCCCTGGCCACGATCAGCGTGACTGGGAGTTCGCCACCAAATACGATCTGCAGATCAAACCGGTCATTTTGAACCTGGACGGCAGCAAGCCAGACGTCAGCGCCGAAGCGATGACCGAAAAAGGCACCCTGTTCAACTCCGGCGAATTCGACGGCCTGGATCACCTGGCGGGCTTTAACGCCATCGCCGACAAGCTGGTGGCCAAAGGCGTCGGCCAGCGCAAGGTGAACTACCGTCTGCGCGACTGGGGCGTCTCCCGCCAGCGCTACTGGGGTGCTCCAATCCCAATGGTCACTCTGGAAGACGGCACCGTAATGCCAACGCCAGAAGACCAACTGCCGGTGATCCTGCCGGAAGATGTCGTGATGGACGGCATCACCAGCCCGATCAAAGCCGATCCAGAGTGGGCAAAAACCACCGTTAACGGCCAGCCTGCGCTGCGTGAAACCGACACCTTCGACACCTTTATGGAATCTTCCTGGTACTACGCGCGCTACACCTGCCCGCAGTACGATAAAGGCATGCTGGATCCGGCTGCGGCCAACTACTGGCTGCCGGTCGATCAATATGTTGGCGGGATCGAACACGCCATCATGCACCTGATGTATTTCCGCTTCTTCCACAAGCTGATGCGCGACGCTGGCCTGGTCGATTCAGACGAGCCTGCCAAACGCCTGCTGTGCCAAGGCATGGTATTGGCCGATGCCTTCTACTACACCGGCACCAGCGGCGAACGCGTCTGGGTATCCCCGGTTGATGCCACCGTCGAACGTGACGAGAAAGGCCGCATTGTCAAAGCGACCGATCCTGAAGGCCGCGAACTGGTCTATGCTGGCATGAGCAAAATGTCGAAGTCGAAGAACAACGGCATCGACCCGCAGGTGATGGTAGAGAAATACGGCGCGGATACCGTGCGTCTGTTTATGATGTTTGCTTCCCCGGCAGAAATGACGCTGGAATGGCAAGAATCTGGCGTTGAAGGGGCAAACCGCTTCCTCAAGCGCGTCTGGAAGCTGGCTTACGACCACGTTGGGCAAGGAGCCGTTCAGCCACTGAACGTCAGCGAGCTCAATGAAGATCAGAAAGCCCTGCGCCGCGACGTGCATAAAACCATCGCCAAAGTGACCGACGATATCGGCCGCCGCCAGACCTTCAACACCGCCATCGCCGCCGTGATGGAGCTGATGAACAAGCTGGGCCGTGCGCCGCAGGAAAGTGAACAGGATCGCGCGCTGCTGCAAGAAGCCTTGCTGGCCGTGGTACGTATGCTGTATCCGTTCACACCACACGTCTGTTTCACCCTGTGGCAGGCGTTGAACGCCGAAGGCGACGTAGACACTGCGCCATGGCCAGTGGCAGACGAAGCCGCCATGGTGGAAGATTCCAAACTGGTGGTGGTACAGGTTAACGGCAAGGTGCGGGCAAAAGTCACCGTGCCTGCCGATGCCACCGAAGAACAAGTACGTGAGCGCGCCGCCCAGGACCATCTGGTGGCCAAATATCTGGAAGGGGTCACGGTACGTAAAGTGATCTATGTTCCAGGCAAATTGCTTAACCTGGTTGTGGGTTAACTCAAGGAGGCTTTGTGCGACTTCGTATTCTGACGTTGTTGCTGGGGTTGGCGGTGCTTGTCACCGCCGGCTGCGGTTTTCATCTGCGCGGTACCGCGCAGGTGCCCACAGAATTGCATACGCTGATCCTGGACAGCTACGATCCCTTTGGCCCACTGACCCGTGCCGTACGCGAGCAATTGCGTCTAAGCGGGGCTACCGTGGTCAAATACGATCCGGCCCACAAGGAAGTCCCGTCACTGCGCATCGTCAATTCGACGCAAAGCCAGGATACGGTTTCGATCTTCCAGGATGGTAAAACGGCGGAGTATCAATTGGTGATGACGGTGCAGGCTCAGGTGCTGATCCCGGGGCATGATATTTACCCGATCAACGTCAAAGTGTTCCGTTCGTTCTTTGATAACCCGTTGACTGCGCTGGCCAAAGACTCCGAGCAGGACATCATCATGCAGGAAATGCGTGAGCAGGCTGCCCAGCAAATTCTGCGTAAGATGCTGGCAGTACACGCGGCGGTGCAAGAAACGCAAGAAAAAGCCGCTATCGCTGGTGAAAAAGCGGCCAGTACCCCAGCACAATGATCCGTCTTTATCCTGAACAACTTGCCGCGCAGCTCCGAGAGGGGCTGCGCGCTTGTTATTTATTGAGCGGTAATGAACCCTTGTTGCTGCAGGAAAGCCAGGATCTGATCCGCCAGGCCGCCCAACAGCAAGAGTTCACCGAGCATTACAGCATTTCCCTTGATGTCCATACCGACTGGGATGCCATCTTCAGCATCTGCCAGGCCATGAGCCTGTTTGCCAGCCGGCAAACCCTGCTGCTGATTTTCCCCGAGAACGGCCCAACGGCCCCGATCGGCGAGCAACTGGTCAAGCTGGCGGCTTTGCTGCATGACGATATCCTGTTGGTACTGCGCGGCCCGCGCCTGACCAAAGCCCAGGAGAACAGCGCCTGGTTCAAGGCACTCAGCGCTAATGGCGTTATGGTCAGTTGCCAAACGCCGGAACAGGCACAGCTACCGCGCTGGGTCGCCCAGCGAGCCAAATCCATGCAGTTGGATCTCGATGACGCAGCCAATCAACTACTGTGTTACTGCTATGAAGGCAACCTGCTGGCACTTTCGCAGGCGTTGGAACGACTTTCGCTGCTGCACCCCGATGGTAAACTGACGCTGCCCCGTGTAGAGCAGGCGGTAAACGATGCTGCCCACTTCAGCCCGTTCCACTGGCTGGATGCCCTACTGGCAGGCAAAAGCAAACGTGCCTGGCATATCTTGCGGCAACTCCAGCAAGAGGATGTCGAGCCAGTGATCTTGCTGCGCACCCTGCAACGGGAACTGCTGATGTTGCTGAACCTGCAACGCCGCATGGCGCACACCCCACTGCGTACGCTATTCGATCAGCTCAAGGTCTGGCAAAACCGCCGCAGCCTTATCACTCAGGCTCTGCAACGCCTGTCGGGTCAACAATTGCGGCAGGCGGTGCACCTGTTGGCGCAAATTGAGCTCACCCTCAAGAAAGACTACGGCCAGTCGGTTTGGCCGGAGCTGGAAACCCTGTCGATGCTGCTTTGCGGCAAACCTCTGGCGACGAGTGTCACCGATGCCTACTAGCCCGCAACAGCCGCATACCCTGCACGCCTTTTTCGGTGGCACTTTTGACCCAATCCACTACGGCCATCTGCGCCCGGTGGCGGCCTTGGCTGAAGAGGTCGGCCTTGAGAAGGTCACGTTGTTGCCCAACCATGTGCCTCCTCATCGGCCACAGCCGGAGGCCAACGCGCAGCAGCGGCTAGCCATGGTCAACCTGGCCATCGCCGGTAATCCGTTATTTGCCGTGGACGATCGCGAATTGCACCGCACCACCGCGTCTTACACCATCGAGACTTTCGAAACGATTCGTAAAGAACGTGGCGCCGCAGCGCCTCTGGCGTTTATTATTGGCCAGGATTCACTGCTGAGCCTGCACAAATGGCATCGCTGGCAAGACCTGTTGCACTTCTGCCACCTGTTGGTGCTGGCGCGCCCGGGTTATAACCAGCAGATGGATACGCCAGAGCTGCAACGCTGGCTGGAACAGCACCAGATCACCGATGCCGCCCTGCTCAGCCGCCAGCCGCACGGGTTTATCTACCTGGCTGATACCCCATTACTGGAGATATCCGCCACCGAGATACGCCAGCGCCGTCACCAAGGCATCAGCTGTGACGATTTGCTGCCGCGCCCGGTGCAGCGTTATATCGAGTTACAGGGTTTATATCGATAGGCCGCATGCTATACTGCGCCGCTATTTTTCAGGTATCCGCTGAAAACCCCAAGGATCTTGGCTAGCTGGGCAAAACCAGCAGGCTTTCAGCGGCATCCTGCCGAAACCATCACGATTCAGGCCAGTGACTTTGGGCAGTTGCCCTCAGCTTCCTGATGAACAGAACAACCCGAGGGGGAACCTTTGCAAGGTAAAGCGCTCCAAGATTTCGTTATCGATAAAATTGATGACATGAAAGGCCAAGATATTGTCGCTCTGGATGTTCAGGGCAAATCCAGCATCACCGACTGCATGATCATCTGTACCGGCACTTCAAGCCGTCATGTGATGTCGATTGCCGAACACGTCGTGCAAGAAGCCCGCGATGCCGGTATGGAACTGTATGGTATGAAAGGCCAGGCCGTTTCCGATTGGGTAGTGGTCGATCTGGGCGAAGTGATCGTGCACGTGATGCAGGAAGAAAGTCGCCAATTGTACGAACTGGAAAAGCTCTGGGGTTAAGCGGTGAAACTGCAATTGGTTGCAGTCGGCACCAAAATGCCCGACTGGGTGCAGACCGGCTTTATGGATTACCTGCATCGCTTTCCGAAAGATATGCCGTTTGAACTGACCGAGATCCCGGCGGGCAAACGCGGCAAGAATGCGGATATCAAACGCATTCTGGAAAAGGAAGGCGAGCAGATGCTGGCAGCGGTGGGCAAAGGTAACCGCATCGTTACGTTGGATATCCCAGGCACCCCGTGGGAAACGCCCCAGTTGGCACAACAGCTCGAACGCTGGAAACAGGATGGCCGCAACGTCAGCCTGTTGATTGGCGGCCCTGAGGGGCTGGCTCCGGCCTGTAAAGCCGCCGCTGAGCAAAGCTGGTCGCTTTCCCCGTTAACGTTACCGCATCCTTTAGTGCGTGTTTTGGTGGCAGAGAGCCTCTACCGCGCCTGGAGTATTACTACAAATCATCCTTACCACCGGGAGTAACCGGTGGTGACAGTAACAGAGTGAAAAAAAGCAGCGGGATGAAAATAGAACGTAACCCTTTTCGCGACTATACGGCCGAGTCCGCCCTGTTTGTACGCCGCGCCGTGGTGGCGTTTTTTATCATTCTGGTGCTGACAGGCATCCTGATTGCCAATCTGTATAATCTGCAAATCGTGCGTTTTGAAGATTACCGCACCCGCTCCAATGAAAACCGCATCAAGCTGCTGCCTATCGCCCCCAGCCGCGGCATAATTTACGATCGCAACGGCACGCCGCTGGCGCTTAACCGCACCATTTACCAGTTGGAACTGATGCCGGAGAAGGTGGACGATCTGAAAGCCACGCTGGATGCCTTGCGCCCGGTGGTCGATCTCACCGACGACGATATCGCCAACTTTGAAAAAGAGCGCAAGCGCTCGCGCCGTTTCGTCTCGATCCCGGTGAAAACCCCGCTGACCGAAGTGCAGGTGGCCCGTTTTGCCGTCAATCAATTCCGCTTCCCTGGTGCGGAAGTCAAAGGCTATCAACGCCGCTATTATCCTTATGGGTCTGCCCTCACCCACGTGATCGGTTACGTGTCGAAAATTAACGACCGCGACCTCGAGCGCCTGGACAAAGACGGCCAGCTACGCAACTATGCCGCCACCCATGATATCGGCAAGCTGGGTATCGAACGTTACTATGAAGATGTCCTGCATGGCAAAACCGGCTATGAAGAGGTTGAAGTCAACAACCGTGGCCGAGTGATCCGCCAATTACATGAACAACCGCCTTCCGCCGGTAAAGACGTTTATCTGACGCTGGATCTCAACCTGCAACGCTATATCGAGCAGTTGCTGGTCGGTAGCCGTGCCGCCGTGGTGGTCAGCGATCCGCGCACCGGGGGAATTTTGGCGATGGTTTCCAACCCTAGCTACGATCCCAACCTGTTTGTTGATGGCATCTCCAACAAGGATTATCAGGGGCTGCTCAACGATCCAAACCGCCCACTGATCAACCGTGCCACCCAAGGGGTATACCCTCCAGCCTCCACGGTTAAACCCTATATTGCCGTTTCCGCTCTCAGTGCCGGGGTGATCACCAAAAATACCGTCGTGTTCGATCCGGGCTGGTGGCAATTGCCTGGATCAGAGAAACGCTTCCGCGACTGGAAAAAATGGGGCCATGGCCGCCTCAACGTCACCAAAGCGCTGGAGGAATCTGCGGATACCTACTTCTATCAGGTAGCGTACGACATGGGGATCGATCGCCTGTCCACCTGGCTGACCAAATTCGGCTACGGCGAATATACCGGTATCGATCTTTCCGAAGAGCGTTCCGGCCTGATGCCAACGCGCGACTGGAAATTCAAACGTTACAAGAAACCGTGGTATCAGGGCGACACCATTCCGGTGGGCATCGGCCAGGGCTACTGGACCGCTACGCCGATCCAGATGTCCAAGGCGCTGAACACCCTGATTAACGACGGCAACGTCAAAGATCCGCATCTGCTGCAAAGTACCAAGATCAACGGCGTATTGGTGCCGTTCAAGCAAAAAGAGAGCAAGCAGATCGGCGATATCCATTCAGGCTTCTGGGAAATAGCCAAAGACGGCATGTACGGCGTTGCCAACCGGCCTAACGGCACGGCGCGCAAGTTCTTTGACAAAACACCGTATAAAGCCGCGGCAAAATCGGGTACCGCGCAGGTATTCGGCTATGAAACCTATAACGCCCACAAACTCGCTGAGCACCTGCGAGACCATAAATTGATGACAGCCTTCGCACCCTACGATAACCCAACGGTTTCGGTGGCCATCATTCTGGAGAACGGCGGTTCAGGCCCGGCGGTAGGCACCATTACCCGCCAGATCCTCGACCACATCCTGTTGGGCGACAACAATACGCAATTACCGGATGCGGAACCGCTGCCGCCAGGTATAGAAGGTGATTAAGGTAGAACATGACTGAAAGCCAACAAAAGGGCTCTATCTGGACCAAAATCCATATCGACCCGACATTCCTGCTGTTTATTCTGGCCTTGCTGATCTACAGCGCCGTGGTGATGTGGAGCGCCAGCGGCCAGGATATGGGCATGATGGAGCGCAAAATCGGCCAGATCCTGATGGGGCTGATCGTGATGGGCGTGATGGCGCAAATCCCGCCACGGGTTTATGAAAGCTGGGCACCCTACCTGTATATTTTCTGCGTGATATTGCTGATCCTGGTGGATGCCTTTGGCCAAATCAGTAAAGGCGCACAGCGCTGGCTGGATCTGGGCTTTGTGCGCTTCCAGCCTTCGGAAATCGCCAAGATCGCCGTGCCGCTGATGGTGGCACGCTTTATGAACCGTGACGTGTGCCCGCCTTCGCTGAAGAATACCGGCATCGCGCTGGTGCTGATCTTCCTGCCCACCTTGCTGGTTGCCGCACAGCCCGATCTGGGCACCTCGATCCTGATCGCAGCCTCAGGCCTGTTTGTGCTGTTCCTGTCGGGGATGAGCTGGAAGCTGATCGCCGTGGCTGCCGTAGCGCTGGCCGCCTTTATCCCGGTGTTGTGGTTCTTCCTGATGCACGGCTATCAGCGTGACCGCGTGATGATGCTGCTCGATCCGGAAAGCGATCCGTTAGGGGCTGGTTACCATATTATTCAGTCGAAAATCGCCATCGGCTCTGGCGGCCTATCGGGTAAAGGCTGGCTGCACGGCACTCAGTCTCAGCTCGAATTTCTGCCGGAACGCCACACCGACTTTATCTTCGCGGTGTTGGCAGAAGAACTTGGCCTGATCGGCGTGCTGGTGCTGCTGGTGCTGTATCTGCTGGTGATTATCCGCGGGCTGATGATCGCCGCCCGGGCACAGACCACCTTTGGCCGCGTAATGGTCGGTGGGCTGATGCTGATCCTGTTCGTCTATGTGTTTGTTAACATTGGTATGGTCAGTGGCATTTTACCGGTAGTTGGCGTACCTTTGCCTTTGGTCAGTTACGGGGGTTCGGCGCTGATCGTACTCATGGCTGGGTTCGGCATCGTGATGTCGATCCACACGCATCGGAAAATGTTGTCTAAAAATCTATAAGAGGTGTGCAATGCGTAAGGAATGGCTTTGGGTCGGCGCGGTTGCTGCTGCGGTATTACTTTCCGCCTGTACCACGACGGAAGAAACACAGGCTCCGGTGCAACAAGCCTACAACGGGCCGGTGACCGAGATCGGCGGCGTGGAGCCTCACTATGAACCCTATAACCCTGGCACCCTGCAGGATTATAAGGTTAATGGCGACACTTATCGCATCGTGCAAGATCCGCAGAACTTCTCGCAGACCGGCCTGGCAGCCTGGTACGGCGAAGAGGCCAACGGCAACACTACCGCTATTGGTGAGCAGTTCGATCCCAATGCGCTGACCGCTGCTCATCCCACCTTGCCTATTCCTAGCTATGTACGCGTCACCAACCTGGCCAATGGCCGTCAACTGGTGGTACGCGTGAACGATCGCGGCCCTTATACCTCTGGCCGGATTATCGATCTGTCCAAAGCTGCCGCCGATCGCCTCAACCTGTCCAGCAACACCAAGGTGAAAGTCGACTTTATCAAGGTTGCTCCGGACGGCACGTTGAGCGGCCCTGGGACCGTGGGTACCGTCGTCGCCAAACAGAGCTACGCCCTGCCTCCACGCCCGGATCTCAGTTCCGGCAGCGGTATGGATACACCGATGCAGCAATCGGCACCGGTTACCGCCCCTGCCGCTCAAGCGATGGACAACGGCAGCATGAACTACAACGACAGCAGCACTACCCCTGCCGCCTCCACTGGCCGTAGCGGTGGTTTCCTTGGTGCGCCGCAGCCGTTAGCCCCAGGCGTATTGGAAGGGTCAGAACCCAAGCCGGTCATCAGCGCGCCAACTGCAGCCCCGGTTGTGGCCAGCGCAGCCGCAGCCAGTGCCAGCGGTAGCTATGTCGTTCAGGTAGGTGCCCTGAGTAATGCCGAGCGTGCGCAAAGCTGGCAACAGCAACTGAGCCAGCAGTTTGGCGTTCCTGGTAAGGTCGCCGCCAACGGCGCCGTCTACCGCGTGCAGCTTGGCCCGTTCAGCAATCGTCAACAGGCCGCACAGTTGCAACAGCGTCTGGCCACTGAGGCACAACAACAGTCCTTTATCACTGCCGCACCCTAGTCGTGAAACTCGGCAGGCCGATGCCGCCGACAGCAGGTCGTTGACTTATCTGAAACATTTTCTTTCAGGTAAATCTGTGTAAACCCCCTACTGTCGGCCGAATGGCTAATGCCTGCCGGGGCCCCGTCTGCTATAGTGTGACTCGTTTTTTAACTTAACTTTTACGGATGTTGTAGTCCCGATCATGAAACAGGTAACCTCTTTTCGCTTAATCAAAAGCCTCACGCTTGGCACTGCCATCGCGCTCAGCGCAGCGTCAGTTGCCCACGCAGACGACGTTAATATTAAAACCATGATCCCAGGTGTGCCGCAGATTGATGCCGAGGCCTACATCCTGATTGATTACAACTCCGGTAAAGTGTTGGCGGAATCGAACGCCGACGCGCGCCGCGACCCTGCCAGCCTGACCAAAATGATGACCAGCTACGTCATCGGCCAGGCGCTGAAATCCGGCAAGATTGGCCAGGACGATATGGTCACCGTAGGTCAGGACGCCTGGGCTACCGGCAACCCGGTGTTCAAAGGTTCCTCACTGATGTTCCTCAAACCGGGCGACCGCGTGCCGGTTTCCAAGCTGACTCGTGGTATCAACCTGCAATCTGGTAACGATGCCTGTGTCGCCATGGCGGACTACGTCGCGGGTAGCCAGGACGCATTCGTTAACCTGATGAATACCTACGTCAAACAGCTCGGCCTGCAAAACACCCACTTCCAAACCGTGCACGGCCTGGATGCGGAAGGTCAGTTCAGCTCGGCGCGTGATATGGCGTTGATCGGCCAGGCGCTGATCCGCGATGTGCCAGACGAATACGCTATCTATAAAGAAAAAGAGTTCACCTTCAACAATATCCGTCAGCTGAACCGTAACGGTCTGCTGTGGGATACCAGCCTGAACGTCGATGGGATTAAAACCGGCCATACCAATTCGGCGGGTTATAACCTGGTAGCTTCAGCGACGGAAGGCCAGATGCGTCTGATCTCCGCCGTTCTGGGTGGCCGTACCTACAAAGGCCGCGAAACCGAAAGCAAAAAACTGCTGACCTGGGGCTTCCGCTTCTTTGAAACCGTCGCACCGCTGAAAGCAGGCAAAGAGTTCGCTTCTGAACCGGTTTGGTTCGGCGATGCCGATCGCGTCGAGCTGGGCGTAGACAAAGATGCCTACCTGACCATCCCACGCGGCCGGATGAAAGATTTGAAAGCCAGCTACGTGCTGAACACCCCGGAAATTCATGCTCCGCTGGCCAAAAACCAAGTGGTTGGCACCATCAATTTCCAGCTGGATGGCAAAACCATCGATCAGCGCCCACTGGTGGTGCTGAACGAAGTGAAAGAAGGTGGCTTCTTTGGCCGCATCGTGGATTATATCCGCCTGATGTTCCATCACTGGTTCGGCTAACCCTTGAATCGGCTGAGTTCGGCCCCATATAATAATTAACACTAACTCCCGCCCCGGCGGGAGTTATAATTTAGAGATCCGCCACAGCTGGAGCGCACCAACATGCAAAAGACTAAACTGAACGAACTGCTCGAATTCCCCTGTACCTTTACCTACAAGGTAATGGGCCTGGCACACCCCGAGCTGGTAGACCAGGTGGTTGAAGTGGTGCAACGCCATGCTCCAGGGGATTACAACCCGCAGGTCAAACCGAGCAGCAAAGGCAACTACCACTCCGTTTCCATCACCATCACCGCCACCCATATCGATCAGGTGGAAACGTTGTATGAAGAGTTGGGCAATATTGAAATTGTCCGTATGGTGCTGTAATTACAGCATAACTCCCTGCCAGCCAACCTGGTTCAGCACAAGCGCTGTCTGGGTTGCTCTGGTTCCTCAGGGATAAATGCTGGTCGCGGGCCAGAGCGCCCGGTATAATGTTTTTTACCACTTCTGTAACCTGACGATGCCCCGCTTGCAACACAATAAGATCATTCTCCGTCAGCTAGGGTTGCAGCCCTATGAGCCTGTATCCCAAGCCATGCACAGCTTCACCAATCACCGCGATGAGTCCACGCTCGATGAATTGTGGCTGGTGCAGCATCAAGCCGTGTTCACCCAAGGCCAGGCCGGTAAGGCAGAACATCTGCTGATGCCAGGCGATATCCCGGTGATCCAGAGCGATCGCGGCGGCCAGGTTACCTATCATGGTCCAGGCCAGCAGGTGCTGTACGTGATGGTAGATCTGAAACGCAATAAAGTAGGTGTTCGCCAACTCGTCACGGCCTTGGAAGAGACCGTTATTAATACCCTCGCCCATTTCAAGATCGAATCACGCGCCCGCCCGGATGCGCCCGGCGTGTACGTGGGCGAACAAAAGATTTGTTCATTAGGTTTGCGGATCCGCAAAGGTAGCTCATTTCATGGCCTGGCCCTGAATGTCGCCATGGATCTCACCCCTTTCCAACGCATCAACCCCTGCGGTTATGCCGGAATGCAGATGACACAGGTCAGCGCGCTGGCACCAGGTGTCGGGATTGCCGATGTGCATCCCATTCTGGTACAGGAATTTGTTCATTTACTCGGCTATCAGACGGTCGAGCTTCGTAACTGGAACCTGCACGATTATGAGTAAACCGATTCAGATGGAACGCGGCGTCAAATACCGCGATGCAGACAAAATGGCGTTAATCCCGGTAAAAACGGTGGCCACCGAACGCCAAGAGCTGTTACGCAAACCCGAGTGGATGAAGATCAAGCTCCCTGCCGACTCTACGCGCATTCAAGGCATCAAGGCCGCGATGCGCAAAAATGGCCTGCATTCGGTCTGCGAAGAGGCGTCATGCCCGAACCTGTCTGAGTGCTTTAACCACGGTACCGCCACCTTCATGATCCTGGGGGCCATCTGTACCCGCCGTTGCCCATTCTGCGACGTGGCTCATGGCCGCCCGGTGGCTCCCGATGCCAACGAGCCGGAAAAGCTGGGGCAAACCATTGCCGACATGGCATTGCGCTATGTGGTGATCACCTCGGTTGACCGTGACGATTTACGTGACGGTGGCGCTCAACACTTTGCCGACTGCATTACTGCCATCCGTGCCAAGAGCCCGAGCATCAAGATCGAAACCCTGGTGCCAGACTTCCGTGGCCGTATGGATCGTGCGCTGGAAATCCTTACCGCCACGCCGCCAGACGTGTTTAACCATAACCTGGAAAACGTGCCGCGTGTTTATCGCCAGGTACGTCCTGGGGCTAATTACGAATGGTCATTGAAGTTGCTGGAGCGCTTTAAGGAAGCTCACCCCTCGATCCCGACCAAATCCGGCCTGATGGTGGGTTTGGGTGAAACCAACGCGGAAATCGTGGAAGTGATGCGCGATCTGCGCCGTCATGGTGTAACCATGCTGACGCTGGGGCAGTATCTGCAACCAAGCCGTCACCATCTGCCAGTGCAGCGCTATGTCAGCCCGGCGGAGTTTGACGAAATGAAAGAAGAAGCGATGGCAATGGGCTTTACCCATGCTGCCTGCGGCCCGTTTGTGCGTTCGTCCTATCATGCGGACTTGCAGGCCAAAGGGCTGGAAGTGAAGTAACCGCGGTAATCTTTTGTTACGCTTCACCTACGATTAACGCCAAAAAACGGATGTCCTTACGGCATCCGTTTTTTTATGCTCAGCGGCAGAGGCGGTTAAATGTCTTTCTTTTCGACGCTCTGCTGCGCGGTAGGCGTTTCAGCCGTATTCTGAGCAGGAGGGGTGTCGTCGCCCACCGCTTTTTTAAAGCCTTTCAGCGCCGCGCCCAGATCCGCGCCCAGAGTACGCAGTTTGCTGGTGCCGAACAGCAACACGATCAACACCGCAATTACCAGCAGCTTGGTAATACTGATACCTTCCATAATCACCTTCTTTATTCATTTATGGCTGCAGGACGCAGCGCGGGAACAAACTTTGTCTATAGGTATTTAGCGACTTTCTTTCGGCTATAACAACAACCAGTTGTAACAAGGTGAGATCTACCCGAGATGTTCTATGCTTAGATTATAGGGCATATTCTTGGCTATTCGCTTTTTTCCGGCTCCAGGTCGGCTGCATAATTCATCACAGGGAAACATGGGATGCCTACAGCTCCATCGGCTATTAACACCCGGCGTGCAGGTCTCAACTTCGCCAGGCGTCTCTACCTGCCACGTATTGTCGGCCTGGGGATTGGTTTCTTGTGCGTACTTACGGCGCTCTATCCAGAGCACCAGTCGGTTGGCGTGTGGATCTTGCTGGCAGTGAATGGCTTTATCTGGCCACATGTCGCTTATCAGTGGTCCATCCGCAGCGAAGCCCCCTACGCCACCGAGATCCGCAACCTGCTCATCGATGCACTGCTAGGTGGGATGTGGGTCGCCATTATGGGTTTCAACGCGCTCCCCGCCGTGGTGATCCTGTCGATGATGGGGATGAACAATATCGCTTCCGGAGGGCCGTCTCTGTATTTCAAAGGGCTGATGGCGCAAATTATCGGGGCGCTGGTTACCAGTGTGATACTTGGCTTCCCGTTTACGCCACAATCCACGCCGCTGCAGGTTTATCTGTGTCTTCCGATGATCTTCGTCTACCCAGTCTTCCTAGGCTACGTGACCTACCAAACCGCCAAGCGGCTGGCGGAAAAGCAACAGGAACTATTACGCATCAGCACGCGTGATGGCTTGACTGGCGTGTTTAACCGCCGCCATTGGGAACACCTGCTGCACAATGAGTTTGATAGCTGCCGGCGCTATAATCATACGGCTACGCTGATCCTGATGGATATTGACCATTTCAAAGCCATCAACGACACCTTTGGCCATGGGTTGGGGGATGAGGCGCTGATCGTGCTGGCGGAAGAGTTAGTGCTGGGGCTGCGGGCGATGGATATCGTTGGCCGCTACGGCGGTGATGAGTTCGGCGCGGTGTTGCCCAATACCAGTGCCGAACAGGCCAGCCTGGCGCTCCACCGCATTCAGGAGCGCCTGAACGAGGTCGTCTTCCGTGAAGCCCCTGGGTTAAAGCTGAATATCAGCGCAGGGATCGCCGATTACCAGCCCGAGATGCCCGGCTACCAGGAGTGGTTGAAGGCTGCCGATATCGCACTGTATCGGGCAAAAAATAATGGCCGCAACCGGCAGGAACTCGCCGAGCATCAATGCTAGCCCACTAGTTTATTAAGCTAATAACTTGATGGGTGAATAAGTTGCTAGCGTAATCAGGTGTTCGTCAGCTCCCCTCACCCTAGCCCTCTCCCACAGGGCTGTCTCTTATACACATCTCAAGTTGCGGTCAAATGGCCGTAATTTGAGAAACATAGCAGGCTGATTTTAAAGAGAATTTTTCCGAGTGCCCTATTGATTCGCTTGAAATAATTCCCATAAAAAACAGTAAGATGCCGAGTTGTGTATAAGAGACAGCCCACAGGGAGAGGGGACCGGACGTGCCACAGATTAGCTCCTGCGCCGGACCACAACACCGGACTGGCTCCCTCTCCTTTTTGGGGAGAGGGTTGGGGTGAGGGGGAACAGCGATGGCAGAATTGTTAGCAATACCCATCCAGCTAGCAAAACCACAGCGACAAGGTGTAAAATCTGCCCCGCGCGATTGCTTCGTGCCAACAAACGGAGATGACATTCCTCCATAACCGCCTTTCACAGGCTGATGATGTCTACGTAACCTCTCAGAAAGGTGCGTAGGCGCTTGCCTGAACCTTTCTGAGCATCTTCCATCTTTAGATAGGGTTTATCACCATGTGGAGTTCTTTACTGGCTGTGTTTATTGGCGGTGGTTTGGGTAGCGTACTGCGCTGGGCAGTGAGCCTGAAGCTCAACCCTCTACATCCGCATATTCCATTGGGCACTTTGACCGTAAACCTGGTAGGGGGGTTTATCATCGGGCTGGCACTGGCGCTGTTTATCCGTATGACACACATTGATCCGGTTTGGAAGCTGCTGATCACTACCGGATTTTGCGGCGGGTTGACTACCTTCTCTACTTTCTCGCTCGAAGTGGTTTATCTGTTGCAGGATGGGCGCGTTGTCTGGGCTATCACCAATATGCTGCTCAACCTGGCGGGTTCGCTGGCGATGACGCTGTTGGCCTTTATGCTGGTCAGAGCGTTCTACGGCCAATGAAATCTCGGGGCTTAAGGTTTTCTTAATCTGCCATCGGGATAATCCTCGCTCAGTAACCTGTGCTGAGTGAGGAATTGAATGTTTAACCTGCCAAAAACCACTACTGAATGGATTGTCACCCTGACGTGCGTGCTGATCGTCCTGGCCTTCATCAAGGTTTACCTGTTCCCTTAACTGCTCCCGGCCTGAAAAAAAAGCATAAAAAACCCGCTCATGGAGCGGGTTTTAACAATTTTGGCTACTGTAGCTTAGATAGCGATAACGTTAGCAGCAGATGGCCCTTTGGCACCGTTCGTGATTTCAAATTCTACACGCTGGCCTTCAGCAAGAGTTTTGAAACCATTGCTAGCGATGGCAGAGAAGTGAACGAAAACGTCCTTGCTACCATCTTCTGGAGTAATGAAACCGAAACCTTTAGATTCATTAAACCACTTAACGCTACCTTTAATCTTAGACATCAAACTTACCTTTAACGTGAATGTAAGACACAAAATGTGTGTCCAATACAGTACAGCAATTAGACGGGATTTTGTCCACAACACAGATCACATAAAATCGATAAAAAGTGAAAAAGTCGGTTATTTACCCTGTAAATTGATGTCCGAGGTTACCAAGGACACCCAAGGCAGCCCAATCCGCCATAAAACCGTTGAGTGACCGAGTAAACACCTCTGTAACACATTATTGCCCCTCAACCCGCAGTTTTTAGGTTTTCGTCTTACTGATGAAACACCGCCCCCCTGTCACTGCAAGGCATTACGCGTTATCATTAGCGCTGTTACGAACGACCTGATGAGAATGACCATGAACGGCAAGATAACGACTTTTTTTGAAGACAAAGGCTTCGGTTTTATCACCGACGAGAACGGGGAAAATCGTTATTTTCACGTGATTAAAGTGCAAAACCCAGAGCTGATTAAGAAAAATGCGCTGGTAACCTTTGAGCCAACCAACAATACCAAAGGGCCCTCGGCCTATGCGGTAAAGGTACAGGCACCAAGCAAGTACATCACCATCGCTAACGAGAGAATCAAAATCTCCAGCATCAAGTCCTTCGATACCTTCACCAAAGAAGTGCCGGTTAAGGTGGAGGTCGATAAAGAGAACACCGTGTTGTCCGTTGGTTTGCTCATGAACCGTATCCGTCCGCAAGTAGCCGAAGCGCCACAGACCGCCACGGAAACGCTGCGTATGCTGTCAATCACCACCTTCCAGAACGCGACTCACGTCTTCTCTGAGCATGAAATCGATATCGATGAAACCGTGCAGGCGTTGAAGACCCTATAGCCCCTGAAAACAATCAAAGCTATTTAATGGCACCTGTGTTAGCGTGGGTTTTCACCTGACACAGGTACGCGATATGTCTGAATCCACCAGCGTTAAAGGTTACAATAACCGCACCACTCAAATTGCCTGCCCAAAGTGTGCTTATGTTACCGAACAGCAATGTTCAAAACTGCGTAAACTCAGCACCTTGATTTGCCCCAACTGCGGCACGCAATTCGCACCAAAGCAGGGCTGAAACGCTATTTGAATATGACATGGTTGAGGCTGTTACCGCTGACCATGTTAAACGATTCGACGCAGTTGCGGCCTTGGGACTTGGCGCGATAAAGCGCAATGTCCGCCATATTCATCAACTGTTCCAGTGATTTATCCTCATTCATTGCCAAACTCGCCACGCCCACACTAATCGTGATCCGTAATGGCGCTTTGCCGTTCGGGTTCAGTTCGGCACTTTCTATCCGCCGGCGCAAATGTTCCCCCAGGGCCACCGCCTGCGTCCCCAGCGCTCGCGGCAGCATAATGGCAAATTCTTCCCCCCCAGACGACCGAATAGCTGGTCGTGGCGCAGCTCACGTCGCAAAATATGAGCGAATGCCGCCAGGACGTGGTCACCGATGGCATGACCATGGGTATCGTTGATCAGTTTGAAATGATCGATATCGATTAACAACAGCGACACCGCCTCCTTCGTGCGCTGCTTCTGTTCCAGCATTTCCCTGCCTTTGCGCGTTAAAGCACTACGCGCCAGTGTCCCGGTAAGGAAGTCGTGGTTCGCACTGTGCTCCAGCCGGCGCAGCAGTTTACGGCTAACGGCAATCGAGCTGGACAAAATAAGCGGCCCCATCACCAACATGGCAATCCCCAAACGTGCTGACATCAGGCTGTCCATGACCGCCCCTCGCGCTCCCGGCGTTTCATACAGCATCAGATTGGCAGAAATGCTGACAATCTCCGTCACGCCGGTGAGAAACGTCAGCAAGGTGACGGTAAATAAATGATAACGCACGGCGCACCATAGCAGTGCGGGGATGGGGAAGGCTATCGCGCCAGGCCCACCGATATACACGCTAAGCGCCAACGAAAGCAACAACGCCAGCAAAGGCAGGCTGGAACGCAATTGCCAGCCAAACTGCAGGCTCAGCAATTGCTTTAAGCGTGGCGCGGCCAGCACCACCGGCAGGATTAACAGGTTGGTCGAGAACTGTTCGCTAAACCAGGACATCCAGGCAATGATCAGCGTATTGTTGTATTGACTGTCAGTGCGCAACACTGACAGCGTTGCCGATAGCGCGGCCCCAAGCAGACAGGCGGTAAACATATACAAAATCGCCTGGGGCTTGCCCATACGCCGTTGAGACTTGGGCAGCATCGACATCACGGCATAGCCGGTGGCAATCAGCGCCATATTGCAGGCATTTAGCCAAAGTGCCAGTGGCCAGTTTTCACCGGCGCTGAAATCGGCAGCAATCATGCCAAGATAGGTGCCAATCCATCCCAACATCGTCGCATAGCCAGGTTTACGCAGCATCAAGCCAAGCAAAATAGCATTCACCGGCCAAAACAGAGAGAGTGACCCTAACGGGCGGGTGAATATGCCAAACAAGGAAAGCAGGTAGGCCAATAAAAATACATTGACCAGCAGAACCGTCGCTGGCAAACGCTGTCTTTCTACGCTCATGAAATAACCTGCGAGGCAATAATAACAACACTGACTATAAGCATGCTTTCTTTCCCCAAAAAAGTAACAACGAACCACAACGCCCATTAAAATGGTCAATTAAATCAATCAAAAACCCTATCGTGTCTTATTAGTTTAATTCGCCGCTGACAATGTAAAACCCTGTTCGCTGGACTCATCCTTTTAACGAACATGGTTGTTAACAGCATAGTCTAAATTGTTAACGCTATTGAAATAACAAACTATGAGAAATTATAAGGGTATAAGGTTAAGACTCTTCTTACTTGCGGGTTATTTTCCTGCAACGCCAGCAGAAGCGCAATGAGAAAAGCCCGTAAAGAGCTGCAGGCTGACTGGGGTTCGAAAACTAAATGGACAGTTACGGCGCAGGCCCACAGGCCAGCACGGGTAGTGATGGTAAGACAGCAAGCTTAGGCGTAAAAAAGCCCGGCTAGGAACCGGGCATAAAGTGTCGAAATGCAGTGTTAGCCCAAACGGGCTAATAACTGGCTTATCATAATCCTCAATTGTGCAGAAAAAGTGGATCACCCCAAGCTCCACCCTCTTTAACCGGCAAGTCACCACGCTATCTAACCGCTGCCAGACAAACTAACGTATTGAGCATGCCCGGCACACCAAAAAAAATCCCGCACAAGGCGGGATAAAATCAAAGGGATGGTAATACACTACAGGACTAACACAACATCATCGGGCTGGAATAACCTTACCAGCGCGAGTGTATAGAAATGTCATGCTTGGGTAAGGATGATGTGCCAGATGTAACGCCTGATAGAAGGCACTGACAAACCAGTGGTTTTACTCTGACAGGACATTAATTGTAACCAATGGCAACATGGTTTTTATGGTGGGTGCAGCACACCAATCGCCGCTCACCGGGTGAATTGCGGGCCTTGCATTACAAACCCTTTGGCGACGCCATTGCGTCGGGGTTTATTAATGAGCTATCCCTGTCGTAATAAAAGACAATCTGTAACAGCGCTATTTTTCTGTAAGAGCTCTCCCATGTCTTATTTTGCAGGTTAGTGCTATATTTTTTAGGCACAAACCAACCCTACTTCATGATGGGAAGTATATGAAAAAAAATCGTTTTGGCGTTGCCGCGGCCGTATTAGCTGCGGGTATATTGTTAGCGGGATGTTCCTCAAAGGTGGCAGAAACCACTCAGTACTCTGGGTTCCTGCAGGATTATAGCAAACTACAAAAAACAACAACTCCTAGCGGGCATGAGGTTTTACGCTGGATAGCCCCTGGTTTTAAAGATTCTGATTACCGTGGCGTCTACGTTCAACCCGTCACCTTCTACCCTCCAGCCAAACCCAATGCACGGGTAAGCCAAGCAACGCTGGATCAAATCAGAGAGTATGCAAACTCACGCCTCAAAACCGCCATTGGAGAGCGCATTACACTGTTACCTAACCCATCAGGTAAGCGCGTATTGATTGCCAAGGTGGCCGTTACCGCGGTAGTCGCTGAGAACGAAGATATGCAGTTCTATGAAGTTGTCCCTGTGGCCGCTGTGATCGCGACCACCATGGCCGCCAGCGGGCATAGAACGCAGAATGCCGCATTATTCATTGAAGCTAAACTGATCGACCAGGATACCGGTAAAACGGTAATGGCCGTTGTCCGTAAAGGCTATGGTAAAACAATTGGCAACAGTACTGCGCCAATCACCTTTAATGACGTGAAGAAAGGGATTGATGACATGGTTGACGATATTGTGAACTTCCCAAAACAATAATTAGTGCTGCAAAAGATGGGGAATTAGTTTTCCCCATCTTTTCCCCCATTAAATCTGTGAGTGCCATCACATCACCACCCTGCCGATAAACAAGCTGGGACAAATGTCCCGAGCAATATTCTAATATCAGAGCCAGCTTCCAGTTTTACACCCTTTTTGACATTGCCGTCGGACCGGCGTCCTGTCCTTACCTGCCGAGGAACTTTATAGTTAACGCTATGCAGAACGACAAAAAAAGCAGTGAATGGTTGAGCGTTGTCGAGTTGGTTACCGGTGATGCCATACTTTACGACCTACTGAAATATTGCCCGTTAGCTATTTTACGCCGCTGGCAGTTACAACAGGTCAGACCCGGCACACTGATCTGCCAACAGCATGAAATTTGTCATGAATTTCATCTGATAGCGCAGGGTAACGTGGACGTATTTATTCACGCCGACGATGGGCGTAAATATTTACAGGCGCGCTACCATGCCGGAGATATGCTGGGTGAGCTCGAGATCTTTGAGCAACGGCCGTATATCTGCTCGGTCGAAGCGACCAGTGAGGTGACATTACTGACGCTTTCACGCACCGATTTTTGCCATTGGCTGACGGTCGACAATTACTTCAACCAGAAAATCATTCAGTCGTTCAGCAGCCAGTACTACCAGCTATCGAAAAAAGCTGGCGAAGACAGTCTCTATTCATTGCACCAGCGCGTCTGCCATGCGCTGTGGCAAAGCTACCAACACCAGGGAGCCCAAAATGAAGGAGAAATTACCATTAATAAACAACAGCTCAGCGAACAGTTTGCCGTGGCCCCACGCAGTATCAACCGCATCCTGTTTGAACTGCGCGAGCAGCAAATTATTACGGTCAACGGTGAACGGATTGCGGTGATCGACCCAGTCCGGTTACACCAACAGGCCGGGTTTTAATTTCTGCGGTATTCGATTTACACCGCCGAACAGGAAATCCACCTATACCCTATGGATTTCAAGCTGCAGCTAGGCGACAAGCTATCCCAGCCCCAGGAGCTTACTTTTAGTAAGTGACTGGGGTGGGATAGTGCAGGTAACAACGCTGCAGTTTGAAAGACGACGGGTATAAATTTAGGTAAGTTCCATGACTCAACTACAACCTCATATCCGGCTTAGCCGGCAGATGACACACGCCCATTACGCCCTGTTACCGGGCGATCCGCAACGCGTCGAACACGTTGCCCGCTTTCTGGATCAGGTGGAGGATTTTGGCCAAAATCGCGAATACCGGGCGCTGCGCGGTTGGTTTCGTGGCGTGGAAGTCCTGGTGATTTCCACCGGCATGGGTGGCCCTTCAACCGCCATCGCCGCCGAAGAACTACATCAGATCGGCGTAGACTGCCTGGTGCGTATTGGCAGCTGCGGCGCGATGCAAAGTTCAATGAAGCTGGGCGATCTGGTGATTGCCAGCGCAGCGGTACGCGATGAGGGCACCGGCAATGCCTATATTCCTGCTGCCTACCCGGCCAGTGCCGACTGCGGCCTGGTTTATCTGCTGCGCCAGCAGGCACAAAAGCTAGGCTACAGCACGCACTGCGGGTATGTCCGCAGCCATGACAGTTTCTACACCGACCGCGAACAGGAGATCACCGATTTTTGGTCGGCCAAAGGTATTCTCGCCGCCGATATGGAAACCGCCCCGCTGATGGTCGTTGGCGCACTGCGTAATATGCGCATTGCCTCTATCCTGAACGTGGTGGTGGAACACCAGGGCTGCCTGGAACAGAGCATCAACGACTATCAACAGCAGGAGCATTCCTGCCAACGTGGCGAGGAACGCGAAATCGTGCTCGCGCTCGAAACGCTGTATCAGGATCATCTTGAGAGGACGCAATAATGGATTTTTTCAGCATCAATAACGTCATGGTCAACATTCCTCTGGGCGAAGGTGGTTATGCCCTGTCATGGATCGAAGCCATAGGTACGGTGTTTGGCCTGCTGTGCATCTGGTTCGCCAGCAAAGAGAAGATTATCAATTACCTGTTTGGTTTGATTAACGTCACGCTGTTTGCCGCTATCTTCTTCCAGATCCAGCTGTACGCCAGCCTGCTGTTGCAGGTGTTTTTCTTCGTCGCCAACCTGTACGGCTGGTATGCCTGGAGCCGTCAGAACGAAAATAATGAAGCCGCGCTGAAAATTCGCTGGTTGCCACGGCAAAAGGCCTTCACGCTGCTGGTAGTTTGCGTGGTGGCCATCGGCCTGATGTCGCTGTTTATCGATCCGGTATTCGCCGTGCTGACGCGCATTGCTATCGGCATTATGCAGGGAATGGGGCTTTCAGTGGTGATGCCTGAACTGCAGCCAGACGCCTTCCCACTGTGGGATTCCACCATGCTGGTGCTGTCAATCGCCGCCATGATACTGATGACGCGCAAATACGTCGAGAACTGGCTACTGTGGGTACTGATTGACGTGATCAGCGTAGTGATTTACGCCATTCAGGGAGTTTATGCCATGTCGTTGGAGTATATTTTACTGACGGTGATTGCGCTGATGGGATCGTTTGCCTGGATCAACAGTGCGCGCCAAAATGGCTCAAAGCCGTTGCAACAAGAGACAGCACTCAAGGCAATACCTTGAAAATGGCGGGCATCCCCCCCATGTAACCTGTGTTGTCTGCCATTTCGGTAGGTCTAGCGAAAGGAAATGAATATGTTAGAGAATTATTTTGGCTCTGGGATCGCTCCAACTGAAGAGCAAAAACGCAGATTACTGGCGGTGCAGGCAGCACTGGAACTGTTGAAGGCAACGCTGTCTGACACTAACGACGGCAACGGTGTCGAATACCAGCTGAAAACGGCAGAAAAGCACGTCAGCTCTCTGGCAGATGCCATCCAGGCTGCCGTAGAGAAGAAGTAACGTCCTTGCCTTGCTGGCCCCTGCACAATTCACGTTGTGCGGGGGTTTTTATTGGCTGCTCTCCTCAACAAAAAACCTCTTGCCTCCCCCGCTGTTTTTATCCGCAATTCATATTTGTGCCAGCACTCACATATTTAACCAGGGAATTTTTGATTCCCATTCACAACAGATCCCCTCTTCCTATAGTGTAAAAATAAATCACCACGAGGGCGATAACTAAAAAAATAAAAATTGAATTTCCTAATCAGCATTAAATCATGTGCGGCGCAGGTTGCTCATTGGTACGCTATTTTTTTGTTCATTATTAAATAAGTTATATTCATTACCTCAAGCACAAGTCGTTAGAGAGATTAATGCATCCAACTCAACTCATTATTTTTTTAAGTGAGTCGCTTTAGTTCGCCTCATATTTATAAAAAACAAGAAAAATGACTTACCTTACACAGGATCATAATAATGAAAACAATACCTCTGGCATTACTCCTTCCTGCCCTGCTAGCCACCAGCGCCGCCGAGGCGGTGACGGTCTATAACAGTAAAGGAACACAACTCGATATTTATGGCCGTATCGAGGCACAAACCGGCAATGAATGGACAGATGAACACACCAATGCCACCAACTTGACCGGCCGTCTTGGCTTTGAAGCCAAACAAAAGCTCGATGAGCAATTCGGCCTGTTTGGCAAGTTGGAATGGCAGGTTAACACTCAGAAGAACGATACCGAGGTCGCCGAAGATAACTGGGATATTCGTTATGGTTATATCGGGATTGACGGTAAGGATCTGGGGAAATTGATGGTTGGGCGTACGCGCAACCCGATGTACCAGTGGATGGGCATCACCGATCGTTACATGAACTACACGGCTAACGTTTACTCCAACTGGGTCGGCACGCGCATCGACTCCTCCTATCAATGGAACCGTCAGGACGGCACATTACAATATGAATATACGAATGGCGGGCTGGACGTTCGCACCGCCTACGTGATGGGTAACGGTGCCAGCGACAGCACCGTTGACGATGGTTATATGGCCAGCCTCGGCTACGCTTTTGAATTCCCGGTGATGGGTACGCCACTAAAAATCAAACCGGTGATCGCCTGGCAGAAAATGACCAAAGACCCCAAAAATACCAGCCTAAGCGGCAACTATACCGATTACACCCAAAAAGGGGTTGGCATACGCCTCAGCTACGATAAGGCTTATCTTGGTATCAACGTTGGCCGACAAACCTACGAGCAAACCGGCAAGCCAGACAAAGATTATGATGCCTTCGACTCGCTGGCCGAATACTGGTTTACCAGCAAAGTCGCGTTACGTGGCGGCTATTCTCAGTTGATCGAGTCTGAAAATGACTACGTCCATCGCAAACAGTGGATCTCCGAATTGGAATACCGACTGAAAAAAGATGTACATCTTTCTGCCACCTATATTTATGACGATCGGGAAAGCTACGATTCGGCAGAAAATCTGTGGGTACTTGGGTTACGTTACGAATTTTAATCACTGAACAAGGATGAAAATCATGAACAGCAAACTCAGTTTATTCGCCGTGCTAGCGTTGAGTGCCAGCCTCAGCCATGCGGCCCCCCTGCCAAAAGAGAGCGGTAGTTTCGATTTCACCGTGCCACAAACCGGCAAGAAGATGGAAGTCTTCAGCTACCAGCCTCCCGGAGCCAATGCCAACACCCCGGTGGTGTTTGTCCTGACCGGGCTGAACCGTAACGCCGCTGAGTACCGCGACTCATGGGTAGAAAATGCCAAGAAAAACAAACTTATCGTCATCGCTCCGCTGTTCTCCGAAGCCGATTATCCCGGTAACGACGGCTATAATCTGGGGAATATTGAGAATGCCAAAACCCATCAGGTCAATCCTAAAGGGGAATGGGCCTTCACGATCATTGACGATCTGTTTGCCGATATGCAAAAACAGGGGATCACCAAACAACAAGACTATTATTTATTTGGCAACAGCGCTGGCTGCCAGTTTGTTCACCGGATGCTGACCTTTGTCCCTGAGGCCAATGTCAAAGCCGCCATTTGTGCAGCAGCGGGATGGTGGACCATGCCAGATGTGGAAAACCCATGGCCCTATGGGCTGGACAATGCGCCAGTGAAAGTGACGCAAAAACAGCTGGCCGACTATTTTGCCAAACCCGTGCTGATCACCGTCGGTGAAAAGGATAACGATCCGTATCACCCTTTGCTGCGCCGTTCTTATGAAGCCATGGCGCAGGGGGATAGCCGGTTAACCCGTGCACAAAGCTATTTCCTGACGGCGCAGCAGAAAGCCAAACGCTATAAGGTCGACTTCAACTGGCGCTTTACGACCTTACCCGATGTAGGGCATAGCGGCTCGAAGATGTCTGCCTATGGCGCCGAGCAATTTGCCTGGTTTGAACAGCATGGCGAGTTCAAGGTACAACCGTAATTCGAGGAGAACGCGCTACTGCCAAAGCAAGCGGTAGCGCGGGTCAGAAGGGAATGAGAGATGACACACACTTCTGACAAGGGAATTTTTGATTCCCCTTTTTTCTGCCTTGGGTTTTGTTATTAATGAAGGAAGAAATTACGTAGAGGGGAAAACTGACATGAACAGAGCGGAATTCACTCAACGTATTGCTGACATTGATAATCTGACCGAAACGGATCGGCGTATCATCGACTATTTTGACAAACACTTTGAGTCCATCCCCTACAGCAAAGTGATTGATGTTTGTAATGAAATCAACATCGCCAAGTCTACCTTGGGGCGATTTATGATGAAGCTCGGCTTCACCGGCTTTCGCGACTTCAAAGAGTCCACCATCGAGCCTGAGCAACGCAGAAATATCTCCCCGATAGAACGCTTCGACAACAGCAAAAACAGAAAAAACGGCATCGAATTCATTGAAAAACACTGCAGCGAGATCACCGATAATATCAACAATACGTTGAAAAACATCAATCGCCAGCATTTGGAGAAAACCATCGCGCTGATTTGCGATCCGGAAAAAAGGCTGTATGTGATTGGCAGCGCAACGGCACATGCCTTGGCCGAGTATTTTTATCTGCTTGGCCGCTATATCAAAAAAGACATTGTGCTGCTGGATGCCAATATTGCCAATTTACCGCATAAGCTAATCGACTCGAGAAAGGGCGATGTGCTACTGGCGATTTCTTATTATCGTTTTTCCAGCGTGACGACAAGGTTAATAAAATGGTTTTATCAAAATCGTGGCGATACCATCGTCATCACCGATAATGCCGTCAATCCGTTCAGCCACTTCGCCACGGCGATGTTGCTGATGGAGAGCCAGCATAGCGGGCTGTTCAGCAGCCGTAGCGCTGGCTTCGTATTAATCGAGGCGCTGGTCAATTATATGGGCGAAGTGAAAAGCAACGAATTAAACGAGAACTTCAACGTCATGGAGTCGTTATTCGAGGCATTTAACGTTTTTAATAAATAACACCAACACCAGGCAGTGTGAATATTCATCAACCATCTTTATAGCCCTGTTGCTTCAGGGCTAAGCATTGACTCACCAGAATGCCATGTAGCAATCCATCTCTGGCGTTTATTTAATGAAAAGAGGCTTTATCATGAGCAGTGAAAACAGCGCAATCCCTGTTTGCCCTGAGCAGCAAATTCTACGTACCTCACAGGGGAATTTATCTTTCCGCGCTTGCGGTGAGGGCGAAACCCTGATCTTTTTACACGGTATTCTGGGCAGCTCGAAGGCCTGGCCATTCCAGTTTGCCGCCTTTTCTCCCCACTACCGCGTCATGGCCTGGGATGCGCCCGGTTATGCCGACTCCGCGCTGGTGCCGGCCGATATCGACGCTTTTGTGCAGATGCTGCATGAGTGGGTGCAACACTGCGGGACAGAGAAAGTTTCCCTCGTCGGGCACTCAATGGGCGGCACCGTTGCCAGCCGCTACGCCGCCCGCTATCCAGAGCGGGTAAAAAGCCTGGTGTTGTCCTGCACCCATCCCGGCTATGGCGCGCCAGAGTCGGCCCCAAGTTCGGAAAAGCTGGAAAAGCGGCTGAAAGAGCTCGCCGAAATTGGCCGCGAAGCCTACGGCAGAAACCGCGCACGTGATCTGCTGCCGTTCCCAGATGTACCTGCGGCAGTGCTGGACTATGCGGCAGAAATTGCAGCAGGCACCAACCTGGAAGGCCTGAGGCGTGCCACTCGCATGTTGCAGCTAGCCGACAACCGCCCGCTACTGCCCCAGCTCAAGATGCCAACGCTGATCCTAACCGGTGAAAAAGACGCCGTGGTGCAACCACAGCTCAAAGCCGATCTGCTGGCACTGGTGCCCTACACCCAACATATCGAGATGCCCGGGATGGGCCATGCGCCTTATTTCCAGGCTCCGGATTATTACAACACGCTATTACATGAGTTTTTTGCCAAACACTCATAAGGGGACATGATGACTGGATTTATCATCGGGATGATCGTTACCGTCTTGGCGGCCTGGTTTATTATCAAAAACTACCAGCCGCAAACCGTGTTACTGCTGGCGGGGCTGAGCCTGCTGCTGATCACGGCGGTGTTCTTTCCCGATCAATCGATATTGTACGGCAAGGCCAAATCCATCGGCTGGGTTGGCGGGGATATTTTCGCCTTCGTGAAAGAGTCTTTGACCACCCAGGTGGCGGGCATCGGTTTGATCATTATGGCGGCGGGCGGTTTTGCCGATTATATGGATCACATCAAAGCGTCGAACTCGATGGTAAATCTGTGCATCAAACCCTTGCAGATGATCAAGGCTCCTTACCTGATCCTGGCCATCGGCTACATATTATCCCAGTTGCTGCACGTGGCGATCTCCAGCGCGGCTGGTCTGGCGATGCTGCTGTTGGTCACCTTCTTCCCGGTATTGGTGCGGCTTGGAGTCAGTAAAGCCGCCGCCGCCTCGATGATCGGCATGTCGGCGTTTATGGATCTCGGCCCAGCAGTGGGCACCGCCAACCTGGCAGCCAAACATGCCGGTATGGAAACCGCAGTCTACTTTGCCCACTACCAACTGCCGGTCGCCACCGGCGTGATGCTGGCGGTAGCGGTACTGATCTTCTTCACCGCACGCTACTTTGACGCCAAAGACGGGCATATCGTTACCCAACTGCAGGTGGAACAGCCAACCAGCGAAGATACAGCCAAGGTACCGGCATTCTACGCTTTCCTGCCGGTGTTCCCGGTGATACTGGTGATCGTCTTCAGCCCGCTGGTGATCAGCAGCATCAAGATTGACGTGGTGACGGCGATGATTATCGGCACCCTGTTGGCATTTTTCTGCGAGTTGCTGGTACGGAGGGATTTCAAAACCGCCTGCAAGGGCATCCAGGTGTTCTTCAAAGGCATGGGCACCATGTTTACCAGCATCGTTTCCCTGCTGGTGTGTGCCGACGTTTTCGCCCAGGGCTTGCAGATCATCGGGGCCGTTGACTTCATTATTCACACCGTTCAGGCCGCGGGCTTTGGTTTTGGCAATATGACGATAGTGATGGCCCTGCTGGTCTGCGTGACCGCGGCGCTGACCGGCTCCGGCGTGGCTGCGTTCTTCTCCTTCTCCGGGCTGGCTCCAGGCATTGCCGCCAAATTTGGCGAAAGCGCCGTCAGCATGATCCTGCCAATGCAACTGATGGCCGGTATGGGAAGATCGATTTCCCCGGTGGCCGGGGTGATCATTGCCGTCAGCAAGGCCGGTGAATGCTCGCCGTTTATGATTGTCCGCCGTACGCTGATCCCCGCTGTAGGCGGGATGATCACCATGCTGGTGCTAAACGGCATCCTGAATTAACGTCGTGTTAAAACTCGGGGCAGGGAAATCTCTGCCCTATCACCAACCCCTCGCCAACTGTCCATTTATTGACCATAAACCTGGTCTTTTCTGAAATGTTTCACCGCCTCTATATCGCCTGGTTATCCCCCTGTACACTGCCTGAAAATCGCCCTTAATCCGGGCAGGGATACCGTTTTATTAACAAGGAGTGTTGATATCATGTTCTCAAAGATCATGTTTATTCTGTTTTCCGCCACCGTGGTATTGGTGCTGATTAACTGGGAACGCCTGTGGGACTATATCCGCCCAATGGTGTAACCCGCGTAAAGTGCAGGCCAGCCAACTGGCCTGTCTAGTCCCATGTTCACCTCTGCCAATCCCACCGTATTGCTCCCCTCACCGTCTCAACCTCTCTCGCTCCTGGCTATTTCCTCTGTGGTAAAGCCTTCCTGTAACGAAATTTCGTGAATGACCTCGCAAAGTGATTAATAAAACGACGAGTGAGCTTGCAGTTGTCAACGGCCAGTGATAGAAAAATACTACTTTACGAAAAATCGTGAAGAAGGAAAGTACATTATAGAACCGTTGACCAAGGACACCTCATGTCAGAACTTAAATTCGCCACCCGTTTGAACTCCTTTGCCTCAGGAGCCAATCTTTACTGGCCAGAACTGAAAGGCAAACCCTCTGTATCGCAAATGATTGAGCGGGCCGGAACGGTCAAGGGATTGACCCACCTGGATTTAAACTACCCTCAGCACATCAATGAGGATGTCAAAACCATGAGCCAAAAGATCGAAGCGGCTGGCCTGGCGGTGAATGGCATGCAAATGCGCTGGGATGCGCCAGAATTCAAGATTGGGGCGTTCACCAATCCGGACCCAAAAATCCGCCGCCAGGCGATCGAACTGACCAAGCGTGGGATAGATGCGGGCCGTGAGTTTGGTGCCAGTTTAATGACCCTGTGGATGGGCCAGGATGGTTTTGATTATTGCTTCCAGGCAGATTACAAAAAAATCTGGGAAGACGCCGTCTCCGCGGTACGTGAAGTGGCCGAATATGCTCCAGATGTCGATATCAGTATCGAATACAAACCTAATGAGCCACGGGCCTACAGCATTTTTCCCAACGTCACCACCTGCCTGCTAGCGGTTGAAGAAGCTGGCTGTGCGAATCTGGGTATCACGCTCGACTTTGCCCACGTGCTGTTTGCCAACGAGATCCCGGCCTTTGCCGCCGCCATGGTCGCCCGCCGCTCTCGCCTTATGGGTCTTGATCTGAACGATGGCTGGGGCAAACGCGACGATGGCCTGATGGTGGCTTCGGTCAACCCACGGGCGACGCTGGAATTCCTCTGGCAGATGCAGCGTGACGGCTACACGGGGGCTTACTATTTTGACACCTTCCCAGACGCCAGCGGCCTGGATCCGGTGCGTGAAGCCGAAACCAATATCGCAACGGTGACCCGCCTGCTGAAACTGTGCAAGCAGCTCGACAATAACCCTGAGTTGATGAGCGCCATCAGCAAGCAAGACGCCGTTGCCTCACAGCAAATTGTTAACGACATCATGCTGGCGAAATAGAACCAGCAACCGGGCGCCCAACGGGTGCCTCTAATAATAACTCACAGCACCAAGGATAGAAGAAGATGAAAAAGCACTTACTTTCTGTACTCGCCTCTACCCTGTTTTGCACCAGTGTCTATGCTGCCGATCTGCCACCGTTACAGTCTGATACCGAACCCGACCGTACCGATTGGACCGAGCTTAGTGCCAAATATGGCCCCATGCCAGCGGTGGACAGCAAGCTGAAGATCGGCGGCGTATCCAAAACCCTTACCAACGAATATTGGCGTTCCCTGGGGGAAGGCTACCAAACCACGGCCAAAAAGTACGGCTTTATGGTGGCCTATCAGGCCGCAGCCAATGAAGACGATCAGCTAGGCCAACTCTCGATCGCGGAAACATTGATTTCCCAAGGCTTTAATGGCCTGCTGGTTTCTCCGCAAACGGACGCCAACCTGCAACCCGCCTATGAAGTAGCGAAAAGCAAGGGCATCCCGGTAGTCAACGTCAACGACGCCGTCATGCCCAGTGCCGCCCATTATGTAGGTAACGTACAGAAAGATAACGGTGTCCGGGTCGCCAACTGGTTTATCCAGCATCATCCGGAAGGTGGCAAAGTCGCGGTGATCGAAGGCCAGGCTGGCGTTTATGCCGCCACACAGCGAACCAAGGGGTTCAAGGAAACCATTGGTGCCAACGGCAAGTTCACCGTAGTCGCCAGCGTGCCAGCCAACTGGAGCCGGGAAAATGCCTATAACGCCGCCACCACTATCTTGCAGCAGCATCCGGATATGGTTGGTTTCTACGCCAACAACGACGGTATGGCACTCGGAGTGGTTGAAGCGGTTCGCGCACAGGGTAAAACCAACCAGGTCGCAGTGTTTGGTACCGATGGGATTTCCGATGCCTATGCTTCCATCAAACGCGGTGAGTTGACCGGCACAGTGGACAGCTTCCCAGTACTGACTGGCGAAGTGGCGATGGAAGTAATGTTGCGCCTTATCGACGGGCAGAAAATTTCACGCGTAGTCTCCACCCCACAGGCTTTGATCACCAAAGAAAACGCGGATGCTTTCTCCACCAAAGACAACGAGAAACTGCGCCAACTGCTGGTACAGCAATAAGCCAGGCGACGGAGGGTTTATGGAACAGTTTTGTTTAACGATGCGTGGCATTAATAAAACCTACGGCAGCGCGGCTGCGGTTCAGGACGTAGATTTTTCGGTCAGGCACGGGGAAGTCCATGCCTTAATCGGGGAAAACGGCGCAGGGAAATCGACGCTGCTGAATATTCTCTCTGGAGTACGGGCAGCTGACTCTGGTGAAATCCAGGTTGAAGGTCAAACGATCCTGATGAAAAACCCGCTTTCCGCACGCCAGGCGGGGATCGCCATGATCCATCAGGAATTGCAGCATGTTCCTGAACTCTCCGTAGCGCAGAATATGTTTCTTGGCAGGCCGCTGACCCAGTGCCAGGGCCTGTTCGTGGATAAGAAAGCCCAGTACGCAAGGGCAAAGGCGATCCTGAGACGGCTCGATCCCACCATCGACCCGAACGAGCCAATCAAGAATCTGAAGGTCTCTCAGCAGCAGATCGTCGAAATTGCCCGGGCATTACTGGATGAGGCCAAAATCATTGCGATGGATGAGCCAACGTCCAGCCTGACGCCAAGGGAATTTGATCGGCTGGCCGAGTTGATCGCCGATCTTAAATCGATGAACGTCGCGCTGATTTATGTCTCGCATAAGATGAATGAGATTTTTAAAGTCTGCGATCGCGCCACGATTTTACGCGATGGTAAACAGGTCGGCGTAGTCAATATCTGCGACGAAACGGAAGAAACCATCGTCACCAAAATGGTCGGACGCAAGATTGAGAAAGTACAGCATCACTCTTATGTCACCGACAAAGAAATTTTGCGCGTAGAAGACCTTGGACGCGACAAAGCCGTACTGTCAGCCAGCTTCAGCGTACAGGCAGGAGAAGTGCTGGGGATCGCAGGCTTGGTCGGCGCAGGCCGTACCGAGCTACTGAAGCTGATCGCCGGTATCGACGCCAAAACCAGCGGCCAGGTGTTGGTTGAAGGCTCGCCGGTGAAAAAGCTTAATGTCAGCTCGGCAATCAAGGCTGGCATCGGTTTGGTGCCGGAAGATCGCAAAAAAGAGGGTATTATTAAAGAGCGAGCGGTAAAAATGAATATGGCGCTGCCCTCGATGAGTAACTTCACCCGTTACGGCTGGTTAAAAAAAACCAAACTAAACCAGTTGGCCCTGGAAGTGATGACCGACTTAAACCTGCGCCCGCTGAATATTGATAAACCCATCGGCACCTTGAGTGGCGGTAATCAGCAAAAGGTCATTATTGGCCGGTGGGTCGCGGCAGATAATAAAGTATTTTTATTTGATGAGCCCACGCGTGGGATCGATATCGGCGCCAAATCAGAAATTTATAATTTAATCGAAAAACTCGCCAAGCAAGGAAAGGCTATTGTAGTGGTCTCATCCGAAATGCCAGAAATTATTCGTATCTCCGATCGGGTACTGGTGATGCGCGAAGGGAAAATTACCCGGGAACTCAAAGGCGACGATATTACAGAAGAAAATATCGCTCGTTATGCGATTAACGATCTGAATTAAAAACGGCTTCTGTATCTTACATTTTTATTAAGGCAATCATTATGATAACTCAGGGTAAGGCTCAGCCTAAAGTGCCGTCCTCGGCGCTATTCAAGTTTAATCTGCGTGATGCGGGCACACTGATTGGTTTACTGATCATTGTGGTCACCTTCTCGCTGCTGTCACCGGGTTTTTTAACGGTGCCTAACCTGCTGAATATTTTACAGCAATCGTCGATCAACGGCATTATTGCCCTGGGCATGACGCTGGTGATTATCTCCGGCGGTATCGATCTCTCGGTGGGGCCAACGGCGGCGTTATCCGCGGTGCTGGGTGCTACGCTGATGGTCGCTGGGGTGCCCGTACCGCTGGCGATAATGGCAACCTTGGGTGTGGGCGCACTGTGTGGGGTTTTCAGCGGCACGCTGGTAGCCTACGCCGGATTACAGCCTTTCATTGTCACCCTGGGCGGCCTCTCGCTGTTCCGGGCCATGGCACTGATCTTTACCAACGGCAACCCTATCTTCGGCATCCCAATGGAGTTTCGTAATTTCATCAACAGCGAAATTTTCGGTGTGCCAAGCCCGATCGTGATTGTGGTTACCATCGCCATCATCCTGTGGGTGGTGATGAATAAAACTCCGCTGGGGGAATATATTCTGGCGGTTGGCGGTAACGAAGAGGCTGCACGCGTAGCCGGTGTACCGGTAAAAAGAACCAAAGTGACGGTGTTTGTGATTTCCGGCGTGTTGGCCTCGCTGGCTTCACTGATCCTGATTGGCCGCCTGGGTGCTGCCGAACCGACAATGGGCAACCTGTGGGAATTGGATGCCATCGCGGCTGCCGCTATAGGTGGGGCATCCTTGATGGGGGGCAAAGGCAGTGTGATCGGCACGCTGATCGGCGCCATCATTCTGGGCTCGTTACGTAACGGATTGACGTTGCTAAATATTCAGGCGTTTTATCAATTGCTTGCCACAGGGCTTATTATTATCATAGCCATGTTGATTGACCGAGCGACAAGAGGCAAGTAATGAAGCAGGATCCGCGAGCAATTGGCGCTCAAATTCGCATGAGATTGCCACAACTGACGCCACTGGAAAGAAAAGTGGTGGACTCGATCACCTCGAAAACTGATTTATCCGAGCAAACCTCATTAAAAGAGATTGCGCTGGAAAATAAAGTTTCTGAGGGGATGGTCGTTAAACTGGCAAAAAAGCTCAACTTCTCTGGCTTCAGAGAGTTCAGAAGCAGTTTGATTTACTATAACTATTCTGAAGTAGCAAGTTTGCATGCAGAAATTGAGCCTGATGATTCGTCGGAGCAATTACTGGAAAAGGTATTCAAAACGTCGATTCAGGCAATAGAAGAAACCATTTCTATTCTGGACGTTTCTGAATTTAACCGCGCCGCAGATATTCTGTTCAAGGCTCGGCACATCGATCTCTATGCCGTCGGTGGTTCGGCCACCATTGCCCGCGATCTGGCGCATAAGCTGCTAAAGATCGGGATTAAATCGACGGTCTACGATGATGCCCACACCATGCTGATGTCTGCTGCGATCTTATCGGATGATGATGCCGTGGTGGCAATCAGCCATTCCGGCGCTACCCGTGCGGTCAACGATCCCATTAAGCTGGCCGCGCGCAACGGTGCCAAGGTGATTGCCATCAGCAATTATGCCGAGTCGCCCATTGCGCGTAATGCGCATGTGGTTCTCAATTCAACCTCACAGGGTTCGCATTTGCTTGGGGAAAACGCAGCGGCACGCATTGCTCAACTTAATATCCTTGATGCACTGTTTGTGGCGATTGCGAAAAAGGATTTGAAGCAGGCTGAAAAGAATCTGATGAAAACCCAGCAGGCGGTCCGTGATTTAAGAGAATACTAACATGAGTAAAATCGTAGTCGCTGGCAGTCTTCATTACGACATTATGCTGCAGGCGCCCCATCGGCCAGAAAAAGGCGAAACGGTGATCGGTAGCAGTTGCGCCTATAAATTTGGTGGCAAAGGGGGCAATCAAGCGGTTTCGGCAGCCAAGTCGGGGGCGCAGGTCAGCTTCGTTGGCGCGGTAGGCGCTGACGATCCGGGTAGATTCCTGCTCGCGGTGCTAATGGAAAACCAGGTTGATACGCGCCACGTCGAGATAACCTCGGCGGCACCTTCCGGTATGAGCGTCGCTATCATGGATGCCGAAGGTGATTATGGTGCAGTGGTGGTCTCGAATGCCAACAACCTGATCGCTCCCCAGCAGTTGGATCAGGGTAACCTCTGGCAAGATACCGGCATGCTGTTACTACAAAACGAAGTGCCCGAAGCGATTAACCTGGTTGCCGCCAAACAGGCCAAAAATCACGGTGCGTTGGTCTGCCTGAACGCCGCTCCGGCCCGTGAACTCAGCGCACAGCTCCAGGCTTGCATCGATCTGCTGGTGGTCAATGCGGTTGAAGCACGCGATCTTAGTGGCATTACGGTCAACGATTTGCAGCAGGCCTGTATGGCTGCCGAGGCATTGAGCGCTAGTTTTAAGGCCGTGGTGGTCACTGCGGGTGAACATGGCGTCGCCTTCTGTGAGGCCGGTAGCAGCAGCCAATCCCTTCCGGCGCTGAAGGTCGAGCTGGTCAGCACTCACGGTGCCGGTGACTGTTTTATGGGCATGTTGTGCGCCTCGTTGTTACAAGGGCAAACATTACCGCAGGCAGTGGCTAGAGCGAACAAGGCTGCCGCCGAACACGTTTCCCACCCCACCCGCTGAATTCGGCGCCCCCTCTCTTGCGCGGAAAGGGGGCTATCAACTCACGGCGCCTTATTAATGGTGCAGTTCCATTGCTGGTTCACCACGCTCTGATTAGCGACGATCTGTAACGACAGTGCAGCATCCTGAGTATGAGTGATGCTGTATTCAAGTACCACATCGTCCAGATTACTGGCGGTCCGCTCAACCCTGAACAAAGCCGAGCCTTGCTCGATGTTCAGCAAGCTGGCCAGTTTGGCATCGCAGATCATCGGTAAATAACGTTCCGTTGCCTTGGTTGGTGAATAACCGAACGTTTCTCGTAGTTGTTCATACAGCGGGCTGCTTCCGTCAACATGACTCAGATCGTTATACACCCGTCCATTCAAGTGGGTGATCGAATGGCCCACCACTTTCTCCCCCTGCATGAACAACCGCTCAAGACGCATCAGTTGGTGGCCTAAATCCAGATGCATCCGTTCAGCCACCTCTTGATCGGCCATGGTCGATAACAGGGAAAGGATTTCTACTTCAACCGGCATAGCCGAATTAAAGCTCAGCAGGACATCTGGCAGATCGGTGTAGTGTTTATGCAACGCATCACGATTGATGAAGGTCCCTTTGCCCTGCTCCCGATGCACCATGCCAACACTGGCCAGTGAATCGATCGCTTGCTTGATGGTCCCGCGGGCGACCTTAAACTCATCGGCAAGCAGTAACTCGCCGGGGAGTTTATCGTCATAGGTAAAGGTGATAATCCGTTGCAGGATAATGCCTTTTATCCTGAGATACAGTGGCAGTCCATCCGACTCAAACATACTGATGCTCCGCTCAGAGGTAGTGTATTTGGCTCCTGTAAGCGTCAAGTATATCCTGATTTATCTGCTGATTGCCGTCTATGTTTGCGCTTGCCAGGATCGGCGGAGTGCGCTGTTTCTGCTGCATCAGTTCACAGATCCGCAGTACCAGACTGTTGGCAATAGTTGCCCCCATAATGGTTGAGAGCGGTGCCGCCTTCTGGGCCAATCCCGGCAGGCTGACGGCGGCATCACCATACTCGCATTGGTTATCAATGGTGATATCGGCGATATCCACCAACAGCTTGCCGCTGGAGTGTCGGGATGTCACCCTGGCCGCGGTGGCCAGACTGGTGATGGCAATCACCTTCGCGCCAACCTTCAGAGCGGCCAGCGCGACATCGATGGTAATGGCGTTGCGGCCAGAAACCGAGTGGATCAGCAGCGTATCCCCCGCTTGCAGCGGTGATTGCTCGATCAACACCCGTCCCAGGCCTTCAACGTTTTCCACCGCGCTGGTCAGCGTCAATGGCCGGACATTGAGCATCAGTGCAGGGGTAAATAAAGGATTAACGATAGCCAAGCCACCGGCCCGGTAGCTCATCTCCTCGGCCAGAATGCCGGCATGGCTGGCACCGAAAACGAACAGATCCCTCTCGGCCAGCACCGTGTCCGCCATCATCTGCGCCGCACGGTTTATCGTGTCTGGCTGCGATTCCAACTGGGCCAGCTTCTGCCGGATTTGCTCATAATACTGGGTCAACGCTTTACTCATAGCCTTCCCTCTCAACATCAGAATGTTAGCAGCCTGGTTAAAGCCGCAATCAGCGGTGCCAGCACAAACATATCGCTGTCACCGGCCCACAGAGCGGTGTCGGGAATGGTGTCGTTGATAAAATAGCTGACACAGAAATATTGCCCCCAGGCCACCACGGTCGAGGTAATAAATCCGGCCAACAGCGCCCCTTTATAGCCGCCGGTGATATTGCCAAATACCCCTGCCGTACCGGCATGGAAGAAAATCACGATCATGCTGGGGATAAACACGTAGCCGGTATAGCGGCCGATCAGGGTGAGCCACAACAGCGAGCCGATAAAGGCACCGACAAAGCCTAACACCACCGCATTGGGGGCAAAGTTGAACAGGATTGGGCAGTCGAGTGCAGGTTTGGCTCCGGGCACCAGGCGTGAACCGATACCGTTAAACGCTGGCACCATTTCACCGATGAACATCCGCACGCCGAGCAACACCACGGCAATACCACCGGTAAACATCAGTGACTGTTTCAGCGCATAGATGTAGAAACTCAGGTCGCCAGACTGCGCCAGGATTTCAGCCGCTTTTGGCGTACCTTTGATTTGCAGAATAAAGGTCCCAATAAAGAACAGCAGCGACATGGTCAATGCGGTCACCACGTTAGAATCCCGCAGAAATCCCAGTTTTTTCGGTACTTTGATATCTTCAGAGCTGATTTTGTTGGCCGCGAAAATCTGGCCAAACAACGCCCCTAGCAAAGCCACAGAGGCAGAGGTGTGCCCCAATGCCACGTTGTCGTTGCCGGTGATCTTGCGCACCCAGGGTTGTACCAGCGCTGGCTGCAACGTCCAGTAAAGCCCCATGATCACCGTCAGCATCAACGTCAGTTGCAGGCCGGAAATGGCCGGATTACTGTTAACCATCACCCCGGCAAAAATCATCGTGGTCCAGAACATCATGTGGCCAGTCAGATAGATATATTTAAAGCGGGTCAGCCGAGCCAGCAGCAGGTTAAGCGCAAACCCGCCAGCAATGGCGATAGTTACGCTGCTGCCATAGCGTTCGGAGAAATGTACCTGGCCGATAATATTCGTCAGATTCATCGAACTCAGGCCAAACACTTCCGTCCAAATGGGCTGGAAGATGAGCAAGGCCGAGACGATAATCCCCGCCCCTGCCCCGATAATCAGAAACCCCAAAATGCCTTTCAAGGTACCAGAAACAATATCCGCCAGCGGTTTACCTTGTAACACCAAGCCCAGCAGCACAATCAGGCCGATTAGAATAGACGCTTCCCCAAAAATATTGACCGTGATCCAGCGCAATACCCCCAGAAATTCGCTCATGGCTATTCCCCCTGCTTAATAATGCCGGCCTGTTCCAGCGCCAGGGCGATCTCTTTGCTGTCGATGTAGTTATTGACGACCGACACCGGGCAAGAGAGATGCTGCAGGTTATCCACCAGCTCGGCATTGGTGATCACCAGATCGGCACTGGCCGAGGCCGCCGAAGAGACATCCATATGTTCCACCGAAGCCTGGATCCCATGCTGTTTTAATACCGCTTCCACGTTCATTTTTAATATCAGGCTTGATCCCATGCCTAAACCGCATACCGTCAGAATTTTCATTAGTATTCGCTCCGAGTTGAACCTTCAAAATCGCTACCCTGGGGATTTCAAGTGACAGTTGAACCGTGAGGAGAGTTACCCCGCGCCGGCTATCAGTTGATAAAGCTGCTCAGGGTCGCGGGAATTCATTAGGGTATGCAGGTTATTTTCGTCTGCCAGCAGGGTGACGATATGCTGGATCAGTTGAATATGCCGCTCGCTGCTGGTAGCTGACAGCCCCAGCAAAACCTGTACCGGATCGTTTTCTGTGTGGCCAAACGCTACCGGTTCACGCAGCCGCACCAGACTCAACTGCGCTTTAATCGCCCCTTGCTCTGGACGGGCATGCGGCATGGCCAATCCAGGGGCAATCACAAAATAAGGACCAAACTCCTGGTAGCTGGCCACCATTGCCTCAACATATTCCGGGCGGCAAGCACCAGACTGGCAAAGCGCCTGACCCGCTGCCTGAATCGCGTCTGCGGCAGTACTGGCCGAGTTATCAATAAGTATTGCCTGGCGAACGATCATCAGTGCCTCCTGCAGCTAAATGGTGACGGATGGAAGCCAGAGTTGTCTGCAAGGCGTGCTGTACCAAAGCCAGCCCTTTTTCCTCGTTGGCGCAGCCTGGATCACCGAGTACCGCATAGTCGGAAAACTCCGTCCAGTGCACGGGCTGATAGCGGAAATTCTCTGGAAATTCTGGGTAGTGCGAACGTGCCAGCGTCATCTCGACGTGTTCGGGGGCCAATGCCAGCATCAACGAGGTTTCAATCTCGTCTGCATGCATGTAGCCGGGATAGGCAACCGCAGAAGTTCTTAACCGCTGGGCGCAGCTGTCCATCCCGGCCCAGCTATAGCTGAGCAACGTGATACCCTCCTCCTTCAACTGCCTGGCGGCGGCCTTGATGGCATCAAAATTGCCGTAGTGCGCATTGATTACCGCAGTGGTGGTAATCGCGTAACCGGCCATATTGCGTGCTAGCGAGAGCAATAATTGCGTCAACAGATCGTTACCAATATCGATCGCTCCTGCGTGCCCACGCAGTGACCACACCTGGCTGTAGGACACCACCGGCAGGCTTAGCACTGCCTCCCCCAGTTGCTCATCCAGCAAGGCGCAAAATCGTTCAGCCAATAAATTATCGGTATCCAACGGCAGGTGGTCGCCATGAGGCTCCACTGCACCTAGCGGCAATAATGCTATCTGTGCTTTCGCCAACGCCTGCCTGGCCTGCTGCTCGTTCAACTCATGCAGTTTCATGAGGCCTCCTTAGCCAAAAGCAAAGTAGCGTGCCGGATTTTCTACGAAGAAATCATGCAGCAATGCTTCGCCATCAAACCCTGCCTCTTGGGCCTCCTCGATAAATCTTGGCCGCCAGTCGGCCAGAATAAACTTCAGCCCCAGACCGCCTTTACCGTAGTGGGCACTCATGGATTTACGGGCGAAATCACCGCCGATGAGAATTTGTTTCTGGTAGCCACGTTGGCACAGCGCCAAGATGGCCTGGGTGCGGATATGTTCTGGGTAATATTTTATCCGGCTCATACCGTCAAAAGAGAGAAATGCCCCGGTGTTGGCAATCTGACGGTGGAGCCACGGATCGGGGTTACGATCCATATGAGCGAAGCACAGGCGGGACAAATCCAGCCCCAAACCTTGAAATATCTGCGCCTGCTCTAATCCCATAGTGCCCATTTCCGTATGGCTATGCATCGGGGCTCCAGTACAAAGCTGTGCCCTTACGATGACTTCCATGGTTTTCCGTTCCAGCGGGGAGATGGTGTTATAGCCGGTGCCGCATTTCACCACGCCAGCGCGATAATCGCTGCCTTCGATACCTTCAGTGACTTCACGGCTAACGTGTTCAACCAGTTCATCAATCGAAGCCCCTTCGATCCATTCTGCAAAGCTTTGCGTCGATCCAGGCCGCTTGCTGCTCCACAGGAACCCTTTGTTAAACCCGGCGGTGGCAATGATATGCACCTGCTGCCGCTTGGCCATTTCGGCTACGGCAACCACCTGACGGCCATAATCGGGAGCCGTGGCGTCATAAATGGCATTGCCGCCGGCCTGATGGAAATCTGCCAGTTCTTGCTCTGAAGCCTGCGGATCATCCAGTAATAGATCGTCATCCCCACGCTCTGCCCAGTAGGGAGGAATACAGTAAATATGATCGTGGCTGTAGGTTACACCGAGCTGGCTGGCGGCAATATCACCATTTAACGTGCGGATGGATCCCATGAGAACGGCTCCCTGGAACGGAAAAGAAGGTAGCTTCAACATAGGCCAGGATCACTTGATCAGTCAAGTGATCAAGTTCGCAAATTAACCAATCTGCTAGCGAACCACTTGCCTGATAAACAATAATGGCCACGCCATAGCGCCGCTATACATGCCAAAGAAAAATGACAGCCACAGCAACACTATCGTCATGCGTTCAAAGCTCGGCGCCTGGGTCAGCCATTCCAACGCCGGGTAAGTGGTCAGTAACGCCAGCACCGTGATGGTCATTAATACCGCTCTGCGGCCAATGCAGTCGGAAATGGCCCCGCCGATCGGTAACCAGAAGTTGAAAGTCGAATCAGGCTTTACGCCTTTTTTCTATCGCCCACTTTAATAACGCCGCGGTACGATAAAAACCATGGGCAAACTTGCCGTAAGGCAGGGTTAAAAACAGCGCCATCACGGCCCCCAGATGCACCGCCAGTAATGCCCCCATCAGCGAAGTATCACGGCCAACCAGCAAGGCGATACCGGTAATACTCACCAACAGCAATAACAGGATAAAACCCCGGTCCATCGGCTTTTGTGCCGCATCACCGTGGGCCGGGTTGCGGCGCAAGTTAAGCCACAGCAGGCCTGCCGGGCCAATAATCAGCCCTATGCCCCCCAGCGTGCCCAAGATCACCGGTAAACTCAGCAAGTCATATGGCGCTTCTTGCCCCAGCAAAAAGTGATAGCCGGTGGCCACTATGGTTGAGGCAAAGCACAGCATAAAGCCGTAAAACGTGAAGTGATGAAAACGGCGCCGCCGCAGGGTGAAGGCGTCGTCCTCATCGTTACAGCCCTCGCCGTGTCCGCCATCCAGATAGGTTAGCGTCAGCACATTACGGGTGGTTTCTGCCAGCGCAGGCAGGCTGCCCGCCACCGATGAGATCTCCCGCCAGAACTTACGGGTGCTGAACAGTAACGAACACAGCGAAAATACAAACACGCTGCCAAACATCCCCGCCAGCAAGTTATGGGGGAATATCTGATAAAAATCACCGGCCAGCGGTTGATGGAGCAGGCTGCCGTTAAGCGCCATCACCAACAGCAGAAACAACCCGATGCCAAAGGCCAATGCCAGCACCACCGCCATTCCCGCCCGCTTGTACAACATGCCAAAGCTGGCTGGCCAGGCGTATTCCTGATAGGTCTCGACGCGTACCTTAGCCATCGCCTGCGGCACATTAACGCCAAACTCATGAGGTGGCGCATACTGGCAGGCGTGCAGACAGGCACCGCAGTTATGGCACAGGTTGGCCAGATAGTTGATATCAGCCTTGCCGAACGTCAGCCGGTAGGTCATGGCGGGAAAGACGGCACAAAAGCCCTCACAGTAGCGGCAGGCGTTGCAGATTTGCATCACCCGCTCGACCTCCTGCTCGTTGTCGGTCAGGGATTGCGCCTCGCGGATTAACGACTCAAGCTGTTTCATAATTAGCCTCTCGCTGTGCGGCCAGTGCCGATTGATGACCGGCGATACGGCCAAAGACAGTGCCAATAGACATTCCCACACCAGCGGTGTAGCCCTTACCCAGCACGTTGCCGGCCATCATTTCTCCGGCCACAAACAGGTTGCGGCTAGGTTGGCCGTTAAAATGCACGGCGGCATGTTCATTCACTTTCAGCCCCAAATAGGTAAAGGTGATGCCGGGTCGTAAGGCGTAACCAAAGAAAGGTGGCGTGTCGATGGGCAAAGCCCAATGCGTTTTCGCCGGAGTAAGACCTTCGGTACGGCAATCGTCCAACAGGGTATGATTGAACGTACCTGGCTGACATGCGCGGTTATAGGTTTCGATGGTTTTTACAAACTGGGCGGGATCCAGCTCTAATTGCATGGCAAGATCGTGCAGGTTATCGGCTTTCACACCTGGGAAAACCGGTGGCATAAAGCGCCCGATGGCTTTGCTATCAATGATGGAATAGCCGATTTGGCCGGGCTGCTGCGCAACCAGACGACCCCAGATCGCATAGCGTTTAGGCCAGAAATCTTCCCCTTCATCATAAAAACGCTGCGCCTGACGATTGAGCATGATCCCCAGCGAAACACAGTCGACGCGGGTGCAAATCCCGCCGTCATACAACGGGGCGCGAGCATCAATAGCCACGCAGTGAGATTGGGAAGGGTCACCAATCACATCGGCCCCCGCCTCCATCATAAACTTGAGCAACACCCCTTGATTAAAACGGGTACCACGGATCAGAAAGTTATCTGCTGGCCATTCACCTGCGTCATTCTTCCCCCAGGCCTCACGCAGCCACTCACGGTTGGATTCAAACCCACCCGCGGCTAGCACACAGGCGCGGGCTTCAATTCGTTGGTCGCCAATCCGTACCGCAACAAATTGCCCATCTTGTAACTCGATGACATCAACCGGGCTGAGATAGCGGATCACCACGCCCATTTTTTCAGCACTGCGGTAGTAAGCGTTCACCAAGGCCTTGCCCCCACCCATAAAGAAGGCATTGGTACGGGCCACATGCAAGGCGCCGGACAGTGGCGGCTGAAAATGGACGCCGTGCTTTTTCATCCAGCCCCGGCAGGTCGATGACGCCCGGATCACCATTCTGGCCAGCGGTTCGTTGGTCAGTCCACCGGTGACCTTCAGCAGGTCTTGCCAGTACTCTTCTTCGGGATAGCTGCCCACCAACACATCCTGCGGCGCATCGTGCATGCAGCGTAAATTACGGGTATGTTGAGAATTACCACCGCGCCACTCCTTGGGAGCCGCCTCCAACAGCAATACTGAGGCCCCCCTTTCCCGCGCGGTGAGGGCGGCACACAGTGCCGCATTGCCCCCGCCAATGACCACAACATCAAACATAGTCACACTCTCGGTGTTATCCTTTTGTGACTAAAATGTAACCTTTGGCATAAAGACCAGCTAGCGGGCAATGCTTAACGGGGGTTTAGGGATGGTAAAGGGTCGCGCCTGGCCAGTTGCCCTGCGTTACCAGTTGACGGATCACGCTTTGCAGCACCACCCTGGCGGCCAGGCCAACCGGCGAGAGTTCATCATCGGAAAGGCTGACCAGGAAATTGGGGCGGCTTAATACCGGGTTATCAATTTCTATCACTTTCAGGCTGTCATCCAGAATGCGGGAGATGGCCGCACCGGGCTGAATGGTAGCTCCTAGCCCCTGGCGAACGGCGTCCATCAAAATCGCCAGCCCGTCGATCTCCGCCACAACGGTTAATTCCAACTGCTGGCGTGCAAAGCTGGTATTGAGCAACGCCCGCAGGCCATGAGTCTGACTGGGTAAAATCAACGGCAGCGAACAAAAGGCTTCGGGCGTAATAGGCTCATCCTGAAATCGTCCGACAATCTCTTGGGTGCCAATCAAGAACAACCGCTCTTCCAACACTGGGATCGCGCTCCAGGTCTGCAGCTTTTTATGTTGGAATACCACCGCCAAATCCAACTGGCGGACCTTGATCATCGACGCCAGATTTCCGGACAGGCTTTCTACCACATGCAGACGGATATCAGCATAGCGCTCACGCATTGCCAGAATAAACGGCAGACCGAGTACTGAGGCAGTACTTGGGGCCATTCCTACGCTGACGTGCCCAGATAAGCGGGCCTGCTTGGCGGCCCGCACGGCGTCATCGGCATGGCGCAGGGCCAATTGAGCCTGAGAAAAAAAGGCCAGACCGGCGTCGGTGGCAACAATCCCACGCGAGGTACGTTGCAATAGGCGGATAGCCAGCTCGCTTTCGAGCCGACTTATCTGCTGGCTCAAGGCCGAGACACCAATATTCAGGTCAAGCGCGGCCTGGCCCATGCTACCTAATTCAACGGTGCGAACAAAATAACGTAACTGTCTCAGTTCCACCCTTCTCTCCCATTAACCCCCAGCGTTACCCTATACTTATCATGGAAAAGCTAACAGAGAAGAGCAAAGTCTGGCGTAGCGGTAAATTTTATCATCGCACAAACAAGAAATAGCAGGCCAGCCTGGCTGACCTGCTTAGGCTTAGCGGGAACGCAGATCCAGCGCCACGTCGACGATCATATCTTCCTGGCCACCCACCATGCGGCGCTTACCCAGCTCGACCAGAATATCCACTGCGTTGATGCCGTATTTCGCCGCGGCCACTTCACAGTGGCGCAGGAAACTGGAGTAAACCCCGGCGTAGCCCAGCGCCAACGTTTCACGATCGACACGAACGGGCCGATCCTGCAATGGGCGCACCAGATCGTCAGCCGCATCCATCAAGGCATATAGATCCGTTCCATGGTGCCAGCCAAGTTTATCCGCCGCCGCAATAAACACCTCAAGCGGCGCGTTACCGGCTCCTGCCCCCATCCCTGCCAAACTGGCATCCACACGATCGCACCCTTCTTCTACTGCCACCATCGAGTTAGCGACCCCAAGGCTGAGGTTATGGTGCGCATGCATGCCGGTATGCGTCTCTGGCTGCAACACCGCTTTCAAGGCACGGAAACGGGCTCGGATATCATTCATATTCATCGCGCCGCCAGAATCCACCACGTAGATGCAGGTTGCCCCATAACTTTCCATCAGCTTGGCCTGGCTGGCCAGATTTTCCGGCGTCGTCATATGGCTCATCATCAGGAAACCCACGGTATCCATGCCAAGCTCACGAGCATAGGCGATATGCTGTTTGGAGACATCGGCTTCGGTACAGTGAGTGGCGACACGCACCACCCGCGCGCCGGCATTATAGGCATCCTTCAGATCGTGAATGGTGCCAATGCCCGGCAGCAGTAAGGTGGCGATTTTAGCGTGAGTGGTCACGTCCGCAGCCGCCGCAATCCATTCCAGATCGGTATGTGCGCCAAAGCCGTAGTTGAAACTGGAGCCCTGCAGACCATCGCCATGCGCCACTTCAATCGAATCCACCTTCGCTGCATCCAGCGCCCTGGCAATGTCCTGCACATTTTGCAGCGTATATTGGTGACGAATCGCGTGCATCCCGTCGCGCAGGGTCACATCCGAGATAGTGATTTTTTTCTCGTTCATAGCCGTTCTCCAGCAACGTGTGCCATGGCCTGAGCCATACGCTCGGCGGTCGCCAGCGCAGCGGAAGTCATGATATCAAGGTTGCCTGCATAGGCAGGCAGGTAGTGCGCCGCACCTTCAACCTCCAGAAACACCGAGGTTTTCAGGCCGGAAAAACGGCCAATCCCCGGTAAGTTAAGCGGTGCATCGGCAGGGATGACATCAAACTGCACTTTCTGCTTCAGCCGATAGCCTGGCACATAGGCCTGCACGGCCGCCGCCATTTCGTTGATTGAAGCTTCAACCTTGGCTTGATCTACGGCTTCACTCAGCACATAGACGGTATCGCGCATCATTAAGGACGGTTCCGCCGGGTTCAACACGATAATCGCTTTGCCCCTCTCTGCCCCGCCAACCACCTCGATCGCCTTGCTGGTGGTTTCGGTAAACTCATCAATATTGGCGCGAGTGCCCGGCCCGGCAGACTTGCTGGCAATAGAGGCAATAATTTCGGCGTAATGGACTTTGGCTACCCTTGAGACCGCAGCCACCATCGGGATAGTTGCCTGCCCGCCGCAGGTCACCATATTGACGTTAACCTGGTTGAGATTTTGTTCCAGATTGACCACCGGCACGCAGTAAGGACCAATCGCCGCAGGTGTCAGATCGATCAGCCGGATCCCCGGTTTGGCCGCCCGCAGGATGGCATCATTTTTAACATGAGCGCTCGCGCTGGTGGCATCAAAGACAAAATCAATGTCGGCGAACTCCGGCATCAGGATCAGCCCGTTAACGCCGGTATGACAGGTCGCAACCCCCATCCGGCGAGCACGAGCCAGCCCGTCCGATTCAGGATCGATCCCCACCATCGCCCCCATCTCCAGATGCTTGGCGTTACGCAGGATTTTAATCATCAAATCGGTACCGATATTGCCGGAACCGATGATCGCCACTTTTCTCTTGCTCATCATTGGCTATCCTCATAGAAGTGGGCCGAAACCGTGCCGACGCCTTCAATTATTGCCGTAAAACTGTCACCTGCTTGCACCGGCACCATCGGGCCCAATGCTCCGGTCAGCACTACATCGCCTGCTCGTAACGGCGTGCCGAGACTGGCCATTTTGCGTGCCAACCAGACGGCAGCATTGATCGGATGCCCAAGACATTCACTGCCACGCCCGCTAGACACCACCTCGTTATTGCGCGTCATGCTCATGCCGCAATGTTGCAGATCCACCTCATCGATCCGACGCACCGGGCCACCCAGCACGTACACACCACAGGAAGCGTTATCCGCCACGGTATCGACAAACGCGATCGACCAGTCCTTGATGCGGCTGCCCACCACTTCCAGCGCGGGCAATACCCACTCCACTGCGCTACATAACTCATCGAACGTGGTATCGGCATGCGGTAAATCGCGATCCAGCACCAACGCAATCTCCGCTTCGATACGTGGCTGCATCACCCGCGAAAATGGAATGCCCTGGTTGGTGCCGTAGCACATGTCGGCGAACAGGGTGCCGAAGTCCGGCTGGTCAACTCCCAGCTGTTGCTGAACCTTGGGATGGGTGAGCCCTACTTTGCGCCCCACCACTCGGCGGCCAGCAGCCTGCCAATGCTGTACGTTCAATTGCTGGATGGCGTAGGCCGCCTCGCCGTTATCGAGGCCAAGGCGATCGCGCAAGGGCTCAATCACCTTGCCGCTGGCCTCGGACTGCCGTAACGCCTCAGCCAATTGCTCCAAATTGTAATCACTCATCATTCGCTCCCTGATTAATGCTTGAGGAAATCCACAACCATGCGGTTAAAGGTGTCGGCATGTTCCCACTGCGCCCAATGCCCACAGTTGCTGAACACATGCAGTTGTGACCCGACAATGCCCGCCAGCAGACGCAGCCCGGTGTCCATCGGTACAAAGCGATCGTTACGCCCCCAGACAATCAGCGTCTGGGCTTTGATTTCGCCCAGGCGTGGGCTGAAATCCGGGAACTGTTTCGGATTAATGGACAGGCTCTTGACGAAGTTTTCCAGGTGGTCACGATGCGCCAGAATATTGTCGAGGCGGGTTTTGAACAGCGCTTCGGTCAGATCGCTGGGATCGTAAACAAAAATGTTCATCATTTTGCGCAGGTTCTCGATATTTGGCTCGCGATAAAGCCCCTGCAACAGCTTGATACCTTCCGTTGGCATCGGTACAAACGGGCTAGCACCACCGGTACCGCCCCCCATCAACACCAGTTTGCCAACGCGCTCAGGCCAGGTCAGGGTAAATGCCACGGCGCTGTGGCCGCCCATCGAGTTCCCCAGCAGATGTACCTGCTGCAGATCCAGCGCGTCCACCAGCCCTTTCAAAATGCGGGCATTGAGGTCCGAGCGGGAACCGGTACTGACAATCGAATCGCTCTTGCTCCAGCCAGGGAAATCCAACAGGATCACGCGATAACCCGCCGTCACCAGCGGTTCAATATTACGGCTGAAGTTCGCCCAGCCGCTGGCTCCGGGGCCGGAACCGTGCAGCATCACCACGGTTTGTGCACCGTTGCCACAGTCGTTGTAATGGATACGCAGGCTGGCTTCACCCTCTTGGATCTGCACGAAGCGGCTGGTATTTTCTTCAGTAAGGTCAAAAGATTGCGATGTCATGATGGTGTTCCTTTATCGTTATTATTTCCGCGGTGCGGCGCTGATTGAGCCGAACCCGGCGATCCACTCGGGAAGCTCGCGGTAATAGCGCCCCTCGGTCTGATAAGGACCAAATGCCGATAGTGCAGCAAAGGCGGCCATCCAGGCTTTAACCTCATGGGTTGAGCGACCAGCGATCGCCGACAGTTCGTCATTGCCCAGCCCATCCAGTTCCGCCAACTGTCCGCCGGAAAGAATGTCCATAAACTGGTTGTCCCAGACCGGGTTGAGAGGATGTAAGGTGCTCTGATCCTGCACAAAAGCACGGGCAGCAGAGATAACGCGGTGCTGGCGTAATTGGCGCTCGTCTGGCGGTAATTGGCGGCCACTGCCCAACAGGCGGTCACGCATATGAGCGTCGGCCCCGGCCAACTGAGGTACCGGCGGCTGGTGCGAAAGCCCGCCGGAGCCCAGGATCAACACTCGTTTATCCAGGCCACGGGCAAAACGCCCGATAGCTTCCCCCAACAGGCGCGTACGCTTGAAGCCAGGCAAGGGTGGCGCGACGCCATTGATAAATACCGGCAGCACCGGGCAGTTCGCCAGGCCACCGAGCAGATACTCCAGCGGCTGGGCAAAACCATGATCCACCTGCATGCAGTAGGAAACCGCAACGTCGACCCCTGCATCCAACACCGATTGAGCGCAGGCCTCGGCCAGCTTCGCAGGCACCGGCAGCTCGCCAGCGGCACTGTTGAAGTCACCAATTGCCGTAGCGGCCATACCAATGCAGAACGGCGGCATGATGTCGTAGAAAAAGCCGTTGTAATGATCTGGCGCGAACAGGATCACCAGTTCAGGATCAAATGCCTGTATCCGCTGCCGTGCATCGGCAATGGTTTTTTCCACTTCGGCCAGCACCGCTGGGGCCGGATCAACGTAGCCCACCAGCGGGGAATGAGAGAGGCAATGGAGATAAGCGTTCATATCGAGTCACCTTGTTTTTAATTTTTAGAGTGTTTGGCGCGGAACGGAGCGAAACGGCTATTCCAGACGGTCCCTGGTTCCGGGCGTAAAAGCCCCTCCTCACCTGCTCGCGACACCAGATCAACTCCCTCTCCTGCGTAAGAGAGTGGGGTGAGAAGGGGAAACCGCTTAGCCCTGGCGGGCTAAATCAAGCTCTTTAGTGCCACAAGTGGATCGGTCAACAGCTTTTCATCCACCAGGTTCCCTTGCTGGATCAGTCTGCGCAGATGGCGCATTTCCCGGCCCTGGTTCAGCGTGATGGCCCCCACCAACCGACCCTCTTGCAACGCAAACCAGATGGCGTTGTGCGCCTCTACGCTGCCGCGCACCAACCAATGTTCGCTCTGCATGGCCCCGATAAACTGAATATTGCTGTCGAACTGATCGGTCCAGAACCATACCGGCACCGTCGCCGGTAACGGCTGCTCCAACATGGCGCAGGCCGCCACCAGTGCCTGCTGGTTGGCGTTATCCCAGGTTTCAAGGCGGACAAGTTGCTCCCCCTGACGGCGTAAGGTGACATCGCCAGCCGCATAAATATTGGCAACCGAAGTGCGGCAATGATCATCGACAATGATGCCGTTGGCAGTCGCTAACCCTGCCTGGATAGCCAGACGATCGTTGGCTTCAATGCCAACGCCATAAATCACCGCATCTCCGATCAGGCGTTCCCCGTCCTGCAACGTCAGCACCACGTTTTCCTGTTCCAGTGCGGCGTGCTCAATCTGGGCATTGAGGCAAAGACGCACTTGATGCTGTTGATGCAGGCTCATCAGATAATCCCGCACCGGCGGTGGAGCATTGCGCCCCATCACCATCGCTGCCTGCTCAATCACCGTCACCTCACAGCCACTCTGCTTCGCACTGGCTGCCAGCTCGAGGCCAATGGTGCCAGCACCGACAATCAGGATCCGTTGGTTGGCAATCAGCGCGCCACGTAATCGCCTGGCATCTGCCGCTGTGCGCAAGGTATGAGATTTATCACCCAACGCATCCAGCGATGCGAGCCGTCGTGCCTTGGCCCCGGTCGCCAGCAGCAACCGGTCCCACTCCAGTTCTTCACCATCAGCCAGCAGCACCGAGTGCTGTAAGGTATCGATCGCGACAACCTGCGTATTGCGGCGCAGGACAATGGCATTCTCCTCATAGAAGGAAGCAGGCAGAATGTCTTGCAACTGCGGGGTGGGCGCCAGCAACATGGCTTTCGACAAAGGCGGACGTTCGTACGGAATTTCCGGCTCTTCGCTGATCAAGGTAATACCACCGGTAAACCGCTGTGCACGTAGGGCTGCGGCCGCCATAGCTCCGGCCTGACCACCGCCGATAATCACTATCTGTTTCATGTTGGCTCCTATAGCTGCAATCCACCCGCCACGTGGCGAATACCCCGAATGGCCAGGCCCGCATCGGCATTGATCATCACGCCACTCAACGTTCGGTTGTTACGGCGCGAGGCCAGCATCAGGTAAGGGCCGGTAAAATCTTCCGGCGCTGGGGAGAATTGCAACGGCAGAATGGCGGCTATCTTTTCCGGCGTCAGCGATTGCATAATCGAGGTGTCCTGCTGCCCAAGCGCCTGTGGGCCACGCAAGTCACTGGCCATGCCACAGGGCCCGACGCCATTGACCCGAACCTTAGGGGCCAGTTCATAAGCCAACTGACGGATCAGCCCAACGTCAGCATGCTTGCTGGCGGTATACAGTGGGCCGCCGCCGCCGGGGTACCAGGCCGCATTGGAAAGCGTGAAGATCATACTGCCGCAGGAGTGGATCAATGCCGGAGCACTGGCTTTGGCGCCCAACAGATAGCCTTTGACGTTAACGGCAAACAGCTCGTTAAAGCCGGACTCCAACTGCTCCGCCGGTGTCGCCAGCAACGAGGCATTATGATCCCAGATACCGGCATTGCCGATAAAACAGTCCAGACGCCCAAAGCGGGACAGCGCCATTGCCACCGCACGTTGGTTATCGGCAAAGGAAGTTACGTCCCCCTGCACGGCAACAACCTGCTCGCCAAACTGCTGCTGTAACTGGCTGACCTTTTCCGCTGAACGTTCCAGGGTCGCCACCCTGGCTCCTTCCTCAATAAAGCGCGCCACCAGAGCCAGCCCCAAGCCTGAGCCGCCACCGGTTATCAGCACTACGTCATCTTTAAGATCGGACATCAGACGCCCTCCGGTAAATCGATAAACACGGCCCCCTCTAACACGGTGACCTGGTAGGTTTGCAGCGCCTCCGTGGCGGGCATGCACAGTGCTTTACCGGTCTTCAGGCAAAAGCTGGCCGAGTGCAGTGGGCATTCCACGGTCGCGTCATCCTCGATATAGCCCTCAGACATCGACGCATTACCGTGGCTGCAACGATCGTTGATCGCGTAATATTCACCGCCCACGTGAAACAACGCGATCGTCGGCTCAGTATCGAGCCGGAGAGCTTCCCCCTCCGGCAACGCCCCAACAGAACAAGCATGGATTCGTTTCATCAGAACAGGATGCTCATGTTGTGGGAGGTGATGACCGCCTGATCGAGAATGATTTCACGCCCACACAGTCCCCAGCCCTCTTCGGTTGAACGGCGGCGCAGCAGATCGGTACGGGTGCCAACGTAGATGGTTTCATCACGCTCTTTTTGCGACCGGTAAAGCAGGTAGTTCACCCGCACGGAGAACACATCGGCCTGTGCCGTTTCGCTGATAATGCAGTTGTTGACCATATGGCGAGTACGGGACGGCGGCTCTTCAGCCCAGGCCATCCCGGTTTCCAGACGCGCGATCCGGCGTTCAAGCTGTGATTTGGTGTCGTTGAAAATCCAGGTGGTCGGTGGTTGAACGCATTTGCGCCGATCGCGAGTCTGGGCATTAACCCTAGTGCGCATGGTGTAGCTCAAATCATCGTCAAGCAGTTCCAGCCAGGCACGGAACGCCCAATCATCTAACAGGGCAGCTTCGCGGTAGAGAAACTGGGTAATCTGATGCTGGAGTTCCATAGAGATCGGATGGCTCATTTCATCACCTCCTGCTGGTAGGCTGCGGTTTTCTCTTGGACTTCCTGCCAGGTATCGCTGCTCAGCAAATCCGCCCAACGTTGGTACATGCCGCGCGCGGCGGTTTCAGAAAAGATGTAGTTGGTAATACCGGGGATACCGTCTTCACGGCGTTTTTCCTGATTCAGCCCCATCTCCAGGCATAATGGATTGTGACGGGCCTGGTGGCCTTTGAGCAGTTTCTGGATCTCAGCCCAGTTTTCCGAATCATCCTGCTCAAGGAAACCGGCAGGGCCAAAGGCTCGAGTGGCGCTATTTTCAAACGCCGCTTTGGTTTCCGGCGAAGCGGCCTTGTCGGCAATGCAGAACGCCCAGACTTCTACCTGATCTGGCCCACGGGGATGCCAGACACGCATAGTGGCGGTGCCATTGAGCCAGGAAAGCGTAGGGAAAATATTGTTATGCCCCGCCAGGCGCAAGGCACGGATTTTGCCCAGACGCTGTTCGGCTTCGGGGTAGCTTTCCCGGTAGTAGCGCGAGACTTCACCATCAACCCACACGTTGGCGTCCGGCTTTTCGGTAAAGAAGAAGCCGCAGCCGTGGCCGTCCTGGCCGAATTGCACCGCGTCTTTGGCGGTTTCCCACACCGGGCGTGCGGTCTGGTCATTACCCAGTTTTTTATCACTGCCATCCTGCATGCCGCCCAAGACCTGTACCGCCGAGACATGGCTGAACAGGGCATGATACTGATCGCTGGCGAACTGCTCGGCCGGGAACTTCCAGTTGCAGTTAATTACCCACTTCTGCACACCACCGACAATTTCGGTGCCGCCTTCCCGCCGATCCAGCAAACCATCTAGATACCAGGCCATATCCCCCAGATATTCTTTGAGTGGCGGAGCACTGGTATCCCAGTTGCCAAATATCAGGCCTTTATAGCTTTCGACACCGGGTACTTCCTTCAGCCCCCAATGCGATTTGCACAAGCCTTGTGGATAGGCGCGCGGCTCCAATGGTACCTCGGTCAATTCGCCATCGATGCCATAAGACCAGCCGTGATAAGGGCAGGTAAAAGCCCGGGTATTGCCACTGTCCGCGTAGCTGACACGCATCGCGCGATGGCGACACTGGTTGAGAAACGCTTTGATGGAGCCATCTTTCTGGCGGATAACGACGACTGCGTCTTCCCCCATGTAAGTGTTAAAGAAATCGCCTGGTTTTGGTATTTGGCTTTCATGGGCCAGAAACAGCCAGCAGCGGCCAAATATACGCTCAAGCTCTAATTGATAAATGTCCGGGTCGGTGTAGATCCGTGGCAGAACTTGTCCATTCCGGGTGTCGATCAGGCTATAAACATCTAATTTTGCGTTGGTGGTCATATTATTTGATCCTCATCCAAGAGATGTATTGACCTTCGTAGGGGTTACGCAAAGGATGTTGCTTTCCAGTTACTATTTTGTGAAATAGTAAAAAACGACCGTACCAGACATTTTTTCTATGATGGGAGAAAAAGGCATGGAGCTAAGACACTTACGTTATTTTGTCGCGGTAGCCGAAGAACTCAATTTCACCCGGGCCGCCGAGAGGCTACATACGTCGCAGCCCTCATTGAGCAGCCAGATAAAAGATCTTGAGGGTTGTGTCGGCGCGCCATTATTAATAAGAAATAATCGCCAGGTTTCGCTAACCCGCGCCGGAGAGGTGTTTTTACATCAGGCGATCAATATTCTTGAATTGTCAGAGCAGGCAAAACAGCTGGCGCGTAAGGCCATGGAGCAACAGGTTCGGCTGATCATTGGCTTTGTACCCTGTGCGGAAGTGAATATCCTGCCCGACGTTCTGCCCCAGTTGCGCCTGCGGTTACCGGCGTCCAGTATCGAACTGGTGAGTATCATTACCACTCAGCAAGAAGATAAGTTATTGAAAGGAGAAATTGACGTTGGTTTTATGCGCCGCCCGATTATCAGTAATCAGCTGAACTACCGGGTGGTTTATCGTGAGCCCTTGGTGGTGGTGATGCCCATCGATCACCCACTGAGTAAAGAATCGCAGCTAGAACCGCATCATCTTGATGGTGAAAATTTTATCAGCACCGATCCCGCACACTCCGGCGCTTTGCATCAGATGGTGACAGCCTACCTCGCCGAATCCCACAGCAAACCCAAGATCGTGCAGGCAGCGACCAACATTCTGGTCACCATGAATCTGGTAGGAATGGGGCTAGGCTTGTCTATTGTGCCGCGCTATGTCAGCCATTTTCAGTCATCTAACGTGGTCTTCCGCCCGCTACCGGCCAGTGCACCACAGATTGAATTATTGATGGCCTGGCACAGAGAGAATAGCAGCCCGGCGCTGGCACAGATGATTGACCTGGTGGAAGAACAACCAGAGGGTTAGCCGCATCCAGACCTTTTTTCTTTCAGTCTCAGAACCCACCACTTGGGCGGGTCTTTGAGAGATTGCTAGGCGATAGCTTCGCGCTTTTCCTTACGCACCACGTTGACCCGCCAGATACCAAAGCACACCAGCACCAGCGCCACGGCATAACGCCATTCCATGATGCTTTCCTGTAAGAAAATGGCCGACAGCACCGCGCCGGAAACCGGGATCAGGAAGTTGAACGGTGCAATCATGCCCACGCGGTTATATTTCAGCAGCAGGCTCCAGAGCGCGAAAGCGACCGAGGACAGCAGCGCCAGGTAGCTCAGGATCGCCACCGATGCCCAACCGTGGAACTCCAGGCGTCCTCCGGCCAAGTAGCCACCCACCGTCAGCATCACACCACCGATGGCCAGTTGCCAACCGGTCATGATAGTCGGATCGACGGTCTGCGAAATGCGTTTGCCATACAGCGTAGCGGCCGAAAGGATAAACGCGGCGATCACCACAAAACCGTCCCCCAGCCAGCTAAAGCTGAAGTCCATCAGTTGAGTGTTGAAGTTCACCACCATCACCCCGGCAAAACCCACCACGCAGCCGACGATTTTATTCATGCTAAGGCGATCGTTTTTATAAATAAAATGCGCCAGCAACACGCTAAAGAAGGTGCCGGTCGCGTTCATGATCGATCCTTTTACCCCGGTGGTGTAGGCCAGACCGATATAGAAGAAGACGTATTGCAGCGCCGTTTGCGTGCTCCCTAACACCACCAACTGTGAATACTGGCGCCGTGACAAACGGCCGATGGGTTTACCCTGCAACATGGCAAACAGCAGCAATAAGGCCCCGGCAATCACAAAGCGGTAACCGGCAAAGACGATCTTGCCGGGAAGATCGTCGGTGGCGATCTGGAAAATTTCATAACCATTTTTAATCGCCGGGTAGGCACTGCCCCACAGCAAACAGCAGAAAGCCGCACACAGCCAAACGAACTTCGGCTGGGTAAACAACGACAGATTAGTCTTCACGCCCCTTTCCTTTCAAAAAATTAAAATCCCGTTTCATAATTACGTATTATCCGTAAAAACAAAAAAATAGCCCGTTGTTTAATCAATAATTTGGCTGAACCCTTCGCCGTCATAACGCGTTATGATAGGGCCGGAAAATCAACACTCAGGAGAACATGGCGTGTCTACCGCAACCTTTAGCCGTTTAACTTCCCTTCTTGACCAACAGCAAGCGCGCTATCGCGTAGTTGATCATCCCAAGGCAGGGAAATCCGAAGAAGTCGCCAAGATACGCGGCACCCAGTTAGGTCAAGGGGCGAAAGCGTTGGTGTGTCACGTTAAGGGGAATGGTATCAAGCAGCACGTGCTGGCCATCCTGCCCGCCGACCAACAGGCCGATCTCGGCGCGTTGGCACAGGGTGTTGGCGGTACTCGCGCCTCACTGGCCAGCCCGGTTGAAGTCGACCAACTGACCGACTGCGTCTTTGGCGCGATCCCGCCATTCAGCTTCCACCCGGACTTGCTGCTGGTGGCCGACCCGCTGCTGTTTGAGCGCTTTGACGAGCTGGCCTTTAATGCTGGCACGCTGGAGCGTTCTCTAATCCTCAACACTGGGGATTACCAGCGCATTGCTCAGCCCAAGCTGGTGAAGTTTATCCGCGTGGAATGATCTCCGGCCCCCTCACCCCAACCCTCTCCCCCAGGAGGGAGCTGATCGGCGTCGTGATCAGGCTGTGCTGCTTCGGGAAGTAATGCGTAAGAAGAATGGCAATCGTCCCCTAATCCAATGTGGATCACCGGATTTTCAGACTCACTCGATCGGTCCCCTCTCCCTGTGGGAGAGGGTTAGGGTGAGGGGCAACTGCTCAATTTTATTGATTATTTAACAACAGTTTAGCCATATTGATGGCCTCAATCAGCTGTGGCCGGTTAACTCGTGGCGACTGGCTGTCCAACAGGCGTTGCCACAAGCTTATCGCCTTGGCATATTCCGTATGCAAAAAGGCATCGGCAGCCAGCAACATCAGCGCCGAGACCTCATCCTTATCCAGTGCCAAGGCCTTTGCTATATTACTCTCCACCTGCGGGGTAATACGCTGCCCTGCCTGGTAATAAAGCACCGTTGCCAACGCCGAGTACAGTTCGGCATTCGCCCCCCGCAGAGACAACGCTCTCTGATAGGCCGCCTGCGCATCGGCAAAATTATCGTTAAACAGATAATACTCCCCCAATTGCGCCCACAACACGCTGTCTTGCGGTGACTGGTCGATCTGTTGTTGTAACTGCTGAAACTCGCTTTCGGCCTGCTCTTGAGGCGTGAGCGGTTGGACAGGCAAGCTACGCTTATGCTGTTCGGCCAACACAGTCTCCGGGCGGCCGCTGGCCACATACCAACCCGCGGTGAGGCCAAGCACCAGCACGATAAACAACAGAGGGTAACAACGCGAATTCATTCCGCTTTCCTCCGCCGCCATAACACCAGCCCGATCGCCCCTAACATCAGCGGTGGCAGCCCCCAAAGTAACAACGTAGAGGCCTCAAATGCGGGTTGATAGCGGACAAAGTTGCCGTAGCGTGCCGTCATGAAATTCATGATTTCCGCCTGCGTTTTGCCTTGTTCGGTCATGGCAAACACCTCATGGCGCATGGCGACCGCCGCAGGGGCATTGGACTCCAGCAGGCTCTGATTCTGGCACTGCGGGCAGCGGATCTGGCCTGCCACTGCCAACGCCCGCTCCTGCATTTCCGGCGAGGTGAATGCCCAGGTATCGACGATCTGGGCCGCCAGCGGCAACGTGATGCTCCCCCACAACAGCAGAGCGGTTAACCAGCGCATGCTTGCCTCCTTTGCCAACCGGTGGCCAACACGCCAATCATCATCAGCGCCCCTCCCCACCAGATCCAACGGATGCCGGTCTGCACATAAAAACGCATGGCATAACGCTGCTCGCCGCTTTTTTCGCCCATCACCACGTACCAGTCATGGAAAGCGTTCCAGTCTATGCCGGGCTCAAACATCTGTTGGCGGCGGGCGGTGTAAAACCGCCTTTCAGGCGTCAACTGGGCCACGGGCTTGCCTTGCTGGGTAACCTCAATCACCGCCTGTTCACTGGTGAAATTAGCCTGAGCCTGTAGATCTACCGAGCGCAGCGTAAATTGGTATCCCGCCAGGCTGACCGTCTCGCCCACGGTGACGTTCAGGCTGATTTCATGGCGTTGCAGCGCCGAACTGGCGATACCTAATGCCGTCAGCAGCACTCCGGCGTGAGCGATCCACTGGCCATAGCGCCGCCGCCTAAACCCGCCGTAACACATCAACACCAACCCCAGCAGCCCAAACGGCAGCAGCACCAGATTGAAATAAGGCGCGCCGACCGAGATCTGCCCCCACCCCATCATCCGATAGAGCATCGGGTACAAAGTGCCCACCAGCACGATCAGGGCGGCGGAACTGAGAAGCAACAACGCGCCGAGCAACGCAGGTTTCACCGGGGACGTAACGGCTTTCTCCCGGTTGGCGCGTAAGGCATAGATTAAAAATGACGACCCGCTAAGAAAGGCAAACAGGATAAACAGCGGCAAGGCGCGCTGCTCATCCAGCGCAAAGGCGTGTACTGAAACCAGGATGCCTGAACGCACAATCAGGGTGCCCAACAGGCTGAGAACAAAGGTGCCCAACGTCAGCAATAGCGACCAATGCCGCAACCCACCGGTACGCTGGCCGACCGCCGAACTGTGTAACAAAGCGGTCGCGGTCAGCCAAGGGAGCAGTGAAGCATTCTCCACCGGATCCCAGAACCACCAGCCGCCCCAGCCCAACTCGCTGTAAGCCCACCAGGACCCCAAAATGATCCCGGCAGTGAGGAAACACCAGGCCGGTTTTGCCCATCGCAGACACTGCCCGGCAATCTCGGCGCTAAACTCCCCTCGCAGCGAGGCCGCCAGCATCAGAGCACTGCAGGTGGCAAACCCGGCGTAGCCCAAATAGAGTAGCGGAGGGTGGAGGATCAGGCCGATATGTTGCAGCATCGGGTTCAAATCGCGCCCCTGTACCGCCGCAGGGAAGATCCGAACGAAAGGATCGGAGAAGAACAGGATGAAAAGCAGAAAACAGCCGACGATCAGCGCCAGAATGGCCAACGTGAGCGGCTGTAGTGAGCGTACCGATTTGGGGCTGAACAAGGCAAAGCAGGCAGACCAACCGGCCAGGCACAGCAGCCAGAGCAGCAGCGAGCCTTCATGCCCACCCCACAGCGCCCCGGCCTTCATCAGCGGCGGCAACTGGCTGTGACCATGTTGTGCTACGTACATTACCGAGAAGTCATTACTCAAAAACAGCTGGAGCAGAATGGCGAAAGACAGTGCGATTAACACAAAAATGCTCAGGCTCCAGCCACGCGCTGGCAACAGCCCACCCCAACGGCGATCCATCAACGTCAACAGCGTGATGCCAGCCAGCAGCAGCGACGCCGTGCAGGCCAGCAATAACGCAATAAATCCCAGCTCGGGTAACCACAACACATCTACCGCCTTATTCTGCTACAACATGCCTTCAAGCAACTGTCATCTGCCCGGCATACAGAATGAAATAACGCAGCAACAGCACGCCACACAGGCTAGCGCCGCTGATCAACAGGATATGGAAACGCGCTTTCCCCCAGCCCAAGGCCTTCAGCAGCAATGGCATAATCAGCCCACAGCCGACGACGCCCAACCAGAACCACCAGGACCAGAACCCACCGCCAAGCGCGGCCGACAGGGCACGGAGTTTGCCGTCATCCCCAAGCCACAGGCCGATGAAGAACGCCGCCAACAGGAAGATCTCCAGCCACACCACCGGCGTCTCCAGGCGATGCAGGAAATGCACTTCCCGGCTGTGCAGATGACCTTTAGGGCCGAAGGCCGCCACCAGCAGTGCCACCGCGATCCCGGACGAAACGCCCGAGAACAGGAACAGCACCGGTAACAATGGGTTATTCAGCATCGGGTACGACTTCAGCGCCGAAAGCAGGAAGCCGGTATAAGCCCCCAACAGCACCGCCAACACCAGCATCACCGTTTCTATTGGCCGCAACAGCGGCAGCAAGCGCTGCAGCAGGCGCGGGATCACCGCAAACTTTGGTAACCAACGCTGTTGTAGCGCCGCCACCTCGTCACGGAAGATCAGCGCCAGCCAGACCACCAGCACTACCATGTAGACCTGGAACAGCATCACCCCCATCGACATCACCGAGGTGACGCTATAGTGGAACATCAGTTTCCAGAAGGTCCACGGACGGGTCAGATGGAAGATCAGGATCACCAGCCCAAGCATGACCGAGGTTGGCGCGACAAACAGCGTGGTCAGCATCACCCGGCTGTTGGATGCCCCCTCCTCTGGATGATAGCGGCGCAACAGAATAGCCAGGGTGACCAGACCGGCGGAGATGCCGATCAGGAACAGGTAAATCGCAATGGGCCAGTCCCAGACCAGAGAGTCAAAATGAAAGGCAGAAGTCATTGACTTGTCTCCCCATATTTAAACGGCACGCGATACATTTTTGGCCGTGTCCCTAACGCTATCTTGTAGCGATAAGTGGTCTTTTGCTGCAACAGACGCGAAATATCACTGTGTGGATCGTCGAGATTGCCAAAGGTTAATGCCTTGGTGGGGCACGACAATACACAGGCTGGCTGCTTGCCCTGCCGCAGGTTGGTCTTGCGGCAAAAATCGCATTTATCCGCCGTTTTGCTCACCGGATGAATAAAGCGCACCCGGTAAGGGCACGCAGCGATGCAGTATTGGCAACCGACACAGAGATCCGGGTTCACGTCGACAATGCCGCTGGAGGCATCGATAAACGAGGCACCCGTTGGGCAGACATGCACACAGGGAGCGTCATCGCAATGCTGGCACGAATGGCGGAAAAACCGGTACTTCACGTCCGGAAATTGGCCTATCGGTTCGCTACGAACGATCTCCAGCCGTGAAACGCCCACCGGCACCTGATTGACTTCGCGGCAGGCATCAATACAGGCGGTACAGCCGATGCAACGCGACTCATCGTGGATCATGCCGTAACGGATGCCATTGACGTTCATGGTGCGCGCCAGCAGCTTTTCCGTCAGGGTCGAGCCAGCCGCCAACACGCCAATGCCTACGATAAAACGGCGCCGTGAGCAGCTCATGGCTGCCCCTTATCCAGCCTTACGGACGCTGGATTAAACGCGGGATCATCCTGTTGTTGACGGTGGCAGTCCACGCAGAGCTTGATGCGCCCCTTGTCGTTCAGCCCTTGTACCTTATCTTGCTGCGGGTGCAACGTATGGCAGCTGGCGCAGCTCACCTTGGCCAAATGCACATCGTGTGGCCAGAAGGCTTTTTGCAACGTCTCTGGCAGGTGGCAGGACATGCAAACGCTGTTTTGCTGTTCCACACCGAACATCGGCTCGTTGAAACGCATTACATCCTTCACGCCCTCACGGTGATGCAGTGAAGGTGAACCGTGACAGTTGGTGCAGGTCAGCGGCAATTTGTTATTCGGGTTAATGGCTCCCGCATGTTTACCGTGCATCGCATTCTGTTGCAGCTTATGGCAGCGCAAGCAGGCCTCATCCGGATTACGTTGCAAGGTGACTTCCGCCGATTGCTGTTGAACCGCGGGGCTGTCGGTCTGGGCCGATACCGGTAATACTGTCAGCCAAAGGCTACAGGCAAGCACCCCGGTAGTTAATAACGAACGCAGTACGCTCATATTGACTCCATTTATTTACGCCCCGCGCACGGGGCGGAGGGGTTATTTGCCTAACAGCCCGGTTTTACGTGCCTGTTCTTCCCACTGCGGTACCACCGTCTTGAGGAATTCCTGCTTTTCGGCGTTCAGCTGCGGCATGTCCATACCCAGCGCCAACTGTGCCTTTTCCTTGGTGGAAATGTCCGGCAACTTGACTTCAGTAGTGATGCCCTTGGTCGCTAGCAGACGGATCAACTGAGTCCGAGCCTGTGCAGCCTGATCGAGCGCGGTGCCCAAAATGCGCAATGCAACTTCTGGCGCATGCATTTGAATACCGTGGGAAGCAATGGAAAAATCCCAGCGCCATTGCGCATGACGGATGTGGGTCAAGATAGGCTTCATCTCGGCTTCGGTGGCACCGGCATCCCAGGCCGCTTTCGCTTCAAAGTGCGCGTGAACCAGTTGGTCTTCTACCTTCAGCTTGATCTCGTTGATATCCTGCTTACGTTTTTCGACCACCGCCTGCATGCTGGCTTTATCCTGGGTGTGGCAGTTCTTGCAGGTTTGTTCGAAGTTATCGAACGGGTTGCCAATTTTGTGATCGGTATAGATCTTGCCTTCGGCGTTTTGCACTTTCGGCATATGGCAGTCAATACAGGTGACGTTGTTCTTACCATGAATACCCGCGCTCCAGGTTTCATATTCTGGATGTTGGGCTTTTAGCATTGGCGTCTTGGACAGCGGGTTGGTCCAGTCGGAGAATTCGATATTGTCGTAATACACTTCCATGTCATCGACCGTGGTGCCCTTGTCCCAAGGGAATTTCACCGCTTTGTCTTTACCATCAAAGTAATACTCAACGTGGCACTGCCCACACACCATCGATTGCTGATCGAAGCGGCCTGCCTTGTCAAACGGCTTACCTATCGTTTCCATGGCACGAGCCGCGTAAGGGCGGGACAGGTGCAGCGCAGGTTTACCGGCAGAAAAATCAGCGGAAGCGGTATTGTGGCAATCCGCACAGCCGAGATTATTGACGATTTCCGGCCCGCCACGCGCCCATTTACCGTGGAAGTAGGCCGCTTCGCCCTGTTCGGCGATCACCCTGGCAACGTCCGGGCTTTTACAACTCCAGCAGGCCATCGGCAACGGACCATCTTCTGCCGTTTTTGGTGCACCCGTTCGCAAGGATTCACGAATATCCGTGATGGCATAGGCATGCCCACGCGGCTTGTTGTAATCCTTGGCAAACGGGTATCCGGCCCAGAGAATGACCAGACGCGGGTCGCCAGCCAAAGCGTCTACCCGATCGGACTGCTCGGAAGTTGCCTGCCAGGACTTATATTGGTCAGGGTGAGGTGCAGAGAAGGTTTCATTCTTGGCTTCAACCTTCTGCGGCGTGGCGGCAGGTGTCGCCTCTGCCTGTGCCGAGAAAGAGAGAAAAACCGCGTACATCCCTGCCAGAAATAGCATCAATAACTTGCTTACCTTATACATAAGCATCCCATCCATTTAGCCTGCTTGAGAGCAGTGCTTTTATTAGTCGTTAAGTTCTTGTTAGAACAGATTTTCGCCATTACACCGTGCGTAGGGATACCATAGACCACACAAAAAATGTTGTCTTTGGTCAAGTTCCGGCAGGTTGTTCAGTTGTTGATTGAATTTTGCGAGGCAGCGCAAACTCGAACTAACTCTAATTAGTTATTGAAAGATAAGGAGTTGGATGGGGAAACAAAATGATGACACGTACTCGATGTTCCCCCTCCCCCAAAAAGGCTGTCTCTTATACACATTTCCCCGATGCTAACGTCGGGGAATTTTTGAACCTTTTCCCCATCTGCTGATCTCTCTTTATATTCTCCTCTTCTTCGGTTTTTAGTATGGTGCTTTCTGATTGTTATTCATGGGCTAACGACACTTTTGGACTTGCTCAACTTGGCGACTATCGGCGAACTCTGCGCCTCGTACACCTCACTGCCTCGTTGGCTAAAAAAACAGGACTTTCTATTGTGAAATCATCCCAAACCACCGCTGAAGTTGAAGGGGCTTATCGTCTGATCCGCAATCCCAACGTCTCACCCGATGCCATTGCCGAGGCGGGCTTCAACGCCACGGCGAAGGCCGCCCAAACGCACACGCTGCTACTTGCTTTGGAAGACACCACCTCCATCAACTTCGCTCACACCACCGCGTATGACGAGTTGGGAAATACGACAACCAGCAAGAATACGCATGGCCTGTTGGCCCACTCGGTCCTACTTTACGCCCCCGACACCGCGCAGTTCCTCGGACTCATCGACCAGTATCGCTGGACCCGCGAAGCGAACGAATACGGTAAAAAACACCAACGTAAACAAGTGCCTTATGAGGAAAAAGAAAGCTACAAGTGGCAACAGGCCTCTGAACGAACAGCACAACGGCTGGGTGACGCACAACCACAGGTTATCTCCGTCTGTGACCGGGAAGCGGATATCTGGCATTACCTTGATTATAAAACGAAAAATCAACAGCGTTTCGTCGTTCGAGCCGCTCAGAACCGGTTGCTGAGTGAACAGAGTAAGAGACTGCTGGAATTACCAGAAACGCTAGTGGAAGCAGGCAGTTATGTGCTGAATGTGGTTCAGAAAGGTGGGCGAGCTGCCCGTGACGCACGAATGAGTATCCGTTATAGCCCGGTTGAACTCAAAATGCCGGGCAGTACGTCAGAAGAAAACACCGTCCCTCTGACGTATATCTGCTGTCGTGAGGAGGAAGCAGAAGACGGAGCCTGCTGGCATCTTCTGACCTCAGAAAAAGTGACTTCAGGGGAGGAAGCCCGAGTCATCATCAGTTACTACGAACGTCGCTGGCTAATAGAGGAATATCATAAGGCCTGGAAAAGTGGTGGAACGCAGGTGGAACAGCTACGGATGCAAACGCGAGATAATCTGGAGCGAATGATCGTCATACTGAGCTTTATCGCGGTGCGAGTGTTGGCCTTGCGTCAGGGTGGGTTGAGTGAGGAAACGTTGAATGAAAGTTGCGAACGGGTCCTGAGTCCACTTGAATGGAAGCTGTTGTGGGTGAAACAGGAAAGAAAACCCTTGCCGAAGAAGCCGCCGAGCCTGAAGTGGGCATACCTGAATCTGGCGAAACTGGGGCGTTGGTATGACAGTAAACGAACGGGGCGAGCGGGATGGATAGTGATGTGGGAAGCGTGGTTCAAGCTTCAGGATATCGTCGAAGGGTACAAACTGGCGAAGTCTCTTGATCAGGAGATCTGATCAAGAGACAGCCAAAAAGGAGAGGTGACTAGTTCGGAGCGGTAGCCAGATACGGAAGGTATTCTGCGGAATATCCACCCCGGCCATTGCGTGCAAAAAATCTGCATTTTTTGTTGACTGACCGTCAGTCAATTACTACCGTAGCGCTACTCCATACGAAAAAGAGGGATTTAATATGGTACGTACTGTGAAAACGCCAGAGGTGCGCCGGGCTGAAATTTTGCAGGCGGCAAGCGAGCTGTTTCAGGAAATCGGTTATGAGTCGACCTCTGTTGATTCCATCGTCCGCAGCGCAGGCATCGCCAAGGGGACGTTTTATTACTACTTCAAATCTAAAGATGAAGTCCTGGCAGCACTGGCACAGCAACTGTGTGCCGAGATGGTTGCCCGTTCACAAATCATTGCTGACGATCCGCAACTGGGGGCGATTGAAAAGTTCTGCGCCATCATCGCCGCGCAGAATCAAACCGTAGAAGCCGGGCAGGCTTTGGTTGAGGACTTACACCGCCCAGAGAACCGCGCATTGCATGAGCGCAGCAATATTGAAACGGTGTTGGCCTTTGGGCCAATTCTTGCGGCAGTGGTCGAGCAGGGAAACCAGGAAAGCGTTTTTCAGGTTGATGATCCGCTATCGACGGTGCAGTTCATTCTCGCCGGTTCGCTGTTCCTGTTCGGCCACCAGATGTTTAGCTGGACGCCTGAAGAGCAAGCCGCACGTATGCAGGCCATGCTGTTGCTGATTGAGCGCGCCTTCGGTGCCGTTGCCGGGTCTTTTGCCACCGTTTTAGGAGCCAGTATCCAAGGAGAGGAATAAGCTATGATCCCAGTGATCCGTTATTCTCCGCTACGCTTTTTTGGTCTGGTTTTTGCGTTTTCATGGTTACCGTGGGCCATCGCAGCCTATCTGAGCCATTCGCCGGATAGGCAACAGTCGACGCTATTCGTGGCTCTGCTGGGATTACTTGGCCCAGCCCTGGCAACAGGGGTGATGATATGGACGGCCAAAGACCGGCGGTTGTGGGGGGATATTCGCAGCAGAGTATTTTCTTTGGCAGGGATAACGCTGGGCCGCACGCTAACCCTATTGGGGTTAATCCTGCTGCCGTTACTGATGGCCATTTGGCTGTCGGTGCGGCTAGGTTTGGATACCACCCAGTTTGCTTTTTCCAGCGGTTTTCTGCCCATGCTACCGCTGGCACTGATCGCCTCAATACTGGAGGAACTGGGCTGGCGCGGTTATGGCGTCGATAGCTTGAGGGGCCGTTGGCCAATGCTGCTGCCCACCTCGTTGATATTTTTTGGGCTATGGGCACTCTGGCATTTACCCTTATTCTTTATTGCGGACACCTATCAGCATCAACTATGGCAGGCCGGGGGAATATACGTTACCAACTTTTTTATCAGCATGTTTCCTGCCGCCGTGCTGGCCAATTGGTTCTACTATCGCTGTCAGCGTAGCATTCCGGCAGCCATTTTATTTCACTTGACCCTGGTGATGGCGGCAGAGCTTATGCAGGTTGCACCGCTGACCAAATGTATCTGGACGGCCCTATTATTGTTGATAGCCACTTTACTTATTGCCATTGAACAGGAGCTATTTTTCAAAGAGTAAGCAACATTACGTCATTAATACCTTAATAAGAATTTAATTTCAGTTGTCAGCTTATTATCTGCTGATGGCAACCTTTTGACTTAAATCTGGGATATCTATCATGATGGAATATAATTTTATATCTGTTCGTAAGCCACGCCTCTCAGTTAATGCTCTTTCGCTGACGGCCATATTATTAACGGGCAATACCTATGCTGGTGATTGGTCGGTAGGGGCTGGCGTTCTGGCAGAACAGTTACCCTATCGCGACTATGATGCACAATATATACCGCTGCCGATTGTGACTTATCAAGGGGAGCAGTTTTTTATTAATAGCCAAGGGATCGGCATTAATCTTCTGAGTTTCGAGAAGCATAATCTGCATTTGGCGGTTAACCACTCCCCGCTAAGCTTTAAGCCTGCGGATAGCGACGATCCGGCGATGAAGAAGCTGGATAAGCGGCGAGCGACCGCCATGGCAGGCATCGGTTATCAGTATCATGCCGATTGGGGGAGCCTTAACGCTGATATTGCAACTGACGTGCTGGGCTATAGCGACGGCGTAATTGCCGATGTCGGCTATCAATACCGCTTCCAGTTTGGCAAATTTCAGCTGGTACCCGGTTTCGGCATGCGCTGGCAAAACCGCACCTTCAATAATTACTATTTTGGCATCAGCGAACCGGAGTCACAACGCAGCGGAATGCAACAATACCGAGCGAAAAGTGGCGTCACATCTTACATTTCTCTCGCCAGCTATTATGCCATTAATAACGACTGGCAGCTGTTCCTGATGGGGTTTAATGAACAGATGAGCGACACGGTGAAAGATAGCCCGATGACCGACCGCGATTATAGTATCAATGCAGTGGCCGGTGTTTTATATAGTTTCTGATCGACACATTATTTGATAAAACCAGCGATGACTCCCAATACGCATTTATGGGAAGGGGCTGTTTTTGCCATAACCCACTGCACCTTAATTTGTGACTAGCCAACTTTAAGGTGCAGTTTACTCTCTGCCAGGGTAAGAAAATTTTAGGCACCAAGATCCCCAACTCACTCCCGGTAAAGCAAATCCCCATAAATCCCGGTCAGCACCCCACCCGGAGCGAACTGCTTTTTGATCCACTGGGTGACCTGCCCGGTTGCCGCATGCTGTGTCGCCAGCAGCATGCTGGAATCCTGCCGTGGGTTATGAATGGCGCGGGTAGCCAATAGCCCTTCCGTTACTGGTTCACGCGCCATATATTCCGGCAAGAAGCCAATCCCCTCCCCTAAAATCTGGCATTGGCACTTGGTGTTAAAGTCCGGCACCAGGATCGCTTCCTGCCCGTGTAGCAACCACCCCACCTTCTTGTTGATGGTATGCGCGGTGTCTTCCACCATGATGTTGGGATAAAGCCGTAGCTGGCTCTCAGAGATCGGCTCAGGCATAAACGCCAATGGATGATCGGGCGCAATGGCGAACACCCAACGGATGGCGCCGATTTCGGTGTAATCAATGCCGCCGCCGTCCAGCAACGTATCCGGTGCACCAATGGCGATATTGGCCTGGTTGTTGATGATGGAATCCCAGACGCCGTTGTACACCTCAGTGGTCACCGTGATATGGCAGGTGGGGAATTGCTTCTTCAACACCTGTAGCAGCCGGGCGGTATGCCGTGGTGTGTAGAGTAACTGATTGATACAGATACGCACCCGCGCTTCGATGCCCTGCGATATGGTATCTATACCGCGCTTGATGGCATGGAAGTCGTTAAGCAGGTCGGTCGCTTTACGGTAGAAGTAAAAGCCGGACTCGGTGAGTTCGATACTGCGCGTACTGCGGTTAAACAGCACGACGTCCAGCCCGGTTTCCATCCGTTTGATGGTATAGCTGATGGCCGAGGTCGTCAGATCCAGCTCCTTGGCCGCTTTGCTGAAGCTGCCAAAACGCGCCGTGGTGGTAAATGCCAACAGGTTTTCTTCGGTAAAAATAGAATTCATAGACCCCTCACCCTAGCCCTCTCCCACAGGGAGAGGGGACCGATCGAGTGTGTTTGAAATTATCGTGACTCACTTTGGCTAGGTCACAACATACCTCGCCTTTCTTGTTTTCACTCCCTACTTTCCGAAGCTGAACGGTCCAACCACGCACTCTGGGCAGCTCGCACTCCCTGTGGGGAAAGGGACCGATCGAGTTTGCTGATTTTTTGCGTAAAACCTCATCCACCTTCTTTTTGCACCCCACTTTCCGAAGCTGCACAGGCTAGCCACGCACTCCGGGCAGCTCCCTCTCCCTATGGAAACAGATCGATTTCGATGATCACCCATCCACCTTCTTTTTGCACCACACTTTCCGAAGCTGCACGGGCTAGCCATGCACTCGGGGCAGCTCCCTTTCCCTATGGAAACAGATCGATTTCGATGATCACCCATACATCTTCTTTTTGCACCCCACTTTCCGAAGCTGCACGGGCTAGCCATGCACTCGGGGCAGCTCCCTCTCCCTGTGGGAGAGGGTTGGGGTGAGGGGCCGCCGCATTGTTGAATGTATTTGTAAATCCTATGGCACGCAACCAGTATTGAACAAAATTTAACACTGCGATTACAACTGATTTGAAGACAATCACACTTCTGATTATTAGTTTGGAGCCTGATGTGGCGCGAGGTGAAAGCCCATTCCCCGCAGGGACGTTTGCCGTGGCAAAAGGCGCAAAACATAAGAGAAAGATTGCGCCGACGCACAGTTTGTCTTTATTGTTGAATTGTTTTCAATAATTACACCCTTTGCGATGAATGATTCTTAAGCGGATGTTTTTATCCAGCATCTGTTGCTATTCTCAGTAGCAATGAAAGCATCCAATCCCACTAAAAAAACAGGGAGCTAGAATATGTCTGATAAAGCGCTAATCACAGAGTTTCTTTTTGCGGCGGAACAGGGTGACAGCGACGCGCTGAAAAGCTGCCTGACTCAAGGTGCGGATATCAATGCCACCAACCGCCAGGGCCGTACCGCAATTACGCTTGCCAGCTTGAATAAACATTACGACTGCGTGGAATTATTAATCGCTGCCGGTGCCGATATTGATAAGCAGGATCAGACCTGTTTTAACCCCTTCCTGCTGAGCTGCCTGAATAACGATTTAACGCTGCTACGCCTGGTATTGCCAGCAAACCCGGATTTGGACCGCTTAACACGCTTTGGCGGCGTGGGTATTACCCCGGCCAGTGAAAAAGGCCACGTCGATATTGTACGTGAATTGTTAACGCGTACCGAAATTAACGTCAACCACACCAACTTTGTCGGTTGGACCCCGCTGCTGGAAGCCATTGTGTTGAATGATGGCAGCGCGAAACAGCAAGAGATTGTCAAATTACTGCTCGAGCACGGTGCTAATCCACATATGACCGACAAATATGGTAAATCGCCTCTGACGCTGGCCCGTGAAAAAGGCTATCACGAAATTGCTGAACTGCTGGTTGCCGCCGGCGCTTAACAGAGGAGAAATGCCATCGCACAGCCGCAACGGCAGTGCATTACAGCGTTATCGGCGGAGGTGGCGTTCCCCCGCCAGCAGCTAAGTGGGCAGGTCGAACAGGTTTTTTCCCGCGCGGTAAACCTGTTCGTTCCCGAGCAGAACATGCTCTACACGTTATTAAGCGACGAGTACGATAACGCCCCCAATAGTTGCCGCATAGCGCTCAGGCACTGTGACCAGATACTTAGCCCAGGAGATCGCGTCGAGTTCTCTCAGGGCGGCATTAAAATAGGTAAACATTGTTGGATTGATTTTTCTCACTGCCAGATTTGGCAGCAACCTGACCTGTATTTAACCGAAGCAAGCAGAGCATCTATTGCTTGGCGCCAATGGGGGGCATGCATTAATCAACAGGCTTCATCCGGTAATTCGCTGTTTAATTACCGTGGCGATAATATATTTTATCGGGAAATGGCCAGGTTATTACAACTGCATCGTGATGCGTTATTTCTGGCGATACGGCGCAATGAAGATCCCGACGAGGCCATACATTCCCTCATTGGTTTGGGCATTGGCCTGACGCCTTCTGGGGATGATTATCTGGTTGGGCTTTGCTCTATATTACTGTTGCCCGGTCATCCGGCACAAAAGTATCGCGAGGTTTTTCTAGCGGTGCTGGAAAAAGCACAACATAAAACCACGCTGCTAAGCGCTATTACCTTAGAGGCGGCAATCAATCAGCGTTACCGACAGGTGATAAGTCACCTGTTAGAAAAATTAATACACGACGATCGTCACCTTATTATCGATACCATTAACAAGATTAAACAGATTGGTTCAAGTTCGGGCTGCGACATGCTGTATGGCATGGCCGATGCCTGCCTCTTGACCTCATATTTTGGAGAAAAATATGTCCATCAGGATAGTGGTAAAAAACAACACCTGGTTTGACTCTGTTTCGCTGATGTCTATTTCCACCAAAGCGAACAAACTTGAAGGCGTTGAACAAGCGTTTGTGGCCATGGCCACGGAGATGAACAAAGGGGTGCTGGAGAATCTGGGCTTGTTAACCCCAGAGCTGGAAGCCGCCAAAAACGGCGATCTGATGATCGTGATTAAGGGCGCCAGCGATGAAGCTAATGAGGCAACCCTGCAAGCGATCGAAGCCTTGTTCACCCACAAAGATAAAGGTGGCCGCCACGAAGCGCGCTACGCCACCCTCGCCAGTGCGAAAACGCATATCCCGGAGAGCAACCTCGCGGTGATCTCGGTCAACGGGTTGTACGCGGCACGTGAAGCTCGTCAAGCGCTGGAAAACGATCTCAACGTAATGCTGTTCTCCGATAACGTCTCCATCGAGGACGAATTGGCGCTGAAACAGTTGGCGCATGAAAAAGGCCTGCTGATGATGGGGCCAGACTGCGGCACCGCCATCATTAATGGCACCGCCCTGTGTTTTGGTAACGCGGTTCGCCGTGGCAACATCGGTATCATCGGCGCATCCGGCACCGGTAGCCAGGAGCTGAGCGTACGTATCCATGAGTTTGGCGGCGGCATTTCGCAGCTGATTGGCACCGGCGGGCGCGATCTGAGTGAAAAGATCGGCGGCCGGATGATGCTGGATGCGATAGCGATGCTAGAGAACGATAACGGTACAGAGGTGATTGTACTGGTCTCCAAGCCCCCTGCCCCAGCCGTGGCACACACCGTGCTCGAGCGCGCCCGTGCCTGCCGTAAACCCGTAGTGGTTTGCTTCCTTGGGCGCAATGAGCCACCAGCCGATGAGCAAGGGTTACAGTTTGCGCGTGCAACCAAGCAGGCAGCGTTAAAGGCTGTGCTGCTTACCGGCATCAAAGAAGAGTCCCTCGACCTGCATCCACTCAACTGGCCGCTGATTGAAGAAGTGCGTGCCAAACTGACGCCACAGCAAAAATACATTCGTGGCCTGTTCTGTGGCGGCACCCTGTGCGACGAAGCGATGTTTGCCGCACTGGAAAAATACGACGACGTTTACAGCAATATTCAGCCCGACCCGGCCATGCGCCTGCAAGACCTCAACCGCAGCGTGGCACACACCTTCCTCGACTTTGGCGATGACGACTTCACCAATGGCAAACCACACCCGATGATCGACCCGACCAACCGCATCCAACGTCTGTTGCAGGAAGCGCGCGACCCAGAAGTTGGCGTGATCGTGATGGACTTCGTGCTGGGCTTTGGCTCTCACGAAGATCCGGTGGGCGTAATGATCGAGGCGATCACAGAGGCCAAGGCCATTGCGGCCAGCGAGAGCCGACCGTTGGAGATCCTCGGCTATGTGCTAGGCACCGATCTCGATACGCCGTCGCTACAGCAACAGTGCCAGATGCTCACCGATGCGGGCGTGATCTGGGCGAGCAGCAGCACCAATACCGGATTGCTGGCGCGTGAATTTGTCTGTAAAGGAGGGAAAGCCTGATGAGCCACTCGTTATTTAACCAACCGCTGAACGTGATTAACGTCGGTATCGCCATGTTCAGTGATGACCTGAAAAAACAGCATGTGCCAGTAACCCAGCTCGATTGGACTCCGCCGGGCCAAGGTAATATGGCGGTGGTTGAGGCCCTCGATCAGATTGCCTCCCCCGCGCTTGCCGAGAAAGTCGCTGCCGCCAACAAACTGGCGCTAGAGCGTATTATTCAGTCGCATCCGGTGCTGGTAGGTTATGACCAGGCGATCAACGTCGTCCCAGGTATGACGCGCAACACCATTTTACATGCAGGCCCGCCGATCACCTGGCAGAAGATGTGTGGTGGGATGAAGGGCGCGGTCACCGGTGCGCTGGTGTTTGAAGGACTGGCGGCCAACCTCGACGAAGCCGCAGAATTGGCAGCCTCTGGGGAAATCATCTTCTCGCCGTGCCATGAACACGACTGCGTTGGCTCAATGGCGGGCGTGACTTCTGCATCAATGTTTATGCATATCGTCGAAAACAAAACCTACGGCAACCGCGCTTATACCAATATGAGCGAGCAGATGGCGAAGATCCTGCGCATGGGGGCCAATGACCAGAGCGTGATTGACCGCCTGAACTGGATGCGCGATGTGCAAGGCCCGATGCTGCGCGATGCGATGAAGCTGGCCGGTGAGATCGACCTGCGGCTGATGCTGGCACAGGCGCTGCATATGGGCGACGAGTGTCACAACCGCAACAATGCGGGCACTACGCTGCTGATCCAGGCGCTGACGCCGTGGATTATCCAGGCGGGCTACCCGGTTGAACAGCAGCGCGAGGTCTTCGACTTTGTCGCCAGCAGCGATTACTTCTCCGGCCCAACCTGGATGGCAATGTGTAAAGCGGCCATGGATGCGGCGCACGGCATTGAATACAGCACCGTGGTTACCACCATGGCACGTAACGGCGTTGAGTTTGGTCTGCGCATCAGCGGGTTACCGGGCCAGTGGTTTACTGGCCCGGCACAACAGGTTATCGGCCCGATGTTTGCTGGCTATAAACCGGAAGACTCGGGGCTGGATATCGGCGACAGCGCCATCACCGAAACCTACGGCATTGGCGGTTTTGCCATGGCGACCGCTCCGGCCATCGTGGCACTGGTCGGGGGCACGGTGGATGAAGCGATTGATTTCTCGCGCCAGATGCGTGAAATCACCCTGGGCGAAAACCCTAACGTCACCATTCCCCTGCTGTCGTTTATGGGGATCCCAACGGCGATCGATATTACCAAGGTCGGCAGCAGCGGCATCCTGCCGGTGATCAACACCGCCATCGCCCATAAGGATGCAGGGATCGGCATGATCGGTGCCGGGATTGTGCACCCGCCGTTCACCTGTTTTGAGAAAGCAATACTGAGTTATCGCGACCACTACTGCCAATAAAAAAATAACGGGGCTAACCCAACGTTAGCCCCACCTGACACCAGAGAGTTGTTCACCTGCAGGACCAATGGCGATCCCGTTGATCGTCGAGAGTTGTTAAACGACCTGTGAAGGATTTTCCATGAACAAAATGAAATTAGAGTGGAAACGCGGTGACTGGGCAGCCTACTTCGGGCTGATGACCAATAACCTGACCAACCTGCTCACCATGATGGGGTTACTCATCTTCGTGGTGGGTATCCCCAAAGAGATTGTCTACGGGCGCATAGCCCCGGCCTTTGGCCTGGCCGTGATGATGGCCAGCATCTGTTACACCTGGTTCGGCCTGCAAATGGCTCGCCAAACCGGGCGAAGCGATGTGACCGCGCTGCCTTCCGGCCCGAGCGCTCCGTCCATCTTCACCGTGACCTTCCTGGTGCTGATGCCGGTTTATCAGTCGACCGGCGATGCGGACTTTGCCATTGCGATCGGCCTGGTGTGGTGCTTTGTTGAAGCACTGATCCTGGTGGGCGGCTCATTCCTCGGCGAAACCATCCGCAAGATGATCCCGCGCACCGTGCTGCTTTCTTGCCTTTCCGGCCTGGGGCTGTTGCTGCTGGCGATGAACCCGATGCTGCAAGCGTTCGAAGCGCCGACCGTTTCGTTCATCGTGCTGCTGCTGATCTTTATCAACTGGTTTGGCAAAAAGCCTATATTCGCCCGCATTCCGACCGGTTTGCTGCTGTTGATCGCCGGTACCGCGCTGGCGTGGATCTCCGGCCTGCAAAGCCCGGATGCGATTAAAGCCTCGATGTCTTCCTTTGGCTTTAACCCGCCGGGGTTCCATGTCGATAGCTTTATGCAGGGCCTGCCGCACGCGCTGCCTTATCTGGCCTCTGCGGTTCCGCTGGGGTTGGCGAACTACATCTTTGACCTGGAAAACATTGAAAGTGCGCACGCCGCCGGGGATGAATACAACACCCGCAAAGTGATGATGGCCAACGGCCTTTCCTCCATGTTCGGCTGCCTGCTGGGTAACCCGTTCCCGGTGACCGTGTATGTTGGCCACGCCGGTTGGAAAGCGATGGGTGCCAGTATTGGTTACACCTTGGCGTCCGGCGTGACGATGTTCCTGGTACCGCTGTTCGGGCTGGGTGCCTTTATGTTGGCAGTGATCCCGATGACGGCGATCGTGCCTATCCTGGTGTTTATCGGCGTGGTCACCGCCAACCAGGTGGTGAGGGAAACGCCGAAGATCGAGGTCCCGGTGATCTTCATCTGCCTGTTCCCGTGGATCGCCAACTGGGGATTAACCATGGTCAACAGCGTACTGGGGGCGGCGGGCACCTCAGGAGCCAAGCTGGGCGCAGAGTTGCTGCATAGCAAAGGCGTGTATTACCAGGGGCTGGTGCATTTGGGTAGCGGTGCGCCGCTGGCCAGTATGCTGTGGGGATGTGTCGCGATTTTCGCCATCATCAACAAACCGCTGCGTGGTGCGGTGGCGGCGGCAACCGGCGCACTGCTGGCGCTGTTCGGCGTGATCCATGCGCCAGCCGTGGGCTTTGCCGAGGGAAGCTCGTTGCTGTTCACGCTGGCTTACCTGATGATGGCGGCCATGTTTGTGCTGAAACATTTTCTCGATAGCCGTGAAACGGTGGCCGCCGCAGTTCAGGAGCCAACCAAGACCGCCTGACCCCTCACCCCAACCCTCTCCCACAGGGAGAGGGAGCTGCCCCGAGCGCATGGCAAGCCCGTGCAGCTTCGGAAAGTAAGGAGTAATAAAAGGAGGGTATCACACGGAAAAATCAACGGACTCAGTTGGGTGAAAAAACAAGGTGGATGAGTTATTACGCAGAAAAATCAACGAACTCGATCGGTTCCCTCTCCCTGTGGGAGAGGGTTAGGGTGAGGGGCAATCACCAGCTCCCGCCCCTATTTAAACGGCCTTTTTAATCGGAAAACCCAGATGAAAGAACTCGTCGTCGTCGCCATTGGTGGCAACAGCATTATCAAAGACAACGCCAGCCAGACAGTGGAACATCAGACCGAGGCGGTGAAAAAGGTCGCAGACTCGGTGCTGGAAATGCTGGCATCGGATTACCACATCGTCCTCACCCACGGCAACGGCCCGCAGGTGGGGCTGGAATTGCGCCGTGCCGAAGTGGCCCACGAACATGAAGGCCTGCCGCTGACCCCGCTGGCCAACTGCGTGGCGGATACCCAAGGCGGTATCGGCTATCTCATTCAGCAGGCACTCAATAACCGCCTGGCACAGCATGGCGGGCAGAAAGCGGTAACCGTCATCACGCAGGTTGAAGTGGATAAACAGGATCCCGGTTTCACCAACCCCACCAAACCGATCGGCGCTTTCTTTAGCGAACAACAGCGCGATGCGTTATTGCAGCAATACCCCACCTGGCGTTTTGTAGAAGACTCCGGGCGCGGCTATCGCCGGGTGGTCGCCTCACCGGAACCCATCAGGATCGTGGAGGCCGACGCAATCAAGGCACTCACGCAACAAGGGTTTGTGGTGATCGGAGCAGGCGGCGGTGGCATCCCTGTAGCGCGTAATTCACAAGGTGATTACCAAAGCGTCGATGCGGTGATCGATAAAGATCTCTCCACTGCCCTGCTCGCCAGGGAAATCCGTGCCGACGTGCTGGTGATCACCACTGGCGTAGAGAAAGTGTGCATTCACTTTGGCAAACCGAATCAGCAAGCGTTAGGCCAGGTGAACGTGGCCGAAATGACCCGCTATATGGCAGAAGGCCACTTCCCTGCTGGCAGCATGCTGCCGAAGATCGTCGCCAGCCTGGCGTTCTTACGCGATGGCGGCAAACGCGTAGTCATCACCTCGCCGGATTGCCTCCCCGCCGCACTGCGCGGTGAAACGGGCACCCATATCGTTAACCTCTGAGAGGCAACCACAGATGAATGAGAATAAAAGCCGCCGTGAGTTTTTGAGCCATAGTGGCAAAGTGGCTGCGGCCTGCGCACTATTGGGCGCAACCTCCTCCGTCGGTTATGCTGCTAACCCGGCAACCGCGAGCTGTGAGGCAGACCAGCGCATGAAAATTACCGACCCGCACTATTATCTGGATAACGTGCTGCTAGAGGCGGGTTTTGAGTTTGACGGGGCAACCCCGGTCAGCACCCGCACCGAACTGAAAACGCTGGAGATCAACCAGGGCAAGATCGTTGCGTTGCGCGATAACCGCCAGCATGCGGACAGTACGCTGCCGGTCTACGACGCTGGCGGCAAACTGATGCTGCCCGCCATGCGTGATATGCACATCCATCTGGACAAAACTTTTTACGGCGGCCCATGGCGTTCGCTGAATCGCCCAGCGGGCACCACCATCAAAGATATGATTCGGCTGGAGCAGAAGCTGTTGCCGGAACTGCAACCTTACACCCAAGAGCGGGCCGAAAAGCTGATCGATCTGATTCAGTCCTACGGTTCCACCACCGCTCGCAGCCATTGCAACGTTGAGCCGACCTCCGGCCTGAAAAACCTGGAGAATCTGCAAGAAGTGTTGGCTCGCCGCAAGTCTGGCTTTGACTGCGAAATTGTCGCGTTCCCACAGCATGGCTTGCTGTATTCGAAATCAGAGCCGCTGATGCGTGAGGCAATGCAGGCAGGAGCGCACTACGTTGGTGGGCTGGACCCAACCAACGTCGATGGCGCCATGGAAAAGTCGCTCGATAGCATGTTCCAGATCGCGCTGGATTATAACAAAGGGGTGGACATCCACCTGCACGAAACCAGCCCGGCAGGCATTGCGGCGGTGAATTACATGGTAGCAACCGTTGAGAAAACGCCACAGTTAAAGGGCAAGCTAACCATTAGCCACGCCTTTGCGCTGGCAATGATGAATGAGCAACAGGTGGATGAGATCGCCACCCGCATGGCGGCACAGCAGATCACCATTGCCACCACGGTACCCATTGGCACTATGCACATGCCGCTCAGCCAGCTGCGTGAGAAAGGCGTGTATTTAATGACCGGCACCGACAGCGTAATCGACCACTGGTCGCCGTATGGTTTGGGCGACATGCTGGAGAAAGCCAACCTTTACGCTCAGCTTTACGTCCGCCCGAATGAGGGAACCCTGTCACGTTCGTTGGCCCTTGCCACCGGTGACGTCTTGCCGCTGAATGATAAGGGTGAGCGCGTATGGCCGAAAGCCCAGGACGATGCCAGTTTTGTGCTGGTTGATGCCTCCTGCTCCGCCGAAGCGGTAGCGCGTATTTCCCCAAGAACCGCCACGTTCCATAAGGGCGAGATGGTTTGGGGCCGCGTTGGGCAAGGCAGTAAGGCCTGATAGATGTGGTGACGTCTAGGGGCGCAGCATGCTGCGCCCGTTTAAATCATCATTGGCTTGCATTAACAATCCACCAATAGAACAGACCGAGCAAGACCAAAAATACCAATACGGTGATTAACACCCGTATCCGCCTGCGCCCTTTGGTAAACGAGTAAATGCAATTCACAATTTCGTAGATCGCTTCCAGTATCCCAAAAATAATTCTAAATACCACACTTGCCAAGTCGCTGATAATGTCAAACATTCCCTGTTCCTTGCTATCCATAAAGGGCATACCGTACCAGCTAGTCGCATGATAAACCACTGACCTGCGCTAGCAGACCAACTGATTGCCCCACTCTTACCAGCGCATTGTTGGCTCGCACGGATCATAGTGTGCACACCAGTATAAACTTATCTCTCTTCACTCAGGCAAATTGGTTAAAAACCGTGGGTCAGAGGGAAATAATGCCTTTGCTTCCTGGTGTAAACGCCGGTAGGTGGCGGTATCCTGCTGATATTGTGCGATAGCTAACCATGAGGCATAAACATTTTTATCGATCCGACGTGCAAGATAGCCCTGAGCCCATTGGGCATAGTTTTCAAGCAGGCGGGGATCGCGGGTCTGGTTATACATTAGCAACGCATGTGTCTGTTGATCGTAATGCCAACGTTCGGTATTCACCCAGGGATCAAATGCCATCGCGCGGCGAGCGGGTTGAATATCCGCAAAGTGATTACGTTCAACGGCGGTTAAAGAAAAATTGGCATATAGACCAATACTGGCCACGATGCCTATGGCGGCTGAAGCCATGGGCACTACAGTTCGTAAAAATGAGGGAGTTATCAAAGGAAAAGTAGTGCGTTCTATGGCCTTATCGGTTTGGCGATCCCACTGTGCCAGCAGCAGTAAAAAAATGGCCCAATGTGCGCTAGACAGCACAAACGGATATTCAGTTTGGCTATGTAACAGCAAAGGGAGCAGCGCGATGGCCAACGCCAGGCTTACGCCTTTTTTTCGCCAGGATAGCCGGAGCAACCTGAAACCAGCACACAGTAAGATCGCCATGCCTGCCAAGGCAGCTATGCCCCCTTCAACCCACCACAGCAAGATTTCATTATGTGGATGGCGCACCACGCCAAGACCCAATGTGGATAATCCGGCAGCCAACCGATAGTGCTGAAAAGCGTATTCAAATCCGCCGTAACCCCAACCCAGCCAAGGCTTTTCGACAATCATCTTTAGGCTGTCCTGCAACATGATCAGCCGGGCCTGATTTGACGCGGCGTGTTCAACCGTTTCAACCCCTCCATTTATTTGAAAAGTCAGGGCGATAGTGATACCAACAAGCATTAAACCTGTTGCGATCCCCGTAAGCTTTTTTGCCTGCCGCCATCCCAACCAGAGCAACAGCGCCCCGCTGATACCGCCGCCAAGCCAGCCTATCCGTGACTGTAACCACACCAATAACGCGGGGAACAGCACAAGCACCAACCCCAAAGCATATCGTCTGCCTCGTTCTGCTTTTGGCAGAGTTAAGGAAAAATCTGGCAACAACAACAGCATCAATGCCAGTGCCAATCCGCAAGCGATAAAGCTGGCCAGCACATTCACCTGTAGGAAAACCCCATAGGGCCGACCGTTTTTCATTGGATAGTCAAACCAAGCCGGTACGGTTCCCGGTAAGGTCAATTGTAAAAGAGCGATCACCCCCTGGAATACAGCGGCCAGCAGAATGGCGTAAAATAACCAATGGCGGGCAAAGTGCGGTGGGCGATATTGCATCCATGAGACGTAAAAAACCCAACCGCCAGCCAACCCAAGCCAGCGTGCCAGCCCAGCACTCTGCCATTGGGGGGAGGTATATAATAGGGGAATTGCCAGGATCACCACGGCCAGCAGCAGCCAACGAGCCGTTACGCTAAGGGAGATGGGAGAGTTAGCCGGTAGTGTCAACCAGAGGGTGGCAGTGACGACAGCCATCACCGCCCAAGTCAGGATATTTTGCGGTAGTTTCAGGCCACTTCCGCCCATATTAGGTAGGGCGAGTGGGCTAAGTAATATCAGCCAAATCATTAGTAACCCTAGAGGCAATAAAGATAACCCCATTGGGCTAGCCAATGGTAAAGGACTTTGTGGATGACGCATTTTTTCACCTGATAAAATAAGCTTCAGTGCCAAGAGCGGCGGTATTGCTCTTTTATGCCTATCACTCTTCAATTTAGGGGGGGGGCTAGTAACCCTAATTGTAACAAGGTCCAGGGGCCTGAAGTCAAATAAGATAACTCATACTTTACATTTTCCTCTCTAAACTGGATAATCCGCCTTGTAACAGCCAGTGGAATAATTCTTGGTTGCGTTTGAAATTCAGTTTTCTCATCGCTGAACGCTTATACCCACTTATGGTTTTGACGTGAAGCCTCATCACATTTGCCGTTTCTTCATGCGATTTACCTTGTCTCAGGTAGCGTAGCACTTCACTTTCACGGAGGGTAAAGCCCTGGGTGTCTAGCATTTTTTTCGGAGGCAGAAACCCTTGCATAGATATTGCCTCTTCGAGCATGCTCTTGAGCACGTCGATCGGTTGATTTCGATATAACGTCCCGCTTTTTCGTACCGATTGAAATAGATGTGATAACAAGCTATTTCTTTGGTCCCGGATCAGAAAAACTAACGGGCTCGGCGCTCCCGAGGGTAGAGAGCGCCAAACGTTAAACCTGGCGCCATAATCGAACGTTTGAAAAATGATATCTGCCGAAAAACCAGCCACATGCCGAACGATGAATTGTACTGAGATGTCTTTACTGCGGTAAAAATCAGAAATGATTCGGCGCAGCCCAGCTATAAAATAGTTATCTTTATCGATTATCAGAACTTTGATTATTTTGGCCGACGCTGCCACCGTAGTATTACCCCGTTCAATACATTGAATATCTAAAATATTCGCTAGACTTCATACGTTAACTTATAGCCATTGATATAAAATAGATTATAGCGATATAACAAACCTATCAATTTAATTTCTTTACCTCCTAATAATGTGAGGTTTAATTCTTTTTTAAAGAAAAAAATAGATATTTAATTTAAAATTAACCGTGGAATTAAACTTGTGAACGCACATGAAAGCATGGATTAAATGGCCCCATCTGATTGATAGTATTGAATCCACTATTTTTATTGTACAACCCGTGACGAACAAGTTTGCCTATGGCTTGTGAATAGACAGTCATCATGATTGCTATAAAATTCTGTTGTTCGAAAGCAGACCTACATCTACCGGAACCATGCATTACACGCGAGAAAAGCCTCCCTCAAGCATTTAATCGCCTAAGCCAATCAAGATGCATCAACGTCGATTCCCCCCGAAGCTAGAACCACCTCAAGAAACCTCCTAGAAAAAATTTGTTAACTATAATTACCGGTGATTTTTTCGTCATAAAAATGCAATGCAGCCCCAAATTGCTATCTTAAAGATAACAAAAATTAAATTTAATGACTTTAATTGTTAAAATAATGATAAAAACATTAAAGCCATCAAGAGCTAGCGACCTTAACTTAAGAAAATACTGAAATTTAGTATCAATACTATTCACATAAAAGTTAACAATCACGCTAAATAAGTGCTGCAGATAGTTTGCGCGGAACTTAATTCTTAATATGGTTATTTTTCAAATTATTATATCGTGATATGAAAAATATCAGTATTATTGATTTGCAAGAGAGATGGGCTCTCTTCGATATTACATATGGTTGTTCATGCCACTTTTATCTGTAGTGAAAGTCGTCTGAACGAACTGTTTTATCGTAACTTTATGAAGGACGAATCATGTTTAACGCCAAAAAGAATATTTTCATTATTGCCATGTCAGCATTGGTATCTTCTTCCGCTTTCGCTGATGCCCCTGTAGGTGCTGACCAAGGGTCAGGCCGTATTCATTTCACGGGTACCGTGATCAACGCACCTTGCTCCGTGGCTCCGGGTGATGCAGATATCAACGTCGATATGGGTCAGGTAGCGAATAAGGTACTTGAAACCGGCAACAAATATTCTCAAAACGTTAGCTACACCATTCATCTGCAAGATTGTGATTTGTCTTCACAAACTGCAGGTGCTGTGGAATATCCAGCTATGTCAAAAGTGGGCGTTTCTTTTGGTGGCACCGCAGACAGCAGCGTTGCTGAACTGGTCGCAAACACCGGAAGTGCAAAGGGTGCAGCAATCCGTTTGATCGATGCTAATGGCGATCTACTGAAGGTGGGCGATACCTCAAAAGATATCAATCTGGTCACCGGTAACAATGAGCTGGTCTTTGCAGCCCGTGTTGAAGCAAACAATCAGCCGGTTTCTACGGGGACTATCGTTTCCCAAGCGACATACGCACTAAACTATAAATAATATTTTAGCTATCATCAGGTAAACATCCTTAATAATTGCAGTTGTATTTTTACTGAGGCAACTGCAATTATAAAGCGTATTGAGGAGAGAGCACCTCAATAAACAGCATCACCATTAATTTTCTATAGCAAAGTTCTAACTTGCTCTAAAAACATAAAAAGTGATTTCACTATGTATTTTACATTGAATCGGATCTCAATGGGTCTTAGGCTGACAAGATTAGTTATCTTGACCTTGGCTGGGATAGGTATGTCTACAGCAAGCCAAGCCGTCGAATTCAACACCCATATTATCGACGCTAAAGATCGAGAAAACATTGACCTATCACGTTTTGAAGTGGCGAACTACATTCTGCCAGGAGAGTATCTGCTGGATATTGTGATCAATGGTCACTTATTGCCAGAACAACGCTTAATAAAATATATTGCTACTGAAAGTAAAAAAAATAGCCGAGTGTGCCTTACGCCAGAATTAGTCGAACAATTCGATTTGACTGATAGTTTCCGTTCTTCGTTGACCACGTGGCATGGCCAGCAATGCCTCTCGCTGGACCAGGATCCTGAAGTTACAGCCCGCTATGATCAAGAGAAACAGACCCTAACGATTACGATACCTCAGGCCTGGCTCAATTATCGCGATCAGAACTGGGTTCCCCCCTCACAGTGGGACGAGGGAGTACCTGGTTTCTTGCTGGACTACAACCTGCTAGGCAGCAAATTCGTCCCCAAAGAGGGCGCGCGCTCAACCAATTTCAGTAGTTACGGAACTACCGGTGCCAATATGGGGCCATGGCGTCTACGTGGCGATTACCAGTATACCAATAGTCACTCGTCAAACGGGCCAAGGAGTGACCAATTTACCTGGGCGCAGGTCTACCTGTATCGTGCAATACCAGCGTTGGGCGCAAAATTGAGCGGTGGGCAAACCTACCTTAACTCGGACATATTCGATTCATTCCGCTTTGCAGGGGTATCACTGAATAGCGATCAACGTATGTTACCGCCGTCCCTGCGTGGTTACGCACCGCAGGTCACTGGCATAGCAAAAACCAATGCCAGGGTGATTATCAGTCAAAATAGCCGGATTATTTATCAGGCCAACGTGCCCCCAGGGCCGTTTGTTATTCAGGATCTGAGTGAAGCGGTACAAGGCGCACTCGATGTACGTATTGAAGAGGAAAACGGTAGCGTGACCTCCTATCAGGTCAGCACGGCAACCATTCCCTTCCTGACCAGAAAAGGAAGCGTTCGGTTTAAAACCGCACTGGGTAAACCGACAGAGGGACGAAACAATCACGCCATCGACCCAGCGTTCTATAGCGGTGAGCTTTCCTGGGGGATACTGAATAATTTGTCGCTGTACGGCGGAGTGATTACCACCAACGGTGACTATCAGGCACAAGCGTTGGGCATAGGCCAAAACCTGAAAAGCTTTGGGGCTGTCTCTTTCGACGTTACCCGTTCGGCTGCAAATCTGGCGCACCAGAACAAGCTGACGGGATACAGCGTTCGGGCCAATTATGCCAAGCGTTTTGAGGCCACCGGCAGCCAGATCACGTTCGCCGGATATCGCTTTTCAGAAAAAACGTTTATGTCGTTGAATCAGTACCTTGACAAAGTCAGTGGCAATACCTATTCAAGGGATGACAAACAAACGTATACGATAACCGCGAACCAATACGTGCCATGGCCAGATGTCACACTCTATTTGTCGGCCACGCACAAAATTTATTGGAATGATTCGTCGACCAATAATTACAGCATGTCGGCGAGCAAAATTTTCGATATCGGCCCATTCAGAGGGATATCGACCACGCTGACCGCCAGCAAATTGAAATATCGCTATGAGGACGAGGATCAGATATTCCTGTCATTCAGCTTACCAATCTCTGCCGGGCAACAGATCAGTTATGACGCGCAGCAAAGCTCTAGCGGGGGCTTCAGTCAGGCCGTTTCTTATTACAATAGCCAGGACATTAATAACACTTGGCGGGTCAGTGCGGGGGGCAACAGCCCTGATATCCAGAAAGGCAATGGCGTGTTCCGTGGTAATTATCAGCACAATACGCCACATGGGCAATTTGGCTTGAATGGTAGCGTCAAAAATAATGATTATCGTTCACTCAGCGGCAACTGGTACGGTTCATTGACGGCGACGCCTTACGGGGCAGCACTACACCAAAACAGCGCAGGCGATGAACCAAGGATCATGCTGGCTGCGCAGGTAAAAGGGATCCCAATCAATAACGGGTCTGGTGTCACCAACGACTACGGCATTGCCGTGGCTAATGGCGTATCAAGTTATCAAACATCGGACGTATGGATTGATGTCAATAATCTACCTGTCGATGTCGAAGTTTATAGTTCCGTTGTCAGTAAGACTCTAACCGAAGGTGCTATTGGCTACCGAAAAATTCGTGCCATAAAAGGCCAGCAACTGATGGCGGTGATCCGGTTACAGGATGGCAGTTTTCCTCCGTTGGGCTCTGTGGTAACGGATAACAGCACTGGGTTCGAATCCGGCTTGGTTGGTGAAAATGGACTGGTTTATCTTGCGGGTATTTCTGCAGAGAAGAAACTGACTGTACGATGGGGTGAAAATAAACAATGTCGCATCCACGCACCCGATGATAGTTCTATTTATTCCGGTCAGGTTTTATTGCCATGTCAATAGGCATATGTTTCATGACTGCGCCACTTTATTAGGGATGAAATGAAGAAATGAAAAAAAATTTACGCTTAGCCATATTGGCTATGACTATTTTAGCCTGCAATGCCACCTTTGCTGCAATTAACCTGGACAGAACTCGCGTGATATTCGGGAGTAACGATCAATCTGTCAGCGTCATGCTTGAAAATCAGAGTAAAAGCTTGCCCTATCTGGCACAAGTTTGGCTTGAGAATGGCGCCGGGGAAAAAATCCCCAGTCCGCTAGTCGCTCTACCGCCAATGCAGCGTATCGACTCAGGCCAAAAAAGCCTGGTCAGGATCCTGCAACTGGCAGATGCGAAAGCACTACCTAAGGATCGTGAGTCGATTTTTTATTTCAATGTCAGAGAAGTGCCGCCGAAGAGCGAACTAAACAACGTGATGCAGGTAGCGATCCAAAGCCGGATAAAAGTGTTCTTCCGACCTGCGGCAATTACGCCAAAGCAAGGGGATATCTGGCAGGAGAAGATCGCGGTGACGGCGCAAAATGGCACGGTAAAAATGGCTAACCCGACCCCCTTCTACATCACAATTGGCTATTTAAGCCAGGATAATCGCGGCAATTTCCCTGGTTTTGACAGCGTCATGATCGCTCCATACTCGACAGAAACGGTGGCTACCGGTGGCTATAGTGGCGAACGCTATAGCATTGGGTATATGGATGACTATGGCGGTCTGCAGATCAATGAGTATCAGTGCCGAAACAGCCAATGTGAAAAAATCAACAATAAGAGCCGATAAAGCGGAGGATGGCATGAAGCTTAACCGCACATATAGTGTACTGGCATTACTGTTATGCATTTTCGTTGGGACCGCGGCGGCTAGCCCAGCGCACCAATCAGCGGAAGGAATGCGCGGGAAACTGTCATTTTCCGGTGCGGTGATCACCTCGCCTTGTCACATTGAAATGGCTAGCGATGAACAGGTTATCCCTTTAGGGGTTATTAGCAACGCAACGTTTAACCGAGTGGGTGCTCACTCTTCACCCATTCCTTTAAAAATACATGTCATCAACTGCGTCATGGAAAAACACTCCGCCTTCGATAAGGTAAAAATGAACGAAGAAAGTGCCAACAATGGCTATCTGGTTTCAATAACTTTTTACGGTGAAAGCGCCTCCTCGACGCGACAGGATTTATTGGGTGGGAAGGATATGAAGCATGGGGTTGGCTTGGCTATTGAGAACGAACAGGGAGAACGGGTGATTTTAGGCGAGGAAAGCCAACTATTCCGGCTACAAGATAATAGCGATGTACTGCAATTGTTCGTCATGTTGGAAAGTTATGAACAACTAGATCGTATTCAACTAGGTAATTTCTATACACAAGCTACCTTTAGGCTTAGCTATAAATAATAAAAACTCTAGCGCCGATTTTAAATCAGGATAAAAAATGCATACTCAAAGAAAATGGTGTTCACTTCACCTCATATCACTATTGCTCAGTTTATTATTTATGAGCCAGACAGCTAAGGCTTTAGACTGTGTTGAAAAAGGAACTCAGTTGGTGAATATGCCACCAATCCCCGTCGGTAAACTGGCGATCCCTTCCAATGTGCCTATCGGAACCAAAATATGGGAATCCAATGAAATCAGTATGACGGCCTATTGTGATAATGTTCTTGGCACAATCACTGACGTAGTGCATTTTTATTTCAACCCAAAATCCCAGTCGTTGGGAGAAGGACTGAAGCTCGGTGTGAGTTATAATGGCCAGGATCTTGAGGAAAATGCACAAAGTTTGAGCACCGGTAGTGCACCTATCAAAAAAGGTCAGAATGTCACTATCCCAATTACGTTCAGGCTCTATATCAAATTGGCAGGTAACGCACCAAGCAATGGGACCTATAAAGGAAACGATCAATTCATTGTATTCCAATTAGATGGCAGCCGCGGCCTGAATAATTCCGCCAACGCAAAAAACGTAAAATATACGCTATCAGGCCTGCAAGGAGTCCGCTTTCTGGCCTGTGGCTCAGATTTAAAAGTCTATCCTGAATCGCAAATAGTCAACTTTTCCGCTATCCAGAAGAATTTGTTAACGGGAACCTCTGGCGTAAGCATGCCTTTCGCTATTCAAGCAATAAAGCAAGGTTGTCTCGATAACTTCTCGCTACAGGCTGAATTCTCTACCCCAAGTCCATTGATTGGTGATGATGCAATAGACTTACAGAATGGGACTAAATTAACCCTATACAACGATTTACAACAGGCTATCAAATTTAATCGCTACGATGATTTTGCAGAGTTAAATAATGTCAATCAAGTCAAGAAAGACTTTATAGCGACAATAAGTGCAATTCCAGGAAGAGACATTGCCCTGGGTCAATTTGATACCTCAGTGATTGTAAAAGTCAACTACTACTAATACTTGGAGATAACATGGCGGTTTGGCAAGAAATAAATGACTTGGAACCAATCAGTCAGGGATCGTGCTTTATTGTTTTTTTTAATGATTTTTGTACGGAGATGGGGCTTAATTATTTGTTGGAGAATGCGTATTCTGAGCTAGGCGTTTATAAAATGCAGCGTTCTATCCAGCAGTATACTATGCCGACTTATGATTTAATTAATTATTTTTCAGCCTTAAAAAGAGATTGCATTAATAACAGAGTCATTATTTTAACCGAGAATAAAGAGATGGAGATTTTACATTCCCTTACTTCATTTAAAATGTTCCATTTATTGTCAAAAAAAGAGACCCTACAGTTTATCCATCGTGTTGTTACTCAGTCCGTCAATACTAATAACCAATATGCTAGCCCAGGCATTATTGAAAAGAAAGAAGCTAATGGTGCTAATAAACCCCTCTCACAGCGGGAGTGGTTTGTATTAAACAGTTTGGCTCGAAAAATAACGCCTGCGGCCATTGGCAAGATGGCAGGAATAAATATTAAAACCGTCAGCGCGCATAAAATGAACGCCATGAGAAAGTTAGGACTTACCTCGCCACAGTTCCTTCAATTATTAGTGGGACTTTCCGAAGTTAAAAATATTAGCACGATGGTACTGAAAGAACCGCCAAAATGATATTTATACTGAGAGTAGGCCAGACCAATATCATTGGTTTGGATGAGGAAGGTCTTCAATGGAGTTTAGAAACAATGCCAGATCGCTGGTGAAAGCACTGGAAGATCCGCGAGTTCAGTACGACGATCAAAAATTGAAAGAAGAGGTTGAGTTAGAGTATATTCTACAAAAAATGCGTGAAGAAGCGGGATTAAGCCAGGCAGAAGTCGCAAAAAGACTGGGAGTCACACCACCAGCAATTAGCCGTTTGGAAAAGAAACCGACACACGCCAGCTTTAAAACGCTCAAACGCTATGCATTGGCATGTGGTTTTAGCCTGTACTTTTATTATCGATAGGCGTTGATTTCTGCTAGTTTCCCAAGAAATTTAATGATACACACACATCATAAAAGGTGACTGATTATTCGAAATTAAAATAGTATTCTCGGTTTTCGGTTTAATCACTACTATATCGTTATAGCCCACTTTGAACATGCTGTCAAACATGACAAGGCTTGCGAAATTGTTATCAATATTATCGATTGCATTGACATCGATACGCTCACTGTTCAATGTATAAGTATGCTGTCTAACACTCTCAACTCGATAACTATAGTAAATATTTCTTAAGATCGTTTGCTTTTTTATGACTTCATTTTTTTCATTATACATTGTCGCGGTGCCACTTATTGCGTAAATAATATTGTGCGAATTCAAGAATGAGAAGTAAACATTGGCATTCATAGTCACAAGTTTGTCATTGTATATGCTTTCCACACTAATATTACCACGACAACCGTAGTTATAAATGGGCTCATCCACGCGATTGTTTTGGTAACTGAATACGGTATAAATAGCATATAGAACAAGTACTGCCGTCACCAATACAGTAGAGATTATTATGTTTTTTGTTTTTATATTACTCATTGCATTTCCTATCATTTCTATAAAAACTCTGGCATGATTCTATGCGGTTGTCTTTACCCACCTCGCATCTTGCCATAAACTCACGAAAGGAGCCGGTGTTAATAGGAGATAACGTTGATTCAGTATGAAATATGAAGGCATCATTACTTTTGCAAACCATATTTTTATCGGCCATAAAACATTTGGCTCGAGCTATAAATTTTTCATTTTCACTCTTAGTAATGGGTGTCACAGAGTACAATTTACACTCACCAAAATTTGCAACAAAATGGTTAAGTTGCATAGGTTTTTTATCGTAACTTAAGATTACAAAAAATGAGATTAAACAAAAGCTTAGAGCGAGAAAAAGATAAACCACGACAGATTTTTTGATATTATTTTTGTTATTTATATCGACAACTGGAGTTGGCTTTTCTTTAAGCAAAACGGTTTCATGTGATTTATCATCATGAATTAAAGGCTTTTCATCAAGGATTTCCTGCTTTTCAGATTCAAGATAAACTTGCACTTTGGTTTCTTTCTTGATCAAGAAACCAATTTTAGGAATGGTTACGATAAATTCTGATTCGATACCTAAGCTGGAAATGATTTTCCGCAATTTACTGATACATTGATTGAGATTGTTATTGCTTGAAATCAAACCATAATCATCCCAAACCTTCTGGAACAGAGTCTCGCGTAGTACGATGGAACCATGCTGTTCGATAAGCAAGGCCAGGACACGCCGAGCCGGATTAGAAATGATTATTTTCTCATTCCCATCCTCAAGAAGCGTAAACGCGTTTTCATCCATATTGAAAAGCACGCGATTTTCAATGATATAAATCATTCATAAGATACCTTTATCTTTCATTCTAACAAGTATATCCCAGTGAATCATAACTTCAAGCGTAGGCGAAATCTTGGAGAGTGCAAAAGCTGCTAGATGGGGATAAAAAACAGCCCTGCAAGCAGGGCTATTTCGCAATAATATTAAATCAGCTTAAATCAACATCCTTGCTGCCAAACAACCAGGTCAGAATAAAGCCGGCGATATAGGAGATCAAAATACCGGCGACATACACCAGCATGCCGGCAAAAATCCCGTTGGCTGAGGTCATTAATGGGATCGACACCAGGCCCGAAGGACCAAACACCGTATTCAGCCCCACCGGCAACCCCATCCAGGCAACCAGACCGATAAAGAACCCACCGACCGCGCCCCCAAGACAGGCAGTAACGAAAGGCTTCAGACGCGGTAAGGTGACGCCGTAAATCAGCGGCTCACCAATCCCCAGCAGGCCGGGGAAAATGGCACCTTTAATCTGGGTACGAAGCAGAGAGCCTTTAGGAGAGCGAGCAAATAGCGCCAGTGACGCCCCCACCTGCCCTGCACCGGCCATCGCCAGAATAGGGAACAGCGAGTTGAAGCCCTGCGCATCCATCAAGGCAAAGTAAACCGGCACAAAGCCCTGATGAATGCCAAACACGACGGCGATCAGGAACAACCCGGCCAGAATGGCGGTACCGAACGGGTTGCCGTTCAGGTGCATAAACAGCCATGACATGCCCTTAAACAACTCACCGCCAACCGGCATAATCACCACAAAGGTAATGGCGCCAGTGATCAGCAGGGTAATTGAAGAAGTCAGGATCATATCCAGATTATCGGGGATCACCCGGCGCACCTGCCTTTCGATCCATGCGCCCAAGATACAGGCCAGTAGCACCCCAATAATGTTACCGCGTGGGTCGATCGCCAGCCCAAAAAAGTCGCTCATGCCTGCGTAGTAGCCGGTAGTTCCTTCCGGTACATAGCGTAAAACAAACAGCGAAGCGATGATCGCTCCGTTAACCCCGGTGCCACCAAAGGCCTTCTGAGTGTTAAAGCCAATCAGGATACTGAGGAAGGTAAACAAACCGATGCTGAACACTTTCATGTAAGCGATCAGCCCTTTGAGCCATGCGGCCGGTGCCACTCCCTCCACGATCAGCGTTTGCTGCATCAGGGTAGCGATCCCCAACAACAGCCCTGCGGCAATAAATCCTGGGATCAGCGGCGTAAAGATCGTGGCAAATTTAGTCAGGAAATTATGCACCGCGCTATTTTGCTTGGCTTTCATCTGCTGCTTGTTTTCACTTGCCAGGGCCTGCAAGTCAGCTTGCTCGGCACTCCCCCGTTCCTGCTGCGGCTGCGCCGTTAACAACGCATTCATCATCTCGCTGGCAGTTTGCGCTTTGCCAGGGCCGAGGATAACCTGCAGTTGATCGTCGCCGTTAACTACCCCCATCACACCAGGGATCTTCTTCAACTCATCAAGCCGTATTTGCTGACGATCTTTTAACGTCAGACGCAGCCTGGTCATGCAGTTACCGCAGATAATGATATTTTTACTGCCACCTACCAGAAGTAAAATTTGCTCTATCATCGGAACGGTTATTTTCGCCATGGTTATGCCTGTATCCCTTGCAGTGCTTGACGGATAAATCCTTTGTTTTTACTCAAAACCGCGCTGGCCTCAGGTGCAGACAAGCCGCCGAGGATCATCACAATCGCGGTTTTGCAGTGGCGCTGACATTGATTAAGTGCTTCTTCCGCCTCTTCAGGGCTGCACTCCGTGGCTTCGACCACGATATTGACCTGGCGCTGTATCAGCTTGGCGTTGGTGGCTTCCACGTCGACCATCAGGTTGCTGTATACCTTGCCGCTGCGGATCATCGCCCCGGTGGTGATCATATTCAGGATTAACTTCTGCGCCGTTCCCGCTTTCATCCGAGATGAACCTGTCACCACTTCTGGGCCTACCACCGGTTCAATCGCGATATCGGCTGCCTGACCCATTTCGCTATTCGGATTGCATGAGATGGCTACGGCAGTCGCCCCAACGCTACGGGCATAAGCTATTGCCCCCAGCACATAAGGGGTGCGGCCGCTCGCTGCGATGCCGACCAACACATCACGCGCGTTGAAATCGAGATTACGCAGATCCTGCTCGCCCATTTGCGGACTATCTTCGGCATTTTCCACCGCCTGCAAAATCGCGGCATGGCCCCCGGCAATCAAACCAACTACCTGCTCACGCGGCGTACCGTATGTTGGTGGGCACTCACTGGCATCCAGGATCCCCAACCGGCCAGAAGTACCCGCACCGCAATAAATCAATCGGCCACCGCAGGCAAAAGCGTCTACCACCAGATCCACTACCCTGGCGATTTCTGGCAAGGTGGCGGCTACCGCCAGCGGCACTTTTTGGTCTTCGCTGTTGATCACTGCGAGCATATCCAGAGTGGGCAACGTATCAATTTGCGAACTGGCCGGGTTGCGGCTTTCCGTCACCATCTGGCTTAAATTTATCTTCATGGAGGTTTCCAATGGGTTAAGATTTGCGACAATGTTAAGGAATTATTTATTCGGCAAATGTGATAATCGTCACGGTAAATCTATTCTCGCCGAGAGCTAAATCAGGAATAAAGCGGAAAAATAACCGCCATTTAAACTTTAATTTCCAACAATTTCAAATAAATAAGTCAAAGGAATGAAAAGCCCCCTAACTGGAATAATCTATTACACACAGTGGAGATATTGTTGATGTCAGTCCTGAACGAAATCACCTGGTTGTTGCCAAGCCTGGCCGAAAACCAGCAAAAAATCGCTAAATATATCCTTGATAACCCGGAAGCCGTCCTGGGCATGTCTTCTTCCCAGTTTGCTGAAGATGCGGGGGTCAGCCAGTCTGCCATCGTCAAGTTTAGCCAGAAAATCGGTATGAAAGGCTTCCCCGCCCTGAAAATTGCCATCAGTGAAGAGCTGGGTAGAAATAACCTGTTCAAGTCCTCTCCGCACAAGGCCTTGCATAACGCCATTTCGTCGGAAGATTCATTGATGGTTGTGGCACAAAAGCTGGCCCATGAGAAAAATGCCGCAATCGTCGAGACGACAAAAAGGATTAATTTCGCCATTTTCCAACAGGTGGTCGATGCCATCGATAACGCCCAGCGCGTGCAGATCGTCGGCATTTGGGGCTCTGGCCTCACAGCCAAAGATCTGAGCTATAAATTACAGAAGATCGGTATCCTGAGCCTGGTAGAAGCCGACCTTCACGTCCAGATTGCCACCGCGCAGGCGCTAACCGCCAAAGACGTACAAATCGTGATTTCTTTCAGTGGCCGCAGGAAAGATATGCATATCGCCGCCTCCATGGCAAAAGCACAGGGAGCGACAGTGGTCGCCATAACCGGCAGCAAAGATAATGCTTTAGCCAAAATAGCCGATTATGTATTGGAAAGTGTCTCTGATGAAAACGAGTGGCGGAGTTCTTCGATTTCGTCCAGAACCGCACAGAATACCCTGACGGATTTGATTTTCCTGGCGTTAATGCAACGGCGCAAAGAGAGCGCCAAACCTCTGGTGCTGAATGCGAGCATGACCATTAATAACCTGGACGACTGAGCCCCAGAAAAAACCGAATACCATTAAAACAATGACAAGAATTATCTTAACTTTTTATGACGAGATTAAAATAATTATCGCAAGATATTCTTGCCCTTAAAGGGTTATTCTTTGCTCGCCCCCTTTACCAATCAAGCTGCGCGATACAATGCTGGTATAAAAAACCGGCATTATTCCTTTGCGCATCACAAACACGAATCGATCAACTGTGATAATTATCACTTTATTACCTGATTTGGAATGTACAATCGCCGGAAATTGATACCTCGGAGTCATCCCATGAAAAAAATAATACCGGCCATCTTTTTATTTAGTGCCGGAAGCTACGCGGCCGCTATTCCAGAAGCCCAACTAAAAGAAATGTGGCTTTCCCCCAAAGACGCGGCTGAAAAGCTCAGTGTCGACATGAGTTTTGCAGAAAAACTCGGGCAAATGTTGATGGTTGACATTCGTTCCTGGGATGAAACCAGTAGCGAAAGTAAAACGCCATTCATCGAGATGAATACCCACGTCAGTAAAATGATGACTGACTATCATTTGGGTTCAGTGATCCTGTTCCGTGAAAACCTGATTAATACCCCACAAACGGTTGAGTTGATTAATAATTTCCAGCACGCACGGAGTAACTTACCGCTGTTTATCAGTACCGATCAGGAAGGTGGGTATGTTACCCGCCTGCGTGTGGGCACTGAGATGCCGGGCAATATGGCCTTGGGGGCTACCGGTGTGGCCGATTTAGCCAAACAGGCTGGGAATATTCATGGTTATGAGTTAACCAGCCTTGGGTTTAACTTTAACTTTGGGCCGGTAGTGGATGTGAATAACAACCAGAATAATCCAGTCATCGGCGTTCGCTCTTATTCCGACGATCCTATTCTGGTTGGGCAATTAGCTCGCAGCTATATCGAAGGTATTCACCAATATCCGGTGCTCACCTCTCTGAAGCACTTCCCCGGGCACGGCAACGTCGCCTCGGATACCCATTTTGCACTCCCCAGCGTCAACACGGATAAGGCTTCATGGCAACAGACCGAACTGAAACCCTTTGTCGACGTGATGCCCGATACCGATGCCATCATGACCGCCCATGTGGTGGTGCCAGCGCTTGATAGCACCATCCTGACCAACATCAAGGGAGAGAAAATCGGTACCCCGGCGACCTTATCCAAAGCGATCTTGACCGATACCCTGCGTAATCAACTCAAGTTTGACGGGCTGATCCTGACGGATGCCATGGACATGGGGGCCATTACCGGCAATTTTGACCGTCATTGGTCCATCAAGCAGGCTATTTTAGCCGGTAATGATATTGTCTTGATGCCAATAGGAATTAAAGACAGTGCCAGCATTGAACAACTCGGCGAACTGTACGCTTATTTGCAGGCCGAAGCGGAAAAAGACCCGGTGCTGAAGCAGCGCATTGAAGATTCCGCCCAGCGGGTGATTTATACCAAGCTCAGTAAACGCATCTCCCCTGCGCCTCATAATGCTGCCACGGCTGAAAGCATTGTCGCTTCCAAGGCGCACAAGGATCTGGAAAACGCCATTTCGGAGCAGGCCATTACGCTGATCAAAAACGATCGGGTCCTGCCTTATCCGCTTAAAGCACAAAACAACATTATGGTCTTTTCGGACGAAGGCCCACGCAATGAGTTAATCAACAAGCATTTAGCTCATATTGCCGACGAGTTGAAAGTGGGCTTAAACGTCAAAGATCAGGTGGTCAAACTGGATCAGGACACGTTGACGACAGAAGAGATTGAGCAGCAACTGCAAGGTCAGCAGTTGGTTATCCTGGCTACCTACAACCTGAAGCTCAACCCAGCCAATGCCCAGCGCATCATCGACGTAGCCAACAAGCAAAACATTCCTCTGGTGGTTATTGCTACGCGTAATCCCTATGACATCGCTTATTTATCGGGCGTAAAGGCTAACATTGCGATTTATGGTATCACCGGCTTTGATGTGACCAATAACGTCCGCAACAGCCTGGAAACCAATATTCGCAGTGGTTTAAGAACGCTGTTCAAGGGGCCAGCAGGGGATAGCCTTGCAACGCCTCACGGTAAATTGCCGGTTGATATTAAAACACCAGATAATAATAACGTGCTCTACCCACGCGGTTACGGATTAACAGCATTATAATATCTCTGAAGGTAAAACATGAAGATCTTAACAGGGCTAGTGATTTTCAGTGCCATTCTCATGGCACAACCGGTATTGGCTGATGAGTCTGAGACGGATTATGATCAGGAGATCATCAAACTCAATAAACGCATTCAGCAAATAGAAAAAGAAAAGAAAGAGGCACAGGATAAAGTTCACCAACAAACCTGGCGCTTTGATACCTATATCGGTACCGAGCAGGAGATAGACAGTGACGATCGCTGGAAATATATCCGTGGCAGCGTAGCTACCTCACCTTATGTCGGTGCCTTTATTTACCAGAATGATTCATTATGGCTGTATGACGTTCAGTTTTTGAAAACCTATCTGGATAATACGCCAGAATATGACCGCACACGTTGGCAGGCAGGCGTCACCAGAACCTTTCCCTTTACTCTGGCAGGGAAAACTGGCAACACCAAATTGCGCCTCGGTTATCGTAACGACAACTGGCATTATCCGTCCATCAGCAACCCGGCACTGGCCGATCCAGAATACAAAGGGGATATCCGCAAGGGTGAGGAGCGACACGAGATCTGGATCCGTCCGCAAGCCTATTATAAGTACTCTGATAGCCTGAGTTTTAATGCCAGCCTCTCCTTCCGCCTGATTGACCGCAAGTTGGATTATGCGCGGGCAAAAGGAGATTATGGGGTTTACAAACGCGACTGGAGCCAGATCAATGAGCACTTCGCGGGGGCGAACCTGACGTTTAACCAGAAAAACTCCCTCTGGCTGAACTATCTGTATATCGATGAGCAACTGGTCAATACGCTGTATAACAAGGAGCATTTCTTGTGGGCGATTTACCGTTACAAGTTCGATAGTGGCGTGATGTTAATGCCTTATACCCGCCTGGCGCTGACTAAAGGGACGCAAAGCTTCCGCGACTCCAGAAACCAGGAAACGGTGTATAAAGAGAAAGACCGAAGCCGCTACGGCTTCCAGGCAATCTATCCGTTTACCAAGCAGACGTCGCTGTTTGTCGACAGTTACTACCGCCCGGAACAAACCTGGATGAACGGTGATAAAACCAGCAACAACTTCTGGTTCTGGGCGCTGGAACTGCGGCATAACTTCTGACGGGCAATTGATCCCATTAATAGAGAGAAATAAGGAATGAGGCATCTGCTACTGACAGTGTTATTCCTGTGCTCGTCGTTTGCTCTCAGCGCTGGCTATGTCAGCGCTGTACCAGGCATAGTGCTCGGCGTCGACCAGGAACAAACCTATGGGCCACTGCTCAAAAATAAGCGCATCGGCCTGATGGTGAACCAAAGCTCAATCAATAAACAGGGCCAGCACACCATCGACAAATTGCTCGCCGAGCAGGAGAAATATCAATTTACCGTGACCACTCTGTTCTCGGTAGAACACGGTATCCGTGGTAATGCCGATGCCGGGCTGGGCGACGATAATCATATCGATAAGCACAGCGGCCTGCCGATCGTGTCTTTGTATGGCCGGGATGAGGATGGGCGTTCTCGAGCCCATCCCACCGAGGCACAGTTAGCCAATGTCGATATCGTTATTTACGATCTGCAGGATGTGGGCGTTCGTTTCTTTACCTACACCATTTCCCTGCACCACATGCTGGAAAGCCTGCAAAAATACCATAAGAAAATGATGGTATTCGACCGGCCAAATCCGCTCGGCAGCCATGTGTATGGCCCTATTCTTGAGGAGGCAAACATCTCGGGGATTGGTATGCATCCGATACCAATGGTGCACGGACTCACCTCCGGGGAGTTTGCCCGCATGATCACCGGCGAAGGTTGGCTGACGAATTTCAACGATACCCACTGGCAGGCCTTTGGCAACAAAGACCATCAGTTGCCCGCTGAAGACCTGATGGTTATCAGCATGGCTAACTACCAGCATGACACCCCTTATTCACTGCCAGTACGACCATCACCGAACCTGCGCAGCGATCTGGCTATCCAGCTTTACCCTTCTTTGGGGCTGTTTGAAGCCACCAGCGTCAACATGGGCAGAGGTTCAGACCATCCATTTGAACAACTGGGTTTCCCTACGCGCCAGTTTTACGTCAATACCTGCTATCAGGTGGATATTAACCAGCAGAAAACCGGTTGGCCCCAGGCCGGAAAGGAAGTGTGCGGGGAGATTTTGACCGCTACCGATATCAGCCAGGTTAAACCAACGATACGTTACCTGGTCGACTGGTGGTTCAAGTTCAAGACTGCGGGCTATGAGATGGTGATCCCTGCGGCAAAAGAAGCGCAGTACCTGGATTATCAGGAGGAGTTCTTCTTGATACGCCCTCAGTGGCTGGCCAAGCTCACCGGCACCAGCAACCTGGTTACGTTGCTGAATGACGCAAGCGAAAGAAAACTGTCGGTTGATGAAACGGTCCAGTTCATCGAGGCCCAGTGGCAGCCTGGGGTAGATAGCTATTTGCAACTGCGCGAGAAATATAAGCTGTACCCTTAACGAGACTGCGATGGTGCAAGGGGCGCTACATGCTGCGCCCCCTCACAAACTCAGCCATTGCCACGTTGTCATTAACCTTTCCCTTTTCCTATGACTTTGACTTTGACTTTTGGTGGCGGTAGTCTTTGCCACCTCTTTTTTTGTCAGTGCCGGTTATGGGGCGCAGCATGCCGCTGAGATGAGGTTTCTATGGCCCCTCTCTGTTCTACTCTCCTTAACCCAGCTCAGCGCCAGAACGGACGGCTGTAGTCTCGCTTGATATCATCCCGGCGTAGACCGATATCCTTTAGCTGATCGCCATTCAGCCTTGCCAGGGTATTGGCAGCTTTGCGCCGCTCATTCCAACGCTTTGCCCATCTGTATGCTTTTAGCCATAAACGGGCAACAATAGAGTGGCGTTTCGTTGTTGCTCCCTCAGCCGATAAGCAGCCACCATCAATTTGATTTTCAACAATATTACTCATAATCAGCTCCCTGTCAGTCGATGAGCCCTTAGCATGATGCTTGGCTGAAAAACATTACAGATGCAAATAGCGGCTATTATTTCCATACAGATATGTGCTAAACAGTCTGAATGGTAAAAATCAGCGCCATCTGTACTGGTCCTTCTCTCTTTATCAGGTGATATCCATGACTCGCTACCAACAATTGGCCAATATCCTTAGCCAACGCATCAAAGAAGGGCTGTATGTGCCCGGAGAACGGCTGCCTTCCGTTCGGGTATTGAGTGACGAGCACGGAGTGAGTATCAGCACCGTACAGCAGGCCTATCGGCAGCTCGAAGAGTGCCTGCTGATCGAGTCGCGGCCGAAATCGGGATACTTCGTGCGCTGTAGCTCAAATCTTCCTGCTTTACCCGCGCTATGCAGCCATGCACAACGGCCTGTCGAGATTTCTCAGTGGGAAAATACGTTGGAGTTTTTACGGGGGAGCACTCAAAAGAATTTGCTACATCTGGGCGTAGGCACGCCGGATCTGTCTGGCCCAGGCCTGAAAATACTCAGCCGTTTGCTGGCCCGTATCAGCCTGCATCAAAGTGAGGAAGTGCTGGATTACGACAGTATTTACGGCACCACGGCGCTGCGTGAGCAGATTGCCCGCCTGATGCTAGACAGCGGCAATCATCAATCGGCAGACAATATCATCATCACCTCTGGCTGCCATGGCGCACTGGCTATTGCGCTAGGGGCCGTTTGCCAGCCTGGTGACATTGTGGCGGTGGATTCCCCCAGCTTTCATGGTGCGATGCAGACGCTGAAAGGGATGGGGATGAAGGTGATTGAAATCCCCACCGATCCGGTGGTGGGGATCAGCCTGGAGGCGTTGGAAATGGCGCTGGATCAGTGGCCGATTAAAGCCATCCAACTGACACCAACCTGCAATAACCCGTTAGGTTACAACATGCCGGATGAGCGCAAGAAAGCGCTGCTGACATTGGCTCAACGCTATGACGTGGCCATTATTGAAGACGATGTGTACGGCGCACTCGCTTATCAATACCCACGCCCGCCGACCATTGCCTCGTTTGATGATGATGGCCGCGTATTGCTGTGCAGTTCCTTCTCTAAAACCGTTGCGCCCGGTCTGCGGGTTGGTTGGATTGCACCGGGCCGTTACTTAGAGAAAGCGTTACATATGAAGTACATTTCCGCTGGCCGAGTCCCCACCTTGCCACAGCTGGCAATGGCTGAATTCATCAAGCAAGGGCATTACCTACAACATTTACGCCGCATGCGCCGCCAATATCAACGTAATCGCGACATTATGACGGGTTGGATCATGAAGTATTTCCCGCCAAATACCTGCCTGAGCAGGCCGCAAGGGAGCTTTATGTTATGGGTGGAGCTGCCTTACGGGTTCGATAGCCTGCGTCTGAATCGCTGTTTGCTGCCACAGGGCATACAGATTGCCGTCGGTTTTATTAGTTCTGCTGCCGGAAAATACCGCAATTGCCTACGGCTCAGCTACAGCAAGCCCATGACCCGCGAGATTGAGCAAGCGATCCAAAAGGTGGGCAAAACAATTTATGAATTGCTGGAGGTGGAACAGCCAGCAATGGTGGCGGAAAAGCAGAACCAATAAGCCAGTTAGCCGTGCGATGCTTGGCGCCATCGGCCCACACGGCGATGGCCCATATCGTCGTTAAAACTCCGAAAATGGAGCGCAAGAGGGTAAAAATCAAAAAATCGCCATCCTGAGCACCTCTTTTCTCACTGGCCATATTTCGAACATGTTCCTCCCCCCAAGCTTAATAAATGCATTTCGCCTGTGTGTATACACTGTTTTTATCGAGATACATAAAAACTGGCTAATAGAAGTGGCATTCATACCATTAATCGTATGAGTGAGTATGGCTTTTTCTCTTTTGGTTAATTTCCCTTTCTGCAAGTCTACCGAAGGTTTCACCTGCTCAACATCCTCAGTTATTTTATCTAGAATGTTTTCAATGCTGGCATGGGGATCCAGTAAAATATTCTTTTCAAAAGCAATATCGAAATTTGACCTGTGATTTACTGGGATAACAACCATTCTTCCTGGATGAGAGTTTGTTGAAATCAAGAGTAATATTTCACTAATATAATTTAATGTATAGAAAATGTATACATCATCACTGTTTAAATTATTTTTTGGGTAACTTTTAAATTCATGAAAGTCTATATGACTCACTTCTCTTTCATCATTTTGGAGGTGTTCTTTAATCCCAATGAAGAAATAGTAATTTTCAGTAATGACTTTAATATTTACTGACATATCATTATGTCCTTATTGTTTGTATGGGGAGCCGGTGACATGAGAATTTACCGACGGTTTGCTAACTCCCTAGACAGTATTAATTTTTTATAAAAGATGACGACACTCGAGACCTTTCTTATCTCGGTGTCGTCTTTTATAGTTAATAATAGTTGATGGTAAACGTCACTTTGCCATTAGCCTTGCCTGGCGAGACAGTCGTAGCCGTTTGAATATAGCGTGCTGAAAGTGGCACCCGAAGCGTCGTACTGCCGTCTTTTGGCAGCGTCATAGTCTGTTCTGTGGAAAAGTTAAACAGCGTCGGCGTCTGGCTGCTTAATCCCCAGCCAAGCTGGATCCCCACGCCCGATGCGGCACCGGATACCGTTGAATCGATGGCCATGATCCCATTAGTTGCATCAATCACCGAGGTTGCCGGGGTCAAGCGCACACCAATGCTGTTATTGGTTGAGTTGGTCAAAAGCCCGGTACCGGTAGTGTAATCGAACATCAACATACTGTTGGCTGCATTATAAAAACCGTAGAAGGTCGGGCAGTTGGTCATCGTGATTGACGCATCAATCCAAGGAGTCGTCACGCCCTGGCCAGTAAAGTATTGCCGCATATCGTAACTGCCAAGATTGACATTCACATCCGGCGTGGTGCAGGTCTGGGCTGATATTGTCAACTGCCCCTGAAACTGGACACGGGTAGCCGTGATAGGCAACCCAGTTGTCGACGGGTGACTCAGCGGATTAACAATAGTCAGGCCAGCTACCGGAAGCTTCGACGAATCCAATACATGGTTACCTGGAGTAATAGCGCCGATTTTAATCAGTGAGACATAGATAACCCTATTCACCAAATAAGGCTTAAAATGGCCCCCAGTTATCGGGAACTGAACATCGCCGGGAAACTGGTAGTTCGGTGCGCCAACCTTGGCCGTATCACCATTATTACTGCGGGAGATGGCAATGCCTATACCAGGAATACCCGTCTCATAAACCGCCCCTCCGAAAGGGCTGCCCGACCAACTGGCTAGCCCCATAGGCGCCTGCTCAATACTCCAGGCAACGTTGAACCAGATAGAGCCGGGGTCCACCGTTGATGTACAATCCATCACACTGATGCCAGTTTCACCACTAACCCAACGTCCTTGATAAATTACCGTCCCGAGGGGAATATCTGCCCCTGCTGAAATCGCTGCGGGAGTGAGTTGAACCATATCGGTACGGGAAGAACCACTTACCGCTGAACAGGCAACGACCGCCAAGGCGCTATTGCTGGCTACCATGAGCAAAAGTAACCCGGCCGTACGCAGTATTATTCTCTTCATTCTTTCACCTCTGGCACAACCGTATGCGCCACACTTGCTATTTTTTATATGACCTGCACGACACTTCACCAGCCAAATAGCGGTCATACCGGACGGCTAACCCTGGTTAACCGCCGATATCGCGTCGTTTTTTGCCAGTTTCGAACGCGGGGAACCGGCAGAGGCCGTTGCCGTGCAAGGAGAGTTGAATTGCTGTATCTTCTCCTGCTTCTGGCCTTTGGCTATAGGCATCAGCACATAGCTGACGGTGCATTGCATTTCACCACCTTCCCCCCATTTCACCCGCAGTTGGCCCTTGTCTTCCGCTACCCGTGCATACAGTTGCCCACCCTGACCCACTGAGCCTACGCTGTTGCCCTTACCATCAAAGATATCGGCGCCGAACGGTACCGGCTCTCCTTGATAGGTTGCATTCACCAGGATTGGCGTGCCCCGCTTGGTGTTGTATTTCAGCCTCACTACCGCCCCGGAATAAGGCGCGACTTTTTGACTGGTATTGTCCAGTTCCACATTGGCTGCCGTTCCCTTCGGATCGATACTGATTTCGTTCATCTGGTAAGGGTTCAGGTAAGGCACCACCGCAAAGCCACGTGAATCGATGCTCACCCCTGGATACGAGGAGACCTTGGCCCCTTCGGCTCCTTTGGCTTCCACCAAGGCAAAAGTCTCCGAGCTATACGGCGTAAAGGTTACTCCCCCCGCATGCGCAATCACCGTGCCGTTCATCCCGGCCGACGCACTCTGGTAACCTTTCCCGGTGCTGACCGTGCCGCTCAACGCCGTGGCTGGGCTGCGGTAGCTACCACTCAGCGCCCCACTGGAGCCCATGCCCTGGTTGGCGTTCATCGCCGTCACGCCATAACTGAACTGGTTATCCTGCCCTGCGGTTCCGGATACCGTAGCCTGCTGACCATAACGACCGCTGCTGTCATGCGATAAATCCATGCGTAGCTGCGGCGTGTGAGTTTCATCGTTACGCCCCAACGGCAGGCTGAAACTCAGCAGATAGTTGGTCTGTGATCCGGCCAGACTGGAGAAACTGCGGTTGATGCTCAGGCCATACGACAGGTTCTTGTACCGATTGTTGTAACCCATCTGGTACTGCTTCTCAGTGCCGTCTTTGTTCCAATAGTTCTGCAGCGAGCCGCTGACATACAGCTGGCCCCAGTTTTCTGGCAGCCCCTGTGCGGCGGTGACCGTCACGCGATTTTTCGCCCGCCAGACAGAATCCGGCGAGAACCCCTGCGCTACCGCATCGCGGGTCTGCATCGCAGTCATAAAGTCCATGTAACCACTGGTTGAGAAGCGGTATGCCGCCAGCGACAGGTTGCTGTTGGTTTCACTGATCAGCTTGCTGTAACTCACCTGATAGCTTTGCCCGCTCAGGCTATTACCCGGCTGATGTCGGCCGCTCGCATTAGTGCCGTTACCCAAATGAGTGCGCGCCTGTGTGGCATCAAAGGCCAGAGCCCCTATCGGCGTCCCCACCGCAGCCCCCAGTTGCAACGCGTAGTAATCCTGGCTGGCCTGCAGGCCGCCATAACCAGTAACGGAGTTGGTCAATCCAAGTTGGTAAGTTGCCTGGTAAAGCGCGGGCTTCTCACGCAGGTTATCGCTACGGACTTCACCCGCAGTGATCGAATATCGTGATGAGCCTGGGCGTAATAGCTGCGCCACCGAGGCATATGGCACGCTGAAGGTCTGTTCGGTGCCGTCAGACTCCCGCACGGTGACGACCAGATCCCCACCGTATCCGGTCGGGTACAGATCGTTGATCAGAAACTCGCCGGGAGTAACGGTGGTTTCATACAGCACCTGCCCCCCCTGGCGTACGGTGACACGGGCATTGGTGCGAGCAATGCCACGGATATCCGGCGCGTAACCGCGCAGCGACTCCGGTAACATTCGCTCGTCGCTGGCCAGTTGAATGCCGGTAAACGGCAGCGTATCGAACAGTTGCCCGGTGGTGTTCGACTGCCCCATCAGCACGCGCGCCTTGAGCTGCGGGATATCGCGCTGCAGATAAGTATTGAGGCTGGTGTACTGGCTCTCGCCATTGTCCGTGCGGGTGTAGGAGCCGTTGTGGCGCAGGTACCAGGCTCCGACGTTCACCCCGGCGTTCACACCGGCATACATGGAATTAAAGGTATTACCATGCGACTCACTGGTATAACCATTGACGTTGTAGCCCAGCAATAATGCAGGTACGCCACTGTCCCACAGTTCCGGGCTCACCGTGCCCCGAGCCATACTCAGCGTGTAAGCCTGCGGGATCATAATATCCAGACGCTGCTCATTACTGTCATAACTTACTTGGGATTCAGGCAGTTTACGCACCAGATCCATGCACAGTTCACCCTGGGCTTGCTGACCTAAAAAGTCCGCCGGCAATCTGTCATAATTGAACGGTATATTTTTAATCAACTCGCGGGTCAGGCAGGGATACACGGATTTGTCTGCCCGCGCCTTAAATTCAATGTCGGTATTACTGACGAGTTGATTGTTAATGTATAAAGCAGTTTTATATATCCCAGGCAACCCCGCAGAACCATTGGCAAAGCGGCTGAGATCCACTGACTTTTGATCGTCAACATTCAGGAATGAAGCATCAAACTCCAGATTCTTGGCGATCTCGGTCGGAGGACTAATGGTATTTTCAGCACTGGCGCTACCCACGATAAACGTCGATAAGATAGCCATCGCGAGAGGGGTTAATTTACGCTGGGATCCATACTGCACATATCTTGACATAACGCATCCCTTCATAACTCATTCCTGAATAGTGACAATCCTGTCACGCCGTATAGAGTATTTATGCAACGAGATTATTATTTAATGATGGCGTTGAACGAATTAACTGCACCGTAGTCATTAACAAAATCACCGGTCACGTTATTACCTGCCTTTACTGGCAACGTAAATGTCTGTGTTCCGCGCGGGGCTACCATCTCCCCTTCCACCGTTTTACCATTCACCGTGATGCTCGAAAAAGAGACATGAAAAGGGGTTGGGTTAGTGGCCTGAAGGCTATTTCCTTTTGCACTCCAGATGATGGCTTTGACGGCATCATTGGCGTTACCCACCAAACCGACGGGCCGGTAGAACAGCTTGATGCGCGAGCGAAACGCCATCTGCAACAAATTTTCCTCGGTTTTGGCCACTTTCTTGGCCGGGACCTCGAGCACGTTGAGCCAGAATACCGATTCCCTATCCATCGGTAGTGCGCCACCGGTGTAGCTGATACGCAGGGTCTGGCCTTTGCTGGGTTCCACACGGTTCATCGGCGGGGTCAACACAAAAGGGACCTGAATAGCGGAGGGTTTGGCCGTGATATCGCCAGTATCGATCCAGCTTTGGATCAGCACAGGGGACGGCCCGACATTGTTGAGTTTGACGCTCACCTCTTTAGCCTCAGACGGATAGATCACCCGAGTGCCGCTGATCACCACGCTGGCCAGGCTGCAGGTCGTAAAGAAGGCTAAGGCCATCAGACAGAAAGCATGGTAGATGTTCCGGGGAAAAAGCGACATGATAAGCTCCTTGCTGACATGCGAAATGGGGGAGGGTTTCCCCTCCCACCAACGTATTACTTGTACTGAATCGAATAAACAACGCTACTCAGTACGGTACCAGCAGTGGTTTGACCATCTGCATAGTACTCAACGGCATATGGCAGGTTGGCGGTACCCGCAGTCAGGTCATAAGGAACATAAATGGTATTCAGTTTCTGGTTCTGGTTACCCGCCTCGATCACAGCTTGAGTGGCGCTTGAGCCGTCACGCAGTTGCAAGCTGACATTGGTCGCCGTACCGCCCATGTTTTTCAGGTGGCCTGTCACCAGATCAACAGAAGAGCCCGCTTCGAAGAAGGCAGAAACCGTCTTCAAGGTACCTGCGCAATCGCTCAGTGCCATGTTGAAGCCTGTACGGCCTGCAGTCTGGGTAGCCGCTGTCAGTTGGTTGGTCCCGATTGTTGGTAATTTCACGGTTGCGTCTGCCGCTTGACCATCAACAATAACGTCGCAGGTTGTTGCCGTCAGTTCACCTTCGAATTCGATAGTACCCGTAGATTCAGCCTGAGCCAGGCCAACAGAGCCAAATAAAGCGACGAGAGATGCAACGATTGTTAACTTTTTCATATATATTCCTACATACCTTGTGTTGTTAAACCATTCTAATATCCATTAGAATGGGGAGGGCATCCATGTGATATGGATATATCTATATATTTTTTATCAATTACAGGGGGAACTCATTCGATAAGTAAAGATTTAACCCTTTGATTATCTACAGAGTAGCCGACACCACGCACGTTTGTTATCAAATCATCATTCAGACCAATTGATGACAACTTGCTTTTTAGTTTTTTAATTTCTTGCCAGAGCCGTTGATTAGATGATGATAGACCAAACTCATCCCAAACATTTTTCAAAATCTTATTTTTACTGATGACTTCGCTTTTTCTATTCTCAAGTAAAAATGATAATAATCGCGTTTGCATCTCATTTAAAAAAACAAGCCTGAAAGACATGGGGTGTTCCTCATCTTCATTGATGAAATACATAAGCCTTCTGTGATTAACATTGAAATAAATATCTTCATCGATTAGGAATCCATGCAAGTTATCTTCCATAACTATCTCGGCTAATTTTTAGTTCTTAAAAACCACCCATAATGTGAGTCTATTATATCTGCAAATTGCCGTATAACAATCCATTCTAAATAGTGAAAATGCCATGCTTAAAAAATGACCAATCGATATTTTATGTTTAAATAAACGCTAATGACAGAATTTATATCTATTTAAATTTAAAAAAACAAACCTTACAACCAATTTCATTTATTCAATTTTATTAGCCAAATATATTGAATGTACAACTTTATCGGATTATTCTGTCGAGGAAGTGGATTTTATATTATTATTCATATAGATACATAAATTACCTCATTAAGATTAATCTACCTATCGTCTAAATGAACAGAATGTGCATTTGGGTGGCGATACAATCTGTTGCGGATCAGTATTTAAAAGGTTGATACTGGGCGTGCTTGCAGAATTAGTGGGCGGACGGACTGGTCACGCTGCATCCGCGCGACTTCTGCTCTTTAACAAAGCGGTGTGTTTATGTTCTTGGCCTTTTGAGAGAGATACGCTGCATTTCCACAATTCCAGAGGTATGAAGTCAAGGTACTTATGGAGCTTTCAAAAGCAGCGGATACCCCCACATCCAACACGTCTGAGTGTGTACAGAGAGCTGGTTAAAGCCGGGCATCAGAGGCTACCTGTAGGAGAACTGCAAAAGCGGCTTGAGATCCCTGCGTCGACATTAAGCCATCATCTATCAGCGCTGATTTCAGTTTCTCTGGTACGTCAGGAGCGGCAAGGACGAATACTATTCTGTCATGCCCTCATTGAAAATCTGGACTTGACGCCCGCTTCCCTGACAAAGGAGTGTTGTTCTGGCACAAAGGAGTGTTCCACTACAGTAATCTGAGCCCGCAATTCACATTGTGGGCTTTTTTGTGTCTGCAGCACGATCCTTTGGCACAACTAACCGTTAGTGATCCAGATAGAGATAATGTAGCCAACTGGTCATGCGTAGCAGGACCTTGCGCATGATGGAAAGATGCTCAAAGTGCTCTGTATAGACCGCAGTTTGCGCAGTGACCCCATCGGGCAATTTATCGAGGTCTGGAACAGGGTCTAAATCAATCATCACGTAAACACCCTCCTGCTGAGCGCCGACATTTAGCCCCTGCAATACACCGCTGGCCTGATAGCTGCCGCTGGGGACCACAGGCAGCACCCGCGTTACCGAGCCGCCATAGATTTTCCCGGGCAAGCCGTTAAATACCACTTCGGCCTTGTCTCCCTGAGCTAAACGCAGGATCGAGTTTTGACGGAATACCGCCACCACCTGCCGTTTTTGTTGCGGAATAAAAGTCATCACCGGTTTGAACGGCAGACGCACTGCCGTCGTGCCAGGCCTGGCCAGCACTTGAGTGACGTAACCATCGCTTGGTGCTCGAATGATCGTTTGTTCCAAATTGTAGGTTGCCTCTGCAATCTGCGATTTCAGGCTGGCGATGCGAGCATCTTCACCGTTGTAGTGACCCGAAAGCTGTTCTCGCGCCTGCTGAAGCTGAGACTTGGCAACCTTTAGCGCTGCGGATTGCGCCTGGAACTGCTGCTGAGCATGGCTGATATCTTGTTCAGAAAAAGGATTAACTGCCATTGTCGCGCCTTTAGCATAGCGCTGATAATCCTTGCGGGTTCGTTCATACTCGGCATAAACCCGCTGCACATTGGCTGAAGACTCTTGCAACGCAGCCTGCCGTGTTCTGACATCCGCTTGCGTACTGGCAAGATCTGCCTGCAGTTTGTTCAGCCGGGCACGGTAACGGGTATCATCAAGGCGAAACAGCACATCCCCTTTATGCAGTAACATGTTGGTCTTATCCGTGACCTCGACAATCACTCCCGATACCTGGGGAACAATAGGCACTGAAATAGCGATTTTCTGTGCTCGATAGGTGTATGGATGGTTGTAATTCATACCCAGAATCAAAGCACCCACGATAAAAATACCGCCCAGTACCGCGGTCGGCACGGTCCATTTATTGATTGGGATACGGAACAGTTTGAATACGCCGTAGCTCAGCGCAACGTAGCTGAGAATAATTAAGAGATCCATACCCTTTCAACAACCTTTATCAGACGGCGAACTTTCATCTGCAACAGGCATCTGCATGCGCTGCAACTCGCTTTGTAACTGGTGAATTCGCGCTTGCAACACTTCAGGTTGCTCAGCCCTTGCGGCCATACCCCATCCCCGCTCTGGCCGATATAATGTTGCCCATATCCACAGCAGTGGCCAAATAGCATGTAGGGTAAACAGGCTGACCCAGCCCGCTACATGAATGGCATCTTGATGAGGGTGTTGCCGCTTCTTGGCCAGCAAATAAGGAATATCGTGGATAATAATCACACCATAAAATAAAATCAAAAACACGGCGATTAATACGCCTAACGCAAAATAATCTAGAAACATGCTACACCCTGGTTGATAACGCTGAATAACTCATCGGTATTTTATGCTGCCTTATACTCTTTGATATCTTTGGCAATGATATCGATGGCGTTTTTAACCTCTTTCACGGTTAATTTTGACTTTTCATTGTTTAAATTATTTCCGGATGCTTTTCGCACCACTTTGATCACCGGCTGATTGGTCGAAGCATCGATAAACTCGCCTTCCATATAAACGGAACTCTCCATGGTGCGGTGACCCGTCACACTCTGTGTTGCAGCGACCAGAAGTGTGATTGGCAGTACCTCATACACCTGAAGCCCCTTCTTCTGCATATCGATAGCCGTTATAGCCCCGCGAAAAATAAGCGTATTTTCACGCGGCATATCCTCTAAGATAAAATGAGTCGCCATCGCCTGCCTAAACTGCTGGTTGGTGTAGTTCAGGATATTATTCAGTGCACTCTGGCTTACCATTTCAGTGGGTTTCGGCCGAGGGAAGTAGATCATCGGCTGGTAAACCAAATATTTGTACTTAGCAAAGTCAACGTTAGTCTCTTTCCAATATAAGACGTCCTTGCCAGAGGCGGATGTACCTTTAGTAATATCATTGTAATCATTCAGGAATCTTGAGTATTTTTCCTTTTCAGTGACCGTGGATGAACAAGCTGCCAGAATTAACACCAAAGGCAAAATGGTCGCACGCGTTATTCTCATCATAATTCCCAATATTAATTTAATACATAGCAAATAATGGGTCAAAATAATACCCACTAGTGACTGATAAGTCATATGACAATACCGTCAAATGTGTATATCATTTTTGATATACAGAATCAGACTGGCGAGCAGAGTGAAACCAAAAGACTTCAAGATCGACGAACTCAGGATCGTCCGCTGCGTTGCCGAGACGGCCAGCATCAGCAAGGCCGCTCAACGGTTAGATATGCCGCAGTCAAATGTGTCGCGTACCCTGACAGCCCTTGAGCGACGACTTGGTCTGGAGATCTTTGTACGCTCTCCGCGCACGCTGTCTTTGACCGAGTTTGGCGAAGATTTTTTACGTCGGGCCACTCAACTATTAGATGAACATAGCAACCTGCTCGATATGTCGGGTACTTATAAACGCAGCTTGAACGGCACAGTGACACTTGGCGCACCAATCGGCATCCATTCGTTCCTGACCCGTTATCTGCTGCCCCCTTTGCTACGCGAATATCCCGAACTGATCGTCGATTTAGTGACCCGTAACCCAGATGAACGTGAGAAAAAGTACGGGGCCGTTTTCGACAGTGACTGCGATCTGCTGATCAGCTTCTTCCAACCGCAAAATGAAAGCCTGATCGCCAGGCCCTTAACCCGTTTCCGCGTCGGCTTGTTTGCATCGCCTGGCTATATCGCTAACGCGCCTCTTGTCGAACCAGCAGAGCTGAAAGAGCATCGCTGCATTACCTTGCGGGTGCTGGGTGGGAGCCACAATACCTGGAGCAGCTATAGTTCACAGGGCCAATTGATGCAGGTGGCGGTCACCGGTAGCAGCATATGCGACAATATTCTGCCAGCCATCGAGCTGGCAAAACAGGGGCTGGGCATTGTTTATGCCCCCTACTACTCCGTCGCTTCTGCGCTGGAATCAGGTTCACTGTTGCCTTGCATTGAGCGCGAGCGCTGTATCGATATGCAAGCCTTTCTGATTTATCGTCAGCGTGGGGTGCTGCCCCATAGGGTTCAGGTGATGATGGATAGCATTATGCATAATATGAAATTGCATGAGCAGCGTTTGATCTAGTGGGAGCGGCTACAGGCGTCAAAGCGATACTGGAAGTTCTGTTCCCAGCCTTATACCTAAAAACCGATTGAAGGTTTTCACTGGAGTCTCCGGTAAACCATCCCTCGTTTTCGACGCTATCGCGAATGTCAAAAAACGGACACGCACCTTTCTCAACGACTACACTTGTAAAATTGGTTTGATGGCGAGTGATCTCTTGATGCTGCGTTGCTTACGAACAACGTTCTCCCTACGATCCCACTAACGGACTTTGTATGAAGATTGAAATTCTTAAGCAGGCGGTTATGGATTCACGAGACGGCATCACCATCTCTGACAATGTCATAGACGACAATCCTTTGATTTTTGTAAATCCGGCTTTCGAGAGAATGACCGGCTACTCCTTCGAAGAAATCACCAACATCAACTGTCGATACCTACAAAATAACGATCGGGAACAGCCAGAGCTGGAGATTGTGCGCAACGCCGTTAAAAAAGGTGAGTACTGCCTTGTAACCTTGCGAAACTACCGCAAGGATGGAACTATGTTTTGGAACGAGTTAAGCATATCGCCAATTCATGATGAAAGTGGGACTGTAACCAATTTTATCGGGATCCAAAAAGACGTAACACCAAGAATGATAATCCAGCAACAACTTCGTGATGAGCATCGGTCCCTCGAGGAAATGAAAATACACTTCGAGCAACTTTCCATAAAGGATGGACTCACCGGGATTTATAATCGTCGCTTTTTTGATACGCAGTTCGACATTCAATGCAAAATTGCCATCCGTAATGGCGACTCATTGACGCTCGCCATGATCGATGTCGATCACTTCAAATCATTCAATGATATTTATGGACATCAGACAGGCGATGAAGCGCTAATACGTGTCGCGGATTGCTTGAGTAAGTCCTTCAAGCGAGGGTCTGATTTTGTCGCCAGGTATGGCGGCGAAGAATTTGTCATTCTCTCCAATGGCATGACGAAAGACCAGGCAACGCTGTATGTGCAGACGCTATGCCAACTGGTGCGAGATTTGAGAATACCGCACTCCGCTTCCAGCACTGGATACTTGACTATAAGCATCGGTTTTTCAGTTCATACATTTGACCAACTTCCCTCGCCTAACGTACTACTGACACATGCTGATAAAGCTCTCTACGTAGCTAAAGCCCGGGGCAAAGATCAGTTTTTCAGTCTTTAGGTTCTGTACAAAAATCTGTGGGCATGGAGATGAACTGGAGATCCCCGGCATATTGCCAACGCTACCGGGGGTTTTAAACTCCCCGCAGCCATTGTGGAATGGGTGGGCTCTTTTCCCGATGACAGCTGTATGATTTTGGGTGCCCGACTTCAGCCGGGCACGGGTTACTGATAGGTAAAATTGACCAGTACGCTACTGGCAACGGCACCGGCCTGCACTCCCCCTACGGGCGTAAAGAGGCGTGCGGCTAACGGAAAAGTGGCGTTGTGACTACTGTCGACAACCACGGTAAAAGTGCTGGCGTTGGAGAGCACTACGCTGCGGTCACTATCCTTGGCCATCTGCACCGCAACATTTTGGGCAGAAGAGAGGGCTGGCTCAGTGTTGGCAAAAAGTGAAGCGTCATCACTGTCCGGCACGCCGGTAAAAGTAACGGTGCTGCTGGAGGTACCCGGCGGGCAGTTGGACAGGTTAAGGCTAAAGCTTCTCCAGTCACCCGCGTCGCCAGGATGCTGGAGACTGGTTCGCCCGAGGGTGCCAAGCTCGACCGTCTGCCCACCGGCCAGACCCGGGCTGACGGTACAGGAGGCAGCAATGACTTTACCTGTCACATTAATTTGAACAGGGTCAGCATTTCCCGTTGAGCAAAATAATAATCCAGCAAGCATCAGCCATGTATTGCTCGTTTTTTTTAAAGTCACCATATGACGTTCCTTATTAACATTTTCATTTCTGAACAATAATGGTTGTAAAAATCAAACCTCCTATTATTGATAGGTTAAGTTTAATGTCGCCGTAGTGTTGGCATCTCCGACGGTGGCAGTTGCTTTGGTTTGATAGTAACGTGCGGTAAATGCACCGCTTGGAAACTCGCTGCCACCACTAGAGGTTTTGAGTACAATGTTTTGACCGAGTTTAAGTGGGGTATTGCCGTAGAGCAGCTGAATACCGACTCCGGAAGCAACCCCGGCGGAACCCGCGTTGGATAACGCCAGCACGCTGTTATCTGAGGTCTCTGCGTTTTGCATACCGCTAAGAGAGGCATTAATACGTGTGCCAGCATCACAGTTCAGGCCAATAGTAAACGCTTTGTCGCCCAAAGTGACCCCGGCCCCGGTAAACTTACTGACAATAATCGGTTCTAATGCAACATTGATGGAAGAGGTGGATATGGAGCAAGCAAGGACATTAATCACTACCGGAGTAAAAGCATAGGCGAAAAAAGAGCCCTTATCTAAACCAGTAACCGGAGTTTTTTGGTTCATAATAATTGAAGATAAATTTAATGTACCAGAAGTCATTGCACTCGTCTTTACTAAAGACCATGTATCAGTAAAAGTCGTCACCCCATTAAACCTCACCCCTCGCAGGTTTCTAGCAGAGTCATTTATAGCAATACTCGTCATTATTTGAGGGTGCCTGTATATGAATTTAAATTTGACCATGAAAAACCAACGCCATTCAACGCCGTTTTCCTGTGCTCTGCTACAGCACTGCTACCATAGTCGGTATTGGTTGCGCTGGTATATATATACCATGAGCCATCAAGTACAGTATCCGCACCTGTTGTATCACAGGTGATTTGGGTTGTCGTTTGCACAGTAGCAAGAACAGTGCCTACCGTCGCATCCCGTTGGACATTGATAACCGAGGGGAAGCTAACAGTCGTAATTGGCGCAATACAGATCCCCCAGGACAATGTTGAAACCATTAACAAAGAGAGTACTGAGACAGTATATAATATGCATTTTTTTCTACTATTCATAAAATGTACGCTTCCTATCATTGACTAACTTTGGTTGTCGGCTCTACACCTAGAGGCACAGGCCGCTAATATTATTAATGCCGCCTGCCTTTCCAGCCCCCGGAACAACATACTGGGTTGAACAATGTTCATTTGAATTAAGGCCCCACTTGACCAACAGTGTCCCGCTGTTACTTAATCCAGTCAGATAAACCTGCCCACCATCGCCAACAATAAAGCCTTGTGCTTCTTTTGCGCCCTGCACTGTCACCGTGGCACCAAAGGGAACGGCCTGCCCATTCTGTTTGGTCAGCACCATCAGCACGCGCTGACCAATACTGGTCTGATAACTGGCTTTGACAACCGCGCCACGAGTAGGAATGACCGTTTGCGTAGTAAGATTGACCTCAGTGTCATCCCCAAAGGTTTCCGTATTGAGGGTTATGTCGTTTTTACGGTATGGGCTGATGTAAGGCACTACCGTATAGCCCCGATAATCCGTCTTCACTCCGGCCTGTCCCTGCACATTAACGCCGTTGGCGCCGGGAGCAGCTACGAGGGCGATAGTGTCGCCCAACGGTTGTGAAAGCGTGATACCGTCTTCATGTGCGACAACCCCACCTTGTAAGCCGTAGTTGAGGCGTTGGTGGTATTTGTCATAGGCATAACCACCGCTGACTTCTCCATAAGTGGCTCGCCAGTCGGCGTTGACACTACCGCTGTTGCCCTGCCCTTTAGTGCCGTACCCCTCCTGCACACTCCAACTCAGGTTGTTATCCGCCAGCGCGCTACCGCTGACGCTGACGCTATGAGTGGTGTTACCTTTCTTACTGGTATTCATCATGTAGCTGGCATAGCTCGGGTGACCAAACAACACATTGATAGGAATACTCAAATTCAGTGAAACCAACTGATCATTGTTGTAGACGCGCCCGCTACCGCTATTGCCATACATAGAAGTCACAGTAGAGTTGCGGTTGTAGGTGTAACTAATGCCGTAGCTGATGCCGTTAAAGGCGTTGTTGTAACTCACGCCGTATGACTTCATGCGGCGATCGTTGTTCCAGTAATCCTCCTGCACTGCGGTGATCGCCAGGTTGCCAGCCCCCTCCCACAGTGACTGAGTCATAGTGAGTTCAGCGCGATTGCGGCGGCGCTCCTGGGTTGGATTACCGTTAGCCTCACGGTAGGTTTCCAGCACTTCCTGCATGCTCCAGTAGCCGTCAGTGGCATAACGGTAGCCAGCGACGGCGAAGTTGGTTCCCGTGGAGATAAAGTTTTTGTTGTAGCGTACCCGCCAGGACTGGCCATTCTCACGTTTGCCCCCTTTCTGACGCGACCAAGCCTGGGTGACGTCGGTAGAAATGGCACCGAAATCACCGAGGTTTTTGCCTATACCTAACGCGAGAGACTGATATTTACTGGCAGACTGGCTCCCGCCGTAACCGGTAAACCCGTTAGGCAAGCCGTAGATAAAGGTTCCCTGAGTCAGCGGGGTTTTCTCGACACTGTTGTCATAGTCCCGATAGACGCCGGAGGTAATGCTGTATTTGAGCTGACCTTCCCGTTGTAGTACAGGTAACGAAGCGAAAGGCACAACGAGCCGCTGCTCGCTACCGTCGGATTCCTTGATGGTGACATTGAGATCTCCGGCACTGCCGGTAGGATACATATCATTGATTTCAAAGCTGCCAGGCGAAACATAGCTCTGATAAATAACGTAGCCGTTCTGGCGGATAGTCACCTGGGCATTGGTGCGCGCAATCCCCCTGACGACTGGGGCGTAGCCGCGCAGGCTTTCTGGCAGCATATCGTCATCAGAGGCGATTTGTGCTCCCCGGAAGGGGATACTATCGAACACATCAGCGGAGGTAGATCTGTCACCTAGCGTCAACTGGCTTTTGAGTGCTCGGATGTCGCGCTGAACATAGGTATAAACAGTATTCCATTTATCGGTCGTCTGTCCGTTGCTGCCTCCGGTGCTATTGCGTGTCCAGGTGGTGTAGTTGCGCAGGCGCCAAGCGCCAAGGTTCACGCCAGGACGCAGGTTGGCAAATTGGCTGCTGCTGTTATCGCCGTTACCTTCTCTGGCATAGTTATTGGCCCCGCTGACGCTGTAATTGAGCAGCACAGCAGGAATACCTTCATCCCACTGTTTGGGGTCAACCCAGCCACGTGCGGCATTATTGACTGCGGATTGGGGAACGCTGAGCAATAGCTGTAACTTGGTAAAACGAAAGTTGCTGTTTGCCTGGGGGATCGCGACCAAGTTGGCACATGCCGTTCCAGGGGGGCCAAGGTCGGGGAATTTTTGAGTCTGCACTCCCCATGTCGCCAGGTCATCAATGGAGAGACATGGCAGCAGGGTTGGCTTCCCAGTGACATCGGGCATCATGCGGAACTCGACGTTACGGGTCTCCTTTTTTTCATTATTCAGATAGATATCCACGCGATAGGTGCCGGGTATCTGCCCACCTTGTTCCCCGAAGGTGGATAGATCAACCGAGGCCTGACCTGGAGTACCGAGCTCAAGCAATGCAGGGTTAAAATAATCGCGGGCCTGAACCTCCGTGACCAATAAAACTGGAAGGGCAAATTGAGAAGCAATAAAACATGCCAGTCTGCCTTTGCGAAACTGAGTGTGGCAATGAGAAGATATTTTCATCCTGTAAAACTCCATACCATCGGAAAAGCGGATCTAAAGGGAACGTTTTTCCGTGTTCCTTATGCTGCCAGTGAAACTCATCAGTGCCCTGCTGAATGTTCAGCACCGATGCCACCGTAGTCGGATATCAGCTTCCAGGTAACAGCACCAGATACGCCAGCCGGCGTGTCAAAAGAAGCGGAACTCATGGGGGCAACATAGGTGACCTCTTTCACCTCCCGCCCGCCAATCCTGATCTGATTGAAGTTCATGTAGAACGGTGTCGGGTTATTGACGGTGAGACGATGACCACTCTGAGACCAGGTGAGCTTTGAGGTAACATCTTCGGGTATCCCCTTGAGTGATTGCGGCCGGTAAATCAGCTTGATGCGGGTCTTGACGGCAATTTGCAGAGTATTGCGATTCTCTTTTTGGCTGCTTGCCGGGATAGCCTTGATGTTCAGCCAGAACATAGATTCACGGTCTTCCTGAAGGTTGCCTCCGGTACGTACTATGCGCAGCAAATTCTGCTGATTCCCTTCCAGACGAAACAAAGGCGGAGTAATGATAAACGGGGGCTTCTCAGCGCCATCGTTAAGGGACTCGACCCATGACTGAATAAGATAAGGCGAGGCATCGGAGTTGCTGACGTTTAGAGACGCCTCTTTTTTAGCCGCTTTATAAATAAGCCGGGTGCCTCCAATGGTGACACCACCAACTTCAGCAGCGTGCGCGGCGCCTCCCACCCAAATAAGACAGGAGATCACTAAGGAAATAAGCCAGGTGTTCATAATAAAGAGATACTCCAAATAAAAGCGGGCCGACCAAAGCCGGCCCGCAAGTGTCACTCCCCGCCGGTAAGGGGCAGATGAGAAAAAGACAGATTAGTTATAAACAATAGTGAAATTGCTGGTTGAGTTAGCCGAACCCGATTCCACTAAATCTTCGGTTGCGTAATAACGTGCAACGAAGTCCAAATTGTTGGCGCCGCTCTGCAACGTATAGGCTGAAGAAGCCGTGTACAACGGAACAACGACGTTATTGTTGTCAGTCAATTGGATACCTACGCCAGTGGCGACGCCGCTATCCGGTGTCAGAGCCAGGATAGAGTTGACGGTGCTATCAGCAAGGCCATCAAATTTAACCACAGCGGAGTTAACGTTCGACGGGCAGTTGGTCAGTGCAATAGTAAACTTCGTTGGCGCGGCTGTAGAACCCGCACCAGTGAAGGCTGTTCTAGAGACCGTACCCAGGGTTACGATGAGCGGGTTAGTCATATTGTTAACGATGGTACATGCATCGTCGGTGATAGAGCCGACGAAATCGATTTTGCCGTCATCGGCGAAAGCGGTGACAGAAGAAGAAAGTAGTGCTACAGCGATCAGAGTCTTTTTCATAATATTTTTATTCCTTAAAAAACGCGTTAGTTAACGCCATCATCTCCCATAGGAAACAATGCGTTAGAGAAGTAGTAAATTTTATTTTCACACTAGTGATACAAGTTTTAATTTTTCCTATCTCATTCCCCCTTACTCTATTTTCAACAATCCATAACGTATTTGCTTCCGGGTTTTATTTTTGAATGGATGTTTTTAATCTCAATTGTAGAAATTACATGCTCATTATTTTTTACAATATCAAGCCATTAGCGAACCCGTTGTTTACACAACGCTCGACACTCATTAGAGTTATAAAGTGATATCCATGTCATAGACACAGCATTGATACGCCCAATGATGACAGGGCCAGTTACTTATAAAACAATGCAACAATAGAATATTCTTTTACCGAGTACCCCTTTCCTTTAATTGAGACAATAAAATCACCTGGAAGCTCAATGGCTTTCAACTTTAGCTTCAGCTCTTTCATTACCTGCCATAACCTTTGATTGGAAGAAAAATCCTCTTGTTCATCCCATAAATGTCTTAGAATATCTTCCTTTGAGGATATTTCATTCCTGCAGGCGCTTTCCAACAGGTAAATGAGTAACTGGAGCATGGTTTTATTTAGCATCACATAAGCAAACAAAGCAGACTTTTCCGTAGGAGAATAGAAGCGTGATAATCTCCGATTAGCAATATCCAACTGGACATTACCGTTAATGATGAAGCCATAAAGTTTTTCTTCCCTGCTATCAGTCATCATTTTACCCCTCTCAGTTCTACTCTTATTTATTCTTAGAGCCAGCAAGGATTAATCTGATTTCTGGGCGCATTATAAGAGAAGTCCTAAAGTTATCCATAAGCTAAAAATCCCCTATAATTGCTTTCATCAGCATACCCCACCGAACCCAAACCAGTTAAGAAACCCATTACTTATTAAAACAACGCTATTTTCTGCTAAAAAAATACCAAAAAATAGCCTATAGACTTAATCTTATGGTGGTTGTTTTTATATAGCCAAAAAAACCATTTTATTTTAAATCGCGACATTTAAGACTGAAACACACATAACCATATAATTTGTAAGCCATTTAAAATCACCCATTTTTAGTTATGCTGCTAAAGTGCGTGCTCTTAGCCACGTAAAATTACGATAGCGTTATGCTTCATTTTATTACACCCAAGTCGTTGTATCTGATGCGTCATCACCAAATCTGAAATAATTTCATTGAGAGATTATAAAAAACCAACTTAACTATTTTTCCTTATGCTTAATCTCACCTATCAACTTGATATCTATACAATATTTATTTAACGCACCTCATTGATATGGCACCACAGATACGAGGCAGCGGTAGATGTCAGCCATAACTCACGGTGATGAGTAACACTGAGGAATTATTAAGATTCCTTGTCGTATTACTGAATGGATATGCTAAAGAAGAAATAGTATTACCGATAGAACGGTGCTAATAAACCAAAGTGAGTGATATAGCAAATGCACCGATAGACGCTAGTTATCTATAACCATGTCTACTTTTGTTGCTACCGTTATGCTGCCACTGAAACTTGCCCAAGCTAAATTATTCGAGATAATCCTTACCGGCCTAACACCCACTGTGCATTAATTTATTTAATGAACGTCTCGGTGAGACTATTCCCGTCATGATTATATCGATCTTTTCTAAAGGGTACTTGAGACTGCTGACAAACCTCCACCGGGCTCCCAACTAGGGGCGCTGCAATATGAACTGCCCCACAACCATAGACAAATTCTGTCCTCACGACGAGGCCTGTTCGAAGGCCTCCGGGCTGACGCCACCGAGATGACTGTGACGCCGGGCCCGATTGTAGAACACTTCAATGTAATCAAAGATATCCGCCCGGGCCAGATCCCGGGTTTTATATATACGTTTTCTGATCCGTTCTTTTTTCAGCGAACTGAAGAACGATTCGGCCACCGCATTATCCCAGTAGTTGCCACGCCGGCTCATGCTCGGGGCCAAGTTATTGGCCCGACAGAAGCGCTGCCAGTCGTCACTGCCGTACTGGCTGCCCTGGTCTGAGTGCACGATGACCTCGCCCTCAGGTTTACGTCGCCAGACCGCCATTATCAGCGCATCCAGCGCCAGTTCGCGTGAGAGAGTGGGGTTCATCGACCAGCCGACCACGTTACGGGCGAAGAGATCGATAACCACCGCCAGATACAACCAGCCCTGCCAGGTGCGGATATAAGTAATGTCGGTGACCCAGACCTGATTGGCCCGGACAACAGTAAACTGCCGCTGCACGCGATTAGGGGCAACCACTGAAGGTCTGCCAGCGATACGACGCGGAGATTTATAGCCGCGCACGTCTTTAATCCGGTTCAGTTGCATAATACGACCCACCAGATTTTTACCGCAGGTTTCCCCGATTTCGCTTAGGTCGCCATGAATCCGTCGATAACCGTATACACCTCCGCTCAGTGAATATGAGTCACGGATGAGCGTCAGCAAACGCTGGTTATCTTTATCACGCGCTGAGACCGGATTATGCAGCCACGCGTAGAACCCGGCCCGGGCGACATTGAGTACCCGACACATCGTCATCACACCCCATACAGTGCGGTGCTCATTGATAAAGCGGTACTTCACGGGCTCCCTTGCAAAGTACCCCGCGGCCTTTTTCAGGATATACCGTTCTTCTTCGGTACGTTTTAGCTGCGCCCGTAGTTTCAGGATCTCGCTTTTGGCTTCCAGTAAATCCCGGGCATGCTGCTCGCTGTTATCAGGTTTGATAACACGTAGTCACTTGTAGAGGCTGTGTGCAGAAACGCCCAAACGGTCAGATACTTCGGCAACGGAATAACCGCGTTCCGTTATCTGACGGACGGCTTCTTCCTTAAATTCAGGTATAAATCGTGGTGTGCCCATATGCTCCCCCTATGCTCAAACTATAGGGCAGGATCGTCTACCGGAACGGGGTCATTCCATAAATCTGATTCAACCGTCAGCACAATGGGATGCACAAACCTTACGTCCCTGAAACATGAAAAACGCTGGTCATTACATGATTAAGACGGATGTTCTCAACAAGTCTCAACGACATGGGTGTTGATTTTATTGTAGTAGAGCAGTTGCTGGGGCACACCTTAAAGGGTGTGGCAGGAATCTACAACCGCAGCAAGTATATCCGCCAAAAACAAGAAGCGCTGGACCGATGGGTTGCTTACCTTGATGGGCTGGTGGGTGAATAAAATACAATTAAAGTGATTAAGAAAAGGAGCGCCTGATATGGCTATGCTTTCCGTAGTGAAAAAAGAAGATCTCCAGTATATGCCCGAACTTGACCGAATGATCCGAGAGCCAGAATGTCGGGCTATGACTACTCTGTCTAACTCAACACGCTGGCGCATGGAACAGGAAGGTAAATTTCCAAAGCGCATTAAAATTGGACCATCAGCAGTTGCTTACCGAGTTTCAGAGGTGCAAGCTTGGATACGTGGAGAGTGGAATTAGGTCTAATTTTTATTTAAGCGGCTTATTTCGCCGCTTAAATTATTTGATTTTACATATGCCTTAATGTGTGCTAAACACAACAGTTGTTGACTGTAAGATGTAGTTTTTGGGAACAAGTTCTTCAAACCCGTCATCTTTTTGGAAAACATGAACTACATTTGGGAATAGTCTATAATCTATAGGGTTATGGGCATTTGGGTTGTGATACATATACGCGGCTGTGCACCACGGTTCTTCATATTTGCTATCACTTATATCAGCTACAAAAGGTACAATATTAAAATCATCGTCAGTTCTCATACCATTTACAATTGTTTTGCAATCTTTTTGCTCAATCCCTGCGAGTACCCCCATGCGATTAAATTTTGGTAGTGTGGCTTGTGTAGTTAAGAATACAGCAGAGACATGTTTATTTTTTGGGGATGAGAAAAAATTTGATTTTATACTTCTGGATTCGTAGCTGTGTACTTCAATTTTGTCCCCCGTTTCCATATCCACCCCATAAAGATAACTATGAAGAGCAACATTTGAAAATCCCATTGACATTCTTTTTGAATAATCTTGCATAGCTATAATGAATGGTTTATTCTTTGTATGCTCCAGCTCCCAATAATATACTTTATTTGGTTCTGGACGGTGATTTACTTTTTTAAGTAAAGTTCTAGCAAATTTAAATGGCATAACGTTTTTCACATGACTATCAATCTCTTCAAATTGCTTTTGGTTAACAATTTTTTTCTCTAGAGGATCTTCAATTTCGGCAATGCTTGCTGCTTCCACAGCTATCTCAATATTGAATTTTGAAAGCATGAAGTCAGGTTGATTATGATTCCTATTCATTGTGAAATCAAGCTCATAGAAAACAGCATTTAAATAAAGCTCAAAAAGCCTAGAGTTGAATGATGCACTTTGAAAGTCGCGTATAAAAATACCGTCAGGATCTTTAAACCAATATGCTAATTCTTCTAACACAATATAGGCAGGGTAATGCTTAGGATCTTCTAACAGCATTTTCATGTAAATATTTCTTTTTGCTTCTGGAACTTTCCTCATAAATAATGAGAAGGTTTCTGGAGACTCATCCCCTTGCATAAATAATCCATTGTGGTGTTGAGAAAGCATTTTGGGTATGCATGAGTTTATTTCAAAAATTAGATCTTCTTTAGATGTAAAGGATGCTATAACATTTATAGCTCTAAATTTTTTATTGAGATCCCTACCTAATATTATTGCATTGAAATCCTTATCTATATTACAAAGAACGATGGTTGCTAAAAGTGTTATTCCATCCTTTTCGAACTTAAACCAAGAAATTTCATTTGAGAATGTTTTCATATATGGAGAGCGGCCATAAAAAAACATATCGAACTGTTCTTTGTTTATTTCAATAAAACTTAATCTGCGAGTCATAGTTTCTCCTGATTTTATTTATTAACCTTTTAGAGTGATATTGCGCTGCAGTAACTCTTTGCGAATGATGCGCTTTATCCAGGCCGCAAGAGACTCATCGCCGTCCTGTTGTTGAGCTTGCTCCATTAGCTCCCGTAATTCAGGATCAAGTCTGAACTGGAATGGTGGATTACCACGTCTTTCATTTTTGTGTGTTGACATGTTAAGTACACCCGATGTAGTGTGTTTATGTGTAATTACACATTACATACGAAAAGCTAAAATAGCAACGCCCCGGAGTGCTGTAACACTGCCGAGGCGTCTCACCAAACCGTTAATCGGAGTAACAGTTATGGCTGATATTGTGTAGTCTATGGTGTAGTCTTTTCAAAGAAAAAGACGCTTACCAAATGAAGTAAAATAGCCTTTTATCAATAGGTTATCTGACTATTATCAGTTCATGCCGTAAAAATCATCGCCCTGCGTCTTTCACGCCATCAGCAAATCCTTGGTCATACCTTGATATACCAGCCAAACCACTCACTGCAGGCGCTATGGGTACTACAACATTTCCTTGAATAGAACGGAAACCATCTTTGTATCCTTGCACATAATCTTCACGGGAATTAGTTGCTTCGAAATCATTATTTGGCATTACTTTTACCTTTTGTTGAATACTGTGTATTGCGTGTCCTATTTTAACTATAACAAATTACCTTTAATTCCAGTTAGTTATTTTCAAGACGTTGCATGATGATCCATCATACGCATTACTTTTTTGACGGTGTTCGCGATCATCGGTTCCGGCCTGATTACGGTCACCAACCCAGCACAAACCTTCCATTATCTCACCGAAATAAAAAAAAGTGGCTGCTGAAACCAACAGTACCAGCACTTTCACTCTAGCACTGTTGATCTAATTAAGAAAAATCACGTTAACTTAGGCTCGGCTATGGGAGCCACGTTTGTTATCGTCGAAACGAAAGCGATCTTTCCCACCACAGGCGGGGCAGGCCACTTGTGCGCGTGGGCTGGCGGGAACGTCGATCCCCACCATCGGCAACACGTCAGTCCAGCGGCTGGCTGCTGCTTTGGTCACTTCGCGGATAAGGTCAATGTTACGCATCATGCTGCCACCGCCTGCGGCTTGGTTAACCAGCGTTGCGACAGGCGCATTAACTCAGCTTTACGCGGCTCGTAGTCCATATCCATATCAATCAGAGTGATGTTGGTGCTTTCCATGTAGGAGAGGTGTTCAAGCTGTTCGGCGTTCATGCTGTCGCGTGGATCACCATCAATGCCGTGCGCCTGCGCCCACTGCTTGGCAGTCATGCCGCCCAGGACGATACGGGCAATCATGTTGCTTTCGTTGGTGTAATGGTTCTGTGAGGTCTGCTTACCCTGTTCAGCTCTGGCAGTTTCCAAGGCCGTACACATCGCCTTGAACATATTGGCGGCACCAATGCGGGATTTGAGTTGGTGGCGTAGACGTGCGGCTATCTCTGGAACGCTGCGGTGTAATTCTTCCTCACACTGGATGAAGTAACGACGAATAGCGCGGCCTTGCTCATTGCGCTCTACCATTGCCAGCTCTTTCGCTGTTGCTAAGGTGGGGTAGTAACCTTTCTCAGGGCGACCACGCTTTTTATTTTTCCCCGAAACGGGGGAATATTGTTCATTAATCAACCACACTGCGCCTTGGTCATCGTCGGTGAAGTAATCCACACCACGGACAAAGCCGTATTCCTGAATGCGCTCATTGAACCAGGTTGAGAGATCACGGCCCACTCCTAGCGTTTTATGCAATGCCTTGGCGCTGACAATATTATTTTCACGCCCGCCGATCTGGCCGGAAATAACCGGCACCAGAGCAGCAAAGTCGTTATTACCAATCACGCTCTGGGTGGCGACAGGCTGAGGGGCGGCCTCAGAATTGAATCTGCTTTTTTCGAGTTTCATTTATCAGGCTCCGTTAGGCTGCGGTGAAGGCGTCCGGGTACAAGGTCAGGATGTTGGCTATGTCGCTTTGGGAAAGGCCGTGATAGCCACCAGCAGCGGCGTTATGGTTGACCAACTGGATCACGCGCAGGACATCAGCACGGCTCACAAAGCGATAGCGGAAATGACTACCAATACCGTCCGGGTTCTTCTCGTCGATACGCTCCAGATGAATATCCAGGCGGCGTTCCAGTTCGCTGGCGTAGTTTCGGCCAGACGAGAGGCGGCAATACTTGAGAATGTCGTTCTCAGTCCATCCATTGACGCCAGTTTTCAGCATGTACACACGGGCGCGGTGCTTCTTCGGTGCTGGCTTGATGGTAGGGATGGCGCTATTATCAGGGGTGCCAACCTTCTGACTAGCCGCCTGCTGTACGGGGCGGTTTTTCATTTCCATTACGCAGCCACCCCGCGAGATTCAGCAATGCGCTGATTGACCCATTCGTCAATCTCGCTTTCAACAAAGGCAATAGATCGGGTGCCTATTTTTACAGATGCTGGGAACTTGCCCTGAGATATCAGGCGATAGAGCCAGGCTTTACTGTAACCAGTTCGGCGCTGGACTTCGGTAAGGCGGATAAGTGTATTTGTCATGTTTACCTCGTAACGTCTATTGCGGTTTACGAGATAAATGATTGCATGAAAAGTAGCTTTAATTTCATACCCTCAAGCATGAGGGCTATTAGAGATAGTAAGTACCCTGAGGGCTGAGGGATGAAAACTGTTTATTTATAATGATTACCCTCAGGGTTATCTTTTTTTACCCTGAGGGCTCCCCCCGAATGGCAAAGTAAGCCTTCAGGGTTTGGGGTTCACTAGCCTCTTTTGATAGGGCAAGCAACCATTTCAATGGCCTTGGCTTGAAAGTTAGAAAATCCCTTACCTTCAAGCTCCTTAATGATTGATAGTTGGTTTCCCCTGGTCGTACGATCATTGTCATGGTCGTAACTCGCCCATTCTTGATTCCGGATTTGAATTGCTAAATAAAGAGGGTCGTCTTCTCGATATTTTTTAATCAATATAGGCCTCTCATGTTCGAGCTTTCGAACCTGCGTTTTGAGAGAGTCAATCTCCAGCCTTAATTTTCCTATATCAGCATCACTCAAAGGTTTGCTATCAGCGTCAGCCAAAAGCGTTGGCTTGACCTCGCTTATTGGAATGGTCAAATCCATACCAAGTTTATCAGCAAGTGCCTTTAGTTCTGAACGGCGGAAGCCATACACATCGAAATGAGGCGCAGACCAATGATCGTTATTTCCCCAACCAGCCATCATTCATCCCTCCACGTCAGAACGGAATATCATCATCAAAATCCATCGGCGGCTCAGTCGCCTTCGTTTTAGCAACCTGTACCTCATCTCTAACCCACCCAGGCGTAACTTCTGGCATGTGGCCTTCTTCACGGATGGCCTTGAGAAGTGCTACTAGTTCTACATCTTCATACCCGCCATCTGTAGTTTCGATAGATTTAGCAATCCCTTGCTTGACCCATTCAGGTAGGTCACCGCTGCTATTTTCTAAGTAAAGAAAATCTGCAATCTCAGATTCACTTACATGCGGTTGCTGTAAACGTATGCGTGTAACTAATTCTCTCAAACTGACAAACTCACTCTCGCGAGCCTTGAGCACTTCAGCAATATCTAGCATAACGCCACCTCACGCCCTCTAAGTTTTAGCGGCTATACCAACCCGTAGAGGTGTACGGGTTTTCGGGAGCTACCCTAGGCATAGCCTATTCTTTAATCGTCTACTGTAGTCTACCTTGGTAGTTTATCACTGTCTATGCATACAGTTACGCAAGCTTTCCGAAAGTGCCATGCACAACATTCCCACTGCGCTCAAGGCTTTCCATATAGTCGGCATACCACTGAAGCATCTCCCGGCGACCATCCAAATATTGGGCGTGATTGTACGTTCGCATAACGGAACGTCTGGCTGCAGGCTTGGCGAATTTTGCGCATCTTGTCGAGAACACCACGTTTCTCTAACTTGCGCAGCGCCTCTAAAACTTCAAGGGGTTTGATATCGGCAACGGGTCGTTTCCCGATATAGGGGAAGATGTCTTTTTCGAAGGTCTCCATCAGATCTTCGGCATAGCCCTTAGACCAGTTCGGCACTTTGTAGGCGTGCCACTCTCTGGCCAGTGCTTCAAAGGTGTTTTCAACGCTCACCTTCTTAGCCTGTTTCTCTGACTTCTTCTCTTCACCAGGATCGCCACCAGCAGCCAACAGGCGTTTGGCTTCATCACGCTTGGCTCTGGCATCAGCGAGCGGCACGTCTGGATATAGGCCTTGGTTTTCATGCGGCCAGCGCTGGCTACCCCGTTACCCAGGATGGCATCGGTGATCACCCCGTTCGACAACGTGCGTACCTCTCCGCTTGCGTAGGTCAACGCAATGGTGATCTTGTCCCGCGCGCTCGTTTTGCCCTTGGCGACACGATTGGCCTCGGCCAACACATAGAGGTTCTTGTCGTCGTCGCTGTTCGGGATCACGTTCAACGTAATCACTAGCGGCTGCGCGGTAGACCAATGCACCAGGTCGCCGTTAAGGCCCATGCCCTGCACACGGCGGATCGCATCGTCTTTGCTGTAAATCAGGGTGTAGACGCACTGCCACTCGGTGCGGCCGTCAGGAGTGACAAAGCTTTCCATGTACGCATCAAGCCAGTACCCGATCCCCTGCACCTGCTGCCATGCGTTATCGTCACCCGTCATCTGGGTGATATAGAGCTTCTGGATAGTTTTTAGTGGCTTGTCTACGCTAATCACGCCGTTGTAGAGCGCAGCGTCGATCGGTTCCTGCAATGTGGTGATGATCGTCCCACGCCCGGTACGGTTAGCCGAAATCCGGCCCAGTGACAACTGAGCGGTAAGCAGTGCTGCGGCGCATACATCTTTAAGCCATTGCTCGTTAGCGTGAACGTTCATATCGGTGGGTGCAGTCGCGCCGCCCATCACCACGCCGCGCTGATAAAAATCAATCTGCTGGCCAGCGGTCTGTGTGCGCCCGTAATAGTTCACACGCAGCTTGTCGTAAAAATCAGATAGCGGGGTTGTGGTGACTTTCGGCGCGACGTTTGGCACCTGACGATACATGTAGTTGATAACGCCGTTCTTGGCGCTGTAGTTCGTGGCCGCCATCAGTGCGCCGGGGATCTGCTCATCAAAATCGGTGTTGGTATCCGCCACCAGCGTTAAACCGACGCTAGCGATTGACAGCAGCGCCGCGCTATAGGATTGCCGGGTATTGCGTGACCAGATTGGGAGGCATGGTAGGTGGGTATTTGTCCATACAGAAGCAAAGAGCCGTTCCGATGGAACATTAACGCCCGCAGTCAGAAAAATGCGTATAGATTCAAACAAGGCGTGGAGGCTAGCGCTGCAACGTGCTGGGATTGAAAACTTTCGATTTCATGACTTAAGGCACACGTGGGCAAGCTGGCTGATCCAGGCTGGTGTCCCGCTGTCAGTTTTGCAAGAAATGGGAAGATGGGAGTCAATAGAAATGGTGCGTCGGTATGCCCACCTTGCACCTAGTCATTTGACCGAACATGCACGCCAGATTGATACCGTTTTTAGCGCTTGTGTCCCAAATCTGTCCCACCACGAAAAACCGGATGGAACTAATGACGCGTAAGTCTATGATTTTTAATGGTACGCCCTACAGGGCTCGAACCTGTGACCTACGGCTTAGAAGGCCGTTGCTCTATCCAACTGAGCTAAGGGCGCATTGAAATGCGATAACCAACCGGTGGGTTGCGGTTGGGATTATACGGTCAGAGGTTATTGAGTCAATGCCTTTTGTTGGTGTGCTGGCCGTAAGCGTGCTTTATGGTGATTTTTCAAACAAATCAACGATTAAAAGTAAACATAACACGATGATCTGATTACGTAAATCTCCGGTCATAGAGGTCCCTTTCCTCACCTTCCCCCCTCAGACCTACGGCTTAGAAGTGCAAAGGTTACTCACTTCCAACAATCTAAATGGTCACATGAAAATAAAATTTTATCTTTAAAAACATAAACATAAAAAAACAAATTGATATAAATCGATAAGTATTGACCACTCTAGACCTAATTTACTTACATCAATCGTTACATTAGGATTGCCACCTGGATGGCGTAATCAGCGTGATGGAAGAAAAAAACTGCCTGAGAAAACGGCAATAAAGGGAGCATTACTATGTTTGGATGGGGTAAGAAGAAACCAAAAACCGTCGAGGTCACTTTAATTGAACTCGGCAAGGATGAAGCTTTTGGGGTTTCACAAGTGCCGGTCGATCAGTTGCCGGATACCTTTGAAATCAATACCACGCTACATCTGGGCGACGTGGATTGGCAGGTTGTCGAGGCAAGGCCCGCCACAAAAGCTGAATTCAGGGAAACTGGTAAGGTGACAGTGGTGCTGGCCAAACAGGAAATTTTTAATATCGATCCGGCCAATGTACTTTTCAGCCTGCCGACAATCAGCAATGACATGGCGATAGTGGAGGCAGTTTCCTCACTGGACAACGTACTGGTGCTGCACGAAGACGACTGGCGGCAATTTGAATTTCTGTCCGCTGGCCTGAATGAGCTAGTACAGCAAGAGATTCAGGATATTCTGGCGATTTATCACACGCAACGAGAGGAGTCCGGTTTTAAGCAGCTTCATGTTCGCAGACGCATTGCCGAGCCGCTGCCCGGTGTCGCTCTGCAGCTTGAATCGCTGGCGCAGGCATTCCAAATTGAAAAACGATTCAATGGAGTGGCCTTCAAAAACGCCGCAGCCACCATCGTCAATGGTTTTGCCTGGCAAACGGGTTCTGGTTGGATCTTTTGGGGGCAAACCGATACGCAAGGTAATCTGGTTGTGTTGTGCCTATTGCCGCCTCAAGACGCTGACGCTGCGATCATGGCAAATAAAATCGACGACTTTGTGCTGGCCAATGACCTGTTGCTTATCGATTGGGTCAGCGTTAGGCAGTACGGGAAGAATGAGGGCAGTTTTAGTCTTTATGAGTAGGACAACAGCCTCAATCGAGTAATTCAGTTGCTCAAGATGATGCATTTTGAGCATGGCTAACAGGAGCTCCGCTTGTTGAGTCGGCGGGCTTTCCCCATAGCTCCGTTTAATTGCTGTTAGGTAAACGAACACTACGCATCATTGGCGGCCCCTTTTGTACCACTGCGCCATACGTTGGCTCCAGGAAGGACGGCCCTCCTTCGGCTTACAAAGCCGATGTAATGCCTGCAACAACGCCACCTGCGCCGGATGCAGTGAGGAATCAAACACCGTTTCACCAATATGCCGCTGCTCATCTGGTGGATTTCCACCAGGTTGATGCAATGGATAGAGCCGAGTAATCGTCTGCATGATCCTGCCTCCATAGGCCCCAAACGCCAGGGGCGATGGGTTAAGCCTAAAAGACTGGAGGTAAAAAAAGCGTAGAGGATCATTCCTTTGGTGTAAAAAATGTCTAAACCGCTACGCAATCGTGTGCTTATTCTCTGCATTAACCCGATCGAAAGCCTGACAGCGCGCCTCTCTTCTGCCAAAATAGCGCCATCCCCCGCTTTTCTTAAATGATGGATTTCCTCACTGATGGCAGCAAAGATTATTGATGGCAAAACGATTGCGCAGCAGGTTAGAAACGAAGTAGCTGAGCAAGTGAAACAACGTCTGGCGGCCGGCAAGCGTGCGCCGGGCCTGGCGGTGGTACTGGTTGGTGAGAATCCGGCTTCGCAGATTTATGTCGCCAGCAAGCGCAAGGCCTGTGAGGAAGTGGGCTTTATTTCCCGCTCTTACGATCTGCCCACCTCCACCACCGAGCCTGAACTGCTGGCGCTGATCGACAAATTAAACGCCGATAAAGAAATTGACGGCATTCTGGTGCAGCTCCCCTTGCCAGCAGGCATTGATAACGTGAAGGTGCTGGAGCGCATCAGCCCGGATAAAGACGTAGACGGTTTCCATCCTTACAACGTCGGCCGCCTGTGTCAGCGCGCACCTAAACTGCGCCCTTGTACCCCACGCGGCATTGTCACCCTGTTGGAACGCTACAACATCGATACCTATGGCCTGAACGCCGTGGTAGTGGGTGCTTCCAACATCGTTGGCCGCCCGATGAGTATGGAGCTGTTGCTGGCCGGGTGTACCACCACCGTCACGCACCGCTTTACCAAAAATCTGCGCCACCACGTCGAGAATGCCGATCTGTTGATCGTTGCCGTGGGCAAACCTGGGTTTATCCCAGGAGATTGGATCAAACCGGGTGCGATCGTGATCGATGTCGGCATCAACCGCTTGGAAAGTGGTAAAGTAGTCGGCGACGTAGACTTCGAAGCCGCAAGCGAACGTGCGGCCTTCATTACTCCGGTTCCAGGTGGCGTCGGCCCCATGACCGTTGCTACACTGATCCAAAATACCTTGCAAGCCTGCGAGGAATTTCACGACGTTCAACCTAACTAAGTTAAGGCAGTATGGAAATTTTTAATCTGGAAGGTCACCCTCATGTCGAACTGTGCGATCTGCTGAAGTTCCAGGGCTGGTGTGACAGCGGCGGTGCCGCGAAAGAAGTGATCGCCGAAGGGCAGGTCAAAGTAAACGGTCAGGTCGAAACGCGTAAGCGCTGCAAGATCGTTGATGGCCAGAAGGTCAGCTACAAAGGCATGAACGTCACGGTTAAAGCCTGATTGTTCAAGCGCCAGGAAAAAAATGCCGGGTCGGCTAAGCTACCCGGCATTTTTGATACACCCAAATCCGCTAATGCTCTAATGCAACGAAGCACACGTGTTGCATAGCGCGTAACGAGCCATACAGTTCGTCCAGAGTCGTCCTTTTCCTTACCGTTAGCTTAAAGTTAACTTCAATCTTGTGTTTTTTGACGTCACGTATGGTCATTGCATCAATCAGGTTTCTCTGCTGATTAAGCTGGGCCATCAAGCTGGCTAGCCCTGCCTGCTCATCGAGTATCAGCCGTACTTTCACCTTCCCCAGATATTGATTCCTCGATTGCAGCAGGAAAATATAGGGGCTGATTTTTATCGCCAGTAAAAACAGTGCGGTAGCCAAGATTGCGTGCAAATAAAAACTGGCTCCACAGGCAATCCCCACTCCCGCCGATGCCCAAACGATCGCGGCGGTCGTCAGACCTGAGATGGCGTCATCACGCCGGTGCAAGATCACCCCAGCGCCCAGGAAGCCCACCCCACTGATAATCTGCGCGGCCAACCGCATGGGATCGCTGCGAATATTGACGGATATCTCGGCGTAATACTCCGCAGACTGAATCGACACCACCGTTAATACGCAGCTGGCGACGGCAATGATCACACAGGTTTTAAACCCAACGGGCTTGCCCTTGGATTCACGTTCCAGGCCAATCACGCCCCCCAGAACAAACGCCGCGACTATCTTGCCTACCGTCGCCAGATGGAGCGGCCCCAACCCGCCCAGCACCGATAACCAGCTGTCCATGTTGCTTCCTATTGCTTCGCGGGTTTCATTGCCGCCGGTGTTTTCTGTTTAGAAAGATCGTCCCTGAAGAAAATAAAGAAGAAGACCGAGACAACGGCGGCGATAATCGCCGAGAACAGCCAGAAGCTTTCCCACTGCGGTAACGCCTGCGGCCCCTGCTCTGTCACGGTGTTGTTGAAGATCTGGCCGCAAATGGTGGAAGCAAACAACAAGCCAAAACCATTGGAGACGATAAAGCGCAGACTCTGTGCCTGGGCTTTGATTTCGGGCCGTGCTTTACGGTCAACATAGATATCCCCTACCGTAAAGAAGAAGTCCCAGCAGAAGCCTTGCAGCATCAGGCCAATCAGGACAAACGTCATGTTGGCGTCAAGCGCAGCCTGGGAGAACAGCACCGAGCGGATGATCCAGCACACCGCGCCCATCATCAACGTTACCTTGAAGCCCGCTTTCAATAGGAAGAATGAAAGCAGGAACATAAACACCACTTCACAGGCGATCCCGACCTGCATCATGGAGGCGGCATTATCAAACCCGAGCGCTTTCAGGAATACAGGTATATAGGCTGAATAGGCGGTTTTGGGGATCATCAACACAAAGATGCTCAGCATCAGAATGGAGAAGTTACGATCTTTAAATAGCGACAGCGCATCCAGGCACAGCAGATCGCGCAGGGTGAAGGTGCTGCCCTTGGCCTTCGGCGGTGTATCCGGCAAGGTAAAGCAGTACAGCCCCAACCCTACCCCAGCGGCCGAAGCAATGTACCAGGTCATGGTATCGCCGGAATATCCCATCTGCCCGATGATGAAACCTATCGCCATAAAACCGAAGGTGCCAAACACGCGGATCACCGGGAAGTACTTCACGCCGTTGATATGGCTAAAGCTGATGCTGTTGGCCAGCGCGGTAGTCGGATAGAACAGCAACCCGACCAGGAAGATCATCACCAGCGTCATGGTGGTGTCCTGCGCCTCGATAAACTGCGGTACACACAGGATCACCCCGGCGTTGATCAGGTGCAGGATCGCCATGACTTTCTGCGAAGCAAAGAAGCGGTCTGCAACCATGCCGATAAACAGCGGCGAGAGTATCGTTGCCAATCCCAGCAACGCATATGATGAACCGATAATGGCGGCCATGCCGTAGGTGCTCAGCACCAGGCCCATCGTCATATTCCAGGCACCCTGCATGAAATACTGCACAAACATCATGATCAGCAGGCGAGGAGTCTTGTTAAAGTCCATGAGATCTCCCCCTATGCCACGTTAACGGTCAGGCCGTCATACGCAACGGTGATGTTTTTATCACGGCAGGCCGCCACCAGTGCCTCATGCAGCAACTTGCCACTGTGAGAAATATGCGACACCACGATCTGGCTGCCTGAATGCAGGCACTCCATCGTACGCAGCTTCTCTTGGGCGGCAAACACGGTTTCCAGGCTCATATGGTTGTCGGTGCGATCGTCGCCGTTGAAACCGTAAGTGCATTCCAGCACCACCAAATCCAAGGCTTTGCCCTGTAGCCACTGCCAGGTGAGCTCCGGGAACCAGCCAGAATCATGGCCATAAAAAATTGTCTGGCCATCTTTTTCGATCACATACACGTAGCAGAGCTCCCACTTGGCGTGGTTAGCCAGCAGCGGTGTGATCTTGTAGCCATGGCTTTCTACGGTGACAAAAGGCACCAGGCAGTGGAAACCAAAGCGCTGTTTGCTGTAGCCCGGTAATACCGCAGCGCAGCCGTTGATCGCCCGGTCGTTACCAAAAATCTCCAATGGATGGTCGATATCGAAGCCGTAGCCCTCCATGCGGCTAAACAGCTCACCGACGTTGAAATGGTCTGGATGGGTGTGGGTAAACAGCAGGTCGGTGAAGCCACTCGCGTCCAGCCCATCACGCAACAGCTGTTGGCTGAACTCCGGGGCGACATCGATCAACATCACATCATCAATAATCGCCGAAGAGTGGGTACGCAGATCTTTCCCCTTGAGAAAACGGGCCTGTTGGCAATGTTCACAGCGGCAAAACGGATTGGGGATCCCTTCAGAGGCAGCCGATCCCAGGAAATGTATTTTCATTTTTTATCCTTTTTATTCAGTATATTACTGACCTGTTGCTCCTATCGCCTTCGTTAAGGTGAACCATGAAGGTGATTTTGGAACGTGTCAATCATAATCCTGAGACCAAAAAACGGTTAACACTGCAATGCATATTGGTGATCGGCTTCAAAAATTTAATTTAATATTTAGCAAAATCAATTCACTAAAAATAACCACTGGTCATTATTTCGTTTTTCATCAATTTTGTGAAATCGGTTTAATTAAGTACAAATAACCGTCATTTAATTATGGAACGATCCAAATTTCATGCTTGGGTAGAAATCGAGATAGCGGAGCGCTCATGCCGGTGTTAGCATCAAAACAGGCGGCTCAAAGCGGTGGGAAAATGGCAACTATCAAGGATATAGCGAAACTGGCGGGGGTATCTCACGGCACCGCTTCCAACGTGCTCAACGGGCGCGGCAATGTCAGCGTTGAAAAGATCGAGGCGGTCAAACAGGCCGCCCAGCAAATGGGTTATCAGATCAATGCCCAGGCGCAGTCGCTACGCGCCAGTAAAAACAGTGGCGTTGCGCTGATCCTGCCCGATATCAATAGCGAGCAATATCACCAGCTCTACCGCGGGCTTCAGCAATCGTTACGATCTTCTTTCCCGGGCGATCTGGATCTGTACGTCACTAACGATCTGCCCTCTGCCGAAAGAGATATCTTGCAGACGCTGGCCGCAAAATCCTACCAAACCATCGTTACGGTCTCCTGCCTTGCCGACAGCGAAAGCTATTATCAGACGCTGAGGCTGCCAGCTGAGCAGATCCTGTTTGTCTATCGCCATCCAGCGCAGGCCAAGGCCACATTCAACCTGAACTTTTGCCTGGCTGGCCAGGCCATTGCCAGCGAGATCGCCCGCGAACAGCCCGCACACGTTGGCGTGCTTTGTGAGCCACTCGCTTATACCAACGGCCAGTGTTTTGTCGAGGCATTGAAAGCTACGCTGGCACAGTTAAGCCCATCGACCCAGTTAACGGTCATTCCGTCACCGGCCAGTGAATGTCACACCGCCGCTTTCGCTTTTTTTGCTGGCCAGCCGCCACAGGTACTGATTGCTCAAGACAGTGAAAAAGCCCGTTGCCTGACGCAGGCGGCCTACCTTGGTAGCGCTGCCCCCTGCCCGCCGATCTGGCAACTCAGCGATAACGAACCCGCCGTAGTAGCCAATCAGTACCACTATCAGATGGATTACGCCCGGCTGGGTCTGGAAATCGCCCGTTATATCTGCGGATTAGTGACACTGGCCGATGAGCAGATACTGGATAGCCGCGGCTTTGCTCTCGACGTTCAACCCATGCCCGCCGTTTCTGAGCAGGGTGAAACGCTGAACATGCTGATCTTGCCTAGCCCCTCCACCGATGCGCTAAAAAAGCTGTTGCCGCATTTCTATCGCCAGACGGGCATCAAGGTTAATCTCGCGGTTTATCCTTATGATGAAGTGTTTGAGATCCTCTCGAATCTGCATCTGCATCCTTATTACGATTTGCTGCGTATCGATATGGCCTGCCTCCCCTGGTTTGCGGCAAAGGCCCTCACGCCGTTGGCAGAGATCGCGCCAGATCTACCGGAACTGCTGGAAAACTTCTCGGCAGAGGTTGGCCATCATTTCAGCCAGATTGACGGCAAAGCCTATGCGTTACCGTTTGATGCCAGCACCCAGTTGCTGTTCTATCGCCGCGATCTGTTCGAAGACCCCACGGTCAAACGCATGTTCTATGAGAAATCGGGCAAAGAGCTGAAGATCCCGACCAGCTTCGCCGAGTTTGATGACATTACGGCCTTTTTCACGGCGACTCATCAACCCGGTAACCCGCAGCGTCCGATAGGTTCATCGACGACTCTCGGGAGTTCCGGGTTAATTGCTACCGAGTATCTGCTGCGCTATTACGCGTTAGGTGGGCGGCTAGTGCACCAAGACAAACCGGTGCAACTGGAGGCAGAATTCGCCATCGAAGCGTTGCGGCAATATCAGCAACAGCTTACCGTCACCACCAATCTGAACAGTGAATGGTGGAATGCTGCGGTGGCCCAGTTTGAGCAGGGCCAACTGGCGATGCTGATCATGTATATGAACCTGTTCAACGACGTCGCCCATAGCCCTCTATCACCGGCAATTGGTTACGCGCCGGTTCCGGGCAACCTCCCGCAGATGGGCGGTGGCTCGTTAGGCATGTCTCGTTTCAGTGATAAGAAAGTGCAGGTAGAACAGTTCTTCCGTTGGCTTTATTCGGCTGAAATTACCGAGCATCTGGTGCTTTTGGGCGGTAACAGCGCCCACCGCAGCATCTATCAGAACCAGCGCATTCTGCATCTTTATCCGTGGTTCAATTTGCTACGGGATGACCCTAGTACCGGCATCCGTGAATCCAGGGGTTTACAGGGCGAGCTGTTCAACCTGCGCCATGCGGAGATCATTATCGGCCAGGGCGTGACCAACGTCGTGAACAAGATAATGGATCCGCAGCAAGCCATTGATTACATCAACCAGCGGCTGCTCAGCGAAGCCCATGCTTAGGGCATAAAAAACCGGGAAGCCCCGGATTTTCTATGAATATGTATACCCTATGGATTTCAAGTTGCAGCTAGGCGACAAGCTTACTCATCCCCAGGAGCTTACTTTTGGGTAAGTGACTGGGGTGAGTAAGTGCAGGTAACAACGCTGCAGCTTGAAAGACGACGGGTATAGCTTACTTACGGCGCCAGCTAGTCCCTTGCGGGCCATCTTCCAGCACGATATTCATCTCGTTCAACCGATCGCGAGCGGCATCTGCCAGCGCCCAATCTTTGGCGGCACGTGCGTCGTTACGCTGTTTGATCAACGCTTCAATCTCTGCCACTTCCGAGTCGTCTGCCTGCGCACCACCTTGCAGGAACTGTTCTGGCTCCTGTTGCAGCAGGCCCAGTACCTTGGCCAGTTTACGCAGCTCTGCCGCCAACCCATTCGCCGCCGCCATGTCTTCGCTCTTCAGACGGTTGACTTCACGTGCCAAGTCGAACAACGCGGAATAGGCTTCTGGGGTGTTAAAGTCGTCGTCCATGGCTTCACGGAAGCGAGCTTCAAACACTTCACCACCAGCCGGTTGAGCATTGGCATCGGTGCCACGCAGTGCAGTGTACAAACGTTCCAGCGAGGCACGCGCCTGCTTGAGGTTGTCTTCGCTGTAGTTCAGTTGGCTGCGGTAGTGGCCAGACATCAGGAAGTAACGCACGGTTTCGGCGTCGTAGTAGCCCAGCACGTCGCGGATAGTAAAGAAGTTGTTCAATGACTTGGACATCTTCTCTCTGTCGATCATCACCATCCCGGAGTGCATCCAGTAATTGACGTACGGGCCATCATGCGCGCAGCTGGATTGGGCAATCTCGTTCTCGTGGTGCGGGAACATCAGATCGGAGCCACCGCCGTGAATGTCAAAATGGGTGCCAAGCTGTTTGCAGTTCATGGCCGAGCATTCGATATGCCAGCCTGGACGGCCTGGGCCCCAAGGCGATTCCCAGCTTGGTTCGCCCGGCTTGGACATCTTCCACAGCACGAAGTCCATCGGGTTGCGTTTCACGTCGTCGATTTCTACGCGCGCACCGGCTTGCAGTTGTTCCAGATCCTGGCGTGACAGCAGGCCGTATTGCGGATCGCTATCGATGGAGAACATCACGTCACCGTTGCTGGCCACATAGGCATGATCGCGCGCCAACAGGCGTTGGGTGATCTCGATGATTTCTTCGATATGGTGGGTAGCACGCGGCTCCTGATCCGGGCGTTCGATCAGCAGCGAATCAAAATCGGCGTGCATCTCTGCCAGCATACGCGTGGTCAGTTGATCGCAGGTTTCGCCGTTTTCTGCCGCGCGGCGGATGATTTTATCGTCCACGTCGGTCACGTTACGCACGTAGTTCAGCGAATAACCGAGGTAACGCAGGTAGCGCGCTACCACGTCGAAAGCAACAAAGGTACGCCCGTGGCCGATATGACACAGGTCATAAATGGTTACCCCGCACACGTACATACCGACTTTACCGGCATGAATGGGCTTAAATTCCTCTTTTTGACGACTCAGGGTATTAAATATCTTTAGCATCAGGGCTGTCCGTGGTGTGCGTGATAACAAACATATCCGCATATTGAAACCCGAAGGCTGCTCTATTGCAAGGTCAAGCCCAAGGATTGCTGAATTGATCGGCAGAAAATTGCGTGAGATCGGAATTAACCTGATCCAGACTAAGATTACAACACGTGTATTTATGCCGCGGAACTGCCACCCTAGCCACTGCTGACTGATTAATTGAGATATGTTATAAAGTCGGTCTGATTGCTCACACGCCTTCCTATGTGACAGCTCATTTCATCTTGCTAGGACTAAAACTATGGTTACTTTCCACACCAATCACGGCGATATCGTTATCAAGACCTTTGCTGACAAGGCACCGGTTACCGTTGAAAACTTCCTGAACTACTGCCGTGAAGGCTTCTACAACAACACCATCTTCCACCGTGTTATCAACGGCTTTATGGTTCAGGGCGGTGGTTTTGAACCTGGTATGCATCAGAAAGACACCAAAGCAACCATCAAGAACGAAGCTAACAACGGCCTGAAAAACACCCGTGGCACCCTGGCAATGGCTCGTACCAACGATCCACACTCTGCCACCGCCCAGTTCTTCATCAACGTGGTTGATAACGACTTCCTGAACTTCCGCGCTGAAAACTCCCAGGGTTGGGGTTACTGCGTATTTGCCGAAGTAGCAGAAGGCATGGACGTGGTCGAGAAGATCAAAGCGGTAAAAACTGGCCGCAGCGGCATGCACCAGGATGTACCGGTTGAAGATGTAGTGATCACCAGCGTTACCGTCAGCGAGTAATCGCGGCTGCATGAGCACGCTGTTCATCGCAGACCTGCATCTATGCGCACAGGAACCGGCAATTACTGCCGGTTTTCTGCGTTTTTTGCAGCGTGAAGCCGTTCACGCCGATGCGTTATATATCCTGGGCGATCTGTTTGAAGCCTGGATTGGTGATGACGACCCCGAGCCGTTGCATCGTGAAATTGCCGCCGCATTAAAGGCGTTGCACCAGGCCGGAGTGCCCTGCTACTTCATCCACGGCAACCGCGATTTCCTGTTGGGTAAGCGCTTTGCCAAGCAGAGCGGTATGATCCTGCTACCTGAAGAACAGGTCGTCGAGCTGTATGGCCGTAAGATCCTGATCCTGCACGGTGATACCCTGTGTACCGACGATCAGGCCTATCAAGAATTCCGCAAGAAAGTTCATAACACCTGGATCCAACGTGCTTTTCTGGCGCTCCCCCTGCGCTGGCGCTTGAAGATCGCCGCTAAAATGCGTGCGCGCAGCCAACAAAGCAACCAATACAAATCCACCGCGATTATGGACGTCAACCCGCAGGCCGTTGAGCAGGCCATGCTGCGCCACAACGTCCACTGGATGATCCACGGCCACACCCATCGCCCGGCAATCCATCCGCTGGCATTACCAAACGGTGAAGCCCATCGCGCGGTGTTAGGGGCCTGGCATACACAAGGCTCAATGATTAAAGTCACGGCAGATGCCGTCGAACTGATCGAGTTCCCCTTCTAGACCGTTTTCCTGCTTTTGATGGCAAAAACCGTCGACGCAACCGTTTTCCTCGTCCTGTACCCATGATATGCTCTACGCCCTCATACGGCCTGCCAGCCGACGTTTGTCCACATCACAGGAGCCATGCACTCATGGGAGCCACCGCTACTTCAGCCGCCAACGCTGGGGTTAAAATCGCAATCGTAATGGGTTCAAAAAGTGACTGGGCCACTATGCAGTCCGCGGCCGAAGTTCTGACCACGCTGGATGTCCCGTTCCATGTCGAAGTTGTCTCCGCCCACCGTACGCCGGATAAGCTGTTCAGCTTTGCCGAACACGCCAAGGCTATGGGTTTTGACGTGATTATCGCCGGTGCCGGGGGTGCTGCGCATCTGCCAGGCATGTTGGCGGCCAAAACGCTGGTTCCGGTGCTGGGTGTGCCGGTACAAAGCGCGGCATTAAGCGGTGTCGATAGTCTGTATTCCATCGTGCAGATGCCACGCGGCATTCCGGTGGGTACGCTCGCCATCGGTAAAGCCGGGGCGGCCAACGCCGGGTTGCTGGCAGCACAAATTCTGGCGTTGCACGATGCCGGGCTGGCACAGCGGTTGGCGCAATGGCGTCAGGCCCAGACCGACGAAGTGCTTAACCACCCGGACCCACGGGAGGACGCATGAAGCCAGTTTGCGTACTGGGTAACGGCCAGTTAGGACGTATGCTGCGCCAGGCTGGCGAACCGTTGGGGATTGCGGTTTATCCTGTCGGTCTGGATGCCGAGCCGGAAGCGGTGCCCTATCAAAATGCGGTGATCACCGCAGAGATCGAACGCTGGCCAGAAACTGCCCTGACCCGTGAGTTGGCAACTCACAATAACTTCGTCAACCGCGATATCTTCCCGCGTTTGGCCGATCGCCTGACACAGAAACAACTGCTCGATCAGCTTCATCTTGCTACCGCCCCTTGGCAATTGCTGGCAAACGCTAGCGAATGGCCGCAGGTGTTTGCCACCTTGGGTGAGTTGGCGATCGTTAAACGCCGCGTGGGTGGTTATGACGGCCGTGGGCAGTGGCGTTTGCGCCCTGGTCAAGAAGCGGAGTTACCGGCGGATAACTATGGCGAATGTATCGTCGAGCAGGGGATTAATTTCTCTGGCGAAGTGTCGTTGGTGGGTGCCCGTGGTCACGATGGCCAGTCGGTATTCTATCCGTTGACCCACAACCTGCACGAAGAAGGCATTCTGCGTACCAGCGTGGCACTGCCACAGCCCAACCCGGCGTTGCAACAGCAGGCCGAGCAGATGTTGGCTGCGATCCTCGATGAGTTGAACTACGTGGGCGTGATGGCGATGGAGTGCTTTATCGTCGGCGACAGCCTGTTGATCAACGAGCTGGCTCCGCGTGTCCACAACAGTGGCCACTGGACGCAGAACGGCGCTTCCATCAGCCAGTTTGAGCTGCATTTGCGTGCCATTCTGGGGCTGCCGCTGCCTAAGCCGGTGGTGAATACCCCTTCGGTGATGGTCAATCTGATCGGCACGGCGGTTAATCAGCAATGGCTGGCCCTGCCGCTGGTGCATTTGCACTGGTATGAGAAAGAAGTGCGTGAGGGGCGTAAGGTGGGTCACCTGAATCTCAACGATCCTGATGCAGCCTCTTTGCAACAGGCGTTGCAGGCGTTAGCGCCGCTGCTACCTGCCGAGTACCAAAGTGGTTTGGCCTGGGCTCAGCAAAAGCTGGGTGATCTTGTAGGGTGATAGGCCTTTAATCTCGGTGTATACCCCTAACCCTCTCCCACAGGGAGAGGGGACCGATCGAGTTAGGCCGAAAGGATAGTTATTCTTCATCAGCACTGGCTGATTGATCCTGCTCATCCTGGTTAAAGTGACGATCGAGTTGCTTGATCAGCTCTTTACTTCCAAAAGTGCAGGGGCTATCAGCTCCCTCTCCCTGTGAGAGCGCCGCTGCTACCTGCCGAGTACCAAAGTGGTTTGGCCTGGGCTCAGCAAAAGCTGGGTGATCTTGTAGGGTGATAGGCCTTTAATCTCGGAGTATCCCCCTAACCCTCTCCCACAGGGAGAGGGGACCGATCGAGTTAGGTCGAAAGGATAGTTATTCTTCATCAGCACTGGCTGATTGACCCTGCTCATCCTGGTTAAAGTGACGATCGAGTTGCTTGATCAGCTCTTTACTTCCAAAAGTGCAGGGGCTATCAGCTCCCTCTCCCTGTGGGAGAGGGTTGGGGTGAGGGGTCAACCTTCGTAGCTGCGGAACAACGCCCGGCCGCGCAGCAGGCGTACACCAAGCCAGCCGCCGCACAGCGAGAGCAGCAAGGCACTCAGCAACGGTAACGCCCACCACAGCACTGGCGTAGGTGCCCACGGGAAGTCGAACACCTTGGTTTGCAACAGCCACAGCGCCGCTTCCGCTCCCACTGCCGCCGCGATCCCGGCCACCAGCCCCAGCAACGCAAACTCGCACCACAGCGTACCGCGCAGCAGGCGTTTGCCAGCACCTAGCGTGCGGTAGACCACCAGTTCCTGCCTACGCTGCCGCATCCCTACCTGTACCTGTGCCAGCAACAGCAGACCGCCGCAGATCACCACCAGCACCACCATCACCTCCAGCGCCCTGCTCACCTGCTGCAACACGCCGCCGACCTGCTTGAGGATCGAACCGATATCCAGCAGGCTCAGGGTTGGGAACTGGCGGTTGAGTTGCGTCAGCACCTTGCCGTCGCCGTCATAGCGGAAGCTGGTCAGCCAGGTTTGTGGCTGGCCGTCCAATGCTCCCGGCGGGAAGATAAAGTAGAAGTTCGGCTTCAGGCTCTCCCAATCCACCTGCCGCAGGCTGGTAACTTTGGCGCTAAACGATTGAGTATCGCCGCTGAACGTCAAGGTATCGCCCAGTTGGATCTTGAGCCTGCCGGCGATCCCTTCATCCATCGAGACCTCACCGGTTTTCGGCGGCCAGGTGCCTGCCGTCAGTGGGTTATGATCCGGCAGATCGCTTTGCCAGGTCAGATTCAGTTCACGGTTCACCGCCTCACCACCGGGATCGTCTTCATGCACCCGCTCCGTTGCCACCTGCTGGTTAATTTCAGACAGGCGCACACGTACGATGGGATAGAAGGTTTCCTCATGCAACTGATGCTGTTGCAAGAAGGCTTTCACCTGGGGAACCTGTGCCGTAGTCATATTCAGCAGGAAATAGTTCGGGCTGTCCGGCGGTAACTGCTGTTGCCAACGATCGAGCAGATCGCCACGCAATACCAGCAGCAGAGCCAGCAACATAAACGACAGTGAGAACGCGGCTAACTGGCTGATCGTCACCCAAGGCTGATGCAACAGGCGATTCACCGCCAACCGCAGCGCCAGATTTTTCAGCGTGATGCGCCGCAGCAGCAACAGGCTGCCCCAGCCGATCCCCCCCAGCAGCAAGGCCAGCACCACCATACCGGCCAGAATGGCCCACAGTAGCGTACTTGCCCCCATCAATACCGTCAGCAGCCCGACCACAATCACCGCAGTGGCTGGCAGGAAGTAACGCAGCGGCCAGACGTTGGCTACCACATCCCGGCGCAGTACGCGCAGCGGCTGAGTCGCCAGCAATTGCCGATACGGACGCAGCCCGACCAGCAGCGAAATCATGACCAGAGCCCCCATCGCCCACAGCCACGGCCAGCCCCCAGAGGCGGGGAGTTCCCCCGGCAACACCGGTGCCAGCAAGCGGATCAGCACAGCTTCAAACCCAAGACCAATCACGCTGCCGCAGGTTCCCGCCAGCAGTAACACCGCCAGCCACTGGCCAATAATCAGCTTGCTGAGGGCCTTTCTGCCAGCGCCCAGGGTTTTCAGCACCGCAATCAGGTCATAGCGGCTGCGGCAATAGTGGCTCATCGCCACCGCCACAGCGGCGATCGACAGCAGCAAGGTCAGCAGCGCCGAAAGCAGCAGGAACTGTTGGGAACGCTGTAGCGATTTACCCAGCGCGCTGCCGGACTCCTCCAACCCATACCAGCGCTGATCGGGTTTGAGCTGCGGTTTGAGGCGTTCTTCATAGCGTTGAATATCGGTTGGCGCACCGGCAAACATATAACGGTAGGTCAGGCGGCTGCCCGGCTGTACCGCTCCAGTTTTATCCACATCCGCCAGGTTGATGATAATGCCAGGTGCGGTCTGGAACGGATTGAAGCCAGAATCCGGCTCCTGCACGATTTCACCGGCGATGCGTAACGTGGTATCCCCCACCTCCAGATTGTCGCCGACCTTGATATCCAATAATGCCAACAGGCGCGGAGCCACCAACACGCTGCCCGGCACAGGTTTGAGATTGGCTGGCAGAGTTTCCAACTGCCCATACAGCGGATAGGCCGCATCGGTAGCCTTGACGTTGGCCAGTAGCGGACGATCCCCCGCGTAGGTCATGGTGGTAAAAGAGAGCTGGCGGCTGACTTTCAGCCCCTGTTGCTGGGCATCTAGCAGCCAGCCTTCCGGCACCGGACGCGCGGTACGCAATACCCGATCCCCGGCGATAAAGTCGCGGCTTTGCTGGCTCAAGCCTTTGTCCATTCGATCGCTGATGCTGCCCAGTGCCAACACGCAGGCGACCGATAACGTCAGCGCCAGCCAGACGATCAGCAGCGAAGGCGATCGCCATTCACGCCAGAACCAACGCCAAATCATGCTTCCTCCCACAGCTTGCCTTCACGCAAGCGCAGCCGCCGCTGACAACGCGCCGCCAGCGTCTCGTCATGGGTGACCAGGATCAGTGTGGTGGCGAAATCACGGTTGAGGGAGAACAGCAGATCGGCTATGCGCTCACCGGTCTGGCGATCCAGGTTGCCGGTGGGTTCATCAGCGAACAGAACCCGTGGGCGGCCACTGAACGCCCGTGCCAGCGCCACACGCTGTTGTTCCCCACCGGAAAGTTGCGCTGGCAGGTGGCTAAGACGCTTGCCTAACCCCAGCTGTTCCAGCAGTTGCACCGCTTGGTCCCGGCTTTGACGATCGCTTTCACCACGCAGCAGCGCGGGGAGTTGTACGTTTTCCAGCGCGTTCAAGGTGGGGACCAGCATGAAAGACTGGAATACAAAGCCGACGTTTTTAGCCCGCAGCGCAGCGCGCCCTTCTTCATCCAGCGCCGTCAGCGATTCCCCCAGCAGGCTAACTTCTCCTTCGCTACCGTCGTCCAGCCCGGCAAGGATGCCCAACAAGGTCGATTTGCCTGAACCGGACTCGCCGATCAGCGCAATTGTCTGTGCGGGTTTGACAACCAGCTCGACTCCGGTAAGGATGGTAAGCTGATGCTCACCCTGACCAACGTGTTTACTAAGATGATGAACTTCAAGAACGTTTTCCGCTGGCATCTTCCCTTCCTTTTGCTGTTGGGATTATTCAGTTTACGTGCTGTCGCTGCCGATACCTTATTGATTTTGGGCGACAGTTTAAGTGCTGGCTATCGGTTGCCGGTAGCGCAGGCCTGGGCCACTCGCCTAGCCGATGAGTGGCAGAAACAACCTGGCCACCCGACCGTGGTCAATGCCAGTATCAGCGGTGACACCGCCGCTCAGGGGCTGGCACGCTTGCCCGAGCTATTGAAACAACATCAACCCCGCTGGGTGCTGATCGAGCTGGGTGCCAACGATGGTCTGCGCGGCTTCCCGGCTGCGGATATCGAGCGCGATCTCAACCAGATTATCACGCTGGTTTTGCAGGCGGGGGCTAAACCGCTGCTGATGCAAATTCATATTCCGCCAAACTATGGCCGCCGCTACACCGAGGCTTTCGGTGCGCTGTATCCTGCGTTGGCCAAGCAATTCAACATTCCGCTGCTGCCGTTTTATATGGAACAGGTGGTGATCAAACCGGAATGGATGCAGGATGACGGTTTGCACCCCAATCAGGATGCCCAGCCGTTTATCGCCACCTGGATGGCGCAACAGCTGGAACCACTAGTTAAACATGAGTCTAACTGAATAGGGTTAGCTACTAGGTAAAGTTATGCAAAAAGCGGTATTGATAACCGGCTGTTCCAGCGGGATAGGATTGATTGCAGCGCAAGATCTGCGTAACCGTGGCTATCGCGTGCTGGCCGCCTGCCGTAAGCCGGAAGACGTGGAAAATATGCGCCAGCTCGGGCTTGAAGGCATTGAGCTGGATCTGGACGATAGCGCCAGCGTAGAACGCGCCGCCGCACAGGTTATCGAGCTGACCAACGGGCGGCTGTACGGTTTGTTCAACAATGCCGGTTTCGGCGTTTACGGCCCGCTCAGTTCGATTTCACGCCAACAGCTGGAACGGCAATTTTCCGCCAACCTGTTTGGCACCCACCAGCTCACCCAGTTGCTGCTGCCAGCCATGCTGCCGCACGGTGAAGGGCGCATTATTCAGACCAGTTCAGTGATGGGGTTAATCTCCAGCGCCGGGCGTGGGGCCTATGCCGCCAGCAAATTTGCGCTGGAAGCCTGGTCGGACGCGTTGCGCATGGAGTTGCACGGCAGCGGCATTCAGGTCAGCCTGATCGAGCCAGGCCCGCTGACGACCCATTTCACCCAGAACGTCAATCAGGCACAGAGCGATAAACCGGTGCACAACCCGAGTATCGCCAAGCGGTTGACGCTGCCTGCCGAAGCGGTGTTACCGAAGCTGCGCCATGCGCTGGAAAGCCCTAAAGCCAAGTTGCGCTACCCGGTCACCCTGCTGGCTCATACCATGAGCATCCTGCGCCGCCTGCTGCCGGGCCGTGCGCTGGACTGGCTATTGCGCAGTAATGGTTAAGCAAACGGGGGCTAAGGGTTGAAGCTCGCCGCTTTGCCCCCATTTAGAATAGATTGGCTCCGCAAGATCAGATTAGAGAGAAACCATGCTAGCTCAAGCCGTTGTTGATATTAACGAAACTAACCTGCACCAAACGCTGGAACAGTCCATGTCCCAGCCGGTGCTGTTCTACTTCTGGTCGGATCGCAGCCAGCACTGTCTGCAGCTCACCCCGATACTGGATAAACTGGCGGCGGAATACGCGGGTCAGTTCGTTCTGGCGAAGGTGGATTGCGATGCCGAGCAGGCGATCGCCGCCCAGTTTGGCCTGCGTTCCCTGCCAACCGTCTATCTGTTCAAGGATGGTCAGCCGGTTGATGGTTTCCAAGGGCCGCAGCCGGAAGAGATGATCCGCGAATTCCTGCAGCGTTTCCTGCCAAAAGCCGAAGATCTCAAGCTGGCAGAAGCCACCGAACTGTTGCAGGAAGACCGTGCAGCAGAAGCTCTGCCTTTGTTGAAAGATGCCTGGAGTCTCAGCAATCAACGCAGCGATATCGGCCTGACGCTGGCGGAAACCCAGATCGCCCTGAACAAGACGGATGATGCCGAAGCGGTGCTGGCAACCATCCCATTGCAGGATCGCGATACCCGTTACCTCGGCCTGGTCGCGCAGATTGAGCTGATGAAGCAGGCCGCCGATACGCCGGAAATTCAGCAGTTGCAGCAGCAGGTTCAGCAACAGCCGGAAAACGTCGAACTTGCCGTGCAGTTAGCCTTGCAACTGCATCAGGTTGGCCGTAACGAAGAGGCGCTGGAATTGCTGATGGGTCATCTGAAAAAGGATTTGGCGGCGGCTAACGGTAGCGCCCGCAAGACCTTGATGGATATCCTGGCCGCACTGGGGACTGGCGATGCGCTGGCCGCCAAATATCGCCGCCAGCTGTATTCACTGCTGTATTAATCGAACGTGGGCGCAGCCGCACGGTTGCGCCCTGCATCCAACATCAAGCCTCCTGCGCCGGTTTCCCCTCTTTGACGAACAACATAGCGATAAAGCCCACCACCGTGATCATCGCGGCAAAATAGAAGCCCGCATTCAGCGTCCCCGTGCTGTCGGCAATAAAGCCGGTCACGTAAGGCGCAAAGATCGACGCCGCCATACCAAAGAAGTTATACAGCCCGAAAGCGGTACTGAGCGCAGCACGCGGTGCGTTGTCTGCCACCAGTGCAATCAGTACCGGGTTGAGGCTGATTTTGCCGATAAACCCATACAGCACCAATACGCCAATCAACGCCGCTTCACTGGTGGAATAAACGATGCCGAAGATCGCCAGCAGTGAGAAAGGCAGCATAAACAGCACCACCGGTTTTCTACGGCCCAGCTTGTCGGAGATATAGCTGCAAATCAGCGTCCCGAGCACCGAGATCCACGGTACGATGGAGGCAATGCTAGCAGCGTGCACAATATCCATACCGCGTTCTTTTTGCAGGTAATACGGTAGCCAGGTAATAATAACGAAGAAGCCGTAGATCGAACAAAAAATGGTGATGTAAGCCATCAGCAGGTTACGGTTTTTAAACAGATCCAGGAAACTGAATTCGCTCTTTGCTGCCGCCGTTACTGGAGTATCGCTGGCACTTTGCGGCGCTTTTTCCCGAATGAAAAACAGCATCAGCAGCGCCACAATAAACACCGGAACCGCCATCGCCAGGAACGGCATCTTCCACGAAGTATGAAAGTGTTCGATCATAAAGCTGGAAAGGTAATACCCCAGCGCGATACCGAACGACATCCCACTACCGATCACCGCACTGCCCAAGGTGATCCATTTCTTGGGGATGGCCTCGGAAGAAAGCGCATACTGCGGGCCATAATAGACGCCTTGCGAAGCACCGGTCAGCATCCACAGTACGATGAAAATCAGAAAGTTGGATGAGATGCTGACGGCAGCGATAAACAGCGCAAACAGCATAAAGCCGCTAACCAGAATGCGTTTTCTGCCCAGGCGGTCGCCCAATAGTCCGGCAGGCACCTGTAAAATGGTGTAGGTCAGAAAGAACAGGCTGCTGATTAAGCCCAGATGGCTTTTTGACAGCCCGAACTCGGTTTGGATCTGCGGCATGATGGGGCTAAGTACCGAACGCCCAGCATAGATAACGACCCAGCCGAGGAAGAAGATCACGACGGTTTTAATCCAATAGGGCATTCGCTCTGTTTTTATAGTTTGCATATTCATTTTCCCTTGGTTAATGGGCCGCTCGGCCCATCCAGTATTACGGCGTAATTAATGTCCCCGCAGTGCCTGCCAGTACCGACTCGATATCCTGCAAGGCACCGATATGTGCCACCTTGCCGCTACGCTGCACAAAGCGGCTGACCGCCATGATTTTTGGCCCCATCGATCCATCGGCTACCGCCATCGGGGCCAGCTCTTGGGTGGTGGCCGAACGGATGGCTTTTTGCTGCGGGGTGCCCCAGTGCTGATACACCGCATCCGCATCAGTGAGGATCACCAGGTGATCGGCATCCAGGGCTTCGGCCAGTAACGCAGAGGCCAGATCCTTGTCGATCACCGCTTCGCTGCCGACCATCCCCTGTGCGCTGGCCACCATCGGAACGCCGCCACCGCCGTTGCAAATCACGATGTGGTTTTTCGCCAGCAGCAGATTGATCGCTTCAATATCGATAATCTTTTTCGGTTCAGGGGAAGGCACCACCCGGCGCAGGTATTTCCCATCCAGCTTCATGCTCCAGCCATACTTATTTTCCAGCTCGGCTTGCTGCTGTGGCTCATAAACCGGCCCGATAAATTTACTGGGTTCCCGATACGCCGGATCTTCTCTGTCTACCAAGACGCGAGTCAGCAACGTGGACACCGGCTGAGCAGGATGGAACGCCCCTAGCTGCTGGGCCAGCATATAGCCGATCATGCCCTGGCTTTCCGCCACCAGAATGTCCAGCGGGTAAGGGGAACATCGCGATAGGCCAGGTTTTGCAGCGCCAGCAGCCCCACCTGTGGGCCGTTACCGTGCACAATGGCGATGCGGTATTTCTTGGCCAGCTTGCCAATGGCATCGGCAATTAGCGCAATGCTCTGGTATTGATTCTCTGCAGATAACACCGCGCCACGCTTTAACAGGGCGTTGCCCCCCAAGGCAATAACTAAAGTTTCCATTCAGATACCCATTTTCAAGTAATAGCAGCCCATACCGAACGGCATTCGGTAGGGTTTTCCACTGATAAACTAATAAAGACGATTGATTGCCATTGCGCCCAACCAGACGCCCAATAACGTGTCCGCGCCGGAATAATGGCCGGTTGCCAACATGTCGTTGATGGCTGCGGGTAATTCTTTGGGCCTGAGTAAGGCGCGTGCCAGAAGTTGTACCGGGGTGGAGAAGATCCCCTGCTCGGCAAACTGCAAATAGTGGACGCTGACCAAGGTGGTCAACTGGTTTAAAGGTTGGCTGGCGGCAAAAAAGGACGGCAACCTTACGACATCCACGCGGCTATCGAGATGAGCCGCCAACAACATGCCCAGCACCGTGTCATCATTGCTTGGCGTCAAGCCAGGGCCTTTGCCAAGCACGGCGCTCCAGTCTACTTTCTGCCCCAACAACCAGGCGGTAAAGTGCTGCTGTAGCTCGCGAATTTCTAGGCAATGCGGTTGATCAACCAGGCTATCCAGGCGGCCAAACAGGCCGGTCTGGGCGTCAACATCGGCCAGCGCGGCAGCCAATGGCGGCAACGCAATTTCTCCACTCACCTTCAGGCAGAGATCCAAACACCTCCCCTGGCGGTAGATGGCAATGTCCTCGAGCTCAATCCCCGTCGGTGAAAGCTGGCAATGCTGGGCCGCAGGCAGGCTGTCAAAGATTTCGTCGAAGTCGTCGTCGCCAATTTCCCAGCCCATCGGGCTAAGCCCACGCCCTTCACGGTGCAACGTCAGTAGCCGATCGTTAGGCGAGAGAAAGTTGATGGCATTGTTGAAACGCCCCACGCAACGCAGCGGACCGTAATCTTGCGTGGCATAGCGGCTAATGGCTAATGCGGTAATGTCCATAACTTGCTCCCTAGCCCGGAGTCACCTCCGGGCGAACCGGTTGTTACGCGCTGATGCCCAGTTTTTCTGCCAGCGCTTCGATGGCTTTTTCAAAGCAGCCCAATGGAGCACGCACGGTACCGGCACCAATCTGCCCAACCCCGGCTTCACGGTGGGCAATCCCGGTGTTGATCAACGGCGTGATACCGGTTTCCACCACCCGACGGGCATCCAGCCCCAGGCAAGCGCCCTGGAAGTCCCAGGTTGGGATTTGCAGCATCATGTTGCGTTCCAGGTAAATCTCGGCCATCTCTTCGGAGATATCAGTCGCGGCACTCATGCCACCGGCGGCTCCGACAAAGCGGGTCACGCCAGGCGCAGCGACCATGGCCGCACCGCCAATGCCGAAGGTCTCGGTAATGGCGCTGTCGCCAATATCCGGGTTGGCGTCGGCCTGGCTATAGCCGGAGAAGAACAGGCCTTCCGGCGTATTGACCGGCGCGGTAAACCATTGGTCACCCATGCCGCTGATCTTGACGCCAAAGTTTTTGCCGTTACGGGTCATCACCGTCACGATGGTGCCTTGCTTAATCTCGGCCCCGGCATCCATGGCCGCCTTGCAATAGGCCATCGCCAGGTTGAGGAAGAACTGGTCGGTAATGCTGAGGAATTGCATGACCTTGGCCAGCTCAACGTTGTCCCGCTCAAGCAGGCTGATTTTCGGGGCTAACAGACGCATCAGCAGCGCCGACGCTGCGATATTACGCTGGTGGAACTCGTCCCCCATGGTGATGGCCTGAGCCATGACGGCGGTGAGGTCAATCCCCTCATCAAAGGTGGCCAGTACCTCTTTCAGTACCGGTGCCAATGAGTCACGCATCCAGCACAGGCGAGCCTGCACGTCTGGCCCATAGGCTCCAAAGCGCATCACCTTACCGATCCCTTCGTTCAGGTTGCAGTAGGCATGGTTGCCATGAACGGTGTTTTTCACCACCACCAGCGGCATATGCGCCGAGGTGATGCCCCCCATCGGGCCAACGGCACTGACGTTATGGCAAGGGATGAATTCAATCTCACCCTTTTCCAGCAGCGCCAACGCCTGCTGCTCACTTTCGGCCCACTGCTCAAACAGGCAGGCCCCAATGCAGGCACCGCGTACCGGGCCGCTCATTTCCGCCCAGGTGACCGGCGGGCCGGCATGCAGCAATTTTCTCCCCTGTGCCAACTGCGGGATCAGGTTTTTAGCTAAATCAACATCCTGCCAATGTGGGCGGGCTTCACGGATCCTGGCGATAACGGCAGCGTTTGCTTGTTCAATAGTTGCGTACATATCAATCCCTTACTTTAAATTTTTCAGTATGTTAGCCAATCGTTGATTACCACCGGCCACCGGGGCCCATTGGTAATGCACCACTGAAATTTCGTTGGTTTGCAGATCGTCGGCAAAGCTACGCAAGCCTGCATTGATCACGGAAACACCGGCCAGCATGGCGGGTGCGGGTTCGTTAGTACCCAGAGCAGGAGGGGCGATTAACTGGCAGGCCAGCGCTACCGCTTCAGGCAGCGAATTCATCACGGCAATGCCCGCCTCGTTGAGCGTGGCAATCTGTTTGGAACGCTGCTGGGGATCTTGTTCGGTGCCTGTCACCGCGGCGATAACTGCCAGCGGATGGGCCGCACCACGCTTTTCGCGTACGCGTTTGACTTCGGTAGCCAAGGAATCTGCGGGATCTTCCTGGGCGCCATAGCCAATCACCACATCCAGCAGCAACACGCCAATCTGCGGCTGCTGAGCAAGGCGAGCGATTTCCTGATTACGGGTAGACGGGTCGATCATTGGGTGCGGTTTACCCTGGGTGTAGAAATCGTCCCCCATATCGATAATGCGGTGCCCGTCGGCGTTGAGCATTGAGCCATGCTGATGCTTGCTGTCGGCCTCCACGCCCAGCCGATCGGCCAGCAACATGGCGCATTCCGCTGCCAGCGTGCCACCGGCGTACAGACCAGAGATTTTGCCACCGCATACCGCAGGTTGCTGTGCGGCCATTTGCTGCACGTTTGCCAACATCGCTGCCAGGCGTGCAGCCTCATCCAATGTAGTGGCGAAGGTGATGTTATCTTCCTGCTTCAGTGCGTTCCTGGCACCAAGGAACAACGCGACAACCGGTTTGCCAAGGGTCTTCATCTCATCGATAACCCGTTGACGTACCGCTTCGGCCGGAGGCTTGGAGACAAACGCCAACACCTGGCTTTGCGGATCGGCCGCCAACATACGCAGTGCGGTGATAGCGCTGATACCACCGATTTCGGCGGTTAAATCACGCCCGCCCAAGCCAATGGCGTGAGAGACGCCCTGACCGGCCAGGGTAATTTGTGAGGTCAGCTCCTGGATACCCGTTCCCGAGGCGCCAATGATGCCGATCATGCCTTTGGGGGCAACGTTGGCAAAGGCCAGCGGAGCCCCGGCAATATTGGCCGTGCCGCAGTCTGGGCCCATCACAATCAGGCCCTTGTCGCGCGCCTTGGTTTTTAGCGCCACTTCCTGCTCAACGCTGACGTTGTCGGAAAACATCATTACGTTACAGCCATCATCCAGCGCCTGATCGGCCAGTTGCGCGGCATATTCCCCTGCAATGGAAATCAGCACCATATTGGCATCTGGCAGCTTCTGCCGCGCCATGCGCCAGCTGCGTGCCTTGAGCAAGCGTTTTCCGCCCTGCTGCCCCTGGGCAATGGCTTTCAACGCCAGGTCTAACGCTTCACCGATCTGTGCAGTGATGCTGTCATCGGCAGATTCCGCCTTGATGGCCACGCAAATATCATTGGGGGTCGCTTCACTGAATTGCGGATGCCAGAAACCGGTCGCTTCAAGTAAGGATTTATTGGCTGGTGTCCCCATCATGACCGATATTTCTTCGACGTTGGGTGATTCGCTAAGCTTGCGGGAAATTAGCATCAGGCTGACGGAATCCTGAAAGCTCCCTTTTTTTATAAAAGCATGGATCATAGTGATATCCTTAAAACAGCATGTGAACTTCGCAATGGGCGTTCTCAGATATTTTTAGCAACCTATTTATTTCAGACCCCATATTCTTATTGGCCAAGCTACAAATAAAACCCGATGACGAAGGTGAGTCTCATCACACTTTTCCCATTGTTAGAAAAAATCATCAAGTCCGGCGGGAATTAATTAAATTCAATCATCAGAAACACGGCGCTTTGTTAAAAATAATCTAACAATGGTAATCCCATTCAATGAAAATTTAAGCCAATAAAACAATAGCCGTCTGGATCACATTATTCCCTTGCTATGTTTATACAGTAGGAGACAGAGATAGTTTAAATAAACCGTAGTAACGAAAGGACTGTCTATGAAAGTCTCTAAGCAGCAACTGCACCAACTGATTCAAAATAAAATTCATTCTGCAGGTCTAAGCCAGGAACACGCCGGGATTGTCGCGGACGTTTTGGTCCATGCGGATGCGCGCGGGATCCATTCCCACGGCGCGGTGAGGGTGGAATATTATTCTGAACGCATCAGCAAAGGCGGCACCAATAACGACCCGCATTTCACCTTTGAAAAAACCGGCCCTTGCAGCGCAGTTTTTGATGGCGACAACGGTGCCGGGCACGTCGCAGCCAAGCTGGGTATGGACCATGCCATCGAAATGGCGAAAGAGAACGGCGTAGCGGTGGTAGGCGTTCGCCGCATCGGCCACAGTGGCGCGCTGTCTTACTTTGTGCAACAGGCCGCCCATGCGGGCATGATTGGCATATCAGTGTGTCAGTCGGATCCGATGGTCGTCCCATATGGCGGCGCAGAGGTCTATTACGGCACCAACCCTATCGCTTTCTCGGCACCGGCCGAAGGCGACGACATCATGACCTTCGATATGGCCACTACGGTTCAAGCCTGGGGCAAGGTGCTGGATGCTCGCTCACGCAACGTGCCAATCCCGGATACCTGGGCGGTAGACAGCGAAGGCAATAACACCACCGATCCTTTCGCCGTCAGCGGGCTGTTGCCTATCGCCGGGCCAAAAGGTTACGGCCTGATGATGATGGTCGATATTCTCTCCGGCGTGTTGCTTGGCCTGCCGTTCGGCAAACACGTCAGCTCGATGTATCACGATTTAAGCGCAGGCCGGGAATTGGGCCAGCTGCATATCGTGCTCAACCCAAGCTATTTCACCAACGAAGTGACCTTCCGCAAACATATCAGCCAGGTCATGAGAGAACTGAACGAAATCAAACCGGCGCCTGGCGTGAAACAAGTACTCTACCCTGGCCAGGGTAGCCATATGCGTGAAATAGAAAATGAAAAGAATGGCATCGATATTGTTGACGACATTTATCAATACCTGATTTCTGATGATATTTACCAACGTTCCTACGACCATAAAGATCCGTTTGCCAGTTAATCGTCAGATCAATTAAATCAGGCGGAGAAAAGCTATTTTCACCGCCATTTCCCTTATCAACCCTCCCGACAAAGCTGAGTTGGCGCATGTCTCAGGGACGTTACAAGCAGGCAGATAAATATGAAGAATTTCCAACAAGAAATTAGTGAAACTTCTGGCTGGTTATCCAAGATCGGGGCAGATCCCAGCGGCGGCATGACGCGTTTGCTGTATACCCCTGAGTGGGTGGAAGCCCAACAGGCGCTGAAGCAGGCTTTTGAAACCGCCGGTCTGGCGACCTCTTTTGATGCCGTCGGCAATTTATCCGGCCGCCTGCAGGGCAGCAAATATCCCGATCAGGTGATCCTTTCTGGCTCGCACATCGATACGGTCGTCAACGGCGGCAACCTTGATGGTCAATTTGGCATCGAAGCCGCCTATCTGGCGATCAAACATCTCAAAGAGACCTACGGCGCGCCATTGCGCACGCTGGAAGTCATCTCTCTAGCCGAGGAGGAAGGCAGCCGTTTCCCTTACGTTTTCTGGGGCAGTAAAAACATTATCGGCTCCGCTCGCCCGGAAGAAGTCAAAAGCATCTGTGATGCCAAAGGCGTGAATTTCGTTGACGCCATGCATAGCGCAGGCTTTGACTTCCGCCCGCAAGACCAACCGCTGCGCAAAGATATCGCCGCCTTCGTTGAACTGCATATCGAGCAGGGCAAAGTGTTGGAGACCGAAGGAAAAACCATTGGCGTGGTCACCAGCATCGTCGGCCAGCGCCGCTACGATATCAAACTCAAGGGCGAGGCCAACCACGCGGGCACCACGCCGATGGGTTACCGCAAAGATACCGTTTATGCCTTCAGCCGGATCTGCTGCGAATCCATCGCCAAGGCCAAAGTGGAAGGCGACCCGCTGGTGCTGACCTTTGGCAAGGTCGAGCCCAAGCCTAACACCGTCAACGTCGTGCCTGGTTTCACTCATTTCACTCTGGATTGCCGCCACACCGACAAAGCAACGCTGCTGCGTTTTACCCAGGAGATCGAAGCCGATATTCAGCGTATCTGTGCCGAAATGGGCATTGAGGTCGAGATCGACCTGTGGATGGATGAAACGCCGATCCCAATGGACAAACAACTGCTGGCCTGCGTCAGCCACCTGTGTGAAAGCCATAAGATGAACTACCGCATGATCCACAGCGGTGCTGGCCATGACTCACAGATTTTTGCCCCGCACGTGCCGACAGTGATGATGTTTGTGCCAAGCATTGCCGGTATCAGCCATAACCCGGCGGAGAAAACCGAACTGTCCGACCTGGCCGAAGGGGTGAAAATTCTGGCGCATACCTTATACCAACTGGCCTATACCGAGCAGGGAGCCCGCCTATGAGCAACAGCAAAGCCTCTTCCAACACCGGGTTTGACCCGCTGTATTGGAAAAAAATAGTGGTGGTCCTGTGTCTGGGCTGGGCGGTGATCTGGATTTACCGCACGGTGCTGACACCGATCTTCCCTGAGATCCAGGCAACCATCGGCTCGCATTCCAACGCCGAGATGGGTCTGATCGCCAGCTTCTACTTCTTTGCCTATACCGGGATGCAAATCCCCGCGGGGATCCTGGTGGATAAGTTCGGCAAGAAGGTGGTGCTGATCCCAGGCTTTTGCCTGTTCATCATCGCCACCTTGCTGATCGGTAACGCCACCAGCCTGACCATGATCTACGCCGGTAGCCTGCTGGCCGGGATGGGCTGTGGCTCTTACTACGGCTCGGCATACTCGCTGTCATCAGAAAACATTCCGCTGGAACGCCGTGGTTTGGCCACCGCCATTATCAACAGCGGTTCCGCGCTGGGGATGGCCATTGGCCTGATCGCTTCCAGCCTGCTGGTGAAAAGCATGGGGATGGACTGGCAAATCATGCTGTTTATCATCACCGGCCTGCTGGTGGTAATGACGGTGGTGTTCTTCCTGGTGATCAAGGGGGGCTCCTACACCGCTTCTCTGGCCGCCAGCCCGGCAGCCGCTGCGGCCACGCCAGTGGAAGAGACCGAGGAAGTCAGTGGGTTGTTCAGCCTGCGGATGATTTCCGCCTACGTGATGTATTTCGCCACCTGCTATGGCTACTACATGATCGTGACCTGGCTGCCTTCCTTCCTGCAACAGGAACGTGGGTTTGAAGGCGTGGCCATCGGCTTCTCTGCCGCGCTGGTGGCCTTCGCCTCCGTGCCAGGGGCGCTGTTCTTCAGCCGCATGTCTGACCGTTTCCGCGCCAAGAAAGTGCAGTTGATCATCTTCTTGCAAATCTGTGCTGCCGTGACGCTAGTCTGCACCGTGATCTCACCGGACTCCACCACCCTGCTGGTCAGCCTGATCCTTTACGGCCTGCTCGGTAAGCTGGCGGTGGATCCGATCATGATCTCCTTCGTGGCAGATAACGCTCCGAAGAAAGGCTACGGCACCAGCTTTGGCGTGTTTAACTTTTTCGGCATGTCCTCTTCGGTGATTGCTCCCTTCCTCACCGGGGTGATCTCCGACAGCACCGGCTCCAAGGTGATGGGGTTCTATATCTCCGCTGCCATCCTGCTGATCGGCACCGTGATCTTCTTTACCGTCAACGTATTGATGAAGCAGAAAAACAATCGCCAAACGGCGGCACAGGCATAATTTTTGTTGTAGGGCTACGGCCCTGACTAATCAGGAGAATTACCGTGGGTTATATCAATAATCAGATTGGCTATCCAAAAGATATCTTGGCTTCGCGCTCCATTATCAAACGCGACAACTATGCAGTGATCCCACCGGATGGCCTGGTGCGTAACATCATTCCTGGCTTTGAGAATTGCGACGTCACCATTCTTGCCACCCCGAAACTGGGCGCCACTTTTGTCGATTATCTGGTGACGCTGCATGATGGTGGCCGTAACCAGCAAGGCTTTGGCGGTGAGAATATTGAAACCTTGGTCTACGTTATCGAAGGTAACATCACCGCGTCAGCCGACAGCACCGATTATCCACTCACCACCGGTGGCTATCTGTATTGCCCTGCCGGCGTGATGCTGCGCCTGGAGAACACCAACGGCGGCAAGCCAAGCCAGTTGTTCCTCTACAAGCGAGTCTACAACCGCATCAAGGGCTATGAAGCCCACGTGGTGAGCAACAACGTCAACAAGCTGGAAAGAATTCACTATGAAGGCATGAGCGATGTGATCCTGCAAGATCTGCTGCCGAAGGATCTGGGGTTCGATATGAACATTCATATCCTCTCCTTCAAGCCAGGTGCCAGCCATGGCTACATCGAGACCCACGTGCAGGAACATGGCGCATATATTCTCAGCGGTGCTGGGGTGTATAACCTGGATAACGAGTGGATCCCGGTCAAGAAAGGGGATTACATCTTTATGGCCGCCTACGTTCCGCAAGCCGGTTATGCGGTGGGCCAGGAAGAGTTCAGCTATATCTACTCGAAAGACTGCAACCGCGACGTCGACTTCTAAACCCGCTTCAAGGCCACGCTCCATGTAGTGTGGCCTATTTGATTGAAGCAGAGTCTTATTGTTCATTCAGTAATCAATTTTCCCCTCACCCCAACCCTCTCCCACAGGGAGAGGGAGCTATTAGCCCCTACTCTTTTGGAAATAAAGAAGTTACCTCAGCAAACTCGATCGCCCCTTTAACCAAGCTGAATCTGCCGGTGCTCATGAAGAATCACGATACTTTCAGCCCAACTCGATCGGTCCCCTCTACCTGTGGGAGAGGGAGCTGTTAGCCCTCGCTCTTTTGTGGGTAAATAATTCATCTCAGCAAATTCGACCGCCTCCTAATTCGAAGTGAATTACTACAACTTCATACATACTCGATCGGTCCCCTCCCTGTGGGTAGATAATTCATCTCAGCAAATTCGACCGCCTCCTAATTCGAAGTGAATTACTACAACTTCATACATACTCGATCGGTCCCCTCTCCCTGTGGGAGAGGGTTAGGGTGAGGGGCCAACACCGAGTCACCTGTTATTCACTCTGCTTTTAATATCGCCACCATAACGTTACCCCCTTCATCATTAGCCAATAAAAAAACCATACCCTCGGCCAATGAAATAGATCACCACATAGGCACAGAGAGCATGGTTTTTTATCAATCGGAGCTACTGTCAGTAACCGATATTCTATTGGATATTATTTATTAACCAGTTTCGCCGGAACGCTATAGGTCAGAATAGCCCCCAGTATCATCATGCTGGATAGCACACACATCGCGACCAGATTACTCTCTGTGGTATTTTTAAAGTAACCAATAATATAGGGGGAGATAAAGCCACCTATATTGGCAATCGAGTTAATTAGCGCTATCCCAGCGGCAGCGCAGGTACCGGTAAAGATAGCATTTGGCAAACTCCAGAACAGAGGCGAAGGCACTAGGCTGGAGGCGACTGCAATACATAATGCCACCATTACGATGACTTTATTATCTGGGAACAGGCCGATAAAGATCAGCGAAACCGCAGCAATACAGAAAGGAACAATAATATGCCAACGCCTTTCTCGATGTTTGTCAGAGCTGCGCGCAGCCATTAGCATAGCAACAACGGCCAGCATATACGGCAGCATGGTCAGCAAACCAATATCCATTACCGAGCTCACCCCCGTATCACGGATCATGGTCGGCACCCAGAAGGCCAAGCCCCCTTGCCCCATCACCGTACAGAAACAGATCAGCCACATTTTAGTGAAGGCGGAAGACTTCAGCATGGTCTTCATTGTCCACTCCTGCGCAGTACCATCCGCACCCACTTTTTTCGATGTTCCCTGCGCCATATCTTGGGTGATCATCTCTTTTTCTTGTGGACTGAGCCATTTAGCACTCTGATAGGTATTATCCAGGAAGAAGAAAATGACGACCGCAATCAATACCGCACGTGGACCACTGATAAAAAATAGCCATTGCCAGCCGGACAGTTCGAACATGCCATTCATGTTTTCAATAATCCAACCGCAAAGTGGCCCACCAATGATGTTACTGACCGGTATCCCGCAAACAAACAACGCCGTCATCTTTGCCCGCTGGCTTGAAGGGAACCACAGTGTCAGATAGAGGATCACCCCCGGATAAAAGCCGGCTTCGGCTAACCCCAGCAGGAATCGCGCCAGATAAAACTGTGTGGGATTGGTAATGAAAATACTCAGCATTGAAATTGTGCCCCATACCAACATCAACAGGGCAATGACCTTTCGCGCACCATACTTACTCAGTAAGATATTACTTGGCACACCGGCGATAATATAACCAATAAAAAATACGCCGGCACCAAGGCCATACACCGCCTCTGCCATCGACACATTACCTTGCAGAATATCCGGCATCATCTGGAATTTTGAAAATGATATCCCCACGCGATCAAGATAACCGACGATATAGCTAATCAGTAATATCGGCATAATTCGCCAGGCTATTTTACGGTAGAGTTTAGCCTTGTCGGGACTGGCCAGAATAGCTTGATCAATCTCAGCATTATTGGTCGCCATATCGGATCTCCTTGGTTGGCATCCTGCTATTTCAGATTTTATTTCAGTGTAATTGGATTAACTCGCCCTGATTATCAAAGACAGGGCGGTGGGAATTTAAAAAATATTGATTAATTGCTGTATTATAAATGCTAGCGTGGTTTCACCTTATCCCACGGAATACTATTCTCAACCAACACCGCCAGCAGCACGCCAATCAACAGGCCATTGCTAAATAGCGGCCTGATGGTGATCGGCACCCCTTGCCAAAAGGAGGAAGGCATACTCATCAGGAACACGCCCAAAAACAGCGGTAGCGCCAGCCGATAAATGTTGCGGCTATTCAGTTCGATCTTGTTGATAAACAGCACCGAGGAGAACAGCAGAGGCAGATAAGAGGCCAGCATGACGGCACTGCTGACCGTGAGCGGAATACTGCAGAAAAATTGCGCTAGCGGCGTCAACATCCCCACCAGCAGGAATACCACGCTGCCAATAATAAACGAGCGCTGACTGCTGTCTTGTGTCTGAGTCAGCAGGCCAATGGAAGAGACAAAAGGCGAGAAAGGCACCACGCCCAGTGGAGCTGCCAGACAGGTCAACCCGCCCGAGACCATAAAGCTACGCCGGAACAGGCTTCTGCCCGCCGGGCCATCCGCATAAAAAATATCGGTGCCACGAATGGCGGCAAAGTTATTCGACACATTGACCAAACCGGTCAGTATGGCGCTAATCACAATCCCCCAATGCAATTCCTGCGGCCACCCAAGTGGGAACAGCACCCAATCGCTACCCGCAATCGGCGCACCGGTGGGTGCAAACCACCAGCTGTAAACGCCCCAGCCAACCAGAGTGCCGATTAACAGCGCATATTTGCCGATCGCCCGCGGTAAAAAGGCAATAATGGCGATAATCATCAGCAACACCGTCAACGCCCAGTAAAAGGCCGGGTAGTTAATGGTCACGACGCCGGTATAAACGCCAAAAGGTAACCCCAGCATCCCTTTCATGAAGATGCTGATTAACTGCGCCCCCAGCAAAAACATAAACGTGGCCATTACCGCAGGACGGAACAGCCGTGCCAGGTGGAACCCCAAGCCGCTAACCCCAATCAGGATGGTCAAAATGCCAGAGATCAGGATCCCCACCGCAAGGCTGCCACCAATTTCTGGCAGCGGCGTGCCGTTGGCCGCTTCCGCCAGGGTCAAGGTTAAGATGGTCACCCACCACAGGCCCGTTGGCCCTTCCATAATGGCTCGCCGATGGCCCAAAAATACCTGTGCCAGGCAGGCCAGCGCAGTGGAGATAAAAGTGTATTGGGTGATACAGAAGGTCACACCAGGGGAGAGGTTAAATGCCGATTGCAGGGTCGGCGGGATCACCACCGTATTGCAGAAAATGAAAAAGAACCACTGCAGGCCCGATAACCAACTGCTACGACTGGCACTTAACCCGTTCATGGGAGCTTCCTTCATATCCAATATCTCATCATCCATGCGCCCGCGCGGTGACGGGCGCTGATTAACTGACGTTATTGCTGATGTTTAAGCACAAATTTACCTATCGGACGAACGCCAAAACCCGCCTTGAGATCGTAAATCACTTCGCCACGCAGGATGGTTTTGGCCACCTGTGCGTTGATTTTCCGCCCCACATAAGGGCTGACCTTATGGCGATACTCGAGATCGCCGGTTGCCAGTACGTAGCTGCTGTTGGGCTGAATGAACACCAGGTCGGCATCTTTCCCCACAGCAATGCGCCCCTTGTGCTTCAAACCAAAAATATCGGCGGCGTTGGTCGCCATCAATTTGGCAAACACCGGCAGTGACATGCCCCTTTTCTGCACCGCTTCATCGAACATGATATCGACGCAGTTTTGTATCCCGGCGATCCCGCCCCAGGCCTGCATGATATTGCCCGCTTTCATATCCGGTGGGCATGGCGAGTGGTCGGACACCAGGCAGTCGATCTCACCGTTAAACAGCTTATCCCACAGCCCTTTTTGGTTCTGCGCATCGCGGATCGGCGGTGAACACTTGGCCAGGGTGCCAATTTCCTCAAACTGGTCGGTATCCAGCACGAAGTAGTGCGGACAGGACTCACAGGTGACCTGTTGCCCTTCCAGACGAGCGCGAGTCACTTCCGCCACCCCTTCCGGGCTACTGACGTGGCAGATGTGCAAGCGGCAACCCGCGACCTTGGCCAGATACAGCACCCGGCGGATCGCTTCAACCTCGGTAAATACCGGGCGAGAGGCGACATAATCGTGCGCCGTTACGCGCCCTTCCGCCTTGGCCTCCTCCCCTAACGCATCGCAAATCAGGGCATTTTCCGCATGTACCGCCACCAACTGATCCAGCTTGGCCAAGGTCTGCAAGCCTTTGAAGTATTCGAAGTCGTTCACGTCGCGGAAGTCATTGCTGACGCTGCGATCGCCACAGGTCGCGACGAAGCATTTATAGGCCACCACGCCAATCTCATCGAGTTCATGCAGCCGATCCAGATTGTAGGAAACCAGGCCGCCAAACTGGGCCGCATCAATGGTGAGCTTGCCTTCTGCGGCCGAGAACTTCATTTCTATCGAGGCTCTGTCCACCGTGGCTGGCAGCTGGTTGAGCGGCATTTCGACCATGGTGGTGATACCGCCCTTGGCCGCAGCACGCGTACCGGTTTCATACCCTTCCCAATGGGTACGGCCCGGTTCGGACATATGCGCATGAGCGTCGATCATGCCCGGTGCCACCACCATTCCGCTGGCATCAATCTCCGTTTTAGCGCCGGTAAGACCATTGCCGATGGCAGCAATCTTGCCCTCTTTAACCGCAATATCGGTAATGATGGCATCATGTTCTAAAACAACCTTACCGTTCTTGATAATTAAATCATATGACATAATCATGCTCCTTCGTGAAATTAAAGTATCATATTATTACGCTTAGGGTTATTTACTTCTTTATCATATTCACTTCAGGTATATTCTTGCCGATTAACTACTGTTCTACTTTTGAGTAGCGCATATAAACAGAATGCGCTGATAACGCCAACAAACCAGGAAACCCGTGATAAAGGTTCGAGTATCTCAATGAACTTACCGCCCAACGACAGCAACACGGCAAACAGCGTTACAACAAATGCTACGCTGTTAAAGCCGTTATCGTAGTATTTATAATTACCGGGTTCGATATATAAGGTGTCGAGGTCGATCTCACTGCGCATCACGATGAAATAATGCGCCATCATCACGCCAATCACCGGCCCTAAAATTCCGCCGATCACATCCAGGAACAGGTAGATGCTTTCCTGATTCTCCATCAGCTTCCACGGGCAGATAATCAGGCTGATGATGCTGGCAATCACTACGCCATTTTTATAGGTGAGTTTTTTCGGTGCTATGGCAGCAATCTGGTAGCCCGCAGGGATGATGTTACCGGTCGCATTGGTGGAGATGGTAGTCATCAGGATCACCAGCACCGCAAACACCGAGGCGAAAATACTGTCCCATTTCTGCACGATATCCAGCACGTTCCAGGTATCTACGCCGTAATGAATACTGGCCCCGGCCAGAATACTGACGCTGGCGACGGCAAACATCAGATAGCCAACCACCAATCCTAGCGTTTGCCCCCAGGCCTGCTGGCGGAAGCTGCTGGCATTCTGGGTAAAGTCCGAGGCGCTGACCGCCGGAGCGGCCCATACCGCCACCACCGCATTGATCACCACCAGGAACATAAAGCCGCCATTGTTAGTCGTTATAGCATTGGCGGGTACATAGGCAATGATGTTGTCCAGGCCCGCGATAGAGATAGCCCAAATGGCCATGCCGCCAAACACCACGTAGATGCAAGGGTTGAGGATCGCGGTAAACTTGTTGAGGATGCTGCCCCCTCCCAGGCCGATGGCCACGTTCACCGCCCAGAAGATCAGGAAGGCAATCAGCCCAGGCAGGCCGATCCCCAACAGGTTGAAATCCCCACCCAAGGTCAGAAACTGTGGCCACAGTTTGCCAATCAGGATCAGGAAGGCCAGCGAGCCTGCGTAACACTGCAAGCCAAACCACATGATGGCGGCCACGCAGCCTCTAAGGATCCCTGGAAACAACGCGCCACGCACGCCATAGGAGGCACGTAAGATCATGGCAAAAGGAATACCGTATTTCGAACCGGCAGCGCCGTTCATCACCATCACAAAGGCAATAATAAAGGCACTGAGAATAATGGCGGCCATAATGCTTAAGGTGGAAAGCCCCAGAATAAAGAAGCCCCCGACGGCGACATAGTTGGGAACGTTATGTACCGATCCCATCCACAAGGTAAAATAGTTAATTCCCTTCCAGGTTTTCTTATCTGCTTCTTTGGGTAATAGATCCTCATGATAGCCGCGCCGTTGGTAAATCTCTCTCTGTTTATTGCTAATAGATTCCATGACAGGTCCTTCTTATATTAAATAAGAAAATAGCGTAGAGTGTTTTTGCTTATTATCTTTACAACAAACTGATGTGCTAATCTTTCTATTAGTCAAATACCAATACGGCCAAGACAGACAGGAATATAACCATTAAACAACTATACGATAACCAGAATTCAAGTTGCAGGCGGAAAGCACCTGCAACTTGTTATGCCTTACTCTTTAGCCAGCCACTTTATGGTTAGCCATAATTTCCAACGCCTGTACCAACGCGGAATGGTCGAGATCTTTGGCCCCATTGGCCGCACAGAGGTTGAATAGCTCTTGGCAAGTGGCAGTATTAGGCAAACTGAGCGCTAACGACTTCGCCCCCTGCAGCGCCAGATTAAGATCCTTTTGATGCAGGGAGATACGGAAGCCCGGCTCAAACGTCCGTTTGATCATCCGCTCGCCGTGCACTTCCAGAATGCGCGATGAGGCAAAACCGCCCATCAGCGCTTCACGGACCCGTGCCGGATCGGCACCCGCTTTGGAAGCAAATATCAGCGCTTCGGAAACCGCTTCAATCGTCAGGGCCACAATAATCTGGTTGGCAACCTTGCAGGTCTGACCGTCGCCATTGCCGCCGACCAGCGTAATGTTTTTCCCCATCAGGGCCAGCAACGGTTTTACACGCCCAAATACGCCTTCGTCACCGCCGACCATAATGGTCAAGCTGCCCTGCTTGGCCCCCACTTCACCACCGGATACCGGCGCATCCAGATAATCGGCACCCAGTTGGTTGATGCGTTTGGCAAACTCCTTGGTCTCCAGCGGCGAAATAGAACTCATATCCACCAGGATCTTGTTTTTGAGCGGTGCTTCGGCACAGCCATTGGCGGCAAACAACACCTCTTCCACCTGAGGCGTATCTGGCACCATAATAAAAATAACGTCAGCCTGCTCGGCCACCTGCTTGGGAGTAGCACAGGCGATGGCCCCTTTTTCCACCAGCTCCGGCGGAACCTTATTCAAGGTGTTGGCATACAGTTGATGGCCGCCTGCGATCAGCTTTTCAGCCATTGGCGTGCCCATGATCCCTAAACCAATAAAGCCTACTTTCATGATATGTCCCTCAATGTTGATATTGCTTAATCCATGACAGGCCGGCAGCCGTCGTTGTCGCAGGTTTGTATTCACAGCCGATCCAACCGCGATAGCCCATCTTGTCCAGCGCGCGGAACAGATAGTCGTAATTGATTTCCCCAGTGCCTGGTTCATGGCGCCCCGGATTATCGGCAACCTGGATATGCGCGATTTTCTGCAACAGCGTTTCCATGGTTTGGGCCAGTTCGCCCTCCATGCGCTGCATGTGATAGATATCGTATTGAATAAACAGGTTAGGGCTCGCGACCCAATCCATCAGCTCCAACGCCTGACGAGTGGTTTGCAGATAGAAGGCGGGCATATCGTATTTATTGATCGGTTCAACCAACAGACGGATATTGGCCTTGGCCAACTCCCTTGCTGCATAGCTAAGGTTAGCGACCACGATCTCATCGGTCTTATGCTGTGCGACGGATTTATCCGGGTTACCGATCAGGCAGTTGATCTGCGCACAGCCCAGCGCACGGGCATATTCCACCGCCAGACCTACGCCATCACGAAACTCAGACTCGCGCCCAGGCAAGCAAGCGATGCCACGCTCACCCGCGGCCCAATCCCCGGCAGGCAGGTTTTGTAATACCTGCGTGAGTTGATTCTCTTCCAGAGCGCCCCTCAAGGCCTGCACGGAATAATCGTAGGGAAACATATATTCAATCGCGGTGAATCCCTGCTCTTTGGCACAGCGAAACCGCTGCATAAAATCGACTTCATTAAACAACATCGATAAGTTGGCTGAAAACTTCGGCATGAGCCTGCTCCTTACTGATAGTTGAAGTAGCTGACCGAGGTCGGCGCATCTTCTGGCGACTCGGCAACGGGTTCGAATTCAGTGACGTTATCCAGCTCAGTCCCCATCGAGATATTGGTGACCCGCTCGAGGATAATCTCCACCACCACCGGAACCTGATGCAGACGCATCAACTCTTGTGCCTGTTGGAAGGCCGGAGCGATATCCTCAGGCTTGACTACACGGATCGCTTTACATCCCATCCCTTCGACCACCTTGACGTGATCGACACCGTATTCGCCCCCTTCCGGGTTGTTGATGTTTTCATAGGACAGTTGGACGCAGTAATCCATATCGAAACCGCGCTGCGACTGGCGGATCAGCCCCAGGTAGGCGTTGTTGACCACCACGTGGATATACGGCAGCTTGAACTGCGCGCCAACGGCCAACTCTTCGATCATGAACTGGAAGTCGTAGTCACCCGACAGCGCGATCACTTTGCGCTGCGGATCGGCGGCACACACGCCCAAAGCAGAAGGAAGAGTCCAACCTAATGGGCCAGCCTGCCCGGCATTAATCCAATGGCGCGGTTTGAACACGTGCAGCATCTGTGCCGCTGCAATCTGCGAAAGCCCGATGGTGGTGACGTAGCAGGCATCACGCCCGAACGCTCGGTTCATCTCTTCGTAAACGCGCTGAGGTTTGATTGGCGCGTTATCGAAATGCGTTTTACGCAGCAGAGTTTGTTTGCGCTGGAGGCAGGTTTCCACCCACTGTGAGCGATCTGGCAGCGTCCCTTGATCCGCACGTTCACGAGCTCTTGCCACTAACATTTGCAGGGCGATTTTGGCATCGGAAACAATGCCCAGATCCGGGCAGATCACGCGGCCAAGCTGGGTTGGTTCGATATCGATGTGGATCACCTTACGCCCGGCGGTGTATTTATCTACCGAACCGGTATGGCGGTTAGCCCAACGGTTACCGATGCCAAACACCAGATCCGAATCCAGCAGGTTGGCATTACCGTAACGATGTGAGGTTTGTAACCCGGCCATCCCTGCCATCAACGGGTGATCGTCCGGGATACAGCCCCAGCCCATCAGCGTTGGGATCACCGGTACATTGCAGGTCTCCGCCAGCTCTTGCAGCAGGTCAGCCGCGTCCGCGTTGAAGATCCCGCCACCGGCGATGAACAACGGTTTGCTTGCGGCACACAGCATGTCCAGGGCTTTGTCGATCTGCGCTTCTGTGGCCGCCGGTTTGTAAGCCCCCAGCGAGGAATAGGTGTCCGGATCAAACTCAATCTCGGCCATCTGCACGTCATAAGGCAAATCGATCAGCACCGGGCCAGGGCGGCCAGAGCGCATCAAGTGGAATGCCTGCTGCAACACGCGTGGCACCAGCGCCGGTTCCATGACCGTCACCGCCATTTTGGTGACCGGCTTGGCGATCGATTCAATATCTACCGCCTGAAAATCTTCCTTATGCAAACGCGCCCGAGGAGCCTGGCCGGTGATGCACAAAATGGGAATGGAATCGGCAGAGGCGGAGTAAAGCGCGGTGATCATGTCCGTTCCCGCAGGCCCCGAAGTCCCGAGACACACCCCGATATTGCCGGGTTTGGCCCTGGTGTAACCTTCCGCCATGTGGGAAGCGCCTTCAACATGACGCGCCAGATAGTGTTTGATGCCGCCGTGTTGACGCATCGCGTTATAGAAAGGGTTGATCGCCGCGCCAGGCACGCCGAATGCGGTATTCACGCCTTCCTTCGCCAACACGTACATTGCCGCATCTACTGCTCGCATAATAGCCATCTAAACGTTCTCCTAAATATTGGAAAAATTTTCCAAACTTAAAATGAGTTCAAAAAAACCCGTTTAGGTGATAAACGGGGAGGTAACCTCATCCTGCAGCCGCGATCGCAACCACAGGCTTTACTTTAAACGTACTATTTCTTGCTGCGCGACTCACCTAGCGCGGTACTGATGTCGTTGGCTACGTCACGCACCAACTCCCCCAGTTCCTTGAAACGATCGCTGCTAACGCGCGAACTAGGCCCTGAAATAGAGATGGCCGCAATGACGTTGTTGCTACGGTCAAAAATCGCCGAAGCCAGGCAATTCAGGCCAAGAGCGTGCTCTTCAGCATCAACGGTATAGCCCTGCGCCTGCGATTGCGCTAAATCCTTACGTAATAAATTTACGCTGGTCAGGGTCTTCGGGGTAAACGAGTGCAGCCCCGAACGTACGAACAAATCCAGCATCTCCTCTTCCGCCAGCGGATACAGCAGCGCTTTCCCAGCCCCGGAGGCGTGCAGCGGTAAGCGGCTGCCAAGTGGCGCACACATCCGCACCATGGCCTGGCACTCACATTGACGGATCAGCACGGCGTCAAAGTTATTCCTGATGGCCAGATTGGCGGTTTCGCCTGATAGCAACATCAGCCGCCGCATATAAGGGCCCGCCACCGAGACCACGTCCCTGTCATTCATATAAGCCGCACCGACGGTAAACGACTGGATGCCGATATGCCACCAGCCAAGCTGCGGATCCTGAAAAACGAATTCCGATTTTTCTAATACTTTCAATAATCTGAAAGTCGTTGATAGCGGTAACTCCAACTTTTCGGATAGCACGGAAACGGACGAGCTTCCTCCGGCATTGGCCAGAAATTGCAGGATCTCCAACCCACGATCCAACGCCTGCGCGCCTTTCGTCGCCCCTGCTTCTGTCGTTGGTCTTCCCTTTCTGCGTACTTCGTTCATTCAGGCTTTCCTTATTTAGCTCAAGGTTTCTCCGCTATAATAAACAGCCTATGCGCTTGGGGACAGCGCTATCCAAGCACAACCCGGTAAGTCTCCGGCAATGTTTTGACGATACAGTTGTCGGCACCGCCACGATCGACCGTGAAGAAGTCGGTGATCGCGCCATAAGCAAACAGCGGGTGGTGCCAAACATTGCGGTGGTAGTTCACCCCTTGCTTACCGTTGGTGATAAAGGCGCGCAAAGTATGTAACGGAATTTCTTCCCCTTCCCCGGGTTCAGCAACAATCACCACGAAGCGTTCCCCCTTCATTGGCATAAAAGCCTGCGAGGACAACGGATGTTTCTCCAACACGGAGAACTCCAACGGCAGATCGCAAGGCTCAGATCGGTTGATGCTGACCAGCACCCGATGATCATCGGCCACTTCTACATTGGCAAGATCATGATATCGTTCTGTTTTACCACCATTAATATGGAAAAAGGGCGCCCCCTCGATCTGCAATACATTCCCATAGGGTGCAAAGGCTTCAGGCGTTAACTCAACGGCAATCAGGTCCATCAGTTTCTCCAGGATCGTTTCAAAAAGGAACATTACCGAATGGGTTCACTCTAGACAGGTCGCCTGAAATTTAAAAGTTAATATTGGAAAAATTTTCCACAACACGATCTACTGCACATTTTTTGTGCCGAGTTGAAAACATTTAATTAATAATCAAGGCATTAAAAAACAAACCGCAGCGATACAGTTCGTTAACAGAGTTGTCACTTTCAGCGGTGTGCAGCAGAGGAAGGGCAATAAAACGTGAGCGAGATCACGGGAAGCGGCTTTATGACTAACCCAAGGCAACTAAGGTAAGTAAATTCTTTTGCAACACTAGGAACACGATGGCCGCACCGGTTAAGGAATCGATATGCTGGATCACGAAACAATTCGATCGTTTATCAAAGTCGCGGAATGCCAGAGCTTTTCCCGCGCCGCCGAATTACTGCACAAGACCACTGCTACCATCAGTTACCGCATCAAAACGTTGGAAGAAAGCATCGGCACCCAACTGTTTATCCGCACCACCCGCAGCGTAAACCTGACCCCTGCCGGTGAATACCTGCTGGAACGTTGCCGCCAATGGCACAACTGGCTCGACTCCATGCCCGATGAGCTACGCCAGATCAACGACGGCGTGGAGCATCAGGTCAATATCGTGATCAACAACCTGCTGTACAACCCGCTAAGCGTCGCCCGGTTGTTGGCCTACCTGCAACAGCGTTATCCCTTCACGCAGTTTCATATCTCGCGTCAGGTGTATATGGGAGTATGGGATTCGTTGTTGCACGGGGATTTTCAGCTGGCCATTGGCACCACCGGATCTGAATCACTGGCTAATGACGTCAGCGTCTTGAAATTGGGGGGGATTAGTTGGGCTTTTGTGGTTACACCAGATCATCCGCTCGCGGCCTGCCAGGACATGGCACTGCATGAAGATCGGCTGCGCAGCTACCCGGCGATCAACGTGGAAGATACTTCGCGCAACCTGACCAAACGCGTTGCCTGGCTGCTGCCCGGCCAAAAAGAGATCAAGGTGCCAGACCTGCGCAGTAAACTCGAATGCCACCTGCAGGGGCTGGGCGTAGGGTTCTTGCCGAAAAATCTGTGCCAGCCCTATCTGGATAGCGGCCAGTTGATCACCCGTGAAGTGGTCAATCAGCGGCAACCGTCACCGCTCTCCCTGGCCTGGCGTAACGACTGTGGTAAAGCCGTGGAAGAAATTGTCACGCTGTTCCAACGGCGCGATGAACGCATCGCCGGCTTTCTTCAAAGTATTGATTTACCGGTTTAACACGCGATTTTATCGCTTCTGGGCCGCCACCTGGGCCCGGAGTTTCTTAATCGGCGGTGACGGCTCCCGCTTCAGAACGTGCAGGAATTCATACGCCTTGTCATTGGTCGCGTACTCTGCTGGCACGCCAAAGTCCTGGATCATCATCCAGCGCTGGAACAGCTGCGGATCGGACTCTCTGATAAACCACAGCATTTTGACCGCAGTCGTGGCGATGGCCGGGATTGCGGTTACCGTGCCATTCACCCATTTATTCAGGGTGCTGCGCTGCACCCCCAAGAGTATGCACAGTGCAGGCTGCTCAATGCCTAATCGTTCCAGATAGCTTTTAAACTCTGCTTGATTATCCACCCTGCGATTTCCTCTTGCTCTCTACAGACATGCCGCAGTTTAGCACATTAATTCCGTCCCCCACAGCTACGCAAATTCCGACACAGAGTTAATTTAACTCAAATTAAGGAGCTAATAGCTACATATAAATGGTTTTTGAGATCTGTTCTCAGTAGCTGACAAAAATTGACATTGGTCAACAGAATGGTTAAAACGTGATGCTTGTCTAAGAATATTCTGTAGCATCAGTTCAGTAAATCAACAAACCAGGCTAAACATCGCTTTATTTAGTAGCTAATAGCTTCTAAAAAAATGCATAAATAAACACAGGAACACTCCGGTGCCATCCTGACTAACTCGAAGAACTAAAAATGATAATTAGGACACTGTCTACCGTGGTGATTGCCATCTTGCTGGCTGGCTGCACTTCTACGGCGTCGCGCATGGCTGAATGTGAAGCACAGGGCGTTTCCAAAGATACCTGCTATCTGGCCGAACAAAACCGTCAGACCGCCATTTACGCTGCGGCAGAGAAGCAGGCGTTGGAAAATGCGGCAAAACAGTACGCGCAGTCGGCAAAGAGCAAAACACTGCAGGCACGCATTGCCGGGATAGAAATCAAGATCTCGCCGGATATCAAGCAGGGCTACATTGAGCAAACGGCAGCCGCGTTGACCGAAGAAAACCAGTATGCGCAGGTTTATCAGAAAGGTGTTTACACCGCCATCTGGTACCGGCAGAAACACAAGATTGTGTTGCTGCGTGATGGCCAAATCGTCGGCAGCGCCAAAGGATAGCCCTCTTGAAAAAATCACAAACCGACAGATTCAAACATTTGCCCGAGATGCAGCAATTCGTTTGTCTTAAAGCGCTTCAGCACATCGAGCAGGCCGATCTGCAGTCCGGCGTGATCGGCATGGCGGTTAGCGTGTTGCTGACCGACGGCCACACGGTGACGCTGAGCAAATTCGATGCGGATCCTGAAGAAGTCTCCATTATCACTTCATGGCAGCGTTAAGCCAGCTCTTGGCAAACCCGGTTAAAACGGCCCATTCGCGGTGAGATGCTGGCGTTTTCTGCAAAAAATGGCCTTATCCTGGTGATACATTAGGCATTCCCCCTGTCGCTGGCGTAATATCTAGTAATATGTCTGACAGGAGGTTGTGCCATGTTTACCATTATTCCGATCGTGATCGTTGTCGCGCTGATTATCGTCTTCTCGAGCATCAAAATTGTCCCGCAGGGCTTCCAATGGACGGTAGAGCGCTTCGGCCGTTATACCAAAACGCTGATGCCGGGTTTAAACCTGGTAGTGCCTTTTATGGATCGTATTGGCCGCAAGATCAATATGATGGAGCAGGTGCTGGATATCCCTTCCCAGGAAATTATCTCGCGCGATAACGCCAACGTGTCAATCGATGCCGTTTGCTTTATCCAGGTGGTCGATCCGGCTCGTGCCGCCTATGAGGTCAGTAACCTCGAGCAGGCGATCGTTAACCTGACCATGACCAACTTCCGTACCGTGCTCGGTTCCATGGAGCTCGACGAAATGCTGTCACAGCGCGATAGTATCAACAGCCGCCTGCTGCATATCGTCGATGAGGCCACCAACCCTTGGGGCGTCAAAATTACCCGTATCGAAATCCGTGACGTTCGTCCACCGGCCGAACTGATTGTGGCGATGAACGCCCAGATGAAGGCCGAACGAACCAAACGTGCCGACATTCTGGAAGCGGAAGGGGTACGCCAAGCCGCGATCCTGCGCGCCGAAGGGGATAAGCAATCACAGATCCTGAAAGCCGAAGGCGAGCGCCAGTCGGCGTTCTTGCAGGCAGAAGCGCGTGAACGTGCCGCCGAAGCAGAAGCACGGGCAACCCAGTTGGTATCTGACGCCATCGCCACCGGTAATATCCAGGCGATTAACTACTTCGTAGCCCAGAAATACACCGACGCATTGCAGAAGATTGGCTCGGCCAATAACAGCAAAGTGATCATGATGCCGCTGGATGCCAGCAGCCTGCTGGGCTCTATCGGCGGTATTACCGAATTGCTGAAAGACAGCAAAGGTAAGTAATTATGCTGGAACAGATCGCAGCAAACCCACAATGGTTCTGGATCTCGCTAGGCGGGTTGCTGTTGGCCGCGGAAATGCTCGGTGCCAGCGGCTATCTGCTGTGGAGCGGCGTTTCTGCGGTGATTGTCGGGGTGATTATCTGGCTGCTGCCGGAGTTGAGTTGGGAGTGGCAGGGTTCCCTGTTTGCCGTGATGACTATTGCCGTGGCCTACCTGTGGTGGTACTGGCTGCGCAAGCGGCCAGCGGCAACCAGCGGTTCGCCGGTGCTCAACCAGCGTAACCGTCAACTGATCGGCACCCGCGCCACGCTGACCGAAGCGATGCATAACGGCCATGGCCGCATCAATATCGCCGACAGCAGTTGGCGCGCGCAAGCCAACGAGGATCTGCCAATCGGCACCGAAGTTGAAGTGGTGGCGGTCGAAGGCACCACCTTGGTGATCCGCGCCATTACGCGCTAGCCTTTGTGGCAGCAGCCTGCCAGATTATTAATGATCGGGCAGTCTGCGCCTTCATCACCAGGGCATTGTTCCGCCAGCGCCAACAGGCGTTGGCGCATTTCCCCCAGTTCGCTGATGTGCTTTTCGATATCGGCGACTTTCTGCAGCGTGCGGGCTTTGACATCCGCACTGTGCCGCGCCGGATCGTTGAACAACGCGACCAGTTCACGGCATTCGTCAAGGTTGAAACCCACCTGACGAGCCTGACGCAATAACGTCAGTTCTTCAATATGCCTGGCGCTGTAGCTGCGGTAGCCGTTGTCCGTACGGATCGGGGCGGTCACCAATCCTTTCTCTTCATAAAAACGGATGGCTTTGCTGGTCAAACCGGTTTTTTTGGCAACGTCGCTGATATTCACTTTATCCCCCTTGACCTTACCTTTGCTGGAAGGTCCATGTACCCCACTGCACCCAAGTGACAGTAGTAACTCAATAAATTATAACCCCATTACTCCCCAATTACCCCCTTTTGACCTTCTGTCTGTGGACGCATAGGGACATGCTAGTAAGAGGATTTAAACTTACCGCATCCGCCCGGATCCTCGTGTTTTGATAATATCGTCAACCTCCTGGGAAATAGGGTTGCGGCAACGAGGGGCGAAGACACTGGGCAACAGCTCACCAAATACAGTCCGTATATCGCCTGACGGGGCTGTACCTGAAAAAATTGTCATATCTCGATGCTTTCAGTAATACGCAGCAACACGCCCGTAACATATAATTAGGGCTCATTTTTCCTTTTCACGGACGTGGAGTTATGAACATTTGTAGTAAAGTTAATTTACGTATTTTTTTGTGGGCAACTTTCATCGGTGGTGCGATCAGCTCGCTGGTAAAGTCAGGCTCTGAGGCCAATATGCCGCCGCGCATCGTCGGTGAGGCATCGCCGCCGGCCCTTAACATTGATGCCTGGCTTGGCTGGCTGGGAATTAACTCCCATTCTATGGATTATGTTTACCAGAGCGTAACGATCCCCGGCGCAGTGATGCTTTATCACTGGATGTTCAGCTTCATCTTTGCGGGCCTTTACGTTCTGGTTTCAGCTTATACGCCCAAAATCAGGCTCTGGTATGGTGCGGCTTACGGTATTGTGATCACGCTGGTCATGCACGGTTTCCTTATCCCGGCGCTAGGATTCAGGCATCCGGCCTATCTCTCAGGTGAAACTGGCTGGCTCTGGAACCTGAATGGGTATGAGTTCTGGAGTGAAATGATCGGTCACATTTGCTGGTCAATCTCCATTGAAGTGAGCCTTATCGCTGTGCTGGCGTTGTTTGCCCGACCAATCACGGGAATGTGGTCAGCGAACAACATGAAGTAAAATATTGCTAAAACGCTTAAACCAGCCTTCGGGCTGGTTTTTTTATACCCAAAGAAAACCCCGCAAAATTCGGGCCTTATGTCGAAGCGTGGCTGCGTTGTGGACAGCGTTAATAAAAATCCTTTTCTATCAATGTAATATTCTATTGACCTTACCCTTGCTGGAAGGTTTAAGATCATTCTCAATGAAAAGAACCTAGGCGGTCCACCGCCATTATTTTGCGAGGAAAACCATCATGTCACAAACTACCGTGCTGGCGTTGCAGGGACTCTCCTGCATGAACTGCGCGCAAAAGGTGAAAAAAGCCTTGGAAAGTCGCGCAGATGTCGAACAGGCCAACGTCAACGTTCACTACGCTAAAATCACCGGTGCAGCCCCGGCTGCCGAGCTGATTGACAGCGTCGTTGCCGCTGGCTATCAAGCAGAAATCGCCCATCAGGCAGACACCGAGTTACAACTTTCCGGCCTCTCCTGCATGCATTGCGTGGGCAGCACCCGCAAAGCGCTGGAAGCGGTGCCGGGCGTGATCGCCGCCGACGTTACCCTTGAGGGCGCCAAAGTCTATGGCGATGCCACTCCAGAGCAGCTCATCGCTGCGGTCGAGGATGCGGGCTATCACGCCAGCCAGGCGGGAGCCAATAGCCACCCAAAAAATGAGCCGCTGACTGAATCTGCCCCAACCTTGCCGGAAACCCTGGCAGCGGCCCCGTCTTCCCTTCCGGCAAACGAGACTGACGACAGCATCCAGCTGTTGCTCAACGGTATGACCTGCGCCAGCTGTGTCAATAAAGTCCAGGCGGCGTTACAGAACGTCCCGGGCGTTGAGTTGGCGCGGGTAAACCTGGCGGAGCGCAGCGCACTGATCACCGGTAAGGCCACACCGGAGGCGTTGGTCGCTGCGGTAGAAAAAGCTGGTTATGGCGCCGAGATGATCCAGGACGAAACCAAGCGTCGTGAACGCCAACAGCAAACCGCACAGGCTAATATGAAACGCTTTCGCTGGCAGGCCGCATTAGGCTTGGCTGTGGGCGTGCCGTTGATGGCCTGGGGCGTGTTTGGCGGCAGTATGTCGCTGACGCCAGAAACCCAGCTGCCGTGGCTGATGGTTGGTATCATTACCCTGGCGGTGATGGTGTTTGCCGGTGGCCACTTCTACCGCAATGCCTGGCGATCGTTGATGAACGGCAGCGCCACTATGGATACGCTGGTCGCCTTGGGGACAGGTGCCGCCTGGCTGTACTCCATCAGCGTCAACCTGTGGCCAGACTTCTTCCCGATGGAGGCACGGCATCTGTATTACGAAGCCAGTGCGATGATCATCGGCCTGATCAACCTTGGCCATGCCATGGAGCAGCGCGCGCGGCAGCGTTCTTCCCAGGCGCTGGAACGGCTACTGGATCTCACTCCGCCAACCGCCAGGCTGGTCACAGAACAGGGGGAGCAAAGTATCCCGCTGGCAGACGTGCAATTGGGCATGACGTTGCGTCTGACGACTGGCGATCGCATCCCGGTTGACGGTGAAATCGTGCAGGGCGAAGTGTGGATCGATGAAGCCATGCTGACCGGCGAAGCGTTGCCGCAGCAAAAAAGCGTCGGCGATACGGTGCATGCTGGTACGGTGGTAGACGACGGCAGCGTGCTGTTTCGCGCGGCCGCCATTGGCACCCAAACCACGCTGGCACGTATTATCAAGCTGGTGCGCCAGGCGCAAAGCAGCAAACCGGAAATCGGTAAGCTGGCAGACCGCATCTCGGCAGTATTTGTGCCCACCGTGGTCGCCATCGCCCTGTTCAGCGCCGCCATCTGGTATTTCTTTGGCCCACAACCGCAGTTGGTCTACACCCTGGTGATCGCCACCACGGTGCTAATCATCGCCTGCCCTTGCGCTTTGGGGCTGGCCACGCCGATGTCAATTATCTCTGGCGTTGGCCGGGCCGCGGAGTTTGGCGTGCTGGTGCGTGACGCCGATGCGCTGCAGCAGGCCAGTAATCTCGATACGCTGGTGTTCGATAAAACCGGTACGCTGACGGAAGGCCAGCCGCGCGTGGTGGAAATCATCACCTTTAACCAGGTGGATGAACAGCAGGCCTTACGTTGGGCCGCCGCGCTGGAACAAGGGGCTAACCACCCGCTGGCACGTGCCATCGTCGAACAGGCTAAAGGGCAGACACTGCCTACGGTAGAGCAATTCCGTACTTTGCGCGGCTCCGGCGTCAGCGGCGAAGTTGAAGGTGTTCAACTGTTGCTGGGTAATGCCAAGCTGTTGCAAGAGAATCAGATCGCGACTGATGAGCTCACACATCAGATACAGCAACAGGCTGAACGCGGTATCACACCGGTACTGTTGGCCGCCAACGGCAAACCTGCCGCGTTAATCGCCATCCGCGATCCGTTACGCAGTGACAGCGTGAGCGCACTACAGCGCCTGCATCAGCAAGGTTATCAACTGGTGATGTTAACGGGCGATAACCCGGTGACCGCTAACGCGATTGCCAAAGAGGCCGGTATCGACCGCGTGATTGCTGGCGTGTTACCCGACGGTAAGGCCGAAGCGATCAAGCAGTTGCAGGCTCAGGGCCACCGGGTAGCTATGGTCGGTGACGGCATCAATGACGCCCCTGCTCTGGCTCAGGCCGATGTCGGGATCGCCATGGGCGGCGGCAGTGATATCGCCATCGAAACTGCGGCGATCGCCCTGATGCGTCACAGCCTGAACGGCGTGGCGGACGCGCTGGCCTTGTCGAAGGCGACGCTGCGTAATATGAAGCAGAACCTGCTCGGGGCATTTATCTACAACGCACTTGGCATTCCCATTGCTGCCGGTGTGCTGTACCCGCTGACGGGCACCCTGCTCAGCCCAGTGGTCGCTGGCGCGGCAATGGCTCTCTCCTCCATTACCGTGGTCAGCAACGCCAACCGATTACTGCGTTTTAAACCCAAGCAGTAACCCTCAACCGGGGCGCAACCCATCGCGCTCCGGCCTTTTGAGATAATTCCCCTGCCCTCGGGCTTTATTGTCAGCCACTTAGCGTTTAGCATGGGGAAAAACCAGCGGCCATCCTGCACGCTGGTGGAAAGGATCAGGAGCCAGCTGTATGGGTCAACTGTTACGCCGCATTGCTACCTTTCTCGGTATTATTTCCCCGCAGAGCTACACCTACCCAGCCCTGGACATCAGGCTAACGGGAAATCGCCAACTGCATTTGGTCGGCAGCATTCATATGGGCACCGTCGATATGTCGCCCCTGCCTGCCCGGTTGGCCGCACGCCTGCGCCAGGCCGATGCGCTGATCGTTGAGGCCGATATCACCGGCTCCTCTTCGCCATTTGGCCACGCCGAGCCCCAACTCGAACTTGAACAGCGTCTTGGCGATGAAGAATTCCAACGGTTACGGGTGCTATGCCAGGAGCTGGGGGCGGATGTAGAGAGCTTCTCTGCCCTTCCCGGCTGGCAAGTAGCGCTGATGATGCAAGCACGGCAGGCACAGCGGCTGGGTTTACGCGCCGAATACGGGATTGATTACCAGCTATTGCAAGCCGCTAAAGTACAGCAGATGCCAGTGATCGAACTGGAAGGGGCCGAGGAACAGCTGAGCATGCTGGAACAACTGCCAGAAGGCGGTATGGCCCTGCTGCACGATACGTTAGAGCACTGGCACACCAACGCCCGTTTGCTGCAAACCATGGTGAGCTGGTGGCTGGACGCTAAGCCTAACACCACGTTGGAAACGCTGCCCTCCACCTTCAGTGCCGAGCTGTACGACGTCTTGATGCACCGCCGCAATCGCCACTGGCAGCAAAAGCTGGAAGCGTTACCTCCGGGAAACTATGTGGTGGCCGTCGGCGCTTTACATCTGTATGGCGAAGACAATTTACCGGCCATGCTGCAGGCACGATAAAAAAGTGGCCAATATCGCTATTGGCCAGTCAAAGAGGAATTTTTCATATTTTAGTTATACGCATTGTAACCGTGTTAACGATTACAATAGACAGGGTAGCAACCTGACGAACCTATTGGCAACTGCCTTTCATCTTCATGGGCACAGGTTGCTCATTCGGCTCTATTTTTATCGTTTCGTTGCCACCGATGACAACTTCCCTCTGTTTTGGATAAGAAATTATGACACCCGCAGTGGTTCTGCTTGAAAAACAAAAGGTGGCCTTCACCCTCCACGCGTATCACCACGATAGCGAAGAAACCAACTTTGGCGACGAGGTGGTAAAAAAGCTGGGGCTGAACGCCGAACAGGTCTACAAAACGCTGTTAGTGGCCCTCAATGGTGATGCAAAGAATCTGGCCGTCGCGGTAACGCCGGTCGCGACCCAGTTGGATTTGAAGAAGGTGGCGAAAGCGCTAGGGGCCAAGAAAGCCGAAATGGCCGATCCGACAGTCGCTCAACGTGTGACGGGTTATCTGGTTGGTGGGATCAGCCCGCTCGGGCAAAAGAAACGCTTGCCCACGGTGATCGATAGCCCAGCGCAACAGTTTGCCACCATTTTCGTTTCCGGCGGCAAGCGCGGGTTGGATATTGAATTGGCGGCTAGCGATCTCTGCCGCTTACTGTCCGGCACCTTCGCCGAAATCGCCAAGCGGGACTGAACACAGTAGGCCGTTACCTTACTCAGCAACGGCCTATGTCACCTTACTTGTAAACGATCTCGCCTTTAGGCTCGTACGCCGCCGCATCCAGCGGTGAGTGCTTCTCGATATACTGCTTGAGCACTTCCGCATCGATAAAGCCGGTATTGACGTAGCTTGGCAGGGTATCAATCTTCGGATAACCGTCGCCGCCCAGGGCGTTGAAGTTCAGCGTCGCCATACGATAGGTCTTGTCTGCCTGCAAAGGTTCGCCCTTGATCTTGACGTCGCTAACACCTTTACCGTCCGCCACCAGGCTGACGTTGGCGAACTGTGCATAGGCACCGGAATCCACCTTCATGTTGGCTACCGCTGCCAGATACGGTTCAACCTCGCTGCCTTTCATATCGACATACACCAGCGTGTTACCAAACGGCTGCACCTTGAGCACGTTTTTATAGGTGATATCACCGGCATCGATCGAGTCACGCACGCCACCACCGCTCATCACGGCGAAGTCTGCGTTGGCACGCTCCATCTGCGCGGCTAGCAGCACGCGCGAAAGGTTGGTCTGCACGAAGCGGACTTTACTGCGATCCCCTTCCAGTTTGCCGTTGACGCTGCCCACCTTCACTTCCAACTGGGCCTTGCCCTTGTCCTGGAACGGCGTCAGCAGCTTCATCATCGACGGATCTTCCTGGATCTGCTGGGTGTAATACACCCGCTCGCTGGTGCCGTCGGCTTTCTCTACCTTTTTCTTCAGGTTGATCGGGATCAGCTGATAATGCATCAGTTTCAGCTCGCCGTTGCGGAACTGGAAGTCGGCACGGCCGACGTATTTACCCCATTCATGAGCCTGGACGATCCAGGTACCGTTTTGGCGATCTGGTGCGCAAGGCGTACCCGGTACGTAATCCACCTGCTTGTGGTTTTCACTCGCCATACAGACCGGATCTTGCGAATGCCCACCGACAATCATATCCAGGTAGCCCGCAGGCAGGCTACGTGCCATCTCTACGTCCCCCGGCGCGTTGGAGCCATGATTACCATCGTCGTAGTGGCCCATGTGGGTGGCAGCGATAATCACGTCCGGCTTTTCATCTTTGCGCAGCTGATCCACCACCTGCTTGGCTTCTTGCGCCGGAACATGGAATTCGATATCGGTAAAGTATTCCGGGTTGCCGATTTTTGCAGTGTCATCGGTGGTCAGGCCGATCACCGCAATCTTCACCCCTTGCTTTTCAAACAGGGCATAAGGCTTGAACAAGCGTTGCTGGGTGCTTTTTTGATAAATGTTGGCGGACAGTAGCGGGAAAGAAGCCCACTTCTCCTGCTGGCGCAACACGCTGAGCGGGTTGTCGAATTCGTGGTTGCCGATCGCCATCGCGTCGTAGCCGATCAGCGTCATGCCACGGAAATCGGGTTCTGCATCCTGCAAATCCGACTCTGGCACGCCGGTATTAATGTCCCCACCGGACAGCAGCAGCACGCTGCCACCTTTCGCCGCCACTTCCTGACGGATGCTGTCCACCAGCGTCTTCTGTGCCCCCAGGCCGTACTCACCATGATCGTTCTGCCAGAAATGGCCGTGATGATCGTTGGTGTGCAGGATGGTGATATCGTAGGTTTTATCCTTTTCCCAGGCACTGACCGTTCCTGAAAACAACGTCAGGGAAACAGCCAACGCACATGCGGTGGTGTGAAGCGAAAAGCGCATGGCAGATCTCCATTGTTAATAATGGGTATTTTTTGATAAGGACGAAATTGTAACGCGAATCGACTGCAACAAATTTCAAATTTTTGGGACATACGTCAAATTATGTCAGAAAGGCACGGCCGGTCAGAATTTTATCGGCGATCTGGATAGCACATAATGATCGAGAGAGAATCAGCTACCCCGTTGTAGGACGAAAGATGAACGTTATAAGATGTCGGCTCTCTCCTCTCACTTACCAGGCTAATAATAATATGACTGACCGTAGTGAAACGGATATTCCACCGGTAACCAGCAGCGCGGCCAAAGGCACGGCGTTCTCCATTCTCGGTGCTATCAGCGTTTCTCACCTGCTCAACGATATGATGCAATCGCTGATCGTGGCGATTTACCCGATTTTGCAAGCCGATTTTAGCCTCAGCTTTGTGCAGATCGGGATGATCACCCTGACCTATCAGCTCACCGCATCGCTGCTACAACCGCTGATTGGTTATTACACCGACAAGCACCCGCAGCCTTATTCGCTACCCATCGGCATGGGATTCACCCTGTCGGGATTGCTGCTGCTTTCGGTGGCCAACACTTTCCCTCTGGTGCTGCTGGCGGCCGCTTTGGTGGGCACCGGTTCCTCCGTATTCCATCCTGAGTCATCCCGCGTGGCGCGCATGGCATCCGGTGGACGGCACGGTTTGGCCCAGTCGCTGTTCCAGGTGGGCGGCAACTTCGGCAGTTCCCTCGGCCCGCTGTTGGCCGCGCTGATTATCGCCCCCTACGGCAAGGGCAATATCGCCTGGTTCTCACTGGCTGCGCTGCTGGCCATTGTGGTCTTGTTGCAGGTCAGTAAATGGTATCAGCAGCAACATCGGGCAGCCCAAGGCAAGCCAAAAGCCGCTTCCTTGGTCAAAACGCTGCCAAAACGTACCGTTGTGTTCTCCTTAGGCATCCTGCTAGTGCTGATATTCTCAAAATACTTCTACTTGGCGAGCATTAGCAGCTATTACACCTTTTATCTCATACATAAGTTTGGCGTTTCGGTGCAGAATGCCCAATTCCATCTGTTTGCCTTCCTGTTTGCCGTTGCAGCAGGAACCATCATTGGCGGGCCTTTGGGTGATAAATTCGGGCGTAAATATGTCATTTGGGGCTCCATCCTGGGTGCTGCCCCCTTTACCCTGGCTTTACCCCATGCTTCTCTCTACTGGACCGGGATTTTGACGGTGATCATCGGGGTTATTCTGGCCTCAGCTTTCTCGGCCATTCTGGTGTATGCGCAAGAGCTGATCCCCGGCAAAGTGGGGATGGTTTCCGGGTTATTCTTCGGTTTTGCTTTCGGTATGGGCGGGTTAGGCGCGGCAGTTCTTGGTTATGTCGCCGATTTGACCAGCATCGAGCTGGTTTATCAAATCTGTGCATTCCTGCCGCTTATCGGCATTATCACCGCATTGCTACCAAATATGGAGCATAACCAGCATTAACCCTGACATTACCCCGGTTTAGCGCAGAAGTTAAACCGGGTTATCTACTCCTAAACCCCATTTAATCCGGCTAATTACGCCATAATTCTCCTTCCTTCTGCCAAAATAGACGAATAGTCTGGTTTTTTACACAAAACCCTAAATTAGCTAAGCAATGAAAGCACAAATGCAATAAACTAAATGTATCCTTTCGTAACATCCGTGAGCACAACCAGAGGAGTATGGATGCATAATTCAACACCCTTGATCACCACTATTGTTGGAGGGTTAGTACTCGCCTTCCTCTTCGGAATGCTGGCAAACCGCCTGCGCATCTCCCCGTTGGTAGGGTATCTGGCCGCAGGCGTACTTGCCGGCCCGTTTACCCCCGGTTTCGTCGCTGATACCTCGTTAGCGCCGGAACTCGCGGAGATTGGGGTGATCCTGCTGATGTTCGGTGTTGGTCTCCATTTCTCGCTTAAAGATCTCCTCGCAGTAAAAAATATCGCTATCCCCGGGGCCATTGCCCAAATCGCCGTCGCGACGGTGTTGGGGATGGGGTTGTCCAAACTGATGGGCTGGGATTTGGTTTCCGGCCTGGTGTTCGGCCTGTGTCTGTCCACCGCCAGTACCGTGGTACTTCTGCGCGCCCTGGAAGAACGGCAACTGATCGACAGCCAACGCGGGCAGATCGCCATCGGCTGGCTGATTGTCGAAGATTTGGCCATGGTGTTGGCCCTGGTGCTGCTGCCAGCATTTGCCAATATGCTCAACAGCGATACCGCCAGCACCACGCAACTGCTCACCGAGTTGGCCATCACCATTGGCAAGGTTATCGCCTTTATCGCGCTGATGATTATCGTTGGCCGCCGAGTAGTGCCTTGGATCCTGGCAAAAACCGCCAGCACCGGCTCACGCGAGCTGTTTACGCTGGCGGTGTTGGCACTGGCGCTAGGTATTGCCTACGGCGCTGTCGGCCTGTTTGACGTCTCATTTGCCCTAGGTGCCTTCTTTGCCGGTATGGTGCTGAACGAATCGGAACTGAGCCACCGGGCGGCGCACGATACGCTGCCGCTGCGTGACGCCTTTGCGGTGCTGTTCTTTGTCTCGGTCGGTATGCTGTTCGATCCGATGATCCTGATCAACCAACCGCTGGCGGTGTTGGCAACGCTGGCGATTATCCTGTTTGGTAAATCGGTGGCGGCCTTCGCGCTAGTCAAAATGTTCGGTCACTCCAAGCGTACCGCGCTGACCATTTCCGCCAGCCTGGCACAGATTGGTGAGTTCGCCTTTATCCTGGCCGGATTGGGGGTCACGCTAGGCATGATGGATCAGCATGGCCGTAATCTGGTGCTGGCCGGGGCGATCCTGTCAATCATGCTCAACCCGCTGCTGTTTACCTTGCTGGAGCGCTATCTGGCCAAGACGGAAACCATCGAGGATCAGATCCTGGAAGAAGCGGTGGAGGAAGAGAAGCAGATCCCGGTCGATATCTGCAATCATGCCGTCGTCGTGGGTTATGGCCGGGTTGGTAGCCTGTTAGGGGCCAAGCTGACCGAAGAAGGCGTCTCGATGGTGGTGATAGAAAACTCTCGCCCACGGGTTGAAGCCCTGCGTGCTCAAGGGATCAAAGCGGTGTTAGGCAACGCGGCTAATCCTGAGATCATGGAGCTGGCAAGGCTCGACTGCGCCCGCTGGCTGCTGCTGACCATTCCCAACGGTTATGAAGCCGGTGAGATCGTGGCCTCGGCCCGCACCAAGCGCCCTACTCTGGAGATTATCGCCCGCGCTCATTACGACGACGAGGTTTCGTATATTTCCGACCGGGGTGCCGATCAGGTGGTGATGGGTGAACGCGAGATCGCCAACAGCATGTTGAATATCCTCAAGCTGGATTCGCTGTCGGACGAAGAGAAGCTGGCCGCCTGCCCAATCTGACGCCATTAAGCCGGTAAGAGCGCTAAAACAGCGCTCTTACCGGTTGTTGGTTACCGTTCCCAGTAAGACTCTTCCAAACTGTCTTCCCGCTCCGGCAGCCCACGGGTCAAACGTGGCGAGTGCTGGTTAAGTACCTGATAGCTAACTCGGTTGGCATATTTGCATACCTGCGCCAAAGACGAATAGGTCAGGTAGCTACGCACATGCTTGCTGGAGTTTGGCACGTTGTTGCGGTGATAGCCGTTAGCAGCAATATCGTGCAGCAGAGCAGACAGCGCACCGTCGCCCGCACCGTTGGTATTCATGATCTTTTCCGGGCCGCCCATATACGGGGCGATATGCGAATAGACCTTGAGCGCGTTTTCGCAGCTTGCACGGCGCATCGCACGGCTGAATTCGAAGCGGTTAAACTCGGCGATATGGCCCGGTAACAGCGGATGCTGGGTCTCACGCTTGTTGGCCTCTTCGGTGTAACCCGCCATATACAGGCCGTTGGGCCCAGCGGTACACAGCACCAAATCTACCCAGTCCAATGCCATCTCTGAGGCCATTAGCGGATCGCTCAACCCAGTGAGTTCCAACGCCTCATCTTCATTCATCGCCAGAATGGAAACATGTTCCCTGAGAAAATCACGCCACCACACCGGGTTATCCGCAATAACGTACTTGGTGCCCAGCGTCAGCACTACCGGTACATCATGCTTTTTGGCAAACGCGATCGCCTGCATGGTGGCTTCCGGCATCGGCTCACCGGGTTTGCAACGCACCAGATAGGAGGTTAGTACCAACGCGGCAGCCCCTGCGATCACCTCTTCAGGAATGCTTTCCGGGCGTAGCTGGTTCATCTGCCCTGGGCTGATGGCAAAGGTGCGTTCGCCGCTCTCGCTAATCAGCGTAAAACAGCGGCCAATGGCCCCATCCACCGCTTGCAGGTAGTTAAGATCGGTACGGCTGGAGGTGTTACACAGATAACGATAGGCATAGCTGCCAATTTTGACGTTGCTGCACATCACGCCGAGCAGCACGGAACGATCGTCCGCCAGTACCGAGTAGTTGTGCAGGGTGTTACCGATAGTGCCACCGGCAAATTGATGAGTGATCAGGTTATTGTCGTTCAGTTCCTGATACAGCACCTCGGCAACATCGTCTTCAATGACCAGCGAATGGCCCAGGCTAAGGCCGTAGCGTTCGACAAACGCGTCATCCACTTTAGCTTCGATATCCACCAGCGTCTGATCGATACCGACGACATAAGAGGTACTGACTTCATTTTCAGGCTGTGTCTGCTGCAATAGCGGATCGCGTGCGTTAACCGGAAAATAATGTTTGGATTTACGTTTACCAGGAAATTTCATGTGATTGGCGGTGAGTTGCGGTGAACAGGCAGGAATGTTAGCACATTCCTGCCCGAGGCTGATGACAAAGTAGCAATGTTACCGAATTTGTAGAGGCACCCGAACTAACGCGTTGATATCTGAACGGGCGCAGCATGCAGCGCCCCTACAGTAGGGATCTGAGCCTGATTTACAGCCGTTGCCCCACCAGCTGTTGCATCATATCGATATGGGCGGCGTCATCATTAAGTGCCGGTATGTATTCAAACTTCTCGCCCCCCGCCTCCAGGAAGATTTCGCGGTTCTGCTCTTTGATCTCCTCCAGCGTTTCCAGGCAATCCGCCGAAAAGCCGGGGCAGATCAGTTGGATATGCTTCACACCTTGCACTGGTAAACTCTTCAGGGTTTCATCGGTGTACGGCGTCAGCCAAGGCTCCCGACCGAAGCGCGATTGATAGGTCATCATCACCCGATCTGGAGCCAGCGGTATGGCCGCCGCCAGCGCGCGGTAGGTATCTTCGCAGCGTTGCGGGTAATCGTCACCCAGAGTGGCGTAGCGTTTGGGAATCCCGTGGAACGACATCACCAGGCGGTCGGGCTTACCGTGTTCGGCGAACGCCCGCTCAACGCTTTGCTGCAAGGCCAGGATATACGCTGGGTGCTCGGCATAGTCACGGATAAAGCCGATAGATGGCAGGCGGCGATAGCCTTTCAGCACCCGTGCAACACCATCCCAGACTGCGGCGCTGGTCGAACACGAGTATTGAGGATACAGCGGCAACACCACCAGATTGGTCACGCCCTGCGCTAATAGGCTGTCGATCGCCTGTGCCAGGCTGGGTGAACCGTAGCTCATGCCCAGTTCCACCGGGGTATTCGGCATACGCGCTGCCAGCTCCCGCTGTTGGCGGCGGCTATAGACCAGCAACGGCGAACCTTCGTCCATCCAGACGGATTGATAAAGTTTTGCCACACGCGGTGAACGGATCGGCAGAATGATGCCGTTAAGAATTGGCCACCAGATCAGCGGCGCAGTGTCGACCACCCGGTTGTCACTGAGAAATTCTTTCAGATAGCGTTTTACCGCCTGCGGGGTAGGTGCCTCTGGCGTACCCAGATTCACCAGCAATACCCCGTGTTTCTCTTGCTTCATTCCGATCCCCTTGTCCTTCCCGGCAAATACCCTGTTATTTCTCAGCGTATTAACAGCCACTCATGCGGCCTATTGTAACGGAAAAGCGCCGGACCGGAACCTATATCAGTAACAGGTAAAACGGGGGTTATTTTTGCGCCAACTGCCAGACGGCAGCCACGTTGCGCGCCGTGACTTCCAGGTTATGGGCCGCGTCCGCCAGCGCCTCTGGCAGCGTCACGATGCGGTCGATCACCGAGAAAGCGGCATCGATGCCGTGTTGATGCACCACCTGATAGTCTTTTGACAGGCTACCGGCAATGGCAATCACCGGTAATTGGTGGCGCTTGGCTACCCGCGCAACGCCGATCGGGGTTTTGCCGTGGATCGACTGGCTGTCGAGCCGCCCTTCGCCAGTGATCACTAAGTCAGCATTACGTACCGCGTCTTCCAGATGCAGCGTTTCGATTACGATTTCGATGCCTGGCCGCAGCTCAGCTGCCAGAAAACCGATCAGTGCCGCTCCCATGCCCCCGGCAGCACCCGAGCCTGGCACCTGCAATACCTTGCGCCCGGTGCTCTGCTCCAGGAGCGTGCCGTAATGGTGCAGCGCCTTGTCCAGTTGCCGCACCTTCTCCGGCGTGGCCCCTTTTTGTGGGCCGAAGATTGCTGAAGCCCCGTGATCGCCACACAGCGGATTATCCACGTCGCAGGCTACCGTGATCTTCACCTGCTGCAAGCGGGGATCCAGTTGGCTGAGATCGATATGCGCCAGTTGCGCCAACGCCGCGCCACCGGGCTGTAATTCTTGATTGTGGTGGTCGAGGAGCTTAGCGCCTAGCGCCTGCATCATGCCCGCCCCACCATCATTGGTTGCGCTGCCGCCGATCCCCAAAATAATCGAGTCTACACCGCGTTGCAGTGCTGCCAGGATCAGCTCACCGGTGCCAAAACTGGTGGTCACTAACGGATCGCGTTCGTCACCCGCCACCAGATGCAGCCCAGACGCGGCCGCCATTTCGATAACTGCGGTTTTCCCTTCCCCGAGCAGACCATAAAATGCTGCTGTAGGTTTACCCTGCGGCCCGCTCACCTGCACATTGATGATTTCCCCACCGGTGGCGGCCACCATCGCATCGACGGTGCCCTCGCCTCCGTCCGCCATGGGCAGCAACACATAGTGCGCCTGCGGATAGATTTGCCGGAAACCACGCTCGATCGCTTCTGCGACACCCTGAGCACTCAGGCTCTCTTTAAAGGAGTCGGGGGCAATTACCACTTTCTGTAGGGTGTTCATCGACAGTGCCTTAATCTTCAGAGGATGCCACTGCATCGGTTAGTGAATACCATACCTTGCCGACAACGGAAATTCTTTAGCGATAGACACAAACAAAAGGGTAAAAAAGAACGTTATTTTGTGCATTCACACAATTCAATCCTGCATCAACATACCGATATACAGTTGCAAGACATCCGCCAATTGATTGATCTTCAGGCCAGTCGTTTTTTCTACGCGCTGTAGGCGGTAACGCAGGGTGTTAACGTGAATATGCAGCTGTGCCGCAGTCTTGGTTTGGTCACAATTCTGATTGAAATAGTGGCGCAGCGTGTTTCTCAGCATCCCTTTTTCATCCTGGGCGCTCAATTGCCGCCAGGGCCGTGAAAGCTCCTGGGCTCGCCAATCCTCCCCTAAATCGCACAGCAGCGAGGGTAGAGGATAGTCATCATAAAACAGCGTATGCTGGACCAGTTTGAGACGGTGCGCCATGGTTTGCACTGCCCTTGCGGTCTGGATAGAGCGGTAGACGCCTTCCTCACCACTGTAAAAGCCACCGACGATCAACCGCAGGCCAAAACGTTGCTGGATCTCATGCTGGAGCTGCTGGGCCAGCTTGCGCTCCTGCTGCACATCCCACACTCCCTGTTTCATACAGGCCGGACGCAAGAGCACCAGTTCATTAAAGCTGGTCATGGTGATAAGCGCCTCACGCTGAGTGATCTCCAGCTCTGCCAGCAAGCCTCTCAGCACCTGCGGCTGCGGTTCATACAGCTCAAGCAGCCAGACAATGCGTGGCTGTTGCAGATCCAGCTCTAAATAGGCCGCCATCGCCTCGCGCGAACCGGGTTCACTGTGCCCTTGCAGCAGTTGGTTGGCCAGCTCTTCCCGGTAACGCTTTTCCCACTGATGTTGATCGAGCATCGCAGCCTGTTCCACCATCAGCTCCGCCGCCATTTTTACCAGTTCGCCATAGGCTCGCACCTGGGCCGGATCGCCGGAAACCCCAATCGCGCCCACCAGTTGATTACGAAAGCTGAACGGCAGATTGATGCCGGGCTGCACGCCCTTCAGATGTTGTGCCGTGGCCTCATCTATCTCCACCACCCGGTTTTCGGTCAGGGCCAATACCGCCCCTTCGTGGCGCTGATACAGGCGCGAGGCGTTGCCGGAAGCAATGATGACGCCGTTGCTGTCCATCACGTTGACCGAATGGTGAATGATGCTCATCGCACGTTGCACGATCTGGCGCGCGGTCGCTTCTTGCAAAAAATTTGTCTGCCTGGGCATGCGGCTCTTCCTGTCGAGCGAAACGGTGGCACCTGTAAGCTATCATGAAGCGGCAAAAAAAAACGCCGGGCAGCAACAGCAAGCCCAGCGTTTTCTACAGCCTTGACACCGATTAGCCCAGAATGGCCGCCAGCTCAGCGCTCACTTCCGTCACCTTACGGGTGCCATCGATCTTGTGGTAAGACGTATTACCCGCCTCGGCTTCTTTATGATAGTAAGACACCAGCGGCGCGGTCATCTGATGGTATTCCACCAGGCGCTTACGCACGGTCTCTTCCTGATCGTCTTTACGGGTGGTCAGCTCTTCGCCGGTGGCGTCGTCTTTCCCTTCCACCTTCGGCGGATTGAATTTGATGTGGTACACGCGGCCAGATGGCGCATGCACGCGGCGGCCAACGATACGATCGACGATCAGTTCGTCCGGCACGTCGAACTCCAGCACGTAATCCACTTTAATGCCGGCTTCTTTCATCGCATCGGCCTGTGGAATGGTGCGTGGGAAACCGTCCAGCAGGAAACCGTTACGGCAGTCTTCCTGGGTAATACGCTCTTTGACCAGCGCAATAACCAGCTCATCGGTCACCAGCTTGCCGGCGTCCATGATTTCTTTCGCCTTTTTGCCCAGCTCAGAACCGGCCTTAACGGCTGCGCGCAACATATCGCCCGTGGAGATTTGCGGAATGCCGTATTTCTCCATGATGAATTGAGCCTGAGTGCCTTTACCAGCGCCTGGAGCGCCCAGCAGAATGATACGCATTGCGTAAATCCCCTTGCTATGTATTTCCCTTCATTCTTCGGGCCGCGGCCGGAAGTCTATCGGGTTTGAGTTTTTATTAAATTTCGAAAACACTCAACCTTACCATTTCTGAGGGGGGTGGCTCAAGGTAGCGAGAGGAAATCGGTTGCGGAAAGATCGGGCTGAAACGAGGCAAGCAGGAGAAAAATTTGACGGGAATAGAAGAGATTACGCCCCAAACCCTAGGGTCTGGGGCGTATTTTGCTGATTAAGCGGACAACAGCTTATTCATGCGGCGGATAAACTGGTTTGGATCTTCCAGCGTCCCACGCTCTGCCAGCAGGGCCTGATCCAACAGCAGATCGATCCATTCGGCAAATTGTTCGTTATCGCCCACATCGGATGCGCGTTTGACCAACGCATGCTCTGGGTTCAGCTCGAAGATATACTTCACTTCTGGCGCAGCTTGCCCCGCAGCGGCAAACAGTTTGGCCATCTGGGTGCTCATCTCGTCGGCATCGGTGGTGACGATGGCCGGAGTATCCGTCAGGCGGTGCGTCAGACGCACGTCCTTCACGCGCTCACCCAACAGCGTCTTGACCCGCTCGATAAACGGCTCCAGCTGCTTCTCGGCTTCTTTCTGCTCTTCGGTTTCATCCGCCAGTTTATCCAGCGCTTCATCCGCTTTGCTGACCGACTGGAACACCTTACCGTCAAACTCGGTCAGGTAGCTCATCATCCACTCGTCGATACGGTCAGACAGCAGCAGGACTTCGATGCCTTTCTTGCGGAACAGCTCCAGGTGCGGGCTGCTCTTGGCGGCGGCATAACTGTCGGCGGTGATGTAGTAAATCTTGTCCTGGCCTTCGGTCATGCGGCCAACGTACTCTTCCAGCGAGACGGTTTGCGCCGAGCTGTCATTGTGCGTAGAAGCAAAGCGCAGCAGTTTGGCGATGGCCTCTTTGTTGCCGCCGTCCTCCGCTGGGCCTTCTTTCAGTACCATACCGAATTGCTGCCAGAACTTCTGGTAGGCTTCCGCGTCGTCTTTCGCCAGCTTGTCCAACATCTGCAACACGCGTTTGGTCAGCGCGCCACGCAGGTTCTGGGTAACACGGCTGTCCTGCAGGATTTCACGCGAAACGTTCAGTGGCAGATCGTTGGAATCGATCAGGCCGCGAACAAAGCGCAGGTAGTTCGGCATGAACTGCTCGGCGTCATCCATGATAAACACGCGCTGAACGTATAGCTTCAGGCCGTGTTTGTGATCGCGATTCCACATATCCCACGGCGCCTGGGCCGGGATGTACAGCAGGCTGGTGTACTCCTGCTTACCTTCCACCCGGTTGTGGCTCCAGCTCAGCGGATCGGTAAAGTCATGGGCAATGTGCTTGTAGAACTCTTTGTACTCTTCTTCGGTCACGTCAGCTTTGCTGCGAGTCCACAACGCTTGCGCCTTGTTGATTTTCTCCCAGGTGACGGTGCCGTCTTCTTCATTCTTGGTTTCGATCTCTACCGGCAGCGCAATGTGATCGGAATATTTGCCAATCACCGAGCGCAGACGCCAGCCGTCGAGGTATTCGTCTTCGCCTTCACGCAGGTGCAGGGTAATTTCGCTGCCGCGATCGGCCTTGCTGATATCGGCGATGGTGTAATCACCTTCACCGGCAGACTCCCAGTACACCCCTTGATCTTCCGCAGCACCTGCCGCGCGGGTACGTACAGTGACTTTGTCCGCCACGATGAACGCCGAGTAGAAGCCCACGCCGAACTGACCGATCAGTTGGCTGTCTTTCGCCTGGTCGGAGCCGATAGACTCCAGGAAGGCCTTGGTACCAGACTTGGCAATCGTCCCCAGGTTTTCGATCACTTCTTCGCGGCTCATACCGATGCCGTTATCGGCAATCGTCAGGGTACGCTTCTCTTTATCGAAGGACAGACGCACACGCAGCTCGCCATCACCTTCATACAGTTCCGGTTTGGAAAGCGCGCGGAAACGCAGCTTGTCCGCCGCATCGGAGGCGTTGGAGATCAGCTCACGCAGGAAGATTTCTTTATTGGAGTACAGCGAATGGATCATCAAATGAAGCAGTTGTTTGACTTCAGACTGGAACCCACGGGTTTCTTGACCTTTCATACTCATTGATTACCTCAAAGACAGTAATGACCAAATCATGCAATGAGGATCAGATGGGGTTAACTCTGTGGTTTTTCAAGCGGCTGGCGGAGAATTTTTTGTCAACTGAATGACGGGGCAGAGGGCTGCCCCGTACAGAATCATCAGAATTTGATCGCGTGGCGTCCGGCCAGGGAGTGTGACAGCGTGGTGCCGTCCACCATTTCCAGTTCACCACCTACCGGAACTCCGTGGGCAATGCGGCTGGCAAGCACGCCATACTGGCCACACATCTCGGCGATGTAGTTGGCCGTGGCGTCCCCTTCCACCGTCGGGTTGGTGGCCAGGATCACTTCGGTGATGGTTTCCTTCTCCAGCCGTTGCTCCAGCCGATCCAGGCCGATATCGCCAGGGCCGATGCCGTCTAACGGTGACAGATGGCCCATCAGCACAAAGTAGCGCCCGGCAAACTGGCCGGTCTGCTCGATGGCGTGAATATCCGCCGGGCTCTCCACTACGCAAATCTGGCCGTTTTGCTGGCGGCGCACATTACTGCAGATGGTGCAGGTATCCTGCTCGGTGAAGGTACGGCAATCGGCACAATGGCCGATCTCCGACATGGCACGGGTCAGCGCCTGTGCCAGCCGCATCCCGCCGCTGCGATCGCGCTGCAGCAGTTGGAACGCCATACGCTGCGCCGACTTCGGGCCAACGCCCGGCAGGCAGCGCAGTGCCTCCATCAATGATTCAAGGAGCGGGCTGGTTTGCATCAGAACGGCATCTTAAAGCCTGGCGGCAACTGCATCCCGCTGGAAACCGACGCCATCTTCTCTTTCTGGGTTTCTTCGATGCGACGTGCTGCGTCATTGAAAGCGGCAGCGATCAGATCTTCCAGCATCTCTTTGTCGTCTTCCATCAGGCTTGGATCGATTTCTACCCGGCGGCAGTTATGCGCACCGTTGATGGTCACTTTCACCAGGCCTGCGCCGGATTCACCAGTCACTTCCAATTTGGCAATTTCTTCCTGCATCTGCTGCATCTTTTCTTGCATTTGCTGGGCTTGCTTCATCAGGTTACCCATACCGCCTTTACCAAACATAGTCGTCTCTCATAGCATTGGCCGCGCACCGTGCGCCGCGTTAAATAGGGCGAATACTCTCTTCATCCAGATCTGCATCGAAGAACCGACGCAGGGTCTGGATATTGGTATCCGCAACGATGGACTGGCGAGCCTGCGCCAGTTTTTCTTCATAAATGGCTTGCCGCCACTCCAGCGGAGTCCGCTCCGCCGGATTATCGTCTTCCACCACGCTGAGTTCAACCGTGCGGCCATGTAACTCACTGAGTGCCTGCGCCAGCGTCTTCTGCGCCGAAGGCGAATTCAGATGACGCTGCGAAGACCGCAGGTGGAGACAAATGCTGTCCGGTGCCAGCTGCTGCTTAAAGGCGTTTAACGCCAGTTGCTGCACCAGTTTCGGTATTTTTAGCTGGTCGATCTCTGCCGCCCAAGGATCGCGCTCGATGGACTCAACCACCAGTTTAGCCGACAGCTCAGGCGTTTTTTCATGTTCGAGCGCCGTACGCAACGCTTTTGGCGTGGCCAGCGGTTCCGGCGCGGCTTCAGGTTCGGTAAGCGCGCGCCAGCGATAGGCCTCCGGCTTGGCCGGTTTCTCCGTCACGATCTTTTCGGCCTGACGCTTCTGGCTGCGTTCGGTTACCGAGGCTAAACGCTCTAGTGCCGAGTTAGCCGGCCGCGCTATTCCTGGCGCCGCCGGCTCATTCTTTTTTGCGGTGGATGCCCCCTGTTGCCGCAGCAACTGGGTTCGCGCTTTAAGTAATTGCGCGGTAGCATCCGGTAAATTGGTTGGTTGAGTATTCTGCGGCGGCGCAGCCTGCCCTAAGGGAGGTGGGGCATCCGGATAGGGTGAAGGTGGCGCAACGGCCATATTCCCCTGTGGCTGTGCGGGCGCGATCTGCACCATGGCCACCGGCTCTGGGATCACCGCTTTGGGGTGAAACGCCAGCGCGCGCAGCAGGGTCATCTCAACGCCCATACGGCGATCCGGCGCATAGGCCAGCTCTTTGCGGCCAACCAGCAAGGTTTGATAATAAAGCTGTACGTCCGTTGGCGGCAGGGTGCGCGCCAGCTCACGTAACCGCTGCTCAATGGCAGCGTAATGGTTATCCAGCACCGCGGGTAGCAGTTGTACCATCGCAATGCGGTGCAGCAGCGCCAGCGTTTCCACCAGCAGGTTTTCCCAATCCACGCCGCGTGACGCCGCCTGGGCGACCTGCGCCATTACTTTTTCACCGTCGGCACTCACCAGGGCTTCCAGGATGGCCAGCGGCTGCTCATCATCCAACGTTCCCAGCATCTGGCTGACGGTGTCGGTCGTCACCTGCCCTTGCCCCATGGCAATCGCCTGGTCGGTCAGGCTGAGGGCATCACGCATACTGCCATCGGCGGCGCGCGCCAGCAGTTGCAACGCGCGGGCATCGCTGGTGATGTGCTCTGCCAGCAAGACGGTTTCCAACTGCGTGCGGATCTGTTCCACGTCCATTGCTTTAAGATGGAATTGCAGGCAGCGGGAAAGAATAGTGACCGGCAGCTTCTGCGGATCGGTGGTCGCCAGCAGGAACTTGACGTGTGCAGGCGGCTCTTCCAGCGTTTTCAGCAACGCATTGAAGCTGTGGCGCGAGAGCATGTGGACTTCATCGATCAGGTAAACCTTGAAACGGCCACGCGCCGGGGCGTATTGCACGTTATCGAGCAGATCGCGAGTATCTTCCACTTTGGTTCTGGAGGCGGCATCGATCTCGATCAGATCGACAAAGCGCCCCTGCTCAATCTCACGGCAGTTATCACATTGGCCACAGGGCGTCGCGGTGATGCCTGTTTCGCAGTTCAAACCTTTGGCCAGCAGCCGCGCAATGGTGGTTTTACCCACGCCGCGCGTGCCGGAGAACAGATAGGCGTGATGGATCCGCCCCAGAGAGAGGCCATTAGCCAGCGCCGTCAGGACATGCTCTTGTCCGACAACCTCTGCAAACGTTTGGGGGCGCCACTTACGGGCAAGAACCTGATAGCTCATTAAGACTTCATCACTGATTTATGGAGTAATTTCAACCCAAGTAGTACATCACAACGTCGAGGACATTGCCATGTGAGCAGCCTGCTGGGTACCGAGGTTGAACCGATACCCTTTATCGTCCGATGGACACTCACACTTTAGTGTAACAGTACGCCCGCCGTCATTCCTATAACTTTGCATCATGCCTGCCAGACGCGAGCTTGGTGGCCAGTCAATGACAGGAAAACACCTTGGCGAAGGTTAACCACCTGAAAGAATTTATACTGTGTTTGACAGGGAAGAGCTATCGAGTTGAAACGGCCAACGAACGCCAGCCGTTAAAGTTTTAGTGACGAATCTGGGCCAGCTCGTCTTCGGTCAAACCCGTTGCCTCAAGCACGGCCTCACGAGCCATGCCCATTTTGAGTAGGCTACGAGCGACGTCCAGCTTACCTAGCAGAACACCTTCTTCGCGGCCTTCTTCACGTCCTTCTTCAAGCCCAGCAATTCGGCCCTCTTCTCGACCTGCAATTCTGCCTTTCTGCTCCAGCTGTTGTGCGATAGTCATTAGTTCGTCTCCGTGTTCGGGCACTCGTTGTGCCAGCTCGCGTACAAAGGCTTCGGCGTCAGCGGTTTCGCCAGCCTGTACTAAATAGTGTACCAACGATATCACCTGTTGCGAAGAAAGATATCCCGCCAGCAGGATGGTCGCTAGCCGGTCGGTCAGTTCTGTGATGTCGCGTTGGTGGATATGTTTCTGCAACAGCGTCAGTGCGGCCATGCTGCGGTGATTCATAATTTCATCATCGGGAATAACGGTGACATCCACCACAGGAAAATCAGCACCGTAGAGTTTTTTCGCCAGCTCAGGAGCGTCAAACTCCTGCAACCAATTGGTTGAATACGGGTACGGGCTACGTTTGCCAGCGTAGAACAGTATAGGAATAACCAGTGGTAGCTTTTTGTGCCCGGCCACAAGATGACGCTGCATGGCGGCGATGGCATAACGCAGCAGCCTGAAGGCCATATGTTGATCTGGCGTTGACTGATGTTCGATAAGTACATGAATGTACCCATAACCCGCCGTCGTTTTCAGGCTATAGAGAACATCACTGAAATACTGTCGTAGATCGTCCTCAACAAAAGAACCGGATTCAAGCTTCAGAGTGCTGAGGTCGCAAATCTTACGTAGTTCTGCTGGCAGATGGATTTCGAGGAAATCCTGTGCTGTCCCTGGGTGCATTAGAAACTGTTTGAATACCGCATCGTGTAAATTGAGTTTGCTGTTTTTTTTCATAATCGCTCGCTTTTCAACCAAACCTGAATGAACCTTATCATATGAAGCCGCAGGTTAAAATGTTGTCGCGAGCCAAAATATTGGCGTTTTCAGTAAGGAAATTATGAGGATAGAAGGCAGTAGAGCGCGCGGGGATGTGTCTGTTATACGTCAACCCCGCAGCGAACCGCGGGGTTGTCTATCGAAGGTATCAATGCCCGGCGAAGTCGAGCAGGCAGTAGCAATTAATACCCAGATTATTCAGGCGCGTTTCGCCCCCGAGGTCCGGCAGATTGATAATAAATGCCGCGTCGGTCACTTCACCACCCAAACGGCGGATCAGCGTGGCGGTGGCTTCGATCGTGCCACCGGTGGCCAGCAGATCGTCAACGACCAGTACTTTGTCGCCAGCAACGATGGCATCGGTGTGAATTTCCAGCTTGTCGGTGCCGTATTCCAGCTCATAGCTTTCGCTCAGCGTTGCACGCGGCAATTTGCCCGGTTTGCGTACCGGCACAAAGCCAACGCCCAGCGCCAACGCTACCGGTGCGCCGAACAGGAAACCACGCGCTTCAGTACCCACCACCTTGGTGACGCCCGTATCGCGGTAACGTTCGACCAGCAGTTCAATACTGGAAGCATACGCCAGCGGGTTTTCCAACAGGCTGGTCACATCACGGAACAGAATACCCGGCTTCGGGTAGTCGGGAATGGTTTTGATACTGTCTCTAATATACTGAAGCTGTTGCGCAGTCGCGGTCATAGTTATTGCCTGATAAAACTTCCTGGTAACTTCCACACAGGCCATCAACTGCCACGCCTTGAACAAAAAAACGGCGGGAGGAAACCTGCGCACGAAAACGCCCAAATCTATGCAAAAAGGCGGATAAATGCAACTGACGCCGCACGATCAGCGCTGTTTTTGTTGCGGCAGGTCAATAACTGGCAGCCGGAGCATAAAGGTCAGCAAAATAACCAGGATCGCCAGCAGTACACCTCGCACCCACCAAAGGTTCACCAACCAGAGGGAAGCGGCAAAAGTCAGTACAATAACCAGCACCGCTTTCCACTTGGCTCCGGGCGGTAACGCCTTATGCTGTTGCCAATGGCGCAAATAAGAACCGAACCAGGAGCGATACAGCAACCAATGATGAAAACGCGGTGAAGAACGTGCAAAGCACCAGGCAGCCAGCAACAGAAATGGGGTCGTTGGCAGCAGTGGCAGCACCACGCCCAACGTTGCCAGCACCACGGCTAACCAACCCAGTATAATCAACAACCAACGAGTCATGCCTGTCCTTACCTATCATGATGGCCCGTTTACTGTAGCATCCTTGGCCATAATGCTGCCAGTTGGCGGCTTTATCCATCCGGAGCTTGTCTGATCGCCCTTTCACGGGCAAGCTTAGGCACTTACTGCCTTATCGAAGGATCTCACGTGACTACGCACCGCTTATTACAGGCGCTTGAACAACAGATCGCCGCCCTGGCCAGCGAAATCCAACCGCGAGGTGATACCCCTATCTCGCAGGCGCGGTTTGACGTTGCCCTGTTCTCCAACCACGGCACGCGGTTACGAGATTATCTGGCCGAGATACAAAAGAACTTTGCCCAGCTACAAACGGCGGTAAAAGACAACCGTACCGCTCACGTCGCCTTTCTGGCAGAAAAGCTGGTGGCACAGCTCACCGCGTTACAGCGCGAGATGGCGACCCAGACAATACGGCGTAAAAATCAGCCAAAGGAAGTGGCGGTGGTCGATTTGTACCATAAGCTCGCCGAACATCAGGACTATGAGCGCCGCCTGATAGCCATGATCCAGGACCGTGAAAGTCTGTTAGGGCAACAGACCACCTTCGCCGCGCAGAAGAAATTACAACAAGAACTGGCCGCATTCGAGGGCAGATTAGTGCGTTGTCGGCAAGCGTTGGCGCGCATAGAGCGTAGTATTGAGAGAAAAGAAAACGGTTTTTGAATATTTGTCACATTATTTTAATGATTATTCCCCTCCCCGCGCCAGGTTCACTATACTCAGCCAAAGCACAATCTCGTCTCTCCCGCGTTTAAAACACGGGAAGAACCCTTTACTAACACAAACGTTGGACTTATGTCGCTAGAGAATGCCACCCCAGAATTACAACTGGCGGTAGACTTGATTTACCTGCTGGAATGCAACGAGATCGATCCGGCAACGGCGCTGGCCGCGCTGGATATCGTCAGAAAAGACTATCAGGAAAAGATGCAGCGTGCGGGCATCACCTCACCGTATTTGCCCGCGGGCCAATGATCTTGGCCCGCTAGCGTTCTTGTCAGGTTCCTACACCGCGGGTTGATCACCGATGCCTGGAACCTGCGTCCGCTTGACCTCCTGCACTTCGTTGCCCTGCTGATTATGCAGATACACTTCCAACTGGTTGAAGGCGATATTAATGTCGTTCTCACGGCATAGGCGGTCAATCGCCCGGTTCAGTTCATCCACGGTATAGCTACGATCGCGCAGCTCACGCACGTATAACCGCAGCTCATGATCCAGCGTGCTCGCGCCAAAGTTGAGGAAAAAGACCATCGGCTCAGGATCCGTCATCACGCGCGGGTTTTCATGCGCGGCTTGCAACAGCACCGCCTTGACCTTGTCCAGATCGGAGCCATAGGCCACCCCCACTTTAATCAGCACGCGGGTAATGGTGTCTGACAGTGACCAGTTAATCAGCCGCTCGGTGACAAACGCTTTGTTAGGGATGATCACTTCTTTGCGATCAAAGTCCGTAATGGTGGTGGCGCGAATACGGATCTTGCTGACCGTCCCGGAGTACGTGCCGATGGTGATGGTATCGCCGATCCGCACCGGGCGTTCAAACAGGATGATCAGGCCGGAAACAAAGTTGGCAAAAATTTCCTGTAAACCGAAGCCCAAACCTACCGACAGCGCCGCCACCAGCCACTGGAGTTTGTCCCAAGAGACGCCCAGCGATCCTAACGCAGTGATGGTCCCCACCGCCGTGATCAGATAGGTCAGAATGGTGGTGATGGCGTAAGACGCCCCCTGTCGCAACTGCAGGCGGGATAACACCAGCACTTCCAGTAAACCCGGCAGGTTACGCGTCATGACATAAGCGACGATCACCGCCAGGACGGCCACCATCATATTGCCCAGCGTTACCGCCTGCGGTATCACACTGCCCGCCACACTGCTGGAGTAATGCCATAGGGTAACGCTGTCGAGGTAAGAGATCACCGTTACCAGATCCGACCATATCGCATAAAACGCACTGGCGAAGATCAGAAACAACACCATGGTGGTCAAACGCAGCGACTGCTGGTTGATTTGATCCAGCGCCAGAGGGGGTTCCTCTACCGGCTCGTTGCCTTCGGCTCCCTCTTTCTCTTTGGCCTGGTTTTGGCGGCGCGCCAGGGCACGGCGATAGGCCAACCGACGAGCTGCGACGCTCAGGCCACGGATCGCTGCCAGATAAACGATATTCCACAGGAAGTACAGATACAGGCTATCGATCCAACGGCCAGCCAAACGTAACGTGGTATAGAAGTAACCGGCAAACATCAGCCCTAGCAGGATCACCGGTGTGGCAGCCAGCGCGGTGACCATCAGCAACCGCACCTTATGGGAGTCTTTTTCACGCCAATGGTCGCGGCAGATGGGGAACACCAGCACCGCTAATAGCGCCAATGTCAGGATCACCACCACCTGGCCAATAACATCTTCGACCAATCTTAGCGGTGCTTTTTCTCCCAGCACTGACCAGAAGATCAGCGGTAACAGGGCAAGCCCCAACCTGAGGGTCTGGCGGCGATAGTGCGCACAGCGATCGGCCGGGATATTAAAATGCCGCTGCGAAATCCCCCCCGGAGCCAGCATGCGGAAAGTGAAGCCAAACACCAGCCAGAACAGCGCCAGCTGTTGTGACAAGGCCCAGATAAAGTCGCTGATGCTGAAATCGGCCCGATAGAACCAGAACCCGGCACCGAGCAGCAGTAAAGAACCCGGTAACACCTTTAATAAGGTGAGCAGAATGGCTTTCGGCGTATGCAGTTGGCTATCGCGCTTTAGCTGGCCGACGTCATTGGCCAGCTTTTGCAGATGCCTGTCAATCAGGCGGTAGCGCCAGCGCAGTAGGCCAATCACTACCAGCAATGGGATCAGGAACACCAGGGCATGCAGCCCGCCTAACAGCAACTGCCCGGGTTCGAATTTAAAATCCAGCCCAGCCAGTTGTTCTTTCACCGCGCCGGGCAGCCCCTTGAGCCAGGCGAAATCGATAGGTTTGTTGCTGTTAACCCAGAAAATCTGCTGGGTCAGCGTGTCCTGTACCGAGCTATAGACGCTGGTCAGTTGCTGCTGATTAATCTGCAGGTTGATAGCCAACGACAGTTGGTTATTGAGCTGTTTATTCAGTTGATCGAGCAGCTCACGACGCATATCGACAATTTCATTCAAGGCGTCAAGCACGTCACCGTTGGCCTTTTCCTTACTGTCCGCCACCAGTTTGTTGATGAAGTCATCGCCCTTGAACAACTCATCGCGCTGCTGGTTGATCTCAAACTGCTCCAACCGTAAGTCCGCAATATGAGTACTCATATCCGCTACCAATGTACCCGGCGGCAGGTTTTGCTGCTGCTGATAAAGAATGCGCGACAGCACCAGGCTCCCCTTCAACACCTGGATCTGCTCTTTCAGGTTTTGTTCCGATTGCAGGCCGCGATCGAGCCAGTTTTTCACCTGAATATTTTGCTGGAACAGGGTATTACTCTCTTGCGTGGCGGTGATCAGCCGCTGGCTGATTTGGCGGTTGATGTTCAGCTCTTTGCTCACCAGCTTGTCGCTCTGGATATCGCTGGCATCCTCCGGATTCTGCGCCTCTTTCGCCGTTTTTTCCGACAACGTCAGCCGTTTGCTGTTTACCACATCCTGTAATACCTGCACCCGACGATCCAGGGCGTCGATGTTCATAGTGGTGTAATCGCGCTGCTTCTGGAGCAGATCCTGTAGCGTGGTATTAGCCTCCAACCTTCTTCGTTGCAGGTCTATCTCGTCATTCAGCAACACCTGCTCCGTAGTAAGCATGACCTGTTGGGTGTTGCGTAACACCTCTTGCCCCGGCGCGCGATCGCTAAGGAGATTACGGATTTCCTGCAGGCGCTGGGAGGCGGTGTACATACTACTTTGCACACGTTCGGGCTGGGTCTGTAATGAGATGAGTTGGCTGTTGTAGGTGGAGAGGCTTTCTTGCGTGTCCTGCAGTTCGTCCAACGTTTGGTACAGGCGGCTTTCCAACTGACGCAGGGACAGCGGCAACAGTTCGGCTCGCGTCACCGCTTCATCAGCCGGGTTCTTCAGCGATTCCAGATCGCGCGTGACCTGCTGTAATTTGGCCGGTGCCTGCTGAACCTGCTGTTTAAGCTGATTGAGCTCTTGCTTGGTGCGATCGAGGCCGTCCAGCAACTCCATCGTGCGGGTTAAATCCTGCAGGGATAGTTTTTCAACCGGCGTCAGGTTTTTTTGCTTGTTCAGCGCCTCTATCTGGCTCTGAATGTCACTGCGCGCAGGGAGGTCGCCGCTCTGTGCCGCGAACGCGCCCAAAGGCAGAACCAGCGCCGCCAACAACAAAAACCATAGCGTAATAATGCGGAATTTATCCGCCGCGTAAGACAAGGAAACAGTTTGGACTACGGGGAGAATACGCCTGCGACTCATGATTTAACGTCGGTTTAACAATGAAGCGTCAAGGTTATCACGATCGCAGGTCAGCAATGAATAAGAAAAGCGTTGCAGTTGATGAACCGCAGGGGATCAGAAAGTCAGCACTTTCTCTGCCGCCAACGTCCACTGGGCCAATTCCACCAGCGTGCCAATTTCTACGCCATCGGCCAGCTTCAGTTGGCTGACGCCACGGGCATCGGCACAGGTTTTGCACAGTTTGACCGGCACCTGCTGCGCCGTCAGAATCTCCAGCATCTGCTGCAAATGATAGCCTTCACGCGGCTGCTGCCCGGCTATGCCCGCCACGACCGCATCGGACATCAAAAACAGTTTCAACTGCAGCTCGGGCTGCTGTTCTTTCAGGGTGATCGCCAGACGTAGCGCATTGAATAACGATTCCTGGCCATAAGCCGCACCGTTGGCAATCAGTAACAGAGATGACATTGGGATTCTCCTTATCGAGGTCTACAGGACTGGCGCGTTCACACGTAAAGAAGGGCTAAGCTGCGCCATTTCGAGGAAGCTGTCGACCAAGATACTCGCCTCGGCTTTGAGGTCAAAGCTTTCCGGCATAAACAGCCAGTTCTCCATCAGGCCGGTGATGTAAGCACGCAGGATGATTGCGGCCCGGCGGGTATGCAGATCGGCTGGGAGTTGCCCCTGATCCATGCTATTGCGTAAAACGCGTTCGATACGATCATAACCTTCAAGGTAAAGCACCTTGCGAGCGTCATGTAACGGCATCATTTCGCCGATAAATTCGCATTTGTGGAACACGATCTCCATCAATGCCCGGCGCCGACAGTCATCTACCGTAGCGGTCAGAATATAAATCAGAATTTCTCTTAAAATACGCAGTGGATTATCGGGATACTTTGCCTGATACTCTAACTCCAGATCGCCTATTTTCGATTCTGAGAGCTCCCAAACTTCATTAAACAGGTCTACCTTGTTCTTGAAGTGCCAGTAAATTGCACCACGTGTCACCCCTGCAGCGGTGGCGATATCTGTCAGTGAGGTTGCTGATACGCCACGTTCAGAGAATTCCCTCACCGCAGCGTCAAGGATCTGCTGTCGTGTTTCTTGCGCCTGCTGTTTGGTTTTTCGTGCCATGCTGTTGTTTTTTACAGGGAGTGTGATTTACATACATTCGCGAATGTATGTACCATAGCACGCAGATAAAATTAACGCAGCAATGGGTTTTAAAGCTTGTGATCCATTGATCAATTTGAAATCGGACACTTGAGGTTTTTCTATGAACAAAAACAGAGGGTTAACGCCTCTGGCGGCAGTTCTGATGCTTTCAGGCAGCTTAGTGCTTACAGGATGTAATGATAAAGAAACCCAGCAACAGGCCCAACACCCGGCTCCTGCCGTGGGTGTGGTGACGCTGAAGGCTGAACCTCTCAATATTACTACCGATCTTCCTGGTCGTACCGCAGCATACCGCATCGCCGAAGTTCGCCCTCAGGTTAGTGGCATCATCCTGAAACGCAACTTTACTGAAGGCAGCGACATCAAGGCGGGTGTTTCACTGTATCAAATCGATCCAGCGACCTATCAAGCCGCTTATGACAGTGCCAAAGGCGACCTGGCCAAAGCCCAGGCCGCAGCAGAAATCGCGCGTCTGACAGTCAACCGTTACAAGCCTTTGCTGGGTACTAGCTACATCAGTAAGCAAGACTTCGATAATGCCAACTCTACCCTGATGCAGGCTAACGCTTCCGTGGTCGCTGCCAAGGCCGCCGTGGAAACCGCCCGTATCAACCTGGCTTACACCAAAGTGACTTCCCCAATCTCTGGTCGTATCGGCCTTTCATCGGTAACCGAAGGGGCACTGGTGACTTCCGGTCAGGCCAATGCGCTGTCTACCGTGCAACAACTGGATCCGATGTATGTCGACGTGACCCAGTCAAGCAATGACTATCTGCGCCTGAAACAGGAATTGGCTAACGGCACCCTGAAACAGGAAAACGGCAAGGCCAAAGTGAAGCTGCTGCTGGAAAACGGCCAGGAATATGCACAAGAAGGTTCGTTGGAATTCTCTGACGTGACCGTGGATGAAACCACCGGTTCCATCACTATTCGTGCCATTTTCCCTAACCCGAACGATGCCTTGCTGCCAGGTATGTTCGTACGCGCCCGTCTGGACGAAGGCGTACGTACCGATGCCTTGCTGGTTCCACAACAGGGTGTCACCCGTAACCCGCGTGGCGAAGCTACCGCGATGGTTGTAGGTGCGGACGATAAAGTGGAAGTACGTACGCTGACCGCCGCGCAGGCGATTGGCGACAAGTGGTTGGTGACGGCTGGTTTGAAACCGGGCGATCGCGTGATTGTCACCGGCCTGCAAAAAATCAGGCCTGGCGTTCAGGTGAAAGCGCAAGAAGCTGATAGCAAGCCACAGACTGCGTCTGAACCCGAGAAGAAGTCATAAAAAGGAGCCGGTAATACATGGCTAAGTTCTTTATAGATCGCCCCATATTTGCATGGGTAATCGCCATCATCATCATGTTGGCGGGCATCTTGTCGATCATGAAGCTGCCTATTGCGCAATATCCGACCATTGCGCCACCAGCAGTCACGATCGCCGCCAACTACCCGGGCGCTGACGCCAAAACGGTGCAGGATACCGTGACGCAGGTTATCGAACAGAATATGAACGGTATCGATAACCTGCTGTACATGTCCTCCAACAGTGATTCGTCCGGTAACGTCCAGATTACGTTGACCTTCAACTCTGGTACCGACCCTGATATCGCTCAGGTACAGGTACAGAACAAGCTGCAGCTGGCAATGCCGCTGCTGCCACAAGAAGTACAGCAACAAGGCGTTAGCGTTGAGAAATCAAGCAGCAGCTTCCTGATGGTAGCGGGCTTTATTTCCGAAGATGGCAGCATGACGCAAGAGGATATCGCGGACTATGTAGGTTCCAACATCAAGGATCCTATCAGCCGTACCTCTGGTGTGGGTGACGTTCAACTGTTCGGTGCCCAGTACGCGATGCGTATCTGGCTTGATCCCAACAAACTGAACAACTACCAACTGACCCCGGGCGATGTTATCGCTGCGATCAAGGTTCAGAACAACCAGGTTGCTGCAGGCCAGCTCGGTGGGACTCCCCCGGTGAAAGGCCAACAGTTGAACGCCTCGATCATCGCGCAAACCCGCCTGACCTCGCCGGAAGAATTCAGCAAGATCCAGCTGAAAGTCAACCCGGACGGTTCGCAGGTGCGTCTGAGTGATGTGGCCAAAGTTGAACTGGGCGGTGAAAGCTACAACGTTATTGCTCGTTATAACGGTAAGCCTGCTGCCGGTATCGGTATCAAGCTGGCAACCGGTGCCAACGCCCTGAACACGGCGTCAGAAGTCAAGGCAGAACTGGCCAAACTGGAACCGTTCTTCCCTGCAAGTCTGAAAGTTGTTTACCCTTATGACACCACGCCGTTCGTTAAGATTTCCATTAACGAAGTGGTAAAAACCCTGATTGAAGCGATCATCCTGGTGTTCCTGGTGATGTATCTGTTCCTGCAGAACTTCCGCGCTACGCTGATCCCAACGATCGCCGTGCCGGTAGTATTGCTGGGGACGTTCGCCATCCTGGCAATGTTTGGCTTCTCGATAAACACCCTGACGATGTTCGGCATGGTGTTGGCGATAGGCCTGCTGGTGGATGACGCCATCGTGGTGGTAGAAAACGTTGAGCGTGTCATGGCCGAAGAAGGCCTGCCGCCAAAAGAAGCCACCAAGAAATCGATGGAACAGATCCAGGGCGCATTGGTGGGTATCGCCATGGTGCTGTCAGCGGTATTTATCCCGATGGCCTTCTTCGGTGGGTCAACCGGGGCAATCTATCGCCAGTTCTCGATTACCATCGTTTCCGCCATGGTGCTGTCGGTATTGGTCGCGTTGATCCTGACGCCTGCGCTGTGTGCCACCATGCTCAAACCGATCCCGAAAGGCGATCACGGCATCAAGACCGGCTTCTTTGGCTGGTTCAACCGCCTGTTTGAGAAGAGCACCCATCACTATACCGATAGCGTAGCGAACATTCTGCGTAGCACCGGGCGTTATCTGGTGATCTACCTGCTGATCGTGGTTGGTATGGCAGTACTGTTCATGCGCTTGCCTTCCTCGTTCCTGCCGGACGAAGATCAGGGCATCCTGCTGACCATGGTGCAAATGCCAGCGGGTGCCACTCAGGAACGTACCCAGAAAGTCCTGGACGAAGTTAACCGCTACTACCACGAGAAAGAAGGCGACAACATTAACTCGGTGTTCACCGTTAATGGTTTCGGCTTCAGCGGCCAGGGTCAGAACACCGGTTTGGCGTTTGTCAGCCTGAAAGACTGGTCTGAGCGTAAAGGTGAAGAGAACAAGGTGCCGGCAATTGCTGCCCGTGCAATGGGAGCTTTCTCGCAGATTAAAGACGGCTTGGTATTTGCCTTTAACCTGCCAGCGATTGTGGAACTGGGGACGGCGACCGGCTTCGACTTCCAGTTGATCGATCAGGCTAACCTGGGTCATGAAAAACTGACAGCAGCACGTAACCAGCTGTTGGGCATGGCAGCAGAGCATCCTGATTTGCTGGTCGGCGTGCGCCCGAACGGCTTGGAAGACACGCCTCAGTTCAAACTGATCATCGATCAGGAGAAAGCACAGACGCTGGGTGTTTCCCTGAGCGATATTAATACCACCATCGGCACTGCGCTGGGTGGCTCGTATGTGAACGACTTTATCGACCGCGGTCGTGTGAAGAAGGTTTACGTACAGGCTGATGCCCCGTTCCGTATGCTGCCGAATGATATTGATAACTGGTTTGTTCGTGGTAGCACCGGGCAGATGGTACCGTTCTCCTCCTTCGCCACGGCGAAATGGGAATATGGTTCACCGCGTCTGGAACGTTACAACGGCCTGCCATCGATGGAAATCCTCGGCCAGGCAGCACCGGGTAAGAGTACCGGTGAAGCGATGGACATGATGGAAGAGCTGGCGGCGAAACTGCCAAACGGCGTCGGCTATGACTGGACCGGTATGTCCTATCAAGAGCGTCTGTCCGGTAACCAGGCTCCGTCACTGTACGCCATCTCACTGATCGTGGTGTTCCTGTGTCTGGCGGCTCTGTATGAGAGCTGGTCGATTCCGTTCTCCGTTATGTTGGTTGTGCCTTTGGGCGTCATCGGTGCCCTGTTGGCCGCGACCATGCGCGGGCTGGAAAACGACGTTTACTTCCAGGTAGGCCTGTTGACAACCATTGGGTTGTCGGCGAAGAACGCGATATTAATCGTAGAATTCGCCAAGGACCTGATGGATAAAGAAGGTAAAGGGCTGATCGAATCAACGTTGGAAGCGGTGCGTATGCGTCTGCGTCCAATCCTGATGACATCACTGGCCTTTATCCTCGGGGTTATGCCGCTGGTTATCAGCAGCGGCGCAGGCTCTGGCGCTCAGAACGCGGTAGGTACCGGCGTAATGGGCGGGATGGTGACAGCTACCGTCTTGGCAATCTTCTTTGTACCGGTGTTCTTCGTGGTGGTTCGCCGCCGCTTCAGCAAAAAGACTGAAGATCTGGAACACGCCCATCCGGTTAAGCATCACTGATGCTTTCCTGCTGACAACCAAGGCCGCGCAAGCGGCCTTTTTTTTGCCTGCCATTTAGCCAATAAGTCCAACTCTGATTAACGCTATTTTGGGGGTTGATCCCGATCCCAGAGAGGTGCATAATAATTGTTATAGTATAACATAACACTTGAGAGCATCATGAAAACAGGCATCCATCCAGACTACCGTACCGTGGTATTTCACGATCTCAGCGCCGATACCTACTTCAAGGTGGGGTCGACCATCAAAACCGATCGCACTATCGAGCTTGAGGGTAAAAGCTGGCCCTACGTCACCATAGACGTCTCTTCCGCTTCGCATCCTTACTACACCGGCAAGCAGAAAGAGTTCTCAAAAGAAGGCAGTACCGCGCGCTTCCAGCAGCGGTTTGGCCATTTGGTTAACAGCAGAAAGTAATCGGGGTTGATGATGCAAGTATTGAGTTCACTGCGTTCGGCGAAGAAACGCCATCCGGATTGCAAGGTTGTGCGCCGCCATGGCCGCATCTTTGTAATTTGTAAGTCCAACCCGCGTTTTAAAGCGGTACAGGGACGTAAGAAGAAACGTTAAGCCAAAGTGTCATTAGTAGCCAAAGCCCCGTTGCTGCTCAACGGGGCTTTTTTTATTGCCAAATGCCACTGCAAAGAGAAAAGCCCACCGCACGCGGTGGGCATAAAATCTACTTCATGCTGCTAACAATGGCCTCGACGTTGTGTTTGAATGCCTGCACATAGCTGGCCGCCGGGCCTTGCGGTTTGGATAGTGCTTCAGGATACAGCTCACCTCCCGCTTTCGCCCCCGTTGCCGCCGCGATCTGCCGCACCAAACGCGGATCCGTTTGGTTCTCAATAAAGTAGGCATGGACTTTTTCCTGCCTGATCTGCTTGATCAACCCGGCGACATCGCTGGCACTGGCTTCAGCCTCGGTAGAAAAACCGACCGGGGCAAGGAAGGTGACGCCGTACTCTTGACCAAAATAGCCGAAAGCATCATGGCTGGTCAGCACCTTGCGTTTTTGCTGTGGCACCGCCGCGAACTGGGCTTTGGCCCAACCATCGAGCTGTTGAAGCTGTTGAATATATTCACCGCCACGTTGGCGGAAATAGGCGGCGTCTTCAGGATCTGCAGCAATCAGCGCATTCATCACGTTGGTCGCATACTGCACGCCATTGTTCATGCTGTTCCAGGCGTGTGGATCGGTGACCTGTTTGCCCTCTTCTTCCATACTGCGCGAGTCGATCCCTTTGGATGCGGTGATCACCGGCCCCTGATAACCGGAAGCCTTCACCAACCGATCCATCCAACCTTCAAGCCCCAATCCGCTGACAAACACCACATCGGCCTGCGCCAGTTGCTTGCTGTCTTGCGGCGATGGCTCAAAACTGTGCGGATCGCCATCCGGGCCAACCAGCGTACTGACCTTCACATGTTCGCCCCCCACCTGCTTGACGATATCGCCAAGAATAGAAAAGCTGGCCACGGCCTCAACGGTTTTCGCCTGCGCTAACGGGCTGGCGAGCAGAGCAGCTGCCACCAGCGTTATGGGTAAAGATTTCATGTTTTCTCCTTGCAGATAGCACTTCTCAATGACGCGCACGGCGCAACATCCCGCCACGCGTCCCAAACAAAATCGAAATTAAAAACATCACGCTGGCGCTGAGGACAATCGCCGGGCCTGCGGGCAATGAAGCGTAGTAGGACCACTCCAGACCAACCAGGCTGGCGAGCAACCCAATCCCCATCGCCACGGCCAATGTTTGTGGCAAATCTCGCGCCCAGAACCGGGCGCAGGTCGCCGGTAGCATCATCAGCCCCACCGACATCAGGGTGCCAAGGATTTGAAAACCGGCCACCAGGTTGATCACCACCAAGGCGAGAAAAAACCCGTGGATCCACGCCAGTGAGCCTGGTGCACTGACGCGTAAAAAAGTGTTGTCAAAGGATTCAATCACCAGAGCCCGATACAGCACTGCCAGCATCATCAGCGAAATACTGGCGATAATGCCGACCATAACAAGCGCCTGCGCATCCACCGCCAGGATCGAGCCAAACAATACGTGCAGCAGATCAACGCTCGATCCGCGCAAAGAGACCAGTGTGACGCCCAACGCCAGCGACCCCAGATAGAAACCCGCAAAGCTGGCGTCCTCTTTTAACGGGGTTTTGCGGCTCACCAGTCCGGACAGCATGGCTACCGCCAACCCGGCAATAAATCCCCCTACGCCCATGGCTACCAGCGACATGCCTGAAATCAGATAGCCAATTGCTGCACCGGGTAATACCGCATGAGAAAGCGCATCACCCACCAGGCTCATCCGGCGCAGCAATAAAAACACGCCTAGTGGTGCAGCGCTCAGCGATATTGCCAGGCAGGCAACCAATGCACGGCGCATAAATCCGAAAGAGACAAAAGGATCGAGCAGCAGATGGAGTAGCGTCATTACGCGGCCCCCCTCTGATTAGCCGCCGTCGAATAATGCGCTAACACACGCTCAGCGTTATCCCAATGGCAGCGTTCGGGGGTGAGCAACAGCGCTTCGGGGAAATGGTTGGCTACGGTAGACATATCGTGCAATACGGCAATCACCGTTCTTCCCTGCCGGTGTAACTGCGCAATGACCTGCAGCAAAAGTTGAGTGGTTGCCGCATCGATGCCGGTGAAGGGCTCATCCAGTAAAATTAGTGGCGCTTGCTGGACCAACAGACGGGCAAATAGTACGCGTTGCAGCTGCCCACCGGATAACTCCCCTACCGCCTCACGCGCCATGGAACTCATGCCCACGGTGTCCAACGCACCTGCAATTTGCTGCATGGAGCATTTATTCACACCGCCAAACAGGCCGCTTTGCGGCCAGCAACCCATAGCGACCAAATCCTGAACCAGAATAGGAAATTGACGATCCAACTCCGCCAGTTGTGGCAAATAGGCCATCGCCGGAGCCTTCCCGCCCGCAAAATGTAGCTTGCCGCCCAGCAGCGGATGCAACCCGGCCAACGACTTCAATAACGTAGATTTGCCGGCGCCGTTAACACCAATCACCGCCGTTAATGAACCGGCGGCAAAACAACCGCATAACGGTGGAAACAAAGGGGTACGGCCATAACCCACGATGGCATTTTGCAACGTTATCATGGCAGCACAACCGCCCACGCAATGGCTAGCCATAGTAAGGCCAGCAATACGCCAACGGCTGTGCAGCGCAAAATCGCGGCTGAGGTAAACAGGGTAACGGGAAGGAAAGGCAGCATGGTGATCGCCATAAGGATTACACAAGTGTAATAATATAACATCACACAAACTAGAGATCCTCAAGTCGTTCAAGTGCCAATAATGCAACGGAACGTAACATTTTCAGGCTATCGAGCCGGTGCTGCTGGGTGAGTGGCAGAACTATCGAACGGTAAAAATCTCAAAGCTGGGTAAAAAAGCGTTATTCAGTGAAAAGTTTGCCCATCAAGGCTGGAAAAGGAGTAAGATAGAGGCATAGAATGTGATACAACCAGATATCCAAATGCTAGTGACGCTAAGCCGTTGTTCCGAAGTAGACACACTTTCTGTGAAACAATTAAGGAAAGTGGTCGGTAATCAATTATCTGACTTGGTACCGGCGCTCACCAGTAGGCTAAGCTTTTACTCCGAGAATGCACGCTATGTGGAAGGCTCATTAGAAATCATTGAGATTAACTGCATCGGTAATAGCGAGTATTCAATGAGTTACCGCTATCAGTGGTCGATTTTTAACGCATGCCTGGATATCAGTGGTGACGAATACATAAATGATTCTGTCACTTTTACCCTGACGGAAAAGGGTTTGGTGTTTGAGGTTATCGACAACTCACGGCCATCAACCGCTGACGAATTGTAAGTTTCGGTAATAGTAACAAGCTAGATGGCAAAAAATGATTTATATTTAATATGCTGAAAGTTTATTAAGCCTGAGCTAAGCTTTACAGCATATGATGTTAAGTCAATGTACTCACAGAGTGTTATCAACACCGAAATTAAGACTGACGGGGGATGATATGGATGAGTATTCGCCTAAAAGGCACGATATTGCTCAACTCAAATTCTTATGTGAAAATTTGTACGACGAAGGCATCGCTACCTTGGGTGACAGCCACCACGGCTGGGTTAACGATCCAACGTCCGCCGTCAATCTGCAGCTTAATGAGCTGATCGAACATATTGCTTCGTTTGTAATGAGTTTTAAAATTAAATACATGGACGAAGGTGATTTATCGGAACTGGTCGAAGAGTACCTCGACGATACCTATACCCTGTTTAGCAGCTACGGTATTAATGACTCCGATTTGCGTCGCTGGCAAAAAACCAAGGCACGCACATTCAGATTGTTCTCAGGAGAGGGCGTCTGTACCACGATGAAAACTTAGGGGATAATTATCCTCAAATAATTTTATGGTTAATAAGACTAAAGGTTATCATGACAAAAATTGACTATCTGATGCGTTTGCGTAAATGCACCACGATTGAAACCCTTGAGCGAGTGATCGAGAAAAATAAGTACGAACTCTCTGACGATGAGCTAGAGCTGTTCTACTCTGCCGCCGATCATCGCCTGGCCGAACTGACCATGAACAAGCTGTACGATAAAATTCCGGTCGCCGTTTGGAAATTTGTAAGATAATCAAAGTAGCCTTGCGTTGAGCCGATAATATTATCGGCTTCAATGGTCGCGCAGATTAAGCATTATCTTAAAAATTCAAGTTTACTTGCCTCTGAGCTGAAAATCGTGCAGTAGCAACTGGAAACAGTTTTCAATTAAAGGCGAGTGATTTTGTTTTGCGCTGCGCATAAGTGCCACAGTGCGGCTAAGTAATGGCTGTTGCAATTGAATAACGGTTAATTCTTCATCGTTTAAATGCGTCGTATAAAGCTGCGGCAAAATAGCCACCGCTAATTGTGACCGCACCAAACCATACAGCGTTTCCAGAAAATCCACCTGATAACGCGCCGTTAAGTTCAGACGATGGCTTTCCGCCAGTGCCGACACTAATCGACTGCTATTCCCTTTCGAAAATACCGCAATATCTCTGTTAGCCAATTGCCGCCAGGGCAGATGATGTGGATCCGCCAAGGGATCGTCCCGGCGCATCACCGCCACAAACGGATCTTCCTGCAACGGATAAATCTCAAGCCGATCTGGCACCGAGCTGTCCAAAGCCCCTATGCCAAAATCTATCTGCCCATTTTCCAACTGTAGTAGCAGGGAATCATTGGTTTGGTCGTGGAATTCTACGCGTAAACGCGGGAAATGTTGCGCCAGCAATCGCGGTACCGCAGGAAACAGCAGGTTGCTCACTGAAGGCACCAGACCGATACGTAACGTGCCATCCCCTCCGGCCAACATGACGCGCTGCATATCATCAAAGGTAGCGTGAGCCACATTCAGCAGCCGTTGCGCATGCGGCAAGATCGCCGTGCCTAGTTCCGTCAGGGTCACCGCAGAGGCCGTTCGATTGACTAACTTCCCGCCAAGCACCGTTTCGACTTGCCGCAGCGCACTGCTTAACGCGGGCTGGCTGATCGCCAGACGGCTGGCGGTATCGGTGAAATGTCGTAACTGCGCCAGGGTCACAAAGTACTGAATTTGCTTGAGGGAAAGCGCGGGTAACCGTCGCCATGGCTCGGACATAGCCTAACCTGCCAGGAAAAGAGGTAAACGTTTGCCACAGCATAAACGTTTCTTATCACGCAATAAATTAAATCATCTGTGCAAAGCTTACGCCCCCGCCTACAGTAACTCCCTTACTCTTATTCTGGGGATTATCATGACCACCTTTTCTGTCAGTAACGGTGAGCGCCAACGTGCCGTACAGGCTGCGCTGGGTAATACGCCGTTTGATCTCTTGCTGACCAATGCCAACCTGATCGACATGGTCACCGGGGAAATCCGCCTGGTTGATATTGGCATTGTCGGCCCGCTGATTTCCAGCGTTCATCCTTGTGGCTCCTTGCCAACGGCACATCGTACACAAGACCTGGAGGGAGCCTACCTCAGCCCAGGTCTGATCGATACCCATGTGCACGTTGAGAGCTCCCACCTGCTGCCAGAACGCTATGCCGAGATCGTCGTCGCGCAAGGTACCACCACTATCTTCTGGGATCCGCATGAATTGGCGAACGTGCTTGGCGTAGCGGGAGTGCGCTACGCGGTGGATGCCAGCCGCAACCTGCCTCTGCGGGTGATCTGTGCGGCCCCCTCCAGCGTGCCTTCGACGCCTGGGCTGGAAATGTCCGGTGCCGACTTTGGCGGCAATGAGATGGATACCATGTTAGCCTGGCCCGAAGTGGGCGGCGTGGCGGAAGTGATGGATATGCACGGCGTGCTGCACGGCAGCGAACGGATGCAGGAGATCCTTAACGCCGGGCTTAACAGCGGTAAATTGATCGAAGGCCATGCGCGTGGTTTGAGCGGCCCGCAGCTGCAAGCCTATCTGGCTGCAGGCGTGACCTCCGATCATGAACTGACCTCTGCTGCCGATGCTCTGGAGAAACTACGCTCCGGGTTGACGCTTGAGATCCGGGGCTCTCATCCTTATCTGCTGCCTGAAATTGTTGCGGCATTAAAATCGCTACCGCATTTCTCCTCCCAAATCACCATCTGCACCGATGATGTGCCACCCGATATGCTGCTGGAGAAAGGCGGCATTATCGCCCTGCTCAATCTGCTGATTGAACACGGATTACCGGCCACCGATGCGCTACGGATGGCTACGCTCAACGCCGCCATTCGCTTGCAACGTAACGATCTGGGCCTGATTGCTGCAGGAAGGATCGCCGATCTGGTCGTCTTTGATTCCCTGGAACACCTCCAGGCCCAGCGGGTTTACGTTGCTGGCCAGTGTCTGGCAGAGCAGGGAAAAATGCTGGCTCCAGTGCAAACCGCACCTGGCGTATCAGCACCGCGTGACACGCTCCATCTGCCACCATTGGCCGCAGATGATTTCATCATGCGCGTTGCGGCCATTCATCACGGCCAGGCCACGTTGCGCCATATCAAAGGGGCACGTTTCACCCAATGGAATGAAACCACGGTAGAAGTGCGCGACGGCAAGGTACAGCTCCCGCCGGGGTTCAGTCTGATTTGGGTACAGCATCGCCACGCCCGGCACCCAGCCAAGCCTCAGTTGGCATTGCTGGAAGGTTGGGGCGAATTACGGGGGGCGATTGCCACCAGCTACTCTCATGATTCGCATAATCTGGTGGTGCTGGGCCGCGATCCTCATGACATGGCGCTGGCCGCCAACTCGCTGATCGCCACCGGCGGCGGCATGGCTCTTAGCCAGAACGGTGAAATATTGGCGCAGGTGGCCATGCCGATCGCCGGTATGCTTTCCGATCTCCCCGCCGCACAGCTGGCGCAGCAGTTTAAAAACCTGCGCGATCTGAGTGCCAAGGTTGCAGACTGGGAACCGCCCTACCGGGTGTTCAAGGCGATTGAGGGCACCTGCCTGGCATGCAATGCCGGACCGCACCTGACGGATTTGGGCCTGACCGACGGCACAACACGCCAGATCGTCGATCCGCTGGTTGCCTGCTGGGAAACCCAGGCATAAACATCAAATAGGTAAGGCATCGGCAGATTGTCGGTGCTTTTTTTTGGGGGGGAGGCTAGAAATTGGTGGAGGCCCTGCCAGCTACATCCCGGCACACACGTCACTCGCTACGGCTGCTTCCTTCCGGATCTGACCGAGTTCACCAGTTAGTGTTGCGGGAGAACCAACAGGGCCCCCATTGACGGCTTCTTGAATTGCGAAGCGGTGGGCATTATCGGTGATGGCCAAGCAAATAGCAAGCCAACCGGGAGCAACCGCTGTTTTCTTACCCATCTTCCCTGTGGCACACTAGTTAATATTGATGACCCAGTGGAGATATTGCTCAATGGGTAGGGGCGCCGCATGCTGCGCCCGTTTTGCTGTATGCCGCGTTTCCACACATCGCACAGGATAAAACAGCCATGCAACCAGAAGATGCTACCTTCAGCCAACGCGTATTCCATATCGTGGCCGCCATTCCTCCTGGCAAGGTAACCACCTACGGCGAAGTTGCGCGGCTGGCAGGCTCACCCCGTGCAGCACGTCAGGTTGGTGGTGTATTACGGCGTTTACCAGAGGGCAGCACCCTGCCCTGGCACCGGGTCATTAACCGCCACGGGCAAATCTCACAGCAGGGTGAAGATTTTCAGCGCCAACGGCAGGCGTTACTGGCAGAGGGAATTATTTTCGGCCCGCAGAGCACGATTGATTTTGAACTGTATGGCTGGCACTGGTAAAAACAGCCTTTGGCCAAAGGCGCAAAGGCTGTCAGATGCAGGCATTGCTGCTTACGGAGCTGGAGTCGGGGCGACCTGAACCGGAACGTTTTGTACCGGTACCAATAGCAGATCGGCCTGGGTCCCGTTGCGGTTGATCACTTCCTGAATGGTGTCAGTGATAAACATCAACTGGCCATTCACCGTAATCGCCGCACTCAGGATGATACGCGCATTAGGCTGAATGTCCGCAGGGTTATACGGTAGCGTAAAGCGGAACGGACTCTGCAGACCTTCGGTACGCATCGCCTGCTGTGAAATCACTCGTGAAGGGGCATCAGCAAGTGATGCATCGGACAGGGTCACGGTCAGTACCGCATCCGGTGGCAGCGCGATACGCTGGCGAATATTAACTGAGCCCTTCACCACCGGGCCTTGGATCTGCGTTTGCGAGGCCGCAGCGTTAGCCGTCTGCGTTGGCACATCCGCATTCTTGTGGGCACAGCCTGCCAGTGTGATCGTCAATGCGGCTGCTCCCCCTACCATTTGCCAGAGTTTCATGGGTCGGTCTCCTTTATTATTAGTCACATGTTAGTGGCTTAAACCACTACACTGATTAAACCTAGCACAAAATACTAACAACTGCCTATCGGACTAGGCCTAAATAGCCCTAAGGCCTCATGACAAAGACCCTGGCTGCGACAGCTGCCGCCGCAGAAATAACGCAATATATTGACGTCCTGCCATCATATTCAGCACACTGCGCAACATGATGACTAAAAGGATCGCCACTTTATGAGCCAGGCACTGCACAACCTCCTCGAACTGCTGGATTTGGAAAAAATTGAAGAAGGTTTATTTCGTGGCCAAAGCGAAGATCTGGGGTTACGCCAGGTCTTTGGCGGTCAGGTGGTCGGCCAGGCGCTGTATGCTGCCAAGCAAACCGTTCCTGCGGAGCGTATCGTTCACTCCTTCCACAGCTATTTCCTGCGTCCTGGGGATAGCAGTAAACCGATTGTTTATGACGTAGAAACCCTGCGCGACGGCAATAGCTTCAGCGCGCGCCGCGTTAGCGCCATTCAAAATGGCAAACCCATTTTCTACATGACGGCCTCTTTCCAAAGCCCAGAGCAGGGTTTTGAACATCAAAACACCATGCCGGATGTCCCACCGCCAGAAGGATTGATGTCGGAGTCAGAAATTGCACAAAAGCTGTCGCATATGCTGCCGGAAAAAGTGCGCGACAAGTTCATTGGCCCGAAGCCGATCGAAATGCGCCCGGTGAAATTCCACAACCCGTTGAAGGGCAGCGTGGAAGAGCCTTATCGCCATGTCTGGTTCCGCGCCAATGGCACCATGCCGGACGACCTGCGGATCCATCAGTATCTGCTTGGCTACGCCTCTGACTTCCACTTCCTGCTGACGGCGCTACAGCCGCATGGCGTCGGTTTCCTTGAGCCGGGCATGCAGGTTGCCACCATTGACCACTCCATGTGGTTCCACCGCCCGTTCCGCATGGACGACTGGCTGCTGTATGCGGTAGAAAGCACCTCAGCCTCCGGTGCCCGTGGCTTTGTGCGCGGCCAGTTCTACACCCGCGACGGTGTGCTGGTAGCGACGACGGTGCAAGAAGGCGTGATCCGCAAGCGCGATGTTTAATTGAAAAAGGGGCGATGTTTCCATCGCCCCCTCAGAGTTTAATTCAACATATTTTACTGGTTATAAGCATTCTCGCCGTGGCTGTTCACATCCAGGCCTTCGCGTTCCTGCTCTTCCGGTACGCGCAGCCCCACCACGGCCCCGGCGACCTTAAAGGCGATAAACGCGGCCACGCTTGACCACACCAGCGTCACAATAACGCTCAGCAACTGGATCCACACCTGATGCCCCATGGTGACGCCAGCGGCGTAACCCGTTCCACCCAGTGATGAAGCGGTAAAGACGCCGGTCAACAGACAGCCAACGATACCGCACACCCCGTGCACACCAAACACATCGCAGGTGTCGTCTACTTTCAGCCATTTCTTCAGCGTTACCACGCCCCATAGCCCCGCAACACCGCCTACCAGGCCGATAATCAGCGCACCACCTACACCCACGGTACCCGCCGCTGGCGTAATCGCAACCAGACCCGCGATACAGCCCGAGCAGGCTCCCAGCAGAGAAGGTTTACCGCGCACGACCCACTCGGCAAAGGTCCAGGAGAGGATTGCACCGGCAGTGGCTATTACCGTGTTGAGGAACGCCAGCGCCGCAATACCGTTGGCCGCACTGGCCGAACCGGCGTTGAAGCCAAACCAGCCGATATACAGGATAGAGGCTCCGGTAAATACCATCGGCAGGTTGTGTGGCTTGAAGGCCTCTTTGCCATAGCCAGCACGTTTACCCAACAGATAGGCCCCTACCAGACCAGCACTGGCGGCGTTGATATGCACCACGGTACCGCCCGCAAAGTCCAACGCGCCGTCAGCTGCCAGGAAACCACCGCCCCAAACCATATGCGCAATCGGCAGGTAGGAAATCGTGAACCAGATGGCGGCAAAAATAACCACCGCAGAGAAGCGGATGCGTTCGGCAAAGCCGCCCACCACCAACGCCACGGTAATACAGGCGAAGGAGCACTGGAACGCCACGTGGATCATCTGGCTAAAGGTGCCGGTCAGGCTGTCTATCCCGATCCCTTTGAGCATCACCGTCTGGAAGCCACCGAAGAAGGCGTTACCTTCGCTGAACGCCAGGCTGTAGCCGTAAATGACCCACAGTACACACACCAGGGCAAAGGTGACGGTCACCTGAGTCAACATTGAGAGGACGTTCTTCGAGCGCAGCAGGCCGCCGTAAAACAGCGCCACGCCCGGTAAGGTCATAAACAGCACCAGCGCGGTGCAAATCATCATAAAGGCGTTGTCCGCCTTATCTGCCACCGCCGGAGCGGCCAGTGCCAAAGAAGGAACCAGGGTTACCAAACTCAGGCCCAACGTGGATAACAGTCTTTTCATTATCAATCCATCCCCATACAGTTGACTGAGCCTGCGATCACAGAGCCGCTTCGTCGGTTTCGCCGGTACGAATTCGAATCACACGTTGCAATTCGGCAACGAAAATTTTGCCGTCACCAATTTTGCCGGTGTAGGCCGCCTTGCTAATCACATCAACCACTTCATCCAGTTGGTCATCGGCAATAGCGATATCAATTTTGACCTTAGGTAAGAAATTGACGCTGTACTCTGCTCCGCGATAGAGCTCGGCATGACCCTTCTGGCGGCCAAAGCCTTTGACTTCGGTTACGGTCAGCCCCTGAATACCTACAGAGGATAAGGCTTCACGCACGTCCTCTAACTTGAATGGTTTGATCACCACGGTAACCAGCTTCATATTGCCTCTCCACGATTAAGCCCAAAAACTTACCCCCGGTACGAGTCATATAAAGCAAAGGCTGTGCCACAAATTATTTTTCATTTAAATTCAATTAATTATATAGAAACACCCACGATCAGAGGCCAGCGCTGGACGAAAGCAGAGATCGCCACCTGGAGATTGCGCACCTTTTTGGTGCATTACGCGTTGGGAAAGTGCAGTAGGAGGGAGTTGAAAAGCGCTATTGCCTGTTGGTGGTGCGGGCTCCTGGAGCGGAGCCCTTGCTTAAGGTTATGCGGGTTGAGTTTCGTCGCGAGTCGTGGCTGCCAACTCTTCGCCCACCAGCTGTAGCTGATACATCTGGTAGTAGCGGCCCTGCAGTGCCAACAACTGCTGATGGTTCCCCTGCTCCACGGCATGACCGCGATGCAGTACCAGAATAGAGTCGGCATCCACAATGGTTGAAAGGCGGTGGGCGATCACCACCAGCGTCGTCTGCTCGCGGATCAGCCGTAAGGCACGCTGGATCGCCTGCTCGGTGCCAGAGTCAATGTTTGCGGTCGCTTCATCCAGGATCAGGATCTGCGGTGCCTGGACCAGCACGCGCGCCAAAGCCAACAACTGCTTCTGTCCTACGGACAGATTATTCCCCTGCTCCCCCAGGCGCGTATGGATGCCCTGTGGCAAGCTACGTACCAGTTCCCCCAGTTGCACCGTTTCCAGCGCCTGCCAGACCGCCTCTTCACCGATGGAGCGACCAAGCGTGACGTTTGCCAGCACCGATTCCGCCATCACCACCGGATCTTGCTGCACCATAGCAATGCCTTGGCGCAGGGTGCGATGTGAAAGGCTGGACAACGGACGACCATCCAGACGAATTTCCCCTTCGCTCAGCGGGTAATAGCCCATCAACAGGTTTGCCAGGGTACTCTTTCCGCTGCCGGTATGCCCCACCAGGGCAACAAAACCCCGTGACGGTACCTGCAAAGAGATGTGCTGCAGCACTTTCTTGTCGCTGCGGTAGGCAAAGCTCAGGTCGCTGATATCGATGCGGCCGCTCGCCAGCGGACGATCGTCACTGCCATAGCTCTGCTGGCTGCGATCCATCAGTTCGAAAATACGCTCACCGGCCACCACGGCCTGCTGCAATATCGATTGCTGGGCAGTCAGCTCAATCAACGGTTCGTTCAAACGGCCAAGATAGTTGATAAAGGCATACAGCACCCCCACGCCAATCGCCCCCTCACCGCTGAAACCAAACAGCATCAACAGGCCACATAGTACCAGGGCAGAGAACAGGCTAAGCAGCGGCCGCAACAGGAAACCATCCAGCCGCAGCGTCTGCATCCGGGCGGTATAATGCGAGCGGCTAGCCGCACTCATGCGCTCACCAAATCGCATCTGCTGGCGGAACTGCTGGATCACCCCCATGCCGCTGATCACTTCGTTGAAGCCATCGTTGATATCCGCCAGGTAGCTACGCATCCGCCGCACGATCGGCGTGCTGTAATATTGATAGATCCCCATCACCACCAGCACCGCCGGGAAGATGCAGATCGCCACCAGCGCCATGCGCCAGTCCAGGCTGAACATCGCCACCAGCATCGCACCGATCAGCGCCGCACTTTTCAGTACCGTGGACACCACCATCACATACAGATCTTTGATCACTTCGGTATCGTTGGTTACCCGCGAGATCAATTGCCCGACAGGCTGGGTATCAAAGGCGCTCAGCGGTTGGCGCAGGGCTGCGTCCATCACGTCGGTGCGCAACCGTTGTACCACCCCAACCGCCACCCGATTAAACAGGATGGCCTGGAAATAGTGCAACGCCGCAGCGAGCAGTTCCAGCAGGATATAAGCCACCGCCAGGGAGCTGACAATCATCAGCGGCAGCTGCCCTTTGGCAACGTAGTTATCAATAAAGTAGCCGATCAGAATTGGCCCGGCGACTTCCGCCGCCGCAGCTACCCACAACATCAATACCGCCAACCCCAGGGGTTTACGATAAGGCGAGCCATAGGCCAGCAAACGTTTCAGCGTTGGCCACATAGTTTGTATCTTACTCATCGGCCAAAACCTCCTCGGTGCTATCAGGAGCCTCATCCAACGCAGCTTCCAGTTGCTGATAGCGATACATGTCGCGATACCAGCCAGGCTCTGTAGCCAATTTCCCATGCTGCCCACGCTGTACCACCGAGCCGTGTTGCATCACCAGGATTTCGCTGGCTTCCGTCAGGGCCGAAAGGCGGTGCGCACTGATGATCACCGTGCGATTTTGCCCCCAACTGCGCAGGTTATGCAGGATCTGGTGTTCAGTGCGCCCATCCACCGCCGAAAGAGCATCGTCGAGGATCAGAATTTCCGCTTCCAGCAGTAGCGCCCGCGCGATGGAAATACGCTGTTTCTGGCCACCAGAAAGCATCACACCTCGCTCACCCACCTCGGTCTCGTAACCCTGAGGCAAACGCAGAATATCTTCATGCACGCTGGCCAGGCGCGCGGCCTGTTCAATCTGTTCCTGAGTGGCCGCCGGGTTGCCCAAGGCGATATTATTGGCCACACTATCGGAGAACAGGAACGGCGTCTGGCTAACGACCGACAGACGTGAACGCCACTCGTCGAGCTTGATCTGGGTAAGTGGCAAGCCGTGATAGCTGATATGGCCGTCATCAATATCAAACTGACGCTGGATTAACGAAAGCAACGTCGATTTGCCCGAGCCGGTAGGCCCACACAATCCCAACATTTGCCCAGGCTGCAGCTGTAACGCCACGTCATGCAGCGCGGGTTTGTTGGTTTGCGGATAATGGAAAGCGTTGATTTCCACACTCAGGTTGCCGCGCCCGGCGGGCAGATCGAGTTCACCATCCTTCACGGCCGGTGCCTCTTCAAGCAGGCTGCGGATACGGGTATAGGCGGCACTGCCGCGCTCGACGATGTTGAACATCCAGGCCAGTGCCAGCATCGGCCAAATCATCAGGCCGAGGTACATGACAAAGCTGGTCAGTTGGCCCAGCGTGAGGGAACCGTTAACCACCATCCAGCTACCGCCGCCGATTGCCAGCAGGTTGGCCGCACCGATAGCGATGTAAATCGTCGGATCAAAGCGCGCATCAATTCGCGCCACGTGCATATTCTTCGCGCCGGTTTGCGCGGCCACTTCGGCAAACTGGTTGGACTGATGATCCTCCAGGCCAAAAGCCTTGATCATACGGATGCTGGTCATGCTCTCCTGTGCCTGATCGTTAAGGCTGGAGAACGCGGCCTGCGCCGACTTGAAACGCTGGTGCAGCTGATCGCCATAATATTTGATGACGATCGCCATGATCGGCATCGGGATCAGGGAAAGCAGGGTCAATTGCCAACTGATCTGGGTGCTCATCACAATCAGCACCGCCAGCCCCATGACCAGAGAGTCCACCAGCGTCAGCACGCCTTCACCGGCGGCAAACACCACACGGTCGACGTCATTGGTCGCTCTGGCCATCAGATCGCCAGTTCGGTGACGCAGATAGAAGGCCGGGTTCTGACGGCTGAGTTGACGATAGAAGTTTTCCCGCAGTTCAACGGCCAACTGGTAGGAAGCCCCAAACAGCAGCACTCGCCACACATAACGCAGCAGATAAACCACAATGGCGGTACCAATCATCAACCCCAGCCAGGCCATCAGTACCTTGCTGGACATCTGATCCTTGGTGACGCCATCAACAATGATGCCAACCAACTTAGGCGGCAGCAGTTGCAGTATGGCAATGGCAATCAGTAGCACCACGGCCCCGAGGTAGCGGCGCCACTCGCGGCGGAAATACCAGCCGATTTGAGCAAAGAGTCTCACGCAGTTTTATTCCAGACAGTATCCGACAAATTCCCGGCTGCAGCCCTGCAACCTTAACATTCAACAGTTGAGTGACGATTTCACTCTGGCACGGGTAGCGCCGTGGTGTATTTGATTTTTTCCATCGCGAAGCTGGAAGTGACATCAATCAGCCCCGGCACGCCGGTCACCAGGCGTTTATAGAAATTGTCATAGCTTTTCATGTCCGCCACCTCGACCTGCATCAGGTAATCATACTCCCCCGCCATACGGTAAAACGCCAACACTTCCGGCATCTGCGCGGTGAGATCGACAAATTTCTGATACCACTCGCTGCTGTGCTGCTGGGTTTTTATCAGCACAAACGCCGTCAGGCCAAGCCCGAGCTTTTCATTATCCAGCAGCGCGACGCGCGCGCGAATGTAACCTTCATCTTCCAGCCTTTTTAGCCGTTTCCAGCAAGGCGTTGAGGTCAGATTCACCGCTTCGGCCAGCACTTGCAGCGATTGCGTACAGTCCTGTTGCAGCATGCACAACAGTTTACGGTCAGTTTTATCCAACATAAGGTGATTTCATAGAAAATATTTCTCCCATTAGGCGATTAAACAGGAAAAATGGCAATCCTTTTTTCTCGCTGAACCGCTATGCTACACCTCAAACATCCCTGCTGGATTTCAAGCTACAGCTTGCAAAGCGGCGGGTTTAAGCCCCCTATTTTGAGGCCAGATTATGACAAACGCTTGGGTAAAATATGCTATTGGTGAAATAGAAGCGGATTTCCAACGCTCCGCCGATACGCACTTGATCCGCCTGAACCTGCCGGAATTTCCAGGCATCTATCTCTACCTGAAAGATGAAAGCACCCATCCCACCGGCAGTCTGAAACACCGCCTGGCGCGGTCGCTGTTCCTTTATGGGCTGTGTAACGGTTGGATCAACCAGAACACGCCGATTATTGAAGCCTCTTCGGGCAGCACGGCGGTATCTGAAGCCTATTTTGCCCGCCTGCTCGGCCTGCCGTTTATCGCGGTGATGCCTTCCTGCACCGCTAAACGTAAGGTAGAGCAAATCGCCTTTTACGGTGGCCGCAGCCATTTTGTCGATCATGCGGCCCAGATTTATGCGGTGTCAGAGGAGTTGGCCAAAGAGCTGAACGGACATTATATGGATCAGTTCACCTTTGCCGAACGCGCTACCGACTGGCGTGGCAACAACAACATCGCCGACAGTATTTTCCGCCAGATGGAGCGAGAACCGCACCCGGTTCCGAAACACATCGTGATGAGTGCCGGTACTGGTGGCACCTCGGCAACGCTGGGGCGCTACATTCGCTATCAAGGGCATGATACCCAGCTCACGGTGGTCGATCCGGAAAACTCGGTGTTCTACGACTGCTTCCATCATGGCGATCGCACCATCATCGGCAGCTGCGGCAGCCGCATCGAAGGGATTGGCCGCCCACGCGCCGAACCGTCGTTTATCCCTTCGGTGATCGACAACATGCTGCGCGTGCCAGATGCCGCCAGTATCGCCACCATTTATTGGTTGGAAAACATTCTGGGTCGCAAGGTAGGTGCTTCAACCGGGACCAACGTCTGGGGAGCGCTGCAACTGGCCAAGCAAATGCGGGACAAAGGCGAGCAAGGTGCCATCGTCACCCTGCTATGCGACAGCGGCGAGCGCTATCTGGATACCTATTACAATAGCGACTGGGTCAACAACAATATCGGCGATCTCACGCCATATAGCGCTCAGTTGGCTAACTTGTCAGGTAAATAACTTATTAGGTTGCCAACTCATTAAGGCGAAGTTCAGGGGATAAAAAAAGCCGGGTAGTCATACCCGGCCGGCTGTAATAGTAATACCTCAGAATTCGGGGGAATAGGTGAGGTGTGGTGAACGCAGCCAATGTTGTAAATAGTGAGCCACCGCCTGCTGTTCGCAGTGGCCGATAACCTGTAGTTGGGGCAGTAACGATTTCAACTGTGGCAGAGCATTGCCCATCACCACGCCGTGCCCTACTCCCGCGAGCATTTCCTTATCATTCATCGCATCGCCAAAGGCCATGCAATCAGCCAACGTCAGCCCCAGATGGCGGCTCAGCCTGTCCAATGCCGCTCCCTTGTTGCAGCCCTTTGGCAGCACTTCGAGACAATCATAGGCCGAGAAGCACAGGTCGGCACGGGTGCCGAAATGCTCACTCAACTGTGCCTGCAGTTTGACCAGTTCTTCATGGGGAGCACAGAAACAGACCTTGCTGTTGCCAAACGCGGGCAGACGGCGCAAGTCGGTGAGTTGGAAATGAAAGCCACTGAGATGATGTGCAGCCAGCATTTCCGGCACTGCGGTTTCGGTCAACCACCCCTCATCACGAAACACATGCATGCTGGAAGAGGTGCGCCAGTGGGTATGCAGCACCTCTTCGGCAATCTCCGCCGGTAAGTCGGTAGCATGCAGTTGCTGCCCTTGCTGGTCATAGACGCGAGTGCCGTTACCGGTGATCAGGTAACCTTGCAGTCCCAGTTGCGCCATGATCGGCTGGGCATCGAGGTAATGCCGCCCGGTGGCAAAGGTCACCACCATCTCCCTGTCGATAAGCTGCTTCAACGCGCTCAGCGTTTCCGGCCCGACACGGTGATCGGGAGTCAGCAGGGTGCCGTCCATATCGAAAGCGGCCAGGCGATACATAGGAACCTCGTAAATGTGAGCACATTGGCAATCACCGCAGTATGGGGTGGTATTTGCGGAAGTAATAGTGAACAATTTGCCTAAACGCTTCCTGATTTATCTTTCATCGCTTGCAACACCTAGGATACCGCTATGCGCCTGGTTCATCGCCTCGGTCAGTATCAACGTTTGTACCACCAGCTAGGCAGCGCGCCGGTGGCGATCACGATCGGTGAATTAGCTGCGATCTTCTATTGCAGCGAGCGGCATGCCCGCACCCTGGTGCAGCAGTTGCAGCAACAAGGTTGGCTAACTTGGCAGTCACAGGCCGGGAGGGGGAAACGCGCGCAGTTGCAGTGCCTGAAAACCCCCGATGAACTGCGGACTGCGCATCTCCAACGTTTACTGCAACTGGGCGATCACCAGGGAGCCTTAGAAATGGCGCAGTTGGCGCCAGAGCATCTGCAAGAGTTGCTGAGCCCCCACCTCGGCGGCCAATGGCAGGAAGGCAGCCCTACGCTGCGTATCCCTTATTACCGTACGTTGGAAAAGCTTGATCCTTTGACGCTAAGCGGCCGTGCGGAGCAGCATCTGGTCGCGACCGTCTATGCCGGTTTGACACGCTTCAATACCGGTTGCCCAGAACCGCAGCCCGATCTTGCCCATCACTGGCAGATTAGCGAAGACGGCCTGCGTTGGCAGTTCTTTCTGCGTAGTCAGCTGCGATGGCATAACGGTGAGGCCTTAACGGGCCAACAGCTATTGCAAACCCTCAACGCCCTGCAACACCATCCGCGCAGCCAGCCATTATTGAGCAGCGTGGCGGCAATCAGCCTGCCGCATGCGCTATGCATCCAGTTCGATCTGCAAATGCCCGATTTTTGGCTGGCGCACCGGCTGGCAGAACTGCCCTGCCTGATGACGCACCCAGAGTTACCGAACCTCGGCGCAGGTCCCTTTAAGCTGGCACTAAACGAGCCGCATATGGTGCGGTTGGAACAACATCCTTACTACCATCTGCAACATCCTTATCTGGAAAGCATCGAATATTGGATCACGCCAGAGTTACCAACCCGCAGTACCGACACCAGTTGCCAGCACCCGGTACGCATCACCATCGGCCAGCAGGAAGAACTGGCACAGGCGCGGCCGGTACAACGCAGTATGAGCCAAGGGTGGTGCTATCTGGCGATTAACCAGCGTCGTGGCGTACTGACTGAGGCCCAAGGGCAAAAGCTGCTGATGCTGATCCAGCGCTCCGGCCTGCTGGCCAGCTTGCCCATCCAGCAGGGCGTGATCATGCCAAGCCATGAAATGCTGCCCGGCTGGGCGATCCCTGAGCATGATGTCAGACAGGATGTTGAGCTCCCCCCTCGGTTGACGCTGCTGTACCATCCGCCGATCGAGCTAGAGAGCGTGACTCAGGCTTTGCAACAATTGCTGGCGGAGCATGGCTGCCAATTAGAGATCCGCTATTATTCCGGCAAACGTTGGCAAAGTACCGAGCAGATAGCCCAAGCCGATCTGTTGCTGGCCGATAACCTGATTGGTGAAGCTCCGGAAGCGACGTTAGAAAGTTGGCTACGTCGCGATTTGCTATGGCAAGGGATTTTGCGAGAAGAGGATTGGCAACACCAACAGCGGACCCTGCAACAGATCCAGCAATGCCCAGCTCCACAGCAACGCTACAGCCAGCTAAAAGCGTATTATCAACAGTTGATGGGGGCCGCGATCCTCACTCCCCTATTCAACTATCAGTATCAGGTCAGTGCCCCTCCCCGCATACATGGTGTGATGCTCACCGCCTACGGCTGGTTTGATTTTTGCCAGGCTTGGCTGCCACCGCCGCTGGATGATTAGGTTGCCCTACGCTGTGGCGAGCATTTCTGATAGCATCCCCACATGTGTCGAAGCCCAATAGCGTCAGGCTCAGACCGGCAACACTGTAGCCTGACAACAAAGGGCATAAACCGGCCGCCCGAATGTGCATCGGGAATGGCCCTAGCCAGAAGGTAGATTTATGAAACGCGCAGTCGTCGTTTTTAGCGGTGGACAAGACTCCACGACCTGCTTGATCCAGGCATTGCAACAATATGATGAAGTTCACTGCATCACGTTCGATTACGGCCAGCGTCATCGCGCCGAAATCGAGGTGGCCCAAGCCTTATGCCAAACTCTGGGAGCCAAGGCGCACAAGGTTTTGGACGTTGGGTTGCTCAATGAGTTGGCCATCAGCAGCCTGACTCGCGATAACATTCCAGTACCCGCCTACGACAGTTCACAGACCGATGCCTTGCCAAGCACCTTTGTGCCGGGGCGCAACATCCTGTTCCTCACCCTGGCGGCAATTTATGCCTACCAGGTGGAAGCCGAAGCCGTGATCACCGGCGTGTGCGAGACTGATTTCTCGGGCTATCCAGATTGCCGCGACGAGTTTGTTAAGGCCTTGAATCAGGCCATCGTGCTGGGGATCGCACGTGATATTCGCTTCGAAACTCCACTGATGTGGCTCAACAAGGCTGAGACCTGGGCGCTGGCGGACTATTATCAACAGTTGGAACGTATCCGCCATGAGACGCTCACCTGTTATAACGGCGTTCAAGGCGACGGCTGTGGTGAATGTGCGGCCTGCCACCTGCGCGCCAACGGGTTGCAGCAGTATCAGCAGGACAAGGTCGGCGTGATGGCCAGCCTGAAGCGGAAAACCGGCTTGGTTTAAGCCAGTTCATGGGCGGCTGTAATGCCGCTCAATAAGTCAGATTAAGCCATCGTTGGGTCCCCTCACCCCAACCCTCTCCCACAGGGAGAGGGAGCTAGTGCAGAGCCGGAATTGGGAACGGAGTTAATCTGTAGTAATTGCAAGATCCCCTCACCCCAGCCCTCTCCCAATGTAAAGACAGGGGGTCTACATGGACACCTGTTAAGGGAGAGGGAGCTGGTACGCAGTTGTCATCCAGGCAAGAGTCATGCCTTCCATGAGTTGATACGGTGTTGTCATCGGGTACTGAGTTATCCCTGTAGCACCGACCCTTTCATTTACCGATGGTCAGGCCGTGAAAGAAATACCCGCTGGCACGTTCGGTCCCCTCTCCCTGTGGGAGAGGGCTAGGGTGAGGGGCCATGACTAGCACGATGCTTAATCAGGCCTCAGCATCTTTCTGCTGTAGTGCCACCAGGTGTTCACGCAGTGCGCCTTCAATCGGCAGTGCCCGCTGGGTTTTCAAATCGATACAGACAAAGGTCAGCGTCGCGTCGGCAACCACTGTCCCCTCCGGCTCCAGCAATACCTGCTGGCTCAGTACACCGCTCTTGCCATTGAGTTGCAGCATCTGGCTATCGATACGCAGCTTATCCCCCAATACGGCAGGCTTACGATAATTGATATTGATGTTCACCACGATAAACGCGATGTTGTTTTGCGTCATCCAGTGGAAAGCATCCAGATCCTCCAGCCACTCCCAGCGCGCTTCCTCCAGGAACTCCAGATACCGGGCATTATTAACGTGTTGATAGACATCAAGATGATAGCCACGAACTTTGATATAAGTCTGCATAGTGAAACAACCGCTCCTGCTCTGGTGATAGCGAATTAATACCGGCATACCCGTTCAGTGTTATCCCTCCTTGCTGGCAGCATGCTTGTACCGCAGGGCTTGGCAAAGAGTTTGCGATGGATGACTGGTATGACCTGTAAAATGTAGCAGAGCAGCGCGGCTGCGAGGCCACTTTGCCACGCAGCCGCGAGCGGGATCACATTTTCAGCCGATCACGATTCCTTTCCACCAGGGAGGGACCGATCCCCGGCACCTCCTGTAGCTGGTCTATTTCGCTAAACGGCCCGTTCTGTTCGCGGTAGCGCACTATGGCCTCTGCCTTTTTCAGCCCTACGCCGTTCAACACGGTGGCTAGCGCCTCGGCATCTGCCTGGTTAATGCTGACCTGGGCTTCACCCTCGCTTTGCGCTTCAGGGATGACCTTAGGCGATACCGCAGCGGCCTGTGGTTGCCCCTGAGAGGGTTTCTCTGCGGCAATGGCCGAGCTCCCTATCAGGCCAAACAGCGCCGCCGCCAAGAGTAGCTGGCAGATAACGGTAAAACGGATAATGGCTTTATTTTCGCTAAGTTGCATGCTGTATCCTCCTTGTGTTTGACAGCAAGGTTACCTTGCCGCAGCGGCGGAAGATCGGCAAATGGCAGAGTTTAAATGTGGAAAAGGCCGCGAAAGCGGCCTTTGAGTATTGCAAGCTGTTGCAAAGAAATGCGGTGCGAATCCCCGTCGTCTTTCAAGCTGCAGCGTTGTTACCTGCACTTGCTCACCCCAGTCACTTACGAAAAGTAAGCTCCTGGGGATGAACAAGCTTGTCGCCTAGCTGCAACTTGAAATCCATAGGGGACAAGTTACGGCTGTTGCTGCTCAGCGGCACCCATTTTGATCTTGGCTTCTTTGCGCAGGTTAGTCAGCAAGGCATCGAAGGTTACGCTAGCGCTTCCTTTCTCCATGTTGCTGACGAAGGTTTTCATTTCGTCTGCTGGCAACGTGCCTGGCTTAACGCTATCCAGGGCGATCAACACCACGTTCCCTTGAGCATCCTGTGACATGCCGTAAACCACTTTACCGGCTTCCGGGTGCGGCAGAGCGAATACGGCTTCCACCAGTTGGCTGTCTTCCGGGGCGCGCGCCATTTTCTGTACACTGCCGAAGCTCAGACCAGCGGCTTTCATCGCCTCATCGCCTTTGCCCTGCTTCAACTCAACCAGCAGTTTTTCACCCTGCAGCTTGGCTTCTTGCAGTGCCTTGTTGTGTTTGACCATCGCGGTTACGCGATCTTTCACCTTGTCGAAAGGTTCAATCCCTTCCGGCTGATGGGCCACAACGCGAACCACGAACGCACGATCACCGTCAACGGTGATGACGTCAGAGTTGCTGCCTGGTGCGCCGTTCTCGCCAATCAGCGAACCATCGAAGATGGCCTGCACAACCGGCTTGAAGTTCAACGCAGCTGGAACCGAGTCACGGGTAAACCATTCGGTGTTAGCCGCCTTGGTACCCGCAGCTTCTTCCGCTGAGGCCAGGGACTCGTTATCGCTGGTCGCCGCCTCGCTGACTTTCTGCTGCAGCGCATAGTAGGCATCTACCGCTTTTTCCTGCTTGAGCTGCTTGGCGATAGCATCATGCACTTCGCTCAATGGCTTCACCAGCGCTGGCTTGATATCGTCCAGGCGCACGATCAGGTAACCCACTGAAGACTTCACTACGCCAGAAAGTTGGCCTTTCTCGGTCAGGTTAGCCTGTTTCAGTTCGTCAGCCGTGGTGTCTGGCTCCATCCAGTCCATTTCGCCACCGGTACGGCGCGAGATGATGTCGGTGGATTTCTCTTTCGCCAACGCAGCGAAATCACCACCGTTTTTCAGCTCTTCCAATACCGCTTTGGCATCCGCTTCGGTTTTCAGCTGGATCACGCTGAATTTTTTGCGTTCCGGCTGGCCAAAGCTGCTTTGATGCTCGTCGTAATAGGCGCTGATATCCGCTTCGGTAACGGTCACTTTATCCTGCAATGCTGCGGCATCCAGCGGGATAAAGCTCACTTTCACCTTCTCTGGTGCGATGAAGCTGTTCTTGTTCTGCTCGAAGAAGGCCTTCAGCTCTTCGTCGGTGACGGTTTGCTTGGCCATCATGGCATTGAGATCGATCGTCGCCAGACGCACGTCGCGCTCTTGCAGAACCAGGGCAACCATAGACTGAGCTTCGCTTGGTGGGACGATATCGGAACCGCCGAAGCCCTGGATCATCTGCTGGTTGATTAACCGCTGGCGTGTGTATTGCGCATATTGATCTGCGCTAAAGCCCGAACGGTTAATCAGGTCGAGATATTTGGCGTTGTCGAACTTGCCGTCAGTCTGGAAATAGGCTTCTTGACGGATGGCCTCTTTCACCTGATCGTCACTGGCACTCAGGCCCAGCGTCTTCGCGTACTGATCCAGCAGCGACTTGTCGATCAGTTGAGACAGCACCTGCTGGCGCATCTGCTGCATATAACCTTCGTTGCCAGCCATGGCAGAGAAACGGTCGCCCAGTTCCTGCTGCATACGGCTACGTTCACTCTGGAAAGCCTGTTCCAGCTGGGCACGTTCGATCACCTGGCCATTTACTTTCGCAGCGTAATCGCCGGCACTTCCCTGATAGCTGACCACTCCAGTCAAAAGAAATGACAAGATAATCAGCCCCAGGATGATTTTTAGCACGACGTGGTTAGCAGCCGCGCGTAAATTGTCCATCATAGTGTGACAACACTCCGCTGTGATGTGGATTAACAACCCTTGTGCAGGCGCGTTCCCTGCGACAAAAATAAAAAAAGCGCATCAACCTGATGCGCCTTATATCTTACCTTACCAATACCGCTGCGTCAGGTGATTGTTTACCGGCGACGCGATGCGATTAAACGCAGTAATCAGTTTACTGCGTCTTTCAGGGCTTTCCCTGCACGGAAAGCCGGAACTTTGGCTGCCGCGATTTTGATCTCTTTACCCGTTTGCGGGTTACGGCCGGTACGAGCTGAACGCTCACGCACGGTGAAAGAACCGAAACCAACCAGAGCCACGTCATCCCCTTCTTTCAAGGAATCGGTAACGGAAGCAATAATTGCGTCCAAAGCACGCCCTGCTGCCGCTTTAGAAATATCAGCACCCGCGGCAATTTTGTCGATCAGTTGTGACTTATTCACTCTATCATCCCCTCTAGAATTCAAAACGTCGCACCGAAAAAATCCCTACGGTTACGACAGCGCTGCTGTTATATCAATCCCGTCGTGCCTTGGCAAGCCACCAAACGGCGACGAAACGCGAGCCGACAGGGATCTAACTTAGCGGCACAAAAAAATACTGGCAAGTCCGAATTGGCTTGCCAGCATGAGTTTTATCAATGGTTTTTGCTATACGTCACTATTTTACCGCTACCGGCTGTGCGCCGAAGGCCGGATTGACCAGTGCAATGTTCAAAACTTCATCGATTCGCTGTACCGGGTGGATCTCCAGATCGGCAATGACGTTGTCCGGGATCTCTTCCAAATCGCGCTTGTTCTCGTAAGGGATCAGCACGGTTTTGATACCGCCACGGTGTGCCGCCAGCAGCTTCTCTTTCAGGCCGCCAATCGGCAACACATGACCACGCAAGGTGATCTCACCGGTCATCGCCACATCGGCGCGCACCGGGTTGCCTGTCAGGCAGGAAACCAGCGCGGTACACATGGCAATACCGGCGCTTGGGCCGTCTTTCGGCGTCGCCCCTTCCGGCACGTGGACGTGGATATCACGTTTTTCATAGAAATCGGCGTTGATGCCCAACTTCTCTGCACGTGCACGTACCACGGTCAACGCAGCCTGGATCGACTCCTGCATCACTTCACCCAAAGAACCGGTGTAGGTCAGCTTGCCTTTGCCCGGTACGCAGGCGGTTTCAATAGTCAGCAGATCGCCGCCCACTTCCGTCCACGCCAGCCCGGTTACCTGGCCTACGCGGTTTTCGGTGTCTGCACGGCCGTAATCAACACGCTGAACGCCCAGATAGTCCTTGAGGTTCTCGCCGTTGATCTCGATGTGCTTGAGCTTCTTGTCCATCAGCAGCGACTTGACCGCTTTACGGCACAGCTTGGAAATTTCACGCTCCAGGCTACGCACCCCGGCTTCACGGGTGTAATAGCGGATGATGCCGATAATGGCACTGTCATCTACCGTCAATTCGCCTTTCTTCAACGCGTTGCGTTCAAGCTGCTTTGGCAACAGGTGCTGTTTGGCAATGTTCAGCTTTTCGTCTTCGGTGTAGCCGGAAAGACGGATCACTTCCATACGGTCCAGCAGCGGTGCCGGGATGTTCATCGAGTTCGAGGTCGCCACGAACATCACGTCGGACAGATCGTAATCCACTTCCAGATAGTGATCGTTAAACGCCACGTTCTGTTCCGGATCCAGCACTTCCAGCAGGGCTGAAGCCGGATCGCCACGCATGTCGGATGACATCTTGTCGATCTCATCGAGCAGGAACAGCGGGTTTTTCACCCCAACCTTGGCCATTTTCTGGATCAGTTTACCCGGCATGGAGCCGATGTAAGTCCGGCGGTGACCGCGAATCTCAGCTTCGTCACGTACGCCGCCCAGCGCCATACGGACATATTGGCGGCCGGTCGCACGAGCGATCGACTGCCCCAGCGAGGTTTTACCCACGCCAGGAGGCCCTACCAGACACAGGATTGGCCCCTTGATTTTGCTGACGCGGCTCTGCACTGCAAGATACTCAAGGATGCGGTCTTTGACGCGTTCCAGGCCGTAGTGATCGGTATCGAGCACTTCCTGCGCCTTGAGCAGGTCTTTTTTCACCTTGCTGCGCGCATTCCACGGCACCTGGATCATCCAGTCGATATAGCCACGCACGACGGTCGCTTCCGCAGACATCGGCGACATCATTTTCAGCTTTTGCAGTTCCGCTTCGGTTTTCTCACGCGCTTCTTTCGGCATTTTGGCCGCTTCGATCTTGCGCTTCAACGCCTCGTGTTCATCCGGCGTGTCGTCCATCTCGCCCAGTTCTTTCTGAATCGCCTTCATCTGCTCATTCAGATAGTACTCGCGCTGGCTCTTTTCCATCTGTTTCTTGACGCGGTTACGGATGCGCTTCTCAACCTGCAGCAGGTCGATCTCCGACTCCATCATCGCCATCAGGTACTCAAGACGTTCGGTGATATCGAACATCTCCAGCACCGACTGCTTGTCGCTAAGCTTCAGCGGCATATGCGCGGCGATGGTATCCGCCAGGCGTGCAGCGTCGTCGATGCTGTTCAATGAAGTCAGCACCTCCGGTGGAATTTTTTTGTTCAGTTTGATGTAGCCTTCAAACTGATTGATCGCCGTGCGCACCAGGACTTCCTGCTCACGCTCGTCGATAGCCGGTGATTCAAGATATTCAGCCTGGGCAGCGAAGTGCTCGCCGCTGTCGGAGAGCGTGGTAATACGCGCACGCTGTAAACCTTCGACCAGCACCTTGACCGTGCCGTCCGGCAGTTTCAGCATCTGTAAAATCGATGCAACGGTACCGACCGAGAACAGATCGTTAATGCCAGGTTCATCCGTCGAGGCCTCTTTCTGCGCCACCAGCATGATCTTTTTATCGTGATCCATTGCGGCTTCGAGGCACCGAATCGATTTTTCCCGGCCAACAAACAACGGGATCACCATGTGCGGATAAACCACCACGTCGCGCAATGGCAACACGGGGATTTCAATGCGTTCGGAACGCTCAGGGTTCATAGAGCTCTCTCTTAGTTTAATTTCCGCCAGGATTAGGGGGATCTCATGAAACGCAAGCATCAAACGTTTCACAAAATCTGGATTATGAGTATATGGGGATGAATCTCTGACATTCAACGGTAACAATGTAGAGAAAAAGAAAAGGGGGATAAAATCCCCCTTTTACGATTAACTTTCTGGTTTGACTGGCTAATTATTCGCCAGAAGCCTGCGCTTCCGGTTTGCCGTAAATCAATAACGGTTTGGATTGGCCAGCGATCACCGATTCGTCGATCACCACTTTATCTACGCTTTCAAGCGACGGCAGATCGTACATGGTGTCCAGCAGCGCGCCTTCTACAATCGAACGCAGACCACGGGCACCCGTTTTACGCGTCATAGCCTTCTTGGCGATGGCATTCAGCGCTTCCTCACGGAACTCCAGATCTACCCCTTCCAGATTGAACAACGCCTGATACTGCTTGGTCAGGGCGTTTTTCGGCTCTTTCAGGATCTGGATCAGTGCCTCTTCGCTCAGTTCGCTGAGGGTGGCAACCACCGGCAGACGACCGATGAATTCCGGGATCAGGCCAAACTTGATCAAGTCTTCCGGCTCTGCCTGCAACAGCAGTTCGCCTTCGGTGGCTTTTTCAGATTCACCCTTCACCGTGGCACCAAAACCGATACCGGAGCCGGTGTTAACGCGCTGGCCAATCACCTTATCCAGGCCAGCAAACGCACCGCCACAGATAAACAGGATCTTGGAGGTGTCCACCTGCAGGAATTCCTGCTGCGGATGTTTACGCCCACCCTGTGGTGGAACCGCCGCAATCGTGCCTTCGATCAGCTTCAGCAGCGCCTGCTGCACGCCTTCGCCCGAAACGTCACGGGTGATGGACGGGTTGTCTGACTTACGTGAAATCTTGTCAATTTCATCGATATAGACGATGCCGCGCTGGGCTTTCTGCACGTCGTAGTCGCATTTCTGCAACAGTTTCTGGATGATGTTTTCCACATCCTCACCCACGTAACCAGCTTCGGTCAACGTCGTGGCATCGGCCATGGTGAAAGGCACATCCAGGAAACGTGCCAGCGTTTCTGCCAGCAAGGTTTTGCCGCTACCGGTTGGGCCAATCAGCAAGATATTGCTTTTGCCCAGTTCGATGCCATTGCTGGTATCGCCGTTACGCAGGCGTTTGTAGTGGTTATAGACCGCCACAGCCAGAACTTTTTTCGCCTGTTCCTGGCCGATAACATAATCGTCCAGGTGGTGACGAATTTCGTGCGGTGTCGGCAATGAATTACGCTCGCGATGCGGCGCAACCTCTTTAATCTCTTCGCGAATAATGTCGTTACACAGATCAACACATTCATCGCAGATATACACTGACGGACCGGCAATCAGCTTACGCACTTCATGCTGGCTTTTGCCGCAGAAAGAGCAGTACAGCAGCTTTCCTGAACCGTCTTTGCGCTTATCTGTCATGAGTCAAACCTCTTCTTTTGTCTTTGTCCCGCACCATTACGCGGCGACAATGCGCCCAAACTTTATACCGGGAACGCCGATAACGCTGTTTAAAGCGAGCCAGGCCCGCTCTGAATACTATAGCCTATCGGCCCGCAAGCCGCGCGCTACCCATCACCCTTCAGGCGGCAGGTACGCACTGCAGCTTGCGACCCTTTGGGTATAGTTTTAGCTGCGGTGCGTCAGAATGCTGTCGACCAGACCGTATTCTACCGATTCTTCCGCCGTCATGAAGCGGTCACGTTCGGTATCACGTTCGATCTGTTCCAGCGATTGGCCGGTATGCTGTGCCATCAACTCATTCATGCGAGCCTTCACCTTCAGGATCTCACGCGCATGGATTTCAATATCCGTTGCCTGACCCTGGTAGCCGCCCAGCGGCTGGTGGATCATCACTCTGGAGTTTGGCAGGCAGAAACGCTTGCCCTTGGTGCCTGCCGTCAGCAGGAACGACCCCATGGAACACGCCTGCCCCATACAGATGGTGCTGACGTCCGGTTTGATAAACTGCATGGTGTCATAGATTGACATGCCAGCCGTGATCACGCCGCCCGGTGAGTTGATATACAGGAAAATATCTTTTTCTGGGCTTTCTGCCTCGAGGAACAACATCTGCGCCACGATCAGATTAGCCATATGATCTTCAACCTGGCCGGTCAGGAAGATAATGCGCTCTTTCAGCAGGCGGGAATAAATATCGTAAGAACGCTCCCCGCGCGAAGTCTGCTCTACCACCATCGGCACCAGTGCCATGTTAGGTGCAAATTGGTCTCGTTCGCCACTGTATGACATTACCGTCTCCTAATAGAAATTGCCTTGGCGCCATTGTCTGTCGATTCTACTTGAGAACGGCCATCATGACTACGTTCAAGCCATCGACAGGCTCCACACTGATTTGACGGCGCTATCATTCCGCCAGGCGGATAAAGCGGCCCATACTGTTGTAGGAATTGGGGGGTCACAGAGCGAATTTCAAGCCCGGTGAACAATTTCACCAACATCCCTGTGTGGCAGGCAAGGTCACAACCACTGTCCTTCCGCCGCCGCCATTCATCCTCGACCCAATAAATATAGTGCATATTGCCACAGTTAAGCCGAGATTAATCAGTCACGTGGCAAAAGAAAAGCCCGTAACCAAAGTTACGGGCCTTATAAGGAACTCCCAGCTACGGCAATGGACCTGCCATCAGGTCGCTCCTGGCATCAACCAGCATTACGCTTGTTGAGTCTGGTTCATCAGCTCGCTGAAGGTAGTGGCTTTTTCAGTCACTTTCGCTTTAGCCAGCAGGGCTTCTACCGCTTGTTCTTCCAGAGCAACGTTACGCATGTTGTTCATCAGCTCTTTGTTTTTGCTGTAGAACTCAACAACTTCGCTCGGATCTTCGTAGGCGGAAGCCATTTCTTCGATCAGGGTCTTAACGCGATCTTCATCGGCTTTCAGATCGTTGGTGCTGATCACTTCGCCCAACAGCAGACCGACCACAACGCGACGTTTGGCTTGCTCTTCGAACAGTTCGCGTGGCAGTTCCAACGCTTGTTGCTCGTTGCCACCAAAACGCTGTGCAGCTTGACGACGCAGAACGTCGACTTCGCCGTCGATCAGTGCCGCTGGCACGTCGATTTCGTTAGCGTTGACCAGACCGTCGATAGCCTGAGTCTTGATGCGGTTACGCACGGCGCCTTTCAGTTCGCGCTCCATGTTTTTACGCACTTCGGTACGCAGACCGGCGAGAGAACCATCAGCCACGCCGAAACGCTTGATGAATTCTTCGGTCAGTTCTGGCAGCTCGCGCTGTTCAACTTTCTTCAGCACGATAGCGAACTTGGCCGCTTTCCCTTTCAGGTTTTCTGCGTGGTAATCTTCTGGGAAGTTGACGTCGATGGTGAACTCTTCACCGGCTTTATGACCCACCAGACCTTCTTCGAAGCCTGGGATCATGCGGCCCTGGCCCATAGCCAGAACGAAATCGGCAGCTTTACCGCCTTCAAACTCTTCACCGTCGATAGAGCCGGTGAAGTCAACGGTCACGCGGTCTTCAGCAGTGGCTGCGCCGTCGGTGTCTTTCCAGATCGCCTGCTGCTTACGCAGAGTTTCCAGCATGGTATCCACATCGGCGTCGTTAACTTCAACCACAGGTTTTTCAACCTCGATGCTTTCCAGGCCTTTCAGCTCAACTTCTGGATAGACTTCGAATTCCACGGTGAAAGCGAAATCTTCGCCTTCTTTATACTCGCCCGGTACGTAGTTTGGTGCGCCGGCCGGGTTGATTTTCTCTTTGATGATCGCGTCAACAAAGTTGCGCTGCATCAGATCGCCCAGCACGTCCTGACGGACGGAGGCGCCATAACGCTGTTCGACGATGTTCATCGGCACTTTGCCTTTACGGAAACCGTCGATACGTACGCTTTTAGCTGCGTTGATCAGCTCTTTCTTTACTGCCTGATTGATAACATCAGCGGGTACAGTAATAGAGAGACGGCGCCCAAGGCCTTGAGTGGTTTCTACTGAAACTTGCATCTTGTTACCTCAAAAAAATCACAGTGCTCGGTCAACTCCGTTCCAAGAACCAGGACGGCTACATTAAAAACCGAGTTCCCTGATGTCGAGAGCGTTCCGAAACCATTCCGGAAAAAATAGACGCGACATTATAGCGGCGCAAGCGTAGCTAGTCGAGGATGGCAAGGCAGCACTGGCGCGTTAAAAATCACACTTTTGCCGATTTTTCGCCCAAATACCTTGATGCCATGGCCATCAGAGCTGCAAACGCCTTCGGCTTTGTCGTCGTCAAAAACAGCAACGGCCCGCAGGCCGTTGCAAAATTCGTCAGTAGTAATACCTTAAATACGGGTAAAAGTTCCACTGATACCGTAAATTTTAGGTATTAAGCCAATGTGCCCGCCCCACGACAAGGTGGTGAGGCAGGAACCGTATCCTGCAACCCTTCCCACTCTTTCAGGGTATAGGTATGCAATGCCAGCGCGTGTACGCCGTTTTCCAGTTCCTCCGCCAACACGCCATAAATGGAGCGATGCCGGGTCAGGAACCGTTCGCCGACAAAGCGGTCGCTCACCAACACCACTTTGAAATGACTTTCGGATCCAGCAGGAACGTTATGCCGATAGCTCTCATCAGTCACTTCCAGATACGCGGGTTCAAACGCCGCCCTTAACTTTGCTTCTATTTGCTCGCGGATCATAGGATCTCCTTACAACACCGGCAGGCTACCAGGTTCTACTTTAATATTAGTCGGTTTTGCCCTCGCCAGAACATGGCTATCGTAAATCGCACCGCTCTTCGCTGTAAAAAGCATCAATAAAAGCGGCTCAGTTGAGGTTTATCCGATTGAGCCTCGCGAAAAAGCCTGTTTTTATCCTGGTTGAGGAAAAATTTACGTCACGGCCACCTTCAACACTTCCCCCCGTTGTTGGCAATGCTATGATGGCGGCAATTTATCGTTGACTCTAGCGCTTTGATTATCAAGCACCCACAACCCTGCCCGCGGGCTTGAACAGCACCGGGTATAAAACCACGATTGATGAGACAGTAATAATGTTAAAAAAACTTTGTCTTCCGCTGCTGACTGTACTTCTGTTGGCAGGCTGTGCTACCAGCACCAATACGCTAAACGTAACCCCGAAGATCGTGTTGCCACAGCAGGATCCCACCCTGCAAGGGATCACCATCAGCATTAACGGTGCAGACCAACGCCCCGATCAGGCACTGGCAAAAGTGAACCGTGACGGCCAACTGATCACCCTGACCCCATCACGCGATCTGCGCTTCCTGCTACAAGAAGTGCTGGAAAAGCAAATGGGCGCGCGTGGCTATATGATTGGGCCATCCGGTGCGGTTGATTTGCAGATCGTGGTCAATACGCTGTTTGCCGACGTTTCCCAAGGCAACCTGCGCTACAACATCACCACCAAAGCGGATATTTCAATCATCGCGCAGGCCAAAAATGGCAACAAGCAGGTGAAGAACTACCGTTCTACCTATAACGTGCAGGGTGCCTTCACCGCCAGCAATGAAAAAATCACCGATGCGGTCAACACCGTGCTGGGTGACGTCATCGCCGATATGGCTCAAGACACCAGCGTCAACGACTTTATCAAGCAAAACGCACGTTAATCAGGCAATGCCTCGCGCTGCTCGGTTTACAGGGCAGCGCAGATCGGGATCTCATGTCGAAACAGTATCTGAATATTTTTACCCAGCGTAATTCCGTCATCCTGTTGGTGTTGGGCTTTGCCTCGGGGCTGCCGTTGGCATTAACCTCCGGCACGCTGCAAGCCTGGATGACCGTCGAAGGCCTCGATCTGAAAACCATTGGTATCTTTTCGCTGGTAGGTCAGGCCTACGTGTTCAAGTTCCTCTGGTCACCGTTTATGGATCGCTACACTCCCCCGTTCCTTGGGCGGCGGCGTGGCTGGTTGTTGATCAGCCAGTTGCTGCTGGTAGTGGCCATCGTGGCGATGGGGTTTATGAATCCGTCACAGCATCTGTGGTGGCTGGCCACGCTGGCGGTGGTGGTAGCATTCTGTTCTGCCTCACAGGATATTGTTTTTGACGCCTACAAAACCGATCTGCTGACGGCCGAAGAACGCGGTGCCGGGGCCGCAGTGTCGGTACTGGGTTATCGCCTGGCGATGCTGGTTTCCGGCGGGCTGGCCCTGTGGCTGGCCGATCGCTATTTCGGCTGGCAGGCGACTTACTGGTTAATGGCCGGGCTGATGCTAATTGGCGTAGCCGCTACGCTGATGGCACCAGAACCGGACGACAGCATTCCTGCGCCGCGCACCCTCGAGATGGCGGTAGTCGCTCCGCTGCGTGACTTCTTCGCCCGTAATAATGCCTGGCTGATCCTGTTGCTGATCGTGATGTATAAGATGGGTGACGCTTTTGCCGGGAGTTTGAGCACCACCTTTCTGATCCGCGGCGTCGGCTTCGATGCCGGCGAGGTCGGTCTGGTAAATAAAACGCTCGGTCTGTTTGCCACCATCGTCGGGGCCCTGTTCGGCGGTGTCTTGATGCAGCGTCTCAGCCTGTTCCGGGCGCTGATGCTGTTCGGCATTTTACAGGCGGTTTCCAACATCGGTTACTGGCTGTTGGCGATCACCGCTAAAAACATCCTCACAATGGGCAGTGCCATTTTCCTGGAAAACCTGTGCGGCGGCATGGGCACGGCAGCCTTTGTCGCTCTGCTGATGACCCTGTGCAACAAATCCTTCTCCGCCACCCAGTTTGCCCTGCTCTCGGCGCTCTCCGCCGTTGGCCGCGTTTACGTCGGGCCGATTGCCGGTTGGTTCGTGACCGCTCATGGCTGGCCACTGTTTTACCTGTTCTCCATCGCGGCTGCGGTTCCAGGCCTGCTACTGCTGTTAATCTGCCGCCAGACATTGGAATACACGCAACGCACCGACAACTTTATGCCACGTACCGAGTTTCGTGCCGCCTACCGCTGGGCATTACGCCTGCTGGGCGCCGGTTGCTCGCTGCTAGGCCTATGGTTGCTGTTGCTGATCGCCAACGCGCTGGATTGGACCGACTGGCCCAACCTCGCCGTGCAGCTGCTGCAAACCGGTGCCATGCTGAGCCTGGTGGGGATTATCATGGGAAGCCTGTTGGACTACCTGGCGTTGCGCCGAACGCAATTAGCGTGATTTTTTTGTTGGCCGATAAAATTCGGCCAACAAAAAAGCATCAGAAAAACGAATTTATTTCGTTAAAAATTTAATATTTTCGCCAAAGCTATTTTTTTACCCGAGTAAAACGCTCGGAAATAGATTTTAATTCACCTCAACAAAACAAAAATTTTACATTAAATAAACCTTTTTGCGCCTATTCAAACATCGCCACCGCTGACGCAATATCCTGACATACCCTTGGTTTTCCATGACATAGCATCCCCCCGGAACGATTCAGCTCGCCAACACGTTGTTGCCATTAGTAAATTGTCACCTTACGTTACATGTGTGACCCCCTTAACAGAAAGTGTCAACAAGCCGCTGACACTCTCTTAAGTATGTTTACAGTACTGCAACCTTCCCGTAAAATGCCCGCACACATGAAACGACAATATAGAGCCTTGGTAATTGGGGTCGTTAGATGAGACTTAAGAAATACAATAAAAGTATTGGGATGTTATCCTTAATTGTCGCCACCGTTATGCTAAGCGGTTGCGATATGGTGTTGATGGATCCCAAAGGAGCAATAGGTGTTGAGCAACGAAGACTGATCCTCACGGCAATCGGCTTGATGCTGATCGTTGTGGTGCCAGTGATCTTCATGGCATTTGCCTTTGCCTGGAAGTATCGTGCTTCCAACAAGAGCGCCAAGTACAGTCCGAATTGGTCACACTCCAACAAGATTGAAGCGGTCGTCTGGACCATTCCAATCATTATCATCGCCATCCTTGGCACCATAACCTGGAAAACAACCCACGCGCTGGATCCATTCAAGCCGATTGTCGCCGACAAAAAGCCAATGACCATCGAAGTGGTGTCGTTAGACTGGAAGTGGCTGTTCATCTACCCAGAGCAGGGTATCGCGACCGTTAATGAGCTGGCTTTCCCGAAAGATGTTCCAGTCGAATTCAAAGTCACCTCTAACTCGGTAATGAACTCGTTCTTTATTCCTCAGTTAGGTGGGCAGATTTATGCGATGGCCGGGATGCAGACCAAACTGCACCTGATCGGCAACGAAGCAGGCAAATACGACGGTATTTCCAGTAGCTTCAGTGGCCGCGGGTTCTCCGGCATGAAATTCACCGCCATTGTCACCCCGACCGAAGGCGACTTCGATCAGTGGGTAGCCAAGGTGAAAGAATCGTCTAATACCCTTAACGCCACCAGCGATTTTAACAAACTGGCAGAGCCGAGTGAAAACAACCCGGTTGAGTACTTCTCCAGTGTCAAACCGAATTTGTTCAAAGAGACTATTGGCAAATTCATGGGTGATATGCACATGCACAAAGGCGCAGAAGCTTCCGCGCACCAGGGCATGGACATGAGCCAGGGTATGGACATGAGTGAACATGCTCACGCCGGAGCCGAGGAATAATCTGATGTTGGGAAAATTAACACTTGATGCGGTTCCGTTGCATGAACCGATCATCATGGTCACCGTTGCTGCAATCATCGTTGGCGGGCTAGCCCTGCTGGCGCTGATCACGTATTTCGGCAAATGGAAGTGGCTGTGGAGCGAATGGCTGACTTCGGTCGACCATAAAAAAATTGGTATCATGTACATCATCGTGGCCATGGTTATGCTGCTGCGTGGTTTTGCTGATGCCATCATGATGCGTAGCCAGCAGGCGCTCGCGTCTGCCGGTGAGGCCGGATTCCTGCCGCCGCACCACTACGACCAGATCTTTACCGCGCACGGCGTCATCATGATCTTCTTCATGGCGATGCCTTTCGTCGTGGGTCTGATGAACGTGGTGGTCCCGTTGCAAATCGGTGCGCGCGACGTTGCCTTCCCGTTCCTGAACTCCCTGAGCTTCTGGTTCTTCGTGGTCGGCGTGGTCTTGATCAACATCTCGCTGGGTGTCGGTGAATTCGCGCAGACCGGCTGGTTGGCCTATCCGCCGTTATCAGGTAAGGAATACAGCCCTGGCGTCGGGGTCGATTACTGGATCTGGAGTCTACAGATTTCCGGTCTGGGTACCCTGTTGACCGGTGTGAACTTCTTCGCCACCATCCTGAAGATGCGTGCCCCTGGCATGCCGATGATGAAGATGCCGGTATTCACCTGGGCAGCACTGTGTACCAACGTGCTGATCATCGTCTCCTTCCCAATTCTGACCGTCACCGTCGCGTTGCTGACCCTGGATCGCTATCTGGGCACCCATTTCTTTACCAATGATATGGGCGGCAACATGATGATGTACATCAACCTGATTTGGGCCTGGGGTCACCCAGAGGTGTATATCCTGGTTCTGCCAGTGTTCGGTGTCTTCTCTGAAGTGACCGCCACCTTCTCGAAGAAGCGTCTGTTCGGCTATACCTCACTGGTATGGGCAACCATCGCGATCACCGTCCTGTCGTTTATCGTTTGGCTGCACCACTTCTTTACCATGGGGTCAGGCGCCAACGTTAACGCCTTCTTCGGGATTGCCACGATGATCATTTCCATCCCGACCGGGGTGAAAATCTTCAACTGGCTGTTCACCATGTACCAAGGCCGTATTCAGCTTAACTCCGCGATGCTGTGGACCGTGGGCTTCATCATCACCTTCTCCATCGGTGGGATGACCGGCGTACTGCTGGCGGTACCGGGTGCCAACTTCGTGCTGCACAACAGCCTGTTCCTGATTGCCCACTTCCATAACGTGATTATCGGTGGTGTGGTGTTCGGTTGCTTCGCTGGCCTGACCTACTGGTTCCCTAAATCCTTCGGCTTCCGTCTGAATGAGACCTGGGGTATCCGCGCATTCTGGTTCTGGATCATCGGTTTCTTCGTCGCCTTTATGCCGCTGTATGCACTGGGCTTCATGGGGATGACCCGCCGTATAAGCCAGAATATCAATCCTGAGTTCCACCCTCTGCTGCTGGTTGCGGCTGGCGGTGCAGCGCTGATTGCCTGCGGTATCCTGTGCCAAGTGATCCAGGTTTACGTCAGTATCCGCGACCGCGAGCAAAACCGCGATCTGACCGGTGACCCATGGGGTGCACGTACGCTGGAGTGGTCAACTTCTTCACCACCTCCGTTCTATAACTTCGCCGTAGTGCCAGAAATTCACGATCGTGATGCGTTCTGGGACATGAAAGAAAAAGGCGAAGCCTATAAGAAACCCGCGAAGTACGAGCCGATTCATATGCCGAAGAATACCGGTGCCGGTGTGATTATTGCTGGCTTCAGCCTGGTATTTGGTTTCGCGATGATCTGGGATATCTGGTGGATGGCGATTGCTGGCTTCGTCGGCATGATCGTGACCTGGATCGTCAAGAGCTTCGATGAAGATGTTGATTACTATGTGCCGGTTGATGAGATCGAGCGCATTGAAAACCAACACTATGAACAAATCAGCAAAGCAGGCGTGAAACATGTCAACTGATACTCTGACCAACCATAGCGCAGCCCATGCCGAGCATGGGCACCACGACGCAGGAGAAACCAAGGTCTTCGGATTCTGGGTTTACCTGATGAGCGACTGTATTTTGTTTGCGAGCTTGTTCGCAACCTATGCAGTACTGGTGAACGGGACCGCTGGCGGTCCCACTGGGAAAGATATCTTCGACCTGAATTTTGTACTGGTTGAAACTTTCCTCCTGCTGTTCAGCTCCATCACCTACGGTATGGCGATGATCGGCATGAACAAGGGCAAGGTAAGCAGCGTTAACACCTGGCTGTTCCTGACCTTCCTGTTTGGCGTCGGCTTCGTGGCGATGGAGATCTATGAATTCCATCACCTGATCGCCGAAGGTTACGGCCCAGACCGCAGTGCGTTCCTCTCCAGCTTCTTTGCGCTGGTAGGTACTCACGGTCTGCACGTAACCACCGGTCTGATCTGGATCATCATCATGATGATTCAGGTGAGCAAGCGTGGCCTGAACCCAACCAATAAAACCCGTCTGATGTGTCTGAGCCTGTTCTGGCACTTCCTGGACGTGGTCTGGATCTGCGTATTTACCGTTGTCTACCTGCTGGGGGTAATGTAAATGAGCCATTCATCCCATGATACCTCTCACGGCGGCGCAAGCCACGGTAGCGTGAAGTCATATCTGACCGGCTTTATTCTGTCGGTCATCCTGACGGTAATTCCATTTGCGATGGTGATGAGCGGCAGCGCCTCTCACTCCACCATCCTGGCGGTTGTGGTCGGCATGGCGGTTATCCAGGTGATCGTTCACCTGGTTTACTTCCTGCATATGAACACCTCATCGGAAGAGCGCTGGAACCTGGTGGCATTGCTGTTCACCGTTATGATCATCGGTATCGTTGTTGTGGGTTCACTCTGGATTATGTACAACCTCAACATCAACATGATGGTCGATTAAGAGCAGAGCTGGACGTGATGATTAAGCAATACCTGCAAGTAACTAAACCAGGAATTATTTTCGGTAATTTAATTTCTGTCGTCGGGGGATTCCTGCTCGCTTCCAAAGGGAGCATCGATTATCCCCTGTTTCTCGCCACCCTGTTAGGGGTCTCGTTGGTGGTTGCCTCGGGCTGTGTATTTAACAACTACATTGACCGCGACATCGACAAGAAAATGGAGAGAACGAAGAACCGGGTGCTGGTAAAAGGCCTGATCGCGCCGAGTGTGAGCCTGGTTTACGCTACCTTGCTGGGTATTGCTGGTTTTGCACTGCTGTATATCGTGGCCAACCCGCTGGCCATGTGGCTGGCGGTGATGGGCTTTGTAGTTTATGTCGGCGTTTACAGCCTGTACATGAAACGCCACTCGGTATACGGCACGCTGATCGGCAGCCTGTCTGGGGCCGCGCCGCCGGTGATTGGCTACTGCGCAGTCACCAACGAGTTTGATGCTGGTGCATTGATCCTGCTGGCTATCTTCAGCCTGTGGCAGATGCCGCATTCCTATGCGATTGCCATCTTCCGCTTTAAAGATTACCAGGCAGCCAATATCCCGGTACTGCCGGTGGTGAAAGGCATCTCCGTTGCCAAAAACCACATCACGCTCTACATCCTGGCGTTTATGATCGCCACGCTGATGCTGACCCTGGGCGGTTATGCTGGCTACAAATACCTGATCGTCGCAGCGGCGGTGAGCGTGTGGTGGCTAGGCATGGCGTTACGCGGTTACAAAGCGGAAAATGACAGCGTCTGGGCGCGCAAACTGTTTGTGTTCTCAATCGTGGCCATTACTTCACTCAGCGTAATGATGTCGATCGATTTCAGTGCCAGTGCCACACCGGAAACCCTGTTAACCTACGCTTGGTAAACAGCGGTAATCTGCGAATGGGCCGCTTAGCGGCCCATTTTATTTGTTTCGGAGAAAAGCACGCCAACTGTAATATCTGTTAAACAACATTCGATTTACCCCCCCTGCCCTACGCACTAGAATGACGCAACTTTGCCGAGGCTATTCCAACAGGCTAAGTCCTCCTACTTAACCCGTTGGAATAGGCTTTACTGAGGTCAAAATGAACGACAATATAATGACGCCCCAAGAACGCCGCGCGACCTGGGGCTTGGGAACCGTATTCTCTCTGCGCATGCTTGGCATGTTTATGGTGTTACCGGTACTGACCACCTATGGGATGGCGCTGCACGGTGCCAGTGAGGCGCTGATTGGCCTGGCTATCGGTATTTACGGCCTGGCGCAGGCGGTATTTCAGATCCCCTTCGGCCTGATTTCGGACCGCGTTGGCCGTAAGCCGCTGATCGTCGGTGGGCTGTTGATATTCGCCCTTGGCAGCGTGATCGCAGCCTTAAGCGACTCTATCTGGGGCATCATTCTGGGCCGTGCATTGCAGGGTTCCGGGGCGATAGCCGCTGCGGTAATGGCGCTGCTGTCGGATTTAACCCGCGAACAGAACCGAACCAAGGCGATGGCGTTTATCGGTATCAGCTTCGGTATCACCTTTGCTATCGCCATGGTGGTGGGCCCGATAGTGACCCATGCTTTCGGTTTGCATGCGCTGTTCTGGATGATTGCCGTGCTGTCACTAGCCGGTATCGCGATTACCTTGCTGGTCGTCCCTTCTGCCGACGAACACGTGCTGAACCGGGAATCGAGCATCGTGCGGGGCAGTTTTAGCAAGGTGCTGAACAATTCGCGGCTGTTGAAACTCAACTTTGGCATCCTGTGCCTGCATATCTTGTTGATGTCCAGCTTCGTTGCCTTACCGTTGGCTATGGAAAAAGCCGGGCTAGCCGCTGCGGACCACTGGAAAGTCTATCTGGTCACCATGCTGGTTTCCTTCATTGCCGTAGTGCCGTTTATCATCTATGCGGAAAAATACCGCCGTATGAAGCAGGTCTTTATGGGTTGCGTGGCAGTGCTGTTTTGCGCCGAGGTAGTGCTATGGTTTTCTGGCCAGAATCTATGGGGCATCATTGCCGGAGTGCAGCTGTTCTTTATGGCGTTTAACGTCATGGAAGCCATTCTGCCTTCGCTGATCAGCAAAGAGGCCCCAGCGGGTTATAAAGGCACGGCGATGGGGGTTTACTCCACCAGCCAGTTTATTGGCGTGGCCATCGGTGGCAGCGTGGGCGGCTGGTTATATGGTTTTCAGGGAGCAGGGTTGGTGTTTATCGCCGGTGCGGTACTTGCCGCCGTCTGGTTTGTGGTCAGCAGCACCATGAAAGAGCCGCCTTACGTCAGCAGCCTGCGTATCACGTTGTCTGAACTGGCGGTAAAAGATTCGGCGTTACAAAGCCGTTTGCTGGCTCAGCCGGGCGTAGCGGAAGCGGTTGTGGTTCCCGAGGAGCGCAGCGCTTACGTGAAGGTAGATACCAAACAGACCAATCGCGGTCAGTTGGAAGCCCTGATCGCAGCGCTTTAAGGATGCCCATCTACTTTGGCTTGATCGTCTGTTGTTCCCCCTCACCCCAACCCTCTCCCACAGGGAGAGGGAGCCGTACGGAGCTGCATTTAAGTACAGGAGTTAATCTGTGACACTGCGTACGGGGACAAGACGTATTAGGTGTTGAAGTCAGGTGCGGGAGTTAATTCTTGGCACGGTCGGTCCCCAAAAAGGAGAGGGAGCTGGTACGGCATTATAGTCAGGCACAGTACTCTGTCTGTGGCATGCTCAGTTGAATATTTGACGCGGGATTGCAGACTGGAACAGACGTAAAGTTGTAGCACGATCGCTCCCTTCCCCAAAAAGGATAAGGGGCTGGTACGGCATTATAGTCAGGCACAACACTCTGTCTGTGGCATGCTCAGTTGAATATTTGACGCGGGATTGCAGACTGGAACAGACGTAAAGTTGTAGCACGATCGGTCCCCTCTCCCTGTGGGAGAGGGTTAGGGTGAGGGGCTATCCCCCAGACCTGCACAACTTAATCGCGGAAGTTTTTAAACTGGAACGGCTGCCCCAGATCGGCACCACGGATCAGCGCCATCACGCTTTGCAGATCGTCGCGCGCCTTACCGGTAACGCGGATTTCATCACCCTGGATCTGCGCCTGTACCTTCAGCTTGCTGTCTTTGATCAGCTTGACGATCTTCTTCGCCATCGAGCTTTCGATCCCCTGCTTGAGCTTGGCATCCACGCTGTAGGTTTTGCCACTGTGGGTCAACTCTTCCGGAATTTCCAGCGCGCCGCCTTCAATGCTGCGTTTCATCAGTTTTTCGCGCAGGATATCCAGCAGTTGCTGCACCTGGAAGTCAGACTCGCTGGCGACCTTAATGCTTTCGTCTTTCTCGTTCAGCTCAAAGCTGGCCGGTACGTTACGGAAATCCCAACGGGTGCTGAGATCGCGGGTAGCGTTATCAACGGCGTTGCGAACTTCCTGCATATCAATTTCGGAAACGATGTCGAAAGATGGCATACTTCTCTTCCTCCTGAATGGGTGCTGTATGATTTCGTTGCCGTGCATGATACCCGCTTTGCGGTTTCAGGCAAAATTCAGATATACGCCTGAACAAGACGTTCAACAACAGAAAAGCCTATAATCAAAAGGATGCATCAGTGGTCTTTCCGAAAACCAGGGAGATGAAATGAAAATAACCATTCTTGGTTGCGGCGCGCTCGGACAACTGTGGCTAGCCAAACTCTATCAGCAGGGCCACGATGTACAGGGATGGTTACGGGTGCCCCAGCCATTTTGTGCGGTCAACGTCATTGAACCCGACGGCACATCGTTTAACCGTAATTTGCCCACCAACGATCCCGAACACCTGCGGCAAAGTGAGTTACTGTTAGTCACGCTGAAAGCCTGGCAGGTTTCCAGCGCGGTGACGGCATTGCTGCCCAAATTAAACCCTCGCTGTGCCATTTTGCTGCTGCATAACGGCATAGGGACTCAAGAGGAGTTGCCACCGCATAGCCAGCCTGTGCTACAGGGCATCACCACCCATGCCGCACGCCATGATGGTAACACCATTGTGCACGTCGCCAACGGCACTACCCATATCGGCCCAACGACCCAGCAAGCGACCCATCTCAGCCATCTGGCAGAAATTCTGCATCAGGCCCTGCCAGACGTTGCCTGGCATAACAATATTGCTTCGGCCAGTTGGCGCAAGCTGGCGGTCAACTGCGTCATCAACCCGCTAACCGTACTGTATGACTGCCGTAACGGCGATCTACAACGCTACCCTGAGCAGATAGAGCTTATCTGCCGTGAAGTGGCTAGCGTGATGGAGATGGAAGGTCACCACACCTCGTGCGAAAGCCTGGTGTTCTATGTAATGCAGGTGATCCAGTCAACGGCGGACAACACTTCCTCGATGCTGCAGGATATCCGTTCTCAGCGGCACACCGAGATCGACTACATTACCGGTTATTTGCTGCGTCGCGGACGCAGTCACGGCATTCCCCTACCAGAAAATACCCGGCTGTTTGAAATCATTAAACGCAAGGAAAATAGCTATGAGCGCATCGGTATTGGTCTGCCTGGCACCTGGTAGTGAAGAAACCGAGGCCGTAACCACCATCGACCTGCTGGTTCGTGCCGGTGTCAAAGTAACGACCGCCAGCGTTGCCAGTGACGGTGGCCTGACCATCGTCTGCTCACGCGGCGTGAAGCTGCTGGCAGACGCCCCCTTGGTGGCAATTGTTGACGACCACTTTGACGCCATCGTCTTACCTGGCGGTATCAAGGGTGCGGAATGTTTTCGCGATAGCCCGTTGCTGGTGGAAAAAGTCCGCCAGATGCATCTGCAAGGCAATATAGTCGCCGCCATCTGTGCGGCACCGGCCTTGGTATTGCAGCATCACCAACTGTTTCCGATCGGCAATATGACCGGCTTCCCCGGCCTGAAAGAGCAGATACCGGAAGGGCAGTGGATGGAAAGACGCGTCGTGTTCGACCCACGCGTCAACCTGCTCACCAGTCAAGGGCCAGGCACCTCGATGGAGTTTGCCCTGAAACTGATCGATTTGCTGTTGGGTAAGGCCAAAGCGGCTGAGATAGCGGCGCAGCTGGTACTGATCCCCGGCATGTACGACTTCCGCGATTGAAGCAATATTGGCAGGCCGGTTGGCCTGCCAAGCCAATGGCTTATTCGCTGATGGTAAAGGTCAGCGTTGAAAGCAACACAGATTCATCACATTTCGCCTTATCCACATAAGGCAGTTTATGTTCGGTTTCGACTACCCAATATCCCGCCTTCAGCGGGTAAACATTGACTTTGCCCTTGCCGTCGGTCTGATTCAAAAAGGCTTTGGCATGACTATGAGTATGCCCGTGGTGCTCATGTTGGTCGCCAAAACCGGCAAACGTCGCCGTCACATCGGCATTCTTTAGCGGTTTCCCGTCATACAATACCTGTATTGGCAACGGCTGCCCTGGCTTGATGGTGGCCGGGTTGGCTAACGGGATAATTTCCAACTGCAACCCCTGCGGCTGGCTGATGACTGCGGTCTCTGTCGCCCCATCGATATTCACAATAGTTTTGCCAAACATGGAAGCCCGCTCGCAGTACAGCGCGTCTGGCATTTCCGTCCTGCTCTGCTGTTGCCATCCCGCTTTATTTTTCGACCAATAGGTGGGTTTATAGATAGCGATAGCGGCATAGCTGCCCTTGGCTAACGGTTTTTCCGTCACGAACTGGTAATTCTCTTTACCAGGCTTCAGCATCAGATCCCCATCCTTCCCGATTAGCTGTGCCGGTGCAAAAATGTGCAGGCGATCTTCAGGGATCGCTTCTGCGGAAGGGAACTCATCTCCATAACCGAGCTCTATCGTGCTCTGCCCGCCCGCAGCAGGTAGCGCATTAACCCATAATGAATGAGCTTGTGAATAGCTGACAAACCAAAAAGGCAGTATCGCCACCAACTTTTTTAACTGCATTAACCTGCTCCTTTCCCAATCAATAAAAAGTTATGTTATAACGTAACAATAGATAAACCAAAGTAAGCCACTATGTCAAAGTTATTCGAGGGGAAAGAGAAAAAAGAGGATCAAACAGGGGAAGTGGTTAAGGATAGCAACACCAGAGAAACGGCATTGCTACCCTGCAACGCAGATTACGGGCGGTAGACTTTAACGTTAGCGTAGCCCTGCTCCAGCAGGTACAGCGCTTGCAAACGGCTCATCACGCCGCGCTCACAGTACAGCAGATAGGTTTTGCTCTGATCGAGATCGGCAAACTGCGTGCCTAACTTGTAGAACGGCAGCAGTTTGACTTCCACCTGCGCCAGTTGCAGCGGCTTCTCTTCCTGCTCGTCCACCGAACGGATATCCAGGATCACTTCGTCAGCGCTGAATTCAGCCACGGTTTCTACTTCGGCGACCTGCTGACTGGTTTCTTCTGCGATAGTGCGGATATCGACGTTACGTGCTTCGCGCACCACGCGATCGAGGATTTCGAAGTCAAAGTGCCCTTCTTCCTCTTCAATCCTGGTTTTGATTGCCTTGACCGTCGGGCTTTTTGAGATCACACCACAATACTCCGGCATGGTCTTGGCGAAGTCTTCGGTGCCGATTTCACGCGCCACGTTGATGATATGCTCTTTATCATGTGAGATCAGCGGGCGCAGGATCAGGGTATCGGAAGCGTTATCGATCAGGCGCAGGTTGGTCAAGGTCTGGCTGGAAACCTGGCCCAGCGCTTCGCCGGTTACCAAAGCCTGGACGCCATAACGTTCAGCAACCTGGGAAGCGGCACGCACCATCATGCGTTTGAGCACCACGCCCATCTGGCCATCATCGACCTTTTCCAGGATCTCACCGACCACCGGTTCGAAATCGATCGCCACAAAGCGCACCTTGTGCGAGCTGCCGAAGCGGTTCCACAGATAGTAGGCAACCTGCTTGACGCCAATTTCGTGCGCCGCGCCACCCAGATTAAAGAAGCAATAATGTACGCGGCAGCCACGGCGCATCAGCATATAGCTGGAAACACCAGAGTCAAAACCGCCGGAAATCAGTGACAGCACATCTTCCTGGGTGCCGATCGGGTAGCCGCCAATGCCTTCGCGGCGCGCCTTGACCAGCATCAGCTTGTCGTCATCGATCTCCAGGTTCACCGTGACCTGAGGGCGAGAAAGTTTGACGCGTGCGCTTTCAATATGCTGGTTCAAACCGCCACCAACGTAGCGCTCTACATCCTGCGAGCTGAACTCATGCTTGCCACGGCGTTTCACCCGCACGCAGAAGGTCTTGCCTTCCAGTTGATCGCGGTAGGTTTCCAGCGTCTGCTCAAAGATGTGGTGGACATCGGTATAGGCGCGATCTTCCACTTCCAGGATATGGTGAATGCCGGGAATACGCGTCAGGGCATCGGCAATCACCGGGCGCTGATCTTCGTTTTTGGCACGCACCTCGATAAAATCCCAGTGACGGACAACCGCCAGAGTTTCATCATACTGCTTCAGGACGTTACGGATGTTGGTAGTCAGGATCTTAATGAAGCGCAAGCGCACAGATTGACTCTTGATGGTGATTTCCGGGAACAATTTAATGATAAACTTCATGGCGGTCTTTATAGTCTGATGAAAATGAGGCAATACCTCTGCCCTATGGGGTTCAGCGGCGGCGGTTAGCTGCCACTGCAAGGCTATTAGGTATACAATGGCGATAAGATTGATAAAATCGCGGGCTGGCCGAGCTTTTATCAATCTTATCTGGGCGCGAAGTATATCACTATCTGCACGCGTGCCGTGCACAAAACCACATAGACGTGCCATGATTTGCTAATCAAGATCCGCTAGGATAGGCTCGGGCCCCACTGTTCACATGATGATGTAAAAAGAAAACTATGGCGAAAAAACCTGCACAATCAGACAGTAAAGAGCAAAGCATCAGCTTTGAGAATTCTCTGAGCGAACTCGAGAGTATCGTAACCCGTTTGGAATCCGGCGAGTTGCCGCTGGAAGATGCGCTCAACGAGTTTGAACGTGGCGTCCAATTGGCTCGTCAGGGCCAACAAAAGCTGCAACAGGCGGAGCAGCGCGTACAGATCCTGCTCAACGACCAGAACGACGATGCCGCACTGACCCCTTTTACCCCGGACGCTGAGTAATTACGATGTCTGAGTTCCACGATCAGTTACAGGCCTTCCATCAGCGCAGCGATCGCGCACTGCTTGGCTATATCGCTCCACTGCCGTTCAATGATGGCAAAATGGTTGAGGCGATGCGTCACGGTGCCTTGCTGGGCGGTAAACGGCTACGGCCTTTCCTGGTTTACGCCACCGGGCAAATGTTTGGCCTGAGCCTGGAGAATCTGGATGCCCCAGCGGCGGCAGTGGAGTGCATCCATGCCTATTCGCTGATCCATGACGATCTGCCAGCGATGGATGACGACGATCTGCGCCGTGGGCAGCCAACCTGCCATATCAAATTTGGAGAAGCTAACGCGATTCTGGCGGGCGACGCCCTGCAAACGCTGGCTTTCTCGATCCTGGCTGACGCCGACATGCCCGATGTGGCACTGCGCGATCGGCTGGCGATGATTTCCGAACTGGCCAAAGCCAGCGGCGTTGCCGGTATGTGCGGTGGCCAGTCGCTGGATCTGGAAGCCGAAGGTAAGCAGATCGATCTACAGGCACTAGAACAGATCCACCGCCATAAAACCGGCGCGCTGATCCGTGCTGCGGTTCGCTTGGGGGCATTGGCCGCCGGTGAGCCAGGCCGTGCTGCACTCCCTGAACTTGACCGTTACGCGGCGGCCATCGGCCTGGCGTTTCAGGTGCAGGACGATATTCTTGACGTCGTGGGCGAAACCGAAAAAATCGGTAAACGCCAAGGCTCCGACCAACAGCTTGGCAAGAGTACCTACCCGGCCCTACTTGGGCTTGACAGCGCCAAGTTAAAAGCGTGGGATCTCTATCAGGAAGCCTTGGCCTCATTAGACTCGTTGGCCACACAATCTTATAACACCGCACCATTACGTGCATTGGCCAACTTCATTATTGAACGCGACAATTAACTCCTCTGATATGAGTACTGAATGAGTCTTGATATAGCCAAATACCCGACCTTGGCCTTAGCGGAAAATCCTGAAGAGCTCCGCTCATTGCCAAAAGAAAGCCTGCCGAAGTTGTGTGATGAACTGCGGCAATACCTGCTGGACAGCGTCAGCCGTTCCAGTGGCCACTTTGCGTCTGGGCTGGGTACCGTCGAGCTGACGGTGGCACTGCATTACGTCTACAACACCCCTTTCGATCACCTGGTTTGGGACGTTGGTCATCAGGCTTACCCACATAAAATCCTGACCGGACGGCGTGACCGCATCTCAACCATCCGCCAGAAAAACGGCCTGCACCCGTTCCCGTGGCGCGCCGAAAGTGAATATGACGTGTTGTCCGTTGGCCACTCTTCAACCTCGATCAGCGCGGGTCTTGGCATGGCCGTGGCCGCCGCGCGTGAGGGCAAAAATCGCCGCACCGTCTGTGTAATTGGCGACGGTGCCATCACCGCAGGCATGGCGTTCGAAGCCATGAACCATGCGGGTGATATCACCCCGGATATGCTGGTAGTGCTGAACGACAACGAAATGTCGATCTCCGAAAACGTCGGAGCATTGAATAATCATCTGGCGCAGCTGCTGTCTGGCAAGCTCTACTCCACGCTGCGCGAAGGCGGCAAGAAGGTGCTCTCCGGCGTACCGCCGATCAAAGAACTGCTCAAGCGTACCGAAGAACACCTCAAAGGCATGGTAGTCCCCGGCACGCTGTTTGAAGAGCTGGGCTTTAACTACATTGGCCCGGTAGACGGGCATGACGTGCAGGGATTGGCCGCTACGCTAAAAAACATGCGTGACCTGAAAGGCCCGCAGTTACTGCATATCATGACCAAGAAAGGCCGTGGCTATGCTCCGGCAGAAAAGGATCCGATTAGCTTCCACGCGGTGCCAAAATTCGATCCGGCCAGCGGCACCCTGCCAAAAAGCGCTGGCGGCCTGCCAACCTATTCCAAGATCTTTGGTGAATGGCTGTGTGAAACGGCGGCCAAAGACAGCCAACTGATGGCGATCACGCCAGCCATGCGCGAAGGTTCCGGCATGGTGCAGTTCTCTCGTGACTATCCGCAGCAATATTTCGACGTGGCGATCGCCGAGCAGCATGCGGTGACTTTCGCCGCCGGATTGGCGATCGGCGGTTACAAGCCGGTGGTGGCGATCTACTCCACCTTCCTGCAGCGCGCCTACGATCAGGTGATCCACGACGTGGCGATCCAGCAGTTGCCGGTGATGTTTGCCATCGATCGCGGCGGAATTGTCGGTGCCGATGGCCAGACTCACCAGGGCGCCTTTGATATTTCGTTCCTGCGCTGTATCCCGAACATGGTGATCATGACGCCGAGCGATGAAAACGAATGCCGCCAGATGCTGTACACCGGTTATCACCATAATACGGGCCCAAGTGCGGTACGCTACCCACGGGGCAACGGTACGGGTGCAACGCTGGAACCTCTGGCTGCACTGCCGCTCGGTAAGGGCATAGTGCGCCGCGAAGGGGAAAAGATTGCCATCCTCAACTTTGGTACCCTGTTGGCGGAAGCCGCTCAGGTCGCCGAAGCGATGAACGCTACGCTGGTGGACATGCGTTTTGTCAAACCACTGGACGAACAGCTGGTGCTGGAAATGGCCGCCAGCCACGAAGTGTTGGTGACGCTGGAAGAGAACGCCATTATGGGCGGCGCTGGCAGCGGGGTTAACGAACTGCTGATGGCCAAACGCCGTGTGGTGCCCGTACTGAATATTGGCCTGCCGGATTACTTTATCCCACAGGGAGGCCAGGAAGAGATCCGCAGCGATCTGGGCCTGGATGCGGCCGGTATTCAGCGCCAGATCGAAACCTGGTTGGCATAAACTAGCTAGGGGCGCCGCACTGGGCGCTCTTATCAATCCCACCCTTCAACGCCACACCCATCATTTCTGCATCATTTTCCGCTACAGTTATTTTTTGAACGGTACACAGGAGAGAGGCATGAAATATCTAAAGCTAGGTAACACCGATCTCAACATTTCCCGCATCTGTTTGGGTTGCATGACCTACGGCGAACCCTCACGTGGCAACCACGCCTGGACGCTGCCGGAGGAAAGCAGCCGCCCGTTGATCAAGCAGGCGCTGGATGCGGGCATCAACTTCTTTGATACTTCCAACAACTATTCCGATGGCAGCAGCGAGGAGATCGTTGGCCGGGCACTGCGCGACTTTGCTCGCCGCGACGAGGTGGTGATTGCCACCAAAGTCTATAACGCCATGAGCAACCTGGAGCGCGGCCTGTCACGCCCCAAGATCATGCAGTCGATCGACGACAGCCTGCGGCGTTTGGGTACCGACTACGTCGATTTACTGCAAATCCACCGTTGGGACTATGAATCCCCGATCGAAGAAACGCTGGAAGCCCTGCATGACGTAGTAAAAGCTGGTAAAGCACGCTATATCGGGGCCTCTTCGATGTACGCCTGGCAGTTTGCCAAGGCGCTGTACACCGCCGATCTGCACGGCTGGACACGTTTTGTCAGCATGCAGGATCAGTACAACCTGATCCAACGGGAAGAAGAGCGCGAAATGCACCCGCTTTGCGCCGCCGAAGGGATTGCCGTACTTCCCTGGAGCCCGCTGGCTCGTGGCAGACTCACACGCCCCTGGGGCGAAACTACAGCGCGTCTGGTCAGCGACCTATATGGCAAAACCTTGTATGACGCTACCGAAGGGGTTGATGCCCTGATTGCCGAGCGCGTAGCCACTATTGCTGAAGAGCGCGGCGTTTCGCGAGCGAAAATCGCCCTGGCATGGCTGTTGAGTAAACCAGTGGTTACCGCGCCGATTATTGGTGCCTCACGCAGCGAACACTTGGTCGATGCCTTAGCCGCCGTTGATCTGGAGCTAACATCGCAAGAGATTGCAGAGTTAGAAACGGCCTATGTGCCGCATCATGTGGTCGGCTTTGAATAGCAACTGAGGCGTACTCCAAAATGCAAAAACCCGACTGGTGAGGTCGGGTTTTTACGTTTCGGCCAATAGCTCTGGCCGGAGTAGAGCCATCTCTTACTAACAGTCTCAGTATGAGACCAAAGAGACTCATACCGCAATACTAATAACTATTGAGCGCTCCCGAAGTGATCGTAACCACTCCAAGGCAGTTCAACCTCTTGCTGATCGCGGTAGAACTTCATCCCTTCAGACTGCGGGCCGATCTGGCCAATACAGGTGTAATCCGCACCTAAATGGCTTAATGCCACTTCCAGCGCACCCCGATTGATCTCTGGCACGGTGAAGCACAGTTCATAATCTTCACCGCCGGTCAGCGCCCAGCGCAACGCCTGATCTTCATCGGTATTGCTGGTCAGCGTCTGCGACAGCGGCAACTCATCCAACTCGATACGGGCACCGCACTCAGAGGCGTTCAGCACGTGTCTCAGATCTGAAATCAGACCGTCAGAGATATCGATCGCCGAGCTGGCCAAATCACGCAGCGCCTGGCCTTGCAGCACACGCGGATGCGGACGCAGATGGCGCGCCAACAGATATTCCTGAGCAGCCCGATCGCTCACTTGCAAACGATCCTGCAGGATTGCCAGCCCGGCGGCGCTGTCACCCAGCGTACCGGTCACGTAAATCCAGTCGCCAATGCGTGCTCCGCTGCGGGTTAGCGCCCGCCCGACCGGGATATGGCCGTGGATCGTCAACGTCATGCTCAGCGGGCCACGGGTGGTGTCGCCGCCAATCAGCTGCATGCCGTAGTAATTCATCTGTTCGAACAGGCTATCGCTGAATGCCTTGAGCCACTCTTCGTTCACTTCCGGCAACGTCAACGCCAGCGAAAGCCACGCGGGATCGGCGCCCATTGCTGCCAGGTCGCTCAGGTTAACCGCCAGGGCTTTATAGCCGAGATCGGCGGGATCGATATCCGCCAGGAAGTGAATACCCGAAACCAGGGTATCGGTACTGATGGCTAAAAGCTGTTTTTCCGGCACTGTAAGCAGTGCGCAGTCATCGCCAATGCCGAGCTGTACGTCGCGGCGCACACTTTTGAACCGGTCAAAATAGCGGGCAATGAGATCAAATTCGCCACATGCCATAATTCGTCTTCCAAAGAAGTAAGGCCGGTTTCCCGGCCTTATATTTTATTTTTTCCTACGGATGCTGGGGGCTGCTTTATCCAGCACGCCATTTACAAACTTGTGGCTATCTTCCGCGCCGAAGGTTTTCGCCAGTTCGATCGCTTCGTTGATGGCCACTTTGTAAGGGACGTCTTCACGCATTTTCAGCTCGAACAGCGCAATGCGCAGTACGGCTCTTTCCACCTGGCCCAATTCTTCGAGCTGGCGCGACAGGAAGGGGGCCATCAGGCCATCCAGCATACCTGCGTTGACTGCCACACCGGACAGCAGCTCACGAAAATAGGCGACGTCAACATCTTTGACATCCTGCTCCGTCAGGAACTGGTGTTCAACATCGGCAATGTCATTTTTAGACAACTGCCAAGAGTAAATCGCTTGAACAGCGCACTCACGAGCGCGACGACGAGCAGCAGGTTTCACGGAATTCCCCTTAAACTAAATTCAGGCTTTAATAGCTTTGATTACATTAATCATTTCAAGTGCGGTCAGGGCGGCTTCTGCGCCTTTGTTGCCCGCTTTGGTGCCAGCACGCTCGATCGCTTGTTCGATGCTTTCGGTGGTCAGCACGCCAAAGGCAACCGGGATCTCGGTATTCATAGAGACTTGGCCCAGACCGGAGCTGGCTTCGCCCGCCACATATTCGAAGTGCGCGGTGCCCCCACGGATCACCGTACCCAGAGCAATCACCGCATCATATTTACCGGTGTTAGCCAGCACGCGTGCGGTTAATGGCAGCTCGTAAGCGCCTGGGACCCAAACAACGGTGATGTTGTCATCAGCAACCTGGCCGATACGCTTCAGTGCATCAATGGCACCTTGCAGCAGGCTGTCGTTGATGAAATTGTTAAAACGTGCAATTGCGATCGCCACACGGGCATTTGGAGTTGCAACAACACCTTCGATAACTTTCATGGGCTTTCCTTAAAAATGGGTTCAATACCCCGCAGGGGGGCGGATTCTATCATATTCTTTGCCCGCCTGCGCGGCGCTTTTGTAAAACGCGGCTGCACCGGCAGGCAAAGGTTACATTCTCTATTTGGCGGTTAACCGCAGGCGCAGATCGGGGCCAATCTGGCGTACCTCGCTAAAGACAAACTCGGGCGCATCGGCCAACTGCGTCAACCCCGGCAGTTGGCACAGCCCACGGGCATTATCACCCAATAATTTGGGCGCGATGTACACAATGAGCTCATCCACCAGCCCGGCCTGCAGCAGCGCACCGGCAAGCTGCGCGCCCGCCTCGACCCAGATGCTGTTCACCTGGCGCTTGGCCAGTTGCATCATCATTACCACCAGATCAATACCGCCGCCGTGCAGTGGGAAAGATAATTGCTCCACACCTGCTGGCCAAACCCGATCGTCCGGCTGCTGGCGTGCCAACCAGGTCATCCCCGGTTGCTGCACGACCCGGTGCTGCGGCGTAACCCGGTTCTGGCTGTCTAGAATAATCCGCAGCGGCTGACGTAGGTTGTCACGCGGGTAAATCTGCTGGGTTTCACTGCTCAGCTCATCCCAGCGCACCGTCAGCGCGGGATCGTCGGCCAACACGGTCGCACTGGTGCTGAGGATCGCCGAACTGGCCGCCCGCAACTCCTGTACATCCCGGCGGGCCTGCGGTGAGGTGATCCATTGGCTTTCCCCAGAGGCCATCGCCGTACGGCCATCCAGTGAAGCGCCCAGCTTGAGCTGTACATAGGGAAACCCGGTGCGCATACGCTTGAGGAACCCCAGATTGACCGCTTCAGCCTCTGCCAGCATTACGCCGTGGCGCACTTCAATGCCCGCCTGTTGCAGCTTGTATAGCCCACGCCCGGCAACCTGCGGGTTGGGATCTTGCATGGCAGCGACCACGCGGCTGACTCCCGCTGCGATCAAAGCATCTGCACAAGGTGGCGTGCGACCATGGTGGCTACAAGGTTCCAGCGTGACATAGGCCGTGGCCCCCCGCGCCTTTTCCCCCGCCATGCGCAAAGCGTGTACTTCCGCATGAGGCTCACCGGCCCGCAAATGGAAACCTTCACCCACGATGCTGCCATCGCGCACGATCACGCAGCCCACGTTCGGGTTCGGCGTGGTGGTGAAACGCCCCAGACGCGCCAGCTCAAAGGCACGCGCCATATAGAATTCGTCGTTTTGCATGCGGATCCCGTTAATCCTGCAGTTTGGCGATCTCTTCGCCGAATTCGCGAATGTCTTCAAAACTGCGATATACCGAAGCGAAGCGGATATATGCGACCTTATCCAGCTTCTTCAACGCATCCATCACCAGGTTGCCGACCATTTTGGTGGGCACTTCACGCTCGCCGGTGGCGCGCAGCTGGGATTTGATGTGGTTGATGGCGTTTTCTACGTCGTCGGAGCTGACCGGGCGCTTTTCCAGCGCTTTCAGCATGCCACGGCGCAGTTTATCTTCGTTGAACGGTTCGCGAACTTCATCACTTTTGATCACCCGCGGCATCACCAGCTCGGCCACTTCAAAAGTGGTAAAACGTTCATTACAGACCAGACATTGGCGACGACGGCGCACCTGCGATCCATCACCCACCAGGCGGGAATCAATCACTTTGGTATCAACGGCAGCGCAGAAAGGGCAATGCATAACTCGTCCTGATAAGCGTTTACATAGTTGAGCACAGTTTACCCCGAACTCCCGCCACAACAAAGACCGCCGGGCATTTGTTGCGAATTGCTTCCACGATTGCGCAATAAAGCAGCCATACTTAGTGGTAGACATGACTTTGGCCAGCGATCGGGCTAAGCTGGGAGCCAGTGTTATTGAAGAGGAAATTGCCGTTATGACAATCCGTTATCGCCAGGTTTGTCTGCTCACCGCCATGATCCTGCTGGCCGGTTGCGCACAGAACCGCGAAGTGCCGAAACTCACCAACCAGGTGGTTGAGCTGAAACAGGTGCTGGGGGAGTTGACCGAGCAGGCTACCGCCCTGGAGCGCCAAAATCGGCTTAACCAAAGCTCAACCAACGGCGTCTACCTGTTGCCAGCCGCCAATAATGCCGCCAGATTACAAAGCAGCGTGGGTGAGCTTAGCCTGTCGCTCAACTATGTGAAGAGCGAAGCCAACGGCAGCCAGGCAATACTGTATGTGCGCACGCTCTCAGGCCAATATCTGCCAGGCTTTACCGCTAAGTTGGAGTGGGGGCAACTAGATGCTGCAACCGGTATGCCACTGACCGCGCAAGCACAGTCACAGCAAATTCAGAGCGCCAGTTCGCTGCTGCCAAAAACCGAGCAAATCTTTGAACTGCGCCTGAGTGGCGTAACGCCATCACAACTGGGCTATATCCGTGTGCATAGCGTAGAGCCCATAACTCAACGTTGATGCGCTGAATGCCCCACCCCGGTGTCAGGGTTGGGGCATCAGATTGCTGACAAACCAGTCACTTGAGATCGCACATATTCCACCTTAGGGGCGCCGCATGCTGCGCCCGCTTTAAAGTATCTCAGCTATCCCAAGCGCTGCAGCTTCGCCGGTAATCCCTGCCGTACCGCCGCCCCGCTAACCCAGTCCAGCCAGCTATTGCCGACTTCACGAGTCGGATCGGCCAGCCCCAGATCGTTGAGGTTGATCCCTGCGGCAATGCGTGGATCCGATGCCAATGCCTGCCCATCCAGCGAATGAACCCGAGCCCCCATTTCACGATGCCCATAACCGTGTTCAATGGCAATCACGCCCGGCATGACCCCGTCGAGCAAGCTGATTTGCGCTTCCACGCTGCCGCCCGGCGTCTGCAACCTGACCCGGTCGCCATGTTGTAACCCATAGCGCTCGGCATCTATCGGGTTGAGCGCGACTAGATTAACCGCCTTCAAGGCCCGCAAACGCTCGATAGGAGCAGTTGAGCTGCTCATCAGGTGCGACTTGAACGACATCAGCCGGAACGGCCACGCCTCACTCGGGTAGTGCTGCGCCACGTCGGAACCGTCGGCAAAACGCGGTGGATAATAGGTTGGGCAGCCGCTATAGCGCTCCCCGGTCATGGCATGGCGATGACGTGCCACCTCTTCATTCCAGATATTCAGCCCCTGCTTCCGCTGTGGGCCGGTCGCCTCCCCTTGCCATGCTTGCTCATGGGGCGCGAAACGGCCACCACGCGCCAGCATATAGCCCACCCGCAACCGCTCATCCGGTTTTAATACCTGATTCAGCGCCGGTTGCAGACGATCGACGCCGGTCAGATGCAGCTCGCTCTCCGTCGCCTCAGGCACTGGCTCACCGGCAAACGCCACGTTGGCCGCTGCGCGCAGGTAGTAATCTTCGGCACAATGCAGCCCACAAAGGTTTCCTTGCGCATCCTGCAACGCCCCGTCGCCGAAGCCCGGCAACCCCATGGCCTTCGAGAGCGCAATAACAAAGCTCTCCAGCGCGATCGGCTGCCCATCCGCCGTCTTGGCTGTGCGCGCTGGCACCACCGGCCAACGGGCGGTACTCGCCTTGACCATTACGCCAGACCAGGGAGAGGTAAATCCCCAGCTTTCAAAGTTGTGCGTATCCGGCACGATATAGTCCGCCAACGCGCTGGTTTCGTTAATAAAGGCATCGACGGAAATAAACAGTGGCAGATGCTGCGGATCCTTCAGCCTGCTCTCCACCACGTCGCGTAATCCGGCCACACCGTAGAGCGGGTTGCCCATGTGATTGATCCAGGCTTTCAGTGGATAGGGGTATCCCATCAACGCCGGAGCTAGCTGCTCGGTAAACTGACCTGCCACAAAGGGATACCACGGCCCCCGCGCCGGATAAGGGTTGACGCCTTGTTCCATCTTGCGGCGATATTCGTCTGACTTTTCGTACGCCTGCTTACTGCGCGACAGCACCAATCCTTTCGGCTTCACCATCTCAGGGAAGGTCGCGAGGTTATAACGTGGCCCTTCGGCAAACTCCTTGAACTTGCCGCCGCCCACCGAGACGCCCCCCTTGAGATTAAGGTTACCGATCAGCGCATTGAGCATCATCACCGCCCAGCTGCTGTAGAAACCGTTGCCACTCATCATGCCGCCATGGGAGATCACTGCCGCCTGCCGCTGGTAGGAAGTAAACTCCTTGGCCAACGCCGCAATGGTTTCAGCGCTAACGCCACACTGCACGCTGTATTCGGCCAGCGTAAAGCGTTGCGCCGCCAGTTGCAGACAACGGAAGCTGGATCGCACTCGCACCTGTGAGCCATCGGCCAGTTGAACCTGCTGCTCAACCAGCAGTTGCCCACGCATGGCCTCAGTGGCGGGCTGTGGTTCGTCTCGCTGTGCGTCCCACACCAAGGCAGGGCTTTCCTCATCACCGCCAGCCCCACCTACCAGATGTGACTTACGCAGGAACTGGCCGCACAGAGGATGATCGTCATCGATCACCACCAGGTGGGTGGCATTCGACCAACTTTTTTCACCGGCCGCCTGCATGGCCGCCTCGCCAGGTAACGCCAGATAATCGGCGTTATAACGCTCCTGGTCGATAATCCAGCGGATCATGCCCATCGCCAGCGCGGAGTCCGTCCCCGGCAATACCGGCACCCAGCGGTTGTGATCGTTGGCCAGCGTGGTGGTTAACGGCAATGCCGGGGCCACCACCACGTAGCGGAACTCATCGCGCAAGCGGGCATTGGCTAACTGACGCCCCTGCCGTTTGAACGGGTTACCGGACTGTGCGGGTGACGTCCCCAGAAACAGTGCAAAGCGCAGATGATCCCAGTCGGGTTTCACATGAGCGTTTTTGTCCAGATCGCCCATCAGCGCTCCGGAACCTGCTCGGTAGGCTAGACCACAGTAAGCGCCGTGATGGCCGAAGTTGCGCGTGCCAAAGGCGTTTTGTGCAAAACGTTTGATAAAGGTATCCCGCCCCTCATCACCTGCGTTGGTGACCAGCAGTTGGTTAGCCTTCGGCCCAAGCGTTGGCTGTGCCGGATCGAGTGGCGTTTGCAGATCGCGGATGGCCCGTAATCCCTCCACTGGCCCTTCACCAAACAGATCGCCACCTTCAACCACTTCCTTGATCAGTTGTTCAAAACTGATGCGCTGCCACTGCCCGCCACCGCGCGGCCCTACCCGCTTCATCGGTTCCAGCACCCGGTACGGGCTAGTCAGCCCTTCCAGCAGGGTAGCACCGCGAGCGCAGGCGGTTGAGCGCTGTTCCAAACCGGCATCACCGCCTAGCCGGTTGAGTGCATCACTCACTGGCAAACGATAGGGAAAATGGTGATCGTGCGATAGCGGATGATAAGGGTTACCCGCTACGCGCAGTATCTGATTGCTGTCACGATCGACCCGCACGCGCAGGCCGCACAGCGTCCAGCAGCCAAAACATTGCGTCATGGAAACGGCCTGCTGCGGATTGGCCTGCCAGCCTTCGGGATGTTGGCGGCCTTCTGGCGGTAACGCATTAGCGCTGATCCGGTCCAGCGTCAGTTTTCCACTGCTGCCATCACGCAGGCCGGTAAACACCTTCTGCACCATTTCGCTGTAGCTGGCACCAAACACGACCAGCCCACCCAAAGCGAGCCCGCCTTTCAACCACTGACGACGCGTTGATTTAGCCATAGCGTTTATTCTCCATCAACCCATGCTGTAATTCACGAACCCCGATGATTAATGCCAGCCACAGCCCGAAGGTACCGAGGATGGCCAATAGCCCCTCGCTGCCGAGCGGTAACACATAGGGGTTGAGCAATATATTGAACTTGGGCAGCGTCTGGGTTTGCATCAGCAGCATCCAGCGCACGCCCCAACAGAGCAGCAACGCTGCCACGCATTGTGCTAACAGACCTGCCGTCCCTAGCGCCCGATGACGCGATCGCCAAGCCGAAATCATCAATAGCAGGATCAAGACGGCAAATGCGCTGCCAACCCATGACCAAACGCTCCCCTGAGTAGGTAACTGACGCAGCGCAGCGGCAGAGTCACTACCGTCCAACCACCAGCCCAGGCTGGAGAGGCACAGCAACAGCAGAGAGATCCCTTGATAGCGTGCCAAGCGCGATTGCCATTGCGGTTCATGGCGTAACCAATAGGCCAGCATTGGCGGAACGGCCTGCATAGCGGTGAGCAGCAATAGCCAAGGTAACCACAGGCTGTACCACAGCGGTTGTGAACGCAGCACGGACACTTCCCGGCCGGTATAGAGCAGGATGCTGACTGCTGAAAGCAGCGTGGCCAATGCCACCCAACGCAGCCATTTCTCTTCTTGCCAAGCGGGCCAAATCTGTAACCAACGCGCCCAGAACGGCAGGGCTTTTGCCCTCAGTTGGCAACGCAGCAGCAAAACGAAATAGGCCACGACCAGCAAGGAAAACAGTGGTAAAAACACCGAGCCGAGAGACATCCACGACCAAGGTGCGAAATGGGCATAGAAGTGCCAGATTCGAGCGGGCTGATGTAAATCCGCACTCAGGGCCAACGGAGCCACGGTGCCGCTCACCACCGCCAGCGAAACGGCAGCCAGCTCCAGCCGAGATGCCTCAGACGCCGAACGCCAGCGTAACCAGGCCGCAATGGCAATGCTGCTACATGCCAGACCGATGAAAAAGAAATACTGTACCGCCCAGGGCAACCAGGCGATCTCCTGCGGGCGAGCCATCACTTCGCGGATCATGAGTGTACCTCCTGCCACAGCGCCGGTTGTCCCCGGACATGGCTGACAAAAGCCTCATCCAGCCCCAGATAAAACACCTGTGGGTGCGTCCCCTGCTCGGGTTTCAGCACCTTTAGCTCCCCTCGATGCTGTTCCAGCGTGCGCCTTAAAGTGCCTTGTTCATCGTTAAGATCGCCGATCATGCGCGCACCACCGACGCAGGATTCAACGCAGGCAGGCAACAGCCCGGCATCCAGGCGGTGGACGCAGAAGGTGCATTTATCCGCGGTTTGGGTTTCATGGTTGATAAAGCGCGCCTCATAGGGGCAGGCTTGCACACAGTAGGCGCAGCCGACACAGCGGGTGTTATCGATCACCACAATGCCGTCCTCACGCTGGAAGGTTGCCTGTACCGGGCAGACCGGCACGCAAGGCGGGTTATCGCAATGATTGCACAGGCGCGGTAGCAGCACGTTGGTGGGGATACGCTGGCTATCCGTGACGACCTGATACTGCAGTACACTGGTGCGAAACTGTCCCTGCGGCAGCTGATTCTCTACCGCACAGCTAACCGTGCAGGCCTGGCAGCCAATACAGCGGCGCAGGTCGATCAACATCGCCATACGCTTTTTGCCGTCGCCTTCACGCCGCTCGGGTTGCAACTGCCAGCCGGAGTGCGCCAGCGGTACCAACGCGGCACCCGCAGTCAGGACACCGAGGCGTTGTAAAAATTGCCGTTTTCCACTATCCATTGATTTCTCCCAAAAAGTATCAACCGGGGAGCTGATACAAAGGAGTGTAAAAGTGGCGTACGACCGCCCATATTGTGGTTTACCACATTCCCTACTGCGGCTTGATCCAGGACAATTCTTGCTGGCGATCGAGATCATAAAAATGGAGATGATGTGAAAAAAGCAGTACTGATGATCTTGCTATGCGGCTGGTTAAGCCCGGCCTGGGCGGGGCAATGGACCATCGCCGTGCTGGCATTACGCGGCGATACACATGCCCTGGCCCAATGGCAGCCGTTAATTAACCATCTCAATCGTCAGTTCCCAGACGAAAGCTTTCAACTGTTGCCGCTGAACCTGGCCGATATGGGGGAAGCCGTCAGCAACGGCCAGGTCGATTTTCTGCTCACCAACCCGGCGCAGTATATTCAGTTGGACAATAGTTACCCGTTACGCTGGTTGGTCTCCTTACGCTCCAGCCAAAATCAGCAGAACGCCTCAAACAACGTGATAGGCAGCGTGGTATTGGTACGCCGCGATAGCCCAGTGACCGAGGCTAATCAGCTCACTGGTAAAAAAGTGGGCGCGGTCTCCCCTGACGCGTTTGGCGGCTATCTGCTGGGCTATAAGGAGCTGCTGGCCGCCGGCATACATCCGGAAAAAGATCTGCAACTGCACTTCAGCGGTTATCCCGTGGACGCCCTGCTTTATCTGCTGCGCGATCGGGCGCTGGATGCGGCCATAGTGCCGGTTTGCCTGTTGGAAGAGATGGAGAAAGAGGGATTACTCAAAGCCGATGATTACCGTGCCCTGCTGGCCAAACCCAGCACACAGCCCTGCCTGACCAGCAGCGTGCTTTATCCCAACTGGTCGTTTGCCGCCTTGAACCACGTGCCCGATCCCCTGGTCGATGAACTGACCCGCCAGCTGTTGCAAGTGGATACCCCAGGTCTCCCCGCCTGGGGCGCTCCCGCCTCATCCCGCCAGGTAGATCAATTGCTGCGCGATCTGGATCGCCATCCTGCACAGCGTTCACTCTGGCAAGAGATACACAGTTGGGCATTGCAACATCTGCTCCTGCTTGGCACGATCGCCGGAGGCATGTTACTGCTTGGCGCTAACCATCTGTGGATCGGCCACCTGGTCCGCCTGCGTGGGCGCGAGCTAGAACAAATGCATCTGACGCTGCGGGCCAGAGAAGCAGCGCTAGCCCGGGCGCAACGCCTCAGCACCCTGGGTGAGATGGCTTCCGGTTTCGCTCACGAACTTAACCAGCCACTGGCGGCGATTCGTCACTACGCCGAAGGTTGCCGTATTCGCCTTGAGCGCAGCGATCCGCAGCACGAGCTGTTGCCAATCCTCGAACAGATCGGCCAACAGGCGCAGCGAGGGGCAGAAACCATCGTCAATCTGCGCCAATGGGTCAGTAAAACGCCACACCATGAAAGCACGCAATGGCTAACGCTGCGCCCCCTGGTGGAAAACGTCATCAAGCTGATGCGCATCGAACAGCATTACCCGCAGTGCCGGCTGGCCATCATCATCGCCCCGAAAAGCCAGTTGTATAGCCAGGCCACGCTGTTGGAGCAGGTGCTCACCAACTTGTTAAGCAACAGCCTGCAGGCCGGTTCCCAACAGATCACCTGCGGCTGGAAACCGATGGCGATCGGCAGACGCTAATACTGGAAGACGATGGCGGCGGCCTCAGTGCCGAACAGTTAGCACAGCCGTTCGTGCCTTTTCGCAGCACTAAATCGGAAGGACTTGGCCTGGGGCTGGTGATCTGCCAGCGGCTGCTGAGAAGCCAGCAGGGGGAACTGACGCTGGAAAATTATTCGATATCGCCACAACGGCAGGGGCTACGCGTTACCCTGCTCTTCCCTGGGATCAAAAGGAAACACACCATGGCGCTGATACATCTGGTCGATGACGATCTGGCAGTCACCGACGCCAGCCGCTTTTTACTCGAAGGGCTGGACTATCGGGTGAAGATCTGGAACGACAGCCAAAACTTTATCGAACAAGTCGACCCTTACCAATGCGGCGTCGTGATGCTGGATATTCGCATGCCAGGGATCGATGGGCAGCAAATCCATCAGCGGCTACGCGAGCGGGAAAGTACGCTGGCGGTGGTGATCGTAACCGGTCATGGCGATATCGCTATGGCGGTAGCAGAGATGAAATTGGGGGCGTTGGATTTCCTGCAAAAGCCGATTGCTACCGCACCGCTGATCGCCGCGTTGGAACGCGGGATCGCCCATTCTCAACGCCAAGTGGAGCGCTACCAGTTGCAGCAGCGTTTCAGTACGCTGACCTCACGCGAGCGTGATATCGCCAGCGGCGTTGCCGCCGGTATGACCAACAAGGCCATCGCCGATCGTTACTTCGTCGCCGTACGCACCGTAGAGGTACACCGTTCTAAAGTGATGGAGAAGATGCAGGCCACCAGCCTGGCGGAGTTGGTGAGCTCGCTGAACCTGCTGGCGGCACAGGAGCAAAAAAAATGCCGGTCAGCGTAAACTGACCGGCATCTGGTTCAGACGGTGCGTGGCTTATTCAGCCGCACACCAGGCAATCACGGCAGGATCGAAGGCTGATCGGCGCCCTCTTTCTCCACTTTCTGCTGCAGCATGTGTTCGCGTTTCATACCCAGTTTCAACGCCAGCGCAGAGGCGACGTAGATAGAGGATATGGTACCAATAGACACACCGATCAGCATGGTCAGTGAGAAGCCCTGCAGCATCGCGCCGCCGAAGATGTACAGCATCAGAACCACCATCAACGTAGTGGCGGAGGTCATGATGGTACGGCTCAGCGTCTGCGTCAGCGAGACGTTCATGATTTCATAAGGCGTACCGCGACGGATCTTGCGGAAGTTCTCACGAATACGGTCAGATACCACGATACTGTCGTTCAGCGAGTAACCGATCACCGACATCAAGGATGCCACGATGGTCAGGTCAATCTCGATATGGAACAACGACAGCACACCCATGGTGATGACCACGTCGTGCGCCAGGGCGATAACGGCCCCCGCGGCCAAACGCCATTCAAAACGGAAGCCCACGTAAATCAGGATACAGATCAACGCCACCAGCAGCGCCATGCCGCCGGTTTGTGCCAGTTCTGCCCCTACGCTCGGGCCAACGAATTCAATACGCTTGACGGACGCATTCTTATCGACTGATTCGTTGATCACGCCAATAACTTTGTTACCCAGTTCTTGGCCTGCAGTACCGACCGCCGGTGGCATACGCACCATCACGTCACGGCTGCTGCCAAAGTTCTGGATAATCGGGTCCTGGAACCCGGCTTTTTCCAACGTATCGCGCATCAGGTCCAGATTCGCGGGTTGTTCCAGAGTAATTTCAATCACCGTACCACCGGTGAAATCCAGACCCCAGTTAAACCCACGCACGGACATGGTGGCGATCGACGCTACCAACAGCACCAAAGAGATGCCGAAGGCCACGTAATCCCAGCGCATAAAGTCATAGACTTTACGGCCGTAGTTGAGTTGTTCAACAGTATAATCCTGTGCCACAACGCACTCCTCAGATAGACAGCTTGTTAATGCGCTTGCCGCCGTAAAGCAGGTTGACGATGGCACGGGTACCGACAATCGCGGTGAACATGGACGTCGCCACACCGATTGCGGTGGTAATTGCAAAGCCCTTGATCGAACCGGTACCGACTGCGTACAGAATGATCGCGGTGATCAACGTCGTGACGTTGGCATCAACGATACTGGAGAACGCGCCTTTATAGCCCTCATGGATCGCCTGCTGAATGGATCGTCCATTCTTCAGTTCCTCCTTGATACGTTCGTTTATCAGTACGTTGGCGTCAACCGCCACCGCCAGCGTCAGCACGATCCCGGCAATCCCCGGCATGGTTAGCGTCGCCCCTGGTAGCAGAGACATTACGCCAACGATCAGCACCAGGTTAGCCATCAGCGCGGTAGAAGCGATCAGACCAAACTTGCGATACCAGACCACCATAAAGACGATCGAAGCCACCAGGCCCCACAGGCAAGCTTCCAGGCCCTGGGTGATGTTCTGTTGCCCCAAGGTTGGACCAATGGTCCTCTCTTCCACGATCTGGATAGGCGCAATCAACGCACCGGCACGCAGCAGCAGCGACAGCTGACGTGCTTCGTTAGGGTTGCTGATACCGGTGATACGGAAGCTGTTACCCAGACGTGACTGAATGTTCGCCACGTTGATCACTTCTTCCTGCTTCACCAGCACGGAACGGCCGTTGGCATCTTTCTTGCCGCTGTCTTTATACTCCACAAACAGCGTTGCCATTGGCTTGCCAATGCTGTCTTTGGTGAAGTTGGACATAGCAGTACCACCAGCGCTGTCCAGCGAGATATTGACCTGCGGCTGGTTGTATTCATCGGTGCTGGAGGTGGAGTCTGTAATGTGGTCACCGGTCAGGATCACACGCTTGTACAGCACAACCGGTTGGCCTTCACGGGTGTATTTCACCTCGGAGTCACCCGGCACACGGCCATTGGCCGCAGCGGTCGCATCCGCGTTGGTATTTACCAGACGGAATTCCAGCGTAGCGGTCGCACCCAAAATTTCTTTGGCGCGCGCCGTATCCTGGATACCTGGCAACTCAACGACGATACGATCGGCACCCTGGCGCTGTACCAACGGTTCGGCAACGCCGAGCTGGTTGACACGATTACGCAGGATGGTGATGTTCTGCTGCACCGCATACTCACGTGCTTCGCTCAGGCGAGCGTCGGTCATCGTTGCTTTCAGGGTGTTGCTGCCGTTGGCAGAAAGCACCAGATCGCGCTGACGTGGCGTCATGTAGCTGATGGCCTGGTCGCGAGCGGCGTTGTCACGGAAGCGAACTTCCACGCCGTTGTTGTCCAACTTGCGGATCGCAGCGTAAGGAATGCCCTTTTCACGCAGCTCGCTGCGCAGGGTATCCATAGTTTGTTCTTGCAACTTGCTCAGCGCGGTGTCCATGTCGACTTCCATCAGGAAGTGCACACCACCACGTAAATCCAGACCCAGCTTCATCGGCTCGGCGTTGAGCATCGCCAGCCAGGCAGGCGTTGCCGGGGCGAGGTTCAATGCGACGACATATTTGTCACCCAGTTCAGCCATCAAGACTTCACGGGCGCGCAGCTGAACGTCAGGATCTTTAAAGCGAGCCAGGATGGCACCGTTTCCAGCGCAATCGACTTGCTCGCAATATTGTCTTTTTCTAATACAGTACGGACTTGGTCCAGCGTAGTTTCACTGGCGGCGACTCCGCGCGCGCCAGTGATCTGTACGGCCGGATCCTCTCCGTAAATGTTGGGAAGCGCATATAGCAGTCCGACGAGGATCACTACGATCAGCATCAGATACTTCCACAGAGGATAACGGTTTAGCACGGCAGTTCCTTAGGGAAAACAAAATTACAGGGCTTCATAGTACCTTTCGGCAGAACGGCCGCCACGAAGTCACGCTTGATCATCACTTCCGTGGTGTCATTCAGCGCGATGGCAATAATACCGGTATCTGCCACTTTAGTGACACGGCCAATCAGGCCACCGGTGGTCAACACTTCATCACCCTTGCCGATGGAGTCCATCAGTTTTTTGTGCTCTTTAGCACGTTTCTGCTGTGGGCGCAGGATCATGAAATAGAAGATCAGACCAAACACCACCAGCATAATGATCAAAGAGTACGGGCTACCCTGAGACGGAGCCCCTGCTGCTGCCACTGCATCGGAAATGAAAAAGCTCATTAAAATTCCCTCATTAAATTTTCAATTATTAATTCAAGCGTTTAAAGGTGGTATCGGTTTGCCGATCCGACCATAAAAATCCGCCACAAACAGCTCTAATTTACCCTCTTCAATGGCCTGGCGTAAACCCGCCATCAAACGTTGGTAATAGCGCAAGTTATGGATGGTGTTCAATCGGGCACCGAGAATCTCGTTGCAGCGATCGAGATGATGCAAATAGGCACGACTATAATGGCGACAAGTATAGCAATCGCACTCACTGTCCAGCGTGGAAGTATCATCCTTGTGCTTGGCATTACGGATTTTTACCACACCGTCCGTCACGAACAAATGGCCGTTACGGGCATTACGCGTTGGCATCACACAGTCGAACATGTCGATGCCGCGACGCACGCCTTCAACCAGATCTTCCGGCTTGCCAACCCCATCAGATAGCGTGGCTTATCTTCTGGAATCTGTGGGCAAACGTGTTCAAGAATGCGATGCATATCTCTTTTGGCTCACCTACCGCCAAACCGCCCACAGCGTAACCATCAAAGCCGATCTCCACCAGCCTTTTACCGATACATCACGTAAATCTTCGTAAACACCGCCTTGGATAATACCGAATAACGCATTGTTGTTATTCAGTTCATCAAAACGCTGGCGGCTGCGCTGCGCCCAACGCAGAGACATTTCCATCGAACGCTTGGCATAGTCCCAATCCGCCGGGTAAGGCGTACATTCGTCGAAAATCATCACGATGTCAGACCCCAGATCGTACTGGATCTCCATCGATTTTTCCGGGCTGAGGAACACTTTATCGCGTTGATCGGGTTACGGAAATAAACGCCTTCCTCTTTAATCTTGCGCATTGCCCCAGGCTGAACACCTGGAAACCACCGGAGTCGGTCAGGATCGGCCCGTGCCACTGCATAAAATCGTGCAGATCGCGTGCAGCTTCATGATCTCCTGCCCTGGGCGCAGCCACAGGTGGAAGGTGTTACCCAACAGGATCTGCGCACCGGTATCTTTCACTTCTTCCGGCGTCATGCCTTTGACCGTGCCATAGGTGCCACCGGCATAAAGGCCGGGGTTTCCACTACGCCACGCTCAAAGACCAGGCGGCCGCGACGAGCACGGCCATCGGTTGTCTGTAATTCGTACTTCACAAAACCTCCAGCGTCAGAGATACAGTCTGACGTGATTAAAACAGGGCCACGCAGTGTGCGTAACCCGGGAATTTATTCCCCGACGGATTCGCTTTCCGCCAGTGGATTACGGCTGATAAACATCGCATCGCCGTAGCTGAAGAAACGGTACTGCTCGGCCATGCCTGATGATAGGCGTTCATGGTGTTTTTATAGCCAGCAAATGCCGAAACCAGCATGATCAGAGTGGATTCCGGCAGGTGGAAGTTGGTTACCAGCGCATCGATCACCTGATAGTGATATCCCGGATAGATAAAGATGCTGGTGTCGCCGAAGAAAGGCGCGAATCAGCGCATCCCTGGCAGGCATTGGCCGGCTTCCAGCGAACGTACCGAAGTGGTGCCCACGGCAACCACCCTTTTGCCCCGCGCCTTACAGGCTAATACCGCATCCACACATCCTGCGGCACTTCGGCGTATTCCGCATGCATCACATGCTCTTCAATCGTTTCTACCCGCACTGGCTGGAAGGTGCCAGCGCCAACGTGCAAGGTGACAAACGCCATCTCAATGCCCTTGGCGCGCAGCGCAGCCAACAGCGGCTCATCAAAATGCAGGCCCGCCGTCGGGGCCGCTACGGCTCCCGGCTTTTCGCTGTAGACGGTCTGATACAGCTCGCGGTCCGGCGTCTTCATCCGGGCGATCGATATACGGCGGCAGTGGCATATGGCCCACCGCGTTGAGGATGGTGAACACGTCACGATCGTCGTTAAAGCGCAGTTCAAACAGCGTGTCATGGCGTGCGACCATGGTGGCGGCAATGCTTTCGTCATCGCCCAGCAGCAGTTCGGTGCCCGGCTTGGGGATTTGGAGGCACGTACATGGGCCAGCACCCGATGATCGTCCAACACCCGCTCGACCAACACTTCGATCTTGCCGCCGCTGACCTTGCGGCCAAACAGGCGCGCAGGGATCACGCGGGTATTGTTGAACACCAGCAGATCGCGCCGCTTCCAGGTTATCCAGCAGATCGGTGAACACGCCGTGCGTCAGGCCTCCGCTTGGCCCGTCCAGCTGCAGCAAACGGCAACCGCTGCGCTCAGGCTGTGGATAGCGGGCAATCAAAGACTCGGGAGCTCAAAAGAAAATCGGCGACGCGCATGGGTATTCACTTCTTCAGCTAGCTAATTGGGAAAAACAGGCGGTACAGTCTAAAGCGCGGGCGACAAGCAGCAAGGAATAAGGAGGAATTGCATGACTTGGGTTATAGTTGGCAGATGAATTTTCTCGCTCATCTCCATTTGGCCCAGCTTGCGGAAAGCTCGCTGCTTGGCAACCTGCTCGCCGATTTCGTGCGCGGCAACCCCGCGGGTGATTACGATCCGGCGGTAGTGGCTGGCATCATGATGCATCGGCGCGTCGATGTTTTGACCGATATCCAGCCGGAAGTCAAAGCCTGCCGCGACTATTTCAGCCGCAATTTCGCCGCGTCGCCCCCATTACGCTCGACGTGGTCTGGGATCACTTTCTGGCTCGCCACTGGCAACAGCTTGAGCCAACCTGCAGCTTGCACTCCTTCACCCAGCAGGCTCGCAGCCTGATTGTGCCGCATCTGCCGCAGACGCCGCAGCGTTTCCAGAACCTGAACAGCTATCTTTGGCCCGAACGCTGGCTGGAGCGTTACGCCGAGCTGCCGTTTATCGGCGATGTATTGGCAGGCATGGCAAGCCGCCGCCCACGGCTGGCCGCACTGGCTGGCTCCTTTGCCGACGTGGAACGCCAGTATCATCAGCTTGAAACACAGTTCTGGCAGTTTTATCCCCGTATGATGGAACAGGCCAGAAACAAGTCATTGTGATCGCGGATAAAAAGCCCTATTACTCATTCAGTTAACGGAATGTGGCTTTTTGTCCTTGCCCTTTTGTACGAAAAGGTTATTTTGAAAGACTGCTAGATTTATTCTCTCGGTTTGATAGGTGGAAGCTATCTCATTGATTGGTCTTTCACCCTTCCCTCACCGAGTGGTGGCCCTTATACTGGCCCCTGCTTTTACATCAACCCATTGAACTACTATTACAGGAGTAATTATGGTCCTGGTAACTCGTCAAGCCCCTGACTTCACCGCTGCAGCCGTTTTAGGCAATGGCGAAATCGTAGAAAACTTCAACCTGAAGAAGCACCTGAATGGCAAGCCGTACTGTTCTTCTGGCCGATGACTTCACCTTCGTATGTCCTTCTGAGCTGATCGCTTTCGATCACCGCTATGAAGAGTTCCAGAAGCGCGGCGTTGAAGTTGTAGGCGTTTCCTTCGACTCAGAATTCGTCCATAACGCATGGCGTAAAACCCCTGTCGACAAAGGCGGCATCGGTGAAGTGAAATACGCAATGGTTGCTGACGTTAAGCGCGAAATTCAGAAAGCTTACGGCATCGAGCACCCAGACGCGGGCGTTGCCCTGCGTGGTTCTTTCCTGATCGACAAGAACGGCGTTGTACGTTCTCAGATCGTGAACGACCTGCCAATCGGCCGTAACATCGACGAAATGATCCGTACCGTTGACGCGCTGCAATTCCACGAAGAGCACGGCGAAGTGTGCCCAGCTCAGTGGGAAAAAGGCAAAGCAGGTATGGGCGCATCTCCAGACGGCGTAGCTAAATACCTGTCTGAGAACGCTTCCAAGCTGTAATTTCAGCCTGTAAGTGTCAGAACCGGTCAGCCCTGCTGGCCGGTTTTTTTTATGCCCAAAATCGGTGCAACCGCCCCCGCCAGTGCAATATTCCCCTGTTTTCGCTTCACATTTTTCACTCTGCCCACCGCCATATCCTCTGTTCGTAGCTACGCTTCATAGGTTGGCCTGCGCTTTGCAGCACCTGCGGGACAAATAAAAACACAGGGATCAACACAGGAGTCGTTATGTTTTTGCAAAAGTGGAGTCAACCGCTGACCTTGGCAGCCTTGCTGGTCAGCAGCCAGCTGTATGCAGCCTCAAACCCGGCGGTGGAAGCGCAAAATGGCATGGTGGTCACCTCGCAGCATCTGGCCTCACAGGTCGGCGTAGATATTCTCAAGATAGGGGGCAACGCGGTGGATGCGGCGGTCGCGGTCGGCTATGCCCAAGCGGTGGTTAACCCCTGCTGTGGCAATATCGGCGGTGGCGGTTTCATGACCCTGCACCTGGCCGATGGCACCGATACCTTTATCAACTTCCGTGAAACCGCTCCGGCGGCAGCCAGTGCGATATGTATTTGGATGCGCAAGGCAAGGTGAAAAAAGACGCCAGCCTATATGGTTATCTGGCCGCTGGCGTGCCGGGAACGGTGCTGGGAATGGAGACCGCGCGTAAAAAGTACGGCAAGCTGAGCCGCGAGCAGGTGATGGAACCGGCCATCAGGCTGGCCCGTGAGGGCTTTATCCTGACGCGAGCCGATACCGATATTCTCGACACCACCGTCGCACGCTTCAAGCAAGACCCGGAATCGGCCAAAATCTTCCTGCGTAAAGACGGTTCTGCGCTACAACCGGGCGATCGCCTGGTGCAAACCGACTTGGCTAACACACTGGAAGCCATCGCCAAAGAAGGTCCCTCCGCATTCTATCAGGGCAAAATCCCGCAGGCGGTTGAAGCGCCGCCAAACAGGGGGGAGGC